>NZ_FOSK01000022.1 GCF_900114245.1 Pseudovibrio ascidiaceicola | reverse complement strand
ACGACAGCACGGCCCTTCGAGCGCATGAGAAGATAAAGAATGAAGAGAAAAACACCGGCACTAACGGCTGCAACCGACCCAACCAGCATGCGGGACACCTCCAGTTCGGGAGTATCGCTGTCGATCAGCATGATTGAACCCAGCACAAAGGCGGTGGCGCCACCCAGTCCGAGTACGCCAAAGCTGGGCGCAAACGCTTCACCGACCATAAGACCAAGTCCGACAAGAATTAAAGCCAGTCCGGCATAGCTGACTGGTAGCAGCTGAAAGGCGTAGAGCGCTAAGAGCAGGCAGATTACACCTGTGATCCCGGCGATGAAAATGCCCGGACTGTAAAATTCTAGGACAATGCCGTAGATGCCGATAAGAAATAGGATATAGGCAACATTCGGATTGGTGATGACAGAAAGAAACTTTGTTCGCCAATCTGGCTCCAGCGGAATAATCGTCACACTATCAGTATTGAGGCTAACCTGTCCTGCCGGCAATTCCACAGACCGCCCATTTATTTGCCGCAAAAGATCGGTTTGATTATCGGCAATCAAATCTATGACCCCTTCGTCAAGAGCATCGACCGCGGTTAGGCTGGCAGCTTCGCTGACCGCCTTTTCCGCCCACTCTGAGTTTCGGTTCCTAAACTGAGCGAGGCTCTTGATGTAGGCCTTCGCATCACTGATAGCTTTGACGGAGGAGGAAGGGGCCGTACTTGTCTCTTCATCCTCTTCGTTGTCGGAGCTTCCAGATCCGGGAAAACCACCGCCTATTTGAACCGGTGTTGCTGCACCTAGATTGGTCCCCGGTGCCATGGCAGCAATATGGCATGCGTAGAGAATGTAGGTTCCAGCACTGGCCGCACGTGCACCGCTTGGTGCAACATACCCAACAACTGGAACCGGAGATGCCAGAATGGCATGAACGATGGTGCGCATCGCGGTGTCGAGGCCGCCAGGGGTGTTTAAGGTGAGGATGACAAGCGTGGCCCCATTTTCCTGAGCGGATTGGAGGCTACGTGTCACATAGTCAGCAGTGGCCGGTCCTATAGGCCCTTCAATACGGATGAGCGAAGCTGTCCGATCCGTTTGGGCGGCACCGTAGCTCGTGGTGCAAAGCGCAAAAATGAAGAAACCGCCAATTAGAATTACCTGAAAAAAGACACACCGAATACACGCAAATCCTAAATCTTTAAGATTTGCAATCTGCCATTTCGTTCTTGTGGCCGTTAGTAACATTTCACGGTGCGTTCTGCTTTTAGATGGTTACATTCAGATACCTACGCCACGTACATAAGGAAACGTGGTAACGACATAATCAAGTAAGAGTTGCTGGTATGGTGCTCAGCAAATTATCTGCACCTATACTGACATATAACGCAGAGAATAGAGAAGTTGGTGAATATGACAGTTTCTGAGGACTTAAGACATCTCCAAACTGTTTGCATTTGAACGGTAATTTATTTGTTCTCAAATCAGTTTGATTAGGTGTCAGAGGAAAGAGTTTCAAACTTCCAAGCATCGACCAAGCCCGTCCAAATGATAGGCATAGTCCAGCACTTGCCTAAATGAGGCGTATTCAAGAGACGTATAAAATAGCCCAGACTTCTGCCAGAGCAATGAAGCCTCAAACTTATTAGGCGCCTATTGATCCCCAAAGTGAACTCTCTATGAGGTGCGCTTGAACAACTGTTCTGCAGACTTTGTTGCCGTTCGCTGCGACGCAGAAAACCAGTTCAACCTCAAGCTATTGCTGACTTTAGGGCTATGAGCAGACATCTGAGTATTTCGATCAAGGGTTGAGGCGACCGTTATAGAGGGTGCTGTTGTTTCTTTCGTATTTGGAAATAACTTACTTTCTATCTTGAATGAATGTGAGAATTGTCCGCTCCAGCTCTTCTGCTGCTGGGGATGAAGGTGTTTCTGATTTTCTGATAAGTTCAATTTCTCGTTGAAAGCCTGCTCCTGGGAGCGGAACAAAACTGATCTCGTTTGTGTTGAGTATCTGAGCACTTGTCTCAGGTAGAATAGTAATGCCGACCTTATTACGGATCATTGCTATCAATGATGTTATGTTATGGACTTTTAGACCAGATTCAGCGTGTAGCCTCTGACAAGCTGAAACCTGAATCGACTGAGACAGATTGTTTGCAATCAAGCGTTCCCCTTTCAAGTCTTCCCAACTCAAGTCTTGATCTTTTAGAAGCAAATTACTCGACTTGTGACACAGAATACCAAAGCGGTCAGAGAAGAGAGTTTGAGTGTGAAACGAAGTGGCGTGGCCCTGTGTGGAGGCAATGCCCAGATCAAGACGGTCTTTTGCCAGCTCGCGTAGGATGGAAGCAGAATCCATATCGCGGAGTTCGATGTGAACATCAGGGCGCATAGAAAGGAACCGTGCAATGACTTCCGGCATGATTGTGTTTGCAACAGATGGAACGGCGGCCAACCGCACTTTTCCGCTTTTTGCTTTTGCGAAGTTCACAATGTCCTGAACCATGCCGTCAAATTGATAAAGTTCCCGCTCTGCCTGCTCCAGAACGAAAGATCCAAGCGCTGAGAGCCGGTTCTTACGATCAGTCTCAAACAATGATTGTCCCAGATTTTCTTCCAGTTGTTTTAGCATCATGGAGAGTGCTGAAGGTGTGCGCCCAAGAACCTCGGCTGCATCACTAAGGTTGCCGGTTCGTGCAACAGCGACGAAGCAACGAAGCATCTCAATTTTGATCTGCATTTCAATTTTCCTGAAACAAATTACAGAAATTTGATTTTGACTGAATTTGAGTCATGTGTCCATAGTCTGCTCAGTAATTCTACGGGTGAATAGGCAGCAGATCACATGGTCGACACAAAACTGAATCTCATTGCAGGAAACTGGACCGCTGGCACAAGCGAAGTTGAGAACCGGAACCCATCGGATCTGAGTGATCTTGTTGGTCTGTTTGCGCAGGCATCTGCTGATCAGCTGGAAGCGACCTTGGACCAGGCACGCATTGCTCAGGCGGAGTGGGCCGCTTATGGCATTGAGCGCAAATACAACGTGCTGAATGCGATTGGTACAGAGATGATGGCGCGTGCAGAGGAACTCGGCACTCTGCTTTCTCGTGAAGAAGGTAAACCGCTCGCCGAAGGTAAGGGCGAAGTCTACCGAGCGGGCCAGTTCTTCACCTACTATGCAGCTGAAACACTGCGTCAGATCGGTGACAACGCAGATTCAGTGCGGGATGGTATCGAGGTTGATGTCCGTCGGGAAGCTGTTGGCGTTGTTGTGATCATCTCTCCGTGGAACTTTCCAACAGCAACGGCTTCCTGGAAGATTGCTCCAGCGCTTGCATTTGGAAATGCTGTTGTCTGGAAACCGGCAAATTTGACGCCTGCTTCTGCTGTCGCTCTGGCAGAGATTATTGAGCGACAAGACATACCCAAAGGCCTCTTCTCATTGGTCATGGGCTCTGGTCGTGACATTGGTCAGCGTTTGGTTGAAAGCCCAAAGGTCGATGCGATTTCCTTTACGGGCTCTGTTCCGGTTGGTCGCGGCATAGCATCAGCAGCTGTTCAGAATTTCACACGTGTTCAGATGGAAATGGGCTCCAAAAATGCTCTTGCAGTCATGGATGATGCCGACCTTGATCTGGCTGTATCTTTAGCAATCGGAGGGGCGTTTGGCGGAACAGGGCAGAAGTGCACCGCTTCTTCCCGTCTGGTTGTCCACGAAGCCATTCATGATGCATTTGTTGAGAAGCTCATTGCTGGCACAAAAGCCATGAAGGTTGGCCATGCATTGCAGACGGGAACTCAGATTGGTCCGGTCGTTTCTGAACAACAACTCAACGAAAATCTGGCTTATGTTGAGCTTGGTAAGTCCGAAGGTGCTGAGCTCGCATGTGGTGGGCAGCGTCTGGAGATGCCGACACAGGGTTTCTATATGTCTCCCGGTGTCTTCCTGAACTCGAACAATTCCATGAAAATCAACCGTGAAGAGATGTTTGCTCCATTGGCGGCAGTCATAAAGGTTGGCAGTTATGATGAAGCGCTCGCAACCGTTAATGACACCAATTTCGGACTGACATCAGGCATCGTGACGCAAAACCTTGCAAGGGCAACCCATTTCCGCAGAAACGCACGTACAGGGTGTGTGATGGTTAATCTGCCGACAGCTGGTACTGACTATCACGTTCCATTTGGTGGTCGTGGAGACAGCTCGTATGGCCCACGAGAGCAGGGCTCCCACGCGAAGGATTTCTACACCATCGTCAAAACTTCCTACATCTCATCCGGAGTTCCTGTGTGATGTGGATCGACAATCTTCAATATGCCAACTGGTCTGAGAAAATCTTTCGGCAAATGCGGGCAGGGGGATTAGACGCTGTTCATGTAACGATCGCGTATCATGAGAATTTTCGCGAGACAGTGCTCAATTTTGAGCAGTGGAACCGCTGGTTTGAGCAATACTCTGACCTCATTATGCCCGCTTATGTGGCCGCTGATATTGATGTTGCACGCGAAACCAACCGCACAGCAATCCTCTTTGGGTTCCAAAACCCAAGCCCGATTGAAGATGATATCGGCCTCGTTGAGATTGTGCACCGCCTTGGTGCGCGGTTCATGCAGCTGACATACAACAACCAGTCGTTGCTTGCCACAGGTTGCTATGAAGCTGAAGATACCGGCCTTACCCGGATGGGCAAACAGGTTGTGAGGGAGATGAACCGGGTCGGGCTTGTCGTGGATATGAGCCATTCTGCCGACCGGTCGACGATTGAGGCTGCGGATTACTCTGAAAGGCCAATCGCAATCACGCATGCCAATCCGTTTGATTGGGCACCTGCGCTGCGTAACAAGAAAGATGATGTTATTCAGGCCGTTGTGCAAAATGGCGGAATGCTGGGCTTCTCGCTTTACCCGCATCACCTCAAAGACAAATCGGCGTGCACGCTTGAAAGCTTCTGCACGATGATTGCGCGGACTGCCGAGAAGTTTGGTGCACAGCATTTGGGCATAGGCTCTGACCTTTGCCAGGACCAGCCAGATAGCATCGTGGAATGGATGCGTATGGGGCGTTGGACAAAAGAGACGGACTACGGTGAGGGATCGGCGAGCGCGCCGGGCTTCCCGCCAATGCCTATATGGTTCGAGAGCAACAAAGATTTTGGCAACCTTGAAAAAGGTTTGAGAACTGTCGGTTTCAATGAGGAGGAAACTGCAGGGATCATGGGCCGAAATTGGTACTGCTTTTATGAAAGCAGTTTTCACGCAGCGCCAGCCGAAAAGAGGCTGCTTAACTCACCCCCATCGGAGTTGAAGAAGAACTGTTCAGCTTAACTGAACATGCTGCATTGCCGTCACCAGGGAGGGAAACATGACGGACATTACCAAGCAATCTGTAGAGGACGCTAACGATACCAATATGCCGCTGCTTGCGATTACAGGTGGCTTTATCGTGCTCTTCTGCTTAGTCGCACTTATCAATCTCGATGTATTATCTGCATTTGTTGATTGGGGCTTCAATATTTCTGCAACATACTTCGGCTTGTTTTGGCAGGTGCTGCTTCTGTCGACGTTTCTATTGGGCTTGATCCTTTGTGTATTGCCGGGCGGCAAGGCAATTATGGGCAACCTGGCAAAGCCAGAGTTTACGGTCTTCCAGTGGGGCGCAATGATCATGTGCACCCTGCTGGCAGGTGGCGGTGTCTTCTGGGCTGCGGGTGAGCCAATGGCGCACTTCCTGTCATCGCCTCCACTGTTTGGCGCAGAAGCCGGCACGGATGCTGCCGTGGATGCAGCCATGGCACAAAGCTTTATGCATTGGGGCTTTCTGGCCTGGGCGATCCTTGGCTCTTTGAGTACCGTGATGCTGATGCATTATCACTATGAAAAAGGATTGCCACTCGCACCGCGGACCTTGCTTTACCCAGTGTTTGGCGACAAAGCGATCAACGGTCCAATTGGTCTCATAGCAGATGCGTCAAGTATCATTGCTGTGGTTGCTGGAACCGTGGGTCCGATTGGCTTCCTCGGGTTGCAAGTCAGTTACGGTCTGAGTGATCTGTTTGGCATTCCAGATGGGTTTACAACACAAGCCGTTGTGATTGCTGGCCTGGTCGCGCTCTATACGATTTCAGCCATCTCCGGTCTTTCCAGAGGTATCCAGCTTCTCAGCCGCCTGAATGTCATTCTGGCTGCCGGTCTGCTGCTTTTCGTCTTGCTCGCTGGCCCAACAGCCTTCATCTTCAACAGCTTCTTTTCAGGCTTTGCAACATATCTTAGCAACTTCTTTGGCATGGCGCTTTACCGCGGTGAAGCTGGTGTCTTTGGTGAGCCGGGTTGGCTTGGCTGGTGGACTGTGTTCTTCTGGGGCTGGTTTATGGGATATGGCCCGTTGATGGCAATGTTCATCGCGCGTGTCTCTCGTGGCAGATCCATTCGCTCTATCGTGATCATGCTGTCCATTGTCGCGCCGATTGTCACAAACTTCTGGTTCACGATTGTTGGCGGTTCAGGAATTGCATTTGAACTTCAGCAGGCTGGCTCTATTGCGACTGCTTTTGAAGGTTTCAACCTTCCAGCTGCACTTTTGGCGATTACACAGCAGCTGCCGCTCGGCTTCTTTGTCTCTATCCTCTTCTTGGTTTTGACAACGATTTTCGTGGCGACAACAGGTGACTCTATGACCTACGTCATCTCTGTCACCATGTCCAAGAGCGGAACACCATCTATGGCAGTTCGTGTGTTCTGGGGCATTGCAATGGGTATGATGGCAATAATCCTGATTTCAGTAGGGTCTGGCGGTGTCTCAAAGTTGCAAAGCTTTATCGTCATCACCGCAGTACCAGTATCCTTGCTACTCATTCCGTCACTTTGGGATGCATTGCGCATCACAATAGCGAAAGGAAGAGACAGCTAAGCAAATTGCCCGAGCACATATATCCAATATGGCTCGGGCAATTTAAGCTTCGGATTGTCCAGAGGATGAGATGATTATGAGTGTTTGCGAAACCGATGTAATCCAACTGCGTTCACCTGATAAGGTGATGAAGTTGAGCCGGCTCGGTTCAATCCATCAATCGCGCCTATCCTTCATGCGTATTCTTCTAAGACGCATGCAGAATGAAAATTGGCGATTTGACCGACCTGTCTTTGAAATGGATGAATGCGGTGTTGGGCACGCTGTCTATTGCGCTCATGGTCCGGACCGAACCTACTCTCTTGTTGCCTTCTCGCATGATCTTCCAGCTGAGAAACGATCAGATCGCGTGATCGCGGATGCCTGGGACGCTACGTTCACTCTTTTTGACGGTATTCCAACCTCTGAGGATATTGAACGTCTTTCTCGTAACGTACCTTTGCAAGAGGCTGGGCGCATTTGCGAGACAGAACTATCACTGTCACGCGCCAACCGTTCGGCGCGATTGTGGGAGCATATTGTAACGGCTCTGGCAAAGGGAGAGCAGCCGGATCTCCAAAAGATCGAAGCCGTCGGCTATCTCATGCGCACCACCGCTGTTTATGGGTCAGGCAAGTTCGGGGCGGCGGATCGCGAAATGATCGCGGACCGTCCTGAGTTTCAAAGTCCGTTCCAGGTGGAGATGCTTTCCGTCTTTCTGACGCGCGCTTTTGTGCGCGACCTTGTCGAGTATATGGCGCGAATGAAGGGGGGAGAAAAAGCTGTAAAGTTGGATCCTGCTATCGCCCGTTCTATGGGCATCGGAAATTCAACTGGCCTCGGAATGGCGCCATTTCTGCTCAATCACCCTGTACTGTTTAACAACTGGATTGCCGCGCGGGAGCAAGCTGCTGCACGCGTACGTGCGCTCCCTCAGGCAAGTGAACAAGAGATTGAACTCTTTCGTGAGTTGTTGGCGCGCAGCATTTTATTGACCGCGTCCTGGACAACGGACCATCAGATCCAATCTGAAAAGACTGAAGGGCTGAAGCGTGACCTTGTGTCGTTGCAGCAGCAGGCAGAAAGCGTCTCTGACGCAAGTGATCACCCTTGGAACCAGCTTAACACCTGGGCAGAAAAGGAACTGTCTCTGGAAGGGCAGGAGTGCCTGACTTCCTTGATGCTGGAGCCTTATGGGGCACTTGTTGATGATCTCGCGAACACCATGGCCGCTGACAACACGCCAACATTCCGCATTGCTGGAGCGATGACACTACAGGATCTGCGAGAAGTTCTCAAACGGGTCTATGGTTGGGCATTGGAAATTGATTGGAGTGATCAGCAGAACAAAGCTAAGGCCTGGTATGTCTCAGAGGAGAAGCTGGAGCCACGTCTGGGTGAACGCTTTGAAGAGCCGATTGAAGAATACGAGCAACCTTTAGCGCCCGGACGAGATGCAGCTGCGCTTTATCATGCTCTGGGCCACTGGCCAGAAGACAAAAACATCGCTCAGTTTCTGCTGAGGCATCCTGAATACCGTCACATCGTTCGCCGCGCTCAGATTGTCAATCAGGCACCCTATGCTGAAATCCGCGACAATACGATTGCAAGCGATGTTCTGCCGATCGATATGCTGAGATGTAAACTCGCCTTTTTCGGCGCAGTGCAATTCGATCCGCGCTCTGATCGTTGGGTACGCATCAACATGTATGCAAACGCGCCTTATCCGGAGGAGTTGGCGTCACAATCTGATGATTTCTGGGTCTATCCAGCACTGAGCAGGGGCAACTAGATGAGTTATTCTCTCAATGAAATCGAAGCGATGTGCAAGCGTGCTTCTCGCGGTGCAGGGTTGCCATGGGGCTTATGTGAGGAGGCCGCCAAAGGAACGCGCTGGCTCGCGTCCTTTGGATTCCCTGGACCGGATTTACTGGTCTCGCTCTTAGAGTTGAACGACAGGTTGCCAGCGGTTGATCTGTCTCCAGTGGCACTTCAGGGCATCTGGCGTGCTCCAGCGGGCAGGCTAAGCCCACTCATTGCGGGCGCAGCGATGAGTGACTGTGCGATCAAAATGGAGCTGGGCAATATCATAACAATGCTGGAAGTTGACTATCCGTTGCTGGTTGTTCCTTTCGCCTCCGGTGCAGCCCTTCGTCTTGGTCAGCCAGTTGCTGTGGAGTGGGAAGGCACGCGCATGGTGACCAACGGCAAGGAACTCTGCGTTCAGGGCAATTCTGAGGCAATTTTATCTTCTCACGCCAAACGAGTTGAATGTTCAGCGCCAGCACAAATGCTCTCGCAAAGCAAACCTATCCATAGAGCGGTTGTTGGGGATGCATGTTGGGTGCGGCTTGGAGCATTTGCACAGCGGACCTTTGCTCCGGCGACAGAAGCATCCCGCCTACGTGGCGCTGGAGCTGGTTTGACAGACAACGACTAACCAGCCGTTGCTCCTAAATCTCAAAATCACGAAATCCAATGCAAGAGATCAGGTGTTTGATGAACACGCTGACTGATAAAAACTGGAGTAAAAATGAGCTCAGAACTCAAAAAACTAGGCGGTTCCAAGCGCTTTTCTGCAATCGCAATTCACAATGATGTTGTTCATTTGGCAGGGCAGGTGTCTCAGCTCGTTGAGGGCGATATTACCGAACAGTCGAAAGATGTTTTCGCAAAAGTCGACAGCCTGCTCGCTGAGGCAGGAACAACTCGTGAAAATGTGTTTTCCGTCCAGATCTGGCTGGCGGACATGCGCGAATATGATGAAATGAACAACGTCTGGGATGCGTGGGTCGCTGATCTCAACGCAGCCCCAACACGAGTTTGCGTCGAGGCCCGCATGGCAAAACCTCACTACAAAATCGAGGTTCTGGTGCTCGCAGCGCTTTAACTGACTTGCAAGGTTGATCAGTAGGTAGTCAGGCCTGCTGATCAATCATCATGTTTAGAAAAGCCCAACCGTTGACGACAATATCTGGTTTAATGGACATGAGCCCCACGTAGTGCTGTCACTGTTACCATTGAAGGTAAGCACCTTAGCTCTGTTAATAAGCAAAGATCCGATTTTGTGAAATGCGAGCGGATTCGTTTGCTTGAAGTGACTTTGGGTTGAAATATAGATATGCCCGTGATTGCTCAGAGATAAAACGAATGCAAGCAATGGCTCATTATTGAAGAGAGTTCTTCCTCTTTGCATGGGCTTCTTCATACTTACAAACGTGTATTGAAATTGGCATGACAGATGGGGAGTGAACTGGCTTGTCTCGATCTCACTAGCTATAGGTCCCTCCTCTGGTTGAAATGCTGAAAATCTGCACAAATGGTGAGTAGGTTCTGCAAATCAGGTTGGCACAACGGTTTGCATGAGAAAGACACTTGCAAATCATCGCGTGACAGTTTTTGGATTTGGGCTCGCCTCCGCCATTCTGGCTTTTGAACCTGCGCTATGGCTGGTTCGAACATGGCTTGATCCCTCTTATTCCTCTTCCGGCGCTTTCTATCTGGTCGCAGTCGCGGTCTTATTGCTCCGGTCGCTGTCGAGCCCCGTTGACCACTCCGCAAATCATCATCGTCAAACTGCAGCTTTGCTTCTTGTTGCTTCCGCTTTCATTCGCCTGATCAGTCAGGTGTTTGCAATCAATGTTATTGGCGGTTTGGCTCTGGCTTTTGATATCTTCGCTATTGCCACGCTTTTGAGGGTAGGGGAACGCAAGCGTGCAATCTCTCCCTTTTGGCTCTCTGTGCTTTTCCTGTTTTCCCTGCCTATTGAGCGGATTGTTCAGAGGCTATTGGGTTACCCTTTGCAGGAACTGTCTGCGAACGCGTCTTGTTTTCTTCTCAGCGGGGTCTCTCAGAACCTCTCCTGCGATGGCGTACGGCTGACACTTGAAGGCAAAGAGGTGTTAGTCGATTTGCCTTGTTCTGGCACGTCTAGTCTTATGCTCAGCATGGCATTTATCGTGGTGTTGAATGCCATTTATCGCCCACGATTGAGTACTGCTCTGCTTTGGGTCGGTATTACGCTTGTTCTCAGCATCTTAGGCAACTCTTTTCGTATCAGCACGTTAGCGCTTGGCATAGCCTATCCGCATTGGATTTTTGATGTAAACGTGATGATGGAGCCATGGCACGGCGTGATTGGGTATATCACTCTCGCCCTTACCCTTCTGCCAATCCTGAGGTTGTATCGGCCTGAGGCACGCTTGATCGTTGCTTCTCCTCATACGGTTAAAGCTCATGAACTTCCTAAGTCATTTCAAAAGTATCTGGCTCTCACCTTTGTTGGTCTTACTGTTGTCGTTGTCAGTCTACCCAGACAGGCAGTTGATGTAACGAGAACCTCTGAACGCCCTGTTTTGCCTTTGTTTTTGAATGGGCAATCCGGGCAGGCCGTTCCATTACTTCCCGTCGAGAAGAAGTATCTCGAAGAGTATGGAGGGTATGCAGTCAAAAAGCGCTATGGAGAGCATGCGCTTACTCTTGTGCATACGAGCTCCCCGCTTCGCCATCTTCATGCGCCGGACGACTGCTTGCGCGGTCTGGGCTACCGGGTTGAATTTCTTGGTTCTCGTTTTGAGGTAATGCCTTCAGCGCTTTATCGGGCCACTGCAGAAAACGGCCAGCAATGGCAGGTCTCCGTCTCTTTTTTCTCTGATGGCGGGCATGTCACGAACAACGTGGCCGAAGCGATTTGGATTTGGTTGCAAAACCCGTCGCTCTCTTGGACCAGCATTCAACGTGTTTCGCCATGGCAGGTTGCACCTTCCAACCAAAACCATTTTGAGGCTGCGGTTTTTGCTGCCTTTGATTTTCCCAAGACCTGAAACTTAGAGGATATTCTTGATGTTTGAGATAACGCGCGTTCTCTCCTTGCTTTTCATTTTTGTAGTCAGCGCGAGCTCCGATGCTGGCGCCGAGCAGCCAGACCCATTGGGAAAGAAGGCAGGTACAATTATCGCTATGTTAGATGGACAACAGGTTGAGTTGCCCTTGCTCTCTTCGCACTACGATGTCGATGTAGTTGGAGATATCGCTCAGGTTACGCTTTCACAGACATTCCTCAATCCCAATGATGTACCGCTCCATGCGACCTATCTGTTCCCCCTAAATCAGAAAGCTGCCGTGCACGCCATGGAGATGGAGTTGGAAGGGCAGCGGGTCGTTGCGCAAATCAAAGAAAAACAAGAAGCAAGTGCTGTATTCAAGCAAGCAAAGGCAGAGGGTAAAGCTGCATCCCTTCTGACACAGCACCGACCAAACATGTTTACTCAGGATATCGCCAATTTGATGCCGGGTAAGCCAATTACCGTGCACCTGCACTATGTTCAGTCCGTGTCGAAAGTAGATGGGGCCTATGAACTGGTTGTCCCCATGGTGGTTGGTCCGCGGTACGAAGGAGCAGCCGAGCCTGTCCAATTAGATAAGCCAGATGTTATGTCTGGCAGTGATGAAGTTGACGTCGTTTCCGGCTGGGAAATTGATCGGTTACCGGCATATCCTCAGGTAATAGCCGTTTCAACATCTAAGGCCATCGATAGTCGGCGGGTCTCCTTAGATATGTCCATGACCGCAGCTCTGCCCATATCCGGCCTTTGGAGCACAACACATAACTTGAGCATCTCTGGAGATGAAAACAAAAAACAGGCGACCTTTGAGAAGACTAGGGAGGTTGACAATAAAGACTTTGTCTTGCGTTACGAACTGGCTGCTGAGACGAGTGTGACTGCCGGTTTAGACAGTTACTACGAGGATGAAAAAGGTGGCTTCTTTTCGTTGCTCATCGAGCCTCCTAAAGTTCCAGTAGAAGCGACTATTGGTAAAAGAGAGCTGGTGTTTGTGTTGGACACCTCTGGCTCCATGGGGGGAACTCCAATAGCTGCAAGCAAAGCCTTTATGCGTGCTGCAATTAATAATCTACGCTCAGATGATTACTTTCGGATCCTTCGGTTTGCAAATGAGACAACCGCATTTGAAGAGCAGTCTTTAATTGCGAGTGAGCATAACAAACAGGCGGGTCTTGAGTATGTCTCCGGTCTTTATGCTGGTGGCGGGACAGAACTGAATGCAGCACTCAAAGCTGCGTTTGGTACACAACAACCTAAAGACACAACGCGCATCGTTGTTTTCCTGACTGACGGCTACATAGGGAATGAGCGCAAAGTAATCCAAACGGTTTCCAATCGCATTGGAAATGCACGTCTTTATGCGTTTGGAGTGGGCTCGTCCGTCAATCGATTTCTGCTTGAAGCGCTGGCAGCAGAGGGACGGGGATATGCGCGCTATGTTGGAGCTGACGAGAGCTTTCATGAGACTGCAGAGGTCTTTGCAAAAGACTTGAAAACGCCTGTGCTGACCGATGTCTCAATTGATTGGAACGGACTAGCAGTTGAAGAGCTAAGTGCGACAAAGCTTCCAGACCTGTTCAAGGGGCGCGCACTTCGAGTTCTGGGCCGCTACCAGAAAAGCGGAAAGCATACCATTTTCATTAATGGCCGAGTCAATGGGCAGGCGGCGCGCATGCCGCTGGAGATTGAACTATCAGGGAGAACTCAGCAACAAAGCCCAGAAAAGAAAGCGCTTCCAATCATCTGGGCGCGTGAGCAGATCTTTGCAAAAAACCGAGAATATGCGATTGGAGGCAGCTCTAATCTGGCTTTAAAGAACGAGATTACCAAGCTTGGTCTGGACCACTCCCTGCAAACCCGCTTCACTTCGTTTGTTGCGGTTTCTGAAACGCTCGCAAATCATGATCCAAAAAGCACAGTTTCAGCGTCGGTCCCGCTGCCGCAAGTTTCTGGCGTAGCGACAAAAGCTTATCCAAACTTAAACCTCAGTGGAAGCTCAGCGCCAGAACCAGAAGGGATTATGGGGCTTTTGATCGTGATCATGGGTCTTGTCGCGCGCTTCCGTCAAAACCTTGTCAGTATGGTTCGGTCATTACGTTCCTTCATTACTCGAACGGGTCAACGCTCTGTTCCGCTGGAAGGCCTGGATCGCTCACTACCTTATACACTCCGCCGAGATGGTTGGTGGTTGGACTGAGCTGTAATCCGGGGCTCATAGCGGAATATGATGTCTTCTACCTCCAGCAAGCTAAGAGCGTCTCAACTTGTCCAGTTTTGGCGCTCTTTCTGGTAGCAAGCCGGAGCGATATCGTTGCAGAACGAACTGCAGGAATAAGCCAATAAGCAGCATGCGCATGTAGGAGGATCGTGTTGCCCATTCGGAGGGTAGGAAGCCTGTTAGGATCTCTGTCATTGACCAGATCGCCCAGACGATCAATGCCCCTGCAATGGCTCCTTTGTTGTTTCCACTTCCTCCGGCAATCAACATCACCCAAGCAAGAAATGTTATCAGAATTGGCTCTGTTGCGTCGGGGCTGAAATATTTGAAGTAGTGCGCACTCAGCGCTCCTGCCAACGCCATAAAAATGGCTCCGATCACAAACGTTTGCGTGCGGAAAGAATGAGTGTCCTTGCCGATGGATTCTGCTGCATCTTCATTATCGCGGATTGCTCGTAAAGCCCGGCCCCACGGACTTTTGTGAAGGCGATGAGAAATGAAATAAGTCAGCAGCACGATCATCCAAACAAAAAGAACAAAGACAATTTCCGCTGTTTGCCCTTTGAACACTCCTTCAAAGGGACGTGGAATGTTGGAAACGCCCAAACTCCCGTTAGTCAGCCACTCCTCATTGACGATTATAAGCCGGATGATCTCTGCAATTCCAATTGTTGCCATGGCGAGGTAATCACTTTTGAGAGAAACACAAAGCCGTGCAATGCCCCAGCCAACAAGACCTGCAATGACAGCTGCAACGGCCATGCCTACAAAAATGGATTGTTGGAACCCTCCAACATTGTTTGATGCCGCCGTGGAAGTGATAATAGCCGCTGAATATGCGCCGATAGCGTAAAAGCCAGCGATGCCTGCATTAAACAGGCCGCCAAAACCCCATTGGATGTTAAGCGCCAGGCAAATTACAGCATAAATGCCAGCCATAGTGAGGAAGGAAACGAAATAGAAGAACAGTCCTGAGAGTTCCATCAAAGCACCCTTCCTTTTAGGAGGCCTTGCGGGCGGAACAACAACAGAGCTAGCATGATGATGAAGGCAATCGCACTTTTGTAGCTGGGCGAGATGATCTCTATGTCCATGATCGGGAACGTACAAATCTCCTCAGCGACACCGATAATCAAGCCTCCCAGCATAGCTCCTAAGGGGCGGCCAATTCCGCCCAACAAAGCTGCCGCAAACATAGGTAATAATAAGTTCCAACCTAGGTTTGTGTGAATGTCCGTATCCAATCCCACAAACACACCACCAATGGCAGCAAGGCCACCTCCAATAATCCAAGTCCACCGAACGATCTTTTCTGTATCAAGTCCGGCAATTCGCGCTAACTCTGGGTCATCTGCAACTGCTCGCATGGATTTCCCTGTTTTAGAATAAGACAGGAAGAAATGCAGCGTAATGGCAATAGCGACCGTAAACGCAATGATTTGCATATGCCGAAGAGCGATGCGGAGACTATCAAAAAAGATCAGCGGTTTTTGAAAGCCGACCACATAGACTTGGGAGTCCGTGCCCCACAATAACTGGATAGCCGAGCGTAGGATAAGCGCGACGCCAAAGGAAGCGATGACAGTGTAGATGCTTGGTAAATCTCGCAGCGGCTTATAGAACGCCTTATCCAGAAACACGGCCACCAGTGCCGTTCCTACAACCGCGATCGGAATAGCAGCAAGTGCCGGAAGCCCAAGTGTCCAAACTGCTGTCAGAGCAATGTAAGCGCCGGTGGTCATCAAGTCGCCATGCGCGAAATGTGCAAATCGTAAAATGCCGAAAATCATCGAGATACCGACAGCACCCAACGCATATATACTGCCAAGAGTTATGCCCGGTATGAGATAGTAGTTGATGAAATCAATCATGCTGGCAGCCCCCCGCCAAGAAATGCATGCCGCACCTCATCATTAGCTAGAAGGTTCTTGCCTGTATCCGTATATCCGTTCTTTCCGTTTACCAGCACATACCCCATATCAGCGATGCGCAGGGCTTGTTTGGCGTTTTGCTCAACCAGCAACACAGAGATGCCGGCTTCGCGAATTTGCTGGATCAGATCAAAGATCCGTTCCAGATAAGCAGGCGACAACCCGGCTGTCGGTTCATCCAATAACAACAGCTTTGGATCGCTCATCATCGCTCTTCCGATAGCAACCATTTGTCGTTGGCCACCAGAGAGCTGCCCAGCTGGCTGGTTCAGTTTTTCTCGAAGGTCTGGAAAGAGTGTCAGGATCATATCCAATGTCGCAGCTGCATTTTTCGGTGGTGCTGCATACGTTCCCACCTGCAAGTTTTCACGTACTGTCAAATTTGCAAATACATTGCTGGTTTGCGGAACGGCAGAAATGCCCATGGGAACGAGGTTCGCAGTTTTGACGCCGACAATCGAATGCCCCATGAACTCTACGGAGCCAGAAAAATATTTATTGAGAGCAAAGACTGATTTTAACAAAGTGGACTTGCCAGCCCCATTTGGTCCCACAATTACCACTATTCCTTTCAAATGAACGCACAAATCAACGCAATGAATAATAGGCGTTGCACCATAGCCTGCAGTTAGGTTTTGGATGTTCAAAATCGGATCAGGCATGGGCACCCTCATATTTGCCGCCACCGAAGTAGGCCTCCACCACGCGCTCGTCACGTTTAATTTTATCGATGGTTCCTGTCGTTAAAACAGTGGCTTGTGCCAGTACGACAACCTCGTCGCAAAGCCGCGAGACGTAATCCAGATCATGTTCAATCAGGCAGAAGGTGTAGCCGAAATCGTCATTCAGCTGTTGGATCTTCACAGCGATCTTACTGAGTAGGCTGCGGTTTACGCCTGCGCCGATTTCATCCAGCAAGATGACTTTTGGTGTCTGCATCAAGGTTCTGCCAAGTTCCAGCAGCTTCTTTTGCCCGCCGGAAAGGTTTCCCGCCAGCTCATCCTGCAACTTCTCAATCTCCAAAAAACGCAGTGTTTCCATAGCTTTATCGTATGCCGCATGCTCATGCTTTTGAAAGATGGAGGGGCGGAAAATTGCATTGAACACATTCTCTCCGATGGAGCTATCCGCTGCGACCATCAGGTTCTCAACCACAGTCATACGTGAGAATTCGTGTGCCAATTGGAAGGTCCGATAAAGCCCTTTGCTCTGACGCTTGTGTGCTGGCAAGGAAGTAATGTCTTCTCCATCAAGAAAAATTTGCCCGCTGCTTGGCTGAAGTAGGCCAGCTATCATATTGAAAACAGTAGTCTTACCCGCGCCATTAGGCCCGATAACTCCCGTAATTTGGCCTGTCGGAATTGAAAATGAGCAGTTGTGAACGGCAGTTAATCCACCAAATCGTTTTGATACATTCTCAAGCTGGATCATTTGTATTCCCAAATTCTCATTGACTGCACCGTCATGACACGGTCCAACATGACCAGGCCCAGAAGAGCCCGGTCATTACTCGGCAAAATTCAACCTCTTGTGGTAGAAGTCTGAACTAATTGAAGATTTTGGTTTGCTTGTAGCTGTCGCCTTCGACGATATACTTGCCGATATAACCTGCGACATCTCCATTCGCATCAAACTCGTGGGCCCCAGAAACGCCCTCGTAATTGATGTCTTTGCCCGCAGAGATCAACTCACGTGCTTTCGCCCATTCACCCGGACCCACAATCTCACCTGGTGCATTTGCAACAGAACGAAGCGCATTTTTTACAGCGGTACGATCGGTTGAACCAGCTTGTTGAATTGCCAACGCAATCAACATGGTAGCGTCATAGGCCTGATCTACAAATGGCTTGTCTGACCCGCCGCCAAATGTCTCGTCAAACCGAGCATGGAACGCTTCTGTAGCTTCATTTGAGCTCGGAGAACTTGGTGAGGTAAAGAAGGAACTGGCAAGAGCTTCAGCACCAATTTGCTGAATTAAGATGTCATCCCGCAGACCGTCTGTACCAATGAACTTTTCGAAGAAGCCATTTTCCAATGATTGCTTGACGATCTTCGCACCACTGCCGGCTGCATAAGCAATGACGACAAGTGCATCAGCACCGCTGGATGCCAGGGTCGCCAACTCCCCGCGGTATGAGTTTTTCTTGTCTTCATGCTTGGAGAATTTGGTGACTACCCCACCCAACTTCTCGTATTCAACCTTAAAAGTATTACCTATGCCGACGCCGTAGTCATTGTTAACATATGTAATTGCAACCTTTTTAAAGCCTTCTTCCAGAACGGCGCGCGCGAGCACTTTACCTTGATAGTTGTCGCTTGGAACAATGCGGTAGACATAGTCATTGTCTTCCAAATTGGTCATGCTTGGTGCTGTCGCTGTTGGAGAAACCTGAAGCACGCCGTTTGGAATAGCAACCGCATTTGCCGCAGCAATGGTCGCGCCAGAAGACAGTGCTCCCATGATCGCCACAACGTTCTCAATGTTTACCAATTTACCCGCTGCATCAACTGATGGCTGTGCAGATGCCTGACTGTCCGCAACAACAAGCTTCATGGTTTGCCCGTCCAACAAACCACCGCCTTTGTTCACGTCTGCCTCTGCTAATTTTGCCCCGTTGAGGATTGGTGGAATAAAGTTGGCGAGAGGCCCCGTCACGCCCATCAAAGCCCCAACTTTAATATCTTCGGCCCAAGCCGAACCTGCAAATGTTATGCATGCTGCTGTCGTCAGCATCAAAAGAGTCTTATTCATAAATCCCTCCCATTGCATTGCACCGTCGGAAGGCTTTGGCCTCATTGATTTCAGCTATCTCCCACAATATCGGAGATTCTTACTGCTACAAACGGCGTAATACGTAAAAACACTTGCATATGCGCAAGATGCTGTCAATCACCTCTCCAGAAGCGCAAGTATCCTCATAGTCTGCTGTTTTCCTGTTTTGATGACAAAGAGATATCATCAGAAATTGCCCACTCGACCTAACTTCTTGGACAAATGTTATTTTATATTTCAATTATGAAATTCTCTTGCACTAATGAAATTAGTCATTCTATTGTGTGTCACAACAATTAAATGCACGAACAAGCAAGTAAGCTAATTGAGCGAGGCATTATCTATTTTGCGACGTGAAACAAGTAATACGGCAGCGATCTCTCGGAAGCCTACGAACTCGAAGAGGCAAGAGAAATTGCACATTGGTGAGCGTGTGAAAACCTTCCGTAAAGCATTGCAGTTATCACTCAGTGAGCTCTCCATACAGACTGGGATTTCAGAGGCGACATTGTCTCGTGTGGAGAATGATCAAACGCTGATGAGCGCTGCTAATCTTTATGTTTTATCGCAAGCTCTCAATGTAGATATGTCTGCATTCTTTGAAAATCCGGGCAGTCCGGCTCGCAGTGGCATTCGCAGCATTACGCGCAAAGGGCAGGGCGTTTTTCTGGAAACAGAACGCTATAGTGCTCAGGTGTTGAGTAACGACATCACCAACAAAATGATGAACCCAGCCATTGATATTGTAGCAGGACAAACTCTGGAAGAGGTTGGCGGATTACATGCTCATCCGGGTGAAGAGTTTTTGATTGTGCTGGAGGGAAACTTGCATTTGCATTCAGAACACTATGCGCCTCTGCTCCTGGAGGCTGAAGATTCCATCTATTTCGATAGTTCAATGAAGCATGCTTACGTTTGTGCAGGCGATACTCCGGCGCGTATTTTGGTGATCGCGACGATTGATGCCACGCACCTCAAAAGTGAGGGTGAATAAGCACCACCAACTCTATTTTGATTATCACATTTGAAATTCTGGGAGGGACGTCAAGTGGCACAGTTAGAAACCAACGTAGATCACATTGCATCTGCTGAAATACGGTTGCCAACCAACGATCTAAAGGAGGACTTGCCGTTTTTCAGCAAGATCCTCGGTATGAAGCTGGATATGATTTTCCCAGCTGACAATCCTGCTATTGCGGTGATGTCTGGTCACGGTCTTCGGGTGCGCCTGGAAAAAGGTGCATCAGAACAACCAGGAACACTGCGTTTACTATGCAAAGAGCCTGCTGATTTTGCTGAAGGGCAAACCGAACTAATCGCGCCAAATGGCACTAAAATTGAGATTATTGACGCCTCACCACCACTGGAAATGCCCAAAACTCAACACTCTTTCATAGTCAGGCATATGATTGACAATGATCCTTGGGTGATTGGTCGCGCTGGTATGCAGTATCGTGATCTGATCCCGGATCGGCTAGGTGGTAGTATTATCGCCTCTCACATCCGCATTCCAGATGCAGGTCCTGTTCCGGATATGGTGCATTATCACACCGTTGGGTTTCAGTTGATTTTTTGCTATCGCGGCTGGGTCCGGCTTGTTTATGAAGATCAAGGTGAGCCATTTATCCTCAAAGCTGGCGACTGTGTTATCCAACCTCCAGAGATCCGGCATCGCGTACTGGAGTCTTCTGGTGAGCTCGAAGTAATTGAAATTGGCGTTCCGGCAGAACATATCACCAGCATTGATCACGAGATGGACTTACCGAATGGAACCGTCAATCCAGAGCGTGAGTTTCAGGGGCAAAAATTTGTTCATCATCAATTAGATAGCGCCATATGGCAGCCTCATCGCCTTGATGGCTTTGAATGCAGAGATACAGGCATTGGCTTAGCAACTAAACAGGTTGCCAATGTACAAGTCGCCCGCGCAACGACGGGGCCAACTGGGGCTGTTACCAGTCACACTTCGGATATCTTGTTTTCTTTTGTCATGGAAGGCAACGTTACGCTGGTCAATGAAGAGGGTAAAGCCCATCAAGTCAAAGCTGGAGATGCGTTTGTCATACCACCGGCGATGAAATCATCACTGCTTAATGGTTCTGATGATCTCGAGATTTTGGAGGTTTCGTTGCCGGGAGGCTTTGAGACCAAGCTTCATGACGTTACCTCCTAAACGGCTTCGCTGCCTCCATACATCCTATTGTGAAGATTGGAAATTCAGTGAATTATCAAGATATTATAGCGCTTGACGACAATGATCCGCTCAAACACTGCAAGGAGTTGTTTGAAGAACGGCCCGGCGTCATACATTTAGACGCGAACTCTCTTGGATCTATGCCAAAGTCAGTTCCGGCGCACCTTGCACAGGTGTTTCAAAGTGAATGGGCTGATGAACGCAGCGCGAGTTGGGCAGCGGCCAGCTGGATGGCCCGGCCTATGCAAATTGGTGCTGCGATAAGTCGCCTAATTGGTGCTGCCCCAGAAGATACGCTTGCCTATGACAATACCACGCTAAACCTGTTCAAGTTGCTGACAGATGCGCTGAAGCTTAATCCGGATCGCCAAGTGATTTTGAGCGAGAAGACCACATTCCCTACCAATCTTCACGTAGCGCAAGGCTTGGAGAACGCTCACAGCGACCAGCTGAAAGTTGCCTATGCGGACCCAGATTTGGACATTCTTGATGCCATCACTGAGGATGTTGCAGTCGTTTATCTGTCACAAGTGGATTACCGCTCTGGGCGTCGTTTCAACATGGAGCAAATCAACGCCAAAGCCCGTTCTGTTGGGGCATTAACACTTTGGGATCTCTCTCATTCTGCGGGTGCTATTCCGCTGGATGTTGAGGGTACACAAACAGATTTTGCGGTTGGGTGTGGTTACAAGTATTTGTGTGGCGGTCCTGGTGGTCCTGCATGGCTATACATCAACAAAAAGCATCAGAATAAGATTTGGCCAGAGATCTCTGGTTGGATCGGTCATGCAAATATATTTTCATTTTCTGAGCAATTTGAACCAGCTGAAGGTGTTCTGCGCCACATGACCGGATCTCCGCAGGTGATTGCAAATGAGATTTTTTGGTGTGCAGCAGAGATCTGGAATTCGGTTGACCCGCATCAGGTTTGGGCCAAGCATCGCTCTCTAAGCGAAACGTTTGTTACGCTTATCAAAGAACAATGCGGCGATCTTGGTGTCGAACTTGCGTCCCCAGAGAATTGTGATGAACGTGGTGGGCACGTATGCGTTTGCATTCCGGGAGATGGGAGCAAAATCGTTGATGCGCTTAAGAAGAAAAACATAACCTCTTCTTTCCGTTCCCCGAATGCAGTGAGATTTGGCCTGTCACCGCTCTATCATTCACACGCAGATATGTGGGAGGCAACACAACAACTTCGTGCTGTTTTGGAAGAGCAAGTGATGACTACGCAAGCCTGATTTGTGAGAGATTTTTTCTGCAAGACGACAATTTCGTTGATTGCAGCTCTCCTCTGATCGGGTTTGCCAATGTTTGATTACTGAGAAGAACAGTGTTCAGGCGGTGAGAACAGGTTGTTATGATCAGCAAAGATCAACTCACCACAACAGTTATCTTGTTGGGTTCTAGCAGATTTCTTCATTGTCAGAGATTAGGCAGAGAGGCAGCTCTATCAGATCGCAGAGCTGCCTTTTCTTCTTAGCAGAGTAGGGGATTAATCAAATCCATACCAAGCGCAGGCAACGGGCGTTCAGCGCTGTCACCATATCCAATCTCAAAGCGTACTTTGTTGATACACACTCTGGGAATGGTCGGCGCAAACAGCTCAAATGTCTTAAAGCGTGCACTATATTCCGGGTTAGCGGCAGTATAGCTCTTCAGCGTATCTGCAAGAATTTGGTAGAAACATGTCTCAGTCATCTGCCCAGCTTGTGCCAGCGAAGATGAAAGAAATCTAAGCACCGTGACGAAATGAGCAGTTTGAATGTCATGTACAATGTAAGCTGGCGGCTTTGCTGGTAGTAATGCGCGCAGTTCGTCAGTTAGATCGCACTGTTCAGGGTAAATCTCATTTACGAGATCGACATCTCCTTGCAAATCCTTGATTGCCATACCGACAGGTACGCTGTCTTCTAGGACAACTGTTATATTCTGTCCGTGAGCAATAAAACCAAGCCCATATACGCAGAGCATGTGATAAAGTGGCACAACGGTAACTTCAAACAACTTTTGCAGCCAATCCGTTAAATTAAGATCTGCCTTTTGCGCGAGATGAGCAGCCAGGGGAACGCCTGAACCATCTTTGTGCAACAAGACAGCGTAAAGATAAGCTCGGCGATTTGGTCCCACTTTGTAGTCTGCAGGTTCCCGCCAGATTACACCCAGAGTTTCATCATGCTGATAGGGAATATCGCGAAGCTGCTGGTAAAACGGATGGCGATACCATACACCGCGCAGTTCTTTTAGAATGCTAACCTTATTCTTCAAGTGATCATCTGCTTGAACGATGCCATCTAACCACTCAGACAAGTCAGATCCATGAGCGATGTACTTGCCAGGAATTCCTCGCCAAGCGGAAGTATTCAGGATCGTCAGAGCAACCTTTACATCCGGGCTTTCAGGACGATCCAGACTGGTGAGTGTCCGTAAAGATGGGCCAGAAACATAACGTCCGCCAAAACTACCGAGCATGATCAGATCTGCTGTTTGTAGATCATTGATGTACGTTTGTTGGAGCACGTGATCCCATTGCCAGGGGTGTACAGGAACGAGACAGTAGCTTTCTAAGGTACCTCCTTTGTTTTTCAGAGTGTCCATTAGATGCGTCATTTCAGTTGCGCCTAAGGTGTCTTTTAGAAAGCTTTTTTCTGCATGGATATCGCTATCACTGATCTCGCAATGCTCACGGCGAGCAGCAAGCCATAATAACTCGATCGGTTGTCGGCTCTCCGGCGCAAAGCGGGCGACATCCTCTGCTCCCCAGCCAAGGCGCCCTTTATTCGCTACGGCTTTTGGGTGGCCTTCCAGCAGAGCGTGTAACTCATATGGCTGCATTTGTAGGAGTGTGTCAGCATCATAACCTTCGCAGGATTGCGCCAGAAATAAATCCTGACGCAGAGTGTTGGACATTTCACGCAAAAAGGTGGCCAGTGTTTCCGGTTTCATGCCAAGTTCGGCCTGTGCATCCACTGAGAATTGAAGAGGAGACAATGGAAGTGTCGATGCGGGAGCCCGGGTGATACTAGCTGTATCCACCCAGAGGTTCCCCCAGATCATGGTTTGCGCCTGAAACGTGTAGAGGACACCAGAGGCAAGGCGTAGTTCAAAAGATTCACCGCCAGTAAAAGTGGGGTCTAAAACCTCTTCATAAGTTAGCTCGCTAAGTAATTTTGCGAGCGCTGCCCTGCAGACTTTTGGCCACAAGAACGAGGGACTCGTCGCATCCGCCACCATTGTGCTGCAATACTGTTTGTCGAGGATCATAAGCGAAGCTCCTCAAAAAAACGCTCCCGCCGACAGCACATGAGTGCTGAGCGTTTATGCGGGAAATCGAATTCCATAAGTTTTTCATAAGCAAGAGAATCTGCGTAGGAAAGCAGTTTGGCGTTATCCACCCGAGGCTCACCCATTATGTTATCAGTCAACTGGCAGTCCAAGAAAAGATAGTGTGTCAGCCCGCGCAACCAAGCGCCGGTTTTCACTTTGCCTAGATGCCTGCGTTCGCCAATCAAGCCATGCCAGCCTCTATCGTAACTTTGAGAGGCGTAATAAGGGCCAAGACGGTCCTCTCGCACCCAGTAAGTTTCGAAGTAACCTGCTTCCTCACCATTAAAACAACCAATTAGTGGATAGGTGTGGGGTTTGGCCTGTAATGTTTCCAGGTATGCTTTCAGCTCATCTTTAGATTTTGCCAGCTCCCAGAAATATGCGACACGGCCATCGTTCATCCAGCGATGAAACCTGTCCAGATCACGGTCTATGTCAACGGCACGAAACGATACGACCACGTCAGCAACGGGGTCATAACGCTCGTAGCACAACCCGGTTGGATGTGGTGGTCTTAATGGATGATCCCGACCATCTGGCCCCTCGACCAAACCGGTGCGAAGACGACCTGTGGATCTGTGAAGGAGCCAGAGTTGTGGGTTTTGATAGAAGCCAGAGCGATACACTTGATAGTGCTCATTTGCTACTGCAAGAAATGGTAAGTCTCGTGGATCAATAGTATCTGCTGGCAGGCTGATTTTCAGAGTTTCTATCTCTGAATGCGACGAAAAGCAGGCCTCCAGACACAGCAATACTGCTTCTAGTTTTTCTTCTTGAGAACCTTCCAAATAGAATGAAAAACTCAGGTTTGCCTCTGTCGCATTCTCCAGATGAGCACAGGCAAAAGCTTTGGTGTCACGCAACACGGTTAGCTGTCCATTATTCCAATCTCTGGATGTAACAACTTGAGCAAATCTGAAATCAGAGGAGCCATCATGTGTTTCATGGGCAATCGAAAGTGATGAGCCAATAGGCATCCTATGCAATGTCATCGCTATTTCTCTTGTTATTGAATGGGTTAGCTATTTTGAAGAATGCTGCGAGCTGGCCAGCTCCGTCGCCCGATGCTTCGTTTACGTTGCTAAGGCTAGTGCGATAGTTACCCTTACTGACCAATGTTGGAGAGGTCAGCAGATAGTCATAAAAGGCTGGATCGCTGGTCGTACTTTGAGCTGCAGCTTTAAATTTTCTGCGGAGCGTGTCATAGGCGCGCGCCTCGTCCATCAAGCCATCAATCACCAGAGTGCTCACGGTGTGGAGTAGGTTATTGACAATCACATAATAGCAAAGAAGCTCATCACCAATCTCCGGGGGGACCACATTTTCAGCATTTTTGCCAATGTCAGGTAGGTATGCAGATAGGACATCATGATGGGTCGTTAAGTGACCTGTACCCTGACAATCCCTGACATAAAGATGAGCGGGCATGCCATCTTTCAGTGCAATCATCATATTTTGCTGATGAGAGCCGAACAGGAGGCCATGTCTGGCGCGAATATCAAGCAGAGGCAGGATAGCCACTTCCATGAATGCATCCAGCCAGTGTTCTGCCAATCCCTGAGGGGAGAGTGTTTTTTGCGCAGCCTGCCTATAAATTAAGTCACTAAGTGGGGATGGAGCACCAAGATGAGGTTCACATAAACTGGCGAGCATGGCAGGGCCGGTTTGTGTCGGTTCATGGAACGGGTTGTCCCGCAAGACTACAAAACTATCCTCCAATGCGCCGCCGTCTTCATCTTGCAGAGCAACATATCCAGGCTCAGTAAGGATGGTAAGATGTGGGAAATCATTTGCTAGCTTATCCCCCAAGGCACCTGAGAGCAGCTCTGCCATCTGCACACCGCGTTCAACTTCCTTGCGAGCAAGTACTCTTTTTGAGTTTGTCAGCCGCATGGAAAGTGAAAACTTAAGCATGTACGGCGCCTCAAAAGCGTGTACTCCGCGCATTGAGGCGGTCGCAGTAAATGCCTTGCCAACTGGCCCATAGGGTTTAAGAAAGCCCTGCTGTATCCATTGGATGACCTGAGGACGAGCTAATAAACGTTCTGCCTGCCATGGGTGCCAGGCAATGGGCACGTAACCCTTGTCAACTTTAGTCCGCAGTGTTTCCGGCAAGGTTTCATCGCTCTTGGCAAGTTCCAGGCACATATCAAAAGCAGTTCTTTGCACACCAGAACCTGAAACTAGGATCGAACGATCTGCCAAAACCCAGAATAAAGGAAATTGCCCCTTTAATTCAGGCGATAACAACAAGGCATCGTCTTTGGTCAGTTCGTCTCTGCTGCGCGGATTTGGATGGGTCGGGTGGCCCGAAATAAGCGCCTGCTCAGCTTCCTGAAAACTCCAGTTCTCTGCAGGATGAGAAGTATTGTTAGCGTCCAGCTCATAAGCTCGCATCTGAGCCTGATGGCTATCCAACACCCTCGATAAAAGCGTAAACTGCTTTTCGCTGTGCTCACCGCTGATTGTACTATCTGTAATAAGTGTAGTCAGCGCACTCATGAGGCTGACAGGCTTGCAACGCCCTTCGCTGTTCCAGAGGTAAAAAGGCAGCTGTATTTCATATCGAGCGGCCGTATGGTGAGGGACTTGCAGCAACAAGCGATCATTGTTTTGCAGAGGAAGACAAACTGTATCCTCACCAAAACATAAAAGCTCTTTTTGCGCGTGTGATAGAAATGACCAACCTGACCATTCGCGCAAGAGCGCATTTAAGAACGCACTTGCAGTGGCATGCTCAGCCCTTTGTGAAGGTGTTGGAGGGACAGACACAGGACGATTGCTTGCCTGAGTGTAAACTAAGGTTTTGTTCATGGCGAACCTGAAGAATAGAGCAATTAATGATATGACCAGCGGTTCAGGCTGGTATGACCTGATTTAAGATTTCCGCTCGTGGCACACTTGGCCAATCGATTAATTCATTGTCTTCTTCCAGATCGAAGAGAGGCTCTCCTACAACAGCATTCAATATGGTCGCACTCCTCCACGTCATGAGGCTCATTTGCGGATCCACAATGCCGTGAGAGGAAAGGCCGAGATTTAATCCAAAAATCTGAAGGTTTCTTGGTCCATCCCATTGCAGTCGGTAGGACGCATCCAATTCCGGCAGGCCATTTTCATCTAACGAAAGGCGCGGTAAGAGCGGTGTCATAAACTCCGGAAGCGCTGGCTTTGCCCCTGTCGCTAGTATGACCAGATCCGCTTGCTGCGTTTCTGTCTGACCGCTAATCGTAGAGTTTGAGGTCAACCGATAGCCGGTTCCCTGCTGTTCCATCGCTTTTACATCTCGTCCCGGCAGCAAGGTGATGGTGCAGGGATCGGCGCAAAGATGCTTGCGGCGATAGATTTCCGCATACAGCTCATCGACTGTGCTTGGGGTTAGGCCATCACTTGCTAGCTTCTGGTTTACCACTTCTTGTCGCTGGCTTTGCTTAGGAAGAGTCTGGTAGCTCTGAACATAAGCAGGTGTAAAAACCTGATCAACAAACCCACCTTCTTCGAGGGGGGAGAACCGGGGCAAATTGCTGATCCACTGGACCTCCAATGGAGCTGCTTGCTTGCTTGTCAAAAGGTCCAGAACAATTTCCGCACCGGTTTGTCCGCCGCCAATGACTGCAATACGTTTGTTCTTTATCTGCCGTGCTTTGTTGAGGTAACTGCTTGCGTGGAAACAATTCTCACCTAAGTAAGCGGTCGCCCACTGCGGTATAAAAGGCTTCATACCTGTGCCGATGACAAGATTGTGAGTGTGCTCAACTCGTCCGTCTTCAAACGCCACAGATAGACGGTTGTCTTTTACCGAGATTTCCTGGGCAGTGTGGTTCCAATGAAGATTGTTCATCTTGCCAGCAGCCCATGCAAGATATTCATTAAACTCCACACGGGTTACTCCGGTAAAACGACCAGCTAAAAAGTCATAGAACCTCTTCTTTTCAACCAGAAATGCCATAAAAGAGTATGCGCTGGTTGGTTGTACCGCTGTGACGAGGTCTTTCAAGAACGATGTTTGCAAAACAGAGCGCGAAAACATCAATCCCTGATGCCAGCTGAATTCTGACTTACTGTCAAAAAATGCTGTGCGAATGCGTGATGAGCTCTGTGCCAATGCGGCAACGCTCAGATTAAACGGCCCTATGCCTAATCCGATTAGGTCATAAACTGGTTGCGTATTCTTCGGCATCTTGACGATCTGGGACATCTCAAGGCTCCTTTGTGTTCTGTCAAATATCAGAGGGACGCAAAGGTCGCGCAACTGGCTTGTGGCTGATCACGAACCCGGAGCCACCTACGCAAAAAACAAGTGCGATTATGGTGGCAAATGAAAAAGTTAAGGTCAGGCTCGTCTCTCCACCAAAGCCGCCAAGAAGGGAGCCTGTGGCTAACCCGGCAAACTGAGAACAGGAAAGAGTGGTCGACCCTTTTGCTTTGAGTGAAGCTGGCAATCGTTTCAGCAAATATACTGAATTAGTAGCTGTGAGCAGTGCTGCTGAAGCGCCAATGATAGCTGCACTCATTGCAATAAAAGAAAGCGTATGCGCTATGCAAAGCAGACTGAGGCCTGCCGTAAAGCTAATTGCGCTGGTGATTTGCACAATGCTTGCATGCTTGCGAACGATTGGTAAGAGGCCCAACTGAGCGACCAACCCGCTTAGAACAGCAGCGGTAAGACAATAACTTGCAACAGTGGTTGCCTGAGTTGAGTTTAGCTGCATGCTGTCTTTTATGAGCGGGCCCAGCAGCACATATGTTGCACCAAGACACAACTGCAGAGCAAATCCAATCAAAAGCGCAGTTTTGGGAAGTGTGATCCGGTTTTTGTATTCGTTGCTCTTTTTGCATTTTGTCGTTGCTGGTGATGACTGCTTAAATGCGAAAAATAAGCAAACTACATAGACTGGAATTGGAGCAATAAGCGGAGCGACTCCCCCAAGAAGCAAGAGCGGAGCCACAGCTGCGTTTCCCGCAAGTCGTCCAAGACCTGTCATAGAACTCAAACGACCTATCGGAGCTAGAAGCTTGGAAGAATTTTGCGAATTTCTTGCGAGTATTGCTTGAGTAAGCGGAAGGAGAGCTGGAACTGAAATGCTATAAGCAATTCGTGCCGTAATGAGGACAGCCAATCCGAGGAGAGGTGAGATTATAGCATAGCTGACTAGCATAAAGCTGATTGCAATTGCAGACACGCTTAATACCGCGAAACTCAGTATGATCTTCAAGGCACCGAGAGCTCCGATATATGCTTCTATTCGTCCCCAAGCAGGCAAACTGATCGCAGTTGCCATCAAGCCTGTTCCTACTACAACCCCAATCATACTGAGTGTCAGGTCAAAGACATCTTGCAGTAACGGCACCATGACCACCAGACACGCCTGATGGAATGTACTCGCCGCAATAGCAGGCATAGTTATCGACGGTTTAAACACTGGAGACCACTATTCTCAATACAATCAGGAGGTGTGTATTAAATATGAGTCATACATTCAAGTATAATTTTGCGGCCGCTCTGTCAAGCTGATCCATCAAATATTGCAGGTCTTTAAAGCGAGCGCTTTTCTTGAAATACAGAAACTATCGCGGTTGCATTGTTGAGGCGCAGTGCGGGATATTTGGGTAGCAATTGACTAGTTAAAAGCAGTGAGCTTTAAGTGAGGTACAGAAAACTTAAGAATTAATCGTTGTTGTTGTTTGGTAAATCTGTGCGTGATAATACAGCGAGCCCGTAGAGTGGTTTTTAGGTTTATGAAGCCTTCTATAGCAATTTTTGCTTCTGTGGTGGCGATGACTCTGGAGCTCAGGCCACTGGCAAGCAAAGCTATACTGATAAGAATAAGTGCAAATCCGGGCCTTGAAAGAAGAGTGAGCAATCTCTGTGCGCCCTCTAAAGCTTCTACGCCGCAATCTCCGGAGTGATTGAATGTTGTGAAAAAGCGGATGGCTTCATGGCGTTCATTTGGACTGCTACCATGTGCTCGTGCCTGCACAATACCAGAGTGATGACATACATTATGAGGCATTGAGGTTGCGTCCGATGATGCCAAGTACCAAATAATGCATTTGTGGATCGGAGATAAATTTCACCATTGGAGCAAAGCTGAAAATGACGCTGTTCTAATCCGGTTTAGCGAATACAAGCTGCATCACAAAGCAACAGAGATTACCTCTAGAAGTGCAAGGATGAGTGCTTCGGTAAAGCAAATTTAGAGTGCTAACCTGGCACGCAAACTCAAAACTTAAGGTTCGCGCTCTAGGTGGAGGTTTGAAATGAGAGTTTTATTGTAAAATATTTTATATAACAATATTTTAACCTAGTTATGTTGCGGTGCAATGGCATTTTCATTCCCACTAAATGCGAACCGCGAACCCAGAACTTTCTTTTGTCACTGGCGACTTAGTGCGCAAAACCCCACTGCATACGATCGCGGCCCGGAAGGATCCCAAAGCCGGGGTAGGGGAAGCTTGGTATGGGATTGCGAGGAGGATATTGCGCTGCTTGACTGCAGATGGAAGGAGGGGACGCAGCTTCGCCGAACATAGCGATAAATTGCCCGAATGACCCCGATTCTGTCGCGCCAGAAGTGCAGGGTCATTTGTTGGGGAGTGCGGTGCAAAGCAGTTAAAGTCAGCTCAAGGCGGGTGCTAGACGATACCAGCCGAGACGAGAGGGCACCGGCAAGCAAGACGCCTCCTGTTCTAAAGCGCGGACCAGTCACACTTCGCAGGTATCGACACACCCACAAAACCAACGGTATGACACTTGTAAGCCCTTGATTGTTCAAGCTGGTATGGCATTGCGCGGTACCGGGCAACCCAAACTCAGGCCATGTGTAAAGAGCATAGGCGACGGGAGGAGCGAGCGCCATGCACGTGAACTATATCTACACAGAGCACCCTCAATGGGGGATGGAAATCCTACGCTACACAAACGAGGAAGTGCGCGAGGTCTTTGGCGACAAGAACGCCGAGGAGCTATGGGCGGGTAAGACCATCCTGCACCGAGGCGGTGCCTATCTTGACATGCTAAGCGCCGCCAGAGACAAGCTCGCTGCTGAACTCGACGCCTATTCTACCTAGCTCGCAAGGAATTTTAGCCCCGTCAGTAGTGCGGGGTTGCAGTCGTGAAGCCGGGCAAGGTGCCCGCTGAACGGAGGAAATTCTATGAGAACCAGCATAGTCAGGATTGCAGCACATAACTTTGCAAAGGCGGGGTTTGATGTAATTCGGCCATATGAGGCCTGCGATCCGATCGCTCACGCCCTCGATGACAAAGCTGCGGTCAAGGCGTGGGTTAACGCAGACAGCATGACACTCACGGTGGAAGTGAACACCAACCAGATCCTCGATGCAGCGACTACTTCGGAAAACCGCTGGAGGACCTAGGACGCTATCAGGTTACCAATAATCCGAAGGATGTGGGAGCCTTCGCAACACCAAGTTTGCGACACATCCGCAAAAGTGCTCCCTACATGCACAACGGTGTTATTTCATCCCTGCGAAAGGTTGTGTTGCTCTATAACTTCGGAGGTGGTCGCGAACGACCAAGAACGAGGGAAGAAGCATCTGATCCACTCTTCCCAAGGCATTCCGAACTTTTGCAACCATTGAAGCTAAACAGAACAGAAATCGAGGATCTGGTGAATTTCCTCGAAGCACTATGAGTCTTATCCTGGTTCGTTTGGCTACTGTTTATTTAGGTTGTCAGAGATTGTGGCGTTTCTCTAACGAGAATAGCCCAGCCCGAAGTTAAAAGTAAGCTTTGGAGAGGCAACAACGACATGGCGCTGGCTGTGATAATGCGTTGAGTGAGTTGCCAGTGCAAACTAAGCAATCTCAGAATCTAACTTATTTGAGAGCTGTTCATTGAAGACAAGCCGCACACCATAGTGTTTCGTAGTGTCATGGTGTGCGGCGTGTATTTTATTTTTGAAGTCAGCGATGTCAATCTGATAAAAGTTAGATGAAGAAGCTGTCGTCCAAGCCTGATGAGAAGCCTTCTACGGTAATCGTATCAGTTGTGCCTACCGCAGAGATAACCGCATTACCTGGGTCCGATGCGTAATCAATGATGAGATCGTCAAATTCGCTCACGCCGTTCCAGTTGCCGAGCACATCGATCAGATCACCTGCAGCAAGGTCAGTGATTACATCAGCGCCTGAGCCCGAGTTGAAGACAAATGTATCATTGCCAGCGTTGCCAGTAAGGATATCGTCACCTGAATAACTTTGGATGGTATCTGACCCTGAGCTACCGTTGATGACCAGATCATTGGCGTTAAGTTGAGCTTCCAGCGCTGTCGTGTCATTGCTCATGAGGCCATAGACAACGTTGTGTACCGGGTTACTTGAGCCCGAGCCAGATAGTCCTAAGCCGGAGATGTCAATGTCATTGGTCGTATGTGAGAAAGAGTCTGAGGATGAGACATAATCGAGACCATGACCGAAAGAGACACTATCAACCGCTCCACTAAGGATATGGTTGGTCAAGCTATAAGAGATGTCTCCGGCTGAACCAGAATCGACGATGAAGGATTGAGCGCTGTCACTGACAAATGGTAAAAGTGCTGAGCCGTTTGTTGCAGCATAATTGTTACCGCTGAAATCGAAAGGGTTTGAGGAGAAGTGTCCCCACCCAGAGCGATCAAAGTTTTGGTTATAATCCGCAAAATACGCAGGCATATTGATGCCGGTACCGTCGTTGTTTGCGTCACTCAAATTGATTGTTACAGCCATGATTTCCTCTTCCTGTGGAGGTTGTGTTCGTTCTCAGAAGGTTTGAGAGGGATCGCTCATGCGATCAGTCAGGCTGGCTGGCGTAAAGCTGGCTAGCAGGTAGATTAAAATGTGAAGTTCAAAGCAGCGGTAACGGTCCGGCCTGGAGATGGAAACTCTCCAGCGGTCAGTGCGTCGACATAAGCGACATCACCCAGATTATTTACGTCTACCCGCAGTGTCGCGTTTTCATTGAACTCGTAGGAGCCGTAGAGGTCGACGATGGTATAGTCATCTGTCTTGTAACCGCCACTAAAGAAGCCGAATTGGCCATCAGGCTCTACGTATGTGATACGTCCGCCCAATGTCAGTCTCTCATCTAAGAAACGAAGACCACCGTTTGCGCTAAGTTTGCTTTTGGGTGCAACATTGAGCAAGATAACCCTATCTGCTGCTTCCCCATGCTGCGTGTAGGGACTATCAAATGTGAAAGCATTGGGTAAGTCGACATAACTTCGGTTATATGCGACGCCTGCAAAGAAGCTACCTGCATCATAAAATGCTTCTAACTCAAAACCTTGCGTGTTTATTGGTTCATAAAGGTTGCCATATTGATAGTAGGGAATTTGTAACTCAAAACTGCCTAGATCAAGTGTAGCGCCAGCCACATTTGCCAAAGCGACGTAATTTTCAACCTTCCGATTGAAGTAAGAGAACTTGAGTCTCAATGTGTCATTCTCGATGAACTGATCATCAAGTTGGATGTTGAGGCCACCTTCCCAGGTTTTGGCTAGTTCTGGTCGCAGTGCCCCATTCGGAAGATATGGAAGTCCGCCACCAGTATGTTCGCCGCCCAGGAATGTTTCCATGACGGTCGGAATTCTGTAGCCCTCTGAATATCTACCGAAGAATTGCAGTCCATCTAATGGAGTGATAGCGAGAGCGAACGTTGGAGAGAACCTGTTTCCCGAGTTAGAGATATTCTGTCCAACAACTGAAGTGTTTCCAGAAAGGTCGTACTCAACCGTTTTTGGGGTGCCCTTCAAATTAAACTGATCATATCGTAAGCCGAAATTTAGCTCGACCAAATCCTTGTAAGAAAAGGCTAGTTGGTTGAATGCACTATAAACATTACGTTCACCACTTGGGTCGGCTCCAATCCATAAGCTATCCAGATCAACCGTTGATACATCTGGTTTTGATTTTGATTTTCCAACATCTTTGAACGCTTCAATCCCATAATTCCAGGAAATTGATAGCGCTGAAAGGTCAAATTGGCTTGTGTTTTGAAGACTAACACCCAACGAATTGAGTGCGAAATCATTATCGAAGCCGCCTCCGCTAGATGTGCGTGGTAAGCGGTATTGATCATTATGCGTACGGTTCGCCCAGAGTTTAGCTTCCAGGTCAAACCAACTGTCATCGGGCTGCCAAGTGTAAGTTGCTGTGCCTGTTATGTTGGTGATATCGCTATCGTTGCGAAAGTCACCACCGATTGTGCTGTTCGTGAATGCATCGTGGAAGCCAAGAGCGCCAAGCACTAATGTATGGTCATCATTGAGATCGATGTTTAATTTTGTAAGCCAGGATAGCGTTTCTGATCCGGTAAACACAACTGGTTGGCCAGTCTCACTAAACTCCAAACTACCATTGTTACCCGCTTGATATTTGCCAAGGTTCTTTTTGCTGATACCAGCTGCGAAACTGACGTTGTCAGTCAGTTTTATGCCAGCAGCGAGATTGCCGTTGAAGTTGTAGGCATTCGTACCAGCTGCCAGCTTTCCCTCAACGCCGTAGGATCTGTCAGGCTTGATCAGGTCTTTGGCTTCAATTGTTCGGAAATTGACCACACCGCCCATAGCGCCTGCACCACCCACACCCGATATGGCACTTTTTTCAATCTCAATCTGGCGGACAAAAGCAGGATCAACGTAAAAGCGTCCGGTTTCATCATGACCAGCTTTCTGGAAATTCTGGCGTGCTCCATCAATCATCACATTCACGCGGTTCTGGTCCTGAAGGCCACGAATATTGATGCTGATACCGGGATCTTGCGGGTTATCGGCAACCGTCACTCCTGGCACACCAGCAAAGAGGTCTGCTGCGGTGCGCGCATTAGAATTTTTGATTTCTTCTCGGCCAATAACACTGACTGCGCGAGGTGTTTCGTAAACCCATTCAGGTGCCCCTTGCCAGCCGACAGGGTCTCCGGAGGAAGCCGTCACTATGACTGGTAAGAGTGATGCATCACCGCTATCAGCTGAGATGGCATCTTGAAATCTAGAAATGATGATAATTCCAGATGGATCAATCTCGTATATCAGCCCTGTTCCATCTAACAGCATATCCAAGGCATCTTGAGTTGCCATAACGGCTTTGAAGCCTGATATGCGAATGCCTTTGATATTCTTGGCGTTAACAGACAACCGAACGCTGGCTTGCTGACCAATCTGCATAAGTGCAGCTGATAATGAACCTGCAGGAATGTTGAATGATGTCTGCCTGGTTAACTCAGTCGTCGTTGACGCAGATTGCGCATACACTGCGGGTAGTGATAACGCAGTTGTTTGAAACAATGATGCAAGCAAAACTGTTACTAGTAATTTGGTGTGACGCCCCCCCAGGCGAAATCCCACCTTATGCCCCGTTTCCATATATACCACTTCCAAACTCGCCACTGGATTATTACTAGGCGCTAATCTCACGCCCTATTTCCTAGAAGAGACGATCTGGAGAGGTTTATTTTCTGAGAAAAATACTCATATTTTTAAAAGTATGAGTATTTTTATTTTTTCAATAAATATATCAAAAGCTTAGATCATCGAAATTGCAACAAAGAAACCAAAATCTCTGAGTTGAACAGAGTGTGCTGCTGAGATTGCATCCAAACTTTGTCTCGGCTCGTTGAGGTTAAAGACACCAGTCACACGTTTGGACATGAGACGAGGATCCAACACTATCACTGGTATCTTCATGTAACGACGCAATTGGAAAAGCACATCTTCAAAGCTCTGATCTTCAACGTAGAGCTTATCTTGCCGCCATGCGGCTATATAGTCTTGGTTGACTGTCCTTACATCTTGTTTGCCGTGCTCATTCAGGCTTGCCCATTCAGATGCTCGTAGATCTAGCTTTTCCTGCAAATTAGAGGCTTGTGCTACCTCAACGTGCCCATGCTTGACGCCGACAGAAACCATTGAGCGCCCCTTGTTGATGTTGAAGCGGGTACCTAGCACTGTTGTCGTGGTATCGCCGGTTGTAACAACAAAAGGTCTGTCCGCATCCGGTGCTACATCAAATAGCACTTCCCCTCTCATCAGGTTCACCTTTCGCTGGTCTGCGGCAAAATTCAAGTCAACAGCTGAATAAGCAGAGAGGTAGATTTTCGAACCATCTTGAAGGCGTATTTCCTTTGACTGGGCAACATCTGTTTTATGGTCTGCATATATCCAAATCATGAGATGTGGAATCAAAGAGATGCTTGAAAGTAAGAGGAAAATGCAAGCAAAACCGGCGGCAAGATACGGTCGTATTTTTGCAAAGAGGCTTTTATGTGCAACGGCGAGTTGAGCTATTTCCGCCTTATTGACATTCGGCTCCAAGCTCTCTTGCCCCAGTTGACCAAGTAAAGAAGATGTTTGAGTTACCCTCTGCCAAACATTCGAATGTTCAGGATGCAGATTTAACCAGCTTTCAAATTCCTGAGTAACTTGTGGGTCTTCCGGGTACTCTTCCAAAAGGATAAACCAATCGATTGCAGCATCTTCCGTTGTTGAACGCCTTTCAATCCTTCGATCTGAATGTTTCATTGGCTTAATCCTGAAATGATTTTGGTACTCGGAATGGCTATGAAGTTGTCCTTCCTAAGAAGAGACGATTGGATGACTGTCTTTTTCGAAAAGAAATCAAAAGACCTCTTAAAACCCTCGATTACAAATGTCAGGACTGCTGTTTCATAAAAGCTCAGGTCTTTAAAGTCGGACTGGTAGCTTATGGCGCTATCTCTTTGCATTCAGCACCCTCATGCAGTGCTTAATACCAGTATGCAAGTGCTCATGTGTTTGCGTCACAGAAAGGTTTAAACGGCTAGCAATTTCTCTTAGCTTGAGTCCCTCCAGACGGTGCAATTCAACGACTTCGCGTGTTATTTGCGGTAATTCGGCAAGTGCTTTTATGACCAGTTTAAGCTCCTGTTTGTCGGCTAACGCACTCTCCTGAGTTGGCTTTTGCTCCGAATAAGATGTAATTGGAGTCTCATGATCAAATCTCTGAAGTTCCCGTTGCTGCTTGCGCAATTGATCGATGCAAAGATTGTGAACGATACGGCGAATGTAGCTGTCTGGTGCGTTGGGAGACTTTGAGTCAATTCGTAAAAAGGCATCCTGAACAATGTCCTCACTGAGCGCCCAGTCTTTGGTTATGGATGCAGCATAGCGGACCAGCCCCTCGTAATTTTTTATATGTATTTTTACTTGTTGTGAGGATTTGGTCACGAAACGGAGCTGTTCACTAAAACGAGTGTACGGGAAAATTGCAACCATCATATGATTTAATATGAGTATAATAGTCAAGTTATATTGCTGGTTGATTATCAGACAATTGCGCATGCTATTGACGTTCTTTAAGTGAAAGAGCGCGTGTGTAATGCCAATTTGAAGCTGGTTGCAGCAAACAGTATCAGGTAACAAAGGTAAGAAGCTATGATCGTCGTATTGAATGGCGATTTGCGAAGCACGGCTCCAACTCAAAAACTCCGTTAAAAGTATAGGATAGCCCCTCAAAACCGGGGTGAGGCATAGATACTGCTTCCAAACTCCACAGCATTAAATTGTGTAAGGTCATCCATATGTTGACCCGCACTTACGTAAATGCACTATATGAGGCGTTCTTGGTTCTTGTGAGATGACTCGCAAGCTAAGAGGGAAGCTGGTGAAAATCCGGCACTGCCCCCGCAACTGTAAGCAGCGAGCAGGCGTTCGCTCATACCACTGGAGATGTTCTTCGGGAAGGTAGAAGGCCTGTGTTGGAGCTGTGTAGTCAGGAGACCTGCCAAGAGACTTTTAACAACCACAGGCGGAGGGCCTGAGCGGGTTGTGAGCAGACCTGCCTTATGCGTGGGTCCTTGTCTCTCATCCCCAGCCTCTTCTCCTATGCTACGGGGACTAAAGCATGAGCATTACCGTATACTTCAAGCCTGCCTGTGTGCAGTGCACCGCAACCACTCGTGCGCTGGACAGCGCTGGAATCTCCTACGACGTGATTGACCTTTCTCAGGACACAGATGCTTTTGCTGCTGTGCAAGAGCTTGGGTACCGTCAGGTACCTGTTGTTGTCACAGGTGACCAACATTGGGCGGGTTTTCGCCCAGACAAGATAAGCGCGCTCGCCTGATACGTTGAGCGGGCTCGTCTATTTCTCAAGCCCATCTGGAAACACACATCGCTTTGTTGAATGCCTCGGCCACCCGGCGGAGCGCATACCGTATCGCAGGTCTGAACCTATGTTGCAGATGGCGGATCCCTTTGTGCTCATCACACCAACATATGCGGATGGTGAGGGGCGAGGGGCGGTGCACAAACAGGTGATCCGTTTCTTGAATGATGCGGCCAATCGAAATTTGCTGCGAGGCGTCATCGCCTCGGGCAATCGCAATTTTGGGGCGTTTTTCGCTCACGCAGGGACAATTATTGCCGCGAAATGCAGTTGCCCATGCCTTTACAAGTTTGAACTTGCAGGCACGGAAACAGACATTGCGCGGGTTCGTCAGGGGCTAGATTTATTTTGGAAGCAACAACATTAGAGCAATCGGTGAATAGTCCGCAGGGACTTGATTACCATGCACTGAACGCCATGCTGAACCTCTATGATGCAGAAGGCAAAATCCAGTTTGAGGCCGACCGTCAGTCTGCACGTCAATACTTTTTGGAACATGTGAACCAGAACACCGTTTTCTTTCACTCTTTGGAGGAAAAACTCTCCTACTTAGTGCGCGAGAATTACTATGAAGCGGAAGTTCTGGAGCAATACGACCCGGCGTTTGTGAAAGCCATTTTTGTGGCTGCGTATGAGCGTAAGTTCCGTTTTTCGACGTTCCTTGGAGCGTTCAAATTTTACACTAGTTATGCGTTGAAGACGTTTGATGGAAAACGTTATCTGGAGCGCTACGAAGATCGCGTCGTTATGGTGGCGCTGGCACTGGCACGCAGTGATGAAAACCTTGCCATGCGGATGATGGATGAAATCATTTCCAGCCGCTTTCAGCCTGCAACGCCTACTTTTCTGAATGCAGGCAAAAAGCAGCGCGGTGAGCTGATTTCCTGCTTCCTGCTGCGTCTGGAAGACAACATGGAGTCGATTGGCCGTTCCATCAATTCCGCATTGCAACTGTCCAAGCGCGGTGGTGGTGTTGCCTTGCTGCTGACCAACCTGCGCGAGTCTGGCGCTCCGATTAAGGGCGTTGAAAACCAGTCCTCTGGTGTCGTACCTGTGATGAAGTTGTTGGAAGATAGTTTCAGCTATGCCAACCAGTTGGGTGCCCGTCAGGGGGCTGGAGCAGTCTACCTGAATGCACACCACCCGGACATTCTGAACTTTCTCGATACCAAGCGCGAAAATGCTGACGAAAAGATCCGCATCAAAACCCTTTCCCTTGGTGTGGTTATTCCGGATATCACCTTCCAGCTTGCCAAGCAGAACGAGGAAATGTACCTGTTCTCGCCTCACGACGTGGAGAAGGTTTACGGCGTACCGTTCTCAGAAATCTCTGTGACAGATAAATACCGCGAAATGGTGGATAATCCGAAGATCCGCAAAAGGAAAATGCGGGCTCGTGACTTCTTCCAGCTGCTGGCAGAGATCCAGTTCGAAAGTGGCTATCCATACATTTTGTTTGAGGACACCGCAAACGCCGCCAATCCCGTGGCCGGACGTATCAACATGTCCAATCTGTGTTCAGAAATCCTGCAAGTGAACGAGGCAAGCACGTTTAAAGATGATCTGTCCTACGCCCATCTTGGCTCAGATATCTCCTGCAACCTTGGCTCGCTCAATATTGCCAAAGCCATGGATGGCGGGGATTTGGGTGCAACGGTTGAGACGGCCATTCGGGCACTGACGGCGGTTTCTGAAATGAGCGCAATCGACTCTGTGCCCTCCGTGCGCCGTGGCAATGACGAGAGCCACGCCATTGGCCTTGGACAGATGAACCTACACGGTTTTCTTGCGCGAGAGCTTGTTCACTATGGCAGCCCTGAGGCCATCGACTTCACCAATGTCTATTTCTGTACAGTGCTTTATCACTGCATTCGTGCATCCAATGAGCTGGCGCGAGAGCGCGGAGAGAGCTTTAAGGGGTTTGCGGAGAGCCAGTACGCCTCTGGTGTGTTCTTCGACAAGTATGTTGACAAAGACTGGGTGCCGGAAACGGAACGTGCGACAGCTCTTTTGGATAAGTTTGGCATTCACATCCCAACGCGCGCCGAATGGAAAACCTTGAAGGAGGCGGTGATGAAGGACGGCCTGTTCAACCGCAACCTTCAAGCTGTGCCGCCAACCGGGTCGATCAGCTACATCAACAACTCCACATCGTCGATACACCCGATTGTTTCCAAAATTGAGATCCGCAAAGAGGGCAAGATTGGGCGTGTGTACTACCCGGCACCGTTCATGACCAACGACAATCTGGAGTACTATCGCGATGCCTACGAGATTGGCCCGGAAGCGCTGATTGACACCTATGCCGCAGCCACCCAGCACGTGGACCAGGGCTTGTCGCTGACGCTGTTCTTCCCCGATACCGCGACCACCCGCGATATCAATAAGGCCCAGATTTACGCCTGGAAGAAGGGCATCAAAACAATCTACTACGTGCGCCTGCGCCAGATGGCGCTGGAAGGCACTGAAGTTCAAGGCTGTGTTGCCTGCTCTCTTTAAGGTTTGAGGAAATAAAATGACCCTACACAGTGCTATTCAGCCAGTTGCCAAAGCCGTGAACTGGAACCGTCTGCAGGACGATAAAGATTTGGAGATCTGGAACAGGTTGACCTCCAACTTCTGGCTGCCGGAAAAAGTACCGCTTTCCAACGATGTGCAGAGCTGGGCCTCGCTCACACCAGAAGAGCAACAGCTCACCATTCGCGTGTTTACTGGTCTGACTTTGCTGGATACCATCCAGAATACAGTAGGTGCGCCAGCGCTGATGGCAGATGCGATAACGCCTCATGAAGAAGCTGTTCTCACCAACATCGCCTTCATGGAAGCCGTTCATGCACGCTCTTATTCTTCTGTCTTCTCAACCCTATGCCGCACAGCTGAGGTGGATGACGCCTTTCGTTGGTCGGAAGAAAATGAGTTCTTGCAAGCTAAGTCGCGTTTGATCCTGGAGGAGTACAATGCAACGAGCAGCCCGCTTAAGAAGAAGATTGCCAGCGTATTTCTGGAGAGCTTCCTGTTTTATTCTGGCTTCTATCTGCCGATGCATTGGTCCAGCCGCGCAAAACTCACCAACACCGCAGATCTGATCCGTCTGATCATTCGTGATGAAGCGGTGCACGGCTATTACATCGGCTACAAGTTCCAGCGCAGTCTGGAACGTTTGCCGGAAACAGAACGTAAAGAGATCAAAGACTTCGCCTTTGCGTTGTTGTTTGATCTATATGACTTGGAGATCAAGTATACGGAAGAACTCTATGATCCATTGGGTCTGACGGAAGATGTGAAACACTTCCTGCATTACAATGCCAATAAGGCCCTACAAAATCTAGGCTTCGAAGGCCTGTTCCCAGAAGCCATTTGCCAGGTAAACCCAGCAATCATGGCCTCGCTATCCCCAAACGCCGACGAAAACCACGACTTCTTCTCCGGTTCCGGCTCCTCCTACGTCATCGGCAAAGCCGTGGCGACCGAAGACGAAGACTGGGATTTTTAGTCTAGCCAACTTTTGAGTAGTGCTAGCGATTCCAGAGCGCCCCACTTAATGATCGCTAGCAGTTCAGTTAAATGTGTGCTGCTATTCAGAAAATAAGGCAGGTACTTGCTGCGGGCACCGAAAAAGACATCTAGAAAATATAGCAATGAAAACCAACTTCAAACTTGCCTTCAATATCAATCAGATAGCTCTAAAATGAGGCCCATTGTTAGATCTGTTAGTGCAACTACATTGAGCGTATAGGCCCAGCTAAAATGCTCTCAGGAAAGCGTCAACAGTAACTCCCATACGGATTGTCTCAATCCTTAATGGAACTACCTGAATGGCAGCTCCTGGCCCGAACGTCTAGACATTCCTGACTCGTAGCAACTGAGCAATACCGGACATTCAACCTGAACTGGGTTATCCTTGTCGGTGAAATATTTCAACTTCTGATTAGTCTAAAATACTCATGGCGGCAAGAACTGTGAAGCTCATAGAGCTTCCAGGAAATTCACTAGATCCTCAATTTCGGGTCTGGTCAGTTTCAATGGCTTCAACAGATTGGAGTGCTTAGGAAAGAGTGGATCAGCTGCTTCTTTCTTGGTGCGGGGCCGCTCGCGACCGCCACCGAAATTGTAAAGCAACACCACTTTTCGCAGAGATGAGATGATACCATTATGCATGTATGGCGCGCTCTTGCGGATATGACGTAGGCTTGGCGTTGCAAATGCACCAACATCTTTCGGGTCATTAGTCACCTGATAGCGTCCCAAATCTTCCAGCGGTTTAGCGAAGTAAGTCAGGCCAAGGTTGTGGAACTTGCCGTCTGTTAGAGTAGGTCCGTTGTGGCAGTTCATACAGCGAGCTTTGGTGCGAAACAGATGTAGGCCACGGATCTGACTGTCGCTCAAAACGCTGTGGCGACCTTCCATAAACAGATCTAACCTTGTTTTCCGCTCTAGCCCGTGTTCAAAAGAGGCAATCGCGGTTGCCAGAAGATCCGCTGAGATTTGGTTGGCTGCAAAAGCATCGAAAAACATCTCGGGATAAACGTCATGGGTATTCAGCCGCTCAAGGACTTTATCAAGCTCAGCTGCCATCTCAATCGGGTTCTCAATTGGCCCGAGCGCCTGTTCCTCCAGCGTTGCAGCGCGTCCATCCCAAAAGAGGGAAGGGCGATGCATAGCAGTAATCACCGCCGGTGCATTTCGATTGCCCTTTTGGCGATCATGCCCAAACGAAGTTTTGACGCCGTCCGCCCAACCAAGTTCCCTGTTGTGGCAACTCTGACAGGAAATCTGCCCGCTCTTGGAAAGAATTGGATCATCAAACAACCTTGCGCCAAGCGCAGCAATCAGATGCTCTTTCGAGCCCTTTTCAGGTCTCTTGGGCAGTTGAAGCGGAGCCATCTCGCTCAACTCAACACCTTCATCGATGGTTGGTGCAGGCCATTCTGACACCGGCTTTTGATAGATGGCACGAAGCGGCTCTCCAGAAGGAGTTTGCGCTAAAACAGCACCCATAGTAGGCAACAGGAGCACCGCTGTAGAAACCGCAGCAGCTACTCTAGAAACAGTAATCTTCTTAAGCATGTTACTTTGCTTTTATTGTCATGAAAAAGAAAAAGGCCAGCTCCCCGGCCTAACCCCTAGAAACTCGTCTTCAACCCTAACCAGAACTGGCGGCCTTTTTTGAAGGGATTTGTGTCTGAAGCAGTAGCATTCCCGATCTCGTTGAAGACGTTATTTACCTTCGCGGTAACAATCGTTTCTCCGAACTCAGTCTTGGCAAGCTGGTAGGAGGCACCAGCATTTACATAGGTTGTGAAGTCATAACGGTGATCAACGTAGACATCATGCTTCTGCTCTGTGCCATCGACTTCAATATCGATGTTTTCCTTGCTGTCGATGACACCGTCATATGGTAGTGTAAATGAAGCACTGCTCCAGAGTTTCAAGCGATTATCAAGCAATCCAGCCTGTAAACGAAGGCCACCCCGTATTGGGATGTCCAGATTGCCCTTTACCCCATCAAATCCGGATTCCGTATAAGACTTGCCCTTGTAGTAAATGTAGTCTTCTAACTCGACTTCTTCGAAGTAGCTGTTATTCGTGACATGACGTTTCGCCCATGAAGCGCTGACACTGAAACCGAGTGTGTTGAGCGGTCCGAATGAAAGATCGCTCCAGGTCTTAGCGTACTCAACTGAAACACTGTCGTACTTACTGGAACCTTCATTGGTCAAGGTATCGCCAGCGTCATTTTTTGCGAAGCGATCTTCACCCATTCGATGTAAGTATTTGATGCGAAACACACCATCAATGAGTGGATCAGTTATGCTCACACCGACCGTGTACTCATCGTTGTAGGGCGTCCTCAGACCAAAACTTGCGTAGTTAATAGCCGTTTTGCTGCTTTTGTAATACCACCCGCCTTCAGCGTCTAATTCGTTGCTAATGTCGCCATTTTCAATATTTCGCCAGTGAGTTACACTTTTGCTGTCGCCAGACTTTAGAGCATATCCAAGCATGCTATCGTCATAGTAACGGTTAAAGCCACCTGAGATAATGACACGATCAGTTGCTTCCCATGACGCCTTTAAACGTGGAGCTACATTCACATTATTTAAGAAGTTTTCGTAATCCAAGCGCACACCTGGTCGGAACTGAAAGTTGCCAAAATTAAGTTCAATTTCAGCCCACAGATTTGCTTCAGTTAATGCTACGTTGGTTTCATACGGGGAGTAAGTGACGCGAGAACGAGCATACATTTCATCACCCCAGCAAGCTGGATCATCTGCTGAAATACAGTCGAACGTACCGGTTTTGGATGAGGAGTAAAACGTCAACTCCGTTGCCCGCTCACGACGAGCGAAGATACGATTGACGCCAGCACCTGCCGAGAACTTATGCTCGAGCCAGTCCCCGTCAACACTGAAGCTTGAACCTAAACTGGTTTCTGATTGAGTTTTTTCGCCGAGTCCTCCGTAGAAGCAGCCGATATGACTTTCACCAGGGAGGTCACGACAAATATTACTCAAACCATCGACGAAATCGCCATTTCTAGGCTTTGCTGTCAGCGCATAAAACTCGTTGTTTTTGTCAATACTTCCTTTCTTGGAAGTGTTCATGAAAAACTTTGACTCAAAGTTCAGATTGCTGATTTCGCCTATGTCACCGAAGTCTTTTTGGAAGCTAAGTTGTGTGGAAGAGCCGTCGCCGGTAATCTCAGCTGGGGCGTCCATTAAATAGCGATGAGATTCAAACTCTTGATCATAAAGCGTTGTTGTATTCGTAACGGATAACTCTCCCCAGTCACGATCAAGCTTAAGCTTGTTTAGGAAAGTCATAGAATGCGTGTTTGTTGAAACGTCTTTCTGGTCAGCAAATTGAGGTTCTCGTTCGCGTGTTGTGTTGGCGTATCGGTTAGAGAAGCTTGAAAGAATTGATAAGCCATCTGCAATTGGTCCGCTAACACCGATCGATCCGTTGAGTTTCAGGAACTCGTAGGGCTTAACGTCATATAGGTTATCGCCATCATCAGTTGCGATATTAAACTTTGCGAAAGCGTCTGCTGTGCCCTCAATAGATGCAAAACCGGACCAACGATCTGTAGTTGGATTGATTGTCTCAGCTTCAATGACGCCTCCTTGAAAACCGCCGTAACGTGCAGAAATATCGCTATCTTGGACGGTGAGGGTCTGTACGACTGCATCTGGGATATAGACTGTTTGAGAGTGCAGCCCATAGGTTGCTTTTAAGTCGATAGTCTTTTCGTCAAGGGGAAGGTCTGCTTTATCGTCGTATCCTGCTCCACGAGAGTTAACGCCAACTCCATCAAGCATAAAAAGATTTGTGTCTACATCTGCACCCGAAATGGAATACTGACCAGGACGTAAATCTTGCTCACTAGTTGAGCTATCTCCAGCATCAGTTGCAGTGTCATTTTGCCACTGAACATTTGGCAGTGTCTTGAGTTGGGAGTTGATATCGCCGCCTGCATCTCCTCCAGTTTCGATCAAGTTGCGGCTGATTGTTGTTTTGCCGATGGCGCGAGGGTCTCCATCCCCGAACAGGCTTTCTGTATTGGAAGGATTGGTGTTGGCATAAACAACAACCTCATCCAGCAACTCGCTGTCATCTGAGGCATCTGCTTTGCTTCCGAAAGGGAGCAGTGCGACGGAGGTGGATGAGTGCTTGCGAAGTTGCAAGCCGGTTCCGCTGATTAGCTTTCTCAGTGCAGCTTCTGGTGACATCTTTCCTGAGACACCAGATGAACGCTTGCCAGCAACCGCATCACTGGAGTAACTGATCTGCCAGCCGGTCGTTGCGATGAACTCTCTGATCGCTGAGGAAAGTGGCTGAGCGCTGATCGAAAATGAAACGGACTGTTCTTGAGCGATTGCCGCAACATGTTGGTTGAAAATGACTGAGCCAGTCGTAAGCGCAGAGCAACCTAAAAGAGCTGTAACCAGAAGATGTGAAACAGAGTTTCCGTTTAATCTCTGGGTATTTTTCTTTCCCAGAATATCAGCGAGCAAGTGCATATTGTCCCAACTTTTTGCCGTGCAGTTCACTCAGCGATGCTTCAAATATCGCCATCTAAAAAGAACGACGTTTGAAACATTCCAATCCGGCAAAAAAAAGTTGAGTATTTAATTCATAAAATAAATTCCGGTAGGAAGTCGATAGAGATCAGCCCCCGTTGCGAGCGCGAGTGTCTCTATTGCTTCAATCAGATTATCTGTTTTAAAATAACCACTTACCCGTGTATTGCGAAGTGCGGATGAGGTGATGAAAATGGAACTACTGTAGTAACGTTCGATTTCTTCAATTGCCTTTGAAAGGGGAACATCCTCAAGCACCAGCCGCCTCTCCCGCCAGGCCAGAACTTCAGCTGGATTAATCTCTTTGCTCTTTTCAATCCCATTTGAGGAGATCCGTCTCAACTCACCCGGCTTCAACTCTCTGGCCGCTTCTGCAGCATTTAACTGGGTGAGTTCCACACGTCCCCTCTCCAACACCACTCGGTCTTCCGTCTTGCTTGTCAGCACCGAAAAGGCCGTGCCGAAAACAATCACTTCTCCAAAACCACCGGTAACCTGAAACGGCCTTTGAGCATCATGTAAGACATCAAAATAGGCTTCGCCGCGAAGAACGTGAACGCGGCGCTGCGGTCCTTCAAAATCCAACGCAACAGCTGTTTCACTGTTCATGAGCATAGAAGAGCCATCCGGCAAAGAAATCTGCCGCATTTGCGCAGATTGAGTCGTATGATCAGCCTGCAAGTAGATCCACCAATCGGGAACTTGCGTCACTCCAACCATAAGAGCCAAAGCAGCAGCAACTCCAGTCAGTTTTCGGAAAGTCTTTCGCGGATGGGTTTCATTTGTTGATGGATGAGCTGAAACTGTCTTTAGCTCCCCCACCGCTTTCTTAAAGGCTGGTGCTCCCCAAATCTCTTCCAGTTTGGTGAACTCCTGTTGATGCCGCTCACTGGTGTTGAACCACGCTGAGAACTGCCTCCGTTGCTCATCAGAAGCATCTTCTTGCAACTTCAGAAACCAGTTTAGGGCCTCATCAGCAATGGGGTCAGAATGCCTGAAGCCTCTGGCTTCTTGGTCGTCTTTGGTGTTGTTGTCTTGGAATGAGTTCATAAGAAACAGCTTGAAATAATTATTGTTATAGGTTCAGAAATGACTTCTATTTTCGCTCAAGCCGATGAAGTGCATCCCGGCAATGAGCCATGGCCAACTTCAAATCGTTGAACACGGTTCGTTCAGAGACATTCAGATGCTTGGCAATTCTGTGATTTGGCCATTCTTCGATACGGCTCAAAACGATGACCGTTTGCGCCCGTGAAGGAAGACAGGAAAGCGCGTTACGGAACTCCCGGAACCGCTCGCGTTCTATCAAAGCATTTTCCAGGGAATAGACGTCTGCAGGAACGCTATCCAAAGCTTCTGGCGCACCGTTATCCATCTCGTAGGTTTGGCGCGTTTTGCTTCGGCGCAGATGATCTAACGCAAGATTTCGGGCAGTCTGATGTAAAAAGCCTTCAACATGGCTGATCTGCTGAGATTCTGAAGTTCTTTGTGCCCGGAGATAGGCTTCCTGAGAAAGGTCCTCAGCAATGCCGGGATCCTTCACAATCCGCAAAATACTGCCAATCAACGAGCGGCGCTCGTTCATAAAGATCAAAGCTAAGGTCGGCGACATCTTTAACTACCCGAAGAAAACTAAGTTTACTCCTCGGGCGTTGGCTAAAGGATTGAGCGCTGTATAACACAACCCAACCCACAGGGAAGTCCGCTATAGCACATCAACTACGGAAATTCCCTCAATACCATTGCACTTTCCTGATACAGATTGCATCAACCAGTAATTGATCTTCTCTAATGTCAGCTGTTTGCACTCTCAACGAGAGACTGTTTCTTGTCAGTTGTCAAAGCAGTAACTTGAAAGCTCAGAGCCCGGCAGTTGCAATGAGGGATCGCAGCTTGTCACCCACATCGACCGGATCTTCCGGCTCTGTCAGATCTGGCGGCCAGGTGATATCCCATTTGCTGCGTTACTTGACGCCCAGCGTCGGCTGAACTTCTACCTCGGTGAGGACGAATACGAGGTCAGCGGAATCTGATAGGTCTCGCAGAGATCTGCAACGGCCTCTGCAAGTGCTTGAACCTGAACTTGTGTGATCGGATACTCACCGGGATCAAAAGGCGACTCTATTGCGCCTGCCATGGCATCAAGGACTACGCCAATGGAGCCGGTGTTAAGCGCTCTGGTGTGAGCGGCATAGCGGCCATCGAGGCAATTGGCATTGGCCTCTGGTTCTAGAGTACCTGCATGTGTTCGGCCTGAGTGATCGATGATGAGGTTGTAGTGCTGTTGCTCCAGCTCAATGAGCCCATCAGCGCCAGCGGTCCAGTGCAGGATCCGGCAGGCACAGCGCATGTGGTCTTGCAAGGCCGTGATCGGCCTGAGCGCTCGTCAGATGCGCTGCATGAAGACCTGTCGGAAGAGCTGGAGATCCGGGGCTGTCTGGATCAGTTTCCCGGTCACCGCTTGATGGTCAAGCCCGGGGATCAGCCGCACAAGGAGATCTTCTGATGGTCTATCCGTTCGCGGAACAACGTATGGCAGCAGAGCTGATCAATCCACGCCAGGAAGAAGCTGTGGTGATGGATATGGAGCTCTTTGCGCAAGCCGTAGTGGACGCCCATCAAAGCCTTGGAACAACAAACGGCGGTGCCCTTGACCTGGCGAGCCTGCCAGTGCTGCTACGCGATATGAAGGGTGGTCAAACACTCTTAAAAGAAATCGGCCTGCAGGGGGCGCTATTACACCAAAGTGGTGAACGGCAGGACCTATGTGGTGTTTAAGGGATACTCCGCCCTGCGTGAGACCTTGAAGGGTACACGGTATCTGTCCACGTCCCCCAAAGTCGTCGCCTTTGGCATAGGCCCGGAGGCACTTAAGTCAGCTGGACGCTCCAACACAATCATCATGACCACTTGTTATGTGGTGCTCGATGTCATGCAGTTCATCATGAGTGATGAGAAGCTCTATCACGAACTGTTTGCCAACATCATTACAGATGTTGCCACTGGCACCGTGGCTTTGGCTGCAGGGACGCTGGCGGGCCGGTTGGTTGGCAGGACTAACTGTGATTGCGCTTCCCGCTCTTGCAGTTGCTGGAGGAGCGATCGTTGTTGGAATGATCGCTGGTATTGCTTTGACCGAACTCGATAAGGCATTTGGCATCAGGGAAAAACTTGGCCAAGCTCTGCATTGGACGGGTAAGGCAATTGCCCATGGAATTCAGGAGATAGAGCAGATCATTCGTGAAGCACAAGTTTCCATGCGCCAGAAGGTGGAAGAGTTTGAACGCCGCAGCAATAGTTTCTTGTATCGGCTAGAGCGTGAGATCATCTGGCACTTTGGCGGTTCAGATCTGTATAACCAGATCTACGGGAGGTAGCGATGTTTGACTGGTGTTTTGACCGCCTTGAGAAATCCGCAAATTGGCTTGCTGCTGATCTCAAACGGACACATGTTGCAATGCTGTTTTTGGATTGTCTGGTTGTCTTTCTGTGCTGGATCAACCTCTCTGACATCTTTCTTTTATTCGGACAGACACAGGACCTTCTGATTGTCCCACGCGGAAAGACCCAATGGGTTCTTGGAGGGCTTTGTCTTCCTGTTCTCCATTGCGCTCTTACCCCTTGGGGCCAAAGATGGGTTAAGAGCTCGGTTAAAAGCTTTTCGGTCGTGTTCTTAACCGTTGCTGTTGGCGGCGCCTCTCTTGGGGTTGTGGTCACCGACTACGCCCGTACTCAGGCTATCGCAGCTGGATACCGCTCCTGTGACCAAACTTTCCTGAATGACTTTCAGCGCGATGACGAAAAACTGGTTGCTCCCGGTGTGTTGTGTCCGCCGTCTTCCTCTACTGCCAAACCCTATCCGCCGCTAGGGGCAGACCTCAACTAAGTTCGCCTGATCACTCCTAATTCTTACACGTCCTTTGTTTTTCCTTTTGCCAGTGAGTTTGTTATGAATGCTATTGTCCAAATCCCGCAGCTCTTTCAACAACAAGACCTGGCCTTCACCTTTGCAGCGCCTGCGCAGCCGGAGGCCGGGTTGCTGGTCACGGGGTTCTCGGCAACAGAGCGCCTCAATGGGCTCACGCAGATCCAGATTGAACTGGCCAGCCCCGACAATGCGCTGGACTTGCATAGCCTGCTGGATACGCCCGCAACGCTGACCATTCATCATAAATACGAAGGCCTGCGTCATCTTTCCGGGGTGATTGCCGAGATTGCCCGGGGTAATGAAGGCCATCACCGCACCAGTTACTCGCTCACCCTGCTGCCCAGCCTGCATCGGCTGGCCCATGGTTCTGACTGCCGGATCTTCCAGAAGAAGAGCGTGCCCGAGATCGTCAAGATCCTGCTGAAAGAACACGGTGTAGAGGATGTAAAGTGGGATCTGACCGAGCCGCATGAGGCCCGTGAATACTGCGTGCAGTACCGGGAAAGTCACTTAAGCTTTTTAGATCGCATCACCGCAGAAGAAGGCATCTGGTACTACTTTACCTATGGCGCCAACGGCCAGCATACGCTGCACTTCATTGATAACCCACAGATTGTCTCCGAGCTACCAGACCAGCCCAAGCTGGAATACAACGCCATGGCCGGCGGGGCGGTCAAAGGCGTTTATTGCAGCAGCTTTGTCCTGCGCGAGCAGCTGCGCGCCACCAGCTTCATGCAGCGCGACTACTCATTCAAGAACCCGCCATACAACTAGCAACACACCCATCAACGCGGTGAAGACAACGGCTCTGCCGGAGATTATGCGCTCTATGAGTATCCGGGACGTTACAAGGCTGATGGTGTTGGCAAGCCGTTCACAAAGCACCGGCTGGAAGCTGCCCGTGTAGAAGCCACCACTGGTCATGGCGCCACCAATGCCATTCACCTGATGGTGGGCCATCAGTTTGCGCTGAACGACCATCCAAACAGCGACTACAACATCAAGTATCATTTGCTTAGCGTCTCGCATCAGGGCAGTCAGCCGCAGGCCGTGGCGGAGGAAGCCGGCAGCGGCACCACCACATACAGCGCCG
>NZ_FOSK01000021.1 GCF_900114245.1 Pseudovibrio ascidiaceicola | reverse complement strand
ATAACTTGGAAACAACATTGGCACTTCAAAAAAGTGCCATCTCAGACCAGTTCAAAAGTCAGTGTGACTTATTCCTGCCCGGTGGCTATGGCGGGGCGCCCCCACCCGATCCCATCCCGAACTCGGAAGTGAAACGCCCCTGCGCCAATGGTACTTCGTCTTAAGACGCGGGAGAGTAGGGCGCCGCCGGGCATGAATAATCCACACCGACAAATCTTCAAAATAAAACATGAACATAACAGATTACCGCGGGGTGGAGCAGCCCGGTAGCTCGTCAGGCTCATAACCTGAAGGTCGTAAGTTCAAATCTTACCCCCGCAACCAAAATTCGATCAATAGATCAAACATATAACAAAAGCCCTGAGCCAACCGCTCAGGGCTTTTTGCGTTCGTGTCAACACAACGTCAACATTTGATGCAGGCATGAGTTAACAATCGATAGGATGCTTGACTGTGAGAAATCTAGGCTGGTCATCGGCAGGTAACTCATGTTCCTTAGCCGAAACGACAAACGATGGTGAAGTTCGATTTATCTACGTGAAGTTTATCATATAAGGTAAAATACATCGGAAGGGTATGCGGGCTAAAAGCAATCGTTATTTAACGAACAGCATCTGTACTTAAATCGCTTATTGAAAGGCTCTATCCTTGCGGCTTCTGATGGACCTGAGATCTTTGTATGAAAAGAGCAATGGTTTTGATGAATGCAACGCCGATACAAAATCTGACGGCGTTGCTGTTTTACGGATGAACTAGCCTACGACAAACTCAGTTGTCTTGAACTGGCTGATGGCGTCTTCATCTAGCTCAATTCCTAATCCAGGTCCTTGAGGAATTTGAACAAAAGGAGGTTCAAATTTCAATGGCGTTTTGAGGAGATCGTGAGAGCGTATGTGGCGTCCGAATATGTCACTTGGCCAAATGCAGTTTTGAGTAGCTGCGGCCTGATGCACATACATGGCTTCTAGAATTCCCAAATCCACTTCAGAGCCGTGCCAGAAGTAGAAGTTTGCGCAATGAGCAACCTGTGCTAGTCGATGGAAGGCTGAGAGACCACCATTAAAGTTAAATCCATCAACTGCTTGATGTGCCAAGGCATTAATAATGTCGTGCTGACGTTGACCCTGCCAGATGTAAGGCAATGAGATATGTCGGATGATGCGGATGTCTGTAAACTCGCGAAGGGCTTTGTAGTCCTGAAGCATCCAAATCGGCATTGGATCTTCTAGAATCATAACGTTTCCAATTTTCTCAAGGCCCCGCACTATTTTCTTTGTTTCTCCCAGGTTTTCAAATCGTTGATTAGGATCAAAAATCACCTTCATCTTGGGAGCATGTGCCGCAATTTTTTCACACATGCCAACGACATCATCTTCGAGGTCTGCTTTGAACTTGATCGTTTCAAATCCTAGGTCCTGATATTGCCTTACCCATGGGCCAACTTCATCCAAAGTTCTGTGGCTGGACCAAGCAGTAACTTTGACCTTTTCTTGAAGCGCTCCTCCAAGCAGTTTGTGGAGGGGGAGGCCTTGTAGCTTGGCTGCAGCATCCCAAATCGCGCATTCAAAGCCGTCATATTCTCGTGAGAGCAATATAGGTAGTTGCTGGAGACTAAGGTCTTCGATGGCAACGCCTAATAGGCTATCTGCGATATCCTTTACTAGCTTGGTATTATGATCTCTCATAAATTCGCCATAGCCAACTGTACCGTCAGATAGTGTCATGCGCACAATGAGCTTTGGTAATTCATCAAACTGAGTTGACCATGTTCCTTTTGCTCCCACGGGAAGCATATGCAATGGTTTGTTCAGCGTAGCAGAGTTGATAACGCCTGGATTTGCACGAACGATGACTTCTGTGAATTCGAATTTCTTGATTGTATGCTTTGTCATTGGAGCTACCGATAGTGACAGGAGAAAATGGCCGGAGTTAAACCTCCGACCATGAAATCTTTTTGATGTCTACTTCAGATAAACAGAGGCGTTTGCCTTATTGATTGCAGCTTTAAACTCTGTCAGCAGAGTTTTTCCGCTGTCTGTCAGAGTTTCATTAAAATACTTGTCCATCTCGCTCACTGCAACTTCGCGCATTCTGGCAAGCTCATCTTTGGATGGGGTGTTTACGACCATTTTTTCCTTGAGATCAATGGTATCTTCGGCTTCAGAAATACGACCCAATCCGCGCGTTGCAACAACAGCTTCCATGCTAGAAGCACGTAGGATGTCCTGTTGTTCTGGTGATAAACCTTCAAAGAACTGTTTATTCACAAGGAAGAACAATGGGTTATAGAGGTGCTTGATCAGGCTTGTTGCTGTCTGCACTTCGTAGAGCTTTGTCCGGTATACGGTCGGGACTGGATTCATTTGTCCATCAATAACACCTGTCTGAAGACCAGTATAAACTTCGCTCCAAGCCAGCGGATAGGCTTCTGCACCCAAAGCTTGAATAAGACGCTGATGTGCCGGCACAGTCATCGTCCGAATGCGCATGCCTTTGAAGTCTTCTAGCGTTTTAACTGGCTTCTTTGAATTGGTTAGTGCAAAGAAGCCGCCTGGATCGGCAATGCCCAAAACCACAACATCTCCAAGCTTTGCCTCTATAGCTTTGGCCAGCTTTGTGCCAAACTCACCTCCATATACTTTGTAGACGGAAGCCATATTGTCGAAAGCGAACGGTAAGTTCAAAATATCTAGGTCAGGGTACACAGGTGTCAATGAACCAAGAGATGCGATCGTGCCCTGAATGATTCCATCTCGAACCTGTTGTAGTCGCTCTTCACTGCTGCCTAATTGGTTGTTTGGATAAATTTCTACATCAATATCACCATTGGTGGCAGCTTCAACAGATGCACCTAATACAGCGGAATAGGCGTGTGTCACATTTCCTTTTGCTTCCGGAGGTGCATCATGGCCAATACGCATCAGTTCAGCGTGCGCAGCTCCTCCCAAAAGAGCGGTCATGCAAACGGTAGCAAGCAACGTTTTTAAAGATCTCATGGTATTAACTCCCAATTATGTCCAGAGATTTTAGAAGCCGAGCAGTCTCGGAATGAAGAGGGCTACATCCGGCAAGAATGCAAAACCCAGTAGTATGGCTACTTCCAGCAAAAGGAAGGGCCAGAGATCTTTCATGATCCCACCAATCCTCTCGCCGGTTACAGACGAAAGTACGAAGAGGCATGCGCCAATTGGTGGGGTCATAAGAGAAATATTCAGAGCAAGGACGACGATAATACCTGCATGAATGGGATCTAGACCAATTTGAGCCATTATTGGCAAAAGGACAGGACCCATGATGATAAGCACGGCGGCAATATCCATGACCATGCCGAAGGCAAGCAGGATTCCAATCAACATCAACAAAATGAGGTCTTTGTTGTCGCTGAGGGCAAGCAAACCTTTGGAGAGATTCTGTGGAATGCGCTCAAACCCAAGCCACCAGCCAAGTGCTGATGCAATCGCTACGATAAGAAATACAACGCCGTTGATGCGAGCAGTTCTAGCCAAAATCTCGGGTAGGTCTGAAAGCTTTAGATTTTTGTAAACGAACATGCCGATGAAAAGAGCATAGCCAACAGCGATAGCGGCGGCTTCTGTGGGCGTAACAATACCGCCCAAAATGCCGCCAAGAATGATACCGGGCATCAGAAGAGCCAGAAACGCTTTTTTGAAAGCAGCCCAAACAATGCGCCGACTAAGGAGGACATCTTCGCGAGGAAGATTTTTGGCTCTGGCTGTGAGAGTTATCATTGCCATGCACAGCAGTGTAATAACAACACCAGGAAGGATCCCTGAGGCAAACAAGCCCGCAATAGAAACCCCCATAATGGAACCGTAAAGCACCATTAAACTGGAGGGTGGGACAGTTGGCCCTACGATAGAGCCAGCTGCTGTAATTGCACAGGCATAGGACCGAATATAACCGTTGCGTACCATAGCAGGAACAAGAGTTCTGCCAAATGCAGCCGCGTCTGCTGTAGCGGAACCCGAGACACCGGCAAACAACAATGAGGCGAGCATATTTGTATGTGCCAAACCTCCACGCCAGTGCCCGACAAGCGCCTTAGCAAACAGAAGAATTCGGTCTGTAATCCCAGTTTTGTTCATGATTTCGCCGGCCAAAATGAAGAACGGCATGGCCAAAAAAGCAAAACTGTTTAAGGCCGAGAAAATTTTGCTTGGGATCATGACGAGGAAGTTATTATCAACGATCCCACCACCAAGAGCGATGTAACCGGCAAAAGTAGCAACCCCAATTGCGACCCCAATTGGCAAGCCAATCAGCAAGCTAACAACAAATAATAGTGCAACGATCACTGGTCTGCCTCCTGATTTGCTCTGTTGGAAACATCCACTTCCAATATTTGAACGGGAAGTTTGCCGAAATCACGGATAAACACGAGAGAAAGCTGAACTGCGGTGAGGAAGAAGGACACACCGACCGCAGCATGAGGAACAGTCAGAGGCATTCCAAAAATTGAGGTACGTGTACCGAGAGCCTTAAAAGCGAAACTGATAGACAGAAGAGCAATACTAAAAAAGACGGTGATGCTCACAAGATCAATGAATGCTGCAAGCAGCAGGCGCTGCCTTTCTGGTGCTTTTTCGTAGATAAACGAGATGAAGACGTGTTGTCTCCGGTACATAGCCGTCGCAATCGCTAATAGCATGGTCCACACCATTAGGTAGCGTGCTGCTTCTTCCACCCAGATGACTTGCCACTTGAAGATGTAACGATCCAGGACTGCGAACCATACGTCGAAGAGTAAAACGGCGAACATCGCAATTATAATCTTGTTCAGTACAGTGTCGATAATCCGAGAGGCTTGCCCACAAAAGCTGCGCATATAAATCTCCCACCAATGAAACGCGCATAACGTCTATGTTGGACCAATCACGAGCTAGATTCGCATCATAATTGGATCTTATTGGATCTATATTGGACTGAAATATCTATAAGTCAACGAAAATGAATTACGTATTACAGCGTCTGTACTCAGCAAAATTGTGGTGATATATCGAAAATTGGATTGAATTGGTGCTATTTTGGTTGATTGTTCGATCTATTGCTATCAAAATGGTGCGCCTAAAGAGAGTCGGGTATATTAGGGCCTCATAAAGTTTTGCTTATTTGGGGAAATACGAGAGTTATGAAACAGGACGCACACTCAACAGATCTCCATACTCACTTGCTGAGTGCGTTGAGAAACGGCGATCTTAATCCAGGGCAACGCCTGCCAACAGAGCGTGCATTTGCTGATCAGTTTGGTGTCAGTCGAGGTGCGGTACAACGTGTCCTGCAGAACCTTGAAGAGAAAGGTCTGATCTTTCGAAAGATTGGAAGCGGAACCTTCGTTTCCGATCACCTAGATAGTGCTGTCGAAACGTTTGATCACGGAGTAGATATTACTAAGGGTAACTTGGCAGAACACGTCGAAGCCAGAGCGGCATTTGAACCCTGGGTTATTGCCACTGCTGCCCGATATGCCACTTCAGATCATAAGCAGGAGCTGCGTAAACGGTTAGAACGTGTTTCTAATCCTGAAGATTGGCTCGACTACAAAGAGAGCGTTTATCAATTCTTTCGTCTTCTTTACGAGATCACCGAAAATGGCTTCCTCCTACATATCTTCGATTTAATCATTAAGGCACGTGAGGACGTCCGCTTTGGCGGTGAACGGCCCAAAACACGCGTAAGTTTAGTCATCAGAAACAACATGGTTCGCTCTTTAGAGACCATTGCTGAGCCCGTAGAACAAAATAACCCTGAGAAAGCTGAGGCTGCAAGCCGGGAATTTCTCGACAAAATGATACTGAGCGTAAACACATAAGTGGAGGTAAATTCACATGGAAATCGGAAAACATCTTCCCTCAGAGGCAAGCCAACATGTGACAGCTGGCCCATACTCACCGGTCTTAATCGTCAAAGCAGACAAAATTGCTCTGATTTCAGGTCAGGCGCCTCTTGATGATGAAGGCAACGTGATCGGTGAAACGATTGAAGAACAAACACGCGTCACACTCGACAACTGCCTGAAGCAACTTCAAACAGTCGACTGTGATCTAGGCGATGTCTTCAAAGTCAATGTATTCTTGACTGACTTGGAAGAGTGGGAGCGATTTAACGTCGTTTACCAAGATTATATGCCAGAGCCACGACCTGTGAGGACGGCAGTTCAAGCAGGATTACTCTCTACATTCAAAGTCGAAATTGAGATGTGGGCGGTGCATAACTAGACCTTTGTGGTTTGTATGCTGAATTGATTTATTTGGGAGAATGCCGTGATTTGGGAAGATCTGACCACTGAAGATCTGGGCAAGATTGACCGTGAAACGCCGGTTGTTTTGAATGTTGCAGCAATTGAACAACATGGTCCTCATTTGCCGCTATCCGTAGATGCAGATATTGGCGAATTCTTTTTAGGTGAACTTAATAAATGTCTAGGCGAAGCAGTATTAACTCTACCGTCTGTTAAAGTTGGCTGTTCCGAGCATCATATGGACTTTCCTGGATCCCTTACTGTTACTCATGAAACTTTCATGAATTATGTACTCGGTATTCTTGAATCGGTTCTTCATCACGGCTTCAAAAATATCCTTATTCTCAATTCACACGGCGGTAATAATGCAATTGGGAAAGTAATTGCAGAAAAATTGGGAGCACGATACGGGAACAATGCCCGTATTATGTTTACAGCTTGGTGGCGCGCTGCCTCCGAACAGTTGGCTGCAATCTCAGACTCCGGGAAGCTTGGAACTGGGCATGCATGCGAATTCGAAACCTCTGTAATGCTTCTGGCGCAGCCACAAAAAGTGAAACTGGACCGCATGCCGCATGGATTACAGTTTGTTGAGGTTGGAGAGCGTTATGACGCAGGCTTGGTCGGTGGAAACTCGGTCGACTATATTCGGTCGATGAAACGGATCTCAGGTGGGAGTGGTATTGTGGGAAATCCAACAACAGCTAGTGTAGAAAAAGGACAGTTAATCACTGATGTTGTCATAGCAAACCTTTCAGAAATTGTGAAAGATATGAACAATTTACTGTGAATTGCGTGCGATGATAGGCGTCAACAATACGTCAATATCTGTATTATTATTTACTTTCACTGTAAATCGTTTGGTATTGTGTTGTGTCTCTGCAATTAGTGTGTGTTGCATAGATATTTATTGACCTGAAGACTAAGTTATCGAAAATTATTATTGTATATTTTGCTACATTAGAGACTCATAACCTGAAGGTCGTAAGTTCAAATCTTACCCCCGCAACCAAATATTAAACCCGCTATCTCAATGAGATGGCGGGTTTTTTGTTGCCCAGATTTTGAAATCATCACAACACGGATAAGTGCAGCCTAGCCGCCCTTTCTGAATGACTTGTCGCCATAGACGAAGCGGGGGCCGCGGCCGTAGCTGGAGGCGGCGTCGCCGGCGTTGTAGAGCTCGCATTTGTCAAGAGACAGGCAGCCGCATCCCATACAGCCTTCCAGCTGCGATCTCAATCGCTCCATGCGGGCGATACGCTCATTCAGATGCACTTTGAACTGTTGGCTTAGGCGTTGCCAGTCGGCTTTGTTTGGAGCACGGCCCGGTGGAAGCGTGCCAAGCTGAACTGAAATTTCCTTGATGGTGAAGCCAAACTCCTGCGCGACCAATGCAAAGGATAAACGACGGATGCCGGCTCGCATAAAACGGCGCTGACCACCTGAGTTGCGACTGGCAGCGGCGGCATTACGTTCCTACGTGCGTTCGTTTGCGTTACCAGCGCTGAGCTTGCGTTGCTATGTCTATATGGCTCGCGAAAGTAACTCTACCAACACAGCAACGATAGACCGTGTTCTGCAGGATAACTCGGGCAAATATCCAGCTCAGCGCTCAAGCCGCGAAAGGGGATAGAAATAATCTATCCCCCACCTCAGATTTGACTGCTGTTTCCCTCCGCAATCCGTATGGGGGATAAGTGGTTTGAGGGCGGCAAGCACAAAACTCAATCAGCAACCAAGTCTTGTGATGAGCTCAGCAACATCTGCGCCGCATGTTCTTTCAAAAACGCATCGGGACGGGTGCAGGTGGTTTCTAATTCCACGAACCTTCGCTCGCGGCCAGAGGTTAGAATGGAGAACATGACGTCTGCAACATGGAGTGCAAGGGCGTGGTTGCAGCGATGTGCGCGGCCTTCCAATATACCCATTGCCATATCGGAGAGGCCAGCAGCTCGGTAATTTGCCAAGGCGCCCATACTATCGTGTTGCTGATTAGGTTCTCCAAACGGATGCTGCCAAGCTGGTAGATCTACCGGTACCCCATTTTCATCTGCAATGCGTACCGCTCCACCAAAGAAGTTTGGATCAGGCCCATACAGTGTGCCAGTTTCGCCGTATAGCTCCATGTGGTTATGGTTATGATCCTTCACATCCCAACTAGCTCCAAAAGTAATCACAGCACCACTATGGAACTCGAGCAGAGCATGAACAGTGGTCTCTGTTTCAACGGAAATCGTCTCTCCGTAACGCTGTTCAGAAGTGATTGTTCGCTTGGGAGACGGAATAGACGTTAAAGCTGAAACGGTTTTTATTGGCCCAAGCAACTGTACAAGGTTCGTGAGGTAATACGGACCGAGATCAAGAATTGGCCCGCCACCATCTTTGAAGAAGAATGCAGGATTTGGGTGCCAATGCTCCATACCACGGCTCATGACATGACATGTTCCGCTCCCAACTTTACCAATCGCTCCACTATCGATAAGGCTACGGCATTGCTGATGAGATCCGCCAAGAAATGTATCTGGCGCAGAGCCAATACGAAGCCCTTTTTGCTCAGCAAGTTCAAGCAGGGCTTGCCCCTCTTTCAAAGAAAGAACAAACGGTTTTTCTGAGTAAACGTGCTTGCCAGCTTCGAGGATGCGGCGACTTATGTCGTAATGCGCTGCTGGAATAGTAAGATTGACGACTATATCGATATCGTCGGCAGCCAATAGCTCCTCAACGGTATAGGCCAACACTCCGAATTCCGCCGCTCTAGCATGTGCGGCATCCATATTGATGTCTGCAACTGCCTTTAGGTCCAATCCACGAAACAGCGGGCCAAGTGTAAGGTAGGTTTCCGATATATTGCCGCACCCAATAATGCCAATACCAAGCTTTTCTAACATCAAACACCTTCCAGCATTTTGAGTGAGTTCAAAGAGCGTTGCGCAAAGCGGGCAAAGTCACTCGGGTTGTCGTGTTCCATGACATAAACACAAGCACGGCTTTTCTCTTGTAAGTCTGAGAGGATTTGGCCCCACTGTACAATGCCGAAACCAACGTCTGCCCAGCCATCTTCATCGGCACATTCGCCAGTGGCAGCAATGTCTTTGACATGAACAGCTGTAATGCGGCTGCCATAGCGCTCAATCCATGAAATTGGATCGTGACCACCTCGGATGATCCACGCAATGTCGGCTTCCCAATCGATCTCTGGCGCTTCAGTGAGGATGATTTCCATAGGTGTACGCCCGTTGTACTCACATTGGAATTCAAAATCATGATTGTGCCACCCAAAGCTTAGGCCTGCAGCCTGCACTTTTGTGCCGACCTGCGCGAGGCGGTGAGCAAATGAGATCCAGTCAGCTTCAGTTTGAGGGCGCTCTGATGGGGCGAGGAAAGGCGCGAAAATGTGCGTTATTCCAAGATATTTTGCCAGTTCAATATAGCGTGCTGTATCTGCTTCTAGTTCATCAATTCCAAAATGGCCGGAGGGCATGGAAAGGCCATTGGCATCCAGCATCTGTCGCAAAGCATTGGGATCTTCATAGACCCCGCCAAAGCCTTCTACTTGGGTGTAGCCCATCTTGGCCAGACCGCTCAAAACCTCAGTCAATGGCTGAGCATTGCGTGCACTATAAAGCTGAAGGGAAAAATCCATTGTGATCAATTTCCTGCGTTTAGAGACGTAATTCAGATGTCTTGTCAAACAAAGAGGCTTTAACCGGGTCAAAACCGATAGGCAGGCGGTCACCCACATTGACAGTGGCTTGTCCGTCCATACGGAAATGGAAGGGTTGATTGTCCAGCGAGGTCCACACCAGCGTATCTGATCCCATTGGCTCCACAACTTCGACTGATATGTCGGAGTTAAATGGTTGCTCCTGAGCTGCATTCCCCACGTGAACATGCTCTGGACGGATGCCAAGATAAATTGGTCTGTTGTCTTCTGCTCTGGTTTTGAAGTTGTAGCGGCCTAGCGCAATATCCAGGTTATTTGATGTGAAACTAGGCTGTTCATCAATGCCATATGCACCATCAAGGAAGTTCATGGCCGGGGAGCCGATAAAGCTCGCCACGTACTTGTTTACCGGTTGATTGTAGATGGTAAACGGGTCTGCGAGCTGTTGAATGACGCCGTCGCGCATAATCGCAATGCGGTCTGCTAGTGTCATCGCTTCCACCTGATCATGCGTTACATAAATCATGGTGTTGCGTAGTTTTTGATGCAAACGCTTCAGCTCCACACGCAACTCCGCACGCAGCTTCGCGTCCAGATTGGAAAGAGGCTCGTCAAACAAAAAGACATCCACATCACGAACAAGAGCGCGCCCAATGGCAACACGTTGGCGTTGACCGCCGGAAAGTTGCCCCGGCTTGCGGTTTAGCAAGGGCTCGATCTGGAGCATTTGGGCTGCGCGGTTTACCCGGTGCTCGATATCCTCACGAGGCACCTTGGCATTCTTTAAGCCAAACGTCAGGTTTCCACGCACCGTCATTTGCGGGTAGAGCGCATAGGATTGAAACACCATGCCGATGCCTCTGTCTTTCGGCTCAGCCCATGTAACGTTTGTGCCGTTTATGATGATTTGGCCTTCGGAGAGATCCAGCAATCCTGCAATGCAATTCAGCAGGGTAGATTTCCCGCATCCTGATGCCCCCAGCAGAACAAGGAACTCTCCTTCAGCGACATCCAAGTTGAGTTGGTCGAGAACGGTAGCTTCACCAAATTTTAGCGACAGATCGCGAATGCTGATTGAGTTCACTGTATTATCCTTTCACAGCACCGGCCGCGACGCCGCGCACAAAAAAGCGCCCAGAGAAGAAATAAACAGCCAATGGTACTGCGCCTGTCAGCAAGGTTGCAGCCATGTTGACGTTGTATTCCTTCACACCTTGTGTGGTGTTGACGATGTTGTTGAGCTGAACAGTCATGGGGAAGTTTTTGACCCCCGCAAAGATGACGCCAAATAGGAAATCATTCCAGATTCCAGTGACTTGCAAAATCACCGCAACGACAAAGATCGGAGCAGACATTGGCACCAGCACCTTCAGGAAGATGCCCCAGAACCCAGCGCCATCCACACGAGCAGCTTTAAACAACTCCTCAGGTAAAGCTGCGAAGTAGTTGCGGAACAAGAGTGTCAGAATTGGCATTCCAAAGATGGTGTGAATGAAGATCACGCCTTGAAGAGACCCGAATATGCCCAGCTCTCGGGTAACAATCACAAGCGGATAAAGCATCACTTGGTAAGGAATAAAACTACCGAAGATGAGAATGGTAAAGAACACTTCAGAGCCCTTAAATTTCCAATTGGAAAGGGCGTAACCATTCACAGAGGCAATGGTGATGGACATAATAACGCTTGGGATGGTGATCCTTACGGAATTCCAGAATCCAACTTTCAGCCCTTCACAATATAGACCCGTGCAGGCGGTATCCCAAGCCTTAGCCCAGGGAGCAAATGTAACTTCCATTGGCGGAGCAAAGATGTTGCCAAGACGTATTTCTGGAAGACCTTTAAGGCTTGTCATCATCATCACATAGAGTGGTAGCAAGTAATATACAGCGGCTACCAACAGAACCGAGTAGAGCATTATTCGTGTTGGGTTGATGCGGCGAAGTGGTTTTGCGCCGGATGGTTCCTTTGCGGAGCTCTTACTGGGCTTTGCTCGAGTAATTTCGTAGGATTCAACAGTCATATCAGCCCCTCTACCTCTGTGCTTTCTTCTTGCCGTATTCGAGATAAACCCACGGAATCAAGATGATGAGGACAGTTGTGAGCATGACTGTAGAGGCGGCGAGTGCTTGCCCAACATTGGCTCTGGCGAACATGAAATCATAAACGTATTTGGCGGGCACCTCTGATGCGATGCCTGGACCACCCTGTGTCATCGCAACGACGAGATCGTAAAGCTTAACGATGCCAGCTGCGACAATTACAAGAGTGGTGACCATAACACCGCGCATCATGGGAACGATCACAAACAGGTATGTCTTCCAAACCGGGATTCCATCAATTCTTGCAGCGTTCCAGATCTCCCGGTCAACGCCGCGAATACCAGCCAACATCAACACCATGACGAACCCAGTTCCTTGCCAGATGCCAGCAATCAGCAAGGCATAAAGCACCGTGCCCCGGTTGGCGATCAGGTCAAAGGTGAAGTTTTCAAAACCCCATGATCGTACAGTCTCCTGAATGCCCAGACTGGGGTTCAAAATCCACTGCCAGACAATGCCGGTAACAATGAATGAGAGAGCAAAGGGATAGAGGTAGATCGTCCGAAATGTATCTTCAAAACGTATTTTCTGGTCGATCAGAGCAGCGAGAATAAACCCGATGACAAATGAGATCAGGAGCGAAAGAACTCCGTAAATCACGATGTTTTCCAGCGAGATCAACCAGCGAGAGGTACGGAACAATCGCTCATATTGTGCAAATCCGACAAACTCGTTGACTGGCAGGGCACGGGACTTGGAAAAGGAATAGATGACTGTCCAGATTGAGCAGCCAAGGAAAACCACAAGTGTCGTGGCAATCATCGGCAATGCAGCAATCTTGGCATTAAGGTTTCTAAATAAAGGGTTTGGCCGTTTGGCGATGGACATTCACACATCTCCGACGCAAGTCAGGTGGGCCGATCCTGAAGACCGACCCTCCAACTGTTTTTAAAGGAGAGGTGCCATTAATCGGCATACTCAATGATTTCGACAAAGCGAGTTTGCGCTTCATCGACACTCATTTCCGGCGAGCTGAAGAACTCCACCCACAAATCTTCAATTTGACCTTGTGTGTCAGAAGAAAAAGCCTGCTCAGATCCGGGCAAAATATTTTCCGGATTTGCCAGAATGGAGATACCCTTCTTCATGCAAGCATTTGCATCATCAAGATTGATGTCGCCACGGATTGGAAGAGAACCTTTTCGAAGGTTGAAATCGACCTGGACCTGCTTGGAAACCAGCAAGGAAGCCATTTCCAACTGAGCTGCAACGATCTCAGGCTGGTCTCCGTTCGGTTTCGGGAAGAAGAATGAGTCCCCACCGGTATCAAGAACAGGATTAGCGCCCAGACCCGGCAGACAATCATACTCATTGCCAGCTGTTTGCCCGGCCAAAGAAAACTCCCCTTGAGCCCAGTCACCCATGATTTGCGCGCCAGCTTTACCAGTGATGACCATGTTTGTTGCATCGTTCCATGCGCGGCCAACATAACCACTGTCCACTAATCCACGTGCGGCAGCAACAGCTTCAAAGACCTTTCGCATTTCAGGGCTGCCCGCCGCCTCAGCGCTCTTTTGCTCTTTAATTTGCCGGTAAAGGTCAACGCTACCTAGTGCAACCTGAAAGACATTCGCCATGCCGGTGAGCTGCCAGGCCTCACCACCAACGGCCAGAGGCGTAATCCCTGCTTCTTTCAGTTTGGGTGCAGTCTCAATAAACTCTTCCCAATTTGCCGGAACAGCTAAATTATTGTTTTCATAAACGCCACGGTTCAACCACATCCACTGGAATGAATGAATGTTGACCGGCACGCAGTAGACGCGACCTTCGTAAGTACAGCTCTCAAGCAGTTTTGCTGGGCGAATGAAATCAGCCCAACCTTCTTTCTCGGCAATCTCAGTAAGATCTGTCATCAGGCCTGCTTTGATCAGGTCTTCAGCATCACGCCCTGTGTTAAGCTGGGTCGCCCCCATTGGATCACCACCAGAAATACGGCTTATGATGATCGGACGAGCATTGCTGCCCCCTGCAATCGCGCTGTCTACCCAATTATGCCCGGCACCTGTGACTGCATCAGCAAACACTTTCACAGCAGCGGCTTCCCCACCAGAAGTCCACCAATGTGTCACTTCTAAATCAGCAGCATAAGCAGAAGAAGCACCGGCGAGCATAGTTGCCGCGGTTAAAAATCCTTTGACCTTAAGCATTGAATTACCCTCCCAATAATTCGAATGATGATCAGGCCTCCCAACCCGATCATGACGTCAATCACAGTAGCTTTATGATAGTTTTATTTTGACTGCAATCGATTACATATATATCGTAGTCAGTGAAAATGCGCTGAGTCAACAGTAATTATTGGCCAGTAACTGTCCATAAATAGTATCGGTCAACGTATGACTTCAAAAGTTGTTACAGTGCAGGATGTTGCCATTGTTGCAGGTGTTTCTACAGCTACGGTAAGTAGAGCTCTTAGCAAGCCTGAGAAGGTGAATACAGCAACTCGAGAAAAGGTGATGGCTGCTGTTCGTGTCACCGGTTATCGTATCAATCAAACTGCTCGAAATTTGAGGAAAAAGGAGGCAGGAGCGGTCGTTGCTCTTGTTCCTAATCTGGGAAATCCGTTTTTTTCTTCAATACTTTCCGGCATTGAAAGTGTGCTCGCCAAAGAGGGTTTAAGCTTGCTGGTCGTGGACATACTTCAAACCAGTTTTAGGCGTGAACAGGCCTATGACTACCTCTCGATGAATCAGGCGGATGGTTTGCTGGTGCTTGATGGCACATTGGATCTCACGAACCTAAATGACGGTTCCGTATCCTCAGAATTGCCACCTGTCGTGTACTGCTGTGAGTGGGGCACAGACCCACGCTTCGGATCGGTGCGGGTTGACAACCACCAAGGCTCTCAGTTGGCCGTGAGCCATTTATACACACTCGGCCACGAAGCCATCGGTTTGGTGCGAGGCCCTGCAGAAAACAGGCTTACAGCCGCCCGTCAGGAAGGGTTTGAATCTGCTATTTCAGAATATGCTCTGCCACTTCGTGAAGAGTGGCTGATTGACGGTGACTTTTCGCTAGATGCAGGCGTACAGGCCGCACACAGATGGTGCGCACTGGACGAGCGCCCAACTGCTATGTTCTGCATGAGTGACGAGATCGCTTTTGGGTTCATATCAGAGCTTGACCGGCTTGGGTTTTCCGTCCCCACAGATGTCTCCGTCATAGGCTTTGACGATATCGCAATTGCCGAACGTTTCATCCCGTCTTTGACAACGATCCGCCAGCCCAGATTCCGCATTGGGCAGGAAGCCGCCGGTAAACTGCTACGCCGCATTGCCGGAGAAGTCGAAAACCGTGCCGAGAGCGAAGATGCTGCACGCCGAACAGTTCTGCCAGTGGAGTTGATTGAAAGGCGAAGCACAGCGCCTGTTAGCGAAAAACAGCGCGCCTTGTAACAGCCAAACGCCACAAGACACTCATATTTAATCCATACAAGCCATTGGAATATTGGGAGATTATGTGATGAAAACGCTCAAAGGTCCCGCGCTTTTTCTAGCGCAGTTTGTCGGAGATGCAGCCCCATTTAACACGCTTGGGTCAATAGCCAAATGGGCTGCTGATCTGGGATACAAAGGCCTGCAGATTCCCAGTTGGGATGAGCGTTTGATTGACCTTGAAAAGGCGGCCACAAGCAAAACCTACTGCGATGAGTTGAAGGGGACACTAGCTGATCATGGTGTTGTAATCACCGAACTTTCGACCCACCTGCAAGGCCAGTTGATCGCAGTTCACCCCGCCTATGATGTGATGTTTGACGGGTTCGCGCCGCCTCAGGTGCATGGCAACCCTAAGGCGCGGCAGCAATGGGCAGTCTCACAATTGCTTCTGGCGGCTAAAGCCTCGCAAAATTTAGGGCTCACGTCTCACGCCACGTTTTCGGGGGCGTTAGCATGGCCTTACGTCTACCCGTGGCCACAACGCCCGGTTGGTCTCATTGAGACTGCATTCGAAGAACTCGGTAAGCGTTGGATGCCGATCCTCAATGCCTTTGACAAAGCAAATGTAGACGTGTGCTATGAGATACATCCGGGAGAGGATCTGCATGACGGCGTCACCTTTGAGATGTTCCTCGCTGAAGTGAAAGGCCACACCCGCGCGAATATTTTGTATGACCCAAGCCACTTTGTGCTGCAGCAACTGGACTATCTCGGCTTCATTGACGTCTATGCTGACCGCATAAGAATGTTCCACGTTAAGGATGCCGAGTTTAATGCATCGCCCAGGCAAGGCGTTTACTCCGGCTATCAGAGTTGGGAGAATCGCGCAGGCCGTTTTCGCTCTCTGGGTGATGGTCAGGTGGACTTCAAATCAATTTTCTCCAAGCTTGCCGCTCTCAACTTTGACGGATGGGCCGTGCTGGAATGGGAATGTGCCCTCAAGCATCCTGAGGACGGGGCGAGAGAAGGGGCACAGTTCATAAAAGACCACATTATCCGCGTCACTGAGCGCGCCTTTGATGACTTTGCGGATGCAAGAACAGATGAAGCAGCTAACCGCCGCATTCTTGGCATTTCAGAACTAAAAAGCGTCCAATAAGCTGACAACCAAATAGGCTGCTGGGACACGCAAAATCAGGCTGCATGCCCGGAAAGGCACATTGCGTGGGTGAGCGGGGCTTAGCTCGTTTAAAGTTCAGGTGCGATTATATGAACTTCGGAGCCATTGGGAGTTGAAGGTTCCGTCAAGGCTATGTTGTTTGCACGACTGATGTGAAAAAAGGAAGCCGAGATATCCTGAGTGATCTCGTCATGGAGTACAAATGAAATTCTGCCCGCGTTGAGCAATGCTTTGTTTTCCTGATTAAGGTCATGTGCAATGTAGCTGTCTGGATACATCTTATACTGCTCAAGCATTTGAATAATTGCCCTGTTTCCTCCGCCCATGGAGTACACAGCACATATGTTCGGCTCTTTCTCAAGAATAGAGGCCAGGTCTTTTTCAATTTTATGATCAACTCCAGAACCTCCTGTGGTTTCAACAAATTTCAGGTCTGGACGATTACGTGTGAGCCATGATCGAAAACTGAGTGCGCGTGTTTCTTCACCTTTAAAATGCTCGTGACTGCGGCTCATCAATATAGTTCCGCCAGCAGAATGCAGCGTCTTTGAGATCAGGTAAGCTGCAGTCTTTCCCGCCTTTGCATTGTCAATCCCAACGTATGTCAGTCGTTCTGAAATCGGAATATCGGTGAACATCGTGAGGACAGGAATATTCCTTTCTGAGAGCGCTTTGATCATGTCTCTGAGCTTTGGCGTGTCACGCAGCTTCAGGCAAACCCCATTACTACCGTGAGTCATAATGCGTTTGAGGTAACTCACGGCCTCAGCCTCTTGCATATGCTCTTGCATTATGAAACGCGGCCGGATGACGACAGGGTTTGATCTGCCAATTTCACTTTCAACAGCGCGCCGTATCTCAGAGGAGAAGCGGTCCGGAGCTTCGACAACAAAGTCGATAAAGAGCTTCTTGCCGCGTGCAGACAGCTGCTTTTCCTGCAAGTGCAAATCTGCAATCGCGTTTTGTACTCTGCGGACAGACTGCAGACTTACGTTTGTGCGGCTGTGAAGTACGCGGTCAACCGTTGCTGTACTTAATCCAGCTTGAAGAGCGATTTCTTTAACAGGGAAACGATGCGTCATTGATGGATTCTTGATGGAAATGCATATGGCTGGCAATTCAACATTTTGCTTATTTAAGGCCTGATACATCAAGGAGAGGGACTAAGATGGTCAGTAGCAAACAAATTGATGGATTTTACAGGCAATCGGCCTGTGACTTAAACGAGTTCAAGGCACTCGTGGAGCAGGAGCTGTCCGCTGAGACAGTTCCCAACGCCACCCATGTGCAAAGCAATATCCCTATTTACAGCGCAGCGAGCCTGCGAAATATGCTTGAAGACACATCCAAGCGCAGAAGCTCGTTGTCAGAGTGGGCTAGTGTTTTGCAAAATACAGCTGGTGTTCTGGTGATTAAGGGAGCGGCAGAAAATATCGCAGCGATAGACGAAGCTACGCAGATATTTGAGAGCATTATTTCTGCTGAGAGGTCTTCCGGCAATGGCGGTGATCATTTTGCAGCTGCTGGTGCGAACGATCGTATCTGGAACAGCCTGCAGAAGCTATGCTTGGCAGATCCATCTGTATTTGCTCGTTACTTTGCCAATCCGCTTATTGACGCGGTCTGTGAGAGCTGGCTGGGGCCGAACTATCAGATGACGACACAGGTCAATCTGGTCCATCCGGGAGGGGCAGCACAGCAAGCACACAGAGATTATCATCTGGGCTTTCAGACTGCCGAGGTCTGCGAGGATTATCCGGCTCATGTCCATCATCTGTCCCCCTACATGACCTTGCAGGGCGCGATTGCTCACTGCGATATGCCCCTTGAAAGCGGACCTACAAAGTTGCTGCCGTTTTCACAAAAATACCTGCCAGGTTATGTGGCGTGGAGGCGAGACGATTTCCGGGAGTATTTCGAGGCTAACTATGTGCAGCTTCCACTCGAAAAGGGAGATGCGGTTTTCTTCAATCCTGCATTGTTCCATGCAGCTGGTGCAAACACGACGACAGATATTCACCGTATGGTGAACTTGCTTCAGGTCTCATCTGCGTTTGGCCGCGCAATGGAAAGTGTTGATCGTAGTGCTATGTGTTCTAAGGTTTTTCCGGCCCTGAAGCATCTGACTGAGCAAGGGGTGCTATCAGGCAAACATCTTGACGCAGCAATAGCATCCTGCGGAGAAGGGTACTCGTTCCCAACCAATCTGGATTTGGACCCACCAGTCGGCGGGTTAGCTCCTGAAACTCAACAAATGCTATTGAAACGCGCGTTGAATGAAGGGATGGCCGCGGACGTTTTCACGAAGGAACTGCAAAAGCAAAGTGCCCGCCGTCTGCCTTAAAGGTCAATTTCATAATAGTCAGCGCTATCTAAGGATCGGCAGTTTTTTAGGGGGGCGAATGATGGTTTTAGTCGCATTGACGACTGCCTCGCTCCCCATCTGGCTGTTCAATGATTAACTGGGTGGCGACAAGGCACCCTTTGAGATTGCGATCATCAGAACACCCCTCACTACGAACTTATGTCATGGTGAGGGTTCAAATGCAGTGTAACTGGAGCGGTCAAAAACAAACAGGCCGTCTTCTCGTACGTGCACGTTCAACCAATCGGTGTGAGCGTCCTTTCTTGCCATTCAATTACGGTGTTGCCTGCTTGATGTACGCATCGTGGCTGTTTTGCTGTCTTCCGAGCTGATGTTGATCTCTTTGTTTGAGGCCGCGAACGGCTACCTCATATCATCAAAACAGTAAATTTAATGCAAGCGGTTGCAATATTGGTAATTGTTGGGTTAGTTTAATCCCGTAGTGATCGACAGAAAAGATTTAATGATATTAGTGTTTGTTTGGGTTTTGGTGTTGAAATAGCTCCCAAATTCGCTTCATTAAATCTTGCAATCGGTTGCTAACACAAATGGGAGGAAACTATGAAACAAACTGGTTTACTGGCAGCAGTCGCTGCGTTCACGATGATGGCAACAGCCGTAAACGCTGACACTATCGGTTTTTCAAGTCCAAATTTTGATGATAATTTCCAGACAGCTCTTCGAGAAGCTGCCAAAAGTCGTGCGGAAGAACTCGGGCATTCAATTCAGATCGAAGATGCCCGAGAAGATGTAGGCATGCAGTTGAGCCAAATTCAGAACTTTATTGCCTCTGACGTTGCTGCAATCATCGTAGCGCCGGTAAGTGCGGCAGCGACCCCTCAAATCACCAAAATGGCAGAAGCAGCGGACATTCCGTTGATCTACGTGAATCGTCGCCCTGCAGATCTGGATGCGCTGGGTGAAAAGGCTGCCTTTGTGGGGTCTGATGAAACCTGGTCCGGCACGTTGGAAGCTTTTGAAGTGTGTAAGCAGGCAGCTGGCACTGGTAAGGCGGTCATGTTGATGGGGATTCTTTCAAACGAAGCTGCCGTTACCCGCTCTGAAGACGTACGCGAAGTCCTGAAGCTTTCCATGTGTAACGGCATCGAGCTTGTTGCGGAACAGGAAGCCAAATGGCAGCGCACAGAAGCAAACAATGTTGTTTCGAACTGGCTCAGCTCTGGTCTCGAATTCGATATCGTATTTGCCAACAACGACGAGATGGCTCTTGGCGCGGTGCAGGCTCTCAAAGCTGCTGGCGTGAGTATGGATGATGTGCTGGTTGCTGGTGTTGATGCAACAGATGACGCTCTTGCTTCTTTGGGCAAGAACGAGCTGGATGTCACCGTTTTCCAGAATGCGAAGGGGCAGGCAACTGGCTCTGTTGATGCTGCTGTGAAAGCCATGAACGGCGAAGCTCTGCCAAACTGGATCAATATTCCGTTCGAGCTGGTCACTCAGGACAATCTCAAATCCTACATGAGCCAATAACAGGCTTTCAGTAAGGGCGCTCCGTGTATCTGCGCGGAGCGCTGCTCGCTTTGCAACTCATATTCTATTGGCCGTGATGTCGGTTTGGCCGATTTTATCTCAGCCCTGATGAGGAAAAGAACAATGAATGATGCGAGAAAGATCGTCCTGCGAACGCAAGGTCTTTGCAAAAACTATGGTGGAGTGCAAGCTCTGAAAGGTGCAGACTTTGAGCTCCGTGAAGGCGAACACATCGCAATCGTTGGTGATAACGGGGCAGGGAAGTCCACCTTTGTTCGCCAGATCACTGGCGTCGAGCAACCCTCTTCTGGTCAGATGTTCTTCGACGGAAAAGAGGTCAGCTTCAAAAGTCCTCTCGATGCTCGGGAAGCAGGTATTGAGGCTGTATTTCAGAATCTGGCACTCGCCAATGATCTGGATGTTCCAGCCAACATCTTCCTTGGACGTGAAGAAGTCTATTTCAATCTCGGGCCTTTCAGTTTTCTGAATGAAAAGAAAATGCTGGCGAAAGCCAAAGAGGGGCTTGAGAAGACTGCTGTAAAAATCCCTAATTTGCGCAATGCAATCGGTAACATGTCCGGCGGTCAGCGCCAGTGCGTTGCTATCTCACGCTCTGCAGCCTTTGCCTCCAAACTCATCATCATGGATGAGCCAACCGCAGCGCTTGGGGTTCAGGAAACCACGCAGGTGGAGAACATCATTCGTCGCTTAAAGAAGCAAGGCATTCCGCTGATCCTGATCAGCCATAACCTACGTCAGGTGTTTAACCTTGTAGACCGAATTTTCGTGTTCCGGCGCGGTGAAATTGTTGGTGTCGTAGACGCAGACAAAACGGATGGCAACGAAATTGTCTCCCTCATTACAGGTGTGAAAACTGGCGTGCATGAAAACGCCAGCTACATTTAATTGGGAGCACGTAGATGAACACTACTGCAATCCGAAAGCTTCCTCAGGAGGCGAGCATTCTGATGGTCTTGGTTGGAATTGCTGCGCTTTTTGAGATCCTGGGCTGGATTTTCATTGGGCAAAGCTTTCTGGCCAACTCCAAGCGTCTCGTTATCATTGTTCTTCAGGTATCTATCATCGGCATCATTGCTGTTGGTGTAACGCAGGTCATCATTACCTCTGGCATCGACTTGTCGGGCGGGTCTGTGGCGGCGCTCTCTGCCATGGTGGCAGCGAGCTTCGCGCAAGCGTCGGGCGGTTTTTCCATCTTCTATCCCGGCATTGTAGACCTACCCGTTATTGTTCCTCTGTTGGTTGGTATCGGGGTTGGGTTGCTGGCAGGAAGTATCAACGGAGCCATTACCGCCTATACCGGAGTTCCCCCGTTCATTCCTACATTGGGAATGCTTGTTGCAGCTCGCGGGCTTGCCGTGCTGTATGCAGAAGGTCAGCCAATCTTTGGTCTGACCGAGCAATATACGGCGATTGGTCAAGGCATTAATCCAGTTCTGATCTTTCTCGGAGTTGCTCTGCTCTTCCACGTTCTTTTGAAGCACACGGTTTATGGACGCCGGACTTATGCGATCGGCTCCAACGAAGAGGCGGCCCGAATAGTCGGCATCAAAGTGAACCGCCATAAGGTTCTTGTGTATGCGATTGCGGGTGGTCTTGCTGGTCTTGCTGGCATCGTCATGAGCGCGCGAGCGACAATGGGCCAGCCTGGCATGGGCTTCATGTACGAGTTGGATGCAATCTCCGCAGCTGTCATTGGCGGAACGTCATTGTTCGGCGGCAAAGGGAAGATTTCGGGGACCGTTATCGGCGTCTTCATTCTCGGCGTTATCACATCAGGTTTCACCTTCCTGCGGATCGATTTTTATTATCAGGAAATCGCCAAGGGCATGATCATCGTTGCTGCCGTTATCGCTGACCAGCGTCGGCAGGCTCGTAAGGCATAGTTCGGAGGCCATCTTGATTAATTCATCATCAACATTAGGCTCAGCCGAAACGCAAAAGTCCCTCCTTCAGCGACTTCCAAAGGACACGGGTATTCTTCTGGTCCTCGTCGGAATCGCCGCAATTTTTGAAGTTTTGGGCTGGTTTGTCGTTGAGCAGACTTTCATCTTCAACGGTCAACGTCTGTTCATCATGATCCTGCAGATGGCAATCATTGGCATTCTTGCGATTGGCGTTGGTCAGATTATCATCATGGCAGGCATAGATCTTTCCGGTGGCTCCATTCTTGGTTTCGCCGGTATCGTAGCTGCCTCTCTGGCGCAAAGTTCAGAGTATGCCCGGGCTGTCTATCCAGCGCTTACAGATCTGCCGATCATCTTTCCGGTACTCGCAGGCATTGCTGTGGGAGCGCTGCTTGGTTTTGTCAATGGGAGCGTAATTGCTCTAACCGCAATTCCGCCGTTTATCGCGACCCTTGGGATGCTTGTCGCAGCGCGTGGCTTGGCGCGTTGGTATACAAGTGGCAAGCAGGTGAGCTTCCTGACTGAGGATTTTGCCATCTTTGGTTCCGGAGCCTGGCCCGTTGTAACATTCTTGATTGTGGCTGGCGTCTTCCATGTGCTTTTGAAATATACGGTTTATGGGCGCCGTACCTATGCAATCGGCTCAAATGAAGATGCAGCCCGTGTTGCAGGCATTGCCGTCAAAAGGCACAAAATCCTAGTGTACACCATGGCTGGCGCACTCTATGGCATCGCCTCGATCGTTCAGACCTCGCGCGCAATGACGGCTCAATCGGGCACTGGCCTGATGTTGGAACTGGATGCAATCTCGGCAGTTGTGATTGGTGGGACTTCTCTCTTCGGCGGTCGGGGCCGCATTATGGGCACCATCATTGGTGTGCTCATTCTGGGTACGCTGACTTCAGGTTTCACCTTCTTGGGTATCGATGTTTATTACATCAATATCGTCAAGGGTGTTTTGATTGTTGCCGCCGTAGTCGCAGATACTTATCGGCAAAAGCGAGTTGCGGCCTGATGATATGTAAAACTTTGAGGCTGGGAGGTCTGCTCCCAGTTTCGAAGGGATAACCAAGTAATAACACCAGAATTTAATTGTGTTTTTTTACTTGGGCCATCATTGATGGGCGGGTTGATTTATAAGTTCTAGATGCGCAAAAACGAAAAGGCAGAGGATGGCTGTTACGCTAAAAGATGTTGCATTGCGTGCAGGAGTCTCTGCTTCCGCTGTGTCACGCTCCTTTACGGAAGGTGCAAGTGTTTCCGCAAAAACTCGCCGAAAAGTCGAAAAAGCAGCGCACGAATTGGGCTACCGGCCTAATGTCCTAGCCTCCAGCTTAACAACGCGGCGGACAAAGCTGATTGGCCTGGTCTCCAACAATTTCCATAACCCGGTTTTTCTGCAGGTCTTTGATCTGTTTACTCAATCTTTGCAGGAAAAAGGGCTCCGACCTCTTCTCGTGAACCTTTCAGGTGAAGTCGATCCGGCCAAGTCACTCGATATGCTTCTGCAATATAGCGTTGATGGGGTGATTGTAGCTTCTTCCACTCTACCCCCTGATTTTGCTGAATCATTCCGGCATGCCAAAATTCCGGTTGTGCATTCCTTTGGGCGATGCAGCGCGACACCTACTGTACACACCGTAGGTATTGATAACCGTTATGCGGGCGAGCTGGCTGCACAGCTCTTGGTATCTAAAGGCTTTAAGCATATTGGGTTTCTGGGTGGGCCTGAAAATGCGACATCTACCCAGGATCGCCTCATTGGCTTTAAGCGGGTTCTCTCTGAGTATCCAAATATAAAATTTTCCGTCAATTTCGCGGAGGATTACTCTTATGGCGCTGGCAGAAAGGCGATGCAGAGCATCCTGATACAAGATCACGCCGAGGCATATTTCTGCGGCGATGACGTGCTTACTATTGGGGCTTTGAGTGCTGCGCAGACCGCTGGTCTCAAAGTGCCTGAGGAAATAGGCTTTATTGGCTTCAACAACATGGAAATGGCAGGTTGGGCAAATATCAACCTGACAACCATTCATCAGCCCGTTCAGGAAATCATCTCATCCTCTGTTGAGTTGCTTGTTGACTGTCTGGATGATCCAGACCGGATCCCTGAAACACGGATGTTTCCATGCCGTGTGGTTGAGCGCGGAACTCTTTTACAAAAGGTCACTTAGTTGCTGGCAAATACCAGGGGCCCCTACAAAAAAGGGGCCAGTAAGTTATACGGCCCCTTTTTTAAAGTGTTACTTCAGTAGAGCAGGGACAGCGTCTTGCCATGCACCAGATGCGTGCGCTGATTTTACTGCCGCATAAACACTTGCCATAGACCGCAAGCCATCTTCAGAACTTGGGAATAGGAATGCTGCTCCGTCAGAAGATCCAGCAGCTTTGTCCGCATGGATCATCTCTGCAAGGTCGCAATAGATGTTAGCAAAGGCCAGGGGCATGCCTTCTGAGTGGCCAATCGTGACGCGTGATGCTTTTTGGGCTGCATTGTATAGGTCAGCAGCGCCGCGCTCGATGATCTGGGTGCGCCCATTTAGTGGCGTGTAATGCAATTGGTTCGGATGTTCCTGTTGCCAGGACAATCCACCTTTTTCACCAAACACCTGCAGGCTCAAGCCATGCATACGTCCAACGGCAACTGCTGATGTCCAGAGACGCCCAACTGCACCGCCATCCATTCGGAAGTTGATCATTGCATCATCTTCCAAGTCACGGCTAGCAATGGTCGATGCAAAGTCAGCTGAGACAGTCGATACTTCCTGTCCGGTGACAAAGCAGGCCATATGTAGTGCATGGATGCCAGCATCAGCTAGTACAGCAGAAACGCCAGCAGCAGCAGGGTCGTAGCGCCAGCGAACGCGTGGATTATCGGCATCAGCTGCGTCGGCGTGGAAACCATGCGCGAACTCTGCTTTTACAAGGCGGACTTCACCCAGTTCACCTGCGGCAATCATTTCTCTCATCTGGCGAACCAAAGAAAATCCTGAATAGCCAAAGTTTACTGCACACTTTTTGCCAGTCCGGCGACTGATCTTTACGATCTCTTCGCCTTCTTCGATAGTCATGGTCATGGGCTTTTCGCACAGCACATGAAAGCCACCCTCGAGGAAGGACTTGGTGATCTCAAAGTGCGTTGCGTTTGGTGTTGCAATGGTCACAAGATCAACTTTGTCACTGCGCGTTTTCTCAGCAGCTAACATTTCCTGCCAATCACCGTAAGCCCGGTCTTCTGCGATACCCAGTGACCGTGCGTATACACGCCCTTTTTCGGCATCTGCATCCAGAGCGCCTGCAGCCAGCTGAAACAATCCGTCAACGGATGCACCTAGACGGTGCGCAGGACCAATCTGGCTTCCTTCGCCGCCTCCAATCAGACCCCAGTTTAATTTAGTCATGATGTTTCCTCAGTGAAAGCCAATGGATTCCAGGTAGTTACGATTGTGTTTAGCATCATCAATCGGAGATGTGTCACCTTGTGGGTCGCAGTCTTGCTCAACCGTACACCAACCTTCAAAGCCTGCCTGACGCAGTTTTTCAAGCACTGCTGGGAAATTCACTTCGCCCTCACCAAGGTTACAGAAAATCCCTTGAGCGCATGCGTCGTAAAAACCAATCCTGTTGGTTATAACCTCTGCCTTTACTGATGCCGATGTATCTTTGAAGTGCATGTAAGAAATGCGGTCCATATGGCGGTCCATGAATGCAACCGGATCAAAGCCAGCATATGTAGAGTGGCCAGTATCTAAACAGATTTTTAGTAACTCGGGATCGGTTTCAGCCAGGAGGCGCTCTAACTCACTCTCGAAGTCCATAAAGCCTGCGGCATGCGCGTGGATGCCGACTGTAAGGCCGTATTCTTCGGCCCCCATACGCGCAACTGTCATGATACGCTCTTTGAATGCAGTCCACTCCTGCAGATCCATTTGCTCGGCTTCACTCGCACGTCCGGCAGTTGGCGCCCTCCGTGGGGAAATCGAGTCAATCAACACAAGATGCTCGGCACCATGAGCCTTCAGGGCTTCGCAGGTCCGCTTCGCGCCATCCCAGACATCCTCCCATGCTTTCGGATCGTGAAATGGCCGGAAAACGACACCCCCAACCAGTTCCAGATCCCGCTTCACAAGCGCATCCTTCAGCACTGCCGGGTCCTCTGGCATATAACCAATCGGCCCTAGTTCGATGCCCTTGTAGCCCGCGGCGGCACATTGATCGAGAACGTTTTCCCAGCTCGGATTACGTGCATCATCTGCGAACTCTACCCCCCATGAGCAGGGCGCATTACCAATTCTAATTCCCACGTTTCATCCCTTTGTTGTGCTTAGAGCGATGTTGCTAATCTACTGGTGTCATCGTGCTGCTGTGGCGGACTTATGTTCAAGCCGGAGGAGGGGTGTGGAAAATTGAAAGCGGTTTCAATGTGATTTGCTACATCATTGACCAGACTGAAACTATATCGAACGTAAGGCCCTCTCATCTGAAAACCTGCAGCCTTTCTTCAAGCCCGAACCTCTGGAGAACATGAAGTCACGCAAACGACGTGTTCACATATGAACGGCCAAAAAATCATTCTACACTCAATATAAACGCTATTTTTGCCCCTCTTACTGCGGACAGGTAGGTGTAACCCCTCCGAGCAATCCTAAGATCTGATCGCGAGAAAAATGCGGATAGTTCAGCGCAATCTCATAGATCTCTCACTTGTAGTTACCTCTCATCAGCGCAGTTCCAGTTGGGTCAAAATACATCTACCAGAAAAGATTTGTTGCAACCGGTTGCAAAATAGGTATCCTTCAAAAATACCACGGCGTCAATAGACGAGTTGATGGGACCGCGAATTGTGGCGGAACAAGGCGACAATTGCAGGCGGAAGGAAATAGGGACACCATGACCACAAAAAGTGAAATCACCACTGGCACAATCCGTTTGACTATGGCGCAGGCGATCATCCGGTATCTTGCAAACCAGTACATAAGTATTGACGGTGACGAAGTGCTGCTCTGCGGAGGTGGGTTCGGAATTTTTGGTCACGGCAATGTGTCATGCTTGGGCGAGGCACTATATGAGCATCGCGATACACTTCCGCTTTATCGAGGTCAGAATGAACAGGGCATGGGCTTTGCTGCTGCAGCCTATGCCAAATATCATTTACGTAAGAGATTCATGTTCTGCACGGCTTCAGCTGGACCAGGCACAACGAACCTTGTCACATCAGCTGCGTTAGCACACACAAACAGGCTTCCAATGCTACTGTTATGTGGCGATGCGTTTATCTCAAGATTGCCGGACCCGGTGCTGCAACAGGTTGAGCATTATGGTAATCCGACTGCATCAGTGAATGATGCCTTCCGCGCAGTCTCACGTTACTGGGACCGTATTACACATCCAGCGCAGATCATTCAGTCGTTGCCAGCTGCGATAGCGACCATGCTTGACCCGGCAGATTGCGGTCCAGCGTTCTTGGGCCTGCCGCAGGATGTGCAAGGTTGGGCCTATGACTACCCTGTTGCTTTCTTTGAGAAAAAAGTTCACCGCATCCGCCGCCAAGCACCTGATACGAGCGAGCTTGATGACGCGATTGCATTAATTAAATCGGCCGAAAAGCCTGTGATCATAGCGGGAGGCGGCGTGCAATATTCTGACGCAGCGCAGGAGTTGCTTGCGTTTGCTGAGCAGGCACAAATTCCGGTTACAGAAACAATAGCAGGCCGTGCAAACCTGCTGTCAGATCACGAGCTGAATTGCGGACCAATCGGCGTAACAGGCTCAAACTCAGCAAATGCAATTGCTGCTGATGCTGACGTGGTTATCGCTGTTGGAACACGTTTGCAGGACTTTACCACCGGGTCATGGACCGCTTTCAGGAAAGATGCTCGGTTTATTTCCCTTAATGCTGCTCGTCATGATGCAAGCAAACACCGTTCGCTCCCTGTCGTGGGTGATGCAAAATTAGGTTTGTCTGCGTTTATTGCATCCTTAAAGCAGTACAAGGCCCCAAAGACATGGACTGCATTTGCGCAACAGGAGAAAGCAGAGTGGCGCTCCTATGTGAAGCACAATGTTGACCCCGCAAATGGACCCAACAGCTATGCGCAGGTTATCGGTGCCGTAAACGATCTGTGCGACACCAATGACAGGGTTGTTGCAGCTGCAGGTGGCCTACCTGCCGAAGTCACCGCCAACTGGCAAACCAAAGCCATCGGCTCGGTTGATGTCGAATTCGGCTTCTCATGCATGGGCTACGAGATTGCTGGCGGCTGGGGCGCGCGTATCGCTCAAGCCGAGAAAGAGCCTGATCAGGATACCATCGTGTTTGCTGGTGACGGCTCCTACCTTCTCATGAACTCAGATATTTATTCCTCTGTCCTGACCGAAAAGAAGCTCATTGTCATGGTTTGTGACAATGGTGGCTTCGCCGTGATCAACAAACTGCAGAACAACACCGGCAACACGTCTTTCAACAACCTGATCAAAGATTCACCAACAATTACAAACCCTGTTGCCGTGGATTTTGCTGCGCACGCAAAAGCTCAGGGTGCACTGGCCGAAGCCGTAGAGACGATTGCAGAGCTGCGTGAAGCGTTCAAACGTGCAAAGGCAGCAGACCGAACCACGATCATTTCTATTCAGGTGGATCCTTATGAAGGATGGACGCAGGAAGGTCATGCATGGTGGGAAGTTGGATTGCCCGAGGTTTCTAACAGTCAGAATGTACGCACCGCACGTGAAGAATGGGAAGCTGGTCGTGTGTACCAACGTGTGGGGGTGTAATGAGCAGGCTTTTGGAAAAACTGCAGGGAAAAAGGTATCTGGTTGTTGGGCGTGCAGGCATGGACCTCACGCCGGAACCTGCTGGTACATCAATTGAAGATGCACAAACCATGTCAGTGCATCTGGGGGGATCAGCCGCCAATATTGCTGTCGCTCTGCGCCAGCAAGCGTGCCACGTCTCGTTGTTAACGAGGGTCTCTGACGATGCAATCGGACGTTACTGCGTCAATCAATTGGAGCGGTATGGAATAGGCCACAAATACGTCACCCCAATTGGCGGAGAGTACAGAAACAGCCTTGCACTCTCGGAAGCACGTTTACTCGACCATCAGACGACCATTTACCGAAATGGTGCTGCTGATTTTATGATGAGTGAAGCCAATGTCGACGCTGTTGATTTCTCTCAGTTTGATGCAGTTGTCACCACGGGAACTTTGCTGGCCTCCGAGCCATCTCGCACAGCGACTTTCTACGCCTTGGAGAAAGCAAAAACTGAGGGGCTGGTTTCGATTTTTGATATTGATTACCGCCCCTACAGTTGGGCATCTGCACAGGAAGCGACAGATACATATAAACGCATGAGCTCACTCTGTGATGTCATCGTAGGTAATGATGAGGAGTTCGGCTTTATGGCTGGGAACATGGCTAATGGCCCAATGTTTGCCCACGAACTTGCAAACAGATCTGACTGTATCTGTATTTACAAAATGGGCTCAAAAGGCTCGACCACTTACACTGCAAATGAATCATTTCAGACCGGCATATTCACTGTTTCTGCAATGAAGCCGACCGGTGCTGGAGATGCATTTCTAGGTGGCTTCCTATCCTCACTTTCAAATGGGAAAACTTTGCAGCAAAGCGTTGTTCGTGGGTCTGCCTGTGCAGCAATTGTGGTGTCTAAGGTTGGCTGTGCAACAGCAATGCCCGATGAAAAAGAACTGGTCAGGTTTTTGAAGCAACACAGCATTTCCATGGAAGAAACATTGAGTTCGACGAAGGACTAAGCATGCATATCCCTCCATATAATAATCAGAATAAACCCATCGTAGACGTTAATGATGCCCGCGTCCCGTTGAACTACTTCAACATCGTAAAACTGAAAAAAGGGGAAGCGTTCCACTATCAGGTCCCCGGTTATGAAACCTGCATCGTACCTGCAACCGGCTCGGTAAACGTTGAATGCGAAGGGCTGAGCTGGGACGGCATAGGTGGTCGCGGGGCAGATGTCTGGAATGGCGAGCCTGAAGGGGCCTATATCCCGACCGGAGCAAAAACAACAATGACTTGTGTGAGTGATGCGGCCGAAGTGTTCATCGCCGGAGCGCGGTATGACGGTGTTCTGATGCCATTTGCTGTAAGATCATCCGAACTGGATGTTGTTCAGTACGGCTCAGATGACACGAAAACACATCGCAAAATCAAACATATACTTGGAACTAAATATCACGACAAGGTTGGCCGTCTCTTGGTCTCCGAGTTGTTTACTGTGGGGCAGGGAGGGTGGTCAGGTTTTCCTTCTCACAAGCATGACACTGACAATTTACCCCATGAAACACGGCATGACGAAACCTACAACTTCCGCTTCCGGCCCGGACATGGGTTTGGAATGCAGTTGCTTCAGAAAGAAGATGGGAAAGTCGGAGAAGCCTATCATATCGTAGATGGATCAACTCTCGTTATTGACAGGGGCTACCACCCCTGTGTCGCTGCACCGGGCTATGAAATGTATTACTTCACAATTCTCGGTGGCCTTAGCCAACGCTCACTGGTGCAGCATTTTCAGCCAACACACGCATATCAGGTCGAAACGATCCCAGGCATCAAAGATATGATCGCCAAGTTTAAGTAGTGATACCGTAATGCCTATTGCAAACCTAAAAGACGTATTAGTGCCAGCCATGAACAATGAGACAGCAGTTGCTGGCTTTGTTGTCTTAGGTTGGGAAGATGCACGTGCATTTGTGGAGGCTGCCGAAGAGATCGGCCGCCCGGTCATTCTGCAGGCAGGTCCTGGATGTCGCGCCCACACTCCATTGGAAGTGCTGGCGCCAATGTTTAGAGTTCTAGCTGAGACAGCCTCTGTTCCAGTGGTTGCTCACCTTGACCACGGGTATGAAGTAGAGGATTGCTTGAAAGCAATAGACCTTGGCTTTACTTCCGTTATGTTTGATGGCTCCAAGCTTCCTCTTGAGGAAAACATCCGCCTGATGCAGTCCATTGCTGCAAACGCTAGGCCACATGGTGTCTCTCTGGAAGGAGAAGTCGGCTTTGTTGGCTACGCTGAGGGTGCTGTGTCCTCAGGTACGAAACCAGAAGAAGCCGCGCAGTTTGCGAAGGAAAGTAATGCCGACGCGCTCGCAATCTCTGTCGGTAATGTGCACCTGCAACAAGAAAAAGCTGCTGTGATAGATTTTGAGCTGGTCCGCGCCATCGAAAACGTCACCAACATTCCGCTCGTGCTACACGGAGGCTCTGGAATTCCTGCAAAAGTCAGGCAGAAACTGGCAAAAGAAACAAAGATCTGCAAGTTCAATATTGGTACCGAAGTTCGCATGGCCTTTGGGCAATCGCTTCGGAAAGCTCTGAATGAGGACGCACAGATCTTTGACCGTATACAACTCCTCAAACAAGCAGAAGACAGCGTCAAACAAGCAGCTAAAAAAGTCATGAAAGATCTAAGTCTGACATAGCTTGTCACAGTCTTGATCCGATAGGCTCTCCAAGGGTGATAAGCCTGCACATTTAGAGGACATGACAAGCAAAGTAGCGCATGAACAGCTGCGGTAGTATAGAGATCTGCACCTCTCCACTGGGGGAGCGACAAGCAGCATCTCATTTTGAGGTTTGCGTACGTCATATATTCTTAGCAATCCACTCCAATGTTGTGAGCTTCAAATATGGAATATAGTGATTTTAAAGTGCGAGATGCTCTCCTTGAAGATGCCGCAGATGCCACTTTCGTTCTACGTGAAAGCATGTGCCAATTATGCGATGTAGATCATAAGAATGATTCAGGCCAGGCTTCCGGATGGTTGGTTAACAAGACCCCACAACTGTGTTGCCATTTTGCAAGTTGCGTGTTTGGTGGTCTGCTGGCGAAGGGCACTCGCACCATGGTAGTGAAGCAATAACAAGAGATTGGATTTACGAGGTGCGCTCCCATAGATCAGAATTGCGAATTGCAAATTCCAAATTTTCCTCGGTAACTAGCGATTTGGTGCGCAAGGCCCCACCACATATGATTGCGGCCCGGAGGGACCCAAAAGTCGGGGTTACGGATGCATGGTATGGGATTATGAGGAGGATATCGCGCTGCTTGACTGCGACTGGAGGAGGAGACCATGGCACCGCCGAGCAAAGTGATAAACTGCCTGAGAGGGCCCGATTCTATCGCGCCAGAAGTACGGGCCATTTGTTGAGGAGTGCTGTACAACGCAGTTGAACCAAGCCCAACGCGGATGTGAGATGACTCTAGCCAGAAAAAGACGACATGAGTACGTAAGCACCGCTTGTTTTAAAGTACGCGCTAGCCACACTTCGCAGGCGCCGACACACCCACTAAACCAACGAATTGACATTTGTAAGCCCTCGATTGTGCGGGCGGGTATGGCATTGTGTAGCACCCGGACAGGCGTGGGTAAGCCATGTGTAAGAGGCACAAGCATCAAGACGGGCAAGTACCATGCACGTGAGTTACATCTACATAGAACACCTCCAATGGAGGGCGGAAATTCTGCGCTACACCAACGAGGATATGCTCGAGGTCTTCGGCGACAAGAACGCGAAGGAGCTGTGGGCTGGCAAGATCATCTTACACCGCGGCGGTGCCTATCTAGACATGCTGAGCCCTGCCAGAGACAAGCTGGCAGCTGAATTGGAAAGCTAAGCCCTACAGCCCGCAAGAAGCCTGACACCGCCAGTGGTGCCGGGTTGCGGTCGTAAAGGTGCGCAGGTTGCTCGCTGAATGGAGGAAATTCTATGAGAACCAGCACAATCAAGATTGCAGCGCACGACCTATCTAAAGCAGGATTTAGCCAACACAAGCCCTCTGAAGCCTGTGAGCCGACTGCCTATGCACTTGATGACAAAGTCGTGGACAAGGCACGGGTCAACGCAGGTAGCATGACACTGATGGTGGAAATGATCACCAACTAGCTCCTCAATGCAGTAACAACGCTGCAGGAGCATGGTCTGGTTTTAGTCAGCTGGGTGTCAGTGCATGGATTATAACCTCGCCTCGTGCGGGGTATGTCTTTTGGCAGGGTGGTGCCCCAGAAACCTCATCTGAGGCAAAGGAGGCCAAACCCCTCCCGGTCTATGAGTGAGGCAAAAGTACTTCATTGAATGCAAAAAGGCCCGAGAGCCATACCAGTTTCAGTCATCGTAAAGTCCTCTCTACTGGGTGTTAAATGAGCTCCTCAGCAGTAGGCTTGTGACCACCCACTAGTGGGCAGGAGGTTCACAATCTGGCAGAGCTAGGCGGGTTTATTCCCTCTGCAAGAGGGTCTTGTATTCACCGCCCTCCCGCCCATAAGCGAGAGTTTGCGTCAAGGGAGTTAACTCTAGACACAAATTGACCGCGGATTAACGGTTATGATTACCGCTACTTGAAAGAGGTTGTGATGCCTCAAGAGGAGCATGCGATGAATGGCGCAAGGTGTCATTGCGAGGATACTGAACTCCTCCACAAACCCATGGCATTAGCCGGTCATGAATGTTGAGGGTAGGGGTGCATGTCGCCTTAAATACGCCCGTTTATAGCGCGCTGGATGGTCAAATCAGCCGCCACAGCTCGGTAATGGGCGGTAGAACGGGTGAGCCCGACCTGAATGCAGATAGGGCGCCAGCGGAAGCCTTCTGCCTGCATCCAAAGGATTTTCCGGTCATTAGGCGTGGGGACGTATCGTAGCCAATCAATGGCTTCTTCCATGAACTGATTGTCTTTGGGGCTGGGCACTGCCCGGATTGGGGTTTTGCTGTAGCCGAAGGCTTTATGAATGTCATGGATAACCTGCGGCCAGGTGTTGCAGTCCCGTCGTGGTGTTGATCTTGGTGGGTTGAGAAGTCGCCGCTAGGTGCTGGCGGCAAGTTCCAATCGATTGACTATCTAAGTGGTGTTCAGGGTCAAACAAGTATCTCCTAGCTATTGGACTGAGGCATCACTTGTGGTTCCAAAACGCTGTTCAGCACGCGGGTATGGAAGCTGCAGGTTGCCATGATGGGTTCAGCCAGAGTGATTAGTTGGCCAGGCGCGTGCGATAGTCTTGCTGCTGCGCCGCCATCTTTGGCAGACCGCAAAGATCACACAGGTGGATAGCCGCCCAGATCCTGAATCTAATCCTCAATCAGTTGTGTGATGGCCTCTAGTGAAAGCCGCTTTTGCAGGTGGTGTTGAGAAGTTGACCAACAGCTATGCTCACGGGTTTTGATTCTTCAGGTGTACTGGCCCGCGTGAGTGTGCTCAGGAGCTGCTCTAGTTCCTCAATCTCCTGAGCTGCCCGCTGCGCTTGCCATCGCTCTGGCCGAGATGCCATCAGTTGCTGCAAGAGTCTCATCCCAGGCTTGCTGCCAAACACGGGAAATGGAATTTTTGCGTTTTGAGAGTTCATAGGATCGAACAGATTGCTCATGGGATTTCTCGTTGGATTGAAGGATCGCCTGCGCTTGAGGCTTTTGCCTGACGTTGCTTACAGGCCGTGTTTTGGGGGGAAGGGAAAAGTTCTTTTGATGGTTCTAAATGACGGCTCAAGGGGGAACCATGTGCCGGTTGATTGTTCTTGGTTTGATCGCTGGTAAGTTTTCTAGGGCGGGACGGTCATTTTGATCGGAGATGGCCTTGTGTCTGGCAAAACCAGTAAAGACGAAAACATAGGACCTGCGAGAGTCATTGGCACGCCGTCTCTGATCGCAGGTGATGAGACCCAGCGCTTCCAGATGAGTTAGGCAATTACGCAACTTGCGCTCCGAGCAGGAGCAGGCCTCCGGCAGATTGGCTTGCAAGGGCTAGCACAGGCCATACTCATCTGCAAAGTTGGCGGTGGTGATGAGCACAAACTTCTCGATTGGATCGGTGATGTCACCCCGCCCGTAGGCCCAGGTGATGGCTTGCACGCTTATGGGTAATCCTGTTCTCACGGATTTCCTTTTGCTTGAGCTAGTCGAATACAGCTTCCCAGCGATAAAACATCCGCCGTCGAGTGCGCGCACATGGTAGACTAATACGCATGGTCTGCCTGCGGCTCAGCGTGTTGACACAAACGTCGAGTTCCTTGGCAAGCTCAGCCCGTGTCATCCAACCATCGAAGATGGCCCTGAGTCGTGTCTGTTGAGGTTCGAGTTCCGGGGTAGGGATGTTGTCTTCCATGTGCTCCTCCAAAGCAGAACCGCTCGGGCTCAAACAGTTTGCGGAGAAGCTCAGCATGGAGGGCAAATGGGCGTATGGGCGTTCATAGGTGCTCAAACATTAAGGCAACGCCTATTGAGGACAATCGAACCGCTTCCTGAAGGTGCTCCCCGGCACCCTCCCTGATGTATCGGTGGCCTCAAACCAAGGGATGCAGCTGCTCCTGCAAGTACTTGAGAGTCTGAAATATCTCATAGGTATCAATGGCCAGTTTTGGAGATCGAGTTACAGCAAAAACTTTCAGTGTTTCAAAATATCGATGCCCTGGTCAAATCAACTCTGCTGGATTTACTAATTAGAGAAGTTGGCCTGTTGTTAGTCGGTAAAGGTCTTAAGTTTTTCTGGAAATAGCCTGACCTATACGGCAGGCTGAATGCGAACTATATGCGGTGATGTGTTCTTTGATGGGGCCCAATAGAAGCTGGATGCCACAGGAGGGAAACCAATGATTCTGCCATCAAAGGAGTATTTCACAGTTTTTGAAGCTGAGGCGCGTTGGGGCGTTCCTGTTGCCACCATTGCAGGCTGGGCGGACGTGGGGCGATTTCGTCTCGTCACCAGCGCGCCAATGGTTGTGTGCGGGGCACAAAAAGTGTGTGGAAGGGTGGAGTTGTGCGGATCGGATTTGTTCAAAATACTGGGAACCGCGGGGGTGCCTGCTTTGTGCACTGCATGATCCCTTTGCGCAAGAAAGGTGCCGAACAGCTTTATGTTACGTGCCCAAGGTAGCCTAGCGGTACAGCCGATGAGCTTTGGATTTCAGCGACTGATCTTTATCGTTTTGAAGAAAAGCTTGTTCTTGGTCAGCGTGATGGCAGGTATGGCAATCGGGGTGGACGTGAACTGAAGTATGACCGGGAAGGGATGCGGGTACAGCTTTATGTCCATATGTTTGCGCAAGGCCTCCCAAATACCCTGAATGAGCTCGCCAGCGCGATGCTGGACTGGCTTATTGGGGTCTCTCCAGCCGGAGAGGTGCCTGATATGAGTACTATCCGTCGCCGTATTCAGCCTCTTTGGCATACACTGAAAACGGCTCGGGAGAACTAGCAGTCAAGGTTGGTGCAAAAAAGACAGCTTGCTGAGTGTGTCGGCGCGACTTGGCGGTCTTCTAACCTGCAACTGCATTGACGCTTTCACGAAATGGAGATATCATAAGATAGGCATAACGCTGTGTAGTATTCATCTGAGTATGGCTTAAGAGCCTACCGATCACCCCCAATGAAGCGCCTCCAGACGCAAGAAGAGACGCAAACGTATGGCGCAGATCATGAATGAGGACATCGCAGATCTCTGCCTGTTTCAAGATGCCTTGCCAATAACGTCGCATTTCATGAACGGGTTTGTCTGGAACGTCTCCCGGAAACCGCCAGGGGCAGGGTTTTGGTACGACAGATGCCGCCTGGCGACTAAATCCGCGACTTCAGGAGATATGGGCAGGCGGTGGCTACGCTTCTGCTTGGTATAGGTAGCTGGTTTGAACCAGGTCAGCAGTTCGAGGTTGAACTGCGCAAAATGGGTAAATCTTACTTCGCAAAGATGTGAGCCTGTGAGAGGGCAGAGGCGGATCACATCAGCCCCGCGTTTGTCTTTGCTGTTCTCAAGAGCTTTTGGCAGACGGTTGATCTCGTTAAAGGATAGAAAGCGCACGCAGGCATTCTCGGTCCTCTTGTGGAACCCTTGCGTAGGGTTGTCGATACGTATCTTCCATTGCACCGACAAGTTAAACATTTTTTGTAGGATCTCGCCAAGACGATTGGCGCGGCTCGGTGTGGATTTTGGTTTGCTTCGGCGTTTTGCTTTTTTGCAGGACGATGTCGCCCAGCGGCCACTTCGCTGAGCAGCTTGTTGACGTTCGCAGATAAAATCCCGTGCACCAGAAGGTTCTTCCACTGTGGCAGCACCAATTTATTCAGCATGAAAATTTGGTCCGTCTGATTGCGAGCGGCAAGTTTGGGTAGGTGCCCTTCTATATAACGCTCAATTAGATCACTCACACGCTGGATAACACGTTCTGCTTCCTGGTTGCCCAGCGGGTCACAATCGAGTTCAATCTCTCGGCGGATTTTTTTTGGCTCGCTCTCGTGTTGCAACCACACTCCATGCAGGCCATTGGCCGATCGTGTAACGATGCTGGCGGCCATTGACGCGGTAGGACACGTTAAACGTCTTGGTGCCGGAATTGTAAATTACCAGGCACAGCCGGGCACCACGCTGTCAAACAGCTGGTACTGATGAACTCCACGGGTGGCATTGCGGGCGACCTTTTCTGTAAGGCGATGTCGGCGTGACACTCTTCCCCCCAATAAGGCTGACAGTAATGCGAGGTGTGCCAGAACGCGCAAGATTAGAATTTATTAGTGTTGCATGTAGGCAGGTTCAGAGAGTGTGGAGTACGGAGTTTTATGCGTATAAGCGTTCAAAAGTAGTCAAAGATGTTGGAAGGTGAGTGGGCTGTATAATTGAAGGGAGGATGGCGAAGAAACGAGGCAAGAGAAGCACTCGAGGGTGTGCAATCATATTGCTAGCAGGGGGGTAATGCGTGCCTGAAACAGCAAAAATCACTGGAAATGCAATCAGGATGATATGTGTCGACAATGACCCTGAAAATGTTAATGAAACCATGCTGTCCGGTCTTGGCAAAGTTTATTTCAAAAAGCGCATCTATTCTCAGAATCAGTTGCTTAATTAATGGGATGTCAAAATTAGCAGTGCGTGCTTCTTAAAAGCTATTTTAGAGAGTTGCCACGCTATAGTGATGTTTCCAAATGTAATGAGTCAAAACATAAAGGCAATTAGCGATGCCATTGTGAGGGTCGCCCTTCCGCGCTATTGTCTTTTCATTGCTTGTACATATTGTAAAGTGTCCTCGAAGTTTGTTGTTTTGCCCGTTCCAGGATTCAGGTAGATGGCTCCTTTCAGATACGCTGCGTAGAATACTTCCTCAACACTGCGTGCTTTCTTGCGGCGGGGATGTTCCTCTAAGTCTTGCGTGATGCCCCATCCAGCATAGAAAGGGGAGCCTGCAACGCGAACTTTTGCACCTCTGATTGCAGCTTCAAAACCCGCCAACGAAGTGATCACATAGACTTTGTCAAACTTAGGTAAGTGAAGCCAGACAGGGTAATCGCTTGGTAGCAATTGGATTCGATCAAGGTATGGGGTGACATCTGATTTAGAAGGTCTAAGCCCAGATGTAATATCAGGGTGTTCACGATAGATGATTGCAGCGTCAGGATTTTCGATTAATGCCAGATCAATCAAATCGGTGTTCAGTTTAAACTGTCCTCCTCCATATTTGAGGGAGGCGTCCCCTTCAAACTGACCAAACACCAAAATTAGCGGTTTGTCCGGTAGTTTTACGTCCTTGCAACCATTTTCACTCAAGTTGTATTTGGTGATGTTTTTAGATGTTACTTCAGCTATACAATTGCGAGCAAATTGTCGCTGCTCTTCTGAAAAAATAGTGTCGTTCAGAATTCTTTCCACTTGAGACGGCACTCGGGGGTCAAAGTAAAGCCCACCAGTCTTGTCCAGTATAAAGCTGGCGAGAGGAGCATATTCAACGCCCAAACCGACAGATCGGATAAACCCGTCTTCCAGTCGCCAAACTTCCCATTTCTTTTTCTTAGCTGCTTTCAACAGATGCTTGTTGCCACCATAGCCCCATACAGCGACTATTGGCTCGGTCTTGTCGCGAAGAAAACGCTCAATATCTATCTTAGAGGTATTATTTTCGACAAAATGAATAGTTTGATCAAAGTTATCGAGAAAGTATTCGGCTATGGCACGTCGTTTCCATTGTAGAACGTTGGTCAGGATAATATGTTGGCGCGGTGCTACTTTATTAAGGCGTCGCTTCAGCAGGCGCAGTTTTACCGCGAAATATTGTGGATCGGTATACGAAATATACCAGTTGTTCAGGCGTTTCCGCCATTTTCTTCTGACTTTCAGCGAGAACAGCAAAATCTTGTCACTCCTAGAAGCAAGAGGATCTAGTGGCTCAATGTATGAGTATTGTTAAAGGGGTTTTTGTCAGAACTGGAAGGTTCCTAGAATGTGTTCTGCATAATTAGGGTTATTAGGCTGGTCTATTTCAGTAGGAAAGTTACGCTTACACGGTTTGAAGTCACAAATATCTTTCCGTAGAAGTGTGAGTTCCATTGTGGTGGGGATTGGGTAGCCGCCAATTATTCTGAGTTCAGAGTTGTTATTTGCATGAACATGAACAACTTGATGCGTCTTTGCCAGTTTCTCCAAACCAGGCAGACGAGTTCGTTGCCATACGAGTTTGTCTACATCTTTTAAGCCATGGATCTCTACTAAAATTTGGGAAAAGCAGCGAATATTGTCTTCTGCAATGTCGTTAAACACGCTCCATTCATGCCCTTCTATATCCATTTTTAGAATCATTTCTGTTTCATTAAAATGATCATTTTCTTGTATTTGTCTTGATAAAGATGAAAACATTCCGTGGGCAGATGTTTCGCCGGTAATACCTTGCTTTCGGAAGTTAAAGTAGGGATGTTCAAAAGGTAAAGCATCAATCGTATGATCGTACTGAAAAATTTTGTACCCGCGTTCCACCATGCCGATATCCCAGGAAACGTCTGACTTGATACCTAGTGAATAAGCAATCCCAGATTCGGCATAGTGTTTTGCCATCACATAGCCACCGTCGAGGTTTCTACCAACCCGTTCAAAAAACAAGCCAACGGGGTCCATTGGGGTTAAGTGTTTGCAAAAGTTTTGAACCATCGAGCGCGCACGTAAACTTGTTGCAGGCGAATATTCTTGCTTATATTTGCGCTCTAGTTGACGAACTCGTTTTTCTAAATCGTTCAGTCGTTCAATGGTCTTTTCTCCGGACCACGTTTCATCCGCGCCTGAGGCTGCCTTCAGTGAAGTTTCGGAGTTTTTGCTCAATGTCAACATTGCTAACTTATGCCCTTTAAGTGAACTCCAAATAAATATAGTCTAGTTCGATATAAAACGCTGATACGATCCTGTAATTTTATTGGCGTTATCATATTAGGATCAATTTGCATAGTAACTACCACGATTTATATTGGCTTATTGCTATCAGCTTTATTTTGCGGGTTGAACATAGGCAATACGGCAACTAATCAAGTTGAGGCGTTTCACGGTTTTTTATATTCGAGGGGCTCGTCGTGGGATTTCAGCGGAATGTTGCTCCTATCTTTGTTGGATTTGATCTCCGAGAAGTAATAATCTTTCATATGCTTAGCCAGACCATAATTCAAAATTCAACTATACCAGTCGCGATCGTACCCATTGCATTGTCTCATTTGAAAGACGGATATTGGCGGGAAGTACATCCCCTAAAGTCAACGCAGTTTTCGCTCAGTCGGTTCTTGGGTCCTTATCTCTCTCAATATGAAGGATGGAGCATTTTCATGGACTATGACGAGACATTAGAGAGTTATGGGGGCTACGCGACGATAAATATGCGGTTATGTTCTGTAAGCATGATTATACGCCATCAGAAAAAATAAGGTTTCTGCAATCCTACAGACACGATATGAGAAAAAATGGTCGAGTGTAATGCTGTTCAATGACACGAAATGTGAGAATCTTACTAAGGAATATGTTAACATACGCAATGGTTTAGAGTCGCATCAGTTCAAATGGCTATTAAGTGATGATGACATTGGTGCTTGGCCTCTGGAATGGAACCATTTGGTGGGCGTTTACGAGAAGAACCCAAATGCCGCCCTAATCCATTACACTATAGGCAAGCCTTATTTCGGTGCATATGAGAATACTGATTGGCTTAAATACAAACAGCAAATTCTTTTCGCAGTTGATGAGGAGCCAGCCAATGTGGCTTAGTTCTATCAAGAAGAAACGAATAGCCAGTTTTGCAGCAGTGACTACGTTTAATCGACAAGGATATGAGAAATACGGCAAGAATTTTCTACGTAGCTTTATCAAATACTGGCCTCAGGAGGTGAAACTATTTGTGTATGCTGAAGATGCCAAGGTAGAATTTGATGCGCCGAATATTGTTGTCTTCAGTCAGCGTAAGGTGCTCAATGATCTTGTCTCTTTCAAAGAAGACTACTCTCGCAATAAGTTTGCGAATGGCATCAATCCGGTTGCGCCCGACATGGAGAAGAGTTTCAGATGGGATGCAGTGAGGTTTTCGAACAAAGTATTCGCAATTCATGATGCCATCGAGCGATCAATAGACATCTATGATCACTTGATTTGGCTAGATGCAGATATTGTAACCCATGACGCCATTCCTCTCACTTTTCTGGAAAAGCTATCCCCTTTAAAGAGAGAGTTGGCTGCTTATCTGAACCGGAAAGGGTGCCCCGAATGCGGATGGGTCGATTTCAACCTCCGTCATCCTCAAATCAAGAATTTTGCAGACTCTTTCAAGAAAATCTACTCAGATGGTTTATTCCTGCGTTTTAAGGAGTCTCACGACAGTTACGTGTTTTGGGAACTAGTGAAGCAATTTGAGCGCCAAAAACGCGTACGGTTTAAGCATCTCGGATCGCGATGGGCATCAGGCCACGTCTTCGTGAATTCTGAGCTCGGACGCTACATGGACCATCTGAAAGGTACTCGGAAGGATGTTGGGCATAGCAAATCTTCAGATCTCTATCGAAAACGTTCGGAGGTTTGGTGGCAAATAGCCAGCTAACTCTTAGCGAATTAGTTAGATCCCTTTACGTCGGGAGTATGCAAACATGTCGCTTCGTCGATACGGCTTTGACAATCAAGATCACTCCTTTTGGCAAATTCTTGTTGTTTGTAGTGGTCAGGAGTTCAAAGACCATGCAAAGGAGTTTATCGCATTCTGTGAAGCAAATTCTCCAGGATTACGACTTGTTTTTTTGCTAACAGATCAGAGCGAGGAAGCGCGATTACACTTGAAATGTTTCAGTGAAAATCTTCTCTCGACAATTCTATATGTGCTTGATCTGGATGTGTCTAAACACAAACTCTCCAAAGAAGTAGTCGCGTATCTTGGGGTCGAGTGGTTGCTAAGAAACACCTTACTTTCTGTCGTATTATTGGATCTGAAGTGTAGAGTGGTTCGTGATTTAACGATTTTACCGATAGAGTTTCAAAGAACTCACCTTTCTTTTCCCAACATACAAAATCTAGAAGATGTTTACTCCCCAACTCGGCCTATGTGGTTCCAAGCAAGCGTCAAGGGGGCCAAGTTTGCCAGAGCCTTGGTATCAAAGCTTCCAGATGGTTGCGATAGCTGGTCTTCTGAGGATCACCGTGCTTTTCTTATGAAACAACTCAAGTTGATCGCACCAAGCCCCAATGTTGTCGACTTTCCAAGAAAATATTGGGACGAAAATGCGGTATCCCCCTACATTTCGTCTCCCCATGCTGCCAACTCTCACTCATTAAGTCTTGTTAATGACTTAGACCGCAAGCCATCTGTGATTGTTCTGATGTTGCGTCAGGACATTGAGACAAAAACGCCGTTTGCCAATAGTAGTTCCAAAATCAGAGTAGAACGTCTTTCTAAACTCCATCGTATGGGATGGCGATATGCAACAGCTTTACTCGCGGATACAAGCCGTCAAGAACATCAAAATGTCAGAGTGATACCCTTATCTCTATGGGAGATCAATGATCAACTTATTGCCCGCCTCGCATTTGCTAAGAAAATATTCGTTCCGCATAAAACGCGCATGCAACTTTCTGATCCAAGATTGTGGTTCTATATGCAAGAGTTTTTGCCATTACTCTTCACCACTTCAAAAGAGGGATGGGGAGCTTCCGCATTGTGGAATGGTTCCGGAGCTTATAGCAATGTGAAGGTTGACCCGAGGCTAGCACTATTCAAAACTCAATTTAAGAAAGCCAAAATCACGAAAGGGCCACAGCGAAAAATTGCTGAAGCTAGAATACCGAGTTTTGAGATCTTGGTCCCTTTGCAGATGCCTGGCGATGAGGCGTTGGAATTACACGCCAACTGCTCACAAGAAGACTTTGTCGCGCAAGTTGCTGAGTTTGCAGAGCGTCGGAAAATTCCTATCTTGGTTCGGCCTCACCCATTAGACCGAACGAGTTTCTATGCAACTTTGAAAGAAAGGTGGGCAAGTGACTACGTGTATTTTCGAAGATCAGGTCACATTCACGATCTTATTAATAGAGCACAGGTAGTCGCTGTGATTAACAGCGGTGTTGGCTTTGAAGCAATGTTACTCGAAAAGCCAGTTATGTCCTTTGGAAAAGCTGTATACGACGAAGCTGTTACACCCGTATTGGGGGACAGGGAAATTGATACTGCTTATGATTCACTGCTGCGCGAGCCGCGAGATAAATATCTTAAGCGCTATGATAAGTTCTTGTCCTGGTATCTTTATGATATCGGGCTCAAACTCGATGAACCTATGGTAAAGGACCGTCTTCACGCAACTGCCGACAGATTGCTCGAAAACAAAGTACAGTCGTCTCTTCTTGAGGAGTTATCGATTGGAAAGAAAGGATTACGTAGCTCTAGAGTTGTCAAAAAAGGAGCCGCAAGTTCCATCAAACAGGTGATTGGTGCGATTACAGGGGGGTATGATGTTACCCAAAATCGAGTGAAGAAGGTAACTAGAAAACACATAGCGCAAGTAGTGGCTAGAGCAATAAATAAGCGGCTTTCACCCGTTTTGGATGAAAATATCTTTTTAGATAAACGTGTTATCCTAGTTGGGAATGCATCAAGCCTTCTTCGGCACAAACTTGGCTTGTTCATCGATGGTCATGAAATTGTTATTCGTATGAACCTCGGATGCCCGTATCTTGTTCGTTCTGATGCAACAGCTGCAATGTTTCCGAAAGAACATGTCTATGGAGAATTTACGGATCAACGATCAAGCGGTTTAGAGAAATATACTGTTTTATCGCCCGATGCACCCCAAAGTACTCTGGAAAAACACACAGCTATTCAAGCTACAGGTAGCAAGACTGATATATGGTCTTGTTCAACAGCAGATCAGTCACGTCAGCATTTTTTTGCAAATGCATTTCCTGGTGCGTTGCCGGTTGCGTGTCATTCAAGCCTTCATTTTCTTTCGCACAAATTCATCATGCGACATGAAGTCAAGCGACTAGAGGGAAGCATTACCGGGGAACTGAGGCGAAGACTAAAGTCGGAGCCAACCTCGGGCTTGATCTGGATTGAGTACCTAAGCAAACAACAGTTTAGCGAGTTATCCCTTGTTGGATTTGATTTTTTTCAGTCTGGGCATACGATACGTGCGGCACCGGGTTCGATGGATGCTGCTGGCCGTTCTAGACACAAACCCCAGATTGAAAGAAATTATGTTATCAATTCCATCTTATCACAGGATCCAAGAATAAAATTAGTTCAGTATGAAAATACACATCTCGCTCCTAAGAGGGAAGCAGGCTTAAAGGCTTATCATATCGAAAGTGCTTAACTCGTATTTGAAGTACATCTGCCCGCAAGCGCAAAATTTCTATTACTAGATTGCAGCTTTCCGCTCCTTTGCCTCCTTATAGAAGAGCGATTTCCTTTGTCAGTTAGTTTATTTATAAATGTGATTTCTTGTAGGAGTTTCAAGATACTTGAATGTCGAACATTCTGCGTCAACATTACGTCAACCGCCATACGCATTTTGAACTGCAGAAGATGTCGTTTAATCTCGTATACTTCGTTACCTTTTGTGAGAGTTGCTGCACTGTATCAAGCGCTTGTGGGCTAAGTCGCTGATAAATACTTTATCGCAGACTTTTCTAAATTAGGCTCATAACCTGAAGGTCGTAAGTTCAAATCTTACCCCCGCAACCAAAATTAGATCAATAGATCAACAGCATAACAAAAGCCCTGAACCTCTGGTTCAGGGCTTTTTGCGTTCGCGTCAACACCACGTCAACAAAAGACACGTTCGCCAGCACCTTAATCGGTAGATTTGGGGGGAAATGACAGTCGCAGTCGCGGGTCAGTGTGGGTGAGGGCCTCCAAGGTAGGCGTAGTGACTCAGCTGCTACAAAGCGCCAGTTGGCAAGCTGAAAGCTACTCAGCGACGCCCATTTTCCTTAGGACTATTCTTGCTTGAAGAAGAACTCGTGACCAATTGCAGACATTCGTGAATATCGCTCGCTGCGACCAAAATTTAAACTCTGCAACCACCAGTATAGTGTGTTGACAACAAGGGCGGTGTTCAGAATACGTGATGAAGTGTATGCCCTCAACGCTTTTTAAGGAACCTTGGCCATGACTGGATTGCTGGATCACGGGAGCCTCAAGTTCCTTGACCTGCTCAGCCCAAAGGTCGAGGCCGCTTTTGCAGCTGTCGAGCAGCGCCACACCTATCAGGACGGCCGCACGATCTTCTCGACCGGTGATGATGGTGATCGCCTGCTCATTGTGCGTTCAGGGGCAGTTAGAATGGGGCGTTTCAGTCCCAGTGGCCGAGAAACAATTCTTGCAGTGCTTGGTGAGGGCCATTTCATTGGCATCATAGGCGTGCTGACCGGCCGCAAGCGGACGCAAAATGCTACAGCAGTTGGTAAAACGACAATTGGCTATGTTCACAAAGCTGACTTTCTGACGCTAATGGACGCCCATCCCGAAATCGCCCGCGCAGCTTTGCCAGCAACGTTGAGCCGTTTGAACGTGGCGCTGAACATGCTTGACGATCTGCGTTTGCTGCCTTTGCCTGCTTATACAGCAGTGTTTTTGCAGAATATGCTCGAAGCTTCAGAAGTGCCAGGGATGCTCAACTGGAACCAGTCTGAGTTGGCTATCGCTGTGGGCACCTCACGTGTTTCTATGGGTAAAGCGCTCAAACAGTTGGAAAAAAATGGCCTGATCGTACTGAAGTATGGCGCAATTTCCGTGCCGGACGAGCAAGCCCTGTCAGACTGGATTGATGCCGCCAGAGCCGAGCATTTGTCTCTCTGAGGTCTGCTCGCTCATGCCGTGTGCACAAATCTGAGTAAATAGCCAGATTGCTAAGTTCTTAGCATTCTTTGCGCGATCGACTACGTACAATCCCTCTGTAATTTTATCCCATTGATATTCAAGTGTCAGCATTTTGAGTGCTGCCGCCGGTATCGGCGTGCCGGCTGGCGAATGATTGGGAAGAAAGATCTGTAGCGATTTAGCTTAGGGCGTTTAACTGACGATCGTTCCTGAGCAGGTCACCGATAAGTTCCGCGTCATTTCACGTCAAAACGATCAGGTTTTGAAGTGAGATGGGTACATCAAAGATTTTGAACCAAGAGTTCTGACATCCGTATGACGACTTCCCCTACAAGAACATGTTTTGAGCACTTTCTGAACCATCTGCGGCGCGGTGGGCGTATAACCAAAATGGCTGGTGTTATAGCAAGTCGAGCGCCTTATCTTGCAGCTGCGGTAGTTGCCTCAGGGCCTTTGGTGTTGTCCGGAGCAACCGCCGGGCTTGGACAAACATGGGACGGGAGCACATCGACTGACTGGTTTACAGGCAGTAATTGGAATAGTAATACTGCCCCGAATAGCTCGCAAAATGTTTTCATCAACACCACGACACCCAATCCGGCCACTGTTACGGATAAAACCACCAACGGAACCGCTCAAGCGAAACTTCTATTTGTCGGCGAACGTGATGAAGGTTCTCTGACGATATCCGCTGGTGGCGAGATGAGTAATACGCACACCTATATCGGCCATTTCAGCGGTTCAGTCGGTACTTTTGAGGTGACAGGCACCGCGTCAACTTGGGACAGTTCAGTGTTGCTATCGGTCGGCAACGGTGGCGAGGGTACTCTGACGATATCCGATGGTGCTATGGTGAGTACCATGATAGGCAATCTCGGTTCTCACATCGGCTCAACCGGCACTGCTGAGGTGACTGGTACTGGATCGACATGGGACAACTCAAGCTATCTGCTTATCGGCCTAAGAGGCGGTGGCACTTTGACGATTTCCGAAGGTGCAACAGTGAACGGGCCCGGAGTAACCCGGCTGGGCACTAATTCAACAGGTTCTGGCGTTTTGAATATCGGTGCGGGTAGCGGCGATACGGCTGCTGCAGCCGGCACGCTTGATACCTCAACGGTTGAACTCGGAGACGGCTCCGCGACGCTGGTTTTCAACCACACTGATGAAACCGGAAACTATCAGTTCGACGCTGACCTCTCCAGCACCGGCTCCGGAACACATTCGATTGTGCATGAGTCCGGTTGGACGGAACTAACCGGTAATAACGCAAGCTTCACCGGAACAACAGAAGTCAACGGCGGTACTTTGTCCGTAAGTGGGGCACTGGGTGGCTTGACCGGCACTATTGGCTCTAACAGCGGATCAACCGGCACTGTTGAGGTGACTGGCGCTGGATCAACCTGGGACAATTCGGAAGATCTGTTTGTCGGCGACAGCGGCGAAGGCACTTTGACGGTATCCGATGGCGGCGCGGTGAGTGTGTCCGGAGTAACAAGGCTGGGCTCTGTCTCACCAGGTTCTGGCGTTTTGAACATCGGTGCTGCAGCTGGGGATGCTGCGGTGGGGGCGGGAGAGCTCAACACAGCAAAGGTAATCTTTGGTCCAGGAACAGGTACTATCAACTTCAACCACACGGATAGTGACTACACCTTCTCCGCAGACATCAGCGGGACTGGCAGTGTCAATCAGCTTTCCGGCACCACCATCCTGACCGGGACCAACACCTATACCGGCGAAACGATAGTGTCTGGCGGTATGCTGGAGTTGCGCGGCGGGAGTGTTTTGACCGATACTGTAGCGCTGAAGGTCGGCTATGCCGGCACCGGCGCATTGACCATTTCAGAGGGCAGTGAGGTCAACAGCGGATATCTGAATATTGGCCATGTGGCGGGCAGCGTGACTGTGACGGGTTCAGGATCTTCATTAGATGTTGCTGCTATCTCAATAATTGGCTTGAATGGGACCGGAGCGCTGACCATTTCCGATGGCGGTAAGGTTACCAATGGTCTGAACAGCATCATAGGTGGACTAGATGCCACAGGTGCCGTGACTGTGACGGATGACGGATCCGTCTGGGAGGCAGGCCCTCTTTTGGTCGGCCAGTATGGTGCCGGTTCCCTAAAAATAGAGAATGGCGGCAAGGTTACTTCTGATAGCACCACCATTGGCTTCAACCGCGCCAGCTTCAGTGGGACCAGTTCGGGTATTGTTACAGTGACGGGCGAAGGCTCCGCTTGGGAAAGCAGTGATCGTATTAAAGTCGGAGATAGAGCGCCTGGGACGCTGACGATAGCAGATGGCGCGATCGTGGATGTAGATGGTGATGTCGTGCTGGCCTTCGGCGCTGTTTCTCAAGGCACACTCAATATCGGCGCTGCGGCAGGTGAGACGGCTGTGAAGGCAGGCACCCTTGATACAGAGGCAGTGATATTTGGTGACGGTACCGGGGTGATCAACTTTAACCACACGGATACCGCTTACGTGTTCGCTCCAAAAATCATAGGAGTCGGCGGGGTTAACCAGCTATCGGGCACCACGACCCTGAGTGGTACCAACACCTATACCGGTGGCACTACCGTTTCAGGAGGCAAGCTGGTTGTTGATGGCACCATTGGCGATGTTACAGTCAATGGTGGTAGCCTTGGCGGATCGGGCACGATCAACGGTTCGGCAACAGTCACAAGCGGAACGATTGCTGCAGGCAACAGCCCTGGCACACTGACAATTGGCGGTGACCTCAACCTTACTTCCGCATCAGTTCTGGACTTCGAACTCGGCTCTCCGTCCGGCACAGCAGGCGTGGACAGTGACCTCATCGCCGTTGGCGGTGATCTGACGCTGGATGGATCGCTCAATGTCACTGATGCAGGTGGCTTTGACGCCGGGGTGTATAACCTGATCACTTATGGTGGCAGTTTGGTCGATAACGGTCTGGTGGTGGGCACCGCGCCTACAGGTTTCCTTTACAATGTACAGACTGCAGCAGCCGGACAGGTCAACCTGCTGGTGAACCCCGACCAGCTGAGCTTCTGGAACGGAGCGGTGACAAGTGCTGATGGAACCGTTCATGGTGGTTCTGGCACCTGGAGCAGTGCCGGGACCAACTGGACCGATGCCACGGGCTCAGCAAGCGCACCTTATCAACCGGTCAGCACGCTGATTTTCCAGGGAACTCCGGGCACAGTCACAGTGGATAGTGCCGGGGTTTCAGTTTCTAAAGGCATGCAGTTTGCTGCCGATGGTTACAGCGTAACTGGTGGAGATATCACCATGAATGCTCCTGATACCATTTCTTTCAGAGTTGGGGACGGAACCATCTCAGGTGCCGGTTTCACCTCAACCATAGCTTCCACCCTGACAGGGACTGGATCACTAGACAAATCTGGGCTCGGAACTCTCGTACTGACCGGCACCAACACCTATACCGGCACCACCACTGTTTCAGAAGGAGCGCTGGAGTTCAGGGATGGTGCGACCTTGAGTGGTGGCCAAAATTTTCGCGTTGGTAGCCCTGCAACAGCATCTCTGACCATTGCTGATGGCAGTGATGTTTCTGCAAGAGACTATACCTTTGTCGCTACGGGCTCCGGTTTGTCTGGAGCTGTGACGGTGACAGGTCCTAACTCACGTTTTCAAGCCGGATTTGGTTTTATAGTTGGATACAATGGAAACGGAACCCTGAGTATCTTAGAGGGCGGTTTAGTTACCAGCGGTTATCTCCTGATCGGATCTTTTGCAGGCTCAACCGGGGCTGCGGAGGTGATTGGAGAAGGGTCGCATTGGAAGAACTATGTCGGTTTGGATGCACAAGGTACCAGTCTTGACGTAGGACGTCAGGGGACCGGAACTCTGACCATTGCCGAAGGTGGTCGGGTGACCAGTCGAGAAGGGGTGATCGGATCTCATGCAGGTTCTACAGGAGGCGTAGTCGTGTCCGGAGACGGGTCTCTCTGGGGAAACAGCCACTATATGAACATCGGATTGCTCGGAAGAGGTACCCTGACAATCTCAGATGGTGGCGTGGTTGATGTGGAGAACAGCGTTCATCTGGGCAGGGAGACCGGTTCCCATGGCACGCTCAATATTGGTGCTGCTGCCGGCGATACCGCGCAGGCCGCTGGGATATTAGATGCCGCAGCGGTTAAATTTGGTGACGGTACCGGGGTAATTAACTTCAACCATACGGATACTGACTACACCTTCTCACCTGCAATTTCGGGAGACGGTACTGTCAATCAGCTTGCCGGTACCACCATCCTGACCGGCACCAACAGCTATACCGGCGGCACCACTGTTTCAGGTGGCGAGCTGGTTGTTAATGGCACCATTGGTGATGTTACGGTTGATGGCGGCACCCTTGGCGGTTCGGGTACGATCAACGGTTCAGCAACAGTCACAAGCGGAACTATTGCTGCCGGAAATAGCCCTGGCACACTGACCATCGACAGCGACCTCAATCTTACTTCCGCATCCATTCTGGACTTCGAACTCGGCTCTCCGTCCGGCACAGCGGGCGTAGACAGCGACCTCATCGCCGTTGGCCGTGATCTGACGCTGGATGGAACGCTCAACGTTACCGATGCGGGGGGCTTTGACGCCGGGGTGTATAACCTGATCACTTATGGTGGCAGTTTGACCGATAACAGTCTGGTGGTGGGCACCGCGCCCACAGGCTTCCTTTACAACGTGCAGACTGCAACAGCCGGACAGGTCAATCTTCTGGTGAACCCGGACCAGCTGAGCTTTTGGAACGGAGCGGTGACAAGTGCTGATGGCACCGTTCATGGTGGTTCTGGCACCTGGAGCAGTGCGGGAACCAACTGGACTGATGCCATGGGCTCAGCAAGTGCACCTTATCAACCGGACAGCACGCTGATTTTCCAGGGAACGCCGGGCACAGTCACGGTGGATAGCGCCGGGGTCTCGGTTTCCAAAGGCATGCAGTTTGCAACGGACGGATACAGTGTTTCGGGTGGCGATATTTCACTGACAGGAGAAGCAGGGATCCGCATCGGAGACGGAACTACCGCGAGTGCGGGATATTCGGCAATCGTTGCGTCTAACCTGACCGGCACGGGTTCACTGGAAAAAAACGGCTTCGGCAAGCTCGTCCTGACCGGCACCAACAGCTATACCGGCGGCACCACTGTTACAGGTGGCGAGCTGGTTGTTAATGGCTCCATTGGTGATGTTACAGTCAACGGCGGTAGCCTTGGTGGTTCGGGGACTATTGGGGCTGTCGCTGTTAATGCAGGTGCTGTGGTTGCACCTGGAAACTCCGTCGGGACTTTGAATGCGACTTCTCTTGTTTTCAATAGTGGCTCAACCTTTGAAGTTGAGTTGAACGATGGGGGCAACGCGGCAGGCATCAACAACGATCTGCTGGCCGCCAGCGGCACTGTGACGATCAATGGTGGTACGGTACATGTGAAGCCGGAAAACGGAACCGACGATGGTTCAACCTATGCCGCCAATACGGTCTATACGATTTTAAGCGCTGTAGGGGGCGTCTCCGGAACG
>NZ_FOSK01000008.1:227003-324585 GCF_900114245.1 Pseudovibrio ascidiaceicola | reverse complement strand
CTCATACATCATTCAGACAGGGGTAGCCAGTACTGCTCCGATGCTTATCAGCGGCTTTTATCGAGGCACAATATCACTCCTTCTATGAGCGGAAAAGGAAACTGCTTCGACAATTCCATGGTGGAGACCGTGTTCAAGACCATCAAGGCCGAAATGTTGTGGCGAACTGCTTTTCAAACCCGTCAGGAGGCAGAAAAGGCACTTGGCGTTTACATAGAGGGCTTTTACAATCCAACCCGGCGACACCCGGCGTTAGGTTATCAATCACCAATCGTGTTTGAGAGACAGAAAAGAAATATTGAGCAAAAGGCTCTCCACTTTTCATAGGCCACTCCACCTCAACTATACATAAGTACAGCAACAATTTTTATTTTTTTAAATCCAAATTGATCCCCAAAATCTGTTTCCACCCAAATATAGAGACGAAGACCAAAACTACAGGACAATATTAAGTTCAATAAGGAAATCCTGAATTACTTAATTTCGATTATGTAATAATACATCTGCAATAACCAAATCGAATGAAACTGGTTACACATGATACAACACAACTTTCCTTAAAATAAATCTTGAACAAGAGAAAAACAACAGAACCAAATCAACCCTTCGATTATTGCTTGTCTTAGTACAGTGCTTTTTTCAGGCTCCTTTGACCTTGGCACATCATGGAAACTCTATTATATCGTTTCAAGCAGAACTCGTCTAAGTCGGTGCAACTCTTATTCTGACGAAACAAAACTCCTAGCTTTACAGGCCAAGCACAAGTGCGATCTATCTGCCACTCATAAACCGGCATTTTGGGCTGTTTTCAGCATAGTAAGAAATTTCTAGTTTTCCTTTGTGTAGGTCGATAAAAGGTCAAATTGGGAGTTTTCTCCATCGCAGATTTCGGTACGAATACATGCAGCAAGCATTGCAAAATTTATCAGGGCAAGCTCCTCTCTTCTGCAAGCATCATTCGGCGAGAGTGTTTTTCTAAGGTGCAATACTGAGCAATAAAGGACACATGACTATTCGTCATCATCTGCAACTCAAAACCAGTTGACTTTGAAGCCTAGAAAAAATGCTAATCTACTCTTAGTTTGGTTGTACCAACACTGCTTCAAGCTAAATTAAGTATCACTCTTCTTACCATCTTAGTTCATATCCTTCAACAACCGGCCATGTTTCCTCGTCTGCTCAATGACGTCTCCGAAGGTGTTGAAGCCGTGGGAGGATAGGAGGGGGAGGAGTTTACAGAGGGCTTGGGCGGTGGCTTGGGCGTCGCCGAGGGCTGTGTGGCGCAGGGCTGCGGGGATTTCTATGCCGAGGCGCGTGCAAAGGGCGTCGAGAGTGTGCACCTGATCTGCGCCGAAAACGACAGCTGATAAGAGCACGGTATCAAGGATAGGATGGTCCCAGGCGTGGCCGGACAGATGACCGTATCGGTGTAGAAATGCCATGTCGAATGGTGCGTTGTGAGCGACGATGACAGAGTCTTTGGCAAAGGCATGAAACTCTGAAATTGCAGTGATCGGGTCGGGAGCATCCGCAACCATGTCATCCGTGATCCGGTGAACTCCGGTTGAGGCAGCCGGAATGGGTCTGCCCGGATTGACGAGTTGGTCCACTGTTTCACCGGGAATGATACGTCCGTTGACGACCCGCACGGCACCAATCTGGACAATGTCGTCCTTGTTCGGCATCAGGCCAGTTGTTTCCGTATCAAAAACAACGAAATTCAGATCACGTAGTGAACGCTCCTCAATTTCCTTTTCAAAATGGTGCTGGGCGGCCTCAAAGTCATAAATCAGTGGTCGCGGAGCCTCTGGTGCGATCCGTGCGGTCGCATCGTCAATCAGGATCATATAGCCCGACATGCCTCTAAGCTTTTTAAGGCGCAATTGAAAATTGAGGTTGCCACGGGCACCTTTCACATCAACAGCAATTTCTGTTCTGAGTTCGATCAGCTGGTCATAGGCAGCACGCAACTCTTCTTCGATAAAATAGTCAAAGATCGTTGCACTCAAACGTGGGACATGAACCTGCCCGAGAATGTCTGCAGCTTGCCCGTCATAAAGCATAATTTTGTGTGCAGGACTTACGAGTACGATGGCAACGGGGATCTCAGTTAAGAGCAAGGCGAGCTGTTCGCGCTCACTCGCGAGCTGCGCCGTTGCATCAGAAACCAACTCTTCTGTGTCTGCACTGTCATTGGTTAAGCGCCAGGCAACTGCATGGGCCGCAGGGGCGAGGTCACCGAGATATTTGGCCTCTTCCAGATCAATTGAGGCATCAACGTTTGCATGGGCTGTTGTACGAATGGCAGCGGAGAGCCGTTGAACTGGTTTGGCAACATTTTCGTCAAACAACAGCCAGATGCTGACCGAGATCGCGAGAAGACCGAAGGTGGATAGTATACCAGCCAACAAGAAACCCGAGGCCGGTGTTGTGTCCGTAATACGGGTGTATCCGAAGTAAAGCGCAGCTCCGACGACGGCACAGCTTGCTGCGGCGACACCCGCGAACAAGAGGAAAATCCGAAATCGCAAACTGAGACCTGTCAACATTATCCCGCTCCACATATTGTTGAGGTGATCCTGTCATTCTCCGGCACCGAAACCCACTGAGCCCCAGAGACGCTTCCCCCCTTCTCAAAAGTGATGCCGTCAGCCAGCGCTGCTCGTCGGCTGGAGGTGCAATCAGTGAGTACAGGAAGTTTGTTTATTGGTGACCAGCGGCCAAAGAAATAAGCCTGTGCCAGCTTCAGACCCGGCTGTTCTGGGTGTGTCTGGATCGTGGCCGTATCAATGGCAACAAATCTTTCCGTAAAGGGATACAGATAGGTCCACGGACGATAGAAGGCTTTGCTTTCTACAGTTTCAGCAATAATTAAGCCCTCAGGCAGTGTTTCTTTGGTGCGTGAAAACCAGCTATATTCGCTCGAGATTGTTGCCAGCAGCATGGCTGCACCGGCAGCAACTGGCGCAAACCAGCGCGGCAGGCGCCCGCCAAGAACATGATTGATCAACATCACAAGACCAGCTCCAGCAACGCCTGCAATGAAGGTCCCGATCAATTCAAGAAACATGTTATTCCTCCCAAGTGGCTGTGGTCGCTTTTGTTTCGCCCCAGCCTTGTTTTATTATTGGTGCAGAGCACGTTACGTTCTTTAACATTCACGTATCGCGCTCTGGAATTTGCTCTAACTCAGCATTCCACGGCCATGCCCGATGGCTGACTGCATGGTTTTGACCACAACAAACGCATCACGGACGTGAGATCGCTCAAAATCTGACAAGCCTGATGGTTGTAGAAAGTTATCCGGGTGAGACCCTTGTTTGACCAGATCGGCCTGATGTTGAATTCGCGTCTCAGCAATCAGGTCATAGGCATCCAGAAGATCTCCTGCGCCGGATTTGCTCAGCTGCCCTGTTTCACGGGCCTCTTCCAGCCGGGCACGAGTATTCACGGCACCGATTTGTCCTTGCAATGCATAGATGCGTGCCAAATCAACCACCGGAACCACACCATTGTGTTTCATATCTAATGTGTTTTTGTGCTCACCCGAACGGATCGTCGCCAACCCACGCAATAAGCTTAGTGGAGGCGTATGTTTCAGCGAGTTGCTGATCATGTGTGCGACAAAAATTGAATTTCTGCTCGAGGCTTCCAGTGTTTGTGCTTGCAGGTCTTCAAAGAGAGAGGCCTCACCGCCAATCGGCCTGAGATCAAACATAACCGAGCTGAGCATCTGCGCCTCAGGATCCGGTTTGTTGATCCATCCTTCGAAATATGTTTTCCAAACAGACAATGGCTGACACCAGCGAGAGTTGGTCGCCATCATGTCACCGGGGCAGTAGATGTAACCGCTGGTGTTCAGTCCATCACATACAAACTTAGCGAGATCCGCAAAGTACCCAAGCCGCTGTTCGTCAGTGACGCGATCATCCAAAAACAGGCAATTGTCCTGATCGCTGACACCAGTCTGTTCGCGGCGTCCCTGCGAACCGCAGGCAAGCCAGAGGTAGGGAACCGGCGGAGGGCCAAGCTTTTCTTCTGCCAGCATCAGCAGGCGACGCGTTGCAGCATCCGCAATATCAGAGATCAATCGCGTCACAATTTCGTGCCGACTGCCACCAGCCACCAGTTGCACCAGCAGGTTTGGAATCCGGGCCGTTACCCTTGCTATGTCATAGGCATCCTTGGCCTTAGCAACTTCGCTGACCAATTCTGCTGAACTGATGGCCTGAAACCGCGTCAGATCCGTCTGCGTCACCATGCCAACGAGACGCTCACCCTCCACGATTGGGACATGCCCAATACGGCGTTCCATCATTAAGTGCAAAAGATCTGACCCAATGGCTGATGGGGCAAGCACTATGGGATTAGCTGTCATGACGGCTTCAACCGGTGTCTCAACTGATAAAGCAGAGGCCAAAACCTTGAAGGAGAGATCTCGCACCGTGATGATCCCAATCAGCCCGCCTTTTGCATCTGTCACGCAAAGCGAAGAAACGCGAGCATCCCTCATCTGCTGAGCTGCATGTTGTACTGTATCGTCAGGTCGGCAGGTCACCGGGTTGGGCGCCATGAACGATTCAATTGGAATGGCGGCTAAGTCATTTTCGCGGGTCCGCGGCTTTTGTGTTCGATCAAAGAACCGAGCGACGGGCTGATGCGCTGCAATCAACTCTGTCAGTAGTGCTGGCGGGAGCACCAAAAGAACGGTTGGTTCACCAGCTTTTGCGGATGTGACCGCGCGTCCATCCAAAAACAGTCCACGCTCTCCAAACGAGTTGCGGATGCCGAGACGGCTGATAACGGCATCATTCTTATCACGGATTTCAACGCCGCCATCGTAGATGAGGAAGAGCCCCGGCAGTTGGTCTCCCAACTCATAGATACCAGCGCCGTGCACACGCTCCCAAACAGTTACCTGATGAGACAATGCCTCTTGATCCGTCTCTGGAAGAGCATCATAGGGATGCACGGATTTCAGAAACTGCAGGACTTGCTCTGATGTAAGAGGCATGGTTCCGCCTTCAGCTAGAAGAAATAAAGTCCTGCCCAGCATAGGCCGGGCAGGACAGGATCGAAAGACAGCGGGTGACTAAGGTTCAGCAACCCGCGTCAGTTATCAATGGTCCTGAGCTGCACCGGCCCCACGAGGGATACGAACGCTCTCAACAAGGTCCTTGATCACCTGAGGTGTTTCCTTCGTCATGCCTGCAACAAAGTAGGCAACGGCAAAGTTCACAGCCGCACCAATCGCACCGAACGATGTGGATTTGATCGTTCCAAGCAGCGGATCAGCATCAGAGAAGCTGGCAGTCCCTGGAATGAAGAACCAACCCTTGTGCAGGAAGATGTAAACAAGCGTCACAACCAGACCAGACAACATGCCAGCAACAGCGCCAGTGTTGTTGATGCGGGTTGAGAAAATCCCCATCATCAGCGCAGGGAAGATGGATGCTGCTGCAAGACCGAAGGCCAGTGCCACCGTTTGTGCCGCAAAGCCAGGAGGATTAAGCCCCAGATAGGTCGCCACAATAATCGCAACCGCCATGGCCACTCGGGCAGACATCAACTCACTCTTTTCTGAGATTGATGGCTTAATGGCCCCCTTGATCAAGTCATGACTGACCGCAGAGGAAATTGCGAGCAAGAGACCTGCAGCCGTTGACAGCGCTGCTGCCAGACCGCCTGCCGCCACTAGGCCAATCACCCACCCAGGAAGGTTTGCGATTTCCGGGTTCGCCAACACGAGGATGTCACGGTTGAACTTTGTCAGCTCATTTCCAACCCAGCCTTTTTCACCGGCAAGTGCCTGCATATCGGCATTCTTGTCGTTGTAGTACTGGATTTTGCCATCATCATTTTTGTCTTCCCAAGCCAGAAGACCTGTCTTCTGCCATGTATGCATCCAATCATACTTCGGATCGTTCTGAATCTGCTGAACTTCTACTGCACCACCGTTAACGCCGCCGTTCGGCCACATCATATCGGTGATGTTGAGACGTGCCATCGCGCCAACTGCCGGAGCCGTGATGTAAAGCAGTGCAATGAACACCAGCGCCCAACCTGCGGACCAACGAGCATCAGCCACTTTTGGTACTGTGAAGAAGCGCATGATCACATGAGGCAGACCCGCAGTACCAATCATCAGGGACAGCGTGAACAGCACCATGTTGAAGGTGTCAGCATTGTTCGATGTGTATGAGTTGAAGCCAAGCTCAGTTACCACTTGATCCAGCTTAGTCAGAAGCGGCTCGCCACTTGCAACGTCATTGCCGAACAGACCAAGACCTGGAATTGGATTTCCTGTCAGTTGCAGCGAGATGAAAACAGCTGGGATGGTGTAAGCGGTAATCAGCACCACATACTGAGCGACCTGCGTATAGGTAACGCCCTTCATGCCGCCGAACACAGCGTAAGCAAACACAACACAAGCGCCGATCAACAGGCCTGTTGTGTTGTCAACTTCCAGAAAGCGGCCAAACGCAACACCAACACCCGTCATCTGACCGATCACATAGGTGGTTGACGCCACAATCAAGCAAACCACAGCAACGATACGAGCGGTCTGGCTATAGAAACGATCACCAATAAACTCAGAGACGGTGAACTTGCCGAACTTACGCAGATACGGAGCAAGAAGCAGCGCCAGAAGCACATAGCCGCCTGTCCAGCCCATCAGGAAAGATGAGTTGTCATAGCCGGTAAAGGCAATAAGGCCAGCCATGGAAATGAAGGATGCCGCAGACATCCAGTCAGCCGCAGTCGCCATACCGTTGGTGACTGGATGGACCCCGCGACCTGCAGCGTAAAATTCAGATGTGGAACCCGCACGGGCCCAGATCGCGATGCCGATGTAGAGCGCAAAGGAGCTGCCTACAAATAGCAAATTGATAGTAAACTGATCCATGATCTGAAAAGCCCCTATTCTTCTTCAACACCGTGTTCACGGTCGAGACGGTTCATACGCCAGGCGTAGAAAAAGATGATCGCCAGGAAGACCAGAATGGAGCCCTGTTGTGCGAACCAAAACCCCAGATCAGTGCCGCCAACACGAATACCGCTCAGCAGCGGGCGCAGCAAAATGCCAAACCCGAACGAGACCAGAGCCCATATAACGAGGCTTATTTTGATGATACGCATATTGGCAGCCCAATACGCGTTGTTGGATGAGTTATCTGACATGCTCTCCTCCCGTTTGGGCCGGTTGAAATTCAACCGGACGGCATATGCCCCCAAATCTCAAACTGGATTTGCTGTTGATGACCAGTACCTCCCACTGGTCAGCTGGCTTGGAGAGTATCTGTGGATCTCGTTTGGTCTAACAAACTCCATCAAGAAAAGCCGCTCAGGTGACGTAGAATCCCATCAAAAACGTCACTACTTTTGAGGAACTAAGCTTTCCCTTTGCTTGGAGTTTCGAGCTCGCAGGCTTACACAGCTAGCCACTTGCTCTCTTAAACCCGCCCCACTTCATCAAGAGAGCGTTGCGTCAGCTCCCCAAAGTCGGAACTGAGCTATCACAAGATCCTCTTACTACTCCCACACAGCCACCTTCAACACCCAGTTTGTGCCCCCCCACCCAACTTGTACACGCCTACTTACGTAGAGAATACTTATGTATTACAACCAAAGACTTTGAAACTACTTGCAGGATGACGACCTTTGTAGGGCAAATTTGTATCTAAGGAATGTATTTAATTACTCTGTCTGGACTACAAATAACTATAAAATTATGGAACCATGACATCATCCGATGACCATTGAGTGTCCTACATGACCGTCAATCACTCCCTCTCCTTGAGCAAAGCCCCAAAATATACAATTTTCTTTCACCGAAAACTCGTCCTTCGAACATGTTTTGATTCCCACACCACCTATTTTCTGAAGCTGAAGTAGACAATTTCCAGATCTGATATTCACCTAAAGCAGATACCTGAGCCTCCACATTGTCAGCGTAATACATATCCAGAATACGATATTGAGATAGCTGCTCTCGTAAATAGTAGACACCGCGGTTTGTTACCAACAAGCTAAAAGATTGTGTGCTGAGATAATGTGTAGCTTGCGCAAGTGGTGATATTGTAGGCGTTTGAGATAACAATTGTGACCATAAGCCAAGCTGTAGGATTGAAATAGTTAGCAGGGAAAGGGTGATGGGCCTTTGGCTCAAACTCACCAACCAAATCACCAGCAAAATAGCTGGAAGGAGCACATGGCGGAGGTTTTCTGGGTTCTGGGCAAGGAGTGTCCAGAGTACGGCTGTTGTTGCTGCTATGAGCAATGGTGTGAGTTTGGGGCGGGTTGGGACAGCAAGGGCAGTCATTAGGGTGAGTAAGATCAAGCTTGCAAATGCGACGGGTTCTTTTGCAAGGGCATCCAGCCAGCTATCTCTTTCAAGAGTTTGCTCAAAGGATGTGTTACCCCAGACGGAGAAATGGCCTTCGGTGAACCGTAGGGCTTCAATCAAATAGGCCTTGCCTTCCAGAAGGAATACGCCTCCGAAGAACACGAGTAGTGTTCCGGTGCCTGCGATAAGGAGTTTTAGGCGGGCGTCTTTTTTTAAATACCACTCAAAGAGCAAAGCCAGAGCAATTGGAGCAATAAACGATGGCCTGCACGCCAGAGCAAAACCCGCAAAGCACCCTGCTCTGGTGTGTTTGCCTCTACCCATAAAAGCTAGGGCTATAAGAAAGAATGCGATGCCAGTTGCATCGCTCATCATGCTCAGACCAACGAGTGGAAGGAACGGCTGTGTCAAAACTGCAAAGAAGGCGAGCAATGTACTTGTATGAGATGCACCCCACGCTTTTGCCGTCCAAGCTGCAAGCGGTGGTAAGAATAGTGCCGAAAACAAACTTAGATAAAAGACCGCTTGCTTAGCGCTCAAACCCATCAAAACAAGTAGTTTGCTCAGTAAAATAAATCCCGGGTACCCCGGAAAGTGAGGCCTAAACTCAAGCACGCTGAAGCGGAGTGTGCCATTAACAAAGAAGTACGCATCATCGCTGGGGATGCTTGGTGTATGGCGGAGCAACCAGATGGATAAAACCGCATAGCAAAAGAGGGCTGTCCCCCAGCCAAATCGCAACATCTTAGTTTGCCAACGCCTTCAGAACATCTTCAACAGCAGCGCTATAAGCAGCAGGATCGGCATCTCGCTTTCCAACCCCAAAGACACCCGGATTTCCAATTGCTTCGAGTGCTTTGCGAAGGCTTTCATCTGCGGCTTGACGTTGCTCACCGGGTAAATCCCCGGCCATTGCATCGAAGAAACGTTTTGATTTCACAACAAGAACTTTGGCAGTCTGATAATCTTTCAGGTTCTCGGCGCCAGCTTGTAAGCGACGGGCAATTTCCGCAACTAATGCTCGATTAATCGCAGCAGCGATTGTAGCTGTATCTTGAGAGGCTAAAGCCTTTTCAAACGCCCCGGAGAGCCCGTGGTCATAGTCAGCTGTTAGATATGTTAATTCCTCCGAGATCTCGCTCGCAGCTTGTTTTGCCGCTTCAAAGTCCCCGGCGTTTACTGCTTTAAAAATGGCTTCCCGCGCATCAATCAGAGGCTCTTTGCCAGCGGCTGCATAAGAATAGGCATGAGCCTGACCTGCTACAAACAAAGACATCAGTATTGCATAAAGTACTCTCACCACGATCAGTCTCCTAAGCCACGCTTTCCGTTTCAATAACTGTTCTTTCACTGCGGTGTTCATAGATGGTTGAACGTTGATCCACTTCATCAATCAGGGCTTTCGCAGCCATCTGGCCCATCTCCATGGAAGTATCTGTGAAAATGTAACGGAAAGAACCTTGCCGCCCACATTGGATCAGATTGTCAAACTGATTGAGATGAGCGATGGCATTTGCGCGGTTCTTCTCATACTCCACTGTCATCAGCGGATAGGCTTGCCGCTGGTAAGTGGAGAAGTATTCGCCCGTCGCTGCTGAGCTGTCGATACCAAGCTTATTCAAGACACCACATGCTTTGGCAAACATCTGCTCGTTATCCATCTCCCACAGCTTGCTCTCTGGATCACATGGGATTTCCAACATAGCCGAGGTGTGCCCCTTTGGAGCCATGAACGGTGAACGTCGTTTGGGCTCCTGTAAGCGTGTCGCCATGATGTCTGGATCAGACAGATATTGCCATGTGTAGTCTGAGAGATTGTCCATTTCAAGCGGCATATTGAAAAACCGCAGGCCTCTGAAGGCTAGCCTGCTCTCGCCGCCTGTAAGGTCTACCATGTAAGGTAGCGAGAGGGTGGAGAGCACTGCATCTGCAGGATAGGAGGTACCTCCTGCTTTCACTGCACCAATGCAGCTCATCGTATAGTCAAAGCCTTCTACAGGCGCATCATAGATGATTTTGCCACCAAGAGCTTCGACCTTATGAGCCATACGCTCAAAGATTACGCCAAATCCATATTTGGGGTAACGATAATTTCTGGCATAGGTGCGCGGGGTATCGTTACCTATTGGTAGAAGGCGTTTCGCGACATCTTTCAGATCCAGTAGGCTTATGCGCTGCCCAGCCCAATCTGAAGAAAGATTGGCCGGATCAATGCCCCAAAGTTTACCTGTGTACCCTTCAAAGAAATTTTTGTAGAGCGTCTTTCCGAACCGGCTAGTGATCCATGTCGCAAAGTTATCATCGCAAGGTCGTGAGAACGGAAGAACCGCGAGATCTTTCAATACTCCAACCAGAAGAGAGGCCGGGGCGGTTTTAAGGATATTGCCCATCGCCAAAGGATAATCGTAGGTACGTCCTTGAAAGCGTATAACGCTCTTGCGTTGGCTGGTCAGCAGATCATCGCCAACCAGCTCTTCAACCAACTGTAACAACTGCGCATTGTGCGTGATGAAACGGTGCCCGCCATAGTCAAAACGATAGGTTCCGTGGCGCCCTTCAAAAGTTGTTGTGCCGCTTTGGCCACCCTCTTTTGAAGCTTTTTCAAGCACGGTGACCTGAATGCCGGCTTCTAGCAAACGGATAGCAGCCGTCAGGCCAGCTGGACCCGCCCCTAACACCAAAACATGATCAGGCTTTTTTAGCATAGCCACGGCTCCAGAAACTCAGGAATAGTCCAAGGTAAAGTGCCCAGCTTGTAAACTGGATCAGCGTTGGAGATGCGTTATAGCCGAACAGTGCCCGCATGAAAGTGCCGAAGGTGCCCTGATCATCCAGAACAAACGAGATGTTAAAAATCTGCTCCACCATGATCGGCACAACATCAATTGCTTGCAGCATGTTGATGGCAGAGGAAAACAATCCAGCGGCAATAATGATGATGAGCAGGCTGGTGTATTTGAAGAACGGAGCAATTGGGACTTCACGGGTGCCCCGCATCATGATCCAGACCAGTAAGATGGATGCAACAAGGCCGTTCGTTGCGCCGATCAGGCCGTTTTCCAGTGTAACGCCCTGCCCTGAGTACATGAGCGCTGAGAAAAACAGTACGGTCTCAAACCCTTCACGCAGCACAGCAATGAACGCAAGGAACACCATGCCCCACAGGTTGCCCGAGGAGATGTGGAACTCCAGCTTTCTTTTGACATGGTCGACCTGCGCCTTAGCTTGCTTGTGCATCCAGATCGCCATGTAGCTCAACACCAACGTGGCAAAGAGCAAGATGAAGATCATCAGCAGGTGTTGATATTGCTCGTTGGAAAACTGATCAATCACCACCTGGAAAATGAAGGCCAAAGCCAATGATACGATCAACCCAAGCACCACACCCAGATAGACGTATTTGTTGAAGTGCCTTACGCCAAGTTTGTGCATGTAAGACAGAATGATACCAACCAGCAGGAAGGCTTCCAGCCCTTCGCGGAATGTGATCAGAAAACTGGCAAACATTATGGCCGCTCCAGTGTTTGAGTAAGTTCAGCCATAACGACAGCTTCCGGATTGGGTAGATCTGGGTAGGATTGGCGCACCGCATCGGTCACCCATTGCGGATAGATCCGGAACATCATCTTCACATCCACACTGAGCGGATATGCAGCATTTTCTGGCATCGCAAAGGCCTCATCCCGATAACCATCTGCCGGGATTTTGGTGTCTTTCAGCATTTTCTCATAACGCCAGAACAGCAGACCCACTGGCTTACCGTCTTTATCGCCAAAGACCTTTTGGAACATGCGTGCGTCAGTTGGCACAACACCCTTTGCGTTCATCTTGCCATCTTCCAAAATAACTGTGCCATTTGCGTCTTTTACGGTCACATCCAGCCAAAGTTGGCGGAAGTCTGCAACGCCAGTTGGTAAGGCGTGCCCTGCCCCAACGTTTTTGACACGAACGATCAGTTTACCGTCTCTGTCGATGTAGCTTTCCAACTCAGCAGCAGTGCGCAAAAGCTCGATGCTCATATCTGAGAGTTTTTTGTTGCGCAGGCCGACAAGATGGTGATTGGCGCCAGTGAACTGATGTGTCACCACATTGTCTTTCACCTTGCCACCATCGGTGGAGATACCCGGAACATTTTCGCCGATTTTCTGCACGTCAGCCATCATGTGGCAACTAATACAAGTACGGTTCTTGGAAGGATCCGCAGGATTGTTATAGGAGGATTTCTCCCACTCACCATAAGTATTCACTATCACACTGCCTGTGCCTGGAGCTACCTCATTGTGGCAAGTGCTACACAGAGCTGAATCTTTGTAAAACAGCTGAGAATACGACTTTGCATGCACATCAGGCTTAGCGTTGATCTGTCGGTTCCCCACCCAGTGCAGCAGCGCATTGTCGTTGTCTTCAAAGATATACTGTTCTCTGTCTTTCACGTTGACGGTAAAGCTGGCATTGGTACCTGCCGTCTTACCCATGGCCGCTTCAATGCGCGTGATGCGGTGGCAGAACAAACAGCCCGTGCCTTCATCTGAATCCGGCACTCCTTTTTCAAGAGCCTCAAAGAGACTTGCGCCACCCTTCTCAAACATATGCGCTTCTTGCGGAACTGCCTTAGGCTCGGTGAACTGTTCTTGTGGCTCATGACAGCCGAGACACCATTTGCCAAACTCTTTGCCTTCGGTCTGTTCGGCAACGGATTTCACGACCATAAAGTATGGGTTGGATTCTCCCATCAGGCGATGGTTTGAATCTGCCCATTGCTCAAACATGTCAGAATGGCAGGACGCACATGCGGCTGAGTTCACCCAATCCTTCTCATGTAGGACCTTCCGATCATCATCAAGGCGTATCCAACTCGCATTCAGGGGTAAGTTTCCACGTGACGTGATGAAAGCTTGCAATGCCTCCATATCGCGCTTGACCGGCTCTGTCGGTTCATCTGGATTGATCTGCAAAGCCCCATCGCGGTCATCATGGCCCATACCACCTTGCGTCTTTTGCATGATGCGCAAGTAATCACCAATGAAGTTACCGGATATCATGTTGTTCAGATTGTCGTGGCCGATCGTAGCACGGTCGAACTTCTTAGTTGGCGTAGAGCGATAAAGATAGCCGTTGGTGAAGTTGAAACCATCCACATGGCAACTCTGACAACTCATCCAGAAATCACCAGTGGTTGGCGTCAGCTTTGCATCATCAGTATTGCCGCTGTTGAAGAGGGTCTTGCCACGACGTAGCTTGGCTTCAACCGGATCCTTCTGCACCAGTAGAACTGGAGCTTGCGCGCCCTGAGTGACGCGTGCAAACGGGCCGTCCCCACCTCTCTTCAGCTTCACCAGATCAAGCGTCATCGCGTTTTGCACGAAGATATCATGACCAGAGACAACAAGCCCACGTGGGTTATTGCCCGGGATATGACGGAAAATCTGCATGGCCTTCGCACCGCCCTGATTTAGCTTGCCTTTCCGACGTGCTCTGCGCTTCTTTTTGCTGATCAGGGAGGTTCTACGGGTCAGATCGAAGACCATCAAATCTTCACTGCCAGCCAATGTCACATAAACCTTTTTGCCATCCTCGGAGAATTCGGCATCATGTGGGTTCGAGACAATGCGCGTGCGGTTATTGGTGTCGATAATGTTGATTTGCTTGAAAAGATGCTTGCGGCGCTCTGTAACTTCTTCTTCTCGCCCCTTTTCGAGGCTCAGCAGCGAGACACTTGGGAACACGGTGGATTGAAACTGGAAAGGATGATCAAAGTTCCAAAGAACGTGCGGCAACCAGGCCTCGCTCTCATCCGGGCTCACCGCAATATCATCCAGGATGCGCGGAACACCTTGAGAAACAGCTTCATCGCTATCTTGTGTTTCAGCCAAACTAATCGTTTTCAGAAGTTTAAGCTTAGCGCCTGTGGTATCCCAAATGGATACTTTACCAACCATGGCATGTGTTACAATCAGACGACCATCACTAAGCAAAGCAAGACCACGCGGTGTTTCTTCGCTGTCGATGTCCTGAGTAATGCCTCGTTTCGGATCAATCGCAATGATCTTGTGCGCTTCAAACAACGAGACCCAGAACAGGTTATTGGTCTTATCATAGATGATGCCAAACGGGCGATAGTCGGTCTTGAACTCGGACAGAACTTCGTTTGTGTTCAGATCAATGAAAACTACACGGTCACCCGTGTAGTCCGTTACGCCTAGGATATTCTGGTTTTTATCCAATGCGATGCGGCGTACCTCACCACCAATCTTGATCTCTTGCAGCACTTTGTTTGAGCCGCGGTCAACAATCGTGACGCTACCTGCATCAAAGTTTGCTGAGATAAGTTTTGTGCCCTCATCATTGAGAACAAGGGAGCCACTTTCAACGGCAGCATAGGCTGGCACTATGAGTGCCACCAGTGCCAGAAGAAATGGGAAGATCCAGGCTGCAACTTTAACCATCGAATAGCGTTTGGCATGGTGGAATACCAATACCGAAACCGGTAATGCTGGAACCAGATGAAGCCAGTATGCCAGCTGCCCCATTACATTGCCGCGATTGCCAAAAAACGCGAGATAAATGCCACTGAGAACCAGCAGTACCAGCGCAATCTCAATCATCTGACCCGTTCTGCGCAGGAACGGACGACCGTTCTTCTTGATCAGATCACGATGAGAAAGCCAGAATGGAAGAACGAACAAGGGAAAAAGAACTAGTGATACGACGAAGTGTATGGCAAGCGAAGGTTGGATGAGTTGCCAGGGAAGCCCGACAACATCCCACAGCATCAATCCGCTGATCGTGAGGAAGTAAAGCACAAACTCAGCATGCTTGCTCTTGTAACCAAGACGCTTCCAGAACATTTCTATTGCGCTGGGTTGTGCTGGCTTAGGTCCATTGATTGGTACGCTATTCTTGCTTGCATCATCCATGAGTGTGGATCGATTCTTCGTCAGATTATTATGATTGTTGTCTCTATAGCTAAATGCGAATGCCTCGCATTTGACTTAGGTTAACAAGCAGAAGAAGCCGGGATGTTTTACACCCCGGCTGTTTCAAGTTGCGGCAAACTACTTATTTTGCAGCAAACACTTTGACCTTACCGGCCATCACCATAGCTGTGCCTGCTTGCGTGATCTGTGGCACGCCATCTGCATCTGTGTCGAAATCTTCACTGCCAGCAACAACATTCTCACCACTATCGCCCAGCCATTCAGCAAGCTGCATGCCTTCATTTACATTGCGGCCATTAATGACAGTGCGGAACCAGCTTTCATATCGTTGTGTCAGGCTTGCCAGATCCAACAAAGGTTCATTCTCACCTTCACTGTTGCGCAGAATAAGCATCGCACTGCGCAGTCCAGCACTGATTGCAGCAGCGGTATATGGTGTGTGCTCAGTTGGTTGACCTGGCACAGCGGCGTAGGTGCCAATAGCTTTGTCATACATCTTCGCTTCAATAGTCAGGAACAGCTTGCGCGCAGCTTCTTTGTAGCTCTCATCCTTTGTTGCAAGGAATGCCGAGGTCAATCCATGGACAACAGCGAACTGCGTACCAAGGCTTTGCTCCGCGTTTGCCCCCTTACCAATTTCAAACCCATCGACCGCAAGACCGTTCTCAGCAATCAAGTTCTTCAGAATAAAGTCTGCTTGCGCTTTAATCAGCTCAAGCGCCCGCTTGCCGCGTGCAGTTTCCAGACTTTCACCCGCATCAGCAGAGGCATAACCAACTGCCAGCGCATCCTGAGAGCGTTGGAAAATGTTTAATGCCTGAAGAGCATAGGCTGCATCATAAGTGGTAACTTTGGTGCCTTGCTTGCCATCATAACGATCAACCAGAGTGCCCGCATCTTTGTTGAAGTGCAGTGCATCAAGGTTCTTAAAAGTAGCGTTTGTCAGCACGCTTGCAGCAGAGAAGACATCATCTGAAACAATGTCATTCATCGGATCACTGTCTTTGTTCAGATCAGCAGCTGCAGCAAATGGCGCGCCGTCAAACACGGCGGTGAAAGCCGGGTTCTGGTTTGAGTTCACGACACGTTGGTCGCTATACGCATAAATTTCAGAAAGTGGCCACAACATCAGCCATGTGTCACGCAGTGTGGATGCCCCATTGATGACTTTTAGAGACCCGATAGCTTTCACAGAGTTTTCTGTTTTTTCGGTCACCGATACTTTATGCGGAAACCAAATTGGACCTTGTGCCGGATCGTAAGACGCTGTCAATTTCGCACCAAGCATCTTTCCGTCATAACCGAACTGATCACGCAGTGTAATCAGACGATCATTGATCATCTCAGTCAGAATAACGCCGTTGAAACCATCCGCCGTAGACACTCCAAGGGCATGCACGCCATCTTGATCCATAACAGAGGTTTCGGCTTCGACTTCCAGATCCTCAGCAATCGTGTGCATACCACCGAGGAAATCCTGCGCCCACATAACATCCTTGAGCATGATGCCTGCTGCTGCACCCGGATTGAAGGACTTGTCCATGCCTTCTTCTTTCCAGGAGAGCGATGCGTAATCACGGAAGTAAGCCGGAATATCGATCTTCACCGTTTTGGAACTTCCGAGGGCAGTCAGTATATCAGCTTCATCGCTGGAGACGACAGAACTGTCAATTGCCTGACCAATTTCAGGCAGTGCTGATATATATGGGAAGGTGATAGGATACATGTTGAGTGGAACTTCTTCCACTGGGAAAGCAACAGACCCAGCCAACTCAATGACACGCTTACCAAGGCTTTCAAGCGAACCACCACGCATTTTATTAAGCGGACCATTTACGATATGCGGCCCCATCTTGGACTGATAGTTGACCGCATACATGGCTTCCTCGGAGTACTCATAACTCTCGATGCCTGCTGCATAATCGAAGGCGGTTGGCTGGTTGACTAGGTTTGGGTCCAGAACATCCAGATCCAATCCCAAACCTTCCGCTAAAGGCTCGCCAGAAAGCTCAAATTCAGTGTAGGCCAGAAATCCACCTGCTGGATCAAAGATCTTGTCTAAAACCTCGACTTTAACTTCAGGGGAACCAGCAAGAGCTGCGGAGCTGATTGCCACTGCCGATGCGAATGATAAAAGTGCCGTTTTGTTCAACATGCTTAAACTCGGAATCTCTTTTTTTGGGGGATGGCCTAACATAAGCAAACCTCCCCTATCCCCCTCCAACACGCATAGATCACCAGGGCAAAACTGGTCGCTATTCGCAATTGAGAATGATTTGCAATCCGAGAAATAAGAAACTGAACATCTTTCGCAAATGACAAAAGTCAAATATGATTTAAATATTCATGTTTTATAATCATTCAAAAAATCAATATGTTATATGGGTTTATGACTACACTACATATCCCAGCCAACTGTGTATTTCACCATTCCCAACGACAAAACAGTTCGTTAAGCCCCAAAGAGCGCTGCCTATAAATGATGCGGGGCCACGAGTTGATTTTGGGACAAGAAGCCGATCTGTGAGAACTCTCAACCACTTTCGTCACTCATTAGTTCATTTAAGTGAATTAGTTTCACTTCGGCTCTTCAAACCCGGGAAAAGTGCATTAAGTTCGGTGTGCACAATTCAATTGTCCGGGCAATAAAATGAAATTTAATTATCAAAACCCAACTAAACTTCTGTTTGGTCAAGGAAAAATATCGGAAATTCGGGATCAGGTCCCAACTGGAAGTCGTATTCTACTAGCCTATGGTGGTGGATCGATCAAAGCCAACGGTGTTTACGAGCAAGTGTTAAGCGCGCTGAAAGGTTTCGCCGTGGTTGAATTTTCTGGAATCGAAGCCAACCCGCACTTCGAAACACTCGAAAAAGCAGTCGAGCTTGTTAAAGAACAGAATCTAAACTTCATTCTCGCAGTTGGGGGTGGGTCTGTTGTTGACGGTTGTAAGTTTGTGGCAGCTGCTGCGCACTATGACGGCGACCACTGGGATATTCCAAGTGGCAAACATCGCATTCAAAAGGCAACACCACTTGCATCTGTGCTGACTTTGCCAGCAACAGGGTCAGAATCCAACGGCAACTCAGTCATCACGCGCCAGTCCACAGGCGAAAAACTCGCTTTCGGATCTCCGCTTGTTTTCCCTGTGTTCTCGGTTCTCGATCCTGACACCATGAAAACCTTGCCAGAGCGCCAACTCAAGAATGGTTTGGTCGATGCGTTCGTCCACGTCTGCGAGCAATACTTGACCTTCCCGACCGGTGCATTGGTACAGGATGGATATGCAGAAGCATTGCTAAGAACCCTCGTTCAACTGGGCAAGAGTTATCCGGAACGCGATACTGATGAATGGCGTGCCAATCTAATGTACGCAGCAAACCAAGGCTTGAATGGCCTTATCTCATGCGGTGTGCCGCAAGATTGGGCGACACACCAGATTGGACATGAGCTGACCGCATGTTTCGGTATTGACCACGCCCAAACACTCTCCATCATTCAGCCAAGCCTCTTGCGCAGCCAGATTGAACTGAAGCGCGCAAAACTGGAGCAAATGGGGACCACAGTGTTCGCTCTACCTCCCTCTGAAGATCTGGCTGAAAAGACAGTTGATGCGATTGAAGAGTTTTACCAGCAACTGGCCATGCCAATTCGTCTGTCCGATGCCAATATCACGGATCAAAACGACATCGACACGCTCATGCACATCATCGAAAGCCGCGACTTTTTGCAAGCAATCGGCGAGCATGGAAAAATCACACCAGGCGTGATCAAAGACATCGTGTACTCAGCTCGCTGAGCCACAAAGAACCAATCAGCCCGCCACTCAACCGGCGGGCTTTTTTGTGCATACAACCTGTTTCCTGTGAAATCTCAAGTGACAAACTCATCCACCTCCCGCTATCCCTGTGAGATATCAGAGCATCCTTTCGCAGATTATGAGGGAGAAACGGGTATGTTGCAGTTGTCCGACACCCAAACCAAAAACGCCCTGCCCTTCCGACCATTGGTCGAGGCCTTGAGAACAATGTTCAAAGAGGGCTGCGAGATGCCTGTTCGGCACCATCATACCATGGGTGTGCCGGATAAAGCAGACGCCACTTTGTTACTCATGCCCGCATGGCAGTCAGGCGCCTATTTTGGCGTAAAGCTCGCCAGTGTGTTTCCGAGTAATGCAGATGTTGGGCTTCCTGCAGTCTCCGCCACTTATCTGCTTTCTGATGGTAAAACAGGCGCACCACTTGCGTTGGTTGATGGCGGCGAACTTACGGCCCGCCGAACTGCAGCAGCCTCAGCACTTGCTGCAGACTACCTTGCTCGCAAAAACGCAACGAGCCTGACAATGGTCGGCACGGGCCGTCTCTCAGCAAACCTCATTGAGGCGCATTGTTCAACAAGACAGATTGAAACAGTAACCCTCTGGGGTCGTAACTACGAAAAGGCAAAGGATAATGCGCAGGACCTGAGCACAAAACTTGGCGTTAAGGTTGTCGCAGAGCAATCTCTTCCAAAAGCTGTTGAGCAAGCTGATATCGTTTCCGTTGCAACACTGTCCAATGCTCCCCTGATACAGGGTGAATGGCTGTCCGATGGATGTCATCTTGATCTTGTGGGCGGGTTCACCCCTAAAATGCGCGAAGCAGATGACGCTGCCATCTCCCGCTCGCGTATTTTTGTCGACACGCGTGCAGGCGCAATGAAGGAAGCTGGAGACCTGACCATCCCACTAGCAAACGGTACGTTGAAACCTGAAGATGTTCAGGCTGATCTTTATGACCTCACCAGAGGCGACAACAACGGCAGAGCAAGTGAAAATGAAATCACCTTCTTCAAATCGGTCGGTGCTGCATTGGAGGACTTGGCAGGAGCAGTCCTCGCCTATGAGAACTCAAAAGAATTGCTAAACACGTAGACAAATCTATGCTCAGCACGGTTATCCATTTCTGTGCTGAGCCCAAAACCGTTGCCGCATCTCTGCCGTTCTGAAGTGTGTAAAGTGCAAATCCCGCTGCATGGACACCAATGGCTGATAATGAAGCAGATCGATTTCCCTGGTCGCAACTGGCCTCAAACTATCCAGCACATAGCACGCACCCCGAAATTGAACCGTTGTCACAGCGTGTATGACCTTCCGCCTGCTATCCTTCACCACAACAAACCGCAGATCTGGTTCTTCATAGCCCAGCGCTAACAGACTGAAATATTTGGCAATCGCATAGTCCTCACAATCACCTTGAAAGCCCAGAAACTGCAAAGGTGCACGCCAGACGTCCGCTTGCCCAGCGGCAATCGCCTGAGGATCATATCCAGCACTTTCATTGATATAAGAATTGAGCAGCGAAAGCTGTCGCAGTGACTTGCTGTGTCCAACACCGCGGATAATGCGTGACCAATAGTCCACGGAACCTGCACACCGCAGATTTCCAGCAAAGCATTCCTTTAAGGAGGCCAATTGTTGGTCACATTCAGGCAGGACAACCTGCCATTTCCTGAAAGCCCTGCTATTGCCGCCATTAATTTCAACCGACCCAAACAACCCAAAGCTTTCCTGCTTCTTTGTGGCGTTTGGAGCCGTAAACCTCACCAGAGAGAACAGACGACGGCGGCGCACTTTGTTTTTATAGCTAAACCGCAGATTATGGGCTTGCGCACTGGACATACTGGACACAATACCAGTCAGAAATGCTGCTTTGACCACCATCCCTACAAAGCTTCGTCGCAACAAACCGCGTTTCCTACGGTGTTTGCCCCGGTATTCCGGAAGAGCCATTACGCATTACCGTTCTCTTAGCGCCTCCTCACGTGCACGATTGACTGGCTTAAGAATGTAAGAAAGCACACTCTTTTCTCCAGTGAGTATATCGACGGAGGCGACCATCCCCGGAAGGATGGGAAGACTCTTGTTGCGACTTTCTAACTCTGTTTGTTTGGTTTTGATAATTACGGAGTAAAATTGCTCGCGAGTACTTTCATCGTAAACAGTGTCTGCAGAAATTCCTTCAACTTGCCCGTCCAAGCCGCCATAAATGGAAAAATCGTAAGCGCTGAGCTTAACAAGCGCTTGTTGCCCTTGATGAATAAAAGCAATATCCTGAGGTTTGACCTTGGCCTCAACGAGCAAAACATCCTCAACGGGCACAATGGTCATAAGCTGCTGAGAAGGCGAAGCCACGCCGCCAATTGTACTCACATCAATCGTGTTGACGATGCCGTCCATGGGTGCGCGAATGTCTGCGCGATCAACCTTGTCACCGGCCCCCTTGGAAGCTTCCGCAATAATGTCCAGTTGCGCTTGCACTTCGCTCAGCTCAGCGCGAGCTGTCTGTCGGAACTTGGTGTAAACACCTTCAATCTCCTGTTCGGCTTCCTCAACAGCCGCCTGCAATCGCCCCTCCGTGACCTGAAGCGTGTTGACCTGCCCTTCAAGGTCGCCAATTTCACGCTGAAGCTTGAGCATGTCTGTGCGGGGAATAATCTGCTTTTCGGCAAGCGGCGCTTTCAACTCTCGTTCTTCATTTGCAAGGCGCAGTAAATCAAGAACCTTCCGTCTCTGGTTTTCTGAGGCTTCAAGTTCCGCCATACGCTGCGCAACACGCGAACGATTGATTGCGACTTGGCCCTTCAATCCTTCCAGATTGGCTTGAAAAAGAGACAGCTCAGAGGCAACAATCTGCTCAGCATTCTCATGATAGTGATCACTATATGCCAGCTCCTCCCCACGCTCAGGCCAAACGGATTGGAACTCTAAACGTTCACGAGCAATTTCCAATGCCAGTTGCTTTGCTACCAGCTCACCTAGATTGGAAGAAAACCCCGTATCATCCAAACGGATCAGAATATCGCCTTTACTGACAAGATCGCCCGTCTTTACGAGCACCTCTTTGACGATCCCTCCTTCAAGACTTTGAATGACCTGTATCTTTGCAGATGGAATGACACGCCCATCTCCACGGGTAACTTCTTCCAATTGCGCCCAACCAGCCCAAAGGATGAACGAAACCAAGAGTATTCCGATCATCAGGACCAACAAGCGTGTGCGCGCAAACACAGCATTTTCCAAGCCAATTGACACCTGAGCAGCACCACGTGGAAGTCGTGTAGTTTCAGAGCCAAACTTCATCCACTTTGTGACCCGTTCCATCAGATGTAATAGGCGCAAAGATAATCCCCCTAGAAACTCCCCAACAAGTTCCAGAGGCACGCGACCAACCGGAATCAAGCTATCCTTACCAAAGGTAACCCTCCTTGGTTTTTCTGAATACTACAGGGATCTATTGCGGAGAATTGCAGGTTGGAACTGACAAAAACGGCCAAGCCGAAAACAAGAAAAGAAAAGATACCGCCTTCCGTAAAAAAGGAAGACACAACGACGACTGAAGTCCCTTCCTCACACAAAGAGAGTGACACAGTTGTCGAAGCCACGGTTTCGGTTGCAACGTCAGAAGAAAACCAAAAAGCAAAACAGAAACCTGAAAGCACAACACCTGTTAAGGGCACCACATCAGATATCCGCCCTGCGGACTTAATTGACATCGACCCGTTACGGGGATGTCTCGAAATTTTGCTGGTTCAACATAACATGCCAGCAAACTCAGAGAACCTCATTGCAGGCCTACCGCTAGAAAATGGTAAGCTCACCGCAGATTTATTACAAAAGGCCCTCAAACGCGCAGGCTTTTCGACCAAGGCTTTTCACCAGAAAATAACTGCTCTTTCCTCTCTTTTGTTTCCTGCCGTTCTGCTCCTCGAATCCGGTGGAGCATTGGTCATTCTAGAGAAGTATGATGAGAAATCCTATGCAGTCGCCCTCCCACATGCAGATGGCGGAGCCGTATTGGCGAAGCTGGATGAGCTCCAGGCGCTCTGCAGTGGAGAAATCATCGTTGCAAAACCGTTTTACAAACCAGAGGGCTCACAGGAACAAACAACAAAGGAAGACCGTTCCCATTGGTTCTTCGGTGGGATCCAAGCTGTTGCACGAGACTACGCCTTCGTTGCACTTGCAGCAGCCTTCATCAACCTGCTCGCACTGGCATCACCGCTCTTCACCATGAACGTTTATGACCGTGTGTTACCCAACTCGGCCTTCCCGACACTCTGGGTTCTTACCTTTGGCGTAGCAGGTGCGTTGCTCTTTGACCTTTTATTGAAGTCACTACGCGCCTCCTTAATCTACTTTGCAGGCAAACGAGCTGATTTGATTATTTCCTCCAGACTATTTGATCAGGCGATGCACTTGAAAATGGTTCATCGCCCCGCTAGCACTGCTGGCTTCATCAATGAAATGCGCGAGTTCGAGACCATTCGCGAGTTCATGACATCAGCAACCATCGCTGCCATCACAGACCTTGCCTTCCTTGGCATGTTCCTTGGCTTGATCTGGTATATTGGCGGTCCAATGGTTTATCCGCTCCTTATTGCCATTATGAGCGTAGTCTTTATTGGACTGCTAATGCAGTTTCCGCTCAAGAAAGCTGTAGAGGCGACCGTTACTGATGCCACAGTACGCAATGCATTACTGGTAGAGTGTCTCTACGGCTTGGAAACAATCAAACTCCAACGTGCAGAAGGACAGCTTCTGGGCAAATGGGAGAGCGCCACAGCCGCGGCAGCTTCAGCGCAAAACAAAGTCAGATCACTTTCTACCTGGGCTTTGAATTTGACTGGCTTTCTGCAGCAACTCACCACAATCGCTCTTCTGGTCACAGGTGCATATCTGTTCTCAGAAAAGCTTATTTCCATGGGTGGAATTGTGGCCTGTGTGATCTTGGGAGGACGAGCCGTTGCCCCACTCGCAACACTTTCCAGTTTTCTCGCACGGTTTCAGCAGGTCAAAGCCGCCTACAAAAGACTGGATGCCATCAATCAGTTACCACGAGAAACACCGTGGGCCTCCAGACATCTAAGCAAAGCCATCGATCACGCTCGGATTTCTCTGAAGAACATGAGCTTCACCTATCCGCAGGCCACAGAGCCGACATTGAGAAACCTGAATCTATCCATTTCGGCAGGAGAGCGGATCGCTATACTCGGGCCTGTCGGCTCAGGCAAATCCACTCTGGGCCGAGTATTGAGCGGCCTCTATTCGCCAGAGGCAGGAAGTTATGCCATCGACAATCTGGACCATCAGCAATTTGCGCCCACAGAATTGAGAAGATCCATAAGTTACATCGGACAGGATGCCAGCCTTTTCTCCGGTTCTATCAGGGACAACATCAAGTTAGGGTGCCCTGAGGCCTCTGACGCAGAACTGGTCAAAGCGAGCGAGAATGCCGGAGCATTGGAGTTTATCGATGCCCATCCACATGGGTTTGCCAGATTGATTGAGGAAGGTGGTCGTGATCTCTCTTCTGGACAAAGACAAAAGCTCATCCTCGCCAGAGCATTCATGGGCACACCCAAACTACTTTATCTGGATGAACCCACGGGCATGATGGATGGCCAAACCGAACAACAGTTCATCAGTTCCCTCTCATCAGCAGTCACCTCACAGCAGACCTTGATTATTGCCACACATCGCACGGCACCACTTTCTCTGGTCGATAGGCTGATCATTCTGGATAAGGGCCGTATTCTCGCTGATGGCCCAAAAGAAAAAGTCACCCATATCCTTTCAAAAGGAACTGGATGACCTGAGAACTTAGTACTCTCTCATGTATTCGCGAAAACAGAGGCAGCGATTGACAGCTTCATCATCCCAGACCGCGTCTTTCATGTAGCCAATAGCAACGCCACACCAGTCTCTTGTTTCCAGCGCCCAATCAAACCGCAATTGCACGATTGAGCTTTGCTGCGCGGAGACAACAACGGTGTTTGCCTCCTCAAAATAATCACGCACCCGAACAGAAATCTCACTGTGCAGTTCCTCAGGATGTTTCAGATTGAAGTTATAGCACACGCCACCGCGATAATAGTCGGAGGTCGCAACAGCAAGATCCGCACTGACCGCATCCCCTGCCCAAACCGAAAGAGACATGGCAGCTCCCCAAATGAGAAGTGCTGGACCGCTCATGCCCGTCGCAAACTTAAGTTTGCCCATAATACCCTCCCTTACTGTTTCGGTTTAGGCATGGCAACAGGTGTCCCACGCGCCCATTGAGCTGAAACACCCGGCAATACTTTGCCCGGTAACCAACCCTCAGTTTCCTCATCATCCCGAACTTTACGATAGCCCGCATCGGCTTGGGCAGGAGGTTGAACATCAAATGACTCTAGCAAGCCACCCATTGCAGCCAGTAGTCGGTAGTTGGCAAAGGTTTGCGCATAGCGAGCAGATATCTCGGAAACCTCTGTAAAGAAAACGGTGTTTTGTGTATCCAGAACATCCAGCAGAGTTCGCTGCCCAACAGTGAACTGGCCTTCATATGAAATGAGAAGTTGCTGTGACGCTGAAAGCTGTTTTTTGATGATTGCAAGTTGCTTGGAGAGCTCTATCCGCCTGATCCAGGAAGCGCGCGTTTCCCGCTCAACTTCACGAAAAGCACGCGCAGTTCTCATCCGTGCCTCACCAGCCCGCTCAACCTGCTCCGCACGCCTGTTCTTCGTAATATTGCCATTAAAGAGGTTCCAACGCATTACAACCAGCGCTGTGGCCTGATTATTGACGCCGGGAAATCCGTTCAGGTTCTCGCCAACGCGCGAAGAAAGCTCCAGATCCAACCTGGGATAATAATCTGCCTCCGCAATCTTGATCTGCGCATTCGCTGCATCAACATCAGCTTTGCGTAACGCAATCAAAGGATTGTTCCGCCGCGCCACATTCAAAACATCCGGAAGCGTGCCAGGAATACGCCGCGAGACACTGGGAACTCCTCCCATGCGTCCTACTGGCTTGCCCACCACCTCAATGAACGTGGCTTCTGCAAGTTCAAGTTCTTCAACAACCTCCTGCAATGCAAGCCTTGCAGCAAACACCCGCTCACTTGCCTGCTGCACATCCGCTACGGAAACAACCCCGCGGGACAACCCCGCCCGCATATCGGAGGCAACTTTGGAATGATAGGCAATATTACGTTGGGCAGACTGCTTCACTTCAAAAAGGCGGGAAACTTCCACATAGGCGCGCACTGCACTTAGACCGATGAACTCTGAACGCTCCCAGACTCTGAAAGAGGTCGCATCCAGACGAGCTCTCTGACGCTCAATCTCATAGGTCGTCGCAAACCCGTCAAAAAGCTTTTGCCGACCCGTCGCTCTCACCTCATAAGGACCATAAAAGAACTGATCCCTCTGACGTGTAAAACTGCGATCTGCCCATTCCGCCCCTCCGCGAAATTCAAGATCGAGACGCGGCAGCCATTCGCCTTTGGCTTGTTTCAGCTCAAAGCCAATCGCGTTGCGGTCAAAAACCGCTTCACCAATTTCGGGATTGCTATAGACGGTAAGATTCACTGCGTCTCTGAGAGACATCGCATGGCCTGCTCCGCTCAACAAGCCTACGGCAGCAACGCCAAGAATAAGTGGCGCAAACAACTTCATACACACGCCCTCTACGCAATACTTGAGACAACCGGGCAATTGAAGCTTTAATTTACTTTATTTTAATATAATGTCATTCCTCACGCAATTAAGTGTAATAAATACCAATAACTCAAAAAGTAATAGCAACTTCAATTCAGAAGGCAACACCTTTAATATTGTCAGTTATGCGTATTGTATAATGTATATATAAACTTGAACCCCATTTGATTTAGAATTCGGCAGCACAATTTCAGCGAGACGTTGTCTTCTCATTCAGAAAAAGCGCGCTAACGTCCTGTTCCAGTTTGCAAAGGGAGCCTTGCATGCCGAATACCAGTACCGGTGAACCTCAAGCGCTTCCAACCAATCAAACAACGCCTGAACAGGCCCCAGACTTGGAAAATGGATCTCAACAAGAGGCCAGTTCAACAGCACCAAACATCAGCCAGCTTATTATCCAACTCCCGGATAACATTGAAACAACGTCAGAAACGCTGTTAGATGGTCAACCACGTGGCATGAACCTGCTTCTCAATGAGGTTGAATGGGATCCTGTTAGAGAAATTCTGCTGTTGCCATCAGGTTTGGAACTTGCAGATATCCAGACCGCCAATGGCACCACCGAAATCACTCTGGCAGATGGCACACGCCTGATCATTGAGGATCACAGCAGCAATCCACCTTCCATTGAAATTGAAAATCAACTCCTCACCGCGCAGGAAATTCAAACAGCATTTGCAGCTGCGCGAAACGCAGAACCAAGTGCTGGTCCAGAGACTTCATCAAGTGCATCAAACGCTTCTGAGCCCTCAAGCGGCAACAATGAGCCTCAGTCTCCGTTACCTGCCAACGATGAACTCATTGGCAGCGGAAATGACTTCGAGCCAATCTCAATCGTCGTCCAGCCGGCTTTCTCAATCACACCGCTCCTATTGCCCTCAGAGCGCAATGAAGAGGTTCTCGAACGTGAATTTGGAGATGGCACATTCGAACCTAACCAGCAAACCACATCCACGCCAGACCTATCCAATCCGCGAGTGACACCGGCCTTTTTCGCAGGCAACACTGATGATGTGTACGAGTCCGGCCTCGCGTCTGGCACTGCAGCAGGACAGGCCGCCACTCAAACTGCTGGGCCAATGAACATCCAAAGCGGTTCCTCCCCGCTCCAGACGCTCGAAGTTTGCGATCCCATTCAAAATGTCTGGATAGATGTCACCAGTGGCGGTCAGATCATTACGCCCCACGGCACCTACACAATCACAATTAATCCAGATGGAACCTACAGCTGGGCATACACACTCAACACCTCAGGAGATCATAGCAACAGCACACCGCAAGACCTCCTGAAAGTCCGCGTGACCAATGAAGAAGGCAATCAGGCAACTGGTGACATCACCATCAATATCGTCGATGACATTCCTCTGATTGACATTGCGGACGCACCAGCCACCGTCGCAGAGGGCAACACACTCAACGGCACCTGGTCCCTTGCCTCAGGTGCTGATGGCGTCACTCATGTCACTATCTCAATACCCGGAGAAGCCAACCAGACCATCTCCCTCTCCGGTAACACCCCTGCCACGTTCACGCTGCCCAAGGGTACGCTCACCGTCAATCCAGACGGCACTTACTCCTTTGAAGCTGCTACCAATCTGGACAATGACGACCCACAAGAACAAAGCTTCACCATCACCGCAATAGATGCTGATGGAGACACCACGTCAGACACACAGACCATAACCATCACCGATGGCATATCACCAACACCACCAGACAACCTGCCTGGTGAAGCAGTGGGCCTGATCCTCACGGTCAATGAAGCAGCCCTTGATACAACGCAGGATCAAAATGATCTGGCAGCGGCTAATATCACCGGCTCTGATCCAACCAGCACTGCCGAGACAGATGTCTCCAGTACTCTCACCTTCACGGCGGGTTCTGATGACCTCACCACATTCGTATTTGGTGATCCATCTGGCATCACGATCACCAATGGAGACGCAACCCTCAATGTCAGCTGGACAGTCTCAAATGGCCAGCTTATCGGCTCAATCAACGGCACGCCTGCAATCATATTGGCATTGGATGCTTCAGCCATCCCAGCAGGTCAACAAGGCTCAGCACAAGTCACGGCCACGCTGACAAATGCCTTTCCTCATGATGTGAGCGGAGATCCTATCAACATCAACGGCATCACCATAGACGCCTCAGATCATGACGGAGACACGATCACCGCTGACATTCAGATCAACATCATCGACGACGCACCACAACTAGACATCGCAGACACGCCAACCTCAGTCGCAGAAGGCAACACACTCAACGGTACGTGGACGCTCACCTCTGGGGCTGATGGTGTCACACACGTTACAGTTTCCGTTTCTGGTGAAGTCGACCAGACCATCTCCCTTTCCGGTAACACCCCTGCCACGTTCACGCTGCCCAAGGGGACACTCACCGTCAATCCAGACGGCACTTACTCCATTGAAGCTGCAACCAATCTGGACAACGACAATCCACAGGAGCAAACCTTCACCATCACCGCTACGGATTTTGACGGCGATACCACAACTGACACCCAGACCATCACAATCACCGATGGAGCCTCACCAACACCACCAGACAATCTGCCCGGTGAAGCAGTAGATCTGATCCTCACCGTCAACGAAGCAGCACTCGATACAACGCAGGATCAAACTGATCTGGCAGCAGGCAACATCACCGGCTCTGATCCAACCAGCTCTGCCGAGACTGATGTCTCCAGTACACTCACCTTCACGGCGGGTTCTGATGATTTGTCTACGTTTGCTTTTGGAGATCCTTCTGGCATCACGATCACCAATGGAGACGCAACCCTCAATGTCAGCTGGACAGTCTCAAATGGCCAGCTTATCGGCTCAATCAACGGCACGCCTGCAATCATATTGGAGCTGGATGCTTCAGATATCCCGGCAGGTCAACAAGGCTCAGTACAGGTCACAGCAACGCTGACAGATGCATTTCCCCATGATGCGAGCGATAATCCCGTCAAGATCAACGGCATCACCATAAACGCCTCAGACCATGACGGAGACACAGTCACCGCCGACATTCAGATCAACATCATCGACGACGCACCACAGCTGGACATTGCAGAAACACCAGCCTCAGTCGCAGAAGGCGACACACTCAACGGCACATGGTCACTCAATCCCGGTGCTGATGGAGTTACAGACGTCACCGTTTCCGTTTCTGGTGAGATCAACCAGACCGTCTCTTTATCTGGTAACGCCCCTGCCATCTTTGACATGCCTAAGGGTACGCTCACCGTCAATCCAGACGGCACTTACTCCTTTGAAGCTGCTACCAATCTGGACAACGACGATCCACAAGAACAAAGCTTCACCATCACCGCAACGGATGCTGATGGAGACACCACGTCAGACACACAGACTATCAAGATCACCGATGGGACAAATCCGTTCGGTGGCGACATTATCGCCTTAAGTCTTGATGAGAGTGCTTTGGGAGATCAGGTCGGTAACAATGAGCCGACAGGAGATGTAATTGGATCAAACCCAGCAAGCACAGCAGAAACACAAAGCGATACGCTGAGTTTCACAGCTGGTTCTGATAATATCATAAGCTTCACGATTGGGGACACATCCAGTATCGAGGTCCGTGATGACAGCGGCGCTGTTGTTACCTCCATCAACTGGGCACTTTCAGCCGATAAACAGACACTCACAGGCTCAATTAATGGCCAAAACACAATTCAGTTGGCCCTGACAGGCTCATCCATTGCAGCTGGATTCACGGGTTCAGTTCAAGTAAATGCCACACTGCTTGCAGATTTTCCGCATGTGACCAACGGAACCAGCGATTTCACAATATTAGGTGTCCCGATTGTCGCAACGGATACAGATGGCAGCACTGCTCTGGGCATCACTAACATCTCAATCAAAGATGACAATCCAGACATCGACATCTCAGACACACAGAACGTCGTAACTGAGGGAGAGACAATCAGCGATACCTTCTCACTCAACTCTGGTGCTGATGGTTACGCGCAAGTGACTGTCTACACGGACGTAAACGACCAACACATCGTCAATCTGGCTCCTAACACACAAACCACGTTGTACACGCAGCAAGGTGAACTTACCATCCATTCAGATGGCACATGGGAGTTCACAGCCAACACGGGGCTGGACTTTCCCCAAAACCAGACACTGCAGTTTTTCATTTCAGTTGAAGATGAGGATGGCGATACAGATACGGATAGCCATCTCATTTCCATCAAGCAGGCAGCACCGCCTATACTTGGCACATCCGGGGATGATGTGTTGACGGGGACGCAAACCAGCGAGCTGATCAAAGGCCTAGACGGTGACGATCACATCTCCGGCATGGAAGGGCGAGACAAGATTGCAGGAATGGGCGGCAGGGACACACTTGAAGGTGGAGCCGACAGCGATACATTTGTGCTCGATCTCTCCAATCTCACAATTGCAGATCTCATCACTGACTACGATTCATCTGGAGATGACGCCGATCGGCTGGATGTGACAGAGTTGATTGGATCCGAGCAAGTCACACAGCAAAATGTGGGAGACTACTTCCAACTATCAGGAGGCGTTCTGAGTTTTGATCAGGATGGAGCTGGAACGAACCACCACATGGTACAGGTCATGGAGTTTTCGTCGCCTCCAGCTCAATTGGAGCTCATCATGGATGAAAATCAGGCACCACTCATTGTCACAGCCTAATTAATCAGGCTCAGCACAAAGAAAAACCCCGAAAGCGATAGCCTCGGGGTTTAAACAGGATCAGCTGCAGATCACGGCAACACCGGCCATTCGTTCTGGCTCAATCACCCAGAAATCGCCGTTTTTGCGACCACCAAGCGCTTCAGCATACGCTCCAAAGCTCTCCAGGTTTTCAGCAGAAAAACCAAGGGCTGCTAGTTTAAGGCCTTCCCGACGGGTTGGGGCTTTAACCCCATAAAGGCTCTCATAGGCGCTTGGAGAAAGAACTTTGACTGTCCCGCGCGACGTTTCAATTTCAACACCAAGGCTGGAGAGCCGTGCAGTACGCTCACCAATAAACGCCTTCAGGAATTCATGATGATCAGCAGGGTCGTCAGCAACAAAGATGACCTCGCTCAGATCGCGCACAGTGTTCGGGTGGGATTGATACTCTGCCTTCCAGAAGTTTTCTGGAAACTTGTTATGGCAAGTAAAAAAGCCAAGCTCTCCACTGAGGGGATCTGCCGTGAACGTCAAATCAAAAGCAACCTGACGTTCTTCGCCCTCAGGAGAAACAGCGATCCGCTCAAAGGAGAATGGCGCATACTCGGGAAGTCCGGCAGCAGTGTATGCTTCACGGTCGTCCGCCGCGCTCGTGCTGTCCATCACGAACATGGAAGCACCTTCTCCCTTCAGCAGGAAATCACGATTGAACGCGCCAAAAGAGAAAACACCTTCACTTGGTTCTGTCAGTTCAGCATTTTCGCCAATCGCCAAAACCTCAAGAAAACTGCCATTCAGCTGAACGAGGCGGTTCTCAGTACCCCAAGAATGACGCGCAGTTGGCGTCACCTTAAATCCGAGCTGTTCCCAGAGCCCTGCTGCATCCCGCAAAGAGTTTACAGCAAGAACAATGTGGTCAATTCCCTTGGTCAAAGTGTTTCCCCCAAAACGTCCGATTAAACCAGACGGCTATTATCGCGCGCAGCACCTACAAAGGAGGAGAACAGCGGATGCGGTTCAAACGGGCGTGATTTTAGTTCTGGATGGTACTGAACACCAATGAACCAAGGATGGTCATCGATCTCTACCGTTTCAGGCAGAACACCATCTGGAGACGTACCGGCGAAAATCAGACCAGCTTCTTCAAGCTTCTCACGGTAGCCAATGTTCACTTCATAACGGTGACGGTGACGCTCGGAGATCTCTGTGGAATCGTAGATCGCAGCAATCTTACTGTCAGCTTTCAGAACTGCATCATAAGCACCAAGACGCATGGTACCGCCCAGATCACCTTCTGCCTGACGCTGTTCTTTCTCGTTACCGCGTGTCCATTCAGTCATCAAACCAACAACTGGCTCTTTAGCTGGACCAAACTCGGTAGAGCTCGCATCAGCAATACCTGCAAGGTTACGCGCAGCTTCAACAACAGCCATCTGCATACCAAAACAAATACCGAAGTAAGGAATGTTGTTCACACGCGCATAGTGTGCTGCAGCAATCTTGCCTTCAGAGCCGCGCTCACCAAAACCACCAGGAACAAGAATACCGTTCACATTAGCAAGGAACTCGCTTGGGTCTTCCTTCTCAAATGTTTCAGATTCAATCCACTCAAGATTGACCTTCACGCCATTTGAGATTCCGCCATGCACAAGCGCCTCAATCAAAGACTTATAAGCGTCTTTGAGAACGGTGTACTTGCCAACGATCGCAATGGTGACTTCACCCTCTGGATTGAACAGAGAGTTTACAATGCTTTCCCAACGGGAAAGATCTGGAGCCGGAGCACCCGTGATGCCAAATGCATCCAGAACCTGCTCATCAAGACCTTCCTTGTGGTAGGCAAGCGGTACTTCATAAATGCTCTTTGCATCATATGCCGGAATAACAGCTTCTTCGCGCACATTACAGAACTGGGAAAGCTTACGGCGTTCATTCTCTGGGATCTGACGATCACAACGCACCATAAGAATGTCTGGCTGAATACCGATAGAACGCAGCTCTTTAACAGAGTGCTGTGTCGGCTTGGTTTTCATTTCACCAGCACTTGCAATGTAAGGCAGCAGTGTCAGGTGGATGTAAACAGCCTGTCCGCGTGGCAAATCATTGCCCAGCTGACGAATAGCTTCGAAAAACGGCAGACCTTCAATATCACCAACGGTACCGCCAATCTCACAAAGCACGAAGTCGTAGCCTTCGTTGCCATCCAACACGAAGTTCTTGATCGCATCAGTCACATGAGGAATCACCTGCACGGTACCGCCAAGGTAATCACCACGGCGCTCCTTCGCGATAATATCCTGATAAATGCGACCAGTGGTAATGTTGTCCTGCTTGTTGGCTGGACGACCTGTGAAACGCTCGTAGTGGCCAAGATCCAGATCGGTCTCTGCGCCATCATCGGTCACATAACACTCACCATGCTGGTAAGGGCTCATGGTACCCGGATCAACGTTCAAATAAGGATCAAGCTTACGAAGTCGAACCTTATATCCGCGCGCCTGTAAAGCCGCACCAAGAGCTGCGGAGGCAAGTCCCTTCCCAAGAGAAGAAACAACACCACCGGTGATGAATATGTACCGTGCCATGGATCGCTACCACGTTTGAAAGGGCGGAACTTATCAGAAGGGAAGCACGCCGAGGTGGGTGCCTGATAATCCAATACCCTGGATAATTGAGTTATGTCTGAACGCACGAATGACGGACACTGCACAAGTGTGCGGTGCCGTCAGACGTATATTTCAACTGTTTCTGCTTTACAGCAGATTACTGAGCAGGTGGGACCTGCGGGCCAGATGGCTGACTTTGCTGCTGAAGCTGGTCAAGAAGACCATTGCCAGCGCCCTCTTCTGTACCCTGTGTTGCTGATCCGGCAGGAACCTGATCAAGCAAAGAGCCAGGACGCTCGTCATAGCGTGCCAACAGAGAAAGAGCGAGTGAAGTTGCAAAGAAGCAGACAGCTAGAATCGCAGTCCCGCGAGTCAGCACATTCGCTGTGCCGCGGCTGCTCATCACACCACCGCCGCCACCGCCGCCAATACCCAATGCGCCGCCTTCAGAGCGCTGCAGTAGAACCAGTGCTACCAGCGCCACGACGACCATCAGGTGGATAACAATCAGAACGGTTTCCATAGGTATCCGTAGGTTTAATGAATTCGTTAGTCGGCCTTCTAACCGAATTTGCTGCGCCTTTCTACCCTAAAGGCGCAGCAAATTGGTGGACTGCTAAGAATATTATAAAAAACCGGCTATTATTAGCCGCGATAAGCCTCGGCAATTCCAAGGAAATCTGTGGCTTTCAGGCTTGCACCGCCAACCAGAGCACCATCAACGTTTTCAACCGCAAGCAGCTCTTTCGCATTAGTAGGCTTAACAGAGCCACCATAAAGCACGCGCATTTTGCCGCCAACATCACCACCAAATTGCTTGATGAGAGTCGCACGAATAGAAGCGTGAACCTCAGCAACGTCTGCTGGAGTCGGTGTCAATCCAGTGCCAATCGCCCAAACAGGCTCATAAGCAATTACAGTATTCTCGGCAGTTGCGCCTGCTGGTACAGAACCCAGAACCTGCTTAGTAACCACGTCAAGCGTTGTACCCGCGCGGCGCTCGCTCTCAACTTCACCAACACAAACAATAGCAATAAGGTCAGCGCGGTAAGCAGCTTCAGCCTTTTCACAAACGTCTGCATCAGATTCGCCATGATCTTCACGGCGCTCAGAATGACCAACAATCACAAACTTGCCGCCAGCATCGCGGATCATTTCTGCAGAAATGTCGCCGGTATGTGCACCGCTTTCTTTAGCGTGGCAGTTTTGTGCACCAATTGCGATTTTGTCTTGGGAAGCCAGCTGCGCAACCAGCAATGCAGGTGGACAAATCAGAAGCTCTACATTTTCGGCAAGTGCTGAGTCGTATCCCGCGCCCATAGCTTCCAGCTCTGCAGCTGAAGCCTTGGTACCATTCATTTTCCAGTTACCAGCAACAAGTGGCCGATTAGTCATATGATCCGTTCCCCAAATATGAATTCCAAATTCCCAAATGGAATGTGTGCTCACTAGCAGAAAAAACACTTAAGTCCCATAGCGGATTACCGCTAGTACGATGAACTTCGTATCTCCTGTCGAATCTCACAGCCTTTATGGCGTGTAAACTTGCCCCAGAGCGAAAGGAACACTATTATCCGGCGGCCTTGCATGTGTGCGCGGGGAGACTGTCCCTCGCCTTCAACAAGAGAACGGATAAAATTATGCTCGACGCGCTGCGTAATAGCGTAGGTTCCTGGTTTGCAAAACTGCTGATCGGCCTTCTGGTCCTCAGCTTTGCAGTTTGGGGGATCGCTGACGTCTTTACTGGAATCGGCTCCACACCAGTTGCCTCAGTTGGCGACAAAGAAATTTCGGCTCAGGATTTCCAACGAGCTTATTCACGCGAGCTCGACCAGCTGTCACGCCGCGTCGGCCAGCCTGTCACTCAGGAACAGGCCGCTGCATTTGGCGTACCCGCTCAGGTTCTGGGCCGCCTCATCGCCGAAGCTGCGCTTGATTATGAAGCATCTCAGCTGCGCATCGGTGTATCTGATGAAGCTATTGTCAAAACCATTCAGGAAACACCTGCATTTCAGGGTGTAAACGGCTACGATCGTAACCGCCTGAGCCAGGTACTTTATAATCTGGGCATAAGCGAAGACGAATTCGTGATGCAGCAGCAGTTCGTCGCAGAGCGTCAACAGCTTGCAGAAGCAGTCATTGGCGGCATCGTTGTCCCAAAGACAATGCTCGAAGCCTTCGACAAATACGCAATGGAAGAGCGCACTGTTGAGTATCTCGTCCTGCCGCAAAGCTCGCTGACAAACGTTCCTGCCCCAACCGACGAAGAGCTCGCGACGTTCTTTGAAGAAAACAAAGGCAATTACAAAGCGCCTGAATACCGCAGTGCTACCTTGATCGAGCTGACAGCAGACAAGATCGCGAAACCGGAAAATGTGACAGAAGCGGAACTCGCTCAGGAATATGAGCGCACCAAGAACCGTTATCAGTCTCAGGAACAACGCCGCATCTTCCAGATCTCCTTCCCAACCAAGCAAGAAGCAGAAGCTGCTGTTGTTGAGATGGAGTCCGGCAAAACCTTTGAAGACCTGATGAATGAACGTGATCTGACAGAAAAAGACGTCGATCTCGGTCTCATGAACAAATCCGGCTTCCTTGACCAAAAAATTGCAGATGCAGCCTTTGCTCTCAAAGAAGGCCAGGCAAGCAACGTCGTTGAAGGCCAGTTCACCAACGCAGTTCTCTTTGCCAAAGAAGTCAAAGCAGCTGCGGTACAGCCACTGGAAGACGTTAAAGACGAACTACGCGGTATCGTTGCTCAGGCAAACGCAGCCGATGAAGTAGAAGACCTCTTCAACGAAGTCGAAGACGCACGCGCAGGCGGCAGCACCTTTGAGGAAATCGCTGAGCGTTTCGATCTGGCTTTGATCAACACACCTTCATTTGACGCTTCCGGCAAAAACGAAGCAGGTGAAACTGTTGACCTTCCACAAGCAAGCGCACTGACAACTGCGGCGTTCTCTACCGACGTTGGCGTTGAAAATGATCCGCTGGAAATCGGCCGCACCGGCCATCTGTGGTACGAAGTGAGCAAGGTCACCCCTTCCCGCGACAGAGAACTCTCTGAAGTAAAAGAAGCCGTGACGGCTGACTGGACCGCCAACCGCACAGCAGAACTGCTGGAAGAAAAAGCCCAAGCTCTGATCGCAGAAGTCGAAGCAGGAAAGACACTTTCCGAAGTCGCAGCTGCCGAAGGTCTGGCAACAGCCACATCTGCACCGTTCACCCGCAACGGCGGCATCGCAGAACTCTCCGGCTCGGCCGTGACTGCAGCATTTTCCGGACCAAAAGGCACCGCCTCTCAGGTTCCTGGCAACAACGAAGACCGCATTCTTCTTGTCCTCACCGACACGACGACACCGGCCTTCATGACAGAATCTGAAAACGTGCAGCGCATTGACACTCAGTTGACAGGCGCACTGGAAAGCTCCTTGCTCAACCAGTTCATCTCTCAGCTGGAGCAAACAGAAGGTGTCCGAGTAAATCAGGCAGTCTTCAACCAATTGACCGGACTGGATCGCCAGTAGACAAATCCTTGTCGAAAACAAGCCCGCCACACCTATAAGTGTGGCGGGCTTTTGTTTATCTCCTAGACAGCTCTCCTAAAGCTATCTAATAGTTAGCCTTTGTGTATGCTAAGGAATTACCTGAGAGATTGAAGGGGTTTTCGCCGTGAGCAATTTGAAAAATCTCATTGGAATTGTCGCTGACGGAAACACGTTGGACCGATCTCAGGCCCGTGAGGCCTTCGAGATCATTATGTCAGGTGCTGCAACTCCCGCGCAGATCGGCGGCTTCCTCATGGCCCTGCGCTTGCGCGGCGAAACCATCGACGAAATCTCCGCAGCTGTAGAAACCATGCGCGCCAAAATGATCCCGGTGAATGCACCAGATCATGCCATCGACATTGTCGGCACTGGTGGCGACGCATCCGGCTCCTATAACATCTCAACCTGCACAGCTATTGTTGTGGCAGGCTGCGGCGTGACCATCGCAAAACACGGCAATCGCTCTCTCTCCTCTAAATCCGGCTCTGCAGAAGCACTTGCTGAGCTTGGCGTCAATCTGGATCTGGATGCAAACGGCATCAGCCATTGCATCCACGAAGCCGGTATCGGCTTCATGTTTGCGCCAAACCACCACAAGGCCATGCGCCATGTCGGCCCTGCGCGCATTGAGCTAGGCACCCGAACAATTTTCAACCTGCTCGGACCTCTCGCCAACCCGGCAGGCGCTAAACGCCAGATGACCGGCGTATTCGCACAACAGTGGGTCGAACCACTTGCGAACACACTAAACGAGCTGGGCACCGAAAAAGCCTGGATCGTCAACGGCTCCGATGGAATGGACGAAATCACCACCACCGGAACCAGTTTTGTTGCCGAACTGAAGAACGGAAACATCAACACCTTCACAGTGTCTCCTGAAGATGCAGGCTTGCCGCTTGCAAAGACAGAAGATCTGAAAGGTGGCGATCCGAAAGAAAACGCTCAAGCACTACGCGAAGTGCTGCAAGGGGCAAAAAACGCTTACAGAGATATCGTCCTGTTCAACTCAGCTGCCTCCCTTATCGTCGCAGATAAGGTCTCCACCCTGACAGAGGGTGTCCAGATGGCGGCGCAGGCGATTGACCAAGGCACGGCCCTTTCCCGACTGGACAAACTCGTTGAAGCCTCCGACGCTGCGACAGCTGCCAATATGAAACTCTAAAACCACGGATCCCATGTCAGATATCCTTAAGAAAATCGAAGCTTACAAACGTGAAGAAATTGCCGCTGCCAAAGCGCAGACTTCATTGGCTGATCTGAATGAGGCGATTAAAGCAGCAACACCGACACGCGGCTTTGCTGCTGCCTTAAAAGCCAAACACGCAAACGGCGAGTACGCTCTGATTGCTGAGGTTAAAAAGGCAAGTCCATCCAAAGGACTGATCCGCGCTGACTTTAACCCGCCCGCACTCGCCAAAGCGTACGAAAATGGTGGCGCGGCATGCTTGTCCGTATTGACGGACACTCCATCTTTTCAAGGTAAACCAGAGTACCTTGTAGCAGCCCGCGCTGAAGTCTCCCTGCCTGTTCTACGCAAGGACTTCCTCTATGACACCTATCAGGTTCATGAAGCACGAGCATGGGGAGCCGACTGCATTCTGATCATTATGGCAGCTGTTGACGACCAACTGGCCAAAGAGCTGGAAGACACCGCGTTTGAACTGGGCATGGATGCACTTATTGAGGTGCACGACGAAGCGGAGCTGGAACGCGCGCTGAAGCTCTCTTCTCCGCTAGTCGGCATCAACAACCGTAATCTAAAAACATTCGAGACTTCTCTGGAAACCAGTGAACGCCTCGCACCACTGATCCCACAAGATCGGATCATCGTTGGCGAGAGCGGCTTGTTCACTCCGCAGGACCTCACCCGAATGGAAAAATCCGGTATCTCCACCTTCCTCATCGGTGAAAGCCTGATGCGTCAGGACGATGTAGAAACCGCGACCAAAGCTTTACTTAAACGCTAAAAATCAACTGCTTGGCAAAAGCAGACACCTGAACAAACTGTGTCCAGAGGCAAGAAAATGTCAGAACTTTCTCCAAAACTCACTCACCTCGATGACAGCGGTGCGGCTCATATGGTCGACATTTCGGAGAAAGAGGTTACCTCACGCATTGCCCGCGCAGGCGGTCAGGTAAAAATGCAGCCAGAAACTCTGGACATGATCCTTTCAGGCAACGCCAAGAAAGGCGACGTGCTCGCGACTGCGCGCATTGCCGGCATCATGGCGGCTAAGAGGACTCACGAGCTGATCCCTCTGTGCCACCCTCTGGCCCTTTCCAAGGTTCAAGTGGACTTCACACCCAATCCTGAACTTCCAGGAATTGAGATCGAAGTCTTCGCAAAAGTATCCGGCCAGACCGGTATCGAGATGGAAGCACTCACTGCTGCCTCTGTTGCCTGCCTAACAATTTACGACATGGCAAAAGCCGTTGACCGTTCTATGGAGATCGGTGAAATCCGCCTGTTGGAGAAGAAAGGTGGCAAGTCCGGACACTATCTGGCTGAGGAGGATAACTCCCAATGAGTTTGATCAGCATTGAAGACGCGCTGGATCGCCTCCTGAAAGATGTGAAACCGACCGGAACTGAGCAGCTTCCATTACTTGAGACCGGAGAACGCATTCTCGCAGAAGACGTTGCCGCAACACGAACGCAGCCTCCATTTTCCGCCTCAGCAATGGATGGATATGCTGTCAAAGCCGCTGATACGGTCGAGCCAGAGGCAGCTCTGAGTGTCATAGGCGAAGTCGCTGCCGGGCATAACTTTGATGGCACGCTGCAAGCCGGAGAAGCGCTGCGTATTTTTACAGGAGCACCTGTCCCTGATGGCGCTGACGCGATCTTGATGCAGGAAAACGCCCGCCGTGACGGGGATAACCTGTTTTGCGAAGAAGCTGTTTCTGTTGGTAAGTTCATTCGTCCGGCTGGCCTCGACTTCAAAGAAGGTCAGGTCCTCCTGAAGGCAGGCGCCCCACTCGGCTTCCGCGAACTGTCTCTTGCAGGCGCCATGAACCACGCATCCCTCCCGGTACGCAAAAAGCCAGTTGTTGCGATCCTCGCAAATGGTGACGAACTCGTCGAGCCGGGTCAGGTACCTGGTCCGAATCAAATCATAGCTTCCAATCAGGTCGGCATCGCAGAGTTCGTCAGAAACTGCGGCGGAACACCGATGATGCTCGGCATCGCCCCAGACCAGCCTGAGGAAATCGCAGCACGCGTGAAGCAGGCTATCGAAGCAAAAGCCGATGTACTGGTGACACTCGGTGGTGCCTCTGTTGGCGACCACGATCTCATTCAGGACGTACTGGGAGCTGAAGGCATGGAGCTTGGCTTCTGGCGCATCGCCATGCGTCCGGGCAAACCCCTCATGGCGGGCGCCCTAGGCCCAATGAAAGTCCTCGGCCTTCCTGGCAACCCAGTCTCAAGTCTAGTATGCGCACTCCTCTTCCTTGGTCCACTTCTGGACAAGATGCTGGGCCGCACGGTCTCTGTGACAAATCAAAGCGTTACGAAAGCAACGTTAGCAGCTGATTTGCCAGCCAATGACATGCGTCAGGACTACCTGCGCGCCAGTCTAAGCACTGATGATGCAGGCAATCTCATCACTGAGCCATTCAGCAAACAGGACTCCTCCATGCTTGCCTTGCTGACAAAAGCAGACGCCCTGATCATTCGTCCACCACACGCATCAGCTGCAAAGGCAGGTGAAAAAGTGGACCTGCTCAAGCTACGCTAAATCCAGGTGTCAGGAGTGGCCAACCCCTGTCCACTCACCCACCAGAAACCAAATCCCCCAGTTCTAGCAGGGCTTAACCTGAACAAACCCATTGCAGAACACAATGAGAACAGGTAGAGTACGTTCGTGTTTTGTCCTTCCAATCGCAGAAGTTGAAGTCTTTCAGCTTCTTGGAATTACAAAACCGCGATTGGTCAGGAATGACCGCTCACTTTCAATCAGCGCCTTAGGAGCGAACGGGGATAAAAGATGCTTACACAGAAGCAACACGAGCTTTTGATGTTCATCCATCAACGCTTGAAGGAAGCCGGTGTTCCGCCCTCCTTCGATGAGATGAAGGACGCGCTGGACCTCCGTTCCAAATCCGGCATTCACCGGCTGATCACGGCTCTGGAAGAGCGCGGCTTCATTCGCCGCCTGCCAAACAGAGCGCGTGCGCTGGAAATCCTCAAATTGCCTGACTCAATTTCTCCGGGTCTGAAGCCTGCTGCAAAGGAAAAAGGCTTTGCACCTGAGGTAATTGAAGGCTCCCTGAGTAAAAAGGTTGCAGCTCCGCCACCACGCCCCACATCACCGGATGAAGTGCCAACGCTGGAAATTCCAGTCATGGGTCGCATTGCGGCCGGTGTTCCAATCGAAGCAATCCAGACTCAAAGCCATTCCATCGCCATGCCTGCTGATTTGATGGGGCGCGGTGAGCATTATGCGCTGGAAGTCAAAGGTGACTCCATGATTGATGCGGGTATCTTCGATGGGGATACAGTGCTGATCAAGCGTGGCGACGCTGCTGATAACGGCGAGATCGTTGTGGCCTTGATCGATGATGAAGAAGCGACCTTGAAGCGCCTGCGCAAAAAAGGTGCCTCAGTCGCGCTGGAAGCGGCCAATCCCGCCTACGAAACTCGCATCTTCGGCCCGGGCCGCGTCCGCGTTCAGGGCAAGATGATTGCGCTCTTCCGCCGCTATTAAATCATTGGTTGCCTGAGGCAATTTCGGATTCCAAGGTCTGCGCTGAGCATGATATGCCCAGCGCACTTTTTTTATTCTTTCCCCGCCCTCAAAACCTGCAGAAAGCCATACATAAGCAGAGCCACGTTCGCCGAACATCTTCTGATCAATCACCAGCTCAGCACGGCAAGCAGGAGGTGCCTGCGCCTGTGTGATGACGATGGTCGCAAGACGGCAATCGACCTCCAAAACATCAGCCACCTTGGACTGCGCCAACAAGACAGGCTCTGAACTTATCCTCTCCCCCTTTGAAGGCAGCTGCGGGAATATCTCAATCACGCAGCCGCGATCATCGCAGGACCGATCTGAGGCCCTCACCTTGTGCTGCTTGAACGCCCCCGCCGAAATCCCTCCAGCACGCAACAGACTGTCAGCGGCAAACGACATGCGCGAAGATGTCAGCCGAAACCGGCCATCCGCCCCGTAGTAAGCAATGTGCTTGCCCGCATCCGCAATCATCAGGTCAGGCGCACTCCCACCCGCAAACATCAGGACACTCACCGCAAATGCCGGGAGTGAAAGCCATTTCAAGCGCAGCGGCATCACACACAGCACCACAATCGCAAAGATCATGAGCAGATAACCGGGTGCACTGGCAACACCCAGACTGGTCAGCCCTTCACTCAAAGAACTCACCCAGTAGGCAGCCTTTAATACCAGCGCCAACCCAGCCTCCATCCCCTGCAGGAAGAACGCATCCGCACCAAACGGGATCGCCAGCAGGCTCAACAGCCCAAGGGGCATAACCACAAAGGTCACCAATGGCATGGCAAGGATATTCCCGAGCACACCATAGGGCGCAACCTGCTCAAAATGCATCGCTGCAACAGGTCCCGTAGCCGCACCTGCAATCAGCGAGGTCAGTGCACACGCTAGCACCCACTTCGACCCTTTACGACTAACCCTATGAAACCATGAGACATTCCGCCTTCTAGGTCTATTGCGGTTACCAACGAACCAGTCCTTCCCAAGTGTATAAGCTGAGAGCAAGGCGAGAACTGCGATGAAGGACATCTGAAACCCGGGAGCCAGAAGCTCCTCCGGCCTCAGGCTCAAAAGCACAAGGCAGGCCAACGCCAGACCGCGCAAACTGAACGCTCGCCGCCCAATCAGCCCCGCGCATAAAATCATTGCCGCCATGAGAAAAGCTCGCTGCGTTGCGACAGAAGCACCTGACAAACCGAGATAAACAGTTGCCGCAATCAGCGCCGCCACGCTGGCGTAAACGTGAATATGTCCTTTCAGCGCAAGCGACTGACTGAGGGATAAGATCAAGCGAGCACCGAGGAAGACCAGAGAGGTCACAAGACCCATATGCATGCCGGATATAGCAAGCACATGAGCAAGCCCTGCATTGCGCAAGGCATCCTTGTCTGCGGCGGCAAGATAGTCCCGCTTGCCCACCAGAAGCGCAACAGCGAACGCACTTTCCGGGCTGTTATCCAACACCCGCCGAATGCGCTGCGCTATCCCACTCCGTACGCCTTCGACCTCTTGCAGAAAACTTGTCCCCTCCAGACGCGCCACAACAACCGGTTTGGAAAGCGCATAGCCAACCGCACCAATCCCGCTGAAAAACGCTGTTCGGGCAAAGTCATACCCACCGGGGCGCACCGCACCTCCCGGCGGCAACAGCCGAGCTTTCAGCTGCATCCTGTTCCCCATCACTGGCGGCTCTTTCATCCCCTTGATGCTGAGGCGGATACGATAAGAAAGAGGAGTTATGCCCTTCTGGGAAACTTCTTTGACATCTGCAAAAACAACCGAATATGCCCCTTTTCCAGAATGCTTCACCCCGGCAACAACGCCCTCCACTTTGCGTGTAACAGGGCGCTCCAGCGGGTCACCGCGCGCATACTCCACGCGTAAGTCAGCAAGAAAAAATCCGGTTGCGAAGAACAAAATCGCAGTCAGGCCAACCGTCAACCGTCCAGAACTCCAACGTCGAAAAGCAAACAACAGCAATAAGATATAAGGAATTCCGCTTAAAACACTATAAGGTTCAGCAGGAAGTGAGAAGTAAACCAACACCCCAGCCAGATGGCACAGCGCATACCAGAGGAGGCCCTGCCCACGGTTCCAATCCTGCACAAGGGCTGAACGGGCATAAGTCATGACCGCAGGCCAATCTGGTCTCAGCATAAAACGCAACAGTCTCAGCAACCCCAGCTTAACCTCAAGAAACCCAACGCGCTGTTTTTCCTCCGTAAAATTCGTGTTTGCGTTGCTATGTGTGTTTTTTGCGTTGGTTTGCGTTTTTGTGCGTTGCTGTGTCACGCGCTCCTGCAGCCCTGCATCCCCCTCAAACGGCACAGAAGAAAACTTATCCTCCTCAAGGCAAAGCTCTCCTATTCTGGAAGCACAGCCACCAGATTGCGTCTTGTCTGAGGATGATTGCCCCTCGCGCACCCTTAAGTCCCTTTCTGCCACTTGGGAACTTTTCAATGCTATGGTACACAGCCCGCAGAGGTACGGCGCCCCGCCGTAATTACCCCAAACTATTCGAAGTAACTTGAAACTTTTCCGGAACACCTATGACTAAACCTGTTGTGACGCGCTTTGCGCCTTCTCCTACCGGCTACCTGCATATTGGCGGCGCCCGTACAGCCCTGTTCAACTGGCTTCTGGCAAAACACAGCGGCGGTAAAATGCTGCTGCGTATCGAAGACACCGATCGCTCCCGCTCCACTGAGGAAGCTGTAGACGCGCTGCTGGACGGCCTGTCCTGGCTGGGCATGGATTGGGACGGCGAGCCGATTTCCCAGTATGGCCGCGTTGACCGCCACCGTGAAGTTGCTGAGCAGATGGTCAAGGACGGCACTGCCTATTACTGCTACTGCACTCCGGAAGAAGTGAACGAGATGCGTGAGAAGGCCCGCGCAGAAGGTCGCCCGCCGCGTTATGACGGCACCTGGCGTGACCGTGCCCCTTCTGAAGCACCGGAAGGCATCGCTCCTGCTATTCGCCTGAAAGCTCCGCTGGAAGGCGACACCATCGTCGAAGATCAGGTTCAGGGCACAGTCAAGTTCGCAAACGAGAATCTGGACGACCTGATCCTTGTACGCTCTGACGGAAACCCAACCTATATGCTGGCCGTTGTCATCGACGATCACGACATGGGCGTGACCCATATCGTTCGCGGCGATGATCACCTGACCAACGCCGCGCGTCAGTCCCTCATCTACAAAGCCCTGAACTGGGATGTCCCGGTCATGGCGCACATTCCGCTGATCTACGGGCCAGATGGCGCAAAGCTCTCCAAGCGCCACGGCGCAGTTGGCGCAGAAGCCTACCGGGCTATGGGTTACCTGCCATCCGCAATGCGCAACTATCTGGCACGCCTCGGCTGGTCTCACGGCGATGACGAGATCTTCTCTACCGATCAGATGATCGAGTGGTTTGGTCTGGACGCTGTTGGCAAGTCCCCATCTCGTTTCGACTTCAAGAAACTGGAGAACCTGAACGCCCACTACATGCGCTCAGAAAGCGATGAGGAGCTGCTCGGCCACTTCCTCACCTATCTGATGGACGTGGAAGGCGGCGCAGACGTCATGGCGTGGATTGCTGGTGATGGCAACCAGGACAAACTGGTTGAAGCACTGCCTGGCCTGAAAGAGCGTGCAAAGACCCTCGTAGAACTGCAGGAATCTGCACGTTACCTCTGGGTTCAGCGTCCGCTGGATCTCGATGCAAAGGCTGAGAAGATCCTGTCTGACGAGGCACGCGCTGTTCTTGGCAAGGTTCTGGTTGCCCTTGAAGCACTGGACGAGTGGACCGTGGAAAGCACTGAAAATGCCGTTAAGGCAGTTGCTGAAGCAGAAGAGCTAAAACTCGGCAAAGTTGCTCAGCCATTGCGCGCTGCACTCACTGGTCGTGGCACATCCCCAGGCATCTTTGATGTGCTCAAAGTGCTCGGAAAAGACGAATCTTGCGCACGCATTCGTGATCTTTCAGCTTAATCCGCTGAATTCTAAAAGAAACTACCGCTGCAAATACTAGTCATTCGTAGCGGTAGTTACACTTATAGCTAAAAGCATTGGTTGCGGGCGCTTGCCCCATCGCGGCAAATGATATAGGCAGTTCCACGACAACACTCTCCTCCGGGCGGAAACGTCAGATCATGCAGTGTATTCATTTGTACACAAATGAAGCAAGTCGCATGAGGAGATACAAAATGGGGGTTGCCTGATATGAGCGACAAAACAGCGAAACTGACTATTGGAGACAACAGCTGGGACTTTAACGTCCACTCTGGCTCCATGGGCCCTGATGTTCTGGACATCGGTTCGCTTTATAAGCAAACTGATCACTTCACACTGGACCCTGGTTTCACATCAACTGCCTCATGCGAATCCAAGATCACTTTCATCGACGGTGACGCAGGTACTCTGCTTTACCGCGGTTACCCGATTGAACAGCTCGCCGAACACGGCGACTTTTTGGAAAGCTGCTATCTGCTGCTGTACGGCGAACTGCCAACACGCGCAGAGAAGGACGATTTTGTTCATCGTGTAACCTATCACACCATGATTCATGATCAGATGAGCTCTTTCTTCAAGGGTTATCGTCGTGACGCCCACCCAATGGCAGTCATGACCGGTACCGTTGGAGCTCTCTCTTCCTTCTATCATGACAGCACCGACATCTCCGATCCACACCTGCGCATGGTTGCATCCCTGCGCATGATCGCAAAGATGCCGACCATTGCTGCAATGGCCTACAAATACCACGTTGGCCAGCCATTCGTTTACCCAAGAAACGATCTGGACTACGCATCCAACTTCCTGCACATGTGCTTCGCGGTTCCATGTGAGGAATATAAAGTAAATCCGGTTCTGGCACGCGCCATGGACCGTATCTTCATCCTGCACGCTGACCACGAGCAGAACGCTTCCACATCCACCGTACGTCTTGCTGGTTCTTCAGGCGCAAATCCATTTGCATGTATTGCAGCTGGTATTGCATGTCTGTGGGGTCCATCTCATGGCGGTGCGAACGAAGCAGCTCTGAACATGCTCTCCGAGATCGGTTCTGTTGACCGCATCCCTGAGTATGTGGCACGTGCAAAAGACAAGAATGATCCGTTCCGCCTCATGGGCTTCGGTCACCGCGTCTACAAAAACTACGACCCACGCGCACGCATCATGCAGAAAACCTGTCATGAAGTGCTTGCAGAGCTGGGCCACCAGGACGATCCGCTTCTTGAAGTGGCAATGGAACTGGAAAAAGTTGCTCTCACCGATCCTTACTTCGTTGAGAAGAAGCTCTATCCAAACATTGACTTCTACTCCGGCATCACCCTGCGTGCTCTGGGCTTCCCAACCACCATGTTCACAGTGCTCTTCGCACTGGCTCGTACAGTAGGTTGGATCGCACAGTGGAAGGAAATGATTGAAGATCCTTCCCAGCGTATCGGTCGTCCACGCCAGCTGTACACCGGCTATTCCGAGCGTGACTATCAGCCAATCGACCAGCGTCGTTAAAAACATTTCCCCGAAAGCGGACACCGCTGTTCGGGAAATGCAGCGAAGCTGTTTGAGCTGAGAAGCTAGACTTCAGAAAAAGGAGGCATTTTGCCTCCTTTTTTATTTGAAAAGCACCCTTTGCTTTCAGCACGCACAAACCATGAGGCCGCATAATCCTGTTCATGCCTCACCACATCCCTATCTTTGATGCTCGAGTTCAGCCACCGGCATCAGAAAAGGATGTATTGATGCGCCTTGTTCCCCTCCCAGTTTTTGCAGCGTTCGCGCTCCTCTTTGCTGGCCTGGCAACCACTTCCTCCGCTAATACAGATACAGAACCCCCACAAGCCTCCCGGGACGTCGTCTTTTCAAACCTGAGCATGCAGGATGGCACGTCAGACAATTCCATCTGCGTTGAGCGCTATGGCGACGGTTACACGGTCTCTCCCTCTAAGGAGGCCCCCAAACGCACCTACATCAGCGACAAAGGGCATACAGTCACACTGGTCGACAGAAGCGAAATTCTGGGACAAGGCATTTTCGCAGAGCACGACCGCTTCGTGATGACATTCCCTGGCAATGGAGAGGAAGAGATTGAGGTCACTCAGTTTGTCACAGGCCTGATCGGCGGCGAAAGCTATAGCGGCGTGTTCACAGACGGCACCTGTACAGGCAAGGTCTCCGTTGGCCCTCTGGAGTACAAATAAAAACCCGCCACAACAACTGCACAGGCCCTGAACGGGAGTATACATGCACCTTCCAAAACTAAAGAAATCTGGAGTAGCCCTCCTCCTCACCCTTGGAATGCTGGGGCCAGCCAGCAGCCAAATCATCAATCGCGACAACAGAGCCAATCCATTTACCGATATGAAGCGGGTCTCCCCCTCAAGACAAGTTTCAATTCAGAGCCTGACTGTGCAGACAGATGCTGTGGGACTTGAGGTTTGCACAGAACGTTATGGCGACGGCTACATCCTTTATCCCACCCCAAGTGGAGGACAGAAACAGTTTGTCTCCGATAAAGGTCACACGCTCACCATCTACGCCCGAAGCGAGCTGCGCGAAGAAAGCATTTATGCAGAACACTCACAAATGCTAATTACTTTCTCCAATGATCCTGATGTGGAAGTCGAAGTCACCGTATTCATAACCGGCTTCGTGAACTCTAGATTATTCAGCGGCGTCTTTTCAGATGGCACCTGCGCCGGGCACTTTTCCATCACAGACACCAAGTAACCGCCCCAAAAACTAAACTCAGATCTCGTAGGTCTTGAAGCATTCAAAATTGACTTAATCCAGCCAGCCGCTCAAAACACATTCTTCACCCTAAAGAAAATCAAATTGAACTCAGAACATTTACATTAACACCGCAGGACTATTCTTTGAGGGTCGTGAAGCCTGAAAAGTAACGAGTGGTAACATCCCATGAAGACGTTTCTCTGTGCAGCAACAGGTCTCAGCGCAATCGCCATCAGGTCCGAGACGAAAGGTCAGGCACAGCAGGCTTAAAATGGGAGTGTACATGCGCCTTACAAAACTAAAGCGATCCGGTGTGGCTCTCATCCTTACCTTGGGAATGCTGGGGCCAGCCAACAGTCAGATCACCCATCGCGACAACCGAGGCAACCCCTTCACCGACCTGAAACGTCTGTCCGCATCTCGGCAAATTTCCGTTCAGAACCTGACAGTCCTGACAGATGCCGTAGGGGTCGAGTTCTGTAAAGAGCGCTATGGAAATGGGTACAATGTGTATCCCGCCCCAAACGGACGCCGCGGCCAGTTTGTCAGCGATAAGGGACACAAATTCTCCCTCTACGCCCGCAGCGAGCTACGCGGTGACGGCATCTACGCCGAACATTCACAGGTACTCATCACATTCCCCAATGATCCAGATGTCGAAGTCGAGACAACCCAGTTCATAACCGGCTTTGTGAACTCGAAAATGTTCAGCGGCGTCTTCTCAGATGGCGTCTGCTCCGGAAAATTCTCCGTCGTAAACGCCAAATGATCAATCATGGATCAAACGCAAATCACGCAGCAAGCTCAAGACATTTACTGACAGAACTCTCGTTTGTTTTATAGGTACGAAAGCCTATCGCCTCATAATACCCCAGCCCTTCAGGGTTAGAGGCACCAATCGTTGCATCAATCTTCTCAAGCCCGGCTTTTCTGGCCGCCTCAAGCGTCGCAGCAAACAAGGCCCGCCCCACACCGCGGCGTCCTGCACTTGGCTGCACATGGGTGCCGATGATACCCCAGCCCGGCGTCACACCGTAGGCATTGTCCTGCGAGGCCCGCTTCAGGATCTGCAATCCAAGCAGCGCCCCATCCACATCCTCAACCACAGAACAGCGGATATTATCAGCATGCGCAATGTAGTGAGCGCGCACATACGCTTCATCACTCGGCAAACTCCGCTTTCCCAGCGTAGCAAGCTCCTGCAAAAAACCGCTGATCTCCTGCGCATCGGCCAGAACCGCCTCTCTGACTTTCATGAAAAACCTCAAAACTTGTAGCTGACCTGCACACCATGATCTTACCAATCAAGACAGGCGAGAAAAGATTAATACATCAATGTAAGTAGAAACAGAGCCTATCACAATCTCCAAAAACACCAGCCTCCACACATAACAATTCTCTAGTTTTCACAGATGTTTATACGAAGTGCATTAGAAACCACTTAAATCCCAACACACCTACAAAACGTATTCTTCATCCTAAAGAAAATCAAAAACCACAAGACCCTTCACGTTAACGGAACAGGACTACTCTTTGCGCGGCTTTAAGCCTGAAAAAGTAACAAGTGGTGGCACCCCCATGAAAAAACTTCTCTGTGCAGCAGCAAGTCTTGGCGCAATCGCATATCTCAGCAGCATGGCGCTGGCAGACGACCACAGTCTGGGCACCGACAACGAGACTGTCACATTCTCCGACCTGACATTGGCAGATGGAACGCCAGACGACGGCACCTGCGCAAAACGCTACGGGACAGGCTACAAAACCGCAGACCATCCCGACACATCCTCAAAAGAGGCTCAGAAAACGACATCAGAAGGCCACGATATCATCATCTCCTCCACTGGAGGCACCATTGGTGACGGCATCTTGTCCATTGAAAATGAGTACGAAATCATTTTCCCCAATGACGAGCACAAAGAAACCATTGATGTGAAAATGTTCGCAACCGGCCTGATCGGCAGCGGCACAGCCTCCGGCGTGTTCTCAGATGGCACTTGTCGTGGCAAGGTCACCATCCAATCTGCCCAGCAGTAGGAACTCCAACCCAATGAAAACGGCCCTTTGCACAGCAGTATCTCTAACCGCTCTGGCGCTCACAAGCATCAGTGTGGACGCGATGAGCCTGCGACTAGGGCACGGCGATAAATCCACCACCTTCTCCGACTTGTCACTGGTTAACGGAAGCCCTGACAATGGCATCTGCGCAAGAAGATATGCCGACGACTTCACCGTCAAGAAACATCCCAACTCCCTGGCAGAGCAGCGCAGTTTCACCACCTATGAAGGGCATGAGATCAAAATGCCCCATGTAAGTGGCAGCTTGGAAACGGGCCTGTACTCGGTGGAGAACGAGTACATCATCACCTTCCCTGACACCACGCAAATCAACCCTGTCAGGTTTCAGCTGATGGCAACAGGAACAATAGGTGAGACACAATCAACCGGGGTCTGCTCGGACGCAACCTATCGAGGTTTGATCGCGATGACCCTGATGAAGAAAACACAGCTACAATGATACGGGACGGATGAAACAATGAACGCATTGATCCTGACCACCTTTAGTGCTCTCTCGCTGATCATCACCAGCACCGCAGCAATGGCTATCGCAAAAGAGCTTCCTGCCAGCGACATGGCAGGCACTGAGAGTACATTGGCAAAAGCCATCACTAACTCTTCTGCAATGGCCGTCACACAACGCTTAGGCTCCGGCGATAAGATTATCACCTTCTCTGATCTTTCGATGGCTGACGGGAGTCCGGACGATGGAACCTGCATGCAGCGCTACGGCGAAAGTTTCGCAGCTCAAAGCCACCTAGTTTCAACCAGCAACATCTTCAAAAACAACACGGATATGATGCCAGACATTCTGATCTTATCAATTGGAGGCAGCGTCAACACCGGCATCTTCTCCATCGAAGACGAGTATGAGGTCATATACCCTGATGACCAAAGCAGAATGCCCGTTGATGTTGAGTTTGCCGCAACTGGTCTGGTTGGCAGTCACGAAGCGTCCGGCGTCATCTCCGACGGCACCTGCCGGGGAACCTTAAGTATCACGCTCGCAAAAGACACAGCAGCACAATGATACAACATCGCCTCATACCACCCAACGATACGGGACGGATAAAACAATGAAAACATTGCTCCTGACCACCCTCAGTGTTCTGGCGCTGGCAATCACCAGCACCGCCGCATTGGCTGTCGCACAAAGGTTGGGGCCCGGCGACAAGACAATCACCTTCTCCAATCTTTCTATGACAGATGGCAGCCCGGATGACGGAACCTGCCAAAAGCGTTACGGCGAAGGTTTTACAACAAAGAACCACCCGGATTCCACCAATGACGCCCTCAAGCGCGGCACCGACAAAGGCCACGACATTCTGGTCATCTCCATTGGTGGCAGCGTCAGTGAGGGCATTTTCTCAATCGAGAATGAGTACGAGATTATCTTCCCGGGAGACGAAAGCAAAACACCCATTGATGTGGAACTTGCCGCAACAGGCCTGGTCGGAACAATGGAAGCCTCCGGCGTCTTCTCCGACGGCACCTGCCGCGGAACGCTCCATATCAAGGTAGAAGATCAATGAGATTGCCCAGTGCCTTAACATCTCAATCATGCACAATGGATCGGTGCTTAAGGCCCACTCTCGCCATCACCCTGAGTGTTCTGGCTCTCGCTATAGCCAGCACTTCTGCTATGGCAATTATTGAGAAGTTGCATTTCGGTGATCACATAATCACCTTTTCCAATCTCTCTCTCATTGATGCCAGAACACAAAAAACTGATCTTTGCCAAAAACGATATGGCACCAGTTTCACGACAACCAATGCCCCTGACACCACCGACCTTTCAGTCAAACGCACAACGGAAAAGGGGCATGATATTACGGTGATCTCGCGAAATGTTGACGTGACCAATGGCATCTTCTCAATCGAAAGCCAATATGAGGTCATCTTCCCTGATGATGCGAGCAAGACACCAGTTAATCTGAATGTATCCATCACTGGATTAATTGGAGATTCAGATGCCTCAGGCCTGTTTTCGGATGGCACGTGCAGAGGATCCATTTACGTCCAGAACAAGCAGACCAACTAGAGCATATCTTTCAGCTTGTCTCTGAAACACAACTTAAAGCATCACTTTAAGCGTAACGCAAAATGACTCTGAGTTTTCAAAGAGGTATACCCGCTTACTGAATCACTTTGAAAAGCACTTAAACTGAGTATCCTGCCGTTTCCAGAATGATCCTTGCCGCTTTCCCAGCCTGACTTTCCCCTTCAGGCAAACGCATTTTTTCGTCAATTCGAGAGAACGCATCCAGCTGTGCTTGGCGCTCAGGACTGTCGCAAAGCAGCGCGAGCACGGCCTGACTGAGGGCCTCAGGATGCGCTTCGTCTTCGATATATTCTTTGATGCTGTGATCCCCAAGCACCAGATTAGGCAGCACGATGGTGTCCACCGCAACAATCTTGATGAACCGGTTGACCTGCTTCAAACGGCGGAAGAACCAATCCAGCTTGTAAGCAATGACCATAGGCACACCAGCAATCGCAAGTTCCAAGGAGACAGTACCACTGGCCGCCAGCGCTGCATTCGCCTGTCGCAGAGCCGCAAACTTTTCCGCTTCACCTGTCACAATACGTGGCCGCACTTTCCAGGTAGCCACACCGTCGCGAATACGCTGCTCCTGATGCGGCACAGCAGGAATGATCACATCTACATCCGGGTCTTGCGCGCAAATCAAGGCAACTGCTTCACCAAACGGCTCCAGCAACCGCGAAACCTCACTGGTTCGGGAACCCGGAAGCACCACCAGTTGCTTTCTGCCTGTGCCAAGTTCTGCCCGCTCCCCCGGTGCAGGACGCAAATCCGCAAGCCGCTCAATCAACGGATGCCCCACATAGTCACAAGGGGGACCGCCGAGGCGTTTGTGAGCCTCAGGCTCAAACGGCAACAAAGCAAGCAATTGATCCACATAAGCGGCCATCTTCTTCGCCCGCCCCGGACGCCACGCCCAAACAGATGGGCTCACATAGTCCACCACCCGTATATGAGGCGCTTTCTTGCGTACGCGCTTTGCCACGTTGTGAGTGAAATCAGGAGAGTCGATGATCAACAGTAAATCGGGTTGCTCAGCAATAACCGCGTCAACAGTTTGATGCACACGGCGAATAATAGTCGGCAAACGTTCCAACACCGCAGTAATGCCCATCACGGCAATATCATGCAGCGGAAAGATCGACTGCACGCCTTGAGCCGCCATACGCTCACCGCCCAGACCACAGACCTGAAGACGATCACCAATTGAGGCACGCAGGGCTTTTATAACCTCTGCACCGAGCTGATCACCGGACTCTTCGCCAACAACAAAGAAAATCTTGAAGGGTTTGACAGCTTCCAACTCGCTCATATCTCAGCGCTCACCAGCTTCAAAGTCTTCATCACGTGTGCACCCATAAAGAAAAACACCAAGTTCATTGCAAAGCCGCTCAACCTCATCGCGATGAGCAACCAAAACACGCCCCGTCTCAACACACACACCTTTTAACTGCGCGTCAGAAGCTTTCTGTATAGTTTCCGGCCCGACAGTCGGCATATCAAGACGAAGGTCCTGTTGCGGCTTAGAACACTTTACAAGCACACCTGCAGCCCCTTTAGACCGGACCCGGCCATTGGCACGCAAGCCGGCTACACGCTCAAGCATGGCATCCGTGCCTTCTGCACCTTCAACAGCCACAACGCGCGCTCCAATGGCAACAGCACCCTGCCCGATATCCAGTCGCCCCAAGGCATCAACCGCCTCAATGGCAAGCTTCATATCACTCAGAGCCTTGGCATCCGGCTTCGGCCCCGCCACATGTCCCGGGCTGGCAACCAACCCCGGAGCAACTTCATGAGCACCAACCACGCGCAATCCCTCTCGTTCAAATAGTCCGGCCACTTTCACCAGCAAATGATCATCACCGCCAACAACGGCCTTGATGATACGCGGCAACCGCCAAATCGTTCCAAAATCGCCAAGGATCGATGTAAAATCAGGCCGCTTCTGAACAGCACCGATCAACACCACATCCTGAACGCCCTTGGATTTCAGCGTTGAGAACAGTTTGCCAATCTGCCCCCAGCCAAGCTCTACCGGATTAAACGCAGAAAGGGAGGCATCTGCCTCCCCCTTGATTGCGATAGTCACCACATCGCGTCCTTGTGCCATAGCGGACCGAATGACCAGACCAGGCAGATCACCGCCACCAGCAATCACAGCAATAGGTGCCTGTTTCACCATGAATTCAAAACAGACCCTTATTCGCCGTTGTTGCGCGGTGTACAGAACCGGCGTTTTTCATCTTCCAGCATGAAGGACGTCATCGTCTGCACACCTTCAAACTCAGCATACTTGGTCCGCGCAGCCTCCGCACGGGCACGCAACGTGCCATCTTCACTGTTGAAGACTTCCTTATACGCACCGCGCAGGGCGTGGATTTCTTCGCGAGAGAAATTGCGGCGCTTCAAACCAATCAGGTTCAGACCAGCCAAACGCGCACGATCACCAATCACAGATCCATAAGGGATCACATCAAACTCAACCCCGGTCAGGCCGCCAACAATGGAATGAGCACCCACACGGCACCATTGACGCACAGCAGACAGACCGCCGAAGATCACATGGTCTTCAACTTCAACATGTCCAGCCAGCGTCGCATTGTTTGCCAGAATGACATGATTACCCACCAGACAATCATGCCCAACATGGGTTCCCATCATGAACAGGCCACCATTACCAACACGCGTCACACCACCACCACCGGCAGTACCCGGGTTCATGGTTGAGTGCTCGCGGATCTGGTTGTCTTCGCCGATTTCCAGAAGCGTATCTTCGCCGGAAAACTTCAGATCCTGCGGCTGATGCCCCAAGCTGGCAAACGGGTAGACCTTCGACCGGGCGCCGATCGTTGTCCGTCCAGCGATCACCACATGGGAAACAAGCTCTACATCATCGCCAAGTGTGACCTTGGGACCCACCATGCAGTAAGGACCGATCTTGACATTTTCTCCAAGTACGGCCCCATCCTCGATAATCGCGGTGGGATGAATCTGTTGCATCAGTGACCTCAATTCGCCTCGTCAGAATCGACAAGCATTGCGCTGATTTCCGCTTCAGCAACCTTCTGCCCGCCTACCATCGCAACACCTTCAAACTTCCAGATGGTGGCGCGATTACGGACTTTTTTCACATGAAAGTGAACTTGATCACCAGGAACCACAGGCTTGCGGAACTTACACTTATCAATGGTCATGAAGTAAACCAGAGAAGGCACGTCTTTCTTTTCACGTCCATGGACGCAAAGAGCACCAGCGGTCTGCGCCATCGCCTCAATAAGCAACACACCTGGCATTACAGGCTGGCTTGGAAAATGCCCCTGAAAATGTGGCTCATTGATGGTTACATTCTTAATACCAACACCTGAGTTGTCGCCGTCCATATCAACGATACGGTCAATCATCAAAAACGGATAACGATGGGGCAGAAGCTCCATAACCCGCATGATATCAGCGCTTTCAAGTGTTCTGGTCTCTACATCACTCATAATAATGCCTCAGCAATATCGGTTTGACTGGTAAACGTCTCACTTAGAGATCTTGAGGACACGCCCTCCTCTTTCACCAGCCAATCTAGTTAACTATCGGGATCAGATCCCGGGTCTAATCTGTTATTTCTTGCCGCCTTGAGCGGTCAGGCGACGAAGCGCCGTCATTTCCTTAAACCACTCACGGATCGGCCGCGCTGGCACACCACCATAACGCCCACCTGGCGCCAGATCGTCGTGCACAGCACTCACACCGGCAACTTGCGCACCCATTCCAATGCGAACATGACCGGAAACACCCGCCTGTCCGCCAAGAACCACATAATCCTCAAGAGTAGAACTTCCAGAAATCCCCACCTGAGAAACAATGACGCAATGCTTGCCGATATTAACGTTGTGACCAACCTGAACCTGATTATCAATCTTGGTCCCATCGCCCACAGTCGTATCACGGTTTGCACCGCGGTCTATACAGGAGCCAGCGCCAATTTCAACATCATTCCCTAGCACAACTCGGCCCATCTGGGGAACCTTGATGTGACCGCCTGGCCCCATCGCAAACCCGAAGCCATCCTGCCCTATGCTAACACTTGGGTGAATAATGACACGATCACCAAGCACAGCGTGCTGCAAACTGGAATTTGCTCCGATAGAGCAGTCATCACCCAGCTGACAATTGGCAGCAATCACAGCATTAGGACCAACACGAGATCCAGCTCCGATCACCACATGCGCGCCAATGACGGCTCCAGTTTCAACAACGACACCCTCACCCAGCTGCGCACTCTCTTCCACATAAGCACGCGGACTGATCGCGGTTTCACCAGTTACGGGAAGTGGCCGCATTGCGGTCGGATAAAGCTCAGCCAGAACTTTCGCCAGCGAGCGGTACGGCTCTTTGGCAAGCAAAGGCACGACACCGTCAGGCACCTTGTCGACATGCTTTTTACTCACGAGACAAGCTGTTGCCTTCGTGTTCTCAAGCTGATCCAGATATTTCGGATTATCGATGAACACAAGCGTTCCGGGAACGCCTTCATCCAGTGGAGCAACACCAGTAATGGCAAGCTCACTGTCACCACGAACAATCTCCGCCCCAGCCCATTCAGCAACTTGTTTCACTGTTATTGATCGAGCTTCAGGGAAGAAAACCGGGCTAACTTCAGATTGATTTGATGGTTCTGTCATAGGATCCTACAAAAAAACGGCCGCCGAGGGTATCGGCGACCGATTATAATCAAATTTTCGCTAGATCAGAAGCGTGTACCACCACTGAGCTTGAATACCTGCGTTTCATCAACATCGTTTTTAAGCACAGGCCAAGCAAAGTCAGCACGCAGCGGCCCAAACGGCGACTGCCACAACACACCGACACCAACAGAGGCACGAAGATCGAAGTCTTCAGATTGGATACCGCTTCCGATAACAGAAGACAATTCGCTATCCACACCCCACAAAGAACCTGCATCAGCGAAGACTGCGCCCGACAAACCAAGTTCTTCAGGGAAGACAGGGAATGGGAACTGGCCCTCAACGGTACCTGCAACGTAGTATTTACCACCCAAAGCATCGCCGCCGTTTTCATCACGAGGGCCATAACCATTGGTCGCAAAACCACGAATTCTGTCAGGTGAACCCTGGAACTGATCAGTCACACGCAGACGGTTACCGATGGATTCGATGTAACCAGCAGAACCCTTCACGAAGCCAACAAGACCCCACTCAGCGTAGAGCTCTTCGAATGCACTACCCTTAACCTGACCACGAACATACTGAGACTCTCCACCGAGACCAGCAATTTCCTGCTCATAGGAAGCAACATAGCCGTCACGCGGGTTCAGATTGTTGTCAAGAGTGTTGTAGACCAGAGAGAAACCTGCAAGCGAAGTCGTGTACTGCCCAAGAGAGTCACAAACACCAAGTGAAACACCAGGTTCACAATCGCTAATACCGGTTGAGTCACTACGTGTCAGATCACGTTGGTAAAGCTTGTAGAACAGATTGAGCGTCAGCTCGTCTTCGCGAAGCGGAAGACCGAAGTTAACTGCTCCACCAGTTGTCTGCTCTTCGTAAGCACGCGAGCTGTTCTGATCATACACACGGCGGTACACATCCAGACCTGCAGAGATACGGCGACCCATGAAGAATGGCTCAACGAATTTGAACTCATACTTCTGATTGTCGGTACCACCACCAACAGCGGCTTTAACGTACTGGCCACGACCAAGGAAGTTGCGCTCGGTGATGGAGATATCACCAATCACACCGTCAGAGGTGGAGTAACCCACACCGAATGAAACTTCACCAGTTGGCTGTTCTTCAACATCCACGTTGATGATCACTCGGTCAGGAGCACTACCCTGCTGACGCGTAATGCGCACATTCTGGAAGTAACGCGTATTGCGCAGACGACGCTCAGCCTTATCCAGAAGGATACGGTTGTAAGCGTCACCTTCAGCGAGATCGAATTCACGGCGGATCACATACTCACGTGTACGGTCGTTACCACGAACGTTAATACGCTCAACATAAACGCGAGGACCTTCTTCGATCAGGTAAGTAATCGAGACTGTCTTGTTCTCATAATCACGCTCACCACGAGGGCGAACCTGAGCAAACGCATAACCTGCCTTGGAAACTTCCAGAGTCAGAGCTTCAAGCGTCTTTTCAACTTCCAAAGAGTTGTAGGTATCACCAGGCTGAGTGCGCAGATACTGACGCATCGCCTCTGGGTCAACAGCAGACAAAGACGTATCAATTTCGATATCGCCGAACTCGTACTGCTCGCCTTCATCAACAGTGAAAGTCACGTAGAAGATGTTTTGCTCACGATCCAGATCTGCAACAGCAGAAACAACGCGGAAGTCAGCGTAACCCTTCTGGTAGTAGAACTGACGCAAAGATTCCTCGTCTACATCAAGACGATCAGGATCATAAACATCGGTCGTACGCAGCCAGCCAAGGAAGCCACTTTCGCGGGTCTGAATCTGCTCTCGCAAATAACCGTCGGAGAATGCCTGGTTACCGATGAAGGAAATACGGGCCACACCCGTTTTATCACCTTCTTCGATTTCAAAAACCAGATCCACACGATTATTAGCGCGCTCAATGATCTTCGGCTCAACAGACGCACGATAGCGACCGGAGCGACGATAAGCTTCCAGAAGGTTCTGAGCATCAGACTGAACACGTGCACGTGTCAGCATGGATCGCTCAGAGGAACGAACAACTGATTGCAGAGCTTCGTCTGTCAGTCGTTTATTACCCTCAAAGGAGATTTTGCCGATAACTGGATTTTCTTTAACGTCAACAACAAGAGTACCACCGCGCTGCTCGATGGAAACATCAGCAAACAGACCGGTCGCATAAAGCGTGGTCAAGCTCTCGTCGATATCAATTGCAGAAAACGATTTTCCTGGACGGATAGTCAGGTAGTTGCGAACTGTTTCGTCTTCGATGCGTGTTGCACCGTTAACGACAATCTTGTTAACCACCGCGGCCTCGGCAACCCCTGCTCCGATGAACGGAACCCCAACCGGAGCAACTGTACTAGTAGCTGCAACGGCCATTGCCAAAAGCGACACACGTGACAGGTTCTTAAATGACTGCATAGAACTGCTATGCCTTTTATTTTCAGCCTAAAGTTGCATTAGTCCCCTGATCCTCAGATCACTAATGCGCCTCAGGGTAATGGATAGAATCTGAAACACCTAGGAACTTTGTACAAGGTTTTCAGAGTAAAGCAAGGCGACACAACTGGATTTAATGCAATTTGCCCAATCCTTTGCCCAACCTTCGGTTACGCAACTTACCTAAGAGCCGATTATCGACCGCAGATCATTCCAGGTCGCAAAAACCATCAGAAGCAAAACCAGAGTGATTCCTATCCGGAACCCGAAATCCTGCAGTTTTTCACTCAACGGCTTACCCCTTACGATCTCGATGATGTAGTACAGCAAATGCCCGCCATCCAGCATGGGAACAGGCATAAGGTTGAGTAAACCAATAGAAATTGACAAAACTGCGGTAAGGTTAATTAGCGGTAAAATACCATGGGTCGCAACTTGCCCGGAAATTTGCGCTACGCGAATCGGACCACCTAGTTGGTCCGGATCTTCTTTACCGAGGAAAAGACCGCCAATATAACCTAATGTCCTATCAAGAATGTACCATGTCTCTTTTACCCCTTCACCCACGGCTTCCAGTGGGCCAAAACGCTTGACTATGACATCTTCTTGGGAAGTATTTCGCTGAATTCCGAGAATTCCAACCTTCTGCGTATTGCCAAAACCGTCACTGATTTCCTGTAGTTCTGGCGTTGCAGTAAGGCGCTCGACCGCATCCCCGCGTTCCACATCGATCTGCATGGGAACGCCCGCACTCGCCGTCACGACCCGCTGCACATCATTGAAACTTTCTACAGGATTGCCATCAATTGAGAGGATCAAATCTCCCGGCAAGATGCCGGCCATTTCTGCTGCACTACCAGGTCGAACCTGATCCACACGCGGCAATGTTTCGAATTTTCCTAAAAATCCAAACATTCCTGCAAAGATAAGAATAGCGAGGATAAAATTAGCAATAGGCCCTGCGGCCACAATTGCGGAGCGCTGCCACGGGTTCTTCGCAAAGAACGCAGTCCGGCGCATCTCCTCATCCATTTTGGCTTGCTCGTCACGGTCCGGCACGCTTGCAGCATTCTCATCCCCTGAGAACTTCACATAACCACCCAGCGGAATGGCACAGACCTTCCAGCGCGTCCCATGCTTGTCATTGCGACCCAACAGCTCCGGCCCAAATCCGACCGAGAATGCAAGAACCTTCACCCCGCACCAACGCGCGACGAGGAAATGTCCTAGCTCATGGAAGAAAACCACCACAGTAAGCACAGCCAAGAAGGGAATGATGACTCCGAGCGAACCACCAAGAACTGAACTCAGAACGTCCATGCGAACAGCCTTACCTTATTTTTAAAGGAAGCGCCGGATTAGGCGGCCATCTTCCCAATAACTTCGTTTGCAACTCGACGCGCTACCTGATCCAACTGAAGAATCTCCTCCAGCTGATCTGAGCAATCTAGCATATTTTGCGTATGAAGCCGATTCAGAACATCCTCAAGAAGCTCTGGGATCTGGAGGAAACCGATCTTCCGTCCAAGGAAGGCTTCCACCGCCACTTCGTCAGCTGCGTTAAAAATCGTCCCTGCTCCATCGCCAAGCTCCATCACTTTACGTGCAAGTGACAGCGCAGGAAAACGCTCAAAATCGGGCTTTTCAAAGTCCAGACGCCCAATCATCCCCAGATCGAGATCCGCAATCGGAGCTGTCTTTCGGGTTGGGTAAGCCAGGCAATGAGCAATTGGCCCGCACATATCTGGAACAGCCATATGGGCCAATAATGACCCATCACAATATCTAACCATACCATGGACAATTGATTGTGGATGGACAACCACATCCAGCTGATCAGCGGTAATAGGGAACAGATGATAGGCCTCAATCAGCTCAAGACCTTTGTTCACCATCGAAGCACTATCGATAGTAATCCGCTGCCCCATGGACCAGTTCGGATGCTTCAGCGCCACCTCAGGCGTCGCAACACGCATCTCTTCCAGTGTAGAAGTTCGGAACGGCCCACCGGAAGCTGTGACAATCACTTTGTCGACAGCTTTGGGATCATCCTGCTCAAACACCTGAAAAATCGCATTATGCTCTGAATCCATCGGCAGCAGTTTGGAGCCATGCTTTTCAGCCAGCTCACACACAATCGTGCCCGCACAGACCATGGTTTCTTTATTGGCAAGGGCGATATTGCTACCGGCCTTGATCCCCTCAATGGTCGGCTCCAGCCCTGCGGCTCCGACCATGGCAGAAACCAGCACATCCACCTTCTGGCTGGCCACTTCCAGAACAGCCTCACGACCTGCAGAAACCTCTACGCCTGTGCCAGCGAGCGCTGTTTTAAGATCTTCGTATTTAGAAGCATCACCAATGACAGCGCGCTTTGCCCCGGTCTCTCTGCACGCCTTTGCAAGTGCATCAACATTACGGCCTGCAACAAGTGCATTGACGTCATAACGTTCAGGGCTGTGCGCAATAACTTTGAGCGTACTGGCTCCAACCGATCCGGTTGCTCCCAACACCGTGAGAGATTTTGTCATATCAACAACCCTTGCAAATCAACAGAACCGTGGCGAAGCACGAAAATCAGCAGCTTCAGGATGCAAACAGCATCAACCCTGCATTTGGATCAAACAGCTGACCGCCAAACACTACACCAACCACATAGGCAAACACAGCGGCGGCGACAAGGCCATCAACGCGATCAAGCAACCCACCATGCCCGGGAATGAGGCGACTAGAGTCTTTCACCTTAAAGCGGCGCTTCATGGAGCTTTCAAACAAATCTCCAAGCTGAGAGACTGCAGAAAGAACAACAGCAAGCCCAAACGCCCAGACCAACTGAGAGCCGCCGGCAACAGCAACAAAGCCCATTCCTAAAAGCGAAGAAAAGACCACGCCGCCAATAGCACCGCTCCAGGTCTTATTTGGAGAAACGGCAGGCCAAAGCTTAGGTCCGCCAAAGCTGCGACCACACACATAGGCCGCAATATCGGTCCCCCAGACCACAAGGAAGAGATAGATGATAAAGAACAGCCCTTCATCCCCTTCCCGCAGCGCGAGCAATGAAACAAATGTCAGGCCAGCGTAAACGTAACCCTCACTCACCCAGCGCGCCGTCCGGTCAAAGCCACCAGCACCGTAAAGTACCGCAGCACCAGCAATCAGTGCTCCGGCAATCCAGAGCGGCTGCGCTTGAAAGTAACTAAAGCCAATGAAGAGAAGAAACACATAGCCCAGCAGCACAACAGGTCGCTGAGCGTTTTGCAAAATGATCTTGTACCATTCCCAGTAAACAATCAGCATGCCAACAAGCACGAGGCCAGCAAACCAGAAACCACCTGCCCATGTCAGCGCTAGCGCGACAGGAGCAAGAATAACTGCAGAAAGAGCGCGTACCAGCAAATCAGGATTTGCATTAAGTACGCGCCGGATAATTCCTCCGGAAGCGCCTTCAGAATTGTTCTGATTGTTTTTGTCAGGCATTACGTCCCAGTCGCGTCAGAGCTCAAACCCCCATACCGCCGGTCACGGTTAGAGAACGCCAGCAAAGCATCATCAAAAGCATCTGAGTTAAACTCAGGCCAGGGCGTAGGAGCAAAATAAAATTCGGCATAAGCAGCCTGCCACAACAGGAAGTTGGAAAGTCGCTGCTCTCCCCCTGTGCGGACTATGAGGTCTGGATCCGGAATATCACGGGTATCCAGACAAGTGCTGACATCATCCTCCCCAATGTCAGCAGCTCTCAACTCACCAGCTTCCACGCGCTGCGCCAGTTGCCGTGCAGCTCGGACGAATTCGTCCCGCGCTCCGTAGTTAAAAGCAATAACCAGCACCAACCCTGTACAATGAGCAGTCTCTCGTTCCGCATCATTAAGCAGGGCCAGCATGGATTTATCGAGATTTTCCTTGGACCCGATGACACGAACTCTCACGTTAGTCTTGGTGAGTTCCTTAATGTCATCGCGCACAAACCGGCGCAGCAGTGCCAACAGGAACGAGACTTCCTGTTGCGGGCGCGCCCAGTTTTCAGAAGAAAAACTAAAAAGCGTCAGGTAGGAGATTCCGCGCTTTTGTGCGTGTTTAACGGCTTCGCGCAGTGTTTTCACACCGCGCCGATGCCCTTCGGTACGCGGAAGGCCTCGGCGAGTTGCCCAACGGCCATTACCATCCATAATGATGGCGACGTGACGAGGCACACTCAAAAGTCCGATGTCGGAATTTGCATCAACTGCCTCAAATTCAACGCTCGCCGCCATATAGCCCCCGCATGCAAACAGGATTAAACCTGCTTGATTTCCTGTTCTTTTTTGGCAAGTACAGAATCAACTTCACCAATAATGTCGTCAGTCATCTTCTGAACCATGTCAGAAGCTGAACGCGCATCATCTTCCCCCATCTCACCAGCTTTTTCGAGCTTTTTGATGGTTTCCATGCCATCGCGGCGAACATGACGTGCAGCGATCTTCGCCTGCTCGGCAAATTTATGCGCAACTTTGACAAGTTCTTGACGACGCTCTTCATTGAGCTCAGGAATTGGCAAACGCAGCACCATTCCGTCTACAACCGGGTTCAGACCAAGGCTGGATTCACGGATAGCTTTTTCAGTGGCCTGCATCATCGAACGATCCCAGACCTGAACAGAAATCATGCGCGGCTCTGGAACACTGACTGTCGCGACCTGGTTGATCGGCATTGGAGCGCCATAAGCCTCCACAGTGATTGTGTCCAGCATACTTGCAGAAGCACGACCAGTACGAAGACCAGCAAATTCATGCTTCAAAGCTGTGATCGCACCATTCATGCGGCGGTCAAGATCGTCATAGTCCAGCTCTGACATAATTTCCTCTTTCACCTATCATTTTAACGGACCGGCATTCCAAAACGAAAAAACCGGCCCGGGTCAAAATCCGACAGTTAAGACACCAGCTGATGCCTGTTAGTCTTCAATGACCGTAAACAGCCCTTGCCCGCGCAGCACATTAACAAGCGCGCTGGAGGTCTTGATGGAAAAGACAACTACAGGAATAGAGTTGTCTCGGGCAAGTGCAATCGCGGTCGCATCCATGACTTTAAGGTTCTTTTCAAGAACTTCCCCCGGTGTAAGCGTGTCAAAACGCTTTGCATCAGGCTTAAGCTTTGGATCAGCGTCATAAACGCCATCAACACTGGTACCCTTGAGGAACACATCACACTGCATCTCTGCTGCGCGCAGCGCCGCACCAGAATCAGTGGTGAAGAACGGATTGCCCGTACCACCGGCAAATAGAATAACGTCCCCGTCTTCCATGTAACGCTCTGCGCCGCGCTGAGTAAAGCTCTCACAAATCGACGGCACCGGAACGGCGGAAAGCACACGCGCCTGAATACCGCGCTGACGAAGCGCATCGGCAAGCGTGAGCGAATTCATAATGGTTGCCAGCATACCCATATGGTCGCCAGTAACACGGTTTGCGCCTTTGGCTGCCAGAGCCACACCGCGGAAGATGTTACCGCCACCAACAACGATGCCGAACTGGGCACCCAGATTTACAGCCTCTGAAATTTCCGCTGCTACCCGTTCAACCACCTTTGGATCAATACCAAAGTCCTGGTCGCCCATCAGCGCTTCCCCTGAAAGTTTCAGAAGAACTCTTTTCCAGCGAACACCCTCAGACATAGTAAACCTCTTTTCATGCATCCAGATACAAAGAGGGCGTCGACTGAGTCGACGCCCTCAATAAATTAGTTACCAGCAGCAGCAGCAACTTCAGCTGCGAAGTCTGATTCTTCTTTTTCAATACCTTCACCAAGGGCGATGCGAACAAAGCCGGTGAGTTTGATTGGAGAACCGATTTCTTTAGCTGTTTCCTCAACGGCCTTCTCTACAGTCAGATCAGGGTTGATAACGAAAGACTGCTTAACTAGTGTAACTTCTTCATAGAACTTACGCAGGCGACCTTCAACCATCTTCTCGATGATGCTTTCAGGCTTACCAGACTCACGAGCCTGTTCCATGTAAACAGTGCGCTCACGCTCAACAGCGTCTGCGTCCAGCTCATCAGTGTTCAGTGCCATTGGGTTGGTCGCTGCAACGTGCATTGCAATCTGCTTACCCAAAGCTGCCAGTTTGTCTGCATCACCTGCAGATTCAAGAGCAACCAGAACACCGATTTTGCCAAGGCCGTCACCAGCAGCGTTGTGCATGTAAGAAGCAACAACACCTTCAGAAACAGACAGACCAGCAGAACGACGAAGGGTCATGTTTTCACCGATGGTGCCAACAGCTTCCTTCAGTTCGCCTTCAACGCTCTTGTCAGAACCTGGGTAAGGTGCTGCAGCAAGCTTCTCAACGTCACCATCAACAGTAAGCGCGGTTGCAGCGATATCGCGAACCAGCTTCTGGAAGTTTTCGTTACGAGCAACGAAGTCTGTTTCGGAGTTAACCTCAACAACAACAGCTTTGTTGCCATCTGCTGCAACTGCAACAAGACCTTCAGCCGCAACGCGGCCAGCCTTCTTAGCAGCCTTTGCAAGGCCTTTGGTACGCAGCCAATCAACAGCTGCTTCCATGTCGCCGCCTGTTTCTTTCAGGGCAGCTTTACAATCCATCATGCCAGCACCGCTTGTTTCGCGGAGCTCTTTTACCATAGCAGCGGTAATGCTCATCGTACGCCTCATGGACGGGAGTGTGTCATAAAAAAATCAGAGGAAGCCGACTTCCCTGCGGATTCATCCGATTTATCGCATAGCGACCGTGACCCTTCGCAGTAAAACAGACGAAAAATCACATAGAAACTGGAGGGGAAGCGCATAAATGCGCTTCCCGAGAGAAAACCTTAGCCTTCGCTCTTGTCAGCTTCAGCTGCAGGAGCAGCTTCTTCAGCAAGAACAGGCTCTTCAAGGAGTTCTTCAGATTCGCCGAGATCGATACCCATAGAACCGGATGCGCGTGCGATGCCATCAATAGCAGCGCGTGCGATCAGGTCTGTGTAAAGAGTAATTGCACGACCAGCATCATCGTTACCCGGTACAGGGTAAGTAATGCCATCTGGATCACAGTTAGAATCCAGGATCGCAGCAACCGGAATGCCCAGACGACGAGCTTCCTGAATTGCGTTAGCTTCGCGGTTGGTGTCGATAACAAAGATCAGGTCGGGAATACCGCCCATGTCTTTAATACCACCAAGGTTGCGCTCAAGCTTCTGACGCTCACGGTCAAGGAACAGACGCTCTTTTTTGGTCATGCGGTTTGCATCACCACCATCGAGCAGCTCTTCAACCTTACGCAGACGCTGGATGGACTGAGAGATCGTCTTCCAGTTGGTCAGCATGCCGCCGAGCCAACGAGCGTTTACGTAGTACTGAGCAGAGTTGCGAGCAGCTTCTGCAACAGCTTCCTGAGCCTGGCGCTTGGTACCAACCAAAAGCACGCGACCACCAGCAGCAACAGTGTCAGACACAGCTTTAAGAGCCTGGTGCAGAAGCGGAACTGTCTGACCAAGATCAAGAATGTGAATGTTGTTGCGAACACCGAAGATGTAGTTGTTCATCTTTGGGTTCCAGCGGTGCTTCTGGTGACCAAAGTGGACGCCTGCTTCAAGAAGCTGACGCATAGTAAAATCAGGCAAAGCCATGCCTTTATTCTCCTTAGTTTTCCGGTTTAATCCTCCGCAGGGCAGCACAACCGTGCAACTCTCTAACCGGATGGAGCTCGCCACAAGGACAAACCCCGCCCTGCGTGCGGGATGGGGCGCTTATAGAACCCCTTTTCAAGAAGATCAAGCACTCAAGGATTAAGATCAACACATAGGCCTCAATTAGTAAATCAGATGCCCTCCAGCCCTGTTGGCGCAACTTAAAATTTCACCATCTCAACCACAGCAACCAGCCACTAAATCAAACTGTGGGTATGCGCATTACACATTATATTTTCCAAAAAAATCATGATTAACAAATTACCAACAAAAAGACTCAATTCGGACACATTTAAAATGACACCAAACAAACTGATAATAGCAGCACTTGTGGCTTTGACATTGGGTGGCTGCGCCAAAACCGTCAAGCTCTCGGACATTGATGCAAAGACGATCTCCAAATCCTCAGTAAAGCCCGTCAAAAACCGACATGTAAGAGAAGGCCACATCAACACCCATGGCATCCAGCATGGCCTACTGGGTATTGTTGTGACCACAGCAATGAATGCAGCCTCTGGCGCCTATGGCGAGATAGCCTCCATTCCAGCCGCGAAGCACGATCCACAAACCGCCATGCGCGACCGATTGACCAAATATCTGCAGAGCACCCACAAATTCCGCTTTAATGGCACGATCAAGGGCCCATATAGCAAACCGACCATCAGCGAGGAAAAACGCGCAAAAGCTCTCACAAAGCTCGCCAGAGAAACCGGTTACTCTGGTTATTACTTGGATGTCTCAACAGTCGCCTATCAGTCAGAAATGCAGGGCGCAGGCTGGTTCGCAAATCTCGCTTACCGCTATCGCGGACGCGCACTCCTGGTTTCCGCCAAGGATGGCAAAATCCTCGCCGCCTCAACCTGCAACGTTACTGATCATGCCGATTTAACTGATCTGGCTGAGAAAGGACAAAAGAGGGTAGACCGCTTCGCGAGAAACCTTGGTTACTCCTGCGCTGAACAGGTCATACAGAAAATCTTTTAGTATCAGAGCGGCTGGCATGAACACCAATAAACGCAACATGCTCTAAAATAGAAAACCCCGCCGAACATCTTCAGCGGGGTTCTTTTTTGCATATGCCGAAGCATCCTAGGACATCTGAACGTCCATCACACCCGGCAGTGTCTTCAACGCGCCAGAGAGTTGTGGTGAGAGCTGGTAGTTGCCCGGAAGCTTGACCTCGACTTCGCGCTGACCATTATCCAGCAGCACAACACAGCTCACCTCACCATCACCACCACGACGCAGCTGGCGTTGCAAGCTCTGGATTGGCTCGCTAGATCCCAGGAAGATCCGCAGGGTCCGATGCACCCTGCCCGCTACTTTCTCCAGCGGCTCCACCTGTGAAATGCGGACACTGACTTCCTCATCACGCATATCCGCCTGCACCAGAAGCACAACAGATTGCCCAGGCTCTAACAGATCACGGCACTGGTTCAGCGTTTCAGAGAACATCACCGCTTCATATTGTCCGGTCGGATCAGAAATTCGAACGATGCCCATCTGGTTGCCCGTACGGGTCTTGCGTTCCTGCTTTGCCGTTACAGTTCCGGCAAGACGCCCAGCTGAAGACCCTGCCTTCACCGAGCGTTCAAAATCCTTCCAAAGCTGCACGCGCAACTTGGTAAACAATTCACGGTACTCATCAAGCGGATGAGCAGAAATATAAAAGCCGACCGCAGCATACTCTTTTTGCAGCCGTTCTGAGGGAAGCCATGGATCCGTTGGATTGAGGATCAAAGGCTCAGGCGCGTTATCTCCGCCAAAGAAATCATTTTGACCAGACGTCTTGTTCTCTTCCGTCCGCTGCGCCATGCCAATGATGCGATCCAGACCATCCAGCAACTGCGCACGGTTTGGATTAAGTTCATCAAATGCACCAGCAGCAATGAGATTCTCGATTGTGCGTTTATTGAGAACTTTGGGGCTGATGCGCGTCGCAAAGTCGCCCAGATCCTTAAACGGTTCATCTCCGCGCACATCAACAATGTGCTCAACTGCCTGCTCGCCCACACCTTTGATCGCACCCATGGCATAAACGATCTTGCCATCCTGCACATCAAAATGAACACCAGACTTGTTGACGGAAGGCGGCACCACCTCGATGCCCATACGCACAGCTTCCTGACGGAAGTCACTCAACTTATCTGTATTGCCCAGATCAAGCGTCATGATACCAGCAAGGAACTCAACCGGATAATTCGCTTTCAGCCATGCAGTCTGATAGGCCACGAGCGCATAAGCCGCCGCGTGGGATTTGTTAAAGCCGTAGTTCGCGAACTTGGCCACCAGATCGTAGATCATCCCCGCCTGATCTTTATCGACCTTCTGCGCAACCGCACCCTCAACAAAGCGGGCGCGCTGGATCTCCATCTCAGCGGCAATCTTCTTACCCATCGCACGGCGCAGCAAATCCGCTTCGCCAAGAGAGTAACCAGACAGCACCTGAGCGATCTGCATCACCTGTTCCTGATAAACAATAATGCCGTTTGTCTCAGTCAGGATTGGTTCCAGCAACGGGTGGAGATAATCAGGCTCCTGCTCTCCATGTTTTACCGCGTTGTAGATCGGGATGTTGTCCATCGGGCCCGGGCGATAAAGCGCCACCAGAGCAATAATATCCTCAAACCGGTCAGGCCGCATACCAGCAATAGCTCTGCGCATGCCCTGACTTTCCAGCTGGAACACACCAACCGTCTCACTGGCAGCCAGAAGCTTATAGGTCGCTGGATCATCAATCGGTATTTCTTCGATCTTAACTTCAATGCCGCGCTTCTTGATATGCGAAACCGCAGTATCAATAACCGTCAGGGTCTTCAGACCCAAGAAGTCAAATTTGACCAGACCGGCAGCTTCAACCCATTTCATGTTGAATTGAGCAACGGGCATGTCTGAGCGAGGGTCTCGGTACAGTGGGACCAACTGTTCAAGCGGGCGGTCACCAATCACCACACCCGCTGCGTGCGTAGACGCGTGACGATAAAGGCCTTCCAGCTTTTGTGCCATCTTCAAAAGGCGGTCGACAACCTCCTCCTGCTTGGCAGCTTCACGCAGCCGTGGCTCCTGCTCCAGCGCCTCAGGCAGCGTGCACGGGTTGGCCGGGTTGCCGGGCACCAGTTTACTTAAGCGATCCACCTGTCCATATGGCATCTGCAGCACGCGGCCCACATCGCGCAGCACCGCCTTGGCCTGCAGCGTTCCGTAAGTGATGATCTGCGCCACCTGCTCGCGGCCATACTTGCGCTGCACATACCGGATCACTTCTTCACGGCGGTTCTGGCAAAAGTCGATATCAAAATCCGGCATGGACACACGGTCCGGGTTCAGGAAGCGTTCGAACAGCAACGAGAACCGCATCGGATCAAGGTCAGTAATGGTCAGCGACCAAGCAACAAGCGACCCGGCACCGGAACCACGCCCCGGCCCAACAGGAATGTCCTCGTTCTTCGCCCACTTGATGAAGTCCGCAACGATCAGGAAGTACCCAGGGAACTTCATGCGAATAATGATGCCAAGCTCATAATCCAAACGGTCCCAGTAATCTTTCTCTTCAAGATCCGGCGCCAGACCATGCAGATCAAGACGTGCCTGCAAGCCTTCCTTCGCCTGCCGCGTCAGCTCTTCCGCTTCGGCGCGTTCCGCCTCCCCAGCATCAGCATCCGCACCTGCAAAGCGCGGCAGGATAGGATCTCGCTTCAGCGGGCGATAATGACAACGCCGCGCAATCGTCACAGAGTTCTCAAGCGCCTCCGGAAGATCGGAGAACAGCTCCATCATCTGCTCACGGGTTTTGAAACAATGATCCGGTGTCAGCTGGCGGCGGTCGGTCTCGACAAGAACACGGCCTTCGGAAATCGCGATCAGCGCATCGTGCGCTTCATAATCATCCGGATTGGGGAAATAAGCCTCGTTGGTCGCAACGATTGGAATATTCAGCTCATAGGCAAGGTTCAGGAGCGCAGGCTCAACATCTTCCTCACCTTTCATGTTGTGGCGCTGTAATTCCACATAAAGACGATCACCAAATGTGGCTTGCAAAAGTGCCAGACGAGACTTGGCAAGATCAACATGCCCTTCTCGCAACTGCGAGTTAATCGGGCCATCACTAGCACCAGTCAGCGCAATCAGACCATCGGACTTGTCCAGCACACGAGAAAGAGGAACATTGGCTTTGAATCCCGGCTCTGTATCAAGAAAGGCTCTTGAAACAAGATCCATGAGGTTTTCATAACCTGCCTCATTTGTTGCCAGAAAAACCAAATCGCTGACGGCTTCATCTCCAACTGCATCAGGCTGGTCTTCAAAGTTCACCGATACCTGACAACCGATGATTGGCTGCATACCCGCGCCAAATGCTTTTTCAGAAAATTCGAGCGCCCCGAAAAGGTTCCCGCTGTCAGTAATAGCCAGCGCCGGCTGCTCATCCTTGGAAGCAAGATCAAGCACTTTTCCAATTGGTAGAGCGCCTTCCAGCAAGGAGTAAGCCGAGTGAACACGGAGGTGGACGAATCCTGGAGATGACATCTGGAGCCTTTTGGTTCGCAAGGTGTGTGCGACAGTAGCACCTCATTTGGAGGACCCAAAAGCAAAATGCAATTGCCTGACAAATCGCACCACCGGTTATCCCGAGTTTCCCAACCTCTCTTCCTCAGTATTTTCTAAGGAAGCATCTGGGTCAGCGCATCACCCCACATCAGGCAGCTGCTTGCAAAAAGAACGATAGAACCGAATGCTGCTGCTTCACGAAATACAAATGACATAACAAACACCCTTAATTTGAACCCTATTTGTATCTGTTATGTTCTATTAATGTTCTCATTCTTTCAACCCTAAATTTGGCGGGGTCAAACTCATAGTTAATGAGTGGTATACGCTTATCCTCTTCCAATACCACTGCTCGAACACAGCAAGGCATTTCCCTCAGCAACTCAATGAGTTGAGAAATTAGTCAGGGTTAACAGAGGTGGTGCGCATCACAGAAGACTGACCTCACCTGAGCTGCTAGGTAGGGGGAACAACAGGTATCAAAACAAGAACTTTCCCCCAAAACAAAAAATGCCAGCGAACAGATCGCTGGCATTTGATTCTTAATAGGACGGCTTCTCATTTCCTTATCAGGGAAGCTCCACCACCTTGCCCTCGCGCAGTGTAATCCGACGATCCATCTGCTTTGCAATTTCCAAGTTATGGGTTGCCAGCAAGGCCGCCACACCAGACGCACGCACCAGTGCAGTCAGCGCTTCAAACACATACTGAGAGGTGTTTGGATCGAGGTTTCCGGTTGGCTCATCGGCCAGTAGAACACGCGGTGCATTGGCAACCGCACGTGCAATCGCAACACGCTGCTGCTCACCACCGGAAAGCTCTGCTGGACGATGAGTTTCACGCTCAGAAAGGCGCATATAAGAAAGCAACTGGCGTGCACGCTCTTCTGCATCCTGACGCTTCAGTCCGCAAATCATCTGCGGCAGCGCAATGTTCTCAAGCGCAGTAAATTCAGGCAGCAACTGGTGGAACTGGTAGACAAAGCCCACCTCAGTACGCCGAATGGCAGTGCGCGCATCGTCATTGAGCTTGGAGCATTCCCGCCCGCCAATCAGCACTTCACCGCTCTGCGGCATTTCCAAAAGACCAGCTAGATGCATCAGCGTAGATTTACCAGCACCAGACGGCGCCACAAGCGCAACCATTTCCCCTTCATAGAGATTAAGGTCAGCGCCCTTCAGAATTTCCAGTTGGCTGTTGCCCTCCACATAACCGCGGACAACATTCTTCAAACTCAGAACAGGAACACGTTCCTCACCCTTAAGCGAAACACCAGCAACCGGTTTTGTTGGTTTATTCATCATTCGTAGCGCAAAGCCTCAACAGGATCGAGCCGGGCTGCGCGCCAGGCAGGGTAAATCGTAGCAAGCAGGCTCAAGACCAAAGCCATAATAACAACACTGGTCGTCTCGCTTGGATTCATTTCAGCCGGCAGCTTTGAAAGGAAGTAAAGCTCAGGCGAGAACAGCTCAGTTGAAGTGAGCCAGGAAATCCCCTGCCGAATGCTCTCAATGTTCCAGCACACCACAGTACCCAGAATAAACCCGGCAAACGTGCCGATGGTTCCAATACTGGCTCCTGTGATAATGAAAATCCGCATCACAGCGCCGCGGGTAGCACCCATGGTACGCAGCACAGCAATGTCACGGCCCTTGTCCTTTACCAGCATGGTCATGCCGGAAATGATATTCAAAGCGGCCACAAGAACAATCAGCGTGAGGATCAGGAACATCACGTTACGCTCAACCTCAAGCGCTGAGAAGAACGTCATATTGCGCTGACGCCAGTCAGAAACGAACACAGGACGCCCGGCCTCTTCTTCAATGACAGGCCGCAGCGGACCAACAGCATCCGGGTCATCAGCATAGACCTCAATGCCCGTCGCCAGACCTTCCTTGTTGAAATAAAGCTGCGCCTCATTAAACGGCATGAAGGCAATCGTGCCATCATATTCGCTCATGCCAATCTGGAAGATCGCAGAGACGGGATAGCCCTTCACCCGCGGGGTCATCCCCATCGGCGTGATGCTGCCACGCGGAGTAATCACGCGCACCGTATCACCAACAGTAACACCCAACTGGCGCGCGAGACGGGAGCCAATAGCAACACCGTCGCCATCATCAAATCCATCCAGCGTTCCAAGCAGAACGTTCCCGGATACCAGCTCCAGCTTATCAAGATCAGCCTTATGAACACCACGGAACAAAGCACCCAGATCAGCGCTTGGTCCGGAGATCATCGCCTGCCCTTCAACAAACGGCATAGCAAAATCAACACCGTCGATGCCAGCCAACTTGACCGAGGTCGCCTCATAGTCATTGAGCGGGCTATCGATGGGCTGCACAAGGACGTGTCCGTTGATGCCAAGAATTTTGGTCAGCAGCTCTGTACGGAACCCATTCATCACCGCCATAACAATGATCAGAGTTGCGACGCCCAAAGTGATGCCCAAAAAGGACAGACCGGCAATAATAGAAATGAAAGTTTCTTTGCGTCTGGAGCGCAGATAGCGCCCTGCCAGCATCCACTCAAAGGGTGCAAACCACCGGTTCTTTCCGGGATGAGCCGCCTGAATCTCTGCCGTCATACTAGACTATTCTCCGTTTCCGCCTGTTCAACTACCCCGTGGAATATAGGGAGCATGAAGAGCAAGTGCCATAAGCTCTGGCAAAAAGGCCCGGCAGCGGAAAGGCCGCCGGCACCTAACATACCATTGAAGCTACTGAGTTACCCCAAGCTTCGCTGATATCAGCCTTTTAAGGCAGAAATCAGTTTGTTAACAGCAGCAATCGGGGTCAACATTTCGCGATCACCAGTTGCACGGTCTTTAACTTCCACTTCACCGGTCTTCAGACCACGTGGGCCAACAACCAGCTGATACGGCAGCCCGATCAGATCCATACTTGCAAACTTCTGGCCCGCACTGGTCTTGCGGTCATCATAAAGAACCTCAACACCAGCCTTTTCCAGCTCAGCGTAAACGCTCTCACAAACTTCATCGCACTCAGAACCAGCCTTCATGTTGATCAAGCCAACATGGAACGGCGCAACTTCTTTCGGCCAGACAATGCCATCATCATCATGGCACGCTTCAATGATCGCACCCAGCAGACGAGATACACCAATGCCATAGGAACCCATGTGAACAGGCTGTTCCTTGCCTTCAGCAGTCATCACCTTCGCACCCATCGGCTCGGAGTATTTGGTGCCGAAGTAGAAGATATGACCAACTTCAATACCGCGTGCAGAAACTTTCTTGTCTTCTGCAACAGCCTCAAAGGCAGCCTCATCATGCATTTCATCAGTGGCAGCGTAAGGCGTGGTCCACTGCTCAATAATACCGGAAAGATCACCATTAAAGTCGATGTCTTCAGCCGGCGTTGGCAGACCAAGGATGTCCTTATCAAGGAACACTTCGCTCTCACCGGTAGTTGCCAGCACGATGAACTCGTGAGACAGATCGCCGCCGATAGGCCCAGTGTCAGCCTTCATAGGAATTGCTGTCAGGCCCATACGCGCAAAGGTACGCAGGTAAGCCACGAACATGCGGCGGTAGGCTTCTGTTGCCCGCTCTTTGTCCAGATCGAAAGAATAAGCATCTTTCATCAGGAACTCACGACCGCGCATCACGCCAAAACGAGGACGCACTTCATCGCGGAACTTCCACTGTATATGATAAAGGTTCAGCGGCAGGTCTTTATAGGAGCGCACATAGCTGCGGAAGATGTCAGTGATCATCTCTTCATTAGTTGGACCAAAAAGCATTTCACGCTCATGACGGTCCTCAATGCGCAGCATTTCTTTGCCGTATGCATCATAGCGGCCACTTTCGCGCCACAGGTCTGCAGGCTGAATGGTTGGCATAAGCAGCTGGACGGCACCGGAGCGGTTCTGCTCTTCTTCAACAATACGCTGAATCTTGTTGAGCACACGGTGGCCAAGCGGCAGCCATGCATAAATCCCGGCTGACTGCTGACGGATCATACCCGCACGCAGCATCAGGCGGTGCGATACGATCTCGGCTTCTTTCGGAGTTTCCTTCAAAATAGGCAGGAAATATCGGGACAAACGCATTAGTTTAACTCTTCAGGTTTTAAGGCACGCAAGCTCTGGCTCACCACCAAGCATCATTTCCATGTCTTCTTAGCAAGCAGAACGCCTGTTGTAACTGCCAACATGGCTATATGCCAATTTTCTAAGACATATTTCCCCATACACGCAGCTTTTTGCCTACACCTTTGGGTTCAGCTCACGGATTCTCCGAAAAATTATAGCTAAAATTTTAGGCAAGCAAAAAATTGCGGCGAATTGATACAAAATGATGACAAACTAATGTGATTACGTTAGTGTCTGTTCAACAACAAAAACAACACCCTTAAGCGGTGTTGCAAGGTATCGCGATCTTTAGTCTTGGGAGGAAGGTTCTCGGGCGCCCGTTTGGTTGCAGCCGGCACTCTACGCAAGTGCAAAGAGAACATTTAGACGCGGAACTCGTTCTAATAGCAAGGCTTCGGCCTTGCTTTTTTTTCGCCAATTTCTGCCGTTTTCACTGAATGGAATTCTATGAATGACGCATTCAGGTTACTCATATCAAAATACCCAGCAGATCCTGAACACAGCAGGGACAAGTGCCCTCTCCAATACTCTCCTCTAAACGCAAAAAAGGCGATTCCTGAGAATCGCTTTTTTGGCACTTGATGGTTTTGCTCTGTAACTCGCTGATTTTACGCCACACAATTGATGTGCAAAACCAAAATCAGGAAGGAGCGTTGCCCATTAATTGATCAACAAGTGGAAACAGATGCGCACCAAGTCCGGACTCAAGGAACCAATAGAAGGCAACGAACACAATTGTCGTTACAATCGTGTTGATGATCACCTTCTTCAGCATCTGAGGATTCTTGGGCGCGCTCTCAGTCGTTCCCGGAACCACTTCGCCCTCTTCCGCCTGGGTGCGAACACCAAATGGCAAAATGGCCAGAAACAAAATCCACCACATCATGAAATAGAGTGCAACGAGTAGCGGCGTAGCCATAAATGTGCTCCTGGAACGTTCTTGTTTCTTCTGCGGCTGGTCACCTTACTCTTGTATCACAAAGCAACCAGCGTACTACAGGTTTTTACCTACAAGAATTAGGCCCGAACCGAAAGCCTTCCAGTTTTCTCAAACCACAAGTCTTTCACTGCAAACTTAAGCCTGTTCCAACTCGGTCAATGTTCCAAGAAAATCTTTTGGGTGCAAAAACAACACCGGCTTGCCATGTGCGCCAATCTTCGGCTCACCATCACCCAGAATACGGGCGCCATTGGCAACCAGCTGATCGCGTGCGGCAAGAATGTCATCAACTTCATAACAGATGTGATGGATACCACCTTGCGTGTTACGCTCCAGAAACTTGGAGATCGGAGAGTTCTCGCCAAGCGGCTCCAGCAGTTCGATCTTCGTGTTTGGAAGCTCGATAAACACGGTCGAAACACCATGCTCCGGCTGCGCCACTTTTTCTGAGGCAATGCCGCCAAGTGCATCGCGATACACTTTCAGGCCTTCTTCCATATCCAACACGGCAATCGCAACGTGGTTCAATCGTCCAATCATGACGGTCCTCCCAATAACTCTTTGTTCTAGAGCGCGTTCCATTCGATTGCACACAATCAAATGACAAGAAGCTGCTCAAACAAAATGTCAGAGCACAGCACGTATCTGCAGATGAACGCTTATGAGTTCTAAGGAACAGATTTCATTCACAAAGTCCATTGGATCAAAAGTCAAAGGCCGCAAATGATATGCTCACTTGCGGCCTTTGATTATCTCGAAAAATGGGCCTGAGGATCAGACGCGTTGCACCAATGCCTTACAAAGCGGCTTCTTGCCCCAATGCTCTACAACAGCATAGCGCCCCGCCCGTCTGGCAGCTTCACGCACCAGTTCCACATCACGGCGACGGCTCTTTGGAATGGAGATCACCGCTCCATAAACGGCATCACGAACGGCATCCTCAAACGGTGTCCCGTTCTCAGTCTCATCCGGCATCCCAAACAAAACCACGTCGATATCGCCAAGCAACTCGCCGCGACCATCCACGATCAGCGAAACCGTCACGCAGCCGCCATAAGAAAGCTTCCGGCGTTCCTGAACACCAGTTTCTTCTGGCGCAGCAATCAAATGGCCATCGCGAACCAGAATACCGGCAGGCGCTTCATCAATGACCTCAAGCCCACCCGGATGCAGGCGCACCATGTCGCCATCACGGATGATCTTAACGTCCTTCACGCCCTTGCTGACAGCAAAGTCCTTATGACACTGCAGATGCAGCGGCTCACCGTGAACAGGTAGAACCTTCTTCGGGCGCACAAGATTGTAAACCTGATCCAGCTCACCACGACGCGGATGGCCAGACACATGCACCAGCGCATCACGGTCTGTTACCACCTGCAACCCTTCGTGGGTTAGCTGGTTGATAATGTTGGAAACAGCCTTTTCGTTACCTGGAATGGTACGGCTGGAGAAGATAACCATATCCCCAGCAGACAGCGCGACCTGGCGGTGCTGATCACCAGCAATGCGTGCCATAGCAGCACGTGCCTCGCCCTGAGACCCGGTGCAAAGAGCGACGACTTTATCACGCGGCAAAGATCCATAAGTCTCTTCATCACGGAACGGCGCCAGCCCATCAAGATAGCCCAGATCACGTGCAATCTCGACGGTACGTTGCATCGAGCGGCCAATCACAACAATCTCACGCTCTGCCGCCATTGCCGCTTCAGCAACTGCACGCATACGTGCAACGTTGGAGGCAAACGTGGTCACAGCAACGCGGTTCGGTGCGTCTTTGATGATCCGCGTCAGCTCTTCCTTCACATCCGCTTCACTGGGGCTAACCCCGTCACGGACTGCATTGGTGCTGTCACAGACAAAGACATCAACGCCTTCATCTCCCAGCTCACGCAAACGCTGAAGGTCGATCGCCTTACCAATGCCCGGTGTCAGATCGATCTTCCAATCGCCGGAATGCAACACCAGTTGACCACCAACACGAATAGCCAAAGCACACGGCTCCGGGATCGAGTGGGTCATGGTCACCATCTCAATATCAAAGATACCGGCTTTGAAACGATCTCCCTGATTAACAACGGTCACCGGAATCTGATAATCAGCACCATCACCAATCAGCTTGGCTTCCAGAAGGCGAGCAGTGAATTCGGTCGCATAGACCGGCAGTTCCAACCGCTTCCAAAGATAGGACAATGCGCCGTAATGATCTTCATGAGCATGCGTGATGACGATGCCATCAATGCGGGAACGTTCTTCTTCCAGAAAACGAATATCTGGCAGAACAAGATCAACACCCGGCATCTCCGGTCCGGCAAATGAGACACCAAAATCAACAATCAGCCAGCGACGGTCGTCCTCAGGTCCATATCCATAAAGACCAAGGTTCATTCCAATTTCGCCAACACCGCCCAAAGGCAGGAATACGAGCTCTTGAGTGCTCGACATCTAAGACTCCTTCAAAGCGTATTCCTAAACATGCTTCCATTTTCGAAAACAAGAATACGCGTATAAACTCTAGAGCGCGTTCCGTTTGATTGGCTTCAATCAAGCGACAAGAATTCGCTCAAACAAAAGAACTGAGAACGAGATGCGTGAATACGAATGAACGCAACTTGCTCTACGTCCCGACAGACATGTGGCTTCAATAATCAAAAAAGCCAGCAGAACATGCTTTGCACGTCTTCAGGAAAAGAAAACATCTCCGGCTGTCACCAGCCGCTCGCCCCCATGATCCATTTTTACGATCAGGCGGCCCATTTGATCGATGTCCATAAAGACACCGGAAAACTCTTCATTGCTCAGGCGGACACGGATCGGTTTCCCGCGCCCTACGGCGCGTCGCAGCCATGCAGATCTGATCTCTTCAAACCCACTGGCAGCTTTCCACGTTTCCAGCCATCGTGCAAAACTTTGCGCAAGGGCATCAAAGACCTGTTGCGGCTCACACATGTACCCCATGCTGCGTAAATCTGTAACAGCATAATCACCCAGATCCGGATGATGAGACACGTTGACGCCAAAACCGCACACAAGGCACAGCTCACCATTAGGCCCACTTTCGCTCTCAAGCAATATGCCAGAGACTTTTTGTCCGTCGATGAGCACATCATTCGGCCACTTCAGCTGCACCAGATTGTGCGCACCAGTTGCCCGTTCAATAGCCTCTCCAAGAGCAAGAGCTGCCACGAAAGGCAGCTGAACGATCTTCTCGTTCTGTACACCCACGCGCAGCAGCACCGAGGCAAACAGATTGCCAGTCTCCGAAGTCCACGCTCTCCCACGACGGCCGCGCCCGCTCAGCTGAATATCGGAGCGGACCCACAGATTACCCGGATGCCCTTCCCGCGCCTTGTGCAAGCCGTGGGTATTGGTGGACCCGATCTGGTCGTAGTACTCAAAACAAAAGCCCGGTGCAGATCGCACCGGGCCTTCGTCTTTTAATTGTCCAAGGTTCATCATAGGAAACTAGAACAGAACGCCAGCCGCATTGGCAGCCGCATTCATGATTGGTTCCGGCATGATGAAGAACAGTCCGACAACCGCGCTGGAAAGACCAAGCACAATTTTCATTTCACCAGACATTGGCAGGAACTCGCCAGTTGCATCATCAAAGAACATGACCTTGATCACACGCAGGTAATAGTAAGCAGCCACAACGCTGGTCACCAGACCAATCACGACCAATGGAGCAAGACCTGCATCCATCGCAGCGATGAATACGTAGAACTTACCAAAGAAGCCGATGAGTGGTGGCAGACCGGTCAGGGAGAACATGATCACTGCAAGCAACACTGCCATTGGCAGGTTGGTCTTTGAAAGACCAGCAAGATCGGAGATCTCTTCAACCATACCTTCCTTGCGGCGCATGGACAGGATGCAAGCAAACGCACCCAGTGTCATCGCAAGGTAAGCTGTCATGAACACGATCAGACCGTGGACACCAGCTTCAGTACCAGCTGCCAGACCAACCAGAGCGTAACCCATGTTACCAATGGAAGAGTATGCCATCAGACGTTTGATGTTCTTCTGCCCAATCGCCGCAAAGGCACCAAGACCCATGGATGCAATAGCGATGAACACAACGATCTGCTGCCAGTCAGTAGTCACATTGCCCAAAGGCTCAACCAGCACACGGATTAGCATACCGAACGCAGCAATCTTAGGTGCTGCTGCAAAGAACGCAGTAACCGGTGTTGGTGCACCCTCATAAACATCCGGGGTCCACATATGGAATGGAACCGCAGAGATCTTGAAGGCAATACCTGCCAGCATGAACACGATACCGAACACCAGACCAAGGGATGCGCGATCGTCTGTCAGAGCAGCCGCGATGCCAGAAAAGTCAGTGTGGCCGGTAAAGCCGTAGATGAAGGACATACCGTAAAGCAGCATACCGGAAGACAACGCCCCAAGGACGAAATACTTCAGGCCAGCCTCAGTAGAGCGAACAGAGTCACGGTTAATCGCAGCAACCACGTAAAGAGCCAGAGACTGCAGCTCAACACCCAGGTACATGGAGATCAGATCGTTGGCTGAAAGCATCAGCATCATACCAACGGTCGCGATCACGATGAGGATTGGGTATTCAAAGCGATCAAAGTTCTGAGAACGTGCGTAAGCAACGGACATCGCAATCGCAAAGCCGGACCCGATCAGCACCAGTATTTTCATATACTGAGAGAAAGCGTCCTGTACGAATGCGCCGTCAAATGTTGTGCCGTAATGCGGGCTCACCAGCAGGATCAGACCCGCAACGGTGAGCAACGCAACGCAAATACCCGTTACCAGTGGAGTGGATTTCTCTCCACCAAAAGCTCCAACCATCAGCAGGACCATTGCGCCGAGAACCAGAAGGATCTCGGGCAACACCGGCATTAGATCAGGAATAGCTAGAAGCTCAGCATTCATGAGTGCACCGCTCCCCTGTTAATGGCTAGACACTGCAGCGGCAGCATGGGCAAGGCCCCCTGCATCAAGCGCGGCATTGTAGTTTTCGATAAGGGCACCAACGGACGCGGACGTCACATCCAGCACTGCTGCTGGGTAGAACCCGAAGAAGATAGTCAAAATGATCAGCGGAGCGAGGATCAGCTTCTCACGGCCTGTCAGGTCCAGCATGGACTTGAGGCTTTCCTTTTCCAACGCACCAAACACAACGCGGCGGTAAAGGAACAGAGCGTAAGCAGCGGACAAGATCACACCAGTCGCAGCGAAGAACGCCACCCAGGTGTTCACCCGGAACACACCAATCATTGTAAGGAACTCACCCACAAAGCCGGCAGTTCCTGGCAGACCAACGTTTGCCATGGTGAAGATCATGAACGCCACCGCATAACGAGGCATGTTGTTCACAAGGCCACCATAGGCCGTAATCTGACGGGTGTGCATCCGGTCATAAATCACACCAACACACAGGAACAGTGCGCCAGAGATCAGACCGTGAGCCAGCATCATGAAGATCGCTCCTTCAATACCCTGCGCATTGGCAGAGAAGATACCCATGGTCACGAAGCCCATGTGAGCGACGGATGAATATGCAATCAGCTTCTTGATGTCTTCCTGCGCCAGCGCCACCAGTGAGGTGTAGATGATCGCCACGACAGACAGCGTAAAGATGAACGGTGCGAACATATCACTGGCGATTGGGAACATTGGCAATGAGAACCGAAGGAACCCATAACCACCCATCTTCAGCAGGATCGCAGCCAGAACAACAGAACCAGCAGTCGGCGCTTCCACGTGAGCATCTGGCAACCAGGTGTGAACCGGCCACATTGGCATCTTCACCGCAAAGCTTGCAAAGAAGGCCAGCCACAACCACGTTTGCATCGCTGCCGGGAATTCGCTCTCATTAAGAAGAGTTGGAATATCCAGCGTACCAGCCTGCCAGTACATGGCCATGATAGCCGCCAACATCAGCACAGAGCCGAGTAAGGTGTACAGGAAGAACTTGTAGCTTGCATAAACGCGGCGCGGACCACCCCATACACCGATGATCAGGAACATCGGAATAAGGCCAGCTTCAAAGAACACGTAGAACAGCACCAGATCCAGCGAACAGAACACACCGATCATCAGTGTTTCCAGTACGAGGAAAGCGATCATGTATTCCTTGACGCGGGTCTGAATGCTTTCCCAGCTCGCCAGAATACATAGCGGCATAAGGAAAGTAGTCAGGATCACGAACAGCATGGAAATGCCGTCAACGCCCATGTGGTAGGTGAAGGTATCACCAAACCAGTTGTGCTTCTCCACCATCTGGAAGCCAGGGTTCTCGTTGGTGAACCCGCCCCAGATGAACAAGGAGACGATAAATGTGAAACTCGTCGTAATCAGCGCAACACGCCGAATATTCGTTTTCGCATCTGGGTCATCTCCCCGCACCAGCAGGATGAAGAACACACCGACCAGTGGGAGAAATGTTGTGATGGAAAGGATGGACCAGTCGTTCATTAATGAACTCCCCCACCGGAGAACATGGCCAGGGTCACGAAGAAGGCAACCCCGATCAACATGGCGAATGCGTAGTGATAGATGTAGCCAGACTGCAGGCGAACGACCCAACCGGTAACCTGTTGAACGCGTGAAGCAACACCGTCAGGACCAAGTCCGTCAATCACAGTGCCGTCACCGCGCTTCCACAGGAAGCGGCCAAGAGCCAGGGAAGGTTTCACAAACAGGAAGTCATAAAGCTCATCAAAGTACCACTTGTTCAGGAGGAACAGGTACAGAGGCTTATGACGCTCTGCCAGAGCCTTCGGCATGTCTGGTTTAGCGATGTAGAAGAGGTAAGCAATGATGAAACCGCCAGCCATTGCAAGCCATGGAGAAAGCTTCACGAGCCAATGGACGTGGTGCATTTCTTCAATAACTGCGAGCTCACTGTTCGTACCACCAAAGACGTTCTTCCAGAAATGGAGGTAGTCGTGACCGATGAACGCTTCCTTGAACACCATACCGGCAAAAGCTGCACCAAGTGCAAGCAACAGCAGCGGCACAAGCATAACCCATGGGCTCTCGTGGATGTGTTTCATCACATCAACAGAAGCACGGGTCTTGCCGTGGAAGGTCATGAACACCAGGCGCCAGCTGTAGAAACTGGTCAGCGCGGCTGCAAGCACAGTTGCCCAGAAGGCATAGGAAGCAAACATGTTGTGACCAACATAAGCAGCTTCAATGATCGCATCTTTGGAGATGAAGCCAGCTGTACCGATGTAGGTAAACGGAATACCGAAACCAGTCAGTGCCAGCGTACCAATCATCATGGTCCAGTAGGTCCATGGAATGTGCTTACGCAGACCACCCATCTTACGCATGTCCTGCTCATCAGACACAGAGTGAATGACGGAGCCAGCGCATAAGAACAGCAGTGCTTTAAAGAATGCGTGTGTGAACAGGTGGAAGATACCAACACCGAACGCACCAACACCCAGCGCCACGAACATGTAACCCAACTGAGAACAGGTGGAGTATGCAATCACGCGCTTGATATCGTTCTGCACACAGCCAATGGTCGCTGCAAAGAAGGCAGTCGTCGCACCAAAGAAGGTCACAACAGTCAGGGCCGTTGGCGCAAGTTCAAAGATTGGCGCAAGACGCGCAACCATGAACACACCAGCCGTCACCATGGTCGCTGCGTGGATCAGCGCGGAAACAGGCGTTGGGCCTTCCATCGCATCCGGCAACCAGGTGTGAAGCAGGAACTGAGCTGATTTACCCATGGCACCCATGAAGAGCAACAGGCAGACAACTGTCAGCGCTGCTTCAGGCATCAACTCATAGCCAAGGAAGTTCAGGACAGGCTCTTTATTCTCAAGAAGAGAAGGACCGCTGCTGAAAATCGTTGTGAAGTCGATGGAACCATAAAGGTAGAAAACACCGAAGATACCCAGAGCAAAACCAAAGTCACCGACACGGTTGACGATGAAGGCTTTCATCGCAGCCGCATTGGCAGAAGGTTTTTTGTACCAGAACCCGATCAACAGGTAGGATGCCAGACCAACGCCTTCCCAACCAAAGAACATTTGCAGCAAGTCATCAGAGGTGACCAGTGCCAACATTGAGAAGGTAAAGAAGGACAGGTAGGCAAAGAACCGCGGACGATGCGGATCGTGGTGCATGTACCCGATAGAGTAGATGTGAACCAGACAGGAAACGGAGTTCACAACCACCAGCATCACTGCGGTGAGTGTATCAACACGAATTGTCCAGTTAACCGACAGATCCCCAGAGGTGATCCAGCGGAAAATTGTCACAATCTGCGTGCTCTCCGACCCAAGGCCGTATTGAAAAAACACCACCCATGACAAAAGGGCTGCGACAATCATAAAGCCGCTGGTGATGTACTCGCTGGCTTTGACCCCAAGCCGATTGCCGAACATTCCGACAATCAGGAAGCCAAGCAACGGCAGAAAAACGATTGCTGAAAACATCCGCCCCTCAGCCTTTCATCATATTGATGTCTTCCACGGCAATAGAGCCGCGGTTACGGAAGTAAACAACCAGAATAGCAAGACCAATGGCCGCCTCTGCTGCTGCAACGGTAAGAACCAGGAGCGCAAAGATCTGACCAACCATGTCCTGCATGAAGTAGGAAAATGCCACCAGGTTGATATTAACTGCGAGCAATAAGAGCTCGATAGACATCAGGATCACGATGACGTTCTTCCGGTTGAGAAAGATGCCAAAGATCCCGATGGTGAATAGGATCGCTGCGACCCCGAGATAGTGCGCTATGCCAATTTCCATGGGCGCCTCTCAGTGCTCCCCGTGTTCTATTCAAATTCCGGAGAAGGAACCTTCAGGAGGAAGGTCTTTTCTCCGGCACGAATTAATGATGAAGACCCGTTACAAACGCGCCTTACAACCCCTTGCCTCTTTCAACTTTGACCACTTCGATCGAAGTTTCAGGACGACGGGCAACCTGCTCAGAGATGTTCTGACGGCGTACGCCCGGCTTATGGCGGAGGGTCAATACAATCGCACCGATCATTGCAACCAGCAGCACCAGACCAGAAACCTGGAACCAGTAAATGTAGCGGGTGTAAAGCAATTCACCGATAGCGGCGATATTTTGTGTCTGCTCAACAGGAGGTGTCGGGGCGGACCCTTCACCTAGCATGCCAGGAGCGATGTACCAGCCACTGGCAACCATCAAAAGTTCAGCCAGCAGAATTGCACCAATCAGCGCGCCGATCGGCAAATACTGCAAAAACCCCTGACGCATTTCGGCGAAGTCAACATCCAGCATCATGACCACGAACAGGAACAGCACCATGACCGCACCCACGTAGACAACAACCAGAAGCATCGCCAGATACTCGGCACCAATCAGCACAAACAACCCGGCTGCATTAAAGAAGCACAGGATGAGGAACAGCACTGAGTGAACCGGATTGCGAGAAGCAATCACCATGAAGGCAGAGGCCACCGCAAGTGCGGCAAACAGATAGAAAAACAGGGCCTGCAAAACCATTTTTAGGTTGCCTTTGTCCTATTGTCTCGCCCGGTCAGTGCAAAACCCCAACCGGACACAATCCACTCCCGTTACCTTAACGGTACGGAGCATCCAATTCGATGTTGCGAGCAATTTCACGCTCCCAACGCTCCCCATTCGCAAGCAGCTTGTCCTTGTCGTAGAACAGCTCTTCCCGCGTCTCGGTAGCAAATTCAAAGTTCGGGCCTTCCACGATCGCATCCACTGGACACGCTTCCTGACAGAACCCGCAGTAAATGCACTTGGTCATGTCAATATCGTAGCGAGTGGTACGGCGTGTTCCGTCATTACGACGAGGTCCAGCTTCAATCGTAATGGCTTGCGCAGGGCAGATCGCTTCACACAGCTTACAAGCAATGCAGCGCTCTTCTCCATTCGGATACCGGCGCAAGGCGTGTTCACCGCGAAAACGCGGGCTTACAGCACCCTTCTCAAAGGGATAGTTAATCGTCGGCTTTGGCTTGAAGAAGTAACGCATGGCAAGAAAAAACGCCGATACGAACTCCTTCAAAAGCAACGACTTTGCGGCCTGTCCCAGTCCCATAGCCTTTACAGCCCTTTCTTGATCGAACATGCCACCGGCATGGAAGATCGATTACAATCCAAGAGAACCTATGAGCACTTCTAAGAAGTCATACTAGGTTCTCGTTACCCTTTCCTCTCGAATTAAGGAGCAATGCTAGCTCCGGCGAGATATCCGATAATCGGAATCCCGATTATCGTCAGGGTAAAAATGACTTTGCGGATCGTCGGTTCCGCCAGCTCAACCCAACCTTTTTCAGCTGGGTTGCGCTCTTTTCCTTTGTTGATGGCTGCCTCCATAAATCCAAGAAGGAGACGGTAGTTCAGCCATCCAAGGTAAATTCCCATTACACCGCCGATTAACCCGGCGATGGAAATCATGCTCCGAACCCACCCACTGGTGGGGTCCAGCCCATGAACATCAGCACGAAGGCCACGATGAACACCATTGCCAGTGACAGCGGCAGGAAGACTTTCCAACCCAGACGCATCAGCTGGTCATAGCGGTACCGTGGAACCATTGCTTTCGCCATGGAGATGAAGAAGAACACCAACAGACACTTAAGCAGGAACCAGATGATGCCAGGCACCCATGTGAACGGTGCGATATCCAATGGAGGCAACCAGCCACCCATGAAGAGGATGGTCATCAGACCACACATCAAGGAGATCGCCACATACTCACCCAACATGAACATCATGTAAGGGGTGGAGCCGTACTCAACCATGAAGCCCGCAACCAGTTCGGATTCCGCTTCTGCCAGATCGAATGGAGGACGGTTTGTTTCAGCAAGTGCAGAAACAAAGAACACCACGAACATCGGGAACAGCGGCAACCAGTACCAGTTCAAAATGGACAACCATGGAACGCCCAGCACGTGAGCAAGCCCGCGAGCCTGCTGCGCATAAACGATCTCAGTCAGATTCAACGAGCCAACACAGAGCAGAACAGTCACGATCACGAAGCCGATAGACACTTCGTAAGAAACCATCTGAGCTGCAGAACGCAGAGCTGACAGGAACGGATATTTGGAGTTGGATGCCCAACCACCGATGATCACGCCGTAAACTCCAAGGGAGCTGATCGCGAACACATACAAAATACCCACGTTGATGTTTGCAATCACCCAGCCATCCGCAACAGGCATAACCACCCATGCAGCGAGAGAAAGAACCACTGTAATCAGCGGCGCAAACAAAAACAGGAACTTATCAGATCCCGATGGGATCACTGGCTCTTTCAAAACAAATTTCAAAAGATCCGCAAAACTCTGCAGCAAGCCCCAGGGGCCAACAACGTTAGGACCACGACGGATCTGGACAGCAGCCCAGATCTTACGGTCAGCGTATAGAATGTAAGCAACGATCAGCAGCAGCACGACCATCAAGAGCACGCTCTGGAAGAGCATGATGATCAGCGGCCAGCCATAATCCCAGAAAAAAGCTTCCATGCTCACCGTCCCCTTATTCCGCCGCCTCAGCTCGGCGCTGCATGGCAAGTGCAGAACACTCGGCCATCACCGCTGAAGCTCGGGCAATCGGGTTGGTTAGATAAAAATCACTGAATGCCTGTGCGAAACCGGCACCATTCATGTCACCACCGCGTGCGGCAAGCTTGGAAACATCCGAAGCAACACCGGTCGCGATGCAATTTACATTCGCCATATGAGGAACTGCCTCGACAACAGCACCGCGCAACTGCGCAAAACTGTTGAAGGAAAGCGGCTTACCAAGTGCACCAGAAAGCGCACGAATGATCGCCCAGTCCTCACGTGCATCACCAGGAGGGAATGCAGCGCGGTTTGCCAGCTGTACACGGCCTTCCAGGTTCACAAAGGTCCCTGGCTTTTCGGTGTAAGCAGCACCTGGCAGAATAACGTCAGCGCGGTGTGCGCCGCGGTCACCATGGGTACCGATATAAACAACGAACGCATCACCAAAGGCAGACATGTCCAGTTCATCTGCACCAAGCAGGAACACAACATCAAGGTCGCCTTTAGCAGCTGCATCCTGAATACCACCGGTATCCAGACCACCCTCACCCGGAACAAGTCCGATATCCAGACCACCAACGCGGCTAGCAGCGGTGTGCAGAACGTTAAAGCCGTTCCACTCATCGCTCACAGCACCAACGCTTTCAGCAAGCTTGGCAGCAGCAGCGAGCACAGCAGCGCCGTCTTCACGGGCAATCGCGCCTTCACCAACGATGATCATTGGGTTTTTCGCGTTTTTCAGCACGTCTGCAAAAGCGTTCTTACCAGAAGCAACATCCGCTAGAGTGTCCGGGCCGGCACCGAGGTAGTCCACGTCGTAGGTCAGATCCGCAGGCTGGCCAATCAAACCAACTTTTGCACCGCCATGACGCCAAACCTTACGGATGCGCGCATTGAGAACTGGCGCTTCAACACGTGGATTAGCACCCACGAGCAGAATTGCATCAGCGTCTTCAATACCTTCCACGGAAGAGTTAAACAGATAGGTTGTCCGACCAAGAGACGGATCGAGCTGAGCACCATCCTGACGGCAATCCATGTTGGCTGAACCAACACTCTCCATCAGAGCCTTCAGAGCGAACATCTCTTCAACAGTAGCAAGGTCACCAGCAATCGCAGCAGTCTTCGCGCCACCAGCCGCTTTCACCTTTGACGCAACCGCATTCAGCGCGTCAGTCCAGCTCGCAGGAGCCAGCTTGCCGTTCTGCTTCACATATGGGCGATCCAGACGCTGTGTCTTCAGACCATCCCAGATAAAGCGGGTTTTGTCGGAGATCCATTCCTCGTTCACCTCTTCATTGAGGCGAGGCATGATGCGCATGACTTCTTTACCGCGTGTATCCACACGGATAGCGGAGCCAAGAGCGTCCATCACGTCGACGCTTTCTGTCTTCACCAGTTCCCATGGGCGAGCATTGAACTCGTAGGGCCTAGAAGTCAGAGCACCAACCGGGCAAAGGTCAATCACGTTGCCCTGCAGCTCGGAGGAAAGCGCCTCTTCAAGATAAGTGGTAATCTCGGCGTCTTCACCACGGCCAATCAGGCCCAGTTCGGAAACACCGGCAACCTCGGTCGTAAAGCGAACACAGCGCGTGCAGTGAATGCAGCGTGTCATGATCGTCTTAACAAGCGGACCGACATATTTATTTTCAACTGCGCGCTTGTTTTCCGCATAACGGGAACTATCTACACCGTAAGCCATGGCCTGATCTTGAAGATCACACTCACCGCCTTGGTCACAGATAGGGCAGTCCAGCGGGTGGTTGATCAGGAGAAACTCCATCACACCTTCACGCGCCTTTTTCACCATAGGAGATTTTGTAAAAATCTCTGGTGGCTGGCCTTCTGGTCCCGGACGTAGATCGCGCACGCCCATTGCACAAGAGGCAACCGGTTTTGGCGGTCCGCCTTTTACTTCTACAAGGCACATGCGGCAGTTGCCGGCTACTGAAAGCCGGTCATGAAAACAGAACCGAGGAATTTCCGCGCCGGCCTCTTCACAGGCCTGCATAACGGTATATTCCGCAGGAACTTCAATTTCTTTGCCGTCGACGACAAGCTTGGTCATGCGTTGGCATCCTCACCCTTAGCTTCTTTAGCCCGATAAGCTTCAAGAAGCTCAGTCACTTCAATTCCATCGATGGTCATGCCCTCAAGCCGGCAGCTTTTGAGTTTAGCGCCAGCCAGATTGGCATTTTCAAGGATCAGCCCAGAAAGATTGACTTTCTCGACTGACCAACCAGAAAGGTTTGCATCAAGGATAGACCAGCCTGAGAGATTAACGTCGTTGATGCGGCCACCGGACAGATTCACATTCGTGAAAGAGCAACCAGACAGATTGCAATCCACAAACAAAGAACCGGAAAGGTCGCTTTCGCTCACATTCAGACGCTTTTTCTCATTGCTGATCTTCATATCCCCTACTCCGCTGCAATCTTGTCGGTCGGTGTGCGCTGCGTAGCAACGTACTGATCGATCCGGTCTTCAATCACAGGGCGGAAGTTTTTGATCAAACCCTGAATAGGCCATGCCGCCGCATCACCAAGCGCGCAGATCGTATGACCTTCCACCTGCTTGGTTACTTTGAACAGCATGTCGATTTCCTCATAAGAACTCTCGCCCTTGACCATCCGCTCCATCACGCGCCACATCCAGCCCGTACCTTCACGGCACGGCGTACACTGACCGCAGCTTTCGTGTTTGTAGAAGTAGGACAGACGCGCAATCGCTTTGATGATGTCCGTGGAGTTGTCCATCACGATCACAGCAGCAGTACCCAGGGAAGAGCCAACTTCGCGCAGACCGTCAAAGTCCATTTTGGCGTCGCGGATCTCTTCGCCCTTCACACAAGGAACAGAGGAACCACCCGGAATAACCGCCAGCAGATTGTCCCAGCCGCCGCGGATGCCACCGCAGTGCTTTTCAATCAGCTCTTTGAACGGAATACCCATGGATTCTTCAACGGTACAAGGCTTATTCACGTGTCCGGAAACACAGAACAGCTTTGTGCCAGCGTTGTTTTCGCGGCCAATACCGGAGAACCATGCACCACCGCGACGCAAGATGGTCGGGGCAACAGCAATGGACTCCACATTGTTCACTGTGGTTGGGCAGCCATAGATACCCATGTTCGCAGGGAACGGAGGCTTCAGACGCGGCTGACCTTTTTTACCTTCAAGGCTTTCCAGCAGTGCAGTTTCTTCACCGCAGATGTAAGCCCCTGCACCGTGGTGCACGTAGATATCAAAGTCGTAGCCGTTCTTGTTGTTCTTGCCGATCAGGCCAGCATCATAAGCCTGATCAATCGCAGCCTGCAGACGCTCACGTTCACGAATGAACTCGCCGCGCACGTAAATGTACGCCGCAATCGCACCCATCGCGAAACCAGCAAGCAAGCAGCCCTCAACCAGATGGTGAGGATCATGACGCATGATTTCACGGTCTTTACAGGTGCCCGGCTCGGACTCATCTGCATTGACCACGAGATAAGCTGGACGGCCGTCGCTTTCCTTCGGCATGAAGGACCACTTCAGGCCAGTCGGAAAGCCCGCACCACCACGACCACGAAGACCGGAAGTCTTCATTTCGTCGATGATCCAGCTGCGACCTTTTTCAATAATGTCTTTGGTACCAGACCATGATCCGCGCTGACGAGCTCCTTCGAGCCCCCAGTCATGCAGACCATAGATATTGGTGAAGATACGATCGGAATCGTTCAGCATCGCTTACCCCTCACCCTTTGCTTTGGCTTCTTGCGCTTTGCGGTGGCTCTCCAAGAACTCCGCAACACCAGCCTCAGCTGGACGAGGAACACCAGTATAACCAGCACCGCCAGTATTCAGAGCAGCACCTGCATGGTGCCGTGACGCTGCATCGGAACCGTCAACAACGATAGCTTCCTGAGGCGCACCTTTTGTGGTGTCCTCAATGTTCAGCAATGTGGTTGGACCGCCCTCCGGTGCCGCGAAGATGCGGTCAACACCCTGAGGACCCGGTAGAACCGGCTTTCCGCCTGCAATGTCATCAAGAAGCTTTTCAAACTTCTCAACATCCAGATCCTCATAGAAGTCTTTGAAGATCTGCACCATCGGCGCATTTACACATGCACCAAGGCACTCAACCTCTTCCCAAGAGAAGTTTCCGTCTTCGGAAATGGTATGAGGGGTCTCGGAAATCTTGCTTTTACAAACTTTGATGAGCTCTTCAGAACCACGCAGCTGACAAGGGGTCGTGCCACACACCTGAATGTGTGCTTTTTTACCGACCGGCTGCAGCTGGAACATGGTGTAGAAGGTTGCCACTTCCAGAACACGGATGCGAGGCATATCGAGCATTTCAGAGATCACGCGGATCGCTGGCTCGGTCACCCAACCAACCTGCTCCTGCGCACGCCACAGAATTGGTACGACAGCAGATGCCTGACGCCCTTCTGGATAACGCGCGATAACTTTATTCGCCCATTCCAGATTTTCTGGAGAGAACTCAAAAGACTCTGGCTGTTCGTGATGAAGACGACGCACTGACATTACCGGTCAATCTCCCCAAATACGATATCGATGGAACCGATGACAGCGGCAACGTCAGCCAACATATGGCCGCGGCACAGGTAATCCAACGCCTGCAGGTGAGCAAAGCCAGGAGCCTTGATCTTGCAGCGGTAAGGCTTATTGGTTCCATCAGAAACGAGATACACGCCGAATTCGCCTTTTGGCGCCTCAACGGCTGCATAAATCTCGCCTTCAGGGACTTTATAACCCTCGGTGTAAAGCTTGAAGTGATGGATCAGAGCTTCCATAGAGCGCTTCATTTCACCGCGCTTTGGTGGAACCACTTTACCATCGGTTGAAGAAACAGGGCCAGTTTCCTTACCCAGCATCTCCAGACACTGCTTAATGATGCGAACAGACTGATGCATCTCAAACATGCGGATCAGGTAACGGTCATAACAGTCACCGTTCTTACCGATTGCAATGTCGAATTCCATCTCATCGTAGCACTCATAAGGCTGCGACTTGCGCAAATCCCACTTCGCACCGGAACCACGAACCATCACACCGGAGAAGCCCATAGCCCAGGCTTCATCAAGATCAACAACGCCGATATCAACGTTACGCTGTTTGAAGATACGGTTGTCAGTCAGAAGGCCTTCAATGTCGTCGAGGGTTTTGAGGAACGGATCACACCAGTTCCACATATCCTCAAGCAACTGAGCAGGAAGATCCTGATGCACGCCGCCCGGACGCACATAAGCCGCGTGCATACGTGCACCACAACCGCGCTCATAAAAGCCCATGAGCTCTTCGCGAGGCTCAAAGCCCCAAAGCGGCGGTGTCAACGCACCAACATCCATCGCCTGCGTGGTCACGTTCAGAAGGTGTGACAGCAAGCGTCCGATTTCGGAGTAAAGCACACGGATCAGCTGACCGCGCTTAGGCACTTCAATGCCCAGCAAACGTTCAACAGCAAGAGCATAAGCATGCTCCTGGTTCATTGGTGCTACATAGTCCAACCGATCGAAGTAAGGCACAGCCTGAAGATAGGTTTTGTGCTCGATCAGCTTCTCAGTACCCCGGTGCAACAAACCGATATGCGGGTCAACGCGCGTGACCACCTCACCGTCCAGTTCAAGAACCAGACGAAGCACACCGTGCGCCGCAGGGTGCTGCGGACCAAAGTTAATATTAAAGTTTCGTACCTGAGCCTCAGCCATTCTCTACCCGTGCCTCAGTTCGATGCTTTTTCATCACCAGGAAGCACATAGTCAGTACCTTCCCATGGTGAGAGGAAGTCAAAACTACGGAATTCCTGAGTAAGCTGCACAGGCTCATAAACAACACGCTTCTTGGTGTCGTCGTAACGAACCTCTACATAACCTGTTAGAGGAAAATCCTTGCGAAGCGGGAAACCGTCAAAACCGTAGTCAGTCAGCAAACGCCGCAGATCCGGGTTACCGGTGAACAGAATGCCGTACATGTCGTAGGCTTCACGTTCAAACCATTCAGCACCCTTGAAAATGGAGATGACAGAAGGAACCGGAGTGGCCTCATCTGTCTGAACCTTCACGCGAACGCGCAAGTTCTGAACGGGGGAAAGCAGGTGGTACACAACGTCGAAACGTTTTTCCCGAGCTGGCCAGTCCACACCGCAAATATCAACCAATGCCACAAAGCCGCACCGCGCGTCATCGCGCAGGAAACGCAAAACATTGATAATCTGATCATGGGACACATTAAGAGCAAGATCGCCATAAGCAACCGACCAGCTCTTAACTTTGTCTCCAAGCGTTAGCTCGATAAATTCACCGAGTTCGCTAAGCGTCTCGTCCATTACCTTGTTTCCTATAGGTTGGACATCTCACAAATGGCAAGGGAACCCCATGCCAGCAATGTCGATAAGGCCGCGCACCGCGAAGATGCACGACCTGTAAATTATCTCTCAATCGTACCCGTGCGGCGGATCTTCTTCTGCAGCAGCAGCACACCGTAAAGCAGCGCTTCAGCAGTTGGAGGACAACCCGGCACATAGATGTCAACGGGAACAACCCGGTCACAACCGCGTACAACAGAATAGGAATAGTGGTAGTAACCGCCGCCATTCGCACACGATCCCATAGAGATCACATAGCGAGGCTCAGGCATCTGGTCGTAAACCTTGCGCAGTGCAGGCGCCATTTTGTTGGTCAGCGTACCCGCAACAATCATCACGTCAGACTGACGTGGGGAGCCACGAGGAGCAAAGCCGAAACGCTCTGCGTCATAACGCGGCATCGACATCTGCATCATTTCCACTGCACAACAGGCAAGACCAAACGTCATCCACATAAGCGAACCGGTACGTGCCCACTGAATCAAGCTTTCACTGGAAGTAACCAGAAAACCTTTATCAGAAAGCTCGTTGTTCACATTCATGAAGAACGGATCATTCTCGCCCACTGGGCGACCTGTGTTGGGATCAATGATCCCTTTTGGAGCTTCAGAGACAAGAGGCTTGGAGCCGTCAGAGATCAATCCCATTCCAGCGCTCCCTTCTTCCATTCATAGATGAACCCAATCGTGAGCACGCCAAGGAAGATCATCATGGAGACGAAGCCAAACCAGCCCAGCCCACCATAAGCAACAGCCCATGGGAAGAGGAAAGCAACTTCGAGATCAAAGATGATGAAAAGGATCGATACCAGATAAAACCGGATGTCGAATTTCATACGCGCGTCATCAAAGGCGTTAAAGCCACACTCGTAAGCAGAAAGCTTCTCAGAATCTGGATTCTTGAAAGCAACGATAAACGGGGCAATGAGAAGCGCGAGGCCAATAACGAGGGCAACACCGATAAAGACGACAATCGGGATGTACTCCCTGAGGAGGTCTTCCATTTGTATATCCGTCCCTGGACGTAACAGGTCATGCGACCAATAAAACTCTTGGTGCACTGCACACACGGCAGAAAGTAGGGCGTAAGATTTGGAAGGACACCCTAGGATCCGGTGTATCTAGTCGCACCGCAACGCACGATTAGCTTAGCCCCACCATCTGCGCAAGACCTTACAACGGAGTAAATCGGATCGGAAAGAGTGCCTTACGCCACGAGAAGATCACATTCTCGAGAGGCGGGCACTAAAAAGCCGCTAAAAACCTAGAGATATATATTATGAGTAAAATACTCATATTAAAATAGAAAAATGACGTTTTCTAACAATTGCTTGGGAAAACTACTCAAGACTTAAAATCGGACAATAAAATTGGTGCATTTTCCTGCGTAGTTCTGCGTAAATAGTCAAAACGTCTCAATTGAAGAGTCGCAGGGCAATACCCATAGGCCACCATAATGCGCTTTGTTTTAAGCCCCTGCCCACTAAAGCTTGTCCGCTAAATCTGCCATATTCGGCAGCTCCCCTACCCTAAATATAAGACAACAAAGCTTCAGCAGAAAACATGGGTAGATAATGCAATAAAATCCAGAGAAGATGAGCCAGAATACACGAAAGCACGGCGCGCTATTTAAAGCGAACACCGTGCTTTTCGTAAGTAAAATGAAAGTGGCGCGAGTGACGGGACTCGAACCCGCGACCTCCGGCGTGACAGGCCGGCACTCTAACCAACTGAGCTACACCCGCAGCTATAACAGTTTGCTTGGACTGAACACCTCTTCCCAAGGGAAGTGGCGCGAGTGACGGGACTCGAACCCGCGACCTCCGGCGTGACAGGCCGGCACTCTAACCAACTGAGCTACACCCGCTCAATCCAAACTACCTTCAACAACACTTTGCTTTCCTGCACCACTCTTCCTAAGAAAAAGTGGCGCGAGTGACGGGACTCGAACCCGCGACCTCCGGCGTGACAGGCCGGCACTCTAACCAACTGAGCTACACCCGCTCAATCCAAACTACCTTCAACAACACTTTGCTTTCCTGCACCACTCTTCCTAAGAAAAAGTGGCGCGAGTGACGGGACTCGAACCCGCGACCTCCGGCGTGACAGGCCGGCACTCTAACCAACTGAGCTACACCCGCT
>NZ_FOSK01000008.1:0-226993 GCF_900114245.1 Pseudovibrio ascidiaceicola | reverse complement strand
AAGTGGCGCGAGTGACGGGACTCGAACCCGCGACCTCCGGCGTGACAGGCCGGCACTCTAACCAACTGAGCTACACCCGCTTGGGTCAGCAACGTTGTGTCGTTGTTGGTGGCGCTGATTTACGGCGGGGGCGGGTCCAAGTCAAGCGAAGTTGGATCGACTTTGCGAGTTTTTCCTGAATAACTTGTTTTCACTGTGAAAATCGGCCTCGAAATGCGTTCAGATGTGGAAAACAGGACTGCGTATCACCCATTTTATCCCCTTCTGGACTCAAGGACTTTTTGGCTAGCCCTGAAAAATATCTTATTCGCCATCAATGAAAATTTGAAAACCGCCTCAAAAAAGTCAAATCTCGTAATTCTACTTAGCTTGGGGCGGCTCCTGCGATAAACTCAGGAACAATCATCTCAATCAAAATACAAAAAAGTCGACAGTCCATTTCATTTCAAGGACCGGTTTTATGGGCACATTTTTCAAAGCGCTTGCTCTTGCAGCAACGACAGCTGTCGCAATCCCCTCATCCACCCAGGCTGATACAGGGGACTTCATCATCGGGCTTGGTGTAAGAGCGATCGGAAACACGATCATTGATCACACCGCAGCTCAACAACCACCACCGCATGTCGTCACCGCTCAATCGCAGCAGGCGCGCAGCATTCCCCGCATCCCAACTCAACAAACAGTGGCTCTCAGCCGCATTCAGTTGAAAGACGTCCAGTATCGCCTGAACCTGCTGGGCTACAACGCCGGCTTCCCTGACGGCGTAGCTGGTAAGCGCACCTTGCGCGCAATAGGCAGGTTTCAAAGCACACTTGGTTACGTGGCAACTGGGCGGCTCACACAGTCTCAGTTAGAAGAGCTTTACACCCGCACGCAAAAGAAGCGCTATCAGAAGACCCAGATCGATCAGGCGCAGCCAACACCAGCTCAACCACCTCTGCCCCAATCCAATCCCGGTGGGTACTCTGAGGCAGAAAAAGCAACGGTCAGAATCCCAAAAGAAAACAAGCTTGCTCTGGACCCTAAAAATCCACCCAACATTTACGGACTGATCACTGGCATGCGCAGTGACGAAACCGCGGGCTTCTTAAAAACAGAAGGCTATGAAGAGTGTGTAGAGACAACCGGACTGACCATCTGCAAGAAAGCCACCAAAAACCTCGAAGAAACTGTCAGCGTCAATAAGGTTGGAAACGTCATCTATGGAGTGAGCCGCACTGTAACATTCAAGACCGCCGCCCCAAGGTCTGCAGTCCTCACAAAGCTAGCAGAGGCCTACCCAAACCTCACCCGCTTCAAAAAGATGGCAACATCCAGCTCTAAAACCTGCTTGGAGCAATACGCAGGCGATGGAAGCAGCTTGTTAGCACCAACAGAAGCCAACCCATCCGATCCTGAAACGCTTCTGACGCTCACCGAAAACTGCCGCAACTTCTACGCCATCGAACTGGAAGGCACCCGCAACCTCAAATCCATGCGTATCACCCTCTACGACGGCCACCCAATTCAACAAGCAGAGGAAGAGCAAACCGGTATCTTCCAAAGCAAATCCGAAGCCGCAGATGAGCTAAAGTTCTGAACTCCATCCTCCTTTGTATTGGCCTCATACCTCCCGAGGCCAATACAGCAGATCACCCCAAGCTCCATCGTAAGGATTACCTCCCCATAACCGAGAGATTATTCCTGCTGCATACACAGTTAAAGTAACCCCAAAAAATCATTTCTGCTCACCCGCAAATTTGTCCTTTTGGGAGCTCCAAAATGTTGAGAGTAAAAGCGCTGGTTCTGCTGGCCGTACTGTGCCTAGGCACCAGCCCCGCCCTTGCTGAAAAGCTATACAAACTGAAAGAATTCAAACCTGACGTCTCATATATAGAGACGTCATACTCCTTTCCGTTCCTCGCCAAAGAAATCGAAGCAGCAAGCTACGATGCCAATGGACATCTGGGGTACATCCTCGTGGCATCAGATTCAGCGGATAATCTCGTCATCTCTACATGGCACTCCAATGCTGAAACACCGGAATATCTTGTCAACCGGGGCAAAGCTCGCAGCGTATCCATTGCAAAGATCGACAACACCCACTTCATCACACCGATCATCGATGCAGATAATAAGTTGCGGGTCATGCTTTGGAAGATCACAGGAAACGGGACCATCACATATCGTGGCTTTCGCTCCGGCCCAGAAGTTACAGAAGTCACTTCTGCAAGTTCTGGCTCTGCTGCCATGGTCGTCGCTCAACGAAAGAACGGCACCTTGTTTGCACAAGCCTTCAAATTAAAGCAAGCAGAAGACATCCCGACTGAGAAAGCACTCGACCGTCGCGGCATTTATGAATTTGCTGGCTCTGCGGACCAACTTGCCCTGAGCGATGGAACTGCAAACCTTCTCGCCTTCCGTGATGAGGATGGAAAACAGCGAGTTACTCGCCTTCGCAAACGTCAGAACGCATCTGTGATCGAACGCGGCCCGACACTTGTAAGCATGGGCCAAATCCAGAAAGCCGCAATTACTGCTGCCGATGGCACTCCCAATGGCCGATGGATCACCCTATCAACAAGCAAAGGCCCCAGCGAGTTCAAAACCGGGCATCGATGCTTAGGTCAGACCATACATAAAGAACCCCATGGGCGTGGCAAGCTAATCGAATGGGATATTGGAACCGACGGCACCCAGTACCTCCGCCGAAGGGCTGAGCGTGAGTTTCAGGGCAGCGGAGGCGTCGCAAAGGAAGTCGCCGTAGAAGTAATCAGCAATGGCGACTATCTGGTCAGCAGCCACCTGGGCTTTGACACCTTCTGCAAAAGAAACCCGAAGAACCGCGGCAAACAGCGAATGGAGGTCCACCTATGGGATCACGCTGGCACCACCTACGACAAAGACGCCTCAGGTCGTATCAACGGCAAATACTACGACGTCGCCTTAGCTGAGTTTCATCCTATCCAAAACTACGATGCAAACTTCGTCGTAGCCCTCATTGGCGAGAACCAACAGGTCAAGCTGTCCATCTGGGGTGTGAAGTAGCTCAACCCCGATCCATCAAAACAGATCAAGAATCTCAAGACAGAAAAGGCAGCCTCCCATCGGAAGCTGCCTTTTCTACATCAGCCAAACCTGAGATATCTGCTTCAGCGTCATTTCTAAGGTCCGATACCTTAAATCATTGCCTGAAACGCGCCCACTCACATGAAATGCATTCATCGCAAGCCGACGTAAAACAGCAGATACGCTTCAATTATGACCGATATCTTCGAGATATCAGCAATAAGATCTCTCAACTTAAGAGTGAAAAACTTAATTTATTTCAACTTACATTTTTTAGAGTTTGAGATAAATTTGCTGCAAGTGGGCCTTTCCCGCCTTTCCTTTGATTTTTTATGTGTGCAAGGCAACAAAATGCGCAAAATGACAAAGCTTACATCCGCTCTCTGCCTCTCTTTAGCAGTCAGCGCCACCACCGCTCGTGCAGGCTCTGAGGATTTCATCTTCGGCCTTGGCGCAGGCATTATTGGTAGCGCTATTGTAAATGGTGCTAAAAAGAATGCGCCAGCTCAGACGCAGAAAAGAACAACACGGAAAAGAACTAACTTTTCAGCAGAGACACAGGACATCCAGTTACGCCTGAACATGCTGGGCTTTGATACTGGAACACCAGACGGCGTTTCAGGCCGCCGCACACGCAACGCCATACGCCAGTTCCAAATTTCCATCGGTGCTTATGCAAATGGCAAGCTCGATAACAGACAAATTGCCAAGCTCTATGAGTTGACAACACCACAACAGCCGGCAGTGCCAACACCGGTCGTAGCCTCTGCCCCAGCGCCGGTTGCAGCCACGACCCCAATACCAGTGGCGATCGTTGCACCAACGCCAGTAGTCGCACCAGTTGCAACAGCCGCACCATCGCAGCAAATCAACATTACAATACCTGTCACCCCCGGTTCAAACGCAACCAACAACGCTCAGGTGGTAAATGTCACTCCGAACGTGTCTCCCAAAAACGAGACACAAGTCGCGGTGACCACCTCGAAGCATCCCGCTCTTGATCGGGCCAACCTTCCATCAATTCACGGCTTAACCGTTGAGCGCTTTGAGCATGATGTAAGAGGCCTTCTAGAAAAAGTCGGGTATCAGGGGTGCTTAGTTGATGAGACAAAGACAGTTTGTACACTCGAGAAAGACACGCTCTCTGAAACCGTAAGCGTGCTCACTCAGGACGAGAACATCTACGGACTGCAGCGTGAAGTCAGCTTCAAAAACCCAGCTCCCCGCGCTGCAATCATGGGCAAGCTGCTGGACGCCTACCCTGTCCTCACTCACTTAGAGAACATGACCGCCACCGAGGACAAAACCTGCCGCATTACATACGTCAACAACAGCGGTGAACTCCTGAAGGAAGCTTTGGAGAAACCATCCAACGCAGAAGCTCTTCGCCAGCTGTCAGACAACTGCACGGACTACCATAGCCTGGAGGTCTTTGGAGAAGACACCGTGAGCGGCCTGCGCCTTGTATTTTACAGCAGCAAGCCAATCAAAGAGGCGATTGAAAACCGCAAGGGTGCGTTCCAGATCTCTTCAAAGCCAGCACAAGACCTGACTTTCTAATAGATACAGCCCAACCAAAGCAAAAAGGCAGCCTCCCCAGGGAAGCTGCCTTTTATTTTGCATCAAAGCTTTAAAAAGCTCACCAACCGTGGCGAATACGCACGATCAGGGCTGTCATGAAGCCAAAGATCATGTGACCAACCAGAGACGCCCATGTCAGCTGAATGAAGCCGAGGAACGGTGGAAGACCAGCAAAGATGTGCGCCATGATGTAAAGCGCGAACACCCAGAGACCAACGCCATAGCAAAGGCCAACAACCCACCATGGCAGCGGCGGGATGATCACACGTGCCAGCGGACGAGCAATGTAGAGGTATCCGATAGGATAGAAGACGACGCCAACCACGGCGTGAATAACTTCAGCCCAGAAAAGGCTTCTGAAACCAAAGACAGACTGCACAAGAGCAGCTGGCTGTAGTGGACCACCAACCCAGAACGGCGTGATATAGCGCGCCCAGATCTCCCAGCTCACATCTGCAACGATGCCTGCCAGAAGGATGGTGACCAGAGTGTGCCACACAAGTGGCGGACAGATGGGGTGCTTATGACTTGAACCACTCATACGGCGCATGCCTCCACGTAGTTATACTTGTTTGCCACGCGGAGTTAAAAACGATCTCAGTCATGCAAGCTGTTATCTACGGCACACTTAGCAACGCAATTACAGCTCTTGAGCAAGTCCTACACGATTGTTTCCAACCGAACACCAGGATTTCACTCATTAAACGGCAAAGCAGCTCTCGAAAAATTGACGAAAAGAGAGCACACTCCGCGAATAAGCTCCACAGGCTATTGCAGCAAGCTTAACGATAAGATCCTGAGATCACCCTTTGGTTTTTGCTCAGATTGGCGCCCTGCCCTACAACCTTAAGAAACCAATTGCCGAAACACCCCCTTAAGCTTAACAGCCCTGTCCTCGGTAATTTTCAGGAGTGCGGACAACAAAAAAGCCTCCGCGGAACTCCGGGAGACTTGAAATCCTCTGAGAGGAATGGTGGGCGATGAGAGACTCGAACTCCCGACATCTTCGGTGTAAACGAAGCGCTCTACCAACTGAGCTAATCGCCCATCCTGGAGCGTTGAACATCCTCTGGAAGAGAATGGTGGGCGATGAGAGACTCGAACTCCCGACATCTTCGGTGTAAACGAAGCGCTCTACCAACTGAGCTAATCGCCCCCGCAGGGTGGTACGCCGTGTGGCGTGGGGAGCTATTTAGCCGCCCTCCCTACCCTTGGCAAGGCCTGAGATTGAAAAAACCGACATTACCAGCAAAAAACTTAAAACCGCCATCCACCCTGTGAATTACCTGATTAAACAAAGGCTTGTCGTCACAGCAAAAAACCGGCAACCCATCAGAAATGAGCGCATAAAAAAAGCCCCTGCTGCTCCAATGAACAACAGGGACTTTTAAACCCAAAACGAACAAGCCCAATTAGGCGTTGACCGCGTCCTTCAGGCCTTTACCAGCTTTAAATTTCGGCGTCTTGGAAGCCGGAATCTGAATGGTTTCGCCTGTGCGTGGATTACGGCCTTCAGTTGCCGCACGAGCGGAAACGGAAAAGTTGCCAAATCCGATGATCCGAACTTCATCGCCGCTCTTCAGGGTTTCAGTGATTGCTTCGAAAGATGCTTCTACTGCTTCGCCTGCCTGTGCTTTGGTCAAGCCAGTTTTTTCCGCAACGGCCCCGATCAGATCATTCTTGTTCATGACAGTCCCTTTCTAAAATAACGTGGGGAATGCTTTAGATTCGCGCTGCACTCCTGAATCGGACATTCGTGCGAAATTGCGTTCAAATCAAGCCGCGAACCGCAGAAAACGGCCATTTTCTGTGTAGTATCAACCAAAAAAAGCCCCGGAACTTGTCCGAGGCTTTTGTATCCACAAGCAGACGCTCTGGTTCAGTGTGCGACGACCCCTGAACCCTTGTCATCTTTGACCAATGCTTCGGAGCTGGACTTTTCTTCCTCTTCGCTCCATTCGATGGCTTCAGGCATACGAACAAGAGCATGTTCAAGCACTTCGTCCATGCGAGCGACTGGAATAATTTCCAATTCGTTTTTCACATTGTCAGGAATATCAGCCAAATCCTTGGCGTTATCCGCAGGGATCAGAACCTTCTTAATGCCGCCACGCAGAGCAGCTAGAAGCTTCTCTTTCAGACCACCGATTGGCAGCACGCGACCACGCAGTGTGATCTCGCCTGTCATCGCCACATCACGACGAACCGGAATACCGGTCATCACGGAGATAACAGTAGTCGCCATGGCGATACCAGCAGATGGACCATCCTTTGGAGTCGCCCCCTCTGGCACGTGCACATGCAGCTCGCGCTTTTCAAAGAGCGGAGGCTCAATGCCGAAGTCTTCAGAACGAGAACGAACGTAAGAGGCAGCAGCAGAGATGGACTCTTTCATCACATCACGCAGGTTACCAGTTACGGTCATCTTACCCTTACCTGGCATCATGACGCCTTCAATGGTCAGCAACTCGCCGCCCACTTCAGTCCATGCCAAACCGGTGACAACACCAACCTGATCTTCGTCTTCAACCTGACCGAAGCGGAAGCGCGGCACGCCGAGGTATTCCTCAACCAGCTCTTCATCCACTTTAATGGTCTTCTTGTCATTGACCAGGATGTCCTTCACAGCTTTACGGGCCAGAGTGCTCATCTCACGCTCAAGGTTACGCACACCAGCTTCACGGGTGTAAAGACGGATAACCTTCTGCAAAGCGCTGTCAGAGACTTCGAACTCACCATCCTTCAGACCATGGTTCTTCACAGCCTTTGGCAACAGGTGACGACGGCAGATCTCGATCTTCTCATCTTCAGTGTAACCAGCAATACGAATGATCTCCATACGGTCCATCAAAGGCCCAGGAATGTTCAGCGTATTGGCCGTGGTCACAAACATGACGTCGGACAGATCATATTCCACTTCAAGGTAGTGATCCATGAAGCTGCCGTTCTGCTCTGGGTCAAGAACCTCAAGCAATGCGGAAGACGGATCACCACGGAAGTCCATACCCATCTTGTCGATCTCATCGAGCAGGAACAGCGGGTTGGATTTCTTCGCTTTCTTCATGGACTGAATGACTTTACCCGGCATGGAGCCGATGTAAGTGCGGCGGTGACCGCGAATTTCAGCCTCATCCCGCACGCCGCCAAGGGACATGCGTACAAACTCACGTCCGGTAGCTTTCGCGATAGATTTACCAAGAGACGTTTTACCAACGCCTGGAGGGCCAACAAGACACAGGATAGGACCGCGCAGTTTGTTCGCGCGCTTCTGCACTGCAAGGTACTCCACAATGCGTTCCTTGACCTTCTCAAGGCCAAAGTGGTCGGTATCCAGAACCTTCTCAGCAAGCTTCAGGTCATGCTTGACCTTGGACTTCCTGCTCCACGGAATGCCGATCAGCCAGTCAAGGTAGTTGCGAACCACAGTTGCTTCAGCAGACATCGGGCTCATCTGCTTAAGCTTTTTCAGCTCAGCATTGGCTTTCTCGCGAGCTTCCTTGGACAGCTTCGTCTTCGCAACGCGCTCTTCCAGCTCAGCAAGTTCATCACGGCCATCTTCACCATCGCCGAGTTCCTTCTGAATGGCCTTCATCTGCTCATTCAAATAGTACTCGCGCTGGGTTTTCTCCATCTGGCGCTTCACGCGGGAGCGGATGCGCTTTTCCACCTGCAGAACGGAGATCTCGCTCTCCATCATGCCTAGCACTTTCTCAAGGCGCTCAGTGACAGCCACAGTGCCAAGCAGTTCCTGCTTGTCCTGGATCTTCACAGCAAGGTGGGATGCAATGGTATCAGCAAGCTTCGAGAAGTCGTCAATCTGATTAACGGCGCCGAGAACCTCAGGAGACACTTTTTTGTTCAGCTTCACGTAGTTCTCGAACTCGGAAATCACTGAACGGCCAAGCGCCTCGACCTCAACCTCGTCACCGCCAGCTTCATCAAGAATAACGGCTTCTGCTTCATAAAGGTCTTCGCGATCAGTGAACTGGCCAATTTCGGCACGCGCACCACCTTCAACCAAAACCTTTACGGTATTATCTGGCAGCTTCAGCAGCTGCAAAACTGTTGCAAGGGTACCGACTTTATAAATCTGATCGGTATCCGGATCGTCATCCGCCTCGTTCATCTGGGTCGCAAGCAAAATCTGCTTGTCAGACTCCATCACCTCTTCCAGAGCGCGGATCGATTTCTCGCGCCCTACAAACAGCGGCACGATCATATGAGGGAATACGACGATGTTGCGCAGTGGGAGAACAGGAAAAACAGAGTTTTCTGTCTCTTCTTCCGGGCGCATTTCATTGTCAGCCATCTCTATTCCTTTCAAATTGCAGCTTTCCAACGAAAGCTACGAAAAAGCGCAACATAAAAATCAACTAAGGCCCATAGGGCATTCGTAGAATTTCGAGGGCCGAACTCATTCGCCCCAAAACGGGCACAAACAAATTCGCCAAGCTGCGAACTAGACCTATTAGGTGGAGACACCGCCTCCAAGTGTCAAGCACTCCGCATCCAAGTCTTTCAGCGATCTGTTGATATTATAAGCTTTTTTCCTGTTATCAGGAGCGTATAACACCGTTTGATCGTCCTCACACTTTAGCTGGAACACCATCCTTTTCGGTCTTGGTTCGCCGTTTACGCAGAACACTCATACGCATCATCATGCTAGACGCATGAGACAAAAAATGGGCGGCACTTTTTTCAAGAAGTTACCGCCCAAATTAAACTCAATACCCGTGAGCGAAGCCTACTGCCTCATCAGTCCCCATCGCCTTACGCGCTGGTTGCTGAATTCTCCGCACGATCCTCGTAGATATACAAAGGACGCGCATCGCCTTCGACCACCTCACCGGAAATCACAACTTCCTTCACGCCCTTAAGGCCAGGAAGCTCATACATGGTTTCCAGCAGAATTGCTTCCAGAATAGAACGTAGTCCGCGAGCACCGGTCTTACGTTCAATCGCCCGACGAGCAACTGCCTTCAAAGCGTCTTCATGGAAGGTCAGCTCTACGTTTTCCATTTCGAACAAACGCTGGTACTGCGCAACAAGCGCATTCTTAGGTTCACTCAAGATGGACACCAAAGCGTCCTCATCCAGATCTTCAAGAGTTGCAATAACCGGCAAGCGGCCAACAAACTCAGGAATAAGACCGAACTTCAGCAGATCTTCAGGCTCAAGCTCTGAGAACAACTCACCGGTCTTGCGATCTTCAGGTGCAAGCACAGAAGCAGCAAAGCCGATAGAGGTTTTGCGACCACGGTCAGAAATGATCTTGTCCAGACCAGCAAATGCACCACCGCAGATAAACAGAATGTTTGTTGTATCTACCTGCAGGAATTCCTGCTGCGGATGCTTACGACCACCTTGCGGCGGAACAGAGGCAACAGTCCCTTCCATGATCTTCAGCAATGCCTGCTGAACACCTTCACCAGAAACGTCACGGGTGATGGATGGGTTTTCGGCCTTACGGGTAATTTTGTCCACCTCATCGATGTAGACAATACCGCGCTGCGCACGCTCAACATTGTAGTCTGCAGCCTGGAGAAGCTTCAGAATAATATTTTCAACGTCTTCACCAACGTAACCCGCTTCAGTCAGCGTGGTTGCGTCAGCCATCGTAAACGGAACATCCAGAATTCGGGCGAGCGTCTGTGCCAGATGGGTTTTACCACATCCGGTAGGACCAACCAGAAGGATGTTGGACTTTGCAAGCTCAACATCGTTGTTCTTGGAGGCATGATTCAGGCGCTTGTAGTGGTTATGAACCGCTACAGACAGAACCTTTTTGGCTCGACCCTGACCAATCACGTAATCATCAAGAACACCACGAATTTCCTGAGGCGTCGGAATCCCATCACGAGACTTCACCAGCGAAGATTTGTTCTCTTCGCGAATAATGTCCATGCAGAGCTCGACGCACTCATCGCAGATGAATACGGTCGGACCCGCAATCAGCTTACGGACCTCATGCTGGCTTTTTCCGCAAAACGAGCAGTAAAGCGTATTCTTGCTGTCGCTGCCGCTGGCTTTGCTCATGAGATATAACCCCGCATCGTTTCAAGGGACACAGCCCCTGTTAGAATTCTTAGTTCGACAGCGATACATTCGCCGCGACGTTCTACTGACTTATCGCGTTTTGTGTTCCGCTTCCAGAGGGAAGCTTTGGAAATCACTAATAGCCATTCTCTTATGCGATATTTGGCTCGCAATAATCAACATTCCTTTAAGCCCCGCACGCAAAGTTCATTCCCTGTTAAAAAAACTTGCGCGCGAGTTACTTTAAAAAACCGGCTTTAAGCTGGTTCAATAACGTTTAAGCTCTCACGATTTTCAATAACGTTATCAATCAGACCGAACTCTTTCGCCGCATCTGCACTCATAAAGTTATCACGTTCAAGCGCTTCTTCAACAGCATCAAGAGTCTGACCCGTATGATCAACATAGATCTCATTGAGGCGACGCTTCAGCTTCAGAATTTCCTGTGCATGCAGCATAATGTCTGCCGCCTGCCCGCGGAAACCACCGGAAGGCTGGTGAACCATGACGCGGCTGTTAGGCAAAGAAAAGCGCATACCCTTTTCACCAGCAGCCAAAAGCAAGGAACCCATGCTTGCAGCCTGGCCGATACAAAGAGTTGAAATCTTCGGACGGATAAACTGCATAGTGTCATAAATAGCAAGACCACTGGTCACAACGCCACCCGGAGAATTGATATAAAGCGCAATTTCTTTGTTCGGGTTTTCCGCTTCCAGATAAAGCAACTGGGAACACACCAGTGTAGCCATAGTATCTTCCACAGGACCGGTCAGGAAGATAATGCGTTCCTTCAACAGCCTTGAGAAGATGTCATAGGCCCGCTCACCCCGGTTGGTTTGCTCTACAACCATCGGCACCAGGCTGTTCGTGAAATACTCAACAGGATCGGTCATGCGTCATCCATTTTAAATATGCAGAAAGCTTCGTGAAGCTCGGTAACTTATCCGGCATTCCGGTAAGCCTGCAAGAAACTTATGTCGAAAAAAGCGCCATGCCCACCCACGGGATGTCGCCCTTGTCTTAAAGGCACTTGCCAAAAGGTAAAGCCACAAGGTTTATGGAGTGTTTCCATAAGACCCCCTAGTCTTATCCCAATTATAAGGGAGCTTAAAGACCACATTGGCCCTATGCACTTAAGACGGCTTCAGATATTTCGGCTTTCCACCTCAAAATTCAAGATGTGAAAAAAGAAAAAGGGGGCACAAGGCCCCCTTTCCGAAATTCTCGGGTAATCCCAAAAATTATGCTTCGTCTTCGTCCTGAGCCATCAGCTCTTCTTTGGACACGACTTTGTCAGAAACTTTCGCGAGCTCCAGAATGTAGTCCACAACCTTCTCTTCGTAGATTGGGGCACGCAGGGACGCGAGAGCCTGTTCGTTGTTCTTGTAGAATTCGAACACCTGCTGTTCCTGACCTGGGAACTGACGAACGCGGTCGAACAGAGCCTTCTGAACTTCTTCGTCGGTAACCTGAACTTTGTTCTGCTCACCAACTTCAGAAAGAACCAGACCGAGGCGTACACGACGCTCAGAGATCTTACGGTATTCAGCTTTAGCTTCGTCTTCGGTTGTTTCTTCGTCTTCGAAGGTCTTACCGGACTGCTGCATATCAGCTTCAACCTGCTTCCAAACACCGTCGAATTCTGTTTCCAGAAGTTTCTCAGGCAGCTCGAAGGAGTACTCTTCGTCCAGCTTGTCCAGCAGAGCGCGCTTTACTTTCTGACGGGTAGCTGCACCGAACTGGCTTTCAATCTGGCCACGAACGATTTCTTTCAGCTTCTCAAGGGATTCAAGACCCAGCTTGGTTGCCATTTCATCGTCAATGGAAACTTCGCCAGCAGCTTCAATGCCTTTAACGTCGATGTCGAAGGTAACTGCGCGACCAGCAAGGTTTGCTGCGCCGTATTCTTCAGGGAAGGTCACGTCGATGACTTTTTTGTCACCGATTTTCATGCCAACGATCTGCTCTTCAAAGCCAGGAATGAACTGACCAGAACCCAGAACCAGCTGACCGTTCTCATCTTCACCACCTTCAAATGGCTCGCCGTCAAGCTTGCCGAGGTAATGCATGGTAACGCGGTCACCGTCTTCAGCAGCAGCACCTTCTTCGCGCGCTTCAAATGGACGGTTGCTTTCTGCGATCTGCTTGACCTGCTCGTCAACTTCGTCTTCAGAAATTTCAACGATTGGGCGCTCAAGCTCAATCGCAGAGAAATCTACGATGTCGAACTGTGGCAGAACTTCATAGGAGATGGTGTAAGCGAGATCTGCTTCACCAGCCAAAACTTTCTCAGCATCATCATCAGAAAGATCGATTTCTGGCTGAAGAGCAGGCTTTTCTTTGCGCTCTTCAATGGTCTTAGCAGTGGTTTCGTTGATCAGGTTACCGATCAGCTCACCCATTGCCTGACGGCCATGAACTTTCTTGAGATGAGAAACTGGAACTTTACCCGGACGGAAGCCGTTAATGTTTACCTTTGACTTCATGTCATTAAGGTATTCATCGAGGCGGGTCGCCAGATCCGTCGCCGGGATAACGACTTTGAGTTCGCGCTTTAGGCCCTCGGCCAGGGTTTCTGATACCTGCATGGTCTTTGCTTCGTCCTTGATTTAGGACGCGTACCGACAAACCAATATGGTTTGTCCCAGCACGGTAAACATAACACCAATTTCGAAGGGGGGAAAACGCTTCGGGAGAAAATCCCTCAGCTCTTATCCGCCTGACGAAAAGGTGAGCATAAACCGAACCTCGACAACGCCCTCAACTTTTCCGTTTCCGATAAGCTACGGTCGTTTATTTATGCACCGTATCACCGGGGATATGGTGCGGCTGGAGGGACTCGAACCCCCACGGTCTCCCGCTAGAACCTAAATCTAGTGCGTCTACCAATTTCGCCACAGCCGCGTTGGAGGGGTAGCTAAATGGGAACCCAAGAGAAGTCAACCACCTAATACGCTGTTTATGCCCAGTTCTCGGTTTTCCACGCCATTTCTACCTATGAAACTGTGCATTACGACAATCCGGGGCTTATTTCTCAAGCAGGAGATCGCATCACATCCTTTTTCTTAATCTGGCTTTTTCACATAGCCAGCAAGCGGGCCTCTGTGATCACTCACAAAGTGGCGTTAAAACCCGCTGTATAAAAGCCGCGCCTTTTTCCGTCAGATACAGCTCCCGGCGGCGGCCATCCGTTTTATCCGCCTCAACACGGGCATAGTTATGTCCGCCGCGCACATCCTTGTGCCCTTCGCACCAGTAATAGATATTGCGGGTCGCGGTTCCTGACTGATACCCAATCTTCTTTTGAAGGCTATGAGGATGGATCGTCACCTGCTCCTCCTGATGGACGGCAATTTCAAGCAATGTCAAAACCGTCGAGACCTGCATCTTAGCATCATGGTCTTTGAACGGTGCCAGCGCCTCGATGATCTGGCGGAGTGCTGCAGAGTGCTGTGTCGTCTTGCTCATAAGAATATCCGTATTAATCGTCCAGAGGGCGAGTACGACCACACGTTTTACGCGCAACCCTCACCTCTCTCTCGCATGCCTATCGCATTGCCTGTCTCACTAAAGGATACGCATCACGTTTGGCAGATTAATTATCACAAATATTGATGATTCCCACCAGATATCTCAGAGGAGAACCCCACTCTTTGGGTCAAAAACCTCTAAAAATCACCCAGGAACTGCACAAGCTCGGTGATCACATCCGGAATATGCGCAACCAGATCTTCGGCAATGAGCCCTTCCCCAGCGATCTCAGCAGCCCGGCCATGCACCCAAACGCCTTTTGCAGCAGCCTCATAACCGCCAAGGCCTTGCGCCAGGTATCCGGCAATCACGCCCGCCAGAACATCACCAGATCCAGCTGTCGCAAGCCACGGCGTACCGCTGGCGTTGATGGACACATGACCACTAGGGTCTGCAATAACTGTATCTGCACCCTTCAACACGACCACAGCCCCCGCGCGCTTCGCAGCCTTCTTGGTGCGCTCAACTTTGCAATCAGTAGAGGTGGGATCATGCAGTTCAGGAAACAAACGACGAAACTCACCCTCATGAGGTGTCAGCACAACACGCCCAGCGCAGTCAGAATCCGCAATATACGCAAACAAATGCTCTGGCTTTTCCTCAAAGGACATGAGCGCGTCCGCATCCAGAACCACACCACGATCCCCGGAAAGGCATTCAGCCACCCGCTCCTGCGTCTCACGGCCAACACCTGCCGCCGGTCCGATCACCACGGAGTTGAGCCGCTCGTCTTCCAAAATCCGCTCAAAATCAGCAATACGCTCAGCCGGGCGGATCATGATACTCGTCAGATGTGCTGCATGGACCAGAGCCGCCTGCTCCCGCGCCACCACAGTCACAAGCCCGCTCCCCGCCCGCTGTGCAGCCAACGCCGCAAGACGGCTCGCACCGGTGGCAAACTTGGGACCACTCACAACAACAGTGTGTCCCCTGTTATATTTGTGCCCAGCCACAGCCGGTTGATCGGGCAGATCTCCCCAGATCTTATCGCAGTTGTAAAACGCGGTTGGACCAACCTTCTCAAGAACAGCGTCCTCCAGACCAATCTGCTCAATAACAATCTCTCCGCAATGCCCCCGGCCCGGATAAAGGTAATGCCCCGGTTTGGCGCGAAAGAACGTCACAGTCATATCCGCATGCACAGCCTCACCCAGCACAGCTCCACTGCGGCCACTCACGCCAGACGGCAGATCAACTGCGACACATTGCGCCGGACTGTCATTTATCAACTGCACAAGCGCCAGAACTTCATCGTCAAGAGGACGAGAGAGGCCTGCGCCAAACAAGGCATCAACAATAAGGTCATCTTCGCCCAGCTCTTCCAGCGCAGCCCGCATGTTATCCATTGAGGTTAAGTCAAGATCCATCTCGTCATAGGCAAGCTCTGCATCACCCTCGAGAGTTTCCGGATCACACACCAGCCCGACAGAGACATTAAAGCCTTCATTGTCAGCAAGTTGCGCAACAACAAAGCCGTCTCCACCGTTGTTTCCGGGTCCACAAAACACAAGGACCCGCGAATAAGGATGCAGAATCTGGCGCATCACCTCAAACACAGCCTTGCCCGCATTATGCATCAATTCAATACCGGGAAAGCCACCCTCAATGGTCAGGCGATCTGCCTTCTTCATCTGCAATGGTGTCAACAACTCATGCATAAAGCTCTCCATTTCCCTATTCGTCAGGCTCTGAGAAATTTATTACCCATTATCCCTAAGAAATTGGTTCATCGTTACCCAACTGCCGCCGCGTTTTTTCGATCACGAAAAATCACAAAACATAAGCTAGTGCTAAAAGGCACAGATTTAAGAGGCACTTCCTGAGTAAATGTTGATACCAGCGCACCACTTTGGGAAAACTACGAAAACATGCACGAGAGACGAGCCCACTACGACCAGCTAATGACTGCTTTCGCACGACGTCTGGGTATGACCACCCAGCCTGATACTGGACTATTTCTTATTGAAGAAGCAAACGGAAGTCGTTGGTCGGTCGAACTCAATGAAAGCTCGGACCTCATTTACATAAGCACCAGCCTCCTTCTTGCAGAAGATAAAAACACACTGAAGGCGGCTTTGGAGCTCAATCAGGATGTGGATCTCCTACGCGGAGCTTTCCTAGGCCTGTCTCAATCTGGTGACTTGCAACTGAATGCTCAGGCCACACTCCGGTTCACAGATGACCTTGCACTGGAGAATACACTGGTCAACCTGATGCAAATTCGCGAGCAGGTATGCGCACGGCTTTCTGAAACGAAATCCACCCAAACCTCCAAAGCCGTAGAACCGGACTGGAGCACGACGTCTATTCGCCTGTAAAGGTCTCTCACCCATGCATTCCGTCAACTCTCCCAAGCATACTCCAGTTGATCAGAGCCAACTCCAGAACGACGTAAGTGCACAACAAAACTCTGCGCCAAAAAAATCAGAGAAGTTGGAAGCGCGCGGCGTGTCCGTTGAAACCCAAAAGGGCTCAACACCACCATCAACAAGCAATACGAAGCCTCTCGACACCGCTTCAACTGAAACGCTCGCAAACCGGATAAAGCCACCGAGCCAAACCAGTTCAGAAAGTGTAACGCAGGAGGCCTCACCCCCTTTTGAAGCAGACCGCACCGCTCTTGAGCAAAACGCCAAGCGCCTTGGTGCTGGTGCCTATGGCGAAGTCTATCTTGTCAAACAGGATGGCAAGTCTTTCGCATTTAAAGTCGCAAGTACCGAAGCAGGTTGGCAGGCCCTGCAACAAGAAGCACAGGTCTACGGCAAACTTGCCGAAATTGGTCCGCACGACAATGTGGTCAAAAGCATGGGCATCGTGGAAGTTCAGGGCGTACAGGGCCTCGCCCTTGAGTACGTAGAAGGCCACGAAGCAGGCAAGCTCTTCACCACCGCCGAAAAGCTTTACACCGACAACAAGCTCAGCCACTCCCAGTACTGGGGCACCGTGCAGTTCATTATGCGCGATGTTCTGAGCGGTGTGCAGCATCTGGCACAGGCTGGCATCAGCCACAGCGACATCAAGGGCGGCAACCTCCTTTATGACAAGGAAAGTCAGGCGATTAAAATCGTCGACCTCGGCAACGCCGCCAAAATCGGAGTTGATCCTGTCGCTGTTGGTACTCCAGATCATTCAGCACCGGAAGCCCTTTTGTCTCTTCCACAGAAAGATGCAGACAAGCCACGCGCCAATGAAAAGCAGGACACCTTCGCCGTTGGTCAGATGACTTATCGTGCAGGTGAACATGCCGAAAATCTCTTCGGCGCGCAAAATACGGGTGACCCGGCAACGCTCAGCTATTCCATGCACTCCAAGCTCAGAGACATTGAGCGTCGTGGTGAGACCATTGAATATCAGGCGATCAATCAGGCAGATGACCCAGCTGTTGCAGGCACGCCCGGCCACTTCGGCAAGGGCGGAGGCGAAACCGCTTATGTTGAGTTCGTCAACATCTCCACTCTGTTGGACATTGATGTGCGCGGCACCGCGGAAGAGCTCCTGAAGACCAACTTCATCTCAGATCCGTTGTGTCAGCCAGATGAAGCCCGTCAGGTGATTTCAGGTCTCATGACCAAAATGGAAGAAGACCACAAGGCAGAACTAGCCGCTTTCATGCAGCAAACCTGATCTGCTCGTTGAAAGACCAACCATCAGAAAGCCGGCCTCCAGGTCGGCTTTTTTGTTGCGCACCTTCAAGGACATTTTAATCACATCCCTCCATTTCGATACACTTTAACAACATGCCCTCTGTCTAAACTGGCGTGAGCAAGCAATCGCAAACAGCTCAAGACCTGTAACATGACGAAGTCGCCTCGCCCCCTTCAGAACCAGCCAAACGAGCCACCAACTCAGGACGCTCAGATCGGCGCGTGGGCCGACAATGTCATCACCCTGCTGGGCTTGAGCGAGAGTTCGGCAGAAGACGGACAGACAGAGCCCGACTTCGACCATCCCCAAATTCCCGCCAGCAGCAGATTTGCCGTCAGCGATGTCGAAGAAGTCAGCCTCTCAGAAGATGAAGAGAGTGATGATGAGTTGGAGCAGCCATTAGCATCCACAGCCTCACCCACCAGCAGGTTCACAGTCAGCGACGTCGACGAGCCAAGCCTCTCCGGGGATGAAGAGAGCAACACTGAGCCGGAACAGCCACAACCCACTGTCACTCGGTTCGAAGTCAGTAACGTGGAGGAGGTCAGCCCCTCAGAAGATGAGTTGGAGCAACCGCCAACACCCACCGCTTCACCCACCAGCAGATTCACAGTCAGCAACGTCGATGAGTCAAGCCTCTCCGAGGATGAAGAGAGCGACACTGAGCCGGAACAGCCTCAGCCCACCGCCAGTCGGTTTGAGGTCAGCAATGTGGACGAGGACAGCTCCTCAGAAGATGAGTTAGAGCAACCACCAACATCCACAGCTTCACCCGCCAACAGGTTCACAGTCAGCAACGTCGATGAACCAAGCCTCTCCGAGGATGAAGAGAGTGCGGAAGAACTGCCACCTGTAACAATGCCTCTCCCCTCCGACAATCTCAAACGCGCCAAGAGACTGGGTGCCGGATCTTTCGGGGAAGTGAGTTTGTACACGGACGAGAAGAGCGGAAAGTCTATTGCATTCAAAACAGCGCGTTCAAAGAAAGGCAAAGACGCCCTGGAGAAAGAAGCTCAGATCTACGGGAAACTAATGGCCGCCGGCCCGCATAAAAACGTTGTGCAGTGCTACGGAATACATGAGATCGACGGAGAAACTGGCCTTGCCATGGAGTACGTGGAAGGTTGTGAAGCAGGTGACCTTTTCGAAGGAGCAGAAAAACTCCTCCAAGAGAACAAGCTCAGCCACTCTCAATATTGGGGCGCCTTACAATTCATGGCGAATGAAGCAATTGACGGTCTGAAGCATGTCAACGCGGCAGGCATCAGCCACAACGACATTAAAGGGGGCAACATCCTGTTCGACAAGAACAGCCAATCCCTCAAGATCGCTGATTTTGGTTTTGCAGGCACCATTGGAGAAGACCCACTGGATTTCGGCACTCCGGAATACTCTAGCCCGGAAGCCATCGCCGCCGCCTTCAAAGACGAAAAGGACCGCGACCGTCTGGACGATAAACAGGATGGCTATGCGGTTGGGCAAATGATATATGGCGGTGGTGAAGGTGAATTCAATCTGCTGGGTGCCCCGGATTGCGACAATCCTTATGCGTTCGCACTCCATGTTGTGCGCAAACTGAGCAACTCCAAATCCCAAGACGCGCAAGCTGACGAGGAAGACAGCCCGGAAAAAGCCCTCACGCCAACAGATGACCCAGACCTGGCTGGAGAGCCCGGTTTTTACAACGAGAGTTACGAGTCTGAGTACGCCCGCTTCGTCAACAACTCCATGCAGATTGATCCTCAAAAGAGAAGCAGTCTGGACGACATGCAGCAAAGCCAGTTTTTACAGGACCCACTCCTGCAACCGGACGAAGCAAAAAAAGTCCTCGCCTACATCATGCAGCAGAACAGTTCCAAATCCGCATCAGAGAAAAGCTAGGCTAGCAGGACCAACTCTCACAAAATCCTCTAGCTATTGGACTTTGGCGGCTTCTTCTTCGCCTTCTTGGCAATCTCCCGCTCATCACTGGCAATCACCACATCCTGAGGCTGCGAAAGCTCAATCAGGTTGCCATCAGGATCGCGAATATAGACAGACAGGATCGGCGAACTGGCACCTGTACGGAAAACAGGCCCCTCCACAATCGTCACGGAGGCCGCACTCAGCCGCGCAATCGCCGAATCCAGGCTCTCAACCAGAAAGCAAAGATCCGCCGTCCCGGGCACCTGTTCCTGCGCTATGGGAGAATGGTCCACATCAGTGGGCTGAAGGTTGATCTTCTGATGACCGAAATGCAGAGCCCTCCGCCCGCCTCCGAATATGATCTCCTCCATACCCAGCACATCCTGATAAAAACGACTGGTACGTTCAACATCATGAACGGTAAGCACGACATGGTCGAGAGAAACCAACCTCATCACTCGCTCCTTTAAACGCGCGCCCAAAAAACTGACAGCCAGCTTCCATAGGAACACACAAAAACTGCAACAGCTTTTGCTGACACAACCATAACCCTGCCTTGCACAAGGAACCAACACCTAGTTTCAGGCGAGATGAACAAAAGGTACACTGCCTATTTTTTAACCATTATGCGCAGTGTTTGTGCACCAGATATATTTCAGATGCAGTTGCCCATTATTATTAAGGGACCAAACTGCCCGCTTTCGCGGCTTTTTAAGAAAATTTCAAAACTGGCACGGTTTCTGCATTCATATTTCCGTAAGTTTTGAATCGCGAACTTTCTGCACACGCGCTGATCATTTTTAAGAGCATGCCAGATCAGCAGCGCACGCAGATACAAGACGAACTGAGAGTGTGAAGACCATGAAGAAAATTGAGGCGATCATTAAGCCGTTCAAACTGGATGAAGTGAAAGAAGCACTTCAGGAGGTTGGTCTTCAGGGGATCACCGTTACCGAGGCAAAAGGATTTGGCCGCCAGAAGGGCCATACAGAACTCTATCGCGGCGCCGAGTACGTGGTGGACTTCCTACCAAAGGTAAAGGTCGAAATCGTACTCAACGATGATCTTGTAGAAAAAGCTGTAGAAGCCATTCGCGACGCCGCACAGACCGGCCGCATTGGTGACGGCAAGATTTTTGTCTCCAGCATCGAAGAAGCAATCCGCATTCGTACCGGGGAGACAGGCGAAGACGCCGTTTAACTCTGAGTACCACTAGGAAATCACGAAGACTGAATGATTTAGGGGCAACGACCCCACGCGCTTGGTCTTCCAGTTTACAACACTGCGCCACTGGCGATTTTAATAAGAGGAATAGGAAGTTATGACAACCTCCGCTGATGTCTTGAAAGAAATCCAGGAAAAAGACGTAAAGTTCGTAGATCTTCGTTTTTCTGATCCGCGCGGCAAGCTGCAGCACGTCACCATGGATATCTCCCAGGTGAACGAAGACATGTTCGCAGAGGGCGTCGCATTTGACGGTTCTTCTATCGGTGGTTGGAAAGCAATCAACGAATCCGACATGATGCTGATGCCAGATCCGGAAACAGCTCATATCGACCCATTCTTCGCGCAGTCCACCATGTCCATCTTCTGTGACGTTCTCGACCCACGCACAGGCGAAGGTTACAACCGTGACCCACGCATGACAGCTAAGCGCGCAGAAGCCTATGTAAAAGCATGTGGCGCTGGTGACACCGTATTCGTTGGCCCGGAAGCTGAATTCTTCATCTTCGACGACGTTCGCTTTGCAGCAGACCCATACAACACCGGCTTCAAGCTGGATTGCTCCGAACTGCCATCCAACATGGACAGCGAATACGAATCCGGTAACCTCGGTCACCGTCCACGCACAAAAGGCGGCTACTTCCCAGTACCACCAATTGACAGCGCGCAGGACATTCGCTCTGAAATGCTGACCGTCATGTCTGACATGGGCGTTAAAGTTGAAAAGCACCACCACGAAGTGGCAGCTGCTCAGCACGAACTCGGCATGCAGTTCCAGACCCTGACAACCTGTGCTGACCACATGCAGATCTACAAGTACGTGGTTCACCAAGTTGCACACGCTTATGGCAAGTCCTCAACCTTCATGCCTAAGCCAGTCTTCGGCGACAACGGCACCGGCATGCACTGCCACTTCTCCATCTGGGAAGACGGCAAGCCAACCTTTGCTGGCAGCCAGTACGCTGACCTGTCCGAGACTGCTCTGTACTTCATCGGCGGTATCCTGAAGCATGCGAAATCTCTGAACGCATTCACCAACGCTTCTACCAACTCCTACAAGCGTCTGGTACCGGGCTACGAGGCTCCAGTTCTTCTGGCTTACTCTTCCCAGAACCGTTCTGCATCCTGCCGTATTCCATTCACATCTTCTCCAAAGGGCAAGCGCGTTGAAGTTCGCTTCCCGGATCCTTCCGCAAACCCATACCTGGCGTTTGCTGCACAGCTGATGGCTGGCCTTGATGGCATCAAGAACAAGATCCATCCTGGTGATGCAATGGATAAGAACCTGTATGATCTGCCAGCAGAAGAACTCTCCGAGATCCCAACTGTTGCAGCATCTCTGCGTGAAGCTCTGGAATGCCTCGATGCAGACCGTGAGTACCTCAAAGCAGGCGGCGTGTTCGATGACGACCAGATCGACGCATACATCGAACTGAAGATGGAAGAAGTCATGCGCACAGACATGACCCCTCACCCAGTTGAGTTCGACATGTACTACTCAGTCTAAGTTTTGAAGGCGCCGCTCGAACTCCAATGCACAGGACGTACCCCCGAAGAGTGCAGACAAAACTTCGGATCAGGATACGTCCTTAAAGAGCGGTTCCATCATTTAGGCACCATAAAACCCCGATCGTTTCCGGTCGGGGTTTTGTTTTGTAAAGAGCCAAACGCAGTTACGCTACATTCACACAAACCATATCACTCAACTGGGGTGAGTTCCTTGTCTTGATGATAGATATGTTTCAACCCTTCAGGAAAATACGTTCTAGCAAACTGCTGGTCCCCATCTTGAAAGTGCTTTTCATAAATACCACGAATATATTCAGAGATAATATGTGGCTTCTTCCCCTTACGAAAAAGCGTTTTCGTATACCTGACGAGCATTTTTCTAGCTGCCTCATTCTTAATCTCAGCAAGCTTAGCTAAGACCTCATAACCCTCTGCATTGACGCGCGGATTGTAAACTCGATCAAGATCTGCTGCTGTAACCGCTTCCATTTCGAAGAACGAGTTTACTTGCGCAACAAATATCGCTCGTTCCAGCTTTATTGCTTCATAAGGCAGATAGGTTACATCTAGCCCCTCCAATACCTTCGCCAGTTGTCTCCAGTCGTAAGAGGCAGTCACTGCCACATTCTCAAAATTCTGGAAGTTGCGGTGTCCATTGGGCTCAGAGAGTTTTTGTAGATATAATGATATCATGAAATCAAACCGCCGACGCGTCGTCATCAACAAACGCACTTTCATGCCTTCCTCATTTAACACCTCAACCAGCTTTCGTACTCTCCAGAGTTCTGGATAAAATCCCTTTGCAGAGAAAGCACGCCCCATTAAGTGCTCTCGGGACATTCTGAGCGTCGACTGGCCCTCCCGAGAAAAACTACGTTTAAACAATTGCGCCAAAAATTTCGGGTCCTGCTCATCTGTCAAAAACCGGAAGCCGTTATCAAATGCACTGGGCCGATAATCATCATAGTGAAGAAACTTGTCCGGAAACTTTTTAAGGACGGTTTGCTGCAACGTCGAAGTTGCCGTCTTGTGAGCTCCAATATGTAAGAGAATTTTTTTCACTCAACCTCACCTCATAGAGACATTCAGGATTGTACAGAACACCTCAAATATCGCGACACGGAGAAGCACTAACCCAAAACTTGGGGACCATCCGAGGACGTTAAGTTTCTCACATAAAACTCCCGGACACAGGCGATACTAAGATGCGTTCCACCTCAACACAACAACGCGGAAAAACACAAAAGAACGCAAACCAACGCACATTACAGCGCAAGGGAAGTATGTCATCACCCCGTCACGAAACTGCGTTTAAGTGCAGCAAGGTTATCAGCAACTGACCGTGCTGATTAGGCCCGCATACCCTTTAAAGGCGACCAACAAAGGTCGCCTTCTTTTTTTTAAGGTATATCGCCTGAAAGTGAACACAGGCGCTTGGATAAAGAGACGTAAAATCAAAAACAAAAGCAGTTCACCCGTTTCAAAACGTTGTGCAGCTGCTTTAAGTTTTTCGATAAAACCCACAGGTTCCGGCAAACCAGAACTAACTATTTTTCTCCCCATCCCTTGAAAGAAAACCCAAGCGTTCCTAAGTTAGGTACAGGTCAACAAAAGGAGAGCCAATGACTCCACCGGACCTGCATGTTGTACGGTTTTTATAAAGGCAATTCGGCACTTATGACGACCCTCTGCAAGATGCTACAATATAGCAAGACTAAAAAACGGCCTGAGCGACTGAGCGTCATCAGACGGTAAGCACGGATCGAACCCGGACGTACACGGGCGGAAATCATATCAAACGCCCCAGCATATAGCCTTGAAACGGTAAATCGCGGCGATCCGACTATAAAAGCAAAACCCCGTTAAGACCTTCGAGAAGGACGCGGGGTTTTCTTTTGGCCATTGCAATGTAGCCTGCGCTCTCTAAAATATACTAATTACATTCATATTTTAGAGAAAACAATGACTACAGCAGCTGACACAATTGAACTTCTCCCCACGCTCCCATCCCTCAACATTCAGGAAACAAAGGCGTTTTACGCCGACAAGCTCGGCTTTTCCAACGTCATTTACGAACAGGACGACTTTCTGATTCTGCGCAGAGACACCTTGGAAATCCACTTCTGGCTCACCACAGAAAAGCACTTGTGCAACAACAGCAGCGTTTATTTCCGTGGAGGACCTATCGCCGATCTTCACGAAGAATATCGCAAACTCGGACTTCCGGAAGACAGCAAGAGCGAACCCCGCTTCACACCACTCGCCAAACGCCCTTGGGATATGGAAGAGTTTTACATCCACGACCCTCACGGCAACCTCTTGAAATTTGGCCGTATTCCGCTCTGAACAGAACACAAGGGAAACACATCTGCGTCGCGGAGAATTCACTCAACAAACTCAAACACCAAATTCTCCGCACAATCTCAAATCACCAACACAGCTTTTGAGCTTTGCCTGAAAAAACGAGTGAATCCCGCTGAAAACTCAGGTATAGACCTTTCAACTTGAAATACTCAGTAAATTGAACAGGCTTGACCAATGAGCTCATATAAATCCGAATTTATGCGGACAATGGAAGAACGCGGCTTCCTGCACCAACTCTCTAACGCCGAAGGCCTGGACAAACTTTGTGCGAAAGAGTCTGTCACCGCATATATTGGCTTTGACTGTACAGCCTCCAGCCTGCACGTTGGCTCCCTTGTACAAATCATGATGCTGCATTGGTTCCAGAAGACCGGCCACCGACCGATTACCCTCATGGGAAGCGGTACAACACGCGTTGGCGACCCGACCGGTAAAGACGAGAGCCGCAAAGTTCTGACCGATGAAGACATCGAAGGCAACAAAAACGGCATCAAGCAAGTCTTTGAAAAATTTTTGAAATTCGGTGACGGCCCATCTGATGCAATGATGATGGACAACGCCGACTGGCTGCTCAAACTCAACTACATGGACTTCCTGCGTGATGTTGGCCGCTACTTCTCCGTCAACCAGATGATCCAGCGCGACAGTGTGCGCCTGCGTCTGGAACGTGAGCAGCACCTGTCGTTCCTCGAGTTCAACTACATGCTTCTGCAAGGTTACGATTACCTCGAAATCCATCGCCGCACAGACTGCCGCCTGCAGATGGGGGGCTCTGATCAGTGGAGTAACATTCTCTCTGGCGTGGACCTTGGCCGCCGGCTAGCAGACAAAGAACTGTTCGCCCTCACCACCCCGTTGCTCACCACAGCATCTGGCGCGAAAATGGGCAAAACCGCAGCAGGCGCAGTATGGCTCAACGCAGACATGCTCAGCCCCTACGATTACTGGCAGTTCTGGCGCAACACCGAAGATGCTGACGTCGAGAAGTTCCTGAAACTCTTCACCATTTTGCCAATGGACGAGATCAAACGTCTGGCAGGAATGGAAGGCGCTGAGATCAACGAAGCCAAGAAGGTTCTGGCAACCGAAGCCACCGCCCTGCTCCATGGCCGTGAAGAAGCCGAGAAAGCCGCTGAGACCGCTCGTAAGGCGTTCGAAGAAGGCGCTAATGCCGCTGGCCTGCCAACCATCGAGATTGCTGCTGCAGAACTGAAAGAAGGCCTCGGCATCCTCAACGCATTCGTCACCGCAGGCCTTTGTACGTCCAACGGAGAAGTTCGTCGCAACATCAAAGGCGGCGCTGTTCGCATCAACGATAAGGCAGAGCAGGATCACAACCGCTCCATCACCGAGGCAGACCTGACCGATGATGGCGTGATCAAACTTTCCCTCGGCAAGAAAAAACACGTTCTTGTAAAGCCAGTCTAACAATCTGACAGCACACTGTTTTTGACAAAGCCGGGTCTTTCGCCCGGCTTTTTCTTTGCCCGCAAATACTGCAAGTTTAAGCAATTGCGTCCGATCTGCTGCACCTGGAACTAGGCCGGATAACCTAAAGTGCTTCTGTCGTATTCAGGAGCAGCCCTCATGGCGGTGCAGGATTGGAAGGCACAGCAATACTTAAAGCACGCAGCTTATGTTGCGGATTTTGGACACGATGCGCTTGAGTTGCTCGCAGTCCAACCCGGAGAAAGCATTCTGGATCTGGGATGTGGCGAAGGCACATTAGCCGAGGAAATCCAAAGCCGAGGGGCAATCGTAACTGGCGTCGACACCGCCGAAGACATGCTCCAACAAGCAAATGAAAAAGGCATTAAAACCTGCCTGATCTCAGGCGAGAAGCTCAATTTTGACAATGAGTTCAACGCAGTTTTCTCCAACGCCGCCCTCCACTGGATGCAGGATTACAAGGGCGTCATTCGCGGTGTGGTGAGGGCACTCAAACCGGGAGGTCGGTTCGTTGGTGAGATGGGATGCGACCGGAACTGCCGTATCATCCGATCTGCCATGGAAAACGTATTTGCCGAAAATCCCGCTTTCGGTCCCTACAAAAGCCCTTGGATTTTCCCACCACCGGAAACTTATATGCGAGCGCTGAAAGAGGCAGGTTTCTCAGTTACCTACCATACAGAAGTAGAGCGTAAGACACCGCTGGAAACCGGAATGAAGGGATGGTTGCAACTATTCACCAGCAGCCTTACAGAGCAGCTGAGCGAGGCCCATAAAAAGCGATTTTACAAAGAGACAATTAAGCACCTCAAACCACTGCTTTACTCAAGAAGCAAAGGCTGGGAAGCAGACTACGTTTGCATGCGCTTTGCAGCCTACCTCCCTCTCAAACCTACTTAAATTCAAAGATGCGGCGGAACACACCCGGCGCAATCGCAGAGACCGGATTGACCTGGAACTTAGGCTTCTCAAAGGTGCCGTCCAGCTTATAGGTCACGCCAAACAACCCTTCATCAGAAGAGCCCCCACCAAGAATAAGACCGATCACCGGCAGCTTTGCAAACAGGTTGTTCAAAGCATAGGCTGGAACAAACGTGCCTGCCATATCCAACTGACGGCTCTTCAGGTTGGCATCCCCGCTAAAGGTCCCGCCGATAATGGCACCACTCAACGTTCCCTTGGAAACGTTAAGAATATCGCCATTGCGCGAGAACTGCATGCGCATCTTCTGGAACGATGCTTCACCAGAGTTCACTGCAGCAGAATACACTTCACTGTTCCGCGTTCCGCGAATTTCCTTCGGCTTGATCCCTTTCAACGCTTTAATTGCAGGATCTTCCGTAATGGAGAAATCATTTACAGTCAGCTGACCAGCCCAATTGGTATCGCTTGGCATCTGAATATCCAAACGCCCGCTACCACCGCGCATACGTGGGAAGAGATCCATAAACCGCAGGAACTCGCCTGCATTGTTCAGCTTCCCTTTAGCAAAGCGATGCTTCCCCTCTCCGCCCACGGTGAAGTTGAACTGGCCACGGCTGGATGTTGCACCCGAAACGACAAGGTTCACAGCACTCTCTCCACGGAAAAGCCCGTCAACACGCACGTTTTGAGCCTGCACGCCTCTAAAGCCAATCAAGCGCCTAAACGTAAGATCAACCGCAATCAAATCCCGATGGCGCTTTGCCGAAACAGGCGCATTGTCGGCTCCAAATGAATCCAGCAATGCGCGGCCATCAAAGCGATCCGCATTCATCACGACCTGGTACCCACCACCACGACGAGGCCGAATGGTCATCTTGGCCTTGTCGTTGGGCCGCAGATTGAACGCAGAGAAGTCAGCAAGGGCCAGCTTTCCATTGCCATCAATCTTCAGGTTGCCGCGAACTTCAACACCTTCAGACAGGAATGAAAAGTTATGAAGCGTTCTGGCATTGCCATTTTTTGTCACACGGAACCGTGCGGTTGCACGAACACCCGGAGCCTTACTCCAACCAACCTCACGCACGTTGATGGCAGCTTTTGAAAGGTCCAGCTCAAACACCTGTGCACCGCCACTATCCTCATAGCTGACTTTAACAGAACCTTTGACGTAGCCCTGAAGATCAACGCCGTAGTCAGTCAGATCTTTAGCATTGGCAACAAACGTCACGCCCTGCCGATCTTCAGCCCCACTACCATCGCGGCTGGTGCTCAAGTCAATCTCAGACTGGAAGCCATTCAGCTTCCCCTTGCCTGAAATCTGGGTTTGCTTTGTATCCGCTTGAACGGTCAGATTTGCATTCTCAATGGTTTGCCCTGAGATTTTCGCTTTACTGGTAAAATCCTTCAGATCCAGATTAGCCCGCCACTCAACATCTTTAACCTTGAGATTCTTGAGGAGCGGGAACGAGGCTTCAACACGGACTTCACCCATGCCAGAAAGGTCTGCAGGCACGACACTGAAACCCTCCAACGCATTTATAGGTTCAGCGTCAGCTAGCACACCCAAATCATCGGCACGCCCCGTCAGCAGCACAGACAATTCAGCAGGCAGAGCGCCTGGTGTTGCGATATTCTTGATCCCAAACTGGACCTCTGGCACCTTAACGATGTTCCCGTCTTGCATACGGAAATGACCATTGCTGCCGGAGATCGTGAAATCTTCATTCTCGATCTTGCCAGCCCCAGTAAGGTCTCGCACCATAGGCAGTGTCTTGAGCGCTTTGACCGAGCCATCAATCACATCAAAGGATGCTGTAAGGCCATCCCCCTGCCACGCAGGCGTACTCCGGTCTCCATCAAAGGCTTCAGGCCCAAGCGCCAGATCCAAGGCAATGTTATCAACCCGGCCAGGGCCGAGATGGTCGATCAACCAATTACGAGTTTTCGGCGCCGTGACTGTCGGCCAAACCTGCAACACTTCGCCAAAGCTCAGGCTTGGGCTGTAAACTGAAAGCGCAAGGGATGGACCCGGTTTCCCGTAGTAGAACGATCCTGCAACATTGATGTCAGCATCAAGTCCGACAGCACGTGCGCGCTCAATAGAGATCAAGGAGTTCGTCGGATCAAACGTACCCGATGCATAAGCATCAGGAAACAGCAGCGGCGGCGACTTTACATCAGCAGGCGCCAATACGATTTCGCGAGAACCAAGAGAATAGCTCCATTCCGCACCTTCAGTTACAGGAGGCTGCACAACGCCGCCAAACACAACGCGTGTGTTTTTACGGCGCAGATAAGAGCGCCCGATAACGATATCGGGATTATCGCGCTGCAAATTGAGATCCAGGAACGCTTCGTCAATGGTGATAGAATTATCAGGAGCAGTGCGGATAAATATTGGAGAGGTACGAACATTCATATCCGCACCAACAAACTCTCCTGTCGCCCAAAGTTCTGCATTCGCTTCAACAAACAGACGCGTATTCGCCAGTTTGTCATCACGTGCAAAGCTGTGCGTTGGCAACAAATCTCGCAGTGAGGCATCACGCAGATTGACGGAAATGTTTCTCGCACCAGTTTCAGGCGTAACAGTACGCTTCAGATCCCATGACCAGTCCCCTTCACGGCCTACGATCTTGGCATTCACTGCGAAGGAAAGGTCATCTAGCAACACGGCATTTGCATCAATACCGTCAGCAACAAACTCTTCACCCTGCGCATTGATCACCAGTCGCCCATACTCAATAGCAACTTTCTCAAGATGCCAGCGCTTGAGCTCCTCAACAGCTATCACACTAAACTTGTCGATCGCCACCACGCGGTTTTGCACCCGTGGCAACGGTTCTGATCCACTCGCCAGTTTGATGGTCGCAGAAGGCCGTTCCAGCGCGACACTGGTGATTTCCAGATCACCGGTCAGCAGCCCAGACAGATTGATGCCGATCTCGGCTCGCGGAAGCAACACAGTCGCAGCAGTGCGACCTTTGATGCGAATAAGAGAGTCTTCTAGGAGAATACGGCTGCCGTTTTCGCCAAACAGATCAAACTGCGCACTACCAACGGTGACATTCAGCGCTTTACTCTCAAACTGTTTGATTGCCCAATCTACCAGATAGGGAACAGAAAACGGGCCACTCATCACCCGGTAACCGCCAAAACCAAACGCAAAAAATAGAAAAACGCAAACAACACCCCATATTACGCGTCGCTTAAAACGACGTGTAACAGGAGAGCTCTCAAGCTCTGCTGTGGTCCCAACATCAACAGCCAGAATCTTATTCCCTGTTTTAGTGGTACGTTCGATTTTGACCGAATCGTAACCTGCGATAGCATCGCGTGATCACAGGTGCTCTGCAAGATTAATTGCTTATCTACACCATACTCAAAAAAACGGCGTCCCAAGAGACCAAATGGCCCCCAGGAGCAAATAAAGAATGCCTGATACGAAAGATGCGACACCTTCCTTACCGCAGGAAGGCATGCTGGCACCGGATTTTACCTTAGCCACAGATTCGCAAGGACAATTCACTCTATCAGAACAAACTGGCCAGTCGGTCGTCGTTTATTTTTATCCAAAAGATGACACACCAGGCTGCACAAAAGAAGCAATCGCCTTTACCGAAAATGCGGCTGAGTTTGAAAAACACAATGCAGTTATCATCGGCATTTCGCCCGATACACCACTAAAGCATGACAAGTTTAAGGCGAAACACGGACTTAACGTCACACTTGGGGCAGATATCGAGAAAGAAGTTTGTGAGGCCTACGGCGTCTGGGTGGAAAAAAACATGTACGGAAAGAAGTACATGGGCGTTGAACGCTCCACATTTCTCGTTGATAAAGAAGGCAAGATTGCCAAGATTTGGCGTAAGGTCCGCGTTCCCGGCCATGTCGAAAAGGTCTTGGAAGAATTACAAGGTCTGAGCCAGTAAAGAATGCCAAAACTTCCAGGCAAGAATGATGCAGATGCGTTTGCAGGGCAAGCGCATCTATCCCTCCCTGAAAACACAAGCGTAAAGTCCCTTAAGGACGGCGCCCGCCAAATCCTCGAGACACCTGATTTGGACCTAAAAGTCGCGCTTGCATACTACGTTGCAAATCAATGGTTCAAAGGTGCCTTGTCAATTTCTCGCGGGACAGGCGAGAAGCCCATGCCGGATCGCCCTGGTCGCCCGGCAAAGCCTGAACTTCTCCCACCACGAGACATGCCCAAACGTGCGGTTGGAGGGAAAAACGGCAAGGTCGCCCTGCTCCATTCCCTAGCTCACATAGAACTCAATGCCATCGATCTCACCTGGGACCTGATAGGTCGCTTCACCCACGTGCCCATGCCGCGTTCCTACTACGACGACTTTGTCCGCGTTGGCTTGGAAGAGGCAAAGCATTTCACACTCATCCAAGAACGCCTTGCAAAACTTGGGCACGCCTATGGCGATCTGCCAGCCCATGACGGTCTCTGGCAAGCAGCCCAGTCAACCGGCAAGGATCTGATCGCACGTCTGGCGATTATTCCGCTCGTGCTCGAAGCCAGAGGCCTCGACATCACCCCATCCATGATTGAAAAGGCCAACGCCACTGGGGACGAAGATACCGCGAGTGTCTTGCATGTGATCTACCACGATGAAAAAGGGCATGTTGCGTATGGAGCAAAATGGTTCCGCTTCATGTGTGACAGGCACCGTGTACGCCCTGAGCCACGTTTTCAACAGCTCGTAAAACAGCATTTTAAAGGACCGCTGAAGCCCCCGTTTAATGACAGAGCAAGATCTGAAGCAGGCCTCACTCCGGGCTTCTATCGCCCGCTCATCAAATTGACCCAATGATACACTGCACTTAGACTTTATTAACCATAACTAACTTTAATTGAATTTAACAAATCATTTCCAGTAGGCAAACTGAGCAAGTGGTCATCCGATGAAGCTTTCCAGGTGCAGTGAGTTTTCTAACAATTACAACCAATTGAAATTGGATGGCCCAATGTGGCTTTCGCGCATCACATCTGAGCTGCGCGTAATTCCTCCAATGGCCTATTGGGTTTCCGGTCTTGCGGCAACGGCAGTCGTCTCCGCAGTATTGGCAAGCAGCTTTCAACAGTCTCTCAGCGAGATGCGACTTAATTCAACATTATCCAGAGAATTGGCGCTCCGTGAAAACTATGAAAGTGAAATTCGGGACCTTAAATTTCAGCTCGGTGAGATGCGTGGACGGTTGGATCAGGATACATCCGGCCTAAGTGCCCCTGCTCGCAAACAACAAGCACAGCTATTACGACAGTTTCAGGAAATCGAAGCGCTGGTGACATTGGCAGAACAATCAAACCTCGTCCTTTCCGCCATCCCACCTTCTCCAAAGCGCAAACCGCAACAAAGAGAAGTCAGTGCTGCACACACCAACAAACTATCTTTTGCGCCACAGAAAAACAGTGCTCCGCTCGATATTCTGAACACACTGTCAGGCAAGCAATACACCGCGCCACAGCCAGCTTCCCCTCACAAAGACTTCTACGCAAAGCAGGCGCAAGGGCAATTCCTGCTCACGGCTTACACACAAGCAGCAATGGACGACATTAAACGTGCCAACACGTTGCTAAAGAAAGCCGGCGTTGCACAGCCTGTTTTTGTTACCCCAAGTTCGTCTGCTGGCGGCATATATCAGGACATTGGGTCTGCTGATTTGGACAGCAGCATGATTGCAGCGCGCCGGATCATTGAACAACGCATTGAATTAAATACCAAAGTGGATGCCTTGCCATTTGGCCGCCCGCTCTCCAGCTTCAATATCTCCAGTGCGTACGGAGCCCGAACAGACCCGTTCCTCGGCAAACCTGCGATCCACACTGGTCTGGATTTCAAAGCACCTCGCGGAACCTCAGTCAAAGCAACCGGCACCGGCATTGTCTCACTCTCACGGTACAACGGCGGCTACGGCCTTTCCGTGGAAATCGTGCACGACAATGGCCTCGTGACCCGCTACGCTCACATGCACAAGCTACTCGTTAGCGAAGGTCAACGCATCAACATGGGCGATATTATAGGGACTGTCGGCAATACGGGCCGCTCAACTGGCCCTCACCTCCACTATGAGGTGCGCCTCAACGGCAAGCCAGTCAACCCAATGCGCTTCATCCGTACCGGCGACAGGCTAGCAGCGATTTTCAAGCGCAAAAAACAAACCAAAATCGCACTCAATTTGCCATAAGACCATTCACTACACAAAAAGCCCCGAAACTAAGTTCCGGGGTTTTTCTAATTCACTAGAGAAGATAAGGCTTAATCCAGATCTTCAACCGCAGCAGGCGCGTTGCCGAATGCACGGTGAGCCAGTGTCGCTTCCATGAACTTATCCAGATCACCATCCAGAACGTCAGAAGGCGCAGTGCTTTCCACGCCTGTACGCAGATCCTTCACAAGCTGGTACGGCTGCAGAACATAAGAGCGGATCTGATGCCCCCAACCGATATCGGTCTTGGAAGCAGCATCCTTGCTCGCCTGATCTTCACGGCGCTGCAACTCAGCCTCATAAAGACGTGCACGAAGCATGTCCCACGCAGTTGCGCGGTTTTTATGCTGTGAACGCTCACTCTGACACTGCACCACAATACCTGTTGGATTGTGCGTAATACGAACAGCAGAGTCAGTCGTGTTCACGTGCTGACCACCAGCACCAGAGGCACGATAGGTATCAATGCGGCAATCGCTTTCGTTGATCTCGATATTGATGCTGTCATCAATAACCGGATAAACCCAGACGGACGCAAAGGACGTATGGCGACGAGCATTGGAGTCATATGGAGAGATGCGAACAAGGCGGTGAACGCCTGCTTCGGTCTTCATCCAGCCGTAAGCATTCTCACCCTTAACAAGCAAAGTTGCAGACTTGATGCCCGCTTCTTCGCCGTCATTGTATTCCATCAGCTCGACCTTATAGCCGTGCTGTTCACCCCAACGGCGATACATGCGCAAAAGCATGCTGGCCCAATCCTGACTTTCAGTACCGCCAGCACCGGAATTGATCTCAATATAAGTATCATTTCCGTCGGCTTCACCGGAGAGCAAGGACTGCAACTGCAGCTTATTGACCTGTTCCAGCATAGCTTTCAAAGCAGCTTCAGCCTCGTCAACAACGGACTGATCATCTTCCATCTCGCCCATCTCAATCAGTTCCTGATTGTCAACGAGATCCTGCTCAAGCTTGCGAACACCGCCAATGCTGTCATCCAGCTGCTGACGTTCACGCATCAGTTTTTGCGCATTCGTCGGGTCATTCCAAAGATTTGGATCTTCAGAAAGCGCATTGAGTTCATCTAGACGGATAAGTGCAGTGTCCCAGTCAAAGATGCCTCCTCAGCAGGCTTATGGCCTGCTTGATTTCGTCGACGATGGCCTCCATTTCGGCGCGCATCGGATACCTCACTTTTTTGAAAACAACTGCGCAGTCAATAACACTGCGTCGGGTGCGAACATAATCGCAGCAAACGATTTCCGCAATCAGCCAGACCACAGAAACTGTGGGCTGGTCATGCAGTTAGCAAGACCAGCCCATGAAGTTTTTAGTAAAGTCCGCCTGTGCCGGACATAACGGCGCGCCCAGCTTCCGGAGACAGATCCTGACGGATACCAATCTCATCCTGGAAGCCAATGACAGAGTAACTGTCTGGTGGCGATGTACCCGGCTTGAAGGATTCCAGAATTGTACCTGGAGCTCCGGCACCAGCCCGCAGACCAGTACGACGGTTGATAGACACCAGCCGTAATCCGTTTGGAACACGGAACTCCAAGGGAGGCGCATCCTTTAGAGCATCCTTCATGAAGGCGGTGAAGATTGGCGCAGCAACCTGACCGCCAGTCGCACCGCGGCCCATCTTGCGCGGAGTATCATATCCAACGAAAACACCCACAGTCAGTTCTGGTGTAAAGCCAACAAACCATGCATCGCGCTCATCATTGGTAGTACCAGTTTTACCGGCAACAGGACGACCAACAGCTTTAACACTTGTCGCCGTACCGCGCTTGACCACACCTTCCATCATGGAGGTGATCTGGTAGGCAGTCATAGGATCAAGCACCTGTTCACGAGTATCAATAAGCTCAGGTTCACCCTGATTACTCCAATACTCTTCGGAGCAGTCTGTGCAAACAAGCTGATCGTTCTGATAGATTGTCTCACCATAACGGTTTTGGATACGGTCAATCAGAGTTGGCTGCACTCGGCGCCCGCCATTGGCCATCATGGAATAAGCTGCTGTCATGCGCATCACGGTGGTTTCACCAGCACCAAGAGACATGGAGAGCACCGGCATCATATTGTCATCAATGCCAAAACTGCGTGCATATTCAGCAACCAAATCCATGCCCATATCCTGAGCAAGACGAACAGTCATCACGTTACGGGAAAGTTCAATACCTGTCCGCAGAGTAGATGGGCCGTAGAATTTGCCACCATAGTTCTGTGGCTTCCACGGGTCCTGCCCCGGTCCTTGTTCAATCTCAACAGGCGCATCAAGCACCACTGAAGACGGCGTATAACCATTATCCAGTGCAGCTGCATAAACGAACGGTTTGAACACAGATCCCGGCTGACGCCATGCCTGTGTTGCGCGGTTAAACTGGCTTTCGGCGTAGCTAAAACCACCAACCAGCGCGACAACGCGGCCAGTATTCGGATCCATGGCAACAATAGCACCCGAAACCTCAGGCACCTGACGCAGAACATACTTGCCACTCACCTGACGCTGAACGTAAATCACATCGCCCGGGCTCAGCACTTCCTGCACATTGCGAGGAGCACGACCGTTGACGCGAGCCCATTTCATATCACTCAGGGAGAGATCTGCACGGACGCGCTCAGTAGAAAGCTTCCGGTTTGCCATGCGCTTTGGACGAAGTCCCACAACGGCTTTCTGATTGCTCACAGACAGAACCACTGCACTTGTCCACTCAGGAACATCGTTCAGCGTCTGAACTTTGGCAAGCGCCGCGCCCCAGTCGCTGGAGGTGATTTCAATCGTGCTGATCGGACCACGCCATTTACCGCGTTTATGGTCAAAGTCTACCAGACCGTCACGCAGTGCCTTACGCGCCTTCAGCTGCATTTCTGGATCAAGGGATGTACGAACGGAAAGACCGTCCTCATAAAGCTTCTCTTCGCCATACTGACCGGCCAACTGGCGTCGCACAGCCTCAGAGAAATACTCAGAGCCTTTAACGAGGTTACCGGTTGGACGCAGTTTAACGTCTAGAGGCTTGGCCTTGGCTTCAATACCTTCTTGAACTGTCACATAGCCGTTCTCAACCATACGGTCGATAACCCAGTTTCGGCGCTCAATCGCACGGTCTCTATAGCGGTATGGGTGATAGTTGGACGGGCCTTTAGGAACAGCAGCGAGATATGCAATCTCTTCGAGTTCCAGTTCGTGAACAGATTTATCAAAAAGGATCAGGGAAGCAGCACCAACACCGTAAGCGCCAACACCGAGATAAATCTCATTCAGATAAAGCTCAAGGATCTCTTCTTTTGTAAACGCTTGCTCGATACGCAGAGCAAGAAGCGCTTCTTTGATCTTGCGCTCATACTTCTGTTCACCGGTCAGAAGGAAGTTCTTTGCAACCTGCTGCGTAATCGTGGACGCACCAACAAGGCGGCGACCAGACCCACTGTTACGAACGTTGGTGATCACCGCACGGCCAATGCCCCATGGATCGATCCCAATGTGTTCATAAAAGTTCTTATCTTCAGCAGACAAGAAAGCTTGCTTCACACGGTCCGGAATAGCCTGAATCGGAATAAACAAACGCCGTTCACGCGCGAACTCATACATCAGATGTCCATCAGCAGCATGCACACGTGTCATGACTGGTGGCTCATAATCCTTCAGCGCGGTGTAGTCCGGCAGATCCTTGGTTATGTCATTGAGATAAATCCACAATCCGGCGGCTGCAATCAGCCCCAGAACAACTGAAATCCCAAAGAGATATCCAATGAACTTTAAAAATAATCTCATATTCGGGCTCGTTTGCTTTCCCGCTAAGAATGTTCGTATGGTGAAGCCAGCATTCCAGAGCCAGTTTCAAACGCCGTTCCTGATGCATTTCCCGCTAAGGGTCAAGAGGTCACGTCCTGAATGAATGCAGCAGAATCGAATCCAGACTTCACTGTTACAGTTTGGCACCCAATCGCTTTTCATTATGGCAAAGCTGAGGCAGGAACTTAGCCTTTATCCCACTGCAGCAGCGACATATACGCACCCGAAAAACAATCACACCAAACGGCTATTGCTGCGCAATTCTAGCCCGAAAGAAACCGTTCGTCGCTTGAACAATCGCATCCGACACGCGTTCCCGCCACTCATCAGAACCTAACATTTTCTCATCCAGATTATTGGAAAGAAATCCAAGTTCAATCAAAACAGACGGAACATCGTGGCTTTTCAGCACTTGGAACCCCGCAGAACGAAGAGGATTTTTGATAACTGTTGTGGCGCTTTTAAGTTCTTCAACCACCAATCGCGCAAAATGGATCGAAAAATTCTTGGTTTCGCGGCGGGTGAGCTCGACCAGAATATCTGTAACCTCTTCAGGTTCATCAGAAAAATCGACGCCGCCAATCACATCCGAATAGTTTTCACGGCGTGCCAGCGCAGCTGCCATTCGGTCAGATGCTCGCTCTGAGAGAGTGTAGATTGAGGCCCCACGTGTCGTCTCTGCCCCATTTGTGATCGAATCCGCATGAATGGAGATAAACAGATCAGCCCCCTTCCCGCGCGCCAACTTGGTCCGGTTTCCTAAAGAGATGAATTTATCATCATCACGGGTTAGATAGACCTGATAGTAGCCAAGTTTATCCAGTTTCTCTTTCAAAAACCGACCAAAATTCAGAACAATCGCCTTTTCAAGCGTGCCATTACTGCCAACTGCGCCAGAATCAATACCGCCATGCCCCGGATCGATAATGATCACGGGCAGATCGTTTTCAGCCCTTGCAGCAGGGTCTTGAGTATCTTGCTTAGGAACGGATGCCGTTGCCCCAACGGGCTGCGCGTGTGAAGTGGCCTGACCAACAGCAGCTTCAAACTCAGCAGGAGAAGATTCGGTCAGATCAATAACCAGCCGTGTCGGTTGATCTTGCACACCGGGCAGCAAAAAGGTTTTATCCAAAGCGACCGGAGAGTTGAGATCCAGCACGACTCTGGAACGTCCTTTGGAGATGGAGCCATACCGCCAGGACCGAACTAATCCCCGCCCTTTTGGCACAAAGTCTCTTGGAAACTCGAAAGTGACAGACGGAAGGTCAATCACCAACCGATAAGGGTGGGACAAGAATGAAAGGTTATATCCAACCTCACCATCCATATCCAGAATGAAGCGCGTCCGTGCCAGATCTCCGGCAACACGTGCATCAGAAACGACCGAAACCGCGTTTTGCGCTGATGCAGCATTACTCATGGCAACAGTTGCAATGAGAGAAAACGCGACACAATAAAAGCTGAGAGCACAGAACCTGAATGCATGACTGATGCGGCTCACCTTTTCACTCCCCTATAGAAACACTGGCAATTTAGTTTAAATCAAGTTGAACGATTAAAACACGATTAAGCGAAAGTCACCCCGCCAAACCTATCATTAAGCATTGATTAACAACTGCAGCTTTCGTAGCAAGACATCGCCAGATCGATTTTCCCAAGCTTGCCAAGCGTCTCGAGGGATCGTAAAAGGTTTACTAGGACTTCGATTTGGAATTGTTCCGTAAAGTTGTGAGCCATATTTTTTGAAGCTGATATCCTGAGATTTTCGCAGTTTTCAAACTGATCGAAATGTTTCAAAAAGCCTATATGAGCCATTTGTGCCGTTTCCGGTTTGTTGATGAGGATGCGGTATAAACCAACTGGAAGAGCAGTCTGCTCGAGAGCCAAGACAGAGTTTTGCCGTGACATTTTCGGTCATGGCGGGTTGTGAACAGATTTTCTGTCGCTTTGGATAAGTGCTTTATCCTCGAATTTTCGGAGAGATACGGCAGCTAGGCGCAGGAACAGACGTTTACAGATTGGAAGCCTGAAGAAGCGCTTCCATTTCAAGCATACCGCCTTATGGGCGGTCAAAAAGAGATCATTAAGGGCGAACGGTTTGTCAAAGCTACGCGCAAATACAAATGAACATGAGTCAAGAAGCAGTGCGCCGACGTGTCAGTCGGTCCCTTCTTGCCGTGGTCATGCGCGCCGCCGTCTCTCCTTTTCTACTAGCAACTTACATAACAAGTTGACCGACCTGACGATGTACAAATCTCAGCGCCACTCGCGCCGTCTTCAGTGTTTGGTCCTAAGGAACTCACTTCATGGCAAACAAGATGCTGATAGATGCGACCCACCCGGAGGAGACCCGGGTTACGGTCGTGCGCGGGAATCGGGTTGAGGAATTTGACTTTGAAGCCGCAAACAGAAAGCAGCTTCGCGGAAATATCTACCTAGCTAAAGTCACACGAGTAGAGCCATCACTTCAGGCCGCTTTTGTCGAGTACGGCGGCAACAGACACGGATTCCTCGCCTTCAGCGAAATCCATCCGGATTATTATCAGCTTCCGAAAGAAGATCGGGAGGCTCTTGAAGCTCAGCTTGCAGCCGAAGCCGCTGCAAACCAGCGTGAGCGTGCGCGTAGAGAAAAAGAAGAAGCAAAGCGAGAAGCCGAAATTCAAAAGGTTGCTGCTGCAAAAGCCGCAGAAGCCTCTGAAGACGTTGTTGCTGAACTGATCGAAGCTGAAACCAGCGCGCTCGAAGCAGAGCACGAGGCCGAAGCCCTTGCCAGCATGGATGCTCCTTTTCAGGATGACAGCATCGAGGATATCGAAGCTGAAGCTGCTGAAGAAGACGAAGCTGGCGACGCTACAGCGCAAAAAGCAAACGCTGATAAAGCAGAGGCCGATAAGCCATCTGCAGATGAGCCTGTAACTGAAGCAGCAAAAGCTGACGCTTCTGAGCAAGCAGATGCTTCCGCCAAAGCTGCATCAGAAGAAACTGCAGAAGAGACATCTGAAGCTGAAGAGCAGGATGACAGCGAAGAGGAAGCGGAAGAAGAAGTTACCGCACGCCCTCGCCGTCTGCGCGACAACTATAAGATTCAGGAAGTCATCAAACGCCGTCAGCTGCTGCTGGTACAGGTCGTGAAGGAAGAGCGCGGGAATAAAGGCGCTGCTCTGACAACATATCTGTCCCTCGCTGGCCGTTACTCTGTTCTGATGCCAAACACCGACCGTGGTGGCGGGATCTCCCGCAAAATCACAAAGCCAACAGACCGCAAGCGCCTGAAGCAGGTTGCTGGTGATCTGGATGTGCCGAACGGTATGGGCGTTATCCTGCGTACAGCGGGTGCCAGCAGAACCAAAGCAGAAATCAAGCGTGACTTCGAATACCTCCTGCGTCTTTGGGAAAATGTCCGTGAACTGACCCTTGATTCAGCAGCCCCTACCCTCGTTTACGAGGAAGGCAGCCTGATTAAGCGCTCTATTCGCGACCTGTACAACAAAGACATCGATCAGGTTATGGTTTCTGGCGAAGAAGGCTACCGTGAAGCGAAAGACTTCATGCGCATGCTGATGCCAAGCCATTCCAAGAATGTTCAGCCTTATCGTGATGCAACGCCAATCTTCACCCGCTTCGGTGTAGAAGCCCAGCTTGACGCAATGTTCTCACCACAGGTGACACTGAAGTCCGGTGGCTACATTGTCATCAACCAGACAGAAGCTCTTGTTGCAATTGATGTGAACTCCGGAAAAGCAACCCGCGAACAGAACATCGAAGACACGGCTCAGGCAACTAACCTTGAAGCAGCAGAAGAGATTGCACGTCAGCTTCGCCTGCGCGACCTCGCCGGTCTTGTGGTTATCGACTTCATTGATATGGAAGAGAACCGCAACAACCGCGCTGTTGAGCGTCGCCTGAAAGAATGCCTGAAGTCTGACCGCGCCCGCATTCAGGTTGGCCGTATCTCGCATTTCGGCTTGCTGGAAATGTCACGTCAGCGCATCCGCACCGGCGTACTCGAAAGCTCATCAGTTGTTTGCCCGCACTGTCATGGTTCAGGCATCGTACGTTCAGTAGAATCTGTTGCTCTGCACATCCTCCGCTCTCTGGAAGATCAGCTGCTGCGTGGCTCTACTCACAACTTGAATCTGAGCACGCCAAATGAAGTGGCGATGTACATTCTCAACCAGAAGCGTCATCACCTGATGGATCTCGAGCGTCGCTTCGGCCTGGAAATCTCTATTCTCGGAGACGACACCGTCACCGAGCAGCACTTCACTTTGGAGCGCGGCGAGCTGGCAACACCAAGCGAGCGCACACAGCCTCTACCAGCTACAGTTCAGCCAGACACCATCTTCCCCGTTGAGGAGGAAGAGGAAGACATCGTTGAAGAGGCTCCAGAGGAAGAAAAACAAGAGACAGCTGAAGACGACAGCAATGATCGTCGTCGTCGCCGTCGTCGCCGTCGTCGTCGCACTGGCAACGAGAAAGACGAAGCCGAACAGCAGGAAACATCAGCAAGCTCTGAAGAGCCGTCTGCTGAAGAGGACACCTCCTCTGAAGAGAAATCAGCTGACGCGGAGTGTACCGAGCTAACAGACGAGGAAGAAGATCGCCGCCGCAAGCGTCGCCGTGGTCGCCGTGGTGGCCGCCGCTCCCGTCGCAGAAGCGGATCTGATGAAAACGGCGAGAACGGTGAAAGCTCCGAGGAAGCAGAAGGCTCAAAAGAAAGCTCTGCGGATAGCGTTGAAGAGATCATCGCAGACGCAAAATCTGGAACCGCAGATGAAGCAGCAGCTGCAGAAGACACTGCTGCTCCTGCAGAGCCGGTAGCAGAGGCAGCAGCTGAAGAAGAGCCGAAGAAAGAAACTCGCAAGCCTCGCCGTCGTCGCAGAGTAAAACCTGCGCCTGAGGAAACAGCTGAGAAGGAAGCTTCAGCAGAAGCATCCGAGACCCCAGCTCCACAGGCAGAAGAAGCTTCCGACGTTGCGGTGAAAGAAGCTCCGGCAGAAGTGGCAACGCAGCAAGCAGAACAACCTGCAGAAGCTCCAGCAGAACCAGTGAGCAAGCCTGCGGAACCGGTTGTTGAGCAGCCTAAAGAAGAAAAGCCTGCGGAAGTCGCAAAGGTTGAAGTGAAAGAAGAAGCTCCGGCTGTCGAGGCCCCCAAAGCTGCAGAAGCAGAAGTTGAGGCCGAAGCACCAGCAAAACCGAAAGCTCCGACCAAACCGGTCGTGACATCGCATAAGGTTGTTGAAGGGGAAACCGTTGCCGTTGAAGGCGATGATGACTCGCCGCGCCGCACAGGCTGGTGGCAACGCCGTTCTTTCTTCTAAGAGAAAACAAGTTCAATAAAAAAGCCCGCTCAACTGAGCGGGCTTTTTTATTGCCTGTTACTTGAGCCAGTTTTCCAACCGCTCTACCGCAAGCTTGATATCAGGCTCCTTCCCCGCAAAGGAAAAGCGCATGAATTGATTTCCGCGCGTCAGATCGAAATCAACGCCAGGCGTTGCAGCAATGTGTGTCTCTGCCAACATCTTCTGACAGAACTCCATGGAATCGTTAGTGAGCTGAGAAACACCCGCATACACATAGAACGCACCATCAACCGGCAACACGTCAAACCCAAGCTGAGGAAGATGATCAAGCAGCACCTGCCTGTTGGCAGCATACCCAGCCTTGATCTTCTCATAGTCCTCAGTCGCATCAAAAGCAGCAGCCGCAGTCACTTGCGCCAATTCAGGCGGCGAGATGTAGAGGCTCTGCGCAATTCGCTCAATCGGACGCACAAGCACCTCAGGCAGCACCATCCAGCCAATACGCCAACCCGTCATGCAATAGTATTTGGAAAAGCTATTGACGATAATCGCTTTGTCCGTAAAGCGAAGCGCCGTCTCCTCCTCCATGTCATAGGCAAGTCCATGGTAAATCTCATCGGAGATGAACCACAAGTCCATCGCCTCACAAGCTTCAACCAGTGCCTTAAGCGCCTCAGGAGACATCATGGTCCCAGTCGGGTTCGCCGGGCTGGCCACAAGCACACCTTTTAGCGGCTTCTCTTTATGCACCGCCTCAAGAATCTCAGGGGTGAGTGACCAGCGTGTTTCCGGCCCAACCTCAATCTCAACACACTCCAACCCCAACACCTCAATGATATTGCGGTAGGCCGGATAGCCGGGAGAGGTAATTGCAATGCGGTCCCCTCTGTCAAATCCGGCAAGAAAAGCAAGGTTGAAACCAGCAGAAGAACCAGTGGTTGCAAAGATGCGAGATTCAGGAACCTCCAATCCAAAGGTTTGCTTATAGTAGCGAGCAATGCTCTTCTTCAGCAACGGAATGCCCTGCGCTTCCGTATATCCCAATCGGCCAGAAGACAGATGATCATGCGCAACCTTCAAAACCGAGTCAGGAACAGGCGCTCCCGGCTGTCCCACTTCCATGTGCAGCACGTGTTCTCCGTTCTGCTCAAGGCGGTTAGCAGCATTCAGCACTTCCATAGCTTGAAAAGGCAGGACTTCACTACGTTTTGATCCCATTAATACTGACAAATGCATTCCCTCTTATTTCTTCTTCTCAGAGCCTGTGCTTTAATTTTTCGGGCTACCTAGCAATTTTGCCTAATAACTGCCTATCTTGGGTGGTTAAGGCTTATTTGAAAGTCTATGTAGTACTTTAAGTGCGAACCGCTCTGCGCCTGCCAAGCCAATTAAGGGGACTTGACGTGCAATTTAAGAACAATGCATTGAAACGTGTGATTGAACCAGTCAAATCACAAGCAACAAAGTTTGCGCGCAAATTTCTTATAACAGCAACCGCACTTTCTCTGGTTGTACCTAATGTGGCAATCACCACAGCTCAAGCTCAACAAAAGAAGGGGCTCCCCCTCGTTCGCGATGCAGAAACTGAAGACCTGCTGCGCGAATACGCCAAACCGATCTTCCGGGCAGCTGGACTTCCTGCCAATCAGGTTGAGATCATTTTGGTCAATGACAAGAGCTTTAACGCTTTCGTTCCAGACAGCCGCAGGATGTTTATCAACCTCGGCGTCATCATGGATGCCAAAACGCCAAGCGAAGTGATTGGCGTGATCGCACACGAAACCGGCCATATTGCAGGCAACCATCTGGTTCGCATGCGCCAGGCAGCCTCGAACGCACAGATCATGTCAGTTATCGGCATGATTTTGGGTGCTGGCGCTATGGCAGCAGGTGCAACCACAGGCAACAGCTCCATCGCACGCGGTGGTGCAGCAGCAGTCTCCGGTGGCGGAGCGCTTGCCCAACGAAATTTCTTGTCCTATCGCAGATCTGAAGAATCATCAGCTGACCAGGCAGCCCTGCGCTACCTCGATCGCGTTGGCGTTTCTGCCAAGGGCATGCTCACAACATTTGAACGCATGGCGGATCAGGCTCTGTTCTCAGCGCAGTATGTAGACCCATACGCGCTCAGCCACCCCATGCCACGCGCCCGTTTCAACGCGCTTCAAAACAAGGCGCAAAAGGCAAAACACTTCAATAAGAAGGATCCCGAGCGCCTTCAATTGAAGCATGACATGGTCAAAGCCAAACTACTGGCATTCACCAGTCATAGAAACTCAGTTTACCGCGCCTATCCGGAAAGAGACAAAAGTCTCCCCGCGCAATATGCCCGTGCCATTGCAAGCATGAGGTCCGACAAAGCATCAAAAGCCGTCAGAAAAATCGACGCCTTGATCTCAAAAGCGCCGGAATATCCGTATTTTTATGAAATCAAAGGACAGGCGCTGCTCGAGGGTGGCAAACCAAAAGCCGCAATTGCACCATTCCGCAAAGCGCTGGCACTTTATCCTGGCAATCCGCATTTTGAAATCTGGCTGGGCTTCGCAATGGTCGCATCCGATGACAAGCGGTACCTGAAAGAAGCAAAGAGCATTTTGACCAGAGCTCTGCGAAAAGACAGATATTCCATGAACGGCTATGCGCAACTTGCAATCGCAAATGCCCGTCTGGGCGACATTGCTGGTGCAGATCTGGCAACCGCACAAAGCCATATGACCCGTGGTGATATTCGCAGCGCACAGCGTTATGCGAAACGGGCTCAAAAAAAGTTAAAGGTCGGCTCACCTGCCTGGCAACAAGCTGACGATATACTGTCAGTCAAAGTGCCTCAGCTCAAACGCCGCTAATAAATCAGACTGATAAAAACCACGCACCCGAACAGGGTTACAGGAGACGTCATGAAGAAACTCATTCGCCGAGCTGCGATCACATGTGCTGCAACACTCGCTCTGCTGCCAGCAACCTTTTCTGCACAAGCAGAATCGGTGAACCGCGCTGAAGTCGAAACAATCATCAAGGAATACCTTGTCGCAAATCCGGAAATCGTGCTGGAAGCGCTTCAGGAACTTGATAAGCGCCGTCTCGCAGAAGAAGAAAGCGCACGCAAAGGCGCTATCTCCAGCCTCTCTGATGAGATCTACAACAGCGACTACCAGATTGTCCTCGGCAACCCAGACGGCGACGTCACTCTTGTTGAACTGTTCGATTACAACTGCGGTTACTGTAAGCGCGCACTGTCTGACCTTGTTCGCCTCGTTGACGAAGACAAGAACCTCCGCGTTGTCTTGAAAGAATTCCCTGTACTGGGCAAAGCATCTCAGGAAGCTGCACGCGTTGCGATCGCAGTTGCTGAAGTTGCACCAGAAAAATACGAGGACTTCCACCTCGCACTTCTGGGCCAGCCTGGCCGTGCAAACCTCGCGAGCAGCCTGAAAGTTGCAAAAGATCTCGGGATCTCTGATGCAGATCTGGAAAAATCAATGAAGTCCAACCGCGCAGCCGAAACCTTCCAGGAAGTATTCACTATTGCTGAGCAACTCGGCATCACCGGAACTCCTTCTTACATTTTGGGTGAAGAAGTGATTGTTGGAGCCGTTGGCTATGACACTTTGAAGGAAAAAATTGCAGCTGAACGCGAGTAGATTGATCTCAACCGCGCATATCAACGCATTTTCGCAGCTTTATCCTTAAGAACTCAACTCAGAGCGGACAAAGGTCTTTTCCTTGGTCCGCTCTGACCATATAAGAGGGCCAGTTATGTTTATTTGCCTGGCTACACTTTACCAATACGTCAAGTAAACCTAGATTGTTACACAGAGTTTTTGAGAACAGATTGGTTGCGTAGACGCAACTACATTTGTGTACTTCTGAGTAAATCTAAAGCGTTATGTGCCTTTCTGCGCTAATAAACATGATATTGCCTTATGCGCAGCCTAGGCACTCCGGATGCATACTTTTTAAAAGACAGCATCTCGCAACTAGAGAATTAATGGCTATCTAAGCAGTTAATAACCAACTGCTTACGTAGTTCATTCAGTCAGAAAGTCCGCATTTGCTCTGAGCAATTGGATTTTCACAGATTATTAAAAGGCCATCCTTGCTGCACAGTCGCTTTGGGGGCCAAACCGAAGGCTCCTGGCATTAGTCAGGGCATTTCGAACTGGACGATGAAAACGATGACGAAAGAAACTAAGTTTGATCAGGAAATGATCCGCCAGCTTGCAAATGTGCTGGACGAAACCAACCTGACCGAAATCGAGGTGGAACAAAAAGATCTCCGCGTTCGTGTCGCTCGTCAGCTGACAGTGGGTGCAGTGGCACCAGTAGCAGCACCTGCTCCTGTCGCTGCTCCAGCACCGGCACCAGCAGCCGCTGCACCTGTAGAGATTGCAGTTTCTGCAGATGCTGCAAATCATCCGGGCGCAGTAACTTCTCCAATGGTTGGCACAGCCTATCTGGCACCAGAGCCAGGCGCGTCAGTCTTTATTGAAGTAGGTAAGTCCATCAAGAAGGGCGACACCATTCTGATCATTGAAGCGATGAAGACCATGAATCAGATCCCTTCACCAAAGTCAGGCACTGTGACTGCAATTCTGGTTGAAGATGGTCAGCCAGTTGAATTCGGCGAACCACTTATCATCATCGAATAACAGGCGAAGTCTCTATGTTCTCAAAGATCCTCATCGCAAACCGCGGCGAGATCGCACTCCGCATCCTTCGGGCATGTAAAGAGCTTGGCATTCGCACTGTTGCGGTCCACTCTACTGCTGACGAAGATGCGATGCACGTGCGTCTGGCTGACGAAAGCGTTTGTATTGGTCCGCCAGTAGCGCGTGACAGTTATCTCAATATCCCGCAAATTCTGGCTGCCTGTGAAATCACTGGCGCCGACGCTGTGCATCCCGGTTATGGTTTCCTTTCCGAGAATGCACGCTTTGCGGAAATTCTTGAGGCACACGGTATCACCTTTATCGGCCCTACCTCAGAGCACATCCGTGTGATGGGCGATAAGATTCAGGCAAAGACCACGGCAAAAGAACTGGGTATTCCAGTTGTGCCAGGTTCCGATGGTGGCATCACCCCTGAAGACGACGTCCATGCAATCGCTAAGGAAATCGGTTATCCGGTTCTCGTAAAAGCGGCAGCAGGCGGCGGTGGCCGTGGCATGAAGGTCGCTCTGACAGCAGAAGATCTGGATACTGCGATTTCAACCGCACGCTCCGAATCCAAAGCAGCCTTTGGCGATGATGCTCTGTACATGGAAAAGTACCTCGGCAAACCACGCCACATTGAGGTGCAGGTTCTGGGTGACGGTCAGGGCAACGCGATCCACCTTGGTGAGCGCGACTGTTCCTTGCAGCGCCGCCATCAGAAGGTATTCGAAGAGTGTCCATCCCCTGCGCTGAATGAAGAACAACGTATGGAGATCGGCGAAGTTTGTGCAGACGCTATGCGTAAGCTCAAGTATCGCGGCGCAGGCACCATCGAATTCCTCTATGAAAACGGTGAGTTCTACTTCATTGAAATGAACACTCGTTTGCAGGTGGAACACCCTGTAACAGAGATGGTCACCGGCATTGATCTTGTGATCGAACAGATCCGTATTGCTGGAGGCTCTACTCTTTCAATCAGCCAGGATGAAGTTCGCTTCTCCGGTCATGCGATTGAGTGCCGTATCAATGCAGAACATCCACTGACCTTTGCTCCATCTCCGGGCACAATCACCTACTACCACCCACCAGGTGGCTTGGGCGTGCGCGTAGATTCCGGCGTTTATCAGGGCTACAAAATTCCTCCGCATTATGACAGCCTGATCGGTAAGCTGATCGTTCATGGCCGGACCCGCGTGGAATGTATGATGCGTCTGCGTCGCGCTCTGAGCGAGTTTGTGGTTGATGGTATCAATACAACAGTTCCGCTCTTCACAGAGCTTCTGGACAATCAGGATATCGCCAATGGCGCCTATGATATCCATTGGCTTGAGAAGTTCCTGGACGCGCACATTGCAGCACAGAACTCCGAAGAAGACTGAGGAGATTTAGGGAGGTCAAAAGCAGACCAGCATGGAATTTAAGATTACCCCACAAATTCTGCTTAAAGCATACGCTTGTGGCATCTTTCCAATGGCTGAGACTGCTGACTCTCCTGATCTTTTCTGGATTGATCCCGAGCGGCGAGGTATCTTGCCGCTCGATTCATTTCACATCCCCAAACGGCTCGCAAGAACCGTCCGCTCCGACAAATTTGTCGTTCGAGCCTCCCGTGATTTCAAAGCAGTAATCTCTCACTGCGCGACAACCACCTCAGAGCGCAAAGAGACATGGATCAACGCTGAGATCCGCAAGCTCTACACTGCGCTTTTTGCTATGGGGTATTGCCACACAATCGAAGTCTACAACGCTTCTGACGAGCTTGTTGGAGGCCTTTACGGTGTATCTCTGGGCGGAGCGTTCTTTGGGGAGAGTATGTTCTCGCTGGAGCGGGATGCCTCCAAGGTTGCCCTTGTACATTTGTATGGCCGCCTGCTCTATGGAGGCTACAGGTTACTGGACGCTCAGTTCGTGACAGAGCATCTGGAACAGTTCGGCGCGACCGAAGTTCCTAAAGAACAATATGGCAAGCTGCTGGAAAATGCCTTGATGGTTCACGGAGATTTCCATGCGTTGCCGCAAGAAAGCTCTGGCAAGCTGGTTCTACAGATCATCGAGGATATGCGCCCTGCTCCAACTAAAACCAAAAACGGCCTCATCTGAGAGGCCGCATTATTTATCGCAGTGTTGCAACAACCTTCGGTCGTGGCACCGGGATTTCCCCTGAAGAAACAAAGTCTTTTCCAGCCAGATCATCCTCTTCGGAGACCAAGTCAACAGCTGGACCAGCGTACCCTTCTGGCGGAGGCACAGAAGTTGTCTTCTTACAGTTGATCAGCCAGATATCATAGACGCTATGCTCAACAGCATGCACACCAGGGTTGCTTGCAAACATCCAGCCACTGAAGATCCGGCGAACCTTGCTGTCCAGCGTAAGTTCATCAACCTCAATAAACGCAGTCGTTTGAGAAGCCTCTGTCCGTGGCCGGGAATTGCAAACGCGCGGCGTCACCTGAAGCGCACCAAACTGGACTGTCTCGTCAATGTAGACATCAAACGTTGTAATACGGCCGGTGATTTTATCCAGCCCTTTGAACACTGCAACCGGGTTTTTAATTGGTGTCTGAGCTTGAGCCGGCAATGCAAACGCTGCCCCACCGATCAACGCAGCAAGTGCGCAAGATGCAGCGCGCCCAAGATATTTACGCATTGTAAAACCCATAAAAATTTCCAGCAGCTAGTGATTCAAACGCCCGAGCTGTAAAGGGCTTAGCACTGGAATGCTACGGGGAAAAGGCCAGAACGAGGCAAAGACGCGGCAATCGCTGAGGAATCTCAGCTAACCCACAGGCGTTGCGCGAAAGCCACGATAACCCACCGGCAAATTTTACTTAAATAACAGGGCGTGGATTGTCCAAATGGTCTTGAGTGGCTGGTTTCATAGAACAGGAAACTGACATCAACCGAGACCTAGATGCAACCAGAGCAACCGCAACCGATAACCCAACAACAACGGACATACCGCGCCGCCAGTGTGCTTTGCGTTGATTTGCGTTATTTGTGCGTTGCGCGCGTTATTTATGCGATTTTGTGCGTTCTTTTGTTTGTGGCACTTCCCAGCCATGCACCGGCCCAGTCGCTCTACCAAAAGTACATAAAACAGCAGCAAAAAGAGATCCTGAAAGCTCCCTCCGAGAAGCCAGAAATGCCATCTGATGAGAACGGCATGCCGGAGACTCTACGCATGCCAGCAATGCCGCTGATGGAGTTCCGCGCAAAAGATATCATCGGGATGTTCCCTCTCGCACCTGCCGACACCAGCTCCCCAAGAGCAACACTGGACAGCTTCCTCGACATCATGGAGGAAACAAACCACCTCATTCAGGAAGCTTATGAAGAGAACACCGGCATGGGGGCGTTCTCTATGGAAACGCTCGGCATGAGCAAGAACCATGAGCACATACAAAACAAGATCCATCTCGCCGAAATTCTTCTGGAACGCGCCAGAGGCTGCTTTGATCTTTCCGGGCTCCCCAGCGCAACACGCCAGCAAACATCACTTGAGCTAGTCCTGCAGCTCAAAGAGATACTGGACCGCATCCCACTTCCGCCTTTCCCGGATATACCCGGAACGACCGCAGGCACTTACGACTTCAATCAGGCCGATTTAGAAAACTCTTGGACGATCCCATTCACTCAAATCGTCATCACCAAGATGACTGAAGGACCGCAGCAAGGGGAGTATGTTTTCTCTGCACAAACAGTGGACCGGATTCCAGAGTTTTATGAGGAAGTCAAAGCGCTCCCGTCCCGCTCTCCCATTCCGCAAGACCTGTATCACTTCTTTGCCAGCAGTCCTGGGCACCTGCTTCCGCCAGCCTGGTTCTCACTGATTGAAAGCCAGCCTCCATGGCTATTGGAGCTGTATTATGGACAAGCCGTCTGGCAATGGTTCGCGCTGATCCTGATCACAGCAATTGCCGCAGTCATTCTTTTCTTCTTCATCACCATCATGCGGCGCCTACCAGATCGCAAAAAGCCGGTTCGGCGGCAAGTGCTCAGCATCATCACTTCCGGCGTCATTGTCGGCTCTCTCATTTTCCTGCGTTATTTGGCTGACTATCAAATCAATATCGGTGGCCCGGTTCTGCAAGTCTATGACCTGACCATCGAAACGCTCGTCTGGATTGGCGGCGCCGTCATCATTTACAAGGTCCTGCGCCTCCTGAGCGAGCTGGTGCTGCTCAAGAACCGAGGCGTAGCCTCCATCGACCGCAGCATCATCCGCACAGCAACACAGTTCTTCGCCATCCTGTGCGCCCTCATCTTGCTCACTTACGGCGCAACCCGCCTGAATATCCCGCTCTACGGCATCATCGCAGGTATCAGTGTTGGCGGTCTCGCGATCGCGCTGGCCGCTCAACCCACGCTCGAAAACCTTCTCGGCGGACTGATCCTCTATGCGGACGGCATTGTCCGTGTCGGAGATTATTGCGAGTTCAACAAGGTGCGCGGACACGTGGAATCCATCGGTATGCGCTCAACTCGGATTAGAACCACGGACAGAACACTGGTCACTATTCCTAACGCCGACCTCGCCAAGATGAACTTCATGAACTACACGCTGAAAGATCACTTCCGCGTCGTTCTGAGATTTGCATTGAAGTACGACACCAGCGCAGAGCAACTGGAAAAGCTCATCACCAAGATCAAACGAATGCTGGCCAAACATCCGCTGTCCCAACCAGATGCAGCAAAGGTGAGACTCGAGAACATTGATGAGAACGGCATTGTAATCCAGATCGAAGACAGCGTTCAGGCCGCAACTCGTGATGAGTATCTCGCCATTCAGGAGAGCATCATCATCCGCACCCTGAAACTCATTTCAGACCAAAACATCGAAGTCGCCCACCCCTTCGTCACCAACTACGGCGAAAACAGCGCCCTCCAACCGCCAGAAACACCAAGCTCCCCTGTGGTGAAGCCGAAGCAAGAATCCAGCCCGCAAGCGGGGTCTAAGCCCAAAACCAAAACTCCAAAGGAAAAAAAGAGGAAGGCCTAACAAAAAAACGCGGCCTCGAGGAGCCGCGTTTTGTAGATTTCAAAGGATGTAAGAGCTTTAGCCCAGGGCAGCAAGGCGCTCCAGAGCGGCTTCCATCTTTTCCTTACGCTCAGCAAGTTCAGCCACTTTCTCTTTTTCAGCAGCAACAACTTCTTCCGGAGCTTTTGCAAGGAAGCGCTCATTTTCCAGCTTCTTGGAAATCTTGGTCAGTTCACCAACGATCTTGTCCAAAGACTTGCCAAGACGGGCCTTTTCCGCATCCAGATCAATAACACCAGCAAGCGGCAGACAAACGGTCGCTTCACCAACAACAATCTGAGCAGAACCCTGCGGGATCTCATCAGCAGTTGTCACGGTCTCAGCGCGTGCGTTCTTCATGATCGCTGCTTCGTGGATACCAAGACGGGCCTTGGTCTGCTCAGAAGCATCACACAGAACAACAGGAACCTTCGCTCCAGCCGGAACGTTCATTTCAGAACGAACAGAGCGGATCTGGACGATCATGTCGATCAGCCAGTTGATCTCAGCAGCAGCCTCTCCATCTTCACCAATGGAAGTTGGCCAAGCAGAAAGCGCCAGAAGCTTCTCACGCTTGTTCTCGCCATCTTCAACCGTACGCATCCAAAGCTCTTCCGTAATGAAAGGCATGAATGGGTGCAGAAGCTTCAGGATCTCATCACGAGCCCAGGCTGTTGTGGCACGAACTTCTTCCTTAGCCGCTTCATCATCGCTGTAGAAGATCGGCTTGGTCAGCTCAACGTACCAGTCACAGAATGTGTTCCACACAAAGCGGTATGCACCACCAGCTGCATCGTTGAAGCGGTACGTATCAATCGCCTCAGAAACTTCGCGAATAGCGCGGCTTGTTTCAGTCACGATCCAGCGGTTCACGGTCTGCTTAACAAGCGCAGGGTCAAAGCCGTCTACAGCATGACACTCGTTCATCTCAGCAAAGCGGCAAACGTTCCAGAGCTTGGTGGTGAAGTTACGATAACCAGCAACACGAGAGGTCGCCAGCTTGATATCACGGCCCTGTGCAGCCATGGCTGCCAGAGTGAAGCGCAGAGCATCTGCACTGTACTCTTCGATCAGCGCCAGCGGATCAATCACGTTGCCCTTGGACTTGGACATCTTCGCGCCATTCTCGTCACGAACGAGGGCGTGGATGTAAACCGTGTCGAAAGGCTCAGTCTTCATGTAGTGCTTGCCCATCATCATCATGCGGGCAACCCAGAAGAAGATGATGTCAAAGCCGGTAACAAGAACAGACGTTGGGTAATAGCGTGCAAGCTCAGCTGTTTTATCCGGCCAGCCCATAGTCGAGAACGGCCACAACGCAGAAGAGAACCAGGTGTCCAGAACATCTTCATCACGGTACATGGCAACAAAGTCGGCTTCACCAGCATCATGCGCAGCTATAGCGTCGTTCTGTTCCATAAGCTTTACAGGCTTGCCATAAAACTCCGCAGCCACAGCCAGTGCTTCTTCTTCGCTCTTTTCAACGAAGAACTTGCCTTCCGGGCCATACCACGCAGGTATACGGTGTCCCCACCACAACTGACGGGAAATACACCATGGCTGGATATTATCCATCCACTCGTAATAGGTCTTGTCCCAGTTAGCAGGTACAAACTTGGTACGGCCTTCACGAACGGAGGCAATAGCAGGCTGAGCCATGGTCTTGGCATCAACATACCACTGATCAGTCAGCATAGGCTCAATTGGCACGCCGCCACGGTCACCATGCGGAACCATGTTCAGGTGATCAACGACCTCATCCAGCAGACCTTTTTCATCCAGCATGGAAACAATCAGCTTACGAGCAGCAAAGCGCTCAACACCTTCAAGTGTTTCCAGTGTCTTGTTGAGCTCATCAGTCAGCTCCAATCCGTCCATAAAGCCTTCTGCTTCACGCAGAACAATATTGGCTTCACGGTCCATGATGGAAATCTGACGCAAGGAATGACGCTTACCAATGTCAAAGTCATTGAAATCGTGCGCAGGCGTCACTTTCATTGCGCCCGTACCGGTTTCAAGATCAACATAGTCATCCGCGATGATCGGAATACGGCGACCAACCAGCGGAAGGATAATGTCTTTGCCCTGCAGCTCTTTAAAGCGCTCATCATCAGGGTGGACGATAACAGCAGTATCACCCAGCATGGTTTCCGGGCGAGTGGTCGCAATCACAATGTAATCACGCGTCTCAAACTCGGTCGCCTTACCGTCTTCATCAAACGCAACAGGATGCTGATACGTCGCGCCATCCGCCAACGGATAGCGGAAGTGCCACATGTTGCCCTGCATCTCCTTCTGTTCAACTTCCAGATCGGAAATCGCAGTCAGAAGTTTAGGGTCCCAGTTCACAAGGCGCTTGTCCTTGTAAATCAGGTCTTCTTTGTAAAGAGAAACAAACACTTCCAGAACGGCTTTGGACAAGCCTTCGTCCATGGTGAAACGCTCACGGGACCAGTCACAAGACGCACCAAGGCGCTTAAGCTGGTTAAAGATCATCCCGCCGGACTCATCTTTCCATTTCCAGACGCGCTCAATAAACGCTTCACGGCCAAGGTCGCGACGCGTGATATTGCCGCCGTCAGCAGCCATCTGGCGTTCAACGACCATCTGTGTCGCAATACCTGCGTGGTCCATACCCGGCTGCCACAGAACGTCGCGACCGCGCATACGCTGGTAACGAACCATAATGTCCTGCAGAGTGTTGTTGAGTGCGTGGCCCATATGTAGAGAGCCTGTCACATTCGGCGGCGGAATCACGATTGAGTAGGTCGCAGCTCCATCTTCTGCGCCCGCCCCTGCCTTAAAGGCCCCTGCCTGTTCCCAAGCGTCGTAAATCCGCGGCTCAACAGAGGCCGCCTCATATGTTTTATCCAGCATACCTAAAAGCTCTTCCACTTATGGAGTTTGTCTGGTGTAAATCGGATGCACTCGCCTAAGTCAACCTTTCATGCGGTTACAGAGCAGATTTGAGCGACAAATACCCAAACAGCCCACACCACAGATCAGTTTTGACACGGTTTTCTTAGAAAGAGTAGCAGAGAGCGGATGTGTGAAGGGGAGCGCTTCTCCCCTCACATCCAAAGGATTATTTGCGTGAGATGCGATCGATCTCTTGGCGCACAAGCCGCTCCACCACACTTGGCAGATGCTGGTCGAGCCAGCCTTTCAGCATTGGGCGCAGCATCTCAGCCACAAGGTCTTCCAGCGTACGGGCGTTCTTGGACAGCACCGTGTTGGCAAGACCATTAAAGGCGCTGGACACAACTTCATCCGTCGCGCTTGAGATAAGTGTTTCCGCCGGGCTTTTTGCAGCAGAAGGCTCAAGAATATCATCTTGCCCCATGCTGCTCAGCCCAAACGCTTCAGGACCTGGCTGATCAAGAAAAGCGATGTCTCCATCCTCTTCCTTGTCTTCCTCAGCAAGGCCTTCGATAATTTTCAATGAGGAGGATTGCTCGTCGATCTGCTCTTTTTGCGTCAGCTCCAGAACGTCTGGCTCCGCGTCCTTCACCACTTCAGGCTCAGGTGCTGGAGCAGATTCCATTTCCGCTGGCGCATCATCAAAGAGTTTATCTAGATCGTCCTGTGATAATTCGCGACCTGCGTCCGCGTCACTCAATGCAGCATCTGTCATCTGTTCTGCGCCACTCGCTTCGTCATCCGAAATAATCTTGCGGATCGAGCTCAGGATATCCTCCATGGAAGGCTCGTTACCCTGTGAGACAGCTCCCATGTATGTGCTCCACTTCTAATCGCGTCTAATCCGCCGGCTTTCCGACTCAGTTCATTAATAAATACTTACTTAAATATAAGAGAAAAGCGGCCCCGCCTGACACCCGCATATTCTGCAAAATGCCAATTCCCACAAGGAAAACTAGCAATTTTGAAAATGCGGCAACAAAAAAGGGAGCCCGTGAGGCTCCCTTCTCCAAAATTTCATTATATCAGAGGAGCTTAACGCCCATCCGGGGTCCGCAGACCAATCCACTTATCACGTACCAGACGGTAGTGTTCAGTTGGGTCATAACGTGCACCGGTCAATGCCAGATTATCATAATCCAGACGACCAACAGAGGAAAGAACCGCATAAGCAGCAACCACACGGTCACGCTGCGCAGTCACCAATGTTACGCGCGCATCCACCAGATCACTCTGTGTATCCAGAACATCAAGCGTGGTCCGCTGACCAACACGCTGCTCTTCAATCACACCTTCCAAAGCAAGGCGCGCTGCCGCAACCTGCGCTTCGGCCGCCGTGATGGAAGCGATCGATGCATTCAGCTGTCCCCAGGAGGAGATCGCCTGCGCACGAATGCTATCACGGGACACATCAACCAGAATTTCGGTACGGCCCAGGTCTTCTTTAGACTGGCGAACAACAGAGTATTCGCTACCATTCTGGTAGATAGGAACAGTCACACGACCAAAGATTGAAGCAGTTCTAGTCGGCTTTCCGGAAACGCCAGGAAGGTTGTTGTCGCTATAAGACAACGTTCCCTGAACATCAGCAGTCGGAAGCAAAACACCCTCGGCAGTTTTCACTGCGAACTGAGCGGCATCAACCAGGAACTGAGAAGATTGAATAGCAGGATGCTCTTCCTGACCAATAGAGATCGCGGAAGAAACTGTCTTTGGCAGCAAGCTTGTTACATTGGTGCGAGCGCTCAGGTTTTTTGGATCAATGCCAATCACCTGACGGAAAATCGCACGACTTGTATTCAGATTTGCCAGCGCGGTGTTCAGTGTGGACTGCGCACGTGCACGACCTGATTCAGCCTGAGAAACATCCGTCCGCGTCCCTTCGCCCACATTGAAGCGATCTTTGGAGGCACGAACCTGCTCTTCCTGGAACTTCAAGTCACTCCGACGCAAAGACACCAGCGCGGTATCGCGAATGACGTCCATATAAGCCGTCGCAGCCTGGAAAAGCGCAGTCTGTTCTGCTGTCCGCAAATCTTCACGCTGAGAACGAACAATAGCTTCAGCCTGACGGGTAGAGTTTACAGTCCGGAAGCCACGAAACAGCGGCTGAGTAACCTGCAAGGAAGCTGTATACTCATTGCGGTTTCGGTTAGTCCCACTGGCTTCCTGCCACTGATAGCCATAGTTACCACTACCAATAATGCTTGGGCGCCATCCAGCCAAAGCCTGTGGCACACCTTCATCCGTCGCACGAAGCTGCGCGCGTGATGCGTTCAATGTCGGGTTATTTTGATAGGTAGCAGCCAATGCCTCTTTAATTGAAAGAGCATTCGCGCCTTGAGCACTTACAAGCAAGCCGACTACTGCAACTGCACCCGCTAACGTTTTCCGAGAAACCACTTTATATGCCTCAAACAGGGTCAATCTTACGAACCGCAAACCCAACACACTCGCCGAAATGTATATCTTATTCGGCGTTTTCCGAAACCGGCGATCAAGCCGATTTTGGAAAAAAATAAATACTGCGACGAACAGGCAACATCTTATCGATACAATTACCTAGACCAATCACAGAATATCATTCCCCGGAGGCACACTAATAGAACCATTAAGTTTTTACTACCGTTTTTTCACCCAATGATTGAAACGTGGATATCTCTACATTATTGATAGAAAAGACAGCAGCAGCAACCAGTTCTCATTTTACCCCACCAGAGTTTGAAGTGCTTTAAACCAGCATTGAGACAAAACTGTAATTCACATCACGAAAATAGAAGTTCATCACAACACTTCACAGAAAAACAAAAAAAGGCGAAGGTTTCCCCTCGCCTCACGGCTCAACGCCTGCGTTGCAAGCTCTTAGAATTCAAAGACTTCCGGTTTTTCAAATCCTGGAAGCGCACATGCATGCGCATTAAACGCAAACACAGAACTCACATTACCGCCGGACTTGGTGTAAAGCCGCGCAACACCTGCATTGCTCTCCCCCTCAACCACAACAAGACGACCTTCGTCTTTTAGCTGAGCGGTCAACGCTTCTGGCAGCTCTTCAACGGAACCGTTCACCAGAATAACATCATAAGGCGCGTCAGCCGCATAACCCTTGGCCAGATCGCCATCGATCACAGCAGCATTTTCAATGCCCAGCTGTTCAAGATTCGCTGAAGCCGCCTCGGACAGCGCCACATCAACTTCCAGACCAACAACAGCCTCAGCAAGATAGGAAACGATCGCCACGCCATAACCAGAGGCAGCACCAACCACCAGAACGACATCCTTGGCAGTGATATCAGCCAGCTGAACAAGACGGCCGAAGATGTGCGGCTTGAGCATTTTACGCTCGCCTTTTTCATCAACGGCTACATCTTCATCAATATAGGCCAGCTCCTGCAGGTTTTCCGGAACGAACTTTTCGCGAGGCACCTTGCCCATAGCACCAATAATGCGCAGGTCTGTAATATCATTGGTCCGCAGCTGATTGTCGACCATCAGTGTTCTTTGTTCCGCGAAGTTGACCATCCTGTCCTCACTGTCTCGCAAGATTCTTTGGCTGAGAAATATCGCTCATGCACCACAAACACAAGCTGCCAGATCCGTAAAAATAAACAGTACCCTCTGTTGTTTTTCTATTTTTGAACTTTGCGGTACAAATATGAGCTTTTTCACCAAGCTCGAGACAAGATGGGGCTCCCCCCCCAGAAACGTACTCACTTAGGTAAACCCCATAGATTTCGGTGTTTTACACAAGAGTGATCGTGGAAAGTGAATTTGCCCGCTTGACTATCCGCCCCAAATATCAGAAAAGCCCCTCACACCACAGCGGGGCCTCTTGGCGGAGTGGTGACGCAGCGGATTGCAAATCCGTGTACGCCGGTTCGATTCCGGCAGAGGCCTCCATTTTTCTTCTCCCCCATTGATATTATTAGTTATTGCCTATCTCAGGCGCAGAAGAATTGCGTCTTGCGATCAGTCATGCCTCACCTTTTACAACACCGGAGGCGCGTCTACTTTTACGCGGCCAACCTCCCGATGATGGCTCGGTTTGCCTGTCAGCTTACTCCTGAAATTCAGATAGCCAGTATAAATCTCTGACTGCCGCCCCTTCACGCCCGGCAACGAGCGCAGGTCTAACCCAGACCACGGAAAGTAAGGCGAACGGCGCAAATCTGCGAACAGTCCAATACGAACACCCGGACGCGTTGCAATCCCACGGCGATGGAACCCATGCGTATCAGCAATCACCAGTGAGTTTGCAGGCACATCAAAACTGATAGGCTCACCATACCCCAACTTTAAGATATCATCCTCGCTTGCACGAAATGAGCCCGCTGCATGCATACCATCGGGATGTTGAACTGCATTCAAACTCTGCTCAAACTCCCAGGCAGTCCGTTCCGGTGTATAACGATGAGACCCCGGCACATAATGAAAAGGCCCATCGGCAACATCCACATCACGCAAAAACAGCCAAGCTTTAGATGTGGCATGGAACGTATCGATGTGAAAATCAGTCTGCGGGTCTTTCTTCTTCTTGTCCAAATCCCACAAAACAGCATGCAAAAACATAATGGGATCCGCATTGTATGACCCCACATAGCGCATGGCATTTTGCAAAAACGGATCATGCACCGCCCTGCTCAGGCCGGGCAAGTCTTTCAGCACTGAAGGTGGCAAACCGATGAAACGTGTCACCGTTTTCCCTTGCCGCATTTCGCTTGCTGCAAACGATTTCGTTGCAATCTCATCCTGAATTTGCGCAAAAACGTCCTTGGAGAGAAAATTCTCTTTCACCACATATCCATTGCGATGAAAAAACGCTTTATCTTCATCTGGCAGAAAGTGAACCATCTGACGACGACGCAGATCAGCCATCTTCTCGGCCCACGCCACACGCTTCAGATAAAACCCACGCTCATTTAACCAACGACTTCCAATAATCGGATTCTTCTTAAATGACTTTTGCCCCATCAAGGCATCAAGAGCCCAAATAGGGCTTTTAAAAATTCGCAACACACCAGCCCCTACTCTTCTGGCAAAAATCGCCAGAACCTGTGCAGTAACAGACACTCTACGTATTCCTGTAGTCATTTGCCAATTAAACTCATTGGGCAGGCTATTGCAGCACTGAGGATTTAAAGGGCAACTTTCCATGAGCGATACACTTGATCAACCGACCAAACGCTCACCTCCTACACGCCGTAAGAAGAGACGCCGCAAAGCAGAGTTTGCCTCCGAAAGCCACATGTGCACTCATTTCATCAATAAGCTTCCAAAAGAGTGGGTCGCTTATCCTGAGTGGGGCAACTGGGATATTCTGCTTGTCAGAACAAAAGATGGCTTTCAGGTTGGCATCGAGGCCAAGTTGCGCCTCAATGCAAAAGTCATCTCTCAATCAGCAGAAACCGCCTATCAGAGTGACAAACCGGGACCAGATTGCCGAGCAATCCTGATCCCAAAGGGCTCCAATCTCGATTTTCAACCGGTTTGCAACATCCTGTCTCTACAGATCATCGAGGTTGAGAGCGAAACCTCCAAAAGCCCAAGCACGGTCAGCTGGTACCGGCCTAAACTCCCCAATCCAGATCGCGCGTCTCCAGCAGGAAATTTTAAAGAGTTTTATCCCATCGAACGGTTGGAACTTCCTGAAATCATTCCAGTTGTTGAAGCCGGCAAGCCCTCTCCCATCAAGCTGACACCGTGGAAAATCAAAGCCATCAAGCTTGACATTCTACTGCAAAAGCATGGCGTGGTTACGCGCAAACTGTTCAAGGCCCTCAACCTCAGCACAACGCTTTTCCTTCATTCCGGCAACGGCTGGATGCTGAAGGGATCAGAACGAGGCGCATGGACACGCGGTCCCAGTTTCCCCGATTTCAGAACTGGGTGTGAAGAGAACTACGACGAGCTGGAAAAACGCTACAAAACATGGGTCAAGACCTTACCGATGGAAGGCATCCTCGCACCCGAAACCGAAAAAGAACCCGCCTAATGAGCTGCCCTTTGTTGTTGCATGCAGAACAAACACCCCGAAACAACAGAGTTTCACTTGACCTAAATAGCTGCTAGATTACCCTTAGGTAAACCAAGCATCTGGGAGGGAGCAATGGTTTTCAAAACGCAAGATGAGACGGGCACCTTCAAAACGTTCAGGGACGCAAAGCGATATTACTGGCTGATTGCTTATGCCAGCAGCAGCGTCACACTCATCACAGTCGCGCTTTATGCCTACACGCACGTCACAGCAACTCTGTTCATTCCCCTCGTTTACTTCTTCATCGTCATTCCCGGCCTGGACGCTCTGATTGGCGAAGACCCGTATAATCCGCCCGATGATGTGCTGGTTCAAATGGCAGAAGACCCCTATTACAGTCGGCTCGTGCGCTGGCTCGTACCATATGCCTGGATCAACCTCTTTGCCGGTGTCTGGCTTGTTGGCACCTATGACCTGCCTCTCTGGCTGATTGCTTTGTTTGCCTTTGGCAAGGGCCTGTTTGGCTCTGGCACCATCATGCTTGCCCATGAACTCGGCCACAAAACCAACAAGACAGATCAGTTGCTGGCTAAATTTGCGCTCGCAGTTGTCGGTTACGGTCACTTTTGCATTGAGCACAATCGCGGTCATCACGTGCATGTGGCGACCCCAGACGATCCAGCCAGCTCCCGCATGGGAGAAAGCATCTACGCCTTCGCTTGGCGCGAAATCCCCGGTGCCTTCGTCAGAGGCTGGCAAAACGAAAAAGAGCGTTTGCGCAAGAAAGGCCTCAACACTTTCTCGGTGAAGAACGATATTTTACAAGGCTATGCCATCACATTGATTGTATTTGCCATTTGCACTGCTCTGTTCGGCTGGAAGGTTCTGTTGTTGCTGGCTATTCAAAGCGTGGTCGCATGGTATGGCCTGACGCAGGCAAACTATGTGGAGCATTATGGCCTGCTGCGCCAGAAGGACAAGAATGGTAAATACGAGCGCTGTCAGCCGCGCCATTCATGGAACACCAATCACATCTTCTCAAACCTGAGCACGTTCCACCTGCAGCGCCATTCAGACCATCACGCCAATCCTCTACGCCCTTATCAAACCTTGCGAAACTTCCCAGACTTACCCTGCCTTCCGAGCGGATATCCCGGTTGTTTTGCTCTGGCGGCTATCCCTTCACTGTGGTTCAAAACAATGGACCCTAAGGTGCTGGAATGGGCTGGCGGAGACATTGACAAGGTCAATCGCGTCAAAGGGTATGAACCGGTCGCATATACTGCCCCGAACATCTGTTGAAACACACAGAATACCGCTGCATTACATGGTAATCACAGGGCCGCCCCGCTAAAACAGGATCAAGTTTTAAAGCGGGGTTAGACCAATGCAACATGGTGGCGATCTTTCAAAGGCAATTGCTGAATTTGGCGGCGAAGTCTGTGACTGGATGGACCTTTCCACCGGCATCAACCCTGTTGCCTACCCGGCCGCAGAACATATCACATTCCGCGGACTAGCCGAGCTGCCAAGCGAAAGAGCAGAAACCGCGCTGATTACAGCTGCGCGAAAAGCTTACCAAGTCGCGCCGCACTCAGGCATCACCGCGACACCCGGCACACAGGCAATCATCACCGCACTACCGCATTTACTGAGCCCCAGCTCCTCAATCGCAATCGTCAGCCCAACTTATGCTTCCCACGAAGAAAGCTGGAGGACCGCAGGTGCGGCCGTCCAGTGTGTTTCCGCTCAAGAAGCCTTTACCGCCACGACAGATCACCTCTTGCTCGTGAACCCAAACAATCCGGATGGCTATCTCTTTTCAAAAACAGAACTGCTGGATCTGGCAGCTAAAAGAAAAGAAATCGGCGGCTATCTTATCATCGACGAAGCTTACATGGATTTATATCCAGAAGCCTCAATCATCCCAGATCTTGATGACTTCCCAATTCTGGTTTTGCGCAGCTTTGGCAAGTTCTACGGCCTTGCAGGCTTGCGCCTCGGCTTCCTTGTTGGTCCCAAAGCGATCACAACGAAACTACAGAACCAGTTGGGCAGCTGGGCGGTCTCCGGCCCTGCACTGGATATTGGCTGCGCCGCTCTGTCGGATATGAACTGGCAAGACGAAATGCGGGCGTTTTTGAAGACGGAGATGGACATCTTCAGGGCTACATTTCAGGAGCGAGGTATATCAGTCATAGGCCACACCAATCTCTATCTGTTGATTGACCACCCTTCTGCTCACCAGCTCCATACAGCGCTGGCGAAAGAGAAAATTTGGACACGTGTGTTCGATTACCGCAAAACCTGGTTGCGCCTTGGATTGCCTGCATCTCAAGCCGCCCGAAAGCGATTTACGCAAACTTTCGAAAGTGTAGTGCGATCGGTTGAAAATCATGCTGCTCTTTGAAAACACACTCTGGGTCGTACTACTTGCCATTATTCTGGATGCCATCATTGGCGACCCAAACTGGCTGTGGTCCAGACTGCCGCATCCAGTCACTTTGATTGGCAAGCTGATCTCCTACATGGATCACAACTACAACAAAGCCGAGTACCAGCGTTCAGCTCGCAAAACCAATGGCATTCTAACGCTTGTCTTATTGATCAGCAGCACTGGCTTTGCTGGACTGGCACTCCAGTATCTGCTCGATTTCCTGCCATTTGGTGGCATTCTGGTCGCACTGATCGGCATGACCTTGATTGCACAAAAAAGCCTCTACCAGCATGTCGCAAGAGTACGCGATGCCCTGAGAAACTGCGGCCTTACTGAGGCCCGCAAGCAAGTCTCCATGATCGTTGGCCGCAATCCGGAGTATTTGGATGAAGCAGGCGTCAGTAGAGCAGCCATTGAATCGTGCTCAGAGAATTTCTCAGACGGTGTAGTTGCACCCATCTTCTGGTTTGTCATATTGGGCTTGCCTGGGCTGTTCATCTACAAAGCCGTTAACACCGCTGACAGCATGATTGGCCACAAAAACGAAGCCTATGAAGACTTTGGTTGGGCCTCCGCACGATTTGACGACCTGATCAATTTACCAGCCTCTCGCTTGTCCGGTCTATTGATCGTACTTGCCGCACTCGTTTCCGGCCGAGCCTATAAAACAGCACTCAGCACCATCCTCAGAGAAGCAAAAAACCACCGCTCCCCCAATGCAGGCTGGCCCGAGGCAGCTATGGCAGGCGCACTCGGAATAGCCCTTGCAGGCCCACGCCAGTATGCTGAGTACCGCGTTGAAGATCCTTTCATGAACGCAGAAGGACGCAAAATCGCTGATGCAGACGACATTGACGGTGCACTGAAACTGATGGCAATTTCCAGCGCGCTCCTAGCACTCCTGATCACAGCAATATTAGTTATCTGATACTCGCGACTGAGCAATTTCCCAAAGCGCGTCCAAATCCAGATGCTGCTCCAGATGATCAGCCAGCGCATCCAGCGCCCGTTCCACGCGATGCTCGTATCCCAATTGAGAAACAGCTCCAAACCCTTTTAGGAATGCCGCACGAAACGCATCTGAGCCAAAGATGCCATGCATGTAACATCCTGAAATCTGGCCGTCTCGGGAGATCGCCCCATCGACATGATCTCCAAGATCAACAAATGGACGATCACAATCCGGGCCAGAGGTTCGCCCTACATGGATCTCATAGCCCGTCACGCTCTCACTGCTGGGAACATGCAGCCCAGTCTTTTCAGTGGTTTCCTTATGAGGCGTCAGCACGGTTTCAACATCCAGCAAGCCAAGCCCTTCAACAATGCCAGTCTCGCCTTCAACGCCTTCAGGATCAGCAATGGTTTTGCCAAGCATTTGATAGCCACCACAAATACCAAGCACCTGCCCACCTCGGCGAACGTGCCCGTACAGATCAACGTCCCAACCTTGTGCGCGGAAGAACGCGAGATCTGCGATGGTGGACTTGGTACCCGGCAGCAAAACCACATCCGCATCAGCTGGCAGCACCTCTCCTGGCAGAACGAACTCCAGCGAAACATCGGCTTCCATACGCAGCGGATCAAGATCATCAAAATTCGCAATCCGGCTGATGACTGGAACCACAACCTTCAACTTACCGCGACAGGTACTCTCAGATAGGTCCAGCGCGTCTTCTGCAGGCAGGTCCATCACCTGCGCAAACCACGGCACCACACCGTTACACGGCCAACCGGTCTTTTCTTCAATAGCCGTTACACCTGAATCAAACAGTGAGGGTTCACCCCTAAACTTATTGATTAAAAACGACTTTATGCGTTTGACTTCTTCGCTCTCCAGCACTGCATGAGTACCAACCAGCGAGGCAATGACACCGCCGCGATCAATATCACCACACAACACAACCGGAACATCCGCAGCCTCGGCAAAGCCCATATTGGCAATGTCACCAGAGCGCAGGTTGATCTCAGCCGGCGAGCCAGCTCCCTCAACGAGAACCAGATCAGCATTTGACTCAACTTCGGCAAAACTCTCCATAACATACTGGATAAGCGTGCCTTTTTGCCGACCAAACTCCGCCCCGCGCAACGTACCAAACCGCTTACCCTGCACAATCACCTGAGACCCGCTATCGCTTTCAGGCTTCAACAGAACAGGGTTCATATGCACACTCAACGCAACTTTTGCACCGCGTGCCTGCAAGGCCTGAGCTCGCCCGATCTCGCCACCATCAGCGGTAACAGCAGCATTGTTGGACATGTTCTGCGGCTTGAATGGCTGAACGGAAAGACCACGGCGCGTGAAAGCGCGTGCCAGTCCGGCGACCAGCACGCTCTTGCCAACGTTGGAACCTGTGCCCTGTATCATCAGAGCTGGTTTTCTTTTCTGCGAAACGGAGGACGTCACAACTTAAAACTCAATGCCTTCCTGAGGCTTCACACCAGAGCGGAACGGATGCTTGATCTGCCCCATCTCAGTCACAAGATCCGCAATCTCAATCAGCTCGTCTTTTGCATTGCGGCCCGTGATAACCACATGAACATCATCAGGTTTTTCATCCCGTAGGAAGGACACGACATCCTCAAGCGGAATGTATTCATAACGCAGCACGATGTTCAGCTCATCCAGCAAAATCATCTTATGTTCTCGAGAGCTGATCAACTCCTTTGCTGCATCCCAGGCGGCGTGCGCAGCTGTAATATCCCGCTGGCGATCCTGCGTTTCCCAGGTAAAGCCCTCGCCCATGCGTTTGATTGTGACGAGATCAGAGAAACGATCCAATGCCATGCGTTCGCCGGTCTCCAGGCGACCTTTCACGAACTGAACAACAGCTACCTTGTGACCATGACCAAGACTGCGGAAGATCATGCCGAAACCAGCGGTGGATTTGCCTTTCCCCTTGCCCGTGTGGACAATCAGCAACCCCTTCTCAATGGTCTTAGTCGCCATGATCTTATCGCGAGCAGCCTTCTTTTTGCGCATTTTTTCAGCGTGGCGTGCGTCCAGATCTTCTTCACTCATGTCAGCCTTGGTTACCATTCTTATTCCCCTCCATCCATGAGCGCGCGTCGCAGCTCCATTAAGTCATCATAGGCACTGTTTCGTTTCGGTACCCACATATCTCGTTGAATGATCTCTAAAAATCGCTCAGTCATTTCCAAAAGCGCCGCAGAATTCTTTTCTGCAATAAAGTCTCGCACCTCATCATCATAAAGATATGCATCATAGAGCTGATCAAAATGATGGTGCGAAACAGCATTGGTCGTCGCCCCAAAAGCAAAGAGATAGTCAACTGTCGCTGCCATCTCAAAAGCACCTTTATACCCGTGGCGCATGACACCTGCGATCCATTTTGGATTGGCAGCTCTACCCCTGACAACCCGCCCGATTTCCTCAGAAAGACTGCGAATGACAGGGCGTTCGGGGCGAGAGTGGTCGTTATGGTAGATGTGCGGCGCATCCCCCTTGAGCGTTTCAATAGTGGCAGCAAGACCGCCCTCGAACTGATAATAGTCATCAGAATCAAGGAGATCGTGTTCTCTATTGTCCTGATTGTGCACAACAGCATCTGCTTGAGTGAGACGGGTTACCAGATCGTCCTTGGCTTGCTCGCCCTCTTGCGAACGGCCATAGGCGTAACTGCCCCATTCAAGAAAACTCTCCGCAAAGTCGGCGCGCTTATCCCACAGCTTCTCGTCGATTAAAGCCTGCAGGCCAGCGCCGTAAGCTCCTGGCTTACTGCCGAAAATCCGGCTGGAGGACCGTTTTCGCGCCTGTCCTTCTTCAACACCCTTGGCCAGTAATTCCCCAAGCTCAGTTTGGTACTGCGCCGCCAGTGGGTTGGCATCATCTGGCTCATCAAGGTCGCAGATAGCAGCAACAGCGGCGTCGAACAAATGTATGAGTTGTGGGAATGCATCGCGAAAAAAGCCAGAAATTCTGAGGGTTACGTCAACGCGGGGGCGTTGGAGCTCGGAAAGTGGAACGATCTCAAATCCGGTAACGCGGCCAGAGGTGTCTTCCCAAACCGGACGAGCTCCAATCAGGGCCAGCGCTTGTGCGATATCATCACCACCAGTGCGCATATTTGCGGTTCCCCAGCAGCTCATGGCGATGCTTTGCAGCCACTCACCGTGCTCCTGAAAATGCCGCATAATCAACGCGCTAGCGCTTCTCTCACCCAGCTTCCAAGCGACCTTTGTCGGAACGGAACGAACGTCAACAGAATAAAAGTTACGCCCGGTTGGAAGCACATCAGGGCGACCACGAGACGGCGCACCCGATGGTCCAGCGGGGACAAACTGCCCGGCCAAGGAGGATAACACCCCCTCAACTTCAGCCACTCCAGAGGCATCCACTGACTGCGCGATGTCTTGCTCCAGTGCCTCCAACACGGCAGAAGTCGCTGTAAACACAGCCGGAACCGTCAGTTCACCAGAAACATACGCCAGCGCGAGCGCTTCCAACCGCTCAACCGTATCCCCGCAGCTCCGCCACGGCGCGTCAACAAGCTCTTGCAAAAGCTCAGGCCGTTCTCCAACCCACGCCAGCTCAAAGGCACAGTCCAGCGGGTCAAACTCCACCAGATTCAAATCCTCAGCAAGTGCGCGTAACAAGCTGTTCTCGTGAGGCTTTTCGCCACGAGGCACGCGCAGCAAAGCCACCAGCAGCTCGGCCCGCTGCTCTCCTGTTGGCGACTGCCCCAGAATGTGCAACCCATCGCGAATTTGCAGCTCTTTCAGATCGCATAAATAAGCATCAAGCCGCGCCAGACGCGTATCCTCGTCCATCTCGGATGTCAGGCCGATATCCTTGTCCATGCCTTCTCGTGCAGCAACGCCAAGTATCTCTTTTCCAAGCGCTTTCAGGCGACGATGATCCACACCGGCAGCAATGTAATATTCATCCAGCAATGCCTCCAGTTCCAGCGCGGAGCCGTGGCTCTCGGCGCGGGCCAGCGGAGGGGTAAGATGATCAATGATCACCGAGGATAACCGCCGTTTCGCCTGCGATCCTTCTCCCGGGTCGTTGACGATGAAAGGATAGATATTAGGCACAGGCCCTATCACAGCCTCTGGATAGCAAGCCTCTGATAAGGCTAATGCTTTTCCCGGAAGCCATTCCAGATTGCCGTGTTTGCCAAGGTGGATAAGTGCGTCCGCCTCAAAGCTGTCGCGCAGCCACATGTACCAGGCAAGGTAATGATGCGGTGGAACAAGAGCAGGATCGTGATAAGTTTCTTTAGGATCAATGTTATAGCCGCGTGCGGGCTGAATACCGACAGTGACATTGCCATAGGTCTTCAGCGCCAGCTGGAAAGAGCCATCCACAATATGCGGATCCTCCTCCGGCGCACCCCAACGTTCCTCAATCCCCTCGCGCACAGCGAGAGGAAGCTGAGAAAACAACTGCTTATAGCGAGCAAGCGCAAACACTTCCCCGCCTTTGCGTTGGTTTGCGTTGCTAAGTGCGTTGGTTGGCCCAGCCAGCAGGTCGTCTATCAACGCCTCGGAAGCTTCCGGCGCATTCTCAGCAATCCCATAACCTGCTGTTTTCATAGTAGAAAGAAGGTGCGTGCAAGAGGCAGGCGTATCCAGCCCAACCCCGTTTGCTATACGCCCATCCTTGTTGGGATAGTTTGCGAGCACTATGCCAACTTTGCGTTCAATTGCGTTTTTATGTCTCAAACGCGCCCAATTGGCTGCCAAGGCTGCCACAAACTCAACACGGTCACGTTTTGGTACAAACCGAACAAGTGAACATTGTGTCCTGACATCACGGTCCCCCTCTTCCTTAAACGAGATCGCCCGCGTCAAAAGCCGGCCATCAATTTCAGGAAGCACCACATGCATGGCAAGATCGCGCGGGGATAAGCCCTGATCACTCTCTGCCCAGCCTTCTTCCGAGGAGGACGACAGTACAATCTGCAGAACACATGCACCTTGCTTGTCGAGCACTGTGCTGGAATGAACAGTGCCAGCCGTCGACAAAGCAAAGGCTGTGGCGTTCAAAACCACGTCTGGCGGGCATGCCTCAAACACACTGGAAACAACGGCAGCGCATTCCGCCTGCTTCAGGCTCGCCACATAAAGCACCAGCGGGTTTATCCCCTGCGCCTCAAGCTGATGGCATAATGCTTGTACTGGCTCGATTGCGCCGCTTTGGTAAAGCGCTCGATAAAACACAACAGCAGCAACGGGGCGGCTCGGATCTTTCCAACTGGCCCGCACATCCTCCAGAGTAGGAAGTGCATGCCCCTGCAACATCAAACCGGCCCGCGGCAACGCCATCGGCTCCGCTGGGGTCTGGGCAGGAAGCTCAGCAATCTGCGCCGCATAAAGCAAAGCGCCTGAGAGGTTTTCTGCACCGCCCTCAATCAGGTACCGCCACAACATTTGCGCAACGGACACAGGCACAGTGGAACGTTGTGCCAGCTCTTCATCCCACTTGTCGTCACCTGGCAGCAGAGCCAGCTTCACCCCGTCAGCGCGGGCAGCTGCTTCCAGCCGCTCAACGCCGTAACGCCAATATTCCACCCCGCCTAAAAGGCGCACCACAACAAGCTTGGAGGCCTGGATGGTCTGCTCAACATAAAGGTCAACAGAATACGGATGTGACAATGCAAGAAAACTGGCAAGGCGAAGAGAGTATCCCTCATGCTGAGCATGTGCCGCCGCAAGCCCGGCAAGCTCCGTGTCTGCCGCGCTTAAAAACACAACATCCGCAGGCGCTTGCTCAAGATCGACGGCCTCTTCCCCATCATCCAATCGGCGTGACTGTCCGACAAGTACGTGCATCAGCGCTTAACCAGTTCAAATTCACTGAGCGCAGCCTGCACACTGTGCTTGTCCAGTCCCGCAAGGCCAATCACAACCAGTTTGGAATGGCTTTCACTGCCAGCCGCAAACCATGCCTCCACACGCGGCCCAACCGCCTGCACCAGCACAGGCGCAGTTTTACCATCCACCACCACACTGCCCTTAATGCGCAGCACACCAGAAACCTTCATGGCCGTTTCCACCTGAGCCTTAACCTCTTCTAAGGAGGCAAAGCGGCGAACCGGCAAAACAAAGCTCTCAAAATCATCATGAGAATGTTCGTGATGATGGTCGTGGTCGTGGTCGTGGTCGTGAGCATGCTGCGCTTCATGGTGAGAAAGGCGCAAGTCCATATCATCTTCTGCACCAGCATCCCGCCCAAGCAGAACATCCAGCGCCAGCTCACCATGAGAGGCAGAAACAATCTCAACCCCATCGCGAACACGGCCACGGATCGTCTGCTTGACAGCCGCCAATTCTGCTTCAGTCAAAAGATCAGCTTTGGAAAGCACAACAAGGTCAGCACAGGTCAGCTGATCAGCAAACAACTCTTCCACCGGGCTTTCATGGTCCAGCGCATCATCAGCAGCGCGCTGCGCAGCAACCGCCTCTTCATCAGAAGCTACCTTGCCAGCAGCAACAGCCGGCGCATCCACCACAGTCACCACACTGTCAACGGTCACACGTGGTTTGACAGAGGGCCAGTTGAACGCACGCACCAACGGCTGCGGCAAGGCAAGACCAGAGGTCTCAATCACAACCACATCTGGCACCTGCTCGCGCTCCAGCAACATTTCCATAGTTGGCAGAAAATCATCAGCCACCGTGCAGCAGATGCAGCCATTGGCCAGCTCCACCACCTCATCAGCAGAGCAATCCGGATCAGCACAGCCATTGACCAGTGAGCCATCAAACCCCATCTCGCCAAACTCGTTGACGATGAGCGCAATGCGCTTGTCCTGTGCCTTCATCAGCAAGTTGCGCACCAGCGTTGTTTTTCCAGCACCCAGAAAACCAGTGATGATGACAGCAGGGATTTTTTTAGAAGGGGCAGCAAAAGAAACAGTCATAGGGAAATCTCCGGAAAAACAGCAGGCTTCAGCTGCAAAGGCTGACCAGCAGCAACAAACATCACAAAATGGCAGAGTTCAGCGATACGCTGGTTCAGGCGCCCAGCCTCATCTCTAAAAGCACGGGCCATGGCGTTTTCGGGTACAATACCCATGCCCACCTCATTGCCCACAAACACAATGGGGCATGACGCAGAACTAAGGACCTCACGAAGCTGTTCAAGCTCCGCGGTCCAGTCCCGCTCCGCATGCATGAGGTTGGAAAGCCAAAGGGTCAGACAATCAACGAGGATGGCACGATCAGCAGTGGCGTGCGTTTTCAGCACGCGCACAAGCTCCAACGGCTCCTCAACAGTGTCCCAAAGGTCGCCGCGCTGCACCTTATGATGCGCGATGCGTTCCTCCATTTCACCGTCAAAGGCCTGGCCTGTCGCAATATAAGTCGGGCGTCGCCCGCAGCTTATAACCAGCTTTTCCGCATATGCGCTTTTCCCGGAACGGGCACCGCCCGTTACAAGACAATGGCGAACACGAAGGTCGCCTCTCTGTTCAGCCATCTTTGTTAGCTGGCCAGCAAGAGCATAGAAGCCGGGGCTTCAGTCAAAGAATACGAAAGTACAGCAACTGTCTCGCACGGAGACAGGAAAATATGCGTCATGAGCACCTCTCGCCGTCCACCCGACAGCAGTCCTATGTCAAATCATATCTCCAGCCGGTCTCCTGGCTTGCGGCTCAACCGACTATAGCCCCTTCCCAGCCCCTTAAAGGCCAGTGGGATCTTCGCTATAGTCTCACCGCTCACAGTTGCGGGGGCAGCTGCGGCTTATCTCCATAATTTATGGAACCGCATTCCCGTTTAATCTTGTCATTCCAAAGCCTGAGCCGGAACAAAAAGAAACTGGAGTTCTGGCCTTCAATGTGCGGCGCAATCAGCTCCCCTGTCAATTGTCTTTGTGAGGATTCCAACATCACCAGAAAATCAAACCCGCAAAATCCGCGGTTTTTGGAGATTTCTGGCTAACCCCCTTGGATATCTCAATAAAAAAATAGAGAAACTGTCCACAAATCGAAAAATACGCAAAAAACGACTTGGCAAACACAACATGCCTATGTAAAAGCCTCCTCACGCAAACGGCGAGGCAAACTCGCAAGGGTGTCATGATCCCCGGTAGCTCAGTGGTAGAGCAAGCGGCTGTTAACCGCTTGGTCGCTGGTTCGAATCCGGCCCGGGGAGCCACTTCTTTTATCGATCGACGCCAATGGCAAGCATAGTATGATCCCCGGTAGCTCAGTGGTAGAGCAAGCGGCTGTTAACCGCTTGGTCGCTGGTTCGAATCCGGCCCGGGGAGCCATACTCTTTTCTTTATCCTCCCCTTCTTCTTAAGCAGTCTTTCTCTTCACAATAAACGTGCGCGCGCGTCTATCCAGAAAACAAGAAAAATAATGGATAGAAAACCATGTTCACGCGAAGCGAACTGGGAGCACTATCAAGTGCTGCTGGCCGAAGACATAAAGTCCATTTGGGTAGAACTCTCTTCCGCACAAAAGCGGATGCCTTCCATTTTGCGTTAAAACTGACCCTGATCCTGCACATGGCCACTCACTGACGCAGCATTGGCTCCTTCAATTTTCAGGGAGTTCGTAAGTCGGGAGAGCTGTGCATATCAATCACAAGCCCAAATGACGTCCAACCATCTTTAGCACCCACACAAAATTGGCCGAAATGAAGCGCTGTTCTTTCAAAAGCTTAGCTTCTACGGAAAATTACTAGATTTTTTTGCCATATGCACAAACTGAGATCTACATCACAGATCTATCCAATTCGCATAGCAAATCAACACAATGAAAATTTTACATAATAGCATTTAAATAACCTGAAAGTATAAATACGCGAAACATAATTTATATACAATTATTATGGCATAGATACTCTAAGTAAATGCGTATACCTTTAATATATCTAGTGCATAATATCATAGTCACTACTAAGTGATGACTGTTGATGTGCACATAATAAGGCGCCCCCTCTGGGAAAGTTGCTGCGTGAAAGTCAGGGAGCCATCAATGAGTAGTCTGTTGCCGACGTGCGGTCTGCCGCACATCTTGAAGTTTCATCTCACAAGGTCAGGGTTTCTTGCTGCCTGCATCGCTGCGCCACTCGTCTTGGCCGCGCCTTCGCACGCAGAAACACCACCCGCCTCCGCTCCTGCGACAACCTCAGGGCCCCAGCTCATCGAAAAGTCCGACAACGGCAACACCTACGCCATGCCAGAAGATTATCTGGCCGTCACCGTCGCCCCACCTTCAAAGACACCCTATGCTGATCCGCTAGAGAGCGATCTGTCTATCTGGGTGGGTGAAGTGGAAATTGAGGGCCGCAAAACCCTATGGGTCGAACTGATCGATAACCACGGCGAGGTCATCTATAATTCCGAGGTCCAGCAAAACGAGACGCATCTGCTGCCAGATGGCCGGGCCATCGCCGTTACCGTGATGCAACCTGCCACGCACAACAAGGCACTGCAGTCTGCCAGCCTGAAGAAAGACCAGTCCCGCGTCCCAACAGATGAGCGCTTTGTGGTCACCCGCAAAGAAGCTTTTGCTCCGGCACTGGATACGCAGGTAAATCTGTTGGAAGTGCAGCCTGTCCCGAAGGAAGTCCATAACTCCTTCATGCTGCGCGCAGGTGAGAACGGTGAGATTCTCTGGAAAGCCACCAAAGATGCCATCACCTGGCTGGAAAGCAGGTCCTGACAGAGACGGGACTGCGCGCAAATCGATACTCTCTCAAATCGCATTTAGCGTACTCATTCGAAAGCCACGCACCCCGTGAGCAATTTTGTTCTCACGCGCAATCGCAAAGAGAATAATATCCTAGTCTGACGCACCCTTTGGCAGCCCATTTCTTGTTCTCGTGAGGTCAGCGCAGTAGCGTGGTCTCAAAAGGGGTAAACACCCGCATTCTGATTTTTTGGTCATACGAATTATTTGAGAGAAACTATGGATACGCGCGCCTCTGCCATCGAAGCCATCGGCAACACTCCACTTATTCGCCTCAAAGGCCCTTCCGAGCGAACCGGCTGTGAGATCCTCGGCAAAGCCGAGTTCATGAACCCGGGCCAGTCTGTCAAGGACCGCGCCGCTCTCTTCATCATCAACGACGCTGTCAAACGCGGCACGCTCAAGCCGGGCGGCATCATTGTGGAAGGCACTGCGGGCAACACCGGTATCGGCCTTGCGCTGGTCGGCAACGCTCTGGGCTATCGCTCCGTGATCGTCATTCCGGAGACCCAGTCTCAGGAAAAGAAAGACATGCTGCGCATTGCAGGCGCTGAGCTGATCGAAGTTCCGGCTGTTCCCTATAAAAACCCGAACAACTACATCAAGGTCTCGCAGCGCGTTGCTGAAGAGCTGAACAGAACCCATCCGCAAGGCGCTATCTGGGCCAATCAGTTCGACAACACCGCCAACCGTCAGGGCCATATTGAAACCACTGCTCAGGAGATCTGGCAGCAGACCGACGGCAAGGTAGACGGCTTCATCTGCGCAGTCGGCACCGGCGGCACGCTTGCAGGCACCGGCATCGGCCTGAAGGAAAAGAACCCGAACATCAAGATCGGCCTTGCAGACCCACACGGCGCAGCGCTGTACAACTATTACGCCCACGGCGAGCTGAAGTCTGAAGGCTCCTCTATCTCAGAGGGCATCGGTCAGGGCCGCATCACTGCCAATCTGGAAGATGCACCGATCGACATCCCTTATCGCATCTCTGATGAAGAAGGCCTGCTGATCAACTTCGAACTTCTGGAACACGAAGGCCTCTGCCTTGGCGGCTCCTCCGGCATCAACGTCGCTGGTGCAATCCGCCTGGCAAAAGAACTTGGTCCAGGCCACACCATCGTGACCATACTGTGTGACTATGGCACCCGCTATCAGGGCAAGATGTTCAACCCGACCTTCCTACGCGAAAAAGGCCTGCCAGTCCCTGAGTGGATGGAACGCAAATCCGAAATCGCCATTCCATTTGAAGCTGCCTGAGGCTTGTGCCTATCCTTGAACCGGGTGAATAATCCGCGACAAGGATAGGGAAAAAGCGATTACCAAGGCAGTTTATACACCGCCAAACAACGGTAAACTGCCGTTAACGGAAGTCTTTGCAAAATGCGCCAAGAGGTTTTGACCAATCCTCTTGGCGCAGCTATAAGTAGGTCCTCGCCTTACAGGAGTTGTAACGCTTGGAATCTTCATTTAGCCTTCTTCCCCTGATCGCAATTTTCAGTGTACTTTTCTACGCATTGGCAGTCATTTGTGCCATTCGCGAGATCATGTACTCGCGCACCTCACAAGGCAGCATTGCCTGGCTGCTCTCCCTGTTTTTCATCCCCATGCCAACGGTCCCTCTCTACTTCATCTTCGCGTGGAAACGGCTGGATGATTACATCGAGGTGCGGGACGATATCTCCCAAATTGAAGCGGACGTCCTCAACCGCCACACACCGTATGTAGACGACACGGCCAGCAACAAGTGGCGCGTGCACACCCGCGTCGCTTCCGTGCCTTTCTTAGAAAACAATCAGTGCGATCTGCTCATTGATGGCCCTGAGATGTTTGCCTCCATCATTGAAGGCATCCGCACCGCCGAAAGACATGTCCTCGTCCAGTTCTTCATCATCCGCGAAGACAGTATTGGACTGGAGCTGGCCGACGCCCTGATAGAACGCGCCAAAGCAGGCCTGCGCGTCTGCCTGCTTTACGACGACATCGGCTCCCGCTCTCTTTCCACCCAGTACCTGACGCGCCTGCAAGACGCCGGCGTCCGTGTCAGCGCCTTCAACAAACGCCATCGCCTTATGCGCATGCTCGGCCCCATGCGCCTCAACTATCGCAATCACCGCAAAGTCGTGGTCACAGACAGCAAACACTGCTGGATCGGCGGCCACAACATCGGTGAGGAGTATCTGGGGCTGTCCAAGGAGTTCGGCCACTGGCGAGACACCCACGTCAAAGTCACCGGCCCTGCAGCACTGGCGGCCACACTGTCCTTCAGCGAAGACTGGCAATTTGCAACGGGCAAGACATTACAGCTGGAGCTGCCCTCCACCTTCTCCCAAACGGGTGGGGAAAGCGTCATGGTCATGCCAACAGGCCCGGCGGACATTCAGGAAGACTGCGCCATCACGTTCGTGGAGAGCATTTCAAGAGCTAAGGACCGCATCTGGATCGTCAGCCCATACTTTGTACCGGGCATCGAGGTCCTCACAGCCCTCTACGCAGCCGCTTTGCGCGGTGTGGACGTGCGCATCCTCCTGCCAGAGAAAGCTGACCACTGGCTCGTCTGGCTCGCCAGCTACGCCCATGCAGATAACCTCGCCAGCCATGGCATCAAGGTCTATCGTTATCTGGAAGGCTTCCTGCACGAAAAAGTCATCCTCATCGATGAGGAACTGGCAGGCATCGGCACAGTCAACTTCGACAACCGCTCCTTCAACATCAACTTCGAGATCACCCTCTGGTTCACGGGCCAGAATATGATCAGGAAAACCGAAGAGATGCTGCAACAAGATTTCAAAGGCGCCCGACAAACAGATCGCCTCGAACTCAACAACCGCCGCTACGCCTTCCGCGTCCTGGCCCAGGCCGCCCGCCTCTTCTCACCAATACTTTAGTTTTTAATGAGGACAGTTCAGTAGACTTGCGCGGGGGCAGTAAAATACGTTAGGGCCAATTGAGAATAATAACCCAGAGGGCCTTTCACATGTATTTTGTGCCTGAACTAAGTGTGATGGCGGGCTTTACCCTTGCTGCCTTCATCCTGTCCATTACTCCTGGACCGGACATGACCTTCTTCATGAGCAAAACGCTCACACAAGGTCGCAAAGCGGGACTGGTTGCGATCATCGGCGCAACAAACGGCATCATGATCCATGCGTTTCTGGCAGCCGTTGGCATCTCCGCACTGCTCGCTGCATCTGAGTTCGCCTTCCAGATCCTCAAAACAGTGGGCGCGCTCTATCTGGTGTACCTGGCCTTCCAGATCCTGCGCAACGGCTCAGCCCTTTCATTGGAAGAAGGCGAAGCATCCCGCGAAACACCAAGAGCCATCTGGGCTAAGGCTGTCACGATCAACCTGCTCAACCCTAAAGTTGTGCTGTTCTTCGTAACCTTCCTCCCACAGTTTGTGTCCGCGTCTGATCCATATGCAACCTCCAAACTGCTGTTCCTTGGTTTCTTCTTCATTCTGCTGAACGTGCCAAGCAGTCTGGTAATGGTGTTTGGGGCCTCTGCTGTCTCCAAGTTCCTGCGCAGCTCACCACGGGTGATGCGCATCCTTGACTATTCTTTCGCCGGCATCATGGCAGCTTTCGCTGTGAAGCTGCTCAGCGCCCGCTCCACCGCTTAAGATCACCAGTTAAAAGGTGCGCCAATTCATTTCATGGCGCACCTGTTCCAATCCATTTGAGATTATTCCATGACCGAACATTTGTACCGAGAAGAGGCTTACCTGCGCAGCAGCGAAGCGGTTGTAAGTGAAATCACACCGGAAGGTGGCATCATTCTGGACCGGACCTGCTTCTACCCCAATGGCGGTGGCCAGCCGGGTGATTGCGGCTCTCTTGAGCTGGAAGACGGCACCCGCATTCCGGTCGCAACAGCTGTCTATTCTAAAGACCGCAGCCAGATTGTGCATGTACCAACTGAGGGCACCGAGCTTCCAGCAGGACTGACCAGCGGTGCAAAAATCACCGCCCACATTGACTGGGAGACCCGCTACAAGCGCATGCGTGTCCACACAGCGTTGCACTTGCTCTCCGTTGTTCTGCCTTTCCCGGTCACCGGTGGCCAGATCAGTGATGGTACAGGCCGTCTGGACTTTGATATTCCCGAAGCTGCACTGGACAAGGAAGAGCTGTCCGGCAAGCTTCAGGACCTCATTGCTGGTGATCATGCCGTGACGCAGGAATGGATCACTGACGATGAATTAACCGCCAATCCTGGCCTTGTAAAAACCATGAGTGTAAAACCACCTATGGGCAGCGGACGGGTAAGACTGATAAGAATTGGGGAAGACGTTGATTTGCAGCCATGCGGCGGAACGCACGTGTCACAAACCGCACAGATTGGCAAAGCTGTAATCACTAAGATTGAGAAAAAAGGCCGTCAGAACAGACGCGTCCGTATCCAGTTGGAGGACTAAAACATGGCTCAGGACCCGATTGTTTCGACAAGCTGGCTCAAGGATCACCTTGATGCTCCTGATGTAGTGATCATTGATGCTTCCTGGTATCTGCCTGCCATGGATCGCGACGCCAAAAAGGAATACGAGCAAGAGCATATTCCCGGCGCACTGTTCATGGACATCGACGAGGTCTCCGACCAGAATTCCCCGCTTCCGCACATGATGCCGGAACCGCACATTTTCTCTTCCAAAATGCGTAAGATGGGCATTGGCGACGGCCAGACCATCGTTGTCTACGATGGCATGGGCATTTTCTCCGCCGCACGCGTCTGGTGGATGTTCCGTGCCTTTGGGGTGAAGAGCGTCTTCGTGCTGGACGGTGGCTTGCCTGCGTGGAAGGAAGAAGGATATCCAGTCTCCGACGAAGTGCCTGCCCGCATGGAACGCCACTTCACAGCCATGTTGAACAACGACATGGTCCGCAACCTCGATGAGGTGCAGGACGCCCTGGACACGAGCAGCCACCTTGTGCTCGACGCACGCGCACCAGAGCGCTTCAAAGGACTGGCACCAGAGCCACGCGAAGGCGTACGTGCCGGCCACATGCCAGGCGCCCTGAACCTGCCATTTGGCCTGCTGTTGAACGACGGCAAGCTGCGCTCCAAAGAAGACCTGCAGAACATCTTCGCGCAGGTTGGTGTGGACGCCTCCACTCCGGTGATCACCTCTTGCGGTTCAGGCGTGACAGCAGCTGTCATCACCTTGGCTCTGGAACAAGTGGGCTTCACCAAAAACGCGCTTTACGATGGCTCATGGACCGAATGGGGCTCAAGCTCTAAGACTGAAGTCATCAGCGAACCGGCCTGAGTTAAACCAGAATCATATTCGCAACAAAGCCCTGCAAGTCACTGACTTACAGGGCTTTTCTTTAGGCTACTGCCAGCTCACTTTGCAAAGCAAGCGCATCTTGCTTACCAAGTTCAGCAGCTTCCTTAATCCAAACAGCGCGCTCCTCTTCACTTGCCAGATACGTCGGCGAGAACATCTTGAAGCTGTGCTCTTCAAACCCGATAAAGTCCAGTATCTGACGCCCCATCACCTTGTCATGAGCACAGTCATAAAGCTCGTCATAGTAATGCGCTGCTGTATCACTGGTGATAATCACACGTGCGCTACGGCCTTTGAAAAGCTTCACGGGCAGCTCTTCCCCTTCCACCATTTTGAAGGCAACACCCGGCAGCAAGGCACGGTCCAGCAGACTTTTCATCTGGCCCGGCATACCACCCCACCACAACGGATAAACAGGCGTCCAATGACTGCACCATTTCAGGTTCTCCTGAAAAGCAGCCACATCCGGCTCCAGCTCCTGATCTCCTTTGAAATCACCTGAGAGCAACGCACTTTCAAAGGTCATGGCGCTCAGGTGCATCACACGAACCTCCGCACCCGCTTGACGCGCAGCTTCGGCATAAGCTTCAGCAAGTGCATGCCCAAAGCGATCCTCTCCGAGATGACCGCTAAACACAAATATCCTGTTTGTCATGGGAACTCCATTTATTTGACTGCGGTCAACTTATTTTCAAAATATGACTGGAGTCAATTTATTTTTTGACCATAGTCATATTATTCAGATTGAGGGAACCATGCTTCAGGGCAAACAAAAACGAGCACAGGAAACCCGCCAGCGCATTTTGGTGGCAGCAACGAACCTGTTCAATGAAGGCAACTTCAATGCGGTCAGCACAGAGAGCATTGCGGAGCAAGCCAACGTTTCCAAGGGCACACTATTCGCCCACTTCGGCGACAAGCTTGGGCTGTTTGCCGAGATCGGTTTGAAAGAGCTGAAAACCTGCGTGGATAGGTGCCAAGAAGCAGCAAAAAGCAGCCCTTTGAACGGGCGCGATTTATTGAATCAATCTCTCATGGAAATTCTGGAATACTTTGAAAATCAACCAGAATTCCTGCGCATCTTTATTGACGTTGCAGGCTGGGAAAAGGGCACCAGAGCAGAAAATTTCGTCAATGTCGCAATCAGCATTGATACGCTCTTTCAAAGTATTGTGGAAAGAGGCCAGCAGGACAAATCTATTCGGCCTATAGATCCAAAACTGGGAGCAGTTTCTGTTCGTGCGTTCATGATCCACGTCGCCATTGGCCGCGTCTGCGGTGAGTATAAAGACACGCAAGAGCAGCACGCTGAAGTTCAAAAGCTGCTCTCACTGGTGCTCTGAACAGCGCTATACGCCGTAGATATCAAACGCAGTCTTCGGCGTCTTGCCACCTGTCAGCTTGGTCAGCACATAAGGCCGGGTGCCTTTCATATGGTCCGCAGTTTCAAACTCCAGCGCCTCAATCACACCCTCTCGCGGATGCTTTTGCATGATTTCATCCACGCTGGACTTCGCAAGACGGCGATGCCCTGCCCCAAACAGATCACACATCGCCCCGCGATTGACCAGATACGCTTCGCCCCCATGCGCCCGCGCCGACACATAGGCATTCAGGTGCAGCGCAATCGCATCCCCCACCTTATGCACCGTATCACTGTCATGTCCGCAAGCTGATAAATGATGGCAGGCTACCTCCGCCCCGGAGATAGCAAAGCAGCACTCATGCACATGGATCTCACGATTGTTGATCAGCCCACTGTCATGCAAAATAGCTGCTGAGAACAAGAGGTCCCGATCAAACGGCACACCCGCATACTCTCCCAGCAACACACCAAACAGATAAGTCCGCCAGCTGTGGTGCAACAATCTCGTATCATGCGTCTCAACAGCAAAATCCAGGCTATCACGCACCAATGCTGTATTAGCAGGCAGCAAAGCCTCCAGCTCAGAAGAAACCGGCGCTAACAAGCCCATCCGGTCTTTCACGCCATCCCCCAGCTCAACCAGCTGCGTGCGTACCAGATTACCAACCAGTTTGAGATGCTCCAAAGGCGTCAATCGCCCCTTGCTGTATGCTCCCTCACGCATCCCCCAGTTCAGGCTCCCCATCACCTGCGCAGAGGCCCCGCACTGCTTTGCTGTTCCAGACATCACTCTCTCTTCCAAAGACAAAAATAATTATGTACCGTATTGCATCAATATTCTGAGCTCAATATTTTTATGCGAAGCAGTACATAAATGAGTACATCACGACCACGAGGGCGCCCGCGCCTCTTTGACAAAGACGATGCACTAACCACAATTCAGCGAATTTTCTGGGAAAACGGTTACTCCGCCACCAGTCTGGATCAGATCTCCGCAGAGACCAAAATCAATCGCCCGAGCCTCTACGCAACTTTCGGCTCCAAGAAAGACATGTACATCAAGTGCCTGGAGCACTTTGCCGAGATGATGGGCAAACGCACCGAAGCAGCCATCCTGTCGGAAACAGACATCTCACGTGGGCTGGAGAAGGTCTTTATGCAGGCCATGGAGATCTACCGACCCAAAGCATCAAAGAGTGATGGCGGCCCAATGGGCTGCTTCGTCACCTGCACAGCCCCATCCGAAGCAGGCGCAGATGAAGAAATCAAAGAAGTCCTGAAAATGGTCCTCGACAAGATCGACCAGACTATGCGCGAAACCGTAGAGACAGCGATCAAAGATCAGAAAGTCCAACCAAAACAAACCGCTGAAATCACCGGCAACCTTCTGGGTTGCCTGCTGAACGGCCTGTCCCTGCGCGCCCGCTCCGGCACCTCACGAGACGAACTGGAACTCACAGCAAAGGCAGGTATCGAGCAAATCCTTGCATGATGCCTACACGCAAGCATAACAACCCACACCGCACATCAGCAAACAAAGAGAGCACCGGTCTTCTAAACCGATGCTCTTGCTTCAACTCACCCAGACTGATCAGGTCATAGCACCTTGTGCAACAAGGGCCTGATCAATAGCGGCCTTAAACCGGCTCGCCACCTTCGCAAATCCATCAGACGTGCCGTGGATCTCATCCACCCAGTCCGTCAGGTTTGGCATAGCCCCGCGGCAGTCAACCACGATGACGTTTTCATCCGTCGCAGCCAACCCATCAAGCATATTATAGAGCTCATCCAGCATTGCACTGATGATCTTACGGCCAAGCACGCTTGGAATATTGCGATCTGACAGCGGTTCACCCAGCCACTCATCTTGCGCAGCATGCAGCGGGTCGCGCGTATCCCCCTCCCATCTGTAAGGGAACACGTAATCGTAGCCATGCACGAAGACAGGCATCTCCTGCAGTTCCGCAACACCGCGAATGTCGCTGATCACCCGCTCATAAGCTCCTTTGAGGAAAGCAAGTTTCTCATCAAACACCGCACGGTCAATGTGGCCCTCCACATCAGTGATATCACCGTTAAAGTCCTTCAGGACATCAAAGAGCACCGCAACACCGGTATCTGGATCCTCGCCAATGACATCATTTCCGGCAGCAGAAAACAGAAACCCGGACACTTGATCTTTGTATTCAAGCAGCGCGGAGAGATACTCACGCCGCCGCGCCCGGTTCGCGCCATACACCATGTTCTGCGCCGTATCCCCAGCAGCGTCTAGCGAGTAAATGTTGAAGTGTGCGCTGAGATGATCAATGACGTCATCAATCAGGATCGGAAACTGGAACCAGCTGTCTCCCTCAGAAATCAGCATTGGCCGCTCCGGATGATCCCTGAGCGCATCCTTGAACCGCCAGTACCGACGTATGCGAGAGGCCCAATTACCGATCTGAAGAGCATTCTCAAACTCCTGATCAGCCTCAGTCATCTGCACCATGTCAGGCTTTATTCGAAACTGTATGTCAAACGCACCAGAGTGCTCAACTACATCACAGTACTTCAGAAGTTGTTCCTCAGGAACGTTTGGATCCCTTGCAAGCTTCAAAAACTCATCATATGTAATTTTCATAGTATTCCCCCTCCTAGATTTACAGATAAACTTTACACAAGAGGTGAGTTTATGATTAAGCTTGCCATATGCAGATAGCAATTTAAAGGTACTTTTCATGACCCTTAAATTACAAAGTTTAAACAACGTATTACTTGAAAAAGCGACACAGCGAGTGCAATCCCGCCTGGGGGAATTAAATAAGACGCGCAGCGCAATTCTTGCAGGCACGCAAGCAGAAACAGATAGCCGGGAACGTCTGAAGCTCTACCAAAAACGACAGGCAACACTTGCCTTGTCAGAAGGCCATGCCATCTCCGCACAGCCCTCAATCTTTGAGGATGATACGCAAGATCTTTCGAGGCTGGGCAATGAAGCTTTGATCGGCACGCGCAACGATCTTCTCCCGATCGAGTTCTTTGAATACGGCCTTTATGCCGCTCGTTCAGTTGGCAGAATTGAGCATGTTGAAGGGCTTAGGTTCGGCACCGGCTTTTTGGTCGGCCATGGTCTCATCATGACAAACCATCATGTTTTGCCAAGTGAGCACGAAGCCCGCCAACACTTCTTTGAGCTGGGAGCAGAAGCAAACCGCATCGGCAACCAGACGCCCTCAAAAATCTGTTCCATAGAACCAGACCGCTTTTTCTGGGCAAGTGAAGAACTGGACATCGCAATCGTTGCTGTCGTGGACGAAGACCCAAGCTTCATTCCACTGGACCATTATGGCTGGCACGCCCTCATCCGCAAGCAAGGCAAAATCAAGAAGGGAGATCCGATTAATATCATTCAGCATCCCCTTGGACGCAACAAAGCCGTGGTCGTCCATAACAACCACCTTCTGCATATTGAAAATGGAACTGATGCACACATGTTTTGCTGGTACTCCGGCGATACGCAAAAAGGAAGTTCTGGCTCCCCCGTCTTTAACAGCCGCTGGGAAGTTGTCGCCGTGCACCACATGGCAATTCCGCAAACCAACACAGCAGGTGATATTCTGGGCAAGGACGGCGAGCCCATCACCCGGGCAACCGCACGCAGACACCCAGACCAGATCGCCTACTCCGCCAACGAAGGCATCCGTACCTCTCGTATCGTAGATGCATTGGAAGCAGCCCAATTCACCAAAGCCCACCACGCTGACATCCGCGACTTCCTCCTAAAATCCTGGAGTAGCCCCGGCGCCCAACGCAGAGGCCTGCGCGCCGCAGTTAGAAGCGCACAGGCTTTGTAAATGCTTCCTTGTTGACGTCTTGAGTGCTCTCAAACCATAGCCTACGATACTTGGCAATATTGAACTGCGTCCCTACCAATGACTTGGAATGATAATGGCTTCTCCAAATTTCGCACGCGCCCGAGACTATATTTTCTCCAGTGCGAGACTCCTCGAAAGGCACCTATTTTCATTTCACTTTGAAGCAGGGCCAACAAAACCGACTGAGCAAGCATTAACCGCCTACCAGCATGAAAATGGCCTTTATGGCTATGGTTTGGAACCAGACAAACGTACATCTGACCCACAGCCCATTGATCAGGCTATTGCGATGGAACTCTTAGATACCGTCAGGGCAGCCCCTAGCAAGTTCCTGTCCATATGCAACGCGCTTCCTGAACTCACAAACCCTGATGGCGGCTTACCATTTTCGCACCCAACGGTTGAAACTGCTCCACATGCGCCTTGGTGGTCGTGCAAAGAGCCGCAACCCAGCTCAATCAACCCGACTGCCGTGATCCTTTCCTATCTTTGGAGAAATGGCATTTCTCATGAATGGATGAAACATGCAGAAGGCTTCTGCTGGGATGCGCTGAACAAACTCGACGCAACACGCCCTCATTCCATTCAAAATGCTCTGTTTTTTCTTGCTGCTCATCCAGATACTCAACGGACGGAACGTCCTTTGCGAGAATTTCGGGAGCTAGTGAGACAAGTCACCTGCTTTGATCCAAATGCACAGGACTATGTCTTCTCCCCACTGCGGTTTGCCACAAGTCCCAATGGCCCCGCATCCTCATTCTTCACAAAGGATGAACTCCAGCTTCATCTGGAGGCTCTCATCAATCAACAACAAGATGACGGCGGCTGGCCAATCAACTGGCCAGCAATATCGCCGGGCGTTTTATCAGAATGTCGTGGGATCGTTACCCTAAGAAACCTGAAGTTGTTGCGAGACTACGGTCGGCTTGAAGTCTCTGGAGAAAAGACCAAGGCACACCTTCTTGGACATTGAGAGGCTAGAATAGCCTTGCCTCTCAATGTCCAAGTCGTCAATTCACCATACTACGCACCCAGCCGAATCCAGATACCGGGGAACTCATAGGAGTTTGGCCCAATCTTTGTGGCAGGCTTTGCAGAAGAGCTGGTCTGCGGCTTGAAGTTGCCAGTAGTCGCAATTTCAAGAACATCACCTGTCGCCGGATCATAAATCATGGCCTTGTCCGTGTCCGTCAGATGACGCGTACCAGCAACCCAGTGCATCGTATGAGTACCTGCATACTGCACCAGGATGAGGTTCACCTGATTGGTCTGGAACGGAATACTGGTCACTGTAGACTGAGTGACAGTCTGGCCAAGCTTGTTCTGAATCAAGTCTTCTTCACGATTGAAAAGATAACCACCAGCTGCATTCAGAACCTTGAAGTTATTGAACAGAGCTTTGCCGAATGCAGTGTAATAAGTAATGTTCTTTGCCAGACCCGGGGCAATCGTTTTAGCAACAGCAACCATGCCCGAGGGACTGTTCTCCAAATCAAGCGTCCCATCATTCTCTTTATAAAGTGCAGTTGGGTTTGGTGAGGCTGTAAGATCAAGTTCCAGATTTCCTGAAACTTTGTAAGTCTGCGTCGTCACCACCTCAGCAATCTGCAAGCGATGATAAATCAAGTGACTCAGCCGCCATAAATTGATGCGTCCAGGATCGGTTGTGACATCATAGCCTTTGGTGAGATCAGCCGCATTCAGCGTATTGACGTCGGTTGCCTTGGGCATAAAGCCAAGTTGCGCAAGAGCCGCATTCACACAATAAGCACCACAGGATTTGGGGGAATGCTGGACGATACCGGCATAAAGATCAAAGTCTGCCATTTTGTTTTTCCTTGTTGAGAGCCATGCTCTGCAAGGAAAGACGTTGCAGCGGTCAAACTGTGAAAACGTCAGATAGCAGACAAGAAAAAAGCCCCGCTGAAACAGCGAGGCTTTGAATTGGGAACTCTGTCCAGATCAGTGATTGAGGATCTGGGAGAGGAACAGCTGAGTACGTTCATGCTGCGGATTGGTGAAGAATGGCTCTGGCTCATTCTGCTCAACAATCTGGCCCTGATCCATAAAGATCACGCGGTTAGCCACTTTACGGGCAAAGCCCATTTCGTGGGTCACGCAGAGCATGGTCATGCCCTCTTCCGCCAGACCGATCATTACGTCCAGCACTTCCTTGATCATCTCAGGGTCAAGCGCAGATGTCGGCTCATCAAACAGCATAACCTTCGGGTTCATGCAGAGCGAACGAGCAATTGCCACACGCTGCTGCTGACCACCGGAAAGCTGGCCTGGGTATTTGTTGGCCTGCTCAGGGATCTTCACGCGCTCAAGGTAGTGCATCGCAATTTCTTCAGCCTGCTTCTTAGGCATCTTGCGAACCCAGATTGGAGCCAGCGTACAGTTCTCCAAAATGGTCAGATGCGGAAACAGATTGAAGTGCTGGAAGCACATACCAACTTCACGGCGGATCTCATCAATCTTCTTGAGGTCAGACGTCAGCTCAATACCGTCAACGACGATTTGGCCCTTCTGATGCTCTTCAAGACGGTTGATGCAGCGGATCATCGTGGATTTACCAGAACCTGATGGACCACAGATAACGATACGCTCGCCGCGCATAACCTTCAGGTTAATGTCGCGCAGAACATGAAAGTCACCATACCATTTATTCATGCCTGTGATTTCGATAGCCACATCGGTATCCGAAATCTGCATTTTTGAGCGGTCCGCCTGAACATCAGCGAGATTTGCGTCACTCATTTTTATTTCTCCGAGTTTCTCTTGGCTTGCGCCAGGCGACTAGCGATGGCCGGTATGCAGTTTGCGTTCCAAATACATCGAATATCGGGACATTGCAAAGCAGAAGATAAAGAACATGAACGCGATAAACGCATAAAGTTCCACAAAAATACCATTCCAACGTTGGTCAGCGAGCGTTGGCGCAACCAATCCGAGAGGATCCATAAGGCCAATAATCAAAACCAGTGTGGTGTCTTTGAACAAACCAATAAAGGTGTTCACGATACCTGGGATGGAAATCTTGAGCGCTTGCGGCAGAATAATCAGACGCATGCTCTGCCAATAACTCAAGCCCAGTGCATCCGCAGCTTCATACTGCCCCTTTGGCAACGCAGCCAAACCACCACGGATAACCTCAGCCATATAAGCACTGGCAAAGAAGGTCACCATGATGACAACACGCAGCACGATGTCGAAGTTCACACCCTTTGGCAGGAAGTAGTTGAGCAGAACGTGCGCAACAAACAACAAGGTGATCAACGGCACGCCGCGAATGAACTCGATGAAGATAACCGCCAGAGACTTCACAATAGGCAGGTTAGAACTGCGAGACAGCGCAAGAACGATACCAATAGGAAGCGAGAACGAAATACCGGAGACACCGATAATCATGGTCAGCAGCAAACCACCCAGTTTGGTGGAGGAAACCGGCTCAAGACCAAAACCACCCCAAATCAGCCAAAACGCCACAAATGGGTATGCCATTGAAGCCATCAACGCAGTGCCGCGCTTTGGCATACCATCCCAAAGGGCTGGCACAAGAGCTAAGAACAGCAGTACGAAAGCTAAAATAGGGCGCCAGTAAAGCTCGCTCGGGTAAAAACCAAACAGGAACTGGTGATAGCGCTCACGAATAACAGCCCAACAAGCACCATTTTCTGTCAGTGCCCGGCATTCATCCAGAGAGTTCGCATTCCAGACAGAGTCCACGAACGCCCAGTTGACCACACCCGGCACTGTTGAATACACCGCAAAGATAGAAAGCAGTGTCAAAATAGTGTTGAGCGGAGACGAGAACAGATTTTCACGAACCCAGCCGATTGCACCAGTTGTACCCTGGGGAGGTGGCAACTGAGGCTTTTCAGAGGTCGAGACAAAGGCGAAATTATTTTCACTCATGTTAGCGCCCCTTCAGCTTTACGGATTCATTATAAAAGTTCATGACGGCTGAAATAGACAGCGAGATCAACAAATATGTCGCCATCAAAAGCAACATGCATTCCATCTCACGGCCCGTCTGGTTCAGCGTAATACCGCCCAGTGTGCCAGTCAGATCCATGTAACCAACTGCAATCGCCAAGGATGAGTTCTTGGTGATGTTCAGGTAGTTGGAGATCATTGGTGGAATGATAATGCGCAGAGACTGCGGCAGAACAACAAGGCTCATAGTCCGTTGCGGACGAAGGCCAAGAGCATATGCAGCTTCAGTCTGCCCTTTACTGATCGCCATGATGCCTGCGCGGACAATTTCCGCAACAAAAGCTGCAGAGTAGATGGAAAGCGCAAACCACAGAGCGATAAGTGGAGTACCAACTTTGAGGCCGCCCTTCAGATTGAAGCGACCGGCAACAGGATAATCAAGACCAATCGGCATACCAGAAGCGAAGTAAGCCAAAACGGCTGGCACAATCAAAATACCAAGACTGATGTAGCCCACAGGCAGAATCTGACCAGTTGCTTCCTGACGCTGACGCGCCCAACGACGGAATACAAAAATGCCGCCGATGGAAGCGAGCAAAACTGCAACAACAATCTGGTAACCACCATCAAAGGTCAGTCCAGGAACATAGAAACCACGGTTCGTTGCATAAACCGCCCCTTCAATAACTGGTGCTTTAACAGCCTGCTTGGGGGTTGGAAACACATGAATGAAGACAGCGTACCATGCCAGAATCTGCAGCAGCAGCGGTACGTTACGAACGCCTTCAATGTAAACCGCCATCAAGCGGGAGACGACCCAGTTATTGGAGAGACGCAGAACACCGACAAAAACGCCGATGATTGTTGCAGTCACACACGCCAGAAAAGCAACCAGCAGTGTGTTGAGCAAGCCAACAAGCGCCGCTTTCCAGTGTCCTGAAGCGGAGGAATACTCCACCAGCATCTGACCAATGTCATAGCCTGCTGGCTCATATAGGAATCCGAAATTGAAATCTTTGCCAAGTGCTTCGAGGTTCTCGACAGCATTGCCGATGAGCATCATCACAACTGACAGAGCAACGATAAGCGCGATAATCTGGATCGTATAAGACCTGTATCGAGCATCTCGCCACAGTTGCGACAACTGGAAGCTATTATCGGCTGGTACGGTTGAAGTGCTCATAAGTAGCCCGCCTTATTTATTATGCTTAGAAAAAAGGGCGCTGTCATCGTGCAACAGCGCCCCTTTTGTCAGATCAAGGTCAGATCAACGGAATGGAGGTGCGTACTGCAGACCACCTTCGGTCCATGTCGCATTCAAACCACGAGCCAGGTTAACTTTGGTCTGTGTGCCGAGGTGACGCTCAAACATTTCGCCATAGTTGCCAACGGCTTTGATAGCTACGAGAGCGAAGTCATTGCCCAGTCCAAGGGATGCACCCATTTCACCGGAAGAACCAAGCAGACGCTTAACTTCTGGATCTTTGGAGTTTGCAGCCTGATCGTCAGCATTTGCAGCTGTGATGCCTTTTTCTTCCGCAATCTTCATTGCATTCAGAACCCAGCGGCCAATGTCTGCCCACTGATCGTCGCCATGACGTACGAGCGGACCGAGAGGCTCTTTGGAGATGATTTCAGGAAGAACGATGTGGTCGTCTGCATTCTCGAAAGTTGCGCGAGAAGCTGCCAGACCGGAAGCATCGGTGGTGTACACGTCACAAGCGTCTGCAAGGTAGTTTGCACGACCTTCAGTGTTTGTCTCAATGGACAGCGGCTCGTAAGACATGTTGTTTGCTGAGAAGTAGTCAGACAGGTTCAGCTCAGTCGTTGTACCAGTCTGGATACAAACGGTTGCACCGTCCAGTTCCTTAGCAGAAGCAACGCCAAGAGACTTCTTCACCATGAAGCCCTGACCATCGTAGTAGCTCACACCAAGGAAGGTGAACTTCAGGTCTGCATCACGGGAGAATGTCCATGTGGTGTTACGGGACAGGATGTCTACTTCACCGGAAGCCAGCGCAGTAAAGCGGGTCTTACCAGTGGTTGGTGAGAAATCAACTGCATCCGGGTCACCAAGAACAGCAGCAGCTACTGCACGGCAATAGTCAACGTCAAAGCCCTGCCATTTGCCGTTTTCGTCGGTGTAAGAAAAGCCTGCAAGACCAGTGGAAACCGCGCAGCGCAGCTTACCGCGCTCTTTCACGTCTTCGAGAGTGCCGGCAGATGCTGCAGACAGAGCAGTCGCTGCGAACGCTGCACCCAGCGCAACTGGAAGGATCATTTTTTTCATAGAATTGGAGCCTCTTTTTCTTGTCCAATTTTAAAATTCATCACCGGAAGTAGCAGGCTATTTTCCTCCTCTAAGAAAAACACCCAAGACAGACATGTCAGCGCATGTCCTTAAAGCCCCCCTATTGGCTTCAACCACTCCTCGCTAAGCATTCGATGATATTTCTCTAAAAACGTCAAGAGGTTTTTATTAATAAGTTAGTCTACGAGGTGCTATTCATCAACGATTGCAAAGTTTCTATGCAATTTATATCTCAGTTGCACGCGCTTTAACCATTAATCAAAATCGCAAAATATAGTTCTTTATACACCAGCAAACAAATTAATCCAAACAATACTGAAATAGAGAGGAAATATTACTTAGACTACAAGCGCAATGAAAAAACTAACCTTAAAAACTGACCGCAAAATCTGAGCAATTTTCTTCAAAAATACGTATTTCACACTAACCTTTACAATCCCACTGCACAAATAATACGCAATTTTACGAAAATCCCACAAGGAAGTCTATCTTCCCTATGGGCAAATAGCGTTCAGCTATACTCGTGTATTCAGATTGCATTTATTGCGGATAAATCGCCTAGAAATTCGGGTCCTTGCGTTTTTCCTTGTAGATAAGCCATAGATTTCGGAAATAAATGATCAATCCGAGGCCCTGTCCCGCAATAAAAACCGGATCCTTCTTGACGATAGCGTAAGTCAAAAGGAGCGATCCGCCCCCTATTGAGAAGAACCAGAAAGCCACTGGGACAATGGATCGCCCCACCCGCTCAGAGGCAATCCATTGGATCATAAAACGCATCATGAACATGAATTGCGCGACAAATCCCCAAAGAACCCAGAAGTCCCATTGAGCGACGAAAACATCATAAAGCCAGTCATACAAACCCGAGAACATCAATGGTCCTCCTTCGCAGGAGACACATCCGAATCTGTCACCATCACCACTTCGGGAATGACTTTTCGACGTCGGCGCAACCACCACACACCAAACAGATCAAGAACTCCGACAAGCGCTCGGTCAAAGATCCCATATTTCGAGACACCGTGCTCACGCTCACGGTCAACCACATCCACGTGGACCACCTCATATCCTTCACGGATCACAAGGGCCGGCAAAAAACGATGCCAGCTGTCAAAGTACGGCAGCTTCAAAAACACATCACGCCGTAACAATTTGAGCCCACACCCGCTGTCCCGCGTATTGTCTTTGAGAATTGCTCCACGCAGCTTGTTAGCCGCTTTAGAAGCATAACGTTTGAAGAGGCTGGCTTTTCGCCCCAGTCTTTGCCCGGCAGCAAGACCAACACGCGCACCACCCTTCTCCATCGCCTCAAGCATTTCACGATAATAGATCGGATTATTCTGCCCATCGCCATCGATCGTGGCGACATACGTGCCCCGCGCATGCAATAATCCTGTACGCACAGAACAGCTCTGCCCAGCAGACCGTTTGTGATGGATCAGCCGCAAAAAGCCGTGCTCCAACGCATAGCGCCGCAACACCTCAAGACTATCGTCAGTAGAGCCATCATCAACCACAATGGCTTCAAATCTGTAGTCCTTCAGAGCTTCCGCAATCTCATCCAGCAAGGGAGGAAGATTATCTCTCTCATTCTTCGCAGGGATAACAACGCTGACGTCGATCTCGTTCCCACCGGCACTCTTGGTCATTCCAGCTACCCCTACCCTGAGACGGAACTCCGTTCAGGCTAAGGGACAACAACCTCAATCAGCCCGGAGTGTCTCCGATTGTTTTTGTACGGGAGAAAAGCTGTCAGATCGCGCTGCCCGCCATGACCTCAAGCACAAGGCCATAGAGACACTGTTCATAATCGGTTGCACGCCGCCTTTATTATCAAATGAAAACCCGATCCGCCGACGAGCCATCCAACGGGCACAGCAATAAGAAAATGCCCCACCTATGATAATGCCAGCGACAACATCACTAGGATAATGCGCTCCTACAATCACTCTACTGGCAGCAATCCAAAGCCCAACAACAGCAAGCAGCCACCGAAGTCTGGGGGCAATCAATGCTAAAGCAACGATCAGAGCACCAGCTGTTGTCGAATGCCCACTTGGAAGGCTTGAAAGCTTTGCCTCCCACGCGAAAAAATCGAAGTACATTGGCCCCATTTCATCAAATAAGGTTGGTCGGGCACGCCCGATATTCCATTTCAGAACAATGGCCAGCAACCCGCTGACAGCGACAACAAAGAACAGATAACTCCCGTATATCGTCAGATACGACACTGCCATCTTTCTACGAAACGGGAGGCGCTGCCAGCCGCCAAAAATCATTGCTAGAATCCATAGTCCAGTCGGGAACAGGATCCAGTCGGACTTGCCGACATCTGTAATGACCTCGAAAATATCGTGATAGGCAACAGGCAGTTTCCGGGCCCAAATCGGGCTACTATGGTCCAGAAAGACCATTGCCAGACCGCATAGCCCAATCAATAAGGCCGCAATATTTTGTGGCTTCAAAAGTGGAGGGAGAGCAGCGGCTGCAACAGAGCTCCGCGCTCTTCGGTTTTTCAAAATTGCTGAGGTTTGTCCAATATGCTGTCTCGCATTGTTGCCAGCAACTCGTAAGGCCTCAATCAGACGCTCTCCAATTGATGGAGTGAAACCTTCTTCCCGCGGAGCATCTTCCTTATCGCTTTTCCCATAAGGCGTTGCACGACCCGCTTCCTGTTTGAAAGGCTGAGCTTCGCGGAATTTATCTTTTGTTTGATCCTCGTCCTGAGCTGGACGTTCTAAGGTATCTATGGAGCCATTATCAGTCATTGCGTCGCCCCGCCCGCAGAAAAAATATGTATCAGCAATGCTTTACCGCCATTGATATTCAGGCCAGATACAGTTGATACTTCCGAAGTCTTCATCCCCAACCGAAGAGCTTCCGCATCAAACCGATCCAGCTGCCGTCCTTCCACCAGCACAATTCTGCAGGTCCCTTTAGACACTCCGGTTCTCTGGCTTCCGTCCGCCAGAAAACGCGCTGCAGCTTCTGCGCCAAGTAGTTTTGTTTGCGTGCCCTGCAAAAATACGAAGCTGGGCTCATAAAAACCTGCTGTTGCAACTTCTTTCCGCTCACATCCCGGCAGCTGCTCAACAGCTTCGGCGAGACGGCTGGAAATCCAGATGGTCGACAGGGCTGGGCCAGAAAAAGCCCAGAAGCCGACAAACATCAGCAATGCGGAAGCCCCCACCGTCGGCAATGCCCCGACGAGTTCTCCCGCAATCAGTTTACGAGTGGCTGATAACGCAGCAATGACAGCCAACCCACACAGCACAACACCGGGAGGAGACGGCCAGAGATCAAGCAGTAAAGGTCCAACAACAACAGCAATAAAAATGCCCAGCGGAACCAACAGGAATAAAAACGCAGAGGCGTATCGCCAGTAAATGCCGGCCTGTTTTGCCCTGTCAGTCGTCAACACACCCGCCGCCAGCAACGCCAGTGCTGGCATCATCGGCAATGTGTAGTGAGGCAGTTTCGTTGAAACCAATTCAAATATGATCCACGACGGGATCAGCCAACACAACAAGAATCTATAACAAATTTGATTCAATTCTTGCCTAATACCCTTAAAAATCACAAGGAGAAAAGATGGGATTGGCCAGAAAATTACGAAACTGATTAAGAGGTGTGTGAGTGGTGGAGCACCGTGGGACTCTCGCCCTGTTCCCACTTTACCCCAAAGATCTGCACCCAGAGCGTCCCGGAAGAAGGCACCATTTGTCTCAATGTAAATAGCAACCAGCCATGGTGTAATCAATGCAAGAAACAGCAGAAAACCGGAGATTGGAGCTAATCCCCCCAACCACGAAACACGCCTTTCCCAAACCGATAAAGACAGGATGGTTAGGCCGCATACCATTAGAATAATCGGCCCTTTGATAAGAGTGCCCAGCGCCAACCCAAACCAAAAAAACATGGCATATGTCCAGAGCGCTTTACTCTGTTGTGCCATCCAGACACGAGCCAGCGCTCCTTGAGACAACATCACACAAGCCAAAAGCACCGCATCCGTTTTTGCCAAATGCGCTTCAACATTTAAAATGAGAGCTAACCCAACAAGCAGTGCACCTAAAAAGGCCTCTTGCTCCCGGAAAAATGCTCTCCCAGCCCAATACGTCAGCAACACAGCTGCAATTGCGCCAATGACAGAAGGGAGCCGATAAACCCAGATCGGCGCTCGCTCTCTATATCCCAATAGCTTGGCAACACCCACTTGCGCCCAGTAAATTCCGATCGGCTTTTTATTCCGCGCCAGCTCTTGATAGTGAATGGAAACATAGTTGCCTGTTTCCATCATTTGTTTGGAGGCCTGAGCAAATCTCGGTTCATCACGATCAAGCGGAGGAACAGTCATCAACCCGGGCAGGTACAAGCACAAACATAAAAGCGGAAGAATAATCGGAGCCAACCAGTCGCGCCCTGCCATACGAAGCCAGAGAGCCTGTTGCTCAGACCTCTCAACCTCGTCGCCACTCACAAACATTGCAAGATTCATTTGCGCAGACATAACCGCCCTAAGGCCCTCCAAACTCCCGAAAAAACACAGACTAAGAGCCTGTTGCTCCCTGAGAACAATACGCAGCTGACCATCTGGAACACATTCCCCAAAACTCCCCACTCAAATGCACGGTGGGCCTAAATCCATAAACTGTACCCTTGGTCGGAAAGCTGAAGAGCACCTGAAGCACCAAGACCGCACCTTCTAAGAACAATCAAAATCAAAGATCAGCTTGGGAATTACGTGGATTATTCGTGAGCGGTACAGTTTCGGCCCAATTTCACGCTTAAGATGAGAGGAACTAATCGGGCATTTCGGGATTACACACGTGCGTTTGGAATTAAAGGCGACGGCAGCCTTGCTGCTAGCAGGAACACTTGCTGGCTGCGCTGGCTTGGGTATGGAGACTTCAAAGGTTGAGTTGTCTCAGATTGCGATCAACAAAAACGAAGCATTGCGCCAGACCAATGCATGGCGTGCGAAGCATTCCCTGCCGCCGATCAAACTGGACCCGCACCTCAGCGAAGTCTCCCAGGACATGGCCAATCACATTGCCCGCCTGGATTCGCTCAAAACCAGACGCCATTCCTCCTCCAGCCTCATTAGTCGCACTCAGACAGACGGCTACAAGTCCTTTGCAGGCGCAGAAAATCTAGGCGCAGGCTACGCAAACATTTCTGCGGCAATGACAGGCTGGAAAGACTCTCCCGATCACAACAAAAATCTGCTCAACAAAAACGTCACCCATATGGGCATAGCGCGCACAAACCGAGCAGACGGCACCTACCGGAATTTCTGGGTCATGACACTCGCTGCCCCTCAAAAACCAGTGACAGCAACAGGTTTCACAACTGTCTCGCTGCCCTTCCCAGTCCAGTAACTTCCCTTGCGTCGATAATTGATTAGGGGAATTTTCAACCCGCTTCCTTTACGCAGTTGCAATTAACACCCATATTCAAATCTCCAGCGCGCATTCCCATGAAGAGGCATTGCCTCCTTGAGGGAATACGCGTCCACAATTTGATTGAAAGCAGTCTGGCTCTCCTCCTAAACAGACCCGAGCCCAGCCTGTGTTTTGAATTTCATCGGAGATTTAATATGAGCGAGACCGCAAAGGTTCTTCTGCAAGACTGGAAAACCCCGTTTGGACTTCCCCCGTTCGCACAGATCAAGCCGGAAGACTTTGAGGGCGCATTTGAAGAGGCCTTTAAGGCAGGCGAAGACAACATCAATCGCATTGCTCAAAATTCTGAAGAACCAACTTTTAAAAACACCATCGCAGCATTGGAGCTGGCCGAAGACGCTCTGGAGCAGGTTGCAAGCGTATTCTTTAACCTTTCCTCTGCAGATACCAATGAGACCCTGCAGCAAGTTGAGCGCAATGTTTCGCCAAAACTAGCGGCCTACAGCACTAAGAAGTATTTGAACCCTACCCTCTTCAAGCGTATTGAAACGCTGATGGCGAAGAAAGACACGCTGAACCTGACATCTGAACAGGACCGTGTGCTGGAGCGTTATTACGCAATTTTCCATCGTGCTGGTGCCGGTCTGGACGCCAATGGCAAAACCCGTATCGCAGAAATCAATGAGCGCCTCGCAACTCTGGGCACCAACTTCGCGCAGAACGTTCTGGCCGATGAAGCCTCCTACAAACTTGTATTGGAAAACGAAAGCGATCTGGAAGGTTTGCCAGAGTTCCTTGTAAAAGCCGCAAGTGCTGCCGCTGACGAACGCGGAGAACCGGGCAAATACGCCATCACCCTCTCCCGCTCTTCTATTGAACCGTTCCTGCAGTTCTCCAAACGCCGCGATTTGCGTGAGGAAGCCTTCAATGCCTGGGCAAGCCGCGGTGATAATCCCGGTGAAACAAACAACTCAGCCATCGTCCGTGAGACAGTGCAGCTCCGCAATGAGAAAGCCAAACTCCTTGGCTTCGAGAGCTTTGCAGCATTCAAGCTGGATGATGTCATGGCAAAAAACACTGGTGCAGTGGATGACCTGCTCTCCAATGTCTGGGGACCAGCCAAAGCACGCGCACTGGAAGAAGCTGCTGACCTGCAGGATATGGCGCAATCTGAGGGCGACAACATCGAGATTGCTCCGTGGGACTGGCGTTATTACTCAGAGAAGGTCCGCAGCGCCAAGCATGATCTTGATGAAGCTGAGATCAAGCCGTACTTCCAGCTGGATCAGATGATCGAAGCGGCCTTTTATACCGCAACCCGTTTGTTCGGCCTCACCTTCAAAGAGCTGAAGGGGCAAGACGTATATCATCCAGATGTGCGTGTATTTGAAGTCTTTGACAAAACCGGCAACCATCTCGGCATCTTCATTGGCGATTACTTTGCCCGCGCGTCAAAACGCTCCGGCGCATGGATGAGCGCCTTCCGCTCACAGCAGAAGCTGAAAGGTGACGTCCGCCCAATCATCGTCAATGTGATGAACTTCTCAAAAGCACCTGAGGGTGAGCCAACCCTGCTTACCTTTGATGATGCCCGCACTCTATTCCACGAATTTGGCCACGGCCTGCACGGCCTCATGTCCAACGTAACGCACCCACTTGTCTCCGGCACCAGCGTGGCGCGGGACTTTGTGGAGCTGCCATCCCAGCTTTTTGAACATTGGCTGGATCAACCGGAAATCTTGAAAAAGTATGCCCGCCACTACCAGAGCGGTGAAGTCATTCCGGAAGAACTGCTGGAACGTCTGCTGGCTGCTGCAAACTTCAACCAGGGCTTTGCGACAGTCGAGTACCTCGCCACTGCCCTTGTCGATATGGCGATCCATAAAGAAGATAAGCTTGACGATCTCGATCCCGCTCAGATGGAAAAGAAGATCCTCAATGGCATAGGTATGCCAAAAGAGATCATCATGCGTCACCGCATTCCGCATCTCCTCCACGCTTTCGCGGGAGACGGATACTCTGCGGGTTACTACAGCTACCTTTGGTCAGAAGTGATGGATGCCGACGCGTTTGAAGCTTTTGAAGAAACAGGCGATGCGTTTGACACTGACACAGCAGCCAAACTGGAGAAATTCATCTACGCGGCAGGCGGGTCTCAGGACCCGGCAAAAGCTTACATGGATTTCCGCGGTAAACTGCCATCCATTGAGCCGCTTCTTAAGGGCCGCGGACTGGTCAATTAAATATCAGAGATCCAAGTCAGATACCAAAAAGGGCGGACCAGTTGGTTCGCCCTTTATTATGAGAACTCAAAAGGAGAAGGTTAGCCTCTCATCATCCGATTGAGACCACTTAAGAAAACAAACAGCCAGCCAAGGATCATCAGCATGCCGCCCGTAGGCGCAGCAAAGTCAAACAGCTTCTCACCGACAAACAAGCGCTGAGCCAAATCACCACAGAACAAACCAACACCGGCAAACAGTAACAGCATGGCAAATGCAATGCCCTTTGAGCCTGTAATCCCGTGAGCAACCCCCAAGCCGACGAAAGCCGCTGCATGCATCATCGTGATTTGAGAGATAATACCAAGATACTGGTTATCGACCGCATGCGAGCTTGCCGCTGAAGTCAAAATGGCGATAACACCGCAAAACCCGCCAAGCGCTAATCCAAGACCAAGCCCTTGACCAAGTCTAATCCGAGGCTGGTCAACGGGCGCTGCTTCACTTGCACTGTCCGGCATAGCTGCTCCTTAAATCTCAATTCCAAATCACATTCTGCGCGAAACACAAACACGCATCAACTGCATATAAGATAACCATCAAAAATTGCAAAACCTTCAGCAAACAGAAGTAAGTCACAATATGAAAGAAGGCTGCAGAGGACCTGCCTCAACAGCCTCCGTAGGTTACTTCGCTAAGTCTGCCAGATTGCTAAATGGATCTGACACCATCGGCTTCAAACTGGTTGCCTCTGTGCCATTCACATCAAAGTCATCAAAGCTCACGGAGTTGAAGTTCATAGCATTCAATGCACGCACGTAATATGTGGCTTCATTCAGATCAGCCATAACGGACCACTGAGTATAGTCTGGACCATCATCAGCTCCTGCGTCCGCATCACTATCGCTGTTCCGTGCAAAGCCCTTAGGGATATCGAAGTTATTCAGAATATGACCTGCAACATTCAGGTTTTCTTTTGAGGTGTCTTTGACCTCGGCACTGTTGACATAAGTGGTCACTCTCACAAAACGTGATGGCGGAGTTACATCACCCGGCACACCCAGCATCCCCGAACCTTGACCCAATGGAGACAGCTCCCCTTCAGGGAACTTTTTCGCGGCCGTATTGATGGGTGTTAAGTTCACATAATTGCGCAGGTTAGTCATGTGCCAATCAAACTGCGGTGAGTTGGTCATGACACCCAGTTCATTGTCATAGATCTTCAAGCCATCATCAACTGGCTCAATCACGATAGATTTCCCTGAACGGTCATGAATAGTGAAATGGAGTGGGGGTATCTGTCCCAGAGCCTTAAACTCAATGTCGACCAGCTTGACTGATTTGACGGCCTCTTTCACCTCTTCAACAGTCTCAAACTGCGATAGCACCCAAACCAGGAAGTTAATCGGCGCAAGCTCTCCATCTGCTCCACCTGACGTTGCCTCAGAGTACTTCGCAAAACCTGGAAAATAGAGAGCGCCAGCTGCAAGTCCGGCTTCATTTACACCATCAACAATCGCAGTCTGCTCTCCTCTTATATCCATACCGATTACGGCATACTTGCTTGTCCAACTCGTCCCTTCCCACTCTTTGCCATCCTCCAGAGTACCGGCACTAGTGATTTTGTAGTTACGTGGGATGAGAGAAACGGTCGATTCAGTTTCAAAACCGAACTCCATCGTCCGCCCATACACACGGCCATCATCTTTGGCCGTCACGACAAAACTGGTGCAAGCAGATGAACTGACAACAGGTGAAATGAAAAGGGCAGTCGAACACAATCCAGTCAGCACAACGCGCTGTAGTCTTGAAAATAACGAGGGCATGCTAAGCTCCTTTTTTTGCTTTTGCATGTGCATCGTCACCAGTGTTTTCCAAAAAATATATAACGCCTATCTCAGATTGAAGCGAGGCTTAGCAAGAGCTTAAACTCTGAATTTTAAACCACTTATAGCCGCAACAAAGAACGTTCAAAACCATTCATGCATCGAAGATAATGTCAGCGGAGTAGACATTATCCGCAAACAGCTAAGGTGAAACAGGTGGCCGTTTCATCAGCACCTTGTGCAGTCCCGGACCGTAACCATCGGTCTCAACAGATTCAGCGGTAAATCCCATTCTCTCATAGAAGGGACGCGTGTGCTGCGAGGTATCGATGTAAACCGCCTGATCTGGATAGTCTTCTGCAATACGCGCAAGCCTGAACTGCACAAGTGCCCTGCCAATCCCCTGACCGTGTAGTTCACGGCGCACCATACCCCAAGTAAGCCCCACTCCTTTGGCATTCAGGCAATACCCACCAGCAGCAACAATCAACCCATCTTGCTCGGCCACATAGTACGGATCATCCAGATTTTTCAGGTCCAAACTATATTCCGCCTGTTCAGCCTCCATGAAAAACTTAGGGACGTTTCCCTTAAAGATCTCAAGGCATGCGTCATAGTCAGCGGTTTGATACCTACGAAAATCCATCATACATTCCTTAGTGGCCTTGGTTCCAAAACGTATCGCATCACCGGCAATTTCCGCCCTGCTGGAAGGGAAGGCTGAAACCCAATTTCCTCCGCTCCCATACGCTCATAAAACCCTTTGGCATGAGGATCAGAGACAATCACCAGCTCTGGAAGCTGCTGATCTTGCAGCCAGTTTTGAATGAAGCCAAACATAATCCGCCCTGCGCCCCTACCCATCAGTTGCGGCGAGACCCAGAAGTCTTCAAGCTCACAGCGTTGCTCTGCATCAACGGAAATAGAAAACACACCAACAATCCGGCCTTCAGCTTCCAAGACCCAGAAATGCCTGCTTACCAGAACAACCTCATCAACAATCAAATCAGGCAGCCAGACATCCATCATCTCCTGCGAATAGCCCCAATGGCCTTTCGCTGCGAGGATCACCTCATTCATTTCCGAAATATGCTGTTTACTCGCCTTGATGATATTCACGCACACGCCCTCTTTGATGGGAAAGACAAAACGCCTCACACAGGCTGAAGCAATCCAAAAAGCCCGGACCTATGCGCCGTATTGCCCTCTGGTTGGGTCTGCCACATCAATAATGCGTAAGGACGGTTTCGCCTGCCCCTGCCACGTATCAACACTCAAACTACCAGCAATATGGAGGGGTTTGCCACGTGCTTGTAAGAGCGCCTTTCCATGAGGCTGGTCTTCCGCTTTAAAAGCAATCGCCTTCAGGTTTGTTCCCTCATTACCGCCAAGTGTCACACTCACATGCCCTTGCCCGACCACCTTTGAAAATTTGATCGGCACAGATGGCAACGCAAAAACAGGTTCTGCGTGCGAGGCCCCATAAGGCCCTGCCTGTTCCAGTATATCCAGCAGGCTCAGGTTCGCGCCAGCAGGTGTCAGCACACCATCAATAGTGAGTTCATGATCAGCAGAGGCCTGCTCCACATCTTCACTCAGTTGCTCCGTCAGGAAAGCCTCAAACTCAGGCACTTTTTCTTTTTCAATGGTAAGCCCTGCCGCCATCGCGTGTCCACCGCCTTTGACGAGCAAACCCGCCTCAACAGCTGCACGAACCGCAGAGCCCAGATCAACACCAATGATTGAACGGCCTGAGCCAGTCCCCAAGCCCTTTTCATTAAACGCCATTGCAAAAGCAGGCCGGCGGTAACGCTCCTTCAACCGCGAAGCGATGAGCCCAACAACACCCGGATGCCAGCCGTCTGCTCCCGTCAAAAGCACGGCAGGAGGAACAGTTCCTTCCATTTTCTGGAACGCCTGCCCCTCGCCCTCTTCCAGCATCACAGCTTCCATGGCCTGACGTTCTTGATTGAGCCGTTCCAGCGTGGCAGCAATACGCTCCCCTTCAGCCCGGTCATCAGAAGACAGCAGCTTCATGCCAAGAGCAGAATCGCCAATACGACCACCGGCGTTGATGCGCGGTCCGAGCATGTAGCCCAGATGATACGGTGTTGGCTTACCGCTCAACCGCGAAATGTCAGCAAGGCAGGAAAGTCCAATGTTCTCACGTCGCGCCATCACTTTAAGCCCCTGCACCACATAAGCGCGGTTCAGGCCCTTCAACGGCACCACATCACAGACGGTACCAAGCGCTACAAGGTCGAGCAGGTCCATAAGACGCGGCTCAGCCCGTTGGGCAAAGGCCCCACGGCGGCGCAGCTCTCGATTGAGCCCGACCAGAAACAGGAAAGTCACACCAACAGCAGCCAGATGCCCCTGCCCGGACAAGTCATCCTGCCGGTTGGCATTCACCAGCGCATGGACTTCCGGAAAATTCTCATCCACCTGGTGGTGATCCAGAACCACCACCTCAAGCCCAAGCCGCTTGGCTTCTTCAAATGCCTCGAACGAGGTGGAACCACAGTCCACGGTAATCAGCAGCCGCGCACCACCTGCATGCAGCTGATTGATGGCTGTCGGGTTCGGTCCGTAACCATCAATAATACGATCGGGAATGTAGACGTCCGGCTCCACACCCAGCAGCATCAGATAACGTTTGAGCAGTGCGGAAGAAGTGGCCCCATCCACGTCATAGTCACCAAAGACGGCAATCTTCACACCAGCCTGCAAAGCATCGGCAACGCGCGCGCAGGCTTTGTCCATATCCACCAGTTTGGATGGATCAGGCATCAGGTCTTTAATGGAAGGGTTTAGGAAACCGGAGGCGTCCTCCAGCGGAACACTGCGCCCGGCAAGCACGCGTCCCACCACTTCAGGCAGTTCCGTTCTCTGTGCAATGGCAAGCGCCTGTGAAAGCCCCTGATCATCCAGCCGTTCACGCCACACACGTGCGCTCAAGGACTTTTTGACACCAAGAACGACACGTCGCTCAGCACTGGTTGCATCCAATGTCATAACCATAGAAAGAAACTGCCCGATATCTCATAGAAATGCAAAAGCGGACGAGTGTTTGTTACACCCGCCCGCTTTCATCAATTAGCTCGGTGAAAGACCGAAATCAATCCAGATGGAACTTTTCCAACTGCGTATGCTTCGCTTCAATGAAACGAACCGTACCGGTCGTGGAGCGCATCACAACAGTGTGGGTGGTGATGTTGTCACGGCCTAGCTTCACACCCTTCAGGAAGTTACCAGTAGTCACACCGGTCGCAGCAAACAGAACGTCTCCGCCAGCCATTTCTTCCATGGTGTATTTGCGATTGATATCATCAATACCCATGCGACCTGCACGCTCAACCTGCTCTTCGCGGGTGATCACAAGACGGCCCTGCATCTGACCACCAATACAGCGCAGAGCTGCAGCAGCCAGAACACCTTCAGGAGCACCACCAATACCAACATAAAGATCGATACCGGTCTCTTCAGGATCAGTGGTGTAGATGATGCCAGCAACGTCACCATCACCAATCAGGTAGATGGAAGCACCGGTTGCACGAATGTCGTCAATCAGCTTGGCATGACGCGGACGGTCCAGCACACAGACGGTCACGTCTTTAACGTCACAGCCTTTTGCTTTCGCAACAGCTGCAAGGTTTTCCTGAATTGGACGATCCAGATCGATAGTACCCTCAGGATACCCCGGACCAATCGCGATCTTATCCATGTAACTGTCAGGTGCGTTCAGCAAACCACCTTCCGGTGCCAGCGCGATAACAGCGATGGAGTTTGGCATGTTCTTCGCGCAGATCGTGGTACCTTCCAGCGGATCCAGCGCGATATCAACCTTTGGCCCGTCTTTGGTGCCGACCTTTTCGCCAATGTAGAGCATTGGCGCTTCATCACGTTCCCCTTCACCAATCACGACAGTACCGTCGATTGGCAGCTGGTTCAGTTCGCGGCGCATTGCGTCCACAGCAGCCTGATCAGCTGCCTTTTCATCGCCCCGTCCACGAAGACGTGCTGCAGATACAGCAGCACGTTCCGTAACGCGTGCAAGTTCCAGTGTCAGAATACGGTCAAGAACGTCAGTTGCGTCCTGATGACTATCCGCCATTTAAACCTCTCGGGTGTCCTGTTTTCACGTTAAACGTGAGGAAGTATTATTTCAGGTTCTCAATTCGTAACATCTGAGGCTTACCAGAAGTTACTTTTTCAGCAGCAATCGCATCCAGAGCGTCGCGCACAGCCAGTTCAGTGGTCTCATGCGTGATAAGGATAACACTTCGCGGTGCTGCAGGATCGCTTACACCATCCTTATCATTTCTGGAATGCGGTCCACGTTGGACAATAGACTCAAGTGAGATCCCTTTGTCCGCCATACAGCGCGCAATTGTGGCGAAAGTACCGGCTACGTCCAACACAGCCAGACGAATGTAATAACCACCTTCATGCGCTCGCATACGCGCTGGAACATAATCTGCAAGTGTTGTCGCAGACTGACTAAACACCGGCAGAGAAACATCACGTGCAATATCGACAAGATCGGAGATCACAGAGGATGCTGTTGCATCACCACCTGCACCCGGTCCAACCAGCACCACTTCGCCAACCGCATCACCATCAACAGCAACAGCGTTCAGCACACCATCAATACGGGCAATCGCAGAAGACTTCGGCACCATAGTTGGATGCACGCGCTGTTCGATCCCTGTATCAGTACGCTGAGCAACACCCAGCAGTTTGATCCGGTAACCCAGCTCATCCGCAGCGCGAATATCAGCTGTTGTGATGGAAGTGATCCCTTCCACATAGATCGCATCGGCATTCACTTCACAGCCAAACGCAAGGCTGGTCAGCAGAGCAAGCTTGTGCGCGGTATCAAAACCTTCAATGTCAAAGGTCGGATCAGCTTCGGCATAACCAAGGCGCTGCGCATCAGCAAGGCACTCAGCAAACGACAAGCCTTCCTGCTCCATACGCGTGAGGATGTAGTTACAAGTGCCATTCATGATGCCGTAAACACGGGACACATCATTGCCCGCAAGGCTCTCACGCATGGTCTTGATAATTGGAATACCACCAGCAGCAGCGGCCTCATAGTTGAGGCTCACACCTTTGGCTTCTGCAAGGTGTGAGAACGCAACCGCATGTTTCGCCAAGAGCGCTTTGTTGGCTGTGACGACGTGTTTCCCAGTCTCCAGCGCAGTGCGAACACTCACCTCAGCAGGACCGTCTTCACCGCCAATCAACTCCACAAAAACATCAATCCCGTCAAACTTGGCAAGTTCAACGGGATCTTCAAACCAGGTCAATCCATCTAGATTAACACCACGATCTTTAGAGCGGCTGCGAGCACTCACAGCCACTACTTTGATAGGTCGGCCACATCGATTGGCAAGAACATTCGCCTTGGCCTCGAGGATACGCACCAACGAAGCACCGACGGTTCCTAGACCAGCAACGCCAACTTTCAAAATATCAGTCATAAATACCCAGTATCTGTAGGTGGGCGGGCGCCTAAGCGCCCGATTTGCTCAATTCCTCAGAATTGCTGCCCGCGTCTTCAAAAAACTTCCGAATGCCACGTGCGGCCTGCCTGATACGTTGCTCGTTTTCAACCAGACCGATACGCACAAAACCTTCACCGTGTTCACCAAAGCCGATTCCCGGAGCAACCGCCACATCTGCCTTTTCAATAAGCAGCTTGGAGAACTCCAAAGACCCTAGATGCTTGAACTGGTCTGGAATTGGAGCCCAGGCAAACATGGATGCTTCCGGTGCAGGAATATCCCAACCAGCGCGTCCAAAAGAATCGATCAACACATCACGGCGCTTCTTATAGATCTCGCGTGTTTCACGAATACAATCGTCTGATCCGTTCAGCGCAGATGCAGCAGCTACCTGAATTGGAGTGAACGCACCATAATCCAGATAGGACTTCACGCGAGCAAGAGCCGCAATCAGACGTTCATTACCAACTGCAAAGCCCATGCGCCACCCCGGCATGGAGAAGGTTTTGGACAAAGAGGTAAACTCAACAGCAATATCCATTGCCCCCTCTACCTGCAGGATGCTCGGAGGAGGAACATCACCAAAGTAGATTTCAGAGTACGCCAGATCGGAGAGCACATAAATTTCGTGCTTACGCGCGAACGCAACCACATCCCGATAGAAGTCCAGATCAGCAACACTTGCTGTTGGGTTCGCAGGGAAGCAGAGAATAATTGCAATTGGCTTCGGAATGGAATGAACAACGGCCCGCTCCAGAGCTTCAAACAGCTCAGGACCCGGAGTTGCCGGGATAGACCGCAGTGAACCACCTGCCATCAGGAAGCCAAATGCATGAATTGGATAGGATGGATTAGGGACAAGCACCACATCGCCCGGCGCGGTAATCGCCTGGGCCATGTTGGCAAACCCTTCCTTGGACCCCAGTGTCGCAACAACTTGCGTATCTGGGTTTAGCTTTACACCAAAGCGACGCTCATAATAGCCAGCCTGTGCCTTACGCAATCCCGGAATCCCTTTGGATGCGGAATAGCGATGTGTGCGCGGGTTCTGAACAGTCTCCACCAGCTTATCGACAATATGTTGCGGAGTAGGCAAATCAGGGTTGCCCATACCCATGTCGATAATATCGGCGCCTGCCGCTCGCGCTTTGGCTTTCAGACGATTGACCTGTTCAAAGACATATGGCGGGAGCCGGCGTGTCTTGTGAAAGTCGTCCATGACGCGAGCCTCACTTTCTTCAGTTTAGCGTTTCAAGCTATATTTTGATTTCTGTTCAAACTTGGTCCCGATTCATTTCAGCCAAGTTTCCACGGCCTTTTAGCAGGTGCGAACATTTTTCGCATCATTCATGAGGGATAAAACCGACATTTTTTTAAAGTTTTCAAAGAAGATGTAAAACTTTAAATCCAAAGAAAAAGCCGCAGAATTCTGCGGCTAACAACGGGATCTACAATTTCAACTTGAGAAATTAGACGGCTTTCACACAAAATGCACAACTAAAGGTGCACTCGCCACATGAGAAATGCCGCGAAAGATTATTGCGCCTGCACATCCTGAGATTGCCCAGCCTGCTCACCAGCAATCGTTTTCAGCTGCTCTGTACTGGACTCAAAGCTCTCACCAAGACCAGCCCTGCGCTTACTCTCAGAGGAGATCGCCAGCAGATTGGCTTCAGAAGCTGCACGCTGTTCCGGGGAAAGCAAATCGCTGGAAACTTCTGGTGGCAGTTCAGCCACACCAGTCTGCCTTGTGCCGTTGCCTTTTTCGATTGCCTCGTAAACCGTCAAAGATTCGCCAAATGCACAACCGCCAACAAAACCTGCCAGCACAACAGCACAGCAAACTCGTTGAAACTTAAGCAACATCTGGAACCTCGCGTTTGATTTGACGACTACACAAAAGCAGTACACATGACTTTATTAAAAATGCACTTAGCAGTTGCGTCATCCGTAGTCCACATATATTACCCTGTTAACAACACATAGTTTATTACTCTAGGGCAGATCTTATTTACTGAACACAGAACACGATATACTCAAACCATAACCGATAAATATTAAGAAGAAATACTATTAGAATTCGGAGTATTCCGAGTTTTCCTCAAGAGTTAAACACATCCATAAAACTTAAGAATAACCCAAAACTTCTCACAGTTCCGCAAGATCACTTTACTTGCTAAATACCTACTAAGAATCCACCTAAGGACTAAGACAGTCAGCATGGATTTTCACGTGCCTGTCAAAATTCTTAGGGATATACTCATTATGCCGTTTTTGTAGGCTACGACACTGCCCCATTACGCTTGAGTGTATGTGGCATATTTTTGAGCAACAATCACGCACACCAAATACTATTGGGTCTGGCGAGTATTAAGCAGACACCAGATACGAGGACTGAGCAGGCAAATGACCGGTGAAGACACCAATCCAATGTTGCAGTACATCCTCAATAATCCTGAGGAGTTTGCCAAGAACCTCTCCGAGATCGCCGAAAACGGCGGCAAGGCTCTGGCAGCCTATCTGGAGCCTCGCGAAAAAGGCGAAGCAGCATCCGGAGGTACCGAAGAACTCAACGCAGTGGTGAAAACACTCGCCGAGGTCGGCAATTATTGGATGAAGGACCCTTCCCGCGCCATTGAAGCTCAAACCAAGCTCTGGTCCGGATATATGAATATCTGGAACTCGACACTTCAGCGCATGGCTGGAGAGGAAAGAGATCCAATCGTCGTCCCCACCAACACTGACAAGCGTTTTAAAGACAGCCAGTGGGACGACAATAACTTCTTCGACTTCATCAAGCAGATGTACTTGCAGACGAGCAACTGGGCTGAAGAGCTTGCAGAAGGCGCCGATGAACTGGATGACCACACGCGCCACAAGGCAGGCTTTTACATAAAGCAAATCTCCAATGCCATGTCGCCGTCCAACTTCATCCTCACCAACCCGGAGCTACTGCGCGAGACCATGTCGTCCAACGCCGGCAATCTGGTGAAGGGCATGAAGCTACTCGCTGAAGACATCAAGGCCGGTCACGGAGACCTGCGCATCCGCCAGACTGACCCCGATAAGTTTGAAGTTGGCGTGAACGTCGCCGTCACTCCCGGGAAGATCGTAGAGCAGAACGATGTCTGCCAGCTGATCCAATACACACCAACGACAGAAACAGTTCTCAAACGTCCGCTACTCATTGTTCCGCCTTGGATCAACAAGTACTACATTCTCGATCTTAACAAAGAAAAATCCTTCATCAGATGGGCTGTCGATCAGGGCCATACCGTCTTTGTTGTTTCATGGATCAATCCGGATGAAACACAAGCTCAAAAAAGCTTTGAGCACTATATGCGCGACGGCATTCTCAACTCTCTGGAACGAATTCGCAAAACCACCCAGCAGACGACCGTCAACGCCATTGGCTACTGCGTCGGCGGTACTTTGCTGGCCGCCACCTTAGCCTACCTTGCCAAAATCGGAGAGCAAGATCGCATTGCATCTGCGACCTTCCTGACCACTCAGGTTGATTTCACCTATGCAGGCGACCTGAAGGTGTTTGTGGACGAAGAGCAGATCGAAATTCTTGAACATCGCATGGGTGAGAAAGGATATCTGGACGGCTCCAAAATGGCGACGGCGTTTAACATGCTGCGCTCGAACGACTTGATTTGGCCTTATGTGGTCAACAATTACCTGCGCGGTAAAGATCCATTCCCGTTTGACCTGCTCTATTGGAACGCGGACAGCACGCGCATGCCGGCAGCCAACCACTCCTACTACCTGCGCAATTGCTATCAGAAGAATGCACTTGCGAAAGGCGAAATGGAACTGGCCGGGCAAAACCTCGATCTGAGCGATGTCCAAATCCCGATCTATAATCTGGCAACAAAAGAAGACCACATTGCACCTGCAAAATCCGTATTTAAAGGCTGCGGATGCTTTGGTGGTCCCGTAGAGTACGTTCTGAGTGGCTCAGGCCACATTGCTGGCGTCGTCAACCCGCCATCCAAAGAGAAATACCAGTACTGGACAGGAAGTAAGCCAGAGGGCGCTCTGGAAAACTGGATGCAAGATGCATCTGAAACACCGGGATCATGGTGGCCACACTGGCAAAAATGGATTACATCTCAGGATGATAATCAGGTAAAAGCACGCAAACCGGGCGCACGCCGCACAAAAATTTTGGAAGACGCACCAGGCAGTTATGTTAAGGTGCGCATATAAAGAGAACACGCAGTGAGTCTGCTCGACGCCACGCTTGTTCTCACGGAATGAATGGAGGACAACGTGGCAGGAGATCCTAAGCTATCACAAATGCAACCGCGAAAGATCGGCGGCTGGGATCCTCGACATGTTCGGCACCTGAACACCCAAAGCGCAGCCCTTACGCGCATGAATAAGCCTAAGAACCTCTTGGTTAGATGCCTTGTGCTTCCTGCACTGCTTGCGCCCTTGTGGTATCAACCAGTACTCGGTTGGTTTTGGGCATTAGCCTTATCACTTGCAGCTGCTGCATGGGTTTGGGTCATTCCACCTTTTGGCAAAAAAGCAATTGGCGCTCAAACCTGGCTGCAAAAGGCGATATTGGGTGAGCGAATGTGGCTGAACCGGATGTTTGTTCCAGTTCCAGCCCCTTATCATCAAAAAGCACTCGCTCTTCTTGTCATCGGACTAATCGCAGTTGGCACAGCAATCTGGGCAGCAACCACCAACAATCTTCCGCTTATGCTTACGGGTGGCATCCTCGCTTACCTCGCAAAGTTCGCCTCACTATTTGTGATGGTGAAAGTCTTCGAGCATATGAAAAATGCCCATCCGCTCTACAAAAGCTGGCGCAACATTCCAGTCAACGACAACAGCCTGAAAGCAAAAGCGAGCTGAGTCTTAGTCAGTCAACAAGGGCGCACTACAACTGCCTTGCTTTGCAGAAACAGACGAAACACGCCTCTGTTCTGAAACAAACCAGTAATCTGCTCCGGAGCATTCGGGCTGGACGATTACATACCCCTGCGATTTCATAAAGGTGATTAAGGCATCTTGCTGCTTTGAATTATGATTGTGCTCAATGCATAAGAAGTCAAAGGTTCTGCGCGAAAAATCTATTCCTTTGAGGACCTCCAGCTCAGTTCCCTCCGTATCAATGGATATGAAGGGAATATGATCAGGAACGCTGTGTTGAACCAGAATATCCTCAGTCCGAGCAATCGGAACCTCAATCTCACGCCCCGGCTTTGTCCCCTGCCCTACGACTGAGAGCATTCCAGAGTACTCGAAAGTATCAGCACAAAAGAAACGAAGCGCCCCACCACCCCAACTCCAAGCCGCCCTCTTATCCAGATCAGCATCACGCCCCGAGGAAATCTGCTCCCAGCAATCTGGATTCGGCTCCACAAGCAAACCAGACCAGCCCAATGCCTTTTCAAAAAGGAAGCTGTTGGAAAGATGCGTTCCATCTCCAACGCCTATTTCTACAAAAAAGCCCTTTTGCTTCTCGTAGAATGGAAACTGCTTCAGGAAATGCAGCTCCTGAAAACGTTGTGCACGGCAATAATAGAAATACCGCTCACTCAATCGCGCAAGCTGCTCATCAACCAAACCAACTCGCAAAAACTCTTCCAACCGCCTCATATTAGAAAAGCCCTTATGCTCTTTCAGGTAAAGCACCCTCGAAGCGCCCAAGTTTTTCTTATCCAACCGCAACGCAAGACGAGCCAGCGTCCCACTTCGCCTGTGCGGAACAAGCGCCATTAAAAATGCCGACAAAAACTTTCGCAACCACTGGATCAATGCACATCCCCACCACAATTTCGCACAAACGTGGCAGGTATCCCGTGGCGCAACAACTCTGCAATTTCACCCATGGCAAGACAGAGAGCTCAAACACAAAAAGGGCCGCCAAATGGCAGCCCTTTCCGTAAAACTGTTTCCAGTATCGCGTATTAGCGCTTGGAGAACTGGAAGGAACGACGAGCTTTACGCTTACCGTACTTCTTACGTTCAACAACACGGCTATCACGAGTAAGGAAGCCTTCTTTCTTCAGAACCGGACGCAGTGCTGGCTCGTAGAAAGTAAGTGCTTTAGAGATACCGTGACGAACAGCACCAGCCTGGCCGGAAAGACCACCACCAGCAACAGTAACGTTGATGTCGTACTGGCCATCACGCTCGGTGAGCATGATTGGCTGACGCAGGATCAGCTGAAGTACTGGACGAGCGAAATACTCAGAGTACTCTTTGCCGTTTACAACGATTTTACCGGTGCCTGGCTTGATCCATACACGAGCGATAGCGTCTTTACGCTTACCAGTTGCGTATGCACGGCCTTGTGCGTCGAGCTTCTGAACATGTACAGGAGCTTCGTTCTCGGTAGGGGCGATTGCGCCGCCCAGTTCCTCAAGGGACTGTAGCTCAGACATAATTAACCCCTCTTCGCATTTTTAGGATTCATGGCTTTAACGTCTACCACTTCTGGAGACTGGCCATCATGCGGATGTTCTGCAGCAGCATAAACACGCAGGTTACGCAGCTGTGTACGGGAAAGAGGTCCGCCTGGCATCATACGCTGAATAGCCTTTTCCAGAACGCGTTCTGGGAAACGACCTTCGATCAGCTGACGTGCAGTGCGCTCTTTGATACCGCCAGGGTAACCAGTGTGCCAGTAGTACTTCTTGCTCTGGTATTTTTTACCAGTCAGTACAACTTTGTCTGCATTGATAACGATTACGTTGTCGCCATCGTCGATATGTGGTGTGTAGGTCGGCTTGTGCTTGCCGCGCAGACGGTTTGCGATGAATGCTGCCAGACGGCCAACAACAACGCCTTCTGCGTCGATCAAGATCCACTTCTTGTCGACCTCAGCCACTTTAGTGGAATGAGTCTTCATAAGATCTACCGTAGTTTTGACGGTTAAAATTCTTGGGAGAAATTCGTTCAGGCCCGAAAGAGCAGCTAAACGTGATAGCTCCGTGTAGGAACGGGTAGATACGCGAGCTTGGGCACAACGTCAAGAACAAAAAAACACACACCAAAGCAAATTAATCAATAAAATCAACATGATACAAAATAGGTATTATAATACCACACTTTTTCCGCATGAATCTGAGGGTTTTGCACCTCAGGAGACACCTGCCGCGCGCGCAGCAGTCAAAATAAGGTCATCCACCTGCAATTCATAGAAGACCCAATTGGCGCTGTAACAGCTGACATAATAGCCTAAACCTGCAAGAGCCACACGATATTCGCGCAAATTGATGGGCGTGAAATGAACCGGATAAAAGAACCGCCAGCGGCTTCGGGTCAGGCGTGTCGTCAACGTGGCATTTGCCAGCAGAAGATTGAAGAACACCAGACTCACGAAGACGATTGGATCTCCAATGAAGGCCGTATCCAGATAGAACATCGTATCGCGGAATTCAGCAAAGACCCGAGGCTCACTGACTACATAGAGATCAAAGAACGCTGGAACAGCTAGAATCAAGAGGATATTCAGTGCTAGAAAGCCGATATAGCCGATTGTGGCGAGCAGCGTACCAAAGCGGAGTGGCACCAACAGGAAATCAAGAATGAAACCGAAAAACGCACGATAGAACACAAGCCTGCCTCCCCACACGCCGTCCTCTCAGGTCTCCCATCCATCAAAAAACGGCCTTTGGCTTTAGTCCCTGAATTTTAAGTGGCTTTTTGCTTTTGGATCAACAGACAATTCAACTTTCAAGCAAATTTAATTTAAAAATTTCAATAAGCTGAGAGTTTTAGGCACTTCAACGCAGTGCAGTCTTACGGAGCACGTGCCCCATGCATTGGATAACATGGGATGAACACATTTCCGTGCGGAAACTATCGAATCGATTGTTCAATCCCAAATTGTTTTTCTCAACTATGAGATTTTTGAATGCACCTTCCCCTCTTCTCTCTTATTTCGTTCTTACTCATAACCCCTGTTCTTGCTGATGCCCCACCACTTCAGATCATAATTGAAGCTAACGTAGCCTCCCCCATGAACGGAACTGCAACAGTGAGTTTTCCAACTCCGCAAAACGTCAAGTTGCTGAAGCCCCGCACTCTTCAAAGTGACACGAAGACTTCATCATTCCAATTCCTCTGTGATGGCATTCAAAAAGCCAACGTTGCCTATGAAGAGCAATTCTCATGTCGTGAGCTACAGTGGACTGTCACCTTCCAGAATGTGCAGACCGCCCCTCACGCCATTGCCAATCAACAAAACCTCTACTCTCCTGCCGGGTGGTGGAGCCTGACGGAGTGGGATGACATTCCTCGCTTCGAAGGTATCTCTAAAGTAGAGATCTGCGGTAAAGTCCATGGCAAGACATATGCAATCAAATGCAACCCTCTGCCTGCACCAAACCAACCACCTTTGATCCTCACATGGGGGAAGTCCACCAAAACGCTGGCAACTGGGCAAACGGCGCTCACACTCTTCAAAGACGACCCAACTTCGACCATGAAAGCTGAGAACCTGCTCGCTCTTCAACAGCAACTTGAATACCTGCAAGAGGTGCTTGGTTCTGAGGAGAATGCACCAAGCTACATCGACCTTGTATGGGTCGCAATCGACAAGGAACTGAGGCAAACAGCCGGAGCTGCTGGCAAACAAGCGTTCCTCGCCAATTTTGCAGTAACAGATGGCACAGCCACAAACGACAGCATCGCAAAACTTCATTGGGTCTCCGCCCACGAACTGTTTCACATGCTTGCAAACCAACCTTACCCACTCTGGATATCTGAGAGCCTTGCTCAGTATTACGGCTATAAATCTCTGGAGAAAGCAGGTTTACAAACAGAAACTCCAATGGAGCAATGGCAAATCTTTAAAGAGCGCTACCCCCATGCGGCAACAGGCCTTTATGAAGCCCACCTCAATGTAACGCGGGAGAATAACTCCAGCTACTACCCTCTTTTCTATATGAAAGGCGCTGCATTCTGGCAGAAAGTCGATCAGGAATTACAGAAGGCAGGAACATCACTCGATGAGGTTCTGCCTCGAATAAAGTCTGCAGCATCTAATGATGCGACATTGTCGTCGGGCACAATCAATCTCCTGAAAACTACGCTTTCGGAGCAGCTCGTTTCGACGCTACAACAGCAGTACCTCCACTAAGCACATTTCAGGTCCCCATGATCACGCAGGCTTCAACTCAGTATCAACGTCTCAAGAGCATCAGGCATCGACAAGATGGAACTCCATGCGCAGTTCAGTCCGACAGCAGACTGACGGATATCGCTCTAACAAAGTGTAAGCTGGATCGTTTCCCATCAGAGTTATTGCAACATAGATCCTTGCGAAGCCTCTATCTGGGACAAAATCCAATCAGCGATTTACCGCAGAAACTTTCTGATCTGCGGGCGCTGAAAGAACTCTACATCTACGGATGCAAGCTGACACAACTGCCCGATAGCCTATGTGACATGCCAAATCTGGAGATCTTGGACCTCAGCCACCAAGCACTGGAACATCTTCCTGCAAAGATAGGCGCTTTGAAGAAACTGCGGGTGCTCTATGCCAGCAACACAGTCATGACGCAGCTACCGAAAAGTATTGGTGATCTTTCTGCTCTTGAGTATTTCGGCTGCACCGACAACACCATCACGCATCTGCCAGAGAGCATTGGGAACCTGCAAGGTCTGAAAGAGTTGAGACTCTACGGCAATGGCTTGCGCGCACTCCCCCTGAGCTTTTCCAATCTCACATCCTTGCGAGAGGCCTATTTGCGTAACAACGCTCTCACAAAACTTCCTAAGGACGTAGGCAATTTGCATCAGCTCGAAGTGTTGGACCTCCGCAACAATCAAGTCTCTCAGCTCCCTGAAGAAATTGGAGACCTTCCCAATCTTTATCAATTAGATCTCAGGGCAAACCCATTGGAGGAGCTGCCCGCCAGCATGAGCAACCTGAAGAATCTGCGCAAATTGGATCTACGCTGGACACGCCTGACCAAACAGCCGGAGTGGTTTGAAATCCTGCGCGCACAAGGCACTCTGATTTATCTCTGACCTTCAAAATGCCCCTAAAAAACAGTGGTAGCGACGTATGCCCTAAATATTATCATGGGGAATGCATCGCTATCTCTTACTCACCCTATCATTTTTGCTGGTTTGGGCTTGGAATGCTAACGCGCAAGAAAGCAAGTTCCGCAAACGCCCTCGTAGTCTGTTCAAGCAACCAGACTGCTATTGCACCAACAAAGGCATTCGGGTCGAACTGGGTGATTTTTCCTGTCTCTATGTAGACGGCACTGCCTATCTGGCTCAATGCCAAATGGCACTCAACAATCCAATGTGGCGAAAGATCCAAAATGGTTGCCCAACAACTCAGTTGGACAACAAAAAACAGGCATCCTATCCCTTGAACGAGGCCGGAGGGATGGAGTAAGTCGCTGTGGCATGGGCAATCAGATCATCGCTGCCTTGGCGAGTGATTTCACAATCCATAACGACAAGACGCTTGCCGCCCTTCAGGATGCGACACGTGGCGATCATCTCACCAGCTTCAGCTTTGCGTAGGAAGTTGATATTGATGTTGGTGGTCACAGCAAGTGCATGAAGCCCCATATTGCCCAGCAGAACCACATAGGCCGCATAGTCAACCAGAGCCATCAACGAAGGGCCAGAAACAGTACCACCAGGACGCAAATGCACGTCCCCGGCCTTGAGCCTGACAATTGCTTTTCCCGGTAGAATTTCATCGATGAAATATGCACGGCCTAACGCGTGCATCTGCGGAAATGCCTTGTCCAGAAATTCCGTCAGCTCTGCCGGACTAAACTTAACAGCAGGCGCCGCTACCTCACTGGTCATGAAGTCCCTCCTCCTCACGCAAGCCGACATATTGAAATATGGCTCCATGATTTACCAGATGAACAAAAGTTCTAAACCGTTGCGCTAGGCTCAAGTTTTGTTCACTCTGTGATTTAACACTTAATCAAGGCCCGATAGCCTGCTAAAGGCATCTCAACGACTATTTACAGTACTATGGAGAACCACCATGTCTGACGCAGGCACCACCAAAGATCACAGCGAAGCAGAACGCCCAATGCTTGGCAAGCTGCTGCACAATGGTGTTCAGCGTATCGTCATGCAACGCCCGGAGCGCATGAATGCTCTGTCCATGGCCATGATGAAAGAACTCTGCACTGCACTGGATGAAGCCGCAGCAAACCCGGAAGTGCGCGTTGTGTTGCTCGGCGCTGAAGGCAAAGTCTTTTGCGCAGGTCACGACCTGAAAGAGCTAACAGCTGCACGTGCGCAAGCAGATGACGGCAAAGCCTTCTATCAGCAGACATTCGATCAATGCGCTGAGCTCATGCAGAAGATCGTGAACCTTCCAAAGCCAGTCATCGGCGTTGTAACTGGCGTTGCAACAGCAGCAGGCTGCCAGTTGGTTGCCTCCTGTGATCTGGCATTAGCACTGGATACAGCAACCTTCTGTACCCCGGGCGTTAACATCGGCCTCTTCTGCTCCACTCCAATGGTAGCTCTCACCCGCAACATTGGCCGCAAACAGGCCATGGAAATGTTGCTGACAGGTGAGAGCATCGACGCCTCCGCCGCAAAAGAATACGGTCTGATTAACCGAGTGGTGCAAGCCGATTATCTGGAAGTCGTGGTTCAGAAATACGCTGAAGTGATTGCATCCAAGTCTGCCCTCACAGTCAAAACCGGTAAGGAAGCCTTCTACAAGCAGGCCGATATGCCATTGGCAGAAGCCTATGCTTACACCTCTCAGGTCATGGCAGAGAATATGCTGGCCAATGACGCAGAAGAAGGCATCAACGCCTTCCTTCAAAAACGCACACCAGATTGGAAAGACAGCTGATCAAGATGTAGGGAGCCGCACATGACAACCGGGCATTCAAAAAGATCACTAGCTCAAAAGCTAGGTCTGAAACCCCGCATGAGCTGCTGGTGGCACAACATGCCACAAACCGTCTTCGATGAAATTGCAGCAGGAGTTGACGATCTAGTCCTCCTGCCCACTCTGGAAAACGGCATAAACGCTGCCCATATTTTTGTAACGGGTCAAAGCGAACTAGCAGATCTTCTGAGTAAACTGCGCAGGACACTGAATGCAGACGGTATGATCTGGGTGTCATGGCCCAAGAAGGCATCTAATGTCCCCTCACAAGTGACAGAAGATACAGTTAGAGAAGTTTGCTTGCCTATGGGGCTGGTCGATATCAAGGTTTGTGCGATTGACGCAGTCTGGTCCGGCCTCAAGCTTGTTATTCGCAAGGAGCTGCGTGCAGAGCACAGACGAATGCAGCTGGCAGCCAAGGAAATTGCAGAAAGTTGATAAGAATATGAATCACGATCATTATGCAGACAGCTACATCCAAGGCATTTTGGAAGGCACCAAGACAATCGCATTGGTTGGAGCTAGCAACAAGCCAGAACGCGCCAGCTTCCGCGTTTTGAACTACCTGCTGGAAGAAGGGTATACCGTTTATCCGATCAATCCCGGTCAGGCCGGAACCGAGATCGCAGGCGCAAAAGTCTATGCTTCCCTGACTGACCTTCCAGAACCTGTCGACATGGTAGATGTCTTCCGCAATTCAGAAGCGGCTGGCGGTGTCATTGATGAGGTAATCGCTCTGCCAACCCATCCCAAAGTAATCTGGCTTCAGCTGGGTGTGAGAAACGACGACGCAGCAGCACGAGCAGAAGACAAGGGAATCAAAGTGGTAATGGATCGCTGCCCTAAGATCGAAATTCCACGTCTGGCATCAGTTGCAGCTAGCTAAACACTCCTATAAGGCGCTCTCGATGCCGCGAAAATTGAGAGCGCATCCGATAAGTTAGAACGATTTTCCAATCTCACCAAGTAGAAGCGAACAGAATTTCAAGCATCAAATAGTCGTCAAGTTGCTTGAGCTTTCTGCAAGAGTGAAGCACGCTCATCTTTTCATCTGCGCTTGCCAACCTCCGGTTGCCCCCTCATAGTTCCTAGCGGGAAATTATATAAATTTCAGCAGAGAATGACGCGCCTGCTCCAAGGAATTGCAAAGCATGCACCTTGCGCAGCACCGCTCCATCCTGCAAGCGCATTGAAAGGACTGCCTCATGAGCGATCACACCCCAGGCTTTGATACCCTTGCAATTCACGCAGGCGCGAAACCAGACCCAACCACAGGCGCGCGCGCAACACCAATCTACCAGACCACATCTTTCGTGTTTGAGGATGTAGACCACGCAGCATCCCTGTTCGGCCTGCAAGCATTTGGCAACATCTACACCCGCATCACAAACCCAACCACCGCTGTTCTTGAAGAGCGCGTTGCAACACTGGAAGGCGGCACAGCTGCTTTGGCCGTGGCGTCCGGCCACGCCGCGCAGCTTCTAGCCTTCCACGCTCTCATGACACCCGGTTGCAACATCGTCGCCTCCAAGCGCATGTACGGCGGCACCATCAACCAACTCAACCATTCATTCAAAAGCTTCGGCTGGGATGTGAAATGGGCAGAGGGTCTGGACGCACAAAGCTTCGCAGACCAGATCGACGAAAATACTCGTGCCGTCTTCATCGAAAGTATCGCCAATCCGGGCGGTGTGATCATGGATATCGAGGGCATCTCAACAGTGGCCAAAGAAGCTGGTGTCCCGCTCATCGTCGACAACACAATGGCGACCCCGTACCTCTGCCAGCCAATCAAGCATGGCGCAGATATCGTGCTGCATTCCCTGACCAAGTTCATGGGCGGACATGGCAATTCCATGGGCGGCGCAATTGTTGACGCTGGCACATTCGACTGGGCAGCCTCCGGCAAATATCCAATGCTGACCGAACCTCGTCCAGAATACAACGATATGCGATTGTTTGAGACCTTCGGCAACATCGCTTTTGCGATCTGCTGTCGCGTGCTCGGCCTACGGGATCTCGGCCCGGCTATCTCTCCACAAAATGCTTTTATGCTCATCACAGGCATCGAGACACTGGCACTGCGCATGCAGAAGCATTCTGACAATGCCTTGAAGGTCGCTGAGTTCCTCCAGAGCCACCCAGCTGTCAGCTGGGTTTCCTACGCAGGCCTCGCCAATGACCCATTCCATCAGGCACATCAGAAGTACTGCCCGAAGGGTGCAGGCGCTGTCTTCACCTTCGGCTTGAAGGGGGGCTATGAGGCAGGCGTTGAATTGGTAAAAGGTCTGGAGCTATTCTCTCACCTTGCCAATATAGGGGACACTCGCTCACTCGTAATCCATCCAGCATCGACGACACATCGCCAGCTGTCTGACGCTCAAAAGACAGCCGCTGGAGCGGGCCCTGATGTTGTTCGTCTCTCCATCGGCATTGAAGATGCTGCCGATATCATCGCAGACCTGAAGCAAGCCCTCGAAAAGGCATAATGCCTATATATTTCAATGCAGTATGATTGATAAATGAATCAATCTGCAAGCGGCGACGACAAAACAAGAAAGGCGCCCTCAAGGCGCCTTTTTCGATTCTATATCAAACACTTAATCAGACGAACTGAATCAACTTCTCAATGCAGCTTCTTTTTCACGGCGAAGCAGACAAACCTGCTCAACAGCAAGCGCCAGAACGATAAGAGCCATCGCCTGATGCGCCAGCGCGCGATCCATTGGCACCATGCCAAGCAACGTCACAACACCAAGGAACACCTGAATAACAATCGCCACCATGAGCCAGCTGGCATTACGTTTAAGTACGCCCTCTCTGTTGCCTCGCATCAAAGAGAAACTCTGCAGAAACACAGCAATCACCAGCGCATATGCAATCATGCGATGCTGGAATTGCACCATCATCACATTCTCAAAAAAGTTGATCCACCAAGGGGACATGACAAACAAACCTGATGGAACAATCTGCCCATCCATCAGCGGCCAGGTGTTAAAGGTCAGCCCAGCATTGAGGCCTGCGACCAGTGCTCCGAGGAACAGCTGAAAGAGCACCAAGGCAACAATGCCATATGCACCAAACAACCCATCACCAAAAACATTCCAGCCTTCACGCTCAAGCTCTGGACGCCGCTTTAGAACGCCAGCAAGATAATACAGGTAAGCAAACAGAATACAGGCCACACTCAAGTGCACCGCAAGACGGTACTGGCTCACATCCACACGGTTCACAAGACCAGAGGCAACCATCCACCAGCCAATCGCCCCTTGCAATCCACCCAGTAGGAACGCAACGACAAGCCGCGGCTTAAGCCAAGAACTAACCTGCCCTCGCGCCCAAAACCACACAAGCGGGATAAAGAAGAACAGCCCGATCACCCGGCCCAGCAGCCGGTGTCCCCATTCCCACCAAAAGATCGCCTTGAATTCGCTAAGCGTCATGCCCTCATTGAGAAGCTTATATTGGGGGATTTGTTTGTATTTCTCAAACTCCTCCGTCCATTCAGCTGCACTCAACGGCGGAATTGCACCATGTATTGGCTTCCATTCAGTGATGGAAAGACCGGATTCAGTCAGACGGGTCGCCCCGCCAACAACAACCATGGCCAGAATCAAGAAGCAGATAAACAGTAACCACACACGCATTTGCCTGCGGTTGGAAAGGTCTTGAGCAGAAAGATCTGAACTGTAGAACGGAGTAGACATGACACCTATTCGAAGAATGCGTTTGCCCCTATATATGTCAGATCAACAAGCAAATCAGGAAAAATACGCAGATCCTCACAGCAGTCTAGACAAATTACCTAGATTTTTCGGATGAAAGTCAGCCGTGCAATAGCACTGGTGTGTCATAGACTTAGAGAGGACAAAAGTAGATCTGCACACTGTAAATTGCAAATTACCAGCAAGATCCTCTTGAAAAATATATGCATTTTGAACTATGGCTTGCGCGGAAAAGAAAGGCCCTACACAAAGAGGCTTTCAAGGAGAACTCTATGGTTTCGCCATTTCGCCGTTTCATCGGCATGGTATTTCTGGTCACTTTTGTTCTTGTCTATATCTTCCTGGCAATGGTCATTGGCGATATGACAATGGCGGGCAAGCACTGGTCTATTAAGCTTATCTTTTTTGCTATTGCTGGTTTGATCTGGGTGGTCCCGGCAGGATTGATTATCAGCTGGACCTACAAAAAGCGCTAAGACCAAAAGGCTCTGGCACAGACCAAAGCTTAAGCCCTTCTCAGAAAAGACCGGACGCGCTTCACTGCGTAATAAGCTGCAAACGCTGCTCCGGTCAGATACACATCAACCATTCTTTGGTGTTGATGTAATCCATTCAATGAGACACGCGGTAAATGATAGCGCCGGTTGAGACTATCAGCACTCAAGGTTCCCGGTTGCGTCGTCACAGCCGCCGCAAAGCCCAATTCCTCGGTCACACTCTCACAGCGCTCGTCAACCGCTTCAGCAAAGCCATAGGGATACGCCAATACCGTCGGCGTCTTGCCAAGCTGCGCAGTCATCTCCTCCAATCCTGCCTGAATATGTTGCCGGATGTCGTCTCTGGTTGAAAGACGCGCCAACATCGGATGAGTGTCCGTATGTGCGCCTAGGCTTACCAGTGGTTCCTGTGAGAACGCGCGTAGCTCGTCAAAGGACAGAATAAGCTCGCGGCAAAGTGCGCGCCAATCCAATCCATAACGCTCTGCAGCCTCACGAATGACTGCGCGCTGCTCAGCTTCTGGTACTTCGCTGATCAACATGCAGCGCGCTGATATAAACGCGGCCTCTTTTTGCTTCAAAGAGGTACAGTCATAATCAAACTGCTTATCTTCATATCGGAATGAGACGTAGTCATTCTTGGCAATAAGCTGTTCTATGATAATCCACCACAGCTCAGAGTTATGCTTGCTGTATTCGCTGCTAACAAAAACGGTGAAAGGAACATTGAGTTCTTTCAGCACAGGAAAGGCCACATCCCGGTTATCTTTATAGCCATCATCAAAAGTCAGAACCGCAAACTTCTGAGAGCATTGCCTTTTGCTTTGAAGCCGTTCCAAAGCATCATCCAGCGAAATGAACTCGTATCCCGCCTTTCGAACCTGAAGAACGGTTTTACGTAGAAATTCAGGTGTAACTTCAAGCAATTTATTCGGCTGAAAGGTACGCTCTGTTTCAGGCAAAACACGATGAAGCGTGAAAATAAGGCCATCACCAGCGGTCATGTTCCGAAAGAACCGTGCAGGCCCACGACTACTTAAAAAGTAGCTGGCGTAATCAATAAATAAATGCTTGAAGGACTTCCGCACGGAGACCCCCTAGTTCCAAACCGAAATATGTATCAAATTGTAACTGGGAATTATTTACGATTAATTTCAATTTGGGTTGCTCTACCTAGTTAGATTTGAGATTCATTAAGAGCTTGGAACTAATAATTCCTTGTATTTTATTTAGGGCATTTTTCAATGGCACTTCCACAATCCACGTCAAACAGCGAGCGCTCTAACCGTGCTGATTGTAATAACACGCTGGATTTGAATAAGCTTTCTTTTCAGATCATCTCAGATACAGATTTGCCAAAACTGCGGAATGATTGGCTCATTCTGGAAGCATTAGGCGATGGAAGTGCCTATCACGCCTATGAATGGTGTAAAAGCTGGGCAAAGCATGTTGCCCACTCAGAAAGAGCCACCACACTGATTGTTGCCGGATATATCGACTCAAAACTCCACACCCTGCTACCTCTCGCCCTCCATCAGTGCCACCTTGCAAAAACCGCCCGATGGCTCGGAGAGGAAATCTTCAATCAGAACACGGGCTATTGGTCTCAAGAGCTATTACAAGCTCCGCAAGCTCATTTTCTCCGCCCCCGTTTGGTCGCAGCCCTCAAAGCATGGGGCGTAGACCTCATCCATCTTGGCAACATGGCATGTTGTGTGGGTGACCATGACAATCCGCTAATACGCCTGGACGACACAACCAGCACCAACGCAATCTATCCATTTAAGCTCGCAAGCCCTGCTGAAGAGTTCATCAAAACAAAACGCTCTAAAGGTGCCCGCAAAAAACACCGTAGCAAACTCAGCAAACTGCAATCACTGGGAACGCTCAGCTTCACGGCGGAAACCACAAAAGAAGGCGCAACAACCACCGTTGATGCCATGATAAGGCAACGAGAGCTTCGTCAGGCTGAGACGGGCATTCCGACAGCCTTCGCTCTTCCCAATTACCAGAGTTTTGTGCGAGAGGCCTTCACAAACCTTTCACAAGATGACAGCCCGTCAAAACCGGTGATTTACAGCCTGAAGCTTGATGATGAAATCATCAGCACATGCCTCAGTCTTAAATCTGGGAAACGAGTATATTGCTACTGCACTTCCATAATCAGCGGAGAGCTGATGCGCAATAGTCCGGGCGAACTGCTCATGCAGCACGTCATTGAGGATATGTGCGAGGAAGGCATGGAGGTCTTTGATTTTGGTCTGGGTGAAGAACGTTTCAAGCTGGCATGGGCTGAACCAGAATACCTGAAAGACTGGATCGAACCACTCACGTTCAAAGGTAAGCTCGCTGCGGCGCTAGAAAGCCTCAAACTCAGCTTTAAACGTAAGCTAAGGAACAACGAGCGTTTTTGGCAGCTTTACAGACGTGTCCGTGGAATTTTCGCGCGTATGCAGCGCTAAGCTCATTCAAAAAACCTGGAAACAAGCAGCAGCTCTTATGCTGCCATATCAACCTGAAGCCAAGCCGCAGCTTCATTGCTGACCACTCGCTCCACCTCAACAGGTGCCTTGGTGTGCTTCTCAAGAATAGTCAGAGCTTTTTCCAGTTCAGGACCTGCAGGTGACCCGTCAGTCGCAATAATCACACGGTCCGCTTCCGAAAGCATCTGCGCACAAATCAAACTCGGTTCGATAAGCCCAAGGTCAGCAACGATCACATCGTACGTGAGATCTAAAGCTTCCATGATGAGATTATAGCGCCCGCCATAAACCACTTCATCACGAATAGGCATGACACCTGATTGTATCACATGTGCACGGGAAACAGGGTCACGGTGAATTACGTTTGTAAAGGCCGCCTCACCTTCCAACAACTCGGCAAAACCCGGTTTCAGCAGATCATCAGAACCATCTTCAGCCTGAGGCACATCTCCAACTTCTTCAAGCGGCGTTTCTTTGAGGATGGACTGGGCACTTTCCCCACCTTCAGAACGCACTTCAACAACCACGGGCATAATACCACGTGCAGCAATCTTGCGCGTACAGCTCAAGGCAACTCGCGAAGACAGGCTTTCGTCCTCAACACTGAGCACAACCACACGGCCAACCTTTGCCAGTTGATTGGCGTTGTCAGCCTGAACTTCTTTTAGGGTAATTGAAGGAACCGCAGCACTTGCTTCTTCTTCCTCAAACTCCTCGTCAAACTCTTCTTCGCGCGCTTCATCATGTTCTTCTTCAGAAACTTCATCCTCAGCAAGCTCAGCCATTTCCTCTTGAGGCTCTTCCACCTCTGAGGTTTCCTGCTCATCATCAGATTTATCTTCCTCTTCAACAAAGGAAGGCTTCAGTTCAACAGGAGGAGCGGCAACAGCATGGCTGCGGGTCGTTGCATCCACCACACTTTCAAGCGCATTAGAGGTTGCTGTACCAGTCGCTTCTTTCGGATTAGCAGCAGGTGCGGTTGGCGTAGAAAATGTTTCGCGGCGCAAAACTTCACCAGCAATCAAAGCGCGTGCAATCGTCCACAGGCATCCCAAGAAGAACGCGGCAAAACCTGCAATCGCAGCAAGCGCAGAAGGCTTCCGGCCAGATGGCTCACTTGGCACAGATGCACGCGAGATCACACGGGAGTCAGCATTCAGCACACCAACGCCCTGCAGCACTTCAGCTTCACGCAGGCTCACAAGCAACTGGTTCAGCTGCTCTTCTTTGGAGCGCGCTTCACGCTGCAACTCCTGCAAACGAACCTGATCAGCGCCCGAACGGGCAGCTTCTACCTTAAGTGCATTCACCTTCTCATTGAGCGCGACATAACGGTCCTGAGCAATCTTGGCATCATTCTCAAGACCAATAACAATTTTCTCCGCCTCAGCACGGATCTGACGATCATATCCACGCAGCTGGGAGCGCAGTGCTTTGATCTGCGGGTGATTTGGCAGGAGCGTAGTTGAAAGCTCCGCAATACGGTTTTCCAGCGCCAGCTGACGCTCACGCAAGCGCTGGATTAAAGACGAAGCTAGAACCTGCGTTGCAGTTTCCAAAGACCCGCCATCCTCCAGCAAGGATCGGATCTGTCGTGCCTGAGCTTCAGCCTGCGACTTAGCCACAATGGCGGAAGAAACCTGAGAGTTGAGCTCAGCCAGCTGCTGTTGGTTCAGCGTCCTGTTTTCGGACCCAAGTAACAGGTCTGCTCCCGCACGAAACTCCGCAACGGTCTTTTTCGCAGCCTCAACTTCGTTTTCAAGACGCGCAACCTGCGGCGCAAGTGCATCAGCCGTGTTATTGGTCACCGCGCGCTTCGCATTATCCTGCAGCATGCGATATTCGTTGACCACTGTGTTAGCAACACGTGCAGCAAGCTCTGGATCTTTGCTCGTAAAACGCACTGCGATTACGCGGGACCCGTCAACCTGATACACATCCAGGTTACTCGTGAACTTGTTCAACAGCCGCTCGGCTTCACTCACCTGTCCAGATGTCGGCTCAAGTCCAACACGGGTCATCAGTTGGTCAACAAGGCCCAGCTTGCTTTTAGTCGCAAAAACACTGTTGTTTGCTAGATCAAGTGTTTGCACAACGTGGCGCGCCAAATCACGCGACTGCAGCAACTGTACTTGGCTAGCGATACCTTCTTTATCCAGCAGAGAACGTTCCTGCTCACTGTTACGGATTTGGCCAGGCAGCACAATCTTGGCGGTATCAATGAGGACTTTGGATTCGCTTGTGTATTTAGCAGTTTGCTTGCTGGCCAGGTAAAAAGTGCCAAAGGCGATCAGCGCTGCAAAAGGGATCACCCAAAGGAGTCCCTTAAACACTTTTTTGAACAGCACGCCCATATCAAGAAAGACATCTTCTTGCGGCACAGCCCACTTCCCCACTCAATACAAAGCCCGAAACAATTTTCAATCACAAGAATGCATAGACAGGGTAACCAAGTTATTAAGCACCTTAATCAAATGCTGGAAAGAAATGACAAAGCGCCCAACAATTCTTGCAAAATTAACTAGAGGATAATTACAATATTTATACTCTGTTAACCTTGAGCGCCGAAATATACTCCCAATGAATTTAAAGGATTTCGTAATGCGCCCGCGCCTACTAGCAGTTATTGCTGGCTTAACTCTGTTAACGAGTTGTTCATCCTATAAAAAGCCAGAGCCTGCTTTTCATGAGGAACTGGTCCAGCCATACACTCTTGCTGCAAGCGACGAAGTCCGCATTATTGTTTTTGGACAGGCTGATCTGTCTAATACTTACAAGATTGATCAGGGTGGCAGCCTCGCCTTCCCATTGATCGGTCAGATCAACGCAACAGGCAAAACTCCAAAACAACTCGCAAGCATGATCCGTGCCCGTCTAAAAAACGGTTTCATCCGCGATCCCGACGTTTCTGTTGAAGTTGCAGTCTACAGACCAATTTTCATCATGGGTGAAGTCAGAAACGCAGGCCAGTACGCCTACCTTCCAGGCATGACCGTGCAAAACGCCGTCGCGACTGCAGGAGGTTTTACCGCAAGAGCGCGCCAGCAGGATGTTGACTTGACCCGGCAGATCGGCGGTGAAATTGCCAGCGGGCCAGCACCAATCACAACACCGGTTCGCCCTGGCGACACACTCTATGTGCATGAAAGGCTCTTTTAAATTAAGAGCATGCACCCTACATGCCTTTGCGTTTTATTAGGCTAAAACTCACGATTAAGAGTTAATTAACCCTGTCGATTAACAGGTCAAACAGTATTTTAAGCTAGCAATAAACTCAATTGCGCGGCGGTCTGTGCTGGGGAGCATAAGACAATGCATGCGCGGTGGGGAGTTTGCTGCGGATGTCTACGGACAAGCTAAAAATCGTTCATTGCATACGTGCGCCTTTAGGCGGCGCGTTTCGCCATCTTATGGATCTTGTTGAAGAACAGATCGAGATGGGCCATGAACTTGGCATTATCTGTGCCTCCAACGCTATCCCTCCTTCATCAATGAAGCAATTGGAAGCCTTAAAGCCTAGTCTTTCCCTTGGCTTACTCGCTGTTCCGATGGCACGATCACTCGCTCCCAAAGACCTTTTCAGCTTCTACAAGCTCACAAAACATCTCGCCCCTTTAAAGCCGGATGTCTTGCACGGTCATGGCGCTAAAGGTGGCGTTTGGGCGCGCATCATAGGGTCTGCGCTGAGGCTGCGCGGAATCAGAACCCAGCGCGTTTACAGCCCTCATGGCGGCAGCTTGCACTACGATTTTTCAACCACCTCAGGCAAAGTCTACATCACGCTTGAAAAACTATTGAGACCACTCACAGACTCGCTCGTGTTTACCAGTGCGTTTGAGAAAGCAGCTTATCAACAAAAGATCGGCCTGAACGACAACCATCCACACCACAAGATCGTACATAACGGTTTGCGGCAAGCAGAGTTCAAACGCAGCACAGCTCGGGAGAACGCAGCTGACCTACTCTTCGTCGGAGAGCTTCGTCTTTTGAAAGGCGTCGACCTGCTCATCAATGCTCTGGATGACTTGCACAAAAACTCCAGTACCAAGCCAACTCTTGCAATTGTCGGAGACGGCCCAGATCGTGCTCTTTTTGAGCAAATGGTTCGTGATAAGAATCTACAAGTCTTCGTTACTTTTCACGGGTTCTTGCCGCTAAGCCAGGCCCTTCCACTCGGTAAAACTGCAGTCATCCCTTCTCGCGCAGAAGCTCTGCCGTATATCGTGCTGGAACTCCTTGCCGCGCAAAAACCGCTGATCACAACACATGTTGGCGGCATCCCTGAGATTTATGCCGAGCATCAAAAGACACTTGTTCAACCCGATGATCAGCAGTCACTGACAAATGCAGTCAGTTGGGCGCTTTCTCATTCTGAAGAGCAAACCCAACTAAGCCTGCAACTGCAGGACCATCTGAAAACGAATTTCACTCTGTCGCAAATGGCGCAGAGCATCACCCAACTTTATCACCCTGTTCGAAGTGCGAAAGATGAACTGGCAGACGCCTCACAGCAGTCTCAACAGTCCACGCTGCACTCACAAAACAAACTCACTTAGGCGCACGGCACAATGGTCAAGCATCGCTTCAATGTAATTGAGAGTGGCCCGTCACCTGATGACCAATCCGGGACGAACGGTCAGCAGGCTTCTTTGACACAAAATGAAGACCTCACGACAAGCAATCTGTCCAAGGATGCTCTGGAGGTGGCAGCTACCCTTCGCACCAACACCATCTCTAAAACGGTTTTTGATGGTTTCATGCGTTGCTCAGATGCGACCTTGATCGTTCTGACAGGTGTTTTCGCTTATCTGAGCGGAGCCTCCCTTGATATCCCGCCTCTCTGGCAGATCTTCGCACTGTTCGAAGCCTCCCTGATTGGCGTCATGCTGTTTCAAATGGCTGACCTGTATCAGGCCAATGCCCTACAAAAAGTCGTGGCTCAAGCTATGCGTCTCATCACAGCTTGGGCACTGGTATTTGCTGCTTTGATTACGTCTTTGCTACTCATCCTGCCATCTACAGAGATTCCACAAGCTTTCCTGCTGAAATGGTTTGTGAGCGGGGCTGTAGTCCTCACAATCTTCCGTATGATCATGCGTGGCTTTATCGTGCGCTGGACCCGCATGGGTCGCTTGAGCCGCAGAGCAGTTCTTGTCGGTGGTGGACAAAGTGCTGCTGATCTCATCGCAGAACTTGAGCGTCAACCAAACAATGACATTGAGATTTGCGGGATTTTTGATGACCGCTCAAATGATCGCTCCCCACCAAGCGTCGCTGGCTACCAAAAGCTTGGCAACGTTTCTGATCTGGTAGAGTTCGCCCGCATTGCCCAAATCGACATGTTGCTGGTGACAATCCCGATCCGTGCAGAAAAGCGCATCATTCAGCTGCTGGAAAAGCTCTGGGTTCTCCCGGTTGATATCCGCCTCTCAGCACATGCTGATAAACTGCGCTTCCGCCAGAGAGCATCGTCTTTCGTCGGCGCAGTGCCGTTTGTAGATGTTCTTGAGAAACCGATCGCAGATTGGGACACAATTGCAAAACGCGCCTTCGATATATTCTTCGCAAGCATTTCATTGATCGCTCTCTCTCCGGTTATGCTGGTGACGGCCCTGCTGATCAAACTAGACAGCCCCGGCCCGGTCATCTTCCGCCAGAAACGCTATGGTTTTAACAACGAGCTGATCGACGTCTTCAAGTTCCGCTCCATGTACCACAACATGACGGACGCCAACGCCTCAAAACTGGTGACCAAAGGCGATCCACGCGTTACCAAAATCGGCCGCATCATCCGCAAAACCTCCATTGATGAACTGCCACAGTTGATGAACGTCTTGATGGGGCAACTCTCTCTCGTTGGCCCACGCCCGCACGCCCTCTCCGCAAAAGCTGAGGATCGTCTCTATGAGAACGTGGTGGATGGCTATTTCGCACGTCACAAGGTCAAACCAGGTGTCACAGGGTGGGCGCAGATCAAAGGTTGGCGCGGCGAAACAGATACCGAAGACAAGATCCAGAAGCGTGTCGAATGCGACATCTACTACATTGAAAACTGGTCCGTTTTCTTTGATCTCTACATCCTGATTAAAACGCCGTTCTGTCTTCTGGAAACGGAAAACGCATATTGACCGACCTGTCGCGCCCACACGATGCAATCAGAAACACACGCCCCTTCTGGTATGTGCCTCTGACAATAGGAACAGAAACAATAGCCAGAGCGCTACTGTTTCTGACCGCATCCGTGAGCGCACTCGTCATCATAGAACCAGCACCCTATGACCTGCTGATTGCCCTGCTATTGGTAGGCTGGTCCTTCTTCGGTCTGGAACTGCGCAAAGACATCCTGCCACTTCTGATCCTGCTGTGCTTTTACATTGCAGGCGGAATTCTTGCCTTACCAGCAGCTGCAGACACTAAAGAAGCTACCATATTCTACGCTGTGACGGTCTTTCTGGCGTTTTCGTCCTTCTTGTATGCAGCAACACTGTCTGCAAAGATTGAGCGAATAGACATCATTGAGAAGGGCTACTTGTTGGCAGCCCTGTTTGCCACACTGCTCGCCATTGCTGGGTACTTCAACGCCTTCCCCGGCGCTTATGATCAGTTCACACTGTATGGCCGCGCAAAAGGCACCTTCAAAGACCCAAACGTCTATGGCCCCTTTCTGCTTCTACCAACCCTGCTGATCACCTATGACATTCTAACCAAGCCTTTGAGAGAGAACATCTTCAAGTCAGGCGCCCTGCTCATTCTCTTGCTGGGTGCGTTCCTTTCCTTCTCCCGGGCAGCTTGGGGCATGACACTGGGCGGCGCACTCATGGTGTTTTTGCTGGTCTTCATAAATGAGCGACGTTCAATCCCACGCATGAAGCTGCTGGGTATCCTTGGTTTTGCAGGTGTCGGCCTTATCATTGCGCTGTTTGCAATTCTTTCAATTGAATCGATCTCGGAGATGTTCACGCTCCGCGCCAAGCTCGTGCAGGATTATGACGGCGCACGTTTAGGGCGTTTCGGACGTTGGGGAGAAGGCTTCACACTTGTCACAGAACGCCCGTTCGGCCTTGGTGTTGGCGGCTTTAACTCCATCTTCCCAGAGGATGAGCACAACGCCTACCTAAAGGCCTTTACAACCTATGGGTGGCTTGGTGGCCTGTCCTATTTAACGCTTGTTTTCTGGACATTGATCAAAGCTTTACCGCTTGTCTTCAAGCCACGACCTTGGCAGAAATACATCATCTGTACCTACGTCGCGTTCCTGCTACATGCTTGTGTTAGCTTCATTATCGACACAGATCATTGGCGCCACTACTTTCTGCTACTCGGCATTCTGTGGGCCATCATCGCAGCGGAATCCGGCATCTCACGCTACAGGCGTTTTCCACCAGCACAATAAGCCCAGTCTCATTTGATCCTTGATCAGACAACCTGAATTAGGTAGGAAAGTTGTGTGGTAAGCTGTTAAGACAGCTCCACAAATAGGAATACTTGCATATGCGGCAACGCACCCAGGCGCAAGGTTCCTCACGGTTCGGGTAGTAGCGCAGCCTGGTAGCGCACTTCACTGGGGGTGAAGGGGTCGTCGGTTCAAATCCGGCCTACCCGACCATTTTCTCACAAAGGCAGTATTCTTTGCAGATTGGGTTAGCCCTATGTACTGCGCTGAATGATGCGCACTTGCTTGCACAAAAAAGGGAACTGACCAAGCCAGTCCCCTCGTAAATGCGGCTTTTAATAAGGCCTATTGAACAACCTCACCCTTATCAATGACTGTTTTACGGACGACATCTGCAAATTCCTGCGCTTCCTTGCGGATTTGATCTTCATCCACAGTCAGCACGTTACGGTTTTCCATCAGAATACGACCATCAACAATTGAGGTGCTGACATTGGTGGCATAAGCAGAATAAACCAGTGCAGAATATGGGTTAAAGATCGGCACCATGTTGGGCGCTTTGGTATCGATGATAATCACATCAGCTAGTTTCCCGACTTCCAGTGATCCGATCTTGTCTTCCATATGCAGTGCACGCGCAGCACCAATGGTTGCCATTTCAACCACTTTAACCGGAGGCATCGCAGCCCGGTCTTTGTTGGCCAGTTTGTGGACCTTCGCAACCTGCCCCAACTCATCAATGATGGAAAGCGTATTGCCAGACATTGGGCCGTCAGTCCCTAGACCAATACGAAGCCCCTGATCAAACATCTTCAAGGCAGGCGCAACACCTTTCGCTGATTTGATATTGGCACTCATATTGTGAGAGACACCAACATCATGATCCTTCAAAATCTGGATATCATCATCATTTGCTGTAATGGCATGCGCAGCCACCCAGTGTTTTGAAAGCGCACCGATTTCCGCCATGTAACCGATTGGTGTTTTACCCGGCATCCGCTTATCAATCTTCTCACTTTCACGAGATGATTCCGAAAGATGGATCAAGACCGGAACATCCTTTTCCTGCGCCAGCTCGTTTACCTTCACAAGCACCTCAGTTGTGTTTGTATACGGCGCATGAGGCGCAAATGCCGGCGTAATGCGTGGATGGTCTTTGTATTCCTCGATGAAGTTCAAAGCGTATTTGATACCTTCTTCAGCATTCTTCGCATCTGCAACCGGAAACTTGATCACAGTCTCACCAAGCACAGCACGCATGCCAATCTGATCGACTGTCTTCGCGACTTCATCCTCAAAATAGTACATATCAGCATAGGTGGTGACGCCGCCCTTCAGCATCTCCACGTTACCAAGGTTCGCTCCAATACGAACCATATCACGTGAGACAAGTGCTCCCTCCAACGGGAAGATATACCGATGCAGGCGATCAGGAACATCATCAGCCAATGAGCGGAACACAGTCATAGAGACGTGGGTGTGCGCATTGATCATCCCGGGCATAACAATATCGCCGTCCGCATCAATGGTTTTGTCGGCACTGTAATCAGCACTGTCAGATCCGTCAGATACCGCCACAATCTTATTGCCCTTGATTGCCACAAGCCCGCGATCATAAACGGTCTTCTGCGTATCCATGGTCAGAACGTGCGCATTGGTGATCAGCAGATCAACAGCCTCACCTGCATGCGCATTTGTAAGAGCGGTAAAACCAAGAAGAAGAGAAACGAAGCTAAGTTTTTTCATGGAACCTGCAATGCCTTTCCAGCAGTTCAGAATTTTGGTGCCCGGTTGTATTGAGAGAACCTGCAAGCACACTAAAACGTCCTTGGTAGAACGTCATTGGTAGTTCCCACTACAGATTGCCCGATGCTCCAAAATCACTGGGGAGCTTTACAGCACCGCTGCGTAAGCTCCCATCCCCCAGCCATCATGCTAAACCTATGCCATCCGTTCTTTCTGGATCATCAGATAACCACCAATGCCTGCTGCAACAACAAGTGCAAAAGCGAATGCCCACTGCAACGGCCCAGAACCAGCAAGCATGCCGGAAACTGCGGAGATCAGCACTCCGGCCTTACTTATCCCTTCTGGCGTCAACCAAGTGCTCATTGCAGATGTCTCCTCGCCTCGCGCTTTGGCTGCGCCATCTGGCATAACTCCATCACGGACAGGCAGTGATTGAGCCGCAGATGCTGGCGATTTGATCAACTCAAACGAACGTTGCTGCACATCCTTTACCCGGCGCGTCCATCCATTTTTGTTGTAAGGCCAGTTCTTAAGCCGCTTCATAAAACGCAGACGCTCAGCCGAAAGCTTACCGACCAGATCACGCAGATTACGCTTTTCAAGTGCTCCAAACGTTTCAACACCAGCCACGCCATCAACAACAACGCCAAGGATAGCTTGAAGCGTTTTAACCGCCCGCGCAGGCCCGGAGTTCACAGCAAAATCAAAAAGCGCATAATCCAACCCTGAAGGCATTTTATCTCCCCTCACAGCATCCCAATATTGCGCCCGAAAAATATCGATGGCCTCAGCCTGATCCATAGACTGCACCTCCTGAATACTGACAGACTGTCCCCGCCACGCACTCAAAGTCCGTTGAGTAATGCCAAAGTTTGTTGGACCGCCCGGATCAGCCTTACGGCTTCGATGGGCAAATCCCCCTTCACTCTCAAGCAAGTCCGAAACGATCAATTGGAAGGTATCCTGCATCTCTCAGTCCCTAATAAAAAACGGGAGCCAAAGCCCCCGTGCAAACACAAAAAAGGCCGCAGATGCGGCCCATGAAATTCAAACAGTAAGGATCAGTTCTGTGGCACCACTGGTAGGAAGTAATGCAAGGACAATCGAACCTTGCCTCCGGTGAAGTCACCAGTATTCGCGGTCATCCGAACTGGCGTGTCAACATAATACGCCGTCGGCCCAATCACGCCCGCATTACTAGAACCCGCCGCAATCCCTAAGCCCCCTCCAAACTTGCTGCTCTCACCAGCAACTCCGCAGTCATAGGAACTTACACCCGTAACGGCCTCAACCACTCGGACTGACACACAAAACACAATTGCACGGGAGGGGATAACCAACGAGCTCTCAGTCAAACCGCCAGAAACGGTGATCAGCTCATCCGCAGTCACAAACTGACTCTGCGCACCATGAGCACTCTCGCTCAGCACAGTCTTCTCCTGCTGAAACGCCGCACCGCCTGTGACGCTATCAACGCCCAGCCCAGTTACAGAAGAAAACCCAATCCAACTGCCACCAGAGAAAACCTGCATCGCACCAAGGCTTTGCACCCATGCCGCCCAGCCCTCAACCGGGGCTAAAAACCGCCAGATGCCAGCATCAAAGGCTGCAATCTTACTCTCCTGCCCGGCAAAAGCACCCGTCGCAGCAGTAGGCACGATATAACGCCCCCCTTCTACAGGGTCTGCAGGTGGTGTGCTCACACTGTTGGAAACAACGCAAAGCTGCACAACCAGATCAACAAGTGCCAAAGCCTCGTTGTGCGTGACATGTTTTTGCGCTTGAGCAGCTGCCAGAAATGGCAGCTTTAGATGCGGTGTCGTCTCACTCATCATGATCCCCATAGATCGCCTAGCCTACGCAAAAGCGTACCATCCAGCGTCACAAGGGGGATAAGTTGAGATGAAGACCGCAGGCAGGTCAGCCCGCAGCAACAACCAAAAGCTTAAGCAACGTGGCGACCAGTGCCGTCACCAGCCAGAGACCAGATGCGCGTACGGTTGCGAGCCATTTTCTCGTCAACGGCAAATGAAAGCTCAGCGCCATGCAAACCAACAAGACGATGCAGCAGGATCGCGATCTCTGCGGCATCCGCAGCGACATCACGTGAACTCTCGCCACTTTCGACAGCCAGCTGTAGAGCGGCAAGCTCTTCTTTTGCCCGCGCAATCAACGCATTCAGGTCAGCCACCTGCCCAAAGGTTCGCTCACCCCAGGCCGTAATGCTTGCACTGCTTTCAATGGTTACCATGTTCGCCCACCTTCAAACTCTGGGGCCTGCTTTCAAACGGATGGCATGCCAACCTGTTCTAAAACAAACCCAAAACAACAAGCCGGAGCACTCAGGACGTTGCGATCAAGAGCGACGCTTCCGGATTTTGAACATGAATTGAACTCACCCTTACCTTCATCCCGTTAGCCCTCAGGTCAAAGAAAAAGCGGAGACAACTTCCTGTCCCCGCCTATTCTTCAGGTAAAAAAGGCCAGACTTTGGCCCTTTTTTGATAGTTTACATGGTTTCCAGAGCTGAAACGGACTCATTCATGGCCTGATCGAGAACATCCAGCAGGTAATCGGCATTTTCCTTAGAAAAAATCATCGGTGGCCGCATCTTCAACACATTGTCATATGGCCCCTCGGTTCCCATTAAGATACCAAGGTCCTTCGCACGGTTGGCAACACGTCTCGCCATATCTGTTGCTGGCTCTTTGGTCCGGCGGTCTTTCACCAGCTCAATGCCCAGGAACAAGCCCATGCCGCGCACATCGCCAATAAACTCATACTTCTCCATCATCTTTCGGAAGCCAGAGAGGATGTAGTCACCAACAACATGCGCATTCTCGCGCAATCCATCTCGTTCAATCACGTTCAGCACAGAAAGCCCAACAGCACAGGAAACAGGATTACCACCAAAGGTGTTGAAGTATTCCATGCCATTGTTAAAGCTGGCGGCAACCTCACGAGTGGTCACGAGCGCGGCCATAGGATGGCCATTACCAATCGGTTTGCCCATAGTCACAACATCCGGCGTCACGCCTTGTGTTTCAAAGGCCCACCAATGTGATCCGACACGACCAAACCCAACCTGCACTTCATCAGCCACACACAAACCACCCTCAGCACGGATCAGCTTGTAAACTTCATCCAGATAGCCATCTGGCATAAACACCTGACCAGCCACACTTGGAATTGATTCAGCAATGAAGAAAGCTGGCGCACGGCCTTGTTTCTTCATCAGATCCAGCTGCTCGGCTACGCTCTGCACATAACGCGCAGTGATCTCCTCAGGTACCCAGTCCGCAGGAGCGCGGTATGCATCAGGAATAGCAGCTTCAAACACATGATCAGGCCGTCCCTTCCCGCCATTGCGCTTGTACTTGTAAGGGCTCAGCGCAATCAACTCAGGCGTGGTGCCATGATAAGCCCAATCCAGAACCACCGCATCACGGCGCCCGGTATGCGCCTCTGCCATGCGGAGCATTAGGCTGTTCGCCTCACTGCCCGTACACACAAACGAAGCAACCGCCAGATCATCCGGCAGTGTCGCTGTCAGGCGTTCAGAGTACTCAACGATGTTATCGTGCAGGTACCGCGTATTGGTGTTGAGCAAACCCGCTTGATGAGACAAGGCCTCAACCACATCTGGATGCGCATGGCCCAGATGGCAAACATTGTTGAAGCAATCCAGATAAGCCCGCCCGCGGTGATCAATAAGATAAGCGCCTTCACCACGCACAAATTTGATTGGCTCACTGTAAGAGATAGACAGGTTCGGCAGCAGGTTCTGACGACGCGATGAAACAATCTCGCCGACTGACCGCCCAGTACTGCCCAGTGTTTCTTGCGGTAATCCAGCAAAATCGATGGCAGACGGAAACAAGTCAGCCCACACATCAAGATACTTCTTTTCGCCAACACCAAGAATTTCTTCAGCACTCAAGGAAACGTCAGCACAGAGCTGCAGGTGAAGATGGGGAGCCCAACCACCGTTCTCATCTTCCGCACCCAGATACCCGACTGTCTCACCAGCTTTGATCACATCACCCGCGCTCAGTCGGCTCGCTGCCTCATGGGCCATGTGCCCCCAAAGGCTTACAAACGGCTGACCACAGTCTGTTTCATGGTCCAGCGCAATCATGCAACCATAACCAAGCGGGTCTGTCTCAATCACCACAGACCGCACCTTGCCATCCATTGGCGCACAGACACGGGTTCCTGAAGGCAGGAACAAATCAAACCCCAGATGGTTCCGGCGACGCTCTCCTTCGATGAAGCGGCTCTCAAAGAAATCCGAGGAGTAAACACTGCGGCTTTCACCCCATGGACCAATGCCAAGCTCAACGCCATGCGCCTCGCAGTACTCTTCCCACCACTCCTGCGCAGCTTCTGGCTGGCGATCACGAGACGTCACTGTCATCTCATTGTCAGGATCAGCATAAGGCACCAGCGCCTTGGACATGAGCTTGGGATGACGCGCAAACAACGGGGCAAATGAGTTCCGGTTTTCTGCACAAAACGCCGCCACCTTCCGAGCACCCGGCACAGCATCAAAGCCACAGGCCTTGCGCAGGATTGCAGTCGCAAACGATGGTTTCATGCCATAAAGTTTGTAAAGCAGGTTCCAGGCTGGTGCTTCACTGACAGCAAGGTATGGATTGTCGTCAGTCTCCTCTTTCCGCAGAGCAGACAAACTCACGCTTGTCACCAACCGCATCGCAATCAGATCAAAGAGAAGATCAACCTCCCCTTCATCCAACGGATACTCAGCATGGTAGGCAGCAGCCAGATCAGCAGCAGCGCCAATCGGATCAGGCACCTCCATAATCGTATAGGCCGCCGCAATCGCAACTTCTGCAATAACGGGCGTATGCAGGCTGTCACCAAAATCAATAAGACCACAAACGCGGGAATGATCTTCTGGATCAACCAGCACATTCCAGTCATTGGCGTCATTGTGAATGACAGCAGCTCTCAAGCCGGCAAACTGCGGAGCAACAATCCCGTCAAACCGATCAAGGAAGTACTCAACCACGCGCCGCTGATCAGGATCACCAATGGCACTCAGGCGCGCGCGGGCATCACCAGCCGCACGTAAATCCCACTCAAAGCTGCGCAAAGCACCGGGATGCACAAAACCACGCAGCGCCTTATCCATCTTGCCAAGCAACGTTCCCAAACTGGCAACAACACCATCTTCACGCTGAGTTTCAGCCAACGGCACCCCGGGAACCCAGGAAACCACCCGCATGGCATGAGATGCTCCATCCGGTCCGGCGACACTCTGTGTGGCTCCACCATCCTTTGTCAGACGGAGGCGCGGCATAGGCAAATCCGGAGAGGACACAGCAAGATGCTGCAGCATGGCTGTCTGGAATCCAGTCTCAGCGTCGGGCTCACTGGCATTGACGACCTTGACCGTCCAGCGCGTGCCATCCTCTGCATCAAGGCGATGGTTCTGGTCGCGCTCGCTTTCCAATGGAGACAAGTCACCTTTCAGGTTCCAGTGCTCCAGCAGAAGGGCTGCAATGGTATCGCGGTCAAAATTAGGGGCGGGATAGCTAATATCAGTCATAAGTCTCTCCGGTTGCCCGGAATATAACGTACACTGATATTTCAGAACACCGACTTTATGTCAGTTGTACCGCCACTATGTCGCGATTAATAAGTATTTTAACGGCACTCTTCCTGATAGTCCGCTCAGAGGAACTTCAATGCTCGACGCCACCGACCGCGAGATTATCGCGATCCTTTCCAAAGAAGCCCGTATCCCGATCAAAACACTGGCAGCCCGCATAAACCTGTCTCGCAGTGCCACCAGCGAACGCATCACACGGCTGGAGAACAACGGCACAATTCGCGGCTACAGGGCAGACATCGGCGGCCTTGATCCCACGCACATCTCCGCCTTCCTGTTCATCCGCCTATCACGCACGCCAATGCGTGAAATCCTCGACATACTAGCGGCGTTTCCTGAGATTAAACGTGTGAGTTCGGTAAGTGGAGAGCTCGACCTTGTGGTCGAAGTCGTTGCCTCCTCAATGGAGATGCTCAACAACGTCAGAGACGCCATCGCATCCACTGACGGTGTGAAGGACCTTACAACCACTGTCATTTTGCGGGATGAGTTTCAACGCACTTGAAACAGCAAAGGGCGCCGACTGCAACAAAGCAGTGACTGACGCCCTTAAACCAACGCTCAGATTAGCATTCCACCAACCCAAGACCCTATCAATTTTTGCAGATTATCGCGCCTGATCCAGCATACGCTTACACTCCAACAACTCAAAGAGCGTGGACTGCAGCCGATCAACATTGTCCTTGGAAAGTCCAGCAGAACCAGCTGCCTCTTCCTTTTCAGAACCCATCAAACGATCCATGAAACCAAATGCTCCATGTCCACCTTTGCCATGCTGATCCGGCTCGTCATCCGGCAACAGACCGGACGGCAATGGCATCTGCGGCTCAGGCTCGCTCTCAAGCGGAAGCACCGCCTGTTCTTCAACAGACCGTTCAGCAACCCAGTCTTCCTGCGGCTCATACATCTCATCTGGTGACGACATGATAGCCTGCGCAACCGCAGCTTCCGCTGCACTCCGCACTGAACCCTCAGAAACTTGGGATGGATCAGGAGCTACGCCTACAGGCGTATTGGCGCTGGACGAGGTTGGGATGACAACGCCACCACCCTCTTTCCAAACGTCCATAACGACGCGCACGCCTTGCTCTCGCAAAATACGTTGCACGCCTTTAATCGTGTAGCCTTCCCCATAGAGCAAATGGCGGATACCGCGCAAAAGCTCAAGGTCGTCAGGTCTGTAGTAGCGCCGTCCACCGCCTCTTTTCAGAGGTCTGATCTGGGTAAATCGTGTTTCCCAGAACCGCAGAACGTGCTGCGGCAGATCCAGTTCACTCGCTACTTCACTAATTGTTCGGAACGCGTCGGCGCTCTTCTCCACGATGCAGACCCTCTAAACCTTACTATTATCGGGGCAGCAAATTAGCTGGCGCCCTCAACCAGTGCATCATTAATGCGCTGTTTAAGAACATTGCTTGGCTTGAATACCATAACCCGGCGTGGAGAGATCGGAACTTCCTCACCTGTTTTTGGGTTACGGCCAATGCGTTCACCTTTCGAGCGAACAACAAAAGAGCCAAAGCTAGACAATTTGACAGACTCGCCACCTTCCAGGCTGGCAGAAATTTCTGCAAGTACCTGCTCAACGAGTTCGGCAGATTCAGTCCGAGATAGGCCGACTTTCTGGTAAACCGCTTCACATAAATCAGCGCGGGTTACAGTGTGACTACCCATTCCACCCTCCTCCGGTAAAGCCATGATCCGTAAGAATAAAGCTTGCTTTCAACAAGTTACGGTATGGCCAACCGGCGTCAGGGTCAACAGCTCATTTGCTAAGAAATGCAACCCTCTGGGGTTTTTTGCCGCTTTTTACCACTTAAGGAGTACTGAACCCCAGGTAAAGCCGCCGCCCATTGCTTCCAGCATGATCAGATCTCCCTTTTTGACCTTGCCAGCTTTAACAATGCTGTCCAGAGCCAAAGGAATCGATGCAGCCGAAGTGTTGCCGTGCTCGGAAACTGTTTTCACTACCTTTTCAGGAGCGATGCCAAGTTTCTTTGCAGAGGCATCAATGATGCGTTGGTTCGCCTGGTGAGGAACAAACCAGTCCAGGTCTTCCGCAGTTGTGCCAGTGGCATCAAAGGCAGCTTCAATCACATCTGTGACCATGCCAACCGCGTGCTTGAACACTTCTTTGCCCTGCATGCGCAGATGACCTGCAGTCCCAGTGGTGGAAGGACCACCATCCACGTAAAGCTTTTCCTTATGACGGCCATCAGAACGCAAATGACAGGTCAACACACCGCTGGTCTCAGCAGAAGCCTCACCTTCCTGCGCTTCCATGACAACAGCGCCAGCGCCATCGCCAAACAGAACACAGGTCGTGCGGTCTTCCCAATCGAGAATGCGGGAGAATGTTTCAGCGCCAATCACAAGCGCACGCTTAGCCAGACCGCCGCGCAGATATGCATCAGCAGTGGTAACCGCATAAACAAAACCAGAGCACACAGCCTGAACGTCGAACGCAAAACCGTGGTTGATACCCAGTTCGGCCTGAACAGCAACAGCTGTTGCCGGGAACGTGTTGTCAGGTGTAGAGGTTGCCAGAACGATCAGATCGATGTCCTGCGCATCAACACCGGCATTTTCCAGCGCAGCCTTGGCAGCCTTCACTGCAAGATGAGACGTAAACTCACCTTCTGCCGCTATATGACGGTTCTTGATCCCGGTACGCTGAACGATCCACTCATCAGAAGTGTCAACAATCTCGGTAAGCTGCTGGTTAGTAAGTGCTTTTTCAGGCAGATAGCTGCCACAGCCCAAAAATACAGAGCGAAGTGCCTTCACTTTAAACCCTTCAGTTTTCTTCAGCCTCTGAGAAACGACCACGATGGTAGTTTGCCAGATCCTCGGAGATCTTTTTAATCAATTCATTCTTGGCCATATCATAGGCAAGTTCAATGGCAGCACCAAAACCTTCGGCATCAGTTCCGCCATGGCTTTTGATAACAATCCCATTGAGCCCAAGAAAGACCCCGCCGTTGACTTTACGCGGATCCATTTTCGCCCGAAGCCGCTCGAAAGCCCCCCGCGCAAAAAAGTAACCGATTTTAGCCATGAGCGTACGTTTCATAGCAGCCCGTAGGTAGCCAGCAAACTGTTTTGCAGTTCCCTCAGCTGTTTTAAGGGCAATATTACCAGCAAACCCTTCGGTCACGACAACATCAACGGTGCCTTTACCAATGTCATCACCCTCGACAAAGCCGGAGTAAACAAGGTTTGGAGGAGACAGTTCGCGCAGCATTTTGCCAGCTGTACGCACTTCCTCAACACCCTTCACCTCTTCAACACCAATATTAAGAAGACCAACAGTCGGCTGTTTCACGCCATGAACGGAGCGACACATCGCGCCGCCCAAAATAGCAAAGTCGATCAGCTGCTGCGCGTCCGCGCCAATCGTAGCACCCACATCAAGCACAATGGACTCACCGCGAAGTGTCGGCCACATTGCCGCAATCGCAGGACGCTCGATGCCAGACATGGTACGCAGGCAAAACTTGGACATCGCCATCAGCGCGCCCGTGTTACCAGCAGAAACCGCAACATCTGCTTCAGAATTCTTGACCGCAGCGATCGCATTCCACATGGAAGATTTACCGCGGCCCTTGCGCAAAGCCTGACTTGGTTTTTCGTCCATGCCAATCGACACATCGGTATGATGAACAACGGATGCCTGCTTCAGACGAGGGTATTCCTCGAGCATTGGCTCGATGACTTTACTGTCACCGAAAAGTAGGAATTCGATATTCGGGCAGCGTTGCAGCACCTGATCAGCACCAGGCAGCACCACCTCAACACCGTAATCCCCCCCCATAGCATCAAGAGAAATACGTATTTTTTCAGACATTTCCAATTTCTTGCCTTGTCCCAACAAAGTCTGCCCTTGTATCGGCAGACCTCGGAATAGTTAAGAGCATTTTCCCTAAGTTCAGTGGAAATGCGCGTCGCGAAGATACTCGATTATAAACGTCTCGCAACACCCACCTCTAAAAAACCTTTGCAGCAATCTAAGATTATTTTTTGCCTTTAAGGGCTTCTAGTGCAGCAAACGGAGAAGGCTTCTGCTCTTCATCCTGTTTCAGTTCTTCCTCCGGGTCCGGAGCATATTTGTCATCCATTTCAACCCCTTTAGCCCGAGGAAATGGATCCAGACCCAACGCAAAGTGTTCACAAACAACAGCTCCGAAGTCCACCTGAGGGCCTTCGAAATAATCCGGCGGATCACTCTCATCAATATCCAGATCTACTTCCAAGGTATCATCATCACTTCGACGACGCCCCCGGGAATCTTGATCCGGCAAAAATGTACGATCGAACTCTTCGTCCACCATGCACTCAACTGGCTCAAGCGTAACAACACATTGTTGAATAGCTTTGGCGCGGATGTGACCGCGCACCGCCAGTCCATCACGGCGCCACGGACGCACTTCAAGGTCGGCTTCGAACTCAGGCAGCTCTATCAAATCATAGGCCTTGGCGATCTGCGCCCGCTCGCTCTCGTTGAGAACAAGCTTTACTTGTTTGGTTTTCTTACCAAGACGCACCGCATCGAAAAAATAGGCCCACGGGTATTCAGTTTCAGCCATCGCTGGCGCTTTCCCTTATAAGTTCGGTTTTTGGAGCCACAAATTTGACGTCGCCCGCAAGAATTTCATGGGTTGGAAGGGCAGCAAGACCTTCAACCGCCTCATGCATGTAATGAACCAGCGCTCTTATCGCAACAGCTTCACCGCCCTCGCCATAAATGTTTCTTACAAAGGCCTCAAATAGAGCGGAATTGTCCTTGTTTTCCAGAGCCTGCATATAGCTGGCTGTGCGTCCGTAAAACGATTCGACCATAATTCGAACCCGTTTACGCACACCTTCATCGCCAATACCGATCTCTCGCATGCTCTGGTCCATATCCTGAAAAAAATAATCGAATACAGCCTGTGCAAATTTCCGGGACGCCTTATCTTCGCCTCCTAACCGGTGAAAGACACAAAAAGCGTGCAAAACAATCATCTCGAAGCGACCTTCGCTCGTATCAGGTATACCATAGTGCTGATAAAACACTGGTAGTCGTGCCTGCGCGACGATCCGCTCGTAAGTTGTTCTGACGGATGTGTCTTTACGTCGACGGAAAAAACCGAAGATCATGGCACCTCTCTTGCGCTTGTCGAGTTACTTGTGTGACTGCCACGAGGATGGCATAAGCACAAGTCTGAATCTAAACCGCTTGCTTGCTGCATTTTGCTGCAATTTGCAAGCCAACAGGATGTTTGGAATGATTGCATTCGCACGCCGTACTGTGTTCCTCGCTTTTTTGAGCCTGCCACTTGCCGGCTGCTTCACCCAGACACTGACACATGGCCAGGTCGTTTCACCTGATTCAATTCAAGATGTTCAAGTCGGTTCCAGCCGTGAGCAGGTAGAACTTCTCCTTGGTAGCCCGTCCACCACATCTAATCTGGACGGTGAAGCTTACTATTATATCTCGCAAAAGAGCGAAACAGTGGCATTCTGGTCTCCGTCAATCGTCGACCAGCGTGTTGTCGCTGTGTACTTTGATAAAGATGGCTACGTGAGGTCCGTTGCTGATTACGGCATTGAAGACGGCAAAGTCTTTGATTACCTCGGCAGAAAAACACGCACCGGCGGTGCTGATTATGGTCTCCTGACGCAGATCCTGCGTGGAGCTGCAAATCCATCAATCGGTCTCTAAGACCCGCCCACCACGAGTTTGAAAAACGGCGCCTGTTTTATCAGGCGCCGTTTTTTTTATGTGCGTTTAGTGCCTGACCTTACATTGAAAGCCAACAGGCTAGGCTGCCTTAGCCCATTCATATCGCGAATGCTGCCAAATCCTAAGGTTCACGCTTAAAATCACGCTGGTGTTATTGGAGGTTTGCTACATGTGATCGTGTATTGAGGAGTTATACGCATTCTGGCCGTCTTCTTCCGTGGTTTCTTCAAGGCATTAGAGCGCGTTCCTTTTGATTGGCAACAATCAAACGACAAGAATTCGCTCCACCAAGGATGTTAGATCGCGATGTGTGAATGCAAATAAACGCGACGTGCTCTAACGATAAACGCGAAGTAAAATCATGACGCATTCCTCTTCTGCCCTCAAAAAAATTACAGATCTGCGCCCCTCAGATCACGCCCTTTTTGTCTATCTCACACTCGTCACTGCAACCTACCTGATCTGGGTTGGCCTGCTGAAGCTGACAGGACCGGAACATCAGCAAATTGAGTTCTGGCTCGGCAACAGCCCAATTTTCAGTGGAGTAGTTCAAACTCTCGGCGTGCCTCTCACCGGCGTTTTGATGGCTCTTTTTGAAGTCCCGGCGGGCATTCTGGTTCTGCTTGGCCTGAAAGATCGCCGCCTTGGCATTCTCGGCTGCTTGATGGCCATGCTGATCTTCGCCCTCAACTTCCTTTATCTGTTCACAAACCCTGTGTGGATGGATGCCCTCGGAGGTTTCCCGATTATTGGTTCCGGTCAAAACCTCCTGAAATACCTCTCCATGTTTGCAATCCCGGCCTACATTCTCGGGCATCACATGCACACAGCTGGTAAGGAACAGACCGCAAACTCTCTCAAAAAGCTGGCAGTGTTCGCAAGCTTCGCTGGCATCGCGCTGGTCATGGGCTGGATCGGTGCCATGAAGTTTTATGAGTTTGAGGCACAAGGCATTGTCCGCCTGATGCAGTCCAACATCTTCTTCAGCTGGACCTATCAAGTCTGGGATGTTCAGGGCGCTTCCAACTTCATTGGTATCGTAGAGTGGGTCTTCCTGCTTCTGCTGTTGTGCCTGCCATTCAACCGCTTCCTTGGTGGTCTGGGTGTCCTCGGCATCGCTGCAACAGCATTCGGCACCCTCACTTTCATGTTCTCTGTACCGGGTTGGGATGCGGACTCATTCTTCCCCCTCCTCAACCGCACAGGCATCTTCGTCCTGAAAGACCAGTTCCTGCTCGCCGCAGCCATCATCCTCTGGCGCAATTACTGAGCAGCCCGTAGATAGCAATTACTGGAAAGCCGGTGCTCCTAAGGGAACACCGGCTTTTTTCATGTTGAGTTGAAGGTAGCCGACAGTCGTAATGACCTGCAGCGCTCCTCCCAATAGGCTGGTCATAATTGCGATTACATTGGAAACAAAGATGTTTGAGACATATCGCGGGATCGTTTACCCGCAACAGGAAGATCACATGGGTCACATGAATGTGGCTTGGTACACCTCCAAATTTGATGAAGCGACCTGGCACATGCTGGCCCATATCGGCATCACCCCAGCCTATATCCGCGAAAGCAACAAGGGCATGGCTGCACTGGAGATCACCTATAAGTATCTGGCGGAGGTCTCGGCAGGTGATCTGCTGGTTGTGCGCTCTGAAATCAAAGAAATGCGCGACAAGACCATCCTTTTCAAACACACCATGTTTGACTCAATCACAGACACACCCGTTGCCACCATGCAGGCCGTCGGAGTGCATATGGATCGCGAAATCCGCAAGTCCTGCCCTCTGCCCGCGCACGCAAGAGAACGCTACGAAGCCTTGCAGCCAGAGCCAGCAGCCTAGAAAGACACCTCAATTTTACTTAGCAGGTATCAGATAGGAGCCGCTGGCAAAACAACAGACTATACTCATCCTATTGAGTGAATCTGAGTACGACATGCAGCCTTGCTGCATGTTGGAATGATGTGGGCATATCCTTAAAAGGGTGCGGGCGTTTTTCGCAAAAGGATGGGTTCCATCAAAGTGTTGGAGCATGCGGCGTAGATAAGAGTGCGCACAGCATAATCCAGAGTTTCTCTGTTTGCCTGAGTTTAGTCTAGGGGAACCAGTTTTTGCGAGCACTTAAGATGCCTGCCCCACTCAAACGCAGGTCGTCAGTTCTATGGTTGATCGTGGTTGCCAGCGCAAGCCTGGCGCCCTGCATAGAACTTCGCGCGCAGGATAATAGCAACTGGCCATTGGCATGGGCCCAATGGCATAACAGAACGCGCGACTGGGGTGGCATTCGCACCAACCTCTCCGACAAAGGCCTGGATCTTGGTGTTCTTTATACGCAGGACGTAGCCGCAAATCCGGTCGGCGGCTTAAACCAGAGCCTCACCTATGGCGCACGCCTTGAAGGCATGGCAAAGCTGGATTTTGACAAAATCTTCGGCATCAAAGGCAGCAGCCTGCACTACATTATGTACCAAGGTCTGGGACAAGGCCTTTCACAGGAAGTGATTGGCAACGACTTTGGCGTTACCCAGATCTTTTCCAGCGACATCCTGGCCATCGCCAACCTAAGCCTGCAGCAAAAGCTATATCACGATCAGATCTACATCTCAGCAGGCCGTCTCGCTGTAGGAGACATCTTCGCAAGAGACGATACCTTCGCATACTACCTCAACGGCGCACTGAACAGCACCCCCGGTCAGCTGCTCATCAATCAACCAACCTTCACCACTTACCCCTTCAATATATGGGGTCTGGCAGGCACCTACACCTTCCCTGACAATCAGTATATCGGTCTCGGCGTCTATGATGCCTCCGTTGATGACTTGAACAACGCCGAGAACGGCTTCAACTTCCGCTTTGAGCCAAAAGGCGACGTGTTGATGGTTGGACAGGTTGGCGTAAATCCAGGGAAAGATGACACAAGTAAGTATCTCCCCGGCCATTATCAAATCGGCGCCTTCTACAACACCAGTAGAGTTGACGTGCTAGGCACCACAACAGAAACGCGCGAAGGCAACTGGGGCGCCTATGCCATCGCACGGCAGATGATCTATCAGGAAAAGGACCTGCAAGGTCTGAGCCTTTGGGGCCTTGTTACAATCGCACCACAACAAGCCATCAACACCCAACCCTTCGGTGTTAGCGGCGGTTTATTCTATCAAGGCTTGCTCCCCAACAGAGACAATGACGTCACAGCAGGAGCCTTCATCCTTGGCTTTTACAGCGATCACCTACAAGGCCAGTCTTATGAACTCGTCTTCGAGGCCACCCACCGCTACCAGTTTGCAGACTGGTCCTACCTCACTCTGGATTTTCAATACGTGGTCAATCCTGCTGGAAACGACGACATCCCGGACGCCTGGGTCTTTGGCACCGAGTTCTCGGTGAAATTCTAGGTCTTCGCCAAAGCGCTCCAACACCAGAACAGCAAAAAGCCCAGCCATCTCCCAGACCGGGCTTTTTAGTCTCAAATCAGGTCAGAGCAAACTAGTGCGCCAGTACTGCCAGAAGCAGAAGAGCCACAATGTTTGTGATCTTGATCATCGGGTTCACAGCTGGACCAGCAGTGTCCTTGTAAGGATCACCAACCGTATCACCTGTCACCGCAGCTTTATGAGCCTCAGAGCCCTTACCACCGTAATGCCCATCTTCAATGTACTTCTTGGCGTTGTCCCATGCACCGCCACCAGCGGTCATGGAAAGCGCAACAAACAGCCCAGTCACAATCACACCAAGCAGCATAGCGCCCAGAGATGCGAAGGCATTTGCTTTGCCAGCAATCGCTTCAATCAGGAAGTAAATGACGATTGGAGACAGTACAGGCAGCATGCTCGGAATGATCATTTCCTTGATTGCAGCCTTGGTCAGCATATCAACTGCACGGCCATAATCAGGACGAACTTCACCCTTCATAATGCCTGGCTGCTCTTTAAACTGACGCCGAACTTCTTCAACCACAGCACCCGCTGCACGGCCAACCGCTGTCATGGCCATACCGCCAAACAGGAATGGTAGCAGGCCACCAAAGAACAGGCCAACAACCACAAACGGGTTGGACAAGGAGAAGTCGATGGACGCCTCAGTCATTCCCTTGAAGTAAGGGAACTGCTCAGAGTTCGCCACGAAGAACTTCAGATCCTCCGTATAGGCCGTAAACAGCACCAAAGCACCAAGACCGGCAGACCCAATCGCGTAGCCTTTGGTCACAGCCTTTGTGGTGTTGCCAACAGCATCCAGCGCATCAGTCGTGTCGCGCACTTCCGCAGGCAGTTCTGCCATTTCAGCAATACCACCAGCGTTGTCCGTGACTGGACCAAACGCATCAAGCGCCACAACCATACCAGCCAGCGCCAGCATCGTTGTCACTGCAATGGCAATACCGAACAGACCAGCAAGCTGATACGTCACGATAATGCCAGCGATGATCACCAACGCAGGAAGCGCAGTGGATTCCATGGAAACCGCAAGACCCTGAATAACGTTGGTACCGTGACCCGTTTCAGATGCCCGGGCAATCGCCTGCACAGGACGGAAGTTGGTACCGGTGTAATATTCCGTGATCCAGATGATCAGACCTGTCACCACAAGACCGGAGACACCACAGAAGAACAGATCCAGCGGCGTAAAGCTAACGCCATTGCTCATGGTCAGCACTGTGTCCATACCACCGAAGACCCAATAGGTCAGCGGATACAGAATGATTAGCGAAATGATCGCCGTGGCGATGAAGCCTTTGTAAAGCGCACCCATAATCGAGTTGGATGCGCCAAGACGCACGAAGAACGTTCCAATGATGGATGCCACAGAGCAAACACCACAGATCAGCATTGGATACAGCATTGCAGACTGCAAGTTAGCTGTACCGGCAAAGTAGATCGCTGCAAGAACCATCGTCGCAACAAGCGTCACGGCGTAGGTCTCAAACAAATCAGCGGCCATACCTGCACAATCACCAACGTTGTCGCCAACGTTATCTGCGATTGTTGCCGGGTTACGTGGATCATCCTCAGGAATACCAGCCTCAACCTTACCAACAAGGTCACCGCCAACATCAGCACCTTTTGTAAAGATGCCGCCGCCAAGACGGGCGAAGATGGAAATCAGAGAAGCACCAAAGCCAAGAGCCACAAGCGCATCAATCACAGTACGTGATGTTGGCTCAATGCCCATAGGTCCGGTGAGGATCAGATAGTAAACGGCAACGCCCAGAAGAGCGAGACCGGCAACGAACATTCCGGTGATAGCACCGGAACGGAATGCAATTGAGAGCCCTGCCCCAAGGCTCTGGCTTGCAGCTTGTGCAGTGCGAACGTTTGCCCGTACGGAGACGAGCATTCCAATAAATCCTGCGGCACCGGAAAGAACGGCACCGATAACAAATCCAATAGCTACGGTGATAGACAGCAAGTAAGCGACGATGGCGAAGATAACCACGCCAACAATTGCAACACTGGTGTACTGACGAGTGAGGTATGCTTGCGCACCCTCTTGAATGGCACCAGCGATTTCCTGCATTTTCGCAGACCCGGTGTCAGCAGCCATCACGCTGCGAATTGCCCAGATGCCGTAAACGACAGAGAGCAAACCGCACGCAATGGTAACGATAAGTTCAGTCATATTTCCTCCCCTAAGGGTACCCTGCTACTTATGTGTGTGTTCGTAGCAAAATCCGCACTGCAATTGTGTAAATTAACGAACACAGTGACGGTATATACCTGTCACTATCCGTCAAGTTGCTTTTGCGTGGTAGTGGAAGGAAACACGTATGTTGAAAGGAGAGAAACTATTTGGAATTATTCAAACTTTAACTTCCCGTTTTTCAGTAAACATCAGTGAGACAACAAGAAATAGACATAAGATAACGAACGGGAACACCATTAGGTTGACAGTTTCCCATCCAAACACGTTTAACAATTTCCCTGAGGAAAACGAGGCAGTTGCGACTAAACCAAAGACGAAGAAGTCGTTTATGGACTGGACTCTGTTTTGTTCTTCTGGTCGGTAAGTTTGGGTCAGCAACGCAGACGCCCCGACGAAAGAAAAGTTCCAGCCAAGACCAAGTAAAATCAGGGAACTCCAGAAAATCCAACGCTCTAGTCCCGTAAGGCCAACCAGCGCGCACACCGCATAAAGCAAGAATCCGGTGCCAATTACAGCTCCATGGCCGAATCGACTGATCAAACTACCCGTAATAAAACTAGGTGCGAACATGGCAATCACGTGCCACTGGATGCCAAGAGCCGCATCTGAGTTCGTCAACCCGCAAGCAACCATGGCGAGCGGTGCAGAGGTCATGATCAGATTCATGATCGCGTAACTGATCATTCCACAACCAACAGCCACAAAGAACTTTTGTTGCTTCAGAATCTCTAAAAGCGGCCGTCCACGTTCATGCTTTTCCATCTTCGGTGGCAAAGGTATTTCCAAAAACGCCACAAAAAACAAACCGATAAGCATCAGGACCGCTTGTGCAAGGTAGGTTCCGACAAAAAGGAAGGGCTCAAACATGCCCTGTGTCAGAATTACGGTCTGCGGACCAACCACACCGGCAAGAATACCACCGGTCAAAACCCATGAAATTGCTTTGGGCTTGAAGGCAGGGCTGGCGGTATCAGCAGCAGCAAAACGCGCCTGTTGGGTAAAGGCCATCACAAAACCACTGCCGAGAGTAGAAACACAAAGCAGCGTAAAACTACCAAGGTAGGCAGCGTAGGCGGCAACCAAAGCAAACAGCACACCAAACAGCAGCGCACCAACAAGCCCGGCGCGGCGTCCAAAACTGCGCATGATCATGCCAGCAGGCAACGTCCCGATGGCGGTTCCAAGCACAAAAGCAGTAACAGGCAATGTTGCCAGAGACTTGTCGTCAACCAACAAAACTGAAGCAAGAATAGATGTGGTTGCAAAAATGATAGGAGGAACACCACCAGCAAACGACTGGGCAAGCGCCAAAAGCAGCGCATTGCGCTTTGCCAATCCGTCATCAATCAACGGAGCCGCCAGAGTATTTGCCATAATGTAAACTTTCAAAGAAATCAGGAAGGAACCGACAGCCTAATCAATTCCACGTAATGAGCAACCACAGAGCTCACCAGATCATCTGTAACTTCGGGAGATATACGCACAACTCGATGAGAATACGTCATGCAAGGCAGCTATTGTCGATTATTTAGTTTTCTAAATCTTCTCTTTTGACCCAGAAAGAAGTCCTGTGACAACCTCTGCAAGCTGTTCAGGATAGATGATTTCGTCACTTTGATGAAGTTCATCAAGGGGCCACCATCGATAGGTTTTGGCTATTTTGCTCGTTGGGTGATCTAGAAGATCAGATGCAATCTCAAAACACTGCGTGCGGATGAGGTAATAACGTTCATGAGCCTCAACCCATTCACCAGAGCCCATCTGAAACTGTGCTGATCGACGGAAAACATCCTCTCCGAGTTTTACCTCAACACCAGCTTCCTCAAGAAGCTCTCGTCGCGCTGCTTGTTCAAATGTTTCACCCGCATCAAGTGCGCCACCCGGTGTAGTCCAGTGAGTGGCAACTTTGGGATCCCTGCGCGTCCAATCATAGCGGAACAGAAGGATACGATCATCTTCATCAAATACGAAAAGGCGGGCAGATAGACGTTCTCTCATCTTCAATACTCAAAGCAACCAAAGCCCCTAAAAGAGCTGAACTCTCAGTCAAAAATGCTTGAACCCGTCAGCCCCGTGAAGCGCATAGGTCTCACCATTCAGGCTCAAAGCAATCTCTTTCTTGGAAACATCAGCAGCACCCAAAACACCAATCTGAACACAGCGCAAACCAGCTACCTGAAGTGCCACTTCAAAAGCCACCGCGTTCTCAGGCATCACAGCAGCGAGAATCTCGTAGTCATCCCCTCCCGTAATCGCTGTTTCAAGGAAGGCAGCATCCTTTGCAATCATTGCAGAGGCAGCATCAGACAGAGGAGCAGTCTCCAGCTTCACGGATGCCTGTAATTGCGACGTCCGGCACATGTGGCCTAGATCAGCAACCAAGCCGTCAGACACATCCATCGCAGCAACAGCATAATCACGAAGCGCTTGAGCAGCACCAACACGAGGCTGAGGCAGCAAATAACGGTTTAAGAGGAAATCACGCTGTTCAACAGAGAGCTCAAGCTTATCTGCGAGTTCTTCATTAAGACGTAACTGCAAGCCAAGCGCAGCATCACCAATGGTGCCTGTCACATAGAGCAGTGCACCAGCAACAGCCTCATTGCGCCGAACCACTTGCCCCGTTGGCACCTGACCAAACGCAGTAATGGAAAGCAGCGGTCCTTGCGGGCAGGAAATCGTATCCCCGCCAAGAAGGTCAATCTGGAACTGATCCTGAACCAGCTTCAAACCGCGGCAAAACTCTGCAACCCACTCTTCACTGATGTCTTTGGATAGCCCAAGGCCCAGCAAATACCCCTTAGGCTCAGCCCCTTTTGCCGCCAGGTCCGAAAGATTCACACCAAGCGCTTTTTGCGCGACTTCAAAGGGAGGGTCATTTTCAAAAAAATGAACCCCTGCCATCAGCATGTCTTTGGTTACAACCAAATCACATCCGGTGTCAGGGGCAAATACAGCAGCATCATCTTGCAGATGCACAGCACCCGCGCTGGTGGCGAGCGGCGCAAAATAGCGCTCTATAAGCGAGAACTCTCCCGGTCTGGAACTGGCAGCTCTCTCGCTCATTTTTTAGTCTTCAAATTCAGACTGACGCAGCTCGCGAGCCAGACGGTTCATGATACCGTTGACCAGACGCGCCTCATCTCCATCATAGAAGGACTTCGTCACATCAATGTATTCATTGATAATAACGCGGGCCGGAACGTCTTTTTTACGCAAAAACTCAGCACAACCAACACGAAGGATCGCACGCAAAGTGGTGTCGATACGCTTCAGCGGCCAATCTTCAGAAAGCGCTGTGTGAATGCGAGGGTCAATCCGCAGCTGATCTTCAAACACCGCCTGCACCAGATCACGGAACCATGCCGGATCCGCATCACGGTACTGATCGCCATCCACTTCCTGGCCAAGCCGGTAAGCTTCATACTCATTCAGCACGTCGTTCAATCGCGCACCAGTGATCTCCATCTGATACACAGCCTGAACCGCAGCTAGTCGAGCAACCCCACGCTTATTCGCAGGTTTCACTTCGGCGTTTTTCTTGTTGTTTTCCGTTGTCATCCTAAACCTTACACACCGAACCGGTCGCGCACGTCAATCATAGCAAGACAAGCTTCAGCAGCACCGCCGCCCTTGTTCTTCTTAGAAACGCTTGCGCGCGCCCATGCCTGATCATCATTCTCAACTGTCTGGATACCGTTACCAACTGCAACGTTTGCATCCACAGAAAGATCCATGATCGCACGAGCCGACTCGTTAGAAACGATGTCGTAATGGGTTGTTTCACCGCGAATTACAACACCGAGCAATACAAAACCGTCATAATCTGCGTCGCCATTTTCCATTGCGGTTAACGCCATGGAAAGCGCAGCAGGAATTTCGAGCACACCTGGCACAGCCAGTCGAGAGATTTTCGCTCCTTCACGGTCCAGCACATCTGAAGCACCTTCATAAAGGGCATCAGCCAGATCTTCGTAAAACCGTGCTTCAATAACAAGAATGTGCGGAACGGCGCTCATTTAATTTCTCCTAATGCCAACCTCATATTTTCACTGAGCAATCAGCAAAGATGGGTTAAGGCTACGGGTACGGACAGTACCCACGTATGTGCGCTCAGGAACCACGCCCCAAGCGAAATGTCCAGTTATTTCCTGCGGAAGTTTTCGGCTATAAGGCTATTTTGCGATTTCTGCAAGGCTTGGAAACTCAGCAAGACGCGCAACGTACCGTGCCATCATGTCAACTTCCAAGTTTACCTCATCCCCCTGCGCCCTGTCGGACCATGTGGTCACGTCAAGAGTGTGCGGAATAAGGAAGACAGAAAACGTATTTCCTTCAGCCTCGTTCACCGTCAAAGAGGTGCCATCCAGCCCTACGGATCCCTTCTTCGGGATGAACCGTGCAAACTCAGGTGCACACTCAAATTTCAGATAAACGCTTTCAGGGTGTTCGGTCCGCTCAACAATGGTCGCCTTGCCATCCACATGGCCCAGAACCAGGTGACCACCCAGCTCAGCACCCATGGAAAGGGAACGCTCCAGATTAACCCGCTTGCCCACTTTCCAGTCAGCAACAGTTGTCAGTGCCAGCGTTTCGGCAGCCGATTCAACGGTAAACCAGTTCTGCTCGCCATCACGACCTTTCGCGACAACAGTGTGGCAAACGCCGGAACAGGCAATGGAAGCACCAATATCGATCCCGTCAGGATCGTAAACAGTACCAATTTTCGTCCGCTGACCTGCAGCAATCTGCTCCAGCTCAAGGATTGTTCCAACGTCACTAACGATGCCCGTAAACACCTAGAACCTCTCTTTTGGCGTATACCGCCACAACAGATCTTCGCCCACATGGCGCAGCATCTGCTTGTTATAACCGTCTTGCAAACTCTCCAGCCCTTCAAATCCGAAAGGCTGAATACCATCAGAACCAATCAGGCTGGCTCCCTGGAAAATCAAAAGCTCATCCACCAGATCTTGCTGAAGCAGGCCGTGCGCAAGCTCTGCGCCGCCCTCAACCATAATCTGGGAGAGACCATGCATGTAAAGCGCATCCAGAGCCTTATCAAGACATACCTTGCCATTTCTGAGGCAGTCATTGACGATAACTGTCACACCTTCCCGCTCAAGCGCACTGACGCGATGATCTGGCGCATGTTCACCAATCACGACCCACAGGGAATTGATCTCTGCGTTTTGCACCAGTTTGGAGGAAAGCGGAATGCGGGCCTGACTATCAAACACCACCGGCTGCGGTGAGCGATGCGCCATGCCCGGCAAGCGGACGGAAAGCTCAGGGTCGTCTTCCAAAACCGTGCCGATGCCCACAACAATGGCATCCATCTGCGCTCGCATCGCATGCACAAGCTGACGAGACAACGGGCTGGAAATCGCCACCTGCCCGGCTCCACGCTTGCCAATATAGCCATCTTTCGACACAGCCATTTTGAGCTGAACAAAAGGACGCTCATTAAGAATACGGGAGATATGGCCGCGAACAGCCTGTCGGCACTCCTTTTCCAAAATACCGATAAGGACTTCAACACCGCCCTCTTCAAGGATCTTTTTGCCGCGCCCAGCAACGGCAGGATTAGGATCAGCGGTGCCATAAACAACACGCTTCACGCCAGCAGCCACAAGCGCCCGCGCACACGGACCGGTGCGGCCATAATGAGCACATGGCTCAAGCGTCACATAGGCTGTTGCCCCCTGTGCGTGCTCACCGGCATCTTTGATGGCCAGCACTTCAGCGTGAGAGCCACCGGGAGGCAGAGTTGCACCCTGCCCCACAATCACAGGACCATCACCAAAATCTTTTGTCAGGATTGCTCCAACCGGAGGGTTGGGCCACGTCCGGCCCTTTGCACGAATGCCATAGCTGAGCGCGGCCGCCATAAAGCGTTCGTGCTCAACTCGTTCGTTTGCATCTAATGCTTTGTGACCAGACAAAGCTATCCCCCTGCCAGCACTACAACGTATTCCCTAAAAGAAAAGCCCGATCTTCGAATAAAATACGCAACACAACACTGCAAAAAGCCAGAGATTAAGTCCGTGGCGGCATCATCAGCGGATCAACATCCGCATCGGAAAGCTCATCCAGCAGAGCCTCGAAGTCTTTGGCCTCGCGGAAATTCTTATAAACAGAAGCGAACCGCACATAAGCCACATCGTCAAGGGTTTTCAGCCCTTCCATGACCAAATGACCAATATCTTCCGCAACAACATCACTTTCACCGGAGCTTTCCAGCTGCCGGACAAGACCGCTCACCATACGCTCTATACGCTCAGGCTCAACGGGACGTTTGCGGGTTGCGATCAGAACAGAGCGCATCAGCTTTTCGCGATCAAAAGGAACCCGGCGCCCATTACGCTTGATAACGGTCAGCTCGCGCAGCTGAACACGCTCAAAGGTGGTAAAACGACCACCACAAGTCTGGCAGACCCTGCGCCGACGGATAGCTGTATTATCCTCGGTTGGGCGCGAATCCTTCACCTGGGTGTCATCACCCCCGCAATATGGACAACGCATCTCGCCTGCCTCCTTACTTAAACACTAAAGAACCGCCGAAGGATGTCCGGCGGTTCTTCTCGTTTAAATTAGTTTTTGTAGATTGGGAACCGGGCAGTAAGGGCCAGTACCTTCTCTTTGACCCGTGCTTCCACAGCTTCGTTGTCGTCAACGGAATTTGCTTTGCGCAGACCTTCCAGAACCTCGGTAATCAGCTTACCGATTTCACGGAATTCTTCCTTACCAAACCCGCGGGATGTACCAGCAGGTGTACCAAGGCGGATACCGGAGGTGATCGTCGGTTTCTGAGGATCAAGCGGAACACCGTTCTTGTTACAGGTGATGTTCGCACGGCCCAGAGAAATCTCTGCGTTTTTGCCGGTCAGTTCCATTGGACGCAGGTCAACAAGCATCAGGTGAGTGTCAGTACCGCCAGAAACGATATCCAGACCACCTTCAACCAGTGTCGCAGCCAGAACCTGTGCGTTTTCGACAACGTCTTTCGCGTAGGTTTTGAACTCAGGACGCAACGCTTCACCGAAGGCAACAGCCTTACCAGCGATCACATGCATCAAAGGACCACCCTGCAGACCTGGGAAGATCGCGGAGTTGATCTTCTTCGCAATGTCAGCGTCGTTGGTAACAACCAGACCACCACGAGGACCGCGCAGGGTCTTATGGGTGGTGGATGTTGCAACATGCGCATGCGGGAACGGGCTTGGATGCTGACCACCAGCAACAAGACCAGCAAAGTGAGCCATGTCGACCCAAAGGTAAGCGCCTACTTCGTCAGCGATTGCGCGGAACGCAGCAAAATCGATCTCACGAGAATAAGCAGAACCACCAGCGATGATGATCTTTGGCTGGTGTTCTTTAGCAAGCTCACGCACCTCATCCATGTTGATGTGGCCAGTGTCGGTGTTCAGGCCGTACTGAACAGCGTTGAACCACTTGCCGGACAAGTTCGGGCGTGCGCCGTGTGTCAGGTGACCGCCAGCATCAAGGCTCATGCCGAGCAGGGTGTCGCCTGGTTTCGCCAAGGCAAGCAGAACAGACTGGTTTGCCTGAGAGCCGGAATTCGCCTGCACGTTAGCAAAATCACAGCCGAACAGCTCTTTCACGCGGTCGATTGCAAGACGCTCAACGATATCGACGTATTCACAACCACCGTAGTAACGGCGGCCAGGATAACCCTCGGCATATTTGTTGGTCAGGACGGAACCCTGCGCCTCAAGCACAGCGCGAGATACAATATTTTCCGAAGCGATAAGCTCAATCTCGTTCTGCTGACGAGTAAGTTCTTTATTGATTGCCTCGAGAAGCTCTGGGTCACCAGAAGCCAGGCTACCTGTAAAAAACTCTGGGTAGAGCGGCGTCGTAATTGGATTATCCGATACGGACATAGGTGGACCTCATGACAAGGTTGGAGCAACAAACTGACGAAACGTCCCAATATCGTTTCGCATTCCCATCCCGACAAGTTGTAGCTTCGGGTCCTAGCCCATTAACATATAGGGGGTAACGAACCAAGCGTTGTTCATAGGAATTGCGCAATACTATTGCTGCCATCACCCAAAATTTATGAATTACGCATCTTGAGGTTGCAATTTACGTTCCAGCTTACGAAGCGCCAGCTGTTTCAGATGCGACTCGCTCGCATTACGAGGTCCCACAACGAACACTTCCACACCGCTCTGAGCACAAATTGCAGTCATGCGAACAGCGTTCCCAACCAGTCGCGTTTCAAAATAGACCTGCCCTAACTTCGACATATGGCCCCTCACCTTGCTTCTCAGATTCGTAAGTTGTCTGCCGTTTTAGCAGGTAATACGGCGCAGCACAGGCATGCCCGCTGCCACATCCCCAAAAGAAAAGGGCCGCTCTGCACCAGACAGAGACGGCCCTTCAAACTTGAAACTCTCGGCAAACCTTACTGAGCAGACGCCTGCGCCATAGGATCAGCGCTCGCTGCGTAAAGCCCATCCTTATCGTAGATATCATCACGGAAATGAACCATACCGTCGCTCAGCGCCCAGGCTGTGACATAAGACATATGCAGCGGCACACGGCTCTTCATCTTCACATCTGTACGCTCACCAGAGTTGATGGCGGCATCCACACGGCTGCGTGTCCAGTCTGGTGTTGTTGAGCCTAGCAACCACGTCACCAGCTCACGAACGTTCTGCACACGCACACAGCCGGAAGAATGGAAACGATAACCTTCGCCGAACAAAGACTGCTCTGGCGTGTCATGCAGGTAAACCTGATGCGTGTTGTTGAAGTTGATACGGATGCTGCCCATGGAGTTGCCTTCACCCGGGTCCTGCGTAAAGCGATACTGGGTCGCCTCATCCGTATTCCAGTCAATCTCCTGCCACTGCTTTTCTTTGCCATACCAGTCATAGATATGGATGTTGTTCTTCGCCAGATACTGTGGATCCTTTTGCATTTTCGGAATCAGATCTTTCCGGATAATGCTGACAGGAACAGTCCAGTACGGGTTGAAGTTCACTTCATAGATCGCAGAGCTGAGGATCGGAGACTGCCGATCCTGCTTACCAACAACAGCAGTGTGACGGGAACGAACGCGGCCATTCTCAACAACCTCAATACGAGCCGCCGGAATGTTCACGTTTACATAGGTGTCAGTCACGTTTTCAGCCAAAGCAGAAACACGCTCCAGATTAGTACGCAGCTGCTGCAAGCGCACTTCAACAGGAACATTCATCGCAATCACAGTTGCCCGACCCACAACACCATCCGGTGTCAGGCCATGGCGCAACTGAAAGCGGCGAACAGCTGAATCAACGTAACTGTCAAAAACCTCAGAGACACCCGCCTGCTGCGCCATGTCACCTGAAACAATCAGGCGCTGTCGCAAAGCTGCAATCGCTGGTGCGCGCATACCAATGCGCAAAACTTTCTTAGTGGAAACCTCAGGCCAACCGCCGTTGAGAGCGATACGCTCGTAATCGAGAATCGCATCGATCATGTATTGGGTGGTCTGCTTGGAGATAATCGGCGCAACAAAGTCGATCTGTTCCAGAGATGAAACGCCTTCATCAAAGGTGTCTTCCCATTCCGTGCCCTGACCAACGATAGGCTGAGTAGGAACAACCGACGCTGGCTGACTGACGGCCTGCTGAATGTTGCCGCTGTAGGAAAGCAGGTCTGGAACCTTCACCTGTGCCTGTGCCTGTGCAGACATCATACCTGCAGAAAGGCCCGTACTCACAACGAGAGCCAGAGCAAACTTGCTGCGGTTTAAAAGAGGTGCCAACACGAAATAGTTCTCCTAGCAATCAGTCATTCTGTAAGATTCCATGTAACTTGGTAAACAGAGACTTAACATGGCAAATCTACATGGCATTATCTTAGCAAACTCGCAAGACTTCAGCCAAAAATCGGGGAGGAACATCTGTTGGTGAATTAAAGAAAGTGATCGTTCCCCTGAACAAATCAGAGTTGACAGTTTCTAAATTTCCAAAGCCAACAGCACTTTTTCAGCCCGAAAAGTGAGCGCGTGTATTCCCCACTCAATGTGACCGTTTAATGGCTAATTACCCTAAGTGGGAAAAAGGTGGTCACGCAGCGAGTGTTGGTTTGCACCTAGTGCAAGAAAGCAACAATCAGCCCAACTTACTCACAGAGGCCTTATCCGGAGCTGATCCGCCATCCACACACCCCCGGCAAACGCAGCACCCCAAACCACCCTCCTGAAAACGCAAAAACACCGCTTCCGGTGCAAGGAAGCGGTGTTTTTTCGAAAGCCCTGATATCGCCGAAAATTACAGACGATAAAGGATTTGATCTGTCCAGAAGCGTTCCAGACGACGCAGGGACCGGTTCAGCTCTTCAAAGTTCTCGGTTGAGAGCTCACCAACCTGCTCAACAGAAAGAATATGACGACTGTATAGGTCATCAACAATCTGAGCAATCTCGCGTCCTTTTTCCGTCAGGCTCACACGCACAGAGCGGCGATCCATCTGGGAACGTTCGTGATTGATGTATCCGGTTTCAACGAGTTTCTTCAGATTATAAGAAACGTTGGAACCAAGATAATAACCGCGAGTACGAAGCTCGCCTGCAGTCAGCTCGGCGTCGCCGATGTTGAAGAGAAGCAGCGCCTGAACGCTGTTCACATCAGAACGACCCATCCGGTCAAACTCATCTTTAATGACGTCAAGAAGACGACGATGCAAACGCTCGATGAGCGTCAGTGCCTCGAGGTATGCAGGCTTCAGCCCTACCGTTTCTTCTTCTTGCGCCAAGACCTCAACGGCCCTGTTTGTATTGATCATCTGGTTGCGCCTCATGTCCATATTTTTCGTGCGTTCGTATTTTTATCAGCACTTGAAGCAAATTTACGCGACCGCTTCTAAGAACCGCTTAAGAGACACGATGAATTATTTCTTAATCACTAGCAAGCGTGTAGACCTTTCCGTTAACCCTCTGTTTACCCTGACTTCCGAAGCAAGTGGATGATGCCGGAGAAGTCGACGTTTTCCCCGCCATTGTTACAGTATTCCTCATAAAGCCGAGCCGCCTTCTCACCCATTGGTGTGTTAGCTCCGCTCGAATCTGCTGCCTCTTCCGCCAGTAGCAAGTCTTTCAGCATCATTGGCGCTGCAAAGCCGGGCTTATATTCATTGTTGGCTGGCGACGTCGGAACCGGTCCGGGAATCGGGCAGTAGGAGGTCAAAGACCAACACTGACCGGAGGACTTGGAGGAGATGTCGTAAAGCTTCTGTGGGTCCAGACCCAACTTCTCAGCCAAAACAAACGCCTCGCAGGTACCAATCATCGAAATACCAAGCAACATGTTGTTACAGATCTTTGCTGCCTGCCCAGCGCCAGCATCACCGGCATGAACAATCGAGGCTCCCATAATATCCAGGAGCGGCTTAGCCCGTTCAAATGCAGAATCAGGCCCACCAACCATAAAGGTCAATGTGCCGTTCGCAGCACCCACAATACCACCGGAAACCGGAGCATCGACCATACCCATGCCAGCTTCGCTTGCTGCTTTTGCAACATCGCGGCTGCTGTCCACATCAATAGTCGAGCTATCGATAAACAGCGTGCCCTTTGGTGCATGCGCAAGAATTCCATCTTCGCCCGTATACACGGCACGAACATGCTTCCCTGCTGGCAGCATGGTAACAACAGCCTGAACGTCGCGAACCGCTTCAACTGCTGACGAAGCAACTTGCCCACCTACAGCCTGAAACGCAGCACGCGCCTCTTCAGAAAGATCTACACCGACGACTTCATGTCCGGCTTTGACAAGATTTGCAGCCATAGGGCCGCCCATATTGCCAAGACCAATAAAAGCAACGCGAAGAACAGTTTCTCCCATTGCATCCTCCCGAAAATCGCCGTCCGTCAGGATTTTGAACATTTAGAACTTGCCCCAAGCTGAACACCTAGGGTTCGCTCAGATCAATTTGACGTGAACGGCAGTTTGTAAAACAGTAAATTTCAATGAGTTACAGACCAAACTGAACTTTGGTCGATCAGGCCCGCTCCTCTCGCTCTGCAAGGTAAAGCAGAACGAGATAAAGGGCGATTGCACTGATGTAGAATACGACCTCAGTCGGGCTACGACCAAAGACCATGGGAAACACGGAATACATCACCACCTGAGCCAGCGAGCGGAACAACCACATCACTGTTCCCCAGCTGGAAAGCAGCCACAGACCGATGGCAGTCACCAGATCGAGAATAGCGAAAAAGATAATGGTAGACTGCACTTGTACGCCGACACTCTCAAACGGAGCACCATCGATCAGGCGCACACCAAGTATAGCGCCCCAGTAGCTCAGGCCTGCAAAAAGCATGAAGACGGCAAGCAGCCTGACATACGCATGCAGCAAAAACTGAAAGGAGGGAACCCTCTTCATCAGCTCTACAAAAACGCCAGGCATACCTTAAGCTCCACCTTACACATCTGCCCCATTCGCAGACAATAAACCCCTTGCCCCGTTAAAATACGAGGTCACCCCCCTTCGGTGACATAAAATGGGCCTCAACATCAACTGTTTTTATTTCAGCAAGGCTTGAATGCTGCCATTTAGGTGCATGATCCTTATCGATAATCACAGCTCGTACACCCTCATAGAAATCCTTGCCCAGCAGAATCTGTGAAACAATCCGATGCTCCATGACCATACACTCAGCCATGGAAAGCCCCACTCCACGCCGCACCTGTTGAAAAGCAACTTCCATGCTGAGCGGTGAACGCTTGCCAATCGTTTCCAGAGCAGCAACCGCAAAATCATCATGCTCAGAGCCCAACAGCTTGCGCAGACGGTCCACAACTTCCAGCGTGCTTTCAGCGCCAAAACATTCATCCACCACATCCGCTTTGGCATGCAGCGGCGCAGGACCCGGATCAAACGCATAGCGCGCCAGCACAGGCTCTACGTCCTGCGCCTCACACAGCGCCTCTTCCAGCGCTGCCATATCCTCAGATTTCACTGCATGGGTCAGGATGCCTGTCCAGTAACAATCCGCCTGCCTCAAACGCTCCCCGGTCATCGCGCAGTACATGCCCGTGTTCTGGGGCATCTTCGGCAGGAAATGACTACCGCCCACATCCGGGAAAAAGCCAATCGCCGTCTCAGGCATGGCAAACATTGTCTTCTCACTGCCCACACGATACGCACCGTGAACCGAGATGCCGACACCACCACCCATCACAATGCCATCGAGCAGTGCGATCAAAGGCTTAGCGTAACTTTCCATGTAGGTGTTGAGACGATACTCATCTGCAAAGAACGGCAGGCTCACATCAATTTTCTCAGGACCGTTTTCGGCAACCTGACGAATATCCCCACCCGCGCAGAAGGCTTTTTCACTGTTACTCTTGATGACAACATGATGAACTGCATCATCAATCAACCAGCGCTCCAGCTGCCGGTGCATAGCAACGCACATCTCATGTGTCAGCGCATTCAGCGCCTTGGAGCGATTGAGAATGATAAGACCGGCATGGCCCTTCTCTTCAAAGAGAACATCAGTAGTTTCGGACAAGACTTCCCCCGCATATTCCTGTTGCACAGCGTACCTATTCATTTTGCTAAAATTATCTGGCGTATTTCCGAAAGCAGGACATTGGCTTTCGGGTAAAGATACGCAACACAAAAGCTAAAGCAGCTCACTCAGCCCATCCTAAGAAGAACCGCTTCAGCAACTCAAGCTTTCATCAGTTCACGCGCCACGATGACGCGCATGATCTCGTTGGTCCCTTCCAGAATCTGGTGCACCCGCAAGTCGCGCAAATGACGCTCCAACGGATAATCCTTCAGATAACCGTAACCACCATGGATCTGCAGCGCTTCATTGACCACCTTGAAGCCCGTATCCGTTGCAAGGCGCTTCGCCATCGCTGCCATCTTGGTCGCTTGAGGATCTTTCCGATCCAGCAGAGCCGCCGCTTTGTGCAACAACAAACGCGCCGCTTCCAGCTCAGTCGCCATATCCGCAACCTTGAACTGCAGCGCCTGAAACTGAGCCAGCGAACGCCCAAACTGCTTACGCTCATCCATGTATTGCAAAGCCCGGTCCAGACAGAACTGCGCCCCACCAAGCGAGCAGGCACCAATATTCAGACGCCCCCCATCAAGCCCGGCCATGGCGATAGAAAATCCCTGCCCTTCTTCGCCAACCAGGTTCTCAACTGGCACACGACAATCTTCAAAGATCACCTGCGCCGTCGGCTGGCTGCACCATCCAAGCTTATGCTCATTGGCCCCAAAGGACAGACCCGGCGCATCCTTCTCAACAACGATGCACGATATCCCCTTCGGCCCATCCTCCCCCGTGCGCACCATACACACGTAGACATCAGAAACACCGCCGCCAGAGATGAAGGATTTTGAGCCGTTGATCACATAATGATCACCATCCCGCACAGCCTTTGTGCGCAGTGACGCAGCATCAGACCCGGCCCCCGGCTCAGTCAGGCAATAACTCGCCACTTTCTCCATGCTGCAAAGATCAGGGAGAAATCTCTGCCGAACCTCATCAGATCCAAACCGGTCCACCATACCAGCAGCCATATTATGGATAGACAAAAACGCAGAGGTGGAAACACATCCTTTGGAGAGCTCTTCAAAGATCAGCGCCCCATCAAGACGCCCCAACTGCGAGCCACCCACATCTTCACGCACATATAGCCCGCCCAGACCCAGCGCAGCAGCTTTGCGAAGCACATCCAGCGGGAAATGAGATTTTGCATCCCACTCTGCTGCAAAAGGCGCCATCTCCTCCTCCGCAAATCCGGCTGCCATATCCACGAAGGCACGTTGATCTTCGTTCAGTTCAAATTCCATGGAATCCGTCCTCCCGGCAAGCAGCCTCCCACAACCACCAGCCCCAATATTAATGTAATTGCGTCAATCGGTAGACCCGCACCAAAACTGCGTCAATTCTCGGAAAGACCAAGATAAGACCAATTGCTCAGTCAAAACAGCGCCTCGTACACAGCAACGTTCTAAAAACGCAAAACGCTCAAACCAACGCAACAAATCGCGCAACGCTGCAATCCGTAAGTGATTCCCCACTTACTCCCCTCATGCGTCCAATCAACTAAGAGGATAAGTCTGTCGTCCACCGTTTAATTGCCCAGAAAGCGAAATCCTTCCTGCGATTCTAAAGAACCTCTGGAACACAAAAAGAATTTGAGTTTTATCAAGCAAACACACCGTGCTATCTGACATCAAATGCCCTAGTAGTTTTGAGTAAGCCGCCGCTCTCAGAGCTAAAGACGCCACACAACCAGTCATTCAGGTGAGTTACCATGCCGTTTGCCAATGAATCGCATTCTTCCATAGACATGAACCAGATTTTGAACGGCCGCCGAATGCGTCGCAATCGTCACAGCGATTGGTCCCGTCGTCTGATCCGCGAAAACACAATCACCACGGACGACCTGATCTGGCCAATCTTCCTGATTGATGGCGAAAAGAAAACCGAACCAGTCACGTCCATGCCAGGCGTTGAGCGCTATTCTGTCGATATGGCAGTGCGCGCCGCTGAGCAGGCCGCAGAACTTGGCATTCCGGTTATGGCACTGTTTCCAAACACTGACCCTGACTTGCGCGATGAAATGGGCACCGAAGCGCTGAACGACAGCAACCTGACCTGCCGCGCACTGCAAGCCATCAAGGCAGAAGGCTTCCCCGTAGGCCTGATGACAGACGTTGCGCTGGATCCTTACACCTCTCACGGCCACGACGGCCTGATGGCAGGCGACAAGATCATCAATGACGAAACCGTAGATCAGCTGTGTCGTCAGGCGCTTATTCAAGCAGAAGCTGGCTCCGACATCATCGCCCCTTCTGACATGATGGATGGCCGCATCGGTGCAATCCGCTATGCACTGGACAACAACAACTTCGAAAACCTGCAGATCATGGCTTACTCTGCAAAGTACGCCTCTGCCTTCTATGGTCCGTTCCGCGACGCTGTTGGCTCCAACTCTAACCTGAAGGGTGACAAACGCACCTACCAGATGGACCCGGCCAACACAGATGAAGCGCTGAAAGAAGCTGAGCTGGATCTGGATGAAGGTGCAGACATGATCATGGTGAAGCCGGGAATGCCTTACCTTGATATTCTCCGCCGCATCAAAGACGCCTTCCTTGCACCAACCTACGCCTATCAGGTCTCCGGCGAATACTCCATGATCTGCGCGGCAGCGCAAAACGGCTGGATGGACAAGGACAAGGCCATGCTGGAAAGCCTGATGGCATTTAAGCGTGCCGGTGCAGATGGTGTCTTAACCTACTTTGCACCTGAACTTGCGAAAAAGCTAAACGGCAAATAAAGCCCGTAAAACAAGACACCTGCGAGAACAAAACATGCCAAAGGTGGCCTCACCTCTTCTCACCCTTTCAAAGATTGAAGAGGCTGCAAACAACATCAAGGGCGCGGTGATATCAACACCGCTCCTGCCCGCAGCTCAACTGGATGCCATCACTGGCGCCACTGTTTTCGTCAAATATGAAAACATGCAGGCCACCAACGCTTTCAAAGAGCGCGGCGCCCTGAACAAGCTGCTGCACCTGACAGAAGAAGAAAAGAGCCGCGGCGTGATTGCCATGTCCGCCGGCAACCACGCGCAAGCTGTGGCTCTTCATGCACAGCGTCTTGGCATCCCTGCACTCATCGTCATGCCCAACGGCACGCCTTATGTGAAAGTTGAAGCAACCAAAGCCTATGGCGCAAAAGTCGTCCTCGCCGGTGAAACTGTCGACGACGCCAAGAAAGAAGCCGACCGCCTTTCTGAAGAACACGGCTATATCTGGGTGCACCCGTTTGATGATCTGGAAGTCATCGCAGGACAAGGCACAATCGCTCTTGAGATGCTGAAGGACCAGCCAGATCTGAACACACTGATCGTACCAGTTGGCGGCGGCGGCATGATCTCTGGCATCGCAGTTGCAGCCAAAGCGATCAAGCCGGATATCGAGATCATCGGCGTGGAGAGTGAGCTCTACCCGTCCATGTATGCCGCTCTGCGCAACCAGCCAATGGAATGTGGCGGCAATTCTCTGGCAGAAGGCATCGCGGTTAAAGTACCCGGCACGTATACCCAACAACTGGCTAAGCAATATGTCGATGACATTCTACTTGTCAGCGAAAGCCAGATCGAGGAAGCCATCAATATATTCCTCACCCGCCTGAAAACTGTGGCTGAAGGTGCTGGTGCTGCTGGCCTTGCCGCCATGTGCGCCCACCCAGAGCGATTTAAAGGCAAAAAAGTTGGACTTGTCCTCTGCGGAGGCAACATCAATCCACGTCTGCTGGCATCCATCGCCCTGCGCCAGCTGGTGCGTCTTGGCAACATTATACATATCCGCTGTAACATCCCGGATCGCCCAGGCATCCTTGGCGAAATCTCGACAACGATCGGTCAGTTGGGCGGCAACATTCTGGAAGTGTCACATCATCGCCTCTTCCTCGACGTTTCCGTAAAAGGCGCAACGCTGGACGTGGCCATTGAGACCCGCGACAACCAGCATGCGAAGGAAATTATCGCCGCACTGGAAGCCGGAGATATCCACGTCTCCCACCTATCTTCCGGCGAGATGCGATTCTAGGGATATCCCCACTCGCTAACTGCAATTGAAATCAGCATCTGCGCCGAACATCGCGTTCGCGCAGACGCTCGCATGACAAGCCGCGCAAAATTATCCTCTCTTTGCCGGATTCTACAAAAATAGTTTGCTACCCCCGCTTGAAACTTGAAAATAGCACACCCAATTCTACTGAGAGACGCTGGGGAATGCCCCGGCACAGTTGAACCTGACAGAGGCAGAAATGAGCCAACAAGTGAGCGCGCACCCGAACATCTATTATGATCCCTATCTTAATCCGCAGCTGTTTGACGGCGTGCGGAAAAAGCGGATCTTTGCGTGCGTCATCGATATTATCGCGATCACCGTTCTCTCTGCCATCGCTTACTTCGTCGTCGGCTTTCTCGGCATCCTGACACTCGGTCTTGCATGGCTGTTATTTCCTGCAATCTGGCCACTTGTTGCCCTTGCCTACACTGCGTTTTCACTGGGCGGGTTTAACTCGGCAACACCGGGCATGCGTGCGTTTGGCTTGGAAATGCGCCTCAGCAATGGTGGCCGTCCGTATCCGCTCTATGCAGCAATCCACGTCCTGCTCTTTTATTTCTCAGTAACAATACTCAGCCCTTTTGTCCTCATAGTCTCATTGTTTAGTGACCAAAAGCGCCTGCTCCATGATATCGTGCTTGGTGCCGTTATTATGAATTCCCCGGTGGATAGTCTGCATCGATAACAAACCAATGATGCAACGTGCAGTGACGAACCTGCCAGGACCCTCTAATAACGTGTGAAAGTGTAGCACGAGCGGGGACGCGCATGGAGAACCTGAACATACCGATGATCCTGACCTTTGTGATCATCGGATTCACGATCGTCCTGTATGCGCTGGAACGCGTTGCGATCGAGATCGTAGCACTGGGCTCCATTGTAGCCCTCATGCTGCTGTTCATGGCTTTCCCGCAAACATTAAATGGAACGCCAATCAGGCCGGAGGATTTTCTCTCCGGCTTTTCCAATCAGGCCCTGATCACGGTGATCTGTTTGCTGATTGTCGGCCAAGGTCTCTTCCAGACAGACGCGCTCGACAAGCCAGCTCAGGCAATTTTGCGCATATCAAAACAGCGCCGCTGGCTGGCAACTGGCCCTTTACTGATTACTGTCGGCATTGTCAGCGCATTTTTGAACAACACACCCGTTGTTGTCATCACGCTGCCAATTCTGACCACAGTCGCCGCTGCACATAACACCTCTTCCTCCCGTTTCCTTATGCCTCTCTCGTTCATTACGATCCTGGGCGGCATGACAACGATGATCGGCTCCTCCACCAACCTGCTCGTGGCCAACGTTGCCAACGCAACCGGCGAAGTCCGCATCAACTTCTTCACCTTCACCGCATTCGGCTCCATTCTGGCTGCCGTCGGTGCCGTTTATGTTCTGGTGATTTTGCCGCGCCTGCTCAAACCTCGCCAAACCATGGCAGAGGAGTTCACCGGCAAGGATGGACGCCAGTTTATCGCGCAAATTCCAATCGTTTACGGCCATCCTTTGGTGGGCGAAAAGGCTGTCGCTGGCATGTTCCCAGCGCTTAAGGAAATGACGGTTCGCCTGATCCAGCGCGGTGAACGCCCGCTCCTGCCTCCCTTTGAAGACGTTCAGCTGCAGCCGGGTGATACAGTAATCGTTGCCGCCACCCGCGACACCCTCACCCGCGCCATCAGCCAACGCCACCCCCTCCTGCCGGCAGATGCAAACGAGAGCCCAACCAGTGAAGCAGAACACGCTTCTCCGTCTGGCACACTCACTCTTGCAGAAGCAGTCATTGCCCCCGGTTCTCGCCTGATTGGCCGCACGCTCTCCATGACAAGTTTCCACGCCGACACGGGCTGTGTTGTCACCGGATTGCAGCGCCGCAGTCGCATGCCACGTATGCCGATGACCGATATCCGTATGGAATCCGGAGATGTTTTGCTGATTGCTGGCAACCGCGAAGAAATCAACCGTCTGCGCGGAAATCGCGATGTTCTGCTCATGGACTGGTCCGCAACCGAATTGCCACAACGACAATATGCCCGCCGTGCACTGGCAATCTTCGTCGCCATGATCACAGTTGCGGTGTCCGGTGTTGTGCCAATTATGGTGGCATCAATCGCAGCAACCCTTGCCATGATCATGTGCGGCTGCCTCAACATCCGCCAGACATTGCGTACAATCGACAGCCGAATATTCATGCTGATCGGCGCCTCCATAGCCGCCTCGCTCGCTTTGGAAGCAACTGGTGGCGACAATGCCATTGCACAGACATTGCTCAACATTGCCGATGGCAGATCTCCGGCCTTCGTCCTCTCACTTCTCTTTGCCGTTGTAGCTGTTTTAACCAACTTACTCAGCAACAACGCAACAGCGGTGCTCTTTACACCCATTGCAATCGAGATGGCACACAGGACAGGCGTGCCCGTAGAACCCTTTATCGTCTGCCTGATTTTTGCAGCAAACTGTTCATTTGCAACACCAATCGGCTATCAGACAAACCTCATCGTAATGGGTCCGGGACACTATCGTTTCTCAGATTTTCTCTTCGCCGGCACACCTCTCGCCATAATCATATGGTTGACCTTCTCAATTGTCGCTCCTTACTATTATAATCTGTAAGGCGAAAAGAGGATAAATAAGAGAAAGGGACGCCCTAGGTGACACGGCAAGCCTATGATAACCCGCAGTTTTATCTGACTGCCCCTACGGATTGCCCCTACCTGCCAGATCGTAAAGAACGCAAAGTCTTCACGCATCTTGTCGGGCCCAATGCCCCTGCGCTCAATGACGTCCTCACACAAGGCGGCTTCCGCCGCTCGCAAAACATCGCCTATCGCCCAGCCTGCGAAGACTGCCGCGCCTGCGTTTCAATCCGTGTCTGCGCACAAGAGTTTCAATGGACCAAGTCTTTGAAGCGTGTCTGGAAAGACAATCAGGATCTGATTGGAACAGAACTGCCACCCGGCCCGTCAACAGAGCAATACGATCTGTTCCATGAATACTTAAATGCCCGCCACACCAACGGCGGCATGACAGAGATGTCCCCCACCGACTATTCCATGATGGTGGAAGATACACACGTAGAGACAGCCCTCATTGAATATCGACGCAGAGGCCCGAACTCCTTCATATCCGGAGAAGGCGAAGGACCGCTGATTGGCGTTGCACTAACCGACCGCCTTTGCGATGGCCTGTCCATGGTCTACTCGTTCTTCGACCACAACGAGACCACGCGAAGCCTCGGGACCTACATGATCCTAGAACACATTGCCCGCGCACAGCACCTTGGCCTGCCCTACGTATATTTGGGATATTGGGTTCAGGGATCCCCAAAGATGGCTTACAAAGAACGCTTCAAGCCACAAGAGCACCTTGGTGCACAAGGCTGGGAAAAGCAGAAATGATATCCCCCTCTCAAATCTAAAGAGATTTCAGATAGTCCCGAACGCGCAGAAATACCGACGTAAACTCTTCAGCAGTTATACGCCGCGTGTTTACGTTGTACTGCGAACAATGGAAGCTGGAAAACATTCTGAGAGAAGGCGTAAGTTGAATTTCGCTAGCATGCGCAAAAGGATAGTCACGAAGCCTCAGCTCAAAGGCTTTGAGCAGCTCTTCATGCGCAGTTCGCCCAACAGCGACAACAGCCCTCGTCGCATCACTAACCAACAGAGAATCCAGAAAGAATTCGCGACACATCCGGATCTCAGCAGGCTTAGGCGCATTCTTCGGCGGCATACATTTCACCACATTGGTAATGCGCACATCAATCGGTTCGATCCCGAGTTCAGGCTCCACCTCATTCTTGTAGACAGCAAAACCACTCGCCGTTAGCGCACCATTCAGCATCTCACCTGAAAAATCACCAAAGAATGGAATACCTGTACGGTTCCCCCCTTTATGCCCAGGCGCCAACCCAACAACAATAAGAGAGGCATCAACTGGACCAAAATCCAGCACCGGCGCGTTGTGCCAGTCAGGGTGAAGCGCACGCAGCTCCTCCCTATACGCAACAAGCCGGGAACAGAGTGCACACTCTCTCCCCGGCTTCTGCAAACTTTCGATACCGTGACGAACCTTAGTAGTCGTCATCTCCGATCTCATCATCCTCTTCTTCAACACGAGGTGGACGCTCACTTGGGTCACGTCCAACACGCTGCATCAGCGTAGACAATTCAATGAAGTGATCAGCCTGACGGCGCAGGTCATCAGCAATCATTGGAGGCTGCGTCTGAAGTGTAGAAACAACAGAAACTTTACGGCCACGACGCTGCAGCGCCTCAACCAGAGAACGGAAGTCACCATCACCAGAGAACAGTACAATATGGTCAACATGGTCAATCAGCTGCATGGCGTCTACAGCCAGCTCGATGTCCATATTGCCCTTAATTTTGCGACGTCCTGCAGAATCCACGAATTCCTTTACAGGTTTGGTAACAACTTTGTAGCCATTGTAGTCCAGCCAATCGATCAGAGGTCGAATGGAGGAATACTCCTGCTCTTCCACCAACGCTGTGTAATAGTAAGCGCGTAGCAGGTAGCCCTTTGATTGGAATTCTTTCAAGAGACGCTTGTAATCGATATCGAAGCCAATAGCTTTCGCCGTCGAATAAAGGTTCGCTCCATCAATGAATAAAGCAATCTTTTCGCGGGGATCAAACATATTATTTTTAGCCTTTCCGCTGCACAGACGCGTAAGTCAGTAACTTGTTATAAGCAATCACTTTCTGGGCATGCCTGTTTGCTGTCGTGACATGCCTAGAATGTATGCCATTCTAATTGACCCGGTTGCACTCTACGTTAAATCGAATACGCATTCGTTACGGACAAACATAAAACCTTGCCCCTCAGCATATATATTGCATTGGCCTAGTTAATATTGGACCAATGCGGTTCGATTCACCGGCCAGAAACTAAAACAAGATGAATGAAATTTACAGATGTCATCTTGCATAAATTAACAGGAACCCACCAAATATTCCCAGTTTATATTATAGATCCAAGTGAGCTTAGAAACAAACCACCGGATATAGATACTAAAGGTTCCAATAGAAACAAGGTTTCCTTGTTTTTTCGGATCTTGGGTATCCCAAGAATATCCAGGCCCGAAAATGGGTTAATCTCTTATGTTATTTTTTTTCATCTATTCCAATTCCAGTGTACAATTCAGATCTTGAATAGCATTCAGGAGTTGCAGATTTGAAAATTCATTCCCCCAGAAGAAGTAGTAATAAAAAACTAATCCGGCACAGCACTGCACACTAAAACATCTCTTCACAATAGTATTTAAACTAAAATCATGCGCGATAGACCTAAAGCCCCAATTTTTCTATGGCCTAATCTTAAGCAGCAGAAAGATGGAAAAAAGCTCCTCTCATAATAAGATGTAAAGGAGTTGCACAAAAAATGCAGAAACGGCCCTTGCCTTGCAACAAGAAGCATTCTATGAGTGGCCTCTGAATTCCCAGATATTATGGAGTGATCGAATGGCACGTGTGACCGTCGAAGATTGCGTCGACAAGGTTGAAAACCGGTTCGAGCTGGTTCTACTTGCCAGCCATCGCGCCCGGATGATTTCAAGTGGCTCTCCACTTACAATCGACCGCGACAATGATAAAAATCCGGTCTGCGCACTTCGCGAAATTGCTGAAGAAACTGTGAGCCCTGAAGATCTTAAAGAAGATCTCATCCACTCACTACAGAAGTTCGTTGAAGTTGATGAACCAGAAGCTGAAACAGCTCCAATGGTTCCAAGTGACCCACAGCAGCTTCAGATCAATGCCGTTGATGATTCAGAAGTTGAATTTGACAGCATTACTGAAGAAGATCTGCTCAAGGGGCTTGAAGGCTTGGTACCGCCGGAACGTTCCGACGACTACTAATCGCCCTCTGCAAGATGTCGGCGTCGGCCGGGCCGGCGCCTCGCATTTTCAGGTCCGGCCCTAGCTTATTTTTAAAGTGAAGCGGCCGCCCGAAAATGATGCGTCAATACGAACTTGTTGAGAAAGTAACCAGCTACAATCCCAATGCGGATGAAGCACTGCTCAACAAGGCATATGTTTACGCCATGCAAAAGCATGGTACCCAGACCCGCGCCTCTGGGGATCCTTATATTTCCCACCCTCTTGAAGTTGCTGCAATCCTCACGGATCTGAAGCTTGACGACGCAACCATTGCTGTCGCCCTGCTTCACGACACCATTGAGGACACCGATGCCACACGTGCGGAAATTGATCGCATGTTTGGCGAAGAGATCGGCAAGCTCGTAGAGGGACTTACAAAGATCCAGCGTCTGGATCTGGTTTCCAGAAAAGCGAAACAGGCCGAGAACTTCCGCAAGCTCCTGCTGGCGATTGCGGACGATGTGCGCGTCCTCCTCGTGAAGCTGGCCGATCGCCTGCACAACATGCGCACACTTCACCACATGCGCGAGGACAAACGGCTCCGTATCGCTGAAGAGACCATGGAAATCTATGCACCTCTCGCAGGCCGCATGGGTATGCAGGACATTCGCGATGAGCTGGAAGACATCTCTTTCGAGACACTCTACCCGGATGCCCGCGATACAATTCGTGAGCGTCTCGCGACCCTGCATGGCAAGAACGAGAGCCTGATCACGGACATTGAAGAGGACCTGACGCAACGCCTTGCCGAACAAGGCATCACAGCCAAGATCAGCGGCCGCGAAAAACGCGCCTACTCCATCTTCCGCAAGATGGAAGAAAAATCTCTCGGCTTCGAACAGCTCTCAGATATCTACGGTTTCCGTGCAATCGTGCCAACCCCGGAAGATTGCTACCGCGTCCTTGGTGTCATCCACACAGCATGGCCATGCGTACCGGGCCGGTTCAAAGATTATATATCTACTCCAAAACAGAACGACTATCGCTCCATACACACGACCGTGGTTGGGCCAAAACGTCAGCGTGTAGAGCTGCAGATCCGCACCCAGGCCATGCACCGCATCGCTGAAAACGGCATCGCGGCACACGCGCTCTACAAAGACGGAGTTACCGGTGGCCGCAACATTCAGTCCATGACAGCTGAATCCCGCGCCTATGGCTGGTTGCGCGGCACCATTGACCTGTTGGCACAAGGGGAGTCCCCGGAAGAATTCCTTGAACACACCAAGCTTGAGCTCTTCCACGATCAGGTCTTCTGCTTCACACCAAAAGGCCGCCTGATCGCATTGCCACGCGGAGCAACCCCCATTGATTTCGCCTATGCCGTCCACACAGACATCGGCAACACCTGCGTGGGCTGTAAAATCAACGGGCGTATCTCCTCTCTGGTCACTGAGCTGACCAACGGCGATGAAGTTGACGTCGTCCGCTCACAAGCGCAGACCCCTCCTCCAGCCTGGGAGAACATTGCTGTCACAGGCAAGGCACGCTCTGCAATTCGCAAGGCAACCAAAGCCTCCGCACGCCAGCAATATGGCGGACTTGGCAAACACATCCTCGAACGCGCCTTCTCCCATGCAGGCAAAGACTTCGACGAAGCCGCTCTTGAAGCGCACATCAAGAAGTTCAACATGGAAACCACGCTCGACTTGCTCGTCGCTGTGGGGCGCGGAGATGTACAGGCAAGCGCAATTCTGGAAGTTGCTTATCCAGATTACGCACCAGCACAAACAGCTGACCGCAACCCAAGCGCACCGCCCGCAGCAGGCTCAGCCTCAGAAGGCTGGTTCGACCTGGACAAAGGCAGCTCGGTCAAGTTCAAGATTCCGGAAGGGTCTCAGGAGACTTCAAAGAACGGCTCTCTACCGATCCGCACCAGCGTGTCCGGCTCACTCCCTGTACGCTTTGCCCCAAGTGGAGGCGCAGTTCCGGGTGACCGTATTGTCGGCATTTTGACACCGGGCGTTGGCATCACCATTTACCCGATCCAATCACCGGACCTGAAAGAATTCGACGATCAACCAGAGCGTTGGCTTGACGTGCGCTGGGACATCGACCCCAATGCACCGGAGCGTTTCCCTGCGCAGATCAGCGTCTTCGCCGTCAACGAACCTGGCTCGCTAGCAGCAATCACCAAGGTCATCGGCGACCATCGCGGTAACATTGATAATATCAAAATGATCCGCAAAGCCTCCGATTTTCACGAGATGCTAATTGATCTTGAGGTATGGGATTTGAAGCACCTGAATCTGATCCTGAACCAGCTGCGTGCCAAACCCAATGTCTCAGAAGCGCAAAGGGTGAACGGCTAGCCGCTGATAAAAAGAGGAAAACCCATGGGCCCCAACGCAGTCCTGGACGTTTTCAGAGAAACAAAAGCTCTGAAGGAAGGCCACTTCATCCTTCCTTCAGGCTGGCACGGCTCAGCTTACCTGCAACGACAAAAGCTGCTGGAGTACCCGGATAAGGTCGAAACCCTCGCCTCCGAACTGGTGAAGAAAATCGCCGCCAACCAGCTCCTCAACTTCTCCCATTTCGTTGCCCCCAGCTTAGGCGGGTTGATCGTTGGGCTTCAAACTGCAAGAATCATGCAGAAGAGTGCCCTGTGGTTACGTCGCGAAGGCGGCTATCTCACGACCGGTCCTGCGACCATCCCTCCAAAGTCAAATGTATTTATAGTTCAGGATGTTGTAGGAACAGGTCACCTATGTCTTTCCACAATTGATGCGCTGCAGTCACTGAGCATTAACACCGTAGGTATTGGTTGTTTTATCGACAGGAGTCTTGACGATACGGACTTAGGAGTACCGCTAATATCTCTTGCTCCTTTAAAACTGCCGGTGTATGCAGCCGAGAATGTACCAAAAGAACTCGCTGAGATACCGGCTATAGAAACAACCCCGGTCGAGCCGTTTAACTGGCGCGATTGAAATGAGCAAAGTACTTGAACCGAAATGATTTTTAAACGGCGGGATAAACCAACAAGAATAGAACGTATCCGCGTGGCTGTCTGGCCGCGCCACAGTTGGTCTCGCTCTTTCAGGTACTTAACAAAACGGGTTTTGCGGCTTTCAGCCAGCCCAAGAAAGATTGCAGCAGGCTTTGCCGCAGGCGCCGCAGCTTCTTTCACACCATTCATCGGCTTCCATTTTATTCTCAGCTTTGTCCTGGCCTATATTCTGCGCGGCAACATGCTCGCCGCAGCTTTGGGCACAGCAGTGGGCAACCCACTCACCTTCCCGTTTATCTGGGCCAGCACCTATAAGGTTGGCCTGTATATTATGGATCTGGAAGACAAACCTCTTCCGGATCTGGGCGGCAAGCTGGACCACTCCATGCTATCCCAGTCTCTGGATTCAATCTGGCCAATCCTCAAACCAATGCTGATTGGCTCAATCCCACTTGGACTGGCCGCAGGTGTCTTCTTCTATTTTGTTGTTCTAGGCTCAGTCTCCACCTATCAAAAAGCCAGAGCACACCGTTTTCGCCTGAAAAGAAAGCTGGCAGCGAAAAGTAAAAAACCTGCTCAGGAAAAAAAGTAAGGACTGCCAAATCGGCAGCTGCACAATGAGCAGATACGCAAGAAGCGAAAGTCATTTCTTCAAAATGCATCGCACCTGAACAACTTACTCTGAAGGCTTGTGAGTTTCACGCTCACGCGCCAATATATCCGTCACACAACGAGGCAGAGATGATTATTGGCATTGGCAGTGATCTGAGCGACATCCGAAGAATAGAGAAAACACTCTCTCGTTTTCCTGATCGCTTTACAAAGCGCGTCTTCACGGATGTTGAACGGGCAAAAGCAGAAGGTCGCGCCAACAAGGCTGCAACCTATGCAAAGCGCTTTGCGGCCAAAGAAGCCTGCTCTAAGGCCTTGGGCACAGGCCTTTCTATGGGCGTTGCCTGGAAAGAAATGGGCGTCGTTAACCTGCCAAGCGGCAAACCGACCTTGCATCTGTCCGGCGGCGCGAAAGAAAGACTGGATAAACTTGTACCAAAAGGCTTTGTGCCACGAATTGACCTTACAATTACGGATGATTACCCGCTGGCACAGGCATTTGTCGTTATTTCGGCATGGCCAGAGGACTGGCCTGGTCTAGAGCCGTGAAAACGTAAATGAACTGGATTGCAGAAGTGGCCTTGAACCGCTAAGAGATCCACCTATGTGAATATTATTGTCAGGAGACTGACTCGCACTAATTAAGTGATGGGCATCGGGCCAAGCGAGTATTCTCTTACCACGAAGGATGAACATGAGCCAATCCAAAGAAAAGGAGCAGGAAGGCGGCGTATATGAGACCATTAAGGTCATCGCTCAAGCTCTGCTACTCGCTCTGGTTGTTAGAACATTTCTTTTTCAGCCATTTTTTATTCCTTCGGGCTCCATGAAAGATACTTTGCTGATTGGCGACTACCTGTTCGTCTCTAAGTACAGCTATGGCTATTCTAAGTACTCCTTCCCATTTGGGCTGGCACCATTTGACGGACGTGTCTGGAGTTCAGCTCCAGAGCGCGGTGACATTGCCGTTTTCAAACTGCCAAAAGACAACTCCACCGATTATATTAAGCGTGTGATTGGTTTGCCTGGCGATGAAGTTCAGATGATCAATGGCATCTTGCACATCAATGGCAATGCTGTTGAGCGCAAGCGCATTGACGATTACATCGAAAAAGACGCTTATGGGAACATTCATAAGATTCCGCGTTATGTCGAAACACTGCCAAATGGCATAAGCTACCAGACCCTTGATATCACGACCAATGGCTCTCTGGACAACACACCCGTCTATCACGTACCAGCAGACCGCTATTTCATGATGGGCGATAACCGGGATAATTCGCAGGACAGCCGCGTTCTTTCCGAAGTGGGCTACGTCCCGTTCGAGAATTTCATCGGTCGTGCTGAAATCATCTTCTTCTCCATTGAAGATGACCAGCCTGCATGGATGTTCTGGAAATGGCCTTGGACCGTTCGCTGGGATCGCCTTGGCGACGTACTCTAAAGCGTAGCGTCGGCAAACGGCCTCCGGTTTTCGGAAAACTACGCCCAACCACACTTGAAGCAGTTTGAGTGATACAATTAGTGACACAAACTGCTTCAGAAAGCCTGCAAAGCAGTCTTTGAAGGAATTAGCCGGAATTATGAGCAGAAGAAAAAGACCGGTATCAGACGCAGCTCTGGAAGAGCGCATTGGCTACAAGTTCACGAACAAGGAGCTCCTTGTTCGTGCTTTGACGCATGCCAGTGCCCTTCCTGTTGCAAAGGCTTCCCTGCAGAGCTATCAGCGCCTTGAGTTTTTAGGTGATCGTGTGCTCGGCCTTGCAATTGCGACGATGCTGGAAGAAAATTTCCCTAAAGCAGATGAAGGGGAACTTGCTCGGCGCCTGAACCAACTTGTAAAGCGCGAGACATGCGCTGAAGTTTCCAAGGTCATCGACATTGGCCAGCATATGCGCGTCGGCGAAGCTGAAGCACATACTGGCGGACGAACCAAAACAGCAATTCTTGCAGACATGTGCGAGAGCCTGATCGCAGCAATTTACCTTGATAGCGGATTTGACGAAGCCGAAAGCTTCATCAAGCGCTATTTTGCTGTAAGAATGGTGTCTTACACAGGTCCATTGCGAGATGCCAAAACAACTCTTCAGGAGTGGGCACAGTCCAAAGGGCGCCCTACTCCGCTATACGAAACAATCTCTCGCAGTGGCCCAGACCATGCCCCGATCTTCAAGATCCGCGTGAATGTGGAAGGCGTTGATCCCGGCGAAGCCGTCGGAAGCTCAAAGCGCATTGCAGAACAGTCCGCTGCCGAGAACATCCTGCGCCGCGAAGGCGTGTGGAGCGAATAGGTCTTAAATGAACGACGAAAACAACAACAATGACCTGCCAGAGGGTATGAACTTCAACCTCGGCAAACTCAACGAAAACACACGCGCTGGCTTTGTCGCGTTGATTGGTGCGCCAAACGCGGGCAAGTCGACGCTGCTGAACCAGTTGGTTGGCACAAAAGTTTCAATCGTCACCCACAAGGTGCAGACAACACGCGCAATCGTACGCGGTGTTGCCATTGAAGACGACAGCCAGGTTATCTTCGTTGACACTCCAGGTATCTTCCGCCCAAAACGCCGTCTTGACCGCGCAATGGTCGACACAGCATGGGGCGGCGCGAAAGACGCTGATGTCGTTGCTGTTCTCATCGACGCCAAGAAAGGCATCAATGAGTCCGTAGAGCGCATCCTGAACGAGCTGGAGCACATCAAGCTCCCGAAAGTTCTGATCCTCAACAAGATCGATATCACCAAGCGCGACCAGCTTCTGGCACTTGCAGCAAAAGCCAACGAGTACACCAAGTTCGACCAGACCTTTATGGTGTCCGCAATCAACGGCTCAGGTACCAAGGACATCCTGAAGTACTTTGCCGAGCAGATGCCAAAAGGTCCGTGGCTCTATCCGGAAGATCAGGCCTCAGACATCCCATTGCGCATGCTGGCGGCTGAAATCACGCGCGAAAAGCTTTACCTGCGCCTTCATGAAGAGCTGCCTTACATTTCCACTGTTGAGACCGATAAGTGGGAAGATAAGAAAGATGGCTCCATCCGTATCGAGCAGACAATCTTTGTTGAACGCGACAGCCAGAAGTCAATTGTGCTGGGCAAGAATGGCCAGACCATCAAAGCGATCTCAAAAGCGGCACGTGAAGAGCTCACAGAAGCCTTCGAGACCACAATCCATCTCTTTGTGTTTGTGAAAGTGCGTGAGAACTGGTCCGATGATCCGGAGCGTTATCGCAACATGGGATTGGATTTCCCACACTAGCGTATCCCGAAAAGTGGATCCGGTTTTCGGACAAGGATACGCTGCGCTTAATAGGCACAATTATGCAGTGGCAGGCAGAAGGCATCGTCATTGGAACGCGCAAGCAGGGTGAAAACAACATCCTGCTTGAAGTTCTGACACCAGACAGAGGTCGCTGCCTGGGTTTGGTGCGCGGTGGCAGATCACGCCGCCAGCAACCAGCTCTGCAACTAGGTAACCATCTCAACCTAACTTGGCGCGCAAGGCTGGACGAGCATCTGGGCTTCTTCACGGTTGAGCCCCTGCAATTACGCGCCGCCCACCTTATGCAAACTGCCCGCGCCATTCACGGCCTGCAAAGCCTGTGCGCACAAGTCCGCCTTCTTCCCGAGCGCGATCCACATCCCAATCTGTTTCACGCGCTGGACGTCATTCTCGATCATCTGGAAGACCCTCGAATTGGCGCAGCACTCGTGCTCCGTTTTGAGTTGGAGCTGCTCAACGAGCTCGGCTTCGGTCTGGACCTTTCAGAATGCGCCGCCACTGGTGTCACAGAGGAACTGATTTGGGTCTCCCCCAAGTCAGGCCGTGCAGTCTGCAAAACAGCCGGGCAACCCTACGCCACCAAACTGCTGACATTGCCAGAGTTCCTGAAAGCGCCCCAATCGCGACTCTCCCAGAACATTGAAATCTCTCAAGGGGATATGGAAGCCGGCTTTTCACTCACCGGCTACTTCCTGTTCAAATACATCTATGAGCCACGCAGCATTGCGTGGCCTCCTGCGCGAGACAACTATGTAACCGCGCTCAAAAAAGACTTCGCAGAACTTTCTGACTGACACTGACGACCATTAAACTCTTCAATCAGATTGAGGCCCATTACCACCCGGTAAAACAATCACCGGACCAGTACTGTCACCTCCCAGCGGAATATAACGCTTCTTGGGCGGAGGCACATAAGGGTGCTGATCCTCAGGTGGAGGTTGATACCAACTGCGAAGCACACCGGGCGCCTCAATCACCGCATTCTGTCCTGCGCCGTCTGGAGATTGCACTTGCTGCCCAGATGCACCTTGAGCTGCATGCCCCTGATCCGCGGCATGACTGCAGGCTGTGATTGCCACAAATCCAAACACCGCCATAAGGCCTTTTAACGCCAAGCTTTGTTTCCGCACCATAACCTCCAATCATTCAACACGTTAGCGACAACATCCTGCCATGCGGCCTCTCTAGGATAGCTGAGCAAAAAACAGGTCTGCTTAAACCATCGCAGAAAATCCGAGCATTAATCGAAACCACCTGTTGCCTCTGCTATCTGCAGCTGATGGGTGAGAACGAGAGCGCGTTCCATTGGATTAGATTCAAGCAAACGAAAAGAATTCACTCCACCAAAAAAGTTAGAGCACGCTGCGTGAATGCCAATGAATGCGACGTGCTCTAAGTAATCACCGCAGTGAGTCGCAAAACGCATGTCTGCTACACAGGACTAAACCTTGAAAAAGCGCTGTTTTCTGAGGATTTCATAGGTAGAACGGTGCGTTAGCATGGACAGAACAAGCCAAGAACGATAACCAAGTGTCATGGGACAGGAAGTGATCGGCCATGATGGCCCGGAAACAATCAATCTTAAAGATGCACTGGAAGAGCGCTACCTCAGCTACGCTCTGACAACCATCATGCATCGCGCACTGCCAGATGTGCGCGATGGCCTGAAGCCGGTGCACCGTCGTATTCTGTATGGCATGCGTCTTCTGAAGCTTGATCCAAATCAAGGCTTTAAGAAGTGCGCGCGTGTTGTCGGTGACGTCATGGGTAAATACCACCCACACGGTGACGCCGCCATTTACGACGCGCTTGTTCGTCTCGCGCAGGACTTCTCTGTACGCTACCCGATGGTGGATGGTCAGGGGAACTTCGGTAACATCGACGGCGATAGCGCCGCTGCGATGCGTTACACCGAAGCCCGCATGACCGACGTGGCCACCCGCATTCTGGATGGCCTCAACGAGAACGCTGTCGATTTCCGTGAAACCTACGACGGTCTGGATTCCGAACCAGTCGTTCTTCCCGGTAGCTTCCCAAACCTTCTGGCAAACGGCTCCACAGGCATCGCAGTGGGCATGGCAACGTCCATTCCGCCACACAATGCCTATGAGCTCTGCAACGCCTGTCAGCTTCTGATCTCAAAACCAGAGGCAGAAATCGAAGAGCTCCTTGAGCACATCAAGGGCCCGGATTTCCCGACCGGCGGCACCATTGTCAACGATCAGGGCTCCATTGTGGAAGCCTACAAGACAGGCCGCGGCAGCTTCCGTACACGTGCGAAATGGCACAAAGAGGAAGGTCAGCGCGGCACCTACAACATCGTTGTCACCGAAATTCCATACGTCGTTCAGAAGTCCCGTCTGATCGAAAAAATCGCAGAACTCCTCATGGCGCGCAAGCTGCCGCTGCTGGATGATATTCGCGATGAATCTGCTGAAGACGTGCGCGTGGTCCTGGTGCCACGCAACAAGAACGTTGACCCTGAACTTCTCATGGCCTCCCTGTTCAAGCTGACGGATCTGGAAAACAGATTCTCGCTGAACATGAACGTCCTATCCAAAGGCGTTGTGCCAAAGGTCATGAACCTGAAGGAAGTCCTGCAGGAATGGCTCGAGCACCAGAAAGAGGTACTGGTCCGCCGCTCCAATCACAGGCTTGACCAGATCAACCACCGTCTGGAAGTTCTGGAAGGCTATCTCATTGCCTACCTGAACATTGATGAAGTCATCCGCATCATCCGCGAAGAAGATGATGCCAAGGCGTCTCTCATTCAGGCGTTCAAGCTGACAGACGTTCAGGCTGAAGCAATCTTGAACATGCGCCTGCGCTCCTTGCGCAAGCTCGAAGAGTTCGAGATCAAGAAAGAACACGACAAACTCTCCAAGGAAAAAGCAGGCCTCGAAGCTCTCCTCGCCTCCGACAAGAAACAGTGGAACCGCGTTTCCAAGCAAGTTGGCGAGATCGGCAAGGCCTATGGCCCTGAGACAGAGATCGGCAAGCGCAGAACAGACTTCAGCACCGCAACGGACCATGACCTGGAAGAGATTCACCAAGCCATGATTGAGAAAGAACCGATCACGGTTGTTATCTCAGAAAAAGGCTGGATCAGAACACTTAAGGGCCATGTACAGGATGTAACCACCCTCACCTTCAAGCAAGGCGACCAGTTGCACCTGTCCTTCCACGCAGAAACCACCAGTAAGATCCTGATCTTCACCAGCGGCGGCAAGTTTTATACCCTCGGCGCAGACAAGCTGCCGGGCGGTCGCGGTCATGGCGAACCGATCCGCCTGATGCTGGATATGGATGAGACACAGGAAATCATCAGCGCCTTCGTGCATGAGCCTGAGCGCAAGCTTCTCATGTCCACCGACGGAGCTTATGGTTTTGTCGTTCAGGAAAAAGATGTGATTGCCAACACCCGCAAAGGCAAGCAGGTCCTCAACGTGACAGCTCCAGCAAAAGCTGTCCTGTGCGTACCAGCTGTTGGAGACTATGTCGCGGTCATCGGCCACAACAGAAAACTCCTCACCTTCCCGCTTTCTCAAATCGCAGTCATGACACGCGGTCGAGGTGTTCGCCTGCAGCGCTACAGAGATGGCGGCATCTCCGATATCAAGACCTTCAGCTCAGAAGAAGGCCTGACATGGACGGATGCGTCTGGTCGCGTCTTCAAGCGCTCTCTGGAAGAAATGCAGGACTGGCGCGGCGACCGCGGCCAAGCCGGACGCCTACCACCAAACGGCTTCCCACGAACCAACAAGTTCGATGGAAGTTCAACATAAGAGGGCTGCGAAGCAATGCGCAAAGCCCTCTCAGCAGATGGAGAGAGCTTTGCGAAGTCCTGTGATTGTTATTGCCAGTCTGTTTCTTATTAGTGCCTGCGCTGAGACGCCTGAAAAGCCAAAATCAGAGGCCGTGATCGCGCCAGCGACAAAAAAAGCAGAACCAAGTTCCCAGGGTAATCGTTCAGAATTGTCCTCGCACCCCGACTTTAAAGAGTGGATGGCCAGTGGCCCCGGCTGCACCACAATTTCCAATACCTCCACAACTATCCCGTCTGGAAAGCTTATGAGTGGGGTTCTTTCCTGCCTTAATGAAGGGGAGGAAAAACACGCCGCTGAGCTAATGGCCTTTGCAATCACAAGAGCCCGCTTCGATGCAACACGTATCAGCCAGAAAGCTGATCTGCATCATGATCCAAGAGGCCTTACTTCTGCCCACTACTTAGAGCTGCCGCTTGCCATGTACTATGGTGAAGAAAAATACAAAGCCACCAAACTGAGCATGAAAAAAGTATGGGACGAGCATGGAACTGAGATGTGCCAAGCAATAGTCGCAGCAGGTCCCCCCACTTATGAACCAAACTACATTATGGGATACAACTCCAAAGACGCAGCGACAGTTAAACGAAAAGACCGCAACGCCACCGCCAGATGGGAAACCTACCTAAAACAATGGGATCGCTGCAAGGTTTAACCCAAACACCTTCTCAAAGTCATACAAGCGAACTTGAATCAGATTATGAAGCTCTAGATTCAAACTCTCAGCAACACCTGCTAAGCATCTCTAAATGCTGGAGATCTGAACGGCAGTAGCGCACAAAAGAGCGTATCTACGTAGGTTGAAGTCCGCGTCAGACGACCACCAGTCAACAACCCGACGGCACCAGCCTTCTGCTTGATGTTATCTGTGCCATAAATCTCATCAATTGCATGCCCAAGCTCCATCCCGGAGCGCACCAACTGCATAACTTTCTCTGGTAACGGTAGCAGCATGGAACGACTGGCAGAAACCTGTCCTTCCCGTGATATCACAACCATCCATGCAAACGTGTAGGCAATGCCGTGCAGCTCACAAATGCCACCTTCCAGCCCCACACCAAAGTCCGCATCAGCCACAGCCTCCAACGCATTTTCCGCACGCTGAACAGCACCCTGACGCGTTTCCTCATCACTCATTGGCTGATCAGAAACACCAGAAGGAACGCTTGCAGAGACCAGCTCAATGTCATCAGCTGGAAACTGAGCTCTGAACGCCTCAAGCGTCGCATTCACCTTGACCGGATTTTGAGAGGCAACAACGACTTTCATTCAATAACTCCAAAACAATCAAGGCTCTTTAGCCTACACTTTGAGCAAAGTGAAACAGACATCGAAGCACACAAAAGCAAAGGCAAAATCATGCGTTGCCTACTCACTGGCTTTCCTGATCACCGAGCTGCACCTCAAGGTCAGCCCGCGTAAAAACCGGATAGACAGGCAACTCAGGAGCAGCGTGAATTGCAGGAGCACCGTCCCCTCGCCAAATTGCGCAAACAACGGCGCGAACATCTGCCCCCTCTTGCGTAGCTAAACGCAATGCATCAGCAACAGCCCCACCAGTTGAGATAACATCTTCGACGAAGACCACTTTTCGCCCAGTCAAATTTTGACCTTCGATCGCACGACACGTACCGTAAGATTTGGGCTCTTTTCGAACAAACGCTGCAGGAAGGCCAGTTTCCAGAGACATCGCAGTAACAAGAGGGACACCTCCAAGCTCAAGACCAGCGATAATTTCCGTTTCAGGTGGAAGCAACTCGCTCATTGCCCGTGCGAGCGGTCGCAAAATGTGAGGAAGTCCTTCGAAGCTATACTTATCGAAGTAACGTGCAGAAACCTGCCCGGAACGCAGCACAAACTCACCCTCGAGCGTTGCAACTTCCGCAATTTGCCGCGCAAGATCGGGCAACAACAACTTCGTTTCGCTAGACATCCGCTCCACCTCCAAACACAGTTGCCCCTTATTAGAAGGAATGCAACTTTCCAGCAAGTTTCCGGATCAGCTTTATCTACGCAAGCGTAATGTAAAGAGCTGGAGTATCACCAGCTCTATGAGATGCTCTAGCCGTTTTTAAGCAGGCGCTGTTTTTCGCGGTTCCAGTCCCGAGTTTTTTCGGTCTGGCGCTTATCATGAGCTTTTTTACCACGGCCCAAAGCAACTTCCATCTTTGCCCGCCCATCTTCATTAAAGTAGATCTTCAGGGGCACGATGGTTTTGCCTTCTTTTTGAACGGCAGCAAACAGCTTGTTCAATTCACGGCGATGCATCAGCAGTTTACGTGGACGGCGAGGCTCGTGGTTAAAGCGATTGCCCTGCGTATATTCTGGGATGTAGACGTTATAGACCATCATCTCACCCCGGTACTCAGCAGCATAGCTTTCAGCAATATTGCTTTTGCCCTGGCGAAGAGACTTTACTTCAGTGCCCCTCAGCTCAATACCAGCCTCAAACACATCTTCAATTTCGTAGTTAAAACGGGCCTTCCGGTTATCCGCAACAACCTTGCGCCCGGGAACGCCACCTTTTTTGGCAGCCATTTCTTTTCCTTATTTCATTCAATAAATGTCTCCGCGCACGCTCATATTAGGTGCGCGGAGCAATACACTAGTTGATCAGGCCTGCATGAACCATAGCCTTGCGAATGCTTTCCTGAGTTTCTTCACTTACTGTGACCAAAGGCAGACGCAATTCATTTTCCATTTTGCCAAGCAGAGACAAAGCATACTTTGGACCTGCTGGATTTGGCTCAATGAACAGGGCTTGGTGTAACGGTGCAAGACGATCCTGAATGGAGAGCGCAGTTACAAAGTCACCTGCAAGGCACGCTTCCTGAAACTGCGAGCACAGCGCAGGCGCAATGTTTGCTGTCACAGAAATACATCCCTGACCACCATGAGCGTTAAAGCCAAGTGCAGTGATATCCTCACCAGAAAGCTGGATGAAGTCATGACCACATAGATGGCGCTGCTCAGAAGCGCGTGCAAGGTTTGCAGTTGCATCTTTCACACCAACAATGTTGTCCACTTCATTAAACAGATCCGCCATCGTCTGACTTTCCATATCAATAATGGAGCGTCCCGGAATGTTATAGATGTAGATAGGAAGATCTACAGAAGCAGCAATCGCTTTAAAGTGCCCCTTCAAACCAGCCTGATTAGGCTTGTTGTAATAAGGCGTAACGGACAAAATCGCATCTGCCCCCACTTCCTGAGCGTGCTGCGCAAATTCAATCGCTTCAACCGGATTGTTGGACCCAGCACCTGCCATTACAGGAACGCGGCCAGCAGAAACCTCAACTGCCATCTGCACGACACGCTTGTGCTCAGCAAAGGAAAGAGTTGGGCTTTCTCCGGTTGTTCCCACAGGCACGAGCCCGTGGGAGCCCTGTTTTATCTGCCAATCCACGAATTCCCGGAAGGCCTTCTCATCCACTTTGCCATCCTTGAAAGGTGTGACAAGTGCTGGAATTGATCCTCTAAACATCTCAGGTTCCTCGTTGGATTACATATATACAGAGCAAATTTTGCCAGTGCCCTCAAAGGGGTGGCATACAATAATGTGATCTAGCCTATCTCGGCAACATCACCAAGACCTTCTCTTATAAGATTCGGGAATTTTTTTGTGCTCATAATTAGGCCAGTTTCACAGGAGAGTATTATCGTCCCTTGGGTGAAACATTAAACAGATATTTACCCTGTTTGTGGCAAGCAGAATGAGGGATTTTTTGGGAATTAAACCGTCCGGTGCGTTTTTACCGGATAAACAACACTCAGGTGAGACGGGCCGACGAGTAGTATGCGTATCCGTGAGTTTCTTCTAGTATCGACACGTGTAAGTGCATTTGCCATTGCCACGACTGTTTCCGCATCGGCATTTTCTGCTGTATCCTCTTTAAATCACAGCGTTATTCCGGCTCCAAATCCAGCAAAGGTAGTGCGCACAGTCGCCTTGAGCACACAGCATGCTGCTGCTCAAAGCGGATCGCTTGCCGCCACACCGCGCTCCAAACCTCCAGTGATTGGCAGGGGCACTGCAGGTGGAACAAAGAACTCTCAACTGTCCAGCTATGCTCCTGCTGCACCTCTCAATAATGGGCGAACTCAGATTTCCACCCGCCCTTCCAGCCCGCAAAATGCACTGGAAGCTACTGCAGCGCTAACAAGCTCTTATCCACAGGGATTGAGCACAGCTCAAGCAACGGGATCAGTCGAACCACTTAAAACGGTTCTCCAGCACGTTAAATCCGGACGCCTGAATGAAGCGCTGCGCGCTCGAAACGCTTTGCCGGATAACCTCGATCGTCGTGTGGCGGATTGGTTCATTATGCTACGGGGCGGGCCCAAAACACCGGTCACCCATATCGCTCAGTTTGCAGCCAGCGCACCACACTGGCCAACCGCAAAAGTCGTGCGCGCTCGTGGCGAAGCCGCCCTCGCCGCATCCAATCTGACACCCTCTCAGATCATCGCAGCATTTGGCTCTACTGTTCCAGAAACAAAGGACGGCAAACTTGTTCTCGCCAAAGCGCATTTGGCAAAAGGCAACAGGACCGAAGCTGCAAAACTCATTCGTCCACTTTGGCAAAAAACCGTCTTTGAGACACCCGAAGAAGCTGCAATCCGCTCTTCGTTTGGCAGTCTCCTACGGCAAAAAGATCATCGCCTAAGAGCAGAAATGCTCCTGTATCGCGACAGAGCACGCGCAGCAGAACGGCTGCTTTCAGAACTATCAAAAGACGAACAGACTTACATCAAGGCCCGCATTGCCAGCATTCGTAAAAACGGTAATGCGCTCAGCAAGTTAAAGAGCGTTCCGCGCTCTATGAAATCTGACAGCAACTACCAGTTCGCACTCATCCAGCACTACCGTTTGCAAGGGGATTACGACACCGCTGCAAAGCTGATGGAGGCAGCCCCGACCAATCCGACTGCTTTGCTCAATGGCGACGACTGGTGGAAGCAACGCCGCGACATTTCCCGCGAAATGATCGAAGCTGGCAAACCACGTCTCGCCTACAATATCGCAGCCCATCACGCGGCAGAATCTCCGGGCATGATTGTCGAGGCAGAGTTCCATGCAGGCTGGTTTGCGCTGCGCTATGTGGGCGATCCACGACTGGCAGAGCCACACTTCAAACGCATTGCCAAACTCGGCAAAACAGCACAAACGCTGTCCCGCGCCTACTATTGGCTGGGCCGCACCCGCGAAGCTTTGAAAGATACAGAGGGCGCCGTTGACTACTATAAACAGGCTGGCGCTTTCCAAACGGCATACTACGGTCAACTAGCGCTCGCCAAACTCGGCATCAACCAAATGCCTCTGGCCTCACTCCCTGATGTGACAACAGCTGACCGAGCCGCCTTCAACCAGAACGAGCTCGTGCAAGCCATCAAGCGAATGGATGAAGCCGGACTGCACAATGATACACTGCTGTTTTATACGCACCTGGCTCGAACGCTACCAACAAACGGTCAAATCAGGCTCCTCACCGAGCTGGCTGAGTCTCGAGGCATCTATCAATGGGCAACAATGGTTGGTCGTCTGGCGCAGGCTGAACGTGTGGAAGCGGCACCGCTTGCTTACCCAACCAACGCAATTCCGCGCAAAACTCGCATCACAAAAGGTGTAGAAAAACCAGTCGTTTACGCGATTGCTCGACAAGAGAGCTCATTTAACCCAAAAGCGCGCAGCAGCGCAGGCGCACTGGGATTACTCCAACTCATGCCGGGGACAGCCCGTGACACAGCTCGCAATCTGGGCGTCTCCTACAAGAAGTCCCGCCTCACGTCTGACCCAGCCTACAACGCCACACTCGGCGCTGCCTTTTTGGGAGAATTGGTCGACGAGTTCGGCGGCTCCTACATCCTCACCTTCGCTGCATACAACGCTGGTGAGAACAAGGTGAAGGAATGGATTGAGCGCTTTGGCGACCCACGAAATCCAAAAATTGATCCGATTGATTGGGTTGAATCAATCCCTTACGGGGAAACGAGAAACTACGTACAGCGCATCACGGAAAACCTTCAGGTCTATCGTTACAAGCTGGAAAACAAGCCTCTCACGATCACACAGGACCTCACGCGCGGTTACTAATCTCACTGCATAACAACTCAAAGCAACCAAAGCCCGGCGATTTTGCCGGGCTTTTTGTTGTCAGCAACAGAACATAAACCCTCTGGGCACCCTTACATCTCATCCTCTAACTTTGACAAGACACGTGCATAAACCTGCCCTATGGTGAGGATAACCGATCCAGCGATTCATCAGGCAGTTTTCACAACAGCAAACACCTGCACCGGGAAAATCCGCCTAACAGCGCCCTTCAGAAGCCGGAATTTAAACCGGACCGCATTGTAATCGCTGAAAACGCCGAAGCATTTCGGGAGGAATTTATGCTTCAAGCCCCAGATTACATTGACGTTGACCTTCAAAACGTCACCGGCGCAACCCGCTTCACTTGGAAAGCCAGCGACGGGCTTACCCTGTCTGCACACATCTGGGAACCGGACACTCCCCGCAATCCAACGGTCCTTTGCCTTTCCGGCCTGACAAGAAACACAAGAGATTTCTATCAGCTAGCAAATTTCCTGAGAGAAAATAGCCATCGAGTCATCGCGATGGACTATCGCGGTCGCGGCCTCTCCGATCACTCTAAGGATTATGAAACTTACAGCCTTGATCAGGAAGCTGACGATATTGACAGAGGAATAGAGGCACTCGGACTTGAAAAATTTGCACTTATCGGCACGTCCCGCGGCGGCCTCCATTCGTTCTCCATGGCCCAACGCCACCCAGAACGCCTGCTATCAGTCATTATCAACGACATTGGCCCAGTTATCGAGCCCCCAGCCCTTGATGACATCATTGCCTCAGTCGGTACCGTCATGTCTCAACCAAACATGAAAGCCGCAGCAGAGCGCCTCGCTTCTATCCATGCGACAGCATTTCCAACCATGTCAGAAACGGATTGGATAACGTTCGCCAACCAACTATATGCCCCAAACTCTGACGGCGTATCATTACGCTATGACAAACGCTTGGGCGATACACTCCGTGGAAACAATAAAGCTGCACCTGAAAATGATCTCTGGCAGTCTTTCAGCGCACTAAAACCGTTTCCTCACCTCTTGCTCCATGGACAAAACTCACGTCTCCTCACAACCAAAACTGTCAATAAAATGCAGCAATTACACGAGAAGATGAAACTTTCTGTGATCCCCAATCAAGGACATGCACCTCTACTTTGGGACCAGCCCACCCAAACGCGCATCTTCAATTTTATAAGACAGCATGTTTAGCAGACACAAAAAAGAGGAGTTGGATTACAAGATCCAACTCCCAAGTTCTTCAAGAAACTTAATACCTTAGAAGGTTCTCTGAACTCTGAAGAGCGCGCTGGCTTCATCAAAGTCTTTCTCATCCTCCGGCGATGTGCGTGAGTAACCGAGATCGACACCCATTTCCATGCCACTGACCGGTGACCAGACTAAATCCCAATCTAGAGCAAACCGATCAAAGTCTGGAAGCGCAGCGCCAGTTGGCGTGTCAACAACCGCATAACTAGCATCAAAGTCTGTCCGGACTTCAGGCGTCACATAGTGCGTAAGCCCACCTGAAAACGATAGTGCCTCGGTCTTTCTGGTATCGCCATTGATGTAGTAAGCGTCAAAAACTTCATCGTCATCAATACCCACATAGGAAACAGCACCGTTTCCATACTGGAACTGCAAAGCCATTGCATCCTGACTACCCATCTGAGGGAGGTTAATTATCATTCCTACCCCCAGCGCCCAGCCAACTTCACCAGGTACATAAGCGGCTTCTGGTCTGATATTCGTAACAGCTGCCGCAAGCTTCGCGCTGCCCCAATCGCCATCCATTCGGAAGGCCGCCACTGCGTCAGGGGCCTTATTCCCGGCCTTTCCATTTTCACTTGCAACGCCGGTAAACACGCCATGCGCACGATAAACTGGGTCTTCAATGGAAACAGTGACGGAAACACCACCATCAAACACTTCCGTGTAAGCTGCAGCCCAGGAGTTGGTATCAGACCAATCTCTATGCACAGCACCAAAGGTAGCTCCCGTAAAGAAGTCAAACAGAGAACCAGTGCGCCCAATCGTAAAGCCACCAAACTGAATATAGGCCTTGTTCAGATCCATTTCCGGAGAGTCGTCATATCGCTCAGTATCTGAATCCACCGTTGCTCTAAGTTCGGAAAAAGTACGAACAAACCCAAATTCGGTCTCAGACCGTGCATCCATACGGATGTAGGAGCGAGCACGAAAGCGCATCGAGTTCAAATCTCGGCCCTTTGGGTCATCATCGACCACCCCACCCCAGTTACTCGGCTTTTTGGGAAAGCGACGATACTGCGCATCGGTGCGCACCCGGCCACTCAAGCGCAGGCAGGTCTGCGTACCAGGAATATAGAAAAACCCCTCACCATATGCATCACACACCTGCACATAATCCAGCGGCTCCACCAAGTTGAGCGGCTCAGGCTCATCCTCAAAAACAGGTTTAGGCAAATCTGTAGCCTGTGCTGTAACTCCGAATGACAGCAAGACCGGTAGGAATATCAGCTTCTTCGTCATAGTATTGAACCTCCATCCGTCACTCGGAGTAGCCCAATGCCCACAAATGCAGTGATCAAAATCAGCTGCAATGACTACCCCTGTGCAACTAGACAATTACGCCAAGGTTCAATTTTCGCAATTACTATGGATTAGGCAGGATTTTCTCACCCAATCAAAACGAGCAGGAAGTTTAACTGAGCAAAATTTCGCAGCTGGAGAGGTCACCAAATCGTAATACTCATTGAAAACTTGAGTACTACGCACAAATGGGAAAGCCCGGCGGGTTGGAACCGCCGGGCCTGAGAGACTGATTGAAAGATCAGGATATATGAACTTCAACCAGATATAGATTAGAAGGTTTTGAGCGAAACCAAAACTCATAAAATCTTGAAGTGATACCTATCTATACCCACCGCATACGCAATTCTGTGGCAAGTATCACATCAAGGCTTTATAAAAGTGGTCCCGGCGACACCGCCGCCGAGACCCTCAATCTAAGAAATCTTAGAAGGAGTACTGTACGCGAGCAGCAACCTGTGCAGAGTCACCATCAAAATCATCGCTGCCAACTTCAGCTTCTACGCGTGTCCAGCCAGCATCCAGAGCAATAACCATGCCTGCAACTGGTGCGTACGCAATAGAACCGTTAACTACGGTCTGATTGAAGTCAATCTCGCTGCCGATATCATAGTTTGCATAAGAACCGTCAAGTGCCAAGGTAACTTTGTCTGTGGCTGCAACTTCAACACCCGCAGCAATTACGTAAGAAGTTGTACCAACTTCATCAGCTTCACCAATTGCCAGACGTTCTGCAATTGGGAGAATATCATTGTTAGCTGAACCTGCTGCGTAAGCAAGTGCATCTTTTGCGTAAGTTGCGCCAAAGCCAAACTTCACGGCATCAGTTGCAGCAACTTCCAAAGAACCAGCAACTGCAAAGCCATATTCATCGTTAGAGAATGCGTGAGCAGCTGCAGACACATTACCAGTGAACATGCCCTGTGTTACAGAAAGTGCACCAACGAAATCAGAACGGTTCATCGCACCGCCGTAGGCTTCTGCATCTTCCAGAGCAAACTCTGCAGTGAAACCGTTACCCAGAGAAGTGGAAGCAGAAATCTGCATGGTGTCTTCACCACCAGATGTAACACCAATTACGCCGATTTCAGAGTAACCGCCAAAGGTATTGAATACGGAACCAGTACGGCCAAGAAGAACAGAAACATTATCAAAGCCGAGCTGAAGATATGCGTCACCCATACCAAGAGTGTCTTCTGAAGACTCATCCCAAGATGCAGTCAGCTCAGTGTATGTCTTAATTGACATCATTTCTGTAGCGGTCATGGACTCCAGGTAAACATAACCACGAGCAAGTGTTGAATAAGGGTTCGCAGTAGAAAGGCTTTCAGTCAGATCATGCGAAGTCCACTGTGTACGGATACGACCGTGTACGCGAACACAAGTGTCCTGACCTGGCAGCTGGAAGTAGCCAGCGCCGAATGCGTCACATGCCTGTACGTAGTTTACTGGCTCAGCAACTACTGGAAGGTCAGCAGCCATTGCTGGAGTTGCAGCTGCTGCAGCAGCTGCTGCGATAGCGATTTTCTTGAAGTTCATCACAAGCTTCCCATAATATGGATTTTAAACTTTATTTAAAACAGATCATCAAACCGCAATTCAGGTGCATGCACCGTCATCAAGCGTGTCTGAACTGTCCCCGTGAACCTTCCGCCTCAAATCAAGTGCCTACTTGAAGAGAAAGCCCCCTGAAGGTTCGTGAGGAGAAATTACAAGGTTAGGAGAATTAGGCAAGCCCAATAAGATGCGCCTCTTGCCTTTTTCTATTTGACATTTTTAACGTGTGTGTTTTTTACAACATGAAATTCAGGCAGGAGTTGAAATATTGAGTGTTAAAGTTATGCAACACAGCCCGCGAAATGTCGCCGAAACATACAGTCACAGCTAGGTGAATTCAGATTAAACCTATTACTTCAATAACTTAAATTTTCATCACCTAAAATAAGATTGGCTAATGTATAGAACGATCTAAAAAGACCTCCCAATCATTTCTACACGCCGATATCACTACTCTTTTTGTGAATAAACCCACAGCTTTAGGCAAGGAAATTAACTCAAGTCTGAGCGCTTTCGAGTGTGAGTTGGAAATACTTAAGCATCCGCCTCTCATCAGCGCGGAGGTATAGGCAACAGATTTGGAGAGCTTTGACTTAGGCAGCTCAATCCCCCCCCAATAGCCGCTGCAAGCTTTGGATCGAAGGTAGAAACATCAAACATCGTAAGACGTAGATCGTTCTTAAGCTTGAGTGCAACAAGCTCACTCAAGTTATTATCTGTTCTGCGACGGGCAGATCGAAGACCTTCACCACAGATAGAGACTTAAAATGTCTCATTTGGGCCACTCGAAGTAGTTTGCCCTTATGATACGAGCAAAATTTTCTATCAAATAAATATACAACAACAAACAAGATTAGAAGCCTGATATCACTTCAGCGAACCATTGCTTTAATTAAGTAAGTTCAGCGTTTTATTTCAGCACTTCAAACCCAACAGCTACCTCAAAAATCTATAGGTTACCACAAATTTTAAACGAACTGCTTGCAGCGCAATCAATCTCATATTCAAAATGTAGAACTCTTCCAACCTCTCACCGCAGATGTAGGTTTGTCTTGCTAACAAAAAAAAGCCTCGCCAACCAAAGTTGCCGAGGCTCCAAAATAGATAACCGCTAAGCTATCAAGTTTTTATATCAGATTAGAAAGTGTACTGCACACGTCCACCAACCTGAATTACATCGTCAACGTCCACATCATTGACTTCACCATCTGCCCAACCTGCAGCAAGTGCAAGACCGAGACCTGCAACTGGAGAGTAAACAACAGAACCGTTCACACTGTAAGCTTGGACTTCCTCGTCAGAGATAGTAGATTCTACGTCGATATAAGCAAGATCAAGCTGCGCAGACACTTTTTCTGTCAAAGAGGTCTCGAGACCAGCAGAAAGGTTATAGCCTTTAGTGAATTCTACATTGATGAGATCTTCATCAACACCGATGTAGCTTCCAGCTTCATCAGCGTACTGTGCCTGGAAGGTAACTTCAGTTCCCTCTTTAACCATATCAAGGTTAAAGGACGCAGTTGCACCGGCTGCATAGCCGTAACCATCTCCATCAGCTTTGTTGTGCGCAGCACCAGCCAATTTGAAAGAGCCCCAACCTTGGGAAAGTTTCAGAGCACCGACGAAATCAACTGCATTCTCGTCACCACCGCGGTAGCTGGAGTCTTCAAGAGAAGCTGTCGCTGTAAAGCCATTACCCAGATCTGCAGTGAAAGATGCCTGCAGAGTTGCTGTATCAGACCAAGCACCGCCAACTGGACCGATCCATGTGTAGCCAGTGAACTCGTCAAACGCAGAACCCTCGCGACCGAACAGGAAAGAGCCATAGTCGGTTCCGAGCTGGATCCATGCATCATTTCCACGTACACCCTGGCGCTCGCCATCTTCTGTCCAACGAGCTTCCAATTCAGTATAGGTTTTGATTGTACCGAAGTCGGTCGCTGTCATAGAAGTGAAGTACACATAACCACGAACGTATGCTTCGTAGTCATTGGCAACATCTTCAAGTTTCTCATTGAGATTGTGAGTTACATACTGCGCACGGATACGACCGCCGAGTTTGATGCAGGTGTCTTTGCCTGGTAGCTGGAAGTAACCAGCGCCGAATGCGTCACATGCTTTTACGTAGTTTACTGGCTCAGCAGCGAGTGGCAGATCTGCAGCCTGTGCAGAAGTTGCAGCTGCAGCAGCTGCTGCAGCGAGTGCAAGAGTTTTAACGTTCATAATCCTGACCTTCCAATGTCTCTCAATAGAAAGAAGAAACTGGCGTGACCTGTTTGGAGCAGCTCACATTTCCTCTTTTCCCTGCGACACGAGAACCAGAAAGGCTCGCCATAATTTAGCAAAGCAATCAATCGGCTCGACCGCGTCGATGGACATATTGATGCCCGACGAGATGGAAGATCGCAATATCAACCTAGTAGTTTGAAAGGGGAGAAACGTCACCACGCTAAAGTAGTGTGTTTTTTTTGACACAACAGGTTCTATGGATGCTCGAAACACTCAACTCGGACGCCACAGATCATAGGCATTCTAATTTTCATTAACCCGTTGAAATACAAATATTAAATGCAACATTGATATGTCTAGATTAGTACATTTAATTGCTAAAAAAACATAATCCCACAGAACGGGCGCAAAAATTCGCGCCTTGGGGATTAAAATGCCAACTAAAATTTAATATGCAAATTCAAAATAGAAATAGGCAAGCTTATTTACCTATGCATACCCTAGAACAGAGGAACCCGGTGGTTTTGGACACCACCGGGAATGAGAGTCATTGGAAAATCAGGATTATTGAAAGTCCAATGAGGGTCTGAGGCTTAAGTCAGCCTTAGAAAGAACGCTGTACGCGGAAGTTTAAGACACCAGCATCTTCTTTAGATGCACCATCGACATCATCCTGCTTCCAACCAGCGCCTGCAGAGAACAGCAGACCGGAAACTGGACGGTACTCAAGAGTACCAGCTACAACAACCTGATTGAAGTCAGCATCGCCAGCACCAGCTTCAACATCTAGGTAGGAAGCTTCTACACCTGAAGACAGTTCACTTGTCCAGTTGTGCATATAACCACCAGCAACGGACCAAGCTTTATTGGTTTCAATGTCACCATCAGCGTCGAGGACTGCGTCTGCGACATCGCCTTCAGCACCAACATAAGCCATAGCACCATCTGCATAAGCAGCCTGGAAATTAATCACGTCACCAGGAGCAATCATGTCAAGATTGAAACCAACAGCACCGGCAACAGCGTATCCAACTTCAGAGGAGTCACGACCAACTGATGTATCAACTTTGGTTACAGCACCAGAAAGACCAGCATAGCCCCACCCTTGATTCAACAGAACCTTCGCAACGAAGGAAGGAAGAGTGTTACCTGCTTTATTAAGGTCATCGGTACCGATGTCTACGCCCTGCTCACGGTCAGCGTTGTCTTCAATAGACGCAGCAATCGTCAGGCCATTACCCAATGCATGGGTGTAGGATGCCTGCCATACGGTGTCATCAGCCAAGTGACGGTCAAACAGGTTGGAAGCCAGTTCGCCAGTCCAAAGATCGAATGCAGAAGTCGCAAGACCGAAAGTGAAACCACCAATCTGAACATAACCTTTGTCCAGCTTAACACCTTCAGCATCGCGTGAATCGGAATTAGAAGTGTACTGGAAATCCATGTATGTACGGATCAGACCCAGCTCAGACTGTGTACGGGTATCAATACGCAGGTTTGCACGGGAACGGAAGTTGTGGTTGTTGTCTTCTCTGCTGTAATCTTCATCGTCCAGCAGGTCTGTAAAGCGTGCTTCAACACGGATGCGACCGCCGATTTTGATTGCTGTTTCAGTACCTGGCAGTACGAAGAAACCTGCACCGTATGCATCATTGATGCGAACGTAGTCTACTGGTGCGATGTCAGCTGGAAGGTCAGCAGCCTGAACGGAAGTTGCAGCAGCTGCAGCAGCTGCTGCGATTGCGATAGCCTTGAAATTCATAATTCTAACTTTCTTTAAAACCGGAGCAGCTCGACCACATGTCGATCCCTGACCACTCTGGCTCCCCACTTGCGCTTGCCGATCAAAGCAATGTTTAAAACATCGATTAATTCAGCGGGCGCCGTTGAGTGCGCCCCGCGCTGTTCACAGCATCAATATTTGTGATCTTTAGTTTTTAATCAACGATTCAAATGAAGTTTGAAAACTATCGGAATGCGATGTGGCACAAATAACACAGGGAATTCAGGGAATTAATCCAGCTACAGATTGGTAACACACATCTGCAGCCACCCTTTTCAAAGCAAAAATGAAGATTTAAAACATAAATTATTGTGATAATTTGAAGTGCTATAGATTTACTGGAGCTAGATATGGCATCAAATAAGAAAATGAGACATAAGGCATTACTTATTCACGTATAAATCCGCTTCATCAATGTCTAATTTTGCGAAGATAGGAACAAATTATCACCACTATACATCAACACAAACTCTCGAACCAAATACATCAATTTTTTTTATACAAAGCGCGCCATTTCTACACGAAACCTGAAAATCGAGTAAAATCAACAAGTTAGAAGAATACACTTAGAAATATTGCACTCAGACGATCTAGATCCCCGCAAATTCCTATGGCCTACCTAGTGTGGACAAATCCACCTCAGCCAGCACTTTTCACGTAAGAAACCACTCACAGACCTCCAAAAGGAAAAAGGGCGGCCACTTGAGTGACTGCCCTCCTCCAAAAAGCTAAGTGCTTTACGCTAGGCTTGGCCTTCAATGAGTTTGCGACGTAACCATCCGGAGAGCTGATCCATCATCATCACCACGACAATGATCAGAAAGATCAGGTAGAGAGTGTTCTCCCAATCCTGTCTGGTCCGCATGGTCTCAATCAGCTTAAGGCCAATCCCCCCTGCTCCCAATGCTCCAATCACGGTGGCACTACGCGTATTGCTCTCCAGATAATAAAGCATCTGAGATATAAAGAGAGGCAAGATTTGCGGGAACAGTCCGAACCGGTATTTCTGAACCGGAGAAGCTCCCGTTGCCTGCACACCTTCCGCCTGCTTTTTGTCAGCATTCTCTATCGCTTCAGAGAACAACTTGCCGAAGGTACCCGTGTCGGTGAAGAAGATCGCGAATATACCGGAAAGTGGCCCAAGCCCAAACGCACGTATAAAGATGAGAGACCAGATAAGCATGTCGACGCCGCGCAGAAAATCGAAGAACCTGCGCACGCCTGTCCGAGCCAGTTTAACCGGATTGACATTGGCTGCCGCAGCAAATGCAAGCGGCAACGCTAAAATACCCGCAATCAAAGTACCAACCACAGCCATAATGAGAGTTTGCAGCAATGCGAAATAAACCTCCCCATGCTGCCACTCGCTATTCATCCAAAACTCGTTGAACATAAAGCGTATGTTGGAAACATCAGGATCTAGCCTTTCCGAAGAGAACGCCAGTGACATCAGCTCACCAACACCCAACCCGTTCAGCCCGCTGTCAAAGTCGAACCAGAAATTCTCCCAGCCACCAAAGTACCGATGCACCTCAACCTTGCTCTTCGTCAGCCAGATACGTGTATATAAAGAGGGTCGCGCATTAACTTGCGTCTTCGAGACCTTCAACCAGTCGGCATCAGCCCCGCTAACAAACTGCGGAACCCCGTCGCCAACTTTGAATGTAAAAGCCTGTTCATACTCCGGATGAGTGTAAGTCACCACATCATCTGCAAAGCGAAGCACCCCATCATTTCCAAGAAGAATAGACGTTTGGCCCGCAGATTGCGCGATCCAGTCAGGCTGCTCTTTATATATAGCGCGTCTGTTGCCCTCCAGGCTGACAACAAACCCCTGATTAGCTTTCTTGAACTGGTACTTCGCATGCACCTTATGAGCATAGGCATCCAGCGCAAACAGTTGCGCCATATCTCCGCGCGCCTTCTCCATCACGCCAGGAACATCAAACGCAAAAAAGCAGAGTGTAAGATAGGCAACAACCAGCAGTGACAGCACAGGACCAAGCAGACGCTTCTTTAAATCCAGGCCCAGAACACCGGGATACTGCTCTTCCAGTCGCTGCTCTTCATGATGCAACGTCCCACCCAGGGCACCAATATCTGTCATAGAGCGCTCCATCAAACCTGTCCCGTCTGACCAATAAGTTTTTGCCGCATCCAACCGCTGAGATAGTCGATGGACGTGATTGAAAGAACCAGCATGAAAATGATGACAAGAATGTCTGCCCCATAGTTCCAATCAACAACCATCTTCAACTCAGCACCAAGGCCTCCAGCCCCGACAAATCCAAGGATCGCAGAGGCCCGCACATTCACCTCCAGCCGAAGCAGCGTGTAAGACAGAAAGTTCGGGAGCACCTGAGGCAGAATGCCGAAGCGAATTTGCTCCATCCAATTGCCGCCAACACTGCGAATGCCCTCAGCAGCCTTCAGGTCACAGTTCTCATTGACCTCAGAAAACTGCTTGGCAAGAGCGCCGATTGTATGCGTTGTCACCGCGATCACCGCTGCAACAGGGCTTGGCCCAAAAATCAGAACCAGCAGCAGCGCAATCACAATCTCTGGGAATGCGCGAAAAACATCCATCACCCGGCGCATCACAGCAACACCAAGTCGATTGCTCACCAGATTACGGCTGGCTACGAAACTCAGCGCCCCGCCCAAAAAGAATGCCAGAAGAGTTGAGACCAAGGCGATATTGACGGTCTCCACAAGGTACGGGAAGTATTGAAGAACGAGTGCGAACAGTCCAATCACCCCTTCTTCATAGGCGCCAATGAACAACTCGGCCGGATAATCAAAGAATTTATCTAGGCCTGCCCAAAAGCCACCAGAGTTTGCCTGGTCCGCAACAAACAAGCCACCAAAGATGCACAGAACACAAAGGCCGAGCAGAGAAAGAGTATAAAGAGTTCGGCGCCGGGCAACACGCTCATAGGCCTGAGAGATCTCGGCCAGACGGGAAGCTTCGGCAAGCGCCAGATGAGCGGCCACTTCAACATCCTCCAAACAGGGAAAAGATGAGAGCCCTCACGACCCTCATAAAGAAAGGGCGCGGTGAGACCCGCGCCCTTCAACATTCAAACAGAGTTAGTTAGCTTTTTTCGCTTCAATCTTACGGCGGCGCGCTTCAACAATGGTCTTGTAGAAGTCATGGTTCACCTCAACAAAATCAGCATACTCACCGCCCTGCGCGGAATAGAAACACTCAGTGTTGTCTGTCACCATGGACTTCAGTGAGGCAACAACCTTCTGCTTCACGTCAGATGGCAGCGACTTACGCACGACAAGTGGACCGTTCGGGATCAGCGGAGACTGCCAAATCTGAACCAGATCAGACATATCAACCATGCCCTTATCAACCATCTTGCGCAGGTTGCCAGAGGTGTAGCCCTCTTCCCACTCGCCAACGCCAGATGCCCAGGTCACACCGCCGTCAACATCACCATTCAAAACAGCAAGAACGTTTTGCTCATGACCACCAGAAAACTGCGTAGAAGCAAAGTACTCTTTCAGGTTCAGGCCCATGTCATCAAACGCAACAGAAGGAACCAGATAACCGGAGGTAGAGTTAGGGTCAGCAAAACCCATGCGCTTACCCTTCATGTCTTCCAGCGTCTCAATGCCGGAATCTGCACGGGCAACCATTACAGAATAGTAGCCAGTCGCACCATCTGTTTGCTTGGTAGTTAGCACAGGCTCAACAGCATCAGGAGCTGAGAGGTAAACAGCGGAGTAACCAGAAGCGCCAAGCTCGGCATAATCCAGGTTACCACCCTTCAGGCCTTCAATAGTGCCAGCATAATCAGCAGCTGGGAAAAGCTTAACCGGAACACCCAGCAGCTTTTCAAAGCGATCAACCAGACACTGGTTGGAACGAAGGCGATCCGCTTCATTTTCACCACCAAGAATACCAATGCGGAATTCAGTGATTTTCTCTTCAGCCAGAGCCAGAGGCGCAGCAAGAAGGGTCGTGCTAACAGCAAGAGCTGCAGCAACTTTACCGATGATTTTCATCAGAGCACTCCAATATCAGAATAAAAATCTTAAACGGCTGCTATTCAGCAGCAGAGACGACAGGCGAAGCATCACCTTTCGCCAGTTCCAGGGCAGCGATTTTTGCACCTTCGCTACCAAGAGAAGTTGAGGTCATCCCCTCCTCAAAACTGTCATCAGCACCGTAGATCTCACGGGCCACTGCGGTCGAAAGCTCATCCGGTTTCCCATCAAAAACAATCTCACCATCACGCATACCAATCACGCGGTCACAGTAGTTTCGAGCAGTATCAAGAGTATGGAGATTACAAATAACTGTCAGGCCATCTTCAGTGTTGATCGCCTTAAGAGCGTCCATCACCACCTGCGCATTCATCGGATCCAACGAGGCAATCGGCTCATCGGCCAAAAGCATTTTCGGCTCCTGCATAAGAGCACGGGCAATCGCAACACGCTGCTGCTGACCACCAGAAAGATTTTCAGCCCGCTTCAAAGCCGTTTCAGCAATACCAAGTCTTTCAAGTTTCAGCAGCGCCTGAACGCGTTCTTCCCGCGTAAACAACTTAAGCATGCTGGAAACAGTTCCGTGTGCATTCAGGCGACCCAGCATAACATTGGTTAAAACATCAAGACGTGGCACCAGATTGAATTGCTGAAAAATCATCGCGCAATCACGCTGCCAACGACGCTTATGCGCCCCCTGCAAGGCAAGCACATCAACTCCATCAACAAGGACACGCCCATCCGTCGCCGGGGTTAGTCTGTTGATCATCCGCAGCAACGTGGACTTACCCGCGCCGGAACGACCAATAATGCCAATCATCTGAGGCTTCTCAACAATGAAGCTCGCCCCTTTGACAGCAACATGCGCGCCAAATTCTTTTCTAACGCTCTCAAACTGGATCAAGAGTTCAACCCCGGTGCCTGTTAATATTTGACGTACTAGACACACGTGATTGTTACAGCGAAATGACGCTCCCACAGAAAGCACTTACGTCAAAAAAACGTCACACTCCCCCTCCCCCACATAGCTGGCAAAACAAGCATTAGATTACGATTTTATGACAGAAGGAAAAGGAAGAGCAATCCGAGATATGCAGATTGCTAGGTGAAAGTCGGGAGAATCGAAACACCTGAAAGCATCAACTCAGCAGGTCTTGGAGAAGCAAGCAAAAACGGGCGACATTCCAAGATGCCGCCCGTTCAAAATCTTAGTATCTTACTCAGCTCTTAGAAGTGAACTGACTTTGCGCCAGCTGGTTTCTGCAGAGGTGGGGCGAACTTGGTGAGGTCGATTCCTTCCACTGCTGCCTTGTACTCATCCATGTTAGGAGTACGGCCAAGGATTGCGGAAAGAACAACGACCGGAGTGGACGCCAGCAAGGATTCCCCCTTCTTCTCAGAGGAATCTTCTACCACACGACCCTGGAACAGGCGGGTAGAGGTTGCCAGAACGGTATCACCCTTAGCAGCCTTCTCCTGGTTACCCATGCAAAGGTTACAGCCAGGACGCTCCAGATACATAATGTTTTCGTATTCGGTACGTGCTGTTGCTTTTGGCAGTGCATCGTCGAACTCGAAACCAGAGTATTTCTGCAAGATCTCCCAGTCGCCTTCTTCCTTCAACTCATCAATGATGTTGTAGGTTGGTGCTGCAACAACGAGTGGAGCGTTAAACTCGACCTTACCGCCTTCTTTCTCAAGGTTCTTGAGCATCTGAGCAACGATCTTCATGTCCCCCTTATGAACCATACAGGAACCAACGAAGCCCAGATCTACCTTCTTGTCGCCACCGTAGTAGGAAACAGGGCGGATGGTGTCGTGGGTGTAACGCTTGGAAACGTCATTGTTGTTCACGTCAGGATCAGCGATCATTGGCTCAACGATCTGGTCCAGATCAACAACAACCTCTGCGAAGTATTTGGCATTGTCATCCGGGGTCAAAGCGGACTTCTCGCCAGATTTGATCTCAGCAATACGCTTGTCCGCTTTCGCGATCAGACCTGCCAGAACCTTGGCATCATTGTCCATGCCTTTGTCGATCATGATCTGAATGCGGCTCTTGGCCAGCTCAAGAGAGCCGATCAGAGTTTCATCGTTGGAGATACAGATGGAGGCTTTTGCCTTCATTTCTGCAGTCCAGTCGGTGAATGTGAAGGCCTGGTCTGCCAGCAGTGTGCCGATGTGCACTTCGATGATGCGGCCCTGGAACACGTTGTCGCCATGCTGTTTGAGCATCTGCGCCTGTGTTGCATGCACCACATCGCGGAAGTCCATGTGATCAGCCATAGTGCCTTTGAAGGTCACTTTTACTGACTCTGGAATCGGCATGGTGGCTTCACCAGTTGCCAGAGCAAGAGCAACGGTACCGGAGTCTGCACCGAATGCCACGCCTTTGGACATACGAGTGTGGCTGTCGCCGCCAATGGTGATGTCCCAGTCATCCACGGTGATGTCATTCAGCACCTTGTGGATCACGTCTGTCATGGCGTGGTAGACGCCTTTAGGATCGCGCGCGGTGATCAGGCCGAACTTGTTCATGAACTTCATGAGTTTAGGAATATTGGCCTGCGCCTTCAAATCCCAAACAGAAGCGGTGTGACAGCCAGACTGGTAAGCACCATCAACAGTTGGAGAAATGACGGTTGCCGCCATGGACTCCAGTTCCTGAGAGGTCATCAGACCAGTGGTGTCCTGAGAACCAACAATGTTCACCTTCACACGAACATCGGAACCTGCGTGCAGAGTTGCGCCCGGAGTAGTGCCAACTGCATTGCGGTTGAAGATCTTCTCAACAGCAGTCAGGCCCTGACCTTCGTGAGAGATTTCTTTGGATGCTGCGAAAGCGGACTTCAGGTCAACGCCGAGTGTCTCGGATGCAAACGTCTGCAGCTTCTTACCAAACACAACAGCGTAGGAGCCGCCTGCTTTCATAAACTCAACTTTTTGAGGCGTGAAAGCGGAAGAAACATCAACCAGCTCTTTATCACCATCATAAAGCTTTTTGGTTTTGGAGTTGATGGTGAGCACCTTGCCAGTCTCAACTGAGTAGGTCTGCTCAAGGACAGGGTCACCATTGTCATCCAGAACGGTGTTGCCATTGGCATCTTGCTTTTTGACCCAGTTTTTCAGGTCAAGGCCGATGCCACCGGTCACACCAACAGTGGTCAGGAAAATCGGAGAAATGCCGTTGGTGCCAGCAACAATCGGAGCAATGTTCACGAAAGGAACGTATGGGCTAGCCTGCTTACCGGTCCACAACGCAACGTTGTTTACGCCGGACATACGGGAGGAACCAACACCCATGGTACCCTTCTCAGCAATCAGCATCACGCGTGCATCAGGATGAGCTTTCTGCAGCTCCTGAATTTTCGCCTGACCTTCTTCAGAGATCATGCACTTGCCGTGCAGCTCACGGTCTGAGCGAGAGTGCGCCTGATTACCAGGAGAGAGCAAGTCGGTGGAGATATCGCCTTCACCAGCAATATAGGTAACGACCTTGATTTCTTCTTCTACTTCAGGAAGTTTGGTGAAGAACTCAGCCTTCGCGTAGCTTTCCAGAATATCTTTTGCAATCGCATTACCTGCTTTAAACGCAGCTGCAAGACGATCAGTATCAGCTTCGTACAAGAACACCTGAGTTTTCAGAACGCTTGCTGCCTGAGCCGCTATTGCTGCATCATCGCCAAGAGCCAGATCAAGAAGAACCTCTACAGAAGGACCGCCCTTCATATGAGACAGCAGCTCAAAAGCAAATGACTGAGAAATCTCCTCAACAACAGAGTCGCCAAGAATAATTTCTTTCAAAAACTTCGCCTTTTCACTAGCTGCACTGGTTGTGCCTGGCAAAGTGTTATAAATAAAGAACTTAAGAGAACCGTCTCTGTGTTCATTTTTGAGATCTTTAATCTGCGAAATGATCTCATTCACAAGTGCGCCATCTTCGATCGGCTTGGGGTTCAAACCTTGGGCTTTTCGAGTGTCAATCTCATTCAAGTAGTCAGTGTACAAGCTCATGATTATTCCGACGCATTTGTGTTAGACGATTTATGTTTGGTGTATCTTGAACTCTATGTCAAAACCATCTCAGGCAAACCGGCTCAAGTTTGTTGTATGCGGTCGTATACCAAATGAGATTAGCATGCAAGATGTTTCCAGCAGTTGCAGAACTCCACCCCCACCCGTTCGCTGACAAGCTTTACCTGTCCAAGCAGCTCCAGAACAATAAATCCTGTGAGACTTCATACAATTCCTCGGCATTCAGTTGTTATGAGACAAGCAAAGACACCCCAAGAAGTCATGTGGGTGATTTAGGCACGCGGAAAGAGGAGCCGCATCACAAATTGGTGTGAAAATATCTAAAGCCGTCAAGTCAGAAGAAGACCTGTCATTGAAGTCACCCAGACAACAACGGAAGTTGAATGAAAACCAGTTGGAAGTCATGTTTTCAAAAGTGGGAAGATGGCGGACACCTGCTTTGTCCGTGATGACTTACGCGAGATGCTTCAGGTTTCATCCCAACAAGAAAGCTGCCATAGCAAACCGCGTCTATTCTCTGTACGAAAATTTCGTGGGAAATGACGTCTTTAGTGATCACTGCAACGTGTCTCTGTTCCTTTTTAGCAAGGCCATGAAGTTGCTCATTCTGGCAAACTTCGCCGCCACCCTGCTCTTCCTCGCCCCTGCCCTTGACCAGACACTGGTTGAGGCAAAACAAAGCATCACCGCGCACTCCATCACCGCTCAACTTGCTGCGTTTGAACTCAGGTAAGGAGGCTAAAGTGGACCTCTCCCCACGCCGCAAAAAGGCACCACCACCATTCCCGGTTACCAACCTCCTGCCGCGCTCTGACAAGGAGCTAGAGATAACACTCAAGCGCCTCCTCAACGCCCCGAAAGTCATCGCCCCCTCATTGCAGCAGGCAACACAAAGTACCTCTCAATCTTCCAACACTTAAAACACGAGGACGGCCTGGAATTGGCGCTTAGGATTGCGAAGGATGATTAGGCCAGAGGTGTTGGTAGCTCACTCTGTACCTTTGCAGGTTGCGGCTACTGATCTCTCCAGTAGTTATTGGCTGCTGCAATTGTTTGATACTCAAGAGCGACGACTTGACTTGCTGCAGTCAAACTATCTGGATTGACTGAATAGACTGAACGCCCCTGCTTCAATTCATCCAGATCATTTTGAATGTTGTGAATGGTATGACGAGCAATCAGCATCGCAAGCTGCCGTCCTTCCTCTGGTGTTTTGGTAATCAAGGTACCACCGGGGATCATGACGAGTTCTGCGTTTGGTAGCTTATTCATCTTGCACTCCGTTTTTGTAAGAAACGAAACATACTATCCATCAGATAAAGAACCGCTCTTACGAGGATACAGCTCACTCTACAGAGAGAAGATTTGGCATTCCATTAATAGAGACAGCCCATTGCCGGATATTCCTCCAACCTAAAACCGCAGAACAATGGGAGTGCGAGTTGGGTATCAGGTTAGGGTCTGCATTGTTCGGGCTCCTGATGGGGAACAAGAGATAACTCTCGAACGCTTCCTCAACGCCCCCAAAGTCATTGGCACGCTCATTGCAACAGGCAACACAAAATACCTCCCAATCTTCCAATGCCTAAAACGCGAGATCAAAGAGTTCCAGCAACGCGAGGAGGACTTGGCATTGGCGCTTAGAATTGCGAAGAACGATTAGGTGGGTGAGGCAGAGAGAGCTAAGGCGACTATAGCGGGCGCCCGCCTAAGATGCCCAGATCCATCTCCCCCTGAAATCAGCCGCGTAAAACAGCATCCAGAACAAAGAGGGCCAATCCAGAAAAAACCAAAGCACTGACAGCACTTAAGAAAAAAAACCTTGAAATCTGCGCACATTTACACCGAATGACTCATACATGTAAAAAATACGAAGAATACCCTTACCCAACATAAGTATTGCTTAAATATATTAATGAATACTATTTATATATTTAAATATTGCAAGAATCATATTTAATTTTATACTTACTTGATTGCTTTTATATTAAGGGATGTAGAAAATGTGTAAATTATGCATGATGAATCAACTGCATGTACCTGCAGACAGTATATCCTACAACTCAAGTGTCACGGAGCAAAAAGCGGCCCTCAGCGCACAAGCTGCCGATGGGGTTTCAGCACAGGTCGAGGTGACAGATTTCTTAGCAAATACTCTAGTCATGAATGAAGTAGAAGATGCTGATGCAGGGCCCTCGACGCAATACCTCATTGCCGCAGGGGATAGCTTTTCAGGTACACTTGAAACCAATGGGGACCGCGACTGGGTGGCGATCGACCTTAGTGCGGGATCAAATTATACGATCAACCTTAATGGGAGCGGAGCTGCGCCGGTTACAGATACTTATTTAAGAATATACGACGCCTCAGGAAACCTAGTTGCGTTTGACGATGACGGCGGGCCTGGTTTAAATTCATCTTTAAACTTCATAGCATCCCTGTCAGGCAGATTTTACATCAGCGCCGCCGCCTACTCGGATGGGCAGACCGGAAGTTATACTGTCAGTGTGGAGGAGACCTTGGCTCCATCGCCGCTGGATGCGCTCGATTGGGGTGGTTCAGCTGTAGATACAACAAATATTTCTGTATACTTTGCACAAGCTGGTGAAGTTTTTGATGGCCAAAGTTCAGATGGCTGGACGCAGGCGCAGATTGATGGCGCGATGGCATCGTTAAACGACTTATCGCAAGGGACAAATCTTACTTTTTCGGTAGCAAGCAGCTCAAATAATGCAGAGTTTAAATTTGTAACATCTGCCTTTGGCGGCAGTACTTATGCCTACATGAATCCTCCAAGTGAAGCAAATCCAGGCGTAGCCGTTTTCAATACCTCTAATATGAATTTAGCAAACCTAGATCCAGGCTCACTTGAGTACTTTGTGTTTCAACATGAAGTTGGTCATGGACTGGGTATGGCGCACCCTCATGATACTGGGGGCGGTTCCAGTGTGATGAACGGGGTTTCTAGCTCACGCGGCGATTACGGTGACTTCGATCTCAATCAAGGTATCTATACCATGATGAGCTATAATGTCGGCCATGCAGAGCTTTATCCGGAATGGCCGAGTACTTATGGCGCGACGGTGGGTCCTATGGCGTTCGACTTGGCGCTTCTACAGGAGAAATACGGAGCAAAAGACGCGAATATAGATAACAATACATATCTCCTGCCAGAACTTAACGGTTCAGGCACATTTTATTCGTGCATCTGGGACACCGGCGGTATCGATACAATCGCGTACACGGGCTTCAGCAGCGTCAATATCTCGCTTGTAGCCGCTACTCTTGATTACAGCAGCACAGGTGGTGGTGTACTCTCCTATGCAGAAGGTGTGCGCGGAGGGTATACCATCGCCAATGGTGTTGAGATAGAAAATGCCTCTGGTGGCGCTGGCAGTGATACTGTGGTTGGAAACTCCTTGGAGAATGTACTTCAGGGCTTCTCCGGCGATGATTTCCTTGATGGAGCTCAAGGAGATGACCTTTTAGAAGGTGGTGCGGGACGTGATACCTTTAGTTTCACGAGTATAGGTGACACTGACACTATTGCTGACTTTCAGGACACAGTTGACTTTATTCAGCTCGGCTCTGAATTTGGCGCGAATTCCTTTACAGAGCTGTCTTTGACCAATAGAGATGCCGACGTCATTGTCGCCTTTGGAGATAGTGAGATCATTTTACAAAATATGGATCTCTCACTTATTGGCGCCGAGGACTTCATCTTCGCTTAACTTAAAATCCCAACATTGGGGTGTAAGGTAAGCGTTTGGCGAAGGCGACCTGCCAACCAGCAACGGGCCCTGTTACGCTGACATTGCAGCGTAACACCACGGCATGAGGTCGGTGATATGGGTTATCTTGCGATCAGCGATTTAGGTCAGAACCCACGTGAGCCAGGCATGAGGGATCCACATTGTTGAGCTTGGCTGTTTCGATGAGAGTATAGGCGACTGCCGCAGCTTTACCGCCGCCTTCTGATCCCATGAAGAGATAATTTTTCCGTCCAAGAGCCACAGGTCTCACTGCCCGCTCGGCCGTGTTGTTGCCGAGCTCCAGAGAGCCATTGTCGATATAAGGCCGTGCTTTGGGCAGGCGCGAGAGGGCATAACGAGTTGCTCCGACCAGCGACGACTTGCCGGTTATTCTGGAAAACTAGGCGCTTAGCCTGTCTTCCAGATCATCAAAGACAGGTTTGGCCCGTTCAGCACGTTAGCCTATCACCATTGTGGGCAAACCCGACATTAACTGCAGGTGGGAAACGCAGAGGAGATAACAGACCGATGTGGACGCTTGGGCCAGAACCAGCTTTTCGACAGATTCCATCATGGGTTGAGATAACAAACGCACTCCGGTATCGGCGCAAGCACCGACTACATTCATTCTAGGATAGTGTGTTCCCCATAGAAGCCATATGGGCAGGTGAGTGGTTTTGGGTAAGGGAGTGTTTTGGCTATAATCACTGGATTAGGTGTGAAGTATGGGCAAAATACAAAGACCCCGGCGCTACAGCTGAGAAGGCGGTTAAAGACAATCGACGCAGAAGCCTTTCGAGAGGAAATGATGGCATCACAACCTTAACGCCTATCCGAAAACAAGCAGGAGACGCACTTCAACCATAGCTATCATCTCAGACCTCAGAAACCAGAACTTTGCCTCATGTTCCTTAAGAATCCAGATAATCTGCTCGTTTAAAGATCTCTACCTTTTTTGAGAATATGAAGGTCATGTAGGCTGATTGAGACACCAGCCTACACTAAATCAGTATCAACCTAATACAGCCTTCACTGCTCTTACTGTTGCGGCAACGACTGTGTCTGCTTCTTCGTGTGTTAGGCAGAATGGGGGGGCGAAGCCGAGGATGTCGCCTTGGGGCATTGCGCGTGCGATGACTGCGTCCTGAGATAGCAAGGCTGCGGAGATTTGAGCCCCGATTTTGTCGGATGCCTCGAAGAAACTATGGTCGTCGCGGTCTTTGACAAACTCTACGGCGCAGAGTAATCCCTCGCCGCGCACATCTCCCACATTGGCATGCCCCCCCAAAGCTTCCTTCATGGATTTGTTGAGATATGCACCAGTGGTTCCGGCCTTCTCAACAAGGTTCAGATCGTCAAGCAATTTGAGGTTTGCGACACCAGCTGCGGCCCCAATGGGATGAGCTGAATACGTCCAGCCATGGCCTATTGGCCCATTTTCATCTGTCCCCTGTTCAAGAACCTTCCAGACCTTGTCTGAGACAATTGAACCGGAGAGCGGCGCGTAGGCGGATGTCAGGCCTTTGGCAATGGTGATGATGTCAGCTTCCAATCCATAATGATCAGAACCAAACATGGATCCGAGGCGCCCGAAACCTGTCACCACTTCATCTGCAATCAGCAAAATATCGTGTTTTTTCAAAACGGCTTGAATAGCCGTCCAATAACCAGCTGGTGGTGGAACGATCCCGCCGGTTCCCAGTACCGGCTCGCCAATAAACGCCGCAATCGTGTCGGCCCCTTCTCGCTCAATCAGAGCCTCCAACTCAGCAACACAATGGGCAACAAATTGCTCTTCACTTTGCTCCAAATTGTCACGGCGGAAATAATAGGGAGCCTCTGTATGAATGACCTGTTCGACGGGCAGATCAAACTTCTTATGAAACAGCTCAAGGCCTGTCAGCGAACCAGTCACCAGACCCGAACCGTGGTAACCACGCCAGCGGGAGATAATTCGCTTTTTCTCCGGCCGACCTAAAATATTGTTGTAATACCAGATTAGCTTGATGTTGGTTTCATTGGCATCTGAGCCGCTCAACCCGAAGTAAACCTTAGACATATTACTCGGTGCACGATCTAAAATCATCTTGGAAAGTGTGATCGACGCTTCTGTGCCATGCCCGACATAGGAGTGATAATAAGCCAGTTCTTTGGCCTGTTCGGCGATTGCCTCAGCAATTTCCTGACGGCCATACCCTACATTCACACAGTATAGTCCGGCGAACGCATCCAGCATTCGGCGCCCGTCACGGTCCTCTATGTAAGAACCTGAGGCAGTCTTGATCACTCGAGTTGACGTTTCACCTCGGGCGTGCTGAGCCAGATGAGTTGAAGGGTGGAAAAAATTCTCCCGATCCCATTGTGCCAGCTGATCGTTTCGTAACATGACTTTCCTCCCTTATGCCCAGTCGCGGCAAACGTATTTAACTTCAGTAAACTCTTCCATGCCCAGTCGTGCGCCTTCCCGGCCCAGACCAGATTGTTTGGTGCCTCCAAATGGAATGGGTGCGCCAGTTACCTTTGTGCGATTGACTGCAACCATTCCGAATTGAAGAGCACGGCTAACTCTGTAAATCCTGCGCGGATCATCGCTGTGCAGATAAGCAACCAGTCCATACTCGCTGTCATTGGCGCGGGCGATGACTTCCTCTTCATTGTCAAAAGGAGCAATCGCAGCCACTGGCCCAAAGGTCTCTTCACGCATAATTAGAGCCTCAGCGGGCACATCAACCAGCACCGTCGGCTCAAAAAACAGTGGTCCCAATGAATGTCGGGTGCCCCCACAGGCAATCTTCGCGCCTTTGGCAACGGCATCGGCGACATGTTCTTCTTGTTTCAGAACAGCTTTTTCGTTCATCAACGGACCAATGTCCGGATCATCCAATCCAGGGCCTATGGAAAGAGATTGAGCGGCTTTGGTAAAACTCTTGCAGAACTCTTCGTAGATCGGACGCTCAACAAATATTCGGTTCGCCCCCAGACAATCCTGACCGGATGTTGCGAACTTGGATTTTATGGCCTCAGCAACCGCGTTCTTCAGATCTGCCCCTTTAAAGACAATAACCGGAGCATGTCCGCCAAGTTCCAGGATAAGACGTTTTATGGTCGAGGCTGATTGGCTATAAAGCAGTTTGCCGACAGGGGTGGATCCCGTAAAGGACAAAGCCCGCACACGGCTATCGCTGGTCCAGGGCTCAACAATTTCTGGAGCTGAGCCAGTCACGACATTAAACACACCTGCGGGTACACCGGCTCGCTCAGCCAGTTCCGCTAGGGCGAGTGCGCTGAACGGGGTTTCTGCTGATGGGTGGGCAACGATCGTACAGCCTGCAGCCAAGGCAGCAGCTGCTTTCCGTGTCAGCATCGCACTTGGGAAATTCCAGGGTGTGATAAGGGCAGCAACCCCAACGGGTTCCCGCCAAAGCTCCACTTCTGCATCTGCTAGATGACTGGTGACGCCTTCAATGTTGGGACGCTTGGCTTCCTCTGCATAGAACTCAACAAACGCTGCACCATACTCTATTTCACCACGGGCTTCTGACAAGGGTTTGCCCTGTTCCAGAACCATGATCCGTGCGAGATCTTCTTTATGTGTAACCTGAAGCTCAAACCAGCGTCGCAAAATAGATGCTCGTTCTTGCGGTAGTAATCCCGACCATTTGGGAAAGGCATCTGAAGCTGCAGTCACCGCAGCAGACGATTCATCTGCTGAAAGACCTGCTACATCCCCTAGGCAATCCCCGTTTACTGGATCAATGACCGCAAATGTCTCATCTGTTTTTGCAGCACACCACTTCCCATTTATGTAGGAAAAGGAACGCACTAGGGCTTTGTCTTGAATGTCCGTCCGTGCAGACAAGGCTGTTTCTGACATGACGCATCCTCCTTGCTCTACAACAGAATTTGCCTGTTTCTGGCGGAGGATGTGACCGAATGAAGTGTTCGTTACAGAATAATCGTCTGCTAATCGGCTGCGAAAAGAAGATTCAACGGAGGTGTCGCATTTCCCTTTACAGGCTTCGTCACAATGTACGTGAAGTAGCGGGATAACCCGATGCGTGCATCCAGCATGGTATCGATCAGCCTTTGATAGGCGTCTACGTCTCTGGTCACGATCTGTATCAGATAGTCAAATCCGCCCCCTAATGCCCAGCAAGCCACGACCTCCTCGTAGTTCTGCATGGCTGTTTCAAAGGCGTAAAAGCTCGCAGCCGTATGGTCCGCCAATTCAGCAGCTACGAAAACAGTGACGTGAGGCCCCAGTTTTTTGAGATTAATTCTTGCACCATAGCTTTCGATCAGACCAGATTTTTCCAGCTTCTTCAGCCGGTCCCAACAAGGTGTTGGAGACAATCCGATGAGGTCCGCCAAAGCGGCTTTGGTGATGCGGCCCTCATTTGAGAGTATTCGCAGGATATCCAGATCACGCTGATCAAGTTGCATGCTCATCTTTTGATATCTCTCACACTTCAGGAACGCCAATCACCGCCGCACAATCACCGGATTTGATCAGTCCGGGGAAATGACGACTAATGAGAATGCCGCTACGCTTTGCGTGGTATCTGGTTGGTTCAACGCCGGTTCTGTCCATCGGCCAAACACGGGCAATAATGTCACCTTCTCCAACGGGATCTCCCAGATCGACCATAGGTTCGTATAGCCCGCCCTGCTCGCAAAATGTAAAGCAATCTGCCCCTGGCATCCCCAAGTTTACGGAGGACTCCAGTTGTTTTTGACCTTGCAGGATACCGAACTGGATCAAGACGTTACGCAATCCTTTGCGTGCAATTCCGATGGTTTTTGCCGTCGCAGTTCCACCACCGCCCAGTTCTGTTGTTACAAGAACCTTGCCCATGCTTTCAACTACTGTGTCGTACATACCTATATTATCGATTTCGAGGAGCTGAACGGAGTAAGGTGCGTTAAACGCAGCCATTGCTTCAAAGCAGGCCTTCTCATTGCTCTTATCTTCCAGAATATGAGCTGCTGCGAACGGCACAAAATCAAGAGTCTTACCTCCGCTATGGAAGTCGACAGCGACATCTGTCAGAGGAAGCAGGTAACGTTGAAAATAGTCGGCAATTTTCTCAGTTGGAGTTCCGTCAGGACGACCTGGAAATGAACGGTTCAGGTTTCCCCTATCAATGGGTGACGTCCGCGTTCCCGCCATAAATGCCGGGAAGTTGAAGGCCGGAACTATGATAATTCGACCATTTACGTCCTCTGGTTTCAACGCAACCGTCAGTTCCTGGAGGACAACTGGCCCTTCGTATTCATCGCCGTGATTTGCGCCTGTTAAGAGCGCTGTCGGCCCTTCTCCGTTTTTGATGACCGTAATCGGGATCATTACAGAGCCCCACGCACTGTCATCACGGCTATAGGGTAACCGTAAAAAACCATGATGAATGCCGTCCTGATCCAATGGGATTGTGGGCGTGATGGGATTTGCCTGCATAATTTTCGTCCTAATACACACGGATCAACTATTGATCGCTGTGCCTGCTTTTACGGCTTCAGCTCGGGCTCCGGCCAAGGTGGCAATGGCGGTGTCTTGCGCCCCTGTTCCTGTCAGATCGCAAACCGTAATGTCTTTGTCCGACTGCCGCCCTGGCTTTTGGCCAGAAATTACTTGTCCAAGTTCCGCGTACATCTCAGTACTGTTGATCGTGCCAGCTGCTATCGCTGTACGGAGTTCGCCTTGTTTGATGGATTGAGATAAGCGGTCACAAACGAAAACAGAGGCACCTGGAATAACGCAGGGCGCGAGTTCTGATTTATAGTCGGCATCTGATCCCATGGCGGTGATATGCTGCCCAGGTCGCATCATATCCGCCTTGATCAAGGGCTCTTTGGAGGGGGTTGTTGTTACGACGATATCGGATTGAGCCATAACCTCAACGATGCTGCCAGCAATGACTTCAATTCCCAATTGAGTTGAACACTCCCGGGCACAAGCAGCAGCTTTTTCTCTGTTGCGCCCCCAGATAACAGCTCGTTCAATATTACGAACAAGCGTCAATGCTTGCAGTTGGAGGTGGGCCTGAATGCCACTTCCAAGAATACCGGCAATCTTGCTGTTCTCTCGTGACAGATGCTTGGCTGCGACGGCTCCAGCGGCAGCTGTGCGCACATCGGTCAGATACCCGTTATCGAGCAGTAACGTCTTGACGATGCCGGTCTTTGCATCAAACAGCACCATCAATCCGTTCAGGCTTGGCAGACCCAGTTTGGGATTATCGAAGAAACCCGGGCTCATTTTGATCGCAAAACTGTCTATGCCGGGAACATAGGCAGTCTTCACATCCACTTCCCCATTGTGCTCAGGTACATGGAAGCTCAGGATAGGCGGCATTACAACGTCTTCTGTTGCAAGCAATCGAAATGCATTTTCTACACATGCAACAGCATCCAGATCCAAAGAAACAGCAGAGCGCAGATCTGCCTCCGTCAGGATATTAATCTCAGGCATAAAGGCTTCCATTCACAGAGGTCGGTGCAGCAACATCGACGTTCTCGCCGTCGATCAATCGTTTATGCAGCGCCATATCAATATTTTGCCCGCTGATGAGGCTCACACATTTTCCGGGTGTTTTGATCTTTCCAGCGAGTAAGGCAGCAATACCGACACTGCCTGAGCCTTCAATCACCAGACGTTCCTGCCAGTAAGCGTGTCGAATGGCTTCTGCGATTTCTTCTTCGCTGACCAAGATCAAGTCATCTACCAGATCCCGTATCATCTCGAAGGTATAGGCATTGTTCAGCCCAATCCCACCACCCAATGAATCTGCGAGTGTTGGCACTTCTTCAACAAGGATCGGTTTGCTTGCATGCTGACAGCTATACATGGCGGCACCGCGCTCCATTGAAACGCCAACTACACGAATTGAGGGACTGATGGTTTTCATCACCAAAGCCACTCCAGAAATTAAGCCACCGCCCGAGACTGGTACGAGTACCGTATCCAGATCAGGTGTTTGCTCCAGTATTTCCAGCGCAACAGTGCTTTGCCCTGCAATGATATCCCGGTGGTCAAATGGCGGGATCATCGTCATTCCGTCTTCTACCAACCGATCTACTTCAGCCTGAGCATCGTCCTGAGAACTTCCGGTTATTCGAACTTCAGCACCCAGCGATTGAATTGCCTCTACCTTGTTCTGCGGAACAAGTTTTGACATACAGATGATGCAACGCACCCCTGCTTTTGAGGCAGCATAAGCCAGACCGCGACCATGGTTTCCAGTTGAGACACCAACGACACCAGCTTCTTTTTGAGCTGCGTTGAGTGACAAAATTGCATTTGTCGCACCGCGTAGTTTAAAGCTTCCCGTGATCTGCGTTTGCTCAAGCTTCAACAACACTTCTGCAGAACAGATCTGGCTCAAGCTGGGTGAGCTGACCAAGGGGGTCATTCTAACGTGCCCCATTATCTTTTGGCGTGCAGAAAAACTGTCATGAACGGTTATTTTTTGCGTCATTGTGCGCTCATCCGATCTTTGATTGGGTGTTGGAACAGATGGCCAAAACCATGTACGACTTGCTCGGAGTCCAGATGCTGGAGGCAACGCCAGATCATTGCCTGATTTGAAGTCACCGCTGGCTTGCCAATCCGATCTTCAATCCTCTGAATGCACACTGCAGCCCTCAACCCGGTGCACGAGATGAACAATGCATCTGCACTCGGCTCCATAGCTGCACAGGCAGCCTCAATAATCGTAGACTCGGAAAGCCGCGCAATCTCACGGTCATCATCGACACCGAGATAGTTTGCACTGGCGATTTGAAGGCCATTATCGGCAAAGTACTGAAACACTTCCTGCGAAATACTGGCAGAGTATGGAGTTAACACGCTGATCCGTTTTGCATCTAAAGCTTCGAGCGCATCAAATGCTGCTGAGCTGGGCGTCACAAATGGGGTATCAGATTTGCCAGCTTTCAAGTAATCCCCGACAACTGCGTTTCCCAAAACAACTGAAGCAGCCGTACAGCTGTAAGCGATTACGTCCAACGCATCTCCAGGTAATATCTGCGAAGCAGCTTCTGTCAGGCGTGGACCTGTTGCCAACAAATTCGCTCGTGTACCTGGGTTTTGATAGGTGATCCGGTTTGCGTAAATGCCGATCTGATCAGGATCGCACATGCGTGCGAAATCCCCTTCGCTTGTGTGATCTGTTGCCAAAACAATCAGACCTATCCGTTTATTGACTGAACGGGCGTCAAAGTTGGCTTCAACCAGAGAGGCCTTAGGACGACAATCAAAAACCATGTGCCCTCCTAAACAACAAGGACCGGGCATTCCGCCAAGCCTGCTACCTTGTGAGAGACACTGCCAAGCAAATATCCTTCGATTGAACCCAACCCTCTGCTCCCCAAAACAATCACATCGTTTTGGTGTTCTCTTGCAAAGCCCACAATCGTGCGGGCTGTTGGGCCGGATTTGGCAAAAGCGCGGATGTTTGCACACCCGGCATTCAGGGCAAGTTGCTTCCCCTGCTCTGCCACTTCACGAGCGTGATGACGCATTACATCATCCACGCTCTCATTTTCATCCGGGCGCACGATTGCGAAGGATGCTTCCAACATTGAATGATGTTTGTAAACGGTCAGAAGAGAGAGCGGGGTGTTGCCGCAAACAGTCGCCAATTCAACTGCCTTGAGCAGTGCTCGCTCCGCCCCTTTAGACCCATCAAATGGAACAAGGATAGATTTGAACATCAGGTACTCCTTGTTACTTGGCAAAAGCTAAGTCGCGCAGAAAGAGCGCAATTTGTGGGAAGAAGATCAAAGCAATGGCGACCCCAACCAACATCAGGATAAACGGTGGCGTACCGCGGATAACCTCAGCATAAGGTCGCTTGAACACTGCGATGGCCGTGAAAATGTCACATCCAAATGGCGGCGTTGCAGAGCCTATCGCGACCTGCAATGTGATGATCGTGCCAACCAACACCGGATCCAAACCAACAGCCTTAACAACTGGCGCAAAAATGGGTACCAACACCAGAATAACGACGATGGGGTCGACAAACATACAGCCAACAAAAAATGCAGCTGAGATGACAAACAGGATACCCATTGCACCCATGTCAGAAATGCCGATCGCAGTCAGGATTTCCTGCGGGACCTGAGCGAAAGAAATGATCCAGGAAAATGCTGCACCTGCGCCGACCAGAATGAATACCACTGCGGTGATTAAACCGGTTGATTGAGCTGTCTTGTAAACATCAGTCAAAGTCATGGAGCGGAACACAAAGACTTCCAAAACCAAAGCGTAAAGCACACACACTGCGGCCGCTTCTGTAGGGCTGAAGATGCCGCCATAAATGCCACCAATAATGATTACCGGAAAACCTAGCGGCCACAGCGCCTGTCGGACTGCGGTCAACCGCTCATGCCAGCTGGCTTTAGGCTCAGTTGGGACTTGGTTACGGACGGCGTAAATGTAGCTGTAGATTGAAAACAGAACGAGGATGAGCAGTCCCGGCCCGATGCCTGCGATAAACAATTCTGCAATAGATGTATTTGAAACAACGCCGTAAATGATCATTCCAATTGATGGTGGGATCAGAAAAGCAATATCACTGGCATTGACGATGAGCGCCAGAATGAAACTGTCTTTGTAACCGGCCTTAAGCATACGTGGACGCAAGGGCGATCCAATAGCCACAACGGTTGCCTGTGTGGACCCTGAGACTGCACCAAACATTGTGCAGGCCATTGCTGTCGAGATGGCAAGACCGCCGCGCACGTGGCCCGCAAAGGCCATGACCAAATCAATCAGGCGGCCTGCGGACTGTCCCCGTGTCATGATATCTGCTGCAAAAATGAACATGGGCACAGCAATGAGCGATGCAGGCCGAATACCTGCAACCATTTGCTGGATCATGGTTTCCATTTGCCCGAAATCACCGAACATCATCAAAAACCCAATGAAGCTCCCGACGATCAAAGGGATCATCATAGGAAACCCAAGAAGAAGAAGAGTAATCATCGAAAGGAATATTGTTGCTGCCATGATAGTATCTTTTAGACCTCGATCTCATCTTCTTCATAACCCTCAAGCATGTGGGTCGAGAGATAGATATCGGGAGCAGTCAAGTTCTTGATGGCAGTGAGCAAGTACTGTGTTCCCGTCATGAAAAAACCGACGGGCACCCAAACCAATATCACCCAAACAGGAATTTGTAGTGCAGGTAACACCCGGCCACGAGAGGCCTGTGTCTCAATGTAGTTGATTGAGTAATAACAGAGCAGGAACAGAAAAATTGCGGTCACCAGCGAGATCAGGATCATCAGAATCTTACGGTAGCCAGGAGACAAGCCGTCATAAATGGCGCTCATGCGGATGTGGCGCCCATGCCGTGCTGCATAACTGATACCAGCGAACGTGATCAGAATAATCAAGATACGGTTCAGTTCCTCGGAAAAGAAGATGGAATTTCCAAGCACAAAACGCCCGACTACATTGGCGATCGTGTTTGCTGCCATCAAAAGAACGCCGATTGCAAGCAGGGCAGATTCAATCCGACTGATCGCTTGGTCAATAACACCCAAAAAGCCTGGCAAGTTTGATTGTGTCTGATCACTCATTCCACCGTCCTGCATTACATGAGGCGTGTAAGGCGAGGAGTGCTCGCCCTACATATCTTGCGCGAAAACAACTGACCGTTAGTCTGCAGTCGCGGCCAGATCGGCTTTCATTTGTGCAATGATTGCAGCACCACTATCACCAGTCATCTCGATGAAAGTCTTTTCAACCTCAGCCGCGGCTGCCTTGAAACATCCACGCTCATCATCGGTCAGAACAGTGACTTTCATCTCTGGCTTGGCTTCCATGATCTTAGCTAGCTCAGTTTCAGCGGCTTGTTGCTGATAGACGACAGTATGGTCATATGCAGCAGCTGCTGCCTTTTCCACCAGGTCCTTATCTTCTGCGCTTAAGCCATCAAAGAAATCTTTGTTTGCCATCACCGCGGTGGTGAAATTGTTGTGCCCCGCATACGTGATGTAATCGGTGACCTCATAGATCTTGGTCGAATAGAGGAAGAAAGTCGGGTTCTCCTGCCCCTGAATAAGGTTGGTTTGCAACCCACCATAAACCTCGCCCCATGGCAGTGGTGTCGGGCTCGCACCAAACGCACGATAGCTCTCAACCAGCAGCGGGTTGGTCATTACGCGAAACTTGACTTCATTCAGATCAGCGCATGTTTTCACTGGCTTCTTGGTGGTCATCGCCACCTCGCCCTCGGGGAACATGTTCAGCAGTTCAAGGCCTTTTTCAGCATAGAGCGGCTTGAACATGTCATTGATCGCCTTGCTTTCCCGGTAGAAGCGAGCGAGATGCTTTTGATCTGTAGGAAGGAGATAAGGCACAAAGAACACTTGTGCTTCCGGTATCAAAGCGCCGGTGAAGCCTGGAGACTGATCAACAAACTGCAAGATGCCATCTTGCGTCTGTTCCATGATATCAGCAGACTCGCCAAGCGTTCCATAAGGGAACAGCTGGATTTCATGATCAGAGTTGGCTTCGATTTCTGCTTTGAACTTTTGAGCATACACGCCCTGAACATCAGTCATGGCTTCTTCAAAAGCATATCGCCATGTATCAGCCTGCACTGCTCCGGTTGCAGCAAGAACCAGCCCCACCGCTGCGCAAGATTGTAACGCCCGTTTAAAGATACCTGTCATTAATTCCTCCCCCAAAATCATCATGATGAATATCTGTTTTACTCGGCATCTTGCGCGCCGTTTCCAGTGAATGCCTGTGACTGCTCATAGAAACTGCCACGTCGGCAGGTTTGCAATACAACCGCAAACCTACGTGCAAATACTTGATGTACACAACATGATCGATATTTCGGCATAGTCAATAATAAAATTACCCACATAGCTATATTTTGCTAATTTTAATGCTAGTAAATTTGCTTTTTTTGATTGATCTTATTGGCGTTAGTTACTGTTGTGTACAAATATAATTTTGACAAGGGAGGGCGACATGGGCCTAGAAAATGCTTCATTCAGCAAAACAGAATATGATCGGCGCATTGCTCAGACCCGCAGTGCCATGATGCAGGCCGGAATTGAGGTCTTGTTTGTGACTGATCCATCGAACCAGGCTTGGTTGACGGGCTATGACGGCTGGTCATTTTACGTGCATCAAGGCGTAATCCTGCCACTGGAGGGAGATCCGTTGTGGTGGGGCCGGATCCAGGATGCAAATGGGGCGCTGCGAACTGTTTGGATGGATGACGACCATGTGCTTGGCTATGCAGATCGCTACATCCAGTCAACAACCTGCCATCCTATGGAGGATCTGGCTTCACACCTTGAAGCAAGAGGCTACTCCACATCCCGTATCGGCGTGGAGATGGAAAACTATTATTACTCCGCCAAAGCACATGAGGTTTTGTTTTCAGAACTCCCCAATGCAGTGCCTGTTGATGCAACGGCGCTGGTTAACTGGCAACGCGGTGTTAAATCAGAAGAAGAACTTGTTTTCATTCGAAAAGCAGCAGCCATCTCGGACAAAATTATCAGGATTGCACTTGATAAAGCTGAACCTGGGATGAGGAAGAATGAGCTGGTTGCGGATATAAGCCATGCCGGGATTACTGGTGTTGGAGATGACTGGGGAGACTATCCTGCCATTGTGCCTTTAACACCATCTGGAAGGGATGCGACAGCACCTCATCTGACCTGGAACGGCAACCAAATGCGAACTGGAGAGATTACCTTCTTTGAACTCTCCGGTTGCTACCGGCGTTATCACGCCCCACTGTGCCGCTCAGTCTTTCTTGGCAAACCTCCACAGTCGATGGTCGACGCCTCGATAGCCCTGACAGAAGGCTTGGAAGCTGGCCTGGAGGCGGCCAGAGCAGGAAACCGTGCCTGTGATATAGCCAATGCACTCAACAATGCACTCAACAAAGTCGGCATTGATCGTGGAGGACGCTGCGGCTACCCGATTGGTCTGAGCTATCCGCCTGATTGGGGCGAGCGCACACTCTCGCTTCGACCTACGGATGAAACAGTTTTGTTGCCCGGAATGACCTTTCATTTCATGCCAGGCCTTTGGCTGGATGACTGGGGGCTGGAGACCACGGAAACAATCCTCATCACCGAGGCAGGCCCGGCCCAAGCTCTTTGTAATGTTGAGCGCAAACTCTTCATAAAAGACTGATTTATAAACACGTCAGGCCAAACAACTAGTGTGCCAAGGGATCAATAGCTTTGCCCTTGGCACTATGAGTATATACAACGAGAACACGAGAAAAGAGTGATCGGTGAACATCTTGGATCTGGCGAATATCGACTATAGCGCACGCGACCGGTTTGACCGGATGTATGATGAAATTAGGGATCGTATCTGCCTGTTGGATTACGCGCCCGGAAAACGACTTTCTGAAACAGAACTGGCGGAAGAATTTGGTGTGAGCCGGACACCATTGCGCCGGGTGCTGGTTCGCCTGGAAAGCGAAGGCCTGCTGCGCTCAGTTCATGGTGTCGGTACCTTTGTAACGGACGTGGACATCAAGGAGCTGGAACAAACCTATCTGCTGCGCATGGAACTGGCGGAACTCAGCGGAAAGTTGTCGCCAGCACCTCCCACAAAGGAGATACTATCTGAGTTTGAGGCTTTGACTGCCCGCGCCAAAGAACTGCAGACAAACCCAAATGCCCGCGAGTTCTCGATCCTGATCATGGACTTCTTCCTCACCATCCTCAAGCTCACAGATAACGGACCTTTGCGCGAGATATCGGAGAGGCTCTACATGCAGACAACCCGCATCTGGCTCAAGTCTCTATTTGCATCCGTCATCGATTTGACAGACGAAGTTATCATCTTCAACCGGGAAATGGATGATATCCTGACAGCGTTAAAGCTGGGAGACCTGAAAGCCGTCTCCCTCATCCAAAAAGCCCACATCTCCATGAGCTTCACCCGCATGAGAATCTCTTACCAAAACGTTGAGAACAAGTAGGGTGGATGCATGAAGTTCGGAAAAATTAGTTTTTGAATATCGGAATGTTTGGCCCTGTTATGCGGCTTGTGCGTGGTAGCGCAAACGGCGGAATTGAAGAGTTTTGCATTTAATCGTCTGCCGTTTTTTTCAGGATCTGCTTATCCCGTCTGAAATAAACATCGGGTGCCATATGAAGGGTATGAGTGACGTCTTTGGCCTTCATAGTGGTGCATAGCTTCAAGGCGATGAGGTAGCGGCTGCCAACAGGAGCCGTTATGTATGGACCGCCTGCATTTCGCAAGAGAGTTGTTACTTGAAACCTTGAAGTCGCTACTATGTATCCGACCTGTTTATCGGCACGCGGGCAGTGGCCTTGATGGTAATATGCACGTACCTACAGTCTAATTAGCGGACAGGTTACTTAGAACCACGCTGGCCCTCTGACTTTGGGTGCGTTCTTTCTTCCGTTCCATGCTCATGCTCTGTCGCGAACTTTTAAGGAGGTTCTGGTTAGATCGCCTCCATGCCAGTTGTATGGTTGTCAAACTCCGTGCAATTGTACAATACGCTCCAGGCGATCCTTGCCGGCTTATTGGCCAAGGCGACGGACAGTTTATTCTTATGCATTCGCTTGGATGCCCGCTCCAGCCAGTCTCCGAAGCTTAGGTTCTGCCAAAGTTTTGGTCGCATCATTAAAACGTGTGCCGCTTGCACCAACAACGTGCGTAAATAGCGATTTCCGGCTTTTGATATTTTGCCTAGGATGGGCTTATCTCCTGTGCTGTACTGGCGAGGAACCAGGCACCAAGGTCTCTGCCGCGTTCAAAAGCAGATCCGTTACCAATCGCGGAGACCAACGCAGTGGAAATGATAGGGCCGATGCCGGGGATACTCATCAGCAGTTGGCAGCCACCATCATATTGGCTGATCTCTTCGATCTCGGTACTGATCGCATCAATGCGTTCGTCCAGCCACAGCCAGTCTTCATAAAGGCCAATCAGGATGTCGTGCATGCGCGGAGAAATCTCATCAGCGCGCTTGTCGAGAATGGCGAACAGAGAGTTTCTCAAGCTGCTGTTGCCTGTACGCACCGCAATTCCTTGCTCTAACAGGAAGCCCCGGATCTGGTTGATGGTGGCGGTACGACGCGAGACCAATCGGGATCGAACCCGATGCAGAGCCTGTAGATCGAGCTGATCCTGGCTCTTTTCCTATACGTAATTCAAATTGGGCCGCAACACCGCCTCGGCCACAGCTTCAGCGTCGTTGTAATCGTTCTTCTGGCCTTTGACGAAGGGCTTGGTGTATTTGGCGGCGATGATACGGGGATCAAACCCCAATTTGCGCAATGTTCTGCTGACAAAATGCGCACTCATGCACGCTTCCATGCCCACAATACAGCGCGGCAACTTCTCGAACGTATCCACCAGGGAAAGACGCCTGATCTTTTTCCGAAAAGCGTAGCTACCATCATCATTGAACCCAACGATGTGCATTGTATCTTTGCCAATGTCGATGCCGACTGAGAGAAGTTCTGTGGTCATGGGACTGCTCCGGTTTCATAAGAACAGGATCACTATAGAGCCTGCGCCTCGAGGGAGCAGGCGGTCCATCCCATTAGCGGATATTCACACAGTTCAACCAATAGTTGAGGCGGTCTTAATGGCCGCCTGTCTGAGTTTCCAAGACCACTTCCGTTTCCTGTGCAAAGGTCACGGTGCCAAAGAGTACTGTCATGCTTACGGCGGGGACAAAATCGCGGATTTGGTGGATATAGATTCTCGACAGTTGGAGAGCATTTGCCCGCCACTTCTGTTTACAAGTGGCGGGCGGGGCTATGTTGGGTAGGTGGTTTTGCGCAGGCAGGAGAGCCGTCAGAATTTCAGGGCGATGTTTGCTTTGAGCCCCTGATCGGTGAAGCCGGAACCAAACCGGCCATCGTATGCCAGACCCAAGGTCGTGCTATGTCCCAGATCCACCGATGCTCCCAGATTCAGCAGGAGGGCATCTCTGGCAATCGGAATACCGGCAACGGAGAAGTCATCGCCTCCGGCAAAGGCATGATTGACAACAGGTGTTACATCGCCAAACGCATGCTGCCAGGCAGCTTGTGCTGATAACTTCGCGGTGAATTGACCAAGGTTCGCCCGTGTCTCTGCCCGCAGCCCGATACTGGTGAAGGTGCTGTCCATTGTCTG
>NZ_FOSK01000020.1 GCF_900114245.1 Pseudovibrio ascidiaceicola | reverse complement strand
ATCCAATCCGGGTGCTGTCAGAGACGATTGGTGAACGGATTGAGGCTGGATTGGAAGGACGAGAATGAGAACTCCGCTACAGGCATTTGGAGGTAATTATTTGGATACTTGCGAGCACCACATGAAGCTTTTGACCAATAGCTGTCATTCGCCTTAATGTTAGGCCCACATCGTATTTCTAATCCTGCTATTTCTGGTTGTGTGCATTTCCAAGAGACTTGAGGTGTGAAAGGCACTCCCTCAATGGCTGACTTGCCGAGCGATAAACAGACACTCACACAGGATCATCAAGGGGTGCGTGTAGGTGTGAGAAGGCGCTGTTCCTGAGACCTCTTCTGACTACTGCCACAAGATGCTCCTTCTCTCTCTGCTTATTTCAGCTGTTGCCAGCCTATCGCCTCACTTCTCCTTCAGCGCATGTGCAATCTGATCCTGGAGGGGTTTTATGAAGTAGGAGAGGACGGTGCGTTCACCGGTTTGGATGAAGCCTTCGACGGGCATGCCCGGGACGAGGGTCTGGCCGTTCAGCTTCGGCATTTCGCTATCCAGGATCTTCAGGCGTGCCAGATAGAACGGCTCGCCGGTGACCTCATCGCGGGTCAGATCCGGGGAGACGTTGAGCACAGCTGCACCCAGCTCTGGTGTGGTGCGCTGGTCGAAGGCGGCAAGGCGCACATAGGCGTCCTGTCCCACTTGAAGCTGATCCACATCAACGGGCTGAACGCGGCTTTCAATCACCAGATCACTGTCTTCCGGCACCACCAGCATGAGGGTATCACCCGGTGCGATCACGCCGCCAACGGTATGAACGTTGAGCTGGTGCACATACCCGGATTGTGGGGCGCGAATGTCGATGCGCTTCAGGCGATCCTGTGCAGCCACTTCCTGCTCTTCCAGTTCGGCAATCTGCGAGCGGATGTTTTGCAGGTCGGATAGGACCTTCTCCAAAAACTCTTCGTCCAGCTGCAGGATCTGTACGCGCTTTTCGCTGATGGCTTCCTTGGTCTGGGCGACTTGCGAGATCAATCCGCCGCGATCACCAACCAGCTCGGCCCGTTCCCGCTTGATAGCGGTGACCTGAGAGGCGTTGATCAGGCGTTTTTCCAATAGAGAGGCGAAGTCGGCGAGCTGCTGGGTGACCAGATCAATGCTTTCGGCCTTGGCGTCGCGCTGCACCTGCAGGCCTTCAATCTGCTGCTCCAGCTGAGCAATCTGCTCGCCAAGTTGCTTTTTGCGGCCTTTGATGCCCTGCTGACGGGCAGCGAACAGAGCCTGCTCACCATCCAGTGCGGTGGCGGCAATCTTGTCAGTCTTTGCCAGTTCGACCAGATAGTCCGGGAAGGCGACCTGATCGTCGTTGCGCCATTCGGCAGAAAGACGGGCTTCCTGAGCCTGCATCTGGTGAAGGCGCTTGCGGGTGATGGCAAGGTTTGCTTTCACCACGGTCTCATCCAGACGGAACAGCACATCACCGGCTTTGACTTCATCGCCGTCTTTGACGAGGATTTCGCCGACGATGCCGCCTTCCTGATGCTGTACCTTCTTGGCCTGTCCATCGACTGCGATGGCGCCAGAGGTGATCACCGCGCTGTTGATCTTGGCAACGGAGGACCAGCCGCCAAGGCCAAGAACAAGAACGCCCACAAGGACGAGGCCCCAGCGCATGTGTTTCTTACGAGAGGTCTGAATGGTGGAAAGGGTTGTTTGCTCAGGCATGTGGCACCACGCTCAATGGTCCTGTTTTTGCAGCAGCTGGGGCTGGTTTTGCGCCGGGAGCTGGAACCGCTCCGGGGGCTGGCACGCCAGCAGGAGCGCTGATTTTTGGCAGGACTTCGTCTTTCGGGCCAAAGGCGGCCTGTTGGCCATCCTTCACAACAAGCAGCAGATCAACAGCTGAGATCGCGCTTGGACGGTGGGCAACGACAATGACGATGCTGCCGGTCTCACGCATCAGTTTGATAGCACGGGTCAGGGCTGCTTCGCCTTCTGAATCCAGATTAGAGTTCGGTTCATCCAGCACAATCAGGAACGGGCTGTCATAAAGCGCACGGGCCAGACCCACACGCTGGCGCTGTCCGGCAGAAAGCAGAGCCCCGCCTTCACCAACTTGCGTGTCATAACCGTCAGCCAGACTGGTGACCAGCTCATGCACATTGGCGAGCTGGGCGGCTTCCAAAATCTTCTCGTCATCACGTTCTGCTGCAAAGCGGGAGATGTTTTCAGCAATGGTACCGTCAAACAGTTCCACATCCTGCGGCAGGTAGCCAACGGCAGTGCCCAGACGATCTTCTGACCACTGGCTTAGCTCAGCCCCATCCAGACGAACGGCACCGCGCAGGATTGGCCAGACGCCCACAAGCGCGCGCACCAAACTGGTTTTACCGGACCCGGATGGGCCAATAATGCCCATGCCATCGCCCGCTTTGAGCTCAAAGTTGACACCAGCCAGAGTGACAGCGCGTGCACCGGGAGGGGCTGTTGCGATCTGTTGTACATTGAGGGCCTTGCTTGGCAGTGGCAGTTCGGTTTCTGGCGGGGTCTCATCCAGACCTTCCAGCGATTTCTCCAAACGAGCTCGGGCCTGACGGGCGGCGATGAACACGCGCCACTGGCCAACAGCTTGCTCCACTGGAGACAGAGCACGGGAGGTGATGATGGACGCTGCGATCATAACACCAGGAGAGACTTCCTGAAGGATCGCAAGCCATGCACCAACCGCCAGAACGGCAGAACCAAGCAGGAAGCGGAAGGCTTTGATGGCGGTGGCGAACAGCGAGGCGCGGTCGCCTGCTTTGGTCTGCGCATCATAAAAGCGGGCGTTGGCTTCATCCCACTTGTTGGTGAGCGTTGAGCTCATGCCAAGGGCGCGCACCACTTCCGCATTGCGCCGAGCACCAGAGCGGGTGTTGCTGCGCTGTGCGTTTTGCGAGGCCAGCTCTTTGGAGGGATCGCGGCTCATGAACTCGTTGGCAAGCACCAGCGAGAGGATGATCACTGCACCGGCCAGTGCCAGCATGCCAAGCCAGAAGTGCAGCACGAACACCAGACCCAGATAGATCGGCATCCATGGAATATCAAAGAGCGCGGCTGGACCCTGACCACCCCAGAACTGGCGCATGGTCTCCAGATCGCGGATAGGATCTACGTTTTTGCCGCTGTTGCCCATGCGCAGTGGCACGCGCAGGTTGGCAAGAAACGCGGTGCGCGACAGACGGGCATCAATTTCCTGAGAAATACGCGACAGGCCACGGGCACGGATGCCTTCCAGCAGCGCGAAGAACAGGTAGAGGATACCGGCGAAGCTGGCGATGATCACCAGTGTTGGCACGCTGTGGCTGGCGAGCACGCGATCATAGATCTGCAGCATGAACATCGGACCCGTCAGCATCAACAGGTTGATGACCAGACTCAAAACCCCGACGCCCGCATACCCGGACCGAGACGCCGCAAACGCCTCAGCCACCATAGGGCGCTTTGGTGAACTAGATTGTTGCGAAGACATGTTTCACTCACGATCAGTAAGCAAGAAACCCATAAAGACAGGTCAGATAGGCGGCAGTTGCCCTAGGCGTAATGATAGATGACAACTTCACCCGAGATAAGTGAGACACGGACCTTATTCGGCCCGTGTCTTTGTGCCGTCTTAGGCTATGAAATCACCATAAATATCAATCTCAGCAATGTGCAGATAATGCCCACCTGCATGATCGATGCGGACTTCATCGCCAACAATACCGCCAACTTCGATCAGCTGGTTGTGCGCTGAAGTCAGATCTGAAGATGACCAGACCACTGCACCATCATCCCACACTTCGATGTGAGCGCCGCTCAGACGCGAGCTTGTCCAATTGTCCTGACGGTTTTCCAGATCGATGAACTCAATCAATGCATCTTCACCAAGATTAATACTTAGCCATGGAGCTGGATCGTTTTTGCCCGTGTGGTTAATTGTATCGATGTCACCATCAAGAACGTTGTGTGCGAGGTACGCATTGTCGTTATAGTTGCTTGACTGTGTTGCAGCACTGGCGTTCAGAGTGTCTGTCAGGTTTGAGAGCCCTGCATGATACGCTCGTTCAGCTGCTTGGGCTGCTGCAACCGTCACATCATAAGTTACCGTATCGCCTTCATTGGTGGAGATACTTGTTTGGAATGAAGATTTATCCAGACCAGTCCAGCTTACTGAATTGTCGCTATCAATCAAAAGGCTATTGCCTGAACCAGATAAAGAGCTGATCAGTGCATCGCGTTCAGAGGCGGTCAATCCTTCGAAAACGAGTACATCGGCTTTGTCCAGATCGGTTATCGTGTCTTTCCCAGAGTTGGCTGTAAAGACAAAGGTGTCGGCACCAGCCCCTCCAGTTAAGTTGTCATCTCCACCAGCACCTGAAAGGATGTTTCGCTCGTCATCACCTTTAATGATATCGTCTCCGTCTGATCCGATCACGTTTTCAATTTCATACAAACGGTCTGAATCTGTCTTTGTTATTTCAGCTGAGTACTCTGTTGCAGACTCAATAAGATAGGTAGCTTGGGAGTTTGCGTAGTAGATTTTGTATTCGTCATCCCATTTCTTTGCGCCCAAATCAACGATAACAGAAGTCGCATCATAAAAGGCCACGGTATCGCTGTCAGATGAGCCATCACGATTTTCACCACCAAAAATGAGATCATTACCTTTACCACCAAACAGCAGGTCATCTCCTCCCATGCCCCACAATACTACGTCCTGAGCTTTATTTGCTTTCGCAGTTGTGGTGGAGTTGATAGCTGATGGTACAAAACCACCAAGAACATCTCCGAAATTGGTTCCGGCCCAACGGTAGTTATCAGTTACGTCGTCATAAATTGTCCGACCTGAGTAGGCACCGATATCTATGTAACCCAGATTGGAGTCTTGCATTTCTCCGACCCAATCGCCCAAATTCTGTTTATCGGTTCCATAGTAGAAGTTCTCCCCATCATACATGGAGTAGCTCTCTCGCATACTGAACCCGATAGCTTTAAGAACTTCATCATTAATCAATTCACCTAGGCCATTTTCCGTCATATAGTCGGGAACATAATCAATGAGATCTTCAGCCCATTGGGCAACAACGATTTGCTGGCTTTCACCCTGACGTGTGTCTGTTACCGCAAATGCTAAATTGCCTGCTGGATTCCATGCGAAGGAGTAGTTGGAGTTAAAATCTCCCTCAGTGACTGCAACCGGAATCATGACGTGATCTTCAAATGGATTGAAGTCTTTAATCTGAACTTCGGCAGTTTTGCCCCAACTAGCATCAATGGTAAAGATTGTCTGTGATGAGTTGGTTGCTGTGTAATAAGCATCGAAGCCAGAGGCTATTGCTTTCGCGACTGTGCCGAGTACTTTTACGCCCGGTATGATCCCCGCTGCGCTGCCAGCCGCATCCAGAATAGATGTCCAATCATTGCCCTTGTCAGGAAAAGCTGCAGAAATATCAATAACAAGATCACTGGTGTAATCGGTGCTGCCATCACCAATGATGAACATATCCGCACCAGAGCCACCCCAAAGCTGGTCACTTACGGCTTGGTCCTTTAGCGAGCCTGAGGAAATAATATCGTTCCCTGTTCCCCCATAGATCACATCGGCACCAGTACCGCCATCAAGAATATCATTCCCATCATAACCTCTGATTTCGTCGTCGCCCGAACCACCGTAGGCTATGTCGATATTGTCTGTTGTCAGCTCCCAAACTGCTCCATAAATGATGTCATCACCTTCACCACCATGCATTTCGTTGGCGCTATCTAAAGTATCCCCAGATGCGCCCCCCCAAATTGTGTCATTTCCTTTGCCACCTATGAGTAAGTCAGCCCCCGAGCCACCAAAGATCCTATCTGCGTCTTCTCCCCCATCAATGTGGTCATCTCCATAATAACCGATCAGCTCGTCATTGCCGCCGCCCCCATAAAGCGTGTCAGCGTGGTCCTTTGTGCCTTTCAGTGTGTCATTACCCTTCCCCCCGTAGGCCGTAATACCATATGAAAGGCCGTAAAAGTTGGCTTTGTCGTCTTCATTGGTGAAGTCGAAGATCTCAACATTGTGTGCTTTAACGGTCAGGCTACCGAGAGGGTAGTCGCCACCTTTTTGATGCCCCCCTTCTATACGGACAGTATCTCCATCGAGAACCACGAGATCGATCGACTTTGTTTCATCTCCGCTATAGATTAAAGAATCTACACCACCATAACCATAGTAATCGAGGTCCGGGTTCTTCCTTACCTCCCCTTTAGATTTTGACAACGATTCCAGCGTTACTTGTTCGTTCTCGTTAGTGCCGAAAATATCGAAGTTCTTCTGTCTTTTTGCGATCTTGTCGAACGTCACGCTACCGGTAACATGTTCGTTCTTATTGTCGATGCTTCGTGCCATTTGAATACCCACATGTCGGGCGCACGCTCTTCTACCTAAGCAAACCTCAGGTGAGCGCAACGCCGAGTTTCTAAGGACGGAATTGTCCAACTCCTACATGGATACTGTGGGTCTGTTTTCGGGTCTCGTGACAAACTGTGACAAACATCTGTCACTGTTTGAAAGGCTGATTAATCCTGCCGATGGAGTGGAAGACGAAGCTCAGCTCGCAACCCACCTTCAGCGCGGTTTAACAGACGTATAGATCCACCTTGGTCAGTTACAATTGTCTTCACAATTGCTAGCCCCAAGCCACTGCCAGGTACGTCTGTCGCCAAGCGCTCAAACGGCTGGAATACGAGTTCCAGCTCATCCTCTGGAATGCCAGGGCCATTATCATCGATGGTGATAACAGCCTCATCACCATCCTTAGAAACGGTTGCTTGAGCTGCCTCGCCGTATTTGCAAGCATTTTCAACGAGGTTGGATAAGCAGCGCTGGATGGCGTTCACGCGACATGACACGATGACAGGTGCTGCATCTGCCATTTCAGCGGCATCCCCCAGCTCACAGCGCTCCTCAATCACCACGTCCAGCAGAAGTGCGAGGTCTACACGCTGAAAATCTCCATCTCGCATCACCGCGCGTGAAAAAGTCATTATTGAATCTAAGGTGTTTTGTACTTGATCCAAACGAGCTGAAATCTGATCTCGTGCTGTATCTGGTTTGATTGTTTTACTAAGCCTTTTGACCCCAGATAAAGGCCCCTTTAGATCATGAGCAAGACTGCGTAAAAGGCCAATTTGATAATCGACAGCCAATGAAACGCGCTCATTCATACGATTGAAGGACTTGATGATTTCTCGGGTATCACGCGGTCCTTCTACAGCTAAAGAGGTCGTACTCTCGCCACGACCAAGTCGTTCTGCTTCATGGGAAAGACGCCAAAATGGCCTCATGACACGCCGACTGATCAAGAAGATGATCACTGCGATAAATAGGGAGATGAGGCTCGATATGATGAGATTTGTGAAGGCGACGTTGACGGGTGGAAAACGCCTAAGCTGATAGACCGTCAGCCATTCGCCAGTTGCATCATGGCGTAACGCAATCCGGTGCACTTCTGCGCGTGGTTGAGGTCGAAAAAAGTCAAGAAAACTTTCAGGTGAAGTCGGTTTCTCCTCAAAGACCCATCTTGGGACTGTTGTCCAATCTAACTCATGCGTCAAAAGAGTGCGTGGTGGCTCACCGAGGCCTAACATAGGTGCCTGATTTGCCACCATTCCACGGGGCGGAGGAGGAGTTGGAAAGCCACGTTCTGTGACAACGACTTCTGAGACAGGTAGCCCTGCGCGACTGTACCAAGAAAGTGCTTCAGCCTCGACATCAGGGCGCCGTTTATCGCCATCGAGTATATCTCGTGGAGTTCCCCATTCTACATGAATAGCCAAATTAGATAGAGTTTGCGCATATCTGCCACGTTGGTTTTCTGGTAGCGCTAGAACTCCACGAAAAGACCGACCTGCGAATGTAAGGTGAAGGCTTTTCTGACTAGCTGAAACAAATTGCACGTCAGCTATACGCGCTACAATTACATTTACGAACTGAACTGCCATTACCAGCCCAATAACCAGTAATATTAGTTGTTGACCAAGCGTAAAACGGGCTAAAAACCTCATTGATTTCATATATCTATCTCGGCATTGGGACATGTTGACGCAACGATGTTACAATATATGCGTGCTGCAAAGTCAATTGATCACCTGAGGTTTATACTTGATGGGCGAGAGCATTTTGATCGTGGACGACGATCACACTCTTGGGGAAGAGCTGGTAAAAGCTTTGACCAATGCTGGATATACAACCCATTACACGACGAATGTCCCCGAGGCTCGGCAGGTTTGGAACAAGGCGAAGATTGACCTCTGCTTAGTCGATATCGTAATGCCTGGCCCTTCTGGTAAAGTGTTTTGTCGCGAAATCAGAGAGCGTTCTGACGCCGCTATCATTATGATGAGCTCACTCAGCGACCAGGACACGATCATTGCGTTGCTTGACATTGGTGCTGATGACTACATCGTCAAACCATTCACTTTTCCGGAGATGTTAGCCCGCGCACGAGCCGTGCTACGTCGTCGTAAAGATCACACTCAACAATATACGGCTTCTGCAATACAGATTGGAGATTGGACATTTGATCTTCAGCTGCGGCGCATTTCCAACATTAAAGGCCTTACCGTACCGCTCACTCAAAGTGAAGCTGCAGTCCTTCGTTTTTTTGCGCAAAGCCCTGGCGTTGTTTTCTCCCGCGAAGACATACTTGCCGTTGCCAGAACTCGACAGCACGCTGGCAAGGATGATCGTTCTGTTGACACGCTAATCAAGCGCTTGCGGCGAAAGATCGAAATTGAACCTTCAAATCCAATGCACATCCTGACTGAGTGGGGGAAGGGGTATACATTCCAGAACTGATAAGTTGCTAAAGTAAGCCTTACGTAATCTCCAATCAGATGCTCATTGCAACCTCTCTTCTAAAAGTCTTGATTAGCTTGCTCGGGACTAAGTATTTGCCTTTGATAAGATATGTGAGGAAGTTTCCAGAAATTGTGGCCCTCTAGACCAGAAAAAATGCTCTATCGCAGTGCGCAGGCCCATCAAAAGAGAGAAGAGGCGTGTTGGAACTTGCTTAAGCTTGATGAGAACCACAATCGATGATTGGGCCGTACTAAGCAGAGGCCACTGCATCATCAATCCAAGTTGGTCTCAACCCTTGATAGAAACGACTGAATGTCAACTTCTGGCCCTGGTCGCTGGCAACCGCTACTCATTTACCTGAGTTCCTGCAGTGCAGCAAAGGTCAGCCTAGTCCGCATCTTACCAGTTCAAAATCACTAAACGTGGGTAAATGTATTTCAATGTTCCCTTGTTGTTCTTCGTAACGACCAAATATACACGCTCGGTCCAGTTGGACCTAGATATCGGTCAGCTCGTTGCTGAGTGACCATACCCGCCAGTCAATCCGGCTTTGCAAACTCACCCGTCGGAGTAAGACACAACTTCAAGTCGATCTCATTCAATTTATGCTGAAGAAAGTATATTTTCTCATCAGAGCATATTCAAATTACACATTTACGCGCACCTGATTAATTCGCCCTCTTGCTAAGTACTACATAAATTTAGTTATTATGAATAATGCCATATTAGCGCGAAATATATTGATGAATAGCAGGCATCAAATGTAAAATCAGCAGAAGGATAGTTGATTTACATCAAGTTGGTCTACTGAATGTCGTGCTTTATTTTCATGGCAACTTCCTTTTATTAGCGAAATAAGTGAAAGAGAGGAATACAGTTATGGATATACGCGAGCTTAATAAAACTAGCTTGACGCCTTTAAGTAACATGAGTGTCATTGAAAAGTACTTTGCCGCGGTGAAGGAAATGGATGCTCATGCAGTGAAGGGTGAAAAGTTTAATACTGACACCATTATGGAGCTGTGGCACTCAGGCGGAACGCTTTCCATTCACGGCAAAGAGTCGATCGGCGAAAAAAGCTATACGAAACATGATGAAATTGCAGGGTTCTACCAAAACCGCGCCAGAGGCGTGGATGGCATGTTGGCAACCAACTTGTCTAAGGTAAATGTAGCCAACGCCAAGAATGATGAGCACATCGTTGTAAGTGGCCTGCGCTACATCATCAACAAAAAGGGAGAAGGCCTTCAGGCGCCCTTTACCCATAACTTCCGCCTCCAGGATGGTCGTATCAGCTCTCTCGACATTCATGTGGGAACGCCAGGTAAAACTGAAGTAGCTCCTGTCGGCGCACTATCAATCGACGATCTTGGATCTCTCTCTGCCATGGCGTGGATGGTTGCCTAATCTGCCAAACCTATCTTTAAAAATTGGTTGAGGACAACGGCGTTTCGGCGCCGTTGCACCCCTTAATTGAGGTGTCGCGATGAAGCTATCTTCTCCCCTTTATGTTGTTTGGGAAACAACACTGGATTGCAATGCCCGCTGCGTGCATTGCTATTCCGACGCTTTGTTTGGCAGAGGGCCTGACTATTGGCCCCTTGAGGATGCACTGGAGTTGATTGATCAGCTTGCAGAGGCCGGTGTCTTCATTCTTGCGCTTTCTGGTGGTGAGGTGCTGTTACGTTCGGATTGGGAGCAACTGATAGACCATGCTACCTCCCTAGGTATGCGGGTCACGTTTGCGACCAATGGAATATTGGTAACTCCGGAGGTCGCAAGACGACTGAAGGAGCTCGGGGTTTCTAATGTGAGCGTCAGTTTGGATGGTGCGACAGCCGAAACTCATGATGCAATCCGCGGGCTGTCGGGTATTTTTGACAAGGCCTGTGCAGCAGCACAATACCTGACTGAGGCTGGTGTGCGGGTAACCATAAATTACACCCCAATGAAACCCAACTTGGGCGAGGCTCAGGATATGATTGCACTGGCGCATCGCCTTGGCGCGGAAAAAATCAACCTCACGGAGTATGTTTATACCACACGGGGTGGTGTTGACCTGATGCCCTCTCCTCAAGAGCTTGGTACGCTTTTGGAAGCTTGGATCAAGGCTGGTGAGACGTGGAAAGGTAAGCTGGAAATCGACTGGCACGATTGTCGGGTTGGCTTGCTGCTCCCAGAAGCTGAAGCAGACCCCTACAAGGGGTGTGGGGCTGGATATACTCACTGCCGCATAACCGTAGACCGAGATGTAACCCCTTGCGTTGTTCTGCCTGTTGCTGTTGGTAACCTCAAAGAACAGAGCTTTGCGGACATCTGGCGCAGCGCGCCCGAGCTTCACAAGATCCGCTCCCGGGATAACATCAGCTCAGGCAACTGTTCTGTGTGTGAGCACAAGGCGAAATGTGGAGGGTGCCGCGCAGCCAGTTATGCTTGGTACGGTGATGTTTATGCTGGCGACCCAACCTGTTGGATCAAACCCGATATGCCAGAGTTCGGCTCCGGTACCAGTTGTAAAAGGGAGGCAAGAGGTTGAGCGAGCATTTTACAACAGTGCGCCACACCGAGGGCGTGCGCTGCCGAACCGAGGAGGAAGGCAACTTTCTGCTCTATCACCCCAAAACCGACCAGCTTCACATTGTCACCAGCAGCGGTAAGGCAATCTTTGATCAGTGTGATGGCAAGGAAATCGATGAAGTCGTTCATCTGGGTGGTAAACTGCTCTTGCAGGAAAGCGACATGGAGGAAGAAGTGCTGAGAGGCTCAGTCCTTTCCTTTTTACAAGAGCTGAACAAGCGTAATCTCATTGAGTTCGGGTGAGGTTATGGGGCAGCGTGATCGGGTTTTATTTATCCAGCCGCCAACCTCCTTTAGTCAAACTTCACCGTGTCTGGATGACAAGCAATTTGGACTTGGTTTGCTGGCCAATGCCGCGTGGCTGGAAGCGCATGGCTTTGAGGTACGTGGTCTGCACGTGCCCTTAGCGCTGCACTATGGGTTTGAGGAGGAGGATGTGAAAGCTTTCATCCTCAAAGAGGACCCAATAGTTATCGCCATTGGTCTCAACTGGGTTCATTTCAGCTCTGGTGCACTTGAGGTGGCCTGTCTTGTAAAGGCTTTGCTACCTCATGTCCCTGTCTATGTTGGCGGACAACACGCCACGATGTTTGCTGAAGAAATCGCCAGTACCAATGCACCCTATGTAGATGGGGTCATCAGGGGTGAGGCCGAACATGCGCTGCTTTCTATTTGCCAGCAGGTTGCCCGGTCTGGAAGAGTCACTGAAGAGGTGTCGGGACTGGTGACAAGCACAGGTGACGGCGGGGCGCCGCAGGTGCTGGAAGAAATGGATGATCTTCCAGTTTATCGCTACTCGGTGCTCAAACCCCGCTCACTGCGACCAGATGCAGGGGCAATCTCCACCACACGCGGCGCATGTCCATTCAAATGCGCCTGGTGTGTGGAACCCGTCATTGGCCGCCTTCAGGGTCGGCGTAAGCTGATGTTTCATTCCGCAAGACGTATCGTAGACCAGATTGCAGCGCTGATGAGCGAGGGCATTACGCGCTTTACCATTCAAGACAACTTTTTTGTAGGCGGGAATGTCAAACTCATTGAGCTGAGTGAGGAATTGATGCGGCGCGATATTCGCCCCGACCATCTCAACATCTTTGCCCATCCGGAAAGCTATGGATATGAGGGGTACGCTGCCCTTGCTGCATGTTGTGAGCTGGCCAGCGTGGATTTTGGCGTCGAAACCGGCTCTTACGACGTGGCGCGGATAAACAACCGCCATCTCGACCACGAAGAGGTGGTGCTCAGTATTTCCGAGGCGGTGCAGGCTAAGGTGGAACCGTTTACATGGTGGATGGCGGGCCTTCCCGGTGAGGATGAAACTGCGCTACGCGATACGGAGAAGCTGATCCTTGAAACCATGAAGATTGGCGGCATTCCGCGCTGGGTAAGCCCGATGATCCTGTTTCCGCACACGTCTATTCATGAAGATCCCGCCCGCTTTGGCGTAGAGCCACGCTTTAGGGACTTTGAAGATTACTCGAAATTCTCTCAGGCGACGCTGGCAGAGGCTGTCTTGTTTTCAGACACCATCACTCACAAAAGCATCGGCTCCAGTTATGAAGATATTTGCAATGCCTCGCAGCGGTTGCGCAAGTTTATCGCCCAAAATCTGCATCTTGTTGAAGAGTTTTATGAAACCAGCGGCATGCAACCGGATTTGAAATCTGTCGAAAGCCGTATCCTGCAATCCTTTTTCTGAGAGGTGGTCATGTTCAGACCCTCCTATCCTTTGCACGTGGTTTTCATTTTAAGCAATCATTGCAACCTGTCCTGCATTCACTGCTCTTCTAATGCGGACAAGGAAGGCGATAAAGGCTATTCCACCAGCCGCGCAAAAGAGATTTTGCAGCAAATGAATGATGTTGGCGTTGTGGACGTTGCATTTTCCGGCGGAGAACCACTGCTGCGCCGGGACCTACCAGAACTGGTGACGTATGCCCGCAGCCTCAACATGACTGTGGGCACCAGTACTAACGGGTACCCTCTTACGGAAAAGACAGCCGAAAAATTGAAACAAGCTAGTCTCTCACGGTTACAGGTGAGCATTGACGGCACCAAAGAAGTGCACGATGCCGTTCGCGGGCTTGGCTCCTTTCAAAAGGCGTTAGAGGCGGTTGAAACTGCCCTTGAGGCAGGGCTGAAAACACACATCTGCTTCACGGCGATGCGCCGCAATGCGCACCTATTGCCTGATATGCTGGAGTTGTGCGCACAGCTCAAAGTTGATGGGTTCAACCTCTCCCAGTTCATACCCACCGGACGCGGTGCATTGAGCGAAGGGTTGAAGCCTGATACAGCGCGCGCCTTATTGCAGACATGGCTGGCAGCCAAGGCTGATTACCCCGATATATATCTGTCCGCCCATTCGTCAGGACTGGCTTCACTTGCACCCGATGCTGATGCGTGCCGGGGAGGCTGTCAGGCGGGGATCAGCATTGCATGTGTCACCGCTGAGGGTGATGTGACACCTTGCGTTATGTTCCCGTTGTCATTGGGAAACCTGAAGGATACTTCCTTTGGCGAGATCTGGTCAAACTCCCCTCACATCAAGGCACTACACCAACGCGATGTTAAGGGTGGATGCGCCTCTTGCTCTTTCAAATGGCAATGCGGCGGGTGCAGAGCCGCCGCCTGGGCGGTGGACCAAGATATGATGGCAGAGGACCCTTACTGCTGGCTCATACATGATAGACTGAGCGCTTGAGCTTCTTAATAAAATCAAACTCACGACAGAAATGGAAAATGCCATGCCACACATCGTTGTTTATTCACCGCGCCTTCCCAGAGAGAAAAAGGTCGCTTGCGTCGCCGCATTGACAAAAGCTTTTGAAGAAAGCACAGGGCTGGACGCCAACCTCCTGACCATCCATATCGAAGAGCATTCCTACGACAATATCGGGGTCGGCGGAAAACTGCTGACGGATGCCTATCCGGAGATTGCCGCGCGTGAAAAACAGTTCCAGGAAACGGATCAGTAGCTTGATAATCCACCTTGAGGGTCAGGGAGGCTAAGTGTAGCGGCTTGATATTATCGATGGCTCGGCTTGAGATCATCGCGATTTTGGGCTCAGATTATTTGAGACTGGGCTCGAATTAGTTGAGACAGGCTCAGATTTCTGAGAATGAATGCAACGCACTGAGATCGTCGGGGATTTGGCAAAGTGGGCCAACAGCCGTCATTCGAGCTAATCTATCAAGAGTTGATCTAATTCATCCAGAAGCGTCTTCAGTTATCTTCATGAAGGGCCTGAAATTCTCCAAACAGGCATTCATGCAGCATGCCGTTCTACCTTATTTCTCACTCCAGTCAGCGGGATCCTGGGTCAAAACACTCCCTTACTCAAACCCACCCACCTGTCCATATGGCTTCGGCGGGGAACAGTTCACGGACCGTGTGCATATAAACTCCAGCGAGGGTTTCCGCTCCAAAGTCAAGCGAACCGTTTCCGGTGTTTTTCATCATATCAGCACAACCCATGCTAATCTTGATATGCATGAAATTGGCTTTCGCTGGTCACAATGCGTTGTAAAGGGGCAAGCTGTTAGACAAACCCGCAATGATAAGAAAAAACTTAGAACCATATGGTCACGTGTTCCTCCTGCCCTGCAAATTGCAAAACTGCTGCGCAATGCTGTTGGGCATCAAATGCGGTGGACCCAGTAAGGTGGTATTTTCGTCAGATCCGAGATAGCTGTTTTTAGTTGATAATGCCCTGGTCACTTTTTGTAACTTGAGGCCTTTTGCGTCTATATTGGCAACTCGGCTCCTGCCTTAACCTTACTCATACAGACATAAGTATTGAACTTTTTTACATTTTTGTTTTTGAAGAACAGCTGTCTTGTAAGCTCGCTAAACTCCGACATGCTTTGCACAACAATCACTAAGACAATGTCTATCTGACCAGATACAAAATAGCATTGTTGAACTTCTGGGGCTTTAAGAAACGCTTCTCGAGCATGGTCCATAAGTTCAATCGCATCATTACTGAGTTCTACAGTAACGATGACAGTAAGCGCATATCCTATCTGCTCGCCGGAAATGATTGAGACATTACTTTCTATAATCCCGGTTTCATTCAATCGTTTAATCCGCCGTTGCACCGAAGGTGCCGATAAATTGACTTCTTCCGCGATTACTCGGTGAGGAAGAGTATTGTCTTTTTGCAAAATTCGTAGGATTGCAAAATCAAAGCTGTCCAACTCAATTTTCTGTTCGTTCATCATTTTGTCTGCGCTGTTCTAAAATGGTGTAGTTAATCTGCACTAACCGGGGTTTCATTAGGCGCTATTGTCATGTGTAGTTCCCCTGTTGAATGCAAGAGTTTTGAGCCGTTCAAACTAGTGATCAGATGCGGTCATGTGTAAGGGCTATTAAATTGATTTGAGACGAAAAAGAGATATTGTCAAATTTTGTGTAAGAGCTTTTGCATAAGTAGCTTTTTTATCGGGTCTTGGTTGTTCAATTCCACCCTTGACATTGATACCTGTGATGACTTTGCCAAGGCCTGCAAAACCACGTAGTTTTCTGCAGCTCCCCTGAGCGAGTTGGCCGAGTTTGAACATCATGTGCAGCATGCCATCGCGGTTGAGCCACCTCTTCCTGTAGCTCTGATGGGGCGCTGTAAGTATGTGATTGGAAAAAACTCAAATCGCAGACGTTTGAAAACCACAGCACCGAAGCAAAGGTCGGCGTCTGTGTCCTTAACGCAATGACAGTCCTCGGGCGACCAGCGTTCGAGCGCGTTTCATGACGTCAAACGTAAGGGGGTAAGCTGTGAGCAGAGTTCGATTTTTTGCAACAATGCTCATCATGAAGTTCGCCGGTGAAGCAAGCTGTCTCGTCCGCTGTTCCAACACCCTTAAACAGCGCATGAATAATTTAATCATTACATGGCCGGATGTGATTTTTAAACTCACAACAACAACCAAAATAGAGCAGTAAATTCTTCAATATTGATTATTCTAATCATGAAACAAAGTCGATGTAACTCTAAATAAAAGCGATGACAACTCTCCCTGGAATAGGTGAAATCACCGATAAAGAAGGGCAAAACCCACTTTATCTGCGTCTTAACAGTGAGAACAGTAGTTGTATTAGAATAAGCAAAAGAGAACACTATGCAGGAAATTGAACTTGATGAGCACATCGAGGCAATCGTCACACCTCAAGCCTCTCCTATGCGGTCGCCGCTATTTGATGAAGCAGCTGCCAGCCGTGTTGTAAAGTTCCACGCGTCCATGGAGCAGTATAAGGCAACCCCGCTGGCGAACTTAAAAGGTCTTGCAAAAAAGATTGGTGTTGGCTCCCTTCATGTTAAAGATGAGTCATACCGTTTTGGATTGAATGCTTTTAAAGTGGTTGGTGGCGTTTATGGTCTTGCTAATGTTCTGGCTAAATACTTAGGCTTGGACTTCGAGACACTTGATTTTGAAGACCTGAAAGCCCCAGAGCATCGCGAGAAACTAGATGCGGTGACTATTGTTTCTGCTACAGACGGCAATCACGGTTGCGGCCTGGCCTGGGCTGGCAAAGAGCTGAGCTGCAAAGTAGCGATCCATATGCCAAAAGGCTCTGCAGAGGCGCGTGTCAATGCGCTGCGAGAGTTGGGTGCAGAAGTGTTTGTGACCGACTTAAACTACGATGATACCCTGCGTGTTGTAATCGATAAAGCTGCGAAAGATGGTAAGCAGTTGCATGTGCAGGATCAGGCTTGGGAAGGCTACGAGGACATTCCAAACTGGATTTCCCAAGGCTATATGACCATCGCTTATGAAGCATTAAACCAACTGTACTTCAGCGGTGACAAAGCCCCGACACACGTGTTCTTGCAAGCCGGTGCAGGTTCAATGGCTGTCGGTCTTGCCGCCTACCTTACCAATGTGCTCTCCAAGAATCCGCCAAAGATCATTCTTATGGAGGCAAGAAATGCGAGTTGCTACTTTGCTTCTATGCGCAAAGGTGAAGCTGTTCGCATCATGGGTGACCTCGAAACCATTATGGCTGGTCTATCTGTGGGGGAAATGAACACCGAAGCCTTCAAGATATTGCCAAGTATTCTGACTGGTTACCTTTCTTGCTCTGATCAAATGTCCCGCAATGGCACCCGGCTCTTGGCCGCACCAGTCGGAGATGATCCAAAGGTTGTGTCCGGTGAATCAGGCTCTCTGGGTGCTGGTATTCTCTACCACCTGATGACCAATCAACATGCTACTGAGTTGCGCAAAGCGCTAGAGCTAAATGCAACCTCCCGCGTTCTTTTGTTCAGCACGGAAGGCAATACCGATCCTGAGCTGTACGACGAAATCGTCTACGGCGCACGCTAACAAGTTTGGGGGACAGCGTAATGAATGAGAAGGTCTCCAGTTTTCTAAATAAGAAGCGAGGGGATTATCAGGTTGATGAGGGGCGTTGTTGGGCATGGTGCTGACGCTGGAGCCGGGCATGAACTATGCGCCGGGCAAGCAGATGGTTCATGGAGAAAACATCCTCATCACCGAAGACGGTGCTGAATGGCTCTCTGAGCGCGCTGTCCCAAAAATGATCATCATTAAACAAAACAAAAAAACATAAGCCGTCCCCCTATTGCAGGGAAGCGGCTTTGCTCGAAGGCAGTGACGAACAGCTGGTCCAGCTTTCAGTTCTTCGAACACTGCAGCGGTTAACTCAGGGGAGAATTATGAGTAACCAACCTGTACAAGAACTAAAACAAGGTAAGATGCTCTTCGGCAGCACCATGACATTCATTGTTGTGGTTGTTTTGTCGGGCATTTTGTATCCAGACCAACTGTTCAATGTTGGTGTAGGCACCATGAACTATCTAACCGATAAGTTCGGTTGGATCTATATTGGTGGCTCCTTCGCTTTTGTTATGCTGATGTTCTTCTTCGCCTTCAGTAAATACGGTAACATCCGCTTTGGTCCGGACGACTCCAAACCAGAATTCAGCACATTTTCATGGATCGCGATGCTGTTTTCCGCTGGTATGGGTACCGTGATGCTCTACTGGGGTGTTGCAGAACCAGTTTACCACTACATTAACCCGCTTGAGACAACGGGCATTGCGGCACAAACGCCAGCAGCGGCTGAATACGCAATGAAGCAGAGCTTCATTCACCAAGGCATTCAAACTTGGGCTTCCTTCTCGGTGGTTGGGTTGATTCTTGGTTACCTGATGTACCGCAAGGGTGAAAGCGGCCTGATCAGTAACATTCTATTGCCTTGGGGTCGTGATAAAGCCAATGGTGGCTGGGGTAAGCTGATCAACCTGATCTGTGTCTTCGGCGCAATTGCTGGTATCTCCACTTCTCTCGGTCAGACCGGTCTGTCCCTGTCCATCAGTTCATCTTACCTGATCGGCACGCCAGATGGTGCCATGGCCAAAATCATCCTTGTTGGTACAATCACCCTGATCACCATCTTATGTACAACTACGGGTCTTAAAAAGGGTATTAAGATCCTTTCTGATTACAACGCCTATCTTTTGGTTGGTTTGATTGTTCTGGTTGGCGCGCTTGGTCCGACAACCCAAATGATCAACGTGTACTTCGACACGATGGGCAACTACATGAACGACTTCTTTACAGATGCGTTGCTGTTGCCTGCTTTTGATGCCGAAAAAGAAACTTCCTGGGTTGGTGGCTGGCCTATCTACTACTACGCGTGGGGGGTAGCATGGGCGCCGTTTGTAGGTCCGTTCATTGCTCGTGTATCTAAAGGCCGTACCGTTCGTGAGTTCATTCTTGGCTCCATGATCTTGCCTTGCCTCGCAATTTTTGTCTGGGTTGCCTTCTTTGGTACAATCGGTTTGGAATCTTCTCCAGAAACCATTGCCGCCGCCGCTGCATCTTCTAAAGCTGCAACGTTTATCGTGCTTGAAGACTTCCCACTCGGTACCGTGATCTCTGTCGGCGTTGTGATCGCTCTGTTCACCTGCTTCATCACTTCCATGAACAGTTCAACCTTTACCTTGGCATCTATGAGTGAAGATGGCTCGCAAAACCCAAGCAACAAGCAGAAAGTTTTGTGGACCATTGCTCAAGGTGCGATGGCTCTGACACTGATGCTGGCAACCAAGTCCGGTATCGACCTCCTTCAGTCCATCAGCTTGATCTTCGCTCTGCCATTGATGTTTGTACTCTTCGTAGCTTTGATTAGTACATTCAAGATGTTCCGCGAAGAATTTGAAACTGACACTGCAGTAGCTGAGGAACCTACTACAGTTCAACAAGCGGCAGAATAACTCCTCCCCCAAGACCGGTAGAGGCGGCTCGCCCAAAAGCTGCCTCTGCTACCTTTGGCAAAAAGTAGGACGAAGTCATAGGTTTTCGAGCTACGAGCCAAGAGGCTCAAGATCTCATCAGTGCTCTGCGTGGGTCTGATGTAAATGTACCGCAACATAAAGTAAAACAAGTTACACGAGGGTGATTTTTACTTTAGCTCGTGAATACATTAGTCAATATCTGTGTAATGAAAATTACTATAATTTATGTGCATGATATAATATCTATTATTACATAAATTAATTGACTAATATATTTATTATATCGATATTTACCCAAATATAAACCAATAATTACTGCATGTTCTTAGTTCATCTAATTGCTCATTAAGTAATTCTCAACGGTAATACATACAAGAATGGGAGAAACAGATGTCGTCACTCTTAATGCGTGGTTTTGAAGTTTCAGAATTTGAAAACAGGACAGCTCGTGCTCAACGCATGATGGCCGAAAAGAAACTTGATGCCATTTTTCTAACTACAGAGCCCAATTTCCGTTACTTCACTGGTTTCAAATCTCAGTTTTGGCATAGTCCGACTCGCCCTTGGTTTGTCGTTGTACCTGCCGAAGGTAAGCCAATTATGGTTATTCCTGAGATTGGCGTAAGCAGTATGAAACAAACCTGGATTGAAGATATCCGCAGTTGGGCTGCTCCTTGCCCAGAGGATGATGGCATTAGCCTGCTTGCCACCACTATCAATGAGCTACCTAAGAAATTCGGGCGAATTGGCGCTACTTTGGGTATCGAATCCCATTTACGTATGCCTAATGCAAACTTTAGCGAACTACGCCAAGGCGTTAGTTCAGAGTTCGTTGATATTGCATTGGAAATGCACGCACTTCGTCAGATTAAATCCCAAGCAGAGATCGCCAAAACGCGCGAAATTTGCCGCATTACCAATATTGGGTTCAATAAAATTCCAGGGTATGCTTGCATTGGTATGACTGAGAGGGAGATCTGCAAACGCTTCAGCATGAATATGTTGGCAGCAGGAGCAGACGAAACACCATTCATCATTGCTGGCTCTGGACCAGATGCAATTGGAGAAATTCTAACCGGACCGAGTGACCGCGCTATGCAGGAAGGAGACCTGCTTATGATAGATACGGGGGCGGTGTGGGATGGTTACTTCTCAGACTTCGACCGTAACTGGGCGTTTGGTCATGCAAGCGAGCAAACCAAAGCCGCTTATCGCGCCACTTATGAGGCGACTACGAAGGGGTTTGAAGCCGCGAAGCCTGGAAACACAACAACAGATATTTACAATGCAATGTGGCAAGTATTGGAAGCAGCTGGGGCCCTTGGTAACGACGTAGGGCGCATTGGCCATGGCCTGGGCATGGAGCTAACTGAACGGCCGTCAAATACTGCAACTGATAATACTCTGTTGGTTCCTGGTATGGTCATGACTTTGGAGCCAGGTATGAACTATGCTCCGGGTAAAATGATGCTGCACGAGGAAAATATCGTGATCACAGAGGACGGTTCTGAGTGGCTTAGTGAGCGCGCCGAACCAGAACTCATAATCATTAAATAGACAAGGACAATGCTGGAATTCTGAAGTTCTGCTTTTAGTGTTCCAGCCCATTGGCGCATGTGTGGAGGCAAATACCCCACATGTGCTGCTGCACAAACGAAGATAAAGACAAGTAAAAAACATTTGGCTGACACCTAATTATGGTCAGTGGTTTGGGAGCTCAAATCGTGCACATCGAAAAGAAGATGGTAGAGTGGCGGCAGTACCTTCATCAAAACCCAGAGATTGAGTTTAGTGGAAATCTGACTTCAGATTTTATTGCCAAAAAACTGGATGAGTTCGGAATTGAAGTACATCGCAACATCGGGAAGACTGGGCTTGTTGGTGTGCTGAAATGTGGATCCAATGACCGGTCAATTGGCCTACGAGCAGACTTTGATGCAATTCCGGTTCAAGAAGAAAACGTGTTCGAATATAGATCACAAAATGCCGGAATGATGCATGGATGTGGTCACGACGGCCATACCTCCATGCTTCTTGGTGCTGCCTATGAGTTATCCCGCAGCCGCGACTTCGATGGAACAGTTTACTTCATATTCCAGCCAGCAGAAGAGCAGGGCACTGGCGCGCCGGCTATGATTGCCGATGGTCTATTTACGCGTTGGCAAATCGATTCAGTCTATGCAATGCATAACTTGCCTGGTTTGCCGTTGGGGCATGTCGAAACAAGTCCCAGTTCTGTTATGGCAGCTGAGAACCATTTCAAGATTGAGATTAAGGCCGCCGGTGGTCATGCTGCTATGCCACATCTAGGTAGTGATCCTATCCCAGTGGGAGCGGCAATTGTAACAGCACTACAAACCATCATTACACGCGAGTTAAGCTCGATTGGTGAACCTGCTGTCCTTTCCGTTACCAATTTTGAAACCAATGGTGGCGCAAACGTTATTCCAACTCGTGTGACTCTTTCTGGTGATATGCGTTGTTTCACCGATGAAGCTCAAGCCAAGCTCCAAACGACAATGGAACGTGTTATTGCTGGGCAGTGTCAATCTGCGGGCTTGGAGTATTGCTTCGAGTTTTCAAACTGCGTTCTATCTACAGTGAACTCAGAGCAGGAAGCCGCAGTCGCCGTGCGCATAGCTGAGAAAATTGTTGGCGCTGAAAATGTAAACGGCCAATGTTCACCTTACTGCATTTCTGAAGACTTTTCATTCATGCAACGGGAAGCCCCAAGTTGCTATCTGTTAATCGGAAATGGTGCAAAAGGGCATAAAGGTGGAGTTGCATTGCATATGCCCACATACGACTTCAATGATGATCTCTTGCCAATCGGTCTTAAGTTCTGGACTGCACTGGTAAAAGACCAGCTAGCATCGCAAACTTGTTTTGTATGAGTGGCTCTGTCGCAAAGTTTAATCAGCTTTTGAGCAGGGAACGTGAATGCAAATGAACGCAACCTGCATCGGCTCCAATCTCCCTCATGCGTAGAAGCTCAGATTTGATCTGACAGTTACCGTTTTGACGATAGCGATTTGTCAGGTCAGATTTGATCTACGAATTTTTCTATCCAGATCTTCTGCCTATCAATCATAGTTTCTATTGGCGTTCTGTCGCAACACATTTTGCCTTGATGGATGCGTTCGGTGTTGTAATGATGGAGCCACACATCCAGATCAGCCTGCAACTGTTCGATGCTTTGATACAATTTTCTTCTGAACGTGACCTGATAAAATTCCTGTAGGATGGTCTTGTAGAAGCGCTCGCAGATGCCGTTGGTCTGTGGGTGCTTAACCTTGGTCTTGGTGTGGTCGATATCATTGATGGCCAGAAAAAGCTGGTAATCATGCTTGTCCTGCCTGCCACAATATTCCGTGCCCCTGTCGGTCAGGATGCGCAGAACCGGCAGAGTGTACTCCTCATAAAAAGGCAGTACCTATGGCGACCAGCAATCGTGATCACTTCGGCTTGCAAACATCGCTATTTTGAGCTCAAATTATTTGACACTATCGGCAAGCTCAAACCCGCATTATTTGCGAATTAATCCACATTGTTTGCAACCAGCCTGCAGTCATAAGTCCGAATCCACATTAATTATGAACTGTAGAAGAGCTGACTTTGCTTCCGTTCATTGCACTGCGAGAACTCGTGTAAGTGAGAGGCTGTTGCCAGCGACGAGGGCAATTACCGGCCATTCGGCTGGGTCCACCAAGGATTGAGATTGTTGGCAGCAAGTCCCCTCATGCAGCTTGATAGATAAACCTTCTTAACTCTTGAGTACACTAATATGGAATGCATCGTGCGAAGCGAACCATAGATTGCACATGTGATCAACAGTAGGGAGCACTCATATGAAATCTCGTCAACGCACTCATCAAACTAAGCAGTTTGTAGAGCACCCGTCTTTTCTAGATAACACAGCAAGTAATCAATGAAGCGCTGCGCCAGTGGATTTTCTTCCTGTGCGGACAAATAACTTAAGACGCTAGTTACTGGCAGCCCTGGTAGGGCGCTCTCAATCACAGGAATGTCCTCCAGCAATGCAGAGGCCGGTAGAATGGAAACTCCAAGCCCAGCTTTTATGGCGGACTGTACAGCCTGAATGGAGTTCGCAGTGATTGAGATCTTCCAGTCTGAGGCCATGGCTTCCATGGCAGAGATTGCTATAGCGCGATAGCTGCATGGTTCCTGCATCAAGATCAGTTCCAGTGGTTTATCAGCCGCAGGCAGCTGCCCGCACCAGACCAGCGGCTCCTGCCATAACTGTTTGCCGCCAGAGGCCTCTGGTCCGGCGAATACCACATCCAGCTCCCCGGCATCTAAAAGACACAACAAGTCAGCCCCACCGCCGAGGATCAAGTTGAGATCACAAGTGGGGTGTGCTCGTTTGAAGCGGGCCAGATGAATATGTAGGTGCTGCGGTACCAGATACTCTGCAAACCCTACGCGCAGCATGCTTTGCTCCTTGGGCGCAGAAACGCTCAACACAGCCTCATCAGCCAACTCCAAAATCTTTCGAGCATAGCCGATAAAAATCTCACCTTCGCTGGTTTGGGAAAGAGAACGGCTCGTACGCTCAAATAGTTTCACATCCAACCGCTCTTCCAGCTTGGCAATTTGCAGGCTGATTGCTGATTGCGTCCGCCCCACTTTTTCTGCCGCAGCGGAGAAACTACCCTCCTCAATGACTGCGATCAAAGAGCGAAGCACAGTCAGGTCCGTATCAAGTCGGAAGGGAGATCTATTGGCGTTGCTCATAGGACCTATTTATATTTCTAGTTTTACTAATCGATCGTGTTTAGCCATATGTCTCATAGAACATCAACAATCAATAAGGAATTTTTATTCATGCTGAAATCTGTGCTCGCAGCATCTGCACTTTCTCTTATTTCTCTGGCAGCGGTAGCTGGCGAGCCGCTTCAGTTGGAAGAAGTGGCAAAATTCTCTGAAACCCGCCCGGGTAACATCACCGTAACGCCAAACGGACGCATGATTGTCAGCATGCAGCCGTTGGATGGGCCGGCGTTGAAGGTGGTTGAAGTTCTGAAAGATGGCAGCAAGGCGCCGTTCCCAACTCAAGATTGGGCAGATGGTCCGGAAGTAGGCGAACTCGGCTTGTCTGCTGTGATTGGTATCGACACAGACTCCAATGGCGTGGTCTGGATGCTGGACATGGGAAGCGATACTTCTGCACCTCGTCTGCTGGGCTGGAACTCTGAGACCAACACGCTTCACGCAGACTTGCAGATTGACAAATCTGCTCTGACAGCAAACTCCTTCCTTCAGGACTTTGCGATCGATGAAAAACGTGGTCAGATTTATATCGCGGATATGACCCTCGGCAATCTGGCGGGGCCATCCAAGCCAGCCATCGTTATCGTGGACCTGAAGACCGGCGAAGCCCGCCGCCTGCTGGAAGCGGCAGAGCAATTTATCTCCCCAGACCGCGATGTGGTGATTGACGGTGGCCTGATGGCAGCCAAAGGAGAAGATGGCTCCCTCAATAATCTACGCTTCGGCCTCAACCCAATTGCCATCTCTGATGACAGCAAATGGGTCTACTTCGGCACTGTGAATGGCGAGCAGATCTTCCGCATCCCGGCTGCAAAACTTGCAGATCCCTCCGTAAATTCTGCCGATCTGAATACTTTCATTGAAGAATACGGTCCCAAAAAGCCTAGCGATGGTATGACTTTCTATTCCAATGGTGGTCTCTTCGTTTCTGATATCGAGAACTCAGCCATTGGCCTGACCACCGCTGGAAAGTACGAAGTTCTCATTCAGGACGAACGGCTTTCCTGGCCGGATGGCTTTGATGTTGCTCAAGACGGATATGTCTATGTTACGCAAAACCAGTTGCATAAGCACCCGGCTTTCAATCAAGGTGTCAATGGTTCAAAGGCTCCATTCTACGTGATGCGTTTTCCGGTTCCGGGCAAATAAGTTTCAAAGAAACGGATGTGACTGACGGGTTCAAACAGCTCGTCATTTGCACATTTAAGATCAAATACAAGAGATTGAGAGGCTCCCATGCTTTTGAACACACCAATCTGCGATTTTGGTTGGAAAGCGCCAGAATTTACGCTCAAAGATGCTGATGGCACCAGCTTCACCATGTCTGACCAGATTGGTGAAAGCGGTTTGCTCATCGCCTTTATTTGCAATCATTGCCCTTATGTGCAGGCCATTGCAGATCGCTTGGCAGAAGACATGAAACAGCTCAAAGCCGAAGGCTTCGGCGTTCTTGCTGTCATGTCCAATGATTATCGCTCAGTGCCTGCTGATGGACCGAGCTTCATGAAAAAGTTTGCCAAGGAATTTGGCTTCAAGTTTCCGTATTTGCTGGATGAGACACAAGAAGTTGGCAGAGCATATAACGCAGTTTGTACGCCAGATTTCTTCGGCTTCAACAACAAGGGTGAGCTGCAATACCGTGGCCGCTTGGATGATGCTGGCTTCGACGACCCAACCAACCGCACACCAGAACTTCTCAATGCCATGCGTCAGGTTGCCAAAACCGGCTGCGGACCGAAGCATCAGATTCCGAGCATGGGCTGTTCAATAAAATGGAAGTAGATCTGTTTATACGAAAGCTAGTCAAATTGAAGGTAATGAAAAAGCAAGTTGCAGTAGCCGCTAGCAGAGGGCCAAAAGCCGCCATTGAGGCGTTTCCATCATGGGTTGATGTAAATTCTTAGAGGGTTTGCTAGGTGCTTTGTACGTGCTCTGTTATACGCCAGTAGATAATTGATGCGGTTGGTGCTTAGGTATTGAGGTGAGGGTTCTCGATTTAGCTTCCTATGAATCTCTCCAAGCGATATCCTTATTCAAATTTACAATATGTGATTGAAAAATGACGAGCTCTATTAAACCAACTCAGCTGACAAGAGCAGGTTACGAATATCAAGATCTCGTTTGTATCGAGATTCTCATCAACTGGTATCATGATCCAGAGCGCTATAGATGGATTAAAGTTGAAGGTGAGGTTTTAAAAGATAAGTTAGAAGGGCTAGATGATGTCATCGCATGTAGAAGTGATGACCGATATGAACTCACCCAAGTCAAATTTACTATTGATCCAAGTCGAGAAGATTTGGCGTTAAGCTTAGATTGGCTCTTAAGTAAAAAAAAGAGAGGAACTTCACTAGTTCAAAAGTGGTCTCATGATGTTGTTACCATTCAAGAGCGTAATGAATTATACAGCGCATGCCTTAAAACAAATAGAATTCCAGACGACGAACTGCTTAGAAGCCTAGAGAATAATAGAATCTCATTCGACAAGCTGCCAGACAACCGACGACAGGAGCTGATTGCTCAGATAGGTGATGAGCAAAAAGTTAGACACTTTTTTGCCTGTTTTGAATTTCATCACAGCCTGAAGACGATAGAGAAATATGATGATGAACTTAAAAGCAATGTAGTTCCCGACCATACTTCAAACGAGGGATGGTATCGCTTTAAAGAAGCTGTCAAAAAATCAGCCCTTAGAAAAAAGTTTCCAAGTAATGACGGCGCGTTTTACCTTTCAGATCTTCGTCGCATATTCCAAACCAACATTACGCAGCCGCTTTCACAGGAATTTGAAGTCCCAACTGGTTATATTCCTCCTTCCGCTCAATTTCATGCAGGGATCATAGAAGCTACCTCCCGAGTTGGGTGTACGGTCATATCAGGGTTGCCCGGCACGGGCAAAAGTACATACCTTTCCTACCTTACTGAGATTTTGAAAGGACAAGGCAAGTTTGTAGTGCGACACCATTATTGGCTACAAACTGACAATATTATTGACCGCTTAAATAGCGAAAATGCTCTAAAGTCTCTAATATTGCAAATAAAGCAATATCTACCAAAGACTGTCGCAGAGCAGATAAGCTTAGACGACACCAATAAAGTTGATGAGCAGTTCTCCAAAGCTATAACGCAAACTATAGATTATCTGGATCGTACTGAGCAGAAGTTGATTGTTGTTATTGATGGCTTAGATCATGTGTATCGAGAGCGTTCAAATATTGATCAGTTGGAGCATTTATACAATAGGTTGCATCCTTTCTTAAACCGAATAAGCCTTCTCATTAGTACTCAGCCAGTTAGGGACGAGGCACTACCGAATAAACTGGTCGCCGAGATAAAGCGTGATGATTGGGCGCTGATTCCAAACATGGATGAGGACTGCGTTCGTACTTGGCTATCAGTCCTGTTTGATAATGGCGAGTTCTCATTGGCAAATGAGGACCAAGATGAGATTGGGAGCATTGCAATTGAGTTGGTGCGGAAGACTAAAGGCTATCCACTATATCTTATCTATGCACTTCAACAACTTATCTATATTGGTCGTTGTATCAGTCAATATGCTGTTTCCCAGTTGGAAGAGGTAAGTAGCGAGGATATAAATAACTACTATAGATCTCTTTGGGGGCGACTAAGTGCTGGAGCGAAGAGTATCTTATGTCTTATTGCGGCTACGGATTTCGCCTGGCCAAGCAAACATCATTTATCTATATGTTACGAAGATACCTTAGCTTTTGAGAATGCATTTGCTGAAATTCAACACTTGATAGATTTTTCTAAAGTTGGAGTTCAACCATACCACAACAGTTTGAAAGCTTTCGTTGTTAAAGAAAAATACTTCTCCTCGCTTGATCTCTCTTTGCGCAAGAAAATTGATCAATGGCTCGAAAAGGATGCTCCTAGTTATTGGCAATGGGGCTGGCACTGGATTAATTCTGCCAGTTTGGGCAATGCCTTACCATTAATTAATGGCGTGACGAGGGAATGGGTACTAGAAAGTTTCTCTTCAGGCTATTCGTTGGCACATATTGATCATATTATCTCCAAAGCCGAAGAGTATGCATTCAATGATCAGAACTATCCCAAGCTCGTAGATCTGCGCCTAATTCGCATACGGTTGATCAATGGTCCAGAATTTCAAATTCAAAGTTACCCTAGCTTATTAGCGCTTGCTTTACGGCATTCGTCTGAAGATCACGTCTACGTCCTTAAAACAGAAAATTTAAGATCGGCTTCAGACGCTGAACTAGTAGCACTTTCATGGGCCAAAAAGGAAGAATATCCAGAAATTATTTTGAGTTGCTATAATGAAGTTATGAGGCGTTTGCGTGTTTATAGCAAATTCTCATTTGACGGTCAGCAGGACCGTATTCATGATCTAATCAACTGCTGTATAGAAATACTCTCCCATGCAGGTGAAGAGCACATAGATAAATTTTTTAAGTTGCTAGCACCAGTAGATAGCAAACACCATTCTGATCTTTTTAATAATTTCTTAGATCATTTAATATCCGCTGGGAATTTCGAAGTTATATTTAACCTCTCAGAGCAGACGATACCAGTTCATTCAAAGGAAAAGTTCAACAGAAGTTTTGTGATTTCTTGCTGCTTAGAAGGAATAAATCTTACACATCGCCCTGAAGCTCCAAAACTAAAGTTAGATGCTTTAGGTGCACTTTACTTTTCTCTAGTTTATGGAGATGTGAAGTTTAACAATTCGATTGAATCTAGTAATCTAATATCACATTATGATTTTTTCTTTTGGGAGCTATCTAAGTTCGCAAATTCATCTTGTGAAAATGTTGAAAAGCCAGTCATCGTTGGTCGTGGAAAAGATGCATTTCTACAGTCCATGAATGCTGCATTCTCATTCTTAGCCAAAGAAGTGGCTATAGATCTTAATCGCCGGAAAAAGGTTAACCCACTATCTATTTACTCCTATTTTGATGAACTTAAATTTCCTAACCGTCGAGAAATCGATCATGACGTGTCTATGTTATGGCATACAGCGCAGCATGTATTGAACAAAATCTCAGTAGATTTATATGTAATCGCTCACGCATGTAATAAATCTATTGAACTCGATATTCATCAGTTCAACCAAGTTCACAATTGCAAGTATTGGAATGCTCACGCTTGGCTCACATGTTTGTCTGAGAGATCTGCTGACAGTTTGGTAAAAAGTGAAGTTCTAGAGGTGCTTGTTACACAACTCCATAATGATCTTTATCAAAGACGCGAAAACACTGGATATCTAGCAAACGATGCTCTTGACCTCGCTAAAATTGCGAACGGTCTTCGACTTAATTCAGTAGTGACTAAAATCATGAAAACTGTCGGCCAATACACCTTAGGGTATGGTGAACGTAAGGATACAACGTTTCATGAACTCTATAAGGCCATTGAGTATTGTGCCGAATTTGAAGTTGGTTATCACAGAGAATGGCTCAGTAGAGTCGCGCCATTTACGGTTGGGATGTTTAACTTCACTGAGCGAGAGATACGCCATCTGCCAGAAAAGTTCATCAACCTAATCGCCCAATTTATGCCGGAAAAATTGCCCGCAATTTTGGAATACCATTTGCGCGAGCAAGATTGGGGGTGGGTTGATAGCGTTATCTCAGCATATATTAAGTACTTCCCATTAAATGCACCTGCAGATCACTCGATCTTGTATAGCCTGTTGAATAGAAGTTGGTTAGAGACTCTCAAAGAGCAGTCAAAGAATGATACTTCTTTAAAGTCCATTTATGATGCTCAATTAACTTTCATTGGTGGACATTATTTAGTTCCTGAAGAAAAAAACACTCCTTTTGATAATGATTACGTGAAATTAAACTACGATCATTTCCCACCAGATAATCTCTCAGAATTAATCGATGCCTTAACAAAAGAACATCGCTTTCTTAATCATAAGCAAGTTGAAGAATGGGCAAAGGTTTGGACTAATCATGGAAAAGGATTAGATGTCATTCAAGCTTTTCGTAAGGCTTACATAAAGGGGCGTGAGAAAATTTGGGGTTTAGAGAGATGCCTACCAGCGGTATTTGATATCAGTCATAAACTCCAAGGAAAGAACCAAGCCTTGGAGTGGTGCATCAACGATATAAATGACAACCATCACTGGTCAAAATGGTCGGGCGCCACATCTGAAGAACAGATCGTAAAATATGCCCGCATTTACAAAAACAGATGGAATGATATTCTTGCGCAAACTTTAGAAGGTGTTCAAAATTTCAGCGACGAGAATGTTTGGAAAGTTGTGCCAACAAGCTCTTTGGTATTGTTCCTTCTTAATGCTGGTCAGAAGGAGTTAGCTATTTCCGTTACCAACGTAATGCTTAGCTCATTAGAACAAGAAATTTCCCATTTACCGCTACCTATTCTTGCATGGACTGATAAGAGCTATTCAATCGAAAATGCATCCTATGACATCTTATTGGAGTATTTTTTCTGGCCAGATAAGCAAGCTCGGCTTAAGTCGGCGAAACAGATCGCAATGTTACTAAAAACTAAACGTAGTTTTAGAGAGCGTTACATCCATAAGCTTTCAAAGCTGGATTTGGACATAGAGATTTGTGACTTCCTATCCATATTAACTCTTTCTGGCGACGTGGGGATAGAAGAAAATGAAATCAGGGAAGCTATTAAAAGCCCATCGCTTCTCTCAGAGCATTACATCGCTAAAATTTTTGGTTCAGATCGGTTTGAATATATCCTCCAAAAAACCACTTCAGAGGATGCTACGCCGATTGAACAAATCTATAAAAACGGAATTCCTCAAATATATGTTTCTCTACTTGAAGAGTATTGTGGCTGCGAATACAAAGAAACGCTTCAAAGTCAACTTGCGATAGAATGGAATGAGATCAAAAAACAAGCAAGTATCCCTACTTTTAATCCTCACAATTTCTGTTCCGAAAAATACAATGGGATAGATAATATTGGATGCTCATTATCGTGGCGTGCTGAGGCTGGGTATTTATCTGCATTTCTTAAGACGGTTGAATTTGCTCTAGGAGAAGGCATCATTAATAATGACCAAGCAAGGGAGCTGTCACTACTAACAATCCCATTCGAGGACTCTTTGGGACGATTGGAGCCATCCCAAAAGCCTGCTAATTGGCCAATTTTCTCGCAATTTAAGACTGAGAATGGCAGTATCGATGTCGACGCTGTTCTCAATAGTATTAGCCCTTCAATGGATAATGAGTTTGTATTGCGCGCTTCAGGACCGATAAAATGTGATGATGAGAAATTAGAGGCTGATTTCGAGATAGCATTGATTAACTGTGGCACCACCCTGTTGGATCAAGCTCAAATTGAAGAGCTGTTTCACAAAGATTCTACAGCGCACGGGGCACATGTCACCAAAAAAATATTTTTTGAGCATACCGGTCGATGGCTAACCGATCTGCTAGGCCGGGGCTATTTCCAGCCTGCTTTTTTTATCGGCGTACCTCCACCTACCCAAGACTTCAAAGAAGATGCTGTGATTTATGCTGACGCAAAAGGTAGTGAAATAGCGCAATGGAAATATTGGTTACATCAATGGTTCCCTGCAAGAAAGAGTGAGCTAGGCCCCAATATCGGTACACAACTTAAATGTCGTCGCGAAATCATGCACCTAATCAGAGAGAATAGCAGCGGCAACTTTGCTTTGATTGCAAAACTAAAAATCGTTGATGCAAGATGGGGTAAAGAGAGTGATCTTGGCGGTTGTTATTATGCATTTAAGTTGATTTAATTAGCTAGTACTTAGTGCTTTTTTCTTTCTCAAACTCACTAAGTGGGAAGGGTTCTAATGAGTGTTACCTCCCTCATAAGATCTGAAGTCCTTTCTGATGCATCAGATCTTTCTTAAGCAGTAAGTTGGGCCAAATCGCTCAGAAGTTGAACTTGCAGCTGGATTTTGACCGCACTGGATCAAAGTCGAATGTCCGCAATTGGTCATGAGTAATTGCAGATCACCAATAAGAGCTATTGTAGAAGCCTACAGGTGAGCGCGATTCAACCCATAATGGGAACGTCCGATGGTCGAATTTTTGTTCACTCTGAATTGCAGTGCTCATAACTTCTTTACCTCGAGAAGCTGTTAGGCCTTTTCGGTAAAAACGGGTATTGACTTTAGCTATCTTAAAGGGCGGCAAATGCTCGTTAGGCTGGATATGATCCAATCTCTTCTTCTTCAAAACATCATGGGTCCTTCCTAGGCTTTTCCTTGACTACGGGTAGTTCGGGACCACGGCGCAAGCGGCTATGTGGTTTTCGCAAGGGCTTGTTGTTTATGTTCATGTTGTTGTTCTCACTTTTTAGCCCCGCTAATCCTATGGGTTTGTGGAGGAATTCAGTTTCCTTGCATTGACACCTTGTCTCAATCATCGCATGCTCATCTTGAGGCGTCGAAACCTCTACGAAGCGGTTACCGCATCCGTTAATCCGCGGTCTTTTTGTGTCTGGAGTTAGCCCTTCAAACGCAAACTCTCGCTTATGGGCGGGAGGGCGGTGAATACAATACCCTTCGCGGGGGAATAAACCCGCCTGTCTACTTGCAGGTTCTGAACCTCCCGCTCGCCAGTGGGCCGTCAGAAGCCTTCTGCTGAGTGGTTGTTCAACACCCAAAGTAGAGGGCTTGAAATGACAGAAACTGGTAAAGAGAAATGTGCCCATACGTCCCTTCGCAATGAAGTGGACCAGCTTAGCTTAGCAACCAACCACCTCAAAAATCTGGTTTATTCCATGAGTGTGGTTCTGAGTGAACGCATGGAGCACACACAGGAATATGAAGCGTTGCTGACGCTATTTGATACTGTGCGCAATCACATTGAAGATGTGCAGGGAAGTAGCGAGAAAATCTCCGAGCTGCTCGAACCTTGCGCGCTGGAAGTCTCCAAAGACTAAAAATACGGAATGAAGAGAGGCTTCGCCTCTCATGGAATATTCTGGCTTGGGAAGCGTGATGCTTCTCAGGCCATTTTTTGTATTCGCTTGAAGCGGGCATGCCTTTTATCAAGAAGCATTAAAGTTGCACCCTGACGACACGTTACAGTTCTCTGACAACTCTTCAGAGCTTGAGCCTTATGATAAGTCTGTGTTCTGACGACTAGTGACGACTTTCACAGCTTTTCCAGAATTAATTTGAAAGGGTATTGGTAGGAACTAAGAGAGGTGAAATTGCGCTTTCAAACACTCTCATTTGCTTACATAGTGCTGACACAAAGCTCAAAAGCAAAAAGCTCCCAGAAGGGAGCTTTGCTAAACCTCTTTATATACCATGAGGTTAAATGGTGAGCCCGCACGGGTTCGAACCGTGGACCTACTGATTAAAAGTCAGTTGCTCTACCAGCTGAGCTACGGGCTCTTGGGCGGGACCGCTAGGTCGCTGCCTGTGAGGGGTCTTCTAAGGATTGCAGGGGCTTAGCGCAAGCGGTTTTTTCGATTTTCCACACAGTGCGTTTTTTATGCTTATTTACCGTTCTTATGTTGTCCAAGTGATGAGATTGCTGAAATCAGCTCAATGTAAATGTGAGTGGTGAAATGACGTTAGATTTCACTTTCTTGTTTAACAAGGGGCTCGTTCCTCATCAGGCAGAGTGTAGGGTGCGGTGCACAAAATGCGCCTGGGGCTATGATCTGCTCTAAGACGGGAGACTGCTGCAATCATTTCATTCATCCCTTGGTTTTTGGGGTATTATTAGTTCTCTAGGTGAAATAACGTAGAGGTGTTGCTCAAAATGTGGCGTGATACTTCACAAAATCTGTAATACCTTAGTATACTATTTTGTGGAAGCAATCGGCAGTTTGCTGGTGTATCACCTGATTTTTGGCAGTTTTTCGTGAAATATCTGTGGGGCTTTCGCGTGTGCGAAATGCTCATATATCTAAAAATATATATTTGAATCAGTTTGTTAGGTGAATAGATATGCAGCTTGGTTGTTACCAGCAGCCTTGAGAGTTTACTGGTAATCCAAGCAATAGATGTGTACGTATTTCACCGCTTTTGGCATCTTTCATTCTGTGCCAGTGGGAAATAGGCGTGTCTGATGGTTAAAATGCCAAGATTTCCTATTCGCGATACCGTGAGTAACGGGGTCGCGCAATTACAACTTAAGTGGAGGTTCGTATGAAACTTAGCAATGTTGCAGTTGGAGCTGCGCTGATTGCGGTTAGCGTTGCAACTGGAGCTTCGGCAGAAAATCGTTTTGTATCCATCGGCACCGGCGGTGTTACCGGTGTTTACTACCCAACCGGTGGTGCGATCTGTCGTCTTGTAAACAAGACCCGTAAAGAGCACGGCATCCGTTGTTCTGTAGAATCTACTGGTGGTTCTGTTTACAACATCAACACCATTCAGAATGGTGAGTTGGAGTTCGGTGTTGCTCAGTCTGACGTTCAGGCGAATGCATACGAAGGTCGCTCCCAGTGGGAAGGCAAGCCTTTCGGCGAGTTGCGCTCTGTATTCTCCGTGCACCCTGAACCAGTGACAATGCTTGCTTCTAAAGGTTCCGGCGTAAACAACTACACCGACCTTAAGGGTAAGAAAGTCAACATCGGCAACCCAGGTTCCGGTCAGTATGCAACATGGCAGCTTCTTGAAAAAGAAGGTATCGTGAACAAGGCTGATCTCGCTCTGGCAACTGAGTTGAAATCTGCTGAAGCTGGTTCTGCACTTTGTGACGGCAAGATCGATGCTTACTACTGGCTGGTTGGTCACCCATCCGCATCTACTCAGGAAACTGTAAGCACCTGTGATGCGCAGCTTGTAAACGTTGAAGGTAAAGCGATCGACGATCTGGTCGACAAATACTCCTTCTACCGTAAAGCAACTATCCCAGCGGGCATGTACAACAACGCAGAAGACATCAATACCTTTGGTGTTGGCGCGACCTTCGTTTCTTCCGCTGCTGTGCCTAACGATGTTGTTTACACCATTGTGAAATCTGTCTTCGAAAACTTCGACGACTTCAAAAAGCTGCACCCTGCATTCAAAAACCTGAAAGAAGAAGAGATGATCAAGGCTTCCTTGACTGCTCCTCTGCATGACGGTGCGGTGAAGTACTACAAAGAACGTGGCTGGATGTAATCTAACCAAGTTTTCTACGATGCGGGGCTGTTCTGGCCCCGCATTTTTTGGCTTTCTATGAGATTTAGTAGGTTTCTTGCTCTGCCTTTACAGCTAAGGCAAAGGGGGAACTGTATTTGGGGGTGCAAATGAGTCCAGAACGACACAAAGCGCAAGTTGATGCGCAAGAATTGGTCGCTCAGGCGGATACCGGCGCACGAAGCCTAGCTGGCGGGCTAGGTGTGATGATTGCTGCCATTGCCTTTATCTGGTCCGTGTTTCAGCTCTATGTGGCGTCAAACGTTCCATTTTGGTTGAATGATACCTTTGGCATCAATCTCATTTTCAATAACTCTGCTGTCAGAAACATTCACTTGGCATTCGGCCTGGTGCTTGCTGCTTTTGCCTACCCTCTGTTTTCCCGCAGCCCCCGACATACCATACCGTGGTACGATTGGATCCTTGCATTTTTAGGCGCTGCGGCTTGTCTCTACCTTGTGATTATGCGCTCTGAAATCGCTAATCGCGCCGGTCTTCCAACTCAGATGGATCTGATTGTGGCCACCACTGGCCTGACTGTGCTTGCGATTGCGGTGTACCGGAGCCTCGGTCTGCCACTCGTTATTGTCGCTGCAGTGTTTGTCGGCTACGCGATGTTTGGCAACTCGCCATGGCTGCCAGACGTCATTCAGTGGCGTGGTGCTTCCTATGGTAAAGCCATGTGGCATTACTGGATTCAGGAGGAGGGCGTCTTTGGTGTTGCTGTTGGCGTTTCAGCTTCCATGATCTTCCTGTTCGTTCTGTTTGGCTCACTGCTGGAAAAGGCTGGGGCAGGGAACTACTTCATTAAAGCGGCGTTTGCGCTGCTTGGCCACCTGCGTGGTGGACCAGCAAAAGCTGCGGTGCTTGCCTCTGCGATGAGTGGTCTTTATTCTGGTTCTTCCATTGCGAATGTTGTGACCACTGGTACGTTCACCATCCCATTGATGAAGCGGACTGGCTTTCCTGCTGAAAAGGCAGGTGCTGTTGAAGTGGCTTCCTCTGTGAATGGTCAGTTGATGCCGCCTGTGATGGGTGCTGCAGCCTTCCTGATCGCTGAGTTTACCGGCACCAGCTACCATCAGGTTGTTATTCACGCTTTCATTCCTGCCGTGATTTCTTACATCGCGCTGGTGTACATCGTGCACCTTGAAGCTTTGAAGATGAACCTGAAAGGTCTGCCTAAGCCTCCGGTTCATGTAACCATTTTGCAGCGCCTGATTGGCGTTCTGACAGGCTTTATCGGGATCACTCTTGTTGGTGCAGCCGTGTATTACGGTCTGGGCTGGACGAAGACTGCGTTCCCGGCACTCACGTTCCCTGTTGTGCTTGCGTTGTTTGCTGCTGGCTATTTGTGGTTGGTGTATATCGCCGCGCAGGTTCCAGACCTTGAAGTGGATGATCCAAACGCGCCGGTGAGTGAGTTGCCTGCTGCTGGTGATGTTGGCCGTACCGGTTATTACTTCATCCTGCCGATTGTTGTTCTGATCTGGTGTATTCTCGTCGAGCGGTTCTCACCGTCCCTGTCTGCGTTCTACGCGACAATGGCGATGACCTTTATCGTTGTGACCCAGCATCAGTTGAAAGCTTTCTTCCGCAAAGAATCTCAGGTCGGCCGTACATGGCAGGGTATTGTGGACTTCGTGGAAGGTATGATCGGCGGCGCGCGCAACATGATCGGCATTGCAGTTGCGACAGCTGCTGCGGGTATCATCGTGGGTACTGTGTCCCTGACCGGTATGCACCAGATGATTGCTGCATTGGTTGAGTTCCTATCTGGCGGTAACCTGTTGCTGATGCTGGTGCTGGTTGCGGTGATGAGTTTGATCCTGGGTATGGGCCTGCCAACGACGGCGAACTACCTTGTTGTATCCTCTCTGATGGCACTGGTTGTTGTGGACCTTGGTGAGCAGACCGGATTTATCGTTCCGTTGATCGCAGTTCACTTCTTTGTCTTCTATTTCGGCATTATGGCGGATGTGACGCCTCCGGTGGGACTCGCCGCCTTTGCGGCAGCTGCGATCAGTCGTGGTGACCCGATCAAGACCGGTGTTCAAGGCTTTATCTATTCTCTGCGTACTGCTGCTTTGCCGTTCCTGTTCATCTTCAACACTGATCTTCTTCTGATTGATGTTGAGCCACTTCAGGCTGTCTTTGTCTTTATCGTCTCGGTTGTGGCGATGATGTTGTTTGCTGCGGCAACGCAAGGGTACTTCTTTGCGCGCTCCCGTCTGTGGGAATCCGTAACGCTGCTTCTCATTGCGTTTACACTGTTCCGCCCGGGCTTCTGGCTCGACCAGGTGCAGGATCCGTACGTAACTGCCACAGGTCCGCAAATCATGGAGATGGTTGGTGATGCGCAGCCGGGTGATATGGTGCGTCTTAACCTCGCAGGTCCGGATTTTGATGACATGGATAAAATCCTGACACTGACATTGCCTCTATCTATTGGTGAGGAGCAGGGGGCTGACGCACGACTTGACGCATCTGGCCTGGTTACCATGCAGGATGATGGAGCTGTGGTGCTTGATGAACCATTCCCAGGCACGACATTTGCTGAGAAACTGCAGGGCTTTGACTTTTACGGAGATGTTCCGGTTGTGATTGTAAGCTCTCAGGTGGATGCAGAGCGACTGCCAAAACAGTTGTTCTATATTCCGGCTTTGCTTCTGCTTTTGCTGGTTGTTGCACTTCAACGTCGACGCCAAACACAGCCCGCTTTTTAAGCGGGCTGTGCCATAAAACTATAATTTTTGAGGAGTTGGGAAATGTACTCCAATATCTTGCTGCCTTTGGATTTGAACGAAGAAAGCAGCTGGAAAACTGCGCTTCCCGTGGCTGTTGATCTGGCTCGTCATTACAAAGCACAGCTTCATGTGGTGACGGTTCTGCCAGACTTTGGCAAATCTATCGTTGGTGGTTATTTCGCTCGCGAGTTTGAAACTGAGGCTTTGGAGCGTACGCGTGAGGCTCTTGAGGAGTTTCTCGATACGCAGCTTCCTGATGAGGAGCTGGATGTAAAAGGGCATATCGCCCACGGAACAATTTACGAAGAGATCACAAGCGCGGCGGATAAGCTGGGTACTGATCTGATTGTTCTGTCTTCGCATCGTCCTGAGCTAAAGGACTTCCTGCTTGGACCGAATGCGGCGCGTGTTGTGCGCCATGCCAACCAGTCTGTACTGGTTGTTCGTGACAACTAAAGGTCACAGTTGATATTTACGGTCGACGGTAGGTAGTGGTTCCTGCCTACCGTTCACCAAAATGTGTCGCAGATTTTCTTGCCTGTTTGACGAAACACATCCAACTTTCAGCAAAATTGTATATATAAGCCTTGGTGATCTATTGATAGACTATGATGATGTCACGCTCCCACGCGTGCAAGCGTCAGGTCCTATAGATGCATTCCAAGTGGAATTAGGATAGCTATATGTTGCAAGACATCACCCTTTGGGGCGCTTTTTTCGCAGGCATTTTGTCTTTTGTTTCTCCCTGCGTTTTGCCGCTGGTGCCGCCATATCTTGGGTATATTGCTGGCTTGTCCATTGAAGAAGTGACGAGCGAGGAAAAGAGCGCCGCTCAGAGCAACCGGGTTATGATTGCTGCGATGTGTTTCGTCGCTGGCTTCTCAACTGTGTTTGTATTGCTTGGTGCAAGCGCGTCGTTCCTTGGCCAGTTTGTTCTGCAGTATTCGCAGTACCTTGCTTATCTTGCTGGCGGCATGATCATTGTCATGGGGCTGCATTTCCTTGGCGCCTTTAAAATTGGGTTCCTTTACCGCGAGGCGCGTGTGCAGATTGACCGTCAGCCAGGTGGATTTGGTGGTGCTTATCTGATGGGGCTTGCCTTTGGTTTTGGCTGGACGCCGTGTATTGGTCCAGTTCTGGCGAGTATTCTATTGATTGCAGGTACCCAGGCTTCAGTTAACCAGGGCGTTATTCTGCTTGCTGCCTATGCGCTGGGTATTGGTGTGCCGTTCATGATTGCTGCGATGTTTGCAGGGCCGTTTATGGGCTTTATGGCGCGCTTTCGTAAGCACATGGGTATGGTTGAGAAGGTTATGGGGGCATTTCTTGTGCTCACCGGTGTTGGCTTCTTAACCGGGTACATTCAAGCGCTTTCTTTCTGGTTGCTGGAAACATTCCCGGTCTTTTCGCAGATCGGCTAATGGCAGCTCCAGATTTTGATATAAAAAAGGCAGGCTTCAGGCCTGCTTTTTTGTGTTTGGAGTGCTGCTTTAGATACTAAGCGCTGGCTTTTCGCCGGAATAAGCTTGCGGGCAAGGTTGCCAGCAGAAGCCCTGCCATGATTGGGATGAAGCCCAAATAATGGAACATCTGGAGCTGTTCTCCCAGAAACAGAACTGCCATGCCAACACCGTATGGCGTCATCAGATACATGAACATGCCAGCAATCGATGGGCCAACCAGACGGATACTGAACTGGTAGGTCAGGAAAGAGGCCACAGAAGCGATTAGCGCGACACCTGCGATAGACATCCAGACTTCGCCTGTATTGGGTACGGAAGCTGTGATTGCCATTTCAGCGACTGCGAATGGCGCGAGGATGATGGTTCCGAGAATGGCGAGGATCGCAAACAGAGGCGCCGTTGAGATTGCCTGTAATTGGCTTTTCTTGATGAGTACGGAGTAAATTGCCCAGCTCAGCGTGCACAGGGCAAACAACAAGTCACCGCTGTTAAGTTGCAAGCTGAGTAGATTGCCGAGCGAGCCTTTGGTCACAATCACAAAGACACCAATGATAGCAAGCGAGATACCTGCAAGCTCTCTTGTTGCGACGGCTCGTCCGCGGAAGAGCCATTCAAGCGCCAAAATAAGAGCTGGGGCTGCTGAATAGATCAATGTTCCATTGGTAGCGGAGGTTTCTTTCAGTGCCAGATAGACAATAGCTCCGCAGATCCACATTGCAAGGAAGGCCATGAAGCTAAGAAGCTTCAGGTTTTTCCGGATCAGCGGCATGTTGGCTTTCAGCTCACGATATGTGAACGGCAAAAGAATAAGCGAGGCAAGACCCCATCTAAAAAATGCAAGGGTCCATGGCTCGGTATGAGCAATGGCAGGTTTGGCAATTATGATGTTGGAGCTCATGAAAATGGGCATGAGAAACAACAGGGCGTAGGTTGAGGCCCAACTTGAGCTCGTTGATGAGTTAGACACGCATGGTATTCCGAAAAGACCTGTCACGCATAAGGATGCCCTTACATCATTGCTGATGAATGCCCCAATGCTCAGGTGCAAAAAGATGAGAGCAATTTATTGGAAAATGGTAGGCATGCAATTGACTTTTTCTCGCGCCAGTCTTGCGCACACAACAGCGGTGTCTGCTGCATTGTAAAACGGGCCAGCTGTCAGAGTATACTTTGTAGCGCCGTCTACTTTTGCAGCAGAGATGCGCGTCTTCAGATCACCAAGCAGCAGCGGGTTATTGTCTTTTAGCTTTAGCCACTTGCTCTCCAGCAGGTTTGTGTCTTCGAAATTACCTAGTTCAATGGCAAAGGACGTGCGCAGAATTCTGCGGGTGCCCGACTGGCGAAGCTTGCCTGCTGCCGGGGTTTTTTGAAACTCTGGCATATCGAGAGGCACTGCATTTTTGGTAATGGATGCAACAGTCTCTGGATCGGTGGTTGTTGGCAAAGCGATGGTGGCAAGTGTACCGACTTCAGAGAGTTTGATGTCTGGCAGCGGGCTTACTGTGGCGATTGGCGCTGAAATTTGTAAGAGTTCAGGTGCTGGCAGGGTTTCTATTGGTGTGGTCGGCTCTTGCTTCGGCTTGACTGAGATTTTGGCTGGAGCCGAGGTGGTTTCCGCTTTTGATGTTTCTTGGGCGGTTGCTTCATCAAGCGCGTTTACATGACTGGATAGTCTGCGATTTTGCTCGGTAAGGCGCAGCACGGAACGGCGCAGAGATATAATTTCTTCCCTTACAATGCGCAGCTCTTTTGAGTTTTGCAGGCCCTGTTGTGATTCGTTTCTGGGGGCATCGCTATATACCTGAAAGGCGTTTTGTGCTGTTTGACTGCCAATAGAGGCGGTTGTTGTAACGGGTCCGGGCGCAGGGAGAGGGAGCGTTACTTGCGTGTAAAGTGCTTGTTGTGAGGCAAGTTTGCCAGGCATCTGCACAGCAGAGGCGGCGAGGGCGACACACGAGAGCGCAGCAATACCCCATGCAAGAACGGTAATACGTTCTCGCAGGACTTCCGGTTTCTGTCGTAACTCGTTGATTTTATGAGGAAGTCTCAAAGCTTCCAGTCGCCTCGTATTCGAATCTAATCCTAACTATATGTATTACCTTGGTTTTTTATGGTTAACAAAGTGCAAATGCAATCTGAAAAAGATGCATTAAACACTATCTGCTACTTCTAATGGGTGCTTTGATTTTCTTGGTGAAAGCACGGGGATGTCCTTTGAAATGTCAAAGCACTCGTGCAATTTGCCTGTCAGTTTTTAATTCTAAGTCTCCCAAGGGGTTTGCATGTCCAATAGTTCTTGTTTGGCAATTGTTCTGGCTGCTGGATTAGGAACGCGTATGCGTTCGGCCCTGCCAAAGGTGATGCATGAGATCGGTGGGCTGCCGCTTGTCGGGCACGTCCTCAACTCCGTTATGCATGCTGGGGCTGACAATGTCGCCGTTGTGGTCGGTCCTGAGATGGCGAAGCTGGAGGAGCATGTTGCCCTGCGCGTTCCTGGCGCAACGTGTCACGTTCAGGTGGACCGATTGGGTACTGCGCATGCTGTAAAGGCCGCCGAGGAAGCTTATAAAGATGCCTCTGATCACGTTCTCGTTCTTTTCGGAGATACCCCGCTTGTGAAGGCTGATACGCTGCATCGTCTACGGGCGCGTTTGTCTGGCGGTGCGGATGTTGTCGTGCTTGGCTTTGAGGCTGACGATCCATTTGGTTATGGTCGCTTGCTTGAGAGTGATGGCGAACTTGTTGCGATCCGTGAAGAAAAAGAAGCAACAGATGAAGAACGCAGAGTCACTCTTTGCAATGCGGGTATCATGGCGTTCAAGGGCAAGGCTCTGCCTGATTTGATTGCGGAAATCAAAAACGACAATGCGAAGGGCGAGTACTATCTGACCGATGCTGTCGAGGTTGCGCGCAGCAAAGGGATGAAGGTTGTTTCTGAACTTGCTGATGAGAAGGAAGTTCAGGGTATCAATAACCGGGCCCAACTTGCTTCCTGTGAAGCTGTCTTCCAGCAAGTGCAGCGCGAAACCTTTATGGAAAACGGTGTGACATTGCGTGCACCAGAGACGGTCTATTTCTCATTTGATACTGAGATTGAACCGGATGTGATTGTGGAGCCAAACGTGGTGTTTGGTCCGGGCGTGCATGTTGACGGTGGAGCCCGCGTCCGCGCGTTCTCCCATCTGGAGAATGCGCATGTGGGTGTTGATGCAACTGTGGGGCCATATGCTCGGCTGCGTCCTGGCGCTGAGATTGGCGAGGGGGCTCACATCGGCAACTTTGTTGAGATCAAGAACGCGACGATCGAGGCTGGTGCCAAAGTCAATCATCTTTCCTACATTGGTGATGCACGCATTGGTGCGAAGTCCAATATCGGAGCGGGTACAATCACCTGCAACTATGATGGTTATCTGAAGCATCACACAGATATCGGTGCAGGCAGTTTTGTTGGCTCAGACAGTGTGCTTGTTGCGCCTGTGACGCTGGGAGACGGCGCTTTTGTTGCTGCTGGGTCTGTGGTGACCTTTGATGTGCCAGCGGACGCACTGGCGATTGGCCGAGGTCAGCAGGTCAACAAAGAAGGTCGTGCCGCTGCAATGCGTGAAAAGCTTGCTGCGGCTAAAGCTTCAAGAAAGGGCTGAGTAATATTGGTGCACACTGCTGAGGCTAGCGGTGCGCTTGCCAATTATCCTCAAGCTGTAACGAAACGAAACACGGATTGATTTCCCTCGCATAGGAGCATCGGGCTAAAGACTTGGCCTAAAGTTGATGCTCGCACCAGTTGCGAGGTGGGAATTCAAGGAGAACATATATGTGCGGTATTGTCGGAATTTTGGGGCAGACACCTGTTGCACCATTGCTGGTAGATGCGCTGAAACGGCTTGAGTATCGCGGATATGACTCTGCTGGTATTGCAACTGTCCAAGATGGTGCGCTGGTTCGCCGCCGTGCGAAAGGGAAACTGCGCAATCTGGAAGCTGTGCTGGAAGACAACCCTCTTGGGGGTGTGAGCGGCATTGGTCATACCCGTTGGGCGACGCATGGTGCTCCGACTGTTGAGAATGCGCATCCACACGCCTCTGATGGCGTCATGGTCGTCCACAATGGTATCATCGAGAACTTCCTTGAACTGCGCGAAGAGGTGCGCGGTGCAGGTGTGAAACTTTCCACTGAAACGGATTCTGAAGTTGTTGCACACCTGATTTCACTCGAAGTTAAAAGCGGTAAAGCTCCGCAGGATGCTGTTGCTGCCGTTCTTGGTCGCCTGAAAGGTGCCTTTTCTCTTGCGATTGTGTTTGCCGATCAGGATGATCTGATGATTGGTGCACGTCGTGGGTCACCACTTGCTGTTGGATATGGCGAGGGCGAAATGTTCCTCGGATCTGACGCAATTGCCCTGTCTCCGTTTACTGACCGCATCAGCTACCTTGAAGAGGGCGACTGGGTTGTTTTGACACGCGCTGGGGCGCAGATCTTTGACGAGAACAACTCTGCTGCTGAGCGTGTGGTTCAGACGTCCAGCGTCAGCTCAACCATGATGGACAAGGGCAACTATCGTCACTTCATGGCAAAAGAAATCCACGAGCAGCCAGAGGTTCTGGGTCATGCGATTTCCCAGTACCTGAAGTTTAATGAAGGTAAAGTGACCCTGCCTGAGGGCAATGATTTTGACTTCTCCAAGATCAATCGACTGGTGATCTCAGCGTGTGGTACTGCGTATTACGCTGGTCTGACTGCGAAGTATTGGTTTGAAAAGTATGCACGCCTTCCGGTAGATATCGATATCGCTTCGGAATTCCGTTATCGCGAAATGCCGCTTGGAGAAGGTGATCTGGCGCTGTTCATTTCCCAGTCTGGTGAGACGGCAGATACGCTGGCATCGCTGCGCTATTGTAAAGAGCAGGGCATGACCATCGGTGCGGTGGTTAACGTGCCAGAGAGCACGATTGCACGTGAAGCTGATCTGGTATTCCCAATCTTTGCAGGACCTGAAATTGGCGTCGCGTCTACGAAAGCCTTCACGTGTCAGCTGGCTGTGCTTGCCAGCCTTGCCGTACTTGCTGGTCGTCAGCGTGGAAGCTTGAGTGAGGCACAGGAAAAAGAGCTGGTTGGTGCTCTTTCCGAGCTTCCAGCACATGCGATGCAGGCTTTGAAGCTAGAGCCTGAGATTGAGAAGCTGGCACCATGGATGTCCAAGAAGCATCATGCGTTGTTCCTTGGTCGTGGGACGAGCTTCCCATTGGCACTAGAAGGTGCGCTGAAGCTGAAGGAGCTTTCTTACATTCATGCAGAAGGCTATGCAGCAGGTGAGCTGAAGCATGGTCCAATTGCACTGATTGATGAGAATATGCCAGTACTGGTTGTGGCGCCGTTTGATGGCGTTTACGAGAAGACTGTTTCCAATATGCAAGAAGTAGCAGCTCGTGGCGGTGAGATTGCTCTGTTTACGGATGAAAAGGGCGCTGAGGCTGCAGGTGTTGCTGCTGACCAGATGATTATTCTGCCAGAACTCCCTGAAATCGTCGCGCCACTCATCTACGCCCTGCCGCTGCAGATGCTTTCCTACCACACCGCCGTGTTCATGGGCACAGACGTGGATCAGCCACGGAATCTAGCCAAGTCTGTTACGGTCGAATAAGTACTTAGATACGCTGATGGTCTGTTGTCGGCGAGTAATGAAGTTGCCTACTGAAACCGCCAGTCTACTGCTTGCTTTGCGAACTGTAGACTGGCGGTTTTTCCATGGTAGGTAAGAGTAAAGCGTTTTCTGACGCCAAGTTTGCAAAGATGATTAAAGAGGGACGGGGCAGTGGTGAGTATTCTGAATACATGCCCTGGCTAACCGTTCGGGATTTGCCGTCTCTTGGGAGAGTAAATGGCGCCTTCGGTCATAAATCGAAGAGAACCCATCACCTGCTGTCTGATCTCGAACTTTCCGTGTTCCTGCTGCTTGAATGGAATAGCGAAGTTATTCAAATCCGTGAGCAGTTCCCCCTTGAAAGAGATGATACCCGCAAGCTTGCGCTTGAAGCTGGGATCAAGCATCCTAGTCTAGCTGGTGTTGACCAGTATATGTCCTCCGACTTCTTGGTGGACACGAGCGATGAGCAGCGGCCTAAGTTCGTATTGCAAGCGAAGTATAAAGATGCGCTGCAGGATGCTCGCACGGTTGAAAAGCTGGAGCTAGAGCGGCGATACTGGCAGGCAAAGGGTTTGCCGTGGTACCTTATCACGGAACGCGAAGTGCCAGCTGTCGTTACCAAGAACATAAAGTGGCTCCACCCGGCAATGCGGGAGGAAGAAGGCCGTATTGAGCTAACGCTAGAGCAGATGGAACTCTACGGTCACCACTTTAAAAAGAACCCAAATAAGACGCTCATCAGTATCTGTAAGGAATTGGATGTGGCCTATGGGCTGCCGCTTGGCCAGTCCCTTCAAGAGATGAGACAGCTTTTAGCTAAGCGATACTTCACCTTCGACATCTTCGTTCCAATCACCAGGCTCAAGGCGAAAGAGCTGGAAGCAGGAGATCTGGGTTTTATCCGGGAGGTGTATCTTGTTTCAAATCAATGAAGTGCTGAGTTTTGATCAACGCCGCTATCGCATTTGCAGCTGATGGGCGAGCACTTGGTGTAGATCGATATAGATGACAAGTCGGCTTTTCCCGAGATCGCATCGACTGATGAGCTCAGATCTGCCATCGAAGACGAAGTTCTTGATCGGGTACAAGATCCTTTTAGCGAGCTTACTTTCCTGAACCCGGCAGAAGGAAGCACAGTGAAAGCGAAACGGGATAGCAACTACGCTCTCATCAAGCTCTTGGTGGATTTGCCAGACTTTTATGATCCGGAAAGCCGCGGTGCTGCTATAAACACCATTCTTGCCAGTAACGGATCTACCAAGCAAACCCTCTACAGGTTAGCTCGGCGATACTGGCAACGGGGACAGGTTCCAAACGCTTTGTTGCCTGATTATAAGAACTCGGGAGGAAAGGGGCAGCGCAGACTTGCGAAGGACAAGAAGTTAGGGCGCCCGCGCAAATACACTCCAGGTGTTGGTGCCAAGGTAGACGAATTTACCGAACGCTTGTTCCGCATAGCCATTGATCGTTATCTTCTCAAGGATAAGGGACACTCATTTCCTTATGCTCACCGCCGCTTTGAGAATATGTATCTGAACTACTTCCCAGATACGCCCTCAGAAGAACTGCCGTCTAACTGGCAGATGATGCATTTCTATAAGCGCGAGTACCGGCAGGCTGAGACACTGAGGAAACGGGTGTCTGCCATCGAGTATAATAAGGATGTCAGACCTTTACGCGGCACGGCCAATACACAGGTGCTGGGGCCTGGTTCCCGCTACGAGATTGACGCAACTATAGCGGACATTTATCTGGTTTCCGACAGTGAGCGCGGCAACATCGTCGGCCGGCCCGTGGTGTACATGGTGATTGATGTCTTCAGCCGCATGGTTGCTGGCTTCTATATCGGCTTCGAGACACCTTCCTACGCGGCGGCGATACAGGCTCTGTTTATGGCGGTAACCGATAAGACAAGTTACTGCAGGGAAATGGAGTTCGATGTTGATATCAATGATTGGCCAAGCGTTGGTGTTCCCGACGCTGTCTTAGCTGACAGGGGCGAACTGCTTGGGCACCAGATAGAAAACCTAGAGAGTAACTTTTCAGTCAGGATTGAGAACACGCCGCCCTACAGAGGTGATGCGAAAGGCATTGTTGAACGAAATTTCAAGACAATTCAGAGTTCTTTCGGCCCCTTTGTGCCAGGCCATGTATCCGGCACCACAGTTAAGAAACGTGGCGGGAAGGATTACCGGCTGGATGCTAAGTTATCAGTGAGGGACTTTTCTCAAATTATCCTGTCGTCCGTGCTCTGCCATAACCAATACGCTGTACTTGAGAAATACGACAGGGACGCTGATATGCCGACGGATCTTCCTGCCACGCCAATCCATCTGTGGAACTGGGGACTGCAGCACAGGACTGGTCGCCTGCATCAGGCTGATCCAGACGCACTTCGCATCGCTTTACTGCCCAGAAAAAAGGCGACTCTTTCAGAGCTTGGGGCCTGCTTGTTTGGTGTCTATTATACATCAACAGAGTTCCTCCGACTTGGATGGACGCACCGTGGTCGGAATGTAAAACGTCCAGCGAGCATTGAAGCAGCTTACGATCCGTTGGTTGCAGACCGGATTTACCTGTTTCCAGAAAGAGGCAGCAACAAATATTGGGTCTGTAATCTCTCAGAGCGCTCTCGCGAGTTCCGCGGGTGTTCGTTCTGGGATGTGTGGCAGGCTCGAGATGAGCAAAAGAAAACGTCAGCAACTGCCAAGGTGCAGTTAAAAACCAAAAAACGCCAGCATGAAGAGTTCGTGATTGAGAAAATTTCGCATGCTGAAAAGTCTGCGTCCGATACTGCGGCGGAGCCCAAAGTGCAGAGGATCCGTGCCATTAATGAGAACAAGCGTCATGAAAAGGCAAGGGAGCGCGCAAGGAAGGCACATCGTCCTGAAGCTGAAAGTGAGCGTAAGTCAGGTGAGATAGTCCACCTTGCTCAGCCCGAAACGGACCTGGATTATCCCGATTTCATTGACGAATTGTTTGAGGATGATGACTGATGGGGTTGCCGGAAAACTTTGTCGAGGCTGTATATGCTGACCCGGGTCTGGAACGCTATCGCGGTAATCCATTGATTGAAGCGCTGCCGCCGATCATGGACCTTTCAGCACTTAAGAAGAAGTTAGCTGGAAAGGTCGCCTTCAGGCCGCAAGATTGTTTCGAAAAAGGGCATATTCGTGCCCATCAGATTAGTGGTCTTCTGGATGATTTCTTTCAGCCTTTGTCTATGCATAAACAGTTGGAAGAAAAGATTTCGATTATGATCCGGGGTGGCTATGTCGGGCGTAATATAGCGGATGGTTCCCTGAACAGGAGGATGCAGGAAGGCTACCAGAGGATAATGTCGGGCGCCGCAGATGACTTTCAGTTTGCTCAATCGAAGTCCACGGCTAAATGCTTCTCGCTGATCGGGTGCTCTGGCAGCGGCAAAAGCTCGACAATAAATCGGATTTTGGCAACCTATCCGTAGGTCATCTACCACAAGCAATATAATTTCATTCAGCTGCCTTATCTTCGGATCGAATGCCCGTCCGATGGCTCTTTAAAGAGCTTGTGCCTGAATTTTTTCCGTGAGGTGGATCGCACGCTGAGTACCGCCTATGAGGAAAAATATGCCCGCAAGCGCCACAGTACCGAAGTGCTTTTGTCTCTGATGGGACAAGTTGCGACGCAAAGGGCTGTCGGTGTGCTGGTCATTGATGAAATCCAGCGATTAACGCTTAAGAGATCCATCAGTAAGGAGGCCATGCTGGAATTTTTTGTTGCGCTGGTAAACGTGGTTGGCGTGCCTGTGGTCATGGTCGGCACTCCCAAGGCGAGACCCATATTTGAAATGGAGTTGCAGGCAGGCAGGCGCAGCGCAGGCTTTGGGTCTCTGTTTTGGGAACCGATGCAGCGCGGCCCTGTCAGAGTAGATCCCAATACAGGCAAGCAGAGAAGGACAGAATGGCAGGCCTTTACTGACAAACTGTGGCGATTCCAATGGCTTTCTCAACGCGATGAGATCATAAGTGAGGAAATCCGCGACTGCTGGTTTGAGCTATCTCAGGGTGTGATTGATATCGTGGTTAAGCTGTTTGTCCTTGCTCAGTTGCGGGCGATTTCCACGGGTTTGGAGCGAATAACCGTAAAGCTGCTCCGCACAGTCTACGAGCAGGAACTCAAGCCAGTGCATCCGATGTTAGATGCACTGCGCAGGGGAGATCCTGACGCAATTATCAAATACTCTGACTTACAGATGCCTGCGATAGATAAGCGCCTTCTTGAGTTGCGAAAGTTGATCGATGAGCGGCAAGAAGAAAGAAAAAGTGAAGACGCATTCAACGGCAATGAAAAGGCCAAGAAGCTGTCTACTTTTTTGCAGGCAATGGGATGCGATTCAAAGTTGCTACAGCCTTTAATAATAAGTGCCTTCAAGAAACATCCGAATCTTTCCTTACCTGACTTGGTCCAGATCGTTCTGGGCTGGTACTCTGACCCGGTACAGCCGAAAACAACTAAAGTTGAGACAATCAGACCTTCAAACTGGCACTCGCTGCCCTCGGATGACTTTAGGTATAAGTTTTCTCAGGCGGAACAGGGACGTCTTTATGATGAGTTGGCAGCAGGTAGGGAGCTGTTCGACGTTTCTGGCTGGTTAAAGAGCGTGGGATGATATGTTGGGCTTCCCTTTACCTTATTGCGATGAACTGATCTACAGCACGATTGCAAGGCATGGGGTCCATAGCGGCATTACTTCACACAAAGAACTCCTGTTTGAGGTATTCGGCGACACCAAAATAATTGCAGTTTCAGACCTGCCTGGACATTTAGAAAAGATAGCAGAGCTTTATCCTGAACTGCTCGGCATTACGCCATTGGATCTTCTCTACAAGCATACGCTCTTTCCCTTATACGCACCTTTTATCGGCAAAGCCCGACGTAAGGCTCTTACTCATGAGCTTACTGGGAGCCGAAAAAGCTCCGTGCATCTGATGGCTGGCGTTGCAGCATCGCGCGTCAAGCAGCCGAAGTACCTTCGGTATTGCCCTGATTGTGTAATCGAGCAATTTAAAAGGTATGGAGAATGTTACTGGCGGCGGGCCTGGCAAGTCGCAGGAGCAGATAGTTGCCGTGTTCATGGCAAGCTAATTGACGCAAAAATATTCCGTCACGACGTGCAACGCCATTCGTTTAAGGCTGCTGGCCCAGATACTTGCCCGCTGGCAAAGGCGCAGCTTGGAAGTTGGCAAAGCGTAGTGATGGCCTTGAGTGTAGACGAGCTACTGAGCCTTCGTGTGAGGCATATCCCTGAGCTAACTCAGTGGGGGATTTATTATAAAAACTTGGCGGCTGACAAGCACTTCAATCGGGGAGTGCAGGTGCGTCATCAGAGTATCGAAGAAAGGGTCATTGAGTACTGGGGTGCAGAATGGCTTGCTGGACACTCTCTTTTGCCAGCTAGGGACGGTGAAAGCTGGCTAAAAAGCATGTTTCGAAAACACCGCAAGGCTTTTAGTTACCTGGAACATCTGATTGTCCTTCATGCATTTTTAAAACCTGGTTGGAAGTTGCAGGATATTGTTACTGAAGCTGCGCGGATCAAGGAAGCAAAGGTTACTGTTAAGAGCTTGCCAGTCCAGAGCCAGGATAAGATCAACGCACACCGGGGCAAGTGGCTTGTTGCTCTTGATGAGTATGGCGCAAGGCAGGCCAGGCTTTCTGGCTTTGGGGCCGTCTATGCGTGGCTCTATCGTCACGACAAAGACTGGTTGATGAAGGTAAATCAGAAGCACCATAAACCGGAGGCCACGCGGAAAGCACGTGTGGAGTGGCCGAAGCGGGATAGCAAAACCCTTCGGGCTTTGGTCCGATTGCGTAATCAGTTTGAAAACCAGCAGAATGGGCCAAGGCGCTCACGGAACTGGTATCTAAGGAAAATAGACCATGCGGCAAGCGTTGAAAAGCACTTAGACCAACTCCCACAGTGCCGGACTTTTCTAGCGCGTCATAGTGAAAGCATTTCTGACTATCAAATGAGAAGAATTAGAAGCACCGTCCTAGGGCTAAAACATCAAGGCGCCTCAGTGAAGCGATGGAGAGTTCTAAGGGAAGCGGGATTAAGTGAGGAACGCCTCACAGAACCTGCTCGTTGTTTTCTTATGAGGGAGCTAAGAAATTGAATGGAATTGTGCATCTCAAGGGGTTTGAGGAAGATACCTGGATCAACGGTATAGGAGAGCTGTTTTGCCGAAAGGGTGGGGTTAGGTGGGCCGTAAGCCTGAGTGTATTCCCAAGCAGGCAAAACGGGGCTGACGCAACTTCGCTTTCAAATGCGCCTTTGCTGGTGCGCAAAACACTCATTAATCAAACCAAGGGCAATTATCGCAAGAGGCTTGAAAAAACTTTTACAGTTCAAAGAGCAAATGAATGGCGGATTGATCGCTTGGAAAGTTGCCCGGCTCTTGAACGGCGCTTATCAAAGGAGCTTCGGCAATACTGCTTTGTCTTTGAACTACATGATGGCATTCAGGTTTTCCTTCCACACTTCGAACTGGCGCGGGCTCTGTTCTTCCATAATGGGTATTTTGCTCGCTCATCTGTGGTTCATGACGTGCTCAGCAATGAGTTTGCCGTTAAGTATGATGAGCTCAAAAGTGTGGCAACCGTCCATGTGCTGCAAACCTGCAATTGTCCCTTGGAGGTGTTTAATGACTCAGGATATCGCAGGATGCTTGCCTGGTTGCTACTGGATAAGGAGGCCAGGCGCTCCTATGAAAGCATAAGCCAATCCCAATTGCTCAGTGGTCGTGAGATAGGGCAGTATCGGCGATGGACCTTTCACTTTGAGCCGCCGCCGCTGACAAATGTTAGCTTAACGGTGAAGGGCAATTTTGAACCGGAAAGCCAGACATTGCTTGTCTACGAGGTGACTGGCGTAAGGAACATTCCCGCTAACATTCCAGATCAGGTCGAATTCTTTAGCCCCAAGTTTTACGCCAATGGCAATGGAGCAGGAGGACAGCCTACCTCACCAATGTCTGAGCCTCTGCAATATAATGTAGAAGATAATGCAGAGGGGAGCCGGGAGAATAAACCAATCACCCTCAATGTAAGTAAGACAGAGTTTGAATTTGCAGGGGCGGTGGCAACTTCGAGGATTGCGAAGAAGTCAAGACTTGCGCGGGAAAGTCGGGAGCATAACAGTCAACTAGGAAATACTTCCACGAATGTGAGTACCGAGGAGCAAGGGCCATTTGGCACATTACCCAGCGCGGAGTGGGATAGCCTAAAAGAGCAAACAGACGATACCCACTTATATTTAAACAAGTTTAAGAGCTACTTTGAAATGCTTACGTTGCTAGAAGACAGGTACGGCTGCACTGTGGGTAAATACCCGCTTAGGAAGCTTCCGGCGCAAGGAGATTTTAAACGAAATCTATCCAGAGTATGTGTCTAAAGATGCCGAGGATCTCATGCAAGATCAAGCATTTGTCACTTTAATATTCGAGAATAGAGAGAAGTTTTCGGAAGCAGCTATAGGTAAATTATTTGAGGCGTTTCTTGCAAATCAAGAGCAAGTGCGAAAATTTATAGATGCGTTATCGGAAAAACTGACTACATTTGGTTTGGAAGTTAATGAATCTGGGCGAGATTTCGTAAGCACAGCAAGTGATGCCGATTTGATTGTCATTGATCTATTTCTTGGATCTGAACAGGCAGATATAGATAAGAAACGTTCGATTGAAGGTCTGAAAGAAGTTTTAGGGCGCCGACCAGAGAAACCTCCTCTGGTTCTCCTAACCTCGGCGCATAATAACCTACTAGTGCTTCGTGAAGAATTTCGGGATGGTACTGGGCTTTTGGCGTCAGGTTTTAGAACAATACGTAAGTCCGAGATCGTAGATGAAGGACGTTTAGAGCAATTACTCTTTGAGTTGACTGAGCATCGTGAAGATGCGCTGAAACTTTGGGCATTTTTAAAATCTTGGGAAACTGGAATTGTTGATGCGCTAAACAGGGCTCAAAAACAAGTGAGAAAATTGGATCTTGAAGACCTGTCTCATGTAAAGCAAATGCTGTCATCGGAAGGGGTTCCGCTTGGTGGTTACATGGTCGACATTATGGATGATGTACTGACACACGAACTGGAAGCTGACCAAGGTGTGATAGATGCAGCAATTGCACTTAACTCCGTTAGAGCAACAACATTTCCCCCGAACACCATCACAGGAAGCAAGAACACACTCGAGGTGGTTCGTAAGACACTTTTCACACACAACAAAAGACGACAACTTGATCCAGTTGAAGGTTATCCTGTTTCCTTAGGCGATGTGATTGCAAAATCGCCAGCAGCTGGTGATGATAATGCTATAAAAGGCACGATTTTTGAGGCGGATGGAGAGCGTGTCTTTCTAGTGTTGACGCCTGCCTGTGATCTTGTCCGAGAACCTCCAAAAGCTAAACGTGTTCTGTTACTCGCAGGACTTTTTTATGATCTTGACGTTCAGAACTTTAAACAAGTTGCTGGTGGAGAAAATACACCGGTCTTGGATCTTGGTGAGACAAAACGAGGGGTCGTTGAGTGGGACTTCAAACACATTGAAACTATTGATTTAGAAAGCCTATCTAAATTGTTAGCAGATGATGGTCCGTGTTTCTTACCGGCGCGGATGAAAGAACATGCTGCGATTGCATTGCAGCAAAAATTACTTAGTGACTTGGGGCGGGTTGGTGAGTTAAAAACTATGCCCACAATGTTTCCGATAAAATGCGTGGTTTACTACACAAATTCCAAACGTGAGCTAGTCGAGTTGGGAACCAAGCTGGATGGCGTGCTTGTAGTGGAAAAATCAGCACGCTTGGCATTTGATGCAGTTCACCGATTTGAGTTTTTAAAGGAAGTGCGAGCTGCAATTGATGAAGCCTATCAATCGAGTAAGGATAAGCTGACGCGTGCCATTGAACCGCAAGCTTTAGATACTCTTTTTACAAAAGGTATTGTGTATAAGCCAGACAAGAAACCAAAACCTTGTACGGTACCTGGTGAAGACAAAGATGTTGAAGTTGGAAAAGTTATCTTTAATGACTCAGCTGCCAAAACCTTTAGTGACCCAAGCCAACATCAGGGATCTGGTTTGATTTTTGAGCTTACTGAAGGAAGTACGTAAGCGATTTTTTTGAGGGAGGAGCTGCTTGCGGTGAAGTTTTGAAATTCATCGCAAGGACTGATTGTACCCCGTAAGGCTGTACGTTGAGCCACATGCAATGGTGCTCTAAATTTAAGATCAAAAACACAAATACTATGCAGTTGAGTATGATACTTTATTCCTCGTAATTTGGTAGTGAGTGTGAACTTAGTGATCCTCAGTATGATACTTTATTATTTGTAGCATATTTTGAGTTGGCGGATTTGTGCCAACTTCTTTGTGTTTCAGTATGATACTTTATTTTCATCCCACAGTTTTTGTCGGCGAGTAATAAAGTTGCCTACTGAAACCGCCAGTCTACTGTTTGCTTTGCGAGCAGTAGACTGGCGGTTTTTCCATGGTAGGTAAGAATATAGCGTTTTCTGACGCCAAGTTTGCAAAAATGGTCAAAGAAGGGCGAGGGAGCGGAGCGTATTCTGAATACAAACCCTGGCTGACTGTTCGGGACTTGCCGTCTCTTGGTAGAGTAAATGGCGCCTTCGGTCATAAATCGAAGAGAACCCATCACCTTCTGTCTGAGCTCGAACTTTCCGTGTTCCTGCAGCTGGAATGGCATAGTGAAGTCACTCATATCAACCGATCTGTCCATACAGCTTCGACGGAGAATGCGTACGCTGGACTGCGAGAACTCAGATGAGTAAGAAGAGCATTACTGAACATTCATTCTCTGTGGATCTCTTACCTCCTCTCACAGCCACGCCTTACGGTTGTTTTCAATATATTACGTGTGGTGCTGCACATGAAAGCACTTGCAGGCTGATGAAAACAGGGGATCAGACCCGCTGAGCAGTATTTTTCAGCTGATGATGCTTCTGTCCCGCCGCCCCCCACACACAAATCGGTGAAGTGGATTCAAGTATGCTGTAAGCTGTCCTTCCTGGAGCCTAGGAAGGGAATCCGAAAACCCTTAAAATTACCGCTCTAGATTGCTGGGTATGTGTGATGCATATTCGAAATATCCCTCATATTGCAACGGTTTGCCAAAAATGGCTTGAGGTTGGTTGTTTTTGGCTAGCCTGTTAATTGTTTTTTTTCAATAGGTTATCTGTGATTTCTTAAAGTGCTCCGGTTTTATCTGGCCATTTTTGGCCAGATCTCCTGCTGCGTTATGTGTCCTTATCAACTTTTGATAGTAAGTGCAGCACGCCTTTCGAATTTTTATTTCACTTGCACTTTCAAAGATTTGGCGTTTTTGGCACTGTTTTTCTTTCAGAATTATCCTGTCTGGTACAGGATTTGCTTTTGTTTGGGCGAGTGCCGGGCAAGGGGAGCTTGCTGGTGCTGCCCCTCGTTGAGTGGGTTTCATTTATGTCTTTTTAAAGGAGCGGCTTATGCCAACACCAGCCTATATCACCATTGAAGGGTCAACTCAGGGACCAATCACTCAGGGCGCGTTTACTGAAGATTCCGTCGGTAACGTGTGGCAGGAAGGCCATGAAGACGAGATCATGGTGCAGGCCATTGATCACACCGTCATCATTCCTCGTGATATCCAGTCCGGCCAGCCAGCTGGTCAGCGTGTGCACACACCGTTCAAGTTCACCTGCTCCATGAACAAGTCCATCCCGCTGCTATATAATGCGCTGGTCTCTGGTGAGATGCTGCCTAAATGTGAAGTTAAATGGTACCGCACCAATTCTTCCGGCAAGCAGGAGCATTTCTTCACCACCTCCTTTGAAGATGCGCTGATCACCAACATCGAGTGCGGCCTGCCACATTGTCAGGATCCGAAGAATGCTGACTTCACTCAGCTGATCACCATTGAACTGTCTTACCGCAAAATTATGTGGGAACACACAGTCTCCGGCACCTCTGGTGCTGACGATTGGCGCGCACCTGCAGCTTAAGTCTCTGTTTTTGACGGAAC
>NZ_FOSK01000019.1 GCF_900114245.1 Pseudovibrio ascidiaceicola | reverse complement strand
TGCCGTCCGCTTCAATACGACCAGCCGTAATAGCCACAGTATCTGCGGAAACTTCTGAACCTGCCAGTGACGAGAACTGCGTATCAGCTGTGATCTGAACCAGGCTTTCAGCAGAGATCGTTCCCTCATTGTGAACGCCCTCGGCTGAGGACAGCTTTACGGTTGCTCCAATCAACGCCCCGTTGTTTTCCAGCCCCTTATCCAGCGACGAGATTACCAGCATCTCTTCTGCCTTGATGGTCCCGTTTAACGTTGCCGAACCAGTCGTTAACTCGATATTTTTGGCAAACAGCTCCGTCTCTGTCGCGCTTTCAAACGTATCGGCAATAGTAAAATCTGCAGCATTCGTGGCATTGATCTTGCCCAGATTCTTAAAGCTACCAGCAGAGGTAAGTTTAACATCACGGCCCACAAGCGAACCGCTGTTGGTTCCTCCACCCGCCTTTGCATTTAGTGTAAGGCTTTGTTTGGTAGCCAAATAACCATTGGTCTCAAGTTGCCCAGCCTCCAGAGCAATTGTCTTTGCTGTCACAACTGAATTTTTACTGGTCGTGAGTCTGGAGCCTGCTGCGAACTTTGCTGCATCTGTGACAGAAAGGCGTCCCTTGATTGAGAGATTGTCAGCTGCAGAAACATTGAGCTCTGTGGCTTCTACTTGAGCTTGCTCTGCAAACTGCACGGCGCTCTGTTTCGAAGTCGCTCGCAACTGACTTTCAGCCTTTAAAACACCTGAAATCTCTACAAGACCTGCCCCTTCTAACGTTACCGCTCCCCCGGAGATCTCGCCTGCAACAGTCAGGCTCCCATCTGATGAGCGCACATATACAGTGTCATTGGTTTCAGAAGAAACAGAGCCTTCCAGCAGGAGTGGCCCGGTGTTTCGGATGGAGACTTTCTTACGCGCTTTGATAAGTGGTGCATGTCCGCTCGTTGGTCCACCAAGGCTTAGTGTGCCATTAGCGCTCAAGGCGATGTTGGTTGCCGACGCCATTTCACCATTAAGGCGCACACCAACACCTTTTTCGGTTGCAACCAGTTTGATGGCATTGGCATACATGCCACCCAATGCGGACACATCAACTGCAAACTCAGGCGTCTCTTCCAGGCTTGATAGAGGTGTAACACCTGATACTTCACCTGTCTCTTCGTTGTAACTCCAATTGTAAGCAACAGCGTTTGCACCGCTCATCAGGTTCAGCTCATCAGCATGCACTGCACCATAAATTGCAGCTGCGCGCGAGATAACATCAACGCGTGATCTGTCAGTTGCAAATAACCGACTGTCTTGATTAAGACCACCTGCACCAATGGTGACGGTTCCGCGGCGAACATCAAAGCCAGCTAACGCGCCATTGTCCTCAAACCGAGGCTGACCTGTTGTCAAGGTGGTGCGGCCTGAATTGATAAAGCCACATCCATCGCATGTGATGCCGAACTCATTTGCAAGAATGACATCCATGCGTTTTCCGGCAACTTCCAGAACGCCGTTCAACTGAGCCTGATTGCCTCCAACAATCTCCCCGATCCAGCTTTGGGCTTCGCTACCAGGCCTGAGGTTTGGATTACCTTCAATCCAGCCCCCTAAACGTGTGTCTGTAATCGTTGCTGAGTTGTTGAGGATCAGATCTTTAACATCGAAACTGGTGTAGCGATCGTGAGAAACCCCGCTGGAGTTCGGCGTTGAGATATTGATAACCGGTGTGCCATTGGGAGCTTCACCGACATGAGGGCGGGGACCTGTGCTGGGATTAACCGGACGCACCTCGCCAGCATAAACAAGTACAGGTTGAAATGTGAGGACGACGCTAAGAAGCAGCGCAACTGACCGTTTGATCTTCTTCAACATTTTCAAAACCCCTTCGCACCGCCGATCGCGGTAAAATCGCTAAAAAGTAAAATTCAAACTGGCAAAGCCGACCGTCTTGTCAGCTTCAAATGCCGAAACGATATTTGGGAGATTGCGTTCAGGACGAGACAAAGCATGAGCCACTTGCACATCCAGTGTCACATTCTCTCCAAAGAAGGCAGTTGCTCCAAAATGTGCGCCTACCAGATAATCCTGAGACCAGGAGCGCAGCTCAGAAGGCTTTATAAGCCCTGCATCAACACCACCACTGAGCTTGAGGCGGAAGTCCTCCCGCTCAATGGCGTTCCACTCGATGGTGTTGCGCCAATAAGCACCCACATCCCCATACATATTGTCTTGATGAAACCCACGGACCGTAGACCACCCACCAATAGAGATTTGCTCGCTGCCCGGCAGAATATCTTGCGAGTACTGGCCGGATAGTGTTGCAGAATAAGTAAGAGGCGTAGACGGAATTGGCTTTTCAAAATCCAGACGCGCATGAATAAGCCTAAACTCAGGATCTACGATGCTCGCATCGCTGATCGTCGCCCCAAAAGCATCCAAACCAAACCCGGCACCGACATCCCAGCGTAGCTGAGCACTCCCCCATTTCGTCTCCCCGCGCCATCCAAGAGATGCAGTGCTTAAACGCCGTCTCTGGCTCATGATTTCAAAGCCATCGATGTAGGCCCGGCTTCGGCTGAGCTTAATGTCACCATAAGCGTAATGTTTCGAAAGCTTGTCTCGCCAGAACAAGCGTTCAATTGAAAGGTTGACGTAGTAAGAGTGCCCTTTAACGGGAAAGCTCTGGTTCAACCCGGAAAGCTTAAAGAAGTAGCGGCTCGCACCGCCTTCCAGCGTAAAGAGCCAGTACTCGTAAGGTACAGCAAACCGGCCTGAAATACTTTCCGAGTGCCGTTCCTCACGCGGATCGAATGGTGTGCCACTGAAGCTCACGCTGAGCTGATCATTGAGGTTTAGGAAATTATCAAGACCAAAACTTGCTGTCGTCTTAGTCGCTCCGGTATTATCAAAACCGGAGTTGTCTATTTCAAGTGAGCCGTGCAGGGGAAGTGTTTCCTCCAGAGTAATTTGGACAAAGGAACCGCCTGGTTGCTCACCTGGAATGAGCTTGAAACTGGCTTTGCTGGATCGAGGGCCATTCAGGACCTCCAGGCCTTGCTCCAGATCCCGAAGATTTAGCAAATCGCCGCGCTTACCACGAAACGCCGCCGCAATACGCGCATTGGCCTGTCTGCCATCCGCGTAGACGTATCCTTCGATAATGCCAGGAATAATGGTGATCGAGACAGTGCCGTCTGAGATAGTTTGCTTGGGCAGGTAAGCTCTGGTTGTGATGTATCCTAGATCTTTATAGTAAGCATTGACCGCGTTAAGTGAACGCACAATGTCTGCAAGGGTAGCGCACTTGCCAATCAGGGTATCATGAGCACCTGGAGGCTCTGCGAACCGTTCATATCCGGCGACCTCAACATGCTCTATGGTAAAACACGGACCACCCTCCGGCACGCTTAGTGGATCTTGCGGCATCTCTATCTGACCATCGCCTTCCTGCCGCGCTCTCGCTTTTTGCTTGTCTCTTTGTTGCTGTGTTTGAGCAGCCTCTTCTCGTTGAAGGGCGCGTTGCATTTGGTCTTGCGCTGACGGGGGAAGCTCCTGTGCGGCGGACGTGCGAGGGACAGCAAACCAAAATGTGCTTGTCACAACAATAAGAAGCAGGGTTTTGGCAGGTGAGTATGGTGCTAGATAATCAAGCATCAGCGCTCACCCTGTGCTTGAAAATCGGCATATGCCTGCGTAAACCCTTTAAGCGAAACCGGAAACTCGACGATCCGATCTTTCTTCAGCCAGATCCTTATGGTCGCACTTCTGCCTCGCTTAAAGGCTTCCAGAACAGCCCCGCTTAACTTGAAACCAGCGTGGCAGGCCGTTTGATCACAAAGTTCATAAAGAGCTTTGTAAGGGCGTTTGCCATCAACTGAAATCAGGATGCCCGAAGCAAGGTAAACACCGATTGGCACGCTCATGAGGGCAAAGGATGTCCCGGCTGACTTGCGCCACACGACAATTATTTTGAATTGCTCCGGATCGATTGTGGAAGACGCCCTGTTCGGCAGCAACTTGCAGCCGGCAGCGCATTCTACGCTCCAGTCGGAAAACGCAGTTTGTACAATGGCTTCTCCGGCCATGCCGAACCTAGGCACGCCTGTTAGCACACCGAACGACAGAACAGCCGTCAGTAAAACAACAATCAAACGAAACATAAAAGAGATCCGGAAACGGGCCTATAGCACCGGTTGCACAGGTTTTGCTTTCCACTCGCGTGAAAACGCCTGAGCTTCTTTAAGTTGGGCCGCACTCAGCTGGGATCGCAAAGCAGAGCGCAACTCCGCAGCGCCCTCCATCGCACGCGTTGTTGCCAAATTGGCATACCCATAGGCTTTGACGAGATCTTTCTTTACCCCATAACCATGGGTGTAGGCCTTGGCCAGCTCAAACAAGCCAAGTGGATTGCCCGCAGCTGCGGTGTTGGAAAAGAGAAACACAGCTTGTTCAGGATCGGATTTCACCCCGGTACCATCCCGATAGGCCTGTCCGAGAAGATTAATCGCTGCTACATGAGACTGCGAGGCAGCCTTTTGCCAGTATATTACTGCTTTAGCCTGGTCAATGGTCACGCCCTTGCCTGTGTTATAGAGCGTACCGCAGTTAAACTGCCCATCAGCATCGCCCGCATCGGCTGCTTCACAAATAAGTTCCGATGCTCTTTTGAAGTCTTCCAATACGAACTGGCCGTTAAGATGCATCAGGCCAAGGCGGTTTTGAGCTTTAGCGCTTCCCTTTGAGGCCGCAGCAGCAAAAAGTTGTGCCGCCCGTTGAATATCCTTATCCGTTCCCAGGCCAACCTCAAACAAACGACCAATATAAAACGCGCCATCGGCTTCACCAGCCTCATAGGCTTGACGGAAGGTTTTGACGGCCCCCTGAACGTCTCCGGATTCCAAAATTTTAATGCCCGCAGCAACATCGGCAAGAGCGGGATTTGTCTGCACCATAACAACGGCGGCAAACGCAATGCATCGCAGCAACTTCATGAGCTATGTACGCCTAAAAAATCACAAGAGCCAGGATCGGAGAAAACACTCCAAAGCCACTCTTCGCAAATAGGTTTCAAGTTAATAATTGAAAGTATAAGTATAATTCACATCAATCAAAGTCAAATGAGATTAATTTAATATGTAAATATTTAATGGTATTATATTTATAGCAATTTTATAAAAATAATACTTAGATCTAAATCTCAATTTGTAAAAAAAAACAATTACTTACTGCATTGCAGTGAGTGACTTAAAAATTTGATGCAAATTTAATAGCATATATTAGTATTTAGATAAAATCAGAAATAATAAGATCCTTTAAGGCATCAGAAAAAGAAGGCGGAATTGTATAAATATTGGTGCCAAATGAATGCGGTATCAGACCTCACATGATGACGCCATTGTGCAGCTTTAAGTACTCTCTAAATTGGAGTTCTACCCTGATCCTAGGCAATGAATATGTTCACGTTGATTGTTGCAAGGAGGCAAGCAATGTGAACCAAGCGAGGCAAGCGCATAGAAGAGTATAAAGCAAGCCATCGATCATCGACTTTATGAGCATAGAACAAGGTTCAACTGGACCAAACATACATGGGAAGCAAAACATGTAAATATGATTTGGATCTGGCCTTCATACCATCCATAAGGGGCGACGAAAGGAAGTGCTGCATACAGAGGCTAGGCACACGTAGGAATTTGACCGCATTTATCCTAAACCGACGAAAGTGACGGTTACATTTTCAGAGCCGCGCGCGCGGGCGGCCTGGGCTTAGGAAGGGGACGCGCAAGTGCCTAACTAACTGTTCGCAATTAATGTGGGTCGGAACTTATAATTGCAGGCTGGTTGCAAACAATGTGGGCTCATTCGCAAATAATGTGAGCTTCGCACCCCGGATAGATGCAGATAATTCGGGCTCAAAACACGATGTTTGCAAGCCGAAGTGATTATGATTGCAGGTCGTGACATTTATGAGATTGGTGCGCGCATCAACGTTCTCAGCCCCGGCCCGATTGATACGCCTGCGCTTGCCAACGGCGGGCTCACTGATGAGCAGGTGAAGGCCACAAACGAAACATTCGGCAACATGCTCGCCGCAGGGCGTGTTGACCAACCAGAGGAAATGGCAGCCGTCGCCGTATTCCTCGCCTCCTCAGAATCCTCGTTCATGTGCGGGGCTGATGTGCAGGCGGATGGAGGCATGAATCAGATCAGGCTGCCTCGCGCTTCCTGATCTGGTCGCCAACATTCTGGCAAAGGCCCACCCTGCAACTGGGGTGGGCCACTTTCGCAATATTTTCAGGGCCTTAAATTATGCCATCAGTTAATCCCGGCACCGCCATACTCAACGGCGAAAACCCTTTTATCTGGCTGAGCGAGACCAGAGACGGCCCACGCACATCCGAGGCAAGCCTCTGGACCATCACATATTCTCTTTATGGCGCTGGCCATGCTCTGTTCATCAAGAGCGGGCTGACCAAAAATGAAGTAGGAATTGGTCCGGCAGAGTTCAAAGCTGCCACCGAACTACGTTTTCATCGAAATGCAATTTCCTAGTTTACTATTTTCCCAGGCTGTGGCTGACTTTGAGTTGATTTCGAAACGAATCTCAATTGATTTTAATAAATTCCAAAGACCGAATACTCGAGAGTGAGCTTCCTATGAAACGCCGTTATTTGTTAGTTGCGCTAGCCGTTGTATTGGTTGCGGCATCCGTGCTGACTTATCTCATACAGACTGGAGAACGTGGACTCGGGCGTCAAGAACGGCCTCTCCGAGATCTGGAGGTAACCCGACTTGATGCAGCTAAGACCGAGGATCTGGGTTGGGACTCAAAGAAGCTGGATACACTTTTTAACTACGCTGCCGGTTTGAGCACTGACAGCTTCATGATCGTCACCAATGGTCAAATAGTTGGCGCATTCGGTGACCTTTCAAAGTCCTACAGTGCTCATTCAATAAGAAAATCGCTTCTGAGCACTCTGGTTGGTCAGCAACTGGCTTCGCACACAAACGAACTGCGCCTTGAGGCGACACTGCAGGAACTGGGTATTGATGACGCCCCGGTTCCACTAACGCAGTTGCAGCGACAAACAACCGTGCGTCATTTGCTGCGAAGTGTTTCAGGTATTAACCACCCTGCAGCCGCATCGGGTAGTCTGCAAGCGGATATAGACAGGCGTTTAGGGCACTCAGAAAACCAACCTGGGACTATTTGGGCTTACAACAACTGGGACTATAACGCGCTGACAACAGTCTTTGAGAATGCAACAGGTTCCGAGATTGCAGAGTTGTTCCACGTCGGAATCGCACAACCTGTGGGGATGCAAGACTTTGATCGCTCTGCCGTATCTTATGCCGTTGATCTTCAGCAGTCCAAACATAGGGCAGCAATGTTCAAAATGTCTGCGCGTGATCTGGCAAAAGTTGGTAGTCTCTACCTCAACCGCGGAGCTGCTGACGGGCAACAGGTTCTTGCTGAAAACTGGATAGAACTCATTACAGCAGATTTCACTGAAACAGGCTTTGGCGGGCTGCGAAGCGGGCATGGATATCTGTGGTGGATACCAGAAGAAGACACTGGTCTACCTGAGGGGACTTTCTGGGCGTGGGGACTGGGAAATCAGGCGCTTATAGTGATCCCCAAATGGAATACGGTCATCATCCACCAGTCAGACACCACCGAGTTCCGGAAGCGATTTATTCCCCTGACCACTAGTGAAAAAATGACCGGAGAAGAGGCAATAATGCAGCTTATCCGCTCATGCCGCGAACGTGCTGCTCGTGAAACTGAGTATTGCATCGAACATCGCTTTGTCACTCGGAGCGAGTTTGAGAAGCTCGTATCATTGGTAGTTGCTGCGCGAGAATAAAGCGGTTGGGGCAATCGCAATAAACTCACCTGCGCATATGAGCGAAATTAAAGTTCCAAGCAATTTTCGCCGAAAATAACGACAACTTAAAGCTTAGCCCTCGATGATCTCTAGTCGTTGCACGTTGTAGGCTTGGTAGATCTGTGTTGTTCAAAATTACCCGGTCTGAAGGATAAATTTCCCTCCAGAATGACATTCTATTACTTAGAAAGTTGTCGTAGAAGCTATTTAACGCACATCAGTGCGCAACTTAATTCTCTACTACCTGATCGGTCACCGCGGACTTCCTAGAATTAGGTAGATTGTCGGTATGAGACTTTATTGCCCTCAGACAACAGGATCTGGTGTTGTGTTTGCAGAGACAGACCCAAATGTCGGCAAGTTGGATGCACTCCTAGCTGCGCAGGGCATCAAACAGGATGAGATCACATACGGCCTCGACATCGACCCGCAGCAAGCCATCAAAACACGCAGGGATCTGCTCATTCACCTTGCAGAAAGCGGCACCCCATTGGCAGCCACACATCTGAGCTACCCTGGCATGGGTCATGTCACTCAGGATGGTGATGGCTTCATCTTCAAGCCACTGAGCTGATCGCCGAGGTCGCGCCTTTCTTTTGAAGCCAGTTCAGCCGGTTGGCCTCCGTTCCCTAAGCGGGGTTCAACCAGCTTTCTTGCTCAGGATCATCTGCTGGCCTAACATGATCGCCTCCATTCTTTCAGCATATGATGCGTAGGCAAGGTATTTGAGCAAGGCAATTTTGAGATGAAGACTACCAGCATTTCTGAGCTGACCGCAGAGTTTGGCGTGATCCTGTTTACGGAGAACTTTGAGGCCTGCGTGCAGTTCTATGAGCACACTCTGGGCCTGCAAGTTATTGAACGCGCGCAAGATTTGGTCAGTTTCCGTCTTGGCGGCGGCTATCTTATGGTGGAGCGCGGCGGGCACGGCAGCACCGCGCAAAAGACGCGCACCCAGAACCCCTGCGTCCTGCGGTTCAACACAGACGACATGGACACAGCTATTGAGGTGCTGCGCGCCAAAGGGCTGGACGTTCAGGCGCAAGTGTTCGACTGGGGCACAATCGCAGCTTTCACAGACCCGGACGGGAATCTATGCGAGCTGAAATCTCCTGCCCTCGTTGGAGCATGACCAAACATCTCCCCGAAAACCGCATGGCCATCGGGGATGTGTTTCAGCGTAAGAAAATCAGCTTATTTCCAGTAATCATTCGCAGCGGCGATTGTTCTGAAGTGCTCTGCAACGGTCTGCGAAGCGGCGATAAGCGCTTCTGAATCATATTCGTACATCAAACGCATAGCAGAGCGGACTTCGGCATCCGGCTGCATAAATTTGATGGCCATGCGGGAAAGTTTGACTGCAAGCTCATAGCCCTCTTGCGGGTTGGCTGTTTGCAGTGTTGGGAGCCAGTTCTCATCCATAATTCGCGTCCTTTTGATTTGGCGATTTTGGAAGAGTCGGGCAGGCGAGACAGGAGTGCAATCTCCCCAATTTCCATTGGGATTTGTCGGAGGGGAACCCTCAGAGAAACAGGCAGAAGCAGCGCTGCTCCTGCCCATAAACTCTAGAGATTAGTTGCCGACTTTTTGGTAAACAGCAGGCTTGCTACCAACCACTTTAGGCAGCGCGAATACAGTGTATTGGGTGTCCTCATCAGGCTCACCCATGCCCAAAGACCCCATCGGCATACCCGGAACGGAGAGGCCTTTGATGTCCGGACGCTCCGTCAGCATGCGGTTTACAGCATCCAGTGGCACGTGCCCTTCAAGCACATACCCATCCACGATAGCGGTATGGCAGGCTTCCAAATTTTCAGGCACGCCGACCTGCTGTTTGACGCGGTAAAGATCATCCGTCTTTTTCACAATCACGTTGAAGCCCGCCTTATCAAGAGCGTCGCCCCAAGCTGTACAGCATCCGCAACTCGGAGATTTGTAAAGCGTGACGTCTTTCTCGCCTTCAGCATGAGCAGGCAGCGTTAAAGCACTTGCACCAAGAACAGCAGTGAACACGCCAGCAAGTAGATTACCCTTGGAGATCATAAGTCCATCCAATCCAGTTTATTATTGATTTCAGCCAGTTAGAGTTTTGAGATCTAAGCAACTAAATGGATTGGGGGCCTGTCTATGCCGCTGATCTGAGCAGAATACACTGGCAGCAAAGCCGGTACAGATATGCTGGTACTGCGATACAAAGGAGAGACTGAATTGGCCTGATCCAGCAGGCCAAGTGTCGCCATGCAAGCAGTCATACCTGTTGCCATGGCTGTCTCGGTTTCACAGCAGCAACAAGATGATTTATCAGAGATCATATGCTCCATGGCCGACGCTTCTTGCTCAGCCAGAGCGAGTTTTTGTGCCGCACTGTTAGCCGCCATCTCACCCTGCATGCTCATGGCATAGGGCGTTGTGACAAACAGCGTCAATAATATGATCAGCACACGAAACATAGCCGCAACCTAAGTCCACATTGCGGCAGTTTCAAGTTAAACTGTTGTAATCTCCTACGCTGGACAGCGTGACAATTATGCGCACCAGATTTTTTGCTTCCTCCCCAAAAAGCGCTTGACCTCAACCTAACTTGAGGAAGTATTTGAGTGTCATCTCATCACAAGCGGGCTGAGGCTGTTCCCCCCAAAATGGCGCAATTCTGTGCTTTTGCCTCACCTGACAAAACTGGAGTACTGACATGAGTGAACCAAAAGTCGCCTACCTTGTTGCCAGCAGCTTCATGCCAGAAGGGCATGGCTCTATCGACGCATACGGCGAAAAAGCCGTTCCTCTTATTGAAGCTGCTGGTGGAGAATGCATCGTGTTTGGCGGACCAGATCAACCTTTCGAGCATTTGGAAGGCGCCTGGAACACCAATGCACAGCTGACACTCTTCCGGTTCCCGAGCATGGACGCGCTCATGACATTCTGGAACTCTCCTGAGTATCAGGAGATCAAACACCTTCGCACAGACGTAATCCCGCCGAACTTCACGATTGCCGTGGAATCCAGCGTCTAAAGCCCATTCTTGAGAAGGGATTACGGCGCTCTGTCCTCCAAGGATACGGCAGAGCGCCAATCTTCACGAAAATGCGTGCTGTACAGGCAACAGGTGCGCTTTATTTCGCAGAAACGCTGCGTTTTGCAGACAGGACCATGATCTACCGATAATCTTCAAAGATTGCTTCAGAGATTTTATCGATGACTGTTTCACGGCTGATTCTGTTTTATCAACTTTGCCTCACCAGTTTTCAATTTCCCCGCGCTATGCTCGGTGTCCTGTTTCCCTACCTCGTAACTGTCTACCTCGCTGAGAGCCCGGAACGGGTCAGCTATGCCATGACAGCCTCTATGTTGCCCAACTTGCTTGTGCTGTTGTTTGCCGGGGCCCTTGCCGATCGCCTGAACAAGCGCAAGCTACTCGTTTTGCTACACATCGCCAATGCGATCCCCGTTGTGGCGTTGACCATGTTGCTTCATTTCGGTTCTGTCGGGTTTGAAAACCTGATCCTCTTCGCACTGCTCTCCGGCACCACACTGGCATTCGTACAGCCCACACTGGACGGCATGCTCAACCACATCTCCTCCATGCGTATCCGGCGCGGCGTGACGCTTTCCGTTGGCATGCTCTATCTCGTTACGCTGGCAGGGTTCTTGCTCGCCAGCAGTGTGGAATGGGTTGGTGTTGCGCCGCTGCTCGGCATCTCCGGCGCGCTCTTTCTGGCTGGTATTGCAACAAGCCTGCATCTGCCAGACACGCCAGCGCTTGCAGTCAAAGACAGACCCAGCATCCTCAGTGAAATTCGTGCGGGTCTGGCTTTGGTGCTGTCTTCCAAAACTCTGAGATTGCCTGTGTTACTAATGAGTTCGGCGGGCCTCATATTGGGCGGCCCCTATGCTGTCCTCGTGCCGCTTATTTTGCGGGACACCTATCAAGCCACAGGGTTTGACTTTGCGCTGGCCTTTGCTGTCTTCATGGTGGGCGGGGCCTGTTCCAGTGGCATACTGCTCAAACTGGGAGCGATCAGAAATCCAGTTCCATTGCTTGTCGCAGGCTACAGCATGGGCGGTTTTGCTCTGCTTTTCTGGGCTATCTCCCCGCCCTATTGGGCTTTTCTTGGCAGCATCTTCTTTTGGGGCATCGGCGGCGGCATCTGCCTCAACATGAGCCGCACCATCTTGCAGGAACAAGCGCCCTCAACCCACAAATCCCGCGTGCTCAGCGTCATGTATCTGGGTGATGAAGGCGGCGCGCCGCTTGGCAGCCTGATAACGGGAGCTCTGATCACCACTCTCAGCCTCTCCAGCGCCTCCGTCATTCCCGGTGCTGCAGTGCTCCTCATCTCTCTCCTTCTATTGCTAGCCCTAAGCGCACAACGAAGTGAGGCAAAAGCAACACAGGATGGGGGGCGCTGATAATGAGGCCGCATGTGCCTTGACTTCCCGTGCAATCCGCATAGTCTCTGGGCCGATCAAAACGCGAGGAGATAAAGCGATGAACAAGAACAGGACAACCCATTCGACCTGCCCTGTTTCTGTGAAAGTTCATCACCATGCCTTTGTCTATCTCACTCAATCACCTGTCTTGGGCGCTTCCTGACGGTACGGCCCTTTTTTCTGATCTTAATCTTCAGTTTGCTGCACACCGCACCGGCCTGATTGGCCGCAACGGCACAGGCAAAACAACCCTGCTGAACCTCATCAGCGGTGCGCTTACACCTGCGTCCGGTTCTGTCTCCGTGCAAGGTTCCATAAGCCTGTTAAAGCAGCGGCTGCAAAGCGGACCTCAGGAAACACTCGCAGATCTGTTTGGCATCACCAAAGCCCTGCATATTCTGCAAAAAGCTGAAGCCGGGACGGCCAGCATGGACGAACTAGCTCAAGCCGATTGGACGCTGGAAAGTCGTATGGAAGCAGCGCTTGCTCACATGGGGCTGGAAATCTCCGCTGACCATCCGCTTTCCACTCTCTCCGGCGGGCAGATCACACGCTGTAGGTTGGCGGCACTTCAGTTTCACGATTCTGACTTTCTGCTGCTGGATGAGCCAACCAACAATCTGGATGCGGATGGGCGGGACGCGCTTGGCACCTTCCTCGCCAAGTGGCGCAAAGGTGCGATCATCGTCAGCCATGACCGTGCCTTGCTGGAGCAGATGGATTGCATCGTTGAGCTGACCACACTGGGAGCCTCAGTGTTTGGCGGCAACTACAGCTTCTACAAGGCGCAAAAAGCATTGGAACTGGCTGCTGCTGAACAAGATCTGGCATCTGCTGAAAAGCGCATTGGCGACCTTAACCGCAAGATTCAGAGTGTCACTGAGCGCAAAGCCCGTAAGGATGGTGCAGGCCACCGTGCGCGTGCCAAACGCGACCAGCCCAAAATCCTCCTCAACGCCATGCGCAACAAAGCTGAAAACAGCCTTGGAGAAAACGCCAATCTTGCATCTCGAATGCGCGAGGAGGCAGAGCAAAGTTCCAAAGCCGCCCGCGAGAAGATCGAGGTGCTGGAACAGCTGAGCATCAGCATCGCTTCCTCTGGCATTGCAAACGGTCAACGGGTGCTGGCAGCCAACGGACTGAGTGTTGGCTATGACAAAAACCAGCCCTTGCTCCGCAATTTTTCACTCGTGATAACAGGACCAGAACGCATCGCCATCAAAGGCGCGAATGGGTCTGGCAAAACAACGCTGCTGAAGACGATAACGGGTAAGCTCCCGCCCCTGTCCGGCACTTGCCAGCTGCACCCCTCTGCACGCGTGCTGGACCAAAGTGTCAGCCTGTTGAACCCAGACCTGTCGGTGCTGGAAAACTTCCGCGTGTTGAACCCGGAGCAGGATGAAAACACTTGCCGTGCTATCCTCGCCCGTTTTCTTTTCCGCGGAGATGCCTCCACACAGCAGGTCCAAACCCTCAGCGGTGGCATGATGCTGCGCGCCGGCCTCGCCTGCGTACTCGGCGCAGCCCAGCCCCCCAAACTGCTCATCCTGGACGAACCCACCAACCACCTGGACCTCACGGCCATTGAGGCCATCGAATCCGCCCTCACCACCTACAACGGCGCCCTCCTCATAGTCAGCCACGACACGGCATTTTTAGAGAATGTTGGGGTGACGAGGGAGGTTGTATTGGGGGAGACGGTGGGGGTGTGAAGGTGAAGCAAAAAGCGGAGGCTCATCACCTCCGCTCTCGAAACGCTTAGAACTTGTAACTCACTGAGCTTTTGAAGTTGACGCCCTTCTCAGGCGCGGCTCCATCAGCAAAGTAAGGGCGGTAGTTCTTGTTGAACATATTCTCAATGGAAGCACGGGCCTCCAATCCCTCAAAACGCCCCTCTTTTGGAGTCCATGTCAGAAACACATCATGGACCGCATAGCCTTTACTCGGGCTATAAAGGCTGGTGTAGTTGTCTGGCACTCGGTCCTGAGCATCAACAAAGCGACCTTTCCAACCAAATGTGATATCCGCCTCTGGCACCTTGTAACCTAGGCTAACGATCAACTTTGTTGGAGCAACTTCAGACACATACTGGTCCGTCGTTGCATTGACATCTTTAAGTGTCCCATCATGCTTACCCTGCATTCTGGAATACGCAATGCTGCCGAAGAACCGCTCACTGTCATAATACAGTTCAGCTTCAAAGCCCTGCGTATAATAGCCAGCAAGATTGCCGTATGTTGGCGCAGGAGCGTCATAGCTTCTCGAGTTCTCACTCAACAATCGATAGATATTGTTGGAGACGTCATTACGGTATATCGCCATACGACCAGTGATCGTATCATTCTGCATCAGCACGTTCTTGTAGGTCGACGCAACACCAATGCGCTTGGCAGACACTCTCTCATTTTGTAACTGAGTGGCCGTCGCGCGAATGCTACCTACGTCATAGAATTCATCAACCAAGGGCGCGCGTAACTTATAAGCATAATCACCAAAGAGCTTAATGTTTGGTGTCAGAGAATAAACTGCACTAATGCTTGGAGAAAAGCCAAAGCGCTCTACCGTACCATAGTCGTGGTTCATCTCAGGATTGTTATATTTAGAAGCAAGATTGGCTTCACCTTTAGAGTGAATGTAGTCGTAACGCAGCCCTGGCGTCAGCTCCAATCCAGCAAAGCCAATCGTGTATTCACCCCAAGCGGACCAAATTGTCTGCGTTCCACTTGGAATGTTATAAGGCTGCAAGTGTCCATTATTGTACTCAGGCCGCCCGACATAACTCTTCTTAAAAGCCATACTATCGCGAATTTCGTGGCGCATTTGCACGCCATATTTCAGCGTATTTTCAAATTCACCCCAATTAAAAGCAGAGGTGTTTTGGAGGTCCAGTTTGTAAATGGAATAGTCTAGCGTGCTATCATCACCACCAACATAAAGGCCTGCACTATAGTCAGGATCAGAGAGCGGAACCCGGCGCGTGTCATGTTGGGCTGTCTTGGAATAAGAAGCCTTGAATGCCAAATCAATAAGATCGCTGTCTGGGTTGTATTCATAAGTCCCACTCAGTGAAGTATCCTTCATCTCACGGTCAACAGCCTGAGTTTTCAGGTATTCCTCCAAAGAGCCATACTTATTCAAAGACCACTGTGAAGCCGTTATCAAACCACGTCTGGCGGCCCACGGTTTGTAGTCATCACTGTAAGAATGTATGCCGCTCAGCTCGAAGAAATGATCTTCACGCTCCAGGCTTGCTTTGAAATGCCCTGTCAACATGCTGCCCGCAGAAAGAGTCAGATCTTCGTCATTCCCTGCAACTGAGTAGTCATCGTTAGTGCGGTGTGTTCCAGCGACCAAAACTTCAAAGCCTTGCTCCTCTGAGCGGGCATAGGTGGCAGCTGATTTGACGAGCTCATTGCCGTTGGAAGCAAAGCCGACCTTCGCAAAAGCACCATACGACTGGCCATCACGCAACATGTCCGAAGCGCTCTTAGTTGTCATCTCAACAGAGCCTCCGAATGCACCATACTTTTCGGCGGAAAAAGTACCCTTGGTGATATCGATGACCTTAAGCAGTTCAGGGTCGATAAAGACCGATCCCTGCTGGTACTTCTCAAAGGACTTTTGAGCGCCATCAATGGTGATTTCAATATCTTCAGTGTCGCCAAAAGCCATCATGTTGATGGATTGCCCCAGAACGCGGCTGTTACCGATCAACTCAATACCAGGGAGGCTGGAGAGCAAGCCAGGAATCGTCGCAGACTGAGTGCGGTCAATCAGGTCACTTGTGATTTCGGACTGCGCAATAGTGTCTTTGTTGTCCGTAGACCCAGTCACCACGATTGGATCCAGCGCGTCTACGTCTTCGCTTTCTTTCGATTTATTGGATTGAGCTTGAGCAGATTGCACAGATAGCGTAAGGGCGCAGGCAACAAGCACAAAGGTGCTGCAAGCCTGCTCCGGCCTCGGAGAGAACTTCATTATTTTACCGATGTTTATAGAAAGAGGTATTGGCTTGCGGCTGCCCTCTACCTATAAAACATGAGTAATATAATCAAGTTTTATTTTTGGAGTTTTGGATAAATATTTCTCATCGGTCGCAATTAGCAGAAATCGATTCTCTGACTACTGGGTTGCCTAGTACTCTTACGAAATCTGAAACCGACCAACTACCCCTAAGTCAAAGGTGCGTCACCTTCAGCGCTCCGCCCCAGCGGCTGTTGAGGTAGTTGGCGACGAGGGAGCGGTGGCATTCGTGGGGGAGGTGTTCGGAGCAGAGGAGGCAGGCGTCTTCAAACATATCTGCATTGAACTTACTCTCCACCTTGCGCTCAGAAAGCAACCCCATGAAGCGGTCTTTGAAGATAGTCCAGTCGCCCTTCTCTTTCTTGAAGGCTTTGAACATATCATGATCCGGAGCCAGTAAGGGTTCGTGCTCGTAACCGATGCCGCCGATAACTTCCAGAAAGAAGGCCAGATCATTGGACTTTGCAAAACCTGCCAGTTGAGAGGTGTTATTGAGCCTTACATCAATCACCTTCTTCACACCCGCACTTTGCAAACGGCCAAAGAAGTTCTCTGCTGTTGTTTTGGTAAAACCAATCGTGGTCAAGGTCATGTCAATCACTCTATCTCTCAGGCAGGCAAGTCTGTTTTAATTCATCAGCAACACGGGCGCCATGCTGGCGATCAAAAGCAGGGCCATGCTTACGTTGAGCAGCTTCCCCCAAAATGCCTCGCGGTTGGTTCGGGCGCATTTCAGCAGAACAGCGGGAGCGTTTAGCTTCCAAACTGCGCCTGAGCTTCTGACACAATGAGGTCTCGGAACCATTTGTGGGCGGGGGAGGTTCGGTTGCGGATGTGCCAGATGGCGTTGATGCCGACATCGACAACCGGCACCGGACATTTGCAAGAAGCGAGGCCGGATTTTACACCGGCGCAGATCAATTTGCGGGGCATGGTGGCGATCAGGTCTGTACCCGGCAACGTGGCAGCAAGGGCGTTGAAGCTGGGGGCGGAATAGACCGTCTGGCGTTTGTGACCTAATTCAGCCAATGCACGATCTATGAATGTTACTTCGTCAGCAGTCACCAGCATGTTGGCATGAGGTGCGGCCACATACTTTTCCAACGTGTCCGGTGCTCCTCGGGTTTTGGGATCGTAGAACACCACGAACTCGTCTTTGAACAGCGTTTGTGCCACAAATTCATGCGAGTCTGGCGGTGGCAACGGGGTGAACAGCAGATCGGCCTCACCATCCACCAGTGACGCGACCTCATGCCGATGAGACAGGCGGCAGCGCAGGGTCACACCGGGGGCATCCTGCCGTAAGCGCTTGATCACCGAAGGGATCAGCAGATTGTGGTCCTCATCACGACAATCGATCACGAAGCGGTTGGTTGCTGTAGAGGGGTCAAAGCTGGCGGGCTCACCGATCAACGCCAGCGTTTGCAGCAGGTCTTCGACCATGGGCATCAGAGCATCCATGCGCTCGGTTGGCACCACGTTGCGGCCTGCTTTGACGAACAGCGGGTCTCCCAAAAGTCCCCGTACCCGCTCCAATCCATGGCTGACGGTAGACTGGTTCACGCCCAGCATTTGGGCAGCTTGCGTCACCGATCCGCACTCATGGATCAGCTTCAACATCATCAGGGCGCGGCCATCAAGACCCAAGTAATTCATTTTCTGCATGATTCTTATTGAATTAATGCATTTGTATTCATTAAGCCAGCCCCTCATGTTTCGGCAGAACGCATACTCTCAATTTCAAAGGAACAAAATATGCAGGATAAGAGAGTTTCTGTCGCTGTTGCTTACCACTCCGGCTTTGGTCATACCGAGACGCTGGCCAAGTCTGTCGTCAATGGCATCAATTCAATTGAAAACGCGGATGGTGTGCTGGTCGATGTCACTGGCTTAAACGGAGACTTTGCCATTCTGAACAACGCCGATGCCATCATTTTCGGTTCACCAACCTATCTGGGCTCTGTCAGCGGTCCCTTTAAGATGTTTATGGATGAAACCTCCAAGGTCTGGTTTGACCGTGGTTGGCAAAATAAGCTGGCGGCTGGCTTCACTGTATCCGCTTCACAGTCTGGCGATAAGATGACTACTCTCGTGCAGATGTCTGTCTTTGCAGCTCAGCAGGGTATGATTTGGGTTGGCGCCAACGATATGGCAGGCAATAACTCCAGTGCAGGCTCCGTTGAAGACATCAACCGCCTCGGCTCTTATCTGGGCATGATGGCACAAGCTAACGTGGATGAAGGGCCAGATGTGGCGCCACCAAATGCAGATCATCGCACGGCAGAATCCTTTGGCAAGCGCATTGCGGAAGCATCCCTGCGCTGGGGCAAGGCTCCGGCCACTCAACCACAACAGCTGGAAGCAACGGCTTAAGGCTTTACTGACAACGTAAAAGTCGACCCTACAACAACGCCAAGCAGCATAAACTGTTGTCTCAACGGCTTTTGCAAAACTGGCCCCTCTTTGCCGAGGGGCCTTTTTCATCAGGCTGCCTGAAAGTCGTGCAAGATGACGTTGAAGCCTTCATCTACGGTGGGCGCTTGGAAGTATTTGGTAAACTGCTCAAACTGAGCTTCGCTGACCGTAAACTGGTGTTCACCAGCTTCATTGCGCACCCAAAGACGTTCCTTGCACACCTCATCCGGCACGGAGAGGTAATGCAGCTCATGGGCGACATTAGCTGCTTCAAACAAGCTCTTCATCCACTTGCGATCGCGTACAGTGTTCGCCTGAAAGTCCAACGCAACAGAAACACCATGCTGAAGCAGCCCGACAATGTGCGGGCCGAGCGCCTTTTTCACGCGGGCAGAATACTTCACGTAATCCTCCAGCGTGTTTAACTCATCGGGAAAGAGTGTTGCATTCCAATGATCTTCGCTGATCAGCACAGCATGATGATCATTCACCAAATGTGTGAGAAGAGTGGATTTACCAGAGGCAATCTTTCCGCATACCAGAAGCAGCTTTGTTTCCTGAGCAGTCATAATTACCTCCATAAAAAGCTATTTCTAAAAAACTATAGATACATCATAGTCAGATTCACCTCAGGTTGCGCAATGTGACATAGCACCCCGAATCCATAAAAATCTTAGGCATTTCTGCCATTTATACGAAAGGTTTCCAGACATTAAATGCCACAAAATAAGTATTTACACTTATTTATGAGTGAATGGATTTCCGTTAAAATGCCTGCCGCTGGCGCGTGAAGCACAAGGTGATAGCCCCCCAAGATGCCAGCGGATAATATGGCTATCTTCCTTTGTCGAGGTACAAAAAACAATGGACGACACTTCTGGTTGTCGACCGATCACCGGTGAGGTTCTGATCAGGGAGCCTTACCAATGATAGAGCTTCTCCTTGAGCCACAGGTTTGGCTAATCTTTCTGACCTTGTTCGGACTAGAGCTGATTTTGGGCGTCGATAACGTCGTCTTCATCTCGGTTCTGTGTGAACGCCTTCCCGCACACCAACGCGCTATTGCCCGAAACCTCGGTATCGGTCTGGCCGTGCTTGCCCGTGTAGGCCTTGTGTTCTCCATCAGCTGGGTGATGTCTCTCACCTACTCGCTGTTTCAGGTCAGCACCGTTGATATCAGCGGTCGAGACCTGATCCTTATTGGCGGCGGTGCATTCCTGCTGGCAAAGAGCATGACGGAGTTGAAACACCTGTTGGTGGTGACTGAAACCCAGCATGCACCGCACTTGGCAAACGGCCTGACGGTTGTGTTGCTGCAGATCGTGGCGATGGACGCAGTGTTCTCCATGGATTCGGTGATCACCGCTGTTGGTCTGACGGATGATCTGCCCATCATGGTTGCAGCAATTCTGGCATCTGCTGTTGTCATGGTGTTGACGGCAGGCGCAATCAACCGGCTTGTCACAAAGCATCCGGGCCTGAAAGCGTTGGCGTTGCTGTTCCTTGTCCTACTCGGTGGTCTTCTTATGGCTGAGGGCTTCGAGATCCACATCAACAAGGGCTACGTCTACTTTGCGATGGCCTTTGGTTTGTTGCTGGAGTTCGTCCACATTCAGCTGAGCAAGAAGATAAAAGCTGTTCAGGAGCGCCGGAAGTCCAATATCCGGTATCTGACCAAGCCTTCAAGGCCGGGCCGAGTGGAAAACAGGCAAGCAACCCGCTTCGGCAGTTTAGCGAACCTATAGGGTTTGATCAGCATTTCTGCATAGGCAGAGCAGGTGGAGACCGATACAGAGGGGATTAGCTGCTCTAATCTCTACAAGAATCGGACCTCTATCTGTGCTGGAACTACTCGCGATTTGCTTTATCGGTCTGCTCGGCGGTGTCGCCGTTGGCTTGCAAGCGCCTATGGGCGGTATTATGGGTCAGCGCGTTGGTGGAGCTGCTGCCAGCGTCATCATCCACGCAGGCGGCCTGATTGCTTCGCTCGCGCTATTATTTGCGCGCAAGGGTGAGCAGATCAGCGAGTGGCGCACCATCCCATGGTACATGCTGGCCAGCGGTGTCTTTGGCCTGATCCTCTACCTCACCATCACCCAGACTCTGCCAAAGTTGGGCGCAACCTCTGCCGTGCTGCTCATCATCGTCGGGCAATTAATGGCTGGTATGGTCATCGATCACTTCGGTCTCTTCAACCTGCCCATCCGCTCCATAGACCTCAGCCGCGCCCTCGCCGCCATGCTGCTGATCTCCGGTGCTTATTTGATGGTGCGGTAACTTTCAGGAACACCAGAAATGCAGAAGGTCATTGTCACAGGAAGTTCTGGTCGCATTGGCAGCGAGGTCGTCTCTGCTCTCAAGCCATTTTACAGCGTTGTTGGCGTAGACCGTGTCGCTGCACCAACAACAACACACATTGCTGACATCTCAGATGCAAAGACGATGCAGCGCCTCTGTCAGGGCGCGTTCGCGGTGATCCACTCAGCCGCTCTCCATGCACCACATGTGGATGTGTTCTCAGAGGAAGAGTTTCATCAAATCAACGTTGAGAGCACTGTCGCCCTAGCACGCGCGGCACGGACTGAGGGTGTTCAACGCTTCATCTTCACCAGCACGACAGCACTTTATGGTTTTGCCAGTACACCTGCTGACACAGCAGCCTGGGTTACAGAGCAGACAACACCCCAGCCGCGGACGATCTACCACCGCACCAAACTTGAAGCAGAAGACCGTTTGGCTCCACTGGCAAGCAGTGAGTTTAAGGTGAGAGCCCTGCGTATGTCCCGTTGTTTTCCGGGGGCTCCTGCTCTTATGGCAGCCTATCGTCTCCATCGCGGGATCGACAAACAAGACGTTGCCGCAGCGCACGTGGCTGCACTTACTGATGACGGCAACGATTTTGACCGCTTCATCATCTCCGGCCAAACGCCCTTCCTGCCCGAAGACGCAGACGAGCTAAAAATAGATGCACCTGCCGTTATCGCCCGGAGATCCCCGCGATTGTAAAACTATTCCAATCGCAAGACTGGACACTGCCCGGGTCAATCGACCGTGTTTACGACCCCAGCTATGCAAAGCAAGCGCTGAACTGGGAGAGCAAGCACGACAGCTTCGATTTTGCGGCTATGCATAACGCTCTCTGATAAGTTGGGTTTTATTCCAGCACCTGCTCAGACCCGTTGGAAAGGTGATAGATGCAGCCTTGTTTGCGGGGGAGTTGCAGGAGTTCCAGTGTGTTGAGCCCCATATAGAGCCCACGCAGGATGATGGAGGTGATGCCGTGTGTGACAACAACGGCAGGCTCGGTCAGCTCCTCCAGAAAGTGCTGAACGCGGCCTGAGATCGCCTCAAAGGTTTCACCCTGCGGGCTCTGAAAATGCCAGAGGCCGCTTTCGAAGTCATCTCCGACCAGATTTTTCACTTCTTGCTTGGTCAGCCCTTCCCAAGCGCCGAAGTTGATTTCTTTCAGTCGATCATCCAGCTTCTGCTCAACCTGAGGCCCCAGAGCAAGCTGTGCTGTATGCACCGTGCGGAGCTGCGGGCTGACGAACGCAGTGGCTGGCAGGGCTTCAACACCTGAGAGCAGCTTGTTTTGCAGCAGAGCTTGCTCCTTGCCCTTCTCCGTAAGTGGAGAATTCTGGTGCCCCTGAAATCTGCCCGCTACGTTCCATTCTGTTTGACCATGCCGAAGCACAAAAATTTCCGGGTATCTTGCCAAGGAACCATCCAACTCAATTCATATAAAACGAAGCAATGGATATTGGCGGGAACCTGAAGGCGTGTCCAGAGCGTTTTGAGATGGCTCAAGCCTTACGCAAGGCTAACTGCTAGGCTAGGTCTATTCAGCTCTAGCTCACTGAAACTTCGTTTGATTTTGATTAAAAGCTGATATAGCACCAGTAAGTGTGCGCCATACCCGCATGACGAGTGATACGAACAAGCGTGTAAGCAAAAATGACAAGTGACAGTGCAGCTCATATCGGCTCAATAGAAGCAGTCGCCACCACCGTAGCAATCATCGGCGGCAAGTGGAAACCGATCCTGCTCTACCATCTCGTAACCGGTTCCAAGCGTTTTTCCGAGTTGAAGAAGCTCATGCCCGGCGCCTCCGACAGGATGCTCACCCGTTCTCTAAGAGAACTGGAAGAGCACTTCATCGTCCGCCGTGAGGTGTTTGCTGAAGTGCCAGTGCGCGTGGAATATTCGCTGACCAAAGACGGCCTTTCGCTTATTCCGGTTCTCAATGCCTTGAGCGATTGGGGGCAGGCCCGCAATGGCGTGGATGATGAGAGCGCCGAACCATCCTCCATCTTTGACGCATTGCTTCCAACATTTTCAGGGTAACCATATGAAGATTGCTTTTCTGGACCGCAGCACCATTGGACCAAGCGTCCACATCTCCAAACCAACCTTTCCGCATGACTGGGTGGAATATGACAACACCTCTCCTGAGGAAGTGCTGGAGAAGCTGCACGGGGTTCAGATCTGCATCACCAACAAGGTGCCTCTTTCCACCGATGTGCTGAAGCAACTGCCAGACCTGAAGCTGATCTGCATTGCAGCGACAGGCTACGACAAGGTGGACATCGCAACCTGTGACGAGCTGGGCATCGTGGTGTCTAACGTGCGCGGTTACGCGGTCAACACCGTTCCGGAACATGCTTTCGCTCTCATCTTCGCTCTTCGTCGTTCGCTGGTGGGTTACCGTGAAGACGTGATCAACGGCGAATGGCAGAAGTCAGGCAAATTCTGCTTCTTCAACCACCCAATCAAAGATTTGGCTGGCTCGCGTCTGGGCATCATTGGCTCAGGTACATTGGGCAAGGGCACCGCGCGCATTGGCGAAGCTCTGGGCATGGACGTTGTATTTGCCGAGCGCAAGGGAGCGACAGAGGTCCGCGTTGGCTACACCGCCTGGCAAGAGGTGATCACGACCAGCGATGTCATCTCCCTGCACACGCCGCTAACTCCAGAAACACGCGGTATCATCTCCACGCCTGAGTTCGAGGCAATGCCTCAAAAGCCAATCGTCATTAACACTTCTCGTGGCGGGCTGGTGGATGAAGCTGCACTGGTTCAGGCGCTCGACAAGCAGCAAATCGCGGCAGCAGGATTTGACGTGCTCACCACAGAACCACCGCAGGAGGATAATCCCCTGCTCAGCATTCTGGAGCGGCCAAACGTGATCGTAACTCCACATGTGGCCTGGGCTTCAGAAGAAGCCATGCAGACCCTTTGGGATCAGCTGATCTCTCATATGGAAAGCTTCCAAAAGGGCACGCCAACCAACGCTGTTGGCCGTAAAGGCAGTTAAAACGCCTTAGCTGGCAGCAATAACAATACCGACGCCGCCAAGGGCAACAAGCACGCACCCTGCCAGCTCAATCGGTGTGATCTTCTCACGGAAGAACATCCAGGATGCGGCCAGCGTAAACACCAGCTCAATCTGAGCCAGCGCGCGCACATACGCCACTTGCTGCAACGTCATTGCCGTAAACCAGCCGATGGACCCGGCAATGCCCGCAAGCCCGACCAAACCTGACAAGCGCCAGTTTCGTATCGCTGCGCGTAACTCTGCAGGACATGTCACAGTCATCCAACTGCCCATGACAACGGTCTGAAAGGCCGTCACACACACCAGCGTGAATGCCGCCTGCAGCAAGAAGGAGTCGGCTTCAACGGAGAGTGAAGCTGTGCGGTAGAACGCAGCCGATGCCCCAAAGAATGCAGCTGACGCCAAGCCAATCAACGCTGGCTTACCAACCAGCGTAGACAGCACCATAGAACCCGATGGACGTTGCTTGCCAAAGCTGATGAACAACACACCGATGATCCCCAACGCAATCGCGCCCATGCCGAGCGGTGTTAATTGCTCTCCCAGCAAGATGAAGCCGAACAACGCGGCCTGAACCGGTTCTGTCTTGGAATACGCCGTACCGACCGCAAAATTCCGATAGGAGAACAGGTGCACGAGCAAGAAGGTGGCAATAATCTGCGCTAAGCCGCCAAACGCGGCAGCCCAGTAGAAGGTGGTTCCCACATCAGGAACAGACTCTCCAGTTATCTTGAGGATCACCGCAAGATAAAACACTGCGATGGGGAAACCAAAGCCAAAGCGGATAAACGTGGCTCCGGTGGTTCCGATTTTACCTTTTAGGTGCTTTTGCAGCGCTGAACGCAAGTTCTGGCTAAACGCCGCTGCAATGGTGATCGGAATCCAAAGTTCCATTTTGATATATCCTCAACCCAACACATCCAGCATAAGGGACAGGGGCCTATAGACTCCATAGGTTTCTTGAGGCTGAACAGTCCGCAAACTCACTTACTATTGAGAAATATAGAACAATTATTCGGGTCATATTTTAGTGTGAGATATCATTTTATCAAATAAAGATAGTTTTTACTTTCTAAATATGCTCCATTGAAGCCGGGGGGATATTCAGATGAAGCTTGTTGTTTTAACGTTCTCGAATTTTATTGCATCCATTGCTATGGGGATCGCGCTAACGGTCGTCCCCTGGGAACTGTCAGAGACGCTTGGTGGTGAGAAAGTTCTCGCCTTCACAGCAACCTATGCCACTGCTTTACTGATCTTTCTGGCACCCGTCTCCGGCAGAGTGGTGGACAGATTTTCACGACGATCAACCCTGATGGTTTGCATCGTGATGATGGCGATTGTCTTACAGATTGCATCCGTCGCCTATGGCAATTCATTTCTTAAAGTCGCCAGTTTGAGTGTGTTCTACTTCGCCTCGCAGGTTTTCTTTCTGTTTTTTTACAACGCTCTGACAGCCTTCATTCAGGAAGTTTTTGCGGAAGATGAGCGCGGAAAAGTAAACGGCTGGATGCAAGTGGAGATGCAGGTTTCCAGTTTTGTCGTGGGCTTGCTGATGATTTATGCCGTCAAGAGCAGCGACTTCCAGTTCCTGCTGCAACTGAACGGCGGCCTGATGCTTCTCTCTGCAATTCTGCTGTGCTTCATTCCATACACGCAGCAAGCAAGGCCAGCGCGCGCACGCGTCTCGCGCGCCGTTTTCCGCAGTATCCTCAAACGAAAGGACTTGGTGCTGCTTGGGGTTTGCGCCAACATTACATTCGTTGCCGTCATGATGCTCAACATTGTGCACCCCATCTATCTAAGCGGTGTGCTCAAACTGGATGTCTCAGCCCTTGCAAAACTCTCCATCTCCTATGGCTTAGGCGCAGCGCTCTCCGGCTTCCTCATCAGCCGGATCGTTTCCACCGGATCAGCCATAATGATCATGCGCGCCTGCCTGGCGATTTTCAGTCTTGCACTGCTCACGATCAGCCTGTTTCCGAACTTCCCGACTATTGTGATCTGCGCGGGACTCCTTGGCGCAATGGGATCAGCTGAGCGTGTTGCCTTCAACACCTACATTATGAGCATGGTTGAAAAAGATATTTTTGGCAGCTACCTCTCCGTCATCAGCTCCCTGACCTACATCCAGCGAACCCTCTTCGGCTTCCTGCTCTCCCTGCTCATCGTGGGGTTCCCCGCAGCAAACTACTACTGGTTCGTCTTCGCCATCAGTTGCTTCGGGCTTCTCTTGCTGCAACTACACGCGGTACTTGCTTCTACGCAAATGCTGGAACTCAGCGAGGCTGAAGCTTAAGCTTTCACCGTGTAAGCCTCCAGCTTTTGCTGGACGCTCCGTTTGATGTCGTCTGGAGCAAAACTGGCTTTGATGGCCAATTGAGAACTTGTGATCAGGTCTTGCTCAGTCCAGTTGAGAGCTTTTTGCACACGCTCATATTCTTGAGTAAGGGAAACATTGGTGGTCGCCCGGGCATCTGTATTGAGGCTGAGTTTAACACCTGCATCTTTCAACTGCGCGAGGCTGTGGTCCTTCAACCGTGGGAAGATCTCCGTCTGAATATTGCAGCTGGGGCAGACCTCCAAATGGATGTCATCCTTTATCAAACGTTCCAAAACCCGAGGATCTTCAACCGAACGCACCCCATGCCCGATACGGCTAACGGAGAGCTTGTCCAACGTTTCCAGCACGCTGTCAGCCCCACTTGCTTCGCCCGCATGCGCGATTGTATTCAGCCCCAGCGTGTTGGCCCGGCGGAAGGCATTGGTATGTTCATCAAGGGGAAAGTTGGCCTCATCCGCCGCCAGGTCTAACGCCACAACACCTTGCGTTTGATAACGTGCAACGAGATCTGCGACCTCAAAGCTTTGCTCTTCGTTGAAGTGGCGTAGAGTGCAAAGAATCAGGCGGCAATAGATCCCCTCACGTTCACTACTTTCAAACATCTGGCCAAGAACTGTCTCCACGACCTCTTCCGTTCTCAAGCCAATACGGGTGTGCAAGTGCGGTGCGAAGCGGATTTCTGCATAAACAACGTGGTCTGCAGCCAACTGGCGGATCATTCCATCAACACTGATTTGCAGAGCAAGCTTTGTTTGCAACAACACCAAAGCGGGGTCAATGCACATAAGAAACTGTGAGAGGTCTGTGCATTTTTCCGGTGCAATGAAAGCTTCCTGATAATCCTCAAAACTCATACCAGGCTTCAAACGAGCGGCAGTCCCAAAATCCAAGCTGCAATCAATATGCGTATGTAGCTCCACCTTGGGCATGGAAAGCAAGTTGCTGCTCATTTCAGAGCCTCCGTCAGCATCTGCCAGAACACGGTTCTGTTTGCAGTTTGCGCTACTCTCGTTGTTTTTGGTGTGTCCTGGCAATGCCTGTCATTTAGGATGGTCAACCCTCTGGCAGAACCGTCCTGACAAACCACACTCACCGCATAAGGCTTTGCCTCCGTGATCACATAAGGATTGATGGCAGCGGCCAATGCGATAGGGTCTGGCAGATCAAAACCATTCACGCCTGATGTGGAGGCGCAGAATGCACGGAGCACCTTTTGCGAATGAACCGCAACCCGAGCTTTCGCAGTATCAAGAGCGAGCAGCTCCTCAGCTTCTTGGTCAGAAACACTCGCATATTTCCGAGAGATATCCCACCCAATCATGACCTTAGGAATAGGTGAGCGAAACACAATATCTGCGGCTTCCGGGTCAGCCCAGATATTGTATTCTGAGACCGGCGTAACATTGCCGTAGCAATCACCAGTACCACCCATGATGGTCAACTTGGCGATATTGCCCGCAAAATCAGGATCCAGCTTCAGAGCAAGTGCAATGTTGGTCAGCGGGCCAAGCGTGACAACCTCCAGCTCTCCTTTATTCATACGAGCTGCTTCCACCAGAGCAACCGCTGCAGGAACACCAGATAAGTTAGGCGTTCCCAGGTCCAATCCAATATCTCCCATACCATCTTCACCATGGATGTACTGAGCCGTTTTAAGCGGTCTTAACAACGGGCTGGCGGCGCCTTCATGAATGACAGTCTCAAACTCACACAGTCGTGCAGTATAGGAGGCATTGCGAGAGGACAGGTGCACCGGCACGTTGCCAGCAACCGTGCTAATTCCTGCTATCCTTTCAGGCACCAGCGACATGACAATCATCAGCGCAACCGCATCATCCGATGCTGTATCAGTATCAATCCAAAGTTTGTCCAAATTTGCCTCCTATACTTTCTTAGTTGAGTATTAGGCTGCTATAATCCTCTTGATAATCGAATATTTGGGATTCTGACTTGAGTGATAGGAAAGTAAATCTAATGGGCCGTCTCCCCTCTCTCAGAGCTTTTGAGACGACAGTGAGATGCGGAAACATAGCAGCAGCGGCGGACGAACTGTGCGTGACGGAAGGTGCTGTCAGCAAACACATCAAAGCACTGGAAGCCGAGTTGGGAACGAAGTTGTTCACCCGCGTTTCACGCCGCAACCTATCAACGCCAGCCGGAGAAAAGTTGTTTCAGGAAACACGGAGCGCCTTTGCTTTGCTGAGGCAGGCCGAGCAGAGTTTTTTTCATGATCTGGCAAGCAAACCTTTCGTACTGGCGGCCCCCTCTACCAGTTTGCTGCGCGTGATCATCCCGAATGCCCATCTCATTCAAGAAGCCATTGGCGACCGTCCGTTGCAGTTCGTGGCAGATGACACTCATCGCGGCACCGTCGATGCCTCTTATTCCCTTAGCCTACGCATTGAGGAAATACCCGATGTACCCAATACGCTTCTGAAGCTTGCTGATGAAGAGTTTGGTCTAGTGATTTCCCCTTTGCTTCTTCCACCAGAGACACATAACCCTGCTCGCGCCCTTACGCACTACAACCGACTGATCTCAAAAGACAGACCACACATCTGGGAAAGTTGGGCGGAAGAAAGCGGCGTTTCGCTGGAGCCAGCCGACAACACAATCTACTTCGACGAGATGTACCTTGTCCTTCAGGGAGCCGAAGCTAGCCTCGGCCCCACAATCGCACCCCGGCCTCTTGTTACAGAAGCGATTGAGAACAAGCGCCTTTATGCCCCCTTCGGCTTTCACCAACGCAAAGGCGCTTATTTCGTCATCGCCCCGCTGGAGACCGAGCTGGACCCAGACTTTCATCGTGTGGGAAGCGTTTTACAGGGGATGTTCGCGCCGGCTTGATAGCGCCGAAGTCATTCCCCCCGCGGATACCGCTGGCTTTCTTCCAGGACATTCAGATCCATGTGGTTGCGCATGTAGCGTTCAGATGCTTTTTGCAGGGGCTGGTAATCCCAAGGGTAGTGCCCGCCCTGACGAAGCGCTTCATACACAACCCACCTGCGCGCCTGACTGGCACGGACATCCTCATCAAAACGCTCCAGATCCCAACGCGCAGCGGCTTTTGTACGGAACTCGTCTGTGACCCTCTGATATTCAGGGTTTTGAGCCAGATTGTGAAGCTCATGCGGGTCAGCTTCCAGATCGAACAACTGATCTTCATCCAACAGGCATTTATTGAACTTCCAATGGCCTTCTCGCAGTGACACCATAGGTGCATAAGAAGCTTCTGCAGCATATTCCATCGCAACGGGAGAAGTGCGCGTTCCCCCCTGACCCAGTCCAACCAGCGTTTCTCCAGTGGTCCACGGCATCACCTCTGCCATACTGATGCCAGCCAAGTCACACAAAGTCGGGCACACATCAATGTTGCTGACGGGTGTGGTGACCAACCTAGCTTCCATTTGTGGGGCTGAAATCATTAGCGGCACACGCGCTGACCCTTCGAAGAACGACATCTTGAACCACAAACCGCGCTCACCCAGCATATCGCCATGATCCGAAACGAACAGGATAATCGCCTCTTGCCGCGTGCTCTCCAGCGCGGTCATGACCTCGCCGATTTTGTCGTCAATGTAAGAGATATTCGCGAAATATGCGCGGCGAGACCGGCGGATATCTTCCTCTTTGATATCAAAGGAGCGCCAGTCATTGGCATCAAAGATGCGCTTTGAATGCGCATCATGGTCCTCGTAAGGCATCGCAGGGACCTGCGGCAGAAGATGCTCACAGTCCTCATAGAGATCCCAGTATTTCTTCCGTGCCACATAAGGGTCATGGGGATGGGTGAACGATACCGTCAGGCACCATGGCCGCTCATCATTGCCCCGCGCCAGATCGTACACCTTACGCGTGGCGTGGTAGGCAACCTCATCATCATATTCCAGCTGATTGGTGATCTCGGCAGTACCTGATCCAGTCACTGACCCCATGTTGTGATACCACCAGTCAATCCGCTCCCCGGGCTTGCGGTAATCTGGCGTCCAGCCAAAATCAGGCGGATAGACGTCAGTGGTCAACCGTTCTTCAAACCCGTGAAGCTGATCAGGGCCAACAAAGTGCATCTTACCCGACAAACAAGTCTGATAACCCGCCCGGCGCAGGTGATGCGCGTAGGTCGGTAAGGAGGATGCAAACTCTGCTGCATTATCATAAACACCAGTCGCACTCGGCAACTGGCCTGACATAAACGAAGCCCGCCCCGGAGCACAAAGCGGAGACGCCGTGTAGGCATTTTTAAAACGAGTCGAGCGCTCCGCCAGTTTCTTCAGGTTCGGCGCGTGGAGCCAATCAGCCGGGCCATCAGGAAACAGAGTTCCGTTCAGCTGATCGACCATAAATATCAGAATGTTAGGTTTGCTCATCGGATCCCGGCTGACGTCTAGAGATAAGGAAGGGCCTGCACGCTCATCTACATGCGCTCTTGCATCATCACCAAACACAAGAACTGAAGCGCGAGTCAGTAATACTCCCTATGCATACAACGTCAGTTAGGTGATTAATACGGGAAACAGCGGTAAGCTATCGCAGTGGCTGGGGTTTTCCAAGGCACTTGAGTTTCCTGTCTTTTTCTTCGCCAAGGTCCATGGTATTGCCATAGTCCTCTGACTATTCAGCGCCATTCCTTGTTTGAGAGTTGAGCGACAGCTGCATGCCGTTTCGTCTAATGACATTGCTGAGATCTGCCCTGCTCACGTGCATCGTTTTGATGCTCGTGTTCTCCGTCATGGGCCGTTCCACGCCATCACATGACCTGGCAGCACTGGCGCAAACCACCTATCAGCAGCATGTGGTTGCGGACACGCATGAACAAGAAGCAGGCCATAGCCACGACGGGTTTGAAGATTCCTTGCAAGTCTCCGGACACCTGCACGGGCATAATTCTGCTGATCATTCTCACGAAGCTCCCGCTGAAGCGGGTTTCACGCGTCTTCTGATTTCCGCTGAGGTTGGCAAGCCCGCCGCCCAGCCTGTCAAAAACCTGCGGTTTGACCTTTCCTCACGGCTGGAACGCCCTCCCCGACCATTCCTTCTGTAGCGCCAATCCTATAAACTACAGTTGGATTTTCCATGACATTTCCTCTTCAGCGCGCAGGCGCTGAGCGGTGGACGCCCGCGCGTTTGCTGCTGCTTTCCTACATCCTATTGCTGGCACTCACTTTGCCCGCAGCGGCCCATGGCATCGCGACCGGTGACAAGGGCTATATTCAAGAGATCTCCGGGATCAACATCATCCCCTTCATGTATCTGGGGGCCAAGCACATGGTCACGGGGTACGATCACATCCTGTTCCTGCTTGGGATCGTGTTCTTCCTCTACAAGACCAAAGACATCGGCGTTTATGTGAGCTTGTTTGCGATCGGTCACTCCACCACGATGTTGCTCGGGGTCTACTTCAACATTGGCATCAATGCCTACATCATTGACGCCATCATTGGTTTCTCAGTGGTCTATAAAGCGCTTGATAATATGGGAGCCTTCCGGGTCTGGTTTAAGTATCAGCCCAACACCCGCCTCACCACACTGGTCTTCGGGTTCTTTCATGGCTTTGGGCTGTCCACCAAGATCCTCGAATACGAGATCTCACCGGATGGTCTGGTGCCCAACCTCATCGCTTTTAATGTGGGCGTCGAGCTGGGTCAGTTACTGGCCTTGAGCGGCATTCTCATTGTCATGGGCTATTGGCGGCGCACGCAGACCTTCTGGCGCTACGCCTATTCCCTGAACACCACCATGATGACGGCAGGCTTTGCGTTGGTAGGATACCAGCTCACGGGCCTCATTCTATCTTTTTAATGTGAGGCACTATGCATAATACAACTCCACCAAAGCGCTCTGAGCTACCAACTTCCGCGCAGCTGAAACGCTCCACCATTATCGCAGCGTTGTCTGCTTTGGCCCTTCTTGTCGTAGTTATCCTACCCTCTGAATACGGAATAGATGCCACCGGCATGGGCCGTATTCTGGGCCTGACAGAGATGGGTGAGATCAAAACCCAGCTGGCAGAGGAAAGTGCAGCCGATGCAGCTGCGACTGCAGCTCCTGCATCGACAACCTCCACCCAACCAGTGGCAACCACTTCACCGGAACTGACCAACCGCGTTGACGAAATTGAACGTAAACTGGCTGAGGTGATGCTGAAACAGCAGTTGCGCGAACGTGTGACTGCCACGTCCCGCCAAGTTGAGGCAAAAGCCGTAGCACCAGCGAAAACTGTTGCTGCGGTACCCGCGCCTCAACCCGTTGCCCCAACACCTGCCATCAAAAACGATCAGACCACCATTCAACTTGATCCCGGTCAGGGTGTTGAGGTGAAGCTGGTGATGAAAGCAGGCAAGAGCGCAGCGTTTCGCTGGACGGCAAACGGAGGCACATTGAACTTCGACACACACGGCGATGGTGGAGGCCGCTCCATCTCCTACGTGAAAGGGCGCGGTGTGCCACAAGATGAAGGACAGATTACAGCAGCATTTGATGGCAACCATGGCTGGTTCTGGCGCAACAGAACTAACAGCCCTGTCACATTATCTTTGCAGACACGCGGAGAATACGAGTCGTTTAAACGAGTAAAGTAAGCGACTCACCAAGTTGACCTAATCGTCAATTCGGGTGGTTTTTCTGTAGTGTCCCGGCAAAATGCCTGCAAAACCGAAAAATCACCCGGGTTTTCCCCTTAAGCGCACAATATTCGGCGACAATCTGTCATGGGGTTCAATACCTATTACTCGAGGTAATACTGATATATGTCTCGCAAAAGCGCTTTGGTACTCATAATATTGCAACTAACCCGCACGTTCCCCTCAGTTAGTTTGTGATTTGTCATTTGAGGGAACTTTAAATCGTTATAACGTGGTCAAACCACGCTTTCGTGCGATTGCATCAGCTACGTATTCCTACTTATTTCATTCCAACGCGTTTCGATGCACTTTCCCTTCAAATCTTTTTGCACCCGGTGAAAAGTTTTTCACCTGCAAGGTTTGCCGCCACCCTCGGCAAACCTAATTCGGGGCCTTACTGCCAGCTATACCCCCTTTTAGCTGGTACGTAACAACCGAACCACATGAGTAAAAGCGAAGTCCGTTCCCTGCTGTTTTAGACAGCGTTCCCTCCTCCCGGGCTTCGCTTTTTACTCACTCAACATGCGATCGGGAGACCTTTAAGGTGACGAAGCTGCGTCCAGGCGTCATTTTTGGCGAAGAATACAAAACCCTCATTCAGGCAGCACGTGAAGGGCAGTACGCTCTTCCAGCAGTAAACGTAGTTGGCTCCAACTCAATCAACGCAGTGCTCGAAGCTGCAGCAGCCAACAAATCCGACGTAATCGTACAGCTCTCAAACGGCGGCGCACAGTTCTATGCTGGAGCAGCCATGCCGGATAGCTTCCAGGCCCGTGTTCTTGGCGCGGTTTCCGCAGCCCAACACGTGCACCTGCTGGCAAAACACTACGGTGTTTGCGTAGTGCTCCACACAGACCACGCAAACCGTAAGCTGGTGCCTTGGCTGGAAGCTCTTATCTCGCACGGTGAAGACTACTTCCGTGCAAATGGCCGTCCACTCTTTACTTCTCACATGCTGGACCTTTCCGAGGAAACTCTGGAAGACAACCTGTCTGAAAGTGAGCGCCTGCTGAAGCGTATGGCTCCACTGCAGATGAGCCTTGAGATCGAACTCGGCTGCACCGGTGGTGAAGAAGACGGCGTTGGCTCCGACGACGACATCGGATCTGACAACCCGAAACTGTACACCCAGCCAGAAGACGTACTGGAAGCGTACAACCGCCTCGACCCACTGGGTCACTTCTCTGTGGCAGCATCCTTCGGCAACGTGCACGGCGTTTACAAACCAGGCAACGTGAAGCTGCGCCCTGAGATTCTTCGTGAAAGCCAGAAACTGGTTCGCGAAACCCACGATCTGGGTGAAAACCCACTGCCACTCGTGTTCCACGGTGGTTCCGGCTCTGAAAAAGCAAAAATCGCAGAAAGCCTGGGCTACGGTGTGTTCAAAATGAACATCGACACCGATACCCAGTTCGCATTCTCCGAACAGGCGGGCGCTTATGTGTTCGAAACGCCAAATGCGTTCAAACACCAGATCGACCCAGAGACCGGTGTCCCTTATAAGAAGGTCTACGATCCGCGCAAATTGCTGCGTGAAGGTGAAAAAGGAATTGTCACTCGTTTGACAGAAGCCTTTGAAGACCTTCGCAGCACAGGTAAATCCCTGGCGCAGTAAGAATGACCTCACAGGCCACACGTTGGGGGTGTGGCCTGGATTTTAATGGAGTACAGGATGAAAGCGCTATTTATTGGCCAGTCCTATATTGACGTGACCTTTTTGTCAGAGACCATGCCGGAAGGTGATGAGAAGGCAATTGCGCAGGATTACGCTGTCAGCTTTGGTGGCAACGCTGTCACCGCGGCTTTCGTCTGCGCAAAGCTGGGCATCTCACCTGACCTGCTGTGCTCCATGGCAGACGACTGGCTGTCTCGCATGTTCCGCGATATGGCGGCCAAGTATTCCATTCCGATCCACGGCGCTAAGGTAAAGGAAAGCTCCCTCTCCTTCATCATGCCTAAGGACGGCAAACGTGCCATCGTACGCTGTCGCGACAATGACTTCCTGCATCCGGTTCCTGAACTTAACCTCGCAGGTTGCCAGGCGCTGCACGTAGACGGTCACATCCCACACGCTGCTCTGCATTACGCAAAGTTGTGCCGCAAGCATGGCATCCTGACGTCTCTGGATGGTGGTGCTGTTCGTGAGAACACCGAGGAACTGCTCGACTACATTGATGTAGCCATCGTTTCTGAGTTGTTCTGTGAACAGCTGGAAAAATCCCCGGAAGACACACTGGAATACCTGCGTGCCAAAGGCGTGAAGGTCGGCGGTGTCACTCAGGGCGAAAAAGGCCTGCTGTGGTACGAAGACAAGTGCCCGATCAAGCGTCTGCCAGCTCTGAAAGTGCCAAAAGAACGCGTCATCGACACCAACGGTGCGGGTGATACCTTCCACGGCGCTTATGTTTACGGCTACCTGGCGGACCCTCAGGGAACCTGGGAAGACCATTTCAAACTGGCTCGTGCGGCTTCCGCACACGCCATTCAGTTCCTCGGCAACGAGGCCTCTCTGCCAACCGTCCTCGATCTGGACAACGTGCAGAAAAATTTTCCTGCGAGCGACTAATCTAAGCGGCTTTGCCATAGGTGAAGCCATTTAGAGCCAAATAAAAACAATAAGAACGAACAAAAATAATAATAGGCCCCACATAGGGCACATGTTCATGTGGCGCTCGCACACTCAAAAAGCCCCGTCTCTTTATGAGGCGGGGTTTTTATTTGCCTTTTTACGCGCAATGCCAGGGACCCGAACCTGCTTCCCTTAGTTATTGTCAGCTATACCCCCTAGATTCAGGCGGACCAGAAAAGAGGGAACGCACTGGCCTGCAGACAATTCCTGCAGGATCACGCCAATAAAAACCCAGATATCTCGGGCTTCTTATTCCTCAAATATAATCCCTTTAAATATTACGGGCTCAGTTTCACTAATATTCTTCGAGAGTCCCAGAGAATATAAGTAAGCACATGATGAAGCCAATTGATCACGGGCTTCTTTCACACAAACACAAATTGCATACAAACAACTGCTCGCCTGATGCGACAGAACAATTTCTGCATGCCAATTACACAGTTCCCGGCAGCAGTATTTAGCTCAGTTTCTATTGTTTAAAACAGGGTTTATACTATGACTCATCTCAAATATTCATGTGCTTTGGTCGCCTTGCTGGCGAGTGCAGGCATGGCACACGCAGGCACAATTACTATCACCACAGATGGCAGCAATGTGGTCACTCATTACACAGGCTCGTCAGACAACGCTACAACAGCTTTTGATGAGGCATCGCTAACCGGCATTGCCGACAGCGCAGACGTTGATCGCATTTTCGCAAATGAAATCAAAGGTAACGCTGCAGATATTGCTAGTAACAGCCAAACTATTTCCGACTTTCAGACCCTGTTTGGAACAGTGCAGACAACAGCACCTGCGGCAATCTCTGATGGTGTTAAAGATCCGCTGAAGAACAACACAGGCACGCCTTTGGAGGAAGTCCGCGATATTGAGGCTGCGCTCAAAGATGGCACAACAGCCAAAACCGAGTGGAAAGCCTATCTGGACCACGTTGAGGCAAAAGCAGCTGCTGGCGAAGAGATCACCATGGATGCTCCAACAGATCCAGTGGCGGGTGATTTCACGAGCGGCGCTCTGCCTGCAAATATGGCGGCAGACCTGGGTACGCTTGATACTGCAGTAGACAACTACGCGGCGGAGCAGTTGCCACACGAGAACTACAGCACCTTCACCACGGCCAATGGCGCCAATGCATCTGGCCGCGCAACGGCTCAGGCATTGGAAAGCGGCGAAGGTCTGGCGAATGGCATTCTGGCATCCTTCAACGCGGTAGATGCTAAGATTGGCGACATCAGCACACTGCCAAGCGATCTGCAGGCACCAACTCCGGCAGATACCACCGTCGTTTCGGCTGTGACTAAGCTGAACGAGAAGGTTGGCTCTCTGGCTGATCTGAACTCTACCTTTACTGGCACAGCCCGTAACAGTGTTGTGGCAGCAGTCAACAGCAATGCTGAGCGTATTACTGCCAACAGCGCAGCTATTTCTGACAACAGCTCCCGCATCGTTTCATTGGAAGAGGACGTTGATGAGCTGCAGTCCGGTGTTGCCATGGCAATCGCAATTGCCAACGCACCGATCATTCAGGGCGGTTACAACGGCCTGTCTCTATCCGGTGGTTTCGGTCACTTCAAAGGCAAGTCTGCAGGTTCTATGAAAGCTGCCTTCATGCCAATGGACAACATGGCGATCACCGCCTCCGTCGCAACCGACTTTGACGACAACGTCGCCGCTGGCGCGGGTCTCGGTTTCTCATTCTAAGTTTTCAAGGAGAGGCACATGAGCCGACTTCTTTCATTTTTCTTCGTTGCCTTCGCCATGGTTTTCCATGGCGGGGGTGTTCTCGCACCTTCCTCAGCTCAGGCAAAAGAAGAATGGTCCGTTCAATGCAGCCGACAACAATGCCAGATGTACGCGGAGATCCGGCTTCAAAACGGAACCTTGTTTAACAACATCGCGTTTCGCAAACTCAACGCCACCACGTATGCAGGCATTTTGAAGCTACCCCTCGGTATTCACATCCCAAGTGGCATCAACATTGGCATTGACGAAGCCGCGATCATTCAAGCCAAGCTGATCACCTGCAATCCTGATGGCTGCGAAGCTGCCTTTACTGCAAACCAGACGGTGGTGGATTTTCTGAAGCGGGGAGACAAGATGTCGATCCTCGTGCGCAAGGCAGGTGACCGGAAGCAGCTGGCTCTCAATTACTCCCTGATCGGCTTCACCCGTAACTGGAACGCATTCCACAAGCGCATGGAAATGCTGACACCGTAGCCAGAAGGCCAAATGGATTTCTTGGGAGTAGTAAGTTATTGATATGCCTTGCACCTGTGGGAGGGGCTAGGCAGCCGTGACATACTCATCCAACACCGACAATTCCATATCCATTCGCGATGAGACCGAATTTCAGCGGTTTATCGGATATGAGCTGGAGCTTTTCCCAAAGGAAGGCACGGCAATCTGTGCGTTGGATATTGATGCCCGGTTTGCCAATCGCAGTGGAGTGGTACATGGGGCGATTGTGACCATGTTGTTGGATAATGCCTGCGGTGGATCTTGCAGTGCAACGGTGGATCCCACAGGTAAACAACCGTTCGTAACGCTGTCTCTCACCGTCAACTTCCTCGCGCCAGCCATCTGCAAACGATTAGTTGCAAAAGGCAAAGTAACTGGAGGCGGCAAATCAACACTCTTTGCCGAGGCGGAGTTGTTTGACGAGAATGATCAGCTGATTGCAACGGCCACCGGCCCTTTCAAACGCGCGCCACAACGCGATGCGCGGCTTGATCACTCCTGAGTTTTGGAGGGTTTTGGTCCAACACCGTCAAAGAAGGTCGTCATAAGCAAAGCCGTGACCTCATGGATATCCGCCTTTTCTTTCACGATCATATCCCATGCTGAGAAGATGAGCGCATCGTAGGTGTTCATCACCCACCGCGTTGGCAGCTCCTTGCGAATATCGCCGTCTTCTTTGGCTTGCTCAACCGTGATGATTGTTTCTTTTTCCATAAAGGCATAGCGTGGATCCTTACTCAGCACACGCTCCCCATCCAGCCAGAAAGAGGAGAGAAAACGCAACCGGTCCGCGAGTGGAAGCATCAGCTCAACAGCCCGCATCATCGCTTGTTTCCCGCGAAGACCTTCTTTCTCCATAGGCGTCAGCGCCTGAATAATGTCCTCAAAGCTGACCTTCAGGACTTCTTCAATCAACGCTTCCCGAGAGGCAAAGTGTCGGTACAGCGTGGCGCGACCAATCCCGGCTATCTCTGCGATTTCCGTTAGTGAAGCCATTGGATTTTCTGGCAATTCAGCCAACCCGGCTTCGATCAGGGCCCTGCGGGACTTAACAGCCCTTTTATCACGCAACACTATTTTACCCTCATTTTATGAGACGTACTTGTCTCACATATATTCATTATGATACACAATCGTCTCACAAATCAAGATCAGAGATGATTACGAGGCATTCACTCAGCGATAATCGGGCATTCCGTAGGCCTTCACCAAACTCTGAAACTTGCCTCTATGAAACGTATTGCTCAGGAGCACTGAATGTCCAAACGGATTGTGTGGTTGTCAGCAGCATTGGTGCTACTGGGAACTGTCGGTACCTATGTTCTTTCGCTGGAAGACACAAGTGATGTCGACATCGGAGAAAATGAAGTTGTTCTGCCTGTGGTGAGCTATGTGACTGCACAGGCAAGCGATAACACCGGCCATATTTCTGTTTTTGCTGAAGTCCGCCCACGCTGGACTGCTGATCTAAAGGCTCAGGTCTCTGGCAAACTGTTGTCCGTTGCTCCTCAAGCACTTGAAGGCAAGAAAGTCTCCAAGAACGAGCCGATGGCGCAGCTGGAAAAGCACACTTATGACGCCCAACTGGAAGACGCCAAATACCAGCAATCAACTGCAGAATTCAATCTGAAGAAAAAGCAGAACAAGCATGTGCTCGCGCTGAAAAACTGGCGTGCAGTGAATCCGAAGGAAGATCCGCCGGAAATGGCTGTTCACATTCCGGAGCTGCGCGTTGCAGAAAAGGCGCTGGAGGCCGCCGTTCAGAAGGTGAAAGTCGCGCGGTATGATGTGAACGCGACCACCATCAAAGCTCCTTTCAGCGGCTTCGTCACCAAACGCCATGCGAGTATCGGACAGAGCATCTCTGTCGGAGATACGCTGTTCACCCTGCTGGACGCTGAGCAACTGGATATTACGGTCTCTCTTGACCAGACCCAATGGAACCTGCTGGAAAAGGCGTGGCAGGAATTTCCGGCTAAGATTTATAATGCCAACAAGGAACTGGTCGGGATTGCAAAGATCCAGCGCGGTGGTGGCTTCCTTGATCCTAAATCGCGCCGTTATCAACTCTTCCTCGAAATCGTGAAATCACCTGAAACCTCTGTTCTGCCGGGCGAGTTCGTTACAGTTGAACTGCAAAGCAAAACAGTCAACGACAGCCTGAAATTGCCTGCAACTGCACTCACACAGGAAGGGTTCGTCTGGTTCCTAAACAACAAGGACGAGTTGCAACGCTTTGAGGCTTCCGTCGTTTTCCGTGATGATACAGATATCATTGTGAAGATGCCGAATGAACTGCAAGACCTTGATGAGAAGCGCGTTGTTCAGCTGCCAATGGCCGCGTTCTTACCCGGTCAGCATGTTGCCCCAACACCAGCGGGGCACTAGCACATGGCCTGGCTCACAAACTGGTTTATTCGCAACCCGGTCGCAGCAAACCTCATCATGGCGTTCATCCTGATTGTCGGGGTGTCTTCTCTCATGAACATCCGCATCGAGGGCTTTCCCAAGCTGCCTGCGGATACTGTGACCATCACGACGGAACTACCCAACGGCTACACCGAGCAGGTTGATAAGCAAATCACCCGCAAAGTAGAAAAAGCATTGGAAGGCCTGAGCGGCGTCAAAAACATCAGCTCAATTTCACAGCCGGGCTCGTCTGTTGTTTCCGTCCAAAAGACAAGCGATACCAAGCTATCCACCCTGCTGGATGACATCCGCTTGAAAATTGATGGCATCTACAATCTGCCCAAGAAAGCAGAACGGCCTGTCATTGAAAAAGAGAGCATGGATATGCCAGCCATGTTTGTGCAGGTCTACGGCGATGCGGATTTCAAAACCCTGCAACGCATAGCCCGCCAACTGCGCAACAAGCTGCTGGCCAGCCCGGAGGTTTCCCGTCTCAAGCAATGGGGTTTGCAGACCGAGCAGATCAAGATCGGTTTAGAACCGTACACGCTGGAACGTCTAAACCTGACCCCTGAGCAGGTCATGAACCGCATCCGCGAGTCTTCTCTTTACTTCTATGGCGGAACGCTGAAGACAGAGAGCGGCTACATCTCTTTGCGAGCAGATACACAGGCCTATTATAAAGCCGACTTTGAACGCATTCCGATCATCGAGTGGGAAGACGGCACCACAACCACTCTTGGCGATATTGCCAAGGTGGAAGACGCCTTTGCTGACATTGATATGGAAGCACGCTTCAACGGCAAAGAGTCCGTTGGGCTGGAAGTTCTGATTGGCCGCAAAGACAACCTTATTAATGTCTCAGAGGATGTGCAGGCCATCATAGCTGACTTCCGCATAACGCTGCCGACTGGCGTACAGGTGGGAATTTGGGGCAACTCCAGTGATTACATCGAGGATCGCCTGACTCTTCTCAGCTCCAACGCATTTCAGGGGCTGGCTTTGGTGGTGTTGATCCTGTCGCTGTTCCTCAACATGAAGCTGGCCTTCTGGGTCGCCATGGGTATTCCAATCTCATTAGCTGGTGCATTTGCTGTGGCGACGACTGGCTGGGTGGATTATTCGCTCAACGACATCACAACATTCGGTCTCATCATCGCGCTCGGCATTCTTGTCGATGATGCAGTCGTGGTCGGTGAAAGTGTCTTTGAGCAGCGCAAACGCTATGCAGACCCACGCAAAGGCACGGCTGCGGGCGTACACAAAGTAGCCGTTGCGACGATATTTGGCGTACTGACAACAACAGCGGCATTCTTCCCAATGCTTCTGATGAACAGTGAGCTGGGTAAGATCCTCGGCAGCTTCTCAGGCATTGTTATTCTGGCGCTGTTGTTCTCGCTGTTCGAGAGCAAGTTCATTCTGCCCGCTCACCTCGCATACATCTCCTTGGAAGAGAAGAAGCAGAACATCTTCTCCCGCAGCTGGGGCAAGGTGCAGGGCGTGACTCGCGGTGGCTTGTTCTGGTTCCGTGATACGGTCTATTTCCCGGTGCTTAGATGGGCTATCCGACAGCGATATGCGGTTCTGGTTGGCTTCATATCTGCAGCAGTGCTTGTGTTCGGCCTGATGTGGAAGGGCAAAATCCACTCTGTGTTCTTTCCGGAAATTCCCGGTCAGTACATCGTGGTGAACATGGAGATGGACCCACGTGCACCATTTGAGCTGACACAGAGCAACATCTCCACGATTGAAAACATCGCAAGTGCTGTTGACCGGCAATATGCCGAGCAACAGCCGGACGTGGGCGGTGTGTTCCAGAACATCTTCCGCATCGTATCCGACAGCACAAATGCCACCATCTATGCAGAGCTGCGCCCGTTGGACGAGCGCGGGGATGCAAAGACAGGTGACATTCTGCGCGACTGGCAGGACCGTACCGGCACTTTGGAAGGTGTTTCCAAACTCACCTTCTCGGGCTTTGAAGCGATCGGTGGCGGGTTCAAGATCCGTTTGTTTGGCGAAAATTCTGAGCAGTTGCAGCTGGCGAGTGAAGAGCTCATGGCAGAACTTGGTAAACGAGCCGGTGTCAACAACCTGCGCGACACGTTCAAAGCAGGTCAGCCAGAACTTCGCCTGACACTGAAACCAGAAGCTCGTCATCTTGGCTTTACGCCGGAGCGACTGGCAAGTCAGGTGGCGCACCAGTTTGGTGGCGGGGAGGCACAGCGCATCCAGCGTGGTGACTCAGAGGTTCGCGTGATTGTTCGCAACACGCTGGATGCTCGTGATGCCATTGAGGACCTTTTGCAGTCCCGCCTGCGCGGTGCCAACGACAACTGGGTCACACTGCAATCAGTTGCCAATATCGAAGCACGCTATGTACCCGGATACGTGTACCGCAGAAACGGCGATCAGGTCGCCACAATCGAAGCTGACATCAATAAACAGATCGTTGCTCCTGCTGAGCTGGGTCAGGATATCTTCACCTCCGTTGTGCCCCAACTACAACAGAAGTATCCCGGCGTTAAAATTAAGCAGGGTGGCGAGCTGGAGGAAATGGGTGAAGTTAAGGGGAATATGAACCGCGCCCTTCTCATCACCTGTTTCCTCATCTTTGTCCTGTTGGCGATCCCGCTAAAGTCCTACTTCAAGCCGTTGATCATCATGTCCGTGGTTCCGTTTGGAGTGGTCGGGGCAATCCTCGGCCATGCCATTATGGGCATCCCGTTCAGCATGATGTCGATCTTCGGCCTGCTGGCGCTGATCGGTGTGATCGTCAACGACTCTCTCGTCATGGTCACACACTACCTTCACCTGCGTGAGGATGGTGTAGAACATATCGAGGCAACGGAGCGCAGTGGCATGGATCGCTTCCAGGCGATCTTCCTGACAACGGCAACCACAGTCGCGGGTCTAATGCCGCTCATGAGCGAAACCTCAGAGCAGGCCAGATACCTGATCCCGGCGGCGGTCTCTCTGGCATACGGGGAAATTTTCGGGACACTTATTACTTTGATCCTGATTCCAGTACTGGTCGCAATTGCGGAAGATATTCGCGTATTTCTCTTCGGCAAACGCGATAAGGCATTGGAATATGCGCAATTGGAGCGAAAAGAGGCTCTGGAAGCAGAGGAAAAACTGGCGATTTTAGAAAAATCCCCAGAGAATGACAAAGATAGAAAACATGAGGGTTTTCCTCTAGAAAAGGCCTAAACGGACCTTACGACACGGCCTCCCCTAGCGGAGGCCGTGTTTTGTTAAGGACTGCCCTAACGAAATCTGCTAGTTAAGCTACTGTGAATCAGCAGAATTTCGGCGTTAAATATATATAAGCGATCACTTAAGTATTAAATTTCATTATATTTGAATATTCTAATATAAATTATATATTAGAAATGCAGAATGCACTTATATATTGCGATATCTCAAAGAGAAAAAATCTACTAATCCGGAATTGATTGCACTCAATTTGTGCTTTTTACATTTACTCTAGGTTCCTGCGCGTACGAGCGGGCACGTATAACGTTACGGTGTCTGCTCCAATCAATAGCTGCAAGAGGCGGCTGTTAGTACGGAGTACGCACATGGCTGGCTTAAGCCAAAATACCCAGACCACCGCTCCAGCAGTGAGTAAAGGCCGCGAGAGAGCAGCATTCTTGTTTCTGGCAGTTGTTCTTGCGCCAGTTCTGATGACTGCAGCTGTTGGCGGATACGGCTTCCTTATCTGGATGTCGCAGATCCTGTTTGGCCCACCGTCCTTCTAAGAGGTAGTCGTGGCCAACTTATCCCGCAGAGCATTCTTCACCCGCTTAAGCGCTACCCCAGAGGTGGTGACCCCGGTTCGTCCGCCTTGGACAACGGAACAGCGGATTGAAGACAAATGCACCGGTTGCTTTGAATGTGTCAAAGCCTGCCCGGAAGTAATTTTGTTCAGCGCGGATAATCGGCCTTACCTCAAAACCGGCGTTGGAGAATGCACGTTCTGCGAAGAGTGCGCAAAAGCGTGCCCAGAAGAAGATCTGTTTGATCTGACTGCGGCACCCTGGAGGCTCACAGCAGAAATTCAGCAAGGGGCATGTCTGCTTGAAAAGGGCGTTTCCTGCCAGACCTGCACCGATAGCTGCGATCCAAGAGCCCTCCGGTTCGATATGCGTGTCGCGCCTACAGGAAAAATTCAGCTGGATGCAAACCAATGCAACGGCTGCGGAGCTTGTCTCATTTCCTGCCCCGTAGATGCGATCGCTATGAACGACCAGAGCCGAGAAAGTTTAGCAAATGCGTAATGCAACAACCGTAGAGCGCGAAGAAGAAGCCGGGGTCTGGCACATTTCAAGTGTGCTGCTCCAGGCCGAGCCTGCCAAGCGAGAGCAGATATGCGCTGCGATTGAACAGATACCTTCTGCTGAAATTACAGAAGTATCTGACTCAACAAAGATAATTGTGACGCTGGAAACACCGAGCGAACGCGACCTTGCGAACGCTTTGAGTGACATGCAGCAGTTAGATGGCGTGGTTACCGCTTCGCTCATCTTCCACCAAACCGACACCACCGACCTCAATTCAATTGTGATTTCTGATCAGGGTGACATGCAACCCGAGGGGACTTGCTCATGATTAAACTAACAAGACGCGCTGTCATTAAGGCGCAGGCTGTTGCAGCGGCAACTGCCGCAGCCGGGGCAAGCCTTCCGGCGCAGGCAGCAAACATTGTAACGGATGCAAGCAAAACAGACCTGAAATGGTCCAAAGCTGCTTGCCGTTTCTGCGGTACTGGTTGTTCCATCATGGTTGCGACCAAGAATGACCGCGTTGTTGCAACACATGGTGATGCTCAGAGCCCGGTTAACAAGGGTCTGAACTGTGTGAAAGGTTACTTCCTTTCCAAGATCATGTACGGCAAAGACCGTCTTGAGCAGCCGCTGCTGCGTAAAACCGACGGCAAGTACGACAAAGAAGGCGAGTTCGAGCCAGTATCCTGGGACGAAGCTTTCGACATCATGGCTGTTAAAGCAAAAGAAGCCATGAAGAAGAACGGCCCTTACGCGGTTGGCATGTTCGGCTCAGGCCAGTGGACTGTTTGGGAAGGCTATGCAGCTGCAAAGCTCTGGAAAGCTGGCTTCCGCTCCAACACCATTGACCCGAACGCACGTCACTGCATGGCATCTGCTGTGGGCGCATTCATGCGGACCTTCGGCATTGATGAGCCAATGGGTTGTTACGACGATTTTGAGAACGCAGACGCATTCGTGCTCTGGGGTTCCAACATGGCTGAGATGCACCCGGTTCTTTGGACCCGTCTTGCTGATCGCCGTCTGTCTAACCCAGATGTAAAAGTTGCTGTTCTTTCTACATACCAGCACCGCAGCTTTGACCTTGCTGACATCCCAATGGTCTTCACTCCACAGACCGATCTCGTGATTGCGAACTTCATCGCAAACTACATCATCGAGAACGAAGCCGTGGACATGGACTTCGTTAGCAAGCACACCAACTTCCGCCTTGGCAATCAGGACATCGGTTACGGCCTGCGCCCTGAGCACCCACTGCAGCAAGCAGCTAAAAACGCTGACAAAGCTGGTGGTTCTAAAGAAATCAGCTTCGAAGAGTATGCAGAGTTCGTTAAGCCATACACTCTCGAGTATGCTGAGAAGATGTCTGGTGTTCCTGCAAACCGTCTGCTGGAACTGGCAAAGCTTTACGCTGATCCAGACAAAAAGGTTATGTCCCTCTGGACCATGGGTGCAAACCAGCATACCCGCGGCGTTTGGGTCAACCAGATGTTCTACAACATCCACCTTCTCACCGGCAAAATCTCCAAGCCAGGTTGTGGTCCGTTCTCACTGACCGGTCAGCCATCTGCTTGCGGTACTGCACGTGAAGTTGGTACCTTCGCACACCGTCTGCCAGCAGACATGGTTGTGAAGAACCCGGATCACCGTAAATACGCTGAGAAAATCTGGAAGCTGCCAGACGGCACTATCCCGGCAAAGCCAGGTTACCATGCTGTTCTGCAGTCCCGTATGCTCAAAGACGGCAAGCTGAACTTCTACTGGACCCAGGTCACCAACAACATGCAGGCTGGCCCTAACGTTGTTGAAGAGATCTACCCAGGTTGGAGAAATCCAGATAACTTCATCGTTGTTTCCGATCCGTACCCAACAGTGTCCGCAATGGCTGCTGACCTTATTCTGCCAACAGCAATGTGGGTAGAAAAAGAAGGTGCTTACGGTAACGCAGAACGTCGTACTCAGTTCTGGCATCAGTTGGTTTCCGCTCCGGGTGATGCAAAGTCTGATCTTTGGCAGACCGTTGAGTTTTCCAAACGCTTCAAAGTTGAAGAAGTTTGGCCTGAAGAACTGATCGCAAAGCAGCCAGAAGTACGCGGCAAAACTCTGTTCGACATCCTGTTCGCAAACGGCAACGTCGACAAGTTCCCGCTTTCTGAAACCAGCGATGAGTACAAGAACGACGAGTCCAACGACTTCGGCTTCTACATTCAAAAAGGTCTGTTCGAAGAATACGCAGCCTTTGGCCGTGACCATGGTCACGATCTGGCACCGTTCGAGCGTTACCACGAAGAACGTGGCCTGCGTTGGCCTGTTGTGAATGGCAAAGAAACTCAGTGGCGCTTCCGCGAAGGGTCTGACCCATACGTTGGCGAAGGCAAGGGCTACGAGTTCTACGGTCATAAAGACGGCAAGGCACGCATCTTCGCGCTTCCTTACGAGCCGCCAGCAGAAAGCCCGGATGAAGAATACGATTTCTGGCTCTGCACAGGCCGTGTGATTGAACACTGGCACACTGGTTCCATGACCCAGCGCGTTCCTGAGCTGTACAAAGCTGTTCCAGATGCTCTGTGCTACATGCATCCTGACGATGCAAAAGCAAAAGGTCTGCGTCGTGGTTCTGAAGTGCGCGTTGTTTCCCGTCGCGGTGAAATCACAACACGCATCGAGACCCGTGGCCGTAACAAGCCGCCAAAAGGCCTCGTGTTCGTGCCGTTCTTTGATGCAAGCCAGCTCATCAACAAGGTGACACTGGATGCAACAGATCCTCTTTCAAAACAGACCGACTATAAGAAGTGCGCGGTCAAGATCGTAGCCGTGTGAGGTACGCCATGAAACTTCTGAAACTCCTTGTAGCCAGCCTTATCGCTGTGTCTGTCTTTGGTGGAGCAAGCTCTTTTGCTGCTGACACCATCTCCGAAATGCGCAACGCGGACATCCTGACTCAGGATGCCGCACCGCGGATCCCGAAAGTCGTGAACTCCGACGAGCGTCAGGTGCGTAACTACCCTGAGCAGCCACCATTGATCCCTCACAAGATCGACGGCTACCAGATCGACAAGCGCCTGAACAAATGCATGACTTGTCACAGCCGTACGGCAATTGAAAAGTCTCAGGCACCAATGATCTCTATCACGCACTTTATGAACCGTGATAATCAGTTCCTGGCGTCTGTATCCCCTCGCCGTTTCTTCTGCACCCAGTGTCATGTGCCTCAGACCGAAGCCAAGCCACTGGTTGAGAACACCTTCGTTGACGTTGATGACGTGCTCGAAGGCAAGGCCGGTAAGTAGGAGCACACCGTATGTTTTCAGCTATCAAACGGTTCTGGCAGGTTATCCGCAAACCTAGTGTCCATTACAGCCTTGGCTTTTTGACACTTGGCGGGTTTGTCGCTGGCATCATCTTCTGGGGTGGTTTCAACACCGCCCTGGAAGTCACCAACACAGAAGAGTTCTGTATTGGATGTCACGAGATGGAAAACACTGTCTATCAGGAACTCAAGACCACCATTCACTATACCAACCGGTCTGGTGTGCGTGCGACTTGCCCTGATTGCCACGTACCTCACAACTGGACCTCTAAGGTTGCCCGTAAGATTCAGGCATCCAAGGAAGTTTACGGCAAAATCTTCGGTACAATCAGCACACCGGAGAAATTCGAGGACAAGCGTCTTGAGCTGGCAAGCCATGAATGGGCTCGCTTTAAAGCCAATGACTCTCTTGAGTGCCGTAATTGTCACAGTGAAGAGTCCATGGACTTTACACGCCAGAGTGTGAGGGCTTCCGAGCAGCACGAAAAATACCTCGTGACTGGCGAAAAGACCTGTATCGATTGCCACAAAGGCATCGCCCACAAGCTACCTGATCTGAGCCTGCTGAAAGAAGGTCACTAAGAGCGGAGCTCGCTTGATTGGTTACGGTCAAATCCAGCGAGTTTGCTCAAGCAAAGACATTAGAACTCAAGGCGTGTTTGCAAGTGCGCGTGGCGAGTTCTAAAACCCTTCACAAGCTCAGACACAAGAACCCCGCGGTTTGAAACCACGGGGTTTTTTCTTGTCCACATTTATTCCATAATTTTATCAATTAAAATTATATGAAATATACTCATGAGGTTCAATTTCTGAAAAATGCCTCAGAGTCACCTCAATTCCCGCAATTTTGCGAGAGTTTACAGATATTAACCAATGCAAGTCGCAGCTGAAATTTTTCTAATATTTTCACCCTAGGGGTACCCCTAATTTCCTTAGGGAAGGTCTCTAGCCTCACACCAGTGCTTTTTGACACTCCGGTAAAAATTAGGGGCCATATGCTCTCTGAAAATCGAGAGTATTAGAATACACCCCATCTGCAACCCATTGTTTTTGCGGAACTAATAAACTCGTCCTCAATTCAGGTGTACGCAAATGACGTGACAGCTGAAAACTTTAGACCGGGCAGTGCACACGCAAGTAATGCCCCTCTGAAAGGACATAAAAAGATGAACGCTTTGAAGCTTTCTGCTGCGATTGTGGCCCTCATTGCAGGCGTGAGTACCGCTCATTCTGCAGATATCACTGTTTCCAGCGGCACCGTGACCACCAACGGCGGCACCGTAAACGGCGGTCTGGCAGATGGTTCCACCACTTCTGGGCAGACTGGTACTGCAACAGGTATCACTGCAACCATAAGTGATATTAATGAGTCAGACCTGAGCAGCGCTCTTCAAGCCAAGATCAATGACTCCGTCGACGAGTCCGATCTCAGCTCTGCGTTGGCAACAAAGATCAACAGCAAAGCTGACCAAAGCGCGCTTGAGGCTGAGAAGCTGCGGATCACCAAAAATGCTGATGATATCAGTACAAACGCCGGTGATATCGCAGACAACAAGACTTCTATTAGCGCAAATACAGCTGCCCACGAGCTTAATGCTCAAAACATCCAAACTAACGTTGCAGACATCACAACAAACAAACATGCGATTGCTGTGAACTTGGCCTCCATCGACCAGAACAAAGCCAACATCACGACAAACACAAGCCGTATTGGTGTGAATGAAGGAAATATCGCAACAAACGCGACCAACATCTCTTCCAATACTGGCCGTATCCAAGTGAATGAAGGTAACATCGCTACAAACACAAACCGCATCGGCATAAACGAGCAGAACATCGCGACCAATGCTGCAAACATCTCCTCCAACACTGATCGCATCGTGTCACTGGAAAATGATGTAGACGAGCTGCGCAGCGGTGTAGCGATGGCAGTGGCGATTGCAAACGCTCCGGTTCTGCAGGGCGGTAAAAACGGCATCTCCGTTTCCGGTGGTTTTGGGCACTTCAAAGGCAAAGCAGCATCTGCTTTGAAAGTGGCCTTCCTGCCAACCGAGAACATGGCTGTTACAGCTTCTGTAGCCACAGACTTCAGCAACAACGTCACTGCTGGCGCTGGTCTGGGTTTCTCCTTCTAACAAGGATGTAGATCATGAAACCAATCTGGATCCTGCTGACAGCGGCAATGCTCTTTTTCTTTCAGGGTGTGAATGCGTACAGCACCACTGAGCCTTCCAATGAAGAGGATTGGTCAGTCAAATGCAGCAGTGACCTGTGTCAGGTTTATGCTGAAATCCGGCTTGAGAACGGTGCGCTGGTAAATTCCATCATGTTTCGCAAACTCGAAGCAGATGTGTATGCAGCTATTATCAAGCTGCCGCTCGGGATCCACATCCCCAGTGGTATCCAGATTGGCATTGACGACGATGCCTTGTTCGACGCCAAGCTGATCACCTGCCAACCAGACGGGTGCGAGGCGGCATTTAACGCCAACAAGACCATCGTCAACTTCCTCAAGCGCGGCAAGGCCATGTCCATTGTGGTCACCAAGACCAATGATCGCAAAAAACTGGCGCTGAACTACTCCCTGATCGGCTTCACCCGTAACTGGGAAGAATTCACCAAGCGTATGGCAGTCTTGCTGCCAGATGAGACAACCGGCTGATTTGCCCTGCCAAGACCCATGGTTGAAGCCTTAAGCTTTGAGGTCTATATTAAGGCAGATAGGAACGGGAGGCTCTCGCCCCCCATTCCCGTCGCTAGATGACTTTAATAAGAGCTCGGAAGAAGATGGTCAGTCGATTCCGGGCTCTTGTCATGCTCAGCTTAAACTTAAGCTTTATCGCAAGGTTCATCCAACATACCACCTCCTCACCAGGCCTTGCTACGATCGGAGTGCCTAACTCTCTCCGATTGCGCGGACTGACACGCGCTGCTGCTTTGCAAGGAAGTGGCTGACAGCAGCCTAACAAGCCCGCAAACACTGCGCGTCCCCGGATCATCTCCCGCACAAAACACCTAGCGCCTTCTTTAGGTATCGACGCCTTTACGCCCACGCGATTTTCGGATGATGTTGAGTGAAAAGCTGCTGCGGCTTAACGCTTTGTTTTATCTATCACCCCATGAGGTTTGCCCCTGCATTGCAGCATAAACTAAGATTACGCCCAGCCTAAAACGCATAGCATATATGGCTTAAGCAAAGTGCTTCGCACACGCATCAGGAAGGTGATGCTATTGACTGATCAAGAGAAGAAATCAGAGCACCTCTCAAACATCGCGGCCTTTTACTCCGGGAAGCTTGCAGACGGAAAAGGCAGGAACACGTTCCAACAAGCCTTGGCTCCTGACTATGATGCCCAGGAGATTCCGGAGCACTTGCTTGGCTCAAGTTTTGGCTGTGGCCATCCGCTGGCTTTCTCGCAGATAAAGGAAGGGGAGACAGTGCTCGATCTCGGATCTGGAGCCGGGCTGGATCTTATCCTCGCCGCCGAGAAAACCGGGCCGTCGGGCAGCGTGATCGGCATTGATGTCAGCGAGGATATGATCGCGCTCGCCAAAAGCAATTGCGAGCAACACGACCTCCGCAATGTTGAACTCCATCAAGGAGTTATCGAGCACCTGCCGTTCCCGGATCAGTCCGTGGACTGGGTCATCTCAAACTGCGTCATCAACCTGTCTGCCGACAAAGCAGCAGTGTTCTCTGAGATCAACCGTGTGCTCAAACCGGGCGGAAAGCTGGTTATCTCAGACATGCTGGCGGAGGATTTACCGAACTGGCTACATATGCATCAGGATCTTCTGTCCGCCTGTATTTCTGGCGCAGTATCTGAAGCTGCTTATCTGGAGTTTGCAGGAAACAGCGGTCTCACTGCGCTGACTGTTCTGGATCGTATGACCTATGAGGATGCGGTGTTGAAACAGCTCATTAAAGATGAACTGCCCGCAGCACTCGATGAACTGGCGAGGCAGCTTGGGCTTTCGACAGATGCAATGCTGGACAAAGCAGTCAATGAGCTTTCAGGCAAGGTGAAGGCCATCAAGCTGTACGGTGAAAAGCCAACGTAAGGCCGATTTTTGAGCAACTCAGGCTCTCTTCTGGCCTAGCAAAACATAGTAGCCGACACCCAGCCCCATGAGCGTCAAGGCAATTAGCGCGGCAACAAGATCATATGCAAAGCACGAGGTGAGCGCCAAAAGCGAAAGAACAAGCGTTACATAGGCTGTCTTTTGCCCACCCGGAGCACGATAAGGCCGGTGCAATTCTGCGTAATCTCGTTTCAGCAAAATGTAGCTGACGCTTTGCAGGGCGTAGGAGAGCGTTGCGCCAATCACTGCAATGTTGATCATCAGCTCCCCTTTTCCGCTGAGTGAGCAGATAAACCCGATCACCCCCGGAATGATCAATGCCCAATGCGGAACTTTTCGAGAGCTTATGGCAGACATGAAGCGGGGCAAATACCCTTCCCGCGACATGGCGAACACCAACCTGCTGTATCCGAAAATAATGGAGAAAAACGAGGCGATCAGTCCGGCCAGCCCCACCAGATTAACAACATCCGCCAGTACTGACTCTTCACCGAATACATGCTTCAGCGCATCAACCAATGGCGCACCATAATCACCAACTTGCTGTGACGAGGCTGCACCGGGAATAAACACCACAATCAAAACCGCACTAACCAGCAGAAAGAGCATGGCACCGATGATGCCTCGCGGCAGATCAACAGCTGGATCCTTTGCTTCCTCTGCTGCAAGCGGCACACCTTCAACTGCCAAGAACAACCACATGGCAAACGGAAATGCGGCCCAGACGGACACCACATCAAACGAGAACAAGTTCGGTTCTGTCGATGCGCCGTAAGAGGATGCAGCAAGGTTGCTCAGGCTGAAATGAGGGCCAAGTGCCAGCAATGTCACGACAATAGCCAGCACGGCAAACACCGTAACCACCAACATAAACCGCAGCGCTTCTCCCACTCCAACCAAGTGTACACCGATAAAAACCACGTAAAACACTGCGTACACGAGAGGGCCGTTGATGCCCCAAAGCGCTTCAATATATTGCCCGATGAAGATGACAATCGCAGCGGGAGCGATGGAGTATTCCAGCAGCACCGCCAGTGCGGTCGCAAAGCCCCCAGTGTCCCCCATCACTTTTCGTGAAATCCGGTAGCCGCCCGCTGCACTTGGCAAAGCTGCAGACATCTCTGCAAGGCACAGAACAAGGCAGAAATACATGAGCCCCATCAATGCCACAGCGATCACCATGCCAAACCAGTTTGTCACCGCGAACCCAAAGTTCCACCCGGCAAAGCTACCTGAGATCACATAGGAAACTCCAAGCGTTGCCAGCAAGAACCAGCCAGCCGCACCTTTCTGAAGCTGTGTTTTCTCTTCATGTTTCATCGTTCATGAGGCCCGTTTCAGTAGCTGGTGCAAGCAGTCACCTGTAAGCTTACTCTTCCAACACCCCGGCCCGACACCCATCAGTTCTCCCGGACTGTCCCGATGCATCAGTTGGCGTAGTGTTGCCCTCCAACATCTCCCCTCACAACTTCGTATTATTGGGAGTCTATTGAAGTTTCACTCCAAGTATTGCTGTGGATGTTCAGGGTGGGTTAGGTTTTCTGCAGGAGCTTTGCACTGGGAGGGGCGAGGAGATGGCGAAGAAAGAGATTGTTCTCATTCATGGCACATGGGGACATGCCAGCAATTGGGATGAAATGCGGGCAGAGCTGGAAGCCCGCGGTTACACCGTGCACACGCCAATTTTGCGATATCATGATTTGCCCGTGTGGGAAGGCGCACTCAAACTTGGCACCGTGCGGTTACTGGACTACGTAAATGATCTGGTGGACTTCGTGAAAACGCTCGATGAACCACCTATCATCGGCGGCGTTTCTATGGGCGGTTTGCTGGCTCAGCTTGTGGCCGCACGCGTTGAAAACAAAGGCCTGCTGCTGCTTTCACCTGCACCAGCCTGGGGCATGTTCCCGTTCTACCCATCCATGACACGCACCTTCTACAAGCACTTCCTGCAATGGGGGTTCTGGCGCAAACCGCTCTACCCACATTGGGAGGAGTTTCGTTGGTCAGTGGTGAATGAACAAACTGAAGAAAAGGCCCGCGAATTCTTCTACTCACTCAAGCTGGAATCTGGCCGTGCCTACATGGACATGGGCTTCTGGTTCCTTGATCCGCAGCGTTCATCCTGGGTGGATGTTGACGCCATCACCGCCCCAGTGCTCATCCTCAGCGGCGCAAAAGACCGCGTCGTCGCCCCACGCATCGCCCGCGTCACCGCAAAGCGTTACAAGAAAAACGGTAAGCTTGTCGTGCTCCCAAATTCTGATCACGTGATGATGGTTGGCAAAGAACTGGCAAACACAATGCGCGAGTTTGATCAGTGGGTTGCAGAGAACAACATCCTGCCGGAAACCGAAGTATTGGAAGATAACTGATACGCAGCTAACCTCTTGCACCAAAGCTTAAATCGGGATGCATGATCAACATTTAAGAGATATGCATAATCCCATCAATTTCTGGAAGAAAACATAAAAACCCCGTGGAGGGGATCCACGGGGTCTCTTAGGTCTGCCTGATAAGGGGGGGGGAATCAGGCAGGAGCCTGAGCGGTTTGGCGGGTGCAGACGGAGGCGAGCTCCTCTTGTGCCTGATACTGAGAGAGGAACACTTTGCCCGTCAGCTCATCAAGGAAGTGCGAGCGTTGGAGGCGATCCATCACCGGGCCTTTCACCTCTGAAAGGTGCAGCGAGATGCCCGCGTCCTGCAGGCGGTGATTGATGGCCTCTAGTGACTCCAATGCACTCAGGTCCACCTCATTCACCGCAGAACATTGCAGCACCACATGTTTGAGGTGTTCGTCGTCCACCGCGCGGTCGTAGATGTAATCTTCCAGAAAACGCGCATTGGCAAAGTAGAGGCTCTCATCAATGCGGATGGTCAGCAGCTCTGGCGTTGTCAGCACATCATGCCGATTGACGTTGCGGAAATGCTCAGTGCCCGGTACCAGCCCAACCTCTGCAATGTGAGGTCGGGATGTCTTGTAGAGGTAGAGACCAATGGAGAGGATCACGCCTGCAGAGACACCTGTCTCAACACCAAAGCCGAGGGTCAGCAAAATGGTAGCGGCCACGGCTGAGAAGTCAGACTTGGAGTAGCTCCAGCTGTGCTTGAGAATGCTGAAATCCACCAGTGACAACACCGCCACAATAATGGTCGCAGCCAATGTGGCTTTGGGCAGGAAGAAGATGAGCGGTGTCAGAGAAACCGCAGCAATCGCCAGACCAACCGCCGTATAAGCACCAGCAGCCGGCGTTTCTGCACCCGCATCAAAGTTGACAACTGAGCGGGCAAAACCGCCCGTTACAGGGTAACCACCTGTGAAGGCCGCACCAAGGTTGGCTGCGCCAAGACCAATCAACTCCTGATCAGGGTCAATGCGCTGACGCTTTTTGGCCGCCAGTGTTTGCGCAACGGAAACGGATTCAACAAAACCAATGATGGAGATCAGCAGCGCAGGTATAAACAGTGCGCCGATCAACTCACTGGAGAAGCTTGGCATGCTAAGGGGCGGTAGGCTTTGCGGCACAGCGCCCACAATCTTAACACCGGCTTGCTCCAGCCCAAAAATCCACGTAACAGCCGTTGTCACCACCACTGCAGCAACAGGTCCAGCCTTGGTCAAAACATCTGCAAGGCGCGGCTTCAGACCCATGCTCAAAAGCATCGGTTTCATACCCTTGCGCACCCAGAACAGGAACAAGGTGGCCGAAACACCGATCAGGATCGTCGCCAGATTGGCTTCGCCCAGATGCTCCCAGATGGAGAAGACAATCTCTACCAGCGTATGCCCTTTCGCATCCACACCCAGAATATGCTTGAGCTGGCTGCTGGCAATCAAAACACCTGAGGCGGTGATGAAACCGGCAATCACAGGGTGGGAGAGGAAGTTGGCGAGAAAACCGAGCTTGAACACGCCCATCAGCAGCAAAATACCGCCGGACAGCATGGCAAGGGTGAGCGCAGCAATGGCATAGCCCGCCGTGCCGCTATCTGCAATCTGGCCAATCGCTGCTGCCGTCATAAGCGAAACGACAGCGACAGGGCCAACGGCCAGTGCACGGCTGGTGCCGAAGATGGCGTATAGAATAATCGGAAGAATTGACGCGTAGAGCCCGGCTTCCGGCGGTAGGCCAGCAAGCAAAGCATAAGCAAGAGACTGCGGGATCAGCATGATCGTCACGATCACCGCTGCAATCATGTCATTAGAAAAACTGTCTTTATTATAGTTTCTGCCCCAAGTTAAAACGGGCAAGTATCGCCGAAAGGCCGAGGAGAACATGGGTCTGCCTTCAAAGTGCATAGATTAATCCGGGGAAGCAGCTCCCCCGGATACATGATAGTAATTCAGCAAAGGCCGCAATGCTTATTTTAGCTAGCGCTAACCTTCTCAGGCTTGATCATCCATTCCTTGCCGCGCAGCATTGCCCACCAGTAAACCGGTGGCAGGATCTGCTCTTTAAGGATCCAGGCTGCGCGCGTCGGCTTGGTGCCGTCCAGCAGCCATGTAGGGAAGCTTGGCAGCAAGGTGCCGCCGTACCCAAACTCAGCCAACACGATCTTTCCGCGCTCCACGGTCAGCGGGCAGGAGCCATAACCGTTGTACTTTGCTGATGGTAATTGGCCTTTGATGTCCGCAACGAGGTTTTCAGCAACGATTGGCGCTTGCATGCGAGCTGCGGCGGCTGTTTTTGCATTGGGTGCGTTCATCACATCACCCAGCGACCAGATATTGCTGTGCGTTTTGTGGCGCAACGTCATGTGGTCCACATCCACCCATCCGGCGGCATCTGCCAGTGGTGACACGCGGATGAAGTCCGGCGCGGATTGCGGCGGGCATACGTGGATCATGTCAAAGTCAACTTCCACCCGCTCAACCGGCGTGTCCGGCTTTGCCACGTCAAACCATGCCTTCTTTGCAGGGCCATCAATGGCGACCAGATTGTTGAAGAAGTTGAGGTCTGCGTTGTACAGGTCGATGTATTTTTCCAGCGCAGGCACATAGTCCTTCACGCCAAACAGCACACCACCAGCATTGTGAAACTGGATGTCGATGTTCTTCAAAACACCTTGCTTGCGCCAGTAATCACCAGAAAGATAAAGCGCTTTTTGCGGAGCACCAGCACACTTGATTGGCATTGGAGGCTGGGTAAAGAGCGCACGGCCCTCCTTCATGTTGCTCACCAGCTCCCACGTGTAAGGCGCCAGATCGTAACGATAGTTGGAGGTCACCCCGTGCTTGCCAAGTGTGGATACAAGACCCTCCACCTTGTGCCAATCCAGCTTCAGGCCGGGGCACACAACAAGGCGGTCGTATTTCACGACACGGCAACCATCGAGGATGACCGCATTGTCTTGCGGTTCAAACGCAGCCACCGCAGATTTGAGCCAGTGCACGCCTCGCGGTATCAAAGAGCCCATGGTTTTGGCGGTCTGGGAGGCATTGAAGACGCCACCGCCAACCATGGTCCAACCCGGCTGATAGTAATGAATATCAGCAGGATCAATGACAGCGATCTCAAGATCGCCCTTACGGGATTTCAAGCTCGCGGCCACGGCAATGCCAGCAGCACCGCCACCCACAATCACCACATCAAACGAAGCATCGGCGCGGTCTGTTGGTGTTCTGCCACCATTGGCAATGCGGCGCACGACGCCTGCCATGTCATAACCAGCGGATTTGGTGGCTGCCAGAATGTCGGCCACAGTCAGCGTTTCAGCCTGGCTGAGAGACCACAGCGTGGCACAGCGCGTACCAGTGCGGCAATAGGCCAGCACAGGGCGCGGAATTTCATTCATGGCCTTGCCAAAGGCCTCGGCGTCTTCGTCAGACACCTTACCGGAAATGACCGGCAGATAGCGTGTTTCCAGACCGAGCTTCTTCGCTGCAGCTTCAATCTCGTCAAACACCGGCTGGTCTGCACCTTCCCCGTCCGGACGGTTGCAAACAATACTGCGGAAGCCCAGGTCCGCGATCTTCTGAACGTCTTGCGCAGTAATCTGCGGACAGACAGAAAGTGATGAGCTGATACTCTTAATATCCATGATGTTTCCCCTCCTCACATCATCAGATCAAAGTGCGTTGACTGGCACTTTGAGCATTGGAACGCCGTCCTCATCGGTCGGCACTGCACCTGCACGCATGTTCACCTGCAAAGACGGAATGATCAGCTTTGGTACGTCCAGCTGCGCATCACGCTCTGTGCGGAATTTGATGAAGTCTTCACGGGAGTGGCCTTTACCAACGTGGATGTTGTGTTCTTTCTCTGCGCCCACTGAGGTTTCCCACTCAATGTCGCGGCCATTCGGGCCGTAGTCGTGGCACATGAACAGGCGCATCTCGTCGGGCAGCGACAGTACCTTCTGGATGCTGTCATAAAGAGTTGCTGCATCCCCGCCCGGGAAGTCAGCACGAGCAGAGCCGCCATCCGGCATAAACAGGGTATCGCCCGCAAACGTTGCATTGCCCACTACATGAACCATGCAAGCAGGAGTGTGCCCCGGAGTGTGAATGGCAAACGCAGTCATGGTTCCGATCTGATAGCTGTCCCCGTCCTTGAACAACTTGTCAAACTGGCTTCCATCGCGCTGGAATTCGGTTCCCTCATTGAACACCTTGCCAAATGTGTCCTGAACCACGGTGATGTTCTCACCAATGCCGATCTTGCCGCCCAACTTCTCCTGAATGTACGGAGCAGCTGAGAGGTGGTCGGCATGAACATGGGTCTCAATCAGCCATTCAACCGTCAGGCCATTGTCCTGCACGTATTTGATGATTTCATCCGCATTGTCATAGGTGATGCGGCCCGCTGCATAGTTGATGTCCATTACGGAATCCACGATAGCAACGGAGGATGAGGCAGGATCCTTCACCACATAGCTGATTGTGTTGGTGCCGGGGTCAAAAAAGGCCCTGACTTCAGGCTCGACAGCCATGTTCACGGGGTAGTTCGTCATAACTTCCTCAATAAGTTAACGCGTGCGCAGTGGCGGTCGATGGTACGTGCACTTGTTTGTTTTCGTGTTCGACCGCCTGCACAGCCGCCTAAGCATTTCTTATTATATTTTTTTGTCAGAAATCAGTTTGTGATCTCCGGGAAGATGCTTAAACGCGGCAGGTCTTAATTCCAAAAATGGAGTAGAGCGGGCAAATCCGCACGGCGGAAACCAGCAGCATTACAATGCCGACAATGATTGCGCCATAAAAGAAAAGTGGCTGCGCAAACAAAGAAATATTGGTAGACAACGGCAGTGCAATCAGCACAACACCGATAATAAAGCGAAGAATGCGGTCAATAGTTCCAACGTTAGCCATCATAGTCTCGTCCTCCAGGTACGTGGCCTAACGGATAACGAGTCTTCGCAAAGGGTTCAGTGACGAAGTCACCAAACTCGGCTCCAAGCCCCTCTTTTCTTCGAAGCGCCTTAAAAATCAATGCGAAATGCCCAAAGGCCATAATGCCAGCTGGTCATCCCAGAACAATCCATAGGTTTCAGAGACTAGTTTTCTGGCTAGCATGGCGTTGAAGGGCACTGCGGAGAGATCCGATTGCCCAAAACGTGCGCCAGAAAGCAGTTGGGGTTCCAGTTGACCGAAGTCACCGTAGTAAACAAAGATTTTTACACTCAGCTTCATAAATCAAACCCCGGGTATGGCACCTCCTCGTCCTACCTGATGGACGTAATCCTACCGCTGGCAGAAGACGTGAAGCCTGCAAGAATTCTGGATTACGGCTGCGGGAAAAGCTCATTGATTGAGGAGCTTGCGGCGAACCTGCAATGCACTTCACACCGATATGATCCCTGCATCGCAGAATACAACGACATGCCGGAAGGGCGTTTCGATCTTGTGCTGAACACGGATGTGCTGGAGCACGTGCCGGAGGACGAGCTGGACGATGTTTTGGCGGATATTCAGGCCAGATCAGACAAGGTGGTCTTCCATATTCCAACGCTTTACGCGACAGCCTTGCTGGCGGACGGCTCCAACGCCCACTGTACCGTTCGCTCGTCCCCCTGGTGGCAGGAGAAACTCTCGCTGCACTTTCCATATGTTGAGGTTTTACGCAGCACCAATAACGATCAGCAATTCTATGTCACCTGGGATGCTTCAACTGAAGCGCGGCAAAACCTGAAGCGGGTGTACCGCCAACGCAGACGCGCCAATTCAGTGACAAAGCGCAAACATATTCTGCGCATGCTGCGAATGAAGCTGTTGAGGGGTTTCGTGCCCAAACACGAGTTGCAAAATGACATTGCAGGCAAGCGCATCGCTGTCGTCGGCAACGCGCAATCCCTCAGCAACAAAGAGTATGGGCCGGAAATTGACAGCCATGACATCGTGATCCGGCTGAACCGTGGCGCAATCCCTCACGTTAAAAGCCACGGTCAGAAGCTCTCATGGGTAGCAACGAGCCTCGATATTCCAAAAAGCTTTGTGTATGGCGAGCAGGCGCGGCGGATTATCTGGACACCAGCCGAGCGTGGATTTTCTCTTCCACATTGGCTCGCCCGGCACAGAGATGTTGTCTATCTGATGAAATCAGCAGAGTTGAAACGCTATCAGGCGCGCACCGAGAAGAAACCGAGCACGGGATTCCGTCTGTTGGGACTGCTGGAAGAGTTGGGCGGCTACAAGCACATCAACATCTACGGCTTTGATTTCTTCGCATCCCCCACGAACACCAACCACATAGAGCCCAGCAAGGCGCGGGCAGATCACGATTATGACCGCGAGCATCATGAAGTTCAGAAATGGATAGCTCGCGACCTGAGGGTTTCTCTTAAACTCTGAAGATTTAGAGCATATCGCATTCATGTGCATTCACACACCGAACTCTAAACCCTTATTCTTACGCGTATTCTTATCCGAAAACCGGAACCATTTTTCGGGAATACGCTCTAGGCCTTCGCCAGTACTTCCAGTCCGGCACGGTCAACAATCTCGATGGTTCCGCGGGATTGGGTGATCCAATCACGGCGCTGAAACTCTCGCAGCTGGCGAGAGATCACCTCACGCGCAGTACCCAGTTCTGCTGCCATTTGCTGGTGCGTAGTGACCACTTGTTTACTGCTGCCAGCAAGTTCCAACAGTTTCTGCGCAAGGCGGATGTCCATGCGCTGGAACGCGATTTCCTCGATCACCAAAAACAGGTCGGTGATGCGCTTGGAATAGGCGGAGAACACAAAGCGGCGGAAGGTTTCGGATTGGGCGATGAGGTCATCAAACACCATGCGCGGAATAGCGACAGCCTGCGTGTCTGTCTCCGCAATGCCTTCTGCTGAATAATCTTCATAGGCCAACAAACAGGCCGTCGTCAGCACACAGCTTTCGCCTGCATGCACACGGTAGAGAATAATCTCGCGACCGCCTTCTGAAAGTTGCTGTACACGCACGGAGCCCGAGAGCAAAAGCAGGAGGTTTTCCGGGGCTTTACCGGGGCCAAAGATGATTGTGTCGGCAGGTACGGAAACAATGGTGCTACGATTAACCAGAATTTCCCTGATGTGATTTTCCAGCTTGGAAAGGCCTTGGAATCGATCGATCCAGTTAGCAGCAGCGATTGTCATGTTTCCCTCCCGAAACGCCCCCGAAAATGCGCGTGTCTTTGGCATAGTGCATAAAAGCGTTTAGCGCAATCAGGGCCTTTAGAAGAAGAATAATCTAACTTCCCTACGTTACCAGCCACATTCAGGAATAAATTTTCGCCTCGCCTTATTCCGGACGGGCGCTAACAACACCCAAAGCCTCTTCGGCTGACAAGCGTTCTTCCGGAGATAGTTTCAGCAATCCTTTAATCGCACCCTTGATGTTGTCCGGGGTGCCGTCCAACCGCGCTTCCAGCTTCTCATCCAGCAAAGATTGATCATTGCTGCTGCCACTGCGGAACTCCTGAAGGTCATCAATCAGCTCCTGCTGTGCATTTTTGCCAGCAGCTGCCGCAACAAGCACCAAACCACCGGCCCAGGAATCCACCTTTGAGGACAGCTCTGCCCCATCAACAAATCGTTCAGGCGGCTGGTTGTTCGGCGTGCCGCCAATCTCCATTTCAAAATGCTGCCCATCCTCACAATCGGCGGCAACACCCTCATGCGCCGTTGCATAGTCAAAGCTGGTGATCACCGGTTCTGTACTATCTTCCTCACGAAACTGGATGGTGTCGATATTCAGGTCCTGATGAAAGATGTTTCGCTTTTGCAAAAACGCGACTCCGGCCAGCAGACCTCCGGCGAAGTCGTTGAGCGGCTCTTCATCCATGCCTTTGTCTGCAGGAAGGCGATCATCCAGCGACCCTCCCTTCAGCTTCTCGCGAATGGCGAAGGGTTCTCCAAACTCTGTCAGGCCTGCACCTTTCAGCTTCAGGATATTCTCGCTACCGGGCGCCTGATCAAACTCACCAAGAGCGGTGAGGATCTTGGCTTCGTGCACCAGCAGCTCCGCTCCCACAAAGGTTGGTGGAGAATCCGGTCCAGCAGCATACGCATTTGGCCGCTTGATCACGGCATCTTCCATATATGGATAGTCTTGCACCACGCCAGACGCATCGTACGACAGCACATTTTCAGCGTTGGCGGCACCGCCCGTCACAGGAGGGCTAACCTTGCCTGTCACATCCATGGCATGTTCTTCAGAGATGCCAAACATGTTGCCGTAGGGCTGTTTGCCAGCGCTGGTGTTGCCGTGTTGAAAAGCTGAGGGTACGGAGTCTGGCTCAATGACCATGGTTCCGTCTGGTTTGGTTTGCACCTTGATGGGGCTGTTGTCCGGAGGCGTTTCGCGCGCGGTTTCAGAGCCCGCTCCAGCTTGTGCTGGCGGAAGATCTATGCTCAAGACTCTGGCGACAGCTTTCATCCACGCGTCATAATCAGCCATTGTCACCTCTGGAAACGTCACCGGTCATGCAAACCACGCGTGATCTCCTCGTTTTAGCCAAGAGTTGGATGGAGTATCGTTTGTCGCCTGAGTGGTGGAAAGCAATCAGCATAAACAGCGTATAGGCGAACCTACCAAAATGCAGAGAATTGCAGCTACTGCTGCTCATCTTCTGGCTGATCTTCAATCAACGCCAACGCTTGCTCAGCAGCCATTCTCTCATTCAGATCGATCTTCAGAAGTCCTTTGATCACGGCCTGAATGTTTGGCGGTACATTTGCGATGCGCGGATCAAGAAAGGCGTCATAAAGCCCCTGATCTCTGCGTCCGTCTCGTCTACGAAACTCTGCGGTTTCATCAAGGAAAGCTTGTCGCCCCTCATTGCCAATTGCCGCTTGTAACATCAGAATGCCACCATTCCAGGAGTCGATCTTGCCAGTCATCTGGCCATTATCATCGTGTACTTCCGGCGGTTGAATATCGGGAGACCCGCCTCTCTTATAGCCAAAGTCCCGGCCATTTTCGTGGTCAGAGGCGATGCCCTCATGCGCCGAGGCTGTATCGAAATCACTGATAACCGGCACAGTGCTGTCATTGTCGCGAAACAGTATGTTATCAGCCTTCAGGTCCTGATGAATGATGTTCCGATTTTGCAAAAACGTCATGCCCGAGAGAACGCCCTTTGCAAAGTCATTCAGTTGCGGCTCATCCAGACCGCGATCATCAGGGATACGATTTGCAAGTGTGCCGCCATTCATCTCTTCCATAATCAGGAACGGATCACCAAATTGCGAAATGCCAGAGCCTCGATATTCGATGATATTCTCTGCCCCCTTCGCATCTTTGAAATGAGAGAGAGCGGTCAGGATTTTGGTCTCATGCACAATCTGATCAGCACCAACAAACTGCAATGAACCATTTGCTTCTTCCATCGCATGGCATCGCTTGATAGCGGAATCTTCAATATCCGGGAACTTTTGCAAGTATCCTGTCGCGCCACTCGCGAACACACTTTGCAGCCGCTCGTTGTCAACCTTATTGGGCGGTGTGAGCAGACCCTCCACATTCATCGAATGCTCGGTAGGTTCATAAGTCACCTTGTCTCGCCGACCTATCCTGCGTTCCCGTTTGGCTTTAATCGTGGCTGGAACAGAGCGTCGATCAATAACCATGGTGCCATCATTTTTCCGGTTCAGGCGGATCGGGCTGCCTGCCTGCGGCATCTCGTTGTAAAGCCGACGTTCTGGTGGCTGCTCGCCCTCCCCTGGCTGCGGATCATGCTGGTGCAACTCGCGATGCTCGGGCAGTTCCAGTTCTTCAAACTCCTCGTCATCCATATCCTCCTGCTCGCCCGCTTCATAAGGTGGCGGAGGATCGTAGGGCGGCGGGGCCTCAAACGGGATTTCCGGTTGCCGCTGGTCTACACCGCGCTGTTCAGCACCCCGCTCAATGTCGCGTTCGTCCTCATCATCTCCAAGGGCCAGAAACTCGCCTCGCTCTTCGATAATGCGGCCTTGCTGATCGCGCGTGGGCCGCTGCTCAATGCCTTCCTCAATGTTTTCCTGCTCTTCATCCTCAACGAGGGCCATAAACTCGCCGCGCTCTTCCTCAGGCCCATCAACAATCATCTGCTCCACGGCATTGTCACCTTGAGGCGGAATCTCACCCAGTCGAACATTCAGCGCTCGTTCCACAGCATCCAGCCATTGCTCTTGCTCTGGCGGCAGGGTTTCCTGATTTCCAGCGGGGTCTTGAGGTTGAGCAGGCACGGAGTTCCTCCCAAAATCGGTCCTGAGAGGCATATTATATCATGCTAAGAAAAATGCCTTCCGTTAAGTAATGTTTATTTGAGTTTAGGTGCAGGCAGACTTAGCAAGACCCGCAAAATCGAGCATCCTGCGTTTACTCAGTCGCAATCAATATGCCCGTCAGCTTTCCACGCCAACTCCATGCCGCCCTTTGCCGTGGCTGAAAGCCGTTGCGCCGGAAACGGTCTCCCCGCTGGAGATCACTGAAAGGCCACGCCGCATCTCATTCTTGATCGCCTCAGCCTCCGTCATGTCCCACTGCTCAAACATGGAGAGTCGGTCACTGCGCATGCACATTTGCGGAAACTGCGCGATATGAGCGGCTAATTCCTTCGCTTTGGAGAGAGCCTCTCCGTCTTCCACGAGACGATTAACGAGGCCAAAGGTCACTGCTTCCTCACCACTCACACTCCGTCCAGTCAGGATCATGTCCGCAGCGCGTGACTGCCCAATCAAACGCGGCAGGCGGATGGTGCCCATATCAATCAATGGCACGCCAAACCGTCGGCAATAGACGCCAAACACGGCGGACTTTCCGGCCACACGCATATCCGCCCAAAGCGCCAGTTCCAGCCCACCAGCCACCGCATGGCCCTCAATCGCCGCAATCACCGGCTTGGAAAGCCGCATACGAGACGGGCCCATCGGCGCGAAGTCGCCTTCTTCTTGCAGAGTGTTGAGCTTGCCTTCTGAGATAGCTTTAAGGTCAGCACCCGCGCAGAACGTTCCTTGAGCCCCGGTGAACACAGCAACGGCAAGGCTGTCGTCTTTATCAAAGCGGGTAAAGGCATCCACCAGCAGCTGTGCCGTCTCCCCATCCACCGCATTGCGTCGCTCGGGTCTATCAAGCGTAATAACCGCTGTCGTCCCCTCAACCTCAAAACCAACCACCATAAACCCCTCCCCTGAAATGCAGGAGAAGCCTAACAGAACTTGCAGAGCCCCGTCAGCCATTCAAAGGTGGAGTGTGGGAAGGATAGCGGTATAGACATTACTTGCGTGGACTGTCTATACCATCTTCTTCACAATGTTAATCAGGCTATCAGAACGGCACGAACTCGAAGGTCAGAGCCTTCATCCAGTCCATTACAAACTGAACGAGGCCAGAACGCTTGGAGATGTTGCATTGGCCAGAGAGAAAACCTGTTTGGCGAGTTCTGACTGCACTGTTTGTGCTTTCTCCCGCGCCAACTCTACATGCATGTCTTTTTCAATTTCCGGCGCAACTTCAGCATCGACAGGTCCCTCTGGCTTGGAAAGCATCTCAATCTGAGCATCACGTGCAGAGCCGATACTGTCATGGACACCCTCAAGCGCCGCGCTCCAGTTGCTAAATGCCTCTGCGAGAACGCCTACAGCCACATCCGCATCACCTGCTAACATCTCTGAGAAATCAAAGGTGAGAACGTTGATCCCTGCCATGCCTGCATTTTCTGCAGCTTCGCCATTGAGAACCCAAGTCAGGATGTTTGTCTGATCGTTTGGCTCGCCATCCGTGCTGCCCGGAAGAATGCTCTCCAGTTTCTCACGGATTTCATCATTCTTGAGATACGGGTTGTCAGGATTAAACTCGATGCCATCCGCAACTATGGCCTGAACGTTTTCCTGAAACTTGGAAAGCTGATCGCCAAGAAGCGAATAGTTACCCGTGTTGTGGGCGACCTGAGCGTAAGCGTTCATCAAAGAGAACTCAGCCTTAAGCGGAATGGTTTTTGTAGTAATCTCCATTGCCTTAAGCTTGGGTGTCACCTCTGACCAATCTTTTTCAAAGATCTCAGCGTAAACCTTGTCTGCAGCTTCTGCATCCAGGGGAGCAGGCTCGAAGATGCCTTTAGCAGCGTCAACCCGAAAGCTCTTAAAACTCTCATCTGCTTCAAAATAGGCCAGAGTCGAACTAGATCGCTCTACAGGGTTTTGTGTTTCGAACAGCTGAACACTGCTACTATTTAAATCAACAGAATTCATGCTTCTGCCCCTCTCTGGAAATAATGGGACATCTCGGCGAATCCGAGTCTGCAGAATAGCTTCATGCTCTTTCGTCGAAAGTCTGCAGTAAACCTGATAACGAAATCAGTTATATACGAAAATACGTTATTAAAGGCAGGAGTATTTTATCATATTACATGCATCAATCACATGAAACATTATAAATGAAGCAATTCATTACTTAGGAAAATCGATTCCATTGGTTTCAACCTCAATACATTTGGAATCAGAACGCGGTATAGACATTTTCAAACCAAACTGTCTATACCGAATCTTAGCATCCAGATCTTCAGAACGGCGCAAGAGCAGGCGCAATTTTTCCAATCCATTACAAGCCGAAGGACGCCAGAGCGCTTGGAGAGGTCGCATTGGCAAGAGAGAAAACCTGTTTGGCGAGCTCGGTTTGCACGTGTTGCGCTTTTTCTCGCGCCTGATCCACGTTCATGTCTTTTTCAACGTTTGCGGCAGCCTCAGAGACGAGGGATTCTGCTGGCTTGGAAAGCATCTCAATCTGAGCATCACGAGCAGAGCCGATACTGTCATGGACACCCTCAAGCGCCGCGCTCCAGTTGCTAAATGCCTCTGCGAGAACGCCTACAGCCACATCCGCATCACCTGCCAACATCTCTGAGAAATCAAAGGTGAGAACGTTGATCCCTGCCATGCCTGCATTTTCTGCAGCTTCGCCATTGAGAACCCAAGTCAGGGTGTTTGTCTGATCGTTTGGCTCGCCATCCGTGCTGCCCGGAAGAATGCTCTCCAGTTTCTCACGAATGTTGTCATTATCAAGATACGGATTGAAAGGATTAAATTCGATACCCCTCGCAAGCATGCCCCGCACGCCTTCCTGAAAATTTTCAAAGCGATCTGTAAGACCTGAGTAGTCTTCATTTTCGTCCGCAAACATCAACGAGGAACTCATCGAGGTAAATGCGACTCGAAGTGGAGCAAGTTCAAAGTCAAGTTCTGCGGCGTGATATCTGGCCGTTAACTCTGCCAGTACACTTCTGGTTTCTTCAGAAATAAGGCTATTCGAAGTTCCTTCACCGATGGCAACGGGCTTAAAGTCAATCCCTGACGCGTTCGCTCGAAGAGTCTTAAGGTCCTCATCGGCTCCCCGTTGCACCGCAGAGGAGTTGGGTTGCTGCACAGGGTTTTGTGTTTCGAACAGCTGAACACTGCTACTATTTAAATCAACAGAATTCATGCTTCTGCCCCTCTCTGGAAATAATGGGACATCTCGGCGAATCCGAGTCTGCAGAATAGCTTCATGCTCTTTCGTCGAAAGTCTGCAGTAAACCTGATAACGAAATCAGTTATATACGAAAATACGTTATTAAAGGCAGGAGTATTTTATCATATTACATGCATCAATCACATGAAATATTATAAATGAAGCAATTCATTACTTAGGAAAATCGATTCCATTGGTTTCAACCTCAATACATTTGGAATCAGAACGCGGTATAGACATTTTCAAACCAAACTGTCTATACTGCCCAAATGACAGATTTTCCTCTCGCTTATCAGAACCTCGCTGCGGATTATATTCAGAAAACGCATGATGATAGCAGGGCTCTTCGGGGCTCGGTTTATCAGCAAGCGAAGGGGAATGTTGAGAACGTTTTCGTCAAGATGCCCGTGGGGGCTGGTCGCAAGAGCCTGTATGTGGGGCCAGCTTTGCAGCCGGAAACGCAGGCAAAAGTCGAGCGGATCAAGCATGCCAGCGAGCGGGCGCGAGCGCGGCGTAAGGACCTGAGCGTACTCAACAAAGTCGGCGTGCTGTCTACCCACAGCTATGCGGGCCGCGTGCTGGATGCGATGGCTTATCACGGCCTGTTCCGCAATGGTGCCATTCTGGTGGGCACGTTGGCCTACCAATGCTACCCGCTTCTGCTGGGATGCACGCTGCCATCTACTCAACTGGCGACCGATGATGCAGACTTGGTGGCTGCCTCACTGGCAATCAAGGCAGATGAGGGCGTCGATATGCTCTCGATCCTGAAGGATGCCGACCCGAGCTTTGAGCCAATTCCGGAACTGGACGGACGCGCAAAACCTTCCCGTTTCCGCTCTCGCATCGGGTTTGTGGTGGATCTGTTGACGCCAACACGCAAGCGCGGAGAAAAACAACCGTTAGAGCTGCAGGGGTTGGATGCGGGAGCCATGAGCCTGCAATATCTTGCCTGGCTGATTGACGACGCCTCTCCGGCAGCCTTGCCGTATGGCGCAGGCATTCCGGTTTTTGTGCCACGTCCTGCGCGCTATGCCGTTCACAAACTCATCCTTTCGCAGAAACGAGCCCATACAACCATTAAAATCGCTAAGGACCTGGCACAGGCCAAAGCCCTTATCGAGGTGTTGGAACGGGCATGCCCCGGCTTGATTGGCGACGAACTTTTGGATGCCCAATCTCAAGGCAAACAAGGCTGGAGTGACCCGATCGTCAAAGCCATGAAAGCTCTCTGGCCGGACGGTTCATGGCATGAACGCCCAGAGTTTGAGGATTTTGTTGAAGGGCTATAAGGCCCGCTTTCAAAACTCACGCCATGAACAGATTGCTGATGTTGCAGTCTTGCGAAAGATGCCCTTTCTCCCAAATGGAATAAACAATATTCCCAGCAGTATTGAGGACAGAAGGCCCTAATTCATTTCCGTTCATATCAACGGGCACAAAATGAAACTGCTGAGAAGTGTTTGTACCCCCCCTATCAAAAATCCGATAGCACATGTCCGGCTTCAGCTCTCCGTCCATCTGTCCTTTGATAAACGCGGTTTTCAAATACCCGTAGCTATCAAACTCACCATTTCCAACCCACATAACACTCCCCTTAGTATTGGCCTCACCGTCATCAAAGCTGAGAGTATCGCCTGCATACATACAGAGCATCTCCGCCTTTATAGGGAGCTAAAGTCACAATAGCAGCACACCGACCTCTGAGCATTCAGGGGGCTTACAGTCTCTCAGGTTTCTTGAAGGCTTAAGGAAGACGCGTTATATTAGGTAAGTGGAACGGGAAGCGCTAACTCCCCGCTCCTGTTGTTAGGTTATCCTAAAGAGGGCCCGAAAGTAGACTGCCAGTCGTCTTCGGGCTCTTTTTACTTTGAACCTCAATTCAAATCTCACCTAACTACCACCTCCTTTGACCAGGCTTTGCTTCTGTCGGAGCGCCTAATCCCTCCGATTGCACTGACTGGCGGGTACTGCTGCTTCGTAAAAGGGTGGTATGAGTGAGCGTATGCTGGCCAGAACAAACCGACAACATCATGATTTATCTAGCTTATTTTTACCAATGCATTTTCATAGATGAAATTCGACAGTATTTTGAGTCCTGCTCAACTCGCTCCGTTTAACTGGCTTCAGTCACACTCACATGTTTCTGCAGGAAGGCGTGGAAGACTGCGTCGAACTCCTCTGGTTTTTCTATGTAAGCGGTGTGGCCGCATTTCTTGACCACATAGCGCTCAACGCTTCCACCATTTGCCTCATAACGGTCCAGGGCGTCGGAGGTTTGGGTGACCATCAGTTGGGGTGGGAAGACCTCTTCGCCGGGCCAACTGGGGAGGAAACCGAGTTTGCCCAATGAACCCAGATCGAACATGGAGGAGTCGGAGACGACAAGATCATCCGCACCATGCACCCAAAGCACGGGTGGCTTGGCATCCACATCGCAGAACCCAAGTGGGTTTGCCTGACGGTTGGGTGCGAGCGCGTTGATGCTGCCAAAGCGGCCCGGAGCGACACCTGGCCAGTTGGAGGAAGGCAACACGTCCCCCGGATAGGATTTGTCGCCTGTGTGCTGAGCAAACACGGTTGCCATGCATGCTTCCATCCGCTTGGGCTGAAATGGCGGTTTCCAGACAAACGTGTTGAGGATATTGCGCGGAGAAAAATCGCTCCCCGTGCTGCTGTCTTTGTCCATAAGCAGCTTAACAAACTCAGGGTTCACTGCTGCTGCCCCACTGCCTGCGCCATCCTCAAAACACGGCGTGCCATCCGCTTTGGAGCATCCAAAGCCAAATGGAGAAGATGGACTGACTTGCGTGAGCGACAGAACACGCTGCGGATAATCGGCAAGAAACTGCCAGAGCACACCGCCGCCAAGCGAATGGCCGACCATGTGTGCGGTCTTGATACCCAGCTCATCCATCAGCGCGGCGAGATCATCAGCAAAGTCCTTGGTACCACGGGTTGCATCCACAACAACAGCAGGGTCAGCGCCTGCATAACCGCGCAGGTCCGGTGCAATGGCGCGAAAAAACTTCGGAAGACGCTGCATGGTTTCTTCAAACCACGTTGCCGCAGAAAGATTGCCATGAATGAAGAAGATCGGCACACCATCTTCAGGGCCAGAAAACAGCACCCGCGTGGTCAAGCGCGCAGATTGAACAGATCGCGCCTCCAAGAGTGTCGGAATATCAATCATCTTCACCCCAATGCTTTGGTGCACCTTGCGATCAGACACAGAAAAATGCCTGGGACGCGCGCACAGGGCCAACCGCTTAAAGCAGTTTGGTTGCCCACACATAAAAGCAAACCAACTCAAATAGCTAAAATTTTAATAATGATGACGGCGCTGGTGCGCTGATGTCAAGGTTCCACACCATGCACGCGGGGTGGGCGTAAGCAAAAGAGCAGAGGTCAAGGTGTAGGCGTGCGGTGTCCCTCACCGCCCGCGCCGGGTAGATGTCGCCAGTGCCTTGATTTCCAGCAGGGCTTTTACCGCGATTTTGCGGCTGGTCAGGCTGAGCTGCCGTTGCCAGGCGTCCTCATGACGAGACCAGCGAAACGCATTGCTCTTTAAGATCCGGCAGATCTCCTCGCTGGGTTGCTCATCAAACACAAACTGAATGCGGTTGATGCGCGGGTTCTCTTTCACCGTCAGTCCAGGAACACGAATACTCCCCGGTTCGACCAGCTGCTGTTGTTGCCGAGGATTGTCTTGGGGCATAGCCTCGATCCTTTTTCTGTCTGCTATTCCTGAACGGGCAGAGGCGGAGTACCAACGGCTGGCCTGATCTGATGCCAGTTACCTGACCCGTTGAACTCCTTCTCCGCATCACCCGGCACAGGGGTGTAGTGCTGCAATCACCCTCAATCTACGTAGGTTGGGTCAGCTGCATGTTGAAGCAGAGCAATAACCCTTAAACTTCGATCCTGCAGATCCTCATTATGTCCCATAATGGCGTGATTGATAGTGAGCAGCATGTCGTACTCTCGCGTATGCTCCAGCCGGCTTGTCAAAACGATGTTCAGTGCTTCCACGAGGTTCTTCAATTGACAGGATGCAAGTTGAAGGCCTTCTAATTCCTGATAAAAAGAGGTGTCATCCTCTCTGAGAAAGTCCAATTCCGCCATTCCACTTCACCCCATATTTTCCAAATTAGCGGCTTATTCCGTGTTTTGGTTATCTCGCGAATGTCTCCGGTATTTTGCAGGAGACACCCCAAATTGCCGCGTGAACGCACTTATGAAATTGTTGTAGTGGCGGTAGCCGATGTGCTGCGCAATCTTGGAGAGCGAGGCGTCACTCTGCTCAATCGTTTTGCGGGCAATCTCCAGCCGCTCATTGCGGTAGACTTCAAAAACCGTCCCACCGAATATCTTCTTAAATCCACTGTTAAGCCGCTTCTCACCAAGGTTCACTTTGTACGCCAGATCACTCAAAGACAGCGGCGTACTGAGGCTTCCCATCAACAGCTTGTAGGCACGTTGAACACTCGCCACTTCATACTCATTCAGCATTCCGGCGGCAGATACCTGATTGCTGAGAAAGTTGGCTTTGAGTGCCATTAGTTGCAGCACCGCCCCTTCAATAAACAGATTCCGCATCGTCCCAACCAGCGGACTGCTGATCACGGACCGCACAAGCCTCCGCATCTCAGGTGTTGGGCGAAACTCCAGCAGGTTGAACCCCTGCTCACTGGGTTTCAGAAACGGTAGAAACGTAGCCGGAATATCCTTTTCGAGCGCCCGCATTAGATACTCCTCAGAAATGGAGTAGGAAAGCATCTGCAGGTCGGTGCCACGGGCAATCTGAAATTTTGTAGTAGACGGTCCGTATTTGACGAGATTCGCTCTATCTGCATTCAGGGTAAACTGCTGAACACCCGCCACGGTTGCAATCAACGATCCTTGCAGGAGAAAGTTTCCTGAAATTGTGCAAGCCTCGTTTCTAAATGAAGTATAGCAGGCGCTAAAATCCCTCTTCGGAAGTATTTTTGCAATCCGTACCTGAAATTCTTGGCTATATTCTATATTACTTATTATCGCGGAGACATTCTCATTATTAACGTATATTGGGGCAGATGCATCAAAATACTTGCGAAAATGTCCGTCATTCAAATAGGACCCTTCTGATTGCATCTAAAATTCCAGTCATAACTATTCCAAATTTAAATTCATTATGCATTTATACCTAGCGCATATTTTTAGTATCAACTAAACAACCCAACTTAACCCCAAGATTACCTTTGGGAATATTTTCAGCCTTTACGCATAGAAAAACGGGTACAAACGACAAAAATGGGCAGCCCAAACGGGTTAACAAAAGGACTTAAACCTTTTGTGCCCGGCAGGTGCCCATTTCAGTATTATTATGTAAAGCTCTGGTCACTTTGATGTTTTGAACCTGCCACAGCAGGTTGCAGTGACCCTCAGGCGCCAGAAATCAGGGAAGCTGAACCAGTTGGATAAGATTACCGCACGTATCATCAAAGACGGCGAGTTTTACATCTCCAAATGAGCTTGGGGCCTGTACAAAATTGACACCGAGTGTCTCAAGGCGTTGGTGTTCTTTATCCAGATCTTCCACGCTGAAAGACGCAGCAGGAATGCCATCAGCTGAAAGAGCTTTCTTGAAGGGTGAAACTGCCGGATGGCTGCTCGGTTCAAGCAGCAACTCAATGCTGTTTTCGTCTTCCTTGCTGATCACAGTCAGCCAGCGGCTCTCGCCAAGAGGAACATCGTTCTTCTTCTCAAAGCCGAGCTTTTCAGTATAGAACTCCAGCGCTTTTTGCTGATCATCGACAAAGACGCTTGTGATATAAATCTTCATTCATTCTCTCCAAACTTAGAGAGCCATCCGGAACGCAACTCTGCCAGTGGCTTGGTGTTCAACGAATGCAACTTCGTCGTCCCCTGCCACTCGACAACAAGTACGCCAGCCGCCTCTAATGCTGAAAGGTGCCGCGAAAAGGCCTGCCTCGTTAAGTCGACACCGTATTCCTGTAAAACCCGTGTATGGATTTCGAAGAGCGACTGCCTGCTACGCCGGGACAATTCGTCAATTATTCGCCGTCGCGTGCTGTCGCCAAGTGCTTTGAACAGTGCGTTAAGATGATCATCTGCTGCAGTCATACCCCCTTATGCAACAAAATAGTTGCATAATCAAATGCAACATTTTCGTTGCATTAAAACAAACCCTACCAGTCTTAGCCGACGCATCCCTGAAAACGGCGGATTACACTTATAAATAACGAATATTTTGCAACAGGTTAGGCTTCCAAAGCCTGTTGCATGGCGCGGTAAGATTGGGTTTGCAGAGCGTCTGAGGAGAGGTTGAAGCTGTCGGCCAGTTCGCCGATTTCCTGCTCGAATTGCGCCAGTTTGTCAGCATCATTTGTCATGATGGCCAGTTCAACAAAACGGCCAAGGCCTGGGAGCTCGTCCAGCGTGACGTGGAATTTGCCGAGGAAATAGATGTCGCGTTTCTTTTCCAGTCGCTCAACCTCCTCAAACCCCAGAGACAGGATCATGGCGTTCGCCTGATCCGCATCTGCCAGATCCATGGAGATGCATTTGTCCGGTCCCGGCCCTTTGCTGATCCAGAGCGCACGGCCTGACGGACGCATGACGCGCAGCACGTGTTGCTGGTTGTTGTTGGCAAGGCGGCTGTCCGCAAGGTCATAGAAGATGTCTTGCTCTGTATTGCCAAGGGTGAAAGGCACGGCACCACGTGCTTCCAGCTGACAGCGGATCACCTCAAGGTCGGCAACAGCATACTTGCGCTCAACCTCATAAATACCGGTGAAGTGATCACCCGGATCACACAGCATGCCTTTGGTTTGCAGATCGGTCCCAGTCATCACAGGCTCCCTAAGCTCATAAGAGTATCCTTAAAAAGCGATTGGGAGGGATGCAAGGGCAGAATACAACGGACCACTGCTACGTGGCCCGTTTAGTATGTTCGTGTCGCTTTAAGCCCTTATGGGCGGGCGGCGTATTGCGTGCCGACTTCATAGCGCTTCATCTCGCTGTCAGTCATCCAGTGCACATCTTCCGGCGGGGCGGCTTCCAGTGTGTACCAGTAAAACAGCGGATCAATGCCAATGCTCTTGTAGTATTTGAGGTACTTCTCGTGCTCTTCATCAGACCTGGACAGATCCAATGCGGTATAATCCTCGGCACTCCACGAATGCACACCAATGCGCGCGCCCTTCACCACAACTCGCTTTTTGCCAGCAAGGAAAAAGTCTGTCCCGCCAGAGGCAATAATGCCGTTTGATGGAATGACCGTGGTCAGCCCGCGCTCGTGAACAATGCGACCCGCCTCCAGATTGGCGTAATCATCATCCGAGCCCGGCACATCCACCATAACGATGCGTTTGATCTTCGGGTTCTCATCCAAAGCTGTCCGCAAATCAATCGGCGTGGACGAGCTGATCACCCCGTTCATCACCAGTTCCCCATCCACCGCATCAAACCGTGCGATCTCGTAGTCATCCTCTATCGAGCCACATCCAGCCAACACCAGCACAAACAGCACTGCCGCAGGCCAACCAACCATCTTCTTCAAAGCCACCATTCCAAACCCATCAACTCGTTCTTCCTGCCCCAGACTTCTCACAGGCACAATGAAGGCTGGGTGATCGGCCAACCGATCTCACCCCGCCTGCTATGGCCCGAGAGTGACAACGATAGTCAAACCTCAGTTTTGGCTATACCCTGCCCGCCGGATAGCGAAGGAGTGTTAAGATGGAACAAGTCACGGGTGGGTGTTTGTGTGGCGCAGTTCGCCTTGTGGCGACGGGGGAGCCGGACAGGGTTGGCGTTTGCCATTGCATGGATTGCCGTAAACATCATGGCGCTGTTTTCCATGCCTCGGCGGTCTACCCTGAGGAGAAGGTCAGCGTTGAGGGCGAAGTGAACGCCTATCAAGGCCGCGCTTTTTGCCCCAAATGCGGATCTTCCGTTTACTCAACCAGCGAGGGCGAAATGGAGGTCCATCTGGGCGCTCTGGACGAGCCCAACCAGATGAACCCAACCTATGAGCTCTGGACCACCCGCCGCGAAACCTGGCTACCAGAATTCCCGGTTGCGAAAACCTACGAGAAGGATCGGGTTGAGGAGTGAAAAGATTGCAGTCACACTTCAGCAAGAGCACTGTACCCCTCTAACCATTTCTTTCTCTAAAGCCCTCAAAAAACATCTAATCACGACCTTTAAGCCTAACAGAAACCAATCTCTTGATCAGACGTCGAAACCCAATGACTATAGCTTTGAGCGTTTCACTTGAGGAAGTCTGTAAAGAGGTTGTCGAAGATGCCAACTGCAGTAAAAGCACCTGAACTCCCCAAGAAGTGGTCGAGTAGCAGTATTCCAAGCGAACATGAAGCAAAGCAGAGCATCAAGATCCTTCAGGCTCGCGCGAAACTGGCCGGAGATTCACAAGCCCGCAAGCTGGCTGATCTAACGCTGCAGAAACTTGGAAACTTTTTGCTATTTGAAGCCAAAAAAGGGGATCAGAACAAGCAAAAGCAAGCGGATGAAATCAAGCCATTGGTCATGAAGCTCTTTGAAAAAGCGCATGAGTTGAGTGCTCGCTTAAAGTTGCCAACCGGGTCTTTTGTTGTGCGGGTCGCAAAGCAGTCCAAACCAAAATTCTACCACAACGCCTCCAGCGCCGGGAAAAAAGCCGTCTGGACGTTTAAATACGAAGATGTTGGATTACCGTCGGTAAATGGGACATTCGATATCACCATGGACCGCAGCTATGCGTCCTTAAAAGGGGATGAGAACAAACAGGCCAAGAAGATTGGTGATGAAGCTGTTGCCGAAACAAAGAAGATTACGAAATCAAAAGACGTAAAGCTGGTGAAGTAAGTCGCTCAGTTTGCAACAGAGGCTCACACACAAAGCATGTCTTCAATGGCAGTCTGGTTTCGACACTGCCCAACCCGCAGCAGTTTTGTCTTGTTGGGTTTAGAGGCTGGGTGGCAAGCCCAGCAAATCACAGAGGAACGCAGAAAAACGCTAAATCGCGCAAAGCAACGCACATTTCAACGCAAACGAGATATCCCCGTTTGGCGCGAGGATTAAGCCTCTTCCAACAGCGCCGGATCAGCCACCACGGCACGCAGCACAAGGTCAGAAACACTGCGGGCGATTTCTTCCAGATCCTTATCCGTCTGCTCAGCACGTGGAGAGTACCAGAAGCATGGGCCGTTCATCAGGATGATGATGGAGTGCAGGGTGATGGAGACCGATTGCTTTGCAAACACACCAGCCTCAATGCCTTCCGTCAACACGCCGCGATAAAGGTTCTCATAGGCGCGGCGCATTTCGATGATTTGCTCAATCATCTGCGTTTCGTGAGGCTTGGCCGCGCCACGAAAAAACATGCGAGTGTCTTCGCTGACAACGCGGTGATAGCTCAGGAACTTGAGGATGCGCAGCACATGGGCGATGGACATGGCTCGCAGCTTCTCGACAGGGGGTATGTCCTGCGCCGCGATCGGGCTAACCCGTTCCATCAGCAGGGAAACAGAGCGCAGGCGGACGGCGTAAAGCAGCTCACCTTTGGAGCGGAAGTGATGGTAGACACGCCCTTTTGTAGACCCAAGAAGACCGGCAATATCATCAATGGAAGCCACATCCGGCCCCATTCTCATGAAACACTCAGCAGCAGCGTCCAATATCTCCTGCTGAGACCGGCTCAAATCTTCGATCATTCCCGTATTCCCCTAAAGGCTCCCGCTGCCTTCCCTTTAACGCAGTTTGCTTGCAATCTGAATCCTACAAACTGCTTTAAGGCGTTATTCTTGCACGCAACCCTACCCGAAAAGCAGCAGACGCATTTCTGGAATGCGCTGTAAATACACAGGTTTACAACCTCCACCCGAAGCAAAATCCTAGCATACCTAACGAAATTGTGTATCAGAAAATCCTTTACCTGAAGCACCAGTCCCTAGTATAAGTTCAACCTATGATAGATGGAATTGGATCCTCATTTACCGGACTGGCTCGCTCTGCGTCTTACAACGCAGCTCAGCCTGCACGCGTAAACCAGCAGGAATCCACGTCTTTTTTTCGTTGAACATGCGGTTCCCAAAGACTCCATCACCATCACAAGCGACCTTTCTGCCAACCCGGTTGCAGCAAGCTCCTCCTCTGAAAAGTCCAAGAACGAAAACGGACAGCTTTCTGATGGAGAACAGGAGCAGGTTCAAGAGCTTAAGACACGTGATACGGAAGTTCGTGCGCACGAACAAGCTCATGCAGCAGCGGGTGGTGCCTACGCCGGAGCGCCGAGCTACACTGAAACTCGCGGCCCGGATGGTCACAGCTATGCCATTGGCGGCGAAGTCTCAATCGATTCCGCACCCATTTCCGGTGACCCGGAAGCCAGCATCGCCAAGCTGAACACGGTGATCGCAGCTGCTCTGGCCCCTGCACAGCCATCCGGTCAGGATCAGGCTGTCGCCTCGCAAGCCCAGACGAATCTGGCGCAGGCTTATACCGAACTGCGCGAAAAGAACCTTGGCGGCAGCGAGGAAGAGCAGGAAGCAAGCGAAGTCAGTGGGTTACAGTCCCTGTTGCAGGTTCAGGAATACCCTGAAACCGCCTCGGACCCATCTGCTCTGCTGCTCAACGCTACACAAGCCTATCAGGCTGCGGCAGTTTAACTCTTACCTGAGCGCTATAAATCCAACATCTGTAACCACAGCGCTGACTGCCCCAAGTAACCTTATGAAAACATGATATTTTCTTACTTTGGTAACTAAGGAAGCCGGGCCGATCTACCGCGTGATTTGCTAAAATTTTTTCATAAACTCACAGTGCATATAAGTATAAGTCATTGACACGTATTTTGTACTAGCCTAAGGCGGAAATGCACTTACGCGTGACTAGAGTTTGCTGTGAAACTGACAAAAGCCAAAGCGACTGTATTTGCTGCACTGTTTGTATTGATGCAGCTTGTTGCGCCTCCCGGCATGATGGTGTCCGGAGGTGAGGACGGCTTTGAGATTGTCATCTGCACCGCGCAAGGCATGCGAACTGTCCTTCTTGACGAGCAGGGCAATGAACTCCAGCAAGCAGAAGAACAGCAAGCCTACGACAACTGCGCCTTCGGCACTGTTGTTGCAAAGGCCCTCAGCTCTTCTCCTCACACAGAATTCGGCGGATCTCCTCTTCCTATCGATGTGGTTTCACTGCCAACGAGCATTGCGTTTGCTGAAACGACAGTGCGCATCGCCGCCCCTAGAGCCCCTCCCGCCTGAGCATAAATTGGTTTGTCCCAGCCTTTCTTATTGTGGCTAATTTGCTGACATAAAAGGGCTATTTTCTCAAAAGACATTCCTGTTCCGTCATGCAAACCCATGGCAATGACAGGTTTTCTGCAGGCTGCTTGCCAGAAAACCCACGCCACATTTGCATGCAACGGACCCCGCAGGGTACAGCCTCGCGTAAAGCTCATCCCTCAATCTCGGCAATGTCTGAGGTTGGCTCTGATTGCTCATCAAGTGCAAGGTGCATTCACTTGGCTTTGAAACCATCAACCGTACTGGCCTGCTGGCTCGCAACCTGGTTTGTGATCCTACAGCTTGTTGCGCCGCCCGGCATGATGCCGCGTGCGGGCGCAGATGGTTTTGAGATCACCATTTGCACCTCGCAGGGCTTACAGCAGATCTTCATCGAAACCTCTGATGAAGACGACGAGCAAAAGGACGTACAGAACAACGCGTTCTGCCTTTTCTCCCTTGCCATGCTGAAGTCACCGACCCCTGCCTCCTTGGGCAGCTTCGCTATTGAAATCTCAAGACCACAGCATATCTTCGCCCTCAACGAGGTGGGGCATTACGCAATTTCGCGGCGAAGCCATGCTCCGCGGGCGCCTCCTGTCTTTGTCTGATTTTCGCTCGATTACAGATAATGATTGGAATTGAAATGAATAAATTCAAACAACTACTTGGCGTCAGCGGTGTGCTCGCAGCGTCTCTTCCTGCTCTGATTTCCGGCGTGCCAGCGGCACAGGCGGAAGACATTCAACAGCTGCGCATTGCGGTGAAAAAAGACCGCTACAGCGTAGACCCGAAGAAGTTCAACTTCACCACCCGCCGACCAGCCGGGCAGATCGTTGAAACGGCTGTTAAACCAGACGAAAACTTCATTCCGCAAGGCGTGTTGTTTGAGACTTGGGACTACAAAGACGGCATCTACAGCATCAAATTGCGCGAGGGCATCAAGTTTCACGACGGTCAGACATTTGACGCCAAAGCCGCAATCGACGCGCTGAAGCTGTACGATCAGGGCCGCTCTGACTTCCTGCAGATTGATCAGGAAAGCTTTGATCAGACCGGGCCTTACACCTTTACGTTCAAGTCCGAGATCAACTCCTCTCTTGTCATTGAAAACATGACCCACCGTGGGGCATCGCTGTTTTCCATCAACGGTGAACGTGCGGAAAACCCAATTGGTACAGGTCCTTACCTGCTGGACAGCTACAAGCCAAAACAGTCCATCAGCATGAAACGCAATGCGGATTACTGGGGGGATGCACCGAAGGTTGAGAACATCACCTATCACTTCATCGCGGATGATCAGGTGCGTTTGCTGGCACTGCAGAACAATGAGGTCGACATCGTTGCTGAAGTCACCCCACAGATGCTGCTAAGCTTGCCAAAAGACGGCTCTGTGGTGGTGCACGAATCCCGCCCGATCCGTTATGTGGCCCTGCTGACCAACCTGCACGGCAAGGCACCATACGACACGCTGAAGGACAAACGCGTGCGCGAGGCGCTGGCTTATGCCATCAACCGCGAGCAGCTGGCGCAAGTTCTGTTCAACGGCAAAGGTGTTGTTGCAAAAGGCATTTTGCCAGACTGGATGTTTGGCCTTGGTGACAAGCACGTTGACGGCTTTGACTACAACACCCAGAAGGCAGAAGCCCTGCTGGATGAAGCTGGCTGGCCCAAAGGCAGCGACGGCATGCGCAGCAAAGACGGCAAACCGCTGAAACTGCGCCTTGTTGCAGCTTACCCGAACGTTTCCAGCGTGCGTCCAATGCCAGAGCTGCTGGAGCAGATGTTCCGCGGTATCGGCATCGACATTGAGCTGGTTCAGGTTGATGATTCAGGCGTTTACGACGACACCTATCTGGCAACCGGTGAAGCGGATCTGTACATGGAGTTCGCCTCCAACAACAACGCAGACCCAACCTACCTTCTGTACAACCTGTTCCACTCCAAAACCCCGTGGGGCTACCAGTACACCGCGCCGGGTGGCAAGCTGGACACCATTCTCGACAATGCTCGTCAGGCGCAGAGCCGCGAAGAAGTCATTGAACTTGTTCGTGAAGCGCACCGCGAAATCGTGCAGACCAAACTGGCTGCTATTCCAATCCTGATGGTGCCGAACTTCAACCTGTCCCGTCCGGGTCTGAACATCCCGATGTTCGAGCACGCTGACTGGATCGATTACGGTCAGGTTACCCAAACCAAATAAGAGATGCGCAGCACAGATCATTGCAACACCATGATCTGTGCTGCCTTTTCACGAAAGATCAGCACATGAAGCAGTTTGTTTTCAAGCGCACGCTTTCGGGAATTCCAACTCTGTTTGGCATGACCCTGATTGGTTTTTTAATCATCGGCCTCACCCCCGGCGATCCTATTGAGATGGAACTGCGCCGCTTGGGCGTGTCGTTCACCGCTGAGCAGGTGGAGGCATTGCGGGTGGAGTATGGCTTGGATAAGCCTCTGATCCAGCGCTACTTTATCTGGTTGCTGGACCTGTTCCGGCTGGATCTGGGCACGTCCATCGCGTCGGGCCGTCCTGTGTTGGAGCTGTTTAAAGAGCACTTGCCGATTACGGCGACGCTGTCCGTTCTGGCTTTCGTCAGCTCACTGGCTCTGTCGCTGGTGCTTGGTACCGTGACGGCGGTTTCACAGCGCACATCGGTCTCCACCAGTCTCTATGTGCTGACCATGTTTCTGGTCTCCGTGCCCTCCTTTTGGCTGGCGCTGTTTCTGCTGGCGGTGTTCGCGTTGGGTTTGGGGTGGTTCAACCTGCTGCAATTCGGCAATGCGCAGGACCTGATCTTACCTGTGATCACGCTGACCCTTGGCAACGCGGCAGTGATGAGCCGGCTGGTGAGGGAGCGGATAATCGCTGTTATGAGCGAAGATTACATCCGCCTTGCGATTACTAAAGGCCTGTCCCGTAGAGCTATTCTGGGGCGCCATGTGTTCAAGTCCATTCTGCCACCACTCATCACCAACTGGGCCATTTCCTTTGGTTCCCTGCTGGGTGGATCAGTGATCATTGAAAACATCTTCAACCTGCCCGGCTTAGGGCAACTGGCACTGCAGGCCATTGCGGAGCGGGATTTTGCGATCTTACAAGCTTATCTGCTGTTTATGGGGCTGGTGTTCTTCTTAGCGAATTTTGCGGCGGACCTGACAAACCATTGGCTCATGCCTCAACTCAAGGAGGATGACCATGGCGTACGTTGATAGCGCAAAATCTATCCCCCTCTCACGGGCAACCAGCCTCTTCAGAGGCAAAACCACGTTTTTGCTCGGCAGCCTCTTTCTATCCTGCTTCATCATATTGGCGATTGGCGGCGAGGCTTTTGCTCCCAACCCACCCAACCAGATTGACCTGCTGCACCGCCTCAGCGCACCTAGCCTAACCTACCCGCTCGGCACCGACCATCTGGGCCGCTGCATCCTTTCCCGCCTGATGACTGGCACGGCGTTATCGCTTGGCACAGCGCTGACAACAGCTGGACTTATCCTCGCCATCGCTTTGCCAGTTGGCCTACTCTCAGCCCTCTGCAAAGGCTGGGTTGATGCGGTTTTGATGCGGATTGCGGATATTTTCCTCGCGTTCCCCATGCTGGTGTTCGCCCTCGCAATCATCGGCTATCTGGGCGCGTCCCTCACCTCCGCCGTTATTGGCGTCGCCCTCGCCTGGTGGCCAGGTCTGGCACGTTTGGTCCGCACGCTAACGCTGGAAGCAGCCTCCAAAGAGTACGTTCTCGCCTCTCGCCAATGCGGGCAGAAGCCATTGAATATCATAGCAAAACACATCCTGCCGCAAATCCTGCCACCTCTGCTGGTGGTCCTTTCTCTGGAGATGGCGGGGCTTTTGCTGGTGCTCTCGTCCCTCAGCTTCCTCGGCCTTGGCGCACAACCACCCGCCGCAGAATGGGGTGCCATGCTCAACGAGGCACGGCCCTTCTTTGCAGAGCGCCCCAGCGTCGTTCTGGCCCCGGGCATCGTCATCATCCTCGCCGTTCTCAGCTTCAATCTGGTGGGCGAAGGCATCCGCTTTCAGCTGGACAAGAGGAAACCCTACAGATGGTAGATATCCCCCTTCTTCAGGTGCAAAACCTCACCATTGCCAACAGTACCCAAAACAACGAGTCGCTGGTAGAAGGCGTAAGTTTCAGCCTTTCCGCTGGCCAACGTTTGGGTCTGATCGGCAAGTCCGGTTGTGGTAAGTCATTGACCTGCCACGCGATTACGGGTGCTTTGCGTGCTCCACTCACCACTTCAAGCGGGTCCATCCGGTTTCAGGGCCAAGACCTTCTGGCAATGCCGTTCGCTGAGAAACAGAGGATCAGAGGCACAGGCATCTTCTGCATTTTCCAAAGCCCCGGCAGTGCCTTACACCCCAGCCTGACCATCGCAACGCAGCTGCTGGAAACGGCGGGTAACGTCTCTTTGTTTGGGCAGGACGCGCAGCAGACCATCAGCCAGGCACTGGAGGCCGTCTCACTGCCTCAGCACTGCCTGAAGCAATACCCCAATGCCCTGAGCGGCGGCATGAAGCAGCGGGTGATGATGGCTATGGCGTTGATTTTAAAGCCAACTGTCCTGATAGCCGATGAACCAACCACCGGTCTTGATGTCATCACCGAACATGAAACGCTAGAGGCGCTCAACGTGGTACAGCAGGAAACCGGCTCCGCTCTGCTGTTCGTTAGCCACGACCTGCGCATTGTCCGCCAAACCTGCACCTCCGTGCTGGTGATGGATGCTGGCCAGCTCGTAGATGCCTGCGACTTGAACCAGCCAATCGCGCCGGATTGCCACCACGCCACCGCCGAAATCACAAGAGCTATGGAAAGGCTTCAACTATGACCATAGAAGCACGACATCTCTCCATCGCATACGGTTCAAATCAAGTGCTTTCCGAAGTCAGCCTGACCCTGCATCCTTCCCGGACCACAGGCCTTGTAGGCCGCTCCGGCTGCGGAAAATCAACGCTGGCCAAGGCTATGACGGGCATCATCCCGGCACCGCAAGAGACACTGTTTCACAACCACCAGATCTTCTTCCCAGACCTCAGCAAGACCGGAGATATCATCCACTACATGTGGCAGGATCCATTGGCCGCTCTTAGTCCTTTCTTAAGCGCACTAGACTTGATCTGCGAGCCTCTGAAAGCCATCCATAAGTTGCCCAAAGCTGAGCGCCAGCGAAAGGCGCGAGATCTGCTGCATATGGTGGGGCTAGAGGACGCCTGCGCCGCAAAACGCCCGCATCAGCTTTCCGGCGGGCAGTGCCAACGCATTGCTCTGGCACGAGCTTTAGCCGTAAAGCCAAAGTTTCTGGTGTTGGACGAGCCGCTCTCCGCGCTGGATCTGGTGACTCAGGAGCAAATCACCGCGCTGCTACGCAAGGTGCGGGCGGAGATGAACATGGGTCTGCTGATCATTTCCCACGACCTGCAAACACTGGCCAAACTGGCGGATGACATTGCAGTAATGGAAGGCGGCAGGATCGTAGAACACAAAGAAACGCAAGAGTTCTTCGCAACCCCCGAACATCCGCTCTCGCGTCGGTTTGTCGAAATTTCAAAGTATTCCGCTCCAGCAGCCTGATCATTGAAATTTTTCAATAAACTGTGCTGCCCTGCGACAAAACACTCCGTTAGTCTCTGGCGAACCCATTTCGCCAGTTTGTATTTTTTTGGATTGAGTATGCCCCTTCTGGAACAGAGCAATATTGAACAGATCAGCCGCGACGCCCAGCTCAGCAAACTCAGAAGGAACAAGGTGCGGTACACTGCCCTGCCACAACGCCAGCAAGAGAGTATATTGCTGGGCTCAGGGCTGGTCGGGGTCATGCTATTCCAGACCAGCGAAACTACACTGCAATTGGCTCTGGGGCGGGCGGATGTTTACAACGTCAACCCCGAGGTGATGGCTCACCGCAAGCCACTTGGGCATTGCGAGCTCACCTTCTCCAGCAAAATCAAAGGCGTGGAGTTATCGCTTGACCTTGCCACTGGCATCCTATCTGGCACGTTAAAGCTGGAAGAAGAAGACATCACCCTCACTTGCTTCTGCCATGCCTTGAAGGACAGCATCATCCTTGATGTGAAGCAGATGATGACCAGCTCAACGCTCACCTATCATCCCGTCGAGAACCCACAGTCCTCCCGTACCCGAAACTCACACCCACACGACAATGGACCATTTGAGCAAGCCGAGGTGCGGTCATATGCCGATGATATCGGCGCTTACACGAGCACAGCGTATAGGGAACGAGGCATGCAGGCTGGGGAGGTGATCGTCGCAACCTCAACACAGCGCCATCACCAAAGCCTCCGGCATTTCTGCCGCATTGAGTATGACCGCGACATCAAAAGTCAACTTGCAATAACGGCACGCACCAACCTTCAGGCTACACTTAACGCGCCATATGAAGCACTAGTGCAATCTCATCAGCAAGAATGGTCGAAGTATGCCGATAGAACACTGTTTTCATTACCAGATCAAGAACTTGAAGCCTATATTGATTTCCAGTTCTACAAGCTCCGCTGCCTCACCCGGCCAGATGGAGCGCTGATTGATCTGCAAGGTGTTTGGTTTGATCCGACAACCCCGTGGCCCGGCGTCTGGCATAACCTCAACTCTCAGCTCACCTATTGGATCTGCGCGTATGGTAATCGCTCTGATCTGATGAAACCACTCATTCGCCAGCTGCAGAAGCATGAGCACCAGCTGGCAAAAATGGGTGGAGAGACAGATGGTTATAACCTCTACACGGTCACCAACGTAGACTTCTGCCCGCCAGGACCAAAGCCAACGCCAATCGCGCCCTTTACAGAAGGGGCCAGCATTGCAGATGGCACCGCGTACCACACACAAAACGTACAGGACGCCACGCTCGGCAATTTCCTCTGGCTGGTCCATAATCTCTGGTTGGCAGCTTCTTATGAGGATGATCAGGAGCTCCTACAAACAGTCGTTAAACGCTTCCTGAAGAAGGGGATTCAGTTCTACCGACCCCACTTCACGCAGGCACCCGACGGCTCCATACATTTGCCGGAGAGCTTCTCGCCAGAATATAAATCGGCCCGCAACTGCAACTATGATCTTGCTGTCCTGAAATGGGCAATCTCTGCTTATCTAACCCTCGAGCCAGACACCGAGGAAGCGCTGGAGCTCGCAGCAATTCTGGGCCAACTTGTTGATTACCCTTATTCAGAGGACACCGGGTACCTGATCGGCGAAGATGTAGCTCTCACAGATGCCCACCGACATTACAGTCATTTGCTGATGGTCTATCCGTTCTACCTGCGCAATATGGATCAGCCGGACGAGAAAGAACGCATCCGCAAGTCCGTAGACCACTGGCAAAGCTTCTCAAAATCACCTCATGAACCGCATGAAAAGCTGGTTGGATATTCCTTCACAGGTGCTGCTTCACTGTACGCTGCCATTGGCGAAGGCGATCTTGCGCATGAGTATCTGCGGGCGTTTCTCGACACCAATGCAGGCGGGCGCATGCATTTGACCAACACTCAATACTATGAACACGCCGGAATTGACGCGACCACGGTCGAAGTCCCCCTTACCGGTGCGACAGCGGCCATTGACATGCTGTTGCAAAGCTGGGGCGGGAAAATCCGGCTCTTCCCAGCAATCCCGCCAGACTGGAAAGACGCTGCCTTCTTCAACTTACCTGCTCATGGAGGCTACCTGATCAGTGCTGTGCTGCAAGATGGGAAACTCGCATTCCTTTCTGTAAAGGCGAAGCGCAACGGCAGGTTTGCCCTGAAATCAGCGATACTGCCACACGAATTGCAGGAAACTTCCATTCACCTGGAAGCAGGTAAAACTTATGTTTGGGCTGCACCAAATTTTGATATTGCTGCCTTCCTTAAAGATGATCAGCAAAAAATCAGGTTCAACCGGCAAGGAATCTCAGAAACACACTAAAAAAGATGGAATTTATTGAAATATTTTCATAGTAATACTTTGATATACCACAGAGGAACTACTTATTCTCGTTCCATAGATATTTGCAAAGCGTAGAGATACCCGATCTCTCGCAATAAATATTTCATGGTTGGATCATTGAGGAGTGAACCACCGTGAGATGGGGGGAGAATTTGATGAAGAGCGTTACACTCACGTCGATTGCTGCTTTGACGCTGCCGTTTCTGGCCGCCAATGGCTGGGCCTATAACGAAGCGC
>NZ_FOSK01000018.1 GCF_900114245.1 Pseudovibrio ascidiaceicola | reverse complement strand
GATGATCATATTCGCATTGATGAGACTGAGGGTGATCACAGCGATAATGTTGAAGAGACAAAGCGTCTGCGTCGTCTGTTCAAGGATGTTGAAGACAAGGGGAGTGATCCTGACCTGAGCGGCGCAATTTATGCCCGCAATGATGTTCTGGATTTCCATAAGAATGTTGGTGCTGATGAGCGTGGCAGTCATGAGCTGGTCTTCCGCATTGATAATGCTGCTTCTGGTCTGACCACAACTGAAGGTGACGTGATTACGCTGCATCTGGAAGATGGTCAGATTGTTGGCCGTGTTCCGGGTGGAGATGCTGCGTTTGCAATCCACCTGCACCAGAACGGTAAGGTCTCAATGGTTCAGTACATGTCCATTGAGCATCCAGACACAACGTCTTCCGATGAGCATGTCTCGCTTGATGGCAAGGTGACTGCGATCCTGACCGTTACCGATGAAGACGGTGATGCGGTTTCAACTGAGATTGCTGTTGGTAATCTGTTGACGTTTGATGATGACGGGCCGCGTGTGACCAACCAGCAGCAGGATGTGACTGTTGATGAAGATGACATCGACACTATTCTGTCTACTGGTACGAGCCCTGATTACTCAAATAGCACTGGGAATAGTGAGTGGATCAATTTCTTAAATGGCATTGCGGTCATGAAAGGAAACCTTCAGAGCACTGTTGATTTCGGTGCTGATGGGGATGCTGGTGCTGGTTCGTTCACGTTTGCCAATGATGCCGCGCAGCAATTGTCTGCTCTCGGCCTATCTTCTGATGGTGATGCGGTTCAGTTTCAGCATGCACAGGTAGGTGCAAATCTTACCTTGATGATTGGTGTTGCTGGTGGTCGTCCGGTCATCGGTTTGCTCTTGAACAATGAGACTGGTGCGTTTGAAGTACTGCAGGCTGACCAGCTGGATCATGTTACTGGTAACGATGAGAACACTGCGCTGCAGCTGCTTAGTGGTGATGAGCTTGCAGCTATCGACTTTGGCTCATTGATTATTGCGACAGATGGGGACGGGGATACCGTTACTCTGGACGGCAAACTGGATGTAACTGTTGTTGATGACATTCCGGCACCAGAACTCTGGGTTGATGATCATATTCGCATTGATGAGACTGAGGGTCCGCATAGTGATAATGTTCCTCCTTGGGTTGGTTTTGATACCTTCAAGAATGTCACCAATACAGGTAGTGATACTCATTTAAGTGGCCCAATTTATGCCAGAAATGATGTTTTGGACGGGTCTTTAAATGTAGGAGCTGATGAGGCTGGCAACTACGAGGTCACTCTCGAAATTGCCAGTGATGGGATTTCATCTGGCCTGTATACGACCGAAGGTGCTGAGATCTTCCTCTCCGAAGAAAACGGAATGATTGTCGGCCGTCTTGAAGGGGGGAATGGTCGCCCTGAAGGTGCTGCTGTTTTTGCTATCCATGTCCATCAAAATGGCGATGTGTCCATGGTTCAGTACATGTCCATCAAGCATTCAGACACATCGTCATCTGATGAACATGTGTCGCTTAATGGCAAAGTAATAGCCGTTCTGACTGTTACGGATGAAGATGGGGATGAGGTCTCCACGCAGGTCCAGATTGGTGAACATCTGACGTTTGATGATGACGGGCCGCATATTTATAGTTTTGGCACTACGGGTGAAACTGTTGAGCTTGATGAAACTGCAGGCCAGCAACTTGATGAACTTGTTGCTGCTCCAGATTCTGACATCCGCGTTTTGTTTGCCTCGCTGGATGCTGAGGCCTTAAGCGATCCAGATATGGAGACAACCTATGCTCGCAATGTGAACATTGTTGAGGCTGACATTTATCGTGGGGCTGATGGAGTTGATGCTCCGGAAGTCACTCTGGAGATCGCTGCTCAAGGCGCAGATTCCGGTTTGCAAACGACAGATGGTTCCCCAATCAACCTTTATGCCGAAGGAGATTTGATTGTTGGTCGTGCAGGCGATGGCAACGCTGCTGTGGTCTTTGCTGTTTCGATTGATGAGTATGGTAGCCTAAGCGTTGTCCAGTATGCGTCTTTGAAACATGTTCAAAGTGCGAATGATGATAGGCTGGACCTGGCGGGCAAAATCTCTGCAGTGTTGAGTTTGACTGATGGTGATGGAGATACTGATAGTGCTTCTGTCGCGATTGGCGATAAGATCATCTTCCATGATGATGAGCCTAATGCTACGGGAGCTGGTTCGAAGATCACAGTAAGCGAGGCAGATGATTTTGGCGTGACGACTTCTGGTACGCTTCAGTTTGAAGGTGGTTCAGATGGTGCAATAGTTACTACAGCTCGTATCGTTGATGATCAAGGATATGCACGTCGTTTCGATCTGGAAGAACCTCAAGGCCAACGTGGTGACTTCCTGACCGTTGACGGGGAAAAGGTCGTTCTTTCAAGTACGACGGACCCAGATGGTATCATCACGATTGAAGGCACTACTGAAACAGGTGGAGCGACTGCGTTTACTGTGGTTGTTCAGCCTGATGGTACCTTTGAGTTTACCCAGCAACTTGGTTTTGATCACCCAGATGTGAGCGGAGCTGGCAGTGATGACAGTATTGACCTGCGGTTGCGTTTTACTGTCACCGATGGCGATGGTGACACAGATACTGCTACTGCAGTGATCTCGGTAAACGATGATGAAGTTACTCTCACTGGTGTGTCTCGTACTGCAACTGCGGACGAAGACGATATCGTCAACTTGAACTCCGGTGTAAATGGAAATGCTCCTGGCGACGGGGATCACGATGGTTCGACGACAGGTGCGAATGACAATAACGGACCAGCTTACCTGACTGATAATGTCAGCGCTCTTGTCGATTTTGGTAATGACGGCGGCGCGTTTGAAATCTCAACTGATGCGGTTGCAAGGCTGACACAGATGGCCCTCACATCAGGTGGTGAAGCGCTGTCCTATGTTGTGATCGGTGACAAGATTGTCGGCTACGTCGAAACTGATGGCAATACTGACTATAGTTTCCAGAATGATCGCCCAGTGTTCTCGCTGGACCTGACATCTGACAATGGTGATGTGGCCTTCAAGCTGTTTGATCAGCTGGATCATGTTGCTGGCAATGGTGAGAATAATATTCAGCAGCCTCTGGTGATCGACTTTGGATCCGTGATTGATGCGGTTGATGGTGATGGTGACAGCGTTAATCTTGGTGGAAAATTCTCAATCAAGATTGTTGACGATGTGCCAGTCATCGACAACAGCTCTTACGAGGCGAACCTCGTTGTTAATGGCTCCTTTGAAGACCCGGATATTGGTTCTGCTGGACACAAAGCTATCGATGCCATGTCTGGGTGGATGTCTACCAATGGAACTAAGTTTGAATTGCATTCCAACAGCTTCAGCCCTTCATCTAATGGGAAACAGTATTTGGAGCTGGACAAGGACGGAGTGAATTCTGGTAAAGTTGATGGCATTTATCAGAATATCCCGACCGAAGCGAATACACAGTATCAGTTGACATTTGATCTTGCTGATCGGGCTGACAATAGTCCAACCAGTGAAGTGAGAGTGCTTTGGAATGGTGTTGAGGTTGGTGAATATTCAACCAACAGCACAGACTGGAGCACTATTACTCTCAATGTAGTGGGTACTGGCCAATCAGGTGGTGATCGCCTTGAGTTTGTTGAGCTGACGACACCCGACCAAAACAACGGTCTTGGCACCTATCTGGATGACATTCAGCTTCATAAAGTCGGGCTTGTTGTTGATGAGGCTGATGTTACAGGCGGAAATGCAGAAGTCTCTGGCAGCTTGCATATCAATTGGGGCACCGATGATGCTGACAGTGATGTTACTTCTCCTGTGCATGGTTCAGATCGCAGCGTTTCCTTTATCAATGTTACAGATGGGGAGCAGGCGAAAACTGTTGGCAACATAGCACTTGAGTCTGCAGGTGCTCCTGTCTTGCTCCAAGCGTTTGGTGCAGTTCTGATTGGCTACACCGGTGCGGCTCCTGCGGATGCCAATGATCTTGGCAATGCAATCTTCAAAGTCACATTGTCTGATGATGGTTCAGGTACGTATACCTTTGAGCTGCTTGGGCAGCTGGATCATAAAGGTGATGAAGCAGAAGATCTTTCTTTGTCCTTCGAATTTGAGGTGAAGGACAGTGACGGGGATAGCGTTTCTGGTGACTTCACAGTTAACATCCTTGATGATGTGCCAGTTGGTGCCGCAGATAATGTGATTGGTATTGAAGATGTTGCATTCGATATCAATGTTCTGAACAATGATATTGTTGGGGCTGATAAAGACGCAACTGTCCTTCTTGAAAACGCTGGGAAAACCGTTGAGGGCGGCAGTGTTGTCGTAAACTCTGATGGTACTGTGAAGTACTCTCCTGTTGCCAACTTCAACGGGCAGGATAGTTTTAGCTACCGTATTGAAGATGCAGATGGAGATCGTTCTGAAGTAATCACGGTGACCGTTGATGCCACTCCGGTGAATGATCGCCCGGTCCTGACTGTTACGAATGTTCAGCCTCAATTTGCCGAAAATGGAACTGGTCCAGTTACTGAGTTCAGTGCCTTTGATGTTGATGGTGATGCACTGACATATTCATTGACGGGTGAGGATGCGCATCTGTTTGAAATTAGAGGCAACGAAGTCTATTTCAAAGTGGCTCCTGATTTTGAGAATCCGTTGGATGTGGACGCAGATCAGGACTACAATTTCAATATCGTTGCGAGTGACGGGATCGAAGAAGCAAGTGAAGACATTGAAGTTTCTGTGACCGATCAAGCTGCTGAACTTAATCTATTTTTCAAGCCGGGTAGCTCTGAGAAATTTAAAGTCAAAGATGATTTTGAGGAACACAACGGGTCCTATGACTATTCTCACAGTCATGGCAATGGTGTCGTAACCTGGAGCGGGGCTTGGACTGAAAACGGAAGTCTTGATGGAGATTCCAAATACGGCGATGTTTATGTGCCGCAGCAGGGTGGTGCTATCTCCGGTCATCTTTACTTCCCGCACTGGACACCCAATGGTGAGGGATCCATTTCAAGATCGGTCGATTTGACGAATGGTGAAAATTTAAAGCTTAAGGCTTCAGTCGGCAACCGTTTGGAATTTGGGGATGATCAGTTTGATCTCTTGATTGAATGGGACGGGGGAAGTGCTCGTATCCCAATGTTTGATCAGGCGACGCAAGGCAGAAGTGAAGTTATCACTATTGATATTAGCAGTTTGCCTGGGTGGAACCCTTCTGAAGCCACGATCACATTTGAAGTGTCTGGAATGGAGGGTAATGACGATTATGCCCGTGTTCTAAATGTGAAGATCACTGGTGATATCGTTCTTGATCCAACAACCGAGCATGATGTTGATTTCACGCTTGGCGAAGAAGGTGTTGCTATCGCCGATATGCTTGGAGTTGATGATGGTGACAATAATGCTGCAAATAATCATCTCTCTAGTGCAGTCATCACACTGAAGAATTATCAGCAGGGTGATACCCTGAATTATGTACCACAAGGGGCTTATGTCGGTATTTCTGCCACGACTGCAGTTGTTGGTGGAAATTTAGTTCTGACGCTCTCAGGCGATGCAAGCTATGCAGCGTATGTTGCCGCGATCAAAGCGATTGAATTCAATACCTCTTCAAACATTGATACGAGAACCATTGAGATGGTTGTCAGCAATGGTTCAGAGGAGAGCGGGGTCGCTACGACCACAATCAATGTGATTGAGAATACCAATAATTATGTTGGCAATAACATTGATAGCTCTGCTCGTGTACATCAGGCAGATGGAAGCTATGAAGACCACGCGAGGTATGACTTCACGGATCAGAACGATCATATTGTCGGTAACAGCGCGTGGGACAACGACTTGTTCGGTGGACTTGGCAATGACTTGTTAGTCGGTCACCACGCCGTCAGACTTGTGAATGATGGGCTTGGCGGTCAGCGTGTGGCATCTGATGATTTCAAGGGTGGAGCCGGTTATGATCGTATGACCAGTGGCAATACTGAAGATCAGGACACCTTCATCTTTGATGTTCTTGATGGAAGCTTTGATAGGATCACTGATTTTGATGGAACTGCTCAGGGTGAAACCGATCATAACGTCGATAGTCTGGATATTTCTGCTCTCTTGGACAAAGCTTTCGGGGATGATGAAGTTGATGCCGCAGAAGCAGGGCAATACGTGAAAATTCAGGAAAATGGTTCTGGAAGTGACGTGCTTGTCGATACAGATGGGGCAGTTAATGGCGAGAACTGGTCAAAGATCGCTCATCTTGACAACATCAGCAATACAGACACCATCAAGGTGGTGCTGGATGATGATGGCTCCTACAGTCAGGTAGATGTCGTCGCCTAAAAAAAGCCCGGGTCTTATGTGAGACCCGGGCTTTTCATATGTTAGTGCTTATTTGTACTTTGAACGATAGCCTACTGCTTGGCATTTGCTTCCCGGACAACCCAGGCTGTTTGGTCGCCATACAGTGCGACGGAATACCCTTCATACTCACGGATCAAAGCACCTAGTTCGCCGACTGCGAGGAGGCGGCTGCTTTGATCGATGGATTGACCGATCTTGTAGCGTTTATTTTCGCTGTTCAGAACATAACGCTCGCCGATCAGACTTGCTCCAGTGACAGTAAGAGATGGAGAGGAAAGATCCCGAGTTAGGAAGCTGATGAAGCCGGGGTTTCGCAAGCTCTCTCTGATGAAATTGGAGTAGGGGATCAGATCGATGTTGTTGTTCTTTTCCGATTTGATCAAGCAATCGCGTGTTGCTGCCGGATTGACTGCAGCTTCCAAAATGTAGCGCTGGCGTTCCTCAGGAAACGTGGTGAGAGCAAGGCTTTCACTGCTGCTCAATATATCGAGCCAAAGTACAGTTACCGGGATCTGTGAGACTGGCACTGAAAGGTCTTCAGAGCAGAGAGGTCCCTCAGACGGTGGTGTCACAAGCAAGGGCAGGAAGTTCTTTCTCAGCTCTTCGGGGACAACACCTTTGGCTTTGGCGGTTTCCATCCATGCAAGAAAAACGACTTCAGCAGCTTCGGTAAGCTCAGGATCGTCCAGAGCGACGTTTTGGAAACGGACATCCGCTTTACTTTGGGAGGTTACACCCTGTTGCTTCTCGCTTTTGCCTTCCAGTTGTTTTGCGTTTGTCGCTTGCTGGTCTGCAACTGTTTCTTCTAAGGCACTCGGCTGACTGGTTGGTGATGTTGAAGCCTGAGCGGACGTGATGCCGATGCTGCTTAGCAAACGTTCTGTTGCTTTTTGGAGCGGTGTTGCAGGTGTTTCAGGTCCAGTCTCGAGTTGTCCTGCTGCATTGCTTTTAGCGAGACGACTTGAGGATTTTCGATTTGGTTGATCAGGTGCAAAACCGTCTTGCTGTTTGATTGCTCGTGCCAGTTCCAGTACTTTGGTCTGGCGCTCTTCTACCGGTTCATTCGTGAGTGGATCAACAGCGGCAAGCAAAGGCTCAATACCACCATCAAAGTTGGCCTTGAGATCCACAACTTGTCCGTTTTCCTGCACTAACTTGACGAGAGAACGCAGCGGAATAAATGCGGCGTACTGCCTGGAGTACGAGCGCAAGAAGCCAGACCAGCGATCAATGTCCTGACTTGCGATGATACCGCTAACTTCGAGGGTTTTATCGTCGAGCCGGAAGATTATGGTGTCGTCAATCAGGGCACGCTTTGCCAGTTTACGTACATCCAGAAGGTAGTCGTCCGCAGTCTTGATGTTTGAGGTTACGCCAGAGATGCCATTCAACCCGCGTAGATCTGCAATTAGTTGGTCTGCGGTTGTTTTATCGAGGACTGAACCGCTCAGAGTTAGCTCACCGTCGTCTGCAAGTGCGAAGCTTACGTTGGATCCGCGAGATTGCAGATAACCAGCAATATCTTTCTTCAGTGTTTCTATGACGCGCACGCGCAGGCGTACAGGCACTTCAGTGCGTTCTACTGCCTCTGTGATTGCCCGGCGCTGAACAGGCTCGCTAACATAACCTGTCAGATAGATCTGATCATCCACGTCCTGACGCAGACTCAGTCTTTCTGCAAAGGGGAGGTCTGCCAAAGCGACACGCACCGCTTCAATGCCTCCATTTGGGAGTGCGCTTGCAGTGCGAGGAGAGATCTGGCCAGAGCCAACAAGGTAGAAACCGCCGAGGACGACAGCACTGGCAACCGTCGCAAAGGCTATGCGTTTGCGATACTTTGCGACTGGAGCGAATATTGCGTCAACGTGTTTGGCGTTCTCGCCAAGGATTGAGTTTGCAGCAGAGTTCTCGGCTGCTTGCTCTTCACCATCGTGAGTAGCATTTAATGCCTTGCTCAGCGTTGCCCATTGAGCGTTTTTGGCGCCAAGGGCAATCTTGATGACACCAATGCTGATGACATCAAGAGGCTCAATCTCGACCCATTCATCGCTGCCACTCGTAAGGGAAACACCGTTTTCAGTCCGGATATCTCCTGCCTTCGCAGAGATTTCGATTTTGTTGTCTTGTAGACGTAGCTGCATATGGCTTGCAGCAACACTCAGATCTGCCAGTTGCAAATCGTCGTTTCTGTCCGAACCAAGTGTATACTCACCCGGCTCGAGCATGACTTCCGCGCCAGCCTGTTGGCCTACAAGAATTTTGAGGATGAGTTTACCCATTCGCCGTCCCACCTAAACAAGCGCTGGAGTTCGCCAGATTGACTATTTGCCATAAGCGAACTGAAAAATGCCATGAACTGTCTGCGCCCGGGAGGACCGAACGTCTCTCATGGATCTGAATATACAAAGGCTCTCTTCCTCACTCGCTTTCGCAATCGGAAGAGAGCCTTTTAAAATGATTTAGGCAATGTTACGTGCACAGGCTTTGACCATGTCTGCGTGCGCCTTCACCATGCTGGTTCGAGTCTGACCCATGGTGGTGTAGGTGTTCACGAGCAGCTGCAGAGTGAACATCTTTTCAGTTTCAGCCAAGTTGGACTTCTGGGTGTCAATGATCTTGTCATTGATCTTGTCCATCTCGCTTTGGAAGCGGACGCTGATGGCGAGCGAATTCATCCCGGCTGTATCTTGTAACTGTCCTGGTGATGTCGAAGTGATACTACCTTGTACACCATCAATAAATGTTGCCATTACCGTCTCCTGATCCTTGCGCGGCTCTAACTCTGTACTGGAAATTTGCGCAGGACGTCCTGAGCAGCAGTGATGCCGGTTATCACTGTTTGAATACGTTGATAGTCAGCCTCAGTCTGAGGTTCCTTTGATTTCTCACGCATCCAAGAGGAAAGATCGTCCAATTTCTCTTCGAGCTTTTGAGCATGTTCTGACCCGTGCTGACTCTTTAAAGTCTCTTCCAGATCGGTGACATACATCTCGCTATTGGTGTTTTCGTCTTGCACGCGTCAGTCCTTTGTTTCAACGCTTCCAGCTTTTTAAAAATTTGACTCATTATTGAGCAAGTTCCGCTCCAGCATTGTCCTATTCAGCACAGTGATCGAACGATCCTGAATTTTTATGATGCCAGCACGCTCCCATTCTTTCAGGCGACGGTTGATATTGCTGCGGGTCCCACGTGCCATTGCGCCCAGATCACTCTGTGTGACGATAGCACCAGAGATCACCGACTTGTCTTGAGGGTTGTCACCCGCAGGCGTGCCAATCGACTCAAGCAGGCTCAACAGCGCATGTGCCAGGCGAGCAGAGAGGCTTGGCAGCGACAAGCAACGCGTCGATTCGATGTAGGAGCGGTAATGCTTCGCTACGACTACAGCCAGTGCGCGACAGATTTCTGCACTCTGCTCGTTGATGACGTGAAATGCAGAACGTCTGATCTTGTGAACGACAACGTTTCCTAACGCGCAAGCTGTATCTGCATGAACAGATCGCTGAAAGACACCCAACTCGCCGAAGCTCTGGCCTGCTGTGATGATGGCATAAAGGAAGGTCGATCCATCTTCGCGCAAGTGACTTAAGCGAACATGTCCGCTCTCAATGATGTAAAGAAATTCAGCATCATCTTCCTGAAGGTAGATGTTCTCGCCGTTTGAGTAGGTTTGGCGGATTGCTGATTGCTCTAAAGATGCACATAATTCATCATTCAGCTCTTGAAACAATGCTGCGTTTTCTTTCCAGCTGCTTTCACCTGAGGATGAGGTGCCAGTATTATGAGCTCTTGATGCGCCTCTACCCAGGCTTGCATCATATACTGCCTTTTCCATAGAAATGTACCGTGTCCTCTTACTTAAATAAGTGCAGCTATTTTAGAGGATGAAGATATACCGGTCTCCGCAGAGCAAATATACTTCGTCTTTTTTTTATTATACTCTACCAATATTCCACCCCAATCTCACTCGTACACAATTGCGATGAATTGTGCTTCAGAACACGGATAAAACTATAATTAAGACAGCTAATAAGCGAGTCAAGTCTGGCTGTCATCATCTAACTTATATTTTAATGGATATTGACTGTATCCCTCGGGATTGTGATTTTAAGTGCGAAAAAGTCACGATTTCCCTCCGTAATGTGAACAAGTGTGAGTCATTATAAGATTGAAACTGGTGTATACCTGCATGCACTGATTGTAGTTTTTATAGTGAACTCAATTCACCTATTAGATAATCGACCGTTTGCTCGAGTTTTGCAGGGCTAAGTTGTCCTGCTTCGTATAAAACCGCCAGATGTAACGTTCCATCTTTAGATTTCCCTGTATGCAGATTGGTTCCAATTTCAGGTTTGAAGCCAGCTCGGGTCAAAAGGGCTTCATTTGCTGAATTCTGGTCACCTGTTGTGGTTCGGCCAAGGCTGACAACGACGCTGTTGCCACCTTCGACGGGGGTAAACGTCAGTTCACCGGATTGTGAAAGGAGGTAAGACAGACTTCCGTCCATCTGCGGAGAAAAGGGGATCTTCATATTGTTTGCGAACGCTTCCAGGCTTGACTGGATGGCACTTGAAAACTGCATTCAATCCTCTCCTTTGTTCTTCCTTGGTTTCATATTGCGGCAGTTATTTTATTAGCGATGACGGGTCAGTGAACAGTAGCTGATGCAGCGCTGACCTTGGCGAAGTCTTCAATCAGGGCAGCGTCGGTTGCTGTTTGATATTGCTCTTCTTCTAGGATCGTCAGCTGCTCTGACAGCACCAGTAATGTTTCGAGTTGCTGATTGCGGATGTTTTCGTTGGTGAGGATGGTGTCAGGAACCTCACGGTGCAATGCAAGCAGGTTGTTTGTGTAGTTCAACGATGCGCTGGCCCCGGCAGGGGCGAGCGGCGCAACAAGGCTTTGTGCGTCAGCAGGTGATGTGACTGCTTTGCCCAGATAATGAAACAGTGAGCTTGCTAGCTTCTCTGTGCCGAGCTCTTCCACAACACGTGTGAACTCTGAGAAACTGCGACCTGTCAGTTTGGTTGCGACATGCACACCCTCATAGACGGTTCGAAGGCTCTTCAGTTTACCCAGCTCGGTCAGGACTGCTTCCAGGTGTGCAGGCTCATCTTGGGTATCTGCAATTTCCAGGCCCTGGCTTGCGGCGGTTGTAAACAGATCCACAACATCATCAAATGAGGTGAGGGGTGAGCTTTCATTGCCGTTTACGTCGTGATGCATTGCATGCGTGCGGGCGATCAGGTCATTGAACTTATCGAAGATGATTCCGAAGTTCGCTTCACTGCGCAGCATGTCGCGGTAGTGTTCACGGATGACTGCGGGATCTGTTGCGAAATCCTCGGCTTTATCGTGGGCAAGTTCCGCGACCGCGAAGCCAGCGCGCACGTCTCGGCCAGTCTCGCCGCTTTCCATGTATTCGCGGGCATTGAGCAGAGCTCCCAAAAGAGCATCATTTGCTCCTGTGGTCTCGAAATGCTCGATAGCAATTTGCAGGGCAGCATACTGATGGGTTACGTCGCCGTCGAACTGCTGCAGAAATGCGAATACATCCTGAGGGCTAAGCTGCCCTGAACCTTCATTATTTGCACTTTGGTTGTGCTGGTAATCCTGTAGCCGCTGAACCAGTCCCTGCAGCTTGTCTTGGGAGGGCATGTCAGGCAGTTTGTCATAATAATCGGCAATCCGTGTGATTGCTTCTATGTTTGCACCTTGACCTTGCCGGATTGAGCGGCTTTCCAGCGATCTCTTATCGAGGCGTGAGGATACAGCTTGCCCAAGCTCTTCAGCGGCGTCTGTCAGTTTAGATGGATTGTTGAGCTGCATGACGCGCTCTGCGCGACGCTGACCTGTGGCTTCCGCAACCAGCGGAGCGCCAACCGGCGACTCAGCGTTATGAGTGGCAATCGTTGATCTTAAGACCTCTAAGCTCATAGAAAAGTCCTCCACTGATACTACGAATAAGAATATGCCATTTTCATACTTCTTTTAGTGGAATTGCTTTGTGTCGGGCGACACAAGTGAGCTCACCCATTTTGCTAATTCAGTCATTGTTAAATTTTCGATTTTGAAGGTGTGTCGTTCGGAACAGCGGTGGGTCGGGCTACGCGTTTATAGAGGGCACATAGTGTTTTGATGGGAATGTTGTATGGCAAAGACCGGATCCAGCAAGGAAGAGTTGCTTCCCCAGTTCACTGTGAGTGGAGATGCAGGTGCGCTTAACGCATATCTGGATGATGCGCTAAGTGTATGTAACGCTGAGAGAAACTGGCCTTCTGAGAGTGAATGGCAAGATGTGTCTTATCAGATGGTTGCGAGCTTGCAGGAGTTGCTTGATCTTCCTGCCGTTCAGCAAGATCCCGTCGCGCTGAGTTTGATTAACGGACTGCTTGCGTCGAAGAGCTTTGATGGCTTTTTGCAAGGGTATGATGCAATTGCTGAGCATTTTACGAAGCGATTGAAAGACAACGAAAATAATAGCGGCGCTGTGCGGTCTCAGTTCGCGAAGCCCCAAAAGAATGCGGGTCGTACTCGCCTTATTTTGTGATGTGAGGAGATGAAAATGATTAATGGTGTTGGCTCAGGCTCATCTACAACTGTAGACCCAGATACTCTTGCTCCTCCCAAAAGTGACGACACGTCCAAGACGACCTCCGGTGGTGCTGGTGGCGGTGCGCAAGAAAAGGCCGCTGGGCAAGGTGTTGCATTGCAAGCTGCAGAAACGCAGACCAGTGTTTGGGATAGTTTCTTATCCAACCTGCCGGAAGCAGATCCTGATTTTGAGAACCCTTTGTTGTCGATTCCAGGAACAACCGACTATGCGAGCGACCCGAGTAAGTACAATGCTTATGTCGCCAGCGTTTTGGTAGATCCGGCTGATACTGTTGCTGATGAGGATCTGCCTGCTAATTACAACAATCCGTCGCCGCAAGAGTTTGTGTCCTGGCATCCTGCTGTTCAGCTGCGCTATCTGCGCGATAACTTCACTGATGCTCAGATACAAGCGGGGAATACCGTTATTGGTTCTGGGTCAAATCAGGTTGGGGTTATTCGCTCCGATGATAAGCGCAGTGTGACTATCGTTAACGAGCTGACTAAATCCCGTATTTTCCAGCTTTCTAAAACGGAACAGGAACGGCTCGCAAATAATTCTGTGTTTAAGACCAGAATTGCGCCGCTGTTGGATCTGCTGCCAAATGCAGATACAGACCTTGCTGCCAGCCGCGCTGTGATTACGGCCCAGATCGACAAAGAGATTAATGACGTTAAGAACAAGACGTTGACGAACAAAACCTCGAGTTCGGATCAGAGTAAGTTTAATGCTGACAAGCAGGCTTATGTTAAGCAGTTGGAAATGCTGAGAGATAATGTTCCCAATACGGGGATTTATGCTCGTTCCGATCTAGCTACTGAGATGCAGGAAATTGTAAAGCGGTTTGAGCGGGCGCATGCTTATTTTGATGTGAAGACGCCAAACTTGGCTAATCCAGCGCGGAACTCTCGAGATGTTCTTACGCCAGATAATAATGCATCTATCAACCGTGGTTATGCTGTTTTTATCGAGCAGGAGCAGCGCATTCTAGCCATCAAGCAAGCTGAGCAGCAGATGTTGTCTGCTGGTGGTATCACAAACTCAGATGGTACGATCTCCCGTCTCGATTTGCCGACGCTGGTTGCGCTCATCCAGAATCAGGCTAGCTTGAAGCAGCAAGCTATCATTACGATGAGAACAGAGCAGTTGACCCAGCTCAATCAGCTGTCTCAGGCCTATGCGGAAATGCAGCGAATTGTGAACGAAGCGCTGAAAAAGTTTGTTAAGACAGGAAAAGACGCGGATGGAGAAAAGCACAGCTTGTCTGTGTCTTTTGATAATCCTAGCCAGTTCAGTACTGCCGTCGCGTATATGTTTGAAGACTACGCTTCGGGTAAGCCGCACCCTGTTGAGAAAGAGTTCAATATTACCCGGCCAACGCATGACATGATTAACAATGGTAGCGGAAGCAAGAACTCCTTCAAGCGTACTCAGTGGGAGCGGTTTTCGACACAGTTGAGTGATGCGGTGACGCTGCTGAATCCTCAGTTGCTGACCAATGATATCAATCAGGACAACCGTGAACAGAACCGTTCTTACGAGCAGGCGACTGGTACTGTGCGTCGTAGTTTTGATCTGAACATTCAGATTGCGCGTGGTTTCTCTTAAAAGCGACTTCTTATGATGGTAGCTCTGGCGTGTAAGTTAGGGCTACCTTTGATTTTTGACTGAGTGCGGGATTCGGAATGCGGGTTGCATCAATTACAATTGGCGTGAATGAGGTTTCCAACTGGAAGGTTGAAGACCAGGTTCAATTGCCCGAGGGCAAAAAGCTTGCGCCTGTGTTTTTGCCGGAAGTTCGGCCTCTGAATGAGGTCTTACATCGTCCGACCCTGGATGAGCGTCTGCCTTCTCTTTTACTGCCTGATTTATCTGAAACTGACATTTTGTTGCCGACCGAGCTAAGTGAAATGCGCAAGCAGCTTCAACGCTTGTTTGCGGCAGCTGCTTTGCGAGAGCAGAGCGAACGGCGACGGGTGTTAAAGGATGTTGCAGATCTGCTGATGGGTGATGTTTTGCTCGATGAAGACCTGCAAGCTGCGCTTGCTATGTTGTTGCAAGGGTAGGGTTGATGACAGCGCTTAACAGTCGGCAACGAGACTTTCTTCTTCTCAGTATCTACATCATGACCCAAAACTGCAAATATGCAGAGGCGCTCACCATGGTGCAGGGTATGATGGTAATGGAGGATCATTCCAAAGATGTGCTTCTGGCCCGCACGGTTCTGCTGTTCCTTCTCAACCGTTTTGACCTAGCACTCGAAAGTTTGCGAGAGCTGGACTTGTTGGATCCGCTTGAGCAGTTTGGCAAATATACCCGTAGTGATGAGCAATCCATGCGTCATTACATTCGTGCGCGTTGCCTTTATACGCTCCATGATGCCGATAAGGCTAAGGATGCGATTGATATTTATCTTGGCAACCGCCGGCAGAAACTCTCCCAATAACTCCAGATTGTGATCAAGGGGGAGGGTTTGCTTCTTCCTTTTATGTAGATTGAACCGCTTTTTGTTGGTGGCAGATCAGCCTGTTGGCTGTGCTCACATGTTCGTGATGCATAAAAATCACTGCACAATGCGTATTGCCTATTCTTGTGTTCTGTTTGGCACAGAACACCTTCTGATTGCGCTCTATTGTTTTCTTAAATGCTGAATTAGTCAGAGATAAAGAAAGAGCGCCATGTCACTTCTCGATATGCCTAAACAAACACCAGAGCTCTTTGCTGAGACGATTAAAGAGATCGCTGAGCCGCTCGTTGAGCATCTTGATTCACTGGGTTTCAAGGATGAAAAATTCTACCAGTTGATGAAGCAGGGTGTCTCCATATCTGAGATGCTGGGTTTGTCAAAGGAAGAGCTCGCAGCTGTTTATGAGATGGCTCGCCGGAACATTTCTGTCGGTCAGGTCGAGAAGGCGAAGTCACTCTTTATCATGTTGGTGCAGATTGCTCCGATGGAAGAGCAGTACACCTATGGCCTCGCGATGACCTATCAGATTCAGGGCGACGTTCGCATGGCGGTGAAGCTCTATCTGCACTTCATCAGTATGGATGCGACCAATCCTCAGGGGTATCTGCGTCTTGGTGAGTGTCTATTGGCTGCAAAGGAATACCAGGAAGCTGGTGATGCGTTTGAAGCCGCGCTGCGCATGTTTGATGATCCTGTCAAAAACTATGACGACAAGAAGTACGCGCAAACCATGATGAAAAGTGCTCGCCAAAAACTGGTCTGACAATAGCTTTGATCCCAATTATTTAAGCACGGAGAATAGATATGGAGCTTCCTAAAGGTCTGGGCCTTGGGCTGAATAGCAACAGTCTGGGCGATATTTTTGATACGACCTCTGAAATGGCTGGTAAGGCTGGTGATGTAAAGGGTGCAGGTAAGGTTGGATCGGGTGCGCTTGCATCTGTCGGCGGTACGCCAATGATTGCGACCATTGCATTTGCGCAGCACATCACGCGTCTTTCAAACTCTCTCACTCAGGTTGGTCCTGAAACTCCGCTGACGACTTCCAGCTTTCAGGATATTGAAGTGCTTGTTGCGTCCGTTCTGGACAAAATGCAGGGCACTCAGGAAGCTGTTGAGAAGAACAAGGTGGGCCTGACCCAAGCTAAGCAGAAGGGTGCTTTGCAGGACAAGGCGATCAAGCTTGAAGAATCTATCCGTAAGCAGGAAGAAGCTGAGAAAAAACAAAAAGGTCTCAGTATCTGGCAGAAGATTTCGCTGGCGTTTCAGTGGATTGCGGCGGCAATCTCCATTGTAGCTGGTACAATTCTGGCGGTTATTCCAGGGCTTCAGGTTGTCGGTGCGTTTATGATTGCTGCTGGGGTGGTGCAGCTTGCCATGGCCATTGATGCCACGGTGCAGGCAGCGACTGGCCGAAGTATCGCCGGGCACATTGCTGTGGCAGCTGGTGCGGATGAAGAAACCGTCATGAAGGTTGATATTGCCATGAAAGTGGTTGCAGCCGTTGTTGGTATCACTCTGGCTGCTGCATCCTTCTTTATTCCGGGTGCTCAGGCAGGTAGCGTTGGTGCGATGATCCAGGCGATCTCTTCCATCACTTCCGCGATCATTCAGATCGGTAGTAGTGCAGGTGCGATTGCTGCGGGTGCTGTTTCTTACACAGCTAGCCAGGATGTTGCGCAATCCAAGGAATTGCAGGCAGATGCTGCTGACCTCGACGCGTTTATCCAGTTGCTCAGTCAGATCATTGATCAGCTGCTCTCTATTCTGACCAAGGCAGGCGAACAGTTCGCGGATGCATTGGACGGAACCGTGAGTTCCATGAATGAGCGTGCTGATACGCTGAGCAGAACAAAGTTTGCAGGTTAAAAGGAGGTATTTATGTCAGCAACCGTAGGTACCAATTACAATCGTGATTATCTGCCGCCCAGTTTCTTTCAGGACGGTAAACTTGCCGTTTCTGAAGAGCGGGCAACCGAATTCCAGCAGAGCGTAGAAGCGCGTCTGGCAACTTTGCCACCAGAGCATCACGGAACATTCCTGTCACTCGTGTCTTTGCCGCAGTTTGCTGCAAGTGCGAATTTTGACAAGGCGACAACGGACGAGGCTCTAGGTCGTCTGGAAGCGGCGACTGTTGCGATTGGTTCTCTCGACAAAGTCGACACCACGGGCAACCTGTCTCGTTTGATTGCGCAGGCTCTTTATAAGTCTGCAGTCAATCAGCGCAATAACGAGCTCGAGTCCCGTTTGATTGCACGTGAGACTGTGAAGACTCAGATGCACGCTCAGGCAGGGAAGAGCCGCGATGCTGCTGAAGAGACCCGTACAGGTGCGATTATCAGTCTTGTTGTGACTGTTGTTTCTTCTGCCGTCTCCATCGTGATGTCTGCTGTTGCGATTGGTAGTGCCGCAAAGGGTTTGGGTGCGGCGAAGAACTCTGCGAATGCCAACTCACAGGCTGGCAAGATGGATGCGAAGGCTGCAGATGTCGGGCCGGGCAAGGGTGGCAAGCTGAATGACTTTTATTCGCAGCGTGCTGGTGATTACCGCGCACAAGCGAAAGGTTTTGATGCTGTCGCAAGTGCATCCGGATCTCGTGCGCAGTCTATCGCGACGATTGGTGGTGTTGCCAACACTTTGGGTAACACGACCTCTCAGGGTGCGAGTGCGTTCACTCAGGCAAATGCAAAAGAAGATGAAGCGATTTCTCAGGAGCTGGCAGCAGCTGCTGAAGAGGTTCGTAAGGAGAATGATCAGGCTGAATCCATCCAGAAAGCTCTGGACGATATCATCCGCGCGATCATTCAGTTCCTGAAAGAATCTCGCGAAATCGAAAACGAACGGGCGGCTGCGATTACTCGCGGTTAAGCCACAAAAGCAGGTGTGCGTTTATTACCCTCAACGCACACCTGTTTTTTCGCGTTTGGCGACTGATTGCTAATCTTGCGCATGTCAGAGAGGATTTCTCGTGTTCTCCTTAAACTTTTCAGGGTGCTTGGATAAGCTCTGGCGAAAGCTGGGATTAGGTGCTCCGATTTTCTCCGATCAGAACACCGCTTCGATGAATGTTGATGGTGTTCAACTCGTGTTTTCCGATGCTCTTGATGGTGGCGGTATTGAAGTCACGACGGTTATTGGCTCGCTGAGTGAAACGGTGGGAACCCGAGGCCGGCAGATTGAAGATATCCTGCATTTAAATCTGGCCTGCCTGTCGCAGTTCAGAACGCTGGCGGTTTTACGCAAGGCTGATGATGGTGCCGAAGAGCTTGTGCTTTCGGTGAGCTTTCGCGGGTACACGGAGCTGGAGAAGCTGACCGGACTGGTCGAGGAACTCCTGTCTGTTGTGAGCCTTTATCAGCCACTGGTTTCTGCGTATGCAGGTGGTTATCAGGGCAATCCGTTGCTGGGTGCTGCGCAAACCTCTCTTTCTGATGAGCTGGATGGCGCCATGGTGTTTCACCTTTAATGCCGCGCTGCCGCTCTCAAACATTCTTATATTCTTAAGCCGTAAAGAGGCACGATATGACTGAGCTCGTTTCAGAACTGGGCAACTCTCCAGAACAAGACATCAAGGCAATCGCAAAAGGTGCTATTGGCCGTAGTCTGGGGCTTGCGAAAGATGACATCAATCCAGGTCTGGTGATGGCCAAGGGTTTGATGGATACAGGGCGGACTGAGAAGGCGCTAGAGATCTACACCGGCCTTGTGCTGCTTGAGCCGATCAATGTGGATGTTCAGCTTGGGCTGGCGAACTGTGCAGTGCAATTGCAACAGTATACGCTTGCTGTACAGGCTGCCTCTGCAGCAATGGTGCTCGATCCAACCAATCCGCGTCCTTACTACTTTTCTGGTGTTGCTTGTCTTGCTCTCGGTCACATCACTGAGGCTAAGGAAGACCTTGAGGATGCTCTGACGTACGCCAAGGACCGCAAGGATGCTGAAATCCATCAGGCGACTCAAAAACTATTAACCGGGCTGAATAACGCCTGAGCTCCACATACTGCACTTACCGAGTTTTGAGGCCGGGGATAAACGATGCCACTCGCACCTGTTACAGACAATACTCCGGCTTCTGCCGCCTCTGCAGACCAGCTAGTGGAGACAGATGTCAATCTTGATGCTGTTTTTCAAGCACTCGGCGGCGGTGATGTAAGTGCTCAGGCTGTGATTGAGGCTATCAAATCCAGACAGGGCCTCTCAGGTGCCTTGAAGGCTGATGGGAAGCTTGAGAAAGTTCTTTATCAGTTTGCCTATCAGGCTCTGCACTTGCAGCAAAAAGCGTCAGCAGAGGAACAGTTTAAAGTTCTCTGTCTGCTTAATCCAAACAATGTTGAGTATTGGCTTGGGTTGGCGTTGAGCAATGCAAGCTGGCCACTTGGCGGGGGTGACGTCAAGAGGTCGCTTCGCAAAGCCAAACTTCTTGATGAAGCGCATCCAGCTGTCGCCCTCAGGTTTGCTGAGCATTGTTTGTGGTCGCGGGAGCTGGATGAGGCGACTGTGGAGCTGGTACGCTTTTATCAACTGATGAAGGTGCGGCCTGTTCCTGAGCTCATCGAGTATTCCAAGCGGCTTGCGTTTGCATTGGAGGCGCAGAAAAAATCTGCTGCACGAGACAGTGATGTGTCATGATTGCGACTTCCGGTTATCTACATCTGCCCTATGACCTGGGGGAGGATGAGAACGGAATTGTCGAGCTTTCAGGTCCGACGCAAGCGGAGAAATTCTCTAAGATTTCAGGTGATATAGGGATTCTGTATCGCGAGTTGTCGTTTACGTCCGGCTTGTTGACGTCGGCACGAAAGATAGAGAGTGTCAAACCGCTTGGTGCTGGCAAGATGTCAGTTGATCGCCAGATTGCCTTGCAGTACGGGACTGAGCTGGCACGGACCAGAGTACTCTCTCACGATCGTCGTTTTGAGTATGAACAACGGGCGGCCCGGACAGTCAATCGCCTCAAGGAAGCTGATCACCTGTATCTCAAGTACAGTGCGCAGTTTGATCTGTCTCGCTGGTTTGCCTACGAGAAGCCGAGCCTGACGTTTTCCGACGAGAACCGCGTCGGGCTAACGGCGTTTGAAGTTGCCTCTTACTCGCCTGTCGATTTGCATGAGTTGATTGCGAAAATCGAGAATCGGTATCATTTGCTGCAACGCCTGTACACGCAGCTTCCCCGGTTGAATGAGCATAAGCGGCGGCCTGGTTATGCTTATGCTTTCATGCTTCTCACAGATGGCGTTTTGTCTGCCCTTAAAGCAACCCTTGCGAAGCAGACGGCAGGATCTGGCGACGACAGTTCTTCGTAAGGCGATCCTCAAGTGTTATTCTTGTTGTTTGATTGGATGCTGATCTCATTCTTCTTGATTGATCAGATGGATGTCGCAAGTGTTGTACGTTCAGCACACACATGGAAGTAACGTTTTTTTCACTCCGTAATTGTCCCAATAATGTCCATATGAGGGCAGGTTCTGTGTTTTAAGGCACAACACGACCTCTGGGTTATCTGCGAGATATAGGTAGAGATAATTCAAGGAGTCTGAGATGACTGCAGTTACGCCAATTGGTTCTTCATCTGTATCCAATGCAATTGATAACAGTGCACAGATCGTTCGTCCGGCCGCGAACAAGAGTGTTGAGTCTATTCCGTCTGCCAGTCAGCTCCTCTCGGTCGGGGTGTCGGCAGCGTTCGGCTTACAGCCACCGCCAGACAGCGGAAATCTGGAAGTGCTTGTCGGGCAGGTTGTTGCCCGGTTTGAGGAAATCCAAACCTCGCTGAAAGAGCAAAATCTTATCGGACAATCTGAAAAAGTTCGTTCTGCACGTTCTGAGCTGCTGCAGGCGCTTGCTTTGCAGGAAGATATTGCGGCGGACATTGAGGCTTTGGACTTGCAGCAGCAGGAACAGGAAGGCCAATTGTCTGATCTGCAAACCAGCCTTGCCTCCAAGCAAGACGAGCTGGCAAATCTTCCGGCAACCGTGCCAAGTGATCCGGATGATCCAGACAGCGAACTCGTTCAGGATCCTAAAGAAGTTGCACGTCTGAATGGTGAGATTGCCCAGATCAATACCTCCATTGGTGAGGTGGAGACTGCGCTTGCTGATACCGTCCAGCAGTTGGACGTCAAGCTTGAAGATCTGAGCGAAAGCGATGCGGTGCAGTCTTTGCTGCGCACAGCACTTGAGGAAATGGCTGGTGCTCCGAAGGCTGGTGTGATGGACGAACACGGTCAGTCCACACTGGAAAGTGCTTTGACCGACGCTGCAAGTCGGTTGAATGGGACCAAACCTGAGTTTGATGAACGTCACACCATTATTGAAGAACTGCGTGAGGAAGTGCGTGTGTTCGCTGAGGATCGTGTGAAGGATGAGAAGGCTTTGATGACGCTTCTTGAGGCTGAGTTTGCCCTGCGTCTTGTTGGCTATGTGTCCAGCTCCATCTCCAAATCACTTTCTGTGGCGGAGCAGTCCGTTAATGGTCAGGACACTTCGGATACGACCGGCAGACTTCAGCTGCTTTTAGATAACGGCCGCGTTTAACGTAATCGAATAAAGTTCGGGCAGCACAAGTGCGATAGCCCCCGGGTTCGTTTAGCCCCGGGGATCGTGTTGGGCGCTTGTGCTGAACGCATAGGTTTGAAATGATTGGTGCTAAACTAAGTTCAATGCTGCGCAAGACAGCAGGTGTGCTTTCTCTTTCTTTGATCCTGTTGGGGTGTACGACAACCCAACCAGCTGATCAGGAATGGGATAATACAGCTCCACCAGCGGGGTTGTCTGACCAGCTTCAGCGGTTCTTTTCTGAAGAGAACCAGCGTGAAAATCATCTTGCCCTTTCAGGCCAACCAAGATTGGCATCCAACACGCGTGGAGTATTGGGGCGGTCAATCAACACCCGTTGGGTGAATAGCGAAAATGCAGAAAAAGGCAGACCTGGTGCGGCTTTCTACTTCAATGATGAAGAAGCCAAGGTTTTGCTGGCAGATTCGCGACTGAACCGCACCAATCGTCAGGAAATCAGCGTTGCTCAGGCCAGTGATGCCAAGGCAACCTCTGATGTGGTGCGCTTGAACTTCCGCGGTGAAACGCTGGAGTATTTCATCCAGCAAACACTGGGTGGCATCTTACAGGTCAATTATGTGATTGATGAGCCGCTGGAAGGTGCAGTTACGTTCCAGACGGAAAAGCCAATTGCCAAAGATCAGATGCTTTCATTGGTTCGTGTGCTTTTGGGCCGCAATGGCTATATTCTGAAACTCATTGATCAGATCTTCCACATTGGCCGTCCTGAAACCATTCAGGCTATTGAGCAGTTTTCTGGTGTTGGGTCTGCGGGCGATCTTAAGCTTCGGATCCTGCCTGTTCGCTCAGCATCCCCCGATGATGCGGCGAAGGTTCTGCAGGCTATCCTGCCAGCTGGAGCTTCTGCTGTTGCGGTTGAAGGATCGAACAAGATTGCAGTTCGGGCGCGGCCAGAAGATATTGGTGCGGCTGAAGAGTTGGTGAACAGCCTTTACAACCGCGATAATGACAAGACGATTGTATCTGTGTTGCGCTTGCAGCAGAGCTCAGCAAGTCAGGTTGCCAAGCAGATCACCACTCTGTTTCAGCAGCTTTATCCAAACCAAGTAAACTCGCCCCTGACCGTTATTCCGCTTGAGGCGCAGCAGTCTTTGCTTGTGGCTGTACAGAGCCGTGAGATGTTGCAGCGTGTGCGCCGGATTACGAAGGAAGTGGATTATAGTCTTCTTGATACACCTAAGGTGCGGATCATCTCGCTGAAGTATTTGCCTGCAAATGAAATTGCAACGCAGCTCACGCAGATCCTTGAGGGTGAGGGAGGTAGTGGTTCTGTTGCGCCACCAGCCAATGAGCAAAAGCAAAAAGCTCAGAACAATGGTTCTTCAGCGCGCAAGTTCCCAGTTTCTGCTACTGGTGTTTCCGTAAATCCGGGTGGAGATTCAATCAACAACCGCTTTAACAATGCGAACAAGTTGTTTGACGATATTGCTGAGACGCGCGGCGCCAAAGTAGCCGTTGCCAAGAAAGTTGGCATTGTTGCTGACACCCGAAACAATGCACTGCTGGTGAACTCAACTTATAAAGAGTTCAAACATATCCGCGATGTAGTTCAGGCTTTGGATCTGCCACTTTCTCAGGTGGTGATTGAGGCGACGATTGCTGAAGTGAATATCAACGACAATCTGTCCTACGGTGTTCAGTGGTACTTGAGTAAAGGCAACTTTGCGGGTGGTGTTGGTGCGGTTGCTGAAGGTGCATCTCGCCCGGCAAGTCCTGGCGGTGCGCTGTCACTCAACACTGTCGGTGTTGATGTGGTGCTGAAGGCTCTGCAGAACATCACCAAAGTAAAGGTGATCTCTTCTCCTTACCTGACTGTTCTGGATGGCCGTAAAGCGCGCCTCGTGATTGGTGATCAGGTGCCGTTTGCATCTCGCAGCCAATCTTCTAGCAATGACGGCAATGTGACAGTGACCAACGAAGTGGATGTGAAAGACACTGGTATTGTTTTGCAAGTCGAGCCGAGCATTCGTTCCAATAACTCTGTTCTGCTGCAGATCCAGCAGGAGGTGAGTAATGTGGTCGAAAACAAAACCCAAGCTTCATTGACGCCAACAATTGCGACGAGAACCATCAACTCGGATATCGTGGTTGAATCCGGGCGGACGATTTTGCTGGGTGGTCTCATTCAGGAGCGGAAATCAAATGGCGAATCTGGTGTGCCGATCCTGCGGAAGATACCAGTGTTTGGTGAGCTGTTTAAAGATAATACCTCAAGTGACACGAGACGGACTGAGTTGTTGGTGATGATTACACCGCGTGTTGTTCGCAAGCAGTCTGAACTGCAGAGCATTACGCAAAAACTGCGCCGTGAGCTGTCTTCTTTCTAAGCTGTTTTAAACTGACAGATGAATCCCTCGGAGCGCTTCGGTGTTCTGAGGGATTTCTTTTTTAAGTTGTAAAGCGATGAGAGAAATTCATTCTTTCTGTATCTGCTAGGCTTTTGAATAATAAATGAAAAATAATGCGGATTGAGTTTGCATCTTATTCAAACTGTATCGTTTAGCACTTTGAGTTCCCTCAATTTCTGGCAGTGTTGTCTGTAAGAAAGTAAGGAAGCGGAGTACCCCAATGCTCGATAAATTGCTCAATGATGCATGCCAGATACTAGGTGTGAAGCCACAAGAAGATGAACTGGATCCGTCTATTCGTGTTGTCGATCTGGATGCATTTTCTTTAAAGTTCAAGCTGGTTGCAGACAGCGATCGTATCTGTGTTTCGGCGCGTTTGTGTGAGCTAACGGCGGTGCAGAGAGACCGGATTCTCGAGCTGGTTCTTGTTTATAATACGCAAAGTTTCCAATCTGGCGGAATGCGTCTGGTGTTAATCGAAAACGATGCGCTGGTCATGCATAACGATCTTCGTGCTGTTGCCTGGGATGCAGAGAAGCTTGCAAAGTTTGTGTTGGCATTTGCTGATGTTTCGGCTGGCTGGCTGAAGATTGTTCGTGAAATGGGTGGTTTGGCTGAAAGTATGGCTGACGACGATGTGCATGATCTGTTTGAACCTGCTTCCCTGATAAGCCTTTAAAAATCCCAGCTCTTCCCACGGGCTGGAACGTTTCTTTCTCCAAAAAATTTAAGACAGTATCCTGTGACTGACCCGGAGGAGGGTGGTTTGGTGGCTGTCGATATCTGGCGGGCCACAATGACTGAAATCCTCTTTTCTCAAAATGATCGTTACACCAATGTCGTCGCACGCCTTGAGGCTGCTATTTCGGGCAAGTCGGTTCAAGATGCTCGTGTGAGCCTGACCAGAAGTGCGAGCAAAAATGGTGAGGTGCTTTACAAGGCCACAGTCTCTCGTGAAAACGGTGACGGGCTTAGTGAGAAAGTGCTTGGGTTATGCCGCGCTGTGACACGCCACACCCGCTTTCTTCAGATTAAAGCAGAACGGCCGGAGCAAAAGGTTTCCAACTGGAATGTGTTTTATCAGCTGTTGAGGAATGAGGCAGCGCAGAGCCTTTATGAGGATTCTGTCGATCAGCGTCAGGAGCTGTTTGACGAGGCCATCAGCTATATCTCTCAGTTTGTTTATGAGGAAGAAAAGAACAACCCGAAGGGGCTGAAGTTCTCCTCCCTCAAGACCCTGAGCTCTTACCTGAAAAACCAGGGAGCTGTGACTGTTCTGCCTGAGAACTTCAAAGAGGAGCCAAAGGCGACCGTTGGTGTTTCCAGCGCGTTGCTGATGTCCTCCCTCGGCTTTCAACTGGCAGGCAATCAGATGCGATATGTCAGTGATGACGATTTCAGGTTTTCTTATGCGGGGTTAGGGCGGCGTAATCTGGACGATTACTTAGAGCAACGGCCCTCGGCACCAACCGGTGGTGACGATGGTATGCATGGTGACATCCCTCATCACGGTGACGGTGTTTGTCCAACGGATGCTGTTCAGCCACCTGCAGACGTACCACATGATGAGCATTCTGCTTTTGAAGCCAGCTTTAATAGCATGAGTGACGCTTCTGCCACTGAACTCTCACTCCAGCAATCGCGTGAGCTGCTTGATGAGAAAGGTGAGGTGGAGACGGGTGGTTCTGATGAGGATGAAGCTGTGCGTGAGAAAGCCTATAGCCGCGACAAGCTGAAGACCAAGGCTGCCAAGATTACACCGGTTGGTGAAGAGAGCGACGTTGCGGATGAAGGCGGGCACGAAATCCGTGTCGAAGATGCGTTTGCTGGTGCTGAAGATGATGCCGTTGAACGCGAAGTGCAGGAAGCCAAAGTCGCAGAGCGCCGGATTAAAGTGCTGTCGTTTGATCGGGATTACCAGACGAAAAACTCACATGCAATTCGCACGGTTCGCAGTTCTTCAACTGCGCCAACACTATAACAATAACACTGGAATGATGCTTTATGATTGACCTTGTTCTTCCTTCAAGGCCAACACTTAACGACCTGCTGAATGAACTTGTCAGTGGTGAACATGATCTGAGAATCCGAAAGTCTGATCTTCTTATTCCTCCGCTGAAAAAGGCGCGCGGGCGAACTGAGGATGAACTTGTCTTTCAAACGAAGCTGGTGAAGCCGGGTGCTTTCAGTGTTTCGCGTCCTTTCTGGGAAATGTTGGAAAAGCTCGGCGTCAGAAGTCGGTTTCTGGTTGCCAGGGCAAAGGCATTCGAGCAGCAAGCGCATGATATTGAAGATGCCGGGACATGGTTTGATTTTGAAGTCCTCATTGAAAATCAGATCAAAGCACATGATTGCGATGTTGTTGAGTATATGAAGGAGATTATTCAGCAGGCATTTGGTGATGGTGGGCCTTCAGAGATAGCTTTGAGTTTCGGCGAGCTCACACGCATTAATGCTATTGTTATTGATGTACTTCCATCAGCTCCGGTCTTTTCAATCGCAGCAAAAATGTTTGATGAGGCGGAAGAGAAGATCGAGCTTGGGTTGGCATACCTCGTGCGGACCAGTGGCTGCGTTCAGGACGAAACCTCTGATGAGGTTCTGGCTGAAATCATGATCAAAACATTCGGATCTGCAGATAGGCAGAATATCTCGGCATCTAACGATCAGATACGCAGCTTTAATGAGCAAATGCGGGTTTGGGAAGAGCTTGAGATGAGAGCAATTGCCCGCCAGATGGCAGTTGCTTAGTTCCTGCTTCTTGCATGCCATTTATTTCTGAGAGGCCGGTTCTGTTGGATCGGCCTTTGTGCTGTTTGGCACTTAACGCTAAGTTATTGAGATAACGAAGAATAACCAACCCGTGTTCTGATGTTTTTTCTGCAGGAAATGTCCGTGGCTGTGACCAACGGCACTCAGCTGCGTGTCTCAAACGTGCATTCTAAATTCAAGAATTTACAGGTAACGAGCCGTTCGAGGCTTATGGAATGCGGAGGCAAGAATGACCGGAGTTAGCTTTTCCAGTAGTAGCCAATTATCTGATGTTTTGGCGCAGATTGATCACCCGGCGAACAGGGACTTCGTTAAAGATAATGCGCAGGTTCGTGTTACTGGTGGTGAAATCAGAGATGGCGAAACCATCTACAGCGCCGAGACCAAGGATGGAAGCAGTAAGGTTTCCAAGGCAAGTTTGGCCAAGCTGACTGGTGGCAAGTTGTTTGGGAATGCTTTGCAAACCCACGACAAAAAGCTGAACAACTGGCATGTCTTCACGCAGTTGGCAAAGAATGAGATTTCTGCAGGTTTAGAAAAAGGTGGGCTTCAAAACCATCAGGCGAAGACAGGTGATATTCTGACCGCGGCCTTTGACAAGGTTCAAAGCAATCCGACATATCACAGCAATGATGTGCGTTTCGGAGCATTGCAAGAATTGAGCACGACGATCAAGTCTTTGGTTAAAGACGCTCTTTCTGATGCAAGTGCAAATGATCAGATTTCCGTGACCAGTGGGGCGGGGCATTTCATTGATACTGATGGGTCGCTTGTTTTGCCGAACTCGATCTATGGAAGTCATTATACAGATGTGCCCGGTGTGGAAGGCAGTCTGTCTGACGCTGTTGGAGGCGTTGAAGAAGAGCTTTATGCAGAAGTGCAGACCGGTCCTCGTTATGAGGTTGGGCAGAAAAAGCAGGCTCTTGGTGATCAACTCTATACTGCAATCAATAAGGGGGCTGGCACGAAAGAGGGGGCACCTGTTGTTGAGCGTTTTACCGCTAATCAGCTTAAGGAATCTGCTCGCGTGTTGGCTGACATCGACCGTCAGGTCATCGATAATGAGAACCCTTACAACAAGCTGAACTTTAATGCCGGACCGTTGGCAGAGCCGGGCAGTTTCCTGCTTGATGAGACTTACGCGACTATCGATCAGTCTCAGGTGAATTCTCAGTGGGGGGAGAAGGTCGGCACTGTGAACAATGAGCCACTCTACGTAAATTCAGGGGTGGAGAGTGCTGTAGAGAACAGCAGTGACTATTCTGATGTGCTTCTTGGTGATGATCAGGCGATTTACGAAAACTTTACGACGGATGGAAAGCCAGCCCCATTGCCTAAACCGGATAATTTAAAGGGCGGGAATACTCCTCCACCAGTTCCACCTCATCAGGGTGCTCGCTGGGACAATCGTTAGGTTTGGGTAGCAAGGTTTAATCGATCGACTGACAACAAGAATACGTATGCGGCTTGCTCTTTTAAGGTAGCAGGTCGCATGCAAGCTTTGGAATGAGGGTGGAATGAACGCAGAAGATTTTGATAGCGAAACCGTAAAGGTGATCGCGGAGCTCGGCTTTATTGCTGTCTCCTATGGTCTTGCAGAGCACGCTGACTCCATTTTCAAAGCGTTTCAGGTGATGCGTCCGGACCAGGAGGCTGGACCTTTGGGGCGGAGCCTTGCTGCGATGACGCGCGGCAATGTGGATGAGGCCTTGCTCTGTCTGGAGAATGCGCCGCCGACAGATACCATCCAGACGTATCGCGGACTGGCGCTGCTTCGTAAGGGTGAGGTTGATACGGCCTGTGAAATCCTGAGTGAAGTTTGTGAGATGGCAGCTGGTACGCCGTGTGCCGAGATTGCTGCGCAGGCTTTGTCTTCCAGAGATGACCTTGCCAATCCGGTGAGCGCGATGATGTCCCGTTAAGGACGTTTAGCTCAGGTTACCTTAGTTTCAGCAGTACGTGAGGAGCATTCATGGCAACAGTATTGGACAGCGCACTCACCTCCCAACTGCAGCAGGCGCTGCAGGGCGGAGCTCCATCAGCCGGTGGTTCTACAGGCGATGTTACCGGGCTCGAGGATCAGTTCCAAACAGCGCTTAGCGCAGCTGGGGGTGTACAGCCGCCAGTGACCGGGCAAATCGTGAATGGCAATGTGGTCATTGGCGGAGTGGAGCAAGTTAATGCTGCCCAGAATGTGGCAGCCGTATCAGCACCCACCCAAATTGCTTCCGTCAATCCGACGGGCAGCAACTTCGTTATTGACGGGTTGGCCAAGGTCAGGGGTGTTTTTTCTGAGACCAGTTCCAACATCAATGCAATTTCTGAAGGTGGCCAACTCAGTCACTTTGACAAGCTGATCAACATGCAGATCGAAGTGGCGAATTACTCTTTGCTGGTTGATGTGAGCTCGAAGATTGCAGGCAAAACCACGCAAGGTTTGGACGCTTTGATGCGTTGATTATGACTGCGCATTCAGTAGGTATAGTGAAAGTCTAAATGAATATTCGGCGTTTTATTACAATTGTGGGCATGGTGATTGGTTTGGCCGCCTGCAACACAGATCTGTACACCAATCTTTCCGAACAGGAAGCAAACACAATGCTTAGCCTGTTGCTGGAAAATGGTGTGTCTGCTCAGAAAGTTGGTCTGGGAGACGGTCTTGTCACCTTGCAGGTGGATGACGAAGATATTCAGCGTGCCGTCACTATTTTGAACGCCAATGGTTTGCCAAAACGTGCGCGTGACACGCTTGGTCAGGTCTTTCAGAAATCCGGCATTATCTCGTCGCCGTTTGAAGAACGTATTCGCTTTATCTACGCGTTGAGTGAGGAAGTGTCTGAGACTATTACCGAAATCGATGGTATTGTTTCTGCCCGCGTTCACATCGTTTTGCCGGAAAAGGCGGATCTTGGTGAAGAGGTAAAACCTTCTTCTGCAGCGATCTTCATCAAGCATCGTCCTGAGTTTGATATTGAATTTCTGATCCCTCAGATCAAGCGTTTGGTCAGTAACGCAATTGAAGGTGTTGAGTACGCCAGCGTTTCTGTTGCGCTTGTGCCTGCACGCGAACTGAAGCCCGTCTCACAGCGTTCTGCGCAGGAATATGAGGCTGTGTTCCCAGGCTTGCGCATTGCGCGTGATGACGCCGGTATGTTCTGGCAAATCCTTGGGGCTATCGGTGTTGTGCTGCTGCTGTTGGTTGGCGGTGTTGGCTATTTGCTGTTCAAGCAGATCAGCTCCGGCGGTAAAAAAGCCAGAGGCGGAGATGACGACGAGCTTCTGCCTGAAGAACTTGCTTAGTAGCAGGGGACTGGCATGATGACAGGCACTCCACATCACTCCGCAGTCTGGCCGCTTCAGGCCAGACTTGCTGCGTCTTTGCTGAACCCTCTTTCCTTTGCGCATGATGACCATCTGGCAGTGTCCGGTCTTGAGTTGAACGTGCTGCGTGGTCTGGCCGGGCAGGAAGATTTTCAGCGGCCTTTGAACACGCATGTCTCACAAAAACTCGGACTGACTGCACTTGCTGTTGATGTGGCGGTCACGAAAACTTTGGCAGTATCAGAGCAGGCTCGACTTGCGTTGATGTTGTGCAGCTTGGGGGCTGAAGACTTTGGCGGCGTCATGCGCATCATTGCGATTGCCAGATTGCATGAGATGATCGGGCGCCTTGTGCTGAAGAATGATTGTCAGCGTATGGAAGCGTTGTTTGGTGAAGAAGTCTTCGACATTGCCATTCGCGATGTGGCGTTCTTCTTCAGCTCGCTTGGCTATCAAAGTGAGAATGATGGGGCATTCCAGCAGTTATGTGCCGGGAGTGATGAAGAGGCTTTGCAGGCGCTGACGCTTGTTGGTGCTGAGGGCATTCTGGCTTTTGTCAGTGCTGTTGATGCTAAACTTGAGCCACTTGTGCGCCTTCGCTTTTCCAATGAACTCAACGAAAAACTTAGCGCTCGTTTGCAGGTGATGCAGACAGAGCAGCAAGAGCATTTTGTCCAGTATTTGCGTCGGAGATTGCCACAATGGCGAGCATTTATAGACTGAAAGAGTTGGGCGCAAATCTGACGCCAGGCACTCACATCATCAAGGAAGCCGAGTTTACTTCCGTTGAAACGGCTGATCAGATCATTGCAAATGCGCAGCGCAAGGCAGAGGAAATTCTGCAGGATGCGACGCGCGTTTATGAGGAGCAACAAAAGCAGGGTTATGAAGACGGTGTGCGTAAAGCTCAGTCTGAAGCGTGTGAACGCATTCTTGGTGAACAAGAACTGCTCGACACGCGCTTGCGTGAAGTGGAGCATGATGTTGTCACGGTGACCATCACGTTGCTGCGGCGTTTGCTGGATGAGTTTGATGATGCCGAGCGCGTTCGCCTGATGGCCCGCAGCATGCTGAAGTCTCTGCGTGCAGAAAAGCGTGTCAGATTGCATGTTGCTCCAGAGATGTATTCTCAAGCGATGGCCATGACCCGAGCGATCACTGATGGTTTCAAGCAAGTCGAGTTTCTTGAGATTGTCGAGGATGGCGATTTGCAGGGTGCTCACATCGTGCTGGATGCGCCTGTAGGCCGTGTTGATGGCAACTTACAGGTTCGGCTGGAAGAAATTGAAGAGATCCTGCGTCGTACTTCATCTGCTCAGGCACCTTCCAAGCGGTCTTTGGAGGTGTCATGACATCTCTCATTGAACCTGCCGAACACGTTGAAGATCGTCGTAATCAAATTGGGTCTGGAGTGTCAGGGCTTGGTCGTGCCCTTGTCAAAGCTGCAACTGATGTTGACCCATATCCACTAACGGGCCGTGTCCGCAAAGTGGTGGGTACGCTCATCCATGCGGTGGTGCCAAAGGTGGAGATTGGCGAAATTGCCGAGCTTTACACGCGCTCAACAGGTCGCAAACTCATGGCAGAAGTGGTTGGGTTTCATGATGATGAAGCACTGCTATCTCCCATTGGTGAGCTTTATGGCGTAGGGCCGGATACTGAGGTTCGCCCGACTGGGCATGTGCAATCTGTTCCTGTTGGTGATGGGTTGCTTGGCCGGGTTCTGGATGGCATGGGCAACTTTATTGATGGGTTGGATCGGGAGTTTACGCCTGCAACGCATTATCCGGTCAATCAGGAACCACCGGACCCCATGCAACGCCGGATTATCGACAAGCCACTGCCAATGGGGGTGCGTGCCATTGATGGTATGCTGACCACGGGTGAAGGCCAGCGCATGGGTATTTTTGCTTCTGCTGGTGGGGGTAAATCCACGTTGATGGCGATGCTCGTGAAGGGAGCTGCTGTTGACGTTACTGTGCTCGCGCTGATTGGTGAACGTGGCCGAGAGGTGCGCGAGTTTATTGAGCATGATCTTGGTCCTGAGGGAATGAAGAAGTCCGTTGTGGTTGTTGCCACTTCTGACAAGAGTTCTCTGGAGCGCTCGAAAGCAGCGTTTGTTGCAACCTCGATTGCAGAATACTTCCGCGATCAGGGCAAGCGCGTGCTGTTGCTAATGGATTCTGTGACCCGCTTTGCGCGTGCTCAGCGTGAGATTGGCCTTGCTGTTGGTGAGCCGCCGACTCGTCGTGGTTTCCCGCCTTCTGTTTTTGCCACGCTACCGCGCTTGATGGAGCGTGCAGGAATGAACGATAAGGGCTCGATCACTGCATTCTATACGGTGCTGATGGAAGGCGATGATATGAATGAGCCGGTTTCTGATGAGACCCGCTCCATTCTGGATGGGCATATTGTGCTGTCGCGTAAGCTGGCGGCAGCCAACCATTATCCTGCCATTGATATTCTGAACTCCAAAAGCCGTGTGATGACGGCGGTTACCACGCCTGAACATCGTGAAATGTCCGGCAAGGTGAACTCGTTACTGGCGAAGTATGAGGAAGTTGAGCTTCTGGTGCAGATTGGTGAGTACCAGAAAGGGGCTGATACTGAGGCTGATCTGGCGATAGCTAAGAACAAGCCGATCAAGGAGTTTCTTCAGCAGCGCACAGATGAGTTCAATGGCTTTGATGAGGCCTTGGGCAAATTGAAGAGCACTGTTGCGTGATCAACCAAATCAAAAAACTTCATCTCGTCAAGACACTTAAGGAGCAGAAGGCTCAACGTGCGCTCAACGCGGAGCTGGAGAAGGTTCGGCGTGCCAAAGAGCAGCTGGAGCAAAAACGGCAGGTTGCGGCAGATGAACGTGCGGCGCTGCCAGCCAAGCAAGATGCGCTTTATCTAGAGATCATCAAGAAGGTCATTTCAACGGATGATCTCGATAAAGTGAAAGAGCAGGCGCAGATCCTTGAAAGCGCGGTCAAAAAGCTGGAGGACGCAGCGGAACGCGCGGCCTATGTTTATGATCGTGCGCTTAAAAATGCGGATGCCGCCCGCCTTGAGTATCAAAAAGCACTTCGCATCAAAGATAAGTATGGAAAGGTTGCGGATGATCTTCGGGTTGAGACCAATGCCTTGATGGAGGCTGCGGAGGAGCAGGAGATCGAGGAGCAGTTTTCCGGGCGAAGGCAAGTGGAATTATGAAAGTTTCTCAGGGTTCGCAGCCACTTGAGCAGCAGCAAAATCTTGAAAATATACGTGGTAAGCAACCTCGTGAACATGGCAAAACCTCTGGCAAACAGCAGGGCAACAGGTTCTCTGACGGATTGAACCGGCAGGATGTCAGCCTGTTTCAGGAACAGCTGCGCAGTGCAGAAGGTAAGTCTGTTCCAGTTCAAGGAAAGAGCGCTTTTCAGGAAGAGGGTGAAGGCTCTGAGCAGGGGCAGACTGATCCGCTTGACTTGAGCCATGCCCGGTTGCTGGCAGCCTCTGATCCAGCTGAAGCCCGCAGCATTTCCGTTTCCAATCCATCCGAGCTGTTCAGCTCCGTGCGTCAGGCGAGTACTGAGGCGCGTGTCGATAAGGCGATGAGTGCGATTGCGAACCAGATTGAACAGGCTATGCGCACAGAGGCCATGGCAGACAAAAGCGACGGGCGCGTCTTGAGCCTGACCCTTGATGCTAACCGGTTTGGCCTTGCCGGACTGAAACTGATGACAACGCAAGGCGGTCTGGCTGTTGTGCTGGAGCGTATGACTGGTGACCGGATCGCCGGTGAAGTTCAGGCCGCAGCACAGGGGCTTATGAGCACCTTGCAGCAGCGGTTTCCTGACCGGAAAATCCGTATTCTCGATCGGCTGGAACAGCAGGAAATTGAGAGTGTTGATGCTGGTTCGTCTTCAATGGGAGGTCTGTCCTCCATCTTTGCAGGGAACAGCGCGAACTCATGACATCTTTGAATTATCAATCCAAAACTGACCCGCTGGCCTACTGGAACGCAGCTTTAAGCTATGCGGAGCAGGACATTACGGTTGAGAGCACGCATACGCTGAATTTCCAGGTGAGTGAAGCGCCTTCCGCTTTTGCGCAGGGCTGTGTTCTGCGTAGTGTTTCTGGCGCGACGGCTTTGCTGGTGCTTGAGGACTTTCCGTTTGCGGCTCAGCTGAATGTGCCGCTTGCTTATGCGGATGTTCTGGAGCTGGAAGACGGCCTGCGCAATGCCCTGGTTGAAGGCATTGTTTCTAACTTGCGCAATGAGTTGCCTGCTGACTTTACGAAGATCCAGAGCGAGCTGCCTTTGCAGCCTGTTTCTGCCTTGTTGCCAGCGCATGAACTGGAGCAGCTTAACTGGTTTGCTGTGCGATATGGCGAAATTGGCGGTGCGCCTGTGCTGGCCAAAGTTGGCGTGCGGCCTGATGCGCTCTCCAGTTTCCTTGGAGATTTACCACTGACTGCGCAGCCTGCGTGGCGCGCGGTGCGTGAACAGTTGAACACCTCCATCTGCCTGACGCTGTGTGAAGCGCCTTTGCCAACCGCTGAGGTTTCCAGTCTGCGCATTGGGGACCTCGTGGTGCTGGATGCGCCAGCGTTGGGACAGCGCATCACCGTGGATGGGCCGCTGAGCCGACATCATCTGGTGCTGGTTGAGCAGGGATGGGGCTGCGAACGAATTGAGAGTGTGAACGGTATGAGTGAGTTAACCGAAGAAGCGAATGCAGAGCAGGTGAGCGGTGCTGAGGAAATCGGCTCCATTGATCTGTCGCAGATGACCGTGCCGGTGCGGTTTGAAGTTGATGAGCGCGAGATCTCTATTGCGGAGCTGGAAAGCTGGGCTGCGGGATCGCTTGTAAACATTGATGTGCCTGCTCTTAACGAAGAGACCCCGGTTTATGTGCGTGCTGCTGGTAAGCGCATTGCCAAGGGGCATCTGGTGCAGATTGACGAGCGGGTTGCGCTGCGCATTTCCAAAACTGACCGGGGCACCGGGCTTTAAAACTGCTTTCGGTCACGCCAAAGCCTAACATAACCAGAGGTGCCCAAAGGCGCCCAATCTGAGATTTGCTGATGACGTCTGATCCATTCTCGCTCATATTAGTGCTTGTGGTTGTGGCCCTTGTTCCGTTTCTGGCCATCGTCGCCACATCCTTCATCAAGCTTTCGGTGGTGCTGCTGCTGGTGCGTAACGCGCTCGGTGTGCAGCAGATTCCGCCCAATATGGCGTTGAATGCGCTGGCTATCATTTTGTCCGGCTACATCATGCTGCCAGTCTTTTTGCAGACATTTGAGATTGTAGAGCAGGGGAACTACTCGATCACCACGGTGGAGGAGATGAAGAGGACCTTTGTTGCCGCAAAGGGGCCGCTTGAGGATTTTCTGGCCAAGCACGCGGATAGCAGGGAAAAGGCCTTTTTCCTTGAGGCTTCCCGCCAGCTGTGGCCTGCGGATATCTCTGCAAGCATGACAGAGGACAGCATTGCGATCCTGCTGCCGGCCTATACGGTTTCCCAGTTGCGCGAAGCATTTGAGATCGGGTTCTTACTGTATTTGCCGTTCCTTGCGATTGACCTTGTTGTGTCCAACATCCTGCTCGCGATGGGTATGATGATGGTGTCACCGCTGACGATTTCCCTGCCGTTCAAGCTGTTCCTGTTTGTGGCGGTGGATGGATGGTCGCGTCTGATCCTCGGTCTCATCAAGACCTACGTTTAGCCGGAAATGTGAGAGGAGTAGCTTATGTCCCCTGAAGACGCCGTCTACCGCATTTCCGAGGCGATGATCCTTGTGATGATGCTGTCGTTGCCGCCAATCATTGTTGCCTCTCTTGTCGGCCTTGCTGTGTCGCTGTTGCAGGCTTTGACGCAGATGCAGGAGCAGACGATCCAGTTTGGTGTCAAGCTGATCGCCGTGGCCCTGACGCTGTTCATGATGTCCAGCTTCCTTGGCTCGGAGACTATTGGCTTTACGCAGGCCTTGTTTGATGATTTCCCGACTTTGGTCAGGTAGCGCCAATGAACCTGCTTGCGGAGATCACAACAGTCCATCGTGATGCATTTCTTGTTTTGTTGCTGACGTTTCCGCGCATTTTTGCGGTGTTTGCAACATCACAGATCTTCAATGCCACGTTGATGTCGCGCATGGCGCGTAATGTGGTTGTGATGGTGATTGCGATCCCGCTATATCCCTATAATCTGCAGTACGTGGACGGGTTTTCGCCAACCGGATCGATGTTTGTTGTCTACTTCTTCAAGGAGTATGCCATCGGGTTCCTGATTGGCTACACGATCTCTTGTCTGCTTTGGGCTGTCCAGTCCGCCGGTACATTGATTGACAACCAGCGCGGTGCTGCGGTTGCGTCCAGTATTGATCCTATGTTGGGGAATGAGAGCTCGCCGGTTGGGGATTTGTTCTCCCGTGCGTTCATTCTCTATCTCTTCCTGACGCCAGGATTCTTCTTCATTCTGACACTGGTTTATAACTCCTACATGATCTTTCCGGTGACAGAGTTTATCCCTGTTCTGCCGGAGGATTTCCCGGAGCTGATCCTTTCGATCTTCGACAATGCAATGCGCCTGATGTTTGTTATGGCGGCGCCATTGGTGATCCTGATGTTCCTTGCAGAATTTGCGCTGGCGATCATCAGCCGGTTTGATCCGCAGATTCAGGTGTTCATTCTAGCTATGCCGATCAAGAGTGGCGTGGCCGTCATCCTGCTGACGTTCTATCTATCATTCCTGCTGCCAGAAGCGGCGGAGCACCAGATTGAGCTGAAGCTGTTTACGGACGAGATCTTCGGGATCTTTGAAAAAGGCAAGGATATCTATCAGGATCAAAAGCTTGAGGTCCGCCCATGAGTGGGCAGAGTGCTGGCGAAAAAACCGAACTCCCCACCCCCAAACGAGAACGTGAATCTCGTGAAAAAGGGCAGGTGGCCAAGAGTACTGAGGTCACAACCACGATCTCGCTGTTTGCGGTGATCGCTTATCTTTGGTTTGCCTGGGACCGCAACTTCTCCAAGCTGGTCGGCCTGATGGATGACATGGCCAGTCTGGCGACACGGAGAGATTTTTCTTCCTCTGCCGGAGAGGGTGTGTTTGGTGTTTTCTCGACCTTTATGGACATTGTGTTGCCGCTGATTGGGGTTGCAATTGCGGCGGGCATTTTTGGCAACTTTGTACAGTTTGGCTTTCTGTGGGCCGTTGACAGCATCATGCCCAAGCTGAGCAAGATCAGTCCGGCTGAAGGGTTCAAGCGTATCTTTTCCATGAAGCAGGTGGTGCAGGTTCTCAAGTCCATCCTGAAGATCGCTCTGCTCAGCACCATGCTCTACTTCACTGTGAAGTACGCGATTGGCGCTTACATCAACTCGCTCTCCTGTGGGATTCCATGCATCGCTAACATCAGTGGTGCGATTATGAAGCTGATCCTTGGGATCTCATTTCTGGCCTTTGTTGGCGTGGCGATCCTTGATTTTATGTTCCAGAAGCACACCCACATCAAGAGCCTGAAGATGACGAAGGAAGAGGTGAAGCGGGAACATAAGGAGTCTGAGGGCAGTCCTGAAATCAAAGGGCAGCGTAAGCGGATTTCTCAGGAAATTCTTATGAGCGACAACCTTGAGAATACCCGTAAAGCCAGTGCTGTTGTGGTGAACCCGACGCACTACGCAGTGGCCATTTCCTATCGTCCGGATGAAGTTGCTGTGCCCTTGGTGGTGGCCAAAGGGCTTGACCTGACTGCACTTAAAATGCGTGCAGAGGCCGAGGGTGCGGGTGTACCGATCTTTGCCAATGTGAAGCTCGCCCGCATGCTGCATGCGGAAGTGGAGATTGAAGAGCTCATTCCGCAAGACATGTTTGCAGCTGTTGCCGAAATTCTTGTCTGGATCGATAAGAACAAAGATATCCTTTACAACGGCCCGCTTGAACGCGGTGTGATTGATCTGGAGCACGAGAAGAAGAGCGGCGATGAGCCGCTGAACTAGGTTCGTCACTTATGTTCGCTCACGCCTCTTTGCAGTCGCTAAAGCAGTTCGCATTTAAGCTGAAGCACCTGAACTGCTTTAGCCTTTGTTTTTGCCTACCTTTATCCGAAAATCGGTTCCCACTTTTCAGCGATGCGCAGTAGGTTTCTCAGCTTGTCTCCTCCTTAGTCCGATTAATGCGACTTGCAGCCGTATGGGAATCGTGCTTCATTTGTAATTGTATTGTAATGCAAATGTAATTCAAATGAGGGCAAGATGTTTTATAGACTCAATAAGCGGGACGTGGTCTCGGGTTTCATCACCAGTTTGTCAGTTTTGGTTTTCTTGTTTTTCGCGCAAGCCTCTTTGGCGCAATCGCCGCATCAAAAGAGTGGTCCCATCAGTGAGCCGCTTGGTAAACTGAATATGCAGATTTGGCAGGTTCCGGTTGAGTTGGAAGACGGCAGTAGGACGATCACTTTGGATGCGACCACCTTCAAGCCGGATGGAGAAGGGCCTTTTCCTCTGGCGGTCTTTACTCATGGGGCGGCTCGGAGTGCTCCTCGTGATGGCCCTTATGATTTCCGTCCTGACGCTGCAATCAGGTGGTTTCTTGCGCGAGGATATGCAGTTGCTGTTGTTATCCGTAGAGGATATGGGCGCTCGGAGGGGAAACGCTCTGTTGTTGAGGATGGGGATTCAGAAGGTTTCATAAAGGTCCTCGAAGAGCGCGTTCATGATATCAATAGTTCAGTGCGCTACTTTCAGGATCAACCGTTTGTGGTTGCCGACCATGTTTTGCTCGTAGGACTTTCTGCTGGTGGCAACAGTGTACTAGCCGCTTCTCGCAAGGCCCCTAAAGGTGTTCGAAGTGTCATCGCTTTCGCGCCGGGAACAGTGACAATCGATGGGCATAGTGCGCGTGATCTGGAACAGAGTGAGCAAGGTTTCAGAATGTATGGGTCTGGTACAACACTGCCTACGCTCTGGATTTATGCGGAGAACGAGGAGTTTTATAGCCCAATGTTAGCCAGATCATTTTTTGAGGCTTACACATCGGAAAGTGATGCAGAGCAAGAGCTGGCCATATTACCGCTTGAGGGTGAGAACGGTCATGATCTCTTCCTGAGGGATGAGGGCCCTAAAGTCTGGGGCCCGATTGTTGCGTCGTTTCTTGAGCGGTTGATGCCTTAGTTCGTCGCGTCTGCATCAAAAACTTATTCCCCTTGGTTCCGCCAGCCCTAAGATTATCCCGTGTCCACGTAAACGGGCAGCTGGCGGAGCGACCGTCAGTTCGGCGTGGGCTGGGCGGGGCTACCGGGAGACATAACGCATCCTCCGGCGGGTCCGTTGAAACACCCCTTGAAAGTCTTTAGTGCAGGGACCAAGCGGAAGCTGGTCACCCGATGGGCGTCTACACTGGCAGGCGTTTAGCTATCACTGACACTCACGTTTGCCTCTGGCTGGTGTGTTTGTTGCTGATGGTGCCTGCTCCCAATGCCTTTCGGAGGAGACCTTGTTTCATACAAAAACGCCCGGGCGAGGCGAGCAGCCAATGCCGAAGAAACTAATTTAACAAGTAGCGCAGGCACTGCCTGCTCGCCTTGCTCACCCCGTATCTTGGGATTCTAAATTTTACCACTGCATGGAAGGCCATGCGGTGCCATTGGTGTTTGCATGCAGGGGTGCTGAGACTTGGGTTGGATTAGTGCAAAAATGGATGCTCCACCTTCATGCGAATTTAAAGTGTGCCCGTGAGAATTGCTTGAGCAACTTTTCGGAGAATGAGCATGGGTGTTGAGCACGAAAAATGGGCAACTGATGTTTTGAAACACATTGGGGTCAACCCGGAAATCCCAGCTCAGGTTACTGATGAGGAGCAGGATGCGATTGGTGATTAGCCTGACGGTGATGACCAGCAAGAACTGAAAACCGGATCCCAGAAACAAGTGGAAACTAGCAGCCAGGTGCACGTTAAGGTTGAGGAAAAAGCTGAGGAACAAGGGACGGGTGACGTCCACGAGCAAGTTAAAGATGACGTGCAGGAGCCTGAGAAAATAGCTGCTCAAGAAAATGTGGAAGCAGAAGTTCAGGAGCCGTCTAAGCCTGAAGACATTCCTGCCGTTGATGGTGATGTCTCCAAACCAGATCTGATACTGCCGGAAGACGGAAGTCTGCAAGAAGCTTCGGATGTAATGGCCATAGCTGAGCGAGAAGTTGGATGCGGTGAAGGGGAAATCAAGTTCACCGGCTTCAGTTCTTGCATCGGTGTTACCGTGCGAGACGGCACCAAGGTAAAAGGCGTGCATCTTGCACTGATTAAACCAGACGGAAATCCATTCAACAAAGATGATGCAGCAAAAGTGCTTACGTCTTTAGGAACTTACTCAGAAGCAATGATTTTTGGCCAGATTGTATTTTGGAAAAATCCTGCAAATCAGGTTGCTGACGCCTTTCAGGTTCTGGAGGAGGGACTAAAAGCTGGAGCGACCAAAGAGGATGGTTATAAGGATTTTCAGTTTGATGACGGGGAGTACGGTGCTGAGATTAACGAGGATGATGATTTCTTCCCGACATTTTAAGAATAGGTGGAACCCGATGACCCGAAGTTGGGGCTTCTGATTATGGTTATTCGGGTTCCACCTTTACTGCCCGGGCAAAGGGCAGGCTTTACGCGGTATTCGGGGATCAGGCTGGTAGGGTGCCAACCTTGCCGCGTAAACTGATTTTCTCTAATGGTTGGATGTTGGCGTTTGGTGCCAGTTCCTGGAAGGACAGCACAGCCAGATCGGCATAGTCGCGCTCGATCACTTTTCTGAAAAAGCGGCGAATGTCCATTGGGACCAGAATGACTGGAGCTATGCCGTTGTGCGCCAGATTATCGCCAATCGCGCTGCGCATGACAGTGATGAGCTGACGGTGTGTATCCGGCGAAAGCGCGAGGTAAGATGCGCCACTGGTTTGCCTGATAGCACCGCGGACCTCATCCTCGATGTCCTTGTCGATGAGGTATGCCGGAATGATGTGCTGGCCTGCAGAGTATTTATGCGTGATATAGCGGCTCAATGCCATGCGGATATGTTCCGTCAACATGAGCGGATCTTTTTCCTTCTGGCCCCATTCGACGATGGCCTGCAGGATTGTGCGCATATCACGGATGGAGATGTCCTCTCGCACCAGACGCTTGAGAACATCGGCTAATGAGATGAGAGGGACGGCGCGGTTCACTTCGCGGACCAGCTCGTCAAAGTCGCCTTCCATGTGCTTGAGCAGGAACATGCATTCCTGAATGCCGAGGAATTCTGCGGCGTGCTGTTTAAGCACATGAGCCAGATGCAAGCTGAGCATGCCGGTGAGTGTCAGGGTCTGAATACCAGCGCGAGTTGCTTGCTCGAAGTGCCTGTTGTTCACCCAGAAAGACGGGGTGTTTGGCAGGAAGCTGTCGCCTTCCTCGTAAGGAATGTTGAACATAGCGAGGTTTGGCGGCGTCTCGCGGGCAATGAAATAGCCGGAGCGCGCTGCACCGCGGGCAACAGGAACTTCGTTGACGAGGATACGATATTCGCCTTCCGGCAAGCTCTCGTTGAGGCGTAGTTTGATGCCCGGGAAGGGAACGCCGAGGTCGAAATAGAGAGCTTTGCGCACTTTGGCGACTTCTCTGTCGAGCTTCTTTGGATTGAGCGTGGACCTGACAGACGATGAGATATCGACAATGAGCGGTACGGTGATTGTAATGGCCAGATCCTGAGCAGCTTCCACCTCGGTCGCCATGTCCTCATCTGGCATCATCATAGCTTCACCTTCAGGCGCTATGGCAGGCGCAAAGGCTGAGAGCTGCTGTGAATCCTTTCTTGCGGACTGAGACTTGGTCTTCCGCATGGCGAAGAAAGAGACAGAACCGAAGATTGCTGCAAGGAGCAGGAAGATGAAGGTTGGGAAGCCAGGAATAAGCGCGAAGCCGACCATGATTGTCGCTGCAATCATGAGCGCTCTAGGCTCACTGTTCAACTGTTTGGCAATGTCAGATCCAAGGTCGCTGGAATCTTCTGTGCTCACACGGGTGACCATGAAGCCAGCTGTGATGGAAATGAACAGCGCAGGGATCTGGGCAACCAGACCGTCACCGATAGTCAAAATGGTGTAACGATCCAGAGCATCAATTGCACTCATGCCATGCTGGGAGGTGCCGATGATGACGCCGCCAATAATGTTGACCGCGGTGATGATCAGGCCTGCGATTGCATCGCCCTTCACAAACTTCATGGCACCGTCCATGGAACCATAAAGCTGGCTTTCTTTCTCCAGCTTGGTACGGCGGCGCTTGGCTTCATCCAGTTCGATCTGGCCAGCGCGCATGTCGGAGTCGATCGACATCTGCTTGCCGGGCATTGCATCAAGGGAGAAGCGGGCGGAGACTTCTGCCACGCGTTCGGAGCCCTTGGTGATCACCAGGAAGTTCACGATGGTCAGGATCAGAAAGATAACGATACCGACGACCAGATTGCCCTGAACTACGAAGTTACCGAAAGTGTCGATGATTTCGCCAGCGTCGGCTTTGAGCAGGATCAGACGGGTCGTCGTGATGGACAGTGACAGGCGAAAGAGGGTCGTCAGAAGCAAGATAGAAGGAAAGGCCGAGAGGGCCACAACATCTTTCAGGTAGAGTGCAGCCATCAGCAGGATTGCCGCAAGGCTCAGGTTGATTGCAATGAGCGTATCCACGAGAACCGTCGGCAACGGAAGGATCATCATGAATACGATTGCGATCAAAAGAAATGCCAGGAGAACATCATTTCTCCCTGACAACATTTGAAAGATTTTTTGCACGTCCTGCTCCTGATTTCAGCCTGCTCTTGCTTTCAGGCCAATTCACCTTTCGCTTCTAACAATTGGAAAAAGCCACAGGTGTGCCGCAGCAAACACTTGAGTAAAAATTTAAAGGAAGATTTGGAGTTATCCTTGCTTGGAAACGCTTATCAGGCGGGTAAAATGATTTCGCCGGCGTTTTCTGTCAGGGAGATCTGTGGTCTGGGAGTGGTCTCAATCATGAGATTGAGTTTACTGGCTTCGCTCAGGAAGCCTTTGAGCGTGGTGTAGAGTTTGTTTTTATCCAGATTGTTGGTGTACTCGGTCTTGATCAATGCGAGGTCACCATCTTTCTCAACAAGGCCAACACGGTAGTTGTTTTCCGCCTGTTGTTCCCCTGAGTAGCGTAGGGCACTAAGATAAGTATCCCTTCGAGCTTCAGGCGCAGGGCTTGCTAAAATGGTAGAGATATGAAGGATGTTATTATCTTCGTCGCTTTCCAGGATGATCAGGAAATCTTCCAGTAGAACAGTCCAGGTTTTGGCTTCTGCGTACTCTGATATCTCCAAGGCTTCCAGAAGCGGTCCGACTTCAACCATCAAGTCGTGAATGATTTTGAAGTTGCCCATTCAGCTGTCCCTAACTCTACTGATTTAACTGGGATATTCTGTAGGGGCGGTATCAAGGGCGTGTTGTGCTGTTTGATACAAAGTACAATCAACTGAAGAATAAATTTGCAGACTGCATGCAATGTTTGTTGGGGGCAGCTTTTGGTGAAGTTTTGAAACAGATGACTCGGTGCTGTATTCGTCTGCGAAATTGCTTAAGTCACTATGCGGAATTGGGTTTTACTTATTGCTTGACAATATAGTCTGATGAATATCTCATTACCTTAATAAAATAATAATGAAAAATCATTTTGGGGGAGGGGTTGTTTTGTCTAAAGGTATTTTTGGGAAGTCTAGTCTAGCCGCACTTCTGCTTTCTGGCAGTGTTCTCTCTGCGGAAGCTGAGGTAATCAAGGTCGGATATATTGATCCGCTATCAGGTCCGTTCGGGAGTACGGGCGATGCTGGAGTGAAACACTTCCGGTATGCTGCTGATGAAATTAATGCGGCTGGTGGCATGGGCGGCATGCAGGTGGAAGTGATTGCGTTTGATAATAAAATCAATCCGAAAGAGAGCCTCGTACAGCTGCAGAAGGCGATTGATCAGGGTGTTCGCTTTATCGCACAGGGGAACGGGTCGAGCGTTGCAAATGCTTTGACCGATGCGATAGCCAAGCACAACAAGCGTAATCCGGGAGAAGAGGTTCTTTTCCTTAACTATGCGGCGGTTGATCCGGCGCTGACCAACAAGAAGTGCAACTACTGGCATTTCCGGTTTGATGCGCATGTAGACATGAAAATGGCAGGTCTGACTGACTGGTTGCGGGATCAGAAAGACATCAAAACGGCCTATATTCTGGCACAGGATTACTCCTATGGTCGGGCGTTTACGGCTGCTGCAAAGTCCATGATTGAGGAGAAGCGTCCAGATATCAAGATTGTTGGTGCGGAGCTTCATCCTATTGGCAGGGTTAAAGATTTTACGCCATACGTGCAGAAAATGATGAGTGCGAATGCGGATGTTGTGTTCACCGGAAACTGGGGAACAGACATGACGCTGCTTGTGAAAGCGGCGAATGCCTCCGGTCATACGGTGCCGTATCTGACGTTCTATGGCGGCGGTCTGGGGGCTCCGACTGCGATGGGGCAGAGTGCTGTTGGACTGGTGAAACAGATCACTGAGTTCCATGAGAATATTGAGGCCTCTGAAAAGCAGATGGCTCGGGTGGATGATTTTGAGAAAACCAATAATCTCGATTACTATTACGAGCGGGTTTTTACCTTGATGAACATGCTTGATAAGGCTGTTGATGCGGTCGGTTCCGTGGATGTGCCCAAGGTTGCGGCTGAGCTGGAAGGCATGACTTATGAGACGCCCTATGGGGAGGTTACCATGCGGGCGGATGATCATCAGCTGATGCAACCGCTTTATATCTCAACGTTTTCTGAGGGCGTGGTCCGTGATGTGGAGAATACCGGCTTCGGGTTTAAAACAGATATCACCATTCCGGCAGCGGCGACTGAAACTCCGACAACGTGCAGGATGCGTCGTCCTTCCTAACAATCTTACTTGAACAATGGCATGCTCGGGCAATCGGGCCTGAGCATGCTCTTTTCTTTTGAGGGATGTTATGGAGACGGTTGTTTTTGCTCTGCTCAACGGGCTGATCTACGGTCTGTTGCTCTTTATGCTGTCCAGCGGATTGACGTTGATTTTCAGTATGATGGGCGTTCTCAATATGGCCCATGCCAGCTTTTATATGTTGGGTGCCTATTTTGCTTTTACGCTTGGCCAGCATACCGGCTTTTGGTTTGCGTTATTTCTGGCGCCGATTTGCGTTGGAGCGGCTGGTGCCTGCGTTGAAAAGTGGGGCCTGCGCAAAGTGCATGCCAGGGGGCATGTGGCAGAGCTGCTGTTCACGTTTGGGCTGGCTTATGTGATTGAGGAGCTGGTGAAGATTGTCTGGGGCAAGTTTGCGGTTGCCTATGAGATTCCGCCGGAGCTCAATTATTCACTCTTTGAACTGTTCGGTTCTCAATATCCGGCTTACCGGATTTTCATGTTGGCTGTGTCCATCGCCATGCTGGCGGGACTTTGGTACCTGCTCAAGAGAACACGGATCGGGTTGATCATTCAGGCATCGCTGACACATCCACATATGGTGTCTCATCTAGGGCATAACGTTCCGCGGATCTTCATGCTGGTGTTTGCTGCCGGGTGTGCGTTGGCAGGTCTGGCCGGGGTGATTGGCGGCAACTATCTGGTGACTGAGCCGTCCATGGCATTTTCCATTGGGCCTATTGTCTTCGTGGTCGTTGTTGTCGGCGGCATGGGCAGTCTGGAAGGGGCGTTTATTGCCAGTTTGCTGATTGGCTTTCTTCAGACCTTTGCCATTTCAATTGATAGCAGTTTTGCCGAGATCTTTTCGTTTGCCGGATTGAGCGCTGATGGTGATATCGGACGTATTACGATTGCGTCTTTGGCTCCCATGTTGCCGTTCCTTCTTCTGGTGCTGATGTTGATGCTGCGTCCGCGTGGCCTGATGGGGGAGCGTGAGTTTTGACCGACTACAGTCTTGACCGGGTGCCTGATCTGGCACCGAGTGTACGCTACAAGTTTGCAACACGGGTTCTGCCGCTTTTGCTGCTTGCCTTGATCCTCTTGAGTATTCCACTGTTTGAGCCATCCAGAACATGGCTGTCGCTGTTCAATGCTATCGGCATCAATATGGTTTTTGCTCTGTCCTACAACATGTTGCTAGGGCAGGCGGGCATGCTTTCCTTTGGTCATGCTGTCTATTTTGGCCTTGGTGGGTATGCTGCCATGCATGGGATGAATGCGATTGAGAATGCCAGCTATGACGGGGGGCTCTGGGCAGCCTTTCCTATGTTTGCTCTACCACTGGTGGGCTTTGCGGGCGGAGCCTTGGCAGGTGCTGTGATTGGTTGGCCGTCCTGCCGGAGGGCGGGTGTGCCGTTTGCCATGATTTCGCTTGGCATTGCCGAACTTGTTGCTGCTGCCGGTTTCATGTTCATCAGCGTCTTCGGTGGTGAGGAAGGCATCACTGGCGATCGCATGAATGGTGTTGAGCTGTTCGGGTTGTCTCTTGGGCCTTTGGGCGAAGTGTACTGGTTTATCGCGTTCTGGACCTTTCTTGGAGTTGCGCTGATGTATGCGTTCACCCGCACGCCACTTGGCAAGTTGGCGCAAGCGGTGCGGGATAATCCAGAGCGGGTTCAGTTTGTGGGCTACAACCCAAACCGTGTGCGCTATCTGGTGTTTATTGCTGCTGGTGGTTTCGCCGGATTGGCGGGCGGAATGTCTGCGGTGAACTATGAGATCTTTACGCCAGAAAGCCTGAGCGTGATCCCGTCGGGCCTGGTGTTGTTAATGGCGTTCATTGGTGGTGCTCGCTACTTTGCAGGCCCTATTCTTGGGGCTGTGGTGTTGACTTACATGCAGTCCAACCTCTCAGATTATTCGGAAGCATGGCTGCTTTATCTGGGTCTTTTGTTTATCGGGATGATCTTGTTTGCGCCGGGCGGGCTTGCTGGTTTGCTTTTGAGCGGGACGACTGCCTTAAGGCAATCACTGAGTGGCAAGGGGCTTGTACGGGCTGGGGCGTTTGCTATTTCGGCCCTGCTGTCTGCAACTGGCGTCATTGTGCTGGTTGAGTTGGCTGTGAGGCATTCCAATGGGTTTGGAGAGGCTTTTGAACCGTTTAGTTTCCATCTTGCTCCTGACCAGATGATGCCATGGGCAGTTGGTTTGGTGCTTGCTGGTGTTGGCATTGGTTCGCTCAAAGTGCTTTCCAGGCAGGGAGGAATGGGCTCATGAGTGCTCCTGCTTTACAGTTGACGGACCTGCGCAAAAACTTTGGTCCGGCGAAGATCATTGAAGGGGTTTCGCTGGACATTGCCCGAGGGGAGCGGCATGCGATTATCGGTCCCAATGGAGCTGGCAAGTCCACGCTGTTCAATCTTATCTCCGGTCTGTTTCCGCCAAGTTCGGGAACAATAAGTTTGGCTGGGCGGCAGATCTCTGGTCTGAAACCTCACCAGATTAACCGGCTTGGATTGTCGCGTAGTTTTCAAGTCTCCAACATCTTCGCCAATATGTCGGTGCGCGAGAATGTGCGCTGCGGAGTGTTATGGTCGCTTGGGTATGGGCACAGTTTCTGGCGGAATATTGGTAACCTGAAGGAGGTGCAGCGCAAGACTGCTGAGGTGTTGGAGAAGGTGGGGCTGACGGATAAAGCCGATGTGCCTGCTGTGCTGCTGACCTATGCGGATCAACGCACGCTGGAGATTGCTATCACCATTGCAGGTGGGGCAGATGTGATTTTGCTGGATGAGCCGACGGCTGGCATGAGTCACTCAGAAACTGACAGGGCGATTAAACTCATCGAGATGGCAACGGAAGGTAAGACGCTCTTGATCGTGGAGCATGACATGGGGGTTGTGTTTGGGCTTTCTGACCGAATTTCAGTGCTTGTTTATGGTGAGATCATCGCAACAGGGACGCCAGAGGAAATTCGCGGCAATGCACGGGTGCGAGAGGCTTATCTTGGGGATGAGACAGAATTTGCGGAGATGAGCGCATGAGTGGAACTGCTGGAGGTGAAATGCTGAAGGTCCGAGATCTGCATGCGTTTTATGGTAAGAGCCATGTGCTGCGCGGTGTGAACATGGATGTGCCCAAGGGCAGTGTGACGGCGCTGTTAGGGCGCAACGGTGTCGGGCGGTCCACCACGGCCAAGGCGATTATGGGTGAGGTGGCACCCAAAGGAGATATCTGGTTCAAGGGTGAGGCTATCTCTGGTCTGCCGAGCCATAGCATTGCGTGTAAGGGGCTTGGGTATGTGCCGGAGAACCGGGATGTCTTCCCCCTGATGAGTGTGCGGGATAATCTTCTTCTTGGTATCAAGGACATGCGGAAGCCGGGTAGGTGGAGCATTGAGCAGATGCTGGACATGTTCCCCAATCTTAAATCTCGCGCTGATACGGCAGCTGGTGTGCTTTCTGGCGGGGAAAAGCAGATGCTCACCATCTGCCGGACGCTGATGGGAGATCCTGACCTGATTATTATTGACGAACCGACTGAAGGGCTTGCACCTAAAATTGTGACACAGGTTGGTGAACTGATTGCAGAAATCGCGCGAGCTGGTGTTTCTATTTTGCTCGTTGAGCAGAAGCTTTCCATTGCCCTGAAGATCGCCCGGCAGGTTTATGTGATGGGGCATGGGGAGATTGTTTATCATGGGACACCGGAGGAGTTCCGTGAGCGCGATGACATCCGAAGGGAATGGCTGGAGGTCTGAGCGGCATTTGTCTTGGAGAATTGCTGCTGGATGCCGTGCTGGTGTTCTTTGAGGTGAATGATGTGTGTTAGGCAAGGGATGTAAATGATTGGGGTGGGGTTTTAGTGTTGAGCGGACATGAAGAAAAAGACCGGCGGTTTGCGACAACGCTGGCGCGAGGGCTGCAGGTTTTACGGGCATTCCGGGCTTCTGATGATGGGCTGGGCAACCAGGAAATCTCTCAGCGTACCGGCATTCCCAAGTCCACGGTTTCCCGCTTAACTTTCACCCTTCAGCAGCTGGGCTATCTCAGCCATGCGCGTCGTCATGACCGGTATCGCTTTGGTCCCGCTGCTCTGGCGCTGGGTAATATTGCCAGTGCTTCTGTATCTTTCATTGAAGCGGCAAACCCGATGATGCAGCAGCTTGCTGATGAGACAGGTACATTGGCTTTGCTGGCAGTGCTTGATGAAAACAAGATGTTGCTGACTAAGACGTGGCGCCCGCAAGGCGCACCTGCCATCTGGTTGGAAGTGGGACATCGCATTCCGATCACTGGCTCGTCCTCTGGTCATGCTTATCTGGCAAGCGTAACAGACCACGAGTTTGCTCAGGTTTGTGAGCGTGTGCAGGGGCGGGACGACAGCATCGGTGCGGAGACTTTGCAGACTGCGAGAAATGCGGGTTACTCGCAGTTGTTGGCACAAGGTTTTGTCATTGTTGATGAAGACAAGCGTTATGCGGAAAACATCAATGCTGTTTCGACGGGGTTTCGCTCTCATGATTTTGGTGAGCCGGTTGCAATCGGCTGTGGGGCGACGCCGGACATGCTGAGCTATGAGCGTATGCAGAATGAGGTTGGGCCTAAACTGCGGGACCGAGTGAAAGAGCTGGAACGCGCACTGGGCTTGCCCTCGGTTCTGATCAACCGCGGCTAACGTATTTCAGGAACTTGCAGCACGAGGAAATGGCTCAGGTCGAAGTAGTTGCTTACTGTTAATTCTGCATGGTGGAATTATAAATTACATATTGAAATAATCTGGGTGCGCGATACTCTGATCTCATGATGGAGATGAGGTGGGGCATGCGTTCCACGTCCTCCCGACAGTTATGTCCAATGAAGCAGGGAGGGCGGCATATGGACTTGAACTATTCAGCTGATGAGTTGGCGTTTCGCGATGAGGTGCGATCGTTTTTGAAAGAGAACCTTTCGCAGACGCTCTCAGAAAAAGTCAGATTGGGAAAGCGGCTTTCCAAGGCGGATCATGAAGAGTGGCATGCCACGCTGAACAGGCAAGGGTGGCTGGCGATCAACTGGCCGGAAGAGTATGGCGGAACTGGCTGGAATGCAGTTTATCGGCATATCTTTGAGGAAGAGCTTTGCCTTGCCCATGCGCCGCGTACGATCCCTTTCGGGCTTTCCATGCTGGCACCCGTTCTTTTGAAGTTTGGAAGCAAGGTGCAAAAGGATCGCTTTTTGCCACGTATTCTGGATGGCACGGACTGGTGGTGTCAGGGGTATTCCGAGCCGCAGGCGGGGTCCGATCTTGCTTCCCTGAAAACTCGTGCTGTGCGTGATGGTGAGCACTATGTTGTCAACGGTCAGAAAACCTGGACTACACTGGGACAGCATGCGGATTGGATCTTCTGCCTTGTGCGTACGGATCCGGAAGTCAAGGCGCAGGAAGGCATTTCGTTTCTGTTGATTGATATGAAGACACCGGGTGTCACAGTTCGGCCCATTACGTTGATTGATGGTGGGCAGGAAGTGAATGAGGTGTTTTTTGAGGATGTGCGGGTGTCGGTCACCAACCTTGTTGGGGAAGAGAACAAGGGCTGGACCTACGCCAAGTATCTGTTGACCCATGAGCGTACCAACATTGCAGGTGTGGGCTTTTCAACGGCAGCTCTTGTTCATTTGAAGGATGTTTGTGCCAAGCAGATGTCTGGCGGCAAACCTTTGCTGGACAATCCTTATTTTGCTGCAAGGGTTGCACAAATCGAGATTGATCTGATGGCTATGGCAACAACGAACCTGCGCATGATTGCCAAAGCGGCTGCGGGGCAGGCTCCGGGAGCGGAGAGTTCCATGCTGAAGATTAAGGGAACGGAGATCCGGCAGGCGATCAATGATCTGACACGCCGTGCGGTTGGGCGCTATGCCATGCCGTTTGTGTCTGAGGCGTTGGACAGCGGTGCGAATGCTCAGGGTGTTGGACCGGATTATGCTGCAGCTGCGAGCCCGAGCTACTTCAACAACCGCAAACTTTCCATCTTTGGCGGGTCTAACGAGATCCAGCGTAACATCATCAGCAAAGCCATCCTCGGCCTTTAGGAGCGTTCCATGGATTTCAATCATAGTGAAGAACGGCGGATGCTTCAGGACACGCTGCATCGCTACCTGTCAGATAACTACGATGCAAAACAATGGGCTACCTCTGTTGGGCATGTACAGGGTTGTTCGGATAAAATCTGGAGTGATTTTGCCGAGCTGGGCGTGATCGGGGCGCTGTTTGCGGAAGAGCACGGGGGCTTTGGAGGCGGTGGCTTTGATATTGCCGTTGTTTTTGAGGAGCTGGGGCGGTTTGTCTGTGTGGAGCCTTTGATGGCCTCTGGCGTTATGGCCGGGCGATTGCTGAGCGAGCTTGGGTCTGAGGAGCAGAAGGTGCTGATCGGGGATGTGATTGGAGGGCAGCTCAAGATCGTTCCCGCCTTGGAAGAGCCTCAGTCGCGCTATGACCTGGACGCGGTGGAGACAACTGCGGAACGGGTTGAAGGTGGCTATCGGCTCAATGGGACAAAGTCTGTTGTGATTGGCGGACCAAGTGCGGACAAGCTGATTGTGAGTGCTCGTGGTGCTGAAGGGCTACAACTGTTTCTGGTTGATGCCGGTGCTTCGGGCGTGGAGCGGTATTCTTACCCTAATCTGGATGGCTATCACGCCAGCGATATTGCATTGGTGAATGCGGTGGTTCCAGCCTCTGCTTGTCTTGGAACTTCGAAGGCCGTTCTCCCTGCTTTGGACGCAGCTCGGGCAGCAGGTGTGGTTGCACTGTGCGCCGAGGCTGTTGGAGCGATGGAAGCTGCGAAGGATTTGACAGCTGAGTATTTGCGCGTGCGGACGCAGTTTGGTCGGGCGCTGGGCAAGTTTCAGGCACTTCAGCATCGGATGTCTACTGTCTTGATTGAGATTGAGCAGGCCCGCTCTGCGCTTATTAATGTGGCGGGGCATCTGTCTGCAGAACCTTCCCTGAGAGACAAGCATGTGAGTGCTGCTAAAAACCTGATTGGACGTGTGGCGCAGCTGGTGTGCGAAGAAACCATTCAGTTGCATGGCGGTATTGGTATGACTGAGGAATATGCTCTGGGACATTATGCCAAGCGTTTGATGATGATGGATCACCAGCTTGGCGATGTAGACTACCATCTGGAACGTTTTGTTGGAGCTATGCAGAGGGAAGCTGCGCGAGAGGCAATGTCATGAAGCGTGCTTCACTTGTCAGCGTTGAGCGCAAGGCGGATCGTCTTATCGTCACCAATTGCAACTCCTCACGCCGTAATGCTCTTTCGCCGGAGTACTATGATGGGCTGTCACAGGCTCTGGATCTGGCCAATCAAGAGGCAGAGATACGCTCTGTCATTTTGATGGGAGAAGGTGGGTACTTCTGTGCTGGCGGTGATTTGAACACACTGGTCAAACGCCGTGAGATGACGATGTCTGAGCGGAAAGATAATATTGAAAAGCTCCATAATCTAGTGAGACAGGTGAAGGGTTGTTCGAAGCCGGTGATTGCGGCAGTTGATGGAGGAGCAGCGGGGGCTGGGGTGTCTTTGGCTCTTGCTTGTGACTTCCTGGTGGTGGGGCGGCAGGCTCAGTTTACGCTGGCTTATGTGAAGGTTGGACTGACGCCGGATGGTGGGGCTACCGCTTCATTGTCCAGGCTTATTCCCCGTCAACTGGTCTCTGAAATGTGTTTGCTGGGACAGCCTGTTTCTGCTGAACGGCTGCATCAATTGGGTGTAGTGAACGTGATCAGTGACAGGCCAACTCTGGCTGAGGCTCATTTGCTGGCGGACCGCATTGCACAAGGTCCGGCGGGTGCGCAAGGGGCGATCAAGCGACTGGTGGAAGCCTCAGCTGATTACAGCTTTGACACTCAGATGGATCTGGAACGGGATAGCATGGCAGAGGCTTTAGGCAGCGACGAAGCGCAGGAGGGGATTAATGCGTTCTTGGAACGCCGGTCTCCAAATTATGCGTAGGGCGTGGTGTCTTGATCAGGTGAAACCTCAGCAAAACAGCTGGGGTGATGCGTTTTGAACAAGCCGGTCAGTCACTTGAGAAACCTGGGCCCAAAGACTGAGTATATGCTGTCTGAAGTTGATGTTTGCAGTGAAGATGATCTGCGTGAGCTTGGATCTGTGCAAGCTTATCAGCGTTTGAAGTTTCGGTTTGGTCGTGGCGTGTCCATCCTCGCGCTTTATGCCATGGAGGCCTGCCTTCGAGATTGCGACTGGCGAGATCTTTCAACTGAAGACAAGAAAGAACTGAAAGCAAAGGCAGAGTTGGCAAGCTGAGCGGTTGGAGAAAAATGCCTTGAAGCAGATGTTCCGCTTCAAGGCAAAGTAAGCCCATTCTTATCTCATGATTTGAGGTAACCACGTTGCCAGCTCAGGGAAGATGGCAAGAATGACAATCAGGGCAAGTGTGCAGAGGATGTAAGGCAAAGCGGCCCATGCCACGTTGCCGATGGTTGTTCCTTTGGGGCTGACGCCCACCATCACAAACAGCAGCAGGCCGAATGGCGGCGTTGCGAGGCTCAGTTCCAACGCAAGCAGCATGACAACGCCAAACCAGACCTGATCAAACCCGTAGAGACTGACCAGTGGCATGAAAACTGGCAATGTGAGCATCATGATGGAGAGCTGGTCCATGAACATGCCGAGGAACACCAGTGTCAGGAACAAAATGGCCAGCATAGTGTAGGCGTTCAAGTCAAAGCCGGAAGACCACATGATCAGACCGGAAGACGCACCGGAAAACGCGAGTATCTGCGAGAAGGTGGTGGAGCCGATGATGATGGTCAACATGAGCGTTGAAACGATCAGAGCCCCTCTGAGTGACTTTGTGATCGCTTCAATGGTGAGTTTTCGGTAGAGCGCTGCAAGGAAAGCCACGGCAAGGACGCCGAAGGCAGCTGACTCAGATGGAGTTGCCCAACCAAGCAGGATCAGGCCAACAACGGCAAAAATGACCAACCCCATAGGGAGAACGTCAAACGTCACGGCTTTGATCATCTCCGGCACAGATGCTCTGACATCTGGATGACCGGGTGCTGAGGCAGGATCCAATGTGATCTGGGTGCGGATGACGAGAATGAACATCAGGGCCAGCAAAAGACCGGGGATCATGCCCGCGATGAGGAGTGCACCTACATCAATGCGTCCGATTGAGCCCAGCAAGACAGCAAGAGACGAGGGCGGAATGATCATGGCAAGACCGCCAGTGGCCACAATCGGCCCCATGATCATGTGTGGCTTGTATCCTCGTTTGACCATGTCCGGCATCAAGGTTGAGCCAAGCATGGCGGTGTTGGCCATGGAGGAGCCGGAGAGTGTGGCGAAGACTGTTCCGCCGACCACTGTCATGTAGGAGAGACGGCCTTTGATGCCGCCGAAACATTTGTCGAGCGCATCGAACACGCGCATGGCAAGGCCGGTGTGAAACAGGAGTTCGCCCATGACCAGAAACAGCGGTACGGGCACTAGTGAGAAGTTGGTGATGGATGTGGTGGAGTTGGCGATGAGCTGATCAATGCCATTCAACCCGCCCATAAAGTAGAGCGTGCCCAGTAAATTGATCGTCAAAAAAGCGACAGCAACGGGCATGCCGATGGCCATCAGTGCCAGAATGGTAGTGAACATTGCGACCAGAGAAAGGTGCCAGTCCATGGGTTTGGTCCTTTTCTGAGGTGTTAATGCTGCGCGCTTTCGCCGGAGTAGATATCTCCGCGAATGAGCAACCTGAAGAACTCAAGTGCCATTAATCCGAAGCCTGCAGCGAGGAAGGCGTAGAGGACCCAAGAGGGAATGGCGATTGAACGGATGTCATAGGTGCCGCGTTCCCACATTTGCGTTGTGAGTAGCGTGGCACGCCAGCTTAAGAGCGCGAGAATTGCAACTGAAGTGACGAGCACGATGCGCCCTAAGGCTGTTCTCATGACTGGTGGCAGGAAGTTGGTGAAGGACGTGATTGCGATGTGCCCACCCTGACGCGCCAGCCAGGGAGCTCCGGCCATGGTGGCAAACAGCAGAGCGTATTCAATCAGAGCTGTAGTGGCCTGAATGGGGTGTTGGCCGGTGTTTCGCAGGATCACGTTTATTACGATGGCAAAGGTCATGAAGACGAAAGACAGCGCACCAGTCACCGCAAGGCCTGTGATAAGGCCGGAGTAAAGTTTTGGAAGAGACATGGGTTCTCTCAATAAGGGAGAAAGGGGCAGGTGCCCCTTCCATGTTTAACGCTGGTAGTAGGCTTTCTTCAGCTCGTCATAGAGAGGCGAGTTGCTGGCTTTCATTCGGCTCCAAACGGCCTCATAGGCTTTGTCCAGATAATCATTGGCAGCCTGACCCTCGAGGCGGACAATAGTCATGCCGTCTTCCTGCACCTTGGTGTCGGTTGCTGCGATGATTGCTTGGAAGTTGTCGTAGGATTTCTGTTCATACTCGATCGCTGCATCCTGAAGGATCTTTTGCGCTTCCGGGCTCAGGCTTTCCCATTTGGATGGGCTCATAACGATGGACAGGTCAGTTTGTAAGAAACCGGGATCAACACGGTATTTCAGGAACTTGTCCCATGAGAGATCCTGAATGGCGACAATTGGCCAGCCTGCGCCATCAAACACGCTACGTTCCAGTCCGGTGTAAATATCCGGGACCGGTGCAGAAACTGGAATCGCATCAAGCGCTTCGAAGAAGCTTTTGTAAACAGGAGAGGTGCGCAAGCGCTTGCCTGTCAGGTCGACACTTCCATCCGCTTTCTTTTGCGGTTCTTTGAGCGTGTAAATGTGGAACTTGATACCGGAATCAATATGGGCCATCAGCTTGACGCCGAGCCGGTCCTGGAAGGCCTTCTCCATTAGGGCGAAGCCGCCGTTCTTGCGTCCTTCTGCAGCTGTTATGGTTGATCCGAGCCAGGCATCTGCTTCTGGCATGGAGCCGAGATGGTATCCGGCCGGGCCATAGTGGATGTCTACGATGCCACGCTCAACTGCGGCTACCTGCTGGTTTGATGGGAAGACCTCTGGCCCGCCAATATGCTGGATCTGGACAATGCCTTTTCCGCGTTCGTTGACCAAATCAACGTACCCAAGAAATGATTGGGTGAAAGCAAGTGGTTTTGGAAAGGCTGAGACAGCTTTGAGTATTTCTTCTGCCTGCGCAGAACCGGCAATTAGTATGGATGGCAGTGCTGCTCCCATTATAACAGATGCAAATGCACGCTTTAAAGATTTGAATTTCATAGATCCCTCCCAGATCACGCCACTGCTCCGTCCGTGTGGCGCAGGTGTCTGCGGGCTCCCGTCAATGCTGGATCCAAATGCTCTGTTGAGCTCAGTCTAACGCTGATTTTTCTTTATGAATCTTGAGTGGTTTGCCAGTTTGCAAAATCGCTCTTAATACGTCTTTTTATCTGAAATGCGCTCTGTAACCTATTGCTTGAGCCCTGATAATAGATGGAGGGTACATACAAATACATATATATTCAAGCTTAAAATATTTAAGTTATTGGTGTGTATCTATGCATTTGCAGGTATTTTAGATTTCTAATTGGATAGGGCGTTATGGATGCCGGAGGTTGCATAGTCCACGAGTAATGTTTTCATCTCAGCTATGCCAGAGGTGTGGTCTTCTTCTGCCATCGCATCAACACGCCAGGCTGAGGTGCATAGGGCGATTTGTGAAGAGATGGAGAAGACAAAGGTTGCGGAGACTTTCCTGAGGTCGGCAGTGGGGTAGAGCTTGGCGATTTCTGATAGAAACACTTTTGCTGTTGGATCGAAGCAGGCCTGTGAGATGACGCTCCAGCGTTCTTCTGCAGAGACCATTGCGACCAACCTTGCGTAGGCAAGCCAACCGGGACCGCTGTTCTCAGCCTTGTCCAGATATGGATAGAAGAAACTCTCCAGAATGCCTTTTAGGGTGATGACTTCTTCCGACGCCTTCAGCTGTTCCAGCGCGTCAAGTCTGAGACGGGCAAGTTCTTCGGCACGGCGCTCGACGGTTTTGAAAAACAGGTCCTCTTTGGAGCCGAAATGGTGGTTCACAAGGCCCAACTTTACGTCTGCTTTTTGGGCAATGTCCCTGATGGACGCAGCGTCATAACTGCGAAAGGCAAACAGGTGTTCTGCGGCATCGAGAATCTTTTGCCGCGTCTCCAAAGAGCTTTTTGAGGGAGCTCTTTGTCTTTGTTTTTCCTGCGAAATCTTCTTAATCATAAAAAGAGCTTGCCTTATTTTGTACGACTGTTCAATCTAATTGTAGTTCTGAGGGGGGACGAATAGTGAATATTTCAAAGGGGAGCTATGCCTTAATTGGGGCAGGGCCGATGGGGCTTGCCACGGCCAAGACACTTATTGAACAGGGAATAGAATTTCAGGGTTTTGAGTTGCATGAGGGTGTGGGAGGACTTTGGGATATTGATGGACCGAAGTCGACCATGTACGAGTCTGCGCATCTGATTTCATCCAAGAAGATGACTGAGTTTGCAGATTTTCCGATGGATGATCATATTGCAGAGTATCCCGGTCACCGCGAGCTGAAGACGTATTTTCAGGAGTTTGCTGAAAAGTTTGATTTGAAGCGGCGCTATCGCTTTGGAGCAGAAGTGACTTGCATCGTGCCGCTGGGAGGCGATGGTGAGGGGTGGACGGTTAACTGGAGAGATCAGGACGGAGATCATTCAGCTGAATTTGCCGGGGTGCTGATCGCCAATGGTACGCTTTCTGAACCCAATATGCCAGAGTTTACGGGGGAGTTTTCTGGCGACCTCATTCATTCGTGCCACTACAAGAGTGCGCAGCAGTTTGCTGGCAAGCGGGTGCTGATTGTTGGGGCGGGTAATTCAGGTTGTGACATAGCGGTGGATGCGATCCATCATGGGGTGCAGTGCGATATTTCCATGCGTCGTGGCTATTACTTTGTTCCCAAATATGTTTTTGGGAAACCGGCAGACACGATGGGCGGGGCGGTGAAGTTGCCGCTATGGTTGAAGCGGCGAGTAGATCAAACATTGCTCAAATGGTTTGTTGGTGATCCGCAGGCCTATGGGTTCCCCAAGCCAGATTATGAGCTTTATGAGAGCCATCCCGTGGTGAACTCGCTTATCCTTTATCATGCAGGCCACGGGGATATTGGTATTCGTGCTGACATCAAGGAACTGGATGGGAATACGGTTCGATTTCGTGATGGAGAAGAGGCTGAATATGATCTCATTGTTACGGCGACTGGCTATAAACTGCATTACCCCTTTATCGACAAAGAACTTTTGAACTGGCAGGGCGATGCTCCACATTTGTTTTTGAACTGTATGCATCCAAAGCGGAACGATCTGTTTGTGATGGGTATGATTGAGGCAACCGGTCTTGGTTGGCAGGGGCGTCATGATCAAGCAGAACTGGTTGCGCGTTATCTGAGAGGTCTTAAGGACGGAAGTACTGCAGCTGAGGCAATCAAAGCTGAAAAAGCTGAGGGATTTGAGCGTGAGACAGGGGGGATGAACTACCTCAAGCTGGCGCGGATGGCCTACTACGTGGACAAGCAGAGTTATCGCTCCGCACTGAACAAGCGCACGCAAGCGTTGAAGAGGGAAATGGCATGAGTGACATTGACCTTGTTGTACTCAATTTCAGTTCCGGTTCGCTGACCCTGCTCAATGGTATTCTGGCTGTTGTGATGTTCTCTATCGCGCTGGACCTGTGCCCTGCGGATTTTAAACGACTGACGCTGTCGCCGAAGCCTGTGGTGATTGGGCTGTGCTCTCAGTTTCTGGTCTTGCCAAGCCTTACGTTTCTGCTTGTTCTGATCGTTCAGCCCCGTCCTTCAATTGCTCTGGGGCTTATTCTGGTGGCGGCGTGTCCGGGTGGGAATATCTCGAATTTCATCACTCATCGTGCGGGTGGAAATGCGGCATTATCGGTTTCCATGACGGCCTTTGCCACAGTGGGGGCTATTGTGGCGACGCCTTTTAATATCGCATTTTGGGGCAGTCTTTACGGACCGACACGCGCGATTTTGCAAGAGACGCATATCGATAAACTGTCAGTGGCAATTACTGTTTGCTTTATGTTGGTGTTGCCATTGTTTCTCGGGATCTTGCTCAATCGCCTCAGACCACGGCTGGCAGCCAAAATCAGACAACCGCTGCGTATGGCGTCCATGGGCATTTTCATTGGCTTCATCTTTATCGCGCTGTTCGCCAACTGGTCGTTTTTTCTCGCCTATGTGGGTGCTGTGGCATCTCTCGTGATAATTCATAATGGGTTGGCATTGGCAGCTGGGTATACTTTGGCGACAGTTGCTGGTGTGTCTGCTTATGACCGGCGGGCGATTACGATTGAAACAGGCATTCAGAACTCCGGTCTCGGACTGGTTCTGATTTTCGGTTTCTTTGGTGGACTTGGCGGAATGTCTGTTGTGGCGGCTACCTGGGGGATCTGGCATGCGATCAGCGGGCTGGTGCTTGCCAACTTTATGGCGCGCAAGGCAGTCAAGATTCCAGCGGAGGTAACGTCATGACCAAGCTGCTTATCACAGGGGCTGCAGGTGGTGTCGGACATGCATTTCTTCGGCAATTGGCGGGCTCGGAGCTAGAGGTTGTTGCGACTGATATTCGTGAACCGAGTGATCTCCCAGCTAACGCTCGTTTTAGAACGCTTGATGTGACTACAGACAGGGTATCGGCACTGATTGAAGAGGAGCAGCCCGATGTGATCGTGCATCTGGCTTCCATCGTCACACCATCTGCTGAATCCACGCGAGATATCGAATATCTGGTTGATGTGGTTGGTACTCAGTCCGTGATTGATGCTGCGATTAAGACCGGGGTGAAGCGCCTTGTGGTGACCTCTTCCGGAGCAGCCTATGGGTATCATGCGGACAACCCTGTACCGTTGCGTGAAGATGATCGCATTCGCGGCAATAATGAGTTCGCCTACTCTTATCATAAGCGTCTGGTTGAAGCCGCTTTGGCTCAGGCGCGTGCGGAGGCACCGCAACTGGAACAGGTTGTGCTGCGGGTTGGGACGGTTCTTGGTGCGGGTATGAACAACCAGATCACCGCATTGTTTCATAAACAGGAGCTACTTGGTGTGGCAGGATCAGACAGTGCGTTTGTGTTTATCTGGACGGAGGATCTTGCGCGCATTCTGTTATTGGCTGCGACAGAGGCTCCCGAGGGAATATACAACGTCGCGGGAGATGGAGCGTTGTCGATGCAGCAGCTTGGACAGGTGCTCAATAAGCCTGTCCTTAAGTTGCCGTCCTGGTTGTTGAAACTCGTTTTAGGTGTGGCGAAGCCTCTGCGTCTCTCCCGCTATGGGCCGGAGCAGGTTCGGTTTTTGCAGTACCGTCCGGTTTTGGCCAATGAGAAGTTGAAATCTGTGTTTGGCTATACTCCCGAGAAGACGAGTGCAGAAGTGTTTGAGCACTGGCGGGTATCTGTGGGGCTTTGATGAAAACAGCGGTTATTACAGGCGGTGCTGGTGGTTTAGGGCAGGCACTTGCAACCCGGCTGCAGCGTGAAGGCTGGCATACGGTTTTGCTGGATTTGCCCGGTCCGGGAGTGGATGAGTTGCCACAGAATGAGCAACAGAGCATCTATGCCTGCGATTTGACCGATGGGGGTGCAGTTGAGCAGGTCGCTCAGCAGGTTCTTGCCGAGCACACCAGTATTGATCTGGTGGTCTACAATGCAGGCATTACGCATATTGGATTGTTTGCTGATATGGGCCTTGAGGCGCATCGAAAGGTGCTGGATGTCAATTACTTTGGAGCAGTGCATACGGCGCGGGCGTTTTTGAAAGCAGTGAGGGCATCTAAGGGATGTCATCTGGCAATCTCGTCTGTTGCTGGGTTCTCTCCTTTGATCAAACGGACGGCTTATGCGGCAAGCAAGCATGCGTTGGAAGGCTTTTTTGGCTCGTTGCGGTCTGAAGAGAAATCTTATGGTGTTCATACGTTGATTGCCGCGCCTTCGTTTGTTGCAACCAACGTTGGGCGATCGGAGACGCAAGAGAATGGTTTGGCCCGTCCGGGATCGTCAACAGATGGCGTCGATTATATGAGTGCGGAGCGGGCGGCGGACATCATCTACAAGGCGTATGTGCGTAAGACGGAGATGAAACCGGTTGGCCGTGTTGCCAGTCTGGCGTGGTGGCTCAACCGGTTGTCACCCAAAGCCTATCAGTTGCTGATGGAGCGCAACATCAAGGAGACTTCTTAGTCTTCATGCAATGTCAGACCTTCTTGGCGTAGGTCTGACATTCAAAACCGGTTATGGTGGTTGCAAACACGTCGTACTCAGCTTTCCGGCTGATGCCGTACAGGTGATGAAACTCTGCTGTACTCATCTGCTTTGCTGTTTCGCTTTGCGACCATCTCTGAATTGCGACCTCCCAGTTTCCTGTCAAATGATCATACTGGGTGAGGTCCGCTTCCGGTGTGATCGGAATGCCAGGGTTGCTCTGGTTTTCCAATCCTTGATGAATGCCTTCAAGGATAGCGGAGACGACCAGATACGGGTTGGCATCAGCGCCAGAGACGCGATGCTCCAGCCTTGCGCCTTTGCCATGTGTGGCTGGTACGCGAATCGCTGCAGCGCGATGATCATAACCCCAACAACAAGTGATTGGGGCATAAGAGCCCGGCTGCAGGCGGCGGTAGGAATTGGCATGTGGGGCAAACAGAACTTGCATGTCCAGCATGGTGTCCAACAGGCCACCTATAGCATTGCTCAAGGTTGGGTTTGCTTCTTCGGCGGTGCCGCTGAAAACATTGGTACCTTCTGCATCGAGCAAGCTGGTGTGAACGTGGAAGCCGCTGCCGGTTTCTTCTGCGTAGGGTTTTGACATGAACGTGACATCCATGCCGTGTTTGCGGGCAATATGGCGGACTACGCGTTTGAACAACAAGCAATGATCGGCTGCTTCGACGGCGCTGGGCACGTGCAGCAGATTGATCTCAAATTGGCCGTGACCGAACTCGGAGATGGTGGTGTCCGCAGGGATATCCTGAATTTTGCAGGCTTGGTTGATCTCCATGAGGATCGGTTCGAACTGAGCCATGATGTCCAGATCATAGATCTGTGAGGCCTCGAGGCGTTGATTGGTACCGGGGATGTAGGGAGGGAGTGGCAAGCCGGTTGGGCCGGACTCAATGTCGATAAAATAGAATTCCAGCTCTGTGGCGACAACAGGTGTCAGGCCTTTACTTTGAAACTTCTTTTCAACGGTTTCAAGAACATACCTTGGGTCCAGCGGGTTTGGTTTCTGATCTTCAATTTCGAAGAGGGTGACAAGGATTTGTGCTGTTGGCACCTTAGCCCACGGCACAGGCTTCAGTGTTCCTGGAGCTGGGATGCAGATGCCATCAGGGTCCCCGCGTTCAATAGCAAGGCCGGTTGCTGGGACATCAATGCCCCAGACGTCCAGTGCGACCGTAGACAGCGGCAACCGGACACCGCCTTCCGCCAGTTTGTGCAGCATTTCTGCCGGAAGCCATTTGCCTCGGAGCGGGCCACAAAAGCCAGCATAGAGGACCTCGATCTTTTCGAGGTCGGGATGTTGTTTCAGGAAGGCGTCGGCTTCAAGTCGAAACTGTTCCAATTGCGGCTGTACTGCTGTCAGGGTGGGCATGCGAACTCTTCTGGTCGTGATCTGATGTGTTGTTTTATCTGGTGTTCTGATTGAACTGGCTGGCATAGATGCAAAGTAAATCCAAAGCTAAAGTGGCTCCGGCCAGCGCTGTAATTTCTGCGTGGTCGTAGGCAGGTGCGACCTCTACAAGGTCCATGCCTTTCAGGTTTATGCCAGCGAGACCACGCAGGATCTCACGTGTCTCTCCGGTATTCAGGCCGCCAACTACAGGTGTTCCTGTTCCCGGTGCAAAAGCAGGGTCGAGGCAATCGATGTCGAAGCTGATGTAGCTGGCACTTTTTCCAACCACGTTGTGAATGCGTTCAATCGTTGCCTCTGCCCCGTTATTACGGACCCAGTCCGCCGTAATTGTGGTGAGGCCCTGTGTGTTCTCGTTGTTGGTTCTGATACCAACTTGTATCGATGTCTGTGGGTTGATGAGACTATCTTTTACCGCTCTATAGAACATGGTGCCATGGTCAATACGGTTGGAGTTGTCTGTCCATGTGTCGCTGTGTGCATCAAACTGGATGAGGGAGAGTGGCCCGTGTTTTTGGGCGTGCGCTTTGAGCATAGGGTAAGTGCAGAAATGATCTCCACCGAGCATGAGTGTTGCTGTACCCGCGTCCAGAATGGCAGAGGCCTGCTGCTCCAGCTCGTCTGGGACGCTCATGGGGTAACCGGGATCGAAGATGAAGTCACCATAATCTGCGACTGCCAAACGGTCGAACGGGTCAAATGACCAACCCCATGCGTGGTCCCAAGCCAGAATGGAGGAGGCTTGTCTGATGGCTCTTGGGCCGAAGCGGCAACCCGGCCTGTTGCTGACTGAGGTGTCAAAGGGGATGCCACAGACGGCGACATCTATCCCTTTAAGGTCCTTGGTGAATTTGCGGCGCATAAAGCTGAGTGCTCCAGCATAGCTGGATTCAGCTATGGTCCCGTAAGGGGTGGAGCGAGTGTAGGCCAGATCACCTTGCGAGTATTCATCCAGCGAGGATGGGTGTTTTGTATCAGACACGTGTACTTCCTCGATCAGATTGAGCTTATCGCCAGTCGTTCTTCTTTCATGCGCTTGACCTGTGCCTGTTTTGTGACCAGCGAAGCGGTGACCACGCCAACGGCAACAACAGCGATGAGAATGGATGACAGGGCATTGATTTCAGGTGAAACGCCAACGCGGACCTGAGAATAGATCTTCATGGGCAGGGTGGTGGCGCCGGGGCCAGAAGCAAAGGAAGCAATGACCAGATCATCCAGCGAGAGTGTGAAGGCCAGCAGCCATGCTGCCAAAATTGCGGGAAAGATGATGGGCAGCGTTACCTGCATGAAGGCGGAAAAACGAGTGCATCCAAGATCAAGCGCAGCTTCTTCCAAACTGCGCTCAAAGGTCACCAAGCGGGCAGAGACGACAACGGCGGCGTAGCACATAGAGAACGTGATATGCGCCAGTGTGACTGTCCAGAAGCCTCGGGTGAAATCCAGTGAGACGAATAGCAAGAGTAGTGATAGCCCCGTGATGACCTCAGGCATGACCATTGGCGCGTAGATCATGCCAGTGAAAAGCGTTTTGCCATGGAATGGGCCGGCGCGATTGAGCACAAGTGCGGCCATGGTGCCGAGCACTGTCGCGACAGATGCAGAGATGAAGCCGACCCGGAGTGTCACCCATGCGGCATTGATGAAACTCTCATTGAAGAAGACTGATTGATACCACTTGGTGGAGAAACCAGCCCAAACGGTGACCAACCTAGATTCATTAAAGGAGTAGATCATCAGCAGGATGATCGGCAGGTAGAGGAATGCAAAGCCGAGTGTGAGCGTTGTTGTGTTGAACCAGTTGAAGCGGGTCATTGACTGGCCTCCGCTTGCTTCTCCTGCTGTTTCTGGAACAAGATGATGGGTAGGATCAGCATGAGCAGCAGCAGAATTGCGACTGCAGATGCGACTGGCCAGTCTCTGTTAGAGAAGAACTCCACCCAGAGCGTTTTGCCGATCATAATGGTACTGGACCCGCCCAGAATGTCTGGAATGACAAACTCACCGACAGCAGGGATAAAGACAAGGAAGCAGCCTGCCCAAACACCCGGTAGTGACAGTGGTAGGGTAATGACCCAAAATGCTTTCAGGGGCGAACATCCCAGATCCGTTGCTGCTTCCAACAGCGAAATATCGAGTTTTTCCAGAACTGCGTAGAGTGGCAGGACCATGAAAGGCAGGTAGGAATAGACGATGCCGATGTAGATGGCAGTGTCGGTGTTGAGGATCATCAAGGGTTCATCAATGACGCCTGTCCAGAGCAGGAAGTAGTTGAGGAAGCCTTCTTTTTTTAGGATGCCAATCCATGCATAAACGCGGATGAGAAAGCTGGTCCAGAAGGGCAGGATTACCAGCATCAGGAGGGTTGCTCGCCACTCTTTCGGGGCTTTGGCCATAGCATAGGCAATGGGGTAGCCAATTACCAGAGTGAGCAGAGTTGAGATGGAGGCGATCCTGAGGCTGCTCAGATATGAGTTGAGGTAGAGTGTATCTTCCGTTAGCCAGACATAGTTTTCCAGATCAAACGCCTGAAGCATGGCGAGCAGACCTTGCCAACCCTCTGAGATGTCGAAGTTTGGAAAATATGGCGGGCGGGCCAGTATGACGTCTGACAAGGAGATCTTCAGCACGATTACAAAAGGTGCGAGGAAGAAGATCAGCAGCCAGATGTATGGGATCGCTATGAGCAATCTGCGCCCCCAGCCAGAACTTAGGCCGGATGTTTCCTGTATTTCTTCTGAAGGGGAGGTAATGTCTGCAACTGCCATTGATTACCTCACGCTTCCAGAAAGACGCCAGCGCCTTTCTCCCAGTAGACGTAAACATTGTCTTCCCACGTGATTGAGCGGTCGGCGAGATGCTCCCTGTTGGAGACCTGTGCTTTCAAAATGGCGCCATTTGAGGCTTTGACATGATACGTTGAGATGTTGCCAGTGTAACCGATGTCCCAGACTTCACCTTGAATGCAGTTATCGACGTTCTCTGGCTTTTCTTTAGAGATGCGGAGTTTTTCAGGGCGAACTGCGAGCCAGGCGGTCGTTCCGGTTTGAGGGCGAAGTTTGGTTGAGATCGCCAAAGGAGTTTCACCTTCAGCCCATGCTAAGCTCACCGTTTCGCCAGTGGTAACGTCAATCTGGCCTTCAATGATGTTAACGTCGCCGAGGAAATCAGCAGAATAGCGGGAGTTAGGATACTCGTAGATTTCAGCTGGAGTTGCGACCTGAACGATTTTGCCGTGGTCCATCACGGCGATGCGGCTCGCCACTGTCATGGCTTCTTCCTGATCGTGAGTGACGATGACGAAGGTGAGGCCGAGCTGCTCCTGAATGTTCATCAGCTCAAACTGGGTTTGCTCGCGCAGCTTCCTGTCCAGCGCACCAAGCGGCTCGTCAAGCAGCAGGAGCTTGGGCTTCTTGGCGAGGGAACGGGCAAGGGCCACGCGTTGTTTTTGGCCGCCGGAGAGTTGGTGTGGCTTGCGCTTGGCGAAAGGTTCCAGCTGGACCAGTGACAGCATTTCTTCAACACGTCGCCGGATCTCGGTCTTGGGTGTCTTTTCTTGTTTGAGGCCGAAGCCGATGTTCTGTTCCACTGTCATATGCGGAAAGAGGGCGTAGGACTGGAACATCATGTTGACGGGCCGCTTGTGCGGCGGAGCTTTTTGTAAGTTGCTCTGGCCGAGCATGATGTTGCCAGCTGTGGGATACTCAAAGCCTGCCAGCATGCGCATCATAGTCGTCTTACCGCAACCGGACGGGCCGAGAAGGGCGAAGAATTCGCGCTCATAGATGTTGAGGGTTAGGTCCTCAATGGCAGTGAAATCGCCAAATTTCTTTGTGACGCTTTCAAAGCGTACCAAAGGCTCCTGAGCTGGATCTTCCCAAGGTGCGAATTTGCAGACTGGCTGAGTGCTTACCAGAGTTTCCATCGTGGCCCGCTCTACCCTCTGTTGTTGTCCTGCTTCCAAGGAAACATGGGAGGCGCGCGGACAATTTGAGTTGCCCGCTGCTGCCGATGATTATTGGCCTGACTTCACAGCGGTCCAGGCACGGGTCACAATCCGCTGAATTTTTGGCGCATAAGGCGTTGTGACGTATAGTTTTTCCATGGTTGCCTCGTCAGGGTACACGGCGGGATCTTCCAGCACTTCTTGATCCAGGTGCTCGTGGGAGGCTTTGTTGCCGTTGGCATAGACCACGTAGTTAGAGGCTTTTGCGATGACCTCCGGGCGCATGATGTAATCCAGGAACATATGCGCTTCCTTGGAGTTGGCTGCATCTGTCGGGATTGCCATCTGGTCAAACCACATCAACGCACCTTCCTTTGGAATGATGTAGTTGATGGTGACACCGTTGTCGGCCTCTGCTGCTCTGTCTCGCGCCTGAAAGACGTCGCCAGACCAGCCGATGGCTAAGCAGATGTCACCGTTCGCGAGTGCGTTGATGTATTCGGAGCTGTGAAACTTCTGAACGTATGGGCGGATGGTTTGGAGGAGTGCTGCAGCTTTCTCAATATCAGCCTTGTTGTGGCTGTCAGGGTCTAGTCCGAGGTGGTTGAGTGCGGCGGGGATGAGCTCTGTTGGAGCGTCCAGCATGTGGATGCCACAGTCCTGAAACTTGGAGAGGATTTCGGGATTGAAGATGATTTCCCAACTGTCGACCGGTTTGCCATCCAAGCGTTTTGCGGCGGCCTCTACATTGTACCCGATGCCGGTGGTACCCCATAGGTAGTTTATGGAATAAGCATTGCCCGGGTCATAGATAGAAGTCCTGTCGGAGACGAGCGACCACATGTTTTTCAGGTTCGGGAGAGCTTCTTTGTCCAGCTTCTGGAAGACGCCAGCTTGAATTTGCCGGGAGAGGAAGCTGCCTGTTGGAACGACGATGTCGTAACCGGTGGTGCCTGCGAGCAGTTTGGTTTCCAGGACCTCATTTGAATCGAAAACGTCGTAATTGACTTTGATGCCGGTCTCGTCTTCGAAATCTTTCAGAACGCTTTCGTCGATGTAATCAGACCAGTTGTAAACGTTGACAGTACCTTCTGCGTGCGCTGCGCTGGCTGCAAATGCAACCATCATTGCGGTTGCCATTGTGCCCGTCAGTCTGGACTTGAAGTTTGAACTCATTTCATCTTCCCCCCTCAAATTCTTGCACAGCATTGGTGCTGGCTTGTCTGGATCTGGCTGTCTCCGTTGTTCTTAATTGTGTGCCTGTTTTGAAAGATGACCACAGAATTCTCAGCTAAGCAATAGTTTGTGATCAAATTATCTTTGCAGCTGGTTCGGGTGCTTCTATAGTTCCTTCATGAGTAAGATGACTTTTAAAAGCGCTGTTCTCCCTGATGTCGGGATCCCTGTTCATGAGCAAGTTTACCGGCAATTGAGAGAACGGATCCTGTTTGGTGGCTTTCTCCCGGGCAAGGCTGTGACCCTGCGCGGGTTAGCTGACGAACTGGGTGTGAGTGCTATGCCTGTTCGTGAGGCTGTGCGACGTCTCATTGCAGAAAATGCATTGGAATTACACGGCAATAGACGAGTTTCTATTCCGGATGTCTGTATTGATATAATCGATGAAATTTGGTCTGCGCGGCGACTTCTGGAAGTTGAACTGGCATCCAAAGCTCTGGATAATTTGGAAGAGGAAGATATTCTGGTTCTCCAGGACATTGATGATCAGATTGATGTTGCTCTGGAAACTGGCGATGTGGAAGGGTACATGCGCGGAAACTATGAGTTTCATTTTTACCTTTACTCAAAAAGCCATTCCGAAATTCTTATCAAACTTGTCAAAAATCTATGGGTTCAGTTTGGTCCATTTATGCGTCTTGTCTATGGGCGGTCTGGTACTGCGAATCTGGAGGACCAGCATAAACAGGCTTTGGAAGCACTAAAATCGCGTGATCAAAACGCTCTGAATGACGCCTTGGAAGCGGATATCGCACAGGGAATGGGTTTTATCAGAGAGTCCCTCAGTCTTGTGGGAAAAGCACGATGATCTGCTGTTTCGTCTGTTGAGTTCACAAAGTTGAAGGCACAGATAGGGTAGACTGAAAGCAAAGGCAGGCAGTGTTGTCATTGAAGTAAAGATTGACTCTCCTACATTTGTGATCACAAAATAATAGGGAGTTTACTTCTATTGCCCGGTTTGCAGGGCGTGCCTCTTTTCGGAAGGACTGACCCCATGGACTATATCGCTAATCTTCCGCCCACTCATGTTTTGCAAGAAAAAGATGCCGCTCATCATCTGCATCCATTTACAGATACCAAGTCCCTGAATGCTAAAGGGACGCGCGTTATCACGCGGGCTGATGGTGTTTATCTTTGGGATTCTGAGGGCAACAAGATTCTGGATGGTATGGCCGGGCTTTGGTGCGTGAACGTGGGGTATGGCCGTCAAGAGATTATCGATGCGGTTCACCGGCAGATGCAACAACTACCCTATTACAATACGTTTTTTCAGAGTTCTCATCCGCCTGCGATTGCTCTTGCTGAAAGGATCTCCAGTCTGGCACCAGATCATCTGGACCATGTGTTCTTTGCAGGCTCGGGCTCTGAAGCCAATGACACCGTGGTGCGGATGGTGCGCCATTACTGGGCTAGTGAAGGCAAGCCGACCAAGAAGACGATCATCTCACGTCACAATGCTTATCACGGCTCCACTATGGCCGGTGCGAGCCTGGGCGGTATGAGTGCTATGCATGCGCAGGGCGGTCTACCTATTCCTGACATCACCCATATCAACCAACCTTATTGGTATGGTGAAGGCGGAGATATGGACCCTGCCGCGTTTGGACTGATGCGTGCACGTGAGCTTGAAGCTGAGATTGACCGGCTTGGAGAAGACAATGTAGCGGCCTTTATCGGGGAGCCTATTCAGGGTGCGGGTGGTGTCGTCATTCCGCCGGAAACATATTGGCCCGAGATCCAGCGTATCTGCCGTGAACGCAACATCCTGCTGATTGCAGATGAAGTGATTTGCGGGTTTGGGCGTACGGGTAACTGGTTTGGGTCACAGACTTTCAACTTCAAACCGGATCTGATGCCGATTGCCAAGGGGCTTTCCTCAGGTTATCTGCCGATTGGTGCGGTTGTGGTGAGTGAGAAGGTTGCCAAGGGCTTTATTGAGCATGGCGGCGAATTTTATCATGGTTTCACTTACTCGGCACATCCGGCAGCTTGTGCAGCAGCACTTGCGAACCTTGATATTATTGAGAATGAGCGACTGCCGGAAAAAGTGGCGAATGATACAGGGCCGTATCTAGCTGAGAAATGGAAGACTCTTGGCGAGCATCCGTTGGTTGGTGAGGCGCGTATCTGCGGGCTGGTTGGTGCTTTGGAACTTTCGCCTGATAAGGCACGCCGTGCTCGTTTTGAAGCTGAAAAAGGCACTGTTGGAACGATCTGCCGAGATCATTGCTTTGAGAGTGGTTTGGTGATGCGCCATGTTGGTGACAGCATGATCATCTCACCGCCACTTGTGATCTCGCGCAGTGAAGTTGATGAGTTGATTGAGAAGGCGCATCGTGCATTGGACCTGACGGCTGCTGATGCAACTGCTCAAGGCATCAAATAGGATTTGAGGAGGCTCAGGCTCGGTTGAGTTTACACCATATATTTCAAGAGGATGCATATGGAGATCAACCGGTTGCTGAGAATTTCTGGCACCGCTCGTTCTCTAAGCAAGCTCTTGGTGAGGTGCTTTCGGATGAACAGTCCTGTGAAGTGGCTGTTGTTGGAGGTGGATACACAGGGCTGTCTGCTGCGTTGAAGCTTGCTCAGCAGGGTGTCGATGTTGTGGTTCTGGATGCTCAACATATCGGGTGGGGTGCTTCTGGTCGCAATGGTGGCTTCTGCTGTCTGGGCGGGACGATTGCGGATGATGCTGACTTGATTGATCGCTATGGGGAAGCGGATGCACGGCGGTATTTTTATGCAGAGCGTGCCGCCATTGATCTGGTTGCTGAGCTGTTGGAACAGAATTCGATTGATGCCGATGTTGTTTCCAAAGGCGAAACGGTTCTTGCACACAAAGCTCGGCGTGTTGATCAGCTGAAAGATACGGCTGCGGACATACAAAAGCGCTATGGGATCAGCTGCAGCTTTCATGACAAAGATGAACTTGCAGAGCTTGGGATGACGGCTTCAGGGCTTGCATCTGGGCTGACAATTCCGATCGGGTTTGCGCTGCACCCTTACAAATATGCGCGTGGTCTTGCGGAGGTTGTGAAGGCGCAAGGCGGTCGGTTTTATGAACAGACCACAGTGCTTGGTATTACTTCTGCTGCTGATGGGCAGTATGTTCTAAAGGCAAGAGCAGGCCAGTTGCGTGCGCAAAAAGTGCTTCTGGCGACCAATGGCTATTCCTCCGAAAATATGCCGGAGTGGATGGCTGGAAAATATCTTCCAGTACAATCTAACATACTGATGTCGCGTGTTCTTTCTGATGAAGAGCTGAAGCGTCAAGGTTGGTTCTCCAATCAGATGGCTTATGACACCCGGACCTTGCTGCACTACTTCCGCTTGCTCCCAGACAATCGGATGTTATTTGGTATGCGGGGAAGTGTGAGTGCTACGTCACATGCACGAGAGCGTATGCGGGCAGTTGCGCGGCGTGACTTTGAACGGATGTTCCCTGAATGGGCAAAAGTGGAAACGCCAGACTTCTGGTCTGGTCTTGCCTGTCTGACCCATAAGTTTGTGCCATTTGCAGGCCAAGTCCCCAATACGCAAGGGATTTACGCTGCCTTTGGCTATCACGGTAATGGCGTTGCTATGGCGACTTATGCCGGACAACTGGTGGCCGCTGAGATCCTGGGGGAGGCGACAAAACTGCCATATCCGAACTTTATGAAGGTGGCGCCGACAGAGTTCCCTTTTAGGACTATGCGCCGTCACCTTCTTGCTCTCAGTTACACCTGGTTTGAGTTGAAGGACAGATTATTCTGAGGCTTCTCGCATCTCACTCTGCAGTTGATCGGCGACCATGGAGTAAAGCCTGCCGCTCTGCTTGATGGTGCGTTCTTGGGTTTCAAAATCAACGTGGATCAGGCCGAAGCGCGGTAGATACCCTTCTGCCCATTCGAAGTTGTCCATGAGTGTCCAACAGAAATACCCTTTTAACGGTATTCCATCTTCAATCGCTCTGGCTGCCTGCTTCAGATGGGACAGAACGTAGGTGCTGCGGTCGCAATCCTGAATGCTTCCATCTGTTTCCAAAGTGTCGGAGAAGGCTGCTCCGTTTTCGGTTATGAAGAGCTGTTTGGGAGCATAGTTGGTGTTTACATACTGCAGAATGTCATAGAGGCACTCAGGATGAACTTCCCAGCCCATTTGGGTGTATTTGCCTTCTGGTAGATGGCGCTCGAAGTTGACTGGTGCGAACTCGGTTCCATCCTTGATAATTGATCTGCGGTAGATGTTGATGCCGAGGTAATCCAGAGGCTGCGCAATTTCGTGAAGGTCTGTCTCCTCAATGTAAGGAAGAACAGTCTTGTAGGTCTCAAGCATGTCAGCTGGATATTGACCGTTAAAGATGGCATCCAAATACCAGCGGTTCTGACAGCCTTCAAAACGTCGAGCTGCTTCAAGATCTGCAATGGTATCGCTGGCTGGGGTGACTGGGTTCAAATCCAGAACAATGCCGATTTGGGCGTCAGGTACGTTCCTTCGGATGATTGGAACGGCTCTACCATGGGCGAGGAGGGCGTGGTGACTTGCCGCGAGAGCTGCTTTTGCACCGCCGCCGAAGCCTGGAGCGTCCTCTTTTAATCCATAGCCCCACCAAGTGAAGGTGAAGAGCTCGTTGAAGGTGGTCCAGTGTTTGATTTTGCTACCTAATCGCTGCGTGGTGATATCGACGTAATTGATATAGTCGTCGACCAGTCCTCTACGCAGCCAGCCGTTGCCTTCTTCTTGTAGGGTAAGAGGTAAATCCCAGTGATAGAGCGTTGCGTATGGTGTGATTCCTGCTTTGAACAGCAAGTCAGTCAGACGCTCATAGAAGGCCACTCCCTCTTCATTGATTGGGCCACGGCCATTGGGGAGGATGCGCGACCAGCAGATGGAAAAACGGTAGGCCGTGAGACCCAGCTCTTTCATCAAAGCGACGTCTTCTTCCAACCGATGATAGTGATCACAGGCTATGTCGCCGTTGGTGCCGTCTGCGATGTTACCGGGGATGCGGGTGAAATGATCCCATACACTTGGACTGCGACCGCCTTCGTTGACAGCACCTTCAATTTGGTAGGATGCGGTGGCGGCTCCTAGAACCATGTTTCTTGGGAACTTGATAGAGTTTGCCAGCTGTTGGAGATGCTGCAGTTTACTAGTGTGATTTGCGCTCATAACGTCTCTCAATTGATTTGATTATGCTGGCAGCGCCCAGAGTGAGGACGACATAAAGAATTGCAGCGGAGTTGAATGGGGCAAATGGCAGGAAGCTACTCGCCTGAAACTCTCTCATACGCTGTGTAACGTCGCGAACAGAGAGGATCGACAACAAAGAGGTATCCTTCAGCATGGCGATGAACTCATTACCAAGTGGCGGGATCACAATGGATAAGGCTTGCGGGAGCACGACAAAGCGAGCGACTTTCCAGCGGCTTAAGCCCAGACTTCTTGCAGCTTCGATTTGCCCTTTGGGGACAGCTAGAATGCCTGCGCGGAAAATCTCGGCCATATAGGCGGAGTAGCCGATGGAAATGGCAACGATGCCGCGGGTCATGTTGGACAGATTGATCATGCCATCCGATGCGCTTTTGAGGGCTCCGCTGAGAGGCAGACCCACGTAAAGGATGATCACCAACATTGGGATGCCGCGGACGGTGTCTATGAAGAACTCTGCCGCAATGGCGAGTGGATGTTCGTTGCGGAAAACAGAGCAGATCACCAATAATGTCGTGAAGAAGCCAAGTACACCAAATGTGATCGCCGGATACTTGCTCTCATCCGGCAAGAAGGATGTCTGCCAGAGGAGATTTGCATTTCTTGGAACGGCTTCAGTTGGAATGAATGCTGCTGATACACGTTTGTTCTTTTCAACGGTGAGCAGTGCATGGCTTGGGTCCTTCACACTGCGGATGTCAATGCTGGTGTGGCCAGCACCGTCATATTCGCCAAAGCGGATCTGGTCGGTGATTGACTGCGGGGTGCCTTTGATGATGGCGACGCGGCCTTCCAAGGTTCCGATCAAGCTGTAGGAGTGCTGCAGTTGCATGGCGAAAAAAGTACAGAGACCGAAGAAGATGAGAGCGGCAACGGCGTAGAAGAGGTTGGTATGCTTCTTCTTCTCCAGACTTTGCAGACCTGCCCAGATGAGACCTAAGACCATTGAAGCAAAGTAGGCGAAGAATGCTGCGCGCAGGGTGACCATCAAACCGGCAGCGAACCCAGCGTGGGCGACAAAGAGAATGTAAAAAGCACCGAGCAAGTTGGTCAGGAGTAGCAGGGCCAGCGTGTATCTGCTTATGGAAACAAAAGCTTGCTTTGATTTGCTGAGGTAATGAAACAGTAGGATGCCAAGTGAAGCAATCAGGTAAATGAAGGCGGTTTTGGAGAAAATGCCAAGCACTAAGTTTTGAGCTTCTGGTGTGAGTTGGCGTGGTCTGACGGCTTTTTGAATGAGGTCGGATGAGTAAGGATCAACACTGTTGGCGACGATGGAGTCTACGAAGATGGAAAGGTCTACGGCATTGGTAGCGATCAGTGCCAGGAGCGTAAAGTAGACTATGAGGGCTGCATGCTGGCCGAGTTGGCTGGCTTTGCTTTTCTCTGAATTTTTCAGCAGAGAGTAGGCCAGCCAGAAGCCTGCGCAGAAGACGGCTAGTGCGCAGAGGAAGCTTGCGAACAGCGTGCTGGCGTTCTCTCCGATGCCGACAATTGCGAAGATTGAGCGCTTGTAGTTGTTGGTTGAGACAAACAGATAGATGATGAAGGGCATTGCAGCAATGAGGATGACATTACTGGGCCGCAGTGTTCTTAAGACATTCACAGGATTCCTCCACTCACATCAATGGCTTGATGCGTTCCGTGGATCGCTTCGAAAGACTGGGAGAGCGGGCTGCTCACTTTGCACAGACCCGCTCGGAGGTTTAGGCATGTTGCCTAAAGGAGATTAGTTCTCAACGCCCCAGTATTTGGCGGTGAGGGCATCCCATGTGCCGTCTGCTTTGATTTGTTCGAGACCTTCGTTGAAGGCGTCAACCATTGGTGAGCCTTTCTGGAAAACGATGCCAAGTGGGTCGGACTCCAGTCCTTTGATCGCGGCTGTCAGTTCGCCTGCAAATTCCTGCTCGTAGGCATGAGCGGAGGTGCCATCGATGATCACGCCGTCTACATCAGCGTTCTGAAGGGCGAGGATGGCGGCTGCGAATGTGTCGTAAAGGCGTGTGTTGTCACGTGTAACGAGTTTTTCAGCCAGCTGAGCGTTGGTGGTTCCGGTCTGTGCGGCCAGCGTTTTACCACCGCTTTGGAATGCTTCAAGAGAGGTGCCTTCGTCTTCTACGCGCAGCAGGATTGCTTGGCTAACGATCAGGTAAGGCTCTGAAAAGTCCATTGTTTTCTTGCGTTCTCCGGTGATGGAGACGCCTGAGACAACTACATCAAACTCACCTTGAACCAGAGCAGCGAAGATGCCGTCCCAGGCGGTCGTCACGAACTCGGCCTTGCAGTTAATTTTTGCGCAGATGGCGTCCATGATGTCTACGTCAAAACCAACGATTTCGCCGGTTGTCTCATCAACAGTTTCCATTGGAGGGTAGGTTGTGTCTGAGCCTACTTTGAGAACTTTCCCTTCCAGATCAGCGGCTTGTGCGCCTGCAATCATCATGGTTCCAAATACTGTCGCGGCAATAAATTCACGTAACATATTATGCTCTCCTCATAATGTTGTTTGGCTCAGCCAGAGCGCTGGGCCGCGTGTGCCTGAAGTCTATGGTTTCAGGCGGTCGTCCTGCCGTTCGATCAGTTGTGGCATGACCATTCTTTGGAGGTCTTGTGCCGGTTCTCCCTCTATGCGGCGAATGATGAACTCGCCGAGAGCCTTGCTGGTTTCTTCAATGGGCAGGAAATATGTCGTGATTGGTGGGGTGAAGTATGCACTGACGTTGATGTCGTCGGTGGCGTTCACAATCGCATCCTTGCCGAACTTTATGCCCAGTTCGTAAAAGGCGGAGAGCACGCCGAGTGCGCTTGCTTCGTTGGCGCAAATATAGGCGGTTGGTTTTTTGTCGTTATTATACAAAGCTTTAACAGTCGCCTTGCCAAACTCTGGTGTGAGCGGGCCTGTTGCGATGAATTCTGCTTGGACTTCTATCCCCGCATCTTGCAGGGCGCGGATGTATCCGCGTTGGCGTTGTTTGGAGTACATCAGCTCGTCTGGTGGGTTGATGGAGACGATGTTTGTGTGACCGAGCTGGATGAGGCGGGTGGTGGCTTTTTGGGACATTTCCTGCGAGTTCGCATCCACATAGGAGTAGGGGGTGAAGTGCTCGCTCATGCCGTAGGTGACGAATGGAAAGTCCTTTTCCAGCATATAGCTGATGCGGGCGTCATCTGGGCGGGTGCCTGAAATGATGATGCCATCGGCTAAACGCTGTTCCACGATATTGCGGATTTCCTGAAAGCTGCTGTCAAAATCATCAACCGGATAGATTGCCGCTCGGTACATAGTGCCGCGCAAGGATCCCATTATACCATTGAGAATGTTGGTGTATTCGACGCCTTCCCATTCATGGCTGCCGGTGGTGGGGGTGGTCATGACGACGGCGACAGAGTAGGTGCGACCGGTGCGCAGGCGGAGGCCGTCGAGATTGCGGACGTAGCCAATTTCCTCGGCGATTTGGCGAACGCGCTGCTTGGTCTTGTCCTTAACTGAAGAGCAATCCTTCAAAGCTCTTGAGACAGTGCCAACTGAGAGTTCGGCTTTTTGAGCGATGGTTTTGATTGTTGCGCGTGCCACTTTTTGAAATCCGACAGATTGCGCTCTTCCAGACTCAGAAAAGCAATAATTGAAACGTTTGTATTTTAGGAATCAAAATTTTGATCTGTCAATAATGGCTGAAAATATAGATTTTTAAGATATGTGTGCAGTTATGTAGGTATGTAAGAAATACGTTTTAATTTTTGCGTTGCAATGTGCGTTGCTATGTAAAATTTGCGCTGAAAGGGCAGGAGGATGCGTTCATCGGTATTGCATTGAGGCGCGCATATGTGCTGCGACTGCAAGTGGTGTTGAGGGAAGATGAAAGCGGGGATAAAAGGGAGAGCTGAAGGGGATAAGGGCCACAGCGTGTGTGACCCTTTTGTTTGGTTTAAGGTGCGCCGCCGACGCGCATGACGGCTGCTGCACCGCACTTGTTACCGTCGTGTAGGCAGGTCTCGATATCTGCACCGCGGAGCCATGAGCTCAAGAAGCCGGCGTTGAAGGCATCTCCGGCGCCTGTTGTGTCGACAACAGGGACAGGGTCTGCAGCAACGGTGATCTCGCCGTCCTTAGTGATGGCGGTTGCGCCTGCCTTACCCTTTTTCACGACTGTGAGTGTTGGGCAGTTGGCTGGCTCTTTCAGGTAGCCCAGATGTTCTGCTTCCATCTCGTTGGGCAGGAACAGGTCTACCTGCGCGATGAGGTTCTGAACGTTGCCATTTAAGAGGCAGTTCTGATCCCATGAGCAATCCAACGAGACTGTCATGCCTGCGGCTTTGGCGATCTCCAGAAGTTCCGGAAGTTCCTGCAGCGTTGCCAGTTCTCCAATGTGGAGGTGTCTGGCTTTTGATGTGCTGAATGCGTCCAGCATGTCTCTTGGGACTGCGGTACCGTTGCGCTTTGTCAGGAAGGCGCGGTCTTCCTGACAGCCGATGACGGCTGTTACCTGAGCACCGTTTGCGGAGTTGAATGGCGACAGGCTCAGGTCAACGCCGCTGCGCTGCATCTTGTCTAAAATCGCAGAGCCAAACGGGCCGCCTGGCATGGAGGCCAGAAGGGCCGTTTTATGGCCCAATGCGGAAAGGTTGGCAGCGGTGATGAAACCGCCGCCTCCGGGTTCAACTGCCAGTTCTTCGGCGTAGGTTTCTTCGCCTAGTCTTGGCAGTTCGGTGAGCCCAGTAAAGATGAGGTCGCAATAAACTCGTCCCGCACAGACGATTGCCCCATCGGTTTGTTTTGAGATCACCGGATAGCCTCCCCGGTGTGTGCATCAAACAAATGAATGGCTTCAGGTGCTGCATGCAGGTTGACGGTGTCGCCAACGGCAGGCGGTGTTCTGCCGGAGGCTTTGGCGATGACTTCCTTTTCGCCCACTTTTACATAGGCGAGGGTGTCTGTGCCGAGTGGCTCGATCACGGAAACCTCGCCGGAAAAGAGGCCTTCGCCTTCCTGAACCAGCAGGGCATCTGGGCGCAGGCCAACGGCGACCTGCTGATTTTCACTGAGCTTGGTGGTTGGCACCTGAACTGAAGTGCCATTGTCCAGAGCGATCGTTTCTCCCTTCACAATGCCATTCAGCATGTTCATGGACGGAGCGCCGATGAACTGAGCCACAAAGATGTTTGCAGGCTCATAGAAGACTTCGAATGGTGTGCCGACCTGCTGGATGTGACCGTCTTTCATGATCACGATACGGTCTGCCATGGTCATGGCTTCGACCTGATCGTGTGTCACGAAGATGATGGTGTTTCCAACGCGCTGGTGAAGCTTTTTGATCTCCAGTCGCATCTGGGTGCGCAGCTGTGCGTCCAGATTGGATAGAGGCTCGTCAAACAGGAAAGCAGCTGGATCACGCACCATGGCGCGGCCAATGGCGACGCGCTGGCGCTGTCCGCCGGAAAGCTGGTTTGGCTTTCTGTCGAGCAGGTCTGTTAGTTCCAGAATGCCGGAAACTTCATTGATACGCGCGTCCTTCTCGTCCTTGGAGAGTTTGGAAGTGCGCAGTCCGAAGCCGATGTTTTTTCGCACCGTCATATGCGGGTAGATCGCATAGTTCTGGAACACCATTGCGATGTTGCGCTCTTTGGGTTCCATGTCGTTGACCACATCACCGCCGATACGGATGTCGCCTGCGGAAATTTCCTCCAGACCTGCGATCATGCGCAGGGTGGTGGATTTGCCACAACCGGACGGGCCAACCAGAACAACGAACTCACCGGACTGGATGTCCAGATTGATGCCATGCAGGACCTGAGTGTCCCCGTAGGACTTAACGAGATTATTTAGGGATACGGTGGTCAATCGATCACTCCTGCACTAGTTTTGCAAAAGCAGCGCTGCGCACTAAAGTGGCCTGCACGCTTTGATCTGCAAATGATTTGTTTTTGGCTCTCAGGGCTTTGGCGGACTGCTTGTAAGTTTCCAAAGCAGCATCCAATGCACTTGGAGCAGGTCCGCCGGGGCGGGTGCGAATAGCAACGAAATTCTCAGCACTGACAGCATGCATGAACTGGTCTTCGCTCATGTTGGATACCTTTTGAGCATGTGCCTCAAAGGCCTTGCCAAATGGGTCAAAGCCATCACGCAGTGGCTTTTGCTCTGCGATCACTGCCTTGGCTGTGTCTGCTGCAATCTCATGGGCCTGACGGAAGGAGAGACCTTCCTCACGCACCAGTGTATCCGCCAGTTCTGTGATGGTGATGCAGGAGGCGTCCGTGTTTTTCGCAACGCGCTCTTCGTTGATGGAGCTTGCTGCGATCAGTGCTGCAAAAAGATCCAGCACACGACTGCCGCTTTCAAAGGCGGCATACCCTGCTTGCTGCACTTCACCCTCACTGTCGTTCATGTCAGTGAACGGAGTGTTGTGCATGGTGCCGACAATTGCATCGCACCTGCCAACTGTGATCGATGCCAGATGGCGCAGGTGCTCGATTGGCACTGGATTACGCTTTTGCGGCATGATGGAAGAGATCTGCACCAAGCTGTTTGGCACGTAGAGCTGTCCTACCTCAAAGGCGCTCCAGAACTGCATGTCCTGAATGACACGGCCCAGATGCAGGAACATGAGTTTCATGGCCGAGTAGAGGCCCGTTACGTAATCTACTGAGGCAATGCAGCCATAGGAGTTGAGCAGAGGCTCACTGAAGCCCAGCAGCTCTGCCATGCGTTCGCGGTTGATCGGGAAGCCGGAGGTGGTGATGGCCGCTGCACCCATTGGGCAATGGTCAATGCCAGCTCTTGCCAGGTTCAAACGTTCCAGATCGCGCAGCAGCACTTCCAGCGCTGCGGACAGGTAATGGCCGAAGGTGGATGGCTGTGCCGGTTGCCCGTGAGTGTAGGCAACAATCAGCGTTTCCTTCTCGATCTCAGCTTTCTTGATCAGCACATCACACAGATGCAGAGCTTGCTGGGTGAGGGCGTCACAGCGTTTGGCCAGTGCCAGTTTAAAGACTGTATGGTCCATATCATTGCGTGAGCGGGCTGTGTGCAGCATGCCAGCAATGTCCGGGCCTAGACGTTTCTTCAGCTCAGCTTCTACGAGGAAGAAGTAATCCTCGTACTCACCGGTGTATTCTGGATCTGCGTCTGCCAGATCCTTTTCGATCTCAAGCAATGCCTCGGCGATTTGCTTGCCGGTTTCCAGTGGCACGATGCCAGTCTCGCACAGCATCACCAGATGCGCCTGATTGATCTGTGTGATCGAGGTGGTGTGGTGTGCTTTCACCCCTTCAAAGAGCGGTGCGAGCACGGTGTCCTTGTAGACCGGATGCGGGAACTTTGAACTGTCGATCATCCTTTGAGCCCTGCCATTACTACGCCGCGAATGATGTAGCGCTGGAATACCAGGAATACGATCAGGGTCGGGATGGTTGAAATTGCTGCGCCTGTCATGATCAGTTCCCACTCCACCTGCGCTTCTACTGAGAAGGTGGTGAGGCCAACGGGCAGGGTGTACATTTCCTGACTGTTGGTGACGATGAGTGGCCAGATGAAGGCTGTCCAGTTGCCGAGGAACACGAAGATTGCCAGAGCTGCCAAAGCTGGGCGTACCAGCGGCATAGCCACGGTCCACCAGATCTGAAGTTCGTTGAGGCCATCAATGCGCGCTGCTTCCAGGAAGTCGTCCGGCACAGTTTCAAAGAACTGCTTCATGAGGAAGGTGCCAAAGGCCGTCATGAGACCCGGGAACATGATGCCCCAGTAGGTGTCGAGCCAGCCGAATGTGGAGCTCATCAGGTACCACGGAATAACCAGCATTTCAGTCGGGATCATCAGCGTCGACAGGATGGCGATGAAGATGATGTAACGGCCTGGGAAGGTGTATTTGCACAGGACGTAACCGACGAGGCTGTCAAACAGCACGTTACAGATGGTTGTGATGGTCGCGATGAACAAAGAGTTGGTGAACCAGCCGAAGAAGCGGCCATCTTCCAGAACGTAGGTGTAGTTCTCTATGGTTGGTTCTTCTGGAATGAGGTTCAGGTTGTAGACCTCAAACGGGTATTTGAATGAGGTAGACAGCATGAAGATGATTGGCATGATCATGGCGATGCCGCCTGCAAATAGCAGGAGCCAACGGATGAACTGCGCCTGACTGCGTTTTCTGCGCGCGGAACTGCGCAGAGACGAGGCACTCTTGCTTGTGTTCAGTGTGTCTGAAAAAGCCATATTACTTATCCCTCATGACGCGCAGTTGCAGCAGGCTGACGACAAGCAAAACGGTGAACAGAACAACTGTTTGTGCTGCCGCATACCCCATGTCAAAAGAGTTGAAGGCCGTGTCATAGATCATTAGAACCAACGGCTTGGTGGAGTTGAGCGGGCCGCCCGGATCATTCGTGGTCATGTTGAAGACCTGATCGAAGATGCGCAGGAAGCCAATGGAGGAGAAGACAACCAGGAAGACGATGGTTGGCTTTAGAAGCGGAATGGTGATCTCGGTCAGGGTTTCCCAAGCGGAGATGCCATCAATGCGGGCTGCTTCATAATAGGTTTGCGGAATGGCGCGCAGACCGGCCATAAAGATGATGACCTGAAAGCCCAGTCCTGCCCAGATGGCCGGTGCCAGAATGGATGGCAGTGCAAAGGTGGTTGAGTTCAAAAACGGGATTTGCGGGATACCGAAGGTGGCCAGCGTGTTGTTGAAGACCCCGATTGGAACCGGCTGGTAGAACCAGCGCCAGACCCACGCCATTGCGACCGCGCTGGTCATGAACGGAAGGAAGTACAGTGCGCGGATCGTGCCATGCATGAAGCGTAGTTTGTCGAGATGGAACGCGATCACGAAAGCAAGAAGCAGGGAGCTTGGTGTTCCCAGTATCAGATAGAGGAAGGTGTTGCCGAACACTTTCCAGAATGTGGGATCACTGAACAGCTTTACATAATTGTCGAACCCGGTCCAATTGCGGGAGCCGAGCAGGTTCCATTCCTGAAAAGAGAGCAGAATAGCGTTCGCTGTTGGATAGAAGCGCACGACTACATAAAAAACGATTGGGATGGCAAGTAGCCCCCATGCCCAGACGATCTGCTTTTGCGAGATCGAGAGCCTTTTATAAATCCCCAAAACCGCCCCCTGGTTATAGTCGGAATTGCAGCAGTTTGCTCAGAGTATGAGTCATGAGACTGCTCTAACTATTTGTTTTAAGGTGTATTATGGCTCTGCTAAAAGAGCCTTTGCCCTACATGCTGTTTTAATGGTGTGGGGGCAAGGTGGTGCCCCCACACGCATCTGTTTTAATAGACTGTCACGTGATGCTTAGTTGTAGTAGTCGTCGAGGATTTTCTGCTCTTCGCCTGCTGCCTGAGCAAGGGAATCGTCTACAGACTGATCCTCAAGGCGCATGCGTCCAACCATGTCCATCAGAGCCTGACGCTGACCACTTTCGTTGGCAAAGATTGTTGTCTTCGCGTAGCCAAGACCTTTGATGAATGGGCCGTAGACTTCGTGGTTAGCATTGGCTTCTGTCATCGCCGCGGATGGCTTTGCAGGAAGCTCGCCAACGGTGTCGAGCCAGACTTGCATGGCCTCATCGGAGGTGACGTACTTCATGAACTTGACGGCTGCATCGTACTTCTCATCGGTGGCTTTGGACGTGATGCCGTTCACCCAGTAAGACGAGTAGTTGGAATGAGTGCCGTCTGCTGCGGCTGGCAGCTCTGCAACGCCCCACTTGAGGCCACGTACTTTGTTGAGTGCGCCGATGCGGAAGGAACCGTCGATGTGCATGCCTGCGCGGCCTGCCTTAAAGGCTGCTTGAGGCTCATCCATGAAGCCTGCGGCGGTCACTTTGTGGGTGAACTCAAGGTCGGAGTAGTACTTCAGAGCGGCTTTACCGGCATCTGTGTTGTAGTTCACCTTTTTGTAGTTATCCATGTACGGATCGCCACCGAATTGGCGGATAAGCACTTCGCGGAACCAGTGGTGGTCCTGTGCATTCATGCCCGTGGTGATGCCCACGGTGGACAGGTTGCCTGCGCCGTCTTTCTGGGTGAGTTTCTTCGCGGTTTCAACCAGCTCGTCCAGCGTCTTTGGCGGGCCGTCGATGCCGGCTTTGTCGAACAGGCGCTTGTTGTAGAACAGAGCCAGCGAGCGCACTGCTGTTGGCAGAGCCATGTACTGATCACCGCGCTTCATGGCCTGAACCATTGGGAAGAACTCAGCTTCGATTTCAGCTGGCGGGAAAACGTCGTTTGGAAGTGGCTGGATGAGCTGCGCGTTTACGTAGTCGTTCAACCAACCATAAAACAGCTGTACCACATCCGGGCCCTGACCTGCAGGGATTGCTGCTGCCACTTTCGTGCGGTAATCCGCATACGGGAAGTGGGTCATTTTCACGGTGATGTCCGGGTTTGCCTTCTCGAAGTTCTCGATCAGGGTTTCCATTGCTTTCACACGTGGCTCAAAGAAATATTGCCAGTACTCAATTTCAACTGCTTGTGCACTGCCTGCTGCATACATTGCGCAAGCCGCGGTGGTTGCCCCCAGCATCCACTTTTTCAACTGCTTCATAAGACCCTCTCCTAAGTCCTAAAGTCGGAGCTGCCCTCTATTCCTCGCCCCGGCTTCTTTTGATAAATTGCGAAAAGAAATGTTCTTCTCTTAATATTTCACAATGCTGAACAGATTTAATTCAATTAAGTTGAGTATTCAAGTGTTTTGATTTAATGGATAGATATGCATCGAAAAACACCACTTAAAATCATTGGCTCCAACGCCGAAAGAACTCGACTTCACAATAGGAAAGTCGTTCTCGGGCACTTACGTTCTCATGGCAAACTGGGGCGAGCAGAACTTGCGCGCCTGACCGGTTTGTCCACACAGGCAATGAGTAACATTATAGCTGAATTGGAGAGCGAGGCTCTGATTCTTGCGGGTGAGCGGCAAACAAAAGGGCGTGGTTTGCCTGCGGTGCAATACACTTTGAATCCGGCGGGCGCTGTTGCGTTGGGGGTGGAAGTTCGCCCCAATGCGATCCTTTGTGCGCTGGTGAATTTTCTTGGTGATACGCTTTATACCAAGCGCATACATATCGAGAGTAGTGCGCCCGCAGTGGTTTTGCCAGCCGTTAAAACGGCCTGCGATGAGGCTCTTTCATCCATTGGAAAGAACGCGCCACCTGTTTTAGGCGCGGGAATCGTTATGCCTGGTCCATTTGGCCGTGTGGGATTGACTGGAGCTGGTAAGGCCGAGTTGGTTGGCTGGGACGATAAAGACCCGCAGGCACTGTTTGAAGATGTGCTGCAGGTGCCGGTGCGCGTGGAAAATGATGCGACGGCGGCGGCTATTGCAGAGCAGACCACTGGCTCGGCAACTGACCTGCAATCCTTCTGTTTTGTTTATTTTGGGACAGGTCTGGGGCTTGGTGTGATCTCCAATGGTGAGATCCTGCGCGGTGCGTTTGGCAATGCGGGGGAGCTGGGGCACGTTGTTGTGGAGCGAGGCGGACGGCTTTGTTCCTGTGGCAATCGTGGGTGCCTTGAAACTTACACCAGCCGTATGGCGGCTCGTGAGTTTTTGCAAAAGCGCGGCAAGTCAGCGGAAAACCAGAAGGACCTTTCTGATCTGCTGGCCGTGAATGATCCTGATCTGGAAAAGTGGATTTGTGAGGCGGCTGACCCATTGGCGCAGGCGATCGGGACACTTGAGAACTTGTTTGATCCGGAGGCCGTTATTCTGGGTGGTGCCATGCCGCCGGAGTTGCTGGAACGGCTGATTGCTAAACTGAACCTGATTGATGCGACGGTTTCCGTTCGCGCTGACCGGACGTTGCCACGTGTTGTGCGTGGAGCGTCTGGTTGGATGACTGCGGCTCTTGGAGCAGCGGCGCTGATTATACACGACACCTATATTCCAAGTATTTCGAAGGTAGCTTGAGGGGACACGATGCCACTTTCAGAACAACAACGTATTGCCGCGCACAAGCAAAGTGTGCGGATGGTGAACCTTTGGCGGGCGCTGCAGCCGCTCAAGTCAACGGTTTCCTTTATGAATACGGGAGCTCATCCAGATGATGAGATTTCTGAAATGCTGGCAGCGATTGGCCTTCGCGATGGCATTGCCTTGTCTTATGCCTGCGCCAACCGCGGTGAGGGCGGGCAGAACGACATCGGGACCGAGGCGACTGAGAACCTTGGTGTGTTGCGCACCGCTGAAATGGAAAAAGCCTGCGATGTGCTGAATATGCGCATGTACTGGCTCTCAGAAAATGCTGAGGACAATGTTTTTGACTTCGGGTTTTCAAAAAGTGGTGTTGAGACACTTGGCAAGTGGGGGCATCAACGCACGCTGAAGCGGTTTGTTGAAATCATCCGTCAAGAGCGGCCAGACATCATTAGTCCAACTTTTCTGAATATTCCCGGCCAGCATGGTCACCACCGCGCCATGACACAGGCTGCGTTTGAGGTGATGAAAGCTGCGGCTGATCCTGAGTTTCCTGAGGTTGATCTGCCGTGCTGGACGGTCAAGAAGCTCTACCTGCCTGCGTGGTCTGGCGCGGGTGGGGCGTATGATGATGAAGTTCCACCACCACCTGTGACGCTTGAGTTTGATGGTAATGGTGAGGAGGAAGTCACCGGCTGGAGCTGGGCTCAGATTGGTGAGCAGTCCCGTGCGTTCCATAGAACGCAAGGCATGGGGCGCTGGCAAGCGTACAGCAATAGCAACGTCTGGCCGTTGCATCTGGCGGAAAGCACCGTTGGCGCTGAAGAACAGTCTTTAACCGATAATCTTCCGAAAGACCTTTCCGAGCTTGCCTCCTTTGCAGGTGCTCCAGCACTCTCAGCATTGTTGGACAAGGCGCATGATCATTGTTTGGATGCGATTGAGGCGTTTCCGAACCGTGCAATGATTGGCGCGGCTGCGGCCCAGGCGCTGAAGTTGTTGCGTAAAGCGATGGAGGAGTGCCCTGAGGCCGCCCGTGATGAAGTTCTGCACCGTCTGGAGCGCAAGGAATTGCAGCTTGCTAAAGTGCTTGAGCTGGCAGAGGGCATTGTTGCCTCTGTGCGGTTGTCTCAAGATCAGTTGAAGCACGGTGAGAGCGCTGAGGTCGCTTTTGAATGCAATCGTGAAGCCGTGAGCTTTGAACTGGATCTGCCGAAGGGGTGGGAGCAGCAAGACGGGGGCGTCCAAGTTGGGGCTGACGCTGACACCAGTGATCCGTATCCGGCTGTTTATCGTCCTGATGCAGTTCAGGCGCCATGTGTGAGGCTTCGGTTTGCATCTCATGGTGTCGAGGTTGAAACGCGACTGCCGTTTGAGGTAGAGCCGATTGTGCTTCCGTCTCATGTGGTCACATTGGACGACACGGGGTTCGTGCTCAACAGTACGTTGGAGAACCGGTCTTTGAGCATCCCGGTTGGTGGGAATGCGGACGGATTGAGCCTTGATGTGCCTGAAGGATGGACGGCGCAGTTTGACGATGGTGTTTTCCAGATTGCTCTGCCTGATGGTGTTGCCAATGGGCTTTATGAGTTGCCGATCCTGCAAGGAGGCGAGCAGGCTTACACCGTTCATGTTGTCTCTTATCCGCATGTAAGCCAGCGTGTGCGTGTTACTCCGGCGACAGTTCGTGTCTGTGTTGTTGATGCTCGCCTTGATGCGAAGCGTGTTGGTTATGTTGGGAGCGGTAATGACCGTGTTGCCAAATGGCTTGGTGACATTGGCGTTGATGTAGTGGATCTGCCTGTTGGTGAGTTGAGTGCCAAGCGCTTGCAAGGGTTGGGTTGCCTTATTGTCGGTATCTTCGCATTTCGTAACCGACAGGACCTGCATGATGTGATTGCGGATATTCATGCGTGGGTGAAAGCTGGCGGGCGCCTGATTACGCTCTATCACCGTCCATGGGATCGGTGGGATGCAGACAAACTCCCCCTTCAGCCGCTTGAGATTGGATCACCGAGCCTGCGTTGGCGGGTGACTGATGAGAATGCCGAGGTGCGCTATCTGAAACCGCAGCATGCTTTGCTCAATCAGCCTAATGAAATCGGTACAAGCGATTGGGCGAACTGGCATAAGGAGCGCGGGCTCTATTTTGCGAAGAGTTGGGATGCTGCCTATGAGCCGCTGTTGGAAATGGCGGACCCTGATGAAGCGCCTCACCAAGGCATTTTGCTTGCGGGTGACTTTGGGCAGGGGCAGCACATACACACCTCGCTTATCCTGCATCATCAGATGGAGAAGCTGGTGCCGGGAGCCTTCCGCTTGATGGCTAATCTGGTCTCAAGTGGAGCTGATGAGGCGAGTGTCTCTCAAAACGCTGAGGCTTTTGAGGCCAGTTGATAGATTTGAATGAGGCGCCGCGAAAACGGCGCCTCTTTTTTTTACGGGCGGCTTCTAGTCCAGCGTCCGCTTGAACCTCTTCAGGGCAAGCATCAGCAGCAGGCCGACGAACAGGAAGAGGGTGTAAACGCTCGCGGATACCTCGCTCCATTCTGCACCCTTCAACAAGATTGCGCGTACGACACGCAAGAAGTGGGTGAGCGGAAAGATCTCGCCCAGTGTCTGCGCCCATTCCGGCATGCCTGCGTAGGGGAACATGAAACCGGAGAGAAGCAGGGACGGCAGGAAGAAAAAGAACGTCATCTGCATGGCCTGCATTTGCGTGCGGGCGACTGTGGAAATGAAGTAACCCAGCAACACAAGTGCTAGCACGAAAACCAGTATGGCGCCGATGAGCAGCAGCAACCCGCCTTCAAACGGGATGTTGAAGAGCAGGCGGCCAGCAATCAATACAACGGCCACCTGAACCGCGCCTACTCCCAGATAGGGCAGGACTTTGCCGCACATGATCTCAAAAGGTGATGCGGGCATGGCCAGAAGGTTTTCCATGGTACCGCGTTCTGTTTCTCGCGTTAGTGCGATGCTTGTCATCATCACCAGTGTCAGCTGAAGAATGACACCCAGCAGGCCGGGGACGATGTTGTACTGGGTGATGCCTTCTGGATTGTACTTGCGATGAATGATGGTGCTGGACTTTAAAAGATCCTGCTTCAGGCTCGGGTTCTTTTGTTTGATGGATGCAACGGCATTTTCGATGATCGCCGGGGCGGAGGCGACAGCAGCGCCGGATGCTGCGGGATCTGTAGCGTCTGCTTCAATCAGCGCGTTGGGTGTTCCTGCTTCTGCCTGCTTTGCGAAGTTGCTGGGGAATGTCACCACAAACGTGACTTTACCTCGCCGGAGCAGGCTGCGGGCTTCTGATGGTGAGACGTTGACATCGGTGAACTTGAAGTACTGAGAGTTCTCAAGGGCTGTAACAGCGGCACGGGAATATGGGTCATTGGCCATGGCAACCAGAGCTGTAGGGAGGCCACGTGGGTCATTGTTGATCGCGTAGCCAAACAGCACAAGCTGAAGCAGGGGGATACCGAGCATCATGGCGAAGGTGATGCGGTCGCGGCGCATCTGGATGAACTCTTTGATGAGCATGGCAAAGAGCCGCTGAAGGGAAAATATTCTGCTCATTGCATATTGTCCGTGCTGTCACTCATGAACTTGATGAAGACATCCTCCAGGTTGGTTTCTGATTGTTCGATCTGGATGTCTTCGTTTTGCTCAAGTGGTTTGAGCACGCGCTTCAGTGCCTGTAGGTCTGTTCCTGTCACGTGCAATGAGTTGCCGAACGGAGTAACCTGCTGAACGCCATTGTTCTCCTGAAGTTCAGCTATGAAACGCTCAAGGTTGGGGCCAGTGAGTGTGTATGTGTATAGCCCTGCATCTGCAATAACGTCGCTCAAAGAACCATCTGCCAGCAGTTCGCCATAAGATATGTAGGTGATACGATGACAGCGTTCTGCCTCGTCCATGTAGTGCGTGGACACAAGAACGGTCATGCCATCAGCTGCAAGGCGGTGGATCTCCTCCCAAAAATCGCGGCGGGCTTTGGGGTCCACACCTGCTGTGGGCTCGTCCAGTAACAAAAGCTTGGGTTTGTGCATGGTGCAGGCCGCCAGAGCGAGGCGCTGTTTCCAACCACCTGAGAGTTCACCAGCTAGTTGATTGCGGCGGGAGAGGAGGCCGAGCTTTTCCAGCGTCTCGGTGGTGTGCTTTCTGAGGGGCGTCAGGTTATAAAGTCGTGCGACGAAGCTCAGGTTCTCTTCGATGGTGAGGTCTTCGTAGAACGAGAATTTCTGCGTCATGTAGCCGACCTGGCTTTTGATCAGGAGACGGTCTTTGATCAGATCATACCCCAGCACCTGTCCATTGCCTTCGTCGGGCTTGAGAAGGCCACACATCATACGGATGCTTGTGGTTTTTCCTGAGCCGTTGGGACCAAGGAAGCCAACAATCTCACCCGGTTTGACTTTGAGCGAGACATTATTGACGACCAGCTTGTCGCCAAAGCGTTTGGTCAGGCCTTTGACTTCAATTGCGTTCATTGCAAGCTGTCCAGATCAACGTCAAAAATCTGACCGGGTCTCAGTGGGGAGTGCTTGGTGATGGGTTTTGCCTGCACTTCATAAACCAGCTTCTCCCGCGTCTCCAAAGAGTAGATGACAGGCGGGGTGAACTCCGGGCCCTCTGCAATGTGGGTGATCTGCAGGGCTTGCAAGGTAGTGCAGCCGGAGCATCTGGCGTTGAATTTGGTGCCAACTTCAAGCTGGCCATATTGTTCTTCCGGTACAAAGAAATGAAGCTTGATGGAGTTGACGGGCAACAGGCTGGCAACCGGTGCTGTGGGGCCTGCCATTTCACCGGAGTGCAGGAACACGTCCGTGACCCTGGCATCTTCCGGTGCATAGATTTTTCGCTTCTCAAGCAACCACTCTGCCAGATCAACTTTCGCCCGCGCCATTTCATAGAGGCTCTCGGCTGCTGCTATCTGGTCTTCACGTGCCGGAAGTTTGGCAACGGAGAGCTGGGCCTGCAGTTCTGTTATGCGGGCCTGTGAAACGAGCAGGGCGGTCTCAGCTTCATCAAACTGCGCCTGAGAAATGACTTTGCGCCCGAGGAGGCCCTGATATCTGTCGTAGACGTTTTGCGAGTGTTTGGCCTGCGCTCGTGCTGAGCGCAGGGTTGCTTTCAAAACGTCGATCTCCTCAGGGCGTTTACCCAGTTTGAGGTCATTGAGTGAGGCGAGGGTCTGCTGCAGTTGGGCTTTGGCCTCAGCCAACTTCATGTTGGCATCAGAGGATTCCAGTATGGCGATGAGCTGGCCTTTCTTGACCCGCTCCCCTTCTTCTACCTGCACATCAGCAATTTCGGAGAGCTCTACAGGAGCCAGCTTGAGGTACTCGCCTTCAACATAGCCAGCTGTCAGGTTTGGTTCTGGTGCGCAAAAGGCGAACCAGCTTGCCACAACAGGAAGGGCGCAGACATTAAGCATGGTTCGAGCCTTTCGACAGATCATCCAACAAGGCGTTGATTGAGCGGTGAAGGATGGATTTGATCTGTGCCAGCTCATCAGGGCCTACGGCTTGCCAGCCCATGCGCTTGAGCACCAGCGGACGTGCCAGGCGGATGTAAAGCAGCTGACCAATCATGGCGAAGATTGCGAGCTTTAGTTCATCAGAACCAACAGGCTGCCCAGTTGCACGGCTGAAGAGCACGGTGACGCGGTCCATCAGTGGTTCAAAGATTAAGTGGTAAAGCGTGTCCACTTCCTCTGGTGAGTGCAAAACCTCCTTGAGCATAAAGCCAATCACCAGTTCAGCGCGCTTGTTTGTCTGGGTGAAGGTGATCATGCGGTCGATCATATCCAGAATCTTAGTGCGTGCGTCTTCAGGCGACAGATGCTCAATGTCTGAGAGCTTTCTGTTCAGCACAACAGACAGCACATCACCAATCGACATGGCAATGAAGTTGATGCATGCGCGCTTCAACCCGGCCTTGCCATCAAAGTGATAGGCAATGGAGGCGATGTTGGCCTTTGCTGTTTGCGCGATGGACCGCGTAGACGTGCCTGCATATCCCTCATGGCCGAAGTGGTAGAGAGCAGATTCAATAAGATCGCGTTTTGTTTTGGCCGATGGGGTGTCAGATGCCAGCGCTTCACGCAGTTCATTTGGGGTAGGGGAGTTTGTCATAATGGCACCCGTTGTTCAATCAATCGTTTGATTGAAAATCTACGCCTGTTTTAGAATTTTGTAAAGTGCGCGTCCAGAAATTCGTATTGATGGGAAATTGGGGGTGATATTTGGACTTTTGTAGTTTCTACACAGGGTATTTTCTATTTCCACAGCTACAGTTGCTACTTGCTCTTGAATTTCAGGTGGTTCGTGGTATCTACCCGCTCATGGACACGTGGCCGAGTGGTCGAAGGCGCTCCCCTGCTAAGGGAGTAGGCCCGGAAGGGTCTCGAGGGTTCGAATCCCTCCGTGTCCGCCATCTTCCCTTTTTGAAAATATGAATAGCTACGCTTAATCAGTAGGTTAAAGCGTCTTGCGCAAAGTGATTTAACGCTGGCGGACTGAGCTACATTCCATTCTACATAACAAATTGCATCACACTGCACGTAGGATGGGTAGAATATGGCTCATACGATCAGTCGTGGAATGTACTATTTTGTGAAGCGTGTTCCTAAAAGATTTGCGTCTGTCGATTTGCGTTCACGCACCCAGCTTTCCCTTAAAACTCAAAGCCCTGATGTGGCCCAGAAGAAGTCTCTCATTATTGAGGAGAGGCTTGCCGCGTACTGGGAGGCTCTGCTCGCAGAAGATCATGAAGGGGCAAAAGCTCATTATGAGGCTGTAGTCAATTTTGCAGAAGTGCAGGGTATGCCTAGCTGTCATAGGAAGAGGTTGTTGCAGTGCCTTAAGGTGGCCTGCTCAATCGAATTGAAGTGATCCCGGAGGATGAGCAATCCAAAATAGTTTCTGTTCTTGCGGATGGATTGTTAGGCGGAGCAGATAAGCCGATCCTGAAGGTCTCTGGGCTTTAAGAGGATTGTCTGGATCTCACGCCAGATCTCCTCCTGGGAAAGAGTGATGATCAAGTTCGCAAATGGAAGAACTCCCGACAAACAGCCATCAATAAATTGATCACTGTCGTAAGTGATAAAAATGTCCACGAGTTAACTTGTGATGGCGGATTGAAGCTTCGTGAGTGGTGAATGGACTGTGTTGTCGATGAAAGAAAGAAGCCCAGCACGGCGAACAAGGACTTCACGCACCTCTTAAAAATCTTTTCGACCTGGCGAGATCTGAAGCTGGAGCAGTTGGCCAATCTATTTCTTCCGCTTAGACTTGCGCAAAATGATTTGCAGGACCACAGGCCGTTATTCACACGCGATTGGCTCAAGACCGTTCTGCTGGCTCCGGATGCTTTTGGTGCGACCAATGAGGAGACTGCGCTGGTATTCAAGATCCTGATCAACACAGGACCTCGGCCTTCGGAGCTGTTGGGCACGAAGTTGGAGCACTTTGTTCTTGAGCATGAAGTGCCTCACATCCGTGTTGAGGAGTACAGTGACGGGGTGATCAAGCGCAAACTGAAGACCAAATGGTCAGAGCGAGAGATTCCACTTGTTGGCGTCTCGCTGGATGCAGCTAAACGGATCGTCACAATGGGCGGAGTTCAGGCTTATCACCTGAAGGCAGATCGCTGGGGTGCCCTGATCAACAAGGTTATGGTCGAGCGCAAACTGAAAGAAACAGAACGCCACACTCCTTACTCACTATGACACTCCTTCGAGGAGAGCATATTGGAATCAGGAGTTGACCATTAGCTGCCGTTCACATGGCTTAAAGCCCGTCCAAACTTTGGCCAGTGTTCAACTACAGGTGATTTTCATACCTTCAATCTTGAACATCAACTACTGGATGTTCTCTCTGAGTGTCTTTTGGTGCCACTCGGCACCTATCCAGGGATCGTATGAGGTTAGGGGTAGAATAGTACGCTAAGGATAGCCCTTCAGGGCTATCTTAATAGATTTTATCACTCTGAAGATGGTTTTCGAGCATAGTCATGGCTTCAGATCGAGCACTGGGGCAAATTCCAAAGGCCTGCTCAATGAGGCGGGCTTCACCCAGAACATCCTTCGAGAAGTTGAAGGCACCAGCCTGACCTATGCGCAGTGTCCTATGCTCTGTGAGGGAAGGGCCTTGTCAACAGTGCCTAGAGCTTTTCAGTCTCCTTGATCAATCTGTAAGGCGATGAACTTAAAGCGGGAATGCCGACCTATAGCGAAAACATATAGGCGACAAAACAATCTTGGGTTGTTCCACTTTCCAGCGAAAATATACTCCCGCCGACCAGCGCCTCAAGTACAGCACCTGTTATCGTAACCGATGATAGCAACGTGTCATGGCCCTAACCAATTAACGACATTATTTCGATGGCGGCGTATTAACTTTAGGGAGAGAGCCTATGCAAAAAGACCATCGCATTCGCTTAGAAATCACCAATAACAGCCCATCCATTTTCACTTTTGAGCAAGCTCACTTAGAATATGGTCAACTCGCAGATGATAGCGAGTGGCCAAAAGAAATAGCTGCCGATGGTGGTCGCGCAACCGTCGAGTGTGATGAGGCAGAATTGTCCGTCGCAGGGTGCGCTGGCTGGGTAAAATATAAATCTGCGTCGCCTGAAAACCCCATCAGCATCTATTTCACATTCGCCAATCCGATTGGGAACCTGAACAAAATCGATGCCGGCACAAGCGATCAGATATACGAAACTATGACTTCTCAGTTATTGCCGGTGCAGAGATTTTTCCCAACCAAAGGCTCCGAGGGACACTATTGGACGGTAGATGCGCGCAGCACAAATGGAAAAACCAACGATGCCAGATTTGTAATTGAAAGCGGTGATACCGCGGAAATTATTCCTGAGAACCCACGGTTGGTAAATGCAGCTGCTACTTTTGACAGTGTCAATGCAACCTCCGGCGGGACTGGCTACTATTTGACCATCCACACTTCGATCTACTCACATTTTAAAGGAGTTGGTGCTTATGGATCAAAGTTAATCTTCACGCACACAAACGTACTGCTTCCCCATCAGCAAGGTACATATATGATTGGAGATAAAATCAAGAAAAAATATGGTGGTAGCTCAACAATTAAAGCAACTTATAATACCGAACATGAACCCGCATGGGGTCATCCAGGAGGTGTTCAAGTATGCGGTAGCTATATGGCACTTGCTCTGGAGAAAAGTGACAAAAACAATAAATGCTCGGAAGTGCAAATCTACGATGTTCGGCCCACGGCAAAAAACAAACCGATGAAACTTCTGACCACGATCCTGAGGGACGATAGCGCGATAAATGGCGCTGGGATGACGAAAGAAAAGTCAGTAGGTGAAGAAAAAGGGAAATACATTGTCATTGCAGGGGATGGCCCGGGGCTAAGTGTCTATCGATCCAAAACTGCTGAAATCAGCACGCAACCCGACCAATTTGATCTCATTCAGTTGATTTCAAAGGAAAAACTTCCTGACACATTTAGTCCTGAGGGTGGTTTCGCTCTCGCGACACAAGAAGATGGCCAGCTCTTTATTTTCACGATGCACGGCACCGATAGAAGTTTTGGTTTATATCGGCTCCAGATTGAAGGAGATCATAGCGCAACTGTCACGCAAGTTCGTGCTCCAATACTATTGGAAACTGGCCCCTCCTCATCAGCCGGCACGGAAGCAAGACACGACGAGACGTCAGGTGCTATCAGCTTAGCTGGTCTCAAAGCGAATTATATGCCGGGTGTGGATATGATGTCACCGTCTGACCTGGGCGCCAATTTCAGATGGGGAAAGGGTCTTCAGATTACATCACCTACCAGTATTGAGGTTTTTGCAACATCCAGAAGTGCTTTCCCATACCCTCCTTTCTTCCCTGGAGTGTTTTCAGTTGCGACTTGGCAGGCGTACACCGCTATTGACGCTGTCTGGTGGCCTAGCATTTATTACACTACAGGCTCCTCGGTGGCGATCGCTACAGATTACAACTCAGGCTGCCTGGAAATGAACCGTGGCTCTGGTGGAAATAGCAACAAACTTTACTACCGCGTAGGACGGGCGCATTTCTCCGGTAATCGTATCGACTTTGGAAACGGTATATATTTTACAAGCAGCTCCGACTTTGCCGTATCTATGGACAATAAAGACCACTGTATCTGTGTGCATAGGGAAAGTGGGAGTGGCAATAAACTATATTATGCCGTTGGACTTGCAGATATAGGTGCCAGGACAGTCAATTGGGGCAATAATCAAAATTACGCCACCGGAACTAAAGTCGCGGTCGCCATGGATAATCTTGGTAACTGCGTTGAGTTACACACCGGTAGCGGCGACGACAAAAACAATCTCTACTACATGGTTGGGATCATTAACTCCACTGCAAAGACAATACATTGGGGAGATAGCGACAAGTATGACACGGGCGCTGACGTTGCCGTCGCAATGGATAATCACGGTAATTGCGTAGAGACACATAGAGGCAATCCGGCTTCTGGTAACGACGATAAACTTTACTACCGCGTTGGCAGAATAGACTTCAGCAAAAAGACCATAAGTTGGGGTGATAGTATCCAATACGATTCAGGCTCAGATCACTCAATAGCGATGGACAATAGTGGTAATTGTGTGGAGGTTCATCGAGGTTGCGGTAGCAGCGCTGACCTATACTACCGCACTGGAAAAATACAATTTGAGAAAAAAAAGATAGACTGGAGTGAAAGTAAACAATACGACCACGGCTCCAATCTTGCTGTAACCATGGATAATAATGGCCACTTAATAGAAGTGCACCGGCATTCGGAAGGTGGCGATGACAGCAATAAGTTATACTACAAAATTGGTTTGCCGGATCTGGACCCCGCTGACTAAGCTCTTCCCTTGCAAAGCACAGCGTACTTCAAACTCCCCGTAGTGACGGGGAGTTTGGTATATGCGTAGCGATTTGTGCGATGAAGAATGGTCATAGAAAAGTTGGAGCCCAGTGAGCGTTGCGAAGGTGCAGTCCGGTACACAAGAACTTACGCTTCATCAATAGTATGTTGTCTGTCTTGAGCACAGGTTACCCTTGGTGGGATATGCATGAAGGCTACTGTAAAAGCCTTAGGTTGGGGCTATTTCAATTCCTGATGGAAATGCTCCAATGTCTCCAAAGGCCCGATATCAAAGCGATATCACTCATCAAGAAGCTTTACCGAAAACTATACTACACATATTCTGGTCCTCTGAGTAACGCTTGGCAAGCAAACTAGTAGTTCGTTACCTTTACCAACCTGAAAATCAATACTGTTTTCTATCTGCTGTAAGATTAGCTAGATATGGTGGTTGAGGGTGGTTTGGAGGAACTGTCATGACCTTATCAAACCTTCCTATGATCAGACCAGTAAAACCAGCCTGGAATCGTGGCAGGATTGTCGGGCAAAAGCGCCCTTTGCTACCAAAACACGTTTGGGCCATTCGTGTTCGCCTTGAGCTTGCAGGCAAAGTACGTGAGCTAGCTTTGTTCAATGCAGCAATCGATAGCAAACTCAGAGGGTGTGACCTTGTACGTCTTAAGGTTGTCGATGTTTTTACTGCAGGGCGAGTGAAAAGGCGCACTTCAATAATTCAGAGTAAGACCGGTAAGCCTGTTCAGTTTGAACTCATGGAAGGAACCAGATCAGCCTTGTTAAAATGGATAGACAGTCCAGAAATGATTGGGTCAGCGTATCTATGGCCTGGTCGGTTTCATGACAGGCCACACATTTCGACGCGACAGTATGGCCGAATGCTGAAAGAGTGGGTTTTATCAATCGGGCTAGAACCAAGTTCTTACGGCACACACTCAATGCGCAGAACAAAGGTCGCGCAAATCTACAAGAAGACAGGTAACCTTCGTGCTGTGCAGCTTCGTCTTGGCCACACAAAGATGGACAGTACTGTCAGATACTTAGGTATAGATCTTGAAGATGCACTCTCGTTATCAGAGAAAATCGACATTTAGCAATCAAGGAGCTGGTAGGGAGCAACTCCGAACTCTTCAGTTGTCAGCGTGACCAATTGAAACACTGCAACTAACAGTATGGTGTGTTGACAACAAGGGCGGTGTTCAGGATACGTGATGAAGTTTATGCCCTCAACGTATTTCAAGGAACCTTGGCCATGACAGGAGTGTTGGATCACGGGAGCCTCAAGTTCCTTGACCTGCTCCCCCAAAAGGTCGAGGCCGCTTTTGCAGCTGTCGAGCAGCGCCACACCTATCAGGACGGCCGCACGATCTTCTCGACCGGTGATGATGGTGATCGCCTGCTCATTGTGCGTTCAGGGGCAGTTAGAATGGGGCGTTTCAGCCGCAGTGGCCGAGAAACAATTCTTGCGGTGCTTGGTGAGGGGCACTTCATTGGCATCATAGGCGTGCTAACCGGCCGCAAGCGTACGCAAAATGCTGTTGCAGTTGGTAAAACGACAGTTGGTTATGTTCACAAAGCTGATTTTCTGACGCTAATGGACGCTCATCCCGAAATCGCCCGCGCAGCTTTGCCAGCGACGTTGAGCCGTTTGAATGTGGCGCTGAACAT
>NZ_FOSK01000013.1 GCF_900114245.1 Pseudovibrio ascidiaceicola | reverse complement strand
GTTTCCCTGGCGAAGAACGCTGCCGCCTTTTTTAATAAATCTCTCTCTTGCCGTAAAAGCTCGTTTTCCTTGCGCAAGCGGGCTAATTCTTTACTCGCATCCTCATGCGGCCCTGACAGTAAATCCTGATCCCGAAACTCCTTGATCCAGCGGTTCAGCGTAGCACGGCCCACACCCAGATCGGCGGCAATTTCAGGAATGGGTCGACCACTCACTTCTACCAGCCGCGCTGCTTCCCGCTTAAACTCTTCCGTGTAATGTTTGCGCCCCATAAAGTCCTCCTGATCTTAATGTATCAGAAGGCTCTCTACTTTTCCTGAGCCAGTCCAAGGAGTGTCAGTGTGCTTATAACCACCTATGTAATCGATAAGTAACGTGATCATAGTCGCTATTTCTTAGTAACTTCAATTATCTTTGAAAATTCTATTGTAATGGGAGATGGCCTATGCGCTGCGGGGTGAGGGGATTACCTTATTTTACAAGTACACCTAGCTCCACTTCATGCATATTCAGTCTCAGTGGGGGCGTTAGTTGTAACGATCGAAGGTAAGCATGTTGTCCATTTCGGAGATATCACCACAGGCGGGTTAGAGGCGTTACGTATGGTCCACCGTTTGTGACTATTAGATGAGGTATCTGGTTTAAGGACGTTGCTTGAAAGGAGTTTATCAGCTTTCGGGACTTAACTGACCAGTGGAAGCTGTTAATGGTCTCTTAGTTTACGCTGCTCTTCCTAAAAATGCGCCGTGAGGCCGAGTAGGGAAACGCATTCAGAAATAATAACACTCAACCGTCTGCGGCCAGCGCTGATAGTGGTTGCGATGCAACGAGCCCATTGTTTAGTGTATGTTCTTTCAAAATATACCTATAGTAATAAAATTACTTTTACCTATGGCTTAAAATATTTGGAAATTTAGAAGACTTCTGCTTGTTTGAGAGTTTTAAGTTTGCTGAAACTTGATATGCACACTTTGTATTTCTCACCAATCTAGGTAGTAGTTGGCCTGTTCCGATATTCCCGCAAGTAATCTCTCACGGTCCAGTGCGCACAAACGAAAACAGGCCCCAAAGCTGAGCTTTGGGGCCTGTTTTTATAAGTTATTGATCAGAAATCAGCTGCAGCCGCTGGTGGAGCCACAGGTGTCGCATTTTAGGCAGGTGCCGTTGCGGACCATGGTGAAGTTGCCGCATTCTGCGCAGCTTTCGCCCTCATACCCCTTCATGCGGGCCTGAGCGACCTGACTAGCGACAGATGGTTGTGCAGCTGCAGGTGTTGCAGTGCCTACGCTTGCTGTTGCCGTTGCTTCGCCGCCACGCTGGAAGGCCGTTGCAATCGCATCAGACTGAGCAGTGATCGCACCGGCCAGCTGAACAGCCGGGTCTCCACCTGGGACCAGACGGAATTTCTCGGTCTGACCGCGAACAAGGCCGTGAGAAACAATCGCAGGGCTGCTCTCTTCATCCTGACCTTCAGCAGAAGAACGGGAAGTAGATGTCGCACTGTCCAATGCTTCTGGCGGCACGTGTGCCAGATCGTTACGACCCAGATAAGATACAGCCAGCTCACGGAAGATGTAGTCAAGAATGGAGGTTGCATTCTTGATTGCGTCATTGCCCATCACCATGCCAGCAGGCTCAAAACGGGTGAAGGTGAACGCGTCAACATATTCCTCAAGCGGAACGCCGTATTGCAGACCAAGGGAGATCGCAATCGCAAAGTTGTTCATCAATGAGCGGAAGGCAGCGCCTTCTTTGTGCATGTCGATGAAGATTTCGCCGATGCGGCCATCCTGATACTCACCGGTTGTCAGGTACACTTTGTGGCCACCAACGGAAGCTTTTTGAGTGTAACCTTTGCGGCGGTTTGGCAGCTTTTCACGATTGCGAACAGCACGCTCGATGATCCGCTCAACAACACGCTCTGCAACAGCTTCAGCGCGGGCTGCCTGTGGCTGTGCAAGGATGTCATCAACAGTGTCTTCTGCATCATCTTCTTCATCTTCCAGCAACTGAGCGTTCAGCGGCTGAGACAGCTTGGAGCCATCACGGTAAAGAGCGTTTGCTTTCAGACCCAGCTTCCAGGAGAGCATGTAAGCTTCTTTACAGTCCTCAACACTGGCAGTGTTTGCCATGTTGATGGTCTTGGAAATCGCACCGGAGATAAACGGCTGCGCAGCGGCCATCATCTTGATGTGACTGTCAACAGACAGGAAGCGTTCACCAATGCGGCCACATGGGTTCGCACAGTCAAAGACCGGGTAATGCGCTTCTTTCAGGTGCGGTGCACCTTCCAGGGTCATAGCACCACACACATGTGTGTTAGCAGCTTCAATCTCTGCCTTGCTAAAGCCCATGTGGCTCAGAAGGTCAAAATCCATATCTTCCAGCTGCTCAGCAGAAACGCCCAGTTTGCCGGTCAGCAGCTCATCACCAAGGGTCCAGCGGTTGAAGACGAACTTGATATCGAATGCAGACCCAAGTGCTCCAGCCAGTTTCTCAAGCGCAGCATCATCAAAGCCTTTGGCTTTCAGGTTGGCACTGTTGATGGCAGGAGACTGAGAAATGGAACCGTGACCAACAGCATAAGCTTCGATCTCGGCAATTTCAGCCTCTGAGTAACCAAGTGTACGCAGGGCCTCAGGAACAGCGCGGTTGATGATCTTGAAGTAACCGCCACCTGCGAGCTTCTTGAACTTCACCAGCGCAAAGTCAGGCTCAATACCGGTCGTGTCACAATCCATAACCAGACCAATGGTGCCGGTTGGTGCGATCACAGTGGTCTGCGCGTTGCGGTAACCGTGTGCCTCTCCAAGCTCAAGAGCTTTGTCCCATGCAAGACGGGCACGCTCAACAAGCTCAGTCTGTGGGCAGTTGGAAGCATCCAGAGGAACGGGCAGGGTGCTGAGGTTCTCATACCCCTTGCTCTCGCTGTGCGCAGCGCGGCGGTGGTTGCGGATCACGCGCAGCATGTCCTTGGCGTTTTCCTCATAACGAGGGAAAGAGCCAAGCTCACCAGCCATTTCAGCAGAAGTCGCGTAACAAACACCGGTCATGATCGCAGTGATCGCACCACAAAGCGCACGGCCTTCGTCACTGTCATAAGCAATACCAGAGGTCATCAGCAGGCCGCCGATATTGGCGTAGCCCAGACCTGTGGTGCGGTATTCGTAGGACAGTTTAGCAATCTGCTTGGATGGGAACTGCGCCATCATGACGGAGATCTCAAGCACGATCTGCCAGAGGCGGGTCGCATGCTCAAACTTGTCAAAGTCGAACTGCTGGTCTTCCTTGCGGAACTGCAGCAGGTTCAATGAGGCCAGGTTACACGCGGTGTCATCCAGGAACATGTATTCAGAACATGGGTTGGATGCGCGGATCTCGCCGCCCTGTGGGCAGGTATGCCATTCATTGATGGTGGTGTGGTACTGGAGGCCCGGATCAGCAGATGCCCATGCCGCGTAACCAATTTGCTCCCAAAGCTCAGCTGCTTTGATGGTCTTCTTGGTTCCACCGTCAATACGGCCAATCAGATCCCAGTCTCCATCGGCCGCAACAGCTTTCAGGAAGCCATCAGTGACACGAACGGAGTTGTTGGAGTTCTGGCCGGAAACGGTCAGGTAAGCCTCAGAATCCCAGTCTGTGTTGTAGATTGGGAACTCAATGGTCTTGTAACCCTGACGTGCGAACTGAACCACACGCTGAATGTAGTTTTCAGGAACCATTGCCTTCTTAGCAGCACGCATTTCGCGCTTCAGGGCAGGGTTCTTTTTAGGATCAAAGCAATCGTCGCCGCTACCTTCGCAGTTCACACAAGCTTTCATCACAGCCTGCAGGTGCTTCTGACACACTTTGGAACCGGTTACGATGGCCGCGACCTTCTGTTCCTCATGCACCTTCCAGGTCACGAATTCTTCGATATCCGGATGGTCGATATCAACCACAACCATCTTCGCCGCACGGCGGGTTGTGCCGCCGGACTTGATCGCACCAGCTGCACGGTCGCCAATCTTCAGGAAGCTCATAAGGCCGGAGGACTTGCCACCGCCTGCCAGACGCTCACCGCTTGCACGCAAAGAGGAGAAGTTGGTGCCGGTGCCGGAACCGTATTTGAACAGGCGTGCTTCACGAACCCACAGGTCCATGATGCCGTTTTCATTCACAAGGTCATCATCAACAGACTGAATGAAGCAAGCATGCGGCTGCGGATGCTCATAAGCGGTCGCAGAACGGGTCAGCTCACCAGTTTCAAAGTCGACGTAATGGTGACCCTGGCTTGGACCATCAATGCCATACGCCCAGTGCAGGCCGGTATTGAACCACTGTGGGGAGTTCGGAGCAACCTTCTGGGTCGCGAGCATGTACCGCAGTTCATCATAAAACGCCTGCGCATCAGCTTCGCTGTCGAAGTATCCGCCCTTCCAGCCCCAGTACGTCCATGTACCAGCCAGACGATCAAACACCTGACGGCTGTCGATCTCAGACCCAAAGCGCTTGTCTTTCGCCATCTTGGAAAGAGCTTTGTCGTCTGGAGCTTTACGCCACAACCAGGATGGAACGGTGTTTTCTTCTACCGCTTTCAGCTTGGCCGGAACACCAGCTTTGCGGAAGTATTTCTGTGCCAGAATATCAGAGGCAACCTGAGAGAATTGCTTAGGAACCTGAATGTTCTCCAAGCGAAACACAACGGATCCGTCTGGGTTACGGATCTCGCTCGTTGCGTTGCAAAACTCAATATCTGCGTAGGGGGATTGTCCTTCCGCAGTATATCGCCGCTCAATTCTCATGTTTAGCCCCTTATCGCACCCGGTGACGGTCACCGCGGTGCATCTCGGTTTTAAGAGCGCCGATAGCTAAGATTTTAACCAAAAGTCCGCCGCCGGTTTTGATTAATCCGCTATCTGGCATTTATCCTAGTAAACGCAGGTAAAGTGGCACGCAATTCGATGCTATTACAATATCTAGTGTGCTGATAATATATTAACACAATATTTAGGCTGCAATTGGCAAAAAAAAGCGACCGCTGGAAGTGAATGTTAATTCAACTCCTAGCACTCGAAGCTACTTAAATGTGGTGAACTCCCGGCCGAGGCCGCACTATCCTGAACACGTCTTGATTTCGACCTCAAATTAGATTGAATCGGAAAGCATCGTCAAGCGTGATCTGTCCACTGGTTGTGTGCATAAGAGGGATCGAAACACCAAATATTGTAATCTGTGTGGATTGTGGGGAGGCCTAAGTGTGTTCCAAATCGGGCACAGGCAGCAGAACCCCGCCATTTCCGCAAAGCCAAGCGAAAATGCAAATTCAAGCTCATTTTTTCTGGGGGATATTTTTAGGAAAAATTATTCAGTGGATCAGAAAATTTCACGGGTAAAAAAGTCTGTGTACCCCACGCAATTTTACGCAGTGGTTGTATGGAGAGATCATATATAGTTTCTCAATTACCTTTGGTATCTGGTTAGGTTAAATTAGCGAGCAGATATGCATCACACCTCCTTCGGCAAGGACATTTCTCAGTTAGATGTGGTTCTTGTGGAACAGTCAAAACCCACCCAAGCAATCTTAAGGGGTATCTTAGGCACCCTGAAGCTTGGGCGCGTGCGTGTCTATGACAGCCCCAAAGATGCATTACCAATGCTCATCTCAGACCCACCAGATCTGGTGTTGTCTGGTTGGGAGATGAAACCCGTCAGCGGTTTTCAGCTCTTAAAGCTTATGCGTTCAGGCCGAATCCCCGAGCTCATCAATGTTCCGCTCGTCTTTATTACGGCCTACGGCACCCGCGCACTGGTGACGCGCGCGTTAGAGGCAGGGGCTCACCATCTGCTGGTGACGCCAATCTCGTCGTCTGTCTTGAAGAAATCGCTAGAATCAATCTGCAAGGATCGTCGTCAGTTCATCCGCAACAATGACGGCGGGTTCATTATTGATGGAACGGCAAAGCGGCTCGAACAGAATCAGGCCAAGTTCGCAGCACTCAACAAAGCGCGCGAATATCAGAAGGACGAGAACGCGCCATCACCCGAATCTGAAATGACGCCAAGGCCGCGCAGATCGGCGAAAAGAGATGAGAACGAGCCTCTCTCACTCAAGGACCTGGAAGTTGGGAATGTGTCACCAGCAGACAAGTTCAGTCAAAACCCGTACTTATCGCGCCGTACCAAGAAGTAACGTGCAAAATAGCCTCGGGAATTGTGAAAATAATAACTGACCCTAGGATATTTAAAGCGACTTCCGGTGAATAGTTGAAACTACGGTACTCTAAGACTGGACAGGCACCCAAACACTCGTCATATTCCGAGAAAATTTACAAAGCCACCGATCTGGAAAGGCCAGACACATGAAACACCTTCTGCTTACGTTCTTCACATGGTGGAACAGTGACACGTGGGGCACTCGCTTCTTCACATGGAGAAAGGGTGAGTTCGTCGGGACCGATGAGTTTGGCAACAAGTATTATAAAGAGCGCGGCGGCAAACGCCGTTGGGTGATTTATAAAAACCTTGCAGAAGCCTCCCAGATCCCTGCCGGTTGGCACGGTTGGATGCACTACCGCACAGACACTCCTCCAACAGAGAGTGATTATGTGGCGCGCGAGTGGGAAATTGCTCACTCCCCAAACCTGACAGGCACACCAAACGCTTATCGTCCAAAAGGCTCCATTCTGACCCCGGAAAAACGCCCGGAAGTGACCGGAGACTACCACGCCTGGACACCTGGCGAATAAGTCAGACATCAGTTACGAAAAAAGCCCGGTCAATCGACCGGGCTTTTTTTAATGCACAAATCATTGCTGACTAACCAGCGTCTTCCCCGATCAGACCGAGGCGGCGATCAAGATAGCTTGCACAGTTGCCAATCAGGCCATCAACGTGATTCTCGAAGAAGTGGTTGGCGCCTGGCATTTCCTGGTGGTCGATGATGATACCCTTTTGGGTTTTCAGCTTATCAACCAAAGCCTGAACATCCTTCTGTGGAACCACTTTGTCCTGCTCGCCATGAATAATCAGGCCAGAAGACGGGCAGGGTGCCAGGAAGGAGAAGTCATGCAAGTTGGCTGGTGGGGCAATGGAGATAAAGCCCTCAACTTCAGGACGACGCATCAGGAGCTGCATGCCAATCCATGCACCAAATGAGAAGCCCGCAATCCAGCAAGCACGTGCATCCGGATGGATGGTTTGTACCCAGTCCAACGCCGCAGCAGCATCTGAAAGCTCACCTTGACCATGGTCGAACTGACCCTGGGAACGACCCACGCCGCGGAAGTTGAAACGCAAAACTGCGAAGCCGCGTTTCGCAAACATGTAATAGGTCTGATAGATAATCTGGTTGTTCATCGTGCCGCCAAACTGCGGGTGCAAATGAAGAACCAGTGCAATCGGAGCATTACGTTTTTTTGCTGGATGGAAACGGCCTTCTAGCCGCCCTGCAGGGCCATTGAAGATCACCTCAGGCATATACTGCAAAATCCTCTTGTTTTAGTCGGCAGCAACTGTCTGCCGGCTTTTTGGTATACCGGATCATTGTCGATTAAACTTGACTGCGAGACGCAAGTTTATTAGAACCAGTTTAGAATTATTCTACGATGAACCTCAAGGGCTACACTGAAAATCGGCCTCTATTGGAGAAAGGTATATCCAACTCGGCGCATGCACGTTATAGACCTCAACGAACTCAAAGGGAACTCTTTACCCCTTATCGTAAGCACCGTGGAAAATATCAAGGTTTCCATTTCCATAGAGACCCAATTAGGGCACTAAAGAACCCCATTTTCTGTGTTAAACTATGACAATAAACCGCGAACTGACATATTTAGACTATAACGCCAGCGCTCCGCTGAGGGAAGAATCTCTTTTAGCTCTTCAGGAAGCCTACAAAGCAGCTGGCAATGCGTCCTCTATTCACAGCAGCGGTCGGCGCGCCCGATCCATCATCGAAGATGCAAGGCACAAAATTGCAGATCTGGTAGATGGCAACCCGGCGAATATCATTTTTACGAGTGGAGCGTCAGAGGCGAACGTCACAGCATTATCGCCCACTTGGCTAAAAAATGGCGAGCCCTATATTCTGACCCAGGTTTTTGTGAGCGCAATCGAACACCCATCCATTATAGCTGGTGGTCGGTTTGCAGCCCAAAACGTGCAAAGCATTCCCGTTGATGAAGACGGGCGCGTGGTGGTGAGTGAACTGCGCAGATTGCTTGAGAAGCTGGGAGAAGATGAAACCGCATTGGTATCTGTTATGGCTGCCAATAGTGAGACCGGTGTTTTGCAGCCCCTGCAGGAAATCGGCGTTCTCACAGAAGATTTAGGTCATCTCTACCATGTGGATGCAGTCCAGATGGCAGGGAAAGAACCGCTTTCAATGGCCATGATTGGCTGCAACTCCATGTCGATCTCCTCCCATAAGCTCGGAGGTCCGCAAGGGGTTGGCGCTCTTATCCTCGGGAAAGGCGATTTTCGCCCCATTCCACTGCTGACAGGTGGCGGACAAGAATCGTGGAGAAGAGCCGGAACAGAGAATACGGCAGGCATTGCAGGATTTGCGGTTGCGGCAGCGCAATCAACTAATCCTGATGAACATGCTAGGATTTCGCGCCTGCGAGACCATATGGAAGAGAGACTGAATGAGCTCTCTTCAGATGCGATCATCTTCGGTAAAGATGTCGCGCGTCTTGGCAACACGACGTGTTTCGCAGTTGAAGGGATTTCAGCTGAAACCGCACTGATCAACTTTGACTTGTTTGGTGTCGCTGTTTCATCTGGATCTGCTTGTTCATCCGGCAAAGTAGGCGCATCCCATGTGCTTCTTGCAATGGGAGTATCGGAATCATTGGCGCGTGGCGCAATCCGGGTCAGTCTCGGTTGGGCGACAACCCAAGAAGATGTTGAGCGTTTTTTAGGCGCTTGGACGAAAATTTATAAACGAATGAAGCCCACATAGAAGGGGTGAACGCCGTATATAAAAATAAACGAGGACAAACCCTCGTATAAATAAGGATGCACTGTGTTGCGACAGAGCATCTGTTAAGTAAGGGCAAACGGGTCCAATAATCGTACCCAATGCGGCTTTGAACCGCGTATGGAGACAAAGCATGGCGGCAGTCCAGGAAACAATTGATCAGGTCAAAGCAATTGATGTTGATCAGTATAAATATGGCTTCGTAACCGATATCGAAAGTGAGCTTGCTCCCAAAGGGCTCAATGAAGATATCGTTGCATACATTTCGGCTAAAAAAGACGAACCGGAATGGATGCTCAATTGGCGCTTGGAAGCGTTCCGTCGTTGGAAGACGATGGAAGAGCCAACATGGGCGCGAGTTGATTACCCGAAGATCGACTTCGAAGACCTTCATTATTATGCAGCACCTAAAAAACGTGAGGGACCCAAGTCTCTTGACGAGGTGGATCCAGAGATTCTGGAAACCTACAAGAAGCTGGGCATTCCATTGTCCGAGCAGGAAATCTTGGCAGGTGTTGCACCAGAAAACCGCGTCGCAGTTGATGCCGTTTTCGATAGTGTTTCAGTAGCAACAACCTTTAAGGAAGAACTGGCCAAGGCAGGCGTTATTTTCTGCCCGATCTCCGAAGCAATTCGTGAGCATCCAGAGCTGGTTCAAAAATACCTTGGTTCTGTTGTTCCGGTCTCCGACAACTTCTACGCAACATTGAACTCAGCTGTATTCTCTGATGGGTCGTTTGTGTACATTCCACCAGGCGTGCGTTGCCCAATGGAACTGTCCACCTACTTCCGTATCAACGAGCCGAACACTGGCCAGTTTGAGCGTACGCTGATCATCGCAGATAAAGGCTCTTATGTGTCTTATCTGGAAGGGTGTACTGCCCCTCAGCGCGATGAAAACCAGCTGCACGCTGCTGTGGTTGAGCTTGTTGCTCTGGAAGATGCACAGATTAAGTATTCTACCGTTCAGAACTGGTACCCAGGCGACTCTGAAGGCAAAGGCGGTATCTACAACTTCGTGACCAAGCGTGGCGACTGCCGCGAAAAGAACTCCAAAATCTCTTGGACACAGGTTGAAACCGGTTCTGCCATCACTTGGAAATACCCAAGCTGCATTCTGCGCGGAGATAACTCACAAGGTGAGTTCTACTCCATTGCGATCTCGAATGGTCACCAGCAGATCGACAGCGGCACCAAGATGATCCATCTGGGCAAAAATACAGCCAGCCGGATTATCTCCAAGGGTATCTCCGCAGGTGTCTCTCAAAACACCTATCGCGGGCAGGTTTCCGCGCATCGCAAGGCATCTAACGCACGTAACTTCACCCAGTGTGACTCGCTTCTCATTGGCGATAAGTGCGGTGCCCACACCGTCCCTTACATCGAAAGCAAGAACTCCTCAGCGGTGTTCGAGCATGAGGCAACAACCTCCAAGATCTCTGACGATCAGATGTTCTACTGTCAGGCCCGTGGCCTTGATGAGGAAGAAGCTGTCGCATTGATCGTGAATGGTTTTGTCCGGGACGTAATCCAGCAACTGCCAATGGAATTCGCAGTTGAGGCACAAAAACTGATTTCGATCAGCCTTGAAGGAAGTGTGGGCTAAAACGCGGACCACCGTGTTTGCCTCGTACCTATTGAAGAATTGAAAAGACGAGAACGATAGATGCTTGAGATCAAAAACCTGCACGCCGAAGTTGATGGCAACAAAATCCTTCGCGGCATTGACCTGACTGTACGCCCGGGCGAAGTCCACGCGATCATGGGACCAAACGGGTCTGGTAAGTCCACCCTGTCATATGTATTGGCAGGCAAAGACGATTACGAGATCACCGAGGGCTCCATCTCCTACAATGGCGTTGACTGGGCCGAGCTTGGTGCCGATGAGCGCGCCGCTGCCGGCATGTTCCTTGCGTTCCAGTACCCGATCGAAATTCCGGGTGTTGCAACCATGACCTTCCTGAAGACTGCGTTGAATGCACAGCGCAAAGCACGCGGTGAAGATGAAATCTCCACCCCTGACTTCATGAAGCTTGTACGTGAGAAATCCAAAGAGCTGAAAGTGACGCCAGACATGCTCAAGCGTCCACTCAACGTTGGCTTCTCCGGCGGTGAAAAGAAACGCGCTGAGATCCTGCAGATGTCTCTGCTGGAACCAACTCTGTGCGTTTTGGATGAAACAGATTCAGGTCTGGACATCGATGCACTGCGCGTTGTTTCTGAAGGCGTCAACCAGCTTCGCTCCCCTGAGCGCTCTATGATCGTGATCACGCACTACCAGCGTCTGCTCGATCACATTGTACCGGACGTCGTGCACGTTCTGTCCAAAGGGAAGATCGTTAAAACCGGTGGTAAAGAGCTTGCTCTTGAACTGGAGAAAAACGGTTACGCTGATTACGTCGGCGAAGAAGCTGCTTGAGCTGGAGGGTAACCGATGAATGCTCCGGCAAATATTAAAGAGACAAAAGCAGAGCAGAGCCTGAACGCTCAGTTCGACGCAATTTTCGCGCAAACAACGCAAGAAAACGCAAATCAACGCAAACAGGCGTGGGATGCTTTCAAAGCAAAAGGCATTCCACATCGCCGCGTTGAAGAGTGGCACTACACAGACCTGCGCACCAAAATGAACGATGCATTTGCATTGGCTTCAAAAACCGCGCCCAAAGCTGATGCTTTAAAGGGTGCTGGTGGTCTGAAGACCTACCGCATTGCCATCGTCAATGGTCGATATGCGCCAGAACTGTCGTCAGATCAAGACGTTGCAGGCTTGAGTATTGCTCAGACCGGCGGCTTCCTGGCATCACAGCTCGGCACCGACGACGCCATGGCGCACCTCAATCAGGCTCTGGTTCAGGGCGGCATCAGTATCAAAATCGCTGCAGATGCAAAGATTGATCTGCCGATTGAGATCGTTCGTTACACCGATGGTTCCGAAGTCAGCTCTTATGCAGGCACCTCGGTTGAAATCGGCTCAGGCGCAAAAGCACTCATCATCGAGAGCTTTGAAGGTGATGCCGACGCTGCTTACCAGTCCAACGCCCTTACTGAGGTCAAAGTTGGCGACAAAGCAGATGTGCACTGGCTGAAGTTGCAGGTGGAAAGCGCAAAAGCGCAGCATATCGAAACGCTTAGCATTGAGCTGGGTGCGGAAACCAATTTCCAGCACTTCATCTACAATGAAGGCGCATCGCTCTCTCGTGCCCAGCTCTTCCTTGAGTTCAAGGGCGAGAACACCCATGCTGGCCTACGCGGAACATCTCTGCTCAAAGACAGCCAACATGCTGATATCACACTGTTTGTGAAACACGCCGTTCGAGGATGTGAAAGCCGCGAATACTACCGCTCGGTTGTCGACGACAAAGCCCGCGCAGTCTTCCAAGGCAAGATCATTGTGGAGCAAGCCGCGCAGAAGACAGATGGTCAGATGATGATCAAAACGCTTCTGCTGAGCGATACCGCTGAAATCAATGCCAAACCTGAGCTCGAAATCTTTGCAGACGACGTTCAGTGCGCCCACGGTTCCACCACTGGCGACATTGACGAAGACCTGCTGTTCTACCTCATGGCACGCGGTATTCCAGAAGCGCAGGCACGCAAAATCCTCGTTCTCGCATTCCTTTCTGAAGCTATTGAGGAATTTGAAGAGGAACAGTGTGTAGAATTGCTGGAAGCAATGACACGCAGTTGGCTTCATGCCGATGATATGGTGAGCGAATGACCAAGGTCGACAACACGGCTTTCACAGCTCCATACGACGTTGAGAAGGTTCGGAAAGATTTTCCGATCCTTTCAACGGAGGTCTATGGCAAGCCGTTGGTCTACCTGGATAATGGTGCGTCAGCCCAAAAGCCGACGGCGGTGATTGATGCAATCACCAAAGCCTACACCCAGGAATATGCTAATGTGCATCGTGGCTTACACTACCTGTCAAACACAGCCACCGAAAACTTTGAGGCGGCACGCGAAACCGTGCGCCGTTTCCTGAATGCTCCAAGCGTTGACGAAATTGTTTTTACAAAATCGACGACTGAAGCAATCAATCTGGTGTCCTATGGATTGGAAGATGACATCCAGGAAGGCGATGAGATCATCATCTCTATCATGGAACACCATTCCAACATCGTGCCTTGGAACTTCCTTCGGGAACGCAAAGGCGCTGTCATCAAATGGGCACCTATTGCAGAAGATGGTACGTTTCTGCTGGATGAGTTTGAAAAACTCCTGACAGACCGCACCAAAATTGTCGCAATGACCCATATGTCCAACGTCACCGGAACCGTGGTTCCAGTGAAAGAAGTCACGCGTCTTGCACACGAACGTGGTGCAAAAGTCCTGATTGATGGCTCGCAAAGTGCAGTGCACATGCCTGTCGACGTTCAGGATATTGGCTGTGACTTCTATGCGATCACCGGGCATAAGCTCTACGGTCCAAGCGGCATCGGCGTGCTCTACGGCAAAAAAAAGATCCTCAACAAGATGCGCCCATTCCAGGGCGGCGGTGAGATGATCAAGGACGTGACTGAGTGTCTCGTCACCTATGCTGAAGCTCCGCATCGTTTTGAGGCTGGTACCCCGCCAATCGTTCAGGCTATTGGATTAGGGGCCGCCCTTGACTATATGGAGAGTCTGGGGCGCGAAAATATCGCATTGCATGAAGCGTCCCTACGTGATTATGCAGAGCAGCGCTTAAAGGAAGTCAATTCTCTGAAGATCTTTGGCAACGCCAAGGATAAGGGATCGATCTTCTCCTTTGAGATTGAGGGGGTTCACGCCCACGATATCTCAATGGTGATTGACAGAGCGGGCGTTGCAGTTCGGGCCGGTACGCATTGCGCGCAACCTTTGCTGGCGCGTTACGGCGTGACCAGTACATGCCGTGCAAGTTTTGGCCTGTACAACACCCATGATGAAGTCGATCGCCTGGTAGAAGCCTTGCGTAAAGCGCAGATGATGTTTGGTTAGGACCTATGACAGACAACACACAAACAAGCGAGTTCTCTGACGGACCTTTGACAACTCCGGAAATCAACCAGAGTTCCGCAATCCCTGCGGAAGAGCTGGAGCGTTTGACCGGTGATATCATCGCTGCGATGAAGACCGTATTCGATCCGGAAATTCCGGTCGATATCTATGAACTTGGCTTGATCTACAAGGTTGATATCGAGGATGACCGCACGGTTAAAATCGACATGACTTTGACCGCTCCAGGCTGCCCTGTTGCTGGCGAAATGCCGATCTGGGTCGAAAACGCAGTAAGTTCTGTACCAGGCGTTGGCACCGTGCAGGTGGATATGACCTTCGACCCCCCATGGGATCCAAGCCGCATGTCCGACGAAGCTCGCGTTGCATTGAACTTCTTCTAAGGTTCGAAAGCGCTTACAATGTATGGCACCTCAACTGTGTTGAGGTGCCCATGGAGGGTGCAAAATGGCCTCAGGATTTCAGGTACTATCGCTGACGGACGAAGCAGCTGAGTATATTCGCACTTTGCTTGATGCAAGTGATGCTGATCCGCTTGGATTACGTGTCGCCATCAAAACAGGCGGCTGTGCGGGCATGGAGTACGAGCTGGATCTGGTGACAGAAGCAAAGTCGGGCGATGATGTTGTTGAAGATAAAGGCGTAAAGGTCTTTGTTGATCCCGCAGCTACGCTTTACCTGCTTGGAACTGAAATGGGCTTTGAAACCACAAAGTTCCGCTCTGGTTTTACGTTCAAAAATCCAAATGAAGTATCTGCCTGCGGCTGCGGTGAATCCGTAGAGCTGCTGCCAGCTGATCTTTCAAAGTTCGCTCAGAAAAACTAGTAGCGCTCAAGTCTGAGCAACTAAGACAATAGGTGGGGTGCCGTGTCTCTTTTTAATTCATTGAAAAACGATAATCTCGAGACATGGCATTCCTACACCAAACATGAATTTGTCCAGGGCCTCGGCGACGGAACTCTGCCAATTGCAGCATTTAAGAAGTACCTCGTCCAAGACTACCTCTTCCTGATTGAGTTCGCACGCGCCTATGCGCTTGGCATGTACAAATCTACAGATCTTGTACAGATGCGGAAGTGTCTTTCCTCAGCAAAGGGCATCCTCGAAGTCGAGATGAGCCTTCATATCCGCCTTTGCGAAAGTTGGGGCCTGTCTGAAAACGAGATTGTCGCAACTCCGGAAGAGCCAGCAAATCTTGCATACACTCGGTATGTTCTCGACACCGCAATGAAGGGCGATATGCTCGACCTGAAAGTTGCACTCGCACCTTGTGCTATCGGTTACGGCGAGATCGGTGCTGAACTGGCAAAACAAGACGGCGCTCTCGACACAAGCAATCCATATGCCGAATGGATCAAAGAATACTCCAGTGATGAGTATCAGGAACTCGCTGCTGATGCAGTGAAGGAAATTGATGATCTCGGTGCGCTCTACGCGACTGATGCACGCTATGCCAAATTGTCTAGGATATTTAGAGAGGCCACTAGACTTGAGGCCAATTTCTGGCAGATGGGCCTCGAGCTATAATCATTCAAAAGAACACTTCACATTTCTGTGAGTGGATGAAACAGGCAATATTCTTGTCGGTCTTCGGCTGAATATTGCAAGCTTTCAATATATTTATATCTTTTGGTGATTGCTTATGTCTTTATCCTCGTTTTTTATATCTGATAAACGCCCGATATTTCTGAAGAATATCCGTTGTCGTCCCATGTTTGGTGGCCACGGATATTACATGAATGGTAAAATGTTCGCGCTCGTCCGCGAGAAATCACTATATCTCAAAGCGGGTTCCAGCAATGTTGCAGATTTTCTGCTAACAGGCCAGCTGCCTTACATTCATCAGTGCTTCGGAGAGTATTTCCCGACAAACTTCTATTCAGTTCCGCTGAATGTTATCGAGGATGAAGTCCAACTGACACGATGGATTGCAAAGGCAATTCGCCAACTCGCTCAGGCGAAGGAGAGTGCCAAAGCCTCTTCAGCCTTGGATAGCCGACAAAAAAAGACGGCAACCATACGATCTGCCGTCTCGAATACGTTTTTCTTTTAAAATTAGCGGTGCTAAGCAACCTGTGTCACGCTGGGGATCTTCTTCTCTTCCTCAGCTTTCACAAGGTTGCGGCCAGCTTTCTTGGCAGCATAAAGCGCCAGATCAGCACGAGAGACCATACTCTCAGCACTGTCACCAGGCCGGAATGTCGATATACCGATTGAAATGGTGATGCGGCCTAGGTTTTCACCGGTTGACCGTTTTACCAATTCTTTTGCAACAACGTTCTTACGGATTTTCTCCGCAATCACCTTTGCATCTTCGATGGTGGTTCTTGGCAGAATGATACCAAACTCTTCACCGCCATAACGACACGCAATGTCGTTGTTCTTGACATTCTGCTTCACCGCTAGCGCCACAAGTCGAAGAACCTGGTCGCCAGTCTGATGGCCGTAGTTGTCATTGAACTGCTTGAAGTGGTCGATATCTGAAATCAGTAAGGAGAGGGGAGCATGGCTCTCTTCCGCCTCTTTAACCGCGCGCACAAGACTCTGATCAAAATGCTTACGGTTGTTCAACGTGGTCAGCTCATCAGTGAGTGACTCGTACCGGATCGCTTCCAAACCTTCCTGCAAAACACCGATCTGGCGACGAGAATCAACCAGTTGCTCGCGGAGTTCTTGATTGCTCTCTGCTGTCTCAGTGGTCAGTTTTGCAAGATGAATGACAAGTTTGGAAAGCTGAGAACGATCACTAACATTCTCAAGAGCACTCAATGTACGGGCCAGCTCTTCACCGTACTCGGTGGTTTTGAGCGTTCCCTTATCAAGTGCGGAAATCGGTTCCCGAACTTCCTCGGAGATCTTGTCGCCAACTTCGTCAATGCGCTCACCCAAACGGTTCGGCGACAAAAAGCGGTTATAGATCTTCTGAGTCTCTTCAGGAGAAATTTTGCCATCGCGGGCAAGAATCTTATTGATGGTCCGGTTCAGGGCCCGGTTAAACCCGGAAGCGTAAGAATACCACAGCTCATAGTTGCGTGGAAACGCTGGAAGCTTATTCGTCTTGATGTAATCGAGCGCACTGTCTGCATAAACAATCGTACGCTTGAACTCGTCTTCTTGACTCATGATTGCATCACCGCGTCACGGAAAGGGCTACCCCATAATTAATAAGCTAATTTAACATTAGCTTATTTAATGGGATATACCTAACCAGTGGTTAACCTCAGGAAAATGGGCTATCGGCTTTGAACTTTGGAACGAGTTTCCCGCAGCAGGAAGGCCGGAACATGGCTTGCATTACGGAAAATCGCATCATCTTTAGGCTGGTTAGCACGACGACCGCCTCTTGGGCGAGGTGGAGCAGCACGGCGCTCGGCATGCATTGGAACCACTGGTTGCTCTTCAAGGCCAGCCGGTACAGATTCGGTTTCCTGAATGACCGCTTCCTGAGCTTCGGCCTTTGGCTTGCGTGAGCGGCTTTTCTCTTTTGGAGTGCGGGTAGAACGACGGCGAGATTTTTTCTCATCGACAGGCTTGGAGAAATCAACCGGCTCTCCAACCCACTCGAGCTCTTTGCCAATCATCTCGTTAATCGCTTGCAATGCTTTTTGGTCCTTGCCCGTCACAATGGAGATCGCAGTGCCTTCACGGCCTGCACGCCCGGTACGTCCAATACGGTGGACGTAGTCTTCTGCATGAATAGGAAGATCAAAGTTAAAGACGTGGCTCACGCTTGGAATGTCAAGACCACGAGCAGCAACATCACTGGCCACCAGAATCTTGATGTGACCCTTCTTGAAATTGTCCAGCATGGTCATGCGAGAGCGCTGATCCATGTCTCCGTGAAGTGCACCAACAGAAAATTCATGACGCACAAGCGAACGGAAGAGAGTAGCTACATCACGTTTGCGGTTGCAGAACACGATCGCATTCTGCAGATCTTCAGCACCTTCAATCAGCTCACGCAGTTTAGCACGCTTCTCGTAGTCTTCCGCATCAGCGGCAGCAATGCGCTGCGTCACAGTATCCGCAGTTGTAGAAGCTTTCGCCACTTCCACCTTTGCAGGGTTCTGCAGGAACGTGTCTGTCAAACGCTGAATCTCTGTCGGCATAGTCGCAGAGAAGAACAGGGTCTGACGAGTGAACGGGATAAGTTTACAAATGCGCTCAATGTCTGGAATGAAGCCCATGTCCAGCATGCGGTCAGCTTCATCGATTACAAGAATATCAACGCCCTGCAACAGCAGCTTACCACGCTCGAAATGATCAAGCAGGCGGCCAGGTGTCGCGATCAGAACGTCAGCGCCACGCTCAAGCTTGCGGTCCTGTTCAGCAAAGGAAACTCCGCCAATCAGCAAGGCAACGTTGAGTTTGTGATTAACGCCATATCGATTGAAGTTGTCTTCCACCTGCGCCGCAAGCTCACGGGTTGGCTCAAGAATAAGAGTTCTTGGCATCCGGGCGCGCGCACGGCCTTTTTCCAGAAGAGTAATCATCGGCAGCGTAAAGCTTGCCGTTTTCCCGGTTCCAGTTTGAGCAATTCCGAGGACATCTCTACGTTCTAGAACGTAAGGGATGGCGCCTGCCTGAATGGCAGTCGGTTCTGTATAGCCAGAGGCTTCTACAGCGGAGAGAACTTTCTCACTAAGTCCGAGAGTGGAAAACGACATATTTCATGTTCTTTACGATAATTGAGGAGAGAAGCTGGAAGCCGTATGAGTTACAGGTTTCTCCAACCAGTTTGGCGGAACACTACATTTCTAAGCAGCGTTGTCAATAAATTCTGCGGTATAACCGATATATTCCTTCAAGTTATGCCAAGGTTGCCGAGTTATAACCTACGCAAAACTCAGCAACTATTCAGAATTAAGGGTCTTTTAAATATCCAAATCAGTTGCGAACTCTGCCCGCTCCTGAATAAAGTTGAAGCGTGCCTCAGGTTTGTTACCCATCAGCTGCTCAACCGCATTGCGGGTTTCGCTCACTTCATCCTCGCCAACAACCACTTTAAGCAGCGTCCGGCGTTTTGGATCCATGGTGGTTTCCTTTAGCTGAGCCGGCAACATCTCACCAAGCCCCTTAAAGCGGCCAATTTCAATCTTGCCATTCTTTTTGAAGCTGGTTTTCAAAAGCTGCTCACGATGCTCGTCATCCCGTGCATAAAGGGTCTTACCGCCCTGACTGATCCGGTAAAGCGGAGGAACTGCGAGGTAGAGGTGACCGTTGTTGACCAGATCCGGCATCTCTTTATAGAAGAATGTGATCAGCAGGGCTGCAATATGCGCCCCATCAACGTCCGCATCGGTCATGATAACAATGCGCTCATAGCGCAGGTCTTTGTCATCATAATTAGAGCGTGTTCCACACCCTAGTGCCTGAATGAGATCAGATAGCAGCTGGTTTGCGACCAGTTTGTCCCGGCCAGCGTTTGCCACGTTCAGGATCTTACCACGCAGCGGTAAAACGGCTTGTGTTGAGCGATTACGCGCTTGTTTCGCTGAGCCACCCGCGGAATCACCCTCCACGATGAATAATTCAGTGCCATCAGATTTGCTCGTCGAACAATCCGCTAGCTTACCGGGCAGACGAAGGCGACGAACCGCAGTCTTACGTGCGACATCCTTCTCCTGACGTCGCTTCAAGCGCTCTTCAGCACGGTCAACGACCCACTCAAGCAGTTTGTTTGCCTGGTTTGGAGAGGCTGTCAGCCAGTGGTCAAAGGCATCGCGAACAGCGTTCTCAGCAATACGGGTTGCCTCGTTCGTGGCTAGCTTGTCTTTTGTCTGACCAACAAACTCAGGCTCGCGAACGAAAACAGAAAGCATACCAGCCGCCGACGTTAAAACGTCATCACCAGTAATAATGGAGGCCTTCTTATTGCCAATCAGCTCGCCATACGCCTTCAGACCGCGAAGCAGGGCATAGCGCAGGCCCGTCTCATGCGTCCCACCTTCTGGCGTTGGCACAGTGTTACAGTAAGAGTTGACGAACCCATCACCGGCAAACCAGGCAACAGCCCATTCAACAGAGCCATGTTTGCCTGTTGCCTGTGTTCGGCCAGCAAAAACCTCGTCAGTAACACGGCGCTCTTTACCAAGAGCCTCTTCTAGATAATCCTTCAGGCCACCAGGGAAATGGAAAGTCGCAGTCTCAGGCACCCCATTGGCTTCATCAGCAAGAGCCTTGGCACAGCGCCAACGAATCTCTACACCGCCAAACAGGTAAGCTTTGGAACGCGCCATCTTCATCAAACGGGCAGGTTTAAACTTGAGCGTCTTGCCGAAAATTTCCGCATCCGGCTTAAACCGCACCATGGTGCCGCGACGGTTGTGAACATCACCAACCAGCTCAAGGCCACCGTCCGCAAGGCCACGACGGAACGTCTGGCGATACAGTTTGCGGTTACGTGCGACCTCAACGACCAGCTCTTCAGAGAGCGCATTTACAACGGAAATACCCACACCATGAAGACCGCCAGAGGTCTCATAGACTTTGCTGTCAAACTTACCGCCAGCATGCAGGGTCGTCATAATGACTTCCAGAGCGGACTTGTCTTTATATTTGGGATGCGGATCAATCGGGATACCGCGACCATTATCTGTAATGGTCAGGTAGCCATCATCGCCAAGGGAGACATCAATCCAGCTGGCGTGGCCTGCAACGGCCTCATCCATGGAGTTGTCGATCACTTCAGCGAACAGGTGGTGCAGCGCTTTTTCATCCGTCCCGCCAATATACATTCCCGGACGGCGGCGCACAGGCTCCAGGCCTTCAAGCACTTCAATGTCAGCTGCGGTGTAATCACCTTCAGCGCCGACAGGAGCGGCCTTGCCTGCGGATGATGGCTTTGCAGGTGAGGTCGGTGCGCTTGCGGCTGGTGCTTGTTTCTTCTCAGTGCTGCCAGAAGAGGATGTCAGCTCATCCATGCTTTTGGTAACATCTGCAAACAGATCATCAGGCGTGCTCATCGTACCTCTTTGGTCTTGCGCTTAAATAGTCTCGAATCAAACGGCAGTCTTGCAGGACTGAGAGAAAAGGGCAAAGATCTGCCGGAGTTCTACTCTTGTTCCTTGTGGGTAAGCGCCAGACATACGCTTTTTCGCTTACCTGAATGTGCCGAACCCCACCAAAAGCGGGCATCTGATGCCATATGCGCCATTCGCGGCGAAAATACAAATGGCATTTGTGATTGCCCCAAGGCCTGTGATCAAAACTTTACACCGGACATACACACGGCAGTTACGTCATCTGCTGCAGATTGTTGCGAGCATGCAACAGCATTTTGCGCTGACCCGAATGGTGGAAACTGACACTGGTTCATGAATGGCAAATTGGATAGTTTGCCTTGTCCATGTTTGAGAGATGGTCGAACTGTGTAGGATTTTTGTCAATCAGATAGAAAGCTAGGCATTTGTAAGATCATTTGTGACAATTTGAAGGTATGTCACCTTTGGAAACAAAATTGACATTTTTTCCTTTCATAGCCTGATCACACAACGACGGTATGAAAAGAATAAGAAGTCAGAACCACTGACAAGTAGGCAGTGGTCAAGTGAGGCACTTTGATAAAAGCTTTGTTTAAAGATGAAATGGGAACGCACCACAATGCGTTGACGCGTCTTGTAACAAGCTTGAGCTGCGCCTCGGTTCTTACTCTTCTCGCATTCAGCAGCGCTCATGCTCTGGATACCAACAAAAGTGCGAGCGCAATGGCGGCCGTCAACCAGATGGCAAATGTCACACCTCAGCAAGCCTTGAGGGAAGGGGCTCGCGCTTACTACTCCGGTGAAAAAGACAAGGCTCTCTCTCCACTTCGCTACGCTGCTGAAAACGGACAGGCCATGGCGGCCTGGAAACTCGGCAGAATGTACGCGCAAGGAGACGGGGTGCCAGAAGATGATCTTCAGGCGTTCCAGTATTTTTCCCAGGTCGTACGTGAATACTCGTCCGATGGCCCTAAAGCACGTTCAGCCCCATTTGTCGCAAGCGCTCTGGTGGAGCTTGGTCGCTACTTCCTGACAGGTATTGGTGATAGCCCGGTCCAGCAGAACACGCACAAAGCACGTGAGGTGTTCACCTACGCTGCGTCCTACTTTGGCGATGCGGATGCGCAATACAATCTCGGCATTATGTATCTCAACGATAAGCTGCCAGATTATGACCGCCGCCTTGCTGCTCGCTGGCTGAAACTTGCAGCCGTAAAAGGCCACGTCGGAGCGCAAGCCAAGTTTGGTGAGTTGCTGTACTTCACCGAAGAGCTAACAACCGCACGCATGACAGGCCTGAAATGGATGACCTTGGCACGCCGGCAGGTGGTTGGCGGCGATAATGATGCATGGATTGTCTCTCTTCACGAGAAGGCATTTTCTCTGGCATCCGAAAAAGAGCGTCGCAAGTCTGCTGAATGGGCTGACGCATGGCTGGTTAAGCGCGGCCACGTAATTGCTTCAAGCAACTAATCCACTCCCTTCTGATTTTCTTTTAAAATATGACTTGACCACTCAGGTTATTTCTGCGATTTAAAACATGAGTTCAATATTCAAGTTTTGTTATTGACCTCTGTTTGGCGATTGTAGACCCCGATTGCGGGTCTCTGGAATGTACTTGGGGTGAGCCTTTTGCGCTCACCCTCTTTTTTTGCCTGTACGTCGCAGAAAAGCTAAAATTTTCACAGTCTTCACGCACATTGTTTAAGCCTCTGAAATTTCAGTCTTTTCAACAGCAGGATGCAGTTTTTTAAATTTTCTCGCATGATTTGGGAAAAACTATAAAACACGCTTGCCAAGCTTTAAAACTCTGCCTATATACCTGCCTCAACAAGACGCCGCGGGGCGTCACGTTGATGAGATCGGAGCATAGCGCAGCCTGGTAGCGCATCTGGTTTGGGACCAGAGGGTCGCAGGTTCGAATCCTGCTGCTCCGACCATTCATCAACACGAAGATAGATCGGAGCATAGCGCAGCCTGGTAGCGCATCTGGTTTGGGACCAGAGGGTCGCAGGTTCGAATCCTGCTGCTCCGACCATCTATCGACCCGAAGATTAGTTCGGAGCATAGCGCAGCCTGGTAGCGCATCTGGTTTGGGACCAGAGGGTCGCAGGTTCGAATCCTGCTGCTCCGACCATCTTCCCTTTAATTCTCCTCCCCAATTTCATAATATCGAGTAGTCAGCACTGCTGCCTCACTGTGTCTTTGCGCGTTCATAACCGCACAGAGCAGCACTCCATTGCAGCTTCTAACACCCACTTCAATTCACCACATTTACCTTTGGCCAAAACGAGCAGGGAAGGTCACTGACGGCTCCTCCTCGTTAGCTTTGGGTTGGGGGTCGGCCAAGTGCATGCTGATGCCCTGTCAGCCCTTTAGTGCTCTCTTGGGGGGGCTGTGATCCTCACTCAAAAACTGCAGTTAATGAACGCATAGAAAAAGCCCGAAGGCGAGGGCCTCCGGGCTTGATAAATCTCATTACTCTGAAACCAGCTTAGAACACGAAGAGATCCAGCACGAAGAACAGAGCAGCTGACAGGATTGCGGCCAACGGAACCGTAATCACCCACGCAGCAATGATGGTCATGAAGTGCGAGCGGCGCACCAGCATACGGCGCTTTTCGTCTTCTTTCACAGTGTTCTGCTTATAGCTTTCCATGCCGGTGCTTTCTTTCACGAAAGCAATACGGCGCTTGGACTTCATTGTGTACCACTCACGGAAGAAGCCAACGCCGAAGATTGCGCCAACTGCAATGTGAGTAGAACTCACCGGAAGCCCCAGCCAGCTCGCAAAGATCACTGTGATCGCAGCAGAAAGGGACACGCAGTAAGCGCGCATCGGGTTCAGCTTAGTGATCTTCTCGCCGACCATACGGATCAGCTTAGGACCAAACAGCATCAGACCGAAAGAAATACCAAACGCACCGATCAGCATAACCCAGAGAGGAATGGTTACAGCCTTAGCAATGCCACCCTCCTGAACGGTGTGCACGATCGCAGCAAGAGGGCCAATCGCGTTCGCAACATCGTTTGCACCATGCGCAAAGGAAAGAAGCGCTGCGGAGAAAATCAAAGGCCAGCGGAACAGGATACGAAGGGACTGGTTCCGGTTTTCCATGCCCTCAGACTGCCTGCGGATCAAGGGGCGACAAATAGCCAGTGCAGCAACAAAAGCGATTGCACCGAGCAGCAGAGCGATCTCAATGTCGATCTTTACGATCTTCTTCAGGCCCTTCATTGCCAGATAAGTGGCAAACGCACCTGCCATGATCGCGATCAAGAGCGGTACCCAGCGACGGGCAGCAGCAATCTTGTCTTGTTGGTAGATAATGAAGGATTTGATGAAGGCCAGGAACAGGGCCGCAATAATACCGCCAAGAACCGGGGAGATAACCCAGCTTGCAGCAATGCCGGACATGGTGCCCCAGCTCACAGAGCCAAAGCCAGCAGCAGCGATACCGCCGCCCATCACACCACCAACGATAGAGTGGGTGGTGGAAACGGGAGCGCCGATCCATGTTGCAAGGTTCAGCCAGACAGCCGCAGAGATTAGCGCTGCAAGCATCAGCTTCACAAAGTCTGTGTAGTCTGTCACTTGCGTTGCATCGATAATGCCCTTGGAGACCGTTTTAACAACGTCACCACCGGCAATCAAAGCGCCAGCGCTCTCAAAAACGGCAGCAAGCAGCAGAGCGCCGCCAATGGTAAGCGCTTTAGAGCCAACAGATGGGCCCACATTGTTTGCTACATCATTTGCACCGATATTGATCGCCAGATAGGCACCAATACCTGCAGCAGCAACAATAATAATAGCGTTTGGATGGTCAGAGACATAAAAACCAGCCATCGCCATAGCGAACATTAGAAAAACAAATGCGACCGCAGGAGCAACCAATGGACGTGCCATTGCGTTGCCGGCCAGCTCTAGCCTGGAAAACTTATCTAAGTCTTTGTCTAGAGTAGGCTTTTTTCTAAGGTTAGACATGCTGTATACTTTTTTCGCCGCGTCTTCTTCGCGTAGTTTCTCATGCACCTGGCAGCAGGCATAACACCTGACTACAATTTTGCACCCACCCTTCATCACAGGACAAAGGCAGGCGAGCGCACATCTTGAATGTGGCAGTGTTGCCCTCAAATGAGCAGGCACCAGAAAAACACTCGAGGAACTTTGTGTATTGAAGCTACCTTCAAGCGCTTTTATTTCCAGTGAACGCTCAGTTCGCGCGCAAACTAGTTTTGTCTCCGGTATATTTCAAGTTAAAATTACCTATAAACTTTGGAGAAGTAACTAGTCACAGAAATATCACGAAAGCTTCGCAATTTCTTAATTAAAAATCGCCCAACGTCAAGTCCGGTAATACTGGAAATAAAACCGCAATTATTGCACCGGTTAGCGCAATTATTGCACTTAAGGCCGCAATGAGTGCATCTATAGCTATTTACTAAGAGAAATCGGTATAGCTTGAGCAAGTGCATTGACACCAATGACATAATTGGAGAAGAAACAGGAAAACTGGTATATCGCGTTGGAGAGTGTGTTTCCGAATCCAATGCGAAAAAGAGAGGTTACATGGTAGCTCGCATTTACAATCCAGCCAAAACTGCAATGCAGTCCGGAACAGCCAAAACCAACAACTGGGTGCTGGAGTTCGATCCACAGTCCCCAAAGTCCATTGATCCTCTGATGGGTTATACTTCATCAGGTGATATGAAGCAGCAGGTAAAGCTGAAGTTCCCGACCAAAGAAGAAGCGGTCGCCTACGCAACACGCAACAATATTGCATACCGCGTAGATGAAGAGAGCAAGCGCAAGCACCGCCGCGCATCTTATTCAGATAATTTCCGTTTTGACAGATTATCTCCGTGGACACATTAAGTTTCAGCATTGAGATTATTCTCTAACGGCCTTATGAAACATCCCACGCAACGGGCGATCCACTCGCCCTTGCAAAAGCGGTCCCTTAGCTCAGCTGGATAGAGCACCGGCCTTCTAAGCCGACGGTCGCAGGTTCGAATCCTGCAGGGATCGCCACTCTTTTCTAACATTCTGATTTTGCTTAGAAAATTCCCTCAAAAACCCCTAACAAGTTAGGTGTTAGGGGTTTCGTTGCAACGTCTTCATGGCTTCTTCTGCCATTTTCTTGCGGTTCGCTTTGCGCGTATACAGAGACGGCATATCATCTGTCGTCCAGCCAAAGATCGCTTTTAGCTGAGAATCGGTCGCACCGTTCTCTGCGGCCAGTGTCGCCGCAGCTTTCCTCATTCCATGAGCACGACCGGGCACACCAGCTGCGACACAGCACTCCCTGAACCAATTCCCGAACGATTCCTTCGTGTATGGCGTTTTGTCTTCTTTGCCGATGTAGCTGACGCCATGTGGTGTTGCATCGATTGCTTCCTGAAGGGGTGGTAAGATCGGTAGATGTATTTCCACTTCTCCTTTTTCCGTTGAGAAGCTTATTACCCCGTCCTTGACGTGGGCAGGGCCAACTCTGCAAACATCCCCGCGTCGAAGCCCGGTAAAGGCCAGCACCTCAAGCGCAAGACGTTCGCGTGTTCCAAGTGGCCAACGGTTCCTGTACTGCTCAATTTCCTCAGGCGTCCATGTGTGATGGCCGTCTGACTTGTTCTTGAGGCGCGGTACGTCACGGGTAGGGTTCTTGGTGATGTGAATGCTGTTGTTGCTGATAGCCCATTTGTACATCGCCGACATGTGCTTCAGAAAGTTGTTGGCGGCACCTGGGGTGCTTGCGCGTTTATCTCTCCCACCTTGGATCGTTGATGCATCAATCGCCTCCAGTGGATGGTGGCCGCTTTCTTTTGCGATGTTGGTTAGGAAGCTTGTCTTTACCGCTTGAGTGCTCTCCTTCAATGAGGAGAACTCAGGGCTGGAGAGATACTGGTCGATCAGCCAGCCAAGGGTGTTCTCTTCGCGTTTCTTCTTTGGAGGTGCATCAGCGCCATTGAGGGCCGCGGTATAGGCTTCCATGAACTCCTCAGAGCCATATTCGCCGGGTAGGCGACTTCTGGGGCCTTTCCCGCGCCTGAAGTACCAAAAGACCTTCCCACGCCCAACCTCCCGCAGGATATACGGGAGGCGTTTTCTCCTCTGTCTCATATTGAGCTAACCTTGGGTGGTTCCTTATTGTCGTTGTCGCTCGTGGCCACTTCGGAACTTAGGCGTATTGTTCCATCTGCTTTGATTTCGACGCTGCGGACGGAAAGGCCACCTTTTTCAGCCCCTTTTATAGCTCTCGCGATATCAGTCTGCTTGAATGGTGATTTAGTCCTCAAAGCATCACTCCTCCGCTATGCTGCCTCCACCAAATCAGCAGGGTTCTTGTTGAGCTGCTTCTTAGCCCAAGCGCGATCCTGCTTTTTGTTTTCGCCCACCGCATAGCAGTACTTACGAGCAGACCAAGCCGCAGCGTTGTAGAGGCCTGCAAGCTCGTCAAACATCGCTCTGTCGAAGTTGGTTGCTGCGACCGCACGGGCCATGCCCTCAGGCTTTCCGAAGGCATCTCCGTCAATCTTATGGAGTATGCAGAAGGCTGTTAGCTCTTGGTTAGCTTTGCAGGCATCATCCCAAAGGGCTTTCAGTTTATCTTCAGTGTGTTTCATGCTGCTTTTCTCACTCTTGCTGCTGTTAGGATGCGTTTTGCTGCTTCTTCATCACCAGAGACCGCGTAGAGATCTCTAGCGACAGCGAGCGGGTCGATGCCTTGAGCCCGCCAGAACTCACGCTCATTCTGGTCGTGCTGCTCGTCGTGCTTTTTCCTGATCATAGGAACGACCCAGCAATCATCAGGCTTGGTGCCTTTGCCGGTTCGCGACTTCTTGTAGAGCGGATCGCCATAGCGGACGTGACAGGGGTCAACGCCATACCGGCCAGTGATGAGGCAAGGGAGCTTGCGGACAAAGGCCAGGTGACCTTCATCTTTTCTGCGCGCATGTTCCTTCCCTGAAGGGTCGTAGGAGAATGCTGTATCGGGTCGGCGTAAGCGAAAGCCCATCACTTACCTCCATCAAGCTGGGCGCAGCGCACGGTCACAGCTGCCTGACACAGCTCACTGAAGGATTGCTCACCAATTGCACGAATGCTCTTCTGGTGGCCTGTGAGGGCGTTCTTCGCTGCTTTGGGGTTACCAACCTTGGCAAGGTCTTCCATCAAAAGCTTGAGTATGGCTTTGGAATCTTCATCCAGAGACTTACGAGCTTCAGGATCTAGTCGTGACCAGATCGCAGTTGCGCCTTGAGAGAGTGGATTGTCGCTAATCCCTTGCGCTCTTTGTCCACCGCCTTTGATAGTTTCAGGATTACATTGTCCGTCTTGCTGAGCAGCTTTTTGAGCTTCTTCCTCTGCCTGATAGCCAGCTTCTCCCCGTTCAACCTGTTCGAAATGTGCATCAGCCGTGTACTCCGCTTGAGTTTCATCAGTTGCGGCGAGGATCTCACCTTCGATTGTTTCAGCTGCAGCATTATAGCCTTCCTGAGGGCCTGCTAGAGGGCGAGCGCGTCGTGCCTCTAATCGTTGCGCAAGTCCGCTCGAAGGGCGTTCAGGCGCGTCAAAAGCCCGTTCAACCTCATCTGCTTCATAGATTCCAGAGAAGCCGAATGCATAGCGTGCTGCTTGGATCATTGCTTTGTGGCGCAACATACGCCGAGGCCACTGCCTCCATGGGTCAGTGGCGCGCTTGCACTCCTCCATGTACTCGGTAGCAGAGATGGCGCGTGTTCGATCCTTGCGGAACATCCGGCACGTAATCGAAACAACCGCGCCTTTCTCGTCCAGCTCGTCTTCAAACTCCATGCCATCGAACTGAGGGTTGGAGTTGATGAGGTTTGCCCATCCGTCAACGGAGACAATCGGGGCTACGCCGCCGCCTTTTGCAGGGAACGCGTAAATCTCCTTGGTGAGAGGGTTCAGATTGTACTCATGGGCAACAACCAGAAATGCAGCAAACTCTTCTTTGGAGGGCGGCTCCTTGTTTTTGTCTGGCTTCATGATTGTGCTACGCAAAGTCTGCTCAAATGCAGATGCGTCCATGCCATAGCGCTCAGCCATGGCCGCAGTTATACTGCGACCATTACCGTTAGGTGTGAGAGCCTTGTTGCTCATGCTACATTCTCCAGAATTGGCAGGTCATTGGCAGCTTCAAGGTTCTCAAGCTTGGAGGAATACCATTGAGGAGTAATCCAAGTACGAGGCTCGCCTGTTCCGGCTGGCCACTCGTTCTTATTCAGGCAGTCAGCAAACAGTCGAATAGAGCGACGTAGTTCACGGCGAGCCAGTTCAAGATCTTCTTCGCTCAACTCGACGACTTCGACCGTGTAAGGGGCGCTGGTCTGTACAAAAACGAACGCAAACCCACGACAATCAAGATCGCAAACCTCGCGAAGCCCCTCAGCAACCAAGGCGGCTTGCATGTTGTAGCCAAGGTCTGCAATTGAGTTCTCTACTTTCCGGGCTTCCCGCGTTGTTTTCAGGTCAACCGGATAAGCGTCATTGAGGTCCACAAGGTCAGGGCGCGCTTTCAACCAAATGTGGGTTTCAGGGTCTTTCCAGATCAAAGAGCGCTCAATCGCACCGTCAAGGATTCCAGACTGCACCATCCCTGAATTTCGTAAGCCAGAGTTCGGGCAATTAGCTTGCCAGGGGAGCATGCCTGCCATTCCCTTGAGATCATGCATCTGCTCAGTTGAAAGAAGTCGCTTACCTGATTGCTCTTGCTCTGCAATCCATTCCTTGCAAACGTTGGCGTTGCCGTTCCATTTCTTCTCCGCACCTGTCTTTGGATCAACGTAGGTGGCAGGCTTTACAGAGAACTGTTCGTCGAACTTGCCTTCACCCAGAAAAAGCGTGTGCGCAGCTTGCCCGAGCCGGAAGTGGTCCTTGTCTTCACGAGGCTCCGCTTCAGGGTTCAGATAGGAAGTTGCCCAGTACTCTGCCGGAGAGCCGTTAGCGATTGCGCGCAGTCCACTGGAGGAAATGGACGGACCAACGCAAACGTGGGAATGGTACTTCTCAATCGGAAGCTCGGCATAAATGCCCGGCTCTGTGATTGTGTAGGTATCCCAAATTTTCTCAGCCATGATGTTATCCCGCGATTGTAGCGACCCAGCGGTCAGCGTGAGTGAAAAACTGAGAAGCAACAAAGGCTATTGCTCCCCACTTGAAGGCAGCAGGAAGAGCTGCCCAAAACCCAAAACCCTGCATGTGAAACTCAGTATTTGATTGAAACGTGGGGGATGGCGCCGGAGGCGATGGCCTGCACAATCTTCTTAGCGCGATCCTCGCCAATGCCAGCGGCCTCCATGATTGCTTTCAGCGCTGCATTGTTGAACTTCTTGCGGTGTTCGATGTTTGCTGCGCGATCTGCATCAGCCTTCCGCTTTGCGTCGTCTTCGGCCTTGCGCTTTGCTTCAGCTTCGGCGACAGCCTTCGCAGCTGCTCTGGCCTTGTCGGCTTCGATCCGTTCTTTCTCAGCCCGTTCTTCGGCCTCACGGGTCTTCTCCCGCTCAGCTTCAAGCTTTGCCTCTTCTTCCGCTTCGCGTTCCTTGCGGTCGGCTTCGGCCTTGGCTGCTTCAGCTTTTTTCTCGGCTTCAAGCACAGCCAGCTTGCGCTGTTGCTCTTCGGTGTGAAGGGCCTGCTTCAGATGCCTATCGAGGCTTTCGAGAGTGGTGATTTTCTTTGAGCTAGCTTGGTCGGCGAACTCCTGCATTGCACCTTCTGTCACATCAACAGAACGCACTGCATCGATCCGCTTTTGAATGTCAGCAGAACTCTCATTGAAAGCGACACAACCGTTCTGGATCATTCCCTCAATGATTGTCCGATGGGATTCAATGCGGCTCTTTTCCTGTGCCTCCCAATTATCAAGTGGCAACCGTCGCTCATCACGCATTGCATCAAGAAAATCGCGCATGGTTTTACGTCGTGCATCAATGGCGGTGGCCTGCGCTTTAATGGAAGCCACCTTCTCCTTGCCCGCGCCATCAATGGCAGTTTTCAAAGTTGAGCACTGGCGAGAGAAGGAGATAATCGCTTTGCGGCCTTTCTCAGTGCTCAGATCAGCCTTGAATGCTGCGTTCTCAGCTGCGATGACAGCCTCTAGATCTTCAAAGCTGATGCCTTCCTCACCGAAGTATTTCTCCGGGTTGGCGCGAAGGTCAGCAAGATCAAGTTTCTTGCGTTCCTCGTTGTCGGTCACTGCATTCATGTTAGGCTGCTTCCTTCGGTTCAAAGCTGTCAGCTTTTGCCTGCCAATGCTTGGCGAGGCGCTCATACTGCCGAGCGAAACTCAAAGAGCCGGCACTCCCGGTTCGCTCATGAATTTCCTGATGGGTGAGGCACATGTCGCGGTATTTTTGAGCCCACCGCAGGCAGTCCCCATGGGTCATCTCTTCCAAAGCATTTCCTCCTCGCGCAAAACAAAGTGGTGGCGTTCTGCGGAACGATAGGCTCCGCAGTTGGGTGGTGTTTGGTTGTCTGTGAGTTCGCCCTTTAAGGGCTCAAATCAGGGGTGCGTGTTATGCCGCTGCCGCTAGATTACTTTCCAGATAGGCGCGCAGATCAACGACCGATATTGCCTTGTCCAGCTCCCTAAGAGGCCGGTAATCGTCTAACTCAGGGTCATGCACTAGCAAGGAGCCGTCTCGCGTTGCCCAATCGCGCAGCTCTTCAATGTGCTCCTGTAGCGATTCCAGAATTGCGGAACCCATCTCAGGAAGGCCGGAGTCCTTCAGATCTAATTCGATGTAACGGCGCCCCTTGCGGTCAATCCGGCGATGGCTGGCGGGGAACAAAGAGTAATCGAGGTCCGAGATCTCATAGCAAGGTAGAAAGATACGAGCTTCAAGCTCTTGGTCTTCATAGATCTTGTCGAACTCGGCGAGGATTAGAAGCTCGCCGAACTTAGCGCGGTTGGTAGAGCAGGCCGACATGGCTACAAGCTCAAAGGGGAACACATAGTGTTTCATGCTGCCATCCTCATTTCACTGTTGTAGGCGTCCCAAAACTGTTCGGAGATGTGCTCACAGCTGTAAACAACTGCGGAAAGCATGAGCCACAAAATGCGCTCTTCGCCTTCGCTCTTGGCATCAAGGCGCTTCTCACGGTCAGAGCCAGCTTCCTCAACTCTGATCTCCTGAATGACGAAGCCATCGCAATCATCATCAAGCGCGCAATTGATCTTCGCTTCGATCACTTGCTCTGCGTAAAGGAAGCCGTTGGAGATCAGATCCAAGGTCGTTTGAATGTCTGTCTCGAAGTTCATCAGGAAACTCGTTTTGTGAGTGGTTCAACCCGTTTGATGCTGTGAATAATACAAAACGGATTTACAATGTCAAATACAAAATGTATTGATGTTGAGGGTTTTGTTATTGGAGCTGGAAGGCTGTTGCGGAGAGCTAAATGTCAGGCTGGATCAGGATGGAGCGTGCTTTGTACGAACATGAGGCGTTAAAGGGGCCGTTGGAATGGGGGTGTTGGGGATGGTTAATCGCGAATGCTGCATGGCGGAGGAAGGCAGTTGATCGTGCGGGGTGTAAAATAGATCTGGAAGAGGGGCAGTTGTGTTTTTCATTGAGATTTCTGGCGGAAAAATGGGGGGTCACTAAGGATAAGACAAAGCGCCTACTTGATAAGTGGCAGAAATGGAACCTTATCACCATCGAGTCCGCTACAGGTGGAAGTGTCATAACCATTTGTAATTATTCAAAATATCAGCTTGTGGAGTCGGAGAGTGCGACAGCGTCGCGACACGAAGTGCGACAAGAACGCGACAGCAACCCAACGGAATCCGCAACAAAGAAGAACAATATAACAAATAAACAAGGGAACAAAAAACCAGCGTCTACTGGCGTAGACACTTTTTTGGAAAACATTCAAAGCGCTGAACTTTTCCCAGCTGATGTAACCTCAAAGAAGAGGAAGTCACAAAGTGCGAGCCGGATTGCTGAGGACTGGGCTCTTTCGGAGAAGGGGTGGGAGTTCGCACTCGGAAAAGGTCTGTCTCCAGATCAAATCGAATGGCAAGCTCAGCTGTTTCTTAATTATTGGATCCAGTCTAGCAGCAAGACAGCTGTGAAGCGGGACTGGGATGCAGCATGGCGCACATGGGCGATGCGGGCTGTAGAGCGGATTATTCAATCGAATGAAACCCAGCCAGACACAACGCGAACTGCGGTTTCCAACATGCTAAGTAAAGGATTTTTAGATGAGTGAAAATCAGTTAGGTTTTGATAATTCTCAATCTGTAACTACTTCAAGTTACAGCAGTCTTCAATTCAACGAAGCATTTAACGATTGTACGCTTTTCTCGAAAAGCATGCGCTCGATTGAGTTGATGGAAAGTGAGGCTGTTGTCGGGATGCTGGGTAGGCTTGGACACAGTAAGGTCGTGCTTGAACAGGGCAGCTGTAAGCCTAGAAGAGAAGACATAATAAGGCTGACCGTTGATTTGTTTGCAGGCTACTCCTCTGACCGGCAGGTAGGTATGGAGGCTATGAAGGAGCATCTGATGGTCTACATTGCTGCACGAAACGATTTGACTGTTGGTGCGCTACGTGCGGCAGTTACTAAGGTTCACCTTGAGTGCAAATTTACGCCTTCCATAGCAGAGTTTTTTGAGAAGCTTGAAGAGGCTGAAGCAAGTGTTAAGGTCCGCCTTAAACTTTACAGCGAATGGGTAAGGATGTGCCAAGATTTACTCAAAGAGAGAGGCGTGTATTAGCTAAATTCTGGCAGATATATTTCGCGAATCTCTCTAAGATCCGCCGGACTTTACGGAGATTTTAATGAGTAATATTGCAGAAGGTAGTCCGCTATACGCGGATTGGTTTTATGTTGATGGCGACAAGAGAGTTGGCCCAGTTTCATTTGCTGAACTGGAGAGGAGGTTTAGCTCACGCACCCTGCATGAGAAAACATTGGTTTGGACGGCAAAATTTGATGACGACTGGAAGGAGCTCGGAGCGGTCATTATTGCTAAGGTGCCTGAGGTTTGTGTGCCTGCCGCACCTAAAAAGATGCCAGATAATTTTTGGTTCTATATTTTGATCTGTTCGCCTGTTCCTCTTGCGCTGGTAGAGGCTGGTTTATGGTATCTTTTTCCTGAGTGGCTCACTGGTGGTATGGGTGTTATTTTGCTGTACCTTACCACTTCCGTGACACTAGTCTTGCTCGATATACGAGCGCTGGATAAAAGCGGACGCAAGGACGTTACTGGAAGCTTGATAGTTTGGTTGTTTTTCCTGGTGCCGCTTTACGTCTTATTTAGAGCGAGTAAGACGCACGGTAAGGGCTTGCTTCTGACTGTTATCTACTTGCTGTTCAGTATCGCGGGGAGTTACCTTGTTGAGGAGCTGATTGCAAAGATGTTGGTGCATTAGCCACCCCTCTGCAATAGTGAGATTTCCATGTCTATGATAAAGAGTATCTATCCCGGCATTACTAAGAATACTGACAGCGCAACGGTGTACAAAACCTCAGGTATTCGCGAGGTTTCATTTGATTTCGAGGGCAATCGTAGAACCTGCAGTGCAGTAATCCAAGATTCGAATGATGGTATACGGAAGGCTAGATACACAATTACCACGCAAAGTAACGAGTACTATTACGATTTGCGGATAGTTGATAACTAAAAGCTGTGCCGGGCCTGTCTCACCATTCTCCTGTAGCGACAATCTTGTGTATTGCACGGATCTTGTCTGTTGGAATGCGAAGTTCTTGTCCGTTATACCTTGAAAATACACGGTTGCCCGCATCCACGCGCTCATAGCGCCCTACCTGCCAGATTGGAGAGCCTGTAGGTGTTTGATCGGAGTGCATGATGGCGGCATACTCACCTGGGCGAGGTAGCTTTTTCGGGTTTACAAAAAGCGTCTCGCCTTCATGGTAGCGCGGCTCCATCGCTGTACCCGGCATGTAAAGCGCGAATGCACCTTCCACATCCATTAGCGAGTTTGGGGCAGCTATGTGATCCAGCGCCTCGCTGGTAGCTTCTAGATAATCTTCATCACCACCTGAAATGGAGCCATAGACCGGAACCGTGAAGGGGCTGAGAAGTTTCGCCACCTGTCGCTTCCTTATGGGGTTACTTGCTGGTTCAACTTCTGCAGGTGTTTCATTCTTCCCAAACATCAACCAGGTAGCTGCGACTCCAAAAAAGCGAGCATACCTTTCGATTGCATCTGTCTTAGGTTTCCGTGTGCCATTTTCGTGATGGGTGTATGTAGGTATTTTGATACCAAGAGCGTCAGCTGCATCAGCTGCACTGGCAAAGCCTGCCTTTTCTCTGGCTGTCTTGAGTCGGTCTTTGAATGCTTGTGTCATGGCATACAATATGCCCTCTAATAAAATACATTTGGTATTGACACTGATAAATCCGTTTTGTATTTTATCTCCATCACGATAGAGGATGGAACCCATGGATAATCAGTCAGTGAAAGAGCTGCGGACGGAGTTGGGTTGGTCGCAATCTGATCTCGCCGATTTTCTCGGCGTCAAACAGCCTACAGTTAATCGTTTCGAGCAAGGTCAAGAGATTCCAGAGCCCTCAAAGCGGCTCCTCTACCTCTTAAAGGCTCAATGCCAAGTACCGCTTGCGGCCTAGGCGTGCCTGGCGGGGGCGGCTGGTCTTCTCCCAGCCAGCCGCCTCGGGACTACTTACCCAGCACAGCTTTGTAGTAGTCCGCCTGAATATCATAGTGAGAGGGAAGATTTCCGATCTTGTGAGGTGACAATCTGATGATCTCCTCTGCTTTATCGGCATCCATTTCCCGCAAAGTCGAAATCATTAGAGCCTCAAGGAAAGTAATTCTGTCCTCTAATGATCCTCTTATTCCAGCAGGGCTTTTGTCCTTCAGGTCAGAAAGCATCTGCTCAACTTCATTCTCTGTATTCACGCTGATAGCTCCTTGCAATTTGAGCCGGTGTGATGTGGCAGGAGGCCTCTCTTGGAAGTAGTGCCTCTCTTGGTGGCCTCCTGCCGTTTGGAACAACATAAAGTTAGCCTCTATCTCCGGTTGTGTCATGGGGGCAAAATACAGGAAAGCGCTCCATGAACGCACCGAGAACATCTGACCAGTTTAACAATTGGATCTGCACGCAGATTAAGAACCTCGTGACAGCGTTTGGCGTTGAGAGTTCCGCAGAAGTGTTGGGGCATTCCTCAGGCACTATACGCAAGACCTACCAAGTCAACGAAGCGCGCAGCCTGACCCTCAAAGACACTCTCTACCTTGAGCGCGAGATGGCTGCCATTGGCTTGGAACCAAGCCTGTCCAAGGCCCACCTTGAGGCTTGCGGCTATGAAGTACGCAAGAAAGCTGAGGGGGTTGCCAAACTGGACCCTGCAGCCGCGGCAATGAATGTTGTGCCCGTGCATTGCGACAGCATGAAAGAGATCGTGCAGGCCGCAGAAGACGGCGAAATTTCCCCCAAAGAACACGAACGCATCAAGAAGAGCTTTGAGCAGATCAAGGAGCTGATGCGCAATTACGACGCGAGCTACAACGCCAGCCAACGCCAAATGGCTGCGGAATGAACCCAGCTACCACCAGCAACCCGCAGGAGATGCAGCACATGAGCAATCAAGTCGATAAAGAAGCCCTGTCAGAGGCTGTCAAAAAAATCCTCGAAGTCGAAACCGTCATTGAAAGCGACAAGGGCTCGTACATGTCCAAGTGCGCAACCAACCGCGAGAAGATCAAGGAGATTAAGCAGGATGCCCGCGACAGCGGAGTTCCTACCAAAGAACTCAACGCAGTGCTGAAGCGTAAGAAGCTGATGGATCAGGTCAAGGCCGTCGTTTCCAACATGGATGATGACGAAGCCGAACTGGTTGATCAAATGGAGCTGGCGCTTGGTTGGGCAGACAATGACAACGAAGATCAGCCAGAGGCCGCCTGATGTACCTGGCACTCGACCTTGGTGTGAAGACTGGCTGGGCTCGTTGGGAGCCCGGTCTTTCTAAACCAGTCTCAGGAGTTTTTGACTGCGGGGCTAAAGACAAAACAGGCGGATACGGTGGCAGAAGTCTTTCTTTCTATGGTTGGTTGCTAGGTAAGATCGAAAGCTTTGGCGTCACGCACCTTGCAATTGAAGATGAACTTGCAGCTATCAGCGGGAAGCAGATGAACCGGGGCAATGAGCAGTGGCAGCCCGCGCAACATCGGCTCTGCGAGATGGCAGCTGTTGCAAACCAGATCCCATATCAGAAGATTGCAATGCAGACGTGGCGCAAGCACTACCTCGGGCGAGGGCAGGCGCCAAAAGGCACCAGAGACAGCCGAGCTTGGTTTAAGCAGCAGGCAATAGGCCGGGGCAGACTCTTGGGGTGGGAACCAAAGGACGACAACGAAGCGGAAGCTCTTGGAATTCTTGATTACTTCCGAGCTACTCAGTCGCCTTCCTACGCGCTTCAGACCACCGATCTTTTCAGCAGACATTAGTTTTACGGGGCAAAGCAATGGACCTTTGGAAGTCTCAGGACAATGAGAGACTAGAAGCAGCAGAGCGCCGCCTATCACGCGCTCAGATCGCTGCAAATCGCCCCGGCAGCTCAATAGACGCCGATCTGAAACTGCAGCAAGCACGCGCTCATTACTATCAGGTTCAATTCGAACTCGCCTCATCAGCAAACAAAACACTGAAGCGGGAGAAGCGCGAACTTCAGAGGAGGTTGGAACGTGCCTGCGGTAACGACAACCGACACAAGGGAAGCGGAAAGCCTGTGCGCGGAACTGGGAATAGAGGTTCTGCACGCCAGCAAGCGGATCAGAACTGGGCCTTGCTCACCTCAACAGACGCATTCCGCAGTGCGGATCCAGAAGATGATCAATCTGAGGGGCAGGGAGCATGCGTGGGCAGTCCTATACGCGCTTTCCGAGATGGAAAACCCACCTATCGAACTCAAAAGCTCACTGATAGGCGCGGTAAGCGACCTGTTCTCCAATTACCCGGCTTGGGAAAGAAGGCTGGGTGACTTCCTGAACGCGCTGGACTTGCTCGACCTTGATGAGTTGCAGCGCCTTGCTTGGAGCGGTCCCGGTATTGATGGGGCGCCCCCGAAAACCCGAATTTTGATAACCGGCTATCTGCAAGTGCTGCTTATGCCGGTCATGGAACCTCAAGAACAAGGTGTGTTCTTATGATTGCCAGAAAAAAGATTGATATTTCCCAGCTCTCCCAACCAGAGGCAGTGAAGTTCCTTGCTGATGGAACCCGAACAGCAAGAGCTATTCAGGAGCTGCTTTTGCCCTTTAATCCCGGCTTAACATTGGGGGCTGTCTTTGGTGTAGTCAGGCGCAATGGGGGCGAGTTCTCAGGGCAGAGAGGGGTTTCGCGCTCTGTCCAGTGGCGTAAGGGTGGCAATCGCTTCCAGCATAGCCTTGAAGCCCGCCTGCAAGCTCCTGATGCAAACCCTGTGAACCTGTTCCAGATCACAGACAGGCAATGCAAACGCCCTATGTGGGTAGGTGAGCCACCCATTAAAGAGCGCTTTTACTGTGGTGCTCCAGTAGATCTTCGCCAGACCTACTGTGAGCACTGCCAGACCTTCCTTTATGAGCAAAAGGAGGAGGTAGCGTGATGATGCAAGATCTAGTGCCGACTAAGTCGCTTAGTCTCCTTAATAATAAGATCTCTCAAGTCGCTCTGTCTTTCTTCAAGTTTTGGAAGCAGTCGACTAATATGATTGTCATAATACTTATTAGCAAGAGGAAACACCTTACTTGCAGAACACTGTATTGTCTCAAGAGGGTACTCTGCCCTTATCCCTCTTTGGATTGCCCCAATGCCGTCAAATATCTCCCCAATTGTTGTTCTGCTCTCGGTGTCGCCGATTTTGTAAGTCGTTTTAAAGATGTCCAAATTGATCTCTTTTATATCTTCATAGTATTGCGCAGCGTTTGCTGTGTTGGCTGCGTTACTTATAACTTCGGTGGCAACGCCGATGTTAAGAAGGATAGGGCGCAGCATCATAAGAGTATTGATTTCATCGTTTATGACCTGAAGGTTCATTTGGAACGCCTGCAGTTTGGCGCTTCGTGTTTGTCGCGCTGTAAACAACAAACCAACTCCTACAACGAGTGCGGCTATTCCATTTATTGCAACAGCTATCCAACCGCGTATCAGAGCTTCCCTCGTTTCCCCAACCTTAGGTGGTCCATCATAAAAGTCGCCAGTCACGACAATAATGCAGAGCGCTCCAATAAAAGCCCCCGTAAAGCAAGCTGCTGCACACAAGACCAGATCTCTATTTCGCATTACAATACTAATTCCAAAATTACTGAGAAAACACCGACTTCTTTTAGTGACCATGGACTGATTCTGTCTTCCCATTTTTGCGAGAGGTCAGCATGAACCTTCTCGACCAACAATGGAAAGACTATAAGCAACGCGCACTGGATGTATCTTTACTTGAAGCGGCTAAATCCTCTAATGCGACGCTTAGACGAAGCGGGAAGGAGCATGTAGGCCCTTGTCCGGCATGCGGCGGCACAGATCGCTTTAGCGTGAATCCAGTCAAGCAGAAGTGGAACTGTAGAGGGGCTGGCGGTGGAGGTGATGCCATCGGTGTGGTGATGCATTGCATGTCCGTTGACTTCAAAGCAGCATGCGAGATTCTGACTGGTGAAGAACCTCCCTCCGGTGAAGGCACTTGGGATGAAGAGGCAAAGCGCAAAGCCGCAGAACGGAAGAAAGCCTCAGCTGCAAAGGCAGAGCGCGAATCTGAAGAGCAAGCCCAACAGGAAGCCGATAGCACCGAATACGCACAAAAGCTTTGGGATCAAGCCAAGCCGATTGAGGGTACTCCTGCAGAAGCTTACTTGCTGGGGCGCAGGCTCCCAAGAATGCAGTGGCCAGACTGCCTGCGTTTCCACCCGGGATTGAAGTATCCGGACGCAGGAAAGCTTCCCGCTCTTGTTTGCCGTGTTGATGACACCATGGGCGATCTCACCGGGATCTGGCGAATTTTCATCACTAAGGACGGAAAGAAAGCGCCGGTAGCCAACGCCAAGCTCGGCCTTGGTCCGGTTGCAGGGGGCGCAGTGCGACTTCAGGAAGCTACTGACGGGGAAGTCGGCATAGCTGAAGGCGTTGAGACAGCCCTTGCGGTTTACGCCCTGACGGGGCGTCCTTGCTGGTCCTGCTTGTCTACGGCGGGCCTCATCAACTTTGAACCTCCCTTGGATATAGACCGGCTGCGGATCTATGGCGACGGCGATCAGGCTTATCAGAAGCCCGACGGATCATGGGAGATGGCACCGGGCGAGAAGGCTGCAAAGAGAGCAGCTCAGAACCTTCAGGAAACCGGATTGGAAGTGCTGGACATCGCATTGCCTGAGGCGGGCTCTGACTGGCTGGACGTATACAATGATCTTTATGGAGCGACTGTATGAAACAATCACTTTTTCAGTGCTGTTTCCTGGATACCTTCGAACAGAGCTTTAAGCTGAATGATCTGATTAATGAACTCCGAATGAGCATCCACGCATCTCTCAATCTGATCAATATACTCAGGCCTGTGCTTTTCCCATGCTTTCGCGTCTTCCCAGCCGTGTTGGTCTATGGAGTAGTACGTGTCGTCAGCGGCACGCACCGTTTTAGTTTGCGCGCCGTGATTTGCCCAAAAGTCAATCAAAGCCTTGACTTCATTAAGAAGAATTATCCTGAGTTGTATAAGTCTAATTGGAAGTACAGCGTCATTTATCTGTTCTTGAGTTTCAAACTTGTACATCACGCTTTTTCCAAGCGCCAGAAGGGTCTCGGCAGGTTTGGTGTCATGGAGTTTATCGCTGCGCTCAATTCTGTTCTTTTCAGCCGCAAAGTTGTGAAGCTCATTCGTGCATTTCTCTTCTGTCAGCATTTGCGCGTAGCAACCTGTTGTGTACTCAAGCTTAGCAATCGCATTGGCTTCGATCGTTTTGTCAATTTGCTCCTCAGTGCGATCAATCTGAATCTTAACAAGCGAACCAGCATAAATAGCAGCGCCAATTGCAGCAATTGCTGCGACCCATCCACTCAAAGCACTGATCCATGTCCGACTGCACGCCCATGGTGTTTGAAGTGCAAACCCGTCGCACAATCGTCCTTGCGAGAGGTTGAGATCGTAAATTACCGCAATAACAAAACCGCCGAGGCTCCCAAGCAAAATAATGCCGACCCAGGCAACAAGAACCCGATACCGGGTGGGAATAAACGACAGCATAAACACTCACTAAAATTTCACACGAATCCTTTTGATAACATAAGCCGAGGTGCATTTGCATGACAAACCTTGAACCAATCGAACAACAGGTTTTAGCGCGCCTTTTAGCCTCTCCAGAGCTGTATTGGGATGTCGCTGACCAGATGACCCGTGAGCACTTCCATGATGCAATCTGGAAGGCTGTCTGGACCGGGTTGGACACCTGTCACAAGGAAGGCAGCTTCGATCTGCATTTGGTAGAGACAAACGCCCCTTATGAAGGCGATGCAGATCTAGTGGCGCGCATCAAATCGCTTGCAGCCAAGGGGAAGAAGCTTACTGCTGAAATCGAGGATCTTGTGAAGCCGCTCCTCAATCGGCGGAACAAGGAGCTGATTGCTGAGACTTTCCAGAAGGGACAGAAGGCTCTTTACACTGACACAAGGGCTGCTGAGCTTGCAGAGAACGCTATTGAAGAGCTTCAAGAGATTTCAGGCCAAGCGCAGCGAGCGAGTTCTGTAACCCTTGGGCAAAGCGCACAAGCTGTTTATGAGAGAGCTGCGCAGCCTCAGGAAACAGGGGGTGATGCCTTGGGGACAGGTCTAAAGCAGGTTGATAACCTTTTGGGCGGCGGCTTGGTTGATGGAGAGCTAACTGTAATCGGTGCAGAGGGGGCAAGCGGTAAGACAGCTCTTGCTTTGCAGATTGCCGAGTTTATTGCCTGCCAGTATGGCCCAGTTGATTTTCAGTCAAAGGAAATGGATGCAGAACAGCTCACCATGCGGCGCGTTGCGGCTATGTCTGGCATTAGTACCCATGCTATGCGCCGGGGCGGGCTTTCGGCTGATGAACTGGAAAAAATCTACCTTGCTAAAGAGGATTGCCAAAGCATCCCGCTTTATATTGATGAGACTTCAAGAACGACTGTTGAGCAGCTGTTTATCCGGGCAAAAGCTAACAAGTCTAGGTTTGGTACGAGAGCGCTGTTTGTCGATAGCGTAAAGGCCATGCGGGCTAAAGATAGCCGTTTAGACTCAAACCTTCCTGCACGCTGCGGCTACGTAATTTCTGAGTTGAAGGAGCTTGCCAAAGCCCTCAATATTCCAGTCGTTGCCCTTGCCCATGAAGTCAGGTCTGAGCGAGAGCCACTGCAACGCCTGACGCGCAAAGAGTTGTTTGGCGGTTCCAACATGGAAGACAGCGCAGACAACATCCTCATTCTCTTCCGCCCTGAGCCAATACTGCTGCGGAAAGAGCCTAAAGAAGGCACGGATCTTCATGTCAAATGGCAAACAGACATGCTTGATTGGAAGAACCGGGCACAGGTGCACGCTGACAAAGTTCGCATGGGCTCAGGCGGTCGTTGTGCCGAGCTGGTTTTTGATGGGCCCACTACGACCTTCAGGGAAGACAGAGGACACCAAGACGGGATGCTCTTATGAGCGTCCCAATTCGCTTTGTGCAGAAAGTGGAGGTTGGAACAGTGGTGGAAGATAATGAGACAGGCGACAGAGCAGAGGTCATAGATCGGGTCTGTGCGCTTTTCAATCGGGTGCTCCATGTTTCCCCATTGAACTATGAGGCTTTACGCAGCCGGGCCAACAAGCAGGAAAAGAAAGCGGCATGAACGACGAGACAAAACAACAGTTGCGCTACGGCTGGGTTCAGACATGGGCAGGTTAGATAAATAAAAAGGTACTGAATACGCAAATGTTTATTGATATTTGGTTCTATGTACCATATCTTAAGGTTGTCGGTAGGGAGTTAACTCCCGACAAAAAAGAAAGGAAGGTGAGACGCATATGAAAATCCGGAAAGCGGGTTTTAAGTTCAGATTTCTCGGTCTGCAAATCGAAATCTATCTGATCTTTAAAGCCTAGTGCTAACGGGTTCGGGCAATAGCCCGGACCCACCGGATATAGAAAAGTGTCTTACCTTCCTTCTCTGAAAGAGAGATTACCATATGACACCTGAAGAATTCAAGTATTGGCGGACTGCAAGTGGCTTCAAATCTCGTGATGCCGCTGCTGCAGCTCTTGGGGTATCCTCTGAGACGATTAGGCTATACGAGTTGGGGCACAGGCGGGACGACCCGTCACGAGCGGTAGAAATACCAAAGCATATCGCCCTTGCTTGCACCGCAATTGAAGCAGGGCTTGAGCCTTATGGAACGCCAGTACCTCCTGAAAACTCTGCGCCTATTCATCTTGGTCAAATTGCGTTCCTAATGGATCTGCGAAGAAAGAAGATAATGAAATACAACAAGGCGCTGGTGGAACCAGACAAGTTGGTTGAGCTGGGGCTAATCGAAGTCAAAGGCACTGGATACCTCCTACTGCCAGCAGGTCATGCACTCCTTGATTATCTGGAAAGGATCACGAAGTGAGCGACATTCAAGCACTCTATGCCGTGATATTGGACAGGCTGATCGAGGCACAGGTTGTCATGCGTCTTATGAGAGTGAGAGGGGTCAGACCGGGGCAGCCCCAAAGCTTCTGGCCGGACTTCAGCCCGTGCGATGATGATCAATGGGAAGCGGCTTTGAATGCCGTTGCAAAGAAGCTTACTGAAGCGGAAAAGAGAGCCAGGAACATGACTGGGCCAGATGCTGCAGCAATTGCCCGCATGGAAGAGACATGGGACTGGATGCGTCACATCAAGCGAAACGAAGAGAGAAAAGCGCTCTCGCTTCTGGTGTTTTGCTACGCCTACAAGATCCAGCCAAAGAAGGTTCTGGACAAGATGGGGCTTGCAAAACAAACGGCTCATGACCGTTTTGAGAGAGCACTTCATCAAATTTCGGTAAATGTTTGTAATAAAAGAGATTTACCCGCGTTTGCTGATAAAGATTTATCCGTGCAGTTTCGCCCTAAATCGGGTATCTATTCAGATAAGATGAGACAACTTGCGGCTTGATGATATTGAGATCACAGCAGAGTTTTATTTGCTTTGATCAGCTTCTGTAGAGACGTCAACCTCTTCGCTAGAACGTCACTTTCCCTTGCAAGTGACGCACTATAAGCGTTTAGTTTATCTCCGAATTTTAGTTGGTTTTGTGATACGCTTGCAGTGCTGTTTTGCTGATAATCCATCATCGTATACTTGACGTCATAGATACTTTTTAACTCGTCATTTTTGTGGTCGTATCGTTTTCTTAGTGCCTCTTGAGTTTCGTTTGAGATGGGTTCAAGAAGCTTAACTTCTTTCTGGATGTAGTTGATTACAAGAGTGATTTCTACACGTTGTTTAGAAACTTCGGGAGATAGGTAATCATGTACTTTCGCTTCTAAGCTCTGGAACGCCAGAATTGCTCCCTGTGCATTGAAGTTTGTCTGAGGGTCACCCTTGGGCCCTATGCCGTTGCTTAGATCATTTGCAATGTGAACAGCTTGAAGGAGTGAAGATACTTGGGTCAAACTATGGATGTGTCGCTGCTCATCTAAAACAAGCGAGTGGGCTTCTCTGACTACAGGAAGAAGAGCAATTTGGTTAGCTTCATCTGCTTTCCCGATCTGTCGCCTGATTAATATAAAGCCACCAATAGTTACAACTGGCATCGCCGCCGTACCGATATCAGAGAGTGTTGCTAAGTCCCAATCTATTTCGGAAAAGGTTTGAAATGCGCTAGTTAAGCCGCTCCAAAGTAGACCGAACAAGATAACCGCACATATTAATATAATAGTGACGAACAGTAAGTTCGGTACCAGTAGAGCTAATTGTACCGTGAGTGTTTTTTCTTTGAACTTGATCATGAAAACCTCAGAATGAGGCGAGAGGCTTGGAGGCAGCCACCTCCAGAGCTACGGGCATGTTTATGACTACAGCACCCGCCCGGTAAGATTATGCATATTACCGCCCCCGCCATATCTACTCACTGCAATAAATGAGCAGGGGGCCTTTATGCGTCGAGAATCATTTTGGAATCAACCAGATGTGGCAACTGCAATGCGCTCTTGTTTAAAAACGAACCGGGCGCCATCGTAAAGACCATTGAAATCAAGTGCCGCAGATGCGCCACTTTAAACCAGTTGAGGCCTTTAGAGCCCACAAGCGAATGCCCTGAGCATCAAGCTTAGAGAGCATGGAATGAGTAAAGGGGCACTAAGCCAAGATTTTATCGTACCGCCGTTTTCAGTGTTGAGCGCAAGGGCCAAGGAATGGCAAGACCGCAAGCGCCTTTGGCTCGACCTGGGAATTGATAGCGGGGAAGGCCGAAAAGAAGATCTCTTAGGCGGATACGCCAGCGCTATGGCCAAGTGGTCAGAAACCAACGGGAAGGGCACCACGCCCGGCTCATGGGCAAGTAAAAGCATATTTGACCCGGTTCTGACTGAGCTTTGCTATGCATGGTTCTGCCCGCCTGGAGGGAAGGTTCTTGATCCTTTCGCCGGTGGATCTGTACGGGGCTTAGTGGCCGCCTACATGGGGCGCGAGTACACAGGTGTAGACTTGCGCCCTGAGCAGGTAGAAGCCAATGACCTGCAGGCGGATGCTCTTGGTGTGAAGCCAAGACCCAAGTGGAAGGTTGGCGATGCCGTACAGCTTTATAAGCATGTGCGCGGCTATTTCGATTTCATCCTGACCTGTCCGCCCTACGGAGATCTGGAGAAGTATTCAGATGACCCGGCAGACCTTTCGAACATGCACTACGACGTGTTTATAGGCGCCTTCCGTGCCTCAATGAAGCAGGCCGCAGCGCGGCTGAAGGAAGACCGCTTTGCAGCTATCGTGGTTGGTGATTTCAGGGACCGGGAAGGTATCAATCGGGGCTTTGTACGGGACACCATTGAAGCTTGCGAAGACGCGGGCCTGCGGTTCTACAATGACGCTGTGTTGATCACTCAAGCCGGTTCGCTACCTCTGAGGGCTCGCGGAGGCTTTGAAAGCGGGCGCAAGCTCGGCAAGACACATCAGAACGTACTGATCTTCGTGAAAGGCGACCCCAAAGCGGCAACTGAGGCAGCAGGGAAGGTGACCGGCTACGAGTTTGAAGGCTCCGCATAATTTGCTAAAAAATCACAGAAAAACGGGGATATTTAGTTTATGTAAAAAGCAGTCAACTGGCTCGTTGACTGCTTCTTGTCACTTACTTGGCCCAGCTGAACGAACCTTGATTACTTTACCCTGACCACCAGCATTTTGATCGACTGCACGGATCAAAGTGTTCCGTAAATTCTCTTTTGCCTCTTCGATTGAGGCATCTAAACGGGAAGTGGTTCTTGCTCGGATTAGGTACTCATCAAAGCCATGGTTTGATACACTATCATCTGAAAAAAGTGAATTTTTAGACAGCATCGTCCCTCTCCCGATGTTGAGTCGCGCCTCTGCGAATCCTATTAAAGTATCGTGCATTGAGCTCAGCAGGGAAATAGTGTTTTCTATTTACCCAGACAAAACCTTCGTTCTTTGAGATAATGGCAACATCAATAGGACCACCGACTGTCTCAATTTGTGAAGATATTTTTCTTTTAAATGAGGTCAGTTCAACTAGTGATCGTGCCATCTCTACTATTTCTGCTTTTGGCATAGCACTGACCATATGTTGTACCTCTTGCAGAAAGTTGCTGCGAAGTTGCAAGAAGCACTTGTTGTTTAGATCGTCCAATATTCTCTCTGATACAGCTGACAGAAAACTATTAAGTCGGTCTTTATCATCGGAGGTTTCGTATTCAAGAAAGTCAATAATCTCTCTATTTAACTCACCCAATATTTCATTCAGGTAAGTGTTTGTTTGATCAATAAATTCATCATCAACGCCAGTTAGGAACCTAGATACCATTTCTTTTTGTGCAAAGGGGATAATAGCGGAGGGGAAGTTGTCCCTGTCGATTTTGCAATTGTCTTGATTTTGGAAAACTAGATTACCCCCTAACATGCCAGAAACCGCGTAACTACAAAGCGAAGGAAACATGTCGTTCTCTCCGTACCCAGCCACAACTATTCCAGTAAATGCGGAAGGAACTTTCGTCGTGGCGTAGAAGAAAAGTAGATCAACTATCTCTTTAATCAATTCGCCCTGAATTCTCACATTGCTATAGTGCTTTGTGTAACTCTCTATATAATCGTGTATTATTTTGTCGGCCTCTTCTCTCTCCTTATCAAAAACGTCTTGGTCAGTCGGCGCGTAATTAAAGTTAGCAGCGTTGAAACCCAACCCGGCTCCAATTGTTGCGAGGATTTCCCTGACCACATCTTGAAACTCATCGGTTGTGAAGCTGTCCATTTCCCTTTTCATCGATATAGCAGATATTCTTTTTTGTAGTTTAGCTTCGATAACGTTGAGCACATCACGGCAAAGGTTAATCAAATTGCTTGTTCGAACTGCATCTGAGACGGTTTGGCCATATTCGGTAAGGTGAGAAAGAAAGTCTTCTGCTGCCTCTTCAACTGAATTGAACAACTGATCGTTTTTGGAACGGTAATCTTTGATCAAGAGCTCGATAGGGCAATCAAGAAAACTAGCTGCATTGTAAATCATAACAGCTAGAGGTTGTTTTTCACTAAACTCAAATAGCTTTTCAGCAGAATTGAATGTCTTATACGGGCCAAAGGAGACGGTGCTGTCTGCAGCTAAAGCAACGCATGATTTATTTAGTATTGCGATCTCAGCGGTCATTTAGAACTCCGTGAGTGAATCAATAATTCTACATAAATATACATGTTTTCCTTCGGTGTATGGCTGAGAACTAATAATTTAGATGCGGAGCATCCAATTGGCACCATTTACGCTCAAATTAGACGACAACTTTATAAGGTTCGAGAAGGCTGTTGAACGTATAGGGAACAGGAAGACAGCAGAGCGCGCCTATAGAAAGGTCATCAACAAAACGGGCACCAAGCTGCGTAGGGGCGTACTGAAGACGCTTCCAAAGCAGACCGGCTTGCCATCCCGTACAATCAGGAAGGCTCTGGGGAAGCCCAAGAGGGCGAGCGCGAGCTATAAGGGCAACGCTGCCAGCCTGTCTTATGTGCTGACAGCCAAGGGCGGTTTCATCAGCCTGAAGCACTTCAAGCCAAGAGAGTTGAAGCGGGGCGGTGTTGTAGCACGCCCAAGAGGCCAGCGGCTCTATCTGGAAAAGGCATTCATGAAGGGCGGGCGCTTCCCGGGTCGTAAAACTTTGAACCTGGGCGGGGCAGTCTTCCGGGCTAACCTCAACGTTGGTAAGCGTTGGTACAGGGGCTTCCATAGCCTCAAGAGTAGCGTCCGCATTCCGGATGAAATGGTAATAGGCCCATCAAAAGCCCAGTACGACAACGCAACCCGCTCCTTTGCCCCGGCAATGGAAGCGGAGATTACTCGTATCTTGGCATTATAGATGGGGGACGCTCAGATGTAGGAATTGGCAGCTCGATTGCTCTCTTCGCGTCTTCCAAATGACTCTTGTAGGCCTCTCCAATGCATACAATAACGTTGTAATAATTGGCTGCCGTCGTTTGTACCCTATCTTCTAGCTCGTGATCATGGCTATCAAGCGGGCCTTTAGATATGGACCGAATATAGATAGACAGCATATGGAACTGATGAACAAACTCTTCTCTATCGGCATATAAGATATCGGAGAGGTGAGCGATGGCGGGCTCGACATTGTTTGTGATTTGCTCATGTAGAGCAGCAAACTCTGGGGTGAGGCCTCTACTATTCTTTCGAATGCGTTGATCCCAAATGTCGACAACGCTCGGGTGTGCGTTTTCTTCATTCATTTTTTGGAAGGCACTCGCAATTCCCTCAATTCGTGCATCATTGAGCAACTGAAAGACTTTCTCCATGAGTGCTATTTCTGTTTCCACAGCGGCAAATGCCGCAGCTCTGAGCTGAAGAGTTAGTATGGCACTGTCTTTGCGGGCGAGTGCAAGTTGAGCATCAGCAAGTTCGAGCTGCTTGTGTGCTAGAGAGATCTGCAAATCTGCCTTCACAAGCTGTTCGTTTGCTTTTGTCAGCTGGTCATCAGCCTTAGTGAGCTGGATGGTCACAAAGTAGAGTGTGACAGCACCTATTGCCAAAGCAGAGAAGCCTGCCAAGACTTGCAGCCACTCGATCACTCGTCCATCAACACCGGTCACCTTAAAATACTGTGCCCAAAATGGGATGACGATGAGGACTGCGCAAAATAGGCAAAGGCTGAGAAGAAAGAATGTCCGACTGTTCATACGACTTCCAATAGTTGGATTCGCAGGGGCAGGCTAGGGGCACGAGGCGCGGCAAAAGGCATGCGCGATGCATACCCCCCCCCCCCGGTCTAGGGACCGTATTTCGATTTTTTCAGTTTGCTGCGGCTGCGAAGCCCGCATTATGGCGCGTTTTAATTTCAAAAACCGCCGTTTTACTTGTCACGTTTTCCTTACGATCGATCCCAAAAAATCCAATAGAATCAATGTTCCGCAACTTTAAAACGTGCGCGAACATGTAAAATCGTCACGTTTTGAGGTTCACAGCTGCATGTCGGGCAAAATTGTAAACCAGTTAGAGCTTGCAGATCTCTATGGGATCACGCGTCAAACGCTCCGAAATTGGATGGTGAAGGGATGCCCGGTTCACTCTGATGAAGGCAAGGGGAAGCCTAAACTCTTCAACACAGCTGAGGTGTTCGCGTGGCGAGAGACGTTCATCCGCTCCTCTCTTTCCGAAGACAAGATACCTGAACGAGAGCGAGCAGCAATCCGCAGGGACAACGCCAAAGCGGAGACAGCCGAAATTGAACTTGAGCTGCTGCGCAAAACAGCAATCCCGATAGATATCGTCAAGGAGAAATTGACAAAGGAATACGCTGAGATCCGAGCAAACTTTGTGGCAATGCCGGGTGAAATCTCAGCTGATCTTGAACTTCTTGAGGCTCCAGACATTGAGGAGATCCTCTCTTCAAAAGTGAGTGAAATCCTTGAAGCATTGGCGGACGATAGCTGGTGAGCGAATTGATGATGTGTTTGCAGAATGTAGGCAGCGCGATCTCAAGCCACCACCACGACTTAACCTCGTAGAGTGGGCAGATGAGTACCGCTATGTAGCGCGCGAGAACACAGCCAATCCGGGGCGCTGGAAGACAAGGCGTGTTCCCGTTTCGATTGGTCCCATGATGGCAGTTACAGAGAAGGATACGCAGGTTCTCACCGCTATGGCGTGCACTCAGCTGATGAAGACTGAGTTCCTCCAGAACGTTGCGGGTTACCACATACACCAAGACCCATCGCCCATATTGTTTGTGCAGCCTACGCAAAAGCTTGCTGTTTCCTTTTCGAAGGAACGCTTTCAGAAAACCGTCGATACAACACCAGTCCTGAGAGAGTTGATACCAGACGCCAAGTCGAGAGACTCTGGCACAACACTTGATCACAAAGAGTACCCAGGCGGAGCGTTGGATTTTGTGGGCGCTAATTCGCCAAACGATCTGGCATCACGCCCTAAGCGCATTACCCTCGCTGATGAGGTTGACCTTTACCCCGCCGACGCAGGCGGAATGGGTGACCCTTTGGCATTGGGTGAGGAGCGATCATCAACCTTTAACAAGCGTCGCCTGAATGTCCGAGTGTGCTCACCTTCAGACGAAGAAACATCGAAAATCTATCATGAGTACATGGCCAGCGATCAGCGGAAGTGCTTTGTTCGTTGCCCTCATTGCGATGAAGAGCAAGTTCTTTATTGGTCCCGCGAAACAGTTCAGTGGGACAAAGACGACAACGGCAACCATCTTTCAAATACCGCCGAGTACTTTTGCTCAAAGTGTGGTGCTGGATGGAGTGAGAAGGAGCGTAAGTTAGCGCTGCTGAGCATTGCTGATGAACCGGATTTTGGGTGGAGGCAGACAAAGCCTTTCACGTGCTGCGGAAAGACACATAAGCCACTCGATTGGAGTGGCGCAGGACACTGGGATGAGCAAGGCCGCTCACACTGTCCCGAATGCAAAAAAGTTTCGCACTATGAAGGGCATGCAGGCTTCCATGTATCCAAGCTCTATTCAACGAGGCATTCCCTTTTTGATGTCGTGAAGGAGTTCCTCAACTCCTACAAAAAACCTTTAATGCTGCGCAAATGGACCAACACCGCCCTTGCAGAGGTCGTGAAAGGTATCAAGCTGGCATTGAGCGCTGAAGGTCTGGCTGAGCGGGTGGAGAACTACACCCATGAAGCGATACCAGAAGGTGTGCGCCTGCTTGTTGTAGGGGCAGACACGCAAGACGACCGCATTGAAATGACTGTGGTTGGTTATGGCCTTGACGATGAAAACTGGGTCATCCGGCATATAGTTCTGGATGGCGATACAGCAGGCAAGCGGGTCTGGGATGAGTTCGACAGAGAGTTACGTAGAGTCTACCACCGCGAGGATGGGAAGCGGCTCTCAGTCAAGGCGACTTGCATTGACTCTCAAGGCCACAGGGCAGCCATCGTGCAATCATTTTGTGCGAAACGGAAACATCGCCGTATCTACGCAATCAAGGGTAAAGGGAACAATGCGGGGCACCGTCAGATCTGGCCTAAAACACCGTCACGAACCAAGAATTCCGGTGAGCATGTCTACATTGTGGGTGTTGATACCGCAAAGGATTTGATCGCCTTGCAGCTCGGGGTTCTGTTGCCTGAAGACGGTGGGCCAACACCGAACGCAACGCATTTCCCTTGTGATGATTTACCTGCCGACTACTTCGCTCAAATGACTGCTGAGCAAGCGATTATCAAAGAGCATGCAGGTAAGTCTGTTAGGTGCTGGGAGCCTAAGGAAGACGGTATCCGCAACGAAGCGTGGGACTGCAAGGTTTATGCAGCTGCCGCGCGTCTATCACTACCTGATCGTTTGATCAGTAAACCGGGCGGTAAACAGAGCCTACCTAAACCGGCGTTGCCGAACGAGCCTAAGGAACCCAAACAGACGAGTAGACCCGAAGCGCCAATCAAGGCCAGTCGTGGGACTACTCGACCAGCACCTAAGGCGCCCCGCTCGAAGAACAAGTTTCGGAGAAGATTTCAATGACAGGCAAAGGTTTGACGCGACCTCGTGTCCGCGTGCCTGCCAATACCCGGCAGCTCGCGAAGACTAGCGCACGCTTGACGAGCACCCCCCGCTCGACAATGCGCTATCTTGGGGGCGATCCATCTGGCGTGTTGGCAAAGCGCTCCGCCCCGATCCGCTCAGGGTCCGAGGATGTGAGAGCGGCGGCGGCGCGGGCTTCTGCCCTTGCGACTGACTTCATGCACAACAGCGGATGGATCGCCGGTGCAGTTGATCAGGTCATCACTGATACAATCGGGGAAGGGCTCAAGATCAACTATAAGCCAGACCTCTCAAAACTCGGGTATGACAAGAAGGAAGAGAAAGAGTTTGCAGAGCTCGTTGAAAAGGAGTTCCGCGCATACGCAAACAACCCTCTTGAAGTGGATCTAGCGGGCCAGAAGAAGCTTGCTGAAATGGATGATGGTGTTTGCCGGATCTACGCAACTAAAGGTGAGGCATATGGCGTTTTCAGCTTTATGTCTCCTGCGGAGCGGAAGAAGTATGGCATTAGGACCGGCACTAAGGTTTCGCTCGTTTCACCCCATAAACTGAAGTGGGAAACAAGCCAGTTAATTGGCTTAGAAGATGGCATCTTCAAGGATGATAACGGGCGACACCTGAAGTACAGGTTCCAGCGCAAAGGCAAAATAGGCGGGTTAGTCGATCACGATGTGGACGCCTTTGATGGTCTCGGTTTGTGTCAAGTAGTGCAGCTAATGGATCGTTCAGAGAACCCTGACGCCTCTCGCGGAGTCCCTCTGATGACCGCAGTTCTGAACAATATGAGCTTTCAGGAGCAGCTGGGAAACGCGACGCTTGCTACCGCACTCGCGCAGGCGATCATGGCGGCTACAGTCAAAAGTCCCGATGCCTCTGAAGATATCTTTCAAGCATTTCAGGCGCTTGATGGAAGTGACAACGAAGATATCGGCGAAGATCTTGCAAACCTATGGCGGTCACGCCTTGAGGCCCTTCAGGAAGGAACAATCAACCTTTCAGATGGAGTGAGGGTCAACCATCTAGCACCGGGAGAAGAGTTTGAGCTTCACTCAAGCAAAACGCCAAACCCGCACTATGTTTCCTTCTTCCAGAACCTTCTAAGAGAAGTTGCGCGACGGATCGGGGCAACAGCTTCATCCGTCACCATGGATCACACCGGCGCAACTTACAGCTCAGTCAGAATGGAGTATGCGACCATCTGGCCGATTGTAACTCGTCGGCGCGATCGCGTGGTAGCACCGCTTACAAAAGTGACGTTCGCCAACTGGTTGGATGAAGAAATTGCAGAAGGACGCATCCCATTCAAAGGCGGATATGCGGCATTTCGGGCCAACCGGGAGCATGTGAGCCAGGTTGATGTTTTAGGACCGGCTCAGCCAACCGCCGATGATGACAAGAAGGAAAGCGCGCGCAAGAAGCGGCTTGAAAACGGTGTGACCTCTGTTCGCCGCGAATGTGCTGCTGATGGTGTTGACTATGACGAAGTTCAAAGAGAGATCAGCGAAGAAGTGAAGGAGTTTGAAAAAGAGGGGCGCCTCCATCCTTCTGTAAAAGTGCAAGGTGGTGACTCACAAAGGAGTAAAGTCGTTAAGGAAACCTAACAGCCTCAAATTCACGCAAAAGTCTTTCAAGAGTTACACTTTTAGCTTCGTTCAATAATCCATGGTCTGCAATGATCGAGGCCATCATGTCCCGTCCCGGTGAGTAAGCTTCAAATGCTAAAAGTATCTGCTCAGACGGAGAGATGGAGTCGCAGAGTATGTTGATGTAAATACCTTGCTCATCCAAATTGTACTCTTCCAACAGCAGTGCAGCGCTTACAAAAAGGTTTATGTGAGTGGTAGTAATTTTATAGGGATCAGAGTTCCTGTAATCAGCCAGAGCACTTTTAGCACCTTGCTTACTATAAGTTCTTTCTGCATTCGCAGCATAATTGCTTAGAGCCCGCTCTCCACTGACTTCAAACTTACCGGGCATCATAATCCCAGCGCGACTAGTTGAAACTAAACTTAGTAGATTGAAAAACGTAGTCTCGAAAGCCTGCTTCTTCGTAACTTTATTTTGCTCGTCAAGATTAGCCTGTTGATGTCGCAATATTGAGCGAGTGTCATCTCGTTCTTCTTTTACTAGATGCAGTTCTTGCCGTTGCAACAAAATTGCGTAGACCAGACCTACGAATGCCATACCGGAGAAGAGGGAGTTGATGATACCAAAACTATCTCCCACTGGGCCACGCTCGCTCTGCGCAACAGAAACTTGCTCAGTTGCCCCGAAGTTTGGTTCAGTCATTGAAACATTAAAGAGATCAAAGGGTAACTCGCCGGTCAAAGCAAAGTAAGCGTTTGCAACCCATAGAAGAACAATTGCGATAAAAACACCTACGAAAACCATCAAAGCAGTTGATGAGTTGAGCAAGAAACTTCTTTTGCTTTCTACTCCAGTAACTTCAGACATGAGTACGCTCCTTTGCAACCGAGCAAAGAGGTAACACGATTCCTTCAGATCAAAACATGAAAGGTCTTTGTATGGGCAAAGACTGGTGCGCTGAAGTCGAGAAGCTTCAGACAATTTATGAGACTGTTCGCGATGGTGAACAGGTCACAGAAAGCCGCTTTGGTGAGGATTTCATCAAATATCGTAACGCTGATCTCAACCGGATTGAGAAGGACCGCGATTACGCCAGAGCACAGTGTGAAATCCAAAAGGGCAAGCTTAAGCGTAGGCGCTTTGCTGCCCGTGTGAGAGCTTAGAGGAACACATGGGAATTTATCGAGACGGGCAAATCTTCATGTATGGGGCTGTTGGGCTCGACTGGTACGAAGAGTTCTTTACCGCGCTGCAGGTCATTGAGGCACTCGCAGAGCACGGGCGTGAAAAGGACGTAACTGTTCGAATGAACTCAGGTGGTGGTGATCCGATCACTGCTATAGCCATCTACAACGCTCTCAAAGCCCATGACGGCCAGGTTACAGTTCAGATTGATGCAATGTCAGCTTCAGCTGCTTCACTCATCGCAATGGGCGCAGATGTTCGTATCATGAAAGCTGGTGCTCAGATGATGATCCATGATCCATCCTCTGGCGTTTGGGGCACTGCGCGAGATCTCAAAGAAGGTGCGGCTCTGCTCGACATGCAGGCTGATGAGTATGCAAAGCTTTACGCTAAAGCATCCGGCAAGACTACGGAAGAAGCCCGAGAGATCATGGAGGCTGAAACGTGGATGATGGGTGAAGAGGCGGTCATCGCTGGTTTTGCAACAACTCACGATGGCAGCACGAACTCGCTTATGTGCCCGCCGTTTGATTACACCCAATACTCGAAAGCTCCAAAAGAGCTGGTGACTATGACCCGCACGAACAAGTGGGGCAAGGAGCCTGAGCAGACAACCCCAACCCAAGAGGAACAGACGAAAATGCCAAAGACTGATGAAGAAATTGCTCAGATGGTGGCTGATGCGGAAGCTAAGGGCAAAGCCGATGGCGTCAAGGAAGGCGTCGAAACCTACATGAAGTTGCAAAAGCAAGTGATGGAACTCCCGCAGGCGCAGAAGCAGCCAAAGCTTGCAGAATCCTTCATGGCCGATGGCATGGATTTTGAACAGATCAAAGCGAAGTTTGACTTGATGGAAGACAACGAGCCAGCCCCCAACAACAACCCATCGCAGAGCGAATACAACAATTTGCGACAGACGGGTGCAGGTCTGGACAGCACTGACAAGCCACAACAGCCGACGATGAGTGCTGGTTCTATTTACAAAAAACGTCGTGAGTTGATGGCCTCTTAAGCCTTCTTCACCCGCAACAAAGCTTAAGCAGGTCGCATACGCGGCCTTTTTTTATGGAGTTTTGCATGTCAACGAAAATGCGCCAGCGTGACTGGTCTTTTCTACTTTCCGAAGCAAGCGGCAACCGCTCTCGCGAGACTGTGACCATTGCGGCTGGCTCAGGTGTGGTAGCGGCTGCCACTGTGGTCGGAAAGCAGACCGATTCCCAAAAGTATGTTCCGTCCCCGGCAACAGGTGCTGATGGTTCAGAAACGGCAAAAGCGGTTCTCGCTAACGCTGTTGATGCTACGTCTCAGGATGTCGAAGCAGTGGTTTTGGGTCGGGATGCCGAAGTAAAGGAAGTCATGTTGAACTTCCATTCGACGGTGGATGATGCCGACAAAGTAGCCGCAAAGCTCGCTGAGTTAAAAGCGGTCGGGCTGATCACACGCTAACGGCCAACCAACCCCTTTCTTTCAAAAATATGTGAGACTTAAATGCCTGATATCTGGGATGACGACCGCTTTAGCGTTCACAACCTTACGCTTGCCATCAATGAAGAACCTTCGGTTCCTGATCAGATCGGCAAGTCCGGCCTGTTCGAAGAAGATGGGGTGGACACCACTTACATCGACATTGAACGGGAAGGCAACGACCTGCAGCTAGTCGAGCCAACCGCTCGTGGTGGACCTGGGGAAACAACCGGGGATGAAGAGCGCACCCTCGAGTCCTTCAAGATCCCTCATTACGAGCGCAATGATCATATCTCAGCTGACGAAATCCAGAACGTTCGTAGAACCGGGACAAATGATCAGTTGGAGCGGCTTCAGGAACGCGTTGTGAAGAAGGGGCGCAAACATACCCGCGACCTTGATAATACGCTGGAACACCAACGCATGGGTGCACTGAACGGCATCGTTCTGACCCGCAATGGCAAAACGCTGGCGAACCTCTATGCCAAGTTTGGCTATGCAATCCCAGCTCCGCTTGACCTCGATCATGAAGACGCAGATCTGAGCCTTGGCTCTTTCTTGATGCATGCGCTGTATGGCATTGAAGATGACCTTGATCGGGCATACGGGCATATGCATGTGTTCTCTGGTCGAAATTTTCATGAATGGATCTGGAACCGTCCTGAAGTTCGCGAGACTTTCCTCAACACCTCTTCTGCAGGGAAGTTGCGGAACGCAGCCCCGGATAAGTTCGATTTCGGTGGCTTCAAGTTTGAACGCTACAAACAGGGCCGTAAAGCGAGAGAAGCCGGTGGGGGCACCTATATTGCCCACAATGAGGCTCGCATTGTTCCGTTTGGCGTGCCTGATTTGTTTATCACTCGTTTCGGTCCCGCTGACTACGAAGATACGGTGAACTCCGAAGGCCTGCCGCTTTACCTTCGACAGTTCAAGGATCCAAACGATAAAGGGCGCTCCATTGAAGTGCAGATGAACGCCATGTCCCTCTGCACCAACCCCAGTGTTCTGCGTAAAATCCGTCTTCAAAACTATACACCGGGCCAGTAAGGGGGGTGCTCCATGACTAAAACTATGTGGATTGCAAACCTCTCTGGGCTCATGATCCCCGGAGAGGTCGTAGGTGAGGGCGGCGTCGTCACGATTGAACCCGGTGAAGCCGTTGAGGTTCCGGTTTCTTATGCAACAAGCCTGATCGATGATGGTCTTGCCTATAAAGCAGACGAACCAGACACCGAGCCAGTTGCCGATGAGGGCGGCGAAGATGCTTACAGCGCCATGAGCATGGACGCGTTGCGTGAAGAAGCTGAAAAGCTTGATTACCGTCCGCCTAAAAACATTGGTCTTGAAACCCTACGTGACAACGTTCGCGATCTGGTTCGGGCTCAGTTTGACGAACTCGACACCAAAGCCAAAGAGCTTGGCATTACGCCGGACGAAGACTGGACCGTCGAAGAGTACCAAGCGGCTATTGAAGCCGCCGAAGCACAGTAAAACAAAGGCGCGGGGAAACTCGCGCCTTTTCCTTTTGTGAGGCCAAGCTATGACACCTGAAACAAAGAAACATTTTGAGAAAGTAGTGAAGGCCGCAGATGAACGATGGGCGGAAGCTATTGAGCTCAAGTTTTTGCAGGATGGCAGACAGGACCAATCACGCGGAAACACGACAATCCAAGCGATTTTGAGAGTAGGCAATGTACGCAACACCAACTTGAGTGGTGGTGACGCTTTGAAGTGGCGTGGCCGCGTCAACTCAGCAAAGACTCAATTGCATATCGCAAAGTCGCTTTACACCGGCCCGGAAATCAAAAAGGGCGATACCATCAGAGCAATTACCCGTGATGGGATGCCTTGGTTTGACGTGCTGCACGCTAACTATCGCGATCAGCTGCGCATTGTTTTGGAATTGGGGGAAGCATGAGCCTAGTTAGGATTGCTGCACGATACTGCCTTTGCGAAGCTCTGAAGGGCAAGACAAGTGTCGGCGAGAACGTTCAGGACTCGGCTTTTGGTGCGCTCAACTTCAATGAGGATGGTCTGCCAGAAACGAGCCAAGACCAACCTTTTTTGACTGTCTATACAGATGAGGCAGACATGCAGGCGAGGGGCAATAGTCTGGAGTTGCTCGGCCAAGCCGACACCAAAATCTATTTCGAGTGGGGCATCACCTCTTCTATGTCCGTCAAAGATAATGAAACAGGCGAAGCTGTCATCGTGCAGGATATTCCGGTTACTGATGCCAATATGGAGTTCAAACTTGATCTTATTGGCCGCGAGATCCTCAACGCACTATCAGATACCAGAGATCCATATGTGAAGATGTTCCGAGAGCTTTTGATAGGTGTGACCAGCTTCAAAAAGGGTCGTATTGCAAATGAACAAGATGGATTGCGGCTCGCGGCTCACCAGTTTGAGCTCAAGTGCATGCTTTTAGAAGAGCCAAGAACCGGCGCTGAAGTGCTCTCAAACCCATTCGGGGAACTATTTGAGCTCATGCAGGCCAGTGATGATCCAAGCATAGCCGCTAAAGCTGACTTAATGCGCGCTGCCTTAGAGCCGGATGCGCCTCCGCTTGATGTGTTCAGAATGGAAAACGGCATGCATCCAGACCAGATCCAAACGCTCGGGCTCAATGAGGTCGCACAAGATGGATAGCGAGTGGGAGGTAATCGCCGAGCTGCTCACTCAGCAGCAGGCTGAACTGGAAACCTTGAGGTCTGTTATTTCTGAGATGATACAGGTCGGGCCGGTACATGATATCGATCCGGATAAGGGCTACCGGATCAAACTGGGAGAGGATGAAGAGGGCGCCCCTTATCTCTCACCTTGGAAACCGCATCCGGAAACCTCTAAAACTTCCATTCCGCTAAAGGTCGGGCAGATGGTGGGGACGCTCAATCCAAACGGCGATCCCCGGCAAGGAATACTGCTGCCAGGCGGCTATAGCAACGACCACGAAACGCCCAATACCGATATGGAAGCCAATGTTTTTCAAGATGCGGGCGTGCGTATCCAGATCAAAGGCGGCAAGCTCCAGATCTCAGCGGAGAACAGTATCGAAATCACCGTGGGCGGCGTGACACATATAATCAGCGGCGATGGTGTTGATACTCAAGGCGGCAAGGTTACGCACAATAGTAAGAACGTCGGCTCTACCCACACACACGGCGGCATTTCGCCGGGACCAGCTAACACCAAAGGCCCCAACTAAGGACTCCAGACATGACAAAGAAGAGATACCGGATCCGCGAAGGTGCGGACACCGTTGATGGTGCGCGTGTGCCTGAGGATCGCATTGTCGAAATGACAGAGCAGGCGGCTGCCTATTACGTTGAAATAGGTGTTGCCAGCCTTGATGACGGCGAAAACGGCACCCCACCAGCACCGCGCAAGCGGCGCAGTAAAGCTCCTGCAAAGCCAGAGGCCTGATATGGCGGGGATTTGCAGGCACACAGGGCAGCCGATCTCTAACCTGCAATCAGCACTCCAAGGCGTGGAAGTCACCCTAGGCACCCGGCTTTACTCTCGGGTGATGCGCAGGCAATTCGGCGCGGGCTTTGTAGAGATTTTGGGTAAGAAGCTTTCACCAAAGCGTTTTGCTGTCTTCATGCAGCTGATTGCGGTTGCAATTGATCGCTGGGAGCCCCGGTTCAAGGTCCGGCGTCTGACTCCGCAAGGCTCTGTAGAGCAAGTTCGCTTGGGGGCTGTCGGCCTAACTATTGAGGCAGACTTTCGCCCGAAAGCGCACCTTTCACCACCAGATTTTACCGTTGAACGTTCTGTTTCCTTCGGCCTGTTCTTTCGGGATGGGAAGGTGCAAACACTGGAAAGTTGATCCATATGGCCCAGACCAAGCTTCCGCCACCAGAGTTGATTGAGAATATCGACTATGAGGCCATCCTTGCAGCCTCGCTTGACCGCCTGAAAACCAAGTTTGAAGCAGCAGGCATCCCTTGGACCGTTGGCGAACTTGAAACAGATCCGGCTAAAATTCTGCAAGAGGAACTGGTTTATCTGGTCGTCTATCTTCTGCAGCTGGGGAATGAGAAGTTCGTTCTCTACTTCGTGGATTATTCCTACGGCGTGGCGCTTGATGTATTGGCGACCTTTTATGGTGTCACACGCATGCAAGGGGAAGACGATGAGCGCTTTAAGACGCGCATCAAGCTTCACATTGTCGGGCGTTCTGGCGGTGGTCCTGAGGAGCGTTACAAGGCGCTTGCAATGGACGCGCATTTGGATGTGAAGGGCGTTGCAATCTGGGATGACGGAGTTGATCCGACACTCCATGTGGGCATTCTCTCAGCTGTTCCCGGTGGCCATGCAAGCGATGAACTACTTGAAACCGTCCTGGCACATCTGAACTTGCCAACCAACAAAGTCACTTCAGATCGTTTCAGTGTGGTGTCTGCTGTCACCAAGACCATTGATGTGGCTTTGAAGGTTCAGCTTGAAGAGCATGCACGCAACTCAGCCTTAGAGACATTGGAGACAAAACTGCGGGCTGCTTGGGAGGCTGAAGACCGCCTCGGACTCGATCTCACCCGCGCTTGGCTGATCAACACGGCCATGGGCGATGGGATCAACAACGTGATTGTTGACGCGCCATTTACTGACGTTGTGGCTGATCCCAATGAAGCTATTGCGCTTGGCACGATTTCAATCAGTTCCATGGGGCGCGGGCGATGACAGAAACACTTTTGCCAGCTGGCGCCACTCCATGGATGCAGGCGATCTCCGAGGCCAATCATGAAGCGCTTCAGCAGGTCCGCCAGCACTATGACAATTTCGGCATGAAGTGGGCCAATCCGCAGCCACGTATCATGCCGCACCTCATTCAGGAAACTGGGCTTGGTATCCTGAGCCCCTACGTAGATAACATCTATCAGCTCTATGATGTGGGCCTTGAATGGCTGCGCATTCGCGGCTTTGAGGCTGCGGTCTATAAGGGGCTAGGCTTTATAGACTATGGCGGGCTCTTGGAGCAGGCGCCAAGCAGGCGGCGCAAATGGCATTGGGACCAGCTGGCACTTGACCGGCTCCCGCACAGTGAAGAGGATTTACCTCGCATTGCCGGGATCGTTGGTCTTTCCGTTTCCCGGCGCACCAAGGTGATGCGGGCGTTCAACGGCTATGACATTCGCGCTGCTGAGTTGTCTTATTCCAAGCTTGGAAATGCGCTTCTATCGTCGCACTCCGGCGCAAAGGTCGGTGACGTTCCAACCAAGTGGAGCTTTGGCACCACGCATGAGTTTCAAAGAGCGCTTACAGATGCTGAAAAGCAGGAAATCGGTGTTTACATCGATATCTCTTCAGGTGGTGTGACTTGGGACGAGCTGGCAGCGCCATGGAGCGAGATTGAAACCTCATGGCAGGATTTGGGGGGTGGGGCGAAGCTTCGCGTCATGGCCCGCCAAACAGCGTTGCTGGGCGGCTATATGGGCTTTTATCGTGCCGATGGCTCCATGATCGGGGCAAGGCGTTTTAAGGCACTGCATCAGGTTGCGCCCGGCTCCACTTACAAGGTCGGCGCAGAGCAGATCACTCCGCACGATCAAGGGCAGCGTGTCTATGTGGAGGCGCTCACCGGATTTGGCGAAGGGGCAGGCGAAGACTGCGCCTCTGTTGCTCTGCTGTTCGGAGCCACACCAAAGCCGGACCAGCCACAAGGAAAGCGCTGGCTTCTTCCTGACCAGATCGAAACACCGTTTGCAGCTGTTTGCTCGCAGGCGCTTACAACTGAATTGCGGCTCACCAAGCGCACCCGCGTGAAGGTTCTCCTGAGCTTCGCATAAGGACCATCCTAATGGCTTTTGAACATCCACTCGTGCAAGGCGCGTTTGATCGCACGCCTGCGCGCCAGAACGATTCCGCCTCTGTATGGCCTGAAGGCGTCTTTATCACCGGAACGGATCTCAATGATGCGTTTGGTATTGCGCGTGGCCAGTCTACTCGTATCGGCAACACTGTCTCCCGTGATGGTGACCGCAAGTCCGGCGCGGCCATTGAGATTGATCGTGAAGGCAGCCGAATTCTGCTTGGTGCAGGGACTGTTTACATCGCAGGGGACGTGCGTCCGGTTGATGCTGCTGTTTTGGAAGGTGTGGACCTGACAGGTGATCTTGTGGTTGGCGTGCGTGTCAGCTCCACTGTGATTAACTCTGAAGATGATCCAACACTTGCGGGCCTAAAACCCGGCACAGAAGCCGAAGGCGAGCAAGGTGCGTCAAAGATCGTGACCCGTCTTGTTTGGGGCTATGCCGGAGATGGTGCGGATGGTCAGCTCTATCCGGTTTACAATCTGGTCAAGGGCACCCCATTGGACCAGACTCCACCGGCAGAAATGAGCCAAGTAGCACAAGTGTCTGCTGCGCAGGATTTTGGAGCAAATGGCAACTACATTGACGAGGGTTGCCGCGTTACTGCAATTGAGAAATCTGACGGCAATGTGGTCTTTTCCATCGCTGCTGGCACCGGCAATATCAAAGGCTTTAAGCGTCCACGTCAATACGCGCTGCGCCTTGAGGTGGAAGAGAAGTGGGACACTTTCCAGATCGATGGTGAGCAGCACACCTACACGGTGCAGCAAAATGAAACCCAGCGCTTCCGAGTGCATTACGGGCCAATTGATACAATCGTTAACATTTCGCTTGAAAAAGAAATCACAGAAGTCGTCACACGAGAACAGATACTCAACGGTTCTGATGGGCTTGAAAATGATAGTGTAAAGGAGCTTGTTGAGATCAAGCAGGGCTCTAAAACCTTTACGAAGAGCGCCGACTATCAGCTCACCGCCGATAAAGTCGATTGGTCGCTGGCAGGGGATGAGCCGTCCCCCGGTTCCACATACACCTGCAAGTATCGTTATCGGGACTCGGTTGTCCCTCAAAACCCAACCGCACATGATTTTGAGTTGTCTGGAGGCCGAAAAGGTGGGGAGGTGGTAATCATCTACACTCGGAAACTGCCTCGCGTGGATCTGGTCTGTCTCGATCAGGCAGGCGCAGCAGTGTACCATGAAGGGCTTTCAGCAGCGCGCGCTATTGTGCCCGAAGTTCCGGGCAACCTCTTGAAACTGGCGACAGTTTACAATGACTTTGATGGGCTGCCTCGTGTTAAAAACGATGGCACTCACAATGTCACTTATGATCAGATCCAAGTAGCCTTGGACCGGCTCAATGATGCACTAGATCTGATTGCCTTAAATCGCTTGCAGCTTGATATCCATGATAAGGAGCCCGCGGCCAAAAGAGGCATTTTTATTGACCCCTTTACAGATGACCGTTGGCGAGATCCGGGTGTTAATCAGAATGCGGCCACCCGCAATGGCATGCTCACCCTGCCATTGGATGTCACGATCCATAATCTGAACTCTAACGCTGTTGAAATGCTCCCTTATGAGCTGGAAAATGTGATTGATCAGCCCTTGCGCAATACCTGCAAGCTGGTCAACCGATTTGCCAACCATGACCCATTCCCAGCAAAAATGTCACTGGATCCGGCCCAAGATTTCTGGACGGATGTTGATGAGGTTTGGGATTCAGATGTAACCCATGAAGTGTTTGGTCCAACGGCGTCCACAACAACAGAGCAACAAGTGGTTGGCATTGCCGAAGAGAATGCAAAGTTTTTGCGGACCATTGAAATCACGGTAAGCATTGAAGGCTTCGGTGGAGGTGAAATTCTTGATCGTATCTTATTTGATAATGTGGATATGACACCAGTTCCCAAACCGGCTGCCGATGATGATGGACTTATGACGCTCATCCTCAACATCCCGGCGCGCAAACATGCCGTTGGAGAGAAGCAAGTTGAGGCCTACGGTGTTGGTGGCTCAGAGGCCTTTGCGCAATTCGTTGGCGATGGCAAGGTCACCATTCAAACCATGCAACGGGTGACAACACTTGTTGTCGTTCCACCGCCGCCACCGCCGCCTCAGATTGTAAGAGTTCGGCGAGAGAGGAGTGAACGCACTCAAAATCGCGATCCAAGAGGACAAACCTTCAATATTCCTGCGGGTAATCGCCATATTGCGCAAGCAACGCTTTGGTTTTGCAGAAAGGGGAATCCTAAAACACCTGTAATCGTAGAACTTCGAGCAACCAATGGGGCAGGCTATCCGACAGATGAGATTTTGGCTCAGGCTGAGATTGATATGTCCTTAGTAGAACTGAATAAGCCAACGCCGTGCCCGTTTCCGGGGTTGCCGTACATACTCTCAACGAGAGAGTATGCGGTGATTGCTATTACACCGGACAATGAGCATTCGATATACGCAGCTACTTTGGGTGAGTTCGATGAGATCAATCAGAGTTTCCTCGGTGTGAACCCTTACACTGTAGGAACTGAAATCGAGAGTTCAAACAACTCGACATATATCCCTGTACATGGCTCAGATCTCACATTTGGTATTGATTGTGCCAGATTTACTCAAGCCACTAAACGCGTGGAGCTGGGTGAAGTTGAGCTTGATCGCTGCTCTGACCTTATGATTGCAGCTGCGGTCGATCTTCCTGAAACCGGCTGTTCTGTTACTTTTGAAATTACTCGTGCCGATGGGTCCACGATCCAGACGGTGGCTTATGCCGGTGTGCAGTTTGATGAATGGGTGAAGGAAACAGTCAGTATTGCCGCGATCATGAAGGGAACGGAAACGGCAACCCCGCGTCTCTTCCCTGGTGTTCAGGTGCGGGCGGGCAAGCTTGCCGAAACTGCTGACTACGTGGGGCGTTTGTTCAAGACCGGTAACGCAAACCGCTTCCCGGTTCGCCTAAAACGCACTCTTCCCAATGGCTCAAGTTTGAAAGTGTTTCTGCAGGACAACTCAGGGACGTTTGTAGAAGCCTCCTACAAGGAAGGTGAGGTTCTCGATGCATTGGGCACTGTAGATGCCACTTATGAGCTGCCTCAAGATCTTGGAAGCGAGACGGCAGTAAAGCTCACTGTCACAGGTAACCCTGCTTCAAGGCCGGTTCTGGAAGACCTGCGCGCTGTGGCGACCATCTAGGAGGAGCGATCAATGGCAACTACGCTAAATTTAAACCTGCCACTGCTCGACAGTGCGGAAAATGTCTCCGAGGATCATCAGAAAATCAATGTGTTCTTGCAGACTCTTGATGCTCGCCTAGGTGAGATTGCAGTCACTCTGGCAAGTCTTGCTGTTGCTGGGCACTCTCACGAGATCGCTAAGATCAATGGACTGGCAGAGGCATTGGCGCTGCGGGCTTTGACTGATCATCTGCATAAACTTAATGATCTTTCCGATGTTAATGTGACGGATGCTCCGGATGGCTCAGTTTTGCAAAAGGTTGGCGGTGCCTGGGGTTTTGGTGGTCGAGGATATTCTGTTGCCGAGATAAATAACCTACTTGCAGAAAAGGTGAGTGTTGCAGGCCTGCAAAGTGATCTAGATGCTACACGCGATGCGGCGGTAGCTGTTGTCATGGGCGGTGCAACCAAAGCACAGTTGGATACTCTCAAAGAACTGTCAGAAGCCTTGTTAGACAACGACAGTGAAATTGCTGCTCTTATCTCGTCAATCGCAACGAAAGCTGGATGGAATATCTCAAATACATTTGCCGCAAGACAGTATTGCTCAGTCGATGGCGGACATGGCAGCTGGGAGGCTTTTGGGTATGGTGGTGTCGATCATGGCTCTGCGCTTGTTCTGGGTATCGCAAGAGGCTCAAAAGCAAACCCTGAGTATCTTAAATATGGAGACTTAATTGCTTCTGTGCGTGCGCGGCCTTGGATTGGAAGCTTTGGTGCGACTAAAGGCATGTTGGTGTGGCTGGCAACTCAAGATCACGGTCCGGACCAGTTTGGCACCGAAGCGCGTGTGGCGGTGACACCAAACGGCCAAACAGCTCCACAAGTGGCGGCAATTTTCAGGAATGACCTGTCACTGCAAGTCAGCGGCGATAAAATATTCATTGGCCCCAGTAAGGATGAAGCTATCCATGAAGGGAACCTTGTTGAGAAAGCAGCAGCTGTTGGGATCGGTAGTGTCTATGAAGGGTCAAACGCCAACAACTTGAATTTTCCCATAGGGACAATCATTGCGGTTGCTGCACCTACTAACACTTACCTGCAGCGAAACAAGGCATATACCGTTCGGCTTGGCACCGACACGAGGTACTACAGCACTACTGGAGGCGGTTCTGCACTTATTGGCACCTGGGCTTGCCGAGGAATGTCCGGTGACTGGGGCAGTGGCAATTATGTCTACAACTTCCAGAGGATCGCATAATGATCAATAAACCTACGGATATTGAAGATGTCATCTCTGTTGTGCGAAGTGGTGAGGCCTACCTCGCCACGCTATTATTGATCTCTGGTGAGGACGTTACACACACTTGGTATTCTGCCAAAGATACGTTGTGGTCCGGTTGGCTTCAGCAGGAGATTGATGAAGAGCGCTTGGAGGTCACAGGTGACAACACCTCAAATGGCAGCCAGCTTTATCGTCAAATTGTATCAGATGAAGCTGAGCGCCGCATTGAACAAGGTACTCAGATCAACGGCCACCAGTTCAAAACAGATCAAGCGTCAGTCAGTCGCCTCAGAGAGATGCTTGATGGGTTCGGAGCGGGATTGCCGGAAGCCTCCCAAGTGAAAGCATGTACAGCCGAAGGCGTTTTGCTGGTGCTTGAAACTCAAGAGAAGGTGCAGGCGCTTTATCACGCGGCCATTAAGTACCGCGCTGGCATCGTTACCCGCTCTGCCGAGATCCAGCAGCTTGATCCAATCCCTGACCCGTCACAGGACGCCCTTTGGGATCTGAGTAAAACCCTACCTGTGGCTCTGGCTGAACTGACCTAGCCAGTCCCCAAACCCTTTAAGACTTAACCCACCCGCACGGCATAACCGGAGCGGGTTTTTTCATGGAGAAATATCTATGAGCGCGCCCACAATCGGCATGCAGTTCTCTTACAAATCGGATGATCCGTATCCGGTTTCAGAAGGCGACCTATCAAAGGTCGTGGTGATCGAGAGCTCTGATGATGCTTCAGACACGGAATTTCCGCTTGATACAGCAAAGCGCATCTCTTCCAGCGACAAAGACGCGGTTTCAGCTCTTGGCTCCGGTCCTTTGCGGGATCACATTCGGGGCATTCAGGATCAGCTCAATGAACTTGATCGAGCTGCTGATGTTACAATCGTGCGAACCGAAAAGGGGGCAACCCCTGAGGCGAGTGCGGCTGCGATCGTTAGCATCATCAACAACATCACGGAAATCCCCTCAGCGGTCAACGCAACACCCGGCATTGTGGTCGCAGGTTCAACTGCATGGCGCCCTGATCTGGACACTGTCAACCCGGTGGTTGCTGCGCTTGAAGCTAACATCGGCAAGATCCTTGCAGTGGCACCAGTCGATGTAGACCCTACGAGTGCAGATAACGCTATTGACGCCCGTGAAACCATGGCATCAGGCCGTTTGATGCCGGTTGGTGTGGCTGCGCGTGTCTGGGAAGGGGATGCTGTTGTAACCCGTCCCATGGCCTCACGTGTGGCTGGCTTGATTGTTCGGACCGACACCAACAACGGCAACATGCCGTTCGAGACGATCTGTAATCAACCAATCTTTGGTCTTGCCGGTCTATCGCGGAAGATCCCGTTTAACTTCCTTGATGGTTCCAAGGAAGGGCAGCGATTGCTTGCTGCTGATATTGCGATTGCTGCAGAAGGTGAGATTGGCGTTTATGGCGCGGTTGCTGATGGTGGCTTTACCTTCCTTGGCACAGACATGGCGCAGACCGACGCGATGTGGCCACAGCTGCACCAGTTGCGCGGCTCTGACTACATCGTCACACAGATGATGAAGATCACCCGGCGCCACTTGGGCAAGAAGCAGACAGCACCACGGGTTGAAAGCTGGATCCGTGAAATAATCGGTGAGTTGCGCGGGCTTAAACAGGATGGGCATATCCTTGGCTATACGCCTGCCTCCGAGATGTTCACTACCGATAAGAACCAGCCTGAGTCCATCGAGCTTGGTCACATCAAGCTTGAGCTTGGTCAGGAAACTGCAAGTGCCTTCAAGCGTGCTGACTTTGAGCTGCGCCGCTATCGCCCTGCAACTGAAGGCCTGATCAAAGACATTCTGGCGCGTTTGCGCGCTGTTGTTTAATCCCCTTAACTGGAGAACCCCACATGCAGCGCCCTATGCTGATTAATGGTGACATTGACCTGCGCTTGGTCAGTGAACCGGAAGACTCCCGCGCAAACATTCTGAGCAAGCTTGTTCTGCCCGCTTTCAAATACACAACGGTCAACCACAATCCCGGCGGGGGTATCGGAGCAGTAGACTTCGGTAAGCCGCGCACCGAAGCCTTTGAACCCAAAGCTGAACACAAAGGGCTTGATGGGAAGCTGCTTGAAAAACTCGGAAAACACGAAGAGTGGGTTTTCGCTGGCAACTATCGCCAGATGCCGGGGAATATTTGGCTTCCCGTCCGCGGCTTCATTCACGCTACTCTCATGGAGTGGGAACCCGATGAAATGGGCGCCGACGATCTGCAAGGCTGCAACCTGGCATTCAAGGAAGTCACTCACGTTGAGCTCATCCTAGATGGCAAAGAGCTGTTCTATTGGGATTTCTGGGAACGTGAAATACGGCCAGATCCAACAGATGGCGAACGCAAGCGAGCGCTCGGTATCTAAGTCGCACAACCAATTATCATAACTCTTAGAGCCTTCAGCATCGCTGGGGGCTCTTTTGCTTTAAGGACGTGGAAAATTGACTGAGAAAGCAACCAAAGCAACGGTGCAGCTGGATTACCCCTTTGAACATGACGGGCGCGAAGTCACCTCTCTGAGTTTCCGCCGCATGCGCGCCGGTGACACTCTGATCGGGGAGAAGCACACAAACGAGCAGAAGGCAGGTTTTGCACTTCTGGCAGAGCTGGCAGGCGTTGATCTGGATGTGATCGAACGTCTCGATATCGAAGACCTCGACAAAGCTACGCGGGGTGCTGCTCCCTTGATGGGAAAGCAGGGAATCTTGGCGCTGAAGCAACTGGACGCTCGGGACGAGTATCTGGAGGGGTAGACGCCCCCCATTCTCGAGACTTGATTGTCGCTGTTTCGCGCAGGCTCCACACACCAGTTGATGTGGTCATGAACTGGGAGATTGATTTCTTTCTTGAAACAGTTTCCAGCCTTGGGCGCGTGCTTAAGGCAGAAAATGCTCCCCCTCCAAATCGGTAGAATGTCATGGGTGTTTTAACCTCCAAGCTGGTCATTTCAGTTCTTGACCGGGCAAGCGGTCCTGCGCGAGCTATCGCCAACTCCATGAAGGGGATGCAGGCCTCAGCTGATCGCAATAGGCGCGAGCTGAACCGGATGCAGGGGCAGATGCTTGGCGCAGTCGGAACGGGCTATATTCTGGCCCGCTCCATTGCTGCCCCGGTGAAGTCTGCAATAGAGTTCGAGTCCGCTATGTCGGACGTGAAGAAGGTCGTTGATTTCGATAGTCCTGAAGGCTTCAAAAAGATGCGCAAGGACATCATCGATATGTCCACTCGCATGCCAATGACTGCTTCTCAGATTGCAGACATTGTCGCCGCAGCCGGTCAGGCCGGTATGGCCGGGGATGAGCTGACCCAGTTTGCAGAGATGGCAGCGAAGGTCGGTGTTGCTTTTGATGTGAGTGCCGGCACCGCAGGTGAAAGCCTTGCCAAGATCAAGACGGCACTCGGGTTGACCGTGAGCGAAACTGGCGAGCTGGCAGATGCAATCAACCATCTGTCAAACACCTCTGCAAGTTCTGCTCCTGATCTGCTCGACTTCATGCGCCGCGTTGGCTCAGTAGGTAAGCAGTATGGTTTCACCGCGGAGCAAACAGCAGCTATTGGCTCTGCAATGATCGCGTCAGGCGCACAAGCTGATGTCGCGGCCACCAGCTTCCGAAATGCTGGCAAGGCATTAGCACGAGGTGAGGGGTCAACAAAGCGCCAACACAAGGCCTACAAGCGCTTGGGACTGGATGCAGTAAAGGTATCCAAGAACCTGCAAAAGGACGCTGTAGGCACGCTTAAGACTGTCATTGGGCAAATCAGAGAGCTGCCTAAGGAACTACAAACCTCCGTCATCTCTGATCTGTTTGGAGATGAAGCCCGTGCAATCGCACCTTTGATTGAGAATGCAGAGCTACTGGATAACGCATTGGGATCAGTCGCTTCAAAGGCTCAGTTCCTTGGCTCATCTCAGGCTGAGTTCGAGGAACGTTCGAGAACCTCAGCGGCTCAACTTCAGGTGTTCCAAAACAAGATTGAAGCTGCTTCAATTGCGATTGGCGATAGTCTCCTGCCGGTAATCAATGATTTGACTGATGCCTTAGGACCCCAAATTCAAGCGTTCACAAAATGGGCCGAAGAAAACCCGAAAATTCTATCTGAGCTTATTAAATGGGGCAGCGTTGCGCTTGGTATTTTGATTGCCTTAGCTGGCCTAAGATATGCTTTCTTGCTTTTGAAATCTGTGACTTGGGACCTTGCAGCTGGGATCTTTAAGGCATTTCGCAAGCTATCAAAGTTGCCCGGTCTTGGAAGTCGTCGTGCTGGTAAGACAAAACGGGTCGCAGGCCCGGCAGGCGCTAAACCTTCTTCAGTTAAGAAAGCCGGTGTTCCTCAGGTATCCCGTAAAATGCCAGCCGCCGCCAACGATAACGGAGGCGGAAAATCTAATATCAAAGGGTTGAAGGCTGGCAAGCTGTTGAAAGGTGCAGCAAGCCTGAATTTGGTGGGTTTGATCCTCAATGAGTTTGAGCACTCAATCAATACATGGGGAATGAGCTGGAAAGATAGAGCTCAATACGCCCAGAACAGGTTTGATGCTGGAGCCGCCAACGGTGAGGCAATGAACCAATGGCTTGAAGACCTCATCGGGGTGCGCAAAGGGCCAGTCGAAAAAGGGAATGTGCTTGTTGAGGCTCTTAAGCAAGACCTGGCACTAATCGATAGCCAGATTGCTGAGTTGGGTGACAGCCGAAGCGAAAGGCAAACCAAGCGCGGCCTGCAGACAGACCGTGAGGAAATTGTCGAGCAGTTGAAGGCGCTCAATGCAGAGCTTGCGCAGACTGCAAATGGAGTTGCTGACGCTAAGGTGGCGGAAGCCCTTCAAACCAAAGCAAACCAAATCCTCGCAGTTCCAATCCCCAAACCTTCTGCTGGTTCTGGTTTGAAGGTGCCACAAATTGCTGGCGCACGCGCTTTGGGCGGGCAGATTGTGGGTGGTCGCAACTATCTGGTTGGAGAGAATGGCGCAGAACTGGTGACACCAAGCCAGTCCGGATACGTCCACACCGCTTCAGAGAGTGCAAAGATGCTCGGCGGTGGCGGCTCGGACTTATCTTCAGGTGAAACTCATTATTATTTCGGGCCGTTTTATGTAGACGCGGCAAGCAGTGCGTCTGAGATGGTCGAAGGATTTGTTGAACAGGTCGAAGATCGGATGTCCGGACTTCATGCAGACCGAGAATATGCGGTGCGCTAATGCTTTACATTCTTGGAGCTTTGCAGATGGACACCTTTCCATTCAACGTGGATCAGGTGTCCATCTCCGCAAAGGCAGATTGGGCGAAGAAGCCAGTTATGGGCGGGATAAAGCCCGGTGAGTTCATGGGGGATGGCGGCAAAACCATCAACCTTTCAGGCCAGCTGCTTCCCATCCGCATAGGTGGCCTTACTGAGCTTGAGATAGCCGATCAAATGCGGCGGACTGGACAGGTCTTTCCGGTTATGCGTGGCGATGGCAAACCGATGGGGAACTACTTTATCAAGTCCTCAAAGCAAACTCACAAAGAGCTGGAATGGGACGGCGTTCCTTTTGTGATCTCCTATCAGATTGGGCTTGAGCAGTTGCCGGATGAAACTCCGACTTCTGCTGATCTCATTCCAGATCTGATTTCTGTTTTCGACCTGCTTTAAGGGGCGGCCATGTCCACCAAGATTACCGTTACAGGTGAAGGGATCACCTTGGATCTGCTGCTTGTGCGCGTGCATGGCTGGAAGGGGCAAGATCTCATCACCGATGCACTTAGCCTTAACCCTGGCATAGCTGCTGAGGGCGCATTGCTCACAGCAGGCCGGGAGGTGCTTATTCCTGACCTGCCATCCGAATCCACAATCACACCAGAGCCGACAATAGACTTGTTTGGATAGCGCATGAACCAATGGACTGTAGATTGGAAAGTCATCTTGAATGGCGATGACATCTCGCAGGATCTTCGCCCCTATCTGATGAACATTTCAGCGACGGATAAGGCTGGGATCAGCTCAGACAGTTGTAGTCTTAGCCTTGATGATCGCGCAGGGCAGATCAAGTTGCCGAGTGCAGGTCACCGGCTATCAGTTCTCCTTGAAGGCAAAAAGGTCTTTGAAGGGATTACTGATCAGCCGGTTTCTTCAAGCAATCGATCAGGCGGGCAAAAGCTCTCAATCAAGGCCAAGGGCTTCGACGAACGCTCCCCAGTCAAGCAACCGCTTTTCTTCCATAAGGACGATGCAACGCTTGAAGAGTTTCTGCAGGGCGCTGCCAAGAAAGCCGGATTTAACATCAAGGTAGCCCCGGCATTTAAGGAGATTTTTCGCGACTACTGGTCAGCTAATGGGGAGAGCTTCCATTCAATCGGCCAGCGTTATGCAAAAGAGCTGAATGGGGCATTCAAGATCAGGGACAAGACGGCTGTTTTACTGCCGCTGGGTGCTGATAATGGGCTTCCTGTGCTCAAGTGCATCTATCCCGGTAACATCATCACTTGGCGTTTGAAACCCCGTGATCTGCGTAGGGCCTTCACAGGTAGTTCAGTACGCTATGTGGACAGGGAAAAAGGCAAGGTAGTCGAAGTCAAACGACCCTACAAAGAGGAGGAAATCGAAGACCCCGCGTTCTCAGATCCAGTGCTCAATGCCATTCGCTCCACGGTCAAAGACGAAGACCAAGCTAAAGAGCTTCTGAAAGCTCGTGAAGGTCAAAGCAAGCGTGAGAAGGCTTCAGGGTCGATCACAATCAATTTTGAACCTCAGGCACAAGCGGAAGCCCTTTGCACGGTAGAAGGCATCAAGCAAGGCATTGATGGCAAGTATCGGGTAGAGAGCAGAACACATAAAGCCGCGAGGGGTGGAGGTGCAACAACGACCTTGAGCGTGAAAGAACCGCAGGACGGGGCAGGGAAACGGGAAGGGGCCAAACCCAAGACCCCGACCAAGAAGCCCGCCCTAACTGGCGACGGACTAAATCGAAACGGTAGAACCGGAACACAGCAGTAGCGATTGCCACCATCACAAGTCCTTATTCCATGCGTCACTCAATTGCGTTGCAAAAACAACAATTAAAAAGAGGATCACATGAAACGTATAAAACTAATCGGTGCATTTGCATTTGGGCTACTTTGTATTCAGATGTCTCCCGTAAACGCTCTGGATCCGGTTCCAATGAATGCTCAAACCGAGATAAATGATAACATCAGCGGGAAGCTTGTTGATCGCTGTGCGAAAGTACTAAAAGGGGAAGACAAAGCTTTGTGTCAGTTGAGTGCTGCATCAGGTTTAGCTTTGGCTTTTTGCAAAAGAAGCAAGTTTAAGGTCGGTGGGCTCGGAAAAACCAAGTGCTATGACTTTATATCTGAGCAGCTGAATAATCTTGCGATGCTTGCTGCAGGAAATGTTCCTATGCCAAAGACATTTGAACCCATACAATCAGATATCCCCTGTTACAGAGAATGGAACAAGAAATGCTACGGCTATGTTCAAGAGTTTGTCGGAGATGCAGAGTTCACTGAAAACTTGTATTTAAAAATCATCAAAAGCCCTCAAAAAAAGGCACTAAACACAATCGGTTCGGTTGGTGCAGAACAAGCCGCGAAGGCGGAATGCACTAAAGTTGCCTTCACAGATTTAATCAATCAAACAAACTTCGGTCAGTTTATAAAGGCCTCCAAATCCCCCGAGCGAGACAATGTCATTGATAGCTTAGCGCTAATTAATGATTTTATGTTCCCTGGTGGTGGCGGGGCTCAACTTATTTTAGATCTTCAAGGGATCATGACTAAAGAAGGGAAGTTTCTTGTAATAGACCCTGACGGTGTTCTGAAGACAGATAAGCCTTATGAACCAAGCAAAGGACAGATTGCTTATTGCTGGCACAACTTTATGCAGACCGTCCTAGAGTACGCTAAGAACGTAAAATAAGACGAAGTTAGTGCGTAGTTGTTGGCCGTCTCGAACTGTTCCGGCGTAATATGTTTCTAAACAATCTCGTAGAAACCGAAACTTGGCTTTCCTTTGATCTACGTGGCGGTGGAGACTAGTTCATCTCCACCGCCTTTACAAAACCCACCGCATCACCCGCCCATTGAGGCGGGTTTTTTTATGGAGTTTTCTGGAATGAAATCTACCAAAACCCGGCTCACTGGCTGGGTGGTCGCGTTGGTCGTGGCCCTCGTCGGCGCTTGGGAAGGGCTTCGCACAACTGCATATCATGACATCATTGGTAAGCCGACAATTTGCTATGGTGAAACCAAAGGCGTCAAGATGGGTGACACGGCGACCAAAGCTCAGTGTGACACAATGCTTATCAAGTCTCTGAAGCGCCATGAAGCAGGTATGAGGAAGTGCCTCAACAATCCCGACAAGATCCCCATTAGGACCTATGTCGCCTTTGTCTCACTCACTTACAATATCGGAGTTGGCAACTTCTGTAGGTCAACGGCTCGCAGCAGGCTTAATGCCGGTGACTGGGCAGGAGCCTGTAAGGCAGCTACTTGGTTTAACAGGGCGGGTGGCCGCAAAGTTCAGGGGTTAGTCAACCGAAGGCAAGATGAATACAAGCTGTGCATGCAAGGGGCGAAGGGATGATAGATCTCATCTCCGCGTTTATCAGCACAGGCATTGAAACCTTGCTGGCCTACGGGGCACTTGTGGGCGCCTTGCTGGCATTCATCGCACGCTTTGAGCCTCGCACACCCAATTGGCTTTCTTCAATCATAACAACCGCGCTGCTTTGCGTCTCAGTCTGGTTCTTCTCTGACTTACATCATGACAGGGAAGCCGAAGTAGCCCAGCTGAAAGCCGATAACAGCGCTCTCACACGCGTAGCAGCGGCACACAAAGTCATCTCAGAGCAAGCGAGTAAAAGCCTGTTGGACCGTATCCAGCAGCTAAACTCAATTGAAGAAAAGGTAAGGGACTATGAACTTGAGCTGGAGAGGGGCAAGATATCCGCTTGTCCTCCTGATCCCGCTTATCTTAGCCGGATGCGGGCACTTCAATTCCGGAAGGCTCGTTAAGAACTCTGGGGAGCTGTTCAAGCCTCCAGATCCTCCACCCGATCTGACAGTCACAACAAAAGACCCTGGCATTACCGGCGATCAAGGCCGGGATGCAATCAGGCATAGAGCTGCATTGATAGCCTGCCATGCAAAGGAACAGGGCTGGCAGTCCTTTTACGGAAGCATTCAGGACAACTTGAAAGGAATTGCCAAATGATACCCAAAACAGAAATGGGATCAGTGACCGGATTGAGTGTTTATGGACTGCTCGGCTATGCAAGCAGTTATCTGGAGCCAGCGCTTCAACTAGCCTTGCTGATCGCTGTTTTGATCGGTGCAATCTTACTCGCTTATGGCAGATGGGTGGATGCGCGTAACAAGCATTTGGATACTCGAATTAAGTTGCTTCAGATTGAGGAGTTGGAGCAAAACGAGGAGTGACGAAACACCAATCGAAGCGACCACTTAATCTCACGAGTAACCCGCACCGCAAAAAAGGCTCCTAATGCACATGTGTGAAATTTTTTACACGTAAGTATCAGGAGTTTTTCATGTTTGTTGTAACTTATAGAAACTCAATTCTAGGTATGGGAGAGAGTGAAGAGCAGGTAGTCAAAGAGGCTACCTCCCTTTTGGAGAACTTAGAGCTCGAAGAGAAGTTTTATGTTCTCAGTCGCTTGCAGGTTGCAGCTATTTCGCAGAATGCTTTCAAGCAAATTTCATCTAATCGAACAGTCACTTTGAGAAGAGTTGATAGCGTGTTAGAGGCAATCTGATCACTCAGCTATCCAGCGGCGGAGATAGCTGCATTTTGTTCAGTATCCCTACCTAACCCATAGATTTATCATCATGTATTGCTTGGCTGTTAGTCACGGTATGTCTCTTAGGCGTCTAGTACCAGCGTGTGAATATCGTTGAAAAACGAGGCAGTCGTTCCTTTCAATAATTTGCTAGGCTCGATAGAGGCTTTGATATTGAAGTTCCTCGTAGCTGAGAGGCCTTGCAAAAGTGTTTTACACTGAAACTCCTTTGCAAGGCTCATGAGTATCAAACACTTATTTGAAGATATCATTCAGATAAGCAGCGATCCGAACACCACCTTGTGTAAGGCGCCGATGCAGAGTTTCACGATGTTTGAAGACATAACCGTAGCTAAGGTTCGTCTCACTAGGATACAGCCCATCGCGATACGAAACGCTTTCAGAGATCCACACCAACGGATCTGGCTCTTTCCAGTCTTCAGCTTGCTGGTCTTCTAATCTACGCAGCAGTCGCTCAGACAGCTCCGTATAGGACAGGCCGCCATGTTCAATTAGGTCTGTATCCCACAATCGATGGAGATTTGTCTTCTCCCAGAAGAACTCAAGCTTCACGGCGTTCCCACCACGGTCATCCGCATAGCCTGCGTGCATTGGTTGATGCAAATCCCCCACAATGTGGACGATGAACCTCAGGGCTAGTTGCCGATCTTCCAATGGAGCATTTTCATCCTCCAATGTCGCGCGAAAGTCAGTGAGGGCTGTGACCGCATCACCATGCTCTGGAGCATTTGCAGCGTCGTAGCCTTCACCACGTTTGGTATTGACGTAATGGTAGGGGCCTGAGTTCTTCCAAAACGGACTTGTGTCGGAACGCATAAAGTCAGGCCAAGTTGAAGCATCGACAAGGTTTTCAGTACCTAGTATTTCTTCAACTTTCATCTGAGCAGTTTCAGATAGGAATTCTTCTGCGATCAACCCGGTTACCCGATGCCCGGTTTTACCCCAAGCAAACACAGTTGTCGTTGATGCAGTGACAAGCATAGCTGATAACGCTAGGCCGGAAATGAGCGACTTCATAAGGCTGTCCAATATCTCTTTAAGTAATCAATCGAGCAGCTAATCCCAATCGTAGACAGGGATTTCTACCCTAAGGTCAACTTAGATAAGCCTAGTTAGTTTCTCGCTGAATGCAAGTCAGCCTAATCGCGCCAATCGAAGCTAGACTTGATGCTGCTTAGATCCAGTCATCAGGCTCCAAATCATCAAGCGCTGCACCAAACAATGCGAGACGGTCCATTTCCTTTTGGGTTAGTGCCACATGCAGATGGATGAGTTCGCCAACGGTGGTGACTTCGCAACGCTGTGCAATAAAATCTAAAGCCGCGGATAGCATGAGTTTACCTTTTAAATTTCTTCATTATTCCAAAGAGCAGACTTTAAAAACTATTGGCAAAGCGCTGTCATTCCGCAAGGAAAATATTTTGTGTAAGTTGAAATAGATAGATATTTCTAACTAATTACATAAAGTGATTGATTAACGATATTGTATTGCTAAGGATTGCGGTGAGAACAATAAGTTTAGTTTAAATAACTAAAGAATTTCCGGTAATAGTCCCGCCGGAGATTCTTGATAATACAATCAAAATGGGTCGTTCGTATAACTTTTGGCGACCAAAGTTTATCCTGAGTTGCTGAGCAAAATCTCTTTCACCTCGAGGTCGCGCAAGGGGCCTTATCTACTTAAGTTCGCAACTTAGAGAATACGCTCAGAGCTGGTGAATGCACGACTCGTGAGGAGTATGTGTTGCTGGTAGGTGGTGGGTAGTTTAACCACTTTGCTATCGCAGCGCCATTTTGCGTATTAAACGCCTAGGCACTTGCTGTTTTTGTCTACTAGGCAAGTCTAAGGGTACAACCTCAAGTTTTGCGCAAGCGTTCCACTCCTAAAATGCGAATGCATTTTTTGGAGTAATTTCAATGCCAAACAGCACACCAGTTTCCTCTCCCGTCTTAGTCAATACCGATGAGAACGGGGTAACTTCAATTCGAGTCATTTTTCAGGACTCTGATCTCAGCGATACTCATACCCTAGCCCTAAACACAGACGAAATGACTGGTTCTGGCACTGTGGTCAGTGATGATACGTTCCACTATGATCCAGGAACTGCGTTTGATTACCTCGCTGCTGGCGAGACGGCGACTGATACGTTCTCATACACGGTGACAGATGCTGCAGGTGAAAGCTCTACATCAACGGTCACGATAACTATTACCGGGCATAATGACGGCCCCATAGCTGCTGCAGTGGCAGTTGAGACTGATGAGAGCACTTCGATAGTCATACTCCCTGATTTTACCGACCCAGACAACAACGATACTCACAGCTTTACAGTAGATACGTCCGGCACGATTGGCAGCGTGATAGTAAATGCGGATGGCACTTTCTCATATGATCCAAATGGGAAGTTTGATCACCTCGAAGCCGGTGAGACTGCGACAGATACCTTTACCTATACAGTGACAGATGCAGCTGGAGAGAGCTCTACTGAAACCGTGACAGTGACTATTAATGGAGAAAGTGAAGTATTAATTGCTCCTCAGAAAATTTGGGCATCAGACGGTGCTCGCAGAGACTCTTTTGGTATTTCTGCCCAGATCAACGATCATGGTGTAATTGTTGTTGGAGCAGATTCAGATGATGATAGGGGTGCGTCATCTGGCTCAGTCTACGTTTATACGCCGGACGGCGAAGGCGGGCTATCTGAGACCAAAATCACTGCCTCAGACGGAGCCAAGTCAGACAACTTTGGCATCACCACGGTGATTAATAATCATGGTGTTATTGCGGTAAGTGCTTATTTAGATGACGATAAGGGCCAAAACTCCGGATCAGTCTATGTCTACACTCCAACCGAAGAAGGTGGCTATGATGAGACTAAACTGATTGCTTCTAGTGGTTTCACTAATGATTGGCTCGGACGAAATCTTGTCATCAATGATGATGGGGTAATCGTTGCTACCGCATTTGAAGGATCATATGACCGGATTTATGTCTTCACACCTGACGGACAAGGTGGGTATGACGAACTCAACATCCCAGTTTCTGGATATGCGAGCAGCGGGAATGGAGGCGTTCACATTAATGAAGAAGGTATAATCTCTGTACGCAACGGTACTTCTGTTTCCATTTTCACACCGGACGGGCAAGGTAATTACAGCGAGATGGTGATTAACAGACCTGCACCTGACAGCTTGTTTGGGCGGAATGTTGCGGTTGCTGCCGACGGGACTATTGTTGTGGGAGGCCTCTCAAGAATCTATGTTTATGAGCCAGATGGTGAGGGAAACTATACCATATCTAGTTTAAGTGGAGGTGCTTCTCTTGACATGAATGCAGATGGGGTAATTGTCTCAGGCGTCCCACATGATAGCTCCAATACTGGTAAAGCTTTTGTGCACGTACCAGACGATGAGGGCGGTTACACACGCTTTGTACTCTCCGCCATTGACGGACAAGAAGGAGACTCTTTTGGACGAGCGGTGTCCATCACGAGCGACGGTACTATCATCGTTACCGCTTATTTGGATGACGACAGGGGAGAGAATTCTGGCTCGGCCTATGTCTACACACCCAATTCAGAAGGCAATTATGTCGGTGCAGATGGCACTGTATATGAACCAGAAGGCTCGTCAGTATTAGAGACCTTTGACATGCCAGCTCTTGAACTCATTGGTAGCGCCGCTGCTGAAACTCTTCAAGCTGGCGACGGTGCAGATGTGATCTACGGTAATGGTGGTGAAGATACCATTATTGGCGGAGCCGGCGACGATACTCTCACTGGCGGTGAGGGCAATGATATGTTTGTTTTTGCAGGAGGACAAACCGGCCACAATGTTATCAAAGACTTTGCTGCTGGGGACGGAGCTTCTGACATAATTGAGTTTGCAGCATCTATCTTTACTGATTTTGATGCAGTGCTTGCTGTAGCTCAGCAAGTTAGTGCGAATACGGTAATCACAATTGACGAAGACACGTCGATTACTCTTGAGGGTGTCACTCTTTCCGACTTGCATCAGGATGATTTTTCCTTCGTTTAAGTCTTCGGTGTGAACCTCAAAAATCTACCTCGGCGGTTCATTTCGCCGGGGTTTTTTGTTGCTGATGAACATAGTAATTTTAAGTTGCTAAGTACTCTGGCGGACAGTCTACCTCATCAGAATGAGTGCTGTAGGTTAGGCGCTCTGCGATCAGATTACAGAGACAATCGGCACGCAAAATCTGTTAGGGATCGGCCTCAAATTCGCTAGAGTTTTCAAAGGCGCAATTTTGGCAAATTTGCCCCTAACATTCGCTGAAACCCGCAGAAACCCTAGATTTTGCGAATCCTGCAGGGATCGCCACTTTTTCTCTCCAAAAATCTAAATACCTCTTATATATCAAGCGCTTATAAAAATAGTGCGTTTGCGTGTTTGACGGCGATTCGGCAATCCCGTAACAAATCCCGTAACAAATCCCGTAACATTTAGGGTGTCGTGATGGGAGTTGCGTGTGATCGTGGCAGATATTATTTCGTCAAAAGGGTGCCCAAGAGGTACCAGAAGTTTGATCCGCGTTCCCGGGTCACGATAGCTCTCCATACAGACAGTCATGAGATTGCGCTTACCAAAGCCGGACCGATCGAGGCACAGCTCATTTCTTATTGGGAAGCTCTCAAGGCCGGTAATGTTGAGGATGCAGATGCGCTTGCTGGTGCGCTACGGGAGCTGGCGTATGCCAGCGGCTTCAATTACGCGCCTATGGAAGATCTTATCTCCAGCAATCCGCGAGACCTCATTGATCGCCTCATAAAGCTGGAAGGGGCTCTGGAGGCGAAAGAAGACCCATTGGTGCCAGCATTGCTGGGAAATGCCAAAATCCCTCCCAAGAGGCTTAGTCTTGCTTTTGAGGAGTATTTTGACTTCACGAAAGACCAGCGCGTCGGCATGAATGAAGAGCAGGTGCGCAAATGGAGAAATCCGCGCCTGAAGGCCATCAACAACCTTATTGCTCTGGTCGGAGACAAGCCCATCCTTGATATGGGACGCAATGATGCAAAGAGGCTGCGTGAATGGTGGGTGGATCGTTTGTTGAATGAGGGCAAATCCTCCGTCTCAGCAAACAAAGATATTGGTCACCTTGCGCAGATCTTTCAGGTCTACGGGCTTATGCACGAACTGGACCTGGATAATCCTTTTGCTGGTATGCGCGTTAAAAAGACCATGACAGCACCTCGCGCGGCCTTTTCTCCAGAATGGATGCGCAAAGAAGTTTTAGCGCAAGGTGCTCTCGATGGCCTCAATGATGAAGCCCGCGATGCTTTTCTGTTTATGATCAATACCGGAGTTCGCCCATCGGAACTTATCGGCAGCCTGCCTGAGCACCTGATGCTTGAGGGGCCGATTCCATACTTCGAGATTCGCGCCTATCAGGGCGGTGAATATCAGCGAAAACTCAAAACCGAGCATTCTGCCCGCGATATTCCGTTGACCGGAGTGTCTTTGGAGGCGGCGCAGCGACTGAAAGATGCTGGAGGCGTGAAGAGATACTTCCTGAATTCAGATCTGTGGAGCAATACCGTCAATAAATATCTGGAGGAGAACGGCCTGCGAGAAAGCGAGCGGCATACGGTTTACTCGCTCAGGCATGCGTTTGAAGAAAACCTGCTGGAAGCTGGGGTGGATGAGCGCATCAGGGTTGAGTTGATGGGCCACGCCTACAATCGCCCCAAATATGGTCCGGGCGGAAGCTTGGAGCTGAAACTACAGGCAATCAGGAAAATTGCGCTTTAGGTACCGGGCAGTGCGTAGCGCAGAGCAAGGTCCAGTTCCTTTTGCTGCTGCTCTCGCTCCACAATAAGTTCATGGACACGATTGAAGACTGGGAGATAATCTGGACCATAGTTCTTTACGATGGTCGCCGCGATCCCACGCGCTTTGATGAGCTCTTCTGTGCTCACATCTGCATCGATAAGGATCGCGGACTTTCTCACATCTTCACCTAAGCTGCAGCTTCGCTGCCACATGAGAGACTGGAAACGTAGCTTTCCATCGCCTCAGCCCAGTCCATAGCCGCCATTTCTGGGCTCTTAGGCTTGATGGTGGTCGCAAGGGGAAGTGTTGGGCCTGTCAGGCTTCTGCGGGAGAGTTGGTTGAGAGCTGTGATGGTCGCTGCGTGTCGGATCTCTTCAAGTTTGCTGCTCTCTGCCCTGGAAAGTTTCGCTGGCCTTGGGATGAGTTCACCTAAAGCCTTGGCAAGCTCGCATAGCCCGCCTTGAGGTCTCTGGAGTGTTGTTTGGCCGCTATCGCAGTCTGTCTCCACATAAGCGAGATTGGCCAAGATCACCTGTAGGCCGGAGGTCATCATCAACGGCTGGAGAGGGCGCGGTGTAAATCGAGCTGACAGCAAGTTGAACTGGGCCTGAGAAAGGAACATATCAGTGAGGTTCGGCAGAGCAGCCACGCGGCCCAGAACGATGCCGACCGATCGCCAAGTAAGCCTTGATGAAGATGGATGCGTCAGGTTGATGTAACAGCGCTCAGGCAGGGGAATGAGATTTGTGGGCTCTTTCATGATCACCCCCGACCCAGCTTGTTGAGAGTGACCTGGCAGAGCTGCCAGCCGTCGCGGTAAAAATCTTGCAAATTGCGGATCTGGGCGACGACTGCCGGGCTGTCCTCCGGAGTATCTTTCAGAACCTGTTTCAGGTCTTCTCGCTTCAACGCAATCTCGCCAAAGCTTGGGGCGATCTTGTCGAGCAGCTTGTGGCCTTGTTGCTCAGCAGTGGTGTTTGTGGGCACTTGTCCTGGTTGCAGGAGTGGGCCGGTGTTGTGTGAAGCAACTGTCAGATATGAACTCATGCAGAAATCTCCTGAGCGCATGAAACAAGTGGCACGGGCACAAGGGTTGGAGGGAGTGCCCGCGCCTGTCACCTGCCTAGCGTAGGGAACTGCATGGCAGGCACTTCGGAAAATGTGTTTTCAGACCAAAAAAGTTGTCCGATTGCCCTCTGTATGAAATTACAAATATTTTGTATTGTCAATATACAAAATACAAAATATTTGTAGTTGAATATTTTTCATTGTGCCGAGATGCTGCAAATTTACTAAAGTTACCCCTAAATTCTAAGGGGCGCTTATGAAAGCTATCGCATTAACTTCATTGATTTTATTTTTGACTGCTGCGTACTCGGATGCGTTTGAGGTTGCGCCTCCGCTTCCGCGCGCAACGGCGTCCGTCGTGATTGAGCCCACGGGGCACACCGACTTCCCGTTGCCGTTAGCTATTTCCTGCACTAGCGGGATTGTTGCTCGATATAACTTCTCCCTTCTGGGCCTTGAGGAGTATAGCCATAGAACTGCGCGGGATCCGAAATTTATGAGCTTTCTATTTCAAGTTGATGATGAGGAGGCTCGCCACCTTAGTTTACGGGCAGAACGCTATCGTGGCAGTATTGTTTTATCTACTTATGAAGAGGCTTCGAGACCTTCCTCCTATCCCGTAGAGGGCATAAAGCAGGTGCAGGGTGGAATGGAAATACAGAGCCTGAATGGTGATGTTTTTCTCTATAGTGCAAAGAGTCTTTCTGCTGCATTTGAGTATCTGGGCCGAAAATGTGAGGATTTGAGTTTCTCAAGTCAGCTTGTGAAGGTAGAGACCCCTTCAGACCTAAAAAAGCACAACCTAATGCCGTTGCAATTCGTGAGTGGTGGCTACTACAAGTTTGAAGATGAGGAAAATGAAGACGGGGAGGTGATTTTAATTTTTAAGGAGGTTGGAATTGGTGATTGGACCTCTATTGAGCGAGCAAGATCTCTGACTTCATTAGCAAAGTTAATTAACTCAATGCAGCCCAAAGTCGACATTGAATTAGCTCTACTGACTGGAGGTGCTGACCGCTCGGCTGCAGGTATGACTTCCTCTGCGCTGACCTACTCTGCGAAGTCAGAAACTCTCGTAGTGGAGGCGAATGACTTTCATATAGGCGAAGACTTCTATTTTCTTCTGCAAAAATACGTGAAGGCTGATGTAAGTTGGTGGCTTACGTTTGGGAAAACGGAGAAGCTTGAGCTCGAATACAATCAATTTCGAAAAAAATATAAGAGAGATCCAGAGCTCTTAAATGATGTTGTGGTTCAAGGGCTTAAAATGAAGGAGTTTAATTTGAGTTTGGATGACGCTCCTACGCCATTTACCTATAAGCTTGTTCTTCAGGATGTGCGGATGGCGCTTTGTGACAATTATTATAGCCTCTGCTTCTAAATATTCTATCTGCATACATTTTATAACTCAGCCCTTATTCCGTATTTTAAGGGTTGAGTTATGCGAGATGAATGTAGATTGAGAAGACTGATAATTATCGCTTATTCGACAGGGCTATCGCTCGATTTATTAGAGCTGCTCTCGCGTGGTCTGGATGTCCAGGCTTTCGCGATCTTCTGTGGCAATGCCTCAACTCTCCCAATGAACAAGAAGTCCAATGAGGTGCCGTAAGTGTCGTTAATGGCCAGTGCACCCTTGAGGGAAAGGCGCTGTGTGCCATTCTCCCAGTTTGCCATCTGGGTGTAGCTCGCGCCTACACTGCTCGCGAGCTCTTTTGTGCTCAAGTCATAGTATTCCTTGAGCCATTTAAGGCGCTCGGCAACGTGTTTGGTCGAGGATTCTTCTGGTTCTTTCATGGTCTTAAAGATTCCAGATTACAAAAAAATTGGAAGCTTTTTTATTTTGTACTTGTGATATAACAAAATATTTGTAATGTTACGCGTCATGACCGATGCAAAGCAAGTTCTCCAATCACTGGGCCGCGAAGCTGTTAAGTCGGCTTTGGGCGTCAAGCAATCCGCAATTTATGCCGCCGAAGGCAAGGGCGTCTTTCCCGCGGCCTGGTTTGATGCGCTGGACAGTATGGGAGCGTCCCAAGGCTTTTCCGTTCCGCGTACGCTTTTCAATTGGAAGCATGCTTCAGAAGACGGAGAGGAGCGCCGCGATGACACTCCTCTCTGACCTTGCCCGAAAAGCACCGGGCGAACCGGCAGGCAGCGAGGGCGCTTTGCATCTGTCGCCGGCATTCATGGTTCTGCCGTTCAGCATCGCGCTCCAGTTTTTCCAAATTCCATTTCTCTGCCTGCATCAGCTCGGCTCCGCTGCTTTGGACGGTCAGTCTGCAAGACTGACTGGGCGCTGTCAGCGAAACACTGAAGGATAGTTTTGCATGTCCCGCTCACAGACCAGTCGCACCCTGCCGGAATCTGATTATTCCCGCCTGTTTGCCTACTCCAAAGCTCTGGTGAAGCTGAATGGCGGGGTGGAGGCGGCCAGCATGGTCACTCGTGTGGCACCGTGCCAGCTCTCCCGCTATGGCAACCAGCAAAGCCATGATGCCATGCCGGTGGACGTGATTGCCGATCTGGAACATGAGGCCGCCGATCCCGTGCTCACCCGCATCCTGGCACGCATGAGCGGCCACGCCCTGGTCAAACTCCCACGAGAAGCCGCCGAGCCCGACTGGATCGGCAACATGGGCCAGCTCTCCAAAGAGTTCTCTGATGTGATCTCCCGCGTGGCCGAATGCCTGAAGGACGACGGCAAAGTCTCTGCTGATGAAGTGAAGCGCCACCACCTGCGCAAGGAAATCGCAGAGCTGATCAGCGTGGCCGTCAAGCTGGATAAAACCTGCGAGGCCATCGAGCGGGAGGGCGTAAAATGATCCAGTCCCCCAAAATCCGCCGCAGAATTCTGCAGCATCATGCCAACAACATGAGCCCACGGGCGATCGCAGGCATCTATGGCTGTTCAGAGGGCGATATTGAAGGAGTGATCAAGACAGAGACAGCCGAGCGGCTCATCCTGTCCGGCGTGCCTGTTCTAAACGGAGTGCCCTTGCATCCGGTGCAGAGCCTGAACGCGCATCTCACCCCACAAATCCGCTTGTACAAGGCACTGCCAGAGGAGGTGCAGACCTTTGCAGCTGGCGTGGCCAAAACCTGCAAGGTGCCCGTGGGCCGCCTGTTCACCTCAAACAGCAAACGCAAAAAAGATGTCTTCTGCCGTGGCTGCTTCTACTACGGCCTCAGCTGCCAGTTCCACTGGAACTACGAGCGCATCGCCACCGCCTCCGGCGTCAGTGTCCACGTCGTCTGCCGAGCTGTCAACCGCTACTGCACTCAGGTCGGCGCACCACGCCCAAGTGAGCTGGTGAATGCAAGGAGGGCAGTGGCGTGAGGGTGTTAGGCGGGATCAGGAATGAAGGGGATTTCAAATCCGTTTTCGTTAATCCAACGGATTTGTGCTCGTTGTTCATCACTAAAAAGCTCTTGCCATTTTGGCTCGATACGAGCACCCGTCATTTCTGCGTTCTTAAAAGTACAGCCTTCGAGATTTGCTTCTGGAAACTTGGTGTTTTCCAAGTTCGCATCATCAAACTTAGAGTATTCCAAGTTTGTATGCTGAAACAATGTTCCTTCCAACACGAAATGAGAGAAGTCTGTGTTTTCAAAGTTCAGATGTTCAAAAAGAGCATCAGAGACCTGCAAAAAATCAATCCTCTCCATGTTTGGATCGAGCTCTGTTTTCAAAATTGCTATGCTTTGAAGTGCTTCCCAAAGCTCAGAATGCAAGGGGTGAAACTTCCCCGGAAGCTCTTCAGTCTCTTCGAGGGGCTGTATAGCTTCTTTTTCTGCCACTCTTTTAGAGAGCTCTTCTTCTCTGTAACGCTCCCAACTTTGCTCGCGAATGAACGTGCAAAGCAGTTTTTGAGTGCCTTCATAAAATTCATCGGGGTCAATCATCGCCAGTTGGGTAAGAGAGTGAACGCCGGCCTCTCTTACAGATGGCTTTTGGTGGCCGAGCTTTTCGGCTGCCTTTTGAAAGCGTTCGGCATTGTGCCCTCTTTCGCTAAGCTTCAATTGCCGATGAAAGACAATAGAACGCCAAGTCAGCAAAATGAGACCAATTACAGCAAGAGCTGTTCCACCTACATCTCTAAAAACAGTCGAGCGTGGTACTGTTTTGAAGTCTTCACTGCCGCTGACAGAGCTAGAGCCCCAGTATTCAAAGGAAGCCCACTTCACTTCACTCAGATACGCAAAAGTTCCAACGCCAATGATAACCGCACAAACGGCTGCGATCGCAAAGCCGTAGCCCAAAGCGACCCAGAAGTTTGTTGTTTGCGGGGAAGGAAGTTTAAACTTCGCCATCAATCTCAGCTCTCAAAACAGCACAAAGTAACTGTCTTGCACACTATGCTGCATGCCTCTGAGTCTTCAACCAGAGGACGCCGGTCGTCCAATGACAATTGGAGGGCTGCTGCGTGATGCTAAGGCGCACGAAAGATATTGATTACCATATAGGCAGCAGTGCTGGTGATCACCAGACCATACAGAGTTACGGGTTCAACGGCCCATTCATCAATGAGCTCAAAGTAAGTCAGGAAGAAGAGCGGAACGCCAAAGGCTATGACGACGACTGCCAAGCCAACGTTCACCAGAATAACCAGGCTAAGCAGGTTGATGATATTGAGCTTCTTAGGCCAAAGCCAAGCACCAAGGCCGATCGCAGTCAAGCAGCCGATGATCATAACCAACTGAAGTGCAGTGAGCGGGCCAGAGAGCTTCGGATAAAGTGTCCAGAGACTCCGTCCACCAATGATGAAGGCGATAACAGCAACGTACTTCTTTGTAAGGGCAGTTTTGCTCAGAACTTGAGGTGGTTCGATGGTGGTTTGGTCGCTTTGGGGCACACTAGTTTTAACCATCAATTTGCTCAAGAACTCCTAGTGTTTTCAATGGCGCAACTGTCGCTCAGTTTGTGGAGGTGTGTCCAGTCTGTCGCCAGTGAAAAGAATTCAGTCGTTGCTCTGCCTCACCCAGCTTATGAAAGCGGTGAGGAGGGTTATGGGGATCATGAGGATGTAGACGGCCAGAACCATTTGGGTGATGCTCAGCTGGTTGAGGGCCTCAATCTCGAAATCCGCCAGGCTAACGCGGATGAGGGCGATGGCGGCGAACATCTGCACCTGAAAGAAAAGGGTGACCAGCAGGGCTTTGAGCGGGCTGAAAACGGGCTCAATCCGCGTTGCCAGCCAGTAAACGATAACCGCCCCAACAATCCAGAGAAACCCAGCCAGAAACCAGTCCCGCAGCGCGCTGCCCTGATAAATCAGATAGACACCCAAACTCCACAAATTACCCGCAAAAACAAACCCAAACCCACGCAGCTGTCCTGGCAGGTAAGAGCGGAAAGGTCTCGGTGGAGCAGGGGGCAAAGCAGTCATCTAGCTGTCTTCCAGCTCTTTGTCGCGTTGTCTATCTGCAGCTGCAAACCTGTTCGTAAGGACATCCATTATTTTATGTACATGGTAAAGTCCGACCGGAAAGATGCCAAAAGAGAAAACACTAGCGCCAGCTTTAAAAGCACCGATCACTACATTTCCATTTCCAAGTTCTTGGCAAAAAAGCAGGCCCTCACGTATTGTTTCAAGATTTTCTGGCGTCAACCATTCCAAGCTGCCGAAGTACGGAGCTGCGTGCTCTTCTGTCATAGCTTTTCTAATTGCTTCAAAGCAGGCTTCTTTATCTTCAGGTGCAATCCAGTCAGCCGTAAGAAGTTCAAGCCACTCTTCTTCTTTGTCTTTGAAACGAATGTCTTCGCCGTTTTCTGCGGCTTTGATCACTCTCTCAAATATTTCAGGGATAGCATTCTGCTTCCCGCGCATGGCGATCGCGATACTAGCAAGAGTAATTTGAGTGTCTGTTCCGTCTGCCTTGGTAAAATAGACAGGGGTGTTGACGCTCATAACCTGATGGTGATCAAGGGTTCCTTTGTCTGTTTTAAGTGGTTGACTGGCACTGACTTCGCTGAGATCGAGAGCGTTTGGATTGTCTGCAGAGAAAATGGCGCTCTCTGTTACTTCATCTTTCGACGGAGCCTCTTTCAAACTATCTTGAGGTCTTGCTTGGAATATCGTTGTCTCGTCAACCCTTGCTCCTGGCAATTGCTCCGGTCCCCAGATACCAGTTCCAACAAAGTTCGCTCCTCTCAGATCACAACCACCAAAGTGAACGTTGTCGATTTCTGCTTTCGTGAAGTTAGCACCTCTGAGGTCAACTTGAACGAAGTCGCAGTCAGAGATTGTTGCAGCTTGAAAGTTTGCAGAAAGGGCTCTGCCGTACTTGAAATGCCCACCAGTTATTGTCGCTTTCGCGAACTGAGCGTCATCGAAAATAGAATGATAAAACTTAGCGTTGATGAGTTGGGCTGCTCCGAAGCGTGCTTTAGCGAAATTACACTCATCATAGACAGTTTTGTACCAAGTGGTTTGGTGAAGTCTGCAACCTTCAAAGTCTGTATTCACGGCTTCCGAACCACTAAAGTTGCTTTCGAAAGCTTCGCACTGCACCAAGTTGCACTTTGCGAATTTCACATTTTCAAAACTACATTTCGTCAGTTCACTATTCTTGAAAAGCACGTCTTCAAAATCATTGTCTGTAAACTCAGTTCGGTGATGTTTACTTCGAAAAAAAGTGGCGCTGCGCATTGTCAGAACTTTGAATGTGCTTCTATCAAACTCTGCGTCTGTAAAGTCCGTTTCTACGGCATGGGGGGTGACAAAGTCGACATTGAAGTACCGGCAGCAACTCAAATCAATGCTTTCAGCAGGAAGATCAACCACCTCATCTTCAAAGGTGTAAATTATTCGTCCATCTTTTTCCGGTTTATAGCCGCGTTTCGTGTTTTCAAAAGTACGCCATCCATTCCACTTTTTAGGGTCATGACTGATGTATTTTTTCATCTCTTCAAAAGTGGGCATGTACAACTCTCCGATAGCGGCACACCTTTAAGGCGCTTAATTTGTAAGCACCACCTATCCGCGATTCCATCTGCGTTGACAACAGGTACAAATCAGGCCATGATTCCGCTCAGCTGGTGGTTTGCTGGTGAGCGCGTCACACAAAGGCGTGCGGGGATTGGTCTCCCTTCCGATACAAGGCGCACGTCATGCGCCGCGTTTCCTTATGGGACGCGGTTTTTCTATGGTCAGACGGGCGGGAGCGCTCACGCGCGCCGTTTCCTTGTAGCGGTAAGACCAATCCTGTTCGTCTGGCCGCCAGAGATTGGTCTCTCTTGTGGTCGGGTTCAACTCGATACAAGGAGATTTGCCATGGTAGTGCTGGCAGATAACGCGACACGTGCGTGCCGTGAACTTCGAACTTCCCTTGAAAGTATTGATTTAGCCGTGGCCCAGTTTGGCGCGCTTTTGCACGCCATGAACGCGCTCGGCAACAACCTGCCTCCCCATCAGTGTGAGGCGGTGCAGTCCATTGTGACCCTGCAATCCCTTCTTCACACCCACCACAAAGAGATTTTCACCCACACCCAATCCGCGTGGCACTCCACCCGCACGCTTTTACCAACCCAAGGTGCCGAGGAGGTGAGTTCAACTCATCCCCTTAAAGATGAGCCAGCGCTAAACACAAATAGCGCTTCTTCGATCAAAGGGGCCCATACTGTGGGCCCCCTTGATGAAACTATCGCGCAGCAAAATCGAGGAGCAGTTTCATGAATGACCTGATCAATATGGATTTCGAAGATAATCTGGTTCGTATCGTGAAGTTGGAGGGGGAGCCGTGGTTTGTTGGCAAGGACGTGTGCGGCTGCTTGGACATTAAGAAGGCTCGCAACTCCATCGATCTCCTCGATGATGATGAGAGGGGTACCTATACTGTAGGTACCCCTTCAGGAGCACAGAAAGTAACCATCGTTTCTGAACCGGGATTGTATCGCCTGATTTTCCGCTCACGCAAACCTGAGGCTGAACGCTTCAAACGTTGGCTTGCTCACGACGTTCTGCCGAGCATCCGCAAAACTGGAGCGTATACCCCAAACAGAGAGAGACTGGTTGATCGCGCTGATCTTGGTAGCCTGACAGAGGTTGCCAATAAATCCAGACTGGTAGAGATCGCAGCAAAAATCTCCGGTCCACGCGCCGCCTGCGAGCTTTGGGAGAAGCTGGAGCTTCCTATGGTCTCCTCTTTCACCCCACGCAAAGTCGATATTCCGACTGGCATCGTCGCATCATCAGAAAATCAACTGCGCATCTTCATAGAAGAGGGCTGCCAGCTGGAAGCGGGCTACACCATAACCGCCCGAGCCATGTTCCTGGCTTACAAAGACTGGGCCCTCACAGAAGGCCACCCCATCATCTCCGAGACCGCCTTCGGCCGCGCCATGCTCCACCTCTCACAGGACTACAACTTCCAAAAAATCAAAGCCCGCGTGGTTACTTATCGCGGGTTGCGAGTGAAGGAGGTGGGGTCGTGATAGCCTACTTCCTCAGCATTCCGTATTCTTTCAAGCTTGAGTGCGTCATGCAAAGTGACACATTGGCTAGTGAACTCTCTAAACGTTTGAATGATGAGATAAAGGAAATGAATCTCACTAGGCCCAACAATTTGATTAGGATCGGTTATTTTTGCAGCTTTTCGCAAATGTCGAACAAAGACACGAGTCCTTTTTTCTGTCAATCCGAGATTTCCTTCTTCGTTCCCCTTCAAGAATTCACGGATCTTCCATCCTTCGATGTATGCTCTCAAATAGTTTTCAAGTGCCTTCCGATTTTCAAGAACTTCTTCTGGAAGAAATCTATTGGCACTTTCTCGATTACTTCTAAGGCTATCCGAGAGTTGGATCAGCAAGCCAAGAAACTCGTGTATGATGTCATCATTAGGATAAGTCCGACCCGTTATTTTGAGCTCATTGGTGTAAAGCTTGTTCCAGAATGTGCCCAAATCAAACTCTGGCATCAGTTCACCTTTAATTTGGGCGAGTTGAGAATAACGAGAGAAGTGGTTTCCTTTTTGCAACTCTTTGGAGTGGTCAATAAGTACATATATTGTACAACCAGCAGCGATTGCGGCAGCCCAACCACTCGTTGCTCCAATCCACTCTCTTGTACATTCGAAGGTCGAAACTGCTTCACCTTTTATCTCACAAAAGCCAATTCTGTTGAGAGTGAGGTCTGCCAGCAATATCCCCCAATATCCAACTGCTCCAGCCAAAATTACAAAGCCAAAAAGGACGCCGGTCAAACCAAGCCGTTTTGTCATGCTAATTACCTAGTTTTCAATGACATAATTAAAAAGAATGCTGGGTTGCTATTTACCAAGTGGAGGCATTTGAGCCTCAACTCTATCGAGATTGAAAGCAACGGTTTGCTGCTCTTCAAGTTGTTTTTTCCAAAAAACAAGGCATACAAAATAATTGTACCAAGCAGTGTCAACTGCACTCATTCTACTAAAATGGTTTTGAATTACTTCGAGATTGCCGGCGGCGAAATCGTAAGAAAGAGAATGCGCTGGATCGCTACTCTTAGAGTTGCTGAAAAACATAGCATTCAATGCTTCGATAAGTGCGTTTCGTCTATGTATGAATTTTATCGGGAGGCAGGCGTTAGCTTCATCTGCTGTGTTTTGCAGATCATGAAGCCAGTTGTTTCTATAAGTGATCAATTCAGCAAAATCAGGACCACCATCAGTTGGCAGATAAGCCCGTTGCCAAGGGGTTTTGTCTCGATAGTGCCGCAGCATAGCATTGATGTAGAGCTCTGGAGCCTGGTTTCTTCTATGTTCTTGATCAATAAACTGTATCGCTTTGAAGGTATGCGTCAGCTCAGCAATAGCATTTGTCTGTTGCATTTTGCGAAGCTGAGATTTGATTCCCACCCATGCGACCGCAATGCCGATAAGTGCAATCAAACCACCCGCATAACTTCCAAGAGCAGACACCCATTCCCGATAAAACGTCTCTTCAGAATATTGGATAACAATTGCGTTCTCAGGTACTCCACCCCCCCAAGTCGAAATAGTTGCAGCGCCATAAAAGCAACCAATAGCTACTCCAATTGCCGCCAAGACAATGTACTGCAAAGTGATTTTCATTTCCCAAGGTATCAATATTTTACTCGCAACTTGCATCATTCATACGCAAGTTCTAACGACAATGATCCTTTCTGGCATTCCGTAAATGTTGAGAGGTGCGCCGCATGACCCTCAAGATTGATCGTAGGAAAACACCCAGAACCACTTCCACTGGCCATTCTGAGCACCCTTGCATGGCAGAGGGCTGCACAACCTGGGGTTCTCGTGGCTACACCGTGGATGATGCTGGCAAGCGTCAGCAGCTGTGGTTCTGTCCGGACCATGCCAAGCAGTATGAGGCGGATGTTGAGGCAGCCAAGCGCACGCCGCCGCCGCCGCGTCCTCCCAAACAAGGGAGGCTGGTGTGATGCGGTATTCCACTCTTGAATTGTTGCGGTTGAAGCAATCTGCGGATCTTTACGGGCGTATTTGCCAGCACACCACGCTACGTAAATCTGGTCGGCTGTATTCCGGAAAATGTCCGTTTCCCGACCATGATGATCGCAATGCCAGCTTTGTGTTTGATCCGGAGAAAAACAGTTTCCGCTGCTACTCCACGGCCTGCGGTCGCTCCGGGTCCGTCATTGATTGGATGATGGAGTTTGAGGGGTACTCCAGCTTTGCAGATGCTGTTGAAACGCTTGGCGGGGCTCAGGTAGCCCGTGATCAGCGCTGGCAGGAAAAACAGCAAAAGCTGGTGCAGGACAACCAGCGTCTGGCAGATGCCCGAGCAGCGAACAGTCAGGAGAAAGCGCGGCAGGCGGCACATAAAATCTTCTCTAGCGGTCGGGAGCTGGCGGGCAGTGTGGCGGAAACCTATCTGCGTGAAGCACGTGGGCTGGGGGATGTGCTATTGCCCGGTGCTGTGCTGCGGTTTGCTGCGGATCTGCCGTATTGGGCAGAGATAGAGAAAGATCGCTTTGAGATCATCCATCGCGGGCCGGCGCTGCTGGCGGCTTTTCAGAACAAGCATGGCCGGTTTGCCGCTGTTCACCAGACCTGGCTGAAATCAGATGGCAGCGGGAAGATCACACTGAGCCTTGAGGATGGCACCAAACTGCCAGCCAAAAAGATCCGTGGGCCCTACATGGGTGCCAGTTTGCGGCTTGGCCCGCCTGCGCCTGTGATGGGTCTGGGTGAGGGGGTTGAGACCTGCCTGTCCTGTATGCCCTTTGGGCTTTCGTGCTGGTGTGCGGGCTCGCTTGGCAATCTGGTCGGTGCTGGCAAGCCGGACGGGATCTGCGAGCCGCATCCGGAGCGCACTGGTCATCTGTTGCCAACGCGGCAACCGGATATGGCCAGCCACCGCGCGTTTCTGCCGTTTGAGGCGCGGTCCATGATTGTTTTGGCGGACAGTGACACCAAGGATCTTGAAGCCCTGAAAGCTCAATTGGAGCGCTCTGTGCGTCGGCTGCGGTTTGAAGAGCGATCAGCGCGGATTTTATGGCCGCCGCTCGGCATGGACATGAATGACTGGATACTGGCGAACGGGAGGGATGCAGCATGAGCACCATGAGCCAAGCGATTGAAGAGGCTATGCAGCCAAGCGACGATCCCCTCATCACCCCACTTTCAACTGAGTTTGCGGAAAAACTCTCGCGCTGCGCCCTTTATGACCAGAATGATACGGGCAATGCCAAGCGGCTTCGCGAGCATTTTGGCGAGGAATTTCTGCATGTGCGGGAGGTTGGGTTTTATACCTTCAAAGGCACCCACTGGGATCTAACCGGCGGTGAGGAAGTGATGACCCGCTATGCGCAGCGCACGGCGGAGCTGATCAAAGAAGAGCTGGATTACCTTGGCTATGAGCCCTGGGAGGAGCTGGTGCTGGACAAAGCCAAGGCGGTGCCACGGGCGACAGCAGATGTTTCGCTGAGCAAAGAACAGGAAGCCCTGCTGAAGGATGCGGAGGACGTGAAAAAGGCGCGCTCTGGCAGGCGGACAGCGCGCAAGAAGTTTGCGGTTTCCAGCGGTAATTCCAACAAGATCAAGGGCATGATTGTGCAGGCTCTGCCGCATGTGACCTATGCGCCCGAAGAGATGGATGAGGATGGCCTTGTATTCAACACGCGCACGGCCACGCTGCAGCTGCACCCTGAACCTGATGGAGAAGGCGGGCAGGTGATGGTGCCGGAGTCTGTTGTTCACAACAGGGCCATGCGGCTTTCCAAATGCGCGCCGGTGAATTTTGACCCGAAAGCAGAATGTCCGCAGTGGCAGGCGTTTCTGGATTTCTTCCAGCCCGATGTGGGTGTGCAGCGTTTTCTGCAGGTGTATGCCGGCTATTGTCTGACGGGTCTAACGGCAGAACAGAAGCTGCTGTTCTTCTATGGCGATGGCGCCAATGGCAAATCCACCTTCGTGGAGGCGATCTGCGGGTTGATGGGCGATTATGCCGGTCAGCTGAACCCGGAGAGCGTGACAGGCACGGGCCAGCGGCGCGGTGACCAGGCAACGCCCGATCTTGCCACGCTGGTGGGTAAACGTCTGGTGCGTGTCTCCGAGCTGCCAAAGGGTGAGGCGGTGAAGGAGGAGCTGATCAAGGCGCTGACGGGCGGCGAGCCCATGCAGGTGCGGCGGCTGCATCAGGGCTTCTTCGATATGACGCCGATCTTCAAGGCGATCATGAGCGGCAACGATAAGCCGTTCATCAAGGGCAATGACTACGGGATCTGGAGGCGCTTGCTGATTGTGCCGTGGTCGGTACGGATCAGCGAAGAGCAGAAGCGGCCCATGGCGGAGGTGCTGGCGGAGTTTGAAGCCGAGCGATCGGGCATTCTCAACTGGATGCTGAAGGGGCTGCAGATCTACATGGAGGATGGACTGGACGTTCCACCTGCCGTGGAAGGGCTGACGCAGGATTACAAAACCGAGCTGGATCCAATACAGCAGTTTGTTGATGCCTGCTTGGAGTTTGCAGAGCCACCGGGAGAGGACCCGAATGAGCCCTCCATTACAGGTCGAGCAATGTATGACACCTATAAGAAATGGTGTGAAGTTTCCGGCCTAAAGCCTTTTACGGAAACAGCTTTAGGTCGTGAGCTTCCGAAGAAGCCGGGCATGCGCAAGGTGATGACGCGCATCCGCAAGTACGCCAATGTGCGCTTCAATCTGCCGGCTGAGATGCGTCCTGAAACGATGAGTTGGGAGACCTTGGGATGATTGTATCTGAGCCCGCGAGGGTGCGAGGGTATGCGCGAGGGTCAGGCCTTGTGCCTCGCGCCGGATTTCGTAAAGCCGTGAATGGGTTAGAGGATAACCGCGAGGGCGCGAGGGTATCGCGCGCGCCTGCGCATATATAGGGGAATGGGGACTAAGCTTTGAAAGAAAAGACTTCTCATATGCGTAATTAGTCAACTAACCCTTGAACCCTCGCGGAGGGTTATAAAAACAATTGATATTAAAAGATAAAATGCCCGCGAGGGTCTGTTTTTAACACTCGCGGTACCCTTGAAACACTCGCAGGAGATCAATTATGGTTCAAACGCTGCGCGCTTCTCCGGAATACATCGATCGGCTCAGACAAGAGCAGGCAGAGCAGAACGAAATCCGGACAATTGATCTGGTGAGCTTGCTGGACTGGACCTATGGCGAGCAGAAGGCCCATCTGGATCTGGTAAGCAACGATGAAGCTCGTCACTTCGATATCCGGTGTGCGTTGAACTCACTTGAGCAGCTGCTGCACCTGCGGACCTTCGTGGATGGTGGTGGGCGCTCACCGGCAAATCTGCATCCGGACGCCGAGGCTGTGCATGCTGCGGTGATGGGGTTTGCAGCTCAGTCCGATGACTGCGCCTATGCGGCTGGATTGCTGGTCTATTACGGCAGCAAGCAGATGCAGCCGGAGAAGCCAGCTGTTTCTGGTCGCAAGCTGCAAGAAAAGCGCGATCGGACTGGGCGTACGGTGATGAGCTATTGGCAGGTAGATGGTGAGGAGCTCTTTGTGCGTCCCGGTACGAAGCTGCCCAAACCTTACGGTTATGATGGTCCGGGCTGCCGTGTTGGGCAGGCCTGTGAGTTACATGTCCTATCCGTTGAGAGTGATTTGGAGGAGTTTTTGCTCGAAACTTACACCTATTGGTGCGCGGCGCTCGAAATCATAAGCGATGCGCTACCAATGTTGAAAACTCACAAACTCAAGAAGTTTCAAGCACCTGAGTTTGATCGGAAGGCCGCGAGAATACTCAAATTAAGCACAGCAGCTTGAATTGACCCGCGTCGTTTGACAGCCTGACAGCGGCAAGAAGACCGCTCTGAGGGAGACCTACAGGGCGGTTTTTTATTGAGATACCGACAAGGCTTCGCAATGTTCACCGTCAACTTCGACAAACGAGACCTGGATGATCTCATGCGGGGGCTTGGCAATCTACCCGGAGACATCAAAGGAAAAGCGATTGCTCGGGCCCTCAAACACACGACGGCAATTGCCAAAACTCGTGTCATTCAAAAGTCCGCAGCCTCTACTGGAATGCGGCAAAAAGATATTCGCAGCATAACCGTTGCAGTGAACACCGGCGCAGATACAGCCAGCGTCATCATGCGCTCTGGTTGGATACCGCTCTACCAACTCGGCAGCGTTCGCCAGACACGAGACGGAGTTTCCGTTCGAAACTGGGGAACACACCAAGGCACATTCCTCGCTACGATGGCCTCTGGTCATGCTGGAGTGTTCAAGCGATCAAGCGCAGCGCGCCTTCCAGTCCGCGAGCTTTGGGGACCGAACCCTGCTGCTGATGTTCAAAACCATGAAGACGAGTTCCTGGACGTGCTCGAAAGTGTAGCTGATGAGAAGCTGCATCCTCGGCTGGAACACGAAATCGACCGGCTGCTCCGCTCGCTTTGAGCGGAGCGGGGCGGGCTGAGAAATAAGGGACCGTACCAAACACCGTTTCCACGCGGGGGGCGCAGCTCCCGGGGGTTCGCCAGTTTTACAGGTTGAAATTTTGAGTTGTCAGGGTTGTTAGGGTTGCCAGCAACCGGTTGCCAAGGTTGCCAGAACGGAGGTTTTCAGATGCAGGATGATGCACCTCTGGTGATGGCAACATTTGTCCAAGTTGCCGATCGCGATGGGGTCTCTAAGTCGGCTGTTTCAAAGAACGTGCGCAACTATGCAGACAATCATAACTTACCGGTTGAGCGGGATGGGCGTGGGCGGATTACATGCTTTTCGCTTGCCCATTACGATCATATCCGCTCCCGGTTTTCTAATCCGTTGAAAGCGCCCACCAAGCTCCCCGCTGTTCAAAGGTCACCAACAAGCCAGTCCGTGACAGAGGGCAGTATGCCGGCAATACCCGGTGCCGATCCGCAGAGCCTGAACGAGGGCAAGCGTCAGGAGACATGGCTTAAGGTACTTCGGCTCCGCCTTACAATGCAGGAGGAGCTTGGAAATCTGGTACGTCGGGATCTGATGGAAGATGCACTGGCTACAATGGGCGGTGAGATTAAGTCTGTTGTTGCCCGGCTTCCTAACCGAGCTGATGACCTTGCCGCGCGTCTCACCAAGGATGGTGTGCACGGGCTGCGGTTGGCGCTCAAAGATGCGGCTTTTGAAGTTGCAGAAGAGATTGCAGAGGCCATGGAAGCAGCTTTTCGGGACGCACCCCAGTTTGATGACTTGCCGGACGGCTTGATCGGCGCAGAAGCAAGCGCAGAAGAACTCATGCTCGCAGGCGAGCAACAGGAGGAACTCTAACTACAACAGGTGAGCCATGCAGGAAACTTTGGGAAGTTTGCAAAACGCAAACACGAGGGTTTACGGTGCGGCTCGGCTTGTTACCCGAGTGCTTGCAAAAGCGATCCGCCCTAAAAAACCGCTTCCTTTTCATGAATGGCTACCAAAGAACATTGAGCTTGTAGATGGTCCAAGGCGCGGAGAGCTTTGGAATGCAAAAGATGCGCCGTACTTGCCGGAAATTGCAGAGTGTCTGTCAGCTGATCACCCTTGCAATTACGTCTGCGTGCGCAAATCCCAGCAGACCGGTGTTTCCATCCTGGGGCTTTCCTGGAGCATCTATTTGGCGGAAAACGCGCCAGATAATATCTTGTATGCCGTGCCGGGCGATCAGGCGCTGAAAGAAACCAACTCCATGAAGATCATGCCTTTGATTGAGGCATGGGAGAAGCGCACATCCAAGCGGGTGATTGAACCTGTTGCGAGCCGCAGCGGCAAAGGATCAACCACCTTTGAGAAGAAGTTTCCAGGCGGCGCGTTGTCCTTGGCCAATGCCAACTCGGAAATGGACCTTTCCTCCAAGACGATCAAGTTTGGGGTGAAAGACGAGGTTTCCAAGTGGGAGGAGACCGACAATGGCGGCGATCCGGAAGAGCTTTTCTTTGGTCGTTTCACCGCGTTTCGCCGCGAGAAGTCCTATAAGATCTTTGCTCTTTCGACGCCGGAACATGACAGCGGGGATGAAGATGGCGAAGGGCCTGGCCATTGCCGCATCGACCGGGATTTCAAGCGCTCAGATCAGCGGTTCTGGCATATCAGCTGCCCGTCCTGCGAGTTTGAGCAAAGGCAGGATTGGAGCGGGTTTCAAGTCAACCGAGAGAACCCAGAGGAGAGCACCTACCTTTGTGAGGAATGCGGTCACTCCATTACGGAAGCAGAGCGGGTTGTTGCTGTTCGCAAAGGTCGTTTTATCGCGACTAAGCCAAGTGAAGGACGTCAACCGGGTTTCCATGTAGATGCGTTTTGCTCCTTGATGATGAGCTACGGCGATATTGCACGGGATTACATCAACGCTGAAAAGCGCAGCGAGGCTGCCAAAAAGAACTTCACCAATCTGGTGCTTGCTAAGGCCTACGCCATGCGCGGCAATGCTCCCAAACATGAACGACTTATGGAGCGGCGTGAACAACTGGAGCGTGGGAAGATCCCAGCAGAGGGCCTGTTGTTCGTGGCTGGCGCAGATGTTCAGCACTACGGCATCTATGTGGAGGCAGTGGCCTTTGGTGATGATCGGCAAAGCTGGTGTGTGGATGCGCACTTCTTTGAAGGTTCAACAGATGACATCAAAGCGGGTGCATGGCTCAAGCTGGATACGTTTTACAAGCAAGGCTTCAAAGATGCCTGGGGCATTGAACGCCGGTTGGATGGTCTGGCGGTGGATGCTGGTGACAGTGGTCGTATGGAGCAAGTCCTTAGCTGGTGCAGAGCAAGGCCAGATACCTACGCCATCAAAGGCCAAGGGGGACGAGGTGTTCCTGCGATCGGGTTGCCGCAAAAGAAATCAGTCAACAAACGGGGCAAGCGCGTAAAGGTACGCGGCTCGCAGCTTTGGCCGGTTGGAACGTGGGGTCTTAAGCACGAGTTCTTCGGTAGTCTGCACAAATCTGGCATGGCTGCGGGCGCTGAGTGTGATCCGCCTGGATATTGCCACTTTGGCGTTTGGCTGGACGAAGAGTACTTCCTCCAGATCACTGCTGAGTACTTTGATCAAAAACTGGTCAAGGGCCGGTTGAAAGAGGAATGGAAGAAGTCCCGAAAGGACAACCACTTCCTTGATTGCCGGATCTACGCCATGGCGATTGCCGAGCATTTGGGCCTGACCTCTAACACCGACAATGATTGGGCGCGGCTGCGAAAGCGGTTGGTGCCTGAAAAGGAACTGGACTTGCTCTCGCCTGAAGTTGTGAAGGCAAACCAGGCAGACATTCCCATCGAAACATCACAGACAAAGGCAGCTCCAGCTCATGACAAAGGATGGGCAGAGAGGCAGGAACGCATCAGGAAGAGGCGCGAGAAATGGCGAAACCGTTAAAAGCGCTTGGTCGGTTGCTTAACCGGGGCGACAAACCTGCTCTTACCGATAAGGGACCAGGACAGGTTGCAGTGCGCAGCGTCAGTCGATATCTGCGTGATACCCGCTCTAAGGTTCTGGCAACACGTCCAGCTTCGCTCACAAACAGCCGGGATGATATTCGTTTGTCCTGGCGTCGCTGTGCAGGTCTGGCGCGAGATATCATTCAAAACTCAGGCCGGCTTAAAGGGGCCGTTGACCAGGTAATTGCAGATACGGTTGGTTCTGAGTTGTTGCTTAACCCCAAGCCGAACTTAAGCGCTGCGGGCTATGACGCGCAGGAGACAGCTGAATGGTGCCGGATTGTTAAGCAGCGCTGGAAGCGGTTTGCCTGGAACCAGGCTGAGTGTGACATGCGCGGCAAGTTCACTCTGCCTCAGCTGGTTGATTGCTCTTTACGGGACTACATCACCTTTGGCGAAGTCACGGGCATGCTTGATTACATGGGCGGTGCGCAGCGGGCTCGCTACGGCATTAAAGCCGGCACAAAGCTTTGTTTGTTCTCACCTCAGAAGTTGGTTCAAGACACGCTGGAGCATGACCGTCTGTTTCAAGGTGTCTTCCATGATGAGAATGGTCGCCCAATATCCTATCTGATTGAAGAGGCGAGAAACGGTCAAACCGTCAAGACGCGGTATAACGCTCGCGATTTAGCGGGGCGGGCTCAAGTCCTACATATCTTTGATCCAACATGCGCAAGTGATGTGCGTGGGATCTCTGTTCTGGCGTCTGCCTTTAGAAAACACATCCAGCATGAAATGCTTGAGGATGCCACGCTGCAAACGGCGATTTTGCAAACCTTGTTTGCCGCTGTTTTAAAGAGTGAGTTACCATCAGAAGAAGCATTTGCTGCAATTGAAGCCATCGCCAAAAGCTCTGAAGATTCTGAGTATGTGGAAGAGTTTGCTGGTTATCTGTCTGGCTCATTGGCGAAAGCTGCAGAAAGCTCCGTGAGTTTGGGTAGTGATCCAACGGTGTCACATATCGCGCCGGGCGAAGATTTTGAAATCAAGACAGCTGGTACACCGGGGCCTCACTATCTGCCGTTCTCAGGTTCACTTGGGCGGGAAATGGCACGGGCGATTGGGATTACCTATGGTGGCCTCACCATGGATTATTCCAATGCCACTTACTCCAGTGTGCGCATGGAAAATGCGAGCATCTGGCCGGTTGTGACCAGGCGGCGAGAGCGCATTGCTGCGCCAACTTATCAGGCTGTTTACGAAAGCTGGCTTGATGAGGAAGTGGGAGAGGGCCGTATCCCGTTCAAGGGCGGATATGAAGCTTATTCGGCTTTGCGTGAGGAAGCATCCTGGGCTCAGTGGCAAGGTCCAGCCAAACCAACGGCAGATGATGCAAAAAGCGCCAAGGCTTCCAGCACTCGGTTGGAGAATGGCACTTCGTCCCTTGCACATGAATGCTCTGAGATGGGCATTGATGAAGAGGAGCTGTTTGAGCAGCGCCTCTCAGAGCACCGGCGTTATCTCGAAGCTGGCATGCGCTCGCCTTATGAGCCGAAAACTTCACAAGCAACCGAAGTCACTAATGATGGAGCACAAGGGGTAACCGATGAATGATCAGGTCAAAATCGGTTCTGACATGGTCTCAATCAATCAGCCTTGTGCCATTGCAACCGCGCTTCGCAAGATTGAGCTGGTTGTGGCCTCTGGTGGGCGCCGGGAAACCGTTCGCTTTGGGCGCGATGAAGTGACGTACTCTGCCGCCAACCTGCCAGCTCTGCAAAAACTCATTGCTCAGTATGAGGCCAAATGCAGCTTGGCTGCTGGCGGTAAGGTTCTTCGCCGAGCGCGCTCAGTTCGCTGGTGCTGAACCCAACCTTTAAGGATTTTCAAAATGCCGGAAATTTTACAGGACGGCGAACTCATTCTTTATGGGTTCGTTGGTGAAAGCTATTGGGGTGAAGGCTTTACAGCGCGGGAAGTGCTGAACGCTCTTGCTCTGCATGGCCGTGATGAGCCAATCGCTGTGCGGATTAACTCAGGTGGCGGCTATACCGATGAAGGCATTGCCATCTTCAATGCATTAAAGACGCATAAGGGCAAAGTGTCCGTCATTATTGACGCAATGGCTGCTTCCGCTGCCTCCGTTATTGCCATGGCTGGTGATGAACGGACCATGCGCACCGGGGCCATGATGATGATCCATGACCCGGCTGGAGAAAAACGCGGCACTGCGGCAGAGCATGAAGCGATGGGCGAGCTGCTGCACAAGCAAGCCGATCTGCTTGCAGGCATATACGCAGATGTAACCGGAAAGACAGCTGAAGAGCTACGCCAGATGATGGTTGAAGAAACCTGGATGAATGGCAGTGAAGCTCAGGCTCAAGGTTTTGCAACCGTTGATGAGGCTGCTCAGGCCGTGAGTGTATCTGCCTTTGACTACCAGACTTACAACTGCGCGCCCGACACTTTGAAACAACTTTCCAAGACAAAGAACTGGAGCGCTGAAGCTCAGCGCTCTCCGGCGGCATCCGTCGCACAAACGACTGTCAATCAGGAGATACAGCCTATGACGACACAACCTGCGGCGGATGCCAACTCCGCCAGCCCTAACACCGACAAGACGCAGTCAAACGCTGCCGATGAGGCAACAGCGGAACGTGAGCGCATCGGTAAGATCCTCAATTGTGATGAAGCTGCTGGCCGCACCGAACTTGCGAAGTACCTCGCGTTTGAGACCTCAACGAACTTTGAAGATAGTCAAAAGGTGCTTGATAAGGCAGCTAAAGCTGGTGAGGGCAATGCGCCGAAGAGTGACGGACAAAGAACTCAGGCCAGTACTTACGAACAGCAGCGTCTATCTGCTAGTTCCCAAGCATCTAGTTACAGCAACCCATCAGATTTGACCGACGATGACAAAGGGACACGCCTGGTCAATCGAGCAAAGAGCATGTTTGGAGGTGCTAAATGAGCCAGCTGGCTGGAAATACCAATCACGGAACGTCTCCCGTCGATAATCTTCATGGTGGGAACGTTAAAACCCAACCTAACACAGTTGCCGCAGGTACTTATAAACGCGGCCAAGTGCTTGAGTATGACAGTGCCAACAAGGTGTTTGTTGCGCTTACCGATGCGAGCAAGGCCAGTGTTGTGATGACCGTTGGCATTACGCTGGAGGCCGACAGCTCCATGGGCGTTTACGTTCAAGGTGAAGATTTCAACCTAAATGAAATGTACTTTGGTGGCCTGGATGCTGAAGTGGTGAAACAAGCGCTACGCGGCAACGGTATCTTGGCGCGTTATTGGCAAGCGGCTTAAGGAGATTACGTTCATGGATATTTACACCCTAAGCGATCTGATGACCGTGATCGAAACAATTTTCACGCCTAAACGGCATTTCATTGATAAGTTTTTCAAGCTTGAGTATCTCTCCGACAAAGAAGAGATCCACTTTGATAGTGTATTCAGAGACCAGGTATCTCTTGCACCTTTCGTGATGCCTCTGAATGCGGGCAAGCCGCAGGAGCGTGCTGGATATACGGCTAAATCTTTCAAACCTGCTTATGTGAAGCCGCTGAATATGATCAAGCCAAACGATGCTGTTACGCGTATGGCTGGTGAAAAGTTCTCTGGTGAACTTACTGCTATGGATCGGTTTGAACGTGCTGTTTCCATCGCCCTGTATGAGCAAAAAATGCAAGTTGAAGCGCGATGGGAATGGCTTGCGCGTTTCGCTTTGAAAGACGGCAAAGTCACTATTGCTGGTGAAGATTATCCCGCTCGCCTGGTGGATTTTGGCCGTGCACCTGAAATGGTGGACTTGATCACTGATGATGACCAGAAATGGTCCAATGCTGACTACGAGCTTTTCTCTCTGCTGGAAGAAGGTTCTGCGGAGGTTGCTAAAAAGACAGGGTCTCGGGCAACAGAAGTTTATATGGCGCCGGATGTGTGGCGACATTTCAAAGTGAATAAAAGCGTGAAGGCAGAGATGGATCTGACCAAGCGCAATGACAGCACTTTGACGGCGTCCCCATCTGCAACAGATCCAGAAAATCCAGTTGAGTTCAAAGGAACCGTTGGCAACTTTAACATCTATGTCGATCACAGCACTTATCGTGATGTTGATGGGACCGAAAAGCCTTATCTGGAATCCGGTGAAGTCATGCTGATTGCACCAGTTGGTGAAAGTGGTACCTCTGGCGTTTACGGGGTTCGTGCATTTGGCACCATCATGGACAAAAAGGCTGGTCTTCAGGCGATGCCTATGTTCCCGAAAGTGTGGGAGCAAGACAATCCGTCCATTGATCAGGCAATGACGCAGTCCGCACCATTGATGATCCCTGGTCGACCGAATGGTGTCAAAGTCTGGAAAGGGGTGGTCTGATGGCTGGAGCAGGTACAGTCAAAATCGCAACTGCTCGGTTACGGACCTCTAAAGGCGTGATTAAGCCCGGTGAGCAACTGCCGACAGGTTTGAAAAAGGCTGAGCTAAGCAAACTGGATGCCTTTGGCGGACTTACTGAGGTTTCACTTCCTCCGAAACCAACAGCTGTGCAGAGTGACACCTCTGGGTCTCAAGGTGGTAAGTCAGCAAAGGGTCAATCTGGAGAAGGTGATGGCTCTGGTGGCAAAAATCCAGAAGACCAAGCCAGCACTGGTGGCTCAGCACAGGACTGATCATGTCAGAACTTGATGACCTTCGGGCCGAACTCACCGAAGAGGTGGATGGCGTCATGGGAGAGCCGGTTTTGCTGGCTTTCCTTGATGGTGAGCAGCAAAGCGATCCTACCCGCGAAAACACGGCGCTGAACGCGGTCTTGCGCAGTGGTGCAGGGCATGTGTTCAACCTTTCCAAGGGATCGAAAAAAGAACGCACCAGCCTTTCTGCTGAACCATCCTTTTTAGAACTTGCCCGCTCTGATTATGACGGACCGATGCCCAGGGCTGGCGACAAGGTGCAAGCCCTCGCGCGCGCTGGCAAGCCGTGGTTTGAAGTCCTTGATGTTTCTGATCGCGGTGCTTCGCGCATCATCTTAGAACTTGGAGAAGCCTGATGTCTCTTGCCCGAATTGCTGTGCGTTACTGCGTAGTGGAGGCGCTCAAAGCTGCTGGAACACTGGTTGGTACCAATATCCTTGATAGTAAGGTAGCTGCGCTTCAGGTGAGCAGTGACGGCAGTCTGCGCACCGATGAAGAAGGCCCCTTCATTGCCGTTTACACGGATAGTTCCAAGGCGGCTGAGCTGAGTGGGCGTTCGCTGCGCATGAATGGTCACCTGGATCTGGTCTTTAACTACGGCATTACAGCTGCAATGACCCAGACCAATGAGAAGGGTGAGAGTGTTGTGGTTGGGCTGGAGGTGCCTGCAACCAGTCCTAACTTTGAGTTCTTTCTTGATGCCTTAACCCGGCAGATCAAGTTTACTCTTCTTGATCCAACCAACCCATGGTCTGAGCTGCTGAAGGGCTTTGCTCCTGATTTCACCTCTTGTGAAGAGATGCGCCATGGCAATGTCCGCGATGGGGTGCGATTGGTAAGCGGTCAGTTGCGATTGACTGTTGAGCTGGTTGCAGATCCGGTTCCCGGCGCAGCGCTGCCGGAGACCGGGATCTGGAGCCGGTTTTTTGCAAAGCTTGCCGAGACGGATCCTGAGCACTGTGAGCGCTTGCAAAGTTTACTTGCCTGGGATGGGCAAGCGCAGGAACACCAGTTGCTCTCACTTTATGGTCTGACTGGCCTTGAAGCTGATGCCTTACATCTGACCAGTGCATCTGCGCTCAACCCTTCAGCTGCCTTTTCCAATGACCTACCGGAGAGCTCTCATCGCGCCGGTTCCCCCTAAAATGGAGCATGTGCAATGGCGCAGGATATGCCGGACCTATTTGCCGAGCTATATTTTGAGGTTACTGAGATTGAGCGCCGCCTTGCCAATCGTACGCGCGAAGGAGTGATTGCTGAGGTTGATGCGGCCAAAGGTAAGGCACGGGTCAGGTTGACGGATTCTGATACGCCCATGCTGACGGGCTGGCTTCCTTGGACGGAGCCGGCAAGCGGGGCCAATAAGACCCACAACCCGCCCTCAATAGGTCAGCAAGTCTCTCTTACCAGTGAGAGTGGGGATTTAACCGATGCCCGCATTGGGGCAGCGCTTCCAAGTGACGAGAACCCAAGGCCGAGTGCAAAAGGGGATGATCACGTTCTCGCGCAGGTCGGGGCGACAAAAATAATCATTTCAGGTGGCGGCGATAAACTCCAACTCAGCGTAGGCAATGCGTCCATTGCTCTGGTTGATGGGCAGATGACTTTCAGCGTTGCCGGCACCTCCATCACCTTAACGCCGTCGGGCATCACAACCGCAGGTGATGTGGACTTGAACTCCGGCTATGTGAAGTCGGAAGGCACCACAATTGATCACACCCACATTCATTCTGGAGTGACACCTGGTCCATCAAAGACTGGGACTCCTGTTTAATTGGAGAACACTATGGAAAAGAAACGCTACCGTGTTTTGAGAGCAGGCTTTTTGCATGGCACCTATCGCCGGGAAGGTGAAGAGGTTGATCTGTTTGAAAAACAGGCCAAAGTTGATCTTCCGCCGCTTGGTAGCCGGCTTGCTGAAGTGAGCACGAAGACCACGAAGCCAGCAGCTGCAAAAGGCAAGGCTTCCTCCCGCAAGGCCGGATAGAACATGGCCGGCAAAGACCTTGATGAGATAACAGGCGGGGAAGTTTCTGGTTGGGCTCACGTGGTCCAGTCCATCAACCGGTTGTTCTCAACTCCAAAAAACACGCGGGTTTTCCTGCGTGAGTTTGGATCTGATCTACCAAACTTGGTGGATGTGCCGTCCAATGATGCAGGTATTCTGGCGCTTTTTGTGGCTGTGGCCACAGCACTGGAACAATGGGAACCAAGGTTTTCTCTCAGCTCATTGAGCGTTTCGCAGGTCGGACCTGGCAAAATCCTCTTAAACCTGGTTGGTACCTATGTGCCAAGAGGTCACCAGGGCGACACAACGCCTGAAGGTGAGACCCAGACCCTATCTGTGCCGGTTGCCGGCCTTTAACTCCTTACATCAGGATATCACCATGAGCCGCTACGCTGCGCTTGATCTGGCAACTTTGCCAGAGCCCTCCGCCGTGGTGGAGCTGGACTATGATGCCTTGCTTGAAGCCCGCCTTGTTGAGCTGGACCGTCATTTGCGTGATGGTCGCTTTGAACAGGCTGAAGCTGATGAGATCATGGCACTGGCGCGCTCCATTGCCGCTTCGCCCGCACGCTATTTGAGTGAAGCTGGCGCTTCTCGCGAGCTTTACATGAACGCGCGCATTAATGCGGCAGTGAAATCAGTTTTGCTGGCGACTGCAAAAAGATCAGATCTTGACCACCTGGGAGCAGGCCGCAGTGTTACCCGGCTGGTGCTCGATGACAGTGACCCAGACAATATCATTTATGAGGATGATGAGAGCTACAGGGCGCGTATTCAGCTGGTACTGGAAAGCTACTCGCCCTATGGGCCGGAAGGCGCTTATGTGTACTGGGCTTTGCAAGCCTCCGGTGACGTGCTGGACGTTGTCCCTTATGGGCCTGATGACAATCTGGACCCGCCAGTTCCGCCTGCTGAGCCTGTGATTTGCGTTCTTTCGCGAATTGGAGACGGGGCTGCAAATGCGAAGCTGTTGGATCGTGTTTATCAGAACCTGAAAGCTGATAAGCGCCGGCCTGTGGGTGATAAGCTGACGGTGATCTCTGCAACGCCTGTTCATTATGAAGTGGAAGCTGAGCTGCACGTGGTCTCTGCCTCAACAGCATCTATCGTTGAAGAGCAGGCACAAGCCACTTTGCAAAAATTCATCTCAACCCGCCTTGCAATCGGTCGCCCGCTTTACCGAACCACTCTTGCAGCTGCTTTAAAGGTTGATGGTGTGGAGGAGGTGCTCATCACAAAGCCTGAGGCTGATGTGATGGTAAGCCCTTTTGAAGCACCTTTTGCAGCCTCAGTTAAAATCACTGTTTCCTCCATCACCGGAGGGTGGCGCAATGTCTGATGAGCAGCCTTCACGCCGAACCATGCTGCCGCCCAACTCTGCGGCTGTTGCCGTGGCGCTGGATCTTGTTGAGGATCGCATGTCCGGCCTTCCTGCGGACGTCATCCGCGATTGCCTTGACCCATTGAGGGCACCGGCGAGCTTGCTCGATCATTTGGGCTGGGAACTGTCTGTTGATGTGTGGGACCGGGCATGGCCTGAACAAGTCAAGCGCAGGGTGCTCTCCATCTCTGAAGAGGTGCATAAATACAAAGGCACTCCATATTCAATCAAGACTGCGCTCAAAGCTCTTGGGGTCACAGCGCACTTGTTGGAGTGGTGGCAGGAGGGCGGCTCCGGTGTTCCTGGCACGTTTGAGATTACAGCTTATGCAAATGAGCAGGTTTTCGCAGATGGGCCGGTGCTGGATGCCAGATTGCAGGAAAATATCCTGAGCACAATCTCAGCAACCAAACCCAAATCGCGGGGCTTTAGCTTCCAGATTGGTGCGCAGTTTGAAAGCTCGCTCAGCATTGGCCTTGCGGGCAGGTCTAACGCTTTCACGCAGCCCATGGGCGCAATGGTTCTTCCTCAAAGCGGGGCGATGCTGGGTGCGGGCACAATGGCGCGTAGCGTGGCTTTTTTACCCAAAACAGCCGAGCCGGTTTTGCCGCAGATGGGAACAGACCTCGGCTGCGCTGCGACTGCTCGTGGGCACTCATTCCTTTCACTTCATGGAGAGCTTTTGACATGAGCCTTAAGGCCATCAATCCAACACTCACTCGTGCCGGCATGCGAGCAATATTTAGTGCTTCAGATGCTGGACTTCATGCCAGGATCACACATCTGGCTTTTGGGAGTTCGCGTTATTCGCCGGCGGGTGATGAAACCAGTTTGAAATCAGAAAAAGCCCGTGTCGAGATTATCGGATCTCGCTATCTGGATGATTTTCAAATGGAGATCACTGCCCAGATTGACGGAGACACAGGGTTCACTCTGGCAGAACTTGGCGTGATGTTAGAAGACGGTACGTTGCTGGCTGTCTGGTCTGACCCTGATACGCCTTTGGCTCAGTATACACCTGGCGTGCCGATCTCGTTTTCCTTCGTGCTTGCTCTAACCGGCCTTCCGCAAAACGTCATCCAAGTTACAGGCGATGTGGATCTTCAGCTTTTCTTTGGGGAAGAGTTTGCTGGCTCGGCCACTTCTATGATCGCCCTTCAACTTGAAAACTTCCTGCTGAACCAAACAGCGCGTGGTTTGAGCAAGGAGCTTTCTATTGCTCAAACCGCTCGTGCTGAGTTGCTGCGCCGCCTGGAGGTGGTGGAAGCAAAAATAGACCAGCAAGCTAACGCCCACACCGAGCAGCTTACTTTAGATGCTTCAATCACATCCTCACTCCTCACAGTTCAACGCCACACTATTGAAAAGGATCAGTTGCAATGAGCCTGACACAAAGCCTGAATGAGGTGGTTCAATCCACTAAAGATCTTATCGAAACGGTCAAAACAACCTACTCGCAGCACGATGTTGAGATCCAGAAAATTTTGGCAGTCGCGCCCGAGCTACAACGGGTATTCTACGTGGATGCCGTAAATGGGTCTGATGAGAACGACGGATCTGAAAACGCTCCCTTCAGACGCCTAAAAAAAGCTGCTGACTTGGTTCCTCGTCATGGTCGTGGCCATATCTATTTGCTAAGCGACTACCACATGACAGAGCCCGTTTTTGCGCATGATTGTCACCTCAATATTTTTGGCAATAAAGATGTTTTTCGCAAGGTGACGTTCGAGCAGTACTCTCATGGAACAGATGGCAATGATTATCGCGCATTCCAAGGGTTCCGTTGGGTTGGTTCTGGCTATTTCAACTTCTGTTACCTGGATATGGTATTGCCGGTACTTGACCCGCAGTATAACGGGCTTCCGACCAGTAATTACGCTTCCATTGTAAGCTGTGCAACCTCTTCACATACAGGCAACCAGGGTGTGACATTCCGTTATGGAGACATTCGCATCCCAACTGCTGAAGAAGGCACACCAGCCGGTCATATCCTTGGGCACTATAGCCCAATTAGTGTCTACCTCTCCAATGTGACTGCTTCAGGGGCAAGTCTGAAGGAGCGTTTCAGCAGAAATGATCGGGCTCGCTCTTACACCATGAACTTCAACTTTGATGAGCTGCCTTAAGCTTAAATCAGTCATCCTTTTTTGCCCCTCTATCACGAGAGTAAAACTATGTCAGATTACTACGATCAACCTGAAGGCCAGAGCCTGAGTCTGAAGCATGCAGGCCGATCTTTCATCGCCTGGGGCGAAGCAGAGCTAAAAGCTGCTGGCGTGCCTCAGGCCGCCATTGATGAAGCCCAAAAAGGTGCTCGTCTTACAACCATCAAAGCGGAATGCCGCAAGCGCATTTATGCGCAGGCAAGCTCTGAGACTCAAATTAACATGGCAACGGCTGCTGCTGCCATTGCTGGCAAAGCCGTTGCTGATCGAAGCGCTGAGGAAGCCACGCTTTTGACCAGCACCAAGGCTGCTCTGGATTGGGTGGGCGCTATGCGCTCCAAATGCCTGGAGCTTGCTGAAGGTCCTGGCACCGATTTTACGCTGGATGCGAGCTGGCCGGAGTGCCCACCTGAAGTGGTTGCTCTGACAGAGCAGTTCTAAACCCGCGCCTCTCATCTTTGAGTTTTATCCGTATCCGGCCTTTTGGGTCGGATTTTTTTATGGAGATTTGAATGGCTGATGTCAGCTTTCATCACGGGGTGCGGGTGTTTGAATCCGCTGAAAACCCGATCCTGATTGAAATTGCCCAAACCTCTACCATCGCGTTGATTGGTACTGCTGAAGGGGCCGATGCAGAAGCCTTTCCCCTAAATGAGCCGGTGTTGCTGCTGGGAGACCAGAGCAAGGCGGCAAAACTTGGGGAAGGCAATCTACGTGATGGTGTGGATGCGGTGTTTAAACAGGTGGGCACTTATCTGTTTGTGATCCGCGTTGCAGAAGGTGCAAATGCAGCTGCAACACTTTCCAACGTGATTGGCGATGCCTCGGCACTTACGGGCATTCATGCACTGAAGAAGTGCCAGCCAGCTTATGGGCTGAAGCCACGCCTCATTGCCATTCCCGGCTTTACGGGCAGTTTTGAAGACAAGGGCCTGCAATCCATCAACGTGACCAATGGTGGGGCCGGATACACTGATGCCACAACGGTGAAAGTCACTGGCGATGGTACTGGGGCTGAAGCAACTGCAATCCTCTCAGAAGGGGCGATAACTGAGGTTGTGATCACCAAAGGCGGGTCAGGCTATACCAATGCAGCCATTACCTTTGAAGGGGATGGTAACGGGGCTACTGCAACAGTTAACATTGGTGCGGTCGGTGATCCGGTGATTGCCGAGCTGGGCGGTGTCCTGCATGAGCTGGAAGCCATTGGCATCGTGGATGGACCTGATACCACCGATCAAGACGCGGTGAACTTTAAAGAAGTGAACGCCCATCCGCGTATTTACATTGTTGATCCAAAGGCGGGTGACTGGGACACGGATCTGAACGCCAATCGGTTCAAACCGGCTGCGCCCTACTTTTGCGGCGTTCAGGCAAATACGGATCGCACCAAAGGCTTCTGGTGGTCACTTTCCAATAAGCCAATCAACGGCATCACCGCAGTGTCCCGCCCAATTGCCTATGGACCGCAGACCGACTACCTCAATGAACGCGGGATTGCGACCATCATCAATGATGGAGAAGGGTTTAAGACCTGGGGCAATCGGCTTTCTGGCGGGGATGATCTTTGGCGCTTTATGTCTGTGCGCCGTACGGCGGATTTTATCAATGCTGCCATCCTCAGCGCTTACATGGAGTTTGTTGACAAGCCGTTCTCCAAAGCCAACCTGCGGTTCATGGTTGAGAGCGGGAATGCCTTCATGGCCAAGCTCAAGGCCGAAGGGGCAATCCTTGGTGGTCGCGTCTGGCTGGATATGGAACGCAACACCAATGAAGCCATGGCAGGTGGCAAAATCACGCTGGCCGTGGACTTTGAACCGCCAGCTCCCATGGAAGATATCCGCTTCATCGCTCACCGCAACATCACCTATTACACCGAACTTTTGAACGGTGTTCTGACCACCTCCGTTTAAGGAAACCCCATGAAAGAGACACCGCAATACATCTTGCGCAACTGCACCATTTTCGTGGATCGCGATTCCAAAGTGGGCAATGCAAGTGAAATCACCATTCCCAAGCTCACGGTGAAAACTGAGAGCATGCGCAATGCCGGCATGATCAAAGAGCGTGACGTGGTCCTTGGTTATGAGAAGCTGGAAATGAGCTTCAAAATGACAGCCTTTGACCCGGAGACGTTGAAACTCTTCGGGCTGGCTGCTGGGGTTGAGAAGGACTTTTTGGCCACTGGGGCGCTGGTTGATGAGGATGGCACCTCGCACAGCGCCACCTGTTACATGCGCGGCTTCCTGCGTGAAGTCGATGCCGGTGGCTGGAAGCCCGGCGATAAATCTGAGACCGATTATCAGGTTTCCGTCCACTCCATGAAACTGGAAATCAATGGCGCTTCTATCGTTGAGATGGATGATTTTGACGTGAAAATTGGCGGTGTGTCGCAATATGACAGCATCCGCAGTGCTCTCCAGCTTTAAGGGATCAAGATGGATCAGATTACGGTAAAACTGACCAAACCTGTTGAGCATGACGGGCGGATTTACAATGAGCTTGTGTTCCGTGAACCCACCGTTGCGGACATGATCACAGCAGAGAAGTTTGAAAAAGACACTCTGGAGAGCAATGCAGTGTTGCTGGCCGCTATGGCTGATGTGAGCCTGCCTGTCATCAAGCGATTGAAGCTCTATGACTACACCATCTGCGATACGCTCACAGTCCCGCTGTTCCTTCCACCAGACGGCAGACCGGGTGAGGGAGAAGACCCAAACGCGGAAGCGGTGACGGAAGAAGCTTAAGCTGGCTACAGGTGGCGGCAGAGATTGCCGCTCACCTGTCCACGCCGCTCAGCCACGTGGAACAATTATCACCGCAAAAAGCCATCGACTATTTTTATGAAGCCCAGAGGATCAAGCGTGAAGCGTTTGAGACCTCTCAGCACTAGCTAAATCAGACTGGAGCATGCCATGCGCAAGATTGAAACCCAATTGAACTTGCGTGTGGTCTCCAATATGACCCGCGAGTTCCAAAAGACCACGGGTGCAAGTGCGCAAGCAGCTAAGAAGTTTGCCGAGCTATGGGTGCGTGAGGTTAAAACCCTCAATAGCAAAATGAACCAACTCGGGGACTTCAAGAAGCTGGAAGGTCAGCTTGATAGCCTGAAGAGCAAAACCAAAGCAGCTTACGACACGCTCTCAGGACGGCGTGAGCAGCTGGCGGGTTTGAATAATCAGGCGACGTTACTAGCGGGATCTTATGAAGCCGCAAGTGAGCGGGTGAGGCAGCTTGCCGACCGTATGCAACGCCTTAAAGCTGAGCAAGCTGAAACCAGTAAACAGCTGGCGAGTAATCAGGCTGCGCGAAAAGCTCTTGAAGAGCAGATGCGGGCGGCGAAAAAAGCCAAAGAGCCGATTGATGGTCTGAAAGCAGCTATTGCAGAATTAAAGGCAGAAGAGCAGGGCCTGAAAGCAACTCGGGCTGCTCAGAAAGAACAGCTGATTGGGCTTAATGCTGAAACCAAAGAGGCTGGACAAGAGGCCAAAACCCTTTCCAAGCAACTTGCCAGTACAACGCGCGAAGTTAAGAAAGTTGGCCGGGCTTATCATCAGGCTGAGGAGGGTGCTGAAAAGCTCTCAAGAGAGACCAGGAAGGTTTCTAAGTCTCTTACAGATATGAAAAACGGTCTGCGTTCAGCTGGCATGAACGTGAAGGACCTGACGGCAGAAGAGCGTAAGCTCACCGCTGCGATGGACAAAACCAGTGAAGCGATCGATGCGCAAAATACCAAGCTCTCTCAGCAGAAGAAGGCTGCACAGGTGCGGGAGCAAAAACAGCAGGCCATGAAGGGCAAGGCTGTTAAGGCGGGTGCTATTGGTGCTGGTGGGGCAGCGGCTTTCTATGGTGGCCAAAGGGCTTTGCGAGCTTGGTACAATCCGGTTGATGTTGCGATTGATGTGGAAGATGCTTTTGCGGGTGTGAAAGCCAAGACCACCTTTGAAAATGAGGAGGAAGAGAAGAAATTCAAACAGGCGACGATTGATAAGTCGACGAAGATTGCCATGCCTTTGACAGAGCTGTTCGCCTTGCAGGAAGAGGGCAGTGGAGCTGGCATTGCCAAGGAGGATCTGATGCGTTTTACGGAGCTTGCTGGTAAAACAGGTGTGGCATTCGATCTTGATGGCGGACTGACAGGTAAAGTTCTGGCAAAGACGAAGACTGCTTTAGGCACGGATCTTGACGGACTGTCGGATTATGTTGATGCAGTGAACCACCTTTCCAATAAGACATCATCCCAGGCTCCTGACCTGCTCAATTACTTCTCTCGTGTCGCTGGCAGATTTGGGAAAGCAGGTTTTACTCAAAATCAAACGCTAGCACTTGGCTCGTCCATGATAGCGAGTAATTTTGCGCCGGAAGTTGTTGCTACTACATTTAAGAATGTAATCAATACTCTGAGCGGTGCTGATACCCTAAGCAAGGATAAGCGGGAGGCCTTTCAGGAAATTGGCATGGACCCTGTCCAGGTTGCTAAGGATATGCAGGTTGACGCTTTTGGTACTTTGCTCAAGGTGATTGAAAAGCTGGGAAGCGTGGAAGAATACCGCCGTTTGGCGATTGAAAATAAGCTGTTTGGTCAGGAAGCGGCTGCTTTTGGCGGTTTGACTGCGAATGTCCAGTTGCTGAAAGACACCTACAAGCTCGTAGAAAATGATGGCCAGTATGATCCCAATAACGACTATGCAGGTTACAAAGGATCGGCGGAAGCAGAGTTCAAGTCTCGCTCAGCGACGACCCAAAATGAGCAGCAACTGATGTTCAATGAGCTTTATGCTCTTAAAGCAGAGTTTGGGGAAACCATGCTGCCCGTTGTGCGGGCTGTCTCCAAAAGTATCCGGGAGTTCCTGGCACCACTTCGGCAATGGGTGCGTGAGAACCCGGATCAAGCCAAGCTTGCTGGTACGATTGCAGCTGTTGTGGCTGGACTGGTTGCCGTGGGCGGGGCGTTGACTACGCTGGTTGCAACCGCAACGGTTGCTGCGTTTGGTCTGAAGATGGCCACCAGTACCATCAAGGGGCGCCGCGCTTCCAGTCTTCTAGGGGAGGTGTTGCTTGGTGAAGGTGCAGATGGCACCGGCAAAAAGACAGGCTCAGCAGGAAAGGCAAAAAAAGGTCTTTGGAGTTCCGTTGGTGGCATTCTTGGTAAGGCAGGCAGGCTGGCAGGAGCTGTAACCGGTGCTTTGGCTTATAGAGAGGTTGCTGAAGCTGGGGCTGGCGGGCTTGATTGGGCGGCAGGAAAGGCATTTCCGTCTCATGCCGAGGCTGGTCAGAAGGCGGATCTGCTCCAGCAAAAACAGGATGAGTATTGGGATACGCGAGAGGATTGGTGGCAGCGCTATAATCCGCTGGCAGAAACGCCAAAAGAACTGACTGCGATCCGCGATCAGATTTATGGACCGCGCGAAACCAAAACCCAGAATGCTTTCGCTGGGGATCTGGCGACCGCCAAGGAAAAGCTGGCGTTCGTTGATGACAAGATTGCTAAGGTAAAGGGCACACCTTTAGAGGCGTCTCAGCTCATGACCCTGAACCGTATGCGCGAGCAGCTGACACAAACCATTGCAAAGCTGGAAAAGGAATTGCAAGCCTCTCAGATTGCCCAGGCTTTGCAGCAAAAGGCAGACCAGATTAAAGCAGTGGCCGTGCAAATGGCTATGCCTCAGGCTAAGCCTGTGCCGGCTTTTGCGAAGGGTGGTGTAACAGGTCGTGGGCCTGCTCTTGTTGGAGAAAACGGGCCGGAATACATCTGGACCGATAAAGGCCAATATGTTTCCAACAACAATCAGCTGAAGCAGATCCGAGCGCTTGCAGCATCTGCCGCGATTGCAATGCCTCTTGGCTTGTCTTTACCGCAACCACCCACTCAGGCAGCTCTGTTCACCCCGCCAGCTGTTCAGCAGCAAGGGGCTGGCGGATCAGCCCGCAGTGCCCCTCTGGTTGGAGAGCTTCACGTGCATGTACCTGGTGGTAGTGGCCGAGATGCGCGCTCACTGGGTAGGGACGTGGGCCGTGAGACCGTTAAGGCGATCCGTCAGTACCATTCAGATGGTGGCATCTAGGCGGGAAGTCTTCTTCTTAAAAAAGCAAACTGGAAGGGGGTGCTATGGCTGGACCAATTCCCATGGCGCTTGGGCCGTTTATGTTCCATGCGCACGGCTTTGGCTACACTGATATTGAACGATCACTGGAAACCCGTTGGTCAACTTTGGAAACTGCCGGGCGCATGGATGCCCAGCAGTGGACTGGACCGGGCTCTGAAACCATCCTCATCAACGGTGTTTTATTCCCGCAGGAATTTGGCGGGCAAACAACGCTTGATGGTGTGCGTCTTGCAGCCAGGCAGGGCGTGCCACTCATGTTGGTCTCTATTGGTGGGCGGGTGTTTGGCACTCACACAATCCAAGGAGTGGAGGAAACTCAAAGCCTTCACGACCGGATCGGTACGCCGGGGCAAAATGAATACTCCATCGAATTGCTGGCCTATCCGGGCAGCTTTTTAAATGTGATTGGGGCAGTCGCTTCGATCTTCTAACTCTGTTTGTGAGGCACCTTTGGCGGAACTGATTAAAGTGGACATGGATCGTCCGTTGGACTTGATCTGCTCGCGATATTACGGACACACAAAAGGCAGCGTTGAAGCGGTGCTGAATGCCAACACGCATCTTGTAGATCTTGCGCAGATGGTGCCGCGCGGAACCAAAATCTCCATGCCGATTTTAAGCCAGAACGGTGCCGCAACCACTCTCAAGCTCTGGGATTAAATCATGCGGCCAATCGTAAAAGTTACCATTGATGGCAAGCCGGTCTCAGGTCTGTTTCTGCAACGTTTGATTTCTATTCGTGTGGTGGATCGGGAAGGAACACGCTCAGATACTGTTGATCTTGAGCTGGAGGACGGGCCGCCCTTTGTCGAGTTGCCAAAGCCGAAAGCCAAGATCAAGGTTTGGATGGGGTATGAGGCCGGTGGCTTGGTGTACAAGGGCGAGTATACCGCTAGCGAAGTTGAAGTGCAGTGCTTGCCGTACCTTCTCAACGTGCCAGGAACTGGCGCGGATGTGACTGAGGAGCTGAAGACCCAGAAAGAGCGCCATTTCGACAATAAGTCCGTCAAAGACATTGTAAAGCAGATTGCCGGAGAGCATGGCTTGAAGCCTGTCATTGATGATGGTGTTGCCGCCCACGTTTATGAGTGGCTTGGTCAACAAAGTGAATCGGATATGCACTTGCTGGAGCGCCTTGCCCGGCGTCATGGAGCCTTGTTTGCGATCAAAGATGGGCGGCTCGTTTTTGCTGAAAAAGGCACTGGCAAAAGCGCAGGTGGAAAAGAGCTGCCGGTTCAAACCATTATCCCATCCCAGATCATTGAAGGTTCCTGCCGGGTGCGGTTTGGCGACCGTGGCCGCTATAAGACGATTAAAGCCTATTACCAGGACCCGAATAAAGCCAGGCGCGTTGGAGTGGAGGCAAAAGGCGATAAGGACGGAAAGGGCACCTACAAGATCCGTGAGACTTTCAGCTCTGAAAGCGAGGCAAGAGAAGCTGCCAAAGCGCGGGCGAAAGAGCTTTTGCGCGGTGAGGTGACCTCAGCTGTCACGATCGAGGGCAGACCTGAATTTCTGGCCGGACAACCGTTCTCCTATGTCGGCGTGCGACCGGGCGTCGATGGGCTGGAGTTCATCGCTGAAAGCGTGACGCACACCTACTCAAAAGGCGGTGGTCTGATAACCGAAATCGAAGGCAGGGCCAAAGCGGCATAGCGTTAGCTCAGCATACTCAAAGATGTTTCGGGCTCAAGGAATTACGAAAACCAACCGAAATTGAACCCGATCAGAATTAGGATCACGATGGAAAGACCGATAGAGGCGATTGCCAGTTTATCTTGCGTTGACATGATTGTGCTCCTATATTGAAAGCCAAGTAGTCCCCCTGTGCTAGAGAGGGACTACCGGCTTCAGGTTACCAATGGTGTATGATGTTCACTAGGAGCATCAAGCCCACGATAATCTGAAGGAGAATTGCGAAGAATTGAAGCTTCATATCGCTTTCTCCTTTTGTGGTGGGGATGGGCCATCCATCCCCCTCACCACACTTCTAACATAGTGGGTCATTCCGAATTATTCATCTCTTAGTTGTTGGCCGAGCTTACTAATCTCCGCGCGATGTTTGTTCTCATCGCGAGAGGGAGCTACGATTTTGCTGATTACTGGATTTAATTTGAATAAGATTACCTCTCTTTCGTTAGTTTATTTGTGTAAGTAATGTTGCATAATAAAATTTATAGTATTTAAACGTACCCCCTGCGAATTAAAGGGATGTGCATTTGCAATTTGCACACCTTAATCTTTAAAGTAACTGCTCACCCGCCTTCCGAGGCGGGTTTTTTATTGGAGAAATTCCCTTGATCATCACTGAACTTAAAAGCGTGGAGGGCTTTGCCGCCTTCTGCGAAGGGCTCAACTTGCGCCATTTTTCACCACATGAGCTGCTGAGCAAAGGGCAAGCGCATGAGACACCGGGGCATCGTGGATACGGTCTCAACACAGATCCGCCTGCGGAGCTCTGGCCCAATGTTGTCCCCGCCATCACCATGGCGGATAGAATAAGAGAACACTTCGGACGTCCGGTTGTCATTCTCTCTGCCTACCGTAATACGGCCTACAACACGGCTATTGGTGGAGCCTCCCGCAGCCAGCACCTGAAGTTTACCGCGCTGGATCTGAGCTGTCCGGGCATCACCCCGCAAGCCTGTTTTGACTGGCTCTGCATCCAGCGCGAGTACGGCGCATTCCGCGGTGGTCTCGGCCTTTACCGCAGTTTCATCCACGTGGACGGGCGTGGCACCAACGCCACCTGGAACAACACCTGACCGTCCCACCTCAACCTTGAAAAGGACATTTCTGATGCAACGGATCTATTCCCTTGCAATGGGCCTGTGCGCCCTTTGCCTTGCGCTTCTCAGCTTTACCGGCACTGTCTGGGCGGCAACTGAGGCCAGCTACACCATCGACCTTGCCCCGTTGGCAGATGCTGTCATGCCAACGCTGATTGCGCTGCTGGGAGCGCTTGTTTCTGCCGCCTTGGCATGGGCCGCGCGATTGCTACACCGATACCTGGGTGTATCGCTGGATGAACGCCACCGCAAAACTCTGGAGGAAATTGTCGTTTCCAAACTGCGCCAGATGTTGACGGATGCTTATGAGGGCAACCGGGCGTCCATGCGCATCCACTCCAGATCTCAGCTCGTGGCCGAGGTTGCAGGATACGCCACCCGAAAAGCTCCCGATGCCATCCGCCACTTCAAGCTGCAACCGGCAGATCTGGCGGAGTTCGTCTCCGGACGTGTGGGGCCCCGAACCTTGCAGAAGATCCAGCAGGGCGATCGGGCAAATGGGCAGGGCAGCACATGAGCCAGCTGCTGCGTCTTTTCCTCAAAGCCATTGCCGAGGCGGTGTTTGACCGCCTTGACCAGAAGCGCACGCAGGCCCGCGCCGCTCAGCTTATCAAAACGGAGGAGCATCATGACTTCGAGCAGCAGGCCAGGGCGGCAGAGGCCGCCGCTCTTCAAGCTCAGCTGGAGGATAGCCCTGATGACCTGCCTGAGCGCCTGCGCAAGCACGGGCTCTGATCCGCCAGAACCATCCCAACGCTATCACTGGCGCTTTCCTACCCCAACGCTTCAGCCGTACAGCCTCACATACTCTGCCGCGGTTGCGCAGGAGCTGGAGACTCTGCCGCGGCATTCAAAGCTGCGGCAGATCACTGCGCACTATCAGGCTCTGCGGCGGGCTGTGTGCGCAATCGACACATGGCAGCAACCGGCCTGCCAAATCCTGAAAGGTCCCCATGAAACATCTTCTGACAACCATCCTGTGCCTGACGATCTGGGCGGGCGCACAGCAGGCGCTGGCCAAGAGCCGGACGCTGCCCGGGCCCTACACGGCCAAGACCATCAAGGTGATTGATGCTGATACCCTGCGTGTGTTTGTGGAAGTCTGGCCCATGGACTTTAAACGCGTGGATGTGCGGCTGAATGGCATTGATACGCCGGAAAAGCGCAGCACAGGCTGCGCCGCGCTCTATGGCGGCAAAGCTGCGGATGTGCCGGTGCATATCAAGCAGCGGGAGAAGCAACTGGGCCTCAAAGCCACGGAGTTTGTAAAGGCCCATGTGAAGCCACAGGACACGATGGTGCTGACTAATGTGAAGCTCGGCAAGTATGCAGGTCGGGCCGTCGGCAGGCTGGCTCTGAATGATGGCAGGGATCTGGCAGAGCTCCTCATCCAGAACGGCCACGCAGTGCCCTACGACGGCGGCACCAAGACCGCGCCCTGGTGTCTGGATCAGTAGGCAGACACCCAGAACGATGCTTAGACCCGGTCTCACAAAAGGCCGGGTTTTCTTTTGCTTTTTAAGGAGAGGGCTGCATGATCACCCGCAATGAGATTTCTACCGCAGCAGCCTTAGGCTCTGCCTGGGTCGCCAATATCTGGGAGGGCTATGCAGAACCACTCCTGCAGGCCGCGATCATTCTGCTGACCGTGCTCGGCGCTGCCTTCATGGTCTGGCTGCGGTTTCTGGATATTCAGCTGAAGCGCAAGCAACTGCGGGAAAAAGGGTAGTTTGAAAATTTCGGTAATCTGCATACCTCAACAACTCAGGGAGAGCCTTCAATGGCAAGTTAAAACCTCCAGCACATGCTTTGGTTTGCAATCAACAAAAAGGAAAAAGCATGATTGGACGTATCGCATTTGCAGCGGCAACTCTCCTGTTCGCAACCTCAGCAATGGCAGTAGACAAAAACGGTGTGACCTTTAGCGGCGCATCATCTGTGACTGTGCTAAAAACCATCAACTCCTACAAGGACATCAAGCCGACTAGCAGCAAAAACAAGCTGACGTTTGCAATCGATCGGCATGGCAATTCGGATGCTGCAAACTTGTTTAAAAGCGGTCTTTACATGATGAACATGGATAACTTTCTGCCAAGCTTCAAAAAAGCCAATCTGGCCGCCGAGATGGATTTGAAGTTCACCATCAACGGTAAAGATTACACAGTAAGCAGTCTGCGTCTTGCGCAGTACCATGATGGCTGGAACAACCCATGGGCCATCGGTGGCAAAAACTGCATCATGCTTGGTCGAAATGTCACCGTGAACAAGTCGAAGGCTTCCACTGTAATGGGCTGTAGTGCTCTTGATGAAAACAACAAGCGCGTAACCTTGTTCTTCCAGACAGTGGCTGACAACAAGAGCCTTAACTATGACGAGATCAAGGTGTCAGAAGGGGCCTATGGATCCCTTTGATGTGAGAAGTAAGTCTCCTGAAAAAGAGCCGGTCTGCACATGTGGGCTGGCTCATTTCATGTGCGCGAAAAACCGAAAGTCGCGCACAAATGCAAGCAGCATAAAATGCGGGGGTGTAGGTAAAAGGGGTGTACACCTTAGGGTGAGATAGGGCTTGGGTGTTGGTGCCGACAAAACTTAGGGTTGGCGCGTTTATATCTGAACAACTCCAGAAAAAGACCAATAAAGGAAACTGGAAATGTTATTGCCCATCAATTACCGCTCTGTTTTGGAGTGTGCACAGAGCTTTGTTTTGGCGAGCGAGCAGGTGCTCAATGTCTATGCCTATCACGAAGTTGATTTCCTCAAAAATGAGAGGTTCTCAAACTTTGACAATCTGAAGAACAGCAGTTTCCTTGAGCAGCTCGATGCTGCCACAGATGAGCTCACCAGGCGGATACAGTCCGCTTACACCGTCTCCACCTTTGGGGTCTATGGCATGGCGGGGAGTGGAAGTAATCCCTGTATTGGCATTGTGAATGAGGCGCCGTTTGTGCTTACCGATTGCTCCGGTTTTATCAATCACGTGGTCTCTCATGTGAGCGGCGGTGTTGGGGCGGCGCTCAATGCGCATGGAGATAAGAAGCTCGCGGATGACTATGCAACGCAAGGGTCAGACGAGTTTTTCGTGAAGCAGAACATCACGGCGCTGAAGGACGGCAGTGTCAACATCGGGCCCTATTACATTGCCCGTGGGTCCATCCTGGCGTGGTCGCTGCCCAAAGATGAGCATCCGACGGATACCGGGCATGTGATGGTGGTGGCGGAAGATACCGTTCTGCACACCACAGGAGAGACCCAGTATCTGACCATTATTGATTGCAGTGAGGTGAGGGCGGACAAGTCATCCGGCGTCAGCCAAAGAACCATTTCCATGAAGCCATACGATGGCAGATGGCATGTGTCGCTCGCCTGTGATGACGATCCTCAAAGCGAACTTGATCACATCAATGTCCTGAGGCTCAAGTAGTCTTGTTTTAGACCGCAGCCAATGTGGTTTGGCTGCTGATACAGTAGGTGCAAAATCTATTTTCGTAGTCGCAAATTTCTGGCTTGTTAAGAGATTGCAAACAATAAAAGTAAGCTCTATTACTCAACCATTAATTGTAAATACACAAAGCAAACTGAATATCTAACATATGCAAGAAATTACAGATAATCTCGAAGAATTATACGAAAAATATCGAAAGGTATCTGAGGAGAATTCGTTTCTCAAAAGAGATCTTTCTATTAATCTGGAAATTATCAATCAAATGATTGTTTTTCAGGAGGCTTATAGCAAACGTAACAAGCTTACAGTTTCTATTTTTGCACTTTCATTTCTATCTATAGTTATTTCATCTATTACTATTATTTCTCAAGGCGGATTTTATGCTGCTACTGGTGTTTTTAGCGTTCCAGGTTTTGAGATTGTATATGAGAACCGACACATTTTGTTATCTATCTCGTTAGTGCTTCTCATCGTATCTCTGTCTTTGGCATACCTTCGTCCAGCCTTGCCGTCATGGCCGAAGTTCGATCCAAGCTCAGAAGATACTGGAGCCGCATTCAAACCAGCGTTTGAGGTCAGGGGGGCACCGTCTTTCTCACAACAGAAAACTGCTCAACAGTTTACGCACCAAGGGTCTTTTATAAGATTTAATAAGGAAATAAGTAGGCTCGAAACACGAGGCATGTTCAATTTGATAATTGGGGTGGCTGCAACTTCAATTTCAAGTCTGATCATCGGCATAAGTGTTTTCACAATTGAGGCACAGGATTTATTATCAAGCCTATCTACACTTATTCCTCGAGTATTGTTGAGCTTACTGATTCAGAGCTTTGCTGTATTCTTCTTGCGGCTATATAGCCAGTCCCTTCGGGATATCAAGTACTATCAAAATGAGTATACCAATGTTGAGATGCGCGTAGCGGCTTTGGATATATTGGAAGAGGCTCAAATTCAGGATGAAGATAAAATCTTAAGCGCAGCAACAATACTCTTGAATACCGAACGGAACTTCATTTTGAAAAAAGATGAGAGCACTGTGGACTTGCAAAAGCATAAAACTGACGCTCATATGCAAGAGCAGCTCTTTGAACTCTTAAAGTCAAGTTTGAGCAAAGTTGAAAGTAGCAATAGCGGTTAAACTCCTGCTGCTCCAGCAGGTTCTACTAAGCTTAGTACCAAAATAGAACTGCTTCACGAACTCTTCGTTTGTTGTTCAAGATGAGTACAGCTCAGAAATTGCTCAGACAGAGAGTTCGAAGCCTTCTTGATTTCAACTGCTCCTAATCATGTGACCAGAATTCACAAATTCTGTACTCTGCACTTTACTTCATCTGCTAACATTTTCACATCTTGAAGTTGCAGTGTTTGTCGTATTAATTTGACTTTAGGATTCACTACTTAGATCGAAAAAACTGATGTCCAATTATACGTTTGACACCATCAACGACAAAGAGTTCGAGCAAATTGTTGCAGACCTTCTCTCTAAAAAACTTGGTGTAGACGTCGAGACATTCAAGTCCGGTAAAGATGGAGGTGTGGATGGCAGGTACTTTGACGATGATGATCAAGAAGTCATCATTCAATGCAAGCATAGACCTAAAACGAGCTTAAGCAAACTGAAGTCTATTTTGAAAAAAGATGAATTGCCTAAGGTTAGAGAATTAGATCCCGCAGGATATATTTTCGCTACATCAACAGAGCTTTCACGAACCGACAAGAAACAAATAAAAGAAATTTTTAGCCCTTATATTAAGAAAGTAACGGATGTTTATGGTCGCGAGGACTTGAATAAGTTTATTGCTGATTATCCAAATATCGAAAAGAAGCACTATAAATTATGGCTTCATAGCACTAACGTATTGCAAAATTTGTTCAATCACGGGATCTCCGAAAGAAGTCGCGAGGTTCTTGAGGAAATTCATGAGAAAAGTACGCTCTTTGTTGAAACAGACGCATATGATAAGTGCATCAAACACCTTAGCAAAAACAACAATCTGATCGTCACAGGCTCTCCGGGAGCAGGCAAAACGACGACTGCTGAACAGATTTGCTTATACCTTGCTGGCCAAGATTACGAACTCGTTGTTGCTGCGGAGCATATTGAAGAGTTGGAACAAGCTTTTGTATCGAGTCAAAAGCAAGTTTTTTACTTCGATGATTTCTTAGGTCGGAACTATTTCGAAGCTTTGCAGCAACAGCAAGACTCTAAGATTTATAGATTTATGAAAAGAATAGAGAGGGGTAATAAGAAGTTTATTCTTACCTCCCGCACCAACGTCCTTAATAGAGGTAAGTTCTCTACCGACATATTTACAGAACTTAGATCTGAAGATTTTGAATTTGAGATTGATGTCGATGATTACACTATGTTTGAGAAAGCTCAGATCCTTTACAATAGAATATGGCACTCAGAGTTGGATAACTCATACTTAGAGGTGCTTTATAAAAATAAAAGGTACCTCAACGTCATCAAGCACAAAAACTACAACCCTCGGATTATAGAATATATCACGACAAAAAAGCACGTCCGGTGCGAGCCTGATGAGTACTGGCAGTTCATAAAAGATAAGCTCCAGAATCCTAAAGATATTTGGGCTAACTTGTTTCGCACTGGTATCGACAGTCTCTCTAGGGATTTGATAATATTGATCTTCTTCTTTGGAGGAATAGTCAGCGAAAAAACCGTTAGAAGTTTGTTTGCTTCGTTGCAGAAGGTTGGTGCTTATACCAATGCTCACGAAACCTTTTCTGAGCAGATCAAATTTTTAAACGGGAGTTTGCTTGATCGAACAATAGAACACACTGGCCGTGTCACTTATGATTACGTCAACCCTTCAGTTGGTGACTTTATATTGAGCGAATACATCAGCGATGAAGTATTTTTTCGTAGAATTATCAAACACATCCCTAATGCTCAGTTCATTCACCAGACACAGTCTTTAATGCAGAACCGAATAATTCAATCAGACTGGGTACTTCAGGAGGTTTACAGTAGATTAGATAAAGCAGCCAGCTTCGCTCTTAAAGAAAAAATTGAGTTCTATAATGTCCTCAAACAACTCACTTCAAAACGGAACGAAGAGCTTTCCACTTTAATTTGGTCTAACATTTATAACGGATATGCCGACGGTGCACACGGTTACGTCCTTAAGTTCATCACCGATGAATTGAATTTTGACACTCGGACTGTTGATGAAAATAAACTTAGAACGAAAATTCTGGAGTGGCTCAAAGTTCAGGATTTTGACTTGCTTCTTGAGGAAGATATCGCATTCCTAAATGATTACTGTTCGAAGTTCGATGATAGCGGTGAGCTAGGAGAGCACATTAAAGAATGCATCAAAGAATATGCTGAAGATCATATTACTGAATATTATCTAGGTTGTGAGTATTTTGTTCCTGCTTTTGACACAGTCGATTTTGATACATCTGATGTCGTTTCTGTGGTTTCAGACTTGTTTGATGATACGGTATTCTCTCTTTCTAATAGCGAGGTATTTGATATCGCGTTTTCGTGCGATGAAGACAGTGTAGTTGAGAAATCTAGATCTGAATATGACGATCATTATGATGACGATCGTTATGAGAGAGGAGAGGCCTTCAATGGCGATGAGGCCATTGAAACACTATTCGGGGACGAGCCTCCTCAACAATAAAACTTGGTTGTTTCCACCTCCCTTGACAACCTTCCCATCCTCCGTCAACTTACCCATGCTCACTTCAAAGTGGTGAGCCGGGTTTCGCAGCCTGTTTGTTGTGTAGGGCGTCGACGCGCCAGAAAACCGCTTTTTGAGCGCGTTTTTTGTTGCGCTTATGGTCAGACGTTATGGGAGGCTTTGTGCCTGCCGGTATGCCTTACACACCGGTCTGCGAACCCGTGGCGTCTGGCCACCATTTTCGCAGGTGGAGGTCAGACTAAATCCAAGTGTAGGGAATTAGTCATGACAGAAATTTCCCGGAATACCTCACTTCAAGCCCTTTCCTCCAGCCATTCGGCACTGTTGAGCCTTGCAGCCCGCATTGAGGGGCTGTTTCAAGCTCTGGGGCATGTCTCCAACGAAATCTCCAGCCCAAGCCCGCTGTGGAATGCAGCCGTTGCCTTGCAGGATGAACTCTCCGAGCGCCACGGCGATCTCATCAAGGAGCTGGATGTCATGGAGCGCAAAATCAGCTCTTTGAACCGGGGAGGGCAGGCATGAGCGCGCTCACCATCTTCGATTTTGAAGAGCAGCCCGTCCGCACATTATCGGTAGACGGCCTGTTCTGGTTCATCGCCAAGGATGTCTGCACCGTACTGGATATCAAGAACAGCCGGCAAGCCGTCGCCAAACTTGACAGAGATGAACAGGGTGTCATTTCAAGTGACACCCTTGGCGGCCAGCAAAAAGTAACAGCAGTGAATGAGAGCGGTCTCTACTCGCTCATTTTCAGCTCTCGCAAGCCATCGGCCAAAAAGTTCAAAAAATGGGTGACGGCAGAAGTGCTGCCCGCGCTGCGCCAGTCCGGCACCTACTCCATGGGCCCCACACCCCAAAAGCAGGAGGACGCAAAGCAGGTTCTGCTGGTCAACGAGATGAACGCCCGCGCCAACCTCCTCAAAGAAGCGCGCTACATCTATGGCCGCGAGGCCGCCATGGCCCTGTGGGACAGGCTCGGCCTGCCAGAGATCGCAGGAGAGGGCGTCAACGAAGTCGCCGGCACCGCCGCCGATGACCCGGAAGGCTGCCTGACCCACCTGATCAACTTCACCTGCGGCAAAAACCTCTCCGTCCGCATTGCCCTGGCCTTCGCCCTGGCAGATGACATCGGCGCCCGCCGGATGGAGCAACTGGGCATCAAACTACGCCCCCACGCCTATCCCGACGGCGTCGCAATCGCCTACGATCACGACTACCTGTGGGAGGTTTTCCGCCTCACCCAATGGCACGGCAACTGGAAACTAGCCTTGCAAAAACTCCCCGCCGCCCACCAATCCCAAAACGCCATCACCATAGACGGCAAACAAAGAAGGGCAGTGATACTGCCCCTCTCATTGGTGGAGAGTTATGTGGGGTAGGAGGGTGGCCTCACCACCTGGCGGGGTTATTGGACAGCAGTTGCACAATGCTTTTGATCATGAGGACTGAAGTAAGGCAGGCCTGGTCCACATACAGTCCGTAGGTTGCCAGCCATATACGCGTAGTATTCTGCAATGCTAGCACTGCCTTGTTTCGCTTCTGGAGAGGTAAAGTCAGCAAACATTGTATCAATGAACCTCAGGAAATCGTTTCCTTCCGGAGCTTGAAATGCGGATTGCATGGCTTCAACACAGCCTTCTTTAGTTGAACCTTTTGGATAGTTGGGCAGCTTTCTTTCCAGCCAGATCTGCGAGATATTGGCCTTCAAGCTTTCCATACGGTCTGCCACCTCTGGTAAGTTAAATGGAGCGTGTGCGCCAATGTACCAGTGTTCAGGGTTCTCAGAGTTGTTTCCGATAATGCCAATCTTTCCTTTGATTGCCATTATCGTGGCATCTGGAAACTCCTGAGTAAGTCTGAGAGATGGGCCGTTCTTGCCGATCGATCCTGCATAGTCGGTTTCCAGAAAAATACTCGCAGGTGAGTTTCCTTCAAAACCCTCCCGCAAATTTTGGGTAAACTTCTCAGAACTCTGATCCAGAACCTCTTCCGAACTACCGTTACCTAAGACTATTAGGCGTGTGGTCTCTTTAAACGGAGGCGCATCCGGTACCAATGCCTGTACGTATCCCTCTGCAGAAATGGCGTAGACAGTGGCATCATTCTGATACTTCAAGTGCCAATAAAGCGAGGTGGGCGTAATCGGCATGTCTTCCTGACACGCTGTGTTTGAAATCAGAATAGATGAGTGTGCAGAGGCATTCTGTATGCCTGACATCGTCATCGCAAGGGTTGCAGCGAGAGCTAGTCTCGAAGTTATTGACAGGACCATTCGTCACTCCTTTTTTTGTTGTCTCAGGAATGACGGATGCGAGGATTGGTCGTGAGCCAAACCCTTACGGCCTGGCTAACAGTGCGTTAAAATAAAAGGGTTGGACTAACCGATAGACATCGCCTCAAGACGATACACATAGATCAAGTACAAAAAGAAAAAGCCCAAAGCGAGAGTAAACAGAATGAGCCCCGTCGCCGCAGTTGTAATCTGCGCGGATGTGGCAGAGAGCTTCAGTGAACTTGCATTGTCTTTCCCATCGGATCCCTTCAAAAACTCGAGCATAACCTCATCAGATGCACCGTTTTCTTTAAAATGCATCAAAACTGTACGAAGTCGCTTCTGAGGTAAAAATACTGAGTAGACAATTTCATAGCCAGCAACAATCAAGGCCGTTAAGCAAATTATTGAAATTATAGCAAGAATCCAGAGAGACCACTCTTTTTGCTCTCTAATAACTTCAATCTGTAAGCCGTATACATTCTTCTGGTGTTCTGCAAAATTTTTCCTAATCTCGATCTCTGTTTGGAAATAGCTATCTAACGTTTCAGAAGATACTTTCCAGCTACCCACATCGTTTTGATTGGTTGGTTTTGAGCTGCCAATACTATCATTATTTTGATCTCCCCCCTTCATTGCGCCAATGTTAATACGGCGAGGGCAACTGGATCCAAAATTTTTACAAATATCAATGTATTGCCAATCACCAATTTTAGTCCCTGTTCCATTGATTGTAGGAACAACGACCTTATCACCACCAACATTTAGTTGAGGGTGTTCACCTGTCGTAATTTCGCCTATTTGAAGTGGCTCGCTCTGCGCAGAAGAATAAGCAATTACAAAAAGCATGAAGCATGCAAAAATATTAAACCTCTTCAAAGCACTAAAATTGCGAACTGACATAAAATTAAAAAACGCAATCACGACCATTACCACCTGATTTAACGTTAAAAATACTGAAACTAATCATCCGATCTCAAATTATAATCAATTTTTCGACAAATCACTAAGTTTATTCTAGATTTCAGCTTTGATTTACTGGCTCATGCTTCACATCACGAGGAATTTTCAATGGATAAAATACTCTTAGCGCTCAGCTTCAGCGCACTTATAGATTCAACATCAATGGGTTTTGCGAGCGAAACCTCACTCTCCGTCATGAGCTATAACGTAGAGAATCTGTTTGATACCGCAGATGATCCGAAGAATCCTCACGATGACACTTATCTGCCTAAACCTGAAAAAGATGCGCGTGGCTCTGCTCACGTGAAGTCCTGCAAAGACAACAATAGCCGTGAACGATACCTCAATGAGTGTCTGAGCATGGACTGGAGCAAGGGCACCTACGAGACAAAGCTCTCTGCTTTGGCAACGGTGATCTCTTCATTCGATGAGCTGCCAGCTGTGTTGGTCCTACCAGAAACAGAGAACAAACAGGTCGTGACAGACCTGATGGCAAAACTGCCAGCGGGCTCTTTCTCAGAAGTGATACAACTCAACTCCAGCGCAGAGAAGGGCAATCGCGGCATTGACGTCGCTATGGTTTCAAAGCTGCCACTCAAATCAGAGCCCAAAGCAATCAAAGTTTTCCCTGAAAATGGCAGCGAGGGCACCTGCCGTGTAACTCGTGACATTGTCCAGGCCGAGTTTGAACTACCAACAGGCGAAAGCCTTCATGTTTTCGGTGTTCATTTTCCTTCAGGTGGCCGCGGTTTAAATTGCCGTCTCCAGGCCTTTGATGTTCTTAATGACGCTTTCAAAGCCTTGCCTGCAAACTCCCTGGCGATCGCAGCCGGTGATTTCAATTTCAACTGCGGTGACTGGACACGATCGGACAAAATTGTCCAGAAGAAAGCCGCCGAGATCGGCTGGGCCTACTCCGACAAAGTGAATAGCTGCGAAGCACCTGGTAGCTCCTTTTATTGGGGCAACAAGACCTGGTCATTCCTGGACGTGATCATGGTCTCCCCAGCAATGGTCGAAGCCTCCGCCTCATGGAAAGCAGATGTCGGCTCATTCACGGAGGTCATCACCCATGACAGCCAGATGCGTACAGACGCAAAAACCGGCCTTGTCGTTCCAAACCGCTTCAACATCAAAACCGGCAAGGGCGTAAGTGATCACTTGCCAGTGGCTATGACCTTTTCATCTGAAAAATAATCAGCCAGAGAGCAGGGGGCATTTAGCTCCCTGCCTTCACTTGCAGAGCAAACTACTGTCATAGGCTTCTTCGGCTGCCAGAACAGCTTCTTCTTTACTATTTCGTTGCCCGTCTTCAATGAGCTCTCGGCCTTTGGCCAAAAGGAAATACCAAAAAACCTGGCCTCCGTCCTCTGTGTATCTGTCAACACGCATGAGTATGTCTGGATCGTCTGGAACACGGCCAATGCCTTTCCCGTCCCCAATCCTTGCCCCTTCAGCCGGCCCCCAAATGTACTTCAGTTTCTTCATTTCTTCTCTCTCAGGCGCATGTGCAGTAAGAGCACCAACATAATGGGAGTAGGCAATCTGAGCGGCGATCGTCCCAAGGGCCTTAGTTGCTTCTCCTCCGGATGCTTTCACGAGGGCCTTATGCAAAATCTGCCATTGCCACATAAAGGCAGGTGGCATTGCAAGCTCTTCCCAAAGCAAAATTGCCACTTCATAGGACTGCATGGACGCGCCCACAAAAGTGTTTCTCTTGCCTTCCTTCTCTTTCCAATAGAAACCGGGTAGCCACTGCATCTTGCTCTCAAGGCGTTCTCTTTTTGTTCTTTTTATAGTTTCCCTTCAATCGAAGCAATACTCAATAGTTTGAGATTCGACGCCCCAGCTACCGTTTCCCGTAACAAATCCCGTAACAAATCCCGTAACATTTTGGAGACCGCTTTCATGCTTTTGGGTACTGACAATGCTATAGCCAGTTGAATTAAATAGATTATTTTCCATCAGAAATCGAATAAGCATTGTCATAGAAAAAGCGCCAGAGTCCTGCAGGGATCGCCACTTTTTCTTCCCGAAAATCACAAAACAGAAATCAACGCTCTCAAAAGCGAACGGTTTTCTGCATTCTGGCGCTTTATGAGCAAATGCATCTCATCTTTTGAGTTGTGCAGCTATTTATTCCAGGTCGATCCAACCAAATAAACTCCGCAGTTTTGAAATGCTCCAAATCCCAGCAAAACTGAGGGGATGTAAGGTGTTCAATCAGCAGCAGTTTTAATAAATTCCTCTAATAGATCATTGTGCACGCCACATTTTTGCTGTATTTGACGGCAAAACACGCCCTAGGGGAAATCAACGAGTTGAACTGCGTGCAAAAATCATCTGACATTCGTACGAACTGGACGCGTGAAGAGGCTGAGTCTCTTTACAACCTGCCGTTTAATGACCTGCTGTTTAAAGCTCACTGCGTTCATCGCGAGCATTTTGACCCCAATGAGGTCCAGCAAAGCCAGCTCTTAAGCATTAAGACAGGCGGTTGCCCGGAAGATTGTGCTTATTGCAGCCAGTCGGCTCGCAACAACACCGAGCTCTCCGCCTCAAAGATGCTTGAAGTGCAAATGGTGCTTGAAGAAGCCAAAAAGGCGAAAGAAGGCGGCGCAACCCGGTATTGCATGGGCGCCGCCTGGCGCTCTCCGAAAGATCGCGACATGCGCGCCATTGAATTGATGGTGGAAGGTGTCAAAGATCTTGGCATGGAAAGCTGCATGACGCTCGGCATGCTGACGCCTGAGCAAATTCTGCGCCTCAAAGATGCTGGCTTGGATTATTACAATCACAACATCGACACCTCAGAGCGCTACTACAGCGAGGTTATTACAACCCGCAAGTTCTCTGATCGTATCGATACTCTGAATCTGGTCAAGGAATCCGGCATTAAAGTCTGTTCTGGCGGCATCGTCGGCATGGGTGAAAAAGACATGGATCGCCTCGACATGCTGGTTTCTCTGGCAACATTGGAAGAGCATCCGGACAGTGTGCCGATCAACATGCTTATCCCAATTGAAGGCACGCCGCTTCAGGATGCTGAGCCAGTCGACCCGATTGACTTCGTTCGCCTGATTGCTGTTGCGCGTGTCATGATGCCAAAATCTCATGTTCGCCTGTCTGCGGGCCGGACAGAAATGTCTGATGAGACGCAGGCAATGTGTTTCTTTGCCGGAGCAAACTCCATCTTCAAAGGCGACACGCTGCTCACAACAGACAACCCGGAAGACTCCAAGGATGCAGCTTTGTTCAAACGCCTTGGTATCCGCCCTATGGGGCTGAAAAGCTGTGCGGCTGAGCATGAGCCTGCTGAATAAGCATCAAGGAGCGCTAGAGCGTCTGGCAGAACGGGGCAGGTCCCGTTCTCTGCTCAAAGCGTATGGCTGCGATTTCTCATCCAACGACTATCTGGCGCTGACAACAGCGCCAGAATTGCGTTTGGCGGCAGAACATGCGCTTGCGCGTGGTGTCGGTCTGGGTGCTGGTGGCTCACGTCTCTTGCGTGGCAATGACCCGGAGCATGAAGCCCTTGAGCTGGAAGCAGCAAACCTGTTCAACACAGAACGGTCTCTGTTCTTCGGTGGTGGATACAACGCCAATGTGGCGCTGTTCTCAACACTGCCGCAGCAGGGCGACCTTGTTTTGCACGACAGCCTCATCCACGCCAGTGCCCATGACGGCATGAAGCTGGGCGCTGCCCAGTCCATGGCCTTTAAGCACAATCAGGTTGAGGATGCGCAAGCACGCATTGCCCAGTGGCGCCAACAAGGCGAAACCGGGCGGATCTGGATCGCCTGTGAAAGCCTTTACAGCATGGATGGTGATCAGGCTCCAATCAAGGACCTGATGGACCTTGCAGACACACACGATGCATTCTTGCTGGTTGATGAAGCCCATGCAACAGGCGTGCTGGGTGAGGGCGGCAAAGGCCTGGCAGCGAAGTTTGAAGGCCGCGAAAACGTCATTTCGCTCCATACCTGCGGCAAAGCTCTTGGAGCCTCAGGCGCACTTGTTTGCGGACCTGCTGTTCTGATCGACTATCTCATCAACCGCGCGCGCGGGTTCATCTATGCAACCGCGCCATCGCCTCTGGTCGCAGCCATCGTGCGTGCCTCACTAAAGCTGGTGCAGGATCAGCCAGAACGACGTGACCAGCTTGCTGACCTCGTGGCCCATGCAAATGCTGAGATGAACCGTGTGTGCGGACAAAAGGGCAGCGGAACGCATATTCTTCCGTTCCTTATTGGCAATGACAAACGCACGATGCAGATTGCAAAGGCACTGCAGGAACGCGGCTTTGATATCCGCGGCATTCGCCCGCCAACTGTACCACGGGGCACATCCCGCTTACGAATTGCGTTGACCTTGCATGCAAGCAAGCAAGATGTATCCAGCATGTTTGAAGCGCTTGCTGAAGAAATGGACCTTGTTCCGTCATGACAAAACCAATCGTAGTTACCGGAACTGATACCGGTATCGGCAAAACAATTTTCTCTGCAGCGCTAACACAGGCACTGGCCGCCACTTACTGGAAGCCCGTTCAATCCGGACAGGAAGAAGAAACCGACACACAGGCTGTGGTGCGTCTGACGGGCTGTAAAGCACTGCCAGAGACATACCGTTTGCAGGTTCCCGCATCTCCGCATTTTTCAGCCGAAGCAGAAGATGTCCTGATCGACACGGAGAGCCTGACAATGCCTCAGGTCGATGGACCGCTCGTTGTTGAAGGGGCAGGTGGCCTCATGGTGCCGCTCACACGGGAGACGCTGTATATTGATCTCTTCAAAAAATGGCAGGCACCAATTGTGCTATGCGCTCGCACTGGCCTTGGCACCATCAATCACAGCTTGCTTTCCATTGAAGCGCTGCGAGCACGTGGCTGCAATCTGCTCGGCATCGTGTTTATCGGTGAGGAAGTGGCAGATTCTGAGCGTACGATCGCAGAGTATGCAGGTGTCAAAAAACTTGGGCGCTTGCCACTGCTGAAACAAATCACCCCAGAAACAATAAGAACAGCGTTTGCAGAGAATTTCCGCCTGGAAGACTTCTGCCTGCAAAACGGGGAGAACGTATAATGTCTAAGCACTCACCAATCTGGCATCCCTTTACCCAGCATGCTGTGCTGACGGAAATGGCCAAGATAACAGGCGGCTCTGGCGCTTACCTGACGAAGGATGACGGTGAAAAGCTGCTTGATGCCATTGCCTCCTGGTGGGTCGTAACCCACGGCCATTGCCATCCCCATGTTATTGGCGCGATCAAGGAACAGGCTGAGAAGCTGGATCAGGTGATCTTTGCAGGCCATACCCACGAGCCCGCAGAGCGCCTTGCGCAGCAGCTGCTCAAATGCACGCCTCACGGATTGGACTATGTCTTCTTTTCAGATAGCGGCTCCACCAGCGTGGAAGTGGCACTCAAGATGGCGCTCGGCTATTGGCACCATCTGGGCGAAAACCGCCAACGCATTGTCGTCATGGAAAACAGCTATCACGGTGATACCATCGGCACCATGTCCGTTGGCGAGCGTGGCGTTTTCAACCAGCCTTATAATCCGCTGCTGTTTGATGTGGCCAAAGTGCCATTCCCAACTGCAGGCAATGAGCAGACTACAATTGATGAGCTGGAAAAGCTTTGTGTGCAAGGCGATGTCGCAGCCTTCATAGTTGAGCCACTCGTTCTGGGCGCTGGCGGAATGCTGATGTATTCCGCTGAAACCCTGCGGGCGCTTTATGAGGTCTGCAAGAAGCATAACGTCCTGTTCATCGCTGATGAGGTGATGACTGGCTGGGGCCGTACAGGCAAGATGTTCGCTTGTGAGCACGCCCAAATCACACCAGATATCGCGTGCTATTCCAAAGGCCTGACGGGTGGTTCTCTGCCACTTGCCGTTACCATGTGCTCCTCCGCGATCTACGATGAGCATTATTCCATGGACAGAAGCAAAACCTTCTTCCATTCCAGCTCTTACACAGCAAACCCAATCGCCTGCGCCGCTGCTGTCGCCAATCTGGAAATTTGGGAGAATGAGCCCGTCTATGACCGCATAGCAAAGCTCATGCAAATGCAATCCGCAGGCCTTGCACGCTTCAAAGACGATGGCCGTTTCACCAACATCCGTCAAACCGGCACCATCGCCGCCATGGATATCAACGTGAAGGATCACGGATATCTGTCTGACGTCGGTCCGCGCCTCTATGAGTTCTTCAAGTCAAAGAACCTGCTGCTGCGCCCGCTTGGCAACACACTCTATTCCATGCCGCCATACTGCGTCACTCAAGGCGATATTGACCAGATCTACGACGCAATAGCTGAGGCTGCTGATGAACTCCTTTAAGGACCGCGGCGGACTAATCGGCTTCGGACATTACGCACCAGAACGCCGCGTACTGAATGCGGAAATCGAGCACGATCTGGGACTGGAAGAAGGCTGGATCGAACGCCGTACAGGCATTCGCGAGCGCCGCTATGTCTCGTCAGACCAGGCGCTGACAGACATCGCCCTGCCAGCAGCTCAAATGGCCATTGAAGATTCAGGTATTGATCCTGCTAAAATCGGCCTGACACTGCTGGCAACCAGCACACCAGACCATCTTTTGCCACCCTCAGCACCTCTGCTCGTGCACAAACTAGGGCTGCCAAACTCCGGCGGTATCGATATGGCAGGCGCTTGCGCAGGATTCCTCTACGCACTGGCCATGGCGGATGCCTATGCCAAGGCGCAAGGCATTGCGGTTCTCGTGGTCGCAGCCAACATCCTAAGCCGTCGCATCAACCCGGCAGAACGGGCCAGCCGCGTGCTTTTTGCAGATGCCGCTGGTGCCGTTGTGGTTCTGCCACCAGCACACAAAGAACAGGGTATCCTTGCTGCAGATCTGGCATCTGATGGTGCTTATTACGATCTCATCAAGATCCCCGGCGGAGGCAGTCGCACTCCATACAGACCGGATATGGACCCCAATGAATATCTGATGAGCTTGCAGGGCGGGCAGACGGTTTTTGCCAAAGCGGTCAACACGCTTACTGACTCAGCAATGAAAATTCTGGGGCAGGCGGACGTCAAACCGTCGGAGGTAGACCACTGGGCACCCCATCAGGCCAACTCTCGGATCATTCAGGCTGTCGGAACCAATTTTGGAATAAACGCAGATAAAACGCTGATGACCCTGGGGGAATACGGCAACAGCTCTGCAGCCACTATCCCATTTAGCCTCTCCAAGTGTCGGGAAAATCGAAGCTATAAGGCGGGCGACAAAATCCTATTGTCTGCCATTGGCGCAGGTTTCGTCAGCGGGTCTTTGTTGATCGGCATGTAATAAATGCGCCCACTCGTGGTGGAAAGACGAGCGGGCGCGAGCGCATCAAACCGCAGCTATTTTGATGTGCTGTCCAGATAAGCCAGCAGATTCTCGATATCTGCTGGCTTCTTCAAACCGGCAAATGCCATACGGTTTTTTGGCAAGAATTTCTTCGGCTTAGTGAGAAACTCGGTCAGAGACTCTGTATCCCAGGTTACATCGGCGTTTGCCATGACCTTGGAATATTTGAAGCCCTCAACAGCAGCTGCCTGACGGCCAATCACACCATGTAGGCTCGGGCCAACGTTGTTCTGCCCTTCCTTCACGCTGTGGCACGCCTTGCACTTCTTAAAAACTTTCTTCCCCGCCTTCACATCACCCGCAAACGCCACCTGAACCGGAGCAGGAGCGGCAACTGGTTCAGCTGCGGCCTGCTTTCCCTCTGTTGTCAGCATAAGGCGAAGAGTAACCGGCACCGTCCGTGTAATCCCATTCAGCTTGGCAAGTGTTTTCAGCTGATCCACGCCCGCGTTCACGCCCGCTTCCTCAGTTCCTAAAAACACCATGTCATTGGTGGTCGCCAGAACTTTGCTATCGGAAATGCGCGCTACGAAAACTTCCGTTTCCACCGGGATCTCAGTGCCCAGCAAATTGAGAGTGGCTTCCAGATCAACAACAGTGGTTGCACCAACCGCGAGCTGGCTCAGCTCAGCAGCGTCCAGCTGTGCAGTCAGATCAGCAGACCCGATGCTTTGAAACACAATTTGGCGCATTCGTTCATTGCGGATATCGATGTTGGTCTCAACAGACCCCAGATCGATCTTCAATTGCAGCTTGCCATCTTCCGAGACAGAGCCCGAGAGTTTCTCAAAGCTGTTCACTTCACCCACGGAGTTTTTCTTGATGGTCCCGTAAGAAAGCCGTGAGTTGTCGCTGTCCACGGTCCAGTTTTGTGCAAGGGCGCTGCCAGACAACAGTAAAAGCATCGCGGAGGTGCGGAAAAAGGTTTTTACCATAGGTATGTCGCCTTCGTGATTTGATGTGATTGACGATTTTTGGTTGCTATCAATTGAGAAACACACGACAGCTGGCTTTTATTCGATGTATTTTGGAAAAAAATATCAGAAACGTTTTCAAAGTGACCTAATCACCCTCATGCCTCGACTCTGGCGCTTTGCACTTTCCCTTGCAGGGCAGAAGGATCTGGCCGACGATTTGGTGCAGGCTACATGTCTGCGGGCATTGGAACGTGAAAGCCAGTTTCAGGCAGGTTCAAACTTTGCCGCGTGGACCATGACAATTTGCCGGTCCATCTGGCTGAACGAAATGCGCAGCCAGCACCTGAGAAAGACCGGACAGCTCGACACCGCCATCGAATCCAACCTGATTGATCCGTCTCCATCACCTGAAACGAATATTTTCGCAGCTGAAGTGTTTAAACAGGTGATGCGACTGCCAGAAGGTCAGCGATCAGTGGTGGAACTTGTCTTCGTAGAGCAATTCACCTATCGCGAAGCAGCCGCAATTTTAGGTATTCCTATTGGCACGGTTATGAGTCGCTTATCTGCAGCCCGTAAAACGCTTGCTCCTTTACAACAGGAACAAGCCAGTCAGATGAAGAAAGGAGAGCTGGCATGACATACCCCGACGAACACCTACGGTCTTATCTAGCTGGCTCTTTAGACCCTGAAACCGCGCAGCAAATTGAAGCGGATCTGGAAAACGACCCAATCCTGGAACAACGCCTGCTGGCACTTGAAGGCCTGCGCCCCGTCGTTCAACAAGGCTTCGCAGAAATCCCTGAAACAGATCACCTGAAAGAGCTGGAACATAAGATCTTCGCACAGCCAACAGCTGCAAACGATCATGCATCCGCTCCATCCTTTGTCCGTACATGGGGGGGCCGCGCAGCAACGCTTGTGGTCGGGCTGGCCATGGGAACAAGCCTCATATACTGGGCAGATGACACTCCAGACTGGCGTCAGGAAGTCGCAAGTTATCAGGCGCTTTATGTCAAAGAGACAATTGCATCTCTGGACAGGTCTGAACACGAGTTGAAACAGGAGCTTGTTGCAGCTTCAACCGTCGTGGGGCAGCAGCTGAACCTTTCAGACCTCAATGACCTGGACGGATTAAAACTACTGCGAACGCAGGTTCTGGGCCACGAAGGCGCACCACTCATCCAGATCGTTTTTGCTGACCCCAACGGCGCTCCGGTTGCGTTCTGCATCCTCAAAGACACCGATGCTGCCGGAACCTCCATGCAATCCACCAGCCTCAAAGGCATGGCCTCAGCTGACTGGACCGGAAACGGCTATCGTTACCTCGTCATTGGCGGCCAAAACCAAAGCCGCATCGATACGGTCGCCAAGCAAATCCACTCTCGCGTATTGTAGATAAAGAGAGCCTCTCGCAAATCTTTCTGTCAGTATCTGCCAGAGCGGGCGGCGCAAGTGTTATCAGTATGCTAGGTCTTTCAGATTGCTGATTGGGACTTTGCATTGATGAAGACATACGACGAGATTGAAACGGAGGCTGAAGACAAGCTTGCAAGCCGTGTCTGGTTTCACCTGATGCGCGCCCACCGCTATCTTTACCCACGCTTTGAACGCAGTTTGCGAACACATGGCATTGATAATCCGGTCTGGTACGAAATTCTGCTGGAGATTGAGCGTGCCGGAGAGCAGGGGGCCAAGGCCGCTGATTTGCAAGAGCACCTGCACATGGCACAGTTCAGCATGTCACGGCACATCGCCCGTATGGAAAAGAAGGGGCTGATTGAGCGCCGCCCCGATAAACAGGATGGCCGCGCGCACCTGATCTTCCTGACACCTCAGGCCGCTCATGCTCACGAGGAAATCTGGCCGCATTACTTCAAAATCATCCAGCAGGAAGTCGGAACGCGCCTCAACAAAAAAGAGGCGTTTGAACTCTTCAAACTGCTGACCAAACTCTACGAATAAAAAGGGCCGCTAAAAAGCGACCCTCACGTTTCCTAGAACCGGTAGTTTGCCGTAAGGCTAAAGGAACGCCCCGGTTCCTTCAGAGTGCCAATAACGTTGTAATCGCCCCCATAGGTTCCCCGGTCTGAGTAATCCTCATCAAAAATGTTGTTCGCTTCAACACGAAGTTTCAAACCATCAATCTGCTCTGGTTCATATTCCGCAAACAACCCGACAACCGCATAGCCTTCCAGTGTTCGATCTGAATCTCCGGTTGCTCCGGTGTCATAATCGAACGCCCCTTGAATATCACCGCCAATGGTCAGATCATAATCATCCAGCCGATGAGAAACATTGAATGCAAGGACTTGCCCCAAAGGTGCAGCCAGATCCAATGCAGAATATGAACTGGCATGACTGCCTTCCACCTCAGCCTCGGTATAGGAGTAGGTCAACCTGGCAAAACCGGATTGCCACTGATAGCCCGCAGCAAGGTTAAAGCCTGTTGTCGTCACGTCTTTAGAAACAACATGGTAAACCTTTGTAGGTGTTTTGATCTGCTCTTCTCCACGAGCATTCTTGATCTCGGTTCTAAAAATATTGCCGGAGAAAGAAAGGCCTTGCCGTTCAAACTCAAACCCTGCTGTAACGTTTTGAGAGCGTGACGGCTTGAACTGTGCGTAGTTCCAGTCAGTCCAGAAGAGGTAGTTATCCTCCAGCGCGTATCCACCAAACACATTGGCATATCCCGCTTTCAGCTTGAAACCGTCTACAAGCTCATAGGAGACGGACGCATTGCCGCTCGCTCCCGTCGCTCTGGCATCAAACTCTGAAATACCTTCAAAACTTTGATGATCCACCCGCGCACCAACGGAAACTTCAAGGCCGGAGAGTACCTCTGATCGAACTTGCCCAAACGCACCAAAGTTATTGGCAGTCTCTGTCGGATCTTGGGCTGAGTCTTCGAACTGGGAGGTCTTACGATAAAAATCGACGCCAGTCGTGAAGCTGGTCACATCATTAAAGTGGAAGGTGTTTGCCAGCTTGCCATTCAAAGTGTTGGAAGTCCCTTTGCTCTCCTCCACATCGATGTTGCTCTCACTGAAGCCAAGCACGATCTCTGGATCATAAAGGTCCGTAGGTTCCAAATGCTCATAACGGAACGAGAAGCTCTTACGCATCGTATCGTAAATGCGGGTCGGTGAAGTGCCTTTGAAAGCACCAAAGTTAGCACGATAAGGACGCTCTTCCTTATCCTTCAGCATCATACCGGAAATCTCAAACCGGTGTCCGCTCTCTGAGGAGTAGCCGGCTTTGAGTAGGCCGGTCTGCAAGTTTGCTCCGGTTCCCGGGATTTCCCAGTCGCCGCCAGAGGTGTAGTCCTGCCCCTTGGCGTTTTTAGCGAAGGCCAGAATATCAAAGCCGTTGTGCTCCGCAAAGCCAGTCAGAGCTTGGGAGAACGTGTTGCCGTTTGTATCGAAGCTCAACGTGGCTTTGCCGCCCATGGTCTCGCCATCTTCCAGCAGGTCCAGTGCGTCAATCAGCTGAAAGGCGATCGAACCGCCCAGAGCATTTGGTCCAGAATCAGCTGCTGCAACACCCGCATCCACACGCACCGCACGTAACAGTGCTGGATCAATGGCATTAGCTGTCACATGGTGGAACGCACGGTTGTTTTGCATCGCACCTTCAATGGTCATGTTCAGGTTGAGAGCATCCACACCATTGACGAAGATTTTCTGGGCAATCGGGATACCGCCACCAACCGTTACTGAGGCATTCTCAGCAAACACATCGCGAAGATCGCCCATCTCTGCGGCTTCAATCGCTTGAGTTGAAACGTAGATTGAGGTGTTTCTGTCTGCAGCCACTGCAAAGCGGTCATTGTTGAAACTGTAGACAACAACAGGGTCCAGCTCCTCGCTGGCATCCACACTATCCTGTGCTGCAGCCCCGATAGAAAAATAAGCGCCGTTTAAAACACAAACGGAAACAAGCAAACGCCACCGAAGTTTCTTCATTAGGATCCCCACCCGCATATTGGCCGTATTACCTACGGCGAATCAAATATGAGATAATTACTCATGTTTATGCGCGAGGGTATATTGGAGCGCAATTATAGATGCAAGTGCATCTATATGTATATACCTGTGCGATTTGATCGCTGAACTGAAATCACCATAAAATGCAATGTGTTATGTGTTTCTCATTAAAATTTGATCTGTGTGTATCTGCCGAATTTGACAGGGGGTGTCCAAACATCACCGCGCACAAAACAAAAAAAGCCCCCGCTAAAAGTATAGCGAGGGCTTTACAATAAAAAGAGATTTAAGCCTGGCGCTGGCCCATCTGATCATCAAGTGTCAGCAGGTGCCAACGGTCATCACCAGCAGCTTTCACTTGGTCAAGAACACGGCGGAACAGATCTTCTTCTTCAATCTGCTCTTCAAGGAACCAGTGCAGCATATTTTGTGTGCCGTATTCCTTTTCATCATGAGCAAGATCAAACAGAGCATGGATTTGCGCTGTGACCTTCACTTCCATCTTCATGGCCAACTCAATAGCAGCCTCTGCTGAATCAAATTCAACAGTAGGAGCGGGTATGCCTTCCAGTGTAACGCGAGAGTCGCGCTTTACGATGAAGTCGTAAATCCGCATTGCGTGGTCAGTTTCTTCTTTTGAATGAAGACGGAACCACTTTGCAAAACCTGGCAGCTCAATAGAGTCAAAATAAGCAGCCACAGCGAGATAGACGTAAGAGGCACTCAGCTCAGCATTGATTTGCTGGTTAAGAGCTTCTGCGACTTTTGTGTTGAGCTTCATCGGATTCTCCAATCAGTAATTTTGTGGAGACAGATTTGAAGAGCTACAAACTATTCGCTTTGACTAAAGTCAATTTGAGAAGAATTATCTTAGCAATTGCAAGTGATTAGCAGTTTCAGAAATGCCTATTTCGCGAGCTCATGTTCTATGTTCGCCAGGTCTTCGGCGCTGAGCCATAGACCCGCTTAAAGGCATTGCTAAAGCTGGACGGGCTGTTATATCCCGCCATATAGGCAGCTTCAGAAACAGTAATGCCGCCTTTATTGATGGCTTGCCGGGCCTTCTCCAAACGTTGTTTGCGAATGAAATCAGAGACTGTCAGATTGTATTTATCTTTGAAGTGGCGCTGAATGCTGCGTTTGCTGAGGCCCGTTTCTTTGGAGATCCGCTCGATCGAAAGGTCTTCCTCCAGATGCTCCAGCAGAAACTCGCGCACCTTCAATCCTTTGATCCGTAATTGGCTGTCCGCTTCCGGCTTCTCGGCCTGTACCGCCCCTTGCAAATGCGCGCAGCTCTGAGACATCAGGCTTAACGCTTCGGCTTGCCTTTGTAGCCCGCTGATTTCGTCAGCCTCATCATCGGTCATAGCCAAAATTCGCGCAGCACAGTCCACCATGCGCTCATCTGGCTGCCAGATGAAGTAGTTCAGATGGCCATTCATAAAGCTCCGCACTTCCTCAGAAAGAGCAGAGGCCTGAAAACCAATTGCACCATACCAGTCCGGTTGAGCGGCGATGCCGACCTTGCGCAAGGAGTGACCGGCTTGACTCGGCTTCAAGCGCAGATTGGCAGGTTTTCTTAGGTTGAACAGCAGCGCCTGAGGTTTGGGTGCTTCGTGATCCCCGGCATCCAGATCAAAATAGACATCATCAATGTAAAATTGCTGCTGACCTTCCAGATAAATGAAAATCTGGAAAATAGGTGAGAGTTCCACCAGACCGTCATGTTCATGGTGGCCCATAGTCTCATCCAGGACTCTGACTCGGATCTGCTGCTCAATCTGCACGTAAAGTGCCCCCTGACTTTTCACTGGCGCGAATGAATATGTTTTTGGCGCACGCGCCAATGCATTTCCAATCGACGAACACCCCCTCATAAATATATTATGAGTTTTGAAGTCAAGTTTAAAACTTCGTATAAATGAAGTAAGTCCAGCGCGACCTTCCAGCTCATGAACATCTCGGTAAAGAGGTGCCCAAAGTGCTTGCTACGTAATGCGAGCGCTCATGGTGCTGTGCTGTCGCGCGGATACGATTGGAGAATGTCTCGATGTCTAGCCGCGACGTTGATAGAGCACTTAAGAACGCCCGTTTTACGCAAAAAACGCAAATGAACGCACTAAACCTCTTATTGGTTTCAACCGCGCTGACTTGCGCTTCAATGGCGTCCGCACAGGAGAATAAACTGCTGGATGAAGTGGTCGTCACAGCCTCAGCTTCTGAAGTGACCTACAAGAACGCGCCTGCAAGTATCTCCGTTATCACCGCAGAAGACTTGGAAAATCAGGGCGCTCGAGACGTTCGTTCCCTTCTGGAAAGTGTAGAAGGCCTCACTTTCAACAGAGCTGGCAATCTCAACAAAGTGCAGATCCGCGGTCTGAACGAAAATTACACGTTGTTCCTGATCGATGGAAAACGCGTCACCTCTGCTCCAAACGCGTTCCGCGGAAACGACTACGATTCCGGCTGGGTTCCTCTCGAAGCGGTCGAACGTATTGAAATCGTTCGCGGTCCCATGTCCTCGCTCTACGGTTCCGATGCAATTGGCGGTGTTGTCAACATCATCACCAAGAAGGAAACTGAGGAATGGCACGGCTCACTTACCAACGAATATACCCTTCAGGAGAACCGCAAATCCGGTGATTATGGCCGTACGGGCTTCAATCTTTCAGGTCCAATCCTCAAAGACAAACTCTTCATGAGAACTTACGGCAGTTGGGATTTCCGCCGCAAAGATTCAAGCAGCTTGAATCCTGACAGCCCAAGCGGACGAGCCAATGCAGGGTTCGCCAAAAGTGATAACAAACACCTTGATACGACGGTCACCTGGGACGTAAACGAACAAAATTCCGTTGATTTCAACGCAGGTTACAGCAAACGCACGCACGATAAGACCACGTTGGACAGGTATTCAGCGGGGATAACTCATCATGGGTCCTACGAATTTGGTGAGACAGAACTACGTGTCTTTGGTGACCGGATCGACAATTCCTACGGCCACGGAAACACCGCTGGTGTCGATATGCCAAACACAGCCTACAACTTTAACGGAGACGGCAAAGTCAGCTTTGATGCAGACCTCTTGGTCCCGAACTTCATCACCGTCGGCGCGACTTACCAACATCAATCCCTCGAAGACAAGTATGTCCTTGTAGGCGAGGGTGGTTCAGACAACTCCCTCTGGCAAGCCGCAGCTTTCGTTGAAGATCGCCTTGAAATCACTGAAGATTTTGAGGTGACACTTGGAGGGCGCCTGGACAAACACGAAAAATTCGGCTGGAATGCCAGCCCTCGCATTTACGGCGTTTATCACCTCACACAAGCCCTGACATTCAAAGGCGGTTGGTCCTCATCCTTCAAAGCACCAACCCTGCTGCAGATGTCCCCAAACTGGAACCAAGTTTCTTGCGGTGGCAGTTGTTTTCTTGGAGGGGCAGAAGATTTAAATCCGGAAGTTGGCAGCAGCTTTGAGGCTGGTTTTAAATATAACGAAGCAAAATGGAGTGCTGGCATAACCGGTTTCCATAATACGATCAAAGACATGATCCAGTTTCCACCTGCCAGAATAGCAGATGTAACTGTTGCTCAGACCTATTCGAATTATGTTGGCCTTACCGCAGATGGCAAACCGATCTTCAAGTTTGAGAACATTGAAGAAGCCCGAACAATGGGGATCGAGGCCAACCTGACACTGCATCCAACAGACGAGCTAACAGTCTCTGCCAACTACACCTATCTGGACGCGAAAAATACAAGCGCGAATGATGCTCCACTTGCATTCCAGCCAGAGCATACTGCAAACATCAAACTGGATTACAGTTTCAACGAAAAGCTCAGTTTTGCGTTATCTGCCAATTACGTAGGCGAGCAATACACTTCAGTTCCGGCCAATGGAGACATGGCATTTGCCCGCAAAGTAGATGGTTACATCACAGCAGACTTCACAGGCCGCTATGACATAACCGAGAACTTCACATTGCGCGCTGGCGTGCTGAACATTGCAGACAATCAGATCCTGAAAACAGACTGGGATGAGTTCAATGTCGATGGTCGCCGCTATTTCATCTCAGGCACCACTCGTTTCTGATTTCCAATGATGAAAGGGCAGGGAGGTGGACCCACGTCCACCTTCAATACGTATAGGTGTATCGCTATGTTTTCACTCAGGAAAACTCTAATTGGGTTGATCGTTTTTATGATGTCTCAAAGTGTATCGTCAGGGTTCACACTCGAACTTTCAAAAGCGGACACCCCGGCTGAAGTACGTTTTCTTCAACAAGGTCACGAGGAGACCTTTGAGCTGAAAGCAAAACCAGGGGACTACGTCCAACTTGGTTGGCGAGTGGATTCGGGCCGCTTCAATCTGGACAGTATTGATCGTTTGACCGGCGCTCATATACGCAGGTTTGTCTCTGCCAACACCGGACGTGCACCATTCCTGTTGGTCGCTGGTGATGCTCCAATAAGCCTCAAGGTATCCGCGATTGAAACTGGAAACTTCACACTCTCGGTCATCAAACAAGTTAGTATTAGACACCAGGAATCCCAACAGATCAAATATCTTAGCCCGCGTCTTTCTCACCTTGCAGATCAACTAAGAGCAGGCAGTTCAACCGATACCTTCTGGACAGAGGTCGAGCAGAAAGGCACACCGTTGATCGAAGACAACGGGAATGGCGAAAGCATCCTGACATTCCTTGCAAGAGGTGCCAAAACCGGCGTCCGTCTTCTTGGTGCCCCAACAAGCAATCATGAGGAACTTGAGCGACTTACAGGCAGTGATGTCTGGTTCAAGTCATTCATCGTTCCAAACACCACTCGTCTTTCCTATCAACTGGCTATTGATGTGCCCGTGATTTCAGGCACATGGGTGGAGCGCCGCAGAGCAATTCTGGCAACTCTGGCAGCAGATCCACTCAACAAACATCCTTGGCCTGCTGATGCAATCGATCCCTACAATCAGCACTCAACAGTTCTGCTACCAGAAGCAGCATCTCCTCGTTTCCTTGGTGATCAGGTAGTCGCAAAAAGCCAGATCAAGCAGTATGAAATTGAGAGTAAAGCCCTTGGGAACAAACGGGATATCTGGCTATATCGTTCCGAAGGCTATGAAGCATCTAAAGCAACCGCTCCGTTGCTCATCATGTTTGATTCAGAACACTATAATGGCCGTGTCTCAGTTCCAGATATTTTGGATAACATGGTCGCAGACAGTGTAATTCCGCCAATAGCTGCCATTTTCATATCTCACATAGATTCTAAAACACGAACCGTTGAGCTCCCCAACAACGCTCAGTTCGCTGCCTTTATCTCCGAGACACTACTGCCATTTGCGCAGGCGGAACTTGGCACATCCATAGCGCCAGAAAGAACCATCTTGGCAGGTTCCAGTTTTGGTGGACTTGCATCAAGCACCATCGCTCTGCGCTACCCACAGCACTTTGGAAACGTACTCTCCATGTCTGGATCCTATTGGTACTCAGAGAATAATAACGAGAATTACGTCGCAAGCCTTGTTGCTAATGCCCCTCGCCAAGATGTCCGTTTTTTCCTCAGTGCAGGTCTCTTTGAGAAAAGTGTAGCCGGTCGAGGAGTTGGAATACTTTATTCCAACCAATATCTTAGAGATGTTCTGATTGCTAAAAATTATCAGGTGAAGCTGGAAACCTACGCTGCGGGCCATGACTTATTCTCGTGGCAAACCATCCTCAGTGATGGTCTTATTCACCTGATTGGGAAGGACGGGCCATGACGCATCCGGAACCTGTTTAGATGCAACTGCATAAATATCTGAGTGTAAACCTCAGGTATTGTTGGACTTCCTCATTTTTTGATTTTAGATAGAAACAAAGCTCAACAGCCAGGCTCTGACGCCAAGCCATGAGACATCTATCCAACGGAGTTAGAAATGTTTCATCGCGTAACGAGATCAGTTGCCGCTTTCGCTTGCCTTGCTCTGGCAGCTTCTCCAGCCCTTTCAGAACAGGTCGAAATCAACACCGCAAATGGCAAAGCCAGCGTCGTTGTTGAACCAAAAAACCTGGTCGTGTTTGATATCGGAGCAGTCGACAACCTCAACGCTTTGGGTGTCCAGCCGGCAGGCGTCGTCAACAAAATGTATGTCGACTATCTTGATGGTGTTCAGTCTGAGGCAGATGTCATCGGAACTCTCTTTGAGCCAGACTTTGAAGCAATCAATGCGCTTGAACCTCAGCTGATTATCGTTGGTGGCCGCTCCAGTAAGCAAGCAAAACCGTTGTCTGAGCTTGCACCAACCATTGACATGACACCAAGTTCCTCTGAAGTTTCAGTAACACTGCTTGCGCACCTGGAAGCCTACGGTAAGATCTTCAACAAGCAAGATGAAGCTGCCGAACTTACCCGCAATTACAATAGCTTGCTAAAACAAGTGAAGGCAGCGGTTAAAGGCAAAGGTAAGGCTCTGTTTGTTCTTACCAACGGCCCCAAGGCCTCTGTATTCGGCCCGGGTTCCCGGTTTGGATGGTTCCATGACGAACTGCAAATTGAACCAGCAATGGCTGAGGTTGCAGTCGCTTCTCATGGTGAAGCAGTGTCTTTCGAGTACATTCAAAAGGCTAACCCAGACTGGCTGTTGGTGATGGACCGTGCAACCGCAATCGGCAGTGATGCTGAAAACGCGCGCCAGGTTCTGGATAATGAACTCGTGGCTAGCACAGCAGCATGGAAGAAAGGGCAAGTGATCTACCTTGATCCAGCCGCAACCTACATTGCGCAAGGTGGTTATCAGGCAACCACGCGCATCTTCAAACAGCTGATCGAAGCCTTCAATAAATAATCGTTCTCGCCAAGAGCTGGGCACATGTTGCTCAGCTCTAGCCATTTCCTTGGTGTCCCATGAAAAACATCGGCGTTGCTATCGTCGCTCTGTTCGCACTTTCCTGCTTCAGTTTATTTGTCGGTGTCAAAGAGATTGCCATCTCTGATTGGTGGCAAAGCCCTCAGAACATTGACCTCTTTTTCATCAGTCGAATACCACGCACATTAGCGGTTATCCTGACAGGCGCATCCCTCGCGGTTTCAGGCGCTGTGATGCAAATGCTCGCCCGAAACAGCTTTGTGGAGCCCTCCAGCGTCGGCACAGCCCAAAGCGCAGCACTGGGCATTTTGCTCGTCACTTTGCTTTATCCGGGCAGCCCGCTGATCGTGAAGATGATTGTTGCTTCCGTAACAGCGATGATCGGCATGGCAGTCTTTCTTGCGATGATCTCCAGATTGCCGGTAACATCTCCTTTGCTTGTGCCACTCGTTGGTTTGATTTTCAGTGGTATCGTTGAAGCTTTGACCATCTTCATCGCTTTTCAGACAGAAATGCTACAGTTTCAGGGGACGTGGATGAGCGGAGAGTTCTCCGGCATCTTACGCGGCCGCTATGAGCTCTTGTGGCTCTGCGGCGTGCTGGCAATCCTCACTTATGTTGTTGCCGATCAGTTCACCATCATCGGCATGGGCAAAGACGCCAGCATCAATCTGGGCCTTAATTACAAGCAAGTGGTGATCGTCGGCCTGTTCATTCTGGCACTCTCAACCTCCTTGGTTGTTGTAACAGTGGGCATGATCCCGTTTGTCGGACTGGTTGTACCAAATATCGCCCGTCGTCTGATGGGCGATAACCTGCGCGCCAGTTTGCCGTGGGTTGCCGTCCTCGGCGCGCTTTTAGTGCTTATGTGCGACCTTATCGGGCGTCTGGTTCATTTCCCCTATGAGATACCAGTTGGCACAGTGCTGGGTGTTATAGGGTCTTTCGTATTCCTCTATCTGTTGTATGCGAGACCGGCTCATGCACGCTAAAAAGCTCATCATCCTGAGCGTTTTGCTGGCACTTGCTTGCATCGCTTTCATGACCCTTGGTGCCAAAGGCAGTTGGAGTTTCCTGCTGGTCTTCCGTGGAACAAAACTACTTGCACTTTTGCTGGTATCAGTCGCAATTTCTGTTGCGACGTTACTGTTCCAGACCATCAGTGGAAACCGCATCTTAACGCCTTCCATCATGGGCTTTGACGCCTTGTACCTGCTTGTTCAAACGCTGCTGGTATTCACGCTCGGCGGGTTCACCTACGTGGCCCTTGACGGACAAATCAAGTTTCTAGCTGAAATCGGCGTTATGCTGCTCGCAGCGGTATTGCTCTTCTCAACAGTGATGGGAAAAGGTAGGCAAGACCTTCACCGAATGGTTTTGGTGGGCATTATCTTTGGAGTGTTGTTTCGAAGTCTGACAGGTTTCCTGCAAAGGATCATCGATCCGAATGATTTTGCCATTTTACAAGGTGCAAGCTTCGCCCAGTTCTCCAGCGTTGACAAAGACTTGCTGGGCCTCGGCATCCTTCTCGTCTCAGCATGTTGCCTTATCATTTGGCGGCTCAGATACACGCTCGACGTCATTGCACTGGGACGCAGCAATGCAATCAATTTAGGTGTGAGCTATGAACGGTTAAGTTTTGTCGTTCTGGTGCTCGTTGCCACACTTGTTTCTGTCTCAACGGCTCTGGTCGGCCCTGTCGCCTTCTTTGGCCTGCTGGTGACAAGCCTTGCACATTTCATCATGAACACTCACCGCCACGCTATTTTGCTTCCAGCCTCAATGCTAATTGCCGCTCTCATTCTCGTCAGCGGCCAGACAGTCTTTGAACGCATTTTGAAAAGCCAATCCACCTTGAGCGTTACCGTAGAATTCTTCGGCGGCCTTCTGTTCCTGCTGCTTCTCTTTCGAGGAAAAATGAGATGATTGAAATTAATGGTGTTTCTCATAATTACGGGAAGAGTAAGATCCTCCAAAACATCTCTCTATCCATAAAAGAGAGCGGGATCACAGCCTTGATTGGGCCCAACGGGGCAGGGAAGTCTACGCTTTTATCGCTCATGGCACGCTTACAGCCACTACAGACCGGCTCAATCATGTTTGATGGCCACTCAGTGTCTCAAACACCGACGAGAGAACTCGCGAAGACCCTCGCGATTTTAAGGCAAGACAACGCACTCAGCAGCCGCATGTCTCTGCGGGACCTTGTTGGCTTTGGCCGCTACCCACACCACAAAGGTCGCCCGACAGCCAAAGATCATAGAGCGGTAGAGGAAGCGCTGGATTACTTTGACCTGCAAGATATGTCCGGTAGGTTCATTGATGAGGTATCCGGAGGCCAAAAACAACGTGCACTGGTCGCCATGGCATTTTGTCAGGAGACCAAATACCTCCTACTGGATGAGCCTCTTAACAATCTCGATATGTACTATGCACGCAGCCTCATGAAGCGCCTGCGCGAAATAGCCGATACAGGCAAACGCTCCTTTGTCATCGTCCTCCACGACATCAACTACGCCGGAGCCTACGCCAACGAAATCATTGCCCTAAAAGACGGCACCCTCGCCATCCACGGCCCCCCACAAGACGTTCTGGAAACAAACGCCCTCCAAACGCTCTACTCGATGAAAATCACAGTCACCCAACACCAAGATCAACTCGTGGCCTTGCACCATTTGTGAGGTTGGCCCGCAGCGACTGACTGCGCACTGTACTCGCTTAGGCGCTACCTGACACTGATCCACCTCTGTTTTAATTTTAACAATCAGCATCAAAGTAGGATAGTTGAGGCGAACAATAAAATGTGCTGCAAGGGTCACTAATGTCCTGAACGTGAAATTTCCTCAAGATCATTGATAAACCGCAAACTGGTTATATTCAAATTATTACACAACCTCAGATTGGCAATGATTAAACCGAGTCGCATGAAATAGCGATAAAGTAATTTATCGTATTATTGATTAAATATTTTAGCATTACGTTTGGTAACTTAAAAATTATCATCTTTAACGGCGTTGACTTTAAACCTCATTTAAAAAAGAATTCTAGCACTGCATGCAGTGTGCTTAGGTTAAATCTACACAAAGCATTGAAGAACCAAAAGAATTCTGATTGTGCTTGCTCTTGAGGGGACGGCACTTCACCTGAACTTGGGGCTGTCGAAATGTTTGATTACTATGAGGAATTTCTTGCCGAAGGTATCGATAAGCACACACGTTCTTTGCGGGTTGCAATTGGCAGCATCGCTAGCCGGTTCTTGGGAGGAACCGACAGCACAGAAAACTTCTGGGAACCTCTTAGCGGCAGCATTTATGCAGCCAGTATTGCTCTTGCTTGCAGATTGAAGCCCACGCTTTTACTCAGTCTGGTTTCTTCAAATTCGGACAGTCTAATCAGCTCTTGTCGAGCTCATTCTGAGGCATTCACTACTGCAAGATCTAGGGCAACCTTCAAGCAAAAAACGCCTCAAGCATTAGCTTTCATAGCCTCTTAGCCAATCAATCCCTTCAGTCATTCTTCAATGCCATTGAATGCATTAGTGCATGCGATGTCAGGCTTTAATTGGCCACACCATAAAACCAAGCAGCATTAAACACCCAAACTTTGTATAACGGGAGAGACAAAGATGCCAAATTCAAACCAACCCAACGATCAGTGGTGGGTTAATGACCAAACGCCAGATAATCCGTTTGGTAAAAGTGAAGACTACGAAGCTTATATCGATTACGTCAGCGCATTGCCTCGCAGCCTGACACCTGAGATCGCAGCACAGCCGCTGGTGATCAATGTCAGCGGACTGAATGATTACCCGGAATACAAGGCAGCGGCTATCGGCGCTTTGGAGGTGTGGTCTGCTGTTACTCCTCTCCAGTTTGAAATTGTCGATGATGTGCCATTCGACTCTGAAACACAGTGGATGGAGGTTGTTAGCCCTGCAATAGGCGAGCAAAGCGACGGTAGCGCTTTCTCAAGCAATCGCTTTGTCAGTATCGGTCAGAAGTTCCACGATACAGAACCTAACAAAACAGACATCGGCGGTTATGTTTTTGACAGCTTCATCCATGAGTTCGGTCATGAATTCGGCTTGAATCACCCTGGTCTTTATAACTACAGCGGCCCTGGAGGCGTTCAGATTAACTATCTGAACAATGCGACCTGGATTTATGATCGTCAGCAATACAGCGTTATGTCCTACTTCGATGGCATTGACGTTGGAGAAACAACCCGCTGGTCAGCTTCCACGCCATTGATGGCGGATATCGAAGCCACCATCCGTCGCTTCTTCTCCGAAGTCGACGAGGATGGTGCGCGAACTTACCAGAAGATCGATCTCAACACAGGTGACAACACGTACGGCTTCAACAGCACAGAGTATGGCTATGAGCTAACATCCTCTGGCATGCAGCACGATATCGGATTTACTATCCACGATACCGGCGGTGTTGATACCATTGACTTCTCTGGATCAACCGCAGGCACGATCCTTGACCTGCGTGCCGGACAGTTCTCCAGTGTTAATGGGCACAGCAACAATGTGTCTATCTTTGCCGGCCATAATGCAGATCAAACCGAATACTACATTGAGAATGGCATCGGTAGTAACTACGATGACATCCTGATCGGTAACGATGGCGACAACGTTCTGGACGGTCGCGGTGGCGCTGACAAAATGGCTGGTGGCAAAGGAGACGATGTCTACTTCGTCGACTCCGCTGATGATATCGTGCGAGAAGAAGCCGATGGCGGAAACGATACGATCATTGTGCTGAACAGCGATCTGGACCTTGGCGAAGTCGAGAACGTTGAAAACATCATCTACGTGGGCGGTACACCAACCGAGCCAGTCACTGACAGTGGAGATGACACTTCAACGGATTCCGGCGATTCTCTGACCAGTCTCATCTTTGGTGATGAAGACAACAACACCCTTGAGGGTGGAGCTGGTGGCGACACGATTTTTGGTCTTGATGGTGATGACCTTATCATTGGTGGTCGTGACTCTTTGGCGAGCCGTGATATCAACAACACCATCGCATTCGAAGATCTTGAAGATCAGACCGAAAGCGATGACGGAAATGATGTGCTTTATGGTGGTCGCGGCAACGATACCATCTTTGGTGGTGCTGGTGACGACATCCTCGATGGCGGCGACGGCGACGACACACTGATGGGTCAGGATGGTGTTGACATCTTCCGCGGTGGTGACGGCGTTGACACAGTGGACTACAGCCATGAAAGCCCGTTCCAGCTGCTTGTCAATCTTGAAACCAATGTTGCCAGCGGTGGTACTGCATCAGGTGACACGTTCTATAGCATCGAGAACCTGATCGGCTCTGATGACCGTATTGACCGCTTCATCGGTACAGACGACAACAACCATTTCTGGGGTCGTGGCGGCGGCGACGTCTTCAACGGCGGCGGCGGCGATGACATCCTCGACGGCGGTAATGATGGTGACCTGCTGTACGGTGATGAAGGCAATGATACGCTCATCGGCGGTTCCGGTCAGGATTATCTTGACGGTGGCGAAGGCATTGACACGGTCGTTTACTCTGGAAGTTCTGAAGGAGTAACGGTTGACCTTGCCAACGGCACAGCACGCGGTGGCGACGCAGATGGTCCAGTTCAGATTGTAGGACGAGGCACAGTCATCAGGCATGATATTATCGTCGACGTTGAAAACGTTGTCGGGTCTTTCTTCGATGATCACCTCATTGGCAACGACCAGACAAACGAACTCTCTGGCGGTTCAGGTAACGACATTCTGACCGGTGGCGAAGGTGCTGACGTCCTGAACGGTGGTCGCGGCAGTGACACTGCGGACTATTCCGACGCAACCAGCGGTGTCAATCTCAATCTGGGACGCGGTAAGTCAGAAGGTGACACGTACATCTCGATCGAGAACCTCTCAGGTTCTGGACATAATGACCGCATGAAGGGTGATAATGCTGCTAATACCTTAACTGGTCAGGGTGGCAACGATGTTCTTCGCGGTGGCAAAGGCGATGATGTCCTCTTCGGTGACTTCGCTGATCAAGGTGAACCTATCCCACGCCCAGGCATGGGTACAGGGTACGCAACGCTTGGTCCAGATGCGACGAACAACTCAATCGCAACTGCATTCGATATCTCCAATAACTTCTCTCTGACTGAAGATCCTGACATCTTCGATTCAACAACTGTTCTTCATACAACAGTTAATGCGACCGGAAATGGCCAGGGCGGATACTATGGTATCGAGCTTGCTGCAGGTACGACCATTACAATCGATATCGACGGTATAGCAGATCCAAACGTCCATGACAGCTGGGTCAGACTGCTCGATGCTGATGGTAATATTGTCGAACAAAACGATGATGGTGGCGGAGATCCCGGCTCTACAAGCAACCGCGATTCAAGCATAGTCTTCGTTGTTGAAGAAACCGGTACCTATTACATTCTGGAGGGTGCATGGTCACCGGACGTTCCAGGTGATGGTTGGTCAGAAGCAGTGCCAGAGGGCTCTACCTACAAACTCAACGTATCAGTTGAGTTCCCGCCTGAGCCAATTCAGCCGGGTGAAGCTGGCAACGATAAGCTCTACGGCGGAAAAGGTAGTGACTTCCTTGACGGCGGCCTTGGTGCAGACATTCTGGTTGGTGGCGCAGGTGAAGATTCCTTCCGCTTCTCAACAGAGCTTGGCAACGACAATGTCGACAAGATCAAAGACTTCAGTGTTGGAGAGGATCTGATCCTTCTCGACAATGGTATCTTTGCTGAACTGGGTGGCACTGGCGCTCTTGATCTGACTGCATTCCACATGAGTGCTGCAGGTGTTAGCCAGGATGCTGCTGACCGCATCATCTACGACAGCGACAGCGGTGCTTTGCTGTATGATGCAGATGGTTCAGGAGACATTGGTGCAATTCAGTTTGCACAGTTGCAGACTGGTCTGTCACTTTCTGCAGATGACTTCGTTATTGTCTGATAACTTACAGGAGGGGGGCTCCCGTGCTCCCCTCTTGCTATCTTCATAGCTACTTATGCCTCTAAACCGTTTTGATGGCGTAATCCAAAGGGGAAAAGAATGAAGCCTCTGATCAATCGTAGTGCAGCTTTGTTGGCAGCCGGTCTACTGGTCGCCGGAACCGGAGCCGTCTCGAAGACCACAGAAGCGCAAGCGTCAGATATCCGCGGTACGCTCACATTCGCAGGTGATACAGAAATTCCCAAAGGCCAAATCAAGATCTACATCGAAGACACTGCCATCAAGGACAGTAAGCGCGAACTTACTTCCCAATCCCATCTCAAAAGCACAGGCAAATCAAAAAATATCGCCTTTTCCGTCACACGCCCCGCTAATATCCAGACCTCGCCCACACTCCGGATCATAGCCCAACTCCAACGCCCCGACGGCTGGCTCCTCGCTGAAGGCCGCACGAAGATTAAGGACGATAAGCCTGTAGATGTAATGCTCTACGAGGCTATGTATTAATAAGTCACTGTTGGTCTTACGCTTAGCGTTTCTTTCCAAATAGAATAATGCGCTCGCCCTATGGATGAGGACATCTCTCTGAACTCAGTGCAAATTATACGGGTACTTGCTCTAAGTGCTCACAGACCGATCTGTACAATCACATTTGTAATCGTAGATGTATCGATCTGAGGGCCGAACTATGACCAAGCGTATTGGTTTGGAGGTGAGGTTGAGCGAAATGGTGCAAACTGTAGAGAAAAGTTGCATTACTCATATGCCAACGATAAGCGATAGGGTTCAGCGCTCTTCTTGGAATTTGAGAAGGTTGTTGATGGACCTGAGAAGGGTAGTGTGCGGTTGTCGAGCGCTGTCATTTGCTTACATCGTGCTGACACAAGGTACAAAAGCAAAAAGCTCCCGGGAGGGAGCTTTGCTAAACCTCTTCATATACCATGAGGTTAAATGGTGAGCCCGCACGGGTTCGAACCGTGGACCTACTGATTAAAAGGCACTTCAGTACAGAACGCTCATTTGCGATGAAGAGCGATTCATTACTATGAATCAAATAGTTGTAGAAAATTATTTGCTCTGTCCTACCTTGCTTTTCGCGCTCAATCTCATACATTTGCTGACATAGTGCTGACACAGAACGGTAAGCAGCTAGGTTTTGACCTATGACGGTTTGGACGCTGTTTTACACAGGTCCTAAAAGAAAACCTTAAAGGTCGTCACAAGCTGTCAGGCCGTCAGAAACAGCAGCAATCGGGAACGTATTTCAACTGACATTTTCGTAGGTGTGGTGGATCCTGTCAGGAGCCGTCAGCGAGAGAGGTGTGTCTATGCCAAACATAACGAAGCGAACGGTGGATGCGGTAAAGCCAACAAGCAAAAAACAAATCCTCTGGGATAGCAAGCTCAAAGGCTTTGGTCTTCAAGTGATGCCGAGCGGTGCAAAAACATTCATTGTACAATATCGCACACATGAAGGCCGCTCTCGTCGTATGAGCCTTGGCAGATATGGTGAGCTAACCCCAGATCAAGCCAGAGACTTGGCGACCAATGTGTTGGCAACAGTCCGTAACGGAGATGATCCCCTCTTAAAGCGGGAAAACAAACGAACTGCTCCCACAGTGAATGTGCTCCTTGATCTCTATATGAGTAAACATGTGCAAGTTCACAACAAGCCTAAGACAATGAAAGATATTGAGCGTCTTCTTAAGCGGTGTGTTCGTTCACGATTGGGGCTCATGAAACTCAGCTCTGTCAGACGACAGGATATTGCAAAGCTGCACCACGCGTTGAGAGCAACACCTCGTCAAGCCAATCAAGTTCTGGCGGTCTTATCAAAGGCGTTCAATCTTGCTGAAGTATGGGGACTACGGCCTGAGCACAGCAACCCGGTTCGGTTGGTCAAGCGTTACAAGGAAACCGAGCGTGATCGCTTTTTATCAGAGGAAGAGTTGCAAAGACTGGGGCAGGCTCTTGAACTAGCGAAACATGAAGGTCTTCCCTGGATTATAAAAGCCGGGAAGGACACAGCCAAGCACTTGCCTAAGGATGTTGCAAAGCGGGCAACACCTGTAAACCCGAGAGCTCTTTATTGCTTACGTTTGCTCCTTTACACCGGTGCGCGCTTGAGTGAAATCGCAACCCTGAAATGAGAGCATATTGATTTTGAACTGGCCACGATTGCACTACCTTCAAGAAAAGGGGATGAACGTAAACCTCATCCGGTAAGTAGCAGTGCCATCGACATCCTCTCTGTTATTCCAAGAGTGGATGGGGCACCTTATGTTTTGCCCGGCTGTAAAGATCCGACACAACCAATTTCGATTGAAGTAATTGAAAATGCATGGCAGCGTATCCGCATCCATGCCAACATTCCTGATGTTCGTATTCACGATCTGCGCCACACGGTTGGCACCTTCGCAGCTCAAGCAGGCAGCAACGCCTTCCTCATCAGTCATCTCCTGCGCCACCGCAACGTGACGATCACCAATCGCTATGTGAACCATGATGCCCATCCAAT
>NZ_FOSK01000017.1 GCF_900114245.1 Pseudovibrio ascidiaceicola | reverse complement strand
GGCCAAATCTCAGACCCAGGAGAACGTTCGCTCACCCCAGCACTTCGTCGCAAACACCCCTGCCCCAAAATGCAGCAAGCACAAACATCATCAGCACCCAGAGCAAACGGCCAAACTCAAACCACCTCAAGCCTTCAAATCAAGCCAACACTAAATATCAGCCCAATCCCGGCAACCAAATCACAACCAACAAAGTCTCAAGGAGAACATTACAGGAATAGACCACGATCAAATCAGGCTTCACTATCCAAACAAACGCCAAACACCCGACTATCGGTAAAACCCGAGTTCTTTGACAATTGAATAATGAACATCCCGAGCACCCCACACTGTGGCCAACATTGCAAAACCAATGCAGGCGGCAGGCTCTTACCTGAGCTAGCGGAAGAGGCAGCACGCTGTCACCCCAGAAAGAAAGCAAAAGCCAATCACCGACGTAAAAACTGTTCCAACAGGTAACGACCCTCATACTCCCAGTGAGACAGACGACCTGTATGACCCATCACCAACAATCCCATGCAATGCGCAATTGCACCCGCTGTCCACTCAGGAGGTCGGCCTCCAGCACAAGCACGGTCCTCAATCAAGTCAATCACTCCACCAACTTGCTGATTAAGAACGCCATCAAGATCACGCCCCAATCCAACCCGCTTCAATCCACCAAAAACATACAAACCCAAAGACAGATCATCCGGGCGTCCATTATAGAAGTCAAAGAATGCAAGCACACCAGCTCCAGCCTGCTCTTCTATAAGGGAACAGTTCTCAATGGCGTCAGTAACCACTAATTGCAATTCCTTGAGCGCCTCTTGCAAAACTGCGTAGTAAAGCTCTTCTTTGCCGTGAAAGTATGGGTAGATCGCTCCGGTTGTGCACCCGGAAGCACGGGCAATAGAACGCATCGAGGCACCGTCCAGACCTTCTTTTGCGAAAACATCACGTGCGGCATTCACAATGAGTGACCGGCGCGCTTCTCGCAGGTGGTCTGCCCGCCTTTCGCGGGCATTAACCTCGGTGCTTTCTTGGTTATTTAAGTCAGGCATAATCTCTCACATTAAAGGGGCGCATTAATTGGGCGGTTCGTGGTCCAATCAAAAGTGCCCTGATCACGCTCACGAACAGCTTGCTTCCACGATACATCTTCCGCTCGCTGTTTGAAGTTCATCCCTTCAGGGCTATGGCGTGTAATGCCGTCAAAAAGCGTCGCAATCATTTGAGTTTGGTAAAGTCCCATAGACTCAATTGCCTGGTTGATCATGAGTTTTTGCATCATAAGCTGGTTCACCGGAATGCCAGCCATCCGCTCAGCAAGCTTTTCAACTTCATCATCAAGTTGATCGGAAGGGACTGCTTTATGGATCAAGCCAATTCGCTCTGCCTCACGGCCATCAATCTTGTCACCAGTCAACAGCATGCGTTTTGCACGCTCCGGACCAAGCCGGTAAACCCACATTGCGGTTGTAGGGCACCCCCAAACGCGGACCGGCATATAACCAATGTGCGCATCCTCTGCCATGACAATCATATCTGAACACAATGCGATATCCGAACCACCGGCAACAGCATGACCATGCACTTTTGCGATGACAGGCCGATAGCTGCGCCACAACGACATAAATAGATCAGTATTCTGCTTCATGAAGGCATAATCCTTCATAGGATCCCAAGGCATTTCCTGAACGCCGGGGTTGCTGCCCTCAGCTTCAGCATAAGCCGTCAAATCATATCCAGCGCAAAATGCAGGTCCACTGCCGCCAAGCACGATGACATGAACACCATCATCAGAGTTAGCCCGCGCCACACAAGCCGCCAGTTCCTGCGGAATATCCATATCAATAGCGTTCATCACCTCTGGTCTGTTCAGCGTGATGCGTGCAATACGGCCATCTTTTTCATAAAGTACTTTAGTCATAACCTCTCCCATAACGACTCAATAAAAATATAACAGTGTTATATCTGAAAAAATTGGCCAATAGGAGAACTCGGCAGCTCAGTTAGCCTCCGGGTTTCAACGCTCCTAATACGTCTCTAGGTTCGGCATAACTATAGGATCCAACACCAACATCCATGTGATCCATTGATCCTGATATTTATACGCTCCAACAAAACTGAGATCTTGAAAAGCACCTCCCAACAGCACCTCACACCAAATACGGAGCATGCTCGGTTGAAAAATAAGAAGCCGCCAGAGAAGCATTAAGGCGGAAACATCAGTTCCCGCCTCACAACTCATGCAAAACATCGCTGAAAATTCATTTACAACTCAAGCCGAAGCTCTGCACCTTCATTTTTCGCACGCGAACAACACAGAACCAGAGTGTTTTCTTTTTCTTTCCCACTCAGCACAAAATCGCGATGCTCAACTTCAGCACCTTGGTACTTGGCAGTGCAAACCCCACAAATGCCATCCGAGCACTTAGTTGGCACAGAGATTCCCTTTTCATTCAGGACATCAGCCGCACTCTTGTCCTCTGGAATCTCAATACGCTCACCCGTTGACGCCAGTTTTACAAAAAAGCTCGTATTAACGTAGTCGCCCTGATCCGGCACCGAGAAATACTCTTTATGTAGGCTCTCTTCAGCCCAGCCCTGAGCAGCAGCAGTATCCAGCACACCATCCATGAAGACATCCGGACCACACGTGTAAATATGATATCCATCTTCAAAATCGGCTAGAATGGTGCTCAGATCTGCCCGCGTTCCCTCACTGGAACAATGGATAAAGGCCTTGTCCGACCAAGGAGCATTCTCAATTTCATCAATAAAACCAGCTTTGTGGCGGTAGCGAAAGCAATAGTGTAATTCAAAAGGTTTTCCAAGCACATGCAAACGATGCGCCATTGCAATCATTGGCGTCACACCAATTCCACCACCAAAGAGCAGGGTTTTCTTAGCATCCTCATCCAATGGGAAATGATTGATTGGTTTGGAAATGAAAACCCGGCGTCCCTCATGGAAAATCCGGTGCATCAGCGCAGATCCACCGCGCCCTTCTTTTTCTTCTAAAACACCAATCACATATTTACTGCTGTCTGCCGGATTGCCGGCCAGAGAGTACTGACGCAAAAACTCAGGGGCCACAACAACATCAATATGCGCTCCGGCTTCAAACACAGGCAAGGGAGAGCCATCATCCAGCATAAACTCGTAGCGTGATACCCCTTCCGCTTCCACATCCACCTTAGAAAGACGAACAGCCAAGACCGGCGACGAACTCGCGCTAACCTCATAAACAGGTGCAAGATCATTAGAGCCAGCCGCAAGTCGGGCTTTATACTCATCAGCAGAGATCATGCCCTGATAGGCTTTGATCCCCGCCTCGCGATCCATCATAAACGGAAACGGCCACGGATGCGGCGCAAGATTGGCTGGGTATACCGCCAGCGTCTGATCTTCATATTTGAGATCAAGATCAAGCTGCAGTTCACGCGCATTGGTCTCTTCAGCAATCACGTAGTTGCCATCACCGCTCGCGACGAGATCCCACCACCATTTCTTGACAGGGTTTATGGATCCGTTGCCTAACTTGTCATCCAGCTTAGCAAGAACCTTAGCAGAAGATGGCATCTTCATTGCCGTCCAGCGGAATGGAGCTTCGCTGAACAGGCCTTCAAGGTTCCACGGACACGTTTTCATGCAGCGACCGCACAAAGACCCTGCAGGCTGGGAGACGCGATATCGCGCGCACTTCTCGGAATCTGACTTCCAGATCTCGTAACCGTTGAACATGCGTTTCGGCCCGGCCGTGATAGCCCCGGATGGACACTCACGCGCGCATTTATTGCAGCTCTCACAAAAGCGTTGCAGGCCGAAATCAATTGGTTTGTCGTAGGTAAACGGCATATCTGTCGTCACCACGCCGGACTTTAAGCGCGGGCCGAGATAAGGGTTCAGAATAACCTCCCCAATCCGGCTCACTTCACCAAGACCAGAAAGCAGCAACAGCGGAGGCTGAAGAACCTCGCCATCCACCACAGAATGACAGCGCGCCGGATACCCAAGGCGGCGAATTTGCTCGGCGACAATACCGCCGATAATGGAAGTCCGCAAATATGCACGCATGGACTGAGCGCCGGAGATCCAGTCATCGCCACTGGCACCCTCCATTGTCTCATGCCCCTGATCCACCAGAATGGAGATCGCATTTTTGTGGTACGGCGTGATGGGTTCACCGCGCGCATCATGAGAATAATAGGCGTGATCCGGACAGCGGGACAGCCCAACCGCATCGGCTCCAAGGAAATAGAGTGCTGATTTTACGTTGGCCGCGTTTTTATCCAGATCCAGGGCACTCGGTGAAACGTCTGAGGCGGTCTCACCATCTTGCAGCAAGATCAACGCGGCAAGGGCACGGCGGGCGCAGTATCCCATCGGGTTTTTGGCGAGGTAACCGCCGTTTTTGGCCGCTTCCTGAAGAGGTTTCCCCATATCCCCAAAGAGAGCACGCGCAAACATGTCCGTCCGTTTGGGGACGCGTGGCACGCGCGGCTCATCAATAAAGGTCGTTGTCTCGTCAACCCGCTTGATCTTCTCAAACGGAAACGCCCCCATGTGATAATCGCGGTTCTCAAAGGGCTTCCGGTTGAAGGCATTCTTGAACGTTCCCATGCCCAGCTGCCATGCAGGGCCGTGAGAACTCCAGATATCCGCCAAACTCCGCGGCGCAAGCGGCTGGTCGGATGTCAGTTTAAGCGTGGTCGTCACAGCTGCCAGCGTAAATGCACGCCCGACATATGGATTGGAAACGATTGCGTCGCCGTCTTTCTCAAGCACTTCCACCAGTCCAGCAGAAACCGCTAATCGGTTCAGATCAACATCCGCACTGCTCGTGGTATGCGCACGCGCTTCAACCCCCAGCAAACGCAGATAGTTGGCAAGAACCACCGCCACTTCAGCCGCGCGGATAGCAGAGCGCTGCTCACAAGTACCCACGATCCAGTCACCACCGGGTTCATTAGCTCTCGGCTCACGCGGATGTTCCATCAACACCACCAGCGCAGAACCATGATGCGTCACAGGACCAGGTGTGGATGCAGCACTGTCGCGCACATCTGCCATCGTCACATCAATACCGGCTGCCAATGTCTTGGGCTGAAAACCCTGCAAATCTTTTGCTAGCTTATCCAGATCAGGGTTGCGCAGCGATTGCTCAAGAAAATGCTCCGGAATCAGGTCACAGGTACCCATCATCGTTGCATCAAAGAAGTAGCCTGCAGCTTTGAGGTGATTGGCCCGCTCCTGCGGATCATCTGGAATCTCAGAGAGCTTGGCATTGTGGGCTCCATCACGGATCGCATCCATGATCGCGCTGAAGGATGCCATCGAGTTACTCAGGATCTCTGGATTATCGGTCTGCGAGAAAACCGTTGGCACCACCCCAGGCACACGCCCCAGATCAACTGCCTCATGCGTCCGTTTCAATCGTTCAGAAGGATATGGCCCAAGATGAACCTTTCTGTTCTTATAAGAAAACAGACGCATATTACTCTCCCCCGGCCGGCTAGTTTGGCGATACTACTATGTCCCGGCTTATTAGCTCTTGCAGTGGCCTAGTCCTCCCCGACCAAACCACTACGAAAATTCATCAATCAACTCATAGGCATTGCTGAGCTCATGTCAACATTAAGCACCCAGATCACCGCGAGTTGAAAGAAAACCCGCAGCCAAACGACAATATAATTGCCACCCAAAGGATCACAATTGAGTTTTTCACTCAAGACGCTCATAATTTGAGGAGATACTGCCAGCAACGCAAACCCTCCAGACAGACAAATCCGTCTCAATGAAATGCATCTGAGAGCCGTGTTGGAACGATGGCTTGAGCTTACAAAAAAACAGCCGCCCGGTTAATGATGAACCGAACGACTGCTCTTCTGACAATAAAACTGGCTGCTACTTAATTTCAATCTCATATGTATTCCCACCGGATATGATGCGTCCTGCGGAATACATTCGAAATTTGGTCACGACCTTGTCTGTGCCGCGAAAATCTTTATCCGGCGAATAGTACATGATCAGATCGTTCGTCTGTTTACCTGCACATTTGCCTGCCGATTTTGGCAGAGCAGATCGGGATTGCACAAAACGAACCACACCATGCTCCGGCTTTTTGACAAAAGAGACTTTTGGCAAGGCTGCGGAGTTGCACGTCTCAGGAACATAATAGCTATAAACGTTAAGTTTTGCAGTACGGTTAGCTGCAACCTGCGACCTGATCAACTCAGCATTTGCACTGAACGAGAACACCACAAATAGGAAGATCCAAATGTATTTCATCGCAATTCTCCCAAAATTTAAATCAAAATTATATAAACTAGAGAATCGACAAAGCACAATCAAACATATGTAATATTCATATTGAACACACAAGTAGATCTACTCTTTAATTTCAGACTTCTCCCTTGCGTAAACCTTCATTCAAGAAAATAATCGCGAAAATATTTTAGAATACAAAATCTATTTTCATTTGCGAAATACCGTAAATTATTGATTATGCAGAGCTCATGCAGATGTTTGTAATACTTTTGCAACCAGATCATCACGACCTAATCTTCCATCGAGACGCAAAACAGGCGTTTCGCACTCTTTCAACCAAGCTTCATGCCGATGTCTGCTCCTGCCAGAAAAGTCTGGTTGCTCATATTGCGATGCCCACTGAAAGAAAGCTTCGTGCGTCTCAAACATGTCACCGCCTTCAAGAATACGATCTCCAAAGCGTTCTTTTTCTCGCTTCTTCAATCGTTGAAGACGCTCTTCCTGCGGCACACTTATGAAGACAATAAGAGAGCTTTGTGAAACCAGCGCTTTCGCCCAACCCTCACACGCTCCACTCAAAACCCATCCCCCCTCGCCCATAGCTGGTTTCATAAGCGAAATCCGTTCTTCTTCGGGCCGTTTTACTGAAAAGGGTGGCTCTGTTTGCTCCCAAAAATAATCATCAGAATCCACATGAGGAACCGAAAGAGCCTGAGCAAGCCTATGGCCAAGCGTGGTCGAACCGGCGCAAGAAGCTCCGAAGACATAAATACGTTTATGCAAGGCAAGAACCTTTCTTGCTAAGATAAGGAGGATGGAACGCGCGCGGCAAGGTCGCTGGCAATACGAACCAGCTCGCTTTGAGACCCAAAGCCAGCCTTTTCCGTTATTCGTGCCATATGATTACGCGCAGTATTATAGCTGATATGCATTTTGTCAGCTGTCTCCCGCATTGACAAGCCAACAACAAGGTTTTGGATCAGCTCCGCCTCTCGCTTCGTAACATCCATGCACTCCTGCAAATAGTTGACTGGCGCAACAGACACAACGGAAGGATCAATCACAATGGCAAGCACAGCATCATCGGCAGGAACAAAACAATCAAGATAAACAGGCGAACGCTCCAGTCCCCGAATAGGAGTCATTGCAAACAGAGCCCCTCGCATCTGCTCACTTTGAAGCGCTAAGGGGCCTATTGGCATTTTTCCAAGCCGAACTCTACTCGCAGTTTCTTCCAGCAATTTTCGCTGGTTATGAGAACGGACAGAAAGCTCACCACGACAATCAACTTGAATGAGGTTTGATGATTGAAACAAGCGCTCGGCTTCTACATTCGCAGCAGAAACATGCAATCCACGATCCAGGATCATCGCCGCACTGGGAACCCGCTCCAGCCAATGGGAATCTGAAGGAACCCATTGCTCTCGCTGCCGCAACTCAAGCGCCAAAGAAAAAGCTCGCTGAAAATGAGGCCGGATGCGCTCCAACGTATCACACAGGATCTGGTCTTCTTTGCCTACAAAGTCATCGGGCATTGTGAACGCAACAATCGCGGCATCGCCACCCTGACGATGCATCAAGAACCCACGCGAGCGATCAAAGGTGTTCTGTTTGGCAAGCACTCTTTCATAAAACTCAGAGCGCTTAACCACGTCTGGCGGGATGTAGCGTTCACTATACAGGACAGACTGAAACGGAGCGATAGCGGCGAGAGGAGGAAATGGATTGCAAGCTCCAGCTTCATTCATATCTGCAACCATACCCTCCGCAGCATTTTGAAAAGACATATAGTAATAGTCATTATTCAGATAACACTGAACCTGAACGCCAATCAGAACATCAGGATGGGAGGCAGCAAGACCTTCAAAAACCTGTCCAAGATCCTGCCCCAGTACCACACTGGAATACATTCTCCCGATCAGATCTTCACAATCCGTCATCTCACCCTCTGTCGCGGCACTCTCGCAGCAAGATCACTTGCAAGCCGAACCAACTCACTTTGAGAATTTACTGAAACCTTGTCGGCAATACGCGCCATATGATTGCGTGCAGTATTGTAGCTGATCTCCAGTGCATGAGAGGTCTCACCTACCGAAGCCCCACGAACCAGATACTGGAGTAACTCAGCCTCACGTTTAGAAACTCCGAAATAGTGCTGAAGGTTCTCCAGTTCCGCCAAGGGTTGATCCCCCGGATCCATTATCATGCAAAGAAGCGGCTGCGGCCCGCGTACAAAAGGAGCCAGATAAACAGGTGTTTCTGAGAGCACATTTATTGGCATCACAACAAAGAACGGATTGGGCGCTGCCTCACCAGTCAGGACCAGCGGCCCAAGGGGTTTGCCTGAGGTCCGACACTGCACAATAGCATCCTCAAACAACTTGCGATGTGCGTTATGGCGTGAAGAAACTTCTCCACGACGATCAATAAAGAAGCTCTGGCTGGAACCGAAAAACACTTCTGCCTGCTTGTTGGCAAAAGCAACATGATGCCCTTGATCCAGAATAAACGCCGCACTTGGAATACGATCCAGCCAGAAGGAGTAAGCATCTGTCAGACCACGTCTTTGTTCCAGATGTAGCGCCACCGAAAACGCATTTTGAAAATGAGGCCTGACAGTTTCAAGAGTGTGATCGAGCTGTACTGCATCAGGTCCGCCAAAATCAGATTGCACCGCTACCGAAACCATAGCCGCGTCCATCCCCTGACGATGGATCATAAAGCCGCGCACGCGGTCAAACACTCCGTAATCGCTGAAGACTTTGTCAAAAAAGTCAGTATCTCGAACTTCATCTTGGCTGATAAAATCCTCTGTATGTATCAAGCCATTCAATGGAGCAAATTTCGCAAATCTGGGTAATGGATTGCTCTGCCCCGCAGCAAGTATTTTCGCTTCCATATCCTCTTTGGTGTTGAGGAAGGCCATGTGATGATACTCGAGTGAATTAAGCGAGACGATCTTGTAACAGAGCATGGTCTCGCGAAAAGACGACGCCATTGGCTCAAACGCCTGCCCAATATCCTCACCAAGAGCGATATTGGCATAAAGTCGCTGGACCATTTCATCGTGTACGCTCTGCATCACCCCACCCGAATCGGACAAACACCTCTTATGTCTCTACGTAAATTAAATAGTAAAATTTCCAGATATCAATAAAACTGAAGAATATTTTCTTTGAGACGCTATAATTTCAAAACTCAAACTAGAACCACCCTAGAAATATCCTTAAATATTTTTATTTATTCATGACGAATACAAGCAATTTAAACTACTTACTATCTGCATCAGCAGGTCTCAGAACCAGACGCGTGATGATGGCATCCTTCTGCTCCTCAAGAGTAAAATCCCAGCCCATCCGTCGCGCTATACGCTCGCAAAGTGAAAGCCCAAAGCCGAAGCTTTCTTCATAAACAGAGGCAGCATCCGCTTTACTGCCAGCTGAGACAGGGTTCTCAATCTCAAAAACCCCATTTCGATAACTAATTTTGATCTCACCCTTCTGGGCATGCTGGAACGCGTTGCGGATCAGGTTACCAAACAAGATCAGCAAAGGCGCTTTAGGCAGCTCTGCTTCATCCTCACTCAAATCCAGTAGTTCTGTGAGCGGCTTATTCCCCTTCAGATAAGACAGCTCTTCAATACACCCAATAATCAGTTTCGCTGGCACAAGTTTCTCAACTCGTGGTGGCGCGGAGCTCTCTCTGCCCAACCAAAGCAAAGTCTCTACGATAATGCGCATGTTCAGGTTAGCCCGTTGAATACGCTCCACGGGCACTGTGTCGTCAGAGCCGCTTTCCTGACTTTTCAGGAGTGCAATATTGCCTGCAATCACTGTAATCGGTGTCCGCAGCTCATGGCTCGCATAGCGCAGAAACGTCTGCTCACGTTCAACAAACTCAGAGATCCGGGAAACGGTATCTGTGAGTTTCAGCGCAAGATTGTTCAGTTCACGAAACCTGAAGTTGGGAGGTGTTTCACCCACATTCTCAGCATTCAGTGATTGCGCCCAGTTCTCCAGATTTTGGATAGGTCGGATCAGCCGCTTCGATAAAATACGCGCACTCACAAAGGTCGCAAGCAGGTTGACAATCCCCACGATGGCAAACGCAAGAAGGACCACCTGATCATCTTCAGAATCCTCCGTATACTCTTCTGTACTCTCAAGCGTAATGTAGAGATTGCGACCATCTTTCAGCGGGTAGATGTACAGATAGAGGTAATAGGTCTCCTTGCAATTTCCCTCGGCATCGCAACCTCGATCTTCATCATCGTAATAAAGCTCCAGCGGCTCCAGTGTCTCATCCTTAAAACGACGAGACGCTTCAGCAGGCAACGCTTCAAGCGAAAAGGCACTCTGGATCAGGTAAGTCTCTGGCAGCGGAGCATCAGGATTTGCCTGCACAGCCTCTTCATAACTTTGCCCCAGATCATCTAGCAGGTAGATGATGCTCTCATCTGAGCCAGCCACAAAGAAGATTGGCAGCAAAAGCGTGTAGACCAGCAACAGCAGAATAACGCCAAGAAAGAAAGCGATACCAAGTTCGCGAAATATGCTACGCCCGCGCACTCTGGCTACTTTCTTACTCACCATCTATCTTCTCCCTCAGGCTGTATCCTCCGTTAGCATCACGGCAGATCACCTCAGTCTCTGCAGCCCGTTGGATTTGCTGGCGAAGTTTGTACAAATGCACATTCAGGCTGTTACTCTCCGGCGGTTCATCCCCCCACAACCCACGCTCTAACTGCTCCCGGCTCACTGATGCTGGGCTATGCTTGCTTAGAATTCCCAGGATCTTCCAGGCCGTCGGCGAGAGACGCAAAACACGGTCTCCGCGCTTCGCGATGTTCCGTGCAAAATCCACCTGTAAGTCAGCAACTTCAAATATCTTCGCCTTCGCACTCCGCCGCCCGGAAAGCGCCCGCAGCCTCACAACCAGCTCCTCAAACGCAAAGGGTTTGACCAGATAGTCGTCCGTTCCGGCTTCAAATCCAGCCAATTTGTCAGAAAGTTCATCCCGTGCAGTCAGCATCAAAACAGGGCGGTCAATGCCTTCCCGGCGCAACGTTTCACAAACAGTAAGACCATCCATCTTAGGCAACGTCAGATCCAGAATGATAACGTCAAAATATCCCTGCCGCGCAAATTCTAGACCCGCCTCACCATTGTAAGCGTGATCGCAGCTAATACCGTGGATTTTCAACACATCAGCAATCGTTCCGGCCAAATCCAGGTCATCTTCTACCAGCAGCGCAAGCAGGTTTTCAGTCTCATTCGTTGCCATCATTCTACCTGCCAAACTCGCCAATCAATTCCGTCATCAAAAGCACACCAATGCTGCAGCATCATGTGCTTCACCCCGCCCACATTGTGTTTACAACATATACCAGTAGAGCAAGCCCAATAACCAACGAGTGAACACCGTTGGTTTTTTCATCCCTGCCCGATATTTACGTAAGGCTGGGCTTGCTCGTATACATGTCGCAGCAACAACAATCTCCGAGAATGTTTGAGACATAAATATGCCGATTAAAATGAAGCCCAAGTCCTATGGCCCACTGACGGTCGCCTCTCATGAGTATGGACAGTTCTGGGTGACCAATGAGTTCGGCCATCAATACTCGGCAGGCTACGGAGACTCCGATGAGTTCTCCGCCCCATCAGACCTGATCATGTCCGCACTTGGGTCTTGCATGGCAATTTCTTTGGAAATGGTGGCCAAGCAGCAGAAGGTCTCACTCGGCAATGTCTACATCACCGTAAACGCTGAAAAAGCATCCACGCTGCCTCACCGCTTTGGCAGCTTCCATCTGGAATTCGCTCTCCCAGAGTTTAAGGACCGCGAAAGAGCAGAGGCTCTGATCAAAGCCGCCAAAGAGATCTGCACCGTGTCCAACACGCTAAACGCAGAGATTAGCTTCGCGCTCATCTAGCTTCTTCCAGTAAGAAGCCCGAGACAAATCTGCCTCGGGCTGAAAATTCCAACTCAATCAATGAAAGCGTCAAACCAGGCGCCGTGCAGCGCCGGAAATGCGCACAGAAGCGCCCGCCTCCGATGGGATTTTTGCCGAAATGAGCGATTTCAAACCCATATCCTCGCCCTGGACAATCTGGATCTCACCACCATGTGCCCAATCGATATCACGCAGGTAACCAGAAAACGCCGCCGCAGCAGCACCCGTGGCCGGGTCTTCAAACACACCAGCTGACGCAAACGCATTGCGCACATTAAACTCTTGCGGCCCACGAACATGAACCAGCATGATTGTCACAAGACCCTGCCCAAGCATGAACTGCTTCATTGCCTCCAGATCGTAAGCCATATCTGCGAGCTTAGCCCTGTCAGTCAAAGCAAGCACCAAATGATCCGCACCGCCATGCACCCGCGCAGGCAGAATGCGAAGATCCAGATCATCCTCACTTAAACCAAACAGCTCAAGTACCTGTGCTGTCACGTCATCACTCAGAGCTTCGCTCCTGGTCTGCGGAGATTGCAGAGCGGCTTGCAGCTGCCCGTTCTCCTGCCAGCTTTCCACTGAGATCACAGCTTCATTTAACTCAAGGCGATGTGTTTTCCGGCCTTGCTGCTGAGCCAGAACCGCGCCCAGCGCGATCGTCGCATGCCCACAAAACGGCACTTCATTTTCTGGCGAAAAATACCGCACCCGATACCCACCTTTATCAGCAAGAGGTACCGCAAACACGGTCTCGGAATACCCAAGATCAGCCGCAATAGACTGCATCTGCGCATCAGGAAGCATCGTCTCACCCACCAGCACACCTGCTGGGTTACCACCTTCGTCTCCATGAGAAAATGCCGAGATATGTTGAAGCGCTAAAAGATCTGTCTGCATGAGAACCTCCAATCGTCATGACTGAAAAAATAGCCAGCAATGGCCTCATGCTATATAGAGAAAGAAAGGCAAATTGCACGAAATGCCCTCACATTTTAAAGCGAGTTAACAGAAGTGCCTAAAGAGATAAAACAACTGGACGAAACTGCCTGTAAAATCCTAGAGATTCTGGAGCGCGACGCCCGCATCTCCATCAGCGAGCTGGCGGGCCGCATCGGCCTCTCCGCCCCCAGCACCACAGAGCGTGTTCGTAAGCTGGAGCAGGACGGCATCATCACAGGCTTTACGGTCGAGATAAATCCCAAGGCACTCGGCTATAGCCTGGAAGCAATCGTGCGCGTCAAACCAAGCCCTGGCAATCTGCATGTGGTGGAACAGCTCATCCTAAACGAACCCCGCTTCACCTCCTGCGATAAAGTCACCGGAGAAGACTGCTTCGTCACCCGCATCTACCTAAAAGACGTCAGCGAACTCGACGACCTGCTCGACCCTCTCCACGAAAAAGCAATGACCAACACATCAATTGTGAAGGCTTCTCCAATTAAGAACAGGATGGTTCCGCTACGGTGATAACTATTTTTGATGATTCTTTTCTTCCAGCTTCTGATTAAATAGATAGCCAAAAATAAAAGTAAGGAAGCCTGAGAGCACAGTTATGACCCTCTCAACTACAGTATCAAACTGCTCAGAGGGGAAATGGCCTAGAGATAAGATCCCCGAGTGAACGAGTATCCAAAAGGTGCAGACCAGACCAATTAATCCAGCCAAGCCATAAGCAATCATAATTGCTGTATTCTTGGAGGCATGTTCGTAAGAATTTTCAGTATAGCTAAATCGCGGAGTTCGATGAGTTTCGTTCTTGTATTCCTCAACTGAGTCTTGCAGAGATTGATTTTTCAATCCTGAGAAAGCCGCTTCTACAAACTTCAAGTCGTTTTCATAGGACGAAGCATCTTGCACTGACATAGGATCGTCTCACGTACTTAAAGTGCCATTTCCAGCTTTATTTAACTCACAATTGCTTTTGCAAGACCTTCTTCATAGCCTGCTTCCTGCAGCCGCAACATTGCCAGGTCATCAGCCTCAGAAATCTCGGACAGAATGTATTTAATCGCCTGTTTTACAGCATTAGCCTTAGCCCCATCAACACCATAATGTTTCGCTAGAGTACCAAAGCTTACTCGATCTAATGCGACTTCAAGAGAGCTTTTCTGTCTATTGTATCCATAGCCATACGTCGATTGAGAAGGCATCACTTCATGTTTCTCTTTTAACAAAGCTGACATCACATTCTCCAGTATGGTATTGTTTGCTTAGCAAACTGCTAAACGTAAGTTGCAGACGACCAACGCAAGCAATGACAAGACAGATTTTGAGTAAAGATTGAACAGATTATGCGGAAAGTATAAGTCTAAACTCAGCTGGCTATAAATACCCGATATTAGGGAGAAAAAATCTAGAAGCTCAGTTTATTCTCAGTACCGGAGAGCAGTCTGCCGATATTCGCGCGGTGCTTGGCAACCACGATGAATGCCATCGCCAGTGCGAAGATCTGGAAGTAGATTGTGTGACCAAACATCGGGATAAAGGAAAGCACAGTGAACAGCAGCGCGGCGCAGATGGAACCCAGAGAAACATAGCGGGTCGCAGCAACAATGAGCACAAAAGACCCAAGGCAGCTTAGCGCGATAATCGGATCCAGCATAAACAGCACAGCAGCAGCCGTCAGCACACCTTTGCCGCCTCTGAAGCCGATAAAGACCGGCCAGTTGTGGCCAACTATCGCCCCAGCCCCGGCAAGCAACATGCTCACACTGTCCACCGTAACACCTGAACCAGCGTATACACCCAGATACAGACCCACCAGACAAGCAACAATGCCTTTCAGGATATCTCCTACAAGAACAAGCAGAGCAGCAGGTTTGCCAAGCACGCGCAGTGTATTGGTAAGTCCGGCAGACTTGCTGCCATACTCACGGATATCCTTGCCATAGGCTTTGCCAACCAACACAGCCGTACTGATACTGCCCAGCAGATAACCCGCTCCAAGAGCTGCAATTAGCTTAATCAGATCAATCACAGGAATAGCCCCTAGCCCACAACGCCCTGTAGCACCAGTTTCTGGTGCACCTCGATAATCTCATCGATACTAAGACGTCCGTCGGGACGATACCAGAAGCAAACACCGGTCAGCATGGCAATGATCGCATAAGCGGCAACTTCCTGATCCACTTTAGGAAACACTTCTGCCCTAACCCCGTCGGACAAAATGTTCCGCAAATTGGCCTCATACTGGCTGCGTTTGGTCACAACATCCGCACGGTAGTCCTCCCCCAGAGACCGCAGCTCCAGATTCGCAATCACAACGTCCGCCCGGCGTTCAATGTGGTAGCGAATGTGAAACGCAACAAACGCTTTGAGACGGGAAACCGGGTCGTCCCCCTTGCCCTCCAGCTTCTCCCAGTTCTCAATCAAGCTGATCATATGCTGGTTCATCAGCGCCTGAAGCAGCTCGTCCTTACTCTCTACATAGCGATAGACTGACCCCGGCTGCACGCCCACCTCAGCTGCAAGCTGGCGAAGCGTCATCGCCTCAAAGCCCTTGGCTTCAATCAGCTTTTTCGCTGCTGCGTAAATCGCAGTTTTGGTATCTGCGCCAACGGAGCCTTTGGTTCGTGCCACGGTCTAAACCTTTTCCAATCAATCAGGAGACGCAATGTTTCAGCGCATGCCCGAGCGATGCCTAGCAGTTTTCGGGAAAGAATACGCAACAGGAAATGCGCCCTAAGGGTTATTGCATGGTAGCTGAGCCCCTGCTATTAATCAAACGAACGTTCGTTTAATTAATTTACGATCCACTGGGAAGCTCGTTAAAGAGCGTGGATCGCAGAGCTTCGGTAGCAGGAGGAAGCGCCGTGTTTGACGCTGTAATGAATTTTGGTCTTGGTGAAGATATTGACGCTCTGCGCGAAACCATTCGCCGGTGGGCACAAGACAAGCTCGCACCGCGCGCCGCTGAGATCGACGAGACCAACGAGTTCCCCAATGATCTCTGGAAAGAGATGGGTGACCTTGGCGTGCTTGGCATGACAGCTGACCCGGAATACGGCGGAACCGGCATGGGCTATCTCGCCCACGTTGTTGCGGTTGAGGAAATCTCCCGCGCCTCCGCATCTGTTGGCCTCTCCTACGGAGCACACTCCAACCTGTGTGTGAACCAGATCAACCGCCACGGCACCCCTGAGCAGAAGTCCAAATACCTGCCAAAGCTCTGCTCCGGTGAGCATGTGGGCTCTCTAGCCATGTCTGAGCCGGGCGCAGGCTCTGACGTTGTTTCCATGAAGCTGCGCGCTGAAAAGCGTAATGACCGCTACGTGCTCAATGGCAACAAAATGTGGATCACAAACGGCCCTGACGCCTCCACTCTGGTGGTCTACGCAAAGACTGATCCAGATGCTGGCCCCAAAGGCATGACAGCTTTCATCATCGAAAAAGGCATGAAGGGCTTCTCTACAGCGCAAAAGCTGGACAAACTCGGCATGCGCGGCTCCAACACGTGTGAGCTGGTCTTTGAAGACTGCGAAGTCCCATATGAGAACGTCCTCGGTGAAGAAGGCCGCGGTGTAAACGTGCTGATGTCCGGTCTGGACTACGAGCGCGTTGTCCTTTCCGGTGGTCCACTGGGCATCATGGCAGCAGCTATGGACATTGTGGTTCCTTACATCCACGAGCGCAAACAGTTCGGCAAAGCCATCGGTGAATTCCAGCTGATGCAGGGCAAAATCGCAGACATGTACACCCTGATGAACGCCTCCCGTTCCTACGTGTACGCCGTCGCAAATGCGTGTGACCGCGGCGAAACCACCCGTAAGGACTCCGCTGGCTGCATCCTCTATTCCGCAGAAAACGCAACCAAACTGGCGTTGGAAGCAATCCAGTCCCTCGGCGGTAACGGTTACATCAACGAATACCCAACCGGTCGCCTGCTGCGTGACGCGAAACTCTATGAAATCGGCGCAGGCACATCTGAAATTCGCCGTATGCTGATTGGTCGTGAGCTCTTCCAGGAAACCAAATAATGGCTGTTATCAAGTCTCAAGCTGCAACGGGTTCGGAAAGTTACAAAAACAACCGCGCCCTGCATCTCGCCGCAATGGATGAGGTGCGCACAGCAAGCCAGCAAGCCCTTTTGGGCGGGGGCGAAGGCCCTCGCGAACGGCACGTGTCCCGCGGCAAGATCCTCCCGCGTGAGCGCGTTGCCCGTCTGATCGACCCGGGTTCTCCATTTCTGGAAGTTGGCCAGTTTGCTGCCCACAACATGTATGAGGGCGCCTCGCCTTCAGCTGGCATAGTCACCGGCATTGGCCGGGTCAACGGCATTGAGTGCATGATCGTGGCCAACGATGCCACGGTGAAGGGCGGTACTTATTATCCGCTGACAGTCAAGAAGCACCTGCGCGCCCAAGAAATTGCCATGGAGAACAATCTCACATGCATTTACTTGGTGGATTCTGGCGGCGCTAACCTGCCCCAGCAGGATGAAGTGTTTCCGGACAAAGAGCACTTTGGTCGTATCTTCTACAATCAAGCCAACATGTCTGCAAAAGGCATTCCGCAAATCGCGGTGGTTATGGGTTCCTGTACCGCGGGTGGCGCATATGTGCCAGCCATGTGTGATGAGACCATCATCGTAAAAGAGCAAGGCACCATTTTCCTCGCCGGTCCTCCACTGGTGAAAGCCGCCACGGGCGAAGTGGTTTCTGCTGAAGATCTGGGCGGTGGGGATGTTCACACCCGCCTCTCCGGTGTGGCAGACCACTTGGCCCGTGACGATGCTCATGCTTTGGCACTGGCCCGTCAGGCTGTGTCCAACCTCAACCGTCGCAAGCCAGACCAGCTTCAGCTGCAAACGCCGGAAGATCCGCTCTACGATCCAGAAGAAATCCTCGGCGTTGTCCCTGCGGATCTGAAAACACCATACGACGTGCGTGAAGTCATCGCCCGCGTGGTGGATGGCTCTCGCTTTGATGAGTTCAAAGCCCGCTACGGCACCACGCTCGTCACCGGATTCGCTCACATCCACGGTATGCCTGTCGGCATTATCGCCAACAACGGTATTCTGTTCTCAGAAGCCGCGCTTAAAGGCGCCCACTTTGTAGAGCTGTGCTGTCAGCGTAAAATCCCGCTGGTCTTCCTGCAAAACATCACCGGCTTCATGGTCGGGCAGAAGTATGAGGCAGGCGGCATCGCAAAAGATGGCGCTAAGCTGGTAACAGCCGTGGCATGCGCAAAAGTTCCAAAAATCACCATGCTCATTGGCGGTTCCTTCGGCGCTGGCAACTACGGCATGTGTGGCCGGGCTTACTCACCGCGCATGCTCTGGACATGGCCAAGCTCCCGCATCTCCGTCATGGGCGGCCCGCAAGCTGCCGGCGTACTGGCAACAGTGCGCCGTGACGGCATTGAGCGCAAAGGCGGCACTTGGTCAGCGGAAGAAGAAGCAACCTTCAAACAGCCGATCATTGATCAGTTTGAAGAGCAAGGACACCCGCTCTACGCCTCTGCACGCCTCTGGGATGACGGCATTGTCGACCCGCGCAAAACTCGTGACGTCCTGGCACTGTCCATCGCAGCAAGCCTCAACGCACCAATCGAAGACACGCCATTCGGCGTCTTCCGCATGTAAGGGGCTCGGTATGTTCAAGAAAATCCTTATTGCGAACCGTGGCGAGATTGCTTGCCGTGTTGCAAAATCCGCCAAAGCCCTCGGCATCAAGGTTGTTGCTGTCTACTCAGATGCAGACCGCGATGCTCGCCACGTGCAGATGGCTGATGAGGCTTATCGCCTTGGCCCTGCGCCAGTGGCGGAGAGCTACCTCAACATTCCAGAGCTACTCAACGCTGCCAAAACCAGCGGCGCAGACGCCATCCATCCGGGCTACGGTTTTCTTTCAGAAAACCCGGAGTTCGTGGAAGCTGTCGAAGCAGCTGGCCTTGTCTTCATCGGCCCACCCGCGGACGCAATCCGCGCTATGGGCCTTAAAGATGCTGCCAAAAAACTCATGGAAGAATCCGGCGTTCCAGTCGTACCGGGTTATCATGGCAGCAACCAGGACGCTGAGTTCCTGAAAAGTGAATCCGACAAGATCGGCTATCCGGTCCTCATCAAAGCCCGCGCAGGCGGAGGCGGCAAAGGCATGCGCCGTGTTGATGATCCGGCAGACTTCTTTGAAGCTCTGGAAGGCGCTCAGCGCGAAGGTCAGTCCAGCTTTGGTGACCCACGCGTCCTCATCGAGAAGTACATCCTGTCACCACGCCACATCGAGGTGCAGGTCTTCTGTGATGGTCATGGCAATGCAGTACACCTGTTCGAGCGCGACTGCTCCTTGCAGCGTCGCCACCAAAAGGTGATCGAAGAAGCCCCTGCCCCCGGCATGACAGAAGAGATGCGCAGCGCCATGGGTAATGCTGCCGTTAAAGCAGCTCAGGCCGTGGGGTATGAAGGCGCTGGAACCGTTGAGTTCATTGTTGATGGCTCAGAAGGTCTACGATCTGACCGTTTCTGGTTCATGGAGATGAACACGCGCCTTCAGGTGGAACACCCAGTCACGGAAGCCATCACCGGTCAGGACTTGGTCAACTGGCAGCTCTCCGTAGCAGCTGGTGGCAAACTACCTCTGATGCAGGACGAGCTCACAATCTTCGGTCACGCATTCGAGGCACGTATCTACGCAGAGGATGCTGAAGCAGGCTTCCTGCCAGCAACCGGAACTTTGAACGAGCTGAAACTGCCGGAATTGTTCGCTCGTATCGACAGCGGTGTACGCAAAGGCGATACGATCACCCCTTACTACGATCCAATGATTGCAAAGGTGATCTGCCACGGCGAAACCCGTGAAGCTGCTCTGGCAAAAATGTCTCTGGCCTTGGAAAAGAGCCAGGCAGTTGGCTGCACCACCAACATCACCTTCCTGCATCGCCTCTGTAACCACGAAGGCTTCGCAAAAGGTGAGATGGATACGGGCCTCATTGACCGTGAACTGGAAACCCTCACCAAGCCGACAGCACCAACCAAGCACGCGTTCGCAATGGCAGCTCTCATCGAGCTCGGCTTTGCAACTGAAACTGCATTGGTCCATAACGATCCGTGGGTGAGCCTCACAGGTTGGCGTCATTGGACAGCAGCACAGCAAATTGCGCATCTGTCTTGGCGTGACGAAGTCACCGAAGTTGTGGCAAACCGTCATCATGATGGTAGCCTGACCGTTACGATTGATGGTGAAACCTTCAATTTGCAGATCCTCTCCGTAGACAACAACCACATGCGCGTGGATTTTGCCGGCCAGATCACCTCAGCTGATTTCTTCGCAGAAGACACCAGTCTCACATTATTCTCCGACGGTGTTACATGGCGTTTTGATTTGCCGGATCATCTGGCAGAGCAAGACGACAACACTGCCTCAGGCAATGCAATTGCCTCGCCAATGCCAGGTCTTGTACGGGCAGTAAACTGTAAGCCGGGTGACGAGGTTTCTGAAGGCGATACGTTGATCGTGACCGAAGCCATGAAGATGGAACACTCTCTCAAAGCACCGCGTGACGGCGTTGTGGCTGAAGTGATGGCATCTGCGGGTGACCAGGTGGAAGAAGGCGTTATACTCCTCACGCTTGAGGAGGAGGAATAACCGTTGTTGCCATCAGCGAATACCTATGAGGAACTCCGAGAAAAGTTTCAGTGGGACATCCCGGAGTTCTTTAACATTGGCGTAGATATCTGTGACAAGTGGGCGGACAAAGACGCCGCCCGCGAAGCACTCATCTTCGCCGAAGAAGACGGGCCAACAACCACCTACAGCTTTGGTGACTTGAAAAAGCTGAGCAATCAGCTGGCCAATCTGCTCCTATCTCAAGGCATAATCCGCGGTGATCGCGTCGGCATCCTGCTGCCGCAAGCACCAGAAACAGCCTTCTCTCATATTGCAATTCACAAGCTCGGCGGCATCTCCATTCCGCTCTTCTCCCTGTTTGGCGAAGAGGCACTGGAGTACCGACTGGGTAACTCCGGCGCCAAAGCTCTCATCACCAACAACGCTGGTGCTGCAAAGCTTGAAAAGATCCGCGAAAGCCTACCAGAGCTTGAACTAATCCTGAACATTGAGGGCACTGACTTTGGCACCCGCTCACTCCATGCAGAAATGGCAGAGCAGAGCGAAGACTTCACACCGGTGAAGACGAAGGCTGAAGATCCTGCCATCATCATCTACACCTCTGGCACCACAGGCCAGCCGAAAGGCGCGCTGCATGCACACCGCACGCTGCTGGGTCACCTGCCCGGTGTGGAGATGCCGCACAACATGTTCCCGAAGGAAGGTGACCGTTTCTGGACGCCTGCGGACTGGGCATGGATTGGCGGTTTGATTGATGTTCTCCTGCCGAGCCTGCACCACGGCGTTACAGTCGTTGCCTGTCGCTTCAAAAAGTTCAGCGGCGAAGCAGCTTTTCAGCTGATGCAGGATCTGAAAATTCGCAACGCCTTCATCCCACCAACCGCGTTGAAGATGATGCGGCAGGTTGAGAACCCGAAGGACCGCTGGACCTATTCCCTCCGCTCCCTCGGCAGTGGCGGCGAAGCCCTTGGCGCAGAGCTGATCCAATGGGGCCAAGACACGTTTGGCCTGACAATCAGCGAGTTCTATGGCCAGACCGAATGCAACCTCGTTGTCTCCACTTGCGCAGAACTGATGGAAACCCGTCCCGGCGTCACCGGCAAAGCCGTACCGGGCTTTGATGTGCAAATCGTAGACGACAAAGGCACCGTTCTCGAAGCTGGCCAGCTTGGCAATATTGGCGTTCGCGCACCAAACCCCGTCATGTTCCTCCAATACTGGAACAATCCGGAAGCCACGAAAAAGAAGTTCTCTGGCGAGTTTCTCATCACGGGCGACAAAGGCGTGATGGATAAGGATGGCTGGATCCAGTTTGTTGGCCGCGATGATGATGTCATCACCTCATCTGGTTACCGCATCGGTCCCGGTGAGATTGAAGACTGCCTGCTGAAACACGACACAGTTGCCATGGCAGGTGTCATCGGCAAGCCAGACAAGCTACGCACCGAGATCGTCAAAGCCTACATTGTGCTGAAGGAAGGTGTTGAGCCATCCGACGAACTGGCCAAGGAACTTTCTGATTTTGTAAAACAGCGATTAGCTGCGCATGAATATCCACGTGAACTGGAATTTGTCGAAGCCCTGCCAATGACAACAACCGGAAAGGTTATCCGCAGAGAACTTCGTGCCCGCGCTATCGACGAGGAGGTTTGATAAGCGATGAGCAAGAAACTAAACATTTTTGAGATGGGCCCGCGCGACGGCCTGCAAAATGAAAAAACGCTGATCCCGACAGCGAACAAGATCGAGCTGATCAACCGCCTCTCCGAGTGTGGGTTTGAAAAGATTGAAACATCCAGCTTTGTCTCGCCCAAATGGGTGCCGCAAATGGCAGATGCTGGAGAGGTTTTTGCAGGCATCACACGCAAGCCGGGCATTCGCTACACTGCGCTAACGCCAAATATCAAAGGCTATGAGCGTGCTAAGGCGTCTGGAGCTGACGAAGTTGCGGTCTTTGCATCCGCATCTGAGGGCTTCTCTCAAAAGAACATCAACTGTTCTATTGAAGAGAGCTTCGAACGCTTTGCTCCAATCGTAGACGCAGCAAAAGCAGACGGCATCCCGGTCCGCGGTTACGTCTCTTGCATCGTTGAGTGCCCATATGACGGCCCAACACCAGTCCAGAACGTAGCAATGGTTTCAGAACGTTTGCTGCAGATGGGTTGTTATGAGGTCTCACTCGGCGACACAATTGGCGCGGCAACTCCAGAAACCACAGAAGCGATGCTGGAGGCCGTTCTAAAAGTCATTCCAGCTGAGCAACTCGCAGGCCATTTCCACGACACCAAGGACTTGGCTCTGGCCAACATCATGTCCAGCATCAAAATGGGCCTTCGCACGTTCGATTCAGCCATCGGTGGTCTCGGTGGTTGTCCATATGCACCAGGAGCCAAAGGCAACGTCAGCACATTGGCCGTTGCAAAAATGGCAAAGCTACTGGACTACGACTCCGGCCTCAACATTGAGAAGCTGGAGCAAACGCAAGAGTTTATTCTCTCCATTAAAGAGGCGGCGGCGGCATGACTTATCAAAACCTTCGCATCGAAAAAGCAGACAACGGCATCACCACGCTCTTGCTGGCGCGCGCTGAAAAGCACAATGCTATGAACGCACAGATGATGGACGAACTGGTCGCTGCTGCTGAAGAACTGGACAACTGCGAGCAGACCCGCGCAATCATTCTGGCAGCGGACGGCGAAACTTTCTGTGCTGGCGGCGATCTCAAATGGATGCAAGCGCAGGCAGAGAAAGACCGCATTGGCAAAATGCAGGAAGCCAATCGTCTGGCAGGCATGCTGAAACGCCTCGACAACATGAAGAAGCCTCTGATCGCTCGTGTTCATGGTCCTGCTTACGGTGGCGGAGTTGGCATACTCAGCGTCTGTGATCTGGTGGTTGCTGCAGACAACACCAAGTTCGCGCTGACTGAGACCCGCCTCGGTCTGATCCCAGCAACCATCGGCACTTATGTTGTACGTCGCCTGGGCGAAGGTCACGCTCGACAAGTCTTCATGAATGCCCGCCCGTTTGGTGCGGAACGAGCCCATCACCTCGGTCTCGTCTCATTGGTGACAACACCAGAAGACCTGCACGCAGTAACACAGAAAGAAGCAGAAGCTTATTTGAACTGCGCACCGGGTGCCGTAGCCGACGCAAAAGCTCTTTGTCAGAATTTAGCTCGCATGCCGGTAGAAGATCAGATTGACTACACAGCAAATGCCCTAGCGGATAGATGGGAAACCACTGAAGCTCAGGCTGGAATTTCTGCATTCTTTGCTAAAGAAACACCACCGTGGCGTAAATAGATCTTCACTCTGATTGATTGACCTGCGGCATATGCACAAATGCTGAGTTTTTTCTTTACTTGCTGGGGCGCTTTGTTACATAGCATTTAGCGAAAAAACGAGAAAAGAATGCTGCCGACACTGCAATCTATCAGGTCAAAACAGGACTTTCACACCCTTGTCTTCATTGCAGGGACTGTTTTGCTGAACGCGATTGGTGCCGGATTGATCATTCCGGTGACCCCGGCACTCGTCGCAGAACTCAGCCAAACGACCATTGCAGATGCGGCACTCTGGGGTGGTTACATCGCGGCGAGCTATGCAGCAATGCAATTCCTTTTCGGTCCTGCTGTTGGCGCCATTTCCGACCGTTTTGGTCGTCGTCCAGTCCTGTTACTTTCTCTCGCTGTCCTGACAGTTGACTACCTGATCATGACCTTCGCAGGCTCCCTATGGGTTCTGTTCATTGGCAGGCTCTTCGCTGGAATAGCCAGCGCAACATACGCCACGGCCTATGCAGCTGTCTCCGACATCTCGCATAACGGCAAGCGCGCCACCCGCTTCGGCATGGTCGGCGCAGCCATCGGTTTTGGCTTTGTCATTGGCCCGGTCATCGGCGGGACACTTGCGCTCTTTGGCGTCCGAGTTCCCTTCTACATTTCCGCAGTTCTGATTGCGATAACCTTTGCTTACGGCCTATTTTATATGCCGGAAACTCTACCAAAGTCGGCGAGAAAGGCCATTCGCTGGCGCAGAGCAAACCCTATTGGCGCGGCCATGGACATCGCCCAGTCTCCTGTTCTGGTGTGGCTCTTCATTGCGCTCTTCCTGTTTGAAATGGCAAACTTTGTGTATCCGGCAATCTGGTCGTACTACACAATTGAAGCCTTCAATTGGACCACGGCTCAGGTAGGTCTCTCACTCGCTATCGTCGGCATTGGCTTCTCCAGCGTCAAAGGTGGTCTTATCCGCTGGATTATTCCGCGCAAAGGCGAAGCAAAGACCGTGCTTTATGGCTTCTTCTTCGCGGTGCTCGCACTGCTTGGTTTCGCATTCGCACCAAACACACTCACTGTTATCCTGCTCCTGCCACCAGCAGCGCTTGGTGCCATGATCCCACCTGCCATGATCGCCCTGATGAGCCATCACGTCTCTCAGGACAAGCAAGGCCGTCTGCAGGGCGCGCTGACAAGCATCATCGGACTTACGCTTGTGCTTTCCACCTTGATGATGACGCAGCTGTTCACCAGCTTCACAGCAGACAGTGCAGAGCTATACTATCCGGGCGCACCATTCCTGCTGGCCGCATCATTTATGCTGCTTGCCATTGGTCCATTCTGGGTTGGCCTGAGAAAGATCAATATCAGCGGCTGATCTCAAATGCCCTAGGATCCACGCCTACGCTGGAGAATGTCTCTGCAGATATTCATTTGTGGAGACAATATTGCTGCAAATGAACGACAGCGAAGCCATTATCGCTGCTTGCACAAACTCTTGCTGAGAAGACGTATCACAAGATCCCGGCTCCCGCGTCGCGCATGCATCATAAATAATCGTAATTGGGTATCCGAGTTCTGTCGTCGCATGTGCTGCAGCTGCAATGCAATCCTTGCTCATAGACCCGCAGATAACCAGTTCCTCAACATTTTCGTCATCCAGAATCTGCTTGAGATTGTTATTGAGGAAGATGTTGGAGGTATACTTGGTTACGATCGGTTCGTGCGGCAGCGGCTTCGCCATATCGTGGATCTCTGCGCCGATCGTACCTTCGACTGTAAAAGGCGCGTCTTTCTCTTTAAAATGATGCTGGATATGAACGATGGTTTGATCCTTAACGCGCGCATTTGTAAGCAGCATCTGAATGTTCTCCGCAGCCTCGAACTGCCCTTCCAACTCACATTTCCCACCGGGAAAGAAGTCGTTCTGACAGTCAATTATCAGCAACGCCGTTCTCGTCATCTTACGCTCAACACCTCACGTGACAGACCAACCCTGTAACAGTCTAATAGATATCGATTGACGGAACTCAGCTAGAAAAACCCGCATTTTTCATAAAACCTAGGAGTAAACACCAGACCTGATAAAGCCCGCACCACAAACCTGCTCAGTGCCCCAGATATTCCTCAGTCGAAATAACCTTGCCATAGGCAAATGAAAGCGCGGCCATAATCGCCCCTTGGACATATTTTGCGGGAACAACTTCCCCTTCAAACTCAAGGTCACATGTTGCACAAGCATCGTAGATAACGGTGATTGGATAACCAAGATCAACAGTCGCACGCGCTGCCGCATCAATGCACATATGAGACATGCCCCCGCAGATCACGATTTCCTCAACACCCACATCCTCTAAAATCTGCTGAAGGTTCGTGTTCAGGTAACTGTTGGCGGAATATTTGACCACCACATGCTCCCCCTCAGCGGGACTGCAACTATCATGCAGCTCTGCGCCGATGGTTCCCTCAACAAGGAACGGGGCGTACTTGTCTTTAAAGAAATGCTGGATATGGACAATGCATTCATCATTATCGCGAGCGTTCTTGAGCAAACGCTGAATGTTTGCAGCAGATTCAACCTGGCCCTCGAGTTCACACTTCCCCCCCGGGAAGAAATCGTTCTGACAATCAATAATGATTAGGGCTTTCTTGGCCATATCCCCTCAGGAGGTTGCTTATCCCAATCGTCGATTATGCTCCATTCAACGATTGAAGGAATTCATCGGTAGAAATCACGTTGCTATGCGCGAACCTTAAAGACGCCATCATCGCGGTGTGAACATGATCCGCAGGGACAGTTACGCCATTGAATTCAAGATCCTCTGTGGCACAGGCATCGTAGATGATGGTCAGCGGGTAACCCAGGTCAAGGGTCTGACGCGCAGTCGCGTTCACGCAGTTCTGGCTCATAGAACCACACATGACAATCTCATCAATACCAGCCTCAACGAGGATCTGCTGCAGGTTGGTATCCTTATAGCCATTCATATAGTTTTTAACGACAACAGGCTCCCCGTTCACGGGCCTGGCACACTCGTTAATCTCTACTCCTGGCGATCCCTCTACCAGATACGGCTCTGTTTTATCTTTGTACATGTGTTGAAGGTGGATGACGTTTTCGTCGTTATCTCGCACCACCTCAAGAAGACGGGCAATATTTTTTCCTGCTTCCACCTGCCCTGCTAAAGGACAGCTACCACCGGGGAAATAATCGTTCTGGCAGTCGACAATGATCAGGGCCCTTTTAGGCATAAGCACACCTCAGTCCTATTGGTCTTATTTGAGCAAACAATAAGGCCAACACGTTTAAGCATGCCGGATTTTAAAAAGCAGATTTTATAAAATCCCGACCTAACCTAGATCAGAAGCCAGCCTCAAGTGCCGGCTTCTGAAAGCAGCAAAAGCCTGCATTAAGCAGCCAGATACTCGTCTGTGCTGACAACTTTGCCGTATGCAAAAGCCAGTGATGCCATGAACGCACCGTGCACGTGCTTCGCAGGAATAGTTTCGCCGTTGTGTTCCATATCCAATGTCGCACAAGCATCTTCAATAATGGTCGCTGTATATCCCAGATCAACAGCACCGCGCACTGTTGCATCAATGCAGTTGTGAGACATAGAGCCGACAACAACCAGATGCTCAATGCCCTGCTCATCCAGCAATTCTTTCAGGTTGGTTTGCAGAAAGCTATTTGCAAACTGCTTGGTCACGAGCGGCTCACCATCCTGTGGCACCACATCATCATGAATTTTAACACCTTCAGTGCCTGCATTGAAGAACGGCGCATTGCCTGCTTCAACCACATGCTGAATGTGAATGACCGGTGTTTTCTTGCTGCGGCTGTCTTCCAACAGGCGCTTTACATTTTGAGCAGCTTCAACCTGCCCATTCAGCTCCCAGGCGCCACCAGGGAAATAGTCGTTCTGAACGTCAACAATAACCAGTGCGGATTTAGACATTTGTGCCTCCTTAGATTTGCTCTTGTCAGCAGCAAACCTAATCAACACCTCCAATCAACTCGATTGGCATATACGACATAAAACATGCTATAATTGCCACATGACTAGATCAGAGACACATCATCCTATCGGCATCCTGTCCTACACCGGCGCGCAACTCTCAGCGGTTTATGGGCTGATCGATATGTTCAACGCTGCCAGCAAAAGCAATGCCAGCAGCATTGAGGCAACCGTTCTTCACGAAGATCAGATCAGCTCAGTCGGAACCACCAGTTTCTCGGCGATAATCCTGCCTCCCAGTCTGGTTGATGATCACCCAACCGTCTCACCAGCACTCATCCAATGGCTCAAACACCAGCATGAGCATGGAGCCATTCTCTGCTCAATCTGCGTCGGTGCAATGCTACTCGCCGAAACGGGTATTCTCGATAACAGACCTGCGACAACCCATTGGGCAATCACCGAGGATTTTGCAAAGAAATACCCTTTGGTACAGCTCAATACTGACAAAATGATCGTCGACGAAGGCGATGTCATCACCGCAGGCGGTATCATGGCATGGACTGATCTGGGTCTCAGGTTGATCGATCACTTCATCGATCACACAACCATGCTCGAAGTCTCTCGCAGGTTTCTCATTGACCCGGCTGGGCGAGAACAGAAGAACTATAGTCGTTTCTACCCCAATTTCTCCCACGGTGATCAGGCTATTCTCAAAGCCCAACATTGGCTTCAGACCACCTATAAGAAAAAATTGACAGTACCCGAAATGGCAGAAAAAGCCGGACTGACAGGACGAACCTTCCAAAGACGGTTTGAAGTCGCGACAGGGCACACGCCAAACACCTATTTACAGCAACTACGCATAACTGAAGCACGCCAGCAGCTGGAGCAAACCAAACGGTCCTTCAACAAGATCGCATGGGACGTTGGTTACGAAGACCCAACAGCTTGCCGCCGCGTGTTCATCAAAACCACAGGCCTCAGCCCTGGTCAGTACCGACAAAAATTCGGATATCAAAGCACTGCAGCTTAATGAGGTTGGGTCAAAAACTCATCCGTCGAAACAACAGCCGCATTGGAAAAGATGAGAGAAGCCATAATTGAGGCCTGTACATCATCCACGGACACTTCACGCCCACGGAACTCCATGCAACTCGCTGCGCAGGCATCGTACACAACAGTCACCGGGTAACCGAGATCTAAAGTCGCCCGCGCTGTCTCAACAATGCAGTATTGTGTCATCGAACCGCAGATCACCAGATCATCTATCTTATGATCTGTCAGCAACTCCCGCAGGTTCGTCCCTTCTAGGGCATTGAAGTTATATTTGGTAACAATCGGCTCGCCATCTCTCGGCCAGACCATTTTATTGATCTCGGCACCAAAAGATCCTTCGGCCATGTAAGGTGACTTGGGGTCTTCATAAACATGTTTGATATGAATGACGAACTCATGGTGCTGTCGGGCATCCTTGAGTAACTGCACAATGTTAGTCGCAGCTTCCATCTGTTTCGGCAGCTCAAACTTCCCACCGGGAAAATGGTCGTTCTGGCATGCAATGATGAGCAAAGCGGTATTATGCGTCATACCCAACCCTCTACTGCGGATCCCAAGCTGGACGGTTCAGTTTCCCACGGGATACACGCAACAAGACTGAGAGCCTCAGCTAGATAGTCACCACCACAAAAGGCTCTAGTAAAAATTCACCAGCACGCATATTAGGAGCCAAAGTATTTAATCGACGCGCACACAAACAGTCGGATTTTAGAGAACTCTGAGGGTTAGCCACCCACTATGGTGCTCTGCGTGTTCCTTGATGATAAATCATGGACCACTGCTCATCCTCAAGCTTCCAAATGGATGTCCGCTGCGTCGCATTCTCGGCAATGCTGTAAAACACCTGAATGAGCCCCTCGCTCAACTCACGCAGCCGAAAATTCTCAATTGTTCTGACCGGATAATCCGCTGCCTCAGTCGGCAGCGCATCAAGCACCTGCGCTCGATCATATGTCCGGCCACTTGCACCAATCTCTATGAAGTCTGCATGCAGCAACTGGTCGAGCAGATGACGAGAACCTCGCACTGCCGGATCGAGCAATCGTTGCTCGAGTGAGAGAAGATTTGACTCCAGTGCTGTGAAGTCAAATTGCTTATCATCTTTGAATTTTTCAGTAACCCAGCCACCAAACCACAAGCCAGCTAGAATCAACCCAAATTGCGAAATAGCCCAACTAGCACCAAATTTAATGATGAGACCTTGAGGAGCTCTCTGCCCAAGTAAATTGAACATGCTTGCATAACTAAGAATGGCTTGCACTGATAAGAGGCTCAAAAAACACAAGACAGCCAATCCCAACACTGAATCAATGTTCAGCCTGACTTTCTGCCTCTCATAGATTTTATAACCAAGTAGAAAACTACTAACTGGGCCCATCGTCCAAGCGGCACGCCAAAACGAAATTTGTGCGTCAAAGATTTGAGCAATGATCATTCCGTAGACAAATATTATTGCAAGCATCAAAACATAAGTTATCGAAAACCGTCTAACATATTGAAAATAATTAATTTTTACATTTAACATCAAGACCTCAATGTAACGTGAGGGGTTATCTAACTTCCAAGCGACTTCCTACGCATTCCCATTGCGCTCACATTAGAACCTTAACTTCAGCCTTCTCAGCACCTCGTACTCCCTGCCTGAAGCCCAGCCAAATGAGCCCGAAGCTTAGCGCTTGTATCAATAATAATAAACCAACAGCCCGAACTGGGGTTAAAAGCACGCGGTCAAGATTTGGAAGCGAAAAGTAAACCAAGACACCGTCAATGATAAAGGTAATCAAACAGCAATAAGCGGCAAGTTTGGGCAAAATACGTTTATTCAGATGCTGTTTATGCTTCTTGGATATCGAATTTCCAACATTCATTCCAATTGAAAACCGAGCAACATAGCCAATGTATTGCAATGGGAGCACAACATCAAAGAACGTAAAACATACTATCGTAAGAATCATCAGGTTCACGCTGATGAGAAAATAAACCACTGCAAACATACGCAAGTAAGTCCATAAACTAATCTGCGAACTACCCATTACCACTACTCAAATCATCTCAATCATAAATTGCATTTATTATGACCTAAACCAAATTGAGGACAATAAAAAAACCCGGCGCCTCGCGACACCGGGTCTCTCACTTCTTGCAATGCTCTCAGCGATTAACCGCCGAAGTCGTCCAGCATGATGTCTTCACGTTCCACGCCCATATCAACCAACATGTTGATTACGGACTGGTTCATGATTGGAGGGCCACACATGTAGTACTCACAGTCTTCTGGCGCAGCGTGGTCCTTCAGGTACTCGTTGTAGAGCACGTTGTGAATGAACCCGGTGTAACCATCCCAATCATCATCTGGCTGCGGATCAGAAAGCGCCACATGCCATGTGAAATTCGGGAACTCTTTCGCCAGCTGGTCGAAGTCTTCAACGAAGAACATCTCTTTCTTGGAACGTGCACCGTACCAGAAAGTGATCTTACGATCGCGGTTCTCAAGACGTTTCAACTGATCAAAGATGTGCGAACGCATAGGCGCCATACCAGCACCACCACCGATGAACACCATTTCCTTGTTGGTTTCACGAGCAAAGAACTCACCAAACGGACCGGAAATTGTCACCTTGTCACCTGGCTTCAGGTTGAAGATGAAGGAGGACATCTTACCGGCAGGAATACCCTGAGTGCCAGGAGGCGGCGACGCCACACGAACATTCAGCATGATCATGCCTTTTTCGTCCGGGTAGTTTGCCATGGAGTAAGCACGTTCAACTGGCTCGTCCACGATGGACTCGTACTGCCAGAGATTGAACTTATCCCAGTCTTCGCGGTACTGCTCTTCGATGTCAAAGTCAGTGTATTTCAGCTTGTGCGCAGGCGCTTCAATCTGAATATAACCACCAGCGCGGAAGTTCACGTCTTCGCCTTCGGGCAGGTCCAGAACCAGCGCCTTAATGAAGGTTGCGACGTTCTCGTTGGAGCGAACAGTACACTCCCACTTTTTCACGCCGAACACTTCTTCAGGCACTTCGATCTTCATGTCCTGCTTCACAGCGACCTGACAGGAAAGACGGTCACCACAGCGTGCTTCACGCTTGGTGATATGGCTTTCTTCAGTTGCCAGAATAGAACCGCCACCCTCGTGCACTTTCACGCGGCACTGGGCACAGGTACCACCGCCACCACAGGCAGAAGGAACGAAGATTTTCTGATCTGCCAGAACGTTGAGAAGCTTGCCACCCGCAGGAACGGAGAGCGTCTTCTCACCATTGATACTGATCTGAACATCACCGGATGCAACCAGCTTGCTGCGTGCCATCAAAATGACGATCACCAGTGCAAGCACGATCAGAGTGAAGAGCGTAATGCCCCAGGTAAAGTCTTGCATCTACTCGTCCCCTTACAGCTTCACGCCTGAGAAAGCCATGAAACCCATAGCCATCAGACCAGCAGTGATGAAGGTGATGCCAAGACCCTGCAGTCCATCAGGAACATCAGAGTATTTCAGCTTTTCACGCACACCAGCCATTGCAGTAATCGCCAGCGCCCAACCAATACCGGAAGACACACCATAAACAGATGCTTCGCCCAGATTGTAGTCACGCTCCACCATGAACAGAGAACCACCCATAATCGCGCAGTTCACTGTGATCAGCGGCAGGAAGATACCCAGCGCATTGTAAAGCGCAGGGACATAGCGATCGAGGAACATCTCGAGGATCTGCACCACAGCAGCGATAACGCCGATGTAGGAGATCAGGCCCAGAAAGCGCAGATCAGTGCCTTCAAGCCCAGCCCATGCCAACGCATTGTCATTAAGCAGCGTGGTGTAAAGCACGTTGTTGATTGGCACAGTCAGCGCCTGCACAACAACAACGGAGATACCCAGACCCAGCGCAGTCTCAACCTTCTTGGAAACCGCAAGGAACGTACACATTCCAAGGAAGAAGGAGAGCGCGAGGTTCTCGATAAAGATCGCCTTGACGGCGAGGGAAAGAAGCCCTTCCATAATCAGTGAGCTCCCTCAGTTTCCATGATTTTATAGTCGCGCTTCTCAACCTGCGCAGGCTTCCAGGTACGGAAACCCCAGATCAGCAGGCCAATCACGAAGAACGCGGACGGAGGCAGCAGCAGCAGGCCGTTTGGCACATACCAGCCACCGTTGTTCACGGTCTCAAGGATCTGCACACCAAACAGGGAACCTGAGCCAAGCAGCTCACGAACAACACCAACCAGCAGCAGGATCAGGGAGTAGCCCAGACCGTTACCGATACCATCAAGGAAAGATGGGATTGGTGGGTTCTTCATCGCGTACGCTTCCGCACGGCCCATCACGATACAGTTGGTGATGATCAAACCAACAAACACGGAGAGTGTCTTGGAAATCTCGTAGAGATACGCCTTCAGAACCTGATCAACCAGAATAACGAGAGACGCAATAATCACCATCTGCACAATAATGCGGATAGAAGACGGGATCTGGTTACGCAAAAGAGAGATGAAGAAGTTGGAGAACGCTGTCACAAGCGTCACCGCAATCGCCATCACCAGCGCAACCTTCAAGGAAGAGGTTACCGCAAGCGCGGAACAGATGCCAAGAACCTGAAGCGTGATCGGGTTGTTATCGACCATCGGGTCCTTGAGCATGGACAAGTCTTTGCCAGCCATTACGCCTCTCCTTTTTTCAGATTGTCGAGGAAGGTCTTGAAGCCCTGCTCGCCCATCCAGAATTTGACGAGGTTGTCGACACCACGGGATGTCAACGTTGCACCTGCAATCGCATCAATGTGGTGTTTGGAGCCATCAATACCCGCTGGAGCAGATTTGCCGACACCGATGTCCACGGACCCGTTATCGCCATAAACCAGCTTGCCCGGCCACTGTGCCATCCATTTTGGATTGTCTACTTCCGCACCAAGACCAGGGGTCTCGCCATGGGAGTAAAAGCGCAGGCCGTAAACTTCATTTGCATCAGCATTCAGAGCGATGAAACCATAAAGCGTGGACCACAGACCGTAGCCATGTACTGGCAGAATGATACGCTCAATCTTGCCTGCATCATCGCGCAGCAAATAAACCGAAGCCAGTTTAGCCTGTCGTTTGATGGATGCCGGATCATTATCCAAAGCAATGGAAAGAACCGGATCTTTTGCAGCGGCGCGCTGGTCATAGGTCGCAGCGTCGGCCGCATCAGAGAACTTGCCAGTTGCAACATCAACAAGTCGCGGTTCAAAGGCACCAAATGCCTTTTCAACGTCGACACCAGCTTCATAAAGACCAGCAACCTTGAGGATGTTGGTTTTCTTATCTAGCGTTTTGTTGATTTCCTGCTGAGGCTTAAGCAGCACCGCAGCACCGGAAACAATCATCGAACAGATCAGACACAGAACCACAGCAACGGTAATCGTACGCGGAGCAGAGTCCAGAGGCATCGCGTTGAAGCGCGCCCAAAGGCCTGTAGGAGCTGTTGTGTTTTCAGCGTTAGGCATGGCGCTTCATCCTCCGTGTGATGTTCGCCTTCACAACGAAGTAGTCGATCAGCGGAGAAAAGATATTGCCGAACAGGATTGCCAACATCATGCCTTCTGGGAAGGCCGGGTTGATGACACGGATCAGAATGCACATCACGCCAATCAGGGCAGCGTAGATGTAACGGCCCGGATTTGTCATCGCAGCAGTCACAGGCTCAGTCACCATGAACACGAGGCCAAACATGAAGCCGCCAGTGACAAGGTGCCAATACCAAGGCATTGCAAACATCGGGTTGGTCTCAGAGCCAATCAGGTTCAGCAACAGGCTGAAACCAATCATGCCCGCCAGACAACCAAGAATGAGACGATAGTTTGCGATACCCGTGGTCACCAGGAACACACCGCCAAGAGCAATAGCAATCGTGGAGGTTTCACCGAAGGAACCCTGAATGGTACCGACGAAAGAGCTCATCCACGTGATGCCGTTTGCTGCCAGCCCCTGCATGCCGTCAGAGGCAGCAACACCCAGTGCAGTCGCACCGGAGAAGCCATCAACTGGCGTCCACACTGCATCACCAGACATAGCTGCCGGATAAGCAAAGTAGAGGAATGCACGGCCAACAAGCGCCGGGTTCAGGAAGTTTTTTCCTGTACCGCCAAACACTTCCTTACCGATCACCACACCAAACGCGATACCAAGACCAACCTGCCATAGCGGCGTAGAAGCTGGAAGGATCAGCGTGTAGAGCATGGAGGAAACAAAGAAGCCTTCGTTCACTTCGTGCCCACGCACAATGGCAAAGAGCACTTCGAAGATGCCGCCGACACCGAGCGTTACGATGTAAATCGGCAAGAAGTACAGCGCACCGTGCGCCATGTTGGCGAAGATGCTGTCCGGGTTAAAACCAATACCCAGCAGAGAGAGAATAAACGCTCTCCAACCAGCAGGCTCAGTAATGCCCATTGCGGCCAATGCAGAGTTTGTCTGCAGGCCAGTGTTGTACATGCCAAACAGGATCGCAGGGATCGTCGCCAGCACAACATACGTCATGACACGCTTCAGATCAGCGTGGTCACGAGCGTGCGGCGCAACGCTAGTCACTGTTTTTGGAGTGTAGATGAAGGTATCCACCATCTCATAGACGGCGTAAAACTTCTCGTACTTGCCACCCTTTTCAAAGAGCGGCGCAATACGATCAAACTTATCGCGCAAACTCACGGGTTAGCCCTCTTTCTCGATTTTATCAAGATTTGCACGCAGCGCAGCTCCGTATTCATTCTTGGAATGGCAGATGAAGGTGCATAGCGCCAAATCTTCTTCGTCCAACTCCAAAGCGCCAAGTTTCTGCGCCATGTCAGTGTCCAGCACCATCAAGGAGCGGAGCAGCTGAGTTGGAAGAACGTCGAGCGGCATGACCTTCTCATAAGTACCCAATGGAACGATTGCGCGGATGGAACCGTTCTTGTTGGTACCGAATGGGAACTGCAGCTTGGTGCGGAAGAACCCGGAAGGATGCACATTAAGGTTAGACCACTTCGTCATGAATGGGCGAACCCAGCCAACAACGTCTTGCTTGTGGTCTTCTTCCATCAGCGTCACCTGAGTGTGGTAACGGCCAAGGAAGGCAAACTGGTCGGCAGCAATAGTGCCGGAAAGGACGGACCCGGAAACGATACGAGCAGGAATGCCCGGCAGTGTTTCACCAGCCAGCAGATCATTCAGATCCGCACCAATGCGAGTTGTTACGAGGCGCGGCTTGGAAGCCAGCGGACCTGCAACAGAAACAACGCGGGAAACATCCAGTTCACCTGTCAGGAACAGGTTACCGATTGCGATGACATCCTGATAACCGATGGTCCAGACTGTCTTGTTTTCATTAACCGGGTCGAGGAAGTGAATGTGAGTACCCGCATTACCTGCTGGGTGCTTACCTTCAAAACTTTCCATCTGCACACCAGCAACGCTTGCACCCGGAAGGTTGTCCTTCGGGCTGTGGCAAACGAATGTGCGGCCATCGGTTAGTTTAGAGACAATCTGAAGCCCTGCTTCAAACGCGCCAGCATTCGCATTGATGATAACACCAGCATCCGCAGCAAGCGGGTTGGTGTCCATCGCAGTTACGAAAATGGAACGCGGCTGCGTTTCAAAAACCGGAACCTTGGAGTATGGGCGGGTACGGAAGCTTGTCCAAAGACCAGACTTGGCAAGCTGCTCACGAACGACAGATGCGTCCAGAGTTGCCAAAGCGCTGTTGTCAAACTTTGAGAAAGCGATCTGTTCTTCGTTACCATCATCCAGTTTGATGACAATGGTTTCCAGAACGCGACGTGCACCACGATTGACTGCTTCAACGACACCAGCACCCGGAGCAACATAGTTGATTTCAGGAGAGCGTTTGTCATTGAAAAGAGGTTGACCCTTTACGACGCGATCGCCTTCAGCAACCAACATACGCGGCTTCAACCCGTTGTAATCCCCGCCATTCACTGCAACACGGCGAACCTCTGGACCCTTGTGGATCTCTTGGTTCGGAGCACCGGTGATCGGCAGATCCAATCCTTTTGTAATCTTCATCCCTTACCCTGTCAGGCTTCTTATAGGGCAAACCACTAGATGTTCACGGGAGTATCTACGGGTAAATGATGCTAAGTCATTCTGCGAGTTACAAAATGCCGCGCATGCGGATTATTGACTTTCACAAGTCGAACCGAGATAAATCCCCCCACGGACCGTAATTTCAGCAACAAAGCCCGAGCATTGCTGAACGTCAGTCATCCATGGCTCCGGTTAGGAGTAACCGCCCGCATACCATTAAAGTGCGTTGCGGTCAGCTATTCCTACGGATTTATGCGGGCCAATACCCTGATATACCGCAAATTTCAATAGGGATTCGTGATATTGACGCAACGGCAACAAGGCTGTTTCGCGAAAATTTTATCTCAAATAAGTTTTCCCCTAACTTTTCACATGCACGTAGTACCACCTACTGATTTCTTCACCATCATCTATTGCTGATCTTTGCGACAGCAGTATCAAACCCTATTTAACTTGACAGAAAACCAGAATAAGCCGATTACGCGGGGAAATGAAAAAACTCTGAGGCCTAAATGCGCTTCCTCATTACAGCTCTCGTACTCATCTTTGTCACAGCATGTGTACCCAATGACAAAAGTCGCGAAGAAATCATACTTCACGGCAAAACCATGGGCACTACATTCAATGTCAAGGCCATCAAAGGGTCGTCCTCTGTAACCAAACAGGAACTGCAGCAGCAGGTTGACGAGGCTCTGGTTGGCGTCAATAAGGCCATGTCCAACTGGGACAAAAACTCCGAGATCAGCCGTTTTAACCGCTCCACCAGCACAGAATGGACGCCAATCTCCCGCGATTTCAGCATCGTGATGCAGGAGTCACTGCGCATTCATAACCTGACAGCTGGTTATTTTGACGTAACGTTGGCACCACTCATTGAGCTATGGGGCTTTGGCACCAAGCAGGATACCCCTCCTCAGCCAAGCCCACGCGAAATCCGCAACGCTCTTGAGTCAGTTGGCATGAGCACCATGCTGGAGTTTGAGACAGATCCACCAGCACTACGTAAGGTCAACACTGATACCACCGTCAATCTCTCCGCAATCGCAAAAGGCTTTGGCATCGACAAAGTTGCCTCTGTTATGGAGCAGAACGGCATCGACGAATACCTTGTCGAAATCGGCGGCGATCTGGTCACCAAAGGCAAAAACTCAAAAGACGAGCCGTGGGTCGTTGGCATCGAAAAGCCAGACTCCGCAACTCGTACGGTTCAGCAAATCGTACGAGTGAGCAACAAAGGCATGGCGACGTCTGGCGATTATCGCATATACAAGGAAGTCAACGGCAAACGCTTCTCACACATTATCGATGCAGCGTCCGGGCGCCCGGTAACGCATAAACTTGCATCGGTAACTATAATTGCTGACAATGCGATGCGCGCTGACGGTCTGGCAACAGCCCTCCTTGCAATGGGAGACAAGCGCGGCATGGCTCTGGCAGAGCGTGAAGGGATTGCCGCATTCTTCATCGTTCGTGAAGGCGACCACTTTATCACCCGGTCTTCCAGCGCGTTCAGAAAATTCGAGCAGTCTGCAGAGAAATAACGGAATATCGAAATGGCAACTTTCATCATCGCGTTTATCGTGCTGGTCCTGGTCGTAGCAGGAATGGCTATTGGCGCCGTTTTCAGAAACAAACCGATCACAGGCAGCTGCGGCGGCTTGAACGCGATTGAAGGCGCAGACCACTGCATCGTCTGTAAACGCGAAGTTGACCCGAACAGCCCGCTTCGTGAAAAGCTGCAGCCGTGTAAGCGCAAGCAAGCGATGCAAGAGCAGAGCGCAGCTTAACCGCGATCCATTTCAAGACGTTACGAGGGGCCGAAAGGCCCCTTTTGCATATCTACTATTTGCCCTCGGTATAATCTCGCGCCACGTCCGGGCCTTCACCACCAATCAGCTTGGCAAAGAAACCGGCGACAATCCCGAAGCCGACACCAATGGCGACAAAGCCAATGCCAAGAAACAAACTGCCGAGCGTCGGAAACAGCCCCTGCCCGATCGACGTCAGACTATCCCCGCCAATCAGCCAGAGCAGCAAGTTCATCCATCCGCAAATGAAACCACCGGAGAACCAGCTCGGCATGATGGACTTCAACAAAGGCAGATAGTTGATGACCCCGATCAACGCCACCAGACCACCAAGCGTAATGCACCACAGGATCAGACCGAACTGAACCACAAACGAAACATTCAGGTTAAGCAACGCGATGAAGTAGAGGCACAGGAGCCCAAAAGCCAAGCCAAACAACTTGGCTGTGATACCTCGTCTGATCAATGATGGCTTCGAAAACATACTCTTGGCTCCAATAAGTTTCTCGCGGCAGACCTCTGCCATTTGAGAGCTATCATATACCAAGGCTCTTAAAACTAGTTTTCTGCAACCAGAAAGTTATCTGCTCGCCCAGCCAAAATCAAAAACGCCGAACACCAGCAGCAGAAAGCTCGATAAGGCAAGCAACCCGAAGACCCAACACCGAAGTTTCCACCGCGCACCCTGAAGCTTCCAGGCATCTCTGAACAGACGCCCACTCAGAATGAACACAACAAGCAGGACCACTCCAACCCATGAGGGCATTGCGCCAAAGAAGTTTGAGAGCTGATCCATTTCGCCTCCGTGTGTTAATCGCCTCTCTTTAGGTCTACGGCACGGAAAACGCAAATAGTCTTAGCGTAAAGCGAAAAGCCACCGCTCTACTCAAAAATCAAAGCACCCAATTCCTCAACAGCACTTAGGTGGCAAACACCCGATTAATCTATCTCCACCAACGGTGATACTGCGCTTCAGGACCCTGTATTCTCGCCGTTTTCTAGAAGCTTAGAACCTCTGAACCACAGCAAACTTACATGTACCTTTCATATCTATTTTTTATATCTCATTGACCTTTTCACGAAGTCAGACTACAAGGCCCACGAAGAAAAGAGCTCGCTTGCCATTTGCCGCCTCATGGTCCCCCGTTATGGTTTCATGAGTGAGCGGAAGCGATGGGTAGGGCAACAAAGCTCTTGCTTTACAGATAATGACCCTCCTCGAAAGAAATACTAAATGACGATACCTGAAGGGGTTGCCCCAGCGCTTTCTACCGCACTAGAAAAGCGCGAATACACGTCTCTAACCCCGGTCCAGACAGCCGTTCTTGATGAAAAACTGAAAGGCAAAGACCTTTTGGTTTCTGCTCAGACAGGCTCTGGTAAAACAGTTGCATTCGGCATCGCTATTGCGCCGGAACTGCTGGGTGATGAAGAGCGTATGGGCCGTGCGAACGAACCTCTTGCATTGTGTGTTGCGCCAACCCGTGAACTGGCTATCCAGGTTTCTAAAGAACTGGAATGGCTCTACGGCGAAGCCGGTGCTCGTATCACCACTTGTGTTGGTGGTATGGATATGCGCCGTGAACGCCGCAATCTTTCTGCAGGCGCACACATCGTAGTCGGCACCCCAGGCCGCCTGCGTGACCATATTGAACGTGGTTCCTTTGATACTTCCTCACTTCGCACAGTTGTACTGGACGAAGCAGATGAAATGCTGGACCTTGGCTTCCGTGAAGACCTCGAATTCATTCTTGGCGCTGCACCACAAGAACGCCGCACCCTGCTGTTCTCCGCAACTGTTCCTCAGCAGATTGAAAGCCTCGCAAAACGCTTCCAGCGTGATGCACAGCGCATTTCAACAGTAAGCAATCGCGAACAGCACGCTGATATTGAATATCGCGCAATGCAGGTCGCACCAAACGACCGTGAAAACGCGATCATCAACGTCCTGCGTTTCTACGAAGCTCAGAACACCATCATCTTCTGCGGCACCCGCGAAATGGTGAAGCACCTGTCTGCCCGCCTCGGCAACCGTGGCTTCGCAGTCGTTGCTCTCTCCGGTGAGCTGAGCCAGGCAGAACGTAACCACGCTCTTGGCGCTATGCGTAATGGCCGGGCCCGCGTTTGTGTGGCAACTGATGTTGCTGCACGCGGCATTGACTTGCCAAACCTGGATCTGGTGATCCACGCAGACCTGCCAAACAACGCAGACACCCTGTTGCACCGTTCTGGCCGTACTGGTCGTGCAGGCCGTAAGGGCGTTTGTACTCTGGTTGTTCCACACACCCGCCGTCGCACTGCAACACGCCTTCTCGGCTTTGCAAAAGTGAAAGCGGAATGGGCTCCAGCGCCAACAGCCGATGAAATTCGCAACAAAGACCGTGAGCGCATCCTTGCGTCCTCCGATCTGCAGGAAGCACCGAGCGAAGAAGATCTGCCAATGGTGAAGGAACTTCTTGAGAAGTTCACCGCTGAGCAAATCGCAGCTGCTTACATGCGCCAGATCCATCAGGGTCTGCCTGCACCAGAAGAACTGCTGGCAACAAGCAACAATTTCGATAGTGAGCGTGAGCGCAAGCCACGCAAAGACTTCGACAACGGTGTTTGGTTCCGCCTCAACGTCGGTCGCAAACACAACGCTGAACCGCGTTGGTTGCTGCCAATGATCTGCCGCGCAGGTCACATCACCAAAAAAGACATCGGCTCCATCCGCATCTTTGATGCAGACGCCCGTTTCGAACTCGACGCAAAACTTGCTGACAAGTTCCTGGAAACTGTCAAAGAAAACGGTACTGGTGAAAAATCAATCACCATCACCCGTATCGAAGGCAATCCAGAGCGCAGCAGCAGTGGTCGCCCAGGTGGCAATCGCAACAACCGCAGTGGCGGTGGTGGCGGCGGTTACCGTGGCGAAGGCGGTCGTGGCGAAGGCGGACGCGGCGGTGAAGGCCGTGGTCGTGGTCGTCGTGAAGGCGGCGGTGGCGGTGGCTACCGTGGTGGCGAAGGTCGTGGCCGTGGTGGCGAAGGCCGTGGTCGTGGCGAAGGCAAGCCAGGTGGCGGCAAAAGCTTCCGCGATAACCGCGGCGGCGAATAAGCCTCACATTCCAAGATTTGAAAAACGGGCCTTCGGGTCCGTTTTTTTATGCCTGCATAGACCTCTCCCCACAAACACCAACACCACCACATGGCATCCCATGCAGTGTTGAAGCTAGAGTTCCCGATAATTGGGATGAGCAAGGCGGCAGGCAATACCTGCGCTACTTATTGAAACTAATTCTTCGGCATTGGCTACACGCCTTGCCCGGGCTTTCTTTAAATGAACAACGTCGCCTCTTTTGCCTATAAGGCACGATAGTCAGTTTCCTGAAAAGACAGTGGCTTATCCAGTCAGGTTTCCCTAGCCAGACAGTTCCTCCGTCTTTGATAGACACTTTCGCAAAAGCAGGTTTTACTGCCGGTACTCTTGTATCTATCACCGCGTGATACCCTATAGTCCTGGGCCCTTCCCCTCAAACCATGCGGCCACGTTTGAAGTTCGGTTCACCGGACCACTGAAAGGTGCGTTACGTCTCCCAGAAGCCCCGCCCAACCTACGACAAACTGACGGTCGCTCCGCCAGCAGCCCGTTACGTAGGCATAGGTTCAGAGTATGGGAGGATTTCAGGAGGGGAATAAGTTTTTTGAGACAGTCCACCCCACCCATCGATGTCATCCCGGGCGAAGACCCGGGACCCATACCCCCAGTATCAGAGATTAGCCGAGCGCCTCAGTAAAATAGTAAAGCAATCGGTTATAGATCCCGGCTCAAAGGCCGGGATGACACAGGAGGAAGCCGACGGGCTGACGCGCAAAAAGCCCGCCCTCATCATCCCGCACTCAATGCGGCACCCAGAGCCCCCACCAACGCCTACACGCACAGTACTGGATACCGGATCACCGCTCCGCTCATCCGGCATGACGGAGGTGGTGCAGCAAGCAGGCAAGGTGTCAATCGCTTCCCCTCCCTCATCATCCCGCACAAGCGCAGCGCGATGCGGGCCCCAGAGCCACCCCACCAACGCCAGCATCCGTACGCTAGTTGTTTCACATTGCCCTCACCTCTGGTGTCATCCCGGCCCCCGAGCCGGGACCCATACAGTGATTGCTTCAAACCGCGAATGTCGTGCTTGCCGTGACCTCACCATGGGTCCCGGGTCTCCGCTACACTCCGCCCGGGATGACAGTGATAGGAAACCGATTGGCTAAGGAGTAAAACCACTTTTGTGCAAGCACATGATAAGCATCAGCTCAAAACTCTGAACACCGCTTCTCTTCACACTGCATTCCCCCCCGTGTCATCCCGGCCCCCGAGCTGGGACCCATACAGTGATTGCTACAAACCGCGAATGTCGTGCTTACCGTGACCTCATCATGGGTCCCGGGTCTCTGCTACGCTCCGCCCGGGATGACAGTGAGAGGAAACCGATTGGCTAAGGAGTAAAACCACTTTTGTGCAAGCACATGATGCATCAGCCCAAAACTCTGCACACCGTATGCAGCGCCCCACCGCCGCCGTCATCCCGGCCCCCGAGCCGGGACCCAGAGCTCCACGCACCAGCAGTCATAGAACCGGAACACCAAATCTCCGCTCCGCTCGTCCGACATGACGACAGAGGCCTCCAGCACACGGACTCCACGCCGAGCCGCTACTCAAAGCAGGTCAGAACATCTCTCTCAAAGTACGGCTCTTGGTTAACCCAGAACATGTAGTCCACCTTCATAAAATCTTTCGCAAAAGCATGAAGCAGCGGCACAATGTTTTGGTCATTTTCGATCACCTCAGTGGTGCCCGTCCGTCCCGTATAGTTCCCATCCTGAATAGCAATCCCGAGAGGTGCGGTGTACGCCCGCTCATGCATCATGGCGATGGTATGGTTCAGCTGACCACGACGCTTGAACATAAGATCCGGCGCCCCCAGACCAACACCAACGCTTTCGCCATATTCATAGATTGAATTCAGGTAGCCCTTATCTTCGAAGGGAAGCCACTCGCCCGGCATAAAGTTCGCGTATTGCATCGACACAGACGTCGGAAACGCAGCCTTCATCGCAGACATATTGCCTTTCAGCGCTTCAGAATATCTGGCCGGACTGAACTGCTCATCATCCGCAGCAGACACCCCAATGGCTGTCTCCTGCAAATTGATGCCCTCAATCCGCCCATCAAAGGCTTTCCCCAGCGCCTGAAGAAGCTTGGTAAACCGCTCCTGCACCTTGCTGTTCCAACGCTTTGCGACCCAACCTTCCGGCTCGTTGTTATCGTCAAACTGATAAACAGCGCCGCCTGCATACTCATCAGAAAGAAGATAGTCAGGAACAGGCACGTAGCCCGGGTCAAACGAAGCATCCTGAAGCTGGACGAACAGCGTTTTGCCTTTGGACTCCAGATACGCCAAATCCGCTTCAATCAGAGAAAAATCATAGTTTCCCTCAGAGGTTTCAAGCGCGCGCCACGGATACATGATCTGCGCGCCTGCAAACCGGGAGCTCTCCAAAAACGGATGCTCCTCAATCGCTTCACGATCTCTGGCAAAATAAACAAAGTGTTTGATGCTGTCCGGAGCGATTGGACAAGCAGCACCCAGATACTCTTTGTAAGCCTCTGCATACCGATCCGCAGGATTCTTCCACTTGGCGAACGCAGAAGGAGACGAAAACGAAAAAAGCGCAACAAGGCCTAAGGCAACTGATTTGCGCACGCTGATAACTGGCATAGGGAAACGACCTGACGTCTATCGAGAGTAGAGCCCCAGAAAAGCGCTCAACTTTGTCGACAAAGAGGCCTACAGCACGTCATCGCCAGTTTTCACAGTGCTTAATGGCAAACATTGCCCGCTATACCGAAAATCCCTGACGCTTCAGCTGCTGAATGATCTGATCAATCTTCTGCAAAAACTGAGATCGGTCTTTCGGTGAGAACGGGCGCGGCCCACCTGTCTGCTCCCCAAAGCTGCGCAAATCTTCCATCAGGTTACGTGTCGCCAGCGCCATGCCAATGGAAGCTTCATCAAACACTTTTCCTTTGGGGGACAGCGCAAGCGCACCAGCCTTCACCACGCGGTCAGCCAGCGGAATATCCTGCGTCACAACAATATCACCCGGCACGGCCCGCTCAGCAATCCAGTCATCCGCAACATCAGGCCCGTCAGGCACAATCACCCGCTCCACGTCCATGTCGCGCGGCGTGTTGATGAAACTGTTGGCAACAACAAACACCTTCAGACGATACCGGTCAGCAACCTTGTAAATCTCGTCTTTGACGGGGCACGCGTCCGCATCAATATAAATAAGTATCTTTTTAGCGCTGGTCACAGCAGCTCTTCTCCTGCATCGCAGTGTATTCTCAAAAAGAGGTTCCGGTTTTCGGATGAGAATACGCTCAAATCAGCCCTTTAGTCGCGCAGGAGCAATCACTTTGTCAATCAGACTTGCCATTTCAAGCACATGCCAGTCACGTCCAGCCCGTCCAATCAACATCAAACCGGTCCCTGGCATGCCATGCGGGTTCATGGGAACAGTCGCAGCACACCCATCAACCCAGTTCACCGCACGCGTGTTCTGCGAAAGCTGACAGCCAAATTTCTCCGGATTGCTATCAACATCCTCAAGCAGCGGCGCAACAGTCGGCACCGTCGGCGCAATCAGAATATCAAACTTGCCCGCCATCTCTTTAAAGGCACGAATAGCTTCCACCCGCTTTGAGCGTGCCTCTTCCATCTCCTTGCTCGTCACCTCAGTCGACTTGAGGATCCGCTGCACCACATAAGGATCACCAGTCTCTTTCAGACCTTCCAGATACCCGCCAATCAAAGCAGTGGTCTCGTAACTGCAGATCGTCCCAAGGAACGTCGCGCTATGGCACAAGACAGGCTCCGAAACCGGCGCAATGATAGCCCCCGCATCCCGGATCGCCTGCATCGAGCGGTCAAAATCCGCACTCACCTGCGTATCCAGCCCCTCAGCCAACGGCGAAGCCACAAGCCCCACATGCAATCCATCAAGGCTCTTTATCTTGCGCGGAGCAAGACATTGCCCGGAAAGCACCGCCTGCAAACGGGTACACATATGCATTGATCGCGCAATAAAGCCGACCGTATCAAAGGAAGGACAGACAGAGAAAAGCCCCTTGGTCGAAATCGTCGCCCGCGTTGGCTTAAAACCGTAAAGCCCATTAAGCGCTGCCGGAATACGCACAGACCCGCCAGTATCCGTTGCCAACGCTGCATCACACAGCCCCAGCCCCACACTTGCAACAGCGCCCGAGGATGAACCTCCGGGAATGCGTGCAGGATCAATTACATTTGCAGGGGACCCAAAACAGGGATTGAGCCCAAGCCCCGTAAAACCCAACTCACTCATATTGGTACGGCCACAGGTAAACGCCCCTGCTGCTTTCAGAGCAGAAACCACCTTGGCATCTTCACAAGCCGGAGCCCGACCACGTAGAAACGGCGAGCCTGCACTGGTGACAATGCCGGTTTCATCAAACAGGTCTTTGAGAGAAACAGCCACGCCATGCAAAGGCAACGAGTCATGCGCTTCTTTCTGCCGTTGATCGGCAGCTTCAGCCGCACGCATAATCCTCTCGGCATCAAACTCCAGAAACACACGCTCTACACATCCATCAGGCAGGTCCATTGCCCGATCAATATATCGGCGCGCTACATCTACCGCTCTGAAATGTATACGAGGATCTGTCGACAAGTTATCTCCACTCATCACGCATGCATATTTATCGCACTTTGATGGTTGTCGCCTGTTTTCCTCGTGAGTTCAATCATCTCCAAACAAAAGAGATACCAGTCTATTAATCTGCCACGGCGAAGCGTGGCAAAACTTCAGTGTATCGCAGAAAAGTGGGAACTGGTTTAGTTCTGAGCTGTGATGGCTGAAGCAGCAGAACCAAGCGTCTCAACACTCTCCAGCAAATCCGGCAGAGACAATCCACTCAGAGCAATACGTGACCACAGCACAACAGAGTCATCGTCCCCCTGCCCGACAATAATCGGATGTCCCGACTGATCAGGCAGGTTCAGCTTCAGCATATTGCTATCACTCAAGCTCTCATGAATGGCCTCACGATCAACTCGCACCAGCAGCTTGATATAGTCCCTCTCATTGCCCACGAAATACATGCTGAGCGAGCCATCAACATCCACTTGGTAGACCTCATTCTCCTCATACTCGTTGATCAGATACTGCCTCATGAGGTCTTTCATCAGGTGGTGGAAATTCACATTATTAGAAGCCATGCTTTTTCCCAGCCTTCAGCCCCTCGAACTTCTCATGGAAGTACTTCCCGGGAATCTCATCCGCCTGCACAGTCTCTGAGGTCCAATCAGTCACGTAGGTAGTCGCAGGATTTTCCATGGTGCTCAGACTTGAAAACATAAATTTGGACCTGGAATTTTGTTCAACAATAAAATTCTCAAGCTTCTTTCCCGGAACACTGGGAACATCCAGCGACTTAAAGAAGCCCTGAATTTCCTCAAAAAGAACCGGCTTTAACTCCTCAATATCCAGAGATAAAGCAGGCTTTGGCCCGGCACGTGTCCACGACACCACAGTTGGTGCTTCACCCATGATACTCTGTTTCCCATCCTCAAGACGAAAAGCGCCCGGAAACGTCGGCCACGCATCAACAATAACGGCCTCTTGCGTAGGGTCTCTGGGATCACCAATCATACAAAACGCATGATCAACCATCGAAGAGGAAACGCGAGCCACTGGACGGTCTGTTTCTGATGCCGCCAGAAGCTTGTAGCTCACCTCCGCATGTCCGGAGCAGTTGCCGGCCTGCACACGAACAGAGCTTTCAGCCAACCCACCATGCTGCGGAGCTTTCGCTAGCCCATAGTTGGCTCGCAGATAACTCTCACCGCGCGAAGCAAACACCTCCGGCGTCAAATTACCCGCACCGTATGGAAGCAACTGCTTGGTCTGCCAGATGACTTTCTGCGCAACCTTCAGGTCTTCAAAGGCCTGCGCGGAAACGCGAACCTCCTTCCCCTGAAACTCACCTATGTACTTCTGCGCTTTTTTTACGGTCGTGAAGTTAACAGTATCTGGCGTCTCTGTAGTATTTGAACGAAGACAATGAACAAGTGAAGCAAAGGACGGCACTGAATTCTCCCATCACACAACCTAAGATAGAAAATCCACCTCAAAATCAACAGTATCAATGAGAGAAATTCTGACTGTTAGATTCAGCACAGGAGTGCGATTACATTAATTTGAGAATACCTTGATAGGAAAAATATAATTACTACAACTACATGAAACTAAAAAACTTTATCAATTCTACGAAACACCTTACCCACTCAGAAAAAATATAATTTATTTAAAATAGCTTCTCATCTAGATGCCAAAGAAACACACTTATTACATCCACTAGGTAAATCCAGCCTCAATCAAGATATTGGTACACCCATCTGATGTCGGCCTTTGCTAAACAGATGACCCTTAATTAATCAGGCTCATAGATCTGCCTTGTTAGAGCAAAAATCAGTAGCAACAATAAGAATGCACTTATCCCTACATTGATATAGACTCTCTTTGGCTCATTACTACAAATTTGTGATCGGCAAAATACTCGTATCTGCCTATTTTTAGACATTTTAGACTCTAGGAATCTATGGATGCCACTTGAAAATAGATAGACTTTTTCTCCACTTTTATACGAGTAGAAATACCTCCGATTCCCGGTAGCATCCAGTGGGACCAGAGTGTCAGATCTTACATTCTCATTAATTAGAGTCTTGTGCCAAGACGTAGTAAAGCCCAGCATAACAGACCAATGAGTAAGGCTGCCGCTACTCGCAATCGCACTCAAAAAAAGGACAATAAGAAGCGCTTTAACTAGCTTATCCGCCATCATTCATCCAAAAAAGAAGGCCCTCAGTTGAGCGGGCCCAATAAAACAATTCTCTACCGCTTCGGCTTGTTAAACGCAGCTGCCAGTGCTGCCGCCATGGCGTTGTTGCTGCCGCCGCTGTTATCAGCTGGCTTGTTGCCACCACGATCACCGCTGCGAGGCCCGCCACCACGATTGCCGCCATTCGGGCGATTACCACCACCTGGACGACCTCCACCTTGATTACGGTTGCCACCCCGGTCAGCCTGTCGTTCTCGTGCGTTCTCACGAGCATCCGCACTGTCCTTGCGCATGGTCAGGCCGATGCGCTTGCGGGCAATATCCACCTCAACAACACGCGCTGTCACAATATCACCTGCCTTCACAACCGTATGCGGATCATCCACGAAACGGTCCGCCAGCTGAGACACATGCACAAGACCATCCTGATGCACGCCGATATCAACAAAGGCACCAAAGTTGGTCACGTTGGTAACAGTCCCTTCCAGCATCATGCCTGGCTTGAGATCCTGCATGGTCTCAACACCATCCTGGAAGGAGGCAGTTTTAAACTCAGGGCGCGGATCACGACCCGGCTTTTCAAGCTCGGAGAAGATGTCTTTTACAGTCGGCAGACCAAACTTCTCGTCCGTAAATTCTTTCGGGTCCAAAGAGCCAAGCGTGTTGGAGCCCATGATCTCACGAATATCGCGACCACAAGCTTTAATGATCTTCTGAACCAGCGGATACGCTTCCGGGTGAACTGAAGACGCGTCCAGCGGATTGGTTCCACCCATAATCCGCAGAAACCCAGCGCACTGCTCATAAGCTTTTGGCCCAAGACGAGCCACCTTCAACAGCTCACGGCGGTTTTTAAAGGCACCAACCGTATCCCGGTAATCAACAACAGCCTTCGCCAAACTGTCAGAAAGGCCGGAGATATGCGCCAGCAACGGAGCAGACGCCGTGTTGAGATCAACCCCAACCGCGTTCACCGCATCTTCCACCACACCATCCAGCGAGCGCGCCAGCTTGGTCTGGTTCACGTCGTGCTGATACTGCCCAACACCGATGGATTTAGGCTCAATCTTCACCAATTCAGCAAGCGGGTCTTGCAGACGGCGACCAATGGAAGCCGCTCCGCGAAGAGACACGTCCACATCCGGCATCTCTTTCGCAGCCAGCGCAGAGGCGGAATAAACCGAAGCCCCAGCCTCGTTCACCATCACCTTGGTTGGGCGGTGCTCTGCCGGAATGTCCTTCAGCAAATCCGCCGCCAGACGATCCGTCTCACGGCTTGCAGTCCCGTTACCAATCGCAATCAGGCTCACACCATGCTTGGCAACCAATGCCCGCAAGGTTGCAAGAGATCCCTGAATGTCATTGCGTGGCTGGAACGGGTAAATCGTTGCCGTATCAATCAGTTTTCCTGTTGCATCAACAACAGCCACCTTCACACCTGTCCGAATACCCGGATCAAGCCCCAGCGTAGCACGCGGCCCAGCGGGCGCGGCAAGCAGCAAGTCCTTCAGATTACGCGCAAAAACCTTGATCGCTTCTTCTTCCGCCTTGTCACGCAGCTCGCTCATCAAGTCCAGCTCAACGTGCAGGCCAATCTTTACCTTCCACGTCCAGCGACACACATCAGAGAGCCACTTATCAGCAGGGCGACCGTTGTTCACAATACCCGCCGCATCAGCAATCATCTGCTCCACTGGCTTCACAGCCGAAACATCATCCTCATCCACCTTCAGGTCCAGCGCCAGGATCCCCTCATTGCGACCACGCAACAGCGCCAGTGCACGGTGGCTCGGAATGTTCTTCCAGTTCTCAGAATAACCAAAGTAGTCAGAGAACTTCGCTCCTTCCTGCTCTTTGCCAGCAACAACCTCTGCCTTCACAGCACCCTGACGCGCCACATAGTTACGCAGCTTGCCAACCAACTGAGCGTTCTCAGAAAAGCGCTCCATCAGGATCTGGCGCGCGCCATCCAGCACGGCCTTCGTGTCCGCAAAACCCTTCTCCGCATCAACAAAACTGCCAGCTTCGCTCTCGGGCGTTTTGCTCGGATCACCCAGCAACAGATCTGCCAGCGGCTCAATGCCAGCTTCGCGAGCAATCTGCGCTTTGGTACGGCGTTTCTTTTTGTAAGGGAGGTAGAGATCTTCCAAAGTGGCTTTGTTGTCTGCACCAGCAATTTGCTTTGCCAGCTCGTCGGTGAGCTTGCCCTGCTCTTCAATGGATTTCACAATCGCTTTGCGACGATCTTCCATCTCACGCATATAAATCAGGCGCTCTTCCAACGTACGCAGCTGCGTATCATCCAACCCGCCCGTCGCTTCTTTACGGTAACGCGCAATAAACGGAACCGTAGACCCTTCATCCAACAACTGCACCGCAGAATTCACCTGCCCCGGCGCACAGCCAATTTCACCCGAAATACGCTCAGAAATCCGCAAAGCAATATCAGCAGAAAGCTTACCCGCTTTGGCAGGAGAAGAAGAAGCAACAGAACTCAGATCAGACATTCAATTCTCTATAGCTTATTAATATTGAAAGCCCACCCTAGGTCCCCAATGCAGGCAAAACTAGGTGCGAGAACTGAATACGCACAGGGAAAGGAGACAAAGGCCAGCAGCAAACGAACACATATGAGTCGACATTATCCAATGATCTAGACATTCAGTTGCTCTGCAAGCTTTTACATATGGTCTTGATTATAGGCCACTCCAGCTTTTGAAAGCGAATACCTAACTTCTTGTTGCAAGCCATCATTCTTTTGTTTTCACTCATGTGAATATGATAAAAAAAATTCTTTTAAATGTAAGTTACTAGGCGCAAGAATGACCACCAACTAGCTAGAATATGTAGTAGAATCTGCAAAAGTTGAAATACAGGGGGCATTAAAATGAAACTATTAATTGCAGCTGCGGCGTGTTTGGTCGCGACATCGTCATTCGCAGATACTTATAAACGCGAAGTACCAGCCAACAAAGGTGGTTATGTGGATGGTGTCGGTTTCTATGACCGCGAAACCTGTTCTGCAGAAGCCATGCCAAGAGTAAGAATCAACAAAGAGCCTAAACACGGCAAACTTATCTTGAGACCATCCAGTGGGCCTATTAACCGGGACAACACTATCTGCAAAGGCAAGAACATAAATGTTATGTACATTTATTATCAGCCTGAGAAAGGATACCGAGGTCCGGACGAAGCACGTATAAGCTATAGCATTATGACAGCACGGCGCACGCGAGGTGGTCGCGGCTCTAACACCTACAAAATTACCGTTAAGTAATACAGTAAAAGCCAAGCGCGGGCACGCCCGCGCACAAGCTTGTTAAAACTTAGTGTCTGTCTCACCAGACCACACTATCCCTCCAGCGCCTCAATCATCTCCACGCGTGTTGCGTGTCGCCCGCCTTCGAATTGAGCGGATAAAAATGCATCCACGATATCCAGCGCTACTCCTTCGCCAATCACACGGACGCCCATAGAAAGCATGTTTGCATTGTTGTGCTCGCGGATCATACGAGCAGAGAATGTGTCACTGCAAACCCCACAGCGGATACCTCGAACCTTGTTCGCAGCCATCATGATTCCTTGGCCAGTACCGCACAAGACAATCCCGAACCTGCAATCACCAGAAGCAACAAGTTGCGCAGCCGCTTCGCCATGCTTTGGATAGGGTGTGCTTTCCGACGATGTCGGCCCGATGTTGACAACTTCCCAACCCTTCGCAGCAATATGAGCAGCAACAACTTGCCGAAGCTGGATGCCTGCATGATCACTTGAAAGGACGATGTATTTGTTGGTCGTCATGAAATGGCTTTCCCGTTTAACAAGGCACTTTGGCAGCAAATGAGTAATGAGTTACCGCACCACTGTAATCTTCTGCGCTGCACGGGTTACAGCTGTATAAAGCCAACGCGTTTTGTGCTCACGAAACGCCCAGCTTTCGTCGAACAGCACCACATCATCCCATTGAGAACCCTGGGATTTATGCACGGTCAGGGCGTAGCCATAGTCGAATTCGTCAGCGCGGCGGCGGATGGCGTAAGGAAGTTGTTCGCTGCCTTCCTCAAACATCGCGGGAAGCACCTTCACCCTAATCGCCTTCTCGGAGAGGTCATCCTCTGACGTAACATCAAACCGCAGCGTGTTGCCACGTGGCGGGCGTAGGCGGGAGACTTCCCAGAGGCCACCATTCAGCAGGCCTTTAGTCTTGTCATTTCGCAGGCACACCAGTTTGTCACCAACGGACGGCATCTGTGTCGTGATACCTTTAAGGTCCCGAATCCGGCCGTTGTAAAGCCTGCGCGTCTTGTTGGTCCCCACCAGCACCTGATCAGAGGCAAGGATTCGCTCCTTATCGATATCGCGGCGGGAGATCACAGAACTGTCGCCATACTGGCCAAAGTCCAGCTCTTGCCCATCACGAATATCCATGGACATGCGCACAATCGGATTGTCTTTCGCCTGCCGGTGAACCTCGGTGAGCATGATGTCCGGCTCGGACTCGGTGAAGTAACCACCACCTCGGACAGGCGGCAACTGAGCCGGATCACCCAGCACCAGCACCTTTTTGCCAAACGAGAGCAGATCGCGCCCAAGCTCCTCATCCACCATGGAACACTCATCAATGATGATCAGGTCCACTTTCGCAGCAGGGCTGTCACGGTTGATGGCGAACTGAGGGCTCTCATCCTCGTCCTCATCATCCTTCTTGGTGCCCTTTGGACGGTAGATCAACGAATGGATGGTCGAAGCATCTGCACAGCCCTTTTGACGCAGAACGTGGGCAGCTTTACCGGTAAAGGCACCAAAGGCCACCTCTCCATCAAGCCCCTCAGCCAGATGGCGGGCCAGTGTGGTCTTACCGGTACCGGCATACCCGAACAAGCGAAACACTTGGGGCCCATGAGAACGGGACCAGCGCGCCACTTCAGTAAGTGCATCATCTTGTTGCGGAGACCAATCCATTCCAGACCACCTGTAATAACTTTCTCAAACCAGAATGAGTAATAAACGAAGCTGGCCTGAAACGCCCTCGTTTTCTTAAAAAGGTCAACAGGACACTCCAAATTGAATTTGTAAAACTTACGCGGAATTCAGGCACGGACGCTAGGGTTGCATCAGCCAATCAGTTTCGGAGCAACCCCATGCCATTGTGGAAGACAAGTGCCAGCGAAAGTCCCGACATTTACGCTACGGCCCGCGCAGTTGAAGGACTTGCCAAAGAGCGCATTCCAGAAACAGGAATGAGCCCGGAAGAAGCCTACAATCTTGTCAGAGACGAGCTGTACCTGGATGGCAATGCAAGGCAAAACCTCGCTACGTTTTGCACGACATGGGTGGAAGATGAAGTCCACAAACTCATGGCTGATTGCATCGACAAAAACATGATCGATAAGGATGAGTACCCGCAAACGGCAGAAATTGAAGCCCGCTGTGTCCATATGATCGCCAGCCTTTGGAACTCACCAGAAGCAGAAGAGACGATCGGCTGTTCCACAACAGGCTCTTCTGAAGCAGCTATGCTGGGAGGCCTCGCCCTCAAATGGGCATGGAGAGATCGCCGCAAAAAAGAAGGCAAGTCCTGCGACAAACCCAATATGGTTTGTGGCCCGGTTCAGGTGTGCTGGCACAAGTTTGCAAAATACTTTGATGTGGAACTCCGCCAGATTCCACTCAGCGAAGGCTCGCTCCACATGCGGCCCGAGCAACTGAAAGACTACGTAGACGAAAACACAATCTGCGTCGTCCCAACACTGGGCGTTACTTTCACCGGCATTTACGAACCAGTCAAAGAAATATGCCAGGAGCTGGATCGGCTTCAAAACGAAACCGGCTTGGATATCCCTGTCCACGTAGACGCAGCATCCGGCGGCTTCGTCGCTCCCTTCCTACATCCCGAGCAACTTTGGGACTTCCGCCTAGACCGCGTAAAGTCCATCAACGCATCCGGCCACAAGTTCGGACTTGCTCCGCTGGGGGTTGGCTGGGTAATCTGGCGCGATAAGAAAGAACTGCCCTCTGATCTGGTGTTCAACGTCGATTATCTGGGCGGCAACATGCCCACCTTCGCGCTGAACTTCTCCCGTCCCGGAGGTCAGATCGTCATCCAGTATTACAACTTCATGAGGCTCGGTTGGGTAGGTTATAGAGACATCCAGTCAGCTTGCGCAGAGAACGCGCAATACCTCGCCGAAAAGCTGGCAGAATTGCCAGAACTCGACATCCTGTATGACGGCAACGGCGCCCTACCCTGCGTGTGTTATCGCCTCAAACACCCAGAAAAAGCTCATTACTCACTCTATGATCTTTCAGAACGCGTGCGCATGAGTGGATGGCAAATCGCCTCCTATCCTCTGCCAGCAAACATGCACGACACGGTCGTCCAACGCATCATGGTTCGACACGGCGTCTCTCACGACGCAGTCGATCAACTCTTTCTGGATATTCGTAAAGCTCTGAACTACCTGGATAAAAACAACATCAAATGGTCAGAAGCAGGACCAAGCTTCTCTCACGGGTAAAGCATATCCCGTGAGAGAGCGTGAATGATGGTCAGGCCAGCTGCTCAAGCAGCTGCGCCAAATATTCAGGTTCATCAAGGTGGTTTTCAACCATCAGCTCAAACTCTTTATAGGTAGCTACATATTGTACAGCTGCCATGAGTGCGCGTATTTCGCTTTCGCGCGTTGCAAGCGGATGAGAGGAGCCTTTCAATCCTGCAAAGTAGGCATCCACAAACGCCTCACCGAGAGATTTGTCGATCTCGCACAGGAATGGATAAACACCAGCAACATCATAGACCGGCAGGTCCCAACGGCATTCATCCCAGTCAAGCACGCCAACCAACTCACCAGAATTCTCACTGATGAGTGTGTTTGGTGGTCCGAAGTCACCATGGATCAGGTGCTTTGTTTCATTCAGGTTGCCAAGCTTACCCAGCGCTTCATCAAGCGCCTTCTCCACCTCAGCCCAATAAGCAGTGCTCAGATACTTGGAATCGATGTTCTTAGAAGCCTCCATCTCAGAAAGCGCTGCCAGCAAGTCAGATCCTGACTTCAGGGTCTCTTTGCTAACACCCGGACGTCCCTCCTCCGCAAATCGAAACGCATCTCGCTCCTCCCAAAGCTTGATGTGCAGATTTGCCAAGGCCTGACCACTCTGGCTGCAGGTCTCAGTCTTATCCAGTGGCGGCGTCTCGCCTTCGATCAACTCAAAGACAGAATAGTAAGCACCCTCAACCTCGGTCAAACGCTCCTGATTAACGCCATAAAGCGCCTTCGGAACCTCATACCCGATCATATCATGCAGCAAATCCAGACATTTAAATTCTGAAAGGATCTGCTCTTCAGTTCTATTTGGATTGTGACGACGAAGAACAACAGGCTCCTCCCCGTCTATTTCTCCCAACCAGGTTTCATTGGCATGGCCCTCTCCAAATGAGGACCACCTGGTGTTTTCTGGCAAGGCAAAAGCTTCATCAAGGAGCTTGATTTCCTGCTTATTCATTTGCATCCCCCATTAACTCGCCAAAATCTCCCAATGCATAACGCGTATTGCCATCACGGCCTGTCACACGCTCTGCATTCAACATTGAATTGACGATAGCTTCCTCTGTAGCTTCTGCAGTCGCTCTAAACACCCTGTCAATTCGCCGCTCATCGACTTGTTCCACCGAATGCGTGCGTTTTCTGCTCTTTGTGTCCACTGGATCCGCAGTTGTGAATGCTAAAGCTATATCGCCACTTCCATGACCAAGAAATGAACCAGTTCGTGCAAGTCCTACAGAAGTTCTCTTGGCAACCCGCTTCAGTTGACGCTCGCTAAGCGGAAGATCCGTTCCGATGATCATGATGATAGACCCTTTTTCAGGTCCGCTCTCATCACGTGCCAGCTTCTCTTCAATCTGCGGGCCAATATGTTGTCCAGCCAAGGTAAAGTCTGGCATCCGCCCCATATTGGAAAGCACCAGAGCACCCAAATGATACTCTTTGCTGCCAAGCTTCACCTGACGAGAAGCACTCCCGATGCCTCCCTTCAGACCATAGCAGGACATGCCGCGCCCGGCACCAACCGCACCTTGCTCAAACTCTTCCGAAACTGCGCTAATCGCATCAAGAGCATGCTGCGGGCGCACATACAACGCACTGATCTTATTCAGGAAAGCATCATTGCACTCAAACACCACAGGATTGATGGTACCCATCACGAAGTCGATGTCCGGCGTTTCTGCCAGTGTGTGCTGAATCAAACCTTCACTCACCGCTCCAACGCTCAGCGTGTTCGTCAAAAGGATCGGCGTTTCCAGCTCTCCCAGCTCTTCAACCTGTACCAACCCAACACTCTTACCAAACCCATTGAACACATGAGAAGCCGCACGCGTTCTTAAGTAAAAGGCATTCTCATTATGAGTGGTAATCGCGGTCACGCCAGTCTGACAATCACCATCAGTCAGTGTCACATGCCCGACTTTGACACCCGGAACATCACAAATTGTATTCCGCGGCCCCTTTGGCAAAGACCCAATATTGATTTTCTGAAACATTCCAACCTCTGGCACAAATCGTATTCCACTCAGATGATACCAGTCCTATTTCATAGTTAAAAAGCAAACAACGTCACTAAGAGATTTACTGGCCCATTCCAGAGAATGGTTTGCGGCAATATTGGCCGACCAATTTTACCCTCAAAGTAGCGCCTCTTTGTAAATCGAATAAATTCCCATATTTAGTTCATCAAGAATTTCAATAAAATCAACGAAAATAAGTGTAAGCAGCTAATTGCAAAATACCCTGAAATATCGGAAAATGGTCTACCAATTAGCTGCCACAAAACTCCCAGCATCAGAATCTTTCCTGCATCATAGCAACCGCTCCTCTTGCAGGGAACTGAAAGGACTGGCCAAAAGTGACGCATGCTGCCTGATACACTTTGAACAATGAGGACAAAATGACCGCAGAAATCATCAGCTTTGGGGAGCCATTGTTCGAGTTTAATCAGGTCAAGGAATACAGCGGAGAAGGCCCAGACTACCTGTCAGGCTTTGGCGGAGATGCCTCCAATTTCGCATGTTGTGCAGCTCGTCAGGGTGCAAACGTCGCCATCCTGACCCATCTGGGCGATGATGTATTCGGCAACAAATTCATCGATCTTTGGGAAAAAGAAGGCGTCAAGACGCACCTTGTCGAGCGCAATCCGATTGCGCCAACTGGCATCTACTTTATTTCTCACGATGAGCAAGGCCATCATTTCAGCTTCGCACGCAAAGGCTCTGCAGCCTCACAGATCACACCAGATCAACTGCCAGCAGATGCCATTCGTGCGGCCAAACTCTTCCATGTCACCGCCATTACACAGGCCATTTCCACCAGCTCATGCGACAGTGTTTTCAAAGGCATTGAGATCGCTAAAGAAGATGGCACCCTCACCTCCTTTGACACCAACCTGCGCCTGAAGCTCTGGGATCTGAACCGCGCCCGCGGCATCATCCACGAAACCGCCCGCCTCGTCGATTTCATCATGCCAAGTGTCGATGAAGCTGAAGTACTGACTGGCCTCTCCGATCCAGACAAGATCTGCGACTTCTACCTCAATCTGGGTTCAAAGAATGTCATTTTGAAGCTGGGCAAAGAGGGCGCGATGTACGCGACGACCTCTGAGAGAAAGCGCGTTGCTGGCAATCCAGTAGAAGCCATTGATGCCACCGGCGCTGGTGACTGCTTCTCCGGTTCTTTCTTCACCAACGTTGTGGCCGGCAAGTCACTGGAAGGCAGTCTCAAATACGCCAACGCAGCAGCAGCACTCACAACGCAAGGCTACGGTGCCGTCGCGCCAATCCCGACACGCGATCAAGTCGAAGCCTTCATGCAAGACCGCAGTATTTGATAGTGAAATTGTGAGAGGGCTCGCAACAAATGAAGCGAGCCTTTTCTATTTGAACTGATCCCCAAAGAACCCAATGTGATTTCGCATCTCACGACGTGCACCTTCAACATCGCGGGCTCTGATCGCATCCAGAATAGCCTTGTGCTCTTCAATCCCATGCCGACGAGCAAACTCGGGCAGCAACGGGTACAGTCCCTTGCTCATATTCATACCAACAAGTATCTGCGGCTTCATGACTTCGTAAACAGCCGCCGCATACTCATTCTTGGCAGCCTTCACGACCGCAGCATGAAACCGCATATCACCATCAATGGTACCAACAGAGTCCAGTCCGTCACTGTGAATCTGCGCCAGCGCTGAATCCAGCTCTGCCATCTCTTCATCTGTCCAGCGCTCAGCAGCCAACGCCGCCATCTCGCCTTCAAAGGCCATACGGGTTTCCTGGCATTGAATGACATCACCAATGCCGGAAATCGCAAACTCTCCCAGTGTGGGCGCAAAAGGCGTTGGAGTAACGTGCTCCCTGATGACAAAGCTGCCAGAACCACGCACAGTCTTGATGTAGCCCTCTTTACGCAGGCGCTCCATCGCACCGCGCACAACAGGACGTGAGACGCCATAACGCTCACACAGCGCATTTTCTGTCGGAAGCTTAAGACCTTCCGGAAATTCTCCGGAGTCGACAGCATCTTTCATCTTGTCGTAAACCGCATTCGAGAGGTTTGCTGGACGGGCCACCACTCACACTCCAATTATTCTTGTTTTTCTAGCTGTTTGCAGCTTTGGAAGTTTATTAATTTACAACAGCTGCCCTAAGCTAACAAGCTTGCCACACTAAAGCGGCATCTTTGACGCCCACTCACCTAAATCAGACAAAGTATATAAATAAATCAGATAGATAGGAGAGTTCCGAAGCGAATTATTTAAGCGAACAACCGTGTTCTCTTACCAAGCTGCGACATTATGTAGTCTACTTATTTACAGCGCACCTTCCTAATATATCTGAGAGGGATTGTGGGGTCTCTCCAAGGTTGGGGGTGTTATTATGCGTCGACTTCCTTTTAAGACTGTTCAGTGTGCGGCAACTGACTTCTGTGGCACCATCGCCGTAACGAGCATTCTCGTAGGCATCCTCTATCTGATTTTCACGTTCACATGAGATCTGCGAGTTTCTAACAGGTTGCAATGCAGGCATCTGTGGGGCAGTCAGCACTCCCCACTGGCGAACGCCTGCAACTTGATGCATTCTTGACTTTGATGTTCAAGTAATCTTCAGATGATTGTTCTATGATCTATGTTCTTCAACTAAGCCCTTATGCGCCCAATGAAATCAACGAGGAGCTGGAGAAGTGCACCCCGCTTGCTCGCTATTGGGAGCTTCAACAAGACGAAGAGCTTAGAGCTCAAATCTTGCCAAACATCCGCATCGTCGCAACCAAGGGGGATATGGGTCTCCCCAGTGAGCTGATGGCAGAGTTACCAAACCTTGAGCTCATCGTGGTGTATGGCGCAGGTTACGACAAAATTGACCTGCAACAGGCCCGCGATCGCAACATCATCATCACAACCACACCAGACGCTTTGACTGAAGCCGTAGCCGACCACGTCGTGGGCCTTGCTCTGGCATCCTCCCGCAGGATTGCCGAGGGAGACCGCTTTATCCGCAACGGCGACTGGCTCAACGGCAAATTGGGCATAGGCTACAGCCTGCGAGGCAAGACACTCGGCATTTTTGGATACGGCCGCATTGGCAGAAAAACCGCCGAAATATTGGGTGACACATTTGGTATGCAGGTTTTGTACTGTGACCGCAGCGCAGACCCAAAACAAGACAGGCAGTGCCGATCCTCTCCACTGGAGTTGGCAAGTGAATCCGACGTGCTTGTTATTGCTGCATCTGGCAGTCCTGACACAAAAAATATTATAGATATTAATATATTAGAAGCCCTTGGACCAAACGGCCTGCTGATAAACATTGCCCGTGGTTCATTAGTAAACACTCAACATTTGATCACTGCACTTGAGAGTAGAAAACTGGGCGCAGCAGCGTTGGACGTATTTCCGGATGAACCCAACGTTCCCAATGAACTGATCAGCTCACCATACACAACTCTGACCCCTCACCTCGCAAGTGCTACACGCGAAACCAGAGTAGAGATGGGGCGCCAAGTAATTGAAAATATTTCATCTTACAGGAAAAATGGAGAAGTATTTAACCGGCTAATTTTCTAATTTCGATGTAGACGCAAAAATATTTACATAGAAAAAACAAAAATATAGCTCACACACACTCGCTACAGGTGTTATTGTTACCTGTGAGTTCCACTTACTTTATAAATAAAGCAAATTCATGCCTTTAAAAAAATCCAGAGTTACTGTGTCCGATATTGCGAAAGCGGCGGGCGTGTCAGTTGCGACTGTGTCGAATACCATAAATGACACAGGTCGCATGACGGAAGAAACCAAAGCTCGCGTAAAGAAAGCTATGCAAGAGCTGGGCTTTGTAAGAGATTACAACGCCGCCAAACTCCGGTCTGGCCGTTCCCGCCTTGTCGGTGTTCTCGTACCAGATATTTCAATTCCATTTTACGCTGAGTTCTGCACGTCATTAGAAGCAGCTCTCTCAGAGCACGGCTACCTGCCGGTCATCGCAAATGTTGGCGAAGACACCAAGCGTCAACAAACCATGCTTGAGGAAGTCATCGGCCATGGCGTTGCAGGCATCGCAATCAGCCCAAGCGCAGGCACGAAAAGAAGTGACTTCGAGATCGCCAACACACGCAGAATTCCCGTTGTCACCTTCTGCCGGGAAATTGAAGGTCTGGCGATGGACTACATTGGGTCCAACAACTATCAGGCTGCTCAACTGGCCACAAAACATCTGCTTGAGCAAGGCCACCGTAAGTTCGCGATGATTGCAGGCCTGCAGGAAACTATGCCGGGTCGAGAACGCAAACGCGGCTTCCACGACGCCTTAAAAGCAGCAGGCATTCCAGAATCTGATATCCACGTGGAAGTATGCGGCTTTGACCGCGAATGTGGACGCATAAAAGCGCAGCAGCTCCTCTCAAACAAGACTGAGTTCACTGCCCTGCTCTGCCACAATGACCTTGTCTCAGTAGGCGCAGCTGCAGAACTCAAGAAAGCAGGCCGCAACATCGGTGAAGACTTGGCCGTCGTCGGCTTCGACAACCTACCAGAAGGCGAAGCGTGGACACCTGCACTCACCTCAGTAGAAAGCTACCCGCGCACTATCGGCAAAGATGTTGCCAACTTGCTCATCAAACGTCTTGACGGAGAACCAACCCCAACCACCACAGAACGGGTAGAGCCGCATTTGTTGGTACGCGACTCTTCCAGCTTCAGGGTTTAAGAGCCCTTATTCAGGACGCGGCTCGTCCCAAAGGGTTTCCCAGGTGTACGGGCTGCCGGACAAGAAGTACTCATCGCCTGGAATAAAGCGATGGTTCTTATCAAGATGCGCGATGCGGGACATGTCGTGCTCATCAAGATCGCACTCCGACGCCGCAAGGTTCTGCGCCAAACGCTCAGGGTTGCCTGACTTTGGCACAACGATAACGCCGTTCTGGATCGCCCATTTCAGCACCACCTGAGATGTCGTCGCGCCATGCTTCCCGGCAATTTCTTCAATCACTGGGTGGGCGAGAACAACATCCTGCTTCTGCGCGTCCGTTAGATCCGCAGGAACACCACGCCCAAGCGGAGAATAAGCGGTCAGCGCAATATTGTTGTGCAGGCAGTAAGAGCGAAGATCATTCTGCTGCAGGAAAGGATGCAACTCCACCTGATTAACAGCCGGAACAACCCGCGCTTCCATGATCAGGTCTTCCAGCTTATGCGTGCTGAAGTTTGAAACACCGATTGTGTTCGCCAAACTATCATCAAAGCACTCTTCCAACGCCCGCCATGTATCCATCAGCGGCACGTCCTCAAGCGAGTAATAATCTGCTGAGCTGGTAGGCTTCTTCACGCCCGTCTTCAGCGCCACAGGCCAGTGCATGAGGTAAAGATCGAGATACTCCATCTGAAGATCCGCAAGCGTCTTTTCCAGCGCGCCTCTCACATCTTCTGGCTTGTGAAAGCTGTTCCATAACTTGGAGGTGATGAAGAGTTCACTGCGCTTGATGCCCTCTTCCTTCATGGCATCAGCAATCGCCTGCCCAATCTCAGCTTCATTGTCGTACATCATCGCACAGTCGATGTGACGATACCCAGCCTTCAATGCCGCACGAAGTGCAGGATAAGTCTTACCCTCTCCAAAGTTCACCGTACCAAGGCCCAGCATTGGCATCTTGTAACCGGTAGAAAGTGTCTTGGATCGCATGATGCCCCCTCAAAAAAGAAAACCTGCCAGCAAACGCCAGCAGGTTTCCTTACAACGTATTCAGCACCAGATAAATACCGATGCACATCACGAGATTTGGTTTCGCTTCATTTGAGAGCAGAAACCTCAAGCCACGTATTTGTTCAGCACTTCAAGAGCCGCCAACTTGCGGGAAAGGTCCCCATCCAGCCATTGCTCCATAGCACCAAGAACGTTCTCCTGAGCATAGCAACGCAAACACGTTGCTGCTCCGGGAATGAGAACGCCATTTTCCATCTGCGCAGCCTCAAAGATCTCGTCCAGATTACTAACATCTGAGTTTGCACTCACAAGCTCCAAAGCAGTCACACGCAAGCGACGGCGCGGGCTCTTAAGATAGCTACGCACATCAATATTAGCATCAGGTTTTCCGGCCAAAACCTTCAGTGCGGAGGCAGAGACAGCGTCGGTCTTGTCCTTCAGCGCTGCCGTCACAACCTTCTCTGCTTCTGGATTTGAGGAGGTACCAAGCAGCTCAACACGCATCGCACGCACAGCAACATCATTCTCTGGCGGCAAAGCAAAGATACGCTCGATCGCGTCCTCAGAAAGCTCAAGCCCGTTTTCAACCAGATGAACCAGGCTCTGACTTGCAGCAAACCGAACCTGCATCTGACGGTCAGACAAAGCTGACACCAGCGCATCAATCAGTTCTGGACGCTTCGCATCACCACAAATGCGCAGAGCCAGCAGACGGATGTCCAAAGCAGGATCATCTGGGCGTCCCGGCACAACGCGCTTCTTCTCAATCAGCTCATTTGCCAACTCAAGGAAGTGCATGTCCTTCTTGCCAAGATCGACGGGCTCTTCAGCCAACTTCTCAATCTCGTCCTCAGTGTTCAGGATCGCACCAAGTGTTGAACCCGGGAAGGCAACAACATTGTCAGGCAGATCTTCAACATTCTCAATAGCGCCCTCTGGCACGTCTTCAGCAACAACTGGCTCAACACCAGCAGTGACCTTGGCAACCAACTCTTCAGCAGAAGGCTCTTCGGCTACAACATCTTCCTCAACCACAACTTCATTCGGCGCTTGAGGCTCAATCACATTGCCTTCGCGGTCGATCTGAATGCGCGGCTGCTTGCCGTCACCCTTGCCATTGCTACCGAGATCGGACGGATCCTTCTCTTTTGCGCTATCGAGAATATCCTGATCATGCGCTTCTGGCATCAGCTTGCCAGAAACTGCCCAAACCAGTTGTACAGCAGCATTGTCCGCAATATCGCCCTCACCTTCAGCCAGCTTGGCCAGAGAGTTCAAAGCAGCAAGACGGATTTCCTGTTCTGCACTTGTCACCTGCTCCTGTAAAACGGCTAGACCATCAACACTCGGCTTCTCACCGTGAAGCACGATAAACGCCTTCAACACCGCCTCTTCTTGACGGTGGACAGCAATCTCGCTCAACAAAGCTGTCGCAGCTTCAGTCTCAACTTTCGCAAGCACAGGCACCAGCGCAGCAACAAACGCATCACTCGCACTGCGCAAAGAGCGTTCAATCCGCTCAATCAGCGCATCCGGTTTGGCGATATCAGAAGAAGCCATCCGCCCAAGCGCCATAATACGCAGGGTCTCTTCCTCGTCTTCAAAAGCAACCGTTTCAAGCTTTGAATAGGAAAGTTTGCCAGATGCCTTCAGCGCCAAGCGACGCATCTGAGGTTCGCTGTCAGCCAACAACACAGCCAGGTCAGCTTCCTCACCACGGGCCATCAGCACTTCAGCTGCAGCAACACGCACATCAGGATCAGCATCTGCGAACAAAACGCGTAGGATCTCACCAACCCGCTCATCCTTCGCTGAGGAAAGCGCCCGAGCCGTATGTTCACGCACGCGAGCAGAAGCGTCCGTCGCCAGGGATGCCAGTTCAAGCAATCCAGCAACACCCATTTCAGAAAGCGCCATGGTCACTTCCGGCCAAACTTCCTGGCCAAATGGATCGCGTGCAGCTTCCAACAAAGCCGCAGCAGATGCTTCACATTTCAACGTACCAAGCGCCAGAATGGACTTTCGCTGCACATCCAGCCAGTCATCCCATTCAGCGCCGTAACCGTCCCATGCAACATCATCTTCGCAACGGTCTTTAGCCAGCTTCGTCAGCCAGTCTTCCGCAACTGTCCCGCCAACAATTGCAAGTCCGTCAATGGCAGAAAGCTTCACTTCCAGCACTGGATCGTTCTGCAAACTCCACAGCAGAACATCAGCATCCAGGCCCTTGCCTGCACTGATAAGAGCTTCAACCGCATCACTGCGAACGTCTTCATCTTCATCCCGCAGAGCTTCTGCAAGTGCTGTCTGAGCAGTCGAAGTGCCAAATTTCCCAAGAATTTGAGCGGACAAACACTTTTCGCGCTCTTCGCCGTTTGCAAGCAACTCACACAGGATTTTTACGAGCTTTTCAGTAGCTTCACTCTGCTCCACTGCAAAATCCTGATCTAAATGCCTGATGGAAACCGTCATGATTGGCTTTTCTCCTCAAGCGTATTCCCGAGTAGTGGACTCCGGTTTTCGGGCAAGAATACGCAAAACAAAAACTTAAAGCAGGTTGAAAACAAGCTGATTTAAGGCCCACTTCTGCAAAACGGCTCAGGCTCGTAAGCCCCTTTGCACAAGCGGAAAAGAACTGGCGGGGTAGCCCCGCCAGCTCCTGATTTCCTATGCAATATCGCGACGTGCGAAAGACATAGACCGGAAACTATCCTTGTATGGGCTTGTGCCGATCTTCTTGATACGACCAACACCCATCTTGTAGTTGTAGTTACCGCTGATCCAGTCCACCACGCGGCCAGACAGAGCATTTGCTGGCTGTGCAGTGTGCAGGAAGTCCATGTAAAGCATGCCCTTCTTCAGCGCCGGGGTAACAATTGCTACCGCAGTAATAGCGCCTTCAGTCAACTCAATATGGCCTTCATCCATCAGTTTGGTAAAGGTGAAATCATCGCCTTCGATGCCCACTGTGGTGTCTGTCTGAACCGGAATACGGTCAGAGAAGAGCATCACATAGTCACCGTTCTCGATACCGCGCTCTTTCGCATCATCTGGGTGGATTTCAACCCAGTTTTCAGGCCAGCGCTGCACGATGTAAGGACGACGGCGGTCATCATAACCAGACTGCCAACGCTCGTTGATACGACCGGAAGTCACCCAAAGCTCATCATCCTTCGGCTTCATCCATGCCCAGTAATCGGAGAACAGGCTCCATGGGCTCTTCTGGATGTTGCACTTACCAGTTTGAGAGTTGAAGTGAGTAAGCTTCTTGTTGTAGCGGTTGGAACCGGTTGGACCAGTCGCTGACAGTTCACGGGTTGTGTCATGCAAGCGCTGGGTACCCTGAAGGGTTCCGTCTTCGAGCATAACAACTGGGCCCTGAATACCGTCAGTACCGAACTCAGCAAACTTCTCGTGAAGAGTCTTGCCTTCCTTCTGAGCAGCAACCTTCAGCATAAAGAAGTCTTTACGGCTGCCACGGGAGAAGCGGGCTGCTTCTTCAAGTACCTCGTTGGAGTCTTTCCAATCGTAGCCTTTGAAGCCCATTTTCTTCGCGAGGTTCGCAACAATCCACCAGTCAGGTTTCGCTTCACCCGGTGCATCGTAGAATTTTGGATACAGACGCAGACGACGCTCACCGTTTGCACGGGTGAATGTATCTTCGCCCCAACCAGCAGCTGGGAAGACGATATCTGCGAAACGTGCACCAATTGGATCTACGAGGTAGATGTCCTGGTTCACCACAACCATACCACCGCTATCTACACGCTTTTTCAGAGTGTCGATGATGGTTTGCTTGTCGTAAGAACGCACCTGATTTGGGTTCTGAACGGTCAGCTCTTCAAACTTTGCAGCAAGAGACTGGGAACCACACATGGACTGAATCCAGGTGTTGCCAATCACGTGAGCAAAGCGGGTGTGACCACTCATCAGATACCGGTCGGTATCCATTGCGCGACGACGACGGCCTGGCAGCTTCTCAGGAGACTTGTTGCGTGGGTAAGACCCACCCTTCAAACCACCACGCTGGTGACCACCAGCACGGCCAATGACCTGACCCGGACGACCGCCACAACCCGTGATAATACCAAGAGATGAAATCGCATTGGTGTTACCGGTGTTGTTGGACCAGTAGAAGCCCTTTTCGATCATGATAGACGTCTTAGGACGGGAGCCATCATCACGAGGTTTAGCCATCCACTCAGCAGCCTTGTAGATTTTCTCTACATCAATCTGAGCAGTTTCAGCAGCTGCTGTTGGTTCAAACTCATCCTGAGCCATCAGCCACTTAACAAAGTCGTCGTAACCTTTGGTCTGGAATTTGCCCCAGGTCGTACGCCACTGCCATGGAGTGTTACGAGTACCCTGACCGAAGCCTGAGGAGCTCTCCCACTTGTTGTTGACCCAATCGCGGATCCATTCAGCGTCCTGCCAACCGTTTTCGATGATCACGCGAGCAATCGCGTTCACAACGAGAAGGTCAGTACCCGGCTGGATGTCGAGCCACAGACCACCATTCTTCTCCGCATAAGCCACACCAGCAGTACGACGCGGAATCATGAAGATTGTCTTCTGACCGTTCTGAATGGCTGGCATAATCCAGTCAGTGAACAAAATGGTCTTGGACTCGTATGGATCGGTACCGCAGATCATCAGAGTCTCGGCATCTTTCCAGTCCTGATAAGAAGGACCGAAGTTGTCGAAACCTGCATCACGGAAGCCCGGAGTGGACGTCACATCAGATGGAGTGTCGTGGAAAGTGAAGTTCGCAGTGCTAACAGAGCGCAGAGCATACTTGGAAATCGCATAGGTGTTTTCCATGTAGCCGTAGGAGAATGTTTTCACGCAGAAAGCGTTCTCGCCATGCTTCTTGATAACGTGCTTACCAACTTCCGCAGCAACTTCCAGAGCCAGATCCCAGGTGACCGGCATCAAAGTGCCGAACATACGGATCATTGGTGACTTCAGACGGTCGCGAGTTGGGGTCTGAGGGTTGTAAACCTTCTTCGCCAGCGCACCACCACGGATGGAAGAGTTACCATTGATGTTTACATGCTTGGTATCTTTATCCGGAATGATGATCACATGGTGAGGTTCGCCCTTATGCAGCACAACGTTGTACTGGTTTGGAGCAACCCATGGGCCCAGCGGATCAACCGGGAAGTCTACGCCAAAGGCGTTTTCAGCGGCTTTTTCACCACCTACTTTTCCAGCCTTAACAGGCCAGCGATAGATCTTATAACCACACGCTACGATGCAATAATCACAAGCAGTGGAAAGAACATCAGCATCTACCGGAGGCAGCGGAATGTTTGTTCCAGGAATGTAGTAGGGAGTTGACATGATTTACTCCTCACCCTTTGAGATTGTCGTAGCGGCCATAGATCAGCCCGAACATACCAACAGCGTAAACATCGTCGCCGTCCAGCTCGAGAAGAACCTGAGGCAAGCTCTGGTAAGCCTGGCCGGAGATAAAGATACCGTGACGGGTTAGGTCAAAGGTGGTCAGGTGCAGTGGGCATGGACCCAGAGCCTTATCACCTTTCTGATAGGTACCCTGCAGCGGACCACCCTGGTGAGTACAGGTATAGTTGAACGCTACAATGTCCTTGTCAGAGCCGATACCGCCACCAGCTTCCTTACCCAACTTAACAATCATGGACTCGCAATAAGCGCCTTCGTCCGGATAGTTGAAGTCGAGCGGCTCATCTTCCTTCAGCTCAGAAAGCTTACAAATGAACTTGCGCTCATAAGTGGAGACCATCGCAGGCACCTTCGCAGCAGAAGGACCAGATTTGAGAGCCACCATAACGGTGAAGGTAGAAATACCGGAAGTCAGCAGGAACTGACGGCGTGTCATCACACAACGCTTGCCAGTTTTTGCAATTTCCTCAGGGCCGTTCACGACCTCAATCATCTCAGGAGAGACGGACTTAGGTTGATGTGTCATCTCCATCTCCTCTTAATTCGTTACAGCCGGAAGCGGTTCATACTCAGGAAGATCAGGTGTTTCCATGAGAAGACGCTCGCCAGTGAAGCTTTCAACGAAGGCCACCAGATCAGCTTTCTCTTTGTCAGTCAGACCGAGAGGTTTGATCAGGTCGGTTTTCGTTGCGGCCCAGTCGTTAGTGCCACCACCCTGGTTGTAGAATTCAACTACATCTTCCAGAGTTTCCAACATGCCATTGTGCATGTAAGGAGCGGTGTACTTGGTGTAACGCAGAGAAGGCACACGGAACTTGCCGAGGTCAGCATTCTGCTTGGTCACGAAGTAAAGGCCCGGATCGTCCTTCCACTTGCGGTATTTCTCTTCTGTGGAGCCTTTTGCATAAAGCTCAAAGCGGAAGGTGATTTGCGCAAGTTCATCGTCTTCCCAACCGTCATAAGCTGGAACGCCGAGGTTGTAGTACTTCTGGTTGGAGATCAGAGCACCATCATGACAGGTAGAACACCCAGCCTTACCGGTGAACAGTTCCATACCGCGCTTCTGCTGATCACTCAGAGCATCGTCATCGCCAAGCATGTACAGATCAAACGGAGTATCACGCTGAACGATTGACCGCTCAAATGCAGCAATCGCCATATAAGCGTCACGCATCAGAGGGTATTCGGTACCGAACACATCGTTGAAACGCTCACGATACTCAGGAATAAACGCAAGGCGCGCTTCCATCATGTCGTCTTCACCGTTACCGGCAACACCACCACGAGCAGCTGTACGAGCTTCAGCTTCCAAAGATTTGGAAACGCCAGTCCAGAACAGATTACCGTAATAAGCACTGTTCACGATTGTTGGTGAGTTACGCCAGTGAACTGTACCCGGATAGCCCAGAGAGATCTTGTCTGGGAAGTCCCAGCCAAGCTCAGGCAAGTGACATGCCGAACATGGCATTGCACCGTTACCGGACAGACGTGGATCGAAGAACAGGAGCTTACCCAACTCTACCTTTTCAGGTGTCATTGGGTTATCTGGCGGAGAAGGAGGCTCACCCAAAGGAGCCAGTTCTGCCGGGCGTTTTTCAGCCGCTTGAACACCAGCTGCAACTGCAACAATGGAAACACCAGCAAGTGCAATCACACTAATGGTTTTTTTGAATGTTGTCATTTTAGCAGCCCCCTAGTTCTTCTTGTTTTTCCAGTCTTCGATCAACTCATAAGAGTAGTCGTCGGCTGTCCAAACATATTCAGGAGTATCGAAGCTGTCGCCAGACAAGCTCTTCAAGAACGCAACCAGATTGGCCTTTTCGCTGTTCTTCAGGTTGAGAGGCTTCAGACGTGAGTCTTTGTTGACATCATCACCGCCACCCTGGTTGTAGAATTCTACAACGTCTTCAAGAGTCGCCAGCATGCCGTTGTGCATGTAAGGCGCGGTATAAGTCAGCTCACGAAGAGTTGGGGTCAGGAAGGAACGCTTGTTCTCTTCTTTATGATCCCGGATGAATGCACCCTGATCTTCACGCAGGTTCATGTAGTTGTTAACGCCCATGAACTTCGCGTAGGTCACATAGGTAATGTGACGCAGAGGATCGGACCAGATATCAGGGTTGTTAGGAACACCGATATTGTATGGCTGATCATCTGTGAAGCGGTTGCCGGAGTGACAGGAAGAACATCCTGCTTTGCCCATGAAGAGTTCATAACCGCGTCTCTCAGCCACGGTCAGCTCACCACGATCAAACGCGGAACCTTGAGATGTAATGGATTTAAGGAATGCTTCTAAAGCACCACGAGCACCACCGTTAGATGGTTCGCCCTTACCCGCAGCTTTAAACATTTCAACGTAAACAGGATCTTGCTTCATGCGCTCCTGCATGATGCGCATATCCATGTTCATGATGTAGGTCTCTGTGATCATACCACGAGAGACATCGTTCAGGTTTGTACCTAAACGGCCATCATGCATCCAGGCTGCCCGGTGTCCGACATTCGCCAGTGTTGGCGTGTTACGGAAACCTTCTGTACCTGTATATGCAGTAGAAAGCTTTTCGCCGTCTGTGAACCCCTTAGCTGGATCATGACATGTTGAACAGCTAAGGTTGGTGTCACCAGACAAACGGCTATCATAAAATAAGCGTTTTCCCAGTTCTACAAGAGCAGGTTTCTGCTCTATCTTTGCAACAGGCCCTAAATCTGTTGCGAATGCCGCAGTGCTTGTCATCAAAGCAATCGACATACTGACGAGAAGGCGCATTGTTACCCCCAGTTTGGCTGGGATGATACTAACAAGATTCGTTGTCAGGCAGCATCGATCCCCGAATACGCATTATTTCTGCATGGGGTTGAACTCCTTTCATTGATTGCAATCAGAAGTCAGATCTAGGAGTTCTAAAGAATGATATTTTTTCACCTTCATCCGGTAACAAAATGTTGAATAAAAGTAATCCTTGGAATATTGATTTATATCAATGTCCTTGACTACAGGGGACTTTACGCCAAATCACGTAATAAGCGGGGAGCTTAACGCATGTCGGGGACAACCCCTCCAAAGATAGCGTCATCACCTGACCATCTTTCTTTTGAATGTGTTCAGGAAACCTGCGGTTTTAAGGGCGAGGAATGTCTCTGTCGCCCAATGCATCTTCATTTCGAAAAAGCAGAATTACGTGCCGCCAGAACCATCGAGCTGAACGAGGGTGATCAACTGGCGCCAGAAGACTTTCCGGAACCTGTTGTATTCGCAGTTCTCAATGGTGTGATCGCTGTTGAGAGCCACTTAAGTGATGGACGCCGCTCCCTACTCACACTTCGCTTCCCAGGTGAGTATCTGGACATGAACCGTGCAGACCGTCACGCATCTGGTGAAGTCGTCGCTCTTGCGCCAACTTCAGTGAAACTGGTTCCACGCAATGTCTTCGAAGAATTGTTGTTGCTGGACTCCAACCTGCGCCGCATCTACTGGCGCCGCGCGACTGATATCATGCACCAGCAGTTCGACCATTCCTCTGATCTGGGCAAGAAAACCCCAACAGAGCGCATGGCTTCCTTTATCTTTGAGCTACGCAACCGCATGAGCATTCCACGCTTTGTGGAAGAGTTCACTCTGCCAATCTCCCGACAATCCATTGCTGACTATCTCGGCCTGCGTGCTGAGACCGTAAGCCGTGTTCTAAAGAGCTTGGAGAAGGAAGGCGCTGTAAAGCTTATTGGCAAACATAAGATTGCCGTTCTGGACTTCAAGGGCCTGCGCAAAATCGCCAATGGCGCACGTCCGCGCCTGTCAAACCATCGCTGATCTGATCGCGCGACTTTAAGAGCTGGTCACAACGCCAGCTCTTCCCACCCTAATTACTCTTCTTCTACATTATTTATACGCGCAGTGATCTCATTCAGGCGTGTCAGGCTTTGCATCGTCATAGGCAGCATAATGGCCGCCTCCACGAACTCCCATGAGTAAGCCACGATGGAAAATATCATGCCTGTACTCATGTCAGGCAATCCAGCCGCCAGGATCAAATTGGACACAATAAACGCAATCTGAAACAGGAAAATCACACCATAAACGATGGCTTCCGTGTCAGAAAGACGAACTTCATGCATTCTTAGCGCACGCAGATGTCTCCAGACACCACGCCGACTCCCTCTCTCAAGCACATGCACCTGGTTCTCTGTCTCTGCATTCAGGGCGGAATTGAGCAAATAAAACCGACTGTTAAATGCCGAGTAAGTAAGCAGCATCAGAACGACGACAGTAAACGCCGACGCTGACAACCACAAATGGAACCCTGCAAGCACCACGAGAGCGACAATAATCTGGATAACAGCTGAAAGCACTTCAGGTACTTCCTCCTCCAGATAGTCCACCAGCTCTCTGCTCATACTCAACCGCGCCGCTCGTTTCGAAACCGGCTTAGTCTGGTGCCTCTGATCCAACTCCGCCCCCAAGTGGAGCCGGATTGTGCCATAGGCGCGGGTATCGTAAATCCGGCGCGCTACTGCGATCACCGTCAGCCCAACAAGAACACCACCCATTACAATGACATGGTCGAATGCCCCTTGAAGCAGGTCATCAATGGCAAACCCGATGAGCAACGGGATCAGTGCCATCAAGAAATTCTCTGCAAGAACACCCGCCCATGTAAGACAAATCCGATAGGGAAATGTCTTCACAAGGGTAGAAAGTCCAAGATGTCCTTCTAAACGCATGATGCCCTCAACATACAAATAATAAATTGTCATTTTAGATAATCTATTATCACACTGTGTCAAGGCCTGCTCATTCGGCAGTTAAGCAACCACCTCTTCAACACCAACCAATTCAAAGGACCCAATCGGCGTCTCAACTCCGTTAAGCAACACTGCCAGCCGATGTTCTCCCTCATAATATCGACGTGTTGTGATTGGCCGAATGCTGTGTTTGCCTGAAACACGAAGCGTCTGCCCAGCGCTCAACTCGCCTCTCCGCCACTTGAACACCTTTGGGGCTAGCGTCCCATTCGCTTTGCGATGGAAGATGACAAAGTCGAGCATAAACGGAACTGCCTTCTCAGCGGCATTGCTTATCTCTGCAGAAAAGGTCAACCCTGATCCATAGACCACCCGATCAGTATCCAAGGCACTGCGCACCACACGCGTATGCTCTGCATCATACCCAAGCACAGCAAGGCTCGGCAGATGAGCAGCCTTCACATTGCTTCGCAACGCATGCCTTACCAACCGCAATCTCTGCTCGGTTGATTGCTCGAGCCAGCGCCGACAAACCTCAGCAGTTAAATCAGGGTGATCCTTGGAAATATCATTCAGATGATTGGCAACAGACCGACGCACATACTCAGTCTCATCATCTTTAAGCTTCTCTAGCAATGGCAGGCACTTATCAGGGCTCTCGATAAAGCCCTTCAATCGCTGTCCCCATGGCAACCTTGGTCGTGTTCCTTCAGAAACAAGCCGCCGCACGTGCGCACATTCATCCTCAGCCCACTCAGCAAGAAGCGTCATCGCCTCCTCTTCATAGCGTTCAATAAATGGACGAATAGCAAACTCAGCTGAAAAGCGACGCGTCATCTCTTTCATAGCAGCCATAGAGAGCTCAAATTTCTCTAGGCCATAAAGCAACACGTAATCGGAGAATGGCATTGTGACGAAGCCGGAAAGCCCGCTTCCATCATTCTCCCAGACTGGCTCATCCTCCATAGCCAATGGAGCAGAGAGCGTCGCCATCATAACCCGCAGCGCTTCGCTATAATCCTCAGGAAGATAACGGCGCAGGCAACGCGCCAGATGGAGCGAGCGCTCTTTCAGCTCCAACTCACTCAATCCATCCAGGGCTTCAACTGTGAAACGAGAAGCAATAAATGAGGGATGAACCCCTGCCAAAGCAGAGGCCATCCGTTCAATTGATGCTTGATTGAAGACCTCTTTAAAAGGCTCAGCCATAAGTACCCACCACACTAAAGAATTCCATTGCACCAGCTTTACGTGGCTGATGCTCACGGCTCATATCAATCATAGAGAAGTACGACTGCCCTGCTTCATGTTTGCCAGCAGCAGCAAAAGCTTTCTCACTGGCACTGCTGTCTGCCCAGACAACAATATCAGCATAAGCGCCATCCTCATGCTTCACCAAAGAACGGCGCACAAACCCTTTGTGCTCATTCAAAAACTCAGTCTGAAACCGCTCAGAAGCAGCAACAAGATCACTTTCACTCTTGCCCTCAGCAAGATGAAAAGGCGCAAACTCAATCACTTGGTTGGTCATCATTACTTTCCTTAAAAATTCGGATGACCAGTTTGTATGGACATATATGTCATTTAACGTCATATTTCTTTGATGAACAATGAAAGAAGCCGAGCAACCAGAGCAACAGCCCTAAAACGCCTTGATAGGCTTGAACAAATTGAAGCGCTGCTCAAATCTGATGAGTGCCCGACAACGCATGATCTGGCAAATGAACTCGGGATCTCTCAGAGAACGCTGTTCCGGGATCTGGAACTGCTCCGCGAGCGGGGTTTACCCATTGAAGCGGATAAAGGTCGCGGAGGCGGTATCCGGCTTCAATCTCGCTGGGGTATCGGTCGGCTTAAGTTGGAGTATAAAGAGGCGATAGACCTCCTTATCAGCCTCGCCATCGCAGAAAACATGCGCTCCCCTCTCCTGCTCGCCAGCCTGAAGCCGATCCGCCGTAAGCTGATAGCCTCCTTCTCTCCAGAGCTGCGCTCTCGCGTCGATACATTGAAGTCCCGCATCTGGATTGGTGAAACAGCCTCTCTTTATGTCTTTGGATCTTTTGAGGAATTTGACAGCGAAGCAATAAGCCCTGTCAACGAAGCCTTCTTGATGAGCAAGTACATTGACATCGAGTACAGCGATCAGAACGGCAAGCTATCCCACCGAACCATCGAGCCGCACTACCTCTTCCTGAGCTACCCTGTTTGGTACATTATGGCCTGGGACCACCTTCGCGATGCCGTCCGCACCTTCCGTTTAGACCGCATAAAGTCCGCCCAAATGCACGACAAAAGCTTCATCCAAAAACCCAAACAACCCTTCATAGACGCCATCGACGGCATAGAACCAACAACGCCTTAAGGGCTTTCGCATCTCGTCATCAAAGCTTCAACAAACATTCATAGGCCTGCCATGCGGGGCCCCTAACCAGAAAGCACTTAACCGCAAAACTATTCTGACAGGGGATTTTCATGCGCGTTCTTCGCACTTCACTCTTGGGCGGCATTTCCGTTGCTATGTTGGCAGCTGGTCTTTCTGCTGCAAATGCATCTGAAGCAAAGTTCTTTAAACGCATCGCGACCATGCCAGTTTATGAAACACTGGCGGAAGGCGTAGACCGCAAATCCGAAACCGTGGCTGAAATCATTGCTGCATCTGAAGACGGCAAGACCCTTGCGTTCACCGATGGACCACAGGAAGCAATCGTCTTTCTTGATGCAACCAATCCCGCACAGCCAAAACCAACAGGCCGCACCGCACTAGGCGGCGAGCCGACTTCTGTTGCAATATCAGGTAATTACACGTTCGCAGGCGTCAACACCTCTAAGAGCTACATCGAGCCGTCTGGCTATGTCGCTGTCATCGACACAGCAACAAAACAGATTGTTGCGAAGTGCGATGTCAAAGGCCAACCAGACTCCGTTGCAGTGTCCAAAGACGGCAAGTTTCTCGCAATTGCCATTGAAAATGAGCGTGACGAAGACCTGAACGATGGCGCTCTGCCGCAGATGCCAGCAGGTTTCCTTACTATCTTCGATCTGGACCAGAACGGCATGCCGAAAAACTGCGATGCCGTGCGCATCGTGGAAATGACAGGCCTAGCAGCTGAAGGCGGAGACGATCCTGAACCAGAGTTTGTTTCCATCAACGGCAACAACCAAGCCGTTGTTACACTTCAGGAAAACAACCACCTTGTGATCGTTGACCTAGCTTCCGGCAAGATCACCAACCACTTTTCCGCTGGTACCGCGACAGCTCAAAACGTGCCGGTCAAGAAAGCCCGCATTTCTGATGCGTCTGGCTCAAAGGTAGATATTCCCCGTGAACCGGATGCTGTGGCGTGGATTGACGACAATCGCTTCGTGACAGCAAACGAAGGGGATTACAAAGGTGGGTCTCGTGGGTTTACCATCTGGAACAAAGACGGCACCATCGAGTTCGACAGCGGCAACCAGATGGAACACCTAGGCATGTCGCACGGGCATTACCCGGCCAAGCGTGCGCACAAGAAGGGCACTGAGCCAGAAGGCGTAACCGTTGGTAAGTTCGGCGGCGAGACCCTGATCTTCGTAAACTCCGAGCGCGGAAACTTCGTAGCGGTGTACCGAGACACTGGCTCTGAACCAGAATTCGTGCAGTTCCTGCCAACTCACATTGGCCCTGAAGGCCTGCTGGCAATCCCTGCCCGGAACCTCTTCGTTGTCGCTAACGAGAAGGACAACATAAAGGATAAAGTCCGCGCCCATGTCGGGCTCTATGAGTTTGGCGCGACCTCTGCTGAGTACCCGCAGCTGGCTTCCAACATCGATCCGGAAACCAACGCACCAATCGGCTGGGGCGCAATCTCTGGCATGGTGGCAGACAAAACCGACGCCAACAAACTCTATGCCGTCTCAGACAGCTTCTACGACAACGCCCGTATCTTCACACTGGACGTTTCCAAACAACCAGTTGAAATCACAGGCCATATGGGTCTGACCGGCGGCACCGCCAAGAGATACGACCTCGAAGGCATCGCCCTGCGCAAAGACGGCGGTTTCTGGTTGGCATCTGAAGGCAACGCGAAGAAGGAAATGGAGCACTTCCTGCTTCAGGCATCTGCAAATGGTGTCATCGAAAAAGAGATCAAACTACCAGAGAGTCTCATCGCTCAAGCAAAACGCTTCTCTCTGGAAGGTGTGACCGAGTTTGAGATGAACGGAAAAACCCTCGTTGCAGTTGCTGTGCAGCGTGAGTGGAACGACGATCCAAAGGGCATGACCAAGATCGGCATCTACAACCCTGCTGATGAGAGCTGGGGCTTTGTGCACTACCCGCTGGATACACCGCGCAGCTCAGCCGGTGGTTGGGTCGGCCTTTCCGAAATCACATCTCTCGGCCACGGCAAATTCGCGGTTCTAGAGCGCGACAACAAAGGCGGCAAAGAAGCAGCCATCAAGCAGGTTACTGTGATCTCTCTGGAAGGTGTCACCCCTGCCCCCCATGGCGCTGAGCTGCCAGTACTGACCAAGAAGGTAGCTCTCGATCTTCTCCCAGCCATGTCCGCAACCAACGGCTGGACACCGGACAAGGTTGAAGGTCTGGCAATCACCAAAGATGGCCGCATCCTCATCTCCACCGACAATGATGGCGTGGACGATGCAAACGGCGAAACCCTCTTCTTCTCCATAGGTGACGCAACTCAGCTGAACTAGCCGATTGGAATTTAGAAGACAACAAAGCCCGGTCGAGAAATCTGCCGGGCTTTGTGCTGTTTCAAGGCAACAACGCAAAGCCGACGACCCTACAAAGCAACTCAGAGTCAGTAGATATTACTACCTACAAACAATCTATGCGTGCTGTATCAAACAATACAGCCATAAACCAAACTAAATCGCAACAATACAACCACCAGTTACTATTGATTCTCAATAAACACGGTGGCCTCATGCCAATATCCAATGTAAACACAACACAATCAACTGTTCAAATTGAAAACAACGCAAGCCTCACGCAAGTTAATACTAAAAGCACGCAACCCTCAAGCTTGAATGATTCTGCCTTAAAGGCAGAACCGGAACACAAGACGGGCTTCTACTACGCCCCCTTAGCATCAGAGGATGTCTTACGTTTCGCCGCAGGCACCAATCAAGCCCGCAGTACCGCTGGCAAGGAGCCACGCCATATCATCGTGGCGAATGATGCAACCAAATCTAAGCTGGAAACGCTCAAACAGCAGCTGGTAGAAAAGAACCAGGCTGAGGCCAGTGACATACGCGGAAAAGCAAATGCAGTCATCTCAGAGCTAAACCTTGAGGGATTTGAACTCTTAGATTTTGTATCATCAGATGCCTACAAAGACATGCTGAAGCTGGCACAAAACTACTCCTTTGAAGCAGAGGTTCTGCAACAGGCAGACATTATCAGCAATGAGAAAACCGGCATTCTTGGTACGTTGAAGAATGGTGAAAACAAAATCTATGTACTCGGCCATGGCTCTAATGGCTCTAACGAAATCTCCAGCAAGTTTAGCTCCAGTGAGGAAGGCTATGAGACCGTCTCCTCAAAAGGGCTCGCGGAGCAACTCTCTAAAGGCGGGCTGGATAAATCCTTCACCGATATCCGCGTCGAAAGCTGCTACAGCGCAGATGCAACCGAACCAGAGTCATTTGACCCGGAAGAGCTGAAACTCTCATCCGAGCCAGGCATCATAGACGCACCAGAAAACCCAGAAATCGATGGGACCAGAGTCTTCCCCTTTGCGCAATCATTCGCAAATGAACTGAAGAGCGCAGGCTTTGAAAACCCGGAAGTCGCTGGCTATCACGGCGCTGGCAAAGCCTACTCCGACGATCCCCATAGATACCAGACACTCCACACAGACGACGCCCCAGTGGCAAGAAGCTCGGAAGTGCGCCAGATATTTATACCGGTTTGAAAGCAAACTTGCTCAGATACTGAATAATAAGAAAGCCCGGCAAATCACTTCGCCGGGCTCTTATGCTCACTTCTTTGTAGCAAGCTGGGCGCTCAACGAGCTAAGTTCTTCAACATGCCAGAACTCGTGGATCGTGCCGTTTTCAACGCGATAAACCTCAAAACCAGCAATATCAAAGGCATTACCATTAGCTTCAGCACCAAACAGCCCATCAGTGTTAGTGCCTTTATAACGCCAGTAGATCAGCACCTTATCGTCACCGATTGGCTCAACCATACCAAGTTCATGGCGAGAGTCCGGTGCGCCAGCTGCCAGAGCAGTATAAGTGTCGAGCGCAGTCTGCTTGGCGTTCTGGTTGCCATGATTGTTGTGATCTACCATGTCGTCCGCATAAAACTTTGCCAGCTCCGCACGATCAAACGGGCGGCTGTCCGCAACCTCATAAAACTTGCTCAGGAGGTCGGTGGCTTCAGTGGCACCTGCAATGGCAGTAGAGAGGGCTAGAGCTGCGGTTGCTACAGCGAGCTTCAGTTTGTTCATTGGTGTGTTTCCCTTGTTTTCATTAGGCAAACCCCATATGAAAGCAAAGAAGCATAACGTCTAGTACGCACTATTTTAGCAGCTAGTATACAAAAGGGTACTGCATACCATGAGCGATGACAGTAAAGACACACCGAGCGGAGCATTCATCGGTTATGAAACCTGCCCTGTACGCCGCACGCTTACCGTTTTGAACGGCAAGTGGAAGCCATTGATAATATACGAGCTTTTGCCTGCACCTTGTCGTTTCAACGAGCTAAAACGCAGATTGCCAGGCGTCTCACAACGCCTGCTAACGGCACAGCTTCGCTCTTTGGAAGAGGATGGAATTGTAGACCGAAAAGTGATGGAAGTGGTTCCACCGCATGTGGAATACTCCTTGTCAGAAAAGGGCAGATCCCTGCAGCCAGTCCTTCAAGCAATGGAAACCTGGGGGGAGAACGAGGTCAAAAACTTCCCGATCTCTTAGTCTTTACGCTCATAGTGGTAGGTGATCTTAGGTTTCTTCTTCGCAAACAGGATCTTGATAAGGACAAGGGGGATAACCACGGCAATTATCGCCAACATCAACCCGGACACAAATCCAAAGACGAGGAGGACAAATGCCAACACACCCAGAGCAAACAAAAGCGCAATTGCTCGTTCGGTCACATATTCCAGAAGCTTCAGCATCACCATCTCCAACGGGCATATCTTCCAAAAAACGAGCGTCGGCTTTCGGTTCAAGATACGCAAATAAACATCCAAAACAGCACCGTTGCTATGTGCGCTGTTTTGGAGCTACCCCAAGGGTACACCACTAAAAGATGGCGATGCAACTGAAGAGAATCAAGCGTTCTCGTGCTTTTTAGCTGCTGGGTTATTCCCCCGCTCAGCATTCAGCTCAGCAAAGGTCTTGCCAGTGGCAACCATCTCCTCAAGCAACTTCGCAGGCTGCCAGAAGTAAGCATCTTCCTGCGCATACGCCTTGATATTATTGAGGATTTTCTCAAGCCCAATCTCATCCGCATACTGCATCGGGCCACCACGCCAACGCGGGAAACCATAGCCGTAGATCAGCGTCATATCCACGTCCAGCGGGCGTAAAGCAATGCCTTCCTCAACCACCTTTGCAGCCTCATTCACCATGGCTGCCATGTACCGATCAAGGATCTGCTCTTTTGAAAGGTTTTGTGCGTTGATATGTTTTTCTTTGCGTTCATCGGTCAGAATTTCGAGAACAGCCGGGTTTGGCGTGCCTTTCCGCGCGCCTTCCTCATAAACGTAGTAGCCCTTGCTGGTTTTTTGTCCAAACCAGCCTTGCTCACACATGCGGTCTGCAAATGTGAAATACCGTTCACGTGGATCGCGTGTTGGCGCTTTCCGCTTGCGGGTCGCCCAACCGATATCGAGGCCCGCCAGATCAGCGACGGCATACGGCCCCATCGGGAAGCCGAATTCCAGCATCACGTCATCCACCTCAAACGGCGTTGATCCATCCACCACCACAGCATCTGCTGCTGCGCGATAAGTCGCAAGAATGCGGTTGCCGATGAAGCCATCACAAACACCAGCCCGAACAGCGACCTTGCGCATGATTTTTCCAAGCTGGAAACCTGTCGCGATCACATCCGGAGCCGTCTTGTCCGCGACCACCACTTCCAGCAGTTTCATAATATGCGCCGGAGAGAAGAAGTGCAGGCCAATCACATCCTGCGGGCGCTTGGTCACAGCAGCAATAGCATTCACATCCAGATAAGACGTGTTCGTCGCCAAAACAGCGCCGTCCTTACAAACAGCATCCAGCTTCTCAAAAACCTGCTTCTTCACGTCGATGTCTTCAAACACCGCTTCAACAACCAGATCCACGTCAGAGAGTGAAGCATAGTCCGTGCTCAAAGACAGGGCTTCCGCAAAGATCCGTTGTTCCTGCTCAACTGAAAGCTTGCCCTTCTTAACGGCTCCGCCAACATTCTTCGCAATTGTCGCCTTCGCGCGACCAAGAGCATCATCATCCCGCTCAATCAGCGTAACAGCAAGCCCATTCATCAGCGCACCAGTCGCAATGCCAGCGCCCATGGTACCGCCACCAATCACACCGATAGACTTCAACTCACGTGGAGCGATGCCTTTAATCTCAGGAAGCTTACCAAGGGCCCGATCCGCAAAGAAGGCATGCGATAAAGCGCGGTGCTGAGCTGAGTTTTTCAGCTCCATAAACATCTCACGCTCTTTCGCCATGCCATCTGCAAAGCTGGTTTGACTGGCAACTTCAATGGCTTCAACGCATACCACCGGCGACTTCTGACCACGTGCCCGTTTGGCAACCGCAGCCTTAGCCTCCGCAAACACTTTCGGCTCAACAGCCGCAGCAACCAACTCAGAGCAACGGCGCAACGGCGTCCCGTTATCAATCACAGACCGTGCAAAGGAGAGGCCAGCAGCAACCGCATCAGCTTCCTCGCTCACCTCATCCAGAATACCCGCAGCTTTGGCAGCATCCGCTCCAACCTGCGCACCACTCGGGATCATCTCTAGCGCTGTCTCAAAGCCAGCCAAACGTGGCAGACGCTGCGTGCCGCCTGCACCCGGAATGATACCCAGATGCACTTCTGGCAGACCAAACTTGGCGCCCTTTACCCCAACGCGGAAATGACAACCCAGTGCAACCTCAAGCCCGCCGCCCAGCGCAACACCATGAATGGCAGCAATCACAGGTTTCGAGCAGGCTTCAATGCCATCAATCACATCAGGCAGATGCGGCTCAGTGGCAGGACGCTTGAACTCGCGAATGTCCGCCCCCGCAATGAACACCTTGCCAGCGCCAACAATTACCGCAGCCTTCGCCGCATCGTCTTCTTCAAACTGCTTGATACGCGCAACCAAATCCTGCCGGATCGCCAGAGACAACGCATTCACCGGCGCATTGCTCACGGTCATGACCGCAACATCACCACGCAACTCATAGGAAACCTGACCAGATGATTTAAATGAAGAAGACACTCGAAACTCCCTAAGGCAAAGCGCACTCCCGCGCTGCACAATTACTCGCAATTCCACGTAGTTTAACAGGGCACGGCAGGAATTCTAGTTGTAAAATACAATTCCAATATGCGGAATTGAAGAAGAGAAACTCGCCTACAGCGGCTCATCCAAGCCGCTAAGCAGGGAGATCCAGAGCACAGTTTGGGCATCTGGAGAATGGCGCGAAAGGTGGCCTTTGCCATGCGTATCCTCAATAAGCACAAACTCCCCAGCCCCGACGGTTCGAACTTCCCCGTCACTGGTCTCGTACTCCACTGAGCCATCAAGTCTCACGGTCAAAACCCGATCAGGAACCGTATGCCATTCCACCTGACGCATACCTGCTGGAATGTGGGAGAAACGAACACGTGAGGCCGGATAGCTGGCAGTCACATCAAACGGTGCAGCATCGGGATGCACCGACACTTTCTGCGTCGGTATCTCAACCTCACCAAAATGCGATTCCCCATCCGGCGTTGCATAGATCCTTAGACACTTCACAACAGCAGCCCCCTTCAATCTGACCAAGACATCGCGAGCCCCACCTACCACACTGCAACCAGTGCTCGAAACAACCACCTTGGTCGGAGCTGTATCTCAGAGTTCATTCCCCAAAACAAAAAAGCCGGAGCAGATGCCCCGGCTTTCTCGTTTAGTCTTGGAAGTGTATCCCCGAAAAGTGGATACCGGTTTTCGGACAAGGATACGCCCGTAAACGACGCTTACTTGGAAGCGTCTGCCCAGCTCTTGATCAGCTCGTCATAATCGACGGTGATCGGAGTTGGTTTCTCGTTAGCCAGTTTGGCTTTCGGTGCGCCTGGCTGGTTCAGCCAGAAGTCGCGATCCTTAACTTCGTTGAGCTTAGGACCACACTCGCCCTGAACACCAGCACGCTCAAGACGCTTCAGAACTTTGTCCTGAGCAGCCGCAAGAGCAGTCATAGCTTCCTGAGGAGTTTTCGCGCCTGAGGATGCATCACCAATGTTCTGCCACCACAGCTGAGCCAGCTTTGGATAATCAGGAACGTTGGTACCGGTTGGGGTCCACTGTACACGAGCTGGGGAACGGTAGAATTCTACCAGACCACCCAGATTAGGTGCACGCTCTGTGAAGGACGCATCACGAACGTCACTGTCACGTACGAAGGTCAGACCAACGTGAGACTTCTTCAAAGAAGTTGTCTTCGCAACAGTAAACTGAGCGTAAAGCCATGCAGCTTTTGCACGATCTTCCGGGGTAGACTTCATCAGAGTCCAGGAACCAGCGTCCTGATAACCCAGCTTCATGCCTTCTTCCCAGTAAGCACCCTTCGGAGAAGGAGCCATACGCCACTTAGGAGTGCCGTCTGCGTTCACAACTGGAATACCCTCTTTCACCATGTCTGCGGTGAACGCGGTGTACCAGAAGATCTGCTGAGCAACAGAACCCTGTGCCGGAACCGGACCAGCTTCAGAGAACACCATGCCAGGTGCTTCAGCCGGAGCGTACTTCTTCAGCCACTCGATGTACTTGGTGATGGAGTAAACCGCTGCAGGACCATCGGTAGCACCGCCGCGCTCAACGGAAGAACCAGCTGGGGAACAACCGTTTACGCGAATGCCCCATTCGTCAACTGGCAGACCGTTCGGGATACCCTTGTCGCCAGCACCCGCCATGGAGAGCCATGCATCGGTAAAGCGCCAACCCAGGGATGGATCTTTCTTACCGTAGTCCATGTGGCCATAGACTTTTTCGCCGTTGATTTCTTTCACGTCGTTGGTGAAGAATTCAGCGATGTCCTCATAGGCAGACCAGTTAACCGGAACACCCAGCTCGTAGCCGTATTTCGCTTTAAACTGAGCTTTGATGTCTGGGTTTGTGAACCAGTCATAGCGGAACCAGTAAAGGTTCGCGAACTGCTGTGTTGGAAGCTGGTACAACTTGCCATCAGGACCAGTGGTGAATGAGCGACCAATAAAGTCCTCAACATCAAGGGTTGGCAGAGTAACCGCTTTACCTTCACCAGCCATCCAGTCAGTCAGGTTACGAACCTGCTTGTAGCGAGCGTGCGTACCGATCAGGTCAGAGTCGTTGACGTAAGCATCATAGATGTTCTCACCAGACTGCATCTGGGTCTGAAGCTTCTCAACAACGTCACCTTCACCAATCAGGTCATGAGTAACTTTAATGCCGGTGATTTCGGTAAATGCTTTTGCAAGTACCTTCGCTTCGTATTCGTGGGTCGCAATGGTTTCGGAAACCACTTTGATTTCCATACCTTTGAAAGGCTCAGCTGCTTTGATGAACCAGTCCATTTCCTTCATCTGCTCTTCCTGAGAAAGAGTAGAAGGCTGGAATTCGTCGCTCACCCACTTCTTCGCGGCTTCCATATCTGCAAAAGCAGAGCTGGATGCGCAAATCATGGCTGCAAAGCCAACGGACGCTAATAGCTGACGTCTCATATATATTCCTCCCGACTATAATTTATTGCACTGAAAGTTCCCCTAAACATCAGTGCGGAGAAAAAAGCTCAATCCTAAACCCAGCGGAACACGCAAAACGCGTATGCCACACAGACCAACAGAGCCCACCAAAGGTTTGCGCTAACAAACCCAAGCCAAAACAGGCAGATAAACGCACTGCCCAGCAGCGAAACAAACAAGCGGTCACCGCGTGTTGTCTCAAATCTCAAAATCCCGTGCCGCGGGCTTCCCCCCGGCACAAACCATTCCCAAACCGCCATGCTGGAGATCAGCAGGCCAATGGTGATGAAGAAAATCGCAGTCGGCGACGTCCAGGCCATCCAAGAAAAATCCATGATCGCTTCCCTGTTAAACGCGGCCCAGGGCAAAGCCCTTAGCGATGTAGTTACGTACGAAGTAGATCACCAGCGCACCCGGAATAATTGTCAGAATTCCTGCCGCTGCAAGTACACCCCAATCCATACCGGAAGCTGAAACCGTACGGGTCATCGTCGCCGCAATCGGTTTAGCCGCAGTTGTGGTCAGCGTACGGGCAATCAGCAATTCCACCCAAGAGAACATGAAGCAGAAGAACGCTGCCACACCGATACCGCTTGCAATCAAAGGCATGAAGATCTTGCCGAAGAATTTCGGGAAGGAGTAGCCGTCGATGTAAGCAGTCTCGTCGATCTCTTTCGGAACACCAGACATAAAGCCTTCCAGAATCCACACAGCCAGCGGCACGTTAAACAGACAGTGCGCCAGAGCCACTGCAAGGTGCGTGTCGATCAAACCGAAAGCGGAATAGAGCTGGAAGAACGGCAGCGCGAACACCGCCGGTGGTGCCATACGGTTTGTCAGCAGCCAGAAGAACAGATGCTTGTCACCCAGAAACTTATAGCGTGAGAACGCATAGGCCGCTGGCAACGCAACCGCCACGGAGATAACCGTATTGAGCGCCACATAGGTGATGGAGTTGATATAGCCGTTGTACCAGCTTGGGTCTGTAAAGATCACCATGTAGTTGGCAAGCGTCGGCTCATCCGGCCACAAGGTGAACTTGCTCAGGATCTCCTGGTTGGTCTTCAGGCTCATATTGAAGAGCCAGTAAATCGGCAGCATCAAAAACGTGATGTACAAAGTCGGAACGAGGAAAGCATAGCGGCTTCCGGTTCTCTGTGCCTTTGCGCGGGTCCGGCTGCGTGGAGCTTGTCCACCAGCAGCAACACCACCATCAATGACTGCAGTTCCAGTTGTTGTCGACATGGTGCTTACTCCTCGCCTGCGTAATGTTTCTTCTCAGTCCCAGCATTGTTCATCACGGTGTAGAACACCCATGAGAACAGCAGGATGATGAGGAAGTAGACGAGTGACATTGCTGCAGCTGGGCCAAGGTCAAACTGACCAATCGCCATCTTCACAAGGTCAATACTCAGGAATGTCGTGGAGTTACCCGGTCCGCCACCTGTTACAACAAACGGCTCGGTGTAAATCATGAAGCTGTCCATGAAGCGCAGCAGAACCGCAATCAGCAACACACTGTGCATCTTTGGCAGCTGGATGTAACGGAACACCGCCCAGCGGGACGCCCCATCAATACGAGCAGCCTGATAGTAAGCCTCAGGAATGGAAACCAGACCCGCATAGCACAGCAGCACAACAAGGCTGGTCCAGTGCCACACATCCATAACAATCACGGTGGCCCATGCAGCAACAGGGTCCTGCGTGTAGTTGTAGTTGATGCCAAGAGAGTTCAGGAAGTAGCCCAGCAGACCAATGTCGGCACGGCCAAACACCTGCCAGATGGTACCAACCACGTTCCACGGCACCAGCAGCGGCAGCGCCATCAACACCAGGCAAACCGGAACGCCCCAGCCTTTTTTAGGCATACAAAGCGCAATGCCGATACCCAGCGGGATCTCAATTGCAAGAATGGAGAAGGAGAAAATCAGGTTGCGGACCAAAGCGTCATGAAAACGCTCGGAGCTGAGCAGTTCCTGAAACCATTCAATCCCAACCCAGAAGAACTGATTGTTTCCAAAGCTGTCCTGAAACGCGTAGTTCACAACAGTCATCAATGGAATAACAGCGGTAAAGGCCACCAGCAAAAGAACCGGTAAAACCATGAACCAGGCTTTGTTGTTTACGGTCTTTTCCATGGATCAAGCCCCCTCGCTTACGAGCCAGCTGTCGGCATAAAGGTTCGTCTGTGTTGGATCGAAGAGAGCCGTCGGGCTTTCCGGAATGCTCATGCCTTCGCCAACAATGGCATTCAGCGCAACACCTTCCATCTCACCACGCAGAATGCGGTAGCGGCCAATGTCTTCAACAGCGTTGACTTTCAACGGCAGGCCTTCTCCGGCACCACCGAGTTTCACAAACTCAGGGCGGATACCAACCTCGGTTTTCTGGGCCACTTTCTTCGGATCAAGACCGCATGGCAGCGGCACACTGTGCCCACCAACACGCGCTATGTTTCCATCCACCTCGCACGGCAGGATGTTCATGCCCGGAGATCCGATGAAGTAGCCAACAAAGGTGTGCTGAGGTTTGCGGAACAGCTCATCAGGCGTTCCAATCTGCACAACTTCGCCGCCATACATCACCACAACTTTATCCGCGAAGGTCAAAGCCTCGGTCTGGTCGTGGGTCACATAAACCATGGTGAAGCCAAACTGCTTGTGCAGATGCTTCAACTGCGAGCGCAGAACCCACTTCATATGCGGGTCAATCACGGTCAACGGTTCATCAAACAGGATCGCATTGGTGTCAGAACGCACCAGACCACGACCCAGAGAGATCTTCTGCTTCTCATCCGCCGTCAGGCCCTGTGCCTTACGCTTTGCCTTGCTCTCCAGATCAATGATCCGCAGGATCTCACCGACCTTCTGATCAACTTCAGCTGCCGGAACACCGCGGTTGCGAAGCGGAAACGCCAAATTGTCGTAAACAGACATGGTGTCGTAAACGACCGGGAACTGGAACACCTGCGCAATATTACGCGCTTCGGTAGAAAGCTCCGTCACTGGCTTGCCATCAAACAGCAGCTCACCTTCAGAGGGTGTCAGCAAACCGGAAATGATGTTCAAAAGAGTTGTCTTGCCACAGCCGGAAGACCCAAGAAGCGCATAAGCACCACCATCTTCAAAGGTCAGGTTAACTTCCTTCAAAGCGTAGTCGCTTGGGCTTGTTGGGTTCGGCAAATAAGAGTGGCGAATGTGGTCGAGATCAATACGTGCCATGCTCGCCTCCTTAAGCCGCTTCACGCATGAGAGACGCAACAGAGCGACCCTCATCATCAAAAATCATGAAGTTCTTGGCATCCACAAACACGTCGATCTTGGCATCCACGTCTACGTTATGAATGCCATGCTCCAGCGCCACCCAGCGGTGGTTCAGGCATGTCAGGTGAATGAAGCTCTCAGAACCGGTAATCTCGGAAACATCAACCACAGCAGGAAGGCACACAGCGTCTTCACTCGGGCGCTGCAGATAAAGGTGATGCGGCCGGAAACCTGCTTTGTAATGTCCGTCAGGAAGGCGCTTTTCGTCCTCTGTTGCCGGAATAACCGTGCCGTTGGACGTGCGGAATTCGCCACCGCTCTTCGTCAGGCCCAGCAGGTTCAACGGCGGATCAGAGAAAGTCTGCGCAGTGACAATGTCCTGAGGATTTCTGTAAACATCAATGGTATCGCCAAACTGCGAAATCCGCCCTTCATGCAAGGTGGCAGTACGCCCGCCCAGCAACAGAGCTTCTGTTGGTTCTGTTGTCGCGTAAACAAACACAGCACCACTTTCAGAGAAGATCTTCGGCAACTCATCGCGCAGTTCTTCGCGCAACTTGTAATCCAGGTTAGCCAATGGCTCATCCATCAGCACCAGATGCGCCCCTTTGACGAGCGCACGCGCAATCGCAGTACGCTGCTGCTGGCCACCGGAAAGGTTCAGCGGCGTTCTGTCCAGATAAGGTGTGAGCTTCATCAAGTCCGCAGCTTTGCGCACTTGCTTGTCAACATCAGCACCTTTCACGCCCGCAACGCGCAGCGGGCTGGCAATGTTTTCATAAACCGTGAGAGCCGGGTAGTTGATGAACTGCTGATAGACCATGGCGACGTCGCGCTTGCGCACGGAAACACCGGTCATATCCTGTCCATTTACGAGCACTTGCCCTGCAGTTGGCGTGTCCAGCCCTGCCATCAAACGCATAAGCGTTGTCTTGCCTGACAGTGTTGGTCCCAACAATACGTTCAATGAACCACTTTCAAGACGCAAAGACACGTCGCGAATATGGTCCATACCGTCAACAGTCTTGCTGACGCCCCTTAATTCAAGCATGTTGCCCTCCCGGAACAGAAAGCGACCCGACTGCTTCCTGCGATACGCGCTGCTTGCACTGCGGTACCTTCAAATTCCTGACTGTAATTCCAAAAACAACTCGATGGTCGAGCTGAATCTCTTAGTAAAGGTCCCAGCCTTTTAAAGAACTGCGCCGTTTTAGCAACGCTACGCATCTGTCAATTTTTTCACGAGCCTCCCCGAACACTTTCAAGTTCTGCTTTCTTACGCAGCTCCGTCCCTACAAAGTGCCATTAGAGATCAAAATTAAACTACGTCCTAACCTACACGTCAATTTTCGTTTACAGTCGATTACGCGCATATTCGCGTAATTTCGAAATATAAGCGAAACCACTTAAGCGTCAATTCGAAAATTGACAAAACGAAACTCTCAGCTGTTATCCATTAGGATGAGAACGCACCCAGTGCGGCAGAAAATGTTGAAGATCTGTCATTCTTGCATCTAACAGTCTGCACCAATAACACGTTGAAAAGACTGCGGTGTTCAGCCAAACTCTGTTTTAGTAAGCTAGCTAATATTTTCGCGGCGAAATAATTCGAACCTAAATACTCTATTCAGATGTTCTCCACCGGATGTAATCAATTCATGAAATTCCCTTGCTCAAACATCGATTCTGGCAACCACGCCCGGAAAGTAGACCCTCCCAGCTCCCTCTTTCGCAAGCCCCTTGCCCTCTAGGCAGATGCAACTCTATTGTCATGCAGGGCGGTATAACTGGGGCACCAAGCCTTGGTCGCTCTGGGAGGGGAACAGCATCATGGACTTTTGCCTACAGCTTTACAGCGCACGTAACTTCCAGCCTTGGAAAGAGGCTTTTCAGGAAACAGCCCTCCTCGGCTACACACAGGTAGAAGGCTTCGAGGAGCTCTATCCCACACTGGAAGCTGCTCAGACAGTGCGAGACCTCCTCGATCAATACGACCTCGACATGCCCTCCGGCCACTTCGATCTCAAGGATCTGGAAGAGAACCTTGATCAGTGTATCAAGATCGCAGTCCTTCTCGGCATGCACACAATCTTCGCTCCTTACCTCACACCAGAACAACGCCCAACAACCAAGAGAGAATGGACGATCTTCGCGCGCCGTTTGGAGCACATGGCCAACACACTCAAGCACAAGGGCTTCCACTTCGGCTGGCACAACCATGATTTCGAGTTCAAACCTCTCCCCGATGGCACCATTCCCATGGAGTTGATCATCTCGGAGGCCCCAACTGTGGAATGGGAGGTCGATGCAGCATGGATCATCAAGGCAGGCCTGGATCCTCTCGACTGGATCGAAGCCCACGGCACCCGCATCACAGCCGTCCACATCAAGGACATAGCCCCCGAAGGCGAAGGCGCGGATGAAGATGGCTGGGCAGATGTCGGCTTCGGCACCGTCCCATGGGCACATATTCTCGCCGCCCTACAGGAAAAGAGCCGTACCAAAATCTACATTCTGGAGCACGACGGCCCGAACAATTTTCTCCGCTTCGCTGACCGTTCCTTAACCTCACTCAAAATGCTTGAGGGTGTGTAGGTATTTCGCCATAGACACGCCTTTCCCTTGCACTAAGGCAAATCGATTGTCTCCACTAAGGAGACGGCATAAGGGAGAGGTAGGATGAACAGACGAGAGTTTCTCGGAGCATCTGCCCTAACGATTTCCAGCGCCTATTACATGGGCATTGTTGCTGGACCAGTCTTCGCTGTAGCGGAAACAACAGACACCATCAAAAACGCAAAGGTCACCTACTTTGACGCTCGCCCAGGCGCGCGCTCCAGAGACGTTGGCTTCGATTCCGATGGCATGGTCTGGTATTGCGGACAAGCAGATGGCACGCTCACACGTCTTGATCCTGACAATGGAGAACTCCACCCGGTTTCACTGGGCGAAAACGCAGCCCCACACGGCGTGGTACTTGGCCCGGATAACGCTATGTGGGTCACCGAAGGTGGACAAAACGCCATCGCTCGCGTTGATCCGGCAACAGACGCCGTCACCCTCATTCCACTACCTGCCGAATTCGCAGACGCAAACCTCAACACCGGCATCTTCGATCACGACGGCATCTACTGGTTCACTGGACAAAACGGCGTCTATGGCCGTGTTGATCCCGTCAGCCAAGAAATCGAAGTCTGGCCAAGCCCTCAAGGCCCTGGCCCTTATGGCATCACCGTCACCCCACAAGGTGACATCTGGTACGCCTCCCTCGCTGGCAGCCACATCGCCAACATCGACAGAACCAACGGAAGCGCACGCATCGTGACACCTCCGACAAAAGAGCAAGGCGCCCGCCGCGTCTGGTCCAACTCAGAGGGTAAACTCTGGGTCAGCGAATGGCTCTCCGGTCAGGTCAGTGAGTACGACCCGAAGGCAGACACATGGCGCGCATGGCGTCTCCCCGGCAATGACCCACTGCCTTACTCAGTCTATGTTGATGAGCACGATAAGGTCTGGCTTACAGATTTCGATGCTGATGCAATCGTCCACTTTGACCCGGATACAGAAGAGTTCACCAGCTTCCCAAGCAACAAAGCAGACGCCGACGTTCGCCAAATGGCAGGACGTAAAGGCGAAGCATGGGGCGGAGAATCCGGAACGGACAGGATCGTGCGCATTCAGTTTGATGAAACCGAAACAACACCATCCTGAATACAACAGGATCAGCAAAAAAGAGGGCGCTCAATCGGGCGCCCTTTCCCATTTAAACCTGCAAATTTTAAGCAAAAAAAGGTGATTTGAGAAAAAAATCTACGCTGATAAAAACCAGCAACCACGAAGTATTCTGAGCCTGCCTGGCCTAATCGGCCTCTGTACTGACTGGCAGGCATGCAGCTGACCATCATTCCAACTTATCTCTTGAAAGAAGCAATATGAAGAAAACGATTTTAGGCCTTGCTCTTGCTGCATGCGCAACACCTGCGCTCGCTGGTGAAGTGACCTTGAACAATACTCAAATCACTGAGTTATTGACCGGCTCTACCATCAAAGGCATCCACTTTGCAGCTGAAACACGCCAGTACTTCTCCGAGTCCGGCCTCACCCTCTGGATCAAAGAAGGCGACGCAAAGCCATCAGAAGCGCGCTACAAGATCGAGAACAATCAATATTGCTCCAGCTGGACTGGTCTTTGGAGCAAAGAAGAATATGGCTGCTTCAACATCACCCATGATAAAGAACAGGGCCTCTACTACTTCATCAACGAAGACTTCCGCGCCCCATTTATCGTGAACAGCAAGTTCCAACTTACATTTGATTGATCTGCAGTATGCTCCAGTTCTAGAGCGGGTTCTGTTTTAGAACTGGAATGCCATCTGGTCTTTGCTCGCACAGGTTCCATGCGGAATCCCCTCGTGATCCAGCAGCCAGATTTTGGTGTCTAGCCCGCCGCCAAAACCAACCAGAGCCCCATTGGCCCCAATCACACGATGGCACGGAATAACAATCGGCAGCGGATTTGCATTGTTTGCAAGTCCCACAGCGCGACTCGCACCCGGATTACCCAGCGCCTTCGCCACATCGCCATAGCTGCGCGTTTCACCAAACGGGATTGCAGCCAATTGCTCCCAAACGCTCTTCTGAAAGTCAGTACCAATCAGCTTCCAAATGAGGGAGAATTCTTTGAGCTCACCAGCAAAATAAGCCTCAAGCTGCGCAATCAAATCCGCATACGGCTTGGCATCTTCCACCCAGCCATCTTCAACAAACCGCCTGCGTGCACTTTCAGGAAAATGAAGAAATTCCAACCCACCAGCTTCTCCACCAATCAGCAAAGACCCAACCGGGCTTTCATAACTGCAATATGTGATTGGCTCTGAAACATTGGTCATAGTCATTCTCTCCCCCCGAAAACGCATGAAAAAACTCTCCACCACGATCAGCAGCGGAGAGTTCTTTAAAGCTTAGTGAAGGCATCAGAGCTTAGCAAGCTCACGCTTCTCAATCAGCAGCGTAAGTAACCTGTTTTTGAACGCCGAGACCTTCAATGCCCAGCTCCATTTTGTCGCCCGGCTTCAGATAAGTCTCTGGCTTCTGGCCCATGCCAACACCCGGAGGCGTGCCAGTGGAGATCACATCACCCGGCTGCAAGCTCATGAACTGAGACAGATGCGAGATCACCTGCGCCACATCAAACACCATGGTTTTGGTAGAACCGTCCTGATAGCGATGGCCGTTTACTTCCAGGTACATGGAAAGGTTCTGCGGGTCTTCCACTTCATCACGGGTCACAAGCCACGGGCCGATTGGACCAAAAGTGTCGGCAGACTTACCCTTCACCCACTGGCCACTGCGATGCAGCTGGAAGTCACGCTCAGACAGATCATTGACCACGCAATATCCCGCCACATGATCCAGCGCGCCTTTTTCACTCACATACTTGGTGTGCTTACCAATCACCACGCCCAATTCCACTTCCCAGTCTGTCTTCACAGACCCGCGTGGAATCTCAATTTCATCATTCGGGCCACAAATAGCTGAGGTCGCTTTGAAAAAGGTTACAGGCTCTTTTGGTACTTCCATGCCGGCTTCAGCAGCATGGTCAGAATAGTTAAGGCCAATACAGATGAACTTGCCCACATTGCCGACACAAGCACCAATGCGTGGATTTCCTTCCACCAAAGGCAGGCTGGTCAGATCAAGAGCCGCAATCTTCGCAAGGGCCTCAGCACCCAGCGTGTCACCGGCAATATCTCCCACAACACCAGAAAGATCACGAATGTTGCCATCCGCATCCAGAACACCCGGTTTCTCGGCGTTCGCCTCACCAAATCTAAGGAGCTTCATGTCCTACCCTCTTTATTAAACTGACCAACCGCCATCAATGGCGTGCGTCTGCCCTGTCGTAAACGCGCTATCATCACTACCAAGGTACACAGCCAGTGCAGCAATCTCTTCTGGCTTGCCAATACGTCCCATAGGTTGACGCGCAATAAAATCTTTCATCGCCTGCTCGTAATTGCCAGTTGCCTTCAATCGATCATGCAGCGATGGACTATCGACTGTCCCCGGACAAATCGCATTGCAGCGAATACCTTTGGTCACGAAGTCCGCGGCAATCGCCTTGGTCAGGCCAATCACAGCCGCTTTGGAGGAGCAATAAACGAACCGGTTCGGAACACCTTTCAGAGACGATGCCACTGAAGACATGTTGATGATGGAACCACCACCATTCTCCAACATGGCAGGAATCGCCGCACGGCAAAGACGGTACATAGCTTTCACATTCAGATTGAAAGAGAAGTCCCAGGCATCTTCATCACAATCCAGAATCGTGCCGCTATGCACAAAGCCAGCGCAGTTGAACAGGATGTCCAGTGGCCCTACCGTCTTCAGGGTGTCTTGCACCTCGTCGGCATTGGTCACATCCAGCTTCAGGCCTGTCACACCCTCAATCGCACTCAGCTCAGCAAGTGCAGCCTCGTTGATGTCAGTTGCAAATACCTTGGCCCCCTCAGCAGCATAGGCTTCCACCGTAGAGCGGCCAATTCCCTGCCCCGCAGCGGTGATAAGGGCTGTCTTGCCAGTCAATCGTCCCATGTGTCCTCCCCCGGACTGAATCTCTTAAAAATATAGGCTCGGCCAAACCAACCAGAAACTCGGATTATTAGAAAGGAAGCACTGCTTATCGTCAAAACAAAAGGCAGGTGGTGCTTTGGCCTTCTCCCAAAGACCGCAGAAATCCGTCAGTTCACCAAATCAGATAGTGTCGTAACTTAAATATAAAAACTTCTTTCAAATGTAAATTAGAAATTGACAAGGTCGAATTTTACGTCAAAAAATATGCTCACATCAAACAGAGCTGATCATGGCAGACACACAAACATCGCAAGACAAAGCTGAAAAATACCGCGCTCCCGCTTTGGAGAAGGGACTGGATATTCTGGAACTGCTGTCCCAGTACGCATCCGGCCTGTCTCAGGCAGAGATCGCAAAAGCACTCGACCGATCCCCCAATGAGATCTACCGCATGCTCACCACACTGGTGCGCCGCGAGTATGTATCTCGCTCAATAGAAGGCGACCGCTTTCAGCTCAGCCTGAAAATGTATTCCATGTCGCATCGCCACCCACCTGTCACACGACTGTTGGAAGCTGCGGTGCCCATGATGCGCAAAACGGCCAAGGACGTTCACCAGTCCAGCCACATCGGCATGGAGCATCAGGGAGAGATCGTCGTGGTCGCCAGCGTGGAAGCGCCTGGCAACTGGAGCTTCGTACTCAAAACCGGCTCGGTCATCGGCCTCTGGAACACAGGCACCGGACGGGCAATCGCTGCCTTCCAGAAGCCGGAGATCCGCGAGCTCATGTACAACCAGCATGAGCGCGCACTCGGAGAACCGGAGATGAGCCTCGATGAATTCCGTGCCATTCTGGATGAAGTACAGGAACAAGGTTTCGTACGCATGCCATCTGCCAGCACAGTCGGCGTTACAAATCTGGCCTTCCCAATTCTGGGACCAGATGGAAACGCGGTCGCAGCACTCAGCTGTCCATTCATGGAGCGCATTGACGATTTCAAAGCACCGGGAATTGAAGACGTTCAACAAGCCTACGCTCAGGTAGCGAAGGACATCACCAGCATTTACGGCACAGTGCCAACATAAGGAAATTGCTATGGGCTTGGGAGGGAAGCTGGCTCATCGACAATTGGGGGGAACAGATCTGCAACTGCCGACATTGGGAATCGGCGGCGCAGCATTTGGTGGGCTGTTTGCAACAGCTCCTCGCAAAGAGTCTATGAGCACATTGGATCGCGCCAAAGAGGTTGGTCTCACTTACATCGATACCGCCCCTTACTATGGCTTTGGCCGCTCCGAACGTGTCATTGGAGATGCAGTCCGCAAGTACGACTACATCATCTCCACCAAGGTTGGCCGTTTGCTGAAACCGGGTATGGCAGATAATCCAGCCCAGTTCGGCTGGCCTGATCCACTCCCCTTCCATCCGGTCTACGACTACTCATATGACGGTATCATGCGCTCCTATGAGGCCAGCCTGCACCGCACCGGTCTTGACCGCCTCGACATCCTGTTGGTGCATGATATCGGCACAGCCACCCACGGTCCGGAAGAAAACCTGCGGCACATGAAAGACCTGCAAGGCGGCATCAGAGCCCTGCAGGAGCTTAAGTCCTCCGGCGCAATCTCGGCCATGGGCCTCGGCGTGAATGAAACAGCCATTTGCATGGAGCTGATGAAGCAAGCCCACTGGGATGCCTTCCTCCTCGCAGGCCGTTACACCCTGCTGGAACAAGCCCCTCTCAAGGATTTGCTCCCTGCTTGCATTGAGGCTCAAACCTCCATCATTCTTGGCGGCCCCTTCAACTCAGGCATCCTTGTTGGCGGTAACACCTGGAACTACGGAAGTGCACCGCCTGAAATTCTGGCCCATGTGACGGCCCTGAAGGAATGCTGTCAGGAGTTCTCGGTTGATCTGGCCGCAGCAGCACTGCACTTCCCACTCGCACACCCCGCAATCGCCAGCGTCATTCCCGGAATGCGCAATCGCAGTGAGTTGGAAGACATCCTCAAATGGATCGCTGCCGACATTCCCGTTGCCTTCTGGTCACGACTAAAAGAACGAGAGCTCCTTCCCGCAGAAGCTCCCGTCCCTTCTGGCAATCTCTTCTTCGAACAAGAGGTGAAGCATGCTTAGGATCGATGCCCACCACCATTTCTGGAAGCTTTCCCGCGGCGATTACAGCTGGCTGACACCAGACCTGAACATCCTGTACCGCGACTTCCTCATCAGCGACATCCAACCCCTGCTCACCCAAGCCAAGATGGACGGAACCATCCTCGTGCAGGCAGCAGACACAGTTGAAGAAACCCTCTTCATGCTGGAACTGGCCGCAGAACACGACTGGATCCTCGGCGTTGTCGGCTGGGTAGACATGGAAGCAGCGAACGCACCAGACACCATCAAAGAACTCTGCCAAAACCCAAAACTCGTCGGCATTCGTCCGATGATACAGGACATTGAAGACGATGAGTGGATGCTGCAGGACAATCTGCGCCCTGCCATTCAGGCCCTCATCGACAACAACCTGACACTCGACCTGCTGGTCCAGCCCCGGCACCTGCCGCACCTTAAAACCTTCCTCAGCCGCTATCCGGACCTGCGCGCCGTCATCGACCATGGCGCAAAACCGGATATCCGCAACAAGGCCATCGAGACGTGGTCCCAACACGTCGGCGACATCGCACGCACCTCCAATGTCTGTTGCAAACTTTCAGGTCTTCTCACTGAGGCCTCCGAAAACGCAGAGATCGAAGACATCGCCCCCTACGCCTTTCACATTCTGAAATGCTTTGGACCGGAGCGCGTCATGTTCGGCAGCGATTGGCCCGTCCTTCTCCTCGCGAATACCTATCAAAACTGGGTGGATATGGTGGAGCAGCTCACAGCTGATCTGCCACAGGCAGACTGGGAGGCCATCTTTGGTGGCACCGCTGCAAAGTTCTATCTCACCAAAACAATGGAAACTCTCTGAAATGTCGGCACCCATTCCAGCCAGCGTCAAACTTCAGCCAGCGGACAACGTCATCATCGCCACAAGAGCTTTGCAGCCGGGTGATAACGCAGGCAACCTTCAGGTCCTCGACAACATCTCCGCAGGCCACAAGATCGCCGAACATGACATCAAGCAGGGACAAGCCCTGATTAAGTTCGGCCAGACCATCGGTTTCGCAACAACGGATATTCAGGCAGGCGCCCATGTGCACTCGCACAACATGGAGTTCTCCGACCCCGGCCTGCACCACAGCTTCTGCAAGGACTACAAACCAACACAGTACGCTGAGCACCCGGAAGAACGCACTTTCCTCGGCTATCACCGCGAAGATGGCAGCGTCGGTACCCGCAACTATATCGCCGTTCTCACCAGCGTAAACTGCTCCGCCACCGCAGCTCACCGCATCGCAGATGCCTTTAGCGACGAAGACCTGTTGCAGTTTGAGAACGTAGACGGGGTTGCCTCCTTCGCTCACGGCACAGGCTGCGGCATGGCAGGCGACAACGAAGGCTTCGCCAACTTGCAACGCGTCCTCTGGGGCTACGCCAAAAACCCAAATGTGGGTGGGGTTCTGCTGGTCGGCTTAGGTTGCGAAGTCAACCAGATCGACTTCCTGCTGGACGCCTACGGCCTCAAGCAATCACCAACCTTCCAGTTCATGAACATTCAGGGCATGGGCGGCCTGCGCAAAACCATTGAAGCAGGCATTGAAAAAGTCAAAGCCATGCTTCCGGAGGTCAACAAAGCCTCCCGTCAACCGGCACCACTCTCCAAACTCATGGTCGGCCTGCAATGCGGCGGATCAGATGGCTGGTCCGGTGTCACCGCCAACCCTGCCCTCGGCTACGCCACAGACCTGCTTGTCAAATACGGCGGCACCTCGGTCCTTTCGGAAACCTCCGAGATCTACGGTGCTGAACACCTGCTCACCAGCCGTGCTGCCAATCAGAAGGTCGCCGAAAAGCTCGTGGAACGGGTCCGCTGGTGGGAGGATTACACCGCCCGTAACAACGGCACCATGGACAACAACCCTTCTCCGGGCAACAAACGTGGGGGCCTGACAACCATCCTCGAGAAATCCCTCGGTGCAGTCGCCAAAGGTGGCACCACAGCACTAGAAGGCGTTTACAAATACGGCGAGCCAATCGAAACCAATGGCTTCGTCTTCATGGACAGCCCCGGCTACGACCCAGCCTCTGTTACAGGCCAGATCGCCAGCGGCTGCAACCTGATTGTCTTCACCACGGGTCGCGGCTCCGCGTTCGGCAGCAAACCATCGCCCACAATCAAGGTCGCCAGCAACACACCACTCTTTGAGCATATGCCAGAGGACATGGACTTCAACGCAGGCTCCATCATCTCCGAAGGCAGATCCATCGAAGAAGTCGGCACAGAACTGTTTGAGCTGATGATTAAGGTCGCCTCAGGTGAACACAGCAAGTCAGAAGCCCAGGGGCTAGGCGACTATGAGTTCGTCCCATGGCAAATCGGTGCTGTGATGTAACGGCGCAGCTACCCTCTGAATCTAGTACGGTATTCGCGCGGGGTCATACCTTTCACCGCGCGAAACTGCCTGTTGAAGTTGGCCAGTGCCGAGTACCCCACATTATGAGCAATCATTGAGACCGGTGCATCGCCGCCGGAAAGCTGCGCACACGCATCACCAATCCGAATGCGTTTCAGATACTCCGAGATCGTCTGCCCCGTATGGCGCTGAAACAACCGATGCACCCCGGAAACACTCAGCGCAGCAGTCTCGGCTAACTCTTCTAGCGACAATACACGCGCATACTCGGAGTGGATAAGCGTCAACACCCTGTCGATACGTTCATTGCCACCATCTGCACTGGAGAGCACCACAGGATCATGTGCCAGCTGCATGGCATATTCATCCTCTGAGAGATCAGCTAAAACCCTGAGGATGATAAACAAGCGCTCCAGTGGATCTTCCTCAAAGAAATTCTTGATCCTGGGCACCACGCGCCGCCGCGCGGCATCACTAAAGCTAAGCCCTGCCAACGCCCGCCGAAACAGCTTCTTCACTCCGGCCAGCTCAGACATTTCGCTGGTAATCCGCTCAATCCACTCCGGCTCAAACCAGATAACCAATGCAACATGCGGCTTACCCTCATCAGGTCGGCTCTGCGAAGCCCATGTATGCGGGAGGTTAGGCCCAAGCAGAACAAGATCCCCATGGCCATACTCTCCCACATGATCGCCCACATACCGCTGCCCTTCAGAGTTCAATGTCAGGGTCAACTCATACTCAGGATGGTGATGCCAGGAGAATGGAATGCCCTCATGAAGGCGCCGGTTCATTACCTTGAATGAACCGTCTTCAGACTCCGGCACCTTCTCCAGATATGATCGCATTTCACCCTCTGAACCAACAAGACGCCAGAATAGTATCAGTATCCGCTAGTTTAGAACAACTCTCACTTGTCGGAGTGACTAAACTTACAAGTTCATTGAAGGATCTGGGAGGACCAAATGGACGCTGAACTGCTTGCAGACAATCACTGGGGCTCGACCGCAACCGACACCCAGCTGAAAGACATCAAGAAGACCCTGCCACTTCGGGTCCTGTCAGAAGAAGACTGGCAACACTGGATCACCCGCGGCTACGTCATTGTGCGTCAGGCCGTTCCGCAGGAAAATGTAGAGAGACTGGTTGATCTACTCTGGAAGTTCGATGAGAAAGATCCCAGTGATCCATCAACTTGGTACACCCCACAACGCCGCGCTCACAAAATGCAAGAGCTGAACAACGCGGGTATGCTGGAAATCTATAATCACCAGTACCTGTGGGATAACCGCATGCAACAACGCGTCTACGATGCTTTCGTAGACATCTGGGACCGAAAGGACCTCTGGGTCAGCATTGACCGCGCAAACCTCAACCCACCCAAGAAAAACCGCGACGGCAAACCCGGCTTTATCCATTGGGACGTAGACACATCCCTGCGCCCTCAACCAATCAGCGTGCAGGGCGTTCTTTCATTGGTCAAACAGGATGAAGAAACCGGCGGCTTCCAATGCATCCCGAAACTCTTTGAGGACTTCGAAGACTGGGTCAAAACACAGCCAGAAGACCGCGATCCCAAACATCCGGACTATTCAGGTTTTGAAATTGAGAACATTGAGATGGAACCGGGTGACCTGATGATCTTCAACGCCCTGCTTGCCCATGGCATTCGCCCGAACAACTCAGAAGACAAAGTACGCATCGCTCAATACATCTCCATGTTCCCATCTGAGCAAACCAACGAAGATCTCCGACAAGACCGCATCCACCAATGGCGCGAACTGGAACCACCTCAAAGAGCATCCTTCCCGGGTGACCCGCGAGACTGGGAAAAGAAGAACGCCAAAACAGCAGACCTGACTGATCTGGGTAGGAAACTCCTGGGGCTGGACCTCTGGTAAAACAAAAAAAGCGTTTCCTCACTATGGGGAAACGCTCTTGCACCGGAGTTCATTGAATTAGCCGTAACTGACCACCTCAAATTCAATGCCGTCATTGTCATCAAAGTAAAAACGCCGACCTGGCTCATAATCAGCATGGTTTCGGGTCTCATACCCGCCCGCCAGCACTTTCTTCTCAACGGCATCCAAATCATCAACCACCACGCCAACATGGTTCAAACTGCCATGCGTGACGTAGTTGTCTTCCTTTGTAGCATTGGTATTTCCAAGAGAATAGACAGCGATGTAACTGTCATCCGATCCAACGTGAACGGTGGTTCCACCGGCACGGGCAGCTCCCTGCCAACGCACATGCCAGCCAAACCAGTCTGAAAGACGGTTTGCGGTCGCAACTGGGTCAGAAACGGTGATGTTTACGTGCTCTAAAAAACTCTTTGTCATCGCAATAGCCTTTCTTTTGACTTCTGATGACACCCTGTTTAGGACTTCAAGTTAAGTTTAAGTCAAGCACTATTTTTGAGAAATTTATGAAGCACTCAGATGTCATGACAATCGGTGAACTCGCCGAAAGATCCGGCCTCACCACTTCCGCCATCCGCTTTTACGAAACCAAGGGAATAGTTACAGCCAGCCGCAATGCAGGCGGTCAACGTCGCTTCATGCGCGCCGACATCCGCCGTTTGGCGTTCGCTCTCGTCGCACAAGAGTTTGGCTTCACCATCAAAGAGATTTCAGAGCAACTCGGAACGTTGCCACCGGGCCGAGCCCCCAACAAAGCAGAGTGGAAACGCCTGAGCCAACAGTTCAAGGTGCACTTGGATGAGCGCATCACCCGTATGGAACGCTTAAGATCCCAGTTAGAAGGCTGCATGGGCTGCGGATGCCTCTCGCTCGACAAATGCGAGCTCTACAACGCCGGCGACGCCGCCGCCAGCTACGGCCGCGGTCCCCGCTTTATCTACGGCGACAAATCTTTCAGGCAGCAAGCAGAACCAGCTGAATGACAAGGATAGCCTCGCCCTTGTCATCATCAACCACACCGGTTGAAATGCGGGCAACGTTGGAGAACTAAGGCTTTCATGAGCCTTCCCGCAGAAAATTCTTAGTTCTGAACCAGAACCACTTGGCCACTTCCTGAGCTGCCAAGAACATCACGGTAATATTCTGCAACCTTGGCAGCAGGCACACAATGCGTGCGGTCCATTCCGAACTTCTCAGCAGATTCTTTCACGAGCGAGAGGCTTACAGAGTTGATGCGCTTATCATCAACCAGCTCCAGCGCCACAGTCCGCACGAACGCATCGACACCTGCCGTCGCAATCGCGATTGCAGCGGTGTTCGGCATCGGGTGTTGGGCGACAGCACCAGAAGTCAGTGTAATTGAGCCACCCTTGTTGAGGTACTTGTGACCAACACGGGTCAAGTTCACCTGCCCCATGACTTTACTCTGCAAAGCCTGTTCATAGGCATGGTCGCCTTCCTCATCAAAGCCGCCAAACACACCATCACCAGCAACACTGATAATCGCATCTACGGCACCAATCTTTTCAAAAAGCGTCTGCACTGAAGCTTTGTCTTCAATATCAGCCTGCATATTACCACTGGTTCTGCCAACAGTAATGACGTCATGCTCCTGACCCAGCAGTTTCGCAACTTCACTTCCAACGAGGCCAGTGCCACCTACAACAACGATTTTCATCTCAAACTCCTAATCAGTCTGTGTTTCATGAAAACTGGTGTACGCCCCAACTCATTTAGGAAAAAGCATAGCTTTCTGATCAACTCCGTCATATTTTTAGACCATGACAAATTTAGACCATCTCAATGTCATCAGCACGATCTGTGAGGTTGGAAGCTTCCAACTCGCAAGCGAAAAGCTGAACAAGGCACGCTCTGCGGTATCTTATTCAGTGAAGCAAGTCGAAGAATTCTACCAACTCCAGATCTTCGATCGCTCCAAGTACCGCCCAGAGCTCACGCCTGAAGGAAAAATTCTACTGGTTCAGATCAGAAGACTTCTGGAGCAAGCCAAAGCCTTTGAAGATTCGGTGAAAGACCTGAAGGGAGAAAACGAGCCAGAGATCCGCTTGGCTGTTAGTAGCATCTTTCCAATCACTTGGATCACTGACCTCCTGCAGTCCCTTCGCACCAAGTTCCCGCAGACGACAATCCATCTGGACGTAGAAGTAGCCTCCGGAGAGCGAATGCTCCTATCCGAAGCCGTTGACATGGCCATCTTCGCCGCCCCAACTCGCAATGCGTCGCTGGACTATAAGTCCATCACCAATATGGATGTACCCCTTGTCATCTCTGGTAGTTTGCTTGGAGACAATGCCCCGCATTCGCTCACGCGGGCGAGTTTGGCTCAGCACCCTCAGATCGTGGTGAAGTCCTCTGATGCTCAATCACCCGACACCGGCCTGCTTGCTGATGCAACTAAGTGGTTTGTCACGGACCTACAGGCCAAAAAGGACCTGATCACATCAGGACTGGGCTGGGGCCGCCTTCCCCGCCATATGATTGCTCAGGAGCTTTCTAAGGGCGTTTTAAAGACACTACCAACCCTAGGTGAGATCAGCCTATCAATCTGCCTTGCCAGACGCGGCAATCACCACCTGGGCCCAGTTGCCTCACATATCTGGAATTACTTCGATGAAGAGCAGAGCTTTCTGGCCGATATCAGCTGATTGTCGGGATCTGTTTCAAGCTTTGAGCAACAAAAAACCCGCCATCATGATGATAGCGGGTTTGATATTTTGGTTGCGGGGGTAAGATTTGAACTTACGACCTTCAGGTTATGAGCCTGACGAGCTACCGGGCTGCTCCACCCCGCGGTAATCTGTTATGTTCATGTTTTATTTTGAAGATTTGTCGGTGTGGATTATTCATGCCCGGCGGCGCCCTACTCTCCCGCGTCTTAAGACGAAGTACCATTGGCGCAGGGGCGTTTCACTTCCGAGTTCGGGATGGGATCGGGTGGGGGCGCCCCGCCATAGCCACCGGGCAGGAATAAGTCACACTGACTTTTGAACTGGTCTGAGATGGCACTTTTTTGAAGTGCCAATGTTGTTTCCAAGTTATCGCTTTG
>NZ_FOSK01000026.1 GCF_900114245.1 Pseudovibrio ascidiaceicola | reverse complement strand
TGACGTCCACCCTCTTCCTTGGTGAGGATGTATGCCTCAGCCTTGAACTTAGTGTGAGGAGTAACGGAACCTGGCTTACAAAGAACCTGGCCACGCTCAACGTCTTCACGACCAACACCACGGATCAATGCACCGATGTTATCGCCAGCTTCACCCTGATCGAGCAGCTTGCGGAACATTTCAACACCAGTAACAGTGGTCTTAGATGTGTCTTTAACGCCGACGATCTCAACTTCGTCACCAACGTGAACGATGCCACGCTCTACACGACCGGTTACAACAGTACCACGGCCAGAGATAGAGAACACGTCTTCGATCGGCATCAGGAATGGCAGATCGCGTGGACGGTCAGGAGTTGGGATGTACTCGTCAACAGCAGCCATCAGTTCAGCGATTTTCTCGGAACCGATGTTTGCGTCGCGATCTTCCAGAGCTGCAAGAGCAGAACCAGCGATGATTGGAATATCGTCGCCTGGGAATTCGTAGGAAGACAGAAGTTCACGAACTTCCATTTCTACGAGCTCGAGAAGCTCTTCATCGTCAACCTGGTCAACCTTGTTCATGAAGACAACCAGCGCAGGCACACCAACCTGACGAGCGAGCAGGATGTGCTCACGAGTCTGAGGCATTGGGCCGTCCGCAGCGTTAACAACGAGGATCGCGCCGTCCATCTGAGCAGCACCAGTGATCATGTTTTTCACATAATCAGCGTGACCTGGACAGTCAACGTGTGCGTAGTGACGAGCGTCAGTTTCATATTCAACGTGCGCTGTGGAGATAGTGATACCACGTGCGCGCTCTTCAGGAGCACCGTCGATTTCGTCATATGCTTTAAAGTCACCAAACTGTTTGGTGATTGCAGCAGTCAACGTAGTTTTGCCGTGATCAACGTGGCCGATTGTGCCGATGTTGACGTGCGGCTTATTACGTTCAAATTTTTCCTTCGCCATGGGCGTAGCTCTCTATTTAATCGTAGTTCCGTCGATCAAGGCTTGAAGCCAATAAAAGACCTCAAGGATTCTGTGAGGACACCTTTAGCAAAAGCGAGAAGAGATTGGAGCGGGTGAAGGGAATCGAACCCTCGTATTCAGCTTGGAAGGCTGCTGCTCTACCATTGAGCTACACCCGCATTACCAATTTCAAGTCGATGGTGGAGGAGGTTGGATTCGAACCAACGTAGGCATAGCCAGCGGATTTACAGTCCGCCCCCTTTAGCCACTCGGGCACTCCTCCGAGATCGACCAAAATTCTCTAAAAGAGAACTTTTTGAAACTCGTTTTGCCAAACACGCCGCTTAACCGCTAAGCAGTTGCGCCGCGTCCTGTGGCGCGGTTTATGCCGCTGAGAACGCCATCTGTCAACGCCTCTTTTGCATGTGCCTGTGCAAAATCAACAAGGCAGTTAGTTTTCCCCCTTTTTTGTCAGAGAACTAACCGACGGAATCTACGTATGACCTTGCTAAATCACAGCTCTTCACACCAAACCCGGCAATTTTGGTGCAAATTCTTTTTTTGGGAAAATGAAAAGATCACACACATGAACACCCTCTCAAATTCGCTGGACTTGCTCTTTTTATATAAGCAGCAAAAAAGGAATGTTTAGTCTCCCCCCTTTATTCCCTTGAAGCGAAAACTTCGCCGGAGTATCGAGAGGCCATGAGCAACTTTAAAAAACAAAAAAGCGCAGGCGGTAACCGCTGGAGCCCTGAGCAAAGCCCAGAGCGAGGCAATGATCGCCCCCATAAGAAAAGCCGGTCCGATGGAAAACCATCTGGTGGCTTTTCAAAGGGCAAACCTTGGCTGAAGAGATCAGCAGCTGAAGACGGCCCCTTCTATATATATGGACTTCACACCATTGAAGCCGCCTTTAGAAATCCGGAACGCACTCGCCACAAGCTCCTCATAACGCAAAATGCATTACGGCGGCTGGAAGAGCGCAATCTGAAGATTGACGTACCGGTTGAAGAGGCCAGCCCTCGCGATATCGACAAGCTGGTTGGTAAAGATGCCGTCCATCAGGGCGCCGCACTGCTGGTGGATGCCCTTCCTGAGTATGGCCCGGAAGAACTCAAAGACGGTCAGCTTGTTCTGGCGCTCGATCAGGTTACCGATCCGCACAATGTCGGCGCTATCCTACGTTCCGCTGTCGCCTTGAGTGCTGACGCTGTTGTCACCACCCGCCGTCACGCACCTGAAGAAGGTCCGGTCCTTGCTAAAACAGCAAGCGGCGCTCTGGATATGATCAAACACGTCCGTGTCCCAAACATGTCTCGCTTTGTCGATGAAATGAGAGACAAAGGCTATCAGGCAATCGCACTGGACAGCGAAGGCCCGAACTCCGTCGAAAATACAACTTTCACAGATAAGACCCTACTGGTCCTCGGCTCCGAGGGCAAAGGTGTACGTGAAGGCGTCCGCAAAAACTGCGACACCCTCGCCCGCCTCGACATGCCAGGCGAGATCAAATCCCTAAACGTCTCCAACGCCGCGATCCTATCCCTCTACGTCGCACGCATGAAAATGGGGCTGTCCTAACCGACAGCCTCTGGGCGCTGGACCTGTCTCCGGATGGAAGTTCAGCTACCAAAGCAAAACACAGCCAAAGTTGCTACTCGCGATTAACGCAAAATGTCAGCCTCTGATTTTTATCAGGGACTGACATTTTAATGTTTCACCAAAAAGTCTTCAGCAACTCAGACCTAGTGCATATTTCAATCAAGAACGATGCTATCTGGCTTTGTAGGAACAGCGGGTACTGTGATGTAGGAAAAACCCTCTCGGGTATGGCACGCCATACACTCTGAGCTCATAATCGCAACAGCCTCTTCAAAAACTTCAAAGTTCTGAGTTTTAACCGCCTCGTCCAAATCTCCAAAAACGTTCTCACGAAATATATTGATGGAAGCGGCTCGTTTGGTGCGTGCCGTAGCAACTCGATCCATCATTTTTTCCATGGCTTCGATTTGATACTCTGCAAACTCCCATTTATCTTGCTTGCCTGCCCAGTACATAGTTTGGAAGCGGTAGGCAATTTCTGGCATCCAGTGTGATGTGCCCGGCGTAATTTTCACCAATGCTTCCAATTGCTCTTCTGGAGTTCCTGTTACTCTCCAATCAGGAGCCTTTTCTGCGTGCGCCAGATAGCTTGAAGAATACACAGTGCCTGTCAAAAGCAATGTCAGGCTCAAAATAGGGATGCAAAGCGCAGATACTCGATTCATATGGACCTCGGGGGAGTGCTAAAATTGGCAGAAACCACTGAATGATGAGTTGGCACCTCATCCAGCGTTGTCTTCGCAAGAAAAGTAAAAAAACGATCAGTATTTACACCGACCTCACTTGCTTGAACACTGACTACCCACCTTACTTTAAGGCAGATTTAAGCGTTCAGTTTTGTGGAACTCTGCGAAGTAGCTTTTGAAAAACCGCTGCTGCTTTGGCTGGCAACTTGGTGCTTTTTGCTTGCGGTAAATTGTTATATTGCTTGCCGACAGCAATCAGCCCCACCATTCCCTTGCCGAAATGTGGAAGACATTTATATCCATAAACACCTTCCTTCGTCAGCGTAAGGTCATAGGTCGCCTTTAGCCTGCTTCGCCAAGGCGACACACCAGCAGGTATCATCCCGGAAATTGAGACGGTGTTGTGAGTTCCTCTGACATTCACAAACCGCACGGTATCGCCGACTTGCGCTTCCAAATAGGCAGGACTGAAGAAATCCCGATCCATTTTGATTGTATGGATTACACCTGCGTTAGAACCCGTTACTGAGAGCAAAAAGGAAACGAGCGCCGGCATTAAAACGAGCGTACTTCTTTTTTTCATGAAAGTTGTCTCATGTATTTTGATTTTATATGGGGCAACGGTTTTCACCGCCATCTAACTCCTGAATTTGCTCAAGAGTCCCGGCAACCCATAAAACCCTTGTTTTAACGCAGTTTTAGGAGCGTTCCGGTTTCGCAGGCGTACGCGACCGCTGAAACCCTTCATTCAGGAGCACCGCAACCGACACGGTCGCCCTTGGATGAAATTTTATGATTATCGCTCAGTCTTCCACTCTTAAAGCAGCGAAATGACAGAGTTAAAAACCATCAATTCAGGAGGTTAAGGCCGTGGCAGAAGCAAAAACAACACGGAAAACACTCCCTCCACCCGGATTATCATGGATGGATATTCCTGCCCGGCAGCGCATTGCTATATCTTTGACAATTGCCAGCCCCAGACCAGTTCCCTGCACTTTGCTATCTGGCAGTCGCCAAAAGCGCTGAAAAATTTTGTCTCTATAGCAAGATGGAATACCAGGCCCCTCGTCAATCACATCAAGTGTTCCTGTGGGGTTAATTCGAACGCAAATACCAGCGTTTGGCGGACACACCGCAAGAGCGTTTTCAACGAGATTACGCAGCAGATCTCCAATAAGTGCACTGTCCCCCTGCACCCAAAGGGGTCCTGCCTCCTTTTCCAAGGAGAGCCTGACATTCTTTTTCGTCGCCAAGGGTGCAATGTAGGAAAGTACCGTGACAGCTACAGCATTTAGATCAGTAACTTTTTCCTGCTCTTCAGATCGCGTTTCCAATCGAGAAATTGCCAGAATCTGATCCACGGAACGAGCCATTTTGTCGAGATCGCCCCTTAGAGCAATCACTTGAGGCGTTTGCTGCAAGTCCTCCAAACCAGCACCCAACACCTGCAACGGCGTCCTCAGCTCATGCGCAACATTTTCGGTGAAGTGGCGCTGCGTTGTAAAACCATCTTCTATGCCAGAAAGCATGGCGTTTATCGCCTTCACCATCGGGGCTACTTCGGAAGGCAAATCTCTCACAGGAAGTCGCTGGTGAAGAGATTTCGGTTTAATCTGAGCCGTAAGACGTGAAAGATGCCGAAGAGGTTTCAAACTGCGCCTTAACGTATGTGCAGTCACAAAAATTGTTGCAAGCATCATGACCGGAACGACCCAGCCAACATTCGAAAACAGCTCCATAAAGGCTTGTTGATGGCTGCTGGTTTGCAATGGCTCATGCAAAATAAACAAATGAACCCAGAGCCATCCGAGGATCACAGAAAACGAACCGATAAGAATGACTGAGATTCGAACGACAAGCTTGTTCTCAAGAGACTGAAGCTTACTCATAAGCTGTCCAACATGTAGCCCAGCCCACGATAGGTATGAATCTCCAACCCTGCGCTCAGTTGCTTGAACTTGCGCCGAAGATTGTGAACATGAACCGGTATCGTGTTCGACTCTGGAATCTCCAGCCCATAGACTTTGTTCAAGAGATCGTCTTTGGTCACAACGTGCCCACGGTTGCTAATCAAGCTCTCAAGAACCAGCAGTTCATGCCTTGGCAAGGGCAAGGCCACCGCGTTGACCGTGGCTGTTCGAGATTTAAAGTTGTAAGAAAGACTGCCGACAGTTTCTGTTTTGCCAAACACGGATCCTGGTCGGCGCAACAAAGCTCGCATTCTTGCAACAAGCTCAGACATCGCAAACGGCTTGATCAGATAATCATCTGCGCCAGCCTCCAACCCATCAATGCGATCTTCAATTGCATCACGGGCGGTCAGCATAAGAATTGGCAGATCGTTGCCTTCCTCCCGAAGGGACGAAACAATCTCAATCGCATCTCCATCCGGCAACATTCGATCAGCAATTAATGCGTCAAACATCTCAGACTTCATGAGCATTCGCGCATCTTCAACACATCCGCACTGATCTACTGAAAACGCAGCGGCCACCAAGGCCTTTTCAATTTGCTGAGCGATACGTCTTTCATCTTCCACTACTAAAATCCGCATTCAACTCTCTTGCTGACCAAGAAACTTACAAACATATGCGCATGGTACACCCCAAGCTTAAGCCAAAGTTAAGCCCTATAAACTCTCTCACTCTGTTTTGAGGCCTCACTCGTTCCCCACGGTAGGCAGGACACACACATAGGAATTCCTAATGAACGCCCTCACTCAACTGCTGTCTCCTAAGAAGACTGGCACGGATCACATACCTTGCAAATACCAACATCAACCAAATCCGTCGGCTTTACTCCCCTCATTCAGATATCGCTCAAAAGGGGAATAAAGCAGCCCAGCTCTCATCGAAGCCGATACAGCCAGATCCGACTGAAACAACCCGCACTTCCCAGCTGCAACTACATAGGAACTCCAAAAATTCAAATACCTCTCAAACAAACGCACAAAACAACGCAAACGCGTAAACCAAGATTTTTTCTATCAATATCAATAGGCTGAGCCCTATGCGTGTGGAAAAGAAACGTCCAATCGGCCATTTTGAGCCCTAAATAGCCGAAAAAATTCTCTCCCCTGTGAATTCTTCCAAATTTTTGCATTTTTGGGATTTACAAACCCCGCCAGCGCCCGTAAATACCCCTCCAACGAAGACGACGCCGGTATAGCTCAGATGGTAGAGCACCTGACTTGTAATCAGGGGGTCGCGGGTTCGATCCCTGCTGCCGGCACCACTCTTCTCCTTGATTTATCAAGGAAATTTCAAAGCCTCCTCCGGGGGGCTTTTTGCTTTTCTGGCTTTTGTCAGCATATGGTAAGCAAATGGGCGTTTTGGTAAGCAGGATTTCGCCCCTCCTACCCCTCCCAATTCCCTTTCAACTTAATACTGGAAAAGCTGTGAATGCTGTCACTAGCTGTCAGCAGCAAGGCTTTCCGTGAGGTTTAGTGAAATTGTAGCTGACAGAGTGCCGTCGTTAGCTGTCAGCATTACACCTGTTAGCCGCACGGTGTTCATCAAGCGCATCCTATAATTTTTAGTTCTATTGATGCATTCCGCTTATTAGCTATTGAAAGCTCAAATGCGACCATTATTCTTCATCCATATTTTAGAAAGGAATTATCGTGAAAGCAGGCCCAGTCACCGTCCGCCAATTACTTGAAAATCGTCAACGCTTTTGTGTCCCGATCTATCAGCGTCACTACGTTTGGGCACGAGATAAACAGTGGGAGCCCTTCTGGAACGATATTCGGACAAAAGCTATAGAACGCCTAAATGGTCGTGACCGTCGATTTTCACATTTCATGGGCGCGGTTGTATTGGAAGCTCGCGGTTCAGTCTCGTCACGGCAAGTCACTTCTTTTCAAGTCGTAGACGGACAGCAGCGAATGACAACTTTTCAACTCTACTTAGCTGCTGCAAGGGATTACGCGAGACAGGCTGGATTCGAAGATACGGTTGGTTTGATCGAAGGTTATCTTTTCAATGAGAAACAACACCTCATGGAAGATGCTGATGTGGAAAAATTTAAAGTCTGGCCAACGGAATATGACCGAAATCTCTTTCAAGACATAATACTCATTGGACGGCCCGAGCTGCGTAAGAAATACCAAGATCATTTTTACAAAGGGCGCGACAAGATCTACGAATACAGCACAGTTCCTAAACTACTAGGAGCATATGGGTATTTCTTCGAACGCATTAAACATGCAGTGGAAAGCGATGACCTCGAAGATGACTTTGCAGAATCCATCGAAATTGATGAAGACGATGACAATGCATCCACGTCTTCCGAGGAAAACGTCTGTGATCGCACCTCAATGGAGCTACGTCTCGACGCACTTTGGGAAGCATTAATCGAAGAGTTCAAGGTAGTAGAAATCACTTTGGAAGAAGGTGACGACGCACAAGTTATCTTTGAAACGCTCAACGAAAGAGGCGAGCCGTTGCTTGCAGCAGATCTCGTTCGTAATAATATTTTCCAACGCGCTGATGCAAGGCAAGAGAAAGCCGAGAAGCTATTTGACAAATACTGGAAGGACTTTGAAGACCCATTCTGGAGCGCCTTAGAGAAGCAAGGACGCTACAAAAAAGCTAGGATCGAGTTTTTTCTTGCGAACTTCATCGCAGGAAAGGTAGCCGGAGAAGTTACTCTCTCGAAGCTATTCAGCGAGTATAAGGCATTCATAAAGATTCAGGATAGTAATCCTAATGATGGGTATCCAACCGTTGAAGCAGAACTACAAGATCTAAGCGCATACGGAATGCTCTATAGAAAATTACTGGAACATGATGATAACAATCCGCTTGGGCACTTTGCTAACCTTCTACATCCTTGGGAAGTGACAACAGTTTACCCACTAGTGCTGCGGCTTTGGTCTTCCGAAATGGAGGAGAGACACAAGGCGGAATGTCTTTCAATCCTGTTGAATTTCATCGTAAGGCGCGCAATCTGCGGACTGACAACAAAGAACTATAACAAGTTCTTCCTTTCAGTATTACGGTGCCTGGACACTAAAGGCTTCTCAAAGGAAAATCTTGCCAGCTTTCTGATAGCGCAAACCTCCGACAGCGCAAGGATGCCCACCGACACGGAATTTGAGAGCGCTTGGATTTCTGCTCAAATGTATGCGACAAGACTTACGCCACTACGTGTGAAGGCAGTTCTTGAATCTATAGAGCGCACAAAACGTCAGAAATTTCACGAAACCGATCAACTCAGCCCTCACCTCTCGGTCGAACACATACTACCTTCTCAATGGCAAGAACATTGGCCGCTTTCTGATGGCGAAATATCGACCAATGAGGAAATTTTCCAAGCGATATTTGCAACCGATGAAAACGAGACCCGCATTGGTCAGATAGTGCGACGTAAGCGCCTTCTGAACACTTTCGGTAACCTAACGCTACTTACTACCCCCCTTAATAGCAGCATGAGCAATGGGCCTTTCATAAAAAAACGCGAAGCTTTGAACGAACATTCGCTACTCGTGTTAAACCGCGAGATCGCGAACGAAGAAATCTGGAGCGAAGAACAGATAGAAGAGCGCGGTAAGAAGTTATTTGAAACTGCACGCTCCCTTTGGCCATATCCACAATTAGAGACAGTAGACGCACAGCCGTAATATTTGACAAACTGGCCAAATGGTAAGCAAGTTGATCGATCATTTGCATGTTTAAAGTTGGACACTTACAACAAATGATCGATCCCTGCTTACACCCCAACTAAAAATGGCCTGAGAAGCATCACGCTTCCCAAGCCAGAATATTCCGTGAGAGGCAAAGCCTCTCTTCATTCCGTATTTTTAGTTGTTGGAGACTTCCAGCGCGCAAGGTTCGAGCAGCTCGGAGATTTTCTCGCTACTACCCTGCACATCTTCAATGTGATTGCGCACAGTATCAAACAGCGTCAGCAACGCTTCATATTCCTGTGTGTGCTCCATGCGTTCACTCAGAACCACACTCATGGAATAAACTAGATTTTTGAGGTGGTTGGTTGCTAGACTAAGCTGGTCCACTTCATTGCGAAGGGACGTATGGGCACATTTCTCTTTACCAGTATCAGTCATCTAAAAACCCTCGTAAGTAGTTAGAACACCACTCAACAGAAGGCTTCTGATGGCCCACTGGCGAGCGGGAGGTTCAGAACCTGTACGAGGCAGGCGGGTTTATTCCCCCGCAAAGGGTATTGTATTCACCGCCCTCCCGCCCATAAGCGAGAGTTTGCGTTTGGAGAACCAACTCCAGACACAAAAAAGCCGCGAATTAACGGTTGCGGTGACCGCTCGTACATGAGGTTCTGACGCCTCAAGATGACCATGCGATGATTGGCACAAGGTGTCAATGCAAGGAAACTGAATTCCTCCACAAACCCATAGGATTAGCGGGGTTAAAAAGGGAGAACAACAACAAGAACATCAACACTAAGCCCTCGCGAAAACCACATAGCCGCTTGCGCCGTGGTCTCGAACTACCCGTAGGCAGCTAAAGGCCTGGGAAGGACCCGCGATGACCAAAAGAGGAAGAGCCTAGATCACATCCAGATAAATCAGCCGCCTTGAACCTGTCGCTTTCTTGGTTACCTGAATCCGCTTCGGCCTCAGCAACGGCGCAGCCCGATCCACCGCACTGCCAAACGCATTCACCTTTGTCGGCCAGAACCGTGAAGATCTGATCTGGTCACTCACAATCATATTGAGGTTAGCCAACAGCTCAGTCGCCGTACCCACCCAGCTCTCACCGCCTTGACGCACCATGAGAAACTCATGGAGAGCCACCGCAACCGGATCACCTTCAAACACGGCCTCTGCTGTACCACTCCGGTTGCTTTCATAAGCTTCCAGAAACTCACCCTCTTCCCAGCCAAGGCCAGAAGACGCAGCCACCATCAACCGCGCAAAGTCCGCCATACGTGGATGGCGATCCAGACGAACATTCTCAATATTGCGGATTGCTCCGCTCAATGCATCCAGCAAAGCGCCAAGCATACGCGGTTTGAGCTGCTCCCATTCTTGCCAGAACAACTCTTCTGGTTGACGGCCCACCTCATCAATCCGCTTGAGACGAACAGAAAGCGCCCGCTCTGCCAGATCAGCCCGCTCAGTCAGCGCCGGAATGCCATTAAGCAGCACTGGTCGCGCCCCTTGAAACCAATAGGCATCGCCATCCGTATGCAGTTTGCGAGAGATAAACCCACTCCCTGTCGCCATCCGGCAAATCGCATCAGAGAGCCAGCCTTCCATTTTCGAGACATTATCAAAGTTGAGCACATGCCCGTTTTGCGCCATCACCATAAGATCACGCTCATCCTTGGGAAGAGAGGATGCAGAAACCGCACAGGGATCTGTGATGGAACGCAACAGCCGCGCCATCGTGCTCTTGCCACTGCCTTGCTCTCCACCAAGTGCTAAAACCGGATAGCTACGACTACGCCCCCACAAGGACGCCACCATCCAACCAAGAATAAGCTTGCAGTCCTCTTCCTCCGCATTGATAAGATGGTGCATCTCCTCAATCTGGTGTCCTTTTCCCGGCACGGGCAATGGCGACATGGTCTGCTTGCGAATGAACTTGACAGGAGGATTGCTGATCACCTCCCAACCGTCACGGGTGATACAGACTGCTCTCCAGCTCTCATCTGCCAGATCGAGCCAGCTTTCCCCATCCTGCCAGCCAGTACGCATAAAGGGGGTATAGCAAGCGCCCTGCTCCAACGCCCGTACCTCAAATACCCGCAAGGCATCACCTAAGTTCTGCGTTGAAGGTGCAAGCCCGGTCTTTTCATAATATCTCCCCACCAGCCAACGCTTGAAACTTTGGCTCTCAACCGGCCAATGTTCATTGTGACCATTCACCAGCACAGTGGCAAAGGCATTCTTTTGCGGAGAATGCCAAAGCTCCAAATCTTGCGCGACTGAAAGCAAACTCACACCACGAGTGCTCGGCTTAGCTTCAGGTTCCTGTGCGCCCTCTCTCTGAGAAGACGATACGAAGGCTTCTGCTTGTTCTGATGTCCATCCATCAGCCAAAGCGTCAGCTGCATCCCAACCTTTGGAAACATCATCCGGTGGCACAAGAACCGTTACAGATGCAACTCCAACCTTCTCCAGACAAACGGCAACATCATCCGCAAACTTCAGCCCTGCCTCATCCGCATCAGGCCAGATAAAGGCATCGCACCCTTTAAGCGCCGACCAGTCCGCTTTCTTAGCTGCATTCGATCCTCCAGGAGGGCTGATACAAACATGTCTCAGCAACAACTGCCTTGCTGCATCTGCTGTTTTCTCCCCCTCAACAATAACAATGGGCGCATCTGGAGCTTTCGTCAAAAGATCCAAACCATACAGAGGCCTCAGTTGCGGCCATGTCTCCCATCGCCATTTTAGTTGCTCTCCAACTTGGAACAAACACAGCGGACGATAGCTCTTGCCCTCTCCATCGATATCAAACCGGCAGACATATCCAAGCACCTCATCCGCTGCATCCCGATACGTCCAGCGCTGTGAAGGCACGCCTAACTTAGGATGGAAAGCAGGTGGTTCCGGTGCCTCATCTGGCACTGGTATAACAATCACTTTTTGGGGCTGCGTTCGATTGGACTTGGTTGCTTGGTTTGTTTTGATTGGAGCAAATGGATCACTCATAAGCATCCACTCCAATCATATCAGCCAGATTGCATGCAGCTTGCTTCTGCGAGAGCGAAAACAAATAAGCCCCGAGACTGATAAAATCCCGTCCACCTTCACCGGTTGCAAAGTCACACCACAAGCCTGAAGCTATATTGATCTTGAAGGAACCAGCCCGCTGATCCATTCGGCGCGGGTTCTTCACGGTATACTCGCAACCACAAAGTCGCCCACCGGGGAGCCACTGCCTGCAGATCATATCACCATGCAGTAAAGCAGCTCTAGCTATGCGCTGGAAATCAATGCGAGGCCGTGGCTTATAGCGCTGTCTCATGACCTTGCCTCCACTTCACTCGTGGAGCTTGCAAGATGCGCTTCAATCCAGGCCTGAATATCAGAAGGTCTATACCTTACAGATTTTCCCAGCTTCACGAAAATTGGCCCGCCGCCACGCATCCGCCACGCCTGTATGGTCCTTATAGAAATTCCAAGATAATCCGCTGCCGCCGCCTCTGTAATCAAAGCGTTCTCAATGCTGTTCAGTTCCGTCCTCATAACCATCATCTCCGCTCATTTGCGATGAAGAAATGCTGGTTGGATTCCACCGACAGAAATAGGCGACACGATTAATCAGTGCGGGTGTTTTAATTTATGTTCCTGATTATTTTGAAGGAATACGGCCTGCTTGTTTAAACGACTGCGGCGCATAATCACCCCACAGGCGATCAAACTGACGCCCACTTACTCCCGGAAAACGCTGCAATACGTCCTCCCTTACATGCGCCTTCTTTGACCGTGGCTGGTCCTCGAGCGCCTCCAGAAAACGGATAACTTCAGCCTCAACAAAACGGCCTTTATTATCATATTTAGAGCCGCGTTTTGTCTTACTGCTTTGAGCCACAAATATCGTCAAGTCTTCGGCCAGCACCTGCCGCAGATCACCATCAATACGTAAGAGTTCATTTCTCCGCCATGAGACATAAGAAAATTCAGAATGCCAGTAAGAGGCAGGAACCACGTGGGCATCCGCTAAGGCTCTGTCGCGGCCTTTCACTATGAGCTCACCACGCTGCAGTGCAGATATCAAAGCCAAATACGTTTCAAAAATCAGCTGAGTTGCCAGCTTTTCTTCTGCTCTCTTGGGAGCCTTGCCGCTCTCAAGGATTTCCATCAATCCATGATCATCTAGCCACTCGGGAAGAACTGTTTTCTTGTGGTGTTGAGTTAAAGTTCGAAGATCAGAAGTTACAGGCCAACAGCTAGGCGAGAGATAGGAAAAATAAGAACAAATGCCTTCGAGCGACCAATCGTAAACTGACGCAACCACGCTTGCATCATAGATTGCTTCACTCACTTCCTCTCGATCAAAAAGCAACCTGCCGAAAGCGTCTTTGAAGAAAAGTCCTTCTACAAGCTCCAGATCAAACCCTACAATCTCCCCCATCAGATCTCCTAACCCAACAATGACGGACACCTCTGCAGGCTAACGCGTATTGGGGAGTGACACTGCTGAAAAATTTTCGTTTAGCAACGAATAAAACGAGAGGGAGTCTACTTTCGGAAAGCGGGCCATAAGCGGACATTAGAGTGTTTCTATCAAGGGTTGATGGTATCTACATGGAAGGTACTCTGAATACCTTAGCGAGACCTAATTCTAAGTTCAAAATAGACGTTGAAATCAATCACTGAACTTAATCGTAGTAGGCTGGAGCATGGTGCAGAGTTGACCACTGCTCGCTATCATGCCCGTATATGACAAGAGTCGCATTTTCTCGATTTGCAACATCACAGATTTTCTGTGTACTGGCCCGTATGCGTAGTTCGTCATCCATATCAGTGATATACATTTCGCGTGTTGCAGCATCTGCCATTGAACTGTGCATCACAGCATCAACGGCCAATAGAACCGGTCCAGTTCTAGGTAGGCGGACAAGCAATGACTGATGACCGGGAACGTGACCACTCGTCTCTAATAGCTCGACACCTGGTACCAACTCCATGTCACCGTTAATGACACGGTAGTTAAGTGATGCACCACCCCACACACCTCTATTTGCAGCAAAACGAGGATGCCCACTCTTAGCGAGAGCGTAATGTTCACGTTGAATGATTAACTCTGCGCTGGTGAAAAGATCGTGGTTGCCGGAATGGTCATCATCCAGATGTGAGCAAACAAGGTAGTGAATATCCAAGGGAGAAAGCCCAATTGATGAAAGACGGGAGACGATAGAATCCTCCGCTGACATTTCGACTATGAGGCCAGGTGGATTTTGTGGGTTGTCAATAAAGGAACGAGGCCAACCCGTGTCGATGAGAATATTGATGTTATCATCTGTTTGGATGACGTAACCAGGGACGGGTATGTTGCCGGGCTGCATTGTAGCCAATGGAAGTAAGTAGAGGCGCATGGGTCAGATCCGTTCTGAAGACTGCACCGCTAATCAACCAGCGAACGAGCAGCTTTTATAATAGATTTTGAGAAACTTATAAAGCTTTAGAAGTTTGTAATGAACGCAGACAAAACTGATACTTGCTCCAAGATTATAGTCATACCTGCGCTCATCTGGTGAGTTTAGGATAGATATCGACAGGCTAACCGTCTACACCCCAGACTGTAATTTTCAGGTTCCCATCAGTTTCAACAAAGGCAATAACAAATCGACTATCAAAAGTAGATACTTTGGAAATCTCTGTGGTTTCAATCTGCGTGAACTCGCCAATAACCGACTGGTTTCTTAGTAGCTGAAAACTATCATCTTTTAGGTCCCAAATACTAACCCAAGCACAGAAGTGGGGACTATAAATTGGGTCTTCACAGTTGCTGTATGCACCAATTTGTCCTGTTACAAGTTTACCTGTAGCTATAGAGTTGACTACTGCTTGTGTTGTCGAGCCAATATCTGGATAGATTTCTTGTTCTGCATTCCGTTTGAACTCACCATAAATTGCAGCGCTCGTTTTGCGCCATTCAATGAGTTTGGAAATGGCATCATTTGTAGAAATGGTCACCCAATGCCCCATCACCACATCACTAATCGCAGTCACGTCCACGTCCTGAATTTCGTGCCCACCATCTGATGCTCCGCTATACGGTGAAAATGCACCACTATGCAGAACTTGCGTCAGACGTAAGTTGCCATCTTTGTTTCTTCTGGCAAGTATATTTGTTACTCCTTTTGAGAGGGCAAGATTACTTGCATTATTGAAATTGACTTCATCTGACAAAGTGAGCGCATTGTCTTCCAGGAACGCCATAACGGCAAATGCCTGACCATTCGGGCGCCGGGCAGCAATGAGTGCTGCGCCATTTGCTTCCGTTGCTGTGACTTCGGTAATCTCCGGACCAGTTAAATGGGAAACGCGATTGATGTTCATCCCATTCCCTGAGATCGCCCAGAGGATTATCTGCAGGTTCCCGTCACTGTCTCTTATGGGTGTAACAAAGTTGCGACCTGTCAATTTTGCGATCGCTAAGCGGGTAGCGGTTTCAGTGTCACGAATACTGCTGGTGCCTAATGGCGTTGTCTCACTACTTTTCCATGTGATGATACGCAGGTTGTTACTTTCATCTAACACAGCGACCACATAGCCCTCTGAGAGGTGATAGTTGTAACTCGTTAGTGCCATACCTTTAACGGTTCCGTAGTCGAACTCCTTTATGAGTTCGAGTTTGGCTGCTTGGCTCATCGAAAAGCCCATGAAGAGGAAAATCGACAGGGCCAATGCGAGTAGTCTGCTCATAGAAACCTCCAGTCTCCTAAGATACTTTGATTAGCTAAAATGAAAGGTTCAGCGCCCGGTAATCACCCGCTTTGGAGGGCGATGCTTATCTAGATCATCGCTGGTTCCAGCACTGACAAATCCATCTTTGTACCAGACAAAATTCAGGTTGTTTTCACCATCAACGCCCATGCCAGCAACATCAGCAGGTGTGTAACCAGGAGCCAGAGTGTATTTGTATGGTTTGCGGTGCTTGTCTAAATCGTCGCTACTTCCCGCACTGACGTAACCATTTTTATACCAGACAAAACTCCAGTTATTCTCACCGTCCATTGCCATGCCAACGATATCACTAGGTTCGTAGCCGCTCGGTAGAGAGTATCTGTATTTCGAACGTTTGCTGTCCAGATCATTACTGCTTCCGGCACTGACATAGCCATCCCGATACCAGGCGAAAACCATATTGTTTTCACCATCAAGTGCCATACCGACAACATCTGATGGCTGATAACCTGGCGCTAGATTGTATTTGTATGGATGCCGATAGTTATGGATGCGAGCCGATGAGCCTGCTGTGACTGTACCGTCTTTACTCCAAGCAAAGTTGTAATTGTTTTCGCCATCAAGTGCGAAACCGACCATGTCCTTTGCTACATATTTATCTTTTCCAGGCCCTGGCCATGGGTTTGGTTTGCCCGTCAAGTAACAAGCTTCAATCTGCTCTGGGACAGTGTTTTTGTAGTAGATGGATCCGAAGTCATTTGCGCGGTGATTTAGACCATTGTTATGCATCGTTTCATGCGCCATCACGCTGGCAATACGGCGCGGCGAGTTATCACGGATGAAATCGCGATCCATTTCAAATACACCGCGTTTTGCGTAAACCCGATGTGCGCTAGCGTTTGTGCTTCCAGAAAGGTTCCTGCACTTGATTTTGGTGATTTTGGCACGGTCCAAGTATCCAACAATTTTGCTGGGAGATTGCCTGCCATGCTCTACAAGATAAGCTTTATCCATACAGGTGATAAGCTCATTCTTCTTTCTTCGTGCAATAAACTTAAACTCTTGGAATGCATCTATAATCTTACTTTTCAATTCTGGTGAACAAGAGCGAATTTTCACTTTGTCTTGCGCAGTTGCATGTTGCACCGGAGAGGAAAACAACATCGCTAAAGCAAAAAGTGACATGACGTGTTTCATCTATCACCTCAAAATTTATGAGTTGATCTTTTGTAGCGGCTAGTGGGTAGATGACTGATGCAAAAGTCAGAAGTTGTATTACCTAGAAAACTCTGCGGTTATCGTAGGCGTTCAGGTGGTTAACCTTCGAGCGATGAGAGCATGTAAGAAGATCAATAAGCTCTCGCGCTTATGAACTTTTTATCGCTGCCTAAATGAGGCGTCTTGTAAAAAACGGCAGACGGAGGAGCACACAAGATGAGCGTTTACTTTAAATTTCCTCCACCTCACGATTTAACACGCTACATCAGAGGTTTTCATATTGCTGATCAGCAGATTGACGAACTCACCATTCAATCCCCACCCACGGGATATCCTTTGCTTGGGCATATATGGAAAGGGATCGGGACTGTATGCGTTGGAGATATCGTCGTCCCGCAGCTGTCCCCTCCGGTTACTCATTTTAGCGGCCAATTATATAAGACGAATGCCAATGTTCGTTGGAATGGACACATTGGTCACATCCTTGTGGAGTTCACGGCAACTGGGCTTTATGAGCTGTTTGGTATTTGGGGTGATGAACTCATCAATAAAACAGTTTTAGCAAGTGACCTTGCTCCAGAGTTTGCAAGAGAACTAGAATCTAGACTTGCAGGAGTAGAGAGCGCAGAAGGTTACCTGCAGTGCTTTGAAAGTGTCTTGAAACAGCAAGCCCTCAAAGCTATTTGCGCTCCCATTTTCATTTCTGAGGCAGTAAGCATCATCGAAGAAGCCCGCGGAGATGTTAAACTGAAGGAGCTAACTAAGAGGGTTGGTGCTGCTGAAAGAACTTTTCTAAGCCGATTCAAGAAAATTGTAGGAGTGCCACCCAAATATTTCTGCCGTGCAACTCAGTTTAATTATTTTGTATCAGTTGTACTTTCTCAAGAAAAACTTCCTCTATCACAGCTTGCAGCAGAGGCAGGTTTTTACGATCAGGCACACTTCACAAGAGCTGTACAGGAGTTTGTGCTAAGTGCCCCCTCGCGTTTCCTTGAAGGAGACATGACGCGAGTTTCCAGCTTTATCAGGCAAATGAATGAAGTCGCTGATACTCATTGTTGAGGTATCCAGACTGTTGATGCGGGCCAGAAGCTGCCATTCGGGCGGTTCCATCATGGGTTGAGACCAGTTTAGGCAAACCGCACCCCCAAAGTCACCTTCGTGAGCGAGGTATCAACTTTTATTGCTCGCAGTGAACTTGGACACTGGCATTCATATCATCTTCACACAATGAAACGTCATAGGACAGGCATCTTTCGGGACTGCCAAGCTTGCCAGATTGCATAGCCAAGTCCAAAGACCAAACCAACGAGCCCACCAATATAGCTAAAGTTATGCATTGTTCCGGCGCGGGCGAACGCCAAGGGGTTGGTTACCTCTCGGTTATTCATCCAAGGTGGCAATGTATCCGGGCCTAGGGTGAAGAAACTTGTGATGAGAGCCGCAATTCCCAAAATCACTGTAACGGTGACAACAATAGAAGCTGCATTGAGAAAGGTGTATGCAAATGTTCGCGTTCCCTTAACGAATAGCGCCCCCAAGTAGATTGGCAGGCCGATCAAAACTCCCATCCACCAACTAGCCATGAATCCTACAATACTCGCTCCAACCCTGTTGTGATGAGTAGGATCAATGCCGAACCGGATGAACTTGAATTCATGAAAATACCCTGGCGAAACAGCATAGGATACCTGATTGTGAATGACACCATATATGCCGGCCAGAAGGCACGCAAAAGCAATCAAAACTGGCAGCAAAAGTAACTTCACAATACAAACTCTCTTTTAGTAACCGGTATCGGTGACAAACATGTACTTCCAATTTGCTTGAAACAATGGCGCTAAAATCTTGCAGCTGCAATTGCTAATTCTGTGAGTGCCTGTCTCAGCCCTCACATTAGATGTTTTCCGCCTCTCCGATATCATTTGCAGACTTTGAAAAACTGCGTTCTTAAACCATGAAAATGACTGCATCGGCTGCTATTACGCCTGATCCGCTTATAAGCTGGTAGCGTTGACGATTGCGGAGACTTGACTACTAAGCGGGCCAACACCGGACATTTAGGCAACTCTATCGCAGGTTGAGGCAGTCGTATCGAGTGACACTTCGCTTTTTCTCTGGCGAACTTTCTTGCATACATAGATACCTGCGAGCAGGATCATTAGAGCCCATACCTCCAGACTGCTGCGCCACAGCCGACGGCGGCTCTGAAACCACCTCGTTGACTCTGCTCTCTTGGGTGCTTTATCGTTGACGCCATGGTGAAATCGTTCTTCGCATCGCAGGATTATTATCCTCAGCTTCGATAGCTGCGGGTAATTTATCATCGGTTTTCCGCTGCCCCTGACAGCGGTCAACCTACAATCGACCTTGTGCCGGGCGGCAAATTCAAAGGTCGACAAATGAATAACATCAGTAAAAATCAAAATACGTCGCTAGGCATCGTGGGGCTTGGCGCATTCGGACAACTCGCAGCTCTACATCTTGCTCAATACTTTGAAATAATGGCCTACGATCCGTCCCCGGACGTTGCCAAGCTCGCAAAGCAACTCGGAGTGCATCTAACATCATTGCACTCAGTATCGCAGGCTGATGTAATCCTTATTGCAGCACCAGTGTCCTCATTTGAGCAAGTTGTCAGCGAGATCGCGGTTGCTTGTAAACCTGGCGCGCTAGTTATCGATGTTGGCTCAGTCAAAGTGGTTCCGTCGGAAATTATGCGCTGGTTGCTACCAGACAATGTAGACATCGTGGCGTCTCACCCCTTGTTCGGTCCTCAGAGTGCCACGACAGGTATAAAGGGTCTAAAAATTGCTGTCTGCCCCATTCAGGGAAAACGACATGCGAGGCTAGTTGCGTTTTTACGCAAGATTCTGGGACTGACTGTCATCGTGACGACACCAGAAGATCACGACCAAGAAGCAGCAGTTGTCCAAGGGCTCACGCACCTCATCGCTAAAGTGCTATTGAGAATGGGACCGCTGCCAACGCGCATGACAACGAAGAGCTTTGACTTGTTATCTGAAGCGATTTCTATGGTTCAGCATGATGCACCAGAAGTATTCGAAGCAATTGAGAAGGCCAATCCCTACGCCGAGACCGTGCGGCGACGGTTTTTCGATTTGGCCGCAAGTTTGAGTGAAGAGCTGGAAGCAGCATTGAGGGCGTCGCCAAATAACGAAAGTGGACATTGATGTAGCGGTATCCAAGGT
>NZ_FOSK01000037.1 GCF_900114245.1 Pseudovibrio ascidiaceicola | reverse complement strand
TCCGATACAGCCACCATCACGTTTGATGCCAGTGGCACGACAGGTGAAGTGTCTCTTATTGATGGCAAATTCCAATATGATCCGAACGGTCAGTTTGAGCACCTGGCTGTTGGTGAAACAGCAACAGATACATTCACTTACACCGTGAGTGATGGCACCGCAGAGCCAATTACTAAGACAGTCACCGTCACCATCAATGGTGCTAATGATGCTCCAGTTGTCTCAGACATTGCGACATCGACTTCTGAAGACAACAGCGTTCTCATTGAACCTGTGTTCTCAGATGCAGATAGCTCCGACACCCACACCATCATCTTTGATGCCAGTGGTACGACAGGCGAAGTGTCTCTTGCTGATGGCAAGTTCAGGTATGATCCAAATGGTCAGTTTGAGCAACTGGCAGTTGGCGAGACAGCTACTGACACCTTCACCTATACCGTCGATGATGGCAATGGCGGAATAGTCACCAAGACTGCAACGGTTACAATCAATGGCGCTAATGATGCTCCAATTGTCTCAGACATCGTGACATCAACTTCAGAGGACAACAGTGTTCTGATTGAGCCTGCGTTCTCAGATGCAGACAGCTCCGACACCCACACCATTACATTCGATGCCAGCGGCACGACAGGTGAAGTGTCTCTTGTTGATGGCAAATTCCAATATGATCCGAACGATCAGTTCGAGCATCTGGCTGTTGGTGAGACAGCAACCGACACCTTCACCTATACTGTCGATGACGGCAACGGCGGAGTAGTCACCAAGACTGCAACGATCACCATCAATGGCGCTAATGATACTCCAATTGTCTCAGACATCGTGACATCGACTTCTGAAGACAACAGCGTTCTCATTGAACCAGAGTTCTCTGATGCAGACAGCTCCGACACTCATTCCATCACGTTTGATGCCAGCGGCACGACAGGTGAAGTGTCTCTTGTTGATGGCAAATTCCAATATGATCCGAACGATCAGTTCGAGCATCTGGCTGTTGGTGAGACTGCAACTGACACCTTCACCTACACTGTTGATGATGGCAATGGCGGAGTAGTTACCAAGACTGCAACGATCACCATCAATGGTGCCAACGATGCGCCGGTGTTTGCAGCTAAAACGCAAAATGCCCCCGAACCAGTGAAGTTTGCGGCCTCCGATGGGGAGAAAAATGATGACCTTGGTCTATCAGTATCAGTAAATTCCTCTGGCACTGTAGTCGCAGGTGCGCGGCATGGAGATGGCAATGAAAAAAATAGCGGAGCTGTTTATGTTTACAGGCCAGATGGGCATGGAGGGGTTCAGGAAGTTAAGCTGATTGCCTCTGATGGTACTGAGTATGAGAATTTTGGTTATGCAACTGCTATAAATGATAGTGGTTTGGTTGTAGTCGGAGCTAAAAGTTCTGTTTATGTCTACCAACCAGACGGTTCTGGTAATTATAGTGAAGTGAAGATTCCTGGGAACTCGTATAGTTTTGGCTACGCAGTTGCGGTAAGTAACTCAGGCCTAATTATTGTTGGTGAGCAATATAACAAACCAGGCGGAGATTTGCAGGTAGCAGGTGCTGCATTTGCTTATGTGCCTAATGGTTTTGGTGGGTACTCGGAAATTGAGTTGACGTCTGCTACTCTTAGCGCCAATGACAATTTTGGCCGATCTGTGGAAGTAAATGATGCAGGAATAATTGTTGTTGGTGCATCTACCTCTATAGCAAGTTATCCTACAGGTCAGGGCGGAGAGTTTAACTCCGCTGGCTACGTTTCTGTTTTTGTTCCGGATTCTTCCGGTGGATACTCAGAGGTCAAGTTGACGGCTTCTGATCGAGCGGATGATGATCACTTTGGTGATGCGATTGCAATCAATGAGAATGGTTTGATTGTCGTTGGTGCTCGCAACAATGATGACCTCGGAAATAACTCTGGATCAGCCTATATTTATACTCCTGATGGAGAAGGTGGATATTCTGAGACTAAACTAACGGCATCAGATGGTACTCAGAATGATTATTTTGGCACTGGCGTTGCAGTAAATGATGCCGGAGTAATTGTTATTGGTGCTTACAATGATGATGATAATGGGGATAAATCGGGCTCAGTCTATGCATATGTTCCAGATGGTTTCGGTGGGTATGCTGAATACAAATTAACTGCTCCCGATGGGGCGGTAGATTCGTATTTTGGCTTTTCAGTTGCGATCAACGATGTAGGCGAAATCACTGTCGGTGCATGGTATGAAAACAACCGGGCGGGATCGGTTTATGTGTTTAAGCCCGATACCTCTGGTGGTTACAGTTACAATGAACCTGTTCAGATCTCTGACGCGCTTAGCCTTGTAGAAAGCACCGGCACCTCGCCAATTACCCAGAGCCTTCAGCTGGCCTTTACGGATGTGGATGTATCTGATGATGCTCACACCGCCAGCATCACAGAAGTCAGCGCAACCGGTGTCACCTCTGGCCTGTCATCCTTGAGTGATGATGACCTCAAAGCTCTGCTGAGCGTTACAGGAGTTACGTCTTCGGCTTCAAGCGTTGAAGGTACCATCGATCTGACTTTCTCTGCTGCTTCCACCGTGTTCGATTATCTGGCAGCAGGCGAACAGGTTGAGCTTGTGTTCACTGTGACACTAGATGATGGCAATGGGGGAGTTGCGACCCAGCCAGTGACTGTCACCATCGTTGGCACCAACGATGCTCCGGTTGTCTCTGATATTGCTGCTTCCACTTCGGAAGATGACAGTGTTCTGATCGAGCCCGCTTATATCGACCCGGATGCAGCCGACACTGCCACCATTACGTTTGATGCCAGCGGCACGACAGGTGAAGTGTCTCTTATTGATGGCAAATTCCAATATGACCCGAACGGTCAGTTTGAGCACCTGGCTGTTGGTGAAACAGCAACAGATACATTCACTTACACCGTGAGTGATGGCACCGCAGAGCCAATTACCAAGACAGTCACCGTCACCATCAATGGTGCTAATGATGCTCCAGTTGTCTCAGATATCGGGACGTCGACTTCTGAAGACAACAGCATTCTCATAGAACCTGTGTTTTCGGATGTCGACAGCTCCGACACCCACACCATCACATTTGATGCCAGCGGTGCGACAGGTGAAGTGTCTCTTGTTGATGGCAAGTTCTGGTATGATCCAAATGGCCAGTTTGAACATCTGGCTGTTGGTGAGATTGCAACCGACACCTTCACCTACACCATTGATGACGGCAATGGCGGGGTAGTCACCAAGACAGCAACGATCACCATCAATGGTACAAATGATGCTCCAATTGTCTCAGACATCGCGACATCAACTTCAGAGGACTACAGTGTTCTGATTGAGCCTGCGTTCTCAGATGCAGACAGCTCCGACACCCACACCATTACATTCGATGCTAGCGGCACGACAGGTGAAGTGTCTCTTGTTGATGGCAAGTTTCAGTATGATCCGAAAGGCCAGTTCGAGTATCTGGCTGTTGGTGAAACTGCAACAGATACCTTCACTTACACAGTAAGCGATGGCACAGCAGAGCCCGTTACCAAGACGGTTACGGTTACAATTAATGGTGCAGCTGATGCCCCTGTTATTATTTCCTCCGAGGTTGTTTCCTCTGTCACTCATGTTGTTGATGCGCAGGGTGCTGCAGTGGATGGTTATGGCTCCAGTGTTG
>NZ_FOSK01000015.1 GCF_900114245.1 Pseudovibrio ascidiaceicola | reverse complement strand
ACCTTGGATACCGCTACATCAATGTCCACTTTCGTTATTTGGCGACGCCCTCAATGCTGCTTCCAGCTCTTCACTCAAACTTGCGGCCAAATCGAAAAACCGTCGCCGCACGGTCTCGGCGTAGGGATTGGCCTTCTCAATTGCTTCGAATACTTCTGGTGCATCATGCTGAACCATAGAAATCGCTTCAGATAACAAGTCAAAGCTCTTCGTTGTCATGCGCGTTGGCAGTGGTCCCATTCTCAATAGCACTTTGGCGATGAGGTGCGTGAGCCCTTGGACAACTGCTGCTTCTTGGTCGTGATCTTCTGGTGTCGTCACGATGACAGTCAGTCCCAGAATCTTGCGTAAAAACGCAACTAGCCTCGCATGTCGTTTTCCCTGAATGGGGCAGACAGCAATTTTTAGACCCTTTATACCTGTCGTGGCACTCTGAGGACCGAACAAGGGGTGAGACGCCACGATGTCTACATTGTCTGGTAGCAACCAGCGCATAATTTCCGACGGAACCACTTTGACTGAGCCAACATCGATAACTAGCGCGCCAGGTTTACAAGCAACCGCGATCTCGCTGACAACTTGCTCAAATGAGGACACTGGTGCTGCAATAAGGATTACATCAGCCTGCGATACTGAGTGCAATGATGTTAGATGCACTCCGAGTTGCTTTGCGAGCTTGGCAACGTCCGGGGACGGATCGTAGGCCATTATTTCAAAGTATTGAGCAAGATGTAGAGCTGCGAGTTGTCCGAATGCGCCAAGCCCCACGATGCCTAGCGACGTATTTTGATTTTTACTGATGTTATTCATTTGTCGACCTTTGAATTTGCCGCCCGGCACAAGGTCGATTGTAGGTTGACCGCTGTCAGGGGCAGCGGAAAACCGATGATAAATTACCCGCAGCTATCGAAGCTGAGGATAATAATCCTGCGATGCGAAGAACGATTTCACCATGGCGTCAACGATAAAGCACCCAAGAGAGCAGAGTCAACGAGGTGGTTTCAGAGCCGCCGTCGGCTGTGGCGCAGCAGTCTGGAGGTATGGGCTCTAATGATCCTGCTCGCAGGTATCTATGTATGCAAGAAAGTTCGCCAGAGAAAAAGCGAAGTGTCACTCGATACGACTGCCTCAACCTGCGATAGAGTTGCCTAAATGTCCGGTGTTGGCCCGCTTAGTAGTCAAGTCTCCGCAATCGTCAACGCTACCAGCTTATAAGCGGATCAGGCGTAATAGCAGCCGATGCAGTCATTTTCATGGTTTAAGAACGCAGTTTTTCAAAGTCTGCAAATGATATCGGAGAGGCGGAAAACATCTAATGTGAGGGCTGAGACAGGCACTCACAGAATTAGCAATTGCAGCTGCAAGATTTTAGCGCCATTGTTTCAAGCAAATTGGAAGTACATGTTTGTCACCGATACCGGTTACTAAAAGAGAGTTTGTATTGTGAAGTTACTTTTGCTGCCAGTTTTGATTGCTTTTGCGTGCCTTCTGGCCGGCATATATGGTGTCATTCACAATCAGGTATCCTATGCTGTTTCGCCAGGGTATTTTCATGAATTCAAGTTCATCCGGTTCGGCATTGATCCTACTCATCACAACAGGGTTGGAGCGAGTATTGTAGGATTCATGGCTAGTTGGTGGATGGGAGTTTTGATCGGCCTGCCAATCTACTTGGGGGCGCTATTCGTTAAGGGAACGCGAACATTTGCATACACCTTTCTCAATGCAGCTTCTATTGTTGTCACCGTTACAGTGATTTTGGGAATTGCGGCTCTCATCACAAGTTTCTTCACCCTAGGCCCGGATACATTGCCACCTTGGATGAATAACCGAGAGGTAACCAACCCCTTGGCGTTCGCCCGCGCCGGAACAATGCATAACTTTAGCTATATTGGTGGGCTCGTTGGTTTGGTCTTTGGACTTGGCTATGCAATCTGGCAAGCTTGGCAGTCCCGAAAGATGCCTGTCCTATGACGTTTCATTGTGTGAAGATGATATGAATGCCAGTGTCCAAGTTCACTGCGAGCAATAAAAGTTGATACCTCGCTCACGAAGGTGACTTTGGGGGTGCGGTTTGCCTAAACTGGTCTCAACCCATGATGGAACCGCCCGAATGGCAGCTTCTGGCCCGCCCCGTCATCGACGATCTTCTGGCTACCTGAGTTCTCGCTTGCGCAGCAAATCGCAGCTTTTGTCCGCTATGTAGCTTTTGTGCGAACCGGACTGGCCACCAAAATAGATGATGTGTCTTTCCAATATGACGCTTTTTTGCCCGAGCTCGTCTTTGCGAGGACTCTCTGAAACACTTCCGTCAGATGGGTAACTCAAGCGTTGCCTTCTCTGTTGATACGACAATGGATGTTCTGAACTTGCGTACATTTTTGTCTGCAAAGAAGAACCTGTGAGTGAAGGCCTCGTAGTCTTCAATGTCTTTAGCCATAACAATCATCATGAAATCCGCATCACCAGCAATGCAGTAGAAATGCGTAACTTGTCGATCCTCACGCGCTTTGCGCTTAAATGCGTCGATCTGATCTAATCGATCTCGTTCCAGCTCAACGGCGACGATTGCGGTTATTCCCAAGCCAACTTTCTTAGGATTAAGAACTGCGACCTCTTTCTGGATTACGCCAGCATCACGTAGAGCTTTCAGTCTACGCTGCACAGATGCAGTGGACGTTCCAGAGTGTCCGGACAACTCCTGAATCGAAGTCTTGGCATTTTCCTGCAATGCCGAAAGCAGAGTTATATCGATCGCATCCATGATGTAATAGTCCTAAAAATCTAGTAAATTGATATATTCATATCACATCATCGCCAATAACATACTTATTTACATCACTAACGGCATCTATACTCAATCTCATGAAACATGGTGCTATTTCAATCCTTCCCCTTGCCGCCGGAGCGGCCCTTTACGGCTTCGCATTCGGACTTCTGGCAGCACAAACCGGCTTCCCGTGGTGGAGTGTCGGCCTTATGAGCGCAACCGTTCATGCGGGATCATCACAAATCGTTGCCGTTGAGCAATTTGCTAATGCCTCAACAGTTCTCGGAGCCGCATTTGCAGGCGCTGCCCTCAACTTAAGATACATCGGCATCGTCGCCTCCCTGTCTGACGTTCTCGCGGGCCTATCTCTGCGGGCAAAGCTGGTCGCAATTCATATAACCGGAGATGAGAACTGGGCGCTCACGATGTCGGAACGGGCGAAATCCAAAGACATTGGAGCCTCATTCCTGATCGGATCTGGTTTGGTCATGATCTGCGTATGGACGGTATCAACTGCATCTGGTGCTTTGGTTGGGACGGTCCTGCCTGACCTTGAAAGGTTCGGACTCGGGTTTGCCTTCACAGCGGCCTTTATCGCAATGGCGAGAGGGTTGTGGCGAGGTCGACCAAGTATCCTGCCATGGACAGTCGCGTTTGGATTAGCAATTACGATGGTCTATTTGGGACTTCCCAAGGCTTACACAATTGTCGCCAGCGCCCTCTGTGGGTTACTTGCATCACATTTGGTCCGTCAAATCAGAAGCGCTTCGCAATGACCAGTTCTCATTGGCTTATCATTTTTACGCTGGCTGTAGCTGCCCTTTCCATTCGGGTAATAGGACTTTTTGCAGGGAGCAAAGTTAGAGCATCAAAGCATGCATGGGTGCTAGAGGAGCTGCCTGGCCTGATTGTCGTCAGCCTCATTGCAACCTCCCTTTCCGGGCAATCCGCGCAAATGTGGATGGCAGCTGCAGTTGCCTTGGGCGTTGCAATCACAACAAACCACGTCATTGCAACGATGTGCCTTGGTGTAGGTGCATTTGGAGGATTATCGCTGATTATGGGGTAGCAGTGAAACCGGCATTGGGGCTATCACAGCAAACGGTAAGTGTTCCCCCATTTCACGATTTGCTTTAGAAGAGCGACAAACGTCGACATCGCGCAACTCATCTTATATTGCACACACTAATGTTTACAACTTGTTCCAATAACAGCTATGGGCATCTAAATGCCCCTCTTCTTAATCGGTGCTCACGCTATTATGTTCCGCATAGAGTTATCTAGAAAAGGTCGCAGCAGCATCTATAAAAAAAACTACCTCAACCCTAGATGGAACCGCTCGAATGGCGGCTTTTGGCCCTGACGTAGCTACCGCCTCTCAATTACCTGAGATTTCGCGATGCAGCGGACGTCAGCAAAAGTACGCTCTTCTGCTGTTCGCATTTAATGTGGGTTCGAGCTTATGATTGCAGGCTGGTCGCAAATAATGTGGGCTCATTCTCATTTAATGTGGGTTTGAGCCCTTCGATAAAATCATTTAATTTGGGCTCTAAATCGCGATGTTTGCAGGTCGAAGTGATTATGATTGCAGGTCGTGACACATAAAGATCCGGCGTTAACGTGCGTGCTAGAGAGCGCACGGCAGCTTTGGAGGCTGCATAGGCTGAGTAACCCGCCGTGCCCATTTCGCTGATGCAGGAGCCAACGAGAATCACTGAGGCCTCAGGCGCCAGCAATGGCAGTGCGTATTGCACGGTGAAGAAAGCGCCTTTGAAGTTGACGTCAAACACGCGATCCAGCTGTTCAGGGCCGGTTTCAATCAGCGGTGTAGCCGGGGCAACACCCGCATTGGCAAAGACAACGTCAATCCGGCCATAGACTTCTTTGACCTGCTCAAAAGCTTTCCGCAGAGAAGGCAAATCGGCTACGTTGCCGACAACGCCCATGGCGTTTTTACCAATTTGGGCGACAGCTTGATCCACTTTAGCCTGCGTACGGGCCAAAATGACGACGTTTGCGCCTTCGGCCACAAAGGCTTTCGCAGTGGCAAGGCCTATCCCGCTGTTGCCTCCGGTGATGAAGGCAACCTTGTTAGCCAGACGATTGCTCATAAGAATTCTCCAGTGAGGTTCAAAAGGAGGGCGCGAGGCTGTCAAGAAGGCATGCCTTCAGGCTCCGGCGCGACCAGAGTGCGGAGGAACCTCGGCTCCGCCGTTGTGATGACTTAGGGGATGCCCCCTAAGCCGCTCATTGGAAGGGAAGGGGTGTTATCAGCTGTCCAGCGGTTGCATGAAAATTGCTTCGCGCAGCACTTGCCAGCGGCCATCTTCGAAGCGCCATTCGATGTTGCAGAGCAGCTTCATCTCCTGGTCGTTCATACCGCTGTGTTTGCGGGTCAGCACAGAAACGCCGGTGTCGCCAAGAATGTGAAAATCGTGCCATTCCGCCCATGTGTTGAGCTGGTGCTTGCCTGCCTCAGCCTGTTTGCGGAAGTGCTCGATGAACTCTTGCTTGTTGAAGGTGGTCACGGTGCTGTCCGGCGCGACCAGCGTGGTGTGGAAGTCATCGTGATAGATGGATTGCAACGCATCAATGTCATAGTTGGTGGCACGGTCGATCAGGTGATCCATTGCAGCGCGGATGGCTTCTGCAGTGTGCGTTGCCTTTGTCATTCTATTGTCTTTCTTCGTCTTTTCGCGAGTATCAGGGTGTTGTCGAGCGGTCTCAGCTCATGTCGTGGCTGAGTTGGGTCGTCCTATGGGGCGATGTGTTATTTGGGTTTTACGAGGTGCGCAGTTACAGAAAACTGCTCAAAACACCTCGGATTTACTTAAACGTGCCGCGGATTGGATAGTTGTTATCCGGGTTGCGGATGAACCCCAATCCTCCAAGCAGCGCGGTCAGATCTGGCCGGGTAAACGGCGCGTTGGAAATGTCCACCAGCTGCAGTTCCTGCTTATCATTCACCACAAACAGAGCAGGCTCGGAAAACGGAGCAGGCGCTTCCTGTGGGGACCGAGGCTCGGAGATGTAAACGCCCAATTCCTGCATCTGTGCGATGCTCAGGCCGTACCCGACCGGGAATTTCGGCTGTACATCTGCCAGTTGGCGCTGTGCGCGTTCAAGGCTGTCTGCCGAAACCGCCAGCACCTCGACACCCAACTGGTGGAACTCACTCAGCTTCTCATTGAGTTGAGCCAGATAACGGGTGCAGAGCGGGCAGTGCGCGCCGCGATACACCACAATCAGCTGCCAGTCGAAACCTTCAGCGGGTGAGCCGAGTGTTAGCTCACCGCCTTCAACAGACTTGACTGTAAGCTGCGGAAACAGAGCTCCCGCTGCTAATGCTGTATGTTTCACAAAAGCCTCCTTGAGTTTTGTAATGAACGTTATTAAACTCGAACTCAAACAAGAGTCAATCGTTTTGTAATGAATGGTACAAAATAAATGGGACGCCCAAGAAACTTCAACAAAGACGAAGCCCTGCAAGCCGCCATCAATGTGTTCTGGCAAAAAGGCTACGACGGGGCCTCCATGAAAGACCTGACGACCGCCATGGGCATCAACAGCCCAAGCCTGTACTCAGTGTTTGGAGACAAACATCAGCTCTATCTGGAAGCGATCGACCGTTACTCCAATGATGATGGGTGTGCGCCGCTGGTGGCGTTTGAAACTGAGCCGGATATTGAGAAGGCCGTGGTCGCCTTCATGCGTTCCACAATTGATTACGCCAGCAACCACGAAAGCGGCAGTAAAGGCTGTTTTCTGGGCAATTGTGTTTCAACAACAGTGGGTCAGGTAGAAGGCACCACGGAGCGCCTTCAGGATGCCATCACCGGCGCCGACGAGCGCCTTGCATCTCGGTTTGAGAAGGAAAAAGAACTCGGCAACCTACCTGCCGACTTCCCCTCATTAGAACGTGCCCGCCTGATGTTCGACCTGCGCCAGGGCCAGGTCCTCCGCGCCCGCGCCGAACTGGATCAGGACACCACCGAGGCCGGTCTGGCCTTCCGCGCAAAGATGATATTGGCGATGTGAGGAGGGTTGAGCGCAGCGGCTTAGAGTGTTGCTGCGCGTTTCTTTACTTGCTGTTTCAGACGCCTATCAAGAATACCGGGCAAGAAGATCATCGCGAGCACACTAAGAAGCGCTGATTGAATGAGCAGGCGGAATGGGGTGCCGAGCTCGGCTTTCAGACCGATTGCCACTGTGAGAAGGTCAACACTACCATGAATAACGAGAAACGAGACTGCTAAAAGGATCGAAACAGTCTTGGCTTTCTTTCGGATGAACTGACCGTAGGCAATGTTTTGGAGGCGCTTGTCCTCTGATTTCTTGAACACCCAGAGCCGTGAAGAAAAATAGAGAGCTCCGAAAAGTGATACCGTGGCTACTGCGAGGGAGAGGTAACCGGCAGTTCCTGTGAGATCTATCCGAAATTTGGTTGCTGTGAAGCCAAGCGCAGCGAAAAGCACGAGTAAAGCTAAGTAACAAATAGAGAATTTCAGCAGGAATCTGATCAGAACTGCTGTGCTGTTTGCAGTCATTTCCTTTGTTACTTTAGCCGTTGAAATCGCAAGCAAATAAGTTGGCAGCCGCTTTGAGCCGGTATCTGTGATTTGCCAGCATCTAAAGGCGCCGTTGGCGGTCATTTCGGGTTCAACTTCAACAGTTCTGGCCCAACCTCGCAGTGAGATTTCGTCCAGAAAACGATCTTTTGGGAAGCCTCTGGGGACAATCTGGCTCACTGTCGGTTCCATTATCATGGAATATAAAATTGCTCTGTCATGACCTGACAATGCTTCGTACGAACTGGAAGCACCCTGAAGTTTCTGCTCTGACCTGTTTAGTTCGATTTCCATATAGTGTCTTTGCAAATGGTGGGTGTCGCTGGTTCGAAATTCTGAGCTTTAGCAGATAAAGTTTAGTGTGCAGGGCGTTGTCATGAAAGCTTTGGAAACTGAGGGTATGGTTTTTGAAGTGCTGCCGAGTCTCTTTTCAAGAGCTATAGTGTGAATTGTAAAAAATATAAATATCACAACACGTTATCGCATAACCGTGCCGTTACCTAGCTTATGAGATTTTACCGCTGATATACCTTCCTCTCCGGGCCAAAGAGTTTTTATGTTATCTGCCAAAACGCCATTTACGCTTGTCATTTTTTTGTCCGTTTCTGCCTGTGCCAGTCATCAGGATAAGCACGGGCTGTTTGATAGTCCCTCTCATAATGAGATTGCGGGGAGTGAAGCGCCGTTGGAGCAAACAGGGCAAATGCCTGCTGCGTTTCGTAAGCTTGAGGAACCGCCGAAATACTTTGCTGCCGCTAACCTTCTGTCTGTGCCGCTGACGAGCGAAAACTACACGATTAGTGAGGCTGCGCCGAGCAATGGTCGGTTTGTGACGTTCGCGATCAAGACAGAGGACGGTGCTTACACGGTGCAGGGCAGGCAGTTTATGGAGGATCATATCCACGAGCTGAACGCACTGGCCGCGCTGCGCGAACGAAACAAGGCGGTTGCCTTTGCCAAGAGTGCAGGCACAGCCGTTATCACGCCAATCAAGTCAGTCTACACAACGGTGACCGCGCCTGTCACCGCCGCCAAGAATGTTTATGGCAACGCCAAAGGCATGGTGAAATCCGTGCGCAAGGGCGTGGGCAAAGCAGCGACCTTCGTCAAAACACGTGGGAACCTGCCGCAGGAAACTGCTGAGCGGGAAGAAGACGGTTTCATCAGTGGCTTCTTCGGGCGCCCGGAGGCAATCCGCAAGATTGCTTTTGAAATGAAAGTAGACCCTTACACCCACTTCACCCCGCTGCGGGATGAAATGTCAGAGTTGGCTAATTATCATGCCGCTGGTCAGTTTGGTGTTGATCAGGGGCTGAGCTTTGTTCCCGGTGTAGGCAGCATCATTATCAGCAGTCTCAAGACGGCAGATAGCCTTACGAAGAGGACGCTGCTGAAAGACCCGGAAGAGATGGCAGACATCAACCGGGAACGGCTTGCGAAAGCTGGAATTGCCAAGGAAAGCACAGAACCCTTCCTGCTTAATGCGCACTTCACCCCAACGGAGAAGACCCTCTTCACCGGGCTCGCGACGAAAGCGAAAGACCTTGAGGGCATTGATGTTCTCATGAAGCACGCGTCTGGCGCGAAATCCCGCCCGCAAGCATTTGCTGCGCTTATGCAGGTGGAGATGCTGGGCCGTCTGCATGACAGCAGTAAGGTTGAGAAGGTGGAAGTGCATCACGATGTGGTGGTGGCTTACCAGGCTAATAGCACAGCGAACATTGTTCTGCCCTACGACTACTTGAGCTGGACCTCATACAACGCAAAAACCATCTGGAAAGTGACCCGCAGCCTTGCGGACAAGGATGTTAAAACCAGAGATGTTCGGTTCGTACTGGCTGGAGATCTTTCTAAAAACAGCCGCAAAGCGCTGGAAAGCCGCAGGTGGGGCGTGCAGAGAAATCTGATAGCAGATCTGCTCTGACTTAATCCGCCAATGCCCCGCGCACAAATCCATCAAACGCGGTGATCTTGGGATTGCCGCGGTTGGAGGGATGGTAGAGCAGCCACAAATCGGTTTGGTAGATGGCGGGTTGCTCCCCAACATCACGCAGGCCATCCAGAAGCGTTGGTATGTCGGGCAAGATGCCGACGCCCAGACCACTGCGGATGCCATCCGCCAGCAGGCTCATGCTGTCATAGCGAATGAGGCTGGTTGGTGAAGAGACCTTATCACGAAACCACTCCGTCGCTGGATGCGCTTGCAGGCTGTCGCCGGGGATGAGCCATGTGAGCTCCTGATAATCCAACTCTTGCTCCTGATCCAAATACTGCGGCGCAGCCACCAACCTGTTGTCGATGGTGCCCAGCCTCATGCCGATCATATCTTCTGGCGGTTGGCTGGTGGGGCGCAAGGCGACATCGTAGCGACGCTCGCTCAGGTTCTCGAAGCTGTTGGTGACGTTGAACTCCAGCTGCAGGTTGGGGTGGGCTTCGCGAAACGCTGCGAGGTGAGGGTGGATCACGCTTTGCAATAGCAAATCAGTGGTGGTCACACGCAGGGGGCCAGATAGCCCGACAACTTCACCACCCAACAGCGCATCTGCGGCAGACAGGCCGGTATGAATTTTCTCGGCCTGCTCACACAGTGCCAAACCCAAAGGCAGGGGCTTAAAACCGGCGCGGGAGCGGGTGAACAGCGGCTCGCCCACCTTGGCCTCGATGCGCTTGATCCCGCGAAAAACAGAGGAGGTGTCCTTGCCAAGCGCGAGGGCGGCGTTTTCCAGCGTCCGCTCACGTGTCAGGTGCATAACCACCAGAAGATCGTCTGCGCTCAGTTTCATATGCATGTCCGCCCTTGTTCGCTGCAACTATGCATATTTCACAGGATCAGGGCAATCGCTAGTCTCAGCCTCACATCAAAAGCACATCGCTTTACGCTCATAAAAACAGAGAGTTACGAGGAATATCCATGTTCAAGACAGCCCTGAAGGCCATCAGCGCCGCCGCCCTTATCGCCCTATCCACCGCCGCTTTTGCTGGTGGGGATGAGGATCACATGACCCAGCTTAAGGACATTGAGTGGACCCAGTTTGGCAACACGCCGATCCACATTTCTGTACTGTGGGGAGATCGTGATACCGGCCCTTATGGCATGTACCTGAAGATGCCGGGTGGCTTTCATGTGGGCGAGCATGGCCACTCCAATGACTATTATGCCATCACCGTGCAGGGCCAGTGGGAACACACCCGCGCTGGCAAAAAAGAAGTGCTGCCCGTGGGGTCCTACGTCATGCAGCCGGGCGCTGAGTTCCATGACGATGCCTGCGTCGGCCCAAAAGACTGCATTCTACTGGTCGTCCAAAACGGCAAAGGCGACGTCCTGCTGCCGCAGTAAAATGCAATAGTTTCTGACTAGAAATGGAGCCGCTATGGCTCCATTTTTGTTGGTGAAGGCAGTGCTTGCATTCCTTTCAAAACTGACGCAGCGGAGGGCTGAAGTTCTAAGGAAATCAGGAGGTTCTGTCCCTCTGCTTTGGTTATGCGTTGTATTCAAAGGGATTATTGTACATCCGCTGATATTTCATGCAGTATGGGTCTACGTAATATTGCGAGTGGGCCGCATTTCATAATTAAATCTCCAAAAAATCTTGGGTCTTTTCATCGCAGATAATTTCCTGCCGTACTCCGGCAACGCCAGACATTTGTGAGAGTAACCTGATGGTTTCTGAAGAAAAAAGCAGTGAGCCGACCCCGTCCAAGAGCCACAACGCCCCGTCGCTGGATGACAAGTACACCCAGACCAGCGGTGTTGTCTTTCTCACTGGCAATCAGGCGTTGGTGCGGTTGCCGTTGCAGCAACGCATGCGTGATGAGCTGGCAGGGCTGAATACAGGCGCTTTTATCTCCGGTTACCGTGGTTCTCCTCTTGGGCGTTACGATATGGAGCTGTGGCGGGCGCAGCTCCATCTGGATAAGCACGATATTGTGTTTCAGCCGGGCGTGAATGAGGATCTGGCGGCAACGGCCATCTGGGGCTCACAGCACGTGGGCAACATGAAGATGCGCAACAAGGATGGCGTAGTCGGCTTTTGGTACGGCAAAACGCCGGGCGTGGACCGCTCTGGCGATGCGTTTCGCCATGCCAACTTTGCGGGCACGCACCCCAAAGGCGGTGTTGTGGCGCTGTGTGGAGATGACCACGCGGCCAAATCTTCAACCGTTGCAGGTCAGTCCGACCATGCGTTGATTGCCTCTGGCATGCCAGTACTTTACCCCGCCAACCCGCAGGACATTCTGGACTACGGCATTTTGGCCGTGGAGATGAGCCGCTACAGCGGATGCTGGGTGGGCGTGAAACTGGTGACGGATGTGGTGGAAAGCGCCTCTACCGTGGAGGTGGATCTGGACCGCATTGAGGTGGTGAAGCCGGACCTGAAAGACCCGCAGGGCGGTGTCTGGATTCGCGAGATCGATCTGCCCGTGCAGCAGGAAAAGCGGCTGCTGGAAGAGAAAATTCCACGCGCGCTGGCCTTTGCGCAGGCCAACAACATCAACCAGATCACCCACGATGCTCATGAGCCGGAAGTGGGCATCATCGCCTCGGGCAAGTCTTACTCTGACCTGCGCCAAGCCATGAACGAGCTGGGTTTGACCTCTCTGGAAACAGAAAAGCGCCGCATCCGCATTCTGAAGATTGGCATGGTGTGGCCGCTGGATCCCAAGATTATCGAGGCCTTTTCCAAGGGTCTCAAGAAGATCCTTGTGGTGGAAGAAAAGCGCCCCGTTGTTGAGGATCAGCTGAAAACCATCCTGTTTGATGCGGGTATGTCGCTCAAGGTGCAGGGCAAGGGCCTGTTGCCCAATTCCGGCGTGTTGGCCGCCAATCAGGTGGCCTCTGCCATTGCAGAATTTTTGGAGGATGATGGGCTTAAGGCCAAAGTGCCGGTGCCGATCAAGCTGAAGCCGGGGCCGGTGCGCCGTCCCTCGTTCTGTTCTGGTTGCCCGCACAACACCTCCACCAAGGTGCCGGATGGCAGCCGCGCGCTGGCAGGCATTGGCTGCCACACCATTGCGTATTTTAATGATCCGGTGAAGACCAAGGCCCCCTCTCAAATGGGCGGCGAAGGTATGCACTGGGTGGGTCAGGCACCGTTCACGGATGAGCCGCATGTGTTCGCCAACATGGGCGATGGCACCTACTTCCACTCCGGCTTTCTGGCCATGCGTCAGGCTGTAGCCGCTGATGCAACCATGACCTACAAACTGCTGGTCAACGGCTTTGTTTCCATGACGGGCGGACAACCCGTTGATGGTGAGCAATCTGTGCCCCAGCTCATCACTGCCGCGCTCAATGAAGGCGTGAAGAAGGTGGTGGTGGTGACCGAGAATGTGGAACGGGTGGAAGCTCAAGCCATTCCGGCAGGCGTTGAGGTGCACCATAGACGAGAGCTGGAAGCGGTGCAGCGCGATCTGCGTGAGATACCGGGTGTGACGGTGCTGATTTACGATCAGGCCTGCGCCACTGAGCGCCGCCGCTTGCGCAAGCGCGGCAAGTGGGAGGACCCGAAGGTCCGCACCTACATTCACCCGGACATCTGCGAGGGATGTGGCGATTGTGGTGAGAAGTCTGGCTGCCTTTCCATTGAGCCGCTGGAAACGCCACTGGGTCGCAAACGTCAGATCAACCAGTCCAGCTGTAACAAGGATTTCTCCTGCGTTGAGGGTTTCTGCCCAAGCTTCGTGACCATTCATGGTGCAGAGCTGAAAAAGGCCACCACACCTGCAGAGCGTCAGATTGAAAGCGTTGGCAATGAACTGTTGGCAGAGCCAGAGCTGCCCGCGATCAACGGCGCAACAGGACTGCTGGTGACTGGTATTGGTGGCACCGGTGTTGTCACCATCGGCGCGATCCTTTCCATGGCAGCGCATTTGGATGGCAGCCGCGTTTCCACGTTGGACCTGACGGGCCTTGCGCAAAAGTACGGGGCGGTGATGACGCATATGCGCATCGCCAAATCCGCTGACGGGCTGCAAAGCGCACGATTGGCGGTTGGCGAAGCGGATGTGGTGATCGGCTGCGACTTGGTGGTGACAGCAGGTGACGAGACGCTGACAACACTGCGCAAGGGGTCCGCTCAGGTGGTGGTGAACACGGAAGAAGTGCCGACCATCGACTTTTCCAAGAACCCGGATTGGGACATCAACACGCCCAACCTGCAGGCGCGACTGAGCGATGCGGTTGGTGACCGATTGGATTACTTCGACACCACACAGGCTGCGAAAGACCTGTGCGGGGATGCGGTGATGGCAAACATGATGCTGTTTGGCGCTACCTGGCAGCGCGGCCTTATTCCGGTGACGCTCGGTTCCATCCGTCAGGCCATTGAGCTGAACGGTGTAGCCCGCGACAAGAACTTCGAGGCCTTCAACTGGGGCCGCCTGATGGTGCTGGACCCGGAGCGGGTCGCCAAAGCACGGGCACCGATTGCGACCGTAGTGAAGCTGGACCGGCCTCTGCCACTGGAAGAGCTGATTGAGGACCGGGTGAACCGCCTCAAGGATTATCAGGGCAGCAGCCTCGGCAAACTTTACCGTCAAAAACTGGTTGCGCTGAAAAAGGCTGGAGCAGGTGAACAGATACTTCGCACCGCCGCGACGCAATATTTCCGTCTGCTGGCGCATAAGGATGAGTTTGAAGTTGCGCGCCTGTTCTCACAACCATCCTTCAAGCAGAGCCTTGCGGAAACTTTCGAGGGCGATCTGGATGTCCGCTTCCACATTGGCGGCGGTCCCTTTGCCAAAAAAGACCGCGTGACTGGCTTGCCCGTGAAGACCGAGTTTGGGCCATGGATGATGAAGTTATTCACGGTCCTGTCCAGCCTCAAAGGTCTGCGCGGCTCGTTCCTTGATCCGTTCCGCAACAATGAGGAACGCGTTCTGGCAAATGAAATGCGCTCATCATATGAGGCGGACATGAATCGGGTCTGCACTCGTTTGGCGGAGGCTGGTGAGAAAGCTGCGCACGATCTGCTGAGTTGGCCCGTGAAAGTGCGCGGGTATGGCCACGTGCGTGCGGGCAATGCGGAAAAAGCGCTGAAGCTTCGCGAACGACGCATATCTGCACTTAGTAACGCACAAAACAACGCAAAGCAGGAGAAGGTGCCTGCCTGAATGTAACCTTCTGAGATAATTGGTGGAATTGGGGTGAGACCTGCGGGTTTCACCCCGTTTTGGTTTTGGGGCTTACATAGCAACGCAAACGGGCTCAGCGTTTTTTTGTAGAAAATTGGCCCCCTCTGCAGGGTCGCACAAGATCATGCCGTTATTCCCTCAGTTCAAGACGTGCCGTGGAGACGTGGCAGCAACCTGCCGTTGATGAGATGACCTGAGTGAAAGTTGTAGGTACTAGTACCGCTGTAGTTTTGAGTTTTTCAAAGTTTAGATCTAAAACATGTATTGCGCACTTAGGATAATCCCTAATAGTGATAATAGTTTTATTTTAGTATTGTCCAATAAAATGGGTTCTCTATCAGGAATAATATCTGATCTAAGCTTATCTTTGTATGTATTATGATGATAAATTCAGTTAAATATTAACAAAACTATAATAATAGCTATTGTTGTATTTACGCAAGGAAAGTGGCGATCAACCACAGGTGGTTGAAACCAGCATCATATGAGTGAGAGATGGCGGAACCCGTACTGAGTTCTACAGTATGGCGAAGCAGAAAATGAAACTAAGTCATCGCATTGTCAGCGCATCAGCAGCGGTCCTTCTCGTTGCCTCATCGCTCGTAATTTCCATCGGAACCTACCTCAGCATGCAAACCGCTGAGCAAGACAGCCGCGCATTATTCAACTCGGTTGCGTCCGGGCTGGCTGTCACAGCGCAGGATCTCTTAAAAGAGTCGCAGGTTATTTCCACAACGCTCGCAAACACTTACGGTGCTGAGATCGACAGTGGAGACGCTTCGCGTACCAATATCGCTCAGATGACCGAAGCAGCTTTGCGCGGCACAACGGACATTCTCGGCATCGCCGTCTTCCTTCAGCCAGATGTTGCAGGCAAGGATGCTGATTACGTTGGCAAGAAGTATGCTTCTGATACCGGCCAGTTCGTTCCTTACTTCTATATGGAAAATGGCAGTGTCCAATCCCTGACAGCAGACATTGGACGCGCTGATGTTCAACGGCGTATGCGCCGGGCGATGCAGCAGAAAAGCCAATTCGTGACTGAGCCTTACACCTTTGATGTTGAAGGCAAAAAAATCCTCTCCGCCTCCGTTCTGGACCCGATCCTGAATGCAAAAGGCGAGGCTGTTGGTGTTGTGGTGATCGATGTTGATTTCGACAAGCTGCAAGAAAAAATGGGCGCCGCCAACTTCTATGACACTGGTCGACTGGCCGTGGTCAGCGAAGACGGGCTCTGGGTCAGCCACAGTGACCGCTCTGTTCTGGGCGAGAAAGTCCGCCCGGTTATCGAGAGCATCATGAACGGCGTCCGCGACAAAGCGAACGTGCAAGAGGTCGGTGACCGCTTGTTTATTCTGGAGAAATTCCAGCTCGGGACCACAGACCAGTACTGGTTTGCCGGCATGTCCGTCACCACTGAGGAGCTGACAGCTGGTGCCCGCAACACCCGCGATATGGCGTTGATTGCAGCTGTGGTTTCCGGTCTGATCGGCTGCATTATTCTCTGGTTCATCGGCAACTCTATTGCTCGCCCAATCGTCAACCTGACACACAGAATGCAGTCTCTTGCTGATGGCAATGTTTCTGATGAGGTGCAGTATACTGGCCGCTCTGACGAAATCGGCCAAATGGCTAACGCCTTGAAAGTATTCGTGACTGCGGTCTCAGAACGCCAGAGCTTACAGTCAGAAGCTGAGAAAGAGCACTTGCGCGAGGCAGAGCGTCAGAAGCAATCGGCCAAGCTGATCGAGGCATTCTCAGGCACCGCAGAGACCGCTCTGACGGTCATTCACAGCCGGTTTGACGAGCTGGAGCAGACCTCCAAGGAACTGGCGAGTATTGCCGAGGACACAAACGTCCAAACCACTGCAACTTCAGCAGCTTCTGAAGAAGCAACAGCGAATGTGCAGACGGTGGCATCCGCTTCTGAGGAGCTTTCAACCTCCATAGAAGAGATTGCGCAGCAGATTGCCCGCACCAACAAGGTGATCACCCAAACCAATGACGCAGTACAGGCCACCAACACCAAGGTGTTGGATCTGGATGGCACGGCGCAGCGCATCGGCGAGGTGGTCAACCTCATTCAGGACATTGCCGAGCAAACCAACCTGCTAGCGCTCAACGCCACCATTGAGGCCGCACGTGCCGGTGAGATGGGCAAGGGCTTTGCCGTTGTTGCAACCGAGGTGAAGGAGCTGGCGAGCCAGACTTCCAAGGCGACCGAAGAGATCTCTCAGCAGATTGCGGAGATACAGGGCTCTTCCAAGGATGCCGTTGAAGCTATTCAGGAAATCACCTCCAGCATCCGGCAGGTCAACGAGTTTGCATCCAATATTGCGGCCTCCGTTGAACAGCAGGGCGCGGCCACTGCCGAGATCACTGAGAACGTGCATCAGGCAGCAACAGGCACGCAGAACGTTTCTGAAAACATGGTGCTGGTGGCGCAGGCGGCAGAGAAAACCAATCAGTCCTCTGACCTGGTCTCCAAAACCGCCTCATCCGTGCGGCAGGAGGTTGTAGACCTGCGCGAGCAGATCGACGACTTCCTTTACAAGGTCCAGTCCGTATAAGGCTGTAATTCCAGGAAAATCAGGCTGGCGAAGTTACGGCTTTGCCAGCCTTTTTTTGATGCCGGGATATAGCGGCTTGCACCTATCCGTCGCTTCATTTGTGCGATGAGCTCAGCTTACGGCCTCACTCGTGAAATAACCTGACTTCACAACGCTTTCTGTTTCCGAATGACCCGGAACGACTGTCGCAAATCCCTCGATTACCTGACTGCTGAACTTTCTGAGCTCGATCATTTCTTCTGAGTTATAGAACGTCAGAGCAGCCTCAAAACTCTCGAACCTGTACATCACCATATTCGTGTAGGACGATGGCCCCGCAAGGGTTTTCATAGGACTCGCGACGACCAGGTCGCCACCATATTTTTCGACAATAGGGAGGGATCTTGGGCCGAGCTCCTCAATGCGCGACCTGTCGATAATATTGTAGTGGTGAAGAACATAACCAGCCATTTAAAGTGTCCTGAAATTATAGAGTGAGGCGACGCATACATCACTGCGCCTGCTAAGCAAGCCGGTTCGCCTAAATGGTGCTGACCAGCACGCTTACCGTCTGTTCCAGCTCTTCTAACGGGGTACCACCGCGCACCATGACGCGCAGGCCGAAATAGCCGGCGGCCAGCAGACTGGCTTTTTGCATCCGTAAAGCATCGTCGCTCTTGTAAGGTTCAGAGACGGCCAGAGCGGTGTTGAACAGGTCTTGCGTGCTCTTGATGCCTTCCTGCGCGTTGAGTTGGATCTGCGGATCATCGTGCGCATGCTCAATGGCGGAGTTGCATAGAAAACAGCCGCTGCGGTCACCATTGCGCACGGGCTCCAGCACTGCTGCAAACAGATCCACAAATCGCTGTTTGGCGTCTGGGGCCTTGCAGATCACCTGTGCGAGGTGGCTGATGTCCCGCTCGTGATAGAGCTTCAGCGCCCGCGCGTACATGGCGTCTTTATTGCCAAACTCCCGGTAGAGCGACTGCTTCTTCAGCTCAGTTATCCTCTCCAGATCCTGCATGGAAGTACCATGATAGCCTTTTTCCCAAAAAGCTCTCTGTATTCTGTCCAAGGCAGTTTTAGGGTCAAATTCCCGAGGTCTGGCCATCACTCTAACTCCCATTCACAACAATGTTACCGTTCGGTCCGTAATTTATTATGGACACATCGGTCCGTAATACATATACCTAAGCGCACAGGCTGGCAAGACCCGCCGCAACACACTACCAAATTCAACACAGGAGGTTGAAATGACTGATCTTACTCACGCGCCTGCCACTCAATCAGATGACAACGCCGCCCTGGGTGCTTTGTTCTCCGATATCGCGAAAAACGGAATCTTCGCCGCCCTTATACTCGTGTTCCTTTGGTTTGGTGGCATGAAGTTTACGGCTTATGAGGCCGGAGCAATTCGCGGACTGGTCGAGAATTCTCCCTTTCTTGGATGGCTTTACTCATTCCTGTCCGAAGGAGCTGTGTCCAAACTCATCGGACTTACCGAGCTGACCATTGCCGCCTTACTCACCACCCGTTTCTTCGCGCCTAAGTTCGCGGTCTTCGGTGCGCTTGGTGCAATCGGTACGTTTCTGTTGACCTTCAGCTTCTTCTTTTCCACGCCGGGCGTGTTCATTCCGGACACTGGCGTGCTGGCGATCTCCGTTATTCCGGGACAGTTCCTTTTGAAAGATATCGTCCTGCTGTTCGCATCCGTGTTTGCCCTGGGCAATGCCCTCAGTGCTACTGCAAAATAAAAAACTCCTCACTGTGCACTGAAATGGGGGCGCCACTGGCGCCTCCATTGGGCTGTCTGCGGTCTGGTGATGGGAAAAGGGGAATTACTTCCCGCCGGTCTTCATTCTGCTGCCCAGCACTTCCAGCGTAACCTCAATCAATGCAAAGAGTTTTTCGCGTGGCGTGCCGAATTTTACCAGCTCGTAGAGGCCTTCAAAAACCATAATAAAGTAGGCGGTCAGGATTTCGATGTCCTCGGGATTCTTCAGCTCATCCTGACACTGAGTCAGCTTATCCCTAATCTGATCTTCCCAATCAAATTGCAGGTTCTGAAACTCTGCCCAAAGGTTCTCGTCAACATAGCCGAGGTCCACAAGTGTCGGCCAGAAAAGGCCTTTTTCGGCTTTGATGTCATCGCAGCACAGCTCGGTAAACTCCATCAGCACCCCTTGTAGCGCCGAGTACGCATCCGAATGCATCGCCATAACCGACTGCATTTGTTGGCTGTATTTGAGGTAGTACCACCGCAGCGCAGAGACCGCCAACTCCCGCTTTGACCCAAAAGCAGTATTGAGCGTTTTTGTAGATACACCAACAGCTTCGGCCACATCGTCCATAGTGGCCGTTACTATTCCATTCCGCAAAAACACCCGGATGCTCGCATCAAACAGATTTTCGAGTTCGGGAATTGGAATGTCTGGTTCAACTGGTTCGTCCGAGCTCATTTTGGAAATATAGATAAATCCCAAATGCCCTCAACAACGATGCTTGGCTTTAGAAAAAGAAACGCAAATCCAATGGGCTAGATACATTTCAATTTATGTCGATTGTGTTGAGATCCCGTCAGCGCACAGCTAAGTTAGGCTGATCTGCGGCGCCTGCCTTTGAATATTCAAAATGTAATTATCTTGGTATTGTTCTGAGGTGTTATGTCTACCATAGATTGACTTGAGGTTATGTTGTGTACGTAGGGTTATAATATTTCCGTATGGGCTAAGTATAGCACCCAATTTACTTGTGTTTATTTGAGGACAACTATCTCTGTATGAGGCGGGAAGGGCAATCAGAGCAACTCGACCCAAAGGTGGGAGCTTTACGCATTCTGCGCTTCATGAATTGAGTCAATTGGAGGTTCAGATATGTCTATCAAAACAGTCGTCACCCTTACCGACACGTCTGGTGAGCAGGTTGCATCCCGCGTCGCCGTTGAGCTCTCCAAGCTGACAGATGCCTATCTGATTGGCGTGGCTCCCAATTACGAGACTTCTTACTACTTGTGTACGGCCGGGCCAATGCCGCCAGATTATGAACAGCGCCTACAGGAGCAATCCGCCGCGACGCTCAATAAGTCCTTGGATGGCTTTGCAAAACACTTTAGCGGCTCAGGCCTCGACGGGGAAACCCGCGTCACCGACATCACCCTCGGTGGTACGTTTGAGGAACTGATGCATCTGGGGCGTTTGAGCGATGTTACCGTGATACGGCAGGATGATCCTGCCAAGCCGGAACCGATGCGTGCTGCCATGATTGAGGCGATGGTGTTTGATACCGGTGTCGCGACACTTATTGTGCCGCATGCATATGAAAAAGCGTTTGCACCCAGAAATATCGCTGTGGCGTGGGATGGTTCAGGCCCTGCGTCCAATGCGGCTCATGCCTCTATGTCCATGCTGCAAAATGCAGATACTGTTTCCGTGGTGATGATCACGCCGCATGATGAGCCGAAGCACTCCGAGCTGACAGACATCCGCAATTACTTTGAGCGCCACGGCGTGAACATTCATCTGGAAGTGATGAGCAACGTCTCGGGCCCTGTCTCAGAAGCGCTGTTGAGCACGGTGGAGCGCCTTAACGCGGACATGCTGGTAATGGGCGGATATGGGCACAGCCGCTTGGCGCAGTACCTGTTTGGCGGGGCGACACGCCGGGTGCTGCACGAGATGAAGATCCCGGTGCTGATGACCCACTAAATCCAACTCAGAAAGGGAACCTCGCAGGTTCCCTTTTTACTGCATCCTCCTCTTCTTACATTTCCCATGATGTTTTCTACAGGCAATCCGACGTGTTTTTCCCAAAAGAACGCGGTTTGATTGCCAGTCTTCAGAAAACAAGTCAGTTTGGCGTCACCTTATGGGGGCACTTTGCTTCACACCTGACGACGTAGACTGCGCGTGGCATTGCGCGCTCAATATTGGAAATTGTACTTATGAAATTGAGAGAGACTGCCGGTTTAACGGGTCTTCTGGCAGTATTGATGTTGATTGCTCTGCCTGCACATGCCGCCGCCTTTTCAACTGCGCAAGCCAAAGCGGATTTTCTCCACGGTCTGTGGCATCCCCTTGGTGGGCTGGACCATATCCTCACCATGGTTGGTGTCGGTGTCTGGGCTGCGCTGGTGCTTCTTAAAAAGCGTCTGGTCTGGCCGCTGGTGTTTACGCTGGTCATGTTCATGGCGTTCTGGGCACGCTACATGGGCGTTGTCGTGCCGTATGTTGAGACAGGCATTCTCGCCTCTGTGATCCTGATTGGCTTGCTGGTCGCGTTTGCGCTCAAGGTTCCGGTTGTGGTTGGGGCATTGGTTGTTGGCGTGTTTGCCGTCTTCCATGGTGCTGCGCATGCAAATGAGGCGAGTGCAAGCAGCCTGCTGATTTATGCGCTTGGCTTCTCCGTTTCCACGTTTGCGCTTGGGCTGGCTGGCATTGGGCTTGGCTCCCTTACGGAATGGAACAGCGGACGTATGTTCCTGCGGGCCCTCGGCGCCATCACAGCACTGTTCGGCCTTTACCTGATGTTCGTCGCCTAGTGTCGCAATAAAGCGACAGCTTTCAAAGGACTGCCTCAGTTTTGAGGCTTTCCCTTCGCAAGCTCACTCAGTTCTGCTTAAGTCAAGGTGCGGTCTCGACCGCGCCTTTTTTATTGCTGATTTTGATAAGTGATTGCGAGTTTCAATGAGTGATGGCCGTCTGATGATAGCGCCCGAAGTGGTGCGCAAGATGCTTGATGAGCAGTTCCCCGAGTGGAGGGACCTGTCTGTCAGACGTGTTGAGCAGGACGGCTGGGACAACAACACCTTCCGCCTTGGCAACGAGCTGAAGGTGCGTTTGCCGTCTGCTGCGGGTTATGTTCCGCAGGTCGAAAAGGAGTTTAACTGGCTGCCGAAACTGGCAAATCAGCTGCCCGTAGCCATTCCTGAGCCTGTTGCTCTTGGCAAACCCACTGCAGATTACCCATATCCGTGGTCAGTCTATCGCTGGATCGAGGGTGAGACAGCCTCTGATCATTCTGTCCGTGATATGAACGAGTTTGCGAGAGATCTCGCGGCCTTCCTGCATGCGCTCTGGGCCGCCGATACCACAGGGGCGCCGGAAGCTGGAGATCACAACTGCCACCGTGGTGGCGACCTCAGTGTTTATGATGAGGAGACACGCTTTTGTCTTGCTGGCGTAACCGACGATATTGACGCCAAAACAGCGCTGATGATCTGGGAGAGGGCCCTCCAAACCAAATGGACGAAGCCCGCAGTTTGGGTGCAGGGAGATCTTTCAACAGGGAATATCCTCACACAAAATGGCCGACTTAGTGCCGTCATCGATTTCGGCTTATGCACGGTTGGTGACTCGGCCTGCGATTTGGTTATTGCCTGGAAATTCTTTTCTGGCGTCAATCGCGAAATTTTCAAAACTACTGTCAATATTAATCAGGGGACATGGAACCGCGCTATGGGCTGGGCGCTCTGGAAGGCAATTCGCACGCTTTATTACGCTAAACAAGACAGCATCGCAGAGGAGCAACGTGCGGCCAAAGAGGTGATTGAAGCCATCCTTGCGGATGTGGAACATTGCACCTGAAAAGCCGCAGTTGCTTTCAACTCGCGATCTAGCGCATCAGTTCTGCAAATTGGACTGATAGAGTGATCTCAGGTGCGGAATGAACTCGGTGCAGAACGAGATGGAAACCTCCTCAGGATCGTAAAACGCGTTCGGCTCACCACAGCTTTCCACCTTCACAATGACCTCGTTGGGCAGAGACATGTCGTCTTTCAGGCTTTTAACTTCCTCAGAAAGTACTTGATTGATGACCTCGGCGTCCGCGCCAGTCCCGGCATGAAAAGTCATTGCGACACCGGAGTTTGGTGTCATCTCATCAAACACAGCGCCCCAACTGTTGGCCGCTTGCTCGTATTCTACAGGGCACATCTCCGCCCGGTCTTCCGGTAGATCCAGATCTTCGGCCAGCCCTGCACGGTTATCCGGGTCTGCACCATAAAACAGGCAGACGTGATTGTAGTAGCGTTGCTGATCTGGCCCATGCAGATCCCACCACGCCACTTCTTCCTCCCCATCGGGTTCGTTGATGTAGCCAAATGCGCTGTTAACTGCGAGTTCCTGTGCGGCCTCTTCCTCGTAGAGCCAATCAATCATCAGCACGGAGAGCACGTCCGCCGCGTCTTCTTCCTGTCCGAAGATTGGCACCTGCATCTGGTCAATCACCGCATGGCCAACCTCGTGGTAGAAGATCGACAGGATGTTGGCTTCAACAAAGGCGTCCTCTCCTTCGTCCGCCTGTGCGCCAAGAGGTGTGAGCAGTGAGATTGCACAGGTTGCGGTGAGAAGAAGAGAGCGGAACATTGGCAAATATCCTCAATAGCATTTGAAAGCATGTCTTATTCAAATGCCACTTATAGGCAAGTTCGCCAAGCCTTTTGTGCTATGTGATACATCTGGGTTCAGCTAGCAGTGGAAGTTGAGTTTGTTGCCATCCAGATCACGGCAATAAGCCCCATAAAACGCCTCACCACGCGGGCCGGGAGGACCTTCATCTTTGCCGCCCAGTTGTAGAGCAAGTGTATGCAGCGTCTCGACGGTTTCGCGGTCTTCCACCCGCAAAGCCACCATGGTGCCGTTGCCGATGGATGCGTCCTGACCGTCATATGGAGTGTTGAGGACGATGAGCGGTTTGCCCTCGCCAAAGCTCCAGGCATAAAGCCGGTTGTTTTCAAAGACTCGTGTTGCGCCCATCTTCCCCAAAATGGCGTCGTAAAACGCGCAAGCGCGGTCTAAATCGTTGGTACCCAAAGTGATATAGCCGATCATATGGTATCCTGATCCCAATAAATTGCAGTCAATGACAGAGCGTTCAAAATCAGTAGAGGTGAATGGTTCATTCCCCTGAGTAAACTACAGGGCAGGCCTCAAGTAAATGCAGAAGAGGCCTGGGCTGCCACGCTTCGTCGCCCTAGGTGAAATACCTATTGCAATCGAGTGGGATCACTGTTTGTTTCGGATTATCTAATATACGTTGAGCCTAGGAATTGCTGCATGCGAGGCTTTCTTCAGCGCATTGTTTGTGTTGCTCTTTTTCTTGCTGTGTTGGTTGCAAACCAGCTGGCGGCAAGCCCGGTGTTCGCGCAATCTGAAATGGTGCGCGTCGGCATCCTTTCCTATCGTGGCAGCTTGGAAACTCAGCGTACATGGGCGCCGACCATTGAGCATCTGCAACGTGAACTGCCGGATGTGGAGTTCTCCTATCTGCCTCTGACGCTTCAACAAATTGCTGAGCAGGCAGACCAACTGGATTTCATCATCACCAATCCGGGCCACTCGTTTCAGCTGGAACGGATTGCGGGCGTTAGCCGCATTGCCAGCGCACGCTCTCACGTTAACAAAAGCGAGATGCAGGATCTCGGGTCGGTGATTTTCACGCGAGCTGATAGCGGCATTGGTGGGTTGACTGAGCTGAAAGGCGCGAGCGCGGGCGTGGTCTCCACAGAAGCTTTCGGCGGATATCTCGCAGCCAAACACAGCCTGCAGCAAAGCCTTGGCACTGAGTCTGACTTGCGCGTTAAACCTCTGGGCTTTCCGCAGCAAACGGTGGTGGAGGCGGTCGTCAAGGGAGACGTGCAGATCGGCATTGTTCGCGCTTGCCTTTTGGAGAGCATGAGTGCGGCTGGCAAGCTGGATCAAACGCAAATCCGTGTGTTGGGTCAGCAGTATGACCCGGAGTTTGCTTGTGCCAGAACCACAGAGCTTTATCCGGGTTGGGCGTTTTTGAAGGTGCCCGGCGTCTCGCCTCAGCTGGCAACGCGCATTACGCAGGCGCTGCTATCCATGCCGGACGGTGCCTGCACGGATGAATGGCTCGGCCACGCCAACTGGATCGCACCGGTTTCCTATGCTGCGGTTGAGCGGGTCTACCGCGATTTGGCGCTCTACCCCTACAACAAAAACCTGCGGCAAATCCTGAAAGACTGGGTGGAGCGGAACTACTTTCTGCTTGGTGTTATCATTCTGCTCAGTGGAGCCTTTCTGCTGCATGTCGGGCATGTGGAGTTTCTGGTCCGCCGCCGCTCACGCCAGCTGGAAACAGCCAGTGACAAACTGGCCAACGCTCTGCAACGCAACCTGATGCTGGAGAGTGAGCTGGCCCATGCGGGGCGTGTGTCTTCCATGAACATCCTTGCAGGCAGTCTGGCGCATGATCTCAAGCAACCGCTTGGCGCCATCTCCACTTTCGCCCATAGCTTGCGGCAGCGGTTGGACCGTGGCACGGCGGATGAGGAAACACTGCAAAAGCAACTCACCCGCATCTCAGAGCAAGCCAATCGGGCTTCTGACTTCATCAACTCCATGCGCAGCTTTCTCAATAAACAGCCAGAAGCGCGGCGGCGTGTGGACCTGCGCGATTTGGTGGATGAAACGGTGATGCTCATGCGCACCTTTGCCGCCAAGCATGCCTGTCAGCTGCAATGGGACCCACCGCAAGAGCCTGTGTTCGTTTGCTGTGATGATGTGCAGCTGCGGCAGGTTATGGTGGTTCTGCTGCAAAACGCGCTTGATGCCACGGTGGAAGCTGGCCTTGAGGATGGAGTGATCTCCATTCAGCTGGACCATACAGCAGAAACCTGCGAACTGAGGGTGTGCGATCAAGGTGTTGGCATTCCAAAAGAGCTGGAGGAGAAGGTGTTTGAGCCGTTCTATTCCAGCAAGGGCAGTCTGGGGTTGGGACTGGCGACTGCGCTGAGCATTGTTGATAGCCACGACGGGGATTTGACCCTGAAACCGATGCCTGAAGCAGGTACATGCGCAACAGTGAGACTGCTGCTGAGCCGCTCGCAAACAGAGGAAAACCATGACACAGCAACCCGTTAAACTGCTTTACGGACCTGAGGCCGAACCTGTCATCATCATCATTGATGACGATGACGCCATGCGGGAAGCGCTGGTGTGTCTGGTGGAGTCCGTCGGGTTGAAGGCCGTTGATTTTGAGCGTGCCGATGACTTCCTGAACTCTGACCTACGTCCTTGCGTCGGTGTTATCATCACCGACATGCGCATTCCCGGCACCAGTGGCCTTGGGCTGCTGGAGAAGCTGCGTGCTTCCGGCCAGCACTTGCCGGTGATTGTCATATCCGCCTTTGCCAACCTGCGTGATGGCGTACGTGCCATGAGCCTTGGAGCCGTTGATGTGTTGGAGAAACCGTTTGACGAGCAAAGCCTGCTCGACAAACTGCAGGACTTGATTACGGAGACCCGAAACCGCGCCAGCCAGTGTTGCCTGACAGCGCAAGCCAAAGTGAAGGTAGACCGCCTGACTAATCGCGAACGCGAGGTGATGGGCTATCTGGCTCAAGGCCTGCAAAACAAAAGCATTGCCAATGCGTTAGGTCTCAGCGTTAAAACTGTAGAGATCCACCGCCACAACGTCCTCACCAAACTGGAAGTGCAAACCCTCGTCGACGTCTACCAACTCACCCAAAGCGCTGACCGTGCCACGGGCTCTGGCCGGTGTTGTGGGGTAAACTCTTAAACCCATCCCCCAAACTTAACTCAAAGTTTCAGGTTAACTTCAGGATCGCGTGGTGAGGTGCCGGGGTTACGAGGCGGCAACCAGGCGGCGTGTAAGACGCGCCTGAAGCAAACTGCAAACAACAAGTTGCTGCCATAAGAAGAACTGGCAGAAACTATGACTGATCAACAATATGTGCGCTCCGCCCGCATCCTTCACTGGCTGATGGCCCTTGGCTTTCTATCCATGTGGGTGACCGGATACATCATGAAGCTGGACTCTCTGGAAGATACACCGCTGGAAGAGAGCCTGTTTGACCTTCACATTTCTATGGGTGTGACTCTTCTAGGCCTGTTGCTGCTGCGCGTGGTTATCCGCCTGCTCAACACACCACCTGCTTTGCCTGCGGGGCTGACTTCATGGGAAAAAATCGGCTCCCATCTTGGTCACCTGGGCCTGTATCTTCTGCCGCTCGTCACCATGCTGGTGGCGTGGGCCGAGGTTGATTTTGGCGGGCACGGCGTAAAGTGGTTCACCATTGCAATGCCAAAGATTTTCCCAACAATGGAAACCCTTGCTGGCATCAATCTGGAAGATACCACGGCAACGGCGCATGAGCTGCTTGCATGGTCCTTGCTGGCGTTGGTTGCCGTTCACGTGGCTGCTGTTCTCAAGCACAAGTATTGGGACGGCCACGACGTCATGGGTCGCATGAGCCTGCGCAGCAAGTAAAAGGACGCGGGGGAGGGCTTGCAACAGCCCTATTGCCGAGGGCGTGTTGGGGCAGGCCCTCGGTTTCCGCGTCACCTCTTTGCAGATCTGTTATGCTGATTGCAGCGATTGTCGTCATTGCCCACGGTGTGAGCCCAAGTTCAGCGAGTGGTGAGTTCTCCCAGTTTGCAATGTAGTCGCTGGTCTGGATCATCGAGCCTGCCCTTGTGGTGGCATCTTGAGAACCAGCGCCGCGAGGAGGAAGCCGATCATCAGGCCGTTGAGCAGATGCCACATGAAGTGGGTGCCGAAGGCGACGGAAAAGCAGAGGGCCATGTCCACGGTTCGGAACATCAAAGAGATCGCAAAGGTCGCTGTAGCGAGCGTGATATAGGCCCGGGCCGGGTGCTTGCGCAGGTGCATCAGCAGGGTTGCGATAAGCAGGGCGACCATTGCGGGCAGGTATTGCAGGGAGCCGTTGAAGGGATCAGGACCAGCATCAATATCCGTCAATACAGCATCCGAGCTGAACCAGAAAATGGCTGCTGTGATGCCCACTGCAATGGCACTGGCGCGCAACGTGCGGAACAGGTTTTCGCCGGTTGCACGATAGATCACCATGATGATGTAGAAGGCGACAAAACTCCAGATCGGGACAACGTCCGCCAACTCTGACCATGTGTTTGCAAATGTATGAAACAGGAATGAGCCAATGCCAATGGCCGCTGCAAGGGCGATAAGCACTAGCTCTGCGATGCCCGATTTGCCCCGCTTGCGCACCAGATAAAGCGCAACCAGAGCAGCCACAATAAAGCTGAGATTGCTGAGAGCGTTCAGCGGCTCATTCCAGAAGCCCGGTGCAGTTCTCTCGCAATAAAGGTCAATATAGTCAGCAGGAAGCATCGCGATATCTCAATGGAATTCAGAGCCTGAAAGAGCAGGGATAGTAAACCTATAATTGTGCTGATTGTAGGGTGCTACCTGCAATATTCAAGGCATAATCATGGAGATGCCAGAGCCCGCCAAAACCAGATCAATCATCCGGTCATGATGCTTGGAACTGAGCTTGTTCAGGATCGCTTTGGCTGCATATGTGCCGAGGGTGATGGACCCGCCCACCAACGCCCCGCCAATGAGGATGTCTGTGCTCATGACATTGAGATAGCTGAAGGTCGCGGCCTTGGAGCCGAACACGAACAAGGATGCCGCCGCTTCTGTCGCGATCAACGCGCTTTTGACGAGACCGAAGGAGGAAAACACCGCAAGGCTCAACGGACCAGAGGAGGCGACCAATCCGGTGATGAACCCGATAAGCGTTCCGCCAAGCATAAGGTGGCTTGGCGTGGAGCCGATGTTTTTGGAACGCAGCAGATAGCGCACCGGTATGAGCACAAGAAAGAACAGGCCAAGGATGGTGCTGCCAATGGATTCCGGTATGGCAATCAGCAGGTTCGCCCCAAGGGCTGCCATGGGAATGCTGGGCACGGCATAGAAAAACACGGCACGCCAGTTGATCTCGCTCCACCACACAATCACGCGCCCACAATTGGCGATGAGTGCTGCAATCGCCATGATGGGAATGGCCGCTTTGGTGCCAAACACAGCCACCAGAATAGGCAATAGGATGATTGATGATCCTGTACCAACAATGCCAGATAAAAGACCCGCAAATATGCCGGAAACGGCAATAATCAATATGCTCAAATGAGTCGCCTTTGGGAAAAAGAAGAGCCTGAAAAAATGTCTGATCTGTATAAGAGCGACGGCCTTATGATGCAATTTGCCTGAAGCGAAGCTGCGTAAAAAAATACAGCTTCGCTCGTTCAAGAGGTTAGACCGGGTTCAGACGCACAGGGTTGGGCGAGAGGGGAGAGACACGTGCCTGATAGGTTGAGGCTTCAGGCGCGGTAAAACGTCCAGAGATTGGGCGTTCGCCACCTCCCGGTGCGGATCGCACCAACGGGATGGAAGTAATGGATGTTTCGCGATTGATGTCCGTCCATACACCAGAGACCCGATGTTGAGGTTGCCAAACGCCTGCAGGCACGGCCTGCCAGGCAGCATTAAGATTGATAGCGGGCATTATTGTTTTCCTTTGTTCACCACGATCATTTTGCTTGTGCAGCATGCTTATCTGCCACTCTCCTATGGACGAATGAGACGCGCATCTGTGATGACTAAGGGCTTGGTCTCTGGTTATGCCCCGCCCCATCTAGGGGAACTCCCCTAAACCCGCAGATAACCTCCCCAATATTTTTGTTGCTGGCCTCCCGGTAGCTTGGGAACAACCCAAACCGTGACACTCCGGGGGGAGACATGAATTCAAGACGTGAGTTCCTCAAACTGGCCATGGCAGGCTCAACGGCTGCTGTGGCGGCGCCGGCAGCTGCAAGCGCTCAGGCAAAGCCCAAGCGCTGGGGCATGCTGGTGGATCTGCGCAAATGCATCGGCTGTCAGGCCTGTACCGTGGCCTGCACCATTGAAAACGATGTGCCGGAAGGCCAGCACCGCACCGCTGTGCCAGTGTACGAGCTGGATGGACCTAATGGCCCCAGTCAGGCCGTGCTGCCGCGCTTGTGTAACCACTGTGATGAGCCACCGTGCATTCCGGTGTGTCCGGTCAATGCGACCTTCAAAACCGAGGAGGGTGCTGTGGTGGTGGATGCTGAGCAATGCGTGGCCTGTGGCTACTGCGTGCAGGCCTGCCCTTATGAAGCGCGCTTCATCAACCACAAAACCGGCGTTGCAGATAAGTGCACGTTTTGTGTGCATCGCACCTCTGTTGGCTTGCTGCCTGCCTGCGTTGAAACCTGCGTTGGCAATGCCCGCGTGTTTGGTGACCTCAACGATCCGGAGAGCGAAATCCGCAAGCTGATGGCGCAGCATGAAACCAAGGGCCTGCGCCCGGAATTCAAGACAGGACCAAACGTCTATTACATCGGGCTGGATGACAGGCTCGCCTCAACTGTTGCGGTTGGTGGCGGTGCGCGTGATCTGCGCCAAGGTCTTGAAACGTCTGCACATGGGGAGGTGTGAGTTATGCCTGCTGTCGATCTGATGTCTTTTGACCATGAAGCCGTTTGGCGGCCTTGGGCGGTCGCTTACTTCTTGCTGGTGGGAACAGGGGCAGGCGCTGCCTTGCTGCTGGCTTATGCTCGTCTTGTGCGCATTGCAGAAGCCAAAGGCGCACTAATTGTAGCCGCCAGTTTTGCGCTTGCCTCTGGTTTGCCACTGCTGGCCGACCTGCACCAGCCTGCACGTTTTATGCACTTCTACCTCGGCTCAGCACCTGGTTCCATCATGTGGTGGGGCAGCTGGTTCCTGCCGCTGTTTATCGTCTCCACACTTCTGTTGGCGTTCATGACAGGCCGTCGTGGCAACGCACCCATGTGCGGCGGCGAGCGCATGCTGACCATGATTGTCGGTGCTCTGGCGCTCTGCATTTTAGGGTACACCGCCGGTGAAATGAGTGTGGTTGCTGCACGCCCTGTGTGGAACACGCTTGGCTTCCCTGTTGTGCTCATTTTGACTGCCTTGATGAGTGGTGCTGGTGCCACCATGATCATTGACAGCCTGAATGGCGAAAAGGGTGAAGGCCGTTACATGCTGGTGGTCACAGGTGCAGCCACTCTGGTCGCGTTTGGCCTCTGGATGCTGACCGACACCAACCTCTCAACTCTGGCGGCAGACTATGCACCTGTTGGCTTGTTCGGTGGGTTCATCATTGCGGGTGTCGTCGTGCCAGTTGTTCTGGCCGTGAGTGCAAAGGCCTCTTTGCTGCTGCGCGGTGTGAGTGGAGCACTGGCTGTGTTTGGTGCATTGGCCTTCCGCTGGTCCACCTTCAACGGCGCGCAGCTCATGTCCAAAACCGAGACTGCATTTTACGGTCATGAGGCCGCCCTGTCTCAGGATGCTCTGCGCACGCTGGCTGGGTCTGCTGGCCTGCTGATCCTCAGCCTTATCTTCGTGACGCTTCTCATCAACCTTCTGGCCGTGCGTGCCAGCAAGCAAACTCAAGCCTAAGGAGAGCCAGTTATGACTATTTCTCGCCGTGGTGTTCTTCAAGGCGCAACCGCTCTTGGCGCAGCTGGCGCTGCCTTCTGGGGCTTTGCTGAAACAGGCAAAAATTTTTACCAAGGTGTAATGGGTACAGCGCAAGCCAAAGGCATTGCAGGGGGCGCTTTGCCGCCAGAGTATAAGGTTGATCCAGCAACAGGAGAGGTGATCCTCAATCCTGATCAGCGGGTCGGCTACACAATGTGCATGGGCTGTACCAGTGTTTGCGGTATCCGTGTGCGGGTGGACAAAGCCTCTGGCGACATTCTGCGCGCAACCGGTAACCCCTACAGCCCACTCTCCACCAATCCGCATATTCCATATGACACGCCAATTAAAGAGGCGATCACTGGCCTGTCTGCCTATGGTGAGCAAGGCCTTGCCGGACGCTCCACCGCTTGCGGTCGCGGCAATGCAGCCATTGCCAAGCAAAACAGCAAGGAACGCATTCTCAAGCCGATGAAACGCGTGGGAGAACGCGGCAGCGGCCAGTGGAAGGAAATCTCCTGGGATCAGCTGATTGAGGAGACCGTTGAGGGCGGCGACCTGTTTGGTGAAGGCCCTGTAGAAGGTCTACGTGCCATCCGCGATCTAAAGACACCGCTTGATCCGGAAAATCCAGAATACGGCCCAAAAGCCAACCAGCTTGTGGTGATCCCGGTCTTCAAAAACGGTCGCCTGATGATGGCAGCTCGCTTTGCCAAAATGGCTTACGGCACCCGCAACTTTGTGGGGCACCGCTCCTACTGCGGCCTGTCCATGCGGGCTGGCTATGCGGCCATGTTGGACAACCTGAAGAAACAGCCACACCTGAAGCCGGACTATCGTCATGCCAAGTACATGCTGTTCATCGGCACCGCCCCCGGCAATGCAGGCAATCCCTATAAGCTGCAAGGCACGCTGATGGGTGCTGCCCGTGGGCGTGACGGGGTCAAATATGCGGTGGTGGATCCTGTTCTCACCAACTCTCAAAACCATGCGTTTGGCAAAGACAACACATGGGTTCCGATCAGACCGGGCACCGACGGGGCGCTGGTGATGGGCATGATCCGCTGGATTATGGAAAACGAACGATACGACGCCAAGTTTCTGGCTCAACCGTCCGGCGCAGCAGCTCAGACGGCAGGGGAGGCCAGTTGGTCCAATGCAACGCATCTGGTCATTGATGATCCTGAGCATCCAAAAGGCGGCTCATTCCTGCGGCAAGGAATGGTAACAGCTGACCTGGAAGAAGATGCTCAAAAAGCACCAATGTGCCTTGATGCGCAAACCGGAGAGCTTTCTCCTGCAAAGGGCCGCCCTGCCACACTGTTCCATCAGGGAACCGTGAGACTTCTGGATGGTTCTACTGTGCCCGTAGCCACCAGCCTCAGCTTGCTGCGCCGGGAGGCACTGCGTAAAACACTCGCCGAATATTCTGCAGATTGCGGCGTGTCGGAAGAGCGTATCATCTCCTTGGCACGCGACTTCACCAGCGTTGGCAAACAGGCAGCTGCCGATTGCCACGGCGGCACCATGCATGCAGCAGGCTTTTATACCGCCTATGCCATCGTCATGCTCAACGCGCTGGTGGGCAACCTCAACGCCAAAGGCGGCACCACAGCTGGTGGCGGTCGCTTCAAAGATGTGCAGAAAGGTCCACGCTACAACCTGCTCGCCTTCCCCGGCAAGGTGAAGGTGAAAGGCGTTGATGCAGGCCGCGGTGGCTTTGCTTACGAGAAAACCAGCGAATTCAATCGCTTGATTGCCGACGGCAAAAGCCCATATCCGGCACAGGCGCCATGGCATTCCTTTACCCAACCCATGGGTGCGCAATGGCTCACCTCTGTGTTGGAAGGGTATCCTTACAAAGCCAAAGCCGTGATCACATGGTCCTCCAACCCGGTCTACGGTGTTGCGGGCATGGAAAACGACGTCAAAGAGAAGATCAAAGACACCAAGCGCTTGCCGCTGTTCATCGCCATTGACCCGTTCATCAACGAAACTTCTCGTTTTGCAGATTATATCGTGCCGGACCGTGTGTTCTACGAGGCATGGGGCTGGGCGTCTGCCTGGGGCGGTGTGCCAACCAAGGTCTCAACGGCCCGCTGGCCGGTGGTGGATTGCCAGACTGGCAAAACACCAGATGGCCGCCACATGGACATGGACAACTTCTTCATCGACGTGGCCAAACGCATGGAGTTGCCGGGCTTTGGAGAAAAAGCCATCCCGGATGCCGACGGTAACCTGCACCCGCTGCACCGTTCAGAGGATTTCTGGATGCGTGCTGGGGCTAACGTGGCATTTGATGGCGGCGCAGTGCCGGAAAGTGATGATACCGACATGACGATCACCGGCGTGGATCGTATCCGAGCGGACTTGGAAAGCACCCTGAAGCCAGATGAATGGCGTCGTGTTGCGTATGTTTACAACAGAGGCGGCCGTTATGAAGACGCGGTGAAAACCTACAAGGGAGAGACCTTCGCTCGTTCCTACAAAAAAGGTATTCAGATCTGGAACGAAACCGTGGGCATGGCGCGCAACTCCATGACCGGCAAAAAGTTTGTTGGCTGCCCCACTTGGCAGGCGCCAAGCTTTGCCGACGGCACAAAGGTGGACAAAGCCTTCCCGCCGGATCTGTGGCCGTTCCGCGTTGTCAGCACCAAATCTCAACTACGTTCTTCCAGCACCGGAGGCAATCCGTATTTGGATGATCTCAAACTCTCCAACGCCATCGCTATAAACACGGTGGATGCGGACCAGCTTTCCATCAAAACCGGAGATTGGATCACCGTCATCTCCCCAAGCAATCGCATCAGCGGGCAAGCCTTCGTTCGCCATGGCATCGCACGGGGCGCGATTGGCATCGAGCACGGCTACGGCCACCGCGAACTGGGCGCTCGCACCCACAAGATCGGCAAGGTCATTCTGGAAGGTCATTCCAACCGGGGCCTCGGCACCAACAGCAATGATCTGGGTTATACCGACCCAACCAGCAAACGCCCGGCCCTGCTCGCCGACCCCGTCGTCGGCAGCATTGCCCGCCAGGCTCTCCCCGCGCGTATAGAAAAAATGGGCTAACCGAACACCTCCGGTTCTCGGAAAAAGAATGCGCCAATAAAAAGACATCAGGCACCGCCCCAGTGGTGCCTGATAACAACAAACAGCCAAAGCAAAACGTCCCTCCAACTCGGTATGAGGCACATCCCGGGCAGAAAAACTCTCACGACCCTCGCTTGAGTTGGCGGGGGTCTTTTTTTGAGGGAGAAGGAGTTCGGGGATGTGAGGCGATTCTCCAACAATTATCGAAACACCACAAGGCGCTCCCAAAAAGCAGGTTATAAGGCTGGGTACCGCGCAGGACCGAACTCTGCATGGCTCGTGCTTGCCGCCTGAAGAACAATCATTACAACAGCTTAAATAAACCAACGCGTTGAGAATATCCGCACTAAGGTTCATCAGGTTCAGACAAGACAACCGAGTCAGACTACCCCAAACTGTTTTTATGTAATCGGGTTCAATTCAATGGATACTAACCTTCGTTTCTCAATGCTTAATCGGGATTTGCCTGGTGCAAAGGATCGAACAGCCAAAGATCCAATAATTGCCCGTGAAGTCCAATACTATGAAGAAAATTTTAGCAAGGTCGAGACGGTTGATGACCTGCTCAACGATTATCGGCTTTACACCTTTGTAATGAAAACAATGGGTTTGGAGGACATGTCCTACGCAAAGGGCATGGTCCGGAAAGCTCTTGTCGAAGGCACTGAAGACCCCAAGGCGCTCGCTAATACGCTCAATGATAAACGCTTCAGAGAACTAGCAGAAGCGTTCCCATTTAACAAAGATGGCACGATCAAAGGAAAGTTTGATTGGGACAGTAAAGCTTTGGATCGGAGAATGGCGCTCTGGTCCAACACGCCGGGGCAAGAGATTGACGACGTTGATCGGTTGGCTAAATATTATCAGCTAAAAATGCCAAGGGATGTACTTTTCTCCACACAGATTCTGGCTGATCCTGCTTTATATGAAATTATAACGGTCGCGTTTGATGTCCCAGAAGATATCATTAATGGCCCGAAGAGTGAGCGAATTGATTGGTTTGATGAAAACATCGATATTGAGGAGTTGAAGAAACCGGCAGAGCTGAAGGATACAATCGCAAAATATCGAGATAATCTGGAAGTACGCGAGGCGGAAAGAACTAAAGGTATTGTTGAACAGTACATCCAAGTTAATTTCGAAGAAGAAGAAGGTGAGCAAAATGATGGTGTCAGGCTTGCTCTCAACTTCCAGAGAACGGGTGGCAACATAACAAGCGCCTACGAGATTCTTGGGTCGCCAGCATTGTATCAGGTTGTTCGGACCGTACTAGGTATGTCTGAGTCTATGGTTGGCACAGACATTGATAACCAAGCCGCGGTAATTAATGAGAAATTTGACATTAAGAAGTTTCAGGATCCAGAGGAAGTTGAAAAATTCGTCAAAAAGTTTGTGATCCTATACGATGCTCAAAATGGAACCGGCGGGGCACCGACAGTGCAGCTGTTTGCTGGCAATCCTATAGCTGGAATCTCTGAAAGTGCACTGACGGCCGTTAATGCTCTGAAATTCGGTGGTTAGGTTCAGTTTGATTTTGATAGTGGGAGTACCTTCTCCCGTTTGACTGATGCCAAAATCGCAAATTCAATTAGTTTTAGATACCAAAATGCCAGCGAACGCATACAGCAATGCTGGCATTTTTCTTAAGTAACTCCCTGCTTTTTCCGAGAATCTCTTCGACAAGCTCTTGCAGATTTTCGTGATGTGGCCTGGGAGTAATGTGCTTTGAGCAGGAATGGTCTCACTTGGGAGGCTCGGTGCAAATGTAATGCATCCTACTCGAGCGATCTGCACCGCTGTATGTTCAGCAGAATATCCTCAATTTCCGCGACATCTCCTTTTTAATAAACATTCGCTCGATAGAGGGAGATTAGTGAAACATTATCTCATGGCGTAGGTGATATCCCGCACTTAGGTATTTTAGTGCGCCAAGAGGTCCGTTATGGCTGGTTCCGATATCCCTTCCGGTTCGAATGAAACTGCTGGTACTCAAAAACAGTCCAGTCAGGTCGATGCATGGGCGAATGCCATGCTTAAAGTCTGCAGTATTGATCCCTCCGAGGCCGATACTGATTCCTCCTACGGAGATGAAGTGCCAGAGGCACTTGAGGTGTCGCTTGATACGGCAGAAGGCGTTCAGGTTGCGGTGGCACAGGCTTATGTTGAGTTCGGAAGTCTTACGGAAAAAGCCCATCTGATCATCGACAAGGAACAGCTCAAGATATTCGAGAATTTTGAGCAGAAAACCGATGACTATCTGAATGAAGCAGAACTTGCGGCTGTTGGTGAAGACATTGATGCTGCAAATGATTGCCTCGACAACGCAAAGCTTAGCTTGAAGGGCATGAGTGATGCTCTTGATCGTGGTGTTTCAACCGCGCTCAGGCTGGATGGCTATGTGCAGCAAGTCTCTGATTTGCTTAAAGAAGCCGGTACCTATTATAAACAGCGTAATAAGATCCCCTATGAAGAACAGCTCTCTGACCTGCTGAGCTATCAGACCATGGTGGAGACGCTGGGGCAGGAAGCCAAGCTACTCATCTCTGAAAACAGTATTGCGGATGCCAAGACAGCCATCGAACAGATGAAGGCTGCCATCAGCAACATGCCTAAGTGTTTTGAAGAGCCTAAGAACGCCAAAACTGCGAAGAAAGCCACTGCGGATGAGGTGGAGTTCGGGCTGGTTTCAAAGGGTGCGCATGCAATGGAGGACGTTGATTTCCTCGATGATGTGTTTGGAGAGGAGATCGCACTTGCGGAACGGCAAGATGCAATCTTCGCCTTACAACAGAAGCTGGAAGAAGACCACAAACAAGACAAGACAGGTTGGTCCAAAAAGTCTGTGACTGAGTTTGAAGATGCCTATCAGGTTGCAAAGAATGCGGCGGCTGGTGGGCACAAAATGGCGACGGATCTCTGGCTTGATTCAGATGTAAAAAAAGCCCTGCCCAAGATTGATAGTTTGATTGAGACTAGCCGAACCATGCACATGCGCATGAAGAAAATCAGTCTGACCGCGCAAGGGCATAATGATGCTGAAACAGATGAAATCATCTCCGCTGAGAAGGAAACAGCAGGTGATGTGCTTGAGAACCGTCTGGCACGGTTGAGGGGAGATCTGGAAAGTCTGAAGACAGCTATCAATACAAGCAATGCGAATTGGCGTCCTATTTGTCAGCATGTGAATGGACCAGAGTTTGACACCCTCTATCAAGGCGCCTTGTCAAGTTATGAGGACGGTTTGGCCTGTTCGCTGGAGAAGAGAGAAGACAAAGAGGCGCATTGCGAGCAACTTCAGCAACACGTATCCCAAGCTAAGTTCAGTTTGGTGCAGATGCAGCAACTCTTCGCGAAAGCTCAGGAAATCCGCAATAACGACATTTCCGGTATCAACATCAAAGCGAAAGAAGCTACTGGAAAACTACAGGATCTGGCGAAACGTCGGCCTGAGGTTGAAGCATGGAGCGTTGATCTTGGCGGCTTTGATCAAGCCCGTACCTTAGCGGCTAAAGCACTTGAAGCGCTCAATGTGGCTATGGCTGATAAAAAAACCTCAGTAAGCATTGCTGCGGTGAACGCACTCAATAGCCAAATTGCCGACATGCAGGACGCGTTTGATGCTGCGGCAGCTGAGATCCAACGTATTGGTGCGGACGTGAAGTTCCGTCTCAAGAACATTAAAAGCGTTTTTGCCAATCTTGCGGCTCGCAAAGAAGAGCTTAAGAAAAAGCCCAAGGAATTTGCTGAGTTTTACAAGGCAAACAACGAGGCCTTTACTCTTATCACACAGGATCAGGTTGTTCTGTCCAATCAGGATAAGAAGGGGGCTGAAGATCTGCTGGCTGGTGTTGAAGTTGCGCTTGGCAAAATGCGTGCCTTGCTTGGCATGCCGGATGCCGGAGAAGGTGGTGTGCAAAATGATGCTTCAGGCCGTATGGCAGAATTACAACAGGCCGTGCGTGACAAGTTTGGTCAGTTGAAGCAGATTGAAAAGTGGGCTCGTGAGAACCCCGATGTGGAAGGTCACTACACGGATTTTGCGAACACCCATGCTGATGCCGAAGAACACTCCGAAATGTTCAACGTAGGGCTCATTGAGCTTGGCAATATGGACAGGAAGGTCGTCGAGAATGCCCTTCGTGCTATTGATCAGGACCTGGATGACATGGACAACATCTTCCAGGCTGCCAGAGAGCAGATGGAGCAGCTGAAAGGTACTGATGCAATTGAAGGCGAACTCAATGCGAAGTCTGACCTTCTGGAGCGTATCAGAGCCTACAATCCTGAGATTACCAAGTATGAGGACAAGTCTGGCCGGTTCGAGGATGCAGGTGAGAAAGCGTTCTACAAAGGCACCATCGCCAATCTTAAGGAATGCCTGCTAACAGCCTCAAACTTCTACTACAGAGATGAGGATGCTAAGGGGGAAGCTGAGCTGGAAAAGGTCGAGGTCTACTTCGATAGCCTTGATAATTCTCTCGCACAAGCAGAAGTGACGCGACAGGAAGTGGCTGGTTTTAGACATATTATGGATATGGCTAAGCAATCGCTTGCTGATCTGGAGGCCAGAGAACAGAATCTGAAAACCCGGTCACAACGTAATGCATTTGTTCTTGATGCTGCGGAAGTGAGGAAGCTTTTAGCTGATATATCTAAGTGTATCGGTGATGGAGATATCAAGCCAATTCGAGACCTCATTCCACTCCTGCAAGCGGCCGTTCAGAAAATGGAAGGTGGCTTTCCGAAGTCAAGAGGCGAGAAAGTTAAGGCGGCACTTGGGAAGAAGAAGAAGGGAACTTTCGAAGACGAGTTGGCTGCCATGCAACAGCGTCAGGCTGCTGCTGAAGCAGAACGCCGTGCACACTCTGATGAGCATCTGAGTGAAGAAGAAAAGCAAGCCAAGGCCATTAAGAAAGAAATCTGGGATATGGAACAGATTGTCTACAAGGCTTGCGAACTTATGGTTAGCTTAAACAAAAAGTTTGAGCCAGCTGAAGCTGACCTAGGTCATAGAGAGAAAGCGATCGAGAATGTTATAACAAAGCAAAAGCTGGCAAAGGAAAGTGCTCAAAGTGCAAAAGAAAAGCAGAAGCTAGCGAAAGAAATTGCTCAAAGTGCAAAAGAAGAGCAGAAGCTAGCGAATGAAAGAGCGCCGCTTAAACAGTATTTTAACAATAGAGAAGCATTTAAGGCACTCATTGTAGAGATTGGCCAGCTCCATCGTGACCAAAAGATTGAAGAAGCCTGGGCGCTTATTCCTAAGATCAAGGCAGCCGCTTTGAAGATGGAAGATGAGTATCCAAAAACCAGATCTGAAAAGGCGAAAGCCGCACTCGGCAAAAAGAAGAAAAAGGACTTCTTCGGCGATGATGTCGAACCCAAAGGCGGTAAGAAGAAGTAACCGTTTAACCCACCAAGAGGCGTAACTTACTACGCCTCTTCCTCCAGTCGCTTCCTTAATGCATATTTGACGAATTTGTTGGGTTTGGAGAGCAGGGACTTGAGGTGCCTGCTCTTTGAGATTTCGTGTTGGAGTTTGTAGAGAATCTCTGCGCTCTCGGTGTCTTCAATCCGCATGGCCTGATCAAACAGAAGCCCGAAGGCATGGCCCAGGGCTTTTTTGTTGAACTTTTCCTTGTTGTTGAGCAGGAAGGCTTTAACCTGATCGATATCCATGGAGTTCAATGGCTTACGATCCACGAAGGCCTTTTTGTTACAGTAATAGTCTTGCCTTGCGGAGATGAGGCGCTCGCGAACAAGGCGTTCATCTATGGCTTCCAGATCAAATTCATCTACCATCTGGTCCACCGGGTCACGATGCCCGGCGCGGCGTTGCTGCACGCTGATCTCTGCAAGGCGTGTGATGTAAAAATGCTTCCAGAATCTGTTGGTCAGATCACGCTTGTCCGGAAAACCGCGATAGGCAACAAGCCGTTCTGGCAGGTTGGCAAAGGAGTATCTGTCCTGTGCCCTTAACCAGAGGTCATAGTCCTGACAGATGCTGAAGATCTCGCGATAGCCTCCAAGCTCCACAAGCGCACGGCGACGCATCATCATGGATGGGTGCACGAAAGTGTTCTGGCCGCGATCCAATTGCGCTTTGATCTCGAAATCATCCTCGGGGAACTCAAAGGATCCTGTGACTTTATCATGGTCGTTGATGTGGTCGGCAAAGGTGCCAAGGAATGAGATGTCGGGGTTTTCTTTCAAAAACTCAATCTGCTTGGCAAACCGCTCTGGTCTGCACAGATCATCGCCATCCATACGGGCTATATAAACTCCACTGGCCTGTGTGATGCCAAAATTCAGGGCGCCAGCCATTCCGAAATGAGGGGAATGCAGCAGCTTGAACCGGTCATCGACAGTGGCAATGTCTGCACACACGTCCTCTGATCCATCAGAGGAGTGGTCATTGATCATCAGCACTTCGAAATGAGGGAAGCTCTGGTACTTTAGGCTCTGCAATGCGGGCAGCAGATATTTGCCGCAATTGTGAACCGGAAGAACGACACTGATCTCCACAATACCAACCTCTTGGAATGCTCGGGAATCTGCGAAAGGGCATGCGGGCCAAACCTAACAGCTTCCGAGCCCGGTTTATTCTGGCAGATCTGCTTGGTTATAGAGCGAGGTATGATTTGTTCTGAGGCGACTAAGTATCCGCCTCTCAGGTTGCCCAACTGTGGCTTTTTGCTAAAGAAAGAAGACAGGCTTTGCCAATCTCATGCGCTCTCTTTAAGAGAAGAGGGACGATTCCCAGCTGGCTGACCTGAGGCGATTTGAAATGCGCACCCTGAAAGAGATGTTTCTTGACCCTATCCTGAGCATAAAGGATGCGCTGGAGAACCTCTCCCCCGCCAAACGGATCACGCCTGAGATGATTGCCTTGCGCAACACGTCTGACATGGATCTCCTCTTTCAGCTCTGGAATGGCAATGGAGAAGACCTGTCCATGTTCACGGCTGGCTTCCTTTCGCTGGTCGGAGAGCAGGGGCTGAAGCGGTCTTTGGAAGATGCGCTCGCCGCTTACGGAGCAGCGCAAGAAATCAGCAAAGAAACGCAAAAAAACGCATTTCTCGTCAAAACAACGCACTTTAAGATCGTCGTGCTGTTGGAGCGGGAAAGGTCTGGCAAAATCAAAGGCTTATTCATAAGGCCTGCGCTATATCAGGTTGAAGATCTTGATGAGTGCTTGTCTTTGATGCAAGAGATTGTCGGAACCTCCAGCCTCCTCATTCGCAAAGATGGCGTAGAAATTTTCAGCAAAAATGCAGATCAGCCACTGGCGATTGGTCCGGCTTACAAGCTGTTTGTGATGCAGGAACTGGTGCGACGCGTAAAGAGCGGCGAACTGAAGTGGAACCAGAAGGTTCGGCTTGAGAAAGATCTGGAATCTCATCCAGTTAGCAGCCTTTACGCCAAAATGAGTGGAGGGCTGGTGACCTTACAGGTGCTCGCGCAGCACATGATGGCAGCCTCTGATAACTCAGCTGCGGATGTTGTTCTTAACCTCATCGGCACTAAGGCACTGGAAACACGCGAAGAACGGGCGCCATTTCTAACATCTCGCCAGTTCTATCAACTCAAGGCGGATCGTGCTCTTGCTGATAAATACGGTCAGGCGGATGTTGCTAAGCGGCGGAAAATTCTGGAGAAAATCGAGGAACGTCCGCTACCGGCGATTGAAGATGTGGCAGACCCATACCTCACCGGAGTGGAATGGTATGCAAGCGCAGAAGAACTTTGTGATGTGATTGGCGAAATTGCTGATGACAAGGCGATGCAATTCAACCCTGGCCTCGCGGAAAAGACGGATTGGCAACGCATTGCATTCAAGGCTGGCAGCGAGATCGGTGTTCTGAATTTTACTTATGATCTCATAGGTTTGAATGGAACACACTGGCAAGTCGCGCTGACGTGGAACCACGATGATATTCTGCCGGAGGGCAAGCTGCTTGGCCTTACCAACGCACTGCTTCAGGAGCTGAAAAAGCTATAGCTTGTGCTGCACCATGTCTTCGGGCTGCACCATGTCTTCGGGCTGCATCAGTTCAACGCGGTTGCCGAAGGGGTCATAGGTGGTTCTTCTCAGGAAGCCAATGAAGGTCGGGTCCTCTGAAACCTCATAGCCCGCATCCCGCAGGTGCTGTGTGAGTTTGATGATATCATCCACCACGAAAGCCGGATGCCCCACCTTGTTGGCGACGAACGGGTCTTGCACGGTCAGGTGCAAATTGACAGAACCCACGGAAAACCAACCACCTGAACGGTGCCGTATGCTCTCAGGTCGCTCAATCTCTTCAAAGCCCAGCAAGTCTACATAAAACTCACGCGCGAGCTTATCCCCGTCAGGGGCGATTGGAAGGTTGAAGTGCTGCAAACTGAGAATAGTCATTTGCGGTGGCTCCTGTGTCGAGGTGAGCTTGCTTGATTAACTCATCCTCTAACACACACAGGATATCGTGAGGTTTTCGAAAACTCGAAGATTTTCCGTTTATTTATCAATGTCTAAAGCTGAAATTTGAATGCTATTTCAGCCAGTAGCACCAGCAAGTCAGGCTACCTTCTGCATCAGCTCTATGCGGTTGCCAAACGGGTCTTCTGTGAACTTTCTGATGTAGCCCGGCAAAGGCTTATCATCTTTCAAAACAGCGCCTGCAGCGGCAAGGCGGTCGACGGTTTCCTGAAGGTTATCAAGCAGAAAGGCAGGATGGGCTTTCTTGTTTGGGCTGAATGGTTCTTCCGCGCCAACATGCAGATTAACGCTGCCAGCGGTGAACCAGGCCCCGCCACGGCCTTGCAAAGACACAGGCTTTTCAACTTCGGTGAAACCGAGCAGTCCAATGAAGAAGGCCCGAGCTGCTTCTTCCTCATCCACTGGCATGGTCATCTGGACGTGATCGAGCGCAATGATACTCATAGATTTCTCCTCAATTATGGTTTTGGGACGCGCCGCAACCATCCGAGAGGGAAGCGAGCGCTATTTGAAAATAGGTGAGCGCTTTTCAAGAAACGCGTTCAGGCCTTCGGCATGGTTCTCCGAATTTCCAGCCCTTCGCTGCATCTCCGCTTCCCGCACAAGCTGGTCTTCCAACGTGCTATCAGCTGATGCATGAATGAGGTGCTTGGTCATGGCATAAGCCGATGTTGGGCCTTTTGCAAGTTTAGTTGCAATATCTAGTACCTCGCCCTGAAGTAGGTCATCTTCAATGGCTTCCCAGATCAGGCCCCAATCCGCTGCGCGGTCTGCTGTCAGCGGCATGCCTGTCAGCATCAGCCCTTTCGCCCGCACCTCGCCCACCATCCGCGGCAAGTGGAAGGAGGCGCCAGCTCCGGGTACAAGGCCTAACTTGCTGAAAGCATGTATGAATTTTGCGCTCTTAGCTGCGAAAACCATGTCGCAGGCAAAGGCGAGACCTGCGCCAGCACCTGTGGCAACACCGTTCACAGCACACAAAACTGGCTTTTCCATCTGGCGGATCGCATGAATAATCGGGCTGTAATGCTGGGTTAGAACATCACCCAGATCAGGCTTCTCTCCAGCGCTGTCGGGCAGAATGTCGTTGAGGTCCTGTCCGGTACAAAAAGCGCGGCCAGAGCCTGTGAGGATAACCGTGCGCACTTCAGGGTTGGTGTGGGCTTCATTCAGCGCGGTCAGCAAGTCCTGACGCATCTCTGGTGAGAGAGCATTGAGTTTGTCCGGGCGGTTGAGTGTAATTCTCAAAACACCATCAAGCCGTTCTTTTAAAAGGGTTTCCTGCGCCATACTCTCTCGTCCAATGCAATCGATCACTCAAAATCTGCGGGGATACTAACGAAATGCTCGGCCTGCGCCCATAAGCCATTTGGTCTTACCGACGGGCTTTTGCGCTCTCGACGATGTGTTGGATAAAAGCACGCGTGCGTTTCGGTCTGTGCTTTCTTGCAGGGGTCACAATGTAAAGCGGTACCTGAGGGATTTGCAGAGTGGTTTTTAACAAATGCAAACGGCCTTGCCCTACCTCTTGCTCACAAAGCGAGATCGGCAGCACAGCAAGGCAATCCATTGATAACGCGAGTTGTTTGGTCAAACGGAAGTTCTTGGTCTCGATCGTGTGAGAGGCTGATTTACGTGTCGAGAATTCAGCTAGGAAACCTCCCGGATCTCTGAGAGCAAAAGAACTTATGTTGTCTTCTGTGATGAGCTCATGCGGTTTGCGAGAGAACAGACCGACAGGGTCATAAGTGTAGCGCTGCGTGATCAGAGTTTCTTCTCCCGGATGACGTGCGCGGATCGCGAGATCGAAATGATCTGCCACAAGATCCACTGGATTATCGCTCATATCAACGTAAAACGAGACTTTGGGGTGCAGCTCGCTAAAGCTGCTCAGCAGGGTTTCCAGCGTTTCTACCGGGTAGTCTGTAGGAACGGAAAGGCGAATGTTTCCAGAGAGTTCGTCTTTCTCTAACAGGTCGCTTTCAGCTTGTAGAAGTGCCTCCAAGGCTGGCTCGCACTGCTGCAAAAACCGTTCACCCTCCAGCGTCAAAGAAACCCGCCGGGTGGTGCGGTGAAGCAGTTGCACGCCGAGCCGTTCCTCCAACGCTTGCACGCGAGCCGTGACCGTTGAACGGGGGATATTCTGGTACGTTGCAGCCTCTGCGAAGGAGTTCAGGCGAGCAACATCAATGAAGGTTTGCAATTGGGTGATGTTCGTCATTGTGCAGCTATATCGTATAATGATGACAGTATTATCTGAATACTCCAGCCGATCAGAGTTTGCTAGCCCTATGCTTCTTACGGAGATAGGTGACATCATGAACAGACGGAATTTTCTAGGTTTAAGCGGAACAACAGCGTTGGTTTCTGCCGTTGGTTTACCCGTACTGGCGCAGGCAAAAACCCATGCAAAAGCGAGCAGTATGCCAGAGGAAGCATTGCAAATCCAATGGCTTGGCGGGGCAACGATGCTGATCAGTTTTGATGGGGTAACATTCCTCACTGATCCCGCCTTTGGCATTGGGGAGCAGGCGATTGTGATGCCGAACCCAAATGAGATGTTTGATCTTGCCAAAGGACCCAACATCAAACCGCAACCACGTTTTGGCACATTGCCTGCGTTTGATCTTGGAGCTGTGACTGCAACACTGATCAGCCATTCGCATCCTGACCATTTTGATGCAGCAGCGCAGGCGAAAATTGCTTCTGATATGCCGATGATTGCGACAGAACATGACAAGCAAGTGCTTGCAAAGAAGGGGTTTTCTAATATCTCCACTTTGCCATGGGGCAAGCAGGTGGTGTTTCCGACCAAGTCCGGTCAGATCACCATCACAGCAGTGCCCGCCGAGCACTCGGAAAACGCGGAGATCCTGAAAGTTCTTGGGCCAGGCAACGGGTACTTCTTTGAATTCGTGGCCGGAGAATATCGCAGGACTATGTATTGGACTGGCGATACCTTCCCGGTTGATGGTGTGGTGGACGAAGTCCAAGCCCTTGGTTCCATTGATGTTCTTGTGCCGCATGTTGGCGGGGTAGGCGCGACGGGCGCTCTGGGGAAAATCAGCATGGACGCCGCAGATGTTGTGAAGATGGTTGATCGTCTGAGACCGAAACGCATCCTGCCTATTCACCACTCCACATTTGGGTTGTTCCTGGAACCGATCTGGAAACTGGTGCAAGCGATGGAGAGGCATGAAGTGGATCTTGATGTCATCTCAGAAGGCGGCATTGTCCAGTACTGATAGATGAAGATGTATGTGCGATGACTATTACAAGACATCGCACTCTTCCTTCAATAACGTGGTGGTTCGAAGAATAAATAGATTAGACGTATAGATTTCACTCAGTGAAACTGAGTTATATTCATATATGAATAAATGAGAATCTCTTGTTTACCTTGGTTCTGTTGCCTAGGATCACCCGGATAATATTATTATTTGGAGGGGTGAATGAATATTATTAAATCAATCGCGAGTATTGGCTCAGTTGTCAGCGTGTCTTTTCTGGCCCTATCTCAACCTGCATTCTCTGGCGAGGTGATGGACCGCGTCATGGAGAGTAAGGTGATCCGTGTCGCCACCAACTCGGGGTATCCGCCAGCTTCGTTCCTGAATGCTGATGGTGTGTTTGAAGGTTATGACATTGATGTTTCAAAGGAAGTCGCCAAACGCATGGGCGCTAAGGCGGAGTTCCTGAACCCGGCTTGGGAGGCCATTACATCCGGCAAGTGGGGCGGACGCTGGGAGATGTCCATCGGTTCCATGACGCCAACACCTGCCCGCGCGAAAGTGCTCGATTTTCCAGCGGTTTACTATTACACGCCTGCCGCGTTTTACGTGCACAAGGACGCGTCTTATGAAACAGTTTCGGAGCTAAACGGCAAGCGCATTGGCGCCAGCACAGGGTCCACCTTTGAGTATTATCTTCAGCACGAGTTGAAGTTGGACCCGGCTTATTCGCCTGCTTTTGAGTTTGCGGTGACACCGGGTGAAGTCCGCACCTATGAGGCTGATAGCAACGTACTGGATGATCTGCGTCTGGGAGATGGCAAGCGCCTAGATGCTGGCATCACGTCGGTCCCAACCATTCTGGAAGCAATCAAGGCGAACTATCCGATCCGTATTCTGGGAGAGGCGGTGTTCTTTGAGCCTCTGGCGGTTGTGACGTCTCGTGATGACCCTGATTTTTCCAAAAAGGTTGGCGAAATCATTGAAGAAATGCGGGCTGACGGCACATTGGTTGAGCTTTCCAAGAAATGGTTTGGGGCTGACCTTGTAACCACGACGCACTAGTGCGGCTGGTCCTATGACATTGCTCGTAAACCTGTTTAGTCATGCGCCCTCCCGGCGCCTGGCTTTCTTCGCGGTACTGGCAGCGTTGCTCATGGCATTTGACCTGAGCAGCGTTGGCCAATACCTGACGACCCTTCTGAACCTTGATGTGGCCCCTGATACTGCTTCCGTGCTGGCCGCATTTGCGATTTCTGCTGTGATCACAGCAGATGTGGTGTTCGTCTCCAAGCTGCCGATGAAGGTGCAAGTGCCGATCTACTGGGCGCAGCTTCTGGCGCTGTTTCTGGGGTTCTTCTACTCGTTTGACCTGTCGTTTCCGTTCATCATCGAGCGGTTACCGATCCTGCTTTATAAGGGACTATTCTACACGCTCTTGGTCTCGTTTGCGTCCATCATTTGTGCCAGTTTGCTGGCATTTGTTGGCGCGCTTGCCCGTCTGTCCAACTCAGGTCCAGCCTATGCGGCTTCAACGTTCTATGTCTCGTTTTTTCGTGGTACGCCGTTGTTGTTGCAGGTTTATCTGATTTACCTGGGATTGCCGCAGCTTGGTATTACGCTGGATGCAATCCCCTCCGGCATACTGGCTCTGTCGCTCAGTTACGGGGCCTACATGACGGAGATTTTCCGCGCAGGCATACAGGCGGTTCCACGGCAGCAGTCGGAAGCTGCTGCTGCTCTGGGGCTACAGCCCTGGCAGATTATGTGGAAGGTTGTTTTGCCTCAGGCAATCCGCATTATCATTCCACCAACGGGCAACAACTTCATCTCCATGCTGAAAGACAGCTCGCTGGTGTCTGCCATGGGCATCATGGAGCTTATGTACCTGGCACGGACGCTCGGGCGCTCCGAGTTCAAACACTTTGAAATGCTGATCAGCGCAGCGCTTATCTACTGGGCAGTCAGTTTTGTCTTTGAGATGATACAGGCACAGCTAGAGAAGCGATATTCGGCTCCGCAGAAGGTTGGGTAAGCAAAGGGAGAGGAGGCCGCTCAGGCCTTCTCTCTGGCACGAAACAAGTCGTGACACTTGAGGGCACAGTAATAACCGATCGTAAAGAAGATGCTCATGGAAAGGACTTGGAGATAGAACCGGTCAAACGTGTTCCTGTGCAGCATCAAGTTGAGTGCGTGGCCCACATAAACGCCAAACATCATCATGGAAATGGCGAAGATGTGTATGAAGATTTTTGCGCTTCTGGAGCTCGGGCGCCCTTTGCAGTGGTCCGCGAAGAAACATGTCACGATGCAGGCGAACACCATGATGAGCGTCATCCAGTTTAGATAAACAGCAGCCAGCGTAAGGCTGTTCATTTGTTGCATGGCCAGGTTCTGGTCAATGGATAGATCGATCTGGTGACCCAAAATCATGCCAAGCCCGCCATAGACAAACCCACTCCAAAAATACGTGAAGAGATAGCTGGGCATGACTGCATTTTGCAGGCTTACCATGCCTGTAAAGAATATGGCGAGAATGAAAGCAACTTCAAATACATGAAGGGTGTCCGGTCGGGTGATCAGCGTCACCACAACCAGCTGAAGCACGAGCATCATCCCATAGCCAACAGGGTTGGTAAGCAAAAAGTGGCTCAGAGAAAAGCTGCGCATTGGCTTTGGCTTCCGCTCGTTGTTAGGGCTGATGCCGTGTACCTCAGTCATGTGAACCTGATGTTGCCTTGGGCTGTTACTGGTTGTTGTTCCAGTCGTCTTTTTCTTTCAAGTCTCTGACGACTTTCACGTGTTGCATCATGCCGCCATCCTCGTGGTAAAGCAGGTGGCAGTGGAGCGGATACTTGCCGACGAAGTCTTTGAACCGCATGCGGAATTTCACGTGACCATGAGGCGGAACCTGAATGGTGTCTGCCCAGAACGGGAGTTCCAGGGTGTAATCCAGAGGGTCTTCGCCCTGAATTTCAAAGACATACATGGGGTTCACATGGATATGGATGGGATGCGGAAACTCGCTTTCGTTCTCCAGCGTCCACTCTTCCACCGCGTCCAGCTGGACCCAGTGATTAACCACCTCGCAACCGCCGAACTGGCCGTGGTCAATGGTGACGTTCACCCCTCGATAGTATTTCTCGGGATTGTCCAGCGTGTTTGCCTGAAAGGTCAGCGTGCGTTTGTTGGTTACTTCCTCTGGGCCGATTGGTTCCAGCAGACCGCTCTGCAAGCTTTCCGGGAACGGCGGCGGGGTGGTGCGCTCGGCAGGTTCGCTTGGCATGTAGATTGCGGCACCGATCTCTTCGCCGCGCTCCACTTCAATGGCAAAGAGCGGCGGGTTGTTGTGGTACTTGTAGTGCGGAATGAACTGATACTCGACCGAGTCATTTTGCACGTAATAAAACGCGCCCGGAGTGGCCGCTTCGCTGATTTTCAGCAGGATAGACGCGCGGTTTGCCGGGGCAAGGCTGATGCCCCCCTGTCTGCGGTAGTTGTCTGTGGGGTTGCCATCATACCCGTAGATGAACATCTGCCCGAAGAAGGGGCACTCGAAGTTGATCGATGAGCGTGTGGTTGCGTTCAACAGGCGGAGATTGATCAGCTCTCCCGGCTTTACCTTGATGATTGGGCAGTACTGGCTGTTGACCGTGATGTTGTATTCGCTGTTAGGGAACTTGGCGACCTGCTTCTGGTCTTCCACCTTGCCTTCAGCGTTCACAGCGATGTTCTGGAACACCATGCAGTATTCCTTAACACCCATCTCTTTGAGCTGATCATCAAACGGGCCGCGCACGATAATCATGCCCGCCATGCCGCTACCAACCTGCAGGGCCACGGACCCATGTTTATGCGGGTGATACCAATAGACACCTGGTGGGTGGTCCGCCGGAATGTCGTACTCGTAGTCGTATTCTTCGCCGGGACGAATGGTCATGCAGACGTTATCGCCCGGCGACTCCGGCGTCACATGTAAGCCGTGGGTATGGATGTTGTAGTTATTGAAACCGTAGGGGAAGTTGATGTCATCCGGCTCGGCTTGGTCTTGTTCAGGCAACTTGTTGTGCGTGTGGATCTGCAGTTTTGACCCCGGTCTGATTTCAATGGTCGGACCGGTCAGCGTGTTGCCTGCTTCTTTGGTGAGATCGCTTGTGAAGACCCGGGTGTATGTTGGGACGTTGTGAGGCTTCTCAAAGCTGAAAACATTGTTGGTGTCGTATTCAACATCCAGAGTGACTTCCAGATGCTTCTTTTCAGGATCCATTACGTAAGCTGGCGGGTTTTTGATAGGGCTCAGAAAGGAAAAGGGCTTCGCCTCACTCATGTAGCGGTTCCTCACGTAGACAGCACTCGAGTGCTTGTTGATTTTGGTTTCAACCTACTGAGGATGGGAGAGTGGTGGAATCTTTGCTTGGCAATGGGGTTAAGGTACCGTTAGGTAAAAAGGTCGGTTCCGATCTGACTTTACGTTTATTCCCTAAACGCGCACTCCGTGCAGCTCTGGATGGGTGCCAACTTGCCGTTGTCAGGAAGTAAATACCTGAAACGGAATCTCTTTCTCCTTTTTAGAACGATTATTTTTTGTGGGAAGTCTACGTATTTTTTGCCTGCGCGTGACCTATGTCAATTTAGCTGGGATATCACCACATCCGGTTGCAATTCTGTGAAATTTCTACACACATCAACCTATTGAAATATATAGAAATTATGACCACTCACGAGGCTCTCACAATAACTTGACGATGGTCAATGTGAGAAGCGAGAGGGCAAGCTTACATAACGATGCCGGTAAGGTTCGTCTCGATTGGAGTTTATGGTGTCGTTTAAATCAATTCTCCGTTTTTTGGCCAGTATCGCGCAGCAATGCGCAATCAGCGCCGTAGCTGTAAGCGCTCGCAAGAAGCCAGCAGCATTTGATGACCACACTCTCAGGTTTGAAAGTGTCATCAAAGACGAACGCCTGATCGCTCCGTCGGGCATGGTCTATGTCTCCAACACCTTAAAAGACATCGGTTCGGCAACACTCCAGATCACCAGAGGGGCTCGGATTGCCCCTCTATTTTCGCCAGTTTCGATTTGAGGAATGAGTTATGAGAGGCATTGGTAAGGTCAGTCTGATTGGCGCAGGACCGGGTGACCCGGATCTCCTGACAGTGAAAGCTCTGAAACGCATTCAGAACGCTGAAGTCGTTGTTTACGATCGATTGGTCTCTCAGGAAATTATGGATCTGGTTCCGCCTAAGACAGCTCTTTATCCTGTCGGAAAGAAGCCAAAGAGCCATCCGATCCCTCAGGAAGAAATCAACCAGTTACTCGTTGATCTCGCCAAAGAAGGTAAGCATGTTGTGCGCCTTAAAGGTGGGGATCCGTTTATTTTTGGCCGCGGCAGTGAAGAAGCTGCTGAATTGGTCATTGCCGGCGTCGACTATGAAGTCGTGCCAGGCATCACAGCTGCGCAAGGCTGTGCCTCAAGCCTAAACCTGCCACTCACGCATCGCGGCCTTGCAACGGGGCTTAGATACGTAACCGGGCATTGCCAGAAAGATGTACCCCTCGATCTGGATTGGGCCAGCCTTGCGGACCCTAACACTACCCTTGTGATTTACATGGGCCTTGCAGCCATCGCCGAGATTTCTACCAAGCTGGTGGAACACGGCATGCCTGCGGATATGCCTGCTGTAGCAATCTCGAAGGGCACCACATCCGAAGAGCAGAAAGTGTTTGGCACACTCACCACAATCGGTGAGCAGGCCAAGGCCGCTAAACTACCAGCGCCTACACTGTTTATGATTGGTGATGTTGTGGGTCTGAAAGACTCTCTGGAGCTGCCATCCTATTCCGGCAGTGAGGCAAAATGGGGCGATAGACCTCATCTGGAGGTTATCAATGGCTAAGACAGAGCGGAGTGCGCAAAACCCGCTGCGTTCTTTTCTGAAGGCTGGGTTGCTGGCGCTTCCGTTGCTGACTGGAGCGCCATTCGGAGCTCACGCCGACGAAGAGGCTCTCAAGATTATCGATCGCGAAAAGCTGACAGATTTCGTGCAACAGGACTGCGGGTCCTGCCACGGTCTGACGCTTGAGGGCGGTCTTGGTGGGCCAATTCTTCCAGAAAATCTGGAGCATATGGACTCTGATGTCATTCAGGAAGTGATCCTTGGCGGACTGCCAGGGACAGCGATGCCTCCATGGCGTGGCTTCCTTACCGAAACTGAAGCGGCCTTCATTGCGGAAGGTCTTAAAACAGGAGCATTCAAGTGAAGACGTTTTTTGCTGCCGCAGCCTTAGGTGCGGGTCTTTTATTTGCTTCTGCAGCCAGTTCTGACGACCTGCGCGCCACGGGCGATCTGGGTCTGATTATCGAACGAGCCACAGGAACAGCCCTGATTGTCGAAAGCACAGACCGTACTGTGCTGGCTCAGGTGGAGGGTTTGGGCAATCTCTCACACGCCTCCGTCGTTTACTCGCGAGATGAGCGCTACGCCTATGTGTTTGGCCGCGATGGTGGCCTGTCCAAAGTGGATATGCTCACCGGCAAGTTGGTCGGCCGCGTCATGCAGGCTGGCAACTCCATCGGTGGTGCTATCTCTGATGATGGCAAGCTGATCGCAGTCGCCAACTACAAACCGGGCGGCGTGAATATATTTGATGCAGAAACTCTGGAGCTGGTCTCTGAAGTGCCTGCGATCTATGACGAAGTGGGCAATCAGTCGAAGACCATTGGACTCGTAGATCTGCCCGGCCGTCGCTTTGCCTTTTCCCTTTGGGATGGTGAGCAAACATGGATTTTGGACTATTCCAAGAGCCTGAAGCCTGAGATTACCAAACTCGAAGACATTGGTGTTTTCCCGTACGACGCGCTGGTCACGGGTGATGGCCGCCACTACATCGTTGGTCTGTTTGGTGAAGACGGTCTTGCCCATGTTGACCTTTGGAAAGAGCCGCTGACGGTTGAGCGCATCATGGATGGATACGGCAAGGGCGAAGAGCCTCTTCCGGTCTACAAGATGCCGCATCTGGAAGGTTGGGCGAAAGCCAATGGCATGTACGCACTGCCAGCAATTGGTCGCCACGAAGTTCTGTTCATGGATGAGCGTGATTTCACTGAAGTTGATCGTGTGAAAGTGCATGGCCAGCCGGTGTTTGCCATGGCGCGTCCTGATGGTCGTCAGATCTGGGTAAATTTTGCGCCTCCACACAACGACACCATTCAGGTGATCGACATTCTGGAACGCAAGATCATCAAAACGATGAAACCGGGACCGGGCGTGTTGCATATGGAGTTTACTCCACGCGGCAACGAAGTCTGGATGTCCGTTCGTGACAAGAATGAAATTCATGTCTACGACACAACGGATTTCTCCCTGAAAGAAGTTCTGCCAGCAGAAAAACCAAGCGGCATCTTCTTTACTTCACGTGCACACCAGCTGGGGCTTTAGCCCCCGGCTTTCCCAGGGCGGCGCTGGCCGCCCGAGCGATTGGGGAGTTTGCGATATGAGCGCACAGCTGAGTGATATTGATCTCGTATTGGTGGACAAGTGGCAGCATAATTTTCCGCTTGTTCCTAAGCCATTCAATCTCATAGCCCGGGAAACCGGGGTGGACGCTTTAGACGCGATCAGCAGTTACGAACGGCTGGTCGCAAATGGCGTTATTTCGCGCATTGGCGCGGTACTGGCTCCAAATACAGTGAGCGCGAGTTGTCTGGCTGCCGTGTCTGCACCTCCACACTTTGTGGAAACAGCAGCCCAGCTCATCAACGATGAGTCGGGGGTCAATCATAATTACCTGCGTGAGAATGATCTCAATATCTGGTTCGTGGTTGTTGAACGGGATCGGGCGACGTTAGAGGCCACGCTCGCCCGTATTGAGCAGAACACCAATCTGGTGGTTCATGCTTTTCGGATGGAAAAGGCTTTCCATTTAGATCTGGGGTTTTCTTTGACAGAGCAGCGGCTGGAAAAGAAGACCCCCGTGCTTCCTCCTGTCGACATGTCGGTGCTGGAACCGGGTGATATCGACCTGCTGGAAAAGCTGTCTGATGGCATTCCGCTCTCGGACCGCCCGTTCCTGCGCATTGCGCTGAAGCTGGGTCGCTCGGAAACCTCTGTGCTTGAACGGCTGAAGGTGCTGCAGGATGCTGGCATCATTCGCCGGTTCGGTGTGGTCGTGCGGCATCGGTCCATCGGTTACAAGGCGAATGCGATGACGGTCTGGAATGTTCGTGATGAGCATATTGATGACGTTGGTGCCACATTCTCTGCTGACCCGATGGTGAGCCTTTGCTACCAGCGCAACAGAGAGATGCCGCTTTGGCCATACAACTTGTACACCATGACCCATGCGAACAGTCGTGAAGAGGCGCTGGAGGTCATCAACCGGCTCTCTACCATGGCCACGCAGCATGTGATGAGCAGCGATGTGCTGTTTTCCACCAAGTGCTTCAAGCAACGTGGTGCCCGCCTGTCTCGCAGTGTTGGAGTAAGTGCATGAGCACAGATATTGCCCACCTCAATGAACCTGCCAAGGTGCATCTGGATGATCTGGACCGCAAGCTGATCAACCGCTTGCAAGATGGTCTACCGGTTGTCTCCAAGCCGTATGCAGCGGTTGCAGAGGAACTGAGCATTGCGGAAGACTTGCTGCTTGAACGCCTGCAATGGCTGCTTAAGACGCGTATACTCACTCGTTTCGGGCCTATGTTCGACATTGCTCAAATGGGCGGGGCGTTCTGCCTGTGTGCCATGGCCGTGCCGGAAGAGCGCTATGACGAGGTGACCGAACAGGTGAACTCGTTGGAGGAGGTGGCCCACAACTATGCGCGTGATCACGAGTTGAACATGTGGTTCGTGCTTGCCACGGAAACCCCTGAAGAAATTGAGAGTTGCGGGAAACGCATTGAAGAGCTGACCGGAATCCCGGTCCGGCTGTTCCCGAAAGAACGCGAGTTTTTCATTGAGTTTAAGGTTCCAGTATGAGCACGCATAATATCGAAGAATTTTCAGAATTTGACCGTGCTCTAGTGTCTGCGCTGCAAGAAGGCTTGCCGCTTGTCTCCGAGCCCTACGCGCAGATTGCCCATCAGCTTGGCGTGAGCGAAGAACTGGTGTTGGAGCGTGTCGCTTCCATGAAAGAAAACGGTGCAATTCGTCGTATTGCGGCTGTGCCAAATCATCGCGCCCTTGGCATGCGTGCCAACGGCATGTCCGTCTGGAATATCGTTGATGAGGACGTTGAGCGCATTGGACAAATGATGGGTTCTCTGGACTTTGTGTCCCACTGCTATCAGCGCCCAAGATGGCTACCCACATGGCCGTACAATGTCTTTGCCATGGTGCATGGAAAGACTCGCGAAGAGTGTCTGACTTTAGTCAAGGAAATAGAGGCGCTCATAGGGACATCATGCAATGGAAATGATGTCCTGTTTTCGACAAAAACCCTGAAAAAAACAGGACTTAGACTTCGTCGCAGAGGGGAGAGCCCGCGTGTTTCGTCTGACCCATTATCTCAAAGCTCTAGCGGATCCGTATCCACTTCCACCAGCGCGTAAACCTGCTGGTCCGGTTGTTATCTGGAACTTGATCCGCCGTTGTAATCTGAAGTGCAAGCACTGTTATACAACCTCAGGCGATGTAGATTTTCCCGGCGAGCTTTCAACCAAGCAGGCCTATGAGGTTATTGATGACCTGAAGGGCTTCCGTGTCCCGGTCATCATCTTCTCTGGTGGTGAGCCGCTGATGCGCCCGGATATGCTGGAGCTGTCGGCCCACGCCAAGCAGCTTGGTTTCTATACCGCCTTGTCCACCAACGGCACGCTTATCGACAAAGATATGGCGCGCAAGATTGGTGAGATTGGTTACGACTATGTCGGCATCTCACTGGACGGCATCGGCAAAGTGCATGATGACTTCCGCGGCATGGATGGTGCCTTCGACCTGTCTTTGCAGGCAGTGCGTTACCTGCGCGAGGAAAACGTGAAGGTTGGCCTGCGCTTTACGCTGACAGAAGACAACGCCGATACGCTGGATGACTATCTGGATCTGTGCGCCCGTGAGAACGTGGACAAGATCTACCTGTCTCACCTTGTGTATGCAGGACGCGGCAACAAGAACCGTGGTGAAGATGCGCACCTGAACGTGACCCGCAAAGCCATGACACACCTGATTGAAAAGGCGTGGGAAGATGTGCTGGCTGGCAAGTCCAACGAATACGTGACCGGCAACAACGATGCGGATGGCATCTACCTGTTGCAGTGGGTGCGTGAGAACATGCCGGAAAAAGCTGGTTATCTGGAAGATATGCTGGAGCGCTGGGGTGGCAATGCCTCTGGTGTGAACATCGGCAACATCGATAACACCGGTAAGGTGCATCCGGACAGCTTCTGGTGGCATTACACAATCGGCAACGTGAAAGAACGCAAGTTCTCCGAGATCTGGCAGGATGTATCCGACCCGGTCATGGCAGGTTTGAAGCAGACCCCGCGCCAGATCAAAGGCCGTTGCGGATCTTGCCAGTACTTCAACATTTGTAATGGCAACACGCGCGTGCGTGCGCTGCAGCTGACCGGCGACCCTTGGGCGGAAGATCCATCCTGTTACCTGACGGATGAAGAGATCGGCCTCGTGGATGCAAACCACCAACGCGTTGAAACAACACCATTCCGGGGAGCTCGTCATGAAGCTAAACACGTTTATGCCTAAACTCGCCGGAGTTTTGCTGGCAACCTGCATGTTGGCAGGGGCCGCGGAAGCTCGCGGTAAAAAGCTGGAACTCTACCCCGTTTCTGACGCCACAAAAGGCACTTATCAGGAGCTCTGTGCAGAGTGTCATGGCGGTGATCGCTTAGGCGGTATCGGTCCTGCGCTCATTCCGGAAAGCTTGAAACGTCTGCGGGTCAGTGCTGCGACGTCGACCATCAAGGATGGTCGTGTCCACACGCAGATGCCAGCCTTCGGGGATCAGCTCAACGATCAGCAGGTTGCTGATCTGGTGAACCTGGTAAAGACTCCATTGGGTGCGATGCCGGTTTGGGGCGAAAAGGAAATCAACGCGACCCGCGTGTTCAACGAGGACTACAAGCCCGTTGAAAAGCCAGTCTATGAATCCGATCCGCTGAACCTGTTTGTGGTCGTGGAGACTGGTGATCACTACGCCACCGTCATGGATGGTGACACGTTTGAACCGCTCACACGCTTCAAAACCCAGTTTGCGCTGCATGGCGGTCCAAAGTTCACACCGGACGGACACTACGTGTTCTTCATGTCCCGTGACGGCTGGATCACCAAGTATGATATGTGGGCGCTGAAAGTGGTTGGCGAAGTGCGCGGTGGTATCAACTCCCGCAATATCGCGCTTTCACGCGATGGCAAGCACATTGCACTGGCAAACTACCTGCCGCATTCTCTGGTGATGCTGTCCGCTGAAGACCTTTCCGTTGAAAAGATCTTTGAAGCAGAATCTTTGGGTGGCGAAACCACACGTGTTTCAGCAGTTTATCAGGCGCCGGAGCGTGACAGCTTCGTTGTTGCCATGAAAGATACACCTGAGGTTTGGGAGGTCTCAACCAATCCTAAGGCAGAGCCTGAGTTTGATGCCTATGTTGATGCAGAAAACTACGGCCAGAATGGTACGAAGCCAACCTCCGAGGGTTTGTTCGCTCTGCGCCGTATTCAGGTTGATGCGCCGATGGACGACTTCTTCTTCGACCAGTCCTACAAGCACCTGATGGGATCGTCTCGCGACGGTAAGAGCGGTGTTGTGGTGGACATGGATGAAGGCGCGACCATCGCCAAAATCGATCTGCCAGGCTTCCCGCATCTGGGCTCCGGCATCAGCTGGGAGTGGCAGGGTAAACCTGTGATGGTGACGCCGCACCTGAGCGAGAGCAAGATTTCTGTGATCGATATGTCCAACTGGTCCGTCTTGAAGACACTTGATACTGCGGGTCCGGGATTCTTCATGCGATCTCATGAAAACTCCAAGTACGCTTGGGCGGACGTGTTCTTTGGTCCAAACAAGGACCAGATGTACGTGATCGATAAAGAAACGCTTGAGATCGTAAAGACGCTGAAACCGCTGCCGGGTAAAACCGCTGCTCATATCGAGTTTGACCGCGATGGTAGCCACGCCATTCTCTCTATCTGGGAGGATGACGGCATGATCATCATTTACGATGCGAAAACGCTTGAAGAAGTGAAGCGTATTCCAATGAGTAAGCCATCTGGAAAGTACAATGTCTGGAACAAGATCACCTTCTCCGCTGGTACGAGCCACTAGCGATCTGGCACTTGTTCTTGCTGCTCATGGAGATCTGGGTGGCAAGGGCGCCGACAACACACCAGGCCATGTTCGCCTGAAAAATGCTCTGGCGCTCTTACTGCCTGAACTGGATGTGGTGAGTGGGGTGATGAAAGGAACCCCGCCCCTACAGGAAGTAGTCGAAGGCCTCCCGCACGAGCATGTGCTTGTGCTTCCTCTCCTCCTAAGTAACGGCTACTTCTGCAACACTGTCCTGCCTCGCAGACTGGGGCTGGACCCAAACCTGCAACAACAGAAAGAAGGTGCATGGCAAAATCTGAACCGAGACGGGCAGTATATCAAGCTGTTACCCCCGCTTGGTGTATTGCCCTTCCTACCTGATCTGGTGTCTCAGAGTATTCAAAGTACACTGGCACCAAACAGCAAAAGCACGTTGTTAAAGCCGGAACTCGACCGGGAAGTGCTGATCGTTGCTCATGGCTCCACAGTTGGCCCGGAATCGCGGCTTTGTGCCCTTCAGCTGAAAGACCATCTGGAAAACCGCTACGGCTACAAGCAACTGCGCGTGGCATTCCTTTCAGAAGAACCTTTTGTCGAAAAGGCGGTCCTGACACTTTCCGATGACGCAATCGTTGTTCCTCTGTTCGCCAGCGGTGGCTTGCACGGGCATGAAGATATCTCCAAAATTATGGAGAGCGCCCCAACCGGATGCAAACTGGCTCCCGTGATTGGCTGTGAGCACGCATTGGCTCAGCATCTGGTGAGCTACTTGCAAGAAAATGGCTTAACTCGTGGTGCTGCCAACCAAAGAGTTGCAATACTACGAGATTCAGCCGCACAGCCTACAAGGGCTGCTCTGAGGTAGTTCTGATTTTTGTGTGAGAAGTTCAGGCAATTGATCACCTGAACTCCGTCTCTGGTTTTGTATTAAGCAGGTACTTCTTTCGTTGAGAAGTACCAGTCTACATAATCATAACCTGCTGATTTTCGTGTTTCAGCCAGATCCGCTGTTGCTGGTGGAGGAACGATTACTTTGTCACCAGGTTGCCAGTTTTCTGGAGTTGCGACACCGTGTTCGGTAGATGTTTGCAAGGCTTTGATCAGGCGTAGGAACTCAACCACTGAACGCCCGTTGGTCATTGGGTAGTAAACCATCGCCCGCAGAATTCCCTCAGGGTCAATGATGAAAGTTGCGCGAACAGCAGAGGTGTCTGAGGCTCCAGGCTGAATCATGCCGTAGGCTTTGGCGACTTCCATTGAAAGGTCCGCAATGATCGGGAAGGGGATGTGAACGCCGAACTTTTCCTCGATGTTTCGCATCCACGCGATGTGTGAGTAATGACTGTCGATAGACAGGCCAAGCAATGCTGTATTGAGCTTGCCAAAATCATCTGCTGCATTCGCAAAAGCAATGAATTCGGTTGTGCAGACAGGCGTAAAATCCGCTGGATGCGAAAAGAGAACCAGCCATTGGCCTTTGTAATCACTCAATGATTTCGTGCCATCTGTTGTTGGGGCCGTGAAATCTGGTGCTGGTGTGTTCAGCTGCGGCAATGTGATGATAGTTTCTTCTGACATTTATTTTCCTCGGGCTCAATTGATTTGATAAATGCAGAATATCGATCTATGTTAATTAGTGAAATTGATTAATAATAATACAGTGATCTAAAAATCATATGAGTCATCTACCAAGCCTTCGCCAGTTGGAATTTCTGGTCGCCCTTGTTGAGGAACAGCATTTTGGCAGGGCAGCAGAAAAATGTAATGTGAGTCAGTCCGCTCTAAGCACAGCGCTTAAAGAGCTGGAACAGAACCTTGGTGTTCATCTGGCAGAAAGAACCAAGCGTTCTGTCACTATTACCCCACTGGGCAACTCTCTGGCCGATCGTGCGCGTCACATTCTGCTTGATACAAAAGCCTTTGTAGATTTCGCTGCGGCAAACTCAAAATTCCTGTCTGGAGACATGAAACTGGGTGTGATCTCTACAGTTGGACCTTATCTGCTTCCCGGGATTATGCCGCAGCTTCGGAAGAAATTTCCGGACCTTCGCCTCTTTATCAAAGAAGGTATTACCCACGACCTGTTGGCGGCATTGCAGAGCGGATATCTGGATGCGGTTTTACTGGCACTTCCATTTGAGATAGGCGACCTTGTTCATTTTCCATTGTTTGAAGATGGATACAAACTGGCCGTCACACCTCAGCACCCGCTTGCGAACCGACAACATGTAGATGGACAGGACCTGACCAATACTAAAATGATGTTGCTGGAAAAAGGGCATTGTTTACAACAGCATGCCCTGTCTGCATTTTTACCTGATGGCCCGGTTCAAGATAGCTCTTTTGAAGCGACGAGCCTCTCCACTCTGGTGGGTATGGTGGCGGAAGGGCTGGGAACAACGCTTCTGCCTGACGTCGCAATCACTGCCGGACTGACCGATAATTATGATGTATGCCTCATCGATGTAGATAAGGCATTGCCAAGAGAGATAGCGCTTGTGTGGCGAAAAAGCTCGCCGCGGGGAGAGGAGCTACAACATCTTGGCACGTTCATCAAACAGGCCTACGAGGGATAAATCCCTTGGAGCAGGCGAACGAATAAATTCAATTATCGCAATATCTTAGCCGTGGCTTGAATGCATAACCACTGTGCGTTCCTGCTCTACCAATGTGCGCAGAACCTGAACGTTGGAAATGATCGCCCGGTTTTGCTTGACCTCGACGCCATAGCTTTTCAGCTTCTGGAATGCACGAGACAGGCTTTCCGGTTTCATGCCCAAGCGACCGGCAATGAGCGCTTTATCGTAAGGCAGCACCAATGTGCAGGAACCGGCTGGTTCTGTGCTGAGGTTCAATAGAAATTCAGCAACACGCTGCGCGCCCGTATGCGTCTTCAGTCCTTCAATCTGCAACACGAGTTGATGAAGGTGCATGGACAAAGATGACATCATCGCCAGCGCGATGTTCGGATCTGCTGCAATTGACTTGGCCAGATGGGCCACAGGAATACAAAGCACCACACTATCCGTGACCGCTTCACCAGAAGCTGGATAGTTTGAGTTTGTAAAGGCAGCCCCTTCAGCGAAGGTTTGCCCACGGGTGAAAACCCCAACAACGGCTTCATCGCCGCTGCTTGTTGCGCGGAAAACTTTGACCCACCCTTCCAGAACGATAAAGAACGCGTCTGCCTTATCATCCTGAAAAAATATCATCTCACCGCGCGAGACAGATTTTTTAGTGGCACCCCGAAGCAGCTGTTCTCTTGCCTCGGTACTCAACCGTTTAAGCAAGGGAATTTCAGCGAGCTTCTCCACTTCACTGCTAACTATAGTAGTAGACATTTTTACAGACCTCTCCCACGATCAACCCAATCGTACTGTTGCGTAGATGAAGGACGTTGATCTAACGCAAGTGTTTTTGCGCAATTGGCATCTTGGGGTTGTTCTCTTGAAAACAAATGGACCTAACGAAAATCAAGGAACTAGAGAACTCAGAGGATTAGGGTCCATTAAAGGTAAGGTTTTCACCCAGTGAAGAAACTTGCCTTTTTGGCTCAATAATATGTTCAAAACTGTCTCCGAGCGTGTTTTTCGCTCGAGATTGACGATGAAATGAGCCTGCTTGATGGTGAAGACGCGTCCGGAATGGGAAACGGGCAACGGTTGCGTCTTCACCATCAAGTTCCCAAGCCAGCTAATATTTTCCGGAAATCACGAGTTGCGAAACTGCTCCTAAATATGTGCACCTGAAGCAGTTGTTTGAGGTGCCTTGACATCGCGCAACTGAGGTATAGATTGCCAGCTCTTATATGTTTCACAGGAGATTTGATGTCCCGGATCTGAGGGTTCAAAGAAGAACCCCTTCGCATGCTTTCAACTTTAAGACCGCGCAGCTTGCACGGCCGGTTTTGCATGCCTTCATTTTCAGAACATCAAGCGCCGATTAACGGCACTCTTCAGGACATAGAAATGATCCGTAAATTTGAAACTCGTGACACCGAGTCCATTGTTGACGTCTGGCTTAAGGCCAGCAAACTTGCTCATCCTTTTCTGAGCGACAGCTTTTTAGCCCACGAAACCGACAATATTCGAAACTTGTATCTGCCCAACGCCGAAACCTGGGTTGTTGAGATAAATGAGGCCGTTGTCGGGTTCATTGCATTGCTTGGCAATGAAGTGGGCGGGCTGTTTGTGCACCCTGATTTTCAGGGGCAGAAGCTCGGGAAGGCTTTGATGGACAAGGCCACCTCGCTTCATGACAGTGTTGAACTGGAAGTTTTTAAGCACAATCCAATCGGGCGTGGCTTTTATGCGCGCTACGGATTTGAAGAGATGCATGAGGACTTCAACGAGGATACGCAGCAGTTGGTCATCCGGCTGAAGTATTCTGCGTGAGCTGACACAAAGATGAAGGAGAGGGCGCTTAGCGCTCTCTCCGGTTCTCAGAGAATTTTTGGAAGATGACACCCATCACCATGGCCATACCGACATGTCCGATGAATGAGGACTGCGTATAAGCCCCGAAATCCATCATAAAGCTTCTGCCGATGAAGGGCGCGAGCATACCCTGCGCGATGTACCAGAGCAGCACACCAGCAACGACGCCTGAGAGCCAAAGTCGAAGCCTGGTGACCTCATGCACGGCAAACACCGCAAGTGGGAAGACGACTGCACCAACGGAAAAGTGGACGATGAAGGCAACACTATAGGGAATGGTGAGGCCGAACAGTTTGGTTGCCAAGGCCCTGATGAGATAGGCGGGTTCCAGCACAGGGCCAAACAGAATGGGTGAGACAAACCAGGCATAGGCTTCAAAGGCGACCTCGCCGATGACACCAGCCAGCAGCAAAGCAGGCAATACGTTTCTCAATGAAGAATTTGAGGAAACAGAACTATCCAAAGCCATTGGGAGATCCTTAAGATGCTCGATGGGGAAGCGCACAAACTAAGATATGTGCAGTGAGCACTTCTTTAGGTGTGATTTTGGAAAGAAGAATGCAAGACGGCTTCGTTCCCAGTTTAATCACATTACGTTCACCTGAATGAGAGGCGAAGCGCCAGAAACCGGTACTTTGGGTCTTTTCGTCGTTGTGCTCTCTTCATGCATCAATGCAAGTTTCTCAGGAATAAAGTCAGTTTTCAGAAGGTTCCAAACAAAATGCACAATGATCTGGACGCCACGTCATTGTTTGGGTGGGGCTTGGAGATATATACAATTGCTATAAGGTTTTAGTAAAAGCACGTATTACTTGTGCTGGTTTTACAAGGACAGTTTCTTTGAGTGAGGTGGATCTCATTGATGGAGCGCCGATGGTGGAAATTTCGGAGCCTATTCCTCAGGCTGTGTTTTCCGTTGACGGCGTTGCGCCAGATGAGCGCTTCTCTCTCTGGAAGGAAAGTATCTCCTTCATGTTTCAGGTGGAAGCAGACCATGCCGTTAGGTCGGATGCGTTCACCGCCGAAGTAGATGCACATATGTTTGGGCAAATTATTCTGGCCCGGACAAAAAGTAGAAAGCAGTATTGGGAGAGGAGTGAACTGACCATTGCAAAAGATGGAATGGATCACTTCATGATCCAACTGTTCGAAACAGGAGACATGTTTTACGAACATGAAGGTGCACAACATTCTGTTGCACAGGATGGCCTCATCATTTTTGATTTAGCCAGGACATCAAAATCCTGGACCAATACATTTTCAAACCTATCCCTGATTATTCCCAGGGAGTTGCTCGAACCTAAACTGGTCTATCCAGATGGGCAGCATATGCGGAGATTACCTGCCGCGCAGCCCATGGTTCAGCTTCTTTACAGTCATATTAAATCGTTGAAAGAGTTGTCGGGTCAACTGAGCTTGTCACAAGCTGCAGATATTAACCCGGCAACGATTTCACTCATCGTTGCTTGCCTCAACAGCACGTCTGAAGGCGTCGTTCTGGTGGATGCAAGCAGCCATGCAGCGCAGATTATGCTGGCTAAGCGCACAATCAATGAGCAACTGTCGAACCCGGATCTGTCGCCAGAAACTGTGGCTATAAAAGCAGGTATCTCGCGGTCAAAACTTTATGAGATGTTCCGCAATCACGGCGGTGTGAAAAGCTTCATTCTGGAGCAACGTCTCAAGGGCGCAATGATGGCGCTCATCAGCAACAGCAATACCCACCGCTCAAACTCAGAAATCGCATTTTCCTTCGGTTTTGTCTATGAGAGTACCTTCAGTCGTGCTTTCAAAAAACGCTTCTTTATGACCCCGACTGAAGCCCGAAACTCTGCGGGTATCGCATGGTCGCGAGCCATATCCTCTCCAGATGTCGATAGACGCTATGAGGATTGGGTGAAGTGTTTGTGAGGTGTCACAGGCGACGGTTTTTCTCCGTCGCCTTGGCTTCTTGTTAAGCCACAGCAACGTCTTGTGGGCGGACGAACCAGCGGAGTTCTTCTACTTTTTGTGGCTGAATGACGTTGTAGCGTTCCTCAGTGCTGTGGTTACGCAGGAGTTCGGCTTCAGCTGCTTTCATTGTCTCAGCCAGAGAAGGGCGGTCTGATTTTTCTGCGGCTTCTGGCAGTGCGTTGAAATCGAGTGTTTCGAGAGACGCTGCGAGTTCTGTTTTGTGGTTTTGGTAGCGCCACACAGCGCCGTTTTGGTCGAAGCGATAGAATGGCAGCAACTTCCAGCCATGCTCCGCAACCAACTCAATAGCCCGCACCAGATACTCGAAGGTGTCTTCATCAATAAAGTAGTTGAAGTTGAGGCGGATCCAACCCGGACGCAGGATCATGTGTCCTTCCACCAGTTGCTCCTCCAGTGCCTTACTGTAGTGCATGTCCATGCCAAGCAAGGTGTGACCGTATGGACCTGCGCAGGAGCAACCACCACGAGCCTGAATACCGAACAGGTCATTGAGCAGCGCCACAATGAAGCTGTAGTGCAGGTCTTTGCCTTTATGGGTGATCTTCAGCGAGGTGATAGACAGGCGTGGCGCCGCAGTGTTGCCGAGTATCTCGATGTTCTCGCAGTTTGACCAACGCGCAACAGCTCTGGACACAAAGCTCTCTTCCCGACGTTCAATCTCATCGGTACCAACGGCTTGCTGAAGCTTAAACACCAGTCCTGCCCGCACAGATTCAATGATAGCTGGTGTGCCACCTTCTTCGCGGCGTTCTGCGTCAGCCACGTAACGATGATCTTCCGGTGTTACGTACATGACGGTGCCGCCGCCCGGCATTGCTGGCACTCGGTTCTTTAGAATTGCGTCGTTGACGATCAAAACGCCCGGTGTGCCCGGTCCACCGACAAATTTGTGAGGGGACAGGAAGATCGCGTCTTTGGAGCTGTCGCCCTGCTCATCTGTGCCAGCCATATCGATGCCTACATACGGGGCTGCGGCGGCGTAATCCCAGAAGGAGAGCGCGCCGTGTTTGTGAAGCAGGCGGGCGACGGTGTCTACATCTGTTTTAACACCGGTAACATTGGAGGCTGCGGAGAAGCTGCCGATCTTGAGGGGGCGATCTGCGTATTTGATGAGCTGCTTTTCAAGATCGTCCAGACAGACCTGACCACCTTCGCAAAGGGGAATGGGAACCACGTCTGCGATGCTCTCGCGCCATGGCAACTCGTTGGAGTGATGCTCGTAAGGACCGATGAAGACGACGGGGCGTTCTTCCGCCGGAATCTGCTGCTCAAACTTGTAGCGTGCGCTCAGGTCTGCTGGCAGTTTCAGGTTGAGAATGTCGATTAGTTTATGGATCGCAGAAGTTGCACCGGAGCCGCAAAAGATCACGGAATGATCGTCGTTTGCGTTGACCGAGGAACGGATCTGCTGGCGGGCTTGCTCACGCAGTGCAGTGGTCTGCGCTCCTGTGTAGGAGGTCTCTGTATGGGTGTTGGCGTAGTAGGGTAAAACGTGATCCCGGATGTAATCCTCAATCATGCTCAGCGAACGGCCAGAGGCTGTGTAATCCGCATAAACCAATGGCTTACGACCAAATGCCGTGGTGATGGCTGCGTCCTCACCAATCACTGACTTCCTGATTTTATCGATCAAATTACACATGCTTGCCCCGTCCCTTAATTCCGTCTCATCAGTTTCTTGTTATCGCGAACACTCTCTAAGTTCGCTTAGTTTGCTGAAAAGATAGGATATAAGAAACTACATACTACAAAGATAAGTCAAGTTAGAAAATGATACTCTAAATGAGATAAAATATAGAATTGGTATGATTTTACTCAAGCTCGTGCCGCACGTGCGCCATGAACCCGTAAAAATCGTGATTTTGATAATTAAATTTTAATTGTATCTATGGATTCGCAGGGGGCTCATGAGAAATATGAGTCGCTTAGCTGCTGATATGTGCGTAAAAGCACCTTAAGTTATACACAGCACTGGGTAACTTCCTGTCGCCTTGACATTGATATGCAACGCGAAGTTGAAAAAAATTTCACAAAAGAAAATATTATTCGAAATAATATGCAAAAAGTGAAAAATTGATCAATACGTCCTTTACGTCACCCCCTACATCGAGAAAACTGTCGATGCATGCTGCAGAAAATCTTTCGGGCATCTAGCAAAAAATAATCGTTCGTCTTGGCTCCCGGCTCAAAACTGGGAGGGGAGTGACGAACTCGGATAAGATGAACTGTAACGGGGTTGATACATGTTCAATTTCTTTCCTCGATTTAACTTCTACTCGATCAGCGTAAACTTTGGCACGTGGTGGGATGACGTCATCACGGGTACCGACGGTATTGATTGGGTCTGGGGTTTCAACGGTAACGATACCATCTCCACATATGCTGGAAATGACTGGATCCGGGCAGGTAAGGGCAATGACCTTATCTTTGCTGGTGAAGGCAATGATCGCATCAGCGCAGCTGGTGGCGACGATGTCATCCATGGTGGTGCAGGCAATGACAGCATCAATGGTGGTCGTGGTTTCGATACAGCCGTTTATGAAGGCTCAATCGATGACTATTCATTCCAGCAGCGTGGTGGCTGGTGGAATCCAAAGACCAAAGTCATCGCAAATGACGGCTCTGAAAAAGACACCTTGATGAATGTCGAGGCAGTTCACTTCGCAGCTGACGACTACACCTACTATCTGGATGGTCGCAACAACGAGATCCGCGCTGGCGAAGATGCTGTTGCATCGGGCGACGAAGGTCTGGTTATTGAGGCTGCCACTCTGCTGGAAAACGACAAGGATTATGACGGCGATACGCTGACGATCACTGAAGTTTCCGCAAACAGCGCATCTGGCGCAACCGTTTCTCTCGAAAACGGTCAGGTCTCATACAACCCAGGCAATGTTTTTGACAGCCTGCGTGAAGGTGAGACTGCTGAAGATACCTTCACCTATACAGTGACCGACGGTAACGGCAGCACCAAAGACGTTACTGTTACTGTTACCGTGACTGGCTCCAATCAAGCACCTGTTCTGTCTGTTGCTTCTGACGTTGCTATTGCAGAAAACACCACTGAGGTGACGACTGCATCTGCTACTGACGTTGATAACACGGACCTGTCCTACTCTGTTTCCGGTACAGATGCTGGCCTGTTCGAGATCGACGCTGAAACTGGTCAGCTGAGCTTTAAGACAGCTCCTGACTTTGAAGCACCGGCAGATGCTGATGGCGACAATGTTTATCAGGTTGAAGTCACTGTCACCGACGCTGACGGCGGTTCTGACACTCAAAGCGTTTCCGTCACTGTTGAAGATGAAAACGAAGTTGTGCGTGACGTAATCGCGTTCGACATGGTCGACTCTCAAAATCAGGGTCTGGTGAGCTTCACCAACACTGCACCTGATTTCTCCAGCCTGGCTGATGGCTTCGGCAAGTTCACTGCAGACAGCGCGCCGTTCTCATTGGTCGACTCCACCAATGGTGGTTTTGAAAATGATGCGCTTGGTATCATTGATGAAGCCACCAACTCTGGTGAGTTCTTCGGCATAACCGACAGCGTCAACAGTGATAACACTGGTGAACTGACAGCTTCCTGGACCTTCGACATTGCAGGCTACAAAGATTTGGGCCTTTCCCTTGATCTTGGTGCAATGGGTGACTTTGAAGGCACAGACACCTTCGTGATCCGCTATTCCATTGATGGCGGCGAAGAGCAGGTTCTGTACTCCTTCACCTCTGACAATGACGGCGCACAGACCTACACCCTTGCCAGCGGTAAGACCGTTGATCTGGATGACCCGCTCACCGATGCAGATGCAGGCATTGTGCTGACCAACCAGCTGCAGACCCTTGTGTCTGATCTGGAAGGAACAGGCTCTGAACTGACCATCAGCATTGAAGGTAAGTCAGACGGTGGCTCTGAAGCATTCGCACTGCAGAACCTGAAGATCCTGGGCAACCAGGCTGTCGTGCGCGAAACCTTCGCGTTTGACATGGTCGACTCTCAGAATGATCGCCTGATTGAGTACACCAGTACTGCACCAGACTTCTCCAGTCCTGCAGATGGCTTTGGTAAGTACACTGCTGGCGATGCACCGTTCTCGCTGGTCGATTCCACCAATGGCAGCTTCGAGAATGATGCAATTGGCGTTATCGATGAAGCGACCAACACTGGTGAGTTCTTCGGCCTTGCTGATACCGTCAACAGTGATAATCCGGATGGCAACCCGTTGGTTGCAACCTGGCGCTTCGATATCTCAGATTACAGCAACATCAGTCTGTCTCTGGATGCTGGCGCAATGGGTGACTTTGAGTCCGACGATGTTGTTTCCATCCGCTACTCCATTGATGGTGGTGAAGAGCAGACTCTGTTCTCCTTCACGTCTGATAATGACGGCGCGCAGACCTACACTCTTGCCAGCGGCAAGACTGTTGATCTGAACGATCCGATGGTTGAAACAAGCTCCGGTCTTGTTCTTTCCAACGAGCTTCAGACACTGATGGCTGATCTGGAAGGGTCAGGCTCTGAGCTAACCATCACAGTTGAAGGCTCCGCAAACGGCAGCGACGAAGCGTTCGTATTGCAGAACCTGAAGCTGGAAGGCGATACATCAGGTGGTGGTGGTACCTCCACAACCTACGCAATTGCAGCCGAAGCTGAGTCAAAAGCTGAAGGCGACAGCGGCGTAACCTCCTTCGAGTTCACCGTGACCCGTGACGGTGATCTGTCTGAGGCTGGCACTGTTGACTTTGCTGTTGGCGGCGACGTTGATGCAGCTGACTTCGGTGGCACTCTGCCATCTGGCAGCATCGAGTTTGCAGCTGGCGAAACCACCAAGACCATCACAGTCAACATCACTGGCGATGAAACAACTGAGCTGAGCGAAGCCCTGTCTGTGACCTTGAGCAACCCAACGGGTGGCAAGATCACAACCAAGACTGCAACCAGCACTGTTGTGAACGATGATACCGCGCCTACACTCATCTCCACCATTCAAGGTGACGGTGCAGAATCCGGCATGGTTGGTGAGTTCGTTTACGTCAGCGCGCTTGTAACAAGCGTGACCAGCAGTGGTTTCTACCTGCAGGAAGAAACAACTGACAGTGACGGCAACTCCGCAACTTCTGAAGGTATCTTCGTTTACACCGGCGCGGCTCCAACCGTTGCAGTTGGTGATGAAGTGTCCTTCGGTGGAACGGTTGCTGAATTTGGTGGCCAGACCCAGCTGACAAACATTGGTGATCTGAGCGTTCTGTCCTCTGGAAACGAACTTCCAGAATACATGCAGGTGCTTCTGTCTCCAACAAATCAGCATAACCTGGAAGCTCTGGAAGGCATGCGCGTCAGCGTAGGCTCCGGTACAGACGATGCTCTGACAGTCATCGAAAACTTCAATTTCGACCGCTACGGTCAGATTACAGTTTCCGCTGGCACCCAGTATCAGGCAACCCATCTGTACGATCCGCAGGATGAGCTTGACCAGATCATCGAACATCAGGAAATGAACCAGAACAACCGCATCCTCATCGATGATGGTTCTTCTGAACAGAATCCTGACGAGTTCACCTATGTGCCAGTTACCGAAGAAAACGGCGACAACGGCAATGGGTATCTGGACAGTGGTGATGACTTCTCTGAAGGGGCAACTCTGCGTCTTGGCACAGAGATCGATGCTCCGATCGAAGGTATTCTCACCGAAGGTTTTGATGGTCATACTCTGATCGTTGACGGTCAGATTTCCATCGACGAGAGCACCAACTCCGGTGCACGTCCTGACCAGCCTGCTGATGTTGGCGGTGATCTGAAAGTGTCCAGCTTCAACGTGCTGAACTACTTTACCACCCTTGGTCAGCGCGGAGCGAGCTCCGAGGCAGATCTTGCGCGTCAGACCGACAAGATCGTCAAGGCAATGCTTGATATCGATGCGGACGTCTTTGGTCTTCAGGAACTGGAGAACAACGGCTTCGACGATGCATCTGCGATCAGCGCTCTTGTTGATGCACTGAATGCAGAGCTGACCGCTCAGGGCCGGACTGATGAGCTTTACACCTTCGTGAACCCGACTGACGGGGCTCCGATTGGGTCTGATGCTATCACCACCGGTATGATCTACCGTCCTGGCAAGCTGACTGTCATTGAGACAGAAACCTACACCTATCAGGAAACAAGTGCGGATGCGACTTACGCGATTGCGGATCGTCTGCAGGACTTTGCTGATCGTTCATATGTAGGTGACTTCCAGCGTAACCGCCCAACCGTTGCAACCACTTTTGAGGATGCAAACGGCGAGCGCTTTACCCTCGCAGTCAACCACTACAAGTCCAAGGGTCCAAGTGGCCTGAGCGATCTGGTGGAAGACATTCAGGGCAAACTGGATGCAGGTACCATTCCGGCAGCTGATGTCGACCAGGTACAGGCAGATCTGGATGCCTTGATCGCTGATCCAAACTATGATCAGGGCGACGGGCAGGCCTTCTGGGCTCAGGCACGTGAAGACGCAGCAAAAGAGCTGCATGAGTGGCTGAGAACCGAATATGCGGGTGCCGGTCTTGATCCGGATATCCTCGTGATCGGTGATTTGAACACCTACGGTAAAGGCGACTCCGTACAGGAACTGGTAGAGGGCGGCGATATGACCGATCTTCTGTCTCAGTACCTGGGCGATGAAGCTTACAGCTTCGTGTTTGATGGTCAGCGCGGTTCTCTGGACCATGCTTTGGCATCCGACAGCCTTGCTGATCAGGTGACCGGCCTCGCTGAGTGGCACATCAATGCTGATGAGCCAGACCTGCTCAGCTACAACAGCCGCTTCACCGATGCTGGTTTCTACACTGACGACCAGTACGGCGCATCCGACCATGACCCACTTGTCATCGGCCTGGACCTCAGCAGCCCAAGCGAAATGCTCGTTTAAGCAAAAAAGAAGGCCCTTGCAGTTCTGCGAGGGCCTTTAGCTAAGGTGATTTGCTCTCAATGACTAAACTGTCACATTGAGGGACTTTCCCGGTTCAATTTGTGAAGCTGTGAGATTTTCCCTTTTAATATCAATTACTTCAGAGATTTGCTTGGCTTTTTTAAAGTACTCATCAGCTCTTGCCGCAGATAAGTTTTCAATTTCTTCCCAATATTCTAAAGACTTACCTTGCTTGTTTTCTTCAATATCTAAGAGGAGCTCTTGAAGACGCCGCATTCCTAAAAGGCGATCCTCTTCGCTTGTGGGAACGCCTTGATCTTGAACATAAGCACTGCCATCAGGCTTGAATGTATATATTTTATCTTCGAAGTATACAAAATGTTCTTCAGTCGAAGCGTTAATTACGGTTCCTTGTTCTTTGAGCTCTTTAGTAATCCAGGATACTTGCTCTTCATTTAGTTTTACTGGCGCAACTGGAGGTGTGTTTGAGAATTTTTGATAATAATCCGCCCAAAACCTGTTATTTTCGTCTCGGATCAACACGCTGTGGGCCATTACTTTTTCCTGAGTGGCTTCCATGGCAGCTCCCCATGCATCACCATGTTCAGTCATGTGCGCAAACAGCTCATAAATTTTGTCAAACCTTATAGTATCTTGATCGTTTGGAAGAGCGGCGTTTTCTTTCAGTTTCGTCAATTCAGGATTGCTTACAACAATGTTTTCTTGAGGCTTGTCGGCTGAAAGATCTATCGCTTTGGATGTTAGAGATTTTGCATCTATCTGAGCGGTATCAAGACGCGCGTGCGCTGTCAGATTCGTAGGTAGACCGACTTTGAAATTGCTGGTTACTACAGACATAATTAAAAATCCAAAATTATGGTTTGCTTATGTATGCGAGACATAATAAATCCAAGTAATGTTAAAGCATATATGCGTATCAGTGAAATAAATTCATGATTTATTTGCGTGTATGTTCAGGTGTTTTTAGATTTAATTGCTGCGTATCTTGAGATTTAATTTCGTATTGCGGTTCTGCAACTCCCAAAATCAGGGAGATAAAGTTCGCGATGTTCGATGCTAAGCTGGAAGCTCTTTGAGGGCAAAAGCAGCTGTGTTGTGCCAGCCAATGCATCGGACAAGATTGGCTTATCCGACTGAGGCAACAGCTTTGCCTTCAAATCGGAGGTGATGGGATGAGGTTACTCCCCATTTCACTCACGCTTAAAATGAAAAGGACCCGCAGCCGGCTGGTAATCGCGCTACGGGTCACTTTCGGATCTTAAGCAAAGGGGAGGGGACTTGAAGTTCCCTTCCCACTCCGGTGCATATTCTAGTCCTCAAGACTTCAAAAATCAATGAAGCCGCCTTCCGAGGAAGTAAGGGGTTCCTTACTTCTCCTTGAGCGCATGGGCGATTTGGTCTTGCATTGGTTTTATGAAGTAGGAGAGGACGGTGCGTTCGCCGGTTTGGATGAAGCCTTCGACGGGCATGCCCGGGACGAGGGTCTGACCATTCAGCTTTGGCATTTCGCTCTCCAGGATCTTCAGGCGTGCCAGATAGAACGGCTCGCCGGTGACCTCATCGCGGGTCAGATCCGGGGAAACGTTGAGCACAGCTGCACCCAGCTCAGGTGTGGTGCGCTGGTCGAAGGCGGCAAGGCGCACATAAGCGTCTTGTCCCACTTGAAGCTGATCCACATCAACGGGCTGAACGCGGCTTTCAATCACCAGATCACTGTCTTCCGGCACCACCAGCATGAGGGTATCACCCGGTGCGATCACGCCGCCAACGGTATGAACGTTGAGCTGGTGCACATAACCGGATTGCGGGGCGCGAATGTCGATGCGCTTCAGGCGATCCTGCGCAGCCACTTCCTGCTCTTCCAGTTCGGCAATCTGCGAGCGGATGTTTTGCAGGTCGGATAAGACCTTCTCCAAAAACTCTTCGTCCAGCTGCAGGATCTGTACACGCTTTTCGCTGATGGCTTCCTTGGTCTGAGCGACCTGCGAGATCAACCCGCCGCGATCACCAACCAGCTCGGCCCGCTCCCGCTTGATAGCGGTGACCTGAGAGGCGTTGATCAGGCGTTTTTCCAATAGAGAGGCGAAGTCGGCGAGCTGCTGGGTGACCAGTTCAATGCTTTCGGCCTTGGCGTCGCGCTGCACCTGCAGGCCTTCAATCTGCTGCTCCAGCTGAGCAATCTGCTCGCCAAGTTGCTTTTTGCGGCCTTTGATGCCCTGCTGACGGGCAGCGAACAGAGCCTGCTCACCATCCAGTGCGGTGGCGGCAATCTTGTCAGTCTTTGCCAACTCGACCAGATAGTCCGGGAAGGCGACCTGATCGTCATTGCGCCATTCGGCAGAAAGACGGGCTTCCTGAGCCTGCATCTGGTGAAGGCGTTTGCGGGTGATGGCAAGGTTTGCTTTCACCACGGTCTCATCCAGACGGAACAGCACATCACCGGCTTTGACTTCATCGCCGTCTTTGACGAGGATTTCGCCGACAATGCCGCCTTCCTGATGCTGTACCTTCTTGGCCTGTCCATCGACAGCGATGGCGCCAGAGGTGATCACCGCGCTGTTGATCTTGGCAACGGAGGACCAGCCGCCAAGGCCAAGAACCAGAACGCCAACAAGGACGAGGCCCCAGCGCATGTGTTTCTTACGAGAGGTCTGAATGGTGGTAAGTGTTGTTTGCTCAGGCATGTGGCACCACGCTCAATGGTCCTGTTTTTGCAGCAGCTGGGGCTGGTTTTGCGCCGGGAGCTGGAACACCAGCGGGGGCCGGCACACCAGCAGGAGCGCTGATTTTTGGCAGGACTTCGTCTTTCGGGCCAAAGGCGGCCTGTTGGCCATCCTTCACAACAAGCAGCAGATCAACAGCTGAGATCGCGCTTGGACGGTGCGCAACGACAATGACGATGCTGCCGGTCTCACGCATCAGTTTGATGGCGCGGGTCAGGGCTGCTTCGCCTTCTGAATCCAGATTGGAGTTCGGCTCATCAAGCACGATCAGGAACGGGCTGTCATAAAGCGCACGGGCCAGACCCACACGCTGGCGCTGTCCGGCAGAAAGCAGAGCCCCGCCTTCACCAACTTGCGTGTCATAACCGTCAGCCAGACTGGTGACCAGCTCATGCACATTGGCGAGCTGGGCGGCTTCCAAAATCTTCTCGTCATCACGTTCTGCTGCAAAGCGGGAGATGTTTTCGGCAATGGTGCCGTCAAACAGTTCCACATCCTGCGGCAGGTAGCCAACGGCGGTGCCCAGACGATCTTCCGACCACTGGCTCAGCTCCGCGCCATCGAGACGAACGGCACCGCGCAGAATTGGCCAAACACCCACAAGTGCGCGGACCAGACTGGTCTTGCCGGATCCGGACGGGCCGATAATGCCCATGCCGTCGCCTGCCTTGAGCTCAAAGTTGACGCCAGCCAGTGTGACAGCGCGTGCACCGGGAGGAGCTGTTGCGATCTGCTGTACATTGAGGGCCTTGCTTGGCAGTGGCAGTTCGGTTTCTGGCGGGGTCTCATCCAGACCTTCCAGTGATTTCTCCAAACGGGCACGGGCCTGACGGGCTGCGATGAACACGCGCCACTGGCCAACAGCCTGCTCCACAGGAGACAAAGCACGGGAGGTGATGATGGAGGCTGCGATCATAACACCAGGAGAGACTTCCTGAAGGATCGCAAGCCATGCACCCACGGCCAGAACGGCAGAACCAAGCAGGAAGCGGAAGGCTTTGATGGCGGTGGCGAACAGCGAGGCGCGGTCGCCAGCTTTGGTCTGGGCATCATAAAAGCGGGCGTTGGCTTCATCCCACTTATTGGTGAGCGTTGAACTCATGCCAAGGGCGCGCACCACTTCTGCGTTGCGCCGTGCTCCAGAGCGGGTGTTGCTGCGCTGTGCGTTTTGCGAGGCCAGCTCTTTGGAGGGATCGCGGCTCATGAACTCGTTGGCAAGCACAAGAGACAGGATGATGACCGCACCGGCCAGTGCCAGCATGCCGAGCCAGAAGTGCAACACGAACACCAGACCCAGATAGATCGGCATCCATGGAATATCAAAGAGCGCGGCTGGACCCTGACCACCCCAGAACTGGCGCATGGTTTCCAGATCGCGGATCGGGTCTACGTTTTTGCCGCTGTTGCCCATGCGCAATGGCACGCGCAGGTTGGCAAGGAACGCGGTGCGCGACAGACGAGCATCAATTTCCTGAGAAATACGCGACAGGCCACGGGCACGGATGCCTTCCAGCAGCGCGAAGAACAGGTAGAGGATACCGGCGAAGCTGGCGATGATCACCAGGGTTGGCACGCTGTGGCTGGCGAGCACGCGATCATAGATCTGCAGCATGAACATCGGACCCGTCAGCATCAACAGGTTGATGACCAGACTTAAAACCCCGACGCCCGCATACCCGGACCGAGACGCCGCAAACGCCTCAGCCACCATCGGGCGCTTTGGCTGCCCACTCTTCGATGTACTCATAGATACTCCCGAAACCACCTGGCCCCAAACTTCAGTGCGCGGCACGTCCTCCCAAAGAACGATTGGACGCCTCTTGCGCTACAAAACTCGTGGTTATGCCCCAACAAAAATTGTGGTCCCCATAGTATGTAAATCGCACACTATTTGAAAGGGGTAAGACACTTAATTTTGCTCATCTATTGAATTTGAGGGAAATACCGCAAACTTATGATTTGATTAAATAATTATGCAACCTGCCATTGCGGCAGGTCGCACATTTTATTACCCCTTATACAAACGTGAAATCGTCTGCACTGATGAGGCTGGAATCAACACCTGAGAGGGTGATGGAGCCACCGTCATAGCTGACGACTGTGTCTGCACCAGTGTCCTGAATCGTAAGGTCTGCAAAGCTGTCTGCACCGCTTTCAAATCTCATGAAGTCAAGGCCATTGGAGAAGTCAACGATCGTGTCCGCACCGCAGTTGATGTTGAACACGAAGGTATCACGACCAGAACCACCGGAAAGGGTGTCATCACCGAGACCACCTTCGAGGGTATCATTACCAGCATTGGCATACAGACCGTTGTCGGCATCGTTACCAATCAGCTCATCATTACCTGAGCCAGAATAAGCATTCTCGATCACGGTATCACGCATGATGGTCATGTTGCCGGTCAGGCCGTTCACGTCAGAGTAAGTCTCTGCCACCAAAGAGATTTTCTGGTCAGCGCGGACAGAGCTGAAGTTGATGCTGTCGGTGCCGCCATTGTCCATGATGGTGAACGTGGCTGGGTTCAGGTCTGCGATGTCGTCGTAGTAACCGCCTGCTGTGGAGTTTTCACCGTAAACGGTGGACCCAGTACGCAGATCGGTTGCTGTGCCGTACAGGTCCTGCATTGCAAGGATGTCTGCAATCATTGGGGTGACGACGTAGGCACGGCTAGCGTCGACGCTGGTGTTCTCCACCTGATCGAAGTAGGACATGATTGTGCCCTGCCAGGAATCGTTGGAGTAGTGGTTGTCCACGCCGTAAGTCGCGCTGCCGTTGTAGTTGCCAGCGTGACCCAGACCGAGCGCGTGACCGATTTCGTGTACGTAAGTCTGGAAAGCATAGCCGTCCAGGCCAGTGCCATAACGCGCAACCCAGTCAGTGCTCACATTCACGGTTGAAGAAACGATGGTGCTGCCGCGTGTTGTCGAGTTTGCGTAAGCGCCGCTGTCGTTGTCGTCAAATGTGATCTGAGCGCCGGAGTTGACAGTCTGGAAGTCGATACCAGTGACTTTTGTCCAGGCTTCCAGAGCTTTGGTTGCAAGCTCACGGCCAGAAGCGTTCAGACCATTGAGGTTGACGGTGAGAGACTCACCCGGGCTCACGTCAAACGCACGACGACCACGGCCTGAGTTGTTCCAGTACCCATCGGTCAGCTGGCTTGCAATCTGGTCGTTGGTGAACGCGTTTGGATCGGTTGGCGGGTCAGTTGGGCCGCCGTCTGCATCAACGGAGACTCTGTAATCGCCAGTGTAGCGATCATTGTAGGACGCAGCGCCAATGTAATAGGTGCCGGTGGATGTTGCGGTGAAGGTGATTTCGGAGTTACGTCCGCTGCCGCCATCATCGTCTGTTGCGATTTCGTTTGTGTTGGAATCGTAAAGGTACAGGTATGTATCGGAAACGCCCCCACTTCCGATGCCTTCCATTGAAATTGTGTAAGTTACTCCAGCCTGTACCTCGAGTTTAATTGCGTCTTTATCGCCAGAAAAACTCAGCGTTCCCTCAAAAGTGTCCCCCGATGAAATAGAGTATGGGGTCGTTGTGCTATATGGCGCATCGCCTCCTTCAATAACTCTTGCCTCTTCAACGTGATTATCTCTAAACATATTATCTCCCCTAGAGTAATAGTAGTAGTAAACCACCTAAACGTATGAGGGATGCACTGAAAGGCAATATAAATGATCTTTGGATTCACAGAAGAAAGTAGTATCAACACATCTACTGGTTGAATCATTGACGAACTCTCGAAGTGTGAATAGAATGCAGAATATATTGTTTTAGGTATAAAACATCTGAATCTTTTAATGATATCAATTCAAAATATTAATATATTTGGATAAAATACGTTAGCCGCCTGATAAATAATTCTAAAAACTGACCAGTTGATCAAATAATTGTAGTATGTTTTTCTTCTGATCTATTCTAATAAAGAGATGTTTAATACTTAATTATATTTGTTGATTCGAGAACTTCATCAATTCACGAAACTGTGATTCTGCTGGTGAGATGCGTGTATATACGTGAAAATGCGTGATTTTGATGGAACGTTTTATCAAATTAACGGAGCTCATCCGGCAGGTTGACGTATAGGGAAGTGTGTATGCTGAAGTGAGCTCATAAAACACCCCGGTCAATGGGGCTTGACCAGGGTGAGTAGTGGGCAGGGTACGTCTCTACCCAGGGGAAATATATTCCTGAGTGGCTCAGGAGAAGATCCTCCGCCCCTAGGCACACTTTGCAGATACGCGAGGCTGTAAAGCGAGATGGAGGCGGGGCGGAGAACGTTCCTGTGTGTATCTTCAGCCCGCAGAGGGGTGCTGAGTGAAGAGTGTCATCACAGGTTCGCCATAAATTGCTGGTTCAGGTCGATTCCATAGCCCGGTGCGGTTGGCTTTTCAAAGCCCCCATCCACCAACTCGGCTTCCGGCGTCACCAGATACTTGCGCAGCTCCCCGTCGCAGAAGTCCGGATGCACATACTCAAAGTAAGGTGCGTTGCCGACTGCGAACTGATAATGGATCGCTGCTGCTGAGGTGATGCCTGTCTTCCAGTTGTGCGGCATTACCTGCACGTTGTGAGCGGTTGCCATCTCGGTGATCCGGCGCAGCTCTGTCAGGCCGCCGCAACGGTTATAGTCAGACTGCAGCAGATGCACCTTGCCTTTGGTGATCCATTCCTCAGCTTCAAAGCGAGTGGTGCTCATCTCCGCACCGCAAATGCGGGAGCGGGTGTTTTCTACCAGTTTGGCGTGGCCGCTCAGGTCATCGTGCTGCAAAGTCGCTTCTGCGAAGTACAGCTCCAGATCCTCAATGGAATTGAGTAGGCGGGCAACGTCATACCAATCTGTAAAGCGGTAGAGGTAGTCGACCATCATATCGGTGTCGTAGTCCAAGATGCCGCGCAGCTCGCGCAGATAATAGCCGACTTCTTTGATGCTCCAGTCTGCTTTGATCGGCACGCACACTTTCACCGCACGGATGTTGTGTGCCTTGGCTTTTTCAAGCAGTGGGGCATAGCCCTTGATGGCGACGTCCAAAGATGCATCCACCGGAATGGCCGGATAAAGCGTCAGATACGGATGGACTTTGTCTTTGTTGGTGCCGCCAAGTAGCTGGTAGGCTGGCACGCCGAGCTGTTTGCCCGCAAGGTCATAAAGCGCCATGTCGATGCCGGAGAGGGCGAACATGCCCAGGCCGCGCATGCCCTGCCACTGCGTGGCGTCATACATGGCATTCCAGATGGCGTTGATTTCAATCGGCAAACGACCAATGACTCTTTCGGTCAGGTTCGTCAGCCACTTATGTTCTGTTTCAATATTGGAATAAGCGAGAATTGCGTCCGGAGAACCGTCAGCTTCGCCGAGGCCGTAGACACCGTTTTCGTCTGTAATCTTGACGACAACCGTGTTCTGGCTCCAGTTGCTGGCTTTGTAATTGACCGGAATAAACTCGACGGACTTGATGGGTGCGACTGCTGGGTTAAGTGCCAGTGACATGATGTGCTCCTAAGAGAAAGGCGCCAGTTTTTGCTGGCGCCCTCATGTGCTTTATTATTTTTTGCGCATTGGAAGTTCGACACCGTTGGCAATGTCGCGTTGCAGTTCTCTGAGGAACGAGACCGCAACGATGCCGAGGATGATGACCATCAGCAGTCCGCCAACAACCGTTGAGATCTGGATGGTGCCCAAGTCGCCGCCAATCAGGTTGATCACCACTGGGATAATGCCCAGGAACAGTGCCCAAACAAGACGGTTCCAAAGTGCTGGATCTGCACCATCTGGCAGTTCTTTGGTGGTCATCGCTGCAAGAGAGAAGGATGCCGCATCAAAGGTGGTTGCCATGAACACGATCGCGGAAACGCACAGGCCGATGATGAACAGAGTACCCAGTGGCAGGTTCGCAAACATGTCGATGATCACGGTGAAGGAGCTCTGACCAGCTGCCAGTGCTGCAGGTGCATCAAAGATGCCCGCATCCAGAAGACCAATACCGTAGTTGCCGAAGATTGCGAAGAACACTGCAGTGCCCAGGGAACCGAACAACAGGGTGCCCAGAACCATTTCGCGGATTGTGCGGCCACGGGAGATCTTCGCGAAGAAGAGACCCTGGAATGGACCGTAAGAAACCCACCATGCCCAGTAGAAGATCGTCCAGTCAGACACAAAGGTGGAGTTCTCTGAGTATGGCTCCATGTAGGTGCTCAGGCGCACAAAGTTTGTCACGAGCGCACCAACGGATGTGGTGAAGGACTTGATGGTGGTCAGGAAGTAGCCGCCGAAGAACAGAACGAAGATCAGCAGGCCAACGGCCAGGAAGATGTTGAAGTTGGACAACTTCGCCATGCCTTTTTTAAGGCCAAGTGCGGAGCTTGCTGCAAACAGCGCAACCACGATTGCAAGGGCTGCAAGGTTCATGGAAGTGCCATGCTCAATGCCAAGCACTTTGGAGAAGCCAGCAGCAACAACCGGAGTGCCCAGACCAAGGCTGGTCGCACTTGCAGTCACCAAGCCGATCATGATGAAGATATCAACGACGTTGCCCAGAGGACCTTTTGCGCGTGTGCCCAGAACACCCTTACAGGATTCTGAAACCTTCAGAACCGGGTCTTTACGCACATAATAGTAGTAGCCGATGGTGATGGAACACACAGAGTAGAGTGCCCATGCACTTGGACCCCAGTGGAACATGCCCGTGGTGATTGCCCATTCTTTGGCCAGTTCGGTGCCCGGCTCAAGACCCAGTGGCGGTGTGGACATGTAGTAGATCCACTCACTGGCGCCACCCCAGAGGATGCCCGCGCCGATGCCCGCACTGAAGATCATCGCGACCCAGGAGATCGTGTTGTATTCAGGCTTTTCATCAGGGTCACCAAGCACGATGTTGCCGTACTTGCTGAAAGAAACGCTCAGGCAGAAGATCAGCGACAAGATCGCTGCCCACATGTAGAACGCGCCAAATTCGTTTGTCAGATAGCTCTTCAAAGAAGAGATGACAGCTTTACCGGAGCCCGGTGCAGCAATGTCCGCTGCCAGAATGCCCATTGTCGGTAGGAGTACCGCAATGCCCCCGACGAAGAAGTTCGTCTTATCCAGTTGTAGTTTAGCCATGGATGCCCCCATTTATTATTCGAAGACGAAAGAAGCGAAAGATGCTTCCTTCACTGCGTCCCAATCCATTTCCACGCCGAGCCCGTTGCCCGCCGGCGCGTGCACATATCCCTCTTTGTCTGTGCGGATTTGGGTTTTACTTGCCAGCTCAAACGCCTCGTAAGGGTAGAACTGCTCGAAGTAATTGCAGTTGTCGTGAGCCAGAGCGACGTGCAGGTTGGCAGCCTGTGTCAGGGTGTATCCCATGCTCTGGATTTCCAGGTTTTTGCTGTGGCCGGCCGCGATTGCGAAGCATTTGTTCAGCTGAGTAATGCCGCCGCAAACAGTCGCGTCCTGACGCACGTCTGACCACATCCCAGTGCTCAGTGCGTGCGTAACTTCCTGCAGTGTGAGCAGGCAGTTGCCATGGCTGGAAATTTCAAGATCCGTATTGGCGACAAGGCGCTGATAGGTCTTATAGTCGTAGTCGGAAACCGGCGCTTCGAGCCATTCCCAATCATGACGTTCCATCCACTTGGCCATCTTCATGGCTTGTGCAGGTGTGTAGAACGTGGCGGTGTCCAGCATGAAACGGATGCCGGTAGCGCCGTATCTGGCCTGCACAGCTTCCACCAGTGCCACATCTTTTTCATAGATGCAGTAGCAGTGCAGCTTGATTGCTGTGAAGCCGTGGGCAATGCAATCGTCAATGTAAGGGAAGTATTCCTCTACAGTGTCGAACATTGGTGTGGAGGCGTAGGACTTGATTTTGGTCCGTGCGCCGCCAAGCAGCATGTAAAGCGGCATTCCGGCTTTCTTGGCCTTAATGTCCCATGCTGCAATGTCGATTGGAGACTTCGCTGGCAGTCCACCCCAGGTGCAGCGTGCTCCAAGCCAGTTGTTGAGCTCCTGAGTCATCAGTGGATTTTTGCCGATGAGGCCCGGAACGATAGTCCGCAGAGATTCAATGATGCACCGATCAAAGAAGTTCTCTGTGTAGCTCATAGTTGCGCCAAGACCCTCGGTTCCATCCTCGGTGAACAGGCGTACAATGTTGTTGGTGTACAGCAGAGGTTCCTGATTATCCGCCCAGGGAATAGGGGGCGCATCTTCATCAGCCAAAGCATAAAGCTCGACCCGGCTAATTCTGCAGTCTTCCATTTTTAACTCCCAGTGTGCCTTGAGGCACCTTCCTTATTGCCCGACTTTTTACAGAGCGCTGCCAGCCGCGCGCATCGCCTTGCGCAGCTCTTTTGTGTCTACGTCTCTGTAATTGATCGCTTTTTCGATTTTCTGTTTTGTCGCCACAGCCGCCGCATGTCCCAGCTCAAAGCACTGGGCAGTAACGCGGGCAGAAGCGAGAGCTTCATGTTCAGCGCTCAGGCACCGTCCCGCGACAATCACGTTGTCCAGCTCCTTCGGCACCAGCGTGCCGTATGGAACTTCATAGTAATCTTCCATCAGCCAATGCAGTTTGCTCTTCTCACCGGCGTGCATTTCGATTGGCCAGGAGGAGCGCACCACGCCATCCTCAGGCTTGTCGCAGTTTGCAACCTGCTCGTTTGTCAGGGTGCTTTCACCGCTGATTGTCCGTGTCTGGCGAATGCCCACTTCCGGTGGCATGTCAATCAGCTGGGATTCTTCGAAGCCCTTGATCTTGTCCTTGAAAAAGCGGTGATACTCGCGGGCCTGACGACGGCCATAGACTTCCGCGTATGTGAAATCAGCAGGGTCCACCACGTTCAGCAGTCGGTTGTCCTGTCCTGCCAGACGGGTGCAGTTCATCAAAAACACGCCCTTCTGCGGGGTTGGGAATACCCAGACCTTGTTGCGGGGTGTGTCGTATTCTCTGCTCTCGAACGCTGTTTTCAGCTGTTCGATCATGTCAGGCGGGCAGATGGTGTTCTTGCCGAAGTAATCGTAGAAATCGCTTTCCACCACGTCTGACAGACGGAAGATCATGGTTGGGTTCTGAATGGCACCATTATCTCCAAAGCTGTACTCACACCCCGCTTTCGTCACGAGAGCCGCATCTCCTGACGTATCAATGAATGCTTTTGCCTTGAGGAAGGTGCTGCCTGCTTTGGATTCCACACGGATCGCGGTGATGTCGTCGCCATCGCGCACCACTTCGGTCATGTAGGTGTGGTAGAGGCACTGAACGCCGGACTCCTCAAGCAGATCGTCCGCTGCTTCGCGCCAGATGAGCGGGTCAAAAGTCACCACGTGGGTGTTACCGTAGATTTGTGGGGCGGTGGCGCCACCTTTGGCCAGCAGGCGAGCACGAAACTCTTCTGCGAAACCGAAAACAATTTGCTTGGCGTTTTTGTTTTCGATGTCGTCCTGGGTGAGGAACAGACCGCAGATAGTACCTGACAGGCCGGCAACCGCACCGCCGCCACAAAACCCGTTTTTCTCGATGAGGATTGTCTTCAAGCCGTTGCGGGCACTCATAACAGCCGCCGCCACACCAGATGGGCCGCCACCGCAAACAACAACATCTGCTTCAGCAAGAACAGGAGATGCGGTTTCTGCTAGGGCAGTCTCTTTCCAGTTTTTCATGGGTGCTTACCTTGTATGCCACATTTTATGGCTGTTTGCTTTGTCTCTGAGTCCATGAGGACTGTTTTCAGAAACATATCCTCAAATCTGACATATTAGCAACCTTAAAAGCAAAAACAGGCGGCTGTAGCAATGGTAATAACCCTTAGAAATCGATAAAAACTGCGAAATAATGAGTACTGACATGCCAATATTGATCTGCTGACATGCCAGGGAAGTTCAATATTTTTCAGAGTATCAGTTCACGATAAAGTACTAATTACTTTAGCTTTTTTAGTTTATCTAAAATCTGCAAGGCGCGAGGAACCCATGAAAACTATGTAGTTTTTGCGTGACAGAATGACACAATGCCAGAGTCTGATGGATTACATTATCTAGAAGGGGTCCAGAACTGACATGGCAGCCGATTGAAAAACCGCTAAACAAGATCCATTTGGCTGACATAACAGCAAAAGAAAAGAAGAGACCGCTGGCAAATCGGGAATGCATTGTGCTACACTGTGATACAACTGACGCAGAAATAACGCTTTTAAAACAGGGGGTAACCGTGGCTCACCAGAAAACTCAGGCTGAGCTTGCGCGCACGGAAATTGAGAGAAAGTTGTTTTTCAACGAGCTTGATGTTTCAGCTCTGTACTCTGAGAACAAACTCGCCTCTCTGTTGGATCTGGGCCGTACGCCCGTTCGTGAAGCCCTTCAGGCTCTTGAACAGGACGAGATGCTGGCCATCCATCCGCGCAAAGGCGTGCAGTTTCTCTCCATCACCGCAGAGCAGCAATTGCAGCTGCTGGAAGTGCGCAAACAGATTGAGCCGATCTGCCTGAGATTTGCGGCCATGCGCGCCTCAACTGATCAGCGCCGCGAGATGCTGGCGCTTGGATCGCTCATCGTGCAAAGCGCGAAGGATGAAGATGAGAAATCGCTATTGTCCAATCTGCAGGACATTCACCGCATCGTGACGGAAGCGACCAACAACCCATATTTCCACCACTCCCTCGCCCGTGTGCAGAGCCAGTCACGCCGGTTCTGGTTTGCGAACAAAGACAAATCAGACAATCTGCTGTGCTCTTACCACCACGAGGCCATCATGCGTGCGGTCGCCATGGGCAACGAAGACGAAGCCGTCAAGCAATCCGGTTTGCTGCTGGAGCACCTCACCGAATCCGCCTTCAAGGCACCAAAACCTGCCTGAGTAAACTTACAGTGTATCGCCGAAAGGTGGGAACCGGTTTTCGGACAAAGATACGCAAAAACAAAGGCTAAAGCAGTTCAGATGCTTCAAATTAAATCCGGACTGTTTTAGTCAGCACGTAGCAAAACGAGAGCGGGTAAGTCGCAAGACCAGCCCGCTTTTTTGTGTCTGACGTCGGTTGCGGATTAGTCCACCCCTTCGACGATCACGGTCTCCACATCGGCGATCCCGTTTCGGAATTCTCGGGCAGTTTGGTATTCTGGGGAGTGGTAGCAGTTTAGCGCGTCTTCCATGCTGTCGAACTCAACGATCACATGACGATGGTATTCTTGACCCTCCAGCTGCTCAGCCTTATCGCCTCGCGCAAGGATTCGGCCAGTGTGTTTTCGCAGGACACTGGGCGCAGCCTCCATGTAGAACCGATAGATATCAGGATCTTTGATGTTGACGCGGGCAACCCAGTACGCTTTTGGCATTTGCTTTTGTTCCTGAAGCATCACGTTTTGTTACCGGTATCAGGCTCTGGTACTGGCTCTGATCAGCGCCGGTTTATGGTCATTTGCGCAGTATAAGTTGCTGGCCTGAAGCTATTATTACTGGTTTTCGACCAACTAAAAATTCAGGTAAATCTGACGTTAGGGCCGTTTCTTAAAATGCGCTCAAAATCGGCAAATTGAAAAATTGTTCTTGATTAAACGGAAAGCTTTGCTAACTTGCTAACACGAATTAGCAATGGTTTGGCGCCGTTCTTGCCGAGGAAATTGAAGGGCTGGTCCTGAGAGAGTTTGTCGGAACACGACAGCGTCATCCTGAAGACGGAATCATGAGGCGAACAGCCTTTCTGGTTCTTCATAGTACATTTATTCGCGGCGGACTTCTGAGCTTTCTTCAACCCTGCCGGAAGTCTTGGTGTTTGTTTTACCTGCCCGGTTGGTGCCGGGCACATGGTGTGAGTGGGGGCTTAAGTGCTTAAAGGGATCAACCCGATCATTTTCCCGGACCTGTTGAAGATCCTGCATGAGATGGGACATGGAGATGAGATCATCTTCAGCGATGCGCATTTTCCGGCCTACTCTGTTTGTGACAAGGTGCTGCGCGCCGATGGGTGCGAGGCGACGGATCTGCTCAAAGCCGTCATGCCGCTTTGGGAGCTGGACCAGTATGACCCCGAAAACGTGATGATGATGGCCCCGGTGGAAGGTGACCAACTGCCGGATGGTCTGGTGGAGGACTACCAGAATGCTTTGCCAGCAGGTGCTGAGATCACCTTTGTCGTGCGGTTTGCCTTCTATGAAAAAGCCAAGAAAGCTTTCTGCGTTGTGGTGACAGGCACGACACGCAAATACGGCAACGTCATCATCAAGAAGGGTGTCATTCAGAACTAAAGCGCCTCGCCGCCAAGTGGATCCGATTTTCGGATGGGGAGGCGCGCAAAAATGAGACAACGGTGACTGCGGCAAAACTCTGGGAGGAGCAGCGCCAGCAGTCAGGTATCAAACGGGTGTCTCAACCATTTCATTTTGCTGATCTGCAAGCGCAGCACCAGTCGGGATCTGTGCGTTCTCACTGAGGTTTGCAGGCCAGCACTGGGGGGAGAAAATAAATGAATACCATCGTCAGGATGACGGGTATTGAAAAGACGTTTCCGGGTGTGCACGCCCTGAAGAATGTGCAGTTTGACTTGCGTGCCGGCGAAGTTCACGCCCTGATGGGAGAGAACGGAGCAGGCAAATCCACCTTGATGAAAGTGCTTTCCGGTGTTTACACCCGTGACGGCGGTAAGATTGAAATCAACGGTACAGCGGCTGACCCAAAAGGGCCGCGAGAAGCGCAAGACCTCGGAATAGGCATTATTCATCAGGAGCTCAGCCTGATGAATGATCTGACAGCAGCGCAGAACATCTTTATTGGCCGCGAACCGCGCCTGAGATTTGGACGTCTCGATGAGGCTGCGCTCAACCAGAAGACAGCTGAGATCTTCCAGAGTATGGCGCTGGATTTGCAGCCGGACGTTCTGGTCGGCAACCTGACCATCGCCAAGCAGCAGATGGTGGAGATTGCCAAGGCGCTCTCCTATCGCTCGCAGGTGCTGATCATGGATGAGCCGACAGCCGCGCTGAACGACAAGGAAATCGCGGAGCTGTTCACCATCATCCGCCGTCTGAAGGCGGAAGGCGTGGGCATCATCTACATCAGCCACAAGATGGATGAGCTGAAACAGATCTCCGATCGCGTCACCGTCATGCGCGATGGCGAGTATGTGGGCACCGTTCCTGCCGCTGACACTCCGGTCAATGAGATCATCTCCATGATGGTTGGTCGTGAGGTGAAAGAGGAAGCCGTCGACGTGCCTGACCTTTCAGAGGCAGAGGTTGCGCTGGAAGTGAAAGGCCTGAACCGGGGCACTGAGATCCGCGATGTCAGCTTTGCGCTCAAGAAAGGCGAAATCCTCGGCTTTGCAGGGCTCATGGGGGCAGGGCGCACAGAAGTCGCCCGCGCGATCTTTGGCGCTGATCCGATGGACTCAGGCGAAGTCTGGGTGGATGGCAGCAAGTGCAAAATCAACAGCCCCTCGGATGCCGTGCAGGTTGGCATTGGCTATCTGTCAGAGGACCGCAAGCACTTCGGCTTGGCAACGGGTATGGATGTGCGTGCCAACGTGGCTATGGCCAGTATGGATCAGTTCTGCAATCGCCTTGGCGTGCTGAATGAAGCTGGCATGGCAGAGGCTGCCGCCAAGTACATCAAGCAACTGGAAATCAGAACGCCCTCTGATAAGCAGGAGCTTCAGTTCCTGTCTGGCGGCAACCAGCAAAAAGTGGTCATCGCAAAGTGGCTGTTGCGCGATTGCGACATCCTCATTTTTGATGAGCCCACACGCGGCATCGACGTCGGCGCGAAGTCTGAAATCTATAAGCTGTTGAACTCGCTGGCAGAGCAGGGTTGCGCGATCATCGTCATCTCCTCAGAGCTGCCAGAGGTTATGCGCCTCAGCCATCGCATCGCGGTGATGTGTGAAGGCCGCCTGACAGGCATTTTGCCGGGTGGCAGTTCAACATCGCAAGAAGACATTATGCGCCTCGCAACACAACGCGACCCAGCAGCGCAAATTGTGAGTGAAGTACAATGACAGACACCACCTTAACCCCGCAAAAGAACCTTATCGGTCGTTTCGTGAGTTCCGGGGCGCACCAGAAGCTGCTCGCCTTTGCCAGCTTGATTGTGTTGCTCATTGGCTTTGGTCTGGCCTCGCCAAACTTCATGCAAATGTCCAATATGATCGCCATTTTGCAGGCAACATCGGTCAACGGCGTTCTGGCCATTGCAGCAACGCTCATCATCATCACTGGCGGTATTGATCTGTCCATCGGCACCATGATGACCTTTTGCGCCGTGATTGCCGGTGTGGTGCTCACATATTGGGGCCTGCCCCTGCCGCTTGGTGTTGTCGCGGCCATTGGTGCTGGTGCACTCTGTGGTCTGTGTTCCGGCACATTCGTTGCCAAAATGAAGGTGCCACCCTTCATCGCAACGCTTGGCATGATGCTGATTTTGAAGGGCCTGTCCCTCGTCATCTCCGGCACACGTCCAATCTACTTCAACGACACGCCGGGGTTTGATCTCATTTCCCGCGGCTCCGTGATCGGTGCTGTCTTTCCGGGCTTTCAGATCCCCAATGGTGTGTTGATCCTGTTCCTTGTTGCGATTGCAGCTTCCTACGTTCTGGGAAGAACCGTTTTGGGCCGCTACACCTTCGCACTTGGCTCCAACGAGGAATCCGTGCGCCTGTCCGGCGTCAACACGGATGCCTGGAAAATGGGAATTTACGCGCTTGCAGGTGGGATCTGCGGCATCGCGGGAATTCTCATCGCGTCCCGCCTCAATTCCGCTCAGCCAGCGCTTGGTCTTGGGTATGAGCTGGAAGCAATCGCTGCTGTGGTGATTGGCGGAACGTCTCTGGCCGGCGGTCGCGGCACTATCATGGGAACGCTGATCGGGGCACTGATCATGGCCGTTCTGACCAACGGTCTGCGTGTGCTTTCCGTTGCTCAGGAATGGCAGACCGTGGTGACTGGCGCGATCATCATTCTGGCCGTCTATGCGGACATGGCCCGCAAGAAAAAAGCTCATGCATAAGTTTGGTTGGGGCGTCTTTGCCCCAGCATCTTTAGTGGAGCGAATTCTTATCGTTTGATTGAATCCAATCCAACGGAACACGCTCTAAATTATTTCATTGGGAGGAAATAGTTATGTTTACAAGACGTACTCTGATTGGCGCATTGGCCTCTGCAACATTGCTTGCAACCAGCTCGCTTTCATTCGCAGCGGATAAGGTTTACATCCCGCTGATCTCCAAGGGCTTCCAGCACCAGTTCTGGCAAGCCGTGAAGGCAGGTGCCGACAATGCAGCCGCTGAGCTGAACGTGGAAATCACCTTCGAAGGTCCGGACAGCGAAGCCATGGTAGATCGCCAGATCGACATGCTGGCCGCAGCACTGGCCAAGAACCCGGCAGCTATCGGCTTTGCTGCGCTGGACAGTCAGGCCGCTATTCCGCTGCTGCGTCAGGCCCAGTCTGCGGGCATTCCGATCATCGCCTTCGACAGCGGTGTAGAAAGCGAAATTCCGGTGGCTTTGGCCGCAACCGACAACGTGGCAGCAGCCAATCTCGCAGCTGACAAAATGGCAGAGCTGATCGGCAAGAGCGGTAAAGTGGCTGTGGTTGCACACGACCAGACCAGTCGCACCGGCATCGACCGCCGCGATGGCTTCCTCAACCAGATGAAGAACTATCCGGAGATTGAAGTTGTCACCGTTCAGTACGGTGGTGGTGACCAGCTCAAATCCACCGAGCTGACCAAAGCGATCCTGACCGCTAACCCAGACATCAAAGGCATCTTCGGCACCAACGAAGGTTCCGCCATCGGTGTAGCCAACGGTGTTCGTGAAATGGGCAGCAAAGATGTCGTGATCATCGGTTACGATTCTGGCCGCGCCCAGAAAGACGCTGTCCGCAGCGGCCTGATGGCAGGTGCGATCACCCAGAACCCGGTCGGCATCGGTTATGAAACCGTCAAGGCAGCCGTCATGGCCTCACAGGGCAAAGACGTCCCATCCAACATCGACACCGGCTTCTACTACTACGACGCCTCCAACATGGACTCCCCAGAAATCGCAGCAGTCCTCTACGACTAATCCCCGCTGCGTTTCCTTGGTAAACAGAGAAAGGCCTCTCATAACGAGAGGCCTTTTTTCGTGCGTGTAGAACGTGGAGGCGTCTTAAAACCAGCATGTTGCTCTCTTAGTTTCCAGCTTTGACAGGTTGAAAAACTCGGCTTTAGTATGCGTGGTGAGAGTTGATGGAGGGGTGTTGGAATGGTGGTGGATGATGTTGAAGGGCTTTGGGAGAGGCTTGAGGGGGAGGAACTTCGCGGGGTTTTTATTGGGCTGAACCGGGAACTGGTGGAGGAACTGGTTGTGGCCGCGCAAGTGCGTCGGGCTTCTGGTGAGAAGCTGAGCGCGATTGACGGGGAACTGGTTGCGATCAAAGGGAATATTGCGCTGAAGGGGCGGGGGACGACTGCCGGATCGGTGGCGTATTCCACTGAGGTTGAGGATGAGCATGCACTGGTGGTGCAGCGGGTGATTGAGGCGGGCGGCATTCCCATTGGCCCTGCTAACTTGGCTGAGTTTGCCTATACCGGCATCGGCCTCAATCCGCATTACGGCAATGCGCCCAATGGGTTGGATCGCGCACGTGTGCCGGGTGGATCGTCTTCCGGCAGTGCGGCGGCGATTTCTAACGGTGTTTGTGACTTAGCGATTGGCAGTGATACCTCCGGTTCAACGCGTGTGCCTGCTGCTTTTCAGGGCATTTGCGGGTATCGGGCGACCATGGGGCGCTATCCCATGGAGGGCGTTGTGCCGCTTGGGGCGAGCCTTGATGTGCTCGGCCCCATGGCGCGAACTGTTGAGGGCATCTGTGCGCTGGATGCGGTGATGTGCGGCAAGCATTCCTCTCATGATACGACGGCAGAAGAACGCGCGTTTCGCCTTGTTGTGCCGGATCTAGACGGGTTGGGCATCTCCGCTGAGATCATGGAGATGTTTGAGCACAGCATCGATACGCTCTCTGCTGCGGGCATCCAGATTGTGCGAAGAGATCTGCGGCCAATCCTCAAAGCACATTTGCTGTTTGCGGAGCATGGAACGCTGGTGAGCGTGGAAGCGCGGGAGCAGATTGCTCAGTTTGTGGATGTCAGCAAGGATAAGATTGATCCGCAGATCAAAGCCCGTCTGGAGCAAGCCTTGCCCATGACGCCGAAGAAGCTGGCGTATTTGCGGCGGCAGCGGGCGGTGCTTCAGTCTGAGATCGAGGTGCAGTTGAAAGGTGACTTGCTGTTGATGCCGACAGTGCCTGATGTACCGCCTCTTATCTCCGAAGTGGAGGAGAGCGTCGAGGCGTTTCAGGAAGCAAATGCACTGGCCTTGCGGCTGACCATGATCACCGCATTCCTCAACATGCCATCGCTGGCCCTGCCGGTTGATCTGAGCAAACCGTCCCACAGCATTTCCATCTGCGGGGCTGCGGCACAAGATGAGCAGGTGCTGGCGGCAGGACGTGCAGTAGAACGTGTGCTGAGGTAGCGACCAATCCATGCGCCTCCATGATCGAGCACTCTGCTTTCACATGGAGGCGGCGGTTTGGCTACACCGTTGCTGTCTGATCCGCGGAGGTCCAAACCTCAACCGGATGTTCTGACCCATCGGAGACTTCATAGAAGGTTTCCGTGATCTGCCCATCAAGGGTCAGCTTGATGAGGGCGAACCCGTTGCGAACCCGAGGTTCCTTATTTTTCAATGGTGTATGCGAGTAGTAATCTATGTTTGGTTTGCCATCCAGACCGGAGGGAGCTCCATTCGGGATCGCTGCATTTCCAGAGCATCTTACTTTCGCAAACCGTCCATCTGGGCCTTTCGCAGCTGGCAGTTGGTCGCCGTAGACAACACCCAGATGAACATGGCCCCAGTACCAATAGTCTGGCGTGCCGCCCAGGTCTGCAAGAGTTTCATCCCACAGTGGTTCTCTTGTAAGGCCATCAAAGCTGATCGGATTATGATGGGTCAGGAGAATGACATCCTTGCCTTTTCTATCTCCAACGACTTGCCGTAACCAGTCTTTCTGGACGCTCGATTTACTGCCGCCCAAGGTGCCGTCCATGAAGAGTGTTGAGGGGGACGAGTAGTAGGCGCTATCAAGGCCCAACATCATCCAGTCGCCAAACTTTAGCGCAAAGAAACTGGCTTTCTGTTGCTCGTTGAAAGGCGTGTTTGCAGGTGTCAAAGCGATCTTAAAGTAACCGTTCGCTCCATCATACATTTCGTGGTTGGAATTGAGTGTGAAGGATGTTCCGGCCATTTTGCCACCAGCAAAGCGGTCTGCGGGCCACATCTGGAGGAGGTTATCGTTCTCTTCACTGGATTCCGTGCCAGCGTAATAAACATCCCCGAGATGGATAATGTAGTCAGGATTATCAATCGTAGCGCTCTTGCTGATCGCGTCCATCACAGCTTTTGCGGGGCCGCCGTCGCTGGTGTAATCACCAGTCCCCCAATCTCCAAGGATCGCGATACTCACCTCGTTTTGAGAGGTCCCCGCCGCCAGATCTATGATGCCCGCTGGTGCGGTGTTGAAGGGCGCCTTTTTATTTGGGAAGAGACTGTAGTAAATCACATAGACGAGGCAGACGGCCCACCCAACATCGGCCATCTCATATTTACCGAAGCCCAAAATTGAGCCGTCTGACATGACAATACCGCCAAGGTCGATTTGCTGTTTGATGGTGCTGTAATCATCCAGCAGAGGTGCCTTTAGCTGTCCGCCTGTTTCCCACTCCAGAAACTCTTTTACGACTGCAAACACATCCTCGTAATCTTCGGGTGGATTGAAGGTCCAGAAGAGGGACAGGCCGAACTCAATGTTTCCGCCTTCCAGATCGATTTGTGGAGGCGAAGACTTCAAAACACCCTGCTTGCTGAGCTCGCCAAACAACATTCGCTCGCTGGCTTGCAAGGCTTGGTTCAGGCTAGGTCCCGCGACAGCTTTTGGCTTTGTATCAGTCGTTTTCAGATGTTGCAGTTGCTCTCTGATTTGGTTGATCTTGTTTTGCAGATCGGCGTTTGGCGTGTTCATATTGTCCCCCAACTGAAGCTGAAACGTGCAGCGATCTCGCGTCGAAACCGCTGCACATGAGCATCATTCCCGCAGGCATTAGGCGACCTATGTATAAAGGTTGCAATACCTGCATTCTCACAGCTCATGACCGCTTCTGGGGGATGAAGACAGTCTGAGGTGTGGGCTGGGTGCTCAGCTCATTGCCTCTGTGAAGAAGATGAGTTTGTTGTGGTCGAGATCTCTCACATAAGCTGAAATGTAAGGCCCCCGCTGGTTAGGATCACCCTCGTTGGTGCCGCCCAGGTCGATGGCAAGTTTGTGGAGCCTTTTGACCTCTTCGACAGTGTCGACGCCAAAGCCAACCATTGCACCATTTCCATGCGTTGCAGGCTTCCCATCAATGGGCAAGGCAGTCGCAAATGCAAAATTCTCATTTTGCCAATAGGTCAGCCTTTCATTGGCCGCAACTTGCTTCGGTCCGCCTTGCTCGAAGAGTGAGTCATAGAACTTGGCGGATGCTTCTCTGTTGTTTGTTCCGACAGTGAAATAGCCAATTTTCATTGTGTGATCTCCATGTGTTGAACTCGGGTCACCTCGGTTGTATTGACAAATAGGACATTTAATGTCCTATTTTTTCGATGGCGCGCACAAATTCAAATGGCAGATTAAGACGGATGGAATTGCTGGCTGTTCAGCTGAAGCAGGAAGAGCTTTGCACAGTCAAAGATCTGGCGCTTCAGCATGATGTCAGCGAACGCACAATCACTCGGGACCTTCAGCTGATGCGCGAGCAGGGCCTGCCTATTGATGCCGATCGCGGTCGAGGGGGCGGCGTTCGTCTGGACCGCAACTGGGGTGTTGGGCGCATGAATCTGGCGTACCCGGAAGCGGTCGATTTGCTGATCAGCATCGCGGTCTCAGAGCAAATGGACTCGCCTATGTTTCTGGCGAGCCTCGGTTCCGTTCGCCGACAACTGGTGGCTTCGTTTTCACCTGAAAAACGTCATAAGGTAAACCGCCTGAAGTCTCGTATCCTGATTGGGTCCACCGCCTCCACTTATGTGCAGCGGACGATCAATGCGCCTCCCAAAGATGTCGTGCAGGCGCTGCATCAGGCCTTCATCGACCAGGTGACGCTCACAATCGGATATAAGCGAGAGGACGGTGCAAGTTCCGAACGACGGATCGAGCCTCACTACCTCATGTTGAATTATCCTGTTTGGTACGTGATCGCATTTGACCATCTGCGCAATGCGCCGCGCACATTTCGGTGTGATCGAATTCTGACGGCGGAGATGACGGGAGATCATTTCCGGCTGTTACCGAAGGACGAGTTTCAGGAGACTTTAGACAAAAACGGCCTTCTGATATGATTGCGGTACAAACACTCATATGAACGCAGGCAAAACGCGAGTAACGCAGATTTCACGTAAAAAACGCAAAATCGCGCAAGCTGTTCGTTCTGTCATGCATTCATGAGAAAATTTCCGCCTCAGATCAGCGGTAAGCTGATCCCCCTACTTGAAACACCTCACATACTCGATAAAATCTCTCAGCAATTTTAAGTATTTGTCGTTCCAGAGGATGATCCATGAAACTATTACACTCATGCGTGGCTGCTGCAGCTCTTGTTGCGTTTTCGTTTAGCGCGCAGGCGGAAACCCGCGTCACTTATAAATCAGCGAAAACCTCATCCTCCTATTACCAGATGGCAGTACAGATTGCGGAAGCAATGAAGGAAGCCTCAGGTGGAGATATCATTGTAACCGTTGAAGAAAGTCAGGGTTCTGTTCAAAACGTGATGGAATCCGCTGTGCGCCCGGGCAACTACGTTTTCACCACACCGCCAGTGTTGGTGAAGCTCGCCAAAGGCGGCAAGGCGATGTTTGAAAAGCGGGCAAATCCTAAGTTCGGTGAAATCCGTGCACTGTTCCCAATCCCATCTTTGACCATGCACTTTGTTGTTGGTGAAGACAGCGGCATTGAGAGCTTTGCGGACATGAAGGGTAAGAAAATCCTCATCGGCAAAGGCTCCTTTGGTGCGCGCGAAGGTGCTAAGTATCTGAAACTGTTTGGCCTTGAAGGTGAAGTAGAACTGGCGGATGTGGAACTTTCCAACGCTGTGCCTGCGCTGAAGAATGGTCAGATTGATGGTTTCGTGACCGCCGGATCTTACCCAGCGCCAAACGTGATTGAGGCTGCTGCTGGTACCGGTGTAGATGTTCTGTCTCTTTCTGATGATCAGATCGCTCAGACCAAGCGCACCAAACTGGTGATCCCAGCTGGCACTTATGCAGGTCAAGACGCTGATATTACAACGACTTCTCTGCCAGTTGTGGCTTACACGACAACACAGATGGATGATGCAACCGCGTACGCGCTGACCAAAAGCTTCTGGGACCAGAAGGAAAAAATGGGCAAGGGCGCTGCATGGTGGAATGGCGTGAGCAAAGATCTGCTTGGCAACATCAGCGGCAAAATCCATCCGGGCGCACTGAAGTTTTATGATGAAGTTGGCTACACAATTACTGACGCTCAGCGTTAAGCCAACGATTTAACACACTTGCTTGGGCCCGGAGTGATCTTCGGGCCTTTCTCTTCCTAGGTTGTTTCATTGAATAGAATTCATCGTTCCATCTGGCTCGTTCTCGGTGCGGCCACTGTTCTGTTTCATCTTGGGCTGATCTTTTCTGGTCTGGTTCCCAATCTGGTCAGCCGTCCGCTGCACATGGCTCTCGCGCTGCCTTGGGCGCTCATCCTGATGGCGCGTAATCCCCTTGAGAATGTGACGGGTTATGTGCTCACAATCTTTGGCGTTTTCGCTGCTGGCTGGATTGCATGGAACCACTCAGACCTGTCGGATCAATACGGCTATCTTATTGATGATTTTCAGCTTTATCTGGCATTTGGTCTGCTGATCACGGTGCTGGAAATGGCGCGCAGGGCCATCGGTTGGCCGCTGCCGCTGGTGGCTTTGATTGCTCTGGCCTATGGCATGTTTGGGCAATATATCCCCGGTGAGTTCGGCTATGCAGGCGTTCCGCTGGAAAGTTTCCTCGGCACCATGACCATTGCTGAAGGGGGATTATGGGGCAAGCTGACGGGAGTATCTGTTGGTGTCGTCGCGATCTTCGTCATTTTCGGTGCATTTTTGAATGCCGGTGAAGCAGGTGCTGGTTTCATGAATGTGGCTGCCGCTGCCGCAGGTAAACTGAAAGGCGGAACGGCGAAAGTCTCAGTGATTTCATCGGCTTTGTTCGGTTCTATCTCTGGTTCTGCTTCCGCCAACGTAGCCTCTACCGGGGCGATTACGCTGCCCGCCATGACCAAACTGGGCTACCCGCGTGCACTTGCCGCCGCCGTGGAAGCTGTTGCCTCCTCGGGGGGACAAATCATGCCGCCGCTGATGGGAGCGGGCGCTTTTGTCATGGTGGAACTGACCGGCGTTCCCTACACCGGCATCATGGCTGCTGCGATTTTGCCTGCATTTCTGTACTTCTTCGCGGTCTGGATGGGCATCAACGCATTCGCGCGCCGCTATGAGCTGAAAGGATTGGCAACGGAGGATCAACCGGACACGCGTTCAGTTATCATCACATCGCTGTTCTTCCTCGTGCCGTTTACGGTGCTGCTCTGGGCGATGTTTGTGCTGGGTTATACCCCTCAGTTTGCGGCGTGTCTGGCGATTATGGCAGCGGTTGTGCTGTTGCTGATCGACAAGAACTTCAAGGTAGACCTGCGGAAAATCGGCGGGCGCTACGAGCAGGCGCTGATGAACTCCGGCAAACAGGTGGCAATGATCGCGTCGATTATCCTCTGTGCCTCCATCATCATCGGTACGCTTGGGGTGACAGGCCTTGGGGTGAAGATCACCTCACTTATCCTCTCCGGCTCCGGCGGCATGTTGTGGCCAGCTTTGCTGCTGACAGCTCTGGCTTGCATGGTTCTGGGCATGGAAGTGCCAACAACTGCGGCCTATGTGATCTGCGTTTCTGTTGCTGGGCCAGCGCTTATTGATATTGGGCTGGAGCCGCTTCAGGCGCACTTGTTCGTATTCTGGTTCGCACTGCTCTCCACCATTACTCCCCCTGTTTGCGGAGCGGTGTTTATCGCTGCGGGAATGGTCAGTGAGAACTGGTTGAAGGTGGCTTTGTTCGCTATGGCGCTGGGGATTGGCCTCTACCTTATCCCGTTGGGAATGATAGCAAATCCGACGCTGATCACGCTTGTGAGTTCGCCTGTTTGGTCGCTGTTGGCAACAGTAAAGGTGGGGCTTGCGCTCTCCGCTATTTCCTACGGAGTCATCGCACCGTTCTCACCACTTATCCGCGGTGGATTGATCGCGGGTGGCGGTGTTCTGCTCTTCATCTGAGTGCATAAAAAAAACAGGCGCTGCTCTGGGTGAACAGCGCCTGCAAGTATGATCTAACCCGTTGTCTACTCGGGAGACTAGGCAAACTGGGTTAGATTTGTGAGATCCAAAACCTCATCGAACACCTGCGGAGCAGCGCCCAAAACAGGATACGGGGCACTTGGGTTCTCAGCCATCGGAAATGGGAGAATTTTCCCGCCAGCTTCAGTGATAAGGCAGTATGCAGCCATGCAGTCCCAGGCAGACATGCGCGGCTCAACATAGCCAACCAAGCGCCCCGCAGCGACCCATGCCAACATCAATGCACCGGAGCCATAACGAGTGTAGCTCACGCCTGCGGACATCAGGTCTTCGAACATTTTACCGACCTGCGCAGGAGCAACGCGATCATTCGCGCCAACGCCCAGCATGCCGGTCTGCAGGTTAAATCGTTCGGTCACCCGAACAGGGGAACCGTTGAGTGTGGTGCCTTTACCGCGCAGGGCAGCAAAGCGTTCTGTGAGGACCGGAACATCAATGATACCGATGGCAGCACCGTCTTTGTCGGTTACGGCAATGCACACGCACCACCCTGGTAACCCATTGAGAAACGGGGCAGTTCCGTCAATTGGGTCAATGACCCAAGTGTAACCGGTTGTCCCTTCCACAAAGCCAAACTCCTCACCAAGCAACGCATCCTCAGGGAAGTGCTCGGCGATCAGGCTGCGGATTTTTTGCTCTACAGCCTTGTCGGCTTCAGAAACGACATCCTGCGGATGCCGTTTTGTGTCGATGTTCAAATCATCACGATTGGCGAAGTGCTCAAGAGCGAGCGCTGCCGCTTCATCGGCCATCTTTTGGGCCGCGTTGAAGCGTTGCTCTAACTCGGCAGCTTGGTCCAGAACTGTTTCGGTGGTCATTTTTTACCACCAATCAGTGCGAGACCGCGTGCGTCAAAGTCGATGCCAACAGAGGTTCCGTTTTCCAGCAGTTCATCAGTGTGGTTGTCGATGACGAACAGCAAGCCAAGGTCGCTCATCACTTCGTATTGGAAGTGATCTCCAAGATAAGCCGCGCTTTTGATCTTGCCGGCCGGTCCACCATTCACATCTCTACTGAGCTTGATGGAATTGGCACGCGCTGCCAATTTACCCTTACCAATGCTGTGGTTACGGCTGCGCAGGTCAAAGCCTTTGCCGCCCACCAGCACATTTGCGGTGTCCGCATTCACGCTGCTAATGTCACAGTCGAGGATGTTCGCTTCGCCGATAAAGTCCGCGATGAACTCGGAAGCTGGGCTCTCGTAAAGCTCGTAAGGCGTGCCATCCTGCTCGACAAGACCATCACGCATAACAACGATGCGGTCGGAAACAGCAAGCGCTTCTTCCTGATCGTGGGTGACGTAAACCGCTGTGAAATCAAGGCGCTGCTGAATTTCGCGGATTTCAGTACGCACCAAACGGCGCAGGCGGGCGTCGAGGTTTGAGAGCGGCTCGTCAAGCAGCAGAACCTGCGGCTCCAGAACCAACGCACGAGCAACAGCCACACGCTGCTGCTGACCACCGGACAGCTCGGAAGGAAGACGCGGTGCTTTTTCGCGCAGGCCCACAAGGTCGAGACCTTTCAGAGCCAGGTCTTCTGCGTCTTTGAAGCCGCTGGATTCCAAGCCGTATTTCACGTTCTCAAGCACGCTCATGTGCGGGAACAGGGCGTAGGACTGGAACACCATGGACACGTCACGCTCGTTCGGTGGAAGACGAGTTACGTCATCGCCACCAATCATGATGCGTCCAGATGTTGGGGTCTCCAACCCTGCAATCATACGCAGGGTTGTCGTCTTGCCACATCCGGATGGCCCCAGAAGGGTAACCAGCTGGCCCGGTTCGATCGTGAGGTTAAGATCCGGGATTGCAGTAAAGTCGCCGTAGTTTTTGCCGACATTTTCGAAGCGGACCTGACCAAATTTAGAATGTGTCATGCTGCGGCTTCCTTCAGTTTACCCTGAGCAGGAGATTTTTGAGTGTTTTCTGGACGACGGAGTTTTCGCTCACCAACCAGTAGTTGGAAGCCAAGAATGACGGTGATCATCACGAAGATGAGGACGGAGCTGTAGGCAATCGCCACACCGTATTCGCCGTTTTCAACCAAACCGACCACATAGGCCGTCGCCATATTGTACTTCGCGCTCACAAGGAAGATGACCGCAGAGATGGATGTGATTGCCCGCACGAAGCTGTAGACCAGCGCCGCCTGAATGGCTGGACGCAGCAGCGGCAGGATCACTTTCTTCAGTGTCCGCGCGCTGTTTGCACCGAGTGTCAGGGAAGCTTCATCCAGGTTCTTATCCAGCTGAGACATGGCCGCCACACCGCCGCGCACACCCACTGGCATGTTGCGGAACACGAAGCAGAAGATCAGGATCAATGCGGTACCCGTCATCTGCAATGGTGGCAGGTTGAACGCCAGAATGTAGCTGATGCCGATCACGGTGCCCGGAATTGCGAAGCTCATCATCAGGCCGAATTCAAAGGCAGATTTGCCCGGGAAGTCCTGACGAACGATGAGCCATGCGGACAGGATGCCAACTGCAGCAGTCAACGGAGCGGCAGCAAGGGCGATCCACATGGTGGTCCAGAAGCTGTTCCACGCAACACCGGTAAACGCAAAGCCATTCTCAAACGAGATGGAGAACGCGGTGATGTAGTGCGCCAGCGTCACGCTGTGGTCCAGACCCCAGACCTTCACGAAGCCGCCAAACAGGATCAAGCCGTAAACAGCAATGGTGAACAAGCTCCAGAGGGCAACAATGGTACCGACCGGGATTGCGATACGCCGTGGCAGTTTTGCGTAGCGGCCACCATCACCCTTACCGGTAACGGTTGCGAAGTTTCGCTTACCAAGCCACATACGCTGCGCAAAGAAGGCAGAGAGTGTGAAGCCGAGGAGGATGATTGCGAGCACGGCTGCGCGGGATGGATCACTTTGTGCACCAACGACCGCGAAGAAGATTTCGGTCGACAGCACGCCGCCATTACCACCCAGAACCATTGGGTTGCCGAAGTCAGCCATGGACTCGATGAAGCCGATCAGGAAGGCGTTTGCCAGACCCGGTGCCATCAGAGGCAATGATACTTTGCGGAAGGTTCTCCAGCGGCCAGAGCGCATGGTCTGGCTTGCTTCTTCCAGCGATGGGCTAATGCCCTCAACAACGCCAACCAGCACGAGGAAGGAGATTGGTGTGAAGCTGAGCATCTGTGCAATCCAGATCCCCGGCAGGCCGTAGATCCAGCGGCCCAGCTCAAGGCCTGTCGCAGCTTCAATCGCCTCGGTGACAAAGCCTGTACGGCCCAGCATCAAGGTCAGAGAAAGGCCAATCACGAAAGGAGGCGTAATGATTGGAAGGATGCTCAGAGTCCGCAGGCTTTTGCGGAATGGCATCTGCGTGCGGGTTACGATCAGCGCAAACGCAAGGCCCAGGAGGGTGGAACCAGCTGCTGTTGCAATCGCAAGGAACATGGTGCGCCATGCAATGCCGCAACTGCCGCCAACCAGACAGTTCAGTTTCCAGATCTGCGGATCGGTGATGTTCCGCATGACGCCTTCAGTGGTGAAGTTGCCGCGGAAATCCTGAAACGCGCCAGCGAACATGGATAGGATTGGGTAGAATACAAAGGTCGCTACAAGCAGGATCAAAAGCGAGACGGCGGTTAGTACAATCGCGTCGCCTTTGAGAGCGCCCTTTTCAGCCAGGCCAAATGAAATGAATGTGGTGAACGTGAGTGCGAGCAACACGGCACCGGCGCCAAACGCGGGCTGACCATCTACGCGGCCGAATGTTGCTTCCAGCAGGCTCCAGTTCCAGCCTCTTAGGCCAATGGAAAGGCCTTCCAGCACCATCCAGAACAGGCCAAGAGCACCGATAATAGCAATCAGTTTGCCACGATGACCCGGCTCAGACTTCAGGCGCAGATATCCGGCTGCACCCACAAGAGCAAACACGGGGAGCAGTTGCAGCTTTCCAAGGAAGAGCTGGAAAAAGCCCGGCCAATAACGCTCTTTGCTGAGCAGATCCAAGACCCATTCGCCGCCAAAAAAGCCGCTGCGAATGTGGAACCAAGGCAATATAAACAACCCAAGGACGCCGCATATGAGTGCGAGGTCCAGCCGACGATTTTCATTTTTCATTTGGAAAAACCAGGTTTTTTAGGGAAACGGGGCGAGCGTTAACTCGCCCCGATCTCAATCAGTTTGCAGCAGCGCCAACTTCCATGTCCCAGCGTGCCAGCAGGTTTCTGCGGCGGTCACTGCTTCCATATTCTGCGAAATCGTAGTCGATGAGACGTACGTTCTCGAGCTTAGGAGCAGCTTCTGGCTGGGTAGAACCCTTGTTGGATGGAATCTGGTAGGAACCAGTTTCCGCCATCAGGTTCTGTGCTTCTGGGGTTAGCACCCAATCGTAGAACACTTTTGCAGTGTCTGGGTTTGGCGCACCGTCAATGAGAGACATTGAACCGATTTCATAACCGGTGCCTTCACATGGAGCGACAACCTCGATTGGGAAGCCTGCTTCAGCCTGTTTCACTGCATCGTGCATGAACACGATACCGAGACCTGCTTCACCGCGGGCCGCTGCCTTAACAGGAGCGGAACCGGACTTGGTGTACTGCGATACGTTCTTGCCCAGAGCCAACAGGTATTTGAAGGCTTCTTCTTCACCCATCAACTGAACGAGAGTAGCAAGTGCGGTGTATGCGGTGCCTGAAGAGTTTGGATCTGCAATAGAGATTTCGCCCTTCAACGCAGGATTTAGCAGGTCAGACCAGCATTTAGGGCCTTCGATGCCCTTTTCCGCGAGGATCTCTTTGTTGTAGCCCCAGCCTAGTGCGCCAGAGTACACGCCTACAGTGCGGTAGTTGGAAGTTTCAGCCTGAGCAACAGCCCATGGCAGAAGTTCTTCCAGCATTGGCGACTTGTAAGCGACAGAGAGCTGATCGTTTGCTGCCTGCAGATGCGGATCTCCGGTTCCACCCCACCATACGTCCGTCTGCGGGTTGCGAGCTTCTGCACGGATCTTTGCATAAGCTTCGCCTGAAGAAAGGCGGATCATGCTGACGTCAGCACCCGACTTTTCTTCAAACTTTGCTGCGAGTTTTTCGCACAGAGCGTTGTCAGCGGAGCAGATGACATTGAGTTCATCTGCAGACGCCGCGCTTGCACCAGCACCCACAATGAGGGTTGCACCCAACAAAGCTGTCTTAATGGATTTCATGTTTACTCCTCCCAAACACGTTGTGTACACGTGTACATAATATAGTCGGCTAAATTTTTGCAATGTCAACTTTATTCCAAGAAAGACTAATTTATTTTCTGGATATTTCCTGATATGCAGATGCAAACGTGTACAATAATCAGCGAAATTTGATGTCGGAAAAAGTGTCTTCAAGAAAGCAGCAGGTCAGGGCTGAGGACGTCGCGCGCCACGCTGGCGTGTCCCGTGTTTCTGTCTCCAGAACCTTTACTCCGGGGGCCAGTGTTTCCGACGCGACGCGTGCTAAAGTATTGAAATCCGCAGAAATACTAGGGTACCGCGTCAACCGCCTTGCGAGCAGTCTCAACCGCTCTGAAAGTGGTATCGTGGCTCTGGTTGCTGCTGAGATTGATACGCCACACCGCTCTGCGATGATCGCTGAACTCTCTGACAGGTTACAGGCCGCTGGTAAGGTAACAATGCTTATCAACACCAGTGGATATGAGGAGCGTGTGAAGGATGCGTTGCTTCAGGCCATCAGTTTTCGCACAGAAGCGGCGATTATTTTGTCAGGTGCGCCGGACCCTTCTTTAGCCGACACATGTTTTAGCAATGGCATGAAGCTGGTTTTGATCAATCGTGAGGAAGATTTCCCGGGTTCTCTACAGATTGGGCCGGATAACAGGGCAGCAGGCAAGACCGCACTGAAGGCTCTTTTGCGTGCGGGATGCAAGCGAATCGCCCTCGCAAACTCCGCAAATGCCACCTGGAGCATTGTGGAGCGACAGAAGGGTTTCATAGCCGCTGCTGAAGAAGCCGGGGTTGATGTTTTGTGTGAGGTGGATGGTTTCACATCCTATCAGGCAGGTCTTGAACTGGGGACGGCACTGCTTGATCGTGAAGACCGCCCGGATGGCATTTTCTGCACCACAGACTTGATTGCGTGCGGCGTCATTGATGCGGCGCGCCAGAGGTTTGGTCTGCGCACACCGGATGATCTTTCAGTCATTGGTTTTGATAATATTCAGCAGGCCGAGTGGGAAGGATATGACCTGACCACCTTTGCGCAACCGACGGATCTGATCATCGATAAGTGCCTGGAATGGTGCACCACTGAGCAGCCGTCCAGTGAAACGGTGAAGCTGCCTGCCAAGTTTGTGTGGCGCAACAGCGTGCAAAAAGCGCGCGTACCGATGAGATAACTGAGGATCAGGCTTGAGGAACGAGCCTGACCTGCTCATAGGCCTCATAAAAATCGGCAAACATCTCTTGAATGCCTTGTATCGGAACGCCGAGACTGTCGCGCTTGCTGAAGTCAAAGCGCGTTGGCGGTTCCGGATCTCTGCCAAGTGGGGCCGGCAGCGCCTCCAACGGCACGTACTCGGCAATTTCCTGATAAATCCGACGCCAACTCCAACTGCCGCTCACAGCAAAATAGCGTCCGGAGGCCTCTGCCTGGTCCAATGCAGCCAGTGACATCTTTGCAAGATCCTGCGGGGAGGTGAGGGACATGGAACCGGCTGGAACAGTGCTGTGCCAACCCGTTTTGCCGTGCCGCAGTTTTGCAAGAAAGCTGAGGACGTGACCTTTCAAGTGCGAAGGTAGGAGGGGCGCACCGACCATCATGCTTGGCAAGAAGGTACAAAGCTTCATGCCATGTTGCGCGGTAAACTCTTCTGCCGCAGCTTCCATTACAGTCTTTTGTGCCTGCGCGTATTTCTTTTGCTGGATCTGCATCTCGGCATCTGAAATGTCCTTGTCCTCCTGCTTTTCAAAGGAGGGCGTGGCAGGTTCTGCGGAGGCCGTGCTGGAACAGAGCACTGCTGTTTTAACGCCTTGCCGATGCGCTGCTTTCAAGATGTTCAGGCAGGCTTGTTCTGCAGGTTGGATGATCTCTGTCAAGCCGCGCTCGCGATCCAGCTCCGCAGCAGGCGTCCCGTCTACGCCGTGTTTGGTCGTTGGAATGCAAGCGATGAACACAGCCTTCGCTTGTGTCATAGCCGCATCGAACCTTTCAGAGTTGGCTGTATCTGCTGAAAACAGATGCAGCCTTTCTGCCGCGCCGGGCAACCGCATCAAGCCACTGACTTTATCGAGCTGGGAAATGTCGCGCATGGTGCCGTTGACGCGATAGCCGCGCGCGAGGGCTTCTTTGACCATATAAGACCCGGCCAGCCCGCTGGCTCCTGCAACGCAAATGGTTTTGACTTCAGCACCCCTCATCAATCCCTCCAGTTCCAGCAGCCTGATGGCTTATCTGAATGGAACCATGCCAGCAGTACATTCTCATTGCACATCGGAAGTTCTGAGGCGGCCTATCAGCAAATCTGAGCCCTCGCCCTCAGCAAACCTGAGGAGAGCATTTCAAAGAAACAATTGGAATATGAGGCATGATTTGAGGTCATCTGGCGACCAGAAAAAGACACCGCGCGATGAGCTGGCCAAGGTGCACTCACCAACCTCCCCTAGGGTTCCGTAGCTCACCCAAAGGCGCCAATCGCGCGGCACCTCCATCATCTTGAAATGGATTTTACAGAGAGGATTTTTCCATGGTCACCAATGACACTCCTGACAAGGCCCGCATTCTGATTGGGGCGAGCGCATCTCTGGATGCGACGCTGCTGCCCAACTATCTGCGAGAGATCAAGAATTCGATTGATTGCACACTCACCGCCATGTTTACGCCTAATGCTATCAACTTCGTGAACATGGACAGCATCGCGTTGTTTGTGGATCGGGTGATCTGCGGAGATGATCCGAAAGACTGGTCCACGGACAAGCCGGGACGCATCGCAGCCGAGCACGATATTCTCGCCGTGATGCCAGCAACGGCCAACACGTTGTCTGGTGTTGCCAATGGTTCCTCACTCAACCGCCTGACCACGGTCATTCTTGCTGCTGAGTTTCCGGTGCTCTTCTTCCCGGTGATGGGCGGGCCCATGTGGAAGAAGCCCTCTGTAAAGCGCAATGTGGCGCAGATCCGCGAAGATGGTTACGAGGTGTGTGATCCGGTATGGCGTGAGAACTTTGACCCGCACATGGGTAAGATCCACGGTCACCAGTCACTGCCCGATCCTGAGGTGGTGGTGGAGCAGATCAAGAAGCATCTGCCTCAGTATCAGGTTCGCAGAGAGCTTGAGCTAAGCTAACTTCAACGGCTTTCCCGATCGACAAAAAGCCCGCCGCTCAGATGAACGGCGGGCTTTCTCGTGATCCTGAAACAATCAGGATGCGGAGGAAACCGGTGCTTCAATTGGTTTGAAGATCTTGGTCTGAACCCAAAGCGCTACATACATGCCCAGGCCGAATGAGAAGTGCGTCATGAGGCTTTTCAGGCGTGCGAAGTCTGGGTTTGGCCGGTTGGCAGCCATAACGCCTGCCCCAAGAGATGGCTGCATAACGAAGAATGGGAACACGATCATCACAACGCCAAACAAGATCGCAAGGATCAGAGATGGTTTTTGCAACTGGCGATTTCCGAAAATCATGACGAAAGCTGCAACGAAGATGATCCCGACCAGATAATGCACCGTCCAGCCAAGGGCTGCTTCTCCTGCGATAGGTGCAGCGCGGCGGATGCTTTCGTGGGTGAATTGTCCGTCCAGCATGTGCCCCAGCCAGCGACCCACCACTGAGAAATTGCTCTGCGGAATGCCAAAGAGGCTATCTGCTGCGATGGCCCAGATATCCATGAAGAGCGTTGCGCCAATGCCAACAAAGAGAATGCGGAGTGCTAAACCAGTTCGATTTTCCATAGTACCTGTTCCTTTAGACCTGCGGGTGCTTTGCCGGAAGTGGCGCTTGCAAGTGCTCCCTTTTCTGGGGTGATAAAAAAAGCAGGCCGCGAGGGGATTGGAGTGCGGCCTGCAAGTGCAAGCTAAGTCAGGAGGAGCTGACCTAGCGGCTGCCTGCACATTTCTTGATGTCGCTGATTTGCTTCAGAGGCTGCAAAGAGGTCTCTGCAACATAAGAGCCGATCTGGTAGCCCAACATGTCGCCAACAGCGTTGGAGCGGCGGTAGTGAACGCCGCCGAGAACACGGGATTCTGACTCTTCCTCGGCAAACTGCTGGAAACTGACATAGTCTTTGGAAAGACCGCCCTTGCCGTTGAAAGTGAAGGCCATTTTGCCGTCACCAAAGACGGATTCCATGATCTCCTGAGCCGCACTGCCGCTGGTGCAGTGCTGACATGGATATTCAGGATGCATTGGTGCAGGCACCAGAGAACTCCACTCCATATCGGCCTTGAGTGTTGGGTGCTTATAGGTCTTGCCCAAAGCTTCCATTGCGGTTTGCGGACGCCACAAAGCGTATTCATACTTTGCGTTGAAACCAGCAACCAATGCGTCTGTCAGTGCAATGTTGAGAAGCGCGAGCGTGCGAGCTTCTTCCAGCATGGACAGATCACAGGACGCACTGCTTTTGCGGGCGATCTGGTTCCATGCTCCGGAGCCAGAGCCAGCATGAAGCTTGGCGATGAAGACATTGTCCTCGTTAGTCTGTGTTTCCTTGCCGCCCATCTCAACGACTTCGCTCAGACCACGCTGGTATTGCATGCTCTCCAGTGCCGGAGGTGGCGGCACGCGGAAGTGGGTTGCGGAGGACAGGACAAATGGTTTCATCTCGCGAATTTTGGGGGCAACCATCTCGCGCTCGGAGGTTGGCTGATACACACCTGCTTCCGTCGGACCCGGTGTGTAATCTACTGAGAAGTTAGCATTGTCTGATGCGCGTGCTGCCAGAATTTGCTCTGCAACGGCTTGACCCAGGGCAATGCCAGACTGCGGGCTCTTCAGGTTTGCAAGGCGTTCCTTTGCAGCAATTTCCAACTCCGCTTTACGCTCTGGCATCAAGACTGACAGAACGTGCAGGGCGGCCTGATTAACGGCTGCTTGCGCAGATGCATCCGGATTGGTTGAGCCAGTGTACGCGTAAGGGGCGTAGGTACCTTCAACTGCGTTCGCGGCGTCGAACATTGCAGTATGCAAAATTGTCAGGGCGCGCTGGCGTTTGGCACCTGGCCATTTTTCAGCGTTGAAAAGGCCCATGGCGGTGTCTTGCCAGTCAGCAGCCAATTCTGCTTTGGCGGCTCCACCAGTAATCACAAGCGCCAAAGCGCCACTGTAAGCAATTGTCTTCAACCAAGTAAATCGGGTCGTCATACTAAAACCTCGCAATTTGAAAACGGCTATAGCTAGGGATGGAAATTCGCTTTGCACAAATCGAAAGAATGGAAGACGGGCCTCAGCATTTGTGTGGGCCCGTCTGAAGATGCTTAAAGAAATCCGAGCAGGTACCACCACAGCATGTCGATCGGGACAAGCAGGAACAGGCTGATCGCAAACAGGGTCAGACACAGTTTGATCACGGCTTTTGGTGGCAGGTTTCCAACCTGAATGGCGGCGACCAGTGGTGGAGCCTGAAACGGCAGGAACACATTGGAAAACGCCATGACCTGCGTCATCAAAACAGTCTGCAAGGGCAGGCCAGTGGCATCGGCCAAATCCCCGGCAACCGGTGTCATCACAGCTGGCACACCCGGCAGGTTTGTTGCCATGGCAACCAGCGTCGACAGGCCAGTGAGAACCGACAGGTTCCAGATTGGAGTGTCCTGCGAAAAACCAGCTTTGCCGCCAACAGCCTGAACCAAAGCTTCACCCAGTCCGGCAACTGAAATGACTGCACCCAGCCCCATAATGCCCGCGACGAACATCAGGGAGCCATAGCTCAGGTCCTGATTGATGCAGGTTTTGGAGGTCAGCTTGGCATTGGGCCAGAAGCACGCCAGAGCCGCCGCAAGGCCAACCCATGCCGGGCCAATCGGGTGTAGGCTATCCGTCAGCCAGAAGATGAGGCACAACGCCAGAATGATCATCAGGCGTCGTTCAGGAGCGCTGACGGGTGTGACTGCCTCAGTGGTCTCATGCGCGTCCTGAGGAAGCTTGTCCGGGAATAGGACCAGCGTCAGTCCGATAAGGATGAGTGACTTCAGGATGCCCAGAACCGGGAAGTTCAAACGCAAGTAATCCCAATAGGAAATGCTGAGGTCATAGAGGCTCTCGCTCATCCCGGCGAGGATCATGTTGGGGGCATTGGCAGGCAGAATGGTGAAGGCTGGAGCAAAGGTCGCAAAGGCCGCTGCACAAAGCATGCCCGTGCGCCCGTTGGAGCCGGGTTTGAAGCCGATCTGCGCAGCAAGGGCGGAGATCACCGGCAGCAAAATCATGATACGGCCAATGGATGAGGGCACCACAAACGCCAGCGCCACACTGAAGGCGACGATGCTGGAGACCAGCCCCGCATAGCTGTTGAGTGGCAAACGCATCAGCAGTACCGCAGCTCGTTTATCCAGTTTGGTGTGCTTGATGGAGGCGCCAAGCACGAGGCCTGCGAACAGCAGCCAGAAGGTTGAGGTCTGGAAGCCGGAGAACACCACATCCGGTGGGGCAATCCCTATTACGATGGCAACGAAGAAGAAGGCGAGCGCGGTCCAGTATTCCGGCACCACACCCGTTGCCCATAGGCCGAGACAACCAACGGATAAGACCGCAGCAACGGCCATGCCAGCAGGCAGATAAGCGGAGGCCAGAAGACCCGCGATGGTGGCGGCAACTGCAACACCAAGAAACTGCCAGGTCTGTTTGGTGTTAAACGAGGACTTTATTTTTTCGGGCGTGGGACTGAGGCCGGAGGCCGGGGCTGTTTCGTGCTGGGTGTGATCTGTCATAGCGACCTGTGATTCTGATTTTGAAATATGAGGTGCCAGAACTATGTTTTTTGCGCTTGCTAATAATCCAATCGATTTATCAGAGGCATAGCCTCAGCATTTTCGAACATGCTAATCAGAGAGACCTCAGAAAAACTGAGGTACCCCATTCGATAAATCGAATTTACTCGGATATCGTCTCCAAGTATCGATCTGTTGTTGAGGTAGGCTTTGGCTTTGGAGACGTTAAGTGTTTAATTTTGCAACCTATTACGGCTTCACAAATGAATAATCAGCAGGAAACCACGGTGTCTTCAGGCATCATCATGAACCCGATTGGCTTTGTGCGCTCAGGCTTCTCAGAAACGCGCGAATGCCCGAAGTCCAGTCGTCGCAACCCTGCCCAGAGCCAACTGGAAATTGCCTCTCCTTATGCGGATGCGCTTTTGAACATCACGATGGCCTCTCATCTTTGGGTGATGTACTGGCTGCACCACTCTGACGGAACCGCGCTTGTTCGGCGCGCCCGTGGAGAGGAAGCAGCGCGTGGTGTTTTTGCCAGCCGTTCACCCAACCGCCCGAACCCGATTGGTTTGAGCTCGGTTGAATTAATCAGACGGGACGGCAACGTTTTGACAGTGAGTGGATTGGATTGCATTGATGGCACGCCAATTCTGGATATCAAACCCTATGTCCCTATAGAAGACCACCAGCCAACTGCGCAAATTGCGTGGCAGCCATGATCCGGAACCTGAGGATGCGCATGTTGCCGTGCGTCCCGCTCAGAAAGTCTGAGACATGCACATCTTTCATCAACCCCTTGTGCGCGTTGCAATCGCAGCTGTCGCAGCTTTGCTGCTGACAATTGCTGCGGGGATTGCTGGTCCCAAAAACCAGCTTGTTATAACCGATGCCCGCGGAGACCGCGGGATGTTGGCGCCTTATGTTCATGGCAGAAACGGCATTGGATACCTCTACACCACATACGTTTTTGATAGTCTGTTGAGCCAGTCGAAAGACGGTGAGCTCGTTCCTGCGCTGGCCCGGCGCTGGACTGTGTCTAAAGACGGTTTGACCTGTGATGTCTACCTAGATCTGCGGGCGTCCTGGCATGATGGGCAGCAGGTTACTGCGGCGGATGCAGCTTTCACCTTCAGCTATATGAAGGAGCATCCTTACGTCTTCGTCTCAGTCGATAATGTGAGAGAAGCGGAGGTTGTCTCCCCTGATCACCTCAAGCTCTCTCTCAAAAAGCCTGATGCCGGGTTGCTGAACGGGCTTCTGCTTTCCATGCCCGTATTACCTAAACACGTCTATCAGGATGTTGCTGAACCACAGCGTTTTGCGGCACCCGAAGCTGTCATTGGCAGTGGGCCTTACCGCCTTGTGGAATACAGCAAGGCACAAGGACGCTATTTGCTGGAAGGGAATGCGGACTATTTTCTGGGTAAGCCGAAGTTCAAGCACATTGCGATTGTGAAAATGGCGACAGATGCGGCGTTGCGGGCGGCTCAAGCCGGAGACATCGACGTGATCTCCTATCTTCCTCCTGACCGATTGGAACAGGCCGAAGAGATTGGTCTGAATGTGGCCAAGGCGTTTAGCCATCACTCCGTTCGTCTTGGTTTCAATCATTCCGGGCGCTTCAAGGATAAATCGCTGCGCCACGCGATTGCTTATGCGATTGACCGACCAGCTATCATCAAAACAGTTTTTCAGGAAACTGCTGATGTTGCCGACACTGGTTTCTTTCAAGAGGAGTCTGTCTGGCACTCAAAGGAGCAACATCCGGCCTACGCTTTTGATCTTCAACGGGCTTCGGATCTCTTGATCTCCAACGGTTGGACCCGCGAAGAAGACGGAGTTTGGTACCGTGATGGAGAACAGGTTGCTTTACGCCTTCTTGCCAGCAGGCGCGAAAGCAAGACGGCGAAAGTTATCGCGGAGCAACTGGAGACATTTGGTATCGAGCTGGACGTTCGCATTTTAGAACGTGCGGCGCTTCAGGACAGCCTGACAGAGGGCAACTATGATCTTGCGCTTTATGCTTCCGGTACGCTTGGTGACCCAAATGGAATTATGCGTCGGGTTTTTGGAAGCAAATGGGCCAGTGACGATTATAGCGGCGAGGAGTTGAGATCGCTTGCGATTGCGCAGTCCGTTGCCACCACCTTGAAGGAGCGGCAGGAGATTTTGGGTGAGTTCCAAAATGTATATTCAGAAGAGTTGCCTGCCTATGCCATCGCAAATCCATACATGGTGACAGCCTATAACGACAAACTCTCATCCCTCAAGTTTATGCCGGGTGGTGTGGCGATAGGCGTGCCCTCAGCATTGCATAAATCCTATCTGGTTGATTGATCAGCTGGACACCCATTGCCAGCCGCCTCCGGGTGGCTGGCACTAGACAACCAACAACAGGCAGGCCGTTCTTGTGGTACCTCCGATTATTTTAAACATGCTGTCTGGTCTGGGCGTTCGCCTCCTGGTGTTTGCTCTGCTGGTTTTGCTGGTGTTCTTTTTACCGCGAATGCTTCCGGGGGACCCTGTTGAGGTGTTTCTTTCATCTGACCTTTCGCGCAACCTCACCGGCGCTGAGAGTGCTGAGCTTCGAGCTCAGTTCGGCTTGTCGGGGAATTGGCCGCAGCAGCTGGCGGTTTATCTTTGGGATCTTGTCAGAGGCGATCTGGGCTATTCGGTTCCGCATGCAGCACCAGTCTCGGATTTGCTAAAAGCGTCCATCCCATGGACCCTGCTGCTTATCGCCTGCGCTGCGCCTATCTTTCTGCTTGCGGGGGCTGCTGGTGGTATTGAAGCAGGCAAAGCGCCTGGTGCTTTTTTTGACAGGATCGCGACCGGTGTTGTGACGGTTATTGCCAGCATCCCGCCATTTACTTCTGCTGTTCTGTTGCTGCTTGCTTTTGGCATTTTGTGGCCCGTATTGCCATCTGGCGGATCGGAGCCTTTGTTTCCCAGCAGTAACCCGATACAGCGGGATTTTGATATTGCCCGCCACGCAGTGTTGCCCGTGCTGGCACTGTCCTTGCACGAAATCTCCCGGTTCTATTTTCTGGCACGGGGAGAGGCGATTACGCTGTCTCAGCGGCCTTTCATCCTCAACGCCTGCGGGCGTGGCATCAAAGGCTGGCGCTTGCGTACGGCTTATTACGGGAGAAGCCTGTTTCCTGTTTTTCTGGCGCGGATGAGTGATGCGCTGACAGGCTTGTTTGGTGCCGTCCTGTTCGTCGAGATTGTCTTCTCTTATCCTGGAACAGGGCATTTGATTTACAATGCGATTTTGGATCGTGATTACGTTTTGTTGCAGGGTGCCGTCATCGTTATGGCTGGTCTGGTTTTGCTGCTGAACTGGGTCATTGATGCTGTCGCAACAAGTCTGGCGCGTAGAGGGTGATCTTATGCTTGGTTATTGGTCACCAATCACACAAAGTGCTGGTTTCATTTCACGAGGAGCGATTGCTGCCTCAGCTGTGCTGGTTATGGCAGGCTTTGCACTGTCAGAAAGTTTGCCCTCTTACAAAACCAGCCCCGATGTCTTGCAGGCTCCGAGCATGGAGCACTGGCTTGGTACAAATGGGATTGGGCAGGATGTCTTTGTCGGCCTTGTAAGAGCTGCTCCCATCACGGTGTTTCTCGCACTCATTACGGCAACCGCAGCTCTTGTGCTGGCATTGGCTGCGTCTAGTCTGGCCGCGTTTGGCGGGCCGCGCATTCGTAGTGCAGTCTTGCGATTGGTGGATGTGCTGCAGGTGATCCCGTCTATCCTTTTGCTACTGTTGTTGGCGGCCTGGATACAGCCCGGCTTCCTTGGGCTTGTGGTGCTTCTGTCGCTGACTGGCTGGCACGAGGATGTGCGTGTTGCTCTGCCGATTTTGCTGCGGGAACTGACCCGCGAGAACGTGCATTTTGCACGGCGCATGGGGGCCAGTCGCAGATACTGCCTGCGCCATCACATCCTTCCCGCGATCTGGCCTGCGATTGTTGGTTTGTTTTTGCAAAATGTACGGCAGGCAGCCCTGAAAACAGCTGGTTTCGGTTTTTTGGGGCTGACTGATCCAAGGCTGCTGACCTGGGGCAGTATGATACAGGATTCAATGGACTATCTTTATACGGAGGCATGGCTCTGGCTCTTGCTTCCGCCTGCGGGAGCGCTTTCTCTGTTTCTCGTTGGTATTTTGATTATTGGTGAAGGCTACATGTCAAACGGCAATCTCAACGGAAAGGAACATCATGATCCGCGTTGAGCAGCTTAATCTTTACTACGGTCACCAGTCTTTGCTGGAGGACATCTCTTTTGAGATCCACAAAGGCCAAACTCTGGCGGTTATTGGAGAGCCTGGGGGTGGTAAAACGAGCCTCGCCCGTTCCCTGATGGGTCTTATTCAAGGATACAGGCTGGCAGAAAATGAGCAGCCATCGGCCTCCAACCATTTCAGCTGGAATGGAGAAGCTTGGCTGGGAGATATGAATGTCCTGCGTTCGTCCCGAGCACAATTGCAGGGAATGCGAGGATGTTCTGCAGGGTTGATCGTCCAAGCGCTGTCGGATGCATTGAACCCGCACCTGACGGTCCTGCAGCATGTGCAGGAGATGCTGAGAGCGCATGGACTTTATGAGCGTGATGCCCATGAGGAATGCGCCAGAGGGAATATCCCGGAACGTCTTTTGCATCGCTATCCCTCGGCTCTGAGCGGCGGGGAAATTCAGCGCGTTTTGACGGTGCTTGCACTGGCAAACTCGCCTGAGTTTCTCATTATGGACGAACCGACTGCAGCGCTGGATACCTTCAATCGGGAAATCGCCATTCGTTCGTTTCAGACTGGGAGTGAGGACCGTTGCCAGATGTTGATCACGCACGACATCGAACTGGCACGTCGTCTGGCAAGTCATGTGGCCGTACTGCGCAAAGGCAATTTAACTGAGATCGGAACAGCTGAAGAGGTGCTCGACAGGCCGCGCAGCATCTACACCCAGCAACTGCTGAAACTGAGGCGAAACGCGCATAACTCAGCCCCGATCCTAGCGAGTGGAGAAGGGGGGTATCCGGAGTTGGAGGCTCGTAGTGGTCATGGATTGACCCTTGATAAACTGCATCACAGCTTTGATGGAAGAGCCTTGCTCTCCAACATTTCTGCATTCGTGCCAGCTGGCCGGTGTCTTGCTATTTTGGGGGGAAGCGGAAGCGGCAAAACCACGCTTGCGCGATTGTTGAGCGGCTATGAAACCGTGCAGGATGGTTTCGTTTATTGGCAGAATGAGGAAGGGCGCGCCAAATCCGTGGTGGCGCTGATACCACAACACCCGCACCGCGCTATGGCCTGTCATTTTACGGTCTATGAGGTCCTTAAAGAGGCACTCATGCTGTCTGGTGGAGATCAGTCTGAACTCACGCGGCTGCTGGAGCGGGTTGGTTTGCCGACGGATTCAGATTTCCTGCACCGTAAGACCAGAAAGCTGTCTGGCGGTGAAGCGCAGCGGCTGGTGATTGCACGGGCACTGGCAACGCGGCCTCAATGTCTGGTGGCTGATGAGCCAACCTCTGCGTTGGACATGCAAGCCCGCAGTCAGGTGTTGGAAATATTGCGCAGTGTAATGCGGAACAAGAAGATGGCTCTGGTGCTCTTCACTCATGATCATGCCGCCGCCCGCTCGCTGGCAGACAAAGTCTGTCATTTGGAACAGGGCGAACTCATCTGCACCCAAGCGCCGGAAACGAACGCTGCAAGCTGAAACGAGGACCAGCACGTTTTGGCAACGTGCTGGTTTGCTTAGGCTGGGGCTGCTGCATCAGACCGTATCGAGCGCACGCGGTCTGAGAGCCAGTCCAGGTCCGGGTCTGCGATACCGAGCTCTGTCAGGTGATCTGCTGTGTTCCAGAGGTAGTCACAGTTCGGGCCGCGCTCGCCAGCAGCTGTCGCGATGATCTGAGCTTGTTCTTCGGCGTTAAACTGCCCGTATTGCTCATGCTCGCGGTTGACCACATAGGTGAGCGCCTCAACCTCGCGGCCATCCTGTAGTTTAAGCGTGGTGATGATTTCTCTATACGCCGGATTGAACAGCTCTCGTTTGCGTAAGTCTTCCAGCACCTTCTCTTGCCCATCACGGGGAATGCCCAAAGCAACGCCGCTGCAATACGCATCAGGTGCTGCATCCAGTGCCAAAACCAGACCGTGTTTGTCGAAGGTGCCACGGTAGCGCAGGGAGCACAGGCAGAACCGGCGTTTCCAGCCATCAAGACGGGCGGGCACTTGCTCAACGGGTTCAAAGCCGGGGTGCCAGATGAGCGAGCCGTAGCCAAAGACCCAAAGAATATCTTTCATTTCTTTTCCCTTTTCAGGAGAATATTGAAAAGCAAAAAGGGCACCGTGAAAGGCGCCCTTTGCGATCAAATCTCAGCTGATCAATCCATAATCAGTTGATAGGACGCCACGAGACTGGTGTAAGGCGGCAGGAAAACCGACTTTGGTTCGCCGTTCAGCATCACCGTGTCTTTTGCATCAAAATGCAGATGGATTGGTAGCGGTCCAAGCCAGTTGTTGGAGATCTTGCCAATGCGGTTGCCTCTGACGATCTTGTCCATTGGCTTCACCTGTAGTGTGCCCATGTCCAGATGCACATAGCGATACAGCGTGCCGGTGGCGCTCTGGATGGTCACACCAAAACGACCTACATGAGCAACAATGCCGTCTTCTGCTGCAACAGCCCAGTGCTTGCTGGCTTCGCATGATGCCGGACGAATATCCTGCCCCTGATGGCCGCCTGAGGCGCAAACTGGCAGATCGGCTCTACGGAACTCGCAGAAGTTATCGCGCCATGGGTAGGAGTAGTTCACAGGATCACACTCGGACCCGCCATCAGCTTTGAACCCGCCGGGCGCATAAGCGTGAGAGTTGGCATAGGCTGGGCCGGACTCCACCGGAAAGCGCATGTTTGGGAAAAAGATGGCATGGCTTGCAACACCCTTGCCGGTGTCTGCAATCAGGTCACCCGGCTGCATAAAGCGGGAGGCGTCTTCCGCCTGTGCGGAGAAACCAAAGGTCAGGGCCAGACAGAGATAGATAAATCGCATCATTGGTTTGCTCCATTCACAACAAGGAGGGTCTGAACGACGCTTTGAAGAAAATCAGGCTTACGGCAGCGCGTGTCTTTGATCGGGTTATCGCAAGTCAGGCGGATTGTGTAATGCGCCCCGTAGCGGTTCAGATTGTAGTCTGCCCCGTTGCCGATGGACTCATGCGCTGTTGCCTTATGATGCTCGGTGAGATCTTCTGTTCCGGTCAGCACACTGTGAGAACCGAGAATGCTGATCTGCGCACCTTCCAGAGTGTAAAACGCAGCATAGGATGAGTTCTGGCTTCCGAACTGCGGTGTCTCCATCTTCGCATCACTGCCGAAAATCAAGACTGGCAGTTCAATGTAGCTGAGCTTGCCGTTGGTGGCTGCGACGAACTTCTCCACGGCGGCCGGATCCCGTGCGAGTGACCGCTTTGCAGCGGTTTTGGCTGCTTGCCAATCGATCTTGGTTGGCACACGCTCAACACCATTCTTTGCCAGAGTGGGAGCGGCGGTTGTTGCTGCCAGAAGAGTGGCCGCTAATGCGACTTTGGCGAATTCCATAAAAGTCTCCTGTAAATGCAAAAGAGTGCAAAGCCCCGGCAATATCGGGGCCTGCATCAAATCATGCGGTTTCAAGCAAGCGTTCTTCGCGCACGGGTGCTGCTTCTTTTGCAGCCTTTGCTTCCAGCCGTTTCATCTGACTGATGATATTGCGGCGGTGCATTTCCTCAGTGCCACCCACGGCGCAAAACGCCAGTGCATCACGAAGGAAGGTCGAAACCTCACCCTGATGATAGCCTTTGGTGCCGTACAGCTTGAGCAGGTCAATAGCGCCGCTGGTGATTGCTTCAGCCCCAACTAGCTTGGCAATAGAGCAGGTCATACCTGCTTCCGGAGCACCGGACAGAAGTTGCTGGAGCGCGCCATAAGCAGTCCACTTGGCGGATTCTGCGGAGATACGCATGTCAGTCAGCTTTTTCTGCACGTACTGGAACTCCAGGACCGGCACTTCGAAGGTCTGACGCTCCTGAGCGTAGCGCATCGCTTCCTTCAGCATCGGCTCAATCATCCATGCAGAAACCAGACCGTAATACAGCCTGCCGAGGGAAACGAAGGTGATCAGGTTCCGCAGGCCCTTGCCGGGAATGCCAAGCAAGTCACCGTAATGCAGCGGGATATTGGTGAACTTCATCGGCCCTGTTGGCAAATCCAGATTGCCGAGCTTCTGGTCGTAGTCGCCAACTTCCAGGCCCTTGGTGCCTGCATCCAGCAGGATGAGCGAGATGCCATCACGAGCGTGGCCATCCAGCTTACACACGACAAGTGTGAAATCCGCCACGGGCGCATGGGCGATGTTGTATTTGGCACCATTGAGCATGAAAGTCTCATTTGGTCCCGGTGTCAGTACAGAAGAGGTGGAGCGTACATCGGTGCCCGTGTCAGGGTCCGCAATTGCAGTCGCGCTCAGCTTTCCTTTGAGGATACGGCCAAGATAATCCTTCTTCTGCGCTTCCGTGCCGAACAGGTTGAGTGCATGAACCATGCCTGCCTGTGCTATGACAGAAAGCAGAATACCCGGCGTACGTACGGAACATGCAAGACCTTCCAGAGCAGCGGTAAAGTCCCACCAGTCTGTGCCTGCGCCGCCATATTCTGCCGGGACGATGATCTTCCAGAGACCGGCTTCTAAAAGCCGGTCCCATGTGTCCTGATCAAATGCCTGCTTGCCAGCATGAAGCTCTGAGTGGTCAATCTGGCTGCCAATTTGAGCATACTTTGCTCGCAGAGCCTGTTGACGTTCATTCCATTGTAGATCCATCAGAGATCTCCAGATTTCAAAAGTGACGGATCTTAAGCTGGCTCGTGCATTGCGACAGGTTCTTGCAGAGCTGCAACCGCAGTCTTGAACTCATCCGGCACCGGATAGGTCGCCTGCTTTTCGTAATCAAACATCACGTGAGTGGAAGCTGCATTGGCAACCACACGGCCATCTGCATCACCAAGACGCATTTCATGCTGCATCTCAAAGCTCTTGCCGCCAAACTTTGTCACGCGGCTCAGCACAACCAGATGGTCGCCATAAAGAGCCTGAGAAACGTAGTCACAAGAGGTCTTCACCATGATGTGCGGCAGCTTTTCAGATTTAGGCAGCTTGAGCAGGTCATGCATGTATTCCAGGTAAGCGGACTGCATGTAATCATAGTAGATCGGGCTGCTCACATGGCCCATTGAATCTGTATCGCGGTAGCGGATATCGATTGGTGTTTCATAAGCTTTCTGTGTCATGAAATTCCCTCCTGTTGGGGTTTTGAAAATCATTGGTGAATGAAGGCTGGGTATGTGTTGCGGCCTGCAATGGGCCGTGAATGGTGAAGCCCATAGGCACGGGGCCGTGCTTTGTCAGGACAGTCAGTGAAAACTCGTTGGCGGAGCACAGCGTGGTGATGCAGCCATCAGCCTCCCCTTTGGCGCACACAGCTGCGGCTTGCGCATTGCTGGTTACGTATTTGCGCTCAATAGATGCCGGGATCAGTTTTTCCGGCGCCGGATGTGTTGCGCAAAGGGCGGGCGTTTTGCCGGTAGATGAGGCCAGCACCATGTTGTCGGTGTTCATGATGAACACGTCCATCAATTTCAGTTGGCCGATGTGCTCATAAATTATCGAATGAAGATGTGGGTAGGCGACGACACTCAACAGAACGGATTTGCGGCATTTGGCAACGGCTTCCGCTGCAATTTCCATGGTTGGGTGAAGAAAGACCTCGGCGTTCTGGCAATGGCGCTTGACCCAGGTCAGAGCTGCCCTTTCGCAGTTCGTTCCAGTCGGCCCCAAGGTGTGAACTTGCCGGACCCAATCAAAGGACAGTGGGGCTGTTCCTTTGGCCAAATAGTCCGAAGCTTCGAGATGTGCATCCATAAATTCTCTGATCCTTCACTTGGGAAGAAAGACTGAAAAATGCCGATGCAGGATTTGCGCGAGGCGCACCCCCTGACAAACTGCGTGGCTTGTCGTTGTTCTTATGCATGGCAGAGCGGTAGCACGCGCAGACTCGAATGAATCTCCGTTTGCCCTGCCGGGTTTGAGGTGAATTTTAGTTCCTCGCGTCCAGTAATATTTTTTCGTGTGACCCTATGGAGCCGGAAAGGTTTGCTTTGAACAAGCTGAAAAAACTGATGGCTTCCCTCAGGATAGATGAGGAATGCCTCCACGGAAGTTATTGCTTGTAAATTATTGATAATACAGGGGCTTGCATAAAAAGAAGGCACCGCAAAAATTTGCGATGCCTTCTGAAGGGGTTAGTTATTTGGAGTTGTGTGAAATATCTGTGGTGCTAGGCAGCGACAGCTTCGCTCACAGCTTTGCGACCCATATAATCATGAAGATCCAACATGCGTTCGAACCACAAATTGACGGGGTCACTCGGAGCAAGAATTGGATCTGGACAGCACACTTTGCACCACTGCAAGGTCCCGAACAGAACATAATCTGCATGCATCGCTTTCTCACCACCGAACCAATCCTGGTTGGTGAGCAGGTCGCGCACGGGGTTCAACTTCTCCGGCAATGTGCTCAGTTCGGCGTCTCGCCCTGCGTAGACATCTTCGAGCGATTTTCCGAACCGTTTTTCGCGGGCAGGCCGGAAGTAGGCGCGGTCGGCATCGCTCATGATGTTGTACATATCCATCACAGCAATCACCGCCAATGTCGGGTGGAGCACGGTTTTGCAGTAGCTTTCCACAAAGTGGGAAAGTTGGAGACCTCCAGGGCCATCAAAAAGGCTAGGCGCATCCTGATAGGTCTCTTCCAAATATTCGGCGATCTCAAAACTGTCGCCTAAAAGAGTGCCTTGATCGTTGAGAACCGGAACGCTGGTGAAGGATCCATCTTCAATTTTAGAAATGTCGCCAAAGGAAACGGGCTTCAGTTCAAAATCGAGCCCTTTGTGCTTCAGGGACATCATAATTTTCCAGACATGCGGGGAGTAGTGCTGCCCTGAGGCTCCGCTGAGGCTGTAAAGAAGTCTTTGCATATGGCTTCTCCCGATGAGAATAAAACAATGGGTTTGTGCTAAAAAGTTCCTCAGTATTCCGGATTGTTTTTGTCTTTAACGCCAACTGGACAGAGCAGCCATCCGCCCAACTGGAAAGCAGGATGCAGCGGACTCCAGCTCATGGCTGAGCTGGAGTCTTGCAAATCTGGTTCTTTTGAAAGTGTCAGGATGCGATCAGCGCCGCCCCAAGTGTTCGGTCGTCTTCAAACGAGAGGCTCGTGCAGTTGTCTGTCGCCAAAATGGAGCGAACTGCTGCAATCACCGGGTCTTCTATCCGACAGGACAGGTGCGCAAACAACACGCGGGCTGATTTTTGCACCTGAGAGAGCAAGACGATATCACCCTGGTTCTCTTGAGGGTTGGTCGAATTGGCATGAACGAGCCCGATACCGACACCGCTGGCAATTAAGGCCCGTGTAACGCCCTCGTCATCTACATTGATCACCCGTTTGGGTCTGATGCCGTGCGTGTCCAGAAGATCTCTTGCCACTCGACCACAACAGGAGTTGCCACTTGGATAGATCCACGGCACGTTTTCAAGCGCCTTCCAGTTCACTTCGGCAGCGACGGGCACCATGTCCGCAGGTGCTGCGAGATAAACGCAGAAATTGGAGATTTCCAACGTGGACAGTCCGGCATCGTCCTCGCCCGTTTCCGTATAGAATCCGGCGTCCAGGCTACCATTGCGAATGCCTTCCAGTACCCTCACAGATGGGCGATGCTGCAGCTCAACTTCAACCTCAGGAAATTCCTGAGACATGGCAGCAAGCAGATTGCTTACAACGCCTGTGCTTGAGTTGCGACCAGCGCCGAGGGTCAAGTTACCAGCAAGGCTTCCGCGTAAGCGGGATGCTTCCTCCAGAAATTTCTGATGCCGATCCAGCAATTGGTGTGCTTCCGTCAGGAGGCGTTGCCCGTCGGGTGTAACAGCCATTCCGCGCGGTGTGCGTTGGAAGAGCGTTAATCCCAATGTCTCTTCCATGTTCTTGATATGCGCACTGACAGCGGGCTGGCTGCGAAAGAGCAATTCTGAAGCTTTGGTTATGCTGCCTTCGCGCGCCACCGTCACGAAGGTTTTGAGTTGATGAATGTCCATCCTTTTCCTTCCAATAAGAAAAGAGTTTCTTGAACGTATTCGGCTCTGAAAAGGACAATAACTATGCTCAGCCGTTGGCTTTGGGCTAGTGTGCTGGCACCCGCTTAACGGGTATGCCCTGCTATCACCCTACGATAACTCTGCAGTCAGACCAAGCCTACTTTTGAATGCCTGTTCTTCTGCGAAATGCATTTCCGGCCTTATTGCCGGGCCGGATGCTGAGCTCCTGAATTCCTTGTGATAGCGACGTTTGATTCCGCCGCGATAAGTAAATTATTTTGAGGCTTCGATGAATAATTTGATTGCTCGTCATCATATAAGTAGTTTTTTCCGTAGTTTGGTTTAGTGATTTTAATTTTGTTGTATTTATTGCTGTGAGAATTTGTATTTATGAATATAGGAATTATATTTATTTAATATGACAATACATAACCAATGAATATTGTATAGTGCTAAAGTGAATTATTGATAATCACTTAGAGATTGAATTTTGTTTGCTTGACGATGTATTAGGCAGATGGGGTGAAAGGTGATTACTTCCTCGGCACATTGACGGGAACCATGAAGGGGGAGCTGACAATGTGTCGGGAGCATGTGGGTTTGTCTGAGGAGCTTATCCAGATAGTTTTTGATGCAAGAGGCTTAGCGAATTTGCATCTGCGTCATCTCGTTGCTCAGCCAGTTGATGAAGTCCCACACTGGGGCTGAGGGGATAGATGTTTCTGGCAAGACAAACTGGAAGGCGCGCTGGCATGGAAGTGTCTCAGCGAAGGGCTCTACGAGCGTGCCTGCATTCAATGCATCAATGACATAGAGGTCTCTGAGAATGGCAAAGCCCCGTCCGGCAATCGCGCTTTGCAAGATAAGGTCAGTGTTGTTGAACGTGAGCTGCTGCACCATCTGGCCGGAAAAGTCTGGCCAACTGGCCTCCAGATACTTCTGCCAATGGAAGGCCTCGTCTTCATGGATAAAATCGGCATTGGCGAACAGCTCAACCGGAGCTGAATGCGGCGCCAGCTGCTCTCCCGCAATCGCCTCCAGATAGCTTGGTGAACACACCACGCGCATACGTTCCTGCGGCAGGGGAATAAGCGGAGATGCGCCGAGGTCGCCTTCAGGCTTGGGCAGTAGACGCAGTGCCACATCGAGCTTTTCTTCTGCAAAATCAACAAAGCGATTGGCTGCACTGATCCGGATCGCCACATGCGGGTGCAAAGCGGAGAACTGGGCCAAACGCGGGACCAGCATAATGGAGGCAAGAGACGGCGCAATGCCGATTGTAAGCTGTTTTCGTGCTGTCTGACTGGCGAGTAGGTATGAGAGGTTCTCTATACCATTGTTGATTGCAGAGACCTCCGAAAGAATATCCTGAACCAGCTCCGTCTGCTCCAGATTTCGTCCGTTCATGCGGAACAGTTTGACGTCCCAACGCTCTTCTAACTGCTTGATATGATAGGATACTGTTGGTTGTGAGACGTTCAGTTCCCGCGCGGCGGCGGAGATGGATTTGTGCCGTGCGACTGCTGCCAGCGCGCGTAATTCCTGAAGGGTGGGGACGAAACGTCGAGATATAGCCATGAATGAGGTATAGAGTTTTTCTATACATAGATCAATCAGACTGATTTGCCTTGCTTTGACCCGCACTTATAAACTGCCCAAAACTATGAGAAATATCCGTCATAATGACGAATTTGGGGGTTGGGATGTTTAAAAATACCGGAAAAGCCATTTTAGGGGCTGCATTGTTTGTCTCTGTAAGCGTTGTTGGCATGAGCGCACAGGCTGGAGAGGCTCTGGACGCGATCATGAAGAGCAAGACGTTGCTCGTGGGCTCTAACTCAGATTACCGCCCGAATGCCTTTATGGGAGACGACAACCAGCTGCAGGGCTTTGATATTGACGTTTCCAAAGAGATCGCAAAGCGCCTCGGCGTTGATGTGCAGTTTGTCACTCCGGGCTGGGAAATCATGACTGCAGGGCGCTGGTCTGGCAGATGGCATATGGTTGTAGGCTCCATGACCCCAACCAAAGCTCGGGCGCAGGTACTGGATTTCCCTGCCGTGTACTACTACACCCCGGCGGCCTTTGCGGTTCATAAAAACTCCAAGGCAACATCGCTTAAGGATCTAGACGGCAAGGTGATTGGCGTTGTGGGTTCGTCCACCTACCACAAGTATCTGGAGCACAAGCTTGAGATTGATGCGGTTGGCGCACCAGCTTTCGAATATGCTGTAACGCCGGGCGAGATCAAACTTTATAGCGATATCAATGAGTTTGACGAGCTGTCTCTTGGCGATGGTGTACGCCTTGACGCATTGGCGCAGTCCGTTCCTGTCATTCAGCAGGCGATGAAGAAAGGCCTGCCGATCAAGCAGTTGGGCGATCCAATCTTCTATGAGCCGCTGGCGATTGCAATCGACAAGGGCGACAAGGAACTGAGCGACAAGCTGGCTTCCATTGTTGAAGACATGAAGAGTGACGGCACTTTGACCAAGCTCTCCGTGAAATGGCACGGTGCGGATCTCGTGAGCGTTAAGTAAGATCATGGTCACACTCACCAATGGTGCTTTCAGGCAGGGTCCAGCCCGCCTGAAAGCTGCAGCAACGCTTGGTTCACTTGCCTTCGTGCTCGCGTTCTTTCTCGCGTTCAATCAAGGCCTGATCGGGTCATTCCTTCGCCCTGCGATGAGTGAGGAAACACTTGCCGGCTGGTGGGGGCGTTTTTCTGTATCCATGGTGATTTTCCTGCTGGTGTCAGGACTGGGGTTTCTCGTCCTCAGCCTGTCCCGGCGGGCTCAGCTGATAACCGTGTGGCTTTTACTTGCTGCCGGAGCTCTCGGGTTCTTTTTGAGCTTTGAGCTGAGTTTTGAGTTTATCGGTCGCAAACTGCCATTCCTGATCACAACAGGGGCGTTCACCACGCTCTATGTCTCTGCCATTGCGATCACACTGGCCTTCATATTTGCTTTGCTGGGGGCCACGGCCAAGCTCTCGGGCATTGGTGTTGTTGAGGGTGTTGGCGCCTTTTACACCTCGTACTTTCGCGGTGTGCCACTGCTGGTGCAGCTCTTTTTGATCTACCTCGGCCTACCGCAAATTGGCTATGTCATCTCGCCCGTTCCTGCAGCAATCATCGCCCTGTCGCTGGTGTACGGGGCGTATATGACCGAGATTTTCCGCTCTGGCATCCAGTCGATCTCACTTGGGCAATGGGAAGCTGCGGATGCGTTGGGCTTGCCGCGTTTGTTGACGTTTCGAAAAGTCATCCTGCCCCAAGCCATGCGGGTTATCGTGCCGCCAACGGGCAACCAGTTCATCGCGATGCTCAAGGATTCCTCGCTGGTTTCAGTTGTGGGCGTTTGGGACATCATGTTCATTGCACGAACGCAGGGGCGATCCGACTTCAAGATTCTGGAGATGCTGATCACCGCCTCCATCATCTATTGGGTCATGTCCGTTATGCTGGAATTTGTGCAACAGCGAATTGAGACACATTACGCAAAATCGCTGAAGCGATAATTATTCTTCCATTGATTTTGAGCGCATAGGTGCGCCACGAGTTTTCGTGCCCTGAAGGGATACGCTTATGACAAGCAATACTGGCAAAACCACGCCGCAGAGCGTGGCTGCTGATAAAAGAACCATTGTCGGAATTTTGGCGAATTCCTCGCAAGAAGCTGGTCTTGGAACGCAAACCATTGATGATAAGTACCTGACAGCCGCATTGCAGGCTGTTGGAGCAATCCCTCTCATCATTCCGACACTTCTGAAGGAAGCCGAACTGGCTCATGTGCTGTCTTTGGTTGACGGGCTTATTTTGACAGGCGATGCCTCCAACATTCAGCCAGCCTATTACAATAATGATGGCACCTCTGAGAGCCATGGCCCTTTTGATGATAAACGCGACACTGCCGCGTTTGCATTGATCCGTGCCGCTTTTGAAAAAGACCTGCCGCTGCTGGGAATCTGCCGCGGCATGCAGGAAATGAACGTGGCTTTTGGCGGCACAATCCGAAACGACTTATATGCGAACCATGAGTTTTCGCTGCACCACCCCATCGACTACAAACTGCCACCAATACAAAGATACGGGGCAGCCCATCAACTCATCCTTGAAGAGAATGGACTATTGACCACTATCCTTGGCGAAGGCGTCCATCAGGTAAATTCTCTGCACGAACAAGCGGTTGAGAGGCTTGGTGAAGGGCTTGTGCTTGACGCCCTTTCTGAGGATGACGTGATTGAAGCCTTTCACCACCCAGACAAAGCGTTCTTCCTTGGCGTTCAGTGGCATGCGGAGTTTGAAGCGGTGAGCAACCCTGTCTCCACTCGCATTTTTGCAGCCTTCTGTGCGGCAATGCAAAGCTATGAGAATGTGAAGGTGTCTCTGTAATTCCTCACAATTCAAAGAGCATTGCAGCTATTTACCTAGGAAAATTCGAACCAATCTCAACTAAGTGTCCTCTGATTATTCAATGGTTCCGCTGTATGGTTGAGACAAGGTTGTATCATTGTGAAAAGGTTCATTGATCAATGGAGAGGCTATTTTGGCGACTTACCGCCTTATAGCCATTATCTCCGTGAGGCGTTGCCGGAGCGCTGGGTCAGGTTTCATGCTTTGCCGGAGGCGAAGCGATATGCAGAGACACCAGAAGAAGAAGCCGTGATTTTTCATCGCGCGCGGATTTTAGGGAACCGGATTTTGAAGGAGGGGCAAAAATGCCTCTTCGTGGAGTACTTTCCAAATTTTGATGAGTATCCATTACCGTACAGCCACAAACTCCTCGATCAGTTTCGACTGAAATACTGGTTTAAATGGAAGTACAAGGAAGATCCCTTTGGGGAACAGGAAACCTTGGGGTTTTACGGGAATGAAGTCCGCTGGTTTCCGGAAGTATGTCGCGAGGCCCTCAAAGACGCAGCGCAGGATGAAGAGCGGTTCCTACTCATGAACCGGGAAACCTCCCGGATCGTCGCTCCTTACGATGGTGGATTTGATTGCTTTTTGCTGAACGGAGAAGAGGTTGCACGCCTTAAGAATGACTATAAGGATTGGCTTTCTCCCAGTGACTCTGGTCTATAATGTTTGAAAGGCTAGAGCGCGATATAGGGGACTGGACATATGAAGTTTATTGAAGCCGGGGTACTGAACATCGCCTACATGGATGTTGGGCCAAAGTCAGGTGTTCCAGCGGTTCTGCTTCATGGCTTTCCTTATGACGTGCACAGCTATGACGAGGTTTCCGTCATTCTCGCCAATCGTGGTTTTCGGTGCATCATTCCTTACTTACGCGGCTACGGGCCAACCCAATATCTGTCTCCTCAAACCCCGCGCTCCGGTCAGCAAGGCGCCCTGGCCTTTGATCTGCGGTCTCTGATGGTAGCCCTTGAGTTGCCGCAGGCGATTGTTGCGGGCTACGATTGGGGTGGTCGCGCCGCTTGCATCGCCGCTGCTCTTTGGCCAGAAAAGGTGAGGGGGCTCGTAAGTGCCGGTGTTGCCTACAATATCCAGAACATTCCAGCAGCCTACCGGCCTGCCTCTCCTGAGGAAGAGCAGCTCTGGTGGTATCAGTATTACTTCCACAGTGAGCGTGGCCGGAATGGTTTGACAGAAAACCGGGAAGACCTGACCAGACTGCTCTGGCAGCAATGGTCACCCACCTGGGATTTCTCCCGCCGCACCTTCCGTGAGACCGCCGAGAGCTTTGATAACCCTGACTTTGTGGAGACCGTTATTCACTCCTACAGGCATCGTTTTGGGTTGGTAGAAGGAGATCCCGCCTTTGAGAAGATTGAGGTGCTGCTGACAGCTCAGCCAAAAATCAATGTGCCCGCAATTACATTGCTTGGTGCCAATGATGGTGTCAGCCCACCACGACATAGCAAAGGGCATGAGACGAACTTCAACGGACATTATGAGGCGCGTGTTGTTGAGGGCGCAGGGCATAACCTGCCGCAAGAAAGCCCTGAGGCCTTTGCCGCTGCAATTGTCGAAATAGCTGACAAAACAGAATCGTAAGCCTCATTCAAGAGGTGGGGAGAGAGGGAAGGGCCCCTCTCCAATCGCTGGACTACAGCGTTTCTCCGAAAAGTGGGAACCGGTTTTCGGATAAAGATACGCAAAAACATAGGCTAAAGCAGTTCAGGTGTTTCAACCTAAATGCGAACGGCTTTAAGCTGCTGACAAGGTCAGCGCATCCAGCTCTTCAAATGGCAAACCAACATATTCTTCTGCCAAGGCCCGCTGTTGGGTCTCATTTTGCAGCAGCAGCTCGTAGCTGTTTTGCTGGATTTTCGCATCAAACCCGTTCATCTCCGGAAACACATGCAACAGCTGCGTCATCCGCCAGGAGAAGTTCTCAGAGCTCCACACTCGGCGCAAAGCCAGTTCGGAGTAACGCTCCAGATGAGCGGAGTGATTGCTCTTGATCTGCTCAATTAACCCGCGTGAAAGATAGAACACATCGGAGGCAGCCAGGTTGAGCCCCTTCGCTCCTGTGGGCGGCACAATGTGGGCAGCATCGCCCGCAAGGAACATGCGCCCGTACTGCATCGGCTCAGCGACAAAGCTGCGGAGCGGAGCAATGGATTTTTCAATAGATGGTCCGGTAACGATATCTGACGCCACATCCGCAGGAAAACGACTGATCAACTCTTCCCAGAACCGCTCATCCGACCAATCCATGACGCTGTCTGTCAACGGGCACTGAATGTAATAGCGGCTCAGCAGCCGGTTTCGCTGTGAGGCAAGTGCAAACCCACGCTCATGATAGGCATAGACCAAATCCGGCAGGGGTGGCACTTCCGCCATGATGCCAAGCCAGCCGAACGGGTAAGCACGCTCATAGGTGCGCAAAATATCGTCAGGAATAGTTTTGCGGCTGACACCATGGAATCCGTCACAACCAGCAATGTAGTCGCAGTCCAGATGACAGGTCTGGCCGTCCTTCACGTAGGTCACAGAAGGTTTGTCAGAGGTCACATCATGAAGGGTCACGTCAGTCGCTTCGTTGATGATGTTGCCGCCAGCGCGTTCGCGGGCGTCATACAGATCTTCGGTGATGTCGGTCTGACCGTAGACCATCATCTCCTTGCCAGTCCATTTGTGCGTATCAATGAAGTGACTTTCAAACCCCTGCCGCGTAATCCATGAGCCTTTTTTGCTCTTCCCGTTCTTGTCCATGCGTTCTGCAAGGCCATAGTCGCGCAGCAGCTGCACAGTTCCGGTTTCTAAAAGACCAGCACGGATGCGAGAGAGAACATAAACCTTGGTGCGCTGTTCCAGCACAACGCTGTCCACGCCGTTTTCGCTCAGGATGTGAGAGAGTAATAAACCAGCAGGACCGCCGCCGATAATCGCAACCTGAGTACGATCTCTATGGTGGGTCATGAAAAATTCCTTAGGTTCAAAACATCTGGCAGATCGCGGCAATTGGGGTATGCGCTAAGTCAGAAGTAAAATGGATTGCGAATACACGTTTGAATGATGTTCAGTGTTGCTGTTTATGATTGATATGTAAAATTGAATTATAGGCAGAAATTATAGCAAAATTGCTATTAGAGCGCTTTGATCCATTCGGTTGTCTCAGCAATCAGTCCTGCCAAGACAACCTGTTGTTTTGCGTTTAGGAAAGCACTCTGGGTAGCCAAAGGGTTAGCGCTGGGAAGCTCACCAGAATGGCGACACGCACCAGCTCGGCGCCAAAGAATGGTGCAACACCCTTGAAGGTCTGGATCATTGGCGTGTCTTTTGCCAAGGCTGAAATCACGAAGACATTCATGCCCACTGGCGGCGTAATCAGCCCAAGCTCGACGACAATCAGCGCCAGAATACCGAACCAGATCTTCAGGTCTTCGGTGCTCATGCCATACCCGGCACCATCTGCTCCCTGATACATGCCGCCGTTCAGTTCCATAAGTACAGGCCAGAAGAACGGGATGACCAGCAACATCATGGACATACTATCCATCAGGCAGCCAAGTGCGATCAGAGCCAGCAGGATCAGCAGCATCACGGTCATCGGTTCCAAACCGGAGCCTGCAATCCATGCCGCTGTCTCCTGCGGCAAGCCAATGCGGGACATGAAGATCTTGAGCAGCTCCGCACCCAGCAGGATCAGGTAGATCATGCCGGAAGTCGCTGCTGTTTCCTTCAGCGCCTCGATCATATCGCTGAGGGACAGATTGCGCTGGAGCAGTCCAAACATCATGACGAGAAACACACCCACAGCAGCTGCTGGTGTTGGATTGTAGAAGCCGAAATAAATGCCGCCGATGACAAGTCCGAAAACGGTCAGTACAGGCAGCACGCCGAGAGAGGCTGCGAGGAACTCTTCTCGCGTTCCAGCGCCACCTGCAGGGCCAGATGAGGGACTGACGAAAACGTAGAGCGCGATCACCGCGAGGAACAAAAGAACGGCCAAAATACCCGGAATAAACGCAGCAACGAACATAGTAACGATGTTCGCCTCCACGATCACTGCATAGATGATCAAAACGACGCTTGGAGGGATGAGAATTCCCAGAACTCCGCCAGCCGCGAGTGTTCCAGTCGCCAAAGCACCTGAGTAATTGTAACGCTTCAACTCCGGAAGGGCGACTTTTCCCATGGTTGAGGCGGTCGCAAGCGATGAACCACAGACCGCGCCAAACCCGGCGCAGGAGGCGATCGCGGCCATCGCTGTGCCGCCCTTCATCCAGCCAAGCCATGCGTTAGCTGCTCTGAAGAGAGATTGGCTCAAACCGGTTTTCGAGGCGAGCGCACCCATCAGAATAAACAGCGGAATGACGGAGAGGTCGTAAACGGCGAACTGGCCATACGCCAATGTTTTCAACTGACTAAGCAGTAACATCGGGCCGTTGATGAGCGCAATCCCAACGCCGCCAACAAGGATCATCGCATAAGCAATTGGGATACGGATAACAATGAGGAACACCAGAATGGCGAGGGCTCCAAAGCCCATGAAAAGACTTGCCGCCATCAGGTTCTCCGAGCCAGATCTCTGGTGTTTTCACTCAGCGTAATAACCGCGCCAATACTCAGCAGCAAAAGCGAAATCAAAACAGGTACATACGCATACCAAACAGGGATCTGCAAAATTGCGGTGGTGTAATCGTATTCTTTCTGATCAGACATACCATGGTACATCCGCCACAACAGCAACAACCCAAACCCAAACGCAATGAGCGATGCGATCAACGCCAGAAACGCTTTCAAACGAGGACCAGCCTTACTGGTAAATATGTCCGCTGTGACATTGGCATCAGTGATCTGACAGAAGGGCAAGAAGGAAAAGACTGCAATAGCAACGCCGATCTCAGTGAGCTCGAAATCCCCGGGAAAGGGAGCTGCCCATATGTTGCCAAGGGTGGAGTAGATGTTTATCGCGACCACCGCTAGCAGAACAACGCCGCCGGTAAGTGCCCATGCTACAATAAGTTTTTCGAATGCACCGGCAATGCCGGTGCGTCCGAGTTTTTGAAAGGCGCCCATAGCTACTCGCTGTGCTTGGAAATCAATGCCTGTGCTTTTGCAACAATCGCGTTGCCATCAATGCCTTTTTTGGCGACTTCTGAGGTCCATTTATCAACGACCGGAGCCAGAGCTTCTCTAAAGACAGCTGTTTCTTCTTCAGAAAGAGTGATGTGTTTGTTGCCTGACTTTACAGCGAGGCCGATGCCAAAGTCATCTGTCGCACGCCAAACTTCACCAACCTTTGCCCACCACTCAGGACCAGATGCATCACGAAAAGCCTTCTGAATGTCTTCAGGCAAACCTTCCCAACGCTCTTTGTTCATGGAAACCTGGAAGACAGAAGTCCCAAAGCGCGCTTTGCCAGCACCCTCGATCTGATACTCAGTCTGTTCCTGAATTTTCAGCGGTGGAATGATTTCCCAAGGAATAAACGCCGCATCAATCACGCCTTTTTGCAGAGCTGTTGGCAGCTCAGGGACCGGCATTGCTGCAGGAGACGCGCCAAGGGCTTCAATCACCCATGCACCGGTACGCGATGGCGTACGAATGCGCATACCAGCCATATCAGCCGGACTGCGGACTTCCTTATCACGTGTGTGAAGGCCAGCACCTGCATGTACGTGCAGGAACATGACTTCCAAGCCTTTGTATTCAACCTCAAGATCGCTCTTGAACATGTCGTAAAGTGCAAGGTTTGCTGCGCGCGGATCATCAAGGAAAACAAAAGGAAGTTCCATCACTTCCGTGCGCGGAAACAGGCCTGGTGTGTAGCCATTCAGGGTCCAGACAAGATCAACCACACCATCACGAACCTGGTTCACCAGCTCTGGCGGGCGACCACCAAGCGACATGGATGGATAGATCTCGATTTTGACCTGGCCGCCGGAATTTTCTTCAACGGCCTTCGCCCATGGTTCCAGCATCTTGGTCTGCGCTGGCGCTTTAGGGCTTAGAAAGTGGTGGAGCTTAAATGTGTATTCTGCTGCGCCTGCCATGGAAACACTGGCAAGCAAAAGTGCTGTAGAAGCGCAGAAGCCTTTGAAATTACCAAACATAAGTATGTGACCCTCCTGAAGAATGGTCGAAACCAAACAAGCCTTCCTGATCCTGCTACTTGGGGCAGTCTCATCTCCCTAAGGCCGTCAAATTCTTAATCACGATCCGGATGATCCGCCAAGGGAATTCTTAGGAATCACCACTGTGAAATCGGAGAATTACATATACTTTTCAAAATGAATAATGAAAAATACCGTGCTTTTCATGCCGTATTGGGTATCAATATGCATCCCGAATTCGCGCAGGCTCAGTGAACTGATGCGCGTGCTTCTTCCTTCTCACTCAGTCCCATAAGGATCTCGGCAAAGCATTGAGCTGCCGTATCCAGCGTTTCGCCTGCGCGCATGTTGAGGCCAACAGAACCAACCGTCGCACGGGTATCAATCGGCAATTCCACGAACTGGCCGCATTCAATCTCGCGGGCAATGACACCCCGTGAAATGATCCAGATCGCGTTGTATTCCTGTGTGAAGGCCCTGCCAAACGAGTCCGAGACGGTCTCAATTGCTTGCTCTGGTTCCGGAATACCGTGTTCAATGAAAAGTCGATCGACGAACGGGCGAATAATTGAGGCCGCAGAAGGGATTAGCACCGGGTAAGCATCCAGTTCGCTTACGCTGATCTGGGGTTTGTCTGCAAGTGGATGGTTTTTATCGACGGCAAAAACGACACGTTCGCGATAATGAGGTTCGAACACCAATCCCTGCATATTTTCGGGTGCAGGCAATCGGCCCATAACCAGATCCAGCTCACCGTTTCTGAGTTGATCAAGCAGGACGTGATTTTCACCTGTTACGATGTGCAGCCGGTTTCGCAGCCCTGTATCAAGGAAGGCTTTGACCGCTTGCGGTATGAGTGATGCAGCTACTGTTGGCAGCGCACCAATGCGGACCATCGGGCCGTCGCTATAGTTGAGCTGAGATAATGCATTGATGCCGTTACGGGCAGCGGCCAGACTGGTACCCGCATGACGCAGGAACACCTCCCCGTAATGGGTGATGCGGATTCCGCGCCCGTCTTTTTCAATCAGAGGCTGCCCGCATATTTCTTCCAATTCGCGAATAGTACGGGTGACAGCTGGTTGTGTGAGATGAAGCACCTCCGCAGCGCGGCTCACGCTGTTTTGGCGAGACACTTCAACAAATGCTTCTAAATGCCTGAGCTTTAATCTGCGCAAGTTATTCATAACAATCTCAATATGATTAATCTGGATAATATCATTATTCATTTTGAAACAGACATGCAATTGATCCGTTTAGGGGGATGCGCATGCACTTCATAGAATTAAACTCTACTACGCTTCACTTCAGTAAGACCAATTCAGAGTCAGCAGCACCAGCGCTTGTTCTGATTAATTCATTGGGAACAGACTTTCGCATTTGGGATGAATTTCTGATTCATCTCGGGCATCAAGGCGTAGTTCTAACCTATGATAAACGTGGGCATGGTCTGTCTGGTGTTGGCAATGAGCGGTATTCGATTGACTTGCATATGCGTGACCTCGCAGCGCTCATGGACAGCCAGTCCATCAAGAATGCAGTGATTTGCGGTGTATCTGTAGGGGGAATGATCGCAATGGCGCTGCAGGCCGCCCGGCCTGATCTGGTGAGTGGGCTGATCCTGTGTGATACCGCACCGCGCATCGGTGACGCACAGACGTGGCAAGAGCGTATCAACGCAATTGAGACCAACGGGATGGAGGGGATCGCTGATGCAGTGATGTCTCGTTGGTTCTCAGCGGGCTTTCAGGCAGATTTGCCAGAAGCAGTTGCAGGATATTGCAATCTTTTGTGCCGAACGCCATTGGACGGATACATCGGCACATGTGCAGCTATTCGGGACGCGGACCTGACCTGTCAGGCGGCCCAGATCGACGTGCCTGTTCTATGCGTTGCTGGTGAAGACGACCAGTCCACACCGCCGGAACTGGTTGAGGAGATGGCGAACCTCATTCCGAACGCTAAGTATGAGCGGGTGGGAAACTGCGGACATCTGCCAAGCCTGGAGCAACCTGAGTATCTGGCGCATCTGGTTCGGCAGGCAATTTCTCGATGGCCGAACAGGATTGATCAGCGAGAGCTGCGACAAAGCGAAATTTACAAACAAGGCATGCAGACACGGCGCAGGGTGTTGGGCGACACCCACGTGAATGCTGCTGAGGTTCAAAAGAACAGTTTTGACGCGCCTTTTCAGGAGCTTATCACTGAAGCGGCTTGGGGGCACGTGTGGTCGCGGCACAACTGGACATTGCGAGAGCGGTCCATTGTAACTATTGCGCTTCTCGCTGCGTTAGGGCACCTAGATGAGGTAGCCATGCATGTGCGGGCCGCAAGAAACACCGGGGCAACACGGGAAGATATAAGCGAAGCTCTGCTGCACACCGCAATTTATGCCGGTGTACCAGCCGCAAACAGCGCCATCAAAGTCGTCAAAAATGTTTTCGCGCAGCTTGATGCGTCAGGGGAGTGAGATGAGCAAGCCAACGACCAATGCTGGTCCGTTCTTTCCACGAGACCGGAACTGGCATCCACCGGCATTGTCGCCCAACTACAAAACTAGTGTGTTGCGGTCTCCGCAAAAGGCACTTCTGTCTCTCGGAAATACAATCAGCGAAACCACCGGACCAGTCTTCGGCCACAACATGCTGGGTGAGCTGGATCACGATTTGGTGCAGAACTATGCCAAACCGGGTGAATGTGCGCAGGGAGAGCGCATCATTGTCCATGGCCACGTTCTGGATGAAGAAGCCAAACCAGTTCCGAATGCGCTGGTAGAAGTCTGGCAGGCCAACGCTGGTGGGCGCTACCGCCACAAAAAAGATGGCTATCTTGCGCCGCTTGATCCGAATTTTGGCGGGTGTGGCCGAGTGATAACCGATGAGAATGGATATTACGCTTTTCGAACTGTGAGACCAGGCCCGTATCCGTGGCCAAATGGCGTGAATGACTGGCGTCCGTCACACATCCATTTTTCTCTCTTTGGTTCCGGCTTCGCGCAACGCCTGATCACGCAGATGTATTTCGAGGGCGATCCTCACATTCCGCTGTGTCCGATTGTGAGGACAATCAATGATCCGGCTGCGATTGAGATGCTGGTTGCCAAACTGGACATGAACCATTCTGTGCCAATGGACGCCCGCGCTTACCGCTTTGATATCGTCCTGCGTGGCCGCCGCTCAACCATGTTTGAGAACCGTATGGAGGGCAATTGATATGACAAAGCTGGAGTATCTGAAAGAAAGCCCAAGCCAGACGGCAGGTCCGTACGTTCATATCGGCTGTACACCGAACTTCATCGGCAACACCGGGATCTTCAAGGAAGACCTTGGCGCACGCATGGTGAATGAACAAACCAAAGGCCAGCGCATCACGATCAAAGGCCGTGTGTTTGATGGAACCGGAACATCTTTGAAAGACGCCATGCTGGAAATCTGGCAGGCGGATAGCGAAGGTCTGTTCAACAGTCCGTCGGAGACGCGTGGCGAAACTGACCCCAATTTCACCGGATGGGGACGCCAGCCGGTCAATCTAGATAGTGGCGAGTTCTGCTTTGAAACTGTGAAGCCGGGTTCTGTTCCGTTTCCGGATGGCAGGCCGCAAGCGCCACATATCAACTTCTGGATCGTTGCGCGTGGGATCAACCTTGGTCTGAATACGCGCATGTACTTCCCGGAAGAGGAAGAAGCCAATGCAGCTGATCCAGTGCTTGGTCGTGTTGAACATCGCGTGCGCGTTTCAACGCTGATCGCGAAGCAATCCGGCGATACCTACACCTTTGACATTTACATTCAGGGTGATAACGAAACCGTCTTCTTTGATATCTGATTGATAAATATGGCTGAATTTCTGTCTTTGAAAGATGCGGTCAAGAAATACCTCAAAAGCGGCGATACTGCCGCTTTTGAGGGTTTTACGCATCTCATTCCCCACGCCGCTGCCCATGAAGTCATTAGGCAAGGCATTGATGAACTCACTGTCATCCGCATGACGCCTGATCTTATTTATGATCAGCTCATCGGCATGGGGTTGGTCAGGAAATTGATTTTCTCCTATGCGGGCAATCCGGGTGTTGGGTTGTTGCGGCGCGTTCGTGACTCAATCGAAAACAGCTGGCCGCGGTCCATCGAGATTGAAGAGCATTCCCATGCCGCTCTTGCCAATGCTTATGAAGCAGGGGCTGCTGGCCTGCCATGCGCTGTGTTTCGCGGTTATATGGGCACAGAACTTCAGCGCGTAAATCCGAATATCAAGAAAATCAATTGTCCCTTTACGGGGGAAGAACTGGCCGCTGTTCCATCCATTCGGCCCGACGTGGCTTTCATCCACGCTCTTAAAGCAGACCGCAAAGGCAATGTGCTGATCGAAGGAATTGTGGGTGTTCAGAAGGAGGCTGTGCTGGCCGCCAAGCATTCCATCGTGACGGTTGAGGAAGTGGTTGATGAGCTGGATACGCATATGAACGCGTGCATCCTGCCACACTGGACCGTCTCCGCTATTTGCGAAGTGCGCGGGGGCGCTCATCCATCTTATGCGCAGGGCTACTACGGCAGAGACAATAAGACGTATATTGACTGGGATCCGATCGCAGCAGATCGTGAGGCGTTTCAGGCATGGATGGAAGAACACGTGCTGAAACAGGGACCAGAGGTGTTTGCTGACCGCATCAAAGGGTTGGAAGTAACATCATGACAACACGAGATTTTACCCCGGATGAGATGATGGCAATTGCCGCATCCCGTGCTTTGAGCAACACGGATGTCTGCTTCGTGGGCATTGGTCCGCCATCAGCAGCCTGCAATATAGCACGATTGACCCACGCGCCTGATATCACGCTGATTTATGAGAGTGGAACGATCGGCACAGCGCCGGACGTTCTGCCGCTTTCCATTGGTGATGGCGAACTCTGTGATACAGCGCTCACGACAGTCTCAGTAACCGAGATGTTCCGCTATTGGCTACAAGGCGGCAAGATCACTGTCGGTTTTCTGGGGGCAGCGCAGATTGATCGTTTCGCCAACATCAACACCACTGTTGTGGGAGATTATGACAATCCAACGGTAAGATTGCCGGGTGGTGGTGGAGCGCCTGAGATCTGTTCGTCCTCTCAGGAAATTTACATCACCATGAAGCAAAGCAAGCGTGGTTTTGTAGAGAAACTGGACTTTTTCACCTCCTTTGGACACGGAGAAGGAGGAGACCATCGCAGTCGCATGGGCATCACCACAAAAGGCCCGACCCTGCTGATTACGGACCTTGCTATCTGGAAACCTGATCCTGTTACCAAAGAGATGACGGTGGTCTCGCTTCATCCGGGTACGACCAAAGAACGGGTGCAACAAACCGTGTCTTGGGCTGTACGTTTCAGTGATGATTTGCAGGAGACCCCTGCGCCGACTGAGGAGGAACTGTCTGTTCTGCGCGCATTAAAAGCGCGAACAGCGGCGGCGCATGCGGGTAACAGAGTGGAGACGGCCTGATGTCTGAGGCATATATTTGCGATTATATTAGAACACCGATCGGTCGTTATGGGGGCGCGCTGTCTTCTGTTCGGGCGGACGATCTTGGCGCATTACCAATTAAAGCGTTGATGGAGCGGAACCCTTCAGTTGATTGGGAAGCCGTTGATGAAGTGTATTACGGCTGTGCCAATCAGGCTGGTGAAGACAACCGCAACGTGGCTCGCATGGTCGCGCTGCTGGCAGGTTTGCCTGAGGCTGTGCCTGGGACAACGCTGAACCGTTTGTGCGGTTCTGGTATGGATGCTGTCATTGCGGCCTCTCGTGCCATCAAGACAGGTGAATGCGACCTTGTGATTGCTGGCGGCGTGGAATCCATGTCCCGTGCACCCTTCGTGATGCCAAAGGCGACCTCACCGTTTTCTCGCGCTAACGAAGTGTTCGACACCACCATTGGCTGGCGCTTTGTGAACCCTAAGATGAAGAAGCAGTTCGGCATCGACAGTATGCCTGAGACTGGCGAAAACGTTGCTGAAGACTTTGGCGTTTCTCGCGCAGATCAGGATGCTTTTGCCGCGGGCTCACAGGCAAAGGCAGCTGCTGCGCAAGAAAATGGCCGCCTCGCCAAGGAGATCATCGAAGTTGTAATCCCGCAGCGCAAAGGCGACCCGATCATTGTGTCCGCTGATGAGCATCCACGAGCAGGGACGACAGCTGAGAAACTTGCAAAGTTACCGACACCATTCCGTGAAAATGGCAGCGTAACTGCTGGCAATGCCTCAGGTGTGAACGACGGCGCTGCAGCGCTGATTGTTGCGTCTGCTGAAGCGGTCAAGAAATATGGTCTGACCCCGATTGCGCGCGTGCTTGGCGGTGCCACCGCTGGTGTTGCGCCGCGGATTATGGGCATTGGCCCTGCACCTGCAGCGCAAAAACTTTGCACGCGCTTAAACTTGCAACCTTCTGATTTTGACGTCATTGAGCTCAATGAAGCCTTTGCAAGTCAGGGGATTGCAGTTCTGCGCGAACTGGGGTTGGATGCAGGTGCAGCTCATATCAACCCGAATGGCGGCGCGATTGCATTGGGTCACCCATTGGGCATGTCTGGCGCACGCATCACCGGAACGGCCGCGTTGGAACTGAGCCTGCAAGGCAAAAAGCGTGCACTGGCCACCATGTGTATTGGTGTCGGTCAGGGTATCGCGATCGCGCTGGAAAGGGACTAATGTGAGTGTGAGCCTCTTCACCAACCCTATGTGGAATGGATTGTTTGGAGATGAGGACGTGCAACGCGCCTTTTCTCTTGAAACAACTCTGGATCACTATCTGGCGTATGAAGTGGCTCTCACCAAGGCCTTGTTTGCACATTCTCTTGTTTCTGCAGAAGCAAAAGACGCTGTGCTTTGTGGCTGTAAAGGGTTTGCGCCCGATATCACGCGGATCAAGGCGGGTGTCGCAAAAGATGGCCTGCCAATTCCGGCTTTCATTAAGCAACTGCGTATGCGCGTTGGCGAGCCATATGCTGCTGAGTGCCACAAGACATCCACTAGTCAGGATGTGATGGACACTGCGCTGGCGTTAGCGCTGCGAAAAACCTCGCAGATTTTACAAAAGCGCTTGTCTGCGGTCATCGCTGCACTTGAAACCGTGAAATCAGCCAATGCTGATTATCCGCTGATGGGCAGAACACGCATGCAAGCCGCGCTGCCAATAACTGCAGGCGACCGCATTTCCACATGGATTGAACCACTCAAACGGCACTATCAACGGCTAAACGATGTTGCGGCTGAGGTTGCTGTCCTTCAGTTTGGTGGGCCGGTAGGAACAAGCCATGCTCAGGGAGAGCATGCAGTTGCCATCGCCGCGCATATGGCTGCAGAGCTGGACCTCAGGGTTCCTGAGCACTCATGGCACACGCAGCGAGATAACATGGTGGACTACGCAAACGTTCTCTCCATGATCTCCGGTAGCCTTGGTAAGATTGGCACAGACATCACCTTGATGGCACAGCAGGGCCTTGAAGAAATTAAGCTTTCCGGTGGTGGTCGGTCCTCTGCCATGGCTCACAAACACAACCCAATCAATGCTGAGCTGTTGGTGACGCTTGCGCGTTACAATAGTACCCAGGTCTCTGCAATGCACAGTGCACTGGTGCATGAGCAGGAACGCTCAGGTGCGGCTTGGGCGTTGGAGTGGATGATCCTGCCCGGCATGTGTATTGCAACGGGTGCCGGTCTTCAGAGTGCATTAAAGCTGCTGAAACAAACAGAGTGGATTGGAACCCCCTTAAGTGATTAACTGCCCCCACCTAGTCTGAAAGGGAGAATGAGAATGTCCAGTCGCAATGAAGCCATCCAACGGGCGGAAACATACTTCGACAGCGGCGCATTCCTCACTGACCTGGCCCGATTAATCGCAATTCCGACGGAAAGCCAGGAACCCTACCAAAAACACCAATTGATGCGTTACCTCAAAGAGGAGATGCGACCTCTTCTCGAACGTCTTGGTTTCAAAACACACATCTTCGACAATCCGAACCCGATTGGTGGTCCTTTCCTGTTCGGTGAACGCATCGAAGATCCCAGTTTCCCGACAGTTCTGACGTACGGCCACGGAGATGTCGTGCGCGGACAGGCCGGTAGCTGGATGGGTGGAAGAGATCCATTCATTCTGGAAGAAGACGGCGAACGCATTTACGGGCGCGGCACAGCCGACAATAAGTGTCAGCACCTCATCAACCTTCAGGCCTTGGGGTGCCTTTTGCAGGAGAAGAAGCAACTTGGCTTCAATTGCAAGGTGATCATCGAGACCTCTGAGGAAACTGGCTCTGCTGGCCTGCAAGAGTTTTTTGATGAACATAAAAAGATGCTTGCCGCAGATGTGCTCATAGCTTCTGATGGGCCGCGCTTGCAATGGGATACGCCAACAGTCTTCACAGGCGCACGTGGGGCGCAAACGTTCACCCTGCAAGTGAACCTGCGCGATGGCGCAAACCACTCGGGCAACTGGGGCGGGCTGCTTGCCGATCCCGCCATTATTCTCGCCAACGCTATCTCCTGCATTGCGGACAAACGCGGCCAGATCCAGATTCCGAGCTGGCGACCAACCAGCCTGACACCAGACATTAGGGAAGCTCTGAGAGATCTTCCTGTTGGTGATAGTCAAGGCCCGGCCATAAACGAGAATTGGGGAGAGGAGGGCCTCACCCCCGCCGAGCGTGTGTTTGGCTGGAACTCCTTTGCCGTGCTTGCAATGAAGAGCGGCGTGCCAGAAGCACCAGTAAACGCGATTGATGGTTATGCCTTCGCGGTTTGCCAGCTGCGCTACGTGGTGGGAACAGATGTGCAGGGTCTATTACCATCTTTGCGCGTGCATCTGGATGCTAATGGATTTGATAATGTCGAGATAAGACAAGAAGATCGTGGCTTCTTTCATGCAACGAGACTTTCGCCAGATAACGCTTGGGTGCGCATGGTGATGGCTTCCTTGGAAGAAACGAGCGGGAAGACACCCCACCTTTTGCCAAACCTCGCTGGCTCACTGCCTAATGAATGCTTTGCAGAAACACTGGGCCTGCCAACTGTGTGGGTTCCGCACTCTTATGCTGGATGTTCACAACACGCGCCCAATGAACATATTCTCAAACCGGTTGCCCGCGATGCCATGCGGAATATGGTGGCGCTGTTTTGGGATATTTCGGAAAAAGGGGCGCCTATCTGATAAATTCCGAGCCTTAGTGAGGTTCAGGCTGAGACAAAACTCTCATGATTTAAGGCGCTTAAGAGAAAATGTTGAGCAGGCAGTGGAGAAAACAGATTTCTTTGTAAAAAATGCATTTGCCCGCTGGACAGAAGAAATCTGGCACCCTATAAGACGCTCACCTTCGCAGGACGGGAAACAAACCGCCCTAGCAGAATGTGCCCGGATAGCTCAGTTGGTAGAGCAGCGGATTGAAAATCCGCGTGTCGGTGGTTCGAATCCGCCTCCGGGCACCACTTATCTCCTTGAAATTACTAATTAATAAACTGAGCATTCGCTCAGCTTTCTCAAGGTTTGACACTTTTTTCGGCATGGTTTGACATTTTTGCTTCAACCGTTTGCTGAACTCTTCCCCGCGCAAAGTGATTTCCTTCTCAAATCGGACAGCAATGTCCGACATGCTTTTGCGCAAATCAGCTCCTTTTGCATAAAGCCGTGCCATAGCTTCTGTCTCATGTCCAAGCGCAGCGGCAAGGTCTCTGTCGTTCAGCCCAATCTCCCGCAAAATGGTCGCCACTGTATGCCGCAGACCATAAAGGGTAAGACCCGGCTTAATCAGGTTTTTATCCTCTAATTGGATGCGCAGCTTTCTCCACGATGCTCTGAACCCCGAAACAGTCCATGGTTGCCCTCTGGAGTTTGCACAAAGTGTTGGAGCTGAGTGGGGAGGGGCTTCATCAAGAGCTGCTTTCAAAGGTGCAATGACAGGCCAAAAGACCGGAGCTCCAGTTTTGGCTCGCCGTGTTGAGATGAAACCATTTTGGTATTGCTGCTTGGAAAGCGTTAGAGCGTCTTGTGGACCAAGTCCCGTATACATCATCAAGGTGAGGGCAGGGATCATTTGAGCCGGGGCGTGTTTTAAAACGATCCTGCGCTCGTCATCTGTCCAGGGCCTGTTGGCGATTGGAGCATTCTTAGGTTTGCGGATGGATTTAACCCCAAGGGCAGGGTTTTCTTTGACGAACCCACGTTCCTTGCCCCATGAAAACAAAACAGAGAGCACTTGTTTTACATAGTTAGCAAAACGCCGCTTACGCTGTTCCTCTGCTCTATCTCTGAGTTTGACTATGAAGGGTGAGGTAAAGCGGGTGAGGGGTGTGTTGTTGATTGGCGCCAGATAATCAAAGACCTTCTGGTAGTCCGACTTGGTGCGATCGGCTAGTTCAAGAAAGGCAGAGCTGGCGCGATACTTGTCAATCAGATTGCCGAGCGTGCCCGGCCTGCTGGTATCTGCCACTGACATTAAGCTAGTCAGTCGCTCACATTCTGCCAGAAAGGCAGCACTGCCGATTGGCGCTTTTTCCAGATTGATTGGTTCACCAGTCTTGCGATGATAACACCGCAGCTTGCCATGCTGGTCATTGAAGATCTTAAAGCCTTTGACCCGGATTATCGTCATATCAGGCTCCTAGCTGATTGAGGAGATCATCATCAGATGGCTGGCTGTTTTCTTTCAGGCCTTCAATCCAGCGATCCAGATCCTTGACGTCCCAGACCTTGCGCCCTCCGGGAAGAAGAACAGCGGGAACCGGGCAATTGGCCAGGAAGCTGGTTGCACTTAGACCACAATAGGAAGCCGCATCAGCTCTCTTCAGCATGCGATACGGCTGGATACTCAAGTTCAACTGCGCTCTTGCCATATCGATCCCCTATTGATCTTGGTCTGCAGCAAGTGAATTGTCTTGGATTTAATGTTGGGATCTATTGCCCAACTCAATTGAGTCAGAACTAAGTGGTTTGCTCTTTGTGGAGCTTGTCATAGGCGTCTAGCATTTGGACAATCAATGCCGTGCAGTCGACGACATGGAAAGCGGGTTGCCGCTCTGCCGTATGAATAAAGTCAGCTATTGCATTCTGAACAGCATCCAAGCCGTGATACAACTGGATGGATAAGTTCTTATCATCTGCTGACATATTGCAAATGCAGAACACACCTTCTTCTACGTCGAGAAGCTGCGGCCAGTTTCTCTCCACTCTAATAGAAATGGTGCCTGCGATCATTTCCGCCATTGCATTCGTACAGTGGGCACGCACAAGTGTGTTGTAGGTCGCAACGACCATGAGATCGCCGAAGGTGTATCGTGTCCAACCTTCGCGCTCTCCCTCCAGCACAAACTGCTTCCTCCTTCGCCATACACGCAAAGTTTCAATGTTCATGCCGATGAGATTGGCGACTTCAGATGCAGTGAAAGTTCGACTGAATATGTCTGTTGTAGGTTCCATAGCCGACTCGTTTCTGTTAATGGGACAAACGTACCATTTTATGGAAATGGGTCAAGTAGAACATTTTTAAGTCGAGGTTCCTGCAGGTGGGTTTGGTACTTACTTGTGCTTTTGGCAGGGGGAATAACTCAATAGTTTCATCCCCTTGGTTAGTAAAACCAAGGGGATGAAATGCTTTCTATTAGACAAATTGGAAATCATCAGAATGGAGATCTGATTTTGATATATTGCTCAAAGTGACTGAGTTGTCATCATCAAGCGCGATAATAACATTGCTTCCGTTATCGCTTGCTGCAGCAAGTACGGCACCAAAGTCAGTTAAAACGTCGCTATCGAAACGGATGATATCTTCAGAACCCGCCCCGGCAACAAAGTCAGTGATTACATCTGTGCCGATGTTGAGACCTGCGAAGATGAAAGTATCAGAGCCTGTACTACCACTGATGGTTTCAGAGCGTGATCCGCTAAAGATCACATCATCGTCTTCCGTTCCTACCAGTCCCAATTGGCCATCATTATGTAATTTGACCTCACTCAAGCTAGTTCCATCGGCGAACTCAAAGCGTTCAATTTCAGCTTCTTCTTGTATTAAAAGAGCAGCTTCCCCGGCCCAGTTGAAATGCCAAGCTCCATTCCATTTGCTTGTTGGATCTGCACTCGCGAGCCCAATGCTCAATTCTGCCAGAGTTAGGTCAATAAATCGAACTGTATCCGTTCCCATTCCCACTTCTTCTGCAAAGCCGGTAATTCGAACGTCACCACTGTTCTTGCTGATGACATAAGTGTCATTGCCTTGACGCCCATAAAGATGTTGACTGCCACTGTCAGTAACCCCGACTGGCAATGTAGCTTTAGCGGCGATCAGTGTGTCATCGCCTTTTTCACCATACAGTCTGAGGGCTTTATAGCCGTCTGCTCGAATACCTGTGACGATGTCGTCACTGTCAGTGCCGTAGTAATTATCAGCACCATCAACATCTAGCTCAATGGCTCCAAGTCTGACACCATCAGCGAACTCAAAGCGTTCAATTTCAGCTTCTTCTTGTATTA
>NZ_FOSK01000012.1 GCF_900114245.1 Pseudovibrio ascidiaceicola | reverse complement strand
GGAGGCTTGGTGTTTATGTTCATGTTGTTGTTCTCATGTTCTAACCCCGCTAATCCTATGGGTTTATAGGATTTTTCACCTTCATCTCATTGACAGTTTAAGCAATCCATCGCATGGTTTAAGCGAGGCGTCGAAACCTCGGTAACGCGGCACCGCAGCCGCTTTCTGCGGTCTTTTTGTGTCTGGAGTTAGGTCTTCAAACGCAACTCTCGCTTATGGGCGGGAGGGCGGTGAATACAATACCCTTCACAGGGGAATAAACCCGCCTGTCGTTACCAGGTTTCGAACCTCCCGCTCGCCAGTGGGTTGTCGAAAGCCCTCTGTTGAGTGGTTTGTTCAACAAACCTGTAACGAGGGTATTTTGATGACTGATACTGGAAAAGAGAAATGTGCCCATACGTCCCTTCGCAATGAAGTGGATCAGCTTCGCTTATCAAGCAATCACCTCAAAAATCTAGTTTATTCCATGAGCGTGGTGATGAGTGAGCGTATGGAACACACTCAGGAATATGAAGCGTTGCTGACGCTGTTTGATACTGTGCGCACTCACATCAATGATGTGCAGGAAAGCGGTGAGAAAATCTCAGAGCTGCTTGATCCCTGTGCACTGGAAATCTCTAAAAGCAAGTAAGTTGGAATGATGAGAGGCTTGCCTCTTAAGGAATATTCTGGCTTGGGAAGCGTGAGCTTCTCAGGCCTTTTTAGTATGTGGCTGCTGAGGTGCCCAAAGCACTGAGAAGGGCATTCAATGATTGAGCGCTGCTTGGCTGCGTTCTAATCGTTGCCTTTCTTTTGCAACTTCTTCTTTTAAGAACCAATGGCCTGTCTCTCCGTCATGTTTCGAGAGTTTTTGGGATAAGACCTTTTTCTTTGAGGTCTTACAAAGAATCTCAAAGAGTGGGTTTGATACTGAGATAAACTTGGATGTTCGATTGAGTATCTGCATTGCTGCTGCTTTTGCGTTAGATGACACTGATTGAAGTTCACCTGTATTATTATTTGTATATTTATCTTTATTTCGTGGTGCTCTCACGTCACCCTTTAGTTGCTCATTTTGGCATGTTTTTTGGTCTTTTTTGTCACTGCAACGGCGTTCTGGCAGTGAGTTTGGTGCGACCATAGGTGCTCTGCTGTCACGTTTTTCATCCGCTACATGGCAAAAGGCATAATGATTGCTTTGCCCGCGACCACGTGCGCGTTGAGCTTTAAAATATCCAGCTTGTTCTAGCTTCTTCAAAGCCCGGATCACCGTTCTTCTGCTGGTGCCTGCGTCCTCTTCAAGGCGAGAGATGCTTGGCCAGGCCTCTCCGGTCTTAGTGTTGAAGTAGTCACACAGAGCGATCCCCACGACCTTTTCTGATGCTGAAAAGTTATGGTCCCGGCACAGTTTGCTAATCCAGACAGCTTTATCGCTGTATTGGATGGTTAAGCTGTTACAATGCTGTATCTTACCAGTTGAGCCACTCATCATTTCCTCCCCCACTTCAGCAGGCGAGAAACCTTTGACAAAATTCGCCCTGTTATTTGACGTTTAAATAGCGGTTTGACGTTTTTTACGGATCTAAGCCATTGAAATTTAGACAAGAGTTCAGGATTGAAAATCCGCGTGTCGGTGGTTCGAATCCGCCTCCGGGCACCACTTATCCCTTGAAATTGCTAGACAATAAAGTGAGCATTTGCTCTACTTTCTTAAGGTTTGACACTTTTTCCGGCATGGTTTGACACTTTTGCTCTAACCGCTTGCTGAACTCTTCCCCGCGCAAAGTGATTTCCTTCTCAAATCGAACAGCAATATCCGACATGCTTTTGCGCAAATCAGCACTATCGCTTGCTCATCATTTGCGGCTCTTGCGTGTAAGTGCACTGGCTCTCTTGAAGAATTCGGGGTCCCAGTCGGTTATGGATGTTTCTTCGACGGATGTTTGTAGGCGGAGTGTTTGGTCGGAGACGAGGGCGGAGAAACCGGAGCCTGCGAGGTCTTCCAGCATCGTAAGTTCCATGAAGGCCTTTTGGCGTGGGGAGCGTTGTGATTTGTATTCACCGTTCCATTTTGAGGCCAATCTTGGATTGCCGACGAAATCTGTGAGTCCTTTGCTTTCCTGCTGGCTATCTGCCTGAGCAGGCATGTCTGCGTGCGCTGGCTTTGAGTTCAGCCATTCTGCCGTTTCCCCTTCGATGAAGGGTGTTCCATCGTTGAAGCACAGCTCACGCAGTTCAGGGATGCGGCTTATGAACCCCTGGGTGCTCTCTGTGATCGCATTTGCGACTTGAATGTGATCAGCTTTGAGGGCCAGTTGAGCAGAAATATACTGCCCTTCAATCCAAAATGGCATGGAAAAAAGCGTTGTCTCTAACTGGTGAATGACCGCTATATCTGCTTTGCTTTGCTTTAATGCGTCGCGATACTTGTCGCAAGTATCTATTGATACGGCAGGAATGATGGTTCGGGACTCCGATGTTATCTGAGGGGCTCCTGTGATCTCTTGCCAACATGCATGGCGGCGTAGCTGGTAGATGAAGGGAAGGGATGGATCTTCCTGAAAGATGAGTGTGCATATTTCAGCTGCAGTGCGTTTAAAAGAACGTGCATCCATCGGAGTTGCAGAACCGATGCTTCCCGTCTTCGCTCCATCTCCTGATGCAGAAGATCCTGAGGTGGTCTGGGCTTTTTCATTCTCCGTCTGCTTCTTTTCAAGCTCAAGTCTCTCCTGAAGCACACGAAAATCTTTTACCAGCCCGTGTTCAAGCAAGAGTTCGTTTTTGGTCAAACGGGCAAGGCTTTCATCCAGTCTTTCAGCTTCTGTACCGGGCTTGCCGGGCAAAGCATCCATGCTGAATAATCCGCAGATACGGCGCAGGATGAGATCGAATCTTCGATCTTCTTTTGGACAGAGGTCAGCTCTTGGCATTGTTAAGCAGGCATCAAGACCCCGAATGCAACTGGTTAAAGCACCACGTGTTTTCCGCGTCATTCGTGCGAGCAGCACAGCTTCCAGAACAGCCAGGCTCTTCTGAGTGTTTTGCAACAATTGCAGTGCTTCCCGCTCAACTAAGCTCCAGTCGATCGAGCCGTGAGAAAGGGTGCCGCGTTTCATTAACTCATCACTGACGGCATCAAAATCTGGGTGATCTTCAATGTCGTCTTCAAAGCTATCTGAAATGGGGGAAAGAACGGCTTTTGCAAGGTCGTCATAGGATGTTACGAAAACAGAAGAAGCAGCCGGAGCTACCTCTTCTGTTTTTGCTTCTGATGCAGTCATGTGAGTTACATCTTTGCTGGTAAAATAAGGCCGGACAATGGTTGCTTGCGTGCGAGCGAGCTAGCTCCTTTGTGAAGCAGTGAGTAAGTCGCTTTTTGACCGTCGAAATTAAATTCGATCAGTGCACCATTGCTGTCAAAGCCCTTCGTTGTGGCGAAGTCCAGCAGTCGGAAACCAGACCAAGGCCCCTTGAACGTAACTGTATGCGGGCGACCTCGTCCTGCAGGGAAGACTGAAAGGCTGCTCTCTGCCTCATTCGTGAGGACGTTGGGCCAAATCACGCGGATTGGGCGCCGGGGTCCATGTGAATAAGAAATGATCTGCCCTTCAATATTCATCACAGCGCGGCGTAGCTTAGCTGCGAGGGCAACGGGTTGAATATTATATTCAACACCGATGAGACCTTCAGAGTTAAAGTAGCTTCTGCGTAGATCCAGAATGATCTTGAGATTGTCCTGAAAATCCTTTTCGATGGCTAAGTGACGACCATCGATGGTTTTGGGTTCACCCGTTGCTTCATCAACAAACACGATGAGGTTTTTCTTATAGAACGTCTCGATTTTGCCGCCGGGACCGAAAAAGCTCTCAAACTCTTCAAGCGGTATTTCTTGCTCAGCTTGCTTGTTGAATGGGTAGAGCTGAGCGTAGTTCAGATTATAGTCGGCATAAATCTCTTCATTCCAGCTGCGCTGTAGTTCCTTCTTTGCTTCTTGCAGCAGAACCTTCCAGCTTTGGTCCGCTAGTTTTGCAAAAAAACGGTTCAACGGGCTTGGTAAATCGACACCCACTCGTTTGAGTGTGTAGATCGGATCTTCTCCCTGGAGATCGATTCTGGCTTTTGCTCGAGCAAGGGCCACTTCGCCAGAGCGCTCTCCAGCTTGGCGGATGTCTTTGAGGTATTCGTAAAGCGTGTTGAGTGCAGCATCGAGATCCTCAAGATAGGCTTTTTCGCCTTCCTCCGCCTCAACCAAGCCGTTCAGATTGGAAAACGCCCGCCGGACACGTAATCCTTGCTCGCGGTAAATGTCGAAGGGAAGGTCGGAGTCTACGGCCTGTTCGGCATTCAGCTCAATGAGCTTGCCCTCATAGATCTCTGTTTCACTTTTGACGCGGTTTATGAGCCTGTTCAACGGCCGGTCTGGACCAGTCAGGGTTTCAAGAATATCAACCGCATGATCCAGATTTCTGAAGTCGGTAATTTCTAGGCGGTTCAGCGCGGTGTTCCAGCTGGATATGTAGTTGGTTGCATAGCGAGAGACGATCTTGCGCCGGAATTCCTTCAGGTCGGCTTGAGAATACTCAACTGTTTCGCGCTCATCAGCGACCCAGGCATCTTCGACAGCGACGACAGAAAGCCCGTCATTCATCTTTACGAAGTAATCTAGGTAGGCGTCCTTTGTGAAGAATTCTTTCACGCCGATTGGTTGATCGCTCCCAGAGTGTTGTCCGGTGCCATCAAAGACGATGTTGTAAGCAGGGCCAATGTCATTGCGGAAGTTGACCGGAGAGGCAAGCTGTCTGTCACTGACCTGTTCGATATTACGGTAAAGGCGTAGATCTCTTGGAACCTCTCTTAAGTCTCTTTGAGAGGTTTCTACCAGATCCTTGTCTAGTGCGGCTTCTAGGCCTGCAGTCTCGATGGCAAAGACCAGATGATCACGAAGGGCTTTTTGTAGTTTCAGATCACCTTCAAATTGCTCTTGCCATTTCTGTTCCATCCAGGCTTCGACCAGTAGCTCATTTCGTCTCGACGCATCTCCCAGCATGAGATAGACGCGCAAAGCTTCAAGGCGTTCATTGCTGTCTTTACCGGCCTCGTCTTCTCCAAGTTTTGCGATCTCATCTCGCACGTATGCCGCTACTTCAGGAAGAAAGTAACGTGCAAGCATGTCCACATATGCTTTTTCAACCTCTGGGCCAATTTTGTGGCCTTGATAAAGCTCCAGCTGAGACATAAGCCAGTTTCTGTTGCGGTAATTTCCAAATATGTCGCTTGCCGATGTAAGAGCCCCAAGAGATCGAATATAATTCTGTCCTGATGCATTAGAGTTTTGCGCCGGCCCTTGTTGGAGCAACTCTTCAAAGTTTTCAGTGATATCGACGACCTCGTCCGCGCGCGCGCGGTTGCTCTCGTAACCCATCCAATAAGCGCTGAAAAAGCCGACATACAACAATGAAGCGGCCAAACCTGACCCGATGAGGGCGAAACGCTTCGCCCGTTCAATCTTGATATTGTCGCCAGCAAGGCCCGCTTCTTTGAAAACCACTTGGTCAAACAGGGAAGAAGAGAAGTACTGTTTGGATGGACCGCTGTGAATGGGCAGGATTGGAGGCGCGATTTCGTACTTTTGTGAGGTTGCTTGTAAGACAGGATTGGTTGGGATGGCTTCCTGTCGCGCGGATGAAAAGAAGATGCCACGAATATGAGGAGCGGTTGAAAACTTGTCTTGGTGCAGGGCCTTACCGAGAAACCCACTCAAAATTGTACTCAAACCAGCCATTTCACGTGTAAACAGGTAGAGCTGTCGACGTTTGTGTGCTGAGCGAATGTCTGAGATACGATCAACAGTAGTATGATTGAGGTTTTCCAGCAGTTTGGCAAAGGCTGCATTAAACTCGTCTAACCATTTGTCCTGATCGTGGCCACTATGAAGATCAAATGTAAAGCCAAATGGCTTTGCCCGTTCTGAGGTAGGTAAGCATCCAATGAACTCATGGAAGCCATCGATCAGGTCGAACTTGGTAAGTACCACGTGGACGGTATAGCGCGTGCCCAGCACTTCTGTCATCTCGCTCAGGCGCGCATGAATAAGCGCAGCTTTCGTGGTTCGCTCTTGAGAGGAGAGTGAAATGAGTTCTGACAGGTCGAGACATAAGACAACGCCGTTAATGGGCCTGCGTGGTCGGTTGTCGCGTAAAAGTTTGAGAAAACGGCGCCACAAACCTGCGTAATGCGTTTCCTGGGTGTCTGATTGCTTTCCGTTCACATGCTCAACAAACTGCCCGGCAACGTCGAACAGAACCGCCTCATCGGTTACCCAGCAATCAACGTCTTTTGTCGGTTGTACATGCTTGGCGTCCTCCTGAGAGAAAAGATGTGCAAGTGGAAACTTCAAATTCGATTCAACAATAAGGGATGTCTTACCTGAGCAGGGTGATCCCAAGACGACAAACCAAGGTAGGGCGTAAAGGTTCTTTCCATTCTTACGAGAACCCTTGCCCGCCCAGTTTCTGCTGATGGTCTGCAGCGCTTGGTTGAAGCCACGCTCGAACTCATTGAGATAAGATAGATCAGGTGTTTTGGGTTTTTCTCTTTTGTCTTTATTTTTACTCAAATCACCTTTTTTCTTCTTTATGCTTACATAAATTAAGTTACTGGCGCCCCAAATTATGGAAAACACTGCCATCGCAAGAGCGCTATAGATTAATTTTCTTTCGCCTGAGGTCTCAAAGGAAAATATGAAATCCCTGAACAAAAATACACTTAAAACGAGTAAAATTAGAAATATTGAGCTTATAAATATATATGATGTAGTTAATTTAAAAATCGATAATAGTATAGTTTTGATTATTGAGAGAGCTCTAATTATCATTACGTTTCTCTGGTTCGTATTAATCAGGTCGAATCGCATTTTCAGGCAATGTAATCTTTTTTCTCGAAATATTTACTTTGCTAATCAATATTACTAAAGTCTAATAACGGAAGTTTTACTTTTGGGTTGTCGTCTGTTTTTCTTTCCGATAGGCCTAATGAAAATTTAGAGTCGAATTGGCGCTAAAGTTTTTAATTTTAAATTTAAGTACAATCTTAGGTAGTTTCTAAGTTGTTTTCAGATTTATTAAGAAGAGTGGGGAAGGCTAATGGCTGGCAAAGAAGGTTCTGTTGCACCCAAAGAGCGGATTAACATTCGCTATGTTCCGGCAACTGGTGACCAACAGGAAGAAGTCGAACTGCCGTTGCGTCTTGTCATGTTGGGTGATTACAACGGCAAAGAAGACGATACGCCTCTTGAAGAGCGCGAATTGCTCTCAGTTGATAAGAATACATTTGCATCGGTGATGAAAGAAGCCGGGCTGGAGCGTGAGCTAACGGTCAAAAATACGCTTGTTGAGGAAGAGGACGCCCAACTTGCCGTCAATCTGAAGTTTGAAGGACTAAAGGACTTCGAACCAGATTCTATCGTCAAGCAAATCCCTGAACTTAAAAAGCTAATCGATTTGCGTGAGGCTCTGGTTGCTCTTAAAGGACCGCTTGGAAACATTCCTGCGTTCCGCAACCGGTTGGAGCAGTTGCTGCAAGATAAAGAACAGCGTGAAAAGCTTCTTTCAGAGTTGGATGCGGTGGTTTCTTCTCAAGATGAGAACAGCTGACGCTAAGTCATTATCAAAAGATTTTATACACGACTGCGGAACTCGATTGTTTTGATCCGCAAGTACATTTCAAAGTAAAAACATGGATGTGATGACATGGTAGATGTATCAGCTTCTACCGGCCAGCCAGATGTTGCCGGTTCGGGGGCCGCGATTTCTCTTCTTGACCAGATCATGGAAGAGACCCGCATTCGCCCGGAAGACGAAGAAAGCTATTCCATAGCGCGTAAGGGCGTTGAAGCGTTTATTTCTGACCTCCTTGCGAGCCAGGAAGTTGACCAACGGATCAATCGAGTGCTGGTTGACCGTATGATTGCGGAGTTGGACCTTAAAGTATCTGCTCAGCTTGATGAAGTTCTGCATGACGAAAAGTTTCAAGAACTTGAGTCTGCCTGGCGTGGTCTGAAGCTACTGGTTGACCGCACGGATTTCCGTGAGAACATCAAGATCGACGTGCTTTCTGTCTCCAAAGACAAATTGCTGGAAGATTTTGAGACCAGCCCGGAAGTTGTGCAGTCTGGCCTTTATAAGCATGTCTACTCCAGTGGATATGGTCAGTTTGGTGGTGAGCCTGTAGGCGCGATGATTGCGAACTATGACTTCGGACCCGGCGCTCGTGATGTAAAACTGCTTCAGTTTACTGCCTCGGTTGGTGCAATGGCTCATGCTCCGTTTATTGCGGCAGCTGGTCCTAAGATGTTCGACGTTGATGAGTACGTGGATCTGCCAGCGCAGAAAGATCTGTTCTCCATCTATGAAGGACCGCGTTTCCGCAAGTGGATGGGCTTCCGCCAGAGTGAAGATTCCCGCTATGTTGGTCTGACATGCCCGCGCTTTTTGCTTCGCATGCCGTATGATGCGGAAGAAAATCCGGTTGATGCGTTCGTCTATAATGAGAACGTGACAGAAGAGCATGAGAGTTATCTCTGGGGTAACACTTCTTTCCTGATGGCAACACGCCTGACAGAGAGTTTTGCTAAGTACCGTTGGTGTCCAAATATCATTGGTCCGCAATCAGGTGGTGCTGTTCACGACTTGCCGGTACATGTGTTTGAGGCCTTTGGTCAGCTCGAAGAAAAAATTCCAACGGAAGTGCTGGTTACAGATCGCCGTGAATTTGAGCTTGCCGAAGAAGGCTTCATTTCGCTGACCATGCGCAAAGGCTCAGACAATGCGGCGTTCTTCTCCGCAAACTCTGCGCAAAAGCCGAAGATCTTCCAGAACACGAAGGAAGGTAAAGAAGCGGAGACCAACTATAAGCTTGGTACCCAGCTTCCTTACATGATGATCGTCAACCGCCTTGCTCACTACATTAAAGTGCTGCAGCGCGAACAGATTGGGTCATGGAAAGAGCGTGAAGATCTGGAGCGTGAACTCAATACATGGCTCCGCCAGTATGTGGCTGATCAGGAAAACCCACCTCAAGATGTGCGTTCACGTCGTCCACTGCGCGCAGCAGAGGTTATCGTCTCTGATGTTGAAGGTGATCCGGGTTGGTACCAGGTGTCTTTGAAAGTGCGTCCGCACTTCAAATACATGGGGGCGAATTTTGAATTGTCGCTCGTTGGTAAGCTGGACAAGGATAGCTAAGGGCTGCCCATGAGAAAGCGCGATGAACCAGTTGTTTGGGACAGCAGGCTTCGTACGGCGCGTGGCAGTTTGTTTGAACGTTTGATTGCTGATGAGGAGGAGATTTCTCCTCCTCAGAACATCGATCTGTTGGAAGCAAAAGTAAACTCTATCAAGCGTCATCTAGCCAAGCTGTTGAATGCGAGAGCAGGGGCTTCTGCTGCCACACCAGATTTAGGGCTGGTTGATTTTAACTTGTCCAGCGTGGCGACAAACGACCTTACGCAACATATTGCGGCCTCTATCCGTCAATGCATTGAAAAATATGAACCGCGCGTTCAGGTGCGATCCGTCCATTTTCTTCGTGACCCAGACCGCCCATTAGAACTGCGGTTCAAGGCAACTCTGCTCATGCCAGCTTTAAGCCAGGGAGAGCAGGTGCAAATCGATATTCTTATGAAAGATGGGCATGTCGCTCATATTGTTTAGTCAAGCAGGCAACCAGCTGTGAAAGCTTCATACTTTCAAGATGAATTGACTTATCTGCGTGAGAGCGGTCGGCTTTTTTCCGAGCGCAATCCGCGGTTGTCAAAATATTTGTCTGATGCCTCCACGGATCCGGACGTGGAACGGTTGCTGGAAGGCTTTGCGTTTTTAACGTCAAGACTGCGCGAAAAGCTGGATGATGAGCTTCCAGAGCTTACCCACTCACTCGTTCAGTTGCTTATTCCAAATTTTCTGCGGGCGTTTCCATCAACCACACTCATGCAGATGGTTCCCGTCGAAAAGGCGATTACAGAGCGTCAGGTGCTGCCGTCGGGATCGCAGATCTTGTCACGCCCTGTGGATGGTATTGTCTGCCCCTTTCAGACAACAGCAGACGTGACTGTCTATCCGCTCGATATCGTAAGTCAGGATGTTCAGCGTTCTCGTGAAAGCACTGTTCTGACATTGCAGTTCCAGACGTTGTCAGGCCTGCCTCTGTCCCGGCTGAGTTTTAATGATCTGCGTCTATGGATTGCTGGCGATGAGGTCGCTGCCCAGATGCTTTATTTGTGGATGGGACGATACCTGAAAGATGTCACGGTTTGCTTTCGTGCTGATGGTGACACTGAAGATGAAACTACCCGCTACAAACTTCCAGTTTCAGCATTGCAGCCAGGTGGCTTTGGCGGCACTGAAGCACTGTTGCCCAATGAAAATTCCGCCTATGAAGGGTACAGGCTATTACAGGAATACTTCGTCTTTCCTGCGAAATTCCAATGTTATGACATTGATGGGCTAGAGCCGTTCTTCCGAAACCGCGAAGAAACAGACTTCTCATTGGAGCTAACCTTTTCGAGGCCATTGCCGCCTGATGTGAAAGTACGCCCCGGAACCTTCCGCCTATACTGCGTTCCGGCAGTGAACCTGTTTTCCTATGATGCCGAGCCGATGAAAATCGACCATAGCCAGATGCGGTATCCAATCCGGCCGACAGCAAATAGTCGTGGCGCCATAGACATCTTCTCCATCGACCGCATCATGAGCTGGCGTGCAGCGAAAGACCCTACGAGTGGCTCTCATCTGCGTGAGTACCCCTCGTTTGAATCCTTCCATCATGAAGTTGAGCGTGCGGACGGACTCACTCAGATTTATTATCGTTTGAGACTTCGTGAGGCGTTGGGCAAACGCGGTATGGAGCATCTTGTATCATTCGTGCGTCATGATAATGAGCGCGCAATTCCAGAACATGAAGTTCTCTCTGCGGATCTAAAGTGTTTTCATCCTGATCATGCCATGGAGCTCGGTGCAGGTGATGTGTGTGAGCCAACCGGCGAAACACCAAGCTTTGTGACATTTAAGAATCTGAACCAGCCCAGTGCGCCAGTCTACCCGCCGTTGGATGGATCGCTGTATTGGAACCTGATCTCCAACCTTTCCCTCAATTACGTCTCGTTGCTTGAAAAAGAAGCCCTGAAGACCGTGATTGCGACCTACGATTTTCAGGCTCGTCTGAACCGGCAGGACGAGCGTGTCAGCAAGCAACGTATTGATGGCATCATTTCAATCGAAACCAAACCGGTCGACAAGTTGTTTCGAGGGCAGGCAGTTCGAGGTTTGAAGACTGTCATGTCTCTCAGCGAAGATGCGTTCCAGAGCGAGGGCGAGATGTTCTTGTTCTGCAGTGTGCTCGCAGAATTCTTTTCTCTCTATTCAAGTGTCAATTCGTTCCACGAACTCATCGTGAATGGAACACAAAATAATGAAGTCTATCAATGGCCAGCGAAAATTGGGCGACAACCTCTGATCTAAGAGGCGACCTACAGTTTAACGCTCGCAGCTGGTCATTCTTCCAAGCTGTTGAGCTGATCCAGCGTTGTTATGATGAGCGCACTGAAGTTGGTACGCATCTTTTGCCGAAAGATGAGAAGATCAACTTCAGCGTCATGCATTCGCTTGGCTTTCCGCTTTCTGACATTGCCAGCATTGAAAGGCAAGATAATCAACGGGGTGACGTCGAACCGGTCGATTATGTCGATTTCAATATGGAAGTGACGTTTCTCGGCCTGCACGGGTCAAGCTCGCCATTACCCTCTTATTATCAAGAGGTCATAGCCAAATACGATGCACAAGGCTCCTTGATGAAGGGGTTCTTTGACTTCTTCCATAACCGCCTGGTCGGCCTTTTACACCGCTCCATGCGCAAGTACCGCTTCTATGTGCGTTACGAGCCGGGTGCGCTGGACCCATTCTCTCAATGGGTGTTTTGCGTTTTTGGATTGTCAGATCAGGAGTCTCGCCACAAATCGCCTATCAACTGGGCGCGCTTGCTCACGTTCGCTGGAGTTCTGGCGTCTCGTAATCGGTCACCTGCCGCGATTGCAAGTGTCGTATCTCACTCCTTTTTTCACAAAGAGGTGGAAGTGGAGGAGTGGGTTCAGCGAAGGGTTGATATCCCCGAAGGACAACGCTCGGAACTGGGGCAGCACAACATGTTGCTGGGTGAAGACACGATAATTGGCGATAGTGTCTCGGATATCTCGAGCAAATTCAATATCTTCATCAAGAATTTGAGCTTTGAACGTTTTCAGGATTTCCTTCCTCACGGGCGAGATTACAAGGCCCTGAGGGATCTGGTGGAGTTCATGCTGCGTGATCAACATGCCTACGACATCAAATTGGAACTGGCAGAAAATCAGGCCTCTCCGGTCATGCTTACTGACGAGTACGAAGGACGACTGGGCTGGTCAACCTTTCTTGACAAGGGTGATGGACGCTCGCGCGAAGTCCTGATCTCCGCGCGGTTGTAGGAGGGTAGTATGAAACTGGTCCTGGTCATCAACAATACCTCCACGCTTGAGAACGGCAGTAAAGCCACTGCGACGTTTGACAAGGCAGGCGGAAACATTGGTTCTGGTGAACAATGTCATTGGCAACTGTTGGATCGCCGCAGTTCTGTTTCTCGCGAACATGTACGTGTGTTTTTCCAAGATGGTGTTTATTGTGCCGAAGCCGTGAGCGATGAAGGCATTATCGTAAATGGCTCCAATCGGCCGATCCCAACAGGTCAACGGTTCCGTGTCTCTGACGGTGATATCTGGAAGGTCGGGGCCTTCAAGTTGACCACGTATGTGGTTGCGGAAGGCAGCGAGCTGGAAGACCAAAGCGAGCAATGGGCTGGCCGGTTTGCAGCCATAGACACAATTGTGTCTGGACGCTTGCAGGATGAAGACGAGCACACACAAGATAACATCGAATACATCCTCGCGGACCGGTTAGAGAGCGACCTGAGTGAGGATTTCTTCGCAGGCAATCAGCGGGCAGGCGCCCTTGCATGTGATCCTGTAGAGGTTCTTGATCAGCAGGATGACGAAGGTCTGCCTGGCAACCAAGACCCACTTTCTCAACTAAATCATGACAGCAAGCCCGACCAACAAGAGTTGGACGAGGACTTGTTGAGCACTCTGGGGCTACAGCCTGAAAACAGCGGTAAGGCACTGGGTGTGGATGATCCTCAAGCACATCACCGTTTGATGATCATGCCCCAAGCAAAAGGAAACCATACAATGACCAATACAGGTACAGAGCCGGTTGATCCGGATATGGACAGTTATCTTGAGTCTCTGACGAACTCAGGCGGGCAAGAAATGTTGGTCAGCGATATTCAGGAGACCGAAAGGTGGCATGGTTCTGTTGCTCTCTCAGAAACGGGAGAAGAGGGCATGGTAGATCATGTGGTGCTTCGACCTCTTCTGACAGCATTGGGACTGCCAGCTGGCGACATGAGTTTGCCTGAGGCGAACCGCATTACTCAGGATGTTGGCGCAGCCTTGAAAACGGCAATTGCTGGGTTGATGGCCATTCATACGCAGCAGTGGGAAGACCGTTCGTCAATGAACGACACTCACCTGCACCCGGTGGAAGACAATCCGATCCGGCTGGCTCAAAGCCCTGAACAAGCGATTGAGGACCTGCTGCTTGTTCAGAGCCCAGTTCATTTAAACGCACCGTCTGCCATTGAAGAAAGTTTGATGCAGATTGAGCTGCATGAGAAAGCCAGCCGTGTTGCTGCTGATGAAGCTTTGGAAGCGGTTCTCCTGGGCCTTTCTCCAGAAAATCTGAAGAAGCGATTTGCGCGCTACAAGGGGCATGCGCCTCGCACAGGCGATCTGGATGGCTGGAATTGGCAGATGTACGAGCACTACTACCATGAAATGCGGTCCGGTCGTCAGCGCGGGCTGACACGCATGTTCTGGGAGGTCTTCCGGCAAGTTTATGATCGCGAAATGCGGAGCCAGCAACTGTATGCAGCTGAGTGACGTTTGATGGCTAGCGAAGATTTGAGGGTGTCCAGCTTTGAGAAGAATGAGGCGGTAGGCATACGATGAACTGGGGTTGGACACTAAACGCGCTCCTGCGAAAGAGCTCACATCTTGCCTTTGCACTAGCTGCTCTGCTGGCGTTGAGTGCATGCGAAGCACAGAAAATTCCTGAGAAGGTTTTCAAGGTTGTCATGGATCCAGGCATTCCGGTTGGAGAGCCTAAGGACCAGCCGACACTGATTGATGTGACCATCTTCTCAGAACCAGGATCGAACAAGAATGATCTGGGCGAGAGCGTGCCGATTGATGTTTGGGTCTTCCAACTGGGTGACGATGGCAAGTTGCTGCAGTCGTCTTTTGAAGAGGCAACCGAAGACTACGAGAACGCTCTTGGAACCACCTTCATTGATGTGAAGGAGGTTCAGGTCATGCCCGGTGAATCCAAGGTCGTGAGTGAGCTTGAGTTGGATGAAGACACGGTCTTCATTGGCCTTGTAGGCGGCTACGCGAAGCCTGAGAAAGTCGATTGGCGCGTCGTCGAGCAGGTCAAGCCCAAGGGAGAAACTTACAAGCTGCTTGCTGTCATCAGCAGAAAAAAAATTATCACGAACCTTCATCGGTAGGTTTGAGAGCAAATAGGTTTATTTAGATTATGTCACTGCGAAACCATGTAATTTGGCGGGATGGCCTGTTTTTGAAGCCCCACCATTTTCAGCAGCAACAACGATATTTAGAACATCTTATCCGCTCTCGCAGCGAGGCGATTGATCCTTATCAGCACGGGGTAAGCCGGTTGGAGATCAACAAGGAAAGCCTGCTGCACGGTAAGTTGCTGGTTGACTATGCGTTGGGAATTTTCCCTGACGGTACAACGATTGATGTGCCTGGCGAAACAATGGCGCCTGCACCTTTGGATGTGAGCGGTGAAAACGTTGTCGGGCAGACGGTTTATCTGGCTTTGCCGTTGCGTTCAAATGGCGTTCCTGAAGTTGAAGATCCCCTCAATCCTCAGGATGCGACCCGAATGCGTGCGTTTTCTCAGGATGTTCGCAACAACACCAGTTCAGATTCAGAGGCGTTTCTGGTCGATGTGGCTCAATATCGGTTGCGATTGATGCTGGAGCGCGAAGATCGTTCTGCTTTCACGTGTCTTCCGCTGACACGTATCCGGAACAAGAACTCTGATGGCAGTGTGGTGTTGGATGATGAGTTTTTGCCAATGGCCTCAACCATTGATGCTCAGCCTCGCCTGCGCAAAACATTGGATGACCTCGTAGGACTGTTGCGCCAACGAGCCTCCCACATTTCAAGTCGTATGGGAACACCGGGTCAACGTGGCGTTTCAGATGTTTCCGACTTCCTGATGTTGCAAACGATCAACCGCTTGTGGCCAGAATTTCGGCACATGTCCACCCTCAAAGGAGTGCATCCAAAAGAGCTTTACAAGATGTTCTCCGGTGCAGCTGGAGAGCTAGCAACGTTCACGCATGAACAACGCATGCCAACGACATGGCCTGCCTATCATCATGAAGAACCGCAGGTTTGCTTCGATCCTGTGATCAGCTCTTTACGCCAGTCGCTATCGACCATCTTTGAAGCAAATGCCATCGCACTGCCGTTGAACAAGCAGAAGTACGGCATCATCACGTCTCCGCTTAGTGATCGTTCGCTTCTAAACTCAGCAATTTTTGTTGTTGCCGTGAAAGCCAGTATGGAGCTGGAAGAGCTTGCAAAGTCATTCCCGGCGCAAACCAAAGTGTCTTCCATTGAGCGAATTCGCGAGTTGATCCATCTGCATTTGCCAGGTGTCGTGCTTCAGAGACTTCCTTCTCCACCGCGACAACTGCCTTACCATGCAGGGTTCTCGTACTTCCAGTTGGATGCCAACTCTGCAGGTTGGCAATACATTGAGAACGCGAGTGGTTTTGCCTTCCATATTGCGGGTGAATTCGCTGATTTGCAGCTGCAATTCTGGGCTATTCGCAATGAAAGGACAACATAATGAGTGAAGTCGCAAACCTGTTTGACTCTGGTGATCCTGAAGTTGTTGAAGAGGCGCCAATTGCAAGTGCCGAAACAGTACCTCAGAACTTGAAGGATGTTTCTCCAAGGCCGGTGCAACACATCAGTTTCCCCATGCGCGGGCACAGCATCAATAAGATCATTGATGCAAGCCAGTCATTGCTTGCCTTGATCTCACGCATTCCGGAAGTTTCTGAAAACAACAAGTTAGACTACCTGCACAAAGATGTTCGGGCTGAGATTGAATCTCTTGAGCTAGAGCTCCAGCGCGAAGGATTTGATCGTGCCACCATTTTGGCGCACCGCTATTGCCTGTGTTCTGCAATTGATGAAGCAGTGATGTGCTCTCCCTGGGGACAGAACTCAGACTGGTCTGAACGAAGCTTGTTGGCGCTGTTTCATAGCGAAACCTGGGGTGGAGAGAAATTCTTTATCGTTCTCAGCCGTTTGATGCGGGATCCTGTTCGCTACATTGAGTTGATTGAGTTCCTGTATCTGCTGCTTGGGCTTGGTTTCGAAGGCAAGTATCGAGTGATGCACAATGGCAAGCTGCAGCTCGAAGAAATCATGCGTGATGTTCACCACGTCATCCGGCAGGAGCGGGGTGAGGGGAATTTCGAACTTGGTCAATCAGAGAGCAAAGTGATTGAGAAAGCGCATGTTGTTCATTGGCATACGCCTGTTTCTCTTGTTTGGATTAGCCTTTTAATTTTATGCGCACTGACCTACGCGGGGTTTTATTGGCAGATAGACCAATACACCGACGGGGTCGTCACTCAGCTGCGTGAAATGCTTTAATTTTTTGGAGATCGAGTATGGCTCGACTGGAAATCAAGGCGCTGATTGAGCGTCTCAACCCTTGCTGTCGTCAGGCAATAGAAGAAGCCGCCAGCCTGTGCGTTTCGAACTCACATCAGGAAGTGACAATTGAGCATTTCCTCATTTCTCTTGTTTCACAACCTGCAGTAGACATTAGGTTACTCGTACAAAGCCAGAATGTGGACGCAGACAAGTTGAACGAGGCTCTTCGCGCGACGTTCAACAGATATCGCCGAGTTGAAGCTGATCGCACACCAACGTTTTCACCGTTGCTTCAAGACCTTTTGCAAGATGCATGGTTGATTGCCTCCGTTGAGCAAGGTGAAAAAACTGTCCGCTCGGGGGCTGTTCTTATTGCGCTGCTCAATGAACGTGGCCGCTATATGCAGATGGACTACTACCCAATGCTGGAGCGGATCTCTCCCGACGTTTTGCTGCGTGATTTCGAAGCGTTGACGGCTGGGTCTTTCGAAAAAGATCACCGTGCCGTGCCGGGAGCAACATCAGGTGCCGGAGAGGGGGCTGACGGCTTCCTTCAAAAATACGGTACGAACTTCACTCAGCTGGCGAAAGATGGACAAATTGATCCGATCTTCTGCCGGGACAATGAAATCCGTCAGATCATCGAGATTTTGTGCCGTCGCCGTAAGAACAACCCAATTTGTGTTGGCGAAGCTGGTGTCGGTAAAACCGCGCTAGCAGAAGGTCTTGCACTACGCATTGCAAATGGTGACGTGCCAGCAGATTTCGCCAATGTCTCCCTTTGGGGGCTGGATATCGGAGCACTACAAGCTGGTGCCTCTATGAAGGGTGAGTTTGAAAAGCGCTTGAAAGGCGTCATTGATGAAGTTCGCTCCAGTCCTGAGCCGATCATCTTGTTTATTGATGAAGCACACACTCTAATCGGTGCTGGTGGTGATCAAGGTGGTTCCGATGCTGCGAACCTTTTAAAGCCTGCGTTGGCCCGAGGCGAGCTGAAAACAATTGCCGCAACAACGTGGTCTGAATACAAAAAGTACTTTGAGAAAGACCCGGCCCTGACCCGTCGCTTCCAATTGGTGAAGTTGGATGAACCGACCATTGATGAGGCAATCATCATCATGCGCGGGCTTAAAAAAGCCTACGAAGACGCGCATGGTGTCTACATCACTGAAGAAGCGATTGGTGCTTCCGTTCGTCTGGCCGCACGTTACATCACTGGCCGTCAGCTTCCTGACAAAGCAATTGATGTTCTAGATACGGCCTGTGCTCGCGTTCGAGCCGGGGCAAATACGCCGCCAGTTGAGCTGCAAGATGTTGAGCAGAGCCTTCAAACGTTGAGTTGGGAAAGAGAGGGCCTGGAACGCGATCAACACACAGGTCCATTGGAGCCTGAGCAACTAGAGCGTCTCCACGCTATCGCAGACCAGTTAAATGAGCTTGAAGCGCGTAAAGCAGAGCTTTCACAGCGTCTTGATGCTCAGGTTTCCTTAGCTGAAAGCTTTATTTCAGCTCGTGAAGATCTGTTCCAAAAACTGCCAGAAACACTCGACGAAGATGCCTTGGAGCAAGTGCGCACAAACCTTGCCTGTCACAAAAATGCGCTCATAGCGGAAGCAGGGGCCGAGCCGCTCATTTCGGTAGAAGTTGGACCCTCAGAGATTGCTGCAATCATCAGCGACTGGACAGGTATTCCGATCAATTCCATGGTGCAGGATGATTACCATCGTCTCCTGACCCTTGCTGAAACTATGAAGAAAGCCATCAAGGGTCAGGACCACGCCATTGATGCCATTGAGGCTCGCTTGCGTGCGTCACGGCTTGATCTGCACAAGAAGGGTCAACCGCTCGGCGTGTTCTTCCTGGCCGGACCTTCTGGCATAGGTAAGACAGAGACAGCCCTTGAGGTCTCGCGGAGGCTCTTCGGCGGCGAAGAGTTCATTACCACCATCAATATGTCGGAGTATCAGGAACGTCATACGGTTTCCCGTTTGATCGGCTCCCCACCCGGATATGTCGGCTATGGCGAAGGTGGTGTTCTGACAGAAGCCATTCGCAAGAAGCCTTACTCCGTCGTACTGCTTGATGAAGTGGAAAAAGCCGACCCTAACGTGCTTAACCTGTTCTATCAGGCTTTTGATAAGGGCGAGCTTGCAGATGGGGAAGGGCGCCTCATCGATTGCCGCAATGTCGTGTTTTTCCTGACCAGCAATCTTGGCTCAGACCAGATTGAAAACTGGGTTGCCAATGCCGAAGATGGTCAGGTCCCAAGTCATGGCTCTATGTTGAAGTCTCTCACACCACTGTTCGCGCAGCACTTTAAGCCAGCGCTTCTCGCGCGCATGGAGCCTTTGGTTTACCTGCCTCTATCTGAGCAAGTATTGGCTGACATTGTGCAAATGCGCCTTGCAGATCTTATCCAGCTCCTGAAGGACACGCAGAAGGTTACGCTTTCCATCAGTGAGGAGGCTTATGAGCGGGTCACGCAAATGTGCCGTGTGGCCTCTAATGGTGCCCGTCTTGTCGATCAGGTTATTCAACGCCAGTTGCTGCCTACGCTCTCTATTGAGTTGTTGGAAGCTGGTCATCGCGGTGAGCAAATTTCCGCGATTACCATCGACAGCCCGGAAGGAGAGGATGGTTTCACTTTCGCAGCAGCCTATGAGGCAGATGCTGAAGAGGAACCAGCTGAAGAGTTAGCTTTAGAAGAGGCGTCTTAGTATTGGTATGGAGGCACCTTCTACAACAGACGCTCTGATGACATTGATGACGTGCAGGTCAGAAAATGAACTGCGCGCAGTGATGTTGAAGACTGTACTAGCATCAACCAAAGCACAAGCCATCGCTGTGTACCTGCCAGATATCACTGGTCGCAAACTGATACCTTTTGCGTGCGATGGTGGGCTGCCAGTTGCCCGGCTTCCGCAGCTTGACAACGAAGTCGGCACTGAGCGCTTTCGTGAACTGGATGTCCTGCAGACAGAGCCATTCTATTTTGGGAAAACGCCGAATTCTGCAAAAGCCCAAGATCTAAGCACAGCTCTATTCTGCCGTCATGGGGCTCTCGTTGCCCATCGGATACTGCTTGAAACGACAGAAGGACAGAACACTCACAATCAGGTCTACGTTTTCCTGCTCGTATCAGCGGGCAGCGCTCCAAGACTTCAAGAGGAGCACCACACACTGCATGTCTTGTGGCGCTCTTATTTCCACCTGTCTCCTTTGCTTCACTCTTTAGAAAACCTGCAGAAAACAGAGGAAACGCAGGTTGAAAAGTCGAAGCATCAAAAGGGTCAGGTCGACTCCATGCTGTCAGATAGTCTTGTGGGACGTTCGCCGCAGATCATCCAGGTTAGAGAGAAAATAGCGCAATACGCGCAGAACAAATACGCGGTATTAGTGCAAGGAGAGACAGGAGCAGGCAAAGAAGTCGTTGCACGCTCCTTACACCGGCTCTCTCAGTTCTCCGAGGGACCTTTTATTGCAGAAAATATAGCCGCCTTGCCAGAGAACCTCATTGAAAGTGAGTTGTTTGGTTACAAAAAGGGAGCTTTCACCGGGGCAATTGAAAACAGAGATGGTCTCGTAAAACGAGCTTCTGGCGGAACGTTGTTCCTTGATGAGATTGGTGATCTGTCCGTTGATCTTCAGGTCAAATTACTGCGCATTCTTCAGGAGAAGAAACTCCGTCCATTGGGGGGGAGTAAGGATGAAGCCGTTGATTTCCGGCTCATCTGTGCCACCCATGTGAACTTGAAACAGGCGATTGAAGAGGGGAAGTTCCGGGCAGATCTTTTCTACCGTATCACACAGCTCACTATTGACGTACCACCATTGCGACGCCGTGAGGGTGATAGAGTTTATCTTGCACGTTACTTCCTGCAGGAGATTGCGGTTAGCAACGGAGACACTTCCAAAACTCTGAGTGAAGAAGCCATCGCCGTGTTGGAAGCCGCTGAGCTGAAAGGCAATGTTCGTGAACTGCAAAACTGCATGATCAAGGCTGTCTTTCTTGCTCTCGACACTGACGAAATTTCAGGCAGCATTCTCAAACAAGCCATGAATGAGCAAGTCCCTGCTGTCGTTGCCTCCGACAATCAGATCAGTTCTGTTGCAAGTGAGAAGGGATATGACGGCCTCTTGCTGGCAGAGCAAGGACTTCGCACGGTTGTCTCAAACTTCGAACTAGACTTGCTACGAAACGTGTATTCCCAATTCGAAGGGGATCGCAGCAAAATGGCGGATTTTTTGAAAATTCCAAAACGCACGCTCGCCAACAAACTGAGCAAATTCAATTGTCAAACAATGGAGTTCGACCATGAGAACTAGCAGGTTTGCTCACCCAATTTTTGCAGCGGCTCTGGCCGGCATAGTAGCTGTTCCTACGAGTATTTTTTTATCATCGACTTCCTTTGCAGAGACGATTGCCCTGGAGAAGAGAATGGTTGAAAAATGCACTCTCACCATTGGCCGGGTTAATCGTCTGTCATGCTTTGACCAGTTGCTTGAAACCCCACTTGAGGTGTTATCTGCAGGAGAACCCAACCCAGAATTTGTTGAGAATGTAAACGCACCAGCAGGCCGTTTGGAGCGGCAGGCGAAAGCAATGGAGCGGATGCGATCATCAGGGGACCTCAACTGGCAGTTTCGCTTTGGTGCAATAGGACATCCAGCAATATTCAGATGGGATGAGATTCAGGAAGAGAGCATCCCCGCTCAACCTCTGGAGCAACGCGATGGGGCAATCCCAGAGAAGGCGCAGGCATTGCAAACTGAGGAGGGACAACAACCAGTTGTTCAACCGGGTGAAACCAACGTTTATCTCAGCATGAAAGCATTGCAATCTGTTGATGCAGGTATCCAAGAGAAACCCGCAATCTTGCTGTTATCGTGTGTTGAAGACATCACAACAGTTGCCTTGGTACTCAATGAACCTCACGCTAAACGCCGGGTTCCAATCCGCGTCATGCTTCGCGATCAGCGCATCGACAACGATGTTTGGCAGAGCGCGGAGAGCAAACGCATTCTTATCAGCCCACGCGGATTGACCAGCATCGCACACATTAATCGATGGGCGCATGTGGATCGAGTGCAGCTTGATGTTGTGTCAGACAAAGGCTCCCGTGCCTACCTATTCGACTTGGCAAACCTTCAGGACATGCTGCCGCCTCTTCGCAAGGCATGTCACTGGTAGGAATTTTATTTTTCGAGACAGGCATTTTTCCAATGAAGCATAGTTTCCGTATTGCTGTGATCCTGGTAACCCTCGGGTTTCTGACAATTCCAGCCTATTTGATTTGTGACTATCTCAATCTCATTCCTGATGAGTATTCCATGGTGCGCAACCTTGTCGTACTTGCGGGTGGTAAGATTGAAACGTTTAGAAGTCAGTTGCCTGTCCCCAAAGGCGTGCCTTACACCCCAATTGAGCAAACATCTGTATTTTACAATGTTGCAGCAGGGCTGAGCGCACTCTTTACTGTATTTGTCGCAATTCCAGCGTTTTTGTTGCTCGCATATATCGCCAGTTCAGCTTTCGCAGCAGTTAAGGCAACACGGCGTAACTATGTTTTGGGACAGTTCACCAAAGCCGCAGAACTCCTTGAATCAGGGAATGGTGCTCTGCGTGAAGCCGGTGTCGTGATCCTTTCTGAAATCGCTAAGTCCAATCCAAATGAACACTTTCAGGATGTGCTACAACTTCTGGCCGCTCATATTCGCAGCACGAGCTCTGCACAACGCTCAAACTTGATGGCGGGCAAAGAACACGCTCGTGCCCGCGGGGAGTTGATTGCATCAGTGCAGAAGGTGTCTGAGCTGAGAAAGCTGCTCAAAAAGAAAGATAGAAGCATTCAGCTGGATCTAAGCGGAGCTTATTTCCGGGGCATGAAAAACAGTGGTGGTCTGATCGGGAAATCAAGTACACACGGCCCCGACCTGAGCTATTGCTTGTTAACGGACAGTGTCTTCGACGACGCCGATCTCACCAACGCAAACTTCTCCCAAGCAAACGTAAACCGTGCACGCATAGAAGAAAAATGGAAGGCCTTATTCTCAGTCGAACAATGGGCCAGCGTCCAAGTCATCAACGAAAAAGGAAAAGTCATCCGCCCACCTATCACATGATAGGTGGTTGTATTCGTGAACACTAACAACGCTCTCTTGCTTAGCGTTCAAATCGACGTCAGTAACCTCAAATTGGCTAAAAACGTTCTTCTAGTTGCCTTTTTCCTCAATATTGCACGAATAGTCGGGCGTTGGCGCCGTGGTCTACGGCTTGGTCGGCGAGGAGGCCGTAGTAGTTTATGTTGAGTTGGATGTGATCACTGAGGTTGGACTGGAGACCTGTTTCGATCAGGGCCACGTTGCGGGCGATCGGGACGCTGGCGACGGTGAAGGGGTTGCCGCTGTCGATGAAGCTCTGGGTGTAATCGAGCGTATCAGCAGAAGAGTATTGCCAGGCTGCGAGGCCAACAAAGCTTGTATCCCCATAAAGGTAACTGGATAGATCAAACTCGCCGCGCGTTCCCAGCGTCAGGAAGGTGAGAGAGTTGGATTGCCCATCTGCTTTGAGTGCTGCTGCGCCGCCGGTTTCATTGAAACCGGGACCGGAGAGGTAAGCATAAGCAACTCCTGCGAAAGGCTCCAGATTGCCGTAGGTGCTTTCCAACGTGTATCCAAGCTCACCAAACACTTGCACAGAACCAGCGAACTGGTCAGATGACAGTGTTTCTTCCGGGAAGAGGCTTACATCGCGATTAGTTGCAATGTTGTACCAAGTACCGGCAACACCTCCGCGCAGTTTGACGTTGTTGATTGGATTGGCACTGGCGTAGCCGCCGACACTGTAGCTGTCACTGTCAGATGACGCATCGATGGAGCTGATGTCGATGGAGGTTCTGCCGAAACCTGCAACCACACCCAGCTGGACCATGTCAAAGTAAGTCGCATCAACACCAACCAGAACACCGCCAACGCTTCTGCCTGTGGTGCGGGCATTGCCATCAGAGAAGAATTGACCCCAGCTGCCGTAGACCTGTCCCCACATTTCAAAGGGGCCAACTTTTCGGGAAACTGTGTCGTCATCCACTTCTGAGGCAAATGCGCTGTGGGCCTTGTAAAGGCGGTCATTCACCGCTTGTCTCAGGAAGCGGCTGTCTGCAAGAAGGATGGCACGGGTTGAAGCGTTGATTTCACCGGCGAGTGGGTCGAGAAGAGCATTAATCTGAGCGTTGTTCATGGGAGCAAGCTGTGTGAAGAGATCGCCGCTTTCATTGATGGTGTCTAATGCCAGAGTGACTGAATGCTCGTTGCGTGTATCTGCCAGGCCATTGAAGTTGTTGGAGCTTCGGATGAACTGGATTGCAACGTCGTTTGCATCACCACCCGGAATACCGTAGAGCACGTTCACATCCAGCATGAACATGTCATGGTTCACGGAGTCGAACGTGCCTGTCGGAGGCTCTGTATCTGGAGTGGACAGGTTGTCGATAATGACGAACTCATCGCCGATCTTAACTGGGGTTGGGCCAGAAACACTGATGAGATCAAGGGCCACGTTGTTTAGGTCAACGCTGCCACCTGCGAGGATCTGGATCTGATCCGCGTTTGCCATTCCAGATACTGGATCAGAGCCGATTTCCATTTCGAGTGTACCACCGGTGCCAGTCGCGTCCAGACTGCCGAGCGTAATAGTGCCGAAGGACGCTCCGGGTGCGATAATGCCTCCGTTAAGCGTAACGCTGCCGCTGGCTGTGCCGTACCCTTCGAGCCGACCATCTGCGTTCACGGCTAAATTACCTGTCAGAGTAGAACTATCCGTTGAGGACGTACCAATCCGCATGGTGCCGCCGTTGATGGTGGAGCTGACCAGCGATTTAGTGCCGTCTGACAGGATAAGCGTACCTGCACCGTTCTTTAGGAAGGTACCTCCACCCGGAGTAGCATCTCCTGTCCAGGTGAGGGTTGCACCTGCGTTTGCCATGTCGATGGTATTGTCATTGCTATCTACCTGCAGCTTGGTCGTATCGACAGTTTCGCTGCCAGTGCCCAGATAGAAAAGGGTTCCGCCGTTTACGATCACATTGCCGGAGCCAATGGCAGCTGCGGAAAAGCCTTCCAGACCAACAGTACCGGAGTCGATTTCAATGTCAGCTGTATAACCGGAGTTGTCGCCGAGTAAGTTGACCTCGCCCGGACCGGTGAAGGTCACCTGATCAGAGCCCGTTAAACCGGACATGATGTTGATCTGGCCGACTATATCGGTTGTACCAACCACGTTGCCAGCTCCGGAGAAGGCGAGTTCATTGATGGTGACCGTGCTGCCGCCGGTGTAGGTCAGGGTTGAGGAATTCAAAGTGATTCCAACGTTACCATTGCCGATGTTGGTGCCGTCGTTGAAGATCAACTCGGTATCGGTTACCCCAAGATCTCCAGTCCATGAGCTGTTGGTGCCGGTAAGGGTAGCAGTTTGACCTCCATCGATGGACAAGTTGCCTGAACCGGAAAGGTTCGAGGAGATTTCCAGATCGACCGTATTGTCATCAATGTCGATTGTGTTGCTTGTGCCACTGGCGATAGCAATCCTTGAGAGATTGACGTCTGTGGTACCCTGATAGAGCAGGTTACCATTGCTGAGGGTGGTTGTGCCAAGCCCAAGGCGGTCCGGGTCAGTAAATTCGATGGAACTGTTTTCCTGAACAATGAGGCCACCAGAGAAACTGTTGTCGCCCTGCAGGTTGACCGTGCCGCCAGACCCAATGGTGAGAGACCCCGGTGTACTGCCTCCATCTGTGATATCACCAGTCAGTGTCAAAGTGCGTCCGGTTTGCACATCAAGCGTACCATCATCATGCATCTTGAAATTATTGGCGATGGTCGCATCTGCACCGGAAATATAACTCAGATCACCACCGTAAAAGAGAACGTCACCTGTGCCGATGTTGGCCGCTGCTCCGAACTGTGTAGTACCGGCTGCCAGGTCTAGTCCACCGCTGAAGCTGCTGCCTGCTCCACCCAGAACCAGCGTTCCTGCCCCGAGTTTCTTCAGCACCCCTGTACCACTGATGTCATTGCTTGCAGTGAGGGTATCACCAGAGCCCACTGTCACGGATGATGTTCCATCCAGATCAATCAGATTGGTTATGGTCGCAGTGGTTCCGGTGAAGTTGAGGTTACCGCTGTCGAGTTCAATTGCACCTGTGCCGAGATTGTTGGCACTGGTAAAGCCAACCGTGCTGTTTTCCTGAACGATCAAACCACCAGTGAATATGTTGGTTCCTCGCAGGTTGGCTGTGCCGCCGGAGCCGATGGTGAAGGAGCCCGGTGTGCCATCGCCGTCAACGATGTTGCCTGTGATTGTCAGAGTACGCCCGGATTGCAGGTCAAGACTACTATCATCATAGAGTTCAATCGTATTTGCGATTGTTGCGGAGGTTCCGGTGAAGTTGAGGTTACCGTTGTCGAGTGCAACTGTGCCGGTACCTAGGTCATTGGAATCTGCAAAGCCAACAGTACTGTTCTCATGAATGGTAAGGCCTGCGGAAAATGTATTGCTCCCTCGCAGATTGACCGTGCCGCCAGAGCCGATTGTCAACGTGCCGGGTGAGCCTCCGCCGTCAACGATGTTGCCTGATATGGTGAGAGTACGCCCGGATTGCACGTTGAGTGTGCCATCATTGTGCATTTCGAATGTATTTGCGACGGTTGCATCTGAGCCGGAGACATAACTCAGATCACCACCGTAGTAGATGATGTTTCCAGTGCCAATGTTAGCTGCTGCCCCAAACTGAACGGTGCCTTCTGCCAGATCTAATCCACCGCTGAAGCTGCTGCCTGCTCCGCCAAGAACGAGTGTTCCATCACCGAATTTTTTCAGTCGGCCGGAACCGCTGATATCATTGCTGACGGTAAGAGTATCACCTGTCCCAACTGTCATGGAGGACGTGCCATCCAGATCAATTAGGTTACTAATGGTTGTGGTGGTTCCGTTGAACGTGAGGTTGCCGTTGTCGAGCTCAACAAAACCGCTGCCAAGATCGTCGGAGTCAGAGAAGCCAATAGTGCTGTTTTCCTGAACGACAAGACCACCAGAGAAAGTGTTGGTGCCTTGCAGATCAACTGTCCCGCCAGAGCCGATGGTTAGTTTGCCTGGTGAACTGCCACCATCAACGATGTCGCCTGTGATCGTGAGAGTACGCCCGGATTGTACGTCGAGATCGCCGTCATTATGCATCTCGAACGTGTTTGATATGGTTGCATCCGAGCCAGAAACATAGCTCAGATCACCGCCATAGTAGATGATGTTACCGCTGCCGATATTAGCCGCTGCTCCAAACTCTACAGTTCCGTCGGCCAGATCCAGCCCACCGCTGAAATTGCTGCCTGCTCCGCCGAGAACCAGAGTTCCGTCACCTAGCTTTTTTAGTCGGCCCGAGCCGCTGATATCATTGCTGAGAGTGAGCGTGTCGCCAGATCCAACCTCCATGGAGGAAGTGCCGTCCAGATCGAACAGATTGTTGACCGTGGCAGTCGTTCCATTGAAGGTGAGGTGGCCGTTGTTGAGCTCAATCGGGCCACTGCCAAGATTGGAGGCGTTGGAGAAAACAACCTCTGTGCCATCAATATCGGCACCTCCGGTCCAGGTGTTGTTGCCTGTCAGCGTGGTTATGCCATTGCCTTCAAATCTAACCTTGCCGTTGCCGATGATGTCTCCAGCAAGAGTTAAATTGCTATTGGAGGTTTCGAATGTGGCGTCATTCAAAGCCCCCACATTTGTGACTTCAATATCGCCGTTGATCGTTGTGCTGCCAGTGGTCACAATTTTCCCGCCGACAAAGTCGAGTTGAGCATTTCCTACCGCGTTGGTTCCGGTGAAAACAACTGTCGCGTTTTCCTCAAAGAACATTTTCCCTGAAAACTGGCTATTGTTGCGGAACAGACGTGTAGTGCCTTGTTCAAAGAGAACCTCGCCCGCCCCATGTGTGTTGGAAATCAGATCGGCTACCAGATGGTCACCGCCGCCGCTGGTTGTATTGACGACAATTTTGGAGCCATTGACCATGATAAGGTCGTCAACTTCGAGAAAACCGGGGGCAAGAGCAGCTGAGCCTTCTTCTCCGCCAATATTGATGGTTCCTTGAGAACGCAAAACAAGATCAAAGTTAGGCGCAAAAAGCACACCGCTGTTATGCAGGTTGATGGTGCCGCGATCAAAGCCATTAGAAACTTCAATAAGCGAGCTTCCTCCGGTTTGGAACATGGCTGCGCCATTGGAGATATTTAAAGTTCCATCAGCATTAGCGACGCCAACTCTTAAAAACCGTCCGATAGCGACTGATCGACCTGAAGATAGGTTTAGTGTGCCATCAGTGTTGAAGCCAATATACATGCCATTTGAGCCATTGACCGTAGTCGGTGGGTCATTGATGGTGCCCGTTATGATTTCTTGGGCATCTGCTCGTTGCACCTGAAGGCTGAGCAGACAGGCAAACGCGAGGCCTGCAAGTGCAGTTGTTCCCAGAAGACGCTCACTGTACCACATTTCAACCCTCACACAGTTGCTAGCAACAGCAGTTCTGAGACAGTTGTTCAGTCGAGCACAGCCATGACGGAAGACCGCGCAGAGCAAAACGCAGCTTCAGTGTAAGTAATCGCGTTAGTAATCTGTTAAGATTTCTTTGCGCTACACAAGTATGCTGTATCCGACAGAAGAGCCATGAAGTGATACGAAATACATGTCTCACAGGCTATAGATTAACTGAATCGAATATAGTCATTAATAGAGTTTTTATTTATTAAATTAGATTTAATTGTGAATTGATAAAATCGCTGGCAAGAAGTGCTTAATATAAATTTACATGAATATTGTAGATTTTCTTTGTGTTAGTTTTGCTGAGATGCGAAAGCTGCTGGCATCGGCAAATCAGCCACAGCACCCTCGATCGTCATTTCGTCGAGCACGGCTAGAAAGGCGCTAGACGCTCTTTGCATCAAGGGCTTAAGTCTGCAAGAGGGGAGAAAGCAGCATTGGATTTCTCCACATTCGCTCTGTCGTAGACATTCGACCACTGCAAAGTCGTTCTCCACTGCGCGAACCACATCTCCAACACTGACGTCTTTTGCGGCACGCCCCAGTTTAAACCCACCGCCGCGTCCACGCATTGTTTCCAGAATGCCCGCCCGCGAAAGTTGATTAACGAGTTTCATCACGTGTCCGCGAGAAAAACCCTGCTGCAAAACGATTTGATCGATGCGCTGAAGTATGTCTGGTTGCATGGCGCATTGCATAACGAGCCTTAAGGCAAAATCACTGGCTTGATTTAAACGCATGACGAAGCTCCAAAGATATATCGAGCGTATATCATAAATGCCCTACTGTCTGAATGTTGAATTCAACAAGTTTTTCCAAACCACATAACTATCTGATGCATTTAACAATATCAGCGGTGTAAGCCATCGGCTCTCGAATAAGATGTATTTTATATATACCTTAAAATATACCCTGTGATAAAGATATATATGAAATAGATATTATGAGTCGAAATGCGGCGTCTGGAAACTGAAACGCAGATTGTCCGGCGTTCCGTTTTGCTCAGCGTAGAAAATTTTGAGTGATGGAGGTCGTTATGTTGCCTGCAATTGTCCTGATCGCAGAGGGGCTGGTTGTCCTATGGTTCCTGCTATTCCTTACGATGATCACAAGCATCTATCTGGATGGCAGAGGATACGGTTCAGCGGTGAGACCCAAGGCCGAGCTGGCTTTTTTCAAACATCTTCGTGTCTTCGTAACACTCGGCATATCAATCGCTTGCGTTGTAACTTTGGCCGAAGCGTTCGAGTTGATCTGATAGAAAGCGGAAGAGTTCCATGAAAATCTACGAATACTTCCCCGCCATCTTCATCTGGGCCATAGTCCCAGCCCCCCTCTGGATCTGGCTAGGCCTGGTCTGGTTTGTATGAGAGGATAGGGGAGCTTACTCTATTCCCTCGACGATCATAATGTCTGCCAAGGCAGCGGTTTTGCGGTGGGATTTGGCTTCTTGGTATTCTGGGGAGTGGTAGCAGGCCAGGGCTTGTTCCATGGTGTCGAACTCTATGACCACGTTACGGGGGTGTGAGGTGCCCTCCAGGTGTTCTGTTTTTCCACCGCGGGCGAGGAAGCGAGCGCCGTATTTTTGGAAGGCGGCTGGAGCAGCCTGGGTATAGTTTGTGTAGGCGTCAGCGTCCGTGACTGTGACGTGGGCAATCCAATAGGCTTTAGGCATTATTTTTCGCTTTTGCTCAGTTCAGCAGTCAGAAGGGTTTTGGCAATATTTGCGGCTTCCGTCAGGTGTAACTGAATGGCAGCTGCAGCGGCTTGAGGGTCGTTTGTGTCGATTGCAGAGAAGATTTTTTCGATCCGCTTATACCCTGCATCGTGACGGTCACGGGTGCCTAACGTCATTGCACGCAGGCGGCTGATACGCCCATTGAGCCGCTGAACAACTTCCCAGGCAACGTTTTGGCCGCTGATCTCGAAAATGTACTGATAGAATAATGTTGTTGCTTCAAACAGGTCGTTTGTTTCGCCACTGCTGTAGGCCAACTTGAGCTGAGCGAGTGCTTTGCCAAGTTTTTTCTTATCCCCATCTTTGGCCAGTTCTGCGCATTTTTGTGCGGCGCTGGTCTCCAAAAGCATGCGGATTTCGTAGATCTGTTGCGCGTTTTCCCAATCCAGTTTTGCAACAATCGGGCCTTTGTTTGGGAGTATCTCAACAAGGCCTTCCGCTTCAAGATATCGGATTGTTTCCCTTACAACTGAACGGCTTACACCAAGCTGGTCGCAGAGCGGACGCTCGACCAGGCGGTCTCCTGACTGGAAGTGGCCGGCAATGATAGCGGCTCTCATTTTCTCAAGAGCCATATCGCGGAGCGTCATAGTGGGACGCTCAATTTTCAAAGGATTATTTGCAGTAGAGATCATGGCAGCAATCTAGCCCGCGTTGACTTCATTCGCAAGAAGGTATTGACATTCGGTATTATGGTATACCATCTTATCACCATTGAATTTGACAGTGGAATGAACGGAAGACCAATGCCAGCAGAGATACGCAAGACACTTCTTCACGTGGAAGACACGCTGATTGAAGGTGGCAAAAAAGCAGAGACCCCATTGCGGATGATTGCGGCAGTTGCTGTTGTCAAAAACCCATGGGCAGGGCAGGGCTTTGTTGAGGATCTGCGTCCGGGCATCCATGATGTTGCACCAGATGTTGGCAAACTGCTGACGGACATGATCATCAACTTTGCAGGTTCTGGTGAGGCTGTTGAAGGCTACGGCAAGGCAGCTGTTGTTGGTGTGAATGGTGAAGTTGAGCATGCCTCCGCGCTCATTCACACGCTGCAATTTGGCAATTTTTACCGTGAAGCTGTTGGCGCCAAAACCTATCTGGCGTTCTGTAACACCCGCGCTGGTGCAAACGCTCCGATCATGATTCCGCTGATGGACAAGAATGACGGTGGGCGCCGTTCACACTATCTCACCATTCAGCTTGCTATTCCGGATGCTCCGGGTCCAGATGAAATCGTCATCGCACTGGGAGCGTCACTCTCAGGACGCCCGCACCACCGGATTGGTGATCGTTATCAGGACCTTAAGGAGCTGGGACATGACGTTGACAACCCTGCAGCTGTCACATCCTAAGGGCACAGTTTGCTACCGTGAGGTTGGCGAAGGTGAGCCGCTTGTGCTGGTCCACGGGGTTGGCATGCAGGATGCTTCCTGGGAACCGCAAATCGAGCACTTTGCGAAAACGCATCGTGTTATTGCGGTAAACATGCCGGGGCATGGAGGAAGCAGTGCGCTTCCTCAAGGCTCTCAGCTGGAAGATTATGTAGCGTGGCTGCATGCAACGATCTCAGCGCTTGGATTTGAACAGGTGAATCTTGCTGGTCACTCCATGGGTGCATTGATCAGCGGTGGTTACGCAGCAACGTACCCGGAACGCGTAAAACGCGTTGCTTTGTTGAACGGTGTTTACCGCAGATCTCCTGAAGCTCGCAGTGCTGTGGAGGCACGGGCAAAGGAAATCGCGGAGGGCAACATCAACATCGATGGCCCTTTGAGCCGTTGGTTTAGTGAGAGCACTGCAGATCAGCAGGCGAAAGAAAAAGTCGGCAATTGGCTCCGGGAGGTTGATCCAGTTGGCTACGCGGTCACTTACAACGCATTTGCACATGGTGACGCGACCTATGCTGACAAATGGGAAGAGATCAGATGCCCGGCGCTTTTGCTGACAGGTGATGGTGATCCGAACTCCACCAAGGAAATGGCGGTGGATATGGCCAAAGCAGCGCAGGACGGCATGGTCTGCATCATTGAAGGCCATCGTCATATGGTCAATCTGACAGCACCGGAACAAGTCAATGCCGCAATGGCAAGCTGGTTAAAACAGCCAATAAGAACAAACGGATAGAAAGGGAGATCTACCCGATGACAGCGATGGACCCACGTACATTGAGGAATGCATTTGGTACATTCCTTACCGGTGTAACGGTTGTGACAGCCCACGGGCAGGATGGTGAGCCGCTTGGCTTTACAGCAAATTCCTTTTCAAGCGTTTCTCTGGATCCGCCATTGTTGCTGGTGTGTCTTGCGAAGAGCTCCAGCAATTATGATGCGTTGACTGATGCATCCGGTTTTGCTGTCAATATTCTGGCAGAAACCCAGAAGGATGTGTCCAACACCTTTGCCAGCCGTGTTGAAGACCGTTTTGCGACTGTTGACTGGAAAGTTGGTCCTCACGGGTCGCCGGTTCTTTCCGATGTTGCTGCGTGGTTTGATTGCTCAATGCACAATGTGGTGGATGCGGGCGACCATGCAATTTTGATTGGCGAAGTGAAAGCCTTTGAGACCGGCGTTGCCAATGGTCTCGGTTACGCTCGTGGTGCGTATTTTACTGCGACACAGGAAGTCAGCTCCATTCAGGTAGATAGTGAAACCGTTGTGAGCGCTCTCTTGGAACGAGACAAAAAAGTTCTGTTCTTTGAGGATGATGCCGGGCACCTGCGTTTGCCAACGCGCAATGTCAGCAAAGGTACACCAACCAAAGAACTTACAGCATTGCTGGAAGAAATTGGCGTCCCGTCTTCTGTCGGCTTCATTTACTCCGTCTATGAAGATGAAGAGGCGAATGCCCAGCATCTGGCTTTCCATTGCTCAGCCGGTGAAGGGACCAGCCAATCTGGAAACTTCCTTGCACTGACAGATGATGTTCTGGCGCGGGTGCAGGATGCAGCTACTCAAAAAATGCTGGGCCGATTTGCGAAGGAGACGCAGAAGGGCAATTTCGGCATCTATTTTGGAAATCATGAAAACGGCGAAGTGCGCAAAATCGCACTGGGAGAGTAAGCCATGAAATTTTCACTTTTCATCCATCTTGAGCGCATTTCCGCCGATGAGAGCCAGCAAAAGCTCTATGACGAGTTTCTGCAGCTTTGTGAGATTGCAGACAAAGGCGGCATGCATGCGATCTGGACTGGTGAACACCATGGCATGAACTTCACCATTGCGCCGAACCCTTTCATCAACCTTGTAGATCTGGCACGGCGGACCGAAAATGTACGTCTTGGAACAGGAACTGTCATCGCCCCTTTCTGGCATCCAATCAAGCTGGCTGGCGAAGCAGCTATGGCGGATATCATTATGGATGGCCGTCTTGAGCTGGGTATTGCTCGTGGTGCCTACAGTTTTGAATATGAACGCATGATCCCGGGCCTTGATGCGTGGGAAGCTGGTCAGCGCATGCGCGAGTTGGTTCCTGCCGTCAAAAAGCTCTGGGATGGCGATTATGCTCACGAAGGTGAGTATTGGCAGTTCCCGAAAACAACGTCTGCACCACAACCAATGCAGGATCCGCACCCACCTGTCTGGGTTGCTGCGCGTGATCCGAACTCCCATGATTTCGCTGTGGCGCATGGTTGTAACGTGCAGGTTACGCCGCTTTGGAACGGGGACGATGAAGTTGAAAGCCTCATGGAGCGCTTCAACGATGCTTGTGAGAAGAGCCCGTCCGTTCCACGCCCGAAAATTATGTTGCTACGCCACACCTATGTTGGTGGTGATGAAGCGGATGTTCAGCAGGGTGCTGAAGAGGTCAACCGTTTCTACAACTACTTTGGTGCATGGTTCAAAAACGAACGCCCAATCACTCAGGGTCTTATTGAGCCGCTCAGCGACGAAGATATTGCGAACCACCCGTTCTACAGTGCAGAGCAGATGCGTACCAACAATGTGATCGGTACCTCTGAAAAAGTCATCGAGCGTCTAAAGCACTACGAAGACCTTGGCTACGATGAATACTCATTCTGGATTGATAGCGGCATGACGTTTGAGCGCAAGAAAGCCTCTCTTGAACGCTTCATCAATGAAGTGATGCCTGCTTTCCAAAAGGATGCATGATGAAACGCTTCCAGCACTATATCGATGGTCGTTTTGAAGATGGCTCAGCGCAATTTCAAAGTCTGGACCCGGCAACAGGCCAGCCTTGGGCAGAAATGCCCGAGGCGCGGACTGAGGATGTAAACCGTGCTGTTGCAGCAGCTGAGCGGGCTTTCTTTGATCCTGCCTGGAGCAGCCTGACCGCAACACAGCGCGGCAAGCTGCTTTACAAACTGGCAGATCTGGTTGAGGCGAATGCGCCTAAGCTGGCACAGTTGGAAACGCAGGACACCGGGAAGATTATCCGCGAAACATCTGCCCAGGTGGCGTATGTAGCGGATTACTATCGGTATTATGCTGGCTTGGCAGATAAGATTGAAGGGGCTCACCTTCCAATCGACAAGCCGGACATGGAAGTCTGGCTACGCCGTGAACCTGTTGGCGTGGTGGCTGCCATTGTTCCATGGAATAATCAGCTGTTCCTGTCCGCGGTTAAGATCGGCCCAGCATTGGCTGCCGGCTGTACGTTGATCGTGAAGGCATCAGAAGAAGGGCCTTCGCCTCTTTTGGAGTTTGCCAAGCTTATTGAAGAGGCTGGTTTTCCCAAAGGTGTGGTCAATATCATCACCGGATTTGGTGCTGAATGTGGGCAGGTGCTGACATCGCATCCGTCCGTGGCTCATGTCGCGTTTACTGGTGGACCAGAAACGGCAAAGCACATCGTGCGCAATTCTGCGGAAAACCTTGCCAGCACGTCACTTGAGCTGGGCGGAAAATCTCCATTTATCGTGTTTGAAGATGCTGATATCGACAGCGCCGTAAATGCACAGATATCCGGCATTTTCGCAGCGACAGGCCAAAGCTGTGTTGCAGGTTCACGTCTGATAATCGCAAAGAGCATCAAGGATGAGTTTCTTGCTCGTTTGAAGGCCAAAGCTGAAGCCGTCGTCATCGGGCATCCGCAGGATATGGCAACAGAGGTTGGCCCTTTGTGCAGTCAGCGCCAGCGCGATCACATTAATGCAGTGATCAAAGCTTCCGTTGAGGCTGGTGCGACGGTGCTGACCGGTGGTGTGGATTGCGATCGTGACGGCTTCTACTTCCCACCAACCATTCTGGATTGTTCAGAGGTGCCGAATGCTCCTTGCGTGACAACCGAGTTGTTTGGCCCAGTGCTTTCTGTTCTTACCTTTGAGACAGAGGCTGAAGCCCTGCAGATGGCGAACGATACAAAATTTGGCCTGGCTTCCGGCATCTTCACACAAAGCCTGACGCGGGCACACCGTATGGTGAAGGGTATTCGCTCCGGCATCGTGTGGGTGAACACCTATCGCGCAGTTTCCCCTGTCGCTCCGTTTGGTGGCCAGGGACTTTCCGGTCATGGCCGTGAAGGCGGACTGCAGGCAGCCTTGGATTACACAACAGTCAAAACAGTTTGGTTGCGCACCTCTGATGATCCGATACCGGATCCATTCGTTATGCGCTGAGAACAGGGAGAACCCCATCCGTAGCTCCTGTTCAGCAGGGGCTGGAGATAAGCCGGTGGTGAAACCCGGCATGGACACAATGTCCGATTAATTTAGCCTGGGAGGGAACTATGGCTATCGAAAAAGAGCACATTCAGAAAGATCTGAATGTTGCCGAAACGGGGCTCTTTAAGGGCTTGCACAACGGAATGTCGATCGCGGCCAAGGCTATGGTTGCGGCATTTGTTGTGTTCACGATTTTGAATGTTGATTATGCTGGTGAGCTGTACGGGGCGGTACGCAGCTGGGTCGAAACAGCGCTGAGCTGGTACTACATCTCCTCAGTCATGATCATCTTCTTCATTTGCATTGGCTTGATGGTCAGCCGATTTGGCTCCATCCGTCTGGGCGATGATGATGCACGTCCGGAATTCAGCAACTTTGCATGGTTTGCAATGCTGTTTTCCGCAAGTGTATCCATCGGCATCATGTTCTTTGGTGTTGCTGAGCCGTTGTTCTACTTCGACAACTCCGCTGGTTGGGGTTACCCGAACAACCCGTTTGCGGATATGGCTGGCCACAATGAGATGAACATGGACCGTGCAGTTGATGCGGTTCGCGTGACCAACTTCCACTGGGGTCTGCATGGCTGGGCGATTTACACCATCACCGGTCTTTGCCTCGCATACTTCTCATTCCGCAAAAAGCTGCCGCTGACATTCCGTAGCGCGCTTTATCCGATCCTTGGCGAGCGCATCTATGGTCCGGCTGGTCATGCTGTTGATCTGCTTGCTGTGTTTGGCACCGTATTCGGCATCGCGACGTCCATGGGGCTTGGCGTAAACCAGATGGCACAGGGCCTGAATGTGCTGTTTGGTGTTGATCCGGGCACTCTTACCCAGATTGCTCTGGTTATTGGTATTTCCATCATCGCGACACTGTCTGCTGTCTCTGGCATTGGTAAGGGTATTCGTATTCTTTCCGAGTGGAACATTGCTCTTACACTGCTGTTGATCCTGTTCTTTGTGGTGGCGGGTCCATCTCAGTGGCTGGCAAGCTTCTTCCTCACATCCGTTGGCGATTACATGTCCCACTTCCTGTCCATGGGCTTCTGGACCGCAAGTGAACCGGGCGATGTAAAATGGCAGGGCGGTTGGACCATGTTCTACTGGGGCTGGTGGCTTTCCTGGGCACCATTCGTGGGCATGTTCATCGCACGCATCAGCCGCGGTCGTACCATTCGTGAGTTTATGTTCGGCGCTATGCTTGTGCCAACCGTGATGGCCTTCCTCTGGATCACCATTTTTGGCGGCAACGCACTGTTCATCGAAATGAATGCACCAGGCGGTGTTGGTACTGCAGGTCTGATTGATACCGTCAACAGTTGGAACCTTGGTGGCGCGCTCTATGGCACCATCGAGCAGATGACCTCTAATGGCACAATCAGCTGGTTGATTGCAGCACTCACCACCTTCTTGCTGGCGACATGGTTTATCACGTCGTCCGACTCCGGCACTTTGGTTATCACGACCATCCTGTCTATGGGCAATGCACACCCACCTAAACAGCACCGTGTGATCTGGGGTGTTGCTCAGGGTGTTGTCGCTGCGGCGCTCTTGTTGGCGGGTGGACTATCCGCTCTGCAAACAGCTGCTATTGCGGCTGCCTTGCCGATCAGTGCTCTTGTGGTTCTCATGTCATGGGGAATTGTGAAGTCGCTCATGCAAGATTCAAGTGCGGTGAGAGACCCTCATGAAGAGGTTGCTCCGGACGGGACTGCGCTGGACCGTGAACTGCGAGCCTAATCCGACTTAACGGAAAATGAACGGAATGGGGGCCACATCTGGTCCCCATTCTTTTCCGGCGTGATGACTATGCCGATGTGACAACAATGAAAGACAAAGGGTGTCGCCATGGACCTGAAGCTGAACAACCCAAGCCTGTTGCAATCCGGTGCATATATCGATGGCAGCTTTGTTTCGCGCCAGAAAACCTTTGCAGTCAACAACCCCTCTACAGGTGAACTGATTGCCAATGTTGCAGATTGCTCGCGCTCTGATGTGATCGATGCCATCAACGCCGCGAAGACTGCGCAAAAAGCATGGGGCAAGCGCACAGGCAAGGACCGCGCGCAGGTTCTGAGACGCTGGTTCGACTTGTTGATTGAGAATGCTGATGACCTCGCGGCTATCCTGACCGCAGAAATGGGGAAGCCAGTTGCAGAAGCAAAAGGTGAGATCCTTTACGGCGCCAGCTTCATTGAATGGTTTTCCGAAGAAGCAAAGCGTGTTTACGGAGATACTATTCCGGGCCATCAGGAAGACAAACGTATCATGGTGATCAAGCAGCCTGTTGGGGTTGTTGGTGCTATCACGCCATGGAACTTCCCCAATGCCATGATCACCCGCAAAGCTGCGCCTGCACTGGCTGCTGGTTGTGCCATGATTGTAAAACCTGCTGCAGAAACCCCTCTCTCCGCGCTTGCTTTGGCATCGCTGGCCGAGCAGGCAGGCATCCCGAAAGGCGTGCTAAGCATCCTTCCATCGACGGATGCAGTCGCCGTTGGTGAAGAGCTGTGCACCAACGACATTGTCCAAAAGATCAGCTTCACTGGCTCCACAAATGTTGGCCGCATTCTCATGCGTCAAAGTGCTGACCAGATTAAGAAGCTCTCCCTGGAACTGGGCGGCAACGCACCGTTTATCGTGTTTAATGATGCGGATCTGGATAAGGCCGTTGAAGGTGCACTGATTTCCAAGTTCCGCAACGCTGGCCAAACCTGCGTCTGCTCCAATCGTATCTATGTACAGGATGGTGTTTACGATGCTTTCGCCAACAAACTTGCAGATGCAGTTCGTAATCTGAATGTTGGAGATGGATTCCAGTCCGGCGTAACCATCGGGCCCCTCATCACAGAAGCCGCTGTTCAAAAAGTGGAATCCCACATCAAAAATGCACTCGAAAACGGCGCTAGTATTGTGTGCGGTGGTGAGCGCAGTGACAAGGGCGGCACCTTCTTTGAGCCAACCGTTCTTACCAATGTGACGAGTGAGATGGACGTGGCAAGAGAAGAAACCTTCGGCCCGCTCGCCCCACTGTTCCGCTTCAAGGAAGTTGATGAAGCTATCGCAGCAGCGAACGATACTGAGTTCGGCCTTGCCTCCTATTTCTACAGCAATGATCTCTCCACAGTCTACAAAGTGGCGGAAGAATTGGAGTACGGCATGGTTGGTGTCAACACGGGCCTGATCTCCACTGAAGTTGCACCGTTTGGAGGCGTCAAGCAATCCGGCCTTGGCCGCGAGGGCTCCAAGTACGGCATCGAAGATTATGTTGAGATGAAATACATCTGCATCAGCGTTTAAGAGAGAAAATGATAATGTCTGACCGGTTTGAAAAAGGCCTGAAACAGCGTAAATCCACCCTTGGCGCTGAGTACGTCGAAGCCAACCTGGCAAAGGCGGATGACTTCAATCGTCCGTTTCAGGAAGCCATGACCGAATGGTGCTGGGGTTTCGGCTGGGGAGATGATGCTATCGATGCACCAACTCGAAGTCTGATGAACCTGGCCATGATCGGTGCTCTCGGAAAAATGCACGAATGGGAGTTGCACTGCAAAGGCGCACTGCGCAACGGCGTCACCAAAGAGCAAATCCGCGCCGCCTGCCACATAGTCGCCATCTACGCCGGCGTCCCCGCCGGAGTAGAATGCTTCCGCAGCGCACGGAAAGTGCTGGAAGAGGCGGGTGAACTTTAATCGGTGTTTGGCAAAAGTTAGTGCTTTGCTTTTGGTACATACTGAAATTGGATAAGAAAACCGCACCTCGAGAGTGCAAGTATGAACTCATAGGTTGGTTGTTCTAATAGACATTCCAAACCAATCTATGAGAACCTTCATCCAGATAAGTTATCTAAAAGGATGGCATTGTGCTTTTGAATACTCCTGTTTGTGACTTTGGTTGGAAGGCGCCGGATTTTACGCTTAAAGACCCTGATGGAAATAGTTTCACTATGTCGGAGTGTGTTGGTGATAAGGGGCTCTTAATTGCTTTTATTTGTAATCATTGCCCTTATGTGCAGGCGGTTGGTGACCGTTTAGCAGCAGATACCAGTCTGCTTATTTTTGAAGGATTTGGGGTCTTAGCGGTAATGTCCAATGACTATCATTCGGTTCCTGCAGATGCTCCGCGTAAGATGAAGGACTTTTCGCAACTTTATGGCTTTGAGTTTCCTTATCTGGTTGATGAAGACCAAGTAGTAGGAAAGACATATGGCGCAGTTTGTACGCCAGACTTTTTTGGTCTCAACAATAAAGGTGAGTTGCAATATCGTGGCCGTTTGGATGATGCAGGGTTTCACGATCCGACCGGACGCAAAACTGAGCTTTTGGACGCGATGCAGCTAATCGCAGAAACAGGTCGAGGGCCTGAAGAACAGATCCCAAGCATTGGATGTTCGATCAAATGGTCAAATTAGTTCCATAAGGTTGAATCTGCGAAATAGAAGTGCCAGCTACGGTATTTTTGATCGGTTCAAATACTTCTTAGACTCGACGGTGAGCGCTTGCCAATGGTTGTCGACGGCAACGGTGTGCCCACCCACTATTCGACCTGCCTGATCCTATCAAAGCGCGCCAAGCATTTGGCGTCATCAACCCTCGAAGCTTTGGCTTGGGATCTGATGCATCAGGGCCTGAGCTTTATCCCTGCTCAGTTTGACGTCAATGCCAGACTTGAAACTGGAGATCTCCTGTCAAGCTTTGACGTTGCAACCCTCGCTGAAAACTGCGGTGTAACCATCAAAGCACTACGACGTTTCAATTCTACTACTGTTGCTGAGATCCGCCGGGGGTTGGGATTTTCTCGAGCTGATGTCATTGCAAATGCGAAGAAAAACGGGCATCTCAGTGCCCTCGTAGATTACATTGATCTAATAGCAAGGATTGGTGAAAGCGCGTTGTCTGGCTCCAAACGCTCCAAGCAGACAATTGAGCGCAAGCAAATGCTTAATTGTCTTCGCGAGCACAAGGTTAAGATGCGCTCATCCAGAGTGCGGTCAGCATTCTCCGAGACTGAGTTAGCGTCATTCGTCAAGTTCATCGCTAATGGTGCCCCTTCAGAAATTTGGCAAAATGTAGCGCACTGCCAAAGAAACTGGGCGCTGGTAAGTCCCTTAGTAACAACAGGAATGAGAGAAGGAGAAGCGCTTCAGTTAAAGGTTGATGATATTGATCTTCAGAGAATGACGGTCACCATCGGCAGACGGCCGGATGATCCCGAGGACCCACGCAGAAGGGAACCTAACGCCAAAACCGCAGATAGAGTTATTCCGATTTCCGATCGATTGGCTACTATTCTGGAGGGCGACCAGCCAGTGGCAAACTTGTGGATCGGATCGTGAAGGATCTTAATCTGCATGCCCTGCGTCATGCCTAGGTTCAAGAGCTAACCAATTGGGCAATCGTAGAAAACATTAAAAGCGGGCAACTTGACCGTATAGCGAATTATCTTGGTGGCTGGAGTTACTTGAGCGCCAGTGCATCAAAATATCGTGGCGATCAGCTCACGCGAATTGCTTATGAGGCAGGATTAAGAGCGGAAGAAGAACGTAATGGATAAGACAATAGAAGCTTCCCTCGCCCAGTTCCACCATTCGGAGCACGCGGTAATTGCTTATGGAGTGAGCTTTAACCCCAAAGAGGATACTTGGCCGATCCATATTCTCGGAGATAGGAAGCATCTGCATTTTCAAAGCTTTAGAAAACTCACAAGTGCTCCACTTTTTACGAAAATCAAGCGAGTGTTTCGAGTTTTGGCGGAAACTAGAAATTCGCATACCTGCTACTCAGCATTGCGAACAGTCGTAGCTTCAGCACAATCCCATCACGACCAATTTAATTTGTCTATGGCAGCAATTTCCTGCGAGGTTATTATCATGGTGCAACAGCAGCGCTCAACAGGTGTCGCAATGAGGAAGGCCTTAATTAAACCATGGATGGCATACGGAGGGAATTTGATTGAGGAAGATGTGCTTGATTTCATTGCATTTTTTTAAGTCATCAAGGTGGCCCTAGATGACGCATATAGCTCGGGCACCTTATCCCTCAAGGATTATACTGTGTTGAGGATGTTTTGCGGCATAGGATTAAGACCAGTTCAGCTCTTGGTTATGAAGGTTTGTGACTTCCGTTCAGACAATAGTGGATACTTTCTGCGAGTTCCAATGGCAAAACAAAGAGGCATCCCTGAGTGAAGGATGTTTATGCCATGGAAACGCATCTCCCGACGCCTAGCCACGTTTTACAGATGGATATCCATGAAAATGTTAAACTGAGGTTGTCCAAAGGTGTACCACTTGCAGAGGCGCTATTATTCCCAAAACCGCGCAGACCAATAGATGGTACTAGTTATTGTAATTTTCGCATGCTCTTTCGTATCTACCAAGATTCTTTAGGCTCGACGCCACTGATTAGCCCAATCACTGGTGAGCTGATTAAAGGTAATCCTCGCCGGGTTCGGCATACCTTGCTCACAATGCTTGTCATGGTTGGTTGCGCTGCAGAGGTAATTGCAACCCACGCAGGTCATGCCAGCCCTCAGAGTTGACAGGCCTATGTTGATGCGAGTGTTGACCATTTCCAACTTATGGAAGAGCATGTTGGTGCGGCTTTTATACCGATTGCCGACCGTTTCATGGGGCGTATCGTCACGGCATCGGAGGATCAGAATGTGTGTGAAACCCTCCTCCTCGCTTTTGCATGATGCTGAGCTCACAGAAATAGGGTCCTGTGAAGCTGGCGGATGCAATGCCTTGGAGACTGGTGCTGCACCATTTGCTTGTTACTCGTTCCGGAAATTCCGGATCTGGGCCGATGCCCCTCATGTGCTGCTGCTGGACTACCTGATCGAAGAACAAAACCGCCTTCAGGACCAGGGCCACTCAGCGGAGGCTGAGACACTAACGCAGCCCATTATTGCTATTTCTGACCTTCTTGAGGCAATCCGTATACGCGAAGCCCAAGTCTATGGCTGAGATCATTCGCTTCACGCCTAAATCTGATCATGGCGACCAGAACCTCAGGGACTATATAGAGGCTGCCAAACGTCTTCCCTTCCTTAAGCCCTATGAGATCACTTGGGAGAATGACCTTTGTTGCTGCTTGTTATGAGGAGGACGAGGATGAATGCGGGCTCTTTTGGAAAACACTTCAGTAGCTAAAATGTAGAGCAAACCACGAATATGAGACTGAGTGAGCTACATGACGTGCTAAAGGCGGCGATGTTTCTCATAGAGTGAAATTTGATAAAGTTGCCGGCTTGGCTTTATTGCGAAGCTTCACCTCTAAGCATATGGATCCTGTAGAATAATGTGGTACAGTTCTCTGTTCACAGAGTGAATGTAATTTACCGCCCAGCTCAAGCCCTAGACAATTGTGGCACAGCCAAGCGCATAGGCCAGTGCAGTGTGCAACTCAGCTAGAAAATAAACGCTATCCCCACGCATCCTGCTAGCCAAAGTAAGTCCCAAGTAGCTGCTAAATCCTTCATTTACCAGCACTCTCATTCCGCCTACGAGAGGCAAAACAACAAGGAGAGCAAATAGCAGTGTGATTAATAGGCGTAGAAACCAATGGTGCCGTTTGTTGAGAAATCTGCGATTTTCTATAAAATAAAGTAGGATGAGCTTTCCAAAAACGGCAATCAAAAGCCCCTTACCCCAGAATGCATAGAAGCGCGTGTAGCTCGCCGCGTCGATCTCCTCTGTCTTTTGCTCGAAAAACCCAACTCCCAACAAGAATTGAAAAGCACCTAAAGCCAGAATTGCCAGGTAAAGATTTGAGATAGCTTCCTGATTTGAATATTGTAATTTGAAAACTGCATTGCTTACCCTTCCTCTAGTATCCAACTTCTCAGCAATTTCATTTGCAGAAAGTAATTAGGCCTTGGACTTTCACAACAGAAAGAAATTGAAGGACTTATTGCAAAAAGCAATGAAACGTAGGAGGGGGAATGCGGGGTCTTTTACAAAACACTTCAGTGGCTAAAATGTAGAGCAAATCGTGAATATGCGACTGAGCGAGCCGCATGACGTGCTAAAGGCGATGTTGGTTGTCATCAACACCAAGTGAACAGATCAACTAGTTGAGTAGGAGCGAGCAACTGGAAAAATGCAAGGACTGCCAGTCATGCAGCTGAGACGCGGGGCAAAGACATTCGGCGCAGATCATTTGGAAATATGCTAACCCACAGCCTGTCAGGGCCACAAATGCTAATCAGTTAATACAATTGTCATTGAACAATCTTTGCGATGCTAATGATCGACAAGGGAGGGTAGAGGCTCAATCGGTTTGCGGCTTGCATGTTTACGAGCACCGAAAATCGCTCAAGAGCCTTGACTGATAACTCCCCAGGCGGCTGCGCTTTAAATAGAATTTGGTAGGCTTGCGAAGCTGCTAATTTGCCCACATTTTTGTAACTGTTAGAAACAGACATAAGGGCCATACCATCACGAACCATTTGTTCATATGCGCTGAAAACCGGGAGGTTTTCTGATATCGCAGCTTCGGTGTAACTTCGTCGGTTTTCGAGATTAAATGAGCTGGATCCCACATACAACGCGTCTGCGTCTAAGGCTTTGGCCTCGGCAATTTTGAGCGGAATTTCTGCTGGATCTGCGCGATCATCTGCGCCAAGACTATACTCAAGAGCAATGACTTCAAAACCCAGTTGATCTGAAAGAGCTGCCAATTTCTGAGTGTTCTGGCGCGAGTTAACTGCATTAGGCTCATTAATAACTGCAAGGCGCTTTATGGGGTGGTACTCAAAAATGTGCTTGAGCTGAACTGTCTCATTTACACGATTGTGCACGCCGGTTACCAAGAGCCTACCTGAGGTTTCATGGTCTACGATAATGCCTGCGCGAACCGGGTCTGCGACAATCATAAAAAGGGATGGGATGTCACCCAAACCTGAGCCTGTACCGTAATCGTCAATCGTGCCAATGAGAGAACGAGTGACTGTTGTTCCCCAGGTGATAACAAGATCAGGTCGCTCTTTAATTAGCCGTTGCTTCACTTCCGGCAAGAGGCCTTTGTCTTTCGCCACGTCAGTAACGGTCACATTTACAGGAAGCTTTCTGCTCTCGAAGTAATGAGTGAAGCTTCTGCAAGCCTCTTCACAGCCTCGCCAAACAACCATGTGTACCTGATAAGGTTCCAGGACGTCCTCTCGGGCTCTTGTTGCCCCTGTCATTACAACAAGGGCGGCAATGATGAGCATCACTTTAGGCATGAACTTGCACCTCCTGTTTTGAGGAGCGTGAGACCAGAAGCATTATGATTCCCGCGCTAATAATCGCAGCACCCAGAAATGCGGCAACAGTGGTGTACTCTTGCTTTACCAGCAGTGCCGCCACGATAAGTGGACCAGCAGCGCTGCCGACACGCTCGAACATACGAAGATAACTCAGCGCACCGGTTCTGCTAATTTGCTGGTCTTTCTCGACTGCTTCCATTACCGCAACCATAATAGGAGCCTTGATGAAGGCATGGGCGAGGCCTACCAAAGCGACCACGATAAACACAGAGATAACGTTTGTGTTTTGGTAAAGAGCCAGCAGAGCCACTCCTGATGCAATTGTTGCATATGTGATCACTGAAAGATTTTTCCCAAGCTGATCAGAAAGACGAGAAGCCAGTGGGCTAATTGGTATAATGATCAAGGAATAGGCCATCATAATCCGGCCAATCTCAGATTGACTGGCATCTAAGCTCGCCAGATAGATCGGAACAAAGAAGTAAAGGAATCCTGTGAGGACGATTTTGGTCGGAATTGCACAAAACATTAGGATTGCCACAAACTGCGTGTTCCCTATGAGCGTTATGAACGGTTTACCTGCTTTTGACGCTGTTGAGGTGGCTTCGGACTTGAGGCTTGGCAACTCGGTCTGCAGCATTCGCCATCCCAGAAAACCTGCAAGGACCATAAGACTGATAGCGATTACGAAAACTGGCTTGTAACCAATCCAATCGGCCAAAATTGCACCAATTGCAGTTCCACACATGGTGGCTGTCATGGTAACGCCTACATAGGTTGCCATTGCTTTTGCGCGGCTCCCTTCTTCTGCGACAGCAGCAATATAACTCTGGCAACTGATTGTAATAATCCCGTAACCGATTGCCGTAATCGAACGAGCAATAACAATGTCATTTGCGTCTTGTGCTAAAATACAGAAAATATAACCACCGATTGCAGGTATCAGACCAGCGAGGTAAAGTTTTTTATTGCTGAAACGTTCGATAAGTTGTCCTGAAAACGGTGAAATGATAGCGACGACGATCATGAAGGCTGAAATTGGCAACCCCATCATGATGTCTTTCTCAAACCAATCGTTTTCACCGTAATACTCCATGGAAAAAAACGGTAGAAACGACTTTTGAAGTTCATCAGCTAAGCAAAATACAAAAAGCGGTATCCGTGCATCCGTAACAGATGCTTTATTACCGTCTTCAACACGATACAGTTTGTATTTCTTAGCGAAAGCGCGCACCTCATCCTGCGCTATATGTTTTGTCTGCAGTAGCTGCTCAAGTGTTTTGCGAATTTTTTCGTTTTGCCGGTTCATCGCTGCAATGAACCGACCGGCCCAATCTTTACGATCAGAACCATGATATGTGCCCAAATGCCCTTCGGCACATTTTACTATGGCTGTTTCAACAAGTCGAAATGGCACTGTTATGGTTGAATTGACACAAACAACCACGACTTCAACCGCGATCAGACATGCTGCCAAGAGAAGAACAAATGTATCAAGAAAGATACTGGTGAGCTGGCTATTGACGTAGTTCTCATCCAAAGTTGTTTGCACTCGAGCAACAGTAGCGCCGTTCACAACTACATCCGTTAAAACCGTCTGTTTCCTATTATCAGAACCAAAAATAAAGGTTCCTAACTTTGAGATGGAGTCGAGAGTTTGCTGAGCAAGTAAAATAGCTTTACTTTTGGTACTCTCTATCTCCAGCAGGCGTGTCTCACTCTCTCCCAAATGCACGGAAGAATTAGCAGCAGCAATTGAAATGCCACTTATTTCTCTGTGTTCTGCAGTTAGATCAGTGAGGTATTTGCTCACCCCTCTAATTTCAGAGAACGGAATACCAATCTCACTAGCATATTCCAGATTTTGCTTGACGGACTCGCTTACGCTACGTGCCTTAGCAAGCAAGAATGGGTTTAGGCCAGAGTTAAACTCGGCCAGAGTAACAACAACACTCAAAAATGCTGCCAGCGACATAGCAACTGACATAGTAAGCAAAAAATGCCTTGCGAACCTTGAAAACATCATCGCGTCAACTTTCCTCAAGCCGATCGCTCAGTTTGGTAACTGCGCTGAGTTTGGAGATTTTCGAAAGATCAGTTAGTGCAGTTTCCTGCACCTTCTTGCCCTTCGATATCTGCTTTTGCAGCTCATCAGAACCATTGGGATCAAGAGTTCCCAAATTCGCCTTACCAGACTTCCTGAAAAAGTATTTTGGAGCATATAGCTGGAACAAGGAGAAAAGGCTTACTGAAGCCGCAACGATTGCAAAAATACCCAGATACTTAAGTGTGAGACGGGACCATGTGTCTCTCACCTCTGCTGATAGCTCTTTAGTATGCTCTGAGATTAGGATAGCTCCCATGATGGAGTTTGAAGAATCTCTCAGAATACGGCCAGCGTACAGATACTCTCCGCTTTCACGCGTTATGGTTTTATCATCACTCGTCAGAACTCGAGGTAGAATCTCATGCATATCCTCGCGCAAGACATTGCGATCTCCAGATTGAGCCAAAATGGTGCCCTGAAGATCAAAGAGAAGAATTTGATGTATCTTTGGGTCACGTAAGCGTTCGCGCTCGACCAACGCGTTTAGATCGGATATTTCGTGCATACTAAGGCCGACAGCCTCCGCGCGCCGGATAACCACATCAATAGCGTTTGCTGTCACTTGCAACCGAGATGACGTTGCCTCGACGACCAGTGTTCGAAACTTAAGCAAGCTTAAAGCACTTTGGAGCGCAAGCATGACTGCAATAACTGCAAGCGCCGAAACAACAACTCGCAATCTAATACCAGAGATCATCTGAGTATCCATAAAATAAATTCTCTAGTCTTACCGCCGCATGTAAACCGAATCTGCGACGTTCGCTGGATTTTCTGTTTGGAAGGCGGGTCCGAAGCACTGCGGCTCACGGGGCGTCGTCGTGGTTCTGTGGAATAGTTGTGGCGCCAATCAGACAAGCACCACCTCTGGCTCTAATTAAGGTAATTAGTGTTTCTTTGGAGTTTTACTTGCCTAATAAATGAATTAATCTATATTTTAAATTTAAAAATAGGGCATCTAACGAGGGAATACATTATTACTACATCTTTCATGCTAATTTTGATAGGTTACTACTTAATAACATCAAAATTAAACGCAGTATTATTGACATCTACTAACAGCGAATATAGATCTCAGTCCGAAATGCACACTATCGCAACCTCGAGTTAAACACAGAGATTAAATGTAACGCGGAATGCGGTCTCTCGTTACTTATCATCACTCATTACATTCGGTTCGTTCCATTTCCATTTTGCGCTCTAGTAAAACTACGGACAGTGAGTAAGCAACTCATTAGGCCACCGCAACAAAAAGAAATTGAAGGTCCTATAGCTATAAGCTATGAGGCGGAGGAGGGTAATTGAGTACATTGACCATTCAGAGACTTGAGATCTTTCGAGCAATCTATGAGAATGGAAGTCTTACTCAGGCAGCGTCAGAGCTTAAACTTGCGCAACCTACCGTTAGTAAGCATATCAGTAATTTTCAACGGACATTGGGATTTGACCTCTTCGTCAATGAAAAGGGGCGCCTGCGACCAACCGTAGAAGCAGATGCGCTCTACCAAGAGTGCAAGGATATGTTTGATCAGCTGGAGCATATTGATCAGTCTGTTCAATCACTGCGTCGCGGTAGTGAGCAAGTCCTCAGGGTGATGATTGTTGTGCCTGGAGCGCAACTGCGCCTCTTCAGTGATGCTATCCGGGCTGTGAGAGATCGTTGGCCAGATATTAATCTGATTGTTTCTGTGGGAGGGCGGGATACTCAGATTTGGAAGCTGCGCAGAGGGGAAATTGACCTTGGAATAGGAACTCCTAAGCTGCCCCATCCAGATATTGAAAGTGTGGTTTTGACCACCTTGCGGATGGTGGGCATCATGCCAATTACGCATGAACTTGCAACTCAGAAGAAAGTTTCAGTATCCGATTTTGGCAAATACCCGAGCATTTTACCGTCAGAATCTACATTGTATGGTAAGCTCATTTTGAGAACCTTGGAGCATGTGGGTGTCGTTCCAGATACCAGGATCAGCGCGGATGCGCCCAGCCAACTGCCATTACTTGTAGATTCATTAGAATGCTTAAGTATTCTTGATATGATAACAGCCTTCCATCCACCTAAAGATGCCGCCATCAAAGTTTTACCGTTAGATGTGTCCATGGACTACAACGTCTGCGTCAATCGGATTCAGGGCCGTGTTCTTACACCGCAAGCCGAGTTCTTAATTGAGAAACTTCGCGAAGGGTTGGCACAGGAAAAGCAGTTCATGGAGCGTCAGCTTTAAGGTTGCGGCCTGATTTTGTACATGAACTCAGTGATTTGAGTGGAAAGGCGGCGCAAGATAAAGACGCCGCCTTTAAGATACTTATCACTCAGCACAAGGCTCTAGGCAGAGTTGGTCATCTTCTCTGCAATAACCTGGAACGCATTGCGGACCGCCATAGCCAGCCGGAGGATTGGAGGCGCAGGTATAATCTTTTGTAAAGGTGGTTCCTGTGTAATTTAAGCTCTCCAGACAGCTCTCGGTTGTCTTTGTCAGGAATTGGAAAAGTGCGCGATTGCTGGCCTGCTTGTCTGGATTACAAATAGCAGTAAAGGTCTCTGTCACAGAACGAGATAGCGCCGTTTGGAAATTCTCTGACAATGCAAAACTCACCGATACCTGTTCGCTGACCTTTCCACCAGCGCCAAGAACCTCAAAACTCTCCTCTACAGATTCTGTGACCGTGGTCGACCACTCTACCGTCGTAGACCAGGTATTAGTACGTGTGGTGCGGTAGCAATAGTTTCCGAAATCGAGCATCCCTTACCGTTACAGGATCCAACTTTAGACCATTGCCCAAATGTACTGATTGCCGACGGTGCTACGGCCATCCAATAACAACGCTTGGTTTTGTGGATCGGATTAGTCCCAAATGTCTCATTGTTGCACGCATAGGTGTTGGTCGCTGCATGTACAAAGCGCCAATCAAATTTATCGTCGATACCATAGCGCATGAGAACTACATCCCCCACTTGGGGAGCGCAGCTTTGTCCTTGGGTAGCGCATTCTGTAAGTGTATCGTTTTCTGACAGTGTGTAGTATGCATTCTGGCTATACTGGCACACTTTGGTGGTGCCATCGCTTGGATTGTAATTGAAGTAGTCGTTAGTGCACGCGACTGACTGCTCACCGTCACCTGACATCACGGTGTACATCCACCTGTTGCCACTGCCATATCTAATCCTGTGCATCTTGCCTGTATAAGGCAGTTTGAACGTTTCGCCTTGGTTTGCGACGTCAACATAACTGTTTTCAGAGGCAACATTCAGTAAGTTAGTGGTAGTGTACGCGCACTTCTTGTTCTTACCGTCGGACGGATTACCCCAAAAATTATTACAGGAAATTCTATTTAAACCTTGGGTGAGGATGTAGGTGTAATTGTCTCCTTCACCGTATCGCATTGTGATGACGCCATCACTGTCAGGGTAGCAGTGTTTGCCTTCGTCAGCGCAGTTCACCCAACTCGGAGTGCACGTCTGATCTGCCTGCTGGGAAATAGGGGTGGCTTGTACGGAGATGGTGCCCAAGGTTTGAGTTACGAGCACAATGCTCGCAACAGTCAAAAAAATTCGTAGCACAGGGTAATCCTTTCAAGAAAACATGCTAACTGTAAAATGGCGCAAGCTACGTTTCGTAAGCACGAAGTAGGGTGGGCCGTTCCAGTTTTTGAAGATCTGTTTAACTGAAGGGAAGGGACTGCTTATTGTTAACAATAAGATCCAAATATCGCCGCCCTTAAGTAATACTACAATGAAAAATATATTTATGTTACATTAGTCACAATACAAATAATTTTAATGCTGCATTTCTATGAGCTATGCGTGATTTACATAGCTTAAAATATTAATCTACATAATCTTATGATATTATAGCTATTTATTATTTAAATAAACAAAATATATACTTAAAATGTAATGAATTTTACTGTGATGCGATGAAATCGTGATTTAAAAACAAATAGAGAATATTTTGGGAGAAATGCCAAAGTAATATGTAGAGGCTCCTCAGAACTATAGATAGGGCCACTCCTGCAAGCGAAGTCATTGGGTACTTCTTCGTTTCTTGGCGACAAGGGGGTGTCATCAAGTTGCTAACTGGCATTTCTCCCAAGCCAAAGCTAATCGCTCAGGCTAATACTCTTCTCACTCCGATTAAATTTAGCAATAACAGAACCTGGATCTGTGCTTATCATTTTGATGTCATCGGTGATTAAGTATTTGAACAACAATATGCTTACAACGCAAAAAAATTATGTGTCACTTTGCTTTAGGCTATACGGTAAAGTTTAAGTTTGAATGTTTTGGTGTTGAGCAAGGACTGCGTGACCGGAACGATGTGCCAAATGCTGGGCTTTGGCATTCAACAAAATTTGACAGAGACGATGCAGGCAACGCAGTTAAGGTCCTGGGGTTTGCAGCGGTTGAAATTTTTTATTCCCGATTTATGGACTGACTACAGAACACCATCAATCGCGTCCTGATGCCACCGAAGCGGGCTCTCTTTCTTTTACTCAGGACAGTCTGATTGAGGAAGGTGAAGCTCGGTCTGTACTGAAAGATGTGGTTTCAAATCCGCATTATAATGGCCGAGGCGTACACTCCAAGCGGCAAGTGACCGAAAAAGACAACCGAAACTCGTTTGGTGATGTGCGTAACGTCTTGGCGCAGCGTGCAAAAAATGAGTCAAAAGGCGATGCTGCATTTGCGATTATCGAGCTGGGCAAGCAATGTAAAACGGTCATCAGAGCTGAAAAACAGGGCAACTTAGACAGTTCAGTTCTGGGAAGGCTGCGTGAACTGGTTTCTAAGACCTAACATACACTCTCTAAATTCTCTGCTCATCACAGCACAAGTGCGCGAAAGCTGAAGCCTATGAGGTTTCATGAATTTTATCGCATGAAGTGTCTGAGTTTAAGCAGTTTGATCCTCCTTTGATGACTGAGCCCAAGCTAAAGAATTTGCATGAGTTAGAGTTGCTGAAGACCCACCTTACAGCAGGATTGGAATTAACTATTCCTGCTGAGAGACGATCTAAAATGCCGCTAGACGATGTGTTGGTGAGTCTTTATTATCTGACTGGTTAACAGATTGAAGTGCGAGATGCTATTTCTCAGTTGAAAGAAAGTCAGGCAAAAAAGAAGCTTATCAATAAACTCATAGCGAGTAAGATCTCGCTTGGTTGCCTGTGGTAGAAGAAGCACTGCAAAATTTTGAGGCGACGCATCCGCGAGTTGTAAGCAGCTGGTGCCATGAGGCTGAATTGCATACCAAAGTTAATTCAGAAATTGCGCAGAAGACTGGGAGAAAGTTGAGCATTTGCAGCCTGAGCTGGAATGTTTGTCTGAAGATCTAAAATCTATGCTCTCGTTGCTTGCTCCAGCTCCCACCGACAGATCGTTTGAGTGCTTTGAGAGAGGACTATTCCAAGAAGTTGGCACTGTAGATATGCTGCTTCGTGTAGAGCGGGAATGGGTGATCTAGCAAAAAGAAATAAGAGGGACTGCAGATAACAGACGAGACAGCAGTGTGTGATTGCCTGAAGACCTTAAGCTTAAACAGTAAAAGAGCCTGCGGTGGTGGCCGCAGGCTCTTTCTTCAGCGTGGTTATTGTTGTTGTTAGCTGACTGCAATGCCGGGGAAGATGATCAGCAGGGCCACGGCGACAATCTGGATCATGATGAACGGCAGTAGTGCCCTGAAGATTTCGCCCAGACTTATATCGGGCGGTGCCACACTCTTCAGATAGAAGGCTGCGGGGCCGAATGGTGGTGACAGGAAGCTGACCTGCATGTTCATGGCAAAGACAACACCGAACCAGATTGGGTCGTAACCTAGCTGTGAAACGATTGGTACGAAGATCGGCATGGTAAGCAGTGCGATGCCAACCCAATCCAGGAACATGCCAAGCACGAACAGGATGAGCATCATGAACAGGATCACGATGGTTGGATCATCCGAGATGCCTGTGATCAGGGCCTGAACGAAACGAATACCGCCCATCAGGTTGAACACACCAACCAGTGCAGAGGCCCCTACTCCAATCCAGACGATCATTCCGACGGTTGAAAGTGTTTGCTTGGCCGCTCCCATGATGAGCTTAACTGAAAACTCACGGCGAATGATGGTTGAGATAGTTACGCCGAGCACGCCGATTGCTGAGGCCTCGGTTACACTCGCGATACCGCCATAGATGGAGCCGAGAACGAATACCACAACGAGGATCGGGAGAAACAGGCCTTTAAGGAGGCGCATTTTTTCCGCGAGCGGGATCTCACCAGCTTCCGGAATTGGAGCGACTTCTGGGTTGGAATAAGCGCGGATCAGAATATAGGCGGCGTACATGCCTGCAAGCATCAGGCCCGGGAAAAACGCTGCCGTGAACAAATCGCCGATGGAAACGCTTGCTGTTAGACCATAGATGATCAGCACGATGGATGGCGGGATCATTGTCCCCAGAGCGCCACCTGCACAGCATACGCCAATGGCAAGTTTGCGGTCGTAGCCGAGGCGCAGCATCTGTGGCAGGGCGATCACGCCAAGCAGAACCACCTCACCGCCAATGATGCCGGACATGGCGGCCAGAACAACAGCCACAAGAAGCGTCTGAATGGCGATGCCACCGCGCAGACGTCCGCCGACGAGCCGCATGGCATCAAACAGGTCCTTGGCTATGCCCGATCGATCAAGGATCGCTGCCATGAGCACGAACATGGGAACCGAGACGAAAACGAAGGAGTTTACAAAGCTGAAGATGCGGCTGACGATCAGCGGCACAGCGCCCGGGCCAAACCAGCCGAGTGCGAAAATGAGTGCGACAAGCAGTGTGACGAAAGCAAGAGGCATGCCCGTCAGCAGCAGCAGAAGCAATGAGCCGAACATCAGAACCGTAGCCAGCTCGATGCCCAGAGCTTTAAAATCCGGGATCAGGACGAGTAAATCGGTCATTTTTTCTTAGCGTAGTTGACGGCCAGAATTGCAAATTGCAGGCACATGAGAATAAGGATGCCAAGTAGGAACAGCTTTAGCAGACCAGGTGTTGGCGGGTTCCATGCTGAGCCGGAGGTCTCCAGACGAAAATCGCCCGCAGGAGTCCAGATTGCGCGTTTTACAACGAGCCAACCTGCCCAGGAGAACAAGGCACTGGCGAGCGCACAGGCAATGGAAATAGCAACGTTAAAGATACGTCGAAGCTCGGGAGAGAGTGCATCGTAAATCAGAACCACACGGATATGTTTGTTTGTCGATGCGCAGTAAAGACCACCAAACAGGAATGTTGTCGCCGTCAGGAAGATGACGGTTTCGTGGGCCCAAATGGTTGGTGAGTTAAACAGATACCGCATTGCGACTTCAAAAATCAGAATTGCCGCAGACGATACGATTGCAAGTGAAAAGAGTGTGCTGAGTTTTACTATTATGCGCCCGAACAGACCCGCTTCAGGTATGGCTCTTTGGCCAGCGTCTTTTTCTTCGTGATCTGACATTCACCCTGCCTCCCCGCTAGGTACCGAACCGTCGGGGAATTTGACGGTCCGGTATGTTTCACGCGATTTAAATCAGCTTACTGAGCAAGCAGACCTTGCTCTTTCAGGTAAGCGGACAATACCGCGTAAACGCGTTTTGCGTTCTCTGATTTCTCAGCAACTTTTTCCCACTGAGAGCGTGCGATTGCACGGAACTTAGCGCGTTCTTCTGCAGACCAGTTGTGAACGGTGATGTTTGGATCTGCAATAGCTTCTGCCACTGCAACAGCATCACGCATGGACAGCTGAGCAGTCATGTCACGTGCGAAGTCACGAACAGACATTTCCATGATAGCCTGAATGTCGGCTGGCATGCTGTCCCATGTTGCTTTGTTCATGGAAACTTCAACCAAAGGCATGGAGTGGAAGCCTGGGTACACCGGATGACCTGCTACAGCATGCATGCCCTGCTGGTGGTTGGTTGAGAACACAGTGTAATCTGCTGCGTCGATCACGCCTTTATCCAGCGCGGTGAACACTTCAGAACCTGGCAGGTTCACAGGTGCTGCGCCTGCTGCAGCAAATACGTTCTGTACCAGACCTTCTGGTGCACGCATTTTCACGCCCTTCAGGTCATCAACGCCGTCCAAAGGAACCTTGGAGATGAATGCTTCAAGGCCAGGAGTGGTCGCACCGATGAACTGAAGACCATATGGGTTCAGCAGTTCGTTCATCAGCTGCTTGCCGCCACCGTACTCCATGAAGTTGAGCATTTCGGATGGAGAACCGTATGCGCCAACTGGGTTTGCGATCAGGCCGAAGGCAGCATCTTTACCGGTGAAGTAAGAGGTGTCAGTGATGTGACCGTCAATGATGCCTGCTGCAACAGCGTCCTGAGTTTCAGTGTGCTGAACGATTGTGCCAACTGGCAGCATTTCAACATTAACGCGGTCGTTGGTAAGAACGCCAACACGTGCTGCCCAGGCCTGCTGAAGTTCAAAGTTTGGGTTGCCAGCCGGATCAGAAGACTGGAAACGCAGAGAATAATCTGCTGCAAGTGCCGTTGTGGCGGTGGATGCTGCAATGACTGCTGCAGCTGCAAATTTCAAAAACTTCATACTCACAGTACCTCCCTGAAGAGTATTCGATGTATTGGCGGCCTTAGGCCACAGTTTCCGGCATGATTTGGCGCAAAATTTGATTGATGATATCAGTTTTAGCGCCACTCACGTCGACGTTGATGTGCAGCTCGTCCAAAGATGGAGGCTGCAGGATTTCTAACTGGCTGTCGAGTAGCTCAAGTGGCATGAAATGATCCTGCCGGTTGAGCATTCTTTCGCGAATGATATCTTTTGGTCCTGAAAGGAAGATAAAACAGGCATGAGGCAAATAAGTGCGGATGATGTCACGGTAAGACCGCTTAAGGGCAGAACACGCAACAACAACAGCAGGTGTTGCTTCTTGTTTGTTTAAGTCAACAATCGCTTGCGAAAGATCATTCAGCCAAGGCCGGCGCATATCATCCGTCAACGGATGACCCCGGCCCATTGCTTCAATATTGCCTTCAGGATGAAAATCATCGGCCTCGACATAGGTTGCCGGTAAACACGTAGCCAATGCGCGTGCCACTGAAGTTTTTCCGACGCCACAAACACCCATGACGACAAATACTGATTTTTTATAGTCTTCCACGGCCCTAGTTTTCCTCCTGAGAGAATTTGATCATAAATGATTGCGCAATCATTTTGCAAGGAGTATCTGAAATATCTACAAAGGCGCTCAGGAATAGGGAGTATTTTTTGATGCCAAAACCAACGCTTGTAGATGTTGGACGAGAAGCTGGCGTTAGCGCAATCACAGTTTCCCGCGCACTTCGCTCACCTGAAAAGGTGTCTGAAGCATTGCGCGCGAAAGTTGAAATTGCTGTGAAAAAACTTGGCTATGTGCCGAACCAGTCTGCTTCTACTCTTGCGTCAAATAAGTCCAGTTCCATCGTGGTCATGGTCCCTTCCATCTCGAACAACGTGTTCACTGACGTGCTTGGTGGCATCAGCGATGCATTGCATGGATCGCGCTTCAATATGCAGATCGGCTACACCAACTATGATTCGCAGGAAGAAGAGCGCATCCTGCGATCATTCCTGAACCCTACTCCCTCCGGCGTAATCATTTCTGGTCTTGAGCAAACTGACGAAACTCGGCAAATGCTTGAGAATGCGGGCGTTCCTGTCGTGCAGATTATGGACATTAGCCCGAAACCAATCGATATGATTGTCGGTTTCTCGCATGATCAGGCCGCTGAGACAGCGACGCAACATCTGATCGATTCGGGTTATAAGAACATCGGTTTCATTGGCGCGCAGATGGACCCACGCTCCCTGAAACGTCTGGCTGGCTTCAAGAAAGCGATCAGCGACAATGGGGAATTGCGGGAGCAGTGTATCGCGGTAACGAACAAACCCTCCAACGTGCGGCTGGGTGCAACATTGCTGGATAAACTCACCTCGCAGTTTCCTGAGTGCGATGCTGTTTTTTGCAACAATGATGACTTGTCTGTCGGCGTGCTGTTTGAATGTCAGCGCCGAGGTATCAAGGTTCCGGACGAACTCGGCATTTGCGGTTTCAATGATTTAGGCATCTCATCAGAAACCGTCCCAAGCATCACCTCGGTGACCACTCCGCTGCGAGAGATTGGTCGTCTTGCCGCTGCAATGGTGATTGGCGAAGAAGGTGCGCCTTCAACTCCGATTGTTGACCTGAGCTACACTATTTCAGCGCGAGAAAGCACCAAAAGAGTTTAGGCCAGAGCGGATACTCTGGCCTTTGTGTCAGTGGTAGTGTTTGCAGCGGGACGTTTTGCCAAGGCCCGGATTGAAGCTGTTTGTCGGGTCTATGGACTTATAGAATTCGACCAGATCCGGTTTTGCTTTATAGATATGCCCGACATTGTGTTCCGCCGGATATTCCGCACCACGTGTGTCTAGAATCTCAAGCATTTCCTGCTTGAGGGCTGCCACATCTACACCCTTTTTCACGATGTAATCCTGATGCAGCACATGGCACATGAAGTGACCGTAGTAGAGCCGGTGGATCAGCTTGTCTTCGATATGCGCAGGTAATTGCTCAAACCAACTGCGGTCATCCCGACGTAGCGCGATATCCAGTGCAAGAATGTCTTCTGCAGCATCTTCGTGCACCGCTTTGTAACGGATTGCGGCACCTGCTGCTGCAAAGCGATGAAGTGCGGCCATCTTGCCTTCAGTCGCATCACAAGCGAAGAAGTCACCTGAACGAGATGCAAAGAAATCCTTCAGGAAGGCCCCCGCCTCATCAATGCCCTCGTCGCTCATCTTAAGGATGAGATGGTGTTCATAATCTCTGCGATACTGAGACATGCGTTTTGGCAGAACATTTGGCCAGACCTTCGCAAGCACTTGCATGAAGCGGTCCGTCAGGTTCTTTGGGAGGAAGCTGACCTTGTTCAGATACGCATCCACTGCCCCCTTCAGAGCAAAGAAAGTCGGCAGGCGATCTGTACCGAGGTGGTTGATCATGACGACGGTGTCTTTGCCGTACTTCTCTGAGATGTCATAGGCTTCGCGGTGCATGTACTCAGCAGAAACCGGGAGGCTCTCAAAGTTCGACAGGATTTGACGACGCAGCTCAGTCAGTTCTGCTGGATCATTGGTGCCAATGTAGAAGGTCTTCTCAGCACCTGCTTTGGGGAACGTATCCAAACGAACAGCAAAGACGCCAAGCTTACCAGCACAGCCGCTGGCCTCATAAAGACGGCGTCTATCGGCATTAAAACGCGCCGGTGTCGCGGCGTCCACATCGCGGACACGGCTGTGGTACTCACTGTCTGATGCTTTCTGGTTGGTGTCATTCACATCAGCTGAAACGTAATTGCCACTTTCCAGATTGCTCAGAATTTCCTCAGCTGAGTTGCCAAGTTCAATCCCGAGATGATTGACGAGAACCAGCTCACCATCCGCATTGAGCTGTGCGAACAGAGAAAGCTCAGTGTAAGAGGGACCGCGCTCAATGAGCGATCCGCCAGAGTTGTTGCAGACACCACCAATAATAGAGGCGCCAATGCAGGACGAACCGATGACCGAGTGTGGCTGGCGCCCCAGTGGAGCCAGCAATTTTTCCAAATCGAACAGAGTAGAGCCGGGAAAACTGATGATTTGCTTGCCGTCGTCCAGAGCCTGAATCTGTGTCATCCGGTTGGTGTTGATGAGCACCACATCGCGCTCATACGTCCCCTTTGGCGTCGAACCCTCCGTCAGTCCGGTGTTGGCGGCTTGCATGATGACGATCTTGTCTGCCGCAACACAGGCTTCCAGCACCTTCCACTGCTCTAACAGCGTGCCGGGACGTACGACTGCAATCGCCTCTCCTTCTCCAGAGCGGAACCCTTTACGGAACCGCTCTGTCTTTTTCGGGTCGCTGAGAACGTGGCGAGTGCCAACGACTTTTTCAAACTGCTTGATCAGCTCTGCGTTGTTCATCTCGGCATCCTAATAGGCGACGGATGGCAGCCATGTGGCCAATGGAGGCAGGAAGTACACCAGCATCAGGCCCAGCAACTGCAGCAGCACGAACGGAATGATACCGCGGTAGATGTCTGTCAGTTTGATCTCAGGCGGACACACGCCCTTCAGATAGAACAAGGCGAAGCCAACGGGCGGTGTCAGGAACGAAGTCTGCAGGGTGACTGCAACAAGGATTACGAACCAGATCAGTGCAGGCTCATCAATCACGCCGTAGCCACCAATATCGAGACCAAGGCCGTTGATGATAGGGCGCATCAGAGGCAGGACGATCAAGGTGATCTCAATCCAGTCCAGCACGAAGCCGAGCAGGAAAACGATGAACAGGATGAACAGAACTGTTCCATTGGCACCAAAGCCGGTGGAAGCCACCATCTCCTCAATCAGTGCATCACCGCCCATCTCACGCAGGACGTAGGAGAAGATGGTTGCGCCGAGGAAGATGGCAAAGATGTAAGCGGTGGTGTTGAAGGTGGACTTCAACACGTTGACCAACTTGCGGAATGTAAGCTTGCGATAACCGAGTGCCAGCAGAGTTGCGCCGAGTGCACCGATGCCGGAAGCTTCTGTTGGCGTGGTCAGACCTGCGAAGATAGAGCCCAGCACGGCAAGGATCAGCAACAAGGTTGGAAGGGCGGCGATCAAAACATCCTTGATCGCGTGCCAATCTGGTGCCTTCGCGCCTTCTGGCACTGGTGCTGCATCGCGTTTAACAAGAGCAACGACGAAGATGTACACCAGATACAGCATGCCAATGATGATGCCCGGGAAGACTGCTGCCATGAACAGGTCACCAACGGACAGCGCCATCTGGTCTGCCATAATCACCAGCATGATGGATGGCGGAATGAGGATACCCAATGTACCGGAAGCTGAGACCACACCGGCTGCAAGGGACTTAGAGTATTTCTGCTGCATCATGGACGGCAGAGAGAGTACGCCGAGCAGTACAACAGAGGCACCGATGATGCCGGTAGAGGCTGCTAGGATGATGCCGATCAGCGTAACCGTGATCGCGAGACCGCCGCGCACCGTACCAAACAGCTTCTGCATGGAAGTCATAAGGCGTTCAGCCACGCCGCTTTCGTCCAGCATCAGGCCCATGAAGATGAACATAGGCAGAGCGACAAGAACAGCATTGGACATGGTCGCATAAACACGGTTTACGGTAGCGCCCAATGTCAGATAGTCGAGGCCGGTGAAGGTGCTTTCAAGGCCGGTCCAGACCATGTAGTCATTGTCGAACAGGTAAGCCAAGCCGCAATACGCAATGCCGACACCTGCCAGAACCCACGCAACTGGGTAGCCGGAAAAGAGCAGTGCGATGAAGCTCAGGAACATTGCGATGACGAGTTTTTCTTCGGTAGTCTCGACGAGGAAAGACAGACCATACGCAACAGTAGCAAAGCCAAGGAATGCAAAGAGGATCAGGCGGATGCCCTTTCCTTTACGCTCGCTCTCACTGTTGACCCAGATTGCATGAACGTCGTGAATAAGGCGGGCGAGTGCTGCAACTCCCAGCAGAACAAAGCTTAACGGAATGACGGCTTTGAGTGCCCAACGCGCAGGTAGGCCAGTTGGGCTGGAGGAGCGTTCGCTTACGCGGAAACTGTCGTAGAAATAATCGTAGCCCTGATCCACCATGAGGTAGATGAAAGGGACTAAAAGCGCAGAAATGCCGATGATTTCAATGAAACGCTGTGTCCGGGGGCTCAGCTGCATGTGCAGCAGATCCACACGTACATGGCTGTCTGTAACCAGTGCGTAGGAAATGCCCACCATGGTCACCAGACCGTAGATGTGCCATTGAAGCTCATCAAGCTTAGGGAAGTTGTAGTTAAACAGATAGCGCATCGTTACTTGAGTGACGATTGCGAGGATCAGCAGCAGGTTGGCCCACATTACAACGTGGCCAACGCCTTTTACAAAGTGATCCAGTGCAACGGCTATGGGCTGTCTATCAGTGTCTTCGTGCTCGAGAATTTCTTCAAAGAGCTCAATTGGATCTGATGTGTCCTGAGGATTTTTTATCATAGCATTCACTCTTGCAGGTCAACGTCGCAACTATCTGGGCTGGAAGGCCGAGGCCAATAGCAAAAATGGGAGCGGCAAAGGGGGAGCCGCTCCCAAGTTTTATTATTTACGCGGTAGGAACGCGTTTTCTTTCCAGATTTTGTAGTTGTCGCGGAACTGGGTCAGGTCAGCCAGAACTTTCGCGAAGAATGCGTCGTTTGCAGCTTCTTCCTGAGCAACGTCGTTCCATGTTGAACGGAACACGTCGAGCATTTCAGGAGACCACTGTTTGATCTGAACACCGTTGTTGTTCACGTTGTCGAGCAGAGCTTCGTGCTGGATTGCTTCACCTTCAGCAAAGCTGTCAGTCACAGATGCCTTACATGCATTCTCGATGATTGCTTTGTGGGTGTCGCTTGCTTTGTTCCAAACGTCTTTGTTGATCAGCAGTTCAAAGACGGTTGCCTGCTGGTGCCATCCTGGGAAGTAATTATACTTTACCAGTTTGTGGAAGCCGAGACGTGCATCAATGGCTGGCATGGAGAATTCGGTCGCGTCAATCGCGCCTTTCTCAAGCGCCGGGAAGATTTCGCCGCCTGGCAGCAGGGAAGTTGCTACGCCAAGCTTCTGCATGACTTTACCGCCAAGACCGAAGAAGCGCATTTTCAGGCCCTTCAGGTCTTCTGGAGAGTTGATCTCTTTAGCGAACCAACCGGAAGTCTCTGGTGCGATGATTGCACATGGCAGAACTTTTACGTTGTAGCCCGCCTGATCATACATTTCCTGGTACAGGGACAGGCCGTTGCCGTAATAAAGCCAAGCCGCGTATTCACCAGCTTCCGGACCAAAAGGAACGGCTGAGAACAGTGGAGCTGCAGGAATTTTACCGGCCCAATAGCCAGCTGTTGTGTAGCCGGAATTGATTTTGCCTGAAGAAACAGCGTCGAGAATTTCAAACGGTGGAACCAGCTTGCCCGGCTCATACACCTTCATTTTAATGGAGCCGCCGGACATCAGCTTCAGCTGATCAGCGACACGAGGAATTGGGCTTCCCAAACCTGGCAGAGAGGTAGAGAAGGCAATTGGTGTCTTCAGCAGCAGCTTGTCAGCTGCGTTTGCGATAGGAGCTGCGAGCACAGATGCAGCTACAGAGGCGGCGAGAGCAAGGCTTAAGACAGATTTTTTCATGTTTCCTCCAAATGGCATTCGGCTGCTAAACGCGCTTTTGCGCTGTCCTCCCAAGCAGCTGATTGATGGTAAATAATATTGACCTCTAAAATAAATCAAGAAATATATTTTGCGGTTTTAGCCGTTTTTCGGGCTTGACACGCGGGCAAATACTAATGGTGCGGATGCGTAGAGAATTTGGAGCTAAGTGCCTAAAGAGTAGAAAATTCGCTGTAAAACAACGTATTAGTGCGTAATGCATGCTTTGATATATCAATATTGTGGCTCTTGGCACTCTTCCCCTTGAATTGGAAAATAAAATCGACCAATATTGGAATTGTGACCGGCAGGAAGTGTAAAATGGTGTCTGTAGATTATCTTTTTGAGCCTATCGACCACGATACCGTGGTGGATTCTGTAACTGAGCAGATTGAAGGACTCATTTTGGCCGGCGTGCTGAAAGAGGGGACGAAGTTACCCTCTGAACGAGATATCTCTGAGCGTATGGGCGTCTCTCGTCCGAAGGTTCGCGAAGCGCTCAAACGGCTGGAAGATTCCAATCTTATTGCTATTCGTCACGGTGAAGGATCATTCATAGCGCCACTCATCAGTGCAGCTATGAGCCCAGCCTTGATCAATTTGATCAGCCGCAATCAGACTGCCTTTTATGATTACCTTGAATATCGGCGCGTTCAGGAGGGATTTGCGGCTCGTTTGGCCGCTGAGCGTGCAACCAAACTGGATCTTGAGCGACTTGAGGTTATTCTCGTAAACCTTCGGGAAGCGCAGGCTAATGGGGACGATATTGCTTCAAAGAAGAATGATATTGCGTTCCATTTGGCGATTGTGGATGCAGGTCACAATGCCATGCTTATTCATATGATGTCTTCCATCTATGAGCTGACGCAGAAGGGCGTTTTCTATAATCGCGAGTTCTTGCGCTCGATTGATGGGACCGGCGAGCAATTGTTAGAGCAGCACGAGGATATTGGCAGGGCTATTTTCACGCGAAATGGCGCAAAGGCCGAAGAGGCGGCGCACCGGCACATTGATTTCGTGGAGACATCCTTCCGTCTCGGGCAGGATCAACAGCGCCGTGAGCTTATCTCCTCAAAACTCTTTGCGTTGCAAAGAGGTGAAGAATAATTACCACTCTTACGTATTGGGAATAGAAAGGATCATTCGCAAAGGCCATAGCGAATGATCCATATTATTAATGCCTATCGACTTTCAACCCAAGCTGTGAGATCTGCAATGTTTGGCTCAACAAATTCGGCCATACCGCCGGAGAATTCTTTAAAGGCGTCGATATTGATATGGTTGGTGCCAACGAGAACGGACGCTCCGCTCTCTAGCGCCTTCACGATCAAATCCCGAAATCCGCTGCCATTGGCTTCCTGTTCGCCAAACTTGTTTAAGATGAACACGTCAAACGGTTCGTTGATCCGCTGAGTAACTTCGCCTGCAGCTTGCGCGAGGGCTGATGTGTCCAGTCGGCAGCCGGAAGACTCCTTGCCAAGGGATTGGGTGATGGAGATTTGTGGCCCGTCTGGCAGGACCAGAACGTCCATATCGCAGCGATGGCGATCTTCGTTGACCGTATCTGCCTGCACAATACCGCAAGTCCGTATGCCGTTTTCCCGAAGTTTCTCGGAAAGCTCTGTCAGCACCAGTTTCCCTTTTGGTAGGGTGTAAGCAATTCTCATCTGGGGTCTTCCTTGCGCTTCTGTTTTTTCAGCTATGTGAAAACTCTCATATCAAACTGTAATAATACTGGTTTGATCTACGCAAGGTTACCCCTGCGGCGAATGCGCACAATTATCATGAGAAACGGGTTTTACGCGCATTTACCGCAAGAGAGGACAGCCCGGTTTCTTGTGGTTTAGGTGGCTCTTCGCCCTACCCTACATGAGTAAACTGATCCTCTTGATAACTGGGCGCTTTGTGGAGTGTATCTTCTTTTGAAGATAGCGTCGTCTGCTCGTTTGTCAGCATAGCCATAATGCCAGGCGATGATGTTGGGTCGTATCGAACTGTAGCATCTAACTCTCCTGTGAGGGTTATAGACTGAATCCGAACTGGTTCTGTCTGCTGATCTTGTCGGAGAAGCTGGAGTTCTTTCCCTTCGAGTAATTCATATGGCCTTTCTGCTGTAAGGTGGATCCGATCCTCCTCTATGCGGCGGACGATGATGGGTGTCCTGTTGCCAGTACTCGACCGGATGATGCCCGTTGTGTTTGCGTCAATGAGCGCTGTTGCCTTTGAAAGTTTGTGACGAGCGAAAACTTGGTCGTAGTTACTGGAGGAATAGTGGCGGCGAAGCAGTTCGAAGTCTTCTTTCGTGATTGAGTTTGCGCCTTGAATTGGTCCATGCAGGAAGTGATTAAGGTGTTCTGGTCGCCAGCGATTGCCGTTGTAAGTTGTGACGGCTGTGCTGAGGCTGCGAAAGGTGTTGAACTCGTATTCCATGTAATATTTGAAAACGTTTCGTTCGTCTGGGACGTCTTTGTACATCGCGGCGTAGTCTTGGTGCATTTCCGTGAAATTGAGATAAGCTCCTGTCGCTGTTGTGCCGTTTACGTAGTCAAACGCGTCAATCACCTCTTCACTAAGTCTGCGAAAGAGCAGCAGCGCCTCATAGAAAACCATGTGTTTGGGAGTCGAGGCCATCACGAGATCGTGGACACCCAAATCTTCGCGGGCAACTTGAAACATGTACTTCAGTAGAGCGTGAATGAGTGCGCCATCCTGAGAGCGATGGTCAGGATGAATGGTCAATGAGGATGCTTCGGCAATCCGGCGGTTCCAGCGTTGAATGTGTTTGAGTGAAAAAATCTGCTCCACGGGGAGTTCTTCAAGAGATTTGATGATGATGGTGGTGGTGCCAATGACGGTATCACCCTGCTTTGCGATGAGGGTGTAGCAGGATGGGAGCACATAAAACGGGGTGAACCGATAACCGCTTCCGTCCTCCTTCATGTAGCCTACTTGAGTGTAGGAGTCGTAGAGCAGTCTGCATACCTGAGAGAGTTCATCGGGTGTATCCGCAAGCTTGAAAATGACATTCTCAGGCGGTGTGTTTTGCAATCTTACTCTTCTTCTGTGAATGGAAAAGCGACGTGCATTCGTGGCGTTTTGGGTCGGTTTTGACTTAATTGTATTGCTCATGATCAATAACCTTTACTTGAACAATGTCGTGCAAGTGAGAATAAAAATCGATATTACGTAAAGTTATAATTCTGTAATGACTGGATTGATTCGAATAGAGCAAAAATATTATTAACGTTAATATTATAATTAATATTGACATATACTTGATGTGTGAAAGATCATCTTATTTAGGTTGTGTAATAAGTTTGTATGCAATCGATAAATATTTGTGCGCGTGTGGTTTTATTGCCCACGCTAACTAAAAATTTTATTGGTGGAGGAAGATGTTGACTGTTTTAGCTACATCTCAGGCACAAGGGCCTTCAGCGGACGCAAGTGCAGGCTTTTCATATGATGCTGCTTTTTCCCGCAACATTGGCTGGGTAACGCCAGAGGAGCAACAAAGTCTGCGTGGTAAGCGTGTTGCGATTGCTGGTATGGGTGGTGTAGGCGGTATCCATGCCGTCACATTAGCGCGATTAGGAATCGGTGCGTTCAGCGTGGCTGATTTTGATCACTTTGATATCGTGAATTTCAACCGTCAGATTGGGGCCACTGTTAGCACTCTGCAAGAGCCCAAGGTCTCAGTGATGGCTGAGCAGGTGCGCAACATTAATCCTGAAGTGGATCTGTGTGCCTTTCCAGATGGTGTAACCGATGAGAACATAGACGCCTTTTTGGAAGGCGTTGATATGTTTGTCGATGGCTTTGATTTCTTTGTGCTGGGTATGCGCAGAAAGGTCTTTGCAAAGTGCCGTGAACTTGGGATTCCGGCGGTAACGGCTGCTCCGCTTGGTATGGGCACAGCCTACCTGTGCTTCACTCCGGATGGCATGAGCTTTGAGGATTATTTCCAGTTTGAAGGGGAAGACGAGCTGCATCAGTATTTCAAGTTTCTGCTGGGTTTGGCGCCAAGCGCGTTACATCGTCATTCGCTGGTAGACACCTCTCAGCTGAACTTGAAGGAAGAACGTGGCCCATCCACCGCTGCGGGGTGCCAGTTGGCCGCTGGGGTGGTTGGGGCGCAAGCCATCAAGCTGCTGCTGGGCCGTGGGCCATTAAAGCCAGCGCCGTGGTACCATCACTTTGATGCCTATGAGGGAAAGTTTGTAACCAAGCGCCTCCCGTCCGGAAATGGCAACTTTTTCCAGAAACTCAGGCTCAAAAAGACCATGCAGCAGTTTACCTAGTTTCTGCATGATTGCAGGAACATAGGTGCGTGGGAGGCTTTCCCTTACAAAGAGAGATTGTGCGGTTTTGGGCAAGTCGCGCAATGCTCCTGCGCATCTTGGAGGCTTTAAGTGGGATTTCGCAGGCTAAATTGCCTTAATATGAGTTTAATCTTCAGGTTATTGACTTTTGTCAAATAAGCGAAGGAATGTTCGTGATCTACAGTAGTTGCAATTCATTCGCATTTGCGAGCTGTTCGTTTTCTATCCCGTTTCGATGGAAACTCAAAAATGATCACACGTCGTTCTTTTCTTTCGCACACTGCAGGGTTTACTGCAGCAGCATCTCTGGGCAGTACGCTGCCATTTGTGGCTCAGGCGGCTAATCCTGCTCTCTCTCTGCATGGTCCGCCAGTTGGGCCATCGGTGGTGTTGTCTTACATTGCCAACAAAGGCTTGCTCTCTGAGTTTACAGAGAAGGTGGACTTCTCCGTTTACAAATCCCCTGATGTCCTTCGCGCCGGCTTCGTGTCCGGTGACTGGAAATTGGCCGGCACTCCGTCTTATGTCGCCGCGAACCTTGCTAACAAAGGTTTGCCAGTGAAGATGCTAAACATCATGACCTGGGGCATGCTTTATGTGCTCAGCTATGATGGTTCTGTGAAATCACCAGCGGATCTGGCCGGTGAGAAGATTGGCATGTTCTTCCGCAATGATATGCCGGATCTGGTGTTTGGCCGTGTCATGCAGCAAAACGGGCTGACTGAGGGCAAAGACTACTCCCTGCACTATGTCAGCACACCCTTTGAGGCATTGCAGCTTCTGCTTTCTGGCCGCATCAAGCATTGTGTTCTGCCAGAACCCGCTGCAACAGCAGGCATGGTCAAGGGCAAAAAGATGGGCAAGTCGATCCATCGTTCCATCGACCTGGCCAGTGAATGGGCTTCTGTGACTGGCGGCGAAGGTCGCTTCCCGATGGCTGGCATGATGGTGCATGAAGACCTTCTCAATGCCCAACCTGAGCTGATCGAAGGTTTCCATAAAGCTTGCGTCACCGGCACTGAGTGGGTGAAGGCAAATCCAAAGGAAGCAGCAGCCGTTGCATCTGAAAGCATCACGCTTCCTGCTCCTGTGATCGCCAAGTCCATTCCGCATACGCACCTGACAACAGAACGCGCCAAAGACATTCAGTCTGAGTTGGAGCAGTTCTACTCCATTCTGGCAGAAAAGAACCCATCCATCATTGGCGGAAAACTTCCGAACGCAGACTTCTATCTGTAGCTAAGCAGGCTCGGCAGGCCGCACAAAGGTTACGGTCACCTGGTCTGCTGAGCCCAACTAACAACGAGAAATACCTGATGATCCATCACATGCTATCGACGTTGCTGAGCAAGCTTTGGAGTGGGTGGGGCACTCTTGCCGGGGTATTTCTCATTTTCGCGCTGTGGCAGGTGGGTTTTGAGGCCTTCGGGTCTCTGGTGTTGCCCGCTCCACTAGAAGCGTTGAGCCGGTTGGTGGATCTTGTCGCCTTGCCATCCGGGCTCGAATACATCCTGATCACTGCCAAGCGTGCCTTTGCTGGCTTTCTGCTTGCGAGCGCTTTCGGTATTTTCTTCGGACTGATAGCCGGTTGGTCCAACACACTGTCGCTGCTCTGTAAACCGTTCATCACTGTGGCCCTTGGGGTGCCGCCAATTGCATGGATTGTGCTCGCGCTGCTTTGGTTTGGTGGCGATGATGGCACGCCGATCTTTACAGTGTTTATCTCCACGATCCCGCTCATTTTTGCAGGAGCTCTGCAAGGCGTGCGGATGCGGGAGAAGGAGCTGGATGAGATGGCACAAAGTTTTCATGTGCCGCCGGTGCAACGGTTCTGGCAGGTGCAGGCACCGCAGATTGTTTCCTACCTCTTTCCAGCATGGGCAACAGCGTTGGGGTTGAGTTGGAAAGTGGTGGTGATGGCAGAACTGCTCTCCAGCACGCGGGGCATTGGCGCTGGCCTTGCGGAAGCGCGCGTCAACATCGATACAGCATCCACCATGGCATGGATCGTTGTGGTTGTTGGGCTGTTGTTGGTCATCGAAGGTATGTTGCTCAACCCGGTGAAAGATTATGTGGAGGGTTGGAAACATGCTGAATGATACAGCTCCCCTACTCTCCGTCGTGCCAAGTGGTGCAGCAGATACAAAGCCATCCGTTTTATCTGTGTCAGTGGAAGACCACCGCTATCATCCTTTGCAGCAAACACTGGCACCGAGTGCGCTGGAGCTGAAAAAAGGGGAAGTGGTCAGTATCATTGGCCCATCTGGATGCGGGAAGTCGACTTTTCTACGCATCGCAGCGGGGTTGATTGAGGCAAGTTCCGGGAAAATCTCAAGCACTACAGATCGAACGGCGATCCTGTTTCAGGAACACCGGTTGCTGCCATGGAAGAGCCTTCTGAACAACATCAGCTTTGGTCTTCAGGGACAAAAACTCTCCAAGTTCCAGCGTATGAAGAAAGCACGGGCCGTCGCTTATGCCATGGGTTTCACTGAGGATGATCTGATCAAGTATCCCTCAGAGCTCTCCGGGGGCATGCGTCAGCGTGGAGCGTTGGCACGTGCGCTCGCGGTAGAACCTGATCTGCTGTTTTTGGACGAGCCGTTTAGCGCTCTCGACATTGGCCGTCGCCGCGATCTTTACCGATTGGTGTTGCATGAAGTTGATGAGAAACAGTGTTCCGTTCTGATGGTCACTCACGATGTGACAGAGGCTTTGGCTTTGAGCGACCGTGTTTTGGTCATGGCGCCGGATCCGGGTCATTTTGCCAAGGAATATGAAGTGCCACTGGCTCGCTCCGAGCGTACACGTCGAAACCTTCTGGAACTTGAGGCAAGCTTGCTGGCAGATGATCGGATTGCGCAGCTGTTCAACATGAGCAATTGGGAGCAGCTGGTATGACTGAGCTTTCCCATGTGCCTGCACAACAGGTTTCTTTTTTTGATGCTCCGGTGTTTTCTGAAGGGTTCCGCGTCTTCTTTCCGCTGTCAGCGCTTTATGCGGTGTTCTCCATCGTCGTATGGGGGCTTGTGCTTGCAGATGTATTGCAAGTGCCGCTGGATGCAGACCCTCTCCTCTTCCATCAATATGAGATGTTCTTTGGCTTTTTCACAGGGGCGATGGCAGGCTTTTTGACCACTGCTGTCCCCTCCTGGTCAAACACACCAAAAATTGCAGGCGCACAATTGGCGGGGCTTGCCGCGCTTTGGCTGGCGGGCCGCGTTGCTTTCTGGATGCTTGGCGTGCTTTCGCCTACTGTTGTCTTTGTGGTTCAGGCTCTCCTTCCTGCTGCATTACTGATTGTTATTTTGCCAAAGCTCTGGCGTGCCAAGATGCGCCATCTCATGTGGCCGGTGCTTCTGCTTTGCGTGGCGCAACTTGTTTGCTTTTGGGAGTACATGCAGATTGGCGTTCTCAATCAAGGGCTCGCGATTGCGGAGGGGGCGTTTGTCCTGATGGTCCTCACCGCACTTGCACCTGTTTCCATGGTGATTGTGAATGATGCTTTGTCCACGCGAGATGATGGCGCCGTTTTTGTTCCGCGCCCACCAATGAGGCGTGCAGCGCTGTTCTGCATCTCTGCGTTTACTCTTGCCAAGGTATTGGGTGTTTCTGATGCGTTGCAAGGATGGCTGGCGCTGGCGTCTGCCTGTGCTGTGCTCAACATCCTGCAGGACTGGCATATGGCTGGCGCTTTACGAACTTCCTTCGCAAAAGCGCTTTATCTGGTTTACTGGTTCTTTGGAGTTGGCTTTGCCTTGGAGGCTGGCGGATTGCTGGGACTGCTGTCAGCTGGCTCTTACGTTTCCGGTCAGCATATGATCTTCATCGGTGGTCTATCTCTGGCGACCTTTATGGTTTTGACCATAGCGGGTCTGCGGCATGCGGGGTACTCGCTGAAGCTTTCCAAGCTGCTTGGAGCAGCGATCATCGCTCTCATAAGCGCTTGTCTGGTCCGTTCACTCGGCCCACTGCTTCTCCCGGATCTGGATGTAATGCCCCTGGCCTGGAGCCTGTTTGCGCTCGCTTTCACTCTATACCTGATCCATTTCCTGCCCGTGGTTCTCCGCGAAAACTTCGTAGAATAAAGGCGACTGACTATGCTTTCTTTATCAAGATTATTTGAACCGAAGAAAACCGACCTTTCTGAAGGCCTCGCTTCGCATGCCCTTGAACCTGAGTGCGGCGCAGCGGCATTAGCTGGCAAGGGTTGCAGTATGAAAGACAGAGAGTTTTGTCATGATGCTCGGTGTTATGCTCTTTCGCAGGCTTGTCATGCAGGTTGTGATCAACACCAATTCATTGATGCGCTTTGGGCAGAGAACAGGCACTGATGCAAAGCCTTAGTCAGCAGCCTCAAACTGCTTTATCTGGCTGAGCAAAGCTTCGGCCAGTTGCTCCTTGCTGTAAGGCTTAGCCAGTCGTGTAATCCGCTCCAAGCTCTGTGTTTGTGGTTCCAGTGCTTTGGGGAAACGGCCTGAGGTGACGACCACTTTTTGGTCTGCGCAGGCTTTGATGCTGGCTTCAGCGAGATCCCATCCAATTTTTCCATCTTCAAGCTGAACATCCGTGAAGAGAATGTCGAACTTGGTTCCGTTCTCGATAAGGACCTTGGCAGAGCCGTAGCTGTTGGCTTCGATGCAGATGAGACCCATCTCCTGCAGCATAGTCTTGGCGCGTAATAGAGTTTGCAGATCATCCTCGACCACCAGAATGCGGCGAGGCTGGTCAAATGTGATCGCGGTGTTGGGTACAAAATCTTCCAGTGGTGCCTGCGGAATGACGAGGGTTACTGTTGTCCCCTCCTTCTTCTCGCTGGTGATACCCATTTCCCCGCCAGATTGCTTGATGAAGCCGAAAACCATGCTCAAACCAAGCCCAGATCCTGCAGAGGTGCGTCGGGTAGTGAAGAAGGGCTCATAAACACGCTCTAGCGTTTCCTGATCCATACCGCACCCATCATCAGTCACACTGATGGAAACGCTCTCGGACCCATTGACGACGACGTGAATAGAGATGGTGCCTGCATCTGAAATGGCATGGGAGCTATTGATGCAAAGGTTCAGCAGTGCGCTTTCCAGCTGACCGGGATCGATGCGCACATAGGTTGCGTCCTCTGGTAAATCTGTCGTCAGGACAATCCGTTCATCGATGCTTAAGGAAATGATCTCAGCCACACTCTCAATGAGATGGTTGATCTCAACAACCTCTGGCTCAAGGTGCTGTTTGCGGGCGAAGGCAAGCAAGCGCTGTGTCAGGTTGGTGGCCATCTCTACCGCGCTGTGAATGCGCTGGATGTTGCCTTTCAGATCAATGAGTTTTGAGCTTTTACGCTCAATTATTCCGAGACTGCCAGAGATGCTGGTCAGGATGTTGTTGAAGTCATGGGCCACTTCACCCGTCAGCTGCCCAAGGCTCTCTAGTTTTTGCTTCTGTTGGGCTTGTTCCTGTACAAAGCGGCGATCCGTTGCATCAGAAAATGACCAGACTGCGCCACCTTCAGGTAGCGGGCTTTTGCGCACTTCGATCAGGATACCGTCATTATCTATCAGTTCTGCAAAACGAAAGCGCGTGCCATGTGGGCGGACGTTTTCATCCTTCCATCTGAACCCTGAGTTCTGGATGAGCACACGAATGTCTTTGGCCGTATCGATCTCCGCCTCACTGATGCGAAGCGTTTCTGCCAACCGTGGGTTCCACGCCGTCATATCATGGGCATCGTTGGTCAGAACCAACCCTTCAGCAATGCAGTTAAAGGTGGTCTCGAACAGCTCTGTCTTACGCTGCAACTGGCCATAAATGCGGCGCAACCGAATGGAGTTGGCGCGGAAAATGCGGAAAGAGTGCAACAGCCGCGTGATCTCATCATCCTGCCGTACAGGACGTGGGAGTACGGTGGTGTGATTGCCCTTTGCCAGACTGGACATGGCATGGGAGATGCGGTTGATGTTTTTGGTTACATATCCGGCGATGTAGTGTGCCGACATTAAAGCCAGCAGAATACTTGCGATGCCTGTGAGCAGAACAACAAGCTGTGCGCTGGAGATGTAGGAGGATGTTTCCTGTCTTTGTTTGGCGATTTCGTTGCCAGACAGACGTACAAATTCAGCCACCAGCTGGTTGATCACTTGCGCGCTGGATTTGATTTTGAAAAGCGCGTTGCGAGCTTCCAGCTGTCCCGCCATTGCCAGATGACGGATGGCGTAAAGGCCTTCGTTGTCCTCTGCTATTGTCTTTAGAACTTCAACGGCCTCCTGAACCTCAGGGGCTGATACGCCTTCCAGCTCGGCCATCTGCAGATGATAGCGGCGACGCAGCTCGCCCAGACTGAGGAAATCGGTCACATGAGCTGCGGAAATCAGCAAATTAGCTGCTTGCCCAATCCCCTGCCATGCCTCACGTTCCTCTGCATTCTGGTAGAACGTAGAGGAGTTTTTGACTGCGAGGCGCTCCATCTTAGTGAGATCAACAAGCAGGGTGCGAACCTGATCCTCAGACTCGCTGATTTGCTGGGCTGCGTTGACCAGCACAGCCACCTGAGAGCGCATGAGTGAGAGGTTTTGCTGCACTTGCGGCAGAAAACGCCCGAGACTGCCCTGTTGCCGTGCAAGTGGGAAATTGTCTCGATATTGCTGTTCTGCCTTACTCAGCTCAACAAGCAAGCGAGAGCCTTCATTCTCAATCTGATAGACCGAGGAAAGGTTCAGGATGAAGGGAGCTGAACTCACCAGACCTGCCGATTTATTAGCCAGTTGGAGTGAGCTTGCGATTGCTTCAATGGTTTTTTGGTAGTGCCCAACGAGTTTCACGTTGGCTTGGTCCAGCCAGTACCAAGCGATCGATCCTGCAAACAGTGTTGCAAAAGTCAGCAGCGTGATGGCTGCCAGCAAACGTGTTTTGATGGAAAGCAGAGCTTTCAAGCGTTGGGGCAGAAGGGTCATGGCAGATCTACAGCGGCTTCATCCAGTGCGAAGACATAACCTTTGCCGCGGCGGGTTTGCAAAAACACTGGCTTGGATGGATTGGCCTCAATCTTCCGTCGCAGGCGCAGGATCAAAACATCGACGGTGCGGTCCATATAACGGGAAAGGTCACCGCCCAGATACTCCAGCAGTTCCACGCGATCAATCGGGCGGTTCGGGTTCTCTATGAGAAATTCCAGCAGGCGCAGCTCTGAGTTTGTCAGGCTGATTTCACGCAGGTTCTTATCCAGCAAACGCCGCTCATCGCAGATGAAAGAGAGTTCACCAAGTGGAATGATGCCAGCGCTTGGTGCATGCGGCGCAGGTGTGGCAGCAGCGGGCTCTCGTTCTGCTGGAACGTTGTTCTTGTAACGGCGCAAAACCGCACGAATGCGGGCAATCAGTTCGCGTGGATTGAATGGCTTCATCAGAAAGTCATCCGCACCCGTTTCCAACCCAACGATCTTGTCGACTTCATCACCAGTGCCCGTGAGCAGGATGATTGGAAAGTCATAGGATGTACGCAGGCGCTGAGCCAGCATCATGCCGCTTTCACCATCCAGTTTCAGATCGATGATTGCCAGATCAAGGCTTTCCAGCTCTTTGAGTTCGATAAGCTCTTTGCTTCCGTGGCATGGCAGTGCCTGAAACCCATACTCATGCAGCAGTTCCTGCAATACCTCACGAATAGCCGGATCGTCATCAACGACAGCTACCTTTGAGGGTGACCTATCCCAACTCTCGGCCATTTAAGTAACCTTCCTCGCAACCCATACCATGCTCCCAGACGCATACTTGGAGGTCGTTTTTGATTTTCTTCAGATTGCAGCGACAATGCACGGGAAAGTGCCTTGTCATCAATAATTCTAATATTTCATATGTAACTCACTTCTGTAATAAATGTAACATTTAAAATATATATCTGCTAAATGAGAACATACTTAACTGTAAATCATAAGCAATCCTGTGATGTTTCATGTAATTTTCAAGTCAAGTTATGGGAATATGTGGGTGTACTTGTAAGTTGTTACACCTACATGCGTTTAGACTTGGGAGAAGATAATGAAAAACGCTCTTTTAGGTGGTCTTGCTGCTGTTGGCCTTCTTGCTGCACTTCCAGCAACGGCTTCTGCTGAAGAACTCAACATGGTCTGCGGTGCTGAGCAGGACTGGTGTGAGCTGATGGCACGCGGTTTTGAGGATGAAACCGGCAACGAAGTACTGATGGTTCGCAAAAGCACTGGCGAAACACTCGCTCAGGTACGTGCAGAAGCAAGCAACCCTAAGATTGACGTATGGTGGGGCGGTACTGGCGATCCACACCTGATCGCAGCATTTGAGGGCCTAACACAGGATCCGGGCGTTGACACCAGCGACCTGCTGGGTTGGGCATCCAACATGCACAAAATCTCAAACGGTGGCACTGTTGGCATCTACGCTGGCGCTTTGGGGATCGCGTATAACTCTGAAGTTCTGGAAGAGCGTGGCCTGCCTGCGCCAGCTTGCTGGAAAGACCTAACAAACCCTGCCTACACTGGTGAAATTCAGGTTGCTAACCCGAACAGCTCCGGCACAGCTTACACCGAGCTTGCAACATTCGTTCAGCTGTTTGGTGAAGAGGAAGCCTACCGTCTGTTGACTGAAATCGGCAAGAACGTGAACCAGTACACAAAGTCCGGTTCCGCGCCAAGTAAAGCTGCAGCTCGCGGTGAAACAACCATCTCCATCGGCTTTATGCATGACATGGTGAAACTCGCTGGCTCCGGTTTCCCGCTGAAAATCGTAGCGCCTTGTGAAGGCACTGGTTATGAAGTTGGTGCTGTGAGCGTGATCAAAGGTGCAAAGCATCCTGAACTGGCGAAGCAGTTTGTAGAATATGCTCTGCGTCCAGACGTTCAGTCCCGTTCTGTTGAAGTGAAGTCTTTCCAGGTTCCTTCCAACTCCAAAGCATCCGTTGCTCCTGAGTCTCCAGATCTGGCAAGCATCAAGCTGATCGACTACGACTTTGCAACATATGGTGAGCGTTCCACTCGTGAGCGCCTGCTGAAGCGCTGGAATGAAGAAGTTAAAAACGCTTCTCACTAAGTAAATCGAGCGTTGAAGGGCGGACTTATTCTCTGTCCGCCCTTTACCCCATATGCGTTGCATCGTATTCGCGCTTGCGCCAATACAAAACTCTCGGATCAACATCATGCGAAAGACAATTGCGCTCTGGCTCGCCGCCGGAATAGTGGGATTTTGCATATTTCCCTGGTACTCAGTAGAAAGCGGCTTTTGGTCTTTTAGCTGGTTGTTCAGCGAATTCCTTAGCGAAGACGCCGCACCTGCCCTCTTCCAAGCTCTGCTTTATGGCCGCTGGTGGTTTGTTCCATTAGCATTGGCATTCGTCGGCATCGGCCTGTCGTTTGCTTTGCTGAAAGACGAACGCACTCGTGCAAAGGCCCTTGTTATTCTGTCTATGACAGGCCTTGCTCTGTTGTTTGCGCAGGGCTTTGCAATTGGCAGAGTCGGACCAGAGCTGTTCATTGATGCCCTCAACTTCGGCTCAGCTGCAGCAGGTCAGGTTGGCTTCGGCTCTGGGGCGATGATCACCGCCGGAGCACTCCTCTTTATCCTCACCACCAGCATTTCAGGTCTTGGTCAGGGCCGCGGTGATGCGTTCATCGTTGGCAGCATCGGTCTCATCATTGCTCTGGTGATCACCTTCGTTTTCTATCCGGTTTCCCAAATCCTGATCCGCGCGTTTGAAGCAAGCGATGGAGGCATTGACATTGCCTTGTTCTTCACCCGCTTCTTCTCCAGCGATATCTGGAGCCTTGCCTGCTTGGTTGGCGGCAAAACCTGCGGTCCGGCCTGGAACTCCGTTTTCCTCGCAGTGCTTACCGGTGCTGGTACAACCCTCCTCGGCCTTGCCTTTGCGCTGGTCGCGACCAAAACCGCGTTTCCTGCGAAAAAGCTGCTGCGCGTTCTCACCATTATTCCAATCATCACACCTCCCTTTGTGATTGGTCTGGCGCTGATCCTCATGTTCGGCCGTGCTGGTGTAGTGACAGATGTGCTGCATGATGTTTTTGACATTTCGAAAAGCCGTTGGCTCTACGGTTTCTCCGGCATTTATCTCGCGCAGCTGCTTTCCTTTACGCCGATTGCCTTCCTCGTGCTCATCGGTGTGGTAGAGGGCGTAAGCCCATCCATGGAAGAAGCCTCTCAAACCCTCAACGCATCCCAGTGGCAGACCTTCAAGAACGTCACATGGCCTTTGATGCGTCCGGGCCTGGCAAATGCCTTCTTGCTTGGCTTCATTGAAAGTATCGCTGACTTCGGTAACCCGCTTGTGTTGGGTGGCAACTTCAACGTCCTGTCTACTGAGATCTACTTCGCCATTGTCGGTGCTGTGGCTGATCCATCCAGAGCGGCTGTACTGGCTGTCGTCTTGCTCATGCTCACCCTGTCTGCCTTTGTGGCGCAGCGTTTGTGGCTCGGCAAAAAATCTTACGCAACAGTCACCGGTAAAGCTGACTCCGGCCAGCATTCGCCGCTAAACTCTGCGCTCAAGTGGACATGCTACGGCTTTGCATTGCCATGGGCTGCGTTCACAGCTGTCGTCTATTCCATGATCGTGTTCGGCAGCTTCGTGAAGCTTTGGGGCTACGACAACACCTTTACGCTTGATCACTACATCCGTGCGTTCTCCGTCAGCTTCAACAATGGCATCCGCTGGACGGGAGTGGCGTGGGATAGTTACTTCACCACGCTCACCATCTCCACTATCGCTGCTCCACTCACCGCTGTTGTTGGTCTGCTCACTGCCTACCTGCTGGTGCGTCAGAAATTTGCTGGCAAGAACCTGTTTGAGTTCAGCACAATGCTCAGCTTTGCTATTCCGGGCACTGTGATTGGTGTGGCTTACATCATGGCCTTCAACACACCACCAATCGAGCTAACTGGCACAAGCATCATCCTGATCATCGTGTTCGTATTCCGCAACATGCCTGTGGGTGTTCGTGGTGGTATCGCGGCTATGTCTCAGCTGGATAAGAGCCTTGATGAAGCTTCCATTACTCTTGGAGCAAACAGCTTCACCACTGTTCGTAAGGTGATCCTGCCTCTGATGGGACCTGCGATCCTTGCGGCTCTGGCTTACAGCTTCGTTCGCGCCATTACTTCTGTGAGTGCGGTGATCTTCCTGGTGAGTGCACGCCACAACATGGCAACCTCGTTCATTGTGGGCCGTGTTGAACATGGCGAGTATGGCATAGCGATTGCGTACTCTTCCGTGCTGATCATTACCATGCTCGTGGCAATCCTGCTGCTGCAGGTCGTCATTGGGCAACGCAAACTGCGCCGTCAGAACCGTCTGCAAACCTCAAACAAGAACAACGAGCTGGCTTCAGCTTAATCCTAGAGTTTCTGGAGTAAATCATGTCTATTATGCAAAAAACAGGCTCTGTACAGTTCCGGGATGTCGTCAAAAAATACGGTTCTGTCACCGCACTGAAGCCTCTCAATCTGGAAATCCAGCAGGGTGAACTTGTCACTCTGCTTGGCCCAAGTGGTTGCGGTAAAACCACCACCCTGCGTCTTATTGCAGGGCTGGAAGCGGCAACTGAAGGCACCATCTATATCGGCGGCAAGGATGTTACACACTTAACGGCGACCTACCGTAATGTCTCCATGGTGTTCCAGTCCTATGCGTTGTTCCCGCATATGAGTGTGGTCGACAACGTGTCCTACGGCCTGCGCGTCAACAAAGTACCTGCGAAGGAAGCCAAAGCCAAAGCGGAAGAAGGTTTGGCAATGGTTGGTCTGGCTGGGTACGGCGAGCGCCTGCCAAGCGAGCTTTCCGGTGGTCAGCAGCAGCGCGTGGCTGTTGCTCGTGCTGTTGTGCTGGAGCCTGAGGTTCTACTGCTCGATGAGCCACTCTCAAACCTTGATGCGAAACTGCGTCGTCATGTGCGTGAAGAGATCCGCGAAATCCAGCAGAAGCTTGGCCTGACCGCCGTCTATGTGACGCATGATCAGGAAGAAGCAATGGCTGTTTCAGATCGCATCATCGTGATGAACAAAGCAGAGATTGCACAGTCTGGGACGCCGCGCGAGCTCTACAACCAGCCGAATTCTGCGTTTATTGCGGACTTTATTGGCGACGCAAACGTGGTGGACTGCGAGATCGCAGGTTTCAGTGAAGGCAGTGTCTCGCTGAATGTTGGTGGGGCCTCTGTTGTTCTGCCTTACTCTGGACCGGCATGTCAGCACGGTAAGCTGGCGATCCGTCCGGAAGGCATCTCCGTGTCTCAGGATGGCACCAATGGCATAGCTGCTGGCATTGCTTATGCAGCTTATCTCGGCAACCAGATCCAGTACTCCCTCAACACTGGAATGGGTAAGCTGTTTGCCATTGATCACAACCTGAGCGCAACGGTTATTCCAACAGGCGCAGAAGCCTTCATCCACCTGAAAGAAGAGGGGCTGGCCTTTTTGCCAGAAGCATAAAGGTTAGGACGGCCACCTCCATCCGAACCCTCTCTTCTACAACAGAAACCCGGAGATCCCCCTCTCCGGGTTTCTTTGTGTCTGCCTCATAAGAATGTGTGGGGTGCATGAGGTGTGGATGCTCGCATAAGCTGTACTTACCTGCATTTGCTGATTAAGTTTAAGTGGCACTGCAGTTTCGGGAGGTAGGCCATGGTGAAGAACATAGTGGTGTTTTCAGACGGCACCGGTCAGGAGGGTGGCGAAGGCCCGGACACGAACGTCCATAAGCTCTTCAAAATCAGCGAAAACAGAACCAAACGACAGGTGCTGTTTTATGATCGCGGCCTTGGCACAAAAGCGCATCGCTCTCGGCTTACGCGTTTCCTTGGCAACACCACAGGGTTTGGCATCAGTAAGAACCTGATGGAATGCTATCAGTTCATTTTTGAGAACTATCAGGCGAAAGATAAGATCTACCTGTTTGGCTTCAGCCGCGGCGCGACCACTGTGCGTAGCCTTGCGGGATTTATTGAGATGTTCGGTATCCTGCCAAAATCCCGACCAGAACTGATCGCCAAAGCCTATAAGATTTACCAGATTAGCGACGGCCATGTGAGGAAAGCCAAGGCGCAAGAGTTTTGTGAGAAGCACCACAACATGTGGGCGGAGATTGAGTTTATTGGTGTTTGGGATACCGTCGCTGCCCTTGGTCTGCCGTGGAAGTCTCTTTCTTCTGCCGTCAACAAACTCCCTGGCTTCAAACATGAGTTTCACAATCTCACGCTGCCCGCTGCCGTGAAGAACGCTTACCATGCGCTGTCCATTGATGACGAGCGTGAGGTGTTCCATCCTGTCCTGTGGAATGAGAGCACAGCACCAAATCAGATCATGCAGCAAACATGGTTTGCGGGCGTACATACAGATGTTGGGGGAGGTTATAAGGATGCCCGACTTTCAGACATCACCTTCAACTGGATGTTGGAGCATGCAGAGCGCAATGGCCTGCGCGTTCATGAGGGGAGTCGCAAGGCACTGGTTTCCAAGATGGATCCGGATGAAACGGGTACTATCCATAACCCGCGTGAGGGCATCTTTGAGTATATCTATAAGGTCAAGCAAAGAGAGTGGCCACGTGTTGACCTGAACGCACGGGAACGCGGACAGCCTCATGTGCACCCAAGCGTGTTCAAGCGAGTGAATAATCCAGAGTTGGGCTACAAGCCGTGGATGATGGATAAGAACCCGATTGAGGAACCGCCGATCAAGCGCACATCTTCGGCTCGGGAAGCTGAAACCTCTTAGACATAGAAAAGCCGGAGCAGATGGATCCGCTCCGGCTTGAATTCCTGCGATTATCACTTGCCTTTTCGGTAACCTGTGACCATAGGTGTGACAAGATCTTCCCGTTTCCACAAACGGTAGAAGAAGATCGCTGCCACGTGCAGAACCACCAGAATAAGCGTTGCGCGGGCTAGAATGCCATGCCACGCCAATGCGGTGCGGGCGCTGTCGATACCCACCCATGACGCCAGCGGTCCCACATTGATGTAGTCTTCCGGGTCCGCAAACAGACCAAGCGCCGCCTGCGCTCCGATGACACCCAGCAGAAGGAAGACGAACAGTCCGCCAAGCGGGTTATGTCCCTTCCAGTTGCTCATCTGCCGTTTTGGCAGTTTGGCGATGTAACAGAGCAGTGCTTTGGGGCTGTAGATGAAGCTTGAGAAACGGGCTGTCTCTGACCCGATGAAACCCCAAATCAAACGGAACGCAATGAGTGCGAGCACTGCATAGCCAAACCAGAAGTGCAGCGTCATTACGTCAGGCCCGAATTTGCCCAAACCCCACGCCGCGGCCACACAGCCTGCGAAAAGCCAATGGAATACGCGCAGCGGCAAATCCCAGATGCGGATGCCTTTCTTCGCCTGTGCTTCCAAAAGATGATCAGTGCTCGCAGCCGTCATTTTTTAAAAGTCCTTCGCGCGGAATTCTTTGTGGCAGCCTTTACAGGTTCCGCCCAGTTTGCCGAGTGCTTTGCCCAGTGCAGGACGACCTTCGCCAGCTACTTCGTTGAGTGCAACGAGCGCCTGATAAAAATCTTTCCCCTTGGCTTGATAGCCTGCCATGTCTTCCCAAATAACTGGAAGTGCACGGGTTTTACCAGGCAGATCGGCGTTTGAAGTGCCCGGAACATAAAGGCCAGCTGCGTTGTAGCTGGCAACTGTCATCATGTTGCCTGCAGCTGCTTTGGCTTTTTCTGGGCTGTATTCAATTTCGCCTTTTGCCATGGCTGCAAGAGCGCCCATATCATGCCCAAGCAAGGTGAAGTAAGCGCGACGAGCGTCTACGACATCGTCTTTGGTTGTGTCTGCCGCAAAAGCTGAAGTTGCAGTCATAGCGACCAGCGCAGTGATCAATAGTTTACGCATGGATTTCTCCGTGTTTGGTGATTGCCTAGTATTTGATGGGGGTGTTTTTGTTTTGATTATTCTGTTCGAAATAAATCTTCTGGTACTGTATTAGGTGCCAGCGTCTATTTATTATCTCTGTCTAGTCTAGTTATGTATATATCCGTACAAGGCGGATTTGAGCTTGCTTTCGATTAGAATAGTTGAGTCAAATATCGCTTCAACGGGAATGTTGTAATAGTTTGTCGCAAGGTGTAACGGGCGCTTGCAAGTTGCGGTTGGAGAGGTCATGCAGGCACGGCTTCCTCTATCAAATGGCCCTCATCCATTGTCAGGATACGGTCCGCCAATTGCAGGATGCGGTTGTCATGTGTCACCATTACCGTCGTGATGCCGCGCTTTTCGCCTAGTTCTTTAAGCAGTTTGACCACTGTAAGCCCGGTGTCCTTGTCCAGAGCTGCTGTCGGCTCATCTGCAAAGATGATATCTGGTGAAGAAACGAGAGCACGGGCAATGGCAACCCGTTGCTTTTGTCCGCCGGAAAGATGGGCAGGCAGATAGTCACTGCGATCTTCCAGCCCCAGAATGCTGAGCATATGTCGGGCTGCTTTTTCCTGCTGAGCCCCATCGACTGTCGCCTTCACGCCGTTTTGGTGAACTTGCAACCCCATCAGCACATTTTGGGTCGCTGTCAGGCTTTCGTGTAGGTTATGCGCCTGAAAAATAAAGCCAAGACGCCGCCGCAACATGATCTTCATCGTCTCGTCCGCGCTATGTAGTTCATGACCCAGCAAGGCGAGCTGGCCTTTCTGGACATCGCGGAGGCAACCCATGAGCGTTAGCAGGGTGGTTTTACCGGACCCGGACGGCCCCATCAGCACGGTTAGACTACCTTTTTCGATCTCGAAGTTAACATCGAAGATAGCCTGCTTACGGGCTTCCCCCTCACCAAACCAATGGTTGAGACCGGAAACACTGATTGGAGCATGTGGTGTGTATGTCATCATCAGCTCCGCTAAAACAGGTCAGCTGGATCAGCATGTGCCAATCGACGCGTTGCAATGGTTCCGGAAAGTGCGCAGGCGGCTAGCGTGCCGAGGAAAACAATGAGCGCTCGTGCCAATGTGAGTCCCACCGGGAGGCCGGATTTCAATGCCAGCATCTTGTAAATGCCCATGGCAGCAAACACACCGGGGAAGAACCCAAGCACAGCAAGGACCATGGCTTCCTCAAAGATGATGCTGAGGAAGAACCCTTCACTGAACCCCATTGCCTTGAAGGTGGCATATTCCTTTAGGTGATCGGCCACATCAGTGCTGAGAACCTGATACACGATGACGATGCCCACCAGCACGCCGATGATGGTGCCAAACCCAAAGATGATGCCCACCGGCTTTTCTGAGGTCTGATAGGCTTGTTCGTCTGCTGCCGCTTTGGCAAAACTGCGGATCTTCAAGGTATCCGTCGGCAACACTTGCTTCAGCAGTTCAACAGCCCGCTCAATGGAGGTGCCTTCTTTTACCTTCAGCAGGATGTGATCCGGTGCTCCAGAACTGCGGGAGGGAGAGAGCCGCAGCACACTCTGATCAGACATCACCAGATTGCCATCTGCACTGAAGCCTGCGCCAATCTGCAAGGTGCCGATCAGTTTGATCTGCCGGTTGTTCATTTCAAAAACAGCGGGTGTTTCCGGTGAAAGGGAGTTGAAAAATTCCTCTGTTCCACCTCGTGTTTTGCGGTCCACTAATGCCGTATCCGGCAAGGCCAACTGTAAAAACTGAGGGCGTAGCACTGGTGCCATAAAGTCGATAGCTTCGATGGGAAGCCCAACCAGTTGCAAGCCGGCGATCTGGTCTTTCTGCACCCGCCAATCGACCTTGGCGATGTAAACTGGTGCTGCCGATGCCACCTCTGGCACTGTCAGTGCTTGCAGCATGTGCACGCGGGCAACATTACCGCCTTCGGTGAGGGATTTTGCATCAGAGGCAGAGATCAAAATATCCGCATCAAACAGCTCGTAAGGTTGCAGTGTAGAGCCCGTGAGTGCGCCCATCATCCCCAGCTGAACAAACACCAGCACGTTGGCAAAGGCGACCCCTGCCAGAGCCGCAGCAAAGCGGCCTTTGTTGTGTGTCAGCTGCAGCCAGCCAATGGGCAACCGGCCCAACACCCATGTGAGAAAACGGGTCACTTGAGGGCCTCATTGCTTGCTGGCTGAAAGTAACCGAGGATCTCAAGATTGGTCAGGTTGGCTGCTAATTCAGAAGACGTTTCATCCAACGTCACAACAACTGTCACAACGCGGGCATCCGTGTTTGCGGCTGGATCGACGCTAATGATGTTCTGCCGCCCAACGATCAACCCAATCTCGGTCAGCGTCCCGCGCAGTTCCTGCGTCAGGGCTTCTGCCCGCAACGTGACAGTATCACCAATGTTCAGACGGCCAATCTGGTTCTGATAAATCTCCATTTCTGCCGTCATTTCGCGGGTATTGCCAAACTCGATGAGACCAGCAGAAGACGGACGCTCACCGGGCTGCACTAACAGGTCCAGAACGGTGCCATCAAACGGTGCACGGACAACAGATTTTTCAAGGTTCACTTCTGCAGTGTGCAAGGCGATTTGAGCGGATTGTAACTTACGTTTGGCGAGTTCCACATCCGCCTGAGAGATATCCGCTGAACCACTGTAACGCTGCAGGGTTGCCACCTTACGGGCAACATCCAGCAAAGCACTTTCAGCCTCTGCTTCTGCGCGGTCCAACTGGGCTTGTGTGACCACCTTACGGGCGAACAGAGACTTGGTGCGTTCTAGCTCCGCATTTGCCAGATCGGCATTGGTTTTGGATCGGTTCAGATCAGCCTCATTCTCTACCTGACTAGCCGTGATGGAGAGCTGCACCTGCCGAAGTGACGCTTCAGATACAGCGACTTCCGCCTTTGCCGCTTCAACGCTGGCTTCCAGTGAAGGTCGGTTGTCGAGAGACGCCAGAATGGTACCCTTCGCGGCCCAATCACCAATTGAGACTGGCAGGTCTGCGATACGTGCATCCCCTGCTCCAAATGGCACCGCGATGGTTGAAACACCATCCCGCGGGATCAGCTTACCAAGTGCCACCACAGCGCCAGCTTCCAGCGCTTTAATGTCTTCTTTGGTCACTGTCGTGTTGATTGGAACGGCAATTTTCTGATTGCTTCCACCACCCGGCTCCAAACCTGTCATCTCATAAAACAGGCGCAGGCCAGCGGGTTGGAAATACATGCCCATGACGCCACCAGTGAACATGATAGCGATGAAGACAGGGACAAACAGAATAATCCGTTTGAACGGCAAGCCCTTGCGAGCATTGCCGAAAATAGACGAAATGCCAGTGTCTTCCAAAGGCAAATCTTTGTTTGGTGCATTGTGATGGGTCACAGGACCACCTCTGCTGTGACTTATTAATTATTACTTTCTAATATTCTAATATGAAAATCACGCAACCCAAAAATTGTACGGATTTGTAACACAGGTGGAATTTGCGTTTTGGGTGCTATGGGTGGACTGTGAGGTGGACCTGAACTGCCTTTTACAGCAGTTCAGGTTTTATGTGTTGCGCTTAAGCTCGGACAGCCTGTTGGGTGTCTTCTTCTGCGATGCGGGTGAGGAAGGTGTCTACTTCGGCGGAGAGGTCGTTGGTGACCTGCTCCAGCAAGGCTGAGGACTTGTTGGCTGCTCCGGCTTCAGTGGTTGTTTCGTTGATTGCGCCGCTGACAGAAACAACGTTGCTGGCGGCCAATGCTGTTCCGTCGGATGCTGCCTGAACGGCTTGGGCGATCTCTGCGGTTGCCATTTGCTGCTGTTCAACGGCATCAGAGATTGAGGAGGTCAGCTCGCTGATTTCTTTTACTGCCGCTGTGATAGAGCCAATGGCTTCGACTGTGCTGCGCGTGGAGCTCTGAATACCGTTGATCTGCGCTGAGATTTCCTCGGTGGCGTGCGCTGTCTGGCTTGCCAGGGTTTTCACCTCTGTTGCTACCACAGCAAAGCCCTTGCCCGCGTCCCCTGCCCGTGCAGCCTCAATGGTTGCGTTGAGCGCCAGCAAGTTGGTTTGCTCGGCGATGTCGCGGATGAGGTTGAGAACGGTGCCAATTTGCTCAGCGGACTTTGCAAGCGCAATGACTTCGTTGTCCGTGGTCTGCGCGATTTCAGAGGTAGACGTCACCAGCGTGTTGGCGCGTGTGGATTGGCTGGAGATCTTCTGGATAGAAACAGACAGCTCCTCCGCTGCTGCTGCAACGGTCTCTACGTTTTGTGAGGCGCTGGCAGAGGCTTCGCCTGCGCTGTTGGCCTGCTGGGTTGCCTGATTGGCGACGTCGAACAAGCGTTCAGAGGAACTGCGCATTTCCATAGACTGGTTAGAAAGCATGGATACATTGCGTTCCAGAACCACGCGGAACTGCTCGACAACCTCTTCTTTTTGCTGTTGGCGCGATTGCTCGCGGGAGCGCTCTGTTTTGGCGTGCTGTTCCAGCTCACGGCGGGCGATTGCGTTCTCTCGGAACACCATGACCGCGTCCTGCATCTTGCCGATTTCATCCTTGCGGGCGGCCAGATTGAGGTCCACATCAACCGCACCGGAGGCAAGTTCATCCATCTTGGAGGTGAGCGAGACGATTGGTTTGCTAAGGCTGTTGGCAAGCAAGAGAGCAAAGCCAAGTCCGCCAAGACCTGCGATCAACGCAAAGCTGAGGGAAATGATGTTCAGCCGCCGTGCATCCGCATTGGCCTGTGCAAGTGCTGACTGACTGGCGGTAACTGTGGATGACACAATCGCGTTGATGGAAGCCCGAAGTGCCTGATTGTGGCGCTCGATCTTCTCTTTGGTCGGGATCATGCGGGATGGTGTAATACCCAGCAGGATGGCCGCATCTTTACTCCAGTTTTTAAAGCTGGTCTGTGCTGAGAGAACGGCCTGCCGCATCTCTTCATTGAGAGCAACCTCTAGGGTCTCCTCAATATCCATGCCCAGAGACGCGTTGATGTCTTTGAACTCACGGCGAAACTCTTCGGGCTCAATGAACGTGGTCATAGCGAGTGCTGTATCGACCACCTCTTTGGCGTGCTCAAAATCGTTGACAATGGTGAAGGAAAGGCGTTGTGCTTCCAGCGCTTTTAGCGTCACACGGCCAAGGTTTTCACGGCCTTCAGCTGCCTGCCAGACAAGGAATGCCATCAGTGCCATAGCGACGACAATGAGGCTAAGGATCGGAATGAAGATTTTACTGCGAATAGTCATGGATCCGGCCCTTAGTTTGGCAGTGTTGGCATTGGCGTTTCAGTACGCTCGGCGGTCAGCGAAACAAGGAATGCCTTGAGGTCCTGAACTTCCCGTTCAGACAGATCAAGCGGGCGCACATGCTCGGACCGGGACGGACGTTCGATGCCGCCAGCATTGTAATGGGCGATCATGGTTTCCAGATCAGGAATACTGCCATTGTGGGTGAACGGGGCGCGGTAGGTCAGGTTGCGCAGGCCTGGGGTTTTGAAAGCGAACTGGGCTTTGGGGTTGTCTTCCTCATAAAGCCCGCGGCCAATGTCTTCTGTCGGCGTGCCAATGTCGTGGAACTTGTTGTCCGTAAAGTTCCAACCCGTATGGCAGACTGCACAGTCGCCTTTGCCGTTAAACAGCTCAAACCCGCGTTTGGCGGAGGCAGAAATAGCATTTTCCTCACCTTCAACCCAACGGTCAAACGGAGACCAGCCGGAAACAACCGTGCGTTCATAAGTGGCGATTGCGGTCAGCACAGTGTCACGTGTGATGCCGTCCTGTGGGAAGACGAGACCAAACCACTTGTTGTAACCGGGGATCTCGTCAAGAATTTCAACGATGGTGTCAAACTTGCCGTCCATCTCTTCCGGATTGGTGATTGGTCCGGCAGCTTGCTCTTCCAACGTTTCGGCGCGGCCATCCCAAAACATCGGGGCAACCCAGGCGGCGTTGAGGACTGTTGGAGCTTGACGGCCAAGATGGGTGTTGGCGGAACCAACGGCGGTCGGAACGGGCACTTCGTAACCGAAGGACGGGTTGTGGCAGCTGACGCAGTTGATGTTTTTGTTGCCAGACAAGCGAGGATCGAAGAACAGCATTTTCCCAAGCGTTGCCATCTGCGGAGAATACGGCGCGTTCTCTGGAAATGGGATTTCCAACGGTCGGCGATATTGCTCTTTCAGCGAATTGATGTCTGCAGCACTCAAGGGAGATGAGGTCAGCCCCAACACAACGGCAGCAGACACATAGCCTGCAACTCTTCCTAGAAATGACATGATGCTCTCCCTTAAGCAAATACAAGGGAGATCCCCTAGCTGAGCAAGGGTTAATGAATGCCTTATCGATTGTTTTGATTAGGCATCTTCACTGATATGTGATGTGAGTTTAGATAGCTTTCCACTGATGACTCTAAAAACTGCGGTTCTACAGTGAGTTACGAAGAATTGATTGCCTGCAAAACGCGTATTGAACTGGCGCGATAGTGTCTCAGGAGCGTTCTAAATATGCTCAGCGCATGCGTGAAGGGGTAAGTTCTACAGCTTGACTCCGCTAAGAATCTCTTATGTCCCTCGTCAGTTGAATCTAGCTGAACCAGCGCCCTCACTTTTCAAAGCTTGTGATAAGAGAGGGCTCCGCTACTATCTCTCTTAACTCTTTGTTAACGAAATCGCTTGTCTGCGCTTATAAGGCATCCACTCGCAGTTCAGGTGAACCCGTTGACGTGTATCTGTTTGGCATAGTTGCACACTGCCAGACGAAAGAGACCAGTACTCGGCGTATCTCGAGAGATTTAAGTGCCTTAGTTTTTTGCAGTCTGAGGGTTTAAATGAGCGGCGGCGTCACATCTTTCAAGCCAGCACGGTTGTTGTGTTCTGGTGGCTTCTATCAATCTCTTCTTCTTTCCACGGCGATCATTGTGCTGCCGAGCGTGGCAATCATGCCAGCGCGCGCGCAATCTGTGTCACCCCAACCCCAATGTTCCATCAGCGGATCAGCAGTAACATGTTCGGGCGATTTGTCGGTTGGGGTTGATATCGACGGGGGAGTGGGCGGAACTTACACTAATCTGATCATCGAAAACGTCACGACAAACATCACACCCTCGTTTTTTCTTCCAGGCATTTTATTTGATTCCAACGGCGATGTTACGATCAACAGTAATACAGGTGATTTTATCATCTCGACAGATGGCCGGAATGCAATTGAGGTAGACCCAGGTGGCGGGAATGTCTCCATCACGCACACCGGTGGTATCCAGACAATAAGCCAATACGCCTCTGGTGTTGATGTGAGGAACGCTGATGCCGTAACAATCACACATAACGGCGATATTACAACGGATGGCTATTACAGCCGAGGCATTGAAGTTGCTTTTTCTCAAGAGATTACGATCACCCATACCGGTGATATCGCCACGACTGGCAATATGTATGCGGAAGGGATCTACGCGACCACGCAAGGTGGCAGCACAGGTGCCATAACCATCACGCAGACCGGTAATGTCGATACAGCGGACACATCAAGTACAGCCTTGTTTGCACGTTCTGATGGGACGGGAGATGTTAGCATCACGCATGTTGGAACGTTGACCACTGCTGGTAACGACTCGCGCGGTATTTTTGCACGCGCACGCGGTGTTGGTGCAGTGACGATCGACCAAAATGGTACCATCACCACAGGCGGTAATACGGCGCATGGTATCATGGTGTACTCTGAGAACACCGCCACTGTGACGCACAGCGGAACGATCAACGCCAATGGAGCGAGTTCTGATGGTATTTTGATTTCCGATGGCCTTGCACCTGCTACTAGTTTTCAGATTAATCTGACCGATAGCACCATCAATGCGCAGTCGTTTGGCATTAACATTCAGACAGTCGGTGACACGACGTTTACCCTGACTGGTACCAACGCAATCTCGGGTGTCGTGGACGACATTAAAGGCGGGACTGGGGATGACACGATCAACAACTCCGGCACGCTTACGTCAACCAATGGCATCGATCTGGATGCGGGAACGAACGCGTTCAACAACCTGAATGGCGCGACTTTCAACTCAGGAACTTCCGTTGTTCTCGGTGCAGGTAATGCGCTTACCAATGCAGGCCTTATCTCTCCCGGAGGTGAAAGCGGTATTGAGATTACCACGATTACTGGTGACTTTGTTAATGAGACTACTGGTTCGATGCTCGTTACATTCGATTCCAGCATGAGCAATTTTGATGTGTTGGATATCTCGGGCTCTGCAAATTTACAGGGCGGTGTTGTTTCGACCACAGGTGCCACTTTCACGTCAGGGAGCACATTTACAATTCTGGAAGTGCTCGGTGGAGTTACAGGCACGTTTGATAGTGTGGAAGACACGCTGTTTATTGATTGGAGTTTGTCTTATGGCGCAAACTTCGTGAACCTGACAGCCACTGCCATTGCTGATAATTTCTGCGGCTTTGCTAGCAATGAAAATCAGCGATCTGTGGCTTGTATCGGTTTGGACAGCTTGCCGCTTTCAGACCCCTTACCGCAGGCTTTGCTTGGGCTTTCCAACGGCGCTGAGGCGCGCGCGGCTTATGACGATCTTTCCGGCGAAATCTATGCCTCCATTCAAGGTGCGCTGGTAGAGAACAATTATCGCCGGATGGCATTGATCAACAACCGTATCCGCAATGCTGATGCATCGCTCGGCTCCATCTCCGTAGCTTTTGCGCCTGAGGATCCGACGGATCTGGAAGCAGATCGGCGGAACGACTTCTGGGGTATTGGTTACGGTGCGTGGTCCAACACGTTTGGCACCAGCGATACGGCGTCATTAGATAACAGTTTGGGCGGTTTGCTGTTCGGGTATGATCGGGAGTTTGCCGCGGAAACGCTTGCAGGTGTTCTTGGCGGGTATGGCCGCACAAATGTGAAGCAGGATGCCCGCTCCTCCAGCGGCTCAGCAACCACATGGTCTATTGGCATTTATGGGGAGACAGTAGCCAAGGATATCGGCTTTGTTCTGGCAGGCATCTACAATTGGCACTTCCTTGAAGGCGCGCGAACGGTAGATTTCTCGACCATTAATGAACGTGAGCACAGCAGCTATAAAGGCCGCGGCTGGCAGTTTTATGCTGAAGCGAACTATGAGGTTCCTGTCATGGATGCGTTCGCGTTTGAGCCATTCCTAGGGGTCTCATACATCGACGTGCACACGGATGGCTTCGCAGAGGATGGTGGAACTGCTGCCTTAACCAAGCAGGGTGGCAGCTTTGACAGCACCTTCACCAATCTGGGTGTGCGGGGTGTTTATAATGTCCATGACTGGTTCAACGTCAATGCATCCCTCAGCTGGCGCCATGCCTATGGGGATACAGATCCTTCCGCCTTGTTAGCCTTTGCTGGCAGCACCGCCTTTGGGGTGGATGGCGCGCCCATCTCTCAAGATGCGTTTGAGCTGGAAGTCGGCCTCGATGCACGTGCCACAGAAAATCTCTTCGTGAATGCGGAGTACAACGGTCAGTTTGGCGACAATGCAACTATCCATGTCATCGAGTTAGATTTTACGATCAAGTTCTAAGCCTCGGAATTTTCGAACCCTCATAACTCGCTGAGGCCCATCTTGTGGGATGAGCCTATAGTTTCAAACAAGAATGAAGTGAAAGGGGACGAGATGACAGGTTCAGCAAACAACCCTGCGCAAACGGCCGAGGCTGTAGAGCGGTTGGAGCCCGATGACATTTCGTGCTCTCGCGGTATGGCCACATGGCTCAGCACTCATCAGGTTTCGCTTGCCATCTCCTCCTATCAAACAGGGCAGCTGTTTCTTGTTGGGGTCAAACCCAGTGGAGGCATCCACTTTCACGCCATCGGCACAGGTCGTGCCATGGGCCTTTGGGCAGAGCCGCAACGGTTGATTCTGGGTACAGCCAATCAAGTGATCCGGTTTGAGAATATTCTGGAGGACGATCAACGCGTCGGGGATGCAGACAAGTATTATGTACCTCGTGTGGCGCATACAACGGGCGATCTGGATATTCATGACATTGTGGTCACAGACGACGGTAGTATCGTGTTCGCAAACACCATGTACTCCTGCTTGTCGACCTTGCATCCCATCCACTCCTTTGCCCCCTGGTGGACACCCGACTTCATCTCCAAACACGCTGCTGAAGACCGGTGTCATCTCAATGGCATTGCGCTCAAAGATGGCAAACCCGCTTATGTAACCATGGTCAGCCGGGCGGATGTGATCAACGGGTGGCGGGATCGCCGGGATGAAGGCGGTTGTCTGATCGACATTGCCAGCAATGAGGTCATCACTGAAAAACTCTCCATGCCGCATTCGCCACGCTGGCATAAGGGCGAGCTCTGGGTGATTAACTCAGGCACAGGTCATCTCGGGGTAATTGATCTTGCAAGCGGCGCATTCCAGCCACGGTGCTTCCTGCCGGGGTTCGCTCGCGGATTGGCGTTTCACAAGAACCACGCCATCGTTGGCCTCTCGCTGCCCCGTGATGGATCGTTCAAAGGCTTGCCGTTGGATGAGGAGTTGAGGAAGCGCGACGCAGACCCATGGTGCGGCGTGCAGGTCATCAACCTTGCCACAGGGGATGTGGTGGAATGGATCCGGTTTAGAGGGGTGGTGAAGGAAATGCTGGATGTTTGCACTTTGCCGGGAGTTCGATTGCCATCCGGTGCCTCGCCGACGTCCTCAGAAATGAGTAGCCTGCGCACAATCGCCAGTGTTTCAAAGCAAGTGGAGACTGCGTGACCCAGCGCTGAGGAGTGAGCAGAGGTTCCCTGCTCACTCGCATTTATGATTGCTCTCAGACCTTCTGCAGAAAGTCGAAGTCGCAGCCCTTGGTCGCTGGCAGTACCGTGTTGTGATAAAGCTGCTTGTAGCCGCGGGCTGGTTCCGGGTTTGGCGAGGTGAAGGCCGCGCAGCGACGCTCCAATTCTTCCTCTGAAACCAACAGATCGATGCTCTTGCTCTTCGCAGAGAGGCGGATACGGTCGCCATTTTGCACCAGAGCCAAGGGTCCGCCCAGATCAGCTTCCGGCGTTACGTGCAAAACGATGGTGCCAAACGCCGTGCCGCTCATGCGGGCATCGGAAATACGCACCATATCTTTCACGCCGGCGCGGGCCAGCTTTTTCGGGATCGGCAGATAGCCTGCTTCTGGCATGCCAGATGGACTGCGCGGGCCTGCGTTTTGTAGCACCATGACGTCATCGGCGTTGATGTCCAGATCAGGGTCATCGATGCGATTGGCGAGGTCTTCCAGAGACGTAAACACAACTGCCCTGCCCTCATGCTCAAGAAGCTCAGGCGTTGCGGCAGCACGTTTTAGGATTGCGCCTTCTGGTGCCAGTGAACCGCTCAGTGCAATCAGGCCGCCTTGTGGGTCTACCGGGTTGTCAGCGGTGCGGATCACTTTGTGGTCGATCGGGTCGGCCTTTGGTGCATCCAAACGCTCGCCAAGGCTTATGCCCTCAATGTTGATCGGGCTGCGGTGCACCTTGTCTTTGATCGCGTCCAGAACACCATCCAAACCGCCAGCACTATGGAAGTCTTCCATATAGCCCTGACCAACCGGCTTCAGGTCCACCACCACGGGTGTCTCGTCGGAAAGCTGGTTCATGCGGTCCAATGAGATGTCGATGCCAAGGCGACCAGCAACAGCAGTTAGGTGGATGATTGCGTTGGTGGAACCTGAAACGGCAAGTAAAACGCGCAGGGCGTTCTCAACCGCTTCACGGGTCATGATTTTGTCTGGTGTCAGGGCGTTTTCTGAGAGAGCCATTTTAGCGGCAAGAACACCTGTCTCTTCAGAATTACGCAGGCGATCTGCATGAACAGCAGGGATGCCAGCAGAACCTGGAAGGATCATGCCAAGGGTTTCTGCAATCACAGCCATGGAACTGGCGGTGCCCATCACGGCGCAGGTGCCAGCGGTGGTTGCCAGTCGACCTTCGATCTGGTTGATCTCTGATTCATCCACGGTGCCTGCACGATATTGTGCCCAAAAGCGGCGGCAATCGGTGCAGGCGCCAAGGCGTTCGCCCTTGTGGCGGCCAGTCATCATGGGGCCAGCCACAACCATGGTGGCCGGTTTGCCAGCAGAAGCAGCACCCATGAGCAAAGCGGGAACGGTCTTGTCACATCCGCCCATCAGCACGACGGAATCCATCGGCTGAGCGGTGATCATCTCTTCCACAGCCATGGCCATCAGGTTGCGATAGACCATGGAGGTTGGGCTCAGAAACACCTCGCCCAGAGACATGATCGGGAACGGCACCGGCAGTGCGCCGGAGGCCAATACGCCGCGCTTGATGGCTTCCAGCATCTCGGGGAAATGCCGATGGCAGTTGTTGAACCCGCTCTCGGTGTAACAGATGCCAACGATTGGTTTATCGAGGCTGGCATCCGTGTAGCCCATGGATTTGGCGAAGGATCGGCGCAGATAGCGGGCAAAGCCCTTGTCGCCATAGTTTGTCAGGCCGATTTCCAGCCCCTGTACTTTTTTGCTCATCAGATCTCTCGGGAGATTAACAGGTGGCGGGTGTATTTCGGGACGAGGTAATCCATGATGCCGAGCGAGCCACCCTCACGGCCAAAGCCGCTTTCCTTGTTGCCGCCGAATGGTGCTTCTGCGGTTGCCAGCAGGGTTTCGTTGATGCCAACCATGCCTGCTTCCAGCCGATCAGCGGTTTTGAGTGCCAAAGCGCTGTCATAGGAGAACACATAGGCTGCCAGACCAAACGGCGTGTTGTTCGCGCGTTCAATCACGTCTTCCTCATCATCAAAGGTGGAGATCGGCGCGACCGGAGCGAATGGCTCCTCGATCATAATCAAAGCATTATCCGGCACGTTCATCAGAACCGTTGGCTCAAGGAAGCTGCCATCTGGCAAGTTTGCTGGCTGGTTTCCACCTGAAAGCAGGTCCGCGCCTTTGGCGATGGCATCTTCAGTCAGGCGCAGCGCATGGTCCACAGCACGTTGGCGAATGAGCGGGCCAGTGGTGACACCCTCTTCCAGGCCATCACCCACCACCAGAGTTTTGGCGTAGCGGGCAAACTCTTCTGCGAACTCTTTCGCGATCGAAGAGTGCACATAAAACCGGCTTGGAGAAATACAAACCTGACCACAATTGCGGAACTTGGTGGCGGCCAGTTTCTGGGCCGCTGCAATCGGGTCAAAGTCCTTATGGATGACCACGGGGGCATGGCCACCCAGCTCCATGGTGACTTTCTTCATGCCATCTGCGCACTGGCGCATCACATCCTTGCCCACTGGCACGGAACCGGTGAGAGATACCTTGCGGATCTCTGGTGCGTTGATCAATGCAGGCGCAAGCGTGCGGCTGTCGCCTGTCAGGATAGCCAGTGCTCCCGGCATGAGGCCAGCATCCACCAGCGCCTGACCAATGGCAAAGCACGGGCCAGCGGCTTCTGAAGCTGGGCGTGCAATGACCGTACAACCAGCCGCCAGAGCTGCCGCGATTTTGCGGGCGGGCAGGAGTGCCGGGAAGTTCCAGGCAGATAGCGCCAGAGATGGCCCAACCGGCTGGTAGTTTACAGTAAGGCGCTCGTCCGCGTTGCGACCCGGAATGGTTTGGCCGTAGATACGCTTGGCCTCTTCCGCCTGCCACTCAAACTGGTCTGCTGCCGCTCCGGTCTCTCCAATGGATTCTGCCAGCGGTTTGCCTGTTTCAAGCGACATCACACGGGCAATGTCCTGCGTCCGTTCGCGGATCAGGTCAGCAGCCTTGCGCAGAACCTTGGCGCGTTCCCAGGCTGGAACCGCAGCCCATTTTGGGAATGTACCCTTCGCCAGTTTCAGGGCTGTGGCAATGTCATCTGCGCTTGCGGCCGCAATGGTGCCGATGGTTTTGCCAGTGACCGGGCTATGTACGTCACGGGTGTCGCCGTTGCTGGCGGTCACCCAGTTTCCATCAATAAGAAGTTTCGCATCTGTCATGATTAAATGCTCATTTTCAAGTATTTATCCTGAACGTCCTTGCACCAGTTGCCAACGTTCCAATTGCCATAAGCGCCCATGCCGCCCACCGGGTTTTCGCCGTGATAAACAGGCACATGCACCACGCTGAGGCCCTTGTGTGCTCTGGCTTTCTCCAGCGCTTCACTCAAATCTTCCGCGCTGTGCCCGCCAGATATGGCAAGCACGCCATCCACTGCGTTTGCCATGGCGATGTAATCGACAGCCACACCATCATTGGTACGGTAGTCGTTGCCATACTGGGCGAGCTGAAGGTGGCTGATGGCGGCCATGCGGCGGTTGTCAAAGATCAGAACTGTGCCGTGAACACCATGCTCCACGCCGTCGATCAGCACTTGCGGGTTCATCATGAAGGAGCCATCTCCCGTGAAGGCGACAGAGTATTTCCCCTCGTCCGCTATGCCGCCTGCGATGAGCGCAGAGACGGCAAAGCCCATATAAGAGGCTCCGGTTTCGGTGATGGTCTCGCCGACACGGTCATCTTCCACAACCTGAAAGCCATTGGCTTGCACGTCGCCCGCATCAAAGAGCTTGATGGCCCCGTGTTTTTTGCAAAAGTCAGATGCAGCTTTGATGGCTTGCGGCTGGGTCATCACTCCGCCCTGCCAAACCTCGTCATTGACTGCGCCTGCTGCATAGAGTTCTGCCTTGAACGCAGTCCATTCGCTCTTCTTAGTAGCACAGTCCTTCAACCAGTCAGCTTTGTTGCCAACGCCAGTTTTGCTTAGCTCAGCAAGCAGCAATTTCACCACTTCGCCAATGTCACCATTCAGAGCAGTGGTGTGGGCGTAGTGCTGCACATCCATTGGATCGGCGTTGATGTTGATGACGTGTTTTGCTTTTGGCCAACCCATGCCGGAGCAATCGCTTTGACATACGGCTCGTGAACCGATGGCGACCAGCAGCTCGGCTTCCTGCATGGCATGGTTGCCGCTGATAGAGCCTTTGGAACCACCCACATGCATGTTTTGCGGGTGTGAATCTGGCAGAATACCAAGTGAGCCGGGAGCTTCCACAACAACCGCACCAGCGGCTTCTGCCAGGGATCGCAGTCCCTCGGCAAATGGACGGGAGCCGCCGCCTGCCTTGATGGCGATCTTGCTGGTGGATTTCAGCCGTTCCACCGCCTCCAGCAGGTTATGGTCTACCGCTGGAATGGTCGGTTCATAGGTTGGAACAGTCGGCAGACTGTCTAGCCGGATATCCAGTTTCTGTGGTTGGGTGTTGAGCGGCAGGTTCAGGTAGAACGGGGCTGCTTTGAATGGATGGTAGACACAGCTGGCCCCCATGCGCAAAGCACTGCGCAGGGCCTCCGGGGTATGCAGCGTGTAGGCCTGTGACATGGCCGAGGTGATTTGCTGGAAGAGGCCCTGCTGCGGTTTTGGCACCTGCTGCATGTTGTAGCCTTCGCCATAGGTCGTCTCATCACCATAGATGTGATAGAGGCCAATGCCGTTGGAGGCGGCTGCTAAAGACCCTGCCATAGCCTGCAAAGCACCCGGCCCGATGGACGTGACAACCGCGCAAACCTCGCCATAAACCCAGCGCAGGGCTGTACCTGCATGGGCCATTTCCACTTCATTGCGGAACTGCCATGTGCGTACAAGGCCAGCGTCCTCATAAACGCGCAGCACTTCGCCCAGCTCGGTAGAGCCGTGGCCGAAGATTGCCAGATACTTGGTGACGCCCTGACGCATCAGGCCCAGAACCAACGCCTCGGAGAGCGTCATGGTCACTTGTTCAGCAAAATGGCCTGCAGTGATGGCAGCTTCCAGCCCGCCTTGAGCTTGAAGCCAGTTGGCGCGCTCCTGCATGCTGCCCGGAACAGATAAAGACATCTCTGTACTCCCGCCGCTTAGAAGCTGATCGTCTGGCCAGTGCGTGCAGACTCTTCTGCCGCCAGCGCAAAACTTAAGACATCGCGGCCTTGCCGTGCTGTCAGGATCGGGGCGCCGCCCTCGGTGATGGCATCAAGGTAGTGGCGTGTGGAGTTGACGAAGCTCTGCTCCCAACCCGCATAGATATCGCGGTACTCGGTGACGTTGCCTTCGCGGTAATGAATAAGCGGCGCAGGGTCGCCAATGGAGCCGTGACCGCAGTTGATCCAGAGAACGCCTTGGGTTCCAGTGATCTCGACCCGGTCATCCTGCGCGTAGTGCCTGGTCGCGATTTCCAGCTCCGGAGAGTAAACCACCTCCAGATTGCCGATCTTGTTGCCGGGGAAGCGGAAAGACACCATGGATGGAGCATCCAGATAGATGCCTTTGAAGACTTCGGTCTGACCGATAAAGGCGTGCACGTCAGACGGCATGCCCATGAAGTGCCAGGCAAGCGCGAATTTGTGGTGTCCGTCATCAAACACCAGCGGGCCGCCGCCAGCCATGTCTTTCATCTGCCGCCATGCGTTGGCTGCTGCAGGCACCTTCCAGGCGGTTTTGCTCTTGCCGGGGTTGGACTTGATGCGAATGGAAATCGGGTCTCCAATCGCGCCTGCATCCACCAGTTCTTTGGCTTTCAGGACAGGGGGATGGAAGATGAAGTTTTCGAAGATCTTGAAAGGGCGGTCATAGCTTTCAGCGGCTTCAACAAGGATGTCAGCCTGCTCCATGTTCATGCACATGGGCTTTTGAAGCGAGACCATCTTCCCAGCTGCGATGGCATCCAGTGCGGCCTGCAGATGCAAATGGTGTGGCAGCAGGATTTCTACCAGATCGATATCTGGACGGGCCAGTAGCTCTCTGTAATCATCGCTGATGATCGGGTCATCAACGCCCCATGCCTCTGCCTGAGACTGGGCCTGCTTTACGTTTTGATCACACAAGGCAACAATATTGCCTTTCGGGTTCTGCTTATACTCAATGGCATGCAAATCCGAAATACGACCTGTGCCCAGAATGGCAACGCGAACCGGCTGGTTCCCCATCCTTTACTCCCTCATAAAACACATTTTCTGAACAAGCGCGCCAAGCTCCTCAAAGCGCTTGTCATCAATTCGAACTGTCGGTCCTGAAACGCCGATCGCGGCGATCATCACCCCATGCTCATCAAAAACCGGTCCCGCTACGCAGCGGATGCCGGAGGTAAATTCTTCGTCGTCAATCGCGTAGCCACGATCTCTGCTTTTGGAGATTTCTGCTGCAAGGGCGGTGTGGTCCGTCAGGGTCACAGGGGTGAATTGCTTCAGCTCCTGCTCTGCCTGTGCATCACCAAACGCCAGAAAGGCCTTGCCAAGAGCGGTGCAATGCAATGGTCCCAGCGACCCGATGGGATGATCAACCTTGAGCGGAAGCTCAGAATCGATTTTATCCACATACCAGACCTGTGAACTTGCCAGCACAGCCATGTGTGAGCATTCGCCCGTCTCACGGGTGAGCTGCTTAAGGATAGGCTGCCACTGCTGGCGAACGGCAACAATGGCTTCAGCCGTCGGCCCAGACCCTTGAGAACCTGTCATTTTCTCGCTTGCTGCGTAGCGCCTATCAGTCCCTTGCGTAGCGTAACCGCATGCAACCAAAGTACGCAGAATATGCGTCGCATTGGACTTGTCGACACCAAGGTAACTCGCGATATCCGTAAGCCGCAGAGGTTTAGCCTGCTGGGCAAGATAGTCGAGCGTCTGAAGTCCACGGGATAGCGATTGTAAAAGGCGCAACGTCAATCTCCATTCACACACTGGAAAAGTTGGAATATGGACAACTAATTACACAAAGTTAAACATAGGGCAACAAAATTCCAGCGTCTGGACTCAGAATTGACACAGGTTTTACAGGAGTGCAAGGGGCAGTATACGTATTTTTGTACAAAATAAGCTTGACATTTTACGAAATGCGCGGCGAAATGGGACGTATATTCAGTTTTGTTGCACATAAGGCAACTTATTGACGAAATGAATTTGTAAAGCATATGCAAACTCTTGGGAGGGGATTGAAATATGAATAAGCGCAGAAGGCAACTTTTGCTTGCTGCGGTGCTTGCGCCCGTTATGGCGACAGCATCCATGGTTCCATCATTTGCAGCGGACGAAGTCACCATTTCTCACTACTTCACCGGTGAGCTGGGCCAGAAAGGCCTGAAGGACATTCTGGAGGGCTTTAAAGCCAAGTCCGGCATTACCGTTAAAGACAGCCCAATCGGTCATGAAGATTTCAAGACCGGTATTCTGGTGCGCGCGGCGGGCAACGCACTGCCTGACGTGTTCTCATACTGGGCTGGCGCACGAACGCAGTTTGTTATTGATGCGGGTGATCTGCGCCCAATCGACGGCATGTGGAACAAAGCCGGTCTGGACAACGTTGTCGCTAAGTCTGTTGCGGACGGTGCAACCAAGTATGACGGCGAACGTTATCTGGTGCCATTTGGCTACCACTACTCCGGTCTGTTCTTTAACAAAGCTGTTATGGAAAAGGCTGGCATCCTTGAGGCTCCAAAAACCTGGGAAGAGTTCCTCGCAGCCTGTGAGAAGCTGAAGGCAAACGGCGTGACCCCTATCGCGCTGGGTTCCAAGAACCGCTGGCCTGCTCAGTTCTGGTTTGACTACCTGATCCTTCGCACCGCGGGCCCTGACTACCGCGCAAAACTGATGAACGGCACAGCCTCTTATGCCGATCCTGAAGTTAAAAAGGCGATGGGTCTTTGGAAGAGCATGGTCGACAAAGGCTACTTTGTTGAAAATGCAAATGCAGACAGCTGGACTGATGCTTCTGACAAGGTTGCTCGTGGTGACGCGGCCATGACCCTGATGGGGACATGGATCACCGGTTACTGGAACTCCATCGGTCTGAAGCCGGGTGAAGACTATGACTTCTACCCATTCCCGGAAGTGACAGCTGGCGTTCCAAACGCTGTTGTTGGTCCGGTGGATGGTCTGGTGATCTCCGCAAATGCGAAGAACCCGGAAGGGGCTGAGCAGCTGCTTGAGTATCTGGTGTCTGATCCGGAAGCGCAGGCGAAATGGGCTAACATTCAGGGCGCTCTTTCTGCCAACGTGAATGTTGAAAAGTCCAACTACAACGCTGTGATGCTGAAAGCGCTCGACACCATCGACGCTGCACAGACCTTTGCGTTCAACTACGACCTGTCCACGCCTCCGCCAGTGGCGGAAGTTGGTCTGTCCATGTTCGCACGCTTCATGGATGACCCATCCAAAGTGGACGTCATTCTGGATGAAACACAGGCCAGCGCTGCAAGCGCGTTTGCCGAATAATCATTGCACTTAAAACAGAGCCGGTCGCAACATGTTTGCGGTCGGCTTGCCTCTATAGCTTCACGCATTCTCCCGCCAAACCATAGTGGTTTTGGGAGATAGATATGCACCACTGCGAGGCAGGCTTTTTCTGAGACGGGTATGAATCAAAGCAACACATTCTGGCGCGTTGCCCTTTTGGCGCTCCCCCTCAGCGTATTCGCGCTGATCATCATCTGGCCGCTCCTAAGCTCGTTTTACTACGGCTTTACCAACTGGAACGGTTTCAGTGACACCTATGATTTCGTTGGCTTTGAGAATTTCGGAAAGCTGTTTTCCGATCGCCTCTTCATGTCTGCGGCAATAAACACGATTATCTGGATGGCCATTGCCGTGGTGCTTCCAACTGTTCTTGGCCTTTCGCTGGCGCTGCTGATCGACAGCCATGTGCCCGGCGGCCCGATCTTTAAAACCATCTTTTATCTGCCAATCTGTCTGTCTGCTGTTGTGGTCGGTCAGGTCTGGGTGTGGATCTACCAGCCCGACTGGGGCCTGCTGAACTCCATTATCGAGTACGTCACCAATGACCGCTTCAACTACGCGTGGTTGGCGAAACCGGACAGCGCACTTTACTCGGTCATCGTTGCATGGTCCTGGCAGGCGACCGGCCTGTCCATGGTGATCTACCTTGCAGGTCTGACGGCTATTCCCGGTGATCTGCTGGAAGTGTGCGAGCTGGAAGGCGCCACAACATGGCAACGCATCCGCCACGTTATCCTGCCACTGCTGACACCAGCCACCGTGGTTGTTGTTGCGCTAAGCGTGATCAACTCGCTGAAGGGCTTTGATATCCTGTACATCATGACGGGCGGCGGGCCGTTCAACAGCTCCGATACGCTGGCCATGCATATGTACAACGAGAGCTTCAAAAAGTACCTGATGGGCTATGGCAGTGCCATTTCCGTCGTGCTGTTCCTCGTCGCGTTGACCATCATTCGCCTCTATTTCAAGCAGCTTAAAAAGGTGGACGAGATCTATGGCTGATACGGCTAGTCTGGGCAGCGCCAGCGGTGAATATGTTGCACCGAAGCGGTTCAATCCGTGGCCTGTTGTCATCTTCATCTGCCTGTTTACGCTGGCAATCCTGTTTCTTGCGCCAACCTTTGGCGTGCTGCTGTCCTCCGTCAAAACCACGCGGGATATTGCACTTGGTGACCTGTGGGCCATTCCCAGCAGCATGTATTGGGGCAACTACATTGAGGTGCTGAGCAATCCGGCGGTGCATGGCTACATGCTCAACACGTTCCTCGTGGCCGCACCGGCAACGGCGTTTTCCATCGGGCTTGGCACGCTGGCGGGTTATGTGTTCTCCAAGCTGCCGTTTAAAGGCAGCGACCTGGTGTTTTTGCTGGTGGTGTCCGGCATGTTCTTCCCGCCGCAGGTCATTCTGATCCCGCTGTTTCGCCTCTTCAATCTGATGGGGCTCATCGACACGCTGTGGCCGATGATCATTGTGCACACGGCGCTGGGTATTCCGATCTGTACGTTATTGATGCGCAACTTCTTCGCCACCGTGCCAAACCCACTGCGTGAGGCGGCAATTTTGGAAGGGGCAAACGAATGGCAAGTGCTGACCAAGATTGCACTGCCCATCAGCCTGCCAGCCATTGCGGTGCTGGCGACGCTTCAATTCACCTGGATCTGGAACGATTTCCTCTGGCCGCTGATCTTCACCCAATCTGACGAGAAACGCACCATCATGCTGGGGCTCGTGTTTATGAAGGGCCAATACTCCGTTGCCTGGGGCATTCAGGGCGCTATGTCGCTGATCGCCAGCCTGCCAACGCTGATCGTATTCCTGTTCTTCCAGCGCTACTTCATCAAAGGCATGACCATGGGTGCCGTGAAAGGATAATCGGGGACATTATGAGTAGTTTGTCACTGAAAAACATCAAGAAGTCATACGGCCAACATGAGGTCATCCATGGGGTGGATCTTGAGGTCGAAAAGGGTGAGTTCATCGTCTTCGTTGGGCCATCCGGCTGCGGCAAGTCCACCATGCTGCGCATGATCTCCGGTCTGGAGGAGGTCACGTCCGGCCAGATCAGCATCGCGGACAAAGATGTAACCCGCGCCCACCCGTCCAAGCGTGAAATTGCGATGGTGTTCCAGTCCTACGCACTGTTTCCGCATATGAGCGTTGCGGAGAACATCAGCTTTGGCCTGCGTCTTGGTAAAACGCCGAAGGATGAGGTGAAACGCCGCGTAAATGAAGTGGCCGATACGCTGCAGATCACGCACCTGCTGGAGCGGTTCCCGCGTCAGCTTTCAGGTGGTCAGCGTCAGCGTGTGGCCATTGGCCGTGCGATCATCCGTAATCCGCAGGTGTTCTTGTTTGATGAGCCGCTCTCCAATCTGGATGCCGCCCTGCGCGTGCAGATGCGTTTGGAAATCGCTCGCCTGCATAAGCGTCTGGGGGCGACGATCATCTACGTGACCCACGACCAGACCGAGGCGATGACCCTTGCAGACCGGATTGTGGTGTTCAACCACGGTGTGATTGAGCAGGTCGGGCGTCCGATTGATCTTTACGAGCGTCCGGCGAATAAGTTCGTGGCCGGGTTCCTCGGAGCGCCCTCCATGAACTTCATCGGTGCGACTGCGCAACAAGGTGCAATTCAGCTGGATGGCTTCAACATCAATGATGCACAAAGGGCTGAAGCAAATGGAGCGATCACGCTTGGCATCCGTCCGGAGCATATGAGCATCTCCAACACAGAAGCCTGTGATTTCTCTGCGAAGGTAGAACTGGTTGAGGAACTTGGGTCAGAGTCCCTCGCCTACCTGCAAACCAGCTTTTCCTCCGACCCACTCACCATGCGGGTGGACCATTCCATCACTGTGCGAGAAGGAGATATGTTGCCGGTTTCCGTCAATCGTGAACTCCTGCATGTGTTTGCTGAAGGTGGGGCGTCCCTGTAAGGGCGTCTAACCACCGCCGATAATGACACCGGCGGCAAACACCAGTGAGCCGCCGAGAACAACCTGAAACGTCGCCCGCAAGAGCGGCGTTTCCATGTATTTGCTCTGGATCCACGCGATGGCGCAGAGTTCAACCGCCACAACGAAAAATGCGATGAACGTGGCCACCCAGAAATCACTGAGTAAATACGGGATGGTATGACCCAGCCCACCAAGAGCTGTCATCACGCCAGACGCTACGCCGCGCAAGGCAGGTGAACCTCGTCCGGAAATCTGCCCGTCATCCGAGACCGCCTCCGTAAAGCCCATGGAAATACCCGCGCCGATGGAGGCTGCAAGGCCAACAAGAAACGTGGTCCATGTGTTGCCCGTTGCAAAGGCTGTCGCGAAAACAGGGGCGAGTGTGGAGACGGAGCCATCCATTAACCCGGCAAGACCCGGCTGGATCAGGGTCAGGATCAGTTTACGGTGTGCGGTTTCTTCCTCCTGCTCTCCCGTTGAGGCCAGGTGGGTTTGTGACAAGTTGCGGGCTTTGTTCTGGTGATCCGCTTCCACCGCTGCCAGGTCGCCCAGCAAGCGGCGGGTATCTGCATCCGTGCTCTTCTTCTCTGCGTTCTCATAGAATGTGCGCGAGGCCGTCTCCATGTTCTCGGAGATATGGCGGATCTGATCAAGTGTCAGCTGGGTGGAGAGCCAGAGTGGGCTTCGGGCATAAAACCCGGAAACATGTTCGCGGCGGATCAGAGGAATGGTGTCGCCGAAGCGTTTTTGATGCAGTTCGATCAGCGCTATCCGGTGCTGGTCTTCTTCATTGGCCATATCGGCAAAGACGGCGGCGGTTCCGGGGTAATCATCCTGCAGTCGTTTGGCAAAGCCCCGATAGATGCGGGCGTCATCTTCCTCTGACGAGATGGCAAGCGCCAGCACCTGCTGCTCGCTCAGGTCAGAAAATCGCATGCGTGACGTCAGATACAACATCCATGAGCTTTCTAGTTTGCAATTTCGCGCAGATCCTAAGCAGATTTCATTGCAAACAGGCGGTTTCAGTCCCTCAAATAAACCGCAAATTTGAACGGGCTGACATGGCAAGCCGGGAGAATTGGGCACCCGCTCACTGATTGCGCTATCAGCAGATGTGATTGATGTTTTTGGGAAAACGTGATCGGTATTGTCGGTTTAAATGCTTAGACCGCTTGCATTTGAGCAGACCGGTTTAATCGGTCTTAACTTATTATACTAAAGTCGATTCCGTGCCTTAAAATAAACGGATAGGAGGAGCACAACTTTATTAGCCAATAACAAAACTTAGTTAGCAGGAGACGTGTCATGCCTGTAAATAAGTTGAATGCTGAACAGCACGATTGGGCCAAGGCAGTCTACCAGAACATGCATTGGAACTTCCCTGAGGAAGATGGGGACGAAACCAACCGTACAGCAAGAACCTCAAACGAGCAGGTCAATGGCGTTCATGGTAATCATGACCAACGCAATGGAACTGCCGACCCGGATTTGAGCGACTATGTCGTCGTCGACACCCCACCTCCAGAACGGCCCGCTGGCGCAAAGCCAATGCCGGTCCATGCTGTCTTTGAGGAAATTGGCCTGCCGGAATCCGAAACGCTTCGTGAGCGGTTAGACCGCTTGCGCACCTTCCAGCAGAAGAAAGAGGATTTCTTAAAAGACCCTCTCGCAACAGCTTATGCTGACCCTTCAGCTGCCAAGTGGGAACATCATGTGAAAGATGTTCTGGGCATGCCTCAGGAAAAAGCTGATGAGATGGTCAAGCAGCAGTTCACCCGTGATCTGAAGAAGGAACTGAGGGAAGAATCCCGGAGTGTCACCAAGGAAATTTTTGACAGCCAGGCAGATGATCCTCGCTTCAATGAATTCCTGCAGAATGCAGCCAACTCCAACCCTAAGCAGCTGACCCCGGCCCACCGCGAAATGCTGGTGTTTATGAGCCAGAATATGGTCAAGCTTGGGAATGCACTCGTCAAAGATGTCAATGAGCTGTACCGCCAGCATGCCTTCGGCAAAGCTATGAGCGACACCATCGACAATGCGAAGGAAAACGCGGTTTCTGACAGTGAGCGGCAAAAGCTGGAAGAAATTGAACAGGAAGTTGTTGAATACCGCATGGCTGTTGCCCGGCAGCTGGGTATGGCGCTGAACACCACAAACGACGTTCAGTCTGCCATCAGCTTTGGCCAGACCGTGGATTCTGCCGTTGATGAGTTGGCAGAGCAGAACGACCGCGCCCTGAATGCAGCCTCCGGCCTTGCGAAGATGGCCAAGAACATGGTCAACGACCATCTTGCCCAAACCAACAGCCCTCGTAAGACCATGAACTGGGTTGCCACCCAACCATGGGCAAAGCTCGTTGATATCGACATCACCACCAAGGGTGAGTTCTTCAACATTGAAGCGCAGCTGCGTGACAGCTCTGCGGGAAATGAAGACACTGATGGTTTGGATATCGACAGCAACACCGACCTGGCACAGCGAAATCTGTCGAAAGAAAAGCTCATGGCAAATCCTGAGCTGATCTTCAACGGCTTGCGCTCACCGGAAATGATGGCCGCCCTGACCACCAAGGTTACGGGTGAAGCCAGCAATGATGATGTGCCATTTGTCGAAAAGCCAAGTGATCTGGCAATGAACTGGGGTGAAACCCTTGCCCGTGCGCAGGAAAATGGCCGGGACATCAGTGATCAGCTGCCTGATTACATGACCTTGAAGCAAATCCGCTATCACGACATCAAGAAGGGTTTCTTCTCCAACACGGACACCGTGAAGACGGCCTGGGTTGTGGAACAGAAACCAACCTCTGACACTGTTGCGGAGGTTAACCTGATCAATAATCTGCCACGAGCCATTGCAGGTGATCTGGGCGATCTGGCTCTTAATATGTCTGATCTGCGAGAAGATCAGTCACAAAAGAGCAGCGACATTCAGGACAAGAGAGGCCATCTGGACGAGTTTCTTACTTCCAAGGGTGACGGCCTGTTGCAAAGCTATGGGAATGCACATGATGCGATCAGCAGCTTGCAGGACCATGCCATGAAGGAAGTCATGGCCAAGATGAGCAACGGCACGAGCATCCGCAAGATCCTGAAATGGGCCAAGGAACAGCCTTGGTCAGCCATGTTCCAGGTTGAAATCACACCGATGGAAGGTGGCAAGAAGGATCAGTACAATGTCGTGATCAAGGAAGTTGAACACGGCACCACAGAAGCCAGCAGTGTTGTGCTGAATGAGCCAACAGATCAAGACAAGGAAAATGCCGGTAACATCGCTGACGAAGATGATCAGGCCTTTGGTGAAGATCTGCATGGTTTGAGCGGCGCCTTGAAGGCCCTGTTGAACCCATCCGTTTACAAGCAGCTGATCTCCAAAACCACTGGAGAAAAGAGCGACGGAATGCAAATCGTCGAAGAACCAACCAAACTGGCACGGGATTGGGCAGATCTAATTCAGAAATCTGCTGGCCCCGGTGCAAGCTTGCCGGACTATCTGGAACTTCGTCAGGTGAAGTACCGCGTCCGCTCCTTCCTGCCTTGGAAGAGAAACAAGCTGGAAGCCTGTTGGGTTCTGGAATTTAAGCCTACGGCTTTCAAACAAGCCGCATAAATGAGCTCATGTGCTCATAAACGACGAATGACCTTCCTTATCTAATGGCTTGGGCTCTGCGGTCTCCGCAGGGCCCGTTCTATTATCCGGTCTGCAGTGCGATCCAAAGCGGCAGGCTTATGCATGAGAGCAACGTGGATTGGGCGATCAGCGTGGCCGGTTGCCGACAGTCCGCACCAAAGGCGGCGGCCAGTACATGGGCGGCTGATGCGGTGGGCAAAGCTGCGAACAGCACCAACACGGATGCTTGTTCTTTTGGAATGGCAAAGCTGTGCACCATAAACCAGGCAATGCAAGGCAAGGCCAACAGTTTGATGGAGTTCAACCCGCCCGTATAAACATCCAGCTTCATCAGTCCCTGCCAATCAAGTGTCGCTCCAATCGCCAACAATGCTAGGGGGATGGCGGCCAGAGCCAGTTGATTGAGACCTTCCGAAAGGACTGAGGGAAGCGGATATCCGCTCAAGCCCACCGCAACACCGCCAAGGGCTGCCAGAAAGAATGGATTGAGCACCACCTTTTCCGCTGCCTTGCGCAGGCCAAGACCTTTGCCTATGGATAGAGCCGTTACCGCCATCAGGTTCGCCATTGGCACCGCAAAGCCAATGGCTATGGCCATGAGAGAGGCGCTGTCTGCGTCCAACGCATTGATGGCTACAAACCCGATGGCTGTGTTGAACCGCCACGCTGTTTGCCAACCAGCGGCAAAATCCAAAAATTGTGCTGGACCAAATGGGCGCAACATCCAGCCAAGCAACAAGCCGACCCCTAAGATACCCCAGGTGCCCAATCCGATGATGGCTGCATCATCCAGATTGATTGGCCGGGCTGCCGCAGCTGAGAACATCAGGGCTGGGAACAGCAACTGAAAGTTCAACGTATCAATGCCCCGCCATGTGGCCTGGTCCAGACGTTTGCCAAATACACCGCCCAAAGCCAGCAAACCCAGACTTGGCAGCAATGCCATCGCAATCCCCATGCGCCCTCTCCCTACTGGTTTGGCTGGTCTTTCCTGCTGCTATGTCTTAGGCTAATGATGAAATATAAAATAATAAGCTCAGCTTATAATGTATGGTGATACCTGATGACCAAGCCTGATGGCCTCAACCCCTTTGCAACACGCCTGCCAGAGCTTGCGGTGCGCGCTCTGCCTTTGATGCAGGCGGTTGGCTCCGTCACCAAAACGGCGCATCAACTGGGGGTGAGCCAGTCTGCCGTCAGCCAATCCATCGCTGAGCTTGAAAAGCGGCTTGGCGTAAAGGTGCTCCGTCGTGGTTCTCAACCCGTACAGCTGACGGATGAGGGCAAGCTGATCGCGCAATATGCCCTGAGCGTGCAGGCGGCGGAAGAGAACGCACTGGCCAGCATCAACGATCTGCGCCAGAACAAAGGCGGGCGCGTACGCATCGGTTCTTCAGGCCCGTCTGCCTCTACCCAATTGCTGCCCAATGTGATGACGCGGTTCTCACGCCACTATCCGGGCATCGCGTTGGAACTGCGTGAGGCGCAGGATCAGGAGATCATCGCAGCTTTGCGGCGCGGTGAGGTGGACGTGGCAGTTGTGCCGGGGCTTGATGGAAACGAAGAGTTCGAGAGCCTGCCCATCGCCTGTGACCGTCTCGTTGCTATCACTGCAGATGATATGGATTTGCCGCAGCACATGAGTGCCGAGGCTTTTCAGCAGCAGCCTTTCATTATGACTAAGGGGGGCAGTGAGCCGTTGGTGCGTAAATGGTTTGGCCGGTCGGATATTGAGCCGCGTGTGGACCACTCCATTCAGCAAATTACATCCATTCTGGCAGTGGTACGATCCGGCCTTGCTTGCTCGATTATTGCAGAGCTGGCGCTACCTGAGGATCTGGACGGTGTGAAAGTCTTGCCGCTTGATCCCCCCGCCCCGCGCAGTCTGTTTCTGACCCGGTTGCCGAAAACACCCAGCAACAGTGCGGTGACGAGATTTTGGGAATTTGCAGAGCAAGAGATCTATCGGGAGGAGTAATTTTCTCCTGCCCTAGGGGTAGTGTCGCAACTCTCTTATCTTAGTTAATCAGAATATGCTCATAAGTTACGATTCTGGGGATGGATTTTCCAAAACTGTACCAGGTGGTCGGTTGAAAACGATAATTTACGCCCGTCAGACGCGAAATTTTCACCAAAAATTTTCGTGATGACCATAGGTAAACTACGTAATTTCAAATTAACTAATTGAAAAACAACAGAAAAGTTTGAAATAGTTCTATTGTAGATGTATTCCCTATGCATGCCGAGGATGTAAACTAAATCATAATAAAAATCATGGTGGGAGGCTAACCATGGAAACAATGACGAATATCCTAGGCGAAATCAATTCTATCGTTTGGGGCCCTGTGATGCTTATAGCCATTCTCGGGGTAGGACTTTTTCTCCAGATCGGACTCAAACTAATGCCCATCTTTAAGTTGGGCACGGGCTTTAGCCTGCTCTGGAAGGGTCGCCAAGGCGAAGGTGGTGGTGAAATCAGCCCCTTCAATGCGTTGATGACTTCTCTTTCAGCTACAATCGGAACAGGTAACATTGCAGGCGTTGCGACGGCTGTGTTCCTGGGCGGACCTGGCGCTCTCTTCTGGATGTGGATGACTGCTCTTGTGGGCATGGCAACCAAGTATGCCGAGGCTGTCCTCGCGGTGAAATACCGTGAGCGTGACAACGCTGGCAACTTTGTTGGCGGCCCGATGTACTACATCAAAAACGGTCTTGGCCGTAAGTGGTACTGGCTTGCTCCAACCTTTGCTGCATTCGGCGCTGTTGCCGCGTTCGGTATTGGTAATGGTGTGCAGGCCAACAGTGTTGCAAACGTTCTGAATGAGAACTTCGCTATTCCGGCACAAGCAACTGCTGTTATCCTGATGGCGCTCACCGCTGCTGTTATTCTGGGAGGAGTAACACGCATTGGTAACGTTGCTGGTAAGCTGGTTCCGTTCATGGCTGTTGCGTACATTGCAGCTGGCCTTGTTGTTCTGATCATCAACATCGATTCCATCGGTGCTGCTGTGCAGACAGTGTTTGCTCAGGCATTCACCTCTACAGCTGCTGAAGGTGGCTTTGCTGGTGCTGCTGTTTGGGCTGCGATCCGCTTTGGTGTTGCCCGTGGCGTCTTCTCCAACGAAGCTGGTCTGGGTTCTGCGCCAATCGCTCACGCGGTTGCTGAAACCAAGAGCCCTGTTAACCAGGGTCTGATCGCAATGCTCGGCACGTTCATCGACACCATCATCGTTTGTACCATCACTGGTCTCGCGATTGTGGCTTCCGGTGTGTGGACCTCTGGCTCCTCCGGTGCAGCGCTCACCTCTCTGGCATTTGAAACATCTCTGCCAGGTGTTGGCGGCTACCTGATTGCGATCTCGCTCTCAGTGTTCGCGTTCACCACTATTCTGGGGTGGAGCTTCTACGGCGAGAAATGCGTTGGCTTCTTCTTTGGGCCTCGTGCGCTCAAGCCATACCGCATCCTCTGGGTGGTTGCGATCTACTTCGGTGCGACTGCAGAGCTGAGCTTCATCTGGCTGCTGGCTGACACGCTGAATGCGATGATGGCTATTCCAAACCTGATCGCGCTGGCACTTCTCAGCCCGATTGTCTTCAAGCTCACCAAGGAGTTCTTCTCCGAAGATGATGAGCCTGAGGGCGTGGAAAAAGCCCCGGCTGAATAAGAGAAAACACAGTTTTCAAAAGAATGGCCCGGTGATGAAACCGGGCCATTTTTGTATGTGCTGTCTGGAATATGCAGCGTAATAGCGCCAACTTGCAACTCGTCGTTTGACACAAGCGAAGCCGTGGCCGCACAGTTGGCTCATTCGTTTTTAAGTGAGCGTCATCTGCACCATGACTAAGAACCTCCAACTATCAGAGCTTCCCTGCAAAACTGAATGTACAGCGTTTTGTGACGCGATCCTCTCAGATCTGCCTGACTGGTTCGGTCCTTACGACGTCTATAAGGATTACTTGGAGGACGTGAAGACGAGGCCCGTCTTCATCGCGCAGGCAGGTGGGGAGACGCTTGGTCTTATGGCGCTGACGCAAACCAGTCGTGCGTCCGTTGACATTCACTTACTGGCGATCAGGGCAGAGCATCATGGTAAGGGGATTGGGCGAGCATTTGTAGAGCTGGCCAAACGCTATGCAACAGACTGTGGCGCGACGTATTTGACCGTCAAAACACTCGGCCCGTCACGCGAAAATGCTGCCTACGCGGAGACGCGGAAGTTCTACGCTTCTGTTGGATTTGAGCCGCTGGAAGAATTTATAGACTTCTGGGGTAAGGACGTTCCAATGCTGCTTCAATGCCAGCGTATTGCCTGACCCCTGCCACGTGTGTAGCAGAGGTCTTCGTGTCGTTGCAGCGGCTTATCTCCACCAGGCATCCGGCGGGCTGTAAGAGTCATAACTGTTGTTGTTCCGCTCCCACTGGTACTGAGCGGAATCATGGGCGGACATGGACTCCAGTTCTGCGTCAGGATTGGTCTTCTGAGCATCGAACAGGTCTTCATGGGCTTTGGTGAGTAAGTTGACGACGGGATCGTCAGAAAAGAGGTCGCTCTCCTTACCACCTGATAGTCGTTTATAAGCGGCTTGAGCGCTTCCTTTGCTTTCCGCCCACTCGAATGACTTTCTCTCTTCTGCTGAGGTTTCTTCCTCCAGATATTTCAAAAGAGACAGGTAATTTTCAGCAGTTGGTCCATCCTCCGGAGCGTCCTTGTTCAAGACCTCTTCAAGCTGCTCTTCCATCACTTGCTTTGCAGCTTTGATCTCTTCATCAGAGAAATAGCCGTTTTCATTGCTGGCAATCAGGTGGAGAGTTTCGCGGTCAAACCCAAGATCGTCAAAAATCTCTTTGCGGAATGCCTCAATGTCATTTTTGTACTTGCTGGATGTTGTGTCGAGGTCGCCATAAAGATCTGTCAGTTTGGCGCGCGCATCAACTGCAGCATCTGGAGTAGGCTTAAGGTCAGGCGTCTTTGGCTTGTCTTTTGTTTCATCATCCAGTGACAAAACACTTTGACTGACGCGAGTGCTGATAGAAGACGTAGAGTTGCCAACAAACTTTGCAACACTGTAGTTGGAGAAGCTGTAGGTTCCGCCGCTACTGCTGAAAAAGCTCACAATTATTGTCCTTATAAAATCAATAGTGCGATGCTAGTGGCTCAAACCTGCGTGGCGCTGTTCTTTCTGGAAATAAGAGTCGCAAAACTGCAATTTTTGACGCTAGGGAATCTACGTGGAACATATTGCTTATTTTATAGGGTGTTGGCGTTAATCAGCGATCTCGAAAACTTCGCCTGAGTTCAGGTCCTTGATCATATCAATCGCGTCACCGCTCCAGTGATAGCTGAAATGCCGGGCCTGCAGCGGTGCTTCCACCACATCGGGATAAAACGCGGCAATACATAAGCCGCCCTCGTCGCGTACGCTTGGGTAGAGAATGCCCTCGCCCCCCTCTTCCAGCAGCTTACGAGCGAAGACCTGAGAGGCGCTGTAATCATCGGGGTGGAGCAGAACGTCAAAACGGGGATCAGTTACGTCAGCGAGTTTTGCATCAACACTGCCGATCAACTCGCGCATCTGCGCAATCCACCCCGGCGCCTCTTGTGTGGCAGCATAGAAATTTCCGGTGTGGTGAACGGTCTCGAACAGTGCGGTTTCAAAAGACTTGGCGGCATAAAACGCGCCGAAATAGCCATCATGGAAGCGGCCAGTCCGGTCAGGAGAGGCATGGGTGAACGGTGCCATCAGATAGGATGAGCCCGTTCCATTGACCCGTCGCCCAACAGGGACAAGGTCCAGATTGCCGATGGTTTCTGCAAGACGCGGATTGGTGCGGCTCTCTGCAGCGGCCAAAAGTTCCCAGTCTGCCGGATCGGCAATGTCTTCGAACAAATCTATGGGTGGGTAAGCCGAGTTGACCAGACGATAATACTTGGGCCAGCTGACATGTGTTTCAGGAGCTTTCAGGTCCGTCTCCACCAAAGTTAATGTGGTCACCAGTTGCCTCGCTGCGCATCAAGATATCTGCGCACGCGCATTAAGTCCGTGAGTTGTCCGCCCATCATGATCTCAAGAGCAGACTTGCCGCCAAAGTCATGGTTCGCGCGTTTTACCCAGCCATACCCACGGTTGGTATCGCTAAACAAAAGACGAAGTGCTTTGTGAATGCCAAGCAGGTTGGACAGGCGCGCCGCAAGGTCCACGCTGACACGGCCATAGTGTCTGGTCTTCCAGCGTTGATAGGTGCGCTTGGCAATGTCTCCCAGCAACAATGTGGCCTGCTCATCCGTCAGCTGCCAGCGCTCAAACAGATTGATCACCGCCCGCTGCATGGCATGCACTTCTTCCTCGGTAAACTTGGGCCCACCGGGAGCCAGAGGTTGTTCAATCTTTCGAAGGCTGGGCATAATCCCTCTCATCACCTGTGAAGCAGTGTAATGCCATATGTCGCTATATTACAAAAATAACGCCAAATGTCAAGTTTTTGAGGCGAAATTGGCAGTATCCGGCGAGAAAACCGGCTTAGAAAAAAAACCTAAGTGGCAGTTAATTCAAGTACATCCTACTATACGCAATAACTAATATAAACGTGGATGACCAAGCGTCCTCCTTGATGCACGGGTGTTGTGTCGGTAACTATCGATAGAAATACGAATATAACAGTTGGGGTGGGGCCGTGACTTACAAATCTCGCAGTTTGAGCAGTGTTTCTGCATTTGCACTCGTTTTAAGCAGTGTTTTGGTTGCACCTGCCGCGGCGCAGACGGTGAATATTACAGCGCCACAAACTGCACCGAATGATACAGCACTCGATACGCAAGTGATCTCGGGACCTCTTTCGGGCTACTCCGGGGAACTTCAGGTAGAAGTCGTTGGCGGTGAAGCCTCCGGTACAGGAGCGACAGCTGAAGTAACAATACGCGGCATTCGTGACGATATCACCGGAGACAATACAGGCAATATCTCTGTTACTGTCAGTGGTGGGACGGCTGACAGCAGCACCAGCGCAGACTCAAAAGCAACTGCTGCGATCACAATTGATGGTGTTGAAGGCACTCTGGAAAAGGACAATCTCGGAGCAATTTCTGTCAAAGGCACCAGTCAAAGCGCAATCTCATCGGGTTCTGAAAAAGCCAGTGTAAAGCTGAACGTGAAGGCTATTGATGGCCGACTGAAGGGCGACAATCTGGGGACGCTCTCCAGTTTTGCTCAGGCGGGGACAGCCACCGTCGATGGGAGTGGCAGGGCAGATGCCAGCGTTGAAGGCTTTGGGACTTATCTTGAGGTTGAGGGAGACAATATCGGCACCATCAAGGCTGAAGGTTATGCGGGTGTAGCCGTTTCCACCATTGGTACAGCGGATGCAGATGCAGATGTCACCGGTATCGACAATGATCTGGAAGGTGAGAACAAGGGCCTGATTGACATTGTTGCAAAAGGTGGGCGAGCAACCTCTGAGGGCGCAGGAGATGCTGATGCATATGCCCTTGCTATTGGCGTGAAAGGGTATGCGGAAGCGAACAGCGGTTCTATTCTAGTCGATGCTGATAACAGAACTGCCACAGCGACTTCTGCTAGTGGAACAGCCAATGCTGCTGCTGATGCCTATGGCGTCTATGAAGATCTTCAGACTACTAACTCGGGTCTGATCGACGTGGTCGCAAGAGCTGGTCGATCAGAGACAGGTGGTAGTGCAGTTGCAAATTCCAAAGCACTTGCGGCTGGTGTGAATGGCTACATCGAAGCGAATAGCGGTTCTATTCTTGTTGATGCTGATAACAGAGCTGCCACAGCAACCTCCGCTGGTGGAGAAGCCAATGCCGCAGCTGATGCCTATGGTGTGCATGGTGACCTGCGGGTTGAGAACACGGACCGGATAAGTGTGATTTCAAGTGCAGGTCAGTCAAAGACTGTTGGCAGCGGAACCGCAAATTCCATAACACTTGCAGCTGGTGTGAAGGGTTACATTGGAGCGAACAGCGGACTTATTTTTGTGAGGGCTGCCGGACAAGATGCAAAAGCGACTTCGAAAAACGGATATGCCGACGCATCTGCAGTCGCGTCAGGCACGAAATCTAATCTGAGTGGTAATAATTCTGGCGAAATCGATGTAATCGCACGTGCCGGAACCGCTTCTGGCCTTCAAGCCAATGCAAATGCGGTTGCGTTTGGCGCTGAAAATACGCTCCAAGGCAACAATTCAGGTGTTATCCGTATTGAAGCGCTTGCTGGAACTGCAGTGGGTGATGGAGCCACTGGCAGTGGAGCTGATGCAATTGCCAGTGCTGTGGGTGTCAATAATGACATAAGAGGAAGTAACAGCGGCACGGTATACGCACGCGGTGTTGCCGGAGCAGCAACGGCTAAAGGAGTACTTTCAGCTGAGGCCATGGCATATGTGTATGCCGTCAATAATGGGGTGGAAGGAGATAATACGGGCTCTCTGATTGCCCTCGGATACGGTGGCAAAGCCGTAGCGGAAGGGAGTGGGAACGCATCTTCACATACCCGTGTCATGGGCCTCTTTGGCCGCTTAGATGGCTCTAACACAGGAACCGTAATCGCAGAAACAGAAGGCGGAACCGCAACTGCTTATGGTTCAGGCAGTGCCAATGCCTCAGCAGAGGCTGTTGGTGTCTACCTTGGTATCAGAGCGACTGGTGGAGGTGATCAGCCCGATAATCTGGGTGTTGTCAGAGCATCAGGTACTGGTGGAACCGCGAGTTCGGTGGGTGGCCCTGCTTATGGCTACGCAGATGCAACGGGTCTTGATGGCTCGCTTGGCGGTGAGAATAAAGGCCTGATTGAAGCGGAGGCGGTTGGGACGTCAGCTACAACGCAAGCGAATATGACTGCAAATGCAGAAGGTCTTGCTCTCGGGATCAAAGGGGATGCGGAAGCAAACAGCGGAACCATTTTTGTGCGTGCTACTGGCGGAAAGGCTGAGAGCGGTGATGCTGCTCAAGCCAATGGTGGCGCACGCGCCTTCGGTATCGGCTACGTGGAAGATGCAACGCGTTACGGCATTGTAGGTGACTTCTCCAACACCGGCTTGATCAATGTTTCAGCTACGGCTGGTACGGCCAATGGGGTGCAGGATAAGGCGATTGCTTATGGTGTTGTTCTCAATGGGGCGACGACACTGAGCAATAGTGGCTTGATCCTGGCGAGAGCCACTGGTGGTACAGGGTCTGAGGCCTATCAGGTGCATGCCGGAAGCAATGCGCTGACTGTGAACTCCTACGGCATTCTCTTCAATGATGATCTTGCTGAAAACTTCAGCGGGACCATTCAGGCGGATAATCCGAACAATGTGGCGTTTAACAGTGCAACGCTGCATGTTCACCACTCAAACAGTACGAAAGTCAACGAGGCCTATGAGATCCCGGATCTTGTTGCAGGTCAGGATGTCCAGCAGTTCGCGCATCTGGATACCAGCGGTGTGGTTGGTCATGGCTGGAGTGTTGAGGCAGTGGAGAGCAGTTGGGGGACCACCAATCAAGAGGTTATCTTCAGATTTGCCCCCGATGTTTCCAGTCCGCAATTGGTCGCGCAGCAACAGTACGGGGTGATTGATGCTACCCAGCGCATTGGTGCTGGCTTGCTGATGGATCTGATGTTTGAGGCGGAGAATGCAGGCGGTGAAGGCCTATTGCTGTCGTATGAGGGCACACCCGTGTCAGATGCGGAAAAGGCTGTTGCGGATATGGCAGGCAAGTCGAACGCCGGTGGGTCATATGGCGTGTTTTATGCCGCGCCTCTGCACCTTTCTCAGCAAAATCAGAATGATAGTCTTGGCTATTCTGCTAGTACAACAGGTGTGGTGACGGGATACAACCGTGTCATCTCATCTGATCTAATTGTTGGGGCCAACGTTTTTTATGGTCACAGCGCGCTGGACTTTGACGGGGTCTACGACCAGGCAAAGGAAACAGTTGATACTTACGGTGTTGGTGTTCAGGGTGCTTATCGTAAAGATGCGATGCTGTTTACTGGGCAGAGCACGTTCTACCACACGAGCAACACCTACAAGGACAGCTCGGCTCAGGCGAAAGAAACCTATGACAGCCAGAACCTGCTGACACGCGTTGCGGCCAGTTACATCTGGGAGCATAGTAACAATATCTTCTCACCAGAATTTGGTCTGAGTCATCTCTGGCACTCGCGGGGCGCGTTCCGCGTTGACAATCAAGGTGTGCCGGATGTGCGGTATGATGCGATCAGCAATCACCAGTTCTCCGTTGATGCCTCCTTCGGTTGGACCGGAACTTATCAGGTGCAGGATGGAGAGCTAAAGGCCAATCTTCGTGCTGGTTTGCGTCAGATTTTGGGTGACGGTGGATTTAAAGATGTGCTCCGCTCCGGTGCAAATGGTGTGGCTACTGTCACAAGTGATCAGGATCAGACACTGGCGCGCGCATCTGCTTCTCTGGATTATACCAACGGCAACTTTGGTGCTTCTGTCGGTGTGCTTGGTGAATATGGGGAAGATACTCGAGACACCGCTTTCTTCGGGCGTGTCTCCTACAAATTCTGATCAACCGGGAGTGCATACTGGAGCGGCTTGGGTGCTCCAGTATGCTGCTGATGGAAAGGCACTAGATTAACGCGATTTGCCCGAGCCTTGTCCGCCAGCGATGTGACTGAGCAGTAAAAACACAGGCCGGTTTAATGTGAATGTTCTGATGGTTTGGTCAGGTGTACGCCCGGAGCCGGACGCTTCAGGTCGTGGCTGTTTTGGCCGTCAGCTGGGATTTCGATCCATGCATTTTCCCCAGTACCGCACTCCTGTGTGGTTTTGAAGTAGAGAGTTTGGTCAGGAGCCAATGTCTTGTGCAGCTTGGCACGGAAGATGAACTCGTCGTAATGCTCGTGTTTCAGACTACCAGTCCAGGTGATCTGCTTGACGCCTTCACTGAGAGTCTTGCCGTAATACTCATAGGTTTTCGCGTAAGGACCGGTTTCAGTCTCAAGCTCCCACCCTGCTTTGGGCATAGGCTTGACGGAGATCACGCCTTCAGGAATTTCAACACGGACCTTGAGTGTTGGCTGTCCATCACAACCGTGACCAATACGGATAACACCTTTGTAGGTACTACCAAGCTCTGCTTCTTTCTGTTCCAGGGTCGCGTGCCCATATGCACCGGAAGCTGCGATGACCATAGAGAATGAAAGTATTGATAAAGCTAGCTTTTTCATGGATTTTCTTTCCTCGTTAAAATTGGCTCTGACAGGAAATCGGCACAGGAAACAGCATGCAGGCAATCTCGGTAAGCCTAAGCTTGCGATACTGCATGTTGCTTGCTTCCTGTGAGGGGGATCGTCAGAAGCTGATCAATTGTTTTTGTTGGCTAAAGGCTTCGGCTTAAGCTTGTGTGGCAACGTATTTTGCCCCTTTGCGGCCAGCGCTCAGGTAAATTGGCAAGGAGGGGGCGAAGAGGTATCTGCCGATGAAGCCCATGATCTTGCCTGCTTTTTCTGGAGAGCCAACGCCGAACACCGGATGAGGTGCGTATTGGAGTACGTTTTGCTCAATGTGGTGAGCGACATCGACGTCATAGGTATCGCGAATGGCTGTCAGGGCGACTTCGTATGAACCTATGGCGGGGCCAGCACTGTAGAACTTACCGTCAATGGCAACTTCCGTTCCGCTGGACCTGGCGCCAAGTTTATCCAGCAGCGGGGTGTGGTGATAATTGGAGGTCGCAGTCCTGCCTTGCAAAACACCCGCTGCCGCATACACCAGCGTGCCCGCGCAAACGGAGATCATGCCTTTCGTTTCCGGTTCCTGTCGCCGGATAAAGTCGAGCAACGCCTTGTCTTTCAGCAGGGTTGGCAGAGTTGCGCCGATAATCAGAAAATCAACCTGCGGGCAGGCTGCAAAACTTGTTGTTGGCACCACTTTAGGTCCGAGGAGACATTGGACCGGAGTGGTATCATGAGAAACCACGTGCAGTGTTGAGTTGGGGAACGCACTCAACACTTCCACCGCGCCCATATAGTCCGGCAGGTAACAACCGGACGGCAGGATCATCGCGATGGTCGGGGCGTTGTGAGCAGACAGATCCACTGCTGTTTTGGGGGTATGGTTGGTAAACTGAGGATGCGGGTCGTATTCCAGCGTCAGTTCCGCAAACTTGGCAAGAGTTGTGCCGCGCAGCTTTTCCAGCACCATGAAGGCTGCTTCGATCATTCCGGTGGAATGACCTGCAGTGTAGAACTTGCCCTCCACGACGGCCTTGCGTTCAAACACCGGCGTGATGCCATAGTCTGTCAGCTGCTTGGTGCCGTCATCATCTGCCGTTGCGGTTTTGCCCTCAAGCACATCGGCCTTTGCCAGTGCAAGAACGCCACCACTGGCCGCCAGCACATAAGATGCCCGCGCGCATTGCTCTGTCAAAAACGCATGAAACGCCGGATCATCCTGCACAGCCCGCGGCAAGTCAGGGATGACCAGCACATCTAGCGCCGGACAGTCGGCAAAGGTGGCATCTGGAACAAACGTCAGGCCGTGCTGCCCGGTGACGGGAGCCTTGCTTGACGAGATGATGCAGCTGCGATTGAGCGGATGAATCCCAAGAACCGCCTGCATCTCGCCAAGTTCGGACTCGTTGAACCCCGGCAAGGCAACATAGCCGATACGGTAGCGTCTCATGGGTATTCTCCTTTTCCTTAGGCTGAGCATGTCAGCCAAAGAATCTGCTTATTTAATTTTGACAAGTTATATAAAAAATGTAAAAAGAGTCAAATGGCATCGATGATCAAATACGCACCCGTGGTCGAGCTGCTCAGCCACTACGGGATTCAGAAGGCAACCATGAGCGATCTGGCAGAGACTGTCGGGGTCACGCGGCAAACGCTGTACAATCGGTTCAAGACCAAGCAGCACGTTCGCGATTGGGCACTGCTGGAGTACATGTCGGAAGTGAATGACACTGCGATTGCCGTTCTGGAGAATGCTGCGCCGGATGCGACACTGGAAGTTGTGCTGGAAGCTTTTGAGAGATGGGGCGGTGATCACGTGCAGATGGTGCGCAACTCACCTCATGGCATGGACATTCTGGAAGGTGGCTTGCAGTTGATTGCCTCCAACGCGAAAACGCCCATTGATCGCTTTGAACAACGATTAGAAAAATTCATCGAAAGCAGACAGCTCTCGCCCACTCCGGTTGAGACGACCATGGTACTTGTGTTTGCTGCAAAAGGGGTGTTTGTGTCCTGCACAGATGCCAAAGACTACCGCAAAAAGATGGGCGCGGTGATCAACACCCTACTGGGAGTGATGCAATCTGCGTAGAGAACATGTGTCCCCTTCCAACGCATGAAAAACGTAAATCACGCAAACCAACGCACATAGCAACGCAAACCGGACGGTGCAGATTTATCCCCCTGCCGACGGGGCACAAAAAAACCGGCACAGGGCATAACTCCGCGCCGGTTTTAAAAACGAGGTGTGTCTGGTGTTAGCCCAGACGCGCCAGAATTGCTTTTGCTGCAGCTTCAGAGGAAGCCGGGTTCTGGCCGGAAATGAGATTGCCATCTTCCAAAATGAAAGAGCCCCAGTCAGCGCCCTTCTCGTAGATAGCGCCTTTTTCCTGTAAGGCATCTTCCACCAGCAACGGCACAACGTCAGTCAGCTGCACAGCGTCTTCTTCTGTGTTGGAGAAGCCGGTGACCTTCTTGCCGTTGACCAGCGCAGAGCCATCTGCAGCCTTAGCGTTGACCAGTGCGGCAGAGGCATGACAGACAACGCCGACTGGTTTTCCAGCGGAATACAGCTGCTCGATCAGAGAGATAGAGGCTGTATTATCTACCAGATCCCACAGTGGGCCATGGCCGCCCGGGTAAAAGACAGCGTCAAATGCATCGGCAGAAACGCTGTCTAGCTTCACGGTGTTGGCCAAAGCTTCGTTTGCGGCGGCATCGGCCTTAAAGCGGTCTGTTGCTGCGGTCTGGAAATCCGGCAGGTCGCTTTTGGGATCCAGTGGAGGCTGTCCGCCAGCAGGAGAGGCCAGAGTGATTGTTGCGCCAGCGTCTTTGAAGACGTAGTAAGGTGCCGCGAACTCTTCCAGCCAGAAGCCGGTCTTTTCGCCTGTGTTGCCCAGCTCGTCGTGGGATGTGAGGACCATAAGCACGTTCATTGTGATCTACCTTTCAGCAGGCATAGGGGGAGTAGCCACCAGTGCCGGGGCACTGGTGTTCATGTTGTTTTTGTTGTTCTCGTTTAGAGATTAGTCGCCGATTTTTACGACCAGTTTGCCGAAGTTCTTGCCTTCCAGGAGGCCCATGAATGCTTCCGGCGCATTTTCCAAACCGTCTACCATTTGCTCGCGGTATTTTACTTTACCCTCTGCAATCCACTGCTGCATATCCGCTGCGAATTTAGGGTAAAGATTTGGGAAACTGTCAAAGATGATGAAGCCCTGCATGCGGATCTTCTTCACCAGCAATGTGCCCATCAGCATGCCCATGCGGTCCGGACCATCCGGCAGGCTTGTTGCGTTGTATTGAGAGATCAATCCACACAGCGGAATACGGGCATTTGCATTGAGAAGCGGCATAACCGCGTCAAACACTGCTCCGCCAACGTTCTCAAAATAAACGTCAATTCCGTCCGGGCAAGCCGCTTTCAGGTCCTGCGTAAAGGTTGGAGAGTTGCGGTCAAGGCAGACGTCAAAACCAAGGTTCTCAACGGCATGCTTGCACTTTTCCGCACCGCCCGCGATGCCAACAACGCGGCAACCTTTGATCTTGCCGATCTGGCCAACGGTTGCGCCAACTGGGCCGGAGGCCGCTGCAACTGCAATGGTTTCACCCGGTTTCGGCTCACCAATTTCTAGCAGGCCTGCGTAGGCAGTGAAGCCCGGCATGCCCATGACACCCAGTGCCCAGGACGGCATTGCTGGCTCTTTGCCAAGGTTGAAAACCATCTCGCCGTTGGAAATTGAGTAATCTTGCCAACCACCTAGGTTAACTACCCAGTCGCCTTCGCTGAACTGCTTCAGGTTGGATTTCACCACAACGGAAACAGTTCCGCCAACCATTGCATCCCCGATTTCAACTGGATCCGCATAGGATTTAGCATCGCTCATACGACCGCGCATGTACGGGTCCAGAGACAGATAAACCGTGCGCAGCAGCATCTCGCCCTCACCCGGAGTTGGGATAGCGGCTTCTTCAAGACGGAAGTTTTTGGATGTTGGAGCCCCGACAGGGCGTTCCGCCAGCACAATCTGGCGGTTCACTTCGGTATTCTGCGGCATTTCAGGTTCCTCAATTAATGTCAGTAATGCTTTGTTATTATTCGTCTTTATGAATTCAGCTTGGTGTAAACGCGCACATCTACATTGCCACAAATTGCGTTGGAATACGGGCAGAGGGTATGGGCGGTCTTGATCACATCATCGGCTTGCTCACGGGTCAGGCCGGAGAACTCCAGATGTAGGTCAATGTCCAGCACAAAGCCGCCTTCGTCTTTCTCCACCACATTGCCAGAGGCGCGAACATTGACTGTATCCAGCGGATATTCTTTGTGTCCGGAAACCATCTTTAGCGAATGCTCAAAGCAGGAGGCATAACCCACCGCGAAGAGTTCTTCTGGTGTAATGCCAGGGCCTTCCGCTCCTGGTGGGGTCACTCGAATTTTAGCAGCTTCGTCGCTCAACGTCGGTTTGCCGGAGCGTCCGTTTTCTGCTGTAGTGTCAGTGTCATAGAAGACTTTCATATCTTCACCTTAGATTTGGACTGGCGTCTATTGGACTCGGGTTCATACGGGTTGATGGCGTTATGCAGCAGGCAGCATTATTTCTGTGACCTCCAGTGCTTTCTGGAGTGGTTTCTTATCTCGTGTAACTTTTCCGATGAGGCTAGCGCCAAGCCACATTTGGTAGAGCACCTGAGCGGCCATTCTGGCTTCTAACTTGGGTGCCATAGAACCGTCTTTGATGCCGGCTTCTATGATGTCGCCTAAACGTTTCTCTACTCTGGTGGTCATCTGGGCCAACAGCTCTCTCATATCTTCAGAAATGTCTGCTATTTCCGCGCTTAGCTTTACGATCAGACAGTGCTTTGATGCATCCTCGGAGTGCTGATAGTTCTCCCAAAGATGCCAGTACTGGAACAGCTTTTCGCGCATGCTCAGAGCCTCTGTCGCAAGCAGGGCATCCAAGCTTCTCATATACTCATCTAGGTATTGTTGGACGAGTACGCAACCAAAGTGCTCTTTGGACTCGAAGTAATGATAGAATGAGCCTTTCGGAACTCCGGCAGTTTTTAACAGTACGCTCAGGCCCATGCTGGAAAAGCCCTGCTCTGCTATCAACTTACGCCCAGTTTCCAAGATGTGTAGTCTTGTGGCTTCGCTTTTCTTCATCTTCATATGGTGTGTTTTAATTAAAAATAGACCGGTCGTCTAGTCCACTTCGGAATATCCCTTATGACGTCTATTCACAAGGACTTCAATGCGGGTAATTCCCTGAGCGGTCTAGCGGGGATAGTTTTCTGATTGAGGTGAAGACCGGGCGGAGTTATGCCCGCAGCCCCTCTTCCATAATCGCCCATGAGTTGTCGAAGCGCTGTTCGAAGTCCGTAGACTCTTCCAAACGTGAGATGATCAAAGTCCCTTCGACGAGAGCGATTATGGCTTCCACCACGTCGTGCTCGTCTTTCTCTTTGATGGTACCCTGCTCTATGCCTTCTTTAACCAGATCGGAAAGCCGGGCTTTAATCTGCCCGAAGAAACGGCGCAGAACCACCTTGGCCACGTTGTGGCGATAGAACTCAAACCAGATCGCGGTGATCACCCTGTGGGTCCGCAGGAAAATCAGCGCTGTTTTGCAGATGAAGTAGATCTGCTGCAGCTGCGTTTCCTCGGCCTTGTCATGGTCATCCAATTGAATGCGCAGGGCATCTTCATAGGTGGTGATGTATTCAGCAAGTACCTGATCTTTCGTAGGAAAGACCTGTGTTACGTCCTTAACCTTCAGGCCAGCGTTAGCGGCGATATCGGCATAAGTGGTCTCAAAGTAACCAAACTTCTCAAAGCAGGTTATAGCAGCTTCGAGAATGGATGATTTGGAAGCAGGTACAAGGAAGTCCTCTGAATATTCGGAGTGGGAACTGTCTGTATCACTCATAATTCGCCTCTTTCCCAAATCGTCGCCTGCTACACACTCAACTCTGCAAGCAGTCTGATTAGAAACACATGATGGGACAACATTTTGCCAAGATGATGGTAAATCGCCATCTATGATTTCTGATAAATATGGATCGCTTGCTGAATTCCGCCGTTCTAATAGGGGCTTACAGGGTTCTCAAGTCGGTCTTCTACATATTACGCAACGCGCTTGAACACGCTTGTCTGGAAATTCTGCTGGTTTTTCTTTGGCGTAATGTGAGTATGCGTTTGTGCATCCGTCAACGCAAAGACACCCGGCGCAAGCGCCTGGAGTTTCGCGGCAAGAGTGCGCGAAGAGTACCGCTGCACAGGAAGACCGGAGCACTTCTCTGGACCATCCTCAGCAAAGCTGGAGATGATTGCAGTGCCATCAACGGGAACAGCCTTAACCAACGCGTTTACATAGGCTTTCTGGTCTTCAATCTCCGTGAGGAAGTGGAAGACGGCCCGGTCATGCCAGACCTGGTAGGTCTTGTCCGGTGTCCATTTGGTGATGTCTGCGTTGATCCACTCTACATCATCAGCAACACCGCCGAGACGCTCTTTGCCTGCTTCCAATACGACAGATGAGATGTCGAGTACAGCAAGCGGGCCGTATCCAGCAGCATGTAAAATGCTTATCAGCTTGGAGGCGCCCCCACCCACATCAATGAAGGTTTGGCCTAGATTGAGATGCTGGGTCACGAGTTGATAAGACAGTGTTGGCTGGGTTTCAAACCAGGTCAGGTATTCTTCTTCGCGGGCATCATAAACCGCATTCCAGTGTGCGACTTTCTCGTTCATCTCAGGCCTCGTTTATGCAACACGGCTTATATGGGAGTAGCCGGCTAAGAAAGCAATATATAATTTAGATAATTCTAAACTACAATCAATGGATTGCGCGAATGACCCAACGTCCGGCTTTGGTCTGCTAGGAGTTTAAGCGATTTTGCAGTGTTCGTGCAGCTACGTTTTTACGATGCAGACAAGCCCATGTTGCCTGTTAAAGGCCTGTTCTGGTCTTTGGTTGATCCTAGTCTTCAACAGTTGCGCAAAGAACCAAGGATCAGCCAATGCCTGAGAGGAAGAAGCTGGGTAATAATCTGGACAAGGTTGAAGTACGGCCCGTGGAATTTGAGTGTCACGGTGAAGTCTTGCATGGAGATCTCTACCTCCCGAAGAAAAGACCACCGCACGGTAAGCTTCCTGGTGTTGTGGTCACCGGAGCCTGGACTTCAGTGAAAGAGCAGATGGCAGGTCTCTACGCCTCTGAGCTCGCCATGCGCGGCTTTGTGGCGCTGGCTTTTGATTTTCGTGGCTGGGGCCTTTCTGCGCATGATGGCAAAACCAAGTATCTGGAAGACCCCACCCGCAAAACCGATGATATCCGCGCCGCTATTGATTTCATGGGACGATGCCCTGATGTGGATCCGGACAGGATTTGCGGATTGGGGATTTGTGCCTCAGCAGGGTATATGAGCGCCGCAACAGGTGGAAACCGGCACGTTCACTCACTGGCACTTGTCGGGCCATGGTTGCATAATTCTGAAATTGTTTCAGAGGTTTACGGTGGGGCGGAAGGTGTCGCCGAGTTGATGAAACTGGGCCGTGATGCGCTGACCCATGAGGAGCCGCGGTATATCGTAGCTGCCAGTAAAGTGGATGACACCGCGCTGATGTTTGACGTGGAGTATTACACCGAGGAAGACCGTGGTCTGATCCCGGAGTTTGACAACAAGTTCAATCTGGCCTCGTGGGAGGCGTGGCTGACGTTTGATGGTGTGCACACGGCGGATAAGCAAAACCAACCAACCCTGATCGTGCACAGCGAGGCTGCTGCGATCCCGAAAGGTGCCAAGGAGTTTGCGCGGCGCATGGGCGACCGGGCGACCACGTTGTGGTTTGAGGATGTGAGCCAGTTTGACTTTTATGACAAGGCCCAACCCATTGATCGGGCTTTGGAAGCTGTCGCTGAGCACTTCCTTTCCACGCTTTGAGCAGGACCGTTTATGAGTGAGCTCTCCGACCTTGAAACTGCAAAAGACACCGCCGCTATAACCACGGTGCTGGAAGGCGTTGTGAACTGCTTTGATCGAGGGGATTATGAAAGCCTAGGTCTGCTTTATAGTGATCACGTAGAGATGGATTACAGCTCACTGCTTGGCGGTACAGCGCATAAGAAAACGCGAGAACAGCAGCTCATGGATTGGGCGGAGTTATTGCCGGGTTTCGATCAGATGCGCCATTCTCTCAATGATTTCAATATTCGCATTGAGGAAGGCATCGCCAACGCCTCCTGCTCTGTTGCTGGTCAGCTGTATCTTGGTGATACTGTTTGGGAAGTGGAGGGCCTCTATCAGTTCCGGCTGCATAAACGCAGCAATCACTGGCGTATCTTCAAGCATAGTTTTGTTCTGAAAAGCGAAAATGGTAACGGCGAGATTCTGGAAACTGCGAAGAGCAGGGCAAAGGCCCATCCGCCTGCTTTCCTAAAAAGACGAAAGGCGCAAGCCGCGGTCGTCAAGTTCCTTAAGGCCTTGGAAAATAAAGATATGGAGGCGGTTGCTGATGTCTGGTCCGAAAAGGCCGTGCAGGATATGCCCTACTCTCCTGATGGCTTCCCGGATGTGGTTGAGGGCAAGGCGAACCTGATCAAACATTACAGTGCTTGGCCGGAGAATGCCGGAGAAGCGGATTTCACCTCCAATCTGAAATTCTACCCCATGATGTCGCCAGAATGGGTCTTTGCGGAATTCACGGGTGAGGTTGAGATCCTGACCACAGGGCGGGAATACAACCAGATCTATGGCGGCTTGTTCCACGTACCTCATGGCAAAATTCAGTATTATCGCGAGTACTTTAATCCAGAACCCTTCCGCTTTGCCTACGACTTTGATGAGGGAAAAGACCCAGATCATTTTCTGATTGGCGAACCTTGATGGTAATATAAAAATGAATTACTTATTTAATTGCAAATGAATGTTGGTGTGAACTGAACAGAGGTGCCAGATGGCCAGACGTGCGTTGATTACCGGTGGTAACAGGGGCATTGGGTATGCCATCGCAAAAGGACTGAAAAAAGAAGGCCTTGAGGTCGTTATCGGCTCGCGGAATGCGGAGGCAGGCGCGGAGGCTGCCAAGCAGCTTGACTGTGGGCATGTGCATCTGGACGTGGCAGACTTGCGATCCGTCGAGCAAGCCTTTGATGATATTGGAATTATTGATGTTCTGGTGAACAACGCCGGAGTGCTCTATGAAGAACCAATGCTGGAAAACCCTGCACAGTTTGAACAAAGCATGCAAGTGATGGTGCATGGTCCCTATCACCTGATCCGTCGCGCGGCTCCAGCTATGATCGACAGGCAATACGGGCGCATTGTGAACATGAGTTCCAACTGGGGGTCTTTCACTGAAGGATTAGCTGGCCCCGGCGCTTATGGGGTGGCGAAAGCAGCGCTCAATGCCCTAACCCTTGCGCTTTCGCGAGAGCTACCGTCCTGCGTAAAGATCAACTCAATGTGCCCTGGATGGGTCGCAACCCGAATGGGCGGCGAAACTGCGCCACGGACACCGGAGCAAGGTGCCGAAACTGGGATATGGCTGGCCACACTGCCAGAAGCCGGACCCAATGGCGGTTTCTTCAGCGATCATCATCCGATGGGGTGGTAGAAAACTGCATTTGCAAAAAGCTACCCTACTCCGCAGGCATAAGCTTCTTCGCGGCTGTCTCTCCTTGATTGGACATAAGCTGTTCAAAGTATTGGATTGTTTTGACCAGGCCCTCGCGCAACTCTGTGGTTGGGCGCCAGCTCAGATAATCCCGGGCGCGGGTAATGTCAGGTTTGCGCTGGAGCGGATCATCCTGAGGTAGAGGCTCCCTGATGATCCGGGATTTGGACCCGGTTAGCTCCAGCACAAGCTCTGCGAGTTGCTTGATGGTGAATTCCTTGGGATTGCCGATGTTGACCGGCATGGAAATATGGTCTGGCGCGTTCATCAGTTTGATCATTCCGTCCACCAGATCATCCCGATAACAGAAAGAGCGGGTTTGCATGCCGTCGCCGTACAGTGTGATCGGCTTGTTTGTCAGCGCTTGCATGATGAAGTTGGAAACCACGCGCCCGTCATTAGGGTGCATGCGTGGGCCATAGGTGTTGAAGATCCGCATAACTCTAATGTTGATGTTGTTCTGGCGGTAGTAGTCGTAAAACAGCGTCTCTGCGCAGCGTTTTCCCTCATCATAACAAGAGCGTACACCAATTGGGTTGACGTTGCCCCAATACTCTTCCGGCTGCGGGTGAACCTGTGGGTCGCCATATATTTCTGAAGTGGAAGCTTGCAGGATCTTAGCCTTAACCCGCTTTGCCAGACCCAGCATGTTGATGGCACCGAGCACGCTGGTCTTGGTAGTCTGCACAGGGTCAAACTGATAGTGAACGGGAGAAGCCGGACACGCCAGATTGTAAATTTCATCGACCTCAACAAATAGTGGCTGACACACATCATGTCGTAAAAGCTCAAACCGTTTGTGGTCCAGCAAGTGTTCCACATTCATGCGGGTGCCGGTGAAGAAATTATCGAGGCACAGCACTTCATGGCCCGCCTCCAACAGGGTCTCACTGAGATAAGAGCCCAGAAAGCCTGAACCTCCTGTCACAAGAATTCTGCGCCGATCATCAAGTGAGAACATGAGGCCAATCCGCAATACCGCCAAAGATTGGAAAAGCCTATCAGCCTGCCTTCTGACGTAAATATTGAAAAACCTCTCCCGAAAATTGGGCCCCGATAAATTGCAATGTTTTCAACGGTATGAAAGCTCACAGGTGTTTGTTGAGCAAAATTCAAATAAATGTGCTGGTTGAAGGCTTGCTCACAGCGGCATGGCTGTTAGCATTACCCGTAGAACTCCTCACGCCTCGCGCGGCTTCTCTGTTCCCCAAATTTGAGAGGTTCACGCCAACAGCTTGTTGCAGGGCCTTAATGTCTTCCTCCCTTTCAGCTAGTGCGACCAGCGCTGGCATTCTTTCTGCTTTTGTTGGGTTTGCCAGTTCATTTGCCATTGTGTTGCACGGGCTGAGCGGTGTTGGTGCAAGCGCGGAACAAGCCACCTCTGGCCTTATGGCACTTGCCATCGCCATGGGGATTTGCGGTATTGGCTTCAGCTTGTGGAAGCGTGTCCCCATTTCCGTCGCCTGGTCGACACCCAGTGCCGCGTTGTTGGCGACCTCTGGTCTTCCAGAAGGCGGATTTGCAGCAGCTGTCGGTGCTTTTGTGTTTGCAGGTGTACTTGTGGTCATAACTGGGCTTTGGAAGCCCTTAGGCCGCATTGTTGGCTTGATCCCGGTTACTCTGGCCCAAGCCATGCTGGCAGGTGTCATTCTGCCGCTATGTCTCGTTCCCTTTGAAGCGGTGGCTGAGATCCCAGCTCTCGCTTTGCCTGTTGTATTGGCATGGTTTGTTGCGGGACAGATCAACAAGTTACTAGCCGTTCCTGCAGCGCTTTTAGCGTTCCTTGTTGTGCTTTATTTCCATGCAGATACCTCAAGTCTTAACTCGCTGAAACTGGTGCAAGCTCCCGTGTTCGTCATGCCGGAGTTCTCACTCTCTGCTTTGATTGGGATTGGAATACCGATCTACATCGTGACGATGGCCTCCCAGAATATTCCGGGTGTCTCGATTCTGCGTTCTTTTGGGTATCAGCCCGTTCCCGGGCCGCTTTTCAGCTGGACAGGCGTTGGGTCCGTCCTCAGCGCACCATTTGGTGGGCACGGGATCAGCCTTGCTGCCATCACAGCTGCCATATGTGCCAATGAAGATGCGCACAAAGACCCTGCAAAGCGGTATTGGGCTGCAGTGATTGCGGGAGCCGTCTATATCATCTTCGGCATTTTTTCTGCCGGGTTTGTTGGTGTGGTTGAACTGGCGCCGCGCATTTTGATCGGCGGCGTTGCCGGACTGGCGTTGATTGGAACGCTCACCGTCTCAGTTCAGGGCATGCTGAAAGACGCGCCAAGTCGTGAGCATGCAATCCTGACTTTTCTGATTACTGCGTCAGGCCTGTCCTTCTTCGGCATTGGTGCAGCGTTTTGGGGGCTTCTGGTCGGGATGGGCCTGAAGTTTTGGATGGATTGGAAGCAGAAGGGCCTGCAGAGTGAACAGGCCACAGAAAAGGCCTAGGATTACTCAGGGAGCTTCTCAAACTTCGTGACGTCTTCCAGATGATTGTCCCAATTTGCTCTGCTACCCATGAAGAGGTGGGCAGTTGGTTCTGCATCGACGGGTGTGTCCAGTGACCCGGCTGGCACCACTAGAAAGTTGTTCTCGCGGTCATATGTTGGCACAGGAGCACCACAGTCTTCGCAAAAGCTTCTGCGGTGACGGGTGGACGGCACATTGTAGGACTTTATGGATTCCTCCCCATTTGTACAGGCGAAGTCTGCATCAAAGGAAAAGAGATTAGAGCCGTGAACGGAGCCGGTTCCTTTGCGGCAATAGCTGCAGTGGCAGAAATAGAACTTCTTGAAAGTGGCTTGAATCTGGAATTGAACGGTCCCGCACAGGCAGGAGCCTTTATGAGTTTCGCGCATAATAATGGCCTTGAGGGACAAAAATGTATGGTTGGAGCTGCAATGTGGCAGCGTCAGTCCTCAAATGCAAAACATAAAGAAACGGCGGAGCCTCTGCCCCGCCGCCTGTTGTATCCAAGATACATGTTGTCTTAGGCTTTAGCTTCCAACGCACGGCGCTCCGCAATGCGTTTGCGCTCCGCAATAGGGTCCGGGATCGGCACCGCGTTGATAAGCTCCTTAGTGTAAGGGCTCTGCGGATTGTGGATCACGTCGTGAGCTTCGCCGATCTCAGCGATGTCACCAAACTCAAGAACCATAATGCGGTTACTGATGTGCTTCACCACGCTCAGATCGTGCGCAATAAACAGCAGAGACAGACCAAGCTCTTTCTGCAGATCCATCAGCAAATTCACCACCTGTGCCTGAACAGATACGTCGAGCGCAGAAACAGGCTCGTCGCAGATGATCAGCTTTGGATTTGTGATTAAGGCACGTGCAATACCGATACGCTGACACTGTCCGCCAGAGAACTCGTGCGGATAGCGGTTGATCATCCGTGCGGACAGACCAACTTTTTCCATGAGTTCACGCACTTGCTTCTTTACTTCATCCTTAGATGTGTTCGGATGATGCGTTTTCAGCGGTTCCGCGATGATCTGACCAGCGGTCAGGCGTGGGTTAAGCGATGCGAGAGGATCCTGAAAGATCATCTGGATTTCCTTACGGATCCCCAGAAGGTCTTTCTCGTTCATCTTCATCAGGTCGCGGCCCTGCCAGAACACTTCGCCGCCCTGAGATGGGATCATACGAATGATCGCACGGGCAAGAGTGGACTTCCCACAGCCGGATTCACCAACGATGCCGAGGGTTTCCCCTTCTGCCAGATCAAAGGAAACACCTTTAACCGCCCGCAGAATGTCTGGCTGATGCCAAGGCAAAGCATTTTGCTTTTTGATCTTGAATTCCACCCGCATGTCGCGAACGGATAAGATTGGCTCTTTCGTGCTCAAAATCAGCCCTCCGCCATTGGGGTTTCAAAGCTGCGATCCAGCGTAACCAGACGTTCTTCGTCCTGATCCAGACGCGGAACAGCACTCAACAGACCTTGCGTGTATGGATGGCTTGGTTTGCCGAAGATATCGACAGTAGAGCCCTGCTCCATCACTTCACCCTTGTACATCACCATGGTGCGCTCACAGGAGCCAGCCACGATGCCGAGGTTATGCGTGATGAGAACAATTGCCATGTGGAACTCTTCCTGAAGTTCCACCAAAAGATCCATGATGCGCGCCTGAACGGTCACATCCAACGCAGTTGTAGGTTCATCTGCAATCAACAGCTTTGGACGACACAGCAATGACATTGCGATCATCACACGCTGGCGCATACCGCCGGAGAACTCATGCGGGTAAAGATGAATGCGGTTTTTTGCATTCGGGATCTTTACCGCTTCGAGCATCCGCACACATTCAGCAATCGCATCTTTCTTCTTCATGCGCTTGCCGTCTGGCGAGTTGTAAATGAGCGTCTCGGCCATCTGGTCCGAGATGCGCAAATACGGGTTCAGGGAGGTCATTGGGTCCTGAAAGATCATTGCGATCTCATTGGAGCGAAGCTTGTTCATCTCCTCGTGAGAAAGCCCGATAATTTCCTGTCCCTGATACTTAATTGATCCGGAAACCTGCGCGTTGTGAGGCAGAAGCCCCATGGTCGCGAAGGCTGTCTGGCTTTTACCAGAGCCGGATTCGCCAACGATCGCGAGGGTTTCGCCCTTGTCGATCTGTAGGTTTACGTTTCTTACGGCTTCTACCACTCCGTCAGGAGTGTCGTAGGTGATCCGTAGATTTTGGATATCCAAGAGCGCCACGATTTCACCTCCTACCGGTCTTTAGGGTCAAGCGCATCACGCAGACCGTCGCCGATAAAGAAAAAGCTGAACAGAGTGATGATGAAGAAGAACATTGGGAATGCCAGCTGCCACAACGTGCCATACTGCATTGTTCCAGCGCCTTCAGCAATCATCGCACCCCAGCTGGTGTTAGGCTCCTGAACACCAAGACCAAGGAACGAAATAAAGCTCTCGGTCAGGATCATCTGTGGGACCAGAAGGGTCGAGTACACCACCACAACGCCCAACAAGTTTGGCACGATATGGCGAAGGATGATCGTGATTGGTTTTACGCCAGTCGCGATTGCAGCTTCAACAAACTCTTTGTTCTTCAAGGTCAGCGTCTGTCCACGAGCAATACGAGACATGTCAAGCCAGGAGATCAAACCGATGCCCACGAAGAGCATAAAGATTGACCGCCCAAACACCACCAGAAGCAGGATCAGAACGAACATGTAAGGAATGGACTGCAGAATATCGACGATACGCATCATCACGTTGTCGACTTTGCCGCCAGAATAGCCAGCGATCGCGCCATACAATGTACCAACGACAACAGCGATCAAAGCGCCGATGATGCCGACCATAAGCGAGATCTGGGTTCCCTGAACCACGCGAGCAAATAGATCGCGGCCAAGTTCATCAGCCCCAAAATAGTGGCCGTTTTCAATGCTTGGTGCGCCGAGTTCTGCAATCTGCCCCAGAATACCCCAATCGATCTCTTCGTTGGACCAGACTGCGATCATGTGACCGAAGGTTGAGAACAGGAATACACCGCACAAAAGGATCAGGCTGACCACAGCAGCCTTGTTTTTGAAAAAGCGGCGACGGGCATCTGCGAACAGAGAACGCCCTACGACTTCTTCTTGAGCAGCCAGATTGTCTGCCAACTGCTCCATTTTTTGAACATCTACCATCATGTGATCAGCCCTCAGTATCTAATCTTCGGGTCGACCCATGCGTATAGGATGTCGACAATGAGATTGAAGAGAATGGTGAGACCACCGATGAGGATCGTGATGCCCATCATCACAGCGTAGTCTCGGTTGAGTGCTGAGTTCACGTAGAACTGGCCGATACCACCGGTCGAGAAGTACATGTCGATGATAACGGAACCTGTGATCATGGAGACGAACGCAGGGCCGAGATAAGACATGACTGGCAACAGAGCAGGCTTAAGCGCATGCTTGAAGATGATAACTTTATACGGCAGGCCTTTCGCCATGGCGGTACGGATAAAGTTGGTATGCAACACTTCCAGCATGGAAGAACGCGTCAAACGCGCAACGGATGCCATGTAGCTGGTAGAAAGTGCGATCACCGGTAAGATCAGGTGGTTCCACTGCCCGTCGTTCCAACCTCCACCAGGCAACCAACCCAGCCACAGAGTGAACACGAGGACAAGGATAGGTGCCATAACAAAGTTAGGCAGGACCTGTGCACCAATAGAAACGCCAACGGCAAAGTAATCAAGCCAGCTGTTCTGTTTGAGCGCTGCTGCGATACCTAGCGCGCCTCCAACAATGACTGCGACTGCAAATGACAGGAAGCCATAGGTCAGTGTGACTGGAAAGCCGTGTGCGATGATGTCGTTTACACTCCGGTCCTTGTACTTAAAGGATGGGCCGAAATCGAATTCCGTAATGATTCCACCAATATAGTTGATGATTTGAACGTATATCGGACTATTCAGGCCATACTTGGCCTCAATGTTGGCAAGGACCGCAGGAGGGAGCGGGCGCTCGGACGTGAATGGGCCACCGGGAGCCGCATGCATGAGCAAGAATGAGATTATTATGAGCAGCAGCAATGTAGGAATTGCGATAGCCACTCTTCGTAGGATGTAGCTGAGCATTGTTATTAGTGTCTCGTATGAAGAACGGGTGATTCAGCAACAAAAAGATGCAAAAACACCGGCGTCTGGGACACCGGTGCTCTTGATTGCTGGATTACTTCGCAACCTTGTAGAGGTTTTTAGCGTACCAGTTCTGCTCAGCGTTTTTGATCGGCCAGTTTTTCAACTGTGCATTCATCATATATGCTTCTGTGTAGTGATAGATCGGAATCACTGGCATTTCGTCTGCCATGATCTCTTCAACACGAGTGTAGTTCGCCTGCGGATTGGTCATTGACTTTGCATCGTGCAAAAGTTGGTCAACTTCCGCACTGTTGAATTTGCCGTCGTTGTAGCCGGATTCAGAATCCATCAGGTCAAGGAAGGTGGATGCTTCGTTATAATCGCCACACCATGCACCACGAGCAAGCTCAAAGTTCCCGTTTTTACGTTCATTCAGGAATGTTTTCCATTCCATGTTGTTCATGTTGACCTTAACGCCAAGCTTCTGTTTCCACATTTGGGTCATCGCAATTGCGATTTTCTTGTGACCTTCAGAAGTGTTGTAAACAAGATCAAATTCAAGCGGATTGTCTTTGCCAAAGCCAGCAGCTGCCAGCAGTTCTTTCGCTTTCGCATCACGCTCGGCTTGTGACCAGCTAGCGAACTCGATATCAGGAACCTCAAAGCCAGCAGTCACTGCAGGTGTAAAGGTATAAGCTGGGAACTGACCTTCCTGAATGACTGCGTCTGTGATCACGCGGCGGTCAAGAGCATAGGACAATGCCTTACGTACACGAACATCCTTAAACTCTTCTGGACCGGAGGCAGACTGGTTGAAGGTGTAGTAGTAAGAACAGAGGCGTGGGAAAACCACCGCCTGATCTGGATACTCTTTCTGTAGGCGTGGAAACTGTCCTGTTGGGGTTTCAGTACGATCCATCTCACCTGCGAGGTATCGCGTCAAAGCGATGTTTTCATCATTGATGACAAGTGTTTCAACCTTGTCGATGATGGTGCTCTCGTTATCCCAGTAGTTGGTGTTTCGCTCCATAACAGCAGTTTCCTGCGGAACGTGTTTCACCAGCTTATAGGCACCATTAGAAACGATATTTTCTGGCTTAGTCCACGCAGCTCCATGTGCTTCGATCGCCCATTTAGGAGATGGGAAAGTACTGGAGTGGGTGGTCATTGCAGTGAAGTAAGGCAGTGGCTGAGTCAGTTTGACTTCAAGAGTGTGATCGTCAATAGCTTTAATACCAAGCTCTTCAGGCTTCATGTCGCCTTTAATGACCGCGTCTGCATTCTCAACGGACATCAGCTCAGCATACCATTGGTATGGAGATGCGAGTTCGGGGCTAGCCAAACGGCGCCATGCATATACGAAGTCACCTGCTGTTACAGGCTTGCCATCGGACCACTTCGCATTGTCGCGAAGTTTGAACGTGTAAGTCAGGTTGTCGTCAGAAACAGTGTGGCTCAGAGCAACACCTGGTACCAAGTTGCCAAGGTTGTCCTGACTATAAAGACCTTCGAACAGGTTACGCGCAATATCGGAGCCGGATACGTCTTCGTTGACCTGTGGGTCAAAAGAAGAGTGCTCGTCGAGAATACGGTATGTGAAAGTCTGGTCGTCAGCGAGTTTCTCGCCTGTTTCTGGATGAACACCCGCAGCAAATGCAGAGGTAGATAGCAATGCGGTACCGACTACGCTCGCCAAAAGAGAGCTTTTGCTGAATTTCATCTAGGAATCTCCTCACTACATCGGTCGCCTGTTCCCCAACAGCGCCGACTTGGATACATTTCTCAATAGGATCTAGAGTTCACCTCAATTGAAGGGCAAACCCAAAAAATTGCATATTTTCCTGAGAGCAACGCAAAATAGAAATTATTTCGCCTGTTAGCAGCTCCCCACGAGTGGCTTTATGCTCAGTTCCCCTCGCTGCTGGCAGATACGCATATCCCGGTACGCACTCTAACGTAGTTTTTCTCTTATTCAATTGTATTCTGCGCAAGAAATGCCCGCTGCATCATATCCTGGGGGAAATATCGCTAGATCGTTTGGCTATGAACCTTGCACAATCCTAGGATTTACAAGCTTTTTAAGTAGTTTTGCGTCCAATAAAATTTCCAAGGAAAAACATCTGAATCATTCGAAGACACTATTAACCAAAATTGAGAGTAATTAGTTAGGTATTCATAACCCATACTCTTTACCGGGCAGAGTCTTCGGGTGGGGCATATGGAAGATATTCAGAGACTTCAGAGGTCGGCGGAACCTGAATTACAACTGCCGCTTATATTAGATCTTGATCACACGCTGATACGGACGGATTGCTTTTTTGAAGCACTCATTCTGTTCCTCAAATCAAACCCTTTGAACTTATTCGTTGTTTTTTATTGGCTCTTTCGCGGACGCGCCTATGTAAAACAGCAACTGGCTATCCGTGTAGATTTAAAAATCGATAATTTGCCATTGAACGAAGATGTTGTTGCCTATGCTCGTGCAGAAGCTGGCAAAGGACGTGACGTTCATATGGCGACAGCCGCTGATGAAGTTTTAGCCATCGCAGTTGCCAGTCGGCTCGGTTTTGTTAATGAAGTTCACGCCAGCAATGGCAAGATCAATCTGAAATCGAGCAACAAAGCTAGCTATCTGGAACAACGGTTTCCGGATGGTTTCGCGTATGCTGGTGATAGTATTTCCGATCTGCCTGTCTTTAAGAGCGCTGTCCGTTCTTTGATCGTCCATCCCTCCGACAGTTTATCTCAAAAAGCGATGCGATGTGGTGAAGTAGAAAAGACCTTTGTAAGACCTGATGGTTTTTTTCGGCCTCTCCTGAAGAGTTTGCGCCTCCACCAGTGGGCAAAAAACACGCTGCTCTTTGTGCCTCTTATATTGGGTGGTCAGGCCTTGAACCCTGAAGCATGGGCGAGTGCAGTGCTGGGCTTTGTGGCTCTCGGCGTTCTTGCAAGCTCCACTTATTTGCTGAATGACCTTTGGGATCTTGAAGCGGATCGCCAGCATTGGAGCAAGAAGGCAAGGCCACTGGCATCGGGTAAGCTGAAGATAGCCCATGCTATGCTGGCAATTCCTTTGGGGTTTACTCTGAGCTTTGCCATAGCAGCCATATTGGGGCCCTTTGTCGTGCTGGGTCTTTTCGCCTACTTGGTAACAACGGTTGCCTACTCCTTCTATCTGAAGCGGGTACCTTTGCTCGACACGGCTGTACTGGCGGTGCTGTTTACAATGCGTCTTGGGGTTGGTGTAACGCTGGTTGACGTGCCGCCCTCCCCCTGGCTCTTTGTCTTTTCCATGTACTTATTCCTCTCGCTGTCGTTGGCAAAACGCCATACGGAGCTTGGCCGTCATGTGGAGGCTGGCACAAATGGAGAGATGTCGGGTCGTGGATATCGCAACAGAGATTTGCCCATTCTCCTTGCGCTTGGGTCGGCAAGTGGATTGGCTGCAACGCTGGTTATGGTGCTTTACCTGACCAATGAAGCATTCAATGCAGACTTTTATTCCGCATCAATGCTTTTATGGGGAATGCCACCCATCCTTTTCCTTTGGCTTGGCCGGGTCTGGTTAAAATGCCAGAGGCTGGAACTGAACGATGATCCTGTTGTCTTCGCATTGAAGGATAAGCAGAGCCTTGTGCTTGGCGGTGTTCTTGCCATCCTGTTTGTGTTCGCATGGTTCGGAGGCTATTTGGTCTGATGGTTGCTGCCCGCCTTGCTGCGCTCAAGTCGTCTTATGATACCAGCCCTGAATTCAGGCAGATTGTCAGATTTCTGTTTGCTGGTGGCTTGTCTGCCTTTGTAAACTGGCTTCTGCGGATTGCTCTGTCTGTAGTCATGCCGTTTTGGCTGGCGGTGTTGCTGGCCTATTTCATCGGAATGAGTGTCGGATACACCCTCTATAAGCATTTTGTATTTGTAGGGGCGCAAAAGCCTGAGAGTGTCAAAAGGCAGATACTGATCTTTCTTGGAGTGAATCTCTGCTCAGCTCTTATCGTGCTTGGGCTGTCTGTTGGCTTAAACGCAATGCTCATGACTACCCTGCCTGTCTTTATCGCACAGGCATTTGCACATGGTTTCGCCATCGCTATTGGAGCGGTGACGAACTATCTTGGCCACAAGGTGATCACTTTCCGCCAAACCCGATAGAGCAGCACTCAACCGTTTGCCGCAAAAGCAAGCGCTTGCATGGCTACGTTAATAAACAAGGCTTGCACCACAAGCATCGCAAAAATCCCCATATTGTCTTGCCGCACGGTTCGCACAACAAAGAGCATCATCAACGGAAGCCAGTCCAGCACGTAACGCTGCACGGAATACTGGGAGAAGCCGTTGGAGTGATAGAAGAGCGTCACTCCTGCGATGAGAGCGATTGTCAGTCCCGCGAAAAGGTATTCCCGGTTCCATTTGGCGAGAAAGAAATAAAGCAGGAACGGCGCACCGATGAAGAGCGCTATCCCCTTGTCGCCAAAACCGCTCATCTGCGTCAGATATTTGCCTGAAAACTCTACATCCGGTCCCTGCACAAAGAAGTGGACCAGATTGAAAAGCAGGTAGTCCCGATGGAACAGACCGAGTTCCTGCACGCGTGCCTCAATCCATTTTGCAGATGGATCACCCAATGCATCCCATTCTGGCGGGAAGATATATGCATATCCAGTTTGCATGGGATCGCCGAAGCGGGCGTAATTGTAAGCAAAGTAAATGCCAATCGCGATTGCAGGGAAAACGGCGAGCTTAAGCAGTCGTTGAATGCTCTCAGAATTAATTGCGAAGATTGACCTGTCCGTCGGCGTCATCAGAACAAAGAAGAAGGGCATGTAAAGAATGCTCATCTGCCGGGTGAGAAACGCGAGACCGATGAATAATCCCACAAGCCATGCATTTCTCTTGATGAGCGCTGACCAAAGTGCAAGCGACGTCAGCATTGCAGCGACGGCTTGTGCAAAGAACCAGACACCATCGGCGCGGAGCACGATGTACTGTAGCGGTGTTGCAAAGAGGAAAGCAGCGACCAGTAGCAGAGCCAGTCGGTAGTCCGTCTGGTAGTTACGCGTTATCTGCCACCACACCAATCCGGTAATGACGAAGCAAATCATCCCTAGAGCAATAAAGTGATGAAACCCTGCACCAAACATTGCCACAAACGGCAGCGCGATTAAGGCAGGTACAGGTGGGAATATGACAAAGATCTTCTCTTCGAAAAGAGCGCAGTCGAGATCAAAGCAGCGTGAAGCGTCAAAGCGCCCTTGCAGAAAAGCCTCCGCAAGTAGGGCGTAGGAGTTGCTTTCTGGCTGCTCCCCAACCATGCGAAAGAAAACGGCTGCCAGAAGAATGAAAACCAATCCAGCAAGTATTGTTGTGAGAAGTGCGCCTCTAAAACGTTCAATCAAAATCATAATGCCCCCAAATATGGGAGAGTAATAACATCAAGAATCCTAGTGTCTTCTTAAAGACGCGCAAGAGACCTGAAACCGCTGCGAAGCTCCCGCAATAATAACCGTGCTGGAGATGTTTTTAGAGCTAACTCCTCAAACAACGTCATTGATTACAATTCATCTCATTTCTTGATTTCACGTTTATTGCCTGATAGGTGAAAGATGTTGCTCCCACAGACAATGCCGTAATCACGGTAGATCCTTGGTGTTGGGTTTTCAGAAGAAATCCGCAAAACTGCCAGGATTGTTACAGGAATATCCAGATGTCGGACTCTCCGAAAACCGCAGGTGCGAGCCTGGGAACGGTTGAATTTGTTGCCCTTATGGCTACGCTGACCAGCTTGACTGCGCTTTCTATTGACGCCGTGCTGCCAGCGTTTTCAGTCATTGGCAAAGATTTAAATGTCGGAAATTCCAACAACGTTCAGCTCATCATTTCTGCGTTGTTTCTTGGGTTAAGCTTGGGGCAGTTTATTTTTGGTCCTGTCTCTGACCGCTTTGGCAGAAAGCCTGCGGTTTATGCGGGATCTGTTGTTTTCGCGATTGGTGCCGTGCTCGCAGCCACAGCGACATCGTTGCCAATGATGATTTTCGGGCGTTTGCTTCAAGGTGTCGGAGCCAGTGCTCACCGGACGGTTGTTATGGCGATTGTTCGCGACAAATATGTCGGCGCGGAAATGGCGCGCATCCTATCGTTTGTAACAGCAGTGTTTATTATTGTGCCCACATTAGCGCCGTTGATTGGTCAGGGCATTCTATTTGCTGCTGGGTGGCGGGCAATTTTTGTCATCATGTTGGTTATGGCGTCTGTTGGCTGCATCTGGCTAGCAATGCGTCAGCCAGAAACGTTGAAACCAGAAAATCGCCGGGTCATCACGCCCAGAGTGCTTTGGGAAGGTCTTGAAGAAGTCGTAAGCCATAAGGCAACTTTATATTACACAGCGGCTTCTGGCTTTGTTTTTGGTACGATGATGACATATCTCAGTACCGCTCAGCCGATGTTTGCAGACATCTTCAATGTCCACGAAACATTCCCACTCTATTTTTCCGGCATTGCCGTGGTGTTTGGCATGGCATCCATCGTCAATGGCCGTATTGTGAGGCGCATTGGTTTGCAGAACATGTGCCGTGCTGCTTTGACCATTCAGATCGTCACCAGCCTTAGCTTTGGGCTGTATCTACTCCTCATTGATACCACGCCTGATCTGTGGCTGTTCATGACCTATCTCTCATTGGCGTTCTTCTGTCAGCCGATGTTGAACGGAAACCTGAACGCCATGTCCATGGAACCACTCGGACATATCGCTGGTCTGGCTGCTACATTGGTTGGCGCGTCTACCACGTTTATTGCGCTCATCCTCTCAGTGATTGTTGGCCGTTTCTATGATCAGACCTTGCTGCCCCTGTCCTTTGCGTTTTGTGCTTTTGGCGGAATAGCGCTTGTATTGGTGATTATTGGTGCAAGGGTGCAGAAGGCAGAGAAGATCGCATCGTCAAATACGATCTCAGCTGAGGCCAGCGCATAAGCGCTGCTAAGAAGGTTTAAGAGATAGAAACTACTGTTTCTTTGGAAGTGTCCTGACCCAGGAAACTGTCGGCATTTCTACGCCTGCACCAGGGTACCAGTCATCGCGGACTTCCTCGTGGCCTTCTTTCGTACACACGAGTTGCGCGTCCTTGTATTCCTCTGGAATGACGAGCTGTCCCGGGCTTTTTACGTGTAGGTTTTCAGCATACCCATCCAAAATGCATTGCGCGCCAGATGGCTTGGTTTCGATAGAAACAACATATGCATCAGAGGGAGGGTTTGACGGATCGGGGCCAAAAACATTGGATTGACAGGCGGCAAGGAGCATTGCAGATGCAATGAGAACTCCGAGTGAAGCCCCTTTAGAACTGAGTGGGCTGAACTGACCGGCATCTGATGCTTTGGCGAACCGCACGCGAATCTCCTGAAGAACTGAATTTCGCTTGGAAGCTACGCCTATTCATAGAGCAGGGTGAATCCCTCAAATCACCCCAACTAATATTGCAGGTAAGCGCCGCATTCGCCTGTTATTTGTCTGACCAGACAGCTAGTTCGTTGTTGTTAGGGTCAAGAAAATGGAAACGACGCCCACCTGGGAAGGTAAAGATCTCACGACAGATTTTTGCGCCGTTTTTCACCAATGTGTCCTGCAATGCTTCCAGATTTTCCGCATAAAGCACAATAAGCGCTGCACCGCTTGCGGTGGAAGACGAAAGGTCTGCCTTGAAAAAACCGCCATCAAAGTCACCGTCATTGAAAGCGGTGTATTCTGGGCCGTAGTCCTCGAAAGTCCAGCCAAGTGCATTGCTGTAAAACGCCTTTACCGCTTCCAGATCAGCTGCGGGCAACTCGATGTAATTGATTTTTCCAGATTTCATAATTTCAAATCCTTGAGGAAAACATGGGGCTCTTTACAAGAGGTCTCCCGCAAATCTCCAATATTGCAACAAAACTAGATTGGTGTGATAGATAACTCAGTCCTATCGTTATAGTTGCAAGCAAGATATTCAAATGAAGAATTTTGGTTTTCCCCTTTGTACAATTGCAGCTCTTGCTCTGGGAGCTGTTGCTTTTCTTGGTGCTACGCCGGGCTTTGCTCAATCAGCCCCAAAAGGCGACGCAGCTGTTGCCAGCAGCCCTAAGGTTACCACGCAACAACACGGAGATTGGTTGCTGGAGTGCTATGACCCTGCCGTGAACGGCATGAGCTGCCAGATCAAGCAGCGTGTGGTTCATAAGGAAAGCGGCCAGAATATTCTGCTGATGACACTCACCTACAGCCAGAAAGAAAAGAGCGATATGGTGCAATATGTATTGCCGCTCGACTTTCTTTTGGCTCCGGGCGTTGGCGTGAACATTGGTGATTTTCAGGCGGTCGCACGGGTCAATCGCTGTATGGCGCAAGGCTGTGTGATTGAAGGCAAAACTGAAGAGGCCTTCATCAACGCAATGAAAGCTGCAAAAGATCAAGGACGATTTGTGATGATGTCCAGAGCAGGTAAAAAGGTTGGTATCAACTTTTCTGCCACCGGTTTTACAAAAGCCTACAACGAGATGCGAGCGCAGAACTCAAAGTAAGCTCGTGGTCACTGCGCAGCAATGCAGTTCCATTCACCGCGAAGACCTAAAACAGCTGTTGCTCCGGCAACGGTGCAATGTGAGACTTCAGCCTTAGCGAGATGCAGCTTTGGAACCGGGTTTGGATTTGCAAGATATGCAAGGCCAATAGCAGCTGTGAGAGCAAGCGCGGAGGTGGCAACGGTGAAAAACACCCAATTGTTTTGCTTTGGATTTACGGAGAGTTGGGTAGAGATCGTCATCTGAGGTTTCTGTTCTTTCCAGTCTGGGAAATCACGACGTCAGCGCGCCACCGGTCTTTTCTGCGATCTGCATATATTGTGAGGTTATAAAGGACAACAGTGAAACATCTTAGGTCATATGGTTATGAGTAAGTGATGCGAGATAGATGTTTACCATAAAAGCATTTGTTCTTGATATGTTCTAGCGCTGGGTGATATTCTGCATTGTATGGCAGAACTAGAACAATTTTTCCCACTTGAAATTGGGCGAGCCCACGAAGTTTGCGGAGCTGGTGCGTCGGCTTTTGCTGCTATGGCTTGCGGTGCAGACCGAAGCGACAATGCACGTACTATCCTTTGGCTTCAGCTAGATTGGCAAAGCGATATCGTCAATCCTGTTGGTATGACACCTTTTTGCGATCCCTCACGGATCATCCTGGCCAGAGCGAAAAATCAGCAAATGCTGTTATCTTGTGCAGAAGAGGCCCTGCGTTCTGGCGCGGTATCTCATGTCATTACGGAGCTTTATCGCCCGCTGGATCTTACAGCAGGCCGTCGCTTGCAACTTGCCGCAGAGATGGGGAAGGCGACAGGCATTCTTATAGTTTCAGAAGGAATGGGTAGCAATGCAGCACAAACTCGCTGGCAATGTTCTCCAGAATGTCCAACTTCTGTGAGTGATGGGCATAACCCCAAGACCGCAGGATTGACAGTTCTACACTGGGAGTTAATTAAGAACAAAAAGGGAACGCTGGGTAGTTGGAAGGTTTGTTGGAATGCACAGGCGCATCGTATCATTGTGGTTTCCGAGGCTTGCCAGTGATCGCATACTGCGGATCAATCCGGTTGAGGCCCCCTTTGCGGTAACCCATCATGAGAAAAACATGGAACGGCTTTATTGCCTCAACTCTCAGGCGGTTCAGCAAGGGCTGGTGCAAGGCATGGGCCTATCTGATGCTAGAGCCCTTTGCCCCGATCTACGGACTGGGCCTGCTAACCTCCATGCGGATCACCATTTCCTGAGTGCTTTATTACGTTGGGCAGATCGGTATTGTCCGTGGGTGGGGTTTGATGGCAACGATAGCCTCCTCTTAGATGTAACAGGCTCCACTCATTTGCTTGGTGGAGAGGAAGAGATGCTGGAAGATATCCATCAGCGTCTTACCCATTCTCGTTTACATGTGCGTTCAGGTCTGGCTGGTACTCGCGGTGCAGCCTGGGCTATTTCCCGTTACAGCAAAGGTATAGTTCCTCAAGACAAACTCAAAATTGCTCTCAGCCCTTTGCCTGTAGCTGCTCTTCGGCTGGATGATGCTACTTGTACAGCCTTACAGCGCCTTGGCCTGCGTACCATTGGAGAATTGATGGCTATGCCTCGGGCCACAATCAGTCGTCGTTTCAGTCTTGATGTGGTCCGCCGTATGGATCAGGCTCTAGGGGACCAGTCGGAGCAGATTGAACCTGAAGCTCCAAAAATCTCTTATGCTGCTCGCATTACCTTTCCGGATCCGATCGGTCTTTATGGCGATGTTATAGCAGGCCTTGAACGCCTACTGAATCGTATTTGCAATAAGTTAAAGCGGCAAGAATCTGGTGCCCGGGCCTTACGTTTGATCTGTCAGCGGGTTGATCAGGCAGCTGTTCAGGCAGAGTTGCGCCTTGCCCGTCCAATGCGAGAGGCTGAATGCATCTTGCCTTTGTTTGAACGCAGTGTGAGAGAGTTAGATGCGGGTTATGGTATTGATCAGCTGCGTTTAGAAGCATTCGATGTTGAGCCTCTCCCTCTGGTACAGGTGGACGCAAACACAGCTCACCAGGACTCTGGAGATGCTCTAGATGATCTCATTACACGTCTTGGCAGCCGTATTGGGTTGGACAATATCATCCGCTTTCTGCCAGCAGAAAGTCATGTACCTGAGCGAGCATTTGTAGAGGCTTCTGCGGCCTATACCTCGCCAGAAAGCAAATGGCCGCGGAACCAAGGATCGCAACGTCCTTTGCGATTATTCTCGCCGGAACCTATTAATGCCACGAGCAGAATACCGCCTCGTAAGTTTTGCTGGCGGCGTATGCATTTCTCTCTTGTTAAAGCTACTGGGCCTGAACGTATTGCCCCAGAATGGTGGTTGGATGATCCGAGTTGGCGTTCTGGTGTTCGAGATTACTGGCACATAGAAACTAAACAAGGGCGCAGGCTCTGGATGTTTTACACCCCACGGCACCCGGCGTGGTTTGTGCAAGGAGAGTTTGCATGAGTTATGCCGAGCTGTGCGTCACTTCCAATTTCACTTTTCTTAATGGAGCCTCTCATCCAGAGGAGCTGATGGCACGCGCAGCTCACTTGGGCTTGTCAGCTATTGCAATCACAGATCATAATTCATTGGCAGGAGTGGTGAGAGCGTATTCTGCTTTAAAGGAAATCACTCGAAAACGAGATGAAGCACAACTTATTGCTTCCAGCCATCAGATGGATGAACAGGAAGACAAAAATGATTTGCAAACTCCAACATTCCCCCTGCCGCGTTTGGTGATTGGGTGCCGTTTGGTTCTTGAAGATAGCCCAATCCACTGGATTGCCTTAGCGCAAGATCGGGATGCCTATGCCCGCTTGTCTAGTCTGCTGAGTAAAGGAAAGCGTCGTACTGATAAAGGCCAATGTAAGTTATTATATAAAGATTTACTGGAAGAAGGTAGCGGTATGGTACTCATAGCCTTGCCGCAAGTTTTCTTAGATTGCAGTGCTGTTGCAGAACATATCCAGCAGGCGGTGCAAGCCTTTCCCTCCCATGTTTTTCTTGGAGCCGCTCCGCAATATGATGGCAATGATCAAGCTTATTTTAATGCTTGTGCCAAGCTCTCCTTACGCCTTGCTGCTCCTATGGTGGCTCTGGGAGATGTCCTTATGCACCGCGGCAATCGGCGCCAACTTGCTGATGTCCTGACCTGCATCCGTGAAGGTATCACTATCGATCAAATTGGCCGTCGGGCCTTGCCCAATAGCGAGCGGCGTTTGAAACCTTTCTCTGATATGGCGTCTCTGTTTCGTGCTCATCCTGCAGCCATCAAGCGTACGCTAGAAATTGCCAATAGGTGCTCTTTTTGCCTGAGTGAACTTTCCTATGACTATCCAGAGGAAGGCAACGCAATAGAAACAGCTCAGGGGCGTTTGAAGCGATTGACACTCGCAGGTATCAAGCGTCGTTATCCCAAAGGTGAAAGCCCAAAAGTACAAGGCCTTGTTAAAAAGGAGTTAGCACTGGTCGATAAGCTAGGCTTCGCCGCCTATTTCCTCACAGTGCATGACATTATATCTTTTGCCCGTTCCAGAGATATTTTGTGTCAGGGACGGGGGTCAGCAGCCAACTCAATTATCTGTTTCGCTTTGGGTATAACAGATGTTGCCCCGGAAACCATCTCTATGGTGTTTGAACGATTTATCTCAGAACATCGTGGTGAGCCGCCAGACATTGATGTTGATTTTGAGCATGAGCGCCGTGAAGAGGTTATTCAGCATATCTATAAAAAGTATGGTCGGCACCGAGCGGGCCTGTGCGCTACTGTTATTCACTTCCGTTCCCGGGCAGCCATTCGAGAAGTAGGGAAAGTAATGGGATTGTCGCAAGATTTACTTGCGAACCTTTCCGGGCAGATGTGGGGATCTTCCAATCAAGGAGTACCAGAAGAACGTTTGAAGGCACTGGGGTTAAATGGCTCAAATCAACGCCTGGCACTTACCATCCACTTGATTAAAGAAATCATTGGCTTTCCTCGCCATTTATCCCAGCATGTGGGCGGTTTCATTATAACTAAAGGCCGTCTGGATGAGTTGTGCCCCATTGAAAATGCAGCGATGGAAGATCGGACCATCATTGAATGGGACAAGGATGATATCGATGCTCTTGGTATCCTCAAGATCGACGTTCTGAGTCTCGGCATGCTCACTTGCATTCGTAAGTGCTTTGCTTTGATTGAGGAAAAACACGGCAATCAGCTTACAATTGATACCGTGCCTCAGGATGATAGCAGAACTTACGATATGTTGTGCGCAGCAGATGCCATTGGTGTGTTTCAGGTAGAAAGTCGTGCCCAGATGAATTTTCTACCGCGTATGCGCCCTCGCAATTTATATGACCTCGTGATCGAAGTGGCCATTGTCCGCCCTGGTCCCATTCAGGGAGGGATGGTGCATCCTTACATCAAACGTCGTCAGGGCAAAGAGAAGGTCACATATCCTTCTCAAGATCTGGAAGAGGTTTTAGGCAAAACCCTTGGTGTGCCTTTGTTTCAGGAACAAGCCATGCGTATTGCCGAAGTTGCAGCTGGTTTTACGCCAGCTGAAGCTGACCGGTTGCGCCGTTCTCTAGCCACTTTCAAGCGTATGGGCACCATAAGTTCGTTTAAGGAACGTTTTGTAAAGGGCATGCTGAAACGTGGTTATGAGTTAGAATTTGCAGAACGCTGTTTCTCTCAAATTGAGGGTTTTGGTAACTACGGTTTTCCCGAAAGTCATGCCGCGGCTTTCGCACTCCTTGCCTATGTTTCTGCATGGCTTAAATGCCATCATCCGGCAGCTTTTGCCTGCGCTTTGTTGAATTCTCAGCCGATGGGGTTTTATGCTCCAGCACAAATTATACGTGATGCAAGAGAGCATGATGTGGAAATACGTCCTATTTGTGCGAATCGCAGCCATTGGAACAATAAGTTAGAATGGCGCACGGACGGTAAGCTCGCTATTCAACTTGGTTTTCGACAGATTAAAGGGTTTAAAGAGGACGAAGCTCTCTGGATTGTCGCTGCACGGGGCAATGGCTACCCGGACCCACAAAGCATTTGGCATCGAGCTGGTGTTGGTCCTGCAACTCTAGAAAGACTGGCTGAAGCTGATGCTTTCGTCAGTATGGGGCTCAATCGCCGAGAGGCTTTATGGCAGGTGAAGGCAATTAAGGGGACTGAACCTTTGCCTCTATTCAACGACCCTTTGGACGGTGAAGTTATTTTTGAGCCAAAAGTCCACCTGCCAAGTATGCATCTGGGCGAAGAGGTGGTTGAAGACTACCTCTCTACCCGCTTTTCTCTCCGCGCTCATCCCATGGAGTTGCTACGTCCGGATATACTTGAACTTACAACTCATGCCGCCCTTCAGGATGCACCACTTGGCCACACAATAGTCTGTGGCCTTGTTATTACACGCCAACGCCCAGGTACGGCCTCTGGGGTGATTTTTCTTACATTGGAAGATGAAACCGGGGTCTGTAACGTGGTTGTCTGGCCTAAAGTTTACGAAAAATTCCGGCGTGAAGTTATCTCAGGTCGCCTGCTATATGTCACCGGCTATTTGCAACGAGAGGGCACAGTCGTGCATTTGATCGCACAGGAAATAAAAGATTATTCGGAACGCTTATCTATACTTGGCCATCCATTGGATGAAGAGATTGGCAAAATGCTTCCAGTGGCAGATGATGCTCCCCGCAATCAGAGAATCTTACCTACGATTACTCGTGCTCGGCACCCAAGAGAGCAGGCCAAAAAATTGTTCCCAAGTCGCGACTTCCACTAGTGCGGATCGTCTATCACGGCAATCGTATAAACTGTGCGAAAATAGTAAATTAAGGCAGATTAGAATAAGGAGTGAGGAATGAAAACTCTAGACAAACTGTGATGCGCTAAAGTGTTCGACAGACACTGAATTTTGGTTTTCTTGTCGATTGAAACCATTCAAACTACATTCTTTTTGTGAGGTATATTCCGAGTTTTCTGCGAATATGTGTGACGCGAAATCCTCTGTTCTCCCTTAAGTTGAAGTGCCCTTGCTGCATTACACCTCCCGCCCTCTTGGAAGTTTCGCAATTTTTCTCTAATCCGTTTTCTTAATGTTTTATGTGTTGGGAGGCACGGTCCCATGGCGAAGTCCAGTAGCAATCCATTGATAACCGGCAGTGGTCTGTGGCAGCAGTCGCCTGAGCGTGTGTTGTTTGAAAACCACTCCTTCGGGCTCAATGCAGGCGACCGGATTGGACTCGTGGGCCACAACGGGTGCGGTAAGTCGACCTTTCTCAACATCCTTGCTGGTCGTAATGAACCAAGTGAGGGCAGCATCTCGGTTTCTCGTGCTGCTGTCGTTTCCTGCGTTGAGCAGCATCTTCCCAAGCAATTGATGGAACTGACGCTGGCTGAGGCTGTTCGTGATGCGCTGCCGAAGGACAAGCGTGACTGGATGGACTGGAAGGTAGATGTGATGCTGCCGGAAATGGGGTTTGAACCTCACCAGTCCGCTGTGCTTTGTAAAGACCTCAGTGGTGGCCAGATGACACGGCTCATGCTGGCACGTGCTTTGATGACAGAGCCGAACCTGTTGTTGCTGGATGAGCCAAGCAACCATTTGGATCTGCCAACAATCATGTGGCTCGAAAGCTTCCTGAAATCATGGAAGGGCAGCTTTCTGATGATCTCTCATGACGCGACCCTGCTCGATTCCGTCACCAACCGCACCTGGATTCTTCAGGATCGCAAACTGCATGCCTTCGATTTGCCCTGCACGAAGGCCTTGGCAGAGCATGAAGTTTTGACGCAAGCACGTATTGCCCGGCGTGACTCCGAGGAAAAAGAGATCAAGCGCGTTGAGGCAAGTGCCAAACGTCTCGCGGATTGGGGGCGGACGTACGACAACGAAGACCTATCTCGCAAAGCCAAGTCCATGGAGAAAATGGTTGACCGAATGAAGGACGACCAGACTGACGCCGTCGAGGCTTATCCGTGGAACCTGTCTATTGCCGGAGAGCAAATTCAGGCTGACCGACTGGTTCAACTGAAAGACCTGAACGTGACACCGCCTGTGGCGGATGTCTTCTTATACAATGTCGATGACATTGCTGTGCGGCCCGGTGACCGGATTGCGGTGATGGGGGCGAACGGGACGGGTAAATCCAGCCTGTTGCGCTGCTGTTGGGAGAAACGGACGAGTGAAGCGGGCGATGTTCGGGTTCATCCTCGATGTCGGATTGCGTTTTATGATCAGACGCTTCAGCAGCTTCCGGGGGAAGCTAATCTGGTTGAGGGTATGGTGTCTGTTGGAGAAGCTCTTGGTGTCGATCTGCGGGTGCCTGACTGCGAAAAGACCATTATTGCGGCTGGCTTCAAGTACAATCAGTTGTCACAGAAAATCTCTCAATTGAGCGGCGGTGAGCGCGCGCGTCTGTTGCTTGTCTCTCTGTCTCAGGTGCAAGCCAACCTGATGATGCTTGATGAGCCGACCAACCATCTGGACCTATACGGTCGTAATGAGCTGTCAAACCAACTTCAGTCGTTTAACGGTTCATTCTTGTTGGTCTCGCATGACAGGCATCTGGTGGAAGCGACGTGCAACCGGTTCTGGGTCGTGCAAAATGGACGTCTGCAGGAGGTTAACGATGCGGATGCGGCTTATGCGTTGATCGCTGAAGTTCAGGTGAAAGCTGTCAAAGCGGATGCTGCTTCACAATCAGTTGTCGACACTACGGTTGGGGAAAGTGCTCCTGAACCGGATCACTCGGGTGAAGATGAATTGCTTGAACGGTTGATTGAGTTGGAAACGCTGATGGAAGCGGATCTGGCGCGGCGGCCTAACAGACAGTCCCCTCACCTGCAGGTGCAATGGAAAGACGAGATTACTCAGATCCACGAGCGGCTTGAGTTGAACGGCTAGACCGGGTCGTTCTCCAGATCTGCAAGAGCCGCGCGGAGCTGTGCTTGGTGCGTCTCCTTCAGCACGTCGAAAGCTTCTGCGCCATACATGCCTCGGAGTGTGGTCTGCGAAATAGCGAAATGCTGGATTGAGCCGATATGCTGGTAAATCCAACAAAACAACTCAGCATCCGAGGCTTTTGACCAGCGTTTCGTCTTGTGGGCCAGTGCGCCCAGTGCATCCAGAAAAGGCTTCATCGGCCAGTTCTCGGAAGTTGTCTGGGCATCCAGCAGGGCTCTGGCGACTAATTGCGTGTCCTCCACATTGCAAAGTGCGTCCTGTGAGAGGTGAAGGAAGAATGTGCGCAGCATGGCTTCTGGCGTAGTTCCTTCGACGTTTTCGATTGAAGACAACAACCGATCAGAAAGCGCGCTGAGCACCTCCTCATAAAGCACGACCTTTGAGCCGAAGAAATGAAGCAGAGCCTGTTTGGTCACCCCAAGTTGGTCTGCAATGCCTGCGAGGCTTGCGGCGTGATACCCCTTGTGGGCAAAGACCGCGCTCGCTGCTGTGATGTAACGCGTTCTGGGGCTGTCTGCGTATTGATCCAAATCCTGCTCCCTTTAGGTTCTGTATAGGATAAACTTGACAACTTACCAAGTGGTAAGTTTATACTTACCGATCGGTAAGTGGAGGGTTTGCCATGACACGGGATGAAGAAATTGGTTTGATTGCTGAACTGCTTGGGTTGGATGCGAAGAACGAGAAGTTCTTGGATGAGAAAGTCACGCTTTCCCCAGTGGAACGGTACAGTTGCCCTGATCGCTTTGCTCAGGAAATGGCGGCTTTGTTTCGCGGCAAGCCTGTTGCTGCTGCGCAATCTACAGAACTGTCCAAGGCAAATGCTTTCCTAAGCCGATCGGTTTCCGGACTTCCTGTGCTGTTGACCAGAAATGCTGAGGGAGAAGCTCATGCGTTTCTCAATGTGTGTCGCCACCGTGGTGCTAAGCTGGTGAGAGAGGAAACTGGCTGTAAACAAAGGTTTTCCTGCCCGTACCATGCATGGACATGGTCCAACCAAGGCAACTTGGTAGCGGTGCCACAGGAGCAGCAAGGCTTTCCGGATCTGGATCGCTCTCAATATGGCCTGAGGGAACTTCCAGTTTTGGAAGCCCACGGCTTTATTTGGGTCATTGCCGATCCAGAGATTCGGAATGCAGGGGAAATCCAGCAATGCCTTGCACCACTTTCCGACGACTTATCATGGCTGGGGCTCGCTGATCATCGGATCGCGGTGGAAGAAACCTTTGAAATTGCGGCTAATTGGAAGACACTGCTTGAAGGCGGGATCGAGGCCTATCATTTCCGCGTGGCCCACCGCAAAACGATTGGCCCCTACTTTCCGGATAACCTCTCCAGTTATCAGATGCTGGGAGGGAACATGCGGTCCGTGTTGCCGCGCATCACTCTGTTTGAGCTGAGAGATAAACCTCAGGACGAGTGGAGTATTCGTGAGCACGCCAACATCATCTATTCAGTTTTGCCTGGAACGCAGCTGCTTGTTCAGCAAGATCATGTTGTCTGGGTGCATTGTGAGCCGCTTGCCGTTAACCGCACACGGGTCCGATTGGCGACGCTGGTCCCGAACTCCATGCCACAAACTGACGAAATGCAGAAGCACTGGGTCCGTAATCAAGCGATCACCTCGACGACCCTGAAGGAAGACTTTGAGTTGGGCGAAGAGATTCAGCAAGGGTTTACATCCGGGGCCAACACGCATCTGACTTTTGGTCGCTTTGAAGGGGCGCTTGATCGGTTTAACCAAGTCCTTGAAGATGCGATGAAAGTGACAGAAGAGGCATGAGCTGAGATGGGCAGGCAAAAGAAAAGCCCGCTGAATGAACAGCGGGCTTCTCGCGAAATTCTGAAGCAAAAGGCTTAGCCAACGAATGCGCGCTCAACCACGAATGTAGATGGGGCAGCGTTGGAACCTTCTTCAAGGCCATGCTTTTCAAGGATCGCCTTGGTGTCGTTGATCATTTCCATGGAGCCACAGATCATGCCGCGGTCAATGGCAGGATCAAGCTTTGGTACGCCAAGGTCTTCAAAAAGCTTGCCGTTTTCGATCAGATTGGTGATGCGTTCCTGACAAGGATATGGCTCGCGGGTCGCTGCTGTGTGCAGGCGCAGTTTGCCAGCTGCGAACTCACCAACCAGTGGATCGTTCTTCACTTCCTCAACCAGTTCCTTCGCGTAGGTGAGTTCATTCACTTCGCGGCAAGTCTGGGTCAGAATAACTTCTTCAAACTTCTCATAGGTTTCTGGGTCGCGGATCAATGATGCGAACGGAGCGACACCAGTACCGGTAGAGAACATATAAAGACGTCGACCTGGGATCAGGGCATCGTTTACGAGTGTACCGGTCGGCTTCTTACGCATAAGAACGGTATCGCCTGGCTGGATCTTCTGCAGGTGCTCGGTGAGCGGACCGTCCTGAACTTTAATGGAGAAGAACTCCAGCTCTTCGTCCCAGGATGGGCTTGCGATGGAGTAAGCACGGAAAACCGGCTTCTCAGCATTTGGCAGGCCGATCATGACAAACTCGCCAGAGCGGAAACGGAAAGAGCTTGGGCGCGTAATGCGGAATTTAAACAGGCGGTCAGTGTAGTGCTTTACGGACACTACTTTTTCGGCAAATACGTTTGCCGGAATAGGAAATTCGGTCTTGGCTTCCTGATCAAGCACAGGAGCTGGGGCCAACGCTGCGTCGGTCATTTGCAATCCTTAGATTGTTTTGATTAGGCCATAGCCCGATACTTGGCCAATTGTTGCCTCCGCTTTATCCGAGCCAAGGGCCGAAAAGCAACCGTTTTATAAGTAAAATTTCAGAAATTTACTCGTGAAAGTGACTAAGTCACCGTCGGAGCTCAAAGAACTGTCAGTTTCTGAAAGAAAGCGTGTAAGATGAGCTGACATGAGAATTCAGCAATAGGTGGAAATACTCAAAGCAAGTCGCTAGTAAAGATGACTTCAGTTCCCTCATGAATCAGCTTGGCATGCCTGCTCTAAGGTCAAGATAGCAAGATATGTTCAGTCCCTCTGTGTTGTAAGGGTGGAAATGATGACAGGCAGAGGGAACGGGACGTGAAAGCGGAGCAGAACAAGGCTGCCTATGAGAAACGAATGCTGCGTGTTCTTGAGTACATCTATGAGAATCTGGATGGAGATCTAAGCCTTGATGCTTTGGCTGATGTCGCCTGCATGTCGCGCTTTCATTGGCATCGAGTTTTCCAGAGCATGCGCGGTGAAACGCTTGCGACCTCCATTCGCCGCATTCGTTTGAACCGTGCAGCGTTGGATTTAATTCAGACTAAACAAGCCGTTACAGAGATTGCCGAGAGATATGGCTACCCTAGCGCGCAGAGTTTTTCTCGTGCGTTCAAAGGAGAATATGGCGTCGCTCCCGGCCAGTTCCGCGAGCGCAAAAGCGCGGCTCCTGTGACTGCGTTAGAGAAAAGCAGTATCTTTTCAATGCATCCGGTGGAAGTTCGAGATGAGCCGGAGAAAGTCTTGCAGGTCCTTTCTCATCGTGGCTCCTATTCTGACATGGGAGTCGTCTATAGCAAGTTGGCGGCGATGCTGTCTTCTCGTGGTGTAATCCGGAAATGTGGGCCGTTTGTTGGCATCTATTACGATGATCCGTCGATTGTTTCTGCGGAGGAGCTGCGGTCTCGTGTGGGGGCGGTTGTTCCGTCTAAATTCGAAAATACTGAAGGACTTGAAACACATAGCATTCCGGCTGGTCGCTGTGCTGTGCTGCGCCATCAAGGGCCTTATGCTGGTTTGCGCGCCGCTTTTCATTACCTTTATGGCGTGTGGCTACCGAGCTCTGGAGAAGAGGCAGCAGACCACCCGTGCTATGAAGTGTTTTGGAACAGCCCAACCAACACAGCACCTGAAGATCTCGTTGTCGAGATCTGCTTACCTTTGCAATAACAGATACTTAAGGAGGAAGCTGGCCGCCATCAGTTCTGCAGAATGTTGTTTTCTTCCTGGGTTTCCTGCTTCTCGTTGATGTTACCATCCTTATTGATTTCCTTGATGCAGGCTTCCTGATCAGCGGAAGACATGTCCGTGAAACCAAAGTTTGGCGGATAACCCAGAGGATCTGCTCCAGTGCCGCCGGTGCGGTATTTTTCTGCTATGTCGGGACAATCTGATACTGGACTCACGATGTCGGGGTATTCCGACTTCAGTGGATTAGCATCGGCGTTGGCTGTTGGGTCGTCAGCAAAGTTGTTGATTTGCGCCACGCCATAACCCGTTGAAAATATGAGAAAACTTAGTGCAATAAGGGTTGTTTTTGCTTTTGTCTGCATGCCATTTGCTCCCACCACTTTGAGAAAAGAAGGTCGCCAGCATTAAACAGGAAACCCGCAAAGGTTGTGTGAGCGCTTATGTTTTAATTGCGTTTAATTGGGTAATACACCGCTCTTAAGTTGCCAGAGGCTCGCTTTACAAGCGCTTAACCTATGCGTAAGGTTTGGGTTCGCTCTGGAGGCTTAGATCTTTCACCGCGATTGGGGGGACATCATGTTGAAGAAGATTGGCTGGGGTGTTCTGGCCGTTGTGCTGCTGTTGGCAGCGGGTGCTTTTTACTTCCGGCAAGATATTGCCGAGATCCGCGCCGTGATGGCTTATGCGGATGCATTCAAGCCTGAGAACATCGATCAGAAATTCAGGTCGCTTTACAAAGAGTACTCCAGTACCACGGTTGAAGCGCCGGACGAGACCTATGAATTGCCTCGGGCGCATCAGGCGTCGCCGATGCCAGCGACCTTTATGTACAAGGGCGAGGCAGCCTCAACGGCAGATTACATTCTGGATTCCCACACCACCGGCCTTGCCATCATGCACAATGGTAAGTTGATCCATGAGTACTATGATCGTGGCAACACCGCTGAGACCCACGCTATTCAGATGTCGGTGTCCAAATCCATGGCCTCCATTCTTGTTGGTGTGGCGCTGGATGAAGGGCTGATCGACAGTGTGGAAGATCAGGTCGTCAAGTATGTGCCGGAGCTCAAGGGAACGGCTTACGACGGGGTTCGTCTGAAAGACGTGCTGGAAATGTCGTCGGGTGTGCGTTGGAACGAGAACTACGCTGATCTGAATTCCGACATCGTCCAGTCCGTCGTTGCAATCCTGCTGGGCTCTCAGGATGATTTCACCAAGGATGTGCCGCGAGAGCTGGAGCCGGGAACCTACAATCGCTACTCTTCAATTGATACGCATGTTGTGGGTTGGGTGCTGCGCGGAGCGACTGGCAAACCCTACAAAGAGTGGTTCAACGAAAAGCTCTGGTCCAAGATTGGCGCAGAATCCTCTGCAGAAATCATGGTGGATCAGGAAGGTGAACCAGTTGTCTTTGGTGGGGTGAACATCCGCTTGCGCGATATGTTGCGTGTGGGAATGGTGCTGGAGCGGGGTGGTTTGAACCACAAAGGCGAGCGCATCGTGTCTGAAGAGTGGATCAACACATCAGTCACGCCGGATGAGCCGCGCTTGATGCCGGGCTATAACAATCCGGAGAGCCCCTCTCCGCTTGGATATAAATACCAGTGGTGGCTGCCACTGGAATCCGATCAAGGTGATTTCACCGCAATCGGCATTCACGGCCAGTTCCTTTACATCAACCCAGCTCGGAATGTGGTGATCGCTAAAACTTCGACCTATCCCTCTTATCAACGCGATAAGGAGATGGTGAAGATGAAGTCGATCGCGCTGTTTCAGGCAATTGCCCGTCATTTGAGCGACGTGCCAAACTCCTAAAGCGCGTTTCAATTGATAAGCGTTCGTTCCAAAGAAAAAGCCGGCTCTGCGGGAGAGCCGGCTTCTGCAAAAACTCGGTTGCTCTGCGTTATGCAGGCTGGCCCGTTGCTGCAAGCAGAACTTCGCGGATGTTGACGTTCTGTGGCTGCTGGTAAACGAACAGCACAGCGTTTGCCACGTCCTGCGGGTTAAGCACGCCGCCCATTTCTTTCTTCCACTGCTCGTAACCGTCAATGATTTCCTGAGAAGTGGTGTGAGACAGCAATTCAGTCTGCACAGCGCCTGGAGCAATGGTCATGACGCGCACATTGTCAGCTGCCACTTCTTCACGCAGGTTTTCGCTAATGGCGTGAACGGCAAACTTGGTGCCGCAGTAAGCTGCGTGGGCCGGGAAGGTTTTGCGGCCAGCGATGGAGCTGACGTTGATGATGGAGCCGCCCTTACGCGCTTTCATGCCTGGCAGAACAGCGTGAATGCCGTTTAGAACACCCTTAACGTTCAGGTCGATCATGCGGTCCCATTCGGACGGATCCTGAACGGACAGGTCACCCAGCAGCATGCAGCCAGCGTTGTTGACGATTGCGTCCGCTGGACCGAATTTTTCTTCTGCTTCTTTCACAGCTGCAATCAGTTGCTCACGGCTGGTTACGTCAACACCGCGGCACAGTGTGTTTGGAAGACCCAAAGCTTCCATCTGCTCAACCCGGCGGGCAAGAAGAAGAAGAGGATGACCAGCAGCGCTGAAAGATGTCGCGATCGCTGCGCCAATGCCTGAACTTGCGCCAGTGATAATGATAAGTGGCTTTGTCATTTTGTTTTCCTGCCTGGTTAGCTTTTTCTTGAGCAAGATGAACTTGCGTTGTGTTGCGGCGATTGTACAAAAATGATCACGCTGATAAATATGGGTAATCCAAAATGATTGTTAGGCTGAGATGAACAATATTTACTGGAATGGCCTGCGCTCGTTTCTAGCCGTGGCGGAACATGGCAGCTTTACCTTAGCGTCTGATGAAACGGGTCTTTCAAAAGCGAGTTTAAGCCAACAGGTGAGCCAGTTGGAGGAACAACTGGATGTGCAGCTGCTGTTTAGAACCACCCGCAAACTGCGGCTGACCGAGATTGGTGAGCGCTACTACGAAATGTGCCGCACTGGCGTGAAGCAGATTGAAGACGCATCCGATCTCGCCTCTCAGGCGACAGACAGTTTGACCGGCCCTATTCGTATGAATGCCGTGGGTGGTTTGATTGGTGAGGAACTTATTGCGCCGCTGGTGATTGAGTATCAGCACGCCAATCCGGGGATTGAAGTGAAGCTGGACTTTTCCAGCATTCGGGAAGATCTGCTGGAGACGGATTATGACCTTGTGTTGCGGATGGGGGATCTGGAAGACAGCACCTTGATCGCTCGTAAATTGCACACCATCACAACACGCTATGTGGCCTCCCCTTCTTTTGTGGCAGCGCACTCAAAAATCCGCCATCCCTCCGATCTGAAGGGCCTTCCTTTCATCTCAGGCAGTGTGCAGGAGTGGATCTTCACGCGCGGGCAGGAGCGCATTGTGGTGCAGGCGGAGAAAGGATTTCAGATCTCAAATGGCCGGGTTATGTGTCAGGCGGCTGCAGCGGGCCTGGGCATAGCGCGCCTTGCGGATGTTTATACCGATGCGCTGATCAAACGCGGTGAGCTAACGGAAATGCTTTCTGGGTGGAAGCAGACAACACCGCTGTGGCTGGTGAGCCCGCCAACACGCCACCAACTGCATCGGGTGCGCGAATTGATGAATTACCTCACAGCCAACTTCAAAACCCGCTATGAGGCGGTGCTGGGTTAACGGCGGTAGGTGCCAACAAAGCCATCTGGCACAACAGCGCCTGCGGGGCTGGAGTTTGGAACAGTCACACCAACCGGTATGAAGACACGCTGGATGATGATCTTGTCACCATCTGGCGGTGGTGGGCCGGGAAGCACGGCGCCTTGTGTGGTTTTGTAGCCTTTCAACTCGCAAATCAGGTTTCTGCTCTCAAATCCGGCAGGTACAACCATTGGACCCGGCGTGTGCTTTACAAAGATAGATGACCGATACCCTTCCAGAAAACAGAAGGCACCATCAGGCGTGGTGTTGACGGTAATCAGCGTTGCCCCCTGCGGAATCTCGATGGTGGGCGAATAGGCCTGTGGCAGGCGCTCTTCATCAGAAACGCACCCTGTCAGGAGGGGAAGAGTGATTGCGAGAGTGCTTAAAGGGCGTTTGATTTGCAAGTCGTGGGCCTCTTCAGGTCGATCTGCAAAAGGTAACGGGCACATGCAAATGACGACACCCATAAGAATTGCTGAGGTTGTTTTGCTGATAGCCTCAAAAATGGTGAGGAACAGTGTCGACCTCTCCGAAAGACAAGGAGTTATCCAACTCTGCATCCACTGAAGATTTTGCAGGCAGACCCGCCATAATTCTCGATAATACTCGCGAGGAGCACGCTGTTTTATGTGGGGTGGGCGATAGTGATTTTACTTAGAAGTCTTCAGCTTAAAGCAAGCAAAGTTTAGATGCTGAGTAAGGTTTGAAGGGAAGCTTTTGGCTCTGCAGCGTGATGCACGGCGTTCGAAATATCAGATAGAGTGTTCAAAATGCACACGAACTTTGTAAGGCGGTTTAAGGATGCTCCGCTTTTTTACGAGGCAGAGGATTGTATTTCGGTGCATGCAAGCGCGCCGTTTTCTGTCCACTGTCTTTGAGGGTGAAGATAATCCAGATCTTTTATGGTGAAATCAGCAGTTTAGGTCGTGGATAGATGATGATTTGCCGAAGTATATATTTTTTGATTATTGAAGTGGGTTAAGGAATACATCGTGTTGGCGCGTTGATAGTCAGACAGGTAATTTCTTCATTTTCTCAGTTTAATTTTATTCTCGAATTGAACTTGGTTCACGCATTAATGATGGAAGTTGCGCATTAAACACTAAGGAAAATTCGACAGGTTTTGTACTCTTGCATCCACGAAATTACGAAGTATCTATGAGAGAGTGAACCGAAAGGTGCACTAGGATACTTTGAGCCCATATAGCCGTTTTGCGCAGATTAACGGAACGAGAATGACAAAATTAGGTGAAGCCACGCTGAAGCTGTTGGAAAATAGCGCAGTACGAAAAGGTCTTGCTGAACTCCGCGTGGGGATCGAAAAAGAAGCTCTGCGTGTTGGCAGAGATGGCTTTATGTCATTGCGTGATCACCCGGAATCTCTGGGTAAAACGCTAACGCACAAATTTATCACGACAGACTTTTCTGAGGCTCAGGTGGAGTTCATCACACCTGCTGTGCACTCTGTTGCAGAAAGCCTTGATTTTCTGAAAGAACTACAAGCTTTTGCGGCGCGTAAAACGGATGCTGGTGAGTATTTGTGGAATGCGTCCATGCCGCCGGAAATCGCCGGTGATGAGACGATCCGCATTGCGGAGTATGGAAACTCGAATGCGGCGCAGATCAAAACGCTCTACCGCAAGGGATTGGCGCATCGCTATGGCAAGCGTATGCAGACGATCTCCGGGATTCACTACAACTTCTCTATCTCCGATGGCCTCTGGCAAGAGTTTCATGAGCAGTGTACCTCCGGCGGAAGCCTTCAGGACTTCCGCAGTGCGGGGTATCTGGGCCTGATCCGTAACCTGCAGCGTCATGGCTGGCTGGTGCTGTACCTGTTTGGTGCTTCTCCTGCCGTTGACAAAAGCTATCTGGCATCTCCGCACCCAACGCTCTCCATGCTGGGTGATGACACTTATTTCGGCGAGTATGCAACGTCTCTGCGCATGAGCGATCTGGGTTACACCAGCGTCGTGCAGAGCGAGCTGGACATTCACTACAACTCTCTTTGCGACTACATTGAGGGCCTGCGCGGTGCTCTTGCAACGTCTGTGCGCCAATACGAGCAAATTGGTGTGGCGGAAGAAGGCGATTACAAGCAGATCAACACGCACCAGCTGCAGCTTGAAAATGAGCTGTACGGCTCTGCGCGGCCTAAGCGAAACACCAAGGAAGGCGAGCGCCCGATTGCTGCGCTGTGCCGCCGTGGTGTCGAATACATCGAATTGCGCTCCCTCGACATCAACCCACTCAATCCGATTGGGATTTGTGAGCAGCAGGCCCACTTCCTCAATGCCTTCCTGACCCACATGACCCTTGCTCCATCTCCATGTATCTCTTCTGGAGAGCAGCAGGCGCTCAATGATCAGCAGCGCATGGTTGCCTGGCAGGGCCGTCTGCCAAACCTGATGCTGCCAGCCTATGGCGATGGTGGGATGGAACTGCGTGAAGCAGGCCATCAGGTGCTTGACGACATGCGCTTGACTGCTGAGATCATGGATGAAGTGTATGGCGGTACAGGCCATACAGACGCTGTGAACGCACAAGCGGCCAAGCTGGACAATCCAGAGCTCACACCATCCGCTCAAATTCTGAAAGGCGTGAAGCAAAAGGGCTCTTACACCGGCTTTATCGCTGATCTTTCTAAGAACCAGTCTGATCACCTGAAAGCGATGCCGCTGTCTGGTGAGCGTCTGAAGTTCCAGGAAGCGATGGTCTCTCAGTCCCGCGCAGCTTATGAGCAGGTTGAAACGCAAGCAGGAAGCCACAGCTTCGATCATTTCCTGGATTCGCAAAACAAAACGGAAGTTTTGCCGCCAGAATGTCTGGACGGCCAGTAAAGCCTGACCCTGAACACGGAAGGCAAGGCTTGCTCCAAATCCTGCCCTACACATCGGACGATCACGACATGCTCGCTGCGCTCTATGAGAGCGTGGCGAGCCGTACGTTTGCCTATGACTACACCCGTCATGTCAGCGCCAGCCAGTTTCAAAGCCTTGTTGAGGGTGAGGATGTCTGGGTCTTGACGTTGGCGGGGGAACGTGTCGGCTTCATCGGCTATTACACGCCAGAGCATTTCCTGCATTCGCTGTACATAGACTACAGCCACCACAAACGCGGGTTCGGGCGACAGGCGCTTCAGTTTTTGCTGGAAACGTATGGCTGCAGGCACGAGCTGAAAGTGGATCGCATCAATCAGGCGGCAATGACGTTCTATAGCGCGCTGGGATATGAGGATATCACCGCACCAGCTGAGGTTCATCAGACCTGGCAACGCTTACGCTCCCCTGCGGAAATTTTGAAGCGCTCACCGGCTATTGCGGTGGGAGACCAAGCCTCTCACCGACAATAAGTTCAATATATCAATCCACTAGAGCACGTCACGTTCGTAAATATCCACGCATCGTGCTCTAACATCTTGGGTAGAGCGAAGTCTTGCTGTCTGATTGAATTCAACCAAACAGAACGCGCTCTAAGATGGCATGCAAAGAGCGGGTAGACGATCAACATGTGCTTTGATCGTTTGCTCGGCCAGCGCGCCGTCCCCGGTCCGCACAGCGGTAATCAGCTGTGTGTGATCATCCTGTACGCCTTCTGAAATAAACCCGGCACGGCGCATGGCAGCGCGGTAGCGGGTGCATTGGTCATGAAGCATATGCAGGAACCGGCTTGCCCAACTGGAGCCTGCACCGGCAACCAGTGTCATATGGAACACGCGGTTGGCTTCTTCCCATTCATTCCAGAAATCACGCCGTGATGCTTGCCATGTCCGCTCAATTTCCTGCAGTGCATGGTAGGCATCCAGCACGCTTTCACGCCACTGAGCGTCGCCCTTTTCAACGGCAGTTCTTACCGTTGCGCTTTCAAGAAGGCGGCGCTGATCAATAATATCCTGAAACTCTTTTTGAGAAAGTTCTGGAATATAAAATCCCTTATGAGATTGCGTGGCAACCAGTCCTTGAGACACCAGACGGGAAAGTGCTTCACGTACAGGTGTTGGCCCAACATCAAATGTGCTGCACATCTCGCGAATGCGCAATTTACTGCCTGGCTCAAGCTGGCCAGACAAAATTGCCGCCCGCAGGTGCGCGTAGGCCCTGTCAATGAGAGAGGCGGATGACGGGACGTTTTGTGCAGTGACCGATGTTACGGCTCTTTCTAAGGTATCCTCTATTTTCAAAGTTATCTGCCTTACAATTATTATCTATGCAATTTGGCGTTTCTTTTCGTAGCTATGGAAACTATGTCATTTGTTTTCTTGTCCGACCAAGTTAAATTGCAAATATGAATTGGCCTTCTTATTACATCAATTGTAAAACAATATCTGAACTATAAAAGCAATGAAATTGCGTAGGAATGACATAACTTTCCAATAAAACGAGAGTGTTTTATGGAAAATAATGTCGAATTATCGATTATTTTTAAAAAAATGTGTAAGTGCGCTCTTATTCATTGAGCATATGAATCAGACTTACTTAGAGTTCGATGAACAGAAATAGAGTTTATTCGCTATTTTAATAAAATATTCTCAACTATACTCTGTAGGCTTATTTCTTCGCGTATAAACGGCAGAAACTATTAGCAACGCTTTAAGTGGAAACCACGTCTAATCCGCAAAAAATCTCCCCCCGTTATACGATGAATTACTCAGCTTCTCTCTGGTGTTTCAGAAAACTTATCCCCCCTGTCTCAGGCAGTGTTATTGCTCACTGGAGAGGGGAGAGAATCAATAGCCGGATGGTTGAGTCGGGCCGACCTGACGCAGGAATATGTTTCTGGAGAAATGGATCGGTTGTTTTGTCGATTTTATGCACGCCTCGTTTTTAAGTTTTTGAAACAAGCTAACTATCTGAAATTAATAGTAATTATGCCTCTTTGTGAGGCGATGGTCATAAGTGTTAATGAGGATTAACCAAAAAGGGATTGAACTGAACTACAGGTTGGTTACCCTTTCGACGCAAACACGGGCCATATGGGCGCACTTTCCGTTTGTGGATGACTAGAACCGTTTGAGGGCTAAGCGAAGTGGAATACGGCAACAACACTCTTTTGCGTGAGGAAACTCCGTCTGAGAAGATCTCCCGTTATTCGCAGCTCCTTTCTGGCCAGCTGCACCGGTTAAGACAAGAACTTTATCCGCCTGAAGCGCATAAATTGCTGCGCTCGTTCTCTTCTGTCGATGTTGCCCGTCTTATCGGTGTTTCTGAAAGCACCATTCGCCAGCTGGATCTGGACGGAGAAGGCCCGACGCCAACCCGCCTTGCCAATGGCCGCCGCAGTTACACGTTGCAGCAGATCAACGCGATCCGTGAAGTGCTTGCCGCCCGTAAAAAAGGCGATGAAGCCGTTAACATCCTGCCGCGCCGTCGCGACGGTGAAAAGCTGCAGGTGATTGCGTGCGCCAACTTTAAAGGCGGCTCTGCAAAGACCACCACCAGCACGCACTTAGCGCATTATCTGGCACTGCGCGGCTACCGTGTGCTCGCGATTGATCTGGATCCGCAAGCCTCGCTTTCTGCCATGTTTGGTGTGCAGCCTGAGTTTGACGTTGAGCCAAACTGCACCTTGTTTGGTGCCCTGCGTTATGATGAAGGCCGCCGTACACTGGGCGAGGTGATCCGCCCGACCTATTTTGACAATTTGGATCTGGTTCCGGCCAACCTTGAGCTGGCTGAGTTTGAGCACATCGTTCCAACGGCGATCGCGTCTGGTGCGTCTACCGGCGAAAACATCTTCTTCCGCCGCATCCGCAACGTTCTGAATGAAGTTGATGATCGCTACGATGTTGTTGTGATCGATTGCCCGCCGCAGTTGGGCTTCCTCACTTTGGGCGCGCTGTTTGCATCCACCGGATTGCTCATCACGCTGCACCCGCAGATGCTGGACCTTGCAAGCTGTAACCAGTTCCTCGGCATGAGCTCTGACCTGATGGCCGTGATTGAGAACAATGGCGGCGAAATGAATCTGGATTGGATGCGGTTCCTCGTGACCCGTCACAATCCGAATGACAGCCCGCAAACCCGTGTGGTTGGCTTGTTGCGTGCCCTCTTTGGTGAGGATGTGCTGACATCGCCAGCTTTGGAATCCACTGCGGTTGCCAATGCGGGCCTTGAAAAGAAGTCGCTTTATGAATTGGAACCGGGAGCCATTGGCCGCGAAACGCTCAAGCGTGCGCTTGAATCCATGGATTCGGTAAACCGTGAAATTGAAGATCTTCTCCGCAGCTCTTGGGGTCGAACACTATGAACAAAGCTAAGGACCGGAAAAACGCATTAGATACGCTGTTTTCAGGCGGCGGTATGGCAGGCATGGTTGCGGATGCAACGGCGCCGCGCCCCCGTTTGTCATCCGGTGCTATTGGCGCGGCCGAGATCAACCTGATCAAGGACGAACGCGACAAGCTGCGTGAAGAGTTGAAAACACTGAACACGCAAATGGCGACCTCCGTGAACGTGGTGGAATTGAATCCGGAACAGGTTCAACCATCTTTTGTTGCAGACCGTATGGAAGTTGCGTTTGATCCGGCATTTGAGGCGCTCAAAGAGTCCATTGCTGAGACCGGGCAACAGGTCCCCATTCTGGTGCGCCCTGCGCCAGATGAAGACGGCATTTACCAGATTGCTTATGGCCACCGTCGTTGGAAAGCCTGCCGCGCCTTGGGCAAGCCTGTCCGTGGTGTGATCAAAGCGCTCTCTGATGAAGAATTGCTTGTGGCGCAAGGCCAGGAAAACCATGAACGGAAAGACCTGAGTTTCATTGAAACCTGTCTGTTTGTTTTCCGCCTTGCTCAAGATTACCCGCAGACACTCATTGTCAAAGCCATTGGCAAGGACAAGTCTCTCGTTTCCAAACTCCGCAAGCTGGCGGCAACCATGCCTGAGGAGTTTTTGCGTGTGATTGGGCCTGCCCCAAAAATAGGGCGGCCACGGTGGGAAGAGATGGCAAGTTTCTTCCACGAAGGTCAACTGGCGCCAAACCACGAAAAAGCGATTACCTCGCTGTTTGCACTGGACTCGTTCACTGAACTGCACAGTGATGAGCGGTTTAGTGAAGTGTTGCAGTTGCTGCAGGAAACGCCGAGCGAGTTGGAGGCCAGCACGACAGCCTCTTCAGGTGAGATTGCTGTTGCAGCTCATACTCGCGCTGCCAAATCCTCTGAATGGCTTGGAAACAAGCACGTGCTCGTCAAGCACACAGGCAAAGCGACTGTCTTCTCCGTTGATAGCAAGACGCAGAGTGACTTTAGCTCCTTCTTGCTGAAAGAGCTGCCGGGCCTGATTGCCAAATTTGAAGACACGAAGGGGGAGGATGCCTGATGGTGTAACCCCTGAATGACGAAAGGCCCTGCTGACGGCAATCAGCAAGGCCCTAAAATCGTCGCCCAAGAGAGTGAATAGCACTCGTCGAGGACCATCTTTAGCACGATCATCCTACGACGAACGCACGGTGCGAATCAAGTCAGCAATGCTTTCTTGAAACCCTTTGTGGCGCATTTTTGCTTTTTCGGGCGCTCAATCCCCAATCTTACTTGGATAACACCTTGGGTCTTCCCTCGGTGAATGGGTTAGCTATGCAAAGCACCGGTGTTGCGTCCTTTCGCAAAATGACACCCGGCATGTTGGAAAGCCAGCGACTGGCAATGGCGAATGACATCGTCAAAACAACAAAAGCCGAGGTGGCAATCACGTTAAAAAAGGCGGCCCCTGCTCTGGGGATTGATGGTACCGCCTACCATATTCTCGATATTCTGATCGGTCTGACACGGGCTGATGACTGGAAACAGGACCGTCGTCCGCTGGTCGCAATTTCCAATGACAAGTTGGCAGAGTACGTGTGCCGCTCCACGCGCACAGTGATCCGCGCACTTAAGCGACTGGTTGAGGTGGGCATACTGGCATACCGCGACAGTTCAACAGGCCGTCGTTTTATCTACCGTAATGGCGCAAGTGGTGAGATTGACCGTGGATATGGGTTTGACTTTTCGCCAGCCCGTCAGCGTATTGACGAGATCAAACGGATTGGGGAAGAGTTTCAGGCGCGTGTGCGGGCAGAGCAGGAAGCAAAGCGCACTGTTAATCGGTTGTCCCGCGCAATCGTTGACGCTTGCCGTACCGGACAAAATGAAGGCGTGGATTGCACAGTGTTCCTGGAAGAACTCTCTGCCATTATGGAAACGCCAATGCTGCTTCTGGAGCGCGCAGACAAGATCTCAAAACTCTATGAACTGATTGTTGAAGAGCTTGCAGAAGAGAACGCGAAGGATGAGCAAACAACCTCTGAATTCAATGAATATGCTCAAATGTCAGGCGACCATGACATTGATGTCACCCCTTATAATATTACAACCCATCAAACTCCTATAAATAGTAAAACACGGCAGCCATCTAATGATGGCTACTTAAATAGCAACTCCGCTTCCAATGAAGCTTCGAAGATTGCTCTTGAAAAAGACCAATCAAGCAAATTCTCTGCCAAATCCAACGCTCCAGCTCAATTGCAATCTCGGCAAGTTGGTCAGCTAGATAACGGTTTAAGTGAGCATTTATCTGCTATTTCCATTGGTTTGATTGATAGCGCAACAACGGAAACCCAGGAAATGCTGGGCATGCAGTTCTCAAGCTGGTTTGAACTTGCGCAGTCTGGCGAGCAGCTTCGTTTAGCAATTGGCCTGTCCGAAGATGGCTGGAAGCAAGCGGTTGTGACGCTGGGTGAAAAAATGGCGGCGGCGGTTCTGGTTGTGACGGTTGAAAAGACCCTGCGCGATCCTGAAGGGATTTCGCGGCCGGCGGGTTACTTCCGCGCCTGCGTTGACCGCGCCAAGGACGGAAAACTCGCCCTGCACAAGTCGCTTTATGGACTGGCTCTCGGATAAGGGCTGCAATTTAGGTTTCTTGCGGATGGGGTAGATGGATCCGCAAGTGTGGTGTTAGCGGGCTGAAGTGGTGAGACCGAAATACAGAAGCCGCATTTGCATTCATCGCATCAAAAGATGCCCTTGGTCGGAAATCTTGGATCCTTCATCAGATGGCTTATGTCATTTAGCTTTTCCACTCTGGAAGAACCATCCTTCTCTCGTCTCAAATGCGTGAGGCTACAGGGTCTGATGTCATACATAATGTTTTGCAGGTGAGTATCGCTTGAAAGGCCAAGCCACCAATTGATGATGCAAACTATTGAGTTTGCGTGGCTGATGAGTATGAGCTTCTCGATATTGGCACTCGCCAAGTACTCCATGTAGGTCGCTATTCGAGAGTAAAGCATCCTCCAGCTTTCTCCTTGAGCGTAGGGGATCCAATCAAGAATGGGTTCGGTTGGGGAGATCCAAATCTTCTGGGCTTCTGCTTTTGAGAGGTCCTTTGCCACACCGTTGTTCAACTCACGCAGCTGGCGGGCTTGGACGAACGTCTTTCCGGTTTTCGCAGTTAACCATTGCGCGGTTTGCACTGCACGCGTTAGATCACTGGTGAAAATTTGGAAGACATGAGCTGGAACAAAAGTCGCCAAGTGGTCAGCCGTTTGCTTCGCTTGATTAACGCCGTGAGGTGTAAGGGCGGAATCTGTCCAGCCTCCCACAACACCATCCAGCATATGCTGGCTTTCGCCATGCCGCAAAAGGATGAGCTCATTTATCATTTTCGACCGTTAGCTTTTCGTTCTTTGGAAACCATCCCTACGCATAGGTAGACGTCAGGAAGTCAGAACTTCGCTGGCCTCTTCATTTTGCTGGGCTGGCAATTCTATCCGAAGATGCGGGCTTGCCTTGCGTGTCACGAACTCGGCTTGGAGATATTCAAGAACGCGTCGTTGGCCGGGAAAGCTGAACAGCTCCATAGCATCATCAAATGAGAACCATTGATAAGCGTCGTGCTCTTCGTTGATGGTGATTGGCGTATCGCTGGAGACAAAGCTCACAAACACTGGCAGTTTCTGGATGATGTTCTTTTCCGCAACATAGAACTCTTCGCAAAGATCTGCGGACCAGAGTTCGGTGAGAACCAAACCGGTTTCCTCTTTCACCTCTCGCAATGCTGCTTCCCAACCGGTCTCATTTGGTTCCACCTTGCCAGCGACCTGACACCAGGCTCCGAGCAGAGTATGAGCGCGGCGCATGAGCAAGACCTGTGGCTCCACTGCATTCAAGTCGAGAAGAAAAACAGAAACAGCATTGCTCAGAATGGGAATATTGTTGGGGCGCATGAGTAACTCATAAAATATAGATCCAATAGACCATGAGCATACTCAGAGAAAATTCAAAAACCAAGAGGGACGAAGGGCAGGAGATAACTCCCCTGCCCTCATTATTAAGTTTTGGAATGGGCCGTTGGGCCCGAAACCTGGCTGTCTTCAGAAAACTGGCCTCGCGTGCGGTTGGCATAAGAAACCAGGGCCAACATCACGGGCACTTCAACCAGGACACCAACGACTGTTGCTAGGGCTGCACCAGAGGTGACACCAAACAAGCTGATTGCGACAGCAACGGCCAGTTCAAAGAAGTTCGAGGCGCCGATCATCGCACCGGGGGCTGCCACATTGTGTGGCTGACGCCATTTTCTCATCCAGAAGTACGTCACGAAGAAAATCAGGACAGTTTGGATGAGCAGCGGAACTGCAATCAAAACGATGTCCGCTGGTGATGAGATGATGTTGTTGGCCTGAAGACCGAACAGCAAGAACACTGTACCAACCAGACCTGCGATCGAAAACGGTTTCATTCCGGAGCTGAAGGAGGAAAGATGCTCTTCGTCTTTAAGTGCGATGCGGGTTAACCACCCTGCCCCCAAAGGCAGCGCGACAAACAGCGCGGTTGAAACCAACAAGACATCCCATGGCACGATGATGTTAGAGACATCCAAAAGAAACGCTGCGATTGGCGCGAACGCGAAAATCATGATCAAGTCATTGGTGGCAACCTGTGCAACGGTGTAACTTGCATTCCCCTTTGTCAGATAGGACCAAACAAACACCATTGCGGTACATGGGGCAACGCCAAGCAAAATCATGCCTGCGATGTATTGATCGGCCAGATCAGCAGGAATGAATGGCGCGAATAGATGGCGCATGAACAGCACAGCAAGCGCAGCCATGGTGAACGGTTTGACCAGCCAGTTCATGGCAAGTGTTACAATCAGGCCCTTTGGCTTGACGAAGCAATTGCGAACTTCGGTAAACTCGACCTGCACCATCATTGGGTAGATCATCAACCAGATGAGGACCGCTATAACCAGGTTGATGCCGCCAACCTGTAGGTCTCCGATAAACTGAAAAAGGCTAGGTTGAAGGAACCCTGCTCCCACTCCCAGTGCCATTGCCAGACCTACCCAAACTGAGAGGTAGCGCTCAAAAATACCCATGATTTCTCCTGCCTATCGTCGATAGACGATTTATTTCGACAAATTTTTAGAGCTTGAAGCTGCTCTCAAAGAGGAAGTTGAAGTTCTTCAATTCGGATCGATTGACTGAGTAACATATGCGCGGACGCTGAACTTCTGCCAGTATGAAGCCCGCATCCTTCAAGATACGAAGATGCTCGGACACGGTCGACTGTGCCAAACCGATGGAGTTCACCAGATCGCCGCCGACGCAACCGGGTTGAGCTGCCATGATCTTAAGCAGACGGACACGCGCGGGATGAGCCAGGGCTTTCGCCTGGACGGCCAGCTTTTCTTCTTCCTCTTCATTGAGAGAGGCAGGTGTGAATTCTGTTACGCAGATGTTTTCAGTCATCGTTGATTCCGTATATCGTCGATAAACGATATACTCCTGCCCCTTCAGATTGGCAAGATCTTTCTGTGTTGACAGCTGTCAACTTTTTTGAATCCAAGTTGACAGCTGAAAGACCCCTCCCCTGCTCTGTTTATCTGGCAGCAGAGTGATACTCTGGGTTGGGCTGCATACCTGTCGCGGAGGCCATGCGGTTGGACATGGAGAAAAAGGCGGCGACTTCGCAAATATCCCAGATGTCTTCTTCAGAGAAGCCAACATCCCGGAGCCCTTGCCGGTCACGCTCCACGATCTCGGAGGATGCCTTCGCAATCTTCGTAGAAAAATCGAGCATAACACGCTGCTTGTCAGTCAGATCAGCATAGCGATAGTTCATCACCATAGCTTCACCCAGTTCCGGCTTATTAGAATACTCCCGAACAGCTGCACCATGCGCGACTTGGCAATACCAGCAGGAATTGATCGACGAGACTGTGACTGCGATCATCTCTCTTTCCAGCTTGGAAATACCAGAGTCTCCAAGCATCAGTTCATTGTACATCTGAGAAAATGCCCTGAGCTTCTCTGGTCTATGCGCAAATGCGATTAACACGTTGGGGATCAACCCGAGCTTGCTCTGACATTTACCAAAAAGTTCCTGAATATCATCAGGTAACGGATCTGGCAGGCTGAGCTTCAAGGCCGTTGGGTGCGTAAGGCTTGCGCTCTCTATCTTCTGAAAATCGGTTGTTGTCATTATATGGTCCCTCCTCCATTTCAACAGCTTAACCGTGATTGAAGGGACTGTCCTCACTACAAAAGGAGAGCAAAGAAAAGCCCGCCTTTGGGAAAAGGCGGGCTTAGTTGGAGGCCTGCTTGGGATTTTAGGCGTGGGCGGTGAGTTTACGCTCTTTTCGTTTATTGGAGACGTGCACATATCGGTAGATCTGCAAGAGCAGAAGCGGTGTGAAATGAACCAGAGCAGGCCCAAATTTGAAGTCTACAAGAACCCAGTGCGTAAACACGAGAAGCGCTGCAGCATAGGCTAGCTTTTGAAGACCCTTCCAGTTGGAACCAAGCCGAGCAATGGACCAGTCGTTGCTGGTAACTGTGAGCGGAATGAAAATGAGGGAGGCCAGCCAACCGGTCCAGATTCCGATTTTGACCAGATCTTCCAAGATGGGGCCAAGAGATCCTTTATCTAGCAGATAGATAGCGATGTGTAGGGCTGTATAGCAGGCGGCAGCTACACCGATATACCGTCTCCGTGCCATCAACCAACGGACCCAGCGTTGGCCGTTGGTTAAGAACATAAGCGGCGTGATCATCAAACTGATGATTAGAAAACGAGCGGCAAATTCACCAGTTGGGTGGAGTAGATGCTCCAGTTTATCAACTTCGCGGAGAAGCTCTCCAATGATGAGAAGCCCCGGGAGCGCAAGGATGAACCAGAAGGTAAATGGTGAGTTCCAGAATGCTCGAAGGTAAGACATGATCGCCCGGATGAGTTTGCAGAGAGTTGTAAGGTGCACACTGCTGATTTCGCGGTGTTGGGGTACGTGGGAAGCCAGCAGTGTGCGGTCGATTGCGACTGCGGTGTTCGCTGTTCAACCTTGTCCAAACACTGGATCAGCTCTGACTTTTCCGCAAGAAATCAGATGTAACAAAATGTCTTGAGACTTGGCTGACTTTGAGGTCTAGCCGGTTTGTGGTGTTGGTTAGGTTATGATGCAAGTTATTGAAGGAACGAGACAATTTATGAAGCTTCTATAAAGGCTCCAAATTCATCATTTCTGCGGGTGATTGGCAGAGGATCTCCTTGATTACACTTTAACAAGAGTTGCGTTGTTCTTGATGCAAACATTGTTGCAAACGCAAGCGGCGACAGCTGTTTCGTTGCAAACTGACTTGGCGAAACTGCGGTTCGCTAATCTGAAGCTGTTCTCTGGTTATGTCGGCTTGGAGGGTAATATGGGGAAAGCTGCTGCCCGAAACATCAGTTCACTGATGCGCGGTTTGGCCATGAGTGTTGGGGTGCGGGGCTCAACTAAACCAAACTGATGAGGTGAGTATGCTTGAGTTGCCAGCTGGCAACATTGATCTTGCTGGATGAAATCGGCACTCGTGTTGCCCGAACTGAGTGCCGATGTTTGGTGATGTTACAGGTTCAAACGCAGCACTTGAGTGCGTTTCTGGAACTCTTCCTCATCAATTTCACCAGTTGCAAAACGCCTGCTTAGAATGTCCAGAGCTTCTGAGTTTTGCGACTTCGGCGCTTCCGGAGCGACCTTGCTCGCGGTGCTTGAACCTCCGAAATAGCCATATGAGCGTGCGATCAAAAAGCCGATTATGAGCAAAAGGATAAGAGTGATTGGGAATGGGAAAAAGTGGAACCCGTGCATTCCAGCTTGGTGAAACATAGTGATCTCCTTGGGATGTTTGTTAGACATCTCTAGAATGGAGAGTGCCGTATTAGCTTTCAAATTAGATTTGTAATCAACTGTCCCAACCGCGTTGCATGCGCATAACGGTTACACTTTTAAAAAAGTGGACAGCTGTCAACTTTTCAAAATGGTGAGTGATTTCCAATTTACGTCGAAACTAACTGTCGATTGCAATAGGATGGAAGGCGTAGATCAGGTAGCATACAGACAGGAAAAGAGGTGTCAGCATGATCAAAAAACTCGCAGAAAGTTCGGAAAATGTCCTTGGCTTTGAGGTGGATGGAAAGGTCGATCTTAGCGAGGAAATGGAGCTGATTTCGCAGGTTGAGAATGTCCTCGATAAGCATGCCAAGGTTAGTGTGTTGGTGATTTTGAATGACCAAGCGAAGTGGGGCATTGAGGCTGGCTACGAAGATTTGAAGTGGGCGATGACTCATATCAAGAGCTTTCATCGCATCGCAATTGTGTCTGATACAAAGATCTGGGAATGGCTCGTCGCGATGGATAGCCCGTTTGCTGCCATGCTTGGCATAGGCGAAAAGCACTTTGATTTGGCTAATCTCGACAAGGCCTGGGAGTGGGTTAAAGAGTAGAGCGAAGCCTTATCGAGGCCAGGATCGAATGATGATCGAGACCTATCGTGGTGTTGTTTACCCATACCAATTGGACCATATGGGACACATGAATGTTCAGTGGTACACCGAGAAATTCGACGAAGCCAACTGGCATTTATTCTCCCGAGCCGGGCTCAGCGCCGCCTATTTTCGAGAACACAAAAAGGGTATGGCTGCCGTTCAGCAGACGACGAAATATCATGCTGAAGCGCTCGCGGGAGACCTGCTCCAGTGCCGATCTGGGGTGATGGATATTCATGAAAAGACGCTCTTTATCCTGCACGAGATGTATAATTCCGAGACGCAAAAATTGATTGCGACCACTGAACTGATCTGCGCGCATCTGGATCGGGAGACACGCCACGCATGTCCGTTTCCACCAACTGTGCGTGACACGGCGAAGCTCCTTCTCATTAAGCCCGACTAAGTCCTCCAACGCGTTTCAGGAGGTCTTTCTGGTCCTAAATCAGGTTCTAGGTCGCAGTCATTCCCGCAAACGCCCATGGTTTCACTAGGCAAATCATGGAGTTTCCAGATGACAATCAAACACAGTACCAAAGCCCTCATCGCAGTTGGAGTGATAGCAATTGCGGCCTACGCGACATTCTCTACGGGAATGGAGACCTCTCAGGTCCTTACCCCTGCAGGCGTGCATTCAATCAAAATTGCAGGAAGTAATTTGGGGCTTCGCATTGTCGGAGACACCAGTGGTTCAAGTGACATCAAACTTGAGACAAGTGATGCAAGAGGCTGTTCTCTCACCGCTACAACATCCCAAAGTGAAGATGGTTTGCTGACCATTCAATTTGAGAGACGCGGGTCCTGGGGGATTGGTTGGTGCGATCCGGCAGCGACGCTCCGACTGCCGAAACCGATGAACGTCAATGTTAAGATGGATAGATTAGCGGGGGACTTCGTGGGCAGGTTTAAGGAGGTTGCCATCGCATCGGAGAAGTCTGTCATTCACTTCGACGGGAGTGTTTCGCGCTTTGATTTAGCTGGCGAGATAGCAGCAGTGTATCTGAAATTTGATGCAGATGTTCCAAAAGAAAACATCCGCATCAACGTCGACAAACTCGTATCCGACATCAACATAGCGCGCGGTTGGAAGCACGCCACGAGCATCTTGCTGGAGATCTTTTAAGCAGGTTCCACGCTCTGCGATGTACGGCTTTCTTTTCGCCAGGCACTCGGGCTCTTGCCGGTGATGCGTTGGAACTCGCGGTTGAAGTTAGACTTTGTCGTAAAGCCAACCTCGTAAATGATCGTGGTGATTGGGGTGTCTGTTGTCTCTAGCAGATGACAGGCCTCAGTCACACGAAAGCCGTTGGTGTATTGCGGCAGGTTGACCTCACGCACTGTGTTGACAGCTGTCGAAATCTGACGCGCTGGCACTCGGAGTTTACGTGCCAACCTGTCGAGAGAAAGGTTCTCATCCCGATACAGATGTTCATTTTGCATGAGTTGATCGAGAGCCTCGACCAGCACAATCTGTTCCTCGGAGGCCGAAACGGTCTTTGCTTCGGGTTGTGGCAACTGCGGTGTAGCAGCTGGTTTGCGAGTAAACAGAACAGCGATTGTAACCAGCGCAAGCAGCATGAAGAGGTTTGCCGTGCCAACGATGGTTGCTGCATTGGTCCCCTTGTTTACGGCAAAGTCTGCTGCAACGGCTAAATCAACAAGTGCGGAGGTTGAGAAAATAGCGCCTGCGATCAGCTGTGTCTGGCGCGCCGGGAGCATCTGATCAATGGGCAGATGGCTGGCCCATTCCCACTGCCTGGTCGTTGCAGACCGGAAGAACAACAGTCCATAACCGAGATAGACAACGACACTTGTAAGGTCGATCAGCACCGGGGCGTTGAAAGCGGGTGCCAAAGCGAGAGAGCTAATAGATGCAACTGTTGCACCAATAGTCCAGCCGACAGCCTTCTTCGAAAGGCGATCAGTGAGTTGAAGAAATGAGAGCCAGGTCGCAGGCGGCAACAACAATGCCAGCCCTATGAGCGACCAGAGTGGGAGGCCTCCCATGCCCCACTTGATACCAAGAAGAACCGACTGGATTGCGTAAAGGCTGATGGTTGCAATAAGCAGTGACGGAATTTTGCGTCCATACCCCACCATAAGGCGCAGCAGGATGAAGCATAAGAACAAGGCAGTAAAAAAGGGAAGGGGTAAGCTCGGCAACGCGCCAACTCCAATTGCAGACAATGCTCTATATCTAGTCTGTCTGCGTAAGGAGTAAAAGAGCGTACTGCATTTCTTTTAGCGGCAGAGCTTTCGGGCAACATTGAGTACGAACATCCAGAGGATGGCTTGCGCCCAGACGATGCCGATCAGATCCCAACTGATAGCGGGAACAAGGAAGCCGGATCGACAGATGACAACCGCCAGTAATTGAGTGGTGATTATTGCCATGAGCAATTTCGCTGAAGGGCGTGGTGCCTGCCAGAACCAGTGATCGTGCCTGCAGACAAACAGGAGTAGATGTCCGGCCACAACCAACTGCAAGAACATGACGCTCTGCAACTCCGCAGCGGGTACATCCAGCCAATGCCGCACTGCCATCATCAGGGCAAAGTTCTCGACAACTGAAATGAGCCCGAGCACCGTTGCCGTGCGCAACATGTTTCCGAGCTGCCATTCCATTGGCGCTGGTGCAGCCTCGGTGTTGTCGTAGGCGATGGTGATGATTGGGATGTCATCCAACAGCGCCAGCATCACAATCATGATGGCTGTCAGAGGCACCTCTTCTAACAACAGCACACTGGCAGAGACAAACACCATCAGGTTGATTGTCATAGCCACGCGATAATCAACGTAGCTGATCATCCGTGCGAAGATTTTGCGTGCCTCTATAACTGCATCGGTGATGACGGAGAGGCCAGGCAGTGTGAGGATCAAATCTGCGGCAGATCGGGCTGCATCTGTTGCACCTGAAACGGCAATGCCCACATCAGCTTGTTTCAATGCTGGAGCATCATTCACGCCGTCACCCGTCATGGCGACGTAATCTCCGGATTGCTGAAGTGCTTTGACAATGCCGTATTTGTGCTCGGGAAAGACACGGGCGAAGCCATCTGCGTTGACGATCTCCTCGCGGATGTTGGCTGGTAGGTTGTCCATATCCTTGGTTTTAGAAAACACTTGGCTGGCGCTTTTAAGCGAGGTGCCAAGTCCCAGTTGTCCGGCGATCTCTCGGCCAATTGCAACATCGTCGCCTGTTACCATCTTTACCGCAATGCCAGCATTCTGGGTTTCTTCAATCACCGCTTTGGAATCGTCGCGGGGCGGATCAAAAAGAGAGAGGATCCCGAGCAGGCGTAACTCGTGGTTCTCGTTGGTCTTGGCAATGCCAAGCGCGCGCAGGCCTTTGACTGCAAACTCGTGCACGGCTTTGCTGGCGACGGCTTTCTCCTCTGGTGTATTTGTGCTGAGATCGATGACGACTTGCGGCGCACCTTTGATGACCTTGAACGCCCCGCTTGGGCCGGAGATGCCGGCTTCCGTTCTTTTGCTCACAGGATCAAACGGTGTGAATGTGTTTTGCTTGTAAAGTTCCAGCACGCCCCGTTCGGCTTTGCTGACAATCAGTTGGTCGATGACGTCCTTTTCAATGCTACTCGAGGCAAGAGCTGCCATGACGACCAGTTCTTTCTCGCTCTTCGCATCAAACAACACGGGCTCGCCAAGTGTGAGTTCGTTTTTGGTAAGCGTCCCGGTTTTGTCCGAGCACAGCACATTCACTCCTGCCAGCTCTTCAATTGCCTGAAGATGTGAAACGATGGCCTTCTTCTTTGAAAGCGTGAGTGCGCCAAGAGCCATAGTGACAGATAGAACTGCGGGCATCGCAACCGGGATGGATGCGATTACCAGTACGAGCACCAGTTCAATGATACCCAAAATGCTTTGCTGCAGATAAAGCTGTTTGATGATGATCAGCGCCGCAAACAAGGCCGTGCCCAGAATGAGAAACTTGCCGATGCCCAGAACGCTTTTCTGGAAATGAGAAATGTTACCGGCAGACTGAACCAGCTTGGCTGTGTTACCAAAGAATGTGTTGCCGCCCGTCGCTGTAACAAGCGCCTGCATGGTGCCCTGTTTGATGATCGATCCAGAATACGCCACATCGCCGATTTGCTTGTCGACTGGGAGTGACTCTCCCGTTAGAGCAGCCTGGTCGACGGCAAGGTATGGCCCGCGTTCCAAAATGCAGTCTGCCGGGATGATATCTCCGTTTTCCAGATTGATGATGTCGCCGGGTACGATTTCCTCGGCTGGAATGTCAGTCCACTTCCCGTCTCGTTTCACGCGTGCTTTGAGAGCCATGGATGATTTCAGTGCGGCAAGCGCGTCTGCTGCTTTGCTGCTTTGAACAAACTCGATGCCAGAGTTGAGGACCAGCATAAACAGGATGATCGCAAAATCGGCCCAGTGCTCAATGATGGCAGACAGGATGGCTGCGATTTCGATGAGCCACGGAATTGGGCCCCAGAATGTCAAAAGCAACTCAACCAGTTTGCTGGTCTTCTTTTCCTCCAGCGCATTGGGACCATACTGCTTTAGCCGGTTGGATGCGGTTGAACCAGACAGCCCTTCCGGTGAGCTTTCAAGGCGTTTGAACTCATCAGCTAAATTAGGCTTTTCCTGTTCTGCCATCCGGTCTTTCCATGGATTGCGTACACATCATGGAATTATCTTCACCGCAGCATGTAAACGGATGATGAGAACAAGCTGAGCTTCCATGAACCGTGGTTTCCTGATTGCGAAGCCGCTTGTTCAAATTATTCAGGTTTGCCAAGAGGGAAGGGGCGTTGCACCTAGCGTTGTGGTTGCGCTCACTGTGTTTCCGTAACATACTCACGGGTATGTTTTGATTTGGGAGGGAAATCATGCGTGCTGTTGTCTGCTCAGAATACGGACCACCAGAGGCTCTGCGTGTGGAAGATGTTGAACGTAAAGAGCCGAGAAAAGGGCAAGTGCGGATCGCGGTGGAAGCTGCGGGCGTCAACTTCCCTGATACGCTGGTGATTGCGGGAAAATATCAGATCAAGCCGCCAATGCCATTTGTGCCAGGTGGTGAGGTTGCTGGCAGAATTGAGGCGGTGGGTGAGGGTGTCACCCAATTTTCTCCGGGCGATCCTGTGATGGCGCTTCTGCTGCAGCAAGGCGGATATGCCGAAGAGGTTGTGGTTGATGCGTCTGCGGTGATGAAGCGACCTGAAGCGATGTCCGCTCACGTTGCAGCTGGCTTTACGATGACCTACGGCACATCCATGCATGCCTTGAAGCAGCGTGCGCAGCTGCAAGCAGGAGAAACACTGCTGGTGTTGGGCGCTGGCGGTGGTGTTGGGCTCACGGCTGTTGAGCTGGGCAAAGTTATGGGTGCCAAGGTGATTGCTGCGGCCAGCTCTGCCGAAAAACTGGAAGCTGCGCGAAAAGCAGGTGCAGATGAGCTGATCAACTATTCCACGCAGGACCTGAGAGAGCGACTCAAGGAGATCACCGGCAAGACCGGCGTTGATGTTGTGTATGATCCTGTCGGCGGGGAGCTCTTTGAGCAGGCGTTGCGCTCCACAGCCTGGAATGGTCGCGCATTGGTTGTAGGCTTTGCGGCAGGCGATATCCCGACGATCCCCACCAACCTGCCTCTGCTGAAGGGCTGTGCGGTTATGGGCGTGTTCTGGGGGGCGTTCCGCATGAGGGAGCCGGATAAGGACCAGAAGAACTTCTCAGAGCTGTTTAAATGGCTTGAGGACGGCAAAATCAACCCAGTTGTCAGTAAGAGCTATTCACTGGAAGAAGCTCCTCAGGCGCTTCGAGACCTCATGGAACGACGTGTGATAGGGAAGGTTGTTCTGGAAACCGGGAGGGAATGAAGATGCAACCCAGATTTGCAGGTCAGGCAGCCCTGATCACAGGAGCAGGCAGCGGCATCGGTCGCGCAACCGCAATCCGTCTGGCAGAAGAAGGTGCCGCGATCGCTCTGGTGGACTTGAATGAGGACGGCCTTGATGAAACCGCAGAGCTGTTGCCAGAAGGTTGCCGTGCACGGGTCTATGTCGTCGATGTTGCGAATGAAGAAGCGGTTGAGAGCTGTGTGGATGCGGTTGAGAACACCTTTGGCGGTATAAGCGTTCTTTGCAACAATGCCGGGGTCATCTGCGAAGGTTCCTGGGGCGGCAGCCATGAGGACTTTAGCGACTGGCTCAAGGTTTATGAGGTGAATGTACTCGGCGCAATGCTATTTACCAAGTACACCCGCGAGCAACTCAAGGCTTCAGGCCGCGGTTCTATTGTGAATACTGCATCCGTTGCTGGAATCAGAGCCGGTGCTGGCGGAAATGCCTACAGTGCTTCCAAAGCTGCGCTCATCAATTTTACGAAGACATCTGCCTGTGATTTTGGCGAGCACGGCGTGCGTGTGAATGCAGTTTGTCCGGGGCTTATTGAAACCGGAATGACAAAACCTGTGTTTGATCATGCCCGCAATGTGGGCAAAGAAGACAGACTCGGCTCAAGGGCAGAGCTGCGTCGTCACGGGGATCCTGCTGAAGTTGCAGCAACAATCGCATTCCTTGCCAGCCGTGATGCCAGCTTCATCACCGGACAGGCCCTTGCCGTTGATGGCGGAAACACATCCTCCCTCAACATGCCGGGTATGAAGATCTGAGATGGTTTTGGTTAGCCAAAAAAGGAAAGAGCCAGTCTGCAACACCGGGCAATGCTGTTGCGGACTGGCTCTCGCTGATCCAAAGGGGTGGACCAGATGGCTTCAATTATGAAGTTACTTTAGAAATAATCACAAGTAGAATTACGGATTATACAGTTAAAGACCCCGTGTTTTTAGCAGAAAGTCTATATGGTGAGCGCTGTCACCGAGCATCTCTGTTAACACGCGGTCGTGTTTCATGAACAATCCGACATCAACTTCGTCTGTCATACCGATTCCACCATGCATCTGCACTGCTTCTTCTGTTGCCACGCGAGAAACCTTAGCAACCTTCGCTTTGGCTGCTCTCGAAAGTGCCTCTGCTTTATCTGAGGTTGTATCTATCGCACGTAACGCGGAGGAGATGAGTGAAGCTGTTTGTTCAATCTGGCAGTAAAGGTCGGCCATTCTGTGCTGAAGTGCCTGAAACATGCCGATTGGTACACCAAATTGCTTTCTCTCATTCAGGTATTCCGTTGTGCGCTCTGCAACTTCTTTTGCAACTCCAAGTTGCTCTGATGCTGCAATTGCACGACCGGAGCGGAGTGTGGCTTCCAGAACGGCTGCGCCTTTATCAAGCGGGCAGAGCAGATCCTTGCCATCCAGATGCAAATTTGTGATCTGAATGTTTGCCGCATTGCGACTGTCCAGCATAGCGTTGCGCTCTACCGCAACTTCCGCCGCGCTTGGGTCTACCAGAAAAAGCCCTGTGTCTTCGCCGGTTTTTGCAACAACAATCAGCCGGTCGGCATTGTAACCATCAAACACGGCGCGTTTTCTGGCGTTGAGAATGAAGCCGTTGCCATCCGGCTCTGCCGTGGCTTTGATGCGGGATGGGTTGTGCTTTGCGCCTTCGTCGATTGCCAGTGCGATAACAGCTTCACCAGCGGCAATCTTTGGTCCCCACTCACTCAGATGATCACCACCAGACTGGCGCAGTGCAATTGCGCTCAAAACAGCGGTGGAGAGGAACGGAGAGGCTGTCAGGTTGCGCCCCATTTCTTCTGCCACAAGGCCTGCAGCGCGGTGGCCAAAGTCATAACCGCCAGCGTTTTCCGGCAGCAACATGCCAAACCAGCCCATCTCGGCCAGTGTTTTGTGAAGCTCCTGATTAAAGCCAAGAGCCTCTTTCTGATCGCGCAGATCACGCAGCGCCTGCACGGAGGCGTTTTCTGCCATAAAGCCAGAGGCAGAGTCCTTGAGAAGGGTTTCTTCAGAGCTGAAAAGTTCCATGTTTTCTCTCCTTAACCCAATGATGGCAGGCGTAGCACTGCTTTTGAAATGATGGAAAGCATGATCTCCGAGGTGCCGCCTTCAATGCTGTTGCCTTTGGAGCGCAGCCATGACGCAGACTGATTACCGATACCGTTGTTCTCTTCCGGTCCGGACAACGCTTCCAATCCGCCAGCCTGTACAACAAGGCTCTGGCGGCGTTTGTTCAGTTCGGTGCCAAGATACTTCAGCTCTGCTGAGCGGGCGCCCAGCTGGTTGCCAGCACGGTGGAAGTCTTTTGCGGCGGCAAGGTGTGCGGTCAGCGCCATCTCATCAATCAGGAACTCCCCGATATCAGCGCGAAGGAGCGGGTCATCCAATCGGCCTGTCTCATCGAGCCCGATTGAGTCAATTGCAGTTTCATAAAGACCTGCGGAACCACCAAAAATTGCATCTAGGTTGCTGACCATTTCGCGTTCATGGGTCAGCAGGTACTTGGCGATTGTCCAGCCGTTGCCGCGCTCATCAACCACATTCTCCATAGGCACCTTCACTTCATCAAAGAAGGTTTCACAAAACGGAGAACTGCCGGAAATGAGGCGGATTGGCTTGGTGGAGACGCCTTCGCTGGTCATATCAAACAGAAGGAACGAAATGCCCTTGTGTTTCTTCGCATCCGGCTCTGTGCGCACCAAGGCAAAGATCCAGTCTGCTTGATCAGCGTAGGATGTCCAGATTTTCTGGCCGGAGACGAGGAAATGATCGCCCATGTCCACGCCTTTGGTCTGAACAGACGCCAGATCGGAGCCGGAACCTGGCTCTGAGTAACCCTGACACCAGCGAATTTCACCGCGTGCGATTTTGGGCAGGTGCTGCAGCTTTTGCTCGTGAGAGCCGTATTTCAGCAGAGCAGGACCAAGCATCCAGATGCCGAAGCTTTCCAGCGGAGACATGGCGTTGATGCGCGTCATCTCCTCTTTGAGGATCTTAGCTTCGTCACCATTGAGGCCGCCGCCGCCGTATTCCTTCGGCCAGCTTGGCACCGTCCAGCCACGCTCGGCCATACGCTCCAGCCATTGCTGTTGTGCTTCGGACTTGAACGTCCAGTTACGACCACCCCAACAGATGTCGCTCTCTGTGGTGACGGTTTTACGCATGTCTTGGGGGCAGTTCTCTTCCAACCAAGCCCTTGTTTCCATGCGGAAGTCATCAAGTGATGTCATTGCGTTCTCCCTGTTTTGGAGTGCAGATGCAAAGGATAAGGAGAGCGGTGGCTCTCCTGCCTTATCAGATCTTTTCCTGAGTGTGTTTGCGCAGCTCAGAGCGGCCAATGAAGTTGCGGTGTACGGCATCAGGACCATCCGCAAAGCGCAAGGTGCGCAGGTTCATCCAGTTGGTTGCCAGTGGGGTATCCTGAGAGATGCCCTGACCACCAAACATCTGCATGGCTTCGTCTGTAACTTTAAGTGCCATGCGCGGTGCAACAACCTTGATCTGGCTGATCCAGAACGCCGCTTCACGGGCGGAGGCATTGTCCATCATCCATGCGGCTTTCAGGCAGAGAAGGCGGGCCTGCTCAATCTCCATGCGGCATTCGGCTATGATGTCGAAATTGGCGCCCAGTTTGTAGAGCTGCTTACCAAAGGCTTCCCGGTTGATGGAACGCTTGCACATCAGCTCAAGCGCTTGTTCTGCCTGCCCAATTGCGCGCATGCAATGGTGGATGCGGCCCGGGCCGAGGCGGCCTTGTGCCACTTCAAAGCCACGTCCTTCTTCCAAAAGCAGGTTCTCGGCAGGAACGCGTACATCTTCAAACCGCAGGTGCAGGTGTCCATGAGGTGCGTGATCATGGCCAAACACCTGCATCGGGCGCAGCTTGGTGATGCCCGGCGTGTTGGCGTCTACCACGATCATAGAGTGCTGCTGGTGCTTGGTGCCGTCTGTTGGGGTGTGAACCATAGTGATGTAAACCGCGCAGCGCGGATCGCCAGCGCCAGAAGACCACCACTTCTCACCATTCAGCACATAATGGTCGCCATCTCGCACGCAGGACATACGAATATTGGTGGCGTCGGATGATCCGTGATCTGGCTCAGTCATCAGGTAGGCTGAGCGAATCTCGCCGTTAAGCATGCGCTTCAGCCAGGTTTCTTTCATCTCCTCGGAACCATAGCGCTCAAACACTTCCATGTTGCCGGTGTCAGGTGCATTGCAGTTGAATACTTCCGGAGCGAGGGGGGATTTGCCCATCTCTTCTGCCAGATAAGCGTATTCAACGGTGCTGAGGCCATAGCCGCGCTTGGAGTCTGTCAGCCAGAAATTCCAAAGTCCCTTGGCGCGTGCACTTGCTTTAAGGCTTTCCAGAATCTCGGTCTGCCGCGGCGTATGTTGCCAGCGGTCTCCCACGGGAATCTCGTCATGGAATTCATCTTCAAGAGGCATGATTTCATCGCGAACCATGTTGCGCACTTGCTCCCTGAGTGGCGCTACACGCTGGCTTACCCCAAGGTCCATAGCTGGACGTTCGGCTAATAAAGTGTCGCTCATGATTGACCCTCCCAAGACATCTGAGCTCTTTTATCTTCACAAACCCGTGGTGAAATTCCACTTACTATCAGAGGGATAAGTGATTATGAGCTCCCACACAAAATCAAATTCCCAGGTCGGAGAGACAAAAGAAACGAGCTAAAAATTTTGCTTTACAACTGTTGATATACGGAAACATACTAGTGAGTATGTTGTCAACTGCGCGCGAAGAAGAGCACGCTTGACCATTGGTTTAAGGTGGCCTCCCAAAGACGTGGGCGGAGGTATCTGAATGAAGAAATGCCTAAATCAGGTCGCGTGAGATGCGGTGACAGATCGAAGAACACTATGGGAGGTAGGGTGTCTTCATGGGATATCTTGAGGAACTGTTTGGTGTAGCTGGCAAAACGGCGCTGGTAACAGGTGGTGGAACTGGCATTGGCCGCATGGTTGCCACTGCACTGGCAGAGGGTGGCGCACGCGTCTTCATCTGCTCACGCAAGTTGGACGTGGTTGAGAAAACAGCAGAAGAGATCAATACAAACCTGAAAGCCAACAATCCAGAGGCTGCCGGATCGGTTGAGGCGTTTCAGGGAGATGTTGGCTCTGAAGAAGGCGTGTTAGCTCTCGCTGAAGCAGTGCGTGAGCGCAGTCCAAAGCTTGACATTCTGGTCAACAACGCGGGCATCACTTGGGGAGAGCCACTGGGCACTTTCCCATATTTCGCATGGAAGAAGGTGATGGATGTCAATGTGGCAGGCCTGTTTCATCTGACGCAGACCTTATTGCCGGAGTTGAAAGCCAGTGGACGACCGGAAGATCCGGCCCGCGTTATCAATTTGGGCTCGGTCATGGGCTCCACGCCGATTGGGGATGGAGCTTACTCTTACTCAGCCTCCAAAGCCGCAGTGCACCAGCTGACGCGTATCCTCGCAAAGGAGCTGGCGAAAGAACACATTACATTCAACGGCTTCGCGCCGGGACCGTTCCAATCCAACATGACAGCGTTTGCAACGGGCACGGACGAAAAAGCAGCGCATGTCGGGAAAGGTGTGCCACTTGGCCGGATCGGGCACCCTGATGATATCGCAGGCGCAACGCTGTTCCTTTGTGGCAAAGGCGGGTCCTATGTCACGGGAGAAGTGATCCCGCTGGATGGCGGCATTCATATCGCCACAGGTACCAATTTGTTTGGACAGTGAGGGGCTTATGGAACTGACAGTAACAGAGCTTGAAGGAAAAGTTGGCGAGCAGATTGGCCTGTCTGACTGGGTGGAAGTGGATCAGGATATGATCTCCACCTTCGGCAAGCTGACCTTTGACGAGCAGTTTATCCATATGGATCCTGAGCGCGCCGCTGCTGAAACTCCGTTTGGCGGTACCATCGCCCATGGGTTTCTCACGCTCTCTCTTGCCAGCAAATTTGCCGTGGAAACCCTGCCGGGTGTGAAAGGGCGGACCATGGGGATCAACTATGGTTTCAATAAAATCCGCTTCTTACATCCGGTTGCCAGTGGTAAGCGCATCCGGGGACGTTTTACTCTGGATAATCTGACCCGCAAGGGAGAAGGGCAGATCCTTCAGGAGTTTGGTCTTTCAATTGAGATTGAGGGTGTCGAAAGCCCCGCGTTGGTCGCACAATGGCTGACAATGACGTTTTTTGAAGAGGTAGCTGCATGACGCAGGACACGATAAATTTTGCCGGTCAGGTAGCGATTGTTACAGGCGCAGGCGGCGGGCTTGGCCGTCTTTACGCGCTGGATCTTGCAGCGCGCGGTGCTGCCGTGGTGGTGAATGATCTGGGCGGCTCTGTTGATGGTTCCGGCTCATCGGCATCAGCGGCTGAAACTGTTGTTGAAGAGATCAAAGCAGCAGGCGGCAAAGCAATCGCGAATGCTGCGGATGTGACGGACGAGGCTGCCGTCAACGCTATGGTGGCGGACACTATTGCAGCATTCGGGCGCGTTGATATTCTCATCAACAACGCTGGCATCCTGCGCGATAAGTCCTTTGCCAAGATGGAAATGTCCAACTGGAACAAGGTAGTAGATGTGCACCTCAATGGTGCGGCGCTCTGCACCAAGGCCGTCTGGAACGTGATGAAAGAACAAGGCTATGGCCGTATCATCATGACCACATCTCCCTCCGGCATCTATGGCAACTTTGGGCAGGCGAACTATGGCGCTGCGAAAGCGGGCCTTTGGGGCATGATGAATACGCTTGGTCTGGAAGGGGCAAAGAGCAACATTCACATCAACTGCATCGCACCTTCTGCTGGGACACGCATGACAGAAACCATCATGGATGCTGGCACGCTGAAGATGCTGGCGCCGGAAAACATCACACCTGCTGTGATTTTCCTGTGCTCTGAGGCTGCGCCATCCCGCAAGGTGCTTGTGGCAGCTGCCGGCACCTACACACTGGCGGAAATGGTTGAAACACAAGGCATTCATTTGGCTGAGGGCGACCGTACACCAGAGGCAATTGCTGCCAATTGGGGCCGTATTGCTGACCGCACGGATGCGGAGCCGGTGAACAGCGCCATGGAAGGTGTCGCCAAACTGGTAAAGGCAATGGCCAACGCCTGATCATAAAAGCCGAAAAAGAGCCTGACTGTTCACGGGACGGTGGAATAGTCAGGCAACCGGATGTTTCATGGAGGAGGGGAGCCCATGACGAACGCCTTGCATACATTAGAGAAACCAGTGCTACAGGCTTATCTGAAGCAGCACATACCGGAGTTTGGTGAGCTTCTGGAGATTGAGAAGTTTCCGGGTGGGCAATCCAACCCGACCTACAAGCTGGTGACCTCTGACAAGACCTACGTCATGCGGGCTAAGCCCCCGGGAAATTTGCTGAAATCCGCCCATATGGTGGATCGCGAGTATCAGGTGATGACGGCTCTGGCGGGTAGCGATGTGCCAGTGCCCAAAACCTATCATTTGTCCGAGGACAGCTCTCCAATCGGCACCATGTTCTTTGTGATGGAGTATGTTGAAGGGCGGATCTTTTGGGATCCTTCATTGCCGGAATGCTCTAACACAGAGCGCATGGCGATCTTTGCGGAGATGAACCGCGTGTTGGCGGCACTTCATGATGTCTCTCCCAATGCCGTTGACCTGATGCACTATGGTAAGCCCGGCAACTATTTTGAGAGGCAAACTGGGCGCTGGATCAAGCAGTACAAAGCCTCTGAAACCACAGTGATTCCAGCGATGAACCGCCTGATGGAGTGGTTGGAAGCCAATATGGTGGAGGACGACGGAACATCCTCGCTTGTGCACGGGGATTACCGCCTCGACAACCTGATCTTCCATCCCACAGAACCACGCATTGTTGCGGTATTGGACTGGGAGCTTTCCACGCTCGGGCATCCGCTGGCGGATCTGGCTTATCAGTGCATGCAGTGGCGATTGCCGTCTTTCAAAGGCCTGCGCGGGTTGGCGGGGCTGGATCGTGTGGCGCTTGGTATTCCGCTTGAAGAAGAGTATGTACGCCAGTACTGTATGCGTCGTGGGCTCAGCGAGATTGAGAACTGGGAGTTCTATCTCGCGTTTTCTATGTTCCGATTAGCCGCTATTCTTCAAGGGGTTGTGGCCCGTGCGGAAGCGGGTAATGCGTCCAATCCGCAAGCTGCAGAAATGATGCGAAAAGCTGTCCCTCTCATCGCAGGTATGGCGTGTGAAGTGGTTGGCGAACTGGTGGAGTAATGAGCGTGATGAAACGATCCGGGCGTTGCATGTGTGGGGCAGTGTCCTACAAGATTGAGGGTGATCCGGTGGTTACAGCTCAATGTCATTGTGAGGAATGCCGCCGGCTGAGTGGCACTGGTCACACGGTTGGCGCCATGTTCCGTGCGGATCAGGTGATTATCTCGGGCAAACTGGGAGAGTATGTCTATACTTCCGCCAACAGCTCGCAGGTCACCAAAGCCTTCTGCTCAGGCTGCGGAAGTCCGATTTATGGCCGTAATACCAAGGCGCCTGACCACATGACACTCCCTCTCGGCTCCATGGACAACGCGGATGATTTGGAGATTCAGGTCGTCATCTTCGACCGCGACAAACCGCATTGGGATGCCTTGCCGGAAACAGCTGCGGTCTTTGAAACTCAACCGGATTGGAAGCCGGAGAAGGTCTGATCCAGATCCCAAACACAACAATGCCCGCCTAAATCGGGTTAGGCGGGCATGTTACGCAGAGCTCAGTTGAGGTGCTTACTTCTCAAAGTAGAGCTGCTGCGGGTATGCGAGGCCAACGCCGCGTAACGCGTCGTCATGGACAAACCCCGCAGGGAAGTTCTTCAGATTGTTTTTGCGCACATAAATCGCTGGTGTTTCGCCCACCAATCCAATGTGCCAAACGTTCTTGGTGTGAACGTCAACCATCTGTTTTGCATAGGCATTTGCTTCTTCCAGACTGGTTGCCGTCTGCGCTGAGTCCCAAGCTGCCCAAACATCGCGGATTGCGTGATCCTTTGGCGGCTCTTCTCCGGATTTGCCGTTGGAGTACCACCAGTTGAAGTAGTTCTGCGCAAAGCCGCCGCGGCCAAGGAAACGAACCGGGTCAGCGGTGATGACAGAGGAGCGATCGAACGTATCGAGGATCATGTCAAAATCGGCGGTCTCAACATGCTGTTGGAACAGGGTTCGGTCGATGATTCGCACCAGAACCTCAATGCCCATGTCCTGCCAATAAGTGCGGACAACTTCCAGCAATTCCCCCTGAATGTCCCAGCGAGTTTCCAGCACCAGGCTCAAACGACGGCCATCTGACATCAGACGAAAACCGGCTGAGTCCCGTTCTGTGAGGCCAATCTCGTCGAGTAATTCGGTAGCCCGTTCCGGGTCGTACTGCGTCCAGCGGCTCTCGGCGGTTTCGTCGTAGAACGGTGAGCCGGAGATCGGGGAGGCCTGACGTGCTTCACCGAGACCGGAGAACGCCAGTTCGTTGATGGTTTCGCGGTCTACGGAGATGTTGAGAGCCTCGCGGAAGCGAATGTCCTCAAACAAGGCTTGTTTGGTTGCATCAGCCGAGTTCAGGTTCGGCATGATCGACCATGTCAGCGCCTTGGTCCATTTTTCAATGGTGTAGTCACCCTTGGCTTCGTTTTCCTTCAGCAGCGTGAAGTCAGCCACGTTGATGTGGCGGTTCTGGAGGTCGATCTCGCCCTGAATGGCCATGAAGTTGATGGCTTGAGGGTCTTGGAACAGCCGGTGCTCGATCTGGTCGATGTAAGGAAGCTGATTACCTTCCGCATCCACGCCGTAATAGTAGGGATTGCGCTCCATCACCACAGTGTCAGATGGTGGTGGTGTTTTCACGCGCCATGCGGTGAGAACTGGCATATTCGGATTGAACCACCACGCCTGAATCTGGCCTTTGGAATCCCAGAGGTCCGTCCATTTCTTAGCACCATACTTAGCAATGGCCGCCTCCAACTTGGCCGGGTCAGCGTAGGTTGGGTGATAGTCTTTGAGGTAGTGGAATGGCTCGATGAAGCCTGGGCGATCAAGGCCCGGACGACCGGTGCTCTCCTTGGCCAACACTGTCAGGAACAGCGGGTAAGGCTTTTCGAAGGAAACAGTGAAGGTGTAATCATCCGCAAAAGACAGCTTCATTGGCACACCGTTGGAGGTGTAAAGCGCTTTGATGGATGGCATCAAGTCTTCGTTGAGGAACACATCCTCATACCAGAAGCGAACGTCACGGGTGGTGACAGGTGCACCATCGGACCAGCGCAGACCTTCGCGGATTGTAAAGGTGAACTCGCGGGCATCTTCACTCACGGAATATTCGCCAACCCAGCCGGGAACAAGAGACAGGTTCTTGTCACCGTCCATGTAGGTTTCAACCACACGCTCTTCCATGAGCTTGGTTGGGCCCCAGCGGTCGCTTGGGCCTTTGAATGCACGCTTCATGACACCGCCATAGGTGCCGATGCTGTCGTAGACTGGAATGACGCGTGGATTTTTCGGCAGGCGCTCTTCAACCGGCGGCAATTGACCGGCTTCAACTAACTGCTTGAGCATGGGCGCTTCGTTATAGGCCCAGCCATTGGCGGCCAGAAACGGCAGCGTCAAAGCAGCAATCGACGTGAGTGTAACGCTCTTCATCAAATTCTCCCCC
>NZ_FOSK01000007.1:288777-352535 GCF_900114245.1 Pseudovibrio ascidiaceicola | reverse complement strand
TCAGTTCACTCGTCCATCCGGAACGGACAGTGACGACCTTCTTCTGACGTTCTATGATGGCGGTACGCTGCTGATCAAGAACCAGTTTAGCGATGGTCAGGGTATCCAGACGATCCGCTTTGCAGACATCGCTGAGTTTGTGCTGACAGGCTACCAGATCATGGAGGCCACGTTTAACACCACGTTGGGCGATGATGTCATCCATGGCGGTGATCAGGGTGATACGCTTTACGGTGGTTCAGGCAACGACACACTTCATGGTTATGAGGGCGATGACACGCTGATTGGTGGTGATGGTGACGACACCCTTATGGGTGGCGCAGGCAATGATACTTTCAGGTTTGAGTATACCTATTTTGGCAACGACACCATTACAGACTTTAATGTTGGTACTGAAGTTATTCAGTTTGAGTTTGGCGGATTAACAAGCTTTGGGGAGCTGTTGGAAGCTGCAAGTGATGTGGGACCAGATGTTGTTATTCAGCTCGATCAGGAGACATCAATTACTTTGAACGGTGTTCAGCTCGATAACCTTCATGAGAGCAATTTTGAATTTCTGATCTAAACAGCCACATGCCGTTATAGAAGGTTGATACTTGGGGCGGTCGGTTTGAAACCGGCTGCCCTAAGTGCTTTTTTGGCGAACACTTCGATGCACCATCACCAGATGTGCCCTGACCAATATCTTCATTCGCCTTAACCATCCATTCCGTCATTGCAGCCCATTCGTACGTTTCTGGTGGGTCTGACTTGCCAATTTGGTACAGAAAGGGCAAAAGACTGCGACTTGAGGCAGTTTGAGACCGTCGTGAATGACTGAAGCAACAAAAAAACTCTATAATATCAAGAACCCCGTCTTCGCAGTTGCGCCGATGCTTGACTGGACGGACAGGCATTGCCGTGCGTTTCATCGTGTCCTTTCCAAGAACTCGCTGCTCTATACCGAGATGGTTACCACTGGCGCCTTGATCCATGGCGACAGGGACCGTCATCTCCGTTTTTCTAAAGATGAACAACCAGTTGCCTGCCAGTTGGGTGGCTCTGATCCCAAAGCGCTGGCCGAATGCGCCAAGATGGTTGAAGACTGGGGCTATGATGAGGTCAACCTCAACGTGGGGTGCCCATCTGACCGCGTGCAGTCCGGCAAGTTTGGTGCTTGTTTGATGCTGGAGCCAGAGCTGGTGGCGGAAGGCATTGCCGCCATGAAGGATGTGGTGTCCATTCCTGTCACGACTAAATGCCGTATTGGGGTGGATGATCAGGAGCCGGAAGAAGCGCTGAATGCGCTGGCAGATAAAGTCATCGCAGCTGGCACAGACGCACTGTGGGTGCATGCCCGCAAGGCCTGGCTGAAAGGTCTGAGCCCGAAGGAAAACCGCGATGTGCCGCCGCTGGATTATGACCTTGTCTACCGTCTGAAGCAACGCTTGCCGGATGTGTTTATCGGCGTCAACGGTGGTGTCGCCACATTGGAAGAGACCTCAGCGCATCTGGAAAAGCTGGACGGCGTGATGATGGGCCGTGCGGCCTATCAGAACCCGATGCTGCTGGCTGAAGTGGATCGCGTGGTCTACGGCGAAGCCACCAACACAATCTCGCCGGTTGAAGCGATGGACATCTACCGCAGCTATATCGAGGATGAGTTGACGGCTGGCACTAAGCTCGCGTCTATCACCCGCCACATTTTAGGAACATACCAAGGCGTTCCCGGTGCCCGTCACTTCCGCCGTATCATGACGGTAGAAGCCAACAAGGCTGGCGCAGGGATTGAAGTGCTGGAAGATGCACTGGCCGCCGTATCACACCATCAAAGCGCAATGCGTGAAGCACGTGAGCAAAAAGAGGCCGCATTGATTTAGAGCGTATTCCCGGCAAATCGACACCGGTTTTCGGACAAGAGTACGCATGAGGGATGCGGGCTCCCGAAAAAATGGATATCGGTTTTCGGAAAAGAATACGCGTAGCAAAATTCGTTTGGAATTGAGGAGGGGCAGCATGGACATGATTTCGGCGTCTATGCTGGGTTTCGGAGCGGCATTGGTTGCCTCCGGCGCACTAGCAGGTTTTCTGGCAGGATTGTTTGGTATCGGAGGCGGCGCAATCCTTGTGCCGGTTCTCGTGACCATTTTAACGGAAGTGGGCGTTGATCCTGACGTCGTGGTCCACATCTCGGTGGCATCCTCTCTGGGAGTGATCGTCCCAACGTCTTTACGGTCGTTCTTCGCACATAAAAAGAAGGGCGCAGTGGATCTGTCCTTGCTGAAAAGCTGGATTATTCCGGTGCCAATCGGCGTGCTGTTGGCATCTTATGTCGCCGCGCTCGTTTCAGGGGATACGCTCAAGGGCATCTTTGCTGTGATCGCGTTCGTGGTCGCCATGCGCATGCTGTTCAACCGTGAAAGCTGGAAGCTGGGCAACGATATTCCGGGCAATCCGGTGCGTGCGCTCATTGGCGTGCTGATCGGCTTCTTCTCAACGCTCATGGGCATTGGCGGCGGTGTTATGAACAACACCTTCATGACCTTGTTTGGCCGCCCAATCCATCAGGCGGTTGCAACATCCTCTGGTGTTGGAGTGTTGATTTCCATTCCGGCTGTCTTTGGCATGGTCGCGGCTGGGTGGGGCGCACCCAATCTGCCACCGTTCTCTGTTGGCTACATCAACCTGCTGGCCGTGGCGCTGATCATTCCGATCACAATCTATGTGGCACCACTGGGCGCGCACTTTGCGCACAATCTGCCAAAGCGAAAGCTGGAAGTCGCGTTCGGTGTCTTCCTGCTCATCGCTTGCGCCCGGTTTACCTTCAGCCTGCTGTAAGCCAGCCCCTCGTAGAAACAAGAAAAGCCGCTAACAGTGATGTCAGCGGCTTTCTTTTATCTGATATCAGATGAATGATTTATCGAGCCCTCAGGATCAGCTGATTGCCTTCCATGCGCCAGCTGGCAAACGTGTTCAGGGCACTCATGCCCAACAAACTGGTTGAGAGCATCTCCTCCTGCGCCACAAAGGCAGGCACGTCGTTTAGGTCCCAGTTTCCGATCTGCATATCCTGCAAGCGCACACGGGCCACAAAGCCCATGCCGTTGGCAGTAGAAACCGGCGTTGTGAAGGATAGGTTTTGCGTATCAATGCCAACCCGGCGGGCATCGCCATAAGAAAGGGTGATATGGGACGCGCCCGTATCCACCAGCATGTCGACAGAGGTGCCATCCACCTGCGCATCAATGAAGAACTGATGGTTGATGCCGCGAGAGATCACCAACTCGCCGCTTGCTGTCTGCGAGATGGAGCCGGGGAACAACTCGGACATCACACGGTCACGAACGGTTATCAATTCATAGCGGTACGAGTAGCCGATAATCAGCAGCAGCGCCAAACCACCCCAGAAGACGACTGCGCCAAAAACTTCGCGAAATTTCGGGCGGCGGATCAGCACACCCATCCCAATCACAATCCCCATGGCGAGCAGGGCAACGAGGCGCGGCCCGTCCTCCTGAAACTTGTCGCCTAAAAACTCGGGTGTTCCAAGGTATCCAGTCGCAACGCCAATCACCATTGCGCCAATAAGGATGACAAGGCCTATCGTCCAGCGCATTGAACATCCTCCTGTGTTACTGTCAGAAATCGGGCTTTCCGGGCAGGGAGTTTTGCCAGCACATCATGTTGAGCTTGCGCGGAGAGGGACCCCCATCCGGCAATCTCACTCAAAAGACGCCAACAGCTCACGCACATCGTCCGGTCTTCATCCAGCTTACACAGTTTTAAACAAGGGCTGGCTGGTGGTTCTAAAGTGACTGACAAAATAAAGTCCTACAATATCGTTGGGGCTCCAACGCGCGTCTTAAGGGCGCGTTGAAACTGATCCGGGTGTGCTCACCACAATCTTGGCTGTGTGGCCAAGGAACTCGGTAAAGCTGCGTCCGGCATTGCCAAGGCGCCCGCCAATACCTTGTTTGCTTCTGTTCTGCTTACCCTGCTCAAGTGCTTTGACAAGTTGAGGGCCAAACTGAGCAAGCTGCGCATATTTGTCATGGTTGATCGAATCTTGTGACTCTACCTCTGTCAGATCAATAACAACAATGCCAAGTTTCGTCAGCCTTTCGTCGTCTTCCACATCACCAACACGCGCTTTACCGCCAGCAAGCCTGCGAGAGAAGCGCAGCGCCCGGTCATCACGCGAGACCAGAACAAAAACAGGGTTTGCTCTGTACCCAAGAGAGGTAATCATTGTTTCGAAAACATCAATATCAATGTCAGGAGAGGCCATGACAACGGTGACTTTTTTGTTCTTTAAAAGCCCTTTGCCCTGAAGCTCCATTTGTCGCAAGGTCTCCAGCAGCAACAGGTTGCCAAGAGAGTGCGCCACAATGGTAATGCGTTGTGCACTGGAGTTCGTCAGATCTATAAGGACTTTCTCCAGCCCATCTCGTGCAATGGCAACGCTGTTGGTGTCGTAAATGTAGTCTGTGAGATAACCGGCTGAGGCCCAGGTGAACAGAATAGGCAAGCGCTTCTCTTTTGCATCAGCTGCCATCTGTGCCAATCGGAAAACACCCTCAGAGAAGCGGGTGTTGTATCCATGAATAAACAGCACGGCCTCACGCTCTTTTCCGGAGCGCATTGCAAGCTCGCGGTTTATCTGTTGCTGAAACGCGGCATTTCCATCGATGTAAGAGGCTTGGCGAACCACGAAATCAGTGTTCGGGTTACCCGGAGGCGAAGAGGGCCATGCGATCCGTCCTGGTTCGTGGGATGGCGGAATGGAAATGGTCGCCGACCCAAAATCCAGTTTTTCAGAACGCTTCGAAGAGTAGAACTCATGAGGTACGTCAGAGCGCGCACGCGTGGTGGCGATGAGCATACTGACTTCTCTGGTCCCCGGCGCTTCTTCCAAGGAAACACGCAAGGCATCCGGTCCGGGCCGCGAGGCACAACCAGCAAGGACAGCAGCGGCCAGCGCAATGGTGGCAACTCGTTTTAATGCAGACAGTGCGCAAGCAAAAGAAGGCGTCATGGTTTCTCCGGGCCCGTATGGTTCAATCAGTGGGTCTCTCGCGTTCTAGGCAGTCAATGCGCGTAGAATAAAGCTAAAATGCTAGCAAATGATTGCACAATGATGGTTTCTTAGCGTGCCGCTTCGGTTTTCAGGCAGCAAGATGCAGCAGGCTCTAAAGAGAAAGGACGCCCAGCAGGAAGCCCAGTGAGCCAACTTGTTGTGCAGCCCCCAAAACATCACCCGTGATGCCCTTAATTTTTGCCAGAGATAATTTTGCCAAGGCACCCACCACCACAAAGCTGAAGGCTGCCCCAAACGCCACCTGCCAGAAGCTCAGGTAAAACAAGCTGATGACCAACAGCGGCAAGGCAAAGCCCGCAGCCCAGGAAACCGCACTGTTCTGCGGAATGCCGAAGCGGGTGGAAAGCCCGCCATGGTAAGCAGGCGGCATTGTGTTCCAGATCCAGATCATGCCAAGCCGGCCAGTCGTTTCCGCGGCCAGATAACCAAGCGCCGCGCCCATGCCGCCAAACCTCTCCAGCAACATGGAAAGAAGCAGCCAGCGCAAGCTGAGGGAAAGCACAAGCGCCACGGTGCCAAAAGCACCAATACGGCTGTCCTTCATGATCTCAAGCCGTCGCTCAGCCGTATGACCTCCAAAGAACCCGTCAACCACATCAGAAAGGCCATCTTCATGCAGGCAGCCCTGAACAGCTGCGGCCACAGCCACCGCCAGCAACGCCACAATGGCAGGCGACAGGGCGCTTTGGGCAAGCACGAGCAGCACCAGCATACTTGGCAGCGAAATGATGACTCCCGCCAGCGGAATACTGCGTGCGCGCATCCGAAAATCAGGTGCCGTGTTCAGGTCATCCCAGCTTCCCAGTTTCGGCAAGGGAATGCGGGAGAAGAAGCGCACCAGTTCAGCCACCTCGGCTAAAATGGAAGAGGAGGACCTAAGAGAATCTTCTGAATGTTTGTCGTCGGACATGATGGGTTCTCACAGAAATGAAACCGGCATGAAATACCGCTGGATTCAGTTAAAGCGCGTTCCATTTGATTGCTTCAATCAAATGACAAGAATTCGCTCAAACACAGAGATTTCAGAGCACGGCGCATGAATGCGCAAGCTCTAAATCAACAATTTGTAGTTTGCAAAGCCGTGGAAACCACAAATAGTTGATAAGTCTCATTTGTATTCTGCTTCCGGTGGCTTATAGATCTGCGCAATCAACAAAGCGCAAAAATTCATTTTGCGGGTCAACTAATGCGTATCTCCGAAAAGTGGAAACCGGTTTTCGGATCAAAGATACGCGGAAACAAAAGCTAAAGCAGTTCAACCGATCCAACCTGAATGAGAACTGCTTTAAGTTCGGAGAAGCGTATGTCTCTTGCAACGTCTGCACTGCCATTCGATGATATCAGAAACCTGGTGGGCGCAATGCCCGGTCCAAGCCTTGAAGCTATTGAGGCAGTGAAGAAACGCGATGCGCAGCTGACGAAGCCTCTTGGGTCTTTGGGCCGTCTGGAAGAGCTCGTGGAATGGCTGGCAGCTTGGCAGGGCATGCCAATGCCAAAGGTCACTCGTCCGCTGGTTGCTGTGTTCGCTGCAAACCATGGCGTTGCTGACAAAGGCGTTTCCGCGTTCCCGAAAGAAGTGACCGCGCAGATGGTCTCCAACTTTGCAGCGGGCGGCGCAGCCGTAAACCAGCTTTGCATTGCTTATGATCTCGGCCTCAAAGTGTTTGAACTGGCGCTCGAAATGCCAACCCCGGACATCTCCGAGGAAGACGCCTTTGAAGAATCCGAGTGCGCAGCAACCATGGCCTTCGGCATGGAAGCGATCTCCGGCGGGACTGATCTGCTCTGCCTTGGCGAAATGGGCATCGCAAACACCACTGTTGCTGCCGCTATCTTCTACGCACTGTTCGGTGGCACTGCAGAAGAATGGGTTGGTCCGGGCACTGGTGTTCAGGGCGATGCGCTGAAAAACAAGATTGCTGTTGTTGAGCAAGCTGTGCAGCGGATCGGCGGTCCGGGCAAAGTGGAGCCTCTGGAAGTTCTGCGCCGGATCGGCGGCCGCGAAATCGCAGCAATGGCAGGTGTTATTCTGGCAGCACGCATGCAGCAGGTTCCTGTTGTTGTTGATGGGTTCGTCACCTCCGCCGCAGCTGCCATCCTTTATAAGATGGATAAGACCGCATTGGAGCACTGCGTGTTCTCTCATGCTTCCGCTGAGCCTGCACACCGCCGCGCCCTGACCGAGATGGGTGGCAAGCCTCTTCTGGATCTGGGCATGCGTCTGGGTGAAGGTTCTGGTGCAGCAATCGCAGCAGGCATCATCAAGGCAGCTGCAGCGACCCACGCAGGCATGGCGACCTTCGCTGATGCAGGCGTTGCAGCTCAGGACTAATATGAGAATAGCCCCTCTTCTGAGGAGGGGGATAAATTGAAAAAGGTCGCCTCAACTCCACGGAGTAAGGCGGCCTTTGTCGTTTTCAGTAAATAACGCAGGAAAAACGCGTTCCTTTCAAACCAATGCACATAGCAACGCAAACGTGGGTTTGATGAGCCGCGTTAATCGACAAAGCGCCATGTATCAGCGCCGTCAAAGTGGCGCACACGGATGTCCTTCACATCCTCGGCAGGCACCAGCCGTGTGTTCACCGCCATTTTATCCCCGTCAGGATCAACCGGCGCCCAGTGCGTGGTGTTCCCGCAAGTTTTGCAGGTATGAAACTCAAGGCCCTTGTCACCCCACAAATACGTGAAGGTCGCGTCCGGCTCTTTCTCAATGCTCACGTTCTTGGGCGAACCGTGCGCCCAGATGGTGCCGTAGCGACGACAGGCAGAGCAATTGCACTCTGTCAGCCACTCTGGTTTTTCACGAAATTCAAACTTAACTGCACCGCAATGGCATGAGCCACGTAGCATATGTTTCTCCCGGTAAATGATTGAAGCGTTATTCCGCAAACACAAGGCAAAACAAGTCGCGGGATCTCGCTGAAAATGAATGGGGTTTAATCCAGAAACTGCCCAGTATCAGCACCGTCAAGATGGCGGATAGGGATGTCTTTCACATCCTCAAACGGCACAAGACGGGTATTGACCGCCATGCGGTCATAGTCCTCATCCAGATCGGACCAGTGAGTGGTATTTCCGCAGGTTTTGCAGGTATGGAATGCAATCATCTTATCACCCCAAACGTAGGTGAATGTCGCATCCGGAGCTTTCTCAATGGTCACGTTCCTGGGCGATCCGTGTGCCCAAATGGTGCCGTACCGACGACAGGCAGAGCAGTTGCACTCTGTAAGCCATTCTGGATTTTCACGAAATTCGAACTTAACCGCACCGCAGTGGCATGAACCACGAAGCATACATTTCCCCCAATATACGCATCTAGAACAAATTAAGAACATATACCCTTAACCTGCACGAAGCAAGGGTTCTCTATCCTTGCGTGTACTCGGGTCTGGTGTTGGGATCGGGTCGATATGGCTCAACACGCGCTTGGCGGGTAGGGAGATTGTCGCCTGCGTTCCTTCTCGCAGTTTGGAGGCAAGCTTGAACTCGCCTTCATGCATGTGCGCCAGTGCCTGCACAATGGAAAGACCAAGGCCAGTGCCTTGCTCTGCATCCTGAATGGCCTGCGTGCCCTGACCAAAAGCCTGTAACACCACAGGGATCTCTTCCTCAGGGATGCCAGCACCAGTATCGCTCACACTGATGTACTGACCACCAGCACCATCAATGCCCACGTGTATGGAGATTTCCCCCTCAGGCGGCGTAAACTTCACGGCGTTGGTCAAAAGGTTCAGCACCATCTGGCGCAGCGCTTTTTCATCTGCCCAGACTTTGCTCAGGCCCTTCTCATAGACCTCATGGATTTCGATGTTTTTAGCCGCTGCCCGCAAATGCATCATGTGCTTGCAGGCCGCTGCCACATCCCGCAAACAGATAGGCTCTTCCTGTAACTCATAACGGCCTGCCTCAATGCGCGACAGGTCCAGAATCTCATTGATCAGATTGAGCAGATGCTCACCGGACTGATTGATATCCTTGGAATAATCCAGATAGGTCTTGTTGTGCATCTGGCCAAGAACTTCGTCCTTCATCACCTCGGAGAACCCGAGAATCGCATTCAGAGGTGTGCGTAATTCGTGACTCATTGTCGCAAGAAAACGTGTTTTGGCGAGGTTCGCTTCCTCAGCACGGCGTCGTGCTTCCTGAGAAATTGCATTCACCTGTTCCATCTCGGAGATCAGGTGGTCCTTCTCAGCGCGGTATTCCAGCAAGGTCAAAGCAGAGTTATGCAACTGCTTGCTGAGGATATAAAAGAACAACTGCGCCCCAATCGCCATCATCCCCATCGCGTAATGAGGCATGCTGTCATACTGCCAGAAACTGAAGATCAGTGCCCCCGTAATCGGGGCAGTGGCAGCCAGCAAAGCGCCGGGGAGAGGGGACGACAACATGGTCGCCATGGCAATGACGATCAGCATGGTCGCGAACTGGAAGACGCCAAACCCATAATCCGTGTTGAATTGCAGGTTGCCGATAAAAAAGATAGCCCAAACAATGCCATAGAGCATGTCGCCGGCAAAAAGCTCTCTGCGAATTGAGCGCAGATCACCTTCCTGAGCTAAGCTTTTTTCCATTCGTTTTGTAGAAAGAAGAATAAGGGAGTGAGCGATCAGCATGGCCGCAAGCCAGCCTCCGGCCACTTCCACAGGAAGCCATACACTTGAGATGGTCGCAGCCACAATGGCGATCATCGGCATGGCGTAGGCCACCGACAATCTGTTCTTCACGAACATCAAAATAAGATCAGCTTCAAAACTGGGTCGCACGCCCTCTACGGTGCCAAGACGTTCGCGAGCATCCGTTACGGTACGTGCAACCTCGCGCCGGCGATTTGCTCGGGCACGATTAATAGTTGTTTTGTCCTTACTATTCTGCGACGATCCGTTGTTCATGTATTCTCGGCCTCTGTGTGCCAATAGATTGACGGGATACTTGCTCTTTTGACCAGAATGAACATGATCTCTTAAGATTGCTCTGATTCATAAGGTTAATGTTGGGTTTACAGGGTCTAAAAAATGCTAGGTTTTCGCCCCATTTTGGGACAGTTTCTCTTTTAGATTGTAGGGGCAACAGCTCGTGGTTGTTGGGAGGCACCGTTGAAACTTTATAGCCATAGGCAAGCGCCTAACCCTTTTCGCGTCACTCTGTTCCTTGCTGAGAAGGGCGTTAAGGTTAACACTGCCTACGTAGATTTCATGCATGGCGAATTGAAGGCAGATGAGTTTAAAGCGATCAATCCGTTTCAGCGATTGCCCGTACTCGTGCTGGAGGATGGAACAGCGATATCCGAAAGCTGTGCCATTTGTCGTTACATAGAAGAAATGAACCCACTCAAGCCTTTGCTGGGCCAGACGGCCAAGGACAGGGCGCTGATTGAGATGTGGAACAGGCGTGCCGATCTGGGCTTATTGAACGAAGTCGCTCAGGTCTTCCGCCACACCAATCCAGCCATGGCACCGCTTGAGCAGCCACAGGTTAAAGAATGGGGCGAGGCGAACAGGCCAAAAGCGCTTGCAACGCTTGCCATTTTTGATGCGCAGCTGGCAAGCAATCGGTTTGTTGCTGGTGATCGGTATTCAATTGCTGACATCACATTATTCGCAGCAATCAACTTTGCCCGCGTAATTAAGCTGCAAGTCCCTGAGGAACTTGGTAATCTGCGTAGATGGTATTCAATGATGACAGAGCGTCCGGGAGTGCAGGCAGCGCTTCAGGTGATGAAAGAGACCTCCAGCGCTTAAGAGAGCGCATCGCCGCTTGCAGGGTCTGTGTGGAGCAGCCTATCCGCCAACCATTGCCTCACGAGCCAAGGCCCGTTGTTGTGTTGTCCTCAACGGCTCGCATCGCCATATGCGGTCAGGCTCCGGGAACGCGCGTCCACGCCTCTGGAAAACCGTTTACAGACCCATCAGGAGATCGCCTGCGCGACTGGATGGGCATAGGTGAAGAGGTCTTCTACGACCCCGCCAAACTTGCAATTATCCCCATGGGCCTGTGTTTTCCGGGCTTGGACTCAAAAGGGGGCGATAAGCCACCAAGGCCGGAATGCAAGAAAACCTGGCATCAAGAAATATTCAGCAATATGCCGCAGATTGAAACACTGCTGGCAATAGGTGGTTACGCACAGGCCTATCACATGCCCGAGCTCACCAAAAAACGCCTTTGGGAAACAATTGCTGATTTTCGATCAATCTGGGATAGGACGGTAGAGCGTCACGCCAAAGGCCTCGGCCCTCGTGTTCTCCCGCTCCCCCATCCATCCTGGCGCAACAATGCCCACATAAAAAAACATCCTTGGTTCGAGAATGAGCTGCTTCCGCTCCTGAAAGAAGAAGTAAGCCGTCTTTTGAGCTGATTTGAGAGATTCTTTTTTTATGTGCCTATGAATATGGGATTGGTTTTCTTTGGCTCCTGCTGAAATCTATCTTGATGAAAATAAATTTCATGAAATTAATAGTGTGTAGAACGAAAACCTATATTCCTGCATAAATCTTGCTGTTTGAAGCTGGAATAACATTTCACATGACCTTATGCTTCCTGCAATGATTTTGCGCCAAACAATAATTCCGGTGGGAGATAGGGGTATAATATGATCGATAGGATCGACCGTCGCATTCTGTCCATTCTACAAGAAGACAGCACCATTCCCGTAGCTGAGATCGGTCGCCGCGTCGGCTTATCAACCACCCCATGCTGGCGTCGTATCCAGAAGATGGAAGAGGACGGGGTCATCACCCGCCGCGTCGCAGTGCTTGACCCAAAGAAGGTCAACGCCAAAGTCACCGCCTTCGTCGCCATCACCACCAACGAACACACCGACGACTGGCTCCGCAAATTTGCAGATGTCATCCGAGAGTTCCCAGAAGTGGTGGAATTCTACCGTATGGCCGGACAGGTAGACTACCTGCTGCGCGTTGCCGTTCCAGACATTGATGCTTATGATGATTTCTATAAGCGACTGATTGCAAAGGTAAATATCGCAGACGTGTCCACGTCCTTTGCGATGGAGCAGATCAAGTACACCACTGAACTGCCGCTCTCTTACATCATCGCCGAAAAGCCAAAAGCAAACATGTCATAGGACCTGTTCGCCAAAGCTGAGAACTAAAAAAGCCCCGGTCATCTGATCGGGGCTTTGTGTTTTTTTATTTCTTGTCGGCGTTGTTCAGCCGGGCAATCAGGCTGGAGGTATCCCAGCGATTGCCGCCCATGCCTTGAACCTCTGCGTAGAACTGATCCACCAGCGCTGTCACCGGCAAGCGTGCACCAACCTCGTCAGCAGCTTCAAGACAGATCTTCAGATCCTTGCGCATCCAGTCCACTGCAAAGCCATGCTCGAACTCTCCCTCACGCATGGTCTCCCAACGGTTCTCCATCTGCCAGGACTGTGCAGCCCCGCCACGTACCGCTGAAATGGCTTTCTCAACGTCAAGGCCTGACTTCTGTGCAAAATGAATTGCCTCAGATAGACCCTGTACCAGACCAGCAATACAGATCTGATTGACCATCTTGGTCTGCTGACCTGCACCAACCGGACCCATCAATCCCGCAAACTTTGCAAAGCAATCGATGAATGGTTTTGCGCGATTGAAGACCTCTTCCTCCCCGCCAATCATAACAGTCAGGACACCGTTCTCAGCACCTGCCTGCCCACCAGACACAGGCGCGTCAAGGAAAGAAAATCCCCCCTTACGTGCAGCTTCATCCAGCTCGCGGGCCACCTGAGCAGAAGCCGTTGTATGGTCTACGAAGATAGCGCCAGCCTTCATGCCGTGAAATGCGCCGTTCTCGCCGGTCGTAACAGAGCGCAGGTCGTTGTCGTTGCCAACACAAGCAAAAACAACGTCACAGCCCTCAACGGCCTCCTGAGGGGTCAGAGCGAAGGAGCCATCGTATTCCTTGGCCCATGCCTCTGCTTTGGCTGTTGTCCGGTTGTAAACGGTAACGTCATGCCCACCACGTGAGGCCAGAAAACCCGCTATTGGGTATCCCATAACACCCAAACCAATAAACGCGACCTTTGCCATCGGACTATCCTTATAATCTTGAATCAGAGCGCAGCAACACTACCAGCTTCACCAGCAGATACCACGTAAATTCACGAGGTCTATCAATGAAAAAAGCGCAGGCTTTTGGACCTGCGCTTTCAAGTATTTGTCTCGGCCTATTGGTTTATCTTTTCAGATGGCGCGTCAAGCGAGCCTCAATACGGTCCCACGCCCGGCGCAATGCTTCCACCATCACAAGGTAGGCAATCGCAGCCCAAACATAGGCCTGGAAGTCGTAGGTCCGTGAAAAGGCACGACGCGTTTCACCCATCAGATCATAGATAGTGATGATCGCCACAATCGCGGAACCTTTGATCATCAGGATGATCTCATTGCCGTATGGACGCAGAGAAACGATCAGAGCCTGCGGAAGAATAATTTTCCAAAAGGTCACCCACTTCGGCAGACCAAGCGCAGCAGCTGCTTCCCACTGTCCTTTCGCGATGTTCTCAATGGAACCACGCAGGATCTCTACCTGATAAGCGGCTGTATTCAGCGTGAACGCAAGCACTGCACAGTTCCATGCATCCCGGAAGAACCACCACAGATCAACGGACTGCAACGGAACACGGAAGGTACCAGCGCCGTAATAGATAAGAAACACCTGAGCCAGCAGCGGCGTGCCGCGGAAGAAGTAGACGTAACCGTATGCAATGCCGCCCAGAATACGGTTCTTGCTCATCCGCATGAAGGTCATCGGAATGGAAAGCAAAACGCCCAGCAGCATGGAAAGGCCAACAAGCTTCAGGGTGATGATGAAGCCTGAAACGAACTTCTCACCGTACTTGGTCAGGAACTTCGCATTGTGGGTGAGGGAAACAGGCAGAAGGCCATCACCGCCAAACACCAATGCAACGCTGTTGGAATTCAACAGGAACCATACGATACCCAGACCACCCGCAATCCAAAGTGTCAGCCAGGTGGTGCCAACAATGCGCGTTGGTGTCCACGGACGGGACGTCGGAGACGGAGGAGGGGCTTTCGCCTGAATTGTCTGAGATTGAACGTAGCTTCCCGGAGCGCCGATAGAAACATCACTCATCTAGGGGTCTCCCCGCGTTTAGCCCATGCATCCAGACGGGAAATACCACCGGAAGAAATGATCGCCAAAACAAGATAGATCGCACAAGCCACTGCAAAGAACAGGAATGGCTCTTTGGTGGTACGCGCTGCCATATTGGAATAGCGAATAATGTCCGCCAGACCGATAATGGAGACCAGAGAAGTCTCCTTCAGCAGAATGAGCCATAGATTGCTCAACGCAGGCAAAGACAAGCGAACGAGCTGCGGCAGGATAACCAGACGCATGGTCTGTACGTATCCCAGACCGAGCGCATTAGCGCCTTCGTACTGGCCTTTGTTGATCGCGCGGAACGCAGAAAGGAAAGCTTCGGAGGCGTAGGAAGAAAACACAAGTGACAAGGCAATCATACCCGCCAGAAACGCGTTCACTTCAAAATAGAATTCCCCGAACAGTGCAAGCACTTGCTGGATGAGGATCTGACCACCGTAATAGACAAGGAAAAGGGTAAGAAGCTCGGGAAGTCCCCGAAAAATTGTAGTGTAAATGTTGGCTGCAGCGCGAAGAGAAGGCTCTTCGGACTTCTTCGCAAGCGCCAGCAGAAAACCTAAAAGCAAGCCAATGGGAAGGCTTGCTAACGCAAGAGAGACGGTCATGACAACGCCAAGTGCTATCTCGTCTCCCCAGCCCATGTCCCCAAAGGACAAGAGTGTGAAAATTTCATTCATTACGGGGATTGCCCCTATTCTTTTTAGAACGGCGGGAAACTGGTCCCGCCGTCAGAGTGTATTGCAGCTTGACGCCATCACTCTCCGTAGGCGTCAAAGTCGAAATATTTATCGTTGATCTCTTTGTACTTTCCATTCTCACGTAAAGCAATAACCGCTTTGGAGAATAGGTCTGCCAAGTCTTGGTCGTTCTTACGAACGCCTACACCAACGCCTTCACCATGTATCTCTGGAATAGGTGACATGGTACCGAGCAGTTTACAGCAATTGCCTTCCTCTGACTTCAGCCAGTCAGAAAGAACAACTACGTCATCAACTGCAGCATCAAGTCTACCACTTTCCAAATCGAGTTTATATTCATCAGCAGTAGGGTACAGAGACACTTCTGATTTAGTCAAAATGTCTTCAGCAAACACTGCGTGTGTCGCGCCAACCTGCGCGCCTACAAGAGCACCAGACATTCCTTCAATGGAGGCTTCGGTAATCTTGCTATCGTTTGGTACTGCCACTCCCGGAGGGGTCTGGTAGTACTTCTCAGAGAACTGAATGCGTTGCTTCCGTTCTGGTGTGATGGACATGGATGCCATGATCGTGTCGTACTTGCCTGCAACGAGGCCCGGGATCAATCCATCCCAGTCAACCGGCATCCATTCACATTCAACCTTCAGTTCAGCGCAAAGCGCGTTGCCCAGTTCAATCTCAAAGCCAATCAGCTTGCCATCGGCAGTGGTGTAGGCAAATGGAGGGTACGAGGCTTCAGTACCAATTCGGACTTTGGTCCATTCCTTTGCCTGAACCTGAGTTGAAGCAAGAAGTGCGAGTGTTGCAACAGTGGCAAAGCGCATGAAGCCCATTTGTATTCCCCTTTGTAAATTCTTGGCAGGGGTCATCAAGATGGCTCCCTGCACAGCCGGGGCGCATATTTAAATGGAAGAAAGAAAATTTCAACCTATTTGAGTAGGGGTGTCGGCAGAAAATAGCCAATTCATTCCATCTTGAGAGGGGTAAGTTTCCATTTTGATCAGTTTTGAGCATCGTTGTTCTACAAAACGGTGATGCATCACAGAAACTTTCCCCAGCCTCGATGCTTTCTTGCCTCGTTTCAGCTGTTACTCGCCAAAAGCGTCCTGAGAGAAATACTTGTCATTGATCGTCTTGTAGGTGCCGTTTTCACGAATGGCGAGAATAGCTTGTGAGAAGCGATCTGCCAGCTCTTCCTGCCCTTGACGAACGCCTACACCGATGCCCTGGCCGTGTAGCTCAGGCTGAATTGGCAGAGAGCCGATGATTTTACAGCAAGAGCCTGCTTCTGAATCCACCCAGCTTTGCAAAACACCGAGATCATCAATCACAGCATCCAGACGACCGTTTTCGATGTCCAGCTTGTATTCTTCAGAGGTTGGGTACAATGACACGTCAGCATCGGAGTAGATCTCTTCCGCCACAACAGAGTGCGTGGTGCCGCCCTGTGCGCCAATCAGTAGGCCTTCCAGTGCTTCAGGAGTGATCTCGGAAACTGTAGAATCCTTAGGCACTGCAATGGTTGAGGGTGTGTTGTAATAGCTGCGAGAGAACGAAATACGCTCAAGACGCTCTTCCGTGATGGACATGCTGGCGATGATCGCATCGTACTTTCCAGCAACCAGACCCGGGATCATGCCATCCCATTCCTGCGTGCCCCACTCACACTCAATCTTCATCTCTGCGCAAAGAGCATTGCCGATTTCAACGTCAAAACCAGTCAGAACACCGTCAGAACCTGTGAAGTTGAAGGGAGGGTAAGCGCCTTCTGTCGCAATACGCAGTTTGGTGATCTCATCTGCCTGAAGGGCTGAAGCAGCAGTGAAGCTCATAAGTGTCGCAAGCGCGATACGGGCAAAAGACATCCGTGCATCCTTGTTCTTTTTGGCAGAGTGGTTGTTTTGGTTGTGCTCTGCATTTGTTGCCAAGGACACTATAAAAAATGCGCAGGACTTCAACTGAAATAACGGAGATATCGGAAGAAAAATGCACCATATGCCGTTATTGTGAAGTGATATCCGTTAAATTGACGAGTTGTGTGGAAGAAATATTTCTCCGGTATTCTAAGCTGAGTGAGAAAACTATGTCTCCTAACGCTCTGAAGTGCGGAAATGAGTATTCTCGGAATCAATAGTGATTTGTCATTTTGAGAGCTGAAACTGGTCAATTTGCCAAACTGGCGACTTTGGATGGTCAAAATGGCAAAAGAAAACCCTCGGGTGTCTAAACACCCGAGGGTCTCAAATCCGTCAGCTGATAAATCAGCTGAGCGCCAAGTTATTCTTATTCGCCGTAAACGTCGAACTTGAAGTACTTGTCGTTGATTTCTTTGTATTTACCGTTAGCACGCAGTGCAGCGATGCCCTTGGTGAACAGAGCAGCAAGATCTTCGTCGCCCTTACGAACGCCGATGCCTGCGCCTTTACCGTGGATCTCTTCAACAGACTGCATGGTGCCAAGGATCTTACAGCAAGAACCTTTGTCAGAGCTGATCCACTGTTCCAGAGCCATCACGTCGTCAACAACAGCGTCAACACGGCCATTTTCCAGATCCAGCTTGTACTCTTCAGAAGTTGGGTAAAGAGCAACGTCGGAACCGTTCAGGATCTCTTCAGCGAACTGAGAGTGCGTGGTGCTACCCTGTGCGCCAAGACGAACGCCTTTAAGGCCTTCTGGTGAGGCTTCACTCAGCTCGGAATCTTTGCGTACTGCGATGCCTGGAGGAGTGTTGTAGTACTTCTCAGAGAAGGAGATCTTTTCCATACGCTCTGGCGTGATGGACATAGACGCAAGGATGGTGTCGTACTTGCCAGCAACCAGACCAGGGATGATGCCATCCCAGTCCTGAGTAACCCATGTACACTCAAGCTTCAGCTCGTCACAAAGAGCATTCCCAATCTCAATGTCAAAGCCAGTCAGTGTTCCGTCAGCGGTGGTATAGTTGAATGGAGGGTAGGCGCCCTCGGTGCCCATGCGAACCTTTGTCCATTCTTTTGCTTCCGCGCCAGAAACTGCTGCCAACGCAATTGCTGCTACTGCTGCCAAACGCATAATACGCATATTATGTCCCCGAATTAATTATCTTGGCAGGGTTTCTTAAGGTAGGCCCCTGCATAACCGGAGCTTATGTTTCACTAAAAGTATCCGTAGATCAACCTATATACTGGGCATATTAGGCTAATTAATAGCAAAATGACGATGCTTCGCGGTAATATCTTGCAATATTTCGCAGCTTTGAGGGCAAACTTGTTAAAATTACAACCAGTGATCTAGGCGTGGAAAAATGGCTCGCACGCGATTCTGAAAATGCGAGCCAGCAGAGTTACCTAAGGCCAATTTCATCAAAGCTGATGAACGGAACTAGATCACCTTCGCGAACAGATGTCATATCTTCTGTCAACTCAATAAAGCCATCGGCGAAAGTCAAAGAAGATAACAAGGCTGATCCATCACTGTGGTACTTGGTCAGTTTAAGAGCGCCATTTTCAGTCACACGGCGCCCGCGCAAAAACTCACGGCGTCCGGCTTTGCGGTCTGAAATCTCAAAATCTGCAGCAATGTATTGGCGCGGTGCTTCAATGAAGTCAGCCCCGGCAAGCGCTTCAATCAACGGGCGTGCGAGAAACGCAAAAGCGACCGTTGCAGCAACTGGATTGCCGGGCAATCCGATAAACACGCAATCAGGCAACTCGCCTACCATGAATGGGCGCCCGGGCTTAACGGCCAGGTGCCAGAAAGTAGTCTTGCCAAGTTTGGAAAGTGTGGTTGAAACGAAATCCTTGTCACCACCACCAGCACCGCCAGAGGTCAAGATCACATCACAGTCTTTAGAGGCAGCTTCTAACGCTGCTTCAACAACATCACGCTGATCCGCCAAAATGCCGAGATCCACCAGTTCGACCGGCAAATTGGCAAGCATCCCGCGCAGCAGGAAGTGGTTTGCATCAAAGATCTGCCCGTCCTTCCGCGCTGTCCCCGGGCGGATCAGTTCATTTCCCGTTGAGAACACACCAACCTTCAGTCGCCGGTACGTTTGGAGTTGGCCAATGCCTATGGAGGCTGCTGCAGCAATCTCTTGTGGGCGCAGCACGGTACCCGCCTTAACAATAGGCGCGCCTTTGGTCTGGTCTTCACCCTTGCGACGGATATTGCAGCCAATCGGATAGCTCCGAGAGAGCTTTACGTGCCGCCCACCACCACTTTCGCTCTCAGAGCAATCTTCCTGCGGCACCACAAAATCAGCACCTTCCGGAACAGGCGCACCTGTAAAGATCCGCGCAGCTTCGCCAGCCTTAAGCGATGTTTCCGGCATGGAACCAGCAAATATCTCCATCACCACTGCAAAAGATGTCTGCTCGGATCCACCTTGCGCAATTGCGTAGCCATCCATCGCAGAGTTATCAAGCGGAGGAAGGTCGCAGGTTGCAATTATATCTTCCGCAAGAACACGGCCATACGCCTCGTAAAGCGATGTTTCTTCTGCAGTGACTTTGCAGCGACCTAAACCTCGCAAATGAGAAAGGGCTTCGTCAAAGCTCAGACTGGGCGTTTTCGTGTTCATGTCTATTCCGGAAACTTGAGTGGGCGTGGTTCTTTATTTATCAGAGTCACGCCTTAGGATTTGGCAAAAATCAAAGATCTCACAGGCATCTGACCGTTTTGACGACTATTGCACCTGTAATTGAGCAATATGCTCAAGTGCAACGGGAATATCTTCCGGTGTGTTGATGTTAAAGAAGGGATCAACCGCGTTCTGAAGTTCGAATTCCACGATGACGGGCGGATAGTCTTTAAAAAAGCCTTTGATGCTGCGACCACCCTTCAAAAGGTACTCTTTTAAAGGATCTGCTAAGGCCACAGACCACAGGCCAAATGCAAAGTGGTCTCGCCCACCGCTGGAGCAAATGATCGGGGCGCCTGCATTCGCTATTCTGCTGGCAGCAAGCGTCTCCACTAAATCCGTTGGAAAAAACGGCGTATCAACTGCCACAGTCACAACGTCAGATGCGTCAGGAACGTTTTGTCTTACCCAGTTCAATGAACTGTGAACACCAGCCAATGGCCCTAGGTGGCCTTCAAGCTCATCAGTAAGCATCGGTAATCCCAGGCTCTCATGAAGGCCGCTTGGCTCATTCACGCTCAAAACACTCTGCACAACTTGCCCATGCAAGCGGGATGCAACATGTTCCAACAAAGCCGTGCCATTCAGGTCCAGCAATGCTTTGTCAGAGCCGCCCATGCGTCGGGACTTCCCACCGCAGAGGATACAACCGATCACTTTGTTTCGCTTCTCTGTTTCAACAGACATACCTGACTTCCCACTTAGACCTGACGCGCAAATCATCAGCGCTACTTGTGAAGCAGGATAGGGCAGGGTGCAAAGTGGCATCCAGTCGCAAACCACAAGAAAACGCTCCTAAAGGCAGTGGGAGGAGAGGTGCCTTTAAGAGCGTTTGGGAGCGGTGGTCATGCCACCTTGGGGAACAAGTATTGGGACTACATGAGTGCAAGGCGGCTGGTCAGCTGGCTTTCGCTCATGTTCATTGAGAGCAGAAGCAGCAACTCCATCACTTCCTCGCTGCAGGTGCGGTCAGGATGGGCAAGGAGGTTGCCGAAAAACTTGGGATATTGACTATCTGCTTCCTCACGAAGGTCACAGAAATGCATCCAGCAATTATGGAAGAGCCTGAAATCCTGCTCTTCATTGGAGAGTACGGTCAGATCAGAATGCCGCTTATCTTCAAGCACACACTCAAACGTTCGCTTCACTAAAGGCCATGGGCCTTCCAAAAGCTGAAAGACATGATTGTCTGTCAGGATCAGTGCGCCGGTAACGCCTGCCATCGAATTGATGCGCCGAATACGTGTCAACGACCGCTCGACTTCTTCATCGAGGCTATAGCGAAGCGCAGGCCAATGAATGCGGCTGCGATAACATAATTGCGTAACACTCATTGTCAGATCCTCCGGTTCATGAAAGCCTGACAGCAAATTCTTCTAAAAATGTAAAATACAGTGTTTAAAACATTGATACTTCTCGCTTTTTGCGAAAAAAGAAAAAGCGGAGCATATGGCCCCGCCTTCTCAAAGTCATGTAAGTCACTCTGACTTAGAACATATCCTCGCAAAGTGCTCCCGGTTTATAGGAACGGAGGACGCTCCAATGAAAATCAGAGAGTGATGCGGTACATGGCAAAACCGTCTTTGCCTTCGCCAGCCGCTTCAATCTGAACGCCCTTCACGCCTTTCATGTGCTTTTCAGCAGCAGGCCCGGTCTCAAACAGAACAGTGGTGTCAGCAACAGGCTTAAAGTTCCAGTTCGCATCGGCGGATGGATTAATCGTACCTTGGTCCACAATGTACCGAACAATTACATCACGGTTTGTGTCCGGACCAACAAAGATGATCACATCATCATTGATGCCTGGGAAGTTACCGCCACCGCCAGCGCGATAGTTGTTGGTTGCAACAACAAACTTCTGATCCATATCGATTGGCTTACCTTCAAACTGAAGGTTCACGATGCGGTTAGACTCTGGATGCGCAACATTGCCTTTACCGTCATACTTGGAAGGCTGTGTCAGGTCGATCTCGTAGGTAACACCGTCAATCACATCGAAGTTGTAAGAACGGAAATCAGCATCCAGAAGGACTTGGTCTTTCTTACCAGCTTCAATCTGGTTGAACATACCAGAAGAACGCTCAAGCCACTCCTTCACGTCTTTACCGGTGATCAACACCGCACGTGTTGTGTTCGGGTAAAGATAAAGGTCAGCAACGTTCTTAATTGCGATATCACCAGCAGCAACGTCAGTGTAATAGTCCGCACCACCGCGACCACCTGCTTTGAACGGAGCAGCAGCGGAAAGCACTGGTAGTCCAGCCCACTCAGTGTCCTTAAGCATTTCCTTGGTGTACCAGGTCTGCGCTTTAGAAACGATCTGAACGGACGGATCATCAGCCACCAGAGCAAAGTAGGAATGCAGCGGAGCAGAGGATTTGCCCACGGCGCGGCGCACATAAGAAAGCGTCTTTTGGTGATCATCCTCAACCGCTGCCAGCACTTCTTCATCACTGGAAACAAGAGGAATCCGCTTACGACCTTCTTTCTTATAGATTGACGGCACGTCTGTGGTGAAGTTTGCAATGCGCCAGCCGTTGTTGCCATCGCGCTCAATCATCAGATCGATGACACCGAGATGAGAACCCCAGAAGCCGCCCATCGCAGCTGGTTTGCCTTGCAGCGTGCCTTTGACAGCATCAACGCAAGGAATGCCTTCATAGCTAGGCCCCGGGAAGACATCGTGCTGGTGACCCGTAAACAGAGCATCAATACCTTCAACACCCGCGATGTGTAGCGCAGTGTTTGCAGCTCCGTCTTCATGTTCGCCACCAGCGATACCGCCGTGACACAACGCAATGATGAGATCGCAGCCTTGTTCCTTCATTTCAGGAACCCATGCACGTGCAGCATCAACCATGTCACGAGTGTTTGCCTTACCAACCAGGTGACGGGAGTCCCAGTTCATGATCATTGGAGGAACGAAGCCAACAAAGCCCACTTTAATCGTGTGCTCGATGCCAGCGCCGTCTTTGATCTTCTTCTCAACAATGGTGTACGGCTTCAGGAACAGATCATCCTTACGGCCATTGGAGGCAAGGGTGGTACCTTTGGAAACATTGGAAGAAACAACAGGGAAGTTTGCTCCGGAAAGAACCTTCATCATGAAGTCCAGTCCGTAGTTGAACTCATGGTTTCCCAATGTGCCAGCGTCGTAACCTAGTACGTTCATGCCTTTGATGACCGGGTGCACATCACCTTCACGCATGCCGCGCTCATAGGCGATGTAATCGCCCATCGGGTTGCCCTGCAGGAAATCACCATTATCAACGAGCATGGAGTTGGTTGCTTCAGAGCGCAGCTTTCTGATGATAGTTGCTGTGCGAGCAAGGCCAGCTGTGTCCATTGGGCGGTCAGCATAATAGTCATATGGAGCGACGTGGACGTGGAGGTCGGTTGTTTCCATCAAACGCAAGTGCGCTGTGTTCTCTTTTGCAAGAACAGAATATGGATGCACCATTGCAATGGCACCGGTAGCGGCCATGCCCCCCAGCACGCTACGACGATTCATCAAAATAGGATTAGACACGATTGCCTCCTAGCCCGTGGAAAATGCAGAACAGAATTGTCAGCATGAATTTCGCCCGATCCTCTTGCTTCTGTGTGCAGCAACAAGAGGGTTCTTAGGTCCCTAAATACCATGCATTCCGCTCAGTTTGTGGGTCTAATGTATCAAGAGCATGAAACGAGTTCCCCAATGCGTAAGGTGGATCCCCTAGGTGGTGCGCTAATCCTCAGAAGACACTGGGTTTTATCTGCATTGAAAGATTTTGCGTGAAGCGCAAATATCTGTGAATTTGTGTTGGTGACCTCAACTTTGCGTGAACTCTGCTCAACTGATTGCATGCCGAGTTGGCAAAACAGGTTGCGAATGTGCAAAGGACAAAGAACGTCTTTGGTGAATTCTGTATTGCTCTATTCTTCGTGAGAAGTATACCAAGTTATAAAAGAACCATCGGCAAAAGCTTGCACATTCAGATTGCAGGCATATTTGTTTTCAAGATCATATTATCCCTCTCTGCAATACAGAGCTTTACAGGGTGTGCACTATGGACAACGACAGACCTAAAGGATTGTGGGGGCGCCTCAAAGGCGGGTTCACATCAGGCAAGAACCATAAGGATACTGAAGAGACTATGGCTGGGTTGACGCAGGAGCGCGTTCTCGACGTGCTCAAACAGGTTAAATCGCCTGATGGCAAGAGCAACATTGTTGATCAGGATCTGGTTGCAGACCTGTTTGTATCAGATGGCCGTGTCGTCTTTTCAATCAGAGTACCCGCAGAGCGAGCTTCTGAACTTGAAGGGCTTCGTCAGGCTGCTGAGAAGGTTGTATCGGTGCTTCCTGATGCTGAAACGGTCCTTGTCGCACTCACAGCAGAAAAACAACCTGGCTCTCCATCTGCGCCACCACCTGCTGCACGCAAAGCTCCGCCGAAAGGCACTCCAATGCCAGCAAAGCAGGAAGTGCCTGGCGTGAAACACATTATAGCTGTTGCATCAGGTAAAGGTGGGGTTGGTAAATCAACAACATCAGCCAACCTCGCACTTGCACTTTCTGCAATGGGCTTGAAGGTTGGTTTGCTGGACGCTGATATTTATGGCCCATCAATCCCAAAGCTTATGGGAGCCTCTGGACAGCCTGAAGTTCTTGAAAACCGTATTATGAAGCCTTTGGAAGCTCATGGCATCAAGCTGATGTCTATTGGTTTTCTGGTAGAAGAAGAAACGGCCATGATCTGGCGCGGCCCAATGGTGGTGTCTGCCCTCAATCAGATGCTGCGCGAAGTTGACTGGGGTGAGCTGGATGCGCTTATCGTTGACCTCCCGCCAGGAACGGGTGATGTTCAGTTGACTATGGCTCAAAAAGTACCTCTGACAGGCGCTTTGGTCGTTTCAACACCACAGGACCTTGCGCTTCTGGATGCTCGCCGCGGTATTGCCATGTTTGAGAAAGTTGCGATCCCTGTATTGGGTATCGTAGAAAACATGAGTCACTTTGTCTGCCCAGACTGCGGTGGCACGCATGAGATCTTTGGTCATGGTGGTGCAAAAGCAGAAGCTGAGAAGATGAAAGTCCCATTCTTGGGTGAAGTGCCCCTGATAATGGAAATCAGAGAGCAATCTGATACAGGCACTCCAATCACAGTGAGTAATCCAGACAGTCCAGTCTCAAAGGCCTACGGCATCATTGCTGCTGGCCTTTGGCAGGGCGTCCTTCAACCCACTAGAGATGCTGCGAGGTCAGCACCTAAAATCGTTGTTGGTTGATTAGCAATAAATTGACTTGACTGATAAGGCTTCACTTAGACGGCAGGTAGTCATCTCATTGACATCTGCCGTTTCTGTTTGCAGTGCTCAGTGCTACGAAACGCAATTATGAAAGGCATAGTTCATTAAGTTCCGACTTTATCCAGTCTATGAATGCCTTGCACTTATGTTTCTGAAATGAATTTTCCAACCCAACCAGCATATAGTGAGCAGTTGCAGGAATTTCGAAGTCGAATGGTTTCGCCAGCAGACCAAGTCGTGCGTCATGCGCGCACAAAACTTTGCGACCAAGAATAACACCAGCCCCCTCAATAGCTGCATCCTGAGCATGATCAATCTGAGAAAAGTGCATTCCTTTCTCCGACCAGGAGGTCCTGGAAATTCCTGCAGTCTTCAGCCATTCCTTCCATCCCGGTGCGTTCAAGAACGTCGCCATGCTGTCTTCATGAAGCAAGGTAAAATTCTTTAGGTCGGTGGGCTCATTCATTTCATTCGCCAGTCGAGGCGCACACATGGGTGTAAGAAAATCTTGCGCTAGAAAATCAATATGTAATCCCGGATATGGCCCACGCCCGAAGCGGAGCCCGAGATCAACATCGTCCCTGTAGAAATCTACGAGCTTCAAATTGGCGGAAATGCGAAGTTCGATTTCAGGATAAACCTCCATGAAGCGATAAATTCGAGGCGCAATAACCTTGGAAGCTGTTCCCGGTCCCGTGGATATAACGAGGACTTTATCCTCATCTACTCCTTTAATGCGTGCAACAGCCTCGCTGAAGTTTTCTAACCCAGCTTCAACGCCCGGCAACAATCGGTGCCCAGCTGAAGTTAGCTCAATCGCTCGATTCAAACGTGTAAACAACTGAGTCTGTAGCTGATCTTCGAGCATCTTGACCTGATAACTCAATGCCGACGGCGTAAGCCCAAGCTCATTGGCTGCCTTCGCAAAGCTCATGTGCCGTGCAACGCATTCAAAGGCCCTGAACGAATTGAGTGGAGGAAGGGAGTAACGCATTTCGCCTCAAAAAAACTGATCCGAATACTTGAAATTACTCGTTTGTCAGGGGCTTCGCCACAAGACTATTGTCCAACGAAAATGTGGCAAGGAGAATACGATAATGAACTTTCTGGCGAAAGAGATTTTCCAAAATCAAACCGAAACAACGGAGTTGCCAATGCAAAGACTTTTAATGCAAGGCCGCTACGCGCGATCCCACGCATTTCATGTCTTGTGGAGAGGTTTTTGGAAAGACGCGAAGCCGCAGAGAAACAGAGAGCAGCGAATTGAGCTAAAGAAATAAAACTATGCACTGCGAAAACTGACAACTAATAGATAAAGTAAACAAATAGTTAGTGCATTGCTGCAAATTTTACTTAATGAAAAAAATATTTAAATCAATAAGTTAATGATATTATGTGCATGCTGAATTTGTGGAACTCACCATGCACTACTGATAATAGTGCTTATGCCCATCAAACTTAAATTGCCCTGCAAATTTGATTCATAAATTGGCAAGAAATGAAGGCTTAGGTTGCGGTTAGTCCCGATGAGGAGTGGGGCTTCTAGGGTTCAATACGGAGTTTAAAACAATGTTTGCTAAGTTTCTTAAAGACGAGTCAGGCGCAACCGCAATTGAGTATGGTCTGATTGCAGGGTTTATTTCTGTCGTAATTATTGGTGCAGTAGCAACAATAGGGACAGAAATAGCTGAAATTTTCCAGGCTATTAGTACTGGATTGACTGGCCGTGGTGATGCAGCATCTACCACATAACTTCATGAGGTCTGGCTGTTTGCTGTTAGTTTTTTCATTTAGTGTGAGTATATTCTATCTCGGATAGATAGAGATTAACAGCTTAAGTAAGAAATCTCCCTGCGAGGCTCTTTTGTGTGTTAATCATGAACGAGAGCAGGGAGATTACAGTTATAGCGAATATCTATTGGTGAAATGAGAAAAGCATCACAAAATAAAACTATGATGAAAGCCAGTCCGACCTACGTACAGCTCTAGTTCAGCCTTAAAAATACAAATTCATCCACCCGTCATACTCATATGACGCGTTCCAGTCGCAGATTTGTTATCCCGATCGATAACAAAGTCATGCCCCTTTGGCTTTCGTGCAATCGCTGATTCAATCGCTTCCGAAAGCACTTCATTTCCTTCAGATGCTCGTAGCGCCGCACGTAAGTCCTTTTGATCTTCTTGGCCAAGGCACATGAATAACTGTCCGGTGCAGGTCACACGCACACGGTTACAGCTTTCACAAAAGTTGTGCGTCATCGGGGTGATGAACCCAAGACGGCCACCAGTCTCTTCAATCTGCATATAGCGGGCAGGGCCACCGGTTTTATATGGAATATCTGTCAGTGTGTACTTGGCGGAGAGTGCCTTACGCACGTCGCTTAGCGGCAGATACTGCTCATTCCGGTCGCCATCTATCTCACCAAGTGGCATTGTCTCAATGAATGTCAGGTCATGTCCACGTTCATGCGCCCATTCCAACATCGGAACAAGCTCATTCTCGTTGAAGTTCTTGAGCGCAACAGCATTCAGCTTAATTTGAAGACCGGCTTTCTGAGCGGCCTTGATGCCATCGAAAACCTTTTGAATATCCCCCCATCGGGTGACATCCTTGAACTTTTCTGCATTTAAGGTGTCGAGAGAAACGTTGATGCGACGAACTCCAGCTTCATACAGCTCTTCGGCATAGCGCTCGAGCTGAGTGCCGTTGGTGGTAATGGTGAGCTCATCAAGCGCACCGCTATCCAGATGCCGCTTCAGGCCTCGGATGAAGCTCATGATGTTCTTGCGAACCAGCGGCTCTCCGCCGGTCAGACGGATTTTCCGAACACCTTTTTCGATGAATACCGTACAGAGACGGTCCAGCTCTTCCAGAGAAAGAACGTCTTTCTTAGGAAGGAAAGTCATGTGTTCGGACATGCAATAGACGCATCGCAAGTCACAACGATCAGTCACAGAGACGCGAAGATACGTCACGGCGCGGCCGAACGGGTCAATCAATGCTGGGTGGGCACCCTGCTGTTTGTCCTCGGCATACTGCCCCATGGAAACCTCCACTCACGTATCTCTTTAGGTGACGAATTTAACAATTCTAATGTAGTACGCAATGAGTTAGCGTCAATCCATCAGTAAGGAGTTCCAGTGGATTTAACTAGAAATATATCTTAGAACCACAGGTATAATTCCTAAATCATCAATACTGAGTTCCATGAACTTGGGCAAGGATAAAAAAATATGTCGGATACACGCTGGCCTACGCAAATCCACCTAAAAAACCAAGGTAAAAATCTTGAAATTACTTTTGATGATGGCCTTGAAGTCTCATTTACCTCGGAGTTTCTGCGAGTAATGTCCCCATCAGCAGAAGTGCAAGGGCATACTCCAGATCAACGAAAAGTGATCGCGGGGAAGCAGGGCACAACGATTATTGGTGTAGATCCGGTTGGAAACTATGCAGTTAAGCTGACATTTGATGATCTGCACGATACCGGGATTTTCACTTGGGCGTATTTTCAGGAAATGAATGATCAAAAAGGGTTTTTATGGAATCGATATTTGAGTGAACTGCAAGAGCGTGGTTTGAGTAGAGACCTCAGCAAGTAGGGCTGGCAAAGAACCAGCCCCATGCAGTCTAGCGAAGCACGATCACCTTCGTACCAACATTGACATTGTCATAGAGGTGAATGACGTCTTCATTCGCCATTCTGATACAGCCTGATGAGACCGCCGAACCAATCGTCCATGGTTCATTGGAACCGTGAATGCGGTAGATGGTGCTGCCAATATACATGGCACGTGCGCCAAGTGGATTGTTAGGGCCACCTTTCATGAAGCTAGGCAGGTTACGTCCTTTACGACGTTCACGCTCAATCATGACCTTTGGCGGTGTCCAGCTTGGCCACTCAGCTTTGCGGGTAATTCGATGAGTTCCAGACCATTGGAAACCCTGACGGCCGACGCCAACACCGTATACCATCGCGGTACCATTGCCGCGAATATGATAGAGGCGTCGATCTTTTGTACTGATCACAATAGTGTTCGGGCCGTATGAGCCGTTATACCTGACCTGCTTACGTTTGATTGGGGATTTTCCATGGTGAGCAGAACCATAGGAAACCCATTTTTTGGATGCATGATCAAAGAACTTGCCAGACGCTGCGGCATCTGCCTGAGTTCCGGTAAATAGTGCTGCGAAGCAAAGAGCAACACTCGCGATAAGTATGCGCATTGATACCCCCTGGGATATTGTTGTTTGTTTTATCTCGTTTGCATGAGGGAATTTATGCAGCGAGTAGGGAGACGCTCGCAGCTTAGAATGTCAAATCTATTAATTGTTGAAGTAATACAGACTACAACTGCTGCTATATACTTCTTATGGAAAAGGAATTTACTCACGATCCATTCGAAGCTGATTTACATTCGTCTCGAGCTTAATTTGCATCTAGCTAAAACACTAATTAATATAATCAACGAAGCTTGAATGTGGCTAATTTGAATTGTGATTGAATGAAATTGTCACGAATTCAAGAAACAAAAAGGGCGCTCCAAAGAACGCCCTTCAATCTCGATATTATCTCACTGGAATATTTAGCTCAGGTTCAGCTCTTCAAAGAAGTCATTGCCTTTGTCGTCAACCACGATGAAAGCAGGGAAGTCTTCAACTTCGATCTTCCAAACGGCTTCCATACCCAGCTCTTCATATTCAACCACTTCAACACTTTTGATGCAGTCTTGAGCAAGGCGGGCAGCAGGTCCGCCGATGGAACCGAGGTAGAAGCCTCCGTGAGCCTGACACGCGCGGCGTACACCCGCTGAGCGGTTACCTTTGGCGAGCATCACCATGGAGCCACCAGCAGCTTGGAACTGATCTACATAAGCATCCATGCGGCCAGCAGTGGTTGGCCCAAACGAACCGGATGGCATGCCTTCTGGCGTTTTAGCGGGGCCTGCATAGTAAACTGGGTGGTTCTTGATGTAGTCTGGGAGCGGTTCGCCTGCCTCAAGACGATCCCGGAGCTTGGAGTGTGCCAGATCGCGGGCCACGATCAATGGACCGCTCAACGAAAGCCGTGTTTTAGTTGGATGCTTGGTCAGTTCGCCAAGGATTTCGCTCATTGGGCGCGTGAGGTCAATCTTTACAACATCATCAGAAAGATCGTTGTCGGTAACTTCCGGCATATAGACTTCAGGATTCCGCTCCAGATCCTCAAGGAAGATGCCTTCCTTGGTTATCTTGCCAGTCGCCTGACGGTCTGCTGAACAAGATACGCCAATGCCGATCGGCAAGGATGCACCATGGCGCGGTAATCGGATCACGCGCACGTCGTGGCAGAAGTATTTGCCACCAAACTGTGCGCCAACACCGCTGGACTGTGTCAGCTTATGAATTTCAGCTTCCATTTCCAGATCACGGAATGCGTGGCCGCCTTCAGAACCTTCCGTTGGCAGCTCATCCAGGTAACGGGCAGAAGCCATTTTTACAGATTTTAGATTCAACTCAGCAGATGTGCCGCCAATGACGATTGCGAGGTGATATGGTGGGCATGCCGCAGTACCAAGTGTGAGAATTTTTTCCTTCAGGAACTCAATCATGCGATCTTTGGTCAGTAGGCTTGGAGTGCCTTGGAACAGGAAGGTCTTGTTAGCGGATCCACCGCCTTTCGCCATGAACAAGAACTTGTAAGCGTCATCGCCTTCAGCATAAAGCTCGATCTGAGCCGGCATATTGTTCTTTGTGTTCTTTTCCTCGAACATGGAAATTGGTGCAAGCTGGGAGTAGCGCAGGTTCTTTTTGAAGTAAGCGTCACGTGCGCCTTCACCGAGCGCTGCCTCGTCATGTCCGTTAGTCCAGACTTTGCGGCCTTTCTTACCCATCACAATTGCAGTGCCAGTGTCCTGACACATTGGCAATACGCCAGCAGCTGAAATATTCGCGTTCTTCATCAGGTCAAAAGCAACGAATTTGTCGTTTGCAGTTGCTTCAGGATCGTCGAGAATTTTACGGAGCTGCTCCAGATGGGAAGGGCGCAGGAAATGGTTGATGTCTTTAAACGCTTCTTCGGCAAGTAAGCGAAGACCCTCTTGCTCCACCTTCAAGATTTTCTCACCGTCAAACTCAACTTCGCTCACGTACTCGGAGGTCAGTTTGCGATAAGGAGTTTTGTCTTTACCCAATGGAAAAAGAGAGGTGTGAACGTACTCGGGAGCAAGTGTTTCGGACATCTTGGCACTCTCTGGCTATTTTGGTGTACCGCTGTACACTGTTGAATTTGCTGAGCGCCGTTTTATAGAGAAAAAGCCGAGGGGCAAAGCCCCTCAGCCTTCAAAACTTGTCAAATTTGCTAGATTACGCCGAATTGACGAGAGACTTGGTGGAAAATGCAAGGCTCTCTTTGGCGCAATCCATCAACGAGTGGCGTATAGGTCCAGTTTCACAGTCACCTTATTGCTGACAGTGCTGTCTGGCACACCATCACCAATCTTGAAGTCACTGCGAGAGAGCGTTGCCTCACCAACCGCGTGTGCGGTCTTGCCTTCAATGGTCAACGTGAAGGGCAAGAACACAGCGATCTTTGCGCCTTTGAGTTCCAGCGTACCGGCAGCCTCATAGAGGTCTCCACCAGCAGGAACCACGTTATCTACGCGAAAAACTGCATCAGGGAAGCTGGAAATATCCAACCACTGCGGTGTCGTAATCGCACCTGCTGCTTGCGCATCTTCTGTTTTTACGCTTCCAGTGATGATTGTCGCCTGAATCTGGGCTTTGTCGAGCTCTTCTTTGTTGAAGATGATCTTAGCATTCCAGGTCGCAAAAGTGCCCGTAACGGTATTTCCGTTATTGATGACCTCAAAGCCAAGCGTGCTCTTGTTGCGATCCACTGACCATTCATTTGCAAAGGCAGATGAAGCTGCTCCGACTAAGATGAAGGTCAGAAATACGCCGGCTTTAAAGAACATATCGGTCAATCGTTTCATGGTTTTCTCCAGATCCTCAAATTAGGCTTTTGAGGACAACATACGCTGTAAGACTTTATCCTTGGATATGAAGTAGTGCTTCAGAGCAGCTCCAACATGTGCAAGGATCACTGCGATAAATGCATACGCAGCCCAGCCATGCACTGCGGTGAAGAACGCAGATACATCTGCCTTTTGCCCTAAAAACTCAGGTGTTGGTAGGTGCGGAATCTCAAAGAGGTTAAAGAAAACTGTCGGTAGACCAAGTGGGCTGGACGAAACCAGCAGCCATCCTGTCAGCGGCATAAGCAACATCAGAGCATAAAGGCTGATGTGGCCTAAATGTGCAGCAAGCTTTTCCCAAAGTGGCATTTCTGCAGGTAAATCAGGTGTGATGCCAGTGATTTTCCAGAGAATGCGCAAGGAGACCAACGCCAATACGACAAAGCCAATGGACTTGTGAAGCTGATAAAGAGAGTAAGTTGCAGGCTCGAATATCGGCAGTGTGACCATATACAGGCCGAAGCCCAGCATACCGATGATGAGCGTTGCTATGGTCCAGTGTAATGCAATCGCCACGATGCCATAGGCTGATCGAGTGTTCCTGATCATTGAAAAGGCCCTTTGATCGAGGGAAGGGGCATCGCTGCCCCTTCTCAAAGTTCGACCAGACCTGCCAGAGCATTCTCAGCACCCGACAGGCCGGAAACATTACTTAACAGTCGCTTCGAAGCTGATGTTGATGTTCACTTCGTCAGACACGTAAGGTACAGCCATCGCCATGCCGAAATCAGAACGCTTGATTGTGGTTGTGGCATCAAGACCAACAGCTTGCTTCTTAGCCATTGGGTGCTCACCTAACTGATTGACGGTAACTTCAAGAACAGTTGGCTTGGTAATGCCGCGGATGGTCAGATCACCAGTCACTTCCAGCTTTTTCTCTCCAACCTGCTCAACCTTGGTGGATTTGAATGTTGCGGATGGGAACTTGGCAACATCGAACAAATCGGCGCTCTTCAGGTGTGTGTCGCGAGCTTCCCAGAATGTGTTGAGTGAGTTGACATCAATCTCAACGTCCACTTTAGAGTTTGCTGGGTTTGCTTCGTCGATGACCAGAGTAGGTGCCCAAGTAGCAAAACGGCCATCAGTGGTGGAATAACCAAGGTGATTGTAGTCAAAAGCGAGATTGGCGTGGGACATATCAACGTCGTAAGCAACTGGTTCAGCAACTGCTGCTGTAGCGAGGAAAGAAGCTGCGACTGCAAGCATTCCAAAGCGAACTGATTTCATTGTAATCTCCAATTATGTTGAACTTTGAATTTCAATCTTGGGCATACAATTGGCATATGTTTTGGGAATTGCAATTAAACGCATTGTTCATCCCAGGTGCACAATCACAAGAAAGTCAGCAATATCGCCAATTTTTGCAAACATTGTTGCGGAAATGAGTTATCACTGTGGCAATATAAAGGAGATTGTAAAACCGGTTGATACAACTGCAAAAATATACGGGTTTTACATCACACTTTCGTGTGTGGTCTTTCAGTTTCAGCACTACTGAAAAGAATGAGAAAGGGAGGCACACACATGCGCCTCCAATCAGATATTTACGGCTTGTAAGTGAAGAGAATGCCGTTTTTGTCACGCAAAAACTCAAACTTTTCCTTCTTCAAAGTGTCGCGCAGGTTCGGCAAAACACTCTTTTCATCAGCGATAAGCATATAACCACCAACGCGAAGGTGACTGAGCATACGCTGTAAAAGTTTGACACGTGCATTGTTCGGCAGCTCGTGGAAAAAACGGTCAGCAACAATTGCATCAAGACCTTGTGGGGGCGTGTAACCAAGTGCATCCACGTGAACAACCTCAATCGGTAGGTTCTCCGTGTCTACTCGTTCCTGCAACTGGTCCAGTCCCACTTTGGAGCTGTCGACAGCAATTACATTGTAACCGCGCTTGGCAAGGAAAATCGCGTCGCGTCCTTGTCCTGCACCCAGATCGAGAATTGTGCCGCTGTCAAAGTCGAGGTTTGAGAACAGCGTTGTAAACTGCTTGGAAGTATGGCCGAAGTAACTTTCGTCCTTGGCGTAAATCTTATCGTATTTCTGCATAACTCAGCCTGCGTGGATCTTTAACTGAAGGATATACAGGATCGCTGAGAATGAACAAGCCCAACCCGGCGGATACAGGTTGGGCTCTTGAGCTTAAGTAAAGCTTTGCTTCATGAAAAGGGTCGGTTGTCCGAGATAAGTCCCGTCCGTATACTTCTCAAAACCAACACGCTCAGCAAGGCTGACACTGGCTTTGTTCTCAGGGGCAATAATGCAATGAACTTCAGGAAACAGTCTGGAACTCCGTAACCAGGACAGGCTCAGCTCGACAGCCTCCCGGGCATAACCTTTGCCATGAAACTTGGGCGAAATCACCCAACCAGCTTCTGCAAATCCATCAAGGCTTGGAGTGATGTCTCGCTTGAAGTCAGAGAAACCAACATCGCCGATAAGTTCTCCGCTGTCTTTCTCAATCACAGCCCAATACCCAAAACCGGAGAGGCTCCAGTGCCCTGCATACTTGAGGATGCGTCCCCACGTATCCGTTGGGCTGGAAGGCTTCCCTGAAATATAGCGAACCACATCAGGGTGTGCCCACAAAGCGCAGCATGCTTCAAAATCTGAAGTTTGGTGAGCCCGCATGATAATGCGCTCGCCGTTAAGTGTTGGAGCAGCTGTACAGCGTTCTTCTTCGATAATCACGAAAGCAGTCCTCAAAAGAAAAGCCGGAGCGATGAACACTCCGGCTCCCACAAAATTAGTATTGATCGTTAAAGGCCAAGCCCGCCAATGCAAGAGTACTTGATGTTGATGTAATCATCCACGCCGTATTTGGAACCCTCGTTCCCCATTCCGCTTTCTTTGTAACCACCAAATGGAGCATATTCGGTCGTGATCACACCTTCATTTACGCCAACAAGACCATATTCCAATGCTTCCATTACACGGAAGGTCTGACCCAAATCTTGGGTGTAGAAGTAACAGGCAAGGCCATACTCAGTGTCATTCGCCATCTTGACCACATCATCTTCACTTTCAAATTTGAAGACAGGTGCAAACGGACCAAACGTTTCTTCCTTGGCAACCTTCATGTCTGGGGTCGCATTAAGTAGGAGGGTTGGCTCAAAGAACGTGCCTCCCTGAACATCTGGCTTACCGCCTGTTACCACTGTTCCGCCTTTCGAAACGGCATCAGTGATGAGTTCTTCGACTTTCGCGACAGCATGCTCATCAATCAGAGGGCCCTGGTTGGTACCCGGCTTCAAACCATCACCAACGCACAGCTGATCTTCGATAGCAGCCTTCAGCTTTGCTGAGAACTCGTCGTAAATACCTGCCTGAACGTAAATGCGGTTTGCGCACACACAAGTCTGGCCAGAGTTCCTGAACTTGGAAGCAATTGCACCTTCGACTGCCTTATCAAGATCAGCTGAGTCAAACACGATAAACGGTGCGTTGCCGCCAAGCTCCATAGAGACCTTTTTCATGTTGGCCAATGCTTTCGAGGCAAGCTGTTTACCCACTGGAGTAGATCCGGTAAAGGTGATCTTGCTGACCTTGTCGTTCTCACAAAGTTCGTCAGCAATCTGGGCTGCTGAGCCGGTGATGATGTTGATCACACCGGTTGGAATTCCAGCCTGTTCCGCAAGTTCACCCAGGATCAACGCAGAATAAGGCGTTTGGCTTGCCGGTTTGGCCACAACAGTACAACCAGAACCAAGAGCTGCCGCCAGTTTGCGCCCCAGCATAGAGCTTGGGAAATTCCAGGGTGTAATGGCACCAACAACACCGATAGGCTCTTTGGTCACCATAATACGGCGGTCCTTCCAAGGGGACGGGATCACATCGCCATAAACCCGTTTGCCTTCTTCAGCGAAGAAACGAATGTAGTTAGCTGTGATAGCAACTTCACCAGTAGATTCAGCCAGTGGCTTACCCATTTCAATAGTGAGTAGCTCAGCAAGGTCCTTCTGGTTTTCAGTGATCACGTCTGCCCACCGCAGCATCAAATTGCAGCGCTCAACTGCTGTCATCTTAGACCAAACAGCAAAAGCTGCATGGGCTACATCGATTGCATCTGCAGTCTCAGGACGGCCAAAACGTGGAACACGCCCGATGATTTCGCCTGTGGCTGGATTGTTTACAGAGATGGAGTTGCTTTCATCTCCGCTGACCCATTTTCCTCCTATGAGACAAGCTTCACGTAGGAGCGGAATTTCTTTGGTTGCTGAGAGTGTTGTGCTCATGAGTATCTCCTGATGAAGTCATATCCCGCCAGGCAATTAAGGAGAGATAGAAGAACAAGACCTAACGACGGTTTTATCTGACCTACACATATAAGTGGTAGTTCTAGGAAAAACACCTAGTCCCCATAGGATTTACAAAGATTGATCCATTCTGCAATGCAAATCAGGGTGTGTAATGATTGTCTCTTTCTCAATGCAACACGAGTAGATCCAAAACTCATGCTTTCATAAGCCGTTACGAGAAAGAGGTTGAGATGGGTTGAACGGAAAAATCTGGAATGATGTCATTCCGGAAGACTGCGAGAGCACCCGTTCTGTTGAAATGTCATTTGCTCCGCTCAAATGAACAAGGTCAATCTGCATTTATGTCTTCGCAAGAAACACGCGCAATTGTGCTTATCCGCAAAATGTGTCAGGAGCGACTTGCTTTGAAACTCGAATAGCTAAGGTCGCTCCATGTCAGACACGGTCAATCTCTCACTAGAAGAAGCACGTAAACTCACCATTGAAGCCTTGTCTGCCAACAAAACAGATCCTGCAATTGCGAAGATCGTTGCAAATGCTTTGGTGAACGCAGAGGCAGATGGTCAGGCAGGCCACGGCCTTTCCAGAATTCCGTCCTACACCGCCCAAACCAGAACCGGCAAGGTAGACGGCTTTGCCAAACCAGAAGCAGAGCTGATCACTCCGGTTGTGCAGCGGATTGATGCCAAATACGGATTTGCTTACCCAGCAATTGAAGTTGCGCTGCCATTTCTGAAAGACGCTTCCTCGCAAAATGGGCTGGCTTTGAGTGCGATCCGTCATTCTCACCACTTTGGGCAAGCGGGGGCCCACTGTGAGCGCTTGGCGCGTGATGGAATGGTTGCGTTCATTTTTGGCAATGGGCCTAAGGCAATTGCTGCCTATGGCGGCAAGAACCCTATGTTCGGAACCAATCCAATTGCATTTGCAGCTCCTAATGGAGATGGAGAGCCACTTGTCATTGATCTTGCGCTCTCACGTGTCGCTCGCGGAAAGATCATGGCAGCGCAGCGAACAGGCAAATCTATCCCGGAAGGTTGGTCGCTGGACAAAGACGGACAGCCAACCACTGATCCGGAGGCGGCGCTTGCAGGAACTATGATCCCTATCGGAGAGGCCAAAGGAGCGGCTTTGGCCATGATGATTGAGATCATGGCAGCAGGCTTATGCGGAGCTGCATTTGGTTTTGAGGCGTCCAGTTTGTTCTCAGGAGAGGGGGATGCCCCTGATCTTGGTCAGGTTATTTTGGCAATCAACGCTGATCTTGTCTCTGGTGGTTTGTTTGCCGAACGGATGGAAACGCTTGTTGCCGCGATTGAGGCAGAGGAGGGCGCACGTTTACCAGGAACATCTCGTCTTGCTGCCCGCGAAAAAGCAGAGCAATACGGCGTCAACCTACCAAAGCCTATCTACGAAGAGGCTGTCCGCCTCGCTGGGCCGTCGACTTAGTCGTACTCCCGTTCATAATAGAAGCCAGCTTTTGCATCTCCGTCAGAGCTGGCTTCACCACGAAGCTTCAGGAACTTCGTGACATCAATATCAACAGTCGCTGCATTGTCACCTGTTGTCGGTTCCTGTGTCACGCCCAGATAAATACGCTCATTTATATATCCACCAACGGCCAGTTCTGGATTTCCTGCTGAATCAAATTTTATATCAATATCGCTGACACCCAATAGATTTCGGAGTGTGCCCAATGGCCCCTCGACGCCAGTGCCTCCGGTTAGCGTTGCGATCGCGCTTGCAAGGCTTGCCAACTGAATTGGCGAAAGATCGTTCACAGACTCGCCGAACAGCAGTTGCGCTAGGACCTCATCCTTTGGCAGGCTTGGGACTGAAGTGAAATCAATCACAGGCAAATCAGCAGGCCCACTCACCAAAACAGTCACTTCCGTTGAGCCGGATGTTGTCGTTGCCGCAAAATCGAGTGTTGGTACAAGTGAACCGCTAAACGTCACATTACCGCGGCTGAGTGTCAGGCGTTTTGAGAGAATATCGATACGGCCACGCACCAGAGAGAAGGCGCCCACTGTCTTCACATCATTGAGCTTACCGCCGATGTTAAGCGATCCGCCGGCCTCAGCGTTGACGCCGCGGCCACGTATGAAGATTTTGCCTGGCGCCTCCACATCCACATTCAAACTGGCTTGTGAGATTGGGCTCGGTTGTTCGTTCTTCTTAGCTTTTTCCCGTCCTTCATCTTGCGCAAGGATCTTCGCTTGATTGAGGATCGGCTTGGGTGCATTCAAATGCCGGACAATCACAGGATTGATACTGGAGTTAAAAGTGCTCGGTATTTCAATATCTGCTTGGTTAATGGTGACTTTGCCCGAAATAGCAGGAGGGGCACCCGCATCGGCAAGTGAGCCCTGTAATGCAAGGTTGGCATCAATCAATGCACTAACAAATGTCCCGTCAACATAGCGACCACCATCAATTGTGAGCTCTATTTGCGCCGGCAGGCCTGAACCCAGTCCCAGTTTGCCATCAAGTAGCAACGTGCCACCATTGCTGAACTTGGCGGCAAATTTATTGATCGCAATTTCTTGCCGCGTAACCTTAATGTCACCGGAGTAGTCTGTCAGTGTCATCCCAGTTGAGAGCTGCGTGGTCTCAAGGTTCACTGGCTGGATATCAATAGCGACCTGAGGATCTTTGAGGGAACCGGCAACTGATCCGCTCAGACGGAAGCCGCCACTACCACCCAAATTCTGTTCGATCAACTTGGCTCCCACCACATCAAGGGGAATGTTGCCTGACGTGGTCAAAGACACCTCTTGACCACCTGCAAGCCCAATTGCCCCTGCTGCCTGAACGTTCAGGCCTGAACCGTTTGTGACAATGGTTTTCTGGTCAATTTTGTTGTCAGCAAATGATCCAGTGCTCTCAATCTGAAGGGGGAGGATGCGGTTATCCTGAAGCGGCTTGGCTGAAAACTGGTTCAGAGCGAGTTGCCAACTGACTTGGGGTGCATCGTTCTCACCAAAGGCGCGAACCGTCCCATTGAGCGCTCCATCCAAAGCAAGGCTTGGAACAAAGGCATTCGCTATAGAAAGTGGCAGTTGCTTCAGTTCGGCATTGATATCGAGCTGGTTGCTGTTGCTGCCGTAAACATTCAAAGAGCCATTGCCAAGAGCCAGTTCAAAGGAGGAAACTGTACGCTTGTCTTCAAGGAGCGAAATCACTGCAGGTTGCTTGAGGTTCGTCTGGATACCCTTGTATCGGCCATTAAGAGAATTGAGCGTAAGAATGATCCCATCGGGAACAGCTTGTACCAGCCCCGCGCTCTGAAGTTGGTCGCTGTTTTCAGCAAATTCGGCATTAATGGAAAAGCCAGTTGCAATCTCTGCACTTGTGTTGCCTTCAACAGGCGTCGCATTCAACGTCAATGATCTCAGATTTACCCCTTCCACTTCAACACCATCGAGCGCGATGTTTGCATTTGCAGCTGGGCGCGTGAAAGGCTTGTCTATCCAGCCTTTTGCGACAAAGGACATGATGGAGCTTTGCGCAAACCGAAGATTTTCGCTATTAAGATCAAATGAGATTTTGGCATCACCGTTGTCTTGCTCAATATCGATTTGTCCATGAGCCTGACCTTCCATCTCGGTCAAAGCCAGCGATGACAAAGTGCTCAGGTCATTGGCTTCAATGGTGAACTGTCCAACCAAACCTTGTGGTAGGAGAGCAAGATCAGCAGCATATGCGTTGCCACTGAGTTTGTTCCCGCCGAAATCAAAATCTAGTGTTGGAACAGACAGTTTACCAGCGTCACTGAGCAGCTTGAACTTACCAACAAGTTCTTCCCCTTTAAACTTGCCAGTGAGATTGATGTCCGCATTGGGGGCCGTCTCAGAAAGTGTCCCATCTGCTACAAGCTGCAACTTCTCTAACGGAGTGCCATCCATCTCAATCCGCTCAGAGTGTATTTCAAGTGACACATCAGGTGCTGAAGCGTTACCTGAAATCTTCCCGCTAGCAGTGAGCGCTCCGCTTACACGTGGTTCCAGCAGGTCGAGTTGATGCACCTGGGCGGAAAATGCACCATCCAGCTGACGATCCTGCAAACTGCCATTAGCTTCAACCTGCCCAAACATGTTCTCAAATGAAAGCGTGTCTAGTTGGCCATACGAAGCAAGAAGATCAGTTCTATTAAGCGTTGCTATAACCTTGGCAGAAAACCGACTTGGCGAAGTGAGGATACGGTCAATGCGCTCATTTTGCAGGCTCACTCGGCTGCTTGTTCCCTTGAGGTTTATCTCTCCAGATTGTTTTTGGAAATCCGCTAGCAAAGACAACTGAGCCTCAACAGAGCCACTGATGTTTTGCTGTACAAACCCTGACAGAAGACTAAGGTCAGATACAGAAAGATGCCCCTGTGCCCGTCCATTGTTCGGTGAGAGTTCGACCAAGTTAAACCGTGCAGCCGCTCCATCACTCTCCAAGTGTAAATCGCTAAGCTCCAGCTTTTCCTGATTTGGAAACGCTGTGCCTTTGAGTGAAACACTTACATTTTTGATGTTTTGGTCTTGTGCTGCTGCAGCAAGATGAATGTCACTAACTCGAAGAAGCGCTTCAAGAGGGATGGACATTATCGGCGTGGAAATGTGCGCACCATCACCTTTTGCAGAAAGACTAAGCGTCCCCAGATCAGCTTCTTGTGTTTTAATCTTATCGGCTTGAACAGAGAAGTCCCAGTTCAGGCTCTCAAGCGGTCCTGAAGCCGATGCCGTCACGGACAAAGTGTCCAGTTGAACGGCCTGCCCGCCAGTATTGATGAGAAGCGGTTTGTTGTTGCTCTGAAGTGTTTGGATTTGGACTTTCGCTATCAAAGAGTTCTTGTCAGTTGCGTAAGTGTTCTCCAAATGCGCTAAGACCGCACCGGTTGAGAGCTTTCCGGTTGCTGAAAGCGGTAGATAATCTTCATTGAGTGTTGCGTTTGCAAACCACGTGGTCTGCCCGGCAAATAGGCTAGAGATAGAAGAGGGAAGAAACTGCTCGAGTTCCCCCGATAAATGTGTCGCTAGTGATTTCTGCGTTCCATTTTGTGCAAGAGTAATGTCACCATCAATGGCTCGAACCCTATTCAGATCTACTTGTAATGAAGATGACCAGTTTGTCAGCGGGCCGCCACCTTCCATACGTAGCGCAAAACTAGGCGCATCTGGAAGGTCAAGAAGAGTGGCAGCCAGCCCATTGGCTGCTTCAGAGACCATGGCACGGAAATTGACTACGCCATCTGCCGGATCAAAGTCAACGTCAACACTTGCTGTTCCCTGAACGTCGCCAATGCGCGTAATGTTGAGCTTGCCGGCAATTTTGTCAGGAGAGCTCGCATAAGTTGCAGTGCCTGTGATTTCGAACTGAGCAGGCATACCGGCAATAGAAGGGGGGAGCGCAAGTTCTTTGATGTTGAGATTTTGGAGATCAACGGTGCTGAAAGGCAGCGTAACCCCTGTTTCTTCAGTAGGGGTAGGTTCAGTAACCGGATTTTCCGCAGCTTCTGGCAATCTTGCCAAAGTAATCCGTTGTGCGGCGACCTCGTGAATATCAAGTGCTCCGACAAGAAGCGAAAGTGGCGACCAACGAACTGAAGCGCTGTGAACCTCAAGCCATGCGCCCTTTGCATCGGAAAGATAGACACCATCCGCAAACAGATTGCCGGAAGCGGTCAGGCGAGGTTGATCAATCCTCACATCCGGCAAGAAAGAATTCAAAGTTGATCCGAGGAATTGGCGACCTGTTTGAAAACTAGTTGTCACCACAAGTCCGGCATAAACCACAAGCACCAGCACGAGAAGAAGGGCTAGTATTTTGCCAAGGATTATTGTGACACGTCGGACCAGTTGCATTCGCTCTTTGATCTTTCTCTTTTTTTGCATGCCTTCTTAAGGCGGTGCTGATTAGAAGGACTGACTTAAACCAATATAGACTGCAAACGGCGGATCATTGCGCTGAGGTTCAAGAGGGACACCAACATCAAGCCGCAAGGGGCCAACAGGTGTGAAATAACGCACCCCACCGCCAACACCTACGCTGAAGGGCTCATCGAAGTTGGGAAACTGGGTCAAATATGCAGCGCCTGCATCTACAAATCCGACAAGACCAATGTTTTCGGTAATTCTTGTTCTGACTTCACCATTAAACAACATGAAGCTGCGCCCACCCGTAACTTCGTCATCTAGGCGCGGCCCCACGTTTTTATAAGCATACCCTCGGATTGTTCCCCCACCACCAAGGAAGAACCTCCGCGCAGCAGGAACATCCTGAACCGATGGGGCGATAATTGCACCAGCTGATACGCGGCCAGCTAAAACAACGCGGTCCGTACCTACAATCGGCAAATAGCTGGCAATCGAGCCCTGAGAATACAGGTTCTCGGTATCGCCAAGCACGTCAAAGGCTGGTTCAAAGAATAATTTTGCTTCAATACCACTGGTCGGGTTCAAAGTGTCATTGCGTGTGTCGTAAGTCAGGTCTGCAGGAATTCCCAGTAGGAAGTAATCATTCTGGCCGAAAACATCTCGTTCATTGGCAAAATAGACTTCTGCACCAATTCGACCGCTCAAAGCCTCTGTAAAATCGCGGGATAGATAAGCGTCATATGCAAATGATGTGCTGCGATAGTTATCTGGGTTTTCCTGGACGGCAGCAACGCTGGTTGAAAAAGCGGTCAGCGGTCCAATCGCACCGGGTTTTTCAAAGGTGACCCGCGCAGCATACTCAATCTGTTCGTTATCCACGGCTAGAAGCTGGCCGACTGCAGCGGTAACGGAAAGTCTCTCTGCTTTTCCAAACAGGTTGCGGTGGCGCCAATATCCATCAAAACCAACGCCTTCGTTACTGGAGTAATTGGCCCCAACTCCAAAGACTTTCCGGGGGCGTTCTGCCACAACAATCGTCAGAGGGAGCTCACCGTTCTCGTCAAGTTGCTTATCAGGTTCAAAGCGAATGCTGGAAAAGACTTCCAGATCCCTCAGTCTGCTCTGTGCGTGAGAGATGACTTTTGCATCCCACTGCGCACCGCGAGGAAGGTTCGCGTAACTGCGAACAAACTCCGGATCCATTTTGACCGTGCCGGTTACAGAAACCGGACCAAATCGCGCATAGGGTCCACTGTTAATATCCAACTTAACTTTGAGTGTCTGACTGGCGTGATTGGCCAGTAACTGTCGGTTCCCTACCTTTGCAAATGGATAGCCCTCATCCTTTAGGAACTTAATGGCCTGCTTTTCAGCTTCCAGCACCTTTTCTGAAAGCGCAGGCGTTCCTTCTACAAGGCCGAGTGATTGAGCGTTGGGTAGATCCAGACCATTTTCTGTTGCCGAGCCCTTATAATTTACATCTGCATTGCCAAAGCGAAACTGAACATCTCTGTTAACCTCCACGAGAACAGGAATAGGGCGTTCTGTAATCTTCTCTGGATGAAGGATTGCTTGATTAAGTGGAGACCCTGCTACGGTGATCTGAACCAAAGCACCATAATATCCATCTTCATAAAGCTTGCCGATCAGGCGTTCAAAGTCCTGGGTTGCGCGGGCAAGGACGCCACTGGCACCGGACGGGAGCTTTTTGACGTCGTGAACCAGAAGGCTGACAGACTGCAACTCTTCCTCAAGTTCACTCGGCTGGTCTTCATGTTCCCCGACAACACGAAACTCAACGGTGTAAGGTGTCGGGTCTGGCACACCAGCTAAGCTATCTTCGTTACTTTCTGCCTTCTCACCCCAGAGATGGTATCCGAAAAGTTCAAACGCATAAGCTTGCGAAAAAGTGCTGAATGAAAGGCACAAGCAAACGAGCAAAGTAACAGCGCGAGGAATTTTGACGTTCCACGGCCAACCAGAGGCTATACGCTCTCGTCTGTTTTTATGCTTGTAAAGCAACTAGGATCGGCTCCAGCAATCTTCCAAAATGCAGATTGTTCTCAGCTCATAAAGCTCTTGGGATTAGCCCTGAGAGAATCTGCCCACGCGATAATTAAAATTCGCATGATTGGTGCGTTGAAAGCAAACCGCAATTGTCACCTCTGTGGTAACAGCACTTAAAAATTGGGCATGGCTTGTGTGAGGCAGGAAAAGTCCCGGCAAAACATATAACTCGCCGGGACTTTATTAATTAGACTTCTTCGTCAGGACGCCCAATACAGGTGTAAGAGAAGCCGTGTTTGGCAACTTCGTCTTTGCCGTAGATATTTCTGAGATCCACGAGCACAGGTGTTGCCATCTCTTCCTTAAGGCGGCTGAAATCGAGAACGCGGAACGCATCCCACTCGGTCACAATAACCAGAGCATGTGCACCCTTTGCAATCTCATAGGCATTACTTCCGAATGTAACATCCTCCAGAAGTTCCACAGCAGATTCCATGCCTTCAGGATCATAGGCGTGAATGTCAGCACCTTTGTCCTGAAGCGCTTGAATAATCGAAAGGGCAGGGCTGTCGCGCATATCGTCTGTGTTTGGCTTGAAGGTCAGGCCTAGCACAGCAATTTTCTTGCCTCGGACATCCCCACCAATCGCAGCAGTCACTTTCTTGGACATTGAACGCTTACGCTGATCATTGATTGAGCAAGTGGTTTCAATCAGTCGAACAGGGCTGGAGTGGTCCTGAGCAGTCTTAACAAGCGCAAGTGTGTCTTTCGGGAAGCAAGAACCGCCATAACCAGGGCCAGCATTCAGGAACTTCGCGCCAATACGGTTATCAAGACCGATGCCACGGGCGACATCCTGAACGTCTGCTCCAACGGCTTCACTTAGATCAGCAAGTTCGTTGATGAAGGTGATCTTCATTGCAAGGAAGGCGTTGCCAGCATACTTGATAAGCTCAGATGTGCGACGGCTCGTAAACAGAATTGGAGAGTGGTTGAGGTACAAAGGACGATAGACTTCAGTCATAACCGACTTCGCACGCTCATGAGAAAGGCCTACAACGATACGATCGGGACGTTTGAAGTCACTAATTGCAGCACCTTCACGCAGGAATTCTGGATTTGAAACAACCTCAAAGTCAGCATTTGGATTTGCTTCGCGAATAATCCGTTCTACTTCATCCCCTGTACCAACCGGAACCGTTGATTTTGTAATAACGACTGTAAAGCCATTAAGGGATGTTGCGATCTCTTCGGCTGCTGCATAGACATAGCTAAGGTCGGCGTGCCCATCTCCGCGGCGAGAAGGGGTGCCGACAGCGATAAAGATGACGTCAGCTTTACGAACTGCATCAGGTAGCTCAGTTGTAAAGCTCAAACGGCCAGCTTTCACATTACTGGCAACCAACTCTTCCAGACCCGGCTCGTAAATTGGGATCTGTCCGTTCTTCAGCTTTTCAATCTTGTCTTCTGCTTTATCAACGCAGATGACTTCATGACCAAAATCAGCGAAACATGTGCCCGAAACCAACCCGACGTAGCCGCTGCCTATTACTGTAATTATCATTGTGTCTCCTGCACGAGCCGATCATTTCTGGATGTGCAAATAGGTTTGTTTAAGTTGAAACGCAATAGTACATAACCTGAGATGAAACACATCCCACAGTTAGGTATATCCCCCTGATAACGTGGTATCCTTGCCCGAAAAAAGACACGCATTGTGGTAAAATTGTAGTCGAATTGTGACGAGTATTAGAGAGTATAGCTCTGTTATTTATCTAAAGTTCTAGGAGAATACATTTCTTTTCTAAGTAGGAAAATGCTGCCTACTAAGAATTGGATGGTTAATGTGCTAATTTAGATAAAATTACATGAGATATACAATTGTAAGAATAAGTAGAAGTACGCCCGTTTTTCTGCAGCTGTAATGCTTCTTTTTGATTCTACTCCTTGCGCCAAGAGTAGCTAACTTAAAATTGCTAATAGTTTATCCCAAGGATTTTTCCCGTATGACGCGAACTCAAATATGGAGAGGATGTGGCAAAAATATGCCTTTGAATTTTTGTCCTACAAAAAATAAGGGTATGAGAAATAAAGATTGAAATTCGAAAGATTTCGAAAAATGGCAGAAATCGGTACCTATGTTTTGCATTAAGTTAAAATTGTAAGTAAAGTTTATTCTTATTTTCTATTATAATTACTATAGTTTTTGGTGAGGTTTTACTTGGTGTCGAAGGTAAAAATTCTTCAAGAGAAATTGACAGAATGTGTTTCACTGATTTACCAGCGATATATTCATTTGGGAATGAATGGGTTGGGGTTATGTATTTAATTGTTGATGAACAACAGCTTGTAACCGATGGGTATGCATCTGGATTTGAGCGAGAAGGTATTTCGACAAGTGGCTTTAGTCCGGATGACTTTCGGGATTGGTTAAATACTGCACCTGATACTGAGTTTGAGGCTGTCGAAGCTATTCTGATTGGTGAGATAGGGGAGCGTGAAAAGTTCCCGCAGATTATCCGCCGTAGATGTTCTCAAAAACCGGTATTGGTTCTGAATAGCAGTCCGGTTTTGGAACAGACGCTGAAGTTATTTGCTGCTGGTGTAGATGATGTTGTCCGTAAGCCGGTGCATCCGCAAGAGATACTTGCGCGTGTCAACGCAATCAAGCGCAGGACAACGAACCAAAGCATTAATGTCGAACTGGGTGATCTTACGGTATACTTTGATGGACGAGATCCTGAGATCAAAGGCAAGACACTGGCACTACCACGCCGCGAGCGTCGTATCCTAGAGTATCTTGCGCAGAATAACGGGCGTCGCCTGACGAAAACTCAGATTTACAACTTTGTCTATGGCATCTTTGAAAGTGAAGTAGACGAGAATGTAATCGAAAGTCACATCAGTAAGCTGCGAAAGAAATTACGCACTCAGATGGGGTATGATCCCATCGATTCAAAGCGTTACCTTGGCTATATAATTAATTCTCTATAACAACAAAAAAGGCTGCTTGAGCAGCCTTTTTTGTTGTTCGGATCTCACAATCACAATCTTGCACTACAGAAGCTGGGCCAGCTCAGTAAAAGCATCTTGGCTTGAAGGGGCGTCCAAGCCTTGTACAAGCGCATTGTAGACCTTTGGAGCTACCTCGATTGCTTGGTCAAGCAAGGGATCTACACCCTCTTTGTAGCCGCCCATCATACGTAGATCTTTGGTGTCTTCAAATTTCGCAATCATTGCCTTCAGTTTCAGAATGAGCTCACGTTCCTGAGGGGACCAGCAGCTCTGTGCAAGTCGCGAGATGGAGCCGAGGACGTTTACGGCCGGATATCGACCCTCCTCAGCAATATGCCGATCCAGAACGACATGCCCATCCAGAAGGCCTCTGATGTTGTCTGCGACAGGGTCATTGTGGTCATCGCCATCAACCAGCACAGAAAAGATAGCGGTCATCATACCACTTCCTTCGATGCCAGGGCCTGCACGCTCCAGGAGGAGAGGAAGTTCGGAGAAAACGCTCGGTGGATAGCCACGAGAAAGAGCGGGCTCTCCAGCTGCCAGTGCCACGTCGCGTAGAGCGTGCGCATAGCGGGTAACGCTGTCAACGATAAGTAGCACGGATTGGCCTTGATCTCTGAAATGCTCGGCAACTGTCATTGCTGTTTTAGGAGCAAGTCGTCGCATCATAGGGCTTTCATCGCCTGTAGCGACCACCACCACTGATTTGGAGAGTTGATCACCAAGTGTTTCTTCGACGAACTCACGAACTTCACGGCCACGCTCGCCGATAAGCCCGATAACGACAGTGTCGAAAGAGTTACTTCGTGCGATCATAGAGAGCAGCGTTGATTTACCCACGCCAGATCCGGCAAAAATGCCCAAGCGCTGACCATGGCAGATTGGTGTAAAGAGGTCGAGCACTCGTACCCCAGTCAAGGCAGCGTCTTTAACGCGCGCACGGTGAACTGGCGGAGGAGGGAGGGTATTAAATGAAGCCAGTGACGGTCCTTCAGTCATTGAACCAAGGCCATCGATCGGTTGCCCAAACGCATTGATAATGCGCCCACGCCAGTTGTTGTCCGGATAAAAGCTAAGTTCGCCGCAACGCTTCACTTTGATCCCAAGACCAAGGTCAGATCTGGAGGCATAGGGCTTCACAAGCACGCTGTCAGGTTCAATTCGGATAACTTCTCCAAATTCTTCACCGTTGTTGCTCATGTAGGAGACTTGGTCTCCCAAATTAACGCCACCTGAAAGGCCCTTAACTCTAAGATGATTAGGGGTGACCTCACAGAGGGTTCCGCTTATCTCAATATTCCATGAGCTTGATGGAATTTGAGCGGTAAGTTCCTGAATGCGCGCAAGGGCGGTCATAAACAGCCTTTTGAAGTGTTAGCTTTGTGCAATGGTATTGCGATGCCGCTCTTGTAGCTGCTTGAGTAAATCTTCTGGCAGCAAGTTCCGAGCATCCTGGGATAGTTTATCAACTGTTGGAAGTGTCGATGCGTCTAAAGCAGAGGCAGTCTTCTCTTCCTTCTCCACGCTACCCGTCAGAGCTTCAATAAGCTTGTCTTTGCTTCCCATGGAAATGGCTTCAGCAGACGCAATGTTGCCAAAAAGCGGTGGAATTTCCTTGGATTGAACAGGTATAATTGGCGTGCCTCTTTGCAGTGAGGAAATCATATCTGATGCAGGCGAAGGCACAGGTGGGCTTGTGTTTATTTTTTTCTCAATAGTGCTGAGAGCACTAGCCTTCTCTGTTGCTAAATTCTCGGCGTCCAGTACTCCAGAAATTTTCATTTCGGCGAGATTCCCAGCGACAAGACCCGCCATCCCCAGTGGGCCACCAATCATTCCGTAAAGTGAACTGCCTGCAATGCGAGAACGAACAGAAGCCTCATCACCTGTAATCTCTCGATAAAGAGTATTTACGCCGGGTATGTGCTGCAATGGATTGATGATATCAAGCAGCTCCCCAAAACTAAAAGGTTTGGGGGATGAGGCCTTCGTGTTGTTGGAGGTGCTTCCGGCGCGAGTATCTTCCGAAGTGCCAGAAATTGCTTGAACCGGATTAACAGCCATTAGCCCTCTCCAAGTTTTCGTATGGTCTGCTGTCGAATGCTTTCCACACTTTGCATCATCGAGTTTGTGCTTTCAAAAGCACGTGTGATGGTAATGAGTTTGGTGATCTCTGAGATTGGATTAATGTTAGAGCCTTCCACGAAGCCCTGTGCAAATCCATTCTCTGTAAAATCTGCGATTGGTTCAGCGAGCGCATCAGGTATGACAGCAGAATTTCCTGCGCGGCTCAGCTTGGCATCTTGAGGGATGGAGAAAAGACCAAGGACGCCAACCTGACGGCCTTCTTGATAGATAGAGCCATCCTTAGCGATCTCTGGCGCTCCGCCGAGTGGGTCCAAGATAATTGGTGCATTTCCACTATCAAGAATTGGATTGCCTTCGATGCTCCTCAGGATGCCGTCAACGCCAATCTGGAAGCGACCATCTCGAGTATATGCAACACCATTTCCGGTCTGAATGCCCATCCAGCCGTTGCCATCAATTGCAACATCAAGAGAATTGCCAGTTTGTTTGATCGCACCGGCCTGTGTCGAGATGTAGTTTTCTCCAGTGGATGCGAAAGAGACTGGATCTTTGCCGGGGCTCTTAACAAGACTATCGAATTTTACTTCTGTAGATCGATAGCCAGCAGTTTCCATGTTAGCTACATTTCGGGCAACAGTTTCAAGACGACGCTCAAGGGCCATCTGCCCGGAAAGGGAGACATAAAGAGAAGGGACAACCATTAATTTAGACTCCAAATCCGATCAAGCTATTGCCGCTGATATTTTCCGCAGGTTTTTGTGGTTCGCGCTCCTCTATGGCGCCCATAGTTGGGCATCCCGGTAGCGTCTCCATGCTCCAAGTCGGAATGGCATATCGCGTTAATGTGCTGATCATAGCAAACCTATCTACACTTAAATGCTTCAAGAGAATGCTCTTTAGGGCTTGTCTGAAGCTGTACGGATGTTTGTTCAGATTTTGGCTTCTCTACGCCAGCTTCGGACAAGTAAGTCTCGCTACCACAAAATAAGAAAAGTGCTTGTCCGGTAAGTGTGTGGAGCGCAAATTGAATATTCTAGTTGGCCTCGTGATCGTTATTGGATCCATAATTGGTGGTTATGTTGCAATGGGTGGCTATATGAAGGTGCTGTGGCAACCTTTTGAGCTGCTGATTGTTGGAGGAGCTGCCTTCGGTACCTTCGTGGTGGCGAATACGTTTAAGACGATTAAGGATACCGGGCGCGGTATTCATGAAGCTTTGTTGAATGCAAAGCCAAAAAAGCGTGACCATCTGGATACGCTAAGTGTGCTCTACGGTCTTATGAGAACCCTTCGTGCGAAGGGTCGTAATGATGTTGAGCAGATCATTGATAATCCTGATGATTCTGAATTGTTTCAGCGCTTTCCGAGGGTGCTCGCGAACGTGTCTCTGACAAGTTTTATCTGCGATTACTTTCGTCTCATTATCATCGGTAATGTTCGTCCTCATGAAATTGAAGCATTGATGGATGAAGAGCTGCATACTCTCGGTCGTGAGGAAATGAAGCCGTACCAAGCTCTTAGTATTGTTGCAGAGACATTACCTGCTCTTGGTATTGTTGCTGCGGTGCTTGGTATCGTGAAGGCGATGGGGGCGATTGATCAGGAGCCCGAAATTCTTGGTAGTCTGATCGGTGCTGCGCTCGTTGGTACGTTCCTCGGTATCTTTTTGTCCTACGGTATTGTTAGTCCGGTGGCGGTGAAAATTAAGTCCATCCGTGAACAGCGTTATCGCCTTTATATCGAAGTGAAGCAGACATTGCTCGCATTCATGAATGGTGCTGCGCCCCAGATTGCATTGGAGCATGGCCGTAAAACCATCGGTGCAGATGATCGTCCTACAATTGATGAGGTTGAGGCGGAAACGATGAATGCTGGTCCGGTGACGTCAACTGCTGGAGGTGAAGCCTGATGGAGCCTCAAGAGCTGGAAATGAATGATGAGGTGATCAGTGCTCAGAATGCGAAGGTAGATTTGCCTTCTCGTTTGTTGGACGCAGCTGGTCTTGGTGTTGATCGTCTTCCGATGCTTCATGTGGTCTTTGATCGCATGGCGCGGCAGTACATCGATACACTTCGGCAGATGGCTGCAACCGCGCCTTACTTGGCGGTTCAATCGGTTTCTAACGAGCGTATTGGTGATGCTCTTGAGCAATATGAAGATCGCGCAGTTGTTGCGGTTCTTCACGCGCAAGAGTGGGATGCTCGTATCTTGCTCGGGTTCGACCGAACTTTCATCTTCTCCATGGTTGAAGTTCTGCTCGGTGGAGATGGTGAAGAAGAGGCGTTTCTTGAAGATCGCGCTTTGACCAATGTTGAGCAGCGACTTGCCTACAGGATGTTCCAGGAAGCAGCTACTGCGCTCGAAACCGCGTTTGAGGCGATTGCTGATACCTCGTTGAAGGTGGAGCGCCTTGAGAACCGTATGGAGTTTGCACAAACGGGTCGGAAGAGTAATCCGTGCGTGCTCGCTAAAATGACTGCGGAGATCATCGGGCGGGAAGGTGAGATTTTTATCATTATCCCTCAATCGGTTCTCAATCCGCTGCGTGAAAACTTGACGCAAGTGCTGTCAGGCGAAGTTGCTGGTCGCGATACGCGTTGGACCAAGCAGTTCCAGCAGGAAGTTCAACGTACCGAAGTCAAACTTACTGCGATTCTTGAAGAGCAGCGCATGACTCTCGAAGAGGTTGCGCAGTTCGAGGTTGGTCTTGTTCTTGAGTTGAATGCTACTCCAAAAACTGCCGTTCAGCTCGAATGTAACAGTCAGCCGTTGTTTAACTGTCGCCTGGGTCAGGTTGCAGGGTCTTACACAGTACGCGTTGAAGAGTTGATCGAGCAGGAAGGGGAACTTCTCGATGATATCTTATCTAATTGACGGATTTTTACTTTTTGCTCTTTTGGTTACGACATGGCGCGTCGTTGTCATGTACCGACAGCTAAAGCGGCTCTCCGGCTATCATGAAGAGTATCAAAGGATTTTTGACCAGACCTCGGAGGCAATGGACAACATTGGTTTGTCCTTGCAGGAAATCCGGGTTCGCGGTGAGGAGATCCTGAGTAATCTTGGGCAGCGGATTGATGAGGCTCGTGAAGCTACTGTCGATATCTCTGGTGTGATCCTTCAGGCGCAAACAGAAATGAAAGCGCTCCAGGAGCATATTGAGTGGTTGAGCAAGAAAAGCGATGAAGTCGGCATCAGTATGAATGATGCGCCGCCAAGGCCAGGTGGGGAGCGTGGGCGACGTTCGGGTCGTACTGCAAAGCCTGCTACAACTAAGGCAAAGCAAAAGCCTGTTACGAGTGCCGCGTCCAATACCGCCGCGTTGTTGCTAGCTGGCGGAATGGGTAAACCTGCACCGGCAGGTAATCAAGAAAATACTGCAGTATCTGCAATAGATAACCAGAATGTCAGAGTCAGAAAAGTTTCTTTCGGCCAGAGCGCCACATTCAGATCTGTAAATGTAAAGGACGACGAAAGTCCTGAGAAGGAGAATGATCCGCAATGAGCAGCTCAAATGAAATGAGTGATGAAGCCCTCGCGTTGCAATGGGAAGCTGCTGCTTCTGAAGCCGAGATGGATATGGATATGGCTGCGCCTTCTGCTGCAGCCCAGCCAGCGACTTCAGCGCCTGAAAAGGGTATGAGCGACGAGAACGTCGACCGTAATCTTGACGCTGTTCTTGGTATTCCGGTTGATATGCAGGTTGTTCTTGGGTCTGCGACTATGCCTGTAGCCAGCTTGCTTAAGCTTGGTCGCGGCGCGGTTATACCTCTGGATCACCGAGTTGGTGAGCCTGTCGACATTGTCGTAAATGGCCGTACTGTAGCGCGTGGCGAGATCGTGGTTGTTGAAGATGATAACTCGCGGTTTGGTGTGTCTCTGACTGAGATTGTAGGCGCAAAAGGCAGCTACAACTAGCCGCACAAGAGCTGTGCTTGATTTTATATGTGTATCCGAGGCGCGTAGAGAATGAACAGTGTTGTTCCAGCTGAAATGGGAAGCGTCATTTCCAGAAAAAATGGCCATCAGAAAGCAGCAGCTCTGCTGTTGGCTATGGGGAGTGACAAGGCAACCCGTGTTCTAAAGCATTTCGACAATGACGAAATGCGGATGATCATTCGGGCCGCCGCAGATCTGGGCACAGTTCCTGCTAGTGAACTCGATGAACTGATTGAAGAGTTCATCGAGCTCTTCTCAGGTGGTGTAAACCTGTTCGGTACAGCCGAAGGGGCCGAGAGTCTTCTGAAAGGTATTCTTCCAGAAGATCAGGTCGCCGAAATTATGTCTGACGTGATGGGCTACTCCAAACGCTCCATCTGGGACAAGGTTTCGCAAATCTCGGAGCACGTTCTTTCTACGTATTTGCAGAAAGAACATCCGCAAACTGCAGCAGTGATCTTGTCAAAGATCTCCGCAAGTGGTGCTGCGCGAGTGATTTCCCAGATCCCGCGTAGAAAACGTAATCAGATCGTCCGTCGTATGTTGACACTCAAGCCTATTGTTGAGGACGTTATGGAGGAAGTGCAGAAGACTCTGCACGAAGACTTCATGGTGAACTTTGCAAGAACAGTGGGTACAGATTCCCACGTTCGTATGGCAGATATTCTCAACAAAATGGAACGTGATGATCTTGAAGATACGCTGGGTAATCTGCGTGAAGCTCTGCCAAAATCTGCAGAACAGCTCGATGCCTTGCTCTTCACCTTCGATGATATCCAGAACCTGGATCTGCGTACCAGAACTGCAATCTTTGATGATGTTACCAGTGAAGTTATCACTGCAGCTCTTAAGGGAACGAACCCAGAGTTCCGCCAGGCAATTCTTGCAAGTATGGCGTCTCGTGCCCGCAGGATCGTTGAGAACGATCTGGCTTCCGGTGAGCCTATGACACAGCGTGAAGTGATGGATGCGCGTCGGGCGATTACTGACCTTGCCCTTGAAAAGGCAAATTCGGGTGAGATCGACCTTGAGATTGGGCGTGGTGAAGAAGTCTACGTCTAACGCTTCCCTATGACTTTTTAAGTTTGTCAAACCATCTTGAGAAGCGGCAGGTTTCATGTCTGAAGACCAGGATCCCGACAGTAAAACTCAGGAACCCACGGAGAAGAAGGTTCGTGATGCCTTGGAGAAAGGGAATATCCCAGTCTCCAAGGAAGCATCTGTGCTTGCCTCGATGCTTGCGCTTCTTCTTGTGCTTTCCTTTATCGCTGTCGATAAGGCGCAGGGCCTGGTGTATTTCCTTAAGTGGTTTTTGGATAATCCGGGCGAAATCCAGTTTGTGAGTGCGGCGGAGCCTCTGCAGTTGATGTCTGCTGTGGCTTTCCAGCTTGTCTGGTTCCTTGGTCCGATCGTTTCTATATTGATTTTCTTTGGCTTGGCTTCCTCTTTTATGCAGAATACGCCGCGTTTGGTGTTGGACCGAATTGAGCCGAAGCTCAGCAAGATTTCCTTGAAAAAGGGACTGGGCAGACTTTTCAGCGTCAATGGCGCTATGGAGTTTGTGAAGTCTCTCTTCAAACTGGTGACAGTGATTGTGGTTGCTACGCTTGTGTTGAAATCGCAGCAAGCGGTTGCATTGACAGCGATGTACAGCGACCCAAGTCAGGTGCCTCAGCTTATTTTGTCTGTTGCGATGACTTTGCTTTCCGGTATCTGCGTCGCAACCATCTTCCTTGTTGGTTTCGATTTGGTTCTGGCACGGTTTCAGTGGCGTAAGAATTTGCGCATGTCTCACCAGGAGCTGAAGGACGAATTTAAGCAGGCAGAGGGTGATCCGCTTATCAAGGCGCGTTTGCGCTCTCTCGCTCGTGACCGGGCTCGCAAGCGCATGATGTCATCTGTTCAGGATGCGACTGTTGTTGTTGCGAACCCCACCCACTTTGCTGTTGCGCTGTATTATGAGCGTGAGGGCGAACAAGCGCCGCGTGTTGTTGCAAAAGGGCAGGACCTGATTGCACTGAAAATCAAAGAACTGGCCTATATTCATGATGTTCCAGTTGTAGAAGATCGACAACTCGCGCGTTCACTTTATGCCGCCGTAGAGATAGATCAGAGTATTCCAGAGGAATATTATCGAGCGGTAGCAGAAATTATTTCATATGTTTATTTAAAGCGCTAAAGACTTTGTCGAAGCGCGTTTCTGCCTTAAGAGGGTATTTTGTCTACAAAGACCGAATTGAAGAAAAACAACCTGCCTGCAAAATCTGAAGATGTTTTGCGCGAGGCATTGATTGCAAACGCTATGAAGCCAATCGCAGCCGAGTTACGGCTATGCGATCTGTCTTCCCTAGCTCGCCATATTCTCTCAAACGAAGCTGCTAATCTCACTGACTTGCTGGAATCTTCGTCTGAACTCTATTTTAAGCCCGAGACACTCACCTATGCTGGGACATCGTCAATCGATTTGAACTGGAACGGTGATGTGACAGTTTGCTTGCATATGAAGTTTGTAAATAACGGTGTGAGTGTCATGTTTCATTTGTTTTTGCTTGCATTAAATTCGGCAGTTGATGTCAAGTTTATTGCATTTGAACAGCCTTCTGAAGACCCGCAGGAAAATACAAAAAGGCTGGAAACAGCGCTTGCGGATGCATCTGTTGTTTATTAAGCAATATATTAATTTTCTATTTACCTAAAATTTTAAGATAAAAAGATATACTTGACTAACCAAGTATATCTTTTTTGCTTTTTCCGGAAATATTGATTCCGCCAGCTACGGACAAGATTGCACTGCTATCCACTTTTAGCAGTTTTTGTAGCGGAGTGGATTTTTTGGAGCCCGTATATCTTTTTAGTTTGGTTTCGCGGCAAAATTCTTGGTTGTCAGTGCGACAGTCGACAATTTCCGAAAATATCGCGAACGTTGATACTCCTGGTTTTGCAAGTAAGGATGTCGAGCCTTTTAAGGACATCCTGGATAAAACCAGCATTCAGATGGCTGCTACTCAGTCGGGTCATATCAGTGAAGATGGAACCAATGCCCGTCGTGTGCGGGTGAAGGGTGGTGAGGCGTGGCAAGTTACCGTCTCAGATAACTCCGTTTCCCTAGAGCAAGAGTTGATCAAGTCAGGTGAGGTTGCTCGTCAGCACTCGCTTAACACTCAGCTCGTTGGGTCCTTCTATGGCTTGATGAAGAGCAGCTTAGGAAGATAAATATTATGATTGATCCACTTGTCGCTTCATTAAAAATTTCCTCCTCAGGTTTGAGGGTTCAGTCACAGCGTATGCGCGTTGTTTCGGAAAACCTGGCCAACGTTCAGTCGACTGGCGATACTCCAGGAGCGAATCCTTATCAGCGCAAGACGATTACCTTCAAAAGTGAGGTGGATCGCGCGCTTGGTGCTAATCTCGTCGAGGTTAAAAATATCGGTACGGATAAAGGTGATTACCGTATTGAGTTTGACCCGTCGCATCCAGCGGCAGATGAGAATGGCAACGTAAAATATCCAAATGTAAACACTCTGATTGAGTTGGCGGACATGCGAGAAGCTTCGCGTTCTTATGAAGCTGGTCTGCAGATGATGGTCAAATCCAGAGAAATGATTACCCGTACAATCGATTTGCTGAGGAGTAGGTAATGGCGGATCTTTCGGCGTTGAGTTCAGTGTCGCGTGTTTCAACTTTTACCAGTGGGGTAAATGATGTTTCGTCTGTTGCTCGTACTCGTCAGTACTTGGTGGGCGGAGCGCAGAATGCGCAGGCGGCCCAAGAGGTTCAGGGCAGCTTTGCTGACACTATGGCTGATGTGGTTCGTGAAACTGCAGGCGATTTGAAAACGGCTGAAGCAACATCTGTTGCGGCAGTGCGCGGCGAAGTCTCGGCTCAAAAAGTGGTCGAGGCCGTAATGAAGGCAGAGCTTTCCTTGAAGAGCGCAGTAGCTGTGCGTGATAAGGTTGTTGAAGCCTATCAAGAATTCTCTCGTATGAGTATTTAAGTTTTTGAGAAAAGGTTTTCCTTATGAAGGCTCTTGCTATTGCTGCGACAGGTATGTCTGCTCAGCAGAAAAATCTTGAAGTTATTTCCAATAACATCGCGAACATGAATACGACTGCCTTTAAGGCGTCTCGCGCTGAGTTCTCCGATCTGCTTTATCAAACGGATCGTGCAGCCGGTGTATCTAATCGTGGTGGTGCTGCGCCTGTTCCTGAGGGGATTCAGCAGGGCCTTGGAGTGAAAACTGCTGCGGTTCGTAAGTTGCATTCTCAAGGCGCGCTACAGCAAACCAATAACGCATTTGATCTGGCGATCGATGGACAGGGTTGGTTTGAAATTATCGGCCCTGAAGGTGAAGCGCTCTTTACGCGATCCGGTGCATTCAACGTGAACGGTGAGGGGGCTCTTGTAACTCTTGATGGTTATGAGGTTCAGCCTGGTATTACTGTTCCGCTTGAGGCTGTTAAAGTTACTGTCAATGAAAGTGGTGAAGTGTTTGCTACTTATGCTGACGGAAACCCGGCTACGAGCATAGGTCAGCTGAACCTGACTAACTTTGTGAACGATGCTGGCCTAAAGGCGATTGGTGGCAACCTGTTCCGCGAAACAATAGCTTCTGGTGCACCTAATGCTGGTATTGCTGGTGAAGGTGCGCTTGGTGTTATTCGTCAAGGGTATCTCGAAGGCGCTAACGTGGATCCTGTTAAAGAGATCACAAGCTTGATCAGCGCGCAGCGCGGATACGAGATGAACTCCAAAGTGATTCAGGCAGCCGATGACATGGCTGGAACTGTCTCCAAAGGCATTCGCTAGGGCGCGGTGATGAGTGCTTCCAAGCGCCTGCATAGACTGGCATTGCTAGTGTGCTGCGTGCCGTTGTTTTTGACAGCGGCATCAGCGGCGGGTCGGCGCGAAGTTGTAAAGCTTCCAGTGCCGGCCATGATGATTTATCCGGGTGATAAGATCGAAGAAGGTATGCTTCGTGAGCACGGGTTCTTCAAGAAGTCGGTTGCGCAGCTTTCGATTGTAGGTCGAATGCAAGATGTGGTTGGGCTGGAAGCGCGCCGTACCCTTTTTCCAGGAAAGCCAATTCCAAAAAACGCGGTTCAAGATCCAGTTGTTGTGCAACGTGGCTCATCTGTTCTGTTGGTTTTTAAAGAAGAAGGCTTGGAAATCCGCGCCATTGTTGAGGCGCTGGAGTCCGGGGCAATTGGTGCAAATATCAGGGCTAAGAACCCTGATACAGGTTTAAGTGTTTTAGGCAAAGTGCAAGAAAACGGATCTTTGCTGGCTGAAGGGGAATAATACCGTGCGTTCTGTAAGCCGTTCTCTGGGGGCAATATATCTTGCTTTTCTTGCTTTGTTTTTATCGTTTGACAGTGCCTCCGCACTTGTCCGCATCAAGGATATAGCTGATCTGCGCGGAATGCGCTCTAACCAGCTTGTCGGTTATGGTATTGTGATTGGTCTGAATGGATCAGGCGATACCATGAGGAATTCTCCGTTCACTGAGCAGTCCTTGCAATCCATGCTTGAGCGCATGGGAGTGAACGTTCGAGAGTCTAACTTAAGATCAAGAAACGTAGCGGCGGTTGTTGTGACTGCCGAGTTGCCTCCCTTCATTGGGAATGGCGCCCGTATTGATGTTTCTGTCGGGTCACTCGGCGATGCCGCATCGTTACAGGGCGGAACGCTTCTTGTGACGCCATTGATGGGGGCTGATGGCAACGTCTATGCTGTGGCTCAAGGTTCTGTTTCTGTATCTGGTTTCGCAGCAGCAGGTGATGCTGGTAGTTTGACGCAAGGTGTTCCAACCGCCGGAAGTGTGTCAAATGGTGCTTTAATTGAAAAAACGCTGCCTGATTACTTCTCTTCACTGCCACAGCTGGTGTTAGAGCTTAAAAATCCAGACTTTAAAACCGCTGTACGAGTAACGGATGCGATCAACGCGTTCTCACTGAATCGCTATGGTCTTAAGCTCGCGAGTGAGCTTGATTACAGATCAGTTCAGGTTCAACGCCCTGCAGGTATCAGTTCCGTCCGTTTTATTTCGCAGATTGAAGGTTTGATGGTTCAGCCAGATACACCAGCACGAGTGGTTGTGGATGAGCGTACTGGTACCGTCGTTATCGGTCAGAATGTGAGAATTTCAACAGTTGCTGTGACGCATGGCAATCTGACGGTACGCGTTTCTGAGCGGCCTGAAGTCTCGCAGCCATCACCATTTGCACAGCAAGGCGAAACGACTGTTGTACCGCGTACAGATATTGATGTGGTTCAGGAAGATGGTCAGTTGCAGTTGATTGGTGGAACTGATTTGCAAACTCTGGTCAGAGGGTTGAACCGAATTGGTCTGAAGCCAAGTGGCATCATCGCGATCCTTCAGGCGATTAAGCAGGCAGGGGCTCTCCAGGCAACTCTGGTGGTCAAATAAGACCGCACGGCAATTGGATAAGCCACGGGCAAGCTTGTGGCTTCAATGTACCGCTAAACCTATTGGAACTGAGTTGTAATGCCTCTCCTAAAGCTCTCTAAGAAGAAGTTCTTTCCCCTTAAGTGTGCCGCGGTATCTCTCGGTTTGTGCATGACGCTTGTAAGCGCAAGTGCGCAGACAAGCGAAACCGAGACGGAAGAGCTGACTATCGCAATTGAGCAGGCCAAGAACTACTGCGAAGCGATTGCCGATCAGGCAAAAGATGCTCGGATTGCTTGGCAGATGCGTGCTTTGTTCGATGTTGAACATCAGATGAAAGCCAAGATTACGGAACTCGACGCTAAAATCGCTGAGTTGCGCATGTGGGTGAAACGTCGTGATGAAATTCTGCAGAGAGCCGAAGGGCATGTCGTTAATATCTATGCCAATATGCGCCCGGATGCAGCCGCTCTGCAGTTGACGTCTTTGGACGATGAAACGGCCGTTTCAATTCTTCTCCAGATGAAGGCGCGAAAAGCCAGTTCGGTGCTTGCTGAGTTGGCTTCGGAACGCGCAGCGTATCTTACTGATCTGATGGCAGAACTTACAGCTCGAAAGGCCGCGAAGCAAAGTATGGGAGTTTCACAGTGAAGCGCACTTTGGTATGCATTCTCGCCGCAATTACGCTCACTGGCTGTAATGCTATGAAAAACGTTGGCCAGGAGCCGCATCTGACCCCGTTGGGGCAGGGGCTTCAGCCAAATGTTGCAAACTTGCCAGCAACTCCAGCGAAGAGCAGTGGTCGTTCAAATCGTGCTTATCACGGGCTTTGGGCCGATGGTGAACAGGATTTCTTCCGCGATCCTCGCGCAAAGCAAATTGGTGATGTACTTACCGTCGCGATCAAAATCAATGATAAAGCCAAGCTGGATAACTCAAGCGAGAGATCGCGTGACTCTTCCCGATCTACTGGGTTGAAAGGGGCGTTTTCGTGGGCTGGTGTTGATTCTGGAGAAGCTGATGTGAGTGTCTCTGGTACTGGCGAGACAAGCAGTAAAGGCGAGGGTGCAATAGACCGTAGTGAAGAGATCAAACTCTCCATTGCAGCTGTCGTGACCAAGGTACTTGCTAACGGTAACTTGATCATTTCCGGGCAACAGGAAGTTCGTGTGAACTATGAGGTTCGCGTTCTGTCCGTTGCTGGCATCGTACGTCCTGAAGACATCACAGGTCGAAATACCATTGAGTATGACAAGATCGCTGAAGCACGTGTTTCCTACGGTGGCCGTGGCCGCGTGACGGAAATGCAGCAACCAAGTATTGGTCAGCAAGTCATTGATATCATTAGCCCGCTCTAAAGGAGGCTTCTATGGCTCTTAAACCACAGTTGCCAAAGCCACAGTTGCCTGCCTCCGAGAACTCTTGGATGGGCGTTGCAGTCGCTGCTATTGTGGTGACTGCCGTCGCAAGTGCTGGCGGTATGGGAATCGGCTCTACGCTGGTTGACCAGGTGCACGGCAAATATCTGGAAGAGCAAAAGGCCAACAGCGGCGCTTTGATCAATCCGGAGTACACAGAAAGCAGTCAGATTGTCTCGTTGAAGCCAATCGTGACCAATCTGCTATCGTCTTCAAAGAACTGGATTCGCATCGAAGCCTCAGTCGTTTTGATGCAGCGCGGAATAGAAGAACAGGATCACTCCTTGCTGGTTAAGCAAGTAGAACAGGATCTGCTGCTTTACGCTCGTACATTGGGACCGCGCCAGCTCGAAGGCACTCGTGGTTTGCTGCGCCTGCGTGATGATCTCAACGAGCGCGCAAAGATGCGCGGTGGAAAGTTCGTCAAGGAACTCGTCCTTGAATCTGTGGTGATTCAATAATGCGTTATTCTGCGTTTATTACGGGTTTTTTGAGTTTATTTGCGTTGTTTTGGGTCGCTCCGGCCTCGGCTCAGGATATTAACCTGAGTGATCTGCTTCCAGCAGGGCAGGCGTCTGCAAGTGGCCGGATTATCCAATACGTCATGATCCTGACGGTGCTCTCGTTAGCGCCTGGGATCTTGATCATGGTAACAAGCTTCACGCGTTTCGTTGTTGCTTTGTCGTTCTTGCGTTCCGGCATCGGCCTGCAAACGACCCCAGCAAACATTATCCTAATTTCCCTCGCTTTGTTCATGACCTTCTACGTCATGGCACCAACATTCGACACCGCGTGGAAAAATGGTCTGCAACCACTGATCAAAGAGCAAATCACCGAAGAAGTTGCCTACGAGGAAATGACGAAGCCATTCCGGCGGTTTATGTTGGATAACGTCCGCGAAAAAGACTTAGTTCTATTCGATGATCTCGCAGTTAGCGCGTTCAACTATGAAAAAGACGCGCCCATCGAAGAACTCGACCTCCGCGTCCTCATTCCAGCCTTCATGATCTCAGAACTACGACGCGGCTTCGAAATCGGTTTCCTCATCGCATTGCCTTTTGTCGTCATCGACATGATTGTTGCAACAATTACAATGTCCATGGGCATGATGATGCTCCCCCCAACAGTCATCTCACTCCCCTTCAAGGTGCTGTTCTTCGTCTTGATTGATGGGTGGTATCTGTTGACGGGCGGTTTAATAAGATCGTTTACCTAAATTTAACCACGAGAAGCCCCGTTTCGGGGCTTTTTTCTTACCTAAGTTAGTGAGTCAGTTCGGCGTAAGCTTTGTGAGTCATCGTTAAGTTCTGTTACAGGCTTTGAGCTTCAAAGTGCATGATGCAATTCTGTAACTCCGGGAATTTAATCCGGAATGTCCCAATTCTTCTTATTAAGGGACAACTATTATGTCTTCTCTTTTGACCAATTCCTCCGCAATGGTAGCGTTGACCACTCTTCGTGGTATCAACGACAGCATGGCAACCACTCAGAACCGCATTTCTACAGGTATGCGTGTTGCTGATGCCTCTGACAATGCGGCTTACTGGTCCATCGCGACAACCATGAAGTCTGATAACTCAGCTCTTTCTGCTGTAAAAGATTCCTTGGGTCTTGGTGCTGCGACTGTTGATGTAGCGTTCACTGCTATGGATCAGACAGTTGACATCGTTAGCCAGATTAAAGACAAACTGACAGCAGCAACCAACGGTACTGTTGATCGCGAAAAGATCCAGGCGGATGTTGAACAGCTTCAAAAGCAGCTTGAAACCATTGCCTCTTCTGCAACTTTCTCCGGTGAGAACTGGCTGCAGCAGGACATGGCTACAGATGCTCTCAACAAAGAGATCGCTGGTTCTTTCACGCGTGATGCAGCTGGTAACACGCAGATTGAGAACATTGTTGTTGACACACGTACAACTGTTTTGGTTGATACGCGTACAACAGGTGATAACACAGGTATCCTGACGGAAAACTTGGCAGGTGGCGTTGCAACTGTCGCTTATGGTACCGGTACGGATATTGATACACTGCAAGTTACTGCCGCAGGTGGTGATGATGGTATCATCAGTAAGGCGACTGAAGCTGCTATCTTGAAGTACTATGAAGGGCTTTCTGATGCAGACAAAGCGACTTTCGATGCGACTGCTGCGATTCCTGGTGGTACCACTACTCTCGCTGAGCAAGTAACGGCTAAGCTTGAAACTCTTTCTGGTGCAACAGCTGGTGCCGGCGTTGACCCAATTTCCTTCTTGGACTTGGATATCTCTACGCTCGGTAACAATGCAGTAGATAACGGTATTCTTGCTGCGTACATCGACGTTGTTGATGGTCAGCTTTCTGCAATCACCGATGCAGCAACTGAGCTTGGTTCTGCTAAGTCTCGCGTTGACATGCAGAAAGAGTTTGCAAGCAACCTGTCTGATGCAATTGATCGTGGTATCGGTCAGCTTGTTGATGCAGACATGAATGCTGAATCCACTCGTCTGCAGGCTCTTCAGACTCAGCAGCAGCTTGGTATTCAGGCTCTGTCTATCGCTAACTCTGGTTCCCAGAACATCCTCAGCCTGTTCCGTTAAGTCGGAAAGCTCTGAGAACCTTAGAAGCATTAAGGCCCCGGTTAATCGCCGGGGCCTTTTTCTTGTTTTTATTGACGTCGTCTTTGCTGCGTTGAAGTCTTTTGTGAGAATTGCTGCCTTCAATCTGTGTCCACGTTGCGCTGATATTTATGTTGATCTCGTCAAGGATGAAATAATGCCTGTATTTCGTAAAATCTTATATTTAATCAGCTTGACGTAAGTTTCGCGTGTAAGTCTTACTAACCGTTACAGGCTTTGACTATTCAAAGTGCATGATGCAATTCTGTAACTCCGGGAATTTAATCCGGAATGTCCCAACTCTTCTTATTAAGGGACAACTATTATGTCTTCTCTTTT
>NZ_FOSK01000007.1:0-288257 GCF_900114245.1 Pseudovibrio ascidiaceicola | reverse complement strand
CAGCTTGAAACCATTGCCTCTTCTGCAACTTTCTCCGGTGAAAACTGGCTGCAGCAGAATATGGCAACTGATGCTCTCAACAAAGAGATCGCTGGTTCCTTTACACGTGATGCAGCTGGTAACACCCAGATTGAGAACATCGTTGTCGACACTCGTACGACTGTTCTGGTTGATACGCGTGGCTTAACAGACAACACAGGTATCCTGACATCAAACTTGATGGGCGATGTTCACGGCACACCTACGATGACAAGAGGCGATATCGACTCTCTCGATGTACCTGAGGGTACTGGTGGTGACGGTATTCTTCGTAAAGCTGTCGAGTCTGCAATTGTAAAGTATTATGACGGTCTTGATGATGCGGCAAAGGCTGACTTCGGTATAACCGATTCTGGTGCTCCTATTGCCGATAAAAACGCAACTGAAATTGCTGCTGAAGTTGCAGACCGGCTTGAGGCATTATCTGGTACAACTGCGACTACACTTGAGCCAATGTCTTTCCTTGATATCGATATCTCTACGCTCGGTAACAACGCTGTAGATAACGGTATCCTTGCAGCTTACATCGACGTTGTTGATGGTCAGCTGTCTGCAATCACTGATGCGGCAACTGAGCTCGGTTCTGCAAAATCACGCGTTGATATGCAGAAAGAATTTGCAAGCAACCTGTCTGACGCTATTGATCGTGGTATCGGTCAGCTCGTTGATGCAGACATGAATGCTGAATCCACTCGTCTGCAGGCTCTTCAGACCCAGCAGCAGCTCGGTATTCAGGCTCTGTCTATCGCTAACTCTGGTTCCCAGAACATCCTCAGCCTGTTCCGTTAAGTCGGAAAGCTCTGAGAACCTTAGAAACTTTAAGGTCCCGGCTATTTGCCGGGGCCTTTACTTTTTTCTGAGATATCTTGACTGTTTATCTCCCGCAGAGCGATTTGGTTTTTTCTTATTTCTATAACTCGATAGCCCACTCAGATAATCGATATAATTCTACGTGGATTTCATAAAATCTTATGTTTCAATCAGTCTGGCGTAAGTTTCATGAGGCATCGTTGGCTTCTGTTACAGGCTTTGACTATTCAAAGTGCATGATGCAATTCTGTAACTCCGGGAATTTAATCCGGAATGTCCCAATTCTTCTTATTTAGGGGCAACTATTATGTCTTCTCTTTTGACCAATTCCTCCGCAATGGTAGCGTTGACCACTCTTCGTGGTATCAACGACAGCATGGCAACCACTCAGAACCGCATTTCTACCGGTATGCGTGTTGCTGATGCCTCTGACAATGCGGCTTACTGGTCTATCGCAACAACCATGAAATCTGATAACTCAGCTCTCTCAGCTGTGAAGGATTCCTTGGGTCTTGGTGCTGCGACTGTTGATGTAGCGTTCACTGCTATGGATCAGACAGTTGACATCGTTAGCCAGATTAAAGACAAGCTGACAGCAGCAACCAACGGTACTGTTGATCGTGAAAAGATTCAGGCGGACGTTGAGCAGCTTCAAAAGCAGCTTGAAACCATTGCCTCTTCTGCAACTTTCTCCGGTGAAAACTGGCTGCAGCAGAACATGGCAACAGATGCTCTCAACAAAGAGATTGCCGGTTCCTTTACACGTGATGCAGCTGGCAACACTCAGATTGAGAACATCGTTGTTGACACTCGTACGACTGTTTTGGTTGATACGCGTGGCGTAGCAGGCAACACAGGTATTCTTACTGAGAACCTGAATGGTACTGCCGCTACTGTTGCGCATACAACTGCAGGTGATATGAGTACGCTCAGTGTTACCGCAACTGAAGATGGTATTATCAGGAAGGCTACTGAAGCTGCAATCTTAAAGCATTATGAGGGGCTATCTGATGCGGATAAAGCTACTTTTAATGCGGCAACAGCGACCCTGCCTTCAGGTAACACGATTGCGGTAGATGTGGCTGAAAAGCTTGAAGCGCTTTCTGGTTCTACTACAGCGGGTACTATCGATCCGATTTCATTCCTTGATCTCGATATCTCCACGCTTGGTAACAACGCGGTAGATAACGGTATCTTGGCTGCTTACATCGACGTTGTTGACGGTCAGCTGTCCGCGATCACTGATGCGGCAACTGAGCTCGGTTCTGCCAAATCACGCGTAGACATGCAGAAAGAGTTTGCAAGCAACCTGTCTGATGCGATTGATCGTGGTATCGGTCAGCTCGTTGATGCGGACATGAACGCTGAATCCACTCGTCTGCAGGCTCTTCAGACCCAGCAGCAGCTCGGTATTCAAGCTCTGTCTATCGCTAACTCTGGTTCCCAGAACATCCTCAGCCTGTTCCGTTAAGTCGGAAAGCTCTGAGAACCTTAGAAGCTTTAAGGCCCCGGTTAATCGCCGGGGCTTTTACTTGTAATTATGATAAAATTTTAGATAAAATTGTTACAAGTCAGGTTAAGGCAAGTTCGATAAAATATACCAGTATTTGAGATAAGATTTCTTAAGCTTTATCTCGTGTTGGGTTGTTTTGAGTTGAGCGGTGCTTGATGTTAAGTAGTCAGTTAAATATCTCCAGGCAAGGAGATCAGGAAGTTGGTCAGGTTGACCTCTCTGCGCTCGCGTCTGAGCAGAAGCTTGAGGGCCTGACGTTTGCATTGCGGGGCAATGAGCGCTTCTGGAGCTCTGTCGTTGCACTTGCCAGAGATGTGCTTTTTGAGCAGGAAGGTCAGCTTCGTCAAATTGAGTGCGGCGCAAATACGATTGTGGCAATCAATGCAACAGCTGATCGCGTGAGTAAGCGCTTGAAAGGGCAGGGTTGTGGTTTGACCGTGAATGGTTTGCCGAGTATCCAGCGCATCACCCACGCGGATGTATATACCTGATACTCTTAGTTTTCTCCGAAATAGCTTGTATTGGCTCCGAGAAAGCGTGGATTTTCGCCCAATGTAAATCCTGATCACGTTCGCGCAAGGTTGAAAAGCGAAGGTAGCGCCATTGATACACCTGCAGAGGTCGCAATGGCAGCTCGTGAAAACGCCGAAAAAATCTATGGTAATCTGGCCGAGTTAGGTGCAAAGCGCCTGATGGTGCTCGCTTTTATTGGGTTATTTACGTTTGTTGCGATTGGCGCAGCAGCATATCTCCTGTCCCGTCCAGAGCAGGAAATTCTCTACGCTAATCTGGAGAGGGATGATGTCACTCAAATCGGTATGGCATTGCAGGCCAGCGGCGTTCCGTTTGATGTAAACGCAGACGGCACATCGATTTCAGTCGGTGTCGGCGCAACGGCTCGCGCTCGTATGTTGCTGGCTGAAAAGGGGCTGCCGCGTGGGTCGGGTGCAGGTTACGAACTCTTTGATGAGATGGGTTCCCTGGGACTGACATCCTTTATGCAGAGCGTGACCAAGGTCCGTGCGCTTGAGGGAGAAGTTGCTCGCTCAATCCAAAGTATGCAAGGCGTTAAAGCTGCTCGTGTACATTTGGTTCTTCCTGAAAAAGCAACTTTCCGACGTGAGAATCAAAAGCCAACCGCTTCCGTTCTTATTCGCACTGAGGGGGTTCAGACAAATTCAGTCGCGCAATCTATTCGTTATCTTGTTGCTGCTGCTGTTCCAGGTCTTACTGCTGAGGCGGTGACCGTTCTTGATACCGAGGGTCAGCTTCTTGCTGCTGGTGAAGATGCCCAAAGCGCGTCAACTGGTCGTAAAGCGATGTTGGAAGCTGACTTAGCTTCGCGCAAGGAAAATGCCATCCGTCAGGCGCTGGCACCTTATCTCGGTGTAAATAACTTTGAAGTCAGTGTTTCTGCCTCTGTGAATACTGATAACCAACGTGTCTCTGAAACCTCATATGATCCTGAAACGCGTGTTGAGCGATCTTTCCGCGTTGTGCGCGAAAATGCGAGCGCTCAAAATGCGAGTTTGGAGAATCCAACTACTGTTGAGCAAAACCTTCCTGAGGAAGCGGTGTCGTCGCAATCCGGTGAGCGCTCTTCAGAAGAAAACGAACGCCGCGAAGAACTGACGAACTACGAGATCTCCTCTCGCACCGTTGAAACCATCTTTGATGATTATCGCATTGATCGCATGAGTATAGCAGTGCTCGTCAATCGTGATCGCCTCGTTGAGGAGATGGCGCGCCGTGTCGAGGGGCAAAAGGGCGATGCTGTTGTTGATGGCGCCGAAGCGGATCTGACTGAAAAGGTCGAGGAGATTGAAGAGATTATCGCAACAGCAGCTGGTGTTGATGTTGCCCGTGGCGATAAGGTCTCAGTTTCTGCCGTGAACTTTATGCTGGCTGGTGAGCAGCTTGCTGCTATCCCAGAGCGGACTTGGCAGGATGTGTTGATGCGCAATATGGGGTCAGTGGTCAACGCTGGTGCAATCCTAATTGTTACGCTGATGATTATCTGGTTTGGTCTGCGGCCAGCTGTCGCCTTCCTTATTCCGAAACCTGAAGAAGTTGAAGAAGGTTTGCCGGTTGGTGCGAATTCCAACGCTGTTCGTGATGGTGAAATTGAAGGCGAAGACGGTCAGCTGCCGGACTACACAAACGGGGACGGAATGTCTGGTGAAGGTGTTGATGCGACCGTTGTGAATCGCGACAATCTTCGCAAGCTTGAGCGTGCTGTTGAGATGGATGATATGCAGGCGGCAATCATTCTGAAGCAGTGGATGTATGATCAGGAGCGTGCTGGATGACACGCGGCATCAACGACTATCTAGCAGATTTTACGACAGATACAGGCGTTACCACTAAAGACCTTCAGGACATGCAGGAAGTTATCTCCATGCTTCCGAAAGGGTACGGCGAAGGTGGAGACTGGGTTAACCGCGTCTTCGAGGCTTATGAAAATGGGTTCTCAGAGGGTGAAGAAGCTGCCAAGTCAGGTGCGGATGAGCGTGTCAAGAAGATGCGCGAAGAATTAGAAGTTGAGCTGGCTGAGCGGGAAAAAACATTCAAAGAGGGAGAAGGTGAGAAGTTAAAGGAAGCTTTTCAACACTCTCTCGTCGAAATTGAAGATAGGCTGTCTAAAGCGGTCTCTGAAATTCTGGTTCCGTTTATCGAAGAGAGTGCACGGGATCGTGCCGTAACCTCATTGGTGCAGGTTGTGCGTCGTCAGCTCTCTGAAACGCCCGAAGTCGTTCTTGAAGTGTCTGGGCCTCAAAACCTTTATGATTTGTTCGGCAAAAAAACTGCCGAACTTTCAAGCACAATTAAATTTTCTGAAAACTCCAGCACTGATCTCGTGGTGAAGGTGTCTGATATGGCACTTTCCACCGGCCTGTCGGAATGGTGCGAGGAGCTTCGCAGTACGCTGGGAGAGTAGTAGCCATGGCGTTGGAACCACAAGAACTGATTATCGTTCGCAGGCGTAACAGCGACATGATCACCATACCTAAGTCAGGTGTTTGGAAGATTGCCTATGCAGATTTTGCAACGGCGATGATGGCATTCTTCCTTCTCATGTGGTTGGTCAATGCATCTGATGAGGCTTCTCAGCGCGGTATTGCAAGCTATTTTAACCCGATCAAACTGGTGGATTCCACTGCAAGCCCGAAGGGTATTCGTGACCCTGAAGAAACGCCGTCTCCTCTCGAGAGTGACGAAGGCGTTGATAACGGTAAGCCCGTTGGCGCTGGTGGTATCGAAAAGAAAGGCCCTACATCGGGTGGTGGCGCAGACAGACCTGAGCCGGTCTCTGATCGGGAGACGGGTGAGAACTCAAAACTCGCGGGTGCAAATGCCGAAGGCGGTGGTGTCAAACCAATTAATGCCATTAGTCGAGACTATGAGCGTGATGCCCGGTACAGCGAAGCCCAGCTTTTTGATAATCCTTATGCAATCCTTGCTGCGCTTGCTGCAGAAGCAGAGTCGACTGTTGAGACGGATGGCTCACCTGGAACTGGTGGTTTAGGGTCGCTGAAAATGGCGAAGACCCCAGTTCTCTTTGCGCTTCCCAACCGTGATCCGGATGGGCAAGGATTGGCTGACGGAACCAGCTTCCGAGATCCATTCGATCCTTCTGGTTGGCAAAAAGACGAGCTGCCAGGCAATGCTCCTTTGCTCGCTCAAATTCCGATCCTTCATGAAAAAGAAGAAGGTATTCCAGCGAATGAGTTGACTGCCGAGCAAATCAAGGTTTTGGAAGAAGCTTCCGAGCTGGCCCGTGGAGGTAAGAATCTCCCCGCAGTTTCTGGTGAGGCCTCAGCTGAGAATTCTGTGATTGTAATCGGTGATGCTCCAGACGGCGAAGGCGAGAGTTTTGCCGAAGGGGAAATTCTGAAAGAGCTTGCCCAGAGTCAAGCAGAGGCTGAAGGCGAAGACGCTGTAATGACGCGCCTTGTTTTCGCTGAAGTGAATGCTGGAACGACAGCTGCTGATGATGCCGGACAGGAAGCTCCGACACTGATTGAGGATGCTGAAGAAATTCAGAAAAATGCCGAAATGAAGGTCGAGATAAAGCAGCCTGATCTCGTTACAGAGCCAGCTGATGCTAAGCTTGAAGCTGTCGCAGCAGTCCCTGCTGCAAAGCCTGCAGAAGCGCCACAAAAGTCTGAATCTGGTGATGATGAAGACGATGAAGGCAACAAACAGCTGGTGTCTTTGGCGAACTCCGTTGGAGAAGCGCTTGAGGGGATGAAAACCGGAGCGAGCATCGAGTTCACTCACTCTCAAGATGGTGTTCTGATCCGCATTATGGACAATGACGACTTTGGAATGTTCGCTGTTGGGTCCTCTGAGCCTCATCCGGATGTTGTGAAGGCGATGGAGCAGATTGCGAAGGTTCTTGAAGAAGAGAACGGTGAGATCGTAATTCGCGGCCATACTGATGCACGGCCATTCAAATCCAAGCGCAACGACAACTGGCGTCTGTCTACAGCTCGTGCCCACATGGCTTATTTCATGCTCACTCGTGGTGGTTTGGATGAAAACCGTATCGTAGGTATTGAAGGCTATGCAGACCGCCGTCTGAAGGATGTTGAAGAGCCATACGCTCCTCAAAACCGCCGCATTGAAATAATGCTGATGAAAGGGAAGGCTTGATGCTGGTTAGCGCTGCAAGAAAAGCTGGAACTTCTCTCCTGAGATCTGGACTGTTGACCACTGCGTTGATTTTAGCCGCAAGTCCTGTTGCGATGAACCTTCAGCCGGCATCGGCCCAGATGGTGTCGACAGCTGATCCTGATCTTATGGTTCTGGAGCTGCAGATTCTTCAAGATGAAATCATTAAGGGGAACCTGGAAGCTTACAACTTGCTGCAACCATCGCTTATCGTGATTGGTCGTAGGTTTCTGCGACTGGACCCAGAGTTGTGGAAGCTTGAGAAGAACTCGCGCGCTGCTGTTTCATTTATGCTTAGCGGCGGATCTGGATCGGTTTTTCAGGAACTTGCGGTTCAAGGCGTCAAATTTACGGGCGATCCGAATTTGTTTGCCGGCGCTATGGCTTATTCGCAAGGCAATCGCCAAATGGCGTTGAGCTTGTTGTTAAAGGTCGATCCAATCACGCTCCCGGTGGCCGTCGCAGGGCAGGTGGCTTTGGCGCAGGCTATTTTGATTTCCAATAATGATCCGGCAGGAGCGCAGCGCTATTTTGATCTTGCGCGTTTGATGATGCCGGGGACGCTTGTGGAAGAGAGCGCATTGCGCAGGCAAGCTCCAATGGTTGCCGAGCTGGGCGATACGGAGAAATTCGAGAGACTGTCTCGTCGTTATTTGTTCCAATATAGCTCCTCAGTATTCGCTTCTGAATTTCGGGACACCGTCGCCGATGTGATCAGCGGTTCTGATTATCTGAAAAAAGAAGATGAATGGGACCGTGTGTTCCAGCTGGTCTCGGAGTTTGACGAGGAATCTCAAAGCATCCTTCTTCTTCGCCTAGCCAAAGCTGCTTTGATCAGTGGTAATACCGCTTTTGCAGTTAAGGGAAGCGCCGCATTTCTTGATCTGAACTCGGATGATGCAGAACGCGTGAGTGAAGCCAAGCTTTACTTTTCTGCCGCCAAAGCTTCTGGTGAAGAATGGGAACAGGCAATCTCAGGTTTGGTTGAGGTAAAAGCCGCAGACTTAAGTGCAGGCAATCAACTAATCCAGACTGCCGCAATCGCGATGGCAAATACTATTCGGGAGTGGCCACAGCCAGAAACGCCAGCAGCCTCCGAGTTTGTTCCTTACGTTCCACATGTTGGACTGGAAGAGAAGCTTTACGACACAGAAGCGTTAGTCCCATTTAAAAGCGCACTAAACGATGCAGATGAAGCACTGAAAGAGGCCGAGTTTTGATGAATGCAACTCTTCCAAATGTAGATCGTAGTGCTCCTGTTAAAGACACTGTAGATACTCGTAAAGATACCGCTCGTTCCGAAAAAGATGATCGTGCGAACCGGTTTGATAAGGTCATCGATAAAGTTCGGGATGATAAAAGAATTCCGGATCGCAAAGAAGCGTCTAACAAGAAAGAAGAAGCAAAATCAGCATCGACAGAGACCAAGTCTGATAAAGGTGAGTCTGAAGCATCTGAAACTATCAAAGACCTTTTAAAAAAGGCTGGTGCGGGTTCATCTGATGCCACCGGAGCAGACAATACTGCTGCGAAAGGCGAGGCTGCAGCCAGTCAAAAGACAACAAGTGGCGCCGAATTGCTCTCAGATGAGTTGTTGGCCAAGCAGCTTGTCGTCAATGCAGTAATGACGGCTGAGCAAAAAGCTGGATTGCAAATGAGTTCAGTAACCGGCCTCGCTAATATGACCGGATCTACCGCCACCAGTCGAGATGGGACGATGGCTCAGGTCTTGAACGCGTTAAGCTCAAAAGAGTTGAAGGCCTTGAATGGCGAAGCCGATGTGAAATCGGGCACCGTCAAAACAAGTGGAGCCACTCAGGGACAGGGTACCTCAGAACTCGGCAATCCGAAGACACCTAATGCTGGGCTTAAACTCGAAGGCAGTGGTGCAATCAATTTGCCTCAGACAGAAGGAAACGCAACCGGAGCTAAGCAGCTATCGGCTGATTTCCTGCTAAAGCAAGGCAAATCGCAACCAGATGCATCTGCAAGCCAAGCTGCCGGTAAGCCTGCAGTGGGTGGTGAAGTAAAGGTGGTGAGTCTTGAGACGCACCTTCCACCAGCTGAATTGGGACGTCCTGCGCAACAGGTTGCCAGTGCTTTGTCCAAGCAACTCTCTCAAGCGGCATCTGCAGCAAATACCGCTCAGGAGTTGGCAGCTCAAGCTGCTGATGCAAAAGCAGCAAAGCCCGTTAAATCGCTCGAGATCCAGCTGCGCCCGGACAATCTCGGTGCTGTTCGCGCAAATATTCAAATGCGCGGTGGTGAGTTGGAAATTTCTCTTGTCACGAACACTCGGGAAGCAGCGGATATGCTGAAGGGTGATCGACAGGCATTAGCACGTGTTCTGCAAGATGCTGGTTATCGCACGGAGACACAAAATATCACCGTTAACTTCAAAGAGGAAGTATCTGACCAAATGCGCCAACCTGGGCAAAATCAGGAGCGGTTCGGTCGGGGAGAGAACTCTGAGAGAGATGGCAACGGAAGTGATACTCAGCAAAGCTGGGAAGACCAACCACATGCGGATCATGCCGGGGTAGGGCAGAATGAAGCGGACGCTCACGATATTCGCAGCGGCATCTATTTGTAGTTTGATAGCATTCTCTGCGCAGGCGGCTGGAAAGAAGAAAGCCATCCGCCTGTGTGAGCGTCAGATGCAGGAAGCGGCACGACAATACAACGTGCCGCTCGGCATCCTTTATGCGGTTGGTCTGACAGAGACGGGCCGCAAAAACTCTCTACACCCCTACGCTCTCAATATTGCAGGCAAAGCTTACTTCGCTGACAGCGCAACAGAAGCCCTGGCCGCAATTAAGAGATCGCGAAATCGGGGTGTAAAGCTGATTGATGTTGGCTGTATGCAGATCAACATCTACTACCATCTCAATAAGTTCTCTGATCTCCGGGCAATGCTCGATCCCTCGCAAAATGTTGCTTATGCAGCAAGATTCCTCTCTGAGTTGAAGCAGCGTGAGAAGAGCTGGACCATGGCAGTCGCCAGGTACCATGCTGGGCCAAACAACAACCCTGCACAAAAGCGTTATGTTTGCCGCGTGATCAAAAATATCGTCGCGTCCGGTTACGGACGATGGACGCCGAACTCATTAAAATTTTGTAAATAATTCAACAGGTTTCGGGTCAGGCTCAGACAAGATTAACAAGCTTTACTGCCACGAGTTAATTTTGCAATTGATGTAGCCAGGAGCACACCATGGGCCTCTACGGAATTATGAATACCAGCGTGTCAGGTATGAACGCGCAGTCGAACAAACTCTCAACTGTCGCAGACAATATCTCGAACGCGAACACCGTAGGCTACAAACGCTACAAAACAGCATTCTCCTCCCTTGTTGGTTCTGGTGGTAGCTCAGGTCATGAATCTGGTATCGTGAACACAACCGTTGTTCAGTCCGTTCGCCAACAAGGCGCCTTCAACTTCACCTCCCGTGGTACCGATCTCGCCATCAACGGCAACGGTTTCTTTCAGGTAGAGGATTCTCAAGGTGGTACCTACTTCACGCGTGCTGGTGATTTCGTTCTCGATAAGAACGGTCAGATGGTAAACTCCGGTGGCTATAAATTGTTGTCAGCAGGCGGTGCACCTGTCACAGTTGATCTCAATACTCCGGTTTGGCAGGCGAGTTCTCAGGGTGAGTTGGGCGTTAATTTGGCTTCAAATACTCCTGCGCCGTTAGCACCAGGGCCAACTACGGGCCTCCCTACTGGTTTTGATTACAAGACATCTATTAGTACGTTCGACCAGAATGGTAATGCGGTTAAGATTGACATTGTTTATACAAAGAAATCCGAATCCGTTGACCCGGTAACTGGCGATATTACTGGTTCTGAGTGGCTTGTTGAGGCGGCAGATGAGACCGGGGCGAAAATTGCATTTCCTGCGCCAGGGGTCACAACACTACAATTCTCTGGTGATGGAAAGCTTGCAGCTGGCTCGCCTACAGACTTTGTCTTTAAAGTGCCGAACGGTGAAAATGTTACACTTGACCTGAGTAAAACAGTTACAGCTGGCGAAAAGTTTAGTGTCAATAAAGTTGATGTTGATGGGTATAAGCCATCAACGATACAAAATATTCGCATTGAATCTGATGGTCGCGTGTTTGGTGTCTACGGAAGTAGTGCAGAAAAACTCCTTGATCAGATCCAGATTGTTAACTTCTCAAACCCTGATGGTCTTCAGGCAAAGAGTGGTAATGTTTATGCCGCGACTGATGCTTCTGGTGATCCTGCAGTGGGTTTCCCGGGCGATAATGGTTTTGGTTCTCTCTATTCGGGTGCGGTTGAAGGATCGAATGTTGACCTTGCAGCTGAGCTGACAGAGATGGTTCAGGCTCAGCGCACATACAGTGCGAACACAAAGGTGTTCAACGCGAGCTCTGAGTTGCTCCAAGAACTGAACAACCTGCGCTAGGGGCTCCGATATGTCTCTTACCTCTGCAATGCTTACGGCGCAATCGTCCATCGCAGCTCGTTCAGCTGAGATGGCAATTGCGTCCCGCAATGTCGCTAATGTAAATAATCCAAGCTACGCGCGGCAAGAAGCGGTAGTTCAGAATATTGTAAGCGACACAGGTTCGGTTGTTTACGTTTCCCATGCTTCTCGCATGGTGAATCAGGCCGCATTTAAAGCAACGTTGAAAAGCGGGAGTGCCGCAATCGCTTCTGGTTCATATGCAAATATGCTTGATCAGCTCAATCCTTCTGGACAAGTGCCATTTGGTATGAGTGTTGCTTCGAGCATAGGGTCATTGAATGAGGCATTGGTTGCGTACGGCAACGATCCATCAAATCAGGTCCTCGGTCAGTCTGCTATCAATTCTGCAAATGCTGTAGTCAATGATATTAAGCAGTCAGCTGAGAGTCTGAAAAGTACACGTCTTGAAGCCGATGCGGCAATGGGGCGCGCAGTCGATAATATTAATAACATCCTTTCCGATCTCGAAGGGGTGAATAATAAGATCGTATCGGGATCTGCTGCTGGTAAAGACGTGAATGCGCTTATGGATCAGCGCGATGAAATGCTGAAAGTGCTCTCTGAAGAGATCGGTATTGAAGTTCTTGACCAAGACAACAATGGTGTGGCTGTCTATACCGATAGCGGCATTACTTTGTTTGAGAAAAGTCCTCGCGAAGTCTCATTTGACACTTCTCTTTCGTTAGGCTCGGGAGAGGTCGGCAAGAATGTGCTTGTAGATGGTATTGCTGTTGCAGGTCCAGGTGCAACAGCACCTGTTACTGGCGGAGCAATAGCTGGGTATGCGAAAGTTCGCGATGATGCGCTTGTAACAATGCAAACGCAGCTCGATGAAACTGCAAAAGCACTCGTTGATATCTTCCAGGAACACGAGCCAGCTCCTGCAGCAGGGGTCGGTGATGGTCTGTTTACATTTGTTGTAGGTGCAGGTGATCTTGTTAGCCGATTAGAGGTGAACAGTGCCGTCGACCCAGCGAAAGGCGGAGATGTAAAGCTCCTGCGTGATGGTGGAATTAACGGTGCGACTTACAAACATAACACTGATGATAATGCTGGGTATTCTGACCTCCTGAAGAGTTACGAAACAGCGTTTAATCAGGAACGTACCTTTGATCCAGCATCAGGTGTTAATCCAACTTCGACACTCAAAGATTTTGCAGCCAACACAGTAAGTTGGTTTAGTGCTGAACGTAAAATGGCAACCGAGAGTTCCACTCTTGATGCGTCTGCTTTCAACTCAAACGCACAAATGTTGTCCAATAAGACAGGCGTTAATATCGATACAGAAATGCAGCGCCTGTTGACGATCGAGACGGCCTATTCCGCTTCGGCGCGGTTGATGACTGCGGTTGATAGAATGTTCCAGGAGCTGCTGGGGGCAGTAAGATAAGTATGGTTTATTCAGTTTCTACATTATCAAGTTCACTTCGTCTGTCTGACTATCTTATCGATCAGCGTGCGCGTTTAGATAAAGCTGTTATCGAAAACGCGTCCAAAAAACATGCTGATATGGGTCTGACGTTAGGTGCGCAGACAGGGGCTGCTGCTTCTTTTCGCTCTGAGTTCTATCAACTGGAAAGTCAGCTGGACACAAATCGACAGCTGGTAACACGCTTGGATGTGATGGACACTGCGTTGGACAATATGCACAATAGTGCTTCAACGTTCAGATCAGATCTTATTGCGCTGAAAAGTAATTCCAATAACCTTAAAACAGCGTCCAATCTTGCCTATACCGAGCTGGATAAACTTACCAACTCACTCAATACGAATGTGAGCGGTGTTTATGTTTTTGGCGGAATTAACACCGGAACTGCTCCGGCTGCTGATTTTCAGTTTAAATCACCTGGCGCTCCCGTTCCATTAGGGCCTGAAGAGCAGATCGAAAAGGTGTTTAACGATTATTTTATGCATGGAATTGATGATCCTGCGACTGCTTCAATTCCTGCCTCCGGTGACCCGTTGGGCAAAGATTGGGAAACGTTCCTAGAAAGCCCAGCTTTTAAGGACATATTCGATGCAGATTGGACAACTCATTGGTCTTCTGCAACAGATGAAAAAATGACGTCAACGATCGAGAATGGCGTAACTACGACCGGTTCCGGCTCAGCGAATGAAAAGGCTTTTGGGGAGCTAGCTGAAGGGCTCTCGATTGTGGCAGTCTTCGGAAAGCTGGAACTCAATGTTGAAGCTGAAAAGTTTATTACTGATCGGGCGGTTAACAGCTTAAACGGTGGGGTCGACAAGACGATCGCTATCGAGGCACAAAACGGCGCAATTAAAACGAATGTTGAACGGACGAACTCTGACGTCATTGCTAAGAGAGACGTTTTGAATGTGCGCATCAATGATTTGGAAAATGTTGACGAAAACAGAGCTGCTGTGGAACTGAGCCTTGCTCAGACACAACTAGAGGCGACTTACGCAATCACAGCTAAAATCAAAGACCTGAATATATTGAAGTATTTGTAGGTGTTTAGAATTGTTTTTGAAACACGCTGGGAGTGCTAAATGTATCAAATGTCTTATGCTGAAACGCTTGAAGACTCCTCTGAAGATAGAAGAGGGCAAGAGCGTGAACTGTTTTCATTGGTAGTTGCACAGCTGCAGGCGGCCAAAGATGCCGGAAGTAGCTCTAATGAGGCAGCTCAAGCTTTAACTTCAGTCCATCGACTGTGGAGTATTTTAATCGACGACTTGGGCAATCCTGAAAATGCGCTTCCTGCGGAGTTGCGGGCCGATCTCATCTCGATCGGGATTTGGTGCGTGAAGCAGGCCGATTTGATCAGGTCGGGAAACTCCGATGATTTTCATAGTCTTATTGAAATCAACGAGCTTGTTCGTGACGGCTTGAGTTGAGCGAGGGAATTTCCAATGCGTTTACACTTAAAAGCGGGTGAGAAGGTCTTCATAAATGGTGCTGTTCTGTCATTTGAGCAGAAGACTTCGGTGAAGCTTTTGAATGATGCGAGTTTTCTTCTCGAGGCTTATGTTATGCAGCCAGAAGATACGACGACTCCTCTACGTCAGTTGTATTTTTATATTCAAACTGCGCTGATTGATCCAAAAACGGAAATGGATAGTCTTCAGCGAGCTCTCTTAATGCTTGCATCTATCCATATGGCTATTGAAAATGCTGACCTTCTAGAGGGGCTAGCAACTGTTGAAGTTCAGATCAAAAAGAAACGCTATTTTGATGCCCTTCGAACGTTGAAGAAGCTGTTTGAGATTGAGATGGCGATCTGGTCAGAAAAGCAAGAAGAAGATCAGACAGAAGCCGTTGTGATGCCGTTTGCACGTGCTGTCGGTGAGAATTAGAGGACAAAAATATGAGTGTTGATCCAGTATCTTCCGCAAATAATACTCAGAATAATGAGCCTGTCTTCAAGCCACAGGGCAGTGAACAGGCTTATCTGGATTATAATGCCTTCCTGATGCTTTTCATGGAATCTCTCAAGAGTCAGGATCCAACAGATCCGCTCGACACTGCTGAGTATATGGGGCAGTTGGCACAGTTCTCTGCTGTGGAGCAGTCCACTAAAACGAACACCCATCTGACATCTATGCTTCAGCAAAACTCGATCAATCAGGCTAACAATCTGATCGGTGCGACGGTAGAAGTGCCGAATGCAGATGGTACCGAAACGACAACAGGTATAATCAAGTCCGTTCAGATCCTCACAGATGGCTCAATTGCAACTCTGGAAGATGGGACAAAAGTGGCTCTGGTGCCTGGTATCCAGATTTCGCGTCCTGCACCTGCTGCGACGGCTGACTCTGATACTCCTGCTGATACCGACACACCTGACGAGTCTGATGCTACATCTTAATGGTGAAGTGAGATCATAAAGCAATGAATGAAGCAGATGCACTCGATATTGTGCGTACCGCAATTTGGACTGTGATTACAGCAACTGGTCCCGCCGTGGGTGGGGCCATGTTTGTTGGTTTGATTATCGCTCTGTTTCAAGCGCTCACACAAATTCAGGAAATGACACTCACGTTCATTCCAAAGATTGTTGTGATCTTTATTTTGATTGCCATGACAGGCCCGTATATTGGTTCACAGATTTTCTCGTTGACTGAGATGGTCTATGGGCGGATCGAATACGGGTTTTAGAACCGCTTTTTCAGGTTCGCTATAGTAAGCTAGGAGGGGATAGCTGACGCTGTTTCCCCTCCAGACCACCCTCACACAAGCTTCCTTCTTCAATGTTTCGGCCTAAGTAGCGCAGTATGCTTTTACCGAATTGAAGGGTGCGAATGTCTCAGACAGTGACGGGAATTGCTGCTCCAAACAGCAAGCGTGATATTGGATTTGCAGTCGGAATTATCTTCATTCTGTCTGTGCTATTTCTTCCCATGCCAACGTTTATGATCGATTTCGGTCTTGCAATATCAGTTGCACTATCGGTTTTGATCTTGATGGTTTCGCTCTGGATCCAGCGGCCTTTAGAGTTCTCCTCATTCCCAACAATTCTATTGATCGCAACCATGCTTCGGCTTGCGCTGAACATAGCGACAACGCGTGTAATTCTGGCGAACGGTCATGAAGGCCCGCTCGCAGCTGGCTATGTGATTAACGGCTTTTCTCAGTTTGTCATGAGCGGTGACTTTGTCATTGGTCTTATCGTTTTTGCGATCCTTGTAACGGTGAACTTTCTGGTGATCACCAAAGGTGCAAGTCGTATCGCAGAGGTTGGCGCGCGTTTTACCCTAGACGGAATTCCTGGCAAGCAGATGGCAATTGATGCCGATCTGTCTGCTGGTATGATTGATGATAAAGAAGCGCAGCGCAGACGTGCCGAGCTGGAAGAAGAAAGCTCCTTCTTCGGTGCGATGGACGGTGCCTCAAAGTTTGTGCGCGGTGATGCTGTCGCTGGCTTGATCATCACCGTTGTGAATATTTTGGGTGGCATCGTTATTGGCGTTACACGCTACAACATGGACTTAGCTGAAGCTGCCGACGTTTTCACTAAACTGTCTGTTGGCGATGGTCTTGTTTCGCAGATTCCGGCGCTGATCGTTTCTCTTGCAGCAGGTCTTCTTGTCTCGAAAGGTGGGACCAGAGGGTCAGCCGAGCAAGCTGTAATGGGGCAGTTGGCAGGGTATCCTCGAGCGCTCGCTGTCGCGTCACTGCTGCTTTTGTTACTGTCGCTGCTTCCGGGGCTTCCATTCCTGCCGTTTGTTTTCTTGAGCGGTGTGCTTGGGTTTTCTGCCTACGTTATTCCGAAAAAGGCAGCGGAAGCCAAGGCGGAGCTCGCGAAAGCAGAGCTGCAAAAGGTTGAGATGCAGAAGGAAGTCAAGAAAGAGTCCGTGAAGGACAGTCTTGAACTTTCTGAGATTGAGATGCGTCTTGGCAAGCAGCTCACTGCACGTCTTCTCGCCGCTAAGCCAGAAATCGGAAACCGCATCAATAAGATGCGTAAGAAATTTGCTGAGCAGTACGGGTTTGTGGTGCCGGAGATCAAAGTCACGGACAACCTCAATCTGGAGCCGAAGAGTTACGAGTTCCGCATCCACGGTACCATTGTTGCCTCTGAGAATATCAAAGTTGGTGAGCTGATGGTGATCGGCGGCAATCGTGAGCTGCCAGCTCTCCCTGGTACTGAAACACGTGAGCCTGCGTTTGGTATGCAAGCCATGTGGATCCCAACCGCTTTTGAGCATGAAGTCAAACGGCAAGGTTATACGACTGTCGATAACCTTTCAGTTGTGCTGACACATCTGTCTGAAGTGATCAGAAATAACCTGTCGCAGCTTCTCTCCTACAAAGACATGCGTAAGCTCTTAGATCGCCTTGATCCTGCTTACACGCGGCTGATTGACGATATCTGTCCGCAACACATCTCTTACTCTGGCTTGCAGGCCGTGCTTAAGCTGCTGCTGGCAGAGCGTATCTCCATCCGAAATCTATCCTTGATCATGGAAGCGATTGCGGAAATAGCACCTCATGCACGCCGACCTGAGCAAATTGCAGATCACGTGCGCATTCGCATGGCGACGCAAATTTGTGGTGATATTGCTGGAGATGGAAGCCTTAAAGTGCTTCGTCTGGGGAACCGCTGGGACCTTGCATTCCATCAGGCACTTCGCCGCGACGCAAATGGTGAAGTCATCGAGTTCGATATGGAGCCTTCTCAGGTCGAAGAATTCGCGAAAGACAGCGCGGAGGTCATTCGCGAGCATATCTCGGCAGGTCAGCGATTTGCTGTCGTCGTTGCTCCGGAAGCGCGCCAGTACGTGCGTATGATCACCGAGCGTATGTTCCCGGCACTGCCAATCCTCTCTCATATGGAAGTGGCGCGCGGCGTTGATATTGAGGCATTGGGATCAATTTCGTGACCTTGGAAAATGCTCCTGAGGCAATCCTAAGTGTCTTCGTGGTCTTTTGCCGCGTCGGAGCATGCCTCATGGCAATGCCGGGTTTTTCGTCACCGCGTGTGATGATCCGTGTCCGCCTATTTATAGCGATATCTGCAACGCTCGCGATCTCGCCTCTCATCTTGATGGTGGTTGAGCCAATCATCTCTGCTGCACCTTTGGATGAGTTGCTGCGCATCATTTTTGTTGAGCTGTTGATCGGACTATTGATTGCAGCGTTTGGGCGAGCCTTTTTCGGTATGCTTCAGATGATGGTTGGTGCGGCGGCGAACGCTTCCAGCTTCAACCAGCCTGTCACGATTGTCGAAGAATTTCAGCAACTGCCACCATTGGCATCTTTGGTTACGCTTACCGCAACTGCCATGTTGTTTATCACCGGGGCACACGCTGATGTCTTTGTTGGGCTTGCGGAGAGCTATAAAACAATTCCGGTCGGGGGAGAGTTTGTTCCAGCTGCCGCGGTTGATCAGTTTTCAACCAAGCTCATGCAAGGCCTGTTGCTTGCATTGCGTATTACAAGTCCGTTTTTGATCTACGGTGTTGTTGTGAACCTGACCTTGGGCCTCACCAACAGATTGATGCCTCAGATGCCAGTCTACTTTGTCGCGCTGCCTGTTGTTATGATGGGGGGACTTTTCATCCTCTGGCAGATCATTACGGAGCTGTTGCGTTTGTTCTATGCAGGCCTCGGTGACTGGTTGGTATTGCAGTAAAGCCATGGATAAAGCACGTGTCACACGCCTCCGGCGCATTATGAAGGTTCAGGAACAAAAAGAGCAGATGATCAAATATGACATCGCGGTTCTTGAAAGTGAGATTCAGCGTTGCGACGAAGAGAGCGAGGAGTTGGTCAGCCACTGGGGACGTCATGAAGGGGAATTACGAGAAGTGATGAACCGGGCGATCTCAAGGCGTCTGGATACCAACAATCGAAACAAGTCTCTGAAGGAAAAGCATAAGGGCGAGTTGCTCAGCAAGTTGCTTGACCAGAAGAGGCAGACTTCCATGACTGAAAAGCATCATGGCAAAGCTCTGGTGTCTTATCACCGGACCGAAGAGAAAAAGCAGCTTCAGGAAATCGCAGAGCTGCAGGCAGTACCTAAGAAGGTCAGGTCCAGATAAGTCTGAGAAATTAGGGTCTTTCCAATTATAAATGCCCTTCTTTTGACTAGTGGGAGTGCTCATGGCCATTCAGCCTGTCAGCGATCTTGTTCTGGACGTAATAAATCAAGCAGACCCTTTTGAGGTCAGAGCTGCCACACGCTCTCTTAAGGCTCCCGCCGTTGTTTCAAAGGATTTGCCCGTTTCTGAGCCATCATGGGCCTCAAGCAGCTTCTCCAGATTTATGGCGGAAGCTGACACAGCTCAGGCAAGAGGGCAGGAGGGCGTTGAGAGCTTAAAGTCAATGGCCAACCGCTACTCCAAAAAGCTTGAGACAGCTGATCTTGGTGAGAAGCTGGAAAGTGCTGTCTTGCAGACCTTCGTGAAATCTATGCTGCCTAAGGAGACTGAAAACGTCTATGGCGGCGGGACTGCAGGCACCATGTGGAAAGGCTTGATGGCGGAGCAGCTCGCAAACCAACTCGCTAAAACAGGGTCTCTTGGTCTGGCAGAAATGCTCCTGCCAGATACCATTCGTCCAACTCTCCCAAAGCAAGAGGCATAAATGTCTGAGATGATCGACAGTGAGCACAAGGAACTGGTTCCCCATGAGGAAAAACCAGTGGTTCAGGACACTGGGCAGCTTGATGACACCGACGCTTACATCTTGCCGGAAGACTACATTGCTCTTTCTAAAAGTATTGGGCGCGTAGACAAGCTGCTATCGACCGAGAATGAAGCTCTGGTCGGTAAAGGTGATATTGATCTGGAAGAGAGCGCCTATCTCAAAGGCCGTGCGATGCTTGATCTTGATATGGCAGGCAAGGCAGTTGGTCCTGAAAACTTGCCAAGCGAGATCGTTGTCCGGCTTCAGGAACTTCAGGAAAAGCTCGCAGTTAATATGAAGCTGCTGTCGACCCAGCTCAATGCTGTCAAGGAAGTGTCTGGTCTCCTGTCTCAGGTGATGAAGGATCATGACTCTGATGGCACCTATGAATCTTTGGTTGGAAGCTGGTAAAAACGTATGTTGAAAGTTCTCGTAACCGGAGTTTGGATCTGTCTCGTCACAGTCGGCGCAGCTTATTTTACAGCTCTGTACAAGACCGATTTTGACCCGATGCTGCAGAAGAATGCGCATTTGGAAGGCTTGGACTATCAGAGCACACCGACCATCAACGTTCCGGTGCTCGAAGATGGCCAGATCCACGGTTATATTGTAGCGCAGTTTGTGTTCACGGTTGATAGTGAATTGCTTGCAAAACTGGCGGTTCCACCTCATGCGTTCATCGTCGATGAAGCTTTCCGTATCATTTACAGCAAGGCCGACAAAGAGTTCGCCCAGCTGAAAAAATCTGACCTGAAGGAGTTGACTGACGAGGTCCGTGACCGCGTCAACGAACGCTTCGCGACAGATATCGTGCAGGACGTCCTCATTCAGGACTTTACATTCCATGTGCCTGCGAGTTTGAAGGACAACATTGTTGAAAATGCTGCCAAACAGGCCGCGGCTTCATAATGTATCGACGACGATGATTATCTAGATGAATTGCCAGTATAAAATTTTGCACCGAGCCGTTGGCGTAGTCGATGTACAGGACGAGGGACGTGATATCAGAGCAAACTCTGTGGTCGTCATGAGACCTGGAGCTGCTCCTCCCTCCTACGAGATCCTTTACGCCCCTATTAAGCTCACTCAGATGTCTGCGGGGATGGTTACAGGAATGACACCTCATGGTGAGGTGCGCTTGCGACTCTCAGGCATTTACGGTGCAAAGCGTCCGGTAATTCAACCAGATCACCCATACTTGGTTCTACTTGGGGCAAGCGGGCGTAACGCCCGGATTGATACCTTCAAAATGCCAAAGACTGAGCAATAAAAAAGCGGAGCACAGGCTCCGCTTTTTGCTTATTGATTGCGATGTCTGAGTTCAGACGTTGTCGCCAGCCTTTTCAGCCTGCTTGACTGCAAAGTTGGTCAGATGATCCATCATCTCGACAGCTGCGGCTTCCGCCTTCTCTGCATCATTGTTTGCCAAAGCTTCAGCAAGCTTATGGTGGCGAATGGCAGAATCTTCGAGTTTCTCAGCGCCGCGGAACGCACTCCAGGCCCGGCGGCTCATAGTCTGCAGTGGTGCCACTGCACGGGCTGTGAACGGGTTCCGAGAGACTGCACAAAGCACCTCATCAAAAACCTTATCTGCACGCAGGTAGCCCTTTACATCGCCTGCACGGGCTTGTGCGAGGATTTCTTCTGCGCACTGGTGCAAAGCTTCGCGCTCTTCTGCAGTCGCACGCTTAACGGCGGAAGCAACGAGAAGTTGCTCCAAAGGCTTTCTGGTTTCCAGAACCAGAACGTACTCGGAAGTCTCAATCTCTGAAACGAACAGGCCTTTGCGTGGGCGAATAACAATCAGCCCTTCGGTTGAAAGGCGCTTGATGGCCTCGCGCACTGGGGTCCGGCCGATGCCGGTCCGTTCGCAAAGGTCACCTTCGGTCAGCGCCATGCCAGGCGCAAGGTCAAGGTTGACGATCAGCTCTTCAATCAGACGATAAGCTTTATCGGCAAGGCTCTCCTTTTTATGGGTCGCCAGTATCTGCTCAATAGCCATTGGGTTTCTTTCTCATCCAGGCTTTTTTGTTCTCAGGTGCTGTTCAAAAAAGGACAGCAGTGGCAGCCCTTATAGGCGGCGGAACAGAAAATTGTATTTTTCACTCTCGTAACGTTGAGTGATCCACGAAAAAAGGGCCTGCGTTCAAGCACAGCAGACCTGTCATCTCTTAATATCAGGTTTCCCCTTACCTGAGTATACCTATCTTTGCTGATGTACAGCAGGAAAATAGTTTCCTCTTAGTATAGGAAAGGCCTGTTTGCTCAGTAATGTGGAGGTTTCTGGTTTGCAGGTGTTTGTTCAACCAGATCCTGAATATCAAGCAGGTGATCCTTCATCTGTCCCATTGCTGAGACGAGTCGGTCGAGAACCTGTGCCTGATTGGAGACCACATCATTGAGCGTTTCGATCGTTTCGTTCTGGTGTGCGATGTGCATCTCCAGTTCGTCGACCCGTTCCTCAAGGCTCTTACTCATAACTTATCCTAGAGCGTATCCCCTTAGAGAGCCATCCGGTTCACGAAAGAGGATATGCATACAAATAACTGAAATGGCCTAAGCCAAAGGCAAGTTGCTTCAGTAGGCGTCGTAGGGGCAGGGGTCTTCCAAAACCTCAAACTTGTCAAGCCTGGCGAATGCGGCAGCGCAATTAAAATTCAAAAACACGCAGGAAAAGGACGTTCTATAGCATCTCTTGTGGGTTTATCCCGTTCTTTTTTACAAGGCGCTATCGATATCTCGCAATATTACCTATCTGGCTAATTGCAATTTGTGTTGATTTCTGATGGTTATCCTATAGGTAAAGATTAGGAAGAAAACGAGAAGCCGTAAACGCAATGACAATTTGGTGATATAGTGTCGCCGTTATGGTAATGCTTTACGGCGACGTTAGGTAACGTCAATCAAGTTCTTCGATGTAGGGGGATGCATGTCTGAGAGAAGAGAAGAAACGCTGAACCCTCTCGAGGAAGCGGAAAAAGAAACTGGTCACGCCGATCAGGAACTTTTTGGAATTGGTGATCTGGCCGAAGAGTATGAGATTTCTACCCGATCCATCAGGTTTTATGAGAGTAAAGGTCTGATCTCTCCGCAGCGCGTCAATGGTGTGCGGATCTATAACCGCAAAGACAGAGCGCGCCTGGCGTTGATTTTGCGCGGTAAGGCGATTGGTTCCTCTCTTTCCGAGATCAAACACTTCCTGGACCTTTATGGTCAGCACGGGGAAGGGCACCGCCAGCAGCTTGAGTACCTTGGGTCTCGAACCGGGGAAGTGTTGAAAGAGCTGAGCGCCAGAAAAGAAGCGCTGGAAGTCACGATCTCAGAAATTCAGTCCATACATGACGAGTGTATGGCTAAGCTTGCTGAAGAATAAAATTACTCCAAAACCAAACGGATAACAGGCTTGTGTGACACGCAATACGCGTGTCTGCAGGCCCGAACCCGCATAAGCTCCTGATAGTATTGTGTAAAAACTGTTTAAATAATCAAGTTCGATTCTAAAGTATAATTACGATACCGCAAATATGTGGTAAGAATACCTATGTAATTTCAGGTAAGTAAGAAGGAATAAAACAACCTGAGGATGCAGTTCTAGGTAGTCGTACCGATTAGACAGTGCTTCTGAAATTTTTAATTATTTCCGAAGTCAGAAACGAAACTTAATGTTCTAAAATTAGTCATCGAAGAATTAATCGCATATGATTGTGTGATGTCGTTGATTTGGTTTGAGCTATGAGTGGGTAATCTCGTCGCGGAATTACGTGCAAGCCGAAATTGAAAGACCTGAAGAATGTATCGCGCTGGAAAACTGCGTCGTGCAACTTCATGTGGAGAAGACGGCCTTCTATCTGTCCGCTGCCGGAATAGTCTCTCAAAGCCAAAATCCCTGAATAAACTGCAGCAATAAGCAGTGTTGAAGAACAACTGGAACAAGCAATAAAACGGAATGAGAATACCAATGTCCTTGAAAAAAAGCCTCTTGCTTGGTGGTAGCCTGTTTGCAGCAGCAGTAGTAGCTGGCCCTGTAATGGCAAAGACTCTCGTGTACTGTTCTGAAGGTTCTCCGGAAGGCTTTACACCGTCACTGTACACCGCAGGCACCACATTTGATGCAAGCTCGCGTCAGATCTACAACAAGCTGGTGGAGTTCAAGCCTGGCACAACCGAAGTTGCTCCGGCACTGGCTGAAAGCTGGGAAATCTCTGAGGATGGCAAGGAATACACCTTCCACCTTCGCAAGGGTGTAAAGTTCCACGACACAAAGTGGTTCACACCAACCCGTGATTTTAATGCTGATGACGTGATCTTCTCATTCGACCGTCAGGGCAACAAAGAAAACCCATATCATGACGTGTCTGGCGGTACCTACGAGTACTTTAACGCCATGGACATGCCAGACCTGATCGACAGCATTGAAAAGATTGACGACTACACCGTCAAGTTCAAGCTGACCCGTCCAGAAGCACCAATGATTGCGAACCTGGCAATGGACTTCGCGTCCATCCAGTCAGCTGAGTACGCAGACGCAATGGTGAACAGCAAGGACACGTTTGATCAGAAGCCAGTTGGCACCGGTCCTTTCCAGCTTGTTGGCTACCAGAAAGACGCTCTGATCCGCTATAAAGCAAACCCTGATTACTGGAATGGCAAAGCGCCGCTCGACAATCTGGTCTTTGCAATTACGCCAGATGCATCTGTGCGCTATCAGAAGCTCGCTGCAGGTGAATGTCAGGTTATGGCATATCCAAACCCGGCTGATCTGGATGCAATGTCCAAAGATCCAAACATCACCCTTCTGCAGCAAGAAGGTCTGAATGTTGGCTACATGGCCTACAACACCCAGCAGGCACCGTTTGATAATCCAAAAGTGCGTAAAGCGCTGAACATGGCTATCAACAAGCAGGCAATTCTGGATGCAGTGTTCCAGGGTGTAGGCCAGATCGCGAAAAACCCGATCCCGCCAACAATGTGGTCTTACAACAACGAAATCGTTGATGACCCATATGATCCGGCAGCAGCAAAAGCGGCTTTGGAAGCTGAAGGCGTTAAAGATCTGACAATGAAGATCTGGGCGATGCCTGTACAGCGTCCATACAACCCGAATGCGCGTCGTATGGCTGAAATCCTTCAGGCTGACTTCGCGAAAATCGGTGTTAAAGTCGAGATCGTCAGCTACGAGTGGGGTGAGTACCTTAAACGTTCTTCTGACATCAATCGTGACGGCGCAGTTCTGCTGGGTTGGACTGGTGACAATGGTGACCCGGACAACTTCCTTGCAGTGCTGATGTCTTGCGATGCAGTGGGCGGCTCCAACCGTGCACAGTGGTGTAATGATGAATTTAATGATCTTGTTGTACAAGCGAAACAGGTATCTGACGTAGATGAACGCACAAGACTTTATGAGGAAGCTCAGGTAGTATTCAAACGTGAGGCGCCTTGGGCAACTATTGCGCACTCTCTTGTCTCTGAGCCGATCAGTGTTCGTGTTGAAAACTACAAGATTGATCCGTTTGGTGGCCATTACTTCTATGGCGTAGATCTGAAGTAGAAATAATTTTCCGCTGGACAATTTGTATCCCGGCGATGTATTCGCCGGGATACTTTTTTGGAAAAGTCTTCCATACCGCAAGTGGTGGCTTGCGGATAAACAATCCTCTGATTGGTGTGACTGAAGTATGCTTCGTCTCATATTAAAAAAACTGGGTTTGCTCATCCCGACCTTTATCGGGGTTACTCTGACCTCGTTCTTCTTCATTCGCCTGCTGCCAGGCGATCCAATTCTGCTTTTGGCTGGCGAACGCGGTGTGAGCCCTGAGCGCTATCAAGAGCTTATGGTGCAGTTCGGCTACAATGAACCGATCTGGCAACAGTATTTCACGTACTTGGGCAATTTGGTTCAAGGCGATCTTGGCGTATCTATTGTCACAAAACAGCCTGTTCTTCAGGAGTTTATGACGCTCTTCCCGGCAACGGTAGAGCTTGGCCTCTGTGCAATTCTGTTTGCAATCGTCGTGGGGCTACCTGCTGGTATTATCGCAGCTGTAAAGCGCGGTAAGGCACTGGACCACACTGTTATGACAACAGCGTTGGCCGGTTATTCCATGCCAATCTTCTGGTGGGGCCTGCTGCTGATCATCTTCTTCTCCGGCATTTTGGGGTGGACACCTGTTTCAGGTCGTATCTCTCTGTTGTACTGGATTGAGCCTGTCACAGGCTTCATGTTGATCGACACTCTGCTCTCAGATGAGCCAGGTGCATTTACCTCGGCTGTAAGCCATCTGATTCTCCCAACCATCGTTCTGGGCACTATTCCACTGGCAGTTATTGCGCGTCAGACGCGCTCTGCCATGTTGGAAGTTCTGGATGAAGATTATGTGCGTACTGCACGTGCAAAGGGCCTCTCCAATTTCCGTGTGGTCGGCATTCACGCTCTGCGTAATGCGCTTATTCCGGTCATCACCATCATCGGCTTGCAGATCGGCGTGCTGTTTGGCGGCGCAATCCTGACGGAGAGCATCTTCTCCTGGCCGGGAATCGGCAAGTGGATGGTTGATAGTATTTTCCGTCGTGACTATCCGGTCGTGCAGGGCGGTCTTTTGATGATTGCTGCAATCGTCATGATCGTGAACCTGATTGTAGACCTGATGTACGGTCTGGTTAATCCGAAAATTCGGCATACGGAGTAAATCATGGCTGACGTGACACAAAATTCCGGACCGGATACCCGGTTTGAACTTATCGTCAATTTCTGGAGACATTTCCGCACCAACAAAGGGGCTGTTGCGGGTCTGATCTTCTTTCTGACGCTTGTTGTTATTGCTCTGGGCGCAGCATTTATTGCACCTCATTCCCCAATTGAGCAGTACCGCGATGCACTACTTCTGCCGCCTGCATGGCAGGAAGGTGGAAGCTGGTCTTACGTTCTTGGTACAGACGCTGTAGGTCGTGACCTGCTGTCTCGCCTGATTTACGGCAGCCAGTTCTCGCTCTTCATTGGTGTGGTGGTTGTATCTGTTGCACTTGTTGTTGGCGTGTGTCTCGGTCTGGTGGCCGGTACGTTTGGTGGTTGGGTTGATACCATCATCATGCGTGTCATGGACATCATCCTGGCATTCCCGTCCTTGCTGCTCGCTCTGGTGCTTGTTGCTATTCTCGGCCCATCGCTCCTTAATGCGATGATCGCGATCGCGATTGTGCAGCAGCCATACTATGTGCGTCTCACCCGAGCATCAGTGATGTCCGAAATGAGCCGCGAGTATGTGATGGCCGCGCGCGTGTCCGGTGTTGGTACTCTGCGTTTGATGTTCGTGACTGTGCTGCCAAACTGTATGGCTCCACTTATCGTTCAGGCAGCGCTTTCCTTCTCCACTGCGATCCTTGATGCAGCAGCTCTGGGCTTCCTCGGCATGGGTGCTCAACCACCTCAGCCGGAGTGGGGCACGATGCTTGCTGAATCCCGCGAGTTCATCCTGCGTGCTCCGTGGGTTGTCACCTTCCCAGGTGTTGCAATCTTGTCCACTGTGCTGGCAATCAACTTGATCGGTGATGGTCTGCGTGATGCTCTTGATCCTAAGCTGAAGAGGAGCTGACGATGGCCCTTCTTGAAATTGAAAACCTCACGGTTGAATTCGACACGGTTGATGGACGTTTCCGGGCTTTGGATGGTGTGAGCTATTCCGTTGATCCAGGTGAAGTTCTCGCTGTCGTGGGCGAAAGTGGCTCTGGTAAGTCTGTCGCCATGTTGGCTGTTATGGGCCTGCTGGCCAACAACGGTCATCTGTGGGCGGACAAGCTGGAGTTCGAAGGCTATGACCTTCTGACCATGTCTGCAAAAAAGCGCCGCGAGATCATTGGTAAAGATATTTCCATGATCTTCCAGGAGCCAATTGCAAGCTTGAACCCATGCTTCACTGTTGGCGCTCAGATTGATGAGACCCTCAAAGAGCACACCAAAATGAGCCGCGGCGAACGTAAAACGCGTGCGATCGAGCTGCTCGACTCCGTTGGGATGCCTGAATCTGCGAAGGCGCTGAAAAAATACCCGCACCAGATGTCTGGTGGTCAGTGCCAGCGTGTCATGATTGCCATGGCGATTGCGTGTAAGCCAAAGCTGCTGATTGCCGATGAGCCAACAACTGCGCTCGACGTGACCATTCAAAAGCAGATCCTCGATCTGCTTCTTGATCTGCAGCATGAAAGCGGTATGGGCCTGATCATGATCACTCATGATATGGCAGTGGTTGCTGAAACGGCTGACCGTGTGGTGGTTCAGTACAAAGGCAAGAAGATGGAAGAGGCAGATGTTCTCTCACTCTTTGAAAGCCCAAAGAACCCGTACACAAAGGCTCTGCTCTCCGCGCTTCCTGAAAACGCAACGGGTGATCGTTTGCCAACGGTCTCCGATTTTCACCTCGGCGATGAAGGAGCTGCATAATGGCTGACGATATCATCCTCGAAGCGCGCAATCTGGTTCGTGAATATCGCACCAAAGAAGGCATCTTCGGAAAAGAGCATGTCAACCGTGCTCTGAAGGGCATCAGCTTTTCTCTGGAGCGCGGCAAAACGCTTGCTGTGGTGGGAGAATCCGGCTGCGGCAAGTCCACACTTGCACGTATCCTGACCCTGATTGATCCGGCAACCTCAGGCGAGCTCCTCATTGAGGGCAACCCGATCGACATCTCAAAGGAAAAGCTGTCCAAGGACATGCGCTCCAAGGTGCAGATCGTGTTCCAGAACCCGTATGGATCTTTGAACCCACGCCAGCGTGTTGGTGATGTTCTTACTGAGCCTTTGATGATCAACACCACCATGTCTCCAGCTGAGCGTCGTGACAAGGCGATGGAAATGCTGGTCAAGGTTGGTCTTGGTCCTGAGCATTTCAACCGCTATCCGCACATGTTCTCTGGTGGTCAGCGTCAGCGTATTGCGATTGGCCGTGCTCTGGTTCTCAACCCGTCGCTCCTCATTCTTGATGAGCCTGTTTCAGCGTTGGACTTGTCCGTTCAGGCTCAGATCCTGAACTTGCTGGCCGACTTGCAGGACGAATTTAACCTGACTTACCTGTTCATCTCTCACGATTTGTCTGTGGTGCGCTATATCGCAGACAAGGTCATGGTGATGTATTTCGGTGAAGTGGTGGAATACGGTACACGCGACGAAGTGTTTGGAAATCCTCAGCATGAGTATACCCAGACACTGTTCAACGCGACGCCTCAGGCAGACATTGCCCACATCAAAGCGCGGCTTGCAGCTTCTAACTAAGCTGATTTAGTAATTTGAAAAATGAAAGGGCGGTTCCCACTGGGGAGCCGCCCTTTGTCATTTCATTAACGATTTTCCCAATTCAGTGCAATGTTGAAACAATTTCTTTGAAAAATGCGCAATTAAGAGGAGATTTTACCGAGAATTACGTATAAGGTACTCCCGTTTGCAGCTGTTGCATAAGGGGTGTGCTGGGGAGGACACAAGGCAGCGGAGGGGAGGCTCATGTTGTGCTCAATCCGCGCTATTTCTTCCTGAAATCATTCTGAATATGGCTTCTTCACCGAGAAGGAGTTCGTGGGCTTGAGGTGAGCCTGCGGTGTAGCGCTGCAAAATCCTATGAGAAGAACTGCATCAAGCAGCTTCGATAAATGATCAAAGGCCTTGGCTTTTGCATTCACTTTAGGTGATTGGGGACACGAGAAATGAAAAAATCAATTCTTATGGGCAGTGTGTTGGCTGCAACAATGGCATTTGCTGCACCAAGCATGGCCAAAACACTGGTATACTGCTCGGAAGGTTCTCCTGAGGGCTTCACACCAGCGCTCTACACAGCAGGTACAACATTTGATGCGTCTTCCCGCCAGATCTTCAACAAATTGGTTGAGTTTGAGCGCGGTACAACAAACATTGCTCCAGCGCTGGCTGAAAGCTGGGACGTATCTGAAGATGGTAAGGAATACACCTTCAAGCTGCGTAAGGGCGTAAAATTCCACACCACTAAAGACTTCACTCCAACGCGTGATTTCAACGCGGACGACGTGATCTTCTCCTTCGACCGTCAGGGCAACAAAGAAAACCCATATTTCAGCGTTTCCGGCGGTAACTACGAATACTTCAACGCCATGTCCATGCCTGATCTCATCAAAGAGATCGTGAAGGTAGACGACTACACTGTAAAGTTCGTTCTGACCCGTCCAGAAGCTCCAATGATCGCAAACCTTGCGATGGATTTTGCTTCCATTCACTCTGCTGAATATGCAGAAAAGATGATGGACAACCAGGATGCATTCGATCAGAACCCTGTTGGCACCGGCCCATTCCAGCTGGTTGGCTATCAGAAAGATGCGTTGATCCGCTATAAAGCAAACCCGGATTACTGGGCTGGCAAAGCACCAATCGACAATCTGGTTTTCGCGATCACTCCTGATGCGTCCGTTCGCTATCAGAAGCTGAAAGCTGGCGAATGTCACGTAATGCCTTATCCAAACCCAGCTGACATTGCAGCAATGAAGGACGATCCATCGATCAACCTTATGCAGCAGGAAGGCCTGAACGTTGGGTACCTGGCATACAACACCCAGCAGGCTCCTTACGACAATCCAAAGGTGCGTAAAGCGCTGAACATGGCTGTCAACAAGCAGGCTATTTTGGGTGCAGTGTTCCAGGGTGCTGGTAAAGTTGCTTCCAACCCAATCCCGCCAACCATCTGGTCTTACAATGCTGACCTGCAGGATGACAAGTACGATCCGGTTGCTGCAAAAGCTGCACTGGAAGCGGAAGGCGTTAAAGATCTTAAGATGAAGATCTGGGCGATGCCTGTTCAGCGTCCATACAACCCGAATGCACGTCGTATGGCTGAAGTTATTCAGGGCGACTTCGCGAAGGTTGGTGTTGACGTTGAAATCGTTTCCTACGAGTGGGGTGAATACCTGAAGCGCTCTAAAGAGCTGGACCGTGACGGTGCTGTTCTTCTCGGCTGGACTGGTGACAATGGTGACCCGGATAACTTCCTCGCAGTTCTTCTCGGCTGTGACGGTGTTGGTGGTTCCAACCGCGCTCAGTGGTGTAACGCTGAGTTTGAAGACCTGATCCAGAAAGCGAAAGTAACTGCAGACGTTGCTGAGCGTACCAAGCTCTATGAGCAGGCACAGGTGGTCTTCAAGCGTGAAGCTCCATGGGCAACCATCGCTCACTCTGTTGTTTCTGAGCCGGTTTCTGTGAAGGTTGAAAACTACAAGATCGATCCATTCGGTGGTCACATCTTCTACGGCGTTGACCTGAAGTAATTCAGAGTTTTCACTGAAATACGAAAAGCCCCGGCCAAGTGCTGGGGCTTTTTTTGTTTCTGTATGCGGCTGCGTAAAAACTTATCCCCTCAGCCTCAAACTGTGCCCATACTAAGCGCATGTCTACGTAACGGGCTGCTGGCGGAGCGACCGTCAGTTTGTCGTAGGTTGGGCGGGGCTTCTGGAAGACGTAACGCACCTTTCAGTGGTCCGGTGAACCGAACTTCAAACGTGACCGCATGGTTTGAGGGGAAGGGCCCAGGACTATAGGGTATCACGCGGTGACAGATACAAGAGCACCGGCAGTAAAACCTGCTTTTGCGAAAGTGTCTATCAAAGACGGAGGAACTGTTTGGTTAGGGAAACCTGACTGGGTAAGCCATTGTCTTTTCAGGAAACTGACTATCGTGCCTTATAGGCAAAAGAGGCGACGTTGTTCATCCAAAGAAAGCCCGGGCAAGGCGTGTAGCCAATGCCGAAGAAACTATTTCAATAAGTAGCGCAGGTGTTGCCTGCCGCCTTGCTCATCCCGATCTTCGGGAGCTCTGATCCAACACTGCATGGGATGCCATGTGGTGCTTTAAGTGCTTGTTTATCTGCCAAGAAATCAGTGACTAGTTCCAATTACCAGATGGATTGCTCTGCACGGCTTAAAGTAGCATCAGTCCTATACATATAGATAATGGGCTGGGAGAGCGTGAACTGATGGACAATTATTTAAAAGAGTTCCCGAACAAAGAAGGTTATTTCGGCGAGTACGGTGGTGCATTCCTGCCGCCTGAGCTGGTGCCTCAGTTTGAAGAGATCGCCAAAGCCTACGAAAAGATCTCTGGCGACGCCTCTTACATCAACGAGCTGCGCTACATCCGCAAGCATTTTCAGGGCCGCCCAACTCCCATCTCGCATGCACGCAACCTGTCCAACCGGATTGGATCGGGCGCGAACATTTACTTAAAGCGAGAAGACCTGAACCACTCCGGCGCCCACAAGCTCAACCACTGCATGGCAGAGGCTCTGCTGGCAAAGCACATGGGCAAGAAGAAGCTGATTGCAGAAACCGGGGCAGGTCAGCACGGCGTGGCCTTAGCAACAGCTGCAGCTTACTTTGAGCTCGAGTGTGAAATTCACATGGGTGAAGTGGATATCGAGAAAGAGCATCCCAATGTCGTCCGCATGCAGTTGTTGGGCGCAAAGCTTGTGCCAGTAGGCTTCGGTGGTCGCACGCTGAAAGAGGCCGTGGACTCCGCGTTCACATCTTATCTGGAGCAGGCTGATGAAGCTCTGTTCGCAATCGGCTCTGTGGTCGGACCGCATCCATTCCCGCGTATGGTACGCGACTTCCAGCAGATTGTGGGTATTGAGGCCCGTGAGCAGTTCACTGAGATGACGGGCAATTTGCCAGACCATGCTGTGGCATGTGTTGGTGGTGGCTCAAACGCAATGGGCCTCTTCTCTGGCTTCATACAGGATAAGTCAGTCAAACTGCACGGTGTTGAGCCAATGGGCAAAGGGCCTGAGCTTGGACAGCACGCCGCAACCATGACATTCGGCAAGCCAGGCATGCTCCATGGCTTCAAGTGCCGTGTCTTGGAAGACGAGGCAGGCAACCCTGCGCCAGTGCACTCAATCGCCTCCGGCTTGGATTACCCAGGCGTTGGACCTGAGCACTCCTACCTGCATGATATCGGCAAGGTGCATTACAGCTCAGCGACCGACGATGAGACTTTGCAAGCCTTCTGGGCACTCTCTCGTTATGAGGGGATCATTCCTGCACTGGAAAGCTCTCACGCAGTCGCATATGCGATGAAGCTGGCCAAGGAATGTCCGGGAGAGACAATCCTCGTCAACTTGTCAGGGCGTGGTGATAAGGATCTGGATTATGTCGCCGATAACTTCGGTACGGGCGAAGATCTGAAAATATAAGAACGACAGAAAAGGGGGCTTCGGCTCCCTTTTTTAACGCGGATCGAATGAGGTGATCAGGCGTTCCGATTCCGGATCGCGACAAAAGAAGTGTAAGAAACGCCGCCAGCGCCTGAGATAAAGGCCGCAACATCCCGCGCCGGACCGCCATACATCACGGTTTGGAAAACAACCACGAAAAAGAACAGCATCACAGACGCTGCAAAAGTCTTGCCGATAAATAAAAATATCCGGTTCATAGACGTGATCCTGATCTTTAAAGCTGCCCAAGTTTCATAAGCCCATCTTAGAAAAACTGTTTCAGACTTTCAAAGAATTTATGCTTCAAAACAAAGAGTTGTGATGTATGCCACGAAAACGCCGAGCTATGACGCGGTTCAAAACCCTCTCGAGCAATATGGGGAGGCGTTGTGTATGTACAAGGAAAGCAATGGAAGAAAATAAAAAAGCCTCCGCGAATGATCGGGAGACTTGAAGCCTTCATAAGAAGGAATGGTGGGCGATGAGAGACTCGAACTCCCGACATCTTCGGTGTAAACGAAGCGCTCTACCAACTGAGCTAATCGCCCCCGCAGGGTGGTACGCCGTGTGGCGTGAGGAGGTGTTTAGGGCCTTTGACGGGTTCTCGCAAGCCCCTGAAGAAACTTTTCCCAAAAGAATTCGAAATATATCGCTTAAGACGTTCCTGAAGGCACTTTTAACACGACATTACTCATATTTATCAGAGGGTTGGGCTTGGTGATAACTTGCGTAAGGCATGTTGCTCACAATGAGTAGTGGTTTGCGTGTTGATCGGCGAACAAAGAACAGCTTCGCCACATAAAGCCGATAGGCGGTGAACAATGCAAGCGAACCGCTCAGACCAATCAAAATGAGATCAGGTGTCTTGGAACCAAGCACTGGTGCAAGGATACTGATGAGCGTTGGACCCGCAACACTGCCCGCAGCCCAGATGAAAAGCAGATAGGTCGACAATGCAACACTGCTCTCCGGTTTCCGTTCGAATGCGTGAGCCACGCAGATAGACTGCAGCGGGAAGGAGAGACCTCCAAGAACAACCAAAACCAGACCCAGCATGCTCAACAGGTGATAATTGCGCAGGAAACCAGAGTTCCAGCCCGTGAATGGATCAGCAATCAGGAAAGTCGCCATGATGACAGTGATTAGTGCCGAAGAACCAAGAATGAGCCATCTGCGGTCCATACGATCAGCAAGAGAACCAAACGGCCATTGGAACATCAGACGACCAATATAGATCATCGCAATCATAAGAGCCGTAGTGCTGCCACCAACCCCTGCTTTGGAAAGAGAGTAGGGTACAATGGTCAAAAGACTAGTGACAATAGCTCCGGAAGCAAAGGCGCCCAGCACAGCCACAGGAGACTGAGCCCAGATCTCTTTGAATTTAATGCGCTTTGCTTTGTATGTGCGTGGTGGCACAGAGCGGGTCATACAAAGCAAGACAACAGCTGCAAGCAGAACGGCGCTGAGCAGTTCCAGCATTTGCAGTGGAACCTCGGTGAATTTGGCAACGAAAATCTGTGAGAGAATAGCCATTGCACCAATCACAATGGAGTTCACAGATAGAATACGACCACGGACTTCATCTTTGATAGATTCATTCAGCCATGCATCAGCTGTGGCAAACAAAACTGCAAACGCTGCCCCCATGAAAAACCGGAGTACAGTCCAGAAAATGATGCTCTCTGTGTTCTTGAACAGTAAAACGAGAAGGGCTGTCAAACCAGCCGCACCAGCAAAGGCCCTGATGTGTCCGATCCGGTTGATCATGCGCACACCACGCATACACCCAACCATGAAACCAAGAGAGTAAGCCCCTGCAACAAGACCAGCTTGAGAGGCAGAGCCGCCAATGCTAGCGATCTGAAGCGGCAAGCTTGTCAGCAAAGCTGAGCTCGCCAGTTGCGCAAGCGCACTAGCCAGAATGATCGCAAACAGCGAAACGAGTGAAGCTTTAACCATACAGCCATTGACCTGCACCTGATGTGGCGCAGTGTTCCCGTGTTGATGTTCATTTTTTGGAAAACAGAGCTTTCCGATTGACTGGATGTTTCGCAGGGGAATGTGACTGCATTGAGCGAAAAATCGAACCAAGCAGTGATTTATTGATGGGATTTACGTGGGGGAATTGAGACGGATTTGCGGCTGTAAATAAAACTGCCGCCCACTGAACGAACAGGGGCGGCAGAGTATCTTGTATCTATATCAGAGAGTTAGGTCGGTGCGTTCTCGGCGCTCAACTCTTTGACTGCCGCTTCCAGCTGGTTGTAGTGAGAAATCACCACATCTGGCCCTAGTTCGCGGACAGGAATGTCTGTGTAACCGAAATCTACGGCGATCACGGGCAGGCCAGCGTTGCGTGCAGCACTGATGTCAGCCTTGGAATCGCCAATGAAAATGGAGCCTGCGCGGGACCCGCCAGCAATGTCGATTGCGCCAAAGACTGGCATCGCATCCGGCTTGTTCTTGGAGAACGTGTCTCCGCCCACAACAGCGTCAAACAGGTGTTCCATTTCCATGGCCCGAACCAGCGGTTTGGCCAGTTTTTCCAGTTTGTTCGTGCAGATAGCTGTTTTCCAGCCAGCATCCCTCAGCCGCGCAACTGTTTCCAGTGCCTGCGGAAAAGCATGGGTCTTGTCTGCAATATGTGTCTCGTAGTAGCGAATAAACTTGGCAAGCAATGGTTCCAGAACTTCATCTGTCACTTCAATCTTGCTTGCTTCGAGCCCACGGCTCATCAGCACTTTCACGCCAGCGCCGACCATTTTCCTGACCCGTTCAGGCTCAATGGCTTCAAACCCGGCTTCTACCAAAACATGATTCATCGACGCTGTGAGGTCTCCCATGGTCTCCAGGAGAGTACCGTCTAGGTCGAAAACCAGAACTGGTGTTGTCATACTTAAGCTCGTTTCTGTTGAGAAAATCCGCGCCACACTACCGAAATTCACCGTGAAGTCAATTTGCGAGGAAAACCTATAGTGTGTTGGGTGGATTGCTGCTTGGCGGGACACACACCTCATGGTAATCAGCAGGAGTTATGTCAGAGTAGACCCAAGCGCAATAACTAGGCAGAATTGTTCTTGTCTGTGAACGTTTCCGAACAAGCTTAGGGTCCGGGGAAGAGAAATTAGTCAGATGGCAATGAGTTTGAAGGCGCAGGCCGCAGCTGCAGCACTCAAGGAAGTTAAGCCCGGCATGAAGCTGGGGATAGGTTCTGGATCAACAGTCAACGAGCTGATCCGCCTTCTGGCAGAGATGGTGAAGGATGGCTTTGAGATCATCGGTGTGCCAGCCTCATCTTACTCTCAAGCTCTTTGTGATGAGCTCGGAGTGCCGTTGACCACGCTGGATGAAGCGCCAGTGCTGGATTTGGTTATTGATGGAGCGGATGAGATTGATCCGCAGTTGAACCTTATCAAAGGCGGAGGCGCTGCGCTGCTGCGCGAAAAAATCATTGCGGCTGCTTCCGGAAGCATGCTCGTGATTGCTGATGAGAGCAAAATTGTTGATACCCTCGGAAAGTTTCCGCTTCCCGTGGAGGTTGTTCCGTTCGGACTTGAGGCTACTCGCCAGATGATGCAAAACAGCTTGGACGCTGAGGGGCTACAAGGCGAGATGATCTTGCGTATGGCAGGGGAAAAGCCACTTGTAACCGATAACGGCAACTACATTCTTGATTGCCACTTACAGGCAATCAGCAATCCGAAGTCACTGGCAAAACGCTTGGAAGTTATTCCAGGTGTCGTTGAGCACGGGTTGTTTATTGATATGGCGGTACGGGCCTATGTTGCCGGTACTGATGAAATTCGTGTCTTGGAACCTTAAGCTGTCCCGACAGTCATTTTTGGACAGCTGATTAATATATAGGGGAGCCATTTTATGCTCGCTAAGTTCAAGTCTGCAGCAATTGCAGGTGTTGCATCACTGGTTGTCGCTGGTGTGCTGATTTCCAGCCCGGTTATGGCTCAGGACAACTCCATTTCTGAAAGTCACATTGAAGCGGCAAAAGCGGCTGTTCGTGCAACGAAATCCATCGAGAACTTCGACAACATCCTTCCAGATGTTGCTGAGCGCACTCGTACCCTGTTCATTCGTTCCAACCCGGCAATGAGTGCTGAGATCGACATCGCTGTGAATGAGGCTGCTGTTGAACTTATCCCGCGCCGTCAGGAACTGGATCGTGTGATCTACGAAGTTTGGGCTCGTCGCTTCTCTGAAGAGCAGCTCAATGAAATCGCAACCTTCTACAACTCCGACACCGGTAAGCGTCTTGCTGACCTGTCCGGTACACTGTCCGCACTGACGATCGGTGCAGCGAAGCAGTGGAGCGATGCTGTCAGCACCGACATGGTTGCAATTTCACGGAAGAAACTTGCTGAAATGGCTGCTCAATAAGCGATCACGAAATCGCAATCCAAAATGAACAGTTAGATCAGATACGCCCCTTGAAATTTGGGCGTATCTGGCCCAAATCTGAGCCTACGTTTTTATAAGACAAGACCTTAGAGCGTAACGAAACGTCGTTGCATAAGGTTTATTGCAAACGAAAGTGGGCTGTAATGACTAATTTCGACTACGATCTCTTTGTTATTGGGGCCGGTTCAGGCGGTGTACGTGCAGCGCGTATCGCAGCAACCCATGGCGCCCGTGTCGGTATTGCTGAAGAATTTCGCTACGGCGGGACCTGTGTTATCCGCGGCTGCGTTCCCAAAAAACTCTTTGTTTATGCCTCCAAATTCACTGAAGAATTTGCAAATGCGGATGGGTATGGCTGGAGCCTGAACGGCACGCCAACCTTCGACTTTGATAAACTTGTCGAGAACAAAGACAAGGAAATTACCCGTCTGGAAGGTATTTATCGCCGCAATCTCGATAAATCCGGCGTAGAGCTGCATGACAGTCGCGCAGTGATTGAAGGCCCGAACACCGTTCGCTTGCTTTCTACCGATCAGGTTATCACTGCTGAGCGCATTCTTGTCGCTGTCGGCGCAACTCCAAATGTTGACGCTGGCCTTGTTGGCTGTGAGCACACCATCACATCCAATGAAGCTTTCCATCTCTCTGAGTTTCCGAAACGGACAGTCGTCGTCGGCGGTGGTTATATCGCTGTTGAGTTCGCTGGCATTTTCAACGGTATGGGGTCAGAGACCACGCTTCTGTATCGCGGTGAAGAAATCCTACGTGGTTTTGATATGGACCTGCGCACTGGCCTGCATGAGCAGATGGTGGAAAAAGGCATTACCGTTAAAACTAAGTCCACCATTGCATCCATTGAGAAGCATGAGGGCGGTCTGACAGTCACGACACACGCTGGTGAAGTGATTGAAGCCGATCAGGTTCTCTACGCAATCGGTCGTCGCCCGAACACAGCAGGTCTTGGCCTGGAAGACGCTGGCGTTGAGCTCGATAAAGCAGGTGCAATCGTCGTAACCCCACAGAGCCAGAGCTCTGTACCAAGCATCTTTGCTGTGGGCGATGTCACCAACCGTGCCAACCTGACGCCAGTGGCGATCCGTGAAGGCCATGCTTTCGCAGACAGCACCTATGGTGGCAACGAGTGGCATGTCGATCACTCTATGATCCCGACCGCAGTCTTCTCTCAGCCGGAGATTGGTACGGCAGGCCTGACGCAGGAAGAAGCTGAGGCGCGCTTCGACAACATCGATATCTATTCCTCATCCTTCCGTCCGATGAAGAACACCCTGTCCGGCAAACCTGGCAAGATGTTCCTCAAGATGCTTGTCGATGCGGATACCAACAAAATCCTTGGCATTCACATCATGGGGCCAGATTCAGGCGAGCTGATCCAGATCATCGGTGTCACCCTGTCCATGGGCGCTACCAAGGCGGACTATGATCGCACCATTGCAGTGCATCCAACTGCGGCGGAAGAATTGGTGACAATGCGCGAACCATCTGAGCGCATCCGCAAGAATTAAACTTTAGTCGACTTTCAAAGAGCCGCTAGTCTTTGCTAGCGGTTCTTTTTTGTCTTGCTGCCGGAGCAGGGCGTCTTTCTCGTTTTGATAGGAATACCCGTGACTGACCTCACACAGGACCAGATTTGCTATTTTGGCTATGGCTCACTTGTAAATGAAGAAACATTGCCCGCTGGCACGACAGTGGTTGCCGGGCAGCTGAGTGGCTGGAAGCGGGAATGGCGTGGCTGTTCTAAAGGCAAAGAAGGCAATGGCCGCATGTCAGGTGTCGGCGTCTGCGCACTGGGTGTTCGTCGTGAGGAAGGCTCTGTCATTCGTGGTGCAATGGTGCTTGATACAAAAGTAAACCTGCCTGCGCTGGATAAACGTGAATGGCATTATTCTCGCAAATCGCTCAGCGATGATAGCTTCATGCCGGATTGCGGCAGGCAGATGCCATCAGACACGTTCCTCTATCAGGTGCAGGATCAGTATGCTCATTGGGGCAATGATGAGCACCCAATCTTGCAAAGCTATGTTGACTGCGTCATGGCCGGGTTCCATCGTCTATGGGGTCATGAAGGCTTGTTGCACTTCATGGAAACAACGGACGGCTGGGATCGTGTACCAATTCTAAATGATCGCGCAGAGCCGTTTTATCCACGCGCCATTCTCTTGTCTAAAGAACTTGCGGGCACAATTGACGATCTGCTGAAATCTGTGAATGCTCAATATTTAAATCGCTGAAATAAGGCTCATGGTTCGGGAGTGTGACCGCTTCATGTATCTTTACACAAGTGTTCATCTGCGGTCTTAAAGGGTGCTTTGAAATAATTATCTATCAAGTTCAGTTTTGTTAGAACATAGTAGCTCCAAAGCAGATTGGTTTGATGGATTCTCATAAGGCCTGATTTTTTTGAGGTATCCTCAACCTACAGCGATAAAACAACGTATACGTACCCCTAGTCAGATAAACGGGCTGCGTGTATAAGCCTTTCTGGGCTTTTGTCACAAGATGAGAACGGCTCAAAGAATTAACGCTGCCAAAGATAGGCGCATAGGGCGCGCTGGCAGCATTCCGTATTGATGGAGTTTTAAAATGGCGGACAAATGGACACCGGATTCCTGGCGATCAAAACCGATCGTGCAGGTACCGGACTATCCAGATAAGGAAGCAGTGGCAGACGTTGAGAGTCGCCTAGCAACTTATCCGCCGCTCGTGTTTGCAGGTGAGGCGCGCAAGTTGAAAGCGCAGCTCGCTGATGTTGCCGAGGGGCGTGGATTCCTCTTGCAAGGTGGTGATTGTGCGGAGAGCTTTGCAGAGCATCACGCTGATCACATTCGCGACTTTTTTAGAGCATTCCTGCAAATGGCTGTGGCGCTCACCTATGGTGCGCAGCAACCAGTTGTAAAAGTGGGCCGTATTGCTGGTCAGTTTGCAAAACCGCGTTCTTCCAATATTGAGAAGAAGGGCGATATTGAACTGCCAAGCTACCGTGGTGATATCATCAACGGTATCGAGTTCAACGAAGACTCTCGTATTCCAGACCCTGAGCGTCAGGTGAAAGCCTACCGTCAGTCTGCTGCGACGTTGAACCTGATCCGTGCGTTCGCGCAAGGTGGTTTTGCCAATCTGGATCACGTCCATCAGTGGATGCTCGGCTTCGTAAAAGACAGCCCGCAGGCACATCGTTATCAGGAAATGGCAGATCGCATTTCTGATGCGCTGTCCTTCATGCGCGCTTGTGGCATTGATCCTGACAACACACCTCAGCTGCGTTCCACCGATTTCTTCACCAGCCACGAAGCATTGCTGCTGGGCTACGAAGAAGCGCTGACACGCATCGATTCTACCACTGGCGAATGTTATGCAACATCTGGCCATATGCTCTGGATCGGTGATCGTACGCGTCAGCTGGATCATGCACATGTTGAATTCTTCCGTGGCATCAAGAACCCGATTGGCCTTAAATGTGGTCCATCTCTTGATCCTGAAGAGCTGATCAAGCTGATCGACGTTCTGAACCCTGAAAACGAAGCTGGTCGTCTGACATTGATCACCCGTTTCGGCCAGGACAAGGTGTTCGAACATCTCCCAGCTATGGTACGCGCTGTTGAGCGTGAGGGTAAGAAAGTTGTTTGGTCTTGTGACCCGATGCACGGCAATACCATCACTGCAAACGGATACAAAACGCGTCCGTTCGAGCGTATTCTGCGTGAAGTAGAAGCATTCTTCGCGGTTCACCGCGCTGAAGGCACTCATGCAGGTGGTGTTCACGTCGAAATGACTGGCCGTAACGTAACCGAATGTACCGGTGGTGCACGCGCACTATCCGCAGAGCAGCTCGGTGATCGTTACCATACCCATTGCGATCCACGCCTCAACGCGGATCAGGCTCTGGAGCTGGCGTTCACAATCGCGGAGAATCTCAGAAAAGAGTCTGACACGCGCCTTGCAGTGAACACTTAACTCTATCTAGAGTATTCATATGATGACCAGGGGTTGCACATTGTGCAGCCCCTCTTTTTTTGATAAATATTCATATGCGAAGCACATAGAAAATTGGAATGATGTGCCTCCTGCCTTTAGCTGTCCGATGTTTTTCTAGGTTTTTTCGCCCTCAGGGAGAGTTTGTTGCTTCAGAGCGATTCTTTGTTGTCTGGCTATTCAATCCTTATTGTGGATGACAACAACTATATGCGCTCAATTTTGCGCACTATGATCTCCGGCTTTGGCGTGCGTTCCATCTATGAAGCAGGGGATGGTGCCGACGCGATCGCAATCTTGCTCGACCGCAGGCCCGATATTGTGCTGTGCGATTGGATCATGCACCCGATTGATGGCAATGACTTCCTTCGCATCCTCCGCCAGGACGAAGACTCTGAGATCGCCAAGACCCCTGTAATCGTTATTACCGCTGATTCCCGCCGCTCTGTTGTTGTGGCAGCCCGCAATGCTGGCGTAAATTACTTCCTTGCCAAACCAATTGCGCCCGCAATTTTGTATGATCGCCTGAAGGCCATCGTCATGCAGGGGGATGAGCCTATTCAGGCCAGAGACATGGCACAGATGCCGATGGGCACAAGGTTGCAACAGCATCTGGACCTCATGGCAAAGGCGAAAGATTCTGGGCAGGTGAAGAAGAAGTCGTCAGATTGATTTTCACCCTGTGAATCGCTTCCTCAACCGTCAACTATGTGATGGATCGACTTTTCTCTGCTACAAAAACGCGGTACACGAGAACCAAAGCTATTAAAGCTCGAAGTAAACAGGGCCACCCCTTCCATCCACTAAAGCCTTTGAAGTTTATATGATGATTAAAGACCAGTTCCGTTTGGCTGTCGTACAGGCCAACCCTTGCCTTGGTGATATCTCCGGTAATGCTGAGAAAGTGCGTCATCACCGAAAGCTCGCTGCCGAACAAGGCGCTGATCTGGTTTTGTATTCTGAGCTGTTTCTGGCTGGCTATCCGCCAGAGGATCTGGTTTTGAAGCCATCCTTCGTAGCTGCTTGTAAGCGCGAACTGGAAGGCTTGGCAAAAGAAACGGCTGATGGTGGTCCCGCACTGCTGGTTGGCCTGCCATGGGCCGAAGGAGATAAGCTCTACAACGCTGTAGCACTGCTCGACAACGGCAACATTGAGGGGTTGCGCTACAAGGTAGACCTGCCAAACTATGGCGTTTTCGATGAAAAGCGTGTCTTCGATGCTGGGCCCAATCCGGGTCCAATGAGTTTCCGTGGTGTGCGCCTTGGTGTTCCGATTTGTGAAGACACATGGTCTGATGAGGTTTGCGAATGTCTGGAAGAGACAGGCGCTGAAATCCTGCTGGTTCCAAATGGGTCTCCTTACTACCGTGATAAAATAGATGAGCGCATGCAGATCATGCTCTCTCGTGTTGTCGAAACGGGCCTGCCACTTGTGTATTGCAATCAGGTTGGTGGTCAGGATGAGCTGGTGTTTGACGGTGCATCCTTTGCCCTCAACCATGATCGCTCATTGGTAATGCAACTTGGTCAGTTCACCGAGGAAACAGATTACCTCGACTTCAACAAAGACGCAGAAGGTCTGTGGTTTGCAAAACCATCTCGCATCGTTCCAATGCCAGACACACAGGAAGCAGACTGGCTTGCGTGTGTCCTTGGCCTTAAAGACTATGTGAACAAGAACGGCTTCCCCGGCGTGGTGTTAGGCCTGTCCGGCGGCATCGACAGCGCCATCTGTGCGGCTATGGCTGTAGATGCGCTGGGCGCTGATCGTGTTCACTGCATCATGCTGCCATACCGCTACACCTCCGAGGAAAGCATCAAGGACGCCAAGGCGTGCGCAGATGCACTTGGAGTGAGGTACGATACCATTCCAATCGCCGAGCCTGTTGAGGGCTTCCAGCAAACGCTGGCGGGCGTGTTCGCTGGTACTAAGAGCGGCATCACCGAAGAGAACCTTCAGTCCCGTTCTCGCGGTGTCATCCTTATGGCTGTTTCCAACAAGTTCGGCTCTATGGTTGTAACCACCGGCAACAAGTCAGAAATGTCTGTTGGCTATGCTACGCTTTATGGCGATATGAACGGCGGCTTCAACCCGATCAAAGATCTTTACAAGACCGAGGTTTATCGCCTGTCTGACTGGCGCAACAAAAACCATCCGGCAGGTGTTATAGGGCCAGCGGGCGAGGTGATCCCGAATAACATCATCGTCAAAGCACCAACAGCTGAGCTGCGTGAAAACCAGACGGATCAGGACAACTTGCCCGAATACGATGTTCTGGATGATATCCTGCATTGCCTTGTCGAACTAGAGTTGAGCCTTGACGAGATCGCCAAGCGCGGCCACTCTGTAGAAACCATCCATCGAGTCGAACACCTTCTTTACATCGCAGAGTACAAGCGTCGTCAGGCTGCGCCGGGTGTCAAAATCACGCTAAAGAACTTTGGGCGCGATCGTCGCTACCCAATCACCAACCGTTTCCGGGATCGAACCTAGAATCAACCGCGGCTTAAGATCTTACTTTAAGAACAAGCAGGCCGCGCTCTGGACTTGATCTCTCGTGTTCAGGCAAACACCAAGCTTTGCCTGAATCACTTTCTATGCTTTTTAGGTTAAGTCTATGACTTTCTTCGAATTTCTCCAGCGCAATCTGCGCTGGGTCGCGGGCGGGTTTCTGCTCGGGTTTGGCTCCAGCTTTGGTCAAACCTTCTTCATCGCGCAATTTTCCTCCCAGATCCGTGAGACCTATAGTCTCTCTCACGGTGATTTCGGCTCAATTTACATGTTCGCAACACTGGCGAGTGCTGCGACGCTCATCTACTTGGGCAGAATAGTCGACTATTATCGCCCTGTGGTCGTTGGGTGTGCCGCAATTATCATTCTTGCCGGATTCAGTTTCTTAATGAGCTGGCATAACTCCATCATATTACTTGCAATTTGCCTCTATGGCCTGCGTCTATTCGGGCAGGGCATGCTGCCACACACCTCTCAGACGGCCATGTCGCGCTGGTTCCACGGTTCCAGAGGTAAGGCGCTCAGCCTAGCTTCATTTGGCAATATGGCAGGTGAAGCGCTTTTGCCACTGGCCGCTGTCTCACTCATGGTCGTATTCTCATGGCGGGACCTCTGGTCAGCAGCGGGCATAACGCTTCTCGTGTTCTTTCTGCCGCTGGCCTATCTGACCCTTAAAAAAGATCGGACGCCGGAAAATCCGCTGGAGTCCTCTGGCTCAAATGGCCCTGCAGTCAGCTGGACCAGAAAGCAAGTGATGTCGGACTGGCGGTTCTGGGTGGTCATGACAGCTGTGCTCGCCGTGCCGTTTCTTGTCACAGGCCTCATGTTCCATCAGGTTCACTTCATGGAAGCAAAGGGCTGGGCGCGGACGGTGATCCCGTCCTACCTGCCACTCTATGCAGCAGCTGGCGCTGTGTTCTCTATGACTGCTGGCATGTTGATTGACCGCTTCTCTGCCGTCTCATTGCTCCCACTTTCTGTTGTTCCTCTTGGTGTAAGTGTGCTCGTGTTTGCCTTTGGTGGCGAAGAGTACTTTGTGCCAATTGCCATGATCATTCTCGCCATAACCGTTGGCTCCTGGGGGGCGATTGCCTCTGCTGTTCTGGCCGAGCTTTATGGAACAGCTCATCTGGGTTCTATTCGTGCAATCTACTCTGCGCTGATGGTCTTCGCTTCTGCACTCGCTCCAGGTCTCATGGGCATCCTGCTGGATAACGGTATTGAGCTGGACACCCAGTTTGCATTTTCCAGCCTCTATTGCTTCGGTCTCGGCTTGATTCTGTTTGCTGTAAAACCTCAATTGATGCTTGTGCGCTCTCCAGCTTGAATTCAGCAAAAGCCGGTAACTGAACTTAAAACCCGAGATATTCCGTAGGTATCGGAGATTGGCTGGTTGACCCGTACCGGCCAACGCGATACCCGAGTGTCAAACTTGTTTATTGATGAGAAGGCTCAGCCATGAGTGTTACTGTTCGCTTCGCGCCATCTCCGACTGGTCACATCCATATCGGTAATGTGCGCCCGGCGCTTTTCAACTATCTCTTTGCTAAGAAGCAGGGCGGCAATTTCGTTCTGCGCTATGACGATACTGACGTGCAACGCTCTAAAGAAGAGTATGCAGTTGGTATTGCTGAAGACTTGAAGTGGCTGGGTATCAACCCTGATCGCGTGGAAAAACAATCCGAGCGTTTTGCATTGTATGATGCAGCAGCTGCCAAGCTGAAAGACGCAGGCCTCCTTTACCCATGCTATGAAACGCCGGAAGAGCTGGAACGCCGCCGTAACCGTGCGCGTGCTCTGGGCCGTCCTCCTGTTTATGACCGTGCGGGCCTGAAGCTCACTGATGAGCAGATTGCTGCATTTGAAGCAGAAGGCCGCAAACCACACTGGCGCTTCAAACTGCCAAACCACGCAGAAGGCGATGCGTTCTCCACTGTCAGAACAGACGTGCATTGGGATGATGTGATCCGTGGTCGTCAGACCGTTGATCTTGCCTCCCTGTCTGATCCGGTGCTGATCCGCGCAGATGGAACCTACCTCTACACCCTGCCATCCATTGTGGATGACGCGGATATGGGCATCACCCATGTTATTCGCGGTGAAGACCACATTGCCAATACCGGTGTACAGATTGCCATATTCCAGGCACTGGGGGCACAAGTTCCTGAGTTTGGTCATCACAACCTGCTGACCACTGCATCTGGTGAGGGGCTCTCCAAACGCTCTGGCGCCCTGTCTATCCGCTCACTGCGGGAAGAAGGCTATGAGCCAATGGCAGTCTGCTCTCTCGCAGTGCTGACAGGCACCAGCCATGCGGTTGAACCTGCTCCAACCATGGAAGCTCTGGCAGACATGCTCGACTTCTCCGGCATCTCCAAGTCTGCTGCAAAGTTTGACCCGGAAGATGTAGGCCACCTGACTGCAAAACTCGTCCATGCCATGAGCTTTGCTGATGTTGCAGACCGCCTGAAAGCTGACGGCGTTGAGGGTGATGAAGCGTTCTGGACTGCGGTTAAAGAAAACTGCTCCACCGTCAGCGATGCGAAAAAATGGTGGGAGCTGATCGTTGGGTCCGCCACGCCAGACATTGCCGAGGAAGACAAGGACTTCATCACTCAGGCCACAGCTCTGCTTCCGCAAGAGCCATGGACCGAGGAAACTTGGGGCGAGTGGACCAAAGCCGTCAAAGCTGAGACTGGCCGAAAAGGCAAAGGCCTGTTCATGCCACTGCGCAAAGCAATCACAGGTCTGGCACACGGACCAGACCTGAAGAACATGCTACCGCTTATTGGTCGGGAAAAAACTTTGGACCGACTTTCCTGATAGGGCCTGTGCGGGGTTCAACCTCGCGAGGTACAAACTTCTTCTGAACAAGCGGAGGCTCGGAGATATCACTCTGGGCCTCTGTTGCGTTTACGGTCTGACGCAGCTCACTCTGGTTCGGAATAGCAGGGTATGTCGCTGTTGCGCCCGGTGTCAGATCTTCCAGCTGATTACCCGGAAGGGCCTGCTCCAGAGGTGGGATCGCAGGTGATGGCTCCAGATTGCCAGGCTGACCACCTGCTGCATCACACGAACAAGCCGGGTTGTTCTGCTGTCTGAACAGATAGGCATTGGCAAGGGACGTATAAGGCACACCAGACAAAGAGCGCATCTGCGCAGGTGTTTCCTGAGGAACCTGGAAGACATAAAGCTCGGTGTCCTGACTTGGACACAGCGCCTGACAAATCTCTCCATCTTCCGTCAGATCTTCTGCACTGGAATTCGGATTGATCGGGAAGTAGTAGCCATCACACTTGCGCACACACATGGTCGCATATTGCTGACCACCGGAGGAGAAGCCGGCGGTCGAACGTGGTTCCAGCTGCAAAGGCTGATTGGTCTGTGCTGGCGTCAACGGCTGGACTTGCTGCTCTGAACGATCAGAACAATTCAGATCAACCAGTGCCTGCTTCACTTCAGTAAGCCGGTCCTGCAGCACGCTGGAATAGAGTTCCTGCTGTCTCTGACTGTCCAGGTAGGTCAGGTTCTCATTCATCTGCTGCAAAGAAGAGCTCAGTTGCTGGCACTGCGCAGGGCCAAAGGAACCATCACAGCCAAAATTGGACATCTGGGACTGTACGTTACGGATATGAACCAGCTGCTCTTCATAGGCTGTTTGCCAACTGTTAGAGCCGCCATTGCTGTCGACCTGCTCAGAAAGCTCGATAAACTCCGTCTCAAGCCTGTCGCACACCTGAGGGCGTGCAAACGCACTCCCGGTCCAAATAAGGGAGGCGCCAAGGGCAAGAGCCACGGCTGCGCATGAGTGCGCGAAGGGGAGTCTGGAAATGGTCATAGCCCGCAATACTGGTTTCCTCAGAGAAGTCTTAGAGATAAGCTATTCTATGGCCTTATTGGGGCAAAACCAACGGATTCCGGTAGGTTTTACAAAATTCTCTGGTTCTCTTGCTGGTAGTTGCCAAAAAACCTCCTATATCGGGAGTGATTTGATTTGTTCTTTTAAAATGGAGGGGAGCCGTGCAGATCTCTGCGCTTGGAAAATCAGTCCTGAAAATGGTGAGCACCGTGACTGTGGTACTTGGGGTAACGCTGGGGATGCTTGGCACCGCTGCACAGGCACAGGAGCCGGATCTGATCTTCAAGAAATCAACCGTCTGGAAGTTCTTGAGCCCGGACCACAAGCTGGCGACCTATGCATTGGACGACCCGGAAGTCGAAGGCGTTGCCTGTCACTTCACAGTGCCTGAAAAAGGTGGCTTCTCTGGTTGGCTCGGACTGGAAGAGGAAACCTCCGATGTCTCTCTGGCCTGCCGTCAGGTTGGCCCCATCAAGTTCAAGAGCAAGTTTGAGCAAGGGGATGAAGTCTACCGCCAGAGCCGCTCCCTGTTCTTCAAAAAAATGCGCATCGTTCGCGGCTGTGACGCGAAACGGAACGTGCTGGTCTATCTGGTCTACTCCGACAAACTCGTAGAAGGCAGCCCGAAGAACTCCACTTCTACCGTGCCGATCATGCCGTGGGGCGATCAGGTTCCGGAAAAGTGCGCTGATTATCTGGATGACTAAAGCGTGTTCCTGAAAAGTGGCTCCGATTTTCGGAAAAGAATACGCGTAGATTTGACACCTGCTTTTCAAGCACCAATAGCACCGCTGGGCTTTCCCGGCGGTGTTTGTGTTGGAGAATCCCGTTTAACGGGTGGAGCAAGGCGAACAGGCTTTGCCTGCGCTACTTGTAAATAATGTTTCTTCGGCAATGGCTGTTCGCCTCGCCCGGGCCTTTTATCATGAACGCGCGGGCTCCCTCTCGGACAGACGTGAATGACACGTCCCCGTGTCAATGACACGTTCCCGTGTCCCTGACAGGTTTCCCTGTCATTGGCAGTTTCCTGCCACCACCGGACGCCCTCCGGAACGACCCCAAACTCCCTATACCACTGTGGCCTCAAAAGGGTATGGCGCTTCACCGGACCTCCCGACACGATACGTTACCTCGTACCAGCAGCCCAACCCCACCCACGCCGCGGAATGGACGGTCCACTCCTGCCCGAATGCGTGGGCACGAGATTCAGGATAGGGGAGCTTCTGGGTGAGGGGGATAAGTTTTGTAAGGCGTAGGCGGTTACCCCACGCAAGCGAAGTGCGATGCGAGAACCAGATCTCCACTTCGTCACGTATAACACTGGATACAGGATCTTCGCTCCGTCCGGCACGACGGCAAGAGGCACTGCCGCTTGAAGTGCTGCCCCACAGAACCGCCACCGTCATCCCAACATCACCTTGCCAAAAACACAAAACGACCAGCTTGCCGACTTAACTCTTTTAGATGAGTAAGATTCACGCAAAGAAAAAGGCAGCGCCAAGCGCTGCCCTTAGATTTTTGGGAACTCTCGATTTCGTCAGCACCATCTGAAGCGATGGGCCAGAACTCATGCAGAGTTCATAAACAGGTAAACCGCAAGGAAAATGATCGGGCTTGAGATGACACTTGCCACAATCATTGCACCCATAGCCTGCTTCAGCATAATCAACCCCCGTTTGAATTATGAAATGCAGTTCTATTGGGGATATATTAGCACAGCTAATTCAAATATGCACTATTAACCATATCCCTGATAAGGAGCGTGGCAATTTGCGCAGATTTGTCAGGTCAGTAAGTTGAGGCCATCTTTATTTTGAATGCATCTTGAGAGGTCAGCAGAGCCTCAAGAATCGCTTTGTCTTGCTTGTAAATGTCTTCCCGGAACTGAAGCTCCCCATCATTTCCAGCGAAAGCTGTATAGTAGCGCAGATGCACTGGAACGGTCTCTTTCAGCTTAAGGCGAACGGTCTTGCCCCGGGCGCGCAGCTTTTCCATCTTTGCGCGGCTGTGGCCGGAACCGGAAAGCAGCACTTCCCCGAATGTAAATGGATCCTGCACCCGGATGCAGCCATGGCTGAACGCACGCTGATCCTTGTTAAATAAGCGCTTGGACGGTGTGTCGTGCAGATAGATATTATGCTTGTTTGGGAACATGTACTTCACAGCCCCCAAAGCGTTTTTCCGCCCAGCCTTCTGGCGGAGCTGATACCCGAACCTGCGTTTGCTGACCGCATTCCAGTTGATTGCTGTCGGATCAACCCGGCGGCCATTCTTGTAAACATTGATCCCGCTGCCAGACAAGGCAGACGCGTTCTTGCGCAGCTTAGGTAAGTACTCGTTGGTGGCAATGGACCATGGCACCCCCCAGGTCGGGTTGATCTCTGCATACTCAAAGGTGTCGGAGAACAAAGGCGTGGCATGGCGAGGCTTGCCCACCACCGTGCGGGTCTCATAAAGCACGTCCGTGCCTTCCATCACCCGCACAATCTGTTCTGCCACGTTGACTTTCACATAGCGGCCAGACGGAAGCGGGTCATCCCAGCGCATACGTTCCAGATTAACGAGGATCTGATCGCGGCGATCTGTGAGTGAGGCATTCAATGCTGCCCGGGTCTTCTTGCCAACAACCCCATCCACACTCAGACCATGACGCTTTTGAAAGCTTTTCACGAGCGCGACCATGTCATCATTGTAATAGGCCGGTGCCACGTCTTGCTCGCTCGTTCCGGAGTATCCGGAATAATAGGGTGCATAGCCCTCCGCTTGCAGACGTTTCTCCAGCTGCGAGATGCGGGCACCTGTGTCACCGGGCCGAATGCTTGGACCGTCTTCAATGTAGACAGGATAATCAGAGGTGAGGGCGTCGTTATAACGGGCCAGCTGGTCTTTCAAAAGATCGTAGGACGGTGCCTCTGGCTCAAGGCTGGCAAACAACTGCTCAACAGACCGGGTTTCTTCCAGCTGAGTAAGCATGTCATTCAGCTTTGGAACCTGCGGGGTGATAAATACATTCTTCAGCACCTTGGTCGGGCGCACAACGCCGCCGGCAAGGTGGGCGCCGTAACTGGCAAAAACGCGGGTCAGCTGCAGTTCAACAACAGCGATCTCACGTAAAGTAGCTGTCGCATTGGACGCTTCCATCACATCCAGAATGGAGGCCAGCTGCCGAACACCATAGGCTTGCGGGTCAAGCCCATGGGTTGGAGCCTTACGAATTTCGTCAATCAAACGGTTGGCAAGCGGTGTCAGAGACTGGTCTTCAAACCAGACAGGGCGGAAGTTGCGTAAGGAGTAAGCCTCTGCCAAAGCATCCACTTGCCGTGAACTGAAACCTGCGCTCTTGATCTCGTCTTCAGAAAAGATCAGGTCCCGGATGGTTTGCTCCAACTCCGACAGCTCTGAAAGAGTTGGATCGAGAACCTGTCCGGCAGGACCTGTGAGACCTGGAACTTGCAGCTCGCTTTCTGGCAGGACCAAGGGATCAATATCAGGTAGCACAAGGTCTTCTGGGGAAGGCGTGTCAGCTGGCGGTGAGGCCGCGTTTTCATTGAAGTTCAACGGGTCGATAGGGGGCACAGAGGAGGTTGCATTACCGGTCGCGCTTGAAGGCGAACTCATTCCAATCAGACTTGCAGCGAGAACGGTGGCACAGATACTCTTGTGAGACACGTTTTACTTCCCTGTTTTTTCTTGGCTTTCCCTTAGAATTGCATCTTCGGGTAGAAATTTTGTATTTAACTTAGTTAGAAATGTGGGTGATCTGGTGAGACTAAGACTTGACCTGTAAGCAACAATCAGCGAAAAGCAACATATGAAAACGGCGATGCACACTTCTTCTTGCACCATCATTATTTGCAGCTAGCGACAACGCTGGCTGTGGCCGTTCTATCCTGCCTTGATTCTGCGTGAGATGAACGCCCGGCCAGCTGGCCAGGAGACGAACCATTATGAGCGCAGACACAGCCCAAGGCGGCAAGGGACTTCTGCTCACCAATACTTTGACACGCACAAAAGAAGCTTTTGTGCCAATGGATGCGTCCAACGTGCGCATGTATGTGTGTGGTCCCACCGTTTATGACTACGCCCATATTGGTAATGCGCGCCCAGTCGTAGTTTTTGACGTTTTGGCCAGATTGCTGCGCCAACTCTATGGCAAAGAGCATGTCACATATGTGCGAAACATCACAGACGTGGACGACAAAATCAACGAGCGCGCAGCAAACGAAGGTATTTCCATTCGTGAGCTGACCGAAAAAACCGCTGGCCAGTACCATGAGGACATGGCTGCGCTGGGGGCACAAGCGCCGGATATTGAGCCGCGGGCAACCGACCACATTGAAGAGATGAAAACGATGATCGAGACGCTCGTCGACAAAGGCCATGCCTATGTCTCGGACGAGCATGTCCTCTTCAATGTGCCGAGCATGCCCGAGTACGGCAAACTCTCCAATCGCACATTGGACGAGATGATCGCCGGTGCGCGTGTTGAAGTAGCCTCCTATAAAAAAGACCCGACCGACTTCGTGCTTTGGAAGCCATCCAAAGCGGATGAACCGGGTTGGGAAAGCCCATGCGGCATCAAAACACCAGGTCGTCCGGGCTGGCACATTGAATGTTCTGCAATGTCCGAAAAGCACCTGGGCAAGGTCTTCGATATTCATGGCGGCGGCGTCGATCTGACCTTTCCGCATCATGAAAACGAGATCGCACAATCCAGATGTGCTCATGGCACGCATGCCATGGCAAATGTGTGGATGCACAATGGCTTCCTGCAGGTGGAAGGCGAGAAGATGTCCAAGTCTCTGGGCAACTTCTTCACCGTTCACCAGCTGCTGGACACTGAAGAAGGCGATGGACGTAAATGGTCCGGTCAGGCCATCCGCTATGCTCTGCTTCAAACCCAGTACCGCCAGCCAATCGACTTTACATTCAAAAGTCTGGCAGAAGGCGAAAAGCAGCTCACCCGCTGGATTGAGCTGATGAAGAAGCACGGTGTCACTGCACAGGAAAATGGCGAACTGGACCAAGCTGTTCTGGAAGGTCTCAAAGACGACCTGAACACGCCACGTGCCTTTGCTGCTCTTCATAAACTCGCCCGTGATGCACGCGGTGGCGATGCAGACGCTGCACAAAAATTAGCTAATTCTATCAAGTTCTTGGGCTTTGATCTTGAATCATTTTCCAAAGCTCAGGAAGAAGAAAAAGCTGAAGCCGATGTCTCTTCTGAGCTGAAGGCCAAAGTGGAAGAGCTGATTGCAAAACGTCTGGATGCCCGCAAGGCAAAAGACTTTGCTGAAAGCGACCGCATCCGCGATGAGCTGGCAGCCGACGGCATTGTGCTCAAAGACATGAAGAACAAGGAAACAGGTGAGATCGAGACCACCTGGTCCTGCGCTTAACGAGGAGATAGGCCATGGACTACGCAGATACCACAAGGAAACTTGAAGTCTGCTCCATGGTTCTGTTCGGGATAACCCGTTAGGCTTGCTAAGTTTTCTCAAGGCGCCTGCAATACGTGCCTTGAGAAATCCTACGGAGATAAAAGGGAAACCTCCGTCACATGAGGGGAGCCTGAGGTTGAACTCAGGACAATAAGCAGGGTAGGCATAATATGACGAAAGAGCGTCTGTATCTTTTCGACACGACATTGCGCGATGGGGCTCAGACCTCCGGCATTGATTTCTCCGTGGACGAAAAAATTGCCATTACCGACTTATTGGAGAGACTGGGTGTCGACTATATTGAAGGCGGTTACCCAGGTGCAAACCCAACAGATACAAAGTTCTTCTCCGAAAAAAGAACAAAGAAAGCGACCTTCACCGCGTTCGGCATGACCAAGCGCGCTGGGCGCTCTGTCAGCAATGACCCAGGCGTTCAGATGGTCCTCCAGTCCGCTGCGGATGCCACGTGTTATGTGGCAAAGAGCTGGGATTACCACGTTGATGTTGCCCTGAAGTGCACCAACGAGGAAAATCTGGAAAGCATCGCAGACACAGTCAAAGCCTCCGTAGAGGCAGGCAAAGAAGCCATGATCGACTGTGAGCACTTCTTTGACGGCTACAAGGCAAATCCTGACTACGCTCTGGCCTGCGCACAAACCGCTTTTGAAGCGGGCGCGCGCTGGGTGGTTCTGTGCGACACCAATGGTGGCACGCTTCCACACGAAGTCACTGAGATTGTGAATGCAGTGATGCAAGTGGTGCCCGGCAGCAATCTGGGCATCCACGCCCATGATGACACCGGCCACGCTGTCGCAAACACACTGGCAGCTGTTGTTGCGGGTGTCCGTCAGGTGCAGGGCACGCTCAACGGCATCGGTGAGCGTTGCGGCAATGCCAATATCATCACTTTGATCCCAAACATGCTGCTGAAGAAGCCGTATCGTGATCTGGTTGAACTTGGCATCAAAGTTGAAGATCTGACAGAATTAACTGCAATATCAAGGAGTTTTGACGAGATCTTGAATCGATCTTCCAACGTCCACGCTCCTTATGTCGGCGCCAATGCCTTCGCCACCAAAGCAGGCATTCACGCCTCTGCCATCCTCAAGAATCCAGACACCTACGAGCACATCCCGCCAGAAATGGTCGGCAATCAGCGCCGTGTACTTGTCTCCGATCAGGCTGGAAAGTCCAACCTGCTTAACGAGCTGAAACGCCTCGGCGTTGAAGCTGACAAAGCCGATCCACGCCTTGATCGTCTGTTGGCTGAAGTGAAAGAGCTGGAAGCTCAGGGCTTTGCCTATGAAGCCGCAGACGCCTCCTTCGAGCTGCTTGCCCGCAGACGACTGCATTCCGTGCCAGACTACTTCGACGTCCTGTCCTTCCGCACTGGCGTCGAGCGCCGTTACAATGCGCTGGGCGAGCGTGTCACCGTCTCTGAAGCGGTCGTAAAGGTGGAAGTGGATGGTGAGAATTTCATGTCTGTCGCAGAGGGTAATGGTCCGGTCAACGCACTCGACCTGTCGCTGCGCAAGGACCTTGGCAAATACCAAAGCCTGATAGCTGACCTTGAGCTGATAGATTATAAAGTGCGAATATTGAACGGTGGTACCAGCGCGATCACACGTGTTCTCATAGAAAGCCAGAACAGGAAAACCGGCAAACGCTGGTTCACAGTCGGCGTCTCTGAAAACATCGTAGACGCGTCCTTCCAGGCCTTGGTCGATTCCGTTCGCTATTGCATTTTCAAAGCAAATGAGCTGGAAACCGCCTGATAAGGGCTATCAAAGGCTCTTGAAAACGAAATGATTTGTGGTCGCGGATGCGCGGCCACGCCTTCCTTTTTTAACTGGCGTCAGGATCTCTGGCGCCTGTTTACGCTGTAATATGAGGGTTGAATGAGCCAGTCAGCGTCCGCTGCTGATCCGCTAAGCACGCCAGAAGCGTTCAAGGCTGGACTGATCGCAGCAGTATCTGCTTATCTCATGTGGGGCTTTGCTCCCATGTACTATAAGCTCACAGCAGACATGCCAGCGATCATCGTGATCTGCTACCGCGTGATTGGCTCCGTGCTGTTCCTTGGTGCGTTTCTGGTCATGAGCAAGCTTCGCAAAGAGGTCTTCGCCATCTTCTGCGATTTCTCCCGCCTGCGCTACCTTCTGGTGTCAGCTTCAGTCATCAGCGTCAACTGGACCATCTTTATCTGGTCGGTTGAAACGGGCAGGGTGCTGGATGCCAGCCTCGGCTACTTCATCAACCCGCTTGTCAGCGTGGGCTTGGGCGTTGTTCTGTTGTCTGAACGCCTGTCCAAAGCACAGCTCGCAGCGCTGGCAATTACCATCTTCGCCGTACTCTACAAAACCTTTGAGGTTGGTGAGCTGCCGTGGGTATCTGTTGTGTTGGCCCTGAGCTTTGCGCTCTACGGTTATGTGCGCAAGCAAGCCCCTGTAAGCGCTGTTGCTGGCCAATTGGTGGAAGTCCTGCTCGTCATGCCGTTCGCTCTTGTCGGCATCTGGTACTTCGCGCAGGCTGGCTCCGGCGGCATTTATCCCGCAATTCCAGTGGAGCACCCATGGTTCTTGTCACTGCTGCTGTTCACAGGGGTGATCACGGCAGTTCCATTGGTGGTTTTCGCCTTTGCTGCGCGCCGGCTGCCGATGATTTACATTGGTTTCCTGCAATACATCGCACCATCCATCCACTTCCTCAGCGCCATATGGCTGTTTGGTGAAGAGCTGTCACTAGAAGGTCTGCTGGCTTTTGGGATGATCTGGTTCTCACTCGTCATCTTCTCGGTCGACGGTGTGATGGCAAGACGCCGCGTTGCGAAGCTTGCGTAGCAGTCAAATGGATCGCAATTAAAAAAGGCCGCTGCAAACTCAGCGGCCTTTTTTGTTACATATCCTTCAAATCAGGATGTTCAACTTTGCAGCCCTCAATGGCCTTGCAAAGAATATCGACGCTTTGAGCAACGTCCTCGGTGATCTCGTAGGTGATGTCGCTGTCCGGACGAATAAAGCCAAGACTGCGCATGTGGTCGAGCAATTCCACCAGTGGCGTCCAGAACTGATCAAGGTTGAGAAGCAGCATAGGCTTGTCATGGCGACCAAGCTGAGCCCAGGTCAGCATCTCCACAAGTTCCTCAAGAGTGCCGATACCACCAGGCAGCGCGATAAACGCATCTGCTTTTTCAAACATGGTACGTTTGCGCTCATGCATGTCCTGAGTAACGATCAGCTCATGAGCGTCTTCCAGCATCACTTCTCGTTCCTTCAGGAACTTTGGAATGACACCGGTGACTTCACCGCCATTTTCAAGAACAGTTTTCGCAACAGCTCCCATAAGTCCAATGGATCCGCCACCATAAACGAGTCGAATCCCTTCACGGGCTAATAATTCACCAAGCTGAATCGCCGCTTTTTCAAACAGCGGCTGACTTCCAGCATTGGAGCCGCAATATACGCAGATGCTTTTCAAGGTTTTCATAGGTATTCTGTCGCATTAGGCTAGGGGGAACGTCAAGCAAGGCTCGTAAATTGAGGTTAACTTCACCACATGCGCAACTTGCCTGACATGGTGCACCTTGCCCCTCGGGTTAAACATGTATAACAAACACGATTAAAGTCTGTCCTTTTTGCACAAAGCTAAGCAAAACAGACAGCCGGATAAACTGATATCCGGACAATCTGATATAATGTCAAAGCATGCCATGTCGAGTGAACTATGGTCTGCTTGAGGAGCAATTGAGAACCATGTCGAAATCGGGGATGAACTGGTTGCTGACAGTTGCTGTGGCTGTAGCTGCAGGCGCAATCGGTGCGGGGGCGTACTACCTGAGCAAGGAAGATACTTCGGTTGTTGCAGAAGCTGAAAAGGCTGTTGCAAAGCTGGAGGCTGCTGCAAATGGCAAAGTACAGCTCAACTCGTCGGGCACTCAGACGGACAAGGCAGAAGCTGGCAAAGCCCCTGAAGTGACCACTCAGCTGGATACAGCCGCTGTTACCACCGACAATGTTCCAAGTTTCGATGTGATGCGCGTTGAGCCATCAGGCGATGCCGTTGTCGCTGGCCGCGCTGAAGCTGGTTCCATTGTTGCACTCATCTCCAACGGGGATGTGGTCGGCAAAGGTATTGCGAACAACAGTGGTGAATTTGCGATTGTTCTTGAAAGACCGCTGAAGCCGGGCGATCACGACGTCAGCCTTGAAGCGACCAATCAGGAAACTCAGGAAAAGAGTGGCTCGCAGCAACACATTGCAGTGTCTGTGCCTGAAGACGAAACTGGCGAGGTTTTGGTTGTTCTCAATGAACCAGACGCACCATCAAAGATTCTCCAGCTGCCAGAAACACCAGTGACTGCAGAGCCAGTCGAAACAGCGAATGCAAAGGCGCCTGAAACCGCTGCTCCTGCTGAAGTTGCCGTTGCACAGATCCCTGGTGCGAAGGAAGAAGCTCCGGTTAACGCTGCGGCTGATAAACCAGCGCAAGCGCCTGCAAAAACTGAAGTCGCTGTCACCGAGACGCCTGCACCTGTAAACGCAGTATCTGCGCCTGCTCCAGAAGCTGCACAGACTGCTGAAGCTCCTGTTGAAGTTGCTACGCAAACTCCGGCGCCTGCAGAAACACCTGCAGCACCGGTTGCAGCGGCAACTGAAGAGCCGCAGCTGACTGTCAAAGCCGTTGAAACTGAGAAGGGCAAGGTCTTCGTTGCTGGCGAAAGTGAGCCAGGCGCGCAAGTTCGTGTCTATGTGGGCGAAGAGTTTGTTGGCGAAGCGCAGGCAGGCACCGAAGGGCGCTGGCTCGTAGAAGCCGAAAAAACAATCCCAGCTGGCAATGTGGAAGTCAGAGCTGACAAAGTGGAGAACACCGACGGTAAAGTGGAAGCCCGCGCACAGGTTGTCTTCACCAAGGGTGAAAATGACGTTGCCATGATCCCGGTTCGCCTTGTCGCGGAAGGGTCTGGTTCAAAAGGGGCATCTGCAACTGTTGGCATCGGCGAACTGCCAAATGTTATCATCCGCCGTGGCGATAACCTTTGGACCATTTCCCGCCGTCTCTATGGCAAAGGCACACGCTACACCACCATCTATCAGGCCAACAGCCAGCAGATCCAAAATCCGGATATGATCTTCCCGGGACAGGTGTTCATGTTGCCTGTGGCTGATCTGAATTGGAAAACAATTAATAACTGATCTGGATTCTTCTCTTCGAACGTCCTATTTAAGAAGAGAAAGCTTTCCAGATTGATCTTTAGGAAAGCGCTGGATGAACAATCCAGCGCTTTCTCTGGTTTGCGATCCTACTGCGTGCTCCCGAAAAGTGGTTCCGGTTTTCGGATAAGAGCGCGTTTCAAAAGAGGGCGAAAGACTCTCTCCAATCTGATGGCAATGGACGCGTTCTGGATCATTGCTCTTCTGATATGACATTCCTAATTCGCCAACCGCTTCTGCGTTTTAAGAAGCGTGCCGGGCAACAAGGCACTAGCATGACTGCAACAAGCAAAAAACAGCAGGCAAAATCCGCCCCTGCTTTGGATGCAGACGATAAAGGCTTGCTTCGTTCACTGAAAACCCTTTGGGTTTACATGTGGCCAGATGCAAGGCCGGAGCTTAAAAAGCGTGTCGTTCTGGCCCTCGCGGCGTTGATTGTCGCAAAAATTATTACCGTTTTCGCACCCTATCTTTATGCATGGGCAACAGATGCTCTGACTGACGCCAGCGTTTTACCAAAATGGTTGCCGCCAATTCTTGTCGCGCCAATCATGTTGGTTCTGGCCTTCAATGTCGCCAGAACAATGGCTGTCGGGTTCAACCAGATCCGTGACGCGATCTTTTCAAGCGTTGGCCTCCACGCCGTTCGCGAACTCGCCAATTTAACCTTCCAGCACCTCCATGCCTTGTCTCTCCGCTACCACCTGTCACGCCGCACGGGTGGCCTGACGCGTGTGATCGACCGTGGAGTGAAGGGCATTGAAGGCATTGTCCGTTTCACGATCCTGAGCGGTATCCCGACGGTCGTCGAATTTGCGATGATGGCGGTTGTGATCTGGTTCCAGTTTGGCCTCTGGTATGTCCTGGTCGTCGGTGCAACGGTCTTTGCCTACGTCTACTACACAGTCGTGGCCTCCGATAAGCGTATCCAGATCCGCCGTGATATGAACAACGCGGACAATGATGCAAACAGCAAGTCCGTTGACAGCCTTCTAAACTTTGAAACCGTCAAATATTTCGGTAACGAGGAAATGGAACGTGGCCGTTTTGACAAGGCAATGCGCGGCTATGAGCGCGCTGCAATCAAAACATGGACCTCGCTTTCCTGGCTCAACTTCGGGCAGGCACTGATCCTCGGCGCAGGCATGACGACGTGTATGGTCATGTCTGCAATGGCAATTCAGCGCGGCGAGCAGACCATCGGTGATTTCGTCATGATCAACGCGCTGCTCATGCAGCTGTCTGTTCCGCTCAACTTCATTGGCTTCATTTATCGCGAAATCCGTCAGGGTATTGCTGATCTGGAAGCCATGTTCTCCGTACTGGCCGTAGAACCTGAAATTCAGGATGAGCCGCTTGCGGAGAACCTGAAGGTCAAAGAAGCCACCATCAAATTCGAAGACGTGCACTTCCACTACGACGAAGAGCGTCCTATCCTGAAAGGCGTGAATTTCGAAGTGCCTGCAGGAAGCACCATCGCGATTGTTGGTCCATCTGGAGCGGGCAAGTCCACGATTTCCCGTCTATTGTTCCGCTTCTATGATGTCACCTCAGGCCGCATCACCATTGATGGCAAGGATGTCCGCGAAGTGACGCAGAAATCCCTGCGCGATCACATCGGCATGGTTCCTCAGGATACGGTTCTGTTCAACGACAACATCGCCTACAACATCCGCTATGGCCGCGTCGGAGCTTCAGATGAAGAAGTGAGAGAGGCAGCCAGACTGGCTCAGATCGATCACTTCATCGAAGCTTTGCCTCATGGTTATGAAAGTGAAGTGGGCGAACGTGGTCTGAAGCTTTCAGGCGGTGAAAAGCAGCGTGTCGCGATTGCGCGCACCATCCTGAAAAGTCCGCCGATCCTCATTCTTGATGAAGCAACCTCGGCTTTGGACACGCACACGGAGCAGGAAATTCAGTCAGCTCTGGACATTGTCTCCAAAGACCGGACCACGCTTGTCATCGCCCACCGTCTCTCCACCGTGGTGAACGCAGATCAGATCCTCGTTCTAAAGGCGGGTGAAGCGGTAGAGCAGGGGACGCATGCTGAACTGATGGCAAATGATGGTCTCTACGCTTCTATGTGGAGCCGCCAGCGTGAAGTCAGTGAAGCTGAAGCACGTCTTGCGCAGATGCGTGAAGATGATCAGGGCTTCATTTCCAGAGGTAAAAGTGCCGAAGAAAGCCAAATTGAGGGCATAACTGATAAGAAATAGTGGGTTCAAGTGATTGCTCTGCGCGCAATCAGGGGAATCTCTGTTTAAATAAGCTAGAGTTGCTTGCACAGATCTCTCTGAGTTGCTCTATGAGCAGAAACTTAACGTCTGAGGGGTTCAATAGCTGAACCCCTCACTCTAGCAAAGGTGGTAAAGATGTCTTTGGCGGACAGCATTTCCAAGACACTGGTTCCTATTCATAAAGAAGGCTACCCGTTTATCGCCATTGCAGCTGTCCTGACCATCATTTTAGGATGGTTCTGGTCCCCCCTTTTCTGGATCGGCCTTTTCCTGACCGGATGGGTCTGTTACTTCTTCCGCGATCCGCCGCGTGTCACTCCTGTTAAAGATGGCCTGATTGTTTCCCCCGCAGACGGAACCGTGTGTCTGATGGGGTCTGCGATCCCACCTCGGGAGCTGGATATGGGCGATCAGCCGATGATGCGTGTTTGCATCTTCATGGACGTCTTCAACTGTCACGTAAATCGTGCACCAATGGCAGGTCGTATCACGCGCGTCGCTTACAAAGCCGGAAAGTTCGTGAATGCAGAACTGGACAAGGCAAGTGAGCACAATGAGCGCAATGGCCTGATCATTGAAAACGACAACGCCCGTATCGGTGTTGTGCAAATCGCCGGCCTCGTAGCACGCCGTATTGTGTGCTTCGTGAAAGAGGGCGAAAACATTTCTGCAGGTGATCGCTTCGGTCTGATCCGCTTTGGATCCCGTCTTGATGTTTACCTGCCTCAGGGGACAAAGCCACAGATTGCCCTTGGCCAGACCATGATTGCTGGTGAGAGTATTCTGGCAAATCTGAAAGATGAAGAAGCAGGCGATATCGTTGCCCGCGTTTCTTAAGGTAGTATAGCGTGTCAAATCCATTTCCTCCCTATGAACCGGGAGGTCAAACCACCAATGCGAAAGGGGCAGCGCGCAAGCGTATTCCACTTCGTATTGTTTTACCAAACGTCGTCACCTTGCTGGCGCTATGTTCCGGCCTGACAGCCATTCGCATGGCTATGGAAGACAGGTGGGATATGGCGATTGCAGCCATCTTCCTCGCCGCTATTCTGGATGCTCTGGACGGACGTGTCGCACGCATGCTCAAGGGGTCCACGAAGTTTGGTGCTGAGCTGGACTCGCTCGCCGACTTCGTGAACTTTGGCGTTGCTCCAGGCATTATCCTTTACGCTTGGATGCTGGAAGATGCCAGCTCCCTCGGCTGGATCGCCTCTCTGCTGTTTTCCATCTGCATGGCATTGCGATTGGCGCGGTTTAACGTGGCGCTGGACGACCCAAACAAGCCAAAGTGGGCCAACAAGTTCTTCACCGGAGTTCCCGCTCCAGCAGGCGCACTGACGGTTCTGCTGCCGATCTATCTGGAACGTTTGGGTGTGCCGCATTGGAACGAGCTGGCTCTGCCTGTTGCGCTCTACACCATGTTCATTGGTCTCCTGATGGTCAGCCAGCTGCCAACCTTCTCCGGCAAGCAGATCGGTACGCACATTCGCCGCGAATGGGTTCTGCCGCTGTTCGTTGTCGCTGTCGGTATCGTTGCACTTGCCGCAAGTTATCCCTTCGAGTGTCTGACCGTGATCGGCGTTGGCTATCTCATCTCTATCCCGTTTGCATGGCGTTCCTACAAAATCCACTGCGTGAACGGGAAGGGCAGCCATGCCGATTGCGATGTGGTGACCACCGAGATCGAGGAGGAAAGCGTCTCAGAAGACAAGACGTCTTTGAAAGTGAGCCTCGAAGATATAGCGAAAGCTGGCGTTCCTGATCCGAAACAGGAAAAGGAAAAGAGCAGCGACTAGGCGCAAAGCCCAATTTGATTTGATAAGGCCGTGGATCACTCCGCGGCCTTTTTTGTGAGCCCTGCAATCCGTTGGTTGGGTTTGCCGGAGGGACCACAAGCATCTCATATGATTTGCCGCCAGCGTCCTGCCTCCTGAAGCAGGCAATAAAAAAGGCTGCCGAAGCAGCCTCTTTTGCATTTGTTATGCGTGTCAGCCTTACTCAGCGGCTTCAGGAACCCGCTTGACCTCTTCAGAAGTATCATCACCGAAGCTTGGCTCTTTCGGATCTTCATTGCCATTGGCCAGCGCATATTGACCTGCAGACATCTGATTCTTGCGCCTGTTTGCAACCCGCCCATAACCATTTGCCAGATGCATTGGCATTACCAGAGCAATCGGAATCACAACCAGCGTCAACATTGTTGAGAACGCCAGACCGGAGATCACCGCGGTTGAGAGTTGAACCCACCAACTTGCCGTGACGCTGCCAAAGGTGGTGACCTGATTGGCAAAGTCAAAGCTGATTTGCGTTGCCATAGGAATAAGGCCAGCAATCGTGGTGATTGTGGTCAGCATCACCGGACGGACACGCTGTGCACTGGTGCGCAGTGCAGCATCCACCGGGCTCTGCCCATCTTCACGGAAGCGGTTATAGGTATCAATAAGCACGATCGCGTTGTTCACCACGATACCTGCCAGCGCCACAATGCCGGTACCAGTCATGATGATTGAGAACTTCTGCCCCGTCACCAACATGCCAAGCAGCACACCAAACACACTCATAACCACAGTCGAGAGCGTCAGGAAGCTCTGGTAGAAGCTGTTGTACTGAGTCAGCAGAATGATAAACATCAGGAACAGCGCACCAATCATTGCCTTCATGAGGAAGGCCTGAGATTTGGCTTGCTCTTCATTCGCTCCGCGGAACTTGATGAACACTCCGTCCGGCCATTGCTGAGCATCGATCCATTCCTGAATCTCTGCCTCTTTCTCGGTCACGAGGAAGCGGTCTTTATCAACACCAGCTTTAACATCCAGAGAGAACATGCCATTGCGGCGTGTAATGCTGGAAACCTTCTGCTTGGGTGTCCGCTCCACAAAGTTGGAGAGAGGAATCTGACCCAGCTGAGTGCGAAGACGCAGCTCATCAAACTTGTCCAAAGTCCGCTCGCTCTCAGGAAGGCGAACACGAATGTCCACTTCATCCTCTGAGTCAGACGGGCGATAGTCACCAATCAAAACACCGTTGGTTACAAGCTGAACCATAGCGCCCACAGCCGCAATATCAGCCTTATAACGAGCTGCTTTTTCGCGATTGATGGTCAGTTCCCAGTCGATCCCCGGTAAAGGACGGCTGTCTTCCTGGTCACGCAAGCCATCAACAGTGTCGATGTGATTACGAACACGATTTGCCGCAGCAACAGCTGCTTCGTAATTGTTTGAGTTAATCTGCAGCTGGATGTCTTTACCAGTTGGAGGGCCACCCTCAACCTGCCGGGATTCAACCTTGATACCCGGAAGCAGAGAGGTTTTCTCACGAACGCTGTTAAAGATCTCCTTTGCCGACGGGCGGCAGCAGAAGTCAGCAAACTCAATGTCGATGGAGCCAATCAGATCAGCAGGAGCGTTGTTGCCACCGCCACCGCGTACACCAACAGGGAAGGCGCGGGTCACGACATTCTCAATGCCCGGCTCAGCTAGAATGATACTGTCAACTTCCCGAACCAGTTCAAGGGCCTCAAGAGCAGACATGTTACCGCGAGCGGTCACATAAAACTTACCCTGCTCAGGCTCTTCATCCACGAAGAACTCAGTGCCTGCATTGTTACCCATAAAGGTCACTAAGATGCTGCCACAAAGAACCAGCATGGCGACGATCGCCAGCATGCCGGCCCACCATTTGCGAACTAGGAACTCCAGAACAGCGATGTAAGCACGTGTGATACCGCGCAGCTTTGATGTGTCAAACGGACCATGCCCTGAGAACACTTTTGCTGCTGCCAACTCTTCCGTTTTCCGGCGTTCAGCACGCGCACGAGAATAGTTGAGGATTGGTTTGAACATCTTCATCAGTGGCAAGAAAGCCACGATGACAATAGCTGCCCCAAGCAGTTTAGATGCAGGACCAAGGACTGCAACGATTGGTGTCAGGCTGGAAACGACAGCACCCAGTGCCACAGCAACGATAAGAGCAAGAAGATGCTCGCCATACTTACTCATAAACGCAAAGACAGCGGCCAAAATGCCACCAGTCACGGGCAGGAACACCATGGCCGTCAGCAGGGAGCCGGACAGAACGATGATCACCATGATTGGCAGGTAGCTCATGAACTCGCCCGGTACGCCCGGCCACAGCAACATTGGCAGGAAGGCTGCCAGCGTTGTCGCCGTGGAAGAAACAATCGGCCAGAACATCAGCTTTGCAGCGCGGATGTAAGCATCCCGTGGAGACATGCCTTCAGCTGCCTTACGGTCTGCGTACTCCACCATCACAATCGCGCCGTCAACCAACATACCAACAGTCAGCACCAGTCCGAACATCACCATGGTGTTCACGGTCATGCCGATGGTTGTGAGTGTCAGGAAGCCCAACATGAAGCTTGTTGGAATGGCCAGGCCAACCAAGATGGCAGATCGCAGACCAAGAGCAGCAATAACAACAATCATCACGAGGAAAATTGCTGTCATGATGGAAGATTCAAGAGAGTTTAAGGTCTGAAAAATGTTGTCTGATACATCGAGCATATAGCTCACAGATACTGTACCTGGCAGGTCTTTTGTAACGTCTTCAACAACAGTACGAACTGCGGCATTATTCTCAATAATGTTTTCGCCAATGCGCTTGATCACATCTAGCGAAACAGCAGGTTGACCATTCACAAGCGTAAAGGTGCTTGGATCTTTGAAGGTACGTTTGATCGTAGCAATATCACCAAGTGTGACGACGCCTTCGCCGGACTGTTTCACCGGCAAGGAATAAACATCATCTGCATCAAGGATCAGACCCGGCACTTTGATGTTGAAGCGGCCTGCACCCCCATCAATAAAGCCTGCAGCAATCAGCTGGTTGTTCAACCGAAGTGCATTGACCAGTTCGCTCTGGCTGATGGAATAGCTTTCCATCTTGAGCGTATCGATGATCACTTCAAGCAGCTCATCACGCTGACCAGTCAGCTCAACCTCTTTCACGGACGCAATGGACTCGATCTCGTCTTTCAGACGATCAGCAAGGCGGTATAGCGTGCGGGCAGGAACATCACCGGAAAGGGCAATGGTCATGGTTGGCTGAAGCGCCATATTGTGTGTGCTGACTGTAGGTTCTTTGGCGTCCTCAGGGATCTTGGTCTTCGCCGTATCAACCTTCTCGCGAACATCCGTCAGCGCTTTGTCTTTGTCGACATTGATGTCGAACTCCAACAAAATGCCTACATGCCCTTCGGCGGCAATCGTCGTGATCTCCTTCAACCCCTCAAGGCCGCGGAGTTCGGTCTCCATCGGTTGACCGATCAGACGGGTTCCATCTTCAGGAGAAATTCCGGACTGGCTGACAGAAACATAAAAGAATGGAACATCAATATCTGGCGCAGCTTCTTTGGGGATCGCGATGTAGGACATAATGCCTGCGACCACCATGAAGAGCATCATCACAAAAACTGTTTTGGGGCGTTGGAGCACCCCTTCCAGCATGGATATCATTGTGAAACCTCCGCGGTTTCAAAAACGGGATGAACAACACGGCCTTCTTTAACAAAGTCCTGACCAACGGTAATAACGGTCACTTCTTCAGGCAGCCCTTTGAGCCAGACACCCTTTGTGTCTCCGCCGATCATTTCAACAGGGTAGAAAATAACCTTGTTGTCTGCATCAACGCCGCGCAGACCAATGTCCCCATTGTCAGCAAGGGTCAAAATGCCCGGTGAGACAAAGTGAGCTTTCTCGTCGGCAAGTTGCAGCAAAGTGCTGGTCGTAACGCCATCTCTCAAATCAAAGTCCCGGTTTGGCAACTCAACTTCCACGCGGAAAGTGCGTGTGTCCGGATCGGCAGAGCTTGCAATGTAGCTGACTTTACCTTCAACGGATTGGCCGGTCACCAGGTTCACAACAGCGGTCTGGCCAACTTTCACAGCCTGAATGTTGGATTCTGAAACGGCTCCGATTGCTAGCATTGGGTCCGGCGCCATAATTGTCGCGCAGACTTTGCCAACACCCAGCATTGCGCCTTCTTCTGTCAGTGGTGTCTCAATGACCCCATCAATAGGAGCGCGGATTGCAGTGCGTTCCAGCTCAAGTTCAGCTTCCTGCAACTGGGCTTTAGCCGCGTCGCGTGTTGCTTTAAGCGCAATCACACGGTTTGCAGCAGAAAAACCTCTGTTGTTCAGCTTGCTGGCAGCTTCAAAATCAATATTAGCCTGAGCCAGTGCTGCATTGGCCTGAAGAACGCGTGCTTCACGGGCACCGCGGTCCAGAGAACAGAGCAGGTCACCTTTACGAACGAACATGCCTTCAGTTGCCGGGCGTTTGCGCACTACACCAGCTGTTTCTGAATGCACTTCAACACGTGTATCCGCCTGCGTCCGTCCCCGCATTTCCAAAAATGGAGTCCGTACAGTCGCTTCAAGGGTTTGCACTTTAACGGCAAAGGGAACAGAGCCGAGAGCTTTCACTCTTTCTGCTGGTGGTGGAGTCGAACCTTCGCCCGTCCCCTGACCCATAACCACGGTTGTGCCGGTCGCCATCCAGATACCGATTCCGGCAGTAAGCCCCAAAGCCAGAACATGTGAAAATCGAATTGCCATTTTTCTCTCCGCCGGTTCTAGGCGATTATTCAGCTGCTTGAGCGTGGGAGACACGCTCGCTGGCGATGCGCTCAAGCTTGCTTCGGTTCATTTTCATGTAATTGAGGGAAGCACTCAGTGTGGTAATGCCGTATTCCAGTGTCCACGCGCTTGCCGGATCCTCACAAATCTCAAGCTCATGGTTCATGCCCCCGATTTTGAGCTCCAGATGCTCAATACGGCGGTCAATCTCCTTGGAGATAAACTCGCCACCAACCCAGCGGCTATAAAGAGCAAGCAGAAGAAACGGGGATCTGAACAAATCTTCGACAGGGGTCTCAGACAGCTCTTGTACAAAAGCGTCACGACCTGCCTGTGTAATAGAATAGATTTTCCGAGAAGGTTTGCCTGGTGAAACTTCTTCGCGCCACGTCACAAGACCGTCCTGTTCCATCTTGGCAAGCGACGGATAAATTGATCCGTAACTGGCTTCAATGAAATGACTGAAATGCCCTTCTTGCGCAGTCTTGCGAATTTCATATCCAGTAGCATCCCCGCTGGATAATATGGCAAGACAAAATTTACGTGTGCTCATTCCCCACCACATCGCACTGAGTATTAAAAGAGACCTCATATAGGTGTGAGGTCGAATAACTTACTGAACTTAAAAGACTTAAAATCGATTAGAGCTAAAGTCTGGTCACGTTCGATATATATCGACTAGATATATGTGAAACTTTTTACTGAAAGCTTTAATCACTGTCAAATGTAGAAATGTAACAGGATGTCCCGGTCGCGCTACATAGGGTTCAGATTGTTCTCGTGCTCAAAATTTCAATGGTTACCCTTCAAATTTAATAAGATTTCTACAAAAGAATGTGCCCGCTATCACAAGTTGAGCCATTTTTTGTGAGCTCAGGAGGAGTTGTGCATTGGAATTCTGCACAAGCCTACTTGTCTTGTCTTGCTGTTTTGAGGTGAAGTGTTGCCAACAAACTTCAAAAAGGTATTTCATGATGGATTATGCACGCGACATGATTGGGTATGGCCGGAACACGCCGAACCCTAACTGGCCAGGCAATGCGAAAATCGCGGTTCAGTTTGTCATCAATTACGAAGAAGGCGGCGAGAACAACATCCTTCATGGAGATGCGGGGTCTGAAGCTTTCCTTTCTGAGATTGTTGGGGCGCAACCATGGCTGAACCAGCGGCACATGAATATGGAGTCAATGTATGAGTACGGCTCGCGTGCTGGCTTCTGGCGTCTGTGGCGTTTGTTCCGCAAACATGGGATTCCGGTAACGTGTTATGGCGTGGCCACCGCATTGGAGCGAAATCCCGAAGCCGTTGCGGCCATGAAAGAGGCTGATTGGGAAATTGCGTCTCATGGCCTCAAGTGGATCGAGTACAAAGACTTCTCTGCCGATGAAGAGCGCTGGCACCTCCAGCAGGCAATCAAGAGTCATATGGAGACGACTGGAGAGCGCCCTTACGGGTGGTACACAGGCAGAAGCTCCGTCAACACTCTGCCATTGGTAATGGAAGAAGGTGGCTTCCTTTACAGCTCAGACAGCTATGCAGACGATCTGCCTTATTGGGTTGAAGGTCCAAACGGCCCGCACTTGATCATCCCTTACACGCTGGACGCCAATGATATGCGGTTTGCGACACCGCAAGGCTTTAACAGTGGTGACCAATTCTTTACCTACCTGAAAGATAGCTTCGACACGCTTTACGCAGAAGGAGAAGACGGAGCGGCCAAAATGATGTCTGTCGGCCTGCATTGCCGCCTTTCCGGACGTCCCGGCAGAACAGCAGCTCTTGCCCGTTTCTTGGATTATGTCTCCCAAAAGCAAGGTGTCTGGGTGCCGCGCCGTATCGACATTGCACGTCATTGGCATGAACATCACAAACCCTAACTGCTTCAAAAGCTGAGGTCTTTGCCTCTCTTGCTTCAGGTGAGAGAGGTTTCCTCAACATCTGTAGAAAAGCCATCTTGTTCTTGAACTGGCCGCAATCCAGCCATTTGCAGGCCAGACACACCCATTAAGGCCTTGATGGTCGCACCCTTTGAATCCACATAGTGAATTGTGCATAGGTTCAAATTGTCGTGACCATCTGTCTTCCTCAATTAGTTATTGATAGAGACAAGTTAGAAACGCAAATCGGCTGTGCGATATGCTTATTGCAACATGCTCGGCAATCTAACTTAAGGAACAATAATAGGGTGACCATGAGCTTTTTAAGTACAACTGCCGAGAAGGCGAGGCATTGTAACAAAGGTAGTTTGTCCAGACGTGGTTTTGTAATCGGAACAGCAGCCCTCGCTTTGGCAGGCTGTCAGACAACCGGTGCTCCAAAACGCAAGACTGTGGCCGACCTTCGCCAGGATCCGTACTACAAGGCTGTTTATGGCCCGATGCCGGAAGAAAAATTCCCCATCCCTGCAGTCAATCTCAACCAGATCCCAGACGGCAAGTACCTCCGTCAGGTGGTAAACTACACCGGTCCGGAAGTTGGCGGCACGCTTGTTGTCGACCCATCCAACCGCTTCCTCTATCTGGTGCGCGGTGATGGCACTGCCATGCGCTACGGTGTTGGTGTGGGCCGTGCTGGCTTCAGCTGGAATGGCGATGCTGTCATCCAGTACAAGCGCCAGTGGCCAAAATGGACACCGCCAGCAGAGATGATCGCACGCCAGCCAGAGCTTGAAGAATTCCGCTATGGTATGGCGCCAGGCATCGAAAACCCGCTGGGCGCCCGGGCGCTTTACCTGTTCCAGAATGGCAAAGACACGCTGTACCGCCTGCACGGAACCAACGAACACTGGTCTATCGGCAAAAACGTATCAAGCGGCTGTATTCGCCTGCTAAACCAGGACGTGATTGACCTGTATAACCGTGTGCCAGACGGCTCGCGCGTTGTGGTGCGTCCGGCCAGTAACCCGGTGGAACCACTCAGCGTCTAGCTAAACGCTGCATCGTGAAAATGACTGAAAGGCCTGATATCACTGTCAGGCCTTTTGTGCATCTGCCTCTGGAAAACGCGGTGGCAGATCAATGAAAGTGTAACGAACTGTAGCAAAACGCCAGTTCAGACAATGTCATTACGTTTTTACAAACTTCAAAATGCACATGTCTCACAAAAGCAATGTAAAACACTCTCAACTAAAGTGTTCTTTCATGCATACTTGAATCGCCAAGAGGCTCCTCATTGATCCAGTGAGCCTGAATAGCCGTAAGTACTGCAAATTCTGGTAGGAGTTGGGTGTTTATGTCCCGTTCTAGACAGGCTGTAAAAGTTGGTCTGATCGCCGTCGTAGTTGGCGTTGCAGGATTATATATCGGCAAACCGGCTCTGTTCTCCAAGCCGGTCCCATTGCTCAGTTCCGTTGGACTAACGCTCTGGCCAGTTGAGACGGCTGATGTGGCAGTAAAGGGCTCAGGGAATAAGCAACAGGGCAAGCGTGGCGGCGGAAAACGTGGCGGTGGCAGTCAGGAAATTCTGGCCCGTGCTCGTAATGTGACCACAGGCGTAACGGACACGTTCGTCCGTGCAATTGGTACGGGTCGTGCAGCCAAGATGACAGACCTTTATCCGGAGAGCTCCGGACGTATTCAAGAGCTACCCTTTAAGGCAGGAACGCGAGTTTCTACAGGGGATGTGGTTTTACGTCTGGATGATGCGGAAGAGAAGCTTGCGGTCAATCGCGCCAAACTCGCGCTGAAAGACGCTGAGGAGCAGGTTGAGCGATACGAAAAACTCATGTCCTCGCAGACCATTTCAACGGTCCAGATGCAAAATGCTCTGCTGGCAACCAATCAGGCCCGGCTGGATTTGGACAAAGCCAGCATCGACCTTGATCGCAGACTGGTGAGAGCTCCGTTTGAAGGTATTCTCGGCATTATGGATGTCGAAATTGGTGACTATGTAACGCAATCCTCCCGCATCACAGGTCTGGATGACCGCTCCAGCATTTTGGTCGAGTTTGTTGTCCCGGAACGGTTTGCGAACAAGGTCAAACGCGGAGATACGGTGGAACTGCGCACAGAAGCTATGCCGGGGCATACGTTCAGCGGCGAGCTGACAGCTCTGGAAAACCGCGTTAATTCCGAATCCCGCACTTTGAAAGTTCAGGCAACAGTCGCAAACCCTGACGATCTCCTCCGATCTGGGATCGCTTTTGATGCTCGTGTCCAATTGGAAGGGGATGAATGGCCATCCGTTCCGTCCATCGCGCTGAAATGGGACCGGTCCGGCCCGCATGTCTGGTTAGCGGAAAACGGCGAAGCTCTACGAACCGACGTGACCGTTATTGAACGCAGCGCTGACCGGGTATTGATCGAAGGCGAGGTAGAGCCGGGTGACATCGTGATTACAGAGTCAGTTCGCGACTTGCGCCCAGGCACGAAAGTCACGCTTCAGGCTGAGCCGGGCTTTACTCTGACCAAGCCCGAGGGTGTAAATGCCCCGCTCGTGAGTGAGACGCAAACCTCAGGTGAGAACGCTGGCGCAAAGCGCAAAGGGAAGGGAAACGGGCAAGGCAAGAATAAGCCAGACACAGGCCAAACCGATAAGAGCGAACCAGTTAAAAGCTCCGGTTCTCAATCTGGAATATCGGCTGATAGCACGACTAAATCCAGCTCCTGAATGACTGACCCCAAGGTGTTTCTATGACAACCGACAAAAATTCTACACGGGAAAGTCATCTGAGCGGATTGTATGCGCTGTGTGTACGGCGCCCCGTTCTGGCGATTACCCTAAATCTCCTGATTATCGTAGCAGGTATTGCAGCGTTGCTAGGTGTTGAAGTGCGCGAAATGCCCAATGTGGACCGACCCGTTGTAACGGTCACGACCACATATTCAGGTGCTCCGCCAGAAGTTACGGATGCCGAGATAACCAGTGTGCTGGAAAAAGCGATCTCGCGCACCGCAGGCATTGAATCCATTTCTTCCAACTCAAAATATGGCCGCAGCCGGATTACTGTCGAGTTCAATGACAGTGTCGATGTCAGTGAAGCAGCCAATGACATTCGTGATGCCGTAAGCGGAGCAGGGCGTAACCTGCCCGAAGATGCGGATACACCGGTTGTCGTAAAGGCCGACGCGGATGCAGATCCGGTTATGCGCGTTGTCGTAACTTCTGATGAAATGCGCATTGAGGAACTCAGCAAGTTTGTTGATGATGAGATTGTTGACCGCATCACATCCGTGCCTGGCGTTGCCAGTGTTGATTTGTATGGTTCTCAAACACCAGTCTTCAAAATCGCGATCAACGTGCAGGCCATGTCCTCTCGCGGCCTGACACCTGATAATTTGCGCTCTGTCTTGGAAGAACTCGCGCTTGATACGTCTGGCGGATCACTGGAAACAGGTGATCAGGAGCTCTTTGTTCGCGCGAATTCCGATGTGAAAACAGCCGAACAAATCGGCATGGTCAAGCTCAATGAGACCACTAGAATTCGCGATATCGCCTTTGTGAGTTATGGCCCTGAACGCGCATCCTCTGGCGCATTCTACAACGGCAAACGTGCCGTTGGAATGGGTATTATTCGCTCGGCAAATTCAAACACGATCGATATCTCCAACGATGTTCGCGCTGAAATAGAGCGCATGCAAGATCAGCTTCCAAACGATGTGGAAGTCAACGTCAGTAGTGATGATGCCACGTTCATCGGTGGTGCAATCAAGGAAGTCGTATTTTCGCTGTTCCTCTCCACCAGCATTGTGATTGGTGTGATGTTGTTGTTCCTTGGTTCCATCCGCGTCACGCTTATTCCAGCCGTAACTGTTCCTGTCGCTTTGATTGGTGCATTGGTTGGCATCTGGCTGGCGGGGTTCTCCGCAAACGTTTTGACGCTTCTGGCGCTGTTGTTGGCAACCGGTATGGTGGTTGATGACGCAATTGTGGTTCTGGAAAATATCTCTAAACGCGTTCACAAAGGGCAGGGGCCGCGTGCTGCTGCGATCCTTGGTACGCGTGAGGTCTTCTTCGCAGTTATCACCACAACGGCAACTCTGGCTGCTGTGTTTATTCCAATTTCATTCCTACCAGGCAGTGTCGGCAAGCTCTTCTCTGAGTTTGGCTTTGTACTTGCAATCAGCGTGATGCTGTCCTCCTTCGTTGCGCTGACACTCGCGCCGATGATGGCATCCCGACTGCTGCGTACCAAAAATTATGAGGACACGCACAAACCCTCTGCAGCTTGGGTTGTGATCTCCAATATGGGGACTGCCATTGAGCGCTGGTACTCCAGCACGTTGGATTGGACATTACGTCGGCCATTCATACTACTGGGCGCCGCAACTCTCTTTGTCATAGCGGGGGCATCCCAGTATACCTCACTGCCGCGTCAGCTCACTCCAACAGAGGACAGGTCTGTGATTTTCATGATCGCTTCCACTCCTCAAGGGGCAAGTTTGGACTATACCGCAGGCAAAATGAGCGAGCTGGAGTATATCGCTCAACCCTACGTCGATAATGGCGAGGCGCGCAGCATCATGAGCCTTGTTGGCATGGGCGGGCAGATCAATCGCGGTTTCCTTGTCATGTCTTTGAAAGACTGGGCCGAGCGCGATCGCAGTCAGCAGGAAATCGTCAATGAACTGCAACGTAAGACCGCAAAAATTCCGGGTCTGAAGGTGCGTGTTGCTCAACCAAATACGATCGGAATCCGGGGTGCCGGGCAGGGCCTTCGCTTTGCAGTGACCGGCACCAATTATAATGAACTGGCTGAAAATGCAGATGATATTGTAGCTGAGATGCAGGCCCGCTACGGCGACAAAGTTGGCTTTGCCTCTGTGTCTTATGAGACGACACAGCCGCAGTTGCTGGTGAGTGTAGACAGAGAACGTGCAAACGATCTGGGTCTGTCTTCTGACCGGATTGCCTCCAACTTGCGTATGCTGCTTGATGGCTCATCTGTTGCAGACCTCTTCGTAGAAGATGACGGCATTCCGATGGTGATGGAAGCTGGTGGCCTGCCATTGCAGTCTACACGCGATCTTGAAAACATCTTCATCAAGAGCAAAGACGGCACCATGCTGCCTATGTCTTCTATTGTTTCCATTGAAGAGGAGGCTGTAGCGCCGAGCCTGACGCGTGAAGAACAACAAAGGGCCGTCCCCGTCACCATCTCCATCAATGACGGTTACGACCTTGCTCAGGCAATCTCTGACATGAAGGAAGTTGCAGCCGAGGTCTTGCCAGAAGGTACCAACGTCACGCTTCTGAGTGAAGCAGCCGTTTTAGAGAAAACCACGTCCAACGTCTACATGACGTTCCTCTTTGCAATACTCGTGGTCTTCCTTGTGCTCGCGGCGCAGTTTGAAAGCTTCATGAGCGCGTTTGTCATTCTCTGTACTGTACCCTTCGGAATTTCTGCGGCGATCATCTCCATTGGCCTGACGGGAGGGTCTATCAATGTCTACTCCCAGATCGGCATCATCTTGCTCGTCGGCTTGATGGCCAAAAACGGCATTCTCATTGTCGAGTTTGCCAACACATTGCGGGAAGAGGGGCGTTCGGTCTTTGAAGCGATCCACGATGCGTGCCTCATCCGCTTCCGTCCAGTTGTCATGACAGTGGTTTCAACCGTCCTTGGTGGCGTGCCGTTGGTCATGGCTTTTGGGGCAGGAGCAGAAGCACGCATCGAGATGGGGTGGGTGATCGTTGGTGGTTTGGGTTTTGCGACACTTTCCACGCTCTTCGTAACGCCAGCTGCCTACCTGCTGCTGATGCGCTATACGACACCACGCAAAGCCAGCGAGGAAAAGCTGCACAGCGAGCTTGATAAGGCGCTGGGCAACACGAACACACCAGCTGAATGATGTGATTATGGACAGGCCGAGATGATAACAATGCTTGCATTGCCTTCGTCTCGGCACTTCTGCGCAAGATAAAAGATATCCAGCCTCAATGTGACCAGGTGAGAGTTTGCACCCGGTTCGGTCGTCTCACTCACGCGGTGACCAAGATCTTGAGAGAGCTCCAACTCAAAGAATGCTTCACTCTGAGAAAAATAGGAGAGCAGTAAATCCAGATCGAGCGCTTCATTGCCGGCAGCGTCAATGACACGCGTCTGGCGAAGCTTGTCGCGCCACATAAGCTCTCCGCAATTATCAAGAAATTGCTCGCAGGAGACCAGCTCGTCAAACAGTTGATGAACACAAGAACGAAGCATCTAATCTATACCCAGCCTTTCAGATGCAAATTGCAGAGCGAATTATAGCCCAAAGATCTGATTTCCCCTCAAAACCAAATGATAAAATTGAAGGCATGAGCCGTTTGAGTGAACAGCAGCAGATCAATTAGGTTCGCAACACCCCTCAATTGTCATAGAAATGCAATAAAGCGCATTGAGTGCGTCTTGTCTGTGGTATGCTTTGATTTTCCCTCATGGAATTAAAGGTGCGACCACGGAGAGAAATGATGCGCTCACTCAAGTTTTTGATGGTGATATTGACAGGTCTGTCGACAATGCTGATATCAGTTTCGGTAAGCAATGCCTTAGGCATCCAGCAATTAACAGAAGTGAGCGGAAGAGCGGAAGTTGTCGATAAACGCCAGCTCGATATCTATCATCCTTATGGGATTATACGCGTTGGCCTGATGTGGCCTGCAGAAAATCATTACTCTTTGCGCCGTCAATTAGCGACCGCAGTCAAAGTGAAATGCTTGATGTTTGGATCAGAAACATCTGCCAGCTGTGTTGCAATTGATAAGTTCGGGTCACGCTGGATGCTCGGCAATGCCAATCAGATGGCATTCACAAAGTAAGGTGTTTAAAGGCGCCGACAGCCCAATGCTCTCGGCGCTTTCTGATATTACTTATTGCTTGCGAACGTCTTCATCATGATTTCAACGAAGAGCGCAGCATTCGCGTCAAAGGCCACTTTACAATTGGCCTGTTTGGTGCCGCGATGGTTCTTGTCAACAATTGTGCGCCCAACAGTCAGCGCCCCCTGAGTTTCAATGTCGACCGGATATTCTTCCAGTGTAATCACGTCTGGCTGAATAAGGTGTGCAATACAAAGTGCATCATGCACGGGCGCACTGTGCTCAACATCCATCTTCTGGATCTTGTCGTGAATGCCAATGCGGTGACCAGTGCAAGCCGCCATTGCCTTGCCTGCAGGCGTGCCCAGTTCATCAAACTGACGACACTGTGTCGCTGTCACCAAAGCTTTGTGTGTTGCGTCCAACGGCACCATGGTCAACTTTTCAAAGCCAGCGTTGAAGACTGCATAAGCAGCTTCAGGGTCAGCCCAGATGTTGAACTCCGCAGCAGGAGTCACATTACCAACGTCATGACCACCACCCATGATCACGACTTCAGGAATAAGGTCCACCAGCTTCGGCTCAACAGCCAGCGCTGCTGCAATGTTCGTAAGCGGTGCAACTGGGACAAGCGTGATTGGATCAGTTGCATTACGGTAGGTCTCTACCAGATACTCAACCGCATGCTGCTTTTGTGCTTTTAAAGCAGTTTCCGGCAGAGGAAGATGCTTGCCATGGATCTTCTCAGTCAGATCATTCTTCGTGCGCGGCGTCGGAAAGTCATTTCGTACCAGAGGCTTGTGACAACCAGCATAAACCGGAATCTCAGGCTTGCCGATATAGTCGAGCACGCGAAGGGAATTATCTGTGCAGTAATGCAGTTCAGCATTCCCGTTCACGGTGGTTACGCCAATCAGGTCAAGATCTTCATGCAAAGCAGCCAGCATAATGGCAACAGCGTCATCCGTGCCAGTGTCCACATCTAGTATCAGTTTTCTTTTCATTATTCGCTCCCGGGAAGCTGATCGCTGCTAACTCTATGGGCGCGCAGCGGCAGCCTGATCTGAAGACGCATCATCGCAATTGATTGAAAACTTGCATGTGATGCGAGAAAAAAGAGATAAGGAACAACAGACTAGATTATTCTTTCTGGGTCAATTAGGTGTGTAATACAACCGCCGATATATCACAGCTTCATCCTGTTATTTGAAGAGTACACAATGCCTGCAAATCCCATTTTCTCTGAGGACTATTTCCAAGCTCAACAGCGTTTCATGGACCTGGCCAGTCGACTTGGGTTTGAGACAGAAGTCATCCCGCACCCAACCTTCAAGAGTGAGGAGGGGCCTGTGCAGATGACTGTTGCTTTGCAAGGCAAACCGGACAGTGAACATGTGGTGTTCATTACTTCAGGCGTGCACGGAACAGAACTTACAGCTGGCTCTGGAATTCAGCTGGACTTGATGCAGCGCTATCTTGAGCAACTCCCAGACAATACAAAAGTAGTCTGGGTACATGCAGTCAACCCAGCTGGCTGCGCGATTTTCACGCGGACAGATGAGAACAACGTAGACAACAACCGCAACTCGATTAGCTTTGATGGAGATCTTCCTCAAAACCCTGACTACGAAGAGCTGCACACCGCCATTTGTGCGCCTCAGATCACGGGAGAGGAGTGGGAGGCTGCCAATGCCGCAATCAAAATCTATACCGAAAAGAACGGCACTGGCGCTCTGACGCAAAAAGTGCTGAAAGGACAATACTCAGTCCCAATGGGGCTGTTTTACGGCGGGGAGGAAACATCCTGGTCCACCAAAACCCTAAAGCAAGTCATTGTCTGTTATGGACAAGGCGCAAAGCGCGCAACGATCATTGATCTGCACACAGGTGTCGGTCCTTGTGGCTTTTGCGAGGTGATGGACCTCAGTTCAAAGCCCGGCGAAGAAGCGGAATGGAGCCTCATTGGCGGTTTCATGTGCGATACTTTGGACAGTTTGGATCTGGAGGTCCCACCAACTAAGCTAATCCTGGAATTTGGCACCGTCCCATTTGAACAAGTGTTGGACGCTCATCGCCGCGACAACTGGCTGAAACGCAATCGGGACACTGTTGCTCCAGAACTAGCCGCTGAAATCCGGCAGGAACTCATGGATGCACTCTTTGTCGATACACAAGAATGGTGCGATGCGCTTCTGACGCAAAGCCGCGATGTTTTTGAGCAGTATGTTCTGAAAGCTACAGCAGAAGTTTGATGATCTATCAAGGAGCGATCTCAGTCCCGTCATAGGCTAGGCATTTGCCAGTTTGGGACTGGTCAACCTCACTGATCACATCCAGCAGCATTGCAGCGGATTTCTCAGGCTGCATCAATTGCCCTTCTGGCATGCCGCGTTGAAAGGGTTTGGAGAGTGAGCTGTCCACCGTGCCCGGGTGCATTCCGATAATGACCGAACTTTGATGCGTGCGCTGCATTTCAATCGCAGCGCACCTGATGAGCATGTTGAGCGCAGCTTTTGAGGCGCGGTACGAATACCACCCGCCCAGATAGTTATCGGAAATGCTGCCAACGCGTGCTGAGATCGCAGCAAAAACAGCCTTTTTGTGTTTGGGCAAAAGCGGCAGGAAGTGCTTCATGATCAAGCTGGGGAGAATGGTATTTGTATGAAATGTCTCCTCCATACCCGCCGCTGTGAGTGAGCGGATAGTCTTCTCCGGCTTTGAGGTGTCGCTGTGAAGTTGTCCAGTTGCCACGAAAATCAGATCAAGTCCCCCAGCTGCCTTAATCGCATCTGCACTGGCGTTAAACCCCTCCGTATCCTCTAGCAAAAAGGCGTGGCTCTCAACGCGCTCATGGACCGGAATGCGTTCTGGAGAGCGGGCAAAACAAAACATGTCCGCTGTGTCATAGCGATCAAGGCACTCATGCACAAAAGCAGACCCAATCGCGCCGCTTGCGCCAAAAACAGCAATCCGTTTGGGGGAGAAGGGCATGATACAACCTCTGCAAGCGTAAATGTTGCAAGAAGTGTTCTTGAGGCGCACGAAACCGTCAATTAGCGGAATATCGGAGCCGCTCAATCAATCTGTTCAGTTTTGATTTATGGAAGAAAATGGCTGGGGATCCTGGACTCGAACCAGGACCGACGGAGTCAGAGTCCGCTGTTCTACCATTAAACTAATCCCCAGCAGAACAGGAGGGAAGTGTTCCCTACCAAGCAGTTGAAGCATTTGATACGTGAGTAATTGGCTGGGGATCCTGGACTCGAACCAGGACCGACGGAGTCAGAGTCCGCTGTTCTACCATTAAACTAATCCCCAGCAATAACAGCACGTTAGCTACTGCCAACCAACAAAGTGAAACAAGGTGTTCAATTCGTCAGTGAGAGGGCTTTTAGTGTTCGGACCGGACCTTGTCAACTTGGTTCTCGTGAGTTTTAACAAAATCAGTGGGCTAAGAGGACTTCAGGCTCTTCTCTTGTGAATAAGGACATGGATCTGCGCATTTATGCGCAAGTGTGTTCTGGCAAGCGTGTCACGCTGCCAGCGCCTGTCAACGCCCCCAAAATCGTAAGCCTCTGGAGTTTCCTGCAATTTGAGAGAATTCGTTTAAATTTAGGACTGTACCATTCAAATGGGGCGATTGCTGTTTGCCATGAAACTGTTACAATGTTGCCAACTTAAAATGACTTCAGTCCAGATCGCATTTAGATGCCTCATGGACTGCACAAAGGCATAGCACTTGAAGAAAACGGGTGAGCGGTCCTCTTCGGATGGAGCGAGAACGCCCGGCGTCCCGGGAAGCTCAAAAAAGGGCAGACGGAAGCAACGCCATAGAAAGCGACAGGGTGGAGACGCCAAAAATGCGTCTTTGCACCGCGCTGAAGCTGGTCATTCTGCTGGGATTGCGGAAGAGGCTGGCAGTTCTCGTCCTGAAGGCGCCAAGCGGCAGAGGAAAGCACGTCGCGCAAAGCCTAATCGGGCAGAAAGACGTGCGCTCCTAAACCAGAAACTACATGCGCCCGTTGTCAATATTGATCCGGGCGGCACATCAGTAGAAGTTATACAACCTGCTCCTGCACCTAAGGAGGAGGTTAAAACGCATGTGTCAACGCAAGCCAGACAGTCTGGGCCTGCAGAGCAACATTCTCCGCGTCCTTCTCAAGGCTACAGATCCCGCGAAAATGATGCAAACCGACGTCGTCATCCCGCGGATATGCGTGGTGATGGGACGCATCGTTTTTCGTCGCGCCACAGACATCAGGCGACAGGGTCTCAGGAGCTCTACGCAGCTTTGGACCTCGGTACCAACAATTGCCGTTTGCTGATAGCCAGACCAGAGCAGCGCGGGTTTCGTGTTGTCGATGCCTACTCCAAGATCGTACGCTTGGGGGAGGGTGTCGGGCGTAATCGGAAACTCTCCGATGATGCCATTTCACGAGCCATCGAGGCATTGCAAGTTTGTCAGCAAAAGATTTCCGAGCGCGGCGTTCAGCGGGCACGGCTCATTGCGACAGAGGCCTGCCGGGCAGCTGAAAATGGCGAGGAGTTTGTCAGCCGTGCCAAGAAAGAAGCGGGGCTGGAGCTTGAGATCGTCAGTCAGGAGACTGAAGCACGCTTAGCCGTTGCTGGGTGCGTTTCTCTGGTCGATCCTGAGGCAGATGGTGTTCTGCTTTTCGATATTGGAGGCGGATCCTCTGAGATTGTCTGGCTCGATCTGCGCAACAGATATGGTGCGCGCGGGTATGCACTGACGCGCTTTGTCAGAACATGGACGTCTCTGCCTCTGGGTGTTGTAAATCTGGCGGAAAGTCACGGAGGTGTGCACGTCACACCAGACGTTTTTGAAGCTATGGTTGGTGATGTCTCGCAGAGATTGGAGAATTTCCCTCTTGGCAATGAACTCTCCCGTGCTATAGAGCGCGGAAATGTCCATATGCTGGGAACATCCGGGACGGTGACTACATTGGCCGGGGTCCACTTAGGCCTTAAGCGCTATGATCGCCGTCGCGTTGATGGAGCATGGATGGAACAGGAAGATGTTTCAGCCATGATTAACCAGCTTTTGAATATGTCCTATCAAGAACGGGTGGAAAACCCTTGTATTGGTGAGGACCGAGCCGATTTGGTGCTAGCAGGTTGCGCAATTTTGGAAGGAATACGCCGCAGATGGCCTTGTCAGCGATTACGTGTGGCTGACAGAGGACTGCGGGAAGGTATTTTGATGGAGATGATGGCTGCAGACAAAGTCTGGAGCAACTCCAACCATAAGCGCCGGCGCACCCCTAGAAAGGAATATAACAGATGAGCGGCAACTCTAGTGGTCGTGGATCAGGTGATCGGGGCATGTTTCAGCGCGTGAAAACTGCGCGTAAACGGTCCAACTCCTCAACACTTTGGCTGCAACGCCAGCTGAATGATCCGTACGTCCGCCGTGCCAAGGTCGATGGCTATCGCTCTAGGGCGGCCTACAAGCTGATCGAGATCAACGAGAAACATGAAATCCTGAAGCCGGGTATGCGTGTGGTCGATTTGGGGTGTGCTCCTGGCGGCTGGTCGCAGCTGACGGCGCCGATCGTTGGCTCAATGGATGATGAGCCATTGGTGGTTGGGATTGATTATCTCGAAGTTGAACCGATCCCAGGTGTTGTGATCCTTCAAAAAGACTTTCTGGATGACGATGCTCCTGATGAGTTGATGAAAGCGCTCGGCGGGCATCGCCCAGATCTGGTGATGTCTGACATGGCAGCGCCAACGACAGGCCATCGTCAAACAGATCACCTGCGCACGACTTATTTGTTCGAGATCGCAATCGATTTTGCGCGTCAGAACCTGAATGAAGGTGGTGCATTCCTCTCAAAGGTGTTTGCCGGTGGGGCTGAGGCAAAGTTGCTTCAGGATCTGAAGAAGGAATTTAAGTCTGTGGTGCATATCAAACCACCAGCGAGCCGCAAAGGCAGCCCTGAGATGTTTATTCTCGCCAAGGGCTACAGAGGTTCCAAATAATGTTCAGAAAGGCTGGTTTCGACCAGCCTTTTTTATTGATGTAAGTGTGCTTGTTCATCTACTTTGTTCTTGCCGAGATTGGCGGGCAGAAACCAGAAAAACAGCACGGGCAGCAAGGCAAATAAACCAGTGCAAACGGAGAGCCAGATAAAGTCAGGCCCGGTGAGCATGGGCTCTTCTGTGATATTCTGCCGAACATGCAAAACGGCAGCAGCAAAGCCCACCGCCAGTGAAATGGAGAGTTGCTGAACCAGTCCTGCAAAGCTAACACCCTGATTAACAAGACACCTGGTCAGATCCGCATAGCTTGCTGTGTTGGCTGATGTGAATACAAGGCTTCGTGTGAAGCCTGTGAGCAGGATGAGGAGCGCGACTGCTGCAAGTGACTTGGTAAGCCAGACAAAGCCCACAGCCAGCGTTAAAACGGAAAGAACAATGGTGCAGGGCAGCAGGACGCCGCGAAAGCCGAATGTTTTGATCAATCGGTGAGCGACCACGCGTGAAAGCAGGGCTCCAATGGCAGCGGCGCCCATAAGGAGGCCTGTTGTCAGACTATCAAGACCCATTGGGATTTGCAGCATGAGCGGCATGACAAACGCAAAGGAAGCGACGCCGATGCGCAAAGGGACAGTTGCGTAGGTCGAGACACGATAGCTGAGATTTGCGAAGAGCTTCAGGTCAATCACTGGATGGCGTGCGCGCCGTGCATGCCATATAAAAACCAGGGCGAATGATAAACTTGCTGCAAAAAGGCCAAGGGGAATAAATGCATCGCCCGTGATCTTTGTTAGATTAGCAATCCCAGCCAAGAGCGATGCGGCAGTACTCCCTAGCAAAATGAACCCCGGAAAATCGAAGGGCACCTTGTTCTTCCGTCTGTAATTGCGAAAGTAAAAGCTGCTCATAGCGCCAACAGCAACGCAAACCGGCACATTGATCAAAAAGATCCAGCGCCAATTGAGATAGTGGACAATAATGCCGCCCAGAAAGGGACCAAAGGCAATCCCGAATGCAGCGGGCGTGACGACCCAAACCATCGCTTGCACAAGGTTCTTCGTGCCTGCCATGCGGATGACCGTCAGACGTCCAATCGGCATTAGAAAGGCTCCGGCAAACCCCTGAATTGCCCGGGCAATCAAAAGATGGGTCAGATTGCTAGAAAGGGCGCATGCCACTGACATGCTCATAAACAGGAGCGCTGCGCCAACGAACAAACGTTTTGACCCGAACCGGTCAGCTGCCCATCCCGATATGGGAATAAACACCGCCAGTGTGAGCTGATAGAGCGATATGGTCATATGCAATGAAAGTGGATTAATCTTCAGGTCATGGGCGATAGTGGGGATCGCAACCCCAAGCACTGTGGCATCCAGCTGCACCAGCAAAAGCGTCATGCCAACGATCACTGTTGTCATGCGGAGGCGATGCGGCATGCTCGGAGCTTTCCGGTCTGAAGTCACTCAGGAGTGTTGACGAAGACCCCTGAGTATCCCTGAAGGTGTTTGTTCTCGGAAGCTGACCTTAAAGGAACTCGGTCTATCAACGCTCATCGACAATACCTGCAATTTAGTAAAATCAATGAGGTGAGGAGCAAATATGCATTCCGGAGCCTAAATCTGATAAATGCCCCTTTTCAAATCGCAAAAGCCGTGGTAGTGACCCGCGTCAACTTCTCTATCTTTTCAGACAACTCTGCAGTCAAATCCACTTGAGCAGGGAGTGGGTCAGGGCGGTCTATATTCATCCGAAGGGAACTTGGCAATGCCTACATTTTACGAACCATCTTCAGGTCACGAAGCGCTGACTTTTGATGATGTTCTGCTCCTTCCAGGGCATTCTGAGATCATGCCGGCGCAGGTCGAACTGCACTCAAGAATCTCTCGCAATCTTCATTTGCATTTGCCTATCCTCTCTTCCGCAATGGACACTGTGACAGAAGCGCGCCTCGCGATTGCTATGGCACAGGCTGGTGGTCTCGGCATCATCCACAAGAACATGACACCAGAGCGTCAGGCTGAAGAAGTCCGTCAGGTGAAGAAATTCGAGAGCGGAATGGTGGTCAACCCATTGGTGATTGGCCCTGATGCAACTCTCAAAGACGCACTCAACCTGATGGAAGCGCACAAGATCTCCGGTGTGCCAGTGGTTGAAAACGGTGGTCGCGGCGGTACTGCCACAGGTCGTCTCGTTGGTATTCTGACCAACCGCGACGTACGTTTTGCCTCAAACCCTGAGCAGCTGGTCTGCGAACTGATGACCCGCGACAACCTGATCACAGTTCGCGATAACGTTCGTCAGGATGAAGCCAAGCGCCTGTTGCACCAACACCGTATCGAAAAGCTTCTGGTGGTTGATGAGAACCAGTACTGTGTTGGCCTTATCACTGTTAAGGATATGGAAAAGGCGCAGCTCAACCCGAATGCATCTAAGGATGCGCAGGGCCGCCTTCTGTCTGGTGCAGCAACCAGCGTGGGCGAAGATGGCATGCGCCGCGCTGAGGCCCTGATTGAGGCCGACGTGGACCTGCTGGTCGTAGATACCGCGCACGGCCATTCGCAGGCCGTAATTGATCAGGTAGCTGCAATCAAGAAACGCTTCCCGAGTGTAGAGCTGGTGGCTGGCAACGTAGCAACGCCAGCTGCAACGAAAGCGCTGATTGAAGCTGGTGCGGACGCCGTGAAGGTAGGTATCGGTCCGGGTTCCATCTGTACAACACGCATTGTTGCTGGTGTTGGAGTTCCTCAGCTCACAGCGATCCTGGATTGTGCTGCTGAAGCTGCTAAAGCCGATGTCCCGATCATCGCGGATGGTGGCATCAAGTTCTCCGGCGATATGGCAAAAGCATTCGCAGCAGGTGCTGGCTCTTGTATGGTGGGTTCTCTGCTAGCTGGTACCGAAGAAAGCCCAGGCGAGGTTTACCTGCATCAGGGGCGTTCCTACAAAGCCTACCGTGGTATGGGTTCTGTCGGTGCAATGGCACGTGGTTCCGCAGATCGTTACTTCCAGGCAGAAGTCTCTGATAAGCTGAAGCTGGTTCCAGAAGGTATTGAAGGGCAGGTGCCCTACAAAGGTCCGCTCTCTTCGGTTCTGCACCAGCTCGCAGGCGGCGTCCGTGCTTCCATGGGCTATGTCGGTGCGCCGAACCTGCCAGAGTACAAAGACCGCGCAACCTTCGTCCGCATCTCTGGCGCCTCCCTTCGCGAAAGCCACGCCCACGACGTCACAATCACCCGCGAAAGCCCAAATTACCCCGGCGCTGTTTAACGGTGTTACTCTGAGCTACGAGTTCTTTTAAAGTCAATAAGTTGCGGTTATTTGGTGTTGTACTAAATAACCGCATTTTTTATGGGCGTGTGATTTATTTTTAGTGTTATTATAAAGGGGTGTGATCAATATCACTTAGGGCTTCCACTCTAACCTCCCACTTTCATAAGTAATATGAGCAAATCCCGCTCTTTTAGGTGTTTCAAAAGACCGATTAAGTCATGCTTGCCAGCTATTTATCTTCCTAGCTTTCTGTTCGTCGTTGAAGCATGTTTAATGCAGTAGTGGCAGTCTCTCTTTTCTTCGCAGTTATCTTTCTTGAAAAAAAGCACTTGCCAAATGCGATACACATAATGTACGAAGTCGCTGCTTCATCGCCACCATTCTGGAGAGTTTTTGTTTAAACAAGAGAATCGGTAACCTTGCTGACTGCCTTTTCGCAATCTGACATTTAGGTCGTATTGCAAGAGGGTTGGATCTATCGCTCGTATCAGAGTGGTACCCGGCCTGGCAGGAAGCTGAAATTCATGCACCCGGTCCAATTCAATTGGAAAGGGAGACGACTACGCATGTATTTGGGTAACCAACTCCAATGGACATCTCCAGACCAGAGCAGAAAATTCTGCATATGTTGGCGCAAGGCGGTTACATCCGCGTCGAAAAAGACGACGGCCGCCATATTTCCAAAATCGAATTATTCACCCGTGAAGGGTGGAGATTTTCCGGCCTGAGCGACGAAGTATTTCGCAAGCTCAAACGTCGAAAATTGATCGCGTCCAAGCAAAGCACACCTTATCGTGTCACCAAAAGAGGTCTTACACTTGTAAGATCTCAGGTTGATAACCGTTAGGTTGCCGTGCGCGGGCTTGGTCAAGGTGTCGTCGTCGGTGAATTACGCGATTTATCCGGAAATTCCGAAGCTTATCCAACATCTTAATACTGTGCAGATCAGACAAGCCACTGCTGGCGATCTGTTCCGCAAAGGCCCGCAACTCGTACGCGATCGCTAAATTTGATGGATCTGGTGAAGCGCAACCACGAAACCAACATGGAAAATTAGCATGATCAATACTGAAAACGACAAAGTAGAAATACAAGACCTTCACTTGCAAGCTTTTGGCGAAGAGGAAGGACCTGTCATCGAAAAAATGACGGCAGAGTTTTTGTTGTTGCCTGAAACGATCTCGATCAATGTTTATCGAGGATTGCGGATAGCTGGAAACATACTCTTTTCGCCATTTAAACTTGATGATCACCCAGAGAAGAAGTGCTTTCTTCTGGCTCCCCTAGGTGTCTTACCTGAGCACCAAGGAACAGGGATCGGTAAAGAGCTGATCGAGAAAGGCGTGTATTATCTTAATCACATTGGCGCAGATGCAATCTTCGTTCTTGGGCACCCGAGCTACTATGCATCAAGGGGCTTCGTTCAAGCGAAAGTCCTTTCACCGCACCATGAGCTCATGAAGCACCCCGAAGCATGGAGAATGCTGGAAGTTAAACCAGGATCTATGGAAGGTATCGGAGGCGCTTCTGTTGCCGCGGAACCAATAATGGATCCTATGTTCTGGGATACTTCGGGTAGGCCAGAATAACCAATACATGGGAGTAAAAGGGGCAACGCTTCCTTTTACTCCCTGATCTCTTATGTCCTGAATGTTTGTTTTCGGGGAGTGGACTAGTTGGTTCTTGAGTTGTTCTGCACCCATTTACGCGTTCGCTTTGGCTCCTCACATGAGGTAGCCATCAGTAAGCCTACAGCTAACTTCAGCACGGAGTATGGTAGGGGCACTCGCCTATGTTGAAATATTAGGATGATCTCATCCGGAATAGCATTGAGGGAGGCCATATTGCGATATCATATTGAGTCGTAGAATACATGCTTGTTGCATATAGAATATAAATATTCAGCTATATTGAAAATTCTCTCACGTAGAGAAAATACTTTTGCATCCTTGTTGATTATTATGAGGATGGCATTATTCCTGATAATACAATGAGTTGATCAAGGTGTAGTTTGATGCGTCAAAATGTATTACTGGGTTTTCTTTGGAAAGCACTAGACTTAAGTTGCAATTAATTTTTCAGGGGTAGAGAGGTTGAGAATAAATTGAACTAATTCAATGGAAAATAACCATGTCACTGCGCCTAAGGATATTCGCTGCTGCGAATGCCGTGTTTTTGCTTGGCTTTATTGCACTTATCACAGTTGTTTCCGTCCTTATGTCCAACTCCTCAGAAGAGGCTGGTCAGGAATTACTTATTGAGAATGCCCAGGTTCAAGCAGATCTGGCCAATCAAACAATCAGCGAAGCACAAATCATCACTGCAAGTTTTGCAGACCAACTCGAGCAAACATTGCGCCATGCCGATTTAACTCGTGAGCAGATTGCCCATATCGCCCGAGACTTCTTTGCCAACAATCCTTCCATTGATGGCCTTACCACCTCCTTCGAGCCAAATATGATTGGTGAAGATGTTACCCACGCTGGTCAGGACTACTCTGGAAAAACGGGCCGCTTCTCTCCTTACTTTTCTCGCAAGGATGGCAAAGTTGGGTGGCGCATTGCGGGTGCGGATGAAGCCGATGCCGACAGCTGGTATGGTCTGCCCCTCAGGTTGGGCCATGACGTTGTTACGCCGCCGTACAGTTTTGAATCTCAAGGTGATACCGTGATGGCTGTTTCTATGTCGTCACCTGTATTCGATGGCGATGGCAATGCAATTGGCGTTATCACTGGCGACGTGTTCCTCAACGGTTTGATCGCAAGTCTGGAAGTCTCCAGAAAGTTCAAGAGTGGGTTTGTTGGCCTCGTCAGCAACGAAGGTAAATGGGTTGCTCATTCCAACACGGAGTTGAAAGGCGAAGAAATCCCAGCTGAGATAGCTGAACTTATCACTGAAGCAGGTACGCAGCCAATTGTTGTTGAGCTAGGTGAAAGGGAAATTGCGACCTATCCGTTGACGCTTCGTGGCACAGAACAAGTCTGGTCTGCAATCGTCTCCGTCGATAAGTCAGAACTGCTCGCGGCTGCCAACACAACTCGTAACAATGCTATTATTACAGCGCTTATCTGTCTTGCCTTTGGCGTCGTTGTTCTCTGGTTTGTTGGTTCATCTATCGCTAAACCAGTTGTCGGGATTACAGCCCGTATGAATTCTCTAACAAAAGGCAATGTAGATGAACCCGTTGCCTTCACTGAACGCAAAGATGAGATCGGGCAGATGGCAAAGGCTCTCGAGGTTTTTGTCAGCAACGCTGTTGAACGTCTGAATCTGCAAAGTGAATCCGAAAAAGAACAGGAAGCCCGCGCACTTCGCCAAAAGCATATTGATGAGCTCATCACCGACTTCGATGAAACCATTCAGGAAAGTCTGACGACAGTTGCAGACAATTCCACTGAAATGGAAGTCTCAGCAAAGGCTCTGACTGGTATCGCCGAGCACGCCACTGAGCAATCAACAACAGCTGCGGCCTCTTCTGAGGAAGCATCTACCAACGTGCAAACGGTCGCATCAGCTGCAGAAGAGCTTGCTGCATCCATTGATGAGATCAGTCGTCAGGTCGGTCAGACCCAAAAAGTCGTTGCAGACGCTACATCTACCGCTCAGGTCACAAACGATAAAGTCTCCAGTCTGGATAGTGCAGCGCAGCGTATTGGCGAAGTCGTCACACTCATTCAGGCGATCGCAGAACAAACCAATTTGTTGGCCCTCAATGCGACCATCGAGGCTGCTCGTGCCGGTGAAGCAGGCAAAGGCTTTGCCGTTGTTGCAGCTGAAGTGAAAGAGTTGGCCAATCAGACATCCAAGGCGACCGAAGAAATCTCAAGCCAGATTGTAGGCATTCAGAATTCTTCTCAGGAAGCGGTTGGCGCGATCAGCGCGATCACCAAAACCATGTCTGACGTCAACGATATCACAGCAACTATCGCGACGGCTGTTGAACAGCAAGGGGCAGCAACCACTGAGATTAGTGAGAACGTACAGCAAGCAGCTGTCGGCACTCAAAATGTTGCTGAAAGCATGGCGGGCGTATCATCTGCTGCGTCAGAAACCAGCGCAACTGCAAGTCAGGTTCTGTCATCCTCTCAGATCCTGAATAAGCAGGCAGACCTGTTGCGGGATAATATCGCCAGCTTCTTGCGCAATGTAAAAAGCGCCTGATAACAATCAAACGCTAATGATTAGATGGCTCATTCCGGTTTCGGATGAGCCATTTTTTTATGCAACTGCTATCGATGAATTCTGAGAGTGAAAAAGCTCAGGATGCTTAGATATGTCAAAAGACACACCACTGAGTAATACCATGTTGCCGAAACCAAAAATGCCAGTTCCAAAAGAGCAAGACATCCCAGTGTCAGAACCGAAGAGAGCAACGCATCCATGGCAAATGCGCCTGCTGAGAAGACGTAGTGGTTCTGCTTCAAACCAACTGATGAGTTGGATGCGATTGAAGCACCGATGAGGTCTGCTTTCAGGAGATACAATATTGCATTGCCAAGCAGAAAGATGGAGACCTGATAAAACATGAAACGCAACACGCATTGTTTTTAGTGATCTGAGAGTTGCGAGTCAGGATCTACGTTTTTATTAAAATACACTATGTGGCATGAGGTAGCGGAAGTAGGCCGTAAATGTCTGTATTTTTACTGTTATCTGCTAAATTTCGCATATATGAGTTATGCAACATCCAAGAAATTGTTGAATGAGTTGATGTGAGGTTTGCCTCACACATGCTATGCACTATTGAAAAGCCTTGAGTATTGGCATACACGCTGCAAAGCCAAACAAATAAATCGTAAAATAGAATTCACGGAATTAAGGATCATTCATGCGCGACGGTGGACGAATTGCGGCTGCAATTGAAGTGCTGACAGAGATTAATGAGCGCCGCCGTCCTGTGCAGGAAGCCCTGAAGGATTGGGGTAACAAGCATAGGTTTGCAGGATCCGGAGATCGGGTTGCTATCGGCAATCTGGTATTTGACGCGCTGCGCCATAAACTCTCCCATGCTCAGGCGATGGGATCTGACAATGCGCGCGCGCTTGTTTTAGCAACTTACATTTGGGGTTGGGGCAATCAGGTGGAAAAGCTGGAGCAGGTGATGGAAGAAGACCGTCACGCACCAGAGCCGCTATCCGACGCTGAGCGTGACGCATTGATTGAAAACAAACAAGTCGGAGATAACGATCAGATCTCGGCAAATGTTCCAGAATGGCTCTGGCCGCACTTTCAGGATAACTTTGGTGATGAGACGCTGGCTGTTGGGCGCTCTCTTTCAGAGCGTGCGCCGATTGATATGCGCGTGAATACTGTTAAAAGCTCGCAGGAAAAAGTGCTCAAGCGCTTGTCTCATCTTCATCCCGAAGAAAGTGGTCTGTCTCCTGTAGGTGTTCGTCTTGAACCTGTAATCGGACCTCGTAAATCACCTCATGTTCAGGCTGAAGAGAGCTTTCGTAAGGGTTGGTTTGAGTTGCAGGATGAAGCCTCTCAGATCGCGTCTATCCTGTCAGGCGCACAGCCGGGTGAACAGGTTCTGGATCTATGTGCAGGTGGGGGCGGTAAAAGCCTCGCTTTAGCTGCGCAGATGCAGAACAAAGGACAGATCTATGCCTACGATGCCCACAAAACGCGTCTAGCACCACTTTATGACCGCATGGCTCGTGCAGGCGTTCGAAATATCCAGACAATCGATCCGCAAACTGGTTCTCTTGATATCTGCGAAGGCAAGATGGACCGCGTATTCGTGGATGCGCCTTGCTCGGGTACTGGTGTATGGCGTCGTCGTCCTGATACTAAATGGCGCGTGACAGAAAATGCTCTGAACGGTCGTGTTGAAGATCAGGCCCAAGTGCTGGAAACGGCGACACGCTTTGTACGTTCAGGCGGTAAACTGATCTATGCAACCTGCTCTTTGGTGCCAGCGGAAAATCAACTGCAAGTCAAAGCTTTTCTAGAAAAACATGCTGACTTCAAGCTTGTTGATCTTGAGCCGGTTTGGGAAGAGCATTTCGGTGCAGTAGCATCCCGTCGCCCGCTGCTTAAGGATGGCGGAATGATCACTCTGACGCCTCACCATACCGGGACGGATGGTTTCTTCATCGCGATGATGGAACGCATTTGATATCACCCATTTGGCTATAAGAAAAAAGCATGCCGCATATTAAATGCGACATGCTTCGAAACAGCAAATTAACGACGCTATTAGCTGGAAGCTTTCTCTTCATGCTCGCCAGGTGTCTCAGATTTGCCCTCGACGACTTCTTCCGCTTGCTCTTCAGAAGCGGTCTCTTCGCTCTCTGTTCCAAATACGTTCTCGCCAGCTTCTTCTACAGCCCGGTCTTCAACGCTCTTGCTTTGCTCAGATACCTCGGGTGCAACTTTCTCCTCGCGAACAGGTCGCTCATAACCTTGTTCAGCAAGATATTCGATCTCTTTGATCGCTGCTTCTGTCGCCTCTAAAAACTGACTGTTTCTGGATGAAGAGGTCAAGACATCGCGAGCGGCATCAGTGGCACCCGCTGCTGCAAGAGCTGCGCCAAGTGCGTTGCTGACTTGCTTATTGCCCGGAGCAAGGCGCCAAGCAGCCGCCGCATGATAAACCCCAGCATAAACAAGGCCAAGTTTGCGCTTGCCAATGCTCAGGTGAACAAGTGCAGCCGCGTTTTCAGGCTCACACGCATGGGCCAGCTCAAAGCTCTCAACAGCGCTGGAGGTATTTTCTTCCAGCAAATAGGCATGCCCCATTGCGACGAGCACTTCGACATTACGGGGCTGAAGGTCATGGGCCTTGTCTAAATGCGCCAATGCTTCTTCGCCCTTCTTACGAATGACGAGCAGCTTTGCAAGGCCAACCAAAGCAGGAACATATTGTGAGTCAATCCTGAGTGCTGCCCGATAGTTCAGGGTTGCTGCTTCAGCCTTGGTCTCCGCACTCAATGCGTCGCCAAGAAGTGAAAGGGCAGGGGCGCTGTTCGGGATCAGCTGAACAAGGCGCCGAGCGTAGGGTTCTGCTTCTGCATGCCCATGCATCTTGATCAAAATGGTTGCGAGCCCATAAAGCGCATTCCGGTTCTCCGGCTCAGCTTCCACCACCGCATCAAAGGCTTCTTTGGCTTGTTCCAGATACCCCAGTAACAGCAGCGCATTGCCCATGTTGGAGCGCGCAGCCAAGTGTTCTGGTTTCATGAACAACACTTTACGCAAATGGGCGACGGATTCTCGCAAATCTCCATTGCGCAACATAATCGTTGCCATCTTGAAAAGAAGCTCGACGTCATCAGGGTAGCGTCCAACAAGATCCTGATAGACTGGGATCACTTCATTAAAGCGTTCGTCCTGTTCCAGATAGGCAATAGCATCAAGTGCAGCATTGATTTTTTCTTGCCGGGCGTTAGTGTCCGGTGTACCGCGCAGTGTCTCTGTCATCTTCTACGGACCCCCTCGTTGGGCAGTGCCGCCCGTAGATCCATTTGTATGGATCTGCTGACAGGCAATTCTGCGAATCAAATTCGTATCTATGCACGATGAAGCCTAAGCGGTTGGCAAATCAGCGTCAAAGGTGGAACGGGTTGATCCTGAAGGAAGGCGTGGATAGATGATATCGAACCCATCAAAACCACATTCAGGGGCTAGTGCTTGGGAAAAATCACCAATATTCAAGTCAGCTTAACCATTTTCCGTTTTCTTATTGGTCAATGGAGTGAAGCAAAGCATTCGACGCAGGGCAAAAGGTTATGGCGGAGAAATACCGTGCCAAAATTATGACGCAAGCAAGTTTGTTCGAGGACGAGCACAACGTCGAATTGCTGAACTATTTGCCTTTGCGCATCATCGCGACCGGCCGCTTTATCGAGCGTCGCCTTTCCGAACATTTGCAGAAACAATATGGCTTGTCGCTTCCATCGTGGCTTGTGCTGAGTGCACTGGAGCGGATGGGGGCTGTGTCTGTACGAGAGTTAGGACCTGTTATTGGTTTGGACACGGTTGCTGTATCGCGTGCAGTTAAGCGTCTTTCAGAAGCAAATCTTATCAAAAAACATGAACACCCAAGAGATCGTCGTCTTGTCCGCTTAAACTTGGCAGAAGATGGCCGTGTTGTTTTGCGGGCGCTTGAGGCTCAACTTGAGCAACTTGAGAAAAATCTCTTGCCTCAACTGGACGTCCAGGAGCGTATCAGACTAGGGCAAATGATGAGCAATATTGAAGAGCACGAGCAGTCAATTTTGTAGCTGACTGGACCTTCGGACAAAGCACACAGAAAAACATCCTCCGCTCTTTACGGAACTGCTATTTTTCCGCGTAAAAGACCTTTCCAAATCAATGCGCACAGAGTAGAAGCTGCGCATGACAGACCGCATCCTCATTATTGATTTTGGTTCTCAGGTCACTCAGCTGATCGCGCGCCGTGTGCGCGAGTCTGGTGTGTACTCAGAGATCGTTCCGTTCCAGTCTGCAGAAGCTGCTTTTAAGGAGATGAATCCAAAGGCGGTGATCCTGTCAGGTGGTCCGGCATCCACGACTGAAATGGGGAGCCCGCGCGCGCCCCAGATCGTATTTGAGGCTGGTATTCCTGTCCTCGGAATTTGTTATGGTCAGCAGACCATGTGCGCCCAATTGGGCGGTGAAGTCGCCACATCCGATCATCGCGAATTTGGTCGAGCTTTTGTCTCCGTTGAAAAGTCTTCACCATTGTTTGAAGGCTGCTGGGATAAAGGCGCAAACCATCAGGTTTGGATGAGCCATGGCGACCGTGTTGTTTCCCTTCCAGAAGGGTTTGAAGTGATCGGCACTTCAGAAGGCGCGCCGTTTGCAGCAGTTGCAGACGAGAAACGCCACTTCTACGCCGTTCAGTTCCACCCGGAAGTGGTTCACACTCCTGATGGCGCGAAGCTCATCGAGAACTTCACTCACAAGATTGCAGGTTGTTCAGGCGACTGGACCATGGCCGAATACCGCCAGCAGGCAGTCGACAGTATTCGTCAGCAAGTTGGCGACAAGAAAGTCATATGTGGCCTATCCGGCGGCGTTGACAGCTCTGTCGCAGCAGTGCTGATCCATGAAGCTATCGGCGACCAGCTCACTTGTATCTATGTTGATCACGGTTTGATGCGCATGGGTGAAACGGAGCAGGTTCTGTCCATGTTCCGTGATCACTACAACATCCCGTTGGTACACGTGGACGCTGCTGATCTGTTTATTGGTCAGCTGGAAGGCGAAAGCGATCCGGAAGTTAAACGCAAAACCATCGGCAGGCTCTTCATTGAAGTTTTCGAAGAAGAAGCGAAAAAGCTTGGCGGCGCAGACTTCCTCGCACAGGGTACGTTGTACCCTGATGTGATCGAAAGTGTTTCTTTCACCGGAGGTCCTTCTGCAACCATCAAGTCGCACCACAATGTGGGCGGCTTGCCGGAACGCATGAACATGCAGCTGGTTGAACCACTTCGTGAATTGTTCAAAGACGAAGTTCGTGATCTCGGTCGTGAGCTGGGTCTGCCAGACAGCTTCATCGGACGCCACCCATTCCCAGGTCCGGGCCTTGCCATCCGTTGTCCGGGCGGTATCACTCGTGAGAAACTGGATATCTTGCGCCAAGCCGATGCCATTTATCTGGATGAAATCCGCAAAGCTGGTCTCTATGACGCCATCTGGCAGGCATTCGCTGTTCTGCTGCCGGTTCAAACTGTTGGCGTTATGGGCGATGGCCGCACCTACGAGTTCGTCTGCGCCCTGCGCGCAGTAACTTCAGTAGATGGCATGACTGCTGATTTCTATCACTACGACATGGAATTCCTAGGCCGGGCGGCAACCCGCATCATTAACGAAGTCCGCGGCATCAACCGCGTCGTTTATGATGTGACCTCAAAGCCTCCGGGAACCATTGAGTGGGAATAAACTAATCAAAACCGGGGAGGGCAACTTTCCCGGTTTTTTCTTGTTAAGTGATCAATGCCACGTCCAATTTTGCGCGGATTTCTAATCAGCCCAGTTCGTTCATACTGTCTGATGTTTTGAAACGTTGAGGCCGTTGTCAATGGATTTACCTGACGCTGAGTTATATCTAACTGAGTCAAACAGAGAACTTTTGCTTTGTCAGCGGACAGATCTGATTGGCAAAGATGAGGATGCAGTCCTGCGTCTATATCGAAAACACATCGCCAAAGCTGTTCGAGTGTTGAAGGATCACGTCCCTGACCTAGCTGAGAAAGGGCGTTTTCTGGATATCGGCTGTGGCCTCGGATTCGGCTTGCTCGTTTTAAAGGAGCTTTATGGGGTGGATCATTGTTTCGTTGGTTTAGACAAAGACGGTAAAGACAAGGAAATTCAATACGGATTTCAGCCTGATGCAGCGATCTATAATGATCTGGCACGCACAGCCGAAAATTTACAACTCAATGGAATCGCATCTGAAAACCTCAGTCTCATCAATCTGGATCATGACGCGTTTCCTGATGACACGTTTGATGTCGTTGTGTCTTTTCTTGCTTATGGCTGGCATTTTCCAATTTCAGCCTATTTTGAGACACTGAAGCAAATTACCAGAAAACGGAGCATCATCTACCTCGACCTCCGCCGTAGGGCAGATTGCATTTCGATGATGGCTTCAGAGTTTGATCTCGTCTGGGCAGGAGAAAATAAGAAGGGTGTCAGTACAATTTGGAGAGCGCGTTAAGACGCAAGGGTGAGTCAAGCATTACCCAAGCCTCAAGGTATAAACCACTCAGCAGACTTAGTCCAAAATCATGTGGTTTGAGAAGCGGCATGATGGGTGGGATGATCTGGTCAACTATTGAACTCGCTCAAAAGGTGGACCAGTCAATGACGATGCCAACTCTGCGCTTATTTAAGAAAAAGAAAAAAACCAAGTTAGATAACCCCAAGAGTGACTTGGATTTTTACCTGCACCAGTATGACTCCTATGAGACATATAAAGAAACGCAAATTTTTTATAATAAGAAAAAAATACAGAACATCTGGGCTGATAAGACAACGCTGACGCTTGTTAAGGATATAGTATCCAAGGAAGTACCAAACAGGTCTTTTGCAGGTATCTGCCATGGTTCGAGAAATGGTTTTGAGCAGAATTTTTTGTCTGAGGATAATAAGTTTGATGTTTTTGGGACTGATATCTCTCCTACTGCAAAGCAGTTTGAACGCTCAATTGAGTGGGATTTTCATGATGAAAAGGAAGAGTGGAAGAACAAATTCGATTTCATCTACTCTAACTCATTGGATCAAGGTTGGAACCCTCGTAAGGCTTTGACAACATGGCTCAATCAGATCCATCAGAACGGTGTTGTGATCATTGAGCACACGAATGCTCATGGACCTCAATGGGCAGGAGAAATGGATCCCTTTGGGGTGAAGCCCAACGTTATGCCTTACGTTTTTGCCGAGTGGTTTGGGCATCAAATTAGTACATCTTTTGAAAGTGTTCAAAAAGACAATAAAGACCTAAAAGCTTGGCTTTTCATCCTGAAAAAGAATGTGCTAGTTGTGACATGACAGTCAGTTGTTGAGACTGCCTACCCAAACAACTTCGCGCAGCTCACGCAATAAAGTGCTGCTGGATCTACGCGGAGGCGTGCTTCGGGGATGTCGTCTCCGCATTCAAGACAGAAGCCGTACTCGTCTTCTTTAATCCGCTGTAGAGCGCTATCGATCCGCTGAAGTTCTCTGGCGCGTTGGCGGTCATTGGCTTGAGCCATTGCTTGCCGTTGCATGGCGTCCATGCGGGAGAGGCGGCCAACTGATTGTTGATCAAGAGCAACTGTTGCGCGGTCGCCCTCAGAGATTGCGGTGAGCTCTGTTAGTTCTGCCTTTCGTGCAAGAAGCAACTTCTCTGCGTCTTTGAGGGCCAGTGTCATCGGATCATCTCCCACCCAAACTGTCAGCAAACATTATGAGCGCGAAATGAGAACCTGTGCAAGCAAAACAAAACGCCCACATAGCGGGCGTTTGAGGGAGTGAACTAGATTTTCATCAGGCTGGAAACGGTTTCTTTCTCGCCCACAAACTCTACGCCCAGAGTATCAGCTGTTCTCCAGCGGACTTCGGTTTGTACGCGCTGGCGCAGATGAACCAGATAGAGTGTAAACTCATCAGGAATATCGATCGTTGTCTCCATCTTCAAGCGAGCACCAAAATCGGACAAATCGCGAATAACGCAATCGAAAACCATCGACTGGCTCGCGAAAACAATGCGCCCTTCCTTCAATGTACGCCGACGGCGAACACGGCGACGCTCACTAGTTTCTGTTGCACTGTCACTTTCGGACATAGAACTTTCCAGGCACTGTTTCTGTTTGTGAAACCTTAGATCTTGCGCAAATATAGGAGTCAAACAGTCAAGTTATGATATATGCAGATAAACAACTCATCCTGATTTAGCGAGAAAAGCAGCATGAGCTCAAGGGTTCTGCGAAAAAGAATTGGGTAAATGTATAAAACGCCTTACGCAGGGAAGATCAGGCTTATTGATATTTCACCGCGTATGGTCACAGTGCACAAGCCCATCTACGGGCTTTAACGTAAAATACAAATCTAAAGGGTCACTCGATGACGCTGTTATTAATTGGGCTTTTCATCTTTCTGGGAATTCACTTCGTCCCATCTTTTCCTGGGTTTCGTGATTCAGTCGTTCAGCGCATTGGACTAAATCCATATCGGGCGATTTATTCTATAATCGTACTGACAGGCCTGTTCTCCATGATCTACGGCTTTGTTCTGGCTCGTGAAGAAGACCTGTTTCCGCTGTACGTAACGCCGTTCTGGTTGCGCCATTTGGCAATGACACTGCTGCTGCCAGTCTTCATTTTGGTTTTTGCAAAGTTCATTCGCGGTAATATTGCGAAATGGACAAAAGATCCCGTCATTTTAGCGGTGAAGATTTGGGCAATTTCTCATTTATTGGTCAATGGTGAGCCATACTCTGTTGCACTGTTCGGTGGTTTTCTTGTCTGGGCGATCTGGGCGCGGATCTCTCTGAAGAAGTTTGATCGCAAAAACACTGCAGTTGAAGAGTTCCCACACGCTCTACGTAATGACATCATCAGCGTTGTGTTGGGCATGCTCCTCTATGGATTGTTTGTCTGGAAACTACACGAACTGCTGATCGGTATGCCGATCCTGACCTAGGCAAGCTCTCACATCGCGAGTATTTCAACAAAACCGCGTTCGTGACTGATCAGTCACGAACGCGGTTTTGCTTTAAGCTGAGTATTTTGGGTGACCCAAAGATTGTTTTGCAATTAAGAACTCTGTGAAATACCTTTGCCCTCAATTGATCTTGGGGGAGAGCAATTCATGACATTATTAATTTCAGGTCTCACCGCATTTTTCGCGGTGCATTTGATCCCGTCGTTTTCAGGACTTCGGGAGAGTTTGGTTCAACGTCTTTCGTTCAACGGCTATCGCGGGCTGTACACACTCATCTCATTGGGTGGGCTGGTCGCAATCGTCTACGGCTTCGGTGCAGCGTGGAATGCTGATTATGCGCCTTGGTATGTCGCACCAAGCTGGGGCCGTCACGTCACCATGCTGTTGATGCTGCCTGTTTTTCCACTCTTCTTTGCCTCTCAATTGAAAGGCAATATTACACGCGTTACCAAACACCCGTTGATCAATGCAACCAAGCTTTGGGCGGTCGCTCACCTGTTTGCGAACGGTGAGCCTTATTCCGTGATACTGTTCGGCTCGTTTTTAATCTGGGCAATTCTTGTAAGAATTACGATTGCTCGCCGCGAGCGCATCAATCCACCAAGCCGGGACTATCCAAACGCAACGCGAAACGATGTGATTTCCGTGGGCCTTGGTTTGATTTTCTACGGCCTGTTCGTGTGGAAACTACATGCAATTTTGATTGGGGTGCCGATCATAACTTGACCTTTTGCATGAGGTAAGGTTTCAAGACAGACATCAAAGTGGTCCCTCTCAGCAATTACACTTGTAAATGTTGGCAGGGAAAACTCTTTCATTGCCCTAATAAAGCCACTAATCGGTTGAAAGAGGTAGAGAAAGAGGTTTGCCTGCGGCTCTCTTAGTTTTAATGTGACGCCGCCCATTGGGATACCACGAACCTAAGAATCGTTGCTGCAGGAACATTTGAAGTTATGTCCGACATTTTTCGCGAAGTCGATGAAGAAGTAAGAAGCGACCAGTTTTCAAAGCTTTGGAAGCGCTTTGCTCCGGTTGTATACCTGACAGCAGGTCTTATCGTTGTAGGTACCGCAGGTTTTCGCGGCTATGAGTACTGGCAGAACAAACAGTCTCAGGCCGCAGGCACTGAATTTCTGGAGGCTGTGAAGCTTTCAGAGGCAGGCAACCACACCGAAGCGCAGGCAGCTTTCGTTTCCATGGAAGACAGCATTGGCGGTTATCCTATGATGGCCAAGATGCGTATTGGAACCGAGTTGGCGCTGGAAGGTAAACCTGACGAAGCCATCAAGGCTTTTGAAGCGGTTGCCGCTGACAGTGCAACACCAATCATTTACAAAGGCCTCGCCAACATCCGCGCTGCTTATCTGCTGCTGGATAACGGCGACCTTGCCGCGGTGAAAAAACACACCGAAGTACTGGCTGTTGCTGGTAACACATGGCGCTTTTCTGCTTTGGAAATTCTGGGCGCCGCTGAGTACAAGGCTGGTAATCTGGATGCGGCTCGCACGCGCTTCAGCGAAATTGTGAATGATGCAGCCGCTCCGTCAGATGTTTCCGGACGTGCACAAATTTATCTTGAACTAATTACCTCTGCATTGGGCAAAGACGAAAAGGGGACTGAATAAGTGAGCGAGACCAAAAGAAAGTCTTGGAAGGCTTTGATTGGAACCGGCGCGCTTGCGCTGACGCTGGCTGGTTGTTCTTCTCTTTCCAGTCTGAATCCATTTGGCGGCGATGATGAGTTTCTTGAGGGAGACCGCCAGCCACTGTATCAAGGCGCGTTAAAGCCATCTGCAACAGGTGGAGATGCCAAGATCGGTGCAGCAACAGGTGGGTCAACCTGGCCAACTGCTGCTGGTCCTAAAAGCAATGATCCGGGCAACATTGCAATCAATGTTAGCGGTGGAGTTGCATGGTCTTCTAGCATCGGTCAGGTTCGTTCTCCGGGCTTCTTTGGTATCGGCTCCAGTAACCCACGCACCGCAGCGCGTCCGGTTTCTGATGGCCAGCGCATCTACGTCTATAAGTCAGATGGCAACCTCGTTGCTCTGACAACAGGTGGCGCTAAGGTCTTCACAAAGAACCTGGGCCTGGAAGGCGAGAACGAAGTCGCCGCAGGTGGCGGTGTTGTGCTTGACGGAGGCAAGATCTTTGTCGCAACCGCTTACCGCAATGTTTATGCACTTGATAAAGGTGGCAACGTCCTTTGGACCAAGCAACTGGAAACACCGGTTCGCGGTGCGCCAGCAGCGGCCAATGGCAAAGTTGTCGTTGTAACACAAGACAATGAGGTGATCGGCCTCAACCAGTCAGATGGGGAGCAGGCATGGTCATTCGCTGGCATCGCAGAGCAAGCAGGCCTGCTTTCCTCTGCAAATCCGGCAATTTCGGGCAGCACTGTTGTTGTGCCGTTTTCCTCAGGCGAGGTTATGGCACTTGACATTAACAGCGGTGAGCCTAAATGGATCGATACCGTTGCACGGTCCTTCCGTACACGCGCGCTCTCTGGCCTGACAGATGTTTCTGCAAGCCCGGTGATTGAAGGCAACAAGGTTATTGCAACCTCCGTTGCTGGACGCACACTGGGCATTGCTTTGAAAGATGGCGAGCGTTTGTGGGAGGCTGATTTTGGTGCCGTACATACTCCGGTTGTTTCCGGTGGTACGGTATTCCTGATCGGCTTGGATGACAAATTGCATGCAATCTCAAGCAAGACCGGCAACCTTATCTGGAGTGCCAAGTTGCCAACTGGCGAAAGTGACGCCAAGAATGTCAACTGGGCAGGTCCAATTTTGGCCAACGGCCAGCTGATCGCCATGTCCAGCAACGGTTATCTTGCATCTGTGAATGCAAAAACCGGTCAGGCATCCGCATCGCGGAAAGTGACCAGTGGCGTATTTGTATCACCAATTGTTGCTGGTGGGCGTATGGTCGTCCTTACCAGCGACGGAGCGGTTGCAGCGCTGAACTAAACGTATCCTCCGGAAAGTAGATACCGGTTTTCGAAATTGGGATACGTTAAAAAATAAAAGCTTAGAGTAGGGCGCATAAGGCGAACTACTCTAAATGCTGCATACCAGACGAGGAGTATTCGCGTGACTGCGACAGTCGCCATTATTGGCAGACCTAATGTTGGCAAGTCGACGCTCTTCAATCGCCTTGTAGGCAAGCGCCTAGCGCTTGTTGATGATACCCCAGGTGTGACCCGTGACCGTCGGTCCGGTGATGCACGCTTGGGCGATCTGCGATTCAAGATCGTTGATACTGCTGGCCTGGAAGAAGCAGAGGCAGCAAGCCTCGAAGGGCGTATGCGCGCTCAAACAGAAGAAGCAATCCGTGATGCGGATGCATGCTTATTCCTTATTGATGCACGCGCTGGCTTGATGCCACTTGATGAGCACTTTGCGAACCTTCTTCGCCGTGCCGACACCCCTGTAATTCTTTGCGCCAACAAGGCGGAAGGTAAAGCAGGCGATGGCGGCCTCTATGATGCGTTCACGCTTGGTTTGGGTGATCCTGTTCCTCTTTCTGCGGAACACGGAGAAGGCCTGTCTGAGCTTTATGATTTTCTGCGCCCGATTGTCGATGCAGCAGAAGAGATGGAAAGTTCTTCCGAATTTACTGAAGCACGTACAGATGTTGATGTAGAGGACGAAGAGATCGACGAGCCGGTTGGGACCGTCGAGCGTCCTTTGCGCATGGCAATTGTTGGCCGCCCGAATGCAGGAAAATCTACTCTCATCAACCAGATGTTGGGGGAAGAGCGCCTGCTGACCGGACCTGAAGCTGGCATCACTCGCGACAGTATCTCTGTTGAGTGGGAATGGCAGGATCACCATGTAAAGGTGTTCGACACTGCAGGTATCCGCAAGAAGGCACGCGTGCAGGAAAAGCTGGAAAAGCTCTCCGTTGCTGACGCCCTTCGCGCAATTAAGTTCGCTGAAGTTGTTGTTGTAACGCTCGACGCCACCATCTCCTTTGAGAAGCAGGATCTGCAGATCATTGATCTGTGTGCCCGTGAAGGTCGCGCAATCGTTATCGCACTCAATAAGTGGGATTTGATTGAGGATCGTGAGGATGCTTGGGGTCACATCAAGGATTCACAAGCACGCTATCTGAATCAGCTACGTGGTGTTGAGATTGTCACCATGTCCGGTATCAACGGGCAGGGCCTTGATAAGCTCATGCAGGCTGTTTTCCGGGCTTACGAGATGTGGAACAAGCGCGTTGGTACCTCTGGCCTCAACCGCTGGCTGGAAGGCGTTCTGATCCACCATCCGCCGCCAGCAGTGTCTGGACGTCGTGTTCGCTTGCGTTTCATGACGCAGCCAAAGACACGCCCGCCGCATTTTGTGGTGTTCTGCTCCAAGCCAGACAATCTGCCAGAGAGCTACACCCGCTATCTTGTGAATGGTATTCGCGAGCGTTTTGACATCAAAGGAACGCCAATTCGTCTGTCCTATAGAAAGGGCGACAATCCATATCACAAGAAGAGAAGGTGATTTTGCCTTCACTTAGTTTCATAAAAGGGCAGCACTCAGCTGCCCTTTTATTTTTCCAGATCCCAGAGAACCGGTAACAGTCAGGGTTCTGACCACTGTCGCGTACTTGAATTTTTCTCTAGAAGTATCAGTCAGTGCCGCTAATAAGTTGCAATTCTTCTTGAATCTGCTTTTAATCGCGCTCTCTTTCCGCATTCCCTACATTTAATAGGATTATCATGTCACAAGACCGTTTTACGTTCGCCAACGCTCTGGTTAAGCGCGCTGGTGCCTATGCGCACGAATATTTTACGCGTTTGGATACCCTCAATATTGAGAGTAAAGGTCATCAGGACATGGTTTCTGAGGCTGATCGCGATACTGAAATTCTTGTCCGCAAAGCCATTGCTGAAGCATTTCCAGATGACAGCATCGTGGGAGAAGAGGGCGACCCAAAGCCGGGCACCTCTGAATACACCTGGATTATTGATCCGATTGACGGTACCGCGAACTTTGTCTCCGGCATTCCTCAGTGGTGCGTGATTATTGCCTGCGTCAAAAACGGTGAAAAACACATTGGTGTCATCTATGATCCATGTGCGGATGAGCTGTTTGCAGCTGAAAAAGGCAAAGGTGCAACACTCAACGGTACGCTGATGAAAGTGTCCACGAGCGATTCATTGTCCAATGGGTCAATCGGTCTGGGCTTCAGTGCACGCGGGCGTAATCAGGCAGTTAAAGATGCAGTTGATGCACTGCTTGATGAGGGGGGCATCTTCTTCCGTAATGCATCTGGCGGATTAATGCTTGCTTATGCAGCTTCTGGCCGTCTCATCGGCTACATTGAAGAGCACATGAATTCCTGGGACTGTATGGCCGGTCTCCTCCTCATGGAAGAGGCAGGCGGGATCTGCCAGGATATCAATGTTGCAGATGCTGTCATGAATGGTTGCAAGGTCGTCGCGGCTGCCCCAAACGTGTATGGACAGGTTAAAAAGCTCACTGATAAGTGCTTCATTTAAAGCATCCAAACAATCTAATAAAAAAGCCCCGGCGCATGACCGGGGCTTTTTGTGTTCTTGGATCTGGTTCGTCTAGCTTGTCAGCTGAACAAAATCGCGCAGTTCCTTGCTTGGAAAATCATAGAGTCGACCATTCTCGGTACTTTCTGGCAAGCAGAAGCGTACGATGTCCTCAGAGATCTCAGAAGGATGCGGCAAGGTCATCGGGTCTTCTCCCGGCATTGCTTTCGCACGCATACCTGTCCGCATCGGGCCTGGATTGACAAGCATGGACTGAACGCTGGTCTTTTGCGTTTCGTTCACATAAGTGCGTACAAGCGCCTCCAGAGCCGCTTTGGACATGGAGTAAGGTCCCCAATAGGCGCGGCACTTGTGTGGCGCTCCTGAGGTCAGGAAGACCGTACGGCCCGCATCAGACTGGCGTAGTAACGGATCAAGCGAACGAATAAGACGCCAGTTCGCAGTCACGTTGATCTTCATTACGTCATCGAACTTCTTTGGATCCACATGACCCAGCGGAGACGTCGGGCCAAGGATGCCAGCATTACCAACGAGAATATCGAGCTTCTTCCAGCGTTCGAAGATCGCAGCGCCCAAACGGTCAATAGCGTCGAAGTCAGTCAGGTCTACTGGTACAAGCGTAGCTGAGCTGCCAGCCTTCTGGATTTCGTCATCCAGTTCTTCCAGTCCGCCTACAGTACGTGCGATCGCAACAATATGCGCACCTTCTTCAGCAAGCTTTTTTGCAGCAAAATAGCCAATGCCACGGGAAGCTCCCGTGACAACAGCAACACGACCTTCAAGTCTTTTCGAACTCATTGAACTTAACCAGTTTCTACAAGGCGGGGAGCCTGACGTGTGTCCACATCGTCAGACAAATCTGTAAGCGGGGTCGGATAGTCCCCGGTAAAGCAGTGATCAGTGAACTGCGGGTTCTCGTTGTCACGGCCATTCTCATGACCCATGGCACGGTAGACACCGTCAATGCTCAGGAAGGCAAGGGTATCTGCACCAATGTATTTGCGCATACCTTCAAGATCATACTTGGCAGCCAGCAGCTTCTCGCGAACCGGCGTATCGATGCCGTAGTAATCGGAGAATTTGATTGGCGGAGAGGCCAGGCGGAAGTGAACTTCTTTCGCACCAGCATCCCTGATCATCTGAACAATCTTTACGCTGGTGGTACCGCGCACGAGGCTATCATCCACCAGCACAACGCGCTTGCCTTCAATTTGCGCTCTGTTGGCAGAGTGCTTCAGCTTAACACCAAGCGTACGGATCTGCTGTGTCGGCTCAATAAAGGTACGACCAACATAGTGGTTACGGATAATGCCAAGCTCAAACGGCACACCGCTTTCGGCTGCAAAGCCAAGAGCTGCAGGAACGCCAGAATCTGGTACCGGAACAATGACATCTGCTTCAACGGCGCTTTCTTGCGCCAGCACACGTCCAAAACGCTTACGAACGTCATAAACGGAATGACCATTCAAAACACTGTCCGGGCGGGAGAAGTAGATGTATTCAAAGATGTCTGGGCGGGAAGGGCGCTTGCCGAATGGGAAGTAGCTTTCGATACCACCTGGTGTGCAAACAACAACTTCACCGTTCTCAACTTCACGAATGAACTTCGCGCCGATGATGTCCAGTGCACAAGTTTCACTCGCAAAAATCGGAGCACCGTTCAGATCGCCAAGAACCAATGGGCGAATTCCATAAGGGTCACGCGCACCAATCAGCTTTTTGCGTGTCAGCGCGACAAGAGAGTAAGCACCTTCCATCTGGCTGATAGCCTCGATGAAACGATCTACGATCTTTTTCTCGCGGGAACGTGCAACCAGCTGCAGAACCACTTCACTGTCAGAAGTGGACTGGCAGATCGCGCCATCCTTGATCAACTGACGGCGCACGGTCATCGCATTGGTAAAGTTGCCGTTGTGACAGATTGCGATACCACCGCCATCAAGCTCAGCAAACAGCGGCTGTACATTGCGCAATGCTGCTTCACCAGTGGTGGAGTAGCGCACATGGCCAATCGCGTACGGGCCCTTCAGGTTGTCGATGGTTTCCTGCTGAGTGAAATGATCACCCACAAGACCCATATGACGTTCTGAGCGGAACTGATCGCCATCAAATGTCACAATGCCTGCAGCTTCCTGTCCACGGTGCTGAAGCGCATGAAGCCCCAGAGCCGTCAGTGCTGCTGCATCATCATGTCCAAGAATGCCAAAAACACCGCATTCCTCGTGCAGGGTATCGCCGTCAAAATCTGCCTGTAGCTCTTCCAAAGCGGCAGAATTGTTTGATACGCCACTGCTCATGGCATCACTCCTTGGTTCTTACTTGGGCCAAATGTCAAAATTTAAGCTTAGTTCCGGCCTTCGCCGGAGGCCGTCAGCTGGTCCAGTCCGCGCCGCTCGCTTGGGGAGTAACGGGCTTCTTCATCACTGGACGCACCTGTTGCAGAGCCGGTTGAGCCGCCCTGCTTACGAATCTGGTCCATAATCGCGCGCTCAGGGTCTTCCGGCAGTGCCGCAACCAGACTTTGGCCACTGGTCACCAGTAGATGTCTGGACTTGGCATCCATGATCCAGTTTGGCTGGCGTGGCTCTGGCACAAACCAGTTAAAGAACAGCAGCGCAACAACCACAAGCAGGAAGCCGCGGGCTGCACCAAAAACAAAACCGAGGGTTCTGTCGAGCGCGCCAATTCGGCTATCCAGCACGAAGTCTGAAATGCGCATGGTGATGTAACTCACCACGATCAATGTCACGAGGAATACAGCACCTGCAGCAATGGCAGTTGCCAGTGTGTCATTGGTTACGTGCTGCAACACAAATGGTTTCAGGCTTCCATAAAAAAGATAGGCGGCGACTGCTGCTGCGACCCATGATGCAATAGAAAGCACCTCACGCACGAACCCGCGAATCATAGCAAGAACGCCAGAGATCAGCATGATAACCAGTAGAATTCCGTCTAAGAGTGTGATCGGCATCTGTCGACACAAGTCCCTTGTTTGACTGGCAGGCAAACCAACAAAAATGCCTGCCGGTTAAAATCAGCCTAGGTTAAACCCTTAAGCGTTTTCCATTTTCTGTGCACTGGCAACAATATTTGCCACCAGATCTCCCAGCTCCTCAAGTCCTTTAACCTGACCGAGAGCATTGGAGCCTTCTTTCATATTCCCGTCGGCGATAACCGCCTGACCGAATCCAAGCTTCTGAGCTTCCTTTAATCGGGAAGCTGCCTGAGCAACTGGTCGAACTGCACCAGACAGACTGATTTCGCCGAAATAGACGCATTCGAGAGGAAGAGCAACCCCACTAAGCGATGAGATTAAAGCTGCCGCAACGGCGAGGTCAGCTCCTGGCTCATTAATTCTCAGTCCACCAGCGACATTCAGATAAACGTCATGTTGCGCAAACTTAACACCGCAACGCGCTTCAAGCACGGCCAAAATCATGGAAAGGCGCGCGCTGTCCCACCCGATCACCGCCCGGCGTGGTGTGCCAAGGGGGGAGGGTGCAACAAGTGCTTGCATTTCGACCAGCAAAGGCCGCGTACCTTCTATCCCGGCAAACACGGCTGAACCTGGAGCAGTTGCGCTTCGTTCACTGAGGAACATAGCACTGGGATTCTTTACTTCTCGTAGCCCCATATCGGACATCTCGAAGACGCCAATTTCATCGGTTGGGCCAAAGCGGTTCTTCACGGCTCGCAAAATGCGATACTGATGCGCGTTATCACCTTCAAAATAGAGCACGGCATCAACCATATGCTCTACAACACGCGGACCAGCAATCTGGCCATCTTTTGTGACATGACCAACAATAACAACCGTTGTTCCGGTTTTCTTGGCAAATCGAACCAGCGCCTGCGCAGAGGCGCGGACCTGTGTCACCGTTCCCGGAGGAGAATCGGCCATCTCCGTCCACAGTGTCTGAATACTGTCCAGAATTACAAGATGAGCACGTTCATCGCCCTTCTTGGCTTCCAGAGTTGCAAGAATATCTTCAACACTTGTCTCAGCAGCCAGTTGAACCGGAGCATCGCGCAGGCCAAGACGCTCTGCACGCAAGCGCACTTGATCCACCGCTTCCTCGCCAGAGATGTAAACGATGTTGTGCCCTTGGTAGGCGAGATGTGCGCTGGCTTGTGTCAGCAAGGTGGATTTACCGATTCCAGGATCACCGCCTACAAGCAGAGCAGACCCTTTCACAAAGCCGCCGCCAGTCACGCGGTCCAACTCGGCGACGCCTGTGATAATTCTTGGAGCGTCTTTGGTTTCACCCGACAGCCCGACCAATGGGACAACGCGTCCTTTGGAACGCGAAGCGGTTTTTGGCCCAGCACCGATGCCGCTGGCCTCTTGCTCTTCCTGAATTGTGTTCCATTCGCCGCAAGATTCGCAGCGGCCTGCCCATTTGAGTGTGGTTGCCCCACAAGACTGGCAGACAAATGAAAGGGAGCGTTTCGCCATATTGAATTCAGGTTCCTGCCAGTGTTTAGCTCGCTAGCGTTTATAGTGGCGTGTATAGCGTGCTCCAAGGCTACACAGCAATTCATATGGGATGGTTTGAGCAAAGTTTGCCAATTCATCCACGTTTACATGTGCGCCCATAATCTCAACCGGTGCACCGCGTGACAGATGTTCCTCGGGAATATCCGTCACATCAACTGCAATCATATCCATGGAGACACGGCCAAAGATGGGGGCAAAGTGCCCGCCGATATAAACCCGTGCACCGTTAGGCTGGTCGTCAGAGCTGCCAACCAACCGGTGTAAACCATCCGCATAGCCTGCATTTATGGTTGCAATTCGGCTTTTTCGCGGTGTTACACGGGAAGCCCCATAACCCACAGGGTCGCCGTGCGGCACCTCGCGCAGACTTATGATCTCTGCTAGAACATGTGCAACCGGAAGCATCGGGTTGCTGTCGTCAGGAACTGGGTTTCCTCCATAAAGTGCAATGCCTGGGCGAACCATGTCGAAGTGGTAATCTGCTCCCAGGAAAATACCTGCAGAGTTGCTCAAGGATTTGCGGGCGCCCGGAAACAACTCACAAACCCGCTGGAAGCGATCCAATTGCTTTGCGTTGAGCTCGTGGTCAGGCGTATCGGCGCAAGCAAGATGGCTCATGATCAGATCAATCTTGATGCCCTTAAGGAAATGAGGCGACTCACCAGTCTTCAGCGCATCTTCAATAGACATGCCCAGACGATGCATGCCTGTATCAAAGTGCAAAGCCGCAGACAGTTCTTCATCCAGGCCTTGCGCAAAAGCAGACCATTCAGTTGCTTCCTCAAGACTGTTTAAGACCGGTTTGAGATTGAAATCGTAATAGAATTTCTCACGGCCACGAAAGAGGCCATTCAGCACATAGATTTCTGCGTGTGGCAGTTCTTTGCGCAAGTCGATTCCTTCTTCAGGAAGCGCAACAAAAAAGACGCGGGCTCCAGTGTGATAAAGTGTTTTGCCAACTTCTGTTGCGCCAGTCCCATAACCGTTGGCTTTAAGCACCACAGCACAGGTACAGCCATCCCCCACCTTACCATTCAAATAACACCAATTGGAGCGTAGAGCGGTAAGGTCGATGGTTAATTTTGCAGCGCCGCCAGCAGAATGAGCTGCGCGGGCAGATGTAGGAGCGGCAGAATGTGTCACGCGATTGCCCTCAGATTCTTTGAATGCGCAATAACCTACAAAAAATATCTGAATTTAAAAAGAAAGACCCGGAGCACTGCACAACTGATGTACGTTACCCCGGGCCAATCGCTAATTCAGTAGGATGAACCAGTCTTACTCCATAATTCTGTCAGGAATATGGGCGTCGTCTGCCAGATCGGAGAAGCGAGTGAACTCGCCCTGGAACTGCAGATCAACAATGCCAGTTGGACCGTGACGCTGCTTGGCGATGATGACTTCCGCCTTGCCGCGTAACTGCTCCATCTTGCTACTCCATTCTTCATATTCAGGAGTGCCTTCAGGCGGTTCTTTTTTGCCCATGTAATACTCTTCACGATACACAAACATGATCACATCCGCATCCTGCTCGATCGAGCCAGATTCACGAAGGTCAGACATTTGTGGGCGTTTATCGTCACGGTTTTCAACCTGACGAGAGAGCTGGGACAGCGCAATGATCGGAACATTAAGTTCCTTTGCCAGCGCTTTAAGGTTGGTGGTGATCTCAGTAATTTCCTGAACGCGGTTGCCCTGATTCTTGGAAGAACCGGTAAGCAGCTGAATATAGTCGACCACGATCATATCCAGCCCCTTTTGTCTCTTCAGCCGTCGGGCTTTGGAAACGAGGGACGCAATGGAAATACCACCTGTTTGGTCCACATGAAGTGGAACGTGTTGCATATGCTGTGTCGCCGCAACCAGCTTCTCAAATTCAATCTCGTTGATGTCGCCGCGGCGAATCTTGGAGGAAGAAATCTCTGTCTGCTCGGAAATAATACGAGTCGCCAACTGTTCGGCACTCATTTCCAAAGAGAAGAAGCCAACAACGCCGCCATTTACAGTCCGAACAGTGCCATCCGGCATCTCTTCAGTCTGATAATTTTCAGCAATGTTATAAGCGATGTTTGTAACCAGCGATGTTTTACCCATCGCAGGACGACCAGCCAGAACGACCAAATCCGAAGACTGCAAACCACCCATGAGTTTGTCCAGGTCACGCAAACCTGTCGAAACACCGGAAAGAGCGCCTTCACGCTGAAAGGCCGCTGCAGCCATCTCAATGGTTTCAGTCAGTGCACTGCCAAAGTCCTGAAAACCGCCGTCTGATCGGCCAGTCTCCGCCAGTTCAAACAAACGACGCTCAGCATCGTCAATCTGAGAGGACGGAGGCATGTCGATCGGCGCGTCATAAGCAATGTTCACCATGTCTTCGCCAATGGTGATCAGGTTACGGCGAGTCGCCAGATCGTAAATGGTCTTGCCATAGTCTTCTGCGTTGATCACAGAAGTCGCATCACCTGCAAGACGCAGCAGATACTGAGTAGCAGACAGGTCTGCAATCTTCTCATCTGCCGGGAAAAATGTTTTGAGCGTAATAGGCGAGGCAATCTTACCTGCCTTAATCAACGCTCCGCATTTGTCATAGATATCCTTGTGGGGAGCTAAGAAAAAATGGCGCGCTTCTAAAAACTCCGAGACACGATAATAGGTCTCGTTGTTTACCATAATGGCACCAAGAAGCTGGCGCTCTGCCTCGGCATTATGCGGGACCACTCGCATGGTCTCACTAGCCTTCTCTAATTTTTGGACTGTGCCCTTCATTCCGCCCCTCGTGCCGCTTGGCAACTTGGTTACAGCTTTAAGGCGGGCAGGAAAAGGGGGCCTTCGCACCTTAAGCCCAGTTCTTTAACAAAATTAAATCAGCGGGGAAAATTGCAGGTTGCCAATTGACAGTCGCTACTCTCTAGACGCGAGAAAAGCTTAGAATAATTGTTTAAAATCAGCCGTATTCAGGGATTTTCGCCTCAACTACAATTATTAACAAACTCTTTTTTGAGGAACAGAATCAGCGGGGACTTTGCCGATTCTGCCAAGTTCGGTGCATAAAAAAAGGCAGAGTCGGAGACCCTGCCTTTTTCATCGAAAAATGAAGAAAAATTATTCTTCGGTTTCTTCTTCTTCGCCTTCACCAGCTTCTTCAGATGCTGCTTCTTCGCCTTCTTCCAGATTTTCATCTTCATCAAGATCTTCGTCGAATTCGAAGGAGTCATCGTCCTGTACTGTGAGGTCTTCACCAGCTGCCTGACGGTTAGCTTCGTCTTCAGAACGAGCAACGTTAACAGAGATTTCAACTTCAACTTCAGGGTGAAGAACGATGGATACATCGTGCAGACCAATGGTCTTGATTGGTGCGCGCAGGGAAACCTGGGAGCGAACAACACTGAAGCCTGCTTCGGTCAGTTCACCAGCGATATCGCGGGTAGCAACAGAACCGTAGAGCTGACCAGTTTCGCCAGCCGCGCGGATAACAACGATGCTTGCACCAGCCAGCTTTGCGCCAACTTCTTCTGCTTCAGTTTTACGCTCAAGGTTACGAGCTTCAAGCTGTACGCGTTCGCTTTCAAAGCGCTCAAGGTTCGCTTTGTTTGCACGAAGTGCTTTGCCCTGAGGCAGCAGGAAGTTACGTGCGTAACCGTCTTTAACAGCTACTGTTTCACCCATCTGGCCAAGTTTAGCCACACGCTCAAGAAGGATAACTTTCATGGAATTTCTCCTTTGCTGTCCTGCGGAAAGTGTGATCCGCAGTTAGAGAGAGCTTCTCGCTGATGCGAGCAATCTCTCAACCGTGATTCCGACATGTCGGAATCATGAAAAAAGGTCAGAGTGCAAAACACTCTGACCTAATAATCAAGACTTACTTGATTACGAACGGCAGCAGGCCGAGGAAACGAGCGCGTTTGATGGCACGAGCCAGTTCACGCTGTTTCTTCGCAGATACTGCGGTAATACGGGAAGGAACGATCTTGCCGCGCTCAGAGATGTAGCGCTGCAGAAGACGGATGTCCTTGTAGTCAATCTTTGGAGCGTTCGCACCAGAGAATGGGCAGGTCTTACGACGACGGAAGAAAGGACGACGTCCTGCGGAAGAAGATTCAGCCATTTTCAATTACTCCGCTGCAGGTGCTTCAGGACGACGATCAGGGCGTGGGCCACGATCACCGCGATCGCCACGGTCCGGACGTGGACCACGATCATTACGATCACCACGACGACGGTCGTCGCGATCACGCTTCTGCATCATAGCGGACTGTTCTTCGTCCAGCTCTTCTACACGGATGGTCATGAAACGAAGAATGTCTTCGCTCAGGCCCATCTGACGTTCCATTTCAGCAACAGCCGCGTGTGGAGCATCTACATTCATCAGAGTGTAGTGAGCCTTACGGTTCTTGTTGATACGGTAAGTCAGAGTACGCAGACCCCAAGTTTCGATTTTGCCGACTTTGCCGCCGTTTTCTTCGAGAACAGTTTTGAACTGTTCAACGAGGGCTTCAACCTGCTGAGTAGAAATGTCCTGACGAGCCAGGAACACGTGCTCATAGAGCGCCATGTGGATTGCCTTTCTGAGTTAAACAATTCCGGTATTGGCGCAAAGCCCCTTCGAATGGCCCTCAGAAAAGGCCCAGAAGATGTTTACACAAGAGCGGAGACACGGGAAGACGGATATCTTTCAACTCCTACAACCCTTAAGGGGCTGCCTTCCTTTAAGCCTCCGGCCTAATACCGGAAACGAGATGGGCTTTATAGCCAATCCCCTACAAAAGACAAGTACTATCGGGGAAAAAGACCTTTTTTCCAGATGCAGTCTTGACATTGCGCTTGCGAGGCGGCTCATGTCGCCCCGATGAATACGCAGGCAACCAAGGTTTTCCTTAGGTTTCTTGAAGGTGCAAGCAGTTGACGAATAGGGCATCTGCAATGCTACTAATTTTGGCGGCGGTCATAATTTGCACGTATTTGGTGAATTTATAGCCGCCCCATCTTGGAATACAAAGTAGGCCACCCACATTTGAGGCGATTGGCCTACATTGACGCAATAAGAGTGCGACGGAGCTATTTATAAATGACTATTGCATTTACATTTCCCGGACAGGGCAGCCAGACGGTTGGAATGGGTAAAGAACTTGCCGACACGTTCCCGGAAGCGCGCGCTGTATTTGAGGAAGTTGATGCAGCTCTCGGTCAGTCTCTGACCAAGATCATGTGGGAAGGTCCGGCAGACGAGCTGACCCTCACGGCAAACACACAGCCAGCTCTGATGGCTGTAAGTCTCGCCACCATGCGTGTGCTTGAGGCGAAAGGCGTTGACCTTTCCAAAGCCGCAAGCTTTGTAGCAGGCCATTCTCTTGGTGAATACTCTGCACTGGCTGCAGCGGGCTCTTTAAGCATTGCCGATGCAGCACGTCTGCTGCGCATTCGCGGTGATGCAATGCAAAAAGCAGTGCCAGTGGGTCAGGGCGCAATGGCTGCTCTCCTGGGGCTGGACTTCGATCAGGCGATGGAAGTTGCACAGGAAGCCGCTCAGGGCGAAGTTTGTCAGGCAGCCAATGACAACGCAACCGGACAGGTTGTTGTGTCTGGTCATAAAGCAGCTGTTGAGCGCGCCTGTGAAATCGCAAAAGGCAAAGGCGCTCGCCGTGCTGTTCTGCTTCCGGTATCTGCACCGTTCCATTGCTCTTTGATGCAGCCTGCTGCAGACGCAATGGCAAAGGCACTGGCTGAAGTTGAGATTAAAGCACCGGTTGTGCCACTTGTTGCAAACGTTCTTGCCGCACCAATTACTGATCCGGAAGAAATCCGCACCCGTCTCGTAGAGCAGGTGACTGGAACTGTACGCTGGCGCGAATCTGTAACCTGGATGGCTGACAACGGAGTGACCACGCTGGTTGAAGTCGGTACAGGCAAGGTTCTCAGTGGCATGGTGCGCCGTATCGTCAAGTCTTTGGAAGGTGTTGCGATCAACACAGCAGAAGATATTGATGCACTTGTTGCACGTCTTGAAGGCGTCGAAAGCTAATACACAGATTTTGAAGGCTCAGAGGCGCCGCATTTTGCACTGCGTATAGACGGAACCTATGGTTCCTCCCTATGAGCTTTCTTCAAACGGATTTTAAGCCGAGGAGACCAACGGCATGTTCAATTTAGAAGGTAAAAGCGCACTCGTAACCGGCGCGACCGGTGGTATCGGTGAAGCGATTGCACGCGCACTTCATGCGCAAGGCGCAACTGTAACTCTGTCCGGCACTCGCGAAGCGAAGCTGGAAGCGCTGGCATCTGATCTGGGCGATCGCGTTCACATTAAGGCTGCGAACCTGTCTGACCGTGACAGCGTTGATGCGCTTGTGCCAGCTGCTGAAGAAATGATGGGCGCTCTCGATATCCTCGTGAACAACGCTGGTATCACCCGTGACAACATCTTCATGCGTATGAAAGACGAAGAATGGGATCAGGTTCTTGAAGTGAACCTGTCCGCAACGTTCCGCATCTGCCGTGCTGCAATCAAAGGCATGATGAAGCGTCGTCAGGGCCGCATTATCGGAATTACCTCTGTTGTTGGTGTGACCGGCAACGCAGGTCAGGTGAACTATTCTGCTGCAAAAGCTGGCATGATTGGCATGTCCAAGTCTTTGGCGCAGGAAGTGGCGTCTCGTAAGATCACCGTAAACACAATTGCTCCAGGTTTCATCTCAACCGCGATGACCGACGAGCTGAACGAAAAGCAGCGCGAATCGATCCTGGGCAACGTTCCAGCTGGTCGTTTGGGCACTGCTGAAGAAATCGCAGGTGCAGCTGTTTATCTCGCAAGCGATGAAGCAGCGTACGTTACCGGTCAGACACTGCACGTGAATGGCGGTATGGCGATGATTTAACGAAGAAATACGCAGCCGGTCCGATCCTCTTACAAATGGGGCAATCACTACTGGCGGCTGGTAAACCAGTGCTAATTGTGCTAGGAACCCGCCGATTAGAAGTGACCTCTTGGAAAGAGGAACGGAAAAGCTGCGGTTTTCTTTGGAAGCGGCTTAACATATGGGCCGTTGCGTCTTTTCAAAAGAACCAGAGTATGCAACACGGGAGCCGAGTGAAACAAGGCCCCGCGAAGCGGACCGAAACACTACCTTGAAAACCAATTGAGGACTTAAAATGAGCAATGTTGCAGAGCAGGTAAAGAAGATCGTTGTCGAACACCTCGGCGTAGAGGCTGACAAGGTCGTTGAATCTGCAAGCTTCATCGACGATCTGGGTGCAGACAGCCTGGACACCGTTGAACTGGTAATGGCTTTCGAAGAAGCATTTGGCGTTGAAATCCCGGACGATGCTGCTGAAACCATTCAGTCCGTTGGCGATGCTGTAAAGTTCATCGAATCCAAACAGGGCTAATCCTGTTTCAAAAAGCTAGGCACGCGGTGGGTCGTTTGCGCTCGCCGCGCCTGTTTCCTTTTCAGTTGCATGCCTGTCGCAGAGAATGACGCTTACGTCTTCCAGTACGACACAAAGGGCTGGCAGCGCCAATCTAATTAAAGTGCAGGAAATATGCGTCGAGTCGTTATCACAGGCATTGGCATGGTTAGCCCACTGGGCAGCAGTGCAGAAATCTCTTGGCAGCGAATTCTTGAAGGTAAGAGCGGTGCACGGCGCATCGAGGGCTTCGAAACAGAAGACCTTCAAACCAAAATCGCTTGTCAGGTCCCACTTGGCGATGGAACCGATGGAACCTTCAATCCAGATGATTTCATGCTCCCAAAAGAACAGCGTAAAGTTGATGACTTCATCATCTATGCTGTAGCAGCTGCCGATCAGGCAATTGCAGATTCTGGCTGGAATCCGGAAACCGAAGAAGAGCAGAACCGTTCCGGCACCTTGATTGGGTCTGGTATCGGCGGCCTTCAAGGTATCGCTGAAACAGCTATTATGATGGAAGAGAAGGGCCCACGTCGTGTTAGCCCGTTCTTTATTCCAGGCCGCTTGATCAACCTTGCAAGTGGTTATGTGTCCATCAAGCACAAACTCAAAGGCCCGAACCACTCAGTGGTTACAGCTTGTTCCACTGGTGCGCACGCTATTGGCGATGCTGCCCGTCTGATCGCATTGGATGATGCAGACGTGATGGTTGCTGGCGGCACTGAGAGCACAATCTGCCGTTTGGGCATTGCCGGGTTTAACGCCTGTAAAGCCCTGTCTACGGGCTACAACGATGAGCCGGAAAAAGGCTCTCGTCCCTACGATAAAGACCGTGATGGCTTTGTCATGGGCGACGGTTCTGGCGTTGTTGTTCTGGAAGAATACGAGCACGCTGTCGCGCGCGGCGCGAAAATCTACGCTGAAGTTGTTGGCTATGGTCTTTCCGGTGATGCATACCACATCACTGCACCAGCATCCGACGGCGACGGTGGCTACCGTTGTATGAAAGCTGCGCTGAAACGTGCTGGCATTTCTCTCGGTGATGTTGATTACGTCAACGCACACGGCACCTCGACACCTCTGGGTGATGAGATTGAGCTGGGTGCAGTTGAGCGTTTGGCTGGTGATGATGCCGGGTCTTTGACCATGTCATCCACCAAATCTGCAACCGGCCACCTGTTGGGTGCAGCTGGCGCAGTAGAGGCAATCTTCACCGCTTTGGCGATCCGTGATCAGATTGCTCCACCAACGATCAACCTTGAAAATCCATCAGTTGAAACTGAGATTGACTTGGTCCCTAATAAAGCCAAGAAGATGGAGATTAATTATGCTCTGTCTAACTCATTTGGCTTTGGCGGCACAAACGCGTCTCTGGTTCTCAAAAAAGTCGAGTCATAACTCGCTCTTTTGATCAAGAAATAATAGGGCCAGACTCCGCATGGCGGAATCTGGCCTTTTATATTGCGGCTCCCGAATGGGTTAGGCTCTGTAATGAGTATTTAAAGCGTATCTGCGAAAAGTGGGCATCGGTTTTCGCTAAGGATACGCTAGTAATGGAGCACTGTAAGTGCTCCCGTATAGAGGGTTACAATGGCTCAATCGCCTGAAGACAACTCAAATGGGCCTCAAGATCCGTCCGATCTTCATATTCAACCGGGTGGGCAATCTGCTCCGCGGAGTCCCAGCCGCGCTATTCAGCCAGAAGCTGCACCACCACCTCCGCCGCGTTCCCGTCATGCACGCAATCCTGTCGTCATAACCATCAACTTTCTGCTCTCCATGGCTGTACTCGGCATTATCGTCGCTGGCGCTGCGCTTTATTGGGGTAAAGGAGAGTTTGACGCCACCGGTCCGCTGACAGAAGAGAAAATCTTCATTGTCGCGAGTGGCATGAGCCTGCCGCAGATTGCTGCCAAACTGGAAGATGAAGGCGTTATTACCAATTCGCTCGTGTTTGAAGCTGGCACCCGCTTGTTCAAAAACGAGAACAAGATCAAAGCAGGTGAGTACGAGTTTCCGGTAGGGATCTCCATGAAGACTGTCATGGAAGATCTTGTTGGTGGCCGTGCGGTGTACCACTCTGTGACCTTCCCGGAAGGCTGGAGCAGCGCCCAGATCATCAACCGCCTGAATGCAAACAAGATCCTGACCGGTGAAATCTCTGCAATCCCCGCAGAAGGCTCACTGCTGCCAGAAACCTATACATTCACTCGCGGAACCACGAAGGCGCGCATAATCGAGCAGATGGAAAAGGCGATGAATGATCACATCGCTCGCATCTGGGAAAAGCGCTCTCAGGGTTTGCCGATCGATACTCCAGAACAACTCGTGATCCTTGCTTCTATCGTGGAGAAGGAAACCTCCAAGGTGGATGAGCATCCGCGCGTTGCCTCTGTCTTCGTCAATCGCCTGCGCAAGGGCATGCCGCTGCAATCTGATCCGACCATTCTTTATGGCTTGTTCGGTGGAGATGCCTGGACGAAAGATCGCTCGGCGATCACGCGCTCCATGCTCAAGGAAAAGAACCCTTACAACACCTACCAGATCAAAGCATTGCCTCCGGGGCCAATCGGCAACCCAAGTGCTGCTGCTCTGGAAGCTGTCGCAAATCCGGCCCGTACAAAGGATCTTTACTTTGTGGCTGACGGAACTGGTGGCCATGCTTTCGCCGAGAGTTACAAGCAGCATCAGCGGAATGTCGCTAACTGGCGTAAGGTTGAAAAAGAGATCCGCGCAAGACAGGCTGCGGAAAAGAAAGAGAACTGATCTGCAAACCTTGCAGGATAAAATGAGAAAAACCTGCCCAGTTCATAAACCGGGCAGGTTTTTTGCTGAAAGCAAGCCCTTTGCCTGAGGCATGGACACTGAGTTTCAGATTAGGCAATGCGTAAAGGCCAGGGCAACGACATATCTCATGGGCAGGAGCCAATTTCATGGGTAAGCTCAGGGCCAGCAAATAGTGAATGAGAACGCCAACGGACAGACGGTGTTCAGATGAGGAGTTTCAAGGAATGGCACTGGCGAGCATGACCGGCTTTGCCCGCGTGGAAAGCAGCTATGAAGAAACGCGCTGGGTATGGGAACTTCGTTCCGTCAATGGCAAAGGCATGGATGCACGCTTGCGTCTGCCTCAGGGGCTGGACGGCGTTGAAGCGGAAGTTCGTAAGCGCCTCGCTGCGAAACTAAAACGCGGCAACGTCTCTGTAGGCCTGCAGATGCAACGTTCACAATCTGATACAGCTCTGGTTGTGAATGAAGAAGCTCTGGAGCAGGTGCTCAAGGCCATCTCCATTCTCCGCAATCGCCTTCCTGATGCGCCAGAACCATCACTCGACGGTATTCTGGGCTACAAAGGCGTTTTGGAGTTTGAAGAGGCTGAAGAGAGCGAAGAAGAAAAGAATGCCCAGATCGCAGCTCTCCTGTCATCTTTCGATGAAGCGTTGAATGAGCTTGTTGAAATGCGCAGAAGCGAGGGCAACGCCATTGCTACTCTGCTGAAAGGCCAGGTCGACACCATTGAGGCTTTGGCCAAACAGGCTGAAGAACTGCCTTCCCGTAGCCCAGAGGCCATTCGTGCCCGCCTTGAAGCTCAGGTCAACGAGCTGCTTCAGGCAAGTAGCCAGCTAGATCCTCAGCGCTTGCATCAGGAAGCAGCAGTCCTTGCCACCAAGGCAGACATTCGAGAGGAGCTGGACCGGCTCTACGCACATGTAGAAGCTGTTGGTGACTTGCTCGTCAAAGGTGGAGCCATCGGTCGTCGCCTCGATTTCCTAGCACAGGAATTTAACCGCGAAGCAAATACGCTCTGTTCAAAGTCCAACAGCGTCGAGCTGACGGCCATTGGGTTGGAACTGAAAACAGTGATCGACCAGCTCCGCGAGCAAACTCAAAACATCGAGTGAAGCGGTGCTGGGAAAGTCTGGGATCGGTTTTCGCAGCAGAACATGAAGACAAACGCTTGAAGTGCAAATAAGCAAAAGAAGACAAAACCAATATGACCTCTAAAAAACGAGATGGGACAACCGTATCAGCTCAGGATATCGAAGAGGCGCGCCGCGGCTTCATGCTAGTGTTAGCTGCGCCCTCCGGAGCTGGAAAGGGAACGATCGCAAACAAGCTGTTGGCGGACGATGACAAGCTGGCGCTTTCTGTGTCAGCAACGACCCGTCAACGCCGTGCAGCCGAAGAGCATGGCGTTCACTACTACTTTCTCGAAACTGATGACTTCGAACGCAAAATCAAAGCCAACGAACTGTTGGAATGGGCTAAAGTTCACGACAACTATTACGGCACCCCGCGTGAGCCTGTTGATGCCAGCCTGAACGCTGGTAAGGACATCCTGTTTGATATCGATATTGCAGGCGTACGCCAACTGCAGGAGCAAGCCGGTGAAGATGTTGTTGCGATCTTCGTATTACCGCCATCTATCGCAGAAATGCATGCTCGCCTGACAGGTCGCGGAGATGATGATGACGCTGCCATCAAACGCCGCATGAAGACAGCAATTGATGAGGTCTCCGGCTGGCAGGAGTTCGACTATATCATCGTAAATGACGATTTGGACAAGGCCGTCGCAACAGTACAGTCAATCATCGCAAGCGAACGCCTGAAACGGGTTCGCCTGCCTAAACTCTCCGGAAAGATGGAAGGTATGATTGCCGACCTGAAGTCCACCATTGCTGAGTAATCAGACAAGAAAATTGTAAAATCTTGTAAATTCAGAATGTTGACGTGGTTTTGTGATTCAAACTATTAGCTACTTGAATCGAATTGTGAGCCAGATACAAGCAGGGCATTATCTGCAAGAGCAGGTGCCCTGCAAAACAGCAGCCGTCGTGAGTGAATAGCCATTGACCAGCCAAGTACAGAGACGGGCTGAACTTGAGGACAAAGAGCGATGATCACACGACGTCAGGCGCTGAAAGGCGCTTTGTTTGGAGGGGCCGCTGTTGCTGGCGGCTTGGCGGGTGCCTCCAGTCTGTGGGCTGTTCCAAAACGGCATGATATGATTGCAAGAAACATCGATCATCAATTGATGAACGGTGCGCCTGCCACAAAAAACATGTTTACGTTTGGCGACGCCATGCCACCAACCTTGCGCGTAAAGCAGGGCCAGCCGTTCCATAGTCGTCTCATTAACAAGCTGGAAGAGCCAACAACCATCCACTGGCATGGTATGCGCCTGCCCAATGATATGGATGGCGTTGCGTTCCTGACCCAGCATTATGTCTACACCGATGATCACTTCGACTATCGCTTCACACCGCATGATGCAGGTACGTTCTGGTATCATCCGCATTGCAACTCGTTAGAGCAACTGTCTTACGGCATGACAGGCTTGATGATTGTCGAGGAGGATGAAGATCCTGGCTTTGATCATGACATCCCGGTAAACCTGCGCGATTTCCGCCTTGGCAGTGATGGCCAGTTCGTCAAACTGTTCCAGCCACGCAAATCTGCGAGAGCAGGGACGTTTGGAACGCTCCGCACCTCTAACTGGCTATCAGCACCAGTAATGGATGTAAAAGCAGGCTCCCTTGTCCGCCTGCGTCTATGCGTGACTGACGTAACCCGCATCTACAAACTGTCCTTCCCACAAGGCACGGATGCAAAAGTCATTGCCATGGACGGCAATCCGGTCGAGCCATTTGCTGTCAACAAGCTTGCACTGGGACCAGGGCAGCGTGCAGATATAGCGATGCGCATTCCGGATGGAGAAGGGGAACAGATTGAGCTGACCAACTTCTCCTCGTCCTCTCCATGGCCGGTATTGTCACTGCGGGCGATTGGACAAACCTTGAACCGCGACCTGCGCGAGATCAAACCATTGCCAGTCAATCCGATCCCGCTGCCTGATTTGAAAAACGTGGAATACATCCCACTGGAATTCTCAGCCACAGCCGAAAAACGGCCTGCCAACCCAATTTGCGGTAGTCTGGGCTTTTCATTCTGGGCGGTCAACAAAGAGGCATGGCAAGGCGCAGAGCGCGGCCCGCTGGATCCAGTGGAAGTTCTCAAACGCGACAAGTCTTATGTGTTCGAGTTTATCAACCGGACACCGCACACGCACCCAATCCATATCCACGGCATGACCTTCAAACTCCTCAAAAGCAACAAACGCCAACTCGCTCCATGGTGGACCGACACCGCACTCGTGCTGCCAGACGAACGCGTACAAGTCGCCGTGCGCCCGGACTACGAGGGCGACTGGCTCATGCACTGCCACATCATAGAACACCAGGAAAGCGGCATGACTGCCTTCATGCGCGTGGAATAAACCATCGCTGCAGGCCTAACATGACAAAGCCCTGAGACCAGACAAGGTCTCAGGGCTTTGTCATGTTAGCAATTAAGCACGTTGGCTCTAGTCCTTGTCAAAAGCATGTGCCAGGGCAATGAAGCCAGTGACATCAATTTCTTCTGCACGCGCGGTGGGTTTCAGGCCTGCGGCTTCGATGCGAGATTCTGCGTCAGGTTTAAGGCCTTTTAAGCTGGCTCTGAGCATCTTGCGACGTTGACCAAAGGCATGAGCCGTCACGCGTTCCAACGCCTTCAGTGGGCATTCAAGAGGCTTCTCGCGTGGATGTAGTTGCACCACAGCGGATGTCACCTTTGGTGGCGGGGTGAAGGCCTTTGGATTTAGGTCAAACAGTATGTCCGTATGACATCGCCAGTTTGCCAAAACACCAAGGCGCCCATAGGCCTTATCGCCAGTTTCAGCAACAATGCGTTGCCCGACTTCTTTCTGGAACATCAAGGTCAGAGAGTCCCAAAATGGTGGCCATTCATCGGTTGTCAGCCATCCAAGCAGCAGCTGCGTGCCGACATTGTAAGGCAGGTTGGCGATAATCTTGATTGGGCCGTCAGCAAGGTCAGCAGGATTGTACTTGAGGGCATCACCCTCAATCACCTCAAGTGTCCCTTTATAATGCTCTGAAATCTGAGAAAGGGCAGGCAGACATCGCGTATCTTTCTCAATCGCAATAACCTTCTTGGCACCAGCTGCGAGCAAAGCGCGGGTCAAACCGCCAGGGCCTGGACCAACCTCAATAACGGTACAGTTGCTCAGATCCCCAGCATTGCGGGCAATGCGCGAGGTAAGGTTGAGGTCCAGAAGAAAATTCTGACCAAGGGACTTGCGGGCATCGAGCCCATGCTCTGCAATCACCTCACGCAGAGGTGGCAGATCATCAATTTGTGCCATTAAACGAGCTCAGGTTGTGCGAGGGCTGCTGCAAGGCGCAGGGAAGCCATCAAGCTGTTTGGAGAGGCCTTATTCGTTCCCGCAATAGAAAATGCGGTCCCGTGATCAGGTGATGTGCGCACATAGGGGAGGCCGAGTGTCACATTCACAGCTTCATCAAAGGCCAGAGTTTTGACTGGTATAAGCGCTTGGTCATGATACATGGCCACAGCCACATCGTAGGTATCCAGCGCTTCACTGTGGAACATGGTGTCGGCAGGCAATGGACCGCGTGCATCTATGCCCTCACTGCGCAGTTGGGCAATAGCTGGAGAAATCGTTTCGATCTCTTCCGTACCCATAGAACCGCCTTCACCAGCGTGAGGATTGAGACCTGCAATAGCAATACGCGGCGCGGAGATGCCAAACCGTTCAATCATGTCTTTGTTGATCGCTCGGCAGCGAGTGATGATGAGGTTTTTTGTTACCAGCTTTGGCACATCCACAAATGGAACATGGACGGTAAGCGGAACAGCCATCAGTTCTGGGCCTGCCAGCAACATGATAGGGTCTACCTCTTTATCCCAGTAGGTCTTTGCCAAATCGCCGAGAAACTCGGTATGACCAGGGTGATGGAAACCCGAATCATAAAGGATCTTCTTGGAAATTGGGTTGGTAACGACGGCAGAAGCTCTGCCATCCTTCACATGCCGCACCGCAGTCTCGATGGATTCAATGACAAGGGCAGCATTCGTTCCAGACGGGGCCCCAGGACTAACCTGCACCGGACCAGAAAGCGGAACCACAGGGAGTGCTTCATCAAAGCAGTCACAGGCTGCTTCTGGTTCCACCACTTTGATTGGAATTTTCAATCCGAGATGCTTTGCGCGAGCTTTGAGAAGCTCTGGATCGCATAGGACGTAGAACGGCTGAACAGCTTGTTCAAAGCGAACTTTCCACGTTTTAAGCGTGATATCAGGTCCAATACCTGCAGGCTCGCCCATCGTCAGGGCGAGCGCCAATTTCACTCTGCGCATAATAAAAAAACATCTCCTGCTGCTGATCAGGCGATCAGCGCTGCTCGATTACAGCATTGGAGCGTAGGTCACGAAGGTAACGGCGAGAAAGCTGTTGACCTTTTTTATTCCGCAACTCGCCCTCGATAGTGCTTCGCGCAGTCGCATCACTGTTGATTGTCTCTTTACCACAAAGAGCAATCATCTCAAATCCGGAGTCTACAGGGGTAGGCGCTGTGACGCGGCCAATAGAGATCTTATTCAGCTTTTGCACGAAGGCAGCGGGCAGATCAGTTTCAAGACGTTTGCCGATTGGACGCACGATGACTTCATTCAAGCCTGACGCAATACGCGTACCTTCTTCACAAGAAGTGAAGCGGGCCCTAAGCTTCTTCATTTCGGAGACACGCTTGTTTTTGAAGGACTTGCTGGATTTCTTAGGAACGACAAAAATGATGCGTTGCAGATCGTATTCAACGCTGGTTGAGCCATTGTCATCTTTGCTTTCTTTGCCCTGAAGCGCAGCAATCACATCTGATTCATTAATCCGAACGGTCGCGCGAAAACGCTGCATGACAACTTCAGACCAGGAAATTTCAGCACGCAAACGATTTTTCAATGTGCGCGGATTTACGCCGCTCTGAGAAAGGGCTTGCTTGAATTGAGAAGGGGAGAGTTTAACGCGCTGTGCGATCGTTGCAAAAGCATCATCTACTTTCTTGTCAGCGATTGAAACTCCGACCCGCTTTGCTTCTTCAAGCTTCAGCGCTTCGTCAATCAGCTCATCCTTAGCTTTTCTTTTGGCAACGCCGGACGGTGCCCGCGTGGTAAGCGTGATAAGCTTTGACCGCTGTTGCAGTTCATAACTGGTAATCGGACGGCCATTGACGACAGCAACGATTTTACTTGCGGCTTCCGCAGAAGTAAGCATCGGACCAAGTGGCGCCAGCATGCTGGCAGCAACAACAAGCGAAGCACAGAAGCGAGTAAGTTTCATTTTGTTAAGCTCTCCGTCCCAAAGGCGACTGCCCTCAATGGACGCTCCCTAGATAGCACTGGTGCATATTTGGCACAGCTTGACTCAAATTAGAAGGGTGCAGCCCGGAAAAATTTATTCAAACTAATAATAACAAATGTAGGCGACATTCTGTCATGCCTCTGGCTATTTCCTGTGCACAGCCAGAGGTTTAAGCTCATATACCTACTCAATCATTTGGGGATGAGTCAGAAGTTGAGGTCGAAAGGCTCGTATCACCAATTGTTCTGAGGCCGAATCGGAAGAAGAAGATCCGCTCAACTGGCTCGCCATTGTTCCGGCTCCTGTCCTCGCCGTAGGAGAGTGAAGCGGAGAATCCTTCGTCATCATAACCAAGGCCAACAGTGTCCTGAACAATGTTCTCGTTGATCATGTCATAACGCAGTGAACCAAAGACACGCCAGTTTTCCTGCAAGTTCAGATTCAAAGCGCCAACAAGCTCAGAGCGCTGTTCATCAATCCCAGCATCTGGACGTTCCGCCAAATAGGCGTAGGACAGGACTGTCGAAGCAGGACCATAACGACCACTCGCGCTGACTTCTGCTCGCTCGACACCAAAGTCGTGCTCGCTAAAGCGTGCGTTACCACCAACTCGGAAACCAGTGTTGGTGTCGAAGTATAGGCTTGTAACGTAATCAGATCCGGCAGTCTGCAGACCAGAGTCGCCAGTCGAATCCAGAATGCCCGGGACAGAATAGGAATTCCGTCCAGCAAGCTGGAAAGAACGCCCAAACAAACCACTGATGAACGAACCTTTGTCAAACTGCAGCTTATACTGCAAACCTAAGTTTGCACGAGTGCCACCCTCGTTACGGTCAAACCCTGAGAATTTATCCCACTCGAACAGAGTAGAAGCATCAAACACGATGGACTGTGCATCTTCGTTTGGCAGCTCTCCGATTGCTGCTTCATTGGGGCGAACAATGATCTGTGCGATCGGCTCGATAACCTGATTGCCGCCGTTAAATGTAGCAAGGAATGGATAACGGTATTCCAAACCAACTGCAGGCATCCCGCGGAAAACAACAGATTCATCTGAAAGAGCGGTCACATTATCATCTGCATTTGCGAGGAAATACAGGTTGGTCTTCGCATAGGCAAATGGTGTGAACACCTGCCCGATAGGATCGATAAGTGTACGCTGCCAGGTCAGATTTGCGCTTAGACGAGTAAACGTTCCTTCCACACCACGAAAACGATTCTGGCCATTCACAGAGAACGCATCAGTTGTTTCGCGTGTCAGACTCGTTAAATTGCCATCATAACTCAACTGGCCACCAATCACTGATTTCTCGAAATAGATAGCGTTGTCGATGACAGGATGAACAAAAGGCTGCTTCTCTTGCAAGTCAGCGTTGACCTGAGAGAATGGTCCGATCGGATTCATCGGTTGTGTTGGACTCGGATTGTCTTCCTGTGAAATCTGGAAGGCGTACGCATTTGCATCAAAGAGATTGCGTTTAGTCTCCCCGCTTAGATAGAGCCGAGATACCTCTTGTGCACTACCAAATTTGGCAAAACCGTAGTCTTGACGAAATGCTCGGTCAGTCGCATAGGTTATATTCCACCCAGCATCCCATCGGCTACTCAGATCAAAGCTACCGTTCGTATTGACGATAAACCGTCCGCGCACATCACCGCTTGAGCCACTAAAGGCGCTTGGGTCCGCTTGTGATATCCCACCTAATGACACATTATAAGATCCAGTCTCAAGCTTTTGACGCCAATCCAACTGGCCTAAAACACCCTGTTGCGAAAGCGGAGAGAGCGTGACGGTCAGGTCGTAAGTCGGTGAAAGAGACCAGTAATATGGAATCGCTGCACCAAAACCAAGGCGGTTCTTGGTGACAAAACGCGGAAGAAGGAAGCCAGATTTCCGGCCGACTGATGGGTCAGCAATTGAGAAGTAAGGGATCTTAGCGATCGTATTTCCGAACAGCTCAATAGAAGCACCCTCAAAATAGATGCGTTGCTTTTGCTGATTGTGGATGATCGTTGTTGACTTGATCCGCCATAACGGAGGCTTGGGCGCCTTCTTATAGACAGAATAAGTACCATTCCTCAGTGTGGTGACGTTGTCATTAGAGCGCTCGGCGCTCTCGGCAACGAAATGCGTAAACTGAGGAGTATCAATCTGCAAAGCATTGACGAAGCCCTCAGAGAAATCGTCACTCAAAGTCAGATTGTCTGCAAGAATGAGATTGCCATCAGGCTCTGTCATTTCCACATTGCCGTGTGCAGAAAATTTACCGTCCTTACGATTGTAAGTCACACGATCTGCGAGCAATGTGTAATTGTCAAAGTAGATCTCAACACTTCCGGTTGCGATAATGACGTCATTGTCAAAATCATAGCGAAGCTCTTTAGCTTCAAGCAACATTGGTTGAGACGTGTCAACAGCCTGCTGGGCAGACTGTGAAAGGTCGATCTGCGCAGCAACAGGCGCGCTGAGGACCGCAAGGCCAGCGCCGCAAAGCAGAGCAACTGCAGAGACAGTGCGAAGGTGTTCTGGCGATACGCAGCCAGCACCAACTCGCTTGATTTTCTGTTTCAGGATCAAGGCCGAACCCATCAACCATCCTCCTGATTCAACAGAATAGTAAAACCCATAAGAACCCCAAATACGCCAGGTGCCCATGCTGCAACCGTTGTGGGAACGATTCCAGCACCGCCCAGATCCTTCGAGACTTCAGAAACGGCATAAAGCACGAAACCAGCAACAATGCCCCAAACGATCAAGCGGCCAATCCCCCCAAAACGCGATACACGCAGCGAAACAGCAGCAGCAATCACAATCATTGCCACAAGTAACAGGGGTTTGGCTAGAAGAGTCTGATATTGTAAAGAATACCTATACGCGGGTAGTCCAGCCCTTTGGGATAACTCAATAAAGCGTGGAAGACTCCAAAAACTAATAGATTCCGGCGACCCTATGCTCTCTTTGACCTCGGTTGGGGTCAAAAAAGTGCTGACAGAGTAGTTCCCATAATGCTGTGGATCAGTGTCGACAGCATAGACAACGGCATCAGTGAGCCGCCACATGCCCTCAGCTAGGACGGCTCGCCGTGCTTCGATTCTCTCTGAAAACTGGCCTTGCCGATCAAATGAGAAGATCGTGACGCCATTGAGTGTTGCGCCTTGCCCGCTGGTATGGCGTGCGTGAAGAACTGATTCACCATCAGTGCCATTCTGCCTCAGCCAAACCTCGCCAGATCCTTCCAGCAAATAAGTTTGCTCCACACTGAACAAGCCTTCGGCCACTTCATCGGACTTCTGCTGCAGATAAACCGCGCCAGGATTATAGCCAATCACAGCAGCAATACCGATGAACAGGCCTGTCAGAAGAGCAGGGGCAGTAAACTGCCAGACCGAAATACCAGCTGCTCGTGCAACTACGAGTTCAAGGCTTCTGGAGAGCGTGACAAACGCCCAGATTGAGCCAAAAAGGACGGCAAACGGAATAACCTGTTCAAGCAGAAGTGGGACACGCAAGGCAGAGATTGCAGCAATGCGCAGAAGGGAGAAACCCTCACGATCGCCACCCCGACGAACAAGCTCAAGCACGTCAAACAATAGGATCAACACTGCGGCAAACAGAAAGAGGGCCAGAATCGACTTCAAAAACCGTTTGGATATGTAAAGACTAAGCGTTCTTCCGGTCATTACAGTCCTGCTGTCCCTTGGTTCTTGCGGCCTACCAATTTGGAGAACACACGACCAATGCCATTAAAGAGGCTTTGTGTTCCATCGACCAGACGCTGAACAAACCAAGGTCTTCTGTTCAGGCTAATGGACCACGCAGCAAGCGCAATTGCGATTATTGGGATTGCGTAGAGCAATGGGAACATATCTGGAGCCGAACTCACGATGAGCGTTGCGCCAAAACCTGCCGTTCTCAGCAAAGTCACAACTGCAATTGTTGTTGTTATTGCAAGGCCTTGGTCCTGACGAGTGGTCTTGGGTGAACCCAGGAAAGCATAGATGATCAGGCCAAAGGCAAGGGGGTAAAGCGGAACACTTAAACGGTCGTGGAATTCCACAACTAGCTTGTCCCAGTGCTTTGCAGCGTAAGAATCATCAGGGCTTGCACTCAGCAATTCGAAGGTTGGACGCTCACTTGCCTTGAATGTTGGCTCCCGAGCTTCGGGAATCATCGAGGACAGATCGAAGCCATAACTCTCAAAGCTGACGATGGACATATCCTGCCCACCTTTCGGGCGGCGTTGGATCGTCCCATCAATCATGACAAGCAGGGTTTTGTCCGCAGCCTCGATAATCCGCCCAGTTTCAGCCGTGTAGGTAAATGAGGTCTCCGGATCGCGGGCATCATCCAGCAAAAGGCCTTCAAGGACCCCATCGCCGCTTCTGTTACGGATATGGAAGGTCAGATTCTCTTCAATCGGAATGAAACGCCCGGGCTTGATGATGTTGGCGACCAGATCAACACGCACACGTGTCACCTCATTGCGCAGCTCTGCCAAGCCTGCCGGGGATAGATATATGGACAGGAAATACATCAGGCCCGTGATCATCAGCGAGAACACCAAGATTGGCCGAAGAACAAGCGACTTGGAAGCGCCCGAAGCGTTGATGACGATAAGCTCACTGTCGCGGGACATGCTGTTAAGCACGATTATAAACGCCAGCATCATTGCGAAGGGGGCAACTATCAGGATGAGGAAAGGCAGAGCCAGTGCAGTGATGTAACCAAACTGCAGAAGGGTCTGGCCTTTTGAGGTGACCAGATCCAATTGGCGCAGCGCCTGCGTGGACCAGACGACGCCAGTCATGGCGGCCAGTGTCACAATAAAGGCGGTAAAGCTGCGTTTGACGATGTAGCGTTCAATAGTTTTCATTGTGCCGTGCAACAGAACCTTTTCTTGTTCGTTATGGGAGAGGCCAAGCCGCAAAATGATTCAAGTCCACTCAATAACACGGAATACGGCAGAAAGCCGGATCACCGGATCTTTTAATGAATAAACTCGCAAGTTTCTTCACATAGCCTTGAAACGGGACCATTATCGCGCCATGTTCTGCCATGAATTTTAAGAGTAGCTGGACCACGCGTCCGCCTGTGGTCGCTAGCATATTCTGCTAGAAATTGCCTATCGCAGGTCATCCCGAGGAAAGAAACGACATAATGACGCAATTCACATCCATTAAGATCGCGCAGTATTCTGATGCAACCGCACCCGTTCAGGTCGTCTTTGCAGGTGAAGAACTCAGCTTTGCAGCAGAAGCTGAGGGTGTGATGGGCTCTGCTGGAAAGACTGTTGAGCGCGCTGCAAAAACTGCTGATTTCACAGGTAAGAAGTCCGGCATCATGCACTTGCTCGCTCCAGAAGGTATGGATGCAGACCGCTTGATCGTTGCAGGCCTTGGCAAAGTTGACGATCTGAAAGAGCAGGACTGGGTTAATCTGGGCGGTGAAGTTGCGGGCAAATTGCTAGCGCTCAAAGCAGAAGGTGCAGAAGTAACCTTCCCTGCAGCAGCAACTGCTCAGCAGGCAGCAGATTTTGCGCAGGGCGCTTTGCTGCGTGGCTACAAGTTCGACACCTACCGCACTGTTAAGAAAGAAGCAGACGGCGACAAAGCCTGCGAAATCACGCTGAAGGTGAAAGATGCCACAGCTGTTGAGCCTCTCTGGGCAGAGGCTGAAGCTGTTGCAGAAGGTACACTCCTAGCACGTACTCTCGTTGATGAACCTGCCAACACGCTTGGCCCGGTTGAGTTCGCCGCAAAAGCACAACAGCTCTCTGAATTCGGCGTGGAAGTTGAGATCCTTGACGAAGCCGAGATGCAGGAACTGGGCATGAATGCGCTACTGGCCGTTGGTCAGGGGTCTGTTCGTCCTTCCCGTTTGGCTATCATGAAATGGAATGGTGGCAAGGAAGGCGAAGCTCCAATCGCATTCGTTGGTAAAGGCGTTGTGTTTGATACAGGTGGTATTTCCCTGAAGCCGGGCGCTGGTATGGAAGACATGAAGGGTGACATGGGCGGCGCGGCAGCTGTCATCGGTCTCATGAAAGCTCTTGCTGGCCGTAAAGCTGCAGTCAACGCAATCTGCGTGCTGGGTCTGGTGGAAAATATGCCAGATGGCAACGCGATCCGTCCGGGCGACATCGTCAAAACCATGTCTGGTCAGACCGTTGAAATCCTCAACACCGATGCAGAAGGCCGCTTGGTGCTGGGTGATGCGCTTTGGTACACGCAAAGCCGTTTTGAACCGAAGTTCATGGTAGACCTCGCAACCCTGACTGGCGCTTGTCTGGTTGCTCTGGGCGGCCACCGCGCAGGTGTCTTCTCTGCTGATGATGAGCTGGCTGCGCAGATCTGCGAAGCTGGTGAAACCACTGCTGAAAAAATGTGGCGTCTTCCATTGGGTGATGAGTACGACAAGATGGTCGACACTCCAAATGCAGACATGCGCAACACTGGCGGCAGCCGTTGGGGTGGTGCAAGCACTGCAGCTGTTTATCTGCAGCGTCACACGAATGAGGCCAAGTGGGCACACATCGATGTGGCCGGCACAGCAATGGGCTCCAAGAAAAACACAATCTCTCAGGGCTGGGCATCTGGCTTCGGCGTGCGCGCATTGAACCGCATGATCAAAGATCATTACGAAGGCTAAGCCCTGCATCAGGCAGCAAAATGCCTGCGCTTAATTAAATGAAAAAAGGCCGGTCACAGAAGCTGTGGCTGGCCTTTTTTACTGCTCATCACTGAGACTACAGCGACTTCTCTATGACGGCAAAAAAAGAACCCCACTTCAAATTGAAGAGGGGCATTCTAGATCTTAAAAGAGTTCAACGCGCTAAGCGCAATATTCAAAGAAAATTTTATATTTGAAAGAATTAGTTGTCTTTCCAGTCAATCAGCAGGTCTGATAATGAGTACAGGAGCTGGAGGCTTCTGGAAGCATTGCACCCACTGCAGCAGTTACGCCAACAAGACCGGATACAAGAGCAAAAAACAATACAATACGCGCTGCCATTTGGTCGTTTCCTAAATATACAATGCCTGCGGTCCCACAACACCACAGAGATAAGAGCATTTCACCCTCCATAATTTGGCGTCGGTTTCGCTAAGCTTAACACCACACCGAAATTCCCCAGGAATGAGGTTAAGTCTAGCCCTTTAAAGCGTCTGGGTTGGGTTTATCAACGATTCCTATGAATATCCCGATGTAATTGGGATCATTCACGACAATTTTTAGGATAAAATGTGGTCAATTGAGAAACACTGTGATTTGGGCTTTACATATTCCATGCGCAGCCTGATGCAGCATGCGACGCACGACGTATCGGGCTGCAGGACGCAAAAAGCCTGCCGGATAAACGGGAAACCAGAATATGAGTGAAGTGCTGTTCTACCAGCTCTCTAAATTTCCGCTGGAACGGGCATTGCCCACTCTCCTTGAAAAGTGTTTGGAGAGAGAATGGGTTGTCACCATCCAGTTTGGAACGGAAGCACGGTGTGATGCCATTGATTCTTATCTCTGGACTTATTCTGACGATGCTTTCCTGCCTCACGGCACCAAAAAGGAAGGCCATCCGGAATTTCAGCCCATCTACCTGACAACAGAAAACGACAATCCCAATGAGGCAATTGTCCGCTTTCTGGTAGACCGCGCGCCTCTGCCAGATCCGGCGCAGTACAAGCGCGTCGTTTACATGTTTGACGGCAACGATCAGGATGCCCTGCAAGAGGCCCGGCAGCGTTGGCTGGAGGTCAAAAACGGCGACCATGAACTCACATACTGGGCGCAGACCGACAATGGCGGATGGGATCGTAAAGCATGACCACTGACGACACAGACCATCGAAAACAACTACGCGCGCGTCTGGATACGCTGGAAGGCGCAAATGGTAGAGGCTGGGAAAACCGCAAAAGCTGGTTTGAGCAGGTCTACACCACTGCCGATGGCGACACCAACGAGATCCCGTGGGCCGAGCTGAAGCCAAAAGCACCATTGGTGGAATGGCTGGAACATAACAAGGGCGAGGGACGCACCGCACTGGATGTGGGCTGCGGGTTGGGCGACAACGCCAATGCTTTGTATGAGGCAGGCTGGAAAACCTCCGCCTTCGACGTAGCGCCCACGGCAATAGAATGGGCGCAAAAGCGCTTCCCAACTGGTGAAATCGAGTTTCGTTGTGCGGATCTGTTCAACCCACCTGCAGATTGGGTTGGCAAGTTTGATCTGGTCTACGAATGCTTTACCCTGCAGGCCATCGGAATTGAAATGCGCGGTGATGTGGTAAAGCCACTCAAAAGCCTCGTCGCCCCCGGCGGCACGCTGATTATCCTCGGGCGGTACTATGATGGCACCGGCGAACGCTCAGGCCCGCCATGGCCGCTGACCGACGAAGAGATCGCTGAATATTACGGTGACGACTTCGAAGAGGCTGCGAGAAAAACCTTCGTCCAACACAAAGATGATGGCCGCAAGATCCCACACATCTGGCTGGAACTAAAACGCAGCACCTAAGATATCGCGCCTGCAAATAACAACCAGATAATCAAGCGCTTCACTCCGGGTATGGAGAGAGGCGCTTTTGTCTTTAAGGGGGCAACATGAGGGTCGCAATCACAGGAACCCACGGCATCGGCAAAACGACACTCATAGAAGATTTTGTCGATCAACATCGGAACTATGAAGCCGTTCAGGAACCCTATTGGGAGCTGGCAGAACAGGGCGTTGCACTCTCGGCTGAGCCTTCCATCGAAGATTTCACAGAGCAGCTGAGCCACAACCTGAAAACGATCCTTACTGCCAGCGCAGAGCAAAACATAATCTTTGACCGCTGCCCGCTGGACTTCATCGCCTATCTGGACGTGTTGAGTGAACAAGAAGGTGATGAATGGGAACCTTCAGGCCAACTCCTGAGACAAATCGAACAAGCCGTCACCACACTGGACCTGATCGTCTTCCTTCCGCTCACCTCACCAGATGAGATCACCACCACTATCGAATATCCTAAACTCCGGAAGCAAACCGACATCTGCCTGAAGGAAATCCTCCGCGACGATGCGCTCGGATTGCTGGATGTCCTGCCCGAAACGGTGGAGCTGACAGGTTCGAGGAGCGACCGAGTGAAAGCCCTGTCAAAACTCGTTTCCGAGGCCTAACATGGTGTGAGCGTTTCACTTGAATCAGTTTGTGAAGCTGGTGAAACTATTTGCTAGAATGTCTCTGTAAGGTGCTGATACTTAAAAGGTATTACTATCTAATTTTATCGATTTTTATTTTTTTTCAGGCTTGTTGTGTGATGTGAGATTCTGTCAAAATTGCAGGACTAACATTTACGCGCCAGACGGATTAATGTGGTTAGATGAATTTGAACCTGTTTCTACGCCTGTTTTTAGGGAGCTCATAGTATGGTTGCTGCAGCAGTACTTGAACGACCGAAGGTTGAAATGCCGCAGGATCATCAAAAAGAAATTGCCTCGCGTATTGAAGACTGGCAGCAACGAATAAGTGATTTATATGCACACATCGCAGAGTGCGCAGAAAAGCACTCAGAGTTGTGGCTATCAGAAAATATGACTGCGAAGCTCTTTGAAAAGCCCATGCATGACGCGGGTCTAGAGCCTGTCATGCTGCCCGTACTCAACGTGGGTAGAGGTAAGGGCCTGATTGTTTCCTTTCAACCCATTGGTTTATGGGTATTAGGCGCCAATGGTCGGATGGATATCCTTACGCATAATGGAGCCTATGAGTTGATTGATGAGGCTGAAGTTGGACAGCCCCCCAATTGGCAGGTATTTGCCCCGGGGAGCTGGGAGGCTAAACCTTTTGACCATGAGGTTGTCGAACGGTTGCTTTCTTAATGTCCCCTACATTTTCTGAGTTGAAAGATCTTTACAGTGAGCTGAGTGATTTCTTAGCAACGCAGCACATGGCAGCTGTGCAAAGCAAAGAATCGGGAACGGCTGAAATCTGTAATCAGAAGAAGATCCACAATGATCAGGCGTACTTTTTATATCTGTTTACGCGCTTAGAGGGGCGAATAAACGAAAAAGTTCAAAAACAGAAGCCAGAACTAAAAGAAGCCCATTTTATGGAGAAAGTCCGATGGATATTTCCTCAAAACAGTCAGGTGGAAACGCGAACTCGAAAATATCTAGAGAAGCGCAATAGCATTGGTCACGGTGGAAACTTTAATCAGGTGATCTCAATGAGGGTTGTCGTTCCACAAATAGAACACCTTTTCAACTCCATAAAACTCTAGCGAGGCCAAAGCCTCACCTGCCTGTCAGCTCTTCCAGTTCGGCAGACATCTTCAGCCAGTTCTCTTCGGTCTCTTCCAGCACCTTTACATAGGCGGCACGGCGGATGGCGTGTTGTTTTGCTTTGTCCGGTGCCTCGGTGTAGATGCGAGGATCAGCCAGTAGGGCATCAAGCTTTTTGATGTACTTCTGGTACTTGGAGATCTCTTTTTCCGCAGCTTCAATATTCTTCTTCAACGGAGCGGTTTTGGCGCGGCGCTCAGCTGCTTCCTTACGGCGAGCCTGCGCATTCGCTTTCTCGCTGTCCTCATCGACTGCGACCTTGGACTTGGAGCCAGTGTCGCCCTTTAGGATCAATTTGCGGTACTCCGCCATGTCGCCGTCAAAGTTTCTAACACCACCATCGGCAACCAGCCACAGCCGGTCTGCACAGGCCTCTACTAGATGCCTGTCATGGCTGATCAGAATGACCGCACCATCATAATCGTTGATCGCGTGCACAAGGGCTTCGCGGCTGTCGATATCAAGGTGGTTGGTCGGCTCATCGAGGATTACAAGGTTCGGGCCGTGGAACGTGGCAAGACCCAACAGCAACCGGGCTTTCTCCCCACCGGAAAGATCCTTGGCAGGGGTCAGCATCCGGTCTGTCGGCAAACCAAACCGGTCCACACGAGCGCGGATTTTGGATTCCAACGCGCCCGGCATCAGTGGCCGCACATGCTCAATCGGATTGCTCTCCGGCATCAGGTCATCCAGCTGATGTTGCGCAAAAAACGCAGTGCTCAGCTTGGTGGCCTTGGTCATATCACCAGACATCAAACCAAGACGCCCTGCAATCAGCTTGGCGAAGGTCGACTTACCGTTACCATTGGCACCAAGAAGAGCAATACGGTCATCATGGTCAATATTCAGCGTCAGGTTTTTCAGGATCACCGTGTCATCATAGCCAACAGAAGCCTGTTCCAGCTTAATGATCGGCGGAGAAAGCTTGGCTTCAGGCTGTGGAATGTGCAGCTCCAGCCCTGATCCTTCATCCAACACGGAAATCGGCTGCATCTTCTCAAGCATCTTGATGCGGGACTGCGCCTGCTTTGCTTTGGTGGCCTTCGCGCGGAAACGGTCAACGAAGCTCTGAATGTGCTTGCGCGCCTTTTCCTGCTTATCAGCCGCCTTCTTCTGCAGCAAAATGGTTTCGCGGCGCTGACGGTCAAAACTGTCATAGCCACCGCGATAGAAGGTGAGCTTGCCTGCATCCATATGCACGATGCTATCAACCGCATTGTTGAGCAAGTCGCGATCATGGCTGATCAAAACAACTTGGTACGGGTAGCGCGCAATGAAGTTCTCCAGCCACATGGTGCCTTCAAGGTCCAGGTAGTTGGTAGGTTCATCAAGCAGCATCAAGTCTGGTTTGGAAAACAACAGGGCTGCAAGCGCAACACGCATACGCCAACCACCGGAGAAGTTTGCGCATGGCTGCTGCTGCTCATCGTAAGAAAAGCCCAATCCGCTCAGAATAGCTGAGGCCCGCGCTTCAGCGCTGTGGCTCTCAATATCGACCAAACGCGTATGAATTTCTGCAATCCGGTGCGCATCCTCAGCTGTTTCGGCTTCAGCCAAAAGAGCCGTGCGTTCCGTATCAGCTGCCAAAACCACTTCCAAAAGCGATTCCTGCGTGCCCGGCGCTTCCTGAGCCACCTGACCCACGCGCGCCTTTTGTGGCATATGCACACTGCCGCTCTCAACGGACAACTCACCGCACAGCAGCTTAAACAGCGTAGACTTGCCCACGCCGTTGCGCCCAACCAGACCGGTTTTCGCACCACTTGGAATAGTAACGGAGGCATTGTCGATCAAAAGACGCCCGGCAATGCGATATGTAAGATTAGAAACCTGAAGCATGCCACGCTGTTTGCCCGCAAACCTCTTGTTTAGCAAGGGGAGAAACACCGCTGCGCGCAAATTTGTACATGCACTCGGCACATAGGCAACGGTCCCCTGGATCTATGAGGATTGTCAGGTCTGTGCTGGCTTAGGTTTTCGCCGGTCTTTTAAAGCCACAAAACTCACAGATGTGAAGATAAAGGCAGCGGCCACATAAAAATTGCTGGCTGGAACAATGTCGAAGATCATCAAGTCCGCCAGCACAGCAAACACAAGGGAAAGATACTCAAAGGGAGCCAGCTTGGAGGCTTCACTGTACTTGTAACCCAGTGTCATCAGAATATGCGCAATGCCACCAGCAAAACCTGCTCCAACAAGCAAGGCATATTCCTCCATGCTTGGTGCAGACCATCCCAAAGGAAAAGTCGCAGCTCCGAGCACCGCACAGGTGAAGGCGAAGTAAAAAGCAATCGCGCCAGCATTCTCAGTCTTGGTTAGGCTACGAACTTGTATCATAGCCACTGACGTAAGCATCGCCGTGATGAAGCCAAGCGAAACACCAATGAGATACTCTTCATTGGCCTTAGTACCCGTCAGGTCTGGCAGGACCAGTGTCAAAATGCCGGAAAAGCCGAGTGCTACGCCGATCCAACGCGTTGCAGTCACCTGTTCCGCCAAAACGATACGCGCCAATATCATCGTGAAGATAGGCGTCACATACCCAATGATCGTTGCTTCTGCGATAGGAAGGTACCGGATGGTTGCAAACGAGGCGAACATCGCCGCCGCCCCAAATAAACAGCGCGTAACATGCCCAAAAGGCCGCTTGGTACTGAGCCCGCCGGGAAAGTCATCTGTGAGCCGCAAGAAGAGGACCAGTGGGATCAAGGCAATCACACTGCGGAAGAAAACCACCTGTCCAAGTGGGATTGTTCCAGAAGTCAGCTTCACACACAACACCATCAGGGTGAAGAAAACTGTCGCGCCAATGCGCATGGAAATGCCAATTTGATCGTTCGTCATAACGCACCAATTATCAGGCAGCACAATCCGCTGCCTCGATTATCTGCTAAGCGAGAAGTGACGTTGGCGAGCCGGAAGCATTTCCGTCACAGCTACTGGAACACTTGATGAGATGAAAAGCCTCCCAGTGAATACTGAAAAGCGACTTAGAAAAGCTAAGGCAACAACTATGCGGATTTGTCCTGATTTGGCAAGGTAAGCGGTTCTCAGGCTTAAGCCTTCTTCCCATACCTGAACGCCTCAGCCACAAAATGCTCAACCGCATCACGCGGATAATCGTCTTTCGAGGGCACCCACAAACACCGATTTCCCTCAAATGAGAGCATATCGCCATAAAGCGTGCGCATGTCGGCGATGAGCGTTGTCTGGCAATGAACGAACAGCCCGACCCGATTGCCAAACTTGGGCTTCCAATGCAGGCGTACGCTGCTGCCGCCGTGTTTGGGCAAAGGACGGTAGGATGGCTCGCCCCATTTCAGGGTCTCGGTGAAAGAGGAAGGGCCAAAGAGACGCTGGGCGCAGTCAATAATCAAAGAACGCAGCTCCAGTAGGCGCATGCGTTTGTCCTCCGGATAAGCACTAAAGGTGGCAGCAACATCCTCTGGAAGAGACGCCCCATCAATCTCCACAATGATCTTCTTTGAAGAGCCCATAAAACCACCCCAGAAATTAGGCCAGATGCAACGGAGAAAAGCGCTTTGTTCTCCCCTTGAAAAGGGGAGTGCCAAACAGCAGAATTCGCAGCTTTAATCACAAGCAACGCAAAGGACGGTCACCACCATCATTCGGGCGCTTCTCATGTCAAAATCCAGATTCCCCACCGCGTTTACAATTTTGTTCACGCTAACGATTCTGGTTGCAATAGCAACCTGGTTCATACCGGCGGGCACATATGATCGCACGTTGAACGCAGAGCTGGGCAAGGAAGTGCCGGTGCCAGGCAGCTATCATGAAGTGGCAAGAAACCCGCAAGGCCCCATAGATGTTCTCATGGCGCCGATCGCAGGCCTCTATAACCCCAAGACCGGACAGGCCAATGCCATCAATGTTGCCGTCTTTGTGCTGGTCATCGGCGGTTATCTCATGGTGGTCAAGCGTACCGGAGCAATCGATGCCGGAATAGCTCATGTCATGCTTGCACTAAAAGGGCGGGAAAGATTGATGATCCCCATTTTGATGGCCCTGTTCGCTTTAGGTGGCACAGTTGATGGCATGGCAGAGGAAACGCTGGCCTTCTATGCCCTTGTGATTTCCATCATGATCCGGGCAGGGTACGATTCTCTCACTGGCGTCGCCGTGATCATGCTAGGTGCGGGCATGGGGACTCTGGGCTCAACCATCAACCCCTTCGCCACCGCCATAGCCTCTGATGCGGCAGGCATCCCGTTTACCAAGGGCATTGGCCTAAGGCTCATGATCCTTGCGATAGGCTGGGGCTTTTGCGTGTTTTGGGTCATGCGTTACGCTGCCAAGGTCAAAGCGGACCACTCCAGGTCCCTGACTGCGGATATGCAAAAAGACAACGAAAAGCACTTCCTGCATGGGGTGACCATAGATGAACTGCCGCAGTTCACCCACACACACGCCAGAGTGCTGGTCATCTTTGCGGCTTCATTCGGCATGCTGGTCTATGGCGTGTCCGCGCTGGGCTGGTGGATGGCCGAAATGTCGACCTTGTTTCTCGGTTCATCTATCTTGATTGCCTTCATCACCCGTATGGGAGAGCACGCCTATATAGACAACTTCCTTGATGGTGCGAAGGATCTTCTGGGCGTCGCGCTCATTATCGGTGTGGCACGTGGTATTGTTGTGGTCATGGACGCAGGCTCAATTACGGACACCGTGCTCCACTGGTCAGAGCAAGTCCTGAGCGGACTGAGCAAAGTTGCTTTCATCAACGTGGTCTTTTGGCTGGAGCTGATGTTGTCGTTCTTCGTCCCATCCTCATCAGGGCTGGCCGTTCTCTCCATGCCCATCATGGCGCCGCTTGCAGGTTTCTCAAATGTAGGGGCGGAGTTTGTCGTGACAGCCTTTCAATCAGCCAGCGGGTTGCTGAACCTGTTCAACCCAACTTTTGCTGTGGTGATGGGCGGTCTGGCGATTGGGCGCGTGCCTTACCATACATGGCTGCGCTTCTGTATGCCGTTGGTGATCATGCTATTTGTGTTGATCACGCTGGCGCTCTCACTGAGCGTATATGCGGGCTGACAAAAAAAGCAGTTTGCCTGTTCAGTGAGAACGGCAAACTGCTTTATGTTTTGCATTCAGGGAGAGACAAGAGGACCTCCACTGAACCGGGGGAAGGATCGATCAGGCGGTAATCATGTCCTCTTCTTTCGCCATCCATTGACCGGTCTCACGTTGGAAGTAGATCATGTCCAGCGCCGCTGGAGTGCGGCCCAACTGGGTCAGCATGGCGTGCACCTGTCCGCGGTGGTGGGTTTGGTGGTTGAAGAAGTGGAACAGCGCCGCGCCAAGGGGCTGCTGCATCACCAGCGGCTTGCGCACAGTGCGATAGATAATCGTGCGCAGGAAGTCTTTCTCCTGCATCTGATCAATCACGGAGCAGATACGGTCGTCCAGCAGACGGCGCTTTTCCTTCAAGGTTGCAAGGTCACCGGTCAACTGTTCGTCAAGGCTGTCAATCGGGTCGCCCTGGCCGGTAAAGCGGTAGAGCCAGACCTTATCTGCCACATACTGGTGATCCATGGTGCCATGAATGGAATTGAAATAAACGCCAAGATCACGGTGGTACTCTTCCGAGGGGATCTGGTCGCATTCCTGAAGCAATAGATCGTTGGCCCACTTGTTATAGGAGGCATACATTACAAATGCTGCTTTCATAGGGGTGTCCTCTTGCTATGTCTGTTGTAGGAACAATGCACGCCTTTGAACCTCTATAAATTGACCCACCTCAAACAAAACCAGCAGCAGGGGGAGACGTGTAGTCGCAACCCGAAAGACGTATCTGACCCATGCAGAGCCAGAACGTGTTGGAACCTCAACTCTTTTCGCCAAAAGCCCGCGTTTGCGTCATTGTGTCCTTGGGATAACCTCCCCCAAAATCAAAGGGGCCCATACGGAAGAGACGGGAGGGTTGCCTCAGCTTGGGGCAGGCAACAGCGCTACAACCGTCATCAATGAGTCATAATCGCCTGTTTTCTGCAGTTTTCACGCAGGACAACGTGGGAATACGGATATACCCTCTTGCTTTTTAAGGGAGAGTTTAAGTATATCTCGCGCGAACCTTTGTGGTGCTTCTTTAAGGCGCTACAGGAAAAAGATTTTTAATGAGAGCTGCCCTTCGGAAGCTCGTGACAAACTGCAGGTAATAACGATGGCGATTGAACGCACGTTTTCCATGATCAAGCCGGACGCAACCAAACGCAACCTGACCGGTGCTATCACCGCTAAGCTCGAAGAAGCTGGCCTCCGCGTTGTTGCATCCAAGCGCGTTTGGATGTCCCTGCGTGAAGCTGAAGGTTTCTATGCAGTACACAAAGAGCGTCCTTTCTTTGGTGAACTGACAGAATTCATGTCTTCCGCTCCAACCATCGTTCAGGTTCTGGAAGGCGAAAACGCAATCGCGAAAAATCGTGAAGTTATGGGCGCAACCAACCCTGCAGATGCTGCTGAAGGCACCATCCGTAAGGAATTCGCTCTGTCCATCGGCGAAAACTCCGTACACGGTTCTGACGCTCCTGAAACAGCTGCTGAAGAAATCGCTTACTGGTTCTCCGGCACCGAAGTCGTAGGCTAATTTAGCTCATCGATTTCAGCTGTCTGCTGAATTCAAAAAAGGCCCGCTTGACGCTTGATTGCGTCAGGCGGGTCTTTTCTTGTCAAAGATTCCGTTATGTCGGCAGACAATTCATAAAAGTTACTGGATAAACTCAGGTTTGCGCTGGGCTCCCTTGCTTCGGACACAATTTTAAAATTAAGTCCGCGCGCACGTGAGAAAATGGAACGCGAGATAAATTCATGAATATTAATGCAAAATCGCTTCTCTTAGGGGCATCTCTGGCACTGGTGGCAAGCGCGGCAACCGCTCAGGACCATACTCGTCCTTATTTGAGCCTTGATGCAGCAGGCAAAGGCGTAAGCGCTTGTGTGACTCTGGCGAAGGAAAACGGTTGGAACATGTCCATCGTTGTTCTGGATCGGGGAGAGGATGTTGTGGCGTCTGCACGCATGGATGAGGCTCTGCCTGCCAGCTACAAAGGCGCAACGCTCAAGGCAAACACATCTTTGTCCTGGGGCATGCCAACAGAGCAGGTGAACGAAGTTCTGGAGAAGGCACCGGTCTTCAAACAGTTCCCGGGCATTCTGGGCATTGCTGGCGGTCTGCCGATCATCAAGGGCGAAAGCGCTCTGGTTGGCGCGATCGGTGTTGCGGGCAGCTCCATGGAAAATGACGCAGCCTGCGCAAAGGCAGCTGTAGAAGCCATGCGCTGATCTCAGCAAACCGGGTGAATTTAGCAAAGCCAGCTCCGTTTGTGCGGAGCTGGCTTTGTTTTTGCGCTATCTCTGGCTCAAAAGCACGAGGCCAGTCTCAGGAGTTACATCCACATTTGCGGGTGGTCCTGGCTCGACAGCTCAGGCGCCGCACCAGCTTTAACTTCTGCATACCATTCTGAGACCTGAAGGAAGACCGGGAAGACCTGCTTCAGATGCGTAACGTCGATATCGCTGTCTGGGATGCGGATTTCGCCATAGGCTGAGGAATGAGCAACCTCAAGGCCAAAGGTCAGATTATAACCAGCCACATCAAGCGTATTGCTGTTTTGCAGCAGCTCGGTGAGAACGCGGGTATCAGTCGGTAAGTCATTGAAGAGAATGCGGAGCACGCACGTTTCAGTAGTCTGATCAAAGCCGAATACCAGAGAAAAATTCTGATTAATTTCAAGCACGAGTTCGCCGTCAAGGTCATCCTCCAGCATCGGGCTTAAATCAATGCTTTCCAGAAATTCATTAGCGGCTGTTTGAAAGTTCGACACGGGTGCTCCTTTAAACGGGATGTTTGATTTGAACTCTGTCTAACAGAGACAATCAACCCACAGGCGTGCCAAAGGGCACATCACGCCTCTCAGCTTTCCATATGCTTTGTCTCAAGAACGCGCTCAAAGCGCCGCTAAAAGACAAAACTAAGGGAACTAGGCATGGGAATTCCGACGGTCGCGGCATCGACAACTGTCCAACCTATTGAAACTACATCTGTAAATCAGGCAAATACCAATGCTGCTGAAAACACAGCCGTAAAATCGACTGAAGTGCGGAGCCATGATGGCGGCCTGTATAAAATTGTTGCATATGTCAGAGAAAAACTCTCAGGCGCTCCCCACCACAGCTTGGCAGCACGTGTAAATACCCCGGCAGAGGGCAGAGAGACCCAGAGCGTCCTGACACGCATTAAGGCGTTTTTTACCGGCAGTTCACGTGCATCCCAAGCGGAAACCGCTCCGGCTGCAGCGGGTGCCACCAAGCAGTTGGTTAACACAAAAACAGCTCAGTTTACCGAAAACAACAAGAGCCTTGCGACATCCGTTGATAACATCAAGGAACGGGCCGAAACCCATGTAAGACCAGCTGCAAAGCACGCAGTTGAACAACTGCTGGGAGCCGAGGTACGTGGCGACAGGTTCGTCTTCGAGATCAAAGCAAACGGAGGCATCAACGAAGCGTTTGATCGGCTGCAAGCGAAAATTGATGAGAATCCGAGTGACATCAAGAGTGTTGCCAAGGCGTCCAAAGCGCTGAACAAAGACATCCAGAAGGAAGTCATCTCAGCTTACAAACTGGCAGCTTCTGCTGAGGGGACAACACTATCCAAGAGTGATATCAAAACGCTGAAGAAAGAGTTTCAGCAGCACTTGTCCGCACACATCACTCAGACTCTGAACACGACAAAGGCCAACTGGCAAACCACCACGGAGACCGTCAAACTGGATGCCGCAACTCAAAGAGAACTGGGCGCTTCTGGTGATGCCACACCGACGGAGCGCTCGTTCACAGCTACCACCACACCTGCCGCAAAACTGGGTGCGTTGGAGGTTGGTTATCAGACCAGTGAAAAGCACGGCATCAGCTCCACGGCAACATCAGAGACAGATCACGCTGTCAATCTCTGGGTCAGTGAGCTGAAAGGTGAATCTACATCCTATGCTGCAGTTCGCCACGGTGTGAACTACCCATTTGGCGTCAAACATGATGCTGAGCTGGCTAAAGAGGGCGCGGACACCCGAACTCAGGAAGTGGTAACAGCGGCGGCGTCTACAAAGGCCTCTGATATTGTCCAGTGGCGTACAAACCACCCGGGTGAACCATTTCCGCTGAAGATTGTTTCAACGTCATTACTGACTGCAGCGGCCAAAGCAAAAACCTACGAGACCGGCCAGCAAGAAGCGTGGGGCCGAGCCCAGGGGGAGCAAACCATTATGGTTGATCTGCCGGATGAGGGCATTACTGAAGTCAATGTAGATGTTGAAGTGCTGCCATTTAGCATGGGTGTCAATGGTTTCGCGAAACTGGGACTGTTCTCTGGGAGCATCGGCAAACATCTGGGGGATCGTCTCACCGGCTGGAAATGGGCTGACAACCACAACGAACCGCTCATTGGTAAACTGGACGAAATGGTGGAGCAGGCTAAAGCCGATGCAATAGGGGCCAACGATCCAGGTAAAGTTGCCCGTCTTGAGAGTTACAGCACCCAGCTGCATGAAGCGGTCAATGATGGCAAGCAGCGCCGTTCCGCAGGCAATGCATACGGTGTCGCTGTGCTGGTAAACCTGATTGCCAATGAAACCGGAGCTGTTCCAGCAATCAACTGCATGTCTGGTAAGGATCGCACAGGTTATCTGGATGCCGCCGTCAAAGCGCGTCTCATGGAAGTAGAGAGCCTGAATGCAGGGCGCGCAGAAAATGAGAAGTCTCTTGTACCTCAGATCTACGGCCAGCGGACTGAAGCACAAAACGCTCTGATGAGCCTGTCCTCTGAAGTGATGGGCGGTAAGACCGTACAAAAAGCCTGCACCGGCGTTGCTGGTTATAAGGTCGGTGAAGGTGGAATGTTTAAAGTTCAGGCCAACCTGGACAACGTGCTCGATTCCAAAAGCCTGCTGGGCCTCTCTGCGGCTGTTAAGGCGTAACCAACGCTACACCACAAAGCAAAAGCAACATCAAGAGCGGCCTCAGTGCCGCTCTTTTTTTGTGGGGCGAGGCAGGAGATTTCCTGATTTCATACGTGATGGTGGAAGCTGAACACTGGATCTCGTTATCTCTGTGGTGTTGGGGAACGCCTCTGCAGATCGCAAGGGGTTGCGACAATCTGTCATTATACCTTAGCCGGAGAGACAGGCGTGAAAACACCGCAAAATGAGCTACGGGCTTTTGCATAACAGTTTGATATGCATCAGTAATGTGTGGGTGAGGGCAGTGATATAATGCCGGAAACCCAAGGAATACCCTTGGTAAAACTATGATTGATTAAAATTTCAATCAATATATATATAGTGATCGCTATGGAAATGGAAAAAGCCCCCCGCGGTCGACCCCGTCGGTTGGATAAAGATAAAATACTGGAGATCGCAAGTATCCTGTTCTGGCAACAGGGCTATGAAGCGACTTCGATAAATGAGCTAGTCACGGCAATGGGTATTACACCACCAAGTCTGTATGCAGCGTATTCCTCCAAGGAGGAACTGTACCTTGCTTCTATCGACAGATATTCGGCAAGCTATGGCCGGCAAATGTTGTCTGGCCTTGCTTTGCATTCCTGTGTTTATGAGGCGATCCGGACCGTTCTTTACGAATGTGTGGAGGTTTTCGTCGGTGGAGACCATCCTTCTGGTTGTATGATCGCCACTGGATTGGTCGAAAGTTCTAATGCTCAAGGCGCATTGGCACGCAAATTGGCGGATCTGCGCCAGCAAACCATCAAGATCATCGCAGATAAGTTCAAAGCCTGTGAAACGCAGTTTGTTGAAGGAACTGACCTTCAGGCCCTTGCCAGCTTCTTTGGTGCCACAATTCAAGGCATGGCAGTTCAGGCAAGAGACGTTAACTGCCCGACAGAACTGCATAAAATCGCAGATCACAGTTTGAGTGTTTTGCAGGCCTGTCGCCGCTTTTAGGGGAAAATACGGATCTGAAGTGTGTTTTAGGGTGTGGTTTGCTAATAAAATTACGCAATCACACCTTTTTTATTTTGCAATATTACGCAAACTAAAGAATGTCATTTACATAATATATCAGAGCATCGCGAATGAAAATGTTAAGGGTGTTTCCCATGCACTCTTGAGTTTGTTGTTCCAAACCTCCCGTCACCTATGCTTTTCGTATGGATTGTCCAACGCCAAGGGAGGCCGATGATGGATATTGATACCATTAACTTCACCGAGACGTTCCCGCAGTCAATGCAGGAAGCACTCAAAGCATCCCTCAAAGTGTTCTGGCGCCTCGGTGTCCACCGCACGTCCATTGATGATGTGTGCCGCCAGTCCGGTGTTTCCTATCATTTCCTCAATGAGAACTTTGAGAGTAAAGAACACCTCTATCGCACAGCGGTGATGTGGTACCTGGATCAGTACGGACGGCAACTCCTGTCAGAGTTTGCGCTTCACTCCAATCCAACAGAAGCCATTCGCGGTGCGCTCTATGAATGTATCGGATTGTTCTGCAACAAGCAGTGTGAGCACGCCAAGCTGTTGTCTTACGCACTAGCCGCCGTCAACAACAGCGATCGTATCCTGATCTCTGAGCTGTTGTCTCTGCGCCGCAAGGTCTACGCTACCATCTTGATGAAGCTGAACAGCAACAAGACCCACTTGCAGGATAGAGCGGACATCCCCGTACTGGCGCGCTTCTACATCACAACGCTCAGAGGCCTTGCCAGCCAGGCCGCAGACGGTATCCCAAGTGATGAACTCTACCGCGTGGCAGATTTAAGCCTGGAGCTTCTGGAAGCCTACCGAAAATGAATAGGTCCAGCACACTCCCACCCAAGAGCCTGACAGAAATAAGCATCTGTCAGGCTCTTTTTTTTAGGTGAGGGTGCCTGTCAACTTTTGCTTCCCTTGAGTTGTATTTTTTCGCAAGGCTTTTTGAGCTGAGGGTTTGGGATAGGGAATAAAGGCCAGCCCAGGCACGCGGCTTTAATCTCGACACGCAATTGCCCTGATTACTTTTGTAACAGGCTTCTATTTTGCTGCGACAATCCATCGAAATCTCGCCACAATCGATGACAGCAGACGTTAGGTCATACACCTTTAGCAGAATGCAGAATCGATAAAATATATCGTAATAATATAACATGACAACATTTGATTACACCAATTTTCCCTAAATCTGAGAGGTCAGGCATCCCTTTGTTAAGGATGAGTTTCGTTCGCCTGAGGGTACGTTGTTGTATACGTAAAAGGGCCTAAGATTGAATACTCGTTCAATAAAGATACGGGAGATTTTCGATGCAAATCGAGACCGTTAAGACGAACCGACCGACCCCGATCAGTTTAACAAAGACCTTTGAAGCCTCTATCCACGAGTTCTCAAATTTCGGGGTGGAAGCCACGTCGCTTGCACAGATCAGCACAGCGACGGGCGTGCCAACAGAGCGTTTATCCAAAACCTTTCATGACACGGCCAATCTGTTCTCCAATGTGGTCAAATGGTACTTGACCAGATACGAGCATCAGATCCTTTCTGGCTTTGCCATGCATTCCAATCCTGTCGAAGCCATCCGCATTGCCCTTTACGAATGCATTGAACTGTTTTGCGAAGATGATTGCCCTCATGGCAGCTTGCTCTCTGTTGAGCTGATGGAAATCTCAGACACCGATGGCGTCATTGCCAAGGAGATGGCGCATCTGAAGCAGCAGGTGCACGGACGCATCTTCCAGAAGCTGGAGAACTGCAAACAGCGCTTCACCTCCGGCTTCAACCCAAATGAGCTCGCAGAGTTTTATACCGAAGTCATGGCCATTCTGATTAAGCAGGCATGTGATGGAGTGGACCGGACAGCTCTTTACAATCTCGCTGATGCCAGCCTTGAAAGACTGGAAAACCAGCCTGTCATACACTAGGGCGTGTGAGCAAAAAATTCAAAACAAGGCGGACTGACACCCCTCAATGTCAGCCCGCCTTTCTAGTCAAATCAACCCTGCGCAGACGATAAAAATGCTGGCTTCCCCATAGCAATTTTCTCAATTTGTTCTGATCTCATCCAGCTCGCCTTAAGCGTAATTTTCCTAGTGTTAATAATCGGTTGTTCTTTATCTGGGGCCGCGTAATATGTACTTATGCCTATAAAGGATGAAATGCACGTGGAAACAATATCTCCGGACATAGAGGCCATGTTGGAAGCCTCTGTCAAAATGTTTTGGAAGCGTGGCTACGAGTCCACTTCCCTAGATGATGTCGTAGATGCAATGGGAGTCCCTCAGGAGTTTGTAGAAGGGGCGTTTTCCAATAAAGAAGAACTCTATGCAGCTGCCACAAGATGGTACCTGCAAAATTATGGCCGCAGGTTGCTTTCTGGCTTTGCCATGCATTCCAACTGCTGCGATGCCATTCGCGTGGCTCTTTACGAATGCGTTGATGTACTCTGCGATAAAACGGAGTCAGATGGGTGCTTGCTGTCCTCAGGCTTGCTGGAAATCTCCACCCAGGACAGCATACTGACCAGAGAGATCACCGATCTGCGCAACACCATGGTCGCCGCAATTACGCGCAAACTCACCGATTGCAAGGAAAGCCTCAAAGCTGGCACTGATATCGAAACGCTCGCCCGCTTTTATGCCGCAACCCTGCAGGGGCTTGCCAGTCAATGTAAGGACGGCGCCAAGAAAGAGCAGCTCTATCGCGTGGTTGATATGAGTATGAAGGTCTTGGATTCCTACCGCATCAATTAACAGAAATACAAAACGCATCCGTAATGCATATCGGTGAGAACATAATAAGAACATTTGGCATTTTGAAACATTTGCCAAGCCCTCAAAAGTGAGCAAACCGCTCAGTTTGACAATTCCTTTACAGAACATGAAAACTATAGGCGCAGTAAGCCCTATGTCTTTGCACTGTTGTTTTCCATGTGCCCAAAACAGCGTTGAGGAGACGCACTGACATCATATACTCGCGGTCATGAAACCGTGCGATAAGATAGAAGCCGGAAACGTATCTCCAGAAGCAGAAAGACTCTTCGACCAATGCGTCAAAGTCTTCCTCCTCAAAGGCTACGAAGCCTGCACTCTGGACGATATCGGTAAAGCCGCCGGATGCTCGGGTGACTGCGTGAAGGAACACTTCTCCTCCAAGCAGGAACTCGCCGCTGCAGCCATGCGCTGGTACTACATCAAGTACAGCCGCCACATGCGCACAGAAATGGCCATGCACCAGGACATTTACTCGGCCATGGAAGCGGTGCTGTTTGCCTTCATCGAAATCAGTTGCGATCAGGTCCACGCCAACAAGGGACTGTTTGTCCGCACGTTCATTGACATCTCCAACGTGGATGACTTCGTCAAAGAATCCTTCAAGGAACTGCAAGATGATTGGGAACATCAGGTTCTCGACAAGTTCAAACAGTGCCAGCTGGAGCTGAAGGATGATGCGGATATAGAGGTATTGGCGCACTATTTCCTGACAGTGATTGAAGGCCTTTACGAAATGATCAAATACGGAACCCCGTGTGACCTGATGTACAAGGTTGCCATAGAGAGTCTCGGTGTTCTGGAGTTGCATATGAAGAACGGACAGCCCAAGAAAAAGAAGGGCTCCAAAAAGAAATCAAAGTGAATTCCGCTGCCTTCCCTCCGTTCACTGCCTTAGCTCTTTACAGAAGATGAAAGAAATCCACCAAGACGGGAGAAGCCTCTTTTGTACTCGTTTCCCATAGCGGGAGAACGAGATTGCTGCCCCCCACTCAAAACGTATAGTGGCACCATGTCCTCATTAGATCCCATACGCGATGGTGAGTTATCACCTGAACTCGAAACCGCCTTAGATTCCTGCGTAAAGGTTTTTATGTTGCAAGGGTTTCAGCATTCCACACTGGAAGACCTCGCTGTCGCAAGCGGAACATCAAGAGACTTTATCGAGAAGCATTTTGCCACCAAGGAGCAGTTCTGCGCTGCTGCAATGCGTTGGTACTTCTCCAAGTTCTATCGCCAGCTCAGGTCCGTTCTCGCACTTCACTCAGAGCTGTATCCGGCAGTTGAGGCTGTGCTTTACGAGTTTATTGAACTCTCCCGAGAGCAATATGATGCCGGAACCGCCATGCGCTTCCACACCCTCATGGATATCGTCGAGCTTGACCCGGACTTGTCGGAGGAGCTGCGGAAGATGAAGCTCGAAGGCATGGAGCACTTCATCTTCAAGTTCACTCAGTGCAAAGGCGAGCTTAACACTGATGATGAGGCCACAGCACTGGCCAAGTTTTACGCAACGGTCTTTGAAGGCCTGTCCATTATGGTACAGCATGGCATGTCCCACGAAGACCTTTACAGCATGGCAAACCTGAGCCTGGAAGTGCTCGCCAATCACCTGAAAAAAGGCATCAACTTCTAAAACGCCTCAAAGCAATCATAGTTGCGCTGGCGGTGTATCAAACCACCCTTAAAGTCCATGCACACAACACTATGAGAGCGCATGATATCGCCAGGTGATAGCTTTCCGATTGCAATCGCAAGCTCACCCTCCCAGATGAACTCAAGCATGACCCGGTCATCTGAAGCCAGTTCGTTGGTGATCTGATACCTTTGTTTCCTGAGAATGTGCCGGGAGCGCTCGAAGTCAGCGGCCAGTTGATCAATCTTTCGATGATCACCCTGTGCTTTGAGCTGGTTCGGCAGTTCACTCTGTTCTGCATCCTCGGTAAAGAGGCTTTTCAGCGCTTCAATATCAAATTCTTCCAGTGTCTTTAAAAATCTCTTTGCACTGGCGAGGTTCTCGTTTGCAGACATAGCGGCCTCCCTATATATTAGAACAACGTTCTAGCATCTATAAGAACGTTGTTCTAGTCGGAATTGGAATGGTGTTCTAGTGGCCAATGAAAACAACAGATATCAATCCATACTGGATGCGGCGCTGGAGCTGTTCTTAGCACAAGGCTACACAAGCACCTCAATTGCGCAGATCCGCAATAAAAGCGGAGCGACCACTGGCAGCATCTATCACTTCTTCAAGGGAAAACCGGATATAGCCGTCGCACTGTGGGATCAGGCTGTCGCTGGGTGGACCAGAGAAACACGCAACACACCTCAAACCGCAAGCGCTGAAGATACCATTAAGGCCTCCGTCAATGGCTTGTTACGCTGGGGCAGTGCCAATCCTGACCTGTTTCGCCTCTTCGAAGAACTGAAGGTCAAAGCCCAGACGGAAGAAGAGTTCGGAACGATCAAACAACAGATGGAGAACGTTCATTTGCAGGGGGAGGCACTCTACGCCACGTGGCAAGTGCTGGGAGCTGTCAAACCCATACCGTGGTCAGTGGCCTCTGCGCTTATCGTGGGGCCGGCCTACACGCTTTTGAGCACAGAGCGGGTTGTCTCAGATAAAGACAGAGCCTTTCTGGTGAAAATGGCATGGGAAGCGGTTAAGAAGTAAGAGGCCTGCCAGCAAGCCTTAAAATGATCCCAGTACCTTGATGATCTGCTCGCGGGTGTTGGGAGTAAAATGCAGCGCCCGCCACCCCATGTCCAACGCGGACATGATGTTGTCTTCCCGGTCATCAATCAAAAGCATCCTGTTGGCGGGAACCTTAAGGGCATTGGTGACATGCAGGAAAAACTCAGCGCTGGGCTTGGCCACGCCCATACGCCCGGAGGCAAACACCGTCTCCACGCGGTCCTTGTAACCCATCTGTTCTTCAATATAGCGTGTCCGCCGTGCCCCGTTGTTGGTCGCAATCACTTGCCGCACATGGGTGTTGGAAAGCCTTCGCATTAAAGCCAGTAGATCAAAGTCCGGGTGGGCGTCCTTTTCAAACCAGTACAGCAGGAAATGATCAAGATCGCCGGTATAGTCTGTCTTATCTGCCCAACGGGAGAGGAGGTCTCTTAAGTCTACGTGCCCAACCAGAACCTCTTTAAAGTCATCCGTAAACATCTCCTGAGCAAAGGTGTGCCATGAGATGCCGAGATCTTCTTCAAACTGCTGCACCCAGATGAAACGGTCATTGACAATGTTACGATTGAGAACCCCGTCAAAATCCCATGCAATAACGTCGATATCCTGCAACATGGACTGCCTCAAACTTCAAACCATACCCCATGAAAGACCAGAAACAGCACCTCTTGCAAGCATTAGGAAACAGAGGGGCGCGGCAAAGAGCATGCGGAGCCTCACGAAATCGTCAATTCAAGAATTTTTTGCCCGCGCTTTCTTGACAATTTGAGCGTTACCCGCGATCTGTCTGTGCAACGAGAACAAGTCTAGAACACCAGTTTTATTGAGTACGCCACGCATGTCTAAGCCCGAAAAACCACAAAGGTTTGCCTCCGCATGTCCTCACGATTGCCCATCCACCTGTGCAATCGAGGTCGAAGTACATGCAGATGGGCGTGTAGGCCGTATTCATGGTACGCGTGACAACGATTACACCGCTGGCGTCATCTGCGCCAAAGTCGCCCGCTATTCCGAGCGCCTCCATCACCCGGACCGCCTGACCAAGCCTCTGCGCCGCACAGGCCCCAAAGGCTCCGGTCAGTTCGAAGAGATCAGCTGGGAAGAGGCACTACAGGAAGTCTCTGAGAAATTCTTGGAGGCTGAAAAGAAGCACGGCCCGCAAACCGTGTGGCCATATTTCTTCGCGGGCACCATGGGCCTTGTTCAGCGTGACAGCATCAACCGCCTGCGCAACGCCAAAAGCTACTCCGGCATGTACCAGACCTTCTGCACCAACATGGCCTGGACGGGCTATATCGCAGGCACCGGCAAGCTCGCTGGGCCGGACCCGCGCGAAATGGCTCTTGCCGACGCTGTGGTGATCTGGGGAACAAACCCGGTGGCGACACAGGTCAACGTCATGACCCACGCCATTAAAGCTCGCAAGACCCGTAAAGCCAAGATCGTTGTCATCGACGTCTATAAGACCGAGACCATGAAACAGGCAGACATCGGTCTTGTCCTGAAACCGGGCTCCGATGCCGCGCTTGCCTGTGCTGTCATGCACGTCCTGTTCCGCGATGGCTATGCTGACCGCGCCTACATGGAAAAATACGCCGACGCACCTGCCGAGTTGGAAGAGCACCTGAAGACCCGCAGCCCACAATGGGCCAGTGAGATCACAGGTCTTTCCGTAGAGCAAATCGAAGAACTCGCAAAGCTGATTGGCGAAACCAAGAAAACTTATTTCCGTCTTGGTTACGGCTTTACCCGCCAGCGCAACGGCGTGGTCTCCATGCACGCTGCCAGCTGCATTGCGGTTGTCGGTGGTCACTACCAATACGAGGGCGGCGGCGCGTTCCACAACAACGGCGCCATCTACGGTCTCAACATGGCTATGGTCGAAGCCCACTCGCTCCACGACAGCTCCATCCGCAAACTCGACATGTCTCAAGTAGGCCGCGTGCTCACCGGCGACAGCGCAGCGCTCATGGATGGCCCTCCAGTCACCGCCATGCTGATTCAGAACACCAATCCGGTATCAGTGGCTCCTGAGCAGACCTTCGTGAAAGAAGGCTTTGCCCGCGAAGACCTGTTCACCGTGGTCCACGAGCAGTTCATGACTGAAACCGCGCTCATGGCCGATATCGTCCTGCCAGCAACTCAGTTTCTGGAACATGACGACATCTACAAAGGCGGCGGACACCAGAACCTGCTGTTCGGTCCGAAACTTGTTGATGCCCCAGGCGAAGCCAAACCAAACCTTTATGTGCTGAACGAACTCATTGAGCGCCTTGGCGGCGAAGATCATGAAGCTCACAAGATGACCTCCCGCGAGCACATCGACTGGATGCTCAAAAACTCCAAATATCCGGGTGGCTTGAGCGAGCTGGAAGAAAAGCGCTGGCTTGATTGCCAGCCAGACTTTGAGGAAGCTCACTACATCAATGGTTTCGGCTACGAAGACGGCAAGTTCCGCTTTAAACCGGATTGGGCAAAAGTGCCCGCACCAAACAACGGCCCAATGGGCCCATGGCAACAAATGCCAGCCCTGCCGGATCACTGGGACATCAATGAGCTGCCGACCAGGGACTATCCGTTCCGTCTTGCCACATCACCGTCTCGCTCGTTCCTGAACTCCACGTTCAACGAGACACCAAGCTCCGTGAAGAAGGAAGGCCGTCCAACAGCCATACTGCACGCTGACGACGCTGCTGCGCTGGGCGTGGAGGAGGGCGACAAGATCATCCTCTCCAATCACCGCGGAGAAGTCATCCTGCACGCCTCCGTGGGGGATCGTCCTCAAAAGGGCACACTCATCGCAGAAGGCATCTGGCCCAATGCAGCACACGAAGGTGGCAACGGCATCAACACCCTCACCAGCGCCGACCAAACCGCCCCCTTCGGCGGCGCCGCCTTCCACGACATCCACATCGCGGTACGCAAAGCATAAAGCAGGCATCATTGACATATTGGGAGCGGTGATCCCGCTCTTTCAATATGCGAGAGTGATGTTTTCCTCAGTTCACAAAAATTGAACGCATATGTGAACGAAAAAGGGCCCTCATAGTATTAAGCGACACTCCGAACTTCATCAGGTGACCTAAGGTATTTTTACTTAAAGGGTTCTGATTGAGTTTTATGACTCAGCGTTAGTCTGACGTAGTGAAGGGTGTTATGATGAGTGGATTAAGTATTAGTGGTTCAAGTAACTTTCACGGTGCTGTCGAAAGTCTTGTAAATCGCGCCCGTGTTGAGCATGCGACCCAGCTAAATGTAGATACGGATGATCTGATCGTTTCTTTTGGCCGTCGGGAAGGGGATCCAAAGACTGGGGAGCGGATCTATTCTGTCCAGGTTGATCTGCCACAGCACAGACGTGGGCTTGGAGATAATCTCAAATCTGCTGCAAGCGCTCTGTCACACGGTCAATTTGCCAACGTTAAGCAGTCTCTATCAGAAGCGTCGAGAAGTATCGGTCATTTCTTAGGACGAACCCAAAGCTCTCCGGAACAGGCGAAAGACAACTGGGTGCCTTTCATGGAGCTGGCAGAGCAGACGATCGCTCAGACAATAAAGCAGGCGTCCACCAAGGCTGAACCTGTCGTTGACCTTCAAGCAATGATGGGCGGTATTAAGGCCAGCGTGTTTGAAGGGATCGAGTATAATGAGCATGATGGATCTCATCGCAAACTCGCAGATGTAGCCAAGGTTGATATCCGCAGCCTGAAAGCTTTGGATGCTGCTGTCTCCAGCGCTCAGGGGCGCATTTTGGGCTACGCAAGCAGCACCCGAACCGCTGAGGTCTCAGGCTCTGGCGTACAGCAAACGCCGCCTTACGACAGTCCACGTGTGCCGGCGCAACCTCTATACGATACCCCGCGTATACCGGCGCAGCCTTTGTATGATACCCCGCGCCCGCAACCGCATCACTACGATACTCCGCGGGTCTACGATCATCTGGAGCCAAAGGCGACTGCGGCCCCAACATATGATGAAGTGCACACCGGCACCGTCTTACAGAACGTGGAAGCGAAAAGCTTGGGTGAGAACACGGAAAGCTACTCCGCACGGCGTACTCTGGAAATCACGAACCGCAACTTCGGAACTAACTTCCAAAGCCTGGATGAGCTAAATAAATTCATGGAAGGGAAGGACATCTACATCGACGGCTACATGGCTCAGTTGCAGACGACAGGAGAGTTCAAAACCTTCGAATCATATTTCGCTCAGTTCAACAGGCCAGCACCTCAGACATCTCAGCAGGTAACGCCGCCAGCAGAGTCCAATGTCAACTATGCTGATCTGGAAACAGCACCTGACGAAGATGCTATCGAGCAGCCAGACGTTCAGACTGAGCGCAGCGTAAAGGACCAGTCCAAGATGGTGAAACTCGAAGATTTGGTTCTGCAGGAAGGTGAAGTTCTGATCTGACGTTTTTGACTGCGGTAGCTTGGTACCAACTCCGCTTTGAACGCAGAAAAAACGCAAATCGCGCAAACGAACGCACATAGCAACGCAAACGAAAAAAAGGCCGGAGACAGATGCGTCTGCGGCCTTTTGTGTGTCTCTTTAAAAAGATCCTTATCTCATTAACAAATAAGGCTTTTATTATCCTGCTTAGTGCCTTCAATCTTCACGCGAAAGCCATCAATAACAGCTTTGCCACTGGCCACCGCTTCCAGCGCCTTCGGATAGATCTCATGCTCAACCGCCAGCACACGCGCAGCAAGGCCATCCGGGTTATCCCCGTCCAGAACAGGGACAGCACCTTGCGCAATGATCGGACCCACATCCATTTCCGCCGTAACAAAGTGCACGGTCGCACCATGAATGCGAACGCCTTCCTTCAACGCCCGCTCATGAGTATGCAGTCCAGGGAAGCTCGGCAGCAGAGCAGGGTGGATGTTGATCATCCGGCCTTGCCACTGGCTCACAAACCACGGTGTTAGCAAGCGTAAAAAGCCAGCTAAAACAAGCAGTTCAACATTGTTCTCTAACAGCTTGGCATGCAGGTCACGCTCAAAAGCTTCACGGTCCTTGCCATAAAGCTTGTGGTCCAGCGCAAAGGTCGCAAAGCCTTCATCAGTGGCACGTTCCAACCCTTTTGCGTCTGGCCGATTAGATCCAACCACAACGATTTCCGCTGGATAATCAGGGGCTTTTGCTGCCTCAATAAGAGACAGCATGTTGGAGCCCCGCCCTGAAATCAAAACACCAACGCGTTTTTTAGGCTGCGTGCTCATTTGGCAAAACCTAGCGAGCCATCAAACACAACCTGCTCGCCGCCATCCTGAGCAGCTTCCAATTTGCCAAGCGTCACAACAGTTTCGCCTTCACGCTCAAGCACTTCGCGAACAGCATCCGCTTTGTCAGCAGCAACTGCTACCACCATGCCAACACCACAGTTAAAGGTGCGCAGCATCTCAAACTGCTCAATGCCGCCCGTTTCAGCCAACCAGCCAAAAACAGCAGGAGAGGAGATTGTAGAAAGATCAATCCGCGCAGCAAGCCCATCTGGAAGAACGCGTGGCAGGTTCTCAGGAAGACCACCACCAGTGATGTGTGCCAAGGCCTTGATGCCATTGGTTTCTTTAATCGCGGCCAGCAGTGGCTTTACATAAATGCGAGTCGGCTCCATCAGCGCTTCGCCAAGCGTCTTGTCAGCATCAAACGGCGCTTTGTCAGCCCATGTCAGCCCGGAGACTTCAACGATCTTGCGAACCAGAGAAAAGCCGTTGGAGTGAACACCGGAAGAAGCCAGTCCAAGCAGGACATCACCTTCGCCAATATCCTTGGACGGCAGCAGCGTTCCGCGCTCAGCCGCGCCAACAGAAAAACCAGCCAGATCATAATCGCCAGCCGCATACATGCCCGGCATTTCCGCCGTTTCACCACCGATCAGCGCTGCACCGGAGATCTTGCAGCCCTCTGCAATCCCCGCAACAACGTCGGTCGCCATGTCCACATCCAGCGCGCCAGTGGCAAAATAATCAAGGAAGAACAGCGGCTCAGCACCTTGCACAACAAGGTCGTTCACACACATGGCCACCAGATCTATCCCCACACCGCTATGCACGTTGGTGTCGATTGCAATCTTCAGCTTGGTGCCCACGCCATCATTGGCCGCCACAAGAACTGGGTCTTTAAACCCGGCGCCTTTTAGATCGAAAAGACCGCCGAAACCGCCAATGTCACTGTCAGCACCCGGGCGACGCGTTGCTTTAACCAATGGGCTGATCCGCTTGACCAGTGCGTTCCCGGCGTCGATATCGACCCCCGCTTGTGAGTAGGTAAGGCCGTTTTTACCGTTCTGGTCCTGGCTCATAGATACTGCTCCGCATCGTCAAGAGTGTAGCGGCATGACCGCCTATGTAATTTGGCGGCATAAAAACAAAACTGCAGGGAATTGCAAGGCCGAAAGGGGAAGGAAACCACGCTGGTATCTCAGAAAAACGCAGATCTGTGCAGAACCAGCTAAGCTTTTGCAAATTAATGCGGCTTTGAAAAACTCTTCATTTGAGGGAAAGTTTTTCACTTCTCTCAAAGCTTCTCCGAAATTAAGCGGGCGAAAAGGTGGAGTAGCTACTCTGGCAAACCTGATGCTGCGACTTGACGTAATCAACCTATGGAAACTACAACCAACTTAAATTTCAAAGATGCCTCTGCGAGCGACCGCGCTACCGGATAACCGGCAAGTTGATGGGCTCCATGCCTCCATCTGGAGATAGTTTATGAGTACAAACAAACGGTTATTCTTCTGGTTGCTGGCTTTTACGGCCTTCATCTTGTTCTTGTCGGTGTTTCAAAGCATCCTTCTGCCGTTTGTCGCAGGCATGGCCTTGGCCTACCTTCTCGATCCAATCGCGGATTATTTAGAAAATCATGGGTTTGGTCGTATCTGGGCAACTGTCACGATCCTGCTGATATTCCTGATTGTGTTTACCGCAGCGCTGCTGATCCTCCTGCCAATTCTTGGCAAACAGCTGATCGCATTCCTGGAGTATCTGCCAGAACTGGCCGGAAATCTGGAAGCTCTACTGCGGGAAAGCCTTGGGCCGCAAATGGACAGACTTGCCAATCTGTCAGGGCAAACCAATAAAATCGACTGGGGCGCCTTCGTCGGCCAGGCTGCAAACTTCGTTGGCGGACTGCTGTCGTCCATCTGGAGCGGCGGGCAAGCGCTCATTTCCATCATCGGTCTTGCTGTTGTCACACCGGTTGTCGCGTTCTATCTCCTGCTCGACTGGGACAATATGATTGAACGCATCGACAGCTGGCTACCAAGAGACTACCAGCAAACCATCCGCACACTTGCAAGTGACATGGATTCAGTGGTGGCCGGATTTGTCCGCGGTCAGGTGATGATGTGCCTGATACTGGGCACGTTCTACGCTGTCGCACTGTTACTTGTTGGTCTCAAATTTGGTCTCCTGATCGGTCTCACAGCTGGTCTGATCAGCTTCATTCCTTATGTCGGTGCAATTGTCGGTTTTGGTCTGTCAATTGGTGTTGCTTTGGTCCAGTTCTGGCCTGATTATTTTATGATCGGAGCAGTGCTGGGCGTATTTGTTGTGGGTCAGTTTCTGGAAGGAAATGTCCTTCAGCCCAAACTTTTAGGTGGAAGTGTCGGTCTTCACCCTGTCTGGCTCATGTTTGCACTGTTCGCTTTTGGTTCTTTAATGGGATTTGTGGGGATGTTGATAGCAATTCCAGCTGCAGCAGTGGTTGGGGTACTAGCAAGATTTGCTCTCAGGCAATATCTTGCAAGTTCGCTATATGCAGGTCACTACAAAAATACCAATAAGACGGAAGGACTGGAATGACAGGATCGACAGGGCCACAACAATTGCCTTTGGTCTTGCCCCATGAGGAGGCTTTGGGGGTTGATGATTATCTGGTTTCAACGTCAAATCAGGCTGCATTCAATCTAATCACCAACTGGCCGGAATGGCCATCTCCGATCGTGACCCTTCAAGGGCCGATTGGTTCGGGTAAAACGCATCTGGTCAACGCGTGGCAAGAGCTCAGCGGTGCACAGATCGTGGGCGGAGATGAACTGGAATATCTCGACCTGACAGCGTTGGCGGAAGCCGGCCCAGTCGCGGTTGAAGATCTGCATGCAGGTTTTGATGAGGCATCTTTGTTCCATCTGTTCAACGCAGTGCGTCTGACGGGCGGCAACATGTTGATGACTACCCGCGAGTGGCCAAGCACATTTGACCTGAAAACCAAAGATCTGGCGTCCCGTTTTCGGGCAGCGACCCCGGTGCAGGTGGATGAACCCGATGACATGTTGCTCGCAATGGTCATGACCAAACATTTTTCAGATCGTCAGGTAACTGTTGACTCCAGTGTGATAGATTACCTCGTGATAAGAATTGAACGGTCACTGGATGCAGCGCGCAACGTTGTAGACATGCTGGACAGACACGCATTGGCGAAGGGGCGTAAGATTTCTCGTGTCATGGCCTCCAAAATTCTGGAGAGCATGGGCGAGTAGGTACCAGGCGTATCTCCGAAAAGTGGTTGCCGGTTTTCGACTCAAGATACGCCACTAGAAAAAGCGTATCTGCGGAAAGTGGTTATCTGCTTTTGGGTGTAGATACGCCTGTTAATAACGCTGAGAGCTTGCTGCAGGAACGCAACATGCTCTAAGCTTTATTATCCCGTCAAAAATGTGTGGTCTAAATGACCAGAATCATACAACGGTTAGCGCAATCGCCAGATAATCTGAGGGCGAGGTGCGCCCATACAGGTGACCCGGTCCACGGGCTGCGGAGGTACATGGAATGAATGAGTTTACGGAAATGAACGCTTTGGAAGATGAGACCACTGACACCGCAGATTTCGAGGTGAGTGCAGGGCTGGCTCTGATGCAAAAACCGGAGCGCTTTGTAAACCGTGAACTCTCGTGGTTGCAGTTCAACCGCCGCGTTCTGGAAGAATCCATGAACCCGAGCCATCCGCTTTTGGAGCGTCTCCGGTTCCTGTCCATCTCTGCTAACAACCTTGATGAGTTCTTCATGGTGCGTGTTGCCGGCCTGCGCGGTCAGCAGCGGGCGGATGTGACAACCATTTCCGATGATGGATTGACCTCGACGGAACAGTTGGAGCAAATCTCTGTTGAGGTAAGCAAGCTTCAAAGTGAGCAGCAAGCTCGCTTCCGCCAACTGCGCTCTGAGCTGGCAGATGAAGGCATCTTCATCGTTGAAGCACAGAACATGAGCCAGGCTGAAACGGATTGGCTGGAAGACTATTTCCTTCAGCATATTTTCCCGGTTCTGACACCTCTGGCCATTGATCCGGCTCATCCTTTCCCGTTTATCCCGAATTTGGGCTTTTCGCTGATCCTGGACCTGCGCCCGGTGGATGGAGGCGCTGGCATGACTGCGCTGCTGCGCATGCCAAGCCAGATTGGTCGTTTTGTTGTTCTGCCAACACCGCGTGATGCCGGGCCAAAAGCAACACGTTTCATTCCGATTGAAACCATCATCTCGTTGTTCATCGGCAACCTCTTCCCGGGTTATGAAGTCTGCGGCAAAGGCGCGTTCCGCGTACTGCGCGACTCCGATCTGGAAATCGAGGAAGAAGCGGAAGATCTGGTGCGGGTTTTTGAAACCGCCCTGAAACGCCGCCGCCGCGGATCTGTGATCCGCATGGAAATCGAGGAAAGCACACCTCAGAGCCTGAGAGCCTTCGTTGCAAATGAGCTTGAAGTCACCGAAGAGGAAACCTTCCTTGCTAACGGCCTTTTGGCGCTGAATGACCTGTCTCAGGCTGTGAACGTCAAACGCGACGACCTCAAGTTCCCGCCATACACCCCGCGTTACCCGGAACGCATCCGCGAACACGGCGGGGATTGTTTTGCGGCTATCCAACAAAAAGACATCCTGATTCACCATCCCTACGAGAGCTTCGATGTCGTCGTCCAATTCCTCCGCCAAGCCGCTCAGGACCCGGATGTCGTCGCAATCAAGCAAACGCTGTACCGCACATCCAACAATTCGCCGATCGTCAAAGCCCTTGCAGAAGCTGCCGAAGCTGGCAAATCTGTCACCGCGCTCGTTGAGCTCAAAGCCCGCTTTGACGAAGAAGCCAACATCCGTTGGGCCCGAGATCTGGAACGCGCTGGCGTTCAGGTGGTCTTCGGCTTCCTGGAGCTGAAAACCCACGCAAAAGTCTCCATGGTCGTGCGCCGCGAGCAGGGCGGTTTGAAAACCTACTGCCACTTCGGCACAGGCAACTACCATCCAATCACCGCGCGCATTTACACCGACCTATCTTACTTCACGGCTGAGCCAGCCATGGCCCGCGATGCAGCCAAGGTGTTCAATTACATAACTGGTTATGCTGAGCCAGGTGAACTGGAGCGTCTCGCCGTCTCTCCAATGAGCCTGCGTGCCCGCATTATTCAGCACACCGAAGAAGAAATCGCTCATACCAAAGCGGGCCGTCCGGGTCAGATTTGGATGAAGATGAACTCCCTTGTCGATCCAGGTGTCATTGATGCGTTGTACCGCGCCAGTCAGGCAGGGGTACAAATTGATCTGGTCGTGCGTGGTATCTGCTGCTTGCGTGCAGGCGTTCCGGGGCTCTCTGACAACATCCGTGCTAAATCAATTGTGGGAAGATTTCTTGAGCACAGCCGTATCTTCTGCTTTGGCAATGGTCACGGGTTGCCCTCCGATGAAGCCCATGTCTATATCTCATCTGCGGATATGATGCCGCGCAATCTGGATCGTCGGGTCGAGACCCTTGTTCCTGTTAAGACGCCAACAGTACACAAGCAGATTCTTGATCAGATCATGGTTGCAAATCTAGAAGATAATCAACAAAGCTGGCGTCTGCTTCCAGACGGTAGTCATGAACGTATTGTTGCTGAACCAGATGAAGATCCGTTCAACGCACACAAATTCTTTATGACGAACCCATCTCTGTCTGGTCGTGGTAGCTCGCTACAGGGTGATAGCCCGAAACTTTTTGTAGAACGGCCAAATAGTGACAGATATCTCGACGAGTGATGAGCCTCGAGGACGATTTACAGACCCGGGACCAATAGCAATCATTGATATTGGTTCCAACTCTGTCCGTCTTGTAATTTATGAAAGACTGGCGCGTAACCCGACAGCGTTGTTCAATGAAAAGATCCTGGCAGGACTAGGGCGCGGCGTAGGCGCAACTGGTCGTCTGGGCGAAGAAAATGTTGCCACCGCACTGCGTGCCTTGGTGCGGTTTCGCCGTGTATGCGATCATGTCGGTGTCATCAAACTGCACATTCTGGCAACAGCAGCAGCTCGTGAAGCTGAAAACGGCGCTGAGTTCATTGCCAAAGTAGAGAATATTTGCCGTGCCAACGTTCAGATCCTGTCTGGCCGTGATGAGGCATTTTATTCAGCAATGGGCGTTTTCTCTGGTTTCTGGCGGGCAGATGGCCTTGTCGGGGATTTGGGCGGCGGATCATTGGAATTGGTCGACATAAGTGCGCACGGCATCGGTGACGGACGCACATTCCCGCTTGGCGGAATTCGCTTGCAGGAATCCTCAGAAAAAGATCTGGCACTGGCCAATGAGATAGCGCGTGCAGAGCTGGAAAAAGCAGACTGGCTTGGCAAGGCTAAAGACCGCAATTTCTATGCGATCGGCGGAACATGGCGCTCACTGGGGCGCTTGCATCTGTATCAACAAGGCTACCCGCTGCACGTGATGCATGATTATACCGTGCCTGCTGAAGTCATGATTGATTTTTGCGAGCAGCTCATGCGGGATGACCTGAGCAACGAGCCAAGCATTCAGGTGATCTCAAAAGCGCGACGTAGTTTGCTGCCATACGGTGCAACGGTGATGCGGCAGACCTTGTTGCATTGTCAGGCAGATCAAGTCGTCTTTTCTGCGCTCGGCGTGCGGGAAGGGTACTTGTATGACCAGCTTGATGAAGATGGCAAAAAGCAAGATCCATTAATCACTGCAGCCCATGAATTGGGCGTACTGCGCGCTCGCGATCCATCTTACTCCGCTGAAGTGGTTGAGTGGAGCGAGCAGGCTATGCGAGTTGCTGGTGTGGATGAGAGCGAAGGCGAACGCCGCTTGCGCATAGCAGCTTGTCAGCTAACGGATATTGGCTGGCGTGCTCACCCGGACTATCGTGGTCAGCAATCGCTGAATATTATTTCTAACGGCGGTTTTGTGGGCATTGATCACGCCGGCAGGGCCTATCTGGCACTGACTGTATTCTATCGTTACGAAGGCCTGATGGATGATGCGCTGTCGCCTGCCATTCGCAGCCTGAGCAATCCGCGACTTATGAAACTAGCGCGTATGCTTGGTGCGACGCTACGTGTTGCAGCGTTGATCAGCGCTTCCATGAATGGCGTATTGCTCAAGAGCAAGTTGTCGCTCGTGAATGATAAACTTGTGCTGGCTCTTCCAGCCGAACTTGCAGATATGCAAGGGGATCGTTTAACCAAACGTCTGAACCAGCTTGGGCGTGTCATGGATCTGGAAGCTGAAGTCAGAGTGCTCTAGACAAACTCGAGATAGATGCAAGAAAGCCCCGACAAATCTTGCCGGGGCTTTTCTTATTTATCAGTGAGTTACAATAACTAGCGGATTCAAAATCTTAATCAGATTTTGGCTTGTTGTTCTTGTTGCCGCCACGACGGCGAGAGCTATTTTCAACACGCTCAATCGGTTCACCTTGCTCGCAAATGACGACCTGACGGCCATTAAAAGCAAGCCCAATTTCACCTTTTTTCAAGCGCAGCGCATCCTCACCAAAAAGCTCTCGGCGCCAGCCAGAAAGGGCTTGAACCTGCACATCTCCACCTGATGCAATCTTGTCCAAATCATCGACTGTCGCGATAACTTTCGGTGCTACACCAAAGCTCTCGCTCTTCATCTTCAAAAGCACCTTCAGCAAATCAACAGCTGCAGACGCTCCGTCTGGAGAAGGACGTCCTTTTGGAACTTCCGGCAGATCGTCCTCGGAGATCTCCATGGCGCGTTTAACTGCGTTGAGAATGTCCTCAGCATGTCTGGAGCGCTCAAAACCACGTGGGATTGTGCGCAAGTGCCCCAAAGCTTCAGATGTCTGTGGCTTCTGCGTTGCAACCTCAAAAATTGCATCATCTTTGATAACGCGGTTACGAGGAATGTCACGCTTTTGCGCTTCCTGCTCACGCCAGAAAGCCAGTTCTTTCAAGACTGCCAGATCGCGTGGCTTCCGCACGCGCAGTTTCATGCGCTGCCACGCTTTCGCAGGATCACTGCGATAGGTATCGATGGAAGACAGCGTTGCCATCTCATCTTCGACCCAGTGGTTGCGACCCTTCTGTTCCAGCTGCTTTTTCAGGAACTGGTAGACGTCGCGCAAGTGCGTTACATCAGCCAACGCATAAGCAAGCTGTTTGTTCGTCAAAGGACGCCGGGACCAATCTGTAAATCGGGATGATTTGTCGATCCGCTCACCTGTCACTTTCGAAACCAGTTGGTCGTAGGAAACTGAATCCCCAAAGCCACACACCATGGCTGCGACCTGACTGTCGAATAGAGGTGAGGGCACAAAGCCACCCAGATGGTAGATTATTTCAATATCTTGCCGTGCTGCATGGAACACCTTCACGATGTCCGTATTGCGCATCAATGCAAAAAAAGGTTCAAGATCCAGACCTTCAGCCAGAGCATCAACCAACACAGCATTATCTGGATTGGCAATTTGAATGACGCAGAGTTTTGGCCAGAAGGTCGTTTCCCGCAAAAACTCGGTATCAACTGTTACGAAATCTGAATTAGCAAGCTTGGCACACGCTTGCGCAAGCTCTTCTGTAGTTGTGATCATCTTCATGGTGTCAAAGTCTATAGCGTAAGCGAACGGGCTTGTCCCTATCTAAGTTTCTCGTTTTCTCATCAAGTGGTTGTAAATGTCGATTTTTGCTCTCTCCGAACCAAAGGGTCGCAGCCAGAGCCTCGCGAAAACCACGTAGGTAGAGGAAACTCGGGAAATGTCCGCAAGAAACGGCGCCAAAGTTACAGACTTACTTGACTTTAGGATGCTGACATGTCTTTTCCAGCCGGATGACCTTTTGACGAGGTCAACCAGTTTCTGAATTTTATGATTCACTAGATTACCACTGAGGACGCTATGCATCGTTATCGAAGCCATACCTGCGGAGAGCTGCGGGCGAATAATGTAGGTGAAACCACTCGCCTTTCTGGCTGGGTGCACCGTGTACGCGATCACGGCGGCCTGCTGTTCATCGACTTGCGTGACCATTACGGTCTTACGCAGTGTGTTGTCGATCCGGACTCCCCAGCATTTAAACTGGCTGAAACCGTACGTTCCGAATGGTGCATCCGCATCGATGGTGACATTAAGAAGCGCTCTGACGACACCGTCAATAAGGGCCTTGGCACCGGCGAAATCGAAATTTTCATCCGTGATATGGAAGTTTTGGGTGACTCTCAAGAGCTACCACTGCCAGTATTCGGTGAGTTGGAATACCCAGAAGATATTCGTCTGAAATACCGTTTCCTCGATCTGCGTCGCGATACTCTGCACGCAAACCTGATGACACGGACCAAGATCATCAACTCCATGCGTCGCCGCATGAATGAGGCTGAGTTCAACGAATTCCAGACACCAATTCTGACGGCGTCTTCTCCTGAAGGTGCGCGCGACTTCTTGGTGCCTTCTCGCATTCACCCAGGTAAATTTTACGCGCTGCCACAGGCTCCTCAGCAGTTCAAACAGCTGCTTATGATGTCTGGCTTCGACAAATACTTCCAGATTGCACCTTGCTTCCGCGATGAAGATCCACGCGCTGACCGTCTGCCAGGCGAGTTCTACCAGCTCGACGTGGAAATGAGCTTCGTGACACAGGAAGACGTGCTGACCACTATGGAACCAGTTATCCGTGGTGTGTTTGATGAGTTCGCTGAAGGTAAGCCAGTTACCAAAGAATTCCCTCGCATTCCTTACGCAGAAGCGATCCGCAAATACGGCTCTGATAAGCCAGATCTGCGTAACCCGATTGAAATGCAGGAAGTGACCGAACATTTCGCGGGCTCCGGCTTCAAAGTGTTCGCACGCATGATCGAGAGCGATCCAAAGGTTCAGGTCTGGGCAATCCCAGCACCTAAAGGCGGTTCCCGTGCATTCTGTGACCGCATGAACTCATGGGCGCAGAGCGAAGGTCAGCCAGGTCTTGGTTATATCTTCTTCCGTAAAGAAGAAGACGCAATCGCCGGTGCTGGCCCAATTGCGAAAAACATCGGCGCAGAACGCACCGAAGCAGTCCGCAACCAGCTTGGTCTGGATGAAGGCGATGCAGTGTTCTTTGCAGCTGGCGATCCTAAAAAGTTCGCAGACTTCGCTGGTAAAGCACGCACCCGTGCAGCAGAAGAACTGAACCTGATTGACGAAGACCAGTTCGCACTGTGTTGGATTGTTGACTTCCCAATGTACGAATGGGACGAAGAAAACAAGAAAGTTGACTTCTGTCACAACCCATTCTCCATGCCGGAAGGTGGAATGGACGGCCTCAACAACGTTGAGCCTCTCGAACTGAACGCTTATCAGTACGACGTTGTCTGTAACGGTTATGAAATCGGCTCAGGTGCGATCCGTAACCACCAGGTCGAAGTCATGAAGAAAGCCTTCGAAATTGCTGGTTACGATGAAAGCCTGCTCGAAGAAAAGTTCGGTGGCATGTTCCGCGCATTCCAGTACGGCGCACCTCCGCATGGTGGTATGGCTGCTGGCGTTGATCGCATTGTTATGCTGCTCGTTGGCGCAAAGAACTTGCGTGAGGTCACCTTGTTCCCAATGAACCAGCAGGCACAGGATCTGATGATGGGTGCTCCGGGCGATGTGTTCCCGGCACAGCTGCGCGATCTGCACATTCGCCTGAACCTGCCAGAAGCATAAGAGCCGCTGGCAGAAAAGCAGGTATGGCGGTTCACGTCATAATGTTATAAATCTCATGGAAGGGCGGTCGTAGATCTACGGTCGCCTTTTCATCTTCTACCGGCAGCAAATTAAGCCGTCATACTTAATTTCGCTGGAAAAGCTGAGGGTTTTAGGTGTTCGACGCCATAAGCAAAAAGCTGTTTGCGGATGAAGAGGGCGCTCCCAGCCTTATTCGCCGCCTTCTCCGAGAAAATTTCGGGAAATACAAGTTCCAATACATGATTGCGTTTGCCTTCATGATTGTAGCTGCCGGTGCTGGTGCTGGCAGTGCAGCCATTATGAAAAACGTGATCAATCAGGTCTTTATCGATCGTGACATCACTATGGTCTACATCATCTCCGGTGTTGTGATGACCATTTTCCTGACCAAGGGTATAGCAACCTACGGTCAGACTGTTGTACTGAGCAGGATCGGTAATTCAATTGTTGCCAAGCTCCAGCGTGACATGTTTGAGAAAGTGACCCGATTGGGGGTCAGCTATTTCGATCATACGACATTTGGTGACCTAGCCACGCGATTTGGCCACAACACAAGCGCTGCACGCGGTGTTATGGATCTGATTATCCTTTCCGCTGGACGGGATGTTATGTCCGTGATCGGTCTGGTCACTGTTATGGTCTGGCAGAATCCGCTGCTCTCACTCATCTCACTGGGCATAATGCCTCCAGCTGTCTATGCTGTTTCCAAACTTGTTCGCCGTGTGAAGAAGATTGCGAAGAGCCAGTTTGTTTCTCAAACAATCATCCTTTCCTTGGTAAAGGAAATGGCTCTGGGCATTCGCGTTGTGAAGTCGTTTAACTACGAAGCAAATATGCATGCGGCGATGGACAGCGCGGTCACCAGTGTTGAACAGCAGTCCAACAAGATTGCGAAGCTGACTGCCAGAACTTCACCGCTGATGGAAACTTTGGGCGGTATCGCGATCGGGATCATTATCCTGTATGGCGGGTATAGTGTGATTGCCTTGGATCAGGATCCGGGAGCATTCTTTGCCTTCATCACAGCGCTTTTGCTCGCATATGAGCCAATCAAACGCCTCGCTCGCTTTCAGGTTAATCTGAATACAAAGCTTGTGGGTGTGCGCCTGATGTACGAACTTCTGGATATGCCAGAGGAAAATCAGAGAACCTTGGATAAGCCTGACATGAAGGTCACCAAAGGACGTATCGAATTCAAGCAAGTCGAGTTCGATTATGGTGAAACGAAAGCGCTGAATGGCCTGAATATGGTCGCAAACTCAGGTGAAGTGACAGCCCTCGTTGGTGCGTCTGGAGCAGGTAAATCAACAGTCTTCTCGTTGATTGAGCGTTTCTATGAAATCGATAAGGGTGAAATTCTGATCGATGATCAGGACATTCGCGACTTCAACATGGAAAGTCTGCGCAGCAATATCGCAATCGTGACACAGGATACGTTCCTGTTTGATCGTACGATCAGGGAGAACATCCTTATCGGCCGTCCTGACGCCACTGATGAGGAAGTGATTGAGGCCGCAAAGAATGCGAATGCCCACGAGTTCATCGAGAAGATGGAAAAGGGCTACAACAGCAACGCAGGTGAGGGCGGCGCGCGTCTTTCCGGTGGCCAGCGCCAGCGCTTGGCGATTGCACGAGCAATGCTTTCTGATGCACCCATCCTATTGCTGGATGAAGCGACATCAGCATTGGATGCTGAATCTGAAAATAAAGTGCAAACCGCGCTTGCACGGCTGATGAAGGGGCGTACGACACTCGTCATTGCGCACCGTCTTTCAACCGTTCGTGACGCAGATACCATCCATGTGTTGTCGCATGGCAAACTCCTGGAGAGCGGCACACATGATCAGTTGTATGAGATGGATGGTTACTACAGGCATCTGTGTGAACTCCAGTTCACCAATAGCAATCAAGTAACTCAGGAAGCTTCTCCGGAGGCTTGATATGGCCGACTAGAAGCGCCGACGCGCTTTAGCAAGACACGTCCAGACTGTAAAAAAAGGCCGCTGTGATAGGTGATATCACAGCGGCCTTTTTAGTTTTATCCTGTCTGAGCTTACTCGGTGTAGCTCACAGTTGCGCCCAGCATTTCAGGGAGCTGTTGAGGTGCAAGAGCCGCAATACCTCCGAGCTGCATGATTGGAACTGCTTTCTGCGGAGCAAGTGTCACGCGGATGTTGGTCGGCTTAGCAGCAAAGCTCTTAGCTGCTTTCGCTAGTTCCAGAGCAAACTCAGTTTCAGCCAGTGGACCAGCCTGCTGGAGCGTGCCGTCAATCATCATGGATGCCAGCAGTTCAGCAGGCAGACCTGCTTGTTCCGCCTGAGTTGCGAGGAGTTCACTGATAAGTGGAGAATCCATCACTTCAATCTGTGCACCTTTGAAGGTCGCCAGAGCAACAACAGCTTCCGCCTCATGTGGGTTCTCAAAGAGAGAACGTGGAATCCCACCAAGCTGAATATCAGCACGTAGTTTAATGCCGTTTTCAAGCTCAAACTCGAACTTCTCCAGCGTCAGATCCTGAGTGTTCTCATCCCACGCAATCTTGAAGTCCTGTGTGAGGTTAACACGTTCAATGCCAAGACGATCAAGCACACCCAGAACCATCGGCTCTTGCAGGAGTGCAGCATCAAAGCTCAGACCACCAATGACTTCAGACAGGCTTGTTGGGATCGGCCCGATGTGATTGCCCATCTCAATGGTGAGTTCATTGAGGGAGACTGGTGTCGGCAAGTCTTTTGCCTGCATGTTCAGGCCAGCAAGAGACACGCGGCCAATCGTTGGAATAGCCTTCATCGCTGCAGCAGGGTCAGCTTCTGCCGCAAGAGTGCTCTCAACCATGGTACGCAGGCTAGGCCATGCAAGGTCCGCTAGCTCAAAGGTTTCCAGATCGAACACTGCATCGTCGCCTTCGACCGCACCATGCAGACCTTTAAATTTCAGCTGACCAAGACTGTTTGCTGTAAAGTCTGTGGTTGAGAAATGCTTCAGTGTTGCTTCAAAACTTGGTGCTTCGCTGTCTTTCATACGTGCGCGGATTGGATCCCACGCTTTGATGACGATGTCACTTACGTCTGAATATGCGACGTAGTATGAGCCAAGCGCATCAAGCATAGCGAAAATCTGATCAACGGCGTCTTCTTCCTCTGGCTTGTCTTTGAGGCTCTCAAACGCAGCCCAAAGCTTAGCAGCATCACCACCTGACATGCGCATATCTTTGGTGGTAGTTTCACCTCCACTCACTTCAATAAAACCGAATGGCTCAGAGGCACTGCCTCCCTCGGTTTTCATAGTGGTTGAGAAACTACCCACGCGATATTCGCTCAACAGCTGATCAGAAGGAGCTTCTCCTGCACCAAGAAGCGCCAGAAGAGGGCGGATGTCTTGATCTTTTACAGAAAAGTCGTTGTATACCGTTTCAGAAACAGTTGAGACGTCTCGGCCATCTGTCTTAAGTGAAGTCTTTGTTTTATATTCAATTTCTTCAATTGAGATCGAAGCCACAACACCATTTTCTGCGCCGGAATAAACGCCGTTCTTAATGGTGTATGTCCCCGTAAGTGCGTCAGCCATTGCCATGTCAGCGACAACTTCAGCAAAGCTACTGCGGTCATAAGAAACACCGGTAGTAGCGGCGAGCAACTGCTGAAACTCTTCTGCTGTAACGCCATCTGACAGAACGGGAAGGTCAACCCAGTTCACAGAATATCCGGAAATGACATAATCTTTGGCGTCAGCAACGACTTTAATGGCATCCTTGGAGGCTTGAGCCTCTGCTACGCTCTTGAAATTCTCGGCTTTTTCAAAGAAGCCGAACTCAAGCTGCATCTTGTCGGTTGTTACGTTATCAAAGCTGAACGTATCACCATCACGAGAAGAACCGTCATAAACGGCTTTTGGCGTCTTTATGATATAGTAAACACCAAGATTAGGCTTGTCTTCATCGAGGGATAGAGAGAACATTCCTTCGATCTTATGATCCAGGATTTCCGTCTTTGATCCGTCTTCTACCGCCTTCGCATATGTTGCAGTTTCTGCGCCATTTGCAAGGAACCAGTCATTGTACTTATCAATGAGGTCTGATGCAGGACTGGAAAGAGCAGGCTGGGCGGATAAACCTAATACAGTGATTGAAACAGCAAAAAATCCCTGCCGTTTAAAATTTTGGAAAGGCATTAAATAAACCTTTTATGGCTAGTAGGAGGGTTCCCAGCTAGTTTACATTTGCTTGAAGGGCGATGCCAAGCAAAGAAATGATGGAAGCGGGGGAAATCGCAGATACCCCAAGAATTTGTGTTACGCTTATCGGTGCCTTAGGGTTAGCACTCAGCGTGATACTCTGCGGATTTTGCAGAAAACTATAAATCGCTTCCGTGAACTCCAGCTGCTTCGCGCGGTCAGGAATTATCGCAAACTGCTTTTCAGCTTTTTCCGTCAATTGCTTGACATATGTGGAACGTGATTGACCATGTCGGTGAGCTTGTCGTTCAAGCATGTCATCCAGACTGCCCTCATTGATAAGCGACAGATTGAAACTGGAAACTGCTGCGCTCTGCAATAAATCTAGCGCAATGACGTTATCTTTGGTCGCAAGCTCGGTGATCTGCTCAACAACCGTATCTGTAAGGCCTTCTAGCTTAAGGGAGACCTGCACAGAGAAAAGATCTTTCAGCACAACAGCGGCACTTGGAATGTTGATTTCCCCCGTGTCGCCATTCCACTCACCTTCAAAGTCAATATCTGCATTCACTTGCGGCAAGCCCAACTCATCCAGCAACTGCTGTTGCGGTGGTGCAAACATGGATCGGCTCAAAACAATATTGGCCACTTGGACACTGGCGATGATAGGGAAACCGCCATTGTTGACGTCAAAGTCGATACTGATCCGCTCTATAGGCATGGATTGGCCAGTTGAGCGATCCTGAAACAACAGCCCCATAACCTCTACAGTAGAATAGAGCGAAGTTGGGAGATTTGATGCTGGATTACTCAGATCATCAGCATTGGGAAGGTAAAGATCCGTAATAGCGATCCTGTCTGCGGTGAAGTTGAAGTCTGGTTCATCAACCTCGAACTTTGAAGCAGCAAACGCACCGACAAAAACTCGTCCATCACTCTCTACGGATGCCTGAGCCAGCGCCAAATCGCCAATCTTGAAACGCTTGGTCGGGTCCACATTGGGATAACCTTCAAGGCCGCCAATCGAAAGTACATCATTGTCGACTGTAACCGGTCCCACATGTGTCAGAGTCAAGCCACGGTCCTGAAGGTTTTGGAGAAAGGCTTTCGCGACAGCATTGTCAGTATCAACCTGCGCTGATGCCGTCAGGGCGATACAGCTGCTGAAGAAGAGGGCAAAGAAGAACATCAGGAAGGTACGGTGGCGACGTAACTCAGAACTGCGCATAGCTCGGCTCCAGATTGACCGCTAAGAGGCATTTGGGTTCTAAACTTGCATATTGAGAGTTAGGGGGGCGTGTATATCACTGCAAAAAGTCAAACCACTCTAAGAGAAAACATGGTGGAACCCTGCATTTCACAGCAATTTTGGAAAGCATCTGGGGATCGTTTAGGGTGTTTGGATGATTTTTACAGTTTTAAGTAAGCCTTAATCATAGAAATAGGGAGCCGTATTTTGCATTTTTAAGGTCGTGGTTGTGTCTCGCCATTATTTCGTATTTGTCCGCGCAATTTTGGTTGCTTTGGGATTGGCGCTCTTGCCATTGCTTATTGGCAATATGATCCTTGAGAACTTCGCGATGCACCAGGCGCGAAATGAAATGAACGCGATCGCAGATCGTTACATCTCAAGAAGCGAGGCCGCAATTTCCGGTGCTGTAGAAATACTGCGCCAAATGCAAGTGAAGGGCCTGACATCCTGTACACGCCAAAATCAGGGTGAGTTTGAAAAGACCCTCTCAGAAAACGTCATTATCAACGCAATTGGCATCGTCGATCACCGCGGCGTCCCTATGTGTTACGTGCCGGCTCAGGTTCGCCGTGGCAACAGCATTCTCCCGGCACTCAAGCCAGATGCTCCGCGCGTTGGAATTGGTATGTCCTGGATGGAGTATCAGGGCATCCGTACGGCGCTGGTCTCCTGGAAGCTCAGAAACGGCTGGCGTCTGGTTGCCAATATTTCCCCAACTGTACTCGCGATTGAACCGGGGCCAGACTATCTGCGTCATGCCTCTGAAATCGAAGTTCGGTTAGGGCGGGATCATGTCTGGGTAAACCCAACAAACAACAGTAATGTTCCTGTCATTATGGGCAGTAACTTCATTGAAGAGTTTGCAGCATCAACGATCTACCCGATTAATGTGCGGATCCGAAGCGATCGCAATGCGATCATGAGTCTAGTGGGCGAACTTAAGATCGTGGCTGTGATCGCCTGTTCAGGTATTGCTATTTTCCTGATTGCCTTGGGCGTCTGGCTTTCCTGGAAGCCAGAAAAAGATGCAGAAGACGACTTTGTTGCTTCCATCCGTAACAATGAGTTCATACCGTATTATCAGCCTGTTGTGGACATCGTAACTGGTGAGCTACAGGGCTGTGAGATGCTGATGAGATGGCAACTCCCCAACGGTAAAATGGTCTCTCCGGGCCAGTTCATGACCTACGCTGAAACATCGGGCCATATTTTTGAAATGACCCGCAGCATCATGCGTCAGTCCATTGATGATCTGGGAGAACTTTATTCTCAGCATCCGGAACTAAAGCTCTCGGTCAACCTCTTCGCAGGCCATTTTAATGATCGATCCATTGTAGACGATCTGTTGGACATCTACGAAGACTCTCCAATTGCGCTCAACCAGGTGGTTATGGAGGTGACAGAGCGTCAGCCTCTCGAAGACATTGAACTGGCGAGAAAGATCATCGCAGAGCTGCAGGCCCATGGCATTCGTGTCGCGCTTGATGATGTGGGAACAGGTCATGGCGGTCTGGCTTACTTGCAAAAGCTGGGTATGGACATCGTCAAGATCGATAAGATGTTTATCGACCCATTAGGCAGCGAAGAGAATGCCTTCCGTCTTGTCGATGCCATAGCCGAACTCGCAGACACAATGAACATGGGCATTATTGCAGAGGGCGTTGAGAAGTATGAGCAAATCGTACTTCTACGCGAACTCGGAGTGTCTTCTGCGCAGGGGTACATCTTCTCCAAACCATTGCCTGCCCGCAAATACCTTGAGTTCGCGGAGGACATCTTCACAGATAGACGTAATCCGGTGAAGGTGCTTGAAGAGAAGAAGCAAGCTTCTGATGAAGCTCTGGATCAGATCGTTTCTCAAAACGACGTCGACTAACTCAACTTACCTCCATTTCGACACGGCTCAGAACTATGGCCTCTGGCGGGCATCAATCATGCCGCCATGCGCATAACTTGCTGCACTACGTTGAATAATATAAATATATTCCATAATTATATAAGGCGTACGGTTGGTAACCTGCTTCACCGCACTTTCTAACGGCCTTAGCTATCTCCCAAAAGCTCAGGAAAGGGAGGCGAAAGACAGTATTCTACGGAAAGAAGCAACTGGAAAAGAAATATTCACTCGCACGCGGTTTATTAGCTGCATGTGCCTCAGCACAGCCTTCAGCTTGGGTTAGCCTTTGCCAACCTCATTAATCGGAGCAAGGCGAACGATGAACCAGATCATAAAGGGTGCGGAATTGGAGAGCGCAGTTCCTGCAAATGTCTTTGTAGAAACAGTAACGGAAGTGACCCATTTCACGGACCGTCTTTTCCGGTTCAAAATCACGCGTCCTGCAAGCTTCAGATTCCGCTCTGGCGAGTTTGTCATGATCGGTTTGATGATTGACGGAAAGCCGCTGTTCCGGGCGTACTCCATTGCCAGCCCGTCCTGGGATGAGGAACTGGAGTTCTTCTCTATCAAGGTTCCAGACGGCCCATTGACCCAGCACCTACAGAAGATCAAGGAAGGTGACCATATCCTTCTGAAGAAAAAGTCCACCGGGACGCTGGTACTTGATGCTCTGTCTCCGGCAAAACGTCTTTATATGTTCTCATCTGGAACCGGCATCGCTCCATTTGCCAGCCTAATTCGTGATCCTGAGACCTATGAAAAATTCGATGAAGTGATCCTGACCCACACCACGCGCGAAATCTCTGAGCTTCGCTACGGAGAAGAGCTTGTGGCAGACATCAGCAATGATCCGCTGATTGGGGAAGTTGCAGCTGGAAAATTGCACCTTTACAACTCCGTCACCCGCGAACGTTTCAAGCGGGAAGGGCGCATCACGCACCTTATTGAAAGTGGCAAGCTCTTTGACGATCTGTCAGTTCCAGTCCTAAACGTTGCAGAAGATCGCGCCATGATCTGCGGTTCCATGCACATGATTGCTGATACCAAGACATTGTTGGAACAGCGCGGGTTCAGTGAGGGCGCCAACAACCATCCAGGTGATTTTGTTGTTGAACGTGCATTCGTGGGCTAACCCACAACGCAATATGTGATAGCTCATCTCTATTGTTTTGGAGATGAGGTCACGTGGGCAAGAAAGTTTCATCTGAATATCTGCGCCGGGCAGCGCTACATTATCTGAACAGATACAGTGCTTCGGAAGACAGTTTGCGACGAGTGCTGAAGCGCAAAATAGACAAACGTGCCAGAGAAGCAGATGAAGATCCCCATGAGTTCTACGAGCTGATTGAACCTGTGGTCACGTTCTGTCGTGATCACAAGTTTGTCGATGATCTTCAGTTTGCACAAAGCAAGATCAGATCTGCGACAGTCAAAGGCAAATCCAAATCCCGCATTAAGCTGGAGCTGAACTCCAAAGGTGTGTCTGGAGAAGACATTCAGACAGCTTTTGAGGATGAAAACCATGACGACCAGCGCGCTGCAATCGCCTATGCCAAACGCAGACGGCTTGGCCCTTGGCGGACAAAGCCTAAGGAAGAGCGACGAGACAAAGAACTCGGCAGTTTGATCCGTTCAGGATTCCCATACTCGCTCGCTCAAAAGATCATCGATATGACCTTGGAAGAGGCTGAAGACATCATCTATGGACCTGTATCCTGAGGCTTTTCGTCAAATCCTCTGAAAAATCCCGAAAGCCTCTTGGGAGCGCGGCAATAATTCTTCTCTAGATTGGTCTGATCTGCAGTTAATCCAGCACCGTGCCTTTGGGAGAAAAGATGCCGGGTTCAGATCTACACGACACTTTCAGAAAATACGGTTTTATCATCCCTGTGCTTGCGGGCCTCTGTCTGTTGGTGAACTCTCAATCCTCGTTTGCGGATGATCTTGCCCCCAAGGAAAAATCTGCGGATAAAACGGATGTCATCGTGACGCCCCAGCAAGATGGAGGTGTTCACATCGATGAAATGCGGCAAACAAAATGTGCCATCATCATTGATGACTTTGACGAATATCCCAGCGCAAGCAATTGGGATGTTCACCGCATGAGCAAGCCGGAAAACTTCCAGATTGAAAGTGATGTGGTACGCGATGGTGGGCACGCGCTTGCAATCACTGTATTTGGTGATGATGAACTGGATTCAGAGGGCAATCTGAAAAATGAACTTTGGGAGGCGCGTCAAAAGCGTTGCGATTTTGGGGATGAAGTCTGGTACTCCTTCAGCTTCAAAATAGATGGCACTGTCTGGCCTGCCGGCTCCACGCGCTGGGTTATTGGTCAATGGAAAGAAGATTCTGGCGGAAGTCCGTTTCTGGCGCAACGGTTTGACAACGGTGTCTTTCACATCACCGTTCAACACAATGACATCCGCAAGCTGGTTGCCCAAGCCGAAGGCAGCTATCAGCAGGATTTCAAGGGCTTTTCGCGCGAGTTCCAGCAAATGCTGAGTTTGGACCGGCAAGGCTTTCGTAATAGAAATGATGCCAGTCGCACCTCAGATGAGTTCCTTGGAAGTGGCCTTTCACTACCGGAGCTCAGAAAAGCGATTGAAACGCAGGACACGTCCAAGTTCCCGTTTCTGGCAGACCCGCAAACCTATTCAGACTATCCAGGTATTCAGATTGAGCTATCAGATGACCCTGTGCTTCCGGACCCAACAACCGGATGGGTGGATATGCGCTACCGCGTCAAAGGAAGTCGTGTCGGGCAGGGGATTATCGAGATCTGGGCCAATAACAGATTTATTGCACGCGTTACAGGATATATCGGCAATGACGAGTTTGCCGGTAACACCCAATATTTCAAGTTCGGGCATTACCGGGATTACGATCGTGACGACTTACAGTCAACAGTGTATCTGGACCGCTTTCGCCGCGGCCCGCACCGTTCTGATGTAGACTAGAACAAGCCTTCAATCTGACTGTTTTCATCAAGCCCAATGGTTTCCGCTGCCGGATGGCGTGGTAAACCCGGCATCACCATGATGTCGCCAGTCAGCGCCACGATAAATCCAGCCCCCGCGGACAGGCGAACCGCACGTACATGGATACTGTAGTCAGATGGTGCCCCAAGCAAAGCCGGATCAGTTGAGAAGGAATAAGGCGTCTTTGCCATGCAAACCGAAAGATGGCCGTATCCCTGTTCCTCATAGGATTTGAGTTGATCTTTGACAGCCGGTTCGCAGGTGACTTTGGAGGCGCCGTAAATCTTTTTGCAAATCCGGCGAATTTTCTTCCAAAGAGCTAGATCATCCTCATAAAGGTGTTTGAAGTCCGACTGGGTTGTCTGAAGAATTTCAGAGACGGATGTCGCCAGCTCCTCAGTGCCTGCTGAGCCATTAGCCCAATGCGTGCAGGGCACGGCTTTAACGCCAAGCTTCTCCATCCGAGTCATGATCACGTCAATTTCCTGATCTGTATCAGGACCGTACCGGTTGATGGCCACAATGACAGGAACACCATAACGCTGACAGTTTTTGACGTGACGTTCCAGATTGCTCATACCTTTTTCAAGCGCAGGGATGTTCTCCACTGTCAGATCATTCTTGGCAACACCGCCATGCATCTTGAGTGCACGAACAGTGGCTACAACAACAACGGCATTCGGTGTCAAACCAGCTTGACGGCATTTGATGTTGAAGAATTTTTCTGCTCCAAGATCAGCACCAAAGCCTGCTTCTGTCACCACATAATCAGAAAGACGCAGCGCTGTTTTCGTCGCAATCACCGAGTTACAGCCATGCGCGATGTTGGCAAACGGGCCGCCATGAATAAAGGCAGGATTGTTCTCAAGGGTTTGAACCAGATTGGGGCGAAAGGCATCTTTAAGCAGCGCGGTCATCGCACCATCAGCTTTGATATCCCGGCAGTAAACAGGTGTCTTGTCTTTACGATACCCAATCAACAGGCGGCCCAAGCGGTTCTGAAGGTCCTGCAGGTTTTCAGCAAGGCAAAGCACGGCCATCACTTCAGAAGCCACGGTAATGTCAAAGCCAGATTCACTCGGGAACCCATTGCTTACACCGCCAAGACCAGTTGTAACGGAGCGCAATGAGCGGTCATTGATGTCAACAACCCGGCGCCAGACAATGCGGCGTTGATCAATACCCTCCGCATTGCCCCAATAAATGTGGTTATCAATCATCGCAGAAAGCAGGTTATGCGCGGCAGTGATTGCGTGCAGGTCGCCTGTGAAGTGGAGGTTGATGTCCTCCATGGGCACCACTTGCGCGTATCCGCCGCCTGCAGCGCCGCCCTTCATGCCAAAGCACGGGCCAAGAGAAGGTTCGCGCAGACAGATGGTTGTTTTTAACCCAATGCGGTTGAGAGCATCACCAAGTCCTACGGTTGTCGTGGTTTTGCCTTCTCCAGCCGGAGTTGGAGAGACTGCTGTGACAAGTATGAGTTTTCCATATGGATTACTGCTCAGCTCAGGCATCTCATCCAGATTAACCTTGGCTTTAAACCGGCCATAAGGTTCAAGAGCGTCCTCCGGGATCTTCAGATGTTGAGCGATGCGCGCAATGGGTTTCATATCTGCTGCGCGGGCAATTTCAATATCTTTCATGGAAAAACTCCAGATTAGAACGGGTAATCAAACGAGCCGGAGAGAGCGTAAGAAACGCAAATCAGGCAGGAACAGCAATATAGTCTCTACGTAGAATCTCTATCGAATGCACCTGTAAACTTCAAGATTGAGTAGGGGGACTTGCAACTAACTTAGTTAACGGCATTCATGTGTGTTTTTGCTGAGATGAGAAATATTATTGCCTGAATAGCTGTTGGTCTGTTCTAAATATCACCAGACTGAGCTTGCGCGGTAAATCCAAGAGCATTAGAGCTGGTTGGGTTTTGTACACAATCTACGCCAATGCCGTAGATTCGTCGGTTAGGTCACCCCATGTTTTTATTTGAAGTTGCCGCGCTCGGTGCCGCTGCCACCTGGGCTATCGGTGGTCTCATTTCTGCAAAACCTGCTGCGCATCTTGGAGCCATTGGCTTCAACTGCGTGCGCATGTGGTTTGTTGTGGTGTTTTTGGGTATCTATGTCTTTGCGACAGGTACTTGGAGTACGGTTGACTCAAGCCACGCCTCTCTCATTTTTCTCTCTGGCTTTGTCGGCATCTTCATGGGGGACACATTGCTGTTCCTCACGCTCAACCGTATGGGGCCGCGCCGCACAGCTATCCTTTTTTCCATGAATGCGCCTATGTCAGCGCTTCTAGGTTGGCTGTTTCTGTCAGAAGAACTTTCATTTCAGGCACTTGTCGGTATCTCGTTCGTTCTGGTCGGCGTTATTCTCGCCATTGCGTTTGGGAAGCGCAAAGACCAGCTTCATAAATGGGAGGCGATTAGAGGGCCTGTCGCCATCGGTGTCCTCTTCGGCACCTTGGCAGCGCTTTCCCAGTCGGTCGGCTCGATCATCATTCGCCCTGTTATGGAAAGTGGAGCAGATCCAGTTGCGATTTCACTTATGCGCTGCACCATTGCGGCATTTGGGTTGCTGGTGTTGTTTTACCTACCAGGCCGTCCGTTTAGGCTAGCGAACCCAATCAACAAAGAGATTGTAGCGCTGGCCTCCTTGTCTGGCATGCTCGGCATGGGTATCGGCATGACGTTGATCCTCTATGCACTCAGCGGTGGCGAAGTTGGCATTGTTTCTACCTTGTCAGCAACCACACCAGCCATGATGCTACCTGTTTTATGGTGGCAAACCAAAGAGTTCCCTGCCATTGGAGCATGGATCGGCGCACTCCTCGTCATTCTCGGCTGTGCTTTGATTTTCATGAGCTAAACAAACGAGAAAGCAGCGATGCGGCCTAAGCATCCCTAGCAGGTGCGGCCTTAAGTGGTCGCACCGCAAGATATGGTGATGTGCTCTCTCCAGCAAATTCTGTGAGTTTAGCTGGCAATTGGTCGAATTTTATCAAGTTCCTCGCTCAGCCAGTTGACGGAAGCCCCTGAAATCTGATCAATAGCCGGGCATTTGGTATTTTTGTCGATCAGATGAAAATGAAAAGGGAACACGGTCCATTTGGAAAAGCCGTGGCTGCCCCCGCAACTGTAAGCGTAGAGTTGTTGCTCACACATGCCACTGATGCAGCTGTTTAAAGCAGTGTTGGGAAGGCGGAGCAACAATAAGGACGCGCAAGCCAGGAGACCTGCCAGATGCAGTCACTCACCCACGGTACGGGGCGTGCTAAGGGGCGGTATTCCGTTCAGGTGACATTCACAGTGCGTCTGAGTGGTGATGAATCTGACTTTGTTTCAACGGGTTAGAACCAAGTTTCTTCAAAGGCGCACAATGCAATCAACAGCATGGCATCCGACATGGATGCTGTGAATGATGGACCAAACTCGTGCGTAACACATCTTGGATCGCAGCTACCCTCAAGTCCGGCGTAGCCCTCTCAGCACTCTTCAGCTCAACTCTTATCTCATCCGCAAACGAGACAGAGCTCGATGACATCATCGTCATCGCCAACAGAACGGAAACCGAAGCCGGCAAAGTCGGCTCCACAACACATGTCGTGACCGAAGAAGACTTGAAAAACGACGGTGCTACGTTTGTCTCCGAATACCTGACAAAACTCCCGGGAATTTCATTTTCGCAAAATGGTGGCGCGGGAAAAACAAGCTCTCTACGCATTCGAGGTATGAGTGGCTATTACACAAAAATTTTGCTGGATGGTGTCGATATTGCTGACCCGTCTGGTACGCAAGTTGAAGCTCGCCTTGAGCATGTCCTACTTAATGATGTTGAACGTATCGAAATCCTAAAAGGCTCGCATAGTGCATTATATGGCGGCCAAGCGGTTGGAGGTGTTATCAATATCATCACCAAACGCGCTGCGCCGGGTACCGTGAAGCATAATGTCGCCATTGAGGGTGGCAGCTATGGAACTGTCAACGCGTCCTATGGATTTCAAGCGGCGACTGAAACAGCAGATATCGCAGTGAACGTGCAGCGCTACCATACCGATGGATTTAGTGCGCAAACCCCAAAAAGTGACACAGCAGATGAAGATGGTTATGAGAACCTGACCTTTTCTGCAAAAGGTTCAGTCGATGTCACAGAGGCTCTGAACCTATATTTTGTTGCTCGAGGCACAGATGGTCACAGCGAGTTTGATGGGGGATCTGATCCAGATGGGCGTGATGAGCAGGACTACCGTCAGCATATAGGCAAGTTGGGTGCAAATTTTGCGTGGTTGGATGATAGGATGACAACTGACGCCTCATTCCAGATAGTTGATACAACACGCAAGTATTACGGTGACAATCCAGGAACTTACAAAGGCGATCGCTACAAGTTTGATGTCCTCAACACTTTTGAAGCAACAGATGAAATCACGCTGAACTTTGGCGGTGATTGGATGCATGAGGATTATGCAGAATACGGAAGCAGCCGGATCTTTGGTGGCTTTGTTGAAGCTATGGTTGACCCATCAGATGAGCTAAGTCTCTCCGTCTCGTCACGTCTGGATCATCATTCTCGTTTTGGAACCTACTGGTCTGGTCGCGCTACAACGTCCTACCGAATTATTGAAGGGACACGTCTTCGCTCAAGCTTTGGCAATGGCTTCCGTGCGCCATCGCTGAATGAGCTTTTTGGCAAATGGGGAGCAAATCCTGATTTGAAGCCAGAAACGAGCGTGAGCTTTGATGTTGGTGTCGATCAGGAGTTTTTCGACGGTAAACTACGGTTTGGCGCAACTTACTTCCATATTATGACTGAAGACCTTATCGACTATACCAGCAAGTACGAGCAGATTGACGGCTTGTCTCGTAGCCAAGGTGCGGAGCTTTCTGCTAACTGGGATGTTCTCGACAATCTGAGCTTCAATGCTGCCTACACTTACACATGGGCTGTTGGGCCGGATAAAAAACGTTTGCGCCGTGTGCCACTGCATGACGTGAATGTAGGGGCGACTTATAAGCCGGTGGATGTACTATCTCTCAACCTCAACACCAGTTATGTCTCTGGCATTGAAGACAAAGGCGATCTCGACGACTTCGTTCTGGTCAATGCCAAGGCTGCCTATCAGTACACCGAGAACCTGACGTTCCATGTCCGTGGTGAAAATCTGCTGGATCAGGATTATGAGCGGATCAGAGACTATCAGACACCAGGTCTTTCCGTTTACGCTGGTCTTACTGCCAGTTTCTGAGTAAGTATGCCGCTCGGTGAAAGCTGAGCGGCATCTTGCAGGAGAAAGCTCTGCTTGGGTTGGCTTCCAATTTATGTACGCCTCTCAAAAGGTCGAAATGCGAAATAAGATCAAAAAGATCATGCAAATGGCGTTTCTGGTGGGTCTGGTGATCAGTCCTGCTGTTGCACGCGCTGATCAGAATGAGGCTGATGCACCTAGACGAGTTGTCTCCATGAACCTGTGCACCGACCAGTTCTCCATGCTGCTCGCAGACAAGGAGCAACTGATATCAGTCTCCAGATTAGCGTCTGACCCAACGCTCTCCGTAATGAGCGAAGAGGCAAAGGCCTATCCGGTCAACTTTGGTGGCGCAGAAGAAATCTTTCTGATGAACCCGGATCTGGTGATTGCAGGGACATACACAAATCAAACCACAGTCCAGATGCTGCGTGGTCTCGGGATTACAGTGGTCCAGGTGCCACCCGTTCGGACTATCTCCGACATCGCCAAAGAGCTGCGACGTCTCGGTAAGGTATTGGGACGTGAACAACAAGCTGAAGCGCTTGCACAGCAGTTCACCTCTGAAATCCAACAGTTAATCGACGCCCAGCCAGATGAACAGGCACGGGCAGGGGTCTACTACGCCAATGGGTACACGGCGGGAGATGGTAGCCTCGTCAATGAGTTGATCACAACGGCAGGCCTCCAGAACATCGCCAATAATCTGGGTTTGAAGGGCACGAGCAAGCTACCTCTGGAGCTGCTGATCCTCGAAGACCCGCAATTGCTTGTTGAGGGCACCCAGTTCTCAGATAAACCAGCACTGGCTTTTGAACTCCTCGCTCACCCGGCGTTGAAGCGAACACTCGGCAACAGTGGCCGCGTCATGGTTGAAGACAAATACACCATTTGTGGTCTGCCGTTTGTGACGCAAGCTATTGGTAAACTGGCCAACCAAGCCACCAAATTAGGAGCGCAAGCCGAATGACAAAGCATCCGGATGCTCCGTTGATTATGGCACTATGCCTGATCGCTGCTGTCTTGTTTGTAACCTCGCTTATGATCGGCGCTGCTGACTTGACATTCATGCAGCTGATTAAAGCAGCATTCGCCGCAGAAAAAACGCCCGTTTCCATTGTTTTCTGGGAAATCCGCGTGCCGCGCGCATTGCTGGGCTTGATCACGGGCGCAACGCTTGGTCTATCTGGCGCAGTACTACAGGGCCTCCTGCGCAATCCGTTGGCGGAGCCTGGTCTGATCGGCGTCAGCTCCTCCGCAAGTCTGGGTGCAGTTATCGCAATTTACACCGGGCTGACAATCACCATGCCTTTCGCGCTGCCAGCGTTTGCATTGCTTGGCGCAGCGATTGCAGCAGTTTTGTTGCCCATGCTGGCAGGTGGTAGAGGTCAGACGCTGACACTGATCCTTGCAGGCGTAGCGATCTCAAGCATCGCAACCGCACTCACCTCATTGGCGCTCAATCTGTCACCAAACCCGTTCGCTGCCATGGAAATCGTCTTTTGGATGCTCGGCTCGCTGAACGACAGGTCCATGCAACATTTGTACATCATTGCACCGTTCATTCTCATCGGCTGGAGCCTTCTGCTCATCACGGGCAAAGGCCTCAATGCATTGTCTTTGGGTGAGGAAACCGCTCATACCATGGGCGTGTCACTGCCACGTCTGCGGTTTTGCGCCATTGCGGGAACTGCAGCCAGTGTCGGTGCCGTGACAGCCGTGACGGGCACAATTGGGTTCATCGGCCTCATCGTGCCTCATCTGCTGCGCAAAATGGTAGGCGGAGAACCTCAGCGTCTTTTGCTACCAAGTGCCATTGCTGGGGCTTGCTTGCTTACGCTTGCTGATATCACTGTGAAGCTGTTTGGCCCACAATCGAACCTCAAGCTCGGAGTGCTAACGGCGATTGTCGGCGCACCGTTCTTTCTTTGGCTGATCATCAAACAACGCAGGGCTTTGATCTGATGTTGCTTCAACTCAAAGACCTTTCCGTAAACTATGGCCCCAAGAACATCCTGTCCTCAATCAATCTGGAGATTGGTAAAGGTGAGATCGTTGGCTTGATCGGCCCCAATGGCTCGGGCAAATCCACACTGATGAAAGCCATGGTCGGCTTAATCCCGTCTCATGGAAACATCAGCTATGACAACCAGCCACTCAAAAGCATCTCTGCCAAGCAACTCTCCAAGTATGTTGCTTACATGGCGCAGGAGCGTGATGTAGCTTGGGATTTGTCTGTAGAACGCATTTTGGCACTGGGCTGTGAGGCAATCGGTGGCTCCGTACGTATGCCTAAACACAAGGCAGAACTGGAAGATACGATTGCGAGCTTGGGGCTGGAGGCGATCAGAAAAGCCTCTATCCTGCAGGTGTCTGGCGGTGAAAAAGCACGCGCACTGCTCGGAAGAGCTTTGATGCAAAAAACACCGCTGATTATTGCAGATGAACCAACAGCAGGACTTGATCCGGAACATCAGTTGGAGCTTCAGGAAATCTTTCAGAAGCTACAACAACAAGGCACATCAATGCTTGTCAGCCTGCATGACTGGACATACGCTGCCCGCCTGTGCACGCGGATCGCGATGTTAAAAGAAGGAAAGCTGGTTGCGTATGGTACACCGAAAGAGGTGCTGACCGAAGAGCGCGTGCAGGATGTCTACCGCGTCAAAGCCCATATTCTGCAAACGGAGCAGGGGCCTGTAATCACCCCCACAACCCGTCTGTAAGAAGCTCTTCGATTATTCCGGAGCAAGGCTTTTACGGAACATGCGATCAAGGTACGCAGCCGCCTCTTTAAAGCGGTCTTTAGACTTATCTGCCGGAAGCAACGTTTGTACTTGGCTGTCAAAGTCAGCGTAATGCTGGGTAGTAGACCAGATTGAAAACAGCAAATGGTAAGGATCCGTGTCGGCTACCTTGCCCTCATTCATCCAGCCTTGAATGACGACGGTCTTCTCATCCACCAGTGACTTCAGGGGCCCTGCAATCAGAGATTTGATGCGCGGTGCACCCTGCAAGATCTCGTTGGCGAACAGGCGGCTTTCCCGCGGGTAATCCCGCGCCATCTCCAATTTGCGGCGTACATACGCGCAAATTTCTTCAATGGGCTCACCTTCAGGATTGAGCTGATGCAAAGGATCAAGCCAAATGTACAGCAACCGTTCAATCAGCTCTGCATGAATGGCATCTTTGCTGTCGTAATAATAAAAAAGGTTCGGCTTGGACAAACCAGCTTGCTGAGCGACCTGATCGATCGTAGATCCACGAAATCCATAGGTTGAGAACACATCCAGCGCAGCTGCGAGGATCTTCTCAGTCTTCTCGATTTGAATTCGTGTTTTGCCTTTTGCTTCAGAAGCCTTAGCCATACTCTTTTCCAAATTGCTTAAGCACCGAACCTAGAAATACTCGTTCGGTATATGAGTAGGTTAGCACCTACGAAAACAAAGTGCTCATATCAAGCTAAACACTGGTAGAAAAGTCGTGATGAGGCAGCTCACCCAAGGTATTGTTGTTTTTCTGCAATAGATAGAGAAAAGGCCGGGTTCATATAGGACCCGGCCCGTGTTTACTTAGCTGACTGCTTCCGGTGTTTTTGCGTTGTCCGCATTAAAAGCCGGAATAATCTTTTCGCCGTAATCTGCGATGATCTTCTCTTCATCACCACTGTCCAGATAGATGTTGAACTGAGTGATGCCTGCATCTTTTAGCTTGTTAAGCTTTTCAATGTGGTTTTCAGGTGGGCCGAGAACCGCAAAGCTTTCAACAATATCATCGGTAATGAAGTCGAGGAACGGATTATCGCTCTGACCGTGCTTGGAGTAGTCATAGCCGCGACGATTCTCAATGTAAGACGTCAGGGACGCAGGCACCTGATCAGTGTTTGAGCCATACTTCTCAACGATATCCGCTACGTGGTTACCCACCATAGCAGGGAACCACTTGGTCTTTTCAATGCCTTCTTCCAGAGTGCCAGTGTGCGCAGGCGCAGCTGCCATAATACCGAAGTTGCTCATGTCACGGCCAGCTTCCTCACCAGCAGCAACAGCCTGATCGCCAAGCCATTTACAAATGCCAGGCTCTGCAATCTGCAGAATGAGGCCATCACCTACGCGACCAGCAGAGCTCAACGCTTTTGGCCCATATGCAGCAACCCAGACAGGGAGCTCATAACCATCAGCCCATGGGAACTTCACTGGTTCAGGGCATTCGCCATACTGTGCTTCTTCACCACGGATCAGAGCCTTAACAGTGTGAGTGAACTCTTCAAGGCGCTTCAGCGGAGCAGGCTTCTTGCCCATCACGCGCACAGCACTGTCGCCGCGCCCCAGACCAATGTCAAAACGACCACCGGACTGTTTGGCAAGCGAACCAAACAAGCTGGCTGCATGAGACCAGTCACGGGTATTCGGATTGGTCACGCATGGCCCAAAACGCATGTTTTTGGTGTGTTCCATGCACATTGCCATAGCCACGAAGCTCTCACGCCACAAAATGTGACTGTCGTAGAACCAGCAATATTTGAAACCTGCATTTTCTGCCTGACGAACCAGTGCCTTAGCACGCTCTGGTTCTACAAACCCTTTAAAGCAAATACCAAAGTCCATGTGTGTCTCCTCCACAAATAGTAAGGTGTTGTTCAAAACGTATCCTCGAAAAACGGCAGTTGGCTTTCGAAGAAGGATACGTCCGAAAAAGTCTTAGTGATCTGGTGCCCAGATGCGGATGCCCGCATGCGTGAACGGCACAGCTTTTGAAATGTTCTGACGAATGAGGATTGGGGTGATCGCCTCAATGCAACGTGCTGCTTTTGCATTGCCGCTATTGTAGGTTTTCACATCCAGCTTGTTCACCAGCTCCATCACCACCTTGCGGGCGGCAAGGCTGTCACCGCACACGAGGATGTCGCAGTTGATCGGCCAATCCAGATTGTTCAGCGTTGTGGCCGAAACGTTGTGCAACGCGCCCACAACAGGAATGTCAGGCCCGAGCAAAGCTTGTGCAGCCTCAGTAGCTGACCCTTCTGGCGGCATTTCAACGGTCTTTGGGTCACCTGGTGCCAGCGGAACAACAATGTCGATCAAGGTCTTACCAGCAAGGTGCGGCTTCAAGGCGTTAAGCGTTGCATCGTGTGCTGCATAAGGCACAGCAAGCATCACACACTCACCAGCTGCTGCCACTGCATCCTCATTGCCCATGCCGTCGATCTGCGCAGAACCTTCTGGGAGCTTGGTCATCAACTCATCGGCAATTTCCTTACCGCGAGCTGCATCACGAGAGCCAAGCGCAACGGAAACGCCCGCGCGAGCAAACCTGAGTGCAAGCCCCTGACCCTGTGGCCCGGTTCCTCCGATAATCGCTAATGTCATCGGAACATGTCCTCCTTCTTAGATCTTAGTAAATCCTGTGCCGAGCTCGCTTCCTGCGTCCAGTTCAGTCCGCGGAACAGCACAACAGGTGTCTGCCCGGCTTTGCTGATCACCAGACCGGAAGCCGCGGCTAACTCATCTGCAAAGGCGGGTTCGGTTACACTGAGCAAGCGCCCATGTGCATCCGAGTTGCCTTGTTCTTTGATTGTTGCCGGAACACCGGCAAGGCCCACGGCCACGTTCACCTGACCAAGTCGCCACGGCCGTCCAAATGTGTCCGTGATGGCAAAGCCGATCTCAGCGTTAAAGCGTTTGGAAAGCGCCGCCTGCATCCGCGCTGCACTGGCATCCGGGTCTTCAGGCAGCAAAATGAGTGTCTCATCTGTGCCGCTGTTGGATTCATCCACCGCAGCATTGGCGGAAATGAATCCCAGACGGTGCTCACAAATCATCGTCCCTTCATTTTGCGTCGGACGCTTGAAATGACGAACCACGCGGGTGCTTTCCTGCAGGATCACCTCAACCTTGCGCGGGTCTTTGTTCAGCTCATCCGCATAGGTCTGGGCGCCTTCAGAAGGCGTGACATCTGCCAGCCTCACAATGCGGCCTTCCGCTTTGGAGAAGATCTTATGCGCAGATGTCAGGACGTCTCCGTCTTGTAAGGAAAGCCCTGCTGCCTCAATGGCATCGCCCAAAATAGCAGCGAGATCATCACCGGGATTGATCTCGGGAATGTTCGGGATCGCATGTAGGGAAAGTGTATGCATCAAACAGCTCTCCGGTCAGAACGTTTTGCAAGAAGCCGGGGCTGATGTGCGCTCAAATCTTCCATATAGTCGATATCTCTGGAAAAGGAGGAGGACGGGGCGATCACGCAGTTCAAACCACGCTCTGCCGCTTGGGCCTGATGCTTCAGGAAGGATGAACTGCCATAGGTGAACGAAATGGCATCCGGCGGCGTTACAATCAGCACATTGGTGCCGTAGTCATGTGCCGGACACAAAACCAGTGAATTCGGCGAACCAGCAAGCCCCAGAAGCCGCTCAAACTCACCAAAGTCAGGTGCTGCGATATCGGCAGGCAAAACGCAAAGTGTCTCGTAATCATGCGCTTTTGCCCAAAGGGCAGCGGTCGTCAGCGCAGAGTTTAATCCGTCTTCCTTCCCCTCCAGGATCAGGTGAAGGCGATGATCAGTCACGGTTTTTGCGACATCCGCTGAACTTGTGACCATTGCAATCTCAAAGGGCGTGCTGCTGCGTGCCTGGGCGTCCTGCAGGAAGGCAACGGTCTGCGCAAATAAGTTTGCAGCCACGGTGGCCCGTTCTCTGGCATCAAGATCCGGCCCAAGACGCGATTTGGCTCTCGCAAAATCCTTTACCGGAACAACAACAAGCGTTTTGAAAGTGGTTTCCGTCATGCACTCAGCTCCTGAGCCTCGGAAGCTTTTTTGCTCCCAACACGAGAAACTGCGAGTAACGCCGCTGCCAGACGAACTTTGTCATCGCGGGTCTTCATAAGGATCGTGTCCAAAGAGGTACGCAAACCAAGACCGTTGATGGCAGTCACATGCTGCTCATCTGCGTGGTCAATCACAAAGAAATCCAGAAAGTCCGCATAGATCTGGGCTACGCCGAAGGCTGATGCTTCATAACCAAGAGAAGACAGCATCCGGTCCGCAGGGCCTTTCACGACGCCGCCATTGATGATCGGCGAAACACCAATCTTCGGAGCCTTGGAGGCCTTCACCGCTTCCAGAATACCGGGAACTTTCAGGATTGGCAGAATGCTGACGAGAGGATTGCTCGGCGCAACCACAATCAAGTCTGCCTCAGCAAGTGCGTTCAAGGCTTCCTCTGTGGTATGTGCATCCTCGATATGATCGTAATGCAGCTCCCGAACCTCTGGCGCACAGCGCTCTTTGACGAAATATTCCTGAAAACTCAGCCAACCAGCCTCCGTCCTCACACGCGTTTGAACCGTGTCGTCCGTCGGCAGGATCATCTCACACTCAAGACCAAAACTCTTGGCGATATCACGTGCAATGTGCGTCGGGCGATCCCCCTGGCGCCGTCGATGTGTGCGGTAGATGTGCAGACCAAAATCACGGTCTCCCAGTGACATCCATGTATCGTCACCCAGTTTAGAGAGCGTGTCTAACGCGCGGTGGCCTTCATTCGCCACCCCCCAACCTTGCTGCCGATCAATCACATCGGCAAGCGTGTAGGTGAGGGTATCAATGTCCGGCGAAACCCAAAGGCCGTGGAACGCTTCATCATCTGCAATATTGCCGATGATGGAAAGTTCTACATTCTCCAGATGATAGAGGCCTTCTGCCATTTTGGCGCCGCCGACTCCTCCTGCGATCAACGTCACTTTGATAGGTGCACTTTGCGTCATCCAGCACCTCCAACCGCTTGTACAGGCGCACCATCAGCCTCAGTCAGGAAGTTCAATAATCCAGAGTTTGCGCGTGCAACCAGTGGCGCTTGTTGCTCTGGTAATCCATCAGCAAAGTCATTGATAACGCCATAAATGGTGTTGCGTTGAACAGGCACTCGGCCTGCCTCCTGAATGATCTGGCACATCTCATAGGCTGTGATCTCCTGCCCATGGGCCGCGCCAGCAGAACGAGAAATGCTCTCGTTCATCAAAGTGCCGCCCAGATCATTCACGCCGCATTGTAAAAGATCAGAGGCAAACTCAGCTCCAAGCTTGGTCCAGGAGACCTGAATATTGTCGATCCAGCCATGCAGCATAATCCGCGAAACTGCATGCATCTTGCGTACTTCCAGATCAGTCGGGCCGGGGCGCACGTTCTTCGGATCTGCCGTATAAAGTGGGCTCTCAGAATGCACGAAGCTCAAAGGCACCAGTTCGGTAAAGCCTCCGGTTTCCTTCTGGATATCGCGCAGCAAGGCGATGTGAGCTGCCCAGTGCTCCGGCCCGTCAATATGGCCGTACATGATCGTTGCGGTGGTGGGAATTCCAACCTCATGGGCCGCTTTGATGATTTCCACCCACTTCTCAGTGCTCAGCTTGTTGCGGGTCAGCTGTTGGCGAATATCCGTATCCAGAATTTCAGCCGCTGTGCCGGGTAGAGAACCCAGTCCGCAATCCTTCAGGTCCTGCAGAAAATCCGTGTAAGATTGCTTGGTTTTGGCCGCGCCATACCAAACTTCAAATGGCGAGAATGCGTGAATGTGCATATCCGGCAGCGCTTTTTTAATCGCCAGCACGAGCTCACGGTAATAAGTACCTTCCATTTTCGGGTGTAGCCCACCCTGAATGCAGACCTCAGTCGCTCCGCGGTCCCATGCCTCTTGCGCCCGTGCCACAACTTGTTCAGGCACCAGCCATTCAGCACCCGGATCTTCGGTTCGCTTGGCAAACCCGCAGAACTTGCAACCCATATAGCAGACATTGGTGAAGTTGATGTTCCGGTTGACTACAAAACCAACTTTATCGCCATTGCTCCGCTGCCGAAGCGTATCTGCCACATAAGCAATAGCTGGAAAGTCCTCTGCAGAGGCACGAAACAGGCACTCACCTTCAGCTTGAGAAACTTCATTACCAGCCAGTGCCTTGCTCAGAATATCACGAACTGAGGCGCTGACAGCGTGAAACCCTGGTGTATCATTCGTACGCTGCGGGAAACTATGAAGGATCATAGGGAGCCTCCTGACTGAAGCGAGGCAGAGGAACCCATCTGTTCCCAAAGCCCTTGAGATTTTGAAAGCACGGCAGGATCGACAAAGTCGGTTTTATCGCGCAGATAACTTGGGTAGACGGTCAGGCGCTCTTCCAGTTCCTGCCCTGCCAACAGGGTAGATTTTGCAAGCTCGTCAATCACCGGCCAGCGGTGCTGTGGGTTGATGAAATCAATGGTGACCGGCGAAATGCCACCCCAGTCATTGATACCCGCACTCAGGTATTCCATATGCCGTTCACTCAGATTTGGTGGCGCTTGAAGGCTGATCTCGGGTGAAAGGATCAACCGTGCAACGGCGAGTGTTCGTAGCATGTCATCCAGCGTCGGTTCCGGGTGGTTCTCCATCCCAATACCCGGTTTGCGCTGGAAGTTCTGGATGATCACTTCCTGAACATGGCCGTGGCGAGCATGACTTTCGTTGATCGCTTCCAGCGCTTCAATTCGCTCCTCCCATGTCTCGCCAATACCAATCAGCAGTCCAGTGGTGAAGGGGATCTTCTTCTGGCCAGCCCGCTCCAGCGTACGCAAGCGCTGGACAGGAGCCTTATCCGGACACCCGTAGTGCGGTTGCCCTTCTTTCATCAAGCGGCGGCTGGTCGTCTCAAGCATCATGCCCATAGAGGCTGCATAGGGACGAAGCTGATCAATCTCTTCATCACTCAGCGTACCCGCATTCACGTGGGGCAAGAGAGTTGTTTCCTGCAGCACCATCTCACAAGCATCTGCCAGATAGCTGACCATGGAACTGTAGCCAAGCGTCGCCAGTGCCGCTTTTGCCTGCTCGTAGCGCAGTTCAGGCTTCTCCCCCAAACTGAACAGCAGCTCCTTGCATCCGGTCTTTTCACCCTGACGCGCTGTGCGCATCACTTGTTCCGGTGTCATGATGTTGGCTTCGGGCGAGCTAGGGTGTTTTACAAATGTGCAATACGTGCATGTATCCCTGCACATGTTTGTCAGTGGTACAAAAACTTTACGGGAGTAGGTGACAGTGTCGCCCCAATACTGAAGCTTTACTGTAGCAGCCTGTTGCATCAGATCCCGAAGATCTGAGCCTTGCACTTCCCCCAGGTATCGCGCTTGGTCAGCAGTCAGCATAATTTTTTACCTCTCGGTCAAAAAAATATCTGCAACTAATAGTTAGTCAAGTGAGAATTATCTCTCGGGTAGAATAAATATGCTGCAATGCAAATAAAACAAGCAGTTTCAGAAGTCAGTCTGAGCAATGGAAAGCTTTATTTTATAATGGTTTTTGTAAAGGTGCTTTGCAACATTGAACTGCCAAAATCTTGTTTGTGCAAAAATTTAGCAGTACATGCATAAATATCCACCTTTCCAGCGCGTTATTTCCCTTGATAAGTAGATAGGGAAACTTCGATTCCGATAAATTTGAAAAAATCATCAAAAAAACTTAGTAAGCTGTGGAGTTTTCTTGCCTGCTACACGTTTATCTCGCAGTTTGAACGGTGCTTCTAAGTGATTTACCTATTGGAATATCAGGGGAATTTTTGAAGTTGGCTGGTGAAATTGATCCATTTTTGGAGGTGGGTTGACAGATAATTGACTGTTTGGTCCAATTTACCCCAAGTTTTGGGAGGGGAATATCCAAGATTTAAGCTGAGCTAAGCTATTGTATGAGGGATCCGCCTCTGCAAACTACATCTATCTGTTCCAAATGGGAAAAATAACCCTGCGGGAAATCTAGTAGATTGAATTTTTGACATATTTTGCCTGCAACCTGTTTATGTGCGGTTGCAATCCGTCCGTTTTGTCAAAAAGAGATATACAGCTTGAATCCTGCGAAAGTCCTCATCGGTTTTATCAGTTTTATACTCCTTCGGGAGACCAGATAACTATGGCGAGCCCGTTGCGTTTTTAAAGAATAGAGCGTGGGTAAGTTGAATAAAACGACGTTGTAAAAGCGTTATCGGAGAGACTTATGAGTAAACTTGGCTCAAATCATCGTATTAATGGTGACAGACTGTGGCGTAGCCTGATGGATATGGCCCAGATCGGACCCGGTGTTCGTGGCGGCAACAACAGGCAAACGCTCACAGACGAAGATGCCGAGGGCCGCAAGCTTTTCACCAACTGGTGTGAGGCTGAAGGCATGTCAATGCACATCGATACCATGGGCAATATGTTTGCCCGGCTGGAAGGGGAAGATCCTAGCCTTGATCCGATCATGATCGGCTCTCATTTGGATACGCAGCCAACCGGTGGCAAGTATGATGGTGTGCTTGGTGTACTTGCAGGTCTGGAAGTGATCCGCTCAATTCGTGAGCGTGGCATCAAAACCAAACGCCCAATTGAAGTGGTCAACTGGACCAACGAAGAGGGCACCCGTTTCGCACCGGCCATGCTGGCCTCTGGCGTGTTTGCTGGCATGCACACGCAGGACTGGGCCTATGACCGCGAAGATGCAGAAGGCAAAAAGTTTGGCGATGAGCTGAAGCGCATCGGCTATGTGGGCGAAGAGCCAGTCGGCGCGCGCAAACTCCACGCCATGTTTGAACTCCACATTGAGCAGGGACCGATCCTCGAAATCGAGGAAAAAGACATCGGTGTTGTCACCCACGGTCAGGGGCTCTGGTGGCTGCAGGTCACCCTTACAGGAAAAGACAGCCACACCGGCTCAACTCCAATGCCAATGCGCAAAAATGCAGGTCTCGGCATGGCACGCATTACAGAGCTGGTGCACCAGATTGCCATGGAAAATCAACCAGAAGCCGTTGGCGCGATAGGCCATTGCGACGTCTATCCAAACAGCCGCAACGTGATCCCGGGCAAAACCGTCTTCACCATCGATTTCCGCTCCCCGCATCAGGATGTACTGGATGGCATGAAAGCCAAGTTGGAAGCCGAAGCGCCTAAGATTGCAGAGGAACTTGGTCTGGGCATTGAGATTGAATCGGTTGGCCACTTTGATCCGGTCACCTTCGATGAAGGCTGTGTCTCTGCCGTGCGCAATGCAGCAGAGCGTCTGAGCTATTCCCATCGCAACATCATCTCCGGTGCAGGCCACGATGCTTGCTGGATCAACCGTGTAGCGCCAACTGCCATGATCATGTGCCCATGCGTGGATGGTTTGAGCCACAACGAAGATGAAGAGATTTCAAGAGAGTGGGCAACTGCAGGTACTGACGTGCTGTTCCATGCAGTACTTGAGTATGCAGAAATTGAGCAGGATACCACCGAGCCAGCCGAATAACCCATAGATTTGAAAGAGTTGAGGACTGTAATATGTCTAAAGTTATCAAAGGCGGCACGATTGTAACTGCCGATAGAACCTACAAGTCTGATGTGCTGGTTGACGGTGGCAAGATCATCGAGATCGGTGAGAACCTCTCCGGTGATGAAACGTTGGATGCTACTGGTTGTTATGTCATGCCGGGCGGGATTGACCCGCACGTGCATCTGGAAATGCCGTTCATGGGAACGCATTCTGCAGACAACTTCGAGATTGGTACAAGGGCAGGCCTTGCTGGCGGCACAACCATGGTGGTGGACTTCTGTCTGCCATCTCCCGGCCAGTCCATGCTGGAAGCGCTAGCCATCTGGCAGCAGAAGTCGGGCGCAGCATGCTCGGATTACTCCTATCACATGGCTGTCACATGGTGGGGCGAGCAGGTCTTCAATGAGATGCAGGAAGTAGTTGATCGCGGCATCAACACCTTCAAACACTTCATGGCCTACAAAGGTGCATTGATGGTGGATGATGACGAAATGTTCGCATCCTTCCAGCGGTGTGCTGCCTTGGGTGCTATGCCGCTTGTGCACGCCGAAAACGGCGATGTAGTCGCCACCATGCAGCAAAAACTGCTCGCAGAAGGCAACAATGGCCCCGAAGCACATTCCTACTCCCGTCCGCCGGAAGTGGAAGGTGAAGCTGCCAACCGTGCAATCATGATTGCCGATATGGCAGGTGTGCCGCTCTACATCGTGCATACAAGCTGTGAGCAGGCTCATGAAGCGATCCGTCGTGCCCGCCAGAAAGGCATGCGCGTTTATGGGGAACCGCTCATTCAGCATCTCACATTGGATGACAGCGAATATGCCAACCCGAACTGGGACCACGCCGCACAGCGCGTTATGTCACCTCCATTCCGTAACAAACAGCATCAGGATAGCCTTTGGGCAGGCTTGCAGTCCGGCTCATTGCAAGTGGTCGCAACAGACCACTGCGCCTTCACACTGGAGCAGAAACGCTTCGGTGTAGGTGACTTCACAAAAATTCCGAACGGCACCGGTGGCTTGGAAGATCGCATGCCAATGCTCTGGTCAACCGGTGTGCGCACAGGTCGCCTGACCATGAACGAGTTCGTAGCTGTCACTTCCACCAATATCGCCAAGATCCTGAATATGTATCCTAAAAAAGGTGCAATTCTTGAAGGGGCGGACGCAGACATTGTTGTCTGGGATCCAAACCGCTCAAAAACAATCACTGCTGCAAATCAGCAGTCCTGCGTCGAATACAACGTGTTCGAAGGCAGAGAGGTGGTCGGTTTGCCGCGCTTCACGCTCACCCGCGGCAAAGTCGCGATTGAGGAAAGCACAGTCAAAACCGAGCCAGGTCACGGTGAATTCGTTGGTCGCGAGCCGAATGCTCCGGTCGGCGCCGCTCTGTCCAAGTGGAAGGAAATCACAGCGCCGCGCAAAATTGAGCGCCGGCCTGAACTGATGCCAGCTGGCGTTTAAGCCTGCCTGCAGAGCTAACAGCGCATCCCCGAAAAGAGGGCACTGGCTTTTGGATAAGGATGCGCCTGAAAACAGCAATTTAGAGTATGTCGCGGAGCTTCAGAGCATTGCGATATGCCATCAGGTCCGCGTGGGGTACGCGGGCTGGTCATTAAACGCAGTAGTATTTTTAGAGGGGATCTGCTGCTTTTAATCTGAGGGGGAATTACTCGATGTCGGATTCATCTCTAGGCTCAACCGGGAATGTCGTCCCGGACGAGTTTGGTATTATCCATCAGGAACTCGTCGGAATCGACGGTGATCTTTACAATGAAGATCAGCTGCCAACCGCTCCAATCGCGCGAACATGGAACTGGGTTTCCATCTCCGCGCTCTGGGTTGGTATGGTGGTCTGTATCCCAACTTATCTGCTCGCGTCCTATCTGATTGGCGCAGGCATGAGCTGGGATCAGGCAGTCATGACGATCCTGCTCGCCAACGCGATCGTTCTTATTCCAATGGTTCTGATCGGCCATGCAGGCACCAAGTACGGCATTCCGTTCCCGGTTCTGCTGCGCTCGTCCTTTGGTCCAGCGGGTGCTAAATTTCCAGCTGTTGCGCGTGGTATCGTAGCCTGCGGTTGGTTTGGTATTCAGACCTGGGTCGGCGGTTCCGCGATCTACGTGATCTTGAACACGCTCATGAGTGGAGCACTGGCAGGTGATCCGCTCCCAATTCTGGGCATCAATGCAGGCCAGTTTGCCTGTTTCATGGCGTTCTGGGCACTGCATCTGTATTTCATTAAAAACGGTACGGAATCCATCCGTTGGCTGGAAACCTATGCAGCACCATTCCTGCTTGCAATGGGTCTGGCTCTGCTGGCATGGGCTTATGTCAATGCGGGTGGGTTTGGCGCGATGCTCTCCACTCCAAGCCAGTTTGCTGAAGGTCAGCCCAAAGAAGGCCAGTTCTGGTCCGTCTTCTGGCCAAGCCTCACAGGTATGGTCGGCTTCTGGGCAACCCTTGCACTGAACATTCCGGACTTTACGCGCTATGCAAAAAGCCAGAAAGATCAGTTCATGGGGCAGGCTGTTGGCCTTCCAATCCCAATGGCGTTGTTTGCGTTCATCGCCTCTGCGGTAACCTCCGCAACTGTGGTGATCTTCGGTGAACCAATCTGGGACCCAATTGTCCTGGCTGAGAAAATGGGTGGTATGAGCATTATCATCGCTCTGTTCGCACTCATCGTTGCAACGCTCACCACCAACCTGGCGGCTAACGTTGTGGCTCCGGCACATGGGTTCTCCAACCTGGCACCTAAGTCCATCAACCTGCGTACAGGCGGCTACATCACAGCAGCTATCGGTCTGGTGATGTTCCCGTGGATCCTCGTGAACCACATCATTGGCTGGTTGATTGCCTACTCAGCTCTGCTGGGTCCGATCGCGGGAATTATGCTGGCAGACTACTACCTGCTGCGCAAAACCAAACTCAACGTGGAAGACCTGTTCAAGCACAATGGCATCTATTCCGGCTCAAACGGCTGGAACTGGGCAGGCGTGCTTGCGCTGATCATCGGTATCCTGCCAAACCTTCCCGGCTTCCTGGCAGGTGTAGGTCTCTCCGGTCCAGCCTCACCACTGTTCGCAACCATCTACACCTATGCATGGTTCGTCGGCCTGTTCGTCGCAGGCATCGCCTACCTTGTTCTTTCGAAAATCCTGAACAAGTAACAGGCAGACACGCTATAAATAACGAGAAGAAGGGGCGGCGTATCATGCGCCGCTTCTTCCTGTTTCAAAGGAAGAGAAAATGCCAAAAGCCTATTGGGTCGCTCACGTCACAGTCACAGATCCAGAGCCATACAAACTCTACGCAGAGGGTGCCTCTGCCGCTTTCAAAAAGTACAATGCCAACGTTCTGGCGCGCGGCGGTAAGTTTGAGGATCTGGAAGGCACCAACCATCCCCGCAACGTGGTGATTGAGTTTGCCGATATGGAAACCGCGATGGCTTGTTACAACAGCGAAGAGTATCAGGCAGCCAAAAAGCACCGAGAGAATGCAGGCATTGCCAATATCATCATTGTGGAAGGCGCATAACGCCCACCTGCATCAGATGAAACGAAAAAAGCCGCAGCGATCAAACTGCGGCTCTTTTATTATGACTTCTGAGCAAGTGGCTTACTTCTCTCGCAATTCCCGGCGCAAGATCTTGCCAACGGTTGATTTCGGAAGCTCTTCCAAAAACTCCACGTATTTCGGCACTTTGTAAGCCGCCATCGCTTTGTGGCAGTAGTCCTGCACGGCCTCTGGCGTAACTTCTTCGCTGTTGCGTACCACAAACGCTTTCACTGCTTCGCCAGTTCGCTCGTCAGACGTACCTGCAACAGCAACCTCAACCACACCCTTGATCTCAGCAATCACAGCCTCGACCTCTGCGGGGTAAACGTTGAAGCCGGACACAAGCACCATGTCTTTCTTGCGATCAACAATCTTGAAGTTGTTGCGCTTGTCCATGATTGCAATGTCACCAGTGCGGAAGAACCCGTCCGGCGTCATCACTGCAGCGGTTGCCTCCGGTTTACGCCAGTACCCCTGCATAATCTGCGGTCCACGTGCGCACAGCTCTCCGGGTTGGCCAAGAGGAACCTCATTGTCCTCTGCATCCAGTAGTTTGATCTCCGTCATCGGCATGGATTGCCCAACGGTTTCAGTAAACTCCTTGCTGTCAAACGGGTTCACCGAAAGGATTGGTGAGGTCTCACTCAGGCCATAGCCTTCAATAATGTGGTGGCCGGTCACCTGTTTCCACTTATCCGAAATCGCACGCTGAATAGCTGAGCCGCCACCCATGGCAAATTTGTAATTACTGAAGTCCAGCTCGTCAAAACCCGGTGTATGTAAAAGGCCGTTAAACAGCGTGTTGACCCCGGTAATCACGCTGAATTTCCACTTCTTCAGCTCTTCCACAAATCCCGGCATATCGCGTGGATTTGTGATCAGCACGTTTCTGGAGCCCAGCCAATAAAACGACACGCAGTTCACCATCAACGCAAAGATGTGATAGAGCGGCAGAGCCGTGATGACGATCTCCTGCCCAGCACGCATGAACCCGTCGGTAGCTGCATCAAACTGAGCGATATTGGCAACCAGATTGCCATGGCTCAGCGCTGCGCCTTTGGAGAGGCCCGTGGTGCCGCCTGTATATTGCAGGTAAATCAAATCGCTCGGGTTGATCTGCGGCGGCGTGAACTCCAGCTGCTCTCCTTTTGCAAGCACGTCATTCACCGTCAAACAATCGGCAAACATCTCGTGTGCAGGCGGTGAGGGCACGTCGACGCCAGATGCATCGCCCACATTTGCAATCACTACGTTTTTCACCGGCGTATCAGCAACCACCTCTGCCAAGGTAGGACTGGAGCCTGAGAAAACGAAGATTGTTTCGGTGTCTGCATCATTCAGCTGATGCTTCAGCTCACGCGGAGTGTACAGAGGATTGACATTCACTTGAACCAGCCCGGCCCGCAATATGCCAAACATGATGACTGGGAACGCCAGAATATTTGGCAGCATAATGGCGACGCGGTCGCCTTTCTTCAGGCCCAGCTCATTCTGCAAATAGGCAGCAACCGCGCGAGACTTTTCATCAACATCTTTAAATGTAAGTGACTGGCCAAAATTGGTGAAAGCGACGTTATCTGCAAACCGGCCATTGGCCTCGTCAAAGATCTCGATGACAGACCTGTAACCGTTCACGTCAATTGGCTTGGTAAATACAGTAGGTGTCCATGCCGGAGCACTAAGTGTATCAGTCATAATTCCTCCCAAAATTAAAACTTATACGCGTATATTAGATTATTCTTTCAGCTTACGCTTTAGGAATATCGTTCATCATTCAATATCTTATGGATTTTTCCCTTTTCCTCTTCAAAATCTTTAGGAGGAGCAAGGCCAAGTGAACCCATAGCTGCCATGAAAAGCATATCAACCATCGCCTGTGACCCAAAACGGGCAGGGCCGGCATTGCGAATGGCTTGATTGGCAGTGAACCCGGTAATCAACTGAACTGTCTGACGCACCTGCATCTCCCAGTCCTCAAACGGAATCTGGTCCTTATAAGGGGTGCTCAGTTCAAGAATACGCTCTGCTGTCATCACAGTTAGTTGCTGGAAGCGTTTCCAGGTCTCAGGCTCCTTCGCTGAGATCTCATGAGCAGCGCGATACAGGCCAACATTCTCCTGCAACAGCTTGTGGTTTAAAGCTGTCACAAAATAGATGGTGCTCTCAAGCGAGCCGAGGGGATCCTGCAGATCCTGAATAAGGCGTTGAGCATGCTCCTCGTAAATCTCAAAAAGGCGCTCGAACAACATTTCCTTGTTCTTGAAGCGAAAGTAGAAATTACCCGTAGACGAACCCGCAAGTTGAACTATGTCTGAAACCCGCGCCCGCGCCACACCCTCTTTGGCAAAAATCGTTTTTGCAGCTTGCAGGAAATTCTGCTCCGCCTCATAGCCTCGTTTTTGTTTTGGCTTATAAGATTTCATTTTACACTCAAACTAGACGATAAGTTCTGTTTTTGATAATGATAATTGTGTTGCCAAACTATAACATCTCTTGGCTTGGGGCCACTGATAATAGCAGAATGCATGTGTGATTTGGGAACATATTGGGGGGGCTATGGAATTACGCGAATTATTGCTGGGGGCGGCACTATCTTTCACATTATCTATGAGTGGTGCACAGGCTGCCAAAGAGCTGAAACTTGCAACCAGTGCGCCTTTGGGTACTCCATGGGTAAACCATGTAGAAGCCATTGCGCATAAGATTTCTCTCAATTCCAATGGAGCAATAAGCGCGAAATTATTTCATGCAGGCCAACTCGGTACAGAACCGGTGATGGTGCAGAAAACCATTCGCGGACGCATTGATATTCTTGGCAGTTCCATGACTGCGTTCTCCACTGTCGTGCCGGAAATGGCACTGATGGGAGTGCCTTTTTTATGGGACAGTTACGCGCAAATTGACTGCGCAATGGATAAGCATCTCACGCCTGTTTTTGAACCTCTTTTTGAGAAAAAGGGTTTCAAGTTCCTGCAGTGGAACGAGCTGGGCTGGATCCATACCTTCGGCAAAAAACCATTTCTTGCGCCAGGTGATGTGAAGGGCGTGAAAGTGCGCGCAGCACCTGCAAAATACTCAGTCAACTTCTGGCAAGGCATGGGTGCAAACGGAGTTGTTCTGCCCCTTGCTGAAACACCGTCAGCGCTGCAAACCGGAATGGTTGAGGGCGGAACACTGCCAGCCATGACCTATGTAGCTATGGGCATGGGCAAACTCGCACCGCACCTCACGCTCTCCGCGCATCTTCACCAGTCTGGAGCATTGGTCATGAGCATGCGCACATGGAAGAAGCTGAGTAAAAATGAACAGGACAGCATCACCAATGCTCTGGTGCCTGTCCAGGGCCTGCGAGAAGAAGTACGCTCCATGGCTAAAGACATGCTCGCAGGTTTTCAGGAAAATGGCGGGCAAGTCCATAAGCTTACATCAGAACAACGCGAAGAATGGAAAACAGCTGTCCTGCCATTGCGTGAGCAGTTGGTGAGCTCAATCGGCGGGCAGGCGCAAGAAGTCTGGCCTAAGATTCTAGAGGCAAAGAAAGCCTGTATGCTTTGATTCCATGACACGTGAAAGGAAGAGCCCACCGTATTTTGAGGGCTCTTTTCAATTTGCATGAAGCGATTTTTCCAGCTGCTGTACCGATTTGAAGCGACATTTGCTGCTCTGGCCTACATCATCGTGGTGTTGGCCATGTTGGCAGATGTCGTTGCACGAGAGTTTTTCGATCTCTCCTTGATGCACAGCAGCAAAATTGCTCTGTTTGCCGCCATTTTTGCTGGCATGCTCGGCCTTGGCCTTGCAACAGCATCCGGCACCCACATCCGCCCCAAGGTCACAGACCATTTGTTGCCAGAAGCCTGGAAAAACCTTCTGCAGCGACTGGGAGATGGCCTGAGCGGAGCACTTTTCCTGCTCGCGGGCTATGTCTCATTTGAGTTGGTACGCTCGTCTTATGAAATTGGATTCCTCGTGCCCGTGGTGGACTGGCCGCTCTGGTGGTTTCAGACCATCATGCCCTACGCCTTCTGCTCCAACGCCCTCAGATATTTCGGCTTCATGCTGTTGCCCTCGTTGAGGCCAGAGGAGGTAGACGCGGAATGACCTATGCGCTCCTTCTCACACTCGCCGTTTTGGTGATGCTGATCTTGCGGCAGAACTTCATCGTGATCCTGATGCTGCTCGGTGGGGCGGTCCAGCTGCTCTATAGCGATGGCGAGCTGGTATTCATGGCTGAGGATTTCTGGGCTGCGCTGGATCGTGAAGCACTCCTGTCCATTCCCGTTTTTTTGCTGTGTGGTTCCATCATGAGCCGCGGTGCGATTGCTGAGCGTCTCGTTGCTGTCCTCAAAGCATTGACCGGGTCTTTGTCAGGTGGTCTCGGCGTAGCAACAATCCTCTCCTGCGCCTTCTTTGCTGCAATTTCGGGCTCCTCCATGGTTACGCTGCTCGCGGTTGGATCTGTGCTGTACCCAGCACTGCGAGAGCAGGGATATTCCACCAGTTATTCTCTGGGAGCGTTATCGAGTGCAGGGACGCTCGGTGTCGTCATCCCGCCCAGCATTCCGATGATCATCTACGGTCTGGTCACCGAAACCTCTATCACCGATATGTTTCTGGCAGGCGTCATTCCGGGTCTTTTGCTGACCATCGCTTTGGCGATCTATTCTGCATGGGCCAATAAAACGATGCCGCGCACAGGTTTTGACGTCGGTGCTGTTGGCGGCGCAATCGCCAATGGCATCTGGTCCTTGCTCATGCCGGTCATTCTGCTAGGTGGTATCTATTCCGGGTACTTTACCGCAACGGAGAGTGCGGCCATCGCCTTGGCGTATGCGCTTGTTGTTGAGCTGTTCATCTATAAAGAGCTCACACTGGCCCAGCTCTGGGAGGCTGTCATTCACACAACCCAGATGCTTGGCGGCTTGCTCCCAATTCTTGCGATCGCCGCGACCTTGAACATGGTGCTGACCACAGAACAAGTTCCAAGCCAGCTGGCTGAATGGTTATCCTCCCACGTGGAAGAAAAGTGGATGTTCCTGATCGGCCTCAACATCTTATTGTTGATGGTTGGGTTCTTTATGGAAATCATCTCTGCTCTTTTGATCATGGCGCCCATTTTGCTCCCAGTGGCAACAATCTACGGCATCAATCCAGTGCATCTCGGTGTGATCATGATCATCAATCTGGAGATTGGCCTGCTGACACCACCTGTGGGCATCAATCTTGTGGTTGCCTCTCAGGCTTTCAAGGAAAGCTTTTGGACTGTCACTAGATCAGTCATTCCATTTGTCCTGATTATGCTCTGTGTGCTGCTTCTCGTCACCTTTCTGCCTGAACTCTCACTCTTTTTTGTAAGCTGAGGAACCCGTAAATGATTGAAGATATATTCAAAATGACGGCAGTCGAAGTTTCTCAAGCAATCCGCGACAGGCAGATTACATGCAGTGAGGTGATTGAACAGCATCTGGCACGCATTGATGAAACCGCACATCTGAATGCCATCACCACTCGCTTTGATGATCAGGCCCGTCAGGCAGCGGAGCAAGCAGATCAGGCGGTGCAGCGCGGCGATCCGTTAGGCCCGCTCCACGGCGTACCCGTCACCATCAAAGAAAATATTGATCAGGCTGGCGCCTCCACAAACAACGGCGTGAAGGCATTTGCTGGCCTGATTGCTAAGCAGGATGCTCCCCTTATTCAGAGGTTGAAACAGGCAGGGGCAATCCCAATTGGGCGCACAAACACGCCAGAAATGTCATGGCGCTTTCATACGGATAACATCTTGTTCGGTCAGACCCTCAATCCATGGAACGTATCCCGCACACCGGGCGGCTCAAGCGGCGGAGCAGGCAGCTCACTGGCAGCTGGTATCGGATACATCGCCCATGGCTCAGATCTCAGCGGCTCAATCAGATTGCCAGCCTTCTGCTGCGGCGTGCTGGGATTGCGACCATCACATGGCCGCATACCGTTTTACAATGCGACCGCAGTTGCAGAACGCCCAATCACCATCCAACTCTCCTCGGCACAAGGACCACTCGCACGCTCCGTTAACGACCTCAAACTCGCTTATGATGTAATGAAGGGCTATTCCGATCTGGATACATGGTCACTGCCGGACATGGATGAGGACAAGATCTTCCCAAACAGCGTCGCGCTCATCACTCCACCAGACGCCGATCCAAAAATCAATGAAGCTCTGAAGCAAGCAGGCGAGGTGCTGGCGCAGCAGGGATACAAGGTGCATAACACCAGCATCGATTTTATCGAAGAAGTCTATACACGCTACACATCTCTCCTCATCACCGAAGTAGCACTCCAGAAGGAGAGCGTGATCGAGCGTTTTGGATCTGAGCAACTGAAGACTATTTTTGAGTACTACACGCAGTTGGTACCGCCGATGGATTACCATGGCTACGCACAGGCTTTGGCTTCCAGATCGCACTATCATCGCCTGATTGACCAATTTCAACGCAAATATCCCGTAATCCTTTCACCAGTTTGCACAAAAAACGCATTCCCGGCAGGCGCAGATATCAAATCAGTCGAGAGCCTTAAAGAGATAGCAAAAACAAATACCTACCTCGGTGCTATAAACTTTCTTGACCTCCCGGCTATGAGCATTCCCATTCATGATACCCACGACGGTATTCCTGTCGGCATCCAGCTCGTCGGCCCGCGTCATGGTGAAGAGCACCTCTTCAGAACAGCTAAAGTGCTGGAGGACAACGGATTTATCTCTTCCCAGCTCGCTCCGGCACCAAGCGCTATGATGTAGTCATTGCCTGTGATCTGGAGGTCAATAATGCAAACCAGGGCCTAAATTGCCGTGATTTCCGGAAATTTAGAATAGAAAACGGGAAGAAAAATGAGGCGTTGATCCATAGTTTTTCATCAAAGGAGAGCTCTAGGACATCCGTCTCAAGGCTGTCCGGTTATCCCCTCAAGAACTATGCAATCTGAAGCGCTGGCGAGCTCTTCAGAAAATGGGAGAAAAGCATGGCCCGAAACCCCAAAATCACCTTCATTGGCGCCGGTTCCACCACGTTCATGAAGAACATCATCGGCGATATTCTGCAGCGTCCAGCGCTCTCCGGCGCCCATGTCGCTCTGATGGATATCAACGAAGAACGCCTTGGTGAATCTGAGATTGTGGCGCGTAAACTGATTTCGACGCTGGGAGTGAGCGCAACAGTTTCAACGCACACCAATCAGATGGAAGCGCTTGATTCCACTGACTTTGTAGTTGTCGCATTCCAGATCGGCGGCTTTGAGCCTTGCACCGTCACCGACTTCGAAATTCCGAAGAAATACGGCCTCCGCCAGACCATCGCCGACACTCTCGGTATCGGCGGCATCATGCGCGGTCTGCGCACTGTTCCACACCTCTGGAGCATCTGCGAAGATATACTCAAAGTATGCCCGGATGCGGTCATGCTTCAGTACGTGAACCCAATGGCGATCAACACCTGGGCCATTGCTCAAAAGTACCCACAAATCAAACAGGTAGGCCTCTGCCATTCTGTTCAGGGTACTGTCAAAGAGCTCGCTCACGACCTTGATATCGATCCTGCAAATATTCGCTTTAAATGTGCAGGCATCAATCACATGGCATTCTACCAGTATCTGGAAGAGGTCAAGGAAGACGGCACATTTGAGGATCTCTATCCAAGACTGATAGAAGGCTACCGCGAAGGCCGCTATCCAAAGCCGTCTACATGGAACCCTCGCTGTCAAAACGTGGTGCGCTACGAGATGTTGACCCGTCTTGGCCATTTTGTAACTGAGAGTTCAGAGCATTTTGCTGAGTATGTTCCGTGGTTTATTAAACGTGATCGTCCAGACTTGCTGGAAAAGTTCTCCATTCCGCTTGATGAGTATCCAGTGCGCTGCGTAGAGCAGATTGAACGCTGGAAGTCTCAGGTGGAAGACTACAAAAATGCAGAGAGCATCGAAGTAGAGCGCAGTCAGGAATATGCGTCCACCATCATGAACTCTGTCTGGACAGGTGAGCCTGCTGTTATTTATGGCAACGTTCAAAACAAAGGCTACATCACCTCACTGCCAAGTGATTGTGCGGTTGAAGTGCCTTGTCTTGTTGATCGCAACGGCATCCAACCAACGCACATCGGTAAACTGCCAGCACAATTGGCGGCACTTATGCGCACAAATATTGGTCCTCAGGAGCTTACTGTTGAAGCGCTTATGACCGAAAACCGTGAGCATATCTACCACGCTGCAATGCTTGATCCTCACACTGCAGCAGAGCTGGATCTGGAGCAAATCTGGGCCATGGTAGATGAGCTTTTGGAAGCGCATAAAGACTGGTTGCCAGCCTGGACGCAGAAGCAAGTGCTTGAAACTGCGTAACAAGAGCGCTGCCAATTAGAAAAATGCGATGACATAAGCGGTTGCCTGAAACGAGGCTGCCGCTTATGTATGTTCTGATATATCAAAGATGGGTGCTAAGCACTCTTTGGGGGAATAAATGTCTGGGAACGTCACCTTTCATGATTTGAAAGACGCAAGTGTGTTCATCACTGGCGGCGGGGCAGGGATCGGCGCAAGTCTCACTGATGGCTTTATGCAACAAGGTGCCAAAGTCGCTTTTGTGCAGCGCTCTGATGCTTCGGAATTTGCTGAGCAGATGAAGAAAAAGCATGGTGTAGCACCTCTGTTCATCAAATGCGATGTCACCGATGTTGAAGCTTTGCAAGGCGCAGTCAAACAAGCTGAAAAGGTGCACGGACCTGTCACAGTTCTGGTAAACAACGCAGCCAATGATACCCGTCATACCCTTGAGGAGTTCACGGTAGATCAATGGGATGCGTCCATGCACGTTAACTTGCGCCCGCATTTCTTCACCGCGCAGGCCGCCGCAGCAGGCATGAAAGCAGCTGGCGGAGGATCGATCATCAACTTCTCCTCCATTTCCTACATGATGGGCAATGCAGGCTATCCGGCCTATGAAACGTCCAAAGCAGCCATCACTGGCTTAACCAGAGCACTGGCACGTGAGCTGGGACCAGACAACATTCGCGTCAACGCCCTGATGCCGGGTTGGGTCCTCACTCAGCGCCAAAAAGACCTCTGGGCGACACCGGAAGACCTGAAGGCTCACTTAGGGCGCCAGTGCCTGAAAGAGCATCTGGATCCAGACGATATCATTGATGCAACATTGTTTTTGGCATCTAAAGCCAGCCGTATGATGACAAGTCAGGCGCTCGTTATTGATGGCGGCGTAGTCGTAACAGGCTAAAGCTAAAATAGCGGGTAGGCAGCTGCCCGCTATATCTTGCCGATGTTGCGGGCCTGCTTGCGAAACGCTGCAGGAGAGGTGCTGAAGTGGTTCTGGAACGCCTCATAAAAGCTGGAAAGCGACCGGAACCCGGCATCCATTGCGATAGACAAGATCTTCATTTCAGATTCTGCAAGCAACATGCGTGCATGAGAAAGCCGGACACGCGTCAAATGCTCCTTGATCGGCAGGCCCACAATGCGCCTGAACAAAGTCATCGCGTGGCTTGGCGATAAGCCAACACATTCAGCAACATCAGTGACGGAAATGTCCGAGGTGTGGTTCTCAGAAATGAACCGCAACATCTCTTCCACATGCAACATGGATTTTCCGCGGCCAACCACAGTACTGGATTGACGGTAGTCATGATGAAGCGTGTTCCAGCCATCCAGTGCCAAGCGCGTGAAGCGGGATGAAATCTCACTCAGCACCAGTTTGCGCCAGTTGATGTCATCTCTTTTGAACTCGCTCGCCCAATGGCCAAAGCGCACCGCATCAATCGGGCAGGGCACTTTGTTGCAAATCACATCTCCTGAAATGAGTGCATCTGTGATGCGTGTAGGCAAGCCCCATTGCAATATTTGTGCAAAGGAGATGTAGAGATTGACCATATCGCCATCACCGCGCACGTCCACAACACCGTGTGGTGCAGCACCCCAGAAGCAAATCATGTAGCCCGGATGAACAGTCACATGACTTCCTGAGAAGGAATAATCCATTTCACAGTTGATTAGGAAGTTCACTTCAATAGAGGCGTGATGGTGGTATGGTCTTTTTGAGAATACGTGAGGCTTATGGCGCATAATCAGAAAATTATCTGTCGTTGGTATGACACTCTGATCCAAATATTGGCGATATAAGTCATCACTAATGCTCAATTATACATCCTCCTCTTACGTCAATATTCAAAAAGCCGAATGAATCGATGTTAATACGAGAGTTCGGCTCTCAATATTCTCCCATGTGTATAGTATAGAGAAATACGCAGTTTAAAAGCATCTACGAAGAAAATCGGAATTTATGAATAGAAAACCGGAGGAAAATGAGTGGCGCGGGTGGCCATGATGGTGTTGGGAGTAACGAAATGGGGGAGGAATTGATGTCTTCAACAAACCTTGTGTCCAAACTTTGCTTAGCAGCAGGCGTAAGTGCCTGCGCTCTAGCGGCAAGTTCAGCACTGGCCGACAAAATGCCGGTTGAGCAGTCCATGTCCACATTGGAATATGATCTGCTGTCTCGCAGTGATTTGTGGACCTATCAGAAACTGGATGGCTATAGCGAAGCCCCGTTCCTGAGCGAACTGGTCAAGGCAGGCAAGTTGCCACCTGTTGGTGAGCGACTGCCAGCAGAGCCGCTGGTTATGTCAACCAAAGCCATGTCAGAAGGTATCGGCGTTTATGGCGGTGTGTTTCGCCATGTCATCGGTGGTCGCCCAGAAGGCTGGAACTGGCTCGCTGGCCAACATCAAGGCTGGGGTGGCATCAACATGGCCATTCAGGAATGTCTGGTGCGCAACGGCCCGCTCTGGCAGGTGAAGGCAGAGGAACAGTCTGGCCCGCTACCAAATCTTGCCAAAAGCTGGGAATGGAGCGACGACAAAACCGAGCTGACCATGCATTTGGTTGAAGGCATCAAATGGTCTGATGGCGATCCCTTTGATACCGAAGACATCCGCTTCTGGTGGGAAGACAATGTTCAGGATGAGAACATTGCATCTCGCCTGCCAAAAGGTGGTCTTGGTGATGGCACGAAGCTTGAAGTGATTGATAATTACACATTCAAGTTCATTTTCGCTAAGGCACAAGGGCCTGAAATCCTGAAATCCTTGGCATATATCCAAGGCTGCCCCGGACCGGCACACACACTGAAAGCCAAACATCCAAAGTACAATAAGGATGCAAGTTACGAAGACTACCGCAATGCAATGCCAGCAGATGCGGTTCCACCAGTTGTCCTCGGAGGCTGGGTGCCAGTGCGCCATAAGGCCGATGAACTGGTGATTTTGCGCCGCAATCCATATTATTGGAAAACAGATGAAGCCGGCAATCAGCTGCCGTATCTGAACGAGATGCACTTCAAACTGTCCACTTGGTCAGACCGCACCACGCAAGCTGTCGCCGGGACGGCTGACTTCTCCAACATGGAGAACCCGGGCAACTTCGTGGAAGCACTCAAGCAAACACTGTCCGCAGATGCGCCGGTGAAAGCCAACTTTGGCCCGCGCGTTCTGTCATGGCGTCTGGAATTGAACTTCTCGGAAACAAACGGTGTTCAGGACGAAGTGGATGCTGAACTTCGCAAGTTCTTTCGGCAAAAAGACTTCCGCGTCGCTCTCAGCCATGCGCTTGACCGTCAGGCGATCGGCCAATCAGTGGCTCGCGGACCGTTCATGTACCCATATTCTGGCGGCTTCTCGAGCGGATCGCCGTATTATGATTACGACAGCACGGTCTACTATCCGTATGACTTAGTAAAAGCCAACGCCATGCTGGATGCTTTGGGCATCAAAGACACTGATGGCAACGGCATTCGCAATATGCCGGGCACAGGGGCTGATCTGGAAATCGACATGATGACAGATCGCAGGCAAGTCACTGAGAAAAAACAGGCAGATGCGATCATTCTGATGCTGGCAGAAGCAGGCATTCGTGTGCTGATCCGCAACGTGGATACAATTGATACTGCCTCGAAGAACGGCGACTTCAACATGTTGATCCGCCGGAAAGAATGGGCGCTTCCAACACGCGAAACCTGTTTCCACCTCCCAATCGCGAACAGCTGTCCTGACCGGCACCTTCCAGGTTCAGATGGTACGCGAAACCTGATGGATTTTGAGGTCGAGATGGTCGAGGCCTATCAGACCATTCTGTCGACATGGGATGCGGTTGAAGCAGCTGGTGCAGCCAAAACCATCCAACGACTGTGGACCGAAAATGCCTATACCATTGGCACCGTTCAGGCTCCTGCTGCGCTTCTCGTCAACAAACGCATCAGGAACGCGCATCCGGGCACACCCGTCAACATGTTCGAATGGGCAGAAGATGGTGTCGTGCGTGAGCGTCTTTGGACACCAAAAGATCAGCAGTTGAAAGAACTCCTCCCAGGAACGATCGCTGAGTACTAAGGCAGGCAAGGCGGGTCAATTCTGGCCCGCCTTCCAACACAATAAGCAATAAATGCTCAATAGCTGGGAGGGCTAGATAAATGGGCTTGTTACGCTTTTTGGCGCAACGTGCAGCTGCAACACTGGTCTTGTTGATTGGGATCTCCATAGTTTCCTTCGCGATCATACAAGCCGTTCCGGGCGATTATGTTGACATGTGGATGTCGACAACAGCCGCCCAAACCGGACAATCGCGTGCAGTTTTGGAACCTCAGGCAGAAATGCTACGCACACAGCTAGGGTTAGATCAGCCCGTTGTCGTGCAATATTGGCGATGGATTGTTGGCATCGTCACCGCTGGCGATTTCGGAGACTCGTTCTTCTTCTCCAAGCCGGTCACAGAAGTCATCGGCCTGCGTCTGCCACGCACACTCGCTCTGGCCTTCACTGCAATGGTACTGGCTCAATTTATTGGCGGTGCTCTTGGTGTTTACGCAGCCATGAACCAGTACAAGCTCGGCGACACCATTTCGACAATCGTTGCCTTCCTCGGCATTGTTATTCCGAAATTCGTTATCTCGCTGATCATCCTGTATTATTTGGCCTTCGTCTGGCATTCTCCTTACATCGGAGCACTGCAATCACCCGAGTATTTGCTGCAAGACTACTGGTCGCTCGATAAGCTTTGGGATTTCTTCAAACACGTCTGGCCAATCTTGCTCATCTCTATCTGGGCCGGGCAGGCCTATACCTTGCGTATGATGCGCGGCAACCTGCTGGATGTGATGAAATCTCAATACATCGAAACAGCTCGCGCCAAAGGCCTGTCTCGCAGCCGCATCATTCTGGTGCATGCCATTCCAAATGCGCTGCACCCTGTCATCATGAACATCGGCAGTCGCTTTGAGTACATGGTCAAAGGTGAGATCGAGATCGCAATCGTACTGGGCGTTCCAACCATTGGTCCGCTGATCCTCTCCTCAGTTGCCGAGCGCGATATGTATGTGGTTGCTGCGATCTTCATGTTGGTCGCCACCATAATGGTTGTCGGAAATCTGGTTGCCGACCTGCTGCTCGCTCTCATCGACCCGCGTGTCCGCCAAGCTGCAATGGAAGGAAATGCGTGATGACCCAGATCGACACTGACGCAATCGAACACGGCAGCGTAGACGCGCAGCAACTGGCACAAGACCGCCCCTCCATTTCTTACTGGGGGCTCGTGGTTCGCCGCTTTGTGCGAAACAAGTACGGCATGGTTGGCTTTGTCGCCTGTATGCTGATCTTTCTGACCGCAATCTTTGCTGGCTTCATCGCTCCATACGGAGCGCAAACAGCAAATCGGGCGGCATTATACTCGCCCCCACAAGCTCTGCATATATTCACTCCAGATGGCAGCCTAACGACACCGTATGTCACGGGCTTCAAAGAAGAAATGAACATGCAGACCTTTGAGATCACGTTTGTGCCTGATCTTGATAAAATCTCGCATGTCGCTTTGTTTGTAGAAGGGGAACCCTGGCAGTTTCTGGGTCTCACCTTCACAACACATCTGTTTGGCACAACAGATGGAAGTAAGTTCCATATCCTTGGCACCGATAATCTGGGCCGTGACGTTTACTCACGCATGATCTTTGGCACTCGCATAACATTGCTCATGGCACTCATGGTGATGGGATCTGCCTGTGTGATCGGGATTATCCTTGGGGTGAGTTCCGGGTATTTCGGCGGCCTGTATGATCTCATTGTTCAGAGAATGGTCGAGTTCATCAAGGCCTTCCCGGACCTCCCGCTTTATCTGGCGTTGGTCGCCTTGTTGCCACGCCGTGCGGAGCCGGTGACGATCTTTATCATGTTCGCCTGCATCCTCGTCTTGCTCAGATGGGCAGATCTCTGCCGTGAGTTGCGCGGCAAAGTCTTCTCCATGCGCAATCTGGAATATGTCCGCGCAGCAGAAGCCGTTGGCGCCTCAAGCTGCCGCATCATCAGTGCGCATATCGTCCCCAACACATCTTCGCACATCATTGTCTGGGCAACCTACCAGCTGCCGGAGATCATTCTACTGGAGAGCTTCCTGTCGTTCCTGGGCGTGGGCATTCAGCAGCCGATGGTCTCCTGGGGCAGCATGCTCAACCAGATCCTCGACTTCCAGTCGTTCAGCGCTGCACCGTGGATGATGGCGCCAGTCGCAATGATCATCGTTTCCGTACTCGCCTTCAACGCCGCTGGCGATGGCCTTCGTGATGCAATGGATCCCTACAGCAATGCCTAGTATCGACCAATCACAACACAAAGACCTGCTCACCATCCGCGATGTGGCCGTCACCTTCAAAACGGTGACCGGAACCGTGGAAGCAGTGAAAGGGGTGAGCTATGCGGTGGCAAAAGGCGAAACACTGGCCATTGTTGGGGAGTCAGGTTCCGGCAAATCGGTTACCGCCCGCGCAATCATGGGAATGCTCGCCGAAAACGCGACACTGGCCAACGGCTCGCAGATCCGCTTTGAGGATCGTGACCTGACAGCCATGAGTGAGCTGGAACTGCAAAAGATCCGCGGCAACCGCATCTCCATGATTTTCCAAGAGCCTCTGACAAGCCTCAATCCGGTTTATCGGATTGGAGACCAGATCATTGAGATGATCCGCTCACATCGCAAGATCTCCAAGGCAGACGCTAAAAAAGAAACGCTCCGGCTGTTGGAAGAGGTGAAAATTCCGGACCCTGATGCCAGATTCAGCCAGTATCCGCACCAGCTTTCCGGTGGTCAGCGCCAGCGTGTCATGATTGCGATGGCACTGGCAAACGAGCCTGACCTGCTCATTGCAGATGAGCCAACCACAGCGCTGGACGTGACCGTCCAGGCTGAAATCCTCAAACTCATGCGAGAGCTGCAAGAACGTCACCGTATGGCGATTATTCTTATCACACATGATCTGAATGTGGTGCGGCAGGTGAGTGATCGTGTCTGTGTGATGCGCGCAGGAAAGATTGTTGAAACCGGAAGCACAAAAGAGGTCTTCGAGACACCATCTCATCCATACACCCGGCACTTGATTGAAAGTGAACCGTCCGGTGTGCCAGATAAACTGGAGGAGGGCCTTTACGAGCTGTTGGATGCAGATAAGGTCCGTGTCACGTTCACTTCAAAACATGGTGGCTTGTTCAGGCGCAAAACCAAAGAGCTGGTGGCCGTCAACGATATCTCCCTCAACATCAGGTCTGGTGAAACGCTTGGTATAGTCGGAGAATCTGGCTCCGGAAAATCCACATTAGGCATGTCTATTCTGCAGCTTTTGAAAGCAGATTCAGGAGCAATCACCTTTGACGGAAACCGGATCGATAATCTCACCAGAAAAGAATTGAAGCCTCTAAGGACTGACCTGCAGGTTGTTTTTCAAGACCCGTTCTCCTCGCTTAATCCTCGCATGGTTGTAGGCGAGATTGTGGGTGAGGGGCTCAAGGTCAACGGCATTGGTGGAAGCCATAAAGAACGGCAGGCCATGGTGGCTGATGCGCTGGACGCTGTGCAGATGCCACGCAGCACTATGGACCGCTTTCCTCATGAGTTCTCAGGTGGTCAGCGTCAGAGGATCGCGATCGCACGCTCTATCGTTTTAAAGCCTAAGTTCATTTTACTGGATGAGCCAACGTCTGCTTTGGATCTCTCCATTCAGGCACAGATTATCGAGCTGCTGAAAGATCTGCGAGAGAAGCTAAAGCTGAGTTATCTCTTCATCAGTCATGATCTGAAGGTGGTCAAAACACTCTGTCACAACGTCATGGTTATGCAGCACGGAAACGTTGTCGAAGCTGGCAATACACTGGACGTTCTGCATCGACCTCAGACCGAATACACACAACGGCTGGTCTCTGCTGCTTATTTGTAAGTGTTCATGATGGCGGCGATAGCGCCGTCGCCATCATGCTTTAATGTGCTGCTTTCAGCCTTCTCAGGGCGTACCAGAGCACACCAACCACCAGCGGAACAGACGCGGCCATACCAACAGCCGGATCAAGTGGGGAGCCAACGGCCTTCGCGCCTTTCAAAGCGTAACCGATCAGGCTGATGACGTAGTAGGAAATCGCTGCAATCGAAAGCCCTTCCACCGTCTGTTGCAGTCGAAGTTGAAACTTCGCACGCTGATCCATGGACTTCAGCAAGTCCCGGTTCTGCCGTTCAAGCTCCACATCAACCCGGGCGCGCAAAAGCCCAACAGCCCGTGTCAGCTTTCGTGATAGATTGGCTTGCCGCTCTTCAATAGCACGGCATGTCTGCATGGCGGGGGCCAGCCGCCGGTTGAGGAAACGTCCGATCATGTCATAACCCGAGACCTTACTCTCCCCAAGAGTATCCAGGCGCCGCCTGACAATATCGGAATAGGCCCGTGTCGCTCCAAACCGAAAAAGACTTTCCATCGCAGAAGCTTCCAAATCTGCCGCAAGAGAAGAAAGGTCTGCCAGCAGTTCCTCATTGTGCGATAAAGAATGCGCTTCTGCGTCTCCTGAATTGCGCAGTTGAGCCGTAATGCCCATGAGTTCCTGCTCAATACGGCTTACAACGGTTTGCTGCTTCCGTGCTTCATAAAGCCCCAATAACGAAAGGGTTCTGTACGTCTCAAGCTCCAGAACACGTCGCACGGTCGCTCCCAGTTCCAGAGGAGACAGCCCATGATCGAGCAGAAGAAATGAAACAATGCCATCATCACCGGCTTTGAAGTCGGTGACCAGCGTTGCGCGTCCTTCAATGATTTGGGAAACACTCAAGCTCGCAAGGTCAAATTTTTCGGACAGATCGCCAGCCTCCGGCTCAGCTGCGGCTTTTATCGTTAACTGAACGGCTGCAATCAACTCCCCAGGAGGATCAATCAGGCCCTTGGTAAAGAGAGTTAGATCTTGTGCGTGAAAGCTTGAGGGTAAAGGCCGTTCCACGGCATAGGTAGAAAACTCGCTGTGTTGCTCCCAACGTAAAGAATAATCTTTGAAAGTCTGATGGAGATAGTGCTCTGAGGTCCTAGAAGGCGGGTTTGTTTCCTCTGATGTAAACCTAAGCAGAGCTTGCTGTTCTGCTTGCTTCTTATCTTGGTCGACCATGAAGGCGTATTGCAGAATTTGCCATTCACCGTGCATGGGGACGAAGGGACGCGCATGAACTTCAGCAAGAATGGCTTGGCGTAGTGGATGTTCCGGAAGTTGCTGCACAGCGCATGCCTCTTCCAACATATCGTCAACCTTACCCAAAGCATGCCCCTCTTGGTCTTCAAGCCAGAAAGGCCAAGTGTGAAGCAGACAACTCTGCTGATCTACACAAAAATACGTATTGCGCCGGATTGTCGCAGCGGAAGCTGGGGCCATTGCAATCAAGAAGAAAAATAACTCGAATTCTTCCTGTTCAGCATATCGAACCCTAAGAATTGTAAAGTACACACTGCGCCCGAAACATCACCTTTTGAGGATTTGAAATGAAAACGCCACTTGTTGCGCTCCTGCTGGCCTGTTCCGCATCCTATGCTTGGGCAGAGACTGATTTTCCTCAAAAAAACAACAGATGGTTTGAGGCAGCAGAGGCGGAAATTGAGAGCAAACTTGCTCAACAGCCAATCACGAAACCGGCCAAAAACATCATTTTGATGATTGCAGATGGCAACGGAATTTCGACAAACTATGCAACGCGGATATTCCAAGGCCAGCAGAACGGATTGCTGGGTGAAGAAAATGTGTTGCCACAAGAAACATTTCCTCACAGCGCCTTGGTCAAAACCTACAATGTAAATGCGCAAACACCAGACTCCGCAGGCACCGGAACAGCATTCCATTCAGGCGTGAAGACCAAAGCCGGTGTCCTCGGGGTGGATGAAACACTGAATGTTGGCGACTGCTCAGCCGTTGAAAGCGCCAGTATCGCGAGCATTGCAGAAGTGATGGCCGCAGAAGGCAAGGCGGTCGGCATCATCTCAACGGCAAGCCTCACGGATGCAACACCAGCCTCAGCCTATGCCCACGTCGCCAGTCGCAGGTTCGAAGACGACTCTGATCTACCTGAGGGGTGCGATGTGCCAGACATCGCTGCACAGCTGATTGAGCAGATCAAGAATGGCACCATTGATGTCGCCTTTGGAGGCGGGCAACGCCATATGCTGCCTGAAAGCAGAAAAACCATCGAGGGCACCGCTGGCAATCGCAAAGATGGGCGCAACCTGATCGAAGAAGCCAAGGCGCTTGGCGTGTCTTACGCTTGGAATGAGGCCTCCTTCAACAACCTTGATCCCTCTGCTGACAAGCTTGTTCTTGGCGTTTTTGCAGCAGGTCATATGCAGTATGAGTATGATAGAAAAGACCAACCCTCCTTGGCTGATATGGTGAAATGGACCATTGAAGCACTTCAAGATAATGAAAACGGCTATTATCTCACGGTTGAAGGTGGTCGTGTCGATCACGCCAATCACGCCGGAAACCTATATCGCGCCCTGACTGACGGTGTTGCGTTTGCGGAAGCTGTCGCCGTGGCCAAAGAGATGACAAGCGATCAGGACACTCTGATCATCGTCACAGCAGATCACGCCCACACTCTGTCGTTCAACGGCTATTGCGGACGCGGTACGCCGATCAACGGGCTGTGCATGGCTATCGACAACAACGGCGTCAAACACACCAATAAAATGCACCTGATGCTGGATGGAAAACCATATTCTGTCGCCAGTTATTTGAACGGTCCCGGTTCAATCCTGACAGAAGAAAACAACTGGTTCGGTACCCGTTCAGTGCTGTCACAGGAAGAGGCAACAGATCCTGATTTCAAACAACAATCCTTGCTTCCAACCCCGTCAGAAACGCATTCAGGAGAGGATGTCGCCGTCTATGCAAGAGGCCCATGGGCACACCTGTTTGACGGCACAGTTGAGCAAAATTACATCTTCAATGTCATGAACCACGCAGCAAGTGCGAAAGAGCGCTAATTTGGTACAGTGGCCTCGCTGTGATGCTTGTTTGTATCATGCGCGCAGCGAGCCACGACCTTGCCCAATGACCTTGCAATTTTATCGGGGGTTCAGATCAGTTTTGCCTCGAAATGCACACTGACCTGACGTAGGTTTCGAGCTCATTTTATAACTGTGAGTTCCGATGATTGAGTTCGAGAAGAATTTGGAAGCGGCGCTGAAAGCGCATGATCAGAGTGATGATGCCAGCCATGACCTGTACCATGCGCGCCGTGTGAAACTGGCAGCACTGGACATTGCGCAACGTCGCGGTGAGGGCGATGAAGAGGTGCTGATCGCAGCTGCCTACCTGCATGATCTGGTCAATGTTCCCAAGAACTCACCGGATCGCGCAAAGGCTTCCAAGCTCTCAGCAGATGCAGCTGAGCCAATCCTGATCGAGTTGGGTGTTTGTGCCGAGAACATCGAGAAAATCAAACACGCTATTGAAGCGCATAGCTTTTCTGCTGAAATCGAGCCGCAAACCATTGAGGCTAAAATCCTTCAGGACGCAGATCGCCTTGAATCACTCGGCGCAATCGGCATTGCCCGCACTTTCTATATCGCCAAAACCATGAACTCCAATCTGTTCCATGGTGGCGACCTCTTCGCCAGCGAACGCGACCTCGACGACAAGACATTTGGTGTCGATCATTTCGCGCTCAAACTGCTCAAACTGCATAAAACCATGCAGACCAAAGAAGGCCGTGAAGTCGCGCGCGAACGCACTGACTACATGATCGGCTTCCTAAAGCAGCTGGCCGCAGAAACAGGTTTTACCTATCCAGAAGGCGATGACCTCTGGATCGAAGAGGAAACGCGGAAAGTCGCGTCTTGAGAACTCAGTCCTGATAGGATTTGAGAGCTGGGAATGTGATATCTGGATCCTGGATGGTCTGCTCAAACGGACCGTCCGGGTGCAGCATCGTCTTCAGCAGATTTGCCCCCAGCAAAGCACCGGCCTGCCGAATATCTTCACTGATATTGTCGATCTGTGAATCAATCTGATGCAGCGTTTGTGAACTTGATTTCACAACCGCATCAAAATCCCGCCCACGCTCTTTTCCTGCCTGCCGATACCCGTTCGCAATCGCAAGGAACGAGGTTTCACCTGGGCAGATAAACCCGTCAGGAGCATCGCTTGTTCGGGCAATCGTCTGCGCCCATTCAAAGATCTCCGGCATATCTGAATCAAGATTGATGCCCTCAGGAATGTAGCACTGCAAACCTTCTTGCCGAATAGCACGCATGTACCCGTAATTCAGATGCTGATGGAACGTGAAATGGTTGGGCGGTAGAATAACGCAAATCCTACGCCGCCCTTTTTGCATCAGCCGCAAGACAGATTCGTACGCGAATTTCTCGTTGTCATAATCCACAAAGGAATGTTGATAGCCGAACTCAGTGCGCCCATGTGTGGTGAACGGAAAGCTGCGCTCCCTCAAAAAACGCACCCGCTCATCAAAAGGCCGCGTCCGTGAGAAGATGATTCCATCCGCCAACTTGTTGCGAACAATGTACTCAACAGGCTCAATCGGATCACCACCAAGGAACTGCGGTGTCACGTTCAGGTGGTAGTCAGTCCCGGCCAATGCATGAGCCACACCAGTGATCAACGAGTTCCCAAACCCCAGAATTTCGTTATGGGGGTCAAGAATCAGTGAGATTACTTTAGTCTTTCCGGTGCGTAATCTCTGCGCCGCGCGGTCAGGAACATAGCCGATTTCTTCAGCAACTTTACTTACGCGCAGCCGGGTTGCCTGTGCAATTTTTTCGTCACCCTGAAGCGCTCGCGAGACAGTTGTCACCGCAAGGCCGGTGATCTCCGCAATTGTCTTCTGCGTAGGTTTCGAGGTGGAATGAGTGGAGGAATTTGGCGGTTTTTGTGTCGACATGTGAAGCCAGTTACCTCCCGTAAATCAGTTAGATCTTCGTTATAACGATACAACAAAATAGGTGAGTATCATTTGATACAAAAAAGATCATTCAAGTCAATGGGTTCACTTTTTGCATTGACAGATCCGATATTTGTAACGTTATAAGTACTATGTTAGTCGTATTTTTGTGTAGAAATTTTAAGTTGTGATCGGGAGGCAACACATGCACAAACTACTAGTAAAAACCACATCGGCTCTGGCTCTGTTGGCAGCAACAGCTGCTCCATCTTTGGCAGCAGACGTGGAAGTCCTGCATTGGTGGACAGCAGGCGGCGAGGCAGCTGCACTTAACGTTCTCAAGCAGGATCTGGAAACACAGGGCATTGGCTGGGCAGATATGCCTGTAGCTGGCGGCGGCGGTGAAAGCGCAATGACTGTTTTGCGTGCACGCGTAACCGCTGGTAACGCGCCAACTGCAGTTCAGATGCTTGGTTTCGACATTCAGGACTGGGCAAAAGAAGGCGCTCTGGCAGACCTCAACGCTGTTGCAGCTAAAGAAGGCTGGGACGAAGTTGTACCTGCTGCGCTTCAGCGCTTTGCAAAGTACGATGGCAAGTGGATTGCTGCGCCAGTAAACGTACACTCAACCAACTGGGTATGGGCAAACAAAGCAGTGCTGGACGCAAACGGCATTGCAACACCAACCACTTGGGAAGAGTTCACAGCAGCGCTTGAGAAGCTGAAAGCAGCTGGCGTAACGCCGCTCGCACACGGCGGTCAGGCTTGGCAGGACGCAACTCTGTTTGATGCAATCGTCATGGCCACCGGTGGTGCAGATTTCTATAAAGCTGCATTCATTGATCTGGACGAAGCTGCTCTTGGTTCCGACACCATGAAGGAAGCGTTTGATCGCATGTCTGTTCTGCGCGCAAACGTAGACGACAACTTCTCTGGTCGTGACTGGAACCTTGCAACTGCAATGGTCATCAACGGTGAAGCTGGCTTCCAGATGATGGGTGACTGGGCAAAAGGTGAGTTCCTCGGTGCTGGCAAAAAGCCAGGCGAAGACTTCCTCTGCTTCCGTTTCCCTGGTACTCAGGACAAGGTAACCTTCAACGCTGACCAGTTCGCTATGTTCGATCAGGGCGGTGAAGTGTCTAAAGAGCAGGCAGCTCTTGCAAGCGCAATCCTGTCTCCTGCCTTCCAGTCTGCCTTCAACGTGGTGAAGGGCTCCGTTCCTGCACGCACCGACGTTTCCGACGAAGCGTTTGATGCATGTGCAAAACAGGGCATGAAAGATCTGGCTGCAGCTGCTGCAAGCGGCAACCTTTACGGTTCCATGGCACACGGCCACTCTGCACCAGCATCTGTTAAAAACGCCATTTATGACGTTGTAACAGCACACTTTAACGGTGAGTTCGATTCCGCTACCGCTGTTGATGAGCTGGTAGACGCTGTCTCCATCGCTAAGTAATTTTAAGTGGGGCCGACGATGTGTTGGCCCCATTTTTCCCAAAACAACATAAAATCTGGGGGCAGGGATCATGGTCGACCAGACCAACTCATCCGTTGCCATGGCCGCTGACTATGCGATGCCAACGGCAGTAAAACCGGACCTGCGGACAAGACTCCAAAATCTCATTCCAAAACTGGTGTTATCACCCTCGTTGGCGTTGATCTTGGTCTTTGTCTATGGATTTATCATTTTCTCCGTATACCTTTCCTTCACGGGAAGCCGTATTCTGCCAGTCTATGACTGGGTCGGGCTGGAGAACTATGAAAAGCTGTTCCGGCTACGGCATTGGTCCATTGCCATCAAAAACCTTGGCATTTTTGCAGGTCTGTATATCGCAATCTGTACAGCCATTGGTTTGAGTCTTGCGATTTTTCTGGACCAGAAGATCCGCGGCGAAGGATTCTTGCGTCCAATCTTCCTGTATCCGATGGCGCTCAGCTTCATCGTAACGGGAACGGCATGGAAGTGGTTTCTCGATCCGGGCATCGGCCTTGAGCACACAATGCATTTGTGGGGCTGGGAGAGCTTTGAGTTCAATTGGATCAAAGACCGGAACTTCGCCATCTACACGGTTGTGATTGCAGCTGTCTGGCAAACAAGTGGCTTCGTTATGGCCATGTTCCTGGCCGGACTGCGCGGCATTGACAATGAAATCCTGAAGGCCGCTCAAATTGACGGGGCATCCAACTGGAACATGTATCGCCGGATCATTATCCCGCAACTGCGTCCAGCCTTCCTGTCAGCGTTCGTGATCTTGTCTCACCTTGCAATTAAGTCCTACGACCTTGTCGTGGCATTGACGGGCGGTGGACCGGGTAGAGCGACGGAAGTACCGGCAACCTTCATGTATTCCTACACCTTTACCCGCAACCAGATGGGCATCGGCGCCAGCTCCGCTGTTATCATGCTCATGACCATCGCTGCGATTATGGTGCCTTACCTTTATGCCGAACTGCGGGAGAAAAAATAATGTCCGTAGCCTCGACAGATAATGCCATAAGCACAGGGCGCATCACCCGCGCATTCATTTACCTGATGCTGATCCTGTTCGCGACATTCTACCTGTTGCCGTTTGGCATTATGGTACTCAACTCCGTTAAGCCTCTTTCAGAGATCACTGGCGGAAATATGATGTCACTGCCTCAGGTCTTCACGCTGGAACCCTGGTTTAAAGCCTGGAACAGCGCACAGATTGGCGTAGAGCCAACAGGTCTGAAGCCGTACTTCTGGAACTCCCTCAAAATGGTGTTCCCGGCAGTCACGATCTCAACCGTTCTGGGTGCTTTGAATGGTTATGTGCTGACCAAGTGGCGCTTTAAGGGTGATACCATTCTGTTCGGTCTGATGCTGTTTGCCTGCTTCATTCCATTCCAGATCGTTTTGATCCCGATGGCACGTGTGCTTGGCTTCCTTGGTATCGCAGGGTCAACACCGGGTCTGGTGCTGGTACATGTGGTTTACGGCCTCGGCTTCACCACTCTGTATTTCAGGAACTACTATCAGGTGTTCCCGACAGAGCTGATCCGTGCAGCTCAGATTGATGGGGCAGGGTTCTTCCGCATCTTCTGGCGCATCATGCTGCCAAGTTCCGGTCCAATCATTGTTGTCTCTGTCATCTGGCAGTTCACCAACATCTGGAACGACTTCCTGTTCGGTGCCTCGTTTGCTGATCTGGATAGCCAGCCAATGACGGTTGCGCTGAACAACCTCGTCAGTTCTTCAACGGGCGTCAAAGAATATAACGTTCATTTTGCCGGAGCGATCCTCGCCGCATTACCGACACTGCTCGTGTACATTGTGGCTGGCCGCTACTTCGTAAGAGGCCTGATGGCCGGATCGGTGAAGGGATAAGACCTATGAGCTTTCTGAAAATCAACAATGCGACCAAGTCTTACGGCTCAACCAAGGTGCTTCACAACATCGATATCGACGTGCAGGAAGGGGAATTCCTCGTGCTCGTCGGGCCGTCTGGTTGCGGAAAATCCACTCTGCTCAACATGATTGCCGGTCTGGAGGATATCACCTCCGGCACCATCGCCATCAAAAGGCAGACCATGAACGGGGTTCACCCGTCCAAGCGCAACATCGCTATGGTGTTCCAGTCCTATGCTCTGTATCCGAACATGACAGTCGGTCAGAACATCACGTTTGGTCTGGAAATGCATGGCGTTGCTAAGCCTGAGCGTGAAAAGGCAATGAGCGACGTTGCCGAGATGCTGCAGATCAAACCGCTGCTGGACCGCAAGCCAGGCCAGCTTTCCGGCGGTCAGCGTCAGCGTGTGGCCATGGGCCGGGCGCTTGTGCGGGATCCGGACGTGTTCCTGTTCGATGAGCCGCTCTCCAACCTTGATGCGAAACTGCGCGTTGATATGCGCACAGAGATCAAGAAGCTGCACCAGAAGCTTGGAACGACCATCGTTTACGTGACCCACGACCAGATTGAGGCAATGACGCTTTCCACGCGCATTGCTGTCATGAACGGCGGGTACGTGCAGCAGCTGGGTACGCCAAAAGAGATCTATGACAATCCGGCAAACCTGTTTGTCGCCAGCTTCATGGGCTCTCCAAGCATGAACCTTGTTCCAGCTAAGGTGGTTGCGAATGGAGATGGCATCTTCGCACAGCTTCCAACGGGCCTCAGTGATCAGGTGAATCTCAAGTTCTCCAATCCGACCGAAGCTTTGAAAGGCTTTGATCAGAAGGAAATCGTGCTGGGCATCCGCCCAGAAGCGATCACCGATCCTGAAGGCGCTGATCGTAAGGCAAACCACATCGAGCAGATCATAAACCGCGTCATCGTAACGGAGCCAGCTGGTTCTGATACCTACGTGATGTCATCTCTCGGCGGCAAAGATTGTAACGCACGCATGCGTGCGGATGCACAGGTCGTTGCCGGGCAGGATGTGCCATTTGCGATCAACATGGATAAAGCGATCCCATTTGATCCTTCCTCAGAAATGCGCATCGCGTAAGTCTCAGGAAAACACGAGTTCAAAGCCGGGGTGGAAACACTCCGGCTTTTTTGCATCAACGTTCCAGCTCTGCAATCTTCTCATCCATCAGAGCGTGCCATTCTGGCTGAGTGACCTCGACAATCTCATAGTTCCCCATGGCAACACTGCACAAGATCACATCCACCGGCAGCTCTCGCAGGTTTCTCAAAGAGGCCGCAAGCTCTTGCTTGTTACCGCCATCACTGGACATGATCAGTGTTTTGAAACGCCCGTTATCCAAATAGATCGTGTCACCGGTGAAGAGGTAATTTTTGCCAGCGGGCGAGGGATAATAGAAGCACAGATTGTTGTCCGTATGCCCCGGTGTATAGATCGCCTGAAACCCGTCTGCGCCCACAAATGGCCTTGAACCTTGCAAAAGCAAGTCAGGCTGGACGTCACCACTAAAGAACTTCTGGATGTTCTCGTGCCCGATCAGCGTTGAACCAAGGATGAGTTTTATTTCACTTAAACCTTCACTAATCTCGTGATTATGTGTGAGGTAATGCTCATCGATCCCTCCAAGCTCGCGTAATTGAGCCGCCTCACTCAAATTTTCAAAGGCTGAGATAAGGATGTTTCGATCTGGTGTTTTCAGAAAATATGCATGCGAGAGGAGTGTTCCAAACCGCTTTTCCATTGGGACTTGCCACAGGTCCGCGTAAATCTTGTTCATCTGCCATTCCTTATTGGGTCTTGATTACTGCCATGATCTCTTCTAATTCCTCAAGTAATGTTGAGGTCAAGGCGAAAAGTAAAGGAATGACAATGGTCTCTTTGCAAGGACTAACCGTCGGGCAGGTCGCAGAGCGCAGTGGCATCGCCGTCTCAGCGGTACATTTTTACGAAGAAAAAGGGCTCATCAGCTCCTGGCGCAACAACGCGAACCACAGAAGATACTCCGCTGCTGTCCTGCGTAAGATTGCGGTGATCAAAGCCGCGCAGAAACTGGGTGTACCGCTTAAAGAGATCAAAGCGGCCATGGATCAGCTGCCTAACGAGAAAAAGATCTCAGCAGCGGATTGGGCCAAACTCTCCACGTGGTGGCAGGATGATCTGGACAAACGCATCGCTGAACTGCAGGACTTGCGCGAAGGTCTCAACGAATGTATTGGCTGCGGTTGCTTGTCCATGACAGACTGCCACCTCCTCAACCCAGAAGATAAGCTGAAAAGTCAGGGCGCAGGCGCCCACCTGTTGGGATGGCGCAGTAAATCCCACGCCGAAGACGCCTGACTCTGCGGCATCAAATAACTAGGCGCATGACCTGAATCTGATTCAGAACTTCAACTGCACGCAGTTATAGTAGAGCAGTCCCCACACTCATCCCACCACAGACAAACAGCGTTTGTCCGGTGATGAAGCTGGACTTCGGGTCCGCAAAGAATAGGAAGGCATTGGTGATGTCTTCTACCGCGCCAATGCGCCCAACAGGAATGCCATCTGCCAGTTTCTGCTCTTGCTCACTGCCCTTGGGAATGATGCCCCAGAAGTTATCTGTTTTCACCGGACCAGGCGCTATCACATTCACCGTAATCTGATGCTGCGCCAGCTCCAGCGCCCACGTCCGCGCCATCCCAATCATCCCGGCCTTCGAGGCACTATAGGCCGTCCGTGTCTTCGCGCCCAAAGCAGCACGGGAGCCGTTAAACAACACTCGTCCAAATTGATTGGCTTTCATGCTCGGCAAGAAGGCCTTGAGCAGCGTCAGCGCTGATCCCAGATGAAGTTGGGCAAGTCCGGCAATATCCTCAGCCTCGGCATCCTCAATCAGGTTGGGGAAGATAAGCCCCGCATTGTGAATGAGATGCGTCACCTCATGCTCAGTCGCAATCGCCTCAGCAGCAGCGCTCACTTGCGCCTGATCCAGCAAGTCCGTCTGATGGAAATGCAGTTTGGGATGCGTAAACTCCGGTTCCCGGCGAGAAAGGCAAATGACCGTGTAACCAGCCTCCAGCATTTCCTTGGCAAGCGCAGCCCCAATGCCCTTGTTGCCGCCTGTAATGACCGCTGTGAATTTACCAGACATCAACGACCTCCCTTCGGCACCAGCGCCAGAACACGCAAGGGGCTGCCTGTCCCGTTTTTAATCTTCAACGGCGCACATAAGATCATAGCTCCCGTGGCAGGCAACTGGTCCAAATTGCACATACACTGCAAGCCATACTTGCCCGCCCCGTGCAGATAAAAATGTGCTGGATAGGGCGGCGTATAATGCGCACCTTGGCCCGCATCCGTCCCCACAGTCTCAGTGCCAAACCCGCGAATGTTGCGTTTCTCAATCAGAAATCGAACGGCCTCAGGCGTTGGCCCGGGAGAATGCGGCCCGTCATCGCGCATATTTAGATAAGCGGCCCCGTGGCGCTTACTCCAGTCCGTGCGCATAAACACCCAGCTTTCCGCCGGAATGCGCCCATGCTCAGCTTCCCAAGCAGCAATAATCTCCGGTGTCAGTTCAAAATCATCATCCTGCGCCGACCCTTCAGAGCAATCGATCACCACCACTGGCCCAACAAAGTGTTCAGGGGGAATGGAGTCCACCGTGTTATTGGGCAGATCCCGTCCGGAAATCCAATGGATCGGCGCATCAAAATGCGTACCTGTGTGCTCAGAGCAAGTGAAGGTGTTCCACTTCCACGCCGGACCGCGATGATCATAGGCGGAGATTTCTTCCATGCGAAAGCGCGCGCACTGCCCAAACTCGGGTGGTAGCACGATCACCGGAAAATCCGGATCAAGCGTATGCGTCAGGTCCACCACTTCCACATCACCGGAAAGCAAAGCAGAGCTCAGCAGCTCAACCGGGTTCTCCAATTTCTCTTTCAAGGCTTCCATGGTTACAGCGCCTCCAGACTTGTCATTTCTTTTTCAAGCACCTTCGGGCTCTCCATGAACTTGCGGCGGATGTCCTTGGCAATGTCGCCCACATAAACATCCTCCAGTCCCGCTTGCAGCGCCTTCACCAGTTCCCTTGCCAGCGTCGAAGCTGGAACCTTGGGAGGAGGCAGCGGCTGATGCCCTTCATCCTCGGTCGGCCCACAATAAACATTCACCACCCGCACACCAGAGGACGCCATCTCCGCCCGCAAACACTGTGAGAGCGAATGCGCTGCTGCACTTGAGGCTGAGAAACTGCCAAAGCCGGGGTTGCTCACCAACGAATAAGCGGAGAGCACATTCACCCACGCGACAGCGCTGTTCACCCCATCTGCACTGCGACCTGCCATGGCTGGGGCAAAGGCCTGCGCAAGACGCATCATGCCGAAATAGTTGACCTGCATTTCATCCATAGCAAAGCCAACATCACCGCGGCCCTGAATGCCACCGGGGCGTACAAAGCGGGCGTTGTTGATCAGGATATCGACCTTGCCGCCAAACTCGCCTGCAAGCTCCTGAACGGAGGAAGTGTCAGTCACATCTAAAGAAACCAGCTCAACACCTTGAAGAGACTCAAGTTTGGAGCGGTCAGGGTAGGGACGCCAACTCTCAGCCTCTCCAATAAACACCGCAGAAGCTCCAGCCTCCAGCAGGCTCTTTGCCAGCGCATAGGCATTCGGATTGCGGGCATCCGTAATCAGAATGCGCCGAAACTTCGGATCGCACGTAAGCTCGCGAAGCTGCATATCATCCTCCTGCAACGGGGCTTTCTCCATCGGCAAGGCAAGCAAAACACTTTGCCCGGATTTATCGAGCCGATTAATCAGCTGCACCTCATCCCCCACCGTCACCTCACTGTGAAGGTGACACATTACGGAGGGGCCAATCTCCAGATGCACCGTCCCAAGCCGCCACGGCGTGCGCTCTCTGAAGTAGATATTGGTGCTCGTACGCACGGTGGATGTCGCAATCAGTTTTCCGCGCGAAGACACATCCTGCCAGATCAACCGGTCCGACAAACAGGAACTGCAAGCATCCCGCGCAGGATATTGAACTGCCAAACACTCCGGCTCCGCACAGACCTGCAGCATAAATCTGCCTTCAGCCGCTGCCGCCGCCATAAACAACGCAGATCGGCTACGATGATGCGAAGGCAAGGTCGGCACACGGGTGCGCACTTGCGGGTTCTTTCTCGGTGGCTTTTGAAGCGGTATCACCATCAATTCACCCCCTCTAAAAGTGCGGCACTGGTGCACACGCCGCGGTCGTAGTTGATCACCCCGAAGCCGGAAACCAAGGCTCGCTTGGCATTCTCCACCTGCGTTGCCCCTGCGGTACCCGTCACCTGCCGGATTGCCTCCACCAGACCGATAAACCCACCAGCTGCCCCGGCCTGACCAGCAGAAAGTTGCCCGCCAGAGGTGTTATGCGGAAAATCACCGGAAACTGTCAGGTCCTTGTCCGCTATAAACCGCGCTGCTTCGCCTTTCGCGCAAAAGCCAAGGTCTTCCAACTGCATCATTACGATGACCGGATAGTCATCATAAGTCTGCAGCAGATCCACGCGCTCTGGCCCATGCCCTGCCATGCCATAAAGCTCATCAATATCCATCTCCCAGCCGCCGCGCATCTGAATGGGATCTTCGGCAAAGGCGTTGTGCCGCTCAATGGTCGCGCTGATATGCGCATGCGGTATACCCGCAGCAACGGCATCTTCTTCACGCATCACCAGAAAAGCTTCAGCACCCGCCACAGGCATCACGCAGTCAAACAAGGTGATTGGATCACTGATCTCACGTCCCGCCAAATACGCATCCATGCTGAGCGGTTTCTTCATCACCGCATTCTCATTGCGCAAAGCATTGTCTCGCTGAGAAACGCAGATCCGCCCAAAATCTTCACGGCCCACGCCAAATTCACGCATGTAATAGTCGGTTAATAGCGCAAAACAGGCATTCGGCCCGCCAGCGCCATAAGGGTAGGAGGCATCCTGAGCAAACCGTGAAAAGCTGGAAAGCATGCGCCGGAAACTATCCACGTGGTTGGTATCCCCCGCTACACATGCCACAACAGAAGCATCTCCACATTGCACGGCACGAGCAGCCCGGCGCAGTGCACTGGGCCCACTGGCGCCGCCCTGCGGAATATGATCCAGCCAACGCGGAACAAGCCCCAAATGCTGCGTCAAACCCACAGCTGTGTCGGGAAACAGCGAAAAACTGGCGACAGAAAACCCGTCGATATCGTGTGGTGTAAGTCCTGCAGCTTGGATTGACTGTCGCAGCGCTTTGGCAATCCACCAATGCGCGGTCTCTGTTGAATAACGTTCATAGGGCGTGCTGGCAGGTGCTGCCACGACAACCCCGTCATACCCCATGCGTTTGCGTGGCTTGATCATGAAACCAACTGCCTCCGCTTCAGGTGGATGGTGTCGAATGCCTCTGACTTTTCAAGCAGCTCCAGCGCCATCTGTTTTTGCGCAGCTCGCTGGATCTTCTGCGTTCCCGTTAGCTTCAATGAGCTGCAAAACGCGATGTAACCGGGCACTTTGTAATAGGCCATACGCTCCAATCCCCAGCGCACAATCGCTTCTGCGGCATCCTTCGTCTTCTCGCCGCGCCAGACAATAGAGGCAAACACCTCATCCCCGCGAATGGCGTCTGGGACAGGACAAACAGCAACCGCCTCAATATCAGGATGCTGCATTAAGACGGACTCCACATCCACCGCTGCAATGTTCTCGCCGCTACGCCGGATCACATTCTTCTTGCGATCAACGAAGAAGAAGTCACCATCCTCATCTCGCCGAACAATATCGCCTGTATGGAACCAGTCACCCTCCCAAGCCTCACGCGTGGCAGCACCATCTTTGAAATAATGCGAGAAGAAGCCCACTTGCGGATCATCGCCCTTGCGCCGGACCAGCAACTCACCGGGTTCGGTTCCTGTAACAGGCAGAGCGTCATCGCCCATTATGCACACATCCATCTCTGGGCCGGGCTTACCAAGGCAGTTCATGCCACGCTTACGAGGCTCTTGGTTAGCTGCAATCACAGATCCTGCACCGGTTTCTGTCATGGCCCACGCTTCCACCAGGGGAATACCAAAGCGCTCCTCAAACGGAACATGCAGCTTGGCGTCAATACCCGCCCCAAAGCCAAAGCGAACCGAATGAGCTCGATCTTCCGGTGCTTCCGGCAAGCTCATCAGGATCGAGGGCATCACACCCAGATAGTGCAGGCAAGTTGCGCCGCTCTCCCGCACACTTTGCCACCAGGAACGCGGATGGAAACGGTCCAGAACAGTCAGGCAGCCACCAACAGCAACCATCGCCATCGCAGAATACGCCATTGCATTCATATGGAAAATCGGCAGTGGCGTGATCATCCGCTCACCGTCATCCTTCAGCGTGCACGTGCCACCTGCATTGGCATACCAGTGACCGGCTTCCAGAAAATACCGATTGGCCAGCACGCAGCCTTTCGGACTGCCTGTGGTGCCAGAGGTGTAAAGCATCGCCGCAGGATCTTCTTGCGCAGGCGAATAAGTCTCATCCGAAGGCATGCGCATAACGGGCAAGGCATCTTCCAGCGTCGCACAGGCAAAAGCTTGCCCGCTGTCTCGCGCGGCTTGCTCCATATCCGCTTTGCGTTCACGTGTTGAGATCGCCAGAACAGGCTCTGCATGCCTGCCGATGTATTCAAGCTCAGAGCTTTGCAGGTCAGGATTGATCGGAACAATCACCACGCCGAGCGCATTCAAGGCCAGCCAGTGCAAAAAGAAAGCAGGGCGGTTTTCAAGCAGAACAAGAACACGGTCTCCAGCTTTAAGCCCAGCTTGCCGATAGCGCTCCACAGCAGTCTGAGCCTGAGCCAAAGCTTCTGTGTAGGAGGTCTCTCCAACCTCAATATCGTAAAGCTCTGCAGTCTCAGGCAGAACATTTACAAACGGTCGTTCCGGCCACTTATCAGCAGCAGCGCAAAACGCTTTGAAAACAGATTCATGCTCAATCATTCAAAAACCTGTTTTCTTAAATGAACAACTGAATGTTGCCAAAGGCAGCATCACAATTGAGCAGATCAACACGCTTCAGCTTAATCTTCAGCTCATCCTCCACCATCTCAAAATGATGGTGTACTGTGGCCGCCAGCAAAAACTGGTCGTCGAGCCGCGTCTCCACATAATGAACGGCGGTACGGGTGATAAACTGGCCCGCCTTCGGATCAAAAGCCTCGATGCTTGGGCGGTTCAAAACATGAGAGCAGCGGCTCTTGGGTTTTTGCGAAAAGGTGCGCAGGCCCTTGAGGCGCTCAACACGAAGTTTCCGCAAAAACGCATCCTCATACATAAGTGAGGTCATGTTTTTTGGGTTATCCTGCTGATAATCCAGCGGCATCCAGTAGTAACTGTCAGCACCCCAAAGCTCCAGCCACTCATCAAAGCGGCCTTCATCAATCAGTTGTGCTTCATGGTAGACAAGGTCAATCAGGTCATCACGCGTCGGTAAGGTCACGAGCTTCGGCCTCCATGCTTTCAACGGTAAATTTCTTCCAGGCATGGAACTGATTGCGCATCTGCCGTTCCGTCGTGCCGTTCTCAACGGCTTCGACTTCAAGGTCTTCGTCAGCATCATAAAGGCGCTGCACGTTCACCCATTCAAGCTCCTGAGACTGCAAGCCTTCCTGCGCGCGCTCATACATCTCCAGATCATCGTGCCCCACAATGGAGGTCGGTGCGTTGATCAGGCGGTTGTACATAGCCGTGCGTTCCAGCAGCATGTCCGGTGCATCAACAAGGCGGAAGATATAGCTCTCAACCAGCGTCTTATTAGCAGCCAGCGGAATGAACACACGCAGCTGCTGAATTGGTCCCTTGATCATAATGTTCGGAAAATAGACCGTGTTATGCCGGTTCTCGCCCAAAATGGCCTTGGCCCGTTCCTCACCATAAGCCTCCACCATCATCTCCAGATAACCGGGAATAGCGGAGTAATCGGAGTGAATGGAGTGATGCACGCCCGTATGACCATGACCATTCGGCCAGGTGCGAATGCCCATATCCTCAAAGAACTCATAGGGTGACATGAACGGCGCAATCACCTCCATCGCCATGGGCGTTTTGGTGTTTTCGTCTTTCTCAATGGACTCCCAAATCTGAACCGCTGTTCCAGCGGAGCTTTCATGAGCAACCATTGGGTGACAGGTGTCCGTCTGGTTATCGACCAGCATCTTCCAATTGCAATGGTGCATGTAGCGCAGCGGTGGGCCTGCCACTTCCAGCTTTCCAACCGGAGAGCGGTCTACCATGTTATCGAGAGAGGAGAGGGAGCCGCCGAAGAAGTCTTCGAAGCTGATCCCCTCTTGTTTCATGCGCACAAAGATGAAGCCGCGATAGTTCTTCACCGCGCCCACTGGAGGCAGACCGCTTTGTCCGGCCTCACTTTGCTCAAAGCCAGTGTCTTTGTAGCCTTTCTTCAGAGGGATCGCGAGCAGCTTGCCATTGGTGCGGAATGACCAGGCATGGTACGGGCAGCGGAAAAATTTGCCTGTGTTGCCAGAGCGATCAATAACGATCTTGGTGCCTTTGTGCGGACACCGATTGTGCAACACATACACTTCGCCATCCGTATGCCGTGCCAGCAAAATGGGCTGAGCAGCAACGTCGGTTGCGAAATAATCGCCCGCATTAGGCACCTGACTCTCATGCCCCACATAAACCCATGTGGAGGCAAACAGATGCTTCATTTCAAGATCAAACACTTCATCGTCGATATAAAGGTCGCGATGGACTTCAGCGGGGCGCACAAGGTCAGCCACAGCCTGCGGGTTATCTTTGTATTTCATGGTCATAAGCTCCCCTCCCAAAAAGCTTAGAGCGCATACTGACCGGAGCTATAAAACGCGTCCCTCCGGAAAATATGCGAAATTGTCTTTTACAAATCCAGCACCAATCGTTTGGACTTGGCGCGCGATACGCAAATATGCATCACGTCACCAGCCGCTTTCTCATCATCACTCAGCACCACGTCGCGGTGGTCTGGCTCACCCTCAAGCACATCCACCTGACAAATCCCGCAATCACCGCGCTGACAGTCATACACAAGGTCAACGCCGCCATCTTCCAGCACATCCACGATGGATTTATCCTGCGGCACCCAAAACACTTCGCCTGAGGACTTCACCTCCACCTCAAACCCTTCGCCAGCATCATCACCTGACGGGGTAGGGCTTGCAAACAGCTCAAAGTGGATCTGCTCTTTGCCAAACCCAGCGCTCAAAGCCTGCTCACGCACTGCTTCAATCATTCCCTTCGGGCCACACACATAGATGTGGCTGGTTTTATCAAGCGTTGGAATGAGTACGCCAAGATCGAGGCGGTGCTCCGGATCGTCATCACTATGGATGCTCAAAGCATCACCGCAGAGTTGCGCAAGCTCATCCCTGAATGCCATCCCGTCCAATGTCCGGCCAGAGTAGTGCAGAGCATAGGATTTGTCGGCGCGCTTCAACGCTGCAGCCATGCTGATGATTGGCGTCACACCAATACCGCCTGCGATCAGAACAACCGGTCTGTCGTCCTCAATCAGCGGAAAATCGTTCTTCGGGGTGTCAACCTGAACAGCGTCGCCAACCTGCAAAGAATGCATGTAAGCCGAACCGCCACTTCCGTCTTCCTCCCAAAGTATAGCAAGCGTGTATCGCTGATTCTCGTAAGGTAAGTTTTCACCAAGATCGATCAGGGAATATTGACGAGAAGAGCCATCCTTAAGTTGAACTGCAATATGTGCACCAGCCGCAAATTGTATGAGCGGCCCATTATCATCGGCTTTTAAATCAAATCGTTTGATTTTCGGGGCGACCGTCCGAACCCTCTCAATAATAAGTGTTTTCATGCTTTTTGGCGTCCTCCCTCAGAGCCAAAACAAGGAGAGTTTCCTCTCGCATAAATGATAAATATAATATGCGATATCATATAAAACAATGTCAATGCATGAACTGGAAATAGTTTCCATTTCATATTTGTGCTTGATTAACCTACGGGATGTGTGCACATTTTTCTCATTCATCCTGTATTCTCTGGGGAGGGAGAACATGAATAATAAGTTCAAGATATTTGCAGCTGCAACTATTGCCGCGCTCTCTGTCAGCGCATCTGCCATGGCGCAGGAAACAGTATTGCGCATGTCCAGCTGGCTGCCACCAGCACACCCGATCGTAAAAGGAATGATGGTGCCTTGGGCTGCCAAGGTGAAGGAAGTCACAGAAGGACGCGTCTCTGTACAGATCCTCGACGCTCCGCTCGGCCCGCCACCGGCTCACTTTGACCTTGCCGCAAACGGCATTGCGGATCTCACCTACGGCGTGCACGGTTACACACCGGGTCGCTTCAAACTCACACAGATTGCGGAGCTGCCGTTCCTCGCAAAGGAGGCGACCAGCTTGTCCGTGGCTTACTGGCGTCTTTATGAAAGCACGCTGGCAAAAGCCAATGAGCACCGCGGTGCAAAGGTTCTGGGTGTCTTCACCCACGGTCCTGGCCTGCTTTACACAACTGACCGCGCTGTCTCGCCTCTGAGCGAGCTGAAGGGCGCTAAGATCCGTGTTGCTGGCAGCATTACCAACCAGCTGGTTCAGGCCATGAACATGGTGGCCATTCAGGCACCAGCACCGCAATCCTATGAAATCCTGTCGGGCGGCATTGCTGATGGCATCGTGTTCCCGACAGAATCCATCCCGTTCTTCAAGTTGGATGGCCTGCTGAGCAATGGCTTGCGCGTAGAGGGCGGACTTTACAACGTCTCCTTCTTCTTCATCGCCAACAATGCCAAGTTCTCCAGCCTGTCAGAAGCAGACCAGAAAGCTATTGAGGCGATCTCTGGTGAAGCCTTCTCACGCCTTGCGGGCGCAGCGTGGAATGCAGCGGATGCATGGGGCTTGGAGCAGATGCAGGGCAAAGTGACCATTCACGACGCCACCGCAGAAGAGCGTGCTCAGCTGGAAGAAGCCACCCGTCCAATGTTTGACGGTGTCGCCAAATCCTACGGCGAAAAAGGCATCGACTTCGAAGTTGCCATGGACATGCTCCAAAAAGAAGTTGCAGCGGTTGCCTCTGAAAAATGAGTGGGAATCTGGTTGACTTAGCAGCGCGCGCCCGACGAAAGCTTCGTTCGGGCGCCTCTGTTCTCTGCGGAATACTGCTTCTGGCGCTGGTCGCAGTAACGGTCATTGATGTGATTGGCCGTTACCTGTTTGCAAGCCCATTGCCCGGAGCGCCGGAATATACGGAATTGTTGCTCATGGCGGTGATCTTTACAGGCCTTCCTGCGGTGTGTCTGGATGACGGACACATCACGGTAGACCTGTTCACCTCCAAGTTCAAAGGCGGAGTAGCCGCCCTGCAAATGTTCTTTTCACGCATGTTTGTAGCTGTGGTTCTGTCCGTTGTGGCCTGGGAACTCTGGCAACACGGAACTCAACTTGCGAGTTATCAGGAAGTCACGGTGTATTTGCGCATCCCTCTTGCTCCATTTGCAAAAGCAGCCGGTGTCATTTGTGCGTTTTGCGCATTCATCACATTTGTGCTTGCTGTCCTGAGAATTCCTAGAGGTGTTGGGGGCGGTTCCTGATGGAATGGTATCTGGGTCTTGCCATCCTGATGGCATTGATTTTTGTCGGCGTGCCAATTGCTTTTGCAATGGCTGCCGTTGGTTTTTTCGGAGTTGCGTCCATCATTGGATTGCCTCCTGCTTTTCACCTTGTCGGACAGGTCTATTTTGACAGCGGTCGAAGCTACACCTTGTCTGTGGTGCCGCTGTTCCTGCTCATGGGCAATCTCATCGTCCAGTCTGGCATTGCCAGTGACATGTATACGGCGGCAAACGCATGGCTAAGACACCGCAAAGGCGGTCTGGCCATGGCAACTATTGTAGCTTGTGGCGGTTTTTCATCTGTTTGCGGATCATCTCTGGCAACCACAGCAACCATGGCACGTGTGTCTCTGCCAGCTATGCGCCGGTTTGGGTATTCAGACCGTTTGGCAACATCGTCAATCGCAGCAGGCGGAACGCTGGGTATTTTGATCCCGCCCTCTGTGATTCTTGTCATCTACGGCATTCTCACGCAGCAAAACATCGGCGCACTGTTCCTGGCTGGCATTCTGCCGGGCCTTGTCGGCGTTATCGGCTATATGCTTGCCGTGCGCTTGTCGCTCTTCATGTTTAAGGAAGATCTGGAAGTTCAGAGCAAACTGCCGCTGATTGAACGCATCAAAGCTCTGCGTGGCGTGTCATGGGCATTGCTTCTGTTTGTCTGTGTGCTTGGCGGCATCTATCTCGGCGTCTTCACGGCTACGGAAGCGGCTGGCATCGGGGCAGGCGGGGCGCTGGTTCTGACCGCAATGCGGGGCAAACTGACATATCGGGAGACGCTCAACACGCTGTTTGAGACAGCCAAAACCACCGCTGTGATGTTCTTCATTTTGTTTGGGGCACTCTATTTCCTGAACTACGTGAACATTTCCGGTCTGACAACGGACCTGCGCACATGGGTAAACGCCCTTGGTGTTGGGCCCTATGCCATCATCACCATGATTGTGCTGATCTATCTGGTGCTGGGGTGCTTGCTGGAAAGCCTGTCTATGGTCACACTCACGGTGCCGATTCTCTTTCCAATCGTGACCGGTCTTGGGTTCGATCCAATCTGGTTCGGCATCTTCGTCATTATCGTCACGGAAATGAGCTTCATCACGCCTCCAATCGGCATGAACGTGTTTGTTATGCGCTCAGTTGCCCCTGAGGTGCCGGTCGAAAAGATATTTGTCGGTGTAGTTCCATTTGTTGCTATGGATGTTGTGCGCTTGATCCTGCTAATTGCAGTTCCGGGACTCGCACTTATTATTCCGTACTCAATGTAGCACGGCAAAAACAAAAGAAGAGGCTGGCCGGTGGACGCAGACCTGAAAGAAATTGACACTCATGAAAAGGAATCCGGCTTTGTAGACGGTTACCTTTTGTATCTGCTGGCATCCGCAAGCCATCTGGCAAGCGGGCAGTTTCACGAAGAAATCCGGGGCGCCGGCGTGCGCGTCCCGGAATGGCGCGTACTGGCTTGTCTCAGAGACAATGATGGCCAGATGGTCACACAGTTGGCCCGCTTCGCTCTTATGGAGCAATCTCACCTCACCAAAACCATCGATCAGATGACCGAACGAGGACTGGTCACACGCCGGTCCGATGAAGCAGATCGCCGCCGTGTTCGTATCTTTTTAAGCGGAAAGGGCAGGGAGCTCGCAGGTAAGCTCGTAAAGCAGGCCAGCGCTCATGAAGAGCGGTTGATCCGTCAGCTTGGCATGAGTGACATCGTGCAGGTGAAAAGTTTTCTCTCGCGTATGATCGAGACTCTCGAAAACAATGAATGATCACATATTTACGCTATAATCTACAGGATTGCAGTTGATATAAATATGTAAATGCATATAATCAATTTCAAGCTCTACGAGAGAGGTGGGGCTTGTTCAAAAAAGAAAGAGTGCACCACATGAACGAGATTCTCGGTGATCAAGCTCCCGAAACTGAACAGGACGGACAACACTCAAAACCTGTATCCACGCCAAGAACTCTGGGAGAGGTCGGGCTGGGCCATTTTGCGCCCTATCTGATGAACCGGATCATGGGCAGATACAATGAAAGTCTGCGTGAAAAACTGAGCAGATCTGGGTTGTCGGTCGCCAAAATGAGAGCACTCGCTGTGTTGTCAGTCGTGGACGGGCTGATGATCAATGAACTCTCAGTTTACTCGGTGATCGAGCAATCGACTTTGAGCCGCACGCTGGACGCGATGGAAAAGGAAGGCCTGATCCACCGCAAAGCCAGCGAGCAGGACAACCGCGTGCGCCATATTTTTCTGACAGAGGCAGGACGGTCTGCTTTCGGTGAGATGTGGCCGCATATGCGCGATGAATACAGCACAATGTTCACTGGCGTCTCGCAAGCCGAGCATGACGCCTTTTTGGTGACGCTGCGCAAAGTGCTGGCAAACATACGAAAGCACGACTTCTAGGGCGCATTTCTCTTCACTGAGTTTGCGCCAGCTGGATCTGTCATGCTTTCGAGGGAGGGAGTATGGCAGAAAGATCCTTTGTCAAAGAGGTCGAGAAACTTCGCGCTGGTGAAGGCGAGATTTTCCGGGGTGAGGGCATTCTGGCCATCACCAAAGCACTTCTGGAAAATGGTGTAGGCTATGTTGGCGGCTATCAGGGCTCGCCCATCAGTCACCTCATGGATGTTCTGGCTGATGCGCAGGATATTCTTGGTGAGTTGGGCGTGCATTTTGAAGCCAGTGCCAGCGAAGCCGCTGCTGCTGCCATGCTGGCCGCATCCGTTCACTATCCCATTCGCGGCGCAGTCACCTTCAAATCAACTGTTGGCACCAACGTCGCCTCTGATGCCTTGGCAAATCTGTCGTCTGGCGGCGTCACCGGTGGTTCCCTTGTTATTGTCGGGGAAGACTACGGTGAAGGCTCTTCCATCATGCAGGAGCGCAGCCACGCCTTTGCAATGAAAAGCCAGATCTGGCTGCTCGATCCGCGCCCCAATCTGCCGTCCATCGTAAAGGCTGTTGGCGATGGCTTTGAACTGTCAGAAGCCTCCAACACGCCGGTCATGCTTCAGGTGCGCATCCGCAGCTGTCATGTGCATGGTGAGTTCGCTACCAAAGACAACCAGCGCCCATCCATGAGCGTGGCTGATGCTCTGGAGAACCCCAGGCGTGACCTGAACCGCATTGTCTTGCCACCAGCCTCATTCCTGCATGAGCAGGAGAAAGTGACAAAGCGTCTGCCTGCTGCGCTGGATTATATTCAAACGCATAAATTGAATGAGTTGTTTGGACCAGAGGGCCGAAATGTCGGGATTATCCTGCAAGGCGGTATGTATAACGGCGTCATCCGCGCGTTGCAGCGTTTGGGGCTTGCTGACATCAACGGCGAAACACAAATCCCGCTTTACGTCATGAATGTAACCTATCCGCTTGTTCCAGCTGAAATCACCGAGTTCTGTCGCACCAAAGAGACTGTACTGGTGGTGGAAGAGGGCTATCCTGATTATCTGGAGCAAGCCGTTGGCGCCATGCTGCAAAAGGAAGGCCTCAGCACCAAATTGGAAGGGAAAGGACCATTCCCGGAAGCTGGTGAGTATACCGGACAAGTGATGCTGGATAGCATCCAAACTTTCCTTGCAACGCATTCCGATGCATTGCCCGGCAAAGGACGTGCACCAAATACGCCAGGTCCACTGCCAGATATAAAGGAGCTGCAAGAGGTTGTTCCCATGCGCCCGCCCGGTTTCTGCGTGGGCTGTCCGGAACGTCCCATCTTTGCTGCAACCAAACTGGTAGAAGATGAGCTGGGCCCGCATCACATCGCCTCAGATATCGGCTGCCACCTGTTCTCCATCATGCCACCATTTGGCATCGGCTCCACCACCATGGGGTATGGATTAGGGCCGGCCTCGGCCTCTGCGTTCAACACAACGGAAACGGATCGAAGGTCCATCTCATTTATGGGAGATGGCGGCTTCTGGCACAACGGCCTGACCACTTCCATCGGCAATGCGGTCTTCAATCAAAATGACGGTGTGATCGTCATTGTCGACAATTATTACTCAGCGGCCACAGGCGGGCAGGACATCCTGTCCTCAAGGGCAAACAACAAGAGCAAGTCCACCAAACACCCAATCACCGAAGCGGTGAAAGGCGTTGGTGTGAAATGGGTCCGTCAGCTTGATCGCACATATGACGTCACCCAGATGCAATCGGTCCTGAAGGAAGCGCTGACCACCGATGTCAAAGGTCCAAAGGTCATCATCGCGTCCTCTGAGTGCATGCTTAATAAGCAGCGCCGGGAGAAGCCGATCATCAATCAAGCAGTCAAAGAGCAAAAACGCGTCGTGAATACCCGCTTCGGTGTTGATGAAGATGTCTGCACTGGCGATCACGCCTGTATGCGTTTGTCAGGCTGTCCATCTCTGACAGTCAAAGAACTGGATGACCCGCTGCGCGATGATCCGGTCGCTCATATCGACCAGAACTGCGTTGGTTGCGGCAATTGCGGGGAGGTCGCGGACGCCGCCATCCTCTGTCCATCCTTCTATCAGGCTGACACCATTCACAACCCAAGCAAATCCGAACGTTTCATCCGCAAGATAAGCGGCCGCATCATTACCGCGCTGCAAAACTGGCGCGAGCGCCGGTCTCTGATCATTGAGGAGGTATAATCATGGATATAGACACTCAATGGCAGGCCTTGGGAACAGGTGAGGACGAAACCCGCACCATTACGAAAATCGCCATTTTCGCCGTTGGCGGGCAGGGTGGCGGTGTCCTCACAGACTGGATTGTCAATTTAGCTGAAGCCAACGGATACAAAGCCCAGTCCACCTCCGTCGCAGGCGTCGCCCAGCGCACAGGGGCAACGATCTATTACGTTGAAATGGCACCTGACACCGGCAAAGCACCCGTCTTCTCCCTCAGTCCAGCGCAAGGCGATGTCGACATCGTCATTTGTGCCGAACTCATGGAAGCAGGCCGCGCTGTTATCCGTGGTTTCGTTACAGCAGATAAGACAACGCTGATCGCTTCATCTCACCGCATTCTGGCAGTCTCAGAAAAAATCGTGCCTGGCAAAGGGGAGCAAGACAGTGATGTCGTCCTTTCCCGTCTTGGAACAGCCTCCCAAAAGCTGGTCGCCTTCAACATGGAAGATGTTGCGGCTGAAAACGGCAGCGTCATCTCCTCCAGTCTGTTCGGTGCACTCGCAGGCTCAGGTGCACTGCCATTCGCCAAAGGTACCTATGAAGAAACCATCCGCAAAGGTGGTAAGGGCGTTAAAGCGAGCCTCGCATCCTTTAATGCCAGCTTCGACCACGCCCAGTCATCAGCTACAGCTGGAAGTGCTGGTACCAGGCGACCAGAACAACCCAAGCCCGAAAAGGCACTCACAGTCCGCGGGCCTGAGAAGAAACGCGCAGCCTGGCAACTGCTCTTATCCCGCATTGAAGCGCTGCCCAAACCGGTTCACGAGATGGCGCTGGCAGGTCTGCGCAGGACCGTTGAGTTTCAGGATCTCGAATACGGTGAGGAGTATCTCAATCACCTCGAAATTGTACTCGCCAGTGATACTGAAAATGAGAACTGGGAGTTCACCAGAGTTGCAGCCAAGCATCTGGCGAATGCCATGTGTTATGACGACACAATCCGCGTTGCCGACATAAAAACGCAAAAAACACGCTTTCAACGCGTTGAAAGGGAAATCCAGTTAGAAGCAGAAAACCAGCTGGAACTGACCGAGTATCTCCATCCGCGTATGGAAGAAATCTGCGGAACTCTGCCAGTTCGGCTAGGTAAGTGGATTGAATCCCGCCCCAAGGTGTTTAACTGGCTGGATAGAAGGGTGAACAAGGGGCGACGCATAAGAACGCACTCCGTTCGAGGCTTTCTCAGCCTCTGGCTCATCAGTAGCCTGAAACCCTGGCGCCGCAGTTTCCTGCGCCATGGAATTGAGGCAGAGCATCTCCGAAACTGGCGGGATCTTGCGATTAAGACTGTGCATTCAGACTATCACCTCGCCGTAGAGATCCTCAATTGCCGCCGGCTTATCAAAGGATATTCGGACACTCACAAACGAGGCCACTCTAAATTTGACCGGGTTCTGTCATCTCTCACATTCCTGAAAGACAGAAAAGACGCCTCAGATTGGCTCAGACGCCTCAGAGAGGCAGCTCTTTTGGATGAAAAAGGCGAAGCTTTGGAAGGTGCATTGAAGACAATTCAAACCCTCTGATTGAAAATAGGGGGAAAGAATGTCGCATTTGAAATTTTTCCTCCGATTATAATTAATGTATGCATTTGTGTGCCTTAGCGAAAATACGGTGTTTTTCTGGGCGCACAAAATGCGTGCGCAAGAGGCATATTGTCATCATTTGAGGATAGGTGAACGCATTAGATTCAGGCATACACCTGAATGCAATTTTACTTATGAGAATTACTCAGATGACGCCAAAGTACCTCTAGGTCAGTGATATACGCTTGGGAAACAGTGTGTTGGCTGCATATATTAGAATGCGCGTATATTGCGCGATCTGCTGGTCTGACGAAGAGCCAAAGCTGATTAATAGGAGTTCAGTGAAAAATCCTATTTAATATAGTTATTTACAGTGCCGCGGCAGATTGTTGCACGCCCACTAGGGTCTCGCGCTATTAAACTGAAGTCGCATTCAGTATCGCTGCGTTATTATGGCGTACAGGATGTGTATTAAAACGTATGGTCTTAAAATTTTAACATAAGTATATCAGGTCCCCGTCCTAGAGAGATTGGGAAATTCTCCTAGGGCACATGAGTGGCACATGGGGATATAAAAGAAATGTCAAGCATCAATGCGACCGAAGTCGAAGTCGCCCCGAAAGAAACGGTTAAATATACAAAAGAAGATCTTACCTGGTCTTTGTCCATGTTCGGTACCGCCGTCGGTGCCGGTGTTCTGTTTCTTCCAATCCGTGCAGGTCTTGAAGGCTTCTGGCCGCTGATCCTGATCGCAGCTCTCGTAGGTCCAATGACCTACTTCTCTCACCGCGCATTAGCTCGCTTTGTTCTTTCCTCCAAGAACAAAGACGCAGACATCACAGACGTGGTTGAAGAACACTTTGGAAAAGCAGCTGGCCTGCTGATTACCTTCTTCTATTTCTTCGCGATTTACCCAATCGTGTTGATCTACGGTAACGCGATTACCAACACCATCGACAGCTTCATCGTCAACCAGTTGGCAATGCCTGCGGTTCCACGCTGGCTCCTCTCTGGTATTCTCGTTGCAATGATGATGGGCGTGATGATCCTTGGTCGCCGCCTGATGCTCGTCGCAACTGAGCTTCTGGTGTACCCGCTGGTGATCATCCTGTTCGGTATGTCTGTATATCTGATCCCATCCTGGTCGTTTGAAGCGATGAGCTTCGATATGATCCCAGAAACCGGCACTTTGCTGACAGTGGTGTACCTCACCATTCCAATGCTTATCTTCTCCTTCAACCACAGCCCAGCCGTCTCCTCCATGGCTCTGGCTCAGCGTGAAGCACATGGCGATAATGCAGTTGCAAAGTCCGACATCATCTTGAAACGCGCATCTGTGATGCTCCTCGGTTTCGTAATGTTCTTCGTATTCAGCTGCGTTCTCGCACTGACACCAGAACAGCTCATGGAAGCAAAACAGCAGAACCTGCCAGTCCTGTCTTACCTTGCAAACGTGTTTGACAGCCCGCTGATCTCCTTCATGGGTCCACTGGTTGCGTTCCTTGCAATCTTCTCCTCCTTCTTCGGCCACTACCTTGGCGCAAAAGAAGGTCTTGCAGGCATTGCTAAAAAAGCAGCTCCAAAAGCTGTCGAAGGCCTGGGTGAAAAGAAATTCAACACACTGCTTGTTGCATTCTTCTTCTTCTCCGTCTGGGGTGTTGCAGTTATCAACCCATCCGTTCTTGGCATGATTGAATCTCTGGGTGCTCCGTTCATCGCAGCAATCCTGTTCCTGATGCCAATGTACGCAATCAAAAAAGTCCCAAGCATGAAGAAGTACGACGGCGCGCTGTCCAACATCTTCATCACCATCATGGGCATTGTCGCAATCTCCGCGATCGTAAAAGGCCTCTTCTAAGAAGGCCGACTAACAAAAATGAACCGGTGTCTTCGGACACCGGTTTTTCTCTCCCACTGAGGTTCACGTTATGTTCAGCGTTTTTGACATCTTCAAAATCGGTGTAGGTCCATCCAGCTCCCACACAGTCGGGCCTATGAAAGCGGCAAAGCAGTTCATTGATAGCCTGCGTGCTCAGGATAAACTGCGTGATGTGACGCGTATTGCAGTCGACATTTATGGCTCTCTGTCTCTGACAGGCAAAGGCCACCACACAGACACAGCAATTATTATGGGGCTTGGTGGCAACTCTCCGGAAACCGTTGATATTGACAGCATTCCTGAGTTCATCCAGCGAGTAGAACAAACCGGCCGCCTCCCGGTTGGCATGCATTGCCATGTAGTTGACTTCCCAAGTGATGCAATCACATTCAACCGTCCAGCACTTGAGTTGCACGAAAACGGCATGTCCATCCATGCCTTTGCAGGTGGAGAAAAAATCTTCTCCAAAACCTATTATTCCATCGGCGGTGGTTTCATCGTGGATGAAGAGAATTTTGGCAAAGCTTCAGAAAATGAAGTTTCAGTGCCTTACCCATACAAATACGCTTCAGAATTGCTGGAGCATTGCCGCCAAAACGGTATGAGCATTTCCGCGCTTGTTCTGGAAAACGAAAAAGCATTCCGTAGTGAAACAGAACTGCGTGAGAGCTTTAGTCGTGTCTGGAATGTGATGCGCGATGGTATTGAGCGTGGCAGCAACACAGAAGGTCTGCTCGCTGGCCCACTCAAAGTCCCACGTCGTGCAGCGGCACTACGCCGTCAGTTGACGGCAACAGAGCGCAGCAGCAACGATCCAATGGCAACGGTTGATTGGGTCAACATGTTCGCACTGGCCATATCTGAAGAAAACGCAGCTGGTGGCCGTGTTGTAACAGCGCCAACCAACGGTGCTGCAGGCATCATTCCTGCGGTTCTCGCGTACTATGACAAGTTTATCGAACGTCTTGAGCCAGAACACTACACAAAGTTCTTCCTCGCTTCAGGCGCCATTGGAGCGCTGTATAAGACCAATGCATCCATCTCCGGAGCAGAAGTTGGTTGTCAGGGCGAAGTTGGTGTTGCTTGCTCAATGGCAGCAGCTGGTCTTGCTGAACTTTTGGGCGCGAGCCCAGCTCAGGTCTGCATTGCAGCTGAAATTGGCATGGAACACAATCTGGGCCTCACATGCGACCCAGTTCTCGGACAGGTTCAGGTGCCCTGCATCGAGCGCAATGCGATAGCTTCTGTTAAAGCGATCAACGCAACACGCATGGCGATGCGCAGAAACTCGGATCCATGCGTTTCGCTCGATAAAGTCATCGCGACCATGTATGAGACCGGCAAGGATATGCTGGCAAAATACAGAGAAACCTCACAAGGTGGTCTTGCGCTTAAAGTGGTGCCAGTTGCGGCGGAATAAGCAACAACTAACATGCTTGAAATATGAAAGCTGGCCTTCGGGTCAGCTTTTTTTGTTTTACTTCGCCATTTTGCAGAAACACTTAAAACTGCAAGAGCACTCGGAACGGGGCACTAACCCATGTTTGGTACTCCCAAAAGAAAAAAAGGGAGAAACCCATGAAATCCTTGTTACTGGGTGCAACGATCATTGGTTTGGCGATGCCAGCGGCCTTCGCTCAAGACAAACCGGTTACGATCGTCAGTTACAACGTTCAAAATCTCTTTGACACCATTGATGATAAGAACAACCCGCAAGACGATACTTATCTTTCCAAAGAAGCAAAAGAAGCCCGTGGTCAGGATCATGAGGATGCTTGCGAGAGCTATAACGATAAAGGCTCCCATTACTACAAACAATGCATTGAGCTGAACTGGGGGGAAGAGAGCTACAAGCAAAAACTGATGACACTGGGGGCTGTCATTCGTTCTTTCCCGGAAACGCCAGATATATTGATTTTACCTGAAACGGAAAACAAACAGGTTCTGGATGATCTTGTCGGCAAAGCACTGGCGGGTTTGGACTATACCTCAATTGTTCAATTGGATAGCTCTGACAACGTGCACAATCGCGGTATTGATGTTGGTATCATCTCACGCTTGCCGCTGAAGGGGGAGCCTGAGACAATCAAGGTGTTTGGTGAAGACGGTGACAACCCCCACGATTGCAAACCAACGCGCGATATCGTGAAAGCACAGTTTGAGATGCCAGACGGCGAAACAATGTATGTCTTCGGCGTTCACTTTCCATCAGGTGCTGCCTATCAATGCCGCAAGGATGCAATGGAAGTGCTGAATAAAGAACGCGCAAAGCTTCCTGAAGACGCAAACGTTGTTGCTGCGGGTGATTTTAACTTCAACTGCACGGATGTTCAAAATGGTGAGTTTCAGGCCTTGGCAAGGGAAGGGCGCTGGAGTTATCCGCCTGAGATTGTTGGTTGTGCAGCCCCAGGCAGCGCATTTTATTACAAAGACCAGAGCTGGTCATTCTTGGATATGATCCTCGTATCCAACGCATTGCGCCCAGACAAAGACAGCAACAGCACCTGGTTTGCTGATCTGGGTAGCTTCCACACAGTCGTCACGCACCCAAGCCAGTATGCACAGGATGCAAGAAACAGAGTGCGCCCGAAGCGTTTTAATCCTGACAACAATCAGGGCGCCAGTGATCATTGGCCAGTCCTCATGCGGTTCCTCAAACGTTTCTGACAATCGCTTACAGCGCTCTGAAATAAAAGAACCGGCCTGAATGTTCAGACCGGTTTTTTACTGCTTAGGTTGTTGGCTAGCTCAGGTTTTATAGAGCTGCAGATCCGCTGTGATTTCACGATGCACGAGCTCGATCTGAGCTGACATCGCATCAACAACAGCCTCCATCTCAGAATGACGTTGTCCGGCTGACCACTTCTCAATTTTTGGGTTCTCCGGCTTATCCGTCACGGGGGAATAGGCGTCCAGAGATTTCTTCAGATTACTCAATTCTGTGTCGACCTGAGTGGCATAATCAAACACGGCCTTCATACCATCCGGCTTGCTCAGTTGCTCATCGCGAACCTCTGGGTAGTTGAATGGATCACCATTACAAAGCTTATGCAGTTCCTTGATGGAACTGTCGATATTTGGCGTCAAACAGCTGTCTTTGGACATTCGCGGATAGGCGTGCGTGGTCGCCGCCTTCTTGAACAAGAACCAGGATTTCAGGGTCAGATCAGGCGTGCAAGGATGCCAATTCTCCACCTTTGGAACACGGCGCAGCACCACAGGATCATCGCTGTAAAGCGTCTCGAAGTATCGCACCACGGCGGAACATACATCCGTGCTGGAAACCAACACCTCTGGCGTCAAACCGCTGTTCCGACCAACCTGACGGGCAATAGGGTCCTTTTCTTCTACGATACCGTAAGCGAGCACGCACTTGGCAAGCGTGGAGTTTCCCGCAATTGCAGCACGTGCAGCCTTACGGTTTGCAGGATCCATCCGCGCTTCCTGATACTTCTTCCAACCATAGATAATCTTTGCACGTCCATAGGTTTTGTAACCGAAATCAGAAAGTGCGCGGCCCATGTTCATGCCTGCAGATATCCCGGCTGAGGCCTGTGTCGCATCCGCCAAGCGGGCAATCTCGGCAGCAACACCCACAACGGAGAAGAAGGTGTTCAGCGTTTTTTGGCTTACCTGAATGGCAGCCTGCGTGTGCCGTTCTTTGATGGCATGGTAGTAGACCGAGTTACTCGCTTCAGCCATATTGACGTTCTTACGCCATTTCTCGACCTCAGCAGATTTCTTCGCCAGCGCAATCGCATCCATGGTCAACTTTCTGATTGCTTCAGCAAGGCCAGTCGCGGGGAAGATTGTGGTAACTGCTTTCACACCACCATTTGCAATGGTTTCGATCATCTTGATCTTCATTTGAGAGGCTTTGATATCAGCAAGCAGGATGTCGATGGCCTTCAAAGACTTCTCGACAGCCTCTTCATCATTGGGGTCATCCGGTGAGGAAGCCTCCGCAATGAGGTCTTGCAGAGCTTTGTGCTCTTCATCTGCAGCCTTCTCAATTTCATCCATATAAGCTTTGCGCTCTTTGGGATCGGCAAGCTTTTCCTTCAGACTAGCAAGCGCATTGCCTGTTTTTCCTTCTTCGATCTTTTTCAGCGCAGCCGCTGTATTCTTCTTGACGATTTCAGCGTCTTTCTCATCACGTCCCGGCTTTTTAAACTTATCGAGACCGCCAGTCAGCAGGGCGTTGACATTTGCCATGATGTCATCGTCAGAAAGAAGCTCCATGCTCTTCTCAACGCTCTGTACACCAGCGCTTGGACCAGCAAGTTTCAACTTTTTCTCAAGAATTTGCTGCGGTGTCAGACCTTCAGTTTCAGCTTCGCCTTCTTCAGTCAGCTCACCTTGATCCGGCTGAATCTTACCCGTAATGGCATCACCAATGGCATCAGATCCAGTAGCACTGGCAAGGTTTGCCAAACCTCCTGTAAGGGCTTCAGCAAAGGCTTGATAGTCGCCATCAATCAACGCTTTTGTTGCTGTGCCCGCATCAGTCGTTGCAATCATCGCAGCTTTAAGCGCTTCACCAACAATTTCAGGAGTAGTGGATTCAGTACCGCTCAACTGTGAACCTGATGAAATCGCCGTAGAGAGGGAGTCTGCCAAGGTCCCGATGATGGACATCACGGCTTCTTGCTTGGCGTCTTTGTCAGGGGCTTGTGTAGCCTGCAAAATCTTCTCTGAAACGCGTCCACCTGCCATCGCAACATCAATCAGGCCAGAAACACCCTCAAAAATATTGCCGTGATCATCTTCCCCTTTGCGATCTGAGGCGGATTTGTCAAAAGCTGCACCAGCGGAGAGAACTTTTTTGATTTCCTCACCGATCATCTCACCAGCTTCATTCGCAAAGCTCAGCTTATCGGCCGCTGTTTTGCCTTTCTGCTCTGAGAAGACAATCCCTTTTTCGGCAGCTGCAAGACCGGTATCAAGCAATGTGGTGGTTGCGGTAAACAACGCACGTTGTTCAGCCACCCAGTTGGCATCTTTCGAGAGATTGTCGCCCAGTGAATTCAAAGCTGAATCGATGTTGGTTACCTTTTGAAGTTGATCTCCATATTGCCCAGCATCTTTCGCTGCTTTGATAACATCCTCTGAGCTCGCATTCGCATCCATGCCAAGAGACTTCCGCAAATCACCAGTAACTTGACCTTTCTGGTTGTTCAGGACTTCCTGCTTGGCGGAAATCTGGTCTTTGTCTGGTGCGTCACCAGCAACCGTGTTCAGGTTGGCCAAGGTAATCGCATTGGATCCGATAGAGGAGGCGAGTGTCACCACATCGCGTGCAAAACCAATGGCTTCAAGTGCGTTTTCGTGTTTAGAAGCAGTCTCGCTATGCTCTTCGAGTTTTTGCTCATAAATCTTGGCACCACCCTTGAACATCTTCTCAAACTGACTGTAGCGGGAAGGGACTAGGTTCGATGGGATAATCCCTTCACGAACCAGTGGTGTCCAGAGTTCGCGCGTGATGTCCGCTTCTGAGAACATCTCTTTGCCATCTTTATCCTTGGCTGCCAGCATTTCGGCCTGCCGGGCCAGAATGCGTTCAAAAGATGCATTGAGCTTCTTTAACGTATCAGCATTGATCTCCCCGCTATCAGCTCGAATATCGGCACGGGTATCAACTTCGGTCTGCATATCCCCAGTCATCCAGGGCATCTTTGTTCCGGAGCCGGGCAGCTTGAACCATTTTTCATTCCGGGCCAGCGTTACTTCAAAGTTTTGTGCCTCGCGAATGGTTTCTTTATCTCCATCCAGCTTGGTCATGATGTCATTTAATCGTCCAGCCTTGGCTGCAACACGTTCGGCATTCTGTTCAAATGTGCCGGCGCCTTGTTGCGCTGTTTTGAGCCAATCGAGCTGTTTTGCGGTAAGGGGCATGACAAACTCCAACGTGTTCAGGAGAACGGTTTAAGGGCTATAAGTCTTCACATCTGCTCTGGCATCGCGGAGGATCAACGTTGCTTGTGCACGTAAGGAGTCCGCGACTTCCACCATTTCGGTATGTAATCGGCCACCCGTCCAAGCCTGTGTCTTCTTGTCGGTTGGTTCGGCATTAACTGGTCGATACCCCTTGAACTCCCGTTCAAGAATCTCAAGATGCTTCTGAACATCTTGAGCATAGGTCAGTATCTTTTCCTGCCAGTTGTCTTCGGAGATCATGTCGTCCCGTACAGAGGGGTAGTTGAACGGATCTCCGCCACACAAAGTGTGTAATGCCTTTAAAGATTGCTCGATTGCTGGTGTCTTACAGCTCTCCTTGGCCATCAAAGGATAGGCTTTGGTGGAGGCCGCGCGCTTGAAGCTAAACCAACTCTTGAGCGTCAGGTCAGGTGTGCCAGGATGCCATTTTGCAACCTTTGGAACGCGCCTCAGCACGACTGGGTCTTCGCTATAAAGTGTCTCGAAATACCGCACCACCGCGGCACAAACGTCACTGTTTGAGACCAGTACCTCAGGGGTCAGCCCACAGTTGCGGCCAACTTGCTGAGCAATCGGGTCGCGTTCTTCGACGATGCCATAGGCAAGCACACACTTGGCAAGCGTTGAGTTCCAGGCAATCGCCTCGCGGGCTTTCTTGCGGTTCTCTGGGTTTTTGCGGGCATCAAGATATTTACGCCATCCGAAAACGACCTTAGCACGCCCGTAAGTTTTATAACCAAAATCAGAAAGTGCCTGCCCCATGTTCTTTGCAAGAGAAAGTCCAGTAGAGGCTTGCGTTGAATCCGCTAAGCGTGCTGCCTCTGAGGCCACACCGATGATAGACAAGAAGGTGTTAATCGTTTTCTGGCTGACTTGAACTGCTGCCTGTGTATGGCGTTCTTTACATGCGTGGTAATATGGCGAGTTTGCTGTCTGCGCCATCTTCACATTTTTGCGCCACTTCTCAACCTCAGCGGCTTTCTTGCCCAATGCGATGGCGTCAAAGGCAAGCTTTCGACAAGCCTCAACCATACCCGTTGCTGGAACAACACGAACCAAAACCTGAACGCCGCCCTTGGCAATTTTTTCAATGAGCTTGTACTTCATTTCAGATGCCTTGATGTCAGCAATCAACCTTTCGACCGCTTCCATTGATTTCTGAAGAGCCTTCGTGTCTTCAGGATCAGGAGGAGGGGAAGCCTCCTCGATCAGGTTTTTTAAGGCTTTTGTTTCTGCTTCCACATCCGCTTCGAGTTTTTGCATAAACTCTTCGCGTTCTTTCTTGTTGGATTGCTTCTTTTTGAAGTCGGCCAGCGCGTCCCATGATTTCTTGGCTTCCAATTTCTGAATGGCAGCGTTCGTCCGCTTTACCGTTTCAGCATCCATCTTCTTCTTGTCGTTTGCCTCGCGGAAGGCGTCTTGCATCTCACGCATATTGTTCGTGATCTTGAGCAAGTATTGCGGATCTTGAAAACCATCCAGAAATTCTTCGCGTTCTGTTCGCTTAAAGGTGCAACCGGATCGCTCAAGCTTCCGATCCATGAGTTCGCGAGCGGAGAGCTCACTCAGTTCTTTCTTTTCCTCGTCAGTATTGAGAGCAAGGTCAGGCTTAGCCATAGCGGCGAGGGGGCCTGTGGTAGCAGAAGAAGCTAGCTGCGTTAAACCTAGAACAAGGGATTCAGAAAAGGCTTTGTAATCCTTATCTTTGAGTGCTTTAACAGCAGTGCCGGTGTTGACGCCTAAGACAAAAAAAGCCTTGATGGAAACACCAATCAGTTCTGTCTGGTCATTTTCATTTCCAGGTCCAGGCCCAGGATCACCGTAGGCATATGCTTTGCTTTCGTCCTTGAGAGTCAGTGCAGAATCTTGCTTACCTGTATCGACATGGCCTTGAACGTCACCCGCTGCAAAAAAAGCCTCAGCAAGAGAGTCAGCGATAGAGCCAGCAATTTGCAAAACTGCATTCTCCCGCTCTTTGTTCGTTTTTGCTTGCGTTGCTAAGGCAATCTTCCTCGCAACTTGGTTGGCTTCAATAGCGACACTCACAGCGCCTGCAGCATAAGAAATGTTCTGAAGTGTATCTTTATCTGCAGCACCTGCAAATTCAATCTGATCGGTGGTTTGGTGTTCTTCGTGCTCATAGGTCTTACCAGTTGCCTCCAAAGCAAGCTTAAGTTGACCTGCAACGACATCAGCAGCATCCTGCGCAAAAGCGAGTGTGTTTCTGGCATTCTTTTGTTGCTGTGAAAATTTAATGCCCTTTTCTGCTATGGCAAGTCCGCCATCCAGCAGCGACGTAGACATCGTCAGTAAAGCTTTTTCTTCTTCATAAAGCTTATTTTGCCCCATCAACTGGTCAACAAGCTGTGATTGGGCAGCTTCGACATTCTGGTAGCTTTTGATCTGGCAAGCATATTTATCGTGTTGGGCGGCCGCCTCCAGAACTTGCGCATCCGAGGTATTTTCGCCCAACTTGAGCTCGGTCCGTAGGTCACCAGCAATTTGGTCCTGCTTACCCTTCAAAACCTGGCGTTTGGCTGCAATTTCGCGTTTTTCGGCCAGTGAGCGGGACTGGTCTTCAAAGTTGGCGATGGTCAGTGCGCTGCTACCAAGAGTACCAGCTAGTGAAACGACATCACGCGCAAAGCCAATAGCCTCAAGCGTGTCTTCGTACTTGGAGGCCGTTTCACTATGCTGCTCTAGCTTGCCCTCATAAATCTCAGAGGCACCTTGGAACATCTGGACAAACTGACTGTACTTATCCGGAACGATATTGGATGGAATGATCCCTTCACGAACGAGGGGCGTCCAAAGTTCTCGTGTGATATCTGCATCGCTGAAAAGCCGTGTCTTCCCATCCTTCTTCTTCGCCGCAATCATCTCCGCCTGACGGTCTAGAATCTTGCCGAATGCTGCATTGAGTGCATCAACATTGTCAGGAGGAATGAGAGGCGTATCAGAAGTCACATCCGCATAGGAATCGACCTCGGTTTGCATGTCGCCCGTCATAAAGTCCATTTTGCTTTTTTGCAGCTTGCGCTTAAACACATTTGGACTTCGGGCGAGCTCTATCTGAAAGTCCTGAGCTTGGTGAATAACCGCTTTATCTGTATCCAATTTGGCTAAAATATTGGTCAGTTCTGCGGACTTCTTCTCTTCGTTTTCGCTGTCTGCCTCATAGTTCTCCACGCCGCCTTGGGCCTGGGAGAGCCATTCAATTTGGGACGGAGTTAACGTCATGAGAAACTCCAGTATGGGATCGTTTTCGATCCTTCTTGTTTGTCATCTTAGCCGCCGAGCGAAAGTAGCTTTACTTCCAGCTGAACAAGCTCGGGACGCAGAATATTCAGGTCATTCGGCAAATCACTGAAGGGGTGCCGCATGTACAGCTGAATCGCCTGACTGTTGTCGAGCTGCGCAATCAGTGGCCGCACTTGCCTCAATGCATTTTCGCGGGCTTTCTTGCGTTCTTTCAGGTCTTTTGACTTGTCAGCAATAATCCCAACTTCCTTAGGCAACTCTGCCAAGGCGAGCGGTTGGGAAATACTCGATGAGAACTTGCGCAAAGCAGCAACATCCACTGCTTCTTCGCCTGTGTCCTGCTTGTCTTTCACTGCATTGACAAAAGAGCTGTCGATGTACTTCTTAGCTTTGGTCAGGCGCTCTAAGCAGTTATCGGAGAACTTGGAAATGTCTTTTGCAATGTCTTCACGGAAACCTGTGATCTCACCGCGCATTGCATCCAGAGCACCTTCCAGTTCTTTCAGTTTTGCAAGGTTCTCTTTGTGCGAATGAGAGGCGTCAGACTGTTCTTCCAGCTCGGCGATCTCCATGCGGAGCTCTTTCAGGCGAGATGTATCGAACTTGCTAGGGTCAACACGATCAACGCCCTTGTAGTAAGCAAGGATACGCTTGATTGAGATGTCTTTCGACGTCATCATATCCAGCTCATCTTTAAGCGGGCCGGACTTGGTGAGGAAAGCGTTCTTGGCTTCCTTCTGGTCCTTCTGTCGAGCAACACCCTTCTTGTAATCATCCTCCAGCTTTTTGAAGTATTTCAATTCTTCTTTACTGAAGCGATCAGCATCGGTGATTTTCTCACCCTTCTTTTCCATCTCAGCAAGTTTGTGAAGATGGCTGAGCTGGCCTTCCAGCTCAAGGACGAAGCGATCAACACGGAAGATCAGCCGGTTCGCTAGATCAAGCGAATGAGCCAGTTCGTCGTTTGTTGTCGCGTTGTAAGCAAGATCTTTTGCCTGGTCGAAGAAAACGTCCAGATCGCCATGATACTGTTTGATTTCATCAGGTGCGAACAAGGAGCCGATCATCTTAGCGAGACTTGGGTCTGCCTTACCCATTTGCGAGAGCAGTTTAGGGATCTCTGTAAACTGGTTCTCGATGATCTTAACTTTGGTATCGAACAACTCGCGGTTCTTGACAGCTTTGCGCACGCCTTCTTCAAGTGGATGCAATTGCTTTGCTTCCATCTCAGTGCACGAAGCCAGCGCTTTCTCGATGTTGATAGAAAGCGCTTCATCTTCTAATTCGTCGATATCATCCCTGAGGCGTAAGCGCTCTTCTATGTAGTAAGCGCCTTCCTTGCCTTTGGAAATCTTGTCGATTTTTTCTCTTAGCTTATCAAGGTTCTTGGTCAGCTTCTTATAAGCACCAGGATCCTTTTGAATGCCGGAGAGGATTGCTTCTGCTTTCAGAAGTTCTTGAACCGCGATATCTTCAACCCCAGTCACACCAGAGGCTTTCAACTCATCAAGAAAGTCAAAGGATTGAAGAAGGCTGTCGATGGTCTTACGTGGAATTTCCTTCGCATCTTTTGGGCGACGCGGAATTTGGATCATAACGTCTTGATTCAAGCCTTCAACATCACCAGCGCGTTTAATCGCGCGGCGTTCATCAGGCTTGGTGACCAGATTGCCTTGCTTGTCGTAAAGAACCAATTTCTTCAAATCGTTACGGAAGTGCTCCGTACGCTCACCAAGCTTCGCTGTGTCCCATTTTTCTTCTTTTCTCAAGCTGTTCTTATGAGATGCAGAGGCCTTGAGTTGGCTAAGCAGACTGCGAATAGTCGGGACTGTCCTAGAGGCGTCTGACATGTAGTTGTCTAGATCAGTTTCAACTTCGCCTGCGGCATCCGTGACACCAGAATTGCGCAAGCTGGTAGCTAGTTTTTGAATATGGGTCTTAAGCCGACCAAATTCTCCAACCGCCGCCACTGCCATCTCGTTCTCATAAAGCAGAATTTCCCAGGCAGGGTCGTCTTTCGGTACTTGGGCTTTTCTAACGTCTTTCAAGCTCTTTCCAAGACGCGTTGCAGGGCCTGAAAAACCAATGGCGGTCATTGCTTTGATACCCTGACCAACGTCCATGACGTGTTGCTTTAACTCAGCTGGGACAGGAGGTTCTGCAGGTTTATTTTTGGCTGCTGCGACTACGCCTTGCCAAAGTGTCTGCATATCATCAATGGTTGATTCAGCATCCAACAGGCTGTTGTGAGCACCATCAGTGTCTTTGGTTTTGATTTCCAAAGCGGCGGTTTGTATGAGCGCTTTTGCGTTCTCATAGCTTTTGTCAAAAGCGATCGCTTCGCTTGGATAATTTTCAAAATCTTTCTTATGCCCATAAACAGAATTAAGGCGTTCTAAAAGCTGCTTGCTCTGGCTTGCAAGCGCTGCCAGAGCGTCAGCATCAGTGTCCTCGTTCTCATGAACAAAGTGATCTTTAACGTCCGCTTTCAACTCAGAGAGTTGGGCTGTGACGTCTTTGAGCTTTTCATCGCTCTCTGCTTTTATGCGCTCAGCAGTTGCTTCTGTAACAGCCGCTCCGACCTTTTTATCGTCTTCAGCTTTTGTTTTAGCTGTTGCCTGTGCAATCTCTTTCTCTTCTTTTTCTTTGATTGCTGCGGCTGTCTCACGCTCAGCCTCATCCTGTTCCTTAAAGGCCCAGCCGAGTGCTTTATAAACTGATTTCACCCATTCAAGTTGTTGGGGTGTGAGTTGATCGTCAGACATTCGAGGCTCCAATTGGTTTTATTATTATCGAGAACCACTAAACCTGTATTTTAGGTATCGAGCTCCTTAGGACAGGTGAAATTCTGAAGCAGCCTGGCTGAGAATGGATTATTCACGCTGTTGGCCATGAGGTTGAATGTGGCAAACCGATTTCCAAGCGTAAATCTCACCTTGTATTGATCGGGTAGCTCAGTTTTTGTCACGCTTGCCTTTTCCAATAAACGAAAGAGAGACCATGGTCCGCTGAGATTGATGGAGTTAGGTTCTCCGGCAATCGCAGGAAAAAATGCGAGACTTGCAGCTGGTACACCTTCGCCAGGCCAATTCAACTCGATCGGGCGTGTTGGACCATGCGCATAGCTCACTGTTGTCCCATCCACGGTGAGCGCAACTCTGGTTGATCCGACGTCCAGATCCAAGGGTGTCATCGTAAATGCAACAGATGGTTTATCCCCCCCATTTGCGAAATATGCGTTGCGAATATCGTTAGCTTTTTCGAAGACTTGAAGGCTGTCTTTTGAGACACCAATTTTGGCGTTATCGCTCTCTCTCCATTTCCAGGGTGTAGAGGAGGTATCGACGAATGATTTGATGTTGGTATTGAAAAACGCTTCAATCTTGCCGCCCGGTTTAAACAGGGTCGAAAAGTCGTCCAGCATCACCGATGCTTGCTGGCCATTTACCATCGGATAGCGGCCAGAAAGTGCGTTGCTGCACAAAGGTAAAACCTCAGAATCCCAGGCCGCATTGATGGCTTTTTGAGCGTCGTTTACGGTAACTTGAGAGGAGAATTGAAGCATTTCTAATATCCAGCTTTGCAACGGCATTGGAACGTTAGGCGCTTCATCCTTCAGTGTTTTAACCGCGTCACTTCCGCCACCAAGAATGTAACTCAATGCATCTTGCTGAGTGTTGTTAGCCAGTAATATCCGATTGAGTTCGCGGTAAAGGTCAGTGACCTTCATCAGTAATGCGTCAAGCGGAGTGGTACCGCTGCCTGATCCTAACGTGAAACTGTCAAGAGGCTCAAAGCGCGCCTGAACAGAAGTGCCCGGTGGAACCGGTTTAGGGCCACCTTCACTCGTTGGAACAGCTTCACCAAGCACTTCAACAAGCTGCTGCTGTCTCAGATTGGTTGTCGCGCGGGCTTCTTCCTGTGCAATACGAGCTGCACCGCCTGCAACGTTTTGGGCAACACCTGTGGCACTGGATGGAGCTTCAGTCCGTGTAAGCTGTGTTTGCTCAGCCACTGAGACGAGAAGATTGCGGATAGGTGAGTTTGGACCGGAAGCCGTGTTAATGACGTCTGTCGCCTGCGACAGGCTTGTGAACTTAACTATGCGCAGGTCAGCCAGCATCGCATCCCACATGCGGGCGTAATCATCCAGATAAAGCCCCAGAACACCACGCTCGATGCGTGTGACGGTTTCTTCCTTGTTTTCCAACTGGCCATTAGGACCCAGCACCCAGCTTTCTCGAACGAAGCTCTGGATACTATCAACCAACTGAGGAAGAAACACACCACGGAAGCCTTCATAAGTGTAAAGGCCAGGAATACCTTCGCTCAAAGGTTTGCCGGAGGATCGTGTGAAAACGCGTGTTGCAGCAGACCCAGCAGCTTCGTCAGGACGCCACTCCGGCAGGCTTTGAGCGGCTTGCCCGGCTTTGATGAAGGAATAGGCCAGCTCCGCGATTGGAGTTGCATTCAGAATCTCTCGAACCTGACTAACCAACTCTGTATTCACATCAATTCGCACCTTAAAGGGCTGAGCCAGCAATGCTGTAAGATGATTTGAGAGTTGGTCGCGCTCTGTCACTTGGCGAGGGTCACTGTAAAGGGACTGCCAATCAGTTTCTTCCCAACGCTGAATAACTTCTGGTTCCAGCGGACCTTTGTCTGCCAGTTCCAGATAAATCCGCAAGGCTTCAAACAGGAATTCTGGATTATCAATGTTTGCAACCATTTGCTGCTCAAGGCGAAGCATCATACGCGGTCGCAAATAGCGCTCCAGACCGTTGTGATAAAGTGCATCCGCATCCTCTGAAACATTCGGGATCTGATTAAGACCCCAACGTTCATTTTGAGGCGGTTTCTGCTGCTGATCTGCAAAACCTCCCGGTAGGTCTCGAAGGTAGTTCAGCAACGGCAACACGGATAGATAGTTTGCGTCATTGACACGGACAGCGTCAATTCGATCCGCAAATTTGGGGTATTCTTTCAGGTCAGCTTGAGCTCGATTAATGATATTTTCCTGGTTCATCTCATAACTGATGACCCAAACTGTTGTCAGAAATGCAAGGACGACTACACAAGCCGCAAACGAAAGACGCTTGCGGATTTTCTGTTTGCGCATCACTTGCTTGCTTTCACCCGCAAGATTGCCTTCGCCAAAAATTAGGTCAAAGAACAAACGCTCAAGGAAATAAGCATGTTTCTCATAGGGAGCAGAGGGAAGAGCCTGTCGGCCAATTCCATAGGCATGTGCAATCGAGCCTGCGAGCAAATCAACAGGCTGGCCTTCCTGGGTCGCAGAGGTGAAGTATACCCCGCGTAGAAAGCTACGGTCCTCGTAACGATTGGGGCGGAACATCTCTGTTAGGAAATCGTTCAGCACGGTTTGCAATGAGGCCATTTGCTGAGGGAAGCTGAAGATCAGACTTCGGTGCTGAATGTCGGTTTCTTTGTTCAGGTAGTCGTAGACGCGCGAGTTGAGCTGCTCCATGAGCAGCTCATATTCTTCATCGAAATGACTGATCGCATTCTCTGAGGATTTGCCGTCATCAATAGGGAAGGTCATGCCCCAAGCTTGGTGCCGTTCATCTCGGCCAAGGATTTGGAAATAGTCCGCAAAACCGGCAATCAAATCCAGCTTGGTGAACATGACATAGATTGGGAAACGCAAACCCAGTTGCTTCTCAGCTTCTTTGAAGCGTTGTTTGACCGTTCGGGCCATATCCAAACGCTGATCCGACCGCATCGTTGCAAGCTTTGCAAGATTGATCGCAATGATCATGCCGTTAAGTGGCTGACGGCGTCGGTTTTTCTTAATCAATGAAAGCAGTGTGCTCCAGCCAGAAGCATCAATGACCTCATCTTGGTCCTGCATGGTATAACGGCCAGCGCTGTCAACGATGATCGCGTTGTTGCTGAACCAGTATTCGCATTCTGCAGTGGGCTCAATCGTTGCTGCATCCACTTTCTGGCCTAGCTTGTGAGCCAGTGGAAATTTCATTCCAGAACGTAAAAGAGCCGTGGTCTTGCCAGATTCCTCTGGCCCAATCATCAAATACCAGGGCAGTTGATAAATCACCTTACGGCCAAGTTTACCGTCGACACTCGCAGTTTTGAGAATGTTTAGGCTCTTCTCAACCTTGCCAGAGACCAGCGCTGCTTCATTCTTTGCCAACTCATCAGGATCGACTTCAGGCTCTTCTTCTTCCTCTTCTTCTTCGTTCTTTGCTTCTGCTTCTCTTGCTCGCCGGGAAAGGCGTGCAATATTGATCGCTGCCCAGATCATCAAAAGACCCATGACGATCAACATACGAACGACAGCCATCGCAAAAGGTTTTGCGCCGAAGATCGATAGACTTGGGCCATAAATCCAGATGACCGCACACAAGATTAGTGTGATGAGGAGCGTAACAAACCAAAAGGGGAAAAAGCGTTTGAGTTTCTTCATTGCTGGCCTCCCTGGCCAGGAGGCGGAACAAGCGTAATATCAATGCGTCTGTTCTGAGCACGCCCTTCAGCTGTTGCATTGGTCGCAATCGGATCAGCAGATCCTCTGCCGATGGCTTTGACGCGGGTCTTGTCGGTCAGTCTGACCTTGATGAGGTCTGCAACTGTTTGGGCACGTGCCTTGGAAAGAGCAACGTTGTTCGGATAACGGGCATTTCGAATTGGAATATTGTCTGAAAAACCAACCACGTTGATTGTGCCGGGCTGCGTGTTCACCGCTTCAGCGACACGATTGACGACTGGGATAAAGCGGGCAGTGAGCGTATCTCTTGCAGTAGCGAACATGCCAGAGCCTGTCAGGCGTATAACCACGTTGCCTTGCACATCCATCACGACGACAAGACCCTGCCGGATCTCAGGCGCAAGGAACCTGCTAACTTGCAAAAAAGCGGGCAACGTGCTGTTACGAACGACTTGAGGTGAGGAAGGAGTGCCGGGTGTTGCCTGTTGTTGTGGCAAGTTCGGTAGAGCTGCCCGTGGTGGTGCAGGTTGGTGCGTCAGGTCGATTGGGCTTGTGTTGACTAAAGATTCATACTGGAACGCAATGCGCTCACTCTTCTCGCCTAGCCAAAGCGCGAGCACAGCATAAATCAGCAAAGCGAGGAGAGCTGCGCCAAAGAAGATGCCCCAAACCGGAATAGACCATTTTAAAGGCCGGTACGCATCTTCAACACCTCTCCAGTGAGGAGAAAGGTCGGTTTCCTGATCTCCTCGCAACGAGCGAATGAGGCGCGATATGCCATAACGAAGACGTGACATCGTATTGGTGCCTTGCGGCATGATCCGCAAGCGGCCTTCAAATCCTAAAGAAATACAAAGATACAGTAATTCCAGAAGATCTTTGTCACGACTTGGGTTGGCCTGCGTCTTCCTCAATAGATCATAAAAACGATCGCCACCGGACACGTCTTTGTGGAAGTTGCTGACAAGGCTTTGCGTTGCCCAAATACTGCGACTGCCCCACGGAGTATTGAGAATGATATCATCAAGGGTTGCACAGACCACATATCTGGCGATGCGAATGGTCTTAGAAGAAAGACCGTTCAGCATAGCGTTGTGTTCGAATGCTCGAATTTCGGAAATAACATGAGAGCGCAGGGCGTTTACATCACGGTGCTGAGCGTGATTTCGCAAGCGGGCAGCTAAGGCCAACAAACTGGAGGCTGCCTTTATAAGAGGATTATTCCCAAGTGGGACGAATTGAATATCATCAGCGCCAAGGAACCAATAGCCTGCAGGCGTTTGTGCCGGAAGGTTGGTGCTACCGCTATCAGGATGATCAGGATTGGGCGCATCAGTCGAGATGACAGTGTCGACTGAATCCACCGAAAGGGCAGTGAAGTCTTTCTTTGCCATAATCTCAACTCCTCAGTCCGTTAGCCGCTTATTGCTCTCTGATCGCCCAGAGTTCCATCACAAGTTTCGGGAAATCACCCGCGACATGCATCGCCAATCCGCCAGAAACGCGGATTTCGTCCCAATGTGATGAGGCCGGATCCAGTTCAAAATATGCTGTGCCCGTGTGGTACGGGATTTGCCTTGGTGCGACTGGCAGTTGCTTCACTGCGATGCCGGCCAAAGCGGAATTCACAAAATCTCGGATCTGTTCAACAGACCCAATCGTAATCTGCCCCGGGAAGTGTCGATTGATCACTTCCGATGGCAGGTCAGCACTAACAGCAAGCACAAACCGAGCTGACTTGATCAGGCTGCGGTCAAGCAGCATGCCAACACGAACGCCGTACTTGCGTTCTTCCAATGGTATTGGAACGGCAGTCTGCTCCAGAACAGCAGAAAGGTGCTGCCGCAAATGGGCAATCACAGGAGCGAATGTTTCCGTGAGTGCTTCGTGTCGATAAGGCTGAAGCGTTGAAGGACGCCGGGCTGCTGCCGTAAACGTCGCAAGTTCACCGACCAGCTGGATCGAAATTCGGTACAACGCCTCAGGGTGAAGCGACGGCGTTTGTGCAAAGTGGGCGTAGAGTGGTTCATAGCGATTGACAGTTTGCAAAAGCAGAAAGTCCGAAATCTCAGCAACACCCTTGCTACCGGAGTTTGAAACGCGCCCTGCAAGTGCGTCCGCGCGATGGCTCAGCATGCCCCAAATTTCGCGAATGTACCCGTAAAGCACCGAGGAGGAATGTGAGGCGAGGCATGTGGAGATGTACTCATCATCTAAAATAACTTGCTTATCTGCCCGTACTTCAATCACGCGAGCGATTGGCAAGTAGATCCAGCCTTCCAGATCTTCAAAGTCGAATTTAAAAGAAAACCGCAGCCGACCAGTTTCCATTTGAACGCTGGCATCACTGCCAGTGATTGCATCTCGTGCCTCAGATTCATGGACCACATAGCGTGCAGCTGTTTCCTGTACACCTGGATATTCATATTCGTAGGCACCAGGTTGTCGAATGGGGAGTGCAAGATAGACGACCGAGTTTTTTACGCTTTCAGGAACTGGGATAGACGCAGGTGCGTCACATTCCTGTGGCATCTTGAAAGGTGTGCCATCCGGCATCAGACCGCTGGCAAAATTGAGTGCAAACTGGCCCAGTTTCAGGGCTTCCTGATTGATCTTCAGCTCTGTATGCCCCCAGGGGTGAGGACGGATGCTTGAGATAGTGTCACTGACCAGCTGTTCCAGATAGCGATCATGCTGCTGAAAGTGCTGCGGCTGTAAAAACAGACCTTCTGACCAGACAACTTTGTTATGAGTGGTCATTAATAGAACCATCCTTCTTTTACTGTCTTGTCGGGCTGCAGAGTAATTTCAAGCTTGCTCAAATACGCAATGAGGCTCGATGGTTGATTGTTTGGAACCATAATCACCGAACTCCATGTTCCTGTGTCCACTTTCCGAAAGGCACCGAGCACGGCGACAAACGCCACACTGGGGTCAACCTTGACTGCTACCTTCATGATCTTGTCGGGAGCTATGAAAACTTCCTTCATAGCAAGTAGGTTTTTGCCGAGAACCTGGTCTCCTTTTTCAAACAAAGTGAAAAAGTCATGAGTTTTAAACTCGGCATCAGATGTAAGGTAAAAGATCTTCACCTGAACAGGCGTCGACATCCCATCTGCGTTCTGGTTCAACTCCTTGTCCGCGATGACTGTCGTCGTGATCATGACAGGCATCGGCATCTCGGCGGAGCAGGAGGCCAGACCGATACTCAAAAGCAAAATGTACGCAATGCGTTTGATGTGGCTAATCGTCATTTGGTTTACGAGCTTTGTTCTGAATGTCTTTTTTCGGGGCTACATCCCAGTCCTCAGGAATGGTCTGGTGATGCGTTCTGGGCAATTTAAATGCATCGGATTCTGTGCGGTTGTGATCCCACGCACTCGCACCTTCTTCGCTCGAGATACCGCTTTCACTCTCAAACGGCACTGAGCTGGAATACTTGTATCCTTCAAATCCATAACTAACTGGCGGAATAGGCTCTTTCCCAGCACTCGCAGGGTAGGAGTCCAGTGTTTCAGTAGCCTTTCTGAGAATAGATTCTGGAGACTCGAGTGGGTCATTCAGAACCTCGGAAAGTTCGTCTTCAGGGGTAACGATCTGGTCATCGACCCAGTCGTCATCCTCCATGTCGAGTTCTTTAGGAAGAAGATTTGCGAGTGGGTCTGGGTTCTCAGGTTCTGTAAGAAAATCATCCACTTTCAGACGTGCATCAGCATCTTCTGGCAACATTTGTGCGCTGATGTAATAGTTTCCGACTCTGATAACATCACCATCTTGAAGGCCACAGGCCTCACCATTGGGAATTGGTTCGTCCCAATCATTAACAAAGGTTCCATTAGAGCTGGTATCGACGACGCGGTAGACCCCGTCGTTCCATTCAACGACACAATGACGGCGCGAAAGTTGATTTGCAGGATCGGGTAGAATCCAATCCGCACTGCTTCCACGTCCAATGACGCAGCGTTCCTGTCGCAGTATGCGCGTGCACTTTCCTGTGTCGACCAACTCATGCCCCTTGGTCAAAATGAGTACTAAAACGATGCTCGTGTTATCAGTCATATCCTCAGCCCCCGATTAAAACTGTGGGCCAGCCAAGGATGATGGTGCCGCCGTGAGCAGTGACATCCAGCATACGCGCCGCCGGTAACCCGGCGATCAATGTGGTGACACTGCCTTTCATAATTGTGTCTGGAGGCCCAACGCACACGCACATGTCAGTCATGCGCGCCGCGGGTAAGTTTCCGATCAAAACCGTCGGTGCTCCAAGAGATATCGGGCCTCCTACGTGAGGAACGATACCGGTCACCATTGGACAGACGTGCATGTCTGTCATGCGTGCTGCTGGGAAACTCATAGGGCCTCTATTTCATTATCTGCGAGTGCTCGTCCCAACTTGTAAGCTTTGACTAAGAACTCTTCAGGGTCCTCCACGTTACTGTCGTATACTGACAAAACTATAGACGACCCTACAGCAATACTAGTTAGGTTTTCTGGGGGAGGTGCGGGGTCAAATTCGGGGGAACCCATACTTCCGCCACTCCAACCAGCCGCTGCAGCGGCAAGAGAAGCGGCGCTTTTATATCCTCCGTCATCAGCAATTTTCATTGCTGCACGACGCAGGTCTTCATCAGGTTTACGGACCCAGTCTTCGGCGGCTTTCAGCGCAATTTCGTCTTCATTTGGGGGCTGGGTGCCTTCCGGAAAGGTTGCTCTGCTGACTTGACTGGCCCACCACACTGCGCGTGGTTTACTCAGGGCGTGGGCAAGAACTTTTATCGCGTCAGATGTAAGTTCTGCTTCCGCTAGGGTATCCACAACTTCGATAGAAGGTTTCTGATCTTCTACCAGTGGTAATGCCTCATTTCCAAGTTCTAAAGGTCTGCTTTTGAGTAGATCTTTGAAGGAATTGAGGAGCAGTGTAGTATTTGTCACGCTGTTTTCCATAATTCGCCTCAATTTATCTTCACAAGGGCACCTTGTACCGTTGTGATGCCGGCGCCTTTCAAGGTGGTCAAGGTCCCGTCGACGGTCGCCTGAACATCACCCTTTACGGTCACCATTAAGCCTTTCAACTCAGCTTGAGCGGCCTCAAGCTTGAGGGAGCTAGGACCAGCCGTAAGGGTGATCGACATAGGATCCATTTTGATGGAGCTGCCACCGCAGGTAAGCTCTATAGCTTGCGTTCCGGAAACCTTCACAGATCCAGCGGATGCATCGACTTTCACATCACCGGTTTGTGAGGTCACACCGATGTCTTTCATGGCTTCAACGGTCTGCGCACCTTGCTTCATGGAGATGCTTTGGTCGCCACTTTCGACAGTGATGGTGTGATTGCCAGATTTGACCGAGAGTGCGTCGTCTTTCTCGACGGTTGTCGTACGGCCACCAGTCTTGATTGTGTAGGTCTCATCACCCTGGTCAACGGTCAGACTGCGGTTGTTGTAGACCTCGATTGTCTGGTCGCCATCTTCTTGCTTGTCGAAGCCAATTTTAACGGTTTCATTGTTTTTGACGGTGCGCTCATAGTCCTTCTCAGCGGTGAGCTGAACGAGTTCCTCGTCTTTTTTGTCTTCAAACAAAAACTCGTTGTTACCACCACCTTCCTTGGAAGTCTCACTCTTGAGCGTTGATTTCGTGGCTTCACCGGGCAGATCGTAAGGAACGGTTTGCTCACCATTGTAAACACTGCCCACAACAATAGGTCGGTCAGGGTCTCCGTCTAAGAAATCAACGAGGACTTCCTGACCAACACGTGGAATGTGGAGACCACCCCAACCTTTACCTGCCCACATTTGCGCAACACGCACCCAGCAGGAGGACTTGTCATCGTTCTGTCCGTCACGATCCCAATGGAACTGCACCTTGATCCGACCATACTCATCGGTCCAGATCTCTTCCCCATCCGCACCAGTAACGATTGCGGACTGCAATCCGTTCATATTGGGCCAGGGTGTAGTCGAGGCTTTGCGATATTGAACGCTGGAATCGACCGCCTCAATCTCGTAAGTGATGGCGTCGTAGAACTCTTGCTCTTCATCGCGGGCAAACTCGATTGAGACCTCACAGATCGCCTTCGTGATCAGGTATTCTTTTTCCTGACTTGGGTCGTCTGAAAACTGATCCAATTTGAAGAGGTAACCGGGCCTCAATCCACGTACGTTGCCGCGAGCATATACCTTGGCGTAAGCCGCACTGGCCTCTTCAACGCGCACCTTGGCTCGCTTTTCACCTACACTGACTTCCTCATAATGGCCTGGATACATGTAACGCGTACGGCCAGAGAGCTGGTGGGATTTCTTCTCGCTAGCATTAGCTTTCAGATCACTTGTGGGTTTAGTGAAATCATAGTCATTGATTTCAACTTCATCCGTCTGGATCTCTTCATTATGTCGCCAATCCCAAAAATGATCTGCTCCACGCCGGAAATGATCTTCCTCGGAATAGAAGGGAAGGCTGGACTCGCCTTTGATGTCTTCATGAGCGCTATAAGAGTCCGCCAACACCATCGTGTGTTGGCCGTCTTCGTGCTCAAAGTAATAGTAGATCCCTTCCTGCTCCATCAGGCGGCAGATAAAGTTGAAGTCGGTTTCTTGAAACTGCGCGCAATAGGGCCGAGGATCATAACTGTCACTCAGCTTGTTTTTGAAGTCAGTAAAACCAGCTTCCTGAAAAACTTCTTTCAAGATGTCTGGCGTCGACTTTTCCTGAAAAATCCGGCAGTTGCTGGTAAGGGTCAAAAACCAAAGCCACGGGCGTACAATAAGGCGGTAAGTTGAATACCCATGATCTTGTCCCGTATAGATGGCCTTGGTCACAAATCCATTCAGATACTGGTCAGAGGACAGGCTTGTGCCGGACACTTTTTTCATTTCAACCGTAAGTGTCTGCCCAAGCATCTTATCAAGGCTCAGGTCATGCTCGAATGATCGGCAATCAACGACCATTTCGTAGAGCTCACTCATTTCGCTGGTCATCTTCATCTTCCAAAGGTGGAAGCTGTCATCTCCACCATCGAAGCTGATCGTAAACAGCCGGTTCTCAGTTATTTTGCTCGCACACATTCCAGGACCTGCCTATTTCTAAAACTGCTGTTTTGATCGGTCTCAGGCGTTAAAGCTGTCTGAGGTCAGTTTGCGATTGTCTCGTTCCATCCGTTCAACGATGCTGGGGTTGAGAATCCAGGGCATGGAACCTCCGGTGTTCTCCCAGTTCACGAGAACCTCATCCCAAGTCTTGACGGATTTGATGAGCACGGGGAAGCTAAGTGGCTCTTTGCCAAATAGGATCTGGTCAAGATAAGCTGCACCGCGAACAAGGTAATAATTGCCGCCGTACTCCATGACGTAGATCTCAGGTACTTCTTCTATTTCAATGAGTTCAGCCATTTGAAACTCCATTATCAATTGTTAAAGATCGGCAAGCAGTGCTTCGAGTTCCGGATCCATTCCCTCTTCGTCCGCTTCTTCTTCATCGTCTGCTGAAAGGTCGGCTAGGAGGTTGTCCAACTCTGTCGTGTCATGGGCAGGTGCAGGCGGAGCAGCTGCTGCGGCTGGCGCAGGAGCTGGTGCCTCTTCAATCTCGTCTTCTTCCTCAGCTACCTCAGGTTCACTCTCCTGAGGTTCTGGTGGTTCAGCTTCAATTCTGAAGATGGTTTCTGGTGTTTTCTTAGGATCAAGGATGGTCTCAACAACCACTGCACCTTTTGTTGCCTGAATGCCTGGGGTAGAGCCGTCGCCGCCGCTGATGCTAACACGCGCTCCGGCATTTGCGCTCGGTGTCTCTGCAGCTTTGGTCACGGCAATCTGATCGCACCAGCGTCCAGAGATAGTGTCACCGGCCAGGCCGTTAAGAGAGGCAATGCGAACTTCAGGCTGGCCCTTCATAGAAACAATGGGCATCCAGCTCTGTCTCATGAGTGGCTCTACGCTGCGATGACTGATCATGCGATCAGTACAGGGCAGGGCAACCTGATCACCATACTGGTCGTGTAGGTAATGGAACGGCATTTCGTTGAGGGTCAGGATCGAACCTGGTCTCATGCCTCCGCCATTGGTCTCGTAGTCTTTTGCAAGCACAAGACCAATCAGGGCTGCTGGATTGCCCCACAACATGGCTTTCAGGCCAACTTGCTCGTCAAACTCTTCAAAGCTGAATGCATCAATCGGATCGGTTTTTGCGCCATAAGGCATTCGAAGCATGAAGCGTGGCAAGCTCAGACCAATGTAATTGCTTTCTGGCATGGCACGCAGACTCTGCCATGTCTTTTCGGTAATCTTAGGAAGATCAGCAAATTTTCTGGTGGCATTGTTGCGGTCCAGGGAAGTCAGGAAAGGCGCATGCGCATGCGCGCAGATCTTTGACATACGCCCCAGAAGCTCTGCATGGGGGGGAGTCATATCGAATGTGTAAAGACCAACAATTGCACTCGGCGTGCCAACACCTTCATCCTGCAGCGCATTTTCCACGAAGAGACGATACAAACCTGTTTCTTCAAGCTTGTTGGTGGCACTGAGGTCTCTTGCAAAATCCTCCGCAGAGATGTCGTAGAGCGTTATTTTGAGTGCGGTGGAAGTCTCAATTCTGCGTGACAACATATCAATGACACGCCACACACTCTCCAGAGCCTGAAAATCAGCGTTTTGAAGGATCTTGCGCAGTGTCGTGGTCATCACAGTCTCGACAATCTCGAGATAATCATCGAGTTGCGGATTGTCGGCAGGGGTTATGTGAGGCGAAACGATCTTTCCAATCAGGTCTGTGAAGTCATCGGCTTCTTCATGCTCCTCAACAGGGCGATCAATGAGAGCGGAGAAGTCACTCAGCTTCTTGTCGACTGGAATGACAGAACCACGCGAGTTGCGCTGTGAGATAGGCTTTTCGCCTTTGTCTTCCAGCCACTCATCAATGGTCGCTGCCGCATTGCTGAATGTCCCTGGGTTTTTGAGGGAGGAACGCAGCGCCTTCAGCTCATCAAATATCTCGAACTCATCAATTATTTCGTCAGGATGGAAGTCTTCAATACAGCTCGGTTCAAACCGAATGACTTTTTCATCACCAGCAAGATCAAGTTCGATGTTGATCTTGAAGCGGGCAGGAAGGTCTTCTGCGGTATCGACATCAACGTTATGCCCTTTGAGCACAGCAAGCTCATCAGCATCGTAAAGAGCCATGCGGTTGGCACGACCAGAAAAATCGCCGATCACGGCAAGATGGAATGGACTATCCAGCGTAATGTTGAGCTTTGGAGCTTCACATGTGACTTCACCAAAATCGGGCTCAAAAACACTTGCAGATGCACCTTCAGCGGTTTCACCTTCTGTGGGAGCATCACTTTCCTCGATGATGTCATTGAGCAGTGCGTCAAGATCATCGTCCTTGTCAGAGTCACTCATCAGAATCTCTCTTATTGGTTTCTATCTGGTCCTCAAGACGTTCGAGGGTTTTGATTACCTGTAATTGCGCAGCTTCCAATTGAGCGGCGATCGCACGGTTTTCAGCGGATACGAGGAGGCGAAGGCGTTCGACGTCTTCACTGTGTTCTTCCTGATAGATGCCCTGCATGGAGCTGACGATCAGACCGATAAACAGGTTGAGCACGGCAAATGCGGTCAGGAAGATAAAGGGGATGAAAAGGGCCCAGGCGTAGGGATAGATCTTCATAACGGGACGCACGATCCCCATGGACCAGCTCTCCAGCGTCATGATCTGGAACAGCGAGTACAAAGATCGACCAATGTCTCCGAACCAGTCTGGAAAGCTTGCACCAAACAAGCCGGTCGCCATGACCGCAAACACATAATAAATCAGCGCCAGAACGATCATCACGGAGAACATGCCAGGTAGCGCATCCAATAGCGCCTGCATCACTTGCCGGTACTGTGGCAGGAAAGACAGGACACGCATGGCTCGCATAACCCGAAGGGCACGCAAGACGCTGAGATAACCTGACTGCGGGAGCAGGGAAAAGCTAACCACTGAAATGTCGAAGATGTTCCACCAGCTTTTGAAAAAGCGTGTGCCAAACGCCATGATTTTCAAGACAAATTCCAAAATGAAAAGTCCGATAATCACGTCGTCGAAAATGATCTGTCCATCACCAGTCAAGCGTCGTACGGAAGGGGATGTCGCCAGACCCAGGCTGATTGCGTTGACAACAATCAAGATGAGAAAGGTGTACTGAAAGATATCAGAGCGAACAATACGGCGCAAAGTAAGACGCCACGCAGGAATGCGTGTCGACCGTCTCCTCGCCGATTGCTTAACTTTCTGCATCGTTGGACTCCTCGTCACTTGGAAAAGTAGTTCCGACGTGTTTTGTTTCAGTTAGTTTCTGTGGTAAAAAAAGTAATAAGCCTATGTTTTGATTTTGCTTTCAGGTTTATCTGAATTTCCTGTGATGGATCTATTTCTTCTTGTGTTTGTCTTTTTTGGCTACGGGTGATTTCTTGAACTTGTAGTCAAATGCATCACCATCAGTCAGAACTTTAAGTTCTGTGATCTTCTTGTCTTCACTCATGTTCTTCAGGAATTCTGTGCTGATATCCGGGAGAAGGGTGTTGGTCAGGATCGCATCGATCATACGACCACCACTCTCAATTTCCGCACATCTGCTCTCAATCAAGGCAACAACTGAATCATCCCATGTGAACTTCACATTGTGGTTCTCGAGAATACGATCACCAATCCGACCAAGTTGTAGATTGATGATTTTGTGAATGACAGGAGAACTCAGCGGGTAATAAGGCACGGTTACAAGTCGGCCCAAAAGTGCTGCCGGGAAAGCCTTCAGCAAGGGAGGTCTCAAAGCTTTGGCAATACCCTCCGGATCTGGTGTCAGATCTTCATCTGCACACATATCCAAAATGAGATCACTGCCCACATTGGCAGTCAACAAGATCAAAGTATTTTTGAAATTGATCTTCCGGCCTTCGCCATCTTCCATCATGCCCTTATCAAAGACCTGGAAGAAGAGTTCATGCACATCCGGGTGGGCCTTCTCAACCTCATCCAGCAACACAATGCTGTAAGGTCTACGGCGCACGGCTTCTGTCAAAACGCCGCCTTCACCGTAACCCACATACCCTGGAGGAGAGCCTTTTAGCGTGGAGACCGTATGGGACTCCTGAAACTCACTCATGTTGATGGTGATAAGATTCTGTTCACCGCCATAAAGGGTCTCTGCAAGTGCTAAGGCTGTCTCGGTTTTACCGACACCACTTGGTCCGACCAGAAGGAACACACCAATGGGACGACTTGGATTATCAAGGTTCGCACGAGAGGTTTTTACGCGGCGAGCGATCACCTCCATAGCATGGTCCTGACCGATGATCCGCTTCCTCAGGATATCGCTCAGGTGCAGCACCGTCTTAATCTCGTTAGAGACCATGCGCCCAGTTGGTATGCCCGTCCAGTCAGAAACAATTGTTGCAACCGCTTGGCCATCCACTTCAGGAAGAATGAGGGGGTGCTCACCTTGTAGTTCGGTCAGTTCCTCAAGTTTCTGATCCAGCTCCTTCTTGATTGGAGCCGTATCTGCGTTCTCATCTCCATTGGTTTGGCGGAACACTTCACGTAGTTTCAGAATTTCTGTAACAAGCGATTGCTCTTTCAACCATTCAGCTTCAAGAGCTTCACGTTCTTTCTCAAGCTCAGCAAGCTTCTTGTGCACGTCAGTGAGCTTATCACCGACATCGAAACCGGACTGCACCTCTCGTTCAAGGATATCTCGTTCCGTTTCAATCATGACAAGTCGTTTGCGGCAATCATCGACAGCAGCTGGCGTTGCATGTTGGGAAAGAGCGACACGGGCACAGGCAGTATCAATCAGGCTGATTGCCTTGTCTGGCAGCTGTCTTGCAGGAATAAAGCGCATCGACAAATGCACGGCAGCCTCAAGCGCTTCATCCAGAATCTGGACCTGATGATGCTCTTCAAGCATTGCTGCCACACCGCGCATGATTGCAACTGCTTTATCCGGATCAGGTTCTTCAACCAAAATGTTCTGGAAACGGCGAGCGAGGGCAGGGTCCTTCTCAATGTGCTTCTTGTACTCAGACCATGTTGTTGCTGCAATTGTCCGCAATTCACCACGGGCAAGTGCCGGTTTCAAAAGGTTAGCTGCATCACCGGTTCCAGCAGCCCCTCCAGCACCAATGAGCGTGTGGGCTTCATCAATGAACAGGATGATGGGCTGTACAGAAGAGCGCACTGCATCCAATATCTTGCGTAGGCGATCTTCGAACTCACCTTTCACGCCAGCGCCAGCCTGTAACAGCCCGACATCAAGCAGGAGAACGCGTACATCCTTGATGGACGGCGGCACATCGCCCTCTGCAATGCGGATTGCCAAACCTTCAACCACTGCCGTTTTACCAACCCCGGCTTCACCCGTCAGAATTGGATTGTTTTGGCGACGGCGCATCAGTGTGTCGATGATCTGGCGAATTTCTTCTTCACGGCCAATAACCGGATCCAGCTGCCCAGCTTTCGCTTTTGCCGTGATGTCTGTGCAATAGGCGTCCAAGGCCTCATCTGCAGATTTCAGACCCGGGGCTGCGGCGTGCTGTTCACCAGCATCGAGTTGCGTGCCATCCTTGGCTTTGCCTTCTTCAGGCGAGCCCTCTGTGATTTTCTTGTATCGTGTCGCAACATCATCAGCTGAAATGTTCTCAAACAGACGCGAAATGCCAAAGAGCGTATTGCGAAGGCCTGGTGTCTTTAGGATGCCAATCAAAAGGTAACCGCTGCGGATGGCATTATCACCAAACATCAAAGTGGCATAAACCCAGCCGCGTTCAACGGCCTCTTCCACGTGCTGCGACAAATCACTTACTGAACTGGCTCCTCGGGGCAACTTGTCCAAGGCCTTGGTGAGATCACTCGCGAGCCGGGCCTCATCGATCTCTGCATCCCGCAAAATGCGATGCAGATCTGAATCCTGCCCGCTCAACAACTGCTGGAACCAGTGCTCCAACTCCACATAAGGATTGCCACGCATCTTACAAAAGGTCGTAGCGCTGTCGATTGCCTGATAGCAGGTCGGATTTAATTTACCGAAGAGGGACGCTCGTTTGATATCACTCATGGGAACTCCTAGGCAGCCTTCGCGCGATTGTTGTTATGAACAGATGCTTTCGATTTTTCAGTGACTTGTCGTGGGCGCAAATTGAGATCTCGGACTGGGTCGCCTTGTTTTTTCGGTGACAACCAAGTCGTCCATCCCAGCTTTCCATATTGTCCAAGCCGAGTAGTCGGCACCTGATTGCGCTTAAGAACAAGAGCTACGTCCCACTCCAGCTCATCGCCGCAATAGGCTCTGACCGCTGAAAGCAATCGCGGCATGGAAACACCGTCAGGAAGCAGCCCTTCATAGTCGCGGAGGCTCAATGGACCGAACGCCACGCGGAACTTTGTGTCACTGGACCAAACTCGCCCCCCCAGTGCAGCTCCAACACCGAGAAGCCCGGCATTGCGAAAGCCGTTGAGGGCAGTCACTTGATTTTTGGGTAGATACAGCCACTCTCCAATGAACTCTTCCAGAGCGACGGGGAGGTTGAAATAACAGCTCAAAATTGCCAGTAACCCATCAGCCCCGCGCGTTTGCAAGGCGAGACGGCCAGCGAAATGATACTTCACTACATCCGGTAAATCATCCCGATGTCGAAACTCGGTCGGTCCAAATCCTGCAAGCGCTCCGGTATAGATCGAATACCTGTCTTGTTCAGGTCGATCAAAGCTGAATGCGGGCTCACCGGTGATCGCCGCGCGGTAAAACAAGCTCAGGATACGGTGATGAAAGACATCTGCGAATGCACGCATTGTGGTATCGCGGTGTTGATGTTCTCGCTTAAAGGCATACTCAGTCAGATGAAGCGGCATTGGGCCATTGGGCCCAAAGAGTCCCAAAAACCGGCTGGTTAACCGGCTGGGCTTTGTTCCAACACCTTGCTTGAACGCCGTGATCGTTGATGCTTCAAACTGCAAATGAGGTTCATGAGAAAAGCGGACAGGATCATCCTGACAGCGCCGTGATGTTCCAATCCGAGGCATATCCGGGTTGGAACACTCAATAAGCCGCACCAGAGGCAAAAACTCATAGCTGAGGTAATCTTTCTCAGCCGAGCGCAAACGCTGTTTCCACCGAACTTCAGGCGTAATCTCTTGCTGAACTGGCACAGGTGGTTTGCCTTGCCCTTCGGGAGGTTTGGGTGGACCAGACGAATTTGGGGGAGGTGGTGTTTGCGAACCAGTCATAATCTGTGACGCCTCCCGATCTGGCAGGGCCAGCGCATTACTTCACCTCGTACGTTGGATCTGATCACCGTCTCGGTGAAGCTGTTGATCGAAACGTAACGGGCAAAGAACTCATTGAGCACGGCACCAAGCAAGAACACACCCGTGCCTTCAAAGGCGGCTTCATCAAGCGTAATATTTAGCTCAAGGCCACGTGCGACAGATGAAAGACCTTGTCCAGGGAGACGACGAACAGCCCGAGTGGATTTGATTGAGCGAACGCCATCAATTTGCTGTGTTGTCGAGCTGTCACCAAGCGGAGCGTACAGATGCAGAATGGAACGCAGAGCTTGTGCGCCATCAGTATCGTTATTGTCCGCAATGCTAAGGTAATTCAGTGATAAATGATTGATGAAGCGCCATGCGGTCTCACCAAAGATGTTTGAGGGACGTGGCCGACTGGGGCCATCGATGCATTTCACTGCTTCAACTGGCCCACCTTCTGGAAGGGAAAAGTCCGACTTTCCCGCTCCGATCGGTATCATCAATGGTAGATCTCGGTTCGTGCAAAGTGCTCGAATGCCGAGCTGATTGAGTGCAAGATTATAGGGTGCGTCCTTCGCATCTACGAGACTAATAAAAATCTCAGTGCCAAGATAATTACTGCGTCCACCCGTCATCTGTCGTTTGGCTGTCGCAAGCCGTTGCTTGCGGTTCACCGTGTAATAGGCACCTTCACTTTGTAAATCTTGCGTACTTGATAGGCTGTAGAATGGCTTGAAGATCTGCGGCGCATCGCCTTGCGAGCTAAACCCTTCAACCTCTTGCAGCTGATAAATTTCGTAGTCCAGTGGTTTAGATCTGTCTGGCACCACATGGTGATCGCTACGTTTGTCGTTGATATGCAGACGGTCTAGTCGTGTAGAGAACAGATTGATTGCAGGGGTGCAGAACAAGGAGATATTGGCACGATCAACGGCGCGTTCCAGATCTTTGTCAATACGATCAAAGAGCAGAAAGACATCCATTTCATCCGTTTCGCATTGACGAACGGCAGGTTGCAGATTGGTGAGTTCGACAAACAGGAAACGGTGCGGAAACGCGAAGTACTCTTGCAACAGACGATAACCGCTGAACGATTGTGGACCATAAGGAAGAAGTGCATCCTCATCTCCGTACCCACGCGTGTTCACGATCTCGGAGGAAAGGCTGATTTCCCAAGGCGTAGGCAAACTTGTTGGGCGGATTGCAACGCCAGTGCAATTACCGATGATTTGCTCATAAAGCTTCACCGGTTGTGATCCTCCACCGCGCAGATAAAGCGGCAATTCATCCAGCGCCAGCTCATTAAATGGAATATTGCCAACCGTTTTCAGGCGAATGCGGAGTCCGGCTTTAGCTCCATTTTTTACCTCAACCTTTTGAGCGGCTAACTCACTTGGGCTCGCCAGATAGTCGATAGCTTCTATGGTGATTGGCCAAAGCGTTGTTTCATGAGCCGTATTATAGATACAAGGCGTCGCTCCGCGGGCACTCTTGCGGCTGCGCAACTGTGTGCCGCGAGGAATAACATATCCATCCTTCAGGGAGCCCTGCGTCATATCCGGCTCCAAACTTGCGATAAGCATGGACGGAACGGGTGCTAGGAAGTGGGGATACACCATCTCAAGAAGGTGCTGCGTAAATTGAGGGAACTGGGCATCCAGCTTGTATTGAACACGTGCAGTTAGGAACGCAAAGCCTTCCAGAAGACGCTCAACGTAAGGATCAGCACAGTCAAAACCACTCAACCCAAGACGCCCTGCGACTTTGGGGTAAGCCTCTGCAAATTCAGAGGCACTTTCGCGAATGTGCTGTAATTCTCTGTTGTAATACGGAAGCAGCCAAGGCTTCATGTCAAGAACCTCGCTGGCGCGGTTTAGCTATTTGCACCGCATGCACATCAAGGTCGAACTCAGTGCGTAGGTACAAGGCTTGTGGCAAAGGTTGGGACCACAACTGCCCTTCAATCTGGAAGTCTAGACGATTGGAACGGCGTGGTTTATTAGGCTCAACGATAGAAACCAAAAGGCTATCTGCTATAAGGCGAGGTTCGAAATGGACGATTGCCTCATGCAAAATGTCTTCAATCTCTTCAGCACTTTTGCTTGTCATCGCGCCTAGGTCTGGAATTCCAAAATTTAAGACGGATGACTGGACTTCGGGATAAGGCGTCAGATCAATGTCTGATGCCAGACGGGTTGTGTTAAAAAGCCACTCCAAATCACGTTGAATGGAATACCGAAGATTAACCGAACTGGTGACACGGGCTTCACGAGGCTCCACCTGCTGAAACGGGTTGTCATCTGTAAGACGGTCCAACAAAGACGGGACCAACCGATCAGCAAGAGGGCGTTCAGCCATGGCCTCCCTCCGTAGAGGATGCGGCATCATCTGCGCCTGTTACGGGGCCGATGTCCTTATGAATATCCAGTTCAGTGTCAAAATTGATCGCTCGCACCTCAAGCAGAGGGATCTCTGCGCTTTCATGCGCAAACATACGCTGTCCGATCGGCCTGTCTTCGTTCCAGGTGGTCAATCGGGAAAGTTTGAGGTTAGGGTCGTCTGAATGAATAGTTTCAACGTATCGTGTTGGGATGAAACCGTTTGCAGGACCACCATTGACCCAGAGAAGGTTCACAGGCGTCCAGCACATATCTCGTAGATCACGAGGCTCTGGAATTCTTATGGATTTGATTGCGGAGAACGGAACCCAATAATAGGCGTTGCTCATCATAAGCTCAAGAACGGGGCCAAGCCGCGGGTCGGCATCTGCCAGCCACTCGAACTTTTCACCATTTATGGTTCCGGAAATAGCGTCTGCTTCTTCAAAGGCTTTATCCCGAAGGTTAATTGCCGCTTGCTCGTTTTTCTCAGTGTCAAACTTGAGGGCTTGAACCAGAAAGGAAAGCCATTCTTTAGGTTCACCAAAGAGCAGGGGAGTTTTGTCACCTGAAAAGACTTCTTCACGCAATTGCTCCATATCCAGCAAGCGAGAATAGGTCTCCACCATAGGCACCGCGCTCTCATCAAATTGGCGGATGATTGGAAGCTGTTTTTTGGCCTTGAGCCAGTCTCCATTGACGCAATAGAGCTGGAAAAGGAGGATGCGTTCTTTGACGTCCTCAGGCTTTTTTCGTACTTGCTCCTGAGTGATCTTGAGCGCTTCTTGTAAATTACCTGTGGCTAGATGTTCCTTCGCAGGCATACGGGATCACTCCAGATTATTGCGATGAGGAAGGTTTGCCGGGGAAGCCCCGGCAAACAGATAAGGTAGGGAAAATACTCGATTATTTGACGACGAGGTCGCGAGTATTCTTGATGCGGCTCCACTTTTCGGTAAGTGTCTTGCCCATCGCACCAGTGGTATCCATCATGGTGTAATCAATCTGAACAGCGCCATATTCCATCTGGATGGATTCTTTACACTCTTCGTCGTTACCTTCCCAACTGATTTCCTTGATGGCAACCAGCTTCATTGTGAAGGTAAGGAAGATCACACCAGCTTTACCGGATGCACCACCAGAACGGCGAAGCAAAAGTGTCACTGTCTCGTAAATACCGCCGTTACAACAAGCAAGGAAAAGGCCTGGCGAACCGCGGTCACTTTTCTTTTCAATCTGGAATTCTTTAAACTTCACGCGACCAGCGCCAGAACCGCCACGCATGGAACCGATGTCCATAGTGTTTTCAGCACCCATGCTGAAAGTGGCGATTTCGAAGGCCTTTTTTTTGGCCATTTCATCATCTTGTGTTTCGCCTTCAATGGCGATAGCACCGGCACCGGGCCCCTCAAAGATTACATATGCATCAATTGACATGACGCTTGCTCCACTTTTTGTTGCTTACTTTGTTGTGGCACTAAACGGCTTGCCGCATGAGGCGTAGTGCCGATTAACAGCGTTTTGAATGGGTTTGATAAAAACGCTGCCGTCTTCCGCGTCAGCCTAAGGTTTATCCTCCCTTGGCTGACGGAAGCTTTGAAACCAGTCGCAAGGAAACCGTCAGACCTTCTAACTGGTAATGAGGACGCAGGAAGAACTTCGCGCTGTAGTAGCCTGGGTTTGAATCATCGGCTTCGACGACCACTTCGGCTGACGCCAAAGGCTTTTCCGCCTTTGTCTGCTCACTGGAACCTGCAGGATCGCCATCTACGTAACGCATAATCCAATCTTGCAGCCAGTTCTGAAGATCCTGACGTTCTTTGAACGAGCCAATCTTGTCTCGAACAATACATTTTAGATAGTGAGCGAACCGACAACTTGCAAATAAGTAAGGTAACCTAGCTGCAAGGTTTGCATTTGCTGTCGCATCAGGGTCCGTATACTCTGCTGGCTTCTGCAAAGACTGTGCGCCAATGAAAGCGGCCAAGTCTGAATTCTTACGGTGTAACAATGGCATCATGCCATTCTTTGCAAGCTCAGCTTCACGGCGGTCAGTGATCGCAATCTCGGTAGGACACTTCATGTCCACGCCGCCATCATCCGTTGGGAACGTATGTGAAGGCAGGCCTTCAACAGCGCCGCCAGATTCCACGCCCCTGATGCGAGAGCACCAGCCATAAAGCTTGAAGGAGCGGGTGATGTTGGTTGCCATTGCAAAAGCAGAGTTGGACCAGACGTATTTTGAGGAGGAGGCACCTGATGTGTCCTCTTCAAAATCAAACTCATCCACCGGCTCAGTAAGTGGGCCATAAGGCAACCGAGCCAGAAAACGCGGCATTGCAAGGCCGATATAACGGGAATCTTCAGATTCACGTAGTGACCGCCATGCAGCATATTCTGGTGTCTGGAAAATCTTGGTGAGATCGCGGGGGTTTGAGAGTTCTTGCCAGGATTCCATTTGGAAGAGGCTAGGGCTCGCTCCTGCAATGAACGGAGCATGAGCCGCGGCTGCAATCTCTGCCATCTCGTTCAGAAGCGCCACGTCTGGTGGGGTGTGGTCGAAGTAGTAATCGCCGATAAGCACGCCATACGGCTCACCACCGAACTGACCATACTCTTCCTCGTAGATTTTCTTGAAGACCGGGCTTTGATCCCACGCAGTACCCTTGTATTTTTTCAGGGTCTTGCTCAGTTCCTTCTTGGAGATATTCATCACCCGGATCTTCAGCATTTCGTCAGTCTCAGTGTTATTGACGAGATAGTGAAGTCCGCGCCAGGTCCCTTCAAGGCTCTGGAAATCTTCGTGGTGAAGGATCGTTTGAATTTGCTCGGAAAGCTTACGGTCAAGTTCAGCAACAATTGACTCGATTGACTTCAGCGTGTCGTCCGAAATCAGCGTTGTGTTTGCCAAAGCCTGCTCAGCCAGTGTTGCCACTGCACCTTCCACGGCTTCTTTTGCGCTGTCTGACTTGGGCTTGAATTCTTGAGTGAGGAGAGATTCAAAGTTATTGGGATCAATAGCTTCAACCTGTGCCTCTTCGGCTTCGACTTCCGGTTGTTTTTCAGCTTCAGCCATTATTTTCGTCCTTCTCTTCAGCAGCAGCATCACCTTCCTTCGGTGCGGCAGCTAGTGTTTGCAAAAGGGCAGGATCATTCAAAACCTTACCGATCAACTCCTCGGCACCGGACTTGCCGTCCATATAGGTCATCAGGTTTGCAAGTTGAGTACGGGCTTCCAGCAACGTACGCAAAGCATCAACCTTGCGAGCAACTGCTGCCGGAGAAAAGTCGTCCATACTCTCGAAGGTCAGATCGACACTGAGATTGCCTTCGCCTGTGAGGGTGTTGGGAACCCGGAATGCTACGCGTGGCTTCATCGATTTCATGCGTTCATCGAAGTTGTCGACGTCGATCTCAAGGGCTTTGCGATCCCCTACAGGAGGAAGTGGATCTTCGGGCTTGCCAGAAAGATCAGCCATTACACCTGCTACGAAAGGCAGCTGAATGGTCTTCTCTGCGCCGTACAATTCAACATCGTACTCAATTTGCACTCGAGGGGCTCTGTTCCTCGCTATAAATTTCTGACTACTTTGTTTTGCCATGTGATCGGGTTCCCGGTACTTTTGTTCTTATTCAGACCTGGGTTATTCGATTGAACCAGAATGTTCGTCGTCGTCGGGGCTTACCCCTTTGATGTTCAAAACTTGTGCTTCCCCATCTGGAGCGAGGTCCTTGATGATGGAATAAAAGTCGAGATCAACAAGACGTCGGGCCCGACCCAGTAGAAGTGGAACCGGACTTGAAGGTTCGCTACGCTTGTAATACGCACAAACCTCATCAAGAGCTCTTAACACGTCAGTTCGGTTTATAACTGTTCCGGTAAAACTTGCGCTTTTCTTGCTGGATCGAGCTTTAACTGGCCCATCTTCCTCAGAGTCAGTTTCTCCCTCTTCCTCCTCATCTTCCTCTTCGATTTCCAGTGCTGGAGCCAATAAAAACTGCGCTTGACGCAGCTCTCGCAGGAGGTCGTCAAGGATCAGGCCACCGTGCTGCGCGAAAAAATCCCGGATGTGCTCGGATGTTTTGATCGCGGTTTCGATTGCATTAACAACCTCTGCAATGTTTTCGCGATCTGTCTCTCTGAGAGCTGCATCGTAGGAAGCAATATCGGGTCTGTCACGGCCTTCTGGCAGTTCAGTCTCCCCGCGAGCGATGGCGATCTCGTTGAGAGACCATGCTCCGAAGATGCGAGACTGGACGAGAGAGGCATTTCTGATTAGGGCAAGCGTGGTGCGTCTGTCATTAAGAGCGGAAAGGACATTCGCACGCATGATAGGGTCATGCCCCTCTGCGGGATCAAGCTCTGGGTGTAACGTATCCCAAAAGGAATCCAGCATTTGTGCAATGAAATCCATGCCTTTGGCGAAGCCTGGATAGCCTTCAATTGCAATTAGAGATTGTGCGTGAATGATGGCAACGCGAAGATCGTAGGTTCGTGTCAGCAGTTGGGTGGAGAGGCGCAGCGCCTCCTTCCAGTCAGGTTCTTCCCCTTTGATAATGGCTTCCCCGATCTGGTGATCTTGGGTGCCACTGGCAGCAGTCTCCATCGTCAGGAAGTCAGGATCGTATTCAAGATCCGGCCCGCAAGGTGCATTCTCCTCAATAGGTTGAAGGGAAGCCGTTGGATCCATTCGAAATCTATCCCGCTCTGCTACTGCTTATTGGGACTGGAAGTCCGATCACTACCAAGTATTTGCGCATAGTATTGGTAGAGGTTGCCAAATGAGTGGGGCGACCACTCGAGATAGGCCTATAATATTCCGCAAGATCATTTCATTGTGTGTACAGTATAAGAGGAACTGGTAATATCGTTATTAACTCGTTGACTTGATAGGGAAAAATATCTCTGCAACCAGAACACTCTGACAGATATAAGGATATTGTGTTGGAACCTGCAAAGAGCACATCAACAAGCACTGTCAGGTTTTACAGGTGCCCGTCGTCAAATCGCATGTTGGCGGAGAAGACGCTCATTTCATCATCAGCCCCACAGCAACTTTTATTTAGAGAAGCGAAAGCCCTGCAGCATTTGTCTGGCGCCATCGCACCGAACTTTGTGGAGCTGAAAACCGAAGGCGGAAACATCAAGCTGGTCATGGAGTTGGTGAAAGGGGAAACACTTGCCGATAGGATTAGTAAGGCGTCGCTTTCCTTAAAAGAATTCGCCCAACTTTGTACGCAATTGGTTCTGACGGTCAATCATCTCCATAGTGTTGGGATTGCCCACTTAGATCTCGCTCCTAACAACATCATGCTAAGCAACCAGGGAGTGCATGGGTTAGTCATTTTGGACTTTGCTTATTGTGCCTTTTATGATGAGCTGCCGTTTATGCGGCCACATAGCAGTTTTGCGGGGCACTTGAACTACGCAGCACCAGAACAGCTGGGATTGGGCACCGATAAAATCACCGAGAAAACAGACCTATATGCACTGGGCTTAATTATACGTGAGATGTTTGGATATCGGGACCATATCAAGGACACATATGAAACTGCTATTGCGTTTCGTCTGCACGCCCCAGACCTCAGAAAATTACCGCCAGACTGGCGGCAAATGGTTACTCAACTGCTGAAATTTGTGCCCGAAGAACGCGTCAGAATATTAACGCACACCGACTACAGCACTTAGACGTCGGCTTGATGTTAAGAGCTGCAGAGAGAGCATAGGCGAGCCCGATAGCAGCTTCCGTTCGGGCGAATAGACCTGCATTCAGGCGTGCAGATGCCCGGAGCGATGCCCTTGCAGATGCTCTCATGGAAATGCGGTTTGCATTACGAAGCCAGTCGGCTTGACCAATGTTCAGGTCGAGATCACTCAAATCCACTTTAGCTGTCGGCAGCTTCAGGTTTAGTTGTGGCAGCAATCTGGAAAAGAGGCTCAGTTTTGCAGTGATGCGAGCCCAAGCTTTGACGTTTCCTGAGAAAAGGCTTTCGCCAAACGCCAGCTGTAACAGACCAATAATGTTCAGAGCTGCCAAAATCTTGAAGGCTGCTTTCAGATCGAACTTAAAGCCAAGATTCCAGTTACCAAAGTCCGCCAACATCTTCGCAAGTGCTTTGAGATCAGCCTGAGCGTTCATGTTCAAATTCTGCTTTAAACCAAGGTCAACAAGCCCAAGCAGAGGCAGGTTAATCTTCGCCTTCGGCAGTATGAGATTCAACTTGCCGAGATTGAGATTAAAGGGGTTCAATCCCAGGCCTTTAATTTGAAGAATGAGTTGAGCAGCAAGCCCGAGCTTTGCTAGAATATGACCCGGAAGAGCCCCCAGTTTCAGCGCGAGTGGAAGTGCGAACTTTGCTGAGGTTTGCGCGAGCTTCTTCAATTTAAGCTTGGCGGCTGGAAGAGTGGCGGACTCTGTCACACGAAGAGCTAGATCAGCCGCTGCAGTTAGCCGATGATTGATGCTGGCGTTAAGCGCCAAAAGTTGCGCAAGGCTCAGGAAGTTAAACGGGCGAAACCGCATGAACAGGTGAGGGGATGTGACACGAAGGGAGGGGCCTTTGATACGCGGCAAAGCGGTTGCTTCCCCTGCCTTCAACACAAGAGGGACAAGCAGGTTGAGATTGATATCGGGAATAATATCTGGGCAAAAACAGAAGCAAGGCAATGCGGGGTGCTCCTTCGGCTTGTTCCCGTAAACAAAGGTCGCCCCATGCCACAAAGACTGCAACATGGGGCGTTTAGATCAGACAGAAATCTTCTGTTCGAGATCTTTCAAAGCTGAAGCGATTGGTTTCTTGATCGAAACTGACACACCTAACGGGTTTTTCTCGAGCAGATTAATCAAGTTATCTGAGTCCATATGACTGTTGAGAGTAGCGATGCTAGCGGAGAGCTTCTTCGCAACAGCAGGGCGTTTATCTGCTGGGGCTCCCCCCCAGGCCTTCAGATCTCTAAGAACCAAATCGAGATTTCCCTGAAGTAAGCTTGCGTTGCCTAGCAAAGCTGCGCTTGGTCCCTTTGCTGCTATGAGCCGCATGCGTGGGTCTGGATGGTTCTTTAAGCTCGACATAAGGCTGCTTATATTAGACTCGGCAGTCGTCCGTTGAATTGTCAGCTCCTTGATTGCCGCGGCAACTTCTTGTTGATCGACTTTCTTGGCTGCTGGTTGCTGCGCGATGAGCGCTAAAATAGCCTTTACGCCTGCTTGGGTTCCTGTGTCATCAAGCGCGCTCACGGCGTTTTCAATGACGCCAAGCTGTTGTTTTAGCGCAACGTCATACTCGTCATCCTTGCCGAGTGCTTTCTCAACTTTATGAGTGATCGCAGCTAGAATTGACGTCAGTTTGTCGCGAAGAATTTCCTCTTGAGCTGCATCTTCAGCTGCAGCTGCTGCGGCGTCTTCTGCAGACGTATCTTCATCATCTTCAGTGTCTTCAAGATTCTCTCCACTGGCAGCCAGCTCTTCGTCTGTGAAGGCTTCATCACTACCGGTGTCTGCGACTTCATCAGTCTCATGAGAGAATGTATCCAGCATATGATCTGGAGTCTCTGCGCCTTCTTCCTCTGCATGATCAGAATGAACGGTGTTGCCGTCTTCATCCTTCACATGAATCTTGAAGTTCAGCTTTTGGCTGATAAGGAACTTACGCATCATCTTGATAAGCCCTTGGGTAGGTGGCTTACCAACGCATTCGATGGTCATTTCCTTACTTTTGATGGTCACAACCCCACACATGCTCTTGGGGTTCTGGGTCTCCTTCTTCACCGCGACCAAAAGCATCTTTGGCTTTTTCCGCGGGTGAATTATCAAAGCGTCGTCTTCCTTTGGATTCTTGTTTGGCGAATACGCAAAGTTGACTTCTTGCTTACGTGCCTTTTGAATACCTGCTTTTAGCTGTTGTAGTTCTTTAGGGTCCATTGGGTAACCTCGACGTTTGATCTTCCGACTACTTACTAAACTTCCTTTTGTGTACTTTACATAAAACTGGTCTTGACGGTTTTAAATAAAGAGTACTGTCTGGACGAACCTCATCAGTATTGATCGTTTCAAAATCAAACATGGTACACAATCGCGCGATCACTTTAATTCCAAGAAAAGTGACGTAGCTGGCGCCCGTACACATTCTTGGTCCCAGACCAAAGGGAAAATAACTCCCAAGCGTTGCCTTTGCTTCTCCGCGCGAAAAGCGATCGGGATCGAACATGTCTGGATTTTCCCAGAATGAACGGTGACGATGCACAACCCATGGACTGATGATCACCATGGATTCCTTAGGGATTAAGGTGTCTCCAAGGGTGGTGTCCTCACGTGCAACACGGGAGAGATAAAGGACAGGAGGATAAAGGCGCAGGACCTCTTTAAAGACGTCACGCGTAAAACGAAGACGGGGCAGGTGCTCATAAGAGATGCGACCACAAGCCGTCACCAACTGCACTTCTGTCCGAATGCGCTCAACAATCTCAGGGCATTGGGCGAGAATATAGACAGACCAACACAGCGCAGCAGACGTTGTTTCATGGCTGGAAAGGAAAATGCTCGCGACTTGGTCAACAAGTTGTGACTTCGTAAAACGCTTTCCAGTCGATGGAACACGCGCATCCTGAAACACTTGAAAGAAGTTTTGAGAGTTTGGAGGCTTGTTGTGCATGTGCTCGTCAATGATCTGCGAAATGACGGCACGCACGTCTTCTGCAGTCTTCAAAGCTGCCTCTGTAAAGACTGGTGGACCAGCACCAGAAAAACGCTTCAGATCCAGCGCAGTCCCTGCGACTTGCTCTTCGTATTTCATAATGGAATCGAAGCATTGGTGCTCCAGCTGAATCTCAATGGGCTTTGAGAACACGCAGCGGAAATTGACATCAGCAACTAGAAAGTTGATCTCTTCTGCAAGCTTAACCGTCTGGCCAGTCTCTGCATGTTGCACAAAGCGTTCAACAAAGGAACTGAGTGCCTCTTGCAGATAACCAAAGGAGATACGGACACTCGTGTTGGAAAAAATCGGCGCAACCATCTCATGTTGATCTTGCCAGTCAACACCTTCTGCTGAGACCAGACCATTATGCAGGATCGGTTTTAACAGCTCTGCAATACCGCCGCCTTTTGGGAATATAGCTTGTTGTTCTTCTAAGACTCTGGACAGCAACTTGGGTTCATTTACGAGGAATTTGCGCGGATTATCATCATCAAACTGAAAAATCGCGCACTCGTACAGCTCCTTTGGGATGACGCCAAGTGGGTCAGAGCTCAAATAATTACTGAAGTTTCTCCAGCCTTCTGCGGCTTCTCCCGGATAGGGTGCTGGCGGTCGATATAATGAAATCTTGTTTTCCATTATCTACATTCATGTTGCGGCGGAAAGTAGAATACTTCCGCACATTTCCCAACATCATCAGCGCAAGCCGATAGGAGAAGTAGGTGAGAACCATGCGCAATAGTGCTTTGCGGGAATATAGAACAGCCCTCTTAGAGATTTGCTTTCGGGACTCTGCAAATTTTGTTTGATTGCTAATCAAGAGAAAATACTCTGAGTAACCAATGGCTTTTGCCTCCCCAGACACAGCAGTAAACGCAAGAGCTATAGGGCTTTAGACCAGATGAGATGACATCACGGGAGCCGCCAAACACACCGGGATACAGGCCTAGAAAATGTCTTCTAACCTTACTTGAATCTAAAAGAGGTCCCCTAAGGGAAGGTGTTGGTGCATTACGACTTGGAAAAAGACGTGTTTGGACTGCCTGTACTGTTGCGCAAAATCAGGCGACATCCAAGCTCCACGCGGCGGGCACTGCGCTCTCCATCAGGCAGGGTCAAGGCTTCTTCCAGTAGATTTAAAGCGACGTGACCAATCTCTTCCATTGGAACATGGATGGTTGAAAGGGATGGACTGGACAGCTCGCCAAACAATGCATTGTCAAAACCCATAACTGAAACATCGTTGGGAACAGAGTAACCATGGTTCTGCAGGGCTTTCATCGCACCAAGTGCGACGTTGTCTGCTGAGCAAAAGAACGCGGAGTAAGGGGAGGGACCATTGTGTTTGCTCAGCCATTTGCTGAAGTTGGTCTCCACCACATCCTGCTGATAATCGCCAACATCAATAATGTCGGAGACAGGAACGTCGAGCCCTGCTTGTCTAAAGGCATCCAGAAATCCTTCAGTCCTTTGCTTTGCGACGCGTCGATTGCCCCAGGTGAGCAATGCAATCTTTTTGTGGCCTAAATCCAGCAGATGATCCGTGGCCAGCTTTGCTCCAAAGCGGTTGCTGGGAGCAACTGTATCCACCCTCATGGATTGATCCTGACCACTCAGAATAACGGAGGCAGATGGCAGATTGTAAAGCATATCAATCAGACATTGCCTGTCATCCTGCATCACTGCGATGCCTTGGGGGCGGTGTTTTGCAACGGCCTCCACAATATTGTCCGGATTGATTTCATTCTCTTCCTCAATCTGAGGAATGAGGCGAATACCACGGCTTTGGCATTCTTTCCTGAAGGCGTTCAGCATGGTCCAGGCCACGAAATTGCGATCAGACTTAGGGAAGGCTTTCTTAGTGCCGACCAGCAGCACTGTAGAGAGCAGGGAGATCGAAGCTTTGCGTCGCCGCTTGGCAAGATAACCTGTCTCACGCGCGATGCCTAACACACGTTCTTGTACTTCACTGCCGATGGGAGCAGAAGCGTTTAAAACGTGAGAAACAGTGCTGATTGAGACGTTCGCAAGCTTTGCGATCTGCTTGATACCCGTTGTCACGCGACTTCCACCATTCATCAATAGGACAGGCAATTATTGAATGAAAATCTTTTCATGTGCAACGCTTACGTGCGTGCTGTTGTGTATCACTGAGAGGAACTGATTAGTGAAACCAGCTTATCCAAAATCCTCTTAATGCTCAGACAGCTTCGCATTGGAATTCGTGAATATGATCTAAGTGAATGAATTAATTCAACAAATTTTGCATTGCTCAACATGTGATGACGAATGAGCGAGATTGAGTGATGGCCTTGAAGTAAGTTGAAGAGCTGATCATGAAAAAATTTTCATAAAGCCGCCTTGTTGTCAAACGGTGCCCCTGTCATCTTTGCCCGGTAACTGATTGTCAATAAGGCCGTATTTGGGCTGCCAAGTGCAGTGGAGCGGACTTGTTGCATAAATAGAAGTAATGCGTTTTGGCGGGGAGGATCTGGCAAAACGTGTTGGGGGAGAATTTGATGAAGAGCGTTACACTCACGTCGATTGCTGCTTTGACGCTGCCGTTTCTGGCCGCCAATGGCTGGGCCTATAACGAAGCGCCCATGCTCAAGCAGTTGGTTGAAGCCGGTCAATTGCCGCCGGTTGAAGAGCGCCTGCCGAAAAATCCACGCGTCATTCCAGTCTACGACAGCATCGGCACCTATGGCGGTGTCATGAAGCGTGCATTCAAAGGCCCAAGCGACCGCTGGGGCCCAACCAAGCTCATGGAAGAGCGTGTGGTTGAAACCTACATGGACGGTGACAAGAACCTGTCTCTTGTTCCCGGCTGGGTTGGCGAATATTCCGTGAGTGAAGATGCCCGC
>NZ_FOSK01000004.1 GCF_900114245.1 Pseudovibrio ascidiaceicola | reverse complement strand
GGCGCCAGCTGGGGCCACATCGCCATCCCCCGCATCGGCCACGAGGTCATCGTAGACTTCCTCGAAGGCGACCCAGACCAGCCAATCATCACCGGCAGAACCTACCACAATAACAATCGTACGCCGAACAAGCTTCCTGACTTCAAAACTCGCATGGTCTTGAAGTCAGACAGTCACAAGGCGACAGGGTCCAATGAGCTCCGCTTTGAGGATGAAGGCGGACAAGAGGAAGTCTGGTTCCACGCCCAAAAATTCCACAATGGCGTTGTGGAGGACAATGAGACGTGGAAGGTGGGTGCCAACCGCCACAAGCGTGTTGAGGGTTCTCAGTCTGAATCTATAGGCGGATCGAAAGATATTGAAGTGGAAGGATCACACAGGGAAACCATCTCTGGTGTGAAAGACCTTCATGTGAAAGCTGTTCGTCGCACGCAGGTCGATGCAGCCGACAATGAAAGCATTGCTGATGACAAAACACTGCAGGTTGGAGGCAACTATACCGCCAAGGTGAACCGTAACATTCGCATGGAAAGCCTGGCACACCAACATTACACCGCTCCTGGAACCATCTTTGTTGATGGTGGTGATCAGGTGGTTGTTCGTGCTGGCTCTGCTATCTCTCTCAACGTGGGTGGCAACTTCATTCGTATCGATGCAAGTGGCATCAAGATTGAAGGCACTGTTGTGAATGTCAATTGCGGGGCAGGGGCTCCAGCGACTGGCAAGGATGTGCCATACATTGAACCATCTGCTCCAGAAGATTATCAAGGTCCCCATGCTGAGCGCTATGCCCGCTCCTTTGAGAAATAGGAGAGGTCTATGTCAGGAAAACCCGCAGCTCGTTTAGGTGACATTGGCTCTGGCCATGATTGTCACTTTCCGCCAACACCTGCCATTGCCGGAAGCCCGAATATCTTCATCAATAATCGCCCTGCTGTAAGGCAGGGTGATGCCTATGCGCCCCATGGCTGTTCACCATGCCCGTCTCCTTCTCATGGTAGAGCATTGGCGGCTGGTAGTCCCACGGTGAATTTCAACAACAAGCAAGCAGGCCGTGTTGGCGATCCCATAGATTGCGGTGGTGCTGATGTCTCAGGAAGCGCCAATGTATTCATCGGCGCTGCGTCCCCTCCAGGGACACGCAAGCCGTTCGCCGAGGAATGTCCGTTTGCTAAGGATGCCTCATGACACAGGCGGCTTTATCTATCGATGTCGAGCCAGATACGCTCATCGCGGACAGTGTGAAGGCAAGTCTGTTTGCCAAAGTCACCGATGACATTGCCGCTTATGCGATTATCGACGGCCAATGGTGTGAAGATATCTATGGCCGTTTACTGGGAGACGAGAATACCGACTGGTGCAGTCTGATTGCTGGAGATCTGGCACAGGAACTGGCCTTGACCGCTCCCTATCTGGTGCGGTTGGATCGGAACAGTGATCTCACCAACTGGTTGATTGAGGAAGGTTGGGGCAAGGGCTGGGGGATTTACTTCTTAGCCTCAAAATCAAAGGCCAAAGAGCTTTACAGAACCCCGCCCCCAGAAAGTCTAAAGCAGCAGGTCGAGCGTGGTGCCTTTGTTGCTTCGCCAGATATCTCTGAGGATGAAGCCACCGATGTAGTGCTTCTGCGACGGCATTTCCGGCGTTACCTACGCGTTGAGTTTGAAAGTGATGGCCGTTTGGTTCGGTTCCGTTTTTTTGATCCGGCTGTTCTGCGCGTCTGGCTGCTCTCTACAAACCCAGCGGAAACACAGGCTTTCTTCGGGCCAATTACTGACTTCATTGCCGAGGATTGGTGTGAGGAGCCCAGCTTGTGCAATGCCCAGCAGCTCTGGCATTTTACAGCACCTGCATCGGGGCAGCATTGCAAAGCAGGCCGTTTTAACATGCAAACACGTCAACTCGCACCCATGACACCATTTGCAGAAAGCTCGACGCAAACCAACGAACGACCCAAGAGCCACATCACCCTCATCCGCAAGGTTCAGGAAAAAGCGTTTGAGGATATGCAGTGGGAGTTGTTTGTAGCAAAAATTGCGCATGATCTCTTGAAGGCAAAAGCCTTGCCTCAAATAAGTATTACAACCTTTGCTGCTGCACAAGATTTTGCTAGAGATCAAGTTAAAGAAGCTATTGCGAATGGAGTAGAAACTGTTGGTGAATTGAATGAGTATTTAAAACAAACGTATTAATTATGAAAATGACATTATCCGAGGAATAGATGACGAACAAAGAAGATAGAGTTCCAAGATTTACTTTAGCTGGCACTATGTTTGTACTACTCTTAGTAGCAACTCCGTTTGGGAGTGTGTTCTTTGTAGATCTTATATCAATGAATCCTATTTTATTATTTTTTGATGTAATGAAGTTGAGTAATATAAAGTATTTATCTGGAGGGTATTTGGTATTTTATTATAATTTTATTATTTTTATATTGATGGTGTGGTGTTTTTTTATTCTCAATAATGGAAATTATAGTTATTTTAATAAATCTATATATATTATATTGATGGTAGTATTTCTTGTGAACGCGCTAATAACACAAATAGTGTTTTCAGGAATGCTTTATACAAGTGAGAACCGTAATGTAACTCCGATAGAGAATAGCAGATGACGGAGCAATTACTAAAAGACAAGCGTTCTATTTGCGAAACCTGTAAATTTGTATTGCGGATTGGCTTATTTTTGATGGGACCGGCAACAATGCTTACAATGTAAGTACTCGTCTAGCAGGAGGTGAACTGCCGGTCATTGAAAATATGCCATTAACTTCGGATAGTTATAAATCAGACTATACTAATATATGGAAGCTTCACCGTCTATATCCTTCCTCGCATAGCCAGAAAAACGTGGAAGAGGAAACATACATCTACGGTAACTATTATATCGAAGGAATTGGAACGGACACTGGAAACATTGATTCTCCTAACGGACAAATCTCTGGCAGTGGCGATTATGGTGTACTTGCAAAATCGGAAAAGGGAGCTTCACAGGCTTGGGAATTTGTAAGTGCATATGCCTCCTATAATATTACTAGAATTGAAGTTGATGTTTTTGGCTTCTCCCGAGGAGCTGCAGCAGCGCGTCACTACGCTCATGTGCTGAATTTGTTTCAAGCGATCTACGGTCCATATTACAAGACGACCCGACATATGGGATATAACAGAACAAAAACAAAACAGAACATGGAGGGGGAAAAGCGCCGCGTAATGTGCTTAAAAGTAAGAGGTGATAAATCTCTATATAGCATATTTCATGAAATCCCAACTAAACTGCAGTTTATAGGCCTATTCTACACTGTTCCTTCTATCTCGTCACCTAGGCACTTTGATTTTTCGCCACAAAATAACGACAACGGTAGTGTTTTACTTCATTTGCCAGTTGGTATTGCGGAAAGAAAGGTCGCTCATCTTACTGCAATCAACGAGCGCAGGAAGAACTTCGCTCTAAAATCGATTTTGTCAAGCCCAGTAGACTGTGAAGTACCAGAGGGGAAAACCCAAGGCAATCATATTGAAGAATGTCTTTATGGTTCCCATTCGGACATCGGTGGAGGTTATTTGTCGGGGGGGACTGAGGTTGATCTTGGTACAAACCCAAGTGCAGTTGAGCGCGCTATCGACGAAGGCCGGATCGGTTCCGTAGATGATCCGTTTTGTGAAACAACCGATGCCTACTATTCAGCCCAAGTGAAAGAGTGCACCTATGAAGGCGAGAATGGGCGAATTACTCAGAAGTCAGTAAATGATGAGATTTTCGAAGCGACTATGCAGCGCGACTATGTCGATGGGGCGCTCTCACGAATAGCACTACATAAAATGCATGCTTATGCTGTATCCAGTAATGTACCATTAATACCAATCCAGCACGAAGATGAAGTCGGTACGTTGACAGAGCAACCAGCAAATCCCATCCAAGGGCTGACCGATATGTCTGATGAGCTAAAATTAATTGACGAAAAGACTCATAATAACGCGCCACTATCTGTGGAAGAGCAAAAGTTACTAAATAGGAAATACATCCACAACTCTGACAAGGATTCTCTAGGGCATGCCCCTACAAAGAGTGGCAAGCGCGTTATCTTTGCTAACTAGAGGCGGATTTAGGGCCGCTTGTGCAAGCTGGTGTTTCTAAGTGACGAGGGTACTGTGCTCATCCCTCGGTTCACGTTGTCTCCACATCGTTTGGATGTTGAGCTATTCTCCAACACGCAAAAGCAGGGAGATGTCAGCCTCTGCATTGGTGAAGGAGAGCTGCTCCATCTCAAGGGGCGGGGTGTCACTCTGAAGTTCGCCTTGTAAGGGTCTCGTTATGATTATGCCTTCCAACATCCCAACGGGGATCAGTGCATCGTTGCTGCAGGTGAGAACCTGCGCCTGACACCATTCACAACAGCTGGCAATGCTGTTGTTGAAGGCAACTGGCGACGAGATCATGCAGACAATGTTGCCCTGACCTTTTCTGGGGAGCAGTTTGAGGGCGGTATAATCCTTCACCGTCGCCTGTGTCCCGAGTTTGCAAGGCCATCCTTCGAAGAAGCTCAGACAGCATCGCGGCAAGCCTTTTTCAACTGGCATGGTAAGCAAGGCCAAAATGAAGCAGAGCAACTTGCCACCTACCTCCTTTGGGCAAATACGGTTCCCGCAGAGGGAGCCTTAACACATCCGCCTACCTACATGTCTAAGAACCATATGATCAACATATGGAGCTGGGACAACGCTTTTTCTGCAATCGGGCTTGCTGCCATCGACCCTGATCTGGCCTTTAGCCAGTTCGCAACAGTTTTCGATTGGCAGGATGAGAGCGGCTTGCTGCCAGATTTCGTGCACGATGCGGGCGCTTCCTTTGCGTTTACAAAACCACCGGTCCACGGCTGGGCAATCCTGCATATTCTGGAAGCCTATCGTGATTGTTTCAGCTCAGATCAGCTTGTGTATCTCAGAGACAAGATGGAGAAGCAGCTCAGCTATTGGCTCACACATACCCGTGCAAATGAACAGGAGCTTTCCGGCTACTTTCACGGCAACGACAGTGGCTGGGATAATGCCAGTTTCTTTGATCATGGTGGCCCGGTTGTTGGACCAGACCTGCCGACATTCCTATGCCTGACGGCCAACTGCATTGCACAGCTCTATCGCAGCGCCGAAGAACCACACATGGCTAACAAGTTTGATCAGATCAGGACACAGCTCAGAAACTTAATGATAAAACAACTCTGGAACGGCGAATGCTTCGTGTTTCGAAAACCAGCTCAACCAGATCTTGTCCTGCCGGATACCAGCCTGGCGCAGTTTATGCCTCTGTTGCTTGGCAGTGACCTGCCAAGAGAGATTGCAGACAAACTCGTAGAAAGGTTCAATGCTCAGGGCTTCCTCACTGAGTGGGGACCTGCTACAGAAAACCCGCAGAGCGCGTATTATGAGGCCGATGGGTATTGGCGTGGTCCCATATGGGCACCAACTACATTACTGATTTTTGACGGTTTATGCCGACAAGGTGAAATCCGGCTGGCTCACGAGCTGGCAAAGCGGTTCATGAGAACTTGTGAAGCCTCAGGAATGGCAGAAAACTTTGATGCCTTGACTGGAACAGGACTACGCGACCAAGCTTTCGCTTGGACATCTGCTGTTTATCTTCGTTTTCAGAATGTGCTTTCCAAAGCGCAACTGACCTCAGCTTGAGTACCCCATGGCGCAAAGACCGACGATTAAAACAATTGCTAAGGTAACCGGGCTTTCAACGGCGACAGTGTCGAAAGCGCTCAATGCCTCACCGCAGGTACGCCCCCGTACGCGTGATAAGGTGTTGCAAGCGGCCAAAGAGCTGGGATACGAACTCAACATCAGTGGAGTTCAACTCCGGACTGGCAAGACCTATCAGATCGCCATGATCACGGTCATTGCGTCACCTGACGACGACGAATGGGCGGGTGTTGGTTACACTCAGCTGATTAGCGGAATCTCGTGTGCAATTGAGCATACGCCGTACAGAGTTGTGCAGCATCAGGTCGCCAGTTTTGAGGACAGCTTCGAAGTTATAAAACGCATCGTTCAAAACAAGAAAGCCGATGGCATCATCATCTCTGGGACAAGAGCAAATGATCCACGCATCAGCTTCATGCAGGAACAAGACTTTCCGTTTGTTACCTACGGAACCAGTGATGCCAGCGCACCCCATGCCTTTGTTGATACCGACAACCGCCGTATTGTGACGATCTGTGTTGAGCGTCTGCTTTCCAAAGGCCATCACCGTATCGCAATGATCAATGCCAGCGAAGAGCTGAACTATACGCAAAACCGTATTGAGGCCTACAAAGCTACGTTGTCGAAAGCAGGCATTGCCTTCAACCCCGCATTACTCGCTAATGGACGCTTAACCCCGGCATTTGGACGAGAACAGCTTTTTGAAATGTCCATGTTTGAAGAGCCGCCGACGGCTTATATCTGCGCCAATGAAGCAACCGCGATGGGGGTCCTGTCAGGGTTTCAGGTGCGTGGGATGGTGCATGGGCGGGATGCCGTTGTCATTGCGACAGATGACCTGAACGTATCGCAGTACTTCTCACCGCCAATTACGACATGTTATCTCCCGATATCAAAGCCAAGCGAAACGCTGGGCAAGTTCATGCTAGACTTAATTGGCGGTGAGGATCCCATAAATCTCCAAAAACTTTTCGTACCAGACCTCATCGAACGCGGTGCAGACACCTGTAATCTGGAGAGATTATAAGGACTTTCAGATCCTTACATCCGCAATTAGAGCAACATCCTTGTACCCTCGCTCTGTAAGTACCTGTGCGCCACGCCATGCGCGCAGGCCTGTGCGGCAACAAAGGACGATACGGTGCGCAGGGATGAAATTGTGCCGGTCGAGTTCATCGGGTGTAAGACGCAAGGCGGTTTTGCAAACAGGCTGCGGTGCTTCCGATGTATCTCGAAGCTCAACAACAATATCTTTGGAGCTTATGTCTCCTACTGAAATAAAGGGCGCTTGCCAGTCTGGTTCTTTGGCGTTGAGAAATGAAAACCCGCCGAACTCAAAGCTCTTTAAGTCTACCGTGATGAGACGACCTAACGGACTTGGAGAAAAATCCAGCAGTACTGCTAAAGTCATTTGTGCTTGCATTGCTCCGATGCTCCCGACTGCAGACCCAAGAACTCCCGCACTGACACAATTAGCAGAGTTGGTTGGAGGGGAAGGGAACACTGCTCGCAAAGACGGCGCACCGCCACAAAAGCCTCCGAGATAACCAGATATTCCAAGCGCGGAGGCTGAGATAAGCGGCTTGCCTTGTCGGTAGCACTCATCTGAGAGCGTGTAAGAGGCTGCAAACGTATCAGCTGCATCCACGATGATATCTGCCTGAGCAACCAGTTCACCCGCATTCGCAGGGTCCAGAGCAACGTTGTGGGCGCGCAGCTCCACCTCTGGGTTGTACCCATGTAACCGAGCTGCCGCCGCATAGGCTTTGCTCTCCCCCACATTTGCGAGTGAGTAGAAGGGCTGCCGGTGCAGGTTGCTCTCCTCAATCACATCGGGATCGGCAATCGTGATGATACCCACACCAGCACCAGCAAGGTATTGCAGAACAGGACAACCTAAACCTCCGGCTCCCACGACAAGAACATGAGCGGCTCGCAACTGCTCTTGTCCTGCTGTTCCAACTTCAGGCAAGATCATCTGGCGGTCATAACGTGTCATTGCTTACAAGCCTCCACCCATTCCTGAGTGCGAGCGATTGGGTTGTGTGCTTGCATGATGTCAGTCACCACCGCTGCGCTATCTGCACCAGCTTCAAACACGCCCGCAAGCCGTTCTGGCGTTAATCCGCCTATAGCAACAAGAGGTGTCTCTCCAACCATTTTCTTCCAGCGACTGACGCGCTCCAGGCCTTGTGGCGCCCACTTCATCTTCTTCAGCTTGGTCAGGTACACTGGCCCCAGAGCAACGTACTCAGGCTTGAAGGAGAGGGCGCGATCTAATTCCTCTTCATCGTGGGTAGAAAGGCCAAAGCGAACACCAGCTTTCCGGAGTGTTGCAAAGTCCGCGCTGTCCATATCCTCCTGCCCAAGATGTACGAAGTCACAGCCAAGCTCTAATGCCAGTTCCCAATAGTCATTTATGACCAGCTGAGCACCATGTTGACTGCAAAAGTCGCGAGCTTGGGTGATCTGCTGTCGTATGACCTCTTCAGACTGATCTTTGATCCGGAGCTGTACAAGCTTCACACCATAGGGGACGAGCTTTTTAATCCAATCGACATCCCCGGTAATCAAATAAAACCGTTCCATCAGATCAACTCCGCCATGCCGAGGGTTGGGGTCGAAGGCACAGCCATGTCGCGCGGGTCCATTGGGTCTGCGATGTATCCGTTGCACCCAGCTTCAATGGCTTGCGCCATGGCCTTAGCCATCAAAGCCGGATCACCTGCTTTTGCAACTGCGGTATTGAGCAGAACAGCATCCATGCCAAGCTCCATCGCATGCGTTGCGTCAGAGGGCCGTCCAATACCTGCATCCACGATCAAAGGAACATCCGGGAAGTGCGCTCGCATGGCTCGCAAAGCATCGGGATTTCGCAGGCCCTGTCCAGAGCCGATGGGTGCGCCCCATGGCATCAGCAGTTCACACCCGGCTTCCAACAGTTTTTCGCCAACCACAAGGTCATCAGTTGTGTAAGGGAATACTTTGAAACCATCTGCACAGAGAACCCTCGCAGCCTCGACCAATCCAAACACATCAGGCTGCAGAGTGTCTGAGTTGCCGATAACCTCTAGCTTGATCCAGTCAGTCCCAAACAACTCGCGAGCCATTTGTGCAGTCACAACGGCTTCTTGCACGCTATGGCATCCCGCAGTGTTGGGCAGAACCTTACAGCCGCTATCCTTCAGCAACTCCCAAAAACCCGCACCTGACCCGTCCGCCGTCTCGCGCCGCAAAGAGACTGTGATGATCTCTGCTCTGCTGGTCTCAATTGCTTTTCGCAACACTGCAGGAGAAGGGTATTGTGCTGTTCCGAGCAACAACCGGGAGCTGATGTCCGTACCGTAAAGCTGCATGTTACCCTCCCTGCATAGGGGCAAGAACTTCCAATCGATCGCCTTCTGAAAGGGATGTCTCAGAGTATTCTTCACGAGGAACAAAACTGCCGTTCAAAGCTGTCGCAATAGCGGGGCTGGTGAACTCCAGTTCCATAAGAGCATCCTCCAAGGTTTCGTTGGTGACCTCGCGTGGTTTCGCATTCACGATGATCTTCATGTGCAGGTCTCCTTTAAAAGATGGTGTGCCGCTTGTTGTGCCAATGCTGGCGCAAGCAGGAAGCCGTGGCGGTAGAGGCCGTTGAGGTGAAGGGATCCGTCATGCTCGACCAGTCGAGGTAGGTTGTCTGGAAAAGCAGGCCGCAACCCCGCTCCAATTTCGACCACGCTGGCCTCGGCAAAAGCAGGGTGAATGGCAAAAGCTGCGCTCATCATTTCTGTAAGAGACCGCAGGGTAGGAGAGCGGTCAGAGTTGCTTTCCACCATAGTCCCGCCAATCATGAACAACCCATCAGCCCGCGGCACCAGATAAAGCGGCATGCGTGGGTGTAAGAGCCGGATGACACGAGACAGCTGAACCTCAGGACAATGCAAAATCGCCATCTCACCGCGCACAGCCCGCAAGTCAGGAAGGCTGGCAGCCGTGGCTGTGCAGTTGAGATCAACCTCAGGAGGTGCGCTGGTACCAAAACGGATCTCTACTCCAAGACTCTGAACAGCAGTGGCTAAATCATCAAGAGCCCGTCTTGGGTCCAGATGCGCTTCCTCCGCGAAATACAGCCCACGCTCGAACCGCCCTTTCAAGGCTGGCTCCAGTTCTGCAATTGCTTGACCGCTTACCTCAGCAAAGTGTGAGGTTCGCCGTGCAAAACGGGTCAGCTCCGCCTGATCACGAGGTGGAGTAACAACAAGCGTCCCTCGGCGAGTGACCGTGGTGACTTGTGACCACCAATCTGCCGCCTGACCGCCGAGGGTGATGACCTCCTCTTCTGCGCTTTCTCGCTCGCAAAATGGCGCAAGCATGCCACCTGCAAACCGTGCAACGCTGCCTTCACCCGGCTGCTCGGCTTTTTCAAAGAGAGTGACGGATGCACCGCGCTTTGCTAGCTCATAGGCGGAAGCCAGCCCCGCAAGGCCGGCTCCTGCAATCGTAATCACTGCTCTGTCCCTTCAAGTGGCAGGTACAACTTGCCGCCTTCGCGGAACTTGGCTGCCATGGCCTCCATACCTTCCTTTTGCGCTTCTGCGCGGATGTCATGGGAGATCCGCATGGAACAGAACTTAGGTCCGCACATAGAGCAAAAATGAGCCACTTTATGCGCGTCTTTCGGCAGGGTTTCATCGTGGAACTCTCGCGCCGTATCCGGGTCAAGAGAGAGGTTGAACTGATCTTCCCAGCGGAATTCAAAACGAGCACGAGACAAGGCATCATCCCGCCGCTGGGCACCCGGCAATCCTTTGGCGAGATCAGCTGCATGAGCTGCAATCTTGTAGGTAATCACGCCGGTTTTTACATCATCCCGGTCCGGCAATCCCAGATGCTCTTTGGGCGTTACATAGCAAAGCATGGCACAGCCAAACCAGCCGATCATCGCAGCGCCAATGCCAGAGGTGATGTGGTCATAACCGGGTGCGATATCGGTAGTGAGGGGCCCAAGGGTATAGAACGGTGCCTCATGACAGCATTCCAGCTGTTTATCCATGTTTTCTTTGATCTTGTGCATGGCCACATGGCCCGGCCCTTCAATCATCACCTGACAATCCTTGGCCCACGCAATTTTGGTAAGTTCTCCAAGTGTCTCCAGCTCTGCAAACTGTGCTTCATCATTGGCATCTGCAATGGAACCCGGACGCAATCCATCACCAAGGGAGAAGGCAACATCATACTGGCGGCAGATATCGCAGATTTCGTCAAAGTGTTCATAGAGGAAGCTGTCTTTGTGGTGATGCAGACACCACTTGGCCATGATGGAGCCTCCACGGGAGACAATGCCGGTCACGCGATTGACGGTCATCGGCACCATGTGCAGGCGCACACCTGCGTGAATGGTAAAGTAATCAACCCCTTGCTCTGCCTGTTCAATCAGGGTGTCGCGGAAAATCTCCCAAGTCAGATCCTCGGCAATGCCATTCACCTTCTCAAGTGCCTGATAAAGCGGGACAGTCCCAATTGGTACAGGGCTGTTGCGGATGATCCACTCACGGGTGTTGTGAATGTTACGTCCCGTAGACAGGTCCATCACCGTGTCAGCTCCCCAACGGATCGACCAGACCATTTTATCGACTTCCTCTTCCATGGAGGAGGTAACAGCAGACGTGCCCATGTTGGCGTTGATTTTGACCAGAAAATTACGGCCAATAATCATCGACTCACTCTCAGGGTGATTGATGTTTGACGGAATGATCGCACGGCCAGCAGCCACCTCATCACGTACAAACTCTGGTGTTACATAGTCAGGGATGTTCGCACCCCAGTCATTGCCACACCGCTCTTCTGCAACCGCTTCCCGCAACTGGTTTTCGCGGATGGCGATGAACTCCATCTCCGGCGTGATAATGCCAGCGCGGGCATAGGCCAGTTGGGTGACAGCTTTATCACCTTTCCCGCGCAATGGGCGAGGCTTCACCGGAAACTCAGGAACAAGCCGATCGCCTTTTACAAAGCCATTGTCTTCAGGCTTAATCTCGCGGCCATCATACTCCTCCGTGTCACCACGTGCCTCAATCCACTTGCGTCGTAGAGCAGGCAAACCTTCAGAAATATTCGTTGTTGCCGTTGGATCCGTGTAAGGGCCGGAACTGTCATAGACTGGGAGGGGAGGCTCGCCTGCAGTTGGGTGAACACTGATCTCGCGCATGGGCACGAGCACGTCTTCGTGCAGACTGCCACGAACGTAGATTTTACGTGCTGCTGGCAAGGCACCGGTGGTGATGGATGGGTTTGGCGTCGTCATTATGGTGCTCCTCAAGTTTATAACTCGAAAAAGACACCAGATGAGTTTTGGCTGGGAAACGGCAGAAAGAACTTCTGCTGCTAAGATCGCGGTTGTTACACTGGCCCTTCAAACAGGCCCCGCGACCCGTGCTTCCTACGCCAGTATCAACTGGGTCAGGTTCTAAGGGTCGCGTCGCCGAGCTTGCGCTCTGTCAGCCTCTCAGTCTCCTTGGTGAGACTCCCCTGCATACATGATTTTGCTAGAACGATTATGAACTACTGTCAAGGCAGGTTCGGTTCAGGCGGGGTTCAGAAAACTTTTGTAGTCTGGTCTTTCAGAGAAGAGAGTTGCTGATCCATATTGGCTTTTGAGGATTGCATACCTATCTCTCATCTAAGAATTTCACATCTGGATATCGCGAAAAATAATATCAACGAATGCTTGAAACCTGTTCTCTCCCATCCGTTTTAGCTGGCCCAATCTTGCGGCGACTGGAAACCTCACGTCTGACGTTTTGGCTCGCACTGCGCGCACCGGCAGATGTAAAATTGGACTTGTTCCCACAAGGTGGCGAACCACAAACCTACGAGCTGACGAAAGCGCAAACCGAGGTAAACCTGATCTCAGCAGGGGTGCATCTCCACTACCTCCTGATCGATCTACCTCTCCAAACCCCACTCCCGCAAGACAGCTGGATCAGCTATCGCCTTGCACTACGTATGGAGGACGAGGAGGAGACTGGCTGGCAAGATCATTCCGTATGGGCTCCGGATCTTTGCTATGAAAATCAGGAGCTTCCTGGCTTTCTGCTAAGCTCAAAAGTCTCCTCACTCCTACATGGATCCTGCCGCAAACCACATCACGAATCCGGCGATGGTCTGGTCGCAGCGGATAAGTTTCTGGCAAAGCACATCAGGGCTGAGGACGGCACCAAAGTTAATAAGGAAAAATGGCCAGCTGCCCTCGTGATGAGCGGGGATCAGATTTATTCAGATGACGTTGCTGGCCCTATGCTGCGGGCTATCCATGTACTCATCGAAAAACTCGGTATCACTGAAGAACAGCTGGCGGGCTTGGAAAGCAAAGTGCCTGATAAGGCATCAGACCTCTACCAGCATGGTGACACCTACTACCGCCGCGAAAAGTTTCTCCCAAGTCTGGAGAAGAACCGGAAGCTCTGGCTTGTTTTGTTCGGAGGTGTAGAAAAGCCAATCTTTACTGCCGATCATGCCCATAACCATCTGATCACACTGGCTGAATTCTTGGCAATGTATCTTCTCGTCTGGTCTCCAGTAGTATGGGAGCTGGTTGAGACAGATGTTCCCGAAGGACTGACGCATGAAGAAATAGGGCTCTACGAGAGCGAGCAGAAAATCCTGAAGGAGTTTGTTGCAGGCCTTGGTCAGGTACGCCGCCTGTTTGCTCACCTTCCGGTCGCGATGATCTTTGATGACCATGATGTCACTGATGATTGGAACCTCAATCGTGATTGGGAAGAGACTGCCTACGGACATCCGTTCTCCCGCCGGGTCATAGGCAATGCCTTATGCGCCTATATGCTCAACCAAGGGTGGGGTAATCGACCAGAAGCGTTTTCTGGTGGAGCGCTTGAGGAGATGACACAGGCCATTACAGTGCCGGGCACTTGCCGCTATGACGAGTTCTTGGACCGCCTCTTTACCTTTGAAAATTGGGATTACCACTGGGAACTAGACCCACCACTGCTGGTGCTGGATACGCGCACACGGCGTTGGAGATCTGAGCGTGCAGGTTATCTGCCCTCTGGCCTACTGGATTGGGAAGCCGTCACGGATTTACAGCGTGCTTTACGCGGAAAAGACGCTGTGCTGCTCGTGTCTGCAGCTCCGATCTTTGGCGTTAAGTTGATCGAAACGCTGCAAAAACTGCTCACGTTCATGGGCAAACCGCTCATGGTGGATGCTGAATACTGGATGGCACATCCCGGAACTGCAGATGGCATTTTGAACGTGTTCCGCCACCGCAAAACGCCAGATCGCTTTACGATCCTTTCCGGTGATGTGCACTACTCCTTTGTTTACGATGTTGAGTTGCGCGGACATTCTCGTGGACCTGACATCTGGCAAATCTGTAGCAGTGGCATCAAAAACGAGTTCCCAGCCAAACTGCTCGACAAACTCGATCACCTGAACCGCTGGCTCTATGCACCGCGTTCACCGCTGAACTGGCTAACAAGACGGCGCGGCATGAAGGTTATTCCGCGTAAGCCAGTGGGCACACATCATGGTCGACGCCTGCTGAATGCAAGTGGCATTGGATTAGTTGAGTTTGATGAACACGGCGGTCCAGACCAAATCAGCCAACTGCTGCCAGATGGGCGTCAGGTTGTCTTCGTGCGCCGGGAAGAAGAAGCGCGCTGGGATTGATGGTGAAGAAAACTAGATCCAAAACAATACCTGTGGCCTGCAACTGTCACAGGTAACTGCACGAAATCTATTGGATTTACGCAAATTACGGGTCTTATCTAATATATCATTGCCATATTGCGAGTTGTTGGTATGCTATTGGTATCAGGGAGAGTCTCGTGTCCAGCATATCCAAAAAAGTGGGGTTTCCAGAACATTCCAATCCGCAGGAGTGGCGTGAAACCGAGCAAAGATCTTCACGTTATGCGGGCTTGGAAACATGGGGGACTGACGAAGTTCTCAAGGCCTTGCTCGGTGGTCAAATGCAAGCCCTCAACGCTGTTTGGTCCGCGTTGGGTGAGCTGGAAGCCGCAGTTGATGCCGCTGCCCAAAGACTACGGGGAACCGAAGGTAGACTTGTTTATGTTGGCGCAGGTACCTCAGGCAGGCTCGGCGTTTTGGATGGCATTGAGCTCATCCCCACATTTGGCTGGCCAGAGCATCGGTTGATCTATGGTCTGGCAGGCGGCGAAGCTGGATTATTACGCCCGCAGGAAGGTGCTGAGGACAGCGCAGAAGCTGGCCGTGACTTCATTTTAGAGAACAATGTCGGCGCTTCTGATGTCGTCTTGGGTATTGCAGCAAGCGGCACCACACCTTTTACCCGCTCTGCCATTCAAACCGCCAGAGGCGCGGGGGCTCTGACAATATCAATGGCGAATAATCCGCAAAGCCCGTTACTGGCCGATGCTGAGCATGAAATCCTTTTGAGGACAGGTCCGGAAGTGTTGGCAGGATCAACCAGATTATCCGCAGGAACCAGCCAAAAGGCGGCACTCAACCTATTTTCTACAGCGCTCATGGTCCGGTTGAAGAAGGTGTATTGCGGTTACATGGTGGATATGCAGCTGACCAACATTAAACTGGATCAGCGCGCCAAAGACATGGTGGTCTCACTCACCGCTTGTTCGCAGGAAAAAGCCGCAGCTGCCCTGCATGAAAGTGACAGTCAGATCAAGCTGGCTGTCTTACTGGTGCTGGGGGCAACAAAGCAACAGGCCACTAATGTTTTGAATGAAACTCAGGGAGATTTGGGAGAATCTCTTCGGGTGCTTGGGTTACATCAACCTGACTGAATTATGCGCACATTGCGATCTGCTTAGACCGTAATGTGCCAAAAGGAATATTCGCCAGCTGGGGGGCTGGCGAGTTGCAATACCGACGGTTTTTCAAGGCGGTATTCGATCATTTGTTACGGGAGGAATTAATGAAACACTATTTGACATCAGGCATTGCTGCATCCCTGCTTCTGGGCTCCGCATCTTTTGCTTTTGCAGCGTCTGAACTGACAATTGAGAGCTGGCGTAACGACGATTTAAGCATCTGGCAGGACACCATTCTGCCTGCGTTTATGAAAGCGCACCCAGAGATCAAAATCAGGTTCTCGCCAACAGCTCCAACACAATACAATGCAGCACTGAATGCAAAGCTGGAAGGTGGAACCGGTGGTGATCTGATCACATGCCGTCCGTTTGATGGTTCGCTGGATCTCTACAGCAAAGGCTATCTGAAGAACCTGCAGGGCATGGCAACCCTCGATAACTTCCCGGATTCAGCAAAAGGTGCATGGAGCACCGATGATGGTAGTGCCACATTCTGCGTTCCAATGGCCGCTGTGATTCACGGCTTCATCTACAACAAGGATGCTTTTGCTGAAGTTGGTGTTGAGCCACCAAAAACTCAGGCTGAGTTCATGGCTGTTCTCGACAAGATCAAGGCAGATGGCAACTACATTCCAATGGCGATGGGCACGTTAGATCAGTGGGAATCCGCTGCAATGGGCTATCAGAACATCGGCCCAATGTACTGGAAAGGCGAGGAAGGCCGTAAGGCAATTGTTGCAGGCACTGGCAAGCTAACAGATGATGGCTGGGTCAAGCCGTTTGAAGTGTTGGCAGGCTGGGGCCCGTATCTCGGTGACGGCTATGAAGCTCAATCCTATCCAGACAGCCAGACCTTGTTCACACTGGGCCGTGCAGCAATTTATCCATCAGGCTCTTGGGAAATTGCAGGCTTCAACCGTGATTCAGACTTCGAGCTCGGCGCATTCCGTCCACCTCTGCCAGCCGAGGGTGACAGCTGCTACATCTCAGACCACACTGACATCGGCATTGGCCTGAATGCGGCCTCTCCAAATGCTGAAGCAGCCATGAAGTTCCTTGAATGGATGGGCACCAAAGAGTTTGCAGAGCTCTACTCCAACGCTGTTCCGGGCTTCTTCTCTTTGTCCAAGCATGAGATCTCGCTCACTGATCCACTGGCGGATGAGTTCATCTCCTGGCGCAAAGACTGTCAGTCCACCAACCGTTCTGCGGCACAGATCGTTTCTCGCGGTACTCCAAACCTCTGGAACGAAATGTGGGTTGTGTCTGCAAATGTCATCAATGGCAAGCAGACACCTGCGGATGCAGCGAACCAGCTTCAGAAGGGGCTGAGCTCCTGGTACGAACCTCAGATGGACTAAGCCATCTCTCTGAATGAACACCAAACAGCAGATGTGCGGATTGACCCGCGCATCTGCATTGCAATGAGAGATGATGGAATTGGAACAGGACCTTATGGTCAGTGAGCGGAAGAAGAAGCCGTTCCGCTGGCATGTACTTGTCTTTCTGGCTCCGGCAGTCATCGTTTACACGATGATCATGATCCTGCCGTTGGCTGAAACTCTGCGCTTTTCATTTTTCCAAAGAGACACGATCACGCAAGCGATCTCGTTTGTCGGGCTGGAAAACTACATCAAGCTGTTCTTTGATCCGTATTGGGTCGAGCCGTTTTTAAACTCGCTTTGGAACAACTGTTATTTCTTCCTAATCCATATGTTGGTGCAAAACCCGATTGGCATCCTGATAGCGGCTTTGCTCTCCATGGTGCACCTACCGGGCAAGAAGCTTTATCGCATAGCCATCTTCATGCCGACACTCCTGTCCTTCGTTGTGGTCGGGTTTGTCTGGAAGCTCATGCTTTCCCCGTTATGGGGCGTTTCCAAAGGCCTGATGAAGTCTGTTGGGGTGGGCAGTTGGTACCTACCGTTCCTCGGGAAAGAAGAAACAGCACTCACAACGCTCTCTCTCATCTCCGTCTGGCAGTTCATCGGCATTCCAATGATGCTGATTTATGCAGCGTTGCTTTCTATTCCTGATGAGGTGATTGAAGCTGCCGAATGCGATGGCGTGACCGGCATCTCGCAGTTCTTCAAAATCAAGCTGGTCCTGATCCTTCCAACAATCGGCATCATCTCTATCTTAACCTTCGTGGGCAACTTCAACGCATTTGACTTGATCTACACCACGCAGGGGCCGCTTGCGGGGCCAAATTTCTCGACAGACCTGCTGGGCACGATCTTGTACCGAACATTCTACGGGCAACAGTTGCAACCCGGTGACCCCAACATGGGAGCCGCCATCGCAACGGTGATGTTCTTTATCATCCTGACGGGTGTTGCCATTTATCTCTTCTTCATTCAGCGCAAGCTGACACGTTACGAGATGTGAGGCGCAAATGGCTATTTCTCGTGCAAGACGAAACCGAATAGCAGAACTGGGCGCACATGTAATCTTGCTCACGTTTGCAGTGATCGCGCTTTTCCCGGTTCTCCTCATTCTCATCAACTCGCTCAAAACCAAAAAAGCGATCTTCCGCCAGCCGCTGGAGTTCCCTACTTCCGAAACACTGGATCTGGTTGGTTATTCAACAGTGCTGCAGCAAGGCAACTTCCCACTGTATTTCTGGAACTCACTGTTCGTGACTGGTGCCAGCTTGTGTCTCATTCTCCTGTTTGGAGCAATGGCAGCTTTTGCGCTCAGCGAATACAGGTTTCGCGGTAATCGCCTAATGGGCCTCTATATGGCGCTGGGCATTATGATCCCGATTCGTCTGGGGACAGTCGGCATTCTCCGCCTGATGGTCACGACGGATCTGGTGAATACGCATTGGGCACTCATACTGGTCTACACAGCACAAGGCCTGCCACTGGCGATCTTCATCCTCTCCGAGTTTATGTCGACAGTATCATCAGATCTCAAATCTGCTGGCCGTATTGATGGCCTTTCAGAGTATTCCATCTTCTTCCGTCTTGTGCTGCCTCTCATCAGGCCTGCCATGGCAACGGTGGCCGTCTTCTCCATGATCCCGATTTGGAACGACCTCTGGTTCCCGCTCATTCTAGCGCCCGCAGAGCATACCAAAACGCTCACATTGGGGGCTCAGGTGTTTGTGGGGCAATATTCCAACAACTGGAATGCAATTCTTGCGGCTATGGCATTGGCGGTTATTCCGGTTCTCATTCTCTACACACTCTTTTCGCGCCAACTCATTCGGGGCCTAACATCTGGAGCAGTCAAATGAGTGAGAAACCTATTCGCGTTCTCGTGGCCGGCCTCGGAAATATGGGAAAGTCACATGCTCTGGCGTATGAGGCCAATCCGGGATTTGAGATTGTAGGACTGGTCAATCGATCACCAGTAGAATTGCCCGAAGAGTTGAGGCGCTACGTAATCCAATCTGATTTCGCGCAGGCACTGGTTGAAACCAAACCTGGTCTTGTGTCCATCTGCACCTATTCAGACAGTCATGCCGAATACGCCGTCATAGCAATGGAAGCAGGGGCGGATGTGTTCGTGGAAAAACCATTAGCAACCACTCTGGAAGATGCTCAGAGCGTGGTGGAAACTGCCCGCAAATTGGGACGTAAACTGGTGGTTGGCTATATCCTGCGCCATCACCCCTCATGGACAACCCTCATAGAGCAGTCGCGCAAACTGGGCGGACCTTACGTCTTCCGCATGAACCTCAACCAGCAATCCAGCGGCGCAACCTGGCAAACCCACAAACAGCTGATGCAAACAACATCACCCATCGTGGATTGTGGGGTCCATTACATCGATGTCATGTGCCAGATCACTGATGCAAGGCCGATTGAAGTACGTGGCATGGGCGTACGCCTGAGTGATGAACTGCCCGACGACATGTACAACTACGGCCATCTGCAAGTCTTGTTCGAAGATGGCTCTGTCGGTTGGTACGAGGCTGGGTGGGGCCCGATGATGTCGGAAACTGCATTCTTCGTAAAAGATGTCGTCTCCAAGAATGGCAGCGTCTCGATTGTCATGGAAGGTGAAGCTCGCTCAGACGACATCGACATGCACACCAAAACCTCCACGATCCGGGTTCATTACGGCGCAACGGATGCGAACGGCGAGTTTACACGCAAAGACGATGTACTCAGCATGGATGGTGAACCGGGGCATCAAGCCTTGTGTGATCGTGAGCAGGCCTTTGTGCTCTCAGCTATCCGTGAAGGGCTGGATTTAGAAGATCACATGAATGCAGCGGTAAATTCTCTGGCTGTCGTACTGGCGGCAGATCAGGCGGTGCGCACTGGCACAGCTCAGAAACTGGACTTGTAATATGGCTAATCTGAAAATTTCATCCCTCTACAAGTCTTTTGGTGCTGAAAATGTGCTGGATGGTATCAATCTCGATATCCAATCCGGTGAGTTCCTCGTTTTGCTCGGACCATCCGGCTGCGGAAAGTCCACACTCCTGCGCATCATGGCAGGGCTGGAAGACGAAAGCGCGGGCGACATCGCCATTGAAGGCAAATCCATCGCACACCTTCCGCCGTCCAAGCGTGAGATTGCCATGGTATTCCAGACCTACGCGCTTTATCCGCATTTGAGTGTGCGGGGAAACATGGAGCTGGTCCTCAAGCAGGCAGGATACTCAAAGGCAGAAATCAAGGATCGCGTTGCTGAAAGCGCCCGTGCGCTGGAACTGGACGCCTTGATGGACCGAAAACCCTCTCAGCTCTCAGGTGGACAGCGCCAACGTGTTGCAATTGGCCGAGCAATTGTGAGAGATCCCAAGATTTTCTTGTTTGATGAACCTCTCTCAAATCTGGATGCAGCATTGCGTGGACAAGTGCGGCTGGAAATCGCACGCCTTCATCAACGTCTGTCAGCAACTATGGTTTACGTGACCCACGATCAGGTTGAGGCTATGACACTGGCAGATCGTATCGTGGTTCTGAATGATGGTGAGATCCAACAGGTCGGCACACCGCGAGATCTTTATGAGCGACCAGCAAACTTGTTTGTGGCAAGTTTCATTGGCTCCCCTAATATGAACTTCCTTCAGTTGGAAAAGCTGAGTGAAAACAGTGCGCAGTTGAAAGATGGAACACTCCTTCCAATCTCCAACAATGCCTCCGTCATCCCCGCTAACGTCACACTCGGCATCCGTTCTTCCCATGGCATTTTGCATGATCAAGCAGCGGAGAGCTATCTGAAGGCAGAAGTCTTGCTGGAAGAATATCTGGGAGACACCACCTATGTGCATGTTGAGTTAGAGACTGGCGAGCAAATGGTTGTTCGTGAAGATCCGGAGATAACGCGCCGAGCTGGTGACCAGGTCTACGTGGAGCTTACGTTGTCAGGCGTACATCTCTTCAATGCTGATACAGGAAAGCGGATGGACGTCAGCATCTCTGAACAGGAAACTGCTTAGGTCATAAACTGAGGGGACATACAGGCTTCCCTCAGTTCTCATCAATCTGCGGTTTGTAGTCAAACTCGATGAACTGCAGAAACTTACGTAATATATCGGTTTCATAGTTCTTTTTGTAAATTGCGCAAAGATCTGCCGGAATGTCTTCCTTCAAGCGAATGAAACGTACGTTCTTGGATTTCTGACTACGAAAACAGTCGCTGACTAAAGCAATCGCCTGACCAGAAGCAACCAGCGCCAACAAGGTACTTGGCTCCTGAACCTCAAAGGCAGCTTTAGGGTAGAAGCCCTGATCTTTACATCTTGCAATCAAAAACGGCGTCGAGTTGGACATGCTCCGGTCCAAAACAGCCATTTCCTCATCTTTTAGCTCTTCCAGTCCCACCACCCTGCGATCCTTGAGAGGGTGCGTACTAGGCACTGCCAGTGTAAGGTTTTCTCTCACCAATACTTTTGAGTTTAAGGCAGGCTCATTGAGTGTATCGCCATAGCGGCAGATACCCAGATCAATGATGCCACCATCCAGCGCTTCTTTCTGCTGATTGGGCGCTAACTCGGTGAAATTCAGAGAACAATCCGGATGCTTGCTCTTGAAATCAGAGAGCAGGTTCGCAAATCCATCCAGAAAGGCACTGCTCACCATCCCGATGCTGAGGGTCGAGTTTTCCGCACGTCCCTGCCGCTGGGTGTTGGTGATAGCGTAATCCAATGTGTTGAAAATCTGCTCGCACTCACGTTTCAGCACGCGCCCTGCAGCAGTCAGAGAAACATTTCGAGAGTCACGCTGAAAGAGAGAAAGACCAAGGGCAACCTCCAACTCTTTGATTTGTATGGACATAGGTGACTTAGAAATATGCAGCTCTTCTGCCGCACGCCCAAAATGCCCACTTACTGACACTTGATGGAAGTAACGCAGCATTCGCAAAGTAATGCGGCCTGATGTGATTAGATCGTGCATGAACTTGTTTTGTTATTCTTATTTTGTTCTAGGTTGTAGCTCTTAAAGTTCTACTATTTTTATTATATATGTTCTGTAAGAACTATAATCTACGAAATAATCCGTATGTGGCATGGTTTTCTACGTAATATTTTCTAGTTTGTTTCGAAGTTCGAAACGATTGATATATTTAAAAAACTTAATAATTGCCTCTCAGGCAACTAGGTTGCCCTCACCAAAGGGAATTAAATAAAAGGTGAGGCAAACTATGCAATCGGGTCAGTTCACATTCGCACCTACGCAAGGTGAGTGTACTGCGCCTGTCGTATGCCGCGCTTTCACAGAGGTTGACGGCTCGTATGCACGAACTCCCACCGTGTGTATGACCTCAGCGCTGACAATTCCCGATGAAGCTCCAGAAGGTTCTACAATCGCAGGTGTTTTGCATTGTTTTTCAATGACAAAGCATTTGTTGGATGCGGGTGGCCATCTCAACTGTCCACGTGAAGGTGGGTACGGTTAGTCGCCTTCCGGCGCTTCAAATTTCTCCCCAACCATAATCAACAACTTACCTCAGAGCCTCTGGGAGGAGCTCATAATGTTCGCAACTGGTTTTCTTGGCATCGCTACACTGATTGTTATTGCTGTATTGGTTTCAACCAATCGCAAAGCGATCAATCTCCGCACCGTAGGTGGTGCGCTGGCTCTACAGATTGGTATCGGCGCTTTCGTGCTCTACGTTCCAGCTGGCCGTGCTATTCTTCACGCAATGTCAAAGGGCATTTCCGGTGTGATCGACAGTGGTCGTTCCGGCGTTAACTTCCTTTTCGGCAACCTCACCAATGGTTCACTTTCTGAAACTGTTGGCTTCGTGTTTGCCTTCAACGTGCTTTGCCTCGTTATTTTCTTCTCCGCTCTGATTGCAGTTCTGTACCACCTCGGTGTTATGCAGGTCGTCATTCGTGTCATTGGCGGTGGCATGGCGAAACTGCTCGGCACATCTCAGGCAGAATCCATGTCTGCAGTTTCCAACGTTTTTGTTGGCCAGACAGAAGCTCCACTGGTTGTGAAGCCTTACATGCCTAAGATGTCTGATAGTGAGTTCTTCGCTATCATGTGTGGCGGTATGGCGTCTGTTGCTGGTACCGTTCTTGGTGGTTACGCGCTGATGGGTGTTAAGATCGAATTCTTGCTGGCTGCGTCCTTCATGGCTGCACCAGGCGGTTTGCTCTTCGCAAAACTCATCATGCCTGAAACCAAGGAAGTGAACTACACAGTCGACACAAGCGCTGACTTTGGCGACGAAAAGCCAGAAAACGTGCTGGCTGCTGCTGGTCAGGGCGCAATGAATGGTCTTCAGCTTGCTGGTGCGATCGGTGCAAACCTTGTTGCAATGATCGGTCTCATCACTCTGGTGAACCTGATCCTCGGCGGCGTTGGTGATCTGGCTGGCTTCAGCCTGTCTCTGGAAATGATCCTCGGCTGGATCTTCGCTCCAATCGCTTACCTGCTGGGTGTTCCAATGGCTGACATCGGTGTTGCAGGTTCTCTGATCGGTAAGAAGCTGGTCGTAAACGAGTTCGTAGCGTACCTCGACCTGAAGAACTACCTCGTCGATGCCACAGCAATGGACATGGGTCTGCCGGTTATTCAGGAAAAGACCAAAGCAATCGTTTCCTTCGCTCTCTGCGGCTTCGCAAACATCTCTTCCATGGGTATTCTTATCGGTGGTCTGGGTGTTCTGGCTCCAAACCGCATGAACTTCATCGCGAAGTACGGTCCTCGCACTCTGTTGGCAGCAACTTGCTCCAACCTCATGAGCGCAGCGATCGCGGGTATCTTTATCTCCTTGGCAATGTAAGAGAGTTTTCTTCCTTAATCTCTGAATTGCCTGCGACGGGGGGAGCATTGCTCCCCCCGTTTCTATTTGCTCTAGAAAAACAGGCCGCGCTACGTTGGGGGTGAACGCGCACCTGCATCACAGGAATGAAGCGTTAGCTGCTAACGCCTTCTTCAATAACGTCTCGTGAGCCTTGCGGAGGCATTTCTGGGAAAGCTGGAAGCTTCGGATCAATCTCATCCCAGGACGGTGCTCTGCTGGAATACACGTTTACTTGAGGCTCGATGACCTCCGGCTGATCAACAGCAGACGCGCGCACAAAGATCAGATCTGTCATGGATGAGTTGAGTGAGTAAACAGCACTTCCGCAGGTTGGGCAAAAGCCCCGCGTGACCACGTTTCCACTGTCTGCTGGTTTGTCGAAAAATGTGAGCTCCCCAGTCACTTCAACCGCTTCTTTGGGCAGGGCTGCATGAGTACAGTGCCCTGTTCCTGATGACTTGCGACAATCATCACAGTGGCAATGTGCGGCCATCTGCGGCTTCATTGTTGATTTCAGCTGTACATTCCCGCAAAGGCAGGACCCTGTAAATGCGCTTTCCATGATACTATCCTTAATCAGAGTTGAGGGATGATTTAGTAACTTGTAAATTGCAAGTCACTATTCACAATAGGAGAGATTGGCGGTATGTCAACCGAAAACCGTTCCGGCTGCCCGATCGCAAATACGCTGGATATTGTAGGAGACCGTTGGAGTCTCCTGATCCTGCGGGATATGTTCAATGGGAAAAAGATTTTCTCTGAGTTCTTAAGCTCGCCGGAAAAGATCACAACCAGCGTTCTGACCGTCCGCCTCAATCAGTTGGAAGCGGCTGGTATGGTCGTCAAAGAACTCTATCAAACGAATCCCAAACGCTATCAGTATCTGCTGTCTGATCGGGGCAGGGACATCCTACCGGTGCTTCAGGAAATGTGCCGGTGGGCGAACAAGCATATGCCGGAAACGTGGATTCCACCGGAGAGCTTTATGGAGATGAGCCCATAAAAAAGGCTGGACGCTATATCCAGCCTTTCCCAGTTTCCAAGGATACTCTGCGATCAGAATAAGACCGAGGGCAGCCAGGTCGCAATCTGAGGGAAGAACCAGACGAGCCCCATCCCGACTATCTGCAACAGGATGTAAGGCAGCACGCCTTTGTAGATCATGCCTGTTGTGATCTCAGGCGGCGCCGCCCCGCGTAGGTAAAATAGCGAGAATCCAAATGGTGGTGTCAGAAAGCTGGTCTGCAGGTTGATGGCGATCATCACAGAAAGCCAGACCGGATCAAAACCCATCATCAGCAGGGTAGGGCCAACAATCGGCAGCAGGATCACAGAGATCTCTACGAAATCCATGAAGAAGCCTAGGGCAAAGATCAGCGCCATCACAAACAGCAGGGCACCCAACTCACCGCCCGGCATTGCAGAGATTAGCTCTTCAATGCGAGCGTCACCTCCAAGACCGCGGAAAATCAGAGAGAACACGCTCGCCCCGATAATTGTGGCAAAGATCATTGCTGAAATGGAGAGCGTGTTGGTCATCACTGGCGCAAGCAACTGAGACCGCCACATACGCATCACACTCTGCAGCAGACCGCTGATGCCGATGATCAACAGCACAATCGCAACACCAGCAAGGCCATAATCAGCGACAGTCAACTCGCTGCGTTGCAAGCGGATGGTTGTCATCCCAGCCAGCGCGATCACCGCCAGCAGAGCCACAACACTCGCTCCAAGCAGCACGTTAGACTTCCCATTGCTCAGCCGGAAACCCGCCAACAGCAAAGCACCCACTGCACCAACCGCAGCAGCTTCCGTTGGTGTCGCGACACCGCCCAAAATTGAGCCCAGAACTGCAATAATCAGAGCCACCGGTGGAATGAGCACAGATGCAATCCGGCGCACTGAAGTTGTACCCAGCACTTGCTTGTCCATAGCAGGCGCACAGCTAGGTTGAAGATAAGCGCGGACAAGCAGGTAGACGATGTAAACGCCTACCAGCATCAATCCGGGCACCAGTGCTGCAGCAAAGGTCTGCCCCACACTGATTGTCTCCACCGTGAACTTGCCCTCAGCAAACTGGGCTTGCTGGTAGGCGTTGGACATCACCTCAGAAAGGATGATCAGAAGTGTTGAGGGCGGAATGATCTGCCCTAGAGTGCCAGCTGTACAAACCGTGCCAGCAGCAAGTTTCGGATCGTAGCCATTTCGCAGCATGGTGGGCAACGCAATCAGCGCCATCGTCACCACTGTCGCACCCACAATACCAGTGGAAGCTGCGAGCAACCCACCAACGAGCACAACGGAAATACCCAAACCACCACGAAGAGAACCGAACAGCTTGCCCATCTCTTCCAGCAGATCCTCTGCAATGCGGCTGCGTTCAAGCACCAGGCCCATGAACACAAAGAGTGGGATCGCAATCAGCACGTTGTTTGTCATCGTGCCAAAAATGCGCTGCGAAAGCGCACCCAGCAGGCCTGTATCAAATGTGCCAGCCAGCGCGCCAAGAACAGCGAAGAGAACGGCAACACCAGCAATCGTGAAGGCAACTGGGTAACCCAGCAAAATTGCAAAGCACAGGCCCGCGAACATAAAGATATCGAGAAACTCAATCACAGCTTTGGCTCCTCAACATCAACACCACACAAGAAGAGGCCATCGCGCAAAATACCAGAAACACCCTGAATGATCAGAAGGCCGCAGAATGCTGGAATAAGGCTCTTAAGCAGAAAGCTCGCAGGAATGCCGCCAACAGAGATCGGCCCCTCTAGGATCTTCCAGCTGTTGTAAACAAACGGCCAGCTGATCCAAAGCAGCAGCCCAACAGTTGGCAGCAAAAAGAGCAAAGCACCGATCAGGTTGATAATGGCTTTGGCCTTGGGAGAGGCCTGCCCGTAAAAGATGTCGACGCGCACATGCTTGTCAGCCAGAAGCGTGTAGCCCGCGCCAAGCATGAAAACAGCGGCGTGCATGTAAAGCACTCCTTCGCCGAGAAAGATGTAGCTGATGCCAAACAGATAACGCAGCAAAACAATCGCGAACTGTAAAAGCAGCATAAACAACGCAAACCAGCGAATGGTATGACCAACCAGACGGTTGATAGCGTCGAGTTTCAAAACAACAGAGGTCATCGGTGGGATCCGATCAGGCCAGAGTTTTTTCTTGGCTTTCTAGAGCACCCCTTCGAAAAATAGATACTGATTTTCGGAGAAAGGGGCGCACTAAACTGACGAAAGCAGGAGAGCAGCCGGGGTGATGTACCCCGACTGAGTATTGCGCGGAAAATTCTGACAAACCGGGAGTTAGCCAGAAGACTGCAGCTTAACCGTAGTTGATGTCCAGAAGGCGCATATTCATCTGGCCGTTGTCTGCCAGAGGTTTGTATTCCTTCATGGATTCACGGTAGGTGAGGAAGCTCTCTGTGATGCGCTTCACCAGCTCGTCGTCATTTTCACGCAGTTCACCGATGACTTCACCAGCAGCGTTCCCCATTGCCAGTAGAACGTCTTCTGGCAGGTTCTTCACCATCACACCTTTTTCAGCAACCAGCTTCTTCAAAGCCTTCGCGTGGTTGGTGGTGTACTCTGTCCAAACATCGTTATAGAGCGACGAACAAGCGAACGCGACAACCTGCTTGAGGTCATCTGGTAGCGCATTATAAGCCTCGGAGTTGACTGCACATTCTTCTGCGGAGCTTGGCTCGCCTACGCCCGGGAAGTAGTAGTTCTTGGCTACCTGATAGAAGCCCAGAGCTGAGTCTGTCCAAGGACCAATAAACTCACCCGCATCCAGTGTGCCAGTCTGCAGGGCCTGGAACATGTCACGGCCACCCATAGCCTGAACTGCCATACCCATCTTGGTGCACATTTCAGAAGCAAGGCCAGTGGTACGGAAACGCAGACCTTTCAGGTCTTCAGCAGAGTTGATCTCGGTGCGGAACCAACCAGCTGCTTGCGGGCCAGAGTTGCCACACAGGAACGGCTTAAGGTTAAAGCGGGCATACATCTCATCATAGAGAGCCTGACCGCCACCATGCGCCATCCAGCCATATTGCTCATCTGCGGTCAAACCAAATGGCTGAGATCCGAACAGCAGGAAGCCTTTGGATTTAGAGCCCCAATATGCCGGAACAGAGTGGTAAAGTTCAGCAGTTCCCTCCGATACTGCATCAAACACACCACGACCCGGAACCAGCTCACCAGCTGCATAGAGTTTTACCTCAATGCGGCCACCGGAAAGCATGGTGATACGGTCTGCAAGCATCTGCGCTGCAACGCCAGGACCCGGAAGGTTCTTTGGCCACGAGGTGACCATCTTCCACTTGATCTTGTCGGAAGCAACAGCCGGAGCTGCCAGAGCAGAAGCAGCGGCGACGCCAGTTGCTGCAACACCTGCACCCTTAAGAAAATCACGTCTTTTCATAATTTTTCCCCTCAAAAATTAGAATAACAAGGGGCCGCGAACTGCGGTCCCTCATCGGTTTTTGTTTAAAGTCTGGAATGCCAGAATACGCGGCTAGACCAGTTTGCCCGGAAATGGAGTAGCTGACTCAATCAGGAAAGGTTTGTGCTCCCGAGTCAGTTACTTACCTAGAGATGGTAAGTTCAAACCATTCTCCTTGGCGCAATCAATTGCCAATTGGTAGCCTGCGTCCGCATGGCGCATGACACCTGTCGCAGGGTCATTCCACAGCACACGGCCAACACGCTCATCAGCTTCTTTTGTTCCGTCACAGCAAATCACCATGCCGGAATGCTGGGAAAAGCCCATGCCAACACCACCGCCATGGTGCAGAGACACCCATGTTGCGCCAGAAGCAGTGTTCAACAGCGCATTAAGCAGCGGCCAGTCAGAAACAGCATCAGAGCCATCCATCATGGATTCCGTTTCACGATTTGGCGACGCTACAGAGCCGGAATCCAGATGATCACGACCAATCACGACAGGAGCCTTCAGCTCGCCATTGCGAACCATCTCGTTAAACGCGAGCCCGAGGCGGTGACGCTGTCCAAGGCCAACCCAGCAGATACGTGCTGGCAACCCCTGGAAGGAGATACGCTCTCGCGCCATATCCAGCCAGTTGTGCAGGTGCGGATCATCAGGAATGAGTTCCTTCACCTTTTGGTCTGTCTTGTAGATGTCCTCCGGATCACCTGAAAGCGCAGCCCAACGGAACGGACCAACACCTTTACAGAACAACGGACGAATGTAGGCAGGGACAAATCCTGGGAAGTCGAAGGCGTTCTCTAAGCCTTCTTCAAACGCCATCTGACGGATGTTGTTGCCGTAATCAACTGTTGGAACACCGCGTTCATGGAAGTCCAGCATCGCCTTCACATGTACTTTCATGGAGGCACGGGCCGCTTTCTCAACGGCCTTCGGATCGCTCTCGCGTTTTTCTTTCCACTGCGCCATGGTCCAGCCCTGTGGCAGGTAGCCATTGATCGGGTCATGAGCAGACGTCTGGTCTGTCACGATATCTGGACGAACACCACGCTCAACCAGTTCAGCGAAGATGTCAGCGGCATTGCCGAGCAAGCCAACAGACTTGGCTTCACCAGCCGCAGTCCAGCGCTCAATCATCTCCAGCGCTTCATCAAGCGTCTTGGCTTTCTCATCGACGTATTTGGTGCGCAGGCGGAAATCGATGCTGTCTTCGTTACACTCAACGGCCAAACAAGACGCTCCAGCCATGACCGCAGCAAGCGGCTGAGCGCCACCCATACCGCCAAGGCCACCAGTCAGGATCCACTTGCCTTTCAGGTCTCCACCATAGTGCTGACGGCCTGCCTCAACGAAGGTCTCGTATGTGCCCTGAACAATGCCCTGAGAGCCGATGTAGATCCATGAGCCCGCAGTCATCTGGCCGTACATTGCCAGACCCTTTTTATCCAGGTCGTTGAAGTGATCCCAGTTCGCCCAATGCGGTACAAGGTTGGAATTGGCGATCAGAACGCGAGGTGCATTTTCGTGTGTGCGGAACACGCCAACCGGCTTGCCGGATTGAACCAGCAGGGTTTCATCAGCTTCCAGCTTTTTGAGGCTATCGACAATGGTGTCGAAATCTTTCCAGGTGCGCGCAGCACGGCCAATGCCACCATACACCACCAGCTCATGCGGGTTTTCAGCCACATCAGGGTGCAGGTTGTTCATAAGCATGCGCAACGGTGCTTCCGTCAGCCAGCTCTTGGCATTCAACTCTGGCCCGGTTGGTGGAAAGATATCGCGCGTATTCTTGCGAGGGTCTTGGGTGAGCGTATCGGTCATTGTCGGCTCCGTTAGCGTATTCCCGAAAAGTGGTTTCCGGTTTTCAGGTAGGAATACGCGTTAAAACAATGGCTAAAGTGTCAACTTTAGCGACTTGTACTGGCGTTTGAAAATGCCCCTGCAAGGGCCTGCGCTTCTAACTGAGTAAGAATGGATTTGAGAGTGGCGCGTGTCTTGTCCGCGCGCTCTGGAGCGTAAGCCCACGGGCTCTGCTCAAACATGTAGGCCCGCTGCGCCGTCTCCATCTGAATGGCGTGAATGCCAGTCTCAGGCTGTCCGTAATGGCGTGTGGTCCAGCCACCTTTAAAGCGGGCGTTGACCACCGTTTCCACGTTGACATCTGCACGGCAGGCCTCAACGGTGATCTGCTCAATCATCGGAGCGCATGTCTGTCCAACATTACTGCCAATGTTGAAGACTGGCAGTTCGCCTTCAAACAAAAAAGGGATGTTAGAGCGGATGGAGTGGCAGTCGTAAAGAACAGCAACACCAAACTTCTGCCGAACACGCTCCAGCTCTTCGGCAATCGCCTCGTGATACGGTGCGTGAAAACTGGTGCGTCGTTCCTCAACTTCATCATTAGACGGCTCTTGCCCATCTCGATAGATAGGGCGTCCGTCAAAGTCAGTCAGCGGGCAAAGCGTAGTCGTGTTCTGTCCTGGATAAAGTGAGACACCTGCCGGATCACGGTTGGCATCAATCACATAACGATGCACGGGTGTCTGGATCACACTCGCGTTTTCCAGCAGACCATCATAAAGGCGGTTGATGTGCCAGTCCGTATCGGCCAGCGCTTGTCCCACGGTGTTGAACCTGTCCCAGATAGTCAGCGGTACATCTGTGCCACCATGCGGCTGGGCCAGAACAATCGGGCTGTCGCCGCGTTTGATCAGGGGGGAGAAGGAATAGGTCAATTAGGCCTCCTCTAGCTTGAAAAACCGAGCTTTGCTGGCCGCATCAAAAATTCGACCAGAAGCAACAAGCTCTGCCGCTTTTTCCAGATCTGGCGCCATGTAGCGATCGTCTTCCAGCTCTTCCACCTCAGTGCGTACAGCTGCGATAACTTCCTGCAATATTGGGCTGGTTTTGAGCGGAACACGGAACTCAATGCCTTGAGCGGCCATCAGCAGTTCAATGCCGATGATCTGGGAAAGGTTGGCATTCATATCAATCAGACGCCGTGCAGCATGGGTTGCCATGGAAACATGGTCTTCCTGATTGGCACTGGTCGGCGTTGAATCCACGGAGCACGGAGCCGCACGCTGCTTGTTCTCGCTGTAAAGGGCTGCTGAGGTCACGTCCGCAATCATAAAGCCGGAATTGAGCCCTGGATTTGGCGTCAGGAACGGCGGCAGACCGTAGTTCAGTGCAGGATCAACGAGCGTCGCAATCCGCCGTTGCGAGATTGCACCGATCTCCGCAATAGCAAGCGCGGTCTGATCAGCAGCAAACGCTACAGGCTCAGCATGGAAGTTGCCGCCAGAAACAATGGAGCCGTCTTTGAAGACAAGCGGGTTATCAGTCACCGCATTGGCTTCAATCTCGAGCGTATAAGCAACCTGAGCCAGAAGCCCTAACACAGCGCCCATCACCTGCGGCTGACAGCGCAGGCAATACGGATCTTGCACGCGCTCATCATCTTCGCGGTGGCTTTCGCGGATGGCTGAGCCAGACATCAACTCGCGAATGGTCGCGGCAGCAGAGATCTGGCCTTTGTGACCGCGCAACTCATGGATCTCAGGGCGGAACGGAGCGCCCGAACCCATCAGCGCATCTACAGACATAGCGCCGGTAATCAACGCAGTCTTCGCAAGGCGATGGGCCTGGAACAAACCAGCGAGTGCCAACGCGGTAGACACTTGCGTGCCATTGATCAGCGCAAGGCCTTCTTTTGCTGCCAGCTGAATAGTTGGAATGCCAGCAAGCTGCATCGCTTCCTTGCCGGATACACGAACGCCACCAAAGAAGGCCTCTCCTTCACCGAGCATTACAGCAGCAACGTGAGAAAGCGGGGCCAAGTCACCTGAAGCGCCAACGCTTCCCTGACCCGGCACCACTGGCACAACATTGTGCGCCAGCATTTGCTCAAGACACTCAATCAACTCCCATCGCACACCAGATGCACCACGACCCAGCGACGCGAGTTTCAGCACAATCACCAAACGCACAATGTTTTGCGGCAACACATCACCAACGCCGCAGCAATGTGAAAGAATGAGGTTTCTCTGCAAGGTAGCAGTATCATCACCGGGTATTTTGACAGAAGCGAGCTTCCCAAATCCCGTATTCACCCCATACACTGGTGTATCGCCCTGCGCCGCTGCATGCACAACAGCAGCAGCCCGTTCAACGCCCTCTTTGCAAGAGCGGTCCAGTTCTACATTGGCCTCGGTGCGATAGATCTGCTGAAGCTGAGAGAGCGCAATTTCTCCCGGCTTTAAAACCAGTTTAAGTTTGGAAGAGACGGTAGGGGAAGTCGTCATGAATGCCTCAGTGCTTAATTTGCTTGTGTTTTTGTGATGTTTTTGCCGAGGAAATACAGGCGGTTCAGTGGGTTGAACCCGATCCGGTAGGCCAGTTCAGCTGGCTCCTTCACATCCCAGATCGCAATGTTTGCCTGCTTGCCAGCTTCCAATGTTCCGCACGTCTCCGCTTGCCCAAGCGCTTGCGCTGCATTGCGAGTAATCCCAGCCAGCGCTTCCTGCGGTGTCATGCGGAACAGGGTGCATGCCATATTCATGCACAGCAAAAGCGAGGTGAGGGGAGAGGACCCAGGATTGGCATCTGTCGCCAGAGCAATAGAGACACCAGCATCGCGTAATTCCTGAAGCGGAGGATGTTGGGTTTCTCGCAGGAAGTAAAATGCACCTGGCAACAGAACGGCAACAGTTCCAGCTTCCTTCATGCTCGCAATACCGGCGGTGTCCAGATATTCCAGATGATCAGCGGAAAGCGCTTTGTGGCTGGCTGCCATAGCCGTGCCACCGAGATTAGAAAGTTGCTCAGAATGAATTTTGACTGGCAGGCCAAGCTCTTGCGCCCAGTCAAACACACGGCTCACCTGCTCAGGTGAAAATGCAATCCCTTCACAGAACGCATCAACTGCATCAGCAAGGTTCTCTGCCTGAACAGCCGGGAGCACTTCATCGCAAACAAAGCTGATATAGGCATCACTGCGCCCTTCATACTCAGGCGGCAACGCATGAGCACCGAGGAAGGTGGTCAGGACCTTAACTGGCCGAAGCTCACCAATCTTTCGCGCAACTCGCAGCATTTTCAGCTCGGTTTCCAGATCCAGCCCGTAACCGGACTTAATCTCTAGAAGTGTCACACCCTCCGCCAACAATGCGTCAACGCGTGGCAATGCATCGGCTAACAGTTCATCTTCACTGGCAGCACGTGTTGCAGCAACAGTCGAACGGATACCGCCACCGGCACGGGCAATCTCCTCGTAGGTCGCGCCATTCAACCGCATCTCAAACTCACGAGCACGGGAACCGCCATAGACAATATGCGTGTGGCAATCAACGAGAGACGGTGTTGCAAGGCGCCCGCCAAGGTCCGTTTGCGCAGTGCCTTTCCAGTCCTCGGGCAACTCCAGCTCAGGACCAATCCAGCAGATCTTATCGTCTTCAATGGCAATTGCTGCACAATGGATCAGGCCATAACCATCCGACTGCTCAGAAAGAGTTGCAGCTGTCAGGTTGGTGAGTACGGTTCTCCCGCTTGTCATGGACCCTCCCGAGATTCCACGTGAATTCACTTCAGTAAAAATCTACATGGAAATCACTTAATGTCTATACATAAAAAATGTGCAATGTGCGTAATTCTCGAGCTACTGCGCCTGAGGTGTTTGGATAAATAGCTAAATTCAGCCATTTAACGCATTATATGGTGATATCTTAGAAAAATGATATGGTTGTATGAGTTGCATTTATGTATATGCTTATTAGGGCAAAAAATGATCTGAACTGATCATCGTTTCACATCAAACCTATTGAGTGAGCAATGAAAACCATCTTTGCAGGGCAGGCTTTACTTCCCACCGGTCTAACGGAAAATGTGCGTTTGCGCTTGGACGACAACGGCGCAATCAAAGCTGTTGAGTCTGGGGTAATACCTGAAGGCGAAGAGGTTGCTGGCAAAAACAGAATGATCTGTCCTGCTCCAGCCAACTTGCATTCACATGCCTTCCAACGTGCAATGGCTGGCATGACAGAAGTGCGCCAAAAGGGGAAAGACAGTTTCTGGACCTGGCGTGAGCTCATGTATCGCTTCTTGGGTCAGTTACGCCCGGAGCAAGCTGAGGCAATCGCGGCATTGGTCTACATGGAGATGTTAGAGGCTGGCTACGCCAGTGTGGGTGAATTCCACTATCTCCATCACCAAGCTGACGGAGCGCCATACGACACCCTCACAGAAATGAGTGATCGCATCTTTGCAGCTGCCAGCCAGACAGGCATTGGCCTCACGCATCTGCCGGTGCTGTATTCCTATGGCGGAGCAGGCGAACAGCCACTCACGGGCGGTCAACTGCGGTTTGGTAATGATCTGGAACGTCATCTGCAACTCATTGAGCAAGCATCGAAAACGCTGGCAGCTCATCTTCCTGCTGATTGTCAGGTCGGCATTGCACCACACTCACTACGGGCAACCAATCCATCGCAGTTGCGTGAGATCGCAGCTACGTTTACGGGCAAGCCAGTTCACATCCACATCTCAGAACAGATGAAGGAAGTGGAAGCTATTCAGGCGTGGCTGGGTGCACGGCCAATCGAATGGTTATTGAGCAATGTTGATGTGCAAGGCAATTGGTGTTTTGTGCATGCAACCCACATGACTACAGAAGAAACAGTAGCCATGGCAAAAGCAGGTGCAGTCGCAGGTCTCTGTCCAATCACAGAGGCAAACCTCGGCGACGGCATCTTCAACGGACCAACATTTATCGAAGCTGGCGGCGTCTATGGCGTGGGCTCAGACAGTAACCTGCGCATCTCGCTCTCTGAAGAATTGCGCATTCTCGAATACAGCCAACGCCTGCGTGATCAGTCTCGCAATATCATGTTGCGCGGAGAAGGCTCTGTCGGTACCGCCATGTATCAGGCTTCTGCAAAAGGCGGCGCACAAGCACTTGGTCGCAACACGGGAGAGCTGAAGGAAGGGCATTTGGCTGATGTGGTTGCAATCGACACCACTCGTGTTGAGTTTGCCGGCCTGAAACCCGACCAATATCTCGATTATTGGATCTTTGCAGGTGATGACCGTGTCGTGACTGATGTTTGGTCAGCTGGGCGCCACATGGTGAAAGATGGGCAGCACATCCACCGCGCAGCTATCACGGCTAAATACAGAGAACAGCTTGCAGTTTTGCTGGAAGCAGCCTAACAACGCCGCAATCAATCTCATTTGAAAATGACAGGACAAGCGCTTGCGATCCTATAAGGAAATTAGAGGCATCTTGCAGGAACGGATCACCAGCCAGCAATGGCAGCCAGGTGATTTGTTGCCAAGCGAGCAAGCGCTTTCTGAGGAGTTCGGGTGCACTCGATCAACAGTCAACCGTGCCATGCGAGAGCTCGCGGATGCCGGACTGGTTGAACGTCGCCGCAAAGCTGGAACCCGTGTCGTTCAGCCGAAATCCCATCCTGCAACCATTTCTATTCCAGTGATCCGGCAAGAAATCGAAAACAAAGATCAGTCTTATAAGTACCTATTACTGGAGCGCCTGGAAGCGCTGCCGCCGGAAGATGTTCGTACCCAGCTTGGATTGGAGCAAAACGAGAAAGCTCTTTTTCTCAAAAGCTTGCATTATGGTGACGGCATTCCGCAGCAACTTGATGTGCGTTGGATCAATATTTCTGCATTGCCAGAAGCTTCGCAGGAGAGTTTCGCGGATATCGGCCCAAATGAATGGCTGCTACAACGCGTCCCACACCCAAATATTGAACACGTCTTCCGCGCTGACAAAGCTACTGCCGAAGAGCAACGGCTTCTGCAGCTACAAGAGTGTGAGCCTGTTTTCACAATTGAGCGTCGCACATGGATTTCAGGGCAGGGCATAACCTATGTGCGCCTTGTGCACCCCGGAAGTCGCTATCGTATGGCAACACGCAGTTCAGCAATCCCTACTTTCAATTAGAGGGATCTAACCGGTATTCTGCTTTTCCTTTTGCACCAATTGAGCGAAGTGATCTTCCAACCGGATTTTGCCGTAGCATTTCCCGATCATATCCATTCGCATGGCACTCAGGAAAAACTGGATCGGCCCATATGTTTTCACGGAAGTGAATGTCTCCAGCGCCCGCTGAAGGGTAACGCTGACCCAATTGGGTAAATGCGTGATCTTGGTTTTCTTGCTCAAGCTCTTAAAGGCGATCTCAGCCAGCTCGTTGTGCGTGTACTTCACTGGTCCGCCAACTTCGGCATAGACTTGGCCTTCTTCGATAATCTCAAAGCAAGCTGCGGCGAGGTCTGCCCCGTGGATCGGATTGATGCGGAAGTCTCCAGAACCAAACATGTAAACCCGGCCAGATTTCGCCATGTCCCAGAACTCCTCAATATCGGAGAAGTAGCCGCTTGGAGAAATAACTGTGCTTTTGATTGGGGCCGACTGAAGTACCTCAACAAAGTGCTGCTTGGCGCGTACCAGTTTCACATTCAACAGTTTGCTCGCGTTCAGCACATGGACATACGCAAAGTGAGGGACACTGTTTTCTATTGCGAGATCAAGCAGATTCTTGTTGGCACGAAAATCCACGTCGTTGTAGCTCAAGCCGTCTTTCTGGCGGGTAATACCAAGCGCAGAGACGACAAGGTCAACATCATCCATCAGCCCGATCAAGCTGTTCGGTTGAGTGACTTCACCCTCAAAAAACTCACTGGCTTCAAGGCCCTTCGTGCGGGCAACCTGTTCATTGCGAACAAGAGCACGGACGCACCAGCCCTCCCGCTGATAATAGGAGGTGAGATAAGAGCCCAGATAGCCGGTTGCGCCTGCAATTACGACGGTCTTCATTACAATTCCCTCAAACGATCAGGTGCCGCAAAAGGTCTGCTGCCAACAAAATTAAAGCGCTGAATGCCTTTTGGGTGTTTCGCCCGCAGAAGGAACTCACGTGGAATAGCAGCTCTTCAAAAGGCGATAGATTTTTAAGTTGTTGTAGGATGAGTTCGTGCAAAAGAAGACTGACATAGCTCTCAACCCCACTCTCAAAAAATGGGAGCTTCCACGGACAAAATCAACCGCTAATTGTTCATAGTCAAGGTTTCAGGACAAAGTAGATATGCAAAAAAGGGAAGAGCCCTTCAGCTCTTCCCTTCTGGTTTTGAGTAGCCTTTGGCTGCAATTAGCCTTTGCCTTGCCATGGAATGAGCAAGCGTTCCAAATATCGCATACCAAGCTCAATGGTGTACCCGATGAGCCCGATGACGATGATCCCGATTACCACCGTATCCGTTTGCAAAAAGTTCTTTGCAATCATAATCATGGAACCAACGCCCTTGTCCGCTGCAACCAGTTCTGCGGCAACAACAGTGCCCCAGCAAACGCCCATGGCGGTTCTGAGACCGGTGAAAATCTCTGGCAGTGCGTTTGGCAAAATCACATGAAAGAGGATCTGTGTACGAGATGCTCCAAGCGAATAAGCAGCATGCACCTTGGTGATCTTGACGCTGTTTACGCCAGATCGCGCTGCAATGGTCATGATAAACAAAGACGCCAGAAACAGCAGGAAGATCTTCGCAGTCTCATCAATGCCAAACCACAGAATGATCAGTGGAATCAGAGCAAGCGGTGGGATCGGACGCATGAACTCCACGATTGGATCGAACAACCCGCGTGCAATAGAGGAAAGGCCCATGGCCAGTCCAAGAGGAATGCCAACAAGTGCCCCTAACAGCACGCCTCCAAGGACGCGGAACACCGAAATACCAATGTGATCCCAGAAGGCGACATTACGGAAACCTTCAGAAAGCAACTTGCCCATCCGGGCAAGAGTTGCGTTGACTGACGGCCAATAGAAGCTTTCCAGCATACCGAGTGCGCTGGCAATACCCCAGGCAGAAAGCAGAATGACAACAGTCAGGATCGAATAAAATCGACCTGAATTAACCGCGCTGGCATCACCAAAGCGAACGGTCTTCTGCTGCGTGAAAACATTGTCTTTGAGCCCGAGCCAGACGGAGACTCCTGAAGGCGGTGTATGGTGTTTGCTCATGTTGGCCTCCTATGCTGGTTCAAGTTCTTGGTCATTGCCCATAATCTCTTCTTCCATGCCCCAAATAAGGGACAGGATTTCCTCACGCGTCTCCACAAACTCATGGGAAGCTTTGATCTGGCGTGGGCTCTCTACCAATCCGCGGTCCGCAAACGGCAACTCGTACTCACGTAGAATACGGCCTGGGCGTGGGGCCATCACGATAAGCCGCTCCCCAAGGAACAAGGCTTCTTCAACAGAGTGTGTGATGAGAATGATGGTCTTGCGCGTCTCTTTCCAAAGCTTCAGCACAAGGCTCTGCATCTTCTCGCGAGTCAAAGCATCCAGCGCACCAAGAGGCTCATCCATCAGGATCACTTCCGGATCATTAGCAAGACAGCGGGCCAATGCGACGCGTTGCTGCATGCCGCCGGAGAGCTGATAGACAGGCTTTTTGCCAAAATCCTGCAGGCCAACAATCTGCAAAAGCTCATCCACTTTGCGTTTGGTCTCTGCTGCAGGCCGCCCAGCCATTTTCGGTCCGAATGCGATGTTTTTTTCAACCGTCATCCATTCAAACAAAGCGCCCTGCTGAAACACCATTCCGCGGTCAGAACCAGGGCCAGTCACCTCCACATTCTCACGAATGATCTTCCCGGAGGTAGGGCGAAGAAAGCCTGCAATGATGTTGAGAAGAGTTGTTTTACCGCATCCCGATGGACCAAGAACGGAGATGATTTCACCGTCCTTCACATTCAAATTGACGTTGTTGAGAGCATGGACTTGATCACCGTTGGGAAGGGTGAACACCATAGAGATATTGTCGGCAACTATTCCACTCAAAGCGCTTCTCCCGGTTCTTTGGAAAATGCCTGGTTCGCCCGGTCTTTTTATTGGAAGAATGGCGGGACATTGCCCGCCATTTTCAAAAGTCTTTTATTTAAGGTAACTTGCGTCGACGAACTGGGAGTAATCATCCAGCGCTTCATCAAGTCCGCCAGCAGAAACCATGACATCCGCCACGCCTTTTGCTGCAGCCTGAATGCCACCGCCGAGCCAGTTCTCACTCAGCTGCTCTTCATTGGTTGGGAAGCCAAAGTTCGCGATCATCTTCTTCGCGGGCTCAATGTCCATACCCGCAGCGCGCGCAATCTTGTCATACATGGCACTAGGGTCTGTGTTGTAAGCGGTGTTGGCCTGATTGGTGACTTCCATGAACTTCTTCACGAGCTCAGGATGTTCCGCAGCAAAATCGCTGGTCACGTTCACCACATCAAATGTATTGATGCCAACGGCTTCCTGTTCCGCACCTGTCATCAGCGGGGTGCCAACCGTTTTCATCCGGTCAAGTGCACCACCAAAGGCACAGCCCATTGCTACATCACCGCGCAAAACAGCAACTGCTGCATCAGCCGGGTTCATTTGCACAAGGTTCACCTTGTTGAGGTCAACGCCCAAATGGTCCAGCGTGCGGATCAGCTTGTAGTGGGTGACGTTACCGATTGGAGTGGCAACTTTCTTGCCTTCTAACTCCTTGGCATTTGCTTTGGTGATACCGGTGTCATTGCGCACGATGCAGAGGTCGTTCTCTGCATAAGTCACGGCGACACCGACAAGTTTGATTGGAGCACCGGAGGAAACACCAACAACGAAAGGTACGAACCCATTGCTGTACGCAATCTGCACATCGCCGGAAACCATGGCCTGCACCATTTCGTTTCCATTGCCGAATGCACGCCACTCAACTTCCAGACCCAGTGCTTCGTCATAGGTCTTATCAATTTGAGCCGCTTGGTTCGCGGTGGGCCATTCCAGAAAATAGGCTACGGTGATTTTATCAAGCGCGTGAGCAGAGCTTATACCAAGGCTCGCGACCATGCCTGCTGCAAGAGCCAGTTTTCCTGCAAGCTTCTTCAATGCCATCTCTATTCTCCCCCTGTGCGGTGCTAAGTTCTTATTCCCTCGTTATTTTTGCGCGTTCCTTATTATTGGGACTTCTTAAACCTAAGCTTTCAGCAATTGAGGACACTATGAAACCGCAAGTCCCGGTAGTGCCAGTTTGTGAATCCCGATGGAACCAGACAGTATTTCTCGATCCCCATTCATTTATAAGTGCCCAATCTGCCAATATTATTCCCAATATCTCTGCGGAAGATTAGTTTGATGGCTCTCAATAACAGTGTTTCCTCTGTATAAATAAACGAAGAATCCTATGTTCACGCCGATGTATATGAGCAATTTCTACTTTTTGTGCTGCGATGCAACAATTTATCTGCGGTCTCCGATAGTAATTCTATGCCCTTTGGAATTTTATCGGCGTGGATTGAAGAAAAACCAAGGCGGAAATAGTTTTTACCTTGGTTCGCATCTGCAAAGAACACGTTCCCCGGTTCAATCAATACACCCTGCTTAAGCGCCTCTTGGCCAAGAACTGTCGCATCCAGTTCAGGTGGCCCGCTCACCCAGAAGGACGATCCACCAAACGCAGAAACCTGCGCCCAGCCGGGAAAGTGCGTTTCCATAGCTTCGCTCAGCGCATTCCAGCGGCTTGAATAGGCATGGTGCAGCTTGCTGATCAACGCATCCTGTGAGCCCTGCGCCAGAAACAACGCAACACTGCGCTGGTTGTTGCCCGGCGGATGCCGCAGCATCAGTCGGCGCATGGCGCGGATTTCCTTTATCACCGGCTTGGGTGCCACAATAAACCCAATCCTCAGCCCCGGCATGATGGACTTGGAAAGGCTTCCCACATAAAGCACCCGCCCGGATGCATCGACAGACCGCAAAGCAGCGGTTGGCTGGCCGCGATAGTTGGTCTCGTACTCGTAATCATCTTCAATAATCAGAGCATCGGACTGAGCCGCCCACTCCAGCACTTCACGGCGTCGCTTCATCGTCATCGTGGTGTTGGTGGGAAACTGATGGCTCGGCGTCACATAAACCAGCTTTGCATCCCCAAGCATGTCTGCCCGTATGCCTTCCTCATCCACAGGAATGGCGCGAATATCAGAACTGCGCAGCTGCATGATGTTGCGTACATCGGGATATCCGGGGTCTTCCACCGCAACAGGTGTATCCGGTCTCACAAACAAATGCGCGATCAGAAACAGGGCATTCTGTGCGCCCATCGTCACCAGAATCTCATCAGCTTCGGCAATCACGCCACGCCGGATCAAAATGCGTCGCTGTATCTGCTCAATCAGCATCGGGTCGTCAGCCGTAAAACGATCATCCGTCCAGGCATCCAGCCATTTGATGCTCATTGTCTGACGCACACAATCCCGCCACGCACTGATCGGAAACAGCGTCGGATCCACTTGGCCGTAAATGAACGGATAGGGATAACTGTGCCAGTTCTCAGTCTTCAAAATGTTGAATTGCGTAGACGGTGTGAGCCGCAATTTAGTAGCCCAATCCACACGATCACCGGGTACTTGCTCCTTGGGTTGGACCCGATCAGGCAACTGCCCCAGATTCTCAATCACCTCTGGCGACACATAAAACCCGGATCGTTCCCGGGTGATTAAATACCCATCCGCTGCCAGTGCCTGATAGGCCAGCATGACCGTATTGCGTGAAACGCTTAACCGTTTCGCCAACGCACGCGTTGAAGGAACCGGTGTGTTTTCAGCAAGTTGGCCGGAAAGAATAGCAGAGACGAGCATCTCCCTAATCTGACTTTGCAGCGTTGTACTGTCATCCCGATCAACGGAAAACAAGCTGTATCTCATGGCTGGCCCCTCCCTCCAAATCACGAGCGAAGTATCAGCATGAGTTCATCTGGCTCTATGGTCAAGAACAACTGGACCTATCTGACCTATTATTTCGACGACAAGATATTTCTCACAGTACCTCTGGGGAACTGTTGGCGAATAACTCAGTGTTCTAGGAGAAAGATCGAGATGAGTGTCCTTGCAGAGCCGATTGAACAAGCGAAAACCAATTCTCTTGAGCAACACTGGATGCCGTTTTCCGCAAACAAAGAATTTAAAAGCGCACCGCGTCTCATCACCCGTTCAGAGGGAATGTACCTTTGGAATCAGAACGGTGACCGACTGGTAGACGGGTCTTCTGGCTTGTTCAACGTGCCAGCAGGCCATGCGCGCAAGTCAATTGCAGATGCCGTTCATGCTCAAATGATGCAGAACGGATACACAGCGCCCTTCCAGCTGGGCCAGCCGACATCCTTTGAGTTTGCAGCCAAACTCACCAAAATTATGCCGGAGCCTTTCAATCACGTGTTCTTTGTGAATTCGGGCTCCGAAGCCATTGATACCGCGCTGAAAATGGTCATGGCCTACCATCGTGCCAACGGTGATGCGCAGCGCACGCGCTTTGTCTCCCGAGAGCGGGCGTATCATGGTGTGAATATGGGCGGTGTTTCTTTGGCAGGTATGGTCAAAAACCGCGAAACCTTCCCGGTTGTCATGCCAAACATCGTCATGATGCGCCATACGTGGAACGAGGAAAACGCCTTCACAAGAGGTCAACCGGAAACCGGTGTGGAACTGGCAAATGATCTGCAGCGCTTCTGTGAGACCTACGGTGGCTCCACGATCGCTGCTGTGTTCATTGAGCCTGTCGCGGGTTCTACCGGAACGCTCGTCCCACCAAAGGGTTATTTGGAGCGTGTCCGCCAGATTTGTGATGAGCAAGGCATTCTGCTGGTGTTTGATGAAGTGATCACTGGCTTCGGTCGTCTTGGCAAACCGTTTGCAGTGGATGCGTTCAACGTGATGCCAGACATCATCACATTGGCAAAAGCACTCACAAACGGAGCAATCCCGATGGGAGCCGTTGCTGCGTCAGATCAGGTTTATGAGACCATCACCGAAGCAGCACCAGAAAATGCCATCGAGTTCTTCCACGGGTACACATACTCAGCGCACCCTGCAGCCTGTGCAGCAGGGCTGGCTACGCTGAAGATCTATGAGGAAGAAGGGCTGTTTGATCGGGCAGCCGAGTTGAGTGATTACTTCCTTGATGCGATCTGGTCCCTGCAGGATATCCCGATTGTAAAGGATATTCGAGGTTATGGGCTCATGGGTGGCGTAGAGGTTCACCCGCTTCCCGGTAAACCGGGCATCCGCGGCAACGAGATGCAAAAGCGGTTGTTCTGGAACGGCTGTCACGCCAAATGGACGGGGGACACAGCCATTCTGGCACCAGCGTTCATTGCAGAGCGAAGTCACGTTGATGAGATCGTGGATGCAATGAGGAAAACGCTCATGGCTGAATAGATCGAAGAAAGTATTGTTTTGAGAAGAGCACATTTGTGCTCTTCTTTTGTTTTTCAAATTGGTTGAGGGGAGGCGATCAATGACGAAGTCTATTCCGCAAAATGCACGTGTCGTGATCATTGGTGGCGGCATTGCCGGGTGCTCAGTTGCGTATCATCTGGCAAAGCTTGGCTGGCAGGACATCGTGTTGCTGGAGCGTAAGCAGCTCACCTGCGGCACCACCTGGCACGCAGCAGGTCTGATCGCTCAGCTACGAGCATCCAAAAACATGACGCGTCTCGCAAAATACTCGCAGGAGCTTTATGGTGAGCTGGAAGCTGAAACTGAAATCGCAACCGGTTTCCGCCGCAATGGCTCAATCACAGTTGCCTTGACCGAAGAACGCCGCAGCGAGATCCTGCGTTCAGCTGCGATGGCTCGGGCGTTTGGCGTGGAAGTAGAAGAAATCTCCACCTCAGAGCTTCTGGATCGCTACCCCTATGTAAATGCTGAGGATGTAACAGCAGCTGTTTACCTGCCAAAGGATGGGCAGGGGGATCCGGGTAACATTGCGCTTGCTCTTGCCAAAGGTGCTCGCCAACGCGGCGCGCAGGTGTTTGAGGGCATTAAAGTTACAGGCATTGCTAAGAAGAATGGTGCAGTCTCCGGTGTCTCATGGCAGCGAGATGGCAGTGATGAGCAAGGCCATATTGCAGCCGATTATGTGGTCAACTGCGCTGGTATGTGGGCGCACCAACTGGGCAAAATGGCTGCTGTCAACGTGCCGCTGCATGCCTGTGAGCATTTCTATATGGTCACAGATAATATCGCAGGCCTTCCCCAACTCCCCACACTGCGCGTGCCAGATGAATGCGCTTACTACAAAGAGGATGCTGGTAAGATCCTGCTTGGTGCTTTTGAACCTATCGCAAAGCCATGGGGTATGCAGGGCATCTCCGATGATTTCTGCTTTGATCAGCTACCAGAAGACATCGAACACTTTGAACCCATTCTGGAACAAGCGGTCAATCGTTTCCCTGAGCTGGCAGTGACTGGCATTCACACCTTCTTCAACGGCCCTGAAAGCTTCACTCCGGATGATGCCTATAATCTGGGCGAAGCACCGGAACTGAAGAATTTCTTTGTCTGTGCTGGCTTCAATTCCATCGGTATTCAATCGGCAGGTGGTGCAGGCATGGCGCTTGCGCATTGGATGGAGCATGGTTATCCGCCCTTTGATATCTCCGACGTTGATATCCGGCGCATGCAGCCGTTCATGGGCAACAAAACGTTCCTCTATCAGCGTTCCAAGGAAACGCTTGGCCTGCTCTATGCTGATCACTTCCCATTCCGCCAGAAAGCTACAGCACGCGGTGTCCGTCGTTCTCCACTTCATGAACATCTCAAGCAAGCAGGCGCAGCTTTTGGTGAAGTTGCTGGTTGGGAACGCGCCAATTGGTTTGCAGAGCAGGGGCAGGACCCAACCTACGACTACTCCTGGAAACGCCAGAACTGGTTTGAAAACTCCAAACGAGAACACCTCGCCATCCGCGACAATGTCGGTCTCTACGACATGTCCTCCTTCGGGAAAATCCGCGTGGAAGGCCCGGATGCAGAAGACCTGCTCAATCATATGTGCGGCGGAGATATGTCTGTGCCAATCGGCAAGATAGTCTACACACAGTTCCTCAATGATCGCGGTGGTATTGAAGCCGATCTTACCGTCACCCGCCTTTCTGAAACCGCGTACCTGCTCGTAACTCCCGCTGCCACTGTTATCAGAGAACTCAGTTGGCTCAACAAGCACAAGGGCGGAGCAAACGTCGTGATCACAGACGTCACATCGGGCGAAGCGACCTTGGTTGTGATGGGGCCGAAATCGCGAGAGCTGCTCTCCAAGGTCTCTAATCACGACTGGTCCAACGAAAATCATCCCTTCGGCACGATGCAGGAGATTGAACTCGGGATGGGCCTTGCTCGTGCGCATCGTGTTTCCTATGTCGGAGAACTGGGCTGGGAACTGTATGTCTCAACTGATATGACCGCTCATGCCTATGAAACCTTGGTGGAAGCAGGTGCCGACGTTGACCTGAAACTCTGCGGCCTCCACGCAATGGATTCTTTGCGTATTGAAAAAGGCTTCCGTCACTTCGGTCATGACATAACCGAGGAAGACCATGTTCTTGAAGCAGGCCTCGGTTTTGCTGTCAGCACCAAGAAACCATCCTTCATCGGTAGGGATGCTGTGCTTCGTAAGAAAGAAGAAGGCCTGTCATCCCGCATGCTGCAGTTCAAGCTGAAAGACGCAGAGCCTCTCCTGCATCACAACGAACCTGTCCTGCGTGATGGTGAAATCGTCAGCTACCTCACCTCTGGCAACTACGGCCACACTCTGGGCGGTGCTATCGGCCTTGGCTACGTGCCATGCAAAGGCCAAACAATCAAAGACATGCTCGCCTCCAGCTATCAGATTGACGTCGAAGGCACACTCTGCGACGCAGAAGCATCCTTCAAACCGATGTACGACCCCAAAAGCCTGCGTATGCGCGGTGTGAAGGAACTGGAAAGCGCATAATTCAAGACAACCCCTCGCACGGCGTGCGAGGGGTTCTTCTAATCTGATAGGTGCGACGCTGCTGCATTACTCAGAGTGCGAACCAACCACAGACACCTTAAAAGAAAAAAGCCCGAGCAGTGGTCAGCTGCGCGGGCTTTAAGGTTCATGCCTCTCTCTGAGGAGGTGAGATGGGCACTGCTGGGGGACTTACGCGAGTTCTTGTTCGCGCATATCTTCCGCGTTGATGCCAGCGACAGCAACAGGTGCTTTCATAGCGTCTCTGCGGAAAGGCTCTCCAAGTTCCTGATTGAGGATCACTTCAATGAACGTGGTCTCGTTACGCTCCATTTGGCCTTCAATAGCGTCGTTCAGGGTCTTGGTCAGCTCATCAGTGCCGAACACCTGAATGCCCTTCAGGCCGCAAGCCTCTGCAATCTTGGCGTACTGAACTTCCAGATTGAGCTCAGTGCCAACGAAGTTGTCGTCGTACCACAGCGTCGTGTTGCGCTTCTCCGCACCCCATTGATAGTTGCGGAAGATCACCATGGTGATTGGTGGCCAGTCATCACGACCACAAGCAGTCATCTCGTTCATGGAGATGCCAAAGGCTCCATCACCAGCAAACCCGACAACTGGCACATCAGGACGACCAATCTTCGCGCCCAGAATAGCAGGCAAACCATAACCACAAGGTCCGAACAGACCTGGAGCAAGATACTTCCGCCCCTCATCAAAACTCGGATAAGCATTGCCAATAGCGCAGTTGTTGCCAATGTCAGAGGAGATAATCGCTTCTTTCGGCAGTGCCGCCTGAATAGCGCGCCATGCCATGCGTGGAGACATCTTCTGAGGCTCGCGAGTACGGGCGCGCTCGTTCCAGCTTGTACCCGGATCATCATCCTCGTGATCCATGGAGGAAAGCTCCTGCAACCAGGCAGACTTCGCATGATGCACCAGTGCTTCGCGGTCTTCACGCCCTTCATTGCCTGCATGGTCCGCCAGCTCTTCCAGGATCTGCTCTGCCACAGCGCGAGCATCTCCCTGAATGCCAACACTCACCTTCTTGGTCAGGCCAATGCGGTCAGAGTTGATGTCGACCTGAATGACCTTGGCATCTTTCGGCCAGTAATCCATGTCATAGCAAGGCAATGTGGAGAACGGATTGAGGCGCGTCCCAAGAGCAAGCACCACATCCGCTTTCGAGATCATCTCCATACCCGCTTTTGAGCCGTTATAGCCAAGCGGGCCAACGGAAAGTGGGTGATTGCCGGGGAACGCATCATTGTGCTGATAGCCACAACAGACCGGCGCACTCAGCTTTTCCGCCAGAGCGGCGGACGCCTGAATAGCACCACTCAGAACCACACCAGCCCCGTTCAAAATCACCGGGAACTTTGCATCAGACAGCAACTCAGCAGCCTTCTTGATTGACTGCACACCACCACAAGGTTTTTCCATGCGTACGATCTGCGGCAGTTCGATGTCGATCACCTGCGTCCAGAAATCGCGCGGTATGTTGATCTGCGCCGGAGCACACCCACGCCAGGCTTTCTCAATCACACGGTTCAGCACTTCCGCAATACGGGAAGGATCACGAACCTCTTCCTGATAGCAAACCATATCCTCGAAGAGAGCCATCTGCTCAATCTCCTGAAAGCCACCTTGTCCGATGGTCTTGTTGGCGGCCTGCGGGGTAACAAGCAGCAGAGGTGTATGGTTCCAGTAAGCTGTTTTGATCGGTGTTACGAAGTTGGTAATACCCGGCCCGTTCTGAGCAATCGCCATGCTCATCTTACCAGTCGCGCGGGAGTACCCGTCCGCGCTCATGCCCGCGTTACATTCATGGGCGCAATCCCAGAACTTGACACCTGCAGCGGGAAAGAGATCCGAAACCGGCATCATGGCAGAACCAATAATGCCAAAGGCGTTATCAATCCCGTGCATCTGAAGCACTTTTACAAAGGCCTCTTCGGTCGTCATCTTCATGGCACAAATCCTCCCCATCACGTCACAGCTCGGCTGTGATCTGCACATTCTGATATGCAATCAAACCTAGCCTGAGCCAGCGGAGGGGTTTAGGGCCAGATTCCGCTATAGCATTGGTCAGTTGTGTAGAAGGTATTGAAGATGCTGCGGAATGCTATTGTCCATCCCGAGCCAAGCAAGCCTAACTTACGTCAGCATCAAGAGAAATGAGGCTGGCATTCATCAATCCCCGCAGGGAGTTACCAATATAAACAGCATCTGCTGACTGCAAATCATGGACTGTCAGATCCGCTTCCTCTGCATATCCATGCTCCAGCAAACCAGCGCGGAAAACACCCGGCAATAACCCATGCGTAAGAGCAGGGGTGAGCAACTTGCCGTCCTTGCGGATAAACAGATTGGTAAAGCTGCCTTCGGTCAGATACCCAGCTTCATTGAGAAAAATGACCTCAGAGCATCCATATCGAGCAGCATAATCTGTGCGCGTCTGATCATAGAAACGACGCTGGCTGGTTTTGTGGAACAGGAACCGATCCTGTGAATGGACGCGCTCGTCTGCAAGGCAGATCCGCCAGTCATCACCGCTTGCTGCTGGCATTTCCTGCGCAGTCAGCATGAACTGCCCATCTTCATAGAGATCAAGCCGCACCCGCATATCGCGATCAAACACTGCTGCATGGTCTGAAAGCACGCTCAATGCCTGATCCAGATTCCAGTTGAAGCCGAAGTAAGATGCACTGTCGGCCATCCGTTGCAAATGACGTTCCAGCAACGTGTAGCCTTCGTCAGGCGTCCAGCCCATGGTTTCAAATAGGGTGAAGCGCTCTTCTGAGGCCTTCAGAAAGTTCAGTTTCAGCAGGCACTCATCATATTCTGGTGACGCTCCGGAATCGAATACAACACCTGAGCCAGTCCCCATTTCTGCTGTGCCATCCTCGTCAATCACCAGAGTACGGATTGCCACATTGAACGTGAAGTCGCCATTGGGTTCGATCATGCCAATAGAGCCGGTGTAGATCCCGCGCGGGCTCTTCTCCAGCTCATCAATGATCTCCATGGCCCAAAGCTTCGGCGCTCCGGTGATGGAGCCACACGGAAACAGTTCCTCGATAATCTCGGGCAGTTCAGCGCCATCCACCAGCTCACCAGTGGTGGTAGAGGTCATCTGGAACAGGCTGCGGTACTGCTCAACCTCACAGTGAGAGGGAACACAAACGCTGCCTGCTTTGGTGATACGGGAGAGGTCATTGCGCATCAGATCAAGGATCATAGTGTTCTCGGCGCGCGACTTCACATCACTTTGCAGCCAGTCCTGAACACGCGCATCTTCTTCGCTCGTACGGCCGCGTTGCGCCGTGCCCTTCATCGGGCGTGTCGTCAGTTGCTTGCCCTTGCGATCCAAAAACAATTCTGGAGAAATTGAAAGAACTTTCTGATCGCCCAGATGCAGCAGTGCCGCATACCCAACCGGTTGCTGGAACAGCAGATTGTCAAACAGAGCTGCCGCACTTCCAGTTTGCTCAAGGTCTGCCCGCATGGTCAGGTTGATCTGGTAGATGTCACCTTGCGCAAGATGCTGCTGTGTTTTCGCAAAGGCACTCTCATAGTCGCCTTTGCTCATGTCAAACTGGTTGATGTGAATGGAAGGGGCGGCTTCATTGCCAGCAGCCTCAACCAGCCATTGCGCTTCTTCATCTCGGGTCAAAAGCTGAGGCGCATCGTAAACTCCAAACCAGGCAAGAGGCACATTGCCCGTGCCCTTGAAGCGCTGCTTCAGCTTCTCTTCAAACGCAAAACCAAATTCATAGGAGAAGAAGCCAGCCAGATAGTGACCCGCTTTGCGCTCTTGTTCCAGTTGCTGAAGAAACTGAGGGACCTCAGAAAGAGTTTGGCAGGTCAGCACGCGCTTTGGGGCTTGGAAGAGACGCGCAGGCTCATGACTAAGCCTGTCGACAAAAAGTACTGTTCCAAACGCAAACTGCGCCATACCTGTCCATTCTTATTTGGGTTACCCTTATTAAGAATGCTCAATACCAGCCCGTCAGACCAAGGCAATCATAAAATTGTCTCCAAGTCCGTTTGTTGAGTAATTTTGCGTAAATTGTGATCAATAACGGCATGAAACTCTGAAAAACGCCCCTCAAGGCCGTAATTTCAGAAAAGCAGAAACTTTGCACAAACGCAAAACGGGCCACCAAGGTGACCCGCCTCATCAAAATTTGTAGTGCAGATTAAGCAACGTCGTGGAAGAAGCGCTCCAGCGTATCGTGAACTTCATTGAGATCACCATCAACCTTACTGGCTTTCTCTGTCACTTCGAACACGGAGCCTGTCGCCTCGTTCATGGCTTCACTCAGGCTGGCAATGCTCTGGGAAACGGCCATGGTGCCGTCAGCCGCAGCTGCGATATTAGCTGAGATCTCATTGGTCGCATCACCCTGCTGGGTTATTGCCTCAGCAATTGCACCAGTATGGGCGTTCACGTCATCCATGGTCAGAGAGATAGAGCCGATTGCTTCCACTGCTTCGCGGGTTCTGCCCTGAATTGCAGAGACCTGAGAAGCAATCTCTTCAGTCGCTTTGGAGGTCTGGTTGGCCAGCTCTTTCACTTCCGCTGCTACAACCGCAAAGCCTTTACCTGCTTCACCTGCGCGGGCAGCTTCAATGGTGGCGTTAAGGGCCAGCAGATTGGTCTGCTCCGCAATCGCCTGAATGAGCGTTACAACTTCACCAATGCGGCTTGCAGCTTCTGCGAGGCTGCCAATGGTATCATTGGTCTCCTGCGCACCGCGAGTTGCAGCTTCAACCATTTCGTTGGCTTGCGCAATCTGTCGTGCGATCTCGGAGATAGAGGAGGAAAGCTCTTCAGAGGCAGCCGAAACTGTCTGAACGTTGCCGGATGCTGAATCAGAGGAGGAAACAACCTCGGTCGTATGACCAGAGCATTTATGAGTGGCGTTCTCCAAACCTTTGGAAGCAGACACAATGCTGTGCGTGTTTTGAGAAAGGCTCTTAAGTTGGCCGTCCACCACGTCGCGGAGCCCGGAAATGTGCTTTTCAAAGAATACGATGCGTTCTGATTGCTCTGCAATCTTCTGTTCGTTTTCTGCAACTTCAGCTGCAACTGCTGCATCTTGAGAAGAAACAGTGCTGTCTGTTGAGTTGGAACCTTCAGCATCGCCCTGACCGCTCAGGAAAGCCATCGTAACACCGGTGAGAAGAACCAGAATGATGAGATTGCCAGACATCGTGCTCTGATCACTCACGAGGAAGTCAGGCAAAACGAATAGACTGCCAAGAAGATAAACTGCGGAAATTGCGAGGAAACTGCCAAGCGCACCGCCATTGCGAGAGGAACCTAAAACAACCAATGGGGCAAAGAACAGAATGTTGAAATCCATCTGCCAGCCTTCTGCATATCCACCAAGAGTAGCAGCAGAGCTGGCAACGGCGGCTAGAATAGCAAGGCAAATGCCGGAAGCCAGAGCTGCTGCACCGGATTCCTTGTCTTTCAGCCACAATGCGGTTGGGATGGCGGCAAGAAGGAAAGCTGATCCTGAAAGAATGCTCATTGTACCGGTGTCACCAGCCCAGCTCATACCAAAGCTCAGGAGGGCAAGAACCCAACCCAAGGTAATTGGCCAACTGGTTGAACCCATGTCAGATTGGCCTACCTCTTCTTCAAATCCGACTGCAGCACTCATTTCAGGTCTTCCCTTAATAGTATTGGTGCATGACACACCCAAATACATCCACCCAATTATTAAACGCATTCTGGAATTATAACTCTCTGATAACAAAGAGGAATGCGCACAACCTCAAGCAGCTAGCCAGCACAATTGCAGCAGCAAACCGCTTGGTTGAATGAAAGAAGTAACACGCACGAAAGAGCGAAATCGCACAGTAATCGCCTCAAAAAGAGATCGCCCTCAAGATTAAATTGCGTAAATTACTCCATTCAAATCTTAGTTGTAATTTGTATAAGATTTATGCTTAAGAGAAGCTTAATGGGACGTGAGGGAAGTGTAAAAAGCAAAGAACACCGAAGCGTTCACTCCGGTGTTCTTGCTTGGAAAATAAACTCAAATCAATAAAAAAACTAAACCAGAAAAATTAAGCCTTAGGCCGGTTCGTTCTCTTCAACCTGTTCATCTTCCATCGGATCATCATAGCAGAAGCGTGTGCAAGCAGAGCTTTCCACGTCATTCAGGATGAACTTAAGGAGAGAGGAGAGGTTGTCCAATTGGCTCTCATCGATGTCACCGAGCAGCGCATGAGCTGCTTTTCGGCGTGCTTCAGCCACTTCAACGGCTTTACGCTTACCGCGAACGGTCAGTTCGACCATAACTTCCCGGCCTCTGCGGCGCAGACGTCGGACCAACCAGTCTTTCTCAAGACGATCAATCAGGCGCACGGTTGCGGAATGGCTTAAACGAACTTCTTTCGCAACTGTACCGATGGAGATGGCCGGAGAGCGTCGCATAATAAGAAGAGCCGCGACGGCACTTGTTGAAAGATCTCCGTAAGCATCAACACTCGCATCTTCAAGTGCTGTACTTACTGCGGAAAGTTGGTCTGCAATATGATTGGTTCTCATCATAAATTAAATCTCTAAAATACTATCCTGACGATTCTGACTTAGCGTCATTAGAGTTAATCCTAAAACTGCAATTTAACAAATGCAAGTTTAATAAAATTGAAAATAATAAGTATTTCGAAACCATGCAACCTGCAAAATCAATAAAAACCGCCGATTTGGTCCCTGATTATTAGCAGGTTGCAATTATCCATAAATTATTTTTGATCACCTATTGCTTAGGGGATTGGGGCGAAACCGGCAATGGGCAGGTCGCACCTGTGCCCGAAAGGCCACAGTATCCATCTGGATTCTTTGCCAAATATTGTTGGTGATATTCTTCAGCGTAATAGAATACGTCGAGAGGACCGATTTCCGTGGTAATCCCTGCGTTTTTGCCGATTTCCTTAAGGGCATCCTGATAAGACTTGGCTGTTTCTTTAGCCGCCTCAATATCTGCCTCACTCGTCAAATAAAGCGCAGATCTATACTGTGTCCCCACATCGTTGCCCTGCCGCATTCCTTGCGTTGGGTCGTGACGCTCCCAAAATACCTTCAAAAGTTGTTCCAGAGAAATTTCTTCTGGATTGTAGACCACTTTTACAATTTCGGTGTGACCGGTCTGACCAGTACACGTTTCGTGGTAGGTCGGATTCTTTGTTGCACCACCTGCAAAGCCAACAGCTGTTACATACACACCCGGCAGTTCCCAGAAGGCGCGCTCCGCACCCCAGTAACATCCCATGCCCACATAGAGCTCTTTCATCCCTTCAGGATAAGGCCCATTCAGATCATGACCATTCACGAAGTGCTTTCCGGGAGTCATGATTGGTGTATCCCGGCCTGGCAGCGCTGTGCCTGTATCCGGCATTTTAAACTTGTTTGAGAGCATTCTGAGAAACGACATATTCACTTACCTGTAAGAACTCTGCATCACAGCAGGGTTGTGCTGATGCGACGCCGCTTGTCGCCATACCATAGCATAATTAAGCCGAGAGGTCCGAATATAACCCACGGCGGCATCAGCAACAGGCTTTGAATAATCGGATCCCAGAGAAGAGGGCTCACGTACCGCTGGATGGCCGCCTGGGATGCATTGAGCGTTTCTGGTGACAGATCAAACCAGATCAGTCCCAGTGGTGAAGAGGTCCAGCTGGAGGTCGCAATGCTTTTAGTGGCATCCACGACAAATGAGACCAGCGCTATGGCGACAAACCACACACCTATAAAACGCAGTAAAAATCCAACCACGTGTCTGCTTCCTTTTTCTGTCAGCTATCTTTTAAACTCGCAATGAGCCTGCGTGTATCCACAGTACCTCATGCAATCTAAGGTGCAACCTATCAGAACAAGCATGCCAGACGCTCTTAAATTCCAGTCAAAACTGCGTAATGGATTGTGATTGAATACGTGCAGACAGGCAGAAAAATGCCTTTGTTTTCATTCTGGTTCCACAGAGTGGGGATACATGGCAAAAAAATCGAAAAGACCTCTTGCGCCCCCCAATAGTTTTGCATATACCCCCTCTCACGCCGCCGGGAACACTCGGTGAGCGGAATGCGGAGAGGTGGCCGAGTGGTCGAAGGCGCACGCCTGGAAAGTGTGTAGGCGGGGAACCGTCTCCAGGGTTCGAATCCCTGTCTCTCCGCCATTACCATTTCTTTTCCCTTACATCTCAGTTGCTTAGTAGACACTTTGTCCAGCTCATTTGAGTTGGTTGGACAATTATCTGTTCTCGTCTTGTGCTTTCAGGCTTCCAATTGCCTGTGTTGCTAAGCGCTGTTGATCAGCTGCCGCTGTATAGATTGTCAGCTCCTTCAGGCTTTGGTGTCCTGTCAGAGCTTTAATCACATCTGCCGAACATCCTGCTTCTGCCAGTCTTCGTGCAGCTGCCTTGCGCAAGCCATGGGGAGAGCAGTTAGATAACTCTGCTTCTTTCACCCTGTCTCTGAACCAATTCCCAAAGCCTGCCACTGTGAATGGCTTTCCGAACTCGGTAACGAGGAAAGTCATATTCGTCTTTGGGGTTTGTGAAAGTGCTTGCTGGAGGATGCCATGCAGCGGGATCATCAGCGTTGTTCCTGTTTTCTGCTGAGTGACCCTCAAATTATTTCCCGAAATATGCTGCCAGCCCATGCTTACGACGTCTGAGCGCCGTTGTGCTGTGTAGAGAAGCAGAGTGAGCGCAAGATGTGCCTTGGTGCCTTCTGGGTGCTTTTGTATGAACTGTTCGATCTCTTCCTCAGTCCAGCTGTGAAAGCCGTCTGTCTTTTTCTTGAAGCCTTTCACGCCCCGCGCTGGATTATTGGCGATCATTCCCAGATCCATAGCAACGTCGAGCAGGATCTTCAGAAGAGATAGAACTCGATTTGCAGCCTGTGGCCTATCTTCCATTTCCCCGAGCAGCTTCTTGATGTGCCTGCGTTCCATACGGCGAATTGGAAGTTTGCCGATCCTTTCTCTGAGCTTTTCGATAACACCGCGATAAGTAACCTTGGTGCTATCTCGCAAGCCGAGAAACTCAGGAGCGCGATAGTAAGCAACGCAGAGCGCATCAAAGCTTCCTGGCTTGGTGCGTTCTGCGGCGATGTTAGTGCATTGTGTCTTCACACCTTCCAAAGCGCCGTAATACTGGCGCATGAAATCATCGCCGTAGGGTGTGCCAGTCAGATAAGTAGAGAACCCAGATTTGCGGAAACGGACACGGCGGGTGCCGTGCCTGTCTTTGTTCCAGCTACAATATTGGGGCAACCCGCTTCGGTTTCGTCTCATAGAAGGTCATCCCAAGGATTTGGTCTATTGTCATTTGCCTCTTGCTTGAGAGGCTCCATGATAATCTCTTGAGTTTCTGGACGGATCGTGACGCGCAGCTGTTCTGGGGCAATGCCAACTTTCTCGGCGGCTTTATAAGCTCTCACAACATCTGCTTGTTTAAATGGAACTGTTTGACGTGCCATGCTTGCTCCTATGCTGAGTAGCCGCTGAGGCGAGCGCGTACGCTTGGTTCTGCTGGGCCTGCTGCCAGCACTGCGGCACCAACTTTCAGGTTGTCGCTTGCAGTAGTTGTGAGGCGCTTTTCAATTTCATCCCAATAAAGAGGCTCACCTTGTGCAACTTGTTCACTGTCAGTCTTAGGAAGCTCAAACACTCCCTGCATGACTGTCTCAACATCCTCTCCGGAGGCCGCATTGGTCGCGACCACGCCAAATAGAGAGCCAACTTGCAGACCATCGCCACTGGAAACGTCATGTGGGGCAGTCAATGTGATGGCAACGCCATCTTGAATGTAATTCCTCATGTGCAATCTCCGCGCCTAAGCGCCTTTACTTGAAATGATACGAACCCGACGAACTGTGCGACCTTGGCTTGCTGCAATTTTCCTGTTCAGGTCTGCGAGCGCTACGGCCATTTCGCTGTCAGATTTATAAGTGACTTCATCGCGACCGAAGCGAACGGTTTTGACACCCTTAGCTCTCGTCTTTTCCAACTTGTCACGACGGGTAATAAGCTCTTCCAGGCTAGTCATCACTTGCCCTCGTTCATTTGCCATCCGCGCCAGTCGCCAAAGCAGGCACCGAAGTCGAGACGGACTTTGATCTTGATGCCATCAATCTCAAATCCGGCTTTGGTTTCGGTCTGTGGTCCTGGCTCACCTTCCAGATAGGCATATTCCAAGCCGTCCATCTGGCTGTGGCTGGTTGCCAGATACCAGCGATCGGGATTGTTAAAGCGGCCTTCCACGACCATTCCCAGATCAGAGAACGGGTTCACATCGTCGATGCGGTTTGGTGTGATCTCGGCAAGGAGCTTCTGTGCCAGTGTCTCCAGCTCGGCTGGAATAATCAGATGGCGAGGGGAGAGGTTGAGACGCTTGCCAGACAGGCTCACCTGGTGGCGCAGTGCCTGACGCAATACGGAGAGTGTCTCAATGGACGGCTTGCCTTTGGTTTGTGCAAGGTTGCGATGGCCTTCATGGAAAACTGGATTACCGTCTCCCATCTTTGGCCCTTTGCCGCCATTCATCTCCAGCAGCTTGATAAAAAACTCCGCTTCAAAGTCTGCTGCTGCAATGCCTAGTCTGCGTGGCAGGTCATTCAAGGCTCCAAGGTCATCGTTGATGAGCGCTTGGCGGGTGATGCCGATCATTCGCCCGAAGGTGTCGATCTTGAAGCTTTCAGCGCTCTCGCTCATGGTGCCGTGTTTGTATTCACCATGCTCGTTGAGCTTCTCCAGATCGGGAGCTTCAGAAAGAATAATCCGGTGCTTTGCGCGGAAGTCTTTCACGGTGGTTTGCCGTGCCAGCTTCTTCAAAGCGCTTGGCACACTGTCATAGGATTGGCGCAGTGTCCGCCCAACGGTGTTTCCCATGATGAGGGGAAAGTCACTGGTGGAATGCAGCGCACGAGAGACAATCGTTGCCTGGGAAAGGGCCGTGGTTGAAACATTGGCATTGCGCAGGCAGTCACGAGCCATCTCCGGAATAGACATTCCGATGAAATCGCGGGCGCTGTCCTCTGGCTTATGGGTTGGGTCAATGCGCGTCATCATGGCGTCAGACATGCGTTCTGCGCGTGTATGCGGATCGGTGTGATCTGCGAGAATTTGCACCGACTGCGTCCGGATCGGCGGTGTTGTCCGCTTCTCTGCCTCCGTAATTGCGGCGGCTCGGATCTCATCCAGTGTGGATGTGCTGTCGATCTGGCTATCAGTCCACTCAGTGGTCAGGTTCAATGTCCCTGCGATAGAGCGGATCTGCTGGTTGCGTTGTGCCAAGTCTGGCGTGGGTGTTTTGGGTGGTTCTGGTGAGTTGGGTTGGTTCTCCGTTGGCATCGCTCTGATCCTTGCGTCCGGGTCCGCTGGCACACTGACAAAGCTAACTTCTCTTGGTTTGAACTGGGTGATGGTGCGAATGGAGCGTCCGGTGTCCGGATCTCTGCTGTCCGCCCATTTCTCAACCTGATAGCCGATGGAAACGCCTGTAATCATTCCCTCGCGAATGTCCGCAATCACGGGGTTGGCGCGGCTGTCAGATGTAAACTTGATGGTGACGAGGATGCAGCCGTTGTCCGCTCGTGCTGCTGTCACGGTGCCAAGCACTGCACTCAGGCTATCCTGGCGATGGCTATCTAAAACTGGCAGGCCGATAAAGGCCTCCGCCGTGGTGGCTGTCGGGTCCAGTCGCTCAATAAAGGCGCCACGGTCCACGCTACCAAAGGCGGTGGCAGTTGCCTCGACGGTCCGCTGTTTTTCATCGAGGCTGGAGGATTTGAAAGTCAGATCACGGGTGAGGAAGGCGGGGGCATTCATGCAGCTTTTCCTTCAGTTGAGGGAGCGGGGTTGGTGCCAGCGGACATCTGTTGACCAATACCCCGCTCCCTGTCTGTGTCGCGTTTGCGCTCCTCGTCGATTTCCTCGACAGAGAAGCCGCGCTGCGCGACAACCCGGGTCCGGCTGGTCAGTCCGTTTTCAATCTCGATAACTGCGGCTTTGGCGTCTTTTTCTGGGTCGACCCAAGGCCATGCGGGTGGCAGGTACTCGGCGGCGTGGAAGGCCTCCGGCTCTGCGGAATAGGCGCCTAGATCCAGCGTTCCGCGTAGGGCCAGCAGTCCCACAAAACGCTCATAGATCGGCTGTAGGAACTGCTTGACCAGAACAAGGTGCTGGATGCTCTCCACCTTACGGCGGAACTCAAGCAGGGCCGCGCGGCTGGAGGAGTAATTGGAGTTGGAATAGTCGCCTGTCAGCTGCTCGTAGGTGATGCCAAGTCCTGCGGCCATGGCTCTCAGCTGCCACTGGATGAAGGCGGGGAAGTCTTTCACGTCCGGCAGGTTGGGGAATTCGATGTCTGATCCCGGTGGCAGGAAGTGTAGCGCTCCCGGCTCCATGCCTGTTTCTAAAAGGCCATTCTTTTGCTCACCATCGAATGGATTGGCTTGTCCGTTGACGTCTCTCACAAAGCCAGCAAACAAAGCCGCAACCCGTTGGCGTTCCAACTGGGCGTCTTCGTAGCTGTCCAGTGATTGAGCGCGAAGCAGGACAGGAGAGAGCCATGAAAGGCCGCGCACTTGTCCTGGCTCCAGTGGCACAAACACATGCAACATATCTTCAGCAGGGACGCGGATGTGTCCAAGGTTTTGTAGTAGAGCGGTGCCACGGCGGCGGGGCAGAACGTGGTAGGCGATGCGTCTGCCGTCTGCATCAAACTCGACGCCTGCGAAAATGTGGCCTTTGCCTTCCAGCTCGCGGAACAACGTAGCGTCCACCATGTCGGCGGGAATGAGCTTCAGCTTTAGGTCAGTTCCGGTCTGTACCAGCTGGACGAAGCTTTCACCCTTCACCACAATCTCGCGCATCAACTGGGCCTGCAGGCCGTAGAAGTCGTGCCGACCTTCAAAGTCGCAAGTCTCCAGCCAGCGTTCATGGGCTTTCTGGATCTTATCGCGGATGGTGTCTGTTGGGAATTTGGGGCGGGTGACGATGCCAGCGCCGATGTAATTGGCAACAAGGCCGGAGACAGCGGCGTGTCCCCATGGGTTGTTGGTGGAAAGCGCAACCCCGCGCTCTTGAATGGTCTTTGATCCGGCTGCGGTTGCCTCGGAAAGATTGCCGATCCCCGCGATGCCCTGCCACCTGTGCCCCCGTCCAGCTGCCTCCAGCCCAATCATCCGGGCGACAAGGTTCTGAAGGCGTTTTGCAAGTGGGCGGCGGGGCTGGATCATAATGCCTTATCCTCTCTGAGGGCCGTAAAGGCCGGTCATGACTTCATTGAGAATCTTGGCGGGGTTTACGACCATGTAGACTGAGGGCAGCTCATCAGGCTTTGGCAGGGTGCCTCCGCCGTAGGACTGCAGATCCCAGCCATTTTCATTGGTGATGAGGAAGAGAGGTTCAGTTGCAAAGCCGTGAGAGCGGGTGGCCAGTCCCTCAATAAATTTCAGGATTGGAGTGATGATGTCATCAAAATGGGTGACAGGAACGCCCATCCGGCTCAGATGCGCTGCAAGGGTAATGTGAATTGTATCGCGCTCGGAAAATGCTCTCCAGCCGCTTTTGGTGTGGCCGTCTTCTGCATCTAGTTTCAGCTGTCCGCGTGTCAGCCAGTTGCGTAGAGTGATCTTTGAGATTTTGCTCACTTCCACGACAGCGGCGAGTTTGTGTCTGCGCTCGTTAAAGCGAAGGAGTGCTCTCTGTTCGTGTTGTTTTGCAAGACCAACGACCTGCATGCCGTCCAGGTACTTCTGGAGCTCTTCCTGAGAAAACCCTGAGAGGTACTCCAGATAAGTGCGCTCGTCGTCAGCCAGAAGAATATCCAGTGTCTCTTGCTGTTCCTGACTGAGGCCCTTGCGGAGAGTTTCTGCTGTCTTGCTCATTTGATCACCCATTAAACTCATTGACTGCATTTTGCTTCAGGCGCCATCTCCTGTCAATAAATAATTCAATGAATTATTTTATAGTGTCTCACAATCCTTCAGTGCGGAGGCGATGAGGGCGTAGTCGGGGTCTAGGTGTCCGGCTACTGTCATTTCTTCGAGGAAGAGGCGGAGTTTGGTGATTATGCCGGTGAGGGTTGGGGCCGGGGTGTCGATGAGGTGGTGGTAGGTGGTGGTCACTGCATCGCTGTAGGGGCGCAGGAGGGCGTCCTCCTCGGCAAAGCTGGCGGATTTGGGGATCTTCAGCTCGCAGTAGTGCTGGCAGGCGGTTTTGTAGCGCTCTGCCAGTTCGGGGAGGGGATCGTGTGGGGCGGCTTTGGCGCTGGGTGTTGCCACCACAGCAATGCTGGCGAGGCTTCCGGTCAGCACCGCGCGGCGGTCCGGGTTTTGGGCGCACTTCTCCCGTTCGCGAAAAAGGTCTTTCATCGCGTTCTCCATGATTGATATAAAAGTTGTATTTTGATAAAATCTATCAACTTCAATACGAAGTCAATATAAAATATCAATATTGGAGAAATGTATTGACTCCAGCACAGTGTCGGGCTGCCAGAGCACTCATAGGAATGTCGCAAAAAGAACTTGCTTCAATGGCTAACGTTGGAGCGCAAACTCTTGCTGACTTTGAGCGTGGTGCTCGAGTACCAAGGATCAACAATCTGAATGCTATGCAGACCGCTCTAGAGGAAGCTGGAGTGGAGTTTATTCCTGAAAATGGTGGTGGTGTAGGGGTGAGATTGAGGAAATAGCGTTATTCGGTTGCGTTGAGATAACATGAAGTTGTACAAGAAAAGATAGTTATACTTTATAATTTAAGCAAAGGTATGTGTCGTCAAATGACATATCAAGTGATGCGGAAAGTAAACCTATTAAAAAATAAGAAATTGAATAGCTTAAGGAAAGCTGCAAGCGAGTCGGTCGATGAGTTTTCGGGTATCTTTCAAAGTGATCAAGATTATCCCTCTGTTGATAGTGAATTTCAAATAAAAGCGAAACTGACGACAAGCCAGTGTATCGAGACTTGGAAAAAAGATTGGTTGGGGCATCACAATTACGGCAAGCATGCGTCTAAAGACTTGAATCTAGATTGGGAAGAGTACTGGAAATCAGCGGATGGTAATAAAGAGAGGTTTTTATTAAGCTTGTTTTACAACAATGGTGCAGCGGATATTCTTGCTGCGCTTTGTCTTATTCGCGTTAAAAAACACGCTGTTACAATCTATGTCGCAGAAGGAAACCCTGACGACACCCATTTGCTTAAAGGATATGTAACATTGATTTTGCTTGATATCGCGGATCGATTTGCCCATTATATGGGTAAGTCAAAGATAAGGCTAGAAAAGCCAGCTAATGACAAGTTGATACAGTACTACGTTCAAGAATTTGGGTTCTCTTATGATGCTCAAAATGAGTACTGTGAACTGGAGAGATGAGATGACTTTGGCTTGCTATAAAAGTTCAGCCAAACTTGAGAGGAAGACAAAAGCAGTCAAAAGGGTCCTTGTTCGCGAGACAAATGCGCCGACCAAAGCAAAAGGTCGCTTTGCCGCTCTCGCTAAAGAAAAGGGTCTCAAGTCTCTTAAGTTTGATGGCGAAGAGCGTAGCGGTTCAAGTGCGTCTGCCAAGATGTGGCTTGAAGCATAAACTCACTATGTCCTTATTCTTTTTAATGCCGCTCAAAAATGGGCGGCATTATTCATTTGAGAACTTGAGTTATTCGAGAGATGCAACCGAAGCTGCATCTCTCTAGAGTGACCTTAGGCGGCGGGAGGAATTTCCGCGTATCGTTGACCATTTTTGATCTCTGAGATCCGTCCAGGATTCACGTCATAGTCCGCAGCGATCCTATTCAAGAACTCACCCTGATGAATGCGTTTCTTGATCATTGGAATCTCACAAATTGGAATTCTGCGAGATGGTGTACGAACTGCCTTAATTGGCCCGTTGTGATTGATCATTATTTACCTCTTACGATCAATATCAACAGAGTCATCTTGCTAACAGGCAACAAACCAGCTACACAAATATGTAGTGGGGTTTACCTTTAAGGGCTCGCGATGACTCTCGGTTAGTGCGAACCTCGCCCCGACTAACAACGACTCAGAGTGGCCGCTCTGGGTCGTTTTGTCGTTTCGACACCAATATTTCTAAAAGTGATTTTCAGATATTACAAGTCATTAGGGCGTAACGGTAAGCGGTTATGTCCCCATATCTACCCTAAAAGAGGGTATATATGTAAGAGAATACTACTAGATGAAAAAGAAGAAAGTTATTTTAAATCAATGACTTGTTGCTTTTTTTGAGGTTTTCCCCGAAAATAGTGGAAATCGCAGTCCATTAATTGTCTGTTAATCTTTGAGGGTTGCCGTGTGTCAACCTACTACGATTGTTAGTCAAGATATTTCGATCTTACTATTACCTTTCCATAATAATTCTTGGGGTTTTGATTCGTTTGGGATTTATTCTTTGGCTTTTCTTGTAATGCCTTAATAGCCTGCTCCGCCCTCACACCACTCGCAGCCAACCCATGCAACGCAGCACTGGCATACACCCGACAATCCAGCGGCTCATTCCGTACCCCGCTATCGGCCACCCATTTGATTTTGGCAACACCGCCCTTGTACACCCGAACGGGCTTTTCGGCGGTGATGCCGCGGAAGTAGTCCAGATCTCGCCCCTCCGGAAAATGGCAGTAACCCGCACTGGCGGTTTCTATGCGTAACCGTGAAATCAGCGTGTGTTTGAGGCTGTCCACGCCCACAATGTAAAGCGGGGCCAGCTGACCTGCCTTGAGCTTTGGCGGGCGTTTGGGCCATGCGGGAATGCCCGGGCCACCGCGCCCTTTGATCGCCCACACACGGCGGTTTTGGCGTGGTTGCACATACTCCATCACATTGGGCGTTCTGTGCCCGCCGCTGTCGATCGCCACGGCTGAAATGGGCAGAGGGGGCACGTCTCGTACGTGTGGGTAGCGCTTCAACAGCACTGCATCCAGCTGCTGCCACACTTCCGGAAACGCCGGATCACCCCAAAGCACCTGATAGTCCAGGCTCCAGCTTTCCTCCCCTTTGCCCCAGCCAACAATCTCCAGCTCCAGTCGGTCATCCTGCGTATCCACGCCCGCCGTGATCAGCGCCACCTCATCCGGCAGGATCTCGCCAAACGGCTCACACCGGCTCAGCAGACGCTCCGCCTCAATCGGTGCCGTGTCGCGGTCCTCATAGGCTTCTCCCAGCCGTGTGTTGACGAAGGTTTGCAGCCGTGGCGGATCGCTTTTGACGGTGAGAAACTCCGCTGCCATCTCGCCCCACGTCTCAAACGGAGAATACAGCCCGGGTAACCAAAACCCCGCCGTGCGGCCATCGCCATCCTTGGTCGCCTGCCACTGACCTTGCGCCAGCATTTTCAGCTTGTGCCGCTCCTCAATCGGCTCGCCGCAATGCTCACAATGCAGTGTTGCTTTCAGCGGTTCCCCCTCCGGCCACTTGATCCGCGCCCACGCAATCACCTGCATAGCGCCGCAGTGCGGGCAGGGCACGAAGAACTTGCGTTGATCGGATTCCGCATAAGCCTTTTCAATGCGCGACACACCGGAAAGGGTTGGCGTGGAACACAGATAAATCTTCTTCTTGCCTGCATAGGTCGCCGTGCGCCGGATCGCCAGTTCCACCGGATCGCCTTCACCATCTGCATCCACCGGATAGCCGTCCACCTCATCCAGAAAAATATAGCGCACGGGTGTTGAGCGCAGACCCGTTGGGGCGTTCGCTCCCGTCATCACCAGCTCACCGCCCACAAAGCTTTTCATGGCGATGGTGTTGCCTTTCTCGCGGGTTTTGGGTGCAGCCACCTTGGCCTTGAGGGCTGGCGTGTCGCTGATGAGCGGATCTATACGCGTGCGGCTGTTGCGCTTGAGCATATCCAGCGAAGGCATCACCAACAACATCATTCCTGGCGCGTGGTCGATGACATAGCCGATCCAGTTGAGCCCGGCCTCCGTCTTGCCCACCTGCGCACCCGCCATAAACACCACCCGCTCCACCTGGGAGGCGGTGGACAGGCAATCCATGATCTCGCCCAGATACGGCACACGCTCGGTTTTCCATCGCCCCGGCTCAGCACTGGTGGGTGGCAGCTGGCGATAGGCGTTGGCCCACTGGCTGACGGTGAGCTGTCGCTCCGGTGCCAATGCCTCGCGCCAGATTGCGTCTGCCCATGAGGCGGTGGTGGTGGCGAGGTCAGACATTGGCAAGATCCTCCAGCGGTGTTTGCGCAAGGTCGGCGAGGTGATCACGGACGAGGCGATCAAGGATGGCGTAGGTTTCTCGCGGATCGCTGCCCAGCTCGGCGGAGAGGGTGGAGGCAGCGCGGCTCGCCCAGCCCATCCACGCATCCCGCTCCGCCCTGGCGCGTTCAAAGATCACCTTCTGGGCGGCGTGCTTGTCGATGATGTTGCCAAGCTCCCGTTCCAGCTCCAGCTTTGCCAGCTCCGCCTTGATGCGCTCCAGCTCGCCCTTTGGGGTGAGGGGTACGTCCTCCGCCAGCGACTTGCGCTTGGTGGCGCTGGTGTTGGCAACGTACCAGGCTTTGCCGAGCTTGATATCAACCCGCCCGTTGCCCAGTGTGGGCAAGCCTTCCTTGATGAGCTGAGAGATGCGGCCCCGGGACACGCCGAGAATTTCCGCGAACTGGGCCTTGGTGGCGGTGCGTTGCTCCGGCTCGGCAACCTGCCCGAAAATGCTGATTTGTTGCTCGCCCGAGCTATGCGCTGACTGCATGGTTTAGGCCTAAATTCCTCTCTAAACTGCTGTTGCGTTTAGGCAATTTCAAATCGATCTGTAGCCAGAGCCCGGGGTGTTGCACCCCCGTACTGAGCATTGGTGGGAAGGACCCAACCTAGCCTGCCCCCGCCAGCTGCGGATCGATCCAGCCTTCCGGCGGGGTGGTTTGCTGTTGGTGCGTTGCTGGTGGATGGTATGGGGCGAGCTTGGGCGTGATGTCTTGGCCTGCTTGCAGAAGATATGCTTTGGCAAAGACCTTGGTGTCTACCATTCCTCCAAAGCCTTTTCGGAATTGCTGCGGATGCAGTCGGTCGTGCTTGAGCTGCTGGTAGGCCGCTTGCACATGAGGCCAGATTGCGTCGTTGACGCTGACGAAATGCGACTTGGCAACCGGTGGCGCCTCGTGCGCGGGCGCGTGTTTTGTTATTTTTATTTTATTATTTGTTTTATTTTGCGTGCCAGCGGTGTCACCCTTTTCGGTCGGGTTTTGGCACTCTTTCTCGTCTGTTTTGTCACCTTTTGGGGTATAAAAGGTGTCAGGCGTGTCCCCCTTTTCTTCGTAAATAGTGTCAGTGGTGTCACCTTTTACGGAGGCCAAAACCAGCTCGTAAACGTTGGAATTACCTCTGCCGGTTTTCCGCGTAATGGTGATGTAGCCAAGCATTGAGAGCTTCTTGATGGCGCGTTTTGCGGTTCTTGGGCTGGCGTTAGCTTCTGCGGCGAGTGTTTCCATGGACGGCCATGCTCTGCCGGATCTAGCGTTTATGTGCTCGCATAGGATGATGCCTACGCGGACATCATTTGCAGAGAGGTTGCGGTCCTTGGTGATGGCAACGCACCAGTTCTGTTTGTCAGAGTACTGCACAGCGAAAGAACTGGCCTGAGAGGGCTTGGCTTGGATTCTGGTGATGTTGCTCACTGGATCACCTCCAGCGCTTTGGCGAGCTTCAGAAGGCGTTCGCTGGCTTCCTCTTTCTCGACCAGAAACGTCTCTGGATTTGACCTGCGGCGGGTGCCAATCCTACGCACTTCATGGGCGATGGATTTCAGCTCTTGCGGCACGTTCAGAGAGGGTGTTTGCAGGCTGTTCATGGCCGCTTCCTCCCCTCTGAGAAGGGAGAAAAAGGGGCTGGTCGTTTCGAGAAAAAGTCTAATAGTTTCAGTGGGGGTGTTGCCGAGGCTGGGCAAACTAAAGCATTGATTTCAAGTCGACAGGTTAATCCCTGTCTCTCCGCCATTAATTCCCCTGGAAATCAGAATAACTCAAAGCTATCTGGCAGTTTTTCTGCGTTTTTCTTTCCAACCTTCCCGATATCACATCTCATCTCTGAGTTAGTCCATCGCAGGCAGTTCTCATGCTGCTGATGTTTCTCATTTTCAGATGCTCTCAGCGCTCACACATAATGTTGAGTTCAATTTTAAGTTGATGTAATTGTCATTAGCAATTTTGAGTGAGGATTGAATGATAGATTTTGATGTCCATAGCAAATTCTCGTTGTCATCAGATGACAGCTTTGCAGAGCTGGTGCCAGGGCTGCTGATTGAGGGGGAGGAAGTTATAGGTTCTTATTCAACTGGTCGGGATGGCGTTGTTTTTACAAACTTACGGGTTATGCCAATCGACGTGCAGGGCTTTACCGGCAAGAAGCGTGACTTCACATCGATCCCTTATAAGAAGGTGACGGCGTATTCTGTCGAGACAGCTGGCACGCTGGACGCAGATGTTGAGCTCGACCTCGTTATATCTGGGCTTGGGAAGGTGAAGTTCAGGTTCTACAATCTGGAGGAGCTGGTTGAGATCTCCCGTCACATCGCGAAGGCCATCCTTTAAGCAATCGGCCGATTACAAAGCTCACCTGCGGGCTGAAGAGATAGACCGCAGGTATGCAGCGCACTCACACCGCGCCAGCGCCCCGCCTGCGATGCTGTTCTATCACCTGTACGATCCGGTCCGTCATCATCCGCACCTCGGGCAGGTGCCTCCGGTCATCATGCATTGTCACCCACTGGTGCTTCGTCAGGTCCTCAATCACCGGGCCGCACTGCCGTAACTGAGGCGACGTATCCCCCAGAAAACTCGGCAGAATAGAGGCGCCAGCCCCTGCGCACAGCATATCCAGCAAGGTGTGTTGAGAGCTCACTTGCATCACCATCTCACTGCCATGGTGCTCCAGCAGCCAGCGCGAGGAGTTGGTGGTCGCGAACTCCGGTGCGATGCCGACCCACCGCTGTTCCACCGCCGCATCAGCCCCAACCGCCACATAGGGCGCGAACTCCACGGGTGGCAGACGTTTGCTCGCTAAACCAATCTCCGCAGGTGCTGAACTGCGCAGCCCAATGTCGATCTCGCGTTTTTTGATGTTCAGCCGGTCCTCGCTGGTAATGAACACCACCTCAAATTCATCCTCCGGCTTGCACAGCGCGGCAATATGCAGGCTGAGAAACTTCATGGTCCAGCTCCCGGCAGAAACCCGAACCTGCGGCTTGCGGGATTTCGCGCTCAGCCACTGCTCAAACCCGGCATAGGCACACTGAAACGGCTCCAGCTGCTCCAGCACATCTCGCCCGTCCTCGGTCAGCACATACCCGGCCTGCACCCGGTCAAACAGCTTCAGCCCCACATCCTCTTCCAGCTGCTGCATCCGGCGGCTGAGTGTGGCTGGACTGCACGCCAGCCTCTGTGCGGCTTCACTCAACGTGCCGCAAGCCGCAAGCACGAGGAATGCATTGAGATTATCCAGCAATCGAACCTTCATTTTTGAAAACTGCTTTTGAAATTTGGCCGCTATCCGGCAGAAAGAACACAGGGAAAGATAGGCTTAGTTCTCCTCAATGAAAAGAAGCCAGAATGTTGATTTTCCCACTTCGCGAACCTGACAGAAACCCGCCAAACCCAACGCGCCACCAGTTGGAAGATTATTACACCAACTACGCCAGCGCCTGCGCCCGGCCATATTACATTGCGCTGGCCGCCATCATGGCAGTCATCTTCACGCTGTTCTGCATTTTTACGCCATAACATCAGCACAAAGCTCTGGCCTGCGGAGCGCGTTACTCACCGCAGACCAGCAGGGTGCAAGCGCTTGCTATTGCCGGTCGCAGGCAAACAACAAACGAGAGGGCGGCAGACAAAGGGTGCGAGGCTCCGCCCACGGCGAAACGCCACTTTGCACCGGCACAGTGAAAAGGCACACCTCATACATCGAGTAGAAGAGCGAGATGAGGCGCCCCAACGCAGCCGAACAGGGCAGGGGGCTCAGCGCCCCACGCCCAACCCGTTACTCAAGAAGCGTCAATGTTGTACTGACCGGTTGTGGGTCGACGACCTGCTGTAGAACCCCACAGGTCTTTCTCAACGCTTCTATGCGGTCTTGCAAGGCATAATGCAAAGTGAACAAAGCATCCCGCTCACTGCTCTGGTTCATCCGCTCACTCAGCACAAGTTGCTGAAAATAAGCAAGATTTTCGATATCAGAAACAGTGATGAGAACTTTATCTAACTCATTGTCGATAGTGTTTGTGGCGCTTGGCGCGCATGCAGTATCGTCCATTCCAATCCCCTTACTGACTAGGGTGTTGAAGATCCGCAACGCCAAAAAAGCTTCCTAGGGCTCGCTGGCGAGCGGGAGGCTAGAAACCTGAGTCAGACAGGCGAGCTTATTCCCTCCCGAAGGAGGTGTTGTATTCACCGCCCTCCCGCTCATAGCAAAGGGTCTGCGCACTATAAGATAGGCACAAAAAAACCGCTAGACTACGGGAGCGGGTACCGCTGACGTGAGGTTTCTAGGCCTCACATATGAGTGTGAAACACAACCCCACAACCTGTCAACGCCCAAACCCAAAACCTCCCCCACTCATGCATTTCTGCAACGGTTGGGGCTAAGATATTTGAGGTGCCGAAGACTTTTGGCTGGAGATTGAGGATATTTTGTCCGCAAACCTTTTTTCTATGTTTTGGACTAAGCCCAAAATGTGTTCGCGGATTGAATTGATGTAGTTGTTATCAATACTAAGAAGAACTTTGCCTTGATTATCTTTTCCATCTCGATGAACGCAGTGATGTCTAGTGATCATGACGGACTTCAAAAATGATTTACTGTCCGTGTCTACGAATGGGGTTGCTCCCAACGCGCTTGTATACAACTTATCAACGACCTCTAAGTCGTGATAAAGTTGGTTTTTGAGGAATGTTACCGCATGTTCGAAAAGTGGATCTTTGTTATTAGCTAGTTTCTTAAGCGGGAATTTTTGATCTCCAAGTTTGTCATATTGAGTTATAAGACTAACTTGAACCTCCTTATCTGCTGCCAGAGTTATCAAGCGATCACACAAGTAAGCTTCCATCATTGCAATATGTTGAAGAAGTAGCATTCTTCGAAACATGGGATAAGAATGAAGTGAACCTGCATTTACAAACATCTCATCGAGAAGCTCAAGTGAGTGAATGTATCTGTTCCATGGTTCTTCAGGCACATACGATTTTAAGTACTCATCGTAGTCAAGTTCGTCATAATCGTGTGGATCGTCGGGAACTGAAATGCTTACAGAGAGATTTGGTTCTTCAGGAATTGAAGCTTCAAACTGGTCAAAGAAGTTGGTGATCTCAACTTCATAAGCTTTGCTACACTCAGGACATGTTACTTGGAGATGCTCAATTCCTCGCCCTTCAGAGTTGACTTCAGCGCTATAGTCAAACGCAGGAAGGGAGCAAATAAACTCCTCTACCCTTTCGTCGCATTGAGAGCAAACAAAGCTAATTTGTGGATCTTCTTCAATCATATTGTCTCTAAAGGAATCTTGGTAAATCTCGTACTCGAAAGGTTTAAGGTGTTAAATTAGGCTGTGACTTGAGAAGCAGAAATTGGACGACCTGCCTCATCGGATGTTTCATTGGTGATCTGAGGGGCATAATTACAATTATGTTTAATGTATGCAGCAATTCGTTTCACATCTATTTCACGATTTTTGACGTCATCTTTGTACAGCACTATTCTTAGACCTTCACAATAGCTTGAGGCCGCAAGTGATGCTAGGAATGACTGGACTATTTCGTGAATGACTTCTTCGCGGGTGGCGTTAAGCCCAGTGAAACCAGTCCCTAAGACAGGGATATTGTAAATTTCATTACTGCCCTTTTCACTCAAGTAAGCCCAAAGAGCTCCTAATGCGGTAAGAAAATCCGGCATGGAGCCTTTAGCTTTCCCGTGTGGGTTTATTTCTGCGATTGCGCAAAAGAATGCATTCTTGCTCTGGTGATTGATTCGAGCAACAGCGCCATAAGGGTGAGGGCCTACACCTAATTGGGCATTGATCATGTCGTCAATTGCGGTGGTTCTTTCGAAGAATTTTTTAGTATATAATCCTTGTATACTTCTTTTATCAATTACATCCAAAGAGGTGATGAAGTTAATATTAGTTCCTACAATTATTGGTCCAGCATATTTGAATATATCACCAACGACTAATTCTATTTTTAGCTCAGTACCTTTTATCTGAAAAGAGTACTTAGGGGGAAATGCCTTTGGATACAAGCTTATGAGATATGTTATGGCGCCTGCGATGGAAAAAATTCCTAATAACGAGATTAATGCATCCTGCCAGCGATTTTCCGGTGTGTTAAAGAAACTGTACGCTTCGATAAGTGTCCAGATTATGCCCACAATCGTAAAAAATGAGCAGACGTACCACTTTACCTCTTGCCGCATTGTTCGGCCTCACACTGCTAAGGTATTGTAGTAATGAGGGCCTGCCTGACCTCGCCGCGTGTAATGATCGTGTTGTTTCGGCCAATCATCTAATGCAACCTCTATTGCACGTTGCTTGAATGGAATGTGTAATGCTAACTCATCTCGAAGGATGGCGGGGCAACGATTTCTATCAATTCCATTTTTGTTGTTCAAATTTACAGCGATGATGGGCAGATTTCGCTTTAATGCTTGTTCAATTTCCCATCTTACAAATCTATACAAGTATTGCGTACTTTCACCAATTAAAAGAACGAACACTTTTGTATTTCGCATTCTCTCACTTAGTTGATTCTTGATAGAATACTCAAGACTGCTATCTCTGGCTGAGTTGAGATCATGCGCATCGAAGAAATTAAATGAAAAACCTTTATTATCTCTCCAAGCACGCATTAAATTGTAATAATGCATATCTCGATCCCCATCAAAGGCTACATAGGTTTTATTGCGGTATGCCATTTGTAAATCCTTTGAGAGTTGCATGACTAATTTATTGCAGTTTTAAGTAATTGTTAAAAGATAATTTTTCATCTAATTGGACTAGTCGAGGATTGGTCTCTCTGCTACTCTCCACACACCACCACCAATCCTCAAAGGATTCCCAATGCCGTTGCGCATGCATATCGCTGTAAAAATCACCGCCCGTGTCCATGATGGTCCGGCGTGTGGGCGATTTATGCGCTTGGCTTGAAACGCTCCCAATGCATGAGTGAAAACCGCACCGCAGAGCCCTTGTGCTCGCCCGTTTGTGCGTCTTCATTCAGGCAAGAGCGTTTAGGCAGCGGGGCAGGGCGTGCCATTCCACGAGCAGCCCCAGCGGGTGTTTTCATCGTAATTCCTCAGTTTCCGCTGAAAAACGGGAGTATTGAGGAAATCTAAGAGGCTGAAACTCAATCAGCCCCTTTATTGCGCTGCCAGCATTCGCTAAAAGACCTCCACGAATTTTATTTGCCCGGCTGGGACTCAGGTCTCAATCAGCTGCTGGCACATCCAAACCCTTGAGGGATTATGTCCGACCTCGAAACACTCGAAGCCGAGATTAACACCGCGATTGCCGGTGCTGACTCCGAAGCCGCACTGGAAGACGTGCGCGTTGCCGCCCTTGGCAAAAAGGGCAGCGTTTCTGAAAAAATGAAAACGCTTGGCAAAATGAGCCCGGAAGAGCGCAAGGAAATGGGTCCTGCACTCAACGGCCTTAAAAACCGCGTTGGTGAGGCCATCACCGCCCGCAAAGAGCTGCTGAAAGAGGAAGCTCTCAACGCGCGCCTCGCCTCTGAAACCGTTGATGTGAGCCAGCCACTGCGCACCACACCGGCAGAAGAAGGCCGCATCCACCCGATTTCTCAGGTGACGGACGAGCTGATCGCCATCTTCGCCGACATGGGCTTTTCCGTTGCTGAAGGCCCGGACATCGAGACCGATGAGCTGAACTTCACCGCGCTCAACTTCCCGGAAGGCCACCCGGCCCGCGAAATGCACGACACTTTCTTCTTCAACGAGAAGGAAGAGGGCGAGCGCATGTTGCTGCGCACGCACACATCCCCAGTGCAGATCCGCGCGATGAAATCTCAGGAGCCACCGCTGCGCCTGATCATGCCGGGCCGCACATACCGTTGTGACAGCGACCAGACCCACACACCAATGTTCCACCAGCTGGAAGGCCTCGTGATCGACAAGACCACGCATATCGGCCACCTGAAGGGCACATTGGAAGAGTTCCTCAAAGCCTTCTTCGAAGTGGATGATGTAGAGCTGCGCTTCCGCCCAAGCTTCTTCCCATTCACCGAGCCATCCATGGAAGTGGACGTGAAGTGCGACCGCTCCGGCTCTGAAGTGAAAATCGGTACCGGCAACGACTGGATGGAAATCCTCGGCTGCGGCATGGTGCACTCCAACGTTCTGCGCAACTGTGGTCTGGACCCGGATGTGTACCAAGGCTTTGCATGGGGCATCGGCATCGACCGTCTGGCAATGCTGAAATACGGCATGAACGATCTGCGCGCCTTCTTTGATGCAGACGTCCGCTGGCTCAAGCACTACGGCTTCCGCCCGCTGGATATGCCAGCGCTGGTTTCCGGTCTTTCCAAGTAATTTGGTCCAAACGTAAAGAGCTAATAAAATGAAATTCACCCTTTCCTGGCTCAAGGACCATCTTGAGACCGATGCAAGCCTTGATGAAATTGTAGAGCGCCTGACGCTGATCGGGCTGGAAGTGGAAGAAATCACCAATCCAGCTGATCGCCTTGGCACATTCAAAATCGCCCGCGTTCTGGAAGCCGAGCAGCATCCAAATGCAGATCGTCTGCGCGTGCTGAAAGTGGACACCGGCGAAGGTGAGCCCCTGCAGGTTGTCTGCGGCGCACCAAACGCCCGCAAAGGCCTGATTGGCGTGTTCGCAAAACCGGGCGATTACATCCCCGGTCTCGATGTAACATTGTCCGTCGGTAAAATCCGCGACGTGGAAAGCCACGGCATGATGGCCTCCGAGCGCGAGCTGGAATTATCCGACGAACACGACGGCGTCATCGACCTGCCAGAAGACGCGCCAGTCGGCACCCCGTTTGTTGCATATGCTGGTCTGGACGATCCGGTCATCGAAATAGGCCTGACCCCAAACCGCTCCGACTGTGCAAGCGTGTTCGGAATTGCGCGTGATTTGGCTGCTTCCGGCTTAGGAACGCTAAAAACCCCGCAAAAAACGCAAATCAACGCACATAGCAACGCAAACGACCTAAAAATCCTTTTGGATCTAGGGGATAGCCCGGAACACTGCCCTGCATTCGGCTACCGTGTGGTCCGTGGGATCAAAAACGGCCCGTCTCCAAAATGGATGCAGAAGCGTCTGGTTGCTATCGGTCTGCGCCCGATTAATGCCCTCGTGGACATCACCAACTACATGACCTTCGATCAGGGCCGCCCGCTGCATGTCTTTGATGCAGATAAGGTTTCCGGCGACCTGACCGTCCGTCACGGCAAAGCAGGTGAAGAACTTGTTGGCCTCGACGGAAAAACTTATGCTGTCGATGAGAACGTGGTTGTCATTGCCGACGACAACGGTCTGGAGTCCCTCGGCGGAATTATGGGCGGAGAATCAACAGGTTGCGACGAAAACACCACCAACGTGGTGATCGAAAGCGCTCTCTGGGATCCCCTCAACATCGCTCGTACCGGTCGTAAACTGGGAGTATCTACCGACGCCCGCTACCGCTTCGAGCGCGGTGTGGACCCGGCGTACATGGTGGAAGGCCTTGAAGTTGCTACGAAATTGGTCATGGACCTATGTGGCGGCGGCGAAGCTTCCGACGCGCACGTTGTAGGAGAAGTGCCACAGGAAGAGCGCATCATCGACTTCCCTCTCAGCGAAGTCAAACGCCTCTCCGGTCTGGAAGTATCCCACGGCGAGATCAAAGCTATCCTCTCCCTGCTGGGCTTCTGGGTCGCTGGCAACGGCGATGTGGTCAAGGTTTCTCCTCCAAGCTGGCGTCCGGACGTACACGGAAAAGCTGATTTGGTAGAAGAGGTTATGCGCATTGTCGGCATCGACAAAGTGCCAACTGCTACCCTGCCGCGCATGGAGCCAATCTCCCAGAAGGTTCTAACTGTTAGCCAGATCCGCCGCTCTAATGCCCGCCGCGCACTCGCAACACGCGGCATGGACGAGGCTGTTCTGTGGTCCTTCATTCCAAAAGCCCACGCAGAGCACTTCGGCGGTGGTAACCCACTGCTATCATTGGCAAATCCGATCTCCGCAGACATGTCCGACATGCGTCCGTCCCTGCTGCCTGGTCTGCTCTCCGCAGCACAGCGCAACGCAGACCGCGGTTATGCCGATGTCGCCTTGTTCGAAGTCGGCCAAGTCTTTGAAAACGATAGCGAAAAAGGCCAGAAGATGGTCATCGCCGGCATCCGCCGTGGTACCGCCAAACCAACCGGTTCTGGTCGCCATTGGTCCGGAAACGCTGAAAACATTGATGTTTTCGACGCGAAGGCTGATGCAGGCGCGGTACTGCAGTCCATTGGTGCGCAGGTAAACAACCTGATGGTCTTCACCGACGCCCCATCCTACTACCACCCAGGCCGCTCCGGTGCCCTCAAAATGGGCCCGAAAAACACCCTGGCGTACTTCGGTGAGATCCACCCTAAGACCTTGGAAGCATTGGACATTGAAGGCCCGCTCGTGGCGTTCGAAGTCTTCATTGACGCTGTTCCTCAGCCGAAGAAGAAAGCGACCAAATCCAAGGGTGCGCTGAATGCTGCGGATCTTATGCCGGTAAAACGGGACTTTGCGTTCCTGGTAGACAGCTCTATCCCGGTTGAGAAGCTTCTGAAAGCTGCCAAAGGTGCGGATAAGGCGTTGATCACAAACGTGAATCTCTTCGATATCTACGAAGGGCAGGGCGTGCCGGAAGGTCATCGCTCTCTCGCGATTGATGTGACCCTGCAGCCGACCAAGAAAACCCTCACCGATGAGGATATCGAGGCGGTCTCAAACAAGATTGTTGCGTCCGTTCAAAAGGCTACCGGCGGTACCCTGCGCGGATAACTCCCGCTGAACAACGCTGACGAACACTAAAAAACGCGGTTTCCGAAAATTCCGGAAACCGCGTTTTTTGTTGCAAAATTAGCCAAAATCGGCCCGCCAACAGGGGCATAACTTCACGCATCAACGGGCATAATCAAACGCAGAGCCAACACGCTCAGTCCGTTCCCTCACGCGCATCCGCCTCATCCAGCTGCACAGGCTCAGAGATCACACTCGCCCGCCCGCAGAAACCCCGCCGCCGACGCCGCTGCATGTGCTGACAGTCCTCGTCGCTCAACTCCGCCTCTGGAGAGCAAGCGCCGTTCACCGCAACAGCACCGCCCTCAATCTTCAGCGCCAGCCCTTCAGTCAGCGCCGTCGCAACCACCGTGCGGGCGTGGGAGACAAGCCGCGAGAACGTGGGCCGCGAAATCCCCATCAGGTCCGCCGCAGCTGTATGCTCCAGCCCTTCCGCATCGGCCAAACGCAAGGCTTCCATCCCATCCTCGGATAATACAGCCGCCTGAAGCTTGCGTAGCGGAACCCCCTGCGGCTTGAAAAAGCGCACTCCTGCGGTTCCATGAATCCGGCGTGGTTTTCTTGGACGTGGCATAACAAACACTCCCTTCACAGCGTATCCCGTAAAAGCCGTCATTGAGTTTTGGGCAAGGAGACGCACAGCAACATAAACCTAGAGCAGGGGGCGTGAAATGAGAGCACGCGGCCAACTCTAATGAGCATATGTTCATTATATTGCGCCTCCCATCCGCCGCTGACAAGCTAGGAAAAGAACATATGCTCATAATGCCACCCCGCCGCAAACGGGCATAACCAGCAGCAGAGAGGGGAGCAAACACCAAAAACGCCCGAAACATCAGCCTCGAGCGCATCAAACCAGCAAAAATCTATGCTACATGTTCGCGGTGATAAGTCCGGTACGAACCTCGTCCTCCACCTCAATCATGGAGTAGTTCCTCAGCAAACCGTCCTGGTCAAAAAACAGGGCCACTTCCTTGGTGGTCACATCCTGTCCACTGGCAAGCAAATCAACCACAGGAATGAAGTTCTCAACCTTCGCCTGCGTCCGTACATGCCTGTATTTCCAAATCTCATTGCCGCTATCGGTAAAGTCAGTGGTGTTTGGATCGCCCAATGCAACGCGCACATCTTCCTTGGTCGTCTTGCCGTTCTCCAGCTGGCTTTCCAACCCCTCGCGCGTCAAATGCCGAAGGCTCTCATTGCCAACAGAAGCGCAGCCAGCCACAACCAGCCCAAGCCCCAGAGCGAGGATAACGTGCACAATTCGCAAATCTATGCCCCTTTTGCGTTGGTTTGCGTTGTTCCGTAAAGACAACGCACGGCGAGTTCTTCTTAACTGGGAATAGAACTTCGTTCTCTAAGCCGAGCGTGGCGCCAGAACGCAGCCCTGTAAACCTGAGATAAGACTCGTGTCAGAACTGTCAGGGTGCGATTTTTATATCAAATAATGTAATAAATTCAGCGTATTAAAGAAAATGCCAGCACGCCCAAAACACCAAAGCTGGCAAAATGCCCCGCACACATCATGTGGAAGATTCCAGCACAATCACAAGAGCCCCAGCGGGCATAACCCTGCAAACGTCTTTTTGCGTTGCTATGCGCACCTTTGCGTTTTTCTGCGTTCCTATGGAAATTGGTAGAACAGTACCACCCAAACCGCCATCTCACCCCGCAGAAGGGGAATAAGTGCCGGAGCTATGAGCCTCAGGCAGCGTACCACTCGCATCACCCAAAACTAAACTTATCCCCGCATTACCTTACTAGCTGGAGTTCATCAGCCCGATGCGCTCCCCACCGTCGTCTTCCCGCACTTGTTGCGGGATCCAGCTGAAACTAGCCACGCAAGAACAGCTGAAGTGCTGGCCATAAGCTTGAAAGAATGAGCGCACCAATCCGACTTAGCAGGATTTGCATCTGGAATTAGTTCGGCAAGCCCGTGCCCTTGGCCCTAGATCCCGCATCGAGTGCGGGAAGACGCCTAGAGGGAACCGGCTACAACTCTCAACACCAACTCCACCCGAGCAGATCCCGTGGCTAAAAATCCCGGCAAGCAAAATGCCATGCCAGGATTAATTTTTCACTGATTTACAGTTTGAAGCGCTTGGTCAATCCAAAGCGGACCATCGTGGATGAGCTTGTGAAGTTTATCGGATAATCGTCAGAAAATGACTTATCGGTGATGCTTGGGAAGGCTACACGAAGGCCTTCAAGACGGGCGGTCCAATCCTGTGAGAAGTTATGCTCAACACCAGCACCAAAGACATACCCATAGTGTGTTTTTTTGACGGAAGCTTCCGGATTGCGGGCGTCACCAAAGTTCTGTTCTGTTTGTGCAATTGCAACGCCAGCGGTTGCATATAACAATCCATTCCCCGCAGCTAAGCCTGCGCGTGCTCTTGCTGTTGCAAGCCAAGGCATTCGGGAACTATTAACTTCACTCTTGTCATCGAATAAGTGCTTCTGGTCCCAGCTGGACCATGCAATATCGGCCTCCAGACCATACACAAAGTTGCCAGCTTGTGCGTTGAAGCCAATAAGTCCACCAGCACCGGCTGCCCAATCTGTGATTGTGTACTCGCCATAGTCATGTGGGCCGCTGTATTCGGTGGCTGTCGCAGACTTAATCGAGCCGTCAACTAGAGCGCCCACGTAAAGCCCGGACCAGTCGATTGTTTTTGGAAGGGTGGTTTCCTTGCTGGTGTTTAAGCCATCGCTCAACGAATAACTCACAGAGACTTTTGCGATGTCAGCAGAAGAAGTGAACGAGCCTGCTTCGTCATTAATCTTGTGACCAGAGAAGTCTTCTGGGAGCGCTATGTGAAGGTATTCAAGCCTTGCGGAAATGCGCTTGGTAATTGCTGTCTCTACGCCAGCACCAATCGCTAAACCTAGGTGGGTCGTCTTGGACTTCGTCAGGTCGTCGGGGTCGCTAACTTCTCCGAATTTATAATCAGCGTTGACCGCAGCAACACCGCCGGTGACATAACCCAATGTATTGCCAACGTTCAGGCCCGCGCGAACACGTAGTGTACTGTACCAGTTCCACTTGGAGGAATTGATGTAATTGGCATTGCTAAACTGATGTTTAGTTGAAAACGAAGGTAGATTCACATCAGCTTCCACACCGAGAACGCTGTTGCCGTGTTGGAAGTTATAACCTGCGAGTAATCCACCAGCTGCAGCCCATTTCTCGGCAGTGTACTCGCTATAGTCCCAGTGGCCATAGTACTCAAGAGATGCAGAGCGCCCCAGAAGTGCAGCAGCATTTGCACCCACATAAAGGCCATCCCACGTCCCAGAGCTACCTGCATCTGAGTTTGCTTCTCTCTGATTGCTCCCTGGTGCAAAGTTTAGAGCAAGGCGACCAAAATGCGCGGAAGAGGTAAACGTGCCATAGCCGCCACCAAAGTCAGTGATGCCTTTATTTGGCAACCCTACAAACAGATAATCGGCTCGTAGCGACCAGTTTTGGTCAAATGCATGCTCATATCCAGCTCCAACAGCAAGACCAGTATGAATGCCGGAGTGTGAAGCTTCAGAGCTACCTTCAACGAAGTTGTAGTCTGCATCAACGAATGCGAGGCCTGCACTCGCATAAAACAGGCCATCACCAACCGCTAAACCTGCGCGTGCTCTAGCCGTAGCAAGCCAATTCCATGTTGCCTCGTTACTTCCATCTGAACCGTAGTTTTGCGAAACGTTGAAGTTGGTTTTGGAGAGGTCAAACTCTACACCATAAACAAAGTTGCCATGCTGGCGGTTATAGCCAGCTTGTAAGCCAGCAAGCAGGGCAGCTTCTGCTTTTGTATATTCACCATAGTCGTTAATGCCGCCATACTCTAGGGGAGTGGTGCGACCGATTAAGCCACCAGTGTGAACGCCGCCATAAAGGCCAGTCCAGTCACGAACATTCTGGATGTCTAAACTTGAATCTTCAGCAAAAGCTGGGCTGGTAAAGAGCCCTGCAACCGATAGAAAAAGGGCAGTTTTGAGCATTGAAAGAGGAGGAGTAGTCTCACTTGAGGATTTTGTTTTTGCTTTAAGCACGATTGCAACCCAACTTTGCATTATTAGAGAAGCCTCGCTCATTTTGAGGCAGAGCTTCTGAATATTATTAGAAATATTCACTAGCACGAATTTTATCGATTCTTTCATTCCCTAGGGTAATACTATGTGGATTTACCTAACCGTTGCCAATATGCAACGGGTCGACCACCGTCTCCCCTCCGCCACACAACGCGCGCTTGCAAACGTTGACCATTGACACCGCATGCATCTGGTTGCATGCTCTTGGGTGAGGCCCAAAACCTCCAACAACGCGGTACCCGCTCCCGTTAACTAGCGGATTTTTTGTGCCTTTTTTCCAAAAGTGCGCAAACCCTTCGTTATGAGCGGGAGGGCGGTGAATACAATACCTTCTTCGGAGGGGAATAAACCCGCCTGTCGTTGTCAGGTTTTTGGCCTCCCGCTCGCCAGCGGGTTCCAAAAGCCCTTTGTCGCGCGGCCCTTCAATAGCCAACAACGAGGCTTTGAATATGGTCGATTCCGCATGCGCATGCAGCGCCACAAACACTCTTCAGAATGAAATTGACGAAGTCCAGATCGTCGTCTCTGATCTTCAGAACCTCGCGTACATGCAACAGCTTGTACTCAGCGAGCGCGTGAAGAACAGTTGCGAGCGGGATGCTTTGCTCACTTTGCACCACGCTTTATGTGACCGCCTGGAGGCACTGAAAAAGTCCTGCGGATTATTGGAGCGGGTCGCCCTTCCGCAGCCGGTCAACACCAATGTTGTGTCTCTGGATTAACGCACTGTGACAGGTGCTCGGGTGGTGTCACACGCACCCCGTGTTCACTGCCACAGGGACGCCTCCACACCAAGGCCTCCAACCTCAGGTGAGAGGCACAACCCCGCATATGAGCACCCTGCTGGTCTGCGGCCGGGCAAACGCGCCCGCAGGCCAGCATCCCAAAATTGGGCACCGCAGCGCTGCGACTCTGTTCAAACGCAGCGCAAGCGAGCTCCCTGAGCGTGAAAGTGATTCATGCCAACCTTTTCAAAAATAATGGCAGGACTTGCTAATATATAAGTTTATTGTGGAATAAATAGGATGTTTTGGCGAATCGAGAACCTTGCCCAAATGAGTGTTTCATACCCTATAAAACCCGAAAACCCTTGGTATTTCAGGGAGCTTGTAACGGCATCTGCATCGCGCCGCGGCAGAGCAACCCCGTCAAGCCGCTGTCTCTAAGTAGTTTTTCCTTTTGACTTTCAGGCCAATTCGCCCAAACTCCGATGTGTGTAATCAATTAGGTCTTGAAGTTACATTGGGACTAGGAAAATGCGCTGGTATCAGCTGTATTTGAATATCTTAAAGAGAGATAAGCTGCCTTGGCACATCGAAGATGTTTCCATGGCCAATAACCTGCATCTCGTCTGACGACCTCCGCCTGCAGTGGAGTCGCTCCTGCTGCACGGCCGCATGTAAGCCCGCCTCCTGCCTCCTACAGTCCACCAAAGATGCAGAGCGTAGGGGCCAGCCAAACATGCAACACCCCCAAAACAAGTAAATATCAGGCACTCATTCCAAAACTGCATCCCCTGTGCAGCAGAGGAACTGTGTCCGGATATTGGCAATACCATCGGCACCTCCGGTTTGCGCTGCAGTTGTGTCGTGATTGCTTCAGATAATGACGTTTGTCTTTACTCCTGTCTCCCAAGTGTTGAGCGCGCTGGGTGCAGAAGAACGATACCGCCATGCCTGAGACTTGCAACGGGGAAATATACAGATCACAGCACAGCCAAGATTATGCAGGCCATGAATCTGTATGATCAAGTAATACTCATGTAAACATCAGCGCCTTGTGTATTGCATAAAGGTATATGTGCCTGTGATCTGTATATAAAAACGATTATTTATTCACATATGGATATTGTTACTTATTGTTATGATGAAATATTTGAGTATCTAATGGTTTCGAAGATTGGTGAAGCGAAAATGTTTTCGATTTGTAAGTAAAGTAACTTTGAAATCGATAATTTTCTTCACTCCCTGAGAATTCGGAGAGACATATTCCCTCCGCCCTATTGGTAAAGAAGCAAGTAAGAGGACGTTCTTATGACTAAGTTTATGCCAGAGCCGTTCAAGATTAAATCTGTTGAACCAATGTACTTCATTTCTGACGAGCGTCGCGAAGCGGCAATCCAGGAAGCTGGCTTCAACACATTCCTGCTGAAGTCCAAAGATTGCTACATCGATCTGCTGACTGACTCCGGTACATCCGCGATGTCCGACAAGCAGTGGGCTGGCCTGATGGTTGGTGACGAAGCTTATGCTGGCTCCGAAAACTTCTACCACCTTGAAGAAGTTGTTAAAGAGCACTTCGGCTTCAAACACCTTATCCCAACTCACCAGGGCCGCGGCGCAGAAAACATCCTGTCCACGCTCACAATCAAGCCAGGCGACTACGTTCCAGGCAACATGTACTTCACCACAACACGTTTCCACCAGGAACGTAACGGTGCAACATTTGTTGACGTAATCTGCGACGAAGCACACAATCCTGACCTGGCTGACGTGCCATTCAAAGGCAACGTGGACCTTGCAAAACTGCAGAAGCTCATCGACGAAGTTGGTGGCGACAAGATCCCTTACATCTGTCTTGCTGTAACCGTGAACCTGGCTGGTGGTCAGCCTGTTTCCATGGCCAACATCAAAGCAGTAAGCGAACTCTGCCACAAGCACGGCATCCAGGTGATGTACGATGCAACCCGTTGTGTAGAAAACGCATACTTCATCAAAGAACGTGAAGCAGGCTTCGAAGACAAATCCATCAAGGAAATCCTCTTCGAAATGTTCTCCTACGGCGACGGCTGCACCATGTCCGGCAAAAAAGACTGCCTGACAAACAACGGTGGCTTCCTGTGTGTGAACGACGACGAGCTGTTTGCTGAAGCAAAAGGCATGGTTGTTCAGTTCGAAGGCATGCCTTCCTACGGTGGTCTCGCAGGCCGCGACATGGAAGCAATGGCAATCGGCATCAAGGAATCCGTTGAGTTTGACTACATCTCACACCGCGTAAACCAGATCCGCTACCTCGGCGAACGTCTGGATGCAGCTGGCGTGCCAATGGTTAAACCTTACGGCGGTCACGCAATCTTCCTCGATGCACGCGCATTCCTGCCACACCTTGACCAGCAGCAGCTCCCTGCACAGGCACTTGCCGCAGCGATCTACCGCACCTCCGGTGTACGCACCATGGAACGCGGTATCGTGTCCGCAGGCCGCGACGTTAAGACCGGTGAGAACCACGTTCCTAAGCTCGAAACCGTTCGTCTGACTATCCCACGTCGCGTATACACATACGCACACATGGATTACGTCGCAGATGCGATCATCGAGCTCTACAAAAACCGCGAAAGCATCAAGGGCCTCGAATTCGTATTCGAACCTAAGGTACTTCGCTTCTTCACTGGCCGTTTCGAAGAAATCTAAGAACTAAGCCATTGAAGTGACTAGCAATAGTCAAAGACTAAACTGCATTGGAGGAGAGCCTGTGTGCTCTCCTCTGTTGTTATCAAAGCACAAATCTTACCCATCGTAAGTCTATGTGCGCTTTTCGGGAAAGCTCTGCCACGGGGCACTTACAAAATCGGCAGGTGTTTTCTCACTTGGTCACGGCAAATGCCGGAGTTGGGAGGCTCAACATGACCATCGCTTCTGATCAGGTTCCAGCTGCTGAGACAGCCGAACCGAAACCTACCAAAAAAAGTCAGGGCACTATCCTGGGCGCCAGTGTGATCGCTGCTGGCACCGCCGTCGGCGCGGGCATGTTCTCGCTCCCTGTTGCAAACAGTGGTGTTTGGTTCTCTGTCTGTCTGGTTCTGATGATCGTCGTTGGTTACATCATGCACACCGCATCGTTGTACATCATGGAAATCACGCTTCATTTCCCTGAAGGGTCCAACTACGACAGCCTTGCCAAGGGCACCATTGGTAACGTGGGCCGGGTGGTCAACGGTCTCTCCGTTGCCTTCCTGTGCTACGTTCTCACCTACGCCTACATCTCAGGTGGTAGTTCGATCATCACGTACTCGCTGTCGATTTTTGGTGACGTAAACATGTCATCAGGGGTTGCGAGTTTGATCTTCGCAGTCGTGCTATTATCGATAGTGATGATGGGAACCCGAGCAGTCGACCGTGTGAACACAGTTCTCATCGGCGGCATGATCATCACATTCATGATCAGCTTGAGCTCATTGATCGGCAACTCATCTACAACGAACCTGTTCCCAGAGATCTCACTCGGCGATCGCATGCCATATGCGTTCTACACCATCTCCTTCCTGGTAGCGAGTTTTGGTCTTCAGATTACAGTTCCAACTGTAACCAACTACCTGGGGCTGGATGCGAAACGGACAAGTAAAGCGCTGTTGATTGCGATTTTCCTTGCTGGTTTCTTCTACTTCCTCTGGATGTTTGCAGTATTCGGAAACATCTCCCGTGATGACTTCCCTGCAATTATCGCTGAAGGCGGTAACATCGGTAACATCATTGGTGCTCTGAGTAAGTCTGGTATCAGTGCCAACATCTCTGTAATCCTGCAGATCTTTGGCAACATGGCTGTTGCAACATCCTTCCTGGGTGTGTCTCTCAGCCTGTATGATTACATCTCTGACTTGTTCAAGTTCGACACATCTACCGTTGCCGGTAAAGCAAAGACTGTAGGTATCGCATTCGTCCCAACCATCATCCTTGCTATCCTGTACCCACACGGGTTCATCGCAGCAATCGGTTATGCTGGTGTGGTTCTGGTGATCTTCTCATTGCTGGCACCAATCGTAATGGTTCGCATCTGTCGTGAGCGGAATCCAGACATGTACCAGGTCCCAGGCGGCAACGCCCGTCAGGCAATGGTATTCGGTTTCGGTATCCTGGTGTTCATCATCACCGCATTCGAACTGACTGGTAACCTGCCAATCTTCGGCTAATCCGCTTGAAGAGAATGCAATAAAGACGACTATTCAGTCGGGGCAATACTGATTGCGGGCGCAAGCCACAAGCTCCCGCAATCAAACCAACTGACCCTCAAATGTCAGTAAAAGACTTGCCGCAGCCCTTCCCGCTGCGGCAAGTTTTGTCTGTTCTGACCCACCAACACCTCGAACCCGCTGGGAGGCAGGTTTCGGGGTGTTCGCGTAATTTGCGACTAAAACTAACCAAGGTTAAGCAAACAAACGAAGCTGTCCGTGTTGTGGAGTTTGGCAACAGTCCAAGCCCACATGTGTGGGCTTGCCTTCCTCAACTCCGAACGAATGGAGATAAGTGCTCTTTAACGTCTCAAAACGAACTGTTTGTTTTGAGAAGCCGTTCTTGAACTTGCCCAGCAGGTCTTGTTGACTTTAACAAGTCTTGCTGTTTCTCCTCCTGATTGCGATTTGAGTACAAGTTCTTTGCCTTCCAGATTCCATGTGGCGGCTTTACTTTTGCTCAATCCACAGCCCGACTTGGTATTGATCGCATGCTTCGCTTTATTCTGCGGATTGGAAGTCATTTCCAATGGGCACGATTTCTTTGTATTCAGATCAACAAGTGTCCAATCACCCAAGAGATCTTTTGTTGTTGGAGCAGAGGCTTCATTAGCGATAAACTTTACCACTGATGCGAGGGCTTTGATTGAATCGGTTGAGATGTGCACATTGGCTTGGGAAGAATAACTAAGTTTCTTTGTAGTGTTATTGGCCGAACACAGTTCGAGCTTCGGCTCCTCTTTCACAGAGTTATTCGATGATGTTTGGCACCCTGCCAATGCAATCAATAATCCAGAAAGAGCAACGAGTGAGTAAGTATGCTTAGGCAAGTGAAAATCCTCGAGAAATATCAAACGAGAAGACATTAAATCAATAAATGTATTTTGCAATCATAAGTTGATAATTTTATATATACTGCTGCATGAGTTGAACGAGTTAAACGCCACCTATGTTCTCCTGCCCCACCCCATCAAAATACCTCCCCCATATTTCAAGATGAAATCACAGAACAACTTTATGTTGTGATTCATGTTTCTGGCATACAACTTTCCCGCGCGCTTTTCTGAGTGTCTTCAGCTTCCTGTCTGCCTCAGTCCTCTCAGAATTACTTAAGTGCATATATTCCAGTTATCGATGTCCAGAACGAACAAAACGATAAGGACACAGCATGAAAATTAACGGTAAGCCTCTCAACTTCTTGATTATTACGACGGATGAAGAGCGCTTTCCGCCGGTCTATGAAAATGACAGTGCCAGACAGTACCGGTTGCAAAACAGTGTTGCGCTGGGGAAAATGCGTCGCCATGGGTTGGAGTTTCTCAACCACCACACCGCAACCACAGCCTGTGCTCCCAGCCGAACTAGCATCTATACTGGCCAGTACCCCTCATTACATGGTGTCAGCCAGACGCCGGGGATCGGCAAATCCTCTTATGATCAGAATATGTTCTGGCTGGAACCTGATACGGTGCCAACCCTCGGCAACTACTTCCGTCAGGCAGGCTATCAGACCTGGTATCGCGGAAAGTGGCATATTTCCAATGAGGACATCGATGTTCCCGGTACACAAACAGCATTGATGAGCAATGCTGTCGATGGGACTACGTATCCTGAACGCATAGCGCTTTATGAAGAAGCCGAATGTCTGGACAAATACGGTTTTTCCGGTTGGATTGGTCCGGAGCCCCATGGTTCAAATCAAGCCAATGATGGCACTGTCCGCGACCCCGGCTTTGCCGATCAGGTTTGTCGTTTACTATTGGATCTCGATGAAAAAGCCCAGTCGGGTGAGGAGCAGCCCTTTTTGCTGGTCTCCTCCTTTGTGAACCCGCACGACATCGTATTTTCGGGCATTCCGAGCTGGTTCCCAAACTTCGAAGCGTTAAAGAACGAAGGCAAACTGCCCTTTGTGGCTCCGGCACCAACAGCTGGAGAGTCATTAGAAAGCAAGCCTCGTTGCCAGAAGGATTATGTTTATACCTATCCGCGCATGTACCTGCCGCAGCCTGATGATGACAGCTATCGGCAGCTCTATTATTTTCTGATGGCAGAAGTGAACAAGCATATCGATCGGGTCTATGAGACCCTGCAAAACACCAGTTTTGCGGAAAACACGGTCGTTGTTTTTCTCTCTGATCATGGAGAGATGCTGGGGGCTCACGGTGGTTTGCATCAGAAGTGGTACAATGCCTATCAGGAAACCGTGCATGTCCCTTTCATAATTTCCAACCCCGTGCTGTTTCCGGAAGCGCGTCAGTCTGAGTTGCTGACCTCACATGTAGACCTTCTCCCAACACTCCTTAGTCTGGCGGACATTGATGCCGAGGCCACAAGAAAAGAACTGGCGAGATCCCACAGTGAAGCGCGCCCTCTGGTGGGGCGAGATCTGTCAGAGTTTATAACTGAGCGCCAGAGAATGGCTGATGAGCCCGTTTACTTTATGACAGATGACAGTGTCGAAGAAGGTTCGCAGATGACAAATGCGATTACCGGACTGGCATTCGACAGCATCATTGAGCCCAAGCATTTGGAGACTGTCGTTACCAAACTGCCTGAGCGAACGGGAGATATTGTGTGGAAGTACACGCGCTACTTCGACAATCCTCGCTTTTACACCCAGCAAAACCATCGTTTTATGCAATCTTCGGTATCTAACCTTCTCGGTGCAAGTAATCCGGACAACATCACCACACCGCGTGGCATTCCGGATGAGTATGAGTGTTACAATCTGACGGAAGATCCACTGGAAGAGCATAACCTGACCTCGCCATTGGCCGGCAAGGCCTTGCCCGATGAGATCCGCCACGCACTGGAGCAAGTGCTGGTTGAACAGCGCCTTAAGAAACGTCTGCTTCCCCATACTTTGAACAATGAAGACAGTTCCAGCCCCGGACCTTTACGGCGCTGACGAACACTCTGACCGTTCAATCATGACGTCATAAGCAAGCAGATAAGCCCGACTGACTGTTAGCCCGTAAAATGGCAACCGTTCAGCGCAAAATGGAGATAACAAATGCCGCTGAAATCCCTTTCACAACTAGCAACACTGGGGCTCGTAATCACGTTCTCCATGCTCAGCAGCAGCTTAGCTCAGGCCGATACCAGTGCGGACACGAGCACGGATCCAAGCTTGTTCAAGGAATGCCCGGTATCTCAGGATGATCCCAACACGTTTGCCCTATGCGCCACAGCCAAATGCTGGACCGTCGACACCGTGGCCTATTGCAAATGCGATGTGATGAATGAGCAGAGTATTTCTCTTCCGTTTCATTATGAAGAGGGCGGCGAGAAAAAGGATGTCTGTGATCTGCTGAAGGCCGGTATTGATAATGGGTTCACGGTAAGCACGTATACCACACCGCGCCAGATGGAAGCTGATTATGATCCTGAAACAGAAAAGCTAGGGCCTCCGATGGCAACCTACAGTTGCCTCAACACCGAAGATGAGCCTGCTGGCTACTCTGCCCAATGTGATGGTGGCTTCTGCTTTAACAGCACGCAAGGCAAGGATTTTCCGGGTATCGGAGCGGTCAAGGACGATGAGATTATCTGTTCCTGTCCGGCAGTGCCCAGCCCATCCGCAGGCTTTCAGATGGCAGGCCCCTGGTTATGTGCACCCGGTGATCGCAACACCGATGGCACATGCTGCGATAAGTCGTTCCATGACAAGCTCTGTTCGGTCAAATCAGTCAATTCCACGGGAACTGAGCTCATGGTGGGTGCGCCTCTGGGAGTAGCTACATTGCTCTCGAAAAAGTTGGACGGTAAGGATCCGGCCATCAACCGCTGCGTCTTTAAATAAGCAGCACGTGCATCAGGCTGGCGCTTAGCAGCCAGCCAGCACAACGATGATGTTGTCATGGTCCTTCCATCGAAACCCATCAATGACATTGATTTCAGGATCGTAGCCGTAATAGGAGCAGCTGGGCCAGAGCTCAATCGCTGTCTTTGCTAATTTCAATCTCTCGTTCACGGACAAGCTTGGTGACGCGATGGGGGCGCGGGTCTGAGGATCAAGTTCAGTAAAAGTCACGGCGACCAGACTTAGCGTGCTGCCAGTTTGATCCTGAAACGAAGGCCTCTCTTGCCAGGAGACGCTCATATCACCGATGGCAACATGGTGCGGCTGTGTCGAGACGACCTCATTCTGAGCCGCTGTGGTTGAGGCAGTGTCATAGGCAGGGCTAGCGGCATCTTCCGCATTGCTGGCAGTGGCCAACACACAACCAGCAAAACACAGTGCGAAACGCTTCATAAACATGGCTGGAACTTCCTTCGCGGCTTTCCGCCTTACGACACTCTAAAATGAGCGGGCAATGAGAGAGGTGCATAGCCTCTTGGAAAATAAGGGGAGGAGGCATGAGCTTTCCCTCCCTGCCTGAGCCAGCCCCTTCAGTCAACGGGGCCCCTGAAGAAAGCACAGATTTTACAACGCTCCGGTTTGCGATGGAACGTCTGCAAGCAGAGCTTTCTTTGTCTCTGCATCAACCGAGCTACCAAATCCCCAAAACTGCAATGCGTCAGGGCCGATCTGGCCTAACACCTGCTTAAAGTGGGGCAGGTCAACATGGCGGCGCAGGACCTCTGCGACCCGTGCAGGTGTTTCCTCATCAGAGAAGTTGTGAAGCCTGCGCAAAGCCATCGCATCGGCTGCCCAATCTTCCATCGTTCCGAATTCAGGCTTGTAGTCGTCCCGGCTCCAGCCAGCTGTGAAGATCGCGCGTAGAACAGCTGGCAGCGTATCCGCAAAGAGCAGAACCTGCTCCGCAGTCAGGCGATGTCGAAAGGCCAGCAAGGTGGCTTGCACGCAGGTATACGTCCGATTGCGTGTCACCAGATCCATCGATTCCAGAGCATCCAGAAGGAAAGATTCGTACTGTTGGGAAGCCAGTTGATATTCCTGAGGCATGGGCATGAGAGTACCTCCGAAAAATAGGGTGATTGTCTGATGCCTGAGCTTAACCCAAGTTTCTGCGCTGCAAAAGTGACGGATTTTCAATCGGCTTCTAAATCGATTTAACTTAGGTAATATACGTATATATACTGCAACATTGAGTAAAGATGGGGTCAAGTCTAGAAAATTCATGATCAAGAATAATAAAAGAAATAATTATACTAAGTTGTGCGATGCGAAATGAAATGGTGAAGAAATATCGCTTCTGACCATGAGTAAATTTCACATTAGTCAAATTATAAATTCATATTGACATAGGTCAAAATGCTATCTACGCTTCATTCGTCATTGAAGTGGAGGCACTATGACTTTCGGCTTGATATTATTCATTTGCGTATTCTTGGCGATTCTTGGAATGGTTGTGGTTTCTGAGTTTGCTTCGCGAAATAAACCTGCAGATGGCATGATCGCTGGTTTGGACGCTGATCTCAGCAAGAAATAACTCAGACAGAAATCCAGTCGAAGTGTGAGGCGCTGACTTTAAAGGACGGTTTGAAGTCGGCACCACCTCACAACGATAAGGCGGCTAGAGCTAGGGTATAGGGGGACTCTAGCCCTGCCGCCTTCTTCGTTTTCAGGCAGTCCGCACGTAGGGACGGGAGATGCCGCAGCCTCAACCTGCCGTAATCATCAGCCGCTTAGAATGAACAGGTGCTCCGGCTGAGCCAAGTATCAGGCCGCCATATCCTGCAGCACCAACCTTGGGCAAACTCTCCCTCTCCAAAGCAGAAACATGCTGAATTTCCAGAACCGTATAAGGCCGCTGATAAGTCCAGGTCCGGTTCTCAATTGCGGAGAAGTCAGGGTTTGGAGGCTGTTCTTTCGTGAAGGCGTAAAAGTAGAGTGTGAAGCCAAAAGGCTCGACGGACTGAACTGAGAGCGGGGTCATTCCCCAACTGAGAATATCGGGCTCAATCGCGTCAATATCGCCGGTGCGTAGAGTCACAAGGCTCAGATGCGCGCCACCGCCTAAACGGCTCTCATCAAACTCCAGATCAGGCCGGTCGCCTTCAAACCAATGGTCAATCAGCTCAACCACAAACCCTTCCGGATCTGTGAATTTGGCAAGGTACCCAACATCGCGAAACTGCTGGGGTCCTGTAACATAAACACCATGTGCCCGAAGCTGCGCGCAGGCAAGCTCGATGTTGGGAACTGAGAGTGCGATCTTCCAGTAAAGATCAGAGGGCTGAGGCGCGTAAGGCGTGTCTGCCTCAACAAACTGCAGTGCGACCTCTGCCGCCGAATACCCGATCCGCCCGTCACCCTGATCGGACATGCCTAAAACATCGCAATAAAACTGTTTCAGAGCGGCCACATCACGGACACGCAAACGAAGAGTATCAAGCTTTGTCATAACAGACTGTCCTTCATCAGGGCACAAGGCAAACACGTTTGTTTATTGAGCGATTTCGAAGTGGTCCTCACGCAGCAAAGCACGACCATCTGGCTGCAAAACCCAAAGCTCATTGGTGATGACGCCATGGGCGTTGTTCATTTTCCAGTTGGCTGCAACGCGGGCAGAGGTCTGGTCCAGAACAGTGGTGACGGTATTGCTGTAAACCACATCATCAAATCCCTTGGAGATGATGTCTGTCCAGAAGCCCTCAATCGCTTCACGTCCTTTGAACGTGCCAAATGGCTTCACAACCATCACAGCATCGTCTTCATAAAGCGCTGCGGCACCGGCTGCATCGCCTGCGTTGAAGGCATCACGCCAGGCACGGCTTGCTGTGGCAACTGCGGTGTTGAGCTTGTATTCACCTTCTGCCAGCTTTCCAGCTTCGTCAGCGATGGCTTGTCCGCTCAATCCAACTGCGACAGTAGCAGCGAGAGCGATAGATTTAATGAAAGTCATCACGTGATCTCCGTTCAGATGCGATGTTGATGACTGTCTTTTGCCGCACTTGCATTGTTTGAAAAACACTCTATTTCTGAAATCACTATTCATATAGTGAGAACAAAATGCTCTCAACGCTCCCGCTCTCCTTCGTCACAGTTGTCGAAACTGGCTCAATCACCCGTGCAGCGGATGAGTTGAACATAGCCAAGTCCGCTGTCAGTCAAAACCTGAAACGGCTGGAACAACAGCTGGATGTAAAACTCGCCATCCGCACCACGCGCCATTTGTCTTTGACGCCAGCAGGGGAGAGGTACTACCAGCGCTGCAAAGAGATCCTTGCACTCTCACGGCAGGCAGAAACTGAAATGGAGAGCTTTGGTGCGGTCCCATCAGGTCCAATCACCATCACCGCCCCACATGCTTTCATCACGCCCGTTATCGCGCCCGCGCTGGCTCTTGTGGAGGAGAAATTCCCGAACCTCCAACCTTCGGTGATCGCAGAAGACAAACGCTTGAATCTGATTACGGAAGGGATTGATGTCGCCATCAGCGTCGGCCAGTTGCCTGATAGCACTCTTCAGGCCCGCCGCATTGGTTCCCTGCGCGATATTCTATGTGCAGCGCCAGCTGTGATGGAAAATGCGCCCGCCTTTGACGATCCAATCTACTGGCAGTGGGTGCAGTCTCTGCCATACATCGCGCATACACGAGAACCTGCCGTGGTCCGGCATCGCCTTCCGGCTCTGGTAGGGGCAGAGAGTATTGATGTGAGCTTCAGGTCTGCCGTCAAAGCCAACACCATAGAAGCCATTGCAGCTTTTGCCCGAAACGCTCTGGGTGTTGCACTCCTGCCAGATATTGCAATTGCACAGGATCTGAAGGCTGGAACGCTCCTGCCTCTCCTTACTCTGGTAGAGCCTGAACCAACCCCGATCTACGCTGTACACAGCTACGATACTTTACCGCCTAAATCGGTGCAGGAATCAATTATGGCAATCCAACAGGCGCTGGCGAAAGCACTGCAATAAAGCAGGTTTCACCTGACCCAAGCGCCTGATAAGCCACGCAACATGCTCTGAAACCACGGTGTTTACGCGAATGAACTCATGAAACCTTCTCTTAAAAGAGAGCGGTTTATTTTACCTTCCAGCTTTACCTATACGTTAATATATGATCCTATGCGGATATCTTGAATGGAAAAGATACCGCTATGAAGCAACTGGAAGAAATGATGGCTGAAAGTGAGCAGCGCGTGGAAACAATCACAATTCCCAGTGAGGGTGCCACACTGATTGGCAAAGCCTACTGGCCTGTGGGCGATCCAAAATCCTCAGTCATCATTCACGGGGCAACCGGTGTACCGCAGTTGTTTTATGCCAAGTTTGCCCGCTGGGTTGCGGAGCAGGGCCATCTCTGCCTCACCTATGACTATCGCGACTTTGGTGCCTCTAAGCAGATCCATCCGCGCAACTCCAAAGCGACCATGGCCGATTGGGGATTTTATGATCAGCAAGCCGCCTTTGATGCGTTGCTGCAGTTGGCAGGCACACCCAAGACCCATGTGATTGGACATTCCCTCGGCGGCTTCATGCTGCCCTTCCATCGCAATCTGGATAAGGTTGACAAGGTCACCACAGTGGCCTGCGGTCAGGTCTACTGGCGCGACCATCATCTGCCCTACTTCTTCATGGTGATTATGTTCTGGTTCCTGCTTGGGCCTGTTGCAACCCGCGTAAAGGGCTACCTGCCGGGCAAGGCGCTTGGCCTTGGCGCAGATATGCCTGCTGGCGTCTACTGGCAATGGCGCAAGTGGTGTACATCACCCACCTTCTACACCAGCGATATCGGCAGCGTTCTGCCGCAAATGAATCCAAATCCCTACAAGGGCCCAATCAAGATCATCGGCTTCACTGATGACGACACCGCTCCAAAAGCCTCTATTGATCGCATGGAGCCGCTCTACAAAGAGGCGGAGATCACGCGCCAGACGCTCAATCCAGACGACTTTGAGCTTAAGGATGTGGGGCACCTGAAAGCCTTCACCAGACAAAATGCAGCCCTCTGGCCTGAAATTCTCGATATCACCTGAAGCACGCCGTGCCATTAACAGAGAGCAAATGAAAAAGACCAGAGCTGAAGAGAGCACCTAACCGCGCTTTAGCGGCAATCTGCTTTACTGGCGAAAAAGCGGGTAGTCCCATGCTTCTTCGACTGATTAAAGTTCTGGTCTCCTTGGCGTTCGGCGGCTTTGCTGCCTTGGTCTGCTTCAATAATTATCAGGATGCGCCAGCCAATCTGGCGTATATCGAAACCGTCATTTCCATGGTGGACACCTTCCCAACCAGCCCCAAGTTCCGCGCTGTGTTCCCATTGGAAACGGCACCAACTTTCCTCACCATTATTCTGGCCATTGAAGGGTTTATTGCTCTCCTGCTGGTTCTGGGTAGCCTGCGCATGCTGGTTAGCATCCATAGGCCAGCCGCTTCATTCAACCGCTCAAAAGCCATCACCTCTTTCAGCTTTTGCATCGCCATCCTGCTCTGGTTTGGCATCTTTGTAACAGGAGCGGGAGAATGGTTCCTCGCATGGCAATCTCCAGTCGGAAGAGGGGCCATAGATACCTCCTACAACATCAGCATCATCGCGTTTCTGGGCTTAATCTTCGTGAACCAGAAAGAGGAAGACGACGGTTGAGATCCAGGGAAACCCTGAGATCCATCCCATTAGATGTGACCTGAGACTATCCATCTGAGGCATTTGAAGGACTGCTTTTGCCTAGGAATTGTTCCACGTTTGAAACATTGACCACTTGTGGTGACGGGGAACAGACATGGATACCAGCTTCGGGAGGAATGTATTTTCTGGCCAGCCAGCCGCTTCAAACAGGAGGCCGCACAGGTCCATACCCGCGCGCTTTCTTGATGATGACTACCTGATCGGCCTTGGCCTTGCTCTGCAAAAGAAACGGGGTGATGAGTATCTGACAGGAAGTGGCAACACCGTTCAGCGCAAAATTGCCAACCAACCGCAACGGGTCACGCTCCAATACACCAACAAGTCCTTCTACTTCTCATCCATCTGTGATGGTGCCATCGTGGTGTTCGATTATTTGCCACAAAATGAAAGCATGGCGCACTTCAACGAGTATGCCCACGTCGGCAAACGTTTTGCCACCATTAAAAAACCGCAGATTTGCGAAGTTCATCGCGTTGCTGAAGAAACCAGCGCTGCCAACGCCATAGACCTGCTCCTCGCCGACTACCCCGGCAACCTCACCATGCTGCATCCGGTGAAAACCAACAAATGGTTCAACAAAGACCGCATAGATTGGTACGCCCGCCAAGGAGGCCGCCACTACCGCATAGAAACCTCCAACACCGGCGCCGCCCTGCACCAATGGAAAGACAGCCAAATCCTCCTGCGGTTAACCCCCGAGCAAATCCACCTGCACACGCAGGTTCGCCTACAGCGTAATGGTGAAGAGAACTAAGCTAATATTCTGATTTATAACGTGTAACATCTTGCGATAAAGCTTTGCTTTGGAGTGCTTGGAGCCAAGAACTCGTGAGTAATGAGACGTTCTCTATGCCCTTATCTAAGATCTTGTTCGTTCTCATACTCGTGCCTGCATTAATGGGTATCGCAGTGCTGGGAAGGTCAACGCGTAGCGACTCTCGCAAGCGAGCCATACAAAAAACGACGCACCTGCTGTCTCAGAGCCTGTTTGTGACGACAGTGGAGCTTCGAGCGATATGATCGGCGGTCTTAGCGGAGATGGTGATGCCGTCAGTAGCGGGGGAGGTGATTTGCCCGATCAGCAACCAAACTGTCTCCTCTCTCATGTATTGGAAGCTATGAAGGACAGAGGAAAGATAAGCAGGACGTAGCTCTGAGTTGAAGTAGTCATAAAAAAAAGCGACCCTTAAGGCCGCTTTCTACGTCTCAAGTTTTCAGTGCCAAACCTCAGGATTTCTTCACGAATTCCGTCAGAATAACAATACGCTGATCGTTAACACGGCCTTCAATGTGCTCTGCATTGTCCTGCACCAGAGTAATGTTCCGCACCGCTGTGCCGCGCTTGGCAGTGAAGCCAGCACCTTTGACTTTGAGGTCTTTAACCAAAGTCACGGTGTCACCAGCAGAAAGCACAGCGCCGTGCGTGTCTTTGTGCACGATGGCATCTTCGTCCTCTGCCGCTGGCATACCGGACTGAGCCCACTCAAGCGTTTCCTCGTCCAGATACAGCGTATCCAGCAAGTCTCGTGCCCAGGCTTCGCCAGAAAGACGGCCCAGTAGACGCCATGCACTCACCTGAACTGCTGGCTCAGTGCTCCATGCGCTTTCATTCAGGCAGCGCCAATGGTTCACATCCAGCTCTGCTTCGCTCTCCAACTGTGCGGAGCACGTGCCGCAGGCCAGAATGGATTTCTCAGCACTGCCATCGCTATCAGGACCAACCGCAACTGCAGCAAGGTCCTCTGTCGCACCGCAAAGCTCACATTTATCGTCTGCACGGCTGCGCAGGTCATTCTCAAGGGACATATCTACGTACCTTTTCATAGTCGCATTTGCCAAAAACAAAGACCGGCCTCATATGGGCCGGTCTTGAATCTTAGTATCACTGCAGCTCTAATCGGTGCTCAGTCATCCATCTTCAGCGCTTGAATAAACGCTTCCTGAGGGATCTCAACCTTACCGAACTGGCGCATCTTCTTCTTACCCGCCTTCTGCTTATCCAGCAGCTTGCGTTTACGGGAAGCATCACCGCCATAACATTTCGCGGTCACATCCTTACGCAGAGCCGAGAGGGTCTCACGCGCAATCACGCGGCCACCAAGCGCTGCCTGAATAGGAATCTTGAACATATGCCGTGGGATCAGCTCTTTCAGAACTTCACACATCGCACGACCGCGTTTATCTGCCTGTGAGCGGTGCACCAGCACAGAGAGCGCATCAACCGGCTCGTCGTTCACCAGAATAGACATCTTGGCCAAATCACCAGCACGATATTCGCTGATGGTGTAGTCAAACGAAGCGTAGCCTTTAGAGATGGACTTCAGACGGTCGTAGAAATCGAAGACCACTTCGTTGAGCGGCAGGTCATAAGTGACCATCGCACGAGACCCAACGTAGGAAAGGTCGACCTGCACACCACGGCGATCCTGACACAACTTCAAGATAGCACCGAGATACTCATCCGGTGTCATGATGTTCGCGCGGATCCATGGTTCACGGATCTCTTTGATCTTCACAACATCCGGCATATCAGCGGGGTTGTGCATCTCAAACTGAGAACCGTCTGTCATCTCCATCTCATAAACAACAGATGGTGCTGTTGCGATCAGATCAAGGTTGAACTCACGGGACAGGCGTTCCTGAATAATTTCCAGGTGCAGCAGACCAAGGAAGCCACAACGGAAGCCAAAACCAAGCGCAGCCGATGTTTCCATCTCGTAAGAGAAAGACGCATCATTGAGGCGCAGCTTGCCCATGGCAGAGCGCAGGTCTTCAAAGTCGTTGGCATCAACTGGGAACAGGCCACAGAACACAACAGGCTGAGCAGGCTTAAAGCCCGGCAGCGCTTCCGTGCAGCCCTTCTTGTCATGAGTGATCGTGTCACCCACGCGGGTGTCAGCAACTTCTTTGATGGAAGCCGTCAGAACGCCAATTTCACCCGGTCCAAGACGATCAGTTGTGACAAAGGCTGGTGTCATTACGCCAACGCGGTCAACTGGATACACAGCGCCAGTACCCATCATTTTGATGGTGTCGCCTTTTTTCAGTTCACCGTCGATCACGCGAATAAGAACCATCACACCAAGATAGGTGTCATACCAGCTGTCCACCAGCATAGCTTTGAGCGGGCCATCCGGATTGCCTTTTGGAGCAGGGAGCTGTTTGACGATCGCTTCCAAAACATCAGGAATACCAAGTCCGGTCTTCGCTGAAATCATCACGGAGTCAGAAGTATCAAGGCCGATCACGTCTTCGATCTGCTCTTTGATGCGATCCGGCTCAGCAGCAGGCAGGTCAACTTTATTGAGAACGGTCACGATATCGTGGTCGTTGTCGATTGCCTGATAGACGTTCGCAAGCGTCTGCGCTTCCACGCCTTGGGAGGCATCAACCACCAGCAGGGAGCCTTCCACCGCAGCAAGGGAGCGAGAAACTTCATAGGCAAAGTCCACGTGACCTGGGGTATCGATCAGGTTCAGCGTGTACTCCTCACCGTCCTCCGCCTTGTAGATCAGGCGAACGGTTTGAGCCTTAATGGTAATGCCGCGCTCCTTCTCGATATCCATGGAATCGAGAACCTGCTCCGTCATCTCACGATCAGTGAGAGTGCCGGTAGACTGGATGAGGCGATCGGCCAGGGTGGACTTACCGTGGTCGATGTGCGCGACAATCGAGAAATTGCGAATATTGGACAAAGTTTTGGTCGTCATGGGCGCTCAATTACCACTGCTTTGCTCTATGGCAAAGCACATAATAAGCGCCCACGCGCTTTTTTGCCGTTTTCCAGCCAATAAAGTGAATAGTTATTGGCTTTCTCTCAGATTTTCGCTGCTATCTGGCTAAAAGTGATACTCAAAGCCAAGACCGAACAAGTGGGCTGACATGTCGGTCGACGCGTTGCCGGAGCTGGAGATATTGTCCGTTGTGCTCAGCGAAAAATCTGCTGTTTGGAAGAAGCCATATTCCAGTGTTGCTCCAAGTTTGGGATTAATCGCAATCGTTACACCCCCGCGAGCCAATAAGGCCCCCACCGTCGACTGGCTGCCTTTGATTGTGAACTCATCCCCGTTGATTGTGCCATTGATGGTTCCAATCACAGGAAACGCCGCCCCAATGCTGATTCCCGCAAACGGAATAACCTTTTTGGTGAGTGGAGAAAGGGGCGCAGAAAGAATAACGCCGCCCATCACATAGGCGGCGGCTACGGTTCCACTGCCACCGTCCACCCCGGAAAGGTTGGAAACACTATTGCTGATGTAGCCGGTGTCCAGCTGCAGTTTAACGAAATCCCCTGCCGTTACCCCGCCAAAAGCGGCGGCATTCCAGCCAATATTGTATTCGAAAAATTTTGTCCGCCCAGTCCCAGGTGTATAAAAATCACCGTCAGGTGCATAAGAAACAAAGGCCTTTGCACCTGCATAAGGTTTGAGTGGAAACATGCCCATCGCCGCCTTTTCAGCCGCAGCCGCAGCTGCTTCTTGCGCAGCCGCCGCCAAATCCGCAGCATAGGAACGGGCAGAGAGTGCTCCTGTCGCCAATAACGCAGAAACTAACATGATCACAGTAGAGGAAAGCTTTCCCATTGCGCACTATCTCCTGAAGTCCTGAAAGGGAGATTCGCGCAAATAGACAAGTCTTACCAAATAATTAATGATGTAATTCACAGAACATGTAAAATGTAGGTATGAATAACAATGCTATAACTTGTCTGGTGTCTGTAAGATTTGATGATATTACCAGTAGTCCTTATGCATAAAACAAGGCGGCAACCTGCCGCCTCTGTCAATCGTGAAAATTAGCGAAGTACTTACGTATGTTACCCACTAAAAATCATAGCGAAGACCAACGCCGATGAGGTGAGAGCTGAGATCTGACTCCAATGTGTTCTCTACTGAAACGCCGCTTTGGGTTGTTTTTTGCTTGATGTCAAAATCGGCTGTTTGAAAGTAAGTATAATCTGCAAAAAGGTGAGTGTTTTCATATGCCTCATAAGAAAGGCCGCCAGTGAGTTTCCATGCAAAAACATATTGATCTTCGATCTCGATTTGCCGTGTTTGACCCAAAAGCGCATTTGAGAGGATTGTTTTATCCATATCTGGCTTTGCAATGCCGATACCACCTCCCGCAAAGGCGGTCAGCTGATCGGTAAGAGCAAAATCAGCAAGGATGTTTGCCATTGTATATCTGGCAAAGATTTTTCCTCTCGAGCTGTAATCGATTGGAATGGTGTCACTGCTCATATTTTTGACTGAGTTGACAAGGTATCCTAGTTCACCTTCAAGACGCAGATATTCATTCAACCTATATCCAAGGCTAGTGCTTGCTGACCATTCGCTTTTATAGTCAAAATCATAGCTATCAGTTGGCGCACCCCCGATTGGATCAAAGGTGCTGCGAAGTGAAAATGCCTTTGCACCTTTGAGCGAGATGTACATACCACCATCTTGAGCGTGTGCGGAGGATGCTCCGGCAATTATTAATCCAACACCTGCAAGAAGGGTGGAAATACACAGAACCTGTTTCACTTCGAATACTCCAGATATGAAAGTGTAAGCAGGATGATGTTTAAGGAGTAAGATAATTGCCGTTCAGTAGGGCGTTTACTCACTGTTAAGTAACGACGACCTGTAGGTGCAGTAATTAAGTGCTAACCTTAAAATCAACCATTGAAATTTGATGTAATGATCAAAAACTATGGTTAAATTTACGTAAAATAATCTCACAATTAGCAATTTTCATCTATCTTGGATTCCTTGGATGTTGAGCCAAGGTACCAGATTATCCTGCAATAAACTCAAGTATTTGGAGACCGCAAGTTCTTGAGATGCACGGCAAAATATGACAATTCGTAAGAAAGTTAAGGCGTATCTCTCGAAGATACGCAAAAAAGTAGGTTTCCCGGGCAGCGTGCGTGGCTTTATTTGAGCGTGAGTTGCTTCGGTGCTTTAAAGGGGCTTCCATGAAACTGCGTCATGCAACCAAACCTGATCTTCCCGCCATCCTGGGAATTCACAATGATGCAGTCAAAACTCTAGCTGCCATTTGGACCGATTCATTAGAGACTTTGGAAGATCGTAAGAACTGGTTTGAGAGCCGGATTGCTGGCGGATATCCGATCATTGTAGCTGAAGACGACAACGGTGATGTGCTGGGTTACGGCAGCTATGGCCCGTTCCGTGAGAAGTCTGGCTATAGCAAAACCATGGAACACTCCGTTTATGTAACACCGCAATCTCGGGGAAAAGGGGCAGGAACCGTGCTGCTCGCAAAACTGGTTGAACTTGCAAAGCAAGACCAGCACCACGTCTTAATCGGTGCCATTGATAGCGACAACAAAGGCTCAATCCGTTTACACGAACGCTACGGCTTCAAAGTCAGCGGAGAGCTCCCACAAGTCGGCTTCAAATTCGGCCGCTGGCTGGATCTTACTTTGATGACACTCATCCTGAACAACAACGCCGCTCCAGCTGCTTACGTGCATGACAAATAAAAAAGGGAGCGATATCGCTCCCTTGCATCCCCGGATATTGAAGAAAATATTTGCCGAACAATCTTAAGGCCATGTGAAGTAGAAGGCTAGATTCTTGGCTACTTGCACGTAGTAGGCGTTATGGCCTGTTTTCTTATCAATTGAGCGACCTTCGTCATTTACATAGGTGAGATCTGCGAACAGACTATCAGCACTCGCATACTCTCCAACGTGAGTAATCGAAGACATTCCTACGACATACTCTCCGTCAGGATTGAGATAGACGATGTAATCAGATTTTGTCTCAAACCCATAATCCGCCATATCTTCCATCTGGAGCGTGCCGTCTTGCATAGCTTTTTTTATCTCGATTGCAATGGGATCGCCGGTCCTTGCGCTGGCATTGATTGCGCTCATAACCTCTTGGAAAACAACTTCACTATTCGGGTCTGTCCAATCTTTGGATACATCAAAGAATTTCTGAATAGCTTTAGCCTTACGGTCTTGCTGCGATAGATATGATTGTATGACGTTGTCCATTGCGTCAAGATTAAGACCAACAAGGACTTCAAAGATTTTGCTTATGGCTTTCTTCGCAGGATCATTGCTGTTTTCAGCCGCAGTCTTTGCACCCTGGCTTGCGTTACGCAACTCATTGTCTGGCGTAAAGCGAACAATGTCTTGAAGCAGACCAATTGCGATCTCATCCTGCGTCATAACCGGAGCAGGATCATTATTCCCAGCAAAATTGGTAAATGAAAAAGATAGGCGTGCGCCGCTAACATCCATAACGAATACCTCTACAGAATATCAATAAATTGCTATTGAAATCAGCACGTACACTGAAACAACAGACATCATATCTGTAGGTAGCAAATTTGAGCTCTTACATGTGCTGATTGATAAGTAAGCTTGTTTGCATGTAGAGTCAAATACCTGAGTCTACTTGATTTTACTACAATTTTAACATTGCAAGTGTATTCTGATGAGCTGGAAGCTATCTCCGTCTTGGTATAGGGCTAACTATAGATGATCATAACTCATCTATGCCATGAAGTGCCGATTATGAATACTTTACTGATTGGCTCGCTCGCACCAGCAGAATACCGTACTACTCCGTCCGCAGCACTGTCGCACAGCTGTTGGGAAGATCTGCAACCGCGAGCGGAGGCTTGGGCTTGCGGGGTTTTGGTTTTTCACCCGGCTTAGGCTTTTTAGGAACCCAGGGTGCATCAGAAAGCCAATAGGTTAGCTCTTTGCCACAGCCATCGCCAGCAGGTGGTACAGCTTGGTTCTTACATTGTGCGCCACCTTCTGGGCAGGCCATACGCACGTGGAAGTGATAGTGGTGTCCCCACCAAGGTCGTACTTTCCGCAACCAGTCGCGATCACCAGTCTCGAATTCACACAGCGCTTTCTTGATCGTTGGATTTACGAAGATACGTGCAACACCATCGTCTTGTGCGGCGCGGCGGATCAACTTTGCATGAGCATCCGTCCAGCGCTTCGGGTTGACGCGGCGGTCTGCTCCCGGTTTGCTCAAGTTACCGTTCAGCATAGAAATCGCACTCTCAGACTCACGCTGCTTGGCGCTGAAGCGCGTGTTTGGCATTTGGCGCAGCCAGATATCAGCATCCAACCCAATCTGATGAGAAGCATGACCCGTCAGCATCGGGCCACCACGTGGCTGAGAAAGGTCGCCAACCAGCAGGCCATTCCAGCCCAGATCAGGCGCATCAGCAGCCAGACGCTTTAGAAAGTCAATGAGAACAGGATGCCCCCAATTGCGGTTACGAGACAGGCGCATGACCTGCCAGTTCTCACCGTCTTTTGGGATGGAAACAGCTCCTGCGACACAGCCTCTTGCATAGCTGCCAAAGGAGAGAGGCTTTGTTTTGGCAGGCGTTTTCTTGTGTCCGAAGTGATACTTGGCAGCGCCTGGAAATTCGGGCTGCTTTTTCAGCGCCTCGCGGTAATCCTCAGCAGAAAGAGGAGGCTTTGTGTCAGGAAGAGGCACAGCATGAGCACCAGCAGAAAGCAGGTTCACGACAATTCCACCAGCCATTAAGGCAATCGTGCGCTGATGACCTCTCAACCCAAACATGTTTCCTCCGACGTACCCACGGCTCTAACGTGAATCACTTTCACTATTCATCCTAGTGGTTGTAGCAGGGGCGGAAGGATTGTGAAGCCTAAAAGCCGGGGCCATCCTGCCTTTCTTCCATGATGTCTGCCAGTTTGTCTAGCTCATCTCCGTGGCCGGAAAGGAGGTCATCTGCAATGCGATTGAGCTGAAGCACCTCGCCCGGGCGCACGCTGTAAATGTCACTGCCAAAGTGTGGAAGGTCAGCGTTGAGGCGAATGTACTCAATCCCCGGCATGTCTTTAAACAGCACATCAGCATACTGACCCGTGGAGGCCGTTTGCCCATGCATGTAGCTGGAGAGTAGGGGGGTACCTTCTTCAGGAGAAAGCCAACCGCTTGTGCCCCAGTTCACTGCCTGGTTAAAGCTGTGTTTTTCTTCAACCGGATTGCCTGAACCAAGCGATAGAATAATAATGTCTTTTGGTGCCCAACCATGACGACGCGCCTCTGCATAGGCTGCAAGCACCGGATCGTTCAGGAAGCCAGCAGCGTCGATCATGATCTCTTCATCGCCAGTCGTCAGGTTCTCAACGCGGGCTGGCTCAAACCACGATGGGGAGGACGTTGTGGCCCGCACAGCCTGCCAGAAGTAATAGTCATCCCGTCCAGTTGTGTTGTTGCTCATGGAAACAACACGGCGGTTTTTCAGGTCATATGCGGTCAGCAAAATAGCCGTCATACTGCAGGAAAGCGCGCTCCATCCAATATGCTGCTTGATGGCTTGCTCAATCGGACGCTCCTGAATGCCTTTATTGAACTGCCCAAAGGTATGGTAGAGGCGCCGCGGCAGCCAGTGCCTGCGATTGTTCATGTAAAGCTCGCGGGCTTCAATCTCAAAAAACTCTTGCAGCTCGCTGGGCGTCATAGCGGGTTGGCCGGGCTTGTCGCGGTCTGGGTTAGGTGCCGTCAGTCCTGCTGCAATCAAGCCGCCGCTGGATGTTCCGCAAATCAAATCAAAGTATCGACAAAGAGGAGCGGTCTTGCCGCGCTCATACAATTTGGTCTCAAGGCCGCGCAGCAGACGAATTGGAATAAGGCCGCGCGCACCGCCACCGTCAATGGAAAGAATAATGCGTTTTCTTTTTTTCATAGACAAACCCGATACAGTGATCTTGTGTTTTAATTTGCTCTTATACGTATCGAGTTTGTCCAAAAATGAGGTGAAGAGATGGCACCTGTACTTGCAGAAATACAAGCACTTGCAATTGCAGTGAATTAAGGGTTAAGCCGCTTCGCTCACAAGGGTGAGGGAGGCTGCAACCTTCGCAATTCTGCCACCAAGTGCTTTAGCTGTATCCTTATCAGCTGTTGGCGGAACAACCTCCGGCCCTTCATCTGCATTGGCCTGTGCCATAACACCCAGCGTGCTGCCCAAACGGTTGAGATCGTCCTCAGAGCCTTTGCTGCTGTTGTTGCCGGGCATAAGATCCAGCCCAACCCAAATCATGCCATGCTGCGCAGCAAACACACTCAACTGTGTCAGCGTGCCAAGTTTATCGCCGCTGCGAGAAGCGGAAACTGTAAACGCCCCAGCGACTTTGTCCACCCAACCGCGCTCCATCCAAATTTTGGAACTAGCATCCATAAAGGCTTTGAACGGTGCACTCGCACTGCCCATATATGTCGGCGAACCAAAGATAAGGGCATCAGCCGCGGCCAGCTTGTCCCAGTTCACATCATCCAATGTGGCAACAGACATCAGTTCAGCATCCGCACCCACATCCAAGGCACCCTGAAGCACGGCTTCCGCCAGCACCTGAGTGTGACCATACCCACTATGATAAACGACGATGACCTTGCTCTGCACGCTCATTGCAACTTCCTTTTCCTGCACTGTGAGATCGACAGCCCCTGTCTATTCAGCTAAGTATCATTCGTCTAATGCATGTAAGGTATAGTTATTATGCGTCAGGTGAATTTACGCAGTGTAGATCTGAACCTCCTCGTCGTTTTGGAGAAGCTGCTGGAAACGCGGCATGTATCTGTTGCTGCTACACAATTGCACATGAGCCAGCCTGCAGTGAGCCGTGCCTTGCAGCGTCTCCGTGATGCTCTGCAAGATCCCTTGTTGGTACGCATTGCCGGAGATTATGAGTTGACGGAAAGAGCTATGGAGATCCAAAGGCTGCTCCCGTCCGCTCTGGCAACCATCAAGGATGTGATCGCTAAACCGGAGTTTGACCCCACAACTGCAGAAGAAACCATTCGTTTCTCTGGGCCGGAGTTGGAGTTGAATCTGTATGGCCCTCCACTTCTACGACGGATGAAGCGTGAAGCACCCGCCATGAAACTGGAGATGAAGAGCGACATCCGTAATCAGTTCGAACCGCTGGAAAATGGAAAAGCCCACTTCGTCTTGTCAGGCCAAACCCCAACCACAGCAACAAGCCAGCTTCATCGCTTTTCGCTGGGCCGCTTCAGCTATGTGTGTTTGATGAGCAGGAACCATCCACTTGCAGGCAAGCCCGTCTCATTGGAGGATTACCTCAGTCAGGATCATATCTCGGTCATGATCACCGGGGCGGGGCACAGCATAATTGATGAGAAACTGGCAGTGCTGGGCCACAAAAGAAACGTTGCTGTAAAAATCGGCAGTTTCTTCGCCGCCATGCATTTCTGTGGCCAATCCGACATGCTCTTTTTGGTGCCCTCCATTTTTGACACCCAAATCTACACCGGTCACAACACCGTTCCCTCTCCAGTGCCCGACTTCCTCAAGGACCACCACCAGGAATTCTTCCTCTACTGGCACGAACGCTACCACCACGACCCCATGATCAAATGGACCCGCAATCTGATGAAAGAGACCACCAAGCAATATAGGGCAGGTGAGTGAGGTAAGGTGCCTTGCTGGAACTGTAGCGGCCTGACGAAACCTACGAAAAGTGGACAGGCGTTCATATTGACACGGAAAAACAGGCCACTCTATCGTTGCGAAAATTCCAATAGGCTGCCTGCCTCAATATATAAGCTGTCAGCGACCTAGCAAACCTGAGAAAGCATCATTTCGTGAAGAAGAATATTCTGATTGTTGGAGGTACGTCTGGCGTGGGTCTTGAGCTTGCAAGGCACTACGCAAAAGAAGGCCATAATGTTGGGCTGACTGGACGTCAAAACCCTGAACTTGAAGGGGCCACCTTTCATAGCCTCTCGATAACGGATGATCCCGTTCAGTTAGCGCAAAATATTGATCGGGTACTGGATGGCTTCAAGAATGTTCACACGCTTATCTATGCCGCAGGTTTTCTTCAGCGCGGGCATATTGATGAGCTTGCTGATGCTGAACTTGGGACTATGGTCAATGTCGGCTTGCTGGCACCTATGATGCTGATACAACGCCTGAAAAGGAGATCAGATCATCCTCTCAAGATTATGCTGATTACCTCAAGTTCGCAATATACGCCTCGTGAGTTGGAGCCTGCATACTGTGCGACCAAATCTGCACTGGGAATGTTGGGCGCATCGCTCGTGCGCGACAAAGATCTTGGTAAGGTTCTGGTCGCAGCTCCTTCAGGTATCCGAACTGCATTCTGGGCCAATGCCGATGAAGATACAGACACAATGCTGTGTCCTTCCTGGGTATCACAACAGATTGTCGAACTCTCCAGTGGCAGTTTCAAATATAAGTTCGCAAAGATTCTGCGAGATCCGGCGCGTGTGGAGATTGTTGAAACTCTGGATAACAATCTGGCGACAATCTAGGCGGTTAGGCAACTTGCTAGTGGGAGGGGCCTTGATGGAACACAACATGATCCTCGTTAAGCCAGACGTGTCTAATCAGGAGAGATATGTCGAGGCCATCAGTACTGATCTGTTAGAGAGCGGATACGAGATTGTTGCAGTCAGATATAAACAGCTGAGCTCTAAGGAGTTCGAAGACCACTTTATTTGCAAGAATAGCCAGCATCTAGCATACATGACCAGTGGCCCAATCGCAGCAATACTCTATCGCGGGCATTCTGCTGTGGGTTTCGGAAGGAGCTATAAGTTCCAGTTTAGAAAACAGCATTCAACGGATAAGCTCAAAAACATTCTGCACTCGACAGAGCCGGGCAACGAATTTGCTGCTCAGTTCGAGTTGTTCTTCTCAAACCTAAATATCACCGATTATCATCAGTTTGCTGATCAGGGTGTTTGTTTGGATGAGTTGAACGAGGTGCAGCCGCGTGAACTGCCAAATCTTGCCAGCTTCAATCTGATTGCGGCTAATAATGAAGAGGCGAGTTCGCCGCAATTCAGGAGAATAAGTAGCCTGAAAAATTGCAGGTATGTTGGTTACCGCGAACGCATTCATACAAACATGGAACTGTTACGGTATCGAAGGAAAACAGATTTAGGCGCCGGAGATATGCCTGAGGTTAGGGTTCTGCTTTTGCATGACTTGCAAGAGTATTCGCAGCGTATCAGGCATTTGAAAGAGACGCATGAGGTGCAAGGAGTAGTGTGCTACAGGCCGAAGTTCACGCTTTTGGAAACGGAAACGCTACGCACCGCAATCTTGGAAAACAACCTGCTCTGTGTTGGTGGGAGCTTTGGTGAGGGATTGCCCGGTTCGATCCGAGCTTCGCAAGAGTTAGCTGACATGTTTGATGCTCACTTTGAGCGTAACTAAAGTCCTCGCCCCTTTATTGATCTATCCATTCGAAACAAACTTCAGCCCCACGATTGCGGCGATGAGCATGGTTATGAAGAAGAGGCGGAGGAAGGTGGCTGGTTCTCCAAAGAGGAAGATACCAAGGATGGCAATGCCGGAGGCGCCGATCCCTGTCCACACGGCATAGGCCGTGCCAAGCGGTATGGACACCATGGCTTTGGTCAGGAAGTAAAGTGACAGCAAGGCCGTGATGATGAAGGCTATCGTATAAAAAGGCTTGGTAAAGCCGTCAGACAGCTTGAGGCAGACGGCAAAGGTCATTTCAAACAGGCCAGCGATGATGAGCCAGATCCATGCCATTCAGTTGCCTCCAACGCAACGTTTACGGCGTAATCTCAGAGTTCCATCAAAGGAGCATCTTAGAGAATACGCGATGAAACAAAAGCTTATCACCGTTTGAGTGAGCTGCTCGAAATTCAGTCACTTACATGAAACGCGTTTTAAGCTCTCAATGTAAGGGGCTCTTTCCCTGAGAAGGATGATTTTCTCCACCTTCCACCCATCGACGTGTCGCTTTTGCAATGCGGGCACCATAGGCAAAGGCTGTGTCTCTGTCTGATTGAGGGGGAGCCACTTCTGGTCCTTCATCCATATTGGCCTGCGCTGCCGCGCCATAATACACACCAAGGCGGTTGAGATCTTCGTTGCTGCCAAAGCTGTAGTTATTGCCCGGTGGCATGCCAAGACTTACCCAGATCATGCCATGCTGGGCTGCAAAGGTCGCCATTTGAAGGAATACGTTGTGTCGGTCACCACTCATGGAACCTGATACGCTGAAACCACCGGCAATCTTGTTGATCCAGCCCTGCTTGTACCAAACGGTTGCAGACGCATCCATGAAGAATTTGAAGGGAGCGGCTACACCGCCCATGTAGGTCGGGCTTCCAAAAATGATGGCGTCAGCGGCTTCCAACGCCTCCCAGTCTGTGTCCTCATAATCGCTGACAGGCACATAAGTAACCGTGGCACCGTTTTCACTTGCGCCACGAGCAACTGCATGCGCCAGCGCTTCGGTATGCCCGTTGGCAGAAAAAAAGGCGATTGCTACCAGAATGTCTTTTGACATGGACCGCTACTCTTCAAGCCTGTCAGAACTCCGGTCTATTTGGGGGCAAACGCCTTTCAGCTACTCTAAGATGACATGGGCAGATTTAGATGTGCTCGATTAAAATTCTTCGAGCACATCCCTGTTTGCCTAGGATTCCTTATAGGCCCCGCTGGAATAATGCAGCTCATAGGAGTGGCTGTAGATTTCCAGAATGTTGCCGAACGGGTCTTCCATGTAGATCATGCGATATGGCTTCTCACCCGGATAATAATAGCGTGGCTCCTTCATGCGACGTTTGCCGCCAGCTGCTTCAATCTTGGCAGCCAGACCTTCCACATCCGGGTCCTGAACACAGTAATGGAAGATACCGGTCTTCCAATATTCAAAGTTGTTTTCCGGGGTCTCATTCTGCACAAACTCAAACAGCTCAACGCCGATGCCATCACTGGTGGAAAGATGAGCGATTTTGAAGCTCTTCCAGCCTTTACCAAACACATCGCTGCACATCTCGCCAATCGGACTGTCATCTTCAACAATCTCGCTTGGTTCCATGATGATGTACCAGCCCATCACATCACGATAGAATTTGACTGCGGCTTCCACATCAGGAACGGAAAGGCCGATATGGGAGAAGCGTCTTGGATAAGGGACGGACATTACAGACCTCACTAAGCTAAACTTTATAGGCGGAGTGCCTTGGGTACGTTGGATGTAGCAAGTCTGTGAGAAAATCAAAAATTATCATTTATTAGTTTTATGATAATTTAATGTTATGTATGCTAAGGCCATGTTGAATTCCCTGTGGCTCAAGACCTTCGTTAAACTCACCGAAACCGGTCATTTTACCCAGACAGCCAATCAACTTGGCATGACGCAGCCAGGCGTGAGCCAGCATCTGAAAAAGCTGGAGCAGCAAATAGGTGCGCCTCTGATCACGAAAATCGGCAAGGGCTTTGAGCTGACGCGGGAAGGGGAGCTTCTACTGGGTTTTGCGCTGACTGCAGAAAAGCAGGAGGTAGACCTGCGCGCAGCCATCCAGCAAGATGACCCCAATACCGGTGAAATCCGCATTGCTTGTTCCGGGTCTATGGCGCTTTACCTCTATCCAAAGCTTCTCAAGCAACAGAGCTCCCATCCCGGTTTGCTGCTGAAAGTTGAAGTGGCTCCCAACCATCGCAGCCTGCAATTGTTGCAAAGCAATGAGGTAGATCTCTGCATCGTCACCCAACAGACTGTTCAGTCTTCACTTGCGCAACACCACATCGGCAACGAACCGCTGTGCCTTGTGGTACCTGCCGATTTTGAAGAAAAACCATCGGCCTTTGTAGACCTGGAGGCGCTGGGCTTCATCGATCACCCGGACGGTCAACACTATGCGGAGCGCCTGCTCACGCCAAACTTTCCGGAGATAAATGCTGTGGGCGTTGACCTCAGAGCAACCGGTTACATCAACCAGCTCAGTCAGATCCTTGTGCCTGTCGCACAGGGGCTCGGGTACACGGTCTTACCAGAAACCGCTGTTCGCAGTTTCGAGGCGCAAGAGAAAATCAGAATTCTCGAGCTGAAAGAACCCGTCAGTGACCCGCTCTACCTGACGGTAAAAAAGCATCGCACACTGGCAGCGCGTTATGATTGGTTCAGCAAGCAAATCGCGGAATTGTGTGGGCAGATGAGCAGCGGTTAGGCTTCCGTTATAAAAGCCTAACCACGAAGTCAGATTAGCGCTGGGCCAGTTCCGCTACAGCAGCAATCATACGGTCCAGATCTTCCGGACGAGACAGGCGGTGGTCGCCGTCTTTCACAAGTGTCAGCACCACATCATCATGGGCCATGCCCTCAACAATACGTAGCGCATGCTGCCACGGCACAGCATCGTCTTTCTGGCCTTGCAAAATGATGGTCTTGCAGTTGGTGATGATTGGCTCACCAAGCAAAAGGTTCTTTCTGCCATCCTCGATCAGATCGCGGGTGATGATGTATGGACTGTCTTCATACTCGGATGGGCGCTCAAAGCGACCTTTCTCCATGATCTCCTGCTTGATCTCATCAGTAAACTCATGCTTCCACATCAGCTCCTCGGTGAAATCCGGGGCAGGAGCAATCAGCACCATGCCGGAGAGGGTGCCCTCAAGTGTCTCAGAGGCGTCATGCAATGCTTTCGCCAGCAACAGTGCCATCCAGCCGCCCATAGACGAGCCAACAACAATGGTCGGTCCTTTACAGAACTGCTTGAACACAGCAACGGCTTCTTCCAGCCAAAGAGAGATGGTGCCATCAACAAACTCACCGCCGGATTCACCGTGACCGGAGTAATCCATACGTGTGCAGGTCAGGCCTTGCTTCTCAGCCCACTCACAAAGCACTTCGGCTTTGGTGCCCAGCATGTCGGATTTGAAACCGGAAAGCCACAGAACACCCGGTGCACCGCGTTCATCATGTCGCACTGCGATCTTCCGTGCACTGTCTCCTTTGCCAACGCTGATGAATTGCGGTAAGTCAGCACTCATTCATAACCTCCAAACACTTATCGGCTTATACTGGCCGGCAATTGTTCGGAAACCTGATTACAGAGCCTCCACAGTTGCCCGCCGGACATTTTGGCGAGCATAGTTGGATCACTCTCAAAAAACATAGAGAAATGTCCAAAGTGCCGACCATTTTGCAAATTGTCCCCGACCTTCAAACCGGCGGAGCTGAGCGCACCACAGTGGATGTCGCAGAGGCGATCGTCAACGAAGGCTGGAATAGCCTCGTGATTTCGCAGGGCGGACGCATGGTCCCCGAGTTGGAAGCAACAGGGGCGGTGCACTTTGAACTGCCAGTGAAGTCCAAGAACCCTTGGACCATGTGGCGAAACTCTTATTTGATTGAGCGTATCTGCCAGCAGAACAGGGTTGATCTGGTGCATGCCAGATCCCGTGCACCTGCATGGTCGGCTTTGTGGGCGGCTCACCGTCTCAACATTCCTTATGTCACCACCTATCACGGCATCTATAAGGAAACGAACAAGTTCAAGGCGTTCTACAACTCCTCCATGACCCGCGCGGATATAGTGATCGCCAACTCCAGGTTCACAGCGGATCTGGTGGAAAAGCGTGACCCGCGCACCAAAGGCAAAACCTCGGTTATTTATCGCGGCCCGGATGTGGAATCCTTCAACCCCGACAACATCAGCGACGAGCGTATCACAGACTTACGTGCGCGCTGGGGCGTCTCCGACAGCCGTCGTGTGGTGATCAACCTTGCTCGCCTGACAGAGTGGAAAGGCCAGCGCGTGCTGATTGAAGCAACGCGCCAGCTGATTGAACGTGGCGGCTATGACGATGTGCTAGTGGTTCTGGCAGGCGATGATCAGGGCCGCGAGGCCTACCGCCAGTCTTTGGAACTTCAGATTGCTGAATCGGACCTGACAGAACGCGTGCGCATTGTTGGCCACTGCTCAGATGTTCCGGCAGCCCTCGCTATCGCAGATGTTTCTGTCGTGGCCTCTATTGAGGCGGAAGCCTTTGGCCGTGCCGCAGTGGAAGCACAGGCAGCTGGCGTGCCGATTATTGTCTCCAACATCGGTGCTGTTCCGGAAACGGTTCTTGTGCCACCTGTTGTGAAGGCTGAAGAGCGTACCGGCTGGCATTTTGAAAATGGCGATGCAGAAGAACTCTGCGAGCTGATGGCGCAGGCCTTGGATATGAGTGCTGAAGAGCGAGCAAAACTCACCAAACGCGCTCATGACCATGTGGAACGGTCTTTCACCAAGCAGGCTATGTGTGATGCCACACTAAACGTTTACCGCGAGCTGTTACCAACAGGAAGCTAACTGGTTGTAAATGTCGCGTCAGAACCTACAAAACTAGTGTTGACTTACGTGGCATTTTTCCTGATTCTAGCAAAGCAGCGCAATTGATGCCCTTCCCACGCGTTTCTCGACTTGACGAAACAGTCGGAACCAGTCATTGAACTGTTATCAAATATTCGCAAGTTCGGCAGTCTAAAGAGGAGATACTCACATTCGCCGTCCGTTTCGCGCACCGCCACCCACTAAGGAAGGGCCGCGCACCAATAAAGAGATTCGCGTTCGCGAAGTGCAGCTGATCAACACCGAGGGTGACAACCTCGGCCCGACTCCAACCGAAGAAGCCCTCGCAATGGCGGTGGAACAAGGTTTGGATCTGGTCGAAATTGCTCCGAACAGTCAGCCACCTGTTTGTAAGATTCTGGACTATGGTCGCTATAAGTACCAAGCTCAGAAGAAAGCTGCAGAAGCACGCAAAAAACAGAAGATCGTTGAGATCAAAGAAATCAAAATGCGTCCGAACATCGACACTCATGATTATGAAGTGAAGATGCGGAACATGAAGCGCTTCTTTGAAGATGGTGATAAAGTGAAGGTGACACTTCGCTTCCGTGGCCGTGAAATGGCTCACCAGGATCTCGGCATGAAGTTGCTCCTGAAGGTTAAAGCAGAGACTGCGGACATCGCTAAAGTCGAGTCCCATCCGAAGCTTGAAGGCCGCCAGATGATGATGGTGCTCTCACCTATCGCTCGTTAATACGGGCAGGTTGAAGCGCTCCGGCTTTGTTTCCGTGTAGCTACTCAACCGTAGCCCCAGAGAATTTTGAGATTACCCGGCACATTGTGTCGGGTATTTTCGTTTGTATCTGAGAGTGGAGGCCAGATGATGAATGATGAGATGAAACTGCATCACGAGCGCATGCAAGCGCTTGTTACCTTCACTGCTTCCTCCTTTCAAACCTCGTATCCCTCTCCATTCGGTGGGGCGGTTTATACCGCTGAAGGAAGGTTGTTGGCTCAGGCCTACGACAGTGTGATCCGGGAGTGTGACCCGACCTGTCATGGAGAAGTCAATGCCATTCGGCAGGCGAGTAAAGTGCAGGGATCTCGCTGGCTTGCTGGTTGCACCTTATACAGCACTTGCGAACCCTGCGCCATGTGTACCGCCGCAACCATATGGGCTGGAATCGACCAGATTGTCTTTGGTGCCTATACCAATGAAGACGCGACACGCTTCTGGCCCCAGGAAATGGACCTGAGGGCGCAGGATTTGATAGGTCATATGGTGCAACGCCCTCAGATTGCGGTGATTGAAGGGGTTGAGCGTGAAGCCTGTAAAACGCTTTTTGCTCAGTGGGAAAGCGTGATGCAAAAGCTTGGGATTGAAATTTAAAGCACTTCCTGGCCCGGCAAACTTTTTTGACGAAAATTATTTGCCGTATAGGCTATTTCATTCGATCAAAATGCGCCTTAGCCTGATTCAATATGTTTTGAAATTGGGCGATGATAATGCGACAGGTCATTTTCTTAATTAGCTTTAGTCTTGCGCTTGCCTATGGAGTGTATTTTTGCTGGCAAGACCCGTCACTACTGAAAACCGTTGTGAAAACAACTGCTCTCGGAGTTATCGCTCTTTGGGCTTTTGTAACGCAAGCTCCGCTATTGCTTGCATTGGCCCTGACGACGTCCTCAGTAGGAGATGCAGCTCTGGCTGTGCCGGGTGACATTCGGTTCCTTGTTGGGCTTTGCAGTTTTGCGATCGCACATGTTTTTTATATCGTCTTGTTCTCTCGAAAAATCAGGCATTTCGATTCCAGGATATTCGTATTGTCAGGAGCGGCTCTCTCAGTTCTGGTGCTTTCGACCGGTTGGTGGTTGCTTCCCTTTTCAGGTGATCTGATGATTCCAGTTGCGATCTATATTATTTTGATAGCAACTATGGGAGGAATGGCAGCACAGGTTGGTGGATGGGTTTTGGTAGGCGCTCTCGCCTTCATGATGTCTGACACTCTGCTAGCAATCCAACTCTTCCGTCTGGACGACATCAGCCCTCTCCAGCTACCGGTTTCGGTGGCACTTTGGACACTATATTATTGTGGTCAGATGTTGATATTCTTGGCTATCACCAGACACAGGGTTTCAGTCAGCAAGTTCTCTTGAAATCTGCTTGCATTCCCATGCTGGCAGTTTTATAAGGCCTCGTTCAAAGTCGCCCGGCTGTAGTTTGCCTCCTATGAATTTATAGGAAATCAGGCAGGAATTACAGGGCATGCCGTGGCGGCTTCTGATGCATCCATTGCAAATTTTTGATCAGTTTACTGATCATCACAAGAAAGGACGCAAAATGCCCAAGTTGAAGACGAAGTCTGGAGCCAAAAAGCGCTTCAAACTGACCGCGACTGGCAAAGTTAAGTGTGGCCAGGCTGGCAAACGCCACGGCATGATTAAACGCACGACTAAGTTCATCCGTAACGCACGTGGTACGACCACTCTGTGCGATGCAGATGCACGTATCGTGAAAAAATATCTGCCTTACGGCTAAGCCTTAAAACCTGACACTAGGAGACTACCATGTCACGTGTAAAAAGAGGCGTCACCGCCCACGCTCGTCACAAAAAAGTTATTAAGGCAGCCAAAGGTTACTATGGCCGTCGTAAGAACACCATCCGCGTTGCTAAGCAGGCAGTCGAGAAAGCGGCACAGTACGCTTACCGCGACCGTAAAGCTCGCAAGCGGAACTTCCGTGCACTCTGGATCCAGCGTATCAACGCAGCGACCCGTGAACACGGCATGACCTACGGCCGCTTCATCGATGGCTTGAACAAAGCTGGCATCGAAGTTGACCGTAAGGTTCTTTCTGACCTCGCGATCAATCAGCCAGATGCATTCAAAGCATTGGTTGAAAAGGCGCAGGCTGCTGTAGCTTAATTGCTATAGTAGAAAGCAGAAGCTTTTTTGAAAAAGGCAGGTTCCGCAAGGAGCCTGCTTTTTTTGTGTTCGCTCCCATACTCGACGAAAGAGGCCTGTTCTTCTGCTGCAGTATGTGAAGAAATAGCAAAACGACAGAAAATTTGCATTCAGCGCTTTGCTGTATTGGGGGGTGAGCATGGTCAATGGGAAATGCGACTGCGGTAAAGTGAGCTTTCAGGTGGAAGAGGTGAGAGACACCGTTACAGTCTGCCACTGCAGCCAATGCAGGCGCACAAGTGGTCACGTTTGGGCCTCGACGTACGCTTCCTACGAAAACCTGACTTTCACATCGGATGAGGGGCTGACCTGTATGGTTCTTCAGACTTCGCAAAGCGAGGTTTTTGCAAATTCTGCGGCTCCAGTTTGTTCTACAAAATGAATGACAAGAACAGTATCGCTATCGCTGCAGGCTGCATTGATGCACCAACAAACCTCGGAATCGGCAAGCATATCTTTGTGAAAGACAAAGGTGACTACTACGAGATCACCGATGGCGCTCCACAGATTGAAAAGTTCTGATCCACGATGCTCTTTGGAGTGATGTAAACTCCCCCGGGTGGAGCCCGGAGGAGCGAATCTTGCATTTAACAATGGCTTGAGACTTACCCAATCACACCATTATCATCACGCTTAATGACGATGACGGAAGAGCGTGGCAGCTTGCCACCGTCTGGCCAGTTGCCGCCCGGGTGCTGAATGCCCACAAACATACTGCGGCGATCAGCAGACCAGGTCAGGCCAGTGACTTCACTACCGGTTGGCCCGGTCATGAAGCGTTGGATTTCTCCGGTTACAGGGTCACCAACCAGCATCTGATTATTGCCCATGCCAGCAAAGTCGCCTTCGTTGCTGTCACTGCCATCTGTCTGGATCCAGATAAGACCGCGCTCATCAAATGCCATGCCATCCGGTGAGTTGAACATGTTGCCAGTATTGACGTTTGCAGACCCGGCCTTCGGGCCTTCGTGAACAGCCGGATTGCCAGCCATCACGTAAAGATCCCAGTCGAACGTGGCAGCCGCATGATCCTCATTATGAGGGCGCCAACGTACAATCTGACCATACTTGTTGGTTTCGCGTGGGTTCGGGCCGTTGATCGAAGTGTCATCACCACCAGCGTTTGGCTTCACACCGCGGTTCTTATTGTTGGTCAAACAGCAATAGGCTTCCACTGCATTCGGATTGGCTGAAATCCATTCAGGACGATCCATGGTGGTCGCACCAACAACGGAGCCAGCAATACGGCTGAAGATCGCGATGCTCGCGGCATCCATGCCAGTAGTCTCTGGAGTCAGTGCCAGCCACTCACCGGTCTGGTCATCGTTGAACTTGGCAACATAGAGCGTACCCTCATCCAATAAGCCATCAGTCGACTGCCCTGGAGCGTAAACGCCATTGGAGACAAAGCGGTACATGAACTCGCCGCGCTCATCATCCCCCATGTAAACGACCACGCGGCCATCTGGTGCCAGAACAGCTTCCGCATTCTCATGCTTGAAGCGACCGAGGGCGGTGTGTTTCACAGGCGTAGAAGTCGGATCTGTCGGGTCGATCTCTACAATCCAGCCGGCGCGGTGTGGCTCGTTTGGGTTCTTCGCGATGTCAAAGCGCTCATCGAACTTGTGGTAGTCATAATTGAAGCCTGTCTCGTTGATGCCATAACGCTGATAGCCAGCATCAACACCGTCCAGACGTGCAGTTGGAGCCGCTTCAGTCGCGCCAAAGTACCCGTTGAAGTTCTCTTCGCAAGTCAGATACGTGCCCCAGGGCGTTTTGCCAGATCCGCAGTTGTTGAAGGTTCCAAGTGACTGCGTGCCAGAAGGATCAGCAGCCGTCTGTAGCAAGGGATGACCAGCAGCAGGTCCTGCCAGCGTCATCGGTGTGTTGTGTGTGAGGCGGCGGTTGAACGGACTGTTCTTCACGATAGCCCAGCCATCGTCCCTGTCTTCCACTTCAATAACAACCACACCTTGCAGATGTTGCAGTTTCAGAACATCGTCAGCGCTCTTCGGTGCGCCATCTTCGTTTTGAGGCAGGTTGATCTTGCGGTTAGCGTATTCATGGTTGATCGCCAGCAGCTGCTTGCCCTGAAACTGAAAGCTCTCCATGCCATCAGTGTTCTCGCCAAACACCTTATCAGCACCAGCAGCTGAACCACCCGTCTCATGGTTGAAAGCTTCAGCACCATCCACCAGAGCATCGCCCCAGCGCGCCAGAATTTCCCAGCTGTAGCCTTCAGGCACATGCACGGTCGCATCTGTGTAAGTTGGAATAGGTTTGAACGCAAAGCGTGAAGTAGACGCCTTGGCTTCAGACATGGAGAGGCCAAGTACACCAGTACCCATCACAGCAGCGCCGGAACCAAATGCCAACACGCCACCCAGAAATCCGCGGCGTGAAATCGCACGCTCAACAACGCGGTCAAATTCATTTTCTTCAGCACGAGGGAAATTCTGCTCATCCCACTCATCTGCTGTGAGTTCATTCATAAATTCGTTCGTCATTGGAAATATCCCGTAGAAGAAGGTGAATGCATACTACGGTGCTAACATGACATCTTCACGAAGCAATTGGGGTATAAAAAATCTGCAAATGTAATATGAGTAATGTATTCAAGTTATAATCTGCCGCATACGAGAATAAGAATATCTTCTGGACGTCACATTAAACTGTTGTAGTTCATTGTTATTGTCTATTTCGCCTGGTGCGGCTTTGTGGATTACTTAAATTTATTCAATAAATGCTATGATAACAACATATTGCTCATGAGGAAATAAGAGTTGACGCCTAACAAGGTGGTACTGCTAGCAAAATTTCAGAATGCCTCGGATTGTACTTGTAAGCTTTCAACTGTTTCCAAGGCCCCTGTGAAATCTGCGCAAAAACGTCACCTCACACTGGTTCAATCACCTTTTGCAAACAGACGGAGTGGGTATCCATGTATCCTTGTCCCTCATAGAAGCTAACAGCCTGCGCGTTATCTCCGCGTACAAGCAGGTTAACTTTCCAGATGCCTCGTGCTCGCAACCAATCCTCTGCTGCTGCTGTAATTGCCTTACCAAGCCCTTTTCCCCGATGGTTCGGGTGTGTGCTGACATAATAAAACCAACCGCGATGCCCGTCTTCACCGCACATAATGCTGGCAACAACAATCCCATCCAGCTCACCAATCAAAATCGTAGAGTGTTCGCCCTCGAGTGCTTTCTCGATATCCCGAACCGGATTATTCCATTCACGGAAGACCCCGGCAGCTTTCCAGAGAGCAATAACTGCATCCTGATCTGATAAGCACATTTCACGATAAATCATATGCACCGCACATAGTAGTTTGAAAATAGAAAAGTAATCACAGGATGTTTTGTGATTATCCTTTTTAATACAGTAACTTGCAATTGAGAATAGGAATAATAACAGGGTTAATAATCTATAAGTAAAAATATGAAAATCTTTGCGCGATTGAGAGGTTTTCGACATGGCTTTTTTTAAGCGTAATACACAAATGCTTGCTGAAGCCGCTGCAAACGACCAAGGAGAAGTAATCGGTCAGTCTGCAGTGGTGGAATTTACAGAACCTAAGAATTCCATTGATAGTGCACGCTTGTTTGGCGAATTGGATGCGCTCGCGTTGGACATGGCATCAGCTGCGGGAGAGCTGGACGCCGTGAATAACACCGCAGGCGCTTTGAAAGTGGCCATGGAAAGCCTCCAGGACGCGTCTGGGCGCGTTGTCGAAAGTAACCGGGAAGTGAGTGCAGCGGTTGAACAAACTGCTGAGCAGACGTCTAACGCCCGTGATACCATGTCTAAGTCTCAGGAGGTGGTGACCGACGCGCTTGCCAACATCAACAGCCTGTCAACAGCCATCAGCAGTATCAACCGACAACTGGAAGGTCTTCAGGCTTCATTTGCCAACGTCCGCCAATTCTCCAGCTCTATCGATGCCATTGCCCGCCAAACTAACCTGCTGGCGCTCAACGCAACCATTGAAGCAGCCCGTGCCGGTGAAGCAGGGAAGGGCTTTGCGGTTGTTGCCAGTGAAGTGAAAGCCCTTGCAACACAAACGACTGTTGCAACGGAGCAGATCGACCAGACCATTCTCCAACTCGGCAAAGAAGCTGACACCTTGGTTGACTTGGGTAAGAGCGCGCTTGGTACCGTCGGAACCGCTGAAAGCAGCACTCAATCCATCAACGACCTCTTCCATGAGTTGGAAGCGATGGTTGACAACATATCCGCAAATACGGACTCCATACGAACCGCTTGTGCAAACAACGATGCCGATACCGAAGAGCTTTTGCGCAACCGTGATGAAATGATCGGTGTTGTCTCAACAAATGCGGAAAGCATCGAACAGGTTTCGGGCCAGATGCTGGGCACCTCTCAAACTGCCGACGCGCTTCTCGCCGAAGTGGCTGTCGAACATGGCGATAACCTCAATCAGCAGATGATCGAGGTGGCAAAAGAGACCGCTGGAAAGACCATGGAAGCGTTTGAAGCTGAAGTGGACGCAGGCCGGATCTCAGTGAATGACCTCTTCGATTTCAACTACACGCCAATTGAAGGCTCCAATCCAGCGCAGTTCATGGCACTTTTCACCCAAATGACTGATCGGGTGCTTCCAGCTATTCAAGAGCCAGTCAAAGATCTTGATGACCACATCGTCTTCTGCGCAGCACTGGACAAGAACGCTTATCTGCCAACACACAGCAAAGACTATTCCAAACCGCAAGGCAATGATCCGGTCTGGAATGCAGCAAACTGTCGTAACCGCAGAATGTTCGATGACCATGCTGGCCTAAATGCAAGCAAGAACACCAAGGAATACAGCCTGCAAACGTATCGCCGAGATATGGGTGGTGGCAAAGTAATGATGATCAAACTGGTTTCGGCCCCAATCTGGGTCCAAGGCCGCCACTGGGGCAACACCCTCATCGCATTCAATGCTTGACCGGAAGCAGGCAGCCCAGTTCAAGGTTGCCACCTTGCTTGATATTAAAGCCCCAAAAAACAAAAGGCCCTACACTCATCCCTCATAACGAGGTGAGAGTGTAGGGCCGTGGTGAAACAGCGTCTTCCCTTGAATTGGGAGGGGCTTACAGCTCGCCGCGGATCACGTAACGAAGCAGGTCAACCACCTGGTCTGGGTCTTCTGCAACAGCCAGAGCCGCGGCATCCACTTCCTTCAGTGGATGCGTCAGAGCTGGTTCGTGCAACACGATGATGCTTTTGCCTAGTGCCGAGGCGAAACCTGCATCGAATGCTGCATTCCATTGCCGGTATTTGTCGCCAAAGCGAACCACAACGATATCTGCCTCGGAGAGCAATGTGCGGGTGCGCATAGCGTTCACTTTTGCTCCCTTGTGATCTCGCCAGAAGTTGTTTTCTTCTGGACCTAGAATTTCGACACCGCAATCATCACTGGCTTCGTGATCAGTCACAGCACTGTCGAAATGAACAGGTAGGCCTGCATCAGCCGCACCATGTTCAATACGCTCTCTCCAGTCGGTGTGGATTTCACCTGAAAGATAAACACGCCACGTTTTCATCGGCTCGCCTTCCCCTAAGAATCTGCATTTGCCTACAAATTTTAGGAGGGGTTGTAGCTCGGTTCAAGGTCAAGCAGCTTATTGGTGACTTCTTTTCGGACACGATCGCGCTGGCGTTCGCGCGAGAATAACCGATTTTGTGCAAGCAACAAGTCTGCACGTGCCAGATACGAGTCTGTACGGGCGGCATCTGCAGCTTTCCGGCAGGCCTTGCCTTCCTTGCCAGACTTGCAATCCTCACCACGTGCCTCTTCTTCAAGCCGGTCAATGCGGCGTTGAATCTCCCAGACAGCTTCCTGAGCTTCACTGGCAGACTCGTTTGCCGAATAAAGCTGGTTGCCCAGAGAGTAGCCGACTTTGAAGCTCTCTTCTGTGGCGATTGGGCATACACCACGGTAGCTCTTGCCCTCGCGGCCCTGCTCAAAGCCAGAAATTGGCGTGCAGTAGCTTTGCAGGCCAATGGTTCGCCCAGCCATATAGGCCCCCACATCCGGTGTGACGCCGTACTTGCCGCAAGCTTTAGTATGTTCATTCAGCTTGTCAGAGGTGTAACCAGCACGGCCATCAACAACGCCAATGCCTTGCCAGTCGCCGACCTTGCAATCTTCCTCGGAGAGAGAGGCGCAACCGCTAAGCGCCAGCCCCAACCCCACAACAGTAAAAAGTACCCGCATCCCCAACATGCCTTCCCTGAAATCCAATCACCTTGTAGTGCCCCGCACATCTGATTGGACAAAAATTGAATCTATGAAACCCAGATACGAGACTTAACCTGAACGCTTGCTGAATACAAATGTTCGCTATATGTTCTTTTTTAAGGAATCGCATAGCCCTCGATTCGAGAGGCCATCTCATTGCAGTAGGTATTGGAAAGTCAGATGACGAAGACCATAGAATTTAAAGGGTGTTGCCTGTGTGGAGCGGTCACTTTTGAAGGTGAAGCGCCAAATGAACCGGTCAGTAGCTGCCATTGCAAGCAATGTCGCCAATGGGGCAGTGGCCCGTTTGAGGCGTATAGTGTGCCGCTGGCAGATCTGATGTTCACCTCAGGCGAAGACACCGTCAAATACTATGAATCCTCTGAGTTTGCCCGGCGCGGTTTCTGTTCAAAATGCGGTTCAAACCTGTTTTGGCATGCTGATCGCCATCCTCAATGGAAAGACCGAATTGCGATTGCCGTTGGTACGTTGGAGCAACCAACCGGTCTCACAGCAGGCAATCATATCTTTTGTGCCACGAAGGGAGACTACTACGAGATTGAGGATGGCCGCCCTCAATACGCTCACGAAGATTAATGAGAAAATTGATCTTATCCCGAACCGTGGCCCTCGGCTAAGGTTGCGCAATAAGCTCTTAGGGAGAAAGAAATGTCAGATTTAAGAATTTATAAAGCGAAATGCCTTTGTGGCGAAGTCTCATTCAAGGCTGAAGCGCCCCAAAAAGATATTGGTTTATGCCACTGCACAATGTGCCGCCGTTGTAACAGCGGGCCGTTCCATGCAATCGCGATTCCATTTGATGCTTTGAAGGTTGAGAGCGGTGAAGAGAACATCTCTTATTACCGTTCCTCCGACTATGCCAAGCGCGCATTTTGCAAGAATTGCGGCAGTAGCCTGTTTTATCATGGAGACAAAATCCCCGAGATTTCTCATGAGGTTTACTTCAGCGCTGGGCTTTTGGAAGAACCGACAGGCTCGAAACTGGCAGGTCACATCTTCTGCGCCAGCAAAGGCGATTACTACGAGATAGAAGGAGACCTGCCTCAACACGAAACAGTATAAAAATCCGCTCTGCGGTCAAAACCGGTGCAAGGTGAGCGGTTGGATCAGGGCGTGTTCTTCACACGCTTTAGCTCCAGCCGTTCTCCCACATATAATCCAACGCTTCCCGGTAGTTCGGGAACTTGAACTTATACCCCAAAGCGCCTTTCAGCTTGGCATTGCTCGCGCGCTTCACTTCGCCGTAAAACGAAATTGCCATAGGCGAAAGATCAGCATCTTCAAAAGCGACTGCTGGCGGTGGCTCCACACCCATCAGGCGTGCTGCATATTCCACCACGTCTTCTGGCGGACACGGTGCATCATCACACACGTTGAAAATACCGGACGCGTTGTCTTCAAATGCATGCTGTACAGCCCCAGCAATATCACTCACGTGAATCCGGTTGAAGACCTGACCTTCCTTGATAATCCGACGAGCTTTACCCTTGTCCAGATTGCAAAGTGCATTCTGGCCACGGCCATAAATGCCTGCAAGACGTAAAATGCTGACTGGGATGCTGGTTTCTTTTGAGAATGCAAGCCACTCGCGCTCGGCTTCCAGACGCTGTTTGGAGCGCTTGGAGGTTGGATTGCACTCTGCTGTTTCTGTTACCCAGCGACCTTCGTGGTCGCCATATACCCCGATGGTAGAGAGATAGCAGATTGCCGTTGGCTTTGCTTTCGCAACTGCGTCACGCGCAGCATTCAGCAGAGGGTCACCATCGTCCGTTGGCGCGGCAGAAACCAGAATATGAGTTGCAGTGGCAATCGCCTCCAACAACTCATCGCTTGCTGTTTGTCCGTCAAACAGGATCGGCTGAACCCCTTTGGATTGCAGTTCCTCCATTTTCTCAGGTGAGCGGGTCGTTCCGCCAATCCAGGAAAATTCGGTCCCGTACATTTTCACAAAGTGGCGAGCTGAATATCCAGCCCCCAAAATCAACAAGCGCATTCCAAGCCCCCCGGCTTACGTTTACAGCTTCAGATAGTTCCTGCGCACTTCATAAAGCATCACAGCCGTTGCAACGGCCAAATTCATTGAATCAGCCTGACCCGCCTGCGGAATCTTCACCAGATCAGAGCAAGTATCAGCCAGTTTATCACTCAGGCCAGCCTGCTCATTGCCCATCAGCAAAATGACAGGTTCTTTATAATCTACAGCACGATAGTCCTTTGTGCCCCGCAAATGGGTACCAACTACAGGTCCGGACCACTTCTTGCGGAATTCAATGAACTCATCAGCAGTACAACGCACAAGTGGCATATGGAACAGAGAGCCCATTGTCGCACGCACAGTCTCAACGGCAAATGGATCAGTCGTTTCGTCAATCAGAATGACGCCAGTTGCACCAACCGCATCGCCAGTGCGGATGATGGTTCCCAGATTGCCGGGATCTCGCACACGATCAAGCGCGATCCATGTGGTGGCACTTCTTGGGTCAATGTCACTGAGCTTCAGTGTCTGCTGCTCATAAACACCAACAACCATTTGCGGATTATCACGGCGGGTGATCGCTCCAAGCACAGCCGTGTTCACCTCAAGAATGAGGGCGCCGCGGGCTTTTGCTTTTGCAGCCGCTTCTAACGCAATCTTGTTTTCGCGAGCTTCAGGGCCAAGTGCCAGATAACGTACACCCCAGCCTGCTTCCAAAGCATCAGTTGCCAGCTTCAGGCCTTCGGCGACGAACAACCCGGACTGTTTGCGATTCTTACGCTGAGCAACAAGACCCTTGATCTCCTTCACAATCGGATTTGAATGCGAAGTGATCTGTTTTACTGCACCGGCACGGTGATTTTCTCTGGTTTCCATCGGGTTATGCTCCCTCAGCCTTATTGTTATCAGGTGCGCTCCACCGGCTGAATAGGGAGGTTGAGAGCAATCGTGGTCCATCAAGTTCGCGAATAGCCAGTTCGCCAGATTCAATCGTGCCCGGCAGGCCGTCAAGGCATTCCCTCATCAACTCATGAGAAGACAGGAAGCTGGCGCGAATAGCATAGCTAGACATCAGCAGAAACTGTGCATTGGGTGAGAGCAGCTTTCGCACGCACGCCAACATGTGCGGCACGCTCTCAAAGAAGTCCCAGACCTCTCCATTCGGGCCGCGGCCATATTTCGGCGGATCGAGGATAATGCCGTCATAGGTGTTTCCGCGGCGCACTTCCCGCTCCACAAACTTCATGGCGTCGTCACAGATCCAGCGAATTGGCTTATCTTCCAGACCGGATAATTCCTGGTTCTCACGTGCCCAGACGATGGCCTTTTTAGAAGCATCGACATGAGTGACTTGTGCGCCAAGAGCAGCAGGCAGCAGCGAAGCCATTCCTGTGTATCCAAACAGGTTGAGAATTTTGAGCGGGCGATCTACTTTTTTGATCTGCTCACCAACCCAGTCCCAGTGTGCAGCCTGTTCAGGGAACACGCCCACATGACGGAAAGACATGAACTGCCCGTTAAACGTGGCAGGGCCGTATTTCATCTGCCAGATCTCATCAACCTGATTGGCAAACTTCCAGCGACCCGGACCTTCTTCCTCTACATCACCAGTAAAGATCGCGTCCGCGCTTTTCCATTCGCTTTCAGGCAGGCGAGGAGCGCCCATGGCCTGTGCTTCAGGACGGATAAGCTTATAGCGGCCATAGCGTTCAAGCTTTTGTCCATGTCCCATATCCAGTAGGGCATAATCGTCCCAACCGTTCATTTCCACCATCACAGGCAGAACGCTGGCAGGTGTTGTAAAGCGGGCAGATGTTGGCTTGTGTTCGCGCACGATTGGCTCAACAACTGTCGTGGCTGGAGCACTGCGCATTTGCTCGCGTCGGTTCGGGCGAGCTGCAGCTACGCTGTCTTTCTTGCCACCACGAGTGTCGCGGGGGTTACGCGCCTCTCTCTGGTCCCGATTATCTCGGGTATCGCGTTTGGCAGAAAAACCACGCTTTGGACCATTGTCCTTCCGTGCCCCGCCTTTTTTGGATTGCGCATTGCGGGCTCGTGGAGCACCGCCTTTGGGTGATTTGCTCAAGGATGTTGCCTTTGATTTTCTGCGCACAAACGCGAGACAATGCCTCACGCTGAATTCGTTTATTTAATGAAAAGGCATTAAGGCGATGCGGGCCTCGGGTCAACGCTTTAGCGCAAAACAAGCTCTTTACCGTTAAGTGAGTATCCACAGCGTGGAAACACCAGCATAACGCAGGACGTATAAAACGTCGTTGTGTTCTGAAAAGAAGTTTTGAGCATCCATGACAATTTTAACACGAGAGGTACTTGTCTTTTCCCTCGATTTAAGTCCAATCTACATGATGTGGAATGCAAAAGTGACTTTAAGGCGTGGAGCCTACCTAAAGGAAGCACTGAAAAGAACGAGGGGGCCAATCCATGGAAATGTCTGGAGAGCAGCAAATACCTGCGAGTCAGGAAAAGGTTTGGGAAGCTCTCAATGATCCTGAATTGCTGAAAAAGTGTATTCCCGGTTGCGATAGTCTGGAAAAAACCTCCGACACTGAGATGAATGCCACGGTCACAGCGAAAGTGGGACCAGTTAAAGCCAAGTTCAAAGGAGAAGTAACTCTCTCCGAACTGAACCCGCCAAACTCCTACAAAATCTCCGGCGAAGGCAAGGGTGGTGTTGCAGGGTTTGCGAAGGGCTCAGCAGATGTAACCCTGTCAGAGAGTGGGGATGGCACTCTTCTGAGTTATGAGGTTAATGCAAAGGTCGGCGGTAAACTTGCCCAATTGGGAAACCGGTTGATCGACTCGACTGCCAAAAAGATGGCTGAGGAATTCTTCTCGAATCTGAACCGTGAATTAGGCGGGACTCCAGTGGCAGGTACGGACGAGCCACTAGAAGCTGTCGAGCTGGATCAGGGACTGATTGAGGAAGCCAAGTCTATCGCAAACGAGCACGCCATCGAAGGATCAGTTGAAGCCATGGCTGATGCTGAACATGCGTTGGAAGATGCGGTCAAAGACGTTGAGGAGAAGGTAGAAGTTGCAGCGGGCAAAGGATTCTTAGGTGGTCCGCTGGGTTGGGGCCTTCTGGCTCTGGTTGTTTTGATTGCTCTTTATTGGTTGCTTTGAAACTAGAAATTTGGCGGCCGGAGATTGCAAGGTGCGAGAGGGCGTTTTGTAAGCTAACGGCCCCGCCGAATAACAAGGCCAACGGCCTAAATTACAACCAACTGCCTTGATAGGACGGGAGATCCTGACCAAGGCTGTTGGCTTCATAGTCTGCGGACGCGAAATTGCAGGCTTTCTTGAGGGAGGAAAACCATGACGACTGTCTCTATGACGGTGAATGGAAAGCAGATTTCTGGTGAGGTCGAAGACCGCACTCTTTTGTCTACATTTCTGCGCGAAAATCAGGGACTGACCGGAACACACGTAGGCTGTGACACCTCACAGTGTGGTGCATGTCTTGTGCACATGGACGGTAAAGCGGTTAAGTCCTGCAGTATGCTTGCTGTTCAGGCAACTGGTTCTGCTGTCACCACAATTGAAGGCGTTTCCCAAAATGGCCAACTGCACATCATGCAGAAAGCCTTCAAGGAAAACCACGGCCTTCAGTGCGGTTTCTGCACCCCTGGCATGATCATGTCTGCAATCGATATGATTGATCGCCTGGGTACAGATCTGGACGAGAAAACAATCCGCCATGAGCTGGAAGGCAACATCTGTCGCTGCACCGGCTACCACAACATCGTCAAGGCAATCAAAGCTGCTGCTGACGAAATGGCCGAAGTTCTCGAAGCCGCAGAATAATTCGGAAATTCAACTGATCATTGATCCAGCTGCACCTTATTTCAGGTGCGTTGCACTGCTGGAGCCTATGAACAGTTGCTGAAGTCAACCTTCCGAGAGGGGATGGAAATGACAGCAGAAGGAATCGGCGCACGAGTGCTGCGCAAAGAAGACAAAAGATTTATTACCGGAAATGGCCGCTACACAGATGACATGACCATGCAACGCATGGGTCACGCTGCGTTCGTCCGCTCAACACACGCTCATGCTCGTATCAAGTCCATCAACACAGATGATGCGATGAAAATGCCGGGTGTTGATGCGGTTTTGAATGGACATCAGCTGGTTGCAGACGGCATCGGTAACATCATTTGCGGATGGATGATCCATTCCAAAGATGGCTCTCCAATGAACATGGGCGCCTACCGTGCTTTGGAGTCGGAAACAGTCCGTTATGTCGGTCAGGCCATCGCAGTTGTTGTTGCTGATACTCAGCAGCAGGCCCGTGATGCAGCAGAAGCTGTTGTGGTGGAATATGAAGACCTGCCAGCTGTCGTTGACAGCCTTGATGCTCTGAAAGATGGCGCACCACAGCTCCATCCGGAAGCCGCTGGCAACCTCATCTACGATTGGGAGATCGGTGAGGAAGCTCCGACGGACGAAGCGTTTGCAAACGCTGCGCACGTCACTCGGATGGACATTGACAACAACCGTCTTGTTCCAAATCCGATGGAACCACGCTCTGCTCTGGCGCATTTTGACCCGTCAGAAGAGCATTACACGCTTTACACCACATCTCAGAACCCGCATGTGGCACGCTTGGTACTCTCCGCGTTTTACAACGTGGCTCCTGAGAACAAGCTACGTGTGATTGCGCCGGATGTTGGCGGCGGCTTTGGCTCCAAGATCTTCATCTACCCAGAAGAGATCGCTTGTCTTTGGGCAACAAAGCGTGTTGGCCGTCCAGTCAAGTGGACCTCTGACCGCACAGAAGCCTTCCTGACAGATGCCCATGGTCGTGATCACCACAGCACCGCAGAACTGGCTCTTGATGCGAACAACAAAATCACCGGTTTCCGCGTGAAGACAGTCGCCAACCTTGGCGCTTACATGTCTCTGTTCTCATCTTCTGTACCAACCTATCTGTACGCGACGCTATTGTCGGGTCAGTACAACATTCCAAACATCTACGCGAATGTGAAAGCGGTCTACACCAACACCACTCCGGTGGATGCGTATCGCGGTGCAGGGCGTCCAGAAGCAACCTATGTGGTTGAACGCATGATGGAAACGGCTGCGAAAGAAGTTGGCATGGCGCCAGCTGAATTCCGCCGCATCAACTTTGTGCGTGAGTTCCCGCATCAAACACCAGTGATCATGGCTTATGATGCAGGTGATTACGAAGCCTCTCTTGATGCAGCCATGAAGGCCATTGATTATGACGGTTTTGCTCAGCGTCGCACTCAGTCTGAAGCTGCTGGCAAGCTTCGCGGCATAGGCATGTCTTGTTATATTGAGGCTTGCGGTATCGCGCCATCTCAGGCTGTCGGCTCACTTGGCGCTGGTGTGGGGCTTTGGGAATCTGCCGAGGTTCGTGTGAATGCCGTTGGAACCATTGAGGTTCTGACTGGGTCGCACAGCCATGGTCAGGGTCACGAAACCACATTTGCTCAATTGGTCTCCGACCGTCTTGGCTTGCCAACGGAGAGCATCTCCATTGTGCATGGTGACACCGACAAAGTGCAGATGGGCATGGGTACATATGGCTCCCGCTCTGGCGCCGTTGGCATGTCCGCAATTGCTAAGGCACTCGACAAGGTCGAAGCCAAGGCAAAGAAGATCGCTGCACACCTGATGGAAGCGTCGGAAGGCGATATTGAAATCGAGAACGGTGAACTGAAAGTCACCGGAACCGATAAGAAACTCACCTTCACCGAAGTTTCTCTGGCAGCTTACACAGCCCACAACCTGCCAGAAGGCATGGAGCCGGGCCTGAAAGAAGGCGCGTTCTACGATCCAACCAACTTCACGTTCCCTGCAGGGTGTTACATCTGTGAGGTCGAAGTTGATCCGGATACGGGCGTTGTTTCCATTGAGAACTTTGTTGCAGCTGATGACTTCGGCACCATCATCAACCCGATGATTGTGGAAGGTCAGGTGCACGGTGGTTTGGTACAGGGCATTGGTCAGGCCATGCTGGAACACACCCAGTATGACGAAGATGGTCAGCTGCTTACAGCATCCTACATGGATTACACCATGCCGCGTGCGGATGATGTACCATCCTTCACGTTGGAAACCACAGTCACGGAATGCCCGGGCAATCCGCTCGGCATGAAGGGGTGCGGTGAGGCTGGCGCGATCGGGTCTCCACCTGCTGTCATCAACGCCGTGACGGACGCCCTTGGCATTCGTGACATGAATATGCCTGCCTCGCCAAACCGCGTCTGGCAGCTCATTCAGGACAACGGCATGAAGGAGGCAGCGGAGTAGTCAATGGCACAGGCTGGCGCTAAATCGACATTGGATCACAAGTTCATCGCCATCGAACTCAATCAGCGTGCATGGGCTCTCTTGGAAAATGAGAGCCGCTCGCCCGAGGAAAATGACGAGATGCTCCATGTTGCGCACGCCAGCCTATGGCACTGGCTCCAGGCCGGAACTAAAGTCCATCACCAACGTGGCTTGTGGCTCGTGGGTCGTGTCCATGTTCTGCTCGGAAACCGTGAAGCAGCAATGCGTTACGCTCGGCAGACCATGGATCTGACAGAGGTTCATCAAGAGGATATGGCAGACTTTGACCACGCCTATGCCTCTGAACTTCTGGCACGCGCCACACTACTGGCAGGGGAAGAGGGTGAAGCCTCAGTTCTGTTTGAAAGAGCTGCAAGGCTTGGCCAACTGATCCACGGTGAGCAAAATCGCAAGATTTTCTTTTCTGATCTGGAAGCTATTCCGTACCCGAAAACTGAATTATCCGAATTAAACTCATAGCAACTCTGCCAAAGACCCTTTTAGGGGATGGGAGGCTAAAAATGTACGAGACCAAATATCATCGCGCATCGACGGTGTCAGATGCAGCGGCAATGCTGAAAAACGCTGATGACGGCAAATTGCTCTCTGGTGGTCAGACCTTGATCCCAACCATGAAGCAACGTCTTGCTGCACCAAGTGATCTGATCGATCTGCGCCATATCGGGGAGATCTCCGGTATTGTGAAGCAGGCTGATGGTTCAATCCGCATCGGTGCAGCAACTTGTCATGCAGATGTCGCTGCCAGTGAGGATATCAAGGCTGTCCTTCCTGGACTGGCTGATCTGGCAGGCACCATCGGTGATCCGCATGTCCGCCATATGGGCACCATTGGTGGCTCCGTCGCCAACAATGACCCGGCAGCGGATTATCCCGCAGCTTTGCTGGCTCTTGGGGCTACCATTGAGACCAACAAGCGTGAGTTTTCTGCGCAGGACTTCTTCACCGGTATGTTCGAAACAGCGCTGGATGAAGATGAGATCGTGACAGCAGTTGTTTTCCCGGTCGCATCGAACACTGCATACGCGAAGTTCCCAAATCCAGCCTCTCGCTATGCAATGGCTGGCGTCTTTGTAGCAAAGACGGGAGCGGGTGCTCGCGTAGCTGTGACAGGTGCAGGTCAGGATGGTGTTTTCCGCATGCCTGACATGGAAAAAGCTCTGGATGGCAACTGGTCTGCTGATGCTGTTGCTGGCATGGCACCATCTGCTGACAACATGCTCTCAGACCTTCATGGCACCGCTGCCTATCGCGCCAATCTGGTGACGGTCATGGCAAAGCGTGCTGTCGCGGCATCCAGCTAACGCATTGGGAGAAGGGGCTTTGTCCCTTCTCCTCATTCCCCTGCTTTTACATAACCAGCCTGGATCGTCCGCTGGAATGTAATCGCTGCATACTGGTGAATCTCACCTAGATAGGCGAGCAGGGCAGAGAGAAAAGTCGTCAGACCGATCAGTTCAAACGTCTCTTCCAAAATGTAGAAGATCTTGTAGCCAAGCGCATCATAGCCTTCGCTGCCAGCAAACATGGCTCCCAGCATCTCAAAGCCAATCGCGCCTGCAAGATAAACGCTGCCTGACACAACAAACAGAACAGCGAACCGTTGTGGTAACCTTATGAGAAAGCGCAGATAAACGAGGCCTAGCGTTCCAACCAGAACCACAGCAGGCAGCACCCACGCAAAGTAAAAGGCACCACTCAGGTCAAACGCATTGCGTAGTGGATCGATTGTGACTTCATGGATTGCGATGTTCTCATCAACGGACATGTAGAGAAAACCAAAGGCGAGCACCATCCAGTAGGGCCAATTTTGTGGTTTCTTGGAATGTCGTTCAATGATGCCGATCACAGCAGTTAGACCAGCAATACAAACCATCACCATGGAAGAGAACCATGCGCCGAGGTTGAGTTCTTCATCGAGAGAAATATGCCGCAGGTCTTTCAAAGGCGTTTCAATGCCAATGGTATCAACGAACACCTGCTGAACAATGCCGAGCAGCACAATCAGAAATACCATGCCGTACAAAACGACGGGCACCCTCTTTAAGTTGACCGCTGGCATGTGTTTGATCCCCCAACACTTCTTGATGCAACCAGCTAATTAAATCAGAGGATCAATAAAAAAGAGCTAAGGAATATTGCCAATGATTGGCGCTCTTCAGCACGCAAGCTGGCAACAAAAAAGGGCGCCCAAAGCGCCCCTTTCACGTTTCACATAAGAACGCGTTTATACGTGCTGACCGCCGTTGATATGTATTTCAGCGCCTGTCACGTAAGAAGATGGAGCAGAGCACAGGAAGTAGATGGTGTCTGCAACTTCTGTGGTGCTGCCCAGACGGCGCATCGGAATGGTCTCGACGATTTTCTCGGTACCAGGTGAGAGAATCGAAGTATCGATTTCACCCGGAGCAATCGCATTCACACGAACGCCGTGCGGCCCAAAGTCAGCAGCCATCTCGCGCGTCAGGGAAGCAAGAGCCGCCTTGGAGGTCGCATAAGCTGTTCCGGCGAACGGGTGCACACGACTACCAGCGATAGACGTGACATTCACAACGGAGCCTCTGGCAGCCTTCAGCTCTTCAAACAAACCACGGGCCAGCATAATTGGCGCGAAGAAGTTTACCTGAAACACATCTCGCCATGTTTGCATTGGGGTCGTTAGGGAATCGAGGCGTTGGCCTTCCTCGTCCTTCGGGCTGATACCCGCATTGTTAACGAGGGCATGAAGCATGGAGCCATTGTCTTTCAGACGCTCTTTGATCTGGAGAACGGCGTTTTCCAGATTATCTGCATCGCCCAAATCCACTTCAATGTGGTCTTCCGGCCCGGATGGCCAAGGGCATTTGTCAGAAAACGGTTGTCTGGAACAGCTAATGACCCGATAACCCGCTGAAGAAAATTTCTTTACGGTTGCGTGGCCGATTCCACGGCTTGCGCCCGTTAAGACGATTGTCTTGCGGAGATCCTTCGTCGTTTGGTTGGTGTTCATAGGGGCTTTGCTCGTGATAGGACTGCAGGAAACTGGAGTATTATTCTCTAGTTTTAAAAGATCTACTGTTTATATAATGCTTTGCAAGCGAAATTGGGAGCCCGAAAGCAACCAACAATGATCATTTGTCACTGCAACGTCATTAATGACAAACAAATAAAACAAGCTGCACGTGAGCTTTGCGAGAATCCTGAGGGGGGAGTCCCCACTCCGGGCGCGGTATTTCGTCACCTTGGGTACAGGCCAAAATGTGGTGGTTGCTTTAAAAGCATCATCGAAGTTGTATACGCTGAGGCTGAACAAGTTAAAGATGACTCTGGACAGTAACTTGGAATTATTCTAAAAAAGGTCAATACCTCAATTTGTCAAGGAGAGAGTGACATGAAGGGTGAACCTAAAGTACTGGAATATCTCAACAAGGCTCTACGCCATGAGCTGACCGCAGTAAATCAATACTGGCTGCACTTCCGTCTCCTTGAAGACTGGGGCTTCACAAAGCTTGCAAAGAAAGAACGTGAAGAATCCATTGAGGAAATGGAACACGCCGATAAGCTTATCGAGCGTATCATTTTCCTCGAAGGCCACCCGAATCTGCAGACACTCGATCCGCTGCGCATCGGTCAGGACCTCAAGGAATGCCTTGAATGCGATCTGGCAGGTGAATACTCCGCTCGTGCACTTTACAAAGAAGCACGCGAAGTTTGCCGCGACGAAGGTGATTACGTCACCATGAAGCTTTTTGAAGACCTGATGGCAGACGAAGAAGGTCACATCGACTTCCTCGAAACCCAGCTGGAACTTCTGGAAAAGATCGGCGTCGAGCGCTACGGCTTGTTGCAGGCAACTCCTGCAAACGAAGGCGAATAAGCTTTTCACGTATGAGTTTTAGAAGGCCGGAGAGCATTTTGCTCTTCGGCTTTTTATTTGCGCGGCTTCACCCGGCGCGTGGCTTCCGCATCCAGCGGATTATCCGGCCACGGGTGTTTAGGATACTGCCCCTTCATATCAGCCTTCACATCCGCCCAGGATCCTTGCCAGAACCCAGGTAGGTCCTTGGTGATCTGAATAGGCCGCTGGGCAGGGGAGAGCAGTTGCAGCACCAACTGAACTCTTCCACCGCAAATGCTTGGGTGATCGGCAAGGCCAAACAGTTCCTGTACACGAACGGAAAGCATCGGCCCTTGTTCGCCGTCATAATCAATCGGAATGCGTGACCCGGTGGGTACGACAAAGTGCGATGGCGCCAGATTGTCCAGTTCCGAACTCAACTCCCAGGGAACCAGCGTTGCAAGCGCGTCCCCCAACGTCCCCGCACTCACTTGAGACAAAGCCGTCTTCCCTGCAAGGAACGGACGCAGCCATTCAAAGTCAGCATCCAGACCCTTGTCACTCAGATCCGGCCATTCCTTGCCTGCCGTCTCGCGCAGATAAGATACGCGCCCGCGATAACGTAGTTGATCCTTGTTCCATGGCAGACGGGCTGCGCCTTTGCGGGCAATCTGTTCCAACAACGCGTCGATGATCGCTTCCGGATCAGGATCAGAGATTTTCTTCTCGTTCAGCACCAACTTGCCAAGGACCCGCTGCCGAACCGCTTTGATGGCACCGTCTGGCATCAGCTGCACCTGCTCCTTCTCGCGGATGTGCGAGGCAAAGCGCGCTTCGAGTTCACTGAAGGAAAGTGGCGCCGCCAGCAAAATGCGTGCGCGGGCGGCTGTTCCTGTGACTTCGGCAACACACAGGAACTTCTCGGCATACAGCGCTTCGCTCTCTTCCAGCTGAGCTCCACGCCCATTGGCAAGGCGGAAACTTCCTCGTGCGCCGCGTTGCTGTGCGATACGGTCAGGATAAGCAAGGCTCAGGATATCGCCCGCATCCTCAAAATTGGCACGCTCAGAGGAGCGTCCGCCAACAAGTTTCACCCAGCGCTTGGCTTGTGCACGGGCTTCTTTGCCTCGTGGACTCTGGTCTTGCATCAAGCGGCGTAAGCGATCTCGCAAGTCAGTCGATCGACCGCCCAAACCATGTTCACCAATTATCACGGCAATCAGCGATGCCAGCTCCGCTTGTCCCTCTTGCCTCGCTTGCACCAGCATGTGTCCAAGGCGAGGGTGCAGCGGTAGTCCAGCAAGATCACGCCCAGCTTTGGTCAGGCCGCCATCTGCATCCAGAGCGTCTAGTTCTTCGAGCAGCTCTTTAGCTTCAGACCAAGCAGCGGCGGGTGGCGGTGTCATGAACTTCAGCTGAGCGGGATCAGAAACACCCCAATTGGCGACATCAAGCACCAATCCAGAAAGATCACTCTCCAGAATCTCCGGTTTTTCAGCAGCAGGCAGAGCCTTCGTCTGTGCCTCCTCCCAAAGCCGATAACAAATGCCTGATTCCACACGGCCCGCGCGCCCTTTACGCTGTCCCGCTGTTGCACGAGAAACCTTCACGGTCTCAAGACGTGTCAGTCCTGTTTGAGGATCATAACGCGGCACACGGGAAAGACCCGCATCAATCACAATACGCACGCCCTCAATGGTCAGGGATGTCTGCGCAATGGCTGTGGTCAGCACCACTTTTCGCTGACCGGGCTTGGCAGGACGAACAGCCAGATCCTGCGCTTTACTATCCAAAGCGCCATAAAGAGGAGCAATGCTCACATCAGCAGCAACGCGTCCTTCTAACAAGGATTGCGTGCGCTTGATCTCACCCTGGCCCGGCAAGAATACAAGCACAGAGCCTGTCTCTTCAGTTAATGCTGAACGAACAGCCCGCGCCACCTGATCTTCCAGCCTTCCACGCGGATCACGGCCAATGTAGCGCGTCTCAACCGGATACTGCCGGCCTTCACTCTTCAGGATTGGTGCATCATCCAGAAGCTTGGAAACTTCAGCCGCATCCAGTGTTGCAGACATCGGCACAATGCGCAGGTCGTCGCGCAAAGCTTCCTGAACATCCAAAGCAAACGCCAGACCAAGATCTCCGTCCATGGAGCGTTCATGGTATTCATCAAAAAGAACCGCAGCCACACCGGAAAGCTCAGGGTCATCAAGGATCATGCGAGTGAAGACGCCTTCAGTCACCACCTCAATGCGGGTTTTGCCCGAAACCTTGCTGTCCATGCGCACGCGGTAACCAACCGTCTCGCCAACGCTCTCACCCAGCGTATGGGCCATACGCCGCGCAGCAGCACGCGCTGCAAGGCGCCGAGGCTCCAGCACGATGATCTTACCATCGCCTCGCCATGGAGCATCCAGCAGAGCCAGCGGCACACGGGTTGTTTTACCCGCGCCCGGTTCGGCAACAAGAACCGCATTGGTGTTTTGCTCAAGAGCAGAGAGCAAATCTGGCAAGATCGCTTCGATTGGCAAAGAGGAAGACGTCATGGGCTCCGCAAAATGTAGGCGTCAAAAAAGAGGAAGCAGCTCCACAGACCTTAATCTATGCAAAGCTGCTTCCAGTCAAATTGGAATTTGGGCTCGGTGCTACTCCGGGGCCTTGGTGTCTTTGCAGTGCCAACTGCGGCCAGTCAGGTCTACCAGATAATCATCAGGTGCACGGGTATAAGCTGCAAGGCCTTCAAGGGCAGGGCTCTTATGTGTGATGATGTAAGTCGGAATAGACTTCATGATGCCTTCATGCGGTGCCTTCGCCTCAAAAGCAGCACGGAACTCACCACCATGCAGCCAATGCGAGATCTTCGGCGGAATGCCGCCTGCCAGATACACACCGCCACGTGCAAGATTGGTGATCGCGAAGTCCCCCGCAACACGGCCAAGTGCAGCAGAGAACAATCGCAGCACTTTCTGCGCGACCTCATCACCATCATCTGCCGCTAAAGGCACATCAGATGGTTTCTCATAAGTACGATGCACCCCATCAGCCTGCAGCACAGCCTTAGCAAGGCGCACAAGGCCGGCACCACAGACAACCTGCTCAGCACCAACGCGCCCGCCAATGCGCTCGATATGCGGCCAAATGCGGTATTCTTCCTCACTCAGGGGGCCAAGCTCAACATGACCACCTTCACCAGGAACGGGAATCCATTTTCCGCAGGAGCGGATCATTGCACCTGCACCAAGGCCAGTACCCGGTCCAACAACAAACTTGGTTGCGTTCTGATCAGCTACGCCTCCGCCCACCTGATCAACATCCATTGGTGAGAGGGAAGGCAAGGCAAGCGCCTGTGCTTCAAAGTCGTTGAGAATGACAACCTGCTCCAGCCCGAGCTCTTTAATAAGGGCAGGGGGCTCAATCACCCAGCTTGCATTGGTCAGCGCGATCCGGTCGCTGGAAACTGGAGCAGCAACAGCCAACACCGCAGACCGAGGTGCAGCGTAGCCTTGTTCCAAAACTCCGGCACGAATGGCATCCTGAATGGTTGCATGCGCCTTCGTACCTTCCTGACCACAAAGCTTGGTAGGCTCATTGGGGCCTTCGATAAGCGCAAAGCGAGCATTCGTGCCGCCGATGTCAGCGACAAGGACCGGGTAGGGTAGGTTTCTTGAAAGCGGAGCAGAGTGCAGCATGTATGAGTGTGACTTTATGATTGGCTGGAAATTTCTGGTGTTTGCGAGGACGTAGAAAGCCCCGCCAGGCGTGCAGAGCGCAAAATAATGTCTGCAGTACTACGGTTCAACGCCATAGGAATATCGTAGACCAGCGCCAGGCGCATCAATGCTTTCACATCCACATCATGCGGCATTGGGGAGAGGGGATCGACAAAGAAGAACAGGCCATCCAGCGCGCGGTCAGCAATCATTGCGCCAATCTGCTGGTCACCACCAAGCGGGCCGCTTTTCATGCGTTCTACATCCAGAGATGGGCATGCATCCTGAATACGGCCACCCGTTGTCCCTGTCGCAAAGAGCTTATAGTCAGCGAGTTTGCTTTCGTGCAATTTGGCAAACGCGACCATTTCGTCTTTTTTGGCATCGTGGGCGATAAGGGCGAGAGTTCTACGCTCGGTCATTTGGGCTCCGTCAACACGTCGCTGGAGCGCATCCCTGAAAGGTGGTTCCGTTTTTCGGAGAGGGACACGCAGAAACAAAAACTTAGAGCTTGCCTGAAACTGTGCACGGCATGCTCTAAGTCTCTTGGGATTACTTATCCTTTAGCGCGTCTTGACAGGCTTTGAAAGAGTCAACTTGCGCCGTTTGTGCCTGATATTTGAGCGGGGACAAACGGCAGCAGGTCATACACAGGTTTCCGAAACTTTTCGGAGATCGCAGCATCAGTCAAACAAAGAGCACATGACCATATCTCTGCGTGACTTAGCGCGGATGAATTTGGGTTTGTCGTCAACAAGGCCCGCAATCTCCAGCACAAGCTTCATGCGGATGGCATCACTGAAGCCTTCCTTGGAGCGGACTGGAATCGAAAAGGCTCCAGGACCACCAATAACGCAGTCTTCGTAATAATGGTCCAGATGCAGCATGGACTGCCACGAAATGCTTTCTTCCTTCAGCATCAAAGGCAGGCCGTTGACTGTCATTCCCTGCGCGATTGCAGCATCACGCGCTTCAGTAACCGCACTGCCCTGATTGTTCGGTCCATCGCCGGAGATGTCGATGACCTGACGCATGCCGTTGTATTCGTTTGCGATGACCAGATTGACCGCCTGTGTCAACGCGGAGGAGATGGAAGTACGTTGCACCCGGCGCAACGGGGCCTCGGCAATCTTGCCTGCAAACTTACCCGCAGTTGCCTCGTCCGAAATAATGGTCCAGTCCGCAACAACAAAGTGCTCGTCTTTGCCACCCCACTCCATGTAGGCAACAGCAATGCGACCGATGGGGCCGTATTTGATCGCATCAAGCACCTCGTCAGATGTCAGTGCTGCAACATACCCTTCTCTTTGAATGCGCTGTTCCTCTGGATCCATACTTTGAGAAATGTCCACGGCCAGAACCAGTTCAAGGTCCACCTCCTTGGACATATCGAAGTTCAAAGATGCATGAGTATTGGAAGTTGCCAGGATGGGGGTAGAAAACAAGAAACCACCAAGTGCGAATGCGCCCGCAATCGCAGTGAGGGGTTTTGTGCACATGGGCCGCATTTTCAGCCTCCTTTTTTGCAAGGTTCAGGGTGTCCCGGTCACGGACCTCCCCGCCTCAATTTTTTTATTTTGCTGCAATCGGCACTGAGCTAACGAAAACAGGTTACATCCATAGTATTCCCACGGTCATCCATGAATGTGGAAGACCATTCACTAGCATTGATATATATAGGGTTGTATTAAGCTGGCTCTGCGGAAAATAACTGTTTGATTTGCCAGTAAACGCAATCTGAAGATTTTGCGGCGACAAATGTTGTGCCAGTTAGTGCGTTGAAAATATTTTGTTTATTTTACAAATATTGAGAGTTGATCAAATGTTACATAAAGTTGATTAATTTCTTCATGATCGCTTTGCGAATTTGACCTGAGACGTGAGTCGTAACCTAAGTAATTTCCGCAAGTACTTGAACTGAAACTATTTGATTTTATTAGTATGGCAAAAACAGTGGTTTAGTTAGCTAGCAATAAGATTCTGCAAATCGCGCGGTTTATTTCCTTGACCTTCCGTTTCACCTAATGCAAATGTGTGTTTGAAATATTTCTCACGTGGTGAAGAAATATTCTTCTCTGATTTGGGGGAGTGCTCAGAAGCTCTGAAACTGAGCATTTCGGTAGGAAAATTGGGAATGGATTCTGGAGGTATTTCCAGAAAGCCATATAGGAATATAAGAGGCTAGACCATGAAGGCAGACGAATGGACCACATCTTTGGCCATTAGGGCCGCTTGGATGTCTTTCATTGGCCGAAGCACTCAGGGAGAGATTGCTGGCCGCCTTGGGGTTTCTCCTGCAAAAGTTCATCGCCTAATAGCACATGCTCAAAAAGAAGGCTTGATAAAATTTCATATCGAAGCCCGGCCTTCTGAATGCGTTGAATTAGAACAATTTCTCTGTAAGCGAATGAATCTGGAAAATTGCTTTATTGCTCCAGATCTTGGCAGCGGTGACGAAACAGACTCTTTCACTGCAGTTTCATCTTTTGCTGGCCAATACCTTCATTCACTTTTTACAACGAATCCACCTAAGCGCATTGGCGTAGGTATGGGGCGCACGCTCCAGTCCACCATCGAGGCAATGCCTCGTGTTCACCTTCCTGAGCTTGAGCTGCTGTCCGTATCCGGCTCGCTCACCCGTCGTCTTTCTGCCAACCCGTATGATGTTGTGCAGCAGCTATGTGCGAAGACAGGCGGTGAAGGTTTCTATCTTCCTGTTCCTTATATTGCTGAAACCAAAGCAGAAAGAGACACCTTTGTGTCTCAGGGCGCTGTTCAGGAGTTGCTCGCAAGAGCGAAGGCCGCAGAACTCTTCATCATCGGCATCGGGTCCGTTGAGAAGGAAGGCCACCTTGTACAACGCAAGCTGATTACCTCCGAAGAACGTGAAGAGCTGCTGGAAAGCGGTGCGTGTTCTGACGTGATGGGCCGCTTCGTCGACATTGACGGCAACGAAGTGTCCTGTTCTCTAAACGAAAAAGCAGTTGGATTGCACTTTGATGACGTCCGTAAGGCGCATGTTGTCGCGATCGTTGGCGGTTACCGCAAGGCGAAAGCAACACTGGCAGCATTGGCGACCGGCATCATCAAGGATCTGATCATCGATGAGGTTTTGGCCAGAGAACTCGCTGGCCTGCTGAAAGAGAACGAGCTCGAAGCAACGACATAAGTTGGGAGTCTGTTCTTCTTAAGGGAGAGTCCTTTCCGCTCTACGGGAAGATATAATAAGGAAGAAACCGTGAAAACCACAACAATCCTCGGTGCAGTTGCTTTAGCAGCAGTCATGACGACTGGAGCTATGGCAGAAACTTTCAAGCCCGCAGTCGTTTATGATTTCGGCGGTCGTAATGACCGGTCTTTCAATGAAGCTGCTTACAAAGGCGCGTTGCAGTTCGAAGAACGCACAGGCATCAAGTTCCGCGATTTTGAGATCCAGAATCCATCTCAGCGTGAACAGGCTCTGCGTAACTTCGCGCGACGTGGTCTCGATCCAATCATCACGATTGGTTTCGCTCAGGCAGCTGCACTGGAGAAAGTTGCTAAGGAATTTCCTGACACGCACTTCGCAATCGTTGATTCCGTCGTAGACCTGCCAAACGTACGTTCCATTGTCTTCAAAGAAGGTGAAGGTTCATTCCTCGTTGGTCTTCTGGCAGCAATGTCAACTGAATCCGACACCATTGGTTTTGTTGGCGGTATGGACATTCCGCTGATCCGCAAGTTTGCATGTGGTTACAAACAGGGCGCGAAATACGCGAAGCCTGACATTGAAATCATTGAAAACATGACCGGAACCACCGGCGCAGCATGGACTGACCCACTCAAAGGTGGTGAACTTGCTCGTTCACAGTTCGCGCGTGGCGCAGATGTTGTGTTCCATGCAGCAGGCCTGACCGGCACTGGCGTTCTTCAGGCAGCAGCTGATGAAGGCAAGCTGGGCATCGGTGTGGATTCCAACCAGAACCACCTGCATCCGGGTTCTGTTCTGACTTCCATGATCAAAGCGGTAGATGTTGCTGTCGATAAGACGCTGACAGACGCTAAAGAAGGCAAGTGGACTTCAGGTGTTGAAGTTCTCGGCCTTGCCGAAAATGGTGTTTCCTGGTCATACGACGAGTATAACAAGCCTCTCATCACAGCAGAAATGCAGTCTGCAGTTGAACAGGCAAAGATGGATATTATTTCTGGCAAAGTAGAAGTTCACGATTACATGGTGGATTCTTCCTGCCCGTTCTAATTTAATGAAAAGTGCCCGCACTATCTGGTGTGGGCATTTTCGCTTACGGTGGTTCTTCGGAACGACCACTCCTTCCAGACTTTCAGTCTTGAAGGGATTTATGAGGGACTTGCGCCCCTGTAGCCCGAGTAGAGTTTTCAGCCTTTGGGAGCGAAGGTTGAGGGGGAAACGAGGATAACTGCATTGGGATCTGTTCTCTGCTTCTCCTGGGGGTGGGGCAACGCTTTTGAAACGGTGTACTTCGAAAGCAGGAACGAGATTGATGCGCAAGTTATTGATTTGATAGACCAGAAAGGCCGGGCAACAGTGGCTGAAAGCAATGTACCTGCCATCGAGTTAATTGGCGTAAGTAAAAGTTTTGGGCCTGTTCAAGCCAACAAGGACATTGACCTTGTTGTAGGAAAAGGGTCCATTCACGGCATCATTGGTGAGAACGGAGCGGGCAAGTCCACCTTGATGTCGATCCTCTACGGTTTTTACCATGCCGATAGCGGAACAATTAAGATCGATGACAAGACAACCACTATTCCTGATTCGAAGAGCGCGATTGCGCAGGGCATCGGTATGGTGCACCAGCATTTTATGCTCGTCGATCCATTCACAGTTCTAGAAAACGTTATTCTTGGCGCTGAGGGCGGCGCACTGTTGAAAGATGGTGTAGCAAACGCACGTCGCGAACTTAAGCGTTTGGCAGACGAATACGACATGACAATTGACCCGGACGCAGTCGTGGGTGAGTTGCCAGTTGGTTTGCAGCAGCGAGTAGAGATCCTGAAAGCTCTGTACCGTGGTGCAGACATTCTCATTCTTGATGAGCCGACAGGTGTTTTGACACCATCTGAAGCTGATCACCTCTTCCGCATTCTTCGTGTGCTGCGCGATCAGGGTAAAACAGTTCTGCTGATCACCCACAAACTGCGTGAGATCATGGATGTGACCGATACGGTCTCCGTGATGCGTCGTGGTGAAATGGTCGCTTCTCGCAAAACTGCAGAAACCTCTATGGAAGAACTGGCTGAACTTATGGTTGGTCGCAGCGTTCTTCTTGAAGTGGACAAGCCCGAAGTTGAAGTTGGCAAGCCTCTCCTCAAAGTGGAAGGCCTCAATGTCAGAGACGACCGTGGTGTTCTGCGTGTGAAGGATGTGTCCTTCGAAGTGCGTGCAGGTGAAGTTCTTGGTATCGCAGGCGTTTCCGGTAACGGTCAGTCTGAACTCCTCGCAGCTCTCTCCGGCATCACCCGTGCTGAAAGCGGCAAGATGGAGCTGTCAGGCGAGAAGCTGGATCTTTCAGAGGCACATGATGCAGCTGAAATGCGCACCAAAGGAATGAGCCACGTACCTGAAGACCGCCACCGGATGGGGCTGGTCAACAAGTTCGCAGAATATGAGAATTCCATTCTCGGGTATCACCGCGAACCGAAGTACTCAAAAGGTATGTTCCTCAATAAAGATGCGATCCGCAAGGAAGCTAAGGAACGCATCGAGAAATACGACATTCGCCCTCCAACCACCGAAATGACAGCTGCAAAGTTCTCTGGCGGCAACCAGCAGAAAATCGTTCTGGCACGTGAAATTGAGTGCAACCCGGACGTTCTTCTGATTGGTCAGCCGACACGTGGTGTTGATATTGGTGCGATTGAGTACATCCACAACCGGATCATGGACATGCGCGCGCAGGGCAAAGCTGTCCTTCTTGTATCCGTGGAGCTTGAAGAAATTCGTTCACTCTCCGACCGCATCATTGTCATGTTTGATGGCAACGTGGTTGGTGAACGCGGGCCAGAAGCAACAGAGCAGGATCTTGGTCTTCTCATGGCTGGTGTCAATCAAGAGGCAGCAGAATGATCATGAACTCCCTGTTTAACAACAAAATTTGCTTTGACCTGACATTTGGGGGAACACAGAAATGAGTAAGGGGCAACTTCCTCGTTGGGTTGACTACGGTGTTTTACCGGCCCTCAACCTGCTCGCGGCATTCATCATCTCTGGCTTGGTTGTTGTAGTAATCGGCGAAGATCCGTTCGAAGCCGTTAAGTGGCTCGTCTGGGGCGCTCTGGGGTACGGTGAAGGCATCGGCTATACACTGTACTACGCTACAAACTTTATCTTTACCGGCCTGGCAGTGGCAGTCGCCTTCCATGCTGGTCTGTTTAACATTGGTGGTGAAGGTCAGGCCTATGTCGGCGGTCTGGGTATCGCTCTGGTCTGTCTCGCCATGGACCGCTTTGTTCCATGGTGGGTGACGTTCCCATTCGCGATTATCGGTGGTGCTGTATTCGGTGCAGCCTGGGCATTCATTCCGGGATACCTGCAGGCAAAGCGCGGCTCTCACATCGTTATTACGACGATCATGTTCAACTTCATCGCATCCGCGTTGATGGTGTACCTGCTGTCTAACATCCTGATCCCTCAGGGCACGATGTCCCCATCCTCTCGTAACTTCGAGGCTGGCGGTCAACTTCCTCTGCTCAGAAACGTCTTCACAAGCTTCGATTTCGGTCAGTCTCCTGTGAACCTGGCGTTCTTCCTCGCTCTTGCTGTTTGCGTGGTGGTTTGGCTTCTTATCTGGCACACCAAACTTGGCTATGAAATCCGCAGCTTCGGTGCAAACCCGGATGCAGCAGCCTACGCTGGTATCTCCCCGGTTCGCATTACTGTTGTAACCATGCTGATTTCCGGTGCTCTTGCTGGCTTGATGGGCATCAACGTTGTGATGGGTGAGCAGACACGCTTGCTTCTCGACTTCGCAGGTGGTGCTGGCTTCGTTGGTATCGCGGTGGCGTTGATGGGACGAGGGCATCCGATCGGGATTATTCTCGCCTCCATGCTCTTTGGCCTGCTCTATCAGGGCGGCGCAGAGCTGGCGTTCGAAATCCCAACAATCTCACGCGACATGATCGTGGTCATTCAGGCCCTGGTTATTCTCTTCGCTGGTGCTCTTGAGCATATGTTCCGCCCAGCAGTCGTAGCGTTCTTCGATCGCTTCTCTTCTGACACAGCAGAAGCATAGGGAGACGGACATGTTAGACACAATCATTCTTGTTCTCGACAGCACATTCCGCCTGTCAACTCCTCTTCTGTTTGCGTGCCTTGCTGGCCTGTTTTCAGAGCGTTCCGGTATCGTTGATATCGGTCTGGAAGGTAAGATCCTCGGCGCAGCTTTTGCTGCCGCAGCCGCAGCCTACGTCTTCCAGAGCCCGTGGATCGGCCTTCTGGCGGGTATCATGGTTTCCGTTATGCTGGCATTGGTGCACGGTTATGCATCTATCAGCCAACGCGGTAACCAGGTGGTTTCCGGTGTGGCGATCAACTTCCTTGCAGCTGGTCTGACCGTATTGCTGGGTCAGGCATGGTTCTCTCAAGGTGGACGAACACCGGCTCTGTCTCCGGCAACCCGCTTTGAAAGCATCACGCTGCCATTCGCTGACACTCTGGCAAACGTGCCTGTGCTGGGTCCGATCTATGCCAATCTGATCTCCGGTCACAACATTCTGGTTTACGCATCTTTCGCTGCCGTACCGTTGACCTGGTGGATCATTTTCAGAACCCGCTTTGGTCTGCGTCTTCGCGCAGTAGGCGAGAACCCTTCCGCAGCTGATACAGCAGGTCTATCAGTAACACTGCTACGTTACCGTGCGACAATCATTTGTGGTATTCTCTGCGGGTTCTCTGGTGCTTACCTGTCTGTTGCTCAGGGCGCCGGATTTATTAAAGATATGAGTGCGGGCAAGGGCTTTATTGCTCTGGCAGCTCTTATCTTTGCAAAGTGGAAGCCAGTGAACGCCATGTTCACCTGCCTTCTCTTTGGTTTCCTAGATGCATTGGCAATCCGTCTTCAGGGCCAGGAAATTCCTGGAATTGGTGAAGTGCCTGTTCAGGTCTTCCAGGCTCTGCCTTACGTGCTGACTGTGGTTCTTCTTGCCGGCTTTATCGGTCGCGCAATCCCACCGAAAGCATCTGGTATCCCATATGTTAAAGAGCGTACATAAGGACAATAATAATGAGCGCATTTGACAAGCTTTTTGAAGAAGCAAAGGCGGCACGAGAAACCGCCTATGCGCCATACTCCAACTTCAAGGTGGGCGCTGCATTGCTCACCTCTGATGGCAAAGTCGTCTCCGGGTGTAACGTCGAAAACGGCGCCTACCCGGAAGGCACCTGTGCTGAAGGCGGAGCAATCGCGGCAATGATCCGCGGTGGCTCCACCAAGATCAATGAAGTTGTAGTGCTGGCAGACGCCGCGCTGTGCACACCATGCGGTGGGTGTCGTCAAAAACTTTCTGAATTTGCAAGCAACAAGCAGATCAAAATCCATGTCGCGAACCTCGAAGGTCTGCGTAAAACCTTCACCATGGAAGAACTGCTGCCTGCTGGCTTTGAATTGAATGAACAGATTGAGGATTGATTATGAGCGGATTTGGTAAGGAATCAGCGGAAATTGTACGCGCTGCTCGCCCAGGTGATTATAAAGTTGGGATGATCCTCGGTTCTGGTCTGGGTTCTCTGGCTGACGAAGTGGAAGACGCGGTTCGTGTGTCTTACAACCGTCTCACTGGTTTCCCTGTTTCTTCTGTTACCGCGCACGCAAGTGAGCTGGTTGCAGGCACTCTGGAAGGTGTTCCGGTCGTTATTCTGTCCGGTCGCGCACACTACTATGAGAGCGGCAACCCATCCGTGATGCGCACTCCGCTTGAGACCCTCAAGGCACTTGGCTGTGACACAATCGTTGCAACCAACGCTGCAGGCTCCCTGCGTGAAAATATCAAGCCGGGTTCTCCAATGCTGATCAACGACCATATCAACTGGTCTGGTCTGAACCCGCTCATCGGCGAAGAAGATGAGAGTCGTTTCCTCGATCTTTCCGCCGCATACGACCCAGAGCTTCGCGAGCAGCTCAAAAAAGCAGCTGCTGAAACTGGTGAAGACCTCGAAGAGGGCGTCTACATGTGGTTCTCCGGCCCGTCTTTCGAGACTCCGGCAGAAATTCGCATGTCTCAGGTGCTCGGTGCTGATGCCGTTGGCATGTCCACCGTACCGGAAGTGATTATGTCTCGCTTCCTCGGCATGCGCGTCGCAGCAATCTCCACCATCACCAATATGGGAGCTGGCCTACAAGCCCACGGCCTCTCTCATGATGAAACCAAGGAAATGGCCCCGCTTGGAGCGGCCAAGATCAAAAAGATTTTGCGTGCCTTCCTCAAAAACATGGCTTGAAGGAAATTGGCAAAATGACTGAAGCATCTATAAAAGAAACAGCAAAGCGTGCTCTCGGACTTATCGATCTAACCAACCTGAACGATGACTGCACCGCAGAAGATGTAGCAGCACTTATTGAGCGCTCTTCTACACCTTACGGGCATACTGCAGCCATCTGCATCTGGCCTCGCTTTATTAAGCAGGCAGCTGAATTGCTGAAGAACTCTCCGGTTCGCATCGCAACCGTTGTAAACTTCCCGGCTGGCGGTGAAGACACAGCAGCAGTGATCGAAGAAACCAAAAAGGCTGTTGCTGACGGCGCGGACGAAGTTGATCTCGTCATGCCATATCGCGCATTCGCAGAAGGCCGTCGTGGTTTCGCCGAAGACCAGATCAAACAGGTTCGTGGAGCAATTCCTGCTCCAGCACAGCTCAAGGTTATCCTTGAAACCGGTGAGCTGAAAGATCCTCGTCTGATCCACCTGGCTTCTGAAATTGCAATTGCACAGGGCGCAGACTTCATCAAAACCTCAACAGGTAAGGTAGAAGTCAACGCGACTCTCGAAGCTGCGGAAATCATGCTCAACGTGCTGCGTGAAACGTCTAAAGAAGATCACCGTGTCGTTGGCTTCAAGCCAGCTGGTGGTGTGCGCACTGTAGAAGAAGCAGCTGAATACCTGAAGCTAGCTGACGACTTGATGGGCAGCAACTGGGTATCCTCAGCAACGTTCCGTTTCGGCGCAAGTGGCCTGCTTGATGCAGTGCTCGCTGGCATCGAAGGCCGTGATAACGACACTAAAGAGACCTACTGATATGCTTCCTCAAGAAATCGTTCGTAAGAAACGTGAAGGCGAAGTCCTGACAGCTGAAGAAATTCAGTTCTTTGTAAAGGGCATCACTGATAACAGCGTAACAGAAGGACAGGTTGCTGCATTGGCAATGGCTGTGTTCTTCCAGGGTCTCAGTGTTGATGAGCGTGTTGCTCTGACACTCGGCATGCGTGACAGCGGTGACGTTCTCGACTGGTCCGACATCGGCGCACCAATCGTTGACAAGCACTCCACTGGTGGTGTTGGCGACAACGTTTCTCTGATGCTCGCACCTGCACTTGCTGCAAACGGTGCTGCTGTTCCAATGATCTCCGGTCGCGGCCTCGGCCACACCGGTGGTACTCTGGATAAGCTGGAAACCATCCCTGGCTACTCCGCAAAACCATCCAACGAACTGTTCCGCAAGGTTGTTCGTGAAGTTGGTTGTGCGATCATCGGCCAGACTGGTGACCTCGCACCTGCTGACAAGCGCTTCTACGGTATCCGTGACGTGACCGCGACTGTTGAGAGCATTGATCTCATCACCGCGTCCATCCTGTCCAAGAAGCTGGCAGCTGGCCTTGAAACTCTGGTTCTCGACGTGAAGTGGGGCACCGGCGCATTCATGGCGAACTACGAAGACGCCAAAGCTCTGGCTGAAAGTCTCGTTCTTGTTGCAAACGGTGCAGGTCTTAAAACCACCGCATTGCTCACAGATATGAACGAGTCTCTGGCATCTGCAGCTGGTAACGCGATCGAAGTTCAGAACGCTGTAGACTTCCTGAAAGGCACCCACGTTGACAATCGTCTGTGGGACGTGACCGTTGCAATTGGTGCAGAAGGTCTTGCCAACTCAGGTCTTGCTGACAGCGTTGATGACGGTAAGAAGAAGATGGAAGAAGCCTTCACCTCCGGTAAGGCAGCTGAACTCTTCGGCAAGATGGTCGGTGAACTCGGCGGTCCAAATGACTTCATGGAGAAGCCGGAAGCATACCTTGCAAAGGCTCCGATCCAGCGCGCAATCCATGTACCAGAAGCATCTTTGGTGACTGGTGTTGATGCACGTGCAGTTGGTCTCGCAGTTGTTGAACTTGGTGGTGGTCGTCGTGCCGCAGCGGATGAAATCGATCCTGCTGTAGGTCTCACAGACATCGCTGGTGTTGGTACGTCCGTAGACAGCGAAACTCCAATCGCCGTCATCCACGCACACACCGAAGATCAGGTAGAGCGTGCAGAGAAAGTTCTGCGTGATGCTTACACCTTCGGTTCTGCAGCGGACGTCAAAGAGTTCGACACCATCCGTGACCGTATTGCGCCTTAATCTGCGCAGCAATAATTAACTGGCAGGACAGCCTCTCACCTCTTTTGAGCAGACAATTATCTGATTGAGAGCTGTCCTCCAAAAACTAAGGAAACGCGAATGCCACGCGCAATTATGTGTGTACTCGACAGCTTCGGTATCGGCGCAGCCGACGACGCTGACAAGTTTGGCGATGTCGGCTCCGACACCCTCGGTCACATTGCCGATGCATGTGCAGAAGGTAAAGGCGATAAAGAAGGTCTGCGCAGCGGTCCTCTCTCCTTGCCAAACATGGATCGTCTTGGACTGGGTGCTGCCGCTCGTGCATCCACCGGTAAAGACATTAAAGGCTTGGACTTCTCCGGCACGCCAGAATCCCATTGGGGTTTTGCTGCTGAAGTTTCCAACGGTAAAGACACACCATCTGGTCACTGGGAAATTGCTGGCGTACCAGTCACATTCGACTGGGGTTACTTCCCGGATGAAAACCCGTCATTCCCTGCTGAGCTGATCGAAAAGATCATTGAAGTTGGTGAACTGCCGGGCGTTCTGTGTCTGACACACGGTTCTGGTACTGTTGTCATCGAGGAATTCGGTGAAGAGCACGTCAAAACTGGCAAGCCAATCATCTACACCTCTGCTGACAGTGTTCTTCAGATTGCTGCACACGAAGAGAGCTTTGGCCTTGAGCGCCTGCTGGATCTCTGCGTGAAGTGCCGCACGCTGGTAGACGAATACAACATCGGTCGTGTGATTGCCCGCCCGTTTGAGGGTTCTGCTGAGGCTGGCTTCGAGCGGACTTCAAACCGTCGCGACTACTCTGTTCTGCCACCGGCTCCAACTGTTCTGGATCGTCTGGAAGATGCTGGCCGTCAGGTGATTGCAGTCGGCAAGATCTCCGACATCTACGCAGCACAAGGCATCACCAAACTGCTGAAGGGTGCTGGCAACGATCAGCTCTTTGACCGCACTTTGGAAGCAATGGATCTGGCGAAAGACGGAGACCTCGTGTTCTCCAACTTTGTTGACTTCGACATGCTCTACGGCCACCGCCGTGACGTGCCAGGTTATGCCGCAGCTCTGGAGCACTTCGATAAGCGTCTGCCAGAGATGATCGAAAAGATGAACGACGGCGACCTGCTCATTCTGACTGCCGACCATGGTTGTGACCCAACCTGGAAAGGCACAGATCATACACGTGAGCATGTTCCTGTACTGGCTCTGGTGAAAGGCGAGAAGGGTTCCAACATCGGAAAACGCCCGACTTTCGCTGATATGGGCGAGTCTGTTGCCAAACATCTTGGAATTTCAGCTGGCGAAAACGGAAATAGTTTTCTGTAGATCCAGTAGGAAATTTTGAAAATAAGCCGGGCAAGCATTGTTTGCCCGGTTTAGTGTACCGCGATATATTTCTGAATTGCCTATGATTTGCAATTGTTAGAGTGCGTTCCGTTTGTTTGGACACAATCAAACGACGAGAATTCACTCCAATAAAAATGTTGGAGCATGATGCGTGAATGTAAATGAACGCGGCATGCTCTGAGGATGCAGGGAGAGGCATCCGTCGTGTTACATGAGAGGGGAATGCAACATGCAGGCTCGTACGTTTACTGCACAGCAAGATGGAAGCTTAACGCCTGAGATGAAACAGGCGTTCGAAGAGGATGGCTTCCTCGTTCTTGAAGGATTTGCATCGCCGGAAGAGTGCGATCAGTTGAAAGCACGCATGGCTCACCTGATTGACGAGTTTGACCCGTCAACAGTCGCGTCCGTGTTCGAAACCAATGCGCAGACGCATGCGAAGGACGCTTATTTCCGTGAAAGCGGTGATAAAATCCGTTTCTTCTTCGAGGCAGAAGCATTTGACGAAAATGGTGCTCTGACCAAAGACAAACATCAGGCACTGAACAAAGTTGGCCATGCCCTGCATGACTATGACCCTGTGTTTGAACAGTTTTCACGTTCCCCGAAAATGGAACGTGTTGCCAAAGATATCGGACTGACAGAGCCATTGCTTGCTCAGTCCATGTACATCTTCAAACCGCCTCACATCGGCGGAGAAGTAAACAACCATCAGGACTCCACATTCCTCCACACAGCGCCGTTGACCTGCACAGGCTTCTGGTTCGCTTTGGAAGATGCGGATGAAACCAACGGTGGTTTGTATGGCGTTCCAGGTGGTCACCAAGGACCGCTTCGCAAACGCTTCCATTACAACGGCGAGGGCCTTGTGATGGAGACCCTAGACGAAACCCCACTCGAAAAATCTGCAGATGATGCGGCGCCACTTGTTGCCCCGAAAGGGACGCTTGTTATCCTTCATGGACTTGTGCCGCACAAATCTGCTCCGAACCGCTCTGATAAGTCCCGCCATGCCTATGCAGTGCATATGGTAGACGGAACTGCTAAATGGTCGGATGACAACTGGATTGTTCGGGCTAAAGACAAGCCAATGCACGGATTTTAAGAAATGAGACCAAAGCAGAACGTGGTGCCACGTGCCGAACTGCACTGCCACATTGAAGGTGCAGCACCTCCAACGCTCGTAAGAAAGCTGGCTCAACGCTATGATGTAGATCTGGGTGATCTGTTCGACACCAACGGAGCCTACAGCTGGCATGACTTTACCACCTTTATTCAGCAGTACGATGTTGCAGCCTCTCTGTTTCGCCGTCCGGGCGATTATGCAGAACTGACTGAAACCTACTACAAAATGCTGGCAGCTGAAGGCGTGATCTATGCGGAAGTGTTTATCTCTCCAGATCATGCAATCAAAGCAGGCCTGAGCTACAACTCCTATCTGGAAGGCCTCATAGCTGGTCTGGAACGCGCGAAAGCAGACACAGGCATCGAAGGCCGTCTGGTTCCACTCGGCGTGCGTCATGAAGGCGCTGAGTCCGTTGAAGGTGCAGTCAAGGCCGTCATCGACAATCCACACCCAATGGTGACGGGTTTCGGTCTGGCAGGTGACGAGCGCATCGGCCCGGCAAAGGACTTCGAAAAAGCCTTTGCTATGGCCCGTGAAGCTGGTCTCGGCCTCACAGCCCATGCTGGTGAGTTCGGCGGTGCTGAAAGCGTGCGTGATGCATTGGACTACCTGAAGATCACCCGTGTTGGTCATGGTGTGCGTGCAGTCGAAGACGACGCACTGGTTCAGCGTCTTGTGGATGAGGAAATCACCCTTGAGGTATGCCCGCATTCCAACATTGCGCTCGGTGTCTACTCAAACCTGCGCTTCCATCCGGTAAACATGCTGCGTCAGGCAGGTGTGCGTATCACTCTCAACTCCGATGATCCGCCATTCTTCCACACAACGCTTGGCCACGAGTATGTTGAAACATCTCGTGTGTTTGGCTGGACGCGTGACATCCAGAAATCCATCACAAAGAATGCGCTGGAAGCAGCGTTTGTTGATGAGGAAACCCGTGCTGTTCTTCTAAAGCGTTTGGACACTTTAACTGAAGAAGCATGAGTTTTTGCTTGAGTTGAGTGTGCATAAGCAGGAAAACTGGCATAGCCGGGTTTCTTATGCTCAAAACCTCAGAGCATAGATTGCAAAAAGCCCGTACCTTCATAAAAAGGTGCGGGCTTTATAGCGTAGATCACTGGGGCATTTTAAGCTTCGGGGCAGACGTTGCATAAGGCCGATTCCGGCAAACCAGAAATACGAGTGCTTTACAGGCCTCACCAGGCAAAACGATAGGAACCGACGAAGATGGAGATGCAAGCATCGCAGGCTTTGTCCTTGCTCAACGCAAAAGCAGTCCGTGAACGCTCACATATGCTTTTGGAGCTGGGATTGCAGGGCGAACTTGAGCATTTTGCTGTTGATCTGTCTCACCTTGCAGAAGCTGCCCGCAGAACACTCGCTGCGACCGACAACACCTATCCAGATCGGCAAATTCCGTTTCATGCCCGCTGGCGCCAGTTTGAGACCGGTGGCATAGACCGCTGGGGCATGCTGGCTGGTGCACGACGCTTTTCTGATGTGCAGGGCATGGGCCGTGCAGCCTGCGATCTGGCCATTGTTTCTGCGCTGCTGGATGCTGCCGCTGGTGAGCACTGGACGTATCGCGAAGCAATCACCAACGAAACCTTCAAACATTCTGAAGGACTGGCGATTGGCTCACTGGCCATGTTCTCGGCTGGTTTCTTCTCTCACGAACCGCTGGACCCACTCAGAGCAGACGCCATCACCTTGTTCCGTCTGGATAAAGATGAACTGGCAGAAGGCCTGCAAATCACAGAGAAGAACCAGCTCATTGGGCTGGATGGACGACTGTCTTTGCTAAACCGTCTGGGAGAGGCCGTTTCCCTTCGTGACGATCTGTTTGGCAAAGAAGATGAACCACGCCCGGGCGGTCTCTTTGATATCCTCTATGAGGAGGGTCAAAAAGGCCCTCTGGATGCAGAACGTATTCTGGAACTGGTTCTGGATGGGTTAGGGCCGATCTGGCCCAACCGTGAGCAGATTGACGGTGTGATCCTCGGGGATACATGGCGCCATTCCAAGGTCACAACTCAGGACAAAACCACCAATCTTGTCCCTCTTCACAAACTTTCTCAATGGATTGCTTATTCTTTAGTTGAACCTCTGTCGTGGGCTGGTATTGAGATGGCAAACATTGATGGTTTGACTGGCCTTGCTGAGTATCGCAACGGCGGATTGTTTTTGGACACGGGCGTGCTGCGCCTGAAAGATCCGAAACAGTCCCTGAACAAACACGAAGTAAGCAGCGAGCTGGTTGTTGAATGGAGAGCGCTCACGATCGCTCTTCTCGATAAGCTCGCGGATTGGATTCGGGCAGATTTGTCTGTCTCCCGGGACCAGCTTCCACTGGCATGTGTGCTGGAAGGTGGGTCTTGGGCTGCAGGACGACAAATTGCCCTTGAAAAACGAGGTGATGGATCTCCACCCCTGATGATTATCAGTGATGGAACCGTTTTTTGATCTATAACCTTTCGTCAATTGCACCCGAAACTATCAGGTGCCTAACTAAGACACGCACTGCCATGTACATGCTGACAAAAGGCAGCTGCATATAAAAGACCCGACTGGGTTGAAAAAGAGGAACACGATGTCCGGCGCAACCGTAATCGCACACCCGCTTGTCCAGCATAAGCTGACCCACATGCGGAGAAAAACAACCCCGACGCAGGACTTCCGCCGCTTGCTGCGCGAAATCTCTTTGTTGCTGTGCTATGAAGTAACACGCGACCTGAAGATGACCACTCAGTCCATCGAGACACCTGTCGCTGAAATGGATGCACCGGTTCTGGCTGGTAAAAAGCTTTGCTTCGCCTCTATCCTGCGCGCTGGTAACGGCCTGCTGGAAGGCATGCTTGAGCTGATCCCATCCGCTCGTGTTGCACATATCGGTCTCTACCGCGATCCTAAGACCCTTGAAGCCGTTGAATACTACTTCAAAGCGCCTCAGGAGCTGGACGAGCGTCTGGTGATCGTTGTTGATCCAATGCTGGCAACTGCAAACTCCGCAATCTCTGCTGTAGACCGCTTGAAGAAGCGCGGCGCAAACAACATGGTGTTCGTTTGCTTGCTGGCTGCTCCTGAAGGTGTTGCACGCTTCAACGAAGCGCATCCTGACGTGCCAATCTACACCGCGTCCATCGATGAAAAGCTCAACGAAAAGGGCTACATCATCCCGGGTCTCGGTGATGCTGGTGACCGGATGTACGGTACAAAATAAACTTTCTTGGTTTAGAAGCGTCAGGCATCAGGTCTGGCGCTTTTTTCTTGGAGGCATCCTCAAGAAATACAGACAGAAATACCGGAGACGATACGCACATCAAAACTGTGTATTCGTCTTTTATGAGGTGTAGACCGTGTTGTAAGGTCATGCGCGCAAGGGGATGATGGAATGCCTAATAAAGCTCGTACCCGTTTGAAGGTTTGCTGTATTTCAACATCGGGCGAAGCAGCCACCGCTGTTGCTTGTGGCGCCGATGCTGTCGGCCTTGTTGCCCACATGCCGTCCGGCCCCGGTGTGATTGAAGATGACCTCATTCTCAACATCGCCCGGCAAATCCCCCCCGCTGTTGCAACCTGGCTCCTCACATCTCGCACCACTGCTAAAGATATCGTCGAACATGTGCTCACCTGCGGCACAAACACGGTTCAAATTGTCAAACCAATTGATCCGGGTGAATATCAGGAACTGCGTCTGGACCTGCCAGCCAGCACACGCATCGTGCAAGTTGTTCATGTTGAGGATGAGTATTCCTTTGAAATTGCACAGGAATATAGCCGCGTTGCAGATGCGGTTCTGCTCGATTCTGGCCGCCCTTCAGAAAATGAACTCGGCGGAACAGGCCGAACGCACAACTGGGATTTGAGCCGCCATATTGTCGAGAAACTCGACATTCCGGTATTCCTTGCAGGTGGGCTGACCCCTCAGAACATCATCGAGGCAATTGAGACTGTAAAACCCTACGGCGTAGATGTTTGCAGCGGCGTGCGTGTGAATGGTCGTCTCAACTCATCTAAGCTCACCGAGTTTGCGGCCGCTATTTCTTGCACCTGAGTCCAACTGCCGCCTCCGGAAAACCTCGGTTTTTAATTAGAATTCTTGCCTTTTTCTTGGCCTCGGCTGTATACCTATGAAAAGTAATGGGCAATACACCGAGCGATCCAAGGTAAAGGCATTCTGCTTTCGTCAGTTTGCGCACTGTGATGTTGTGCTGTCCAGAAGATGTGGGGGCGCGCGTGCAACGTTATATCTGGGTCATGGTTGTCGTCATTTGTGTCGCGTTGATCGTGCCCAAGGTGCTCGAGGAGCGCTTGCTGGGCGTCGTTGAGGTGCACGAATCTCAATCCGCAAATGAGCCTCAGAAAACCTCAAAACGCATCACCAGAATTCGCAAGTCTCCCAATGGCCACTTCATGGCAACAATCAAAATCAATGGTCATAAGACACCAGCCCTGATCGATACGGGTGCAAGTCTGCTCGCCATACCTTACAGCATCGCCCGTAAGGCTGGCATAAGGGTGCGCAACGAAGATTTCACCGTCGAAGTGCGCACAGCAAACGGCATCACGTCGGGGGTATCAGCCTCAATTTCAAATCTCTATTTGGGCTCAATTCATATACGCAACGTTAAAAGTCTTATCCTTAAAGATGAAGCGCTCTCGCAGGTGCTTTTAGGGATGTCTGCGTTGAACAGGCTTGGCAAAATCACGCTCGGAAACAAAGAGCTGGTGATCGCGCCAAGATAAGCAAAAAAATAAACCCTGCTTTCTACTGCTCTTAGACTGGCGGTATCCTTTTGTCTTGCTTGTACTAATTCTCGTTTCATAGGAGGTTGGTATGGAATGAATGACCTGAGGGGAGGCAGGTCTGCAATGGAAAGGGAAAGCAGTGGCTATTCGTGATTTCGGTGAACTGGAAAACCGGGAAATTGTCAAAGAAGTGACACTGCATGGCGGCAACCTTACCGCAAGCATCCTCACCTACGGCGCCACAGTTCGCAGACTGCAACTGGGAGATCGCGACCTTACACTCGGCTTTGATAATCTGCGTGACTACGAACTTCACTCCCCCCACATGGGCGCGACTGCAGGCCGCTGCGCCAACCGCATTGCAAACGGTTGTTTTTCAATTGGTTCTGAAGAGTTCCAGCTGACGGTGAACGAAGGCGGACGGCACCACCTACACGGCGGACACACAGGCTTTGCCCATCGAATTTGGACCATTGAGGAAGCCAGCGAAGACAGCGTTCTCCTCTCTTTGGAATCTCCGGATGGAGAAGAGGGATATCCTGGCACCGTTCAAATCACCTGCCGCTATACGCTGACCAAAGATGATACCCTGCGCATTGAGTTTTCTGGCACTACAGACAAGCCAACCCTTCTGAACCCAGCGCACCACAGCTACTTCAATCTGGGAGACCATGAGGATGTCACTAAGCATCAGATCATGATCCCGGCACGCTCTTACCTCCCTGTTTCTGATCAGCTGATCCCAACCGGTGAGATCGTTGATGTTGCAGGAACGCCCTTTGATTTCCGTGAGATGCGTGAGATCGCCGATGCGCAAGATTCTCGCTTCGACAACAATTTCTGCCTCAGACAGTTTCGCCTGAAGAAGCCCGAGCTATCCGCTGTAGTGTTTGAGCCAGAGACCGAGCTCAAGATGGAAGTCTGGTCAACCGAACCGGGCATCCAGTTCTACGACGGCAGCTCCCTCAATACCCCGGTCCCGGGCTTTGATGGCAAGATGTATGGCCCAAGAGCAGGCCTGTGCCTGGAGCCTCAATGCTGGCCGGACAGCCCGAACCATGAAGAATTTGCGTGTTCCACGCTTCAACCCACTGAGCACTATCTACAAGTAACCGAGTACCGTTTCATCTGATGTGCAAAGGAGAGACAGCACATCAGTTGTTGTAAAGGACGATAACAGTGAAGACCATTTTCTCGCCTGATCAGCTGTTGCATGCCCCGACCAAAGAAATCTCTGATGGGAAGTTGGTTCCTGCCAATGAAATCCCGTCTCGTGCCGAAATTGTTCTTGCGCATCTAAAAAAAGCGCAGTTCGGTGAGGTGCTTACACCAAACGAGTTTTCTCTGGACCCAATCCTCAAGGTGCATGATGCGGATTATGTCACCTTCCTGCAGGATTTCTGGAAGCTTTGGCTGGCTGAAGGGCGCACAGTAGAAGAGGTCTTCCCGTTCGTCTGGCCCGTGCATGGTCTTAGGCACGACATTGTGCCGGATCACATCGACGGAAAACTTGGTTTCTATTCGTTCGATGCAGGCTCTCCCATGGGCCAACACACATGGGTTGCAGCGCGCAAAAGTGCAGAAACCGCTCTGACAGGGGCAGAACTGATCCTGTCAGGCGACAACGCTGCCTTCGCGCTGTGCCGTCCTCCGGGCCACCACGCACACCGCCGCCTCTATGGTGGATATTGCTTCCTGAACAACGCAGCAATTGCCGCCCAATATCTGCGCGATCAGGGCGTTGGTAAGGTGGCGATCTTTGACGTGGACTATCATCATGGCAACGGCACTCAGGCAATCTTCTATGACCGCGCTGACGTGCAATTTCTGTCCATCCATGCAGACCCAAAGGTTGAGTTTCCATATTACCTCGGCCACGCAAATGAACGCGGCTTGAAAGAGGGCGCAGGATACAATCACAATTATCCTCTGCCACACGGTACTGCGTGGGCTCAGTGGGAGGAGGCAATGGAAGACGCCTGCCGCTCCATCGAGAAGTTTGCGCCTGATGTCATCATAATCTCTTTGGGCATGGATCCTTACGAGAATGACCCGATTTCTCAGTTCAAGCTGAAGACGGATGATTTCGCAAAAATCGGCGCACGCATTGCCAAACTAGGCAAGCCGACCATGTTTGTGATGGAAGGCGGATACGCGGTTGGGGACTTGGGCGTCAACTGCACCAAAGCGCTGAGCGGATATCTCGATACTGTGAAGGTTGGCTCCTGACCGCCTAACCCGCTCCAAATGCTGTGTTTTATGTGGTGACGGGGAAAGAACTTTCCCGCCACTTGTGTCTTGCCGCATTGCCCCTCTTGAAAGCGGACCACAATATGCGTACATCCTTGCGAACTGAAATTTCTTAAAGCGTATACCCGTAAGGTGGGGAACGGTTTACGGATAACAACACGCAAGACCACGAGGGATTAAAGCGGCACAGCCAGTTTGACGAAAGGCGGCCACTTTAAGTGATCAAAGAATGCCAGAGCAAAGTCTAAGAAAAACAAGCCTTCTGTGGTTATTTTGTAATCCGTTTGGACGCATCTCCAAAGGCGTCTACTGGCTGGCAACAGCACTGATCTTCTGTATTCTATCCATCGCAGTAAACGTCGCCACAAGTTCGCTTGCCGACACCTATATCGATAACGGAACATCAGATCTCACATTGGCGCAGGCCTACAGTGATCTGCTGACCACGAATCCGTTGCTGTATCCGCTGCTGCTTGTTGCAAACTTCATGGTGTTTATGCTGGTGATCAAACGGCTACAGGACCGCGGTGTCACTGGCTTCGTCGCGCTGACACTCTTCTTGCCATTCCTGAACCTTCTGGTGCCAATCATCGTTGGTTTCCTAAAGAGCCAGGAAGGCCCGAATAAATACGGTCCAGCATCCAACACTCGCCCATTCCAACGTAAAAAATAAGCGTTTATGTTGAGATTTTGCGTTGCTATGTGCCAGTGAAAATCACGAAGTGCTGGCAACTCGTGATTGACCATCAGGCGCAGCACAGCTAAATCTCGAAGCATGACTGATACGCTTTCTCCTGCGGTACAGATCTGCCGCGACCTAATCCGCTGTCCAAGTGTCACACCAGCTGAAGGTGGTGCCCTCACCACGCTCGAAAAGCTGCTCGCTGATGCCGGTTTCGACGTCTCCCGTGTGATGTTCTCCGACGAGAACACACCCAACATCGAGAACCTGTTCGCAACCATCGGTTCCGGCAAACCACACTTTGTGTTTGCAGGCCACACTGATGTTGTGCCAGTTGGAGATGAAGCAGCCTGGACCCACGGCCCGTTTGACGGCACCATCGCTGATGGCATGCTTCACGGTCGCGGAACCGCAGATATGAAGGGCGGCGTTGCTGCCTTTGCCGCCGCTGCAATTGATTACGTCAAGGCGCATCCAAATGGCATTCCGGGACAGATCTCATTCCTGATCACAGGGGATGAAGAAGGCCCAGCCATCAATGGCACCGTGAAGCTTCTGGAATGGGCTAAAGAACAGGGTCACGTCTTTGACGCTTGTATCGTTGGCGAACCAACCAACCCGGATGCACTGGGCGATGCCATCAAAGTTGGCCGCCGCGGATCTCTGACAGGCACGGTCAAAGTCAACGGAACCCAAGGCCATGTTGCCTATCAGCACCTTGCGGACAATCCAGTCCCGGGCATGCTCAAACTTCTGAGTACGGTTGCTGAGGTCGAGCTGGACCAAGGCAACGAGCGGTTCCAGCCATCCAATCTGGAAATCACCACGGTTGACGTTGGCAACACCGCGACCAACGTCATTCCAGCCCACGTCATGGCGAAATTCAACATTCGCTTCAACGATCAGTGGTCCGTCAGCTCTCTGAGCCAGCACATTGAGAAGCTTCTGAACGATGCTGCACCGGAAGGTCTAGACTGGAGTATTGAGTTCGCCAGAGAAGCCACCGACAGCTTCCTGACCCACGATGAAGCGTTGATCCAGACCCTGTCCAATTCCATCAAGACGGTTACTGGTCGCACACCTGAGCTGTCCACCGGCGGCGGAACCTCAGATGCACGCTTCATCAAGAATTACTGTGCTGTAGTCGAGTTCGGCCTTGTCGGCCAGACCATGCACAAGGTTGATGAACACGTTGCTGTAGCTGACATTGAGCAGCTTGCAGACATTTACCTCCGCTTCCTGCAAGATTACTTTCAGGCTTAAGCTAATAAGGAACAGGGTGTTGTGATGGTTCTTGGCACACAGGAAATTCGCCAGTCCTGCATTGCATCCTGGAGGATCATGAGGGGTGAGACAGAAGCGTTACAGCAGTTTGATTTGTCTGCTGATGGCTTCTGGCGCTCCTTTCTGGTCATCTTCCTCCTGCTTCCGTTTTATCTGCTAAGCCTGATTGCAGAACATGCATTGATGGTGGAGCACTTCGCGATGCAAGGGCAAGAGAACGCTGAGTTGGCTGTTGGTGGTTTCCAACTCTATCTCGGCAAGTTCCTTTCCCTTTTTGTTGACTGGATTACATTCCCTATCTTTGTCGGGTTTCTCGCTGGGTCGTTGGGGCTGAAACGCAACTACGGTCCATACATCATCGTTCGCAACTGGAGCACACTCATTATCCTGCTCCCGCAGACGGTTCTGTATCTGCTTTATATGGCTGGGATTATTCCATCGGAGCTGCTGGTTATGTTGACCTTCCCGATCATCGGATGGGTGCTGTGGTACAGGTTCCAGATTGCACGTGTGGCAGGTGGTTGCAGCTTCTCAATCTCAATCGGACTAGTGGTTCTGGATCTGGTGCTTTCCATCCTGATCAGCGCCTCTTTTACTCGCCTGTTTGCCTAGCTAAACCTGTTTTTCGCCGCCCCTTTAAATTTTCAGTAGCGCTCATCCCAGTTTCCGCGCACACTTGACGTGGAGGAAAATTGGGAGGGACGGAATGTCAGACAATCATCTGACTGTGCCTACGGGCGCGCAAAACTCACAGCATAAACTGGCGAAGCCTATCGTTCGTCAGGTTACCCTGGAGGATATAACAAGCTCCCTGAAGCTTGGAATTCTGGACTTTGTGAAGACGCCTGTTATTGGTCTGACCTTTGGCGCCTTCTTTGTCGTCGGAGGGGTACTGGTCACGCTGCTCTCGTTCTGGGTGGACATGAGCTACATCAGCTACCCATTGGCCTGCGGCTTTCTGCTGTTAGGACCATTTGCAGCTTTGGGGCTCTATGAGGTTTCCAGACGACTGCAGGCAGGCGAGACACCGCGCATGAGCGGCCTGTTTACGTTGATGTGGGAGCAACGCCGCGGCGAGATTGCGTGGATGGCCTTTGTCGTCATCTTCATCCAGTTCCTATGGATGTTTAAGGTTCACCTGTTGCTCGCGCTTTTCTTGGGGATGCAGGGTTACGGTACATTCTTGCAATTCGCTCAGACGATCTTTGAAACTTCAGACGGTGTCTTGTTCTTGATCGCAGGTCACCTTGTCGGAGCGTTTTTCGCCATTCTGTTGTTCGCGGTCAGTGTCGTGTCATTCCCGATGCTGCTGGACACGGAAGTGGATTTCGTGACTGCAATGATCACAAGCTTCAAGGTGGTGACGGGAAGTCCGGTGATCATGGTGGGCTGGGGATTGCTTATCACGGCGATATTGATGGCTTCAATGATCCCTATGTTTGTCGGCTTACTGGTTACATTGCCAGTGCTCGGCCACACAACGTGGCACCTTTACAAACGGGTCGTGTCATTCGAAGAAAAGTAAGCTTATGTAACCGGAGGTGGACGGCCTCCGGTTTCCTACTAAGCTAACAGGTTGAAGAAAACCTAGTCTTCTTCATCCGCTGGGGCTTCATCAGCACCAACGCTCTTCAAGCTATCTTGATAGGTAAGGAACGACGCCTCATCTTCTTCTGGGGTGCGATAATCGACCTGCGTAAGATAAAGCCCCTCAGGCACGGCAACAGGTCCACACGCCTGCCTGTCACAGGCTTCGAGTGCCGCCTTCAGATCGTCCTTAGTCCAGCGCCCTTCACCTACGAGGCGTAGGCTCCCCACCATGGAGCGAACCTGATTGTGAAGGAAAGATCGGGAACTGCATTCAAGGAACACGTGATATCCTTGACGATAAACGCAGATTCGTTCCATCGTCTTCCATGGGCTCTTCGCCTGACAACGCGTATGGCGGAAGGTTGTGAAATCATGATGACCCAGAAGCACTTGAGCAGCCTCATTCATAGCCTCCGCATCCAGCTCAGGCTTCACATGCCATGCCAGCCCAAGGTCGTGGGTCAGTGGTTCCAGGCGGTTCGCGATCTTAAAGCGGTAATGGCGGCGGATTGCTGAAAACCGGGCATCAAAACCAAGGCCTGCCTTCTCGCAAGCCAGAATAGCAACAGGGTCCGGTTGCGCATGAAAGTTCAGCGCATTCTTCACTGTTTCTGCAGGCCAATCCTTTGCAAGATCCAGATGCGCCACCTGTCCAGTCGCATGCACACCAGAATCCGTGCGTCCGGCTCCGCCAATGGTGACGGTCTCGCCCGTGAAAGACTTGATTGCGCGCTCAATAACACCTTGGGCTGTCGGCCCGTTGTCCTGACGCTGCCAGCCAACAAAAGGGCGTCCGTCATAATCAATGGTAATTTTGTAACGCGGCATTCTTGTTCTTTGCAAAGGTTAGGCAAGCAGACTGTAAGCCAGTTTGCAGGGCATGAGACAGGCATGAGCCTGCAGGATATCTCTGAAATTTTGCGCTGTACTATCAGATTTGAAAGGGCAAGACCAGACCTGACGGTAAGCCTGAAAGGAACCTATTCGAACTCTCGGAAAGGAGTTGCATAGGTAACCTCAACCGGCAGGTCTTCGCGCCCCGCCTGCGTAAAAGGCAATGCCATGAAGATTGGCCCGGCATACGGCCCTTGCACCTTCTTTGCCAGCTCGCTGTCAAAGCCAAAGCGGGAGTAGTAATCAGGAGATCCCAACACTAGAACCAGATCTTCCCCCAGCCCTTGTAAGTCATCCAGAGCTTCCTGAATGAGCTTCGTGCCTACGCCCTTGTTTTGAGAGGCGGGATCAACGCAAACTGGTGCAAGACAGCTGATTTTCAGGCGGTGTCCTTCTCCCGTACCCGTCACACGAGAAAACGCGAGGTGGCCGAGCAATTTGCCATCATCATCCGTCGCAATCCGCTCAAGAACCAGCGCACCACAAGCACGCAGTCGCTCAACCAGACGTCCTTCGTTGCTCTGACCAAAGGCTTTGACGAGCAAAGACAAAATGGCAGGCTCGTCTTTCTTTTCAGGCGTACGGAGACCAACTTGATCCTCCCCAATCTGGTGGAATTCAACCATGATGCCTCCGTGTTTCCTGATGTTTCTTAAGAAAAGCCTATATGATTAATCAGGGTCAGGAAACCATGTCTCCGGCACTAAGCTTAGAGCCACGTAAAAATTCCTCAGCAGACATCGCCTTTTTACCAGCTCGTTGAACCTGAACCAGCTTGATCGCGCCAGAACTGCACGCAATCGTCAGCGTGGTATCGTCAACAACCAGAACCTCACCAGCTGCACCAGAACCATCAGCTAAGCTGCTGCGCAGGATTTTCACGCGCTCAGGGTTCTTGCCGCCCAAATCCATCTCACACCATGCGCCAGGGAACGGAGACAGGCCACGAATGTGGTTGTGCACCTGTTCAGCTGGCAATGACCAGTCGATGCGTGTTTCGCTTTTCTGGATCTTCTTGGCGTAGGTCACGCCCTCTTCAGGTTGAGGTGTAGACCCAAGACCACCACGAGACAGAGCAGAAAGTGCACGCATCATCAAATCGCCGCCCAAAGCAGACAGGCGGTCATGCAGCTCGCCTGCTGTCATGTCCGGGGTGATTGCGACGGTCTCAGACATGCAGACCGGCCCAGTGTCCAGTCCTTCTTCCATCTGCATCACCTGAATGCCGGAAGCTTTGTCTCCAGCCATGATTGCACGGTTGATAGGCGCAGCACCGCGCCAGCGTGGAAGCAGCGAGGCATGGCCATTCAAACAGCCGTGCTCGGTGCCGTCCAGAATGGCTTTCGGCAGCAGCAAGCCATAAGCGACCACAACAGCCACATCCGCTTCAAAGGAGCGGAACCGTTCCTGCTCTTCTTCGCTCTTCAGTGATGTTGGTGTGAAAACAGGAATACCGAGGCTTTCAGCAGCTTCGTGCACAGGCGTCTTTTTCAGCTCCATGCCGCGTCCGGCTTTGCGTGGTGGCTGCGAGTAACAAGCGACCACATCCCAACCTTGCCCGACGATCTCAAAGAGTGTCGGAACGGAGAAATCAGGAGTACCCATAAAGATGACGCGCAATGACATAGCTGACCTGCTTGGCTGTAATTCTTGTATTCCAGACTTAATGCGTCAGCTGGTAGGGAAGGACAAGGAAAAAACAACAAAAAAAGCGGCTCTCCAAAGAAGGCCGCTTAATCCACTCGCAATGTCAGGATGATCAGGCTTGTTTTGCCTGCTTGATCATCTTCTTCACGATCCGGTCACGCTTCAGTCGGGACAGGTAATCGATGAACAGCACACCGTTCAGATGGTCCAGCTCATGCTGAATGCAGGTTGCCAGCAAACCGGCAGCTTCAATTTCCTGCTTCTCGCCTTCAACGTTAAGGAAGGAAACGCGCACTTCGCTTGGACGCTCAACATCCTCATAAACACCAGGAATGGACAAGCAGCCCTCCTGATAAGTGCTCTTCTCCTCAGAAGACCAGGTGATCTCTGGGTTGATGAACACCATTGGCTGTTTCTCAACGGAATCGTCTTCTTCGCTCTCGCGCTCTGCAACATCAAGAACGAACATACGTTTCAAAACGCCAATCTGACTTGCTGCAAGGCCAATGCCCGGCGCGTCATACATGGTCGCCAGCATGTCGTCGGCAAGTTTTCTGATTTCGTCGTTGATGTCTTCAATCGGAGTGCACTTCTCGCGAAGGCAGTTTTCCGGGACAAATTTTATCTCGCGAATCGTCATAATTACTTTTGAAGTTGTTCTCGTTGCAAAGCTGTCTGCTCAACGTGAGGCCAGCTGATAGTGTTGTTTAGGCTTCATATCCTCTTATAAGAACTTTGCCAAGTCGTTGACTATAGGCTTTTGGTTAGCGGCTATTAATGGATACTCCCCATCAATTGAAGGATGTGGGTTGCAGTGCATCCAAGAAAGCTGAGAGGTATCGCGGTGTTGCAAAGTGTTCTATGTTTGTTTCATGGAACAGACAGTCTTCACATACGGTGCATTCACCCTCTCATATATTCAGGCAACCATAGTCAGTGGGGGCCTTTTTTTCCTTTTGCTGCTCATCTGGATCATGAGCCTGCGCGCAAAACTGAACAAAGTGCGTGGTACATCGGTGTTGGAGCAAAAGCGGGCAGAATACACAGAAGCCGCGCTGGCAGATCTGGTCCGCTCTCAAGGAGAAATGACAGGCCGTATGCAAACCATGGCAGAGGTTTTTGGCTCTCGTCAGTCAGATCTGATGCGTGTGGTGAATGATCGACTTGATGGTCTTGGCAAAACGCTGGGTGCGTCTGTTCTGGAAACCCATCGCCAAACCCATGCCAGTTTGACAGGCCTGCAGGAGCGCATGGCACTGCTCGACAAAGCGAATAAAACCATGGGTGAGCTGGCAGGGCAGGTGACTGACCTGCAGATGGTTTTGAATGACAAACAAACCCGCGGTGCATTTGGCCAAGGACGAATGGAGGCAATCATTGATGACGCATTGCCACCAACAAGCTTCTCGTTTCAAAGCTCACTCTCCAATCGCTCACGACCTGACTGCCTGATCCATATGCCAACTGGCGCACCGCCGCTTGTGGTGGATGCCAAGTTCCCTCTGGAAGCTTTCGCTGCCATCAAGGATGCAGAAACCAAGCAGGACTTGAAAGAAGCTGCCGCTCGCTTCCGAAAGGATATCTCCAAGCATCTCGAAGACATTGCAGGTAAATACCTTCTCCCGGGAGAAACACAGGACACGGCGCTTATGTTCGTGCCCTCTGAGAGCCTCTTTGCTGAGATCCACGAAGGCTTCCCAGACCTGACGCAAAAAGCCCACCGCCTGCGCGTGGTCATCGTCTCACCGTCTCTACTTGTCCTTGCTGTGCAGGTTATCCAATCTGTGCTGCGCGATGCCCGCATGCGTGAACAGGCTCATCTCATTCAGGCTGAAGTTGGCAAGCTCCTGCTGGATGTTGGCCGTCTGACAGAGCGTGTCTCCAAACTGCAAACCCATTTTGCCCAGACCAACAAAGATCTGGATCAGATCATGATCTCAGGCGACAAAATCGGAAATCGAGCTCGCAAGATTGATGAGATGCAATTGGGCGGCAAAGCAACAGATCACGTCTCCTCAGCTGCATCACAAGCCCCACAAACAACACACCTTGCAGAAGATGAGTTGCCATCGCCCTTTCAGTTTGATCGGCGGTAAGCGCCTATTCGCTCTGTAGAAGATGATCACGCAAGGCAGCCACTGCCGGACGCCTCCAGGCGGCTGAACTCCCAACAATGTAATAGATGTTCCCCGTCATATGCCGTGCAGGGACTGGCTCGATCAGTGTCTCGTCCGCCAGATCTTTCTCAATGAGCAGAGAGGGAAGCAAGGCAAGGCCAAGGCCCTGACGCGCGGCCTCCAATACCATGAAGAAATGCTCGAAGGAGAGGGAGGTGTCTCCGGGCAAGTAGCTTGAAAGCTTGTGTGCCTCCGCCCAGTATTCCCAACTGCCCAGGCGTGTGGAATGAATGAGGCGGGGGAGACCCAGAAGATCTTTTATGCTCTCCGGCTGGGTATCCCCCAACAGGCTTGGGTGACAGACCAGAACCATCTCTTCATCACAAATCTGGAAGCTCTCCAGAGCAGGCCAACTGCCACGCCCAACAGTAAGTGCCACATCCACACTGGAAGGATCCCAGTTCACCGGATCTTTATGACCGGCGGAAAAGTCGGCCGGGATGGTAACAAGATCAACGCTGATGGCGGGATAGGCCTGCTTAAAGCCTTTGATCCGCTCCATGAACCAGAGATTGGCAAGTGAGGGTAGCGTCCCGATACGCAGCTGACCTGAAACAGACCCCTTCAATTCATGCTCAAGATCCTCAACCAGCTTCAACGCATTCTTTGCTTTCTGGCTCAGCAGCAACCCATCTTGAGTAAGTGCCAGCGTTTTTCCCTGACGCGAAAACAGCACCAGTCCCAACTGCTCTTCCAAATTCTGAATGCGGCGGGACACAGCCCCTTGCGTGATGCCAAGCTCCCGTGCCGCCCGGGTAAAGCTCCCATGGCGCGCTGCTGCATCGAAAACGGGAAGAACGGAAAGGATCTGCGAAGTGATCGAAAGACTATGTCGGCTCATACTATGAGTTTAACTCATGTCTATGTGACTGTCATTGGTCTATCTATGAGATTTTACGTAGTTTAAAACAACTCCAGCATGAGTTTTGGGTATAGAGCCTATTCTAGGTAAGTGGCCTTCAGGGCTTCTACCAGAATACGGATTTTAATTTGCAAGTAAGGTGAGGCTGAACATGGCGCGTCCATTCCATCTGGCATTTCCGATTGATGATCTGGAACAGACCAAAACGTTCTACATGGGCGTGCTTGGGTGTAAGCAAGGCCGAGAACTTGAAGGCAAGTGGGTCGATTTTGACCTGTTCGGACACCAGATGTCCGCCCACCTTCGTGAAAAAACACAGTTTCCCCTTGGAGTCACTGGTGTCGTTGATGGCGACGCTGTGCCCATTCCTCACTTCGGCGTTGTTTTGCCAATGGATGAATGGAAGATGCTTGCTGATCGACTGAAAACACATGAAACTATTGAATGGTTGTTGGAGCCTAAGATCAGGTTCGAAGGGCAACCGGGAGAGCAGGGAACTTTTTTCATTAAAGACCCCTCGGGCAATGCTCTCGAATTCAAGGCATTCGCCAGTGACTCTGACATTTTCGCAACCTGAGTAGATCCCCATGGAAATTTTAGAAGCAACACATACAACACAAAACCCTGCCGCATCTGACAAGATCAAAGTTGCGCTCGCACAGATCGCTCCGGTCTGGCTGAAGCGCGATGAAACACTGAAAAAAGTGGCTGATGCGGTAGAACTTGCAGGCAAACAAGGTTGCCAGCTTGTCACCTTCGGCGAAGCGCTGGTCCCGGGCTACCCGTTCTGGATAGAACGCACTGACGGTGCACGTTTCAACGACCCGAAGCAAAAAGCAATTTACGCGGAATACCTTGAACAGGGCGTGGTGATTGAAGACGGTCACTTGGATGATATCTGCGTGATTGCGAAAAAGTATAGCATCGCTGTGTATCTCGGTGTCATGGAGCGTGCTGCAAACAGAAGCGGTCATAGTCTCTATTGTTCGCTAGTCTACATCGACCAGAATGGTGAGATCGGCTCCTCACACCGCAAACTCCAACCAACCTACGAAGAGCGCCTTGCGTGGGCGCCGGGCGACGGCAATGGCTTACGAGTCCATCCGCTGGGCCGCTTCACCGTAGGTGGTCTTAACTGCTTCGAAAACTGGATGCCTCTGTCCCGTGCCGCTCTTTATGCGCAAGGTGAGGACCTGCACGTCGCAGTTTGGCCGGGCGGGCTGCACAATACCGAAGACACAACACGCTTTGTTGCCAAAGAGAGCAGAAGCTATGTGATTTCAGTCTCCGGCCTGATGCGCCCAACAGACTTTCCGGAAGACACGCTTGAGCTCGCAAAGATCCTTGAGAACAGCGATGACTTCCTCGCAAATGGCGGCTCCTGTATCTCTGCACCAGATGGATCTTGGGTGGTAGAGCCGCAAGTTGGTAAGGAAGTTCTGATCACAGCAGAACTGGATCATGCCGTGGTGCGCGGCGAACGTCAGAACTTTGACCCAACTGGCCATTACAGCCGACCAGACGTGACCCGTTTGGTTGTTGATCGAAAACGCCAACAACTCGCGGATTTCATCGACGCTGAATAAAATTAAGTACTCAGGCAGATTTATTGGGGCAGGGTTTTGATTAGCTTAGGTTTCGTCTCTCAAAAAATTCAGTAAAGTTGAGTGAAACAGCCAGCTACAGGCACCCCTGCCTCATAGTAAGATCAAGATCTGGAACAATAGAATCTCAAAGCAGGTGATGTTGACGTGTTTCACTGCCTGAGTGATGGACACTGTTGTTTGCAGCCCTGCCAAACCCGAGTGTGATCTTCGTATCTGCAAGCTGAGTATTGAATCATGGAAATTTTGGAAGCAACGCATTTATCTCACAATCCGTCCGCATCAGACAAAATCAAAGTCGCTCTCGCACAGATCGCTCCAGTCTGGTTGAAGCGTGAAGCGACCTTGGACAAAGTGATTGATGCAGTCGAGCTTGCTGGCAAACAGGGCTGCCAGCTTGTGGCGTTTGGAGAGACACTGGTTCCAGGCTATCCGTTCTGGATAGAACGCACAGACGGTGCTCGCTTCAATGACCCAAAGCAAAAGGCCATGTACGCCAAATGCCTTGATCAAGCCGTGGTGATTGAGGACGGTCATCTGGATGCACTTTGCGCCGCGGCGCAAAAACACAGTATTTCAGTCTATCTCGGCGTAATGGAGCGGGCTGCAAACCGAAGCGGACACAGCCTTTATTGCACGCTGGTCTATATCGACCAGAATGGTGAGATCGGTTCTGCGCATCGCAAATTGCAGCCAAGCTATGCAGAACGTCTGGCTTGGGCTCCGGGAGATGGCAACGGCTTACGTGTCCATCCGTTGGGCCGCTTTACGGTTGGTGGCCTGAATTGCGCTGAAAACTGGATGCCATTGTCACGCGTTGCTCTGTATGCGCAAGGAGAAGACCTGCACGTAGCCGTCTGGCCGGGTGGCCTGCGAAACACAGAGGATCCAACACGTTTTGTGGCCAAAGAAAGCAGAAGCTACGTGCTGTCAGTCTCAGGGCTGATGCGTGCGGAGGATTTCCCAAAGGATACGCCAGAATTAACCGAAATTCTCGAAAACAGCGGTGAGTTTCTTGCTGATGGTGGATCTTGCATCGCTGCGCCAGATGGATCCTGGGTGGTGGCGCCACAAGTTGGCAAAGAACTCTTGATCACAGCAGAACTGGACCACGCCTTGGTGCGAGCTGACCGCCAACTCTTTGACCCGACCGGTCACTACAGCCGACCGGATGTTACCCGTCTTGTCGTCGACCGTAAGCGCCAACAGCTTGCTGAATTCGTCGATTCTGAATAAAACAAAAACCAGATTGATATATTACAGCGTGTTTAACAGATAGACCTGCTGGGTCTCAAATAAGAATACGCTCAACAATGGAGTGCTGCATGAACCTGGTCTTATCTCTCAAAAGCTTCAACGAACCTGAGTGGATCGACCGTTTGCAGGCGCTTCTTCCCAATCGAAAGATCGAGGGTTGGAATGGCGGTGTAGCTGAGCCCGAAAAAGCAGAGTATCTCCTTGCTTGGAAGCCGGATCCTGCCGCCTTTTCCGCGCTGCCCAACCTCAAAGTAATCTTCTCGCTAGGGGCTGGCGTCGATCATCTGACCTCATTGCCAGAACTCCCCAAGCTCCCCTTAGTCCGGATTGTTGATCCAGATCTCACCAGTCGTATGACTGAATGGGTGGTCTTCCAAACATTACTCCACCATCGTCAACACCTGACTTACGCGGCTCAGCAAGAAGCAGGTGTTTGGAATGGGCACAGGCAATGGGCAGCAAAAGATGTGCGCGTTGGTATTCTGGGGCTTGGTGAGCTGGGTTTAGATTCAGCAAAAGCACTCAAAGCGCTGGGCTTCAACGTTGCCGGCTGGTCTCGCACTCCAAAAGATGTAGCCGGTATTGAGAGCTTCTCCGGTGAAGACAAACTGGAACCATTCTTGAACCGCACAGACATTCTGGTCAATCTGTTGCCCTCCACACCTGCCACGCACAAGCTGGTCAATGCAGAACGATTGGCCATGTTACCTCATACAGGCGCATTAGGCGGACCTGTCTACATCAACGCCGGACGCGGAGCGACACAAGATGAAGCCGCGATCGATGCGGCTTTGACATCCGGTCAGCTCAAAGGGGCAAGCCTTGATGTGTTCGCAATCGAGCCTCTGGTGGAAGCAAGTCCACTTTGGCAGCAGAAAAACTGCATCATCACACCGCATGTCGCAGCTGAGAGCGATCCGCAAGCTCTTTCAGAATATGTTGCGCAGCAAATCAAGGGCTTTGAACGTGGTGACGCGCTCGAAAACCTCGTCGATCTTGATGTTGGATACTAGGTTTATCAAATTCTTGATGAAACCTTAGTTTAGAGTGCCAAATATCTGAAGAAGTTGAATGCGCGGATCAATCTAAGGTTTAGCTGCAAGGAGTAGCATCAAACACAACTATAACAATTAAGTTGTGACCTGATGCTCTCCATACTCCGAGGTTTGTTCCAGCGAGATCTGGGCAGCGCGACTATTGAATTCAGCCTCATATCCGGCCTCATTGCTCTGGCGATTCTTGCCATGGTGTCCGCGCCAACGCTCACCAACTCCTCTTTTATTGCTGAGAATGCGACTTCGCAGTCCAATGCAGCCGAGCCAGATCTTCAATTGTGGGAACTCGTGAAACCAAACAATTAAATTTGTAAATAAATGAGTTTTAACGAGATAAAAATATCAGGTGTTAAGGCCTTCTTTGGAATTACCCTTGCAAAACCATGACATGGTATTTGTGGGGGAGATCACGACATGATTGCAAATGGACTATTGATCATTTTTCCATTGCTGCTTGCAATCGCTGCATTCTTTGATCTCTTCACAATGACGATTCCAAACAAACTCAACCTGATTATTGTCGTTGCCTTTGTCAGTTTAGCCTTCTTATTGCAGCTGCCCTTGAAACAGGTCGGCATGAGCTTCGCACTCGGTTTCGGTGTGATGGTTGTCGGCTTTGGATTGTTCGCGCTCGGTGTCATGGGCGGCGGAGATGTGAAGTTCCTCGCCGCAATCTCTCTTTGGCTCGGCCTTTCGATGAACATGCTGGATTTCATTTTGCTGACCAGCGTTTATGGCTGTGCATTAACGCTTGTTATCTTGGGCTTGCGCAAGGTTCCGTACTTCCCGCAGTTCATGCATGGGCAAGAATGGCTCTTAAGATTGCATGACAGAAAAGCAGGTGTCCCATACGGGATTGCAATCGCAATTGCAGGGATTCAGGTGTACCCGAATACCTTCTGGTTTGCTCAAATTCCAACTTTCTGAGCATTTCACGAGCAAATCATCTTAGTAAAGTATTAATGTTTTGAACTAGTGCGCTTTCACTAGCGCTAACCTATTGCTGTTCATGCATATTACTAATTTGACTCTATGCACATAAGTAAAAAATACAAATGTAGTGATGTTACGGAATGTTAACTATGTCTTGACAATTTTTGCTCAAATTAGGGTTAACGAATGCTGCTTAGCTAAATCTCTTAGAGGGTGGGTGCCACATGAAGGCCTCCAGATTACTAGTTTTAATTATTGCTTTAAGCGCCGGTGGGTTGGCCGCATGGTTGAACCTGTCTTCCGGTTCCCGGGAGCAGTCACCAACCATTGTTGTGCAGGAACAAGAGATACCGTCACTGGAAATTCTTGTTGCAGCGCAGGACCTCAAAGTCGGCACCTCGCTCACAGAGGGTGATTTAGCCTGGGCTAAGTGGCCAGAAGAGTCTGTATCTGACGGTGTAATCTTGCGCCGCTCAAGTCCAAATGCAGACAACGAGTTTTTGGGACAGATCATCAAAGCAGCGATGTTCGGCGGGGAACCAATTCGCGCAGAGCGTCTCATCGATACGGAGAAAGGCTTCCTGGCAGCGATCCTCCCAAAAGGAAAACGCGCCGTTGCTGTTCCTGTTGACGCAGTCTCTACCGCAGGTGGTTTCATCCTTCCCGGAGACAAAGTCGATGTGTTGGTTACCATGCAAGCCAAGAAACGTGATGATGGCGTTATAAGTGAAACGCTCCTTGAGAATATCAAGGTGCTCGCTATCGATACCACGACGGCCTCTGAGAACAGCGAGAAGGCAATGTCTCCGGACCAGACAGCCACACTGGAACTCTTCCCTCATGAGGCAGAAACCATCGCTCGCGCAACCCAGATGGGAACTCTCTCACTTTCATTGCGCAGCGCAGCAGACTCCAAAGACGGTGTGAAGCAGCCTCCGCGCGTCAAAGGTGGTGTGAAGTTTGTAAAGTATGGGATTGCCTCCCAGTCTGTTAACGGAAATTAGTAGGTAAACTATGGTTTTTCATCGACAAATTAGTCTGGCGAGAAGTTTACCGCATAAAGACTGCTTCAAAGGAGCTCTCTTACAGTTCCTTCTGGTCTTTGCCTTGGTTTTAGTCGGACCGCAGATAGCATTCGCTCAGAGTAACTTCGAAGCGACTGTGGAAGTCACCTCTCAGCACCGTGGCAAAGTTCGCCAGCTGAATGTTGGTGAGGGAAGATCTATCGTGCTCAACACAAACGAGGAAGTCCGTGACGTCCTCGTCTCAAATCCAGAAATTGCAGATGCTGTTGTCCGCACCAGAACCCGCGTATTTGTCTTCGGAAACAAAATTGGCCAGGCATCACTAGTTCTGTTTGGCAATGGTGGCCGCCAACTGGCATCGTTCAATCTGAGCGTACAACCTGATCCGTCAGGCCTGGTGGAACTCATCCAACGATTGCTACCGAATTCTGCGATCAATGCCGATGTTGTCAATCAAAGCGTTGTCCTCTCAGGAACAGCAATCTCCGCCCTCGAAGCCCAACAAGCCTACGATATTGCGCTGAAGTTTGTAGGCAACGATGAAAGAAAGATCGTCAACACAATTGCCGTCGCCGAGAAAGATCAAGTCCAGCTCAAAGTTACAGTAGCTGAAATTGAACGCACAACGATCAAACAACTTGGTGTGAACCTTCAGGGCTCACTCAAAATCGGCGCACTTGATGCAAGTTTCAACACGTCACCTGCATATAACATCAACCCTTCTGTTGTGAATGCTGGCACCCTAGCAGGAAAGTTAGGGTTTGATGGCGGAACACTCAATCCTACAATTAAAGCGCTAGAGCGCGAGGGGGTGATGAGAACGCTGGCGGAACCAACATTAGTTGCAGTTTCCGGTGAGAACGCCAGCTTCCTGGCTGGTGGCGAGTTCCCTATCCCTGTCGCTTATGAAGACAACAAAGTTAGTCTTGAGTTCAAGCCTTTCGGTGTTGGACTTGATTTCACTCCTGTCGTTTTGTCAGAAGGACGGATCAAACTTCGTGTAAGGACTGAAGTCAGTGAATTGAGTTCTGAAGGGGCTGTAAGTATTGCAGGCGCTATTTCAGTTTCAGCACTTAAAGTACGTAGAGCTGAATCTACACTTGAACTGCCCTCAGGAGGAACTTTGGTTATGGCAGGCCTTCTGAAGCATAATTATGGGCAAGAAATTGATGGGATACCTGGACTAAAGAATATCCCGATTCTTGGCACAATGTTTAAGAGCCGTGATTACATCAATCGCCAAACTGAACTTGTGATCTTTGTAACGCCTTATGTTGTAAGGCCTATTGCACGCTCTCAGATCGTGCGCCCTGATGAAAATTTTGCAGCGCCAAGCGATCAGTCTACAATATTCTTAAATCAATTGAGCCGTATTTACAGGACAACAGATGCACCTGTGAAAGGAAGTTATCACGGCAAAATTGGTTACATTTACGAGTGAGGACAAGTGAAATGAGTACCCTGCTGTCGCCCACTTTCAAATGTGTCACTAAGTTGAAAGCAGCCTCTGTCGTGCTTAGTACTATTGTCATGCTCGGGGCATGCCAGTCGCAACCATCCTATGTCGAACAGCAGTCGATTGTGGATTTTGACTATAGAAAAAGGCATCCAATTGTCATTACAGAAGCGCCTGAAAATTTTGATATTCCCGTAGCTGGGGAGATGCGCAAAATTAACGGATCCATGAAAACGGCTGTTGCTGCTTTTGGTCAGCAAGCAAGCATAGATGGAAATGGATTTGTTGAGGTTTTGGTTCCATCAGGCTCCGGGAATGAGGCCGCCGTGAGAGCAGTCTCGCCGCAGATCCGTACTGCATTGAAAAAAGGTGGAGTAGCAGCCGATCATATTGTCATGAGAAGTTATGCGGTATCGGACATGGCTGCATCTGCTCCCGTTCGGCTTTCATTTATGCGTGTTAAAGGCGTTGTTCGTGATTGCGGCAATTGGCCCAATGCAATGTTAGGCGATAACCAAAACGCAGATTACTACAACTTTGGGTGTGCAACTCAGGCAAACTTAGCTGCAATGATCGATAAGCCAAACGATCTATTGCGTCCACGCCCATTGGGGCCGGGCGACCCAGCTAGGACAAATGTTATCCTGACAAACAACCGTTCGGGTGCTGTAACAGCAGGCGAATACAAAACTGGCGTCGGGGCAACAATTTCAGCCATTGGACAGAATTAGTGGGCCAAAATATGAATGATTTTGCACATTCTAAATTGGATGTTGAACAGAACCATGATGTATCTGGTCAGCTTTCAACTTCAGACTTTAATCTTGTTAGTATCCCTCGGATATCAGTACAAGCCTTTTGCTTGGATGCCCAAACTGCAGAAACAATCCAGAAGGCGAGCGCAGATCGTCGGATGTCTAAGACCCATACAATGGTGCGGCAAGGCGGTATCCTGGCAGCTACTGAGACATTTCAAAGTGCGGCGACACCTAATTTTCTCATAGTAGAGTCACTTGCAAGCTCAAGCGAGATGATTGAAGAGCTCGATCGGCTTGCAGAGGTTTGTGATGCCGGCACCAATGTTTTGGTTATTGGACGTGTTAATGACGTAAATCTCTATCGCGCGCTGATCCAGCGTGGTGTGGGCGAGTACATTGTTGGGCCCATAGATATCGCGCAGCTTATCAATACGATTGGTCAGTTTTATTCTGATATTGATGCGGAGCCATTCGGGCGAACAATTGCGGTTCTGGGTGCAAAGGGTGGTTGTGGAGCGTCTGCTGTCGCTCATAATCTGTCCTGGTCAATTGCAAAAACGCTCGACAATGATGTTGCAATTGCTGATTTGGATCTACCATTTGGCACCGCAGGTTTAGATTTCAATCAGGATCCACTGCAAGGTATAATGGAAGCAATCGCATCTCCAGATCGCCTTGATGACACGTTGCTGGATCGTCTGCTTGCTAAATGTAATGACCGGTTAAGTTTACTTGCTGCTCCTGCAACGCTTGAACAGACCTATGATTTCGATACTGACAAGTTCGATCAGGTAATCGAAGTGATGCAGAAAGGAACGCCGACCGTTGTTCTTGACTTGCCCCACACATGGAACAGCTGGGTCCGGCATATCCTTGCTCATGTAGATGAAGTTCTGATCGTAGCAGAGCCTGACTTAGCAAATCTTCGAAATGCAAAGAACCTTGTCGATAGCATTGCTCAACTTCGACCAAATGACACAAAACCATATTTGGTCTTGAATAAAGTTGGCATTCCGAAGCGTCCTGAGATCAAGCCGGATGAATTTAGTAGCGCCTTAGATGTTGTTTCTTTGGCTGCAATGCCGTTTGAACCAGCATTGTTTGGGACTGCCTCCAACAATGGTCAGATGATTGCAGAGTTTGATAGCAGACACGCTGTTGCCGGTTTGTTTGAGGAGATTGCAGCGAAGGTCACGGGCAAGGCTGAAATGCACACGAAAAGTAAGTCGCTCATCGCATCTCTTATTAAAAAAGTCCGCAAATAGTCCTCTGGTTGAGTTTGTGCTGATTTCAAAGGCGGAAGAATATGTTTGGTAGACGTGGCAACGGTGAATTTGGAAATAAAGGTCCAAAGTCTGCTCCTGTAAACCCAGTGATACAGAAACAGTCGGTAACGCCTGCTGTTCAAGACACGCCAAGCGCCATAAGATCTAAATCGCCTGCTGTAGAAGTTCAGCAAGAAAAGCCAAAGGACACAGCACCGGAGACCAAAAGAACTCAGGAGTACTATGCAACCAAAGCATCGATTTTCAATGCATTGGTGGAGGCAATCGATCTTTCGCAGTTGAGCCGGTTGGATCAAGAAGATGCACGTGACGAGATCCGGGATGTCGTCAATGACATTATTGCCCTCAAAAACCTCGTCATGTCGATTGCTGAGCAGGAAGACCTGCTCGAAGACATTTGTAACGATGTGCTGGGCTACGGACCACTTGAGCCGCTATTAGCCCGTGATGACATTGCCGATATCATGGTGAACGGGGCGAACACCATCTACATTGAAACAGCTGGCATGGTGGAGCAAACAAACATCCAGTTTCGCGATAATCGTCAGCTGATGAACATCTGTCAGCGGATTGTGTCTCAGGTTGGCCGTCGTGTTGATGAAGCCAGCCCAATATGTGATGCGCGCCTACCTGATGGCTCTCGTGTGAACGTGATCGCCCCACCGTTGTCATTGGACGGGCCAGCACTTACAATTCGTAAGTTTAAGAAAGACAAGCTTACCCTCGATCAGCTGGTGAATTTTGGTTCGATTTCGCGTGAAGGCGCTGAGATCCTGGAAATCATAGGCCGGGTACAATGTAACACGGTTATTTCAGGTGGTACGGGCTCAGGCAAAACTACGCTTTTGAACTGTTTGACACGCTATATCGATAGCACGGAACGCATTATCACTTGCGAAGACAGTGCTGAACTTCAACTTCAGCAGCCACATGTTGTCAGATTGGAAACCAGACCTCCAAACCTGGAAGGTGAAGGCGAGATCACAATGCGTGATCTCGTAAAAAACTGCCTGCGTATGCGTCCTGAACGTATCATCGTAGGTGAGGTTCGTGGCCCGGAAGTATTTGATTTGCTTCAGGCGATGAACACCGGTCACGATGGCTCAATGGGCACGATCCACTCCAACTCACCACGGGAGTGTCTAAAGCGTATTGAATCCATGATCGCCCTTGGTGGCTTCTCTCTTCCATCTAAAACAGTACGCGAGATCATTGTTGGTTCGATTGATGTGATTGTTCAGGCCGCGCGCCTAAGAGATGGTTCGCGCCGCATTACTCACATCACCGAAGTTGTTGGAATGGAGGGAGATGTCATCACGACACAGGATCTCTTCACCTATGACATCACAGGAGAAGATGCGAACGGTAAGATTGTAGGTCAACACCGCTCTACCGGCATTGGCCGACCGCTCTTCTGGGAAAGAGCAAGATACTTCAACGAAGAAGAACGTCTCGCCCGTGCGTTGGATGCTTCAGATGTCTCTGGAGGATTACATGGCTGACTTGAATAGTTTTCTGGTTTCTCCACTTGCTGATTATTTGATCTCAGCATTGATTGTGGTGAGTGTAGTCGGAATCACGTTCACACTCTTGATGCCTCTGTTTTCCAAAGACAAACTTGGGAAACGAAAAGAGGGGTTGGTTCAGAAAAATGGAACTCAACAAAGTGGGCGGTCTCAGAAAATTGATGTCACGGCCCGTAGGAAAACTGTTCAGGACCAGCTCAACGCTATGGAAGCGGCGCAAGCTGCGAAGAAGAAAAATGCAGACAAACCTATTTTTACGGATTGGATAGGACAAGCTGGTTTGTCTTGGTCTAAGTCCAAGTTCTATTTCATTTCAGTGGTCTGTGGTTGCATTGTCTTCGCGGTAAGTTTTTTTTCAGGACAGTCCTTATGGATTTCAATAGCGCTTTTATTTGTAGGAGTCTTTGGTATACCGCGATTCTACGTTTCAAGGAGGCGTAAAAAACGCTTCAATCAGTTCCTTGATGAATTTCCAAATGCAGTCGATATCATAGTTCGTGGCATCAAGTCTGGCATGCCATTAGGGGAATGTCTGCATGTTGCTGCTTCTGAGGCAAAAGATCCAGTTGGGTTAGAGTTCGCACTGGTTTTAGATAAAATGCAAATGGGTATACCGCTGGCTGAAGCAATTCAGAATATGCCTAAAAGAGTGCCTTTGCAGGAAACAAACTTCCTTGCAATTGTCTTTGCTATTCAAGCGCAAGCTGGCGGGAGCCTTTCAGATGCGCTCAACAATCTTTCAAAGACATTACGACAGCGCAAGGAGATGAAAGGAAAAATTCGAGCGGTCAGCCAAGAAGCAAAATCATCGGCAGCAATCATCGGCTCCCTCCCCTTCATCGTGACGATCATGTTGTACTTAATCGCCCCAAGTTATATTCGTTTGCTCGTGGATACTGATATTGGTCTAATTCTCGTAGCTGTTGGCCTTACCTGGATGACTATTGGGATCTTCGTCATGCGGAAAATGATTGACTTCAAGATATAGGAATCCAGAGATGACAATTGCAGATCTTGGAAATAACAACTTATTTGTAGTCATTCTCACATTGCTTGCAGTATCTGGAACTGCTTATACGCTTTTGATGCCTTTTTTTGAGCGCGATGAACTTAAAAACCGCATGAAGTCAGTTGCTCTTGAGAGAGAGAAAATTAGAACACGCGAGCGTAATCGCCTTGCCAATAGCAAAGAGTTTCAACGTGCAGCGCTTAGGAGTAGCCCTAAAGAAAGTGTGCGAGACTTTGTCGATAAATATAACTTGAAGAATCTTTTATCGAATGATGGCGTAATAAAAAAACTCAAGATGGCGGGTTATAGAGGGCCATCCCCTCTCTATTCATACCTTTTTCTGCAGATTGTATTACCAATAGGTTTTTTTGCTCTTGCATTTGCTTATCTAGTAATTGTTTTAAAGTTAGATATTCCGATCTTGGGTACTCTTTGTATCAGCCTCCTATTTTCTGCAGTTGGCTTCTATGCCCCAAGTATTTTTGTGCAGAATCAAATTTCGAAGCGGCAAGAGACTATTCGCATGGCGTGGCCAGATGCGATGGACTTAATGCTTATTTGTGTTGAATCTGGTATGTCGATTGAAGCGGCTTTCAAGAAAGTTGCGGAAGAAATTGGAGCGCAATCTGCAGCACTAGCTGAAGAACTAGTGCTGGCCAACGCAGAGCTTTCCTACTTAGATGAGCGAAAGAAGGCCTACCAAAACCTAGCAGAGAGGACTGGCCTTGAAGGCGTCAATAATGTTGTTATTGCTCTAATTCAGGCTGAAAGGTATGGTACGCCAATCGGGAATGCTCTTAGAGTTTTGTCAGATGAGAACCGGCAAACTCGGATGCAGGAAGCTGAGCGAAAAGCTGCAGCGTTGCCTCCGAAACTAACAGTTCCTATGATAATGTTTTTCTTACCTGTGTTGTTCATCGTAATCATCGGTCCTGCGGTAATTCAGGCGATGCAAACATTCTAACCCGTTACGCCTTACCCAACATCGTCTTCAAATACGCCACGTTCTCGGCGGCTTGGCGTGGGTCTATGTCGGATTGGGCGACGCGAACGGCTTCGTCAAAGCGGCCTTGCAGGCCGAGGGTCAGAGCAAGGTTCTGGCGTACCTGACTGGCAGCTTTGCCTGTATCCAATGCTGTTCGCAAAGTTGTTTCTGCATTGCGCAGGTCGCCTCCCAGCAGGTAGGACATTCCCAGATTATTCAAAACTGATGGCTCATTTGGTGAGAGCTTTAGTGCTTGCTGATAAGTCGTACGTGCCTGCTTTGTCTCACCAAGTTGATCCAGAATTGCTGCCTTGGCAGAAAGCATTTTCCAGTTCGGTTGGGCTGGGTCAAACGCATTGTCAATAACGTTGAGCGCTTCCTGCAGCTTACCGTTTTCAGCCAGCACTTTGCCATAGCTTGCTGCGATCGTGGTGTTGTCTGCATTAGCAATGACGCCACGCCGCAAAATGGCCTCTGCTTGCTCGCCCTGGCCGTCAATTCTCAAAGCTGCTGCAAAGTTCAGGATTGTACGTGGGCTTTTCTGGTCCTTGGCATACACTCCGCCCCAGTAGGCGAGGGCTTGCTGCATCTCTTGTGAGCCGGGCTTCAGTTGCTGGCTCTGTGAGATAGATGCCTGAGCACGCGGTTTGTTGGTCGCGCAGCCGGAAAGTGCAAGCCCGCAAATCAGCAGCAGTGAAACAGCTGTTGCACTTCTTAAAATGCCAGAAGACATCTTGGTTGTGTGTGTGCGGTCAAATACGGCCATGGAACCCTCAGCAACGAAGCAATTCAAATATTGTTTGAAAATCTAATATTATCCCTAATTTCTGGTTAATTTGGCTTGGCTGAGCCCTTGGTTGGACGGGGGAGCAGCAAGCCGAATGCCTTGCGCAGAACAAGTAACGTCGTTAGGTTGCCACAACGCTGTCTGTATAGGACAGAACACAAATTTCAAACATCTCATAAATGGAGCTCCCGGTGCACGGTCCGTTAATTTCTGCCGATGAAACAGTAAATCCAATCCCGGTTGTCGCGCTCTCCGCGAGTGAGTTGGACGCACATCTTGATGCCTCTGGTGCCATGGCAAAGTCTTGGGCAAACGCGCAGGAGTTTACAGCTGCTTTTGGAGAAACTCTGGCAGTTCCAAATGAAGCCGGTGAGATTGAAACTATTCTGTTTGGCTACGGCGAAAGCCAGAGAGACGCTTTAGAAACAGGCGCTGCTCTTAACAAAAAGCTCCCAGCTGGCGCGTTTGAACTTTCAAAAGGCTTTGAAGATCCAGCTGGTATCGCTCTCGGTTTCTCTCTCGCAGCCTACCGTTTTGATGCCTACAAGAAAATTCCTGCGCCGAAGTCTCAGCTAGTCATTAGCGAGCCGGGCATTTTGGAAGAGCTGGCACCAATTATCGCTGGCGCGCACCTTGCAAAAGATCTCATCAATACCCCTGCAAATGATATGGGGCCGGAAGAACTAGCCGCAGCAGCTTCTCAGCTTTTTGAAGATCACGGCGGGTCCTCAAAAATCATCATGGGTGATGTTCTGGAGAACGAGTTTCCGCTTGTGCATGCTGTCGGCAATGGCAGTGACAGAGCGCCGCGTCTGATCGATGCGACCTGGGGTAAAGAGACTGATCCGAAAATCACGTTGGTCGGCAAAGGCGTAATTTTCGACAGTGGTGGGTTGGATGTGAAACCAGCTGCCGGCATGATCCTTATGAAAAAGGATATGGGCGGCGCGGCAAATGTTCTTGGCCTAGCAGCAATGATCATGAAAGCCGAGCTGCCAATGCGCTTGCGCGTGATTATTCCTGCAGTTGAAAATGCGATCTCGGGCCGCTCATTCCGCCCGTCAGACATTTTTACAAGTCGTAAGGGCCTTTCTGTCGAGATCGGCAACACAGATGCTGAAGGACGCCTGGTCCTGGCAGATGCACTTGCGCTGGCTGATGAAGAGAGCCCGGAGCTGATTGTTGATATGGCAACGCTGACAGGTGCAGCCCGTGTCGCACTGGGGCCTGATTTGCCGCCATACTATACAGATGATGAGGACTTGGCTGAGACGATCGCTGTTCACAGTGAAGCGGTGAATGATCCTTTGTGGCGCTTGCCGCTCTGGAAGCCATACAAAAAGTACATCACCTCCAAAACAGCTGATCTGGCAAACATCAACACAAGCGGAGCAGGTTTTGCAGGCTCAATCACTGCAGCTTTGTTCCTTCAGAGATTCGTTGAAAACGCAGGCAGCTGGGTACATCTTGATATCTACGGTTGGACCCCAATTGAGAAAGATTTTAGGACCCATGGAGGAGAAGCCCAGGCAATTCGGGCACTTTTTGACATGTTGAAGACCCGATTGGGCTAAGCAAAGTACGGATTGCGCTGTCAAAATTACTTAATACCTCAATCTGGTAAGGGTCCCGAAATGATTTGCAGGCTAGGTTTTAGCCTGCAATAGGGATTAGGACGAATAAATATGCCCGTAGAGATCCGCCCGTCGCAGGCGCTTAAGCTATGGCATGATGTAGTGTTGGAATTGGTGCGCGCAGCAGATCAGGATTTGACTGCTCGCCAAATGTCTATTCTTTTAACTGTATATCTTGAGCCTCCACCACATACCGTGCGCGGACTTGCGCAAAAGCTAGGGGTTACCAAGCCTGCAATTACGCGTGCCTTGGATACCCTTGGAACAAACAAACTGCTTTCCAGAAAGCGTGATGAAAATGATCGACGCAATGTCGTTGTCACACGCACAGTTGCAGGGGCGCTGTATCTGGAACAGCTTGGTGATCTGGTATCAGAAAAAGCTCAAGGCCTTTCGCGTTGATCGAAAGGCGGAACCAAGACATTATCATTCCGCTATGCCATTCTGATTGGAGAGAGCTCCCACATGACTGTTCAACTTGACCGCCGTTTACATCCGGTAAGGCCAGATCTGGCTTCGACTGACTATCGCGGTCAGGTGCAATCCGAGCGCTTTGTTGAGGGGACAAACTATTCTGTAAAAGCAGACAAGGTTGAACTACGCGCTCGGCCAGACTTTGCGTGCGGGATCGATACCGAACTGAATTTCGGCGAAGCCTTTCGTGTATTCGAGACAACGCCAGAAGGATGGTCTTGGGGTCAGCTGCAAACAGACGGCTATGTTGGCTGGTTGCCGACGAACGCGCTAGGCCCAGTTGAGCAAACAACCCACAGAGTGACGGCTCTGAGAACCTACCGCTACCCGGAAGCCGAAATGAAACGCCCAGTATTAGGGCAGGTCTCAATGGGAGCGCTCGTAAGCGTGGTAGGACACGAGACCACACGAGGATTGGAGTTTGCAAAGCTTGCTGATGGCTCGTTTATAGTCAAAAAACACTTGGTAGAGCAGGCTGAGAAAGCGGTTGACTGGGTGAAAGCAGCTGAAGCTATGGTCGGAACGCCATATCTGTGGGGGGGACGATCAACACTTGGGCTGGATTGCTCAGGCCTTATCCAACTTGCATTGCAAACAGGCGGTGTAAATGCCCCTCGTGATGCGGATATGCAGGAAGCTATGCTGGGTGAGCAGCTCGACCTCTCCGGTGACCTTCCAACTCTGCAGCGCGGCGACTTGATGTTTTGGAAGGGGCACGTGGGCGTAATGTCTGATTCTGAGACCTTGCTGCATGCCAACGGTTACACAATGACAGTTGCTTATGAGGGGATTCAGGCAGCTCTCAAACGCATTGGCGAGAACGAATTTGGTCAGCTCACCTCTGTGAAGAGGCTAAGTTGAGCCGATGTTTACTCGTGCTTAACCATAAAGCGCATTATCGGCATATCTGCCCCATCAACACGCGCAAATTAGGTTTTCGTTCACTAAAATTATCGCACAAATAACTGGTAAAATTTAACAGTTATTCGGTGGGGTTTGCCGTGTTTTGGAAGCTGCAAAAACAGGTCTCTGATCGTTCGTCAAAAATTGCCTCTGTCGCAATCTCTACTGCGATGACCGTGGGCATTGCTGCGACTTCAATCGCACCAGCTTATGCAGATGTTGAAGTGGTTGCCGACCAGGCAAAAGTCTTCCGTCTCGAAGAGCCTGCTGAAACCATCATTCTTGGAAATCCAAGCATTGCAGATGTGACAGTGCACGACCGCCTGACAATCGTGATCACCGGCAAATCCTACGGCACCACCAACCTGGTTGTCCTGAACGACGCCTCCGAGCCCGTTGTTGAAGAACTTATCACCGTAACCGCAGAAATGGCCGGCTACGTCGCCATCCAACGCAACAACAACCGCTTCACCTACTCCTGCAACCCCGACTGCCATGAAGTCCTACGTCTTGGTGACAATAAGAAAAAGATCGAGGATGTCGCCGAAACCATCAGCTTGCGTAATGAACTGGCAGAGAATGGTATTTTGGCAGGCAATGATGAGTAAACGAAACTTGCAGTCTAACTCAAGGGCTTCGTGATTTTGCTCGACAGCCCTTGTCTAGAATATCACAATAGCCAATGTTACATTGCGTTACGAACAACTACGTAAGATTTGGCGCTGTAATCTAAAGATTGATGTGTCATAACTTCGCAGATCGCCAAAAACTGCTGTTTTGGGATCTTTACCGATAGATTTGTTAGCTCAAATGTTGAATAAGCGCCCCAAGCTTGGCGAAGAATTTAACGCACATATCGCTGAACAGTCACAGAGCTGCGATAGTATGGCTGAGACCTCCCCTCATGAGCCCTATCGCAATACTCATGAGCTCGGGCTGGTGCGGTATGTGGAAAATGAAAAGAGGCTATCAATGGCTACCAATCGGACCTATGACCAAATTCAGGTCGGAGATTCCGTCACTCGCTCCCGCATCTGCACAGCAAACGATCTTTACGTTTTTGCGCATGCGTCTGGCAACATCAATCCACTGCATCTGCCAAACGCGCAGTGGGAAGGCATTGAGAAGAAAGATGGCCCATCCGCACCGTTCATGTGGGGCGCCACTCTGATCTCAGCAGTCGTCGGCAACTACCTCCCAGGGCCTGGCTGCGTGTACCGCGATCAGACACTTTCCTTCCATAACAAGGTGAAAGTGGATCAGGTTCTCGACGTCACAGTAACCGTTCTGGAAAAGCTGCCAGATAACATCATCCGCCTTGCGACCAGCGTGAAAGTCGATGATGGCACTTTGGTTGCTGAAGGTGAAGCTCGGGTAGAAGCGCCAACTAAGTCAATCTCTTACGATGCCGAAGAGCTGCCAGGCCTGCTGATGAAGCGCCACCAGCACTTTGATCGCCTCGTTGCAACGGCTGCCCAGCTACCAGCGATCCCGACTTCTGTTGTGTGCCCAGACGATGCAAACTCCCTCGGTGGTGCAGTCATGGCCGCTCAGGCTGGTCTGATCATCCCGATCCTGTGTGGTCCGGAAAAACGCATTCAGGCTGCAGCTGACAAGATCGGCGCAGACATCTCTGGTTATGAGCTGATCGACACACCTGATGAAGGTTCTGCGGCTGCAAAAGCTGTTGCGCTGGTTCACGAAGGCCGTGTGCGCTCTGTCATGAAGGGTCACCTTCACACAGACGACCTGCTGCGCCACGTTGTGAAGCGTGAAGGTGGTCTGCGCACCAAACGTCGCCTGTCACACGCGTTCGTAATGGATGTTCCAGGTCGTGAAACACCGCTCATTGTCTCTGACGCTGCAATCAACATTGCACCAGACCTGATGTCAAAAGTTGATATCACTCAGAACGCAATCGACGTTGCCCGTTCTATCGGCATTGAGCCACCAAAAGTTGGCATCCTGTCCGCTCTTGAAACCGTGAACCCTGCGATCCCATCCACCATCGACGCAGCAGTGCTGTCCAAGATGGCTGAGCGTGGTCAGATCAAAGGCGGTATCGTTGACGGTCCTCTGGCGATGGATAACGCGATTGATCTTGAAGCTGCTCGCACCAAAGGCATTGAGTCCGTTGTTGCAGGTCGCGCAGAAGTGCTGATCGTGCCAAATCTCGAAGCTGGCAACATGGTCGTGAAAGAGCTGACCTTCCTTGCCCACGCAGAAACAGCTGGCCTTGTAACCGGTGCACGCGTGCCGATCATCCTCACCAGCCGTGCTGACAACGATCGTGCTCGTCTCGTTTCTTGTGCTCTGGCATCCATGTACGACTACTACCTGCGCAACGGCGCTGCGTATGTTGGCGAACAGGATCTGGCAGAAGCCGCAGAGTAATTTCGGGATAGCTGAGAAAACAATAATGACAATCGAAACAATTCTTGTACTGAACGCTGGGTCTTCCTCCATCAAATTCCAGCTGTTCAAAGGCGAAGAAAGTGTGCTTTCCGGCCAGATCGACGGCTTGGGTGCATCTGCTTGGGTAAAAGGTAAATCCGCTGAAGGCGCAACGATCATGGATCGTGCGCTCTCAGAAGAAGAAGCCCAGAACCACAACACTGCGCTACAGGTTATCCTTGCACTGCTGAAAGAGTTCGACCCGAACCTCGAAGTGGACGCAATTGGTCATCGTGTGGTTCACGGCTCTTCCAAATACTCTGCACCTGTGCTGGTCACTGAAGAAGTTGCCGCGGAACTTGAAACATTCAATCCGCTTGCACCTTTGCATAACCCACACAACCTTGCAGGTATTGCTGGCTCCAAAGCGGCCTTCCCGGGCAAGCCGAATGTTGCGTGTTTTGATACAGCGTTCCACCGCACGCAGGAATTCAAGAACGAAGCCTACGCGATTCCGACCAAGTACTATGATGAAGGCATTCGTCGCTATGGCATGCATGGCCAGTCCTTCCACTTCATCGCGGAAGAGCTGCACAACGTGGCGCCAGAAGTGGCAGACGGCAAAGTCGTCGTCGCTCACCTCGGCAACGGCGCATCCATGTGTGCGATCGAAAATGGTAAATCTGTCACCACCACCATGGGCTTTACCCCGGTTGACGGATTGGCAATGGGCACACGGTCCGGTCTGATCGATCCGGGTGTCATCTTCTACCTGATGGAAGAAAAAGGCATGTCCGTGAAAGAAGTCGCGAACCTGCTGAACAAAGAATCCGGCATGAAGGGTCTTTCCGGCATCTCGCAGGACATGCGTGATCTGGAAAATTCCGACAGCCCTGATGCAAAACGTGCCCTCGACTACTACGACAACCGCATCAAGCGCGAGCTGGGTGCTCTGGTTGCTGTCATGGGTGGTCTGGACGCAATTGTCTTCACTGGTGGTATCGGCGAGAACTCTTCCCAAACCCGCGCTGGTGTTTGTAAGGGCCTTGAGTTCCTCGGCGTAGAAATCGACGAAGAAGCCAACAAGGCGCGTGCGAAAGAAGCAATCACAATCTCTAAAGCATCTTCCAAGGTTAAGGTCATGGCGATCCCAACCAACGAAGAGGCTATGATTGCCCGCCAGACCCGCGCGATTTGCGAGTCGTAATCGACCTAAAAGTGGTGTTGATCACAGCGTTAAAGCCGCACTTTTCTTAAAGGAGAAGTGCGGCTTCTCTTTTGTTTGCCTATACGTACAAGAGCAGACGGGATAGTTGCCCAAACATATTTGCATAGGTTGAATTATCAAAATAAGTTATATATTGAGGCGTGCATCTCTATTATATATAGCTTCAATAAAAACTGGCATTCCTATGATCATCGCTGCAACTACATTAGCGCTACCGGCCTCTTTACAGGCTGCTGAGCTGCGTCTGGTGGAATACCATCAAAGAAATTTAGCCTACATCATTGTGCCTCGGACAGATAAGAAACTGCCTGCACTTGTGCTGTTTCATGACTGGGCAGGATTAACCGAAGAAGCGATCTTACAGGCTGCGAAAATCGCAGAAGAAGGCTATGCAGTGTTCCTTCCTGATCTGTTTGGCGGCAAGGTCCCTCAGTCAAAAGAAGAAGCCCAGCCACTGGTGGAAGCGATCCTTGAAACGGACCATCAGCATGAGCTTATGGCGAATGTCCATTCAGGTCTGCAGGTGCTGGAAAGCGTCGAGGAAGTTGAGCCAGTGGACGTCTCCATTTCCGGGCTTGGTATTGGTGAGCAGGTTGCCAGTTACATCTCAAAAAGTGATATGAAACCCGCACTGCCAATGCTCGCGCATGCGTAAGCCAGACGTCATTTTGTAATCCCACGCATTGCATCCCGGGTGCTGAGCAAATACTACTGAGCCAACTCAATCTTTGCATCTAAAGGAGGGGCTTATGTCCTCACCGGTCACTGCTGTCGTGTTTGATATTGGTAATGTCTTGATCTCCTGGGATCCGGAGAACCTGTATAAGGATCTGATCCCAGACGCATCAGAGCGCCAGTTCTTCCTCAATGAGGTTTGCCCTTACGACTGGAATCTGGAGCAAGACCGTGGACGTCCTTGGGGCGATGCCATCGCCGAACGGCTTGCCAAGTTTCCGCAGTATGAAGAATGGATCAAAGCCTATTACGAGCGCTGGGAAGAAATGCTGGCCGGTGCAATTGAGGCCAATGTCACGCTCCTGAAAGAGTTGAAGGATAAGGGCATTTCTCTGTATGCCATCACTAACTTCTCTACCGAGAAGTTTGAGGACGCCAAGCGCCTGTTCCCCTTCCTTGCAGACAGTTTCATCGATACCGTGATCTCCGGTGACGAAAAGCTCCTGAAGCCGGATGCTGCCATCTACAATGTGCTACTGGAAAGAAACCAGCTTGAGGCATCCAACCTCGTCTTCATCGATGACACGCTGAAGAACGTTGAAGCTGCTCAAGGCGTTGGCATGAAGGCACTGCATTTCTCTGAAGCGGGCAAACTTCGCTCAGACTTGAAGCAACTCGGCCTGCCACTTTAAGATCACTGATGTCTTCCCGGGCGAAGCGTAGCGGAGACCCGGGATCCAGAGTACCTTGCTTAGACATTAGCGAATATTGGGCTACATCCCGCATCATATGCGGGATGACGGCGGCGGACTGAGACAAAGAGCAACTGACTTTCGCCTACAAAACTTATTCCCCTCTCCAAAATCCTGCTTACTCTTAGTCCCGTGCCCACGCATTCGGGCAGGAGTGGACCGCCCATTCCGTGGCGTGGGCGGGGTTGGGCTACCGGCATGAGGTAACGTATCGTGTCGGGAGGTCCGGTGAAGCGCCATACCCTATTGAGACCACAGTGGTAGTAGGGAGCTTGGGGTCGTTCCGGAGGGCGTCCGGTTATGACAGATAGTTCCTATCTGTCACCGGCAGGAAACTGCCAATGACGGGGAAACCTGTCAGTGACACGGGAACGTGTCATTCACGTCTGTTCGAGAGGGAGCCCGCGCGTTCATGATAAAAGACCCGGGCGAGGCGAACAGCCATTGCCGAAGAAACATATCTAACAAGTAGCGCAGGCAAAGCCTGTTCGCCTTGCTCCACCCGTTAAGCGGGAACCTCAAACACAAACACCGCCGGGATGATCCAGCGGTGATATTCGTGCTTGTCAGTTTGAGCGGGCTGAAATGCTAGACCTTGTGCCCGCAGTGACCTTCTTCAAAAGCCCAGATGCCAAGGCCTTCGCCTTCTTCCAGAATGGAGTAGGCGACATGGATGTCGACCTTTGCCGGAATATCTACGCTGAACAGCGGTGGATCAGCGTCAATGTCCTCGCATGTACAGCCAAGCTTTTCCAACTTGGACCACTGCTTGGAGAATTCTTCTGGCTGTGTCGTCTCTTCCACCATGATCCGGTAGGTTGAATGACCCGATGCCTTATCGACCCTGTCAAAAACAAGCTGCCCTTTTTGTCGGTTGGCAAGCAGCTCATCACCATTGGCAACGCCGCAAGCAAAGAAGGGTGTGTTTTCAAGCTTATAGCGATTGCCACCGAGCGAGCGTACCCACACAGTTTCACTGTCAATGCCGTGCCAGTCATGTGGATCCAGCTGGAAAACAAGTTTGTGCAGATTGCTATTCTTATTCATGGGGCCTCACAAATTCTAAGCGCAATATACTCATGCGTTCGGGCGAAGCAACCGACATCTTGAGGGAATGTGTTCATAGCGTAACCGGGCTGCAATTTAGGTTAAGCCCAGCTGCAGAACAGAGGAAATTTGAAGGAAGTAAGCAAGAAAAAGCCGGAGCGTTTGCCCCGGCTTTGATCGATCAGATGTGATCGGAAACTTAGTCGCGCAGAAGATCGTTCACAGAGGTCTTCGCACGGGTCTGTGCATCAACACGCTTCACGATAACCGCACAGCCCAGGTTTGGACCTGGAGTGCCGTCTGGAAGCGGCTTGCCTGGCATAGAGCCCGGAACAACAACAGAGTATGCAGGCACTTCACCGTAGAAGATTTCACCGGTGGTGCGGTCCACAATTTTGGTAGTTGCGGAGATGAACACGCCCATGGAGAGCACTGCACCTTCACGAACAACAACACCTTCAACAACTTCGGAGCGAGCACCGATGAAGCAGTTGTCTTCAATGATAACCGGGCCTGCCTGAAGTGGCTCAAGAACACCACCGATGCCAACACCACCGGAAAGGTGAACGTTTTTACCGATCTGAGCACAGGAACCAACAGTCACCCAGGTGTCAACCATTGTGCCTTCGTCAACAAACGCACCAAGGTTTACGAAGGATGGCATCAAAACAGCGGACTTGCCAACGAATGCAGAGCGACGAACGATGGAACCAGGAACAGCGCGGAAGCCAGCTTCTTCAAAGTCGATCGCGCTCCAGCCGTCAAACTTGGAAGGAACTTTATCCCACCAAGGAGCCTGGTCCGGACCACCTTTGATGATCTGCATTGGGTTCAGACGGAAAGAAAGCAGAACTGCCTTCTTGGCCCACTGATTAACAACCCAGTCGCCAGAGGTTTTTTCCGCAACGCGCAACTTGCCGTGATCCATAAGGTTCAGTGCGGTGTTTACTGCATCACGCACGTCACCTGTGGTGTCGGTGCTGATGTTATCACGGTCATCAAATGCAGCGTTGATGGTGGCCTCAAGGGCAGCAAGATCAATCTGGCTCATTGGCGGCAGACTCTCATAATTAATGGGTTTCGAATTAGAGCTACCGAGGGGTACGCAAGCCCCAACCAGAAGTCAATACTCTCAGACTTCCGGTTGTCTCATGTATCAATTTAGGTTGCTTCATGTGCCTTGAATGGCTGCTGGGATTGTTCCATCAGCCATTTGTGGAAGGAAGCTACCGGACGGGTCAAAGGACGGTTCGCATTACGTACAAACCAATAGCCACTTTCCAGAGAAAGACGCGGCCAGTCCGGAACCACCAGATGACCAGCTGCCACTTCCTGTTCAACAAAGCGGGTATCAATCGCAATCGCACCCATGCCCGCAACCGCAGCCTGAATAGCCATGTTCCGGCTTTCAAACATCGCACCAGAGGTCTGATCCGGGTGCGGCAAGCCAGTGCCATTCAACCAACGCGGCCAGTCTTCACGTCTGGAGGAGGTATGCAGCAATTTCAGTTTATCAAGCAGCTTGATATCAGGGTTCGGATCGCCGTTGCTCAGCTGAGGAGCAAAGGCAACAACCAGATCTTCCTGCCAGAGCTGGTGCCTCTCAACATGCGGCCAGGCCCCATCCCCCAACCGGATTGCGCAATCATAGGACTCCCGGTCAAGGTCCACGACGCGCATACTTGTCGAGATAAGCAGCTCAATATCCGGATGCTTTTCCTGAAAGTCCGGCAGGCGCGGAATAAGCCAGCGCGTTGCAACTGTAGAAAGGGTAGAAATGCGCAACTCAGTCCGGCTTCTACGCCGAAACGCTTCAACAGCATGCTCGATCTGGTCAAACGAATTGCCGAGATTGGAAGACAGGCGCTGCCCTTCTTCCGTCAGCGCAAGCCCGCGGCCATCACGAATAACAAGCGCGGCGCCAAGTTCGTTTTCCAATGATCGGAGTAGGTGTGTCAGGGCTGATGGTGTAACGCCAAGATCCTCTGCGGCACGAGCTGCTCGGCCGTGTTTGGCCAACAGTGAAAATGCGTGTAGCGCGCGCAGTGAAACCATGACGAATGCCCTTCCTTATGAGTTCTTGAATTAATCTCAATAAAGGGAAAAAAGGCATTCGTCTAGACGATCGTGATATTTTTTCTCTTTGCGCCTTATTATGCGCAAAAATTGCAATTTTTGGTCGAAACTGCCCCTACAGGAGTTTGAGATGCGAAACAGAGGCACCTTCGTGTTTCGAAGGAATTCCTCTAATTCTTGAGTTCCCCTAGGATATTATAGAGGAAGCCATCCAGATGATCTGTCACAAAATCCACGTGAGGCTCGCTACCGCTCGAAAGTTCCCAATCTTCGCGGAAAACCTCGCGTGTTCCGTCCGGAATAACAAGCACAGTGCGCATTCCAAGAGAGTTAGGAACAACCAGATTGCGTGAAAGGTCCTCAAACATGGCTGCTTTCTGCGGAAGAATGCCGTTTTTTTCCAAAAAGCGCTGGTAGGTTTCTTCTGCAGGTTTCGGGATCAAATCTGCTTCCATAATCCCGAAGATGTCTTCGAAGTGCTGTGTGATACCCAGACGATTAGCAACGGATTCCGCGTGTTTTCGCGTTCCGTTTGTCAGGATGTAGCACTTGCCCGGCAGTTGGTTGATCGCATCTGCAAGCTGGGGGTTAGGGTCCAGCACGGAGTGGTCAATGTCATGCACGTATTCAAGGAACTCATCAGGTTCAATGTTATGTTCAAGCATCAAACCACGCAGAGTGGTTCCATACTCTTTGTAATAGGAGATCTGCAACTCTCTCGCCTGCTCAGCCGGCTTTCCAGTGAGCTTTTGTACAAACTCAGACATCCGCTGATCGATTTGATCGAACAGGTTTGAATGGTGAGGGTAGAGAGTATTATCCAGATCGAAAACCCAGCTTTCAACGCTGGCAAATGGGGAATTGGTCATGCTTATCCGTTCAGTTATCAGCTATGCCGATAAGTGTTGTTTGATACCAAGCAAAACAGGAAAGAATAAGGATAGCAAGGGAGGCGAGTATCTTTCGCCTCCCTGCATTGATTATTAAGGTACGATTAGAGTACCTGCACCGTGGTCGGTGAAGAGTTCCAGAAGAACAGCATGGGCGACTTTTCCGTCGACAATAACAACACCTTCAACACCCTGTTCAAGGGCCTCAAGGCAAGTCTCAACCTTCGGGATCATGCCGCCGGAGATTGTGCCATCTTCAATAAGAGCTCGGGCACCTGCGCGGGTCAGTTGCTTGATGAGCTTGCCGTCTTTGTCCAGAACGCCCGGAACGTCGGTCAGGAACAACAAGCGCTTAGCATTAAGAGAGCCAGCAATGGCCCCGGCAAATGTGTCTGCATTGATGTTGTAGGTCGCACCATCACGGCCCGGAGCAACAGGAGCAACAACAGGAATGAGGTCACGCTCAAGGATCAGCTCAAGCACCTTTGCATTCACAGCTTCGGGCTCGCCAACAAAACCAAGATCCAGCACTTCTTCGATCTTGGAATCTGGGTCACGGTGCTTGCGATGTAGCTTACGAGCGGTGACCATGTCGCCATCTTTGCCGCAAAGGCCAACAGCGCGCCCACCTTCGCGGTTGATACTCGCCACAATGCCTTTGTTGATGGAGCCAGCCAGCACCATCTCGACAACCTCTACGGTTGCCTGATCCGTCACACGAAGGCCGCCTTTAAACTCGCTCTTGATGTTGAGACGATCAAGCATGGAGCCGATTTGAGGACCACCACCGTGGACAACAACCGGATGAACACCAGACTGGCGCAACAGAGTGATATCTCGGGCAAAAGCGCGGGAAAGGGAGTCATCTCCCATTGCATTGCCGCCGTATTTTACAACAACACGTCGGTCATCATAGCGCTGCATATAAGGAAGAGCTTGGGCAATGACGTGCGCACGATTACTGGATTCCGAGAAACTCATAGCGATTTGTACACCTGGAGAAGACAAAGGACTGATACGCAAATCACACGGACTGCGTGTGAAGTATATAACCGCATTATGAGCACGTCACAAATGTTCAGTCATCCCCACCTGCGTGGATTTACTCAAGTAATCGAGGAAATTGTCTAATGCCTCTCGCGCAGATAGTCCGCAAAACCGTCTTCACCCGCAGGAGGGGAGAATAAGAAGCCCTGAGCATTGGTACAGCCGCTACTTTCGAGCAGCTTCATCTGCTCTTCCGTCTCAACACCTTCTGCTGTCACTTCCATGTCGAGTAAGTGAGCGAGTTCAATCAGGTGAGCGCAAGCAGTGCTGTGAACAGCTGAAGTCGGCACACCAGACAGGAAGCTGCGGTCGATCTTAATTCGGTCCACCGGGCAATCCAACAAGTGCTTCATAGAAGCAAAGCCAGTGCCGAAGTCGTCAAAGGCGACTGAGATGCCCATCTCTTGCAGTTTGCGCATGCTCTCCATGGCATGGGGAGCTCTGTCCAGATCAATTCGTTCTGTGACTTCAAGCTCTAAGAAATGCCCGGGTGTGCCAGTGTCCTGTAGAATCTTTTGGATGCGGGAGACGATGTATTGGTCAACAAACATTCTACCGCAAATGTTCACGGAGATTTTGAAGTTGGGATCAACAAGATTGCTCCATCCGCTGCGTGCTTTACAGGCTTCTCGAATGACCCAGTAGCCCACATCCTTGCCAAGACAGCTCCGGCACAAAGTGGTTATGAAACGGGAAGGGGGCAGTAGGCCGCTCTCAGGGTGTTCCCATCTGATCAGAGCCTCAGCCCCAACCAGCTTGCGATCAGCAACTCGCACGATCGGCTGATAGTGCAGCACGAACTCATCACGGAGGTAGGCAGAAATCAGAGAGCGTTCCAGCGGGTTAGGCCCAAGCTGGCGAGCTTTGTACCACTTCTTCAAATTCAGCCCTGCCAACAGCAGTGCTGGTAGCGCATGAATGAAACGCCAAATATAGGTCAACGCATTGGTGATGGCATGCTCTGGTACAAGAGCCCAATGGTGACGGAGGGACGGAGTTGCACACATACATCATCCCCTTTGACTGATTTTAGCACTGTGATTGTAATCTTGCTTGTCTTTTCCAGACATCCGACGACCTCCCCTTCGACGACGGTCTGTCTATATTCGGGGGGTAAATTGACCCTAGGTCAAGAACGGGTTAAGGCGGGCTGGGGAAAAGGCAGCAAAACGTGAGAACAGGGGAATTGCAGGATGGACAAGGCGTGTTGGATATGTTTGCAGAGCCGCTATCCGAAAGAGGAGGGTGCAGGGAAATATGCCCCCTGCACCTGCAATTGACTAGCCGTAACTGACCAGCTGCGCGATCTCTGCACGCAATTCATCCAGACCGTTGCCTTTTTCTGAAGATGTGGCAATGACTTCCGGATGTGCAGCTGGACGCTTCGCGAGTACTTTCAGCGTCTCGTCTTTCATGCGCTGCAGTTGCCCCGGCTTCAGTTTATCAGCCTTGGTCAGCACGACCTGATAAGGCACAGCGGACTTGTCCAGAATCGCCATAGCGTCAAGATCGTTCTTTTTGATGCCATGACGTGAGTCGATCAAAGAAAACACACGACGCAAGGTGCTTCGACCACGCAGATAGTCAAAAATAAGTGATGTCCACGCATCAACCATACCTTTTGGCGCTTCGGCGTATCCGTAGCCCGGCATATCGACAATCTTTAAGATGGAGTGCTCTGCCCCAAAGAAGTTCAGCATCTGGGTCCGGCCCGGTGTGTTGGATGTACGAGCCAACGTTTTCTTGCCAGTGAGCTTGTTGATCAGACTGGACTTGCCAACATTGGAACGACCGGCAAACGCGATCTCGATACCATCCAGCTCAGGAAGCTGATGCATCTCTTTCACACTGGTAATAAAATCCCAAGGACGCGCAAACAGAAGGCGTCCCGCCTCCAGTTGTTCTGCTGAATATTCTTTTTCTGAGCTCATGCCCTGCCTTTTAACCTGCAATCTTGATTTGGTCGAGTGCTGTTTTCCAAAGCACAGCCCTAATGTTTACCATGGTGAAGCTTCACCACAAAAGGTGCTAACCCCAAACAAAAAACGCGACCCAAAGGCCGCGTTTTTGAAGTCTTATTCGAAGGCGAAAGCTTACTTGCTTTCTTCCTTAGGCTTGCGCTTGAACGTGCTCTTCAGGTTATCAAACAGCTCAAGCTTCACGCCCTGACGACGCATGATGATTCCCTGCTGTGCAACAGAAAGAGTGTTGTTCCATGCCCAGTAGATCACGAGACCTGCTGGGAAGGTTGCCAGCATGAAGGTGAACAGAACAGGCATCCAGTTGAAGATCATCTGCTGTGCAGGCTCAGCTGGTGCTGGGTTCATCTTCATCTGCAGGAACATGGTTACACCCATGATCAGAGGCCAGACACCAATCATCAGGAATGTTGGCGGATCCCATGGAATCAGACCGAACAGGTTGAAGATGGTTGTTGGATCTGGAGCAGAAAGATCCTGAATCCATCCAAAGAATGGCGCATGGCGCATCTCAATGGTTACGAACAGCACCTTATAGAGCGAGAAGAAGACAGGGATCTGAATCAACATCGGCAAACAGCCTGCCAACGGATTGATCTTCTCCGTCTTATACAGCTCCATCATGGCTTGCTGCTGTTTCTGCTTGTCGTCCTTATACTTCTCGCGGATTTCAGTCATCTTCGGCTGCACGAGTTTCATTTTACTCATGGAGACGTAGGACTTGTTTGCCAGCGGGAAGAAGATTGCCTTCACAATCACGGTCACGAGCAGGATCGCGATACCGAAGTTACCAACCAGAGAATAGAGCCAGTCAATGGTCCAGAACATTGGCTTAGTCAGGAAGTAGAACCAACCCCAGTCGATCATCAGGTCGAAGTTCAGGATATTATAGGAATCCTGATAGCCGTCGATCAGACTGGTAACCTTCGCACCCGCATAAAGCAGGGAGGAACTGGTGATTTTGGAGCCATCAGCAACCTGAACAGCATCACCAAGGTAGTCACTCTGGAAGTTCTGAGTGCTAGCGTTGTAGGAGAAGTTCGGCTGGAACTCTGTGCCCGGAGTTGGGATCAGCGTTGCGGCCCAGTACTTATCAGTAAAGCCGAGCCAACCCATGTTCGCGCGACCCGGACGAACGCTTCCGTCCTCAATCAGGTCGGAATAGTTGATTTCCTGGAGGCCTTCGTCGCCGATAACGCCGATGAGGCCTTCATGCAATACGAAGAAGCCAGCGGTTTCTGGTTCGCCGTTACGTGCAATCAAACCATAAGGGTAAAGCTGAACGTTCTGACCAGTGCTGTTCTGAACTTCCTGGTCAACAGTGAACATGTAGTTCTCGTCGACGGAGAAAGTGCGCTTGAACACCAGTCCTTCACCATTGTCCCAGCTCAGAACGATAGGGGAAGATGGTGTCAGGTCACCGGAAGTCTCTGCAGTCCAGATAGTTTCAGCATTAGGAAGTTTGACCTGTGCACCCGGATCTGCAACCCAGCCATGCTCAGCGTAGTATGGCTCTGGGCTACCTTTAGGCGAGAACAGAACAACAGTTTCACTGTCCTTAGCCTGTGTCTGACGGTAGTCGTTCAGACGAAGGTCATCCAGCTTCGCGCCTTGCAGATTGACAGAGCCGGAGAGGCTAGGGGTGTCAATGGTCAGGCGAGGAGAGGCAGCCAGTGCTTGTGCGCGACTGACGAATGATTGCGCAGCAGCCCCGCCGTCGGTGCCTGGAGCAGCCACTTGACCGGATGCACCTTCAGGCAGTGCAACGGGTGAGCTGGAACCGGCTTGTTGTGCATCGTTTGCCAGCTGCGCCTGTTGCGCGTCCTGCTGAGCTTCTAACTGTGGTCCGGCAATAAAATATTGCCAGCCCAATAGCACAACCAGCGACAGCACGATCGCTACGATCATATTGCGATTATCGTTCATCGACTGGATCACTCATTTCAAAAAGGGTGGAATTATTAGTCATCACTGGTCAGTTGGCCTCAACTTTATCATGTGGAGGTTTAGAATTTGCCAGCGAATTCGGTTTTGATCGGATAGGGCGAGGTTTACGAGGCTTGAACGCATTTTTTACACTGCCTTTGAGGTCTTTCAAAAGATCCTCGAAAGGTTGTGAAAGCGCAGCTCGTCTGCCAACCAAAACATAGTCAGCGCCTATCTGGGCAATATCCAAATCAAGGGAGGCAACAGCGGCTCGAAGTCGGCGCTTTATTCGACTGCGCTCAACAGAGTTTCCGGTTTTCTTGGTGACCGTATACCCCATTCGAGGGTCGCCATCACTGCGGGTTTTAGCCGCTTGAAGCACAAAAGCACGCCGAGCTATCCTTCCGCCTTTTGCGACGGTAAGAAACTCGGAGCGCTTTTTGAGTGTTTTCATGTTTTTGCGGCGGAACTTTTGTTCAATGGATATGAAGTGAATGCCGCCGCGCAACGTCGCGATTAAGCGCTAAGACGCTTACGGCCTTTAGCACGACGACGTGCCAGAACCTGGCGGCCATTTTTAGTTGCCATACGTGCCCGGAAGCCGTGGCGACGCTTGCGAACAAGGTTGCTCGGTTGGAAAGTACGCTTCATTTTATTACCCTAGCAGAGCCGTTGGCTCCAACTTAAACGTTAATTTGGATTGTGCGTCTTCTCCCCGAAGTCACCGCGACTTTATTCAAGTTGCAGGACTTTGCGCAGGGGATCCGCACTCCTATTCGTCGGCGCTTATATTAGTGTGCGTGCTTCAAGTCAATAATTGCTGTGCCGGAATCTACGATATCCTGACTCTTTATTGCCTCACAGCCTCGTGTAGAGCTGTTACCCCTCATTCAAAACAGAGTGAAACTACGGGTAACGCACGAACCTGTGATAACACCGGAGGTCTTTCTGATTGTATGAAAATTGTAAGACATCAATTCATTAGGCGATTGAGCCTGCAAAAAACATAGTAACCTATTCAGTCTAGACTAGGCAAGAACACTGAGGTTTCGGTTCTTTTCAGGTCTGAACGTTGAAACCATCTAGGGAAAAGCACATGGGAATCACGGAACACAATGATAACAAGTCATCAGCCGAGGGAGCTTTGGGCTTCATCAAACGCTGGGGACTACTCTTTGTTATCCTTGCCGTGTCTGCCTATGGCATTTCTCAGGGCTGGCATCAACAAATTACAATCAGCAATCTGATCAAAAACCAGCAACTGCTTTCTGGTTATCTGGCCGAATATCCAATCCTGACCCCTCTCATCTATTTCGTCGTCTATACCCTCGCTGTTGCGCTATCTTTCCCAGGTGCATCTTTGCTCACCATTGCAGGTGGTTTTTTGTTTGGGTGGTTCTTCGGTGGCCTGCTCACAGTTCTCGCAGCAACAATTGGTGCTGCATTGCTGTTCATTGCTGCAAAAACATCGGTTGGTGCAACGCTCAAAGCAAGGGCAGGGCCGTTCCTCGATAAGATGTCTGAGGGCTTTCGCAAGAACGCGTTCAGTTACCTTCTCTTCCTGCGTCTTACTCCAGTGTTTCCGTTCTGGCTCGTCAACATTGCACCAGCACTGTTCCATGTTCCGTTGAGCACATATTTGATCGCCACATTCGTTGGTATCATCCCAGGTACATTCGCCTATGCCTTCGTTGGGGCTGGTCTGGATAGTGTGATCCTGGCGCAAGAGCAGGCAAATCCGGGTTGTTCAGCTGCTGGGACATGCGAAGTGGAGATCTCCGCACTCATAACGCCTGAGCTGATTTGGGCATTTGCAGCGCTTGGCTTGGTTGCGCTCATCCCGCCGATTGTTCAGCGTTTTCGCGGCAAATAATTCTCAGAACAGATCAATTTCAAATTTACGGACTTTCTCGATGACAAATAACAATAATGCAAAAACATTGACCCCAGACATCTGTGTTATTGGCGCTGGTTCAGGCGGCCTCTCAGTTGCAGCAGCTGCAGCAGCCTTTGGCGTGGATGTTGTCCTGATTGAAAAGGGTAAGATGGGTGGTGACTGCCTGAACTATGGCTGCGTCCCATCCAAAGCAATTATTGCAGCAGGTAAAGCCGCGGCCACCTTCCGGTCATCCGAAAAATTTGGGGTTGGTGCTCAGGAGCCTGAGATCGACTTCTCTAAGGTGAATGATCACGTTCATGACGTTATCGCCACCATAGCGCCACATGACTCTGCTGAGCGCTTCGAGGGTTTGGGTGTAAATGTTATTCAAGGCGCGGGTGAGTTTATCTCCGCAGATACCGTCAAAGTCGGAGAGCAACTCATCAAAGCGCGCCGGTTTGTCATTGCCACTGGCTCCAGCGCTGCGGTCCCTCCGATCCCTGGTATCGAAAACACACCTTACCTGATCAACGAAAATCTGTTTGAACTGAAAGAACGCCCAGAGCACCTGATCATTATTGGTGCGGGGCCAATTGGAATGGAGATGGCACAGGCTCACCGTCGTTTGGGAAGCCGTGTTACAGTCATCGAAGTGCTGCGTCCATTGGCGGTGACCGATCCTGCACATGCTGCTCAAGTCATAGAGAAGATGGAAGCAGAAGGTGTTGAGATCCTTGCAAACACCAAGGTGAATAGCGTCGAACGCACTGACACTGGTGTAAAAGTTACCATCAAGGTTGATGATGAAGCCGAAGGAACCGTTGAAGGCTCCCATCTTCTGATCGCGGCAGGTCGTGCGCCGAACGTCTCTTCTCTTGGCTTGGAAGCGGCTGGCATCGAATACACCCGCAAAGGCATCAAAGCAGATGATGGATTGCGCACCACAAACCGAAAAGTCTATGCGATTGGTGATGTCGCCGGTGGAGCGCAGTTTACACATGCGGCAGGTGCACACGCCTCACTTGTCATTCGTTCAATCCTGTTCCGCATGCCGGTCAACCACAACAACATAACAATGCCTGCGGTGACCTACACTGAGCCTGAGATCGGACAGGTTGGTCTTTCAGAGCAGCAAGCACGTGAACAGCTGGGCGATAAACTGAAAATCTTGACCGCAGAGTTTTCCGGAAACGACAGAGCGCTTGCTGAAGGCAAAGGCAAGGGCCAGGTTAAGCTCCTGACTAACGGAAAAGGACAGCTCGTTGGAGCATCTATTGTGGGTCCAGGCGCTGGTGAACAGATTGGTCTGCTGGCTTTGATGATCTCTCAGAAGTTGAAAGTCGGTGCTCTCTTAGGAGTGGTCCTCCCGTACCCGACACTAAATGAAGCAATTCGTAGGGCTGCACTTACGTATTATGCGGATGCCCCCCAAAATCCGTGGGTCCGCAGAATTCTGGCGCTTCTAAGAAAGCTTGGATGACGCAGTTGTGATCAGCTGTGAGAGAAGTGTGTTGCTTGGCACACGTCATCTGCTAAAAATGAGTAAGGCATAGCGCGTAACAACAATTTGCGCTGCACGATCATTGTGTACCAACTCATCAGGTAGGTGGATGGCTCAAAATAATGGGAGAGTGGCCTCTGAAACAGAGGTCACACCGAAAAAGCTGAACTCGGATGAAACTCCGAAAGGCAGACACCGCAAAATATTTGGCGGTGGAATGGGCCTCTCTGGCAAACTTCTGCTGCTGACAATCTTGTTTGTCATGCTCAGTGAAGTTCTTATTTTTGTCCCTTCAATTGCAAATTATCGAAACACTTGGCTGCGTGACCGCTTGGCAGTTGGCGGTGTTGCCGCAACTTTGTTGTCAGAAAGTGAGACACTGTCTCCGCAAGTCCAGCAAAAGCTGCTGGATGCAACAGGCGCTCAGGCGATTTCTCTTGCCGTTGGAGAGCGTCGTAATTTGATCGCGATGGAGAGTTCCGAAATGAACATCACCAAGACGATTGATATGACGCAGGATTCTCCATGGGACGCGATTGGATGTAGCCTTCAGTTCCTGACTGGGACGCGAACCGGCCAGATCCGCGTCATCGGCGATATTGATATGCGTTCAGGCGGCAGAGTGGATATGGTTTTCCCAGCCTCTTTGCTGAGAGACGATTTGCAGAAATATGCTCTCAACATTCTGCAATTATCTCTTCTCATCTCATGTCTGACAGCAGCGCTCGTTTATCTGTCCATTCGTTCTTTGCTGTTGCGTCCTTTACAGCGGCTCACCGGCTCCATGATGCGTTTCGCTGAGTCTCCGGAAAATGCTCGCGAAATTATCAAACCAAGCGGGCGTGCGGATGAATTGGGTGAGGCAGAAATTCAGCTGCAGTCCATGCAGAAGTCTCTGAACCAGACATTGAACCAGCAACGGCGTATGGCAGCCTTGGGACTAGCTGTTTCCAAGATCAACCACGACATGCGGAATTTGCTGGCATCAGCGCAGCTGTTTCTTGAACGACTGGAGTTGCTGCCAGACCCGACCGTACAACGTGTTGCACCTAAGATCCTTGCGACACTTGACCGGGCGGCCAGTTACACCAGCGCAGTGCTCTCCTACGGCAAGGTTCAGGAGGCTGCGCCAGAGTTGCGTGTTATCCGTCTGGCGTCTGTCCTGCGTGATGTGGAGGAGGTTCTTGGCCTCTCCAGTTATTCCAAGGGCATTGAGATGCATGTGAATGTGCCGGAGACGCAAGAGCTGGAAGCTGACCCGGAACAGATCTTCCGTGTCCTTCTCAATCTCTGTCGAAACTCGGTGCAGGCAATGGAAGCATCCAAAGGTGCATCTGAGGTCGTGTGTCGGATCGAGATCCACTCTGAAGTAGAAGAGGATATGCTCTCTATCTATGTGTCAGATACAGGACCGGGCATACCTGCCAAGGCGCAGGAAGGCCTGTTCAAAGCCTTCCAGACCTCAGGCAAGGTTGGCGGCACTGGATTGGGCCTTGCGATCGCTGCGGAGATTGTTGTGGCCCATGGTGGTAAGATCACATTGGAAAAAGATGTGACCACGGGAGCCTGTTTCAAAATTCAGCTTCCATACAAACATGGTGTACAAGCTGCTGAAAAAGTTACGAGACTATTCCCTGCTGACAGCAGCAAGGGCTAATCTCTGGAAAAGTTGCACTGTGCAAGTGCAGCTTTTCTCACGTTTAGGCTGCAACGCCCTACGTCTTTGTTCTGATAGTCAGAAATTGTTATCCCCAAAACGCAAATTCACTTCAAAAAACTTCTCTAAAGCGCTTGCCAAGGTCCAGTAAGGCGGCTACATAGACCCCCGTTCCGCAGGGAACACGGCCTGCACCGGTAGCTCAGCTGGATAGAGCACCAGACTACGAATCTGGGGGTCGGGGGTTCGAATCCTCCCCGGTGCGCCATTTACTCTCATATAAAGAGTAGATGGTTTAAATAGCACTAGGCCAACATATAATTCTTGTTCGCAAGAAACAGCGCACCGGTAGCTCAGCTGGATAGAGCACCAGACTACGAATCTGGGGGTCGGGGGTTCGAATCCTCCCCGGTGCGCCAATTTTCTCTCTCCTAAAATTTATGCGCTTCATCAGATAGGTGAATTGTGCCTACTAAACTCTTCGAGCGCTTAATTGCTTGAGGCGAGAGTTTCTTCTTCGCTTTGCCCTTGTGGAAGGTTCTCGAGCAAAAATCTGATGATGTTTTCGCCCATCACTGCTGCGATCTGTTTTTCTGTGAAACCTCTTTTCAAAAGTTCTTGCGTCAAAACCGCATATTCGGATGTATCGAACGCAGTCGTAACAGAGCCGTCGAAGTCCGATCCCAATGCCACATGGTCGATACCGGCAATTGAAACAGCATAGTCAATTGAAGCTGCAACGCCCTTTGGGCTAATGTCGCAAGCTGCAGCATCCCAAAAACCGATACCAATCAACCCACCTTTTGCTGAAATTGCTCTGACCTGGTCATCTGTGAGATTGCGAGGAGTGTCACAAATCCCCTTTACACCTGTATGAGAAACGACAATTGGTCGTGTAGCCATTGCCAGCACATCTTCAACCACTGCTGGAGAGGAATGAGCAACATCGACAATCATCTCCTTCTTCTCCATAAGCCGAACCACATCCTTGCCAAAATCGGTGAGGCCTGCCTTTGATTGACCATGGAGGGAGCCACCCAGTTTGTTGTCGAAGAAGTGTTGTAGGCCCATCAGTCGCAAACCACCCTCGTAAAGCCGGTCCAAGTTCTTGATGTCACCATCCAGTGCATGCCCGCCCTCTGTACCTAAAATGCCAGCAATGATCTTGGAGCCTTGGGCTCTGGCTTTCAGGACAGCTTCCAGTTCTTCTCTATCATGCACAACGGTAATCTCGTCTGGATGCTTCTTCTCCAGATCGTAAAGGCGCTGCGCTTGCAACAGCGCACGCTCAGAAAGCTTGTTTAATGCGTTAGACGGCCAGCTTTGCAGCCAACCTAGCAAGGTAATGTTGTCAAAGGCCTCAGCTGAGTTCTTCTTGTAGTTCTGACCACGAGGTGACTTGGTAACGCTTGTGAAGATTTGCACTCCTACATTACCTTTTTTGAAGCGTGGCAGATCAGAGTGACCGATCTCTGACTCCTGAGATATGTTCCTGCCCCAGAGCAAAACATCATTATGCAGGTCTGCAATCCGCAGCTTGTCGTGCAAAGCCTGTGCGTCTGCGCTGATGGAATAGGGAGTGTGTTCGACAATCTGATTTTGGGACTGATCAACATATTGGGCAATATAGCCAGATCGAATGATGCCATATCCCGCTGCAGCTACGATCACGACTGCACCTAAACCAACCTTTAAATAAGAGAAACCCATAATAGACGCCCAATATGTTTGCAGTCACCGACCGGGAAATATCACTTTACCTTAGGGTAAATTCCATATTTGTCCAGTTGCCTCAACCATGGGCTGTCATCGCTCAAGGGGAGGTATAGCTTGTATCTCCTTGTCACTGAGAGGAGCTTCTGGGTAATATGAAAACGAATTTCTACGGTTCTATAAATAGTTAAAGGCGAGAGGCGTTATCATGAACGCTCAACAACTGGTCGAGATCATTCGTTCGCGCACATCAGCATCACTTAAGCTCATGAAAGCGCCTGGTCCGAATAGAGAAGAGATGAAGCTGATAATTGAGGCCGCTGCAGCTGCTCCTGATCACGGGCATCTACATCCATTCCGGATTTTGGAGATCCCTACAGACGCACGCAATGATCTGGGAGATCTTTTTGTAAAGGCCGTTGAAGAGGTTCAAGATGAACCAACCGAAGAAGCGCTCACTCGTGCACGGGAAAAAGCGCACAAAGGGCCTGTGCTTCTGGTTTTGATCGGATGTTTTCACGGTTCGGATGAGACCCGCATTCCCCAATATGAGCAAATGCTCTCAGCAGGAACAGCTTTGCAAAATATGGTGCTTGTAGCTCATGCAATGGGATATGCGTCCCGGATTACAAGCGGCAGCAGTGCACGCTCATCTGCCTTCCATAAAGGGCTGGGTCTCTCAGACAATGAGGAGTTCCTGTGCTTTATCTCCATTGGCAAAGTTGATGAAACAAGACCCGCCAAGGGTAGACAAGAAGCCCAGGAAATCCATTCAACTTGGATACCGGAGTAAAGTACTTACTTCGCCTTTGGACGAAACGCCACGATCACGTTTGGATCTGTTTCAATGCGCCCTGCACCGATCAGGTCCAGGCAGTACGGCACCGCTTGGAACACCGCATCAAGGCAGGTCTTGATGCTGGCTGGTTTACCCGGCAGATTGATGATGAGGCTTTTGCCACGAATTCCTGCTGTCTGACGCGAAAGAATTGCAGTCGGCACTTCTTTCAAAGAAAGCTGACGCATCAGTTCACCAAATCCGCGAAGTTCTTTCTCCATCACCAGTTCCATAGCTTCTGGCGTCAGATCACGAGGAGAGGGGCCTGTTCCACCTGTAGTCAGGATCAGGTCGATACCATCTTCATCAGCCAACTGCTTCAAAGTAGTGCTGACGCTTTCGATTCCATCCGGAATGATCTTATGGATGGGCTCCCATGGGCTGGTCACAGCTTGTTCAAGGTATGCGAGAATAGCTGGGCCACTTTTGTCTTCGTAAGTTCCATCACTGGCGCGGTCGGAGATGGTAACAGCTGCAATCTTCATGGATATCTCTCATAGACACGGATGATTTCCAGTGAGAGTAAGCATGGAAATGCTTGGGTTCAAACATTAATTGCCTGCGGCTTTCCTTGTCCTCTTATTCTTTAAGACCCTCAGAGAGCCAGCCCCTTTCCAGGGTTTGTTTTCTACCCCCCCATGTGTTTCTCACTGTGTATTTTGATAGACTGACGCTTCTTTGTTTAAACGTTACTATCCCGTCATTACTGAAGTTTTTAGGGTGTTATCTACGTAATCTGGGGGGAGAAGCTGCAACAGATTGAGATGCATTTTACTCGTAACAGTAATAGTCTCTTGCAAGTCAGATACTAACTTTGGGTAAGGTCATGTGCAGTTATTCTAAGACACTCTCAGCTTACAACTTTGATGCGCCGGGATGTTTCGGACATGTACTCTGCAACTGTGCTAAATAGAACAGATATGGATAAGTACGTAGAATAGCTTGGCGATCTGAATTTTGAAATGCACTCAAACAGCTGTTGGGCTGCAAAGCGTAAGGAATCCGCTTAATGCGTAAAGTGCAAGTTGCTGCATTAGATGAACTTGAAGATCGTAAGCCTGCTCATGCACTTGTTAGCGAGGTGGATCTCGTTGTCGTAAAGTTTGATGAGGACATCTCCGTCCTCTACGGCCGTTGCCTCCATCGCGGTGCATTGCTTTCTGATGGATATGTCAGAGGTCGCAATCTGATTTGTGGACTGCACCAATGGGATTATCGCCTGAATTCTGGCGTCAGCGCCTATGACAATAAAGAGTGCCTGCGAAAGTTCACGCATTTCGTTGAAGACGGCAACATCTATGTTGATGAAGATGAAGTGAAGGCATGGGCAAAGGACAATCCGCAACCTTATTTCCGCAAAGCCTATCTGGGTGAGTATGCGGACTTTCATGGCACGGAAGAAGAACCCCATAACAAACTGATTCAAACATACGCACGTGCAGGCCTGAAGCAGACGGGCCATCACGGCGCAATTGAAGCTATGGGGGTGCCAACGACAGAACTGCCTCAATGGGAGGACATCCAGATACTGACAGCGCAGCTGCAGAAGCCGCCGCGTTTGGATGAAGAGCCCGTTGGAACAGATATCGTTATTGGTCCCAAAGCTCAAAAACCTTTACACCTGCAAATCCCGCTCTTCGTCTCAGATATGAGCTTCGGTGCATTGTCTGAACCAGCAAAAATAGCACTTGCTCGCGGAGCGGAGAGCGTCGGCACAGGTATCTGCTCCGGTGAAGGTGGGATGTTGCCAGAAGAGCAAGCAGAAAATACGCGTTACTTTTATGAGTTAGCTTCTGCGCGCTTCGGCTTTTCATGGGACCAGCTGGAAAAAGTTCAAGCCTTCCATTTCAAAGGCGGACAGGCGGCAAAAACCGGAACTGGTGGACACCTTCCAGCTGCGAAAGTGACTGAGAAAATCGCAGCGGTGAGAGGGTTGCCACCGGGAGAGGGCGCAATCTCGCCTGCAAGATTTCCAGAGTGGATGAAGCCTGCAGATTTCCGCAAGTTCGCAGATGAAGTGCGGGATAAAACTGGCGGGATCCCAATTGGCTTCAAGCTTTCTGCACAGCACATCGAAAAAGACATTGATGCCGCTCTGGAAGTTGGCGTTGATTATATTATCCTCGATGGACGCGGTGGCGGCACTGGTGCGTCTCCGCTCGTGTTCAGAGATAATATTTCTGTTCCAACCATTCCGGCGTTGGCGCGAGCGCGTCGTCATCTGGATCGCAGCGGTCAACGGGATGTAACGCTTGTCATTACCGGTGGACTTCGTAAACCGGAAGATTTCGTGAAAGCAATGGCCTTGGGTGCCGATGCAATAGCCTTGGCGAATGCGCCCATGCAGGCCATCGGCTGTATCGCTATGAGAGCGTGCCATACCAACAACTGCCCAGTCGGTATCGCCACTCAGAAAGACCATCTGGTTGCGCGTTTGGAAGTTGAAAAGTCCGCAAAGCGTTTGGAGAAGTTTTTCACGGCCTCAGTTGAACTGATGAAAGTGATGGCCCGGGCCTGTGGGCATGCACATATCTCCGATTTCTCTATCGATGACATCACGAGTTGGAAGAAGGATATGGCGGAGCTTGCTGGCATCAACTGGGCAGGGCACGGCTCCAATGACTAATTCTCCCTGCCAACAACGGCAGCACAAAATCAGTAGGGTGCAGAAATGATCGTTGCTGAAGGTATTATTCTGATTGCACAAGTTTACTGCGTGATTGGTCTTGTCGTCGCTCTGGCTTTTATCAGTTTCGGCCTGGGGCGTGTGGAACTTGCTGCGCGTGGAGCTTATCTCTTCCGCCTACAGATTATCCCGGGGCTGATCCTTCTTTGGCCAGTTGTCATTGTGCGTTGGATTGCACTGGAACGCTCCGGTGAAAAAATCTTGCTCGATAAAGAAGAAAAAGAACTCCACGAAGAGCAGGAGGCCAAGAAGTAATGCAGCGCGCCTATAGAAAAGCCCACCGCACCATTTGGCTCATTTTGGCCATTCTTATTCCTCTCGTTTTGGGACTAGCGCTTTTGATGCGTCCGACAGGAACGCACGAACAGCCGCCTGTTCCCCTTGACGACACAGCAAAGTCGGCTCTGGAGGCAAACCAGTGAGTGTTAAATATGTACCGGTAATCTGGAACCGTACAAAATTTGTCTATGATGCCGTCGTCTTGGCAACTGTTGGCGCATATCTGGGAATCTACATCTACGTTGCGCCGATGTTCCAGACAGTCACAAGACCGATTGATTGGGACATCTACAAAGCTCAGGCATTTGGAACCTGTGTCTTCTTCCTGCTCACGTTCATTCTATGTATCGGACCGCTAGCACGGTTGGACAAGCGCTTCCTGCCGCTTCTGTATAACCGCCGTCACCTAGGCGTGATCACTTGCGTTCTCGCGTACTTCCATGTCGACAATATCCTCGGCTGGTACAATGCATTCTCGCCGATTAATCGTTACGTCTCGGTCTTCATTGTAAATACCAGCTTTGATCGTTTCCTGGGTTTCCCTTTCGAAATCCTCGGAGTCTTTGCCCTTCTGATCCTGACCATTCTCGCAGTTACAAGTCATGATTTCTGGCTTCATTTCCTAAAGCCTACGCTTTGGAAGACACTCCATATGGGGATCTATCTGGCGTATGCGCTGGTTGTTGCCCACGTCGCACTAGGCGCTTTGCAAAGCGCTGCTGGTCCTTTCATGACCACTGCAGTCGGGGCGTCCGTCGCGCTTGTCGCTACCTTGCATCTGCTTGCTGCAAGAAAAGAGCATCTCTTTGATACGCAACAGAATACGATGGATGACAGCGGCACCTGGATGGATGCAGGTGATCCAAAAGATGTTCCTGATAAGCGGGCGAGAATTATCTCCATTACTGATGACGAGCGCGTCGCGATCTTCAGAAATGGCAAGAAACTCTCTGCGATCTCCAATGTTTGTGCCCACCAGAATGGGCCTTTGGGAGAAGGCAAAATTGTTTATGGCTGCGTGACTTGCCCTTGGCATGGCTATCAGTACCGCCTGGAAGATGGAAAATCTCCACCACCATTTACAGAGAAAATTTCCACATATCGCCTTAAACTGGAAAACGGTCGTTTGTGGCTGAACGTAGAAGCTCAGCCACCTGGAACGTATGTTGAACCTACTGTTTCTCCGATAATGATGGAGGGAAGCTGATGGCCAAAAAGAAACCTGATCCCTTCTTTATCGGTTGGGCGAAGAAGCCACCAAAGAGCCTGCAAGGCTTCTTGTTCCTGATCTCTGCAATCCTCGTTGGCGCAGCAGCAGGCGTGGCGTTTGGTGTTGGTTCGTCTATCCCAGACCCGGGTGATGCCCGCTTTGCATGGGGTGCTGGATATCAAACGTTTACGGGCTACGTAGATGCAAAACCTTACCCACTTCTCCGGCTTCCCGCCGGAGAAAATGGGCGTGACAAGCCGCATGCCATGCTGATTTCTGGTGTTGGCAAACGGGGTATGCAGCAACTTGCCGGGCCTTTAGATGGGCAACCGGTTGATGCGGGTGGTATTTTGCTGAAGCGTGGTGATTTGGATATGCTGCAGGTCGGAGGAAAGGTCTCTCTTCGCGCTGCGGAAAACCCAGTTCAGAACTTTACACCAGCACCAGCAGAGCATTTAGGCAAATGGCGGTTAACTGGCGAGATCTGTGACGGCAAATGCTACAACGGCGCAATGCGTCCAGGTGTTGGCTTAGCCCACAAGGCCTGCGCAAATCTCTGCATCATTGGTGGTATTCCTCCCGTTTTCGTAACCTCTACGCCCCTTATGGGAAGTGAGTTTTTCGTGTTGGCTGACGAGAATGGTGAGCCTTTGACCACTGAGGTTGAAGATTGGGTCGCTCTTTTGATTTCGCTGGAAGGTGAAGTCGAGCGTCGGGATGATCTAATGATCTTCAAGGTGAACTTGGACAGCGCCAAGCAGCTCTAGCTTATCAAAGATGACACTTGCGGCGGCGAAGCAATTTGCCGTCCAAAAACAGCGTACCCAAAGGTTGAAGTGGCGAAACAATTCATAGACTGCTAAAAACACCACGTTTGCAGTGCAACACAAATTGTATTGCGTCCTCCTTCCTAGGCGCTCTTGTTTGCCGCATGTTCCCAAGCGTGCGCATAAATCAGCGCCGTTGCTAAGCACAATCTGGTGATCCAATGATACAATTTTTTGCCTACCCAGAATCCGTATTTTGCGCGAAAGTTCGAATTGCTTTGGACATGAAAGATCTGGATTACGCCGAACTACCGCCTCCAGATGGGTATGGATCAGCAGCCTACAAGAAGATTGTTCCAGCCGGTTCTATCCCCGGCCTGAAGGATGGTGAAGCCGCTCTTTCAGATTCAAACGCGATCCTTGAGTATCTCGAGGAAACCGCACCGTCTCCAGCTCTGCTGCCAGAACATCCTATCGAGCGAGCTAAAGTCAGAGCTCTGATGGGCCTGCACGATACGCGCATTGAGCCATCTGTTCGTGCATTTTATGCTCCGATCAAAGCAGGCAAGCCTCCAAGGGACGAAGTCTACAAGCAGTTGATCAATGATATGAGTGTTGCGTTTGAGCGCTTAGAAGACATGATTGACGCTGAGCCTTATGCCGTAGGTCATCACGTCACCCTCGTTGATGTTGCCTATGCCACTACGTTTTCTCAAGCTCAGCAGCTTGCAGGTATGTTCGGTGGAGAGCTCATGCTGAAGCCAAAATGCCAACACTGGTGGCAGGCCATGCAGTCTCTTTCTCATGCGGCAACATCGATCGATATAAACCGCAAAGCGATGCAAGATTGGGTCGCCAAGTTTATTCAGGTGGATGCTTAAGCGTACAATGAAGCCAAAAGAAAATGCGCCTCAAATCGAGGCGCATTTTTTTTATGAGCAGTTTGTTACTGCGCCAGTCCCCATTTCTGAGCTGTCGCATCAAGGAAACCATTCATTTTTTTAATCTTGATCCAGTTGTTGATGTAATTGATCCAAACCTGATCAGTCTGTGGCATCAGCATTGCGATTGGGGTTGGATTTCTGCTTTCAGCAACCGGCACGTTGGTGATCTGCTTGAACTTCGCTTTCAGCGTCGCACCTTCGATATTGGAGGTGATGAAAACATCAGCGCGACCTGACAGCACTTCCTGATAACCGCGAGCAGGGGCCTCAACAACCTTGATAGTTGCATTCGGGAACCATTCCTTGCTCAGCTTCTCAAACGTAGTGCCAAGTGTGGTTGCGACCGTAACGTCTTTTTGGTTAATGCTGTCCCAGCTGTTGAACTCACCAAGTTTACTGCTGGTCGTATATGGCAGGATCTCAACGGAAATGTAGCTCTCAGAATAACCGGCCACTTTCATGCGGCTTGGAGAGATTGAGGCAGACCCAGTCAGGTTGTACTTGCCTGCAACGATACCGTTCACCAAGGTTTTCCAATCGGTTGGAATAAAGGTAAGCTTCACGCCAAGATCGCTTGCAAGTTCGTTCATGATGTCGATGTCGTACCCCTTATACCCATTGCTGGCAGGATCACGAACAGACATTGGGTTCCAGTCTCCGGTTGTACCAACCTTCAGTTCTCCGGAATCCAGAATTTTGTTAAGCGCGGATTGCGCGAATGCAGAGCCGGAGAACAATGTGCCCACGGCGAAAATTACAGTAAGAAATGAACGTAGCATCTTCATGAAAGTTCCTTGAAACGCAGTTGGAATCTGGCCCAGTCCAAACCTAGTCATTTTAGCGATAACTACAACGCTGTTTTTTGAGAGAAAACCAACTTCAACTTATTGTGTGCGGTAAGTCCCTATAAGATTTGTATAAGAGCGCACGACACTCTAGGTTTTGTGTCCGGCAATCTATCTGTGTTGAGGCAGATACATGAGCTGCTTACGTGTTTTGCTTCCGTTGGCAGCCTTCTTAAATTTGGAAGGTGGATACCTTGAATTTCCGAAATGCAGCAGTGCTCGTCGCATTGGCATTCGTTTTGGCGGGCTGCACTGGAGATCAGTGGGGCTGGTATGTAGTCTCACCAAATACTGAGACAGGAAGAGTCAATCTCGGTTTCATGATCGCCGGGCTGCAAGAAACTGTCAGCGTCTCGCTCACTGCAATCGCGATCTCTATGTTTGTTGGCCTTATTGTTGCTCTGCCGGGGCTCTCAGAGAATAAGTACGGAGTTGCCTTTAACAGAACTTACGTTGAAGTGGTGCGCTCAGTGCCAAGTCTGGTGCTAATCTTCTGGGTCTATTACGGCTTGCCTGTTGTCGCAAACATCTCGATCAACGTATTTTGGGCGGGTGTACTGGCTCTTGCCTTGTCAGACAGTGCATTTCAGGCTGAAATCTTCAGAGCAGGTATACAGTCAGTCGATAAGGGACAGATCGAAGCGGGCCGTTCGCTCGGATTGAGCTATTTTCAGCGTTTACGTTTTATCATTCTCCCACTCGCGATCCGCCGTATGCTGCCACCGCTTGGGAACCAACTTGTCTACATGCTGAAAATGTCGAGTTTGGTATCTGTGATTGGCCTGCAAGACCTTACAAGGCGTGCAAATGAGCTAGTCGTCACAGAATATCGACCACTCGAAATCTACAGCGTCCTTGTGCTGGAGTATCTGGTGTTGATCCTGATTGTCTCACAGGGGGTTCGTTGGCTGGAACGTCGCTTTAAGGCTGAGCATGCCTAACAACCAGGCTGTTACCTAGTTTTTCTCAGGTGACCAGTTTGCCAGCAGAGCCTTCAGTTCCGGCTCATCAACGGCATGAACAGCATCGCTCACGGAGAACCATTTCCGCGTGCGTTCGTCCTTCTCTGGCCAATCCTCGAGCATTTCAGTCACTTCCAACGGAAAAACCTTCACGCGGCAAGGAATCGGCTCTTTGGTGACTCGAAGCTTAGGGTAATGATAAATGCCCGCAGCTTGATCTGTCAGCTCACCTTTAATGCCAGCTTCTTCGAAGGCTTCCTGCTCGGCCGCTTCTCCACCAGTGAGATCCTTCATTGGCCAGCCTTTAGGGAGAACCCAGCGCTTGGTTTCGCGGGATGTGATCAGAAGAATTTGTAGTTTACCTTTTTTATTCTTCTTGAAAGGCAGTGCAGCAAACTGGCGTTTTGGTTCTGGCCAGACTTGTGCCTCTGTCTTTCTAAGGGCACTCTTCATGGGTTTCTTCCTTAACAGTGATCCGGCCTTGTTCCATTTTTTGTTTGATCCAGATCTTCAGCCGTGAGCAGAGTTTTCCTTTGTTTCTGGTAGGAAGTTGGATCTGCCCCTAACTATCTAGTGTACTGCTTATATTTTTTCAGCGCTATTGCAAGATATCGCTGTGATTGCAGCCCGATTGAGCGAGATTTATTTCCTTTTCTACATATTTAGAATATTTGTTCTGAAATTTCCAGATAATACTTTTTACCTAGACTTCATGGCAAGACTGTTGCTAAAATTACTTTAAACTTGAAATATTAAAAAATGGAATCGCAGCTCGGTATTGATTTGATGCCAAAAAGAGTGTGATCATAAAAACGATAATAGGGGGCTGATAGTGGAACTGGATGCAGTAAGCATTGAGCAAAGAGATGGAGCTGACCCGCTCGCTCGTTTGCGCCAGCTTTTCTCAATTCCTGATGGGATTATCTACCTGGACGGAAACTCACTGGGGGCTTTACCTAAGAATGTGTCTACGGCTTTAGCCAGTGCAGTCGAAGAGCAATGGGGTAAAAGTCTCATCAAAGGCTGGAATTGCCACGGCTGGATTGACCTGCCAAGCAAAGTTGGAAACCGAATTGCAAAGCTCGTTGGAGCTGATGATGGAACTTTGATCTGCGCTGACAGCACCTCTCTTAATGTCTTTAAAGTTCTGGCGACTGCCATCAAGATGCGCCCAGACCGTAAAGTTATCCTCTCCGATACTGGAAATTTTCCGACTGACCTTTATATGGCGCAAGGTCTGAAAGAACTGACCGGCGGCGATATAGAGTTGCGTCTGGCCGCTCCGGAAGAGGTTGAAGCCGCTCTTGATGAGACTGTTGCAGTCATGATGCTCACCGAGGTAGATTACCGCACGGGCCGCAAACACGACATGAAAGCGCTGACTGAAAAAGCGCATTCCGTTGGTGCATTGGCGATGTGGGACCTTTGCCATTCTGCAGGTGCTTTCCCGGTCCACCTGAAGGAAGCGAAAGCGGACTTTGCTGTTGGTTGCTCCTACAAATATCTGAATGGTGGTCCCGGCGCTCCGGCATTTGTTTATGTAGCACCCGAACATCAAAGTCATTCAGGCAATCCGCTAACGGGTTGGATGGGGCACGATGCGCCGTTTGCCTTTGATCTGGGATACACCCCATCTGCGAAAACAGACCAGATGCGAGTTGGCACGCCTCAGGTTCTTGCCATGACCGCTCTGGATGCATCTTTGGATGTCTTCGATGAAACCTCTTTGGAGGCATTGCAGGGCAAATCCATCGAATTGAGTGAGTTGTTCATTTCCGAGGTCAAGCGCCGCTGTCCTAATTTGGAACTTGCGTCACCAATTGATCCGCTTAAGCGCGGTTCACAAGTTTCATTCCGCCATGAGCAGGGCTATGCGGTCATGCAAGCGCTCATTGATCGTGGAGTGATTGGAGACTTCCGAGCACCAAACATCATCCGTTTCGGGTTTGCTCCTTTGTACCTCTCCTTTGCAGAAGTTTATAAAGCTGCTGAAATTCTTGAAGAAATTATTGCAGGTGATCTCTGGGATAAGCCGGAATACCACCAAAAAAGCAAGGTTACATAAGCATGGTTGAGAGTATTGATCGCAAATTAGAGCATCATGGGGCTGAGCTCTCTTTCAAAGAAAACATGTCTTATGGCGATTACCTTCGTCTTCCTGACGTGTTGGGTGCGCAAGCTCCGTTGACCGAAGCTCATGATGAACTACTGTTTATCATTCAGCATCAAACGGCAGAACTTTGGATGAAACTGGCGATCCGCGAGATGTCGGAGGCTTGCTCAGCTTTGGCAGCGGATGAGTTTGCTGAGGTTTCAAAGCTAATGGCTCGCGTCAACAAGATCTTCGCGCAGCTCAACAGTGCATGGGACATTCTGCGCACTATGACACCAAGCGATTACACTACGTTTCGTGATAGCCTTGGTAAGTCATCTGGGTTTCAGAGCTACCAGTACCGTGCCATCGAGTTTGTGGTTGGCAACAAAAATCCAGCCCTGATGAAACCACATGAGCATATGCCGGAGGTCTCAGCATGGCTTCATCAGATCTACGAGGCTCCAGGTATCTATGATCAGATGGTGCGTGCTCTTGCGCGTGCAGGCTTCGAAATATCCGATGAAGTACTCAACCGGGACGTCACTAAGCCATACACAACTGATGCGTCAGTTCAGAAGGCTTGGGAAATAATATATCGCAATCCACGTGATAATTGGCATTTCTACGATCTAGCAGAGAAGCTAATCGACTTTGAGGACTTTTTTCGGCGGTGGCGATTCAATCATCTCACAACCGTAGAGCGTATTATTGGAAGCAAAATGGGCACCGGGGGCACCTCTGGTGCACCATACCTGAAAAAAATGTTGGATACTGTGCTGTTTCCAGAACTTTGGCAGGTACGCAGCGATCTGTAAGATTGCTGCGAAAATTACCTAATTTGTGAAATTATTTTGTTCTAAAAACACTTCAAACTGCGCATATAAGTGGAATTATCTATATGTTTCAGGCAATATATGCGCAGTCGAAGCTATTTCCTCGCAACTTATGGGAAGGTTGTTAGGAGGTGGAATCTGGAAAGTTTCACTCAACTTGTCCAGATAGAACCACAATAATCGAGTGATTAGGCTGCAAATGGCGCGGAATCCTGCCTTGAAATAATATGCTACTAAGGGCATTAGGTAGGTGCTTGACAACAATAAAACGCCAGTCCTTTGCAGTCTGGGGGGATAATAATGCTGGAAATCGAACAGCTGTCGAAGCAATTCGGCGGGTTTAGAGCCGTCAATAATTGCTCATTTTCGGTTCAAAAGGGCACAATCACAGGTTTAGTCGGTCCAAATGGAGCTGGTAAAACCACAACGTTTAATTTGATTGCTGGTGCTCTTCAGCCAACTGCTGGAAAAATTAAATTTTTGGGAGAAGATGTAACGCGCCTCAGCTCTGATCAGCTGTTTCATAAGGGCTTGGTACGCACATTTCAGATCCCGCATGAGTTTCATCGTCTGTCAGCTCTCGAAAACCTCATGTTGGTTCCGCCCTCTCAAAAAGGTGAGAACTTATTCCAGAACTGGCTCAGCTTTGGCAGCGTGAAGAAGCAAGAAGAAAAAGTACGCCAGAAAGCTTTGGAGACACTGGATTTTCTGGAGCTGTCTCATGTTGTAAATGAGCGTGCAGGTAATCTGTCTGGCGGGCAGAAGAAGCTTCTTGAGCTTGGCCGTACAATGATGACTGACGCAAAGCTGGTGCTGTTGGATGAGCCAGCCGCTGGTGTTAACAGAACATTGCTACGCCGCCTTGAAGATAAAATCCAAATCCTGAACCAGGAACGCGGCTACACATTTGTCCTGATTGAGCACGATATGGAGATGATTGAGAAGCTCTGCGATCCTGTCATCTGTATGGCGGAAGGCTCTGTCTTGATCGAAGGCGATTTCCAGACCGTTCGTTCTGATGCGCGGGTGCTTGAAGCTTACCTCGGTGAAACGGTTGGGGAGGCTGCACTCTAATGACGTCTCAAGCAATTGCAGAGCAACCAATGTCAAAGAACTCCGTGCAACAAAAGTACTCCGGCAAACCAATCCTCACTATGACTGGTGTTCGTGGCGGATATGGCGATGCGGACATCCTACAGGGTGTCGACATGCAAGTAACCGAGCAGGAAATTGTTGTAATCGTCGGCCCGAATGGAGCTGGCAAGTCGACAGCGATGAAGGCGATCTTTGGTCTTCTGAAGGTCCGTGGCGGTTCTATTGTCGTCAACGGAACAGACATCGCAGGCTGGAAGCCAAACCGTATTGTACAACACGGTGTTTGTTACGTTCCTCAGGTCAACAACATCTTCCGTGAGATGACCATTCACGAAAACCTCGAAATGGGGGCCTTCCTTCGGAAAGGTGACATTTCTGAAAGCTTGGAAAGGGTCTACACCCTGTTCCCTGATCTCAAAGAGCGCCGCAGTGCGTTGGCTGGAAACCTGTCTGGCGGTCAACGTCAGATGGTGGCAATGGGCCGCGCATTGATGCTCAACCCGTCTTTGCTCTTGCTGGATGAGCCGACCGCTGGTCTCTCTCCAAAATACATGGAGCAAATTTTTGAGATCACCCGCAACCTGCGTGATGCAGGTCTTTCGATCTTGCTCGTAGAGCAGCACGCCAAGCAAGCGCTGGCATTTGCTGACAAAGGCTACGTTCTTGCAGCTGGAAGCAACCGGCATGAAGGAACAGGGCAAGAGCTGCTCGCAGATCGTGAAGTCGCTGAAATGTTCCTCGGCGGGTAATAAGGGAAAATCCAATGCCATTCATGGAATTCGTCAATTTTTACCTCATGCCGGGGATCGTACTGGGCTCAATCTACGCTTTGGGCGCAGTTGGTATCACGCTGGTATTCGGTATCTTGAGATTTGCGCACCTTGCGCACGGTGACCTCGCAACGCTCGGCGCATTTGCAGCCCTCGGAGTGGTGACCATCTTCGGAGTTAGCCCTTGGGTTGCTCTTCCCGTTGCTATGGTTGTTTGCGCGTTTATGGCCATCGGCATCGACAAGCTATTCTACGACTATCTCTCCGAGCGCCCAAAGATCATCGTAGTGATGTCTTCACTGGGTATCGCTCTGATGCTGCGTGCCGTGGTTCAGGTGGTTTGGGGTGTTGATACGGAAACCTACACCCGTGGTATCGTCAGACCTGACGATTACTGGGGCATCCGCATCCGTGATCGTGAGATCTACACCATCATAGCAATGTTCGTGATTGTCGGCGTATTGTGGGCGTTTCTGCAGAAAACCAAGTGGGGCAAGGCCATGCGTGCCATGTCTGACAACCCTGACCTTGCGTTGCTCTCGGGTGTCGATAACCGCAAAATTACAATGCTGACTTGGGGTATTGTAGGCATCTTGTGCGCTGCCTCCGGTTTCTTCCTCGGCATCAACACAGAGCTGAAACCGCTCATGGGCTGGACAATGCTTCTGCCAATGTTCGCAGCTGCAATTCTTGGCGGTGTTGGTCGCGTAGAAGGTGCCGTGATCGGTGGCTTAATTGTTGGCATAGCTGAAGAAACATCTGTTCTGTTTATCCCGGGAGAGTACAAGGCCGCTATGGCGTTTGCGATCCTCCTGCTCATCCTTCTTGTGCGGCCAACCGGCTTGCTCAAGGGTAAAGTTCTGTAGGAGGGAGATGAACTATGGAACTCATCGGTCTGCTTAACTACGCGGTGTTCATGGCGATCTTTATCGGCATTTACTCCCTTCTGGCCCTCGGTCTTAACATTCAATGGGGCTTTTCCGGTCTCTTTAACGCAGGTATTGCGGGCTTCTTCGCTGTTGGAGCTTATTCATCCGCACTGCTCACAGCGCCAGAATCCGCTGTTCATCTGGGTGGCTACCAGCTACCTGTCGTTGTCGGTTGGATCGGCGCGATGATCGCCGCTGGCGCAATTGCATGGCCAATCGGCAAGGTATGCTTGCGTTTCCGCTCTGATTATCTTGCAATCGCGACAATCGGCGTGGCGGAGATCATACGTCTTGTCGTGAAGTCAGAAGGTTGGATGACAGGTGGCGCACGTGGTGTGAACAAGATCCCACGTCCATTTGGTGATCTGTCTTATCTCTATTCTCAGTTGGCTTATCTCGCTCTCGTCTTTGCCATCGTGCTCGTCGTGTACTGGGCTATCGAGCGTCAGATCTCTGCGCCTTGGGGACGCATGATGCGCGGTATCCGTGACAACGAAGACGCGGCAACTGCGATGGGTAAGGATATTAAGGCTCGTCGTCTGGAAGCGTTCATCTTCGGTGCTGCTGTGATGGGACTTGGTGGGGCGCTGTTTGCTCACTTTAACCGGTCCATAACCCCAGAAGCCATTGATCCGATGATCGCCACATTCCTGATCTGGATTATGTTGATCCTCGGCGGTTCAGGTAACAACCGCGGAGCCCTTCTCGGCGTTGCTGTTGTCTGGATCATCTGGTCTGCGTCAGAGTTTGTAACGGATCAACTGCCAACAGAATACGCCATTAAAGCCAAATACATGCGCGTATTCATCATTGGCTTGCTTCTGCAATTGGTCCTCCGGTTCAGACCGGAAGGAATCTTGCCGGAACCTCAGGGAACAGCTGGCAGTCCAGAAGTCAAAACCTTTCAAAAACAAGAAAGTGCAGCGAAGTAACGCCAGCACTCATGGAAATCAATTTTAACGCCCTGGTCAATCCGGATAGTATTTGAAGCAGGGCTCTTTGGAGGTGAACTGATGCTTAAGAAAATCGCATTGGCAGCAGGCTTGTTCAGCGCTACTGCACTTGCATCCAACGCTGTTCAGGCTGATGTAAAAGTCGGTCTTCTAGGAGGCATTTCTGGCCCAATCGCGGCTATGGCTCCACCAATGCTGGACTCTGCAAAGCTGGCAATTCAGCAGGTGAACGAGCAGGGCGGCATTCTGGGAGGCCAGAAGCTCGAAGCTGTTGTAGGCGATAGTGCGTGTAACCCACAGAACGGCGTGGATTCCGCTACCAAGCTAGTAAACATTGAGCAGGTTGCAGGTCTTATCGGCCCACATTGCTCCGGTTCAGTTCTGGCAGTTGCAAACTCTGTGACCGTTCCGGCTGGTATTACTCTGATCACGCCATCAGGCACTTCCCCTGAAATCACAGGTCTGGAAGACAAAGGTCAGGTATTCCGTACAGTACCTTCCGATGACTTCCAGGGCCGCTCTCTCGCTCGTACGCTGTTGAACCTCGGCACAAAGAAAGTTGCTGTTGCTTACCTCAACAACGACTATGGCAGCGGTCTGGCAAATGCCTTCAAAGTTGAATTTGAAGCAAATGGCGGTGAGATCGCTGGATATTCAGCACATGAAGAAGGTAAGGCATCTTACCGTTCCAACCTTGCTGAGTTGTCCCGTGGTGGCGCAGATACGCTTGTAATCTTCGATTACGGTGATGGCACTGGCCTGACTATCCTGCGTCAGGCACTGGAAAACGGCTTCTTCACCAACTTCGTTGGCGGCGACGGCATGAAGTCTGACGCAATCATCCGTGAACTCGGCGCAGAAAACCTGACCACCTTCATTGCTTCTTCTCCAGTAGGCGAGAAGTCCAACAGCCTTGAGCTCTTCAACGAAGCTTACAAGTCCGTTGGCGGCAACCCGGATGCAATCTTCGTATCCAACTCCTACGATGCTGCATTCCTGATGGCTCTGGCTCTGGAAAAAGCTGGTGGCGAGGCTGCGAAGGTTTCTGAAGCGATGGCTGCTGTGTCCAACGGACAGGGCGAAGCTGTTCTTCCAGGTGAATGGAAGAAAGCAGTCGAGCTGATCGCAGCTGGCAAAGACATCGACTACAAGGGCGCTTCTGGCGACCTAAACTTCGACAATGCAGGTGACGTTCCTGGTTCCTACGGCCTGTTTAAGGTCGAAGGCGATGCATTCGCGCTTCAGCAGGCTCTGAACTAAGGTTCAGAACAGTCAAAATAAGGAAAGAGCCGGCCTCATCTCAGGCCGGCTTTTTTCATGACAAGTTCGTCACTTAGTAAGAATCAACTTGCCAAGTTTCGTGATCGACAATCGGTAGTTATCCTCGCGATGGGAGATTGTGATCTCGCGCTCATCGCCAAAGAGTGCCTTGCTATCAACAGTGCGCTCATGTGGCTGACTTTGTGAGCTTTCCTGAGCTTTTTCCATATCAGTCATTCGCCTCAGCCTTTCCCCAATTTTGGCTAGCGTGGATGGTCGCGATACCCTCAAGAGCTAGGGGGGACTCTATCGCGTTTATTTCTTGACTTTCATATTCATGTTTTATTACAAGTGCAATGCCTACTCAATAATTGCTGGAGATCGCGTCCTCCCGCAAACCGTCCTGGAGTAGGATTTGTATCGATGCGCAAGCCAGCTGTTACTCTCTCCCTCAACAGCCAGCCAGCCCACGATATCCTTGATATCTGCGACTGATTTGCATTTGCAACTAAGTTTTAATTTTTGGGTTGGGGTCCTATGAATAAGTTGGTTAAGCTGTTTTCTCTTGCTCTTGCTGCCTTGTGGATAACGCAAATAACTGCAGCTGAAGCAGCAAACACGACAAAAGAACCAGTGATCGCTCTCCAGTTGAACAAAGCTGAGAGCACTCAGAACGGGTGTCGTGTAAGTCTTCTTGTTCGCAATCACCTTAAAGATGAGATCAATCAACTGGCATTGGACTTGGTAGTCTTTGATAGTACAGGTGGAATCTCTGATTTCCTGAGCATGAAGACAGGTCGTCTTCCTTCCGGAAAGACGCGAGTTCAGCAGTATGACCTCCCATCCAGTAGTTGTGCAGACATCTCGTCATTGCTCATCAATGATGTCAGCCAGTGTGAGGGAGCTGAAAATGTATCTCCGGCTAGCTGCTTAGACTCATTGAATGTATCCTCTCGCGCTGCGATAGAACTAACACTCTGAACCGCTGCAGAACCGAATTAGAAAAACAACGAGATTTCCAGAATGAATGCCATGATTGAAAACCTGGGCCTGACCGCAGCAATGACACCTGTTATGGATCTGCTTGCAAAAGGTGGCGTGGTCGTTGGGTTGCTGCTGGTTGTCAGCGTACTTGCTCTAACAATTGTCATCGCAAAACTCTGGCAGTTCTGGATTGCAGGTGTTGGTCGTCATCGTAAAGCTGAGCAGGCCGTGGCCTTTTGGCGCGTCGGCAAGCGTGATCAGGCCTACAGGATCGTGGTAACAGATCGCTCTCCGGTCTCCGATGTTCTCGCACATGCGATGCGCGGTCTCATGAAACCGCAGGTGCCTGAAAAAAGAGTCCGGGAAGATGTCGAGCGCGTTTGCTTCACGCATCTCGCGGATCTCCGCAGTTATCTGCGGGCATTGGACATGATTGCTCAGATTGCTCCTCTACTCGGTCTGTTCGGAACAGTGCTTGGTATGATCGGGGCGTTTCAGGCTATGGCTGACGCTGGTTCGCAGGTCGATCCATCTACTCTGGCTGGTGGCATCTGGGTTGCGCTGCTGACAACAGCCGTTGGTCTGGCCGTTGCAATCCCAGCTTCCGTGATGTTGTCATTGTTCGAAGGCCGCATCGAACGCGAGCAGGGGGCAATGGAAAAGATTGTAACCGAACTCTTCACCGGGGCAGTCACGTCCATCGCCACTCAAACTGAAGAAGCGGAACAGGTTGGAACCCAGCCGCGCTTTGAGGTAGTCCACGATGCGCCTTAGTGAGGCTCCAAAACGAAGCCGTGCACCTGGCCTCACATCTCTGATTGATGTGATCTTCCTTTTGCTGATGTTCTTCATGCTCGCCTCAACGTTCTCGATCTATCAAAAGTTAGATGTGACATCGGGAGCAGAAGGCGCAGGACAAATGGAGCAGTCCCCAATCCTTCTGCAAGTTTTCGGAGAAGGACAGCTGTCGGTGAATGGTGATCGGGTAAAGGTTGAGGCTTTGATCGCGACGCTCAGCGACGCAGGCATCGAAAAAATACGACCTGTGGCGATCATTCCTGCCAAGGATTCCACGGTGCAAGATGTCGTGAGTGCGCTTGAGATGCTTAAAACAGCAGGCTGGTCAGCGACGATCGTTGGCAATTGAATTCAGAATATTGCGAAATAAGAAGTTTAAAGAATGCGTCTGAAGACAAAACCACAAAAGAGGACATTTGAGAACACGATCCCATTGATCAATATCGTGTTTCTGATGCTCATCTTCTTCCTCTTTGCAGGTTCAATTGATAGAGACGATGCAAAAAACGTGAGCCCTGCAGAAACGCAGGAGCAATCTAGTCGTGAGCTTATTGCCGGAGCGCTGATCATCGCGCCTGATGGAACGATAACCCAAAATGAAAAGCCAGTTCTTGTCGAGGACCTGATGCCGCTGGAGGGCAACAAAGATCCTTTGATGGTTGTTGCTGACAAGGCACTTTCTGGTCAGACACTTGCTAGAACCCTTGCGGGGCTGAAAAAGCAAGGATTCTCCGATATCACATTGGTCACCGTAAGGGCTGCTCAATGAAGAAGGGAATTCGTAGGAAAATCGGTGGCTCAGCCCTCACGACCGCCTTACTCGTGTCAGTCAGTGTTCACGCAGGTGGATTTGCTTGGTTCTATACAAGAGCTCCTGAAGTCCAAGTTGCCTCAACCCGGTCAACGTCACTTTCTGTCGTTGGATCAATTGAGGATCTCATTGCAGGTTCCAAGGAAGTTGTCGAACCGATTGAGCTTGAACAATCAGATGAAATCGAGCCTCGTGAGATAGAAGCTGAAAAGCCGGTTGAGCAAGTCAAAGAGATTGAGGCTGTTGAGCCAATTGAGTTGGCAAAAGCAGAGATTACACCAATCGAACCGATCGTAACGCAGGCTGTGAAGCCGCTGCCAGTACCTGTTGCTGAAGGTGTTACTATTAAGGCTGAGATTGAGCCAATCAAGCCAAAGGAAGAGATTGAACCGCTTAAACTTCAGCTTCAGCCTGAACAAATCAAACCTGCGGAAGTGCAGGAGGTTAAGCCTGTCGAAGTTGCAAAAGTTCTTCCTGTTGAGCAGAAAGAACCATTAGAGCCAACCAAGGACGTTGATCCTGTAAAGCTGAAAGAGCAACAAGACCCAATCAAACCGGAGGAAGCCAAACCATCTCAACCAGAAAAACTGGAAGTGGTGGAGCAGGAAACGCCGGAAGAACTGAAGCCGGTAGAAAAGAAGTCTGCTGAACCCGTTGATGAAAAGAAAGAGCTTGAGGCAAAGCCCGTTGAGACTGAAGTTGCTGCAGTAACTGTTCCAGTCCCGCGAGCAGCGCCGCCACGTCCAAAGCAGCCGCAGAAAACCAAGCCTAAGAAAACCGCAAAGAAGGCTCCTGCAAAAGCCAAAAAAGAGCCTGCCAAGAAAGCAGGTAACTCGGATGTCAATTCTGCTCGAGGCTCCAAGGTCGCACGAAAAGGCTCCAATACCTCGAAGAATGGCAATAACATTGCGGGCTCCGGTGACAGCGCTGGCAATGCTGCGACAAGCAATTACTGGGGCAAGGTGCAAAAGAAGATCCAGCGTGCTGCGGATAGACGGTACCCGAGACGAGAGAAGAACCGGAAGAAGTCAGGCATCGTCCGTGTGAGTTTTGTCGTACACAGAGATGGGGCTGTAACGGGAATTAAGCTATCTCGATCGAGTGGGAATAAGCGATTTGATCAGGCCGCGTTGAAAGCCCTAAAGGCCGCTGCACCATTCCCAGCATTTCCGACTTCGATGAGGAACAATACGATCAGTAGAACAGCGCCGATAGTCTTTAAAGCACGATAACAAAAAAGGCAGCGAATGTTCGCTGCCTGATTATCTCGTCGCTGATGGCGCGCTTACTCAGCAGCAGCCATATTCTTTGGCAGGAGTGGGTCTTCAATCTGCAACAGGTGGCGAATGCTCGCACGGTTGTCAGCAAGATCCGCAATCGTGCACTTGTCGAGCACACCGAGGAATGCTTCCAGCGCTTCATGTAGAACAGAGTTGAAACCGCAATGGTTGACGAGTGGGCAGTCCTGACGGCCACTGTCAAAGCACTCTGCAAGAAGGAATGACTCTTCAGTCGCACGTACTACCTGACCTACGCTGATTTGCTCAGCTGGACGCGGCAACACGATACCACCGTTACGCCCTCGGATGGTTTTCATCAGATCAGCGTCAACGAGCACCTTCATGATTTTGAAAAGGTGAGTTTCCGACATGGAAAACGAAGCCGCGATCTCAGCAACTTTGCTTGGCTTGCCAGGATTTGCCGCACAATACATCAGGGCACGTACAGCATAGTTGGTTTGTTGAGTGAGTCTCATAATATTAGCTATGCGTCTTCCGGTGTCTGTCGTCAATAAAAATATGCATCTCTAACTCAACAATAAACCATTCCTAGTTTAGAGTCATTAAAAACTTTGCCGGTGCTGAAAACAAACCCGACACCGTCCTTTTGCCAGTGCACGCGCAAAATATATCTAAATCCAACTGATCCTACAATAATCACAGCGCAAATATCTGGCGCAAGAAACTCGTCATTTATTCAGCAAGCTAATGGTGATACAGCTCAACTAAGAGAGTGAACACGACGGACGCAATTGAGTTCCAATGAAGATTTCAAAACAAAGCCTTGAGGAGCAGGCCGCAGATTTTCTGAGGCAGCAGATTTTGGCGGGTCATTATGTCTCAGGTGACAAGCTTACGGAAAGTACGCTCGCGAAAGGTCTGGAGCTTTCACGCACAACTGTGCGCATGGCGTTGAACACACTCTCGAGCGAAGGTCTTGTTTCACAGAAGCCTTACGCGGGTTGGAGTGTGACGACACTGACGGACCATGATATCTGGGAAATCTACCATCTCCGTGTTGCGTTGGAGAGTCAGGCTGCTCAAATGGCAGCTGAAACCATCACGCCGGAAAAGGCCGTTCGGCTGCGCAAGGAACTTGAAGTCTTCAAGGAGATCTGTCAGCAAGACGGTGTATCCCTTACAGAAGTCACGTTCTATGACTTTGAGCTTCACAAACTGATCATTGAATTGAGTGAGAGCGCGCGCTTGGCACACATGTACAAGAGTGTGATCAACCAGCTTTCAATCTATATTCGTATCACGCACTTTGACTTTGATATTGAAGACAGTGCGAACACCCATGTTGGTTTAGTCGAAGCGATTTGTTCTGGTGAGGCGGAAAAAGCCCGCAAACTCGCTATTGAGAATATCAGTACCTTCACTGAAATGGGCCATAAGCTGAAACATGAACATGTCAAACTGGCGACTGATGACTGACAGTGCGTGAAGATTTGAGATAGTCATAAAAAAGGGCGGCCCGAAGGTCGCCCTTTTGCTTTGCCTGAGGAGGAAGCTTATTCCGCAGGAACAGCACCAGCTGCTTCGCGGGACTGCCGGAGAATATCTTCGCCACTTGTTAAAGCGAAGTCCTCACGCATCCACTTGATGAATCCGTAAACCATGTAGCTGATGATAAACATCAGTGGGATAGAGGTTACGATGGCACATGTTTTGATGGTGTTCAGTGGGGCGTCAATGAACATCATCGCAAGTGGAACTGCAGCCAGCATTACACACCAGAACAGGCGCAGCATTGGAGATGGCTCTTCGTTCTCTTTCATACCCTTTGTAGAAGCCGCTGCCATGGTGAAGGCTGCAGAGTCCAGAGTGGTTGCCAGGAAGAGAACGGAGACCAGCGCAAACAGAACGATAAAGATCGCGCTGAGTGGCAGGGTGTTCATGACCTGAACAATCGCCTGATTTCCTTCGCCGGAAGCTACAAGACCAGCCACATCAACAAGACCGGTTACGTTTGCTGACTGAGACAGACCACCAAGGATACCGAAGAAGAAGAAGCAACCTGCACTACCGCTCAGCAGCATGTTCGTGATAACGCCGCGGATACTACGACCCTTGGAGATTTTGGTCACGAAGATGGATACGAATGGAGTGTAGGTGATCCAGTAGAGCCAATAGAAGATTGTCCAACCTTCTGGGAAGCCACCATTTTCGACCGGATCAGTGTAAAGGCTCATGCGGATGAAATCCTGGATCATGATGCCAAGACCATTCACCGTAGATTTCGCAATGAACATTGTTGGGCCAACCAGGAACACAGCAATACAGAAGCCGATTGCCAGATATGTGTTCATGGAGCTGATACGTGCCATACCCTTCTGAATGCCCACATATGAACTCAGAGAGAAGAATGCGGAGATAATCAGGATCAGAACCAGATTCACATTGAAGGTAGGCTCAATACCGATCAGAGAAGACAAGATCTCAGAAACCATCGGCACAGACACACCAAGTGTGATGGAAAGTGCACCGAAGATGGTGAAGATGAAGATCACGTCAATCACACGGCTGATCAAGCGCCAAAGCGGAGTGACTGGCTTGTCACCACGGATAGCAGTACACACAGCTGAAAGGCTAAGACCAGGGTTCTTACGAACGTGGAAGTGGTAAGCAACTGGCAGAGAGACAATGCAGTAAGCTGCCCAGGCGCTGAAGCCCCAGTGGAACAGGTTGTAAGCAGTGCCAAGCTCATAAGCAGCAGTCGTACCAGTCTGAACTCCCAAAGGAGGGGCGTTGAAGTAGTATGCCCACTCAGTAAAGGCCCAGTATACTGTTGCAGAACCCAGACCTGCACAGATCATCATGGAAACCCATGCGAACGTGCTGTACTCAGGGCTACCTTCTCCCAGACGGATATTACCGTATTTACTGATACCAAGCGCAGCCAGAAAGATAACTGACCCAAACACAAGCAGCAGCACAGGCGTGCCGAAGATCGCATTGAATGAAGCGAACAGGTAGTTGGCTATCTCGTTGCCCTTTTCAGGGAAGATTGTCAGGCCAGCAACAATGGCGATGACAAACCCTAGACTTATTGAAAGCAGTAAGGTGTCTAATCTTTTCCCAGTGTTAGACATTTGTTTTTCCTCCATCTTCAAGCGTAAGCAGGTTGTGCATTCACTTGATATTTTTTGATTAGGTCTTCGTTCAGCTCGATCCCAAGGCCTGGGCGATCAGGAACAACAAGCTGCCCCTCAGCGAAGACCACTGGCTCTTTAGCCAGCCCGTTACCCGCAACAAGCGGACTATTGCTCTGGGAGTATTCCATCAGGTTTCCTTGCTCGCAGGAGGCAAGGAAATGCACAGATGCAGCGAGCAGAATATCTGTGCTGAACCCGTGAGGAATGAGTTGGACACCGCGCATCTGCGCCATGTCATAAATCTTGCGCATCTCGGTGATGCCACCACAACGCGTAATGTCTGGTTGAATGATGTCTGGCTCACAACGCTCCAGCATGTCGTGGAACTCACGGCATGTGGTCAGAGCCTCACCGCCCGCAATCTTTTGAGAAGCCTGAGCTCCAAGTTTCACATAGCCACGTTCATCGTCAGCCATGACTGGCTCTTCAATCCAATGCAGATTGAAAGGTTCCAGACGCTTACACATATGCAAAGCATGAGAGGCAGTTCGCCACTTGGTGGCAAGATCGATCTGTAGCTCGATGTCTGGACCGATTGCTTCACGTACGACGCGTACAATCTCATAATCAGTGTCTGGATCATCACCCAGAATGCCGCCGCCGAATTTCAGACTAGTGAAGCCTTTCGCGACCAGATCCTGTGCGATCTTGCGGTTATCTTCTGGGTTATCTGCCGGGATGAAAGTGCCGTAAGCCGGAATCCGGTCACGGTACTTCGCTCCCAGCAGAATATGCAGTGGCACACCATAGTGCTTGGCGGAGATGTCCCACAGTGCAATATCGATAGCGCTCATGGCATGAATGCCAGCACCGCGACGACCAACATAGTTGCTGGACCAATACATCTTGTTCCATAAGCGGCTGATTTCAAGCGGGTTCTCGCCGATCAGCAGGGACTTGAGTCCGGTGCAATACAAGTTGGATTGCGGTGCTTCAATGAGTGCTGCAATCACGGTTGGCGAGCTGTCTGACTCCCCAAGCCCCACCAGACCAGTGTCGGTGTGGATGCGTACGATCAGTGCATCTTCGCCCCACTCGCAATTTTGTGCGAGCAGCGGGACGCGAAGATGGATGACCTCAACATCAGTGATCTTCATTTTATTCTCCCTGATGCGCCGGTCCTCCAAGAAGGCCTGCGCGTTGTTTTAATTATTCTGCGGGGATGGAAAGCAAACGCTCGACGCGCTGATCTTTCTGAATGAGTGAACAGTAAGCGTAGCCAAAGTCTTCGATGGCGGTTTTCTCGCCATTGATCACGCCTTCAAGTGTTTTCAGGATTTGCTCAGAGACATTCTCAAGGCTGTCTTCACCGCGCATGACGCCGGTTGCATCAATATCAATGTCTTCATTGATCAATTGGCTGTTGCCACTGACGCGGATGACGGGAACAATTGGATTATTGAACCCGGCCCCACCAGTGGTCCAAAGGATCACCTGACAGCCGAGTGCTGCAAAATGCATTGCTGACCCGCCACAAAGCATTGTCGTTTCAGACATGTACATGCCTGGAGCCTCTGGTTTCTCCAGCTTAGTCGCATTGATGCGCAAGATATCCTGAATTGGCTTGGTACCGGTCTTTGCAAGAGCTCCGAGCGACTTCTCTTCAATAGTTGTCAAACCGCCGATGCTGTTGCCAACGCTCATGGTTTCGACCTGAGTGCCCTCAACATGCCAGCGCTTTTCTTCATCACTGATCAGCTGGTTGATTTTCTCAGAGACTTCTAAGGTTACAGCCCGCTCTTTGAGGATATGCTCACAGCCAAGCAACTCCAGCAGCTCTCCCGCCACAGCGGAAGCTCCCATATCAATCAGCTTATCTGCAGCAAGACCAACACTTGGGTTGGAAGCAATGCCAGAGCTAGTGTCTGAGCCACCACATTTGATGCCCACAAGAAGTTTGCTAATTGGAGCATCAACCATCGGTGTTGCGTTTGCATGTTCTACGATCTTGGCAATACGCTTCAACCCTTCGCGAATGGTCGAAACTGTTCCGCTCTCTTTTATGCAGGTGAGGGTCTCTACGGGACGCCCGGTTGCACGGATCGGCCCAGCCACGAGGTCGGGTGTAATGCTGCCACAACCCATATTGATCACCAGCGCCCCGGCGATGTTCGGGTTGGTCGCTGCATTGATCATGGTGCCAATCATCTCTTCGTTGCCACCATACATGCAGGTATTGTAATTGGTGACGACAACAGTACCGGGCGTCTTCTCGGAGATCGCACGGGCGATGCCTTCCGCGCACTCATCAGCAGCGATAACCATGATGAGATTGCGGATGCCGACAGATCCATCTTCTCGCTGATAGCCTCTGAACGTCTGCATCAGTCCACCTCAATTTCCATTTGGGTGATGATTTCGTTGATCATTACCTCAGGGATATCCAGATTTAAGCTTCGAATATTTTGAACGTGAGCAAGCTGACCCTGAGGAACAGGTTTGATTGCTTTGCCGACTGCGACGCCACCTTTAATCAGGTGGTCCTCTGGTTTCATGGGGCGCAGCGCGACTTTGTTGCCGAAGGGAATAGCTTGCAAAAGTTCCAGCTCTCCCAAGGTTTCGTTCTGTTCGGAGATCACCAGAACTGTCTCACCCTTGCCGGCATCTTCCAGCAAGGTTGCAACATTGTCTGCAGCATTAAGGCGAAGTGCCTTGATCATAATGTACTCCGTCGATTGTCCTACAATCGACTATTGCATAAAATGCATATCAAGTCTTGAGAAAAATCAATATTGTCTGACAATCGAAGAGGTGGGTGAATTAGTGACTAAAATTCAGTGTCTTAGGGCTAAAATATTTTCTGGTGCAGGTTCTTGGCGAATGTTCTCAGCTTGGGGAGCTAAGTAAAGTCCAGTAGAAAACATGGTGTTTTACAACAGAATGCACGGCGCAAAACCAAAAGTTTTACGCCGTGCTCTTAAATGAGTCTCTCTGTCCAGCTCAGGTATTTTTCTTAAAGCGGAGAAATGTCGACATAGACTTGATAGTCATAAATCAGGGTATCTTTGAGCTTCAGAACAGCTGAGAAGGGGATCTGTAGTGTGCTTTCGTCATGGCGCGTGTAATGCACTGCGCCCGTGCAAATGACCGTATCGCCAACACTACAGACGTCTTTGAGTGTGTGGGACATCGCTGCGATGGATTGGAAAAAGGCCGCATTTGCATCGACAACCTGCTGGTAGCCCGAAATCTCATCAAAATTTCCCAGCTGGAACCTTACGTCTTGAGCAAGGAAGGATCCGACAGCATCAGCGCTCAAAGAGTCGACAGCTTGATAGAGCTTATTGGCAAAGTCGCGTGCATCTACGTGTGCCTTAGTGAGTGATGACATTTTCTTTCCTATCGTTCTTTTAGGTTGGGGGAGTAGTTGCTGCATCTGAAAGCGCAGTGTTCAGGAAGCTTGAGGTTTTGTGAGTTGAATGTGCCCGTTTGTCAGTGCCAGTCCAACGAACAGAACGGCAATGGCAGCGAAGATGGCCATGCTGATGGGTTCTGAAAACACCAGCGCAGCAACCAAAATGCCGGAAACTGTTGCGAAGTATCCGACTTGACTGAAGCCAACACTGTCCGTTCTGTCTTGAATAAAGAACGTCAGCGCATAACTAGCTGCACTAAGAAAACCTATACCCAGAATGATCCACCAGATGTCCATCATCGGTTCAACAAATGCTGGCGTGCTGTCACTGAGAAGAAGAAGTGGCAGTAGCAACAGCACTTGCGAGAACATGGTTCCAGTTGCTGTACCCACTGAGGAGGCGTCTTTAGGATAGGCTTTGTTGCGGTAGATGTTTGCAATTGCCAGCGAGAAAGGCATGCCTGCCCCAATCAAAATCCAGATAGGATCAAACTGACTGACTTGAGCACTGCTGAACGTTACAAAACTAATCCCGGCAAGCCCAATCAAAATCCCGATAAGCCGCTGTAGCGCAATCAGCTTTCGGTCAATGATCGATGAGAATCCTGCTGTAATCAAAGGCGATAAAGTTACCAGAACAGTCAAAAGCCAAGCCGGAATATGCTGTAGGACCAGGTAAGCAACAAGCGAGGGGACAGTGATCCCAAGAAAGCCATTGATGATGTAATACTTGATTTGGCGGCGTTTCAGCGAGAGGCTCTCATGCTTCAGGTGAAGCAAGAGGTAGAGGAACAAACCTGCCAATAGTAACTGCGCAAATGTTGCGCTCAACGCCGTGATCCCAGCTTTCGTCACAAACTTGGCAAGAGCGTAATTAACGCCAACAATTGCCCCGATCAGGATGATGTAACCTGTTGGATTCTTGTGTTTTTCAATTTCTGTATAAGTTACCTGCCGATCCATTACGCAGCTCCTTTCTGGAAGATCCTGATCTGGTCGCGCCCATGTGGTTTCAGCAGGTCCGACTGCGGTCCAATTGAAACGATACCTGCGGGGTTGAGATGACGGTGGCTGCGGAAGTAATGCTCCCGCATGCGTTGGAAGTTCACTGTCTCAGCGATGCCAGGATGCTGGTAGAGCTCACGGAGATAAGAGCTGAGATTGGGATAATCTGCGATACGCCAGAGATCAGTCTTGAAATGCGTTACGTAAACAGCATCGAACCGAATGAGAGTGGCAAAAAACTTCCAATCAACTTCAGTGATTTGAGCACCCGCCAAATACCGTCGAACACTCAGCCGCACCTCCAAGAGATCGAGAGCTTCAAACAACTTGGAAACAGCAGCATCATACGCACTCTGAGACGTTGCAAAGCCAGCGCGATAGACACCAGAACTTACGTTTTCCTGAATGAAGTCAGCAAGCTCATCAATCTCACTCCGCAGTGCTGCCGGATAATAATTGGTGCTTGAGGAGGCCAAACCAGCAAAAGACGTGTTCAGCATCCGCATGATGTCTGCTGAGTTATTGCTGACGATCTTGTTTGTCTTCTTATCGACCAAGAGCGGAACGGTAAGCGTGCCAGTGTATTGGGGGAAGGATCGTAAATAGACTTCATAGATAAATGTGTCTCTCGGGACACTTGCAGTATCGTCAAATAAGGTTTGGTCGATCCGCCATCCCTTATCCTCCATGATTGGATGCATCTCGCTGACAGAAATGATCCTCTGCAAGCCCATCAATGACCGCATAACCATCACGCGATGGCACCACGGACAAGCATGTGATGTGTAAAGGTGATAGCGGTTTTCTTCGACAGAAAACTCAGCATCCACATTTGGCTCTATCCAGTTACGAACATCGCTACTGATAGGGCGATAGGTTCCGTCACTGCTTTTGGGTTTTTCATGCAGTTGCCCATTGATCAGCATCATAGCCATTGGACTGTCCTCTTCTTCTGAAGAGAACTTAGTCAGTTTCCCATTTTACGATAATCACCTAATATGGAAACTTGTTGGTGAGAAAAAGAGAACGAATTGAGCAGGCGAATGGAACATATAGGTGCACTACCCGTTTTTGTTGCGGTGGTTGAGCAAAAGGGATTTGCCGCTGCTGCTCGGCAACTCGGAGTCTCTAAGTCAGCTATCAGCAAGCGTATATCCTTGCTGGAGGAGCATCTTGGAGCTCGCCTTCTCCATCGCACTACCCGCAACATCAGCCTTACGGAAGCAGGAGAACTGTATTACGCTCGCGCAGTAGACGCTTTGACTGCAGCGCAGGAAGCAGAAAGCGCAGTCGCACAGCTACAGGGCAAACCAAAGGGGCGACTAAAGATAAACGTTCCCATGACATTTGGCCGACTTCACATTGCCCCTCTGATTCCTAAGTTCCTCAAGAATAATCCAGAAATCAGCATCGACATGATCATGGATGATCGCCGGGTGGATCTGGTCGATGGTGGATTTGATCTGGCAATCAGAGGAGGGCGCCTTCAGGACTCGTCCTTAATCGCTCGAAAGATAGCGCCGTGCCGCAACATTTTGGCAGCCTCTGCAAGTTACTTGGAAGAGTTCGGAGTCCCAGTGATACCGGAAGATCTGCTCCACCATAACTGCATGCATTACGCATACTTTAGTGATCAGCAAGAATGGACCCTGGAAGGCCCTGACGGACAAGTCAAAATTGCAGCCTCCGGTAATTTCCAGGTCAACAATGGCGATGCTCTCACAACCGCAGTTTTGGGAGGTTGCGGGATCGGTCGACTGACCACCTTCGCTGCAGGTGACTTCTTAAGATCAGGAGAGTTACGTCAAGTCTTACCAGAATACACCTTACCAACCCAATACATGTACGCCGTCTACCCCAACCGCCAATACCTCCCCACCAAAACCCGTAGCTTCATTGATTTCATCTCCACCGAAATCGGCGGCGATAAGCCCTATTGGGACAAGGGGCTGCTTTAATCTGAAATCCTGCACTCTCACCACTAACCGCAAACAGAAAAAAGGCCTCTCGTGATGAGAGGCCTTTTGTGGTTGTCCATCCATGATGTCAGGACGGTGGGACATCTGGGAGGGACGGTAATCTCCCTTATGGATTTACAACCACGTAAACTGTTGTGCCGTTTTCGACGATGGCCTGATAGTAGACGCCACCGCAGTTGTAGTAAGCGTTGTATGGGGTACAGCCTGCGATATCGTGGCGACGATTTACACGGCGGGATGTGCGGCGTGCGGTCCGGCGGGCTGCGTTGCGTTCTGCTGTCTGGGCATTTGCCTCACCTATCTTGAAGGAGATTGGTGAGATGGACTTGGTGCCAGGCTGCGAAGGTCTTGGGTTATAATCCACTGTGTAACCAACGGAGAGGGCAACTGCTGCGATTGTCAGGGCTTTGATAGACATTTTTCTTCTTCTTTTTATTGGTGGTCGTAAGGCTTTGCTTCGGCTTTCAGGGTTCTCGCCGTTGGTCCTTACTGCTCTGACCACTGGGTTGCTTTGAAGAGAACGGATTGCTCAGATTGCCAGTTAGGGCTGCTCTCTTCGATGGTACTCCCGAGTGGAACCAGTCCGGATCCTTGAGTTCTTGATCGGTTTGCTTTCCGTCATCGGGAGAAACTTTTTGAAACTGCGCTCTTAGTGAGTGGATCCTGCAAGGCCAATTCCGATTGCAAGGCCAAGCCATGCTTTCACTCTAAGGCCGACTGCTTTGATGACGCCGAGGGCTGAGATTATGTGGGCTGTTACACCGCCTGCCATGTCACCTTTCAGGTCTGTCGTATAGGTCTGCACAACACATCCACTGCCAGGAACCAGGTACTTCTGGTGTTCCGGGTAGACCAGATCGAGGTGAGCCACGACCTGACCACGTTTGGCGCGTTCTCCTGGTTCCATCAGCCGACCTGTCGGTGCCATCTGGCCTGAGGAGATAGACTGCTGGATGCGAGAAACTCGTGCTGGAAGAACCGTGTGGTACATCGCGATGTTGAAGTTACTTTCACAAGCGATCTCAGCGGCCATACCTTCGTAAAGTTCGGTGCGAGAAACCTGAGAGAAACCTGCGACCACTCGGGAACCTTCACGTTTGGTGCGATCCGGGATGATCACCATTGCCGGAGCCATGGCAGCCTGAGCAGCTCGTGCTCCAACATGCAAGGTTACTTGCTCAACGACACCATCAACCAGACTGTAAACCTTTGTTTTCTTCAACTCGATTTGTGCCTGTTCCAATGTGGCTTGCGCACTGGCCAGCTGGGATGGAAGCGTGGAATGAGCCTGAACTTTAGCTGCTTCCAGTTTCGCTTTTGCCGCTTTCACATCTGCCACGCTTGTGTCTCGTTGAGAGATGGCACGCTCTAACCGGGCTCGCTGAAATGCTGCAGAGTTTTTCATCTTGAGCTCTTCATGGTCTGCCAGTGTCATCTCTGCCTGATTCAAGCCTGTCTTGGCTGCATCCAGGGCGGCATCTGCTGTTTCCACTTCAAGGTGCGCTGTTTTGATGGCGCTCTTGATTTCATCAATCTTGCGGGTGGCGTGTTCGACTTTGGCTTTTTCCATCGCGTTTTCAGTGGAGAACAATGGGTCGCCTACTTTGACGCGATCTCCACCTTCCACGAAGACTTCCGTGACTGTTCCGCCGTTTTCGGCAACAACAGGAACCGTTTTGAAAGGCACGATGCCAGTGAACGACTTCGGGTAGTAATAGAACACCGCAAAGAAGACGGCGAGAGCCATGAATATCCACAAAACCAAGGCGTAGTGCACGTTGTAAAGGGTGATCGGCATGCCCTTCCAGCGCAGGTACCATACCCGCAACACGAAGGGAAAAGAGGTTACAAGAAGCTCAATCATTTGCCTGCCTCCTGCATTTTAGGGTTCCACCACAGCATAAAATCGCGAGCGATGGCTGTGAGGATAAGAGCCGCTGGAAGCAACACGCTGAAATGAGACAGCGCGGGCATAACCTCGTAAGCAAGAGCCACTGTGAGCATCACGGGCACTGTTGTGCGAAGCGGTGTTCCCTTTGCTTTGTGTTCCGCATAGCGGTCAAAACGGGAATAAAGATGCACAACCAAAAGAAAGGCCAGAAAGAAAACAACAAGACTAACAATGGAGTAGCTATCAGACTGTCCTGGTGGAACCCACCAGCTTGGTTCACCACCTGCCGCTGAGGCTTGCGTGGTGAATGCGCCCATTACCATGACGCTTGAAAGGATGATCGACTTCACGGTGGATGTCCTTTGCTTTGATTAGAAAGCTACCGTCCTAGGCAGCACCGTTTGTTGATGTTCGTAAATTAACGGATGAGCAAAGGACGTTCTTTAGAGTTCTGGTCATCGGTTTTTGATTTCTGGACATTTGAGAGGCTAAATCTGCAGATAAGCAGAAAACTGGCTTCTTTAAGAATGGTGGAGTCAGCATGACACGCATAAGCGCCTACCGATTGCGCCATGCAGCGCAAGTATATGGGCGGGAGCCAAATGCGGCTCTCGGCTTTGACAAGATCCTGGAGGCTGTCGGTGTTTCAGTGGACGAGCTGAGCAACGCAACAGCCAGAATAGATCTGCAACGAGAAGCCGCCGCGCTGGAAACAGCCTGCGAGGCTTTGGAGGACCCAACCTTCGCGGCTCGCGCTGGCCTCGCATCACCGGGAGCGAAGACACTACTGGCGTATTTGGCTCAGGCCAGTGACAACATCGGACAGGTGTTTCGCTTCGCGCAAAAATACTACGCATTGGAAGACCCGGATCTTCGCTTTGATCTGGATGGCAGTGAAGCTGAGCCCACCATTTGCCTGAGCAGTGACATTCTCAGCGCGCATCAATTCCCAAGACATCGCGAGTTTCTGGTATTTGGCTTGCTCAAGCGCACAGAGCAAATTGCGGGTGATGGATTTGGAAAGATGTCCGTCATGTTGGAATGTGAGGACACAGAGCACTGCGCACGTCTTTCTGAGTTGGCAGACTGCGAGGTTACAGGCGTTCAATCGATCAACGGTGTGAGGTTGCCCACTGGTGGGTTCGAGTTTCAGATCGCGACTTCCGACACAGCTTTGCGAGAGCATTTGCTGAAGCATGGAGAGGAACGACTGAACCAGCTGCCGCAAAACCGAACCGGGCTGTCTGCCAAAGTCATCAAGCTGGTGCGTTCCCGTTTGCCCGGTAGCCTGCCGAGCGGCGATGAAGTTGCCAAAGAACTTTGCATGACCCGCCGGACCCTGACGCGCAAACTCTCCGAGGAAGGCACCAATTTCAAGTCACTGGTAGAGTCTGCCCGCTGTGATCTGGCAAAGCGCTTGTTGGTGGGAACTGACAGCATCGCGCAAGTCGCATTCCTGCTCGACTTCGCCGACCAAGCCGCCTTCTCCGTCGCCTTCAAACGCTGGACCGGCGCCACCCCTGCAGTATTCCGAAAGGCGAAGTCTTAAGGGCATATGAGCTGTTAGCTGTTATCAAGGATCATCTCAACACTGCACGTTGGTGGGGCAGAGGTGTAATCGATCTGTGGGTCAGCAGGGATAATCCGTGTTGAGTTTATCGTGTCATGACTGGTGTAATAGTGATCTTTGATGTGATCCATATTGACAGTCTCTGCGATGCCCGGTTCTTGATATAGGTCGCGCACATAACCCGATAAGTCTGGGTAATCCATTATGCGTCGCAAGTTACATTTGAAATGTCCGACATTAACAGGATCAAATCGGACAAGCGTCGTGAACAAGCGCCAGTCAGCCTCTGTAATTTTGTTACCTGTCAGATAATGCTGGGCGCCAAGCCGGTTCTCAAGCCAGTCTAATGTGTCAAACAAAGTTAGGACCGCTTCTTCGTAGGCAGCTTGGGTGGTAACAAAGCCGGCTTTGTAAACACCGTTGTTCACTGTGGGATAGATACGCTCGTTCAGTGCATCAATTTCAGATCGTCTGGCCTCAGGATAATAGTCTCCATGTTTCGCACCGATCTTGTCAAAAGCTGAGTTAAACATCCTGATGATTTCTGAGGATTCATTAGAGACTATAGTGTTTTTCTTCTTGTCCCATAGAACTGGAACGGTCACACGACCTGAGTAATCCGCCTGTGCTGCCGTATATACTTGATGCATGAAATCTGAATGATGAATGCAATCTGGTTCGACGCCGTCGCTTTCTTTAAATGTCCAGCCATTTTCTGCCATGTGCCAATGTACAACGGAAAGGGAGATTTGAGACTCTAATCCTTTGATACTGCGAAAGATCAGGGCTCTATGCGCCCATGGACAGGCGAGTGAGACATATAGATGATAGCGGTTTGCTTCTGCCTTAAAGCCACCTTGACCGCTTGGGCCAGAAGCACCTTCAGGAGTGATCCAACTCCGAAACTGAGAGGCCTTGCGCAAAAAGCGACCACCTGCTTTTGAGGTGTCATACCATTGATCGACCCAACGACCATCTTGAAGTAAACCCATGATCTGAACGCCACCTCACGTAGATAGACATCTTTAGTGATATGTCTGAAAATTAAATGCTCTCATGAAGATCAACTGAAGCCATCTGGCATTCACATTTTCGCATCAGAGAGTAGCTAGATAAAATCAGAGATGCGCCAATTACACCAATCACGCTTTTGAGTAGACGGTGCCAGCCAACTTAAAATGGACCTCATGAGCGAAGATGCTACCCCAAATACTCCCGCAATGCTGGCGGAGGGTTGTTGAGGAGTTGATCGGTCTCAGCCGGTGGGTGCGCTGACCCGTTGGCGACGAGGATTGCTTGACTGGTAATGCGGCGGGCGTCTTGTGGGTCGTGGCTGACCATAAGAAGCGTCGTGCCAGTTTCTGCGATGAGTTCCGCGACAAGATCCAGCATCTCAGCCTTAAGAGCAGGGCCGAGGGCGGCGAAGGGCTCGTCGAGTAATAACAGATTACGGTGCTGAACCAGAACACGGGCAAGGGCGACGCGGCTCTGTTGACCACCGGATAGCTCAGCTGGCTTACGCTCTCCCATAGCTGCCAGTCCAACCCGTGAAAGAGCAGCTGTGACTTGCTCTTGCTCAGGCTTTGAGAGCCTTCCGTTAGGCCGCAAACCAAGAGCCACGTTTTGTGCGGCTGTTAAATGAGGGAACAGGTTGCCATCTTGAAATAACATGGCGATTGGGCGTTTTCCCGGAACCTGTTTGGTGATTTCACCTTCTTTCCAGAAAAGCTGCCCCTGCGATATCTCGCGGAATCCAGCAATGGCCTCAAGCAGAGTTGATTTCCCCGCGCCAGAAGGACCAATAACGGCGACGCTGCTGCCAGCTTCAACGTACAAATTGGCATGCAACTCGAACGCGCCATTGGCAATGAGACAAGAGTTAAGCTTCAGCATGCCAGCGGCCTCCTCGGTCTAAAATCCAGAATAGTGTCATTGAAAGCACGAGCAGCAAAAGTGCGCCGCCAGCTGCTGCCTGCATCTTGTATGCCCCCATCAAGCGGTAGATCTGTAGAGGCAGCGTTGCAATTTCCGGATCTGCAAACAGGGCAATCACGCCAAGATCTCCCATGGAAAGTGCTGCTGCAAGCCCTGCAGCAAACCCGATTTGGGGTCGCATACGTGGAATGAGGACGCGTGAGAAGAACACCCAACCTTCCATGTTCAGTGACAAGGCCAACCGTCCATGACGCGAAACGGTATCCCGCGCAGCAGGGACTAGAATACGAAGCGCAAACGGCAACGCCATCGCCGCGTTGACCAGTGCCGTCACGGGAAGAGCAAGGTCAGACGGGTTTGCCCACGGGCGTATGATGATAAACAAGCCCGTTCCGATCACCAGTGGAGAGGCTGCCAACCCCAAAATTCCGACAAGCTCAACCACGCTATGTCGGCGAACGGCAACGGCTGCTGCCATAGGCAATGCGAACAGCAACAAGATCACCGTGCTGGCCGCAGCGACAGCAACGGAAACAAGCGCCGCCTTCAACACAATAAAGGGCACCAAAAACAGACCGCTAAGGCCTGAAAGAACAACGGCACTGAGCGGCAAAAGTAAAAAGAATGTTGCAAGCAAAATCCAGAAGGCGTCTGCAACAGGCGCACCTCCATCCCAGCGCTGGATCGCACGGTCCAGTCCTGCACCAAACCCTTCACCGTGCGAAAGCTTTAGGGCTGCAAAGGCTGCTGCAGCAGTGAGCGTGAGTTGCAATGCAGAAAGCAGCGCGGCCCGCCCAAGATCAAAGTCATATGTAAATGCCTGATAGATCGCCAGCTCAATGGTTGTGGCCCGTGGCCCACCACCAAGTGTCAGAGCAACAGCAAAGCTTGTCAGGCAGATAGCAAAGATCACAGCCAGTGCACCGGGTAAAATGCGCGCGAGCATGGGCAGTTCGATCAGTCGAAACAGAGCTTTTCCATCACATCCCAGCTGTGCAGCAAGGCGAAAACGCTCTGAAGGGACTTCTTGCCACCCTTGCAAAATCAATCGAGTTGCAAGCGGAAGGTTGAAGAAAACATGGGCCAACACAACACCGTGGAGGCCATAGATGCGGATAGGCGAAGCGCCGAAATAGACAAGCACATCAGATATCCAGCCTGCACGGCCAAACACTTGCAGTAGCCCAAGAATGGCAACGATAACTGGGAGAATGAAGGGAGCACCAAGCAATGCTATGAGCAAACTGCGACCTGGAAACCGACGTCGTGCCAAGGCCCGTGCAACGGGCACAGCCAGTGCCACACTGATCACGGCAGAAAGCACAGCTTGAGTGAGCGTAAACTTGAGAGCAGCCCAGTCGGAAGAGGAAAAGCCATGGCCCGCTTCTGCACGCAATGCGACTGCAGCCAGCGTGCCAAGTATAAGTGCCGCGACAAGAAATGCCGCGGCAACACCGGGAAGCGAACTTACTGGCTGAGCGCTTCTAGCCATTCCGGCAGAGCCTCATTTCTTGCAGCAGCAGCTTCTTCAGGTTTAAAGAACAAAGCTTTCTCAGGCACCTTTAATGTGTCAAAGCCAGCAGGCAAACCACCTTCTGGTGTCACAGCAGGATACATCCAGTTGGTCGTTGGAATGATTGTCTGGAAAGCGTCTGAAACCATGAAGTTCAGGAATTTGTCTGCCAGCTCAGGCTGATCAGTTCCGGCAAGCTTTGCCGCCACTTCAACCTGCATGTAATGGCCTTCTTCAAACGCGGCAGTGGTCTTACTGTTATCTTCTTCAGCAATCAGGTGATATGCCGGTGACGTGGTGTAGCTGAGCACCATGTCCGCTTCCCCATCAAGGAAAAGACCATAAGCTTCGGACCAGCCTTTTGTAACGGTCACGATGTTGTCGGAAAGGTCCGCCCAGACATCGGCAGCTTCATCTCCGTAAGCCGCTTTCACCCATAGCAGCAGGCCAAGGCCTGGCGTTGAGGAGCGTGGGTCCTGAATAAGGATCTTGGTATCACTCTTTGCAAGCTCGCGGAAGTTGGTTGGTACGGTTTCGCCATTCTTGTGTACGAAGGCAAAGTAGCCCCAGTCGTACGGCACAAAGGTTTCATCAGCCCATTCCACTGGCAGCGTGTATTGGGCCTCAACAGCGTGCGGTGCAAACAGGCCAGTTTTCTTGGCAGTCTCAACGAGATTGGTATCTAAGCCCAGTACCACATCGGCATCTGAGTTTTGACCCTCAAGGCGAATGCGGGAAAGCAGTGCTGCGCCGTCTTCGACGCCAATAAGTTTCAGGTCACACTCACATACAGCTTCAAACGCTTCTTCCACTCTTGGGCCTGGGCCCCAGTCAGAAACAAAGCTGTCATAGGTGTAAATTGTCAGTTGAGGCTTCTCAGCAGCCATCGCTGATGTTGCAGTGAGTAGTCCCGCAGCAATTAACAGATGTTTCAAGTCATCCTCCATTGCGGCGAGAGGGCAAGGATGGATGAAACCGGTACCCTTCCCTCCGCCGGTTCTAGCCGGTTCAGGTTCAACGGGTTCGCCACTAAAGCATCTCAGCACGACAAATACGCGCACCCCGAGGTCAAGCGGTTCTTAACCGGAAAACCACAGGAACGCAACCGGATATAGCTGGGGTAGAGAGGGCACCTGTATGGAGTTGCAAGAGGAAGCCCGGGCAGTGTCCTGTCCGGGCTTATCTTATTTATTAGGCTGTCAGGTCAAAGCGGTCGGCGTTCATGACCTTGGTCCATGTTGCCACGAAGTCGCGGACGAACTTTTCGTGGTTGTCATCTTGAGCGTACACTTCAGCGTATGCTCGTAGGACTGAGTTGGAGCCAAACACAAGGTCAGCGCTGGTTGCAGTCCACTTTGGCTTGCCAGATTTCCGGTCACGGATCTCATAGGTACCATCCTTGAGTGGATGCCAGCTGTTGTCCATGTCGGTCAGGTTGACAAAGAAGTCTGTCGTCAACTGACCTTCTCGGTCAGTGAAGACACCGTGCTTTGATCCGCCATAATTGGCACCAAGAACACGCAGACCACCAACGAGCGCAGTCATTTCCCATCCGGTCAGGCGGAGGAGCTGTGCACGATCCAGCATCATTTCTTCCGGGCTAACAGCGTACTCTTGCTTCTGCCAGTTACGGAAGCCATCAGAAATAGGCTCCAATACAGAGAAGGATGTGGCATCAGTCATCGCATCAGTGGCATCTCCACGACCAGAAGCAAATGGAACTTCTACGTTGAAACCAGCTGCCTTGATCGCATTTTCTAAACCAACGTTCCCTGCCAGCACGATCACATCTGCAACTGAGGCTCCTGCCTCTGCCGCAATCGGTTCAAGCACAGCCAGAACTTTGGCGAGGCGGTCAGGCTCATTACCAACCCAATCCTTTTGAGGAGCAAGACGGATGCGTGCACCGTTAGCACCACCGCGCATATCAGAACCGCGATAGGTTCGCGCGCTGTCCCAAGCGGTTTTGATCAGATCTTCATTGCTCAAACCACTTGCTGAGATTTTTGCTTTCACAGCAGCAACATCATAGTTGGTGCTGCCTGCTGGAACAGGATCCTGCCAGATGAGCTCTTCTTTCGGTACATCCGGGCCAAGATAGTTTGCCTTCGGTCCCATGTCGCGGTGGGTCAGCTTGAACCACGCACGTGCAAATGTATCTCTGAAATATTCAGGATCTGCCATGAACTTCTGACAGTATTCGTTGTAGATCGGGTCAACCTTCATCGCCATATCCGCATCAGTCATGATTGGATTATGACGAACGGACGGGTCGGTTGGATCGATAGGCTTGTCTTCTTCCTTGATGGAGACGGGTTCCCATTGCCACGCGCCAGCGGGAGATTTTACCTGCTCCCATTCATGCCCGAACAGCATATCGAAAAAGCCCATATCGAATGTGGTTGGGTGTGTGGTCCACGCACCTTCGATGCCAGAGGTAAAGGCATTCGTTGCCTTGCCGTCTTGTCCAGGATTGGACCAGCCTAGTCCCTGTTCGTCCAGACCAGCGGCTTCCGGTGCGACACCGATGTTGTCGACGGCACCCCGTCCATGTGTCTTACCAACGGTGTGACCACCACAGGTCAACGCTGCAGTTTCCTCGTCATTCATTGCCATACGAGCAAAAGTTTCGCGGATCTGATCAGCAGTTTTTTGCGGACCGGGAACGCCATTCACGCCTTCCGGATTCACGTAGATCAGGCCCATATGAGTAGCTGCAAGCGGGTTTTCTAGCGTTGAAGGATCATCCAGATCGTCATAACGCTCCTCACTACGTGCGAGCCATTCTTTTTCAGATCCCCAATAGGTGTCAATCTCTGGACCCCAGATGTCCTCACGGCCAAATCCGAAACCAAAGGTTTTCAGACCCATGGAGTCATAGGCGATTGTACCTGCGAGGATAATCAAATCAGCCCATGAGAGAGCATTGCCGTACTTTTTCTTGATAGGCCAAAGCAAACGGCGCGCTTTATCAAGGCTTGCGTTATCAGGCCAGGAGTTAAGCGGAGCAAAGCGAATGTTGCCGGAACCGCCGCCACCGCGACCATCTGCAAGACGATAAGAGCCAGCTGTGTGCCATGAAAGGCGGATCATAAGGCCGCCATAATGGCCCCAATCTGCTGGCCACCAGTCCTGACTGTCGGTCATGAGCGCATGGACGTCTGCCTTCACCGCTTCGAAGTCGAGTGATTTGACAGCATCATGATAGTTGAAGCCTGGGTCCATCGGGTTGGTACGCGCACCATGTTGATGGAGGATGTCGAGATTCAAAGCATCAGGCCACCATCGGGTAACCGGCTTATCCATCGATGTATTCGCGCCATGTACCACCGGACAAACACCGGCTGTCTTGACATCGTTACCGTGCATTGCTGTCTCCACTATCTAATTTGGCTCTTGCTGGTTTTGACGTAGCGTTTACCTTAAGCGGTGTGACGAAACGATGCATCCAGCAAATTCTAGACTGAATATAGATCTCCAGGAGCATTAAGTGAAATTGCATCTTTTGCACGATGCGATAAGTTCTTCTTATTTATAGTGAAAGTTGGAAGGCTGGTAAGTACAAAAAAACAGCGCAGGGACTAGGGTCCTTGCGCTGTTTTGCTTTGGCGAGCGGAGGGAGGGTTACTCGCCAGGTTCAAGCACGTCTTCGTGGTCGACGACTTTACCCTTCACCTTCACCCAGACTGCTGAGGCAATCAGCAGGGCTGCGAGGATGCCGCCGATGGTGGAGACCGTCATTGGCAGGCCAAACCCAAGTTTGGTGGAGTTCAGCAGGAAGGTCACAACAACGGTGGTCATGAAGGTTGCCGGTATAGTGCAGATCCAATGCAGCTTGTTGTGGCGCAGCAAGTAGGCAGCTGCAGTCCAAAGCATCAGTGCGGCAGTTGCCTGATTGGCGACGCCGAAGTAACGCCAGATCACGCCGAAATCCACCTGAGTAAGGAGTGCTCCTCCAACGAACAGCGGGATCGCCAGCAGCAAACGCTTTGGCATCTGGTTCTGCGGCATGTTGAAGAACTCAGCAAGGATCAGGCGCGCTGAGCGGAATGCAGTATCGCCAGAAGTGATTGGCAGAATAATCACGCCGAGCACCGCAAGGAAGCCACCAAATGCGCCCAAAAGACCGTTGGATGCTTCATAAACCAGGTTCGCAGGATTGCCGCCCATGCCTTCTGCAAGGCCTTCAACACCGCCGAAGAAGGACAGAGCAATTGCGCACCAGATAATCGCGATGACGCCTTCACCGATCATCGCACCGTAAAAGACGAAGCGACCATTTTCCTCATTTTCCATGCAACGGGCCATCAGAGGGGACTGCGTGGCATGGAAGCCGGAGATCGCACCACAAGCAATAGTGATGAACAGAGCAGGCCACAGTGGCATGTCATTCGGGTTCAGGTTCTGGAAGAAATCGCCAACTTCAACACCTGGCAGCATGGTGTGTTCGCTGGATAGCAGCAAAGCGACCGTCAAGCCCACAGACATAAACACCAGTAATGCGCCGAAGAAGGGGTAGAAGCGCCCGATGATCTTGTCGACAGGAACGATGGTGGCGATTAGGTAGTATGCGAAGATGCAAACTAGGAAGATGGTTACATCAACACCAGTCAGGCGGCCGAGCAGGCTTGCCGGAGCAGACACGAACACGACACCCACGAGCAAAAGCAGAACAATTGCAAAGATGTTCATGAAGTGCTTCGCACCGTTGCCAAGGTACTTACCGGCAAGGTTGGGGACGGATTGCCCTTTGTTGCGAACGGACAGCATGCCGGAGAAGTAATCATGCACTGCGCCTGCAAAGATGCAGCCACAAACGATCCAGAGCATCGCAGCTGGACCATACAGAGCTCCAAGGATCGGACCAAAAATCGGTCCAACACCTGCAATGTTCAGCAGTTGAACCAGATAGACCTTCTTGGTGGACATCGGCACATAATCGACGCCGTCTGTATGTGCATGGGCAGGTGTCTGGCGTGCGGGCTTAATCCCGAAAACCTTCTCGACAAACATGCCATAGATAAAATAGCCGCCGAACAGCAGGCCAATACTTAAGAGAAACCAGGACATCTTTCTTCCTCCACAAATCTCTGGGAGCGATTAGACCGGTTTCAAGGGCAAGGCGCTGAAGTTTCAGCTAAGCGGCAGTTGAGGCAAGGTGAGCGGCAATTAAAACAAATAAGCGGTTAATTGCGACGCGACAGTTTCACGTAAACTTGAAGTGACCCAAGGGCTAAGTGTATATACGCACTTATGAATATCCAAAATGTTGCTTCAGGCTTTTCAGGTAGCGACGCGAAACTGGGATCTTGGTGCCGTTGTGCGTCACCACTTCCGCACCTGTTTCTTGCAGCACGATTTCCGAAATCGCATCCGGTGAGACGAGGTACTGGCGGTGGCAACGGGCCAATGCGGTTCTTTGCTCCAGCACTTTAAGGGTGAGGTGTGTGTGGACATAAGACTCTGCGGTCGCCACATGGATTCCAGACAAGTCGCTAAACACATATTCAACGGTTGCCACTGGAACGACCTTCAGCTTGTTTCCAAGATAGCAGGGGAGGTGCTGAAGCTCTTGAGGAGTAATTTCTTCCATCAATTGCGGACGCAGATCAGACCGGACCCGGCCAAGTGTCTTGGCAAGCCGGTCCTCTTCAATTGGTTTGAGCAGATAATCAAAAGCATGATGCTCGAAGGCTTTAATGGCATACTCGTCATAAGCGGTAGAAAACACAATGCGCGGCATAGTCTCCGGGTCCAACATGCCAATCATTTCCATGCCAGAGATGCGCGGCATCTGAATGTCCAGAAACACCAGTTGAGGCTTGTGCTTATTTATAAACCCAAGGGCATCAATCGCATTACTGCACTCGCCAAGTACTTCGATACCATCTGCTCCAGTGAGCAAATCCTTCAACTCCTCACGAGCATAAGGTTCATCATCAACAATCAGACAACTAATCATTGGGCTGCCTCCAACATAGGAGCAGGGAGTAGGATTGAAACCCGGGTAAAAGCGTCCTCTTCCCATTCAATGTGCAGGCCAAACTCCTCCCCCCACTGTTTCTTCAAGCGTTTGTCGACCAGTGAAACTCCAAGTCCTTCGCGGTTCTGTGGTGGCACATAAAGCCCGGCATCGTCTTCCACTTGAAGTTCCACATACTCATTGCTCAAGAGCCCACGGATTCTAACGCATCCACCGTCTATGCTCTGCGAAATGCCATGCTTAATGGCGTTTTCAATGAGTGGCTGCAACGTAAATGCTGGAATTTTCAAGGATAGCAGTTCAGCGGGAACATCGAGCTCGACAGCCAGTTTGTCCGGGAAACGAGCTTTCTCAATCGCCAGATAGGCGTCCACATGGTCAAGTTCTTCACCAAGAGTGACGAGGCCAGAGGTGCGCTTCAGGTTAATGCGTAAAAATTTGGAGAGCTGGAGCAATAGTTCCCGAGCCTTCTCCGCGTCGCGTTTTGTAATGATCGCAATCGTATTGAGCGTGTTGAACAGAAAGTGCGGGTTCACTTGCGCTTGCAGCAGTTTCAACTCAGCCCGTGTCAAAAGGCTCTGTTTCTCTTCCAGTTCTCCATAAAGGATCTGATTGGAGAGAAGCTTCGCAATGCCTTCGCCCAGTGTTCGGTTGATATTCAAAAACAGCTTGTTCTTCTGCTCGTAGAGTTTGATTGTGCCGATCACCTGAGAGTCGCTATGAAGCGGAATAACAAGGCATGAACCCAACTTGCAGGAGGATGACAGCGAACAGCCATATGGCTCTTCAACACCGTCTGCATACATAACCTTGTTTTGTTCGATAGCATCAGTAGTCAGTTGAGAGGAAATCTCTGTCCCCGGTTTGTGGTGATCCGAACCAATACCAATAAAGGCAAGCAGCTTGGTACGGTCCGTAATCGCGACGGCCCCTACATTCGTTTCGTCTTTAACAATCTGGGCAACCTTGCCTCCAGAGACTTCATTTAGCCCCTTAGCAAGGACGCCGACACATCGTTCTGCAATCTTTAGTGCCTGACTGGAGAAGGCTGATGATAGTTTGTCAAACATCGTCTTCTGATCGCGGACAATGCTCATAAAGAAAGCTGCTCCCAGTGAGTTGACGAACAACATCGGGGGCGCAATTTGCTGGACAAGCGCAAGAGCCTGATCAAATGGCCGGGCTACAATCAGGATGATGAGCATCTGCACCACTTCCGCTACAAAGGTGAGGCCAAACACAAACATCGGGCGAAACAGCAGTGCGCGTTTGTTATGCGTGCGCAAATAGAATGCAGTCATCCCGGCCAACAGGCCTTCTGAGGTGGTCGAGATCGCACAAGCCAGATCAGTAAACCCACCAAAGCCGTAGCGGTGCAAACCGCCCGTCAACCCAATCAGAAATCCCGTAACCGGGCCACCCAAAAGGCCACCCAGAACCGCGCCCATAGCGCGGGTGTTAGCAATAGCCCCATCAACCTGTTCACCGAATGTTGTGGCAATCACGCAAAAGCCAGAGAACACCAGATAAATAAGTACCTTGTGCGGCAGGCGAGGGGCGTCTTCCGTAAAGATTTTAAACAGCGGCGTTTTGCTGACCATATAAACGATCACCAAATACACACACATTTGCTGCAGCAGATGAAGAATAAGTGCCATTTGTTGGCTTTACTATTGTTTCTTGATTAAGCCCCAAAAGTGTACCGCGTCACACCAAATTTTCAATCCACCAAGCCTAATACAAACACCAAATTCAAACTTCTCTAAAATTTTGATATATTTGAGCTATTCTACCTACTCCTATTAAACGCGCGCAATTGTCGCGAGACAAAACAGCACCAGTAGTCTTTATTAGGCAGGTTGTGGTTATGGATGTTTAGGTAATTTTTTCGATCTTAATTTGCTTGCCTAAACAAACTGCCCCGCCGCGTGGCCTGAGGACCAGGCCCATTGGAAGTTGAAGCCGCCGAGATGGCCGGTGACGTCGACGACTTCGCCGATGAAGAAGAGGCCAGGGACTGAGCTGGTTTCCATAGTTTTGGAGGAAAGGGCGTTTGTGCTCACGCCGCCGAGGGTGACTTCTGCGGTGCGGTAGCCTTCGGTGCCGACGGGCTTGAGGGTCCACTCGTTGATTGCCAGAGCAGCCTTGCGCAGCACCTTGTCGGAGATGTCGGCTAATCGTCCGCCCAGCTTATGCTCCTCAGCAATATGTGTGGCCAGCTTCTTGGGCAGCAAACTCGCCAAAGCGGTCTTAATGTCCTGCTTCGGCTGGCTTTGTTTAGCGGACTTCAGCGCTTCAAAAACATCTGTGTCAGGCAATAGATTGACGCGAATGTCTTTGCCTTCTTCCCAGTAAGAGGAAATCTGCAAAATAGATGGCCCGGAAAGGCCGCGATGAGTGAAAAGCAAACCTTCGCGGAAACTGGTCTTTTTGAAAGACACAACAGCATCCACTGAAACACCCGCAAGGTGTTTGGTACGCTCGCGCATGGCATCATCAAAGACGAACGGCACAAGGGCAGCGCGAGGGGAGACGAGCGGTAGATCAAACTGCTTGGCAATCTCATAGCCAAAGCCGGTAGCTCCCATCTTGGGAATGGAAGGTCCGCCACAAGCCACAACCACTGATTGCGCTCTCACTGTGTCTCTGGAGGTGCCAACGGTGAAGCGATCATCAGGTTTGGTGAGAGAGGTAACACTGGTGCCCAGTTGAATCCGTACACCAGACTGCTGGCAAAGTTGGAGCAGCATATCGATGATCTGTTGCGCGCTGTCATCGCAAAACAGTTGGCCCAATGTCTTCTCGTGCCAGCTGATGCGGTGCTTATCTACCAGCGCAATAAAATCTTGCTGGGTGAAACGCTTTAAAGCGGAAACAGCAAAACGTGGGTTCTCAGAAAGATAGTTTGCAGGAGATGCGTGCAGATTGGTGAAATTGCACCGCCCGCCACCGGAGATACGGATCTTGTCCGCTGGGCGCTTGGCATGGTCAATCACCAGCACAGAGCGTCCTCGCTTTCCAGCTTCAATGGCACACATCAGGCCGGCAGCGCCTGCACCTATTATAAGAACGTCAATGTTTTGCATGGCGCTCTTATATGGGCTTTCCAGCCAAGGTCAACTCGGGATCAAACAAAAGAGGAGGGCCAGAGCCCTCCTCAATGCATTTCGGTAATGCTCAATGCTTAAGCTGCAACAACATCTCTCAGGAAGCTGGAGATTGTCTGGCGCAGCTCTGTTGCCTGTTTGGAAACAGAGGAAGATGCCTCAAGCACGTCATTGGCAGAGCTGTTGGTTTCCTGAACCGAGCTCGTCACAACGCTCATGCTGTCCGCCACATCCTGAGTGCCCTGCGCAGCCTGTTGAATGTTCTGGCTGATGGAGGACGTTGCCGCATTCTGTTGAGCAATCGCAGTTGCAATGGAGCTGGTGTATTCATTCACCTGATGCATTGTGCCAGCAATCTGCTCAATGGCAGTCACGGCTTCCTTCGTGGAACCCTGAATGCCCGAGATCTGCGAGGAAATCTCTTCTGTCGCCTTGGAGGTCTGGGTTGCCAGCTCCTTCACCTCAGAAGCAACAACCGCAAAGCCTTTGCCCATCTCGCCAGCACGCGCTGCTTCAATGGTCGCATTCAGGGCCAGCAAATTGGTCTGCTCGGCGATGTCGCGAATGAGGTTGACCACTTCGCCAATCTTCTGCGCAGCAACATCCAGATCTGCCACATGGTCGTTGGTTGCAGTGGCAACACTGGTGGCATCATCAACGGTTTGCTTGGTCTGGGAGATCTGACGGCCAATCTCTTCGATGGACGCTGAAAGCTCCTCAGCAGCAGATGCCACAGTCTGTACGTTTTGTGAGGCCTGTTCAGAAGAACCTGCAGCGCTGTTGGCACGGTCAGATGTGGTTGTCGCGATGTGCGTGAGAGAGTCAGCGGTTTGCTGCATCTTGCCGGTGTTGTCATCAACCCGGTCAAGAACGCTGGAAACCTGATCATTAAACACACTGATCAGCTGATCCACATGCATCTGACGGTCGCGTTCCTGCTCATGTTCTTTCTCAGAAAGGCTCTGCAATCGCTTCTGCTCAGCAACTGTATCACGGAAAGACATAACAGCGTTCGCCACCTGGCCAACTTCATCAACGCCAGTCGCACCAGCGAACGTCACAGTGGTGTCGCCTTCAGCCAGTTTGCGAGCATCGCTAAGTAGGGCTGTTACCGGAATAGATACACTGCGAATGATCGTGTAAGCCGCGCCAATACCCAGCACAGTCACGATGCCGGAGATGATCAGGGCGAGCATGAACTCCCACTGTGCATTCGCAGTCAGCTTTTGCGCATGCATCACCAGTTCGTCCGCAAGGTAGTCTTCAAAATCCTTCAGCGAGTCGATACGTTCGGTCGCCAGATCAAACCACTCAGTACCGGAGATAGAGGAGATATCGCCACCAAACGCAGCGGCGTAACCCAACTTACGGGCAGCATCTACCTGGCTCATGATAGGCCGGTTGAAGATCTTCTCCAGAAACTTCACCTGAGGACCGGTCATCAAAGAACGGGCGGTTTTGAAATGCGTGTCCTGGCTGGCGCTAAGGCGTACAAAACGGTGATAGATAGTCGGATTGAATTCCTGAGCACTAAAGCCGTTTGCACCAATTGCGCGCTCAATGCCTGCATTCTCTTTACCAAGCAAAACTTCTTCATACATGCTCAGTTTGCGAACAAGGCTTGCATCGCGGCTCACAGCAATTGTGCTTGGCAAAAACTTAAAAGCCTCGTTGATGGTGCCGCTGTAGTAAGCAACAGTCTCGCCAACGGTTGTGTTCAGGCTTTTGACGTTATTGCGGATCCGATCGATGTTCGCCAGACGGCTGTTCACCATGTCCACCTGAGCTGCAAGACCCTTATCAATGGAAGCAAGGTGGATGTTGTCCAGCGCAGTTTTGTAGATACGGATTTTGCTATCAGTCAGCTTATGCTGAGCTGCAAGGCCCTCGGCAAAGGCTTTGCCTTTAGCTCCAAGATATCCGGCAGAGCGGCCACGCTCTTTTTGCAGTTCGTGAACAACAGCACTCAATACAGGAACAAACTCTGCAACCTGGCCAATAGAGGATGCTTCCACCTTTTTGTTATAGGCGGTGGTGATTTGTGAGCCAGCAAAATAGAGCATGGGCACAAATGCAAGCATGAATATCGCGATAATGCGATACTTTAAAAGAATACGACGCATGAGAGCACCTGAAAGGGAAACTCGAGTTCCAATTTTGAGCGAAGCAAAACAGCCCGTTTGACTGTTTGGTGATTACACGCATAAATTGAGTCAGTAATTCTTTATAGAGCGTTTATTCTGTTGCTTGGATTTGTACTAACTGCCTACTTATTCTCACCTAAGTAATATAAATAGGTGAAATACTTAGTGCCTAAGTATATGTGCAGGTTGCAATTGATTACTATTTCGGAAATATACTTGAGTTTTCAGCGAGTACAAGAGCATTCACGTTATTTAATCAGCTTTTGATGATTCGTTTAAGCAGCTTGCGGAATGGAAAGCAAAGCTCTCCATTCCAAAATCTCGGTCAGGTGGGGCTTACGTAGACCACACCTGCGCACGGTCCTGATAAAGCTGTCCTTCCATACGAGCACCATACAGAGAACAAGCTTTCACGTAGTCCATGTAGGAACCATGGATCTTCTCGCTCATGGCGTCCCCAGCAGGATAGGCCGCAATCACTTCGCGTGCAGCCGCGCCAATCGCTTCAATCACATCCGGTGGGAAGGAAGACAGAATAGCACCGCGCTCCACCAGAGTGGAAAGAGCGATGGTGTTGTTGTAGCGGAACTCCGCCGTGCTCTCTTCAGCCTGTGCTGTCGCTGCTTGTGCCAGAACTTCCTTCAACCAGGGGCTCAGGTTCTCATAGGTGTTCTGGTTCACAATCATTTCCAGCCCCGGGCCCGGCTCATGGAATGCTGGCAAGTGGTAGTACGGCGCAATTTTGTAAAGGCCGAGAGCGAGATCGTTCCACGGGCCAACAAACTCAGCTGCATCAACCACACCAGACTGCAGGGCAGGGTAGATCTCTGGTGGAGGTGTCACAACAGTGGTTGCACCCACTTTGCGCAGGATGTCGCCACCAAGGCCAGCAATGCGCATCTTCAGCCCGACAAGGTCATCCAGAGACTTGATTGGCTTCTTGAACCAGCCGCCTGCCTGAGCGCCTGAGCTACCCGCATAAAAGGGCTTAACACCATGTGGAGCATAAGCTTCATCCCACAGCGCCTGACCGCCACCATGACGCAGCCAACCGGAAAGCTCGGTCGCATCCAGACCAAAAGGCAGAGTGGTGAAGTACATGGTCGAGCGGATCTTGCCCACCTGATAATAAGGCGCGTTGTGGCCAATATCAGCTGTGCCTGAGGAAACAGCTGAAAATGTCTCGAACGGAGGCACCAGCTCGCCACCGCCAAAGTACTTGATGGAGATCTTACCGTCAGAAAGCGCCTCAATGCGTTTGCCCAGCTGCTCAGCTGAAGTGCCCACACCCGGGAAACCCTTTGGGAAAGAGCCAACGAGTTTCAGGTTCAATGTGGCGTTTGCAAGTGCTGGCGCAGCAAGGACAGAAGCGCCGCCCGCAGCACCAGTTGCCATTGCTGTTTTCAGAAAGTCACGGCGTTTCATCTGCCCGTCTCCGCTAATTCATAAAATACGTAGGTATTAATGCTAGCAGAGGGCAGGCGAGTCTGGCGATATATTTCAGCGGTCAGGGCTGAGAAGAAATCAAGTCAGGGAGAGCTTTACTTGAGTATCTCGAACATGCGCTCGAGTTGCTCTTCTACATTCAGCTGGTCCTCATCAAGAACCTGAAACATCCCGTTGCTGTGAATGCCTTCAACCGCCAGATAAACAAGGGTTGCCAGCTCAGGGTCTTCTGACTCGTCCTGAATGCGCGTGTACATGTCTTTGTGGAAGACGCGGACAGGGTCAAGCAGGCTTGGGTCGTCTGCAATAGCTGCCAGCATGCCAGAGGCCGCTTTGTTGTCTTCTTTAAACTTGCTGCAAAGCCCCTTCAGGAAAGCCCGCATCAGTTTATGGCGGTAGGGATCATCAGCAAGCTTCTGCTCTTCTGTGGCAATGTTTTCGCGCGTGCCATCGACATGGTATTGGACCATGGAGCGGATGAGAGCTTGTTTGCTTGGGAAGTTATAGAGCAGCCCACCTTTGGAAACGCCTGCATGCTTGGCGATTGCATCCAACGAAAACTGCCCACCGCCCTGTGCTTGCACATAGTCGATGGCCGCTTCAAGAATGCGATGCTGCGTTCTGCTGGCTTTGGTCGTGCCCTTCACAATGAGTCCCTTGCCCAATTCTGCGAGAGGTCGCAGAGAAAAAAGTTGTTCTTATAAGCGCAGATCTGCGACTTTTGTCAGTATAGGCCATCAGCGACAACTTTGCGAGGCCAAGTCGTTATGTGAACCACGAAATTTATGAAGTGAAAACAACGATGTTCGTTGAGCCAGATAAAATAGCCGTGATTGCGGCTCTTTTAAGAAGTTCTCATCTGAAAGATGGGGGAGGGAGAGCATTAGGCAAGCTCTGGTCAGGCCATGGAGAAGGTGGGCTTGACGCAAAAAATAAAAGGCCTGACGGCGCCTGGCAGTTGCCAGCGCGCATCAGGCCAATTATATGGCGGTCACAAAGTTTATTCAGCTTGCGCTGAAACAAACTCTGGAGCCCCGCAAATCGTACAGATTAAGCAAGCTCAATCTGGGAAGCCTGCAAACCGCGGCCACGACGATCTTCTTCAGCAACGAAAGTGATCGCTGCACCTTCAGCAGGAACTGCGATGCCAGAGCGTTCGAAAGCAGTGATGTGAACAAAGATGTCTTTGGAACCGTCAGCTGGAGTAACGAAGCCGTAGCCTTTGTCGTGGTTGAAGAATTTGAGGGTACCGTCTTGTCGCATGGAAACGTCCTTTAAGCCAAAAAAGTCAACTCGCCTGGTTAAGGCGGGTCAGTCGTGACGAGCAATGTAATCAAAGGCAGAAAAGGACATTGTTCCGATACATGCACCGCAACACTGCCAACCGTGTCTCTAATAACAGCCCGCAGTCATAAGGTCTGAGCTCTCATTCTATCTAAAAGAATTCAGTCCTAATGGTTCATATAGTGAGGCGGGGTATATGTCGCCCCTCTAATACTACGGGATAAGCAAATCTCTTAGCTCGCTCGTCCCTACCGATGTAGTTGCTCCTTAAGAAATCCACAAGGTGCAATTTAAAAAAAGAGCCCAATTGAGGCATTATGTTCCTCTTAAACGGCCCACGATGCCCTTAGGGAACCAGTAAATACTACAGATAAACAACATTCCTAACCAAAGCAGCCAGCGTTCCGGTGAAACCACCTCTGACACTATAGGCAGACTACCCAGCGATTCCTGAAGGAGACCCAAGAGGTTCTGCAAATAGGACTGGGTGAGAAGGAACAGGACAGCCCCGATGACAGCGCCGTACATGCTCCCCATTCCGCCAATCACAACCATCAACAAAATGTCCACCATGATATCCATAGAGAGTGTTGTCGCTGGTCCCGTATAGCGCAGCCACAGGGCCATCAAAGACCCGGCAAGCGCAGCCATCACAGCAGATAGAATCGTCGCCACACTGCGATACCGCACAACCTTGTAACCAATTGCTTCAGCACGGAATGCATTCTCACGAATAGCTTGCAGAACACGGCCAAACGGTGAGTTCACCATGCGCAGCAAAACAAGGAACAGACACAGGCTGCTGAAGAAGACAACATAGTACGTGATCAGTTTGCCATTAAGGCGAACGCCGAGCACCTTCTCCTTAACCAGCTTGAATGCAGGCGTCATTTCTCGCGGGATACGATAGCTCAGTCCGTCCTCACCGCCAGTGAAACCAGAAAGTTGCGAGACCAGCACCAGAAACGCACTGGCCACAGCCAGCGTCATCATGGCAAAGAAGATCGCTTTGACCCGCAGCGAGAACAGCGCAATCATAAACGCAAAAGCCCCGGCAACCAACGCACCGCACACAGTGCCAAGCGCAATCGCGCTGTAAGAGGCACCCATGTTTACCAGTGCAATGGCCGTCCCATAGGCACCAATGCCAAAGAACATCGTGTGCGCAAACGACACCACGCCCGTATACCCTAGCAACAAATCATAACTGGCCACCAGCACAATGAAGATGCAGATGCGAGCAGCTGTATCTAAGGAACGCGTGCCGGGAAAGAGAAAGGGTGCAAACAGCAAGCCAAACAGAATAAGCAGCAAGACTGCACTAAGCATTTTGCTGCGTGGACGATCACCGGAAAGGAGCTTTACAATCATCAGACAAACTCCTCAATGTGCTTTGACAACGGGGTAAAGCCCCTGAGGCCGCCACATCAGCACAGCTCCCATCAGCAGGATCGTCGAAACCAGAGCCAGTTTGGGGATGAGGAAGCCAGTGTAATTGGTCAGCAAGCCCACAAGCATCGCGCCGATGAAACAGCCCTCAATGGACCCCAGCCCGCCGATGATCACCACGATGAACACGGAGATCATCACCTCAGCCCCCATATGAGCACTAATGGTTTCCTGATACATGCCCCACATCACACCGCCGAGCCCTGCCAGCGCACAGCCCACCATAAAGACTGCCAGAAACAGCTTCTTTATCGGATAACCCAGGGCCTCCACCATCTCGCCATTCTGAACGCCAGCCCGCACCAGCAACCCGATGCGTGTCCGATTAAGCACCAGCCGCATGGCAACAAACAATGCCAGTCCGATCACAATGGCCAGCACACGGTACTTCTCAATGGCCGCGCCCAGCACCACAAAGGATCCCTGAAAAGCTGCAGGCCGCGCCAGTACAATCTCATCCGGCCCCCAAATCACATAGATCAGCTGCTGGGTCACAACGAGCCCACCCATGGTCACGAGGATTTGCTTGAGGTGCTGGCCATAAACCGGCTTCACAATCAGCCGCTCAAAGCCATAGCCTGCAAGGCCCGTCACCAGCATGGCAAATGCCACAGCAAGCAGAACTGCCCCCAGATTAAGCGCAATACTGGGGCTTTCGATCCAGCCGCCTAACAGACCTAAAATGGTGAACCCTGCAAAGGCTCCAAGCGAGATAAAGGCGCCATGCCCAAAGTTGATCACGTCCATCAGGCCAAAGATCACGGTAAGGCCGGATGCCATAATGAAAATCATCATCCCCATCGCCAGCCCCGCCGCCGTCAGCGTCAACCAGGTGGAGCCGGAACCAATCGCGAGCAGGCCAATTAGCATCAGCACAGGTACAAGAAACAGCGGTGCTTTTGCCTCGATTATCTGAGAAAGGGAAGGGCGCTCGATGCGTGGTTTAATCAGGCTGTTGCTCATTGGTGTGCCTCCAGTGAAAGTCCCATCAACCGCTCCTGCAATCCAGTATCTGCTGCCAGCTCTGCCATGTCGCCGGAATAAACAATCCGCCCGTCATCCATCACGGCCACAGTGTCTCCCACCGCCCGCGCCATGGAAAAGTTCTGCTCCACCAGCAATATCGTGGTCTGCATCTCTTTCAGCTCTTTCAGCTCTTTCAGGGCTGCAATCATGGCGTTGATGATCGCAGGTGCCAGCCCTTTGGTCGGCTCATCAATCAGGATCAGTTTCCTCGGCTCAATGATCGCACGAGCAACGGCCAGCATCTGCTTTTGTCCGCCAGAAAGATTACCTGCCGCACTCTGCCAGAATGTTTTGAGGGGAGGGAACAGGCCAAAAATCCATCCCAGCCGCTCCTCATCAATCGCTCCACCCCGTGCCGCCAAAAGCATGTTTTCATGCACGGTCAGGTCAGAGAAGATGCCCATATCCTCGGGCACAAAAGCAATCTCACGCTGGGCAATGGCCGGTGTCGTCTCTTTCTGAATTGCCGCTCCATCAAAACGGATCGTACCTTGCGAGGCTTGCCACAGGCCCATGATGGTTCGCAGTGTCGTCGTTTTGCCAGCGCCATTCCGCCCAAGCAGAACCGTGACACCACCGCGTGGAACCTCAAGATCAACGCCCTGCAAAATGTGGTAGGGGCCAATATGCGTGTGAATGCCGTTTAGGCTGAGAAGAGCATCAGACATGCGCACCCTCTGTTTTCTCTTCAGGCGCAACACCCAGATAAGCCTGCTGAACCACAGGAGAGGCGATCACCTCAGCAGGGTCCCCATCTGCCACCAGCTCTCCATTGTGCAGCACGATAATCCGATCAGCCAGGGAGCGGATCACATCCATCTTGTGCTCAACCAGCAAAATTGTGCGGTCCTTGTCCTGCTTCAGCTCGCGGATCAGGTCGAGTACTATGGGCACTTCATCAACGCTCATGCCAGCCGTTGGTTCATCAAACATCAGTACCTGCGGACCAATGGCAATCATCAGCGCCACCTCCAGCTTGCGCTGATCTCCATGCGATAGTTCAGAAGTGATCTGCTCGGCCTTATCCAGCAAATGCACCTCTGCAAGAATGTGCTCTGCCCGTTCAATAAGCTCCACATGACTGTCCGCCATGGAAAACAAATCCATGCCCATCCGTTGATGAGCCTGCACCGCCAGTCGTGCATTCTCCCGCACGCTCAGGCCGGGAAACAGATTGGTCATCTGAAACGCCCGCCCGATGCCACGCAGCGTCCTGTCGGCAACTGAAAGGCGCGTGATGTCTTCGCCATTAAACCAGACGTGACCGGCACTGGCAGAGAGCTGACCGGAAATCAGGTTGAAGTAAGTGGTCTTGCCCGCTCCATTCGGCCCTACAATGGTAGTCAGTGTCCCGCGATGAAAATCGCAGGACACTGCATCAACAGCCACATGACCACCAAAACGAATGGTCAGATCACGCGTACTCAGAACCGGCTTCTCGTCTTTCTGCAATTCCAAAGACCTGCCCTTTATGAGAGTTCACTTAGGGCACGAAGGCTCGGATTTGCCCGTGCTTTCCGCCGTGCCCAGAGGATGAAGAGGAAGGCGCAGCCATACATGGTGATGCCGTAAATGCCGGAGGCCAGACTGTACGGCGGCAACGCTTCGCCGTTCATCGCGATCAAAGCCCCAACGGTTATCCCAAGCGTGGCATTTTGGACGCCCACCTCCATTGCAATCGCAACACTGTCAGGATGCGAGAGCTTCATAAGCTTGGCGCCGCCATACCCAATCAGCAACATCACCACATTCAGCAGAATAAGGACTGGCCCCAGTTCCAGAATGTTAGCCGTCAGCACAGACCAGTTGGTGGCAATGGCTCCAAGCACGATCACCACAAACAGTACGGAGGCCAACAGCGACACCACTTTGGAAATTGCCGCGGTAAACGATGGCGCCATATGATTGACGAGAACCCCAATCGCAACGGGAACAGCCGTAATCAGTGCCATGGAAATGCCAATGGACGTCACATCAATCTTGGGCATGGCTGCGCCAAGAAAGTAGTTTGCGGATGCCGCTGCAAAAACCGGCACCGTCAGCACACACAGCACACTGGTTACTGCCGTGAGCGACACCGCCAGTGCTACAGACCCGCCGCTGAACCGTGTCAGCATGTTGGAGGTGACGCCACCGGGTGCGAAGGCAAGCAGCATCACACCAAATGCCATGGCAGGCTCCAGCTCCACCACTTGCAAAATGAGAAAGGCAATAACGGGCAACACCAGCAATTGCCCTAGCATACCAATGCTGAAAGCCCGCGGCATCTGCAACACACGTTTAAAGTCTTGCAGTGTGAGGGAGATCCCGAGGGAGAACATGATGAACGCCAGCGAAAGCGGCAAAAACAGCTTTAAGAGAATGTCCATGGTCTTGTACTTCGCTCTTTGAGGCTCTGATAATCCATGAGCGGGACAATCTGTAACTGAGGATGAGGTCAGCAATTCTGCAGAAATGTCTCATGGTTTCAGAGCGTTATCTTTTGCGATTTAGCAGAGAGAGCAGGTGGTCCGCTCCCTCTCTGAGCTATGTAAAACTGGGACCTACTGGTTCTGAACTGGGATATCCATGTCCTCAATTTTGAGTTCACGCACCAGCTCAGGAATGCCCCATTCAACCTCAGGGTCCACGCGGATCTTGAAGTGGTACATGGACTGCAATGCCTGATGATCCTCTGCGCGGAATTTCATCAGCCCCTTCGGCCCTTCAAACTCCATGCCTTCCATCGCAGTAATCAGCTCTTCCGTATCCGTGGAGCCAGCCTTGCGGATCGCTTCAACAGCCGCAATGCCAGCCGCCATACCACCTGCCGTAAAGAAGTCCGGCGGTGAGCTGTAACGAGCCTTATGCTCCTTCACCAACCAGTCATTCACTGGGTTCTGAGGGATCTCGTAGTAATAGTAGGTCGCGCCTTCCATGCCCGGCATGGCCTTATAGGCTTTCAGAGCTGCCAAAATATTGCCGCCTGTTGCAATCTCAATCCCATGACGTTCCGGGTTCATCGCGTTGATTTTCGCCAGCGGGTTTCCGCCACCAGCCCAGATCACAAACAGGAACTTGCGTCCCTCCTGACCCTTCAGTGCCTCAAAGATACGCTGGGCACTCGCGGTGAAGTCCTTGGTGTCCGTTGGCGCGTACTCTTCAAACACAAGTTTGGCATTGGTCTTTTCAATTGCATTGCGGAACGCAGCCACGCCATCACGCCCAAACGCATAATCCTGCGCCAGAGTGGCAATAGAAGCACCGTCCTGCCCAAGGGCAACAGCATTCGCAATCGCATCCTGAGAGGAATTCCGCGATGTGCGGAAGATGTAGCGGTTGAAGTTGGCGCCAGTGATGCTGTCAGCAACGGCAGGCTCCACGATCAGAAGCTTCTCGTATTCCTCCGCAATTGAGAGCATCGCCAAGGCAACACCAGAGGAGACCGGCCCAATTGCTAGATCAACCTCATCATCGCCATAAGCCTCGGCCAGCATGGCACGTCCGATATCCGGCTTGAGCTGGCTGTCTTTTTCGATGACCTCAATTTTGCGGCCGTCAATTTCCATTGTGCCGCCAGTGGCATATTCCAGCCCCATCATCAAACCCACATGAGACTGCTTGGCATAGGCCTCAAAGGGACCGGTTTTACCATAGACATGGGCGATCTTGATTGGCTCTTCCGCAGAGGAAATATTTGAAGAAACAGAAAGCGCAAACGCGCTGGCCGCCAGGCTAACTGCCGCGGCCCTTAGTAATTTATGCATAATGAACCCCCTCCCACGTTGTCTCGGGGCCGTCTTAAACGCAAACACCGCTTCAAAAGACTTCGCAAGCCTGCCCTTAAACAACGTAAAGATAGTTGACGCATGTATTTAGGAAGGAGTCAATGATTCCAGATTGAGCCAAATTGTTAAGGTTTGAGCAGATCACTTGTATTTGCTGTTTTCGAAAATAAATTTCATCTAGCCATAATTTTTTATCAAAAATCGATTTTTGTGATCTGTAAGCTTGTCAATTATTTGCAATTACTCTTTGTGTTGCCAGTTAAAGCAGATAAAAATCGCAATTTACTGTAAGCCATTGTGGTTGCTCTCGCTTTCACTGCGACAAGCTGACGGCCATGCGCCATGGAAAAGCCGTATTTTGCCCTGTTTACACCTCAATTAGCCGTTAGGCCGCGTCTCTCTGCAGGTGTGTCGGCTAAGTGTTTGTTCACCATCTCTGACAACCTGATGATAACAAGATCCTGATACCTTCAATAGCAATAAGAACACTGGTTTAACAGGGCGTCATTAAGTACTGAGTGCTTTGCAGTCAGTATTACCAAAATAACAATAAGTCCTGAAAAGGGATTATCTGCATATCACTATGCGGACAACTGAAGGGTGACCCGTTTCCATTGCTTGGTGGGTCTCCCTTGTTTCAAGGCAGGTTGTCTTACCCCGACGATTTTAAAGGCCGTACCTCCCCTCCCAATCGGCCTTTTTATGCCTGCTTTGTTTGGCACCGAGGTATCCTCCCACCTCGGTGCCTTTTTTATGAGGGTCACCTTAATATTTACTGTGAAAGAGGATCTGGTCCGTATCTATTGGCGCCTCTTGTCCCCGGTAGTGTCGCTAGAATGATGAAACCGGCTAAGAGTGCGGCTAGTGAAAATGGTTTAGGCAAAATAATAATTGGTATCCACAGAAGAGCTAACCAGCCAGAAACATCGAAATCTCGAAGCCTTTGTGCTGTCAAAGTAAAATTTGCGAGCGCATATAGGACTACGAAGGTTGCTGCAATGAATAGGCCTGAGCTATATGAAGCTTCAAAAAAATACAAAGCTGAAAAAACTATAGCCAAGAATAAATTTAGCATCACGGTAGCAAAAATATAACTGCTTCGATTGCGCCTTGTGCTCAAAGAAAACCAATCTTCCGTAGGGTGCATCACAAAGAACCTGCAGCGTAACTAATCTTAGCTTCGTGAAAAAATAGCGAAAAGCAAAAGAACGGGAACATACCATAAGAAGAGGGCAAATGCCTGCAATGTTGACCAGTCCCAAGCATTAATTGCACCGTAAATGCCTAATCCAGAACCTAAAAGAGGGATATATGTGACGATGAATGCGAGAATAGCGCTTAAAACACTGCCAATATCCAAAGCGTAATCGATGCCGTCCATGATGGCGAAGAGCTGTACAAAGCCAATAAATAGGTAAGCTAAAGTAAAAAATAACTGCATGATAAATATGACCGAAGTTGATATTAATATGTAGCATACTTAGTTACATTGCTTCTGTGCTCTAATAAATCCATGCGATTTTGGGGACATACCGAGGCTAAGCCTCGGTGCTTGTTATTTAAGCGGGCTGTAAAGCTTTCGAGGAAACCAGCTCAAAGCCTTCATCGATCCAGCCAGTCATACCGCCCAGCATAATCTTCACCGGACGTCCCAAGCGGGAGAGGTTATAGGCGGCCTTGTCTGCCCCGTTGCAATGCGGCCCAGCGCAATAGACGACAAACACAGTATCCATTGGCCACTTGGCAAGGTTCGCTTCAGTCAGATCGCGGTGATGCAGACAGATCGCACCATCCACGTGTCCTTTCGCAAAGCGGGCAGCACCGCGAACATCAAGCAAAACAAACTCTGCAGTGCCATCTGCCAGATCTGCTTGCACATCAGAGCAATCTGTTTCGAACTGCAGGATTGAACGGAAATGCGAGAGTGCCAGCTTTGGGTCTGCTGGGGAATATTCGAGTGCGCGTGGGGACATGTACTTCTCCAAATCTGCAAGGATGCTCTCAATTAGGGAGTCGAGCACCAAAAATACTTATTTTAAAGCAGCTTACATGAGGGGTGCCTCGGCAAGCTGTCTTGGGTGATGACAGGATTTTCGCCTGCTCACGTAATCTGGAGAATTTCCCGGTTGTAAAAAACTGGCTCAAATGACTATATTCGTAAAAAATACGCCAATCTTGTTTGAGTTGAATTTTCCGATGGTCCAATCTACACCTCGCGGCCCTGAAGGCCCGCTTGTTGCAACGCTCATCTACGACGGTTTGTGCACATTCGAGTTCGGTCAGGCCTACGAGCTGTTCGGCCTGCCAAGACCAGAGCTTGGCGCGAATTGGTACAGATATGAGACCGTTGCCATCGAGGACGGCCCTATCCGAGCCGCGGGTGGTCTGGAAATCAACGCAGAAAAGCAGCTGGAAGCGCTGGAGCACGCCGACATCATCCTCATCCCCGGCTGGCGTGGCATTGATACCCCGGTGCCGGAGGACCTGATTGAGGCCCTGTGCACGGCCTACAATCGTGGAGCCCGTGTTGCTTCCATCTGCTCCGGCGCTTTCGTTCTGGCGCAGTCGGGCTTACTCAATGGCCGCACAGCTACCACGCACTGGCGTTATGCCGAGGCGCTGCAAACAGAGTTTCCGTCCATCAACGTGGAAGAAGACCGGCTCTACTCGGAGACCGACAGGGTGTTTACCTCCGCAGGCAGTGCAGCAGGCATTGACCTCGCGCTCCACATCATCCGGCAGGATTACGGTTCACAGATCGCCAACAGCGTTGCCAAACGACTGGTCGCGCCTCCGTTCAGGGAAGGAACGCAAACCCAGTTTGCAGAGCAGCCTGTACCAGATGAACGAGAAAGCAAACGCTTTGCCTCGCTTTTTGAAGAACTGGAGAAGAAGCGCGCCTACACCATGTCCGTGCCAGAAATGGCAGATCTGATGGGCATGAGCCAACGCACCTTCATTCGCAAGTTCTCAAAGGTAACCGGACTGGCGCCCGCAGAATGGCGACGTACCAAGCAATTAGAGACGGCAAAACACCTGCTGGAAGCAATGGAAACTATGGATATGGAGAGGCTCTCCCACCTGTGTGGGTTCGGCTCAGCAGCAACCTTGCGGCATCACTTCCGAAGCAAATATGGCACCACACCAACTGCCTACAGGCGTCAGTTCCAAACCCGTCAGTCCTGAAGGAACGCGTTCATGCCAAGTGCAGCAGAGCGGCCTGTGGCAAACACCGCCTGCAGCAGATAGCCACCCGTTGGAGCTTCCCAGTCCAGCATCTCGCCTGCCACAAACACACCCGGCAGTTTGGTGAGCATGTAGTGCTCGTCGATTTCGTCAAACGAAATGCCGCCCGCGCTGGAGATTGCCCGGTCAATAGGCCGTGGCGCTGTCAGCTGCAACGGCAATGCCTTGATACGCACCGCCAGTTCATCAGCCTCAGTCGGAAGTGGCCCGGCTTCCCGCATCAAAGCGATAGCGGCAGCAGGCGAACCAGTCGCCTTACGCAGGTAGTTGCTCATGGATTGCTTGCCACGAGGCCGCTTCAGTTTAGACGCGAGTTTATCAGCGGAAACGTCCGGCTTCAGGTCAATCTCAATCTGGGCCGCCCCTGTTGCAAGGATTGCATCACGCAGATCAGCTGAGAGCGCATAGATCACGCCGCCTTCAATCCCAGAAGCATCCAGCATGGCATCGCCAACAACACGGCGCTCTCCGTGGGACACGGCAACCTTCTTCAGGGGGGTACCTTTGTAACGGTTCTTGAAGTGATCCGAAAACGCAATCTCAAATCCGCAATTGGCAGGGAGTAGCGCGTTCACTTCAATCTGCTTGTTACGCAATGTCGAAACCCACGCTCCATCAGACCCAAGTTTCGCCCAGGAACCTCCTCCAAGCGCCAACAGCACAGCGTCAAATGCCTGTGCTTCAATGGGCTCATTGCCTTTCTGCAGCAGCACACTTCCAGCTTCATCAAATCCATGCCAACGAGTATTGGTATGTAGAGTCACACCGTGCTGATCAAGCCGTTTCAACCAATTCCGCAACAGCGGAGAGGCCTTGAAACTCTCAGGAAATACCTTGCCACTCGAGCCTTCAAACGTTGGTTGTCCCAACCCCGCGCTCCATTCCCGCAGTGCAGCAGGAGGAAAATCTCGCACCGACTTCAGCAATTGCGCGTGTGCAGGACGGTAGCGGCTCAGAAAAACCTCCAGATCCTCACTGTGGGTTAGATTGAGCCCCCCAAGCCCAGCCATCAAAAACTTGCGGGCAGGAGAGGGGCGTTGATCAAAGAGGCTCACGCGCACGTCGGCTTCTGCCAGATGTTGAGCAGCAAACAGCCCGGCGGGGCCTGCCCCGATGATTGCAACGTGCTTTGTCAAAGATCCATCCAATCCGCTTAAGGTCATTGAGGTTCCAGCCAATGACATTCACAGCTCTATTGCCTTTGTTTTCCGCCAATTACAAGCAGGAAGAGCACCCCCTCCCACAGATGTAGCCCAGGGAGCATCAGGGATTTTCACCTCCTTAAAGAAGCACCCCTGATTTTAGAAGGAAGACTTCTAAGGAATGTACAGTCCGCGCACTTCAAGCTTTGCTGAATGCAAACAGTAGAGTGGGGGCCGCATTGAGAACTGCAATCGTAATGCCGCGTAACATGCATTTTTGCCAGTCTCGAGCCACATCAATAGATCTGTGCGCTCATGATCTTGCGCTTCATAGCCAGAACAAAGGCAACCTGCGTATCTTTGCAGGGGGCGAGGAGGATCTTTTTGAGGATGTTGATGTTTTAGCAGTGACAGAACCGGGTAAAAAGCCAACTCCAGCAAGGTTTTACGACCCGCTGTCAGAGTTCGGCCCGCAACTGATTGTCGTGCATCAGCATCTGGAAACAGCGTTTCAGATCATCACGGATTTTCCGGGCACCCCTGTGGTCTTGCACAGGCATGGCAGGTTTGAGCGCAACAGCGCCTTCAAACGCTGGAAGTATACTCGCAAAATGAACCGCCTCGCAGGCATCATCTGGGTTGGCGAGGATGCACGCAATAATTTCTGCGAGAATTTCACCGGAGTGAAAGCCCGCAGTGTTGTCGTGCCCAACGGCATAGATTGCGACCTCTGGTCCCCAGCTCCCAAAGAAAACTCGGTGATCTATGTAGGCCGAGCGCGGGAAGACAAAGGCGTGTTCGACCTGGCCCAGGCTTGGCTTGCCTGCGCTGACCGCCTGGACCGAACGGGCTGGAAACTGAACTTGGTACTGGCCGTTACCGAGGAAGGGGAGCAATCGACTGCAAACTCTCTCAGGCAAATGCTTTCAAACCATGCTGCCAGCGTCTCCATCGAGACCAATCTCAATGCCTCAGATGTCCAAAAACGCCTCGCCAGATCATCCATCGCGGTGGTGCCCTCCATCGTAGCAGAAGGGTTTGGCCGCACTGCGATTGAAGCCATGAGCTGCGGTGCAGCGGTGATCACCACGCATTCAGGCGGCTTGTGGGAGGCGGTCGGAGAAACTGGCAAGGTGATCAACCCAAGAGCGCCCAAAGAAATTGCGTCAGCACTGCTCGATCTGGCTGATAACCAACCCATGCGCGAAGACATGGCAGAGGCGGGACGAGAAAGAGTACTTCGTCTCTTCAACATCCAGCAGATCGCAGAAAACTATGATGACATGCTCATGAGCCTGTGGGACGACTTCGTCAGCGGTTCCGACAATACACAGGGTCTCATCGACCACATGCTCGTGTCAGAATAAAGCAATCGAGGTATGAGGCTGGTAGAGGGCGTAAGTCGGCTTCGGAGTGTACCTGCATGCGAGGAGACCAACAAAATGCACCCTGATCATGTGACGGTGGCGGTCCGCAATCTAGAGGAGGCGCGCTCCTTTTTTGCCCTGCTTGATTTTCAGGAAGAAAAATCTCTCGTCATCTCCGGTCCCGTGTTTTCAAAGTACATGGGCATTCCGGAACTGGAAGCAGAGCACGTCACGCTGGTGCTGAAAGGCCATAGCCCAAGGTTTGAAATTCAGCTGCTACACTACCACAACCCAGAGCCACGTAGTGAACCTTACCCCGAAGACCTCTGCCGAACAGGTTACAATCACTTGTGTTTCGCGGTTGATGATCTGGAGGACAGACTGTCAAAGCTTCAAACCGCCGGGTTCAAAGCCCGCTCTGAAGTCATGGAGTTTAACGACAGAAAATTGGTGTTTCTGTTCGGACCAGAAAAAATCACAATAGAATTAGCGCAGTGGACCAAGCCAGAGTAGGGCGGGCATGTGAAACTGGTCGCTTCGATCAGCGAAAGATCGGTCGCAGGGCAGGCGCATACAAAAAAGCGTACCTGCATGAATAACAATGTCTGCTTCTACAGCCCCTGAGCAATCCCACATTGGACGTCAAGGAGAATTGCTGTCTCGTGCTCATCACAGATGGTAGAGACCGTGCAATCACTGCAAGCTTGAGAATAAAACCTCACACCAACAACGCCTTGGTTGCTTCCTTGTAGTTCCGGGCCTTCGCGTTCTCAATAAATAGCAGTCCCTTCAGATACTCCAACCGCGCCTTGGATTTTTTGATCCGCTGTGCCATATGCCGCGCCACCTTTGGCGAGATATGCGAGAAGCCGCGTTCCCGAAGTTCGGCACGCAATGCTTGGCCCACATCATTCGCCAATGTATCCTCGCTGAAATTCGGTTCCTCTTCATCATGCAACCGCGCAACAGCACAGAGCAACGCCATATCAGCCACCATCCGGTAAGGTCGTCCGCTGCGTGCCGTCACCTGACCTGGATGCAGCCGATACCGAACAAGCCGCTCGTTAAGAGCGCCAATCTTCCCATATTCCAGCAAGCGCAGATAAAGGTCATAATCCTCTGCACCATCAAAATGCGGACGATACCCGCCAAGAGCCAGCACAGCATCACGGCGGAACATGATAGTCGGGTGGTACAAGCAGCACTTCTCAAAAAGGCGTTTGCGGATTTCGACCGAGCTTTTCGGGCATTCCATCTGGTCAATGATCTGCCCGGCTTCGTCAATCACGGAAACTTCTGTTCCGCACAACTGCCAGTCAGGGTTCCGGTTCATAATCCGGACCTGCCGCTCCAGCCGAAGCGACTCCGACAAGTCATCCGCATCAAGGCGGGCAACCAAGGGGCTCTCAATTACCGCAAGTCCGGTATTCAGGGCATTTGAGATCCCCTGACCCGGCCCTTCAAGGATCTGAAACCGGCCCTTTGGAAAATGACCAGCAAAATGCTCGGCAATCTCACGGGTTTCATCAGTAGAAGCATCATCTACCAACACAACAGCAAAATCGGTGAAGCTTTGTGCCAGCAGGCTGCTCAGAGTTTCTCCAAGCGTGTTTGCAGCATTGCGCGCAGGGATCAAAACGCTGACAAGAGGGGCGGGGTCCTGCTGTTGCTTTTCAGCCATTGAATAAGCCACCTATCTGCTTAAGCTTTTTTGTCTTCCAGCAGAGGCTGCGAAGGTAGCTAAGCGTTTGTTATGTTGCGTCGTTTCTTTGAAAAATCTGGGATGCTGGGCGGAAGCTGACTCAGGTCTTATCTTGCCGCATAGCAGCTGAACCCCTCTGAGATGCATGTGCTTGGCCCAGAAGATCTGCTTCAATGGACTTCGCGACCCGCAGATATCGCCCAACCGCGTAATTGGTCGAGGCAATTAGGCCCCACCAGCCATAACGGCAGTATCCGCGCACCAGATAGCCCTTCAGAAAGGCTGCGGGGAACTCGTAGAGCAGCCGTGACTTTGGCATCTTGCGACCCCGTCCACGCATCTCATGCACTTGCATGGTGGAGTAGCGGTTCATCTTCTCAAAGTGGAAGGCAACACTGGGAATACTGCGGTGGTCCATATGCCCTTTCAGCATACCCACCTTGGCATCGCTGGGCGGACGGACTGTGTCATGCACCGAGCTGGCAGAAAAACGGCCTACACTCCTGCGGTAAAGTCGGATTTGCTTATGAGAGTAAGCGTGTTTTGCAGCGGTCTTTTCGTGAGGCCAAACATCGCAGATGTCCACCTCCCAAAAGTCGTTCTCCGCTAGAACGGAGGTCTGGAACAAGCCCAGTATCTCATCACGCAATGCAGGCGTAACCACCTCATCGGCATCAATGTTCAGGATCCAGTCATTCCGGCATTGGTCCTCGCCAAACCGCTTTTGCAAGCCATACCCGTTCCAGTCATTGTGCAGCACACGTGCCCCCATGCGCTGGGCGACGGTGACGGTTTGGTCCGTAGATCCGCTGTCAATCACAATGACCTCATCAGCCCAGTGAATGCAGCTGGCAATCGTCTGTCCGATACGGTCTTCCTCATTCATCGCGATGATGAAAACAGATATCGGAATGCGGGCCTCATCAGATCGCTCGTCAGCGGTTGGCCTTCCTTGCTGGGCTCGCTTTGCTGCAATGTCGATGATTTTGCTCTGGGTGGAGATATCGGGCCTCAAACTCTTGGATTATCCGCAATAATCTAGAGTTTACTCCCCCATACACATTCCGAAATTCGTTCAATATGAAGGACTGTTTTCACCCAATAGAAACCCATCAATATCAAATAAGGGGAGATGAATGAGAAAGTCATCGCACACCGCCAGTCTAACCTTGCTCACGCGGAGAAGGCTAACCAGCAACCATCACCCTGCTTGGGTGGAAATGACTGTCAGATCGACAAAACCTAGCATAAAGTCCCTCGGATAGCCCCGTTCACTACAACTTCCGTATGATTGCATCTCGCGCGCAGGGGTGAAACGATTTGCGCGCATTTGAGAGCCGGGTTTGAGGCGAGACTTTCGGCACCCACTTTAATTTCTTTGGGAGAAGAAAATGGCCGCAATTATTGGTTGGGCACACACACCGTTTGGCAAACTGGCAGATGAGACTGTAGAGACTCTAGTCACAAAAGTTGCCAAGCAAGCGATTGCCGATGCCGGTCTCGCCGCTGAAGACATTGATGAGATCGTTCTGGGTCACTTCAATGCAGGTTTTTCGAAGCAGGATTTCACAGCAAGTCTCGTGCTTCAGGCAGATGACAAACTGCGCTTCAAGCCAACCACCCGCGTTGAAAACGCATGTGCGACTGGCTCAGCAGCAGTGCATCAGGGCGTCAAATCCATCAAGGCAGGCGACGCCAAGTTCGTGCTCGTCGTTGGTGTTGAGCAGATGACCACCACGCCAGGCCGTGAAATCGGTGCGAACTTGCTCAAAGCTTCCTACCTTCCGGAAGATGGCGACACCCCGGCTGGTTTCGCAGGTGTCTTCGGCAAAATCGCTGGCATGTACTTCCAGAAGCATGGTGACCAGAGCGAAGCGCTGGCCCATATTGCTGCAAAGAACCACAAGAACGGCGTCGAAAACCCATATGCGCAGATGCGCAAGGATCTTGGCGTCGAGTTCTGCCTTAACGAGAGCGAGAAGAACCCGTTCGTGGCTGGCCCGCTGAAACGCACCGACTGCTCGCTGGTCTCCGATGGCGCAGCAGCCATCGTCCTCACCGACACCACCACAGCACTCTCCGCGAAAAAAGCCGTTGCCTTCCGCGGCATGGGTCATGCGCAGGACTTCCTGCCAATGTCCAAGCGCGACATCCTCAAGTTCGAAGGTTGTACCGAAGCTTGGAAGCGTGCGCTCTCCATGGCCAACATCACCATCGAAGACCTGTCCTTCGTTGAAACTCACGACTGCTTCACTATCGCTGAGCTGATTGAATACGAAGCCATGGGGCTGGTACCAGAAGGTCAGGGCGCAAAGGCTATTCTGGAAGGCTGGACCCAGAAGGACGGCAAACTGCCGGTCAACCCATCTGGCGGCCTGAAGGCAAAAGGCCACCCGATTGGCGCAACCGGTGTTTCCATGCACGCCCTCACAGCCATGCAGCTCACAGGCACCGCTGGTGGCATTCAGGTAGAAGGCGCAGAACTCGGCGGCATCTTCAACATGGGCGGCGCAGCCGTCGCCAACTACGTCTCCGTGCTTCAGCGCCTCAAGTAAGCGCGACTGGAGATACCGGCAAACGCATGAAAGCCCCGTTTGTTCGGGGCTTTTGTGTTTTTCGGAGAAAGATCTTGCAAGTGCGGGAGAGTAAGAAACTCTCGTTTTGAACGAGTGCTATAGCCGCGGTTCATCAGTCAAAGAGCCTTTGCTATTGCAGCATGTTGCTTGGTGAGCATAGCTGACATGTGGCCAGCCATTGTGCAACCCAGCCACTAATAGGCTTCAACTCCATGGCAATATCATTAAACTTGCTTCTAGGAGAAAAATGCAGGTTCGTTGAGCTCAGGACAAACGCTCGGCTATTCAAACCCAGCTCAGTCCGGCTTTACATGTCGATGGGCAATGAATTGAATAAAACACTGGCAAAATACTAATATCAAATAGGCTTGCCTGTAATGGTTGTATTATACAACATTACAACTAATTGTTTCGCATGATTACTACAGGCATTTGCAATGATTTCCCGAAGCATCCGATTTTTGGTTTTGATACTCTCCTTTTCGCTCGTCCCGGTAATTACATTTGCAGAGTCGACACCGCCTAAGGCACCTTATGTCTCCTATGAAGAGGCCGTGAGTTTGTTCGATGCTGAACGCTATGAAGAAGCTCTTCCAGCTTTTAAAGCACTAGCCGAGGCGGGAAATCCGCAAGCAGCACGGCAACTATCCAAAATGTTTAAGCTGGGATTGGGAGCTTCTGAAGATGTTAATTCTGCAATTGATTGGGGTATAAGAGCGCAGAAATTGGAGGGAAAAGGGATTGTCGACGCCTACGCATCTCTTTTCGTTGAAAACGTTGGGCTGGGTACCGAGTTTGACGCACAGAGGCTCGACTCTCATTTCGATGTTCACGTCTTTGAGTTTCCCGACCTTGAACCGTCCGCAAAGTGGAAAAGGCAGGAACAAAGACTCGAAGAGCTTTGGGGCTACAAATTTAATCTTGAACATCTCCAAGGTCCTGCTCATGACTTCTACGTTGAACTTCTTTCGAGTTATTATTTCACCGCAGAGCAGCTTCTAGATATTGCTGAGTTGGCATATCAGTTCCGCGTGCCTTCTCATCAAACTATATACGAGATCGTGGTTCGGAGATTCGAGTACCACGAAGAAGAAATAAAAGAATCTGAGGGCCGCTCTAGTGAACATCTAGATTATGTGAAAGATCAAGTTCAGACTTATAATCGGCGCCTCAATCAAGGTTTGCTCAAAGCGCTCTCTCGCGAAATACTCTTAGAAAAATTCGCAAAGAGAGGTAGTGAAACAGCACAATGGGAGCTTGGTAGAGGCATGTTCTTGGGTAAGCCCTTCCTCAAAGATGAACGATGTGGGTTAACATGGATGACATTGGCATTAATGGAAGGCGGTGGAGATTGGGCAGAATTTGAGGAATATGCGAAAACGAGATCAGACATTATGTTGCCATTGATCATCCTAAGAGCGCAAGGCGTCGTTGCCTCAGATTATAGAAGATCTGTATGCTCATAGCATAGGCCCTCCAATCATACAGCTATGCAGTAAACACAAGACAAGGTCTTGCGGTTTGGTGCGAAGGTGGCGGGGCCTGATCAGCAGCGCCTAAAATAAGCGCAGTGAAGCCAGATGAATAATCAGGAGAGCCCCGGCCTGCCGGGGCTTTTCTTTTGCATTGTGGCCTTGCCGCTAGCCAATCGCTAACTAAGCCCCCAGACCACCATCATCACGCCAATGTGAACGTGGTAAACCTCTTGTGTGACGCAAGGTCAGGAGAGGTGTGTCTATGCCAGGACAAGAGTCAGCCCCCAAATACGATGATTGGCTGAAAAAAGTCTATTCAGAGATGAACTGGAAGTTCCATGATCTCGTTGGTGGTGCCCGGAAGAAACGCTCCACAAGCGTCACCAGCAGACCCTCTGAGGCAACGGTCGCCATCGGTCAGGAGACTGATGAAGATACCCCGGATTGGACCATTGACCCTGATATCGCAGATTATGTGGTTGCTGGCACACCGGCTGAAGAACGTAAAAAGCGCCCGCTGACTGCCGCTTTGAGTGATGCAGGTATCAGACCTACTGAAGGTTTCACGGAGCGGCTCAACTCCTATCAATCCCAAAAATCCCACTATGATGAAGACCCGTTGGGCGCAGCCTATGCAGACCCGGAGGCCGTCAAATGGGACCGACTGGTCAAAGGCACCTTAGGGGAGAGTGATAGTAAAGCCCGGCAAATGGTGCTGATGCAGCACGAAATTGAGTTGAAAAAACAATCTCGCCAGCTCACCCGTGAAGCATTTCAGGATCAGGCAACCGCGCCTGAGTTCAGAGCCTATCTCCGTCAGGCCAGTGATACACCCTCCAACCAGATGGAGACTGCTCAGCGCGAAACCATCATGTTCTTCAGCCAGAATATGAAGGTGCTGGGCAATGAGCTGGTGGCCACAACCAACGAGTTGATGCACGAAAAAGCCTTTGGCGACACCATGATGAAGACCCTGCACGAAGCCAAAGCGAATGCGGTGACGGATCGCGAAAAGAAACGACTGGCCGAGCTGGAAGAAGAAGCCATCGCCTATGGCACCGCCACCTCCAAACAAATGGCTTTCGCGCTCAATTGCACCAACTGCGTGGAAGCAGCAATCAGTCGGGGAGCTGAGGTTGAAGCAGCCGTCCTACAACTGTCTGATGAGCGGCCCAAAGCTGTTTTCGCCTCCTCTGGATTGCAGCGCACAGCAGAAGAAATGGTGCACACCCACCTTGGCAAGAGCAACAACGTCAAGAAGACCCTTGCATGGGCAGAGACACAGCCATGGGCGCCGATGGTGAAGGTCAGCATTAAGAAGGAAGGACGTGAGTACTCCATCACCTCAGAACAGCGTACAGCGCCGGAAACGCAAGCAAACACGGGCGACCCGATGGTCGACAACCACGTGGACATGCCCCACAAAGCTGTAACCAAAACAGATCTGGCAAACACTCCGGAGCTGGTCTTCAACGGCCTTCGCTCAGATCAGATGATGGCTTCCATGTCTCATCGTGAAACAGGAGAAAAAGGGCCGGATGACGTGCCATTCGTGGGCATACCCAGCGAGGCCTCCATGGCATGGGCTAAAACCCTGCTAACAGCGCAAAAGCAAGGCCAGGACATATCGGATCAACTGCCTGACTATATGGAGGTGAAGGAAGTCTGGTATCGCGAAAACCGCTCTGGCCTTAAAGGAAAACTCAAGCGCGGCAAGCCTGAAAAGAAAGTCCACGTGGTGACTTATAAGGATACCTCAGAGTCCGTTCAGGCAGCTCAAAAGCTTCGCACAGCACCAAAAAATATGGCCGGAGATCTGGCTGACCTCGCAGACAATATGGCTGACCTCAAAGCAGATCAGGCCCGCAAAGCTGAGAAACTGCAAGCACATAAAGCAGAGCTTGAGAAGTTCCTTAGTTCCAAAGGCGAGGGCCTGCTGGAAAGTTTTGGCGAAGCTCACGAAGCATTCGATGCTCTGCAGAAAAACATTCTTGATCAGGTTATCGCCAAAATGGGCAAGGGTACCAGCCTCAAGAACATCAAGAAGTGGGCAAGTAAACAGCCCTGGGCAATGATGTTTGAGATCGAGTTCAAGCCTGACCCAAATGGCAAGAAGAATCTCTACAATGTCGTCGTCAAAGAAAAAGAAGAGGAAGTCGAAGAGACAGACGGTGCATCGGAAGGTGGCCGTACAGAAACAGACGGCAGTTCAAAGGATCACGAAGCCTCGCTGACAGGTGCACTGGCAGCCCTGTCAAAGCCTGCGGTTCAAAAGGAGTTGATCCTCAAATACACCGGTGAAAAGCACAATGGTGTACCTATCGTCGATAAGCCAAGTGATCTGGCAAAGAAATGGGCGGAAATGATCATGAAAGTCTACGGCTCCGGCGCCAAACTGCCTGCGTATCTGGTGCTTAGAGATGTGGTCTACAAATCTAAGTCCCGCAACCTGATCAGACGCGGCAACTACATTCCTTGTAAAGCCGTTGAGTTCATAGAATCCAAGTTTAAGCAATAGGCAACAGCATGTGACAATGCCATTTGGATTTGTGTCGCCCTCTGATAAGTTCAGGGGGCGTTTTAGGTTTGCATGTCTTTGAATGTAAACAACACTCCTTAGAGATGCGCCGTGAAAGGTATTTTATGGTCAAGCGTTTAGTGCTTCCGCATGAGTTTCAGTCCGTCTCAGAAGAGCTCAACATGTCACCAGCCATCTTCTCAGGAAACCACATCTTCCTGAGTGGTATGACTGGCGCGGATATGAGCGGCCAGATGCCGGAAGACCCTGAGGCCCAGTTCCGCAACACCTTCAAAAAAATCGAATGCATCCTCCATGAAGCGAATGTCGAGATGGATGCCATCGTCGAAATGACCAGCTACCATATAGGCTTGCGAGAGCACTTCGAGCTGTTTGACTCCATCCGCCTCGAGTTCTTCTCCAAACCCTACCCAGCCTGGACCGCCATTGAGGCCGCCGGCCTCCGCCGCGAAGGCGCGCTGGTAGAAGTCCGCGTCATCGTAAGCGCGCATTATGGTGGGTGATGCACCTGTATTCTTGGTGTGGATTTTCTGGTTTGGAATGATTTAGGAGATAAAGAGGGTGATAAGAACCATATGACATCCTTATGTCGCTTTATCTGATAATTGGCCCTGACTCTAAGTTGACACCGATATCCTTTTGTAAATGTGCTGGCAGATCACGTGCATCCAAACGCTCACTCCCGCTTTTCATTGAAAAGAGAAAGTCTCCAAATAATTTTTTTAAGATATTGAAAGTATTAGGTAATGCTTTTGTTTTCTGAGTTTCTATGGTGAAATCTGCCATGCTTTTTCTCCTGCTGTTGTTGGGGAATTAATGCCGGAGGTTGCATTTGCAGTCCAATCGAATGTAGGGATCAAAGCATAAGGAGATTTTATTAATAATGCCGAACGGTCTACCTCCACTCAACGCTCTTCGCGCCTTTGAAGCGGCGGCGAGACATTCCAACTTCACCCGCGCTGCGGAGGAGCTGGGAATGACGCAAGCAGCGGTGAGCTATCAGATAAAAGTGCTGGAAGATCGTACCGGTAAACCCTTGTTCAATCGGGTGGGAAGACAAGTTGTTTTAACGAATGCAGGTGCGCAACTTGCGGCAGTTGCAAGTGAGGCTTTCCAGTCTATTCGGGCTGGCTTTTCGGCGGTGCAAGGAACGCAGGATGGGACACTGAAACTAAGTGTGGTTCCCACCTTTGCCATGAACTGGCTTTCGTTGCGTATCGGAGGGTTCCAGATGGCGAACCCAAAAATTGCTGTTCAATTGGAAGTCTCTGGCGATGTTGTCGACTTTGCATCCTCTGATATCGATATAGGAATCAGAAACAGCCCCAAAAAATGGCCTGGGTTATGTTCTTTCAAACTAGCCGAAGTTACATATACTCCTATGTTAAGTCCGGGGCTTGCTGACAGCATTGGCGGTGTGAACAAGCCCGAAGATCTGCTGAAACTTCCCATTATCGATACAGGAGATCCTTGGTGGAGAAACTGGTTTGAAGCAGCTGGCGTGAAAGACCCCGATTTTTCAAACCAACCCGTTTCCCAAATGGGCACGCAAACGGTTGATGGCAATATCGCGATTGCAGGACATGGTGTCGCGATCCTGACACCGTTGTTTCATTCAAGTGCGTTGCGTGATGGCCTGCTTATCCAGCCTTTTCCATTAAAGTGCACGGCTGAAAATCCAGTTTGGCTTGTTTACCGCGAAACGCAGAAAAACAACCGAAAAATAAAGCTGTTCCGAGACTGGATATTGAGTGAAATGGAAAAAGACAAGGCTGGCTATGCTGTCTGATCCTGTTTGGAAGACTTAATAGGATAGGCCGGGACAGATTTCATAGGCTTGGCACTCGGCGTAAAACTCGTGATAGCAGCCTGTGAAACACGAAGAACCAGATTCTTCAAAATGCGCGTTGTCCGAAACTGACAGGTTTTCATTTTTGCTGTTTGTTGTTCGAACGAGTAATAGCAATATGTAGATTTATTTTCTCAATCATAAAATGCAGCGGTAATTTTGAGGGCTTACGTGGCTCTATCTGCTGATAATGTAGAATGGTATTTCACATGCGCCGTTTTTCAGGTCAGCGTATCTTTCCTCCGTTCGAGCGCATGAAAAAAATCTTTTCTACGCAGTCATCCAGCTTTGGAATGCCATACCGAGCTTAGAGGAACTCCACTCTGTAAACTCGCTCCCAATGATCCCAAAACGCTTGGAGAGCGCAATGGCTTTGGTAGAGAGCTTCAACACACAACAGGACGAGAGCAATAAACTCGCTGTCTTTCCGACCTTTCACAAGGTTGAAGGCAAAATGGTTGTTGTTGTTGGTTGTGGTGATGAAGCTGCTGCGAAAGTGAGGCTTTTGGCGCAAACCAAAGCACATATCCGCGTTGTCAGCCATGAGCGCCCTAGCGCAGCTCTGGCTGAAGCCGTTGCCGATGCAGACGGTGTCTTCATGCTCAGCGCGTTCAACCCGGCTTATCTAGATGGCGCAGTCCTCGTGTTTGCTGCCACCGATGAAGAAGAGTCGGATCGCGAAATTGTGGAAGCAGCTCGTGAGAAGGGCATCCCGGTCAACGCGGTGGACCGTCCTGAGCTTTGTGATTTTTACACCGGTGCGATGGTCAATCGCGCGCCTGTTGCCGTGGCGATCACCTCAACAGGCGTTGGCCCTGTTTATGCCCGCCACATCCGCGCACAGGTCGAAGCCTTGTTACCGCGTGAAGCCGGTCAACTCGCAAGGTTGGCAGACAGCTTCCGTGCTACAGTTGGTAAGCTGATGCCTTCGGGAAGTGCGCGTCGTCGCTTTTGGGCTGAATTTTTTTCAGGTTCCGTTGCTGCGAACACTTTTGCTGGTGAGACACAAAAGGCTCTGACCGAAGCGCATCGCTTACTGAACAGTGAGCAGGATCAGCGGGGATATGTCTGGCTCGTGGGTGCAGGCCCAGGAGCAGAAGACCTGCTGACCCTGCGCGCACAGCGTGTCCTGCAAGAAGCAGATGTTATTTTCTATGATGCATTGGTACCGGATGCCGTGGTTTCCATGGGCCGCCGCGACGCTACACGCATCAGCGTAGGAAAACGCAAAGGAACGCACAGTTCAACGCAAACGCAAATCAACCAGTTATTAGTCTCTGCCGCCAAGTCCGGCAAACGGGTTGTCCGCCTGAAAGCAGGGGACCCAATGGTGTTTGGCCGGGCTGGAGAAGAGATCGCAGCTCTGCGTGAGCATGATGTGGATTTTGAGATTGTACCCGGTGTCACCGCTGCATTCGCTGCCGCGGCTAGTGCGCAAATTCCTTTGACATTACGGGGTGTTGCCTCCTCGCTGGTGTTTGCTACAGGGCATAACCAGCATGGAGATATCCTCCCGGACTGGGCGGATCTTGCTCTGAATGGAGCGACAACCGCTGTTTATATGGGGCGTACCGTTGCCGGAAAAGTTGCCAACCTTCTGGTGAAATCCGGATTGGATTTATCCACCCCAGTCATGGCGATTGAGAACGCAGCCCAGACAAAAGAACGCAATTTTGCAGGCACCCTGCAAGACCTTTGTAATTTCGAGCAACACGACAGCGTCACCGGACCCACACTTATCATCATCGGTAAGGCAGTGGCCCACGCAGATCAGTCGCGTTCGCTCCCTCTAAGCCCAATTAAATATGCAAGTTTACCGGCTGTTGTCGCAGCCTAGGGAGAGACCCGATGAAAACTATTACCGCCAACAGACTGGTCGATGGTGATGTCGTCTGGCTCGGCCACAACGGAGAGTGGGTCGAGTTTGTTGAGGCAGCCTGGATCCTCAACACCGATGAAGACATGACCTCAGCTCTGGATTTCGCAAAAGCCGGTGAAGACAAGCAATACGTTCTCGGCACCTACGCGATTGATCTGGAACTGAAAGACGGCCACCTGCAGCCAAAGAGCCTGAAAGAGCGCATTCGCGCCCAAGGGCCAACCACTCGTCTCGACCTCGGCAAGCAAGCCGAACGCCACCTGCGTTCGGCCTAAGTCCTTTTAGATTCAGGAGTTTCCATGTACCGCTACGATGAATTTGATCGCGACTTTGTTAATCAGCGCGTGAGCCAGTTCGAAGATCAGGTCCGCCGCCGTATGTCTGGTGAGTTGACCGAAGACGAGTTCAAGCCACTCCGCCTGATGAATGGTCTTTACCTGCAGCTGCACGCTTACATGCTTCGCGTTGCCATCCCATACGGCACGCTCAACGGCAGTCAGATGCGTAAACTTGCCCATATTGCAAGGACTTACGACAGAGGCTACGGCCACTTCACAACGCGCCAGAACGTCCAGTTCAACTGGCCAAAGCTCTCTGATACGCCGCAGATTCTGCATGAACTTGCCGACGTCGAGATGCACGCCATCCAGACCTCTGGCAACTGTATCCGTAATGTCACCTCCGACCAGTTCGCAGGCGCAGCCGCAGACGAGTTCGCAGACCCACGCGTTTACGCCGAAATCTTGCGCCAATGGTCCTCTCTGCATCCGGAATTCCTGTTCTTGCCACGCAAGTTCAAGATTGCGATCACAGGTGCTGAACATGACCGTGCAGCCGTACAGGTCCATGACATCGGCCTGCAGCTGACCCGCAATGAAAACGGGGAAATCGGCTTTGTGGTCTTCGTGGGTGGTGGCTTGGGTCGTACGCCGATGGTTGGCCGTAAGGTACGGGATTTCCTACCAGAAAATGACTTGCTGGCATACAGCGAGGCGATCCTGCGTGTCTACAATCGTTATGGTCGCCGCGATAATAAGTACAAGGCTCGCATCAAGATCCTGGTTCACGAAACTGGTCTGGAAGAGCTGAAGCAGGACATTGAGACTGAATTTGAGGCAACCAAAAACGGTATCCTCGACCTGCCAAATGAAGAAGTCGTTCGCATCAACGAATACTTCGCCCCGCCGTCTTTTGAAGCCATGCCAAAGATCAGTACAGAGCTGGAAGCAGCCAAGCGCGAAGACCGTGATCTGGCATTGTTCTCCAGCCGCAATCTGCATGCGCACAAAGCAGAAGGCTACACATCTGTCACCATCTCGCTGAAGCCGATTGGCGGAGCGCCGGGGGATGCGACCGCAGATCAGATGGATGTAATTGCTGATGTGGCAGAACGGTTTGGACATAATGAGCTGCGCGTCACACATGAGCAGAACCTCGTTCTGCCACATGTAAAACTGCAAGATGTCCCCACTGTCTACAAGATCCTGAAGGCAAACGAGCTTGCAGATTCCAATGCAGGCCTGATCACCGACATGATCGCTTGCCCAGGCCTGGACTACTGTGCTCTGGCAAACGCACGCTCAATTCCGATCGCTCAGGAAATTTCCAAGCGGTTTGAAGAGGTTAAGCGTCAGAATGAGATCGGTGATCTGAAACTGAAAATCTCCGGCTGCATCAACGCCTGTGGTCACCACCACGTCGGCCACATCGGCATTTTGGGCGTAGACCGTAAAGGCGAAGAGCTCTATCAGATCACACTGGGAGGTTCTGCGGACCAAAACACCTCTATCGGCAAAATCATCGGTCGCGGCTTCCCGGAAGCAGAGATCACCGATGCTGTCGAAACTGTTGTCGATACCTATTTGGCGAACCGTCTGGATGAGGACGAAAGCTTCATCGAAGCCTACCGCCGCCTGGGTGATCAGCCATTTAAGGACGCTCTTTATGGAGCATAGTCAATCACATAAGGCCTCCTTGGAGGCACAGGTGAAGCTGCTGAACCGGATGTATTCTGAGCGCGATGCTCAGGACATCCTGCAGCACGCGCTCACAGAGCAATTCTCTGGAGAGATTGCTCTGGTGTCCTCATTTGGCGCGGACAGCTCCGTGCTGCTTCACATGGTCTCTCAGATCGACGTGCGCACACCGGTCCTGTTTGTCGACACCGGCAAACTGTTTGGTGAAACAAAGCGCTATCGTGATGAACTGGTTGAGCAGCTTGGCCTTTTGGACGTGCGTGTCATCACGCCTGAACCAGAAGATCTTGCTGTGAAAGACCCAAAAGGTGCTCTCTGGGCATCTGATACGGACGCGTGCTGCCACATTCGTAAAGTGGTTCCACTTGCAAAAGCACTTGGTGGTTTCGAAGCTTGGATATCAGGTCGCAAACGCCATCAGGCTGACACTCGAGCCAGTCTGGAGCATTTTGAAGTCGAAGAAGGTCGCATCAAAGTGAACCCGCTGGCCAACTGGACGGCTGCCGAAGTCCTTCAATACGCAAAGGATAATGGCCTGCCACCACATCCACTGGTCGCAGAAGGGTATCCCTCCATCGGGTGTATGCCTTGCACAGACAAGGTTGCTCCGGGCGAAGACCCGCGCTCAGGCCGCTGGCGTGGTCAGGACAAAACCGAATGTGGAATTCATTTCTCAAGTGCGTCCAAGGGCGGCGCAGCCCAAAGCATCTGAGGTTCAAATGACAACAGAACTCAAAAAGACCACTGAGATCTTCAAGAACGACAAGATCATTGCCGATGACTGGGCCTACATCGCAGAGGATGATGCCCTGCCTGCTGAGGGGAAGTTCATCTTCTCTCTGGAGCGTTTTCTGTCAGAAGAACAAAAGCTTAAGCAGACGAAGCTGTCTTTAGGTGTTGTACTTCGTGCTGGTGAGAAGGCTGAAAAGCTGGCTGATCATCTTGAGGCGCTTGAACTCATCGCAGTGGACTTCCCAAGCTTTGCAGATGGCCGTGGTTTCTCCGCTGCTCGCATCCTGAGAGATGGACTACGCTATGGTGGTGAGATCCGTGCGGTTGGTCCGTTCATTCTAGATCAGATCGGCTTCATGCTCCGCGTTGGCATCAACAGCTTTGCATTGGACAACCCACGTTTGCGAGCTGATCTGGAGTCCGGAAACCTCAATGAGGTCACAGCCTACACGCAGCCAGTCTTTGCGCGAAAAGAAGCGCCCGCTGGTACGAGACCATGGGCGCGACGTCCAATCTGATTTTAGATCAAGACACTCAAATTCAAAGAAAAAAGGCGGGCCAAGCACCCGCCTTTTTTTTATTCGGCTGGTTGAGCTTGCAGCTGGTTGGACGCAGAAAGCATCTTTCCATTGAGCTTTAAGAACAGCCAGACTGTTGCAATCTGGATCACGATCAATGGGGCATACAGCGCGAAGTAGGCGATAGACATAGAGCCAAGAACACCAAGCTTTACAAGGCCTGCATTGATGACGAAGTTACCGAAGACGAACAGTGCAACACCAGGGCAAACCAGCGCATATGAACCTGGAGACTTATCCGGCCCAGCAATCCAACGGTCATAATAGCCAACCCGTTTCATGACAGACCAACCGATCAGGCCAAACAGGATCTGAATTGCGAACAGGTTGATCAGGAAAACATAGATGCCACCAGCAGTTGGAGGCACATCAAAGTTATGTGCAAGGCTCATTTTTATGCGATAGATCGCGATGCCGACAACGGTCAGAAACGGAATAATGATCCAGAGCGTTGGTGTGGTCTCACCCGCTGCCTTGTGCTCCATCATGGAACGGAAGCCGAGGATCAGCTTGATTGTACCCATCACAATCGCAGCACCAATGAACAAAGCACTACCAGCAATGCCGATTGCTGCAATCACTTTGGTGTGGCTCATAGCTGCCGGAGCAGAGAACCCAACGCCAATCATGGCAAATGCAAACACGGAGATCATCTGGCCAAGGCTGTTGTTCTTCGCACACTCATATCCACCTTCTGTCAGGACACGGGAGATGAAGTCCAGATAGATACGGAAACCCAACACTCCGATAGCTGCAAAAGCCAGTAAGGAGAAGGGAAACAGGATTTCACGAATGCTCCAAAGGCCTGGTACAAACACAGCACCCGCGATGAAGCTGACATTGACTGTCATGGCAAGAGCCAATGGAATAGTCATCAGCTGACTTTCCGCATTGGAGTTCTTAAAGCCCTCAAAAACCTTAGTATTTTTCCACTTTCCGTACTCAGAGAAGTTCCAGAACAACAGACGGAAATGCAGTAGTGAGAAGAAAATGATGCTAACTGCGGCAACAACAATCAGTGCCTGCATGGCGATGGAACCGTTGCTGAAGGCTTCAGTCAATGAGGCAAAGTTGGCGATTGGAGATCCCTTATGTGGTGTCATCCACATCAGGTACATAAAGAAGCTAATGGCCAACCCGCCTGCACCAACGGCAGACAAAAAGTACAGAGGAGAATACCGCTCACCTAAATTGCTAAGATAACGCATTGGGCTAATCCTTTTTTGAAGTTGAAATCATAATATTAGAAAATACTAAAATAACAACACTTAAAATTAGGAAATGCTAATATTAAGGTAAGTGTATGAATTTAAAATAGTAAATTATGAATAAACTTTGGATTGGTACATTAGCGCACAGTCTTGAGTTCAAATTTGATTAGATGAATTCTTCTAGGTTTTCACTGAGCGAGTCGCGAGATATTCTAACTGTTCTCTTTTTGTTTCCCGGAGCAGATCGTGCTGAATGCGCTTTATCAGTGGGCAACCAATCATGTTGACCCATTTGCCAAACAACATATGGAATGGGAGAGCAAAACGCATCTGCAACAACTGCGTTCTCTCGTATTCATCTTTCCAAAGCACACTCTGGTTCTTTTGCTGGTGGTGCTGGTTGAGACTATACTGACTGTCTCATTGCTGTCATTCGTGGGCTTCCTGATTGATCAGATGGAAGCGAGCGGACCGGAGCTGTTCTGGCAGCAGAACATGTGGCTGATTGTGACTGCTGCGGTTGCATTTCTTATTGCAAAGCCAATATTTTCAATAGCCTACGAGATTCTGATCTCTCTGACTCTTCACGTTAATATTCTGACCTCAACACGAGTGACGTTCTTTGATCGTCTACTGAATCAGGACATGGCGTTCTTTCAAAAAGAGTTTGCGGGAAACCTCGCCAGCAAAACCTTTGTAGGTGGGCGTGAAGTTGCGGAACTGTTCTGGGCAGGTATCGGGGTTGTCATCCCAAATTTCTTTTTTGCCGGATCACTCCTGATCGCATTGTCATGGCTGCATTGGTATCTTGGAGCCGTCATGCTGCTCTGGATCGGTTTGTTTGCTGTTCTTGCGTACTTCCGGGTGCCAATCATTCGTGATGCATCAAAAGAAGGGGCAGACATTGCGCACGCTGTGAATGGTTCGGTCGTTGATGTTTATTCCAATATTCAGACTGTGAAGCTCTTTCAGGGCAATGACCGTGCGCTTGGCAATTTCACAGATCAGCTTAAAGGATTCAAAAAGGCTATCGTTCGGTTTCGTGCAGCTGTGGTAACATCACGAATGCTTGTTGCTCTGGTTGGAGCGTGTGGTCTTGCAGCCTTCACAGGCCTGAGCCTTGTGTTGTGGCATCAGCAGGCAATCACAACTGGTGAGGTTGCAATCGTCCTCGGTTTTGCCATTCGCTTGGAAAGCAAACTGCTGGAAATTTTGGCTCAACTAACCGGTCTGTTTCGTTCATACGGATCGTTTAAATCCACCGCCAGAACCATGGAGCATTCCCTGGGCCTTGTTGATGATACCGATGCCACAAGCTTTAACTATGAGAAGGGCCTGATTGAATTCAACAACGTGGACTTCGCTTACGGCCAGCAAACGGCAATTGTGAAGAATTTGAACTTCATAATCCAGCCCGGAGAGAAAGTTGGCATCGTCGGTCATTCAGGTGCTGGCAAATCAACCGTCGTGAACTTGCTCCTGCGTATGTATGACGTTGAAGGTGGGGCTATCATGATCGACCATCAGGATCTTCGCAACTTAACGCAAGAGTCTCTGCGTGCTGAAATTGGGTTGGTAACGCAGGATACATCTCTGTTTCACCGATCTATTTTTGATAATATTTCCATCGGAAAAGATGATGTCGGGATGGAAGACGTGCGCGAAGCCGCCCGCAGAGCGCATGCATTGGAGTTCATCGAGGCACTGGAGGACAATAAAGGCCGTAAAGGCTTTGAGGCATTCGTAGGCGAGCGTGGCATTAAGCTTTCCGGCGGACAGCGTCAACGGATTGCGTTGGCACGCGTATTCCTGAAGAACCCGCCAATCCTGATTCTGGATGAGGCTACATCCGCTCTGGATACTAAGCTAGACGCAGATATTCAGGAGATCCTGAATGATGTGATGAAGGACAAAACCACGCTTGCAATCGCTCACCGGCTGACAACGGTTGCCAGAATGGATCGTCTGATCGTGATGGACAAAGGGCAGATTGTTGAAGCAGGAACGCATGCGGAATTACTGGCAAAAGATGGGATATATGCCGAGCTCTGGCACAATCAGTTTTATGGAGTGAAGAATACGGAAACGGTTCTGACACCAACCGAAACCCAGTAAAACTCCCCCAAGAAGAGAATTGCGCCGCCCTCCTACATGAACTAGCGTTTGGATGACCAGCACAAAGCTTATCATCCGAGGGGGGCGGAATGACAGAGTTTAGCGCAACACTCAATTCTCAGAATTTGAAAAAATACCAATCATTTATCAATGGCTTACAGTGTGATGCGTCCTCTGGAGAAACCATTGATATGATCTGCCCAAGCACGGGCTTGCCATACGCAACGATTCCTCGGTGTACTGCATCTGATGTCGGTAAAGCGGTTTCTTCTGCAAGAGCAGCGCTCATCTCAAAGGAATGGGCCACACTATCTGCCGGGCAACGTGGAGAGCGTTTAGTAAGGCTTGCGGAATTGATCTCTCAAAACCGGGATCATCTGGCAGAGCTTGAGGCACGTGACACCGGTAAACCCCTAAGCCAGGGCTACGGGGACATTGATGCTGCCGCACAGTACTTCCGGTTTTATGGTGGGGCGGCTGACAAAATCACAGGAGAGACGCTACCGATTGCAGTTGATTACCTCGCTATGACAGTTCGCGAGCCGCATGGTGTCGTTGCCTCCATCGTGCCATGGAATTACCCCATGCAAATCTTTGCGCGCGTTGCAGGAGCAGCGTTAGCCATGGGCAACACACTGGTCGTTAAACCCTCTGAAGATGCCTGCTTATCTGTCATTGAGACTGCCAAACTTGCAGTAGAAGCTGGGTTTCCGGCTGGAACGCTCAACATCCTGACAGGCCTGGGAGAAGAGGCCGGAGCTGCGCTCTCTTACAATCCTGAGGTGGATTTCATCACCTTTACAGGATCGCCGGATGTTGGTGCGATGATCCAGTCTGCCGCCGCGCGCAATCATATCGGCTGTACATTGGAGCTTGGCGGCAAATCCCCGCAAATTATCTTTGAAGATGCTGACTTGAGCAAAGCGTTACCTGTTATTCAGGACTGCATTTTGAAGAATGGCGGCCAAACCTGTTCTGCAGGATCTCGTGTTTTGGTGCATCAAAGTCGTTGGGAAGAGACAGTTGATACACTCAGATCGGCCTTCAGAAGTACTGTTTCAGGCCAATACAAGGACAATCGCGATCTCGGCCCATTGATTAACGCGAGCCAGCTCCGCCGTGTGAATGCCTTTTGCGAGCAGGCGGAAGCCGACGGTATTCCGCTCATCGGGGAGGGGACAATCGCGCCGGACGCGCCGACAGAAGGCTACTACACCACAGCAAAAGTTTACGGTCCGGTTCCAACAGATCACTCACTTGCGCTGGACGAAGTTTTTGGCCCGGTTCTCTCTCTCATTCCGTTTCGAACGGAAGAAGAAGCAATTCGCATTGCCAATGGCACTCCTTACGGGCTCGTGGCCGGCATTTGGACCAAAGACATCGCAAGAGCAACGCGTGTTGCCAAAGCCATCCGATCCGGTCAGGTCTTCGTAAACACCTACGGAGCAGGTGGCGGGGTTGAGCTGCCATTTGGCGGGGTTAAGAAATCTGGTCACGGCAGGGAAAAAGGCTTTGAAGCACTTAAAGAATTCTCTGTTCTGAAAACTATTGTTGTCAGTCACGCTTAAAGCGGACTTTCACACGCGGGGAGGAAAAGCGTGTCAGGACGATTGGAAGGAAAAACGGCTATAATCACTGGTGGCGCCGCTGGTTTCGGGGAAGGTATCGCTCGAAAATATGCGCAAGAAGGCGCAGCGGTCATCATCGCTGATCTCGATGGAATTGCAGCAAGAAATCTTGCTGATGCAATCGGCGACAACGCGCATGCCATTGAGACAGACGTCACCGTGCGCTCTGATGTGAAAGCTATGGTCGCTTACGCAGTTGAGATAAGTGGGCGTTTGGATGTCGTCGTCAACAACGCTGGCTACACCCATCGCAATTGCCCGATGGAGCAGGTAGATGAAAATAACTTTGATCGTATTTTTGAAGTGAACGCCAAAGCCATCTACCTGACAACGCTTGAAGCTTTGCCTGAGTTGGAAAAACAAGGTGGCGGCGTCATCATCAACACCGCGTCTACAGCGGGCATCCGTCCGCGTCCCGGGCTCACTTGGTACAATGCCTCCAAGGGGTGGGTCATAACTGCAACCAAATCCATGGCCGTAGAGCTTGCTCCTCAAAACATCCGCGTCAACGCCTTGTGCCCAGTTGCTGGCGAAACCGGCATGTTGGCGCTCTTCATGGGCGAAGATACCCCAGAAAAGCGCCAGCAGTTTCGTGATAGCATCCCTCTGGGGCGCTTCTCCAAACCAGAAGACATTGCAAACGCAGCGCTCTGGCTTGCTTCAGATGAAGCCCAGTTTATCACGGGTGTTGCTTTGGAAGTCGATGGAGGAAGGACAATCTGACGGCTGAGGTGTGCCGTCAGACTACATGGCATCAAGAGTGGTTGCAGAAGACGTTACAATGCGGTTGCGGCCCGATTTCTTGGCTCTGTATAGGCAACGGTCCGCAACCCTCAGAGCGCTCGCCAGTGACTTCTCAGAGCCTGCTGAAAGACCGACACTGATCGTTGGTGCAAAAGTATGCTCGTCGTTCCCGGGATCTGTGACCGGCATGGAACTTCTGAGCTCAGAAAGAAACTGCTTGGATGTTGGTTCATCAATATCGGGCAGTGCAACGCAGAACTCATCTCCACCAATGCGAATGGCAACGCTTCGTGGTGGCAGGAGATCCGAAATGCGATGCGCGACAGAGATAATCAGGTTGTCTCCGGTTTCATGGCCAAACTTGTCATTGATCTGCTTAAAGCGATCAATATCGATCATGGCATATCGCATCTCCTTGCCAGCGAGCATCTGGTCTTTATGAAGTTTATCGACGACGTTGTAGAGATGGCGCCGGTTGAACAGGCCTGTCATTGGATCACGATGAGCCATTTCAGTCAGTTCACTTATACGGTCCAACTGATTGAGGTTTTGCGAAACCCGCAGCATCAGTTCCTCAGGCGTGCAGGCTTTGTTCAGGAAGTCGTTAGCGCCGGATTTCAGGAACTTTGCGGTGAGGGCTGGGTCGTCTGTTGCCGATATCCCAATCACCGCCAATGTACTGAAGCTATGCCTCCGGCGGATCTGCGTCATGACTTCAAAGCCAGTCGCTCCTGGTAGCAGGTGATCAATGATCAGCAGCTTGATATCAGGGTTTTGCTTGAGTGTTTCCAGCGCTTCTTCGCCGGAAGTTGCCGTGATCACCTGAAGGCAATAGAGCTGAAGCCGTTTCTTTAACAACGCCAATGCATGCGAGGAATCGTCCACAATCAATACTTTGGTGCTGAGGTTTCTGTCTACACGATTGACCAACTCACCAAGGTACCCAAGACTGGCAGGGGAGTCCTTGAGAACATAATCAACGATCCCTTTCTTCAGGATGGATCGACGAGTGCCCTGATCAAAGCGCCCAGAAAATACAATTGTCGGCAGCCTGGCGTTGATGGTCAGATCCACGACCTCACCATCCGGCGCATCTGGCAGCGTCAGATCAACAAGAGCAAGGAACGGCTTTACCTTCCCTTCTTCCAATATAGCTTTAGCCTGAGCATACGTTTTCGCCGTCGTGACATGATAATGCCCCGCACGCTCAATCTCGCTTTCAGTAACGCGAGCAAAGAAATTGGCATCTTCAACGAGAAGAATGCTCTTTTTCTGATCTGGCATGTGATGTCCTCAAAAACCAGCAAATGCGATTAAAATTGCGTTCGCAACCTATTAACCGCCATCAATAGCCTCGAATATGGCTTGTAATAAACAATATTTGAAATGTATTTAAAATTAGACATAAAGTTGTGATAAAATTAAATAAAATCAAAAATTGCATGATAGACTAGGAATTCTGAAATTAAATACCCAGTAAATTCAAAAATATGTAAGTATAATTTCGCATAACATCACATTTGTGTGATGTTTTAACGAAAATTAGATCCGTATATGTATTTGTAATTAGTTAAATTCGAAATATTAATCGGTTTAAATTCTGTTTTGCAAAAGTATCTCTTAGGAACTTTGCTGTGATTGGTCCTAATGAATATTATGAAATTTTAAATTGCTGGGCCTAATTGGCTCAACTAAAGGGTGTGGTATCCACAGTTTCGCGTGAAAGTCACACCCCACCCGGCGGGAATCAGACGTTCATCAGCAGGTATTCACGTTCCCAGGCACTGATAACGGACATAAAGGTCTCGTATTCTTCAAGCTTGATGGCACGATAGGTTGCGACGAACTGTTCGCCAAAGATTTCCAGCAAATCATCATCTGCTTCAAACTCATCAACGGCATGAAGCAATGTACGCGGCAGTTTGCTCATCACCTCACTGTTGTCTGTGTCTCTCGGTTTATCCGGTTCAATCCCATTCTTGATACCCAAATATCCGGCAGCAAGGCTGGAAGCAATTACGAGATAGGGATTGGCATCAGACCCGGGCACTCGGTTTTCTAACCGCCGTGCATCAGGAGATGAATTTGGAACACGAAGGCCCACAGTCCGGTTGTCGTAGCCCCAAAACAGGTTGGTTGGAGAGCCGCTATCCCGTGCAAAACGGCGGTAGGAGTTCACGTAGGGCGCCATAATCGGCATCAGGGCTGGCATGTAATGCTGATGCCCACCAATAAAATGGAAGAAGGCAGGCGTTGCCTCGTTATCTGCACTGTTGAAGATGTTCTGCCCTGTCTCCCGATCAAGGATAGACTGATGAATGTGCATGGATGACCCCGGCTGAGAGGACATCGCTTTGGCCATGAAGGTGGCGTAAATATTGTGACGCAGCGCAGCTTCGCGAATGGTGCGTTTGAACATGAAGGCCTGATCTGCCAGTTCCAAAGGATGGCCATGTCTCAGATTGATTTCCATCTGAGCAGCACCCTCTTCATGAATAAGGGTGTCAATCTCCAATCCCTGAGCCTCAGAGAGATCATAGATGTCGTCAATCAACTCGTCGAACTCGTTGAGAGCGGAGATTGAATAAGACTGTCTGCCAACCTCAGGACGACCAGAGCGACCAACAGGAGGCTCCAGGGGATAATCAGGATCAGTATTCGGCTTTACCAGATAAAATTCCACCTCAGGGGCGATAATCGGTTTCCAGCCTTCGGCATCATAAAGCTCAAGGACGCGCTTCAAGACATTACGCGGAGCAATCGGAAAGGGCTTTCCGTCCTTGGTGAAAGCATCATGTAAGAGCTGTGCTGTTGGGTCGGTTTCCCAAGGCACAATCGTCAGTGTCGAATAATCGGGCTTGAAGTAAAGATCACCGTCTGTCGGATTATATTGAAACCGATCATCATCCTCAGGATAGTCGCCAGAAATGGTCTGGGCAAAAATAGAGGAAGGCATTGTCAGCGTATTGCTGCTGAAAAACTTGTTTGTCGGCATCATCTTGCCGCGGGGTACTCCGGCAACGTCAGGCACAACACACTCAATATCTCCAATGTTCCGGGCTTGCAGCCAGGTGCGGGCTTCTTCAAGATTGCTCACACCGCGCATATTGAGCGCCGCTTCATCATCCGGATTAATTTCAGAACTCATAGGACTTCCAATTGGGTTTGCTGCCAAGTGTTATGGCAATCATTCACTCATGAAAAGTAATTCAGCTCTTTATGGCTGCTAGAAGGTCCAGCTTGCTTCTGGTTGGAAAAGTAGTTTAGCAGAGGTCAGCTCAAGTCGTAAATTATGTTGTTTTGTGGAAGTTCAATTCCATCACCTCTTCAAATATTTTGAATTTAAATCTACGTTATGTTCGCAGATAATTACATCACTTACTCAAGGTTATATTTTGGGGGTGATACTAAGCTATGGCATTGAGAACAGACCGCTTTCTTGTTTCCTGGCTGGTTGGAGGGAACCTGTAAGGCCTGATTACATGATGTGGTTTTGCAGGCTTCCAAGACAGCTAATGGCACTTCAGATAATCAGCCATTGATGTGACCAATGTGATGAAGATGTTTTCAGGGCTTTTGAGAATGGAGCTGGAATCACTGGTCTCAATAAAAACCTTTGATTCTAATAGATTGTCGCAAACCTAAGGTTTGCAATGCCCCGAGATGCATCTACGCAACTAAAGAAGTTTTAGGCCGCCGCTGCTAAGTGTTCCCTAGGGCACTTATCGAAATTCTGTATAAAACCACCGTATTTCCTCCAAAAATGCGGTGTTTAACCAACCGCCTCTGGACACAGGTTGAGGCTGCTCAGTAGAAATCCTGATAGTGTTGAGAGGACAGACGCGCTGGATGGATGAGTCTCTCAAAGAACCTATGGCATTCCTGTAAAATATTGGGTTGGAATGTAGGCCGAAATTAATCTGCCACCAGAAGGATATACCATGGCGGCTGTATGCAGAGGTTCGCTTCGTAGAGGTGCTTTGAGCCCCTGTATTTGAGATTGGAGTATTTGAGAATGAAAACTGTAATTTTGCTATCAGGAGCAGCAGCGCTGGCTCTCTCTCTGTCTGCCGCCAACGCTAAGGATCGCATTGTAAATATCTACAATTGGTCTGACTATGTTGATGCGCAGGTTCTCAAAGACTTCGAGAAAGAAACAGGTATCACAGTGAACTATGATACCTTTGATTCTAACGAGGTTTTAGAAACAAAACTACTGACTGGTAAAACTGGTTACGACGTCGTTGTTCCAAGTGCCACTTTCCTGCAGCGTCAAATTCAGGCTGGCGTCTATCAAAAGCTCGATAAAGACAAACTTCCAAATCTCAAACACATGGATCCGCTTCTGCAAGAGCGTACTAAAGTGTTCGATCCAGGCAATGAGTTCTCCGTCAACTATATGTGGGGCACCTCTGGCTATGGGGTAAACGAGGAAAAGGTGCGTGCACTCAATCCAGATGCTCCGATTGGCAGTTGGAATCTGTTGTTTGACGTTGAAGAGCTCTCAAAAATCGCGGGATGTGGTGTATATGTGATGGATGAGCCGGATGAAATGTTCCCGGCAGCGCTGCATTATCTCGGTCTCAATCCCGACTCCAACAGCCCGAAAGACATTCGAGCGGCTGGCGAACTTCTGGAAACGATCCGCCCTTACATTCGCAAATTCCACAATTCTGAATTCGTAAACGGCCTTGCCAACGGCGACATCTGTTTGGCTTACGGCTGGTCTGGTGATGTATTGCAGGCAGCGGATCGTGCTGCAGAGGCTGATAAGGGCGTTGAAGTCACCTACATCCTGCCGAATGAAGGCGCGCAGATGTGGTTTGACCAGATCGCAGTTCCCGCTGATGCAGAGCACGTTGAAGAAGCACACGAATTCATCAACTACCTGATGCGCCCGGAAGTGATCGCGAAAATGTCGGATTATGTCTACTACGCCAACGGCAACAAAGATGCGACAGTTCTGGTGGATGAAGAAGTGACCTCAAACCCAAACATCTACCCGACAGATGAGGTGAAGCAGCGTCTTTACACCATCGGTGCCAAGCCGCTCAAAGCACAGCGCCTGATGAACCGCACCTTCACAACTGTCAAAACCGGTCACTAAAAACTACGGGCCTGTGAATGTAGGGTTGCTCAGTAACACGCAACCCTACCTTGAACCATTGACCACGCAGGCCGCTGAAAAGGATTGGAGTATTGGCGAAAAAACCGCTTGGCCCCGTACGTCGTGCATTTTCACCTTGGGACGACCCGAGCGAGCAGCCTTTTATTGAATTTCGGAATATTACCAAGCGTTTTGGCAATTTTGTCGCCGTTGATAATCTTTCTCTCAAAATCTACAAGCGTGAATTTCATGCCCTGTTGGGCGGGTCTGGATGCGGTAAAACCACTTTGATGAGAATGCTTGCAGGGTTCGAGGCTCCATCTGAAGGTCAGATCTTTCTGGAAGGGCGAGACCTCGCCGGCGTGCCGCCATATAAACGTCCGGTCAATATGATGTTCCAATCCTACGCACTCTTCCCGCACATGAACGTCGAAAAGAACATCGCCTTTGGCTTGGAAATGGATGGCTTGCCTTCCAAAGAAATCAAAAGCCGTGTGATGGAGATGCTTAGCTTGGTCAAGCTGGAAGGATTTGCCAAACGCAAGCCGCACCAGTTGTCCGGTGGTCAACGTCAACGCGTTGCACTCGCTAGATCTCTCGCCAAACGCCCCAAAGTGCTCCTTCTCGATGAACCTCTTGCTGCGCTCGATAAGAAGCTTCGTGAAGAAACCCAGCTGGAATTGATCAACCTGCAAGAACAACTGCGGATGACGTTCCTGATTGTAACCCATGATCAGGAAGAGGCCATGACCGTGGCAGATCGCATTTCGGTTATGGATAAGGGCAAGATCCTTCAGAATGCGACACCGGGAGAAATCTACGAGCAACCCAATTCCCGATTTGTGGCGGAATTCATTGGTGATATCAACGTTCTGGACGGGCAAGTCACCAATAAAGAACTTGAGGACGTCAAGATGTTCTCATCCGTTCTGGGTAGCCATTTGGACGTGTGCTATCCAACCGCTGCAAACGTCGGCGATCATGCCGCTCTGGCCATACGCCCGGAAAAGATGCGTATCTCCTTTGATAAACCAGAACGCCTGGGCACCAATGCCATTCAAGGAGAAGTCTGGGATATCGCCTACATGGGAGACGTGTCCATCTATCATATTAAAGTGGCAGAGACAGAGACGCTGCGGGCGATTGTCGCCAATACAGCACGACTGGTTGAAAGACCGATCACCTGGGAAGATCAGGTCTGGCTGTCATGGGACAGCGATGCCGGCGTGATCTTGACACGATGAGAGGTGGTAAATGACTGACCCCAACCTTTCATCAACTGACCTCTTGAGATCAGAAACGATCCCACCACCGCGTCATGAACTTCAGGATCCAGAAAACTCACCGACCAATCCAACCGGAAAATGGGGCCGCTTCGCACTCATCTGCGTGCCATACGTTTGGCTACTGCTCTTCTTCCTTGTTCCGTTTGTCATTGTTGCCAAGATCTCGCTGTCTGAAGCTGCCGTTTCAATTCCGCCTTACTTGCCGGTAATTGATTGGGGCAGAGGCCTGCTTGGCCTTTGGGAGGCTGCGCAGCGCTGGTCGTTGGATAATTACATCTGGCTAACAGAGGATGACCTCTACTGGCGTGCCTATGTCTCCAGCCTGCAAATAGCTTTTATATCCACATTGCTGACTTTGCTCGTTGGCTTCCCTCTTGCTTACGGCATGGCAAGGGCACCAAGGAGCTGGCAGCCAACGTTGGTTATGATGGTCATCCTGCCGTTTTGGACCAGCTTTCTGATCCGGGTCTATGCGTGGATCGGCATTTTGAAAACCGATGGCTTGCTCAATCAGGCACTAATCGCGATCGGTATCATCAGTGAGCCTCTGGTCATCCTCAACACCAGCATCGCTGTCTACATTGGCATTATCTATTCTTACCTGCCTTTCATGGTCCTCCCGCTCTATTCGTCCTTGGAGAAGCTAGATACGACACTCATAGAAGCTGCTGAAGATCTTGGCTGTCCGCCTTGGAAGACATTTTGGCGGGTAACAGTCCCTCTTGCTATGCCGGGCGTGATTGCAGGGTGTTTCCTAGTCTTCATTCCAGCCGTAGGAGAGTTCGTTATTCCTGACTTGTTGGGAGGCTCATCAACACTGATGATCGGGAAAACTCTATGGGTCGAGTTCTTCTCCAACAGGGACTGGCCAGTTGCGTCTGCGGTGGCAATTGTTCTTCTGGTATTACTTGTGATCCCAATCTTGCTGTTTCAGCGGCATGAGACCCGACGCAACGAAGGGGACATGTAATGCCGTCAAAACCGAGCTGGTTTAATCTCACATCATTGGTTTTGGGGTTCAGCTTCCTTTATTTGCCTATCGTCATTCTGATTGTTTTTTCATTCAATGAATCTCGATTAGTCACGGTTTGGGCCGGTTTCTCCACCAAGTGGTATGCAGCTCTGCTACAGAACGAACAGCTGTTGGAAGCTGCATGGGTTACATTCCGCATTGGTCTCACATCTGCAACGCTAGCGACGGTTCTTGGTACGTTAGCTGCGCTGGTCTTAGCCCGGCAAGGACGCTTCTTCGGACGTACCTTGTTCTCGGGGATGATCTACGCACCACTCGTGATGCCTGAAGTCATCCTCGGGTTGTCATTGCTGCTGCTTTTCGTGGCTATTGATCAAAATCGCGGTTTCTGGACAATCATGATTGCGCACACGACATTTTCCATGTGCTACGTAGCGATCGTCGTGCAATCCCGCCTATCTGGATTTGACCGTTCCTTGGAGGAGGCTGCAATGGATTTGGGCTGCCCTCCTGTCAGAACATTCTTCCGCATCACCTTACCTCAGATCCTGCCAGGAGTGCTCGCAGGTTGGATGCTGGCATTCACATTGTCTCTGGACGACTTGGTGATTGCGAGCTTCAACTCCGGACCCGGATCAACCACTTTGCCTATGAAGATTTATTCTCAGGTAAGATTAGGCGTAACTCCTGAGATCAATGCTATTTGCACGATACTGGTCGTCATCGTGACGATTGGCGTCATTTTGGCCTCTCTCCTCACCAAAAGGCAGAGGTTTAAGCGCATGGAAGAAGAGCGACTCGCAGCAGCCCATCTTTAAGAATTTTCATGGGTCTGAGTATTAATTTCATAAAATTGTGCACTGCAAACACTCATTCCTCCCAGCTTTGTGGTTTTCACCTCAATAAATAGTCGCTCTCTGTACAAAGAGCACTTGGCGAGGACATAAAACACGGCTATCAACATTGCTGTCGCTATACCTATTTTCCCTAGGAGGGAACGGCAGGATGCTGATCCGGATGGAGGGTCAGGTCCCATTGCCAGCATGAAAAGGCGGTATTGCTTGCGTTCTGGAGAATGAGAAGCGTGAGTTTTACCAACTCATGTATTGGGAGTTTATAATGAATAAAGTTTATCCAAGTGCTGCCGCTGCTCTGGAAGGACTTACCTTTGATGGCATGACCGTCATGGCAGGTGGGTTTGGTCTCTGTGGCATTCCTGAAAACCTGATTATTGCGCTGCGAGATTCTGGTGCGAAAGACCTAACCGCCATCTCCAACAACGCAGGCGTTGATGACTTCGGACTGGGCCTGCTGTTGCAGACACGCCAGATCAAGAAGATGGTGTCGTCTTACGTGGGTGAGAACGCAACCTTTGAACGTCAGTATCTGGACGGTGATCTTGAGCTAGAGTTTAACCCTCAGGGCACTCTTGCTGAACGCATCCGTGCTGGTGGTGCAGGCATCCCAGGCTTCTACACCAAAACCGGTGTTGGCACCCTGATTGCTGAAGGCAAAGAGCACAAAGACTTCAACGGTGAAACCTACATCATGGAAACGGGTCTGATTTCAGACGTGTCTCTCGTGAAAGCATGGAAAGCCGATAAAGAAGGCAATCTGATCTTCCGTAAGACAGCACGCAACTTCAACCCAATGATGGCAACCGCTGGTAAAACCACTATTGTTGAAGTTGAAGAACTCGTGGAGATCGGTGAGTTGGATGCAGATCATATCCATACTCCAGGTATCTTTGTTGACCGCATCGTTGTTGGCTCGTTCGAAAAGCGCATCGAGCAGCGCACCACACGCGAAGCTTAAGGGAGGGCAGTAATCATGGCTTGGAATCGTGACGAAATGGCCGCCCGCGCGGCAAAAGAACTGCAAGATGGTTTCTACGTAAATCTCGGCATCGGCATCCCGACACTGGTTGCAAACTACATTCCTGATGGAATGAATGTAGCGCTGCAGTCGGAAAATGGCATGCTTGGCATGGGGCCGTTCCCAACTGAAGGCGAAGTGGATGCAGACCTGATCAATGCAGGTAAGCAGACCATCACTGAGCTGGACCGTACCAGCTACTTCTCTTCATCTGACAGTTTTGCGATGATCCGTGGCGGTCATATCGACCTGTCCATCCTCGGTGCGATGGAAGTCTCCGAAGATGGAGATCTCGCAAACTGGATGATCCCTGGCAAAATGGTCAAGGGCATGGGCGGTGCAATGGATCTTGTTGCAGGCGTTAAACGCGTTGTGGTCATTATGGATCACACCAACAAACGCGGTGATAAAAAGCTCCTCCATAAATGCGCTCTACCGCTCACAGGTGTAAAATGCGTCGACCGCATCATCACCAACCTCGGCGTCTTCGACATCGTCGACGGCGGCCTGAAAGTCGTCGAAATGGCAGAGGGTGTAACGTTGGACGAGATCAAAGAGAAAACTGAAGCTAATTTGGTAGACTAACAGCTATTCAGCGTGTGTAATTAAAAGCCCAACCTTTTTGGTTGGGCTTTTTGCTTTTAGGAGAAAGTAACAGAGCCATTTCAAAGAAAAAGCTCTTCCATCCTGATCTTAAGATTGAAATTGAGGCGACATTAACGCTCATATAAAGCCAAGAAACTTGCCCTGATTAGGAAGTTGGGGCATTGTGCGCTTCAGTTTTCTGAATGGATGGAGCACTGTGTGATCCCGATAGACGTATTGGCTGGTTTCTTCACTGTCACTGTTTTGCTGGCATTGGCACCTGGCCCTGATAATATTTTTGTGCTGACGCAGTCAGCAGTGTGTGGTCGAATAGCAGGTATTGCGGTGACGCTTGGTCTTTGCACTGGCTTGATTTTTCACACTACGGCTGTGGCGCTCGGCGTTTCTGCGATCTTTCAGGCATCTGAGCTGGCGTTTACCTTCGTCAAAATACTTGGTGTTGGGTATCTGCTCTACCTCGCATGGGGCGCCTTCAGAGCGAAGCCTGAGCCGGTACAGCAGAATAAAGTCGATCATTCCGCCTTGATCCCTTTGTACCGTCGCGGCGTGATCATGAACATCACCAATCCAAAGGTCGCGATCTTCTTCCTTTCGTTCTTTCCGCAGTTTGTTGATCCTGCTTATGGTCCTGTTATGCCGCAGTTCTTGCAGTTGGGTGCAGTATTTATGCTTTCGGCAATTCTGGTCTTTGGCTCAGTCGCCTTCGCAGCTGGTGCCATTGGCGATCGTTTGAGCAAGTCTGTAACTGCTCAGAAAGTCATGAACCGGATTGCATCTGTTGTTTTTGTCGGAATGGCGCTGAAACTGGCAGCTGCTACCAGATAACAACGAATAGAGACGCATCAGATATAAAAAAGCCGCTGAACATCTTCAGCGGCTTTTTTTATCGCAAATTCTTTCTGTTCTTACTCAGCAGGCACCATTGAAGTGTCCTTGGAAAAGCGCTTGTTGCCCCGTTTTTCGCGGAACGTATCAGCGCTTGTCTTTGCAAGCATGATTACCGGAATGATCCCCACCAGCACAATGCAAAGGGCCGGCAAAGCTGCGTCTTCAAACGCTTCTCGAGAAGCTGCATTGTAAACCGTTGTTGCGAGTGTCTCGAAATTAAACGGGCGCAGAAGCAACGTTGCAGGCAGCTCTTTCATGCACTCAACGAAGGAAAGCAGGGTTGCAGAGAGAATGACTGGCTTCATCAATGGCATATGAACGCGGCCGAGCGTGCCCCAGGCGGTCTGACCCAGGCTCCGAGAAGCCATATCATAGTGCGGGGTGATCTTGCCAAAGCCGCCATCTATCTGTCCGTATGACATAGCCAGAAAACGGACGACATAAGCGTAGATGAGCGCTGTGCCTGATCCAATAAGAAGCAGCCCAGTACCAAAGCCAAACAGTGCCTCAAAGCCCTCTGAGATCATATTGTCTAGCGCAGCAACGGGGAACAGAATACCAACTGCCAGAATAGTTCCGGGAACAGCGTAGCCAATTGAAGCCACCCGGCCCAGTGTCGTGGTCACTTTGCTTGGGAACAGGCGGCGGCGATAGGCAAGGGTCAGGCTGATGCCGATAGATACGGCAGCAGCCACAGCAGCCAGCCAAAGAGTGTTGCCAGCCGCTGCCCAGAGAGCCGGTTCAAATAGATCTTCTAAACGGCGGCTTGCACGGCTGAGCAGAAGCAGAGAAGGAAAGACAAAGCCCAGAATGATAGGCAGGGCGCAAACAGCCACAGCAATCCAGCCACGCCAGCCTCTCAGCTCGTAGCTTGGTAAAGCGCGATAGGTACCCGTTGTTTGGTGAAAACGCTGCTTACGACGGCCGTAATACTCGAGGAACATCAGCGCTAGCACAAACACCAGCATGATTGTCGCGATCTGAGCTGCGCCCGTCAGATTAGAGCGATTGAGCCATGTGTCGTAAACGGAGAATGTGAGCGTCTGCACGCCGAAAAAGGACACTGCACCAATGTCGTTCAGGCACTCCATCAGGGCGAGCGTCACACCAACTACAATAGCAGGACGAGCCAGCGGCAACGCGACCTTCCAGAACAAGCGAAATGGACCAGCACCGAGGGTGCGAGACACATCCAATGCACAAGCTGACTGAATAAGGAATGAGGCGCGTGCACTGAGATACACATAAGGGTAAAGCACAAAACCCATAACAAACATGGCACCGCCAAGAGAGCGGATCTCAGGGAACCAGTAGTCACGAGAGGTCTTGAATCCGAAGATATCGCGTATCAGACCTTGCACCGGACCAGTGTAATCCAGCAGTTCTACATAAGAGAACGCAATAATGTAGGTCGGGACTGCGAACGGCAACAACAGCGCTAGATCAAACCAGCGCCGCCCGGGAAAACGGCACATGGTAACTAACCATGCCGTGCTGACGCCAACTACAAACACGATCACACCAACACCAACCATCAGCTGGAATGTGGTGGCAATTGAGCGTGGCAGAATTGTTGAAACAAGGTGCGGCCACAGATTGCCCGAAGACCCCATAGCCATAATAACAATTGCAAGAACCGGCATCACAACGAGGCCGGTCAGAAAGTAGGTCCCAAACGCAAGAAGCCGCTCCCCTCGAGAAGAGGGGGCGGCGGTTCTGTATTGTGGCGATCCACTATGTCCGTGTCTGGATGTCATGGAATGGCTTCAACTCAATTTACTTGTTGGAACTTAGCTGGATGGACCGTTATCAAAACCAACGATATCAACCAGCTCACTAGCTTTTGCGCGTTGAGCAGCAATCTCATTGAGAGAAACTTCATCAGCTTTGAAGGAACCCCAGGACGCAACCAGTTCAGATGGTGCGATGCCAGGCTCTACTGGATACTCGAAGTTCTGTGCGGCATAGATAGCCTGCGCTTCATCGGAAGCGAGGAATTCCATCAGCTTTACAGCGTTGTCTTTATTCGGAGCATTCTTCGCCAGAACCATGCCGGAGATGTTTACGTGAGTGCCGCGACCTTCGGTGTTCGGGAAGAGAATGCGAACTGACGCTGCCCAATCCTTCTGCTCAGGATCTTTCTCGTTGGTCTGCATTTTACCCATGTAATAGGTGTTGCCCAATGAGATGTCGCATTCGCCAGCGAAGATGGACTTAACCTGTGCGCGGTCATTGCCGGTTGGCTTACGAGCAAGGTTATCACGTACAGCTTCCAGCCATTTCTGTGCTTCAGCTTCGCCTTTATGGGCGATCATAGATGCAAACAGACCAATAGAATATACGTGCTGACCAGAACGGGTGCAGATACGGCCTTTCCATTTAGGATCAGCAAGCTCTTCATAGGTGATGCTGTCTTGAGCAACACGATCTTTGGAAGCATAGATGACACGGGCGCGAGTTGTCAGACCGAACCAGTGGCCTTCAGCGTCGCGCAAGTTTGCTGGAATGTTGCCATTGATGACATCGCTAACAACTGGCTGGGTTACTCCGAGGTCTTTAGCACCCTGCAAACGGCCAATGTCTACGGAAAGAAGAACGTCAGCTGGAGAGTTCTTGCCCTCAGCCTTCATACGCTCGCCAAGACCTTTCTTAGCGAAAACAACGTTTGCTTTGACGCCGGTCTCAGCAGTGAATGCATCGAGAAGTGGTTTGATCAATTCTGGCTGGCGGTAAGAATAGATATTCACTTCGCCTTCTGCCTGAGCTGATGCGACCATACTGGTTGTACCAATTGCAAAACCAGCTGCTGTTAGCCCAATTCCCTTAAACAACGACTTCATCGGAACATCTCCTGAGTGATCTTGTATGCGCCTGCAAACGCTTGTCATTTGCCGTTATATCGGAAACTTGACTTTCTCTGTCAACTAATAAACTGCGTGAAAACAATGAGATAGAACTATTCTAAACTGTAAAATTCAGCTTTTAAGGCGCTATCCATCTGCAATTGCGAATGATTTTCAATTGCGGCTTATATCGACCTCACGGGAAAGTTTACTGAAAAACTCAGAGTTGTTGAAAACAAACGGGTCTGGAGGGGGTGCAGTACCTGCATTCATATGCAGAAATGATTCCAATTTTAAGGAGTTGGAGTGTCTCCTTGCAGCACTCGTGCCATCCAGATGCGGTTCATGTTTTGCCCGCAGAGGATGAAAGAAGCCTTTTTGTCCTGCAGATTGGCACGTTCTTTTGAAAGACCTGCTAGGCCAGCAGCGGCGGCACCTTCGCACGCATTGTGTGTAGTGCGATAGAGCAGGCGGATTGCTTCTGCAATCTCATCCTCGCTGACACGAATAATGCGCTCAGCGCCTGATCTGATTAAGGCAAAAGCTTCTCGGGCAGGCCCCCGCACACAAATCCCCTCAGCAAAGGTATTGGCTGATGACGTGAGTGTATATTCACCAGCTTCAATAGAGCGTGCGCACCCATCCGCCTTTTCCGCAACCACGCCGATGATCTTCGTCTTCAGGCCAAAGAGGTCACGCACAGAAATTAGTCCGCATATGCCAGTGCCTAAACCAACAGGCACATAGATGGCATCCAGATCCTTAATCGTACGGAAGATCTCAAGCGCGTAAGTCGCGGCTCCAAGAACAAGATCATAATCAAAGCCGGGGGAGAGCACCTGCTTAGAATCCTCGGCCATCTGGCAGGCGAACGTATGGGCTTCTTCAAAGTCTTTGCCGTGCTCTATCAAAAATGCACCGTAGCTTTGGATGGCGGATGTCGTTTCTTTGGAAGTGCCTTGAGGAACAACAATTGCTGCTCGTTGGTGCAACATCTTTGCTGCCCACGCCATACCCAGCCCAAAGTTGCCGCGAGTGGCTGCAACAAAGCTCGTGGAACTGACATGCCGTTGTGATTGGCGCAGGAGATAAAGCAAGGCGCATCGGGCCTTGAACGATCCGGTGGGCGCATGGTTCTCGTGCTTGATGAAGACCTCGCAGCCCAAGGCGTCATTCAGCAAGGGCCAGCTGTAAAGCGCTGTCGGCGCCATATGGCGCCGCAGTTCCTGCGACGCATCTTCCAAAGCAGCCAGTGTGAGCATGCAAATCTCCTGCGATGGTCAGGCCACCACAGGAGCGCGTCATTCGGCGAGAACTCGCTGCGGTGGGAAAGTGACTTCTGCCAGCGTACCCTCATCCTCTTCAGAATTTATTGAAAACGAAGCACGGTTCGCTTCCACGAGGGCTTTGGTTAATGGAAGACCAAGGCCAGACCCTTCTGTTGAAGAAGAGGCATTAAGACGACGGAACGGTTGAAGCGCAGCTTCAAGATCAGCCTTTGACATACCATGGCCAGTATCCCGAACGCGCAAGTGCACTTCACCATTCGGATCAAGCACAAGCGAGATGATCACCTGACCACCGGACCGGTTGAATTTGATGGCATTGGACAACAGATTCAGTGTGATCTGGCGCAGCGTTTTCGGATCCGCCACAATCTTTGGAACAGACAGAGGCGTACTGGCTCGAATAATTACGCGCTGGTCATTCGCCTGAGGTTGCAACAGTGCTACGCATTCATTGATGATGTCGGCTGCAGAAACGGCCTCAAATGCCAGATCCATTTTGCCAGCTTCAATCTTGGCCAAGTCAAGCAAGTCATTGATCAGCGTCAGCATATGGGAGCAAGAGCGATGGATATCGCGGGCGTACTCTTTGTAACGCACATTCCCAAGCTCACCAAACCGCTCTTCCTGCATCACTTCTGAGAACCCGATCACCGCATTCAGTGGTGTACGGATTTCATGGCTGATTTTAGTCAGGTACTCGGACTTATGCGTGTTGGCTTTCTCTGCTTTATACCGGGCACTCACCAACTCTTCTTCAGCTCGTTTGAACTGTGTGATGTCGCGCAGAACCGCACAGAAAAGCTGTTCGTTAGCATGACTGACACGTCCCATGCTCAGGAAGGTTGGGAAGATATCGCCATCCAGCGTTTGGCAAATAACCTCGCGACCATCATTGAGCACGCTGGAAACGCCATTGGCGACCAATCCATCCAGATAATCCAGCGCTGCAATGTGGCTCTCATCCGCAAGGAATCTCGTAAATGGAGCGCCAAGGAGATCATCTTCTCCGGCATTAAACAGAGCTTCTGCGGAGTGGTTTGCACTGCGGATGGTTCCGTGCTGATCCATCACAAGCACACCGTCTGTCGCAGTAGCAAGAACGGATTCCAGCTCTTCAATGCGTGTGTGCAGATGTTTGATTTGAGTTTCAGAGCCAGCCGTAGCCTGAACGTGTGCCGAAGCTGCGGGTGCATCTGCTTCACCCTGTACCTTCTCCACCACAGAGATCATCAGCGCTTGCGCACCATTCCAGGGCACAGCATGCATACGGGCATCAACAGAAAGCACGCCACCTTCTGCAAGCCGCACATGGACCACACGGTCAACAGTTTGAGGGCTTGGAGTAGGGCACTCTTCTGGTTCTGCGAAGATCGCCTCAAGGCCTCCTGCTTCGTTCAACCCCTCAAAGCGCTCGTAACCAAGCAGCTCAAGTAGAGTATCATTTGCATAAACAACATCACGGTCGCGAACAACGGCGACCCCAATTGGAAGACGATCCAGAAGGCGAGGGTCGATTGGCGCTACAATCGGCTTATCAGGAATACGTCCTGTCTTTTCGCGAGCGCGCTCTGCGGCTTCTTCAATATCTGGCGGAACCCGTGGCAAAACCACATGGGTTACGTTGTCCTGCTTTGGCTCAGCTTCAACCTCAACGGTTTCATCACGTGCCGCTGGTTCTGCAGGCAGCGGAATAATGTTGTCAGTTTTAGCCGCGGTCGCAGGCTTTGGTTCCTCGTGGAACTCAGTCTCTACCACATCAGTTTCAGCTACCGCGAGAGCTGCTGTCTCTTCGGGCGTAGTCGAGACCGTTTTTGCGGTTTCAGCTTGTGCCGGAAGATCAGTTTGCTCATCTTTCTTCTCAGCACCTAATGCTCGCGCAATTTTGTCGAAGGCATCACGTTCTGGTTTGGAAAGTCCAGCATTCTCTCTTGGAACAGGATGTTTATCTACCAGCCGAACGATGCTGTTGGTCAACTCCGCAAGGCTGCGTGGACCTGTTCTGACTTTCTTTTGTGGCGCGTCCGGCAAGTTTGCAATAGCACGCTCAAAATCATCTTTACTGGTAGGCTCCGGAATTGGCGGAGTAACGCTTACCTGTTCTGCTGCCTCTGAAGGGACATCCTCAATCTCAGTAAGATCCTCTTCAAAAGCCTGTAAATCTGAATCTCCAGGCACTTGCACAGCAGCTTCCGGAGTAGGCTCGGCCTGATCAACTATTTCTGGCTCAGAAATATCCTCCGGCTGCGCTTCGACCTCAACGGGAGCGACAATCTCAAGAGGATCTGTTGGATCGTGAAGGACATCTGCATCCGTCAGCTGAAGAAGGCCCTCATTCTCTGCAACAACAATTGCTTCTTCTTCATGAAGAAAGTGCAGCCCATTCTCATCTGGCTGCGTGTCTGATGCGGGTAAGTCTGGTTCTGGAGTGTGATTGATTTCAGCTTCAGCGTCTGCTTCAGGCTCAAGAGTAGCCGCGACTACCACCTCTTCAACCGGATCAGCCTCAGGAGAGGTTTCCGGCTCAAAGTGTTCGGCACTCTCAACGACTTTCTGCTCTTCTTCCTCTACATCCTCGCTGAAATCAACGATCAACTCTGGAATCTCAGGTTCACTCTGTAGGAAACCCGGAGCTGTAATGCCATCAACTAGTGGTGCTTCAACAATTTCCGTTACCTGATGTGTCTCAGTATCGGAAAGGGCTTCGATTGGTGCGACGTCTCCCTGCACAAATCGTTCAGGCTGATCATGCTCAAGCGTCAGCCCTATATCAGGCTCACTGACAGAAGGATCTGTCTTTGCCGGTTCAGAGATAGATTCGGTGTTGTCGCTTTCCTCTCGCAAGGCAGCACGCAACTTGGTCAGGACCGCAAGCGGATCGACTGGTTCATCAGATTTTTTTGCATCAACGCTGCGGATAACCCCAAATCCGCGCAAGCCGTCATACTCACCTGACTTCGTTTCCACTGGTTGAGCGGATAAATCGAGAGGAACAACCTTGTTTGAATTGCAGGCAGGCCAAAGCAGTGTCACGCCGCTGACAGCGCGTTGCTTTTTGATTGCCTTTGAAATCGCCGGGACCTTACCAATCCGCAGTTTCTTGCGGACAGCATCGAACGGGAGGCCGATCAGAGCGGCATCCTGTGGGCCTAAAAGCTCGGCGAACTCCTTCGAGAAGCTACGAAAGCAGCCGTTTCGGTCCAGCTCCCAAGTGAAGCGGATCGGCCGTTGTCGGCGTTTGAAGACAAAGTCAGCCACGAGCTCGGTCCCTACTCTGAAGGTTTCCCAAGAAGGGGTTGGTTGAGAAACGCAATCTACTCTCTTTCACAGGCACCAAGACGCAAAATTGGCGGTGCAATCAAATGATATCCGGTTTGAAACGGGCATGTAAGCGACTTCAGCAGTTTTGCTGTAAGCTTACTAAAGAAACCTGCCTCAATTTATCAGGGGTACATTTTCCCAATTATAGCCCCACCCTACTTTATCTGTAAGCTTTGAAAAACCAGAGCCTGCCATTTATGGCAACCCACCCACCGGCATTTTCAAAAGCTAAATCCTGATAAAGGCTTAGACTTTAACAAATGAGCGTCGAAGTTCGCATCTGTCAATTCCAATAGATACGAGCCGCTCAATTATTCACCCCACAATTCTTGTATACTTAAAGTACCGTAAACTGCAGTGCTCGTCTAAGCTCCTATTTTCTTTCCCTATGGTTAAGTATAGCATTGCCACACCAGAGTAAACGAGTTGCAAATAGGGGAGGGAATAGGTCCTTTCCACAATGCGAATGAAACCTTAATCAACAAGGGTGGAGGCTTGAGCATGGTAGATACAAAAGTTCCTTTTGAAGTTTCAGATCAAATGCGTGAATTTGCTGATCGAAGCATTGATCAGGCACGCAAGGCTTTTGATAATTTCATGGATGCAACCGAAAATGCGGTGAGCAGCATGGAAGATGCATCAAGCACCATGCATGTGGATTCTTCAGACATGCACCGCCAGGCCCTTTCATTCGCCGAGCAAAATGTGAATTCCGCTTTTGAATTAGCGCAGCGCATGTTTCAGGCGCGCGACATGGAAGAGCTCGTAGGCTTGCAGCAAGAGTACTTGCACAAGCAGATGGAGCAAAGTGGAGCCCAAATGCGCGAGATGGGCGAGAAGGCCTCCCGCGCTGTAAAAGATGCAGCCAAGAAAGCAGGAGACTTCTGAGGAAGTCTGGTTTTAAGGGGCTGATTCCGGCTCGAACCAACAGCCGAACGAGGTGTATCAGCACCTCGTTCGAGGTGCGCGATTGAAACCCTTCGCTGCAAAGTCGCGATTTGCACCACCAGAATAAAAAAGTTTTCTTCTTCGTTTCAGCAGCTTAAGTGCGATCGATATTGTTGCGCTGCAAAATAATGTTGCAATGCACAAAATAGCTCCTATATTAATCTCAAGTTGACCTAAGGGGAGACAGTTCTCTCCCTCTTGATCCTTTATGTTTCTCCCAAGACGATAAGGAGCAATCCAAATGACTACTGCGAAAATTGATACTGCTAAATCCGAAAAGAAGACTGAACAGGCTGCTCCGAAAGCCGCCAAGTCTGTAGAGAATGAGGTGTTTGCAATGAACAAGATGGAAGTGCCTGCATTTATCCAGGAAATGACTGAAAAGAGCGTTGATCAGGCGCGTGAAGGTTATGCCAAAGTGAAGTCTGCTTCTGAAGAAGCATCCGCAATGCTCGAAGAGACCATGGAAGTGACACGTGACAGCTTCATGGAAATCAATCTGAAAGCCGTCGATGCAGCGAAAGACAATTCCGAAGCTGCATTCTCTCACATTCGCGACATGTTCGGCGTGAAGAGCTTGTCTGAAGCAATCGAACTTCAGTCTGCATACAGCCGCAAACAGTATGATGCGATGAGCCAGCAGGTGAAAGAGATGCAGGAAACTGCAACGAAACTTGCGACCACGATGTCTCAGCCTGCAAAAGAAGCTTTCGACAAATCTATGAAAGATATGAAGCTGGCATAATTCCAGCTAAATTTTTTCAAGAACATACATATCCTCCCGATTGGATTGCACAACAATTTGCAACTCATGCGGGAGGATTTTGCGTTTAAGCCTCTGAAAAACAGAGTGAAACCACCTAGTCACAGTGTGTAACTGGCGATTTTTTATCAGTGTTGTGGACTTTTTTCATTTTGATGTTTCAAGGGACTTGCCAACCTCAAAAATTCTACCTATGTTCCGCGCCACTGGCAAGCAGACGTAGCTCAGTTGGTTAGAGCGTCGGATTGTGGCTCCGAAGGTCGGTGGTTCGAATCCACTCGTCTGTACCATCTCTTCTTAAGGCTCCTTAGTGAGATAGTTGAGATCATCTGCTTCGCCAGTTCTTTTCCCTAGTTCCTTGAAAAGACTGGATTATTCCTCGGGTATTTGCTTGGGAATAAGAATGGCATTTGCATTCCTTTCAATAACTTCCCCAAGCCAGAACGCGCAATCGGATTGCTCGAAGAGATCCTCATAGGTTGTCTCGAGGTTCGCACCCTGCAGGACATTGAAGTTCGATGGGTTACCGATCTTCGGCCAGCTCCACAGTTTCCAATCTTTGGACGGACCCTCTGTGGGTGTCTTTGCAAATTGCGCCCAAAGCGCGTTCATCTTCACAGCAAGGTCTTTGTCTTCTTGTGTCGCGTCCGGCGGCATAGTGTTGAACACGAACGGCAATTCTGAAGCATGGCAGGCGTTGTCCCACTGGTTGTGTGGGCCGCAAACATTATTCACCTTCGGGTTAGTGGGCGGTTTCTCCATATTCTCGACAGATGTCTGCGCGAAGAAATAGAGCCACGTGTTATCGCTCGGTTTTTCCCGTTCGATATTAGCAGACATGGTAGGGCAGGTGAGCACTGAGTTCCCAATCAGGTTGGAAAGGGCTGTGGCCGGTGTCTTGGGGCGCAAACCATATGCAGCAGGGGTTTGTGCGCCATACCCAGTGCGGCCCACAATCAACATTGGGTTTTCGTAATCCCGACCCAAAATCCCGTTGAAAGTTACTGCGTTTAGCTTCCCGGTCGCGTCAATAAAGTTCGCGAATAGAACGCCTTCGTTTTTGTTAAAGCCCAACATCAGCGGCTTTTCATTGCCCTTCTCCATCTGCACATTGGGCTGTTCTTTAAGGAAACTGCCATCGATGATGGGGGAAAAGGCTATGCTGCCAGGCAGAGCGCTCAGGAATACTCCTTTTTTGAAGAGCATATCCTGAAGCAAAGCCTGAGCCAGAAGAATTTGTCGCGTATTCGCTTTTTCCAGATCATCAAGCTGTGCTGTTAGCGCACATTCATCCGAGTCTGGATTGCGAATGACGGCCCTCAGGCATTTTAGGTAGAAGTAGAAGAGATCACGCCCTTCCTCTTTATTGCGATACTTATAGGCAGATGCGCTGCTTTGCATGATGCCAGCGCGGAACAGATCCTGAGAGCTCTCAGCGCTGAACATATGCAGGCCAACAGCCATTGCGCCGGAACTCACGCCAAAGATCGTGACTTGCTCAGGATCTCCGCCAAATGATGAAATGTGCTTTTGCACCCACTTCAGTGCAGTCTGCTGATCCTGCAAACCGTAATTGCCACCGTTGGAGGGCTCTTGTCCGGTGATCCCGTGTGTCGCCAATGTACCAAGAATACCAAGGCGGAAGTTGACGGTCACAAGCACAATGTTCTGATCAGCAGCGAACGATTTGCCGGAATAAAGCTCAATGATCTCTTTATCAGCAGCGTGATAGGCCTTGTCTGCACCCCCAGCCATAAAACCACCTCCATGGAAAAATACCATGACAGGCAGTTTGCTGAGGTTCTTGATAGCGTCCGCTGGTGCCCAGATATTCATATAGAGGCAGTCTTCTTCACCACGCAGCTGATCTTTGGGATTCCAAATCGGTTGCGGGCAACGAGCGCCGTACTGCAATGCTTCGTAGCCGTTGGGCTCATACTCATCAAACACACTGGAAGGCTGCCATCGGGTCGCTTGCCCATACTGCACGCCTTTGAACACGCTAAGAAGCTGGCTTCCGGCATCATCAGCTTTTCCGCAAAGTATCTTCTTATTACTAAGAGTGATGCAGGGCTGCTCAGGTGGTGCTGGCTGGTCAGGGGCGAAAAGCAGTTGGTCATCTGCATTTGGGCTTTGAGCAAATGACCACGTCATGCTGAGAATGCTGAATGCAAGGACAAGCACCGTTTTCATGGAACCCCACCTTCTTATTTGTTTTTGGGCTTCCTTCAGTGTTCATCTTTTAGGAAAAAACGGCGTTAAACAGCATGCTTTAAATTGCCTTGCCGAAATTGTGGCAAATTTTAGAGTGTCAAAAGGCTTTGTTTAATTCAGTGATGATTTGTGTGACTGCCATCACAAACCAAAGAAAATGGCTGTTTTCAGCGACAAATCCGGTGGAATTCAAGGACACACTCCTATTGGGCACTTGTATTAGGCGCTCAGTGGCTTTTGATAGGGTTAATGTTCGATAGGGAGACAGATTCATTGTGATTCATCTGTCCCTCAAAAATTACGATGTGAGAATTTTAAATGAAAAAACTGATGCACGCCGCGTTTGCTATTGTTCTCGGCCTTTCCGTTGCAGCATGTACGACAACCAATCCATACACGGGTGAGTCCCGCGTTTCCAAAACTGCAGGCGGTGCAGGCCTTGGTGCAGCCACTGGCGCAATCATCGGCGCAATCGCTGGCGGTAAAAGTGCTCGTGTTGAAGGTGCACTCGTTGGTGCAGCTGCTGGTGGTCTGATCGGCGGCGGTATCGGTAACTATATGGACCGCCAGGAAGCTCAGCTTCGTCAGCAGCTTCAGTCCTCTGGTGTTTCCGTAACCCGTAACGGCAACCAGATCGTGCTGAACATGCCAAACGATGTGACCTTCGCTGTTGGTCAGGCATCTCTGTCTTCCCGCGCAATGCAGGTCCTCAACAGTGTTGCTCTGGTGGCGAAAGAGTTTCAGCAGACACGTCTGAACGTTTACGGCCACACCGACAACACCGGTTCCGCTCAGTTCAATTTGCAGCTGTCTCAGCGCCGTGCAGACTCCGTCAGCAACTACCTGTTTAACCAGGGTGTAAATGGTGCACGTATCTCCGCTGCAGGTTACGGCCTGACCAGCCCGATCGCATCCAACGCAACAGAAGCTGGCCGCGCGCAGAACCGCCGCGTAGAGATCATCCTGTCTCCTCTGAACTAATCCTTCAGACTGCGAAAGTTTTAGAACGCGGTCCCTTACTGGGGCCGCGTTTTTTGTTAGTCTGCCTCCGGCAATAGGGGAGGCTTGCACATGACTCAGGACAATCTGGCTGCATCACATTTCCAGAATGCTGGAGAGAGTTACGCAAAGTATCGCCCAACCTATCCTGACGAGCTTGTTGAGTTTTTGGTCTCACAATGCCAGCAGCATAATCTGGCTTTGGATGTTGGCTGCGGGAATGGTCAGTTCAGTAGCATAATCGCGAAGCACTTCAGGCAGGTGCTTGCCACAGATGTCAGTGCCTCTCAAATCGAAAACGCAGCACCTGTTCCAAACATTCGCTTTGCAGTGGAACCAGCAGAGCACTGCTCAGCTGAAGACACGAGCCTCAATCTGATTGTCGCTGCACAGGCTGCACATTGGTTTGATCTGGCCAGCTTTTATGAGGAAGTCAGGCGTATTGCTGCACCAGGGTGTGTGCTCGCACTCGTCAGCTATGGCGTTCTCTCCATCAATCACGCCGAATGCAACGCCCGTTTTCGCCTGTTCTATTACGATGAAATCGGTCCTTTTTGGCCACCAGAGCGCCAGCACGTTGACAACGGATATGCCAGTTTTGATTTCCCCTTTCAGGAGCTGGAGTATCCAGAGATGTCTATTGAACGGGATTGGACGCTGGAGCAATTCATCGGTTACGTGCGCACGTGGTCCTCTGTCAAAGCAGCTGCAAAAGCTGGCAAACAAAGCCTTATGGAAAGCTTTGCAAAGGAGCTGACCAGCCTTTGGGGAGATCCGCAGCAACTCCGTAAGATCAGTTGGCCCATCGCAATGCGGCTGGGCCATGTCTGAGTAACAGCGCTTTACAGGCTGCTTGGCCATCGCGTGTGCAGATCGTCAATCTTGAACTCGTGCACGTGACTCTTGCCTACTTTGTCGACGCCCTTTGACCAATGTGGATCATTGTCTGGCAGGTCCTCGTGGGAATGCCGCAACTTCTTTGCGTCCTTACTCGGCCACAACAGCATTGCAGCGAAAACACTGATCCAAGCCAATACCGCCATAAAGAGAAAACTGACCGGAATGCCCAAACGAGCACCAACCCAACCAGCCATTGGATAGCCAATCAGCCAACATACATGGCTCAGCGCAAACTGGCTCGCAAACACTGATGGAAGATCTCCACCTCTCGCAGAGCGTCGCAAAACCCGGCCTGAAGGTGTTTGTGCAGCAGAATAACCAAGGCCCATCAGGAACCAGAGCGGCAACAACTGCGTAAAGCTGCTCAATAAAAAACCGAAACTGAGGCAAACGGCCATGACGCTGGCGCCCAAGATCATGACGCTTCTGTCTTTAAAGCGCTCCAGAACTTTAGGGAGACTGAGCGCTGTAATCATGGAGCCTGCACCAAAACAAGCAAGAGCAATGGCAACGTCATCAGCTTGCAGGCCAAACGTGCCTTGTACAATCACCACCGTATTTACAATCACCATGGACCCACCAGCCGCGACAGCCAGATAAACAGCCAACATTCCGCGCAAGCGAGGGGTGCTGAGATAAATGCGGGTGCCTTGCGTCATGCGTTTGATTGTGCGCTGGTTTTCGACCGGTTTGAGCTTTGGCAAAGTCACCGAAACGACGAGAGCTGCAGAGGCAAGGAAACCGATCACAGTGCCACCAAACAGACCATGAAAATTGATCACCAGCAGCAAGCCAGCCGCAATCGTCGGGCTGAGAAGATTTTCAAGATCATAAGCAAGGCGGCTTAAGGACAGGGCGTTGGTATAGTCTTTCTCTTCCGGCAGCACATCAGGAATAACGGCTTGAAATGCGGGCGTGAAGGCTGCGGAAGCGGACTGCAGCACAAAGATAAGCAGATAGATCTGCCAGATCTCAGTCACAAACGGCAGGGCAAGAGCAACTGCCGCACGGATGAGGTCCAGCCCCACCAGTACAGCACGACGCGGCAACCGTTCAACAAACGCGGCTGCAATCGGGGCCAATCCAACGTAGGCAATCATCTTGATCGCAAAGGCAGTTCCAAGCACCGAACCAGCGTCTTCTCCGGCGATATTAAACGCCAGCAGACTTAGGGCGACAGTGGCAAGGCCAGTACCAAACAAGGCAATGACTTGAGCAAGAAACAGGTGGCGATAGGTTCGGTTCGCGAGTACGGACAGCACGCGGAAACTCCTTTGGCTTCTTGTTTTCTTGAGTTGACTATATCCCCCTAGAGGTAACGGGAGATTGCTTTGAACTCTTCAATCGTCTGCTCGGAATTTGCATCCGGATTGTTGACCGTGTCATCAAGGCAGTGGTCCAGATGATCGTAGATCAGGGTCTTCTTTGCCTGCATAACAGCCTTCTCAACCGCATGTAGTTGCTGGGCTATTTCCACGCATGGGCGACCATCTTCAATCATACCAATAATGGATTTGAGGTGCCCATCAGCGCGTTTAAGGCGATTAACAATTCCCGGATGGGACTGGTGTGTGTGCTTTTCAGTCATGTCTCGCTTTTATCCCCCCTAGGGGGATATTGCAAGGCGGCTGAATTTGGCAAATGTGCAGTTAAATCATTTGAATAACCCTTCGTGGTATCTTCCGCCCTATATGGATAACGGCAAGGTGGCCTGAAGACCTGAGGAAACGAGGGCTTGCTCACCAACGCAAAATGCTGAAACTGAGCTTGATTGACGGATACGCACTGCCAAAAAGGCGTGCCAGGAGAATGACGTGCCGGATAATTTTGTTTTTGCAGTGGACACGGATGGCGGTGTTGACGACGCCATCGCGCTCATGATGCTCATTGGCTCAGGCAAGAAGATAGATTTCATCACGACCACATTTGGCAATGTCGATCTGGAGCAGGCAACAAAGAATATTCTGGACACGCTCGCAATCTGCAATGCAGATATTCCGGTCCATAAAGGTGCATCTGATCCAATTTCCGGTGAGCGTATCGATGCGGTTTATGTTCATGGACCAGACGGATTAGGCGGAGTGGAACGCCCCCAGCACCTCCTGAGGCATTCAGGGGAGACAGCGCACAATGCTCTCCGGGATGTTCTGCGCAAAGCTGCACTCGGTGGGCCTAAGCTTCAGATCCTGACCATTGGACCACTCACAAATCTGGCAGAAGTCCTGCGTGAGGAACCGGATCTGGTCGAAGGTGTTGACCGCATCTGGTCCATGGGCGGAACCTGTCATGGACGCGGTAACGTTACACCTGCCGCCGAGTTTAACATCCTTTGTGACCCGGAAGCGGCAAAAGCAGTGTTATCACAGGCGATCAACACAACGCTCATTCCATGGGAACCAAGCCTTCATGATGCCCTCCCGGGGGATGTTGTTGATGGTATTTTTGAGCGTTTAGGGGATACGATTCCGGCTAAGTTTGCGGAGCATATGTGCGCGTTTATGCGAGAGCGCGGTAAGACGTGGTACCACGAAGATCTTCTCATCCTGCCTGATCCATTGGCCGCTGCTGCACTACTAGACTCTGAGGTCATCGCCCGAACCATTGTTTGCGGCGTACTCGTTGAAACAGGTGGAGAGTTTGCCCGCGGTGCGACCATTCTGGATCATGAAGGTAAAACGCAGGCGCCCATTATCGGCATCATGGAGCGGGCAGATCGCCCAAAAGTGGAGCGGATATTAGAAGGAACACTGGCAGCGCTAGCCTCGCGCCACCAGTGACGCCTCTAAAGCAATAAGGACCATGCAGTTGCTGCAAGCATCGCGATAGCCATAGCTATTGTGATGCCACGCATCAAAGCGCCTTCTCCAATCACCTTAAGAATTGAAACCCCAACCATTGCCCATACACTGTGAGAGATCATGCCGCCGATCAAGAAACCGGCAGTCAGAATGGCCGCGTTCTCATAAAGTCCCATTCCGTTGGCCGCAAAGAAACTGGTAAACGCCACGAGACTCATCGCCCATGTTTTAGGGCTGAGTGGGTGAATGAGCAATCCTTCCCAGAATGTCGGAAGACTAACTTCGCCCTTCGGCTTTATGTTCAGCTGCACAATGCGCCAGGCTAGGTATGTCATGTAGGCCATCGAGGCAAACTTGAAGGCATTAACCATCAGCCCCCCGCGCGCCATCAATTGCCCCAATCCGAAAGCTACACAGAGATTGAGCAGGAGGCTGCCCAGCTCTGCCGCAATGATCACCGGAAAGGCAGTGCGATAACCTGCGCTGGCACCAATCGCCATGAAGGTGAGGTTTCCCGGTCCCGGAGTGCCGGTCATAATGGCTACAAAAATCGCGAATGCGCTGAGCGTTGCCCAATCCATATTGTTATTCCAGTCAATTGATACAATCTACACGATGTGCTAAATTATTGTATCGATCGTATCTATCAATCTCTTTATTGTTATGAATACAATGTGGAAGCCTGACCCAAACAAGCTCTCAAGCCCAAAATACCTAAGTATTGCAACGGCTTTGGAACAAGACATCCAAACTGGCCGCCTTGTGGAAGGTGACAAGCTTCCGCCTCAGCGCGAGCTCGCCTATCAGCTTGGAGTAACGCTTGGTACAATCACGCGAGCATATGCTGAGGCTGAGCGTAGAAAACTGGTGCGCGGGGAAACGGGCAGGGGCACATTCATTGCCAAGACGGCAAATGTGCATTCACCACTGATGTTGATGCCAAACACAGAAGGCATTCAGGGCTATGATTTAGCTCGCAACTTGGGTCTGGCTCACCTCAACCCGGATCTGGGCCAAATGCTCAGGGAGTTGAGCGACGATCCTCTGGTTAATTCCCTGAACGAATACGGTCCATCTGAGGGGACGTTCTATCATCGGGAGATAGGTGCGCAGTTTCTCGCAGAGTTTTACGGTGCGCCTGCAAATGCCAGTCAGACACTGGTTACATGTGGAGCGCAACATGGCATTCAGATCGCCATGTTAGCCATGTTCAACCGCGGCGATGTTATTGCTGTCGATGAGATGATCTATCCACCTATTCTGTCTGTGCTCCCGGCTCTGGGCCTACAAATTGTACCCATTGAAGCCGAACGGGATGAGAACGGGCATATGGGGGCTATGTCTGCTGATGCATTGGAGGAGGCTTGCACTAAGCATGACATCCGTGGCGTCTTTTTGATACCAAACGCACAGAACCCGACAACTCATACCCTGAGTAATGCCGAGCGCCAGAGACTGGCAACTGTGATCGAAAAGCACAACCTCACGGTTATTGAGGACGATCCCTATACGCCCTTCATTTCCCGCAAGCAGAAGAGCTTTCTTGAGCTGGTGCCAGAGAACACTGTTCTGATCGGTTCCCCCTCCAAAGTCATGTCAGCTGGGTTGCGCACTGGCTACATCCATGTCCCGGGCAATGTCAAAACAGCCTTTGCCAACGCCATTGGTGAAAGCACATGGATGGCAGCTCCGCTCAACGTGGAGATTGTGTCCAGATGGATTACAGGTGGGAAACTGCAAGAAACACTGCAGAGAAAACGAGAAGTTCTGCGGCAACGCTATCTGCACATGAAGGAGATGTTTCCAAACAATGTGCTGCAAGGTGGCGAGGAGAAGCTCTTCACATGGCTGCAACTCCCAGAACAGCAGAGTGCAGAACTAGTGGCGCAAGCGGCTCTTTTGAGGGGCGTGGAAGTCCTGTCGCACCGCAATTTTCAGGCAATGCCACGCACGGACATCAACGCATTGCGTGTCAGCCTGTCAACGATCGCGCATCATAAGCACTTTGAAGAAGCGATATCTCTTCTGAAAGCGTCAATCGAACATTTGGAAGACATACAGACCCCAAGACCAATGGTGGGGTAGAGCATAAAAAAAGCCCCCGCCTGTGTTCAGGCAGGGGCTAATTTTTTCTCTGACCTAAGCCAGCATACTAAGCAAATCTTAGTATGGGCAAGCCATGTCGCTCATGTAGTCATGAACGGTGATTTTGCCGGAAATGATGTCTGCGCGAGCTGCTTCAACAGCTGCTTTCATTTCTTCGCTAACCAGTGGAGCGTTGTTTTCGTCCATTGCGTAGCCAACACCGTCTTCAGCAAGGCCAAGAGACTGGATGCCGGTGGTGAAGTTGCCTTCTTTTGCATCCATGAATGCATTTGCAACAGCCACGTCAACGCGCTTAACCATGGAGGTCAGCACTTTGCCTGGAGCCAGATGGTTCTGGTTGGAATCAACGCCGATGAACTTCTTGTCTTCATCAACAGCTGCCTGAAGAGCACCAAGGCCGGTACCGCCAGCAGCAGCAAAGATTACGTCTGCGCCACGTGCGAAGTGAGACTTAGCAAGCTCACCACCTTTAACCGGATCGTTCCATGCAGCTGGAGTAGTACCAGTCATGTTTGCGAAGACTTCACCGTCTTTGTTGGTGGTCAGTGCGCCCTGCTTGTAACCACAGGAGAACTTGGAGATCAGCGGAATGTCCATGCCGCCCACAAAGCCAACTTTGCCGGTCTCGGATGAGAGCATTGCCATCATACCAACAAGGTAAGAACCTTCCTGCTCTTTAAAGACAACAGAACGTACGTTTGGCAGATCTACAACAGAGTCGATGATAGCAAAGCTTACATCTGGGAATTCTTTAGCAACTTTTTCAACTGGAGCAGCCTGCGCAAAGCCCATCGCTACGATTGGGTTCATGCCACGGCGTGCGAAGTTGCGAAGAGCCTGCTCACGCTGAGAAGCGTTGGAGATCTCAAATTCGCGATACTCGATACCGGTCTCAGCCTTGAAAGCCTCAGCACCATTATAAGCAGCTTCGTTGAATGACTTGTCGAACTTGCCGCCCATGTCAAAGATAACTGCAGGCTTAAAGTCCGCTGCCATAGCAGTTGTGCTCATTGCTGCTGCCAATACTGCGGTTGCAGCGATGGTTTTGATGGATTTCATACCCATTCCTCCGTTATATCCCAATGGGAAACCTTCACGTTGCCCTGTCCCCAAGTCCGTCTTCACCACTAAATCCCAACCTGGAGACTCACCTCATTGAGGTGAACGTCTAAGTGCATAACTTCCCCTGCGTAAGTCCAGCTAAGTGTTAGCTTGTCCTTAATTATGCGCCTATAGGTTGTCCAAAACGATCAGGCATGTTGAAAACAGTTATGTGTACGGCCTTTAGTTGGACACATGCCGGTGTTAGGATCAAGGTTAAAATGCGAATAAATATATTAGGACTGCAAAAATTTTCAGTTATCCGCCAATTTGGCTACTTTTATTCGTTATAACGATCAAAATTGCTTAGTGAACATGCAGGAGTTTGGGGTGTTCGAATCATTTATTGACAAGGTTAAGTTCAAAACCAGAAAAGCCGGGCTATTACTTGGCGCTGGTCTGGTGTTGCTAGGCGTATCTTCTGCTCAAGCCGCAACCTGTGGCGATACAGGGGCGGGCTTTGACCGCTGGTTGGCGTCCTATAAAAAGACACTCCAGTCTCAGGGCATTTCAAAGGCAACTTTGAACAGATCCTTGAATGGCATAACCTATAACCGCAAGGTGATTGGGTATGACCGGAACCAGAAATCTTTCAAACTCAGCTTTGATGAATTTTACAAGCTCCGCGTCAACAATGCGCTCATTAATAAGGGCCGCAAATTGATGAAGAAGCACAACGCCCTTTTCAATCGTATTGAGAATGAATTTGGCGTTCCGCGTGAGATCATCACCGCCATCTGGGGTCTTGAGACTGGTTATGGTCGCGGTATAGGCAATATGAGCACCATACGTTCTCTGGCAACTTTGGCTTATGATTGCCGCCGTGCTGATTTCTTCCGCAATGAGCTCTATCATGCGCTGCTCATCGTCCAGAAGGGCGACTTGAAGCCGAGTGAAATGAAGGGCGCTTGGGCAGGCGAGTTAGGCCAGACCCAGTTCCTCGCATCCTCCTACATCAAGTTCGCGATTGACTACAGCGGCGATGGCAAACGGGATCTGCTGTACAACACCTCAGATACTTTGGCTTCCACTGCACATTTCCTCATGTCTTACGGCTGGCAGCCGGGTCAATCTTGGGGACCGGGTACACCAAACTATGAGGTGATCCGTTCGTGGAACCGTGCGGGTGTGTACGTCAAGACAATCCAGATCATGGCTGAAAAACTGAGCAAGTAATCAAACCAGTAAAATACAAAAAAGGCCGCTGAGTTCTCTTCTCAGCGGCCTTTTTTGTTTGAGTGATGACTGTTAGTCAGCGAGTGTAATCAGTGCAGTGAAGAACTGGGTCTTCGTCTGATTGAGAGCAAGCGCTGCCATAGGCTCTAAGCCGTCATCCTTGGTAATGCTGGGGCCAAAGCAAATTCCAAGATTGCTTGCTTTCATGCTGTTTGCGTCTTTATGCTCTTCGACCATTTTAGCAAAGTGAACAGCATCTTGAACAAGCTCAGGCAGTTCTCCAAGTTGAGGTAACTCGTTATTGTCCTGCTTAAACTGCTCTACGAAGCTAAGAACAATCCGTGAGTCAGCTTCAGTAAGATTGTCGCGAAGGTTTTGTTTGAATGTAGAAGCCAGCGCGTGGGCGGATGTGCCTTCCAACGCATCTGCGTTTCTGGAACTGACCAAATTGTCTATCACAGACTTAACGCCGGGAACACGAACGATGCCCTGAGTTGCAAGCTCATTGGGGTTATTCGCAAAATGCTGAATGATGTCTTTGTTCTGCGCTACGGCGCCCTGTTTATGAAGGTCTTGCCTTACAGCGAAGTCGATACCAGTTGAAATCTGCTTTGCCGTCAGGCTGTGGGCCTTGCCATCTGTATAACCGCAAGCGGAGCAGGCATGCTTATAGGCCTGTTCACCGAGATCTTTACCAAATTTATCTTGTAGTGCAGTGCGAAATGCGCCCTGATCTTGAGCTTTTGCAGTGCCTTCAGAAGAGCTCAGCTTGTGCCAGGAAACCAACTTTCCGGCGAGGCTGGAGCTTGCTTCACGTGTTTGCAGATCGCCACTGTCTGTAACAGTCAGCTTCTGGTTCAGGTTACCGCTTATTGCAGCGCTTTCGGCTGCGCTTTGAAAATGTGCAAGGCTAATATTGGTCATACTCTCATACCTAATGTTTCAAAAGAAGACTCGGCTGCAGCACTGGCGGAATGTTGCCAGTCCATTTGAAGAGGTGCCGTGCTGTTCAATCGTTCATGCCAGGCGGCAGACGTGCTAATGAACAGCTCCAGCTTCTCTTGCAGCGTGAAGGAAGATTTATCAGTAATGTTAACCACTTGAGACAGGTTGATATGGTCTGTCGCAGGGTCAAGATTGAAGCTCATGCCGTACCCGTGTGTCAGAACACAGTTCGTCTGCATGAGGGTCTGTAGCTTTTCCAGATCATTGCAAGGCTGCATACACAACACTGCATTGAACAACAGCGTCTGCGTCTCATCGCGCCACTGCACGGTCATGAAGAGCTCTTGCTCCAATCCAAGCAGAAGCGTGTTGTCTTCATCCAAAGACAGACCATCAAGGCCAATTCTTCGTCCGATCTCGTTGAAGAGTTCATCCAGTAGTTGACGCATTGCTCTCTCGACTTTTCTGAAGCAGACCAAACCGTGCTGCTTAAACATTTCCTGCTGTTAAGGTCAGACTAGTATTTCTCTGGTGGCTACTCTGTTCTTTTCAGCACTCAAAAGCAGCATTACGCGTTTATACGAAGTCATTCTGAAGTAAGGTGTTTGTGCCTTCGGTAAGCCAAAAGGCGGCTGTCGAAACCACATCAATCAACCGCTCTGGAATTGTGTCGGCGTGCACATCGAAAAGGCTCCAACGCTCGCAATAAAGCGCCTGCATCTTGTCTTCATCAATGGCCAGACGTCCCGCTGCGGTCGATGTGCCAAGGCAGTTTGCAGCAAGCATTGCTTTCAGGATGTGAGGCTGGTTGATGTCCAGGTCCGGCAGATAAAAACTGAATTCCAGATTGTTGCCGTCAATGCGGCTCATCACACCAGAAAAGCTGCCTTCAAAAAGAAGTGCCACATGCCCGGCCTCATCAAACATCAACTCTGGCAGACCAAGCGTCTCGCGAATAACTGGGACGATACGGTCCACGTTTTGCATCATGCATGCCCTCAATACCGGTGCTTGAGAGGAAGCTAGCGAGTCACCAGTACCTGCGATGTGCTGAAAGGAACATTGGGCCGGGAGAATGCAAATAAAACAAACTGCTGCAAAGCATAGTTGCATTCTGAACTTAAACATCACTACAAATAAGAAAGGCCCCGAAGATGTTTCGGGGCCTTATCAATAAATCTATTTCAGCTAAACAAGGGCGCCTGAAAACAAGGAATGTTTGTCTGGCTGGCGCAATGCTCTAACTGTTCAGGGCTTCAAAGAGCGGTGGCTCTTCGTCCAGTCCCATCAGGCGGCGTGCAGCAGTCAGAGTATTGCTCATCAACATCGCGATGGTCATAGGTCCAACACCACGTGGAACAGGTGTGATGGCAGCTGTATGGCCGAGGGCTTCATCAAACGCCACATCACCCACCAGACGGGTCTTGCCTTCGCCCTTTTCAGGCGCAGGAATGCGGTTGATGCCCACGTCAATGACAGTTGCGCCCGGCTTCAGCCAGTCACCCTTGATCATCTGCGGACGCCCCACTGCAGCAATAACGATATCTGCAGAACGAACTACATCAGGCAGATCTTTTGTGCGGGAATGCGCAATCGTCACGGTGCAATGCTCTTGCAACAGCAATTGAGCAATCGGCTTGCCAACAATGTTGGAACGCCCGACGATCACAGCGGTCTTGCCGGAAAGATTATCGCCAAGCGCTTTCTTTGCCAGCAGCACGCTGCCCGCAGGAGTGCATGGCACAAGCGCGCGGTCCGTATTGCCGCTGCCCAATAGACCAACATTGATCGGGTGGAACCCATCAACGTCTTTCTCAGGCTTGATAAGGTCAAGAACCTTATTCTCACTGATGTGCTGTGGCAGAGGCAGCTGAACCAGGATACCGTGAATGGTTTCATCCTCGTTCAATGATGACACGAGAGCCAGAAGCTCTTCCTCACTCACATCAGCTGACAGTGTGTGTGTGACGGAGTTGAAACCACATGCTTTCGCGGTTCGGCCCTTGTTGCGTACATAAACCTGACTGGCAGGGTCTTCACCCACAATCACAACAGCCAGCCCCGGCTTGATACCTGTCTCAGATTCAAGCCGTGCAGCACGCGCAGCAATCTCGTCGGTTACAGATGCAGCAATGGCTTTGCCGTCGATAATAAGAGCCTCACTCATGGCAAGTCCTATTTAAAGATCACGGTACGGTCACCGTTAAGGAGAATTCGGTGCTCCAGATGATAGCGGACAGCACGAGCAAGAACCTGACTTTCCGTATCACGCCCCTGGGCGATGAGTTCGTTCACCGAATGGAAGTGTTCAACCCGGCTCACGTCTTGCTCGATGATTGGTCCTTCGTCAAGGTCTGCGGTCACATAGTGCGCGGTGGCACCAACCATCTTGACGCCGCGTGCATGGGCCCGGTGATACGGTTTTGCACCTATAAAGCTTGGCAGGAAAGAGTGGTGGATATTGATCACCTTGCCTGCAAGCTTTTCACAAAGCTCATTGGAAAGAATCTGCATGTAACGCGCCAACACCACCAGATCGATGTTTTCGCGCTCCACCAGATCAACAATCTGGGCTTCCTGTTCCGTTTTGGTCTCTTTGGTCACAGGCAGATAATGAAATGCAATCTGCTCATGCTCAACGCGGGACTGGTACTTGGTGTGGTTGGATGCAACTGCCACAAGATCCATCGGCAGCTGGCCAGTGGAATTGCGGTAGAGCAGGTCGTTCAGACAGTGGCCCATCTGAGAGACCAGCACGAGAACACGAGGCTTCTTGGAAAGGTCATGAACCTTCCAGTCAAAACCATAGCCCGTTGCAACAGGACCAAAGCCCTCTTCAAACTGTTCTTTAGTCATCCCGTCCGGAGCATTGAAAGAGATGCGCATAAAGAAGCGATCGGTCTCTGCATCGCCGTACTGAGCGCTTTCACAGATGTTACAGTTTTGAGAAGCGATTGAATTTGCAACCGCTGCCACGATCCCTTTTCTGTCTCCGCAGGAAAGGGTGAGCACATAGTTGGCTTTGGTGTTCATAGGAGGCTTAATCTACACGTTTGAACTGAATTTGCTGCCGCGCACAATAGGCGGGAGCTCCTAATTTTTAAAGGGTAAATCAACACTGGGATGCAGAAAAAAGCATTGTGCTGCAGCAATGTGATTCTTTTCTATACCCGCGGTTGAAACCATTAAAACCACTAAGCTTGTGCAGACAGATCCAGATACGCAGGAGATAGGGTGCCAAGTAAGGAATTACCCTGATAAATGCCTTGGGAGATAATCGGGTATCAAATCAACCAGATTGAGAACAACACCGTAGATTTCTAGATTGAGCTTCGGTGCGTGCTCTTAAAACCAGATTTTCGAGTGTCTGGAGGCGCATCTGTTCGACCGGTGGGCCGGGGGCACTTCATGAAGCTCTTTATAGTACAGGAAAGCTTCCTTGATGAAGACATTACTGAGATCACCGAGGTGGTCTCCAACGGTCTTGCTGCGCGTCAACACAACATCACTCTGATCACCCTGACGGGCAAACCAAGAGACCTCTCCCACTACTCACCGCGAATTACGCCGGTCTTTCTCGAAAAGGCCAGAGCCGCCGCAGCTGCAGCAGGCGTTGCCAGACTGGTTGAGAAAGAGAAACCGGATATCATTCTCTCTCACGGTACAGGCAGCAACATAGCCTGTCTGTCTGCCGTCAAAACACGTTCCCGTTTGAAGGTCCCGGTGGCGATTACGCTCCATTCGTCGGTTACCATTTCAGATCGACTCGCCCTGAAAACCCAAAAGAGCGCAGCCACCATCGCTGTGCCGCTAATTTACCGCGAAGCTGAGCGGGTGATCTGTACACTCAAATCTATCGAACATGTCGTTGATCTATGTGAGCAGGTGCCCAAAGAAAAGATCAGTGTCATCTATAACCCTCTTGTTGAAATGAATGTGTTTGAAACGGCAGCAGAGCCGATTGAAGAGGAATGGTTTGAGGCGCAAGGTACCAGCAAGGTGATAAGCGTCGGGGCCCCGTCCAGTCGCAATGCCCATCACCAGCTCCTCCGCGCCATGGCGCTCAGCCGTTACAAGGATAATTTGAGGGCGTATCTGTTGGGCAACGGAGAGGAGCAGGAAGAACTCCAGCTGCTGGCCTCCAATCTGGCACTCGATGATATCGTCACCATGCCGGGTGAAGTCACCAAACCGGAGAGATTCCTAAGAGCGGCCAACGTGTATGTCTCAACATCCCAACAAGACAGCGTGTCTGGTGAGTTGGTGCGTGCAATGGCCCTGGGAACTCCCATCATAGCGCTCGACAGCGGCGCTGGTGCCCGCGAAGTGCTCAGTGATGTCCGCAATGGCTGGCTTGTCCCGTCAGGCGATGCTGACAAACTATCAGAAGCAATTCTCGCTGCAGTAAAATGCGACAGATCCGACGACACATTGGCCACGAGAGCGCGTGACTTCTCTCAGGAACGCGCAATCGACGCCTATGAGAAACTGCTCCTCTCCATGATTTCTGAGCGTGTCGCAGACCTGAACTAAGAGCGGTCTCCATGGGATTTGGCAGCCTAACCATTTAATATAACTAAGTAAAATAGGATGCCTCACGCCATTAGCGTGGGATAACCCAGCACACACCACAAGCGTGTTTGACCTGCAAAATCAGCATCAAGTACCCTAAGGTCAGCCGTGTTCTTGGCCAGTGTTTGAGTGTGCGTACAGCTTTGTTCTCCGCCAATAAAAGATACAGGTCATTGGAGCACCACTGTTGAGTGTCTGGTTCGGGTTTTGCAGCAAGACGAGGAGTTCTCCTGCGCCTACGGTGTGTCGGCGTTCCTCTCTTATGCTGTTCTTCCTGCTGTCAGCTTGCATGGTGGGGCCGGATTTCAAAAGGCCAGAGCTCTCACCAGAAGCCAAGTTCACCCGCAATGATCCCGGAGCAACTGTATCCGCAGACATACAAGGCGGAGCCTCGCAAAACTTCTCTACTCATAGGGATCTGCCGGGAGAGTGGTGGGAGTTGTTTGAGTCGCAAGCCCTCAACACGTATGTCAGCCTTGCAGTCGCTAACAGTCCCACAATTGCGCAGGCAGAAGCCAATCTCAGACAGGCACAGGAAAATGCCTATGTGGCAGGCGCAGGGCTTTATCCAACTGTCACCGGCAATGCGAGCCGTAACAGGCAGAAGTTCCCCATCGGTGGCGGTGGAGCAAGTGAGATTGTTGCGAACCTGAACCCGTTCTTCACGACCTACAGCTTGTCATTGGCCATCTCCTATACGCTGGATGTTTGGGGAGGCACACGCCGGAACATTGAATCTCAGGTCGCCAACATCCAGTACTCGCAGTTTCAGGTTGAGGCAGCACACCTGACGCTCACATCCAACCTGTTGAATGCCGTCATTCTGGAAGCCTCACTCAGAGGTCAGATCCGTGCAACTGAAGAAATCATCAAGGTTCAACAGCGGCAACTCTCTATCCTGCAAGCGCAGTTCAGGTTAGGGGGCGTGGATGAAAGTCAGGTCCTGCAACAGCTGGCGACGCTGGAGCAAACCAAGGCAACGTTGCCACCACTCCAACAGCAGTTGGTGGTGCAGAAAAATCAGATCAAAACGCTGGGCGGCTTCTATCCCACCCAGGACATCGTGAAGGAGTTTGATCTTTCTGATCTGAAACTGCCAAGAAAACTGCCGCTAAGCTTGCCTTCGCAGCTGGTCGCGCGAAGGCCAGACATCCGCTCTGCAGAGGCACAACTTTGGCAAGCCAGCGCCAACATCGGTGTCGCACTGGCCAATCAGCTCCCAAGTTTCCAGATTACCGGCAACGTTGGCAACGACTCCGATGTTTTCAACCGCCTGTTCTTCTCCGGAACGGGTGCCTGGCAAATCACAACTTCTGTAGCTCAAACCGTGTTTGATGCAGGGGCACTCAACAGCCAGCGTAAAGCTGCCATTGCTGCCTTCGAGTCCTCTGCTGCTAATTATCGTGAGGTTGTGCTGACCGCATTTGGTGACACCTCCAATGCGATCAGTGCTTTGAAGAATGATGCCCGTGCCCTGAAGGCCAGTCTTGCCGCCGAACGCTCTGCCAGAAAGAGCCTGCGCCTGACACAGCAACAATACAATTTAGGCGCTATCGATCTCACAACACTGCTGCTTGCAGTCCAAACCTATCAGCAAGCGAAGATAAATCTGGTGCAGGCACAAGCTGCACGTTTCACAGACACTGTCGCACTGTTCTTTGCGCTCGGCGGAGGGTGGTGGAACCGCCCCAACGCCGCACCAATAAGGGATGGAAGACCTCTGACTATCATTTCGGCTGTCCCGCCGTTCAATCGCAAACAGATTCAGCCGGTGAACCAGCCATGAGTGAACGCAAAAAGCCCAACACCAAAAAGAATATGATCATTATGCTGATTTGTGTCAGTATAGCGTTTGGCGGGCTCTATGGGTTCCAGCTTTACAAATCCAAAGTGCTCGGGAAAATCGTTTCCGGTCTGCAAAACAAGATCGAGACCGTCTCTTCCTATAAGTCCACCAAACAACTCTGGACCGAGAAAGTCTCTGCAGTTGGAACACTTGTGGCAATCATGGGAACAGATTTGTCGCCTGAGCTTCCCGGTACGGTGACCCATATCAACTTCGCATCTGGTGAGGATGTCCAAAAAGGCGCGCTGCTGATTGAGTTGGATACCACCCAGGAGATTGCGCAACTTAAGTCCTTGCAGGCTCAGGAAACTCTGGCGCGACAAACGCTGGACAGAGACTTGAAGCAGTACAAAGTCAACGCTGTCAGCAAACAGCAGATCGATTCCGATTGGTCGAGCCTGAGAGACTTTCAGGGGCAAGTGCAAGACCAGCTTGCGATCATCGCCAAGAAAAACATCCGCGCACCGTTCTCTGGCCGTCTGGGCATTCGGCAGGTCAGCGTTGGACAATATCTCAATGTGGCCCAGCCCTATGTCAACCTTCAGCAACTTGATGATCTCTTCGTTGATTTTTACATCCCCCAGCGTTTTCTGGGCACCATCAAACGCGATCAGGAAATTGAGGTCTCGGCTGATACCTATCCGGGCAAGTCCATCAAAGGCAAAGTCGTTGCCATTGATGCTCAGGTCGACATCAACAACGGCAACGCCCGAGTGCGTGGCCGCTTTGCAAATCCAAATAAAGAGCTGATCCCGGGCATGTTCGTTGATGTACAGACGGTGATATCGGCACCAAAGGAACAGGTCACAGTGCCGCAAACGGCAATCACCTACAATTCCTACGGCGTCACCGTTTATGTGCTGACTAAGACCGACGAAAAGCACATGGACAAACCTGTCTACACCGCCAAGCAGCGCTTCATCGAGACTGGCGCAAAACGAGGCGATCAGATCGTGATTTCAAAAGGCCTTAAGACGGATGAACTGGTGGTGAGTGCAGGGCAGCTCAAACTCCGCAATGGCTCAAAGGTCGTTATCGACAACTCAGTGTTGCCACTCAATGACCCTGACCCGAAACCCGTAGAGCAATAGGTGGGCCATGAACAGTTTCACAGAAATCTATGTTCGCCGCCCCGTTCTGGCCTCCACCATCAGCCTGATGATTTTGGCACTGGGCTTACGGGCAATCTTCTTGTTGCCCGTGTTGGAATACCCAAAGACGGAAAACGCCGTCATCACCATCTCAACCACCTTGTTCGGCGCTAGCGCTGAGACTGTTGCGGGCTTCATCACCACCCCGCTGGAAGAGGCCATCGCACAGGCCAACGGCATTGACTACATGACCTCGACCAGTGCCAGCACAGTCAGCACCATCACGGTCAATCTGGTGCTCAACTACGATGCGGACAAAGCCCTCACGGAGATCAACACCCAGATCAGCTCGGTACTGGACCAGCTCCCCCAGGAAACGCAAAACCCGGTGCTCACTATTCAGATCGGTGAGACCATCGACGCCATGTATATCGGTTTCACCTCTGACGTGATCGATCGCAACCAGCTCACGGACTACATCGTCCGTGTTGTGCAGCCACAAATTCAGGCAATCGATGGTGTGCAAACCGCTGAGCTTTACGGCGAAAAACGCTTTGCAATCCGCGCCTGGCTCTACCCGGATAAACTGGCGGCATACGGCCTCACTGGCACTGATATCGCAAATGCTCTGGCCCGCAATGACTTTATCTCCGGTGTGGGCAACACCAAGGGGCAGATGGTTCAGGTGGAACTCACGGCCAACACCAACCTGACTGATGTCGAAGATTTCCGTCAGCTTGCTGTGGCAGAAAGCGATGGTGCAATCATTCGTCTGCGCGATGTGGGCAGAGTGGAGCTGGGGTCTGAAGACTACGATCTGGCCGTGCTCTATTCCGGCAAGGCAGCTGTGTACATTGGGGTACAGGCCGCGCCAGCTGCAAACGTGCTTGCCATGCTGGATCAGGTGCGCGAGGTCGTGCCCAAAGTCCAAAATGCTATGCCTCCGGGGCTGGAAGCACGGATTGTCTACGACTCTGGCCTCTTCATCAACGCTGCAATTGATGAGGTGATCAGCGCCCTTCTGGAAGCGTTGGTGATCGTGACGTTCGTGGTCTTCCTCTTTATCGGTTCGCCGCGCACAGTTGCCATCCCCATCATCGCGATCCCGCTATCGCTGATCGGCACCTTCTTTATCATGCTGGTTCTGGGCTACTCCATCAACCTGCTCACGCTCCTTGCCTTGGTGCTTGCCATCGGCCTTGTGGTTGATGATGCGATTATCGTGGTGGAGGATGTAGAACGACATATCTCAGAAGGCAGCACGCCGTTTCAGGCTGCTGTTCAAGCCGGGCAAGATCTGGGCCGGCCCATTTTGGCGATGACGGTTGTTCTTGTCGCGGTGTATGCCCCCATCGGCTTTCAGGGCGGTTTGACGGGCGCCCTGTTTACAGAATTCGCCTTCACAGTGGTTGGTTCGGTGACCATCTCAGCCATTGTCGCGCTCACCCTGACACCCATGATGAGCTCCAAGATACTCAAAGCAAGATCAGAGAAGACCTCTGGGTGGGATGATGCGCTGACCCGTACGGTTGATGATATCTACGACCGGTTCCGCAAACGCTACTTGCGCGTCTTGGAAGCTTCACTGGATAACAGACTGGTCGTACTCACCTTTGCCTTTCTGATCCTCTCCAGTATCCCAGTGCTCTATTCCACCTCGCAGCAAGAGTTGGCACCGCAGGAAGATCAGGGCCTTGTTCTGGCTCAGTCAACACCAGCGCCTTCGGCCACTCTGCAGCAGAAGATGCTCTACACAGAAGAGATCTATCGCATCGCCCAGAAATATTCTGAGGTTGAAGGCGTGTTCCAGCTGGTTCTTTCTTCTAGCGTACTCTCAGGCGTGCTGCTCACTCCATGGGATGAGCGCACCAGGACCGCCACTGAGCTGCAATACGCCATGCAGCCCCCAATGGAGGGGGTGGCAGGTTTCAAAACCGTGATGTTCCAAAACCCACCCTTACCGGGCAGCAGCGGCTTGCCTGTGCAGTTTGTCATCAAAACCACCCAACCCGTCGACAAACTCAATGTCGTTGGGTCTCAGATACTGGAAAAGGCGCAGGCCACGGGTAAGTTCATCTTCATTGATAAGGATCTGAAGATCGATAAACCGCAGGGCAAAATCAACATCGACCGCGACCGTGTCGCTGAACTAGGCCTCACCTTGCAGGATGTAGGGCAATCACTCACAGCGCTGATGAGTGGTGGTTACATCAACTACTTCGATTTTGATGGCCGCTCTTACAGGGTCATCCCGCAAATCATTCAGTATGATCGCCTCAATCCAGAACAACTGTTGGACACATATATTCGGGTGCCAAACAGTTCTGCATCTCCAAGCAGTGCAGCTGTCAGCAGTGCGGCGCAAAGCGGAACCTCGTCACCCAGCTCTGCCGCCAGTGCGTCGGCAGCAGGAGCATCAGGAACGAACACAAGCAGCAATGCCCCGCGCAGTACAATCGTACCGCTCTCCAGCGTTGCCACGTTGGATATGGAGGTTACGCCAGAGTTTATCCCGCACTTCCAGCAGCTAAACTCCATGACACTCTCCGGCGTGCCCAGCTTTGGCGTGCCTTTGGCCGAGGCCTTGCAAGTCCTGCAACAAATTGCAGCAGAAGAACTGCCAGAAAGTTATGATGTCGACTATGCCCAACAGTCGCGCCAGTTTGAGCAGGAAAGCAGCGGCTTTGTGGTTACCTTTGCCTTTGCCTTGCTTATCATCTTCCTAACGCTTGCAGCTCAGTTCGAAAGCTTCCGCGACCCCATCATCATTCTCGTCTCAGTTCCCATGTCAATCGCTGGAGCCCTGTTCTTCATCAACATCGGGTTGGGCGGCGCCAGCATTAACATCTACACGCAGGTTGGCATCATCACGCTTATGGGCCTGATCTCCAAGCACGGCATTTTGATTGTAGAAGTTGCCCGCGAACTTCAGGAAAATCAGGGCGCATCCAAACGTGAAGCTGTGATCGGCGCCCTGCAAATCCGCCTGCGCGCTATCCTGATGACCACCGCTGCCATGGTGCTTGGGGTGATCCCGCTGGTGCTGGCAAGCGGAGCAGGCGCAGCCTCTCGTTTCAACATGGGACTGGTAATTGCAACCGGCTTGTCCATCGGAACACTTTTCACCTTGTTCGTCGTCCCCAACGTCTACATGCTCATCGCACAAGATCGTTCCAAACTGCCACAACCCGATGATAAAGCGGAGGAAATGCCAAAGGGAAACGGTGAGCCAGACCCAAGCTCATAACGCTAAGAGATAGGCAAAACGATCAAAACGGCAGAATTCCTAGAGGTTTCAATGCCTCAAGGAAACGAGATAAGCTATTTTCAGATCAGAAATTACAAAGGCAAAAGCTCAAGGGTACAGGCCAGTTTCAGCACTCACACAATCCGCTTTTATGCTCACCTGTGGAACACTTGTAAGTTTCTCACAGCAAAAAGAAATTGAGTGGTTGCCTATTCCAAATCATAAAGCTATAACCCGCCCCACACACAGCGATGGGGTGTAGCCAAGTGGTAAGGCAACGGTTTTTGGTATCGTGTACCGTAGGTTCGAATCCTACCACCCCAGCCATTTTTCCTGAAAATTTAATTCGGTAAATTGTAGCGTAAGCATAAGTTTGCAATCTGAGAACTGTTACGCTGAGTAATTTACCAACAATCCAATCAGTTGCCTGAGAGTCCTGCGTTGGCAGGGGGAGGGCGCTTGCGATTTGGTTTAGAAATCTCTGAGAGATTAATACAGCTGCCGTTTGAAGAGGGAAGTACCGCCCAGGCGCCAGCCTCGTAAAGGTGGGAGGCAAGCTGTGGTTCTTCACTTGCAAACACCGCGATCTTATCGTCGTAACTCAGAATCCTGACTGAAGCCGGAAGCAGTTCCATCTGTAGGTTTTGCGGAAAGGGTACAGCCACTTCATCTGCATTGCCAAGGAATGGCACGGCGAGCCCGATGGCGCCCCATGCCAATCCGATGAGAACGAGGATAAGAGCTATTTGCTTTGACTTGTGCAAACCAGAGTTCCGCTAGTAATCGTAAATGTGCTCAACAATGACGCCTTGCTGCGCCAGTTCCTGAAGTGTCCGCGATAGAGCTGGAACCTTTGATTCTATTAGCAATCTCTGCTGATTGCCCGTATTCCTCTCGGTTTCAGACAGGATGGAGGCCGCTGACAAACTCGGTTTTTTTGCGGAACCTCCAGTAAGCGCAGATATTAAAATGTCATCGTTGCCAGCAATCTCGTGGAACATGACGCCGTCTTGCGAAAGGCGAAGCACCAGCTCAGTGAACTTGCGATACCGGGGTGTCTGGATAATGAGTTTATCATCAAGCTGCTGAATAACCTCCAGATCATACTCTGAAAGAACATCTTGGCTACCCGGACTGCTGATGACGGACTGCATGGTCAATTCATCATGACCAATCGTGTCCACCGCAGTCGCAATGGCTTTGGCGTACTGCGCCTTTGCCCACCACTCCAGATTCAATGCAAACCACCGTTCCCAACTCCGTACGCCATCATCGGTTGTTGCGGCGTTGAGTTTTTGACGCGCGCCTTCGAAGTCAAACCTATACCAGGGTGTCTGGTGGAGGAATTTGGCATAGTCTGCTGAAACGCTGTACTCAAGCTGGTCCTGCAACGACGCATTGTTCGTGCTGGTCGCTGCTGCCAGCCTGCCCAAAGTCTCTTCATAGGCCGCTTTCATCAGCATCTCGAAGGAGAAGCTAACCCCGATGGTGTAGATGGTGGCTTTGGTGTCAAACTGAGCCGCCCCCCGCGTATCCGCTTCACTCTTCAGCGCACACAAACTGGACCAGAAGCTGCCAATGGCATTCAGATAGTTGAAATCGTGCGGCATGCCGTTTGCGAGTGTGGCGGCATAGTCCTCATAAGCATAAACAATGTGCCATTCCGGGTAAGTCAGAAAACTGCGGGCTTCCTCGCGCCTGTGAGCAGGCTCCAGCAGACTCTGGTAGTTATCGGCAACTTGTGGTGACGTGCAGGCCTGCTCCACGTATAAAATAGGCGCTGCAGCACCAACACCAATGACCAGAACCAAACATAAAACGCCGATGGAGAGCCGTTTAAGAAGCTTCACGTTGGCTCTCCCTTTCAAACTTCTCACGTCCCCAAAAGCTTGCTGCCAGAGCGAAACCGCCGAGTGCAAAGTGTGGCAGGTTCGCAAGAATTTTCAGGCCGAGCGGGAAAGATTGGAAGCCGATCGTAAAGATCGCAAAATCCAGATAACCAGACCCCGTCAGAAGCCCGAACACAGCATCCGCTAAATACAGGGCGCCGAAGTAGCGCAGGAATATTCGCGATGCATTTTGTGAAATCAGAGCAGCAACAAGAGCCCATGTGGCACTTGCTACATGAAGGCTGTCATCAAACAGATCCAATGCAAATATGCCGAAAACATACCCATTCTCATCAGGAATGCCTGGAATGTAATTGAGAGCTGTAACAGCGAAAAGGATCAAGGCATAAGCAAATGCAATTTTTCTATACATTCAAAGGCTCCTTCGCAGACATGTACGTATCCCAAAGTTGATTGGTGAACCTCATCTGAGGGTCATATTTCTGCTTCAGCGCGATGAATCTTTGGTGGTCAGGGTAGGCACGCTCAAACTGGTCCTGCCTCGCGTGTAGGCGGTAAGGCAGATAGTAGGTCCCGCCAATTTCCAGTGTGCGCTCGATAAGTTTACGGGTCATTCTTGCCATATCCGCTTCGCCGCGCTTCGACTTTTCCTGAGAGAAAAGCATTACAGCCGCAATCCGGTCTGTTGGGGCAAAAGGCAACACACTCTGAGTGTCTTTGCGAACGTAGCGCAGGGTGATGTTGAGCAATTCCTGATAGGAGGAAGGAATGACATCCTGACAGGCCTTTATAAACTCCGCAAACCGTGCAGGTTCAACAAAGTATTCGTGCAAGATATCCGTTCTGTTGGGGTCTTTATCATCCAGCGTAATAACCGGCTCATTGAGCAAGCTATTGCGAGTAACGGGACCACTGCCTAATGAGGCGCCAATGCCGGTTTCAATATCCCAGCGCGTCCTTTTTATTGACTCAGAATGCAGCTGACCTCGGAAAATATGCCGCGAGGCCTTGCTGATAAAGCCAGAACCACTTGCAGCAGGCAGGTCTGACTGATCTTCATCCGGACGATAAACAATCAATAATGAATCTTCAAAGAAGCGATCAATATCAACGTTCATACGGCCATAAGCCATCTGGATGGACGGATCTTCCGCAAGCACCTCTTGCATGCGCAAACCATATTCGGCAGAGGGTAATTCGATAAACTCTGGAAGCAACCGACTGTTTGGAACCATCTCCAGCTCCAGTTCGGTGATGATGCCAAAGAGTCCGTAACCACCCATGGCAGCGTTGAACAGCTCACTGTTCTCAGATGGGCTGCAGCGTCGTGTCTGACCATCTGCAAGCACCATCTCCAAAGACTGAACCGTTGACCCGCATCCGGAAAACGGAACAGGCCAGCCATGGGCATTAACGGAAAATGTGCTGGCCACGCCGAAGTCGTTGTTGGACTGCATCACAGCAGGTGAAAAGCCATTTGCGTCTAGTTTGGTGATTACTTCATGCCACCGCACGCCACCTGAAACGGTGTAAGTCTTACGCTCTGGGTGAAGCTCAATGGTCCCGCCATGCAATGAAAGGGCAGCTCCATTGGTTGGTAGAGTCTGTCCACCCATTGAATGGCGGGCAACACTAGCCATCACAGGGTGATTTTCATCGGCTGCCTGCTTAAAGTGTGCTGACAGCTCTGTGCGCAGCGCATCACTGGAAAGGCCGGAGAAGGTCTCGTGCTTTTTGACAGTTACTTGAGTGAGTTCACCAGCGTCACTCAAAATAGTGTCAGCTACTTCATTTTGCGGATCTGTTGGGAATGCGCCGCCATAGGAACGAGGTGAGGGTGAAAGAAAATGATACCCGGCAGCACCTGCAAATGCTGCGCCTCCAAGAAGAAATGCTCTTCTACTAATTTTTCCCATAAATGCCTCTGCAATGATCAAATGAATATTCATCACAGGTAAGTGTTACCTGTTACAAATGCAACTAAGACCTATTCGCAGACCGTTTCTTCAGGCTGTAGGGGAATAATTTTTTAAGCAGAAGCTTCGCCATGCCTGAGCAGATACACGCCTGCCCAGATAAACCAGAGAATGAACCCAAGCCCGAAGATGACGCCGCCCAAATCGCTCATACCCGGAATAACCGTTGCAAGTCCCGCCAACCCTACGATAACGCCAAGCCAGCCAAGGGCTTTGGAGAGGCTGGAACCGCGCAGACCTGCCCAGCACAGCAGCAACACCCACAGGCCACCGGTGATCTCATTACCGCCGCCAATGCCTTCCTGCACATTGTTCAGGGTTGCCCACATCACCAGTGCTTCGTCATGGTCCAGTGCATAGAGCGCTGAAACTTCTGCCAGAGAAATGTTGGCCAGCATGCCACTGGCCAAAATCAGACCCGCCCAGATCAACCCGAAAGCAGCGGCGACCTGAGAGAGCCCCGGTGTTGCAGCTTTCAGCCGGTCATGCAGCGCAATCACCAGCACTACCAGAAACACTGCATTGACGATGTAGATGATGAAATTCCAGAGATACATAAGGCTCTGATTGGAAACGATGAATGCCAGCAGGTTCGCATCACTGCCGTCTTCGCCAAAGCCTGCATCTGCCAATAAAGTCGTTAATAGAGCAAAGCCAATGATGTAGGTGGCCGCTTCAATAAGAGATGCTATTCCGCCAGCTTTTTGAAGGTTCATCACAAGCGTCCTTATAAAACCACTAGTTGAATTTACGCAGAACATGGGATGTTCTGAGCAACAAAGAAATGTAAAGTGCAGAAAGCCGCAGCGTAAACTTGCAAATTGCGTTAAACAAGAGGCGTATACCCAGACTTGCAAAAAACTATAGTATGCGCATCTTAAAGTTTGAGTGAAGCTGCCAACCAAATTTCGTCACCACGACGCTCCCAGACCAATAACAATACGTGAGTGAACAGTGCGTTATCGTCATGAACTGCAAGGCGATGAGACGGCGGCAGCAGGATTGCTTTTGAGGAAAGCAATCTGATTTGAGGGGGAGACCGAATGAACCTGGCAGAGTGGCTGGCCCGTACAGCCAGAATAACACCGGACGCACCTGCGCTCTTTCACGGAACGCAGCTTGTGGCAACCTACGGCGAGTTCGGCGCACGCTCCGCGGCCATCGCCGGATCGTTGCAGCGCGACTACGGTGTTGCCAAGGGCGATCGCGTTGCCATCTTCATGAAGAACCGCACAGAGTATCTTGAAGCAAGCTACGGCATCTGGTGGTCCGGTGCTGCTGCAATCCCGATCAATGCCAAGCTGCATCCCAAAGAGGCGGCGTGGATCATCGAGAACGCGGAAGCCACTGCCGTTTTCATCTCTGATGATGTGGGGGAGGATCTGATCAAGGAGATTGATCAGTCCAAAATCAAGGTCATCTCGGTGGATCAGGACAGCTACAAACAGATGCTCTCTGCAGAGCCTTTGGGGCAGCCGGTGCCCATTGATGCGCAGGATATGGTCTGGCTGTTTTACACCTCCGGCACGACAGGCCGACCCAAAGGTGTGATGATGTCCTCGCAAAATATCCAGAGCATGATGCTCGGTTATTATGCAGGCATCGGCACACCAACGCACGAAGACGCCACGCTTTACGCCGCTCCCATGTCTCACGGTGCAGGCATCTACAGTTTCATGCACGTTGTGGCTGGTGGCCGTCACGTTTGCCCGGTCTCTGGCGGGTTTGATGCTGCAGAGATTCTGGAGATCGCCCCGCAGATAGGCAGGATCGCCATGTTTGCAGCACCCACAATGGTGCACAGGCTGGTGGAAGTCGCCAAAGCCACAGGCGCAACGGGTGAGGGGCTGGACACCATCATCTACGCCGGTGGGCCTATGTATTTCGCTGATATCGTTGAGGCCGTTGACGTTCTCGGCCCACGCTTTGCGCAGATCTATGGTCAGGGTGAATGCCCAATGGGGATTACGGTTCTCAGTCGTGAGCAGGTCTGCGACAGAAAACATGCCCGTTGGGAAGAAAGATTGAAATCAGTTGGGGTAGCTCAAGTCGTCTCGAATGTCCGTGTGGTAGGAGAAGACATGAAAGACCTGCCCGTCGGTGAGATTGGCGAGATTGTCGTGTCAGGTTCGGCGGTCATGCTGGGTTACTGGCACAATGAGGAAGCAACCGCTTCCACGGTTGTCGATGGTTGGTTGAAAACAGGCGACATGGGTGCGCTGGATGAGGAGGGGTTCCTCACCTTGCACGACCGCTCGAAAGATATGATCATCTCGGGCGGATCCAATATCTATCCTCGCGAAGTGGAAGAAATTCTGCTGATGCATCCGGATGTATCTGAAGTCGCTGTAGTCGGTCGGTTCCATGAGGAGTGGGGCGAAGAGGTGGTGGCAATCATCTCGCCAGAGAAGGGAAAGACCGTCGATTTTGCAGAGCTGGATCAGCTGTGCATTGATAACATCGCGCGTTTCAAGCGTCCAAAGCAGTACGTCGCCATGGATCAGTTGCCCAAGAATAACTACGGCAAGATCCTTAAGCGAGACTTGCGAGAGATGTTGAAAGGCCCACAGAGAGGTGGATCAGTCTGATGAAGACCTTTGAAATTCGTAGTGCTCGCTCAAAAGATATCCCACAGATCGGAGAGGTCGGTCTGGCCTCATGGAAACGGGGCATCGGCCCCCACGTGCCGCAAGTTGCTCACGACACCATGAGCAAGGCCTCCTTCACCGATTTTGCAAGCGCCTGTCTGGATCAGATCGTGGTGGCGGTTAAAGAAGATCGTGTGCTCGGCTTTGCTGCAACAGAACATGCCGACAACTTCATCACCGACCTCTGGATTGATCCGGACTATGAGAGCAGCGGACTGGGTACCGCGCTGGCAGAAGAAGCTGAGCGCCGCATCGCCGCCCGTGGCTACCACACCGCAGAAATCTCTGTCCTCATCCAGAACGAACGCGCTCTGGGTCTCTATCACCACATGAGATACGAAGATGTGCGCGAGGCCACCAAGTTCGACGAAGACCTCAACTGCGAAATCACCTACATCCGCCTCCGCAAACACCTCCCATTCTACGCAGAAGAAATCGCCTGAGGTCTTCCCTCAGGCATGCCTTCATTGCGGGGGAACTAATAAAAGTTCATTCTGAAGAGACCTTTGCTGACGTTGATTGGAATACAAAGCTTCGCAGAAGCGGCAAGTCGCTCGTGACCAAAAGCTGCCATTGGTGCTGTTCCTCGGCAGTCGCAGCCAATGTTTGACTTCAACTTCAAGACGATCTCCTTAAACTTCCTGTGAAAGCAGTGGTAGATCATCTGTTCCCATGAGTTGACAAGCGCGATACTGACTAACTGTCGTTCGCAGCAGGCAAACAGTATGAAAAAGTTAAGGTGCCTCAATTAAGCGTTAATCGCAAATATAGTGTGGCACAAACCTTGATAGATCTTTTGTAATCTGGGAGCGGTCTTCGCGGATGCCGATGCCTGCGGGCTCGTCACCAATGACCCAGGATCCGATTACCGTGAAGTCTTCACCGTATTGCGGGACTGGGCAATAGGCTTGCTGGATGAAGCCCTCAACACCGTATGGGCCTTGCGCTTCCTCGGTGACTTGCGCTCCCTCCATAATGGAAACGTTAGCCCCTTCTCGGCTGAAGATGGGTTTTCGTACATAGCGGTCGGTGAGATCGCTCTTGTCTTCATCCTGCTCAAAATAGGATGGCAACAGGTTGGGGTGGCCTTTGAACATTTCCCAAAGCAGTGGGAGCATGGCCTTGTTGGATAAAATGGCCTTCCAGGGAGGTTCTATGAGGCGCATGTTGGTTTTGGGCAGGATAGGTCCGTAAGACTCACGGAACATGTCTTCATAGGGATAGAGCTTGAAGAGGTTTTCGATCACGTACTCTTCTTGATCCGCGAACTGGAATTGCTCATCTACGCCAATATCTTCGATATAGACAAAATGGTCCTGGAGACCTGCCTGACGTGCGCAGTCTTGCAAGTAGCGCACGGTTGCGCGGTCTTCAATGGCATCCTTCACGCAGGACAGGTGCAGGTGGTCTCCAGCTTCCAGAATCTGTGAGAGACGGCCGATCAGCTTGTCCTGAAGTGAGTTAAACTGATCGGCTTGCTGCGGGATCCCGCCGCGGGAGAGCTGGTCTTCTAACCAGTTCCACTGGAAGAAGCCTGTCTCATACAAAGAAGTTGGCGTGTCGGCGTTAAACTCCAGCATCTTTGCAGGGCCGTTGCCATCGTAGACAAAGTCAAACCGCCCGTAGAGCGCTGGCTCGAAGTTCTTCCATGATTGCGCGATCCAGTCCCAGTATTTCTCTGGAAGTTGTAGCGCACGCATCATCTGCTCATTTTGGACGGCTTTGTCGACTAGCTCCAGACACAGACCATAGATCTCTGCTGTTACGTCTTCCAGATCGTCCTCGATCTGCCTGAGTGTGAACTGGTATGCACGGCTTTCATCCCAATAGGGTTCGCCGTACATACTGTGAAAATTGAAGCCTAACGTTTCTGCCTGTTGTTTCCAGTCGGAGCGCTCAGGCAACAATATTCGTTTCATAAATCAGCTCAGATGCTTACAGTGCTTCAAGAAGTTTTTGCACGTCGCCCTGTCCCGGACGCTCAAGGCGCTTGATCTTCTCTTCAAGGTCTGCCCCGCTATCAACCCGCGCTTCCTGCTCGGCAGCTTCAAGCATAGCTTGCTGGTGGGCTTGGCGCTGTTCAAGACGGTCAAGGCTGTCCACCGCGCTTGCCAGTTTGCCATTGGAGGCCACTGTGCTGGTGGAGGAAGCTTTTTGAGCATTGATCAAAGCTTCGGTTGCTTTGGCGCTTTCAATCTTTCGGTTCAGGTTTTCAATACGATCCTGAGACTGACGGATAGAAGCATCCATTTTCTCTTCGGTGGATTTGTACTGATCCGCCAGATCCTGTTCAGAGATCGACTTTTCTTTCAGTTTGAGAATGCTCTCAATGATCTCGACAGCCAGTGCTTCATCACCGGATGATTTTGCGGTGCGCGCCGCGTCTGTGCGGCGCTGTACTTCGCCTTCCAGCTCGGCAACGGAGCGCTCTTTCAGCACTCTGTTAGCGGTCATGCGCGAGCGCTCGTCCTTGGCCTTGGCGATGGCGTCTTTCGCTTCGCGAATTTCCTGTTCCAGAATTACCATCAAGTTGGAATCCTGAATGCTCTCAGCTGCGTTGTTGGCGTGGCCTTTCACCGCAGAAAACAGTTTGCCCCAGATGCTCATAGATGCCTCCTGATTATGCGATGGCTTTTGGGCCGAGTTCACGGGCCAGTTCGATTGCGTTTTCTGCGATTACTTTGAATTCCTCGACGATCTCAGCAATTGGAGAGGTAGAGGACATGGTGCCGAACAGCTCATGATACTCACGGTCACCAATCTTGCCGATTGAGAGTGCGCTGAGTGGCATGAGGGTGCGGTGAGAACGCAGCATAAGTGCCTCAAAGGCTTGCGGATCGTCCAGTTCATCCCTTCCCCAAAGAATTGTTGTAGTAGTGATTTGTGCGGCGCTGACAACTACAAAAAGAACAACATCGCCCGCGCTCTTCATGTGAACTTCAAATACGTCCTTTGTCTCAGGCGCGGCGACAAATTCCATCTCTTCTGAGGATATTTCCGGTGAAGCTTGTAGCGCCTCTACCAGGCTTGATGCAGTCCAGTGGCTAACCGGCTGAGCCATTATCAATTCTCCAATCCAAAACCATGCAGGTCAACGGGGTAATAAGAAATGAGTTTGCATCAGATTGCCATCCGTAGCTGCTGGTATGAAAATCTGAGATTTCTCGTATTTCCTGCGAATAATTGCTTTTCCCTATTCACCGAGTCAATATAAGTACCTATTAATTACGGGGTTAATTTCAATAGGTCATCATAAGATTGTCCAGTGTTTGATCTATTGCACGTAGGCCGCAGGAAGTTTTATTAGTGCCAGTTATTCAGCGGATTTATTCCAAGTTCTACGACCACCTTGTCGAGCTGCGTTTATGGGTCTTGTTTTCGCTCATTTGTGCATATCTGATGATATCGTGGGCGCTTTTCTACTGGGCAGGCGAAACGGGTCTGACCTCTGATCCTGTCGTGTTCTTGTATTTTGCCTCAACAACCGCCTCAACAGTAGGCTATGGTGATTTGTCACCAGCGACAGAAGCTGGCCGCCTCATTTCGGCAATCTGGTTTGTGCCTGGCGCACTGCTTATTTTCACTGCTGTGCTGAGCAAGCTCACCAGCTCTCTCGTTCAAGGGGTAAGACGTATGGTCGATGGCAGAGGTAACTTCAAAAGCCTTACAGGTGCCACAGTCATCATCGGGTATCACAGGGACCGTACCGAGCGCATGATTACAGACTTGATTGCAGGCAGAGACAACGACACCAAGATTGTGTTGCTTGCCACCTCCGCCGATATCACTGTGCCTGAAGGGGTTCGTTATGTGCGCGGTGACCGGCTCGATACGCTGGAAACACTGAAGCGGGCTGCGGTGGAGCATGCAGAAAAGATCATCGTTTACACCGAAAGCGATGCAGAAACGTTCAACACCTGCCTTGCTATCCGTGAGCTCTCCGGCAATGTACATGTTGCGGCCTATTTCGGGGACCGCGACACAGCCCGCCGTGCAACCAAACTAGCACATGTGGAAGCAGTGGTTTCGAGTGCAACAGAAACGCTTGTACGTGCTGCTCAGGATCCGGGAGCAAGCCGGGTTATCATGGCATTGAGCAGTGCAACGCATAACGCCACCATCTATTCTGGTGTTCTGGAAGGGGCATGCGGATATCTGGCTGCTGAAGTTGAGCTGCAACTTCTTTCCGTTAATGCCGTTTTGCTTGCTGTGGGTCAAAATGGAGCGGATGATGTGTCATTCAAGCCGTTTCCACGCGATTTGAGGGGCGGTACCACCGTCTATTATGTGGCTCAGCAGCGTCTTGAGCCGGAGACATGGTCTCGTTTAATGGAGAAGCTTGATGCTGCGGTTCTGGCGTAAATCAAAAGCACAAAATGAATTACCTGAAGTGCTTGGTGTTACCATTGGTCGGGCTGTTACTGTTGACAGTATCTCCGTCAAGTTGCTGCCTCAGGACAGTTTGATCGAGGTGCCACAGCTGACGTTTTCAATCGTTGCGCAAGGCCATTGTGATCTTGGCGAACAGTCACACTTGCACCGCTTCTATCCAGATGACGACGCCCTTCTCTTGCAAATTCAAGGTGGGGATGGCGTCACCGATGAGCGTGTTGATGAGATTATGCTGTGGTCTTACTACGATGTTCAGTACCCCAGCACAGATCACCAATGGCGCGAAATCCGCCGCTCTATCTGCCAAAAAACCTTTTCACTCGCCACTTCAGAGGGCGATGTGCTGTTTGAGCGAGCATGGTTTGACAGCTCTGACCAGCCAGAAGAACCCATGCAGTACTGGGAAAGCGTGAGTGAAGATCGTTCTGGCAAATCTAGACGTAAAATTTTCCAAAGCGCCATGTTGTTCGCACGAGAACTAAGCGACGGCAAAGACGAGATGTTGCTGGTGAACATGGAAGAAGTGGAAGGCACAAGCGAGCGCAGTGTAGCCTTTATGCTCGGGCGTAGTCTTTCACAACACGAATTGCATATTTGATCTTTATGGAGAATATCTTGGCTGAACTTCAAAATTCTTTATTTGGCTTACTGCCTTTTCTGGCCTATTTTATTGTCGCCGTTGTGATGCTTGTGATTTTCGTGACGATCTACAAGTTTGTCACTCCTCATAAGGAAATGGCGCTTATCAAAGAAAATAATAGTGCTGCCTCTCTCTCACTAACAGGCACTGTTCTTGGTTTTTCCATTCCTATCGCAAGCGCCGCTGCCAACTCTGTAGGTCTGATTGATTTTGCTGTTTGGGGTGTTGTTGCAGGTGTCCTGCAAATCATCACATTTTTGGTATTCCGAGCGTTCTACCCGCAAGTCTCTAGCCGAATTGAAAAGGGTGAAACCGCAATTGGTATCCATCTTGGTGGCGTTTCTATTAGCGTCGGACTTTTGAATGCCGCTTGCATGACCTATTGAGCCTTGGAGGAAACCAGATGAAACGTTCAGGACCTCTAAAACTCGTAGTCATGGCAACAGCAGGGGTGTCTCTTGCTGCTTGTGATAAGTTCGAGGAAAAGGCAGACGGACAAGTTTTTGTCGATCAGGAGCAGTGTGTTTCTGCTGAGCAATATAGCGTGAATGAATGCACCGCAGCCTTCAAGGTTGCCAAAGATGCAGACAATGCCTCCGCACCGCGCTACAATACCAACCGCCTTTGTGAAGATCAGCATGGACGGTATGCGTGTGTTCCAGCACATGGGACTGGAACCTCGCATAGCAGCTACTTTGTTCCAATCGCGGCCGGATACTTTATTGCTAATGCTGCGCAAGGTTTGTCTGACTGGAAGTATCGCGTTCGCCCTATTTATCCAGATCGCAATCGACGCCATTTTTACACTAGCGGCGGATATCTTCTCGACATGTCGTCGAGCAATCGGTCTGCTCGTATTCCTAAAAAAGCGACAGCAAAACTCCCTAAGCCGCCAAAAGTGCAGACCAGAACCTCCATCGCGTCCCGTGGTGGCTTCGGATCCAGATCAGGCCGTGGATTTGGCGGATAATAACGATAACAGATGAGGCGCTGTATATGTCGATGCCTCATCTAATTAACACCTTCTACGAAAACTGTCTCAACTCTTGATAGAACTGCTTGAATGTCCGCAGTTGGCGGTGGGTGCAACACTTTAATCTTTAAATAGAGATGGAGTGTTCTACATGAAGTATCGCCGCCGTATTTACTATTCTTCCGCACAACGAACACAGATTTGGGATAGATGGCAGCGGGGAGAGGCGATGAGTTCGATTGACCGCCTGTTTGACCGAAACTCCTCCTCGGTATTTTCTGTCATTTCGCCAACCGGAGGCATTCGCCCTACCGATCGGCATCGTGGTAAGCTGGCGCTAAGTTTGAAGGAGCGTGAGGAAATATCGCGCGGTCTCAGCATCAACGTCTCTTTACGATCTATAGCCCGCAAGTTGAATCGGAGCCCGTCTACGATCAGTCGCGAGGTGCAGCGAAATGGTGGTCAGGTCGCTTATCGCGCAGCAGCGGCGGATCAAGCCGCCTGGGACCGCGCTCTGCGGCCCAAGGCATGCAAACTCGCTTGCCATCCTTCTTTGAGCCACGCAGTATCGGTGAAGCTGCGCAGCAAGTGGTCTCCAGAACAGATTTCTGACTGGCTCAAACGTAGCCTTCCAGGAGACGTAAACAAGCAGGTGTCCCACGAGACGATATATCGAAGCCTTTTCATACAGGCCTGCGGCGTATTGAAGAAAGAACTGCTGGACCATCTGCGTGCCAAACGCACGATACGCCGGTCCAGACACGCAAGCCTCAAACGAAAAAGGCTAGGCCAAATTAAGGATGCTGTTTCGATCAGCAAAAGGCCTGCTTGCGTAGAAGACCGTGCAATACCAGGGCATTGGGAAGGCGATCTGATCGGAGGATCCAAGAATAGCTATATCGCCACTCTTGTTGAGCGGCAAACACGCTCTGTCATGTTGATCAAGGTTGCCAACAAAGACACGAGCAGTGTTATTTCCGGGTTGATCAAACACACCCACAAATTACCCAAAGAGCTATACAAATCCTTGACTTGGGATCGAGGCAAGGAGATTATAGATCATCTAAGCCTGACATTAGTAACGGATGTTGCTGTATACTTCTGCGACCCACATTCACCGTGGCAACGCGGATCAAACGAAAACACGAACCTCTTGCTGCGGCAGTATTTGCCCCGTGGCACTGACTTATCTGTACATACGCGGCCTGAACTTGATGCAATCGCAAGACAACTCAACGAACGACCATGCAAGACCTTGCAATATCAAACTCCAGCTGAGAAGTTCTCACAGTGTGTTGCCGCGACCAGTTGAAACCACTGCCCAAATTTCTAGACATTTCTAGCATGTAGTAGCGTGACCATTGCGGATTTTGACTTTGAGCTAAGACAGTCTCAATCCAAGTAAAAGATCAACTTAAAGTCGATATCAAATATCTCGTTGCACGAGGCAGAAATACTGGTTCATTTCGTTTCCACAAACGGATTGCAGAACGAAGTCGCCACTCGGATGGCATCAATCAACGTGCTGCAGAAACAATAGAAGAAAGCAGTTTCTGGCAAGCGCGCCCCGTTCTTCCATCGTGATCCAGGTATCCGTTCCATCCGCTAAGTGAAATTGCGCATATTGAGTTCCGCGCCGCGAAGGTCATGCATTTTTCGATGGTCTCAGAGAGACTGGGGCGTTGGGTACTGGGTAATTGTTTGCGGGTACGTCCTCTGCATCGATAATGTCATTGTCGACATGGAGATAGACCTGTCTGTCGAATACTAACTCGTCCAGACTGTCTAAAGATCTACGATTTATCTGAGATGATCCGAGGGCAACTTCTTCAAACGGATCAAGGTCGCGAGCACCAATCAACCATACGTCTTCTTCTAGGACTGGTGTTTGCCCTGATTTCTGAGCAATCAAAAGGTCGCCGCGTCCAACCATCATAGCTAATGGCATGCCGCCCAAAAAGCCCGAGGGAGATGTCTCGAGAGTGTTGAAATCTCCATGAGCGTCAAGCCAGACGAGTATCGGCTCCAAGCCCGCTCGCTGCAATCCTGCCATGACCGGCAGGCTTGCAGCACAATCGCCAGCAATTGAGACAGGAACTCTGCTCTGCTTGACCACTGAACATACGAAGTCAGCAATTGGGCGATGTACCTTGGATAAGCTTTCTGGTGTTCTGTCCACTACGCCTTCGGAGTCATTGGTTGTGTAAGACAAGGGCAACGGTACAGCTTCTTTCAAGCGCTCATCGCGTTCATCGAAGAAAAAGGGAGTGACAAGCCAGTTTGCGTTCATTTCGTTCTTTTAGCGTCCCAGCAGCTACCATTCAACTTCTGATTTGGCCCGCTCTTCCGTTGTTCATCCAGTTACTATTGTCGGAAGAACTCTATTGCATCACTTCTGTGGTGTCGCCTTAACCAATGATGGAACCGCTCGATGGTCTGCTGATGGCCCGACACTCCAGTTATGGGCTGTTGCCCCTCAAATCATCACGCCTGCCACGGATCACGGCAAAATCTCTGCCTTTCCAGTTCATATGCCCACATTGCCAACGGTACTTCTTGTTCCTAGCAGTGCTATCAACCGAGAGAAGCATGTTACACTCGCTACTGTGACTGGTGCCAACCTAAGTGATTTCATTGCAACGTCGGCATCATTTACAGGCCTTGGAGCACGGGGACATGTCTTGTAGGTGGCTGGAAATTGAATTCCAAGGGCTGAATTTTTGGGAGTGTACTTAGCATGAATCGCCGTTATCTGTTAGTTGTGCTAGCCTTCGTATTGATTGCTGCATCCGTGCTGACTTATCTCATACAGACCGGAGAACGTGGACTAGGACGTCAAGCGCGGCCTACCCGAAGTTTGGGCGTGATTCAACTTGACGCAACTAAAATCAAGAATTTAGGTTGGGATGCAAAAGGGTTGGATGTAGTTTTCAACTACGCTGCTAGTTTAAGCACAGATTCCTTCATGATCATCACCGATGCTCAAAGAGTTGGTGCCTTCGGTGATCTTTCAAAGCCCTACAGTATTCATTCTATAAGAAAACCTCTTCTAAGCGCTCTATTCGGTCAGAAACTGGCTTCGCCTACAAACAAACTGCGCCTTGATGCCACACTTCTGGAGCTGGGAATTGATGACGCCCCGATTTCGCTGACGGAGTTGCAGCGACAGACAACCGTGCGTCATTTGCTGCATAGTGTTTCAGGTATTAATCACCCGGCTGCCGCATGGGGTAGTCTGCAAGCAGATATCGACAGGCGTTTGGGACACACAGAAAACCAGCTAGGTACTATCTGGGCTTACAACAACTGGGACTATAACGCGCTGACGACTGTTTTTGAAAATACAACAGGCTCCGAGGTTGCAGAGGCGTTTGATATCGGGATAGCACAACCAGTCGGAATGCAAGATTTTGAACGCTCCGCCGTGTCTTATACCTTTGATCCTCAGCAGTCTGAGCATAGGGCGGCGATGTTCAAAATGTCTTTGCGTGACCTTGCAAGAATTGGAAATCTCTATCTCAATCGCGGACTTGCTGGCAGACAACACATTCTTGAAGAAAACTGGACAAGCCTCATTACGTCTGATTTCACTGAAATAGGCCTTGGCGGATTGCGAGGGGGGCATGGATATTTGTGGTGGATACCCAGCCCAGAGACCGGTCTGCCTGAGGGGACGTTCTGGGCGTGGGGGCTGGGAAATCAGGCCCTCATAGTGATCCCGGAATGGAATACGATTGTCATCCACCAATCAGACACCATTGAGTTCTTGAAGCGGTTCATATCATTGATCAGCAGTGAAAAAATGACTGGTGAAGAGGCTATCGAGCAGCTTATTCTTTCCTGTCGCGAAGCAGCCACCCGTGAAACCGAGTATTGCATCGAGCATCGCTTTATCTCGCGGTGCGAGTTCAAACAGCTAATATCGTTAGTCGTTGCCGCACGAGAATAGAGTAGCTTGTCGGTGTGAGACTTATTCGCTTTCCGAGAATAGTCCCAAGGTGCTGGTGACTTCTCAAAACCAATCTCTAGTATTTCTCAGCGGTGCTCGTAATCCCCCCGTTGCGAACAATCTCAACCCTAGATGGAATCGCTCGAATTTCCGCAAATGGCCCGAAATTCTAGTGGGTTCTGACATATTATTGTTGCCCATAACTATCATTTGCCTCGATTCGGGGTGCCCGCTTCAAAACAAAAAAATTCAAACTTAGGTTGCTCTTATTTAGTATGCTGCAGCGAGCATTTAGTGACCTATGCAAAGTTAAGATGACAGTGATAGGCATGTCACGCTGTCAGCCCAAAACAGCCTTGGCGTTGAACTGATGTACCGTGATTGAAATGGGGGCATGACCGCTAAGTCACCACTCCAGTCGTAAAAGCAACCATCCCAGCCGCTACCGCAGTCGCTCGCCATCCGGCTTGAACAGCAAGGCCCGTGAAGCGGGCAGCGTTAGTCGTAGCGTCTCGGAACCCTGCTCAAGGCGGTTGCCGCGGCTTTCTGCTATGACTTGGACGCCGTCGGGCAACGTGCAGTAGGCGTAGCTGGTTTCGCCGAGGTTCTCGACAAGTGACACGCTCACATCTGCACCAACACCGTCTTCACACGAACCAACCATAAAGTGTTCCGGGCGAATGCCAACGTTCACCACAGCGCCCTCCACCACGGAGGAGGTGAGCCCCGGTACGACCAACGTCTGCCCGTCAAAACCGGATACGGAAATCTCCAACCCTGCATCGGTTGAACGCACAGCCTTACCACTCAGAAAGTTCATCTTCGGGGAGCCGATAAAGCCTGCCACGAACTGGTTTGCAGGGTTATCGTAAAGCTCCAGCGGCTTGCCCACCTGCCGGATGTAGCCACCTTCCAGCACCACAATCTTGTCAGCCAGCGTCATGGCCTCGACCTGATCGTGGGTCACGTAGATCATCGTGGCCGCCACGTCCTTGTGCAGCTTGGCAAGCTCAATGCGCATTTGCACGCGCAGCTCTGCATCAAGATTGGAAAGCGGTTCGTCAAACAGGAACACCTTCGGGTTGCGGACAATCGCCCGCCCAATCGCCACACGCTGCCGCTGACCACCGGAAAGCGCTTTGGGGTGACGGTCCAGATATTCTTCCAGCTTCAGAATACGCGCAGCTTCATCCACTTGCCGCTTGATCTCGGCTTTGGGGTGTCCGGTCATCTTCAGGCCAAAACCCATGTTCTCCGCAACGGTCATGTGCGGGTAGAGCGCGTAGCTCTGGAACACCATGGCAATGCCGCGCTGGGATGGGTCGATGTCCGTCACATCCTCATCCGCAATATGGATGGTTCCGCTGTTGCTGGTCTCCAACCCGGCGATGGTCCGCAGCAAGGTGGATTTCCCGCAGCCGGAAGGACCAACGAAAACGACAAACTCGCCCTCCTCAATGTCCAGGTCCACACCGTGGATCACCTGCGTGTCGCCATAGCTCTTCTTCAGATCGCGCAACACAACTGCGGTCATCTGTTCCCCTCCCGAAAATGTCTTCAAATAAAGTGCGAGCGCCTCCCCAAGCCCCGCAAATTAAAAACGAAATCAAACACCCAGCGCAATCTGAGCGTTCGCTGAAATCTCATTGGTCGCCGCCTTCATGGCAGGCAAATAGGTTTCGACCATGGTGTCCAGCGAGGTCACATAGGTCGTGCTGGTCACAGAAAGCGCGCCAATCGGCTCTCCGCGTTTGTTCAGGATCGGCAAGGCCACACAAATGATGGAGCCTTCATGCTCCTCATCATCGTAGGCATGCCCGCGCGTGCGAATACGAGCCAGCTCATTGCGCAGCATCGTCTCGTTCACCAGTGTCTTATCAGTATGGCGCTGGAATGATTGCGCCTTGATCGCCTCAACAAGTCGCGCCTCAGGAAGCGCAGAAAGCATCGCTTTGCCCACGCCAGTGCAATAGGCAGGACCAATCTTGCCGGGGCTGGAGAACATGGAAACGCTGCGCGGCGGCAATCGCTTGTCCACGTAAAGCACCTGATTGTTGTCCAGCACAGCCAGATGGATGGTCTCCGGAATTTGCGTGCTCAGCGTGTCCAGCGTATCCCGCGCCACACTGGCAAGGCTCGCACGGCTCCAGGCAGAATGGGCCAGCCGCAGCACGCGCATGCCAATGGAGTAAGTCTGATGCACCTCATCATGCACCAGCATGCCTTCCTTCACCAATTGCCGTAGCTGGCGGTGCAATGTAGCCCGGCTCAGCGGCAAAGCATTCAAAAGCTCCACAAACCGTGGGGGTGATTCTGCAAGCGCAACTGCGTCCAGCACCACCAGTGCCTTAGAAATGGGGCTCGTGAGGTCTTGCTCAGTTTCCTCAGGGATACTCAGGGTTTGTGCGCCCATTTCCTGCTGTTTCCTTACCCGTTCCGGAAATCTGCAATTTTCATACAGATCCCTTCCTAGTTCCTTTGGTTGACAATTATGCACTAGCACGTAACTATTTCAATGGTCAAAACAAAGTTTCATTCAATGGAACTTAATTCTTGGCGATATTGGGAGGTTTAGGTGTTTAATTTTAGCAAAGTAGCTGCGGGCAGTTTTGCTGCAGCATTCATGATTTCAAGTTCCGCATATGCCGCTGGCGATCTGATTATCAATCTCGACCAGACGGATCCGGCTCCAAAAAAAGCATTTGAAGACATCGTGGCTGGCTTCTCCAAGGAGAACCCGGATGTGAACGTCATCGTCAACACGATGCATAAGGAGGGCTATAAAACCTCCATCCGCAACTTCCTCACAGCAGACGCGCCAGATCTGGCAACATGGTACGCAGGCAACCGCATGGCACCATTCGTCAATGCTGGCCTGTTTGAAGACGTCTCGGATGTCTGGGAAGAAAATGGCCTTAACGAGCAGCTGAAATCAGCCGCCGCATCCATGACCATTGATGGCAAAAAATGGGGTGTGCCCTACACCTACTACCAGTGGGGCATCTACTACCGCAAAGATATCTTTGAAGAGAAGGGCATTGCTGTACCAACCAGCTGGGACGAGCTGGTTGCAGCGTCCGCAAAGCTCAAAGCAGCTGGCATTGACCCGTTCACAATCGGCACAAAAGCACTTTGGCCAACAGGCGGCTGGTTTGATTACATGAACCTGCGCGTCAACGGCTACGAGTTCCACATGGACCTCACCGCAGGCAAGGTGCCTTACACCGACCCGCGTGTGAAAGCGACCTTCGACAAGTGGGCAGAACTGGTGAAGCCAGGCTACTACAACGCAAACCATGCGGCTTTGGACTGGCAGGAAGCTGTACCAGCACTCGTGCAGGGCAAAGCAGCAATGTACCTGATGGGCAACTTCGCAGTTGACGTGTTCAAAAACGGTGGCCTGAAGGAAGAGCAGATCGGCTTCATGCAGTTCCCGGAAATCACACCGGGCATTCCAATGGCTGAAGATGCTCCGACTGACACCATTCACATTCCGGCAAACGCCAAAAACAAGGAAGATGCGAAGAAGTTCCTTGCTTACATGGCACGTGCAGATGTGCAGACAGCAACAAACGTCACACTCGGTCAGCTGCCAGTAAACTCCGGTGCAGAGCGTCCTGAAGAGCGCATCCTGCAACAGGGCTTCGACATGCTCTCCAATGCATACGCGCTGGCGCAGTTCTACGACCGTGATGCTCCGGCAGCAATGGCAAAAGCTGGCATGGAAGGCTTCCAGGAATTCATGGTGAAGCCAGAGCGTGCTGACGCCATTCTGGACCGTCTCGAGAAGATCCGGACCCGCGTCTACAAGTAGTAGATAAGCGGAATTCTTAAGTAGGGTGGCGGAAGATTTCGCCGCCCTATGCTCTAGGAATGAATAGCGCAGAAGCACGACCTTCTGCAGGAGGACATAGATGAGCGAGCAGGCCTTGGCTCCTGTATCTTCCGGAAACTCACCAAAGTTTTCTGGAGGACCTACCACATCAGGCGCCAGCAAAACCAGATCTTCAAAGTGGATTGCCAACCAGCGCAAACTTGCACCCTGGCTGTTTTTAGCGCCGGGTGTTGTGATGTTTCTGGTCTATGTAATCGCGCCAATCGGCCAGTCACTCTGGATCAGTTTGTATGAGTGGGATGGCATCGGAGTCAAAACCTTCATCAGCATTGCAAATTATATTGAGCTTATAGATGACGAGGCGTTTTACACCGCACTGTACAACAACGTGTTGTGGCTCGTGCTGTATATGCTGGCAGTGCCTGCCGGGCTGCTGATTGCGATTTTCCTCAATCAGACTGTGACTGGCATCCGTATTTATAAGTCTCTGTTTTTCTTCCCGTTTGTCATCAGCCAGATCGTCGTTGGCCTCATCTTCTCATGGTTTTATGCCCCCAACTTCGGTTTGTTCACCAAACTGCTGGAGTTTATGGGCATGGAAGGCATTGCCATCCTTGCTGACGAGCGCTTTGTCACCTACGGCATCATCGTCGCTGGCCTTTGGCCGCAGATCGCGTATTGCATGATCCTGTACCTGACAGGCCTCAACAACGTCTCGCCAGACCAGATTGAAGCGGCGCGACTGGATGGGGCCAAAGGCTGGAAGATGCTTTGGTACGTCATCATCCCGCAGCTGCGTCCGGCCACCTTCATCGCGGTTGTCGTCACAATCATCGGCGCTCTGCGCTCGTTTGATCTGGTCTCCATCATGACCAGCGGTGGCCCGTACGGTTCCAGCCGCGTGCTCTCCTATTACATGTACGAGCAAGCACTGTCTGAATACGGCTTCCGCATGGGCTACGGTGCGGCCATCGCAGTTGTGCTCTTCGCCATCATGATGGTGTTCATCACGCTCTTCATCGTGCGTATGTTGAAAGATGAAAGGGAGGGCTACTAAGATGTTTCCAACTCCCGTTGCAAATGCATCCGCACCAACCCGTGTCGCCTACAAGGTTGCACTGCCAATCTCCCTAGTAGTCTGGCTCTTGCCGCTGATCGGCGTCATGGTCACCTCCATTCGCCCGGGCTCAGATCTTGCCATGGGCAACTACTTCGGTGTGCCATCCTCGTTTGAGCTGGGTAACTACCTGACCGTTTTCCAAAACACGCCCATGGGCCTGTTCATCATGAACTCGTTCAAGGTCACCATCCCAACTGTGATTGGTGCGGTCGCCCTGTCATGCCTGACCGGATACGCGCTGGCGACCTACAAGTTCAAAACCAATCTCTGGCTGTTCTTCATGTTCGTGGCTGGCAACTTCGTACCGTTCCAGATCCTCATGGTGCCAGTTCGTGACCTCACTTTGAAGATGGGCCTATACGACACGGTGACGGGTCTCGTGCTCTTCCACGTGGCCTTCCAGACGGGCTTCTGTACGCTCTTCATGCGCAACTTCATCAAGGCACTGCCAAGTGAACTGATCGAAGCTGCCCGCGTAGAAGGCGTCTCGGAACTGCGCATCTTCTGGTTCGTTGTACTGCCACTCATGCGGCCTGCCATCGCGGCTTTGTCGGTGCTCATCTTCACCTTCATCTGGAACGACTTCTTCTGGGCCACCGTTCTGGTGCAGGGCACACACGCCATGCCAGTCACAGGCGGCATCATTTCGCTCAATGGCCAGTGGGTTGCACAATGGCATCTGGTATCAGCCGGGTCTGTCGTTGCAGCCATGCCGCCGGTCATCATGTTCTTCCTCATGCAAAAGCACTTCATTGCAGGGCTAACGCTGGGGGCGACCAAGGGCTGACAAATTACCGGAAGCAGGAATGTCCCAAGCAATCCTGCTTCCAAAAATCCATCAATGCCAAAGGCGCCTGAAAATGTGCCTGAAGCTAATAATAAACATAAAAGGGAACAGGGGGCATAAGTGAACCATATGGCATCGCCAGATAACGACCTCCGTCAGATCACAACTGCAAGCAGCTGGGTCGCCGTGGACTGGGGGACCTCCAGTCTTCGTGCATGGCTGATTGACGAAAACGGTGTAACGCAAAGCAACGCAAAATCAACGCAAGGTGCAGGAACACTGCAACCTTCTGAATTTGAAGGTGTTTTGCTGGGTCTGATCGGAGACTGGTTACACAGCAACGCAAAACCAACGCAAGTGTTCATTTGCGGCATGGCTGGCAGCCGTCAGGGCTGGCAGGAGGCGGAATATGTGCCTGTGCCAACCAAACTGACAGAACTGCACCAGCATCTGGTTTCGCCCAAAACAGGTAATGCCCGCATCCTGCCGTTCATCGTGCCCGGTCTCTGTCAGAAATCAGAGCAGCAGCCAGATGTTATGCGCGGTGAGGAAACCCTGCTGCTCGGCATTCTGGACGAGTTATCCGACAAATCCGGCGTCTTCTGCCTACCCGGAACCCACAGCAAATGGGTGGAGATGGAAGAGGGGACAGTTGCTCGGACCTCCACCTTTTTAAGCGGCGAGTTATTCGCCCTCATCGCCAAGCAATCCATTCTGCGTCACTCGCTGGAGACTGAGGCAGAGCTGGACAAGGATGTCTTCCTCGCCACGCTGGATCAGCTGAAAAATCAGGAAGCTACATTGCTCGGCAACCTGTTTGGCCTGCGCGCTGGACAGCTGTTGAACGACACCAGCCCGCAAGCTGGCGCTTCCAAACTTTCCGCACTTGTTATCGGAACAGAGCTTCTCGACATGCTCGCAAAGTGCGGGGACAACCCACCCAAGCAAGTCCACCTCGTTGGGGGCAACACGCTTGCACAAAATTACGCGCTGGCCCTGCAACATCTCGGCTTAACACCGATCGTGCATGATGCAGACAAAGCCGCACTCACTGGACTATCCGCCGTCAGACAAGGGGCACTCAATGACAACAGTTAAACAAACACCAGAGCGCAATCTCATGGCTATCCTCCGTGGAGTAAAGCCAACCGAAATTCTGGATATTGTGGAAGTGCTTATAGAAGCAGGGTTTTCACAAATCGAAGTGCCACTCAACTCACCGGACGCTATCAATTCTATCAGGATGGCGCAAGACAAGTTCGGCAAGCTATCCGCCATCGGAGCGGGGACAGTTCTCACCGCAGAGCAAGTTAAGCAAGTCCGCGCAGCAGGCGGAACCTTCATTGTCTCTCCCAACTACGATGAAGACGTTATCCGCACCACCAAAGCAGAAGGCATGGCGTCTTATCCGGGAGTTCTCACCCCAACGGAATGCTTTGCAGCGCTGAAAGCAGGCGCAGATGCGCTCAAGATCTTCCCGGCCTTTCAGGTGGGAGTAAAAGGCATTCAGGCAGTACGTGCAGTTCTGCCAAAAGAGACCCTTGTGTATGCCGTTGGCGGTGTCGGTCCTGCGGAGTTTGCGCAGTATGTGGAAGCAGGCTGTCAGGGCTTCGGCATGGCAAGCAACCTGTACAAGCCGGGGCACACTGCCGCGCAGGTTTCTGAAAACGCAAAAGAAATGGTTGCAGCATACGATGCGCTCAAACTCGGAGAGAGTGCATGAGTGAGCCCTATGTTTTCGCCAAAACAGAATGTAGCTTAGGAGAGGGCCCTCTTTGGAGCGCCCGCCATTACGCGCTGTTTTGGGTGGACATCAACAATCATCTGGTGCTGAAAAAGGGCATAACCGGTGACATCGAAACATGGAAGTTCGATGAGCCGGTCTCCGCCTTTGCGCAGATCCCAAGCAGTGATGACTTCATGTTATCCTCTGCAACAGGTCTGTATCGCTGGTCTCCGGGAACGCACACCCGCAACCTTATCCTCCCTGTCGAGGACCAAAACCCCGTCACCCGCTCCAACGACGCCCGCACCGATCGCACCGGCGGATTCTGGATTTCCTCCATGGGCCGCAAAGCAGAAAAAGGCGCAGGCAGTCTTTATCGCTTTTTCAAAGGGGAATTAGCGCGGGTCGCCAGTGACATCACAATCCCGAATTCCCTTTGTTTCTCGCCAGATGGGGACACTGCGTACTTTTCAGATACGGTGACATCTCAGATCATCAAATGGTCACTAAATGCGCAAACTGGCCTGCCAGAAGGGCCCGCGGAGATATTTGCTGATATCTCCGGGACAGGATTTGGCCCCGACGGTTCCGTGGTTGATGCTGAGGGATATCTCTGGAACGCTCAATGGGGCGGATACAGAGTCGTTCGCTATAAACCTGATGGAATGGTGGATCGCATTATTGAGATTGACGCAAGTCAGGCATCTTGTCCTGCGTTTGGTGGGGCCGACTACAAAACGCTGTTCATTACCACGGCTCGCGAAAACCTGAGTGAGGAGCAATTGGCGAAAGAGCCTCTCGCTGGATCGGTTTTTGCAGTCCCTATTGATACTCCAGGTCTGCCAGACCCTGAACTACAAATGTGATCTCATGAGCGATAAGAAACACTTAGGTATCTGTTACTACCCAGAACACTGGTCAGAGGATCTGTGGCAAGAAGACGCCAGAGAAATGGCCGAGCTGGGCATTACCTATGTGCGCATCGCTGAGTTTGCATGGTCCCGCATAGAGCCAGAGCCCGGGCGTTTTTCCTGGGGCTGGTTGGACAGCGCGATTGAGACTCTCGCAAGTGCGGGTCTCAAGATCGTAATGTGCACCCCAACTGCTACACCTCCACGCTGGATGGTGGATAAACACCCGGACATGCTCGCCGTTGACGAGAACGGCCACCCTCGAAAATTCGGCAGCCGCCGCCACTACTGCTTCTCCCACGAAGGCTACCGCTGGGAATCCCGCCGGATCACAGAAATCCTCGCTGAGCGATACGGTAATCACTCCTCCATCGCCGCTTGGCAAACTGACAACGAGTACGGATGTCACGAGACAGTCCGCTCATGGTCCGCCTCCGCACACAAGGCCTTCCAACTTTGGCTGGCGCAAAAGTACGGCAATATCAAAGCCTTGAACGAGGCTTGGGGCAACGTGTTCTGGTCTATGGAATACAACAGCTTTGAGCAGGTCGATCTGCCAAACCTGACGGTGACAGAGAGTAACCCGTCTCATAGGCTTGATTTCAAACGATTTTCATCAGATCAAGTTGCTGAGTTCAACGGAGAGCAAGTCGATATCCTGCGCAAGCTCTCGCCGGGCCGCTCAATCCTCCATAACTTCATGGGCAACACGTTCTCCTTCGATCACTACAAGGTCGGCGACCAGCTCGATATCTCCAGCTGGGATTGTTATCCCATTGGCTTCCATAGCCAATATCAGATGGAAGACCCGCTGGGCACACCGGAAGGCTATTGGGAAGACTACTTCGAGCAAGGTGACCCAGACTATCAGGCCTTTCACCACGACCTTTACAGACAAGCAGGCCATGGCCGCCTCTGGATCATGGAACTGCAACCCGGCCCCGTGAATTGGGCGCCGTATAACCCGATCCCGCTAAAAGGTATGGTACGCCTGTGGAGTTGGGAAGCCTTTGCTCATGGTGCTGAAACCACAAGCTATTTCCGCTGGCGGCAAGCTCCGTTCGCTCAGGAGCAAATGCATGCAGGACTCAAGCAGACTGATAATAAGCCAGCGCAGGCTTATGTTGAGGCTGCTCAGGTTGCTCGTGAAATAGAGGAGCTTGGCGCCTTCACTCCGTCAGAAGCTCCGGTTGCTCTTATTGTTGACTATGAAAGTCACTGGGCACATGAAACTCAGCAGCAAGGTCAAGACTTTAGCTATTTCCGTCTCGTTCTCTCCTACTACCGTGCGCTGAGGCAGAAGGGTGTTGATGTCGAGATCATCAGACCAGCCTCACAGGACTTATCCCCCTACAAGCTGGTCGTTGTTCCTGCACTTTATGCAATGAGTGAGGAACTCTCAGAAAACCTCAAAGCCTATATTGAGTTTGGAGGTGTTGTCCTCGGTGGCCCTCGTTTGGCCCAAAAAGACAAGAACTATCAGATTTCTCAAAAGACTCTGAATCTTGCTGAACCCTTTGAAGGCGTTGAGGTTCTGCGTGTCAGTACCAGCCCGAAAGCGTTCGCGGCACCTGTCGCTGACCTTGCGGATCAGGAACGCGGCAAAGCCTATGTCTGGCAAGAAGAGGTCACCACCAGCTTGCCAATCCTGTTCGAAGACACCAGCGGCCAACCGGTCTTCATGGGCGAAAACAACATCTACTACGTTTCCGCCTGGGCCGACCCAACACTCATGGGTGCCATTCTGGATGAGGTCTTCAAACCTGCGAAAATTGATAAGGTGGAATTGCCGAATGGATTGAGAAGAAGCAAAACATCTGCCGGCACTTTCTACTATAACTATTCGAAAAATAAGATGAATTTGAAAGCGCTGCGTCTCGCTGATGCAGCGGAATTGGATGGATTGGAGCTGCCTCCAGCAGGGGTTGCTCTGGTTCGGGAAGGAACTGAAGAGCTATGACTGAAGCTCCAAAAACAAAACTCCGCTCACAAGAGTGGTTTGACTCGCCAGACGATCCGGGCATGACCGCACTGTATCTGGAGCGTTACCTGAATTACGGCATTACGCGTGAAGAGCTTCAGTCTGGCCGACCGATCATCGGTATCGCCCAGACGGGATCCGACCTATCCCCGTGCAACCGCCACCACCTGGTGTTGGCAGAGCGTGTACGCGAAGGCATCCGCGAAATGGGCGGCATCTGCTTTGAGTTTCCTGTCCATCCTATTCAGGAAACCGGCAAACGCCCAACAGCAGCGCTTGATCGCAACCTTGCTTATCTTGGTCTTGTTGAAACGCTTTATGGTTATCCTCTCGATGGTGTTGTTTTGACCATCGGCTGTGACAAGACCACTCCAGCGCTGCTCATGGCTGCCGCAACCGTCAATATTCCCGCCATCTGCTTGACTGTCGGGCCAATGCTCAATGGCTATCACAAGGGAGAACGTGTTGGCTCTGGAACAGTTATCTGGAAAGCCCGTCGGATGTATGCGACTGGCGAGATTGATTACAAAGAGTTTATGGACATGGTTGCAGACTCTGCACCATCAGTGGGATGTTGCAACACCATGGGCACTGCCTCAACCATGAACTCGCTTGCAGAAGCATTGGGCATGAGCCTGCCGGGTTGTGCATCTATCCCCGCGCCATATCGCGAACGTGGCCAGATCTCATATGAGACTGGCAAGCGCGTCGTGCAGATGGTGCATGAAGATCAAAAGCCGTCAGATATTCTCACTCGCGAGGCCTTTGAAAACGCAATTGCCGTGAACTCAGCTATTGGTGGCTCAACCAACGCCCCAATACATATCAACGCAATTGCACGACATATTGGCGTTGAGCTGCACAACGATGACTGGCAAAACCACGGCCATAAGATCCCACTGCTTGCCAACGTCCAACCTGCTGGTGCTTACCTTTCAGAAGAGTTCCACCGTGCCGGCGGTATTCCGGGTATTTTCTCAGAGTTGATGAAACACGACCACATCCATAAAGATGCGATCACCGTTTCAGGAAAGACCACGGGTGAAATCTATGGCGAGAGCACTGTCGCTGATTACGACGTGATCTATCCCTATGACAAGCCGATGATGAAGGATGCCGGGTTCCTCAACCTCAAAGGCAATCTCTTCAAGTCCGCGATCATGAAAACTTCTGTAATTTCAAAGGATTTTAGAGAGCGTTATCTGTCTAACCCGGACGATTTGGATGCCTTTGAAGGCAAGGTTGTGGTGTTTGATGGTCCTGAAGAATACCACCACAACATCAACAATGAGGCTCTTGGTATTGATGCCAACACCATTCTTGTCATTCGAGGAACCGGCCCGGTCGGCTATCCAGGCGGCGCGGAGGTTGTCAACATGCAGCCACCGGATGAGCTCTTGAAGCAAGGTATTGACGCACTGCCATGCATTGGTGACGGTCGTCAGTCAGGCACCTCAGGTTCACCTTCTATCCTTAACGCATCCCCCGAAGCTGCCGTCATGGGAGGCCTCGCTCTGCTGCGTAACGGAGATATCGTTCGTCTTGATCTCAACAAAGGTGAAGCGAACGTATTGATCTCGGAGGAAGAACTGGTGAAACGCAAACAAGAGCTGGCTGAAAGCGGTGGCTATGAGTTCCCAGAACATCAAACGCCATGGCAAGAAATCCAACGTGGTATCGTGGATCAGTTTGATGAAGGCATGGTGCTAAAGCCTGCCGTCAAATACCAGCGCATCGCGCAAAAAGGTCTTCCACGTCATAGTCATTGATAGTGGTTTAAAATGAAAAAAGCCGCCTCAATCTGAGGCGGCTTTTTTTGTTGTTTCAAAGTGGCTTAGTCTTCTGTTGCGGCAAGCAGGCTCGCGTTACCACCAGACGCTGTTGTGTCAATGCACAGATGGCGCTCCAACTGATAACGCTCCGGCTGGTTACGTTCCATGATCAGCTGCATCAGTGCGCCATCACGCTCAGCAAGCTCTGCCTTCATTTCTTTCAGCTCTTGCTCGCTGTGGTTGGACGCAATCGCATCAACGCCTTGAACTTCAGTCAGTGCACCAACGGCCAGATGACCTTCCAAAGCGACGATTGGAGCGGAAAGAGAACGCAACTTCACAGCAAGCTTCTCAGCGCCTTGCCCAACTGCAATGACGCCGTTGCCAGCAGCTAGAGCCAAAGCCACCTGATGCTTCAGGCTCTCGGTGTCCGGCCCAAGGCAAAGCACAGTGCCACGTGGTGCAGCATAAAGGCGGTTGGATTCTCCAGTCGGCCCAGGCATGTCGTGTGCATGGTCAGCAGCGATGCGGTTCAGCAGGCCGGTTTCCTTCTCAAAAAGGGTTGCCAGCTCGGTGAAGCGACCGAAGTTGCCTTCCCATGTGCTGGTGCGTAATGCCCCTTTTGCTTTGAAGATATCCCCGGCAGTAATGGACTTGCCAAGCGTCACACTTTCCGCAGCTGACGTATCAGCCAGACGGAAGCGAGCCACATAGTGAGGACCACCTGCTTTCGGTCCGGTACCAGACAGGCCTTCGCCGCCAAACGGCTGAGATCCAACAATCGCGCCAATCTGGTTTCGGTTCACATAAAGGTTGCCTACTTTCACACGCTCTACAATATGTTGAACACGGCTATCAACACGGGTGTGCAGACCAAATGTCAGGCCGAACTCTTTTGCATTGATCGCATCAATCGTCTGGTCGATTTCTTCTGCTTTGAAAGTCGCGATGTGCAGAACAGGACCAAAGATCTCCTCGTCCAGCTCTTCGATGCCTTCAAGCTTGATCAGTGTTGGAGCAATGAAATGACCTTTGGTTGGTGCCTTCATCTGTTTGATGACACGACCTTTTTCAGCCCACTTCTCGCAGTGTGCAGCAATCTTCTTCTGAGCAGCTGCATCAATCACCGGACCAACATCGGTTGATAAAACAGCAGGATCGCCCAGTTCCAGCTCACTCATGGCACCCAGGAGCATCTCTTTGAAATCTTCAAAGATGTCTTCCTGAACATAAAGCATGCGCAGCGCAGAACAACGCTGACCTGCACTTTGGAAGCTGGAAGCAATGACATCACGAACAGCCTGCTCAGGCAGAGCCGTGGAGTCTACAACCATGGCGTTGAGACCACCTGTCTCCGCGATCAGTGGAGCAGATGGAGAAAGGGCTTTTGCCATAGCACGGTTGATGTGCTGCGCAGTTCCAGTGGAGCCAGTAAAGCAGACACCAGCTACACGACTGTCAGATGTCAACGCAGCGCCAACTTCACCTGCACCCGGTAGCAACTGCAGAGTCTCGACAGGAATGCCAGCTTTGTGCATCAAGCCGATAGCAAACGTTGCGATCAGCGGGGTCTGAGGTGCAGGTTTTGCAAGTACTGGGTTTCCAGCTGCAAGAGCAGCAAAAATCTGACCTGAGAAGATCGCCAGTGGGAAGTTCCAAGGCGAGATACAGGTGATTGGACCGCGAAGGCCGCCCTTGCCATCTCGCTCATCAAGACGGATCGCTTCGTTCGCGTAATAGCGTGCAAAGTCAACCGCTTCACGCAGCTCATTAATGGCATCCATGTAGGTCTTGCCAGCTTCGCGTGTGAGCAAAGCAAAGATCTCAGGGGCATTCTCTTCAAACAGGTCTGCTGCTTTGCGCAGAATGACAGCACGGTCTTCCGCGCTCTTGTCTGCCCACTCAGCACAGCCGTGATGTGCAGTGGTTAGAGCAGCTTCAATCTGCTCAGGCGTCGCGGTTGCTACGCTACCAACGACATCTCGCAGATCTGCTGGATTCTTTACGCTCACCGCTTCAGCGTTTTTGACGGAAGCTGCAATGACAGGATGACCGTTCCACTTGGTTGCTGAGAAGGACTTCAGGTTCTCAATATACTCAGCTTCCTGACGCGGATCACTCAGATCCCAGCCTTTTGCGTTTTTACGTCCTGCGCCGTAAAGCTTTGGTGGAAGTGCGATTTTTGCATTCGCGACGTGCTCACCATACTTTTCGATATGAACGAGTGGATCCTGAGCAATAACCTCCGGAGTGACGTTCTCATCGCGGATCTGATGAACGAAGGAGCTGTTTGCACCGTTCTCCAACAGGCGTCGAACCAGATAAGCCAGCAGGTCTTTGTGTGCACCGACCGGAGCGTAGATACGGCAGTTGGAACCATGCTTCTTCATGGTGCGCTCGTGAAGCGCTTCACCCATGCCATGCAGACGTTGGAATTCGTAGGAGCTCAGTGGGAGATTTTTACCCAACTCCAGAATAGTTGCAACACTGTGCGCATTGTGAGTTGCGAACTGCGGATAGATCCGGTCCGTCATACCCAGAAGTTTCTCAGCGCAAGCGGTGTAGGAGATGTCAGTGGACACCTTACGGGTGAAGACCGGATAGCCGTCAATGCCCAGGGTCTGGGCGCGTTTAATCTCGCTGTCCCAGTAAGCGCCTTTCACAAGACGTACCATGATCTTGCGATCATACTTCTCAGCAACTGCATAGAGCCAGTCGATCACGTGAGTTGCACGTGGACCGAATGCCTGCACAACAATACCAAAACCGTCCCAGCCTTCAGTTGCAGGATCGGCCAGCAATGCCTCAATCACGTCGAGGGAAATGTCGAGGCGATCCGCTTCTTCCGCGTCAATGTTAAAGCCCATATTGGAGGACTTCGCGAGCATGATAAGTGAGAGGGTGCGAGGCACCAGCTCTTTCATCACACGTTCGCGCTTGGCAAACTCATAGCGTGGGTGCAGGGCAGACAGCTTGACAGAAATGCCCGGGTTTTCGCGAATACTCGCCTTCGTGCAGTTGCTGGAAAGTGCAGTAATCGCCTTGGAGTAAGACAGATGATAACGCTTTGCATCAGCCTCAGTCCGTGCCGCTTCACCAAGCATGTCGTAGGAGTATGTGAAGCCGTTGCCTTCCTCAGCACGCGCATTGCGCATCGCTTCGCGGATGGTACGGCCAAGAACGAACTGGCGACCCAGTTCTTTCATTGCCTGTGCAACAGCGGTACGAACCACTGGCTCACCAAGGCGCTTCACAACACCGCGAATGGTGCCGACGAGGCCCTGATCATCCTGTGCCAGAACCTTACCAGTCAGCAGCAGAGCCCATGTGGATGCGTTGATCAGTGTGGAAGAAGACTGACCCAGGTGCTCTCCCCAGGCACTCGGAGTAATCTTATCCGCAATCAATGCATCGATTGTCTGAGCATCAGGCACGCGAAGCAGAGCTTCCGCAAGGCACATCAACGCAATGCCTTCCTGAGTTGAGAGGCCGTATTCGCCGAGAAAACTCTCCATGATTGTTGGAGAGGTGTTCGCCCGCAAATCCGAGATCAAATCGGCCGCTTTGTTCGATGCCCGCTTACGCGCTGCTTCGTCCATTTGCAGGGATGAAATGAGCTCCTGAACCACCTGATTTTCGTCAGGAAGGTAGTTATCTCTGATTTTGTTGCGGATGATCTCCGGCGTAGCCTCTGAACCCATGCCGTGCTCCCTACTGTTAAATACCTATTGTTGATCCGACATTAGCAAAATACCCATAGGGATGTTTCCTGTATTTTTTGATGGTAAAGACTATTCGACTTTGATATTCAGGCGAAATGGTCGTTATGAATAAAAAAATGGCATATCATGGAGAAATTGGACGATTTTGATCGTAAGATAGTGGAAGAACTGCAAAAATGCGGGCGCATCACCGTCACTGACCTTGCGAAAAAGGTAGGTCTTTCCAAAACGCCCTGCCAAATTCGCATGAAGAAGTTGGAGGATGCAGGATACATTCTTGGCTATCGGGCAGAAGTAGATCACACCAAGTTGGGGGCGGGTCATATCGCCTTTGTGCAGGTCAAGCTTAACGACACGCGCTCACGGTCCTTGGAAGCTTTCAACGCCGCTGCGCGGGAGATTCCAGAGATCGAAGAATGCCACATGATTGCAAGCGGATTTGACTATTTGCTGAAAGTGAGAACCAGAGACATCGGGAGTTATCGTCGCGTACTCGGAGAGAAGCTCTCTGAGATGCCTTACGTTGCCCAGACATCCACCTTCGTTTGCATGGAGCAGGTCAAAGACAGGCCGTTCTAGTCGACACCACGTTGCATGTAGTGTGCGTTCGCTCCATACGCTCTGAGTTTTTCCTTGAGTATTTGCTCGTGAATTACTCGAAAGCCACGGGCCTGCCAAAACTCGAAGGCGCTGTCGAGGGCAACCAGTGCAAACTTGTTGATGTGCAGACTGCGGGCGACCTGGCTCAACTGCTCAAGAATAGCCCGGGCCGCGCCAACGCCTTGTGCTTCAGGCAACAGTGCAATGTCGTGAATGTAATAGACTTCAGCCTTAAAGGGCAGGGCACCCAATAAGCTGGAAAGCGGCGGGATGCTGCGATTTTCCCATGGATGTGAGATGATATAGCCGAAGATGGTCTCTTCATCGTTTTGCCGCAGCACATGACAGCCATGAGGGAACAGTCGCACACGTTCCCGAATACAGTCGATATCCTCTGGCAAATGTGGATAGGTCTGCTGCATGATCTGGTCTATCTCCGGCAGATCATTTTCTTGCATCTGGTGCCAGCTAAAATTCTTCATGGCGGTGCTGCATTTCTTGCTTATCAGGCTTCTTGTTCATCATCCGGCAGCACAATACGCTCAGGTTTGTGATCTGTCATTGTCAACATCCGCCATCCCATCACAGCAAACATAACTGTCAGTATGGGACTGACAATATTGAAGAAGGCAAACCCGGCAAACGCCAGAGTTGGAACACCAAGCGTAGCCGCCATATAAGCACCACAACTGTTCCACGGGATCAGAGCGGACGTCACTGTTGCGCTATCCCCAACAGCACGAGACAGAACCTCAGGCCGCAAACGGCGTTGGCGGAAAGATTTGCGATACATCCGACCCGGAATAACAATCGCAATGTACTGGTCTGCAGCCAGAATGTTAGTCGCAATTGCAGTTGAAACCAGTGACAATACTAGCGCACCAGTGGTCTTGGCTGCGTGCAGGATAGGGCCAATAATCCGATCCAGAATACCAGCTTTCTCAACCACGCCTCCAAATGCCAAAGCAGTCATGATCAGCCAGATGGTTGTCAGCATATTGCCCATGCCACCACGGCTTAAAAGAGCATCGATGGAAGGATCTCCTGTGACGCTTACATAGCCGTTGGACATCGCGATCCAAACGCCTTTGATCACCTCAAGCGAGTAGGGCAGCGCCGGAGAGGCGGCAAGACCAATCACTTTGTCTGGATCCATGATGACTGCAAAAAGACCACCCGCCAGCGCGCCAATAAAGATAGTTGTAAACGGAGGATAGCGGATCATTGCCAGTCCTAAAACCAGCAAGAGCGGAAGGAAATTGAGCAAGGTAATGTCGTAATGCTGTTCAATGCTGGTCAACGTACCTTGTGCCACAAAGTCTCCAGGTTCCCCAAGCCACCAGAAGAGGGCCAGCGAAATAATGAGTGCAGGTATGGAGGTCCAGAGATTTTCCTTGATGTGCGTATAAAGGTTGGATCCCGCCGCTGCTGTCGCCAGATTAGTCGCGTCAGAAAGTGGGGAAGACTTATCGCCGAAATAAGCGCCCGACAGGATAGCGCCGGCAGTGATAGCGGGATCGAGACCCATCTTTGTTGAAATCCCCATCAACCCGATGCCAATGGTCCCTGCAACAGTCCACGAGCTACCGATGCTGACTGAAACAAGGGCACAAATAATGACGGTCGTGAAGTAAAAGTAGTTTGGGCTAAGGAGCTGTAATCCATAATAAACCATGGCCATGATGGTGCCCGACATCGCCCACGTGCCGATCAGGGAGCCCACGGCAAACAGAATGAAGATCGCATGAAGGCCGGTGCTCACACTATCAACGACTGCATCCTTCAGTTCATCAAAGTGAAAGCCATGAAACAGCGCCACAAAGCTGGCGATCAAGGCACAAAACAAAAGTGCAATCTGGTTTGGTCCAGAGGAGGCTTCATCTCCAAACAAATAGTAAGAAAGCGCAAGCAGGATGATGAGTGATGCAACCGGAATGATTGCCCCGACCAGCGACATTTTTTGAGAATAGGGAGCTGGCACCTTGGCCATATGCAATTCGTCCTTTGTGTTCCTGTTGTTTTTGATGGGCAAAATGGAGCCCAAGGACAATCAAATGCATTTGAAAACAGGGAGGCCCCAAAGCTCATTCAGCTTCGGGGCGACCATCTCAATAAAACTTGGTTTCACCAGCCGCTGTGGTGATCGAAGTCCCTTTCTCTCCCAGAATTGCTTGAGGCACTTCAGAGAGTGTGCAAATGACGGATTTCTTGCCGGTTTGCCGCGCAAAGGTCTGCGCAGCTTCCACCTTCGGCCCCATAGAGCCAGCAGCAAAGCCATAAGCATCCAGTGCATCCGGAGAGGCCGTTTTGATTGCGCGTTGGCTTGGCGTGCCCCAATCCAGATAAACCGCATCGGCATCCGTCGCCATAATGTAGACGTCTGCATCAATCTCTTTGGCAAGAAGGCCTGAGCATCTGTCTTTGTCGATCACACATTCCACGCCAACGAGTTTCTTTTCCTCGTTGTACATCGTTGGAATGCCTCCTCCACCTGCTGCGATGACAAGAACATCATGGTCGAGAAGCCATTTGATTGGCCGGATCTCAAAGATGTGTTTGGGCAGCGGACTTGGCACAACGCGCCGCCATTTATCTCCATCCTCTCGAATGGACCACCCTTTCTCATCTGCAAGTTTCTCCGCTTCCTCCTTGGAATAAAGCGGACCGATCGGCTTGGTTGGATCTTTGAAAGCAGGATCGTTTGGGTCGACTTCAACTTGTGTGAGGATCGTAGCAAATGGCTTTTCAAATGGGAGGAGGTTTCCAAGCTCCTGCTCGATCATGTAGCCAATCATGCCAACTGTTTCAGCGCCAAGCACATCCAGCGGATAGGCCTCAACCTGCTCGTAGGCTGCTCCCTGTAAAGCCAGCAAGCCGACCTGCGGGCCATTCCCGTGAGTGATGACCACCTCATGGCCATCATCATAAAGTGGTGCCAACGCTTCCGCGGCGATCCGCGCATTCTTTCGTTGGTTTTCGGCAGTCATTGCCTCTCCACGCCGGAGAAGGGCATTCCCGCCAAGAGCGACGACAACACGCATTATCGACCTCCAATCGTCGCAACCATGATGGCTTTAATGGTGTGGAGTCGGTTCTCAGCTTGCTCAAACGCCAGATTGCGATCTGATTCAAAGACGTCGTCAGTCACTTCCATCTCGGAGATACCGAACTTCTGGAAGATCTCTTCGCCCACCTTGGTTTCCCGGTTATGGAAGGCTGGCAAACAATGCATGAAGAACGTGTTTGGGTTACCGGTGCCTTCAATCAGAGCCTTGTTGACCTGGTAGTCACGCAACAACTTGATGCGGCTGTCCCAGACATCCGGCGGTTCACCCATGGAGACCCAGACATCTGTATGGATAAAGTCAACACCTTCAGTGCCTTCTTTGACATCATCCGTAATTGTGATGCGTGCGCCATACCGCTTCGCATTGATCTCGGCTGCTTTCAATACATGAGGTTCAGGATGAAGCTCTTGCGGACCAATAATGCGAACATCACAGCCACATAGAGCGCCCAGCATCAGCAAAGAGTTACCCATGTTGTTGCGAGCATCTCCCAGATAAGCAAAAGAAATGTCATGCAGTGGTTTGGCGCTGTGCTCAGTCATCGTCAACATGTCGGCTAGCATTTGAGTTGGATGCCAGTCGTCGGTCAGACCATTATAGACCGGGACGCCAGAATACTCAGCTAAGGTTTCAACGGCCTTTTGTCCGGAACCGCGAAACTCAATGGCATCGAACATCCGACCCAGCACACGTGCAGTATCCTTCATGGATTCCTTATGGCCGATCTGAGAGCCGGATGGATCCAGATAAGTCACATGTGCTCCCTGATCATGTGCGGCAACCTCGAAGGCGCAACGGGTACGGGTAGAGGTTTTTTCGAAGATCAGGCAGATGTTCTTGTCGACAAGTGTTTGTCGTTCTGTTCCAGAGTATTTGGCTCGTTTCAGATCACGGGCGAGATCCAGCATGTAAAGTACTTCGCGTTGGCTGAAGTCTTTGAGCTTGAGGTAACTGCGACCTTTCAGATTGAAAGCCATTTTTCCTTACTCTCCATCTCTTGGATGTTTTTATTGTTCAACGGAGTTTGAAAAGACTAGAACTCCACGGCCTCACGCACTGTTGGACAGGTCATGCAGTGTCCACCACCGCGACCACGGCCCAGTTCGGACCCGTCAATGGCGATGACCTCCACACCGGCTCGTTGGAGTTTGGAGTTTGTGTAGGTATTTCGGCGATATCCAACCACGACACCTGGTTCGATGCAGACAACGTTGTTACCATCATCCCATTGCTCACGTTCCTGGTCATAAGCATTGCCGCCGGTGGTCACCACATGCAGCTTTTGCATGCCAAGTGCATTGGCGATGACATCAAACAGATGTCCTTCATCCTGCCTGTAATCGACGCTTTCCGGTTTGTCTCCAGGACGGATCGAGAAGCAGATGATCTCATCACAAACGCCTGAGAACGCAGTTGCTTTGTCGCGATCAAGAAGAGTGAAAACAGTGTCCAAATGCATCGCCGCACGGCTCTTTGGCATCTGGCAGGCAATGACGCGAGTTGCCGCCTTATTGCGGAAGAGGGCACGGGCTACCTGACCGACAGCTTGGGGGGTGGTGCGCTCTCCCATCCCGATTAAGACAACCCCATTGCCGATTGGCATGACATCGCCGCCTTCCACGGTAGATTCATGGAAGTCCTCATCGGGATCACCCCACCAGAAGTTAACCTTGCCCTTGAAGTGAGGATGGAACTTGTAAATTGCAGTGGTGAGGAGCGTCTCGTTCTGGCGTGCCTGCCAGAACATCGGGTTAAGCGTAACCCCGTTATAGATCCAGCAGGTCGTATCGCGGGTGAACAGTGTATTTGGCAGAGGCGGAATGACGAAGTCGTTCGGGTCCAGATAACTCCCAAACACACCTGTTGGCTTGAACCCCAACTCACACCGCGCAATGCCGCCAATCAGATGATCTGCAAGAAACTTCTCGGGCTGCTCGTAAAGCCAGGCTCGCAGATCCTCGGCCATTCCATAACCAACGCGGTTGTGTGTGATACGCCGTTCCAACACCCACTTACGAGCTTCCTGATCCTCCAGCGTCTCTTTCAGAAGGTTGTGCATCTCCAGCACATTCACACCACGCTCTTCCATTCTAAGGCAGAAGTCGTAGTGGTGTTTTTGTGCTTCTCGAACCCAGATCACATCATCAAACAACAACTCCTGACAGTTGCCGGGCGTAAGGCGCATATGCGCAAGCCCGGGACGGCAAACCATCACTTCTTTCAGTTTGCCAACTTCCGAATGAACACCAAATTCAGTCATGTTGCAGACTCCGTTCCAGAATTCTTGTTTTGTGAGAGATCAACGTCTCTATGTTTGGTTCAGAGGTTTGATTTGTGCGGTGCAGAGGCATGTTTGCCTCTGCAAAGTTTGAAGAAACCGCCTCTAAACGCTGAGCGACAGCGCGAGTGAGATCAAAACGAACAGAATGATCACGAGAGGGATGGCAAACCGAAGCCACTTGTCATAAGGCACCCGTCCAATCGCAAGGCCGCCCATCACAACGGCGAAGGTTGGGTTGAACAGGTTCAGCAGTCCACTGGCGGACTGGAAGGCTGTGACCACATATTCTGCACCAACGTTTGAGAAGCCTGCCAGCGGAGCCATAATCGGCATGGACAGTACTGCGAGGCCCGAGGATGAGGGCACGAAGAACGACAGCACCAGCTCCAGCCAGAACATCACATTGATAAAGGCTACTTTGCTGAGACCACTGACCGCCTGCTCGGACCAGTAAAGGATCGTATCGGTAATTGAACCAGCATCCATCACCACAACGATACCGCGTGCAACCCCGATGATCAGTGCGACACCAAGCAGATCACGTGCACCATCTAAGAAGTTGTCAACGAACTCGTGTTCACCTTGTCGGGCTACGATGCCCACGAGAATAGAGGCAGCAAGGAAGAGGGCAGCCATTTCGCCCATCCACCAGCCAAGGACAGCAACACCGTAGATCAGTAGTCCGAATGTGACGACGAAGATGGCCATGATCCAGCCGTGCTTTGCCGTGAAATCGGGAATATCGTCCGTTGAAACGCCTTGCAGGAAATGCTTCTCGTTTTCTTCCTTCATTTCTGAGACGAGAGATGAGGTGTGATCCGCTTTCACTTTTGCAGCATAGCGCATGACCCAAGCCACACAGACAAGCCACCCAACAATCAGAATTAAGAAACGAAGGCCGATGCCGTCTGTAAACGGCACGCCAGCAGCGTTAGAGGCGATGACGGTTGCAAACGGGTTGATGGTTGAGCCAAGCGTTCCTATGCCTGCGCCCAGAAGGATAACGGCCACACCTGTCATCGAGTCGTAACCTGCGCGGATCATAACCGGGATGATGAGCGCGTAAAACGCAAGACTTTCCTCCGCCATCCCATAGATCGTGCCTCCAGCCGCAAAGAAGGCCATCAGTATGGGGATCATCAGGTTCTCTCGCCCCTTCAATCCCGTCATAATCTTGGCGATCCCTGCATCAATTGCACCTGTTCGGGTCACAACCATCAGGAAGCCACCAATCACAAGGACAAAGACTGCAACGTCGATTGCATTCGCCGTGTAGGAGATCGGGTCATAAAGACCCGCAATTGGCGCCATAAAGACTTCAACAGGGCCTTGAGGATTAGCCTCCACCAGATGATAGGTGCCGGGGACCGGAACTTCCTTATCGAGGATTGGGTTGATCACCCGATCATATTTACCAGCAGGGACGAACCAGGTTGCAATTGCAACAAGAATGATGAGGGCAAATAGAATTGTAAACGCGGTAGGAAACTTGAACTTCGACATTTGCTTTTCCGCTTGGTTATGTGTCGAATGTAAACATACTACCGCTACCTAATATCTATGCGTATACTTGCGTCAACATGTCTTCTGTTTCTTGATTAAGCGTCATCGCAAATGAAATATTGCAAAGCATTGGGGTGTTTTTAAGTAAAGTTGAAGATGATATTTGAGGTGATCTAACTATGTAGCCGTGATCAACCTGCGATAGGGTAAAGCAAGCTACTGCAAATCATCTACTTCTGTCAGATGGTGTGCTGCGAAAGGCATAAATTGTCAAAATACAGTGAGTTAACTGAACGAAAAAGACTTCAGAGAAAACTCAGTAACATGCAAACTAGTTTTTCCGGGTCGTAATAAGGAACCGAATGCGTGCTTGTCAGATCAGCACCAATCAGGGATATGCCTTGAGCTTCCAGCTCAGCCCAATCAAACTCAGCAGCATGTTTTTCATCTGTGACGATAAAGTTGAGCAACTTGTCTGTTGGCGTATCTGCCCCCGCATCAGCGCGCAGATGTTTCAGGAGTGCGTCCACTGTCTCGTTTGGACTCATCCCGAACTGCTCAGGATCATTGCCAAGGTTGGGTACATAAACTTTCGGGTTTGAGCTACGTGCAATAGACTTGCCCACGCCCTTTGGCAGAAGATTAGCGATCAGGCTGCTGTGAAAGCTTCCCGGAGGATAGCAGATCATGTCTGCAGTCTCGATAAGATGCTGCTTCTTAGGGGAGACCTCAATCTCCACTGGATCACCGCCAGCTAGGGAGCGGGTCAGATAGGTCCTCTTAATCCGGCTCGCGATGGGTGCTGTTTCCTTGCCAGTCATATTATGTTGACCAACAATGATCTCACCAGAATCCAGCTCGACAGCCAGATGCAGACGAGCATCAACTGTCGCTAGAACCGTGCCGAGCGTGTTCACCAGCTTGGAGAATAGGAAAATAATCGGATCAAGCTTCTGATTGTTGTTGAGATACCCACCAGCAAGGATCAGGTTGCCGATACTGGCGCCTCTCAGATCAAAGCCCGATGGCATTGCATCATGAAAAAACGCGAGCTGATGCCGGATCAGGCGTCGCATTGGATTGGGAACCCGTGCGATCAGCTGATCATGCCCTTCCAGCAAATCCACTAGCTCGCTGTGTAGGTCCTCAAGAGAAGCTGTTTTGGGAAATCTATGTGTGAAGAGACGGTAGATTTCGGACTGCCCAAGAACGCTTTCATCAGCCAGAGCAATCAAACGCGAGCGTAGATCTCCAATCGCAGGCATACCAAAGGCATGACGCAAAACTGCAGAACTTCCGCCGCTATCAAACGGTGTCATCAGGTGAATGGAGTTGTGGGTGTACTGCTTCAAAGCGCGAGCAGTTGGATTAAGTGCGCTTCCACCGCTGAAGAACAGCAAGGCAGGGCCGAGTTCTGGCAGGCGCTTATAGCGACTGATGCGAACAGGATCTGGTAGGTTTAGACCGCGCGTAACACTGAACTGCTGCATAAATAAACTTGCCCGACTGAGTAACTCTCGATCCCTGTTACCATAGGAGATCTATTCTTTTGGTTTACCGCTAAATTGCAGAATCCACTCAACTAAATAAGAAGCATCCCCAAAGAACTCTTTGGATGATGATCAATCTTTAATGCCTCTAAGAAGCATTAAAGTATATCTCCAATTAGATATATCAGAGATTCAGTAAAATCTCTGTCAAATCAAAAATGAATATTCGTTGCTCATGAACCAGAGAGAAGAAAATAAGAGAAAATACCTGTAGTTCTTGTGGGTTTGAGGGGTATTCTTGGTATCTGTATTTGACACCAGCAAATTCAGAGGATGTAAAGCTCTGGAAATAATAAAAATAGAGAGAATAACATGAGTTCGCAGGCCCGGCCCGTTGCTCAAGCACAAGCTGAAAACCCGTTTAAATCCATTCCCAAAGCATTCATGGAATCTGTCGAACGCCTTGCTGACAAACCAGCATATTTAGTTCGTGGGGAAGCTGGATGGGAAGCAACGAGCTGGACTGAATATGGCGAGCAGGTACGCAATGCTGCAAAAGCGCTGCTCGCACTGGGCGTCAATCCTGGTGATGCTGTTTGTATTCTAAGTTACAACCGTCCTGAATGGACCATCATGGACGTGGCTGCCATGATGATTGGGGCTGTGCCAACAGGCATTTACTGGACAGCAGCAGCACCCGAGATCAACTACATTCTGCGCCACTCTCAAGGCCGCATTCTGCTTGCTGAAACCAAAGCCCAGCTCAAAGGTATTGGTGAGCAGGCGGAAAACATGCGCCATCTGCGTAAAACCATTCGCTTGGATGGGCGCGTAGAAAATCCAGATCAATATACATGGGCCAGCTTTATGTCCTTAGGGGAGAACAGCCCGGGACTGGATGCAGAACTTGACCAACGCCTCAATGATATCGCGGCAGAAGACATTGCGCTCCAGATTTACACCTCAGGGACGACAGGCTTGCCAAAAGCCGTGCAGATCAGCCACCGCGCAATCCGTGCAGAATCTGATGCACTGAATCTGGCCTTTAAGCCGACACCAGCTGACCGCTATATTTCCTATCTGCCAATGGCTCATATCGCAGAGCAGTGTGGCACCATTATTCAGGCTTGTGACACTGGCTACCCAGTTTACTACGCCAAGTCCGTAACCAGTCTCGGCGAGCACTTGCCAGAGGTGAGGCCGACTGTAACCTTTGGGGTTCCGCGGATTTTTGAGAAGATCAATGAGAAAGTCGAAAAGCAGCTCAGCAAAGAGAAAGGCTTCAAAGGCAAACTCATCCAATGGTCTCTTCAAACGAGCAAGGATTGGTATAAAGAAAGCATCAACGGCAAGTCTGCTGGCTTGGTACTGAACACTAAAAAGAAGATCGCAAACCGTCTCGTACTTGATAAGATCAAACACAAGATCGGCCTCGATAAAATGCGCATGTTCGTGAGCGGTGGTGCGCCTGTATCCAAACGTGTGTTGGAGGCCTTTACGGGACTGGATATTGTTATCCGTGAAGTCTACGGCCAGTCAGAAAACTGTGGTGGTGCGACCATCAACATCATTGGTGCAACCCGTCTGGGTTCTGTCGGTAAGCCGATGGAAGGGGTCACGATAAAGATCGCTGCCGATGGTGAGATCCTCTGTAAGGCAGGTACAAATTTCTCTGGTTATGCGCATGACCCTGCTGCAACAGATGAATCTCTGCGCGATGGTTGGCTTTACAGCGGTGATATTGGCTACTTCGACAAGGAAGGTTATCTCTTTATCACAGGCCGTAAAAAAGAGCTTATCATCACCTCTGGAGGTAAGAACATCTCGCCTGCCTTGCTTGAGCAAGACCTGATGGAAATTCCATTGGTCGAATATGCAGTTGTTGCAGGCAACAATCAGAACTTTTTAAGCGCTCTGATCACCATTGATGGAGCAATGGCACAGCGATTTGCGACCGAGAACAATATTAAGCCGGAAGATGTTCTGAAATCAGATCAGTTGCGGAGTGTTATACAGGCCGGCATAAAAAAAATGAATGCGCGTCACTCACGGGTTGAGCGTATTCGCAAGTTTGAGATCTTACCGGACGGCTTCTCGATTCAGACCGGCGAACTGACGCCAACACTCAAGATCAGACGCGCAAAAGTGCTGAATAACCACGCCGACGCTCTTGAAACAATTTACAAGCACGACGAGTAAAGCAAGTCTACTGATAGTAGAAACCCCTTGGTCCAGAGGCATGGTCCAAGGGGCTTCATGGGATAAAGCAGGGGCCAAAGCTTACCTACTTCTCATCAAGGAACCAGTTTGCTGCATTGTTGTAGCAAACGTCCCTGATCATGCCTCCTGCAAGCTCAAAATCACCCGGAATATGGCCTTTATCCATCCATTCACCAACGATCCTGCAAAGCAAGCGACGGAAATACTCGTGTCGAGGGAAAGATAGGAACGATCTGCTATCTGTCAACATGCCAAGGAACTGCGAAAGCAATCCCATTTGCGCAAGTTGTGTCATCTGGCGTTCCATGCCGTCCAGCTGATCGTTATGCCACCAGCCTGTTCCAGCTTGTATTTTACCGCCGAAGGACCCGTCCTGAAAGTTTCCGGCAGTTGTTACAACAACTTCGTTCTTGGTTGGATCAAGAGAATACAGCACAGTTCTGGGCAATGCTTTCTCGCGATCCAACGTGTCGAGGAACTGGTTGAGTGGATTAGCGAGCTCACGGTCATCAATGCCATCACAGCCGACGTCTGGCCCAAGAGCTTTGAACATGCGGCTGCGGTTGTTCCGTGTCGCTCCAATGTGCATTTGCATGACCCAGCCACGTTTGGCGTATTCCTTGCCAAGGAACACCTGAACAGCTGACTGGAATGCAGTTACATCATCAAGACTTAGAGTTGCTCCGCTTTGTCCCTCTTTGAAGATACGGTTCAGCTCAGTACCGGACGGAACCGGACAGAACAGCATGGAATCCAGACCATGATCTGCGGCACGGCAACCATGTCGTCCAAAGTGATCCAGCCGCATGGAAAGTGCTTCAAGCAGACGCTCATACTTGTCGATATGGAAACCAACGGTTCTACTGAGTTTCATGATGTAATCAGGAAAGGTCGGCTTATCGATCTTGAAAGCTGGATCTGGGCGGAAGGTTGGGCGGACAACCATGGTTGAGGTTGGATCCTGAGCGATCATCTTATGCCAATGCAGAGCATCACAAGGATCATCCGTCGTTCCCAGCATCTTCACGTTCTGCATTTGCAATAGGCCGCGAGCTGAAAAAGGTTTGGTCGCAAGCTTAGCGTTACAAACTTCCCAGACAGTCTCAGCAGATTTTTCTGAGAGGGTCACACCTTCCAGCCCGAAGTAGCGATACATCTCCAAATGCGTCCAATGATACAGCGGATTCCCGAGAAACTTCGGCATCACGGAGGCATAGGCGAGGAATTTCTCTTTGAAGTTGGTGTCTTTGCCGGTGATCAGGCTCTCATCAATCCCTGCCCACCGCATAGCGCGCCATTTGTAGTGATCGCCCTCCAGCCAGACACGACCAATGTCATCAAAGCGACGGTCTTCAGCAATGGTCTGCGGACACAGATGGTTGTGATAGTCCACGATTGGCATTTCTGCGGCGTGGTCGTGGTAAAGCTTTTGTGCTGCTTCAGTCTCGAGGAGGAAGTCTTGTCCAAGAAATGGCTGCATCGTTTTTGCCCTGAAAGTGGTGGGATCAATCCTATGATCAACCCTTGAGTTTGAGCGTTTGCTCAGCCTGAGGCCGAGCAAGATTTTCCTTAAAACCTAGTCAGCCAAATCAGCGACAGCCTGCGCGGCACCTTTTTCTGCCACTGCTTGGTAGGCCTTGTGAACCGCTTTCTTGAACTCATCGTTAGCAACAAGTTCAGATGGGAACACAGAATGCATAGCAAGCAGTGCATCGACATAGGTCGTTGCGTCGCCACCGTCTTTGGCGACAATTTCAGCAAGCTTCTCCTTCATCGGATCAACCACTTCGTAGCTCTCGCCATTGCGATCCGCGCGGATGTAATTCATCCAACCACCAATACCCAGCAGCAGATGACGGCAGTCGGTGCCGTTTGCCAGATGGAATCTCACTGAATTCAACCAGCGCTGAGGTATCTTCTGCGTTCCATCCGCAGCAATCTGCCAGGTACGGTGTTTCAATTTGGAGTTGGAATAGCGTTTGAGAAGTGAGTCAGCATAGGCCACCAGATCCACATCACCCGGAACATCCAGTGTGGGCAACTGTTCCTCCACCATCAGCTTGCGCGCTTCAGCGTAAAACACAGGATCGGCAGCACAATCAGCAATGGTCTCTTTGCCAGCAAGGAAGCCAAGATAGGCAAGGAAGGAGTGAGAGCCATTCAGAGTGCGAAGCTTCATTTCTTCAAACGGCTCGACATCCGTAACAACTTGTGCTCCTGCAAGCTCCCACTGTGGCCGTCCGGCTTTGAAGTTGTCTTCAATCACCCACTGGCGAAACGGCTCACATACAATACCGTTCAGATCAACTTGTCCGCCAAGGCTGTCACGGATGAGGTCTCGAGACTCGTCAGTCAGCGCAGGCACAATGCGGTCCACCATGGTGGATGGGAAAGATACATTGTCCTCAATCCATGCCGCTAACTCTGCATTTTGCTTGGCAGCAAACTCACGAACGGCAATCCCGCAGAGCAGGCCATTATGAGGTAAGTTATCGCAAGACATCACAGTGATTGGACCATTGCCAAGTGCCCGGCGTTTCGCAAGGCCGGCAACGATCAACCCAATTGCGGTTTTGGGAGCCGAAGGGGAAGCAAGGTCTTGCTGGATCATCGGATTGTCCAGATCCAGCGCCCCGTTCGTAACGCAATAACCTTTTTCGGTAACTGTTAGAGAAATGACCTTCAGCTGTTCTTCTGCAAGCCCATCAATCAGAGCCGCTACACCATCGCGTGCCACATGCTGTGTTTCGCAAACAGCGCCGAGCAGCCGCGTGTTTGTGCCTTCATCAGCTGTCTCAACCAGCGTGTAGAGGTGATCATTCTCGGCCAACTTATCGAACAAGTCTGGCGTGCCGAACAGCTCAATCACCCGCAAGCCCCAATCACCACCAGCGGCAGCAAGTGTTTCGTGCAAATGCATTGCAACGTGAGCACGGGCAAAGGCACCAAAACCGATATGAGCAACACGCGGTTTCAACGTAGTACGATCGTAAGATGGCACGGCAACATCACTTGGAAGCGCGTTGAGGTCGAGTTTCTTAAAGTCAAAAGTCATAGGAGGCGGCCTTATCAAAGCTCATCAAAGAGGAAAGTCAGAGTGTCGTCCTTAACTGGCTGCCGGTTCACGACCACAGTCGAGGTGAGGCCATTTGGAGAGCTCCCCTTGATGTGAACAGAGAGCTTCCGTCCATCAGTTCTGAGGGAGCCACTGCGGCATAGAGTTAAGGTCTGCTCATCGGAAGTGCTGCAAAGAACGAGATGCAACGTACTGTGTTCGCCTTCGAGCCAGTTATGGCTGATGCCATCATCCTCAAACACAGCAAGCTCTCGCTTTCCGGTGCCTTGGAACGGGAAGATCGCTAAGGCATCAAGATGGCACTCAGTAGTGTTCTTCGCTGTTGGGTTCGCAAGCGGAATGACGGTACCAGCACGGACGAACAGAGGTAGGCGTTCCAAAGGCGCATCAACCACAATGCTCTGCCCACCCTTGTGATACACGCCTGTATCGAACTCGTACCAGCCATCGCCATTATCTGGCAGATAAACCTCACGTGTTGTCGCACCTTGCTCAATCACAGAAGCTACCAGTAGGTCCTTGCCAAGCAGATAGTCATCCGTTTCTGCGAAGGTGCGTTCATCGCTCTCATGGTCAAGGAACGTTGGGCGCAAAAGCGGCTCATCCATCACATGCATGTCGTGCAGCATGGTATAGAAGTACGGCATGAGATGCTGGCGCAGCTGGATGGCATTGCGGATGAGGGGCGTCACCTCTGGATACATCCAGGCTTCATTGACTGTTGCATCATCATTCCATGAATGGATCGTGAAACGCGGATGCATGACACCATTTTGAACCCACCGAACAAACAATTCAGGATCAGGACGAGCACCTGAGAAGCCACCCACATCGTGGCCAACATTGTAGATACCTGACATCGACAGGCCGAGACCCATCTTGATGTTGTATTTCAGATTGTTCCAGCCAGTTCGGTTATCGCCAGTCCACGTCTGCACATAGCGTTGCAAGCCAGGGCAGCCACTGCGAGAGATAAGATAAGGGCGTTCGTCTGGCGCATACTCCACCTGTGCTTCATAAGAGGCACGCATCATCAGGAAAGAATGAAGTGGACGAATAAGTCCAACCTCAATCTCTTCACCAAATCCCTGACAGCGAGCAGAGAAGTCCCAGATCTCATACTCGTTGTTGTCGTTCCAGGTGGAGCCAATACCTTGCTCAAGCAGTTGCTCGGTGACGTTGGCTTTCCACCAGCTCACAGTCTCTGGATTGGTGAAATCGAGGTGAGAACCTTCATCATCCCAAAACAAGGAACGCTCTGGCTGATCAGCCTCGCTGTCCCGTATGAACAGGCCTGTCTCTGCCACATCGCCATACATCGGATGGTCCTGGAGTAAGCAAGGCTTAATGTTGGCAGCCAGATGAACGCCAGCATCCAGAAACTTCGAGGTCATGGCCTTCGGATCAGGACATTTCTCATAGTTCCAGTTGAACACATAACGTTTTGAACCAATCGATGTGTAACCGGAGGAAAGCTGGAAACTATCGCAAGGAATGGCGTGGTCCTTGATCAGGTCAACAAAGCCTTCCAACTGCTCCTGAGCATTGTCTGCATCAGTGTAATACATAGTCGAACCGGAATACCCGAGGCTCCACTTCGGTGGGAAGATATGCTTGCCCGTCAGCCAGACCTGCGTTTTGGTGACATCCAGCAGGGAAGGGCCAAGCATAAAGTAATAGTCCAGATCCCCATCTTCTGAACGGTAAGATCTGTAAGGCCGATGGTAGTTGTCGATCTCATTACCAAGATCAAACCAGCAACTTGCTAGATTATCGTAGAACACGCCATAGGAAATGCCATAACCGGTGCGTGTCAGCGTAAACGGCAGATGTTTGTAAAGTGGGTCGGTGATCTCTGCATCATAGCCCATTGCATCCAGATTGCGCATTTCGTAGCGACGGCCATTACGCAGCAGATTGCCAGCCTTTTCACCAAGACCATAAATCCGGTCATCTGCTGGTTGGCTGAAGAAATGCGAGTTCTTGTGGTCTTTGACGCCTAGCACATAAGCGCCTGTAGGCCGTTCGCTGGCGATGACCTGATAAGACCCGTCGTCGTATTTCGCCTCCCAGATTATCTGAAGCGGTGTTTTCACGGAGACGCGCAAAGCCCGCGTCTCCAGTGTAAGTGTGTCCTTTGCAAACTCCTGCTTAAACTCTGGCAGCGAAAAGCCTTCGACAGAAAGACGACACCGGCCTTCAAACGGTACCGGCGTTTCTGCCGGAGTTATGGACCACGTCCGTCCTTGCCGGAACTCACCATTCTTGCGCAAAAGAACCCGAACAAGCTTGTCTTCAAGAACGAACAGAGAAAGCAGATGCTTGTCATCTACGAGCAGATCTACCCGGTTCTGTTCGGTCTCAATGTAGGACCACTTACCTAGCGTTTTCATTATGCTTCAACCAGTTTTGTTGGGTGTTGTTATGGTTGCAAAGTATCTGTTTGTTATCCGCCGTAGCCAAGAATGACGCGTGGCAGGAACAGGCTAATTTCTGGAATGAAAGTCACCAGCATCAGGATGGAAATCACTGCAGCATAGAACGGCAGCATTGGTTTGATCAGATCCTGAATAGCAACCTTGCCCACAGAGCAGCTGATGAACAACGCACTGCCCACTGGTGGTGTGATGATGCCGATGCACAGGTTGTAGGTCATCATGATGCCGAAGTGCACAGGGTCCATTCCAAGCTCCGTCGCAACAGGCAGGAAGATCGGTGTGAAGATCAGCAGCGCAGGGGTCATGTCCATAAAGGTGCCGATTACCAGCAGGCAGATGTTGATCACCAACATGATGATGAATGGGTTCTCAGAGACATTCGCCAGAGCTTCACCAATTGCGTACGGAATGTCAGAGAAGGTCATGGCCCAGGACATGCCGATAGAGCACCCGATCAGCAGCAACACGATGGAGCTGGTAATAGCACTCTCAAGTATGATGGTTGGCAGGTCGGTGACTTTAACTTCCCGGTAAATACCAACTGCGAGCAGCAGAGTATAAACAACAGCAACAGCAGAGGCTTCTGTCGCAGTAAAGACGCCGCCAATAATACCGCCCATGATGATGAAGATGAGCAACAATGGCAGGAAGGCATCCGCTATCTTGAAGAGGATCTCTTTGAAACTCGGTAGCGGGATCAGTGGGTAGCCACGTTTCGCTGCAACGATACCAGCCACAACCATCACACCAAGACCCATCAGAATGCCTGGTAAATACCCTGCAACGAATAGCGTTGCCACGGATGTGCCACCAGAGATCAGAGAGTAAACGATCAGGGTAGAGGAGGGAGGGATCAGCATGCCAGTTGGGCAGGAGGCTGCATTCACTGCAGCAGAAAAGGCAGGGTCATAACCTTCTTTGCGCTGTAGCGGAGACATGATGCCGCCGATTGCAGCGGCAGAGGCCACAGCAGAGCCGGAAATGGAGCCAAACAGCATGTTCGCCAGCACATTGACGTGTGCCAGAGCCCCCGGCAAGCGCCCCCCGACGATCTTAGCCAGCTCAATCAAACGGCGCGCGATACCGCCAGAGTTCATGATGTTGCCAGCAAGAATGAAGAACGGGATCGCTAACAGCGTAAAGCTGTCCAAACCACTGGCCATCTTCTGCGAAACAACAAAAAGAGCCTGATCAAACGAGATCAGGAAGGTGATTGTTGCGGTGGCAGCCAACCCGATTGCAAAGGAAATCGGCACACCAAGCGTGACAAGAACGCCAAACACGCCAAACAGAATAAGACCGCTTTGAAGCTCACTACTTAAAAATTCCATCAGACTTACTCTTATTTAGCAGCAGGATCAGCAGCGTCAGGCATCTGGTCGTTTGGACCTGTACCTGTGCCATTGACGAGACCAATGAAGAACTCAACGCAATAGAACAGCATGATGCCGCCAGAGAACGGAATAGCTGCGTAGATGTAACCCATTGGGACGCGAAGAGCGGGCGAGACCTGCCCATTGGCGAGTGTCTTCAGGACCAACTGTCCGCCGCCGTAAAGCATGACAACACCTGAGAAGAAGGCGATCGCCAGAATGATGAAGTAATCTGAGAGCAATTTCCGTTTGCCGACCAGAGAGCCGGTTAAAAGGTCAATTGCCAGATGTCTTCGCATCCCAAGCGTATAGGCCGCACCAATCAGGCCGATCCACATAAACATGAAACGAGCAAGTTCATCGGTCACGGTACTTGGCGTGCCAAGAACGTATCTCGAAAAAACCTGCCAAACCACACACACCACGAGCACGACAAAAACCGACACCGTGACGGCCTTGAGGATCGTGTTAACTATTTTGGTCAGCGCTTGCATTTTATTTCCCTAATCCAGGTGAAGGCGCGGGCTTAGTATGCAGAAAGAATCTACAGTGGGCGACCAATTTCTCCTGAGGTGTTGCTCAAGAGACCTTGAATTCGTGAGAGGGTTTCAATTGGAGATCTGCAGATCTACGGATATCCAATGAATCCTATTAAATTACCTCTCTCCTAATTAATTGCTGATTTTTGATTATTGGTCAACCAATATGATAAAATGGTTTGACAATGTCGCAGTTTTGTACAAATGTGACATGTGTGGAGAGAGGTTTGGTTGATCTCCTTTCTCCACATTTCAACGTTACCAGTGGAAATGCTCTGACCTCTTGTTTTAAAAAGAAGATGTGGAGGTGGGCGAGGTGCAAACCAGCGGTAGTATGTTGAAAGATGTATTCAGAGGCGAAGGAAAGGGGAGAAAACTCTCAATTAGCTATTTAAACTATTTATAACAGTAGCTTGAGAGTTTGGGTTGTTGGTTTGATACATACGTTGCGGAATGACGGCGCTCTTTGAGTGTAGAGAAGTTCCAGTGTGACGGTTTTCAACTCAATGACGTAATCACCCTGTTTGTTCAGATACACCTAAATAGGTCGACCAACTCGGACTGAGGTCCCAACAACGACGAAACCAATATTGGTCAACGAGGATCAGTGATGCTTGAGCGGATGGAAGGTGCCGATAATGGCCTGGCTTGCTTGCATGATGAGGATTATGACGTCCCTTTCAATAAGCAGAATCTGAACAGCAGCACGCTGATTTTCACAGGTGGCCGTAAAGCTGAGTCGCTAAACGGAGAGTGGAACTTCTGCGTTGACCTGCTGGATACTGGCCTGCGCCAAAAATGGTTCTCTTTCACGCCAGAAGCACCAGAAGATAAGACTGAGCCTTACGATTACGACCCTTATGCAGGCGAAACCGTTCCAGTTCCTTCGTGCTGGTCTATGCTCAAGGACAAATGGTATTTTTTTGAAGGTAGTGCGTGGTACACACGCCCGCTGGATCTGGAAGAACTGCCAGAAGATGAGCGCTTGTTCCTAAGAGTTGGAGCAGCGCAGTATGATTGTAAGGTGTTCCTGAATGGCGAGTTTCTCGGCAACCACTACGGCGGATCCACTCCCTTCAATGTCGAGCTCACCAAACACGCAAAACCGGGACGCAACTGGTTAATGCTGTGCGTGAACAACACCCGCACCCTCGACCGCGTGCCAATGCGAAATACAGACTGGTTCAATTACGGTGGCATCTATCGGGATGTTGAACTCTATAGAACCCCGAAAACATTCATTTCAGATTTCTTCGCCTACCTAGTCCCCGATAACTCCTACGATAAAATCGCGGTTGAGCTGCAAGTCAGCGGTCCGGGCAGGGCATCCGTTACAGTCGAGTTCAAAGAACTGGGCATCAAGACTGAGGTTTCCGTCGATGAAGACGGATTCGGAAAACTGGTCATCCCAGCTAGGCCAGAACTGTGGTCACCAGAGCACCCACGCCTCTATCAGGTAACAGCCTCAGTTGGAGACGATCGTGTTGAAGACATGATCGGATTTCGTCAGATAGAGCAGGTTGGAACGGACGTTCTGCTCAATGGCAAACCAATTTTTTTCCGAGGCATCTCCGTGCACGAGGATGACGAGTTCACCGGCAAAGTCTTACGTGATGAAGATCTGGAGCAACGGTTCCAACATGCCAAGGAGCTGAACTGCAACTTCATGCGGTTCGCCCACTACCCGCATGATGAACGCGCCGCCAAAATGGCCGATCGTGAAGGTATTCTTCTTTGGGAAGAGATACCGGTTTACTGGGCAATCGACTTCAAGAACCCGAATACCCTAAAAGACGCAAGAAATCAGCTTCAGGAGCTGATCAAACGTGATCGCAACAGAGCATCTGTCGTCATCTGGTCTGTTGGCAATGAGAATCCGGACACAGACGAGCGCCTCTCCTTCATGAAGCAACTGGTCGATACCGCAAGAGAGATAGACCCAACACGCCTGACCTCGGCTGCGTGTCTCGTAAACCATGCCAAGAACCGTATCGAGGATCGCCTGATCCAGCACATCAATGTGATCGGCATCAACGAGTATTACGGCTGGTATGAGGAGAACTTCGAAGACCTGATCGATTTCCTGGACAACTCCGAGCCGGGCAAACCTGTGGTCATCTCTGAAACTGGTGCTGATGGTTACATCGGTGAAGGGAAACTGGAAAAGGGCTTCTTTAGTGAAAGCTATATGGCCGAGGTCTACCGCAAGCAAATTGCAACCTTGCGCCAGCGAGAATTCGTGAAGGGCATCTCACCTTGGATTCTCTATGATTTCCGTGTCGAACGTCGACAGAATATGTTCCAGCAAGGTTGGAACCGCAAAGGCTTGATTGCCTCAGACAAGAAAACCAAGAAAACAGCCTTCAAACTTCTTGCAGATTTTTATGCAGAGCTGAAAGCGAAAAACTGATCTGGATTGCACCATGACATTAGACTCGAACAGAAGACGTTATCAGGATGTGGCAGAAGAACTGGTTCGCGATTTGGCGAACGGTGCATTTGCCATTGGTGACAAGCTCCCCACAGAGCGCAAGATTTCTGAAGATCTGGGCGTCAGCCGGTCATTGGTAAGAGACGCGATGATCATGCTCGAAGTGCAGGGCCTCGTTGATGTGCGCAAAGGCTCGGGTACTTATGTTCTTGGTCTGCCGGGTGACGTGACACCAGACAGTTCATTGGAACAGGACATCGGGCCGTTTGAGCTGCTGCAGGCACGCCAGCTTCTAGAGAGCAATATCGCAGCATTTGCCGCAACAATGGCAACCAAAGCCGATGTGATGCAGATGCGTGAGACGCTGGCAAAGGAGCGGGTTGAGATAGAATCCGGTTCTGGAAGCCATAAAGCTGATGAGGAGTTCCATCGACTGGTTGCGCAGGCGAGCCAGAACTCCGTGTTGACCGAATCTGTTGAGCACCTTTGGACATTGCGCAAGCGTTCCCGCATGTGGGAGCAACTGCACCAGCGCATTTTCGACCAAGGCTATCAGATCAAATGGTTGGATGATCACCAGGCAATCCTAACCGCGCTGCAATGCCGGGACCCACAAATGGCGCGACAAGCCATGTGGCAGCATCTGGAGAATGTGCGAATGACACTGCTGGAACTCTCCGATGTCGATGACCCTGCATTTGATGCGTACCTGTTTGATACAGATCCGCTGGCTGCGGTGAACGATCTCAAAAAATAACCGAAGTGAAATGTTAAACCGGGCCTTGGCCCCAAAATTTGAAAAGCAAAGAGCTAAACATGGAACAGACTTGGCGCTGGTATGGCCCACATGATCCGGTCACCCTCAAAGATGTTCGGCAGGCAGGGGCAACGGGCATTGTCACTGCTCTCCACCACATCCCGAATGGCGAAGTGTGGCCAGTTGAAGAAATTCAAAAGCGCAAAGATGAGATCGAAGCTGCCGGTCTCGTCTGGTCTGTTGTCGAAAGTGTTCCGGTACATGAACATATAAAAACGCGCACTGGGGATTTCGAAAAGTATATCGAGACCTATAAGCAGTCCATCCGCAATCTGGTGGCCTGTGGCATCACCAAGATTTGCTACAACTTCATGCCTGTACTGGACTGGACACGAACAGATCTGACCTATGAACTGGAAACAGGCGCGACCTGTCTTCGCTTTGACGCAGATGTCTTCACAGCCTTTGATATCTTCATTCTTGAGCGCCCGAACGCTAAAGAAGAATACTCAGCAGAAGAAGTTGCACGCGCAACTGCTGTCTTCGAGGGGATGTCTCAGGAAGATAAAGACGGATTGGTCAAAACGATCCTTGCAGGGCTTCCAGGCTCAGAAGAATCCTACACAGTTGCAGACATTCGCGCCCACCTGGAACGCTACAACGGCATGGATGCAGATAAACTGCGAGAGCATCTGGCGTTGTTCCTCAAAGAGGTTATTCCAGTGTGTGTAGAAACCGGTGCACTTATGGCAATCCACCCGGATGATCCTCCACGTCCTCTTTTGGGCTTGCCGCGGGTTTGCTCCACTGAATCTGATTACGAATATATTTCGAAGGCAGTCGATGTACCTGAGAACGGCTTTACATTCTGCACTGGCTCTCTGGGTGTTCGGCCTGATAATGATCTTGTAGGCATTGTAGAGCGATACGCGCAGCGTATTCATTTCGTCCATCTGCGGGCGACCAAACGCGAAGACAATCCGCTGTCGTTCCACGAAGCAGATCATCTGACCGGCGACGTTGATATGGTTGGTGTGATCTCAGCTTTGGTGGATGAAGAAGAGCGCAGAAAAGCAGCGGGTTCTGATGATCTAATCCCGTTCCGGCCAGATCACGGCCATGCCATGCTCTCAGACCTGCAAATGAAATCTGCACCGGGTTATCCGGCGGTAGGTCGTCTACGCGGCCTTGCAGAGTTGCGCGGTGTTGAAACGGCTGTCCGGGCAATGCGCGAACCTGCATAAGCGAAACTCCGAAAATCAAGCATCAAATAGCCGGGGCATTGCTCCGGCTTTTTTGCACTCACTGTGAAATCAACGAATATTTTATTTGTGTAATATTATTACATAACATATAAAAGCCATCCCCTTCGTGGTGCTGCCCACGGTGAGTTGAGGTGCCTATTGTGCAATTGATTGAGATGGATGGAGTTGGGATCAAACGACAAGGTCGTTGGTTGATCCAGAATGTAACTCTGAGTGTGAAAGCTGGTGAGATCGTAACGCTCATCGGGCCGAATGGCGCTGGTAAAAGCACGACTGCAAAAACCGCATTGGGCGTGTTGAAAGCAGATGCCGGAAAGATCAAACGCAAACCCAACCTCAAAGTTGGCTACGTTCCTCAAAAGCTTGCCGTGGATTGGACAATGCCACTGACCGTCCGCCGCTTGATGAGCCTGACCGCCAAACCCTCGAAGATAGAGATTGATAGAGTGCTGGAGAAAACCGGTATCTCCCATCTCATCGATTCCAATGTGCAGCAACTTTCGGGTGGTGAATATCAAAGAGCTCTGTTGGCAAGAGCAATCCTGCGCAGCCCAGACCTCCTCGTTCTGGATGAGCCAGTGCAGGGTGTCGACTATTCTGGCGAAATCGCTCTTTACAACCTGATCCTCAAAATTCGCGAGGAATTGAACTGCGGTATCCTGCTCATTTCACACGACCTGCATGTGGTGATGGCACAAACAGATACGGTGGTCTGCCTCAACGGCCATGTGTGCTGCAGCGGTGCACCAGAACATGTGGCAGCCTCGGATGCCTACAAGCAGCTCTTCGGAGATGCGGCGTCACAGTCTCTTGCGATCTACCACCACCATCACGACCACAGCCACAAGGCCGACGGGACAATCGTTCCTTCCAAAGGGGATTCTGGAGACTGCTGCAATCATGGATGATTTTATTCTAAGAGCCATGTTGGCCGGGATTGGACTTGCTCTCGTAAGCGGACCTCTTGGCTGTTTCGTTGTCTGGCGTCGGATGGCCTATTTCGGCGATACCATGTCCCACTCAGCGCTCCTCGGCGTTGCACTTGCCTTCCTGTTGAACATCAACCTCATGGTGGGTGTACTGGGTGTGACTGTGACGGTCTCGCTGTGCCTGCTCATCTTGCAAAAACGCGGCTCACTTTCAACCGATGCTTTGCTAGGGCTGCTCTCGCACTCTGCCCTTGCACTCGGCATGGTCCTGATTGCCTTCATGAGTTCTGTGCGCTTCGATCTTCTCTCACTGCTGTTTGGCGATATCCTCGCTGTCGGCAATGAAGACGTCATTGCAATTTATGTTTGTGCCGCAGTCATTCTCGGTTTGATGTACTTCCTCTGGCGTCCATTGTTGGCGTCCACGGTTAATCGGGAACTGGCGGAAGCAGAAGGTTTCAATCCTGACCTGACACAGCTGGTCTTTATGGTCATGATGGCTGCTATTATCGCGATTGCTATGAAAATCGTGGGTGTTCTGCTGATCACAGCGCTCCTGATCATCCCTGCTGCTACAGCGCGCTGGTTTGCCAGAACACCAGAGCAAATGGCCATTGCCTCGTCTATCATCGGTGTGGCGAGTGTTATCCTTGGTCTGGAAGGGTCATTGCAGTTTGACAGCGCGTCCGGTCCATCTATCGTTGTGGCTAGCTTGTGCTTATTTTTGCTTTCATTGTTTGCATCCCGGCTCATAAACGGAGTATTGGGAAAGGAGCGAGGGCAATAGCGAATTCCCGAAAAGTGGTTTCGGTTTTCGGATTAAGAATACGCTTGAGAGGAAAGAGTTTGAGCGTGATGCGTGAATGCATATGAACGCGACGAACTCCAGGGTGAAAGAAGTGGCAATGGCAACTGCAGAAGTGAAGCTCACAAAAAATCAGCGTCTGGTTTTGGATCTGCTGTGCGCTTCAGATGCACCTATGAGCGCGTACTCCATTCTGGATCAACTTCGCTCTGAGGGACTTCGCGCGCCACTACAAGTCTACCGTGCCCTGGATAAACTCATCGGATTGGGTCTGATCCACCGCCTTGAAAGCATGAACGCCTTCGTCGCTTGCGCACACCCTTCATGTCATTCTGTTGAGATGGTTGGCTTTGCGATTTGTGAATCCTGCGGCAAGGCGCTGGAATTTGCCGACAATGATGTCGCGGAAATTCTGAGCGGTTGGGCCAGCGCGAATGGCTTTGATGCCAAATCAACCTCCATCGAAATCAAAGGCACATGTGCATCCTGCCAAGAAAAGTTGGAAAGCTCCTCAGGAGCTGAGTGAGAACCTGCGCCGTAAATCAAAGAGGCTGGGTACATCGCTTTCTGTGTGATGCAGCTCTGAAGGTTCGATCAGTTCTCGCGAAATCCAGTTTGTCGTGTAAAGCAGAGGTTTCTTCTGTTGGCGCGATGTTGGTTGGCCGCCAAACCCGCTACCATCGACAAGAATAAGATCACTTGGAAGTTTTCGCCGAAGTTCGGAGAGGCTGGAAAACAGCAAGGATCGGTTCTTACTACACACCTGTAACCCAGTGGCGCGTTCTGCAAGTCTTACAAGGATATCTGGGAAGGACCGTGTACGTTCACTCACTACGTATCTCAGAAAGATGCCGGGTGAGTAATCCCCAAACAGACTTTCGATGTCGTCCTCTGGATGTACTTCGCTCCAATTGCGAAACGGAACATACAACGCATTTTCGTTGTTGTAGAAGGCCTCATGGCTAACCGTGTTGAAGTGGCCTTGATGTTTGGACGAAAACACAAGGTTCAACTGGTTCTGCTCAGGCGCTACAGCTTCATCTATAATGCGGAGCCCACCATTATAAAGCGGATCCCCATAGGCGAGTACAAGCGCACCAGAAATGCGTTGAAACGTCTGGTCGAACTCTCTGTCCGGTGAGGGACCGATGCTTAAGAGCAAATCAGAAGCAACAAGGGTGCGCGTGGGGATCGGACATATACCGCCATGATCGCTCCAAATGACCTCAAGGTCGCTCAAACTGGCAAAATCGCTTGGCTGCACAGTTTTCTAGTCCTCTTAAAGATTGAAGCCGGGCCTTGGGAGCCTACAAAATCAATAATGAGGAAAAGATGACGTAACGGCAAGTGCGTGTAAGGCGCAAACAGTCAAACTGAAGAAACAAATCGCTTGCTGTGGCAAGAGAGCTACAGCAACGCCATCTGTTGGACTGGCCGTTGCTGTAACACTCGTAAAAGGAAGGAGAATAATCTGCGGCGAGGGAGCGGTATTCTCGCCACAGGTGTGTCAGTTCCGTTTAAGGAGCTGCAACATACGTTGGCTGCAATGTGGAGGACGGTGTCACACCAGCGCCTGCGCCTGAAATCTTGTAGCCATTGGCTCCGCGGCGTGCATTGGTCTTGGCACGCGCCGCTTTGCGGTTCCCGCCACGATAATCCACGTTGATGCCCAGCTCATTGATCATTGCGACCAGCTGAGAGCGGGAGTAAAAGCCCAGAGTGCTCAGCAGTGCAGAAACATGATGCTTCACGGTCGCTTCGGAGATACCGAGCTCATGAGCGATCTGTTTGTTCAACTTACCTTCTTTCAGATACGTCAGAATTGTTGCCTGACGACGTGTCAGATTGGCCAGACCTTCATAAAAGTCGATACCAAACGCGTTCTGTGCATCTTCGGACTCGGTGGTCACCTCAACAGTGCCGCCGGTCAAAATCGCTTTGAAGACAGAAAAATCAGCAGTCTTTGGAACAGCTGCACTTGCACCGCGGGCGATGAAATAATCCGCAAGGCCCGGATTGTCTTGCTCAAGCAGCATGACAAGGCTGGAAATCTCATAGGTCTCCAGCAGCGCGGATGCTGTGCCGAGTCCTGGTGCCCCCTTCATACGAGGGTTCACAAGTACCACTGCGGAAGGGTGAAGTTCTACCCAAGTCTGCAACTCGGAAAAGCTCTTTGTCACAAGTACATTCACGCCATGGCATTCATTGGAGTAGATACTCGCAAGTGCTCTGGAAAATGCCGGATGTGGATCACCAATAATAACAGTGTGCATGGAAACCTTCTCCCTTAGGGTTCCAACAGTGGACTGACGCTCCCGATACATAATTTCTCCTCCCTAAACTATGCACTACGTGTTTCGTCTTATCTCTTGAAAAAAATACATGCATATGGTTTTTTTACAAGCGTTGATGTGAGGCTCCATGGAAAATAATTTTCAAGATACCGGCGAAACGCGAAAATCTACTCAGGCAGAGAAGAGTGACCGCATGCGTAAGGAGATCCTCCTTGCGGCTATCAGCTGTTTGCACGAATTTGGCTATCACCGTGCATCTATTAAGAAAATTACCGAAAAGACCAGATTTTCGCAGGGTGCGCTGCAGCATCATTTCCCGACTAAAGAAGATCTGATGGTCTTTGTTCTGGAAAGGTTGCTCGCCAAATCCGTTCGATTAACTTTGGAGTGGTTGAACGAAATCGGTGAGGATAAAAGCAGAATTTCTGAGCTGACTATCAAATGGTGGACGAATCAGGCGAACTCTCCTGAGTATCTCACCATGGTGGAAATTCTTGTTGCAGCGCGAACAGAGGACTCGCTGCGTCGCCGCATCAAACCCACCTTCGATAATTTCGCAAAAGTGACTGACGATCGAATTCTCGCGATATTCGATAGTAATAAAATAAGTCAAACAATCGCGCGGACGCTCATCACAGCTTCACGTCAGATGATGACAGGTCTGATCAGTTCGGATGGTTTGTTTATGAAAGAAGAAGATAAGCAGGCTTATATCGAGCACTGGGCGATGTTTTTGCAGCAACTTATCGAGCATAGAATGCAGGAATCCGCGTAGACTTTAGTCTATGTGGCATCCGGGCACCTGGCCCGAATGCACGATCTTTTAGCAGCCGAGATTACATCAGCTGGCTAAGTTTCATTGCAACGCTCATGTCACCATCAATAGTGAACTTGCCCTGCATGAATGCTGCTGTTGGATCCAGATCGCCAGCAATCAGAGACTGAAGGTCTTCAAAGGTAACGCCGATTGTGCAATCAACGTCTTTGTTGTCGGTGGAGATGGAATTGCCATCAATCACCAGAACACCTTCGTCACCACAGTCAAACTTGATTGAGCTGTCAAAGTCGCTGGATTCTACGCGGCCTTTCAGGTCATTCAAAAGTGCGTCCATGCTCATATTTGTTCCCTCCATCTGTTAAATTACAGTGTTTGAAAAATCCGGGCAGATGCCTAAGGTGTCCTAGGTAGCGCACTACGTATTACGCATCAGGCATCGTGTTAACGTAAGCGTAATTCAGCATGCGTTGAATGTAAAGACACCAGATTCCGCTTATTCGGGATTAGCCCTGCTGCCTTAGTAGGGCGTTATGCCAGCTGATCTGCCAAAGACTTCGTCTTCTCAGTCTCAACATCGCCCGTGTGCTTTGTGGCGACAGGTTCGATAAGCACGATCCAGCATTCCTCTTGAGCAACCGGGTTGTGCATTTTACCTTTGGGGACAACATGAAAGTCGCCCTCATTCAGGGTAACGGTTTCCCCTTCGTACTCAATAATGACACTGCCTTTCACAACATAGAAGAGCTCGTCTTCCTCATCATGCTTGTGCCAGGCGAGATCTCCTTTGACCTTGGCGACCTTAACATACTGGTCGTTCACTTGAGCGACGACGCGAGGGGACCAGTAGTCAGTGACCTTTTCAAACTCAGAATTAAAATTGCCAATCATGAAAGCCTCATAAAACAGGATACTGACGGTTATATGGGGCCGTCGCAGTCTCGTACAACACAGGCAGTGGCTCATCCGTTGACGTTTGCCCGCAAGCCGTTATAAGCGCCCCCATGAACAGTCCGAGCCCATCCTTTATCTATGCACCGCCTATGGAGCCTTTTCTTGATGTCGTCCATCAGGATGAGCAGCTTCTGGTCCTCAACAAGCCAAGTGGTTTGCTGAGTGTACCCGGTCGCGCAGATGAGCATAAGGACTGTCTGGAAAGCCGTGCACAATCCACCTACCCAACAGCAACAACCATCCATCGGTTGGATATGGACACCTCTGGCCTGCTTGTTATGGCCATGAACAAAGACGCACACCGTCATGTCGGGCTTCAATTCGAAAAGCGTATGACGCGAAAGACTTATATTGCCCGTGTGTGGGGACATGTCTCTGAGGATCAAGGGGAGGTTGACCTCCCTTTAAGATGTGACTGGCCCAATCGCCCAAAGCAGATGGTTGACCATGAGCAGGGCCGTTCAGCACTCACGCGCTGGGAAGTTGTCCGCCGTGAGGAAGCGACGACCCTTGTAAAGCTGATGCCAGTCACAGGTCGCTCTCACCAGCTCCGCGTACACATGCTCGCGCTTGGGCATGTCATTGTGGGAGACCGCTTCTACGCAAACGGAGAGGCGCTGATGTTCTCAGAGCGATTGCAGCTTCACGCACAGACGCTTGAGCTGCGTCATCCCATAGGTGGTGAATACAATACCTTTACAGCTTCCTGTCCGTTTTGGGATCTGTAAGTCGCCAATACCTGCCAGACTCATGGAATTTGTAAAAATGAGTCACATTAAATACGGGTAATATCGTATTTTGTGCAGCCAGAGCGCACTATTCACAAGCACTAGGTGAAACTACCGTCAAATTATTGCAGAAAAAGAACTTTCGCACAGTATAAGACAGAGTACTTGTCCTATAAGCAAATCGCTTGCTGCCTCTCAGTCATATGCCTACTCTCGTTCATCATTAAGTCATTGAAATAAAAGTATAATATCACTGGCATCACCAGTGAAAACTGTATGCAATGCTATGCAATAAATGACAAGTTTGGCTTTTATGGTGATTCCAGTCTCTGAAAGCAGCCTTCAGATGGCCAGTTTTATGACATCCTATTCATATATCTCTGATTTTTGACTTAAGTCATGCGCCTAAAGTACAATGTGACCCAATAATATCTGTGTCGAACAGAAGAGCGGTTTCCTCCCTAGAGCTGTTTTGTGACAACTACGGATAGTCTGTCACGTTTCTGCTTCGGATCTTGCCTACGGAGAAGAGAATGCCTGTCACTAATCGCGAAGAATTAGACGCCCTGGTTGCTCGGGTTAAGAAAGCGCAACGGACTTACGCTACATACACACAAGAGCAGGTAGATAAGATTTTCCGTGCGGCGGCTTTGGCTGCTGCGGATGCTCGCATCCCACTCTCCCGTATGGCGGTTGAAGAAACCGGTATGGGCGTCATGGAAGACAAGGTTATCAAAAACCAGTTTGCTTCCGAATACATCTACAACAAATACAAGGATGAAAAGACCTGCGGTATCCTCGATGAAGATGACACTTTTGGTACCATCACCATTGCAGAACCAACAGGCATCATCTGCGGCATCGTTCCCACTACAAACCCGACATCTACTGCGATCTTTAAAGCATTGATTTCTTTGAAGACCCGCAACGGTATCATCTTCAGCCCACACCCTCGTGCAAAACTGGCAACCAATGAAGCTGCTCGCATCGTTTTGGATGCAGCGATCAAAGCTGGCGCGCCAAAAGACATCATCGGCTGGATTGACGTTCCAACAGTGGAACTCTCCAACGCGTTGATGACACACGATGAGATCAACCTGATCCTCGCAACCGGTGGCCCGGGCATGGTGAAGGCAGCTTACTCCTCTGGTAAACCAGCCATCGGCGTGGGCGCAGGTAACACCCCGGTTGTGGTTGATGAGTTTGCCGACGTGAAGCGCCTCGTTGCTTCTGTTCTCATGTCCAAGACATTCGATAACGGCGTGATCTGCGCATCTGAGCAGTCTGTCATTGTTGTCGAGGAAATCTACGAGCAGGTTAAAGAGCGCTTCTCCAGCCACCAGGGCTACGTGCTGAAAGGTAAAGAACTTCAGGCTGTTAAAGATGTACTGCTGAAAAACGGCGGTCTCAACGCAGCTATCGTAGGTCAGCCAGCACCAAAAATTGCCGAAATGGCAGGCGTAAAGGTTCCTGCTGGCACCAAGATCCTGATCGGTGAAGTCACCGAAGCCAGCGAAGCCGAAGCCTTCGCACACGAAAAGCTGTCTCCAACGCTTGCCATGTACAAGGCAAAAAGTTTTGAAGACGCATGTGACACCGCTGAAAAGCTCGTCACCATGGGCGGCATCGGTCACACCTCAGTCTTCTATACAGACCAGGACCGTTGTGCAGATCGCGTGAAAGAATTTGGCCGTCGGATGAAGACTGCCCGTATTCTCATCAACTCTCCTGCATCCCACGGCGGCATTGGTGACCTTTACAACTTCTCCCTCGCGCCAAGCCTCACACTGGGCTGCGGCTCTTGGGGTGGTAACTCCATCAGTGAGAACGTAGGTCCAAAGCACCTGATCAACAAAAAGACCGTTGCGAAGCGAGCTGAAAACATGCTGTGGCACAAACTGCCTGAATCCATTTACTTCCGTCGCGGCTGTCTGCCAATCGCTCTGGGTGATTTGGAAGGCAAAAAGCGCGCACTGATCGTAACCGATGGGTTCTTGTTCAAGAATGGCTACGCTGATGAGACTGTTCGTGTTCTCAAAGGCCTGGGCATGGAAACAGATGTCTTCTACGAAGTAGAGGCTGATCCAACACTGTCCATCGTGCGCAAAGGCGCTGACCTGTGTAAGGCATTCAAGCCAGATGTGATTGTTGCAATTGGTGGTGGGTCCCCAATGGATGCAGCAAAGATCATGTGGGTCATGTACGAACATCCGGAAGTTGACTTTGCTGATCTGGCATTGCGCTTCATGGACATTCGTAAGCGTATCTACAAGTTCCCTAAAATGGGCGAAAAAGCCAAGATGGTTGCAATCCCAACCACTTCTGGCACCGGTTCTGAAGTAACCCCGTTCGCGGTGGTGACTGATGACGAAACCGGCATGAAGTACCCAATTGCGGATTACGAACTCACACCAAACATGGCAATCGTGGATGCGAACCTTGTCATGAACATGCCGAAGTCTCTGACAGCGTTTGGCGGCATTGATGCCATCACCCACGCAACAGAAGCTTACGTCTCTGTTCTGGCAAACGAATACTCTGACGGTCAGGCTCTGCAGGCTCTCAAACTCCTCAAAGAGAACCTCGTAGAATCTTACGAAAAGGGTGCTGAATCCCCGAATGCACGTGAGAAAGTGCACAATGGCGCAACCATCGCAGGTATCGCATTTGCGAACTCCTTCCTCGGTGTTTGTCACTCTATTGCTCACAAAGTAGGTGCAGCGTTCCACGTACCGCATGGTTTGGCCAATGCCATGCTGATCTCTAACGTGATCCGCTACAACTCAAATGATAACCCAACCAAACAGACCGCATTCTCTCAGTATGCGCGCCCTCAGGCAAAATGCCGGTACGGCGATATTGCTGACCATCTGGGCCTCACAGCAGCTGGAGACAGCCGTGAAGCAAAGGTTGAGAAACTGGTTGCTTGGGTAGAAAGCGTCAAGAAGGCTCTTGAGATCCCTGCAGGCTTCAAAGATCTGGGCATCACTGAAGAGCAGTTCATGGCGAAGCTCGACGAAGTCGCAGTGGAAGCATTCGATGACCAGTGCACCGGAGCTAACCCACGGTACCCACTGATCGATGAGATCAAACAGCTCCTTCTCGATGGTTACTACGGTCGCGTCTACGTAGAGGGCCGCGCGGAGGATGTTGTAGATCTTGCGCAGGAAAAAGCGAAAAAAGCCTCTAAAGCGAAAGCTTAAGTCCAACGCCAATCCTGCAAGCTAAACATTGCGGCTCGAAAAAAGACCCCGGGGCACCTGCTCCGGGGTTTTTGTATATTGACACCAAAAGTATCCTTGTTAGGGCTTAGGTAGAAGTTGCGGTAAAGCCACAGCAAGCTTTCGGAAAGTTCCGCAGCGTTCAAAGCCTCTTTCACTGATGAGCATGTTTTGCTAGGGCTGACTGCCTAGTTTAACAACGTGAGAAATCAATTTTGCCTATGTAATCACCGGTCTCTTTTAGCCTATCATTGTTCTGCAAAAGATACTCTTTTGCGGCGCGCTTTTTGTTGTGCGGATGGTGGCATGAGACCGGTTTGGCCTCGTGATTTCTGGCACTATCCCTGCGCACTTTTGCGCGCCGCTTTCTATAAAATCCTTAGCCTTACCGTGTGCTGTAACGGCGTCATGTTGCGCATCCGCTTTTTGACAAGTGGAAACCTAAAAGCATGTCGAAATCGCTTAAATGCGTCTGGACCCTTCAACCAGAAAACCCACCACACCCAGTCATTCCCTGTAAGAACTGCGGCATTCTTAAACCTTTCAAGCCATCGGGTAAGTTCCGTCTGAATGCAAATGGCTCCAGGCTGGATGCATGGCTTATCTACAAATGCATGACTTGCGATGCCACGTGGAATCGCCCGATAATCGAACGCCGCAACCGCAAGCAGATCGCGCCGAATTTACTGGGAGCACTGCAAATTAATTGCCCTGAGCAAGTGAAAAGGTATGCCTTTGATAAAACGGGTTTGCCCGCCGTAGCTGCGTCACGAGAAGGCGAAACGTCGATTGCCGTTCATAAGCACATCGTGGAAGGCACAGTACAGGACTGGACAGATCTCGAAATCACCCTGAACGCAGCAGTGCCTGTTAACCTGAGGCTGGACAGATTGCTCGCTCAGGAACTGGGAATATCACGAAATGTCGTAAAACAGCTTGCCAGGCGAGGTGCTCTTCTTGACGGAAATGACGAGGCTCTTCAATTAAAGAAACCTGCCAGACACGGCACACTCATCTATGTTCAGCTTACGGACCAAATTGCGTTGAAAGCACAGATAAAATCAGCCTTGATCGCAGATGAATTTGTAGCGTTGTGATCCCAACCACAAGCTCTTGGAGCGAAGCTTTGAGAGCTTGTGGTGCACCAAACAAGGCAACCAGACAGTTTCTAAAGATTGCACATCACGTCTGCCAGTATCTCGTAGGTCATCGGGTTCCCCATCTGGCTGACGTTGAAGCGCATGAACTGGCCCATAGATTGGGTTGGGCTGAAAACATCACCTGGAGCGAGAACCATGTTTTGCTGCAGGGCTGCACGGGCGAGTTCGGCTGAATCAATGCCTTCGGGCAGGGAGCACCAGAGGTAAAAGCCGCCTTCTGGCATCAGCCAGGTCTGAATACCCAACTCGGCCAGATTGGCAGAAACCTCGCGGCGTGTTTTGGCAAGGCGAATGCGCAGGGCTTCCATGTGTTTTCGGTAGGACCCATCGCTCAGGCAGGCATAAATCAGCTCCGTGGTGATTGGGCTTGGACCACCGAAGTTCGTGGCCACCTGAAGATCAACCAGAGCTTCAATCCATTCTGGTTTGGCAGCGATGTATCCGCAACGTGCAGAAGCCGAAAGTGTCTTTGAAAAGCTGCCAAGACGGATCACGCGATCAAAGCCGCCCAAGGCTGTCAACCGCGGTGTTATTTCTGGTAGAAACTCAGAAAACACATCATCCTCAATAAGGATGAGATCATGCCGGGTCGCGATACTCAGGATCTTATGAGCACCTTGAGGAGAGAGGGTGACCCCCGTAGGGTTATGCAAGGAGGTGTTGGAGATGTAAAAACGCGGCTTATGCTCCACAACAGCTTGCTCAAACTGCTCACAATCCATGCCCGTCTTGGTGTAGGGCACACTCACAATCTCAACCTGATGCGCCTTTAGAATTGCTTGAAAGTTGAAGTAACATGGGTCACTGACGAGAACCTTATCTCCGGGGCGCAGCAAAAACCGGCACAACAGATCAATAGATTGGGTAGCAGAACCAGTCAGCAAGATCTGGTTCGGATCAACCTCAATGCCCTCTGCCGCAAACTGCCGGGCCTGCAACCGTCTCAGATTGCTGGCACCTCGCGTGCTCGCATAATCCGAAAGCAAATGATCATCCGCCTTGCTCAAATTTCGAATGGCCTTGCGCAGGGATGCATTCGGCATCCAGTCCGCAGGCATCCAGCCACATCCGGGTTTGAGCATATCCCTTCCGGTATCCAGCGACTGACGAGAGACCCAGAACGGATCGATCTCCCTGTCCAGATGCGGACCAATCTCTGAAACCGAAAAGGGTTGAGTTTTTGGGGAGACATAAAACCCAGCCCCTTTGCGCGCAAAGATAACCCCTTCGGCAGCAAGTCGGTCATAAGCCTCAACCACAGTGGAGGCGGAGACCTTCATTGTGGAAGCGAAACCCCGGATGCTCGGCAGTTTCTCACCCGGTTCCAACGCACGACTGCTGATCTTGCTGCGCACCGCCTGCATCACACGTTGTGTTTGCTGCCCATAAGCCATTTTACATCTCACCTGCTGTATTGATGATTGTAGCAGTACAGTTTCTCGTAATTGTATTGTTTTGTGGCTGTTGTGCCTAGCCCCACCTCGATAAAAAACGGAAAACGGAGGTGAATGATGCAAGCATCACTGGCACAAAGAGGTTCAGCAGGTTGGGGAAACGGTCTGCTCGGAGTCATAATTTTCAGCGGCTCCTTGCCTGCAACACGTACAGCAGTCGCCGGATTTGATCCATTTTTTCTGACAAGCATTCGGGCGGTGATTGCTGCACTGCTGGGTATTGCGTTGCTGAGCGTGTTGAGGCAGCCTTTCCCAAAGCGGCAGGATATCATATCGTTGGCAGTCGTTGCCCTCGGTGTGGTGATAGGCTTCCCGCTGCTTTCTGCATTGGCGCTTGCACAGATGACGGCAGCGCAGTCGCTGGTTCTGATGGGCATTTTACCATTCTCGACAGCCATCTTCGCTGTTTTGAGAGGAGGGGAAAGACCAAAGCCATTCTTTTGGGTGTTCTCAGGCGTCGGCAGTCTGGCAGTCGCGGCGTTCGCGCTTTCACAAAATGCAGAGGGTTCACTGCTCGGCTCTATTTACATGTTTGGCGCAATTATCGTGTGCGGCCTTGGATATGCGGAAGGGGCCACACTCTCAAGAAAGCTTGGGGGGTGGCAGGTTATTTCATGGGCGCTTGTACTGGCTCTTCCAGTCATGCTGATCGCTGCAATCCTGAGTGTACCTGCTCAGCTGCCAGATAGTCAGTCCACCGCGTGGTACGGCCTCATGTACGTTTCCGTCTTCTCCATGCTGGTTGGCTTTGTATTCTGGTACCGCGGGCTGGCATTGGGTGGCGCTGCAGGTGTTGGCCAGCTCATGCTCTTGCAACCGTTCTTCGGCCTCATGCTCGCAGCGCTGCTGCTTCAGGAGACGATCTCTTCAATGATGATTGCAGCGACAGTTGTTGTGGTTGGGTGCGTTGTCGGTGCCAAACGATATGCGTAAATGAAAGGCGAGAGCAGGCCGATATAAAGCTGCCTGCTCTCACTTGGAAGTCTATACCCGCCGCAGGATCTGTACGATGGTCGCGCCCGGCTCTCGCAAAGGAGTTGTGCAAACGGAAAGCACGCGCCCATCACAAGGTGCAGTGTACTTTGCAACAACATCGCCGAAAGCGTTTGTCATGGTGGCAACCAGCTGATCTTTGGAAACCTCCTGATTGAGCTGCACCATCACACGGGCAAATCCACCAGTATCTGCAGTGATCGACACATCGTCGTTCCCCACATAGCTTTCGATGCCAAGCAGGTTCACTTTACCCGCAATCATGTGGTAGTCGATCATAGTGTTCAAAATGCCCTGAACGCCGCGCTGGGTCATATCCGGGTCAAATACATTGGCACAGCCCAGCTCAACCGTGAGCGATGGAATACCGGCGCGAACCAATTCAGTCTCAACCGAGCCATCAATACCGTCATCTTCTAGGATCTGATCAGCTGGCTGAAGCGCTGCCAGACGGCACACATCTGCACTGCGAAAGTCAGCAAAGAGAAACAACGGAAATGCAGTGCCGGTTGACTGGGTATGCAGGTCCAGAAAGATATCTGCATTGCCCATGTAAAGATTATGCCAAAGCGCATGGGCATACCGGCTACCAGCATTTGAGCTCTTCGCATCCCCCGGCATCATGCGATTGAGGTTTGTGAAGGTCTGCGTCTCATTCTGCGAAGGGTAATAGCGTGAAGCCAGCTGCATGCCCGGAGGGTTTGCTCCCGGTACCAATACAACAGTTCCCTTCAACGTATCAGGGTCTAGATGCGGCAGGACTTGATGGATCACATCCACCCCCTGAACCTCATCCCCATGCAGCGTTGACTGAATGAACAGCTTCGTTCCCGGCTCAGCACCCTTGATCACGATCACCGGAATACGGTGATAGTTTCCCAAGGAGTCCGTGGAGGCTTTAAAAAAGAAACGGTGCTTCCCAGCAGCAAGCTCATCAACACTGAGCTTCTCGATGACCGGGACACCATCAATGATATCATTCGTTGTTTTCATGGCAGAAACCTAACGTGCCCGGCACAGATTGAACAAGTGAGTTTACGTCAAACATCACAGTGTTGATCCTTCCGAACTTCGGAAAATGAACATCCCATTTTTGAAGGGCTCTTGCGTGATCTGCCAATAACAACTTGAGATAGGTCATATTTTTGTATACTTATGTGTGCAATATGGAGATGTCCTATGAATGTTGCAAATGATCACGCATTTTCCGGCCTGCAGAAGATCTATGATCAAGCCCGTCCGCGCTATCCGTTGGATGCGCTAAACCACATCGTGGATCGGTTGGCGGCATCAAGGGGAGCAGAGCAGGGGGGCCTGCTGGATGTGGGGTGTGGCACCGGAATTTTGACGCGCCAACTTCTGGAGCTGTCACCAGGTAGCAAGTTTACAGGCTGCGACGTCAACAAAGACATGCTGTCTCAGGCAAAAGCGATGGATAAGGCGGGAGAAATCTCTTGGCATCTATCCGCTGCTGAAGAGCTTCCGTTCAAAGACAATGCCTTTCATCTCATCACCGTCGCACAGGCCGCGCAATGGTTTGATCGACCGAAGTTTTACAAAGAAGCGCGGCGTGTTCTCATCTCACAAGGATGTCTGGTGATTATTGAGAACAATCGGCAGCTGGAAGGTAGCGCTTTCATGCACGCCTATGAAACTCTGATCGAAACGCACAACAGCGGCTACTCCAGAGACTACCGCAGGTTCGACTATGCGCAGGAAATGCAAACGGCAGGCTTTGCAAAGGCAGATGTCCGGCGGTTCCCTTGGTCTCGTACCATGTCACATCAAGGTTTTGTTGAAATGGCCAAATCCTCCTCAAAAGTACAGGCAGCTATCAAAGCAAGCAACGGAGTTTTTCTGAATGAGCTTGATCAGATTCTGCAAGAATATTGGGCTGAGGACGAGCAAATCGTGATTGATTATTCAACACAGGTTTTCTCCGGACACAAATGAGACTGTTGAGAAGCTCAGGCAAATCGGCTTGTACAGCTTAAACCAATGCAAAGACTATCTTCTTAGAGTATCGGGAATGCGCAACCTAAAGGCGATCCACTCATTACAGATGGTGGATACCGCCGGGATCAAAATGGCCAAATGTCCTATCAGAATCTGACCGTCATCTTTGCAGTGGTTTTCTTGTACAGCGTGATGAGCCGACGGCTGGAGCAAAAGCCGATCAATGGAGCATTGCTGTTTTGCATTATTGGCTTTTTGCTTGGCAATGATGGCTTGGAGTGGTTTCAGGTCAAACTCACCAATGAATCCATTAAGACACTGGCCGAATTGGCCCTTGCCATTGTCTTGTTCACGGACGCTGCCAAAGCAAATCTCAAAGTCCTTGCCACCAATATTGACCTTCCACGACGCCTTCTTTTGGTAGGGCTGCCTCTCACAATCATATTTGGCATCGGTGCCGGGATGGCGCTACTGCCACAACTTCCCGTCATCGAGATCGCGATTCTGGCCGCTTTGCTTGCTCCAACGGATGCAGCGCTTGGCAAAGCCGTGGTGACTGACCCCTCTGTACCAGCCAAAATCAGAGGAACCTTAAATGCAGAGAGTGGGTTAAACGACGGTATCTGCGTCCCAATCGTGTTTTCTCTGCTACCAATCGCAGCCGATCCATCCCTGATTAGCAACCTGAACCAAATGGCGGCGCAGCTGCTTGCTGAGCAGATTGGCCTTGGTGTTCTCGTGGGGATCGGCATCGCCATTCTCGCTGGGCAGATCATTGATTACTCTTTCCAGACCAAGGAGCAATCCAAAACGTGGGAGCAGGTGACCGTTGTTGCTCTGGCGATCTGCTGCTTCTCAATCGCACAGCTGGCAGGCGGCAGTGGGTTCATTGCTGCCTTTGTCGGCGGCATTGTTTTCGGCTGGCTGGAGAAGCCCTACAAAGAGCAGCTCTTGGATTCAGCCGAAGGAATAGGGGACTCGCTCTCCCTTATGACATGGCTCATTTTCGGTGCAGCTATCATCGGCTCTGTCCTGCATGAGTTCACTTGGGAAATCCTGGCCTACTCCATCCTCAGCCTGACAGTTGTCAGAATTCTGCCTGTCTACTTCGTCTTGCGCGGAGAGCCTTTGAGCACAAAGGAAAAGCTCTTTATTGGTTGGTTCGGCCCAAGAGGGCTTGCAAGCATCGTCTTCGCTATCATCGTTTTGGATGCGAACCTACCGGGCAGTTCCATCATCGCTTCAACTGCTGTCACCACCATCGGCCTTAGTGTCATCCTCCACGGATTAACGGCGCACTCGTTCATCAAGGCCTTGAAGAAGAAGTAGCAGAAGAGGGCTGGCAAGAAGCTATCTCGCCAGCACATCAGGATCAGTCGATCATTTTGGTATGCAGCGCTTCGTTGTTGGGGAAGTGCTGTAGGCCTTCTGTCCAGATTTCCTTAGCAGTCAGAATGTCTCGCTTTCGCTCATAGATCGCCCCAAGCACCAGATAGGGGTAGACATGATGCCAGTTGGACTTGGTTTTCTGCTGCGCCTCAATCATCGACTTCAGGATCTTGATAGAGGAGGCTTGCAGATCCCGCTCTTGAGAGAAGCCATAGAGCGTTGCTTTCCCAAGCCAAGCACCCCAGCTGGCCTTATCCTTACTCAATGCTTGGTCAAAGTAGGCGTCAGCACGGGTTGCCAGCTCAGCCATCTCGCCTTCATCCTCAGACATATAAGCCCCATACGTAAGAAGCGTGCCATACCGGGCGATCAGTTCCGGATTGCTTTTGGAGGAAATGTCCTTGTCCAGCAGCTCAACCGTCTTTTTGAAGCTTTTGGAAGACACCAGCTGAACTACCAGCAACTCCCCATCTGGGCTCCACAGAGACGTTGTCTTTATTCTGCTCAAGCCCTGTTGTGGGCTGATGTGGTGCTGAGTTGCGCCATTCTTATCCCACGAAAACGCCCAGGGCACCCAATGGTCAGCAAAGGCTGGGGGGCTAATAAACACGCTCACGAAAAGAGCCGATGCCATAAAGCAAGCTTGGCGCATTCTTTTGATAATATTCATAAAAAATCCGTTGTATTGAGAAAAAACATGGGCTTCTAACCTTCTTATTTCCTGCAGAAAATTACAGGACTTTTATTGACAGTTGTGTATCTAATGATACATATAAGTATCATGTCGATACCATTGAACAACACCACAAAAGACAAACTGCTGGAAGCAGCCGTACGTGTGCTCAACAATCAGCCACGGGCGTCTCTGGCAGATATTGCAGAGGCCGCAGGCGTAAAGCGCGTAACTCTTCACCGTGTTATTGGCACACGTGAGGAATTGCTGCGTGACGTGGCCTTGCGCGCTTTAGACCAGATGGACGAAGCGTCTTATGCAGCCATCAAAGGCAAGCGCAAAGCGTTTGAACAGCTCAAAGCCATTGTAGGCGCTCTGGTGCCTTATGCAGATTCCTGTCACTTCCTCTGGAAGAATCCCGACGTGTGGGATGATCCCGAAATTGCTAGAGAAATCAAGCGCCACGACAAGGAACTCTGTGATTTAATTGATCGCGCAAAGGAAGAAGGCGACATTCTCTCCTTCATTCCAAACAGCTGGATCATCGCCTCACTGGACGCTGTTTTATACGCAGCAGCAAGCACATCGCAGGCCGGAAACATCGCAACCAACGACGCCAGCGCACTTGCAATCCAAACCTTATTTGGCGGCATTACAAAGAAGGTAAAGGGCATACAACCCGTTGGGGTTTAGAGCGTGTTCCGTTTGATTGGATTCAAGCAAACGAAAAGAATTTGCTCCGACAAAGATGTGAGAGTGCGGTGCGTGAATGTAAATGAACGCAGCGTGCTCTAGGAGGCAGAACGAACAGTAAAGGCCACATCCGGTCAGATAGGAACGTGATGGCTGCAGCAACAAAAATCGGGCGACTAGAGGGGCTGGACCTGGCCAGGTTCATCGCCTTCGTGGGCATGGTGATCGTCAACTTCTCCATCGTGATGGGCGCAGAAGGCACTGAGGGTATGCTCAGTAACATCATCCACGCACTGGAAGGGCGCGCGGCAGCCACCTTTGTCGTTTTAGCTGGCATCGGCCTTGGACTGGCTGGGATGAAAGGGGAGCTCAATCTCACCATCTTCACCACGTTCAAACGCGCTGCCTTCCTGCTCGTGCTGGGCCTGCTCAACATGCTCATCTTTGATGCTGACATTCTGCACTACTATGCGTTCTACTTCCTCTTCGGTGCGCTGCTGTTGCCAGTGGGCACCCGTGCTCTGGGCTGGCTTATTGCTGGTCTGGCAGGTGCCGCCGTCCTCATGGTTCTCACGCTGGATTATGAGGCTGGCTGGAACTGGACCGACCTGACCTATCCTGAGTTCTGGACACCCGTCGGCTTCATCCGCAACCTGTTCTTCAACGGCTGGCACCCGGTCGTCCCGTGGCTTGGTTTCATGTTGTTTGGCGTGATGCTTAGTCGCTCAAAACTCTCGTCTACCAAAACGCAAGACGCGCTCATGTTCGGCGGCCTTCTGGTCTTCCTGCTCGTCAACGCTATCAGCGCTTACCTGCAACCACTCATCGCTATGGTAGAGCCGGAATTGGTGGATCTGGTCACAACCAATCCCATCCCACCCATGCCGTTTTACCTCATGGCAGGCATGTCTGTTGCCTCGATGGTTGTCGGGATATGCCTGCGCGCAGCCCCATTGCTGAAAGACCTTGGCGTGCTGACTGTTGTCAACCCGGCAGGCCGTCAAACATTGACGCTCTACCTCGCTCACATCCTACTGGGAATGGGCGTAATGGACGAGCTTGGCCTGCTCGGCGGCCAGACAACGCAAGTAGCCTTCCTCGCCTCTGGCATCTTCTGCACGCTCTGCGTAATCTATGCATTCATTTGGAGCAGATACTTCAAACGCGGCCCAATCGAAGCCCTCATGCGTAAAGTCGCTGGATAGTCCTGACAGAATCCACCATTCAAACCACGCTTGCCACACCCGCATCCAAAAGCTACGCTCCCGTTTTGCCATTGGGAATATTGCTGTGCCTTTTTTATCGGTCCCACCTAAGCTTGTGATTTTTGATTGTGATGGCGTGCTCGTGGATTCTGAGCCGCTCTACATACGCGTCTTGCATAAACTGTTGCTGTCCTACGGAGGGACGCTGACCTTCCAGGAATGCTGGGAGATGTTCGTCGGCAAAACCAGCCGTGAGGTAGAGGCCTACCTCAAGGAGCAGGGCCTAACCGCGCCCGATCATTGGAACAAGGACTTCCACGAGCAGTCAAACGCTCTGTTGGAGAAGGAAGTCCAGCCCGTCAACGGCATTCAGCAGGTGATAAAGCAACTCGCAAATGCTGGTATTCCCATCTGCGTCGGCTCCAACGGCCATCCGTTCACGGTCCGCATGTCGCTGGAAATCACCGGCTTGCTGCCATGGTTTGGCGACAACGTCTTCACCGCAACCGATGTAGGCATCCCCAAACCAGCGCCGGACCTGTTCCTGCACGGCGCGAAAATGGCAGGCATCAGCCCGGAGCACTGCGTTGTGATTGAGGACAGCGCCACCGGCATGAAGGCCGCCGCCAGCGCCGGCATGCGCTGTTTTGTGTACTCACCAGAAAACATCCCAACCCCAACAAACCTTTTCGGAGCACACCCTTTCCAATCCATGACAGCCCTGCCAGAACTACTGGGCCTCGTGCCGGCTGAACGCCCCTACCACTCCTCAATCCATCGTTTCCAGAAGATGCTTGCCTCATCAACGAAGGCTCGGACGTGTGGCAGTTGGAAGTCACGTTCCACATAAACCAGACTGAAGTTTTTCAGGCTTTGCACCTCATCAGGAAACAGCGCAACCAGCTCCGGGTTCTTGGCGAGTTCGCTCTCAGGCAAAAGGCCGATCCCCAACCCGGAATGGACCGCCTGCAACATCAGCCGGAACCCGGCGCTCAGCAACCGCGGCTGAATCTCAATTGAACCGCCAGCAGTTGTCGGCCATCGGGTCTCCGGCAAACCATCAGAGTCACGCAGAGTAATGCACTTGTGGTCGGCAAGCTGCTCGGGCGTTGCAGGGGTACCCGCTGCATCAAGGTAGCCCTTTGTGGCCATTGGTATTCTGCGGCTGAGAAACAGCTTCTTCACGATCAGGTCGGGATCACGCACTGGCCCAAAGCACATAGCCACATCCACACCCGCAGCGCGAAAATTAGTCCTGCGGTTGGTCACAACCACATCCAGCGAGACCTTGGGATACTTGGCAGCAAACTCGGTAAACAACGGCACGGCCAGCATATCGCTCTCGGGCAAGGAAACGCACAACGGACCACTGGGCTCACTGTCGTAATTCTGGACCGCCGTCCATGCCGCATCAATATCCGCAACAACCCGCGTGGCACGGTGGTAGAGCTCCTTGCCGGCAACGGTTGGAAACAAACTGCGTGTGTTCCTCTGCAGCAGCCTCACACCAAGCATTTTCTCCAGGTCACCAAGACGCCGGCTCAGGGTGGGCCGCGTCATCTGCAAGTGCTCTGCTGCCGCCATGATGCTCCCGCAATCCACGATAGCTTTAAACTCAAGCAAACGATCTGCGCTGGGTTTTTTGAACATTATTCGTCTTCCAAATGAGCAGCTGATGACAATTCTTTATCATATAATCGAAATTTGGACGATGCTATCCGTCTCCTGAAGTTTGCCGCAGGGGCATGTTCTGCGGATCCTCATGAGTTTGGAGTAAGGAATGGACTACCTCATCGCACGCTTTGTGCACATTCTTCTCATTGCGGCATGGTTTGGCATGACAATAAGCGGCAAGCAAAGAGCCCAATGGTTTGCACGCGAAAACCTTGCAAAAGCAGCCCCGCCAGAGATCTACCTGCGCAAAGCCTCCGTTGCAGGCTCTTTGATCGGTCTGGGTGTTATCGCCAGCGGGTTCTGGCTCATCCATCTTCTGGGTGGCTTTGATGCCGTGCCATGGTCCATCTCGCTGGGGTTTGCAGCCAGCCTCGCAATTGTGTTGATCGGCGGTCTTATGATTGGCCGCAACTGGAAGAAACTGGCGACAAGAAGAGCCGCCGGAGCCCCGCAGGCAGAGTTGGAGGCCATCGCAAAACAGGTCGGCTTGTGGGAGCGTGCAGTCCAGCTCCTCTGGCTGGTCGCACTGGTCTCAATGGTATTCAGGTTCGAGTTGTAACCCCGGCATCCCACCTCAACCAAACAGACACAAAGATGCTGGCCTGCGGGCACAATTCGCCCGGCCGCAGACCAGCAGGACACTCATGAAGGGCTGTGTAAGGGTGGTGCTGCCAGCCCTTGGAGTGCCGTTCACGGTGATCTAATCAAGAGACACAGTTTTAGTGTTGACCAATGTTGGAGAGGCGACGCTGCGTGTCGCGTGACCGGATAATCCTCTAGGGAAGGAGCTGCCGGACAACGCATCAGTTAAAATTCCGCAGGTCTTGTTGAGTGCCTCTAGGCGGTCAGATAGTGCACAATGCAAAGTGAGCAAAGCATCCCGCTCACAACTGTTCTTCATCCGCTCGCACAGCACTAGATGCTGCATGTAAGCAAAGTTCTGAAGATCAGAAACAGCAACGTTTACTTCGTCAATTTCATTTTGAAGAGTATTTGTGGCGCCACAGGCGCATGCAGTGTCGTCCATATTCAAAGCCTTCTTTTCTGGCTGTTGAAGATCCGCACGACAAGGAGTTTTCTACGACCCACTGGCGAGCGGGAGGTTAGAAACCTGGAAAAGACAGGCGAGTTTATTCCCCCCCGAAGGAGGTGTTGTATTCACCGCCCTCCCGCTCATAGCAAAGGGTTTGCGCCCTTAGAAAAAAGACACAAAAAATCCGCTAGTTGACGGGAGCGGTAGCCGCTTTTCAGAGGTTTCTACGCCTCACATATGAATGTGGAATGGAACCGTGCCCCTGTCAACGAAAAGTTGCAGAAGAAGGCGGAGGTGTTGCCCCAAGGATACGCTGACGACGCCCACCACCGTCATCCCTGCCTCCGAGCCGGGATCTAGCAAGCAGTAGCTCTTTCGATATTGGCTTGATCAGTTATGATTTACAGATGAACTACAATTATCTCATAACTTTCAGAGAGTAATGCGTATTTCGAATTTGCTGTTGTTTATTGATGAATTATGCATTAGTTGTATAAAATTTTCTTGCAATTATAACTGCTTCGACGAAGATTGGATGTAGACAGTGGTGATGGTCGGCGCTGTTCTCTTCATTATGTTTGCATCGTTCGACTAGCCAAATTCGATTGCAAAATGCTTGGACAGTAACAGTTACCTTAAGCTGCAACGTTGGCATGGTGATGCGAAAGGGATTTTGCATGTTTGGTGGTTTTCGGAAAAAGGTGACACGACAGACCATCGAGATGGTTAAGCAGCCGTATGCAATATTTCAACACCACCACGGTATCCCTGCAGGATTTTGGCAGGATGAGTTTGTTGTAGGTTTCTTTGGGTCCATGGCTAGCATGGTTGCGTTGATACTTGCCAAAGGTAAGTTGAGCCGAACTGATAGAGGTTATGTACTCCAAGAAAGCTTTTCTGCTCTCTCCAATATGAGCGGTATGGCAATAGCTCAAAGATTTACCGAGCTTACCATGCAAAAGCCTATGAGTGCATCATTCAAGCAAGGAGCAGATAATGGTGCGATTATCTCGCTTGCGATGTTTGGAACGACAGCCCCGGAAGATCAGGTGATGATTGATGCTGCAGAACAAGAAGCAGCTCGTTTGGGGCTTCCATTGCCAAGCTATTTGATGATGACACTTTATGTCGAGGAGCTTAAAGAGCGTTTCAATCTAACTTAGATGTCTTACGCCCCACCTCTTGCATTCCCACAATCTTCCCTATTTCCCTTCAACCAACGCACTCATCAGGCAAGTGTTGTGGGCTGGGCCCTGCCGCTTTGCTCTGGATACCGGATCTTCGCTTCGCTTGTCCGGCATGACGGTGAGGGACGTTTGGGCAGACTTTAAAGCCCCCACCGCCGTCTTCCCGCACTTGATGCGGGATCCAGCCGGAACTCACCTCAGATAACGACCTAGCCATATCATGCAGTTGGCATTTCGCATGTACACCCACAAACTACAGCATGCTCACAAACGCCTCCTCAGCCAACGCTCTCACCAGGCATACGCTGTGAGCACCGCTCTCCTGTCTTGCTCTGGATACCGGATAGTCGCTTCGCTCGTCCGGCATGACGGTGAGGGACGTTTGGGCAGAACATAAAGCCCCCACCGCCGTCTTCCCGCACTTGATGCGGGATCCAGCCGGAACTCACCTCAGATAACGACCTAGCCATATCACACGGTTGGCAATCTGCATGTACACCCACAAACTACAGCATGCTCACAAACGCCTCCTCAGCCAACGCATTCATCGGGCATACGCTGTGAGCGTCGCCCTACTGCTTAGCTCTGGATACCGGATCTTCGCTTCGCTCGTCCGGCATGACGGCTAGGGGCATTTGGGCAAACCTTAAAGCCCCCACCGCCGTCTTCCCGCACTTGATGCGGGATCTAGCTGTAACTAACCCCTGATAACATCCTAGCCACATCACGCAGTTGGCAGGCCACACGGGCACCTGCAAACTACGACATGCCCTATTACATCTACATCACCGCAAGTCAGAGAAACGGGACGCTCTACACGGGCGTCACCAATAATCTGGCACGCCGTATTCATGAGCATCGGGAGAAGGTGGCAACCTCATTTACGGCTCGTTATGGGGTTTCTCAGCTGGTTTATTACGAAGAGTTTGAGCGCATTGGTGATGCGATCGCTCGCGAGAAAAAGCTGAAACGCTGGAGACGAGCGTGGAAACTGAAGCTGATTGAAACACTTAACCCAGCGTGGCGTGATCTGTATCAGGACTTAGCGTGAGGGCTTTAGTGGTCGCTCTAGTTCCCGCATCAAGCACAGGATGACGGCGGCGAGGAGGGCTTTGCGTGGATCATCTCACACCCACCCCCTTGCATTCCCGCGCATTTACCTATATCTCCCGAGGCAACGCGCTCATCGGGCAAATGCTTGGAGCGCCACCCCGCTGCCTGCAATATATTCAGCAAGGCAGCCTGCTCGAGTGGGATGTAACACGGGCACGCACCGTGGTCCGCAGCGTTTCTAGGTCGCTTTCAAAGCTCCTCTCAAACTCCATGGATCTCAATTTTAGCCAGTCTGGCCGCGTAGACACTTGTCTGCGAGGGACATGCTGGCGTTTAATCTATGAGCATCTTCCTGATCCCATATCAGGGGGCGTGCTCTGCACATCTTGGAAGAACGAGAGTGAAGAATTTTGACGAAGCTGGCCTGGCAGAGCCTATCCTGCGCGCCGTAAAAGAAGAGGGCTATGAAGCCCCAACCCCAATCCAGCGTGAAGTAATTCCGCACATGAAAGCGGGCGAGGACATCCTCGGCATCGCACAAACAGGCACCGGCAAAACCGCAGCCTTCGTGCTGCCGCTGCTGACCTGTCTGGCAGAAGACCGCAAAAAACCAGCGCCGCACACCTGCCGTGCGCTTATCCTTGCGCCAACCCGTGAGCTTGCCTCGCAGATCGCCGATAGCGTGCGCACCTACGGCCAGTTTATCGGCCCATCAACTGCCGTTATTTTTGGTGGTGTAAAGCCCGGCCCACAGCTGCGCGCCCTGTCCAGAGGTCTGGACATTGTGATCGCCACACCGGGCCGTCTGGAAGACCACATGAGCACCGGTGGCATCAAGCTGGATGCCACAACAACAGTGGTACTGGACGAAGCCGACCAGATGCTGGACCTTGGCTTTGCCCCAGCCATCCGCCGTATTCTTGGCAAACTGCCAAAAGTACGCCAGACAGTGCTGCTCTCCGCAACCATGCCACACCAGATCCGCAAGCTGGCGAAAGAATTCCAGACCAACCCGCGTGAAATCTCCGTGGCGCCGGTCTCTCGTCCAATTGAGAAAATCGAGCAGTCCGTTCGCTTCCTCAACTCAAGCTCAAAGCGAGCTGCCCTGCAGGAAATCCTGTCGGAAAAAGACATCGAACGCGCCATCGTCTTCACCCGCACCAAGCGCGGCGCAGACCGTGTCAGCGGTCATCTGGACAAAGCAGGCCTCAGCTCCGCAGCCATCCACGGCAACAAGAGCCAGCGCCAGCGCGAAAGATCGCTTGATGGCTTCAAAAACGGTTCCATCAAAATCCTCGTTGCAACAGACATTGCTGCCCGCGGTATTGACATTGATGGCGTCAGCCACGTGGTCAACTACGAGCTGCCGAATGTGCCGGAAGCTTACGTTCACCGCATTGGCCGCACAGCCCGCGCAGGCAAAAGCGGTGTTGCCATCTCCCTGTGTGATGCAACAGAACAGCCATACCTGCGCGACATTGAACGCCTGATTGGCCGCAAAATCCCGTCTGGGGATGGCGATTGGGCAGGCGGTGAAATGCCTGCGTATGACCCAACAAACGAACAAACACAGCTGAAGCGCCACAAACGCCCGCAAGGCAACCGTCGCCGCAGCGGTGGTGGAGGTGGCGGTGCTGGCCGCTCAGCCGGTGGTGCTGGTCGCCCAGCTGGCGGTGCAGGCTGCAAGGGTGCCGCACAAGGCAGCAAACCAGCAGGTGAAGCAGGCGCAAGACCAGCTGGTGCAAAGCCAAACGCAGGTCGTGGCCGCGGCGGCAAACCAAACGCCAATGCGCGTCCGGCTCAGAAAAACGGCCCAAACCGTAGTCAGAGCAACAGACCACGCCGCGCAAAACCAGCAGCTGCGCAGCGCTGATTTTATAAAACACGCCGGGGCTCACAAGCCCCGGTTTTGCTTTCAGGCTTCAGCAGACTCAGTCGCCTCGTCCTCCGCACGGGTGCTAAAATTGGCAGGCGAGACGATCTCGATCAGCTCAAAATCCTCTGAATGTTCAATCTCGCGGTGGCGAATACCCGCTGGCTGCACCACGCAGTCCCCCGGTTTCACCGTGCGGATGCCATGCCCCTCATACTCAAACCGCGCCCAGCCTTTCAGCACATAATAAAACTGAAAGGAGCAATCATGCACATGCCATTGCCCCGTCGCATTATGCCCTTCACGCGCTTTAATCACATGCGCAACCACAGCCCCATTGGTGGCATCCGCCACGCCAAGGTCGCGATATTCAAAATAACTCCGCAACCCCCGCGCCTCAAACTCCCCAGCCTCACCTTCGCTGTGGCTGAAACTCTGTTCCTGTTCCATAAAAATCCCTCCCTCTCTGAACTCAGTAGGTGCCGAATAAAACAAAAACTATCTTGAGTTTACCGAAGAGAAAAGAGAGCACCGCCAAGACCCGGCTCAGTCTCATGACTGAGCATTAATCGCAGTACAACCAGTAGATCTTCAACAACACGTAGGCTCATTACAAAGTCAACAAATCGCATAAACTGACATGGTTACACTGGGCATTTTCGGTCATTACTTTTAGTAAATTGCGCCATTTTTTAATCTACCGTAGAGTTTCTCGCCATTATTATTTTTCTCCGCTCTCCGGAGGCATTATTGTACTGTCGAAGGCTTCTAAATGACCGCGTTGACCAGAACACAGATTGAAGAACAACTAACAAGGCACCAATTTTATCACATCATTGATCTTCCGTTTGGACTTCAGACACCCGGACGTCCGCATTTTAAATACATGTGGGATTTGGTGATCGAATCTCTCGATAAGATCGATTTCACTGGGAAACGGGTTCTGGACATCGGCTGCCGCGATGGCCTCTTTAGCTTTTATGCAGAAGAAAAAGGGGCTTCAGAAGTCATTGGGGTTGATAACTTGATATCGACCGGCGCAGTTGAAATCGTTATTCCAGCCCGGAAATCGAAGGTCAAGATGGTGGAAATGAACGTAAATGACCTCCGCCAAGACACATTCGGAAAGTTCGACGTCATTATATTTGCCGGTGTTCTTTATCATCTCAGATATCCATTTTGGGTGATGAAAAAGCTTCAAGAATGCCTAAGTCCAGGCGGCACCATGATTGTTGAGAGCGGCATTCTCACTTCGATGAGCCAGTACCCGATGATGTTCTGCCCTGCCGGTGAAGTAAAAGGCCCTTATGATCCAACATCGTGTACCTTCTTCAACGTCATCGGAATGAAATGCACTCTTCAATCTATGGGTTTCATTGATGTGGAACTCGATTCACTCATCCGGCATTCAGGCGATGGTCATGAGCGACTGAAAACAGATGATGCGAGCCTGGATAAATCCTTTGACCGAAAGATTGGTCGCGCTGTTTTTTCGGCTACAAAGGCAGAGACAGCTGTGAATGAGCAGTGGGTTGATAACTATTGGGATGGAATTCAAAACGTTGAGGTCCTGCGAGAGCGTGCACGACGAGAGCGTGCGCGACGTAGCGAAACAAAGGCCCATCAGGGTAAGGAAGCCGTTGTTAAAAATTTGACGATGTAGCCTTTGCAGTGTTGCGAGTCCCTATGTCCGCTCTAAGATGCTAGGTGCCTCTGCTCGTGCTATACTTAGGTCGTCCGGCATGCTCCGCTGTACAAAGCTTGCCGGACAGGTCTGTTTTCCATCGTTGTAGGGGCTCTATTAGGTTTTATCAGAGCTCAGGTAAGAGTTTTGGGATGGCCGAGCCTCTGTGAAGGGATCTTGCGGCGGCGCTGTGTTGCCAGTTTCTCAATAGTCCATAAACGCCGCCTGTCAGATTTGATATCTACCCATGATCGGCCGACTCGAAAGTCTGCTGTCGGCCTGATTTTCTCGTAGGAATGCCTTAAAGAGAGGATAGTTAGGCCTGCTCCAACCACAGGGACCAGCAGGGCAGGGCACAAGTCGACTAGAGATAAAGAAAACTGGCGGTGGTGAAGTAAACCAGCACCCCAAGCACATCATTGCTGGTGGTGATGAAAACACCCGTCGCCGCTGCCGGATCAATGCCAATCTTGTCCAGCACCACAGGCACCGTCGCCCCCACCATCGCCGCAACCGTGGTGACGATGACCAGCGACGACGCTGCCGTCAGCGCCAGCCACACGGGATCATGAATCTCAAACAGTACGGCCCCAATGCTGATGAGCACAGTCAGCACACTTCCCGCAATCACCCCGTTAGACAGCGCCCCGCAAAACTCCTTCCAAAGCCGAAACAGCGTGCTGCCCGTCCAGATAGACCCCGTCGCAATCCCCTGTACCGCAACAGCAGACGCCTGAAGCCCGGAATTACCCGCCATCGACATGATCACCGGAATAAACGCCGCCAAAATAGCCGCCTTCTCCAGCTCATCCTCAAATGACCCAACCACCAGCGCCGCAACAGCCGACCCAATCAACCCTGTCATCAACCACGGTAGCCGCCCTTTGATGATCCGGCGCACGGAGTCAGATGGCCGCGCTTCCGGCGAAACCCCGCCCATCAACATCAGATCCTCGGAGAGCTCCTCCCGCACAATCTGGTTCATCTGCTCAGTCGTAATCCGCCCAATCAGCTTCCCGTCAACATCAATCACCGGCATGGAGGAGATCTGCCGTTTCGCCGCCTTACGCAGCACATCCTCCTGATCCATCTCCGCAGACACCGCCAGCACATTGGCGTCCATCACATCCCCAATGCGCACCTTCGGTTCCAGCGTTAAAAGCCGCGTTACATCCAGCCGCCCCACCAGCCGGTGCTTGGCATCAACCACAAACACCGTGCGAAACCGCCCCACCAGATCATACTGGCTCTTGATCGCCGCAATGGCCTTCTCCGCCGTGTAGTCCTCATGAAACGCCACAAACTTCCGGCTCATCAACCGTCCGGCTGTATCCTCCCCATGCCGTATCCGCTCCTCAATCTCCGCCTGTGCATCCAGCTGCGGCACTATGATGTCGAGCAAGCTCTGCGGAAACTCATCCAGCGTATCCGCCAGATCATTCTCCTTCAGCGTATTGAGAATCTCCACCAGCCGCGTGGTGGTCCCGTCTTTGAGAAGCTCCGCCCGAAAATCCGGATAAAGCTCGGCAAGAATCTTGGTAGAAGGACGAATAGGCAACAGCGCAAACAACTTGCGAGCGTCCGGCAGGGGCAGGGCAGTCAGCAACTGCAGCAGGTCCGTCGGTGGCCACTTCTTCAGCCGCTTCACCAACCAGCCGGTCTCGTGTGCGCGCAGCAAATGGCGCACCGTCTTCAGCACCTGCTTGTTGTGCTCATGCGCGGTGGTGTCTGCCTTGCTGCTCCACTGAAGTGGCTTCTTGTTCTTTGCCATCCTCCGCACCTTTGTCTGGGTACGATTTTCTGCGTGTGCAGACCATGCCTCAGCGAAGTAAATCTCTCCCTAAGATCAAGCAAAACCAATGCTGTATTTCTATAGCTAAAGTTTTCAAAGAATACCGCAGCCCACAATGAGAAAGCCTTTATAAAATCTAAGTTATGAGGGGCCTTGCGCGGGCGGTTATATAGCCGCCCTTCAGCATAAAATGACGCACACCAGCGTCTACATATTGGAAAATCTCCGAGAAAGATGTGCCATGCTCAACCGGATCTCTCCAAAATTGTGCGTTCAGATTTTAGCTGCTTCATTCCTTTCGCTTTTGGCAACCGGTTTTCTGATTAACTCCTCAATGGCTCAGGACAGTTACGCCCAAGCAGAACCCTACGAGGAACTGAGCGGAGCGGGCTCCATGTACCCCGACGTCCTGTTCAATGAAACTCTGCGCCTCTTCAAAACCTCCAACCCTGAAATCGAAGTGCGATACGACCCGATCGGCAGTGGAGCAGGGGTGTTGGCATTGCAAGCTGGCAAGGTCGATTTTGCTGTCTCCAGCGCTCCGCTGGAAGCGATCCTGGAGCAAGACCTCGATGTTGATACTGCCGATGAGCCTGTCGCCATAGAGGACAAACTGCTGGAGATCCCCATCACCGCAGGCATGCTCGGCATTCTTTACAATATTGAGGGCGTCGGCCACTTGAAGCTCACACGCAACGCACTTTCCGGTATCTTCGACGGCTCTATCCAATATTGGAACCACCGCGAAATCCGCATGGTGAACCCGGACCTGCGCTTGCCAAAACTGAAGATCACCATTGTTGGTCGCAGTGATGCCAGCGGCGCAAACCTCGCCCTCTCCAAGCACCTGTACACCGCCGAAAATGCATGGTCCGGTAAATCCGCCAGCATCTGGCCACTGGAAACCTTCCCGAAAGACGCTGTCCTCGTGCCAAGTTCCTCTGAGGTCGTCACCAAGATCACCGAGAACAATGGCGCAATCGGCTACGCCCCCTCAGCCTTCGGCAGTACTTTGGGAATTCCTATGGCACTGGTGGAAAATCAAAAGGGCAACTTCGTAGCACCTTCACTCAATGCCGGAGAAGCAGCCATCGAGGAGATCAGCAGAAGTGGTGACCCGCTCTCCATCGATGAGATCCACAACCCCGAAGCCCCCAGCGCTTACCCCATCATTTCATTCTTTTGGCTGGTGACGGAAGACGTCTACCCTGATGTGAAAACAGGCACTGCGGTGCGTCAGTTTGCTGAATTTGTTTTGAGCGGACAGGCAAGGGGAGCAGCAATTTCCTCCGGCTACATCCCGCTTCCGGCCAACATGCGCGCAGATGCCAAGAAGCTGGCCGCGACCATCCACTGATTTGGAGCGGGTCACACCACGATCTCACATACGCTCATTTCAAACAAAAAAGCGGCGGGAATGATCCCGCCGCTTTTTGATTTCAGTATGAAGTTTGCCTATCGAGGCTCGCTAAGCAAACCTTTGACGATTGCAAAACATGCGCCAAGCAAGACAATTGCAAACGGAAAGCCGGTTGAAACCGTCATTGCCTGAAGGCTGGAAAGACCACCGCCAAGCAGCAATGCAATCGCAACAAGACCAACCAAAGAGGCCCAGAAGATGCGCTGCTGAACCGGTGCATTCACCTTACCGCCAGCTGTAATAGTGTCGATCACCAAAGAGCCGGAATCTGAAGACGTCACAAAGAATGTGATGATCAGAACAACACCCAGTACAGACGTGATTTCAGCAAGTGGCAAGTTGCTCAGCATCTCGAACAGCTGAATTTCAGTCGCTGCGCCTGCAATTTTGCCAAGGGTAGAAGTTGCTTCCAGTTCAATCGCTGTGCCGCCAAAGGCTGTCATCCAGAGAGTGGTGACAACGCTTGGAATAACCAGCACGCAGATCATGAACTCACGAACAGAGCGGCCACGGCTGATGCGAGCGATGAACATGCCCACAAACGGTGCCCAGGAGAACCACCAAGCCCAATAGAAAGTTGTCCAACCCTGACGGAAGTTATCGTCAACGCGGCCAACTGGGTTGGAAAGTGCTGGCAGATATTCCAGATATGCTTCCAGATTCCAGAACAGCTTCTGCAGGATGTCCAATGTCGGACCAGCCAGCAGAACAAAACCTAGCAACAACGCAGCGGTGATCACGTTGAAGGTGGAAAGGTGTTTGATGCCTTTATCCAGACCCATAACAACAGAACAAAGTGCAATACCAGAGATCGCGATGATCAGCATGACTTTGGTTGTTGTCGTGATTTCCAGACCAAACAAGTGGTTCAAACCAGCATTAGCCTGTTCCGCACCAATACCCAGAGAGGTTGCCAGACCAAACAAGGTGGCAAACACAGCCAAAATATCGATCACGTGACCCGGCCAACCCCAAACGCGCTCACCCAGAATTGGATAAAAGATAGAGCGGACGGTCAGCGGCAGGCCTTTGTTATAAGCAAACAGAGCCAGACCAAGCGCAATCACAGCGTAAGTTGCCCACGGGTGCAAAGCCCAATGGAAGATGGTGGACGCCATGGCAAGACGTTCTGCTTCCGCACCGCTCAGCGCTTCACCGCCCAATGGGGCCCAGCTGCTGTCAGAAGTGATGGAAGAGAAATGGCCAAGTGGCTCAGCCACGCCGTAAAAGACAAGGCCGATGCCCATGCCTGCAGCAAATAGCATGGAGAACCATTCGCTGTAGCTGTAATCTGGTTTTGCATCTCTGCCGCCGATGCGAACCTTTCCCAGTGGAGACACAATCAGGAAGAGGCAAAGCAACACAAAGATATTGCCGGCAATTAGGAAAAACCAGTCAAAACTAGAAGTGAGCCAAACACGTAGATCACCAAAGACCGGACCAATAGCGTCTTTATAGAGCAGAGTAATCGCAACAAAAATTGCAATCGCAATACTGGAGATGGTGAAAACGATATTGTGGACATCAAACGCAACACCAGCGATTCGCGGCGTAATATTGTCTTGTCCTACTTCATAATCAGTATCAATAAGATTGGACGGCCCTTCGGGGGCCGGGATAAGATCTGCGCAGGTTTGATCAGTCATACTGGTCCTGTTTATTGGCAGATATCCACGCATGCAGCCCGAGTGCGCACGTCACGTGGATTTAGCAGCTCAGCCAAGAGCCATGATCCGCTTGTTAGCCATCTGCCGCGAAAGCTCATGGGCGAGCCTATACGATCACTGCCAGAAATGGGTTCCACGCACAAAGGGCGGAAGCTGGCAACGCGGTTGCCTCCATGGCGGAGGCACAGACGGATAGCGATGCCATACAGCGAAAGTGATCTGGCTTAGCAAGAAGCCGTCGCTGACAGTGATTAGTTAGGCACCACTTGGTGTGCGCGAAACCTACAAATTTAAATGCATTACACACAAGAGTAAAAATACGTAGTCTTGGGGATAGCTTTTGATGATTTGCCCGATCCTGCAAAAGCAATGTCAGAGAGACCAGAAATCCTGTCTCACATCTCTAAGCGCGTGATCTTCATATTCTGTTTTGAGGCCTCATACCGTTCGAATCTGCCAGGTTCAAAGAATAGCGATCTCTTCCATGTAGTCTTGACTATGCAAAGATGAAGATATTTCAGGCCCAATGAAGCACGTCAGTCGGGCTGCTTTCTCATTAATGGTCTTCTCATCGCAAACCTGACTGAGTGAATTGAGGTTCGGACACAGTGCAGATAATATCATTCAAGGGGAAACAGCCAGTTTCATGCCAGATATATAGGTTCACTCAGGCATCGAAACGGTTCTTTGACATGTTCTGGAGCTCCGTGGTCCAACAGCCATTTCCTATCGATTTATGAAAGAGAAGGAGATTGGGTTTGTGTCTGAAAATAAAACCAATGCTGATCTTGGAGACAGCGATCCGGGTGTTGTAGCTGCGTTTAAATGTAGTCGACCAAGTTATGAGGGCACAGCCTATATATTAAAGACACTTTGGCTCAGGGTTGCGAAGTGAAAACCCAGTTCCTCAGAACTGGGTTTTGTTGGATCGCTCTCTGTACCTTAAGAAAGCGCCCATTTGGCAACGATGCCTTCAGCGCCTGTCAAAAGGTCAGCATCGTAAGAGCGTGTTGTCACCTCTATATTCTCTTTCACCTGCCATTCCTGATAGGCCCCGGTAATAATGGGCCCGACAGCGTCCTGTGCCATCAACCACCCCATAGCCAGATGGGCCAGAGGCATACTGGCTTTTTCAGCGTAAGCTTTCAACTCGTCAGCACAGCCCAGATACTGCTCTAATAGCGGAGAATTCAGTTTCGGGTTGTTGGCACGATCATCATTTTGATCAAAGTTACCGCTTGCTTTGAAAGTTCCTGCCAGCAATCCCTGCATCAAGGGGCTATAAGGCAAGTATTTGAGGTCATGTTCCTCGCAAAGCGGAATGATCTCATCACGACTACGGTAACTCAGCGGTATATTATGATAATGCGTGGCATTTGGCTCCAGAAGATTATAAAGCCCCTGATAGGTTGCCAGCTCACAATGCTGCATCAGCTCTTTGGTCATCTTCAGTGAGAAGTTGGAGACGCCCAGATGTCGAACCTTCCCACTCTCCACAACAGCGCGCAAACCTTCGGCGGTCTCTTCAATAGGTGTATGGGGATCAGGCCAATGACATTGCAGCACATCAATATACTCTGTCTGTAAGCGCTCGAGTGATTGATCCACCTCCTCTATAATGGAAGCCTTGGTCAGATTGTTTTTGACAGCTCTTTCCGGGTTGTTCCAAACCAGCCCGCACTTGGTGGCAATATACAGTTGATCACGTTCAAAGGTCTTGAGGGCCTCACCCAAAAGCGTTTCTGCATGCCCCAGCCCGTAAACCGGCGCGACATCAAAGAAATTGATGCCCAGCCCAACGGCTTTTCGCATGGTTCGGATTGAGGTTTGATCCTCGGTGTCATTCCAAGTGCCACCCACAGCCCAGCAGCCAAACCCCAGCACAGACGCATTCATATCTTTCAAAGCTCTGAAAATCATCGTTATTTCCGCTATTAAAACTCCCAGGAAGGAGGGGATCACACAAAAATAAACTAAGCAATGCGCCATAACCGCCTTTCCATACCTGAAGCTAATGATCAAAAGCCATTTGCAGCGGGGGGAGTTTTTTTGTTTGGGGGGGATAAGATTTGATAGAAGGGGAGTAAGTCCTGCCTATCAATTGGCCGGAGCAGGTGGCGTTTGATGATGCCAGTTATAGTCCTACGCTTTTCCAAACGCATTGTTCCATTGTCGTGAGTGCACATAAGAACGCACAAAAACGCTGTTTCGCGCAAAATCACGCAAATGAACGCAATGACTGCGTTTCTCACTAGGCGTCTGCTCACTGCCCCGTCGGGATTGCTGTGAGTTCAGGGTGCAGCAGCATAAGCCACGACCTCCATGCCCTCTCATTCACTATTCAGTTTTCAAAGAACGCGGATTGCTCCGAAGATTGCTTGCAGGCGTTTTGAGAGAGTGCAGTCTGATTTGATCGCGGTCTATTCCTGTAATGTTCTCCCTGAGTCTCTGGTGGCTGGGAGTTAGAGCCGGAAAGTGGCTGGTGGTATTAAGGGGAAATGAGGCGGCTCAACGTTCCCGTTAGGTGAGCTTAATTGGATGGAATTGTCCCCCACAGGTCTGGTGTGGAATTGAAACGGCGTGTTTCTGCGGATTAGGTATGTTTTACACATAGGTAGATGATGTTTTTGCGTTTTTTTGTCGTTTTCAGGTTGACGGTTGGAGGGCTCAGGCCTATAACCCAGCTCATCGAGAGCGACGGCGCTGCCGGCGACGGCACGATGCGCTCTTGAGTTCCTCGAAAGGATTGATTGCTCATGCACAATCAGAGATGATTGTGTTGATGAGTGATTTACTCTTTTGAGTGTGGGTGAAAGCCCTGTTCATTGACAATTGAATACGGAAGAAGAAAGAGAAACGTGGACGGCGGTTATTCGCGAGTGTTTTGGTAACAAGGCACTGTTACGGAATAACTGACTTAGTTTACGTTTTTCAGAACACCAAAGATTTGGATTTCGGTCTAAATTATTTGCGTGTTCCTCGTCTATTAATTGGCCATTTATGGTCGGTTAGATTTGAGTACAGAAACGTGATTTAAGTTGGGATTAATATTCAGTAAAACCTGAGAGTTTGATCCTGGCTCAGAACGAACGCTGGCGGCAGGCCTAACACATGCAAGTCGAACGGATCCTTCGGGATTAGTGGCA
>NZ_FOSK01000001.1 GCF_900114245.1 Pseudovibrio ascidiaceicola | reverse complement strand
AAACATACCTAATCCGCAGAAACACGCCGTTTCAATTCCACACCAGACCTGTGGGGGACAATTCCATCCAATTAAGCTCACCTAACGGGAACGTTCAGCCGCCTCATGTCCCCTTAATACCACCAGCCACTTTCCTGCTCTAACTCCCAGCCACCAGAGTCTCAGGGAGAACATTACAGGAATAGACCGCGATCAAATCAGGCTGCATTCTCTCAAAACGCCTGCAGGCAATCTTCGGAGCAATCCGTGTTCTTTGAAAACTGAATAGTGAATGAGAGGGCATGGAGGTCGTGGCTTATGCGGCGACACCCTGAACTCACTGCAATCCCAACGGGGCAGTGAGCAGACGCCCAGTGAGAAACACCGCAGTTGCGTTCGTTTGCGTGATTTTGAGCGAAACAACGTTTCTTTGCGCTCTTATGTGCACTCACGACAATGGAACAATGCGTTTAGAAAAGCGTAGGACTATAGCTGGCATCACCAGCACCCCGCGCTCCGGCCAACTGATAGGAAGGACTTATCCTCCTTCTATCAAATCTTATCCCCCCAAACAAAAAAACTATCCCCGATGCAAATGGCTTCACTGACTATGGATAGGGTCAAGAAACTCGACAGAATGATTTTAGTTGCTTCTTATCAGCTGACTTCATCGAGAGTTCAGCATGCTCTCGAATCTCGGCACCTTAGATTTTCAGTTGGGCTATGTTCTGGCCGGAACATTGGAGATCTCTATGAAGACTATTGTACTCGCAGCGACCACGCTGCTTTTTGCAGGCTTAGCTCTTCCATCTGCTCAGGCCGGGCAATGCCCTCCTGGTCAGGAAGGTTCTGCCATTGACGATAGTGCTCCGACAGAGAACTATCTGGTAGAGACTGAAGAACTTGACGCTATCGATCTTGGCAAAGAGAAGGTCAACATCCCTGATCATAACCTGCGCATGCGGACCATTACGGTTCAACCCGGGGGACATGTTCTCTTGCATGGCCATGAGAACCGACCAGCTCTGGCGCTGGTGACAGAAGGCGAGTTTGTTGAATATAGTAATGAATGCGGCGTACCGGTTATCCATAAACTCGGGGAAGTGATCAACGAAAACTCTGAGGTGCGGCATTGGGTCAAAAATAAAGGTGACACGCCAGCAGTTCTGACGGTCACCGATATTGTCGATTTAAGCGATACCCAGCAGGGAAACTTTAAGTAGCCTCAGTTTCCAGCTCAGGTTCAAATTCACGCAGGTTGAGATGGATGCCAGCCATTGTGCAGCGGGCTGAGCCGCCAGCTTGTTCAATGGTATCCAGTTTCAACTGAACAATCTTGGTGCTTTGCTCGATCAGATCGATCTGCTCTTGGTGTAAGGAAGCGTATGCTCCCTCTGACATTGCGAGCAACAAGCCTTCTGTTTTGCTATGTAACTCTATGGAACGTCCCACGCAGGCTTCAATTTGTCCGTTACTCAACTGTACAACCAGACGCCCAGACTGCTCTAAGCGACGGATGATCTCTGCCTTTTGGGCTGGATCTATAATCAAGTCGGAACCGATCAACGCAATGCCAGTGCCAATGCAAAGAACTGCATTGGTGTGAGCGACGGGCTTGCCATCAGAATGCTGCGCCTCAAAAATCACCGGCTCATATTTAAAATGATCGCAGAACTGTTCCAACGCCTGTTTATCTGCATGATTTGACGGGACAGCATAGACAACGCGCTCGATATTATCGAATACCATTGCCCCCGTTCCTTCAAGAAACTGCTGCTCTTCTTCCAGCTCTGAAAAATCGACCACATCCTGAACGCGGTATTCAGTTTTAAGAAGCTCGATCACATCATCACGGCGTTCTTTTCGACGGCTCTCCGCCTGCATTGGATAGATGGTGACATAACCGCCAGCATGCGTAGACAGCCAATTGTTCAGAAAAACAGACTTTGGCGTGTCGCGGGATTTATCTTCAAACAGATGAACATCAACACCGTGCCTACTCAACTCGTCTGCCGCAGCTGAAATCTCAACATACGCCTGTTCTGCAAAATCAATGTCTCTTTGAGATTCCCCAATAAGACTGCGAGAACTGCTCTGCGCCGCATCTTTGCTTGTGCTGAAAAACAAAGGGCGGATCATAACAACGGCTGATGGAGCCTGAACGGATCGGAGAGTAGGTCTGTGGTTCGTCATTGGTTCTGCTTTTTATTTGATGAGTTACACAGTGCACCATTCATCAGGCGCAGATTACTTTTGGGAGGAATGGAAGCGGTTTTCATTTTTGATTGGCGATTTCGCTTCTTCTTGCCGGGGCTCACCTCCTCCTGGTGGCTCACGGCTTGTCTTCTGAATTGGCCTTTCAGAAAGTACACACTAAAAAATATACAAAATTGTGTAAATATTGAGGCATTACTTCAATACACCGTAGGGTCAGCATAATAAAATCGCATATTTTTCATATTTATCCTAATATTATCATTAGGTTACAAAAAATTTCAGCTGAGTTAAGGAAGATTACGGACCGGACGGTTTTCACAGGATCATAATGATGAAACTCAATGAGAAGCAGGCATCAACTGACATAAAGCATGGTATAAATTGATAGAAATATATTTGAACCGGATAAAAACATGCATGCCCTGATCGTCTATTGTCATCCGAATTCTGAAAGTTTCAGCAAAGCTGTCCTTGATCAGGTGGTGGAGACACTCAAGCGTCAACACGTCAGCCTGGATCTCATTGATCTTTATGAGGAGGATTTTCAGCCTGTCCTTACCAAGAGCGATCTGGACAGCTATTTGGACACATCTCTCAACAAACAGGGTCTTGAGCACCACATTGATGTATTGCAGCGCTGCGACACGCTGATCTTTGTTTACCCAACCTGGTGGTATGGCTTGCCCGCAATGATCAAAGGATGGCTTGATCGCGTGCTGGTGCCAGGAGTTGCTTTTAAGCTGACTGAAGAGGGTGCGATCAAACCAAATTTGCAGAACATTAAGAAACTTGCCGTTTTTACCACCTGCGGCGCTCCAAGATGGCTTAGTTTTCTTATGGGCACGCCCGGCAAGAAAACCATTTTGCGCGGCGTGCGTGTGCTTTGCAACCCTTGGGTAAAAACCAGATATGTCGCCCATTACAACATGGACAGCTCTACTGAAAGCTCGAGACTTCGTCATTTAAAGGTGATTGACCGAAAGACCCGAGGCCTCTGCAAAGCATAACCCCCTCCTATCAGGCCAACTAAAGATGGCCTGCGGACAGCGACAGATTCCAGAGGTACCCGCCATGTTTCCTCGACGCTATTGGATGGATTTTAAAACCACTGACTTTGAGAATGTCGACGCTCAAAGGACGATTGCGATTTTGCCGACGGCCGCTGTTGAGCAACATGGACCTCACCTACCACTTGGCGTGGACACATACATTAATGAGGGCATGCTTGAGACCCTGTGTGCCCGTGCACCGGAAGCATTGGACTTCCGCATTCTGCCTTTGCAATGCATCGGGAAGTCCGATGAACATATTCATGCGCCTGGGACTCTCTCACTGAGAGCGGATACAGCAGCCAAACACTGGATTGATATTGGTAGTTCCGTTGCCGCCTGTGGCATCCGGAAAATGATCATCGCCAACTCTCATGGAGGTAATCTCGATCTGATTGGCATTGTCGCACGGGAGCTTCGCATTCGCTGCAAGATGTTGGTTGGCAAATGTCATTGGTCCAGCTTTGGCGCACCAAAGGGGCTATTCAGCGAAGAAGAGTTGAAGTTCGGGCTGCATGGAGGCGATGAGGAAACTTCGTTAATGCTGCATTTCCGGGCAGACCTTGTTGACATGCAGCATGCCCAAGACTTCCGATCAACAGCTCAAGACCTTGATGAGAATGCAAGGCTGGGACCTACCGGACTTCCCTCTTATGGCTGGATTGCTTCTGATTTGAACCCTCATGGAACAGTGGGCAATGCTGCGAATGCGAGTTCGGAAAAGGGGCGTTTAACCGCGGAACATCAGGTGGATGGTTTTATTGAGTTTTTGCGAGAGACGGCGGATTTCGACATCAACAGGTTTGATTGACCTTTCCTGTTGTCAGCTTTGGCAAAACTCTTTGAAGCAACCTATTGAACCTGCTTTAATTGGTTTTGGGGTTAGTCAGTGCCGCGTCTGGAGTTGAGCAATGCAGTTTCTCAGAGTGTTTATAGTTTTATTGCTCACACTTTTTAGTGCGCCAAGCATAGGCCTTGCTGCAGAGGGTCTCAGCCTTTCCGGTGGTCAGCAATGGCTTGTCTTCGCCAGCAGGCAAGATGCGAGCGAAGCAGTGCAACTGGCTGAAGGTTTTCAAGGTGCGCTGCAAGGGACACCCTATCAGGACAAAATGCGGGTGGTTCGCTCCGAAAACGGTTGGTTTGGTGTGGTTGTTGGCCCTGTAAACTTTAAAAATCTGCAGTTGGCCCGCCAGCAGATTTCGATTGATTTGCCTGAGGATGCCTATCTATCTCATGGCCGCCGCTATGTGGAAACCGTGTGGCCCGCCCAAAACTTGCATTTTGGTGAGTTTGAATCACAGCCTCGTTTTTCGCTTGAGCTTGAAACGCTGCGTATCGACGCTGTACTCATCACGGAACAGACTGATCCGAATGACGAGTTTTCAAAGAATTCGAAAGTACAGGTTGTCGGGTGGACTGAGCAAGCCAAAGTATTCTCGTTTGAAACGGAGCCGAGTTATTTTCCTCAATACGGCCAGAGCGTTGAAGTTATTCGTCTTGCCAACGAGACTGAGTTTCCTCAGGTCGTGATCAAGCGGTTTACGGGTGGGGCGCATTGTTGTGTAGAACAGCAGATCATCACGCAAAACCGGAACGGAACCTGGGTGATGGTTCAGGGTGCTGTGCTGGATGGTGGGTACGGTTATAGTTTTGAAGACCTGGACGGAGACGGTACACTTGAACTTGTGAGTGCGGACAACAGCTTCTTTTATCTCTTTGCACCGTATGCGAGGAGCTTTGCGCCGCTTTACATTGAAAAGCTCAATTACGACAAAATCACCGATGTGAATCTGGAGCCTGCCTATCAGCCTGCCTTTCGCAAAGAACTGGCGTATCTCGAGGAATTGGCTGACTCTGAAAAGGCGCTTTGGGGCGAGAATGGTTTTCTTGCAGGTTGGGCTGCTACGCGAGCCTGTTTAGGAGACGGGATGGAAGCCGTCGTACAAGCAACAGAGAAAAGTAGGGGTGACCAAGAGGATTTTCGGAAATATGCCTGCCCGGATGGATCCCCAAGTTCAAAGTGCGATTATGAGAATGCAGTTGCCCTGCCGTTTCCAGTTGGCTTGACCGTGCATTTGATTGAAAGAGGCTATTTGCCGGTGCACTGACATGCGTTATCTGAGCGCAACGCTTGGCCACATGGCTTCCACGCGGCGGAGTTTGTAGAGGAAGTGCTCTTCGTCGCAATATCCGGTGTTGCGTTCCATCTTCATTGAGAAAACACCAGACAAGCCGAACGGCGCCAGGACGGTGAAACTTCCATTGACCTCAAGCCGGACACCGAGAGCGTAGGTTTGGACTGGGTCACGTACCAACGCTTCTGCGGTGCATGTGACTGGTGTTCCATTGCTCATCCGCTCGCTGTCATGATGGATGACATGGCCTGCCTGATTGGACAGGTGCACCTGATATGGCCCAGCGCTCAGGACCTGACGGATATGGCGCAGGTAGGTGGCTTCTTTTTCGAGGGCTTGCTCTGATGGATCGTAGTAGGTGATGTAGAGCTGGTGGTTGCCTGCCATGGCAGGATTGCCCTTCAACGCGGTCCAAAGTGGCCATGCGATGGAGGGGCCGGAGATGCACCAGTCTGGCAGCTGGAGGGATCTGATGCCCTTCATTGCGGAAATCAGATGCGCATTGGATCGAAGGACCAGCTCAAGTAAACGCTTGCGATCCTCCTCACTGGTGAGTTGAGGGTCCGCGAGCGTTGCCTGATCCAGGTACTCCAAGTTGGCATTGGCCAAAGCTGAGTGACGCACTAATTTTGGCATAGCCCTGATGACGCCTGCACCGGTTCATTTCAGAGTATCTGGCGATCAAACTGGATCACTAATGATGCTCTGACACTTCATGTTTATGCATACTCTGAGCCGAAGATTGGAATCCATGCCTCGGGGAGATGCCCTACTCTTTCTAACTACTAAAAGATTCCAATGAGATAATCCATTGGTGGGTTGGGCCTTGGTAAACAATGTTGAGGATCAATTACAGGTCGCGTGCTGTTGAGGCCGGCTGGTCATGCCAATGCTTACAAGTGGTTGGCGAAGAAATGCCATCTTTGCGGACTGAAAAGTGGGGTTTGAAATGCCCCGAAAAAATTGCGCCGACCTACCAAGGGACGACTGTCAGTTCCGGCCAGTGTTCTGTGAGGCGGGTGGCTTTGCGGGTGAAGGTCTCTTCGTTTGGCAGGACCTTGTTGGGGAGCATCTGCATTTGGAAGATGGGTTCCAGTCCGAAGGGGGCTTCGATTTGCAGGCGATCATCGTCGTGGAGGCGAGCGGCGACGGAGTGGGTTGTGGAGGCGTAGTAGAGGAGTGACTCCAGCGAGCAGCCGAGTTTGGGATAGTCTATGCCGAAATGCTTGGGGAACCAGAGGTGCACGCGGGCCTGATTGCGGATTTCGACTGGAAGCCTCAGAGGGTCACAGGCTTTGGCGAGACTAGTGATCACACGGTCTTCGGCCTCGTAGGATATGTCAGCTTCATCATGATAGATCAGGTCGTAGTCCTTGATGCCGTGTCCGGCCTCCCTGCCCGTCAGTGCATTCCAGACACTTTGGTAGATTGCACCGGATGCGAGCCATGCGTCTGGCAACTGGGCGTCACGCAGGACCTTCAGCAGATCATAGAGCACAGTTGAGCGGATGACCTCTTCGATAAAATACACGCGCCCCTGCTCACCTGCGCCGTGGTGAACAGGGGAAACACGTGATGGCAAGGAGGTGATCTTCTCCTTGGGAGTGGGATTGGCTGAGGAGGCCGTTGCTGTGCGAGCTGATATGGTCATGCTTTTCATTTGAAAGAGATCAAGTTGCGAAGACTGACGTTACGACTCGCCCTCGAAAACTAGAACCAACAGAGAATTAAACTAGTACATATGGGGAACATTATGATAATCCACCCATCAGATCAATCCATGTAAATTTGGGGCTTGGCTATCTGCGAGAATTGACAGGTAGATTCGCCTAGGAGTTGTGCTGGGTCGATTGATCCCACGAAGATGTGGATAGCGAATTCTGCGTAGCTGGCTCGAATTTGAGATTTTACGTTGCGCATTTCAGCCGAAGGGCTAGTTCCCTTAACTACGTATTTGTGCGAGATGCTCAAAAAACTCACTTTTGCCTTGAGATTTGGTGGCATTGGGCAGTAAACCGATGTCGCGCAGCCTTTCGACCACACGGAGCATGAAGATGACCGAGACCCGCCTGACCATTAGACGGCCTGATGACTGGCACCTGCACTTACGTGATGGTGAGATGCTGACATCCGTTCTGCCATCAACCTCCGCAAATTTTGGCCGCGCGATTATTATGCCCAATCTGGTGCCGCCTGTTGTCACCAGTCAGGATGCTGCCGGTTACCGGGATCGCATTCTCGCGGCGATGCCAGAGGATCACGACTTCACTCCTTTGATGACGCTTTATCTGACAGAAACCACAGATGCGGATGATCTGGAACAGGCGGCAAAGTCTGGTCTGGTGACTGCGGTGAAGCTTTATCCTGCTGGCGCGACGACCAACTCGCAAAGTGGTGTGCGCGACTTTGATAAGGTGGCCGGCGTTCTGGAGCGCATGGCAGAGATCGGCTTGCCGCTTCTGGTGCATGGTGAGGTTACAACTTCTGACGTGGACATCTTCGATCGAGAAGCGGTGTTCATTGAAACTGTACTGGACCCGATCCGCCGCAAGTTTCCTAAGCTGAAAGTGGTGATGGAACACATCACGACGGAAGAAGGCGTCAACTATGCCAAGTCTGGCGGTGATAATCTGGCAGCAACGATCACCACGCACCACCTGATCATCAACCGCAACGACATTCTTGTTGGTGGCATCAAGCCTCACTTTTACTGCCTGCCTGTGGCGAAGCGTGAAAAGCACCGCCTTGCGCTGCGTGCTGCGGCTACCTCTGGTGATGCACGTTTCTTCCTTGGTACAGACAGTGCTCCGCACCTTGACCAGAACAAGCTGTGTGAGTGTGGCTGTGCTGGTATCTTCTCTGCGCCAAACACTATGAGCTGTCTGGCACACGTGTTTGAACAGGAAGGCGCGCTCGACAAGCTTGAGGCGTTTACCTCTCTCAATGGTCCGGCGTTTTATGGCATGGCACCAAACGAGACCACCATTGATTTGGTAAAGGCCGATGAAAAGGTCAGTTACCCGCCGAGTATTCCAACACCGGATGGGCCGGTGACCCTCTTCAATCCGGGATTTGATATATTCTGGAAGGTTGAGACCTAAAGATGAGTTTCAAAGCAGTTTGCACCTAATATGGCCGGGGCAAGCTGCTTTTTTTTGACATGAATGCATGCGGTGCCAGCTCCCTGTCATCCCACGTATTCTAAACCACCTACTGTGACTTGAGGGACAGCGATGTTTTCCAATTCTTTTCCTGACCGCGAAGTGATGGCGGAACTGACCGCAAAAATGCTCATGGAAATCAAGGCGGTGAACTTCCGTCCAGAAGAACCGTACATTCTGGCATCCGGCCTTGCGAGCCCGGTTTATATCGACTGCCGTAAACTGATCTCCTACCCGCGCATTCGTGGCACCTTGATGGAGTTTGCCGTGGCAACACTGCTGCGTGATGCAGGCTTTGAGAAGTTTGATGCGATCGCAGGCGGAGAGACAGCTGGCATTCCGTTTGCAGCATGGATTGCGGACAAGATGGCACTGCCAATGCAGTATGTGCGCAAGAAGCCGAAGGGCTATGGCCGTGACGCGCAGATTGAAGGTGACATCCACGAAGGGCAGAACGTGCTGCTGGTGGAAGACCTGACCACCGATGGCGGTTCCAAAATCAAGTTCTGTGAAGCTCTGCGCAAGGCAGGTGCTGACGTGACCGACACGCTGGTGGTGTTCTACTACGACATCTTCCCGGAAACGAAGGGCAAGCTGGCGGAGCATGGTGTGAACCTGCACTACCTTGCCACATGGCACGACATCCTGCGCGTTTGCCGCACGAACGATTACTTCTCAGCTGAGAAGGTGAACGAAGTTGAGAAGTTCCTCAACAATCCGCTGGAATGGTCTGCAGCCAACGGCGGCGTCAGCGAGCTGCCGCTCTAAGCATCGCTTCAACCGAACGCATTGATTTGACGAAAACGCGGGGCTTAGGTTCTGCGTTTTTGTTTTGTGGTGTTGCTTTACATCATAGCCTCAAAGTTGTTTTTGCCACAAAAGCAACATGAAGCGAAAGCATATAGATAACCGCAAAGTTTATGATAATTACGCAGATGTAGCTTTTACGAGGTGAAGACCTCGCGGGCACTCGGGTTCAGCTTAGGATTTATTTTGTGACGGACTTCAATAAAGTCTGCAAAACCTGCGCGCTGAAGCATGGGGTTGTGCTTTCGTGAACATCTTCACACTTGGAGCACCATTACAAAAGCACAGCGACAATTTGGGCGGCACGCAGGGAAACAATAATGCACGTAATCCGACACCTTATGGTGCCAGCACTGCTGAGTACTGGACTGGTCTTTTCTGTTCCTGTTTATGCGCAGGAGACCGCCACTCCCCCTCAGCCAAAGCCGACGCTGCAGGTTGCTAAAGATCAGCAATCCTATTGGTTTCCTGAAACCGACCTTAAGCTGCACCCCAGAATAATCTCTCGTCAGCTGCCCAATGGCATGCGGTATCTGCTGGTTCAGAGCCAATCCCCCAAGAACCAGATTGAGGTTCGTATGGCGGTTGATGCTGGCTCCTCTTTGGAAAAAGGGTCGGAACCAGGTGCCGCTCACTATCTGGAGCATATGGCGTTTAACGGTTCGACCAATGTGCCAGAAGGCGAGATGGTGGCCCTGCTGGAGCGCGCAGGACTGGCGTTTGGCGCCGGAACCAATGCAGCGACCACATTGAACAGCACCACATACCGCCTTTCCCTGCCCTCAGCTGATGCGGAGTTGCTGGACACTGCGCTGTTTATTATGCGCGAGACAGCAAGCGAGCTGACGCTTTCAACAAGTGCGATTGACCGTGAGCGTGGTGTTGTTGCCTCTGAAGTGCGCGGCAATTACGGCCCCGGTTATGATGCGCTGGTTGCCAGATTCGACTACCTTTATCCGGGTGTGAAACCGCGGACCCTGCTGCCGGTTGGGACGATGGACGGCATTGATGCCGTTGACCAAGCAACCTTGCGCGACTTTTATGAAAGCTATTATACGCCGGGCCGGACCACAGTGGTTGTGACTGGCGATATTGATGTTGAGGCGACAGAAGCAGCCATACAGAAGCATTTTGCGGACTGGAAACGCCCTGCGAATGCAGAGGAGCTGGACAGCGAGGAGCCCGATTTTGGGACATTGAAGGTTGCTGACGCTCCGCGTGCAGCGTTTTTTGTTGAACCGTCCCTGCCGACTGTTGTGAGCATCTATCTCGTCAAGCCTTCTCAAGAACTGGTTGATAACAAGCAGAACCGTATTCAGAACACACTGCGTGGGATCGGCATCAGTATTTTGAAGGAGCGGTTGCGTGATGCAGCTCTTGCCTCTCACGATACAATGGTCACTGCTGGCACAGATTATTACAGCGAAGACTTTGCCGATACTGTTGTTGCCAGCGCGACTGTTGCCACCGACAAGTGGCAGGACGGTTTTGCATTGCTGGAGCAAAAACTTCGGCAAACACTGGCTTATGGCGTGACACAGGAAGAAGTTGACCGACAGCTGGTGAACCGTCTCAACTCACTGGAAGTTGCTGTGAAAGCGGAGGAGACCATTCCAAACCGCGCTATTGCCAACAGACTCGTGCGGGATGTGCTCAATGAGAGCGTCACCACATCCTCTGCCGATAATCTAGCCTTCTTTCAGGAGCACTTTTCTGACCTGAAAGCCCGACAGGTCTCAAAGGCTCTGCTAGAGCTTTGGGAAGGTGCGCAACCAAACCTCTTTATGACGACTGCAGAGACATTTCCAAATGCCGAGGAGACCATTCTCTCCGTGTTTGAAGAGAGCCAATCGCGCCCCGTTGCTGCCTTTGAAGCCAAATCTCTAACCAACTTTGACTACGAGAGCTTTGGGCCGAAAGGCAAAGTTGCTCAGCAGACGATCACCAGTTTTGGACAGATCCGCTCTTACACTTTTGAAAACGGTGTGGTGCTGAACTTTAAGCAGACCGACTTTGACAAGGGCAAGGTGTTTGTTTCCCTGCGCACAGGTCGCGGTATTGAAGACTTGCCTGCTGATAAAGACGGTTTGGCGGGCTTCTTCCAGAGTGCGTTTATTGTTGGTGGCCTTGGCAAGTACTCGGTTGCTGATCTGGATAAGGTTCTTTCCGGAACCCAGGTTGGTGTTGGTCTTTCCTTTGGCGAAGATGGAATTTCCGGACAATATGGAACGACACCGGACGATCTGAAGCTGCAGCTGCAGGTGATCGCGGCTTATCTGACGGATCCGGCCTATCGTCCTGAAGGCGCTGCATTCTATCAAAAGAGCCTGAAAGAGACCTACAAAAACTCCCGTAGCTCTGCTGAAGCTGTTCGTGGACGCGAGTTCTCCCGCATTTTGCATAGTGGCGACAAACGCTGGGGTGCAGGAAGTGAAGAGGCTCTGCTGGAGCGTAACTATGAGGAACTGAAGCCGATCATCTCTCGCATCGCTCAAAAAGGTCCGATCGAGATTGGTATTGTAGGCGACCTTGAGGTGCAGGCTGCTCTGGACGCAGTTGCCGAGACTTTTGGTGCTTTGCAGCAGTCTTTTGACGCTCCGAAACATAGCTACGCAACTGGCATTGAGTTTCCAGAGGCACAGGCTGTTTCTTTGACCCATGAGGGTGACAGTGACGCGGCGCTTTTGCAGCATTACTGGAAGACCAGTGATGATGCAGATGCAACGCAGAGCTACACGCTGCAGTTGCTGCAGGGCATCATAGAGCTTCGGCTGCGCGATAAACTGCGTGAGGCAATGGGCGCGACTTACAGCCCTTATGCGTTCAGCATGAACTCCAACACAATCAAAGGCTTCGGCTACATTGGAATGTCCAGCAAGTTGAAACTGGATGATGTGGATGCAGCAGAGACTGTTTATCGCGACATCGTCAAAGGCTTGCAGGTGAAGGGCAACATCACAGCAGATGAATTGCTGCGGGCTCGTCAGCCTATTCTGGAAGCTATGAACAATGCAGAACACAGCAATGGGCTGTGGTTTGAGCTGGCAAGTCAGGCCGTGAGCTACCCAGAGGCGATCCAACGCTATCAGAATTACACGAAAATTCTGGAGCAGATCACACCGGATGACTTGGTTGTGGCAGCCTCCGATTTTCTGGTACCAGACCGGAATGTGACGCTGAAAATTCTGCCGGAGTAAGGCGAACTGAAAAACGCAGGGTTTGGGCCCTGCGTTTTTGCTTGAGGTGTTTTAAGACACCTGCTGGCGATACTGGATGACTGGTAGACCGCCAATGCCCCAGTCCTCAAGGTCAACCTCATCAATCACCACAAAGGTCGTGCTTGGTTTTTTGTTGAGCACGCGGGATAGAAGCTCTGTTACGCCCGCGATCACCTCGGCTTTTTCATCTGCGGTTGGGCCTTTGCCGTCTGGTCCACCTTCCTTGGTGATCTTGATGTTTACATAAGGCATCAGCTTGCCTCCGGCTTTGCGATGTAGGTGAAGATCTTGGTCATGATCCGCCAGCCATGCTGGTCTTTGGTCAGGGTGAGGAAGTCCAGATACTCGCGGTTCATCATGGTCATTGAGGCTTTGACGAAGGCCATTTGAGAACCACCAAACTCCACGGAGTGGATGCGGTCCTGTCGCGGCTCCCCTTTGCTTGCGGGCGGGATACGGCGACCCACCATCTCAAAGTACTCGCTCAGAGACTTATGCATGTAGTCCCCCTCGATCATATTGACGTAGCGCGCATCGGAGTGGAACACTTCAGCAAGGGCCTTGGTATCTGCGTGATAGAGGCCGTCAAAGTAGCCTGTCATCACCCTCTGAACTTCTGCAAAGGCTTGTGGGTTGCTCATCAGATCAGGCCTTCAGCTTTCATTGCGGCCTGTGCTGATGGGCGCTGGCTGGTGCGCTCGACAAAAGCTGCGAGGGACGGCCAACCCATCAGGTCGATGCCGACAAAGTTCGACCAATTGCAAACCACGAAAAGATAGGCATCGGCGACAGAGAACTCCGCGCCCAGAAGGTACGCTCTGCCATCACTGAACAGAGTTTCCAGATAGCTGAGCTTGGCAGCAACGTTCTTTGCAGCCTTCTCCTTGTCCTGCGTCGTTGCTGATGCGGTGAAAAACGGGGTGAATGCTTTATGGAGTTCTGAGCTGGTGAAGTTCAGGTATTCCTGCAGACGGGCGCGGGCAACGGTTCCAGCTTTGGGAGCCAGTCCGCGCTCCGGGTGATTGTCTGCCAGATATTGGAGGATCGCTGCGCCTTCTGTGAGCACCTCTCCTGACGCGAGCTGAAGGGCGGGGACATAGCCTTTTGGGTTGATTGTTTTGAAATCGATGCCTGCACTGGTTTTGCCTGCGTCGGTGTCTACGCTATCGATCTCGTAGGCGGCTGCGATCTCATTCAGCGTGATGTGGGTTGCCAGGGAGCATGCGCCGGGTTTGTAAAACAGTTTCATTGGAAGCTCTTTCCTCAAAGTGTTTGTTGCTAGGCTTTGAGGAAATAACGCCTCCCATGATTGATTGATAATATTGAATATTCAAGATAATGATTAGAAATTCAGATCATGTTGAGTGAGCGTATTCTATGACTTATGAGCAGCTGGTTGTTTTGCATGCGATTGTAACGGAAGGGACTTTTCGCGGGGCGGCGGAGCGTTTGCATAAGTCACAATCTGCCATCAGCCACATGCTGAAGAAGTTAGAGGCCGAAATTGATATGGTCTTGCTGTCCAGAGAGGCATACCGCCCAAAACTGACACCTGCGGGAGAGGTGTTTTACCGGCAAGCCATTCGCGTGATGCAGCAAATGAACGAGTTGGGCAGTCTGGCGAAAACGCTCAATGCGACACAGGAGGCTGAAGTCTCACTGGCGATTGCTGCGACCTTGCCCTTGCAGCGTGTTCTTGAGGTCATTGGCCATGTACGGGCGAAGTTCCCGGCAACGCATATTCATCTGTCACGCGAGAGCATGAGTGGCCCGATTGAACGGCTGCTCCATGACCGGGCTGATATTATTATCGCCAGCATGGATGGCGTGCCCGTTGAGCAGGTGGAAGCGGTATCATTTGCGGATGTCACCATTCTACCCGTCGCACACCCTGAGTTTGAACCTGCGCAGAGCAGGCATATGAAGACCATCGCAGAAATGCAGACGTATACTCAGATCATCGTGGCAGACAGCGGCAGCGGAGCGCTCAGCCAAAGCCGGGATTTGTTGCCAGGCGGGTTGCGTTGGACGGTGACAGACTTTGCCGCCAAGAAAGAAATCCTGCAGGCCAAACTCGGCTGGGGTGGCATTCCTGAGCACATGATCATCGAGGAACTGGCGCGCGGTGAGTTGGTTCTGCTGAATGTTGAAGGCTTCCAGCCGCGCCAGTCCCGCCTGTTTCAGATCCGCAAACGCGACAGGGACGTTGGCGTTGTCGCGCAATCTATCTGGGATGATCTGATGGCATCCGACAGCTGATCAGGCGTATTCCCGCTGCTTGTTGAACGTGAGTGTTTCGCCATCTGCCGGGATTAGCAGTTTGTCGCTTCCACCAGATTTTTCCGCCAGTTCCCGCAGCTGGGTTCGCTTTACGGGGCAATGGTTGATGGCTTCCAGGTGGTTCGCGATAACCTGTCCCGGCGCTAGTCTGATGAACTCCATGATCTCATCCAGCGACATCAGAATATCCTTGCCGATATCCAGACTTGCATTGCCTGCAGCGACTATCGCGATATCCGGCTTCAGGGTCTTCAGGCAGTGCCGGACATCCTTTGTCAGGATGGTATCACCGGACACGTAGAGGGTGGGCGCGTTGGGTAATTCCAGAAAATAGCCCACGCCGGGGCCCATAAATCTGGCGATCCAGCCGTATCCGTGCACTGTCGGGATTGGCGTGATGTGCCCGTCGAAAAACGGTTGGCGCAGCTCATCCTTCAGCGGCACGGTGGGAATGCCTCTCTTTCCAATGAACTCCTCATCATCCAAGCGACAGTAAGTCGGGATCTTTTGGGCGAGCAGAAGTTTCTTTGCTGCACCGTCCAAATGATCTGAATGGCCAAGCTGGCAGTGCGTCACCAACGCTGCAGTAAGCCCCTCAAGGTGCTGCTGTGTCCCATCAGGCAACGGGACCATTGGGTTTCTTCGGCTTTTGTGGCGAATGAAACTGTAGCTGGGCAATGTGCCGACCTTACCCAGCATCGGATCCACCAATATACGATGCTGCTCATGCTGAATGATGAAAGTTGCATTGCGAAGAAAGTGAAGTTTCATCCTGACCTACTGCTCTAACCTGACCTTGGTCCGTTGATCCTAGATTTTGGCAGTAAACTTGATATAGTCGGACTAGACACAAATCATACATAATCCGCCACATGAGATTTGAACATGACTTCGACCATTGCCATTTTGCTGCTGGAGAACTTTTTGGGGTTAGCCGCCTTTGGTTCCGCAGACATGTTCAAGACCGCAAATCAGATCGCAGATGTACGTGGTGATGAGATTATGCCGTTTCAGGTCCGGACTTACTCTTTAGATGGTGAGCCTGTTCAATCCTCAAACGGTATTGTTGTGACACCCGATGGAGCCTTAGAAGAGATCTCTGCACCTGATGTGATGTTTCTTCCCGGCATCGGCACCACCTCAGCCCCGCAATGCACAATCAGCACAAATTGGTTTCGAGGTGTGGCAGAGCGTCTTCAGCATCTATCTCAAAACGGCACCATCATTGCTGCGAGCTGTACCAGCACGTTTCTGCTGGCAGAAGCTGGATTGCTAGAGGGAAAGCAAGCCACAACAACCTGGTGGAAGCAGAAGGAGTTTTGCGCGGCTTATGACGGCGTTGAACTGGCTGGAGATGAAATACTCGTTGATGCGGGCAATGTCATTACCAGCGCTGCGGGGACTTCGTCTCTGGATCTTGCACTGCATCTCATCAACCGGCTGGAAGGCCCTGCCCTTTCCAGATTATGCGCGCGGTTTATGGTTCTTGAAGAAAATCGAGGCTTGCAGCAGCCCTTCATGATTCCATGGCATGAAAAGACACGGGATGAGACGATTGAGCGTGCGGACCAATGGGTCCAGAATAATCTGTCCTCTCGCCCCCTCAAAGTACAAGACCTCGCAGCCTTTCTGGGTATGAGCACACGCAGCCTTTTGCGGCACTTTAAGCGAGAACTATCCATGTCTCCGCAGCAGTTTATTTTGAACATCCGCTGTGAGCGTGCGAAGTCTCAGTTGGAGTATACAACGACGCCAATAGCCAAGGTTGCCGACGATCTGGGCTATTCTGACGAGAACGCATTCAGACGTTCGTTCCTTGCGCAGGTTGGGGTTTCACCAGCCCAGTACAGACAGAAGTTCCGCAAGTGAGAAGAAAGCACCTGCTTTAGTCCTAGAAGTAGAGCATCCAGATTGCCAGCAGACCCAAGGCGGCTCCAACATCATACACCGCACAAAATGGAATGTACCAACGAGGCATGTGGGTATCGATCAGGTTGTGGTGTAATACATCCCAAAGCCCGTGCGCGACAAATGCACCGACTATTGCCATAGGATATCCGTTAAGCCCGAGCAATGCCGCCGCCCCAAACAGGCTGGCAACCACGACTTCAATCAGGATTGTATGCATTCGCCCATCTTTGAATGCGTATCCAATGTAAACCCCAGCGATAAGCACAAGAACAATCGCTGCGAATTGGTGAGACAGCTCCAAAGGCAGGAAGAAGTGGGCTGGCAGGGATAGGATACCCAAGATCAACCCCGAGGAAATTGGCAATCTCGCCAAGATAAGTGGGTTCGCATCACGGGAGATCAGGTTGTCAGTCATTTTTATTCCAGGCAAGGCAATCAAAAAACGATCAGAGATATTCGACCGAAACAGTGACCTCAAAATAGGTTAGCATAAACGAATAGATAAACAGCCTGACGAGACAAAAACCCTACATGATCCGCCAGCCTTGCATTGCCGGAGAACCAGAGCAAACGGATCATCAGATAATTACAGTTTAGTCAGCAGTTGCTTTTTCTGGCACGATTGCAATGGCATCCACTTCGAACTCGATAATATCGGTCGCAAGGACTGGCACAGGAATGAGTGTGCTTGCAGGTGGGCTGGCGCCGAAGATTTCGCGGCGCTTTTTATTGACATAGTCCAGTCTGGACTGATCATGATCTTTAATCAGCACTGTGATTTTCACCGTGTCTTCTACACTGCTGCCAGCTGCTTCCAGCGCTTTGATCAGGTTTTTGAAAGTTCGATCGACTTGTTCTTCAAAGGTGTTTGATCCATCTTTGGAAATACCCACCTGACCAGCCACATATGCGATGCGAGCACCCGGTGCGACAACAACAATCTGTGCGTACCCAGACTTGGTTGAATCCGACAAGGTGTCTGGATTGATGACGGTTTTCTGGTCAGTCTCTGCTGCCAATGCTGAGCTACTCAGCAAAATTGCGGCACACATCGCGAGAGCTTTGCCTGTGGTTTTCATGGGGCGTTTATTTCCTGATTATGAGGCTCTGTTGTGGCGGGTCATCTCATCAGCAGCCAGTTGTCCAGCTTGCATCACCTGCTATTTTTTACCAGGCTTGGCTTTGGGTGGCGCCTTTGCTTTTGGCTCTACCTTGAAGCAGGCTTTCATCTTTTCCACTTCACCCTTCAGTTTCGGGATATCCGAACGAACGGACTTAACCTTGCCGTTTTTGAGGGCTGTTTCGACTTTTTTGATCAGATTGTTTGCGGAGGTTTTGTGCTTGTTGAAGTCTTTGACTTTTTCCTGATCACTCAAGGTGCTCAGCTTGCTGGACAGATTTTTGATGTTCTTTTTGGCATCCTCGGCAACAGCCTGATATTCTTTCTTCCGTTTTGCGATGTCTTCGCTGTTGCCAGGCCGCAAATCAAGCATAACGGCTTTGGCTTCTTCCAGCTCTTCTTCCGCTTCGAGGAACTTGTCAGCTTCCAGCGTCTTCAAGGACTGATCCAGCCCATCCCTGGCGTCTGAGTAGATGTCCTCAAACTCTTCACGAGCGTTCTCGTCCTGAATTTTATCTTTTTCCTTGCCCAACTCGTCCAGTTCAGCCTTTGCAGTATCAATCTTGGCAGTTAACTCTGCATAAGCCTCCTCCGGGTCTTTGGCTGCAGAGTAATAGGCTGCTTCCAGCGCATCTCTCATGAATTCGAGCTGATCAACAGCATCACTGAGTGCACCGCCGGCATCTCCGCTGCCCATACTGGCCTGTGCCTTGTCGATATTACTATCAACAGCAACATAGGCCTGATCAAAATATTGGAGGTGCATCGCAAGATCACGGTCGAGTTTCGCCTTGCCTGCGATCTCGGATCGTCTGTCATATATGGTGTTTAATGTTTTTCGGAGGTAGTTGATGTGATCGGCAACTGGCGTTTTACCATCAATGCGCAGGTTTTCTTTAGGTTCCCGCTCAAAGCCCTTCGTGGGCCCGTTCCATTTTAGATTACAAGCGCTTAGTACATTCTCAGCCCAAGCCTCAACTTCTGGCGAGATTGTTTGTGCGTCTACATCCGACATATAGCAACTCCAGACCAATGCGGTGACAGCTTATTTCTTTGCAGTCCATTATGCTTAGCTAGAAAGCTCTTGCCTCCATATATGAGAGTTTGAGTGAAAACGGCTTGAAGGAGATCTCTCAAGGTTTGAGCAAACTTGAAGCTTTCGCCCCATAAAAACTTGATGCTGACTTGAATCGTTGCCCGACAGAATGCCTTGAGGTTTTGTATGCCTAAAACGCGAGTAGCCCCTGAAAGATAACTCTAACGTTTGTCCCTAAGCATCTTCAAATGCGTGGAAGCCAGTGGCTGAAGCGATTGGCAAAGTTCCAGTGCACCCGTTCATCGGACTGGTCTGGCGCCGAAGACCACATCAACTCAGGGAAACAAACATGCGACTGAAATTACTCGCAGCAGCGGTCATCGCAGGGTCACTTGGCTACACCAGTCAAATCGACTTTAACGAGCTTCCAACCGGCGTGGCTCTCCTCTTTTCTGTCGGCAAAGCTAACGCCCAGAATGCTCAGATTAATCAATCAAGACGCGTCGCACGACGGACATCCCGCAGAACATCCAGACGCACCAACTATCGCCAGTCCATATCTGGCTGCAGCCCCTATAACTCCTATTACAACTGCGGCGGCGTCTATTACAGACCTGTCCTTCAAAACGGCGTGACTGTCTATGTCGTTGTTAATCCGTAATTTTTCTATTCTGGAGACCCCAAAATGATTAAATCACTCGGAGCTGTCTTGTTCGGTCTTGGCTTGTTGGTTGCGACCACCGGATACAATGCGATAGCGCAGGATACAGCAGCAAAGAATGCAGCCCAAGGCGTGTTTGAAGCCTGTGAACCAGAGATAAAATCTCATTGTAAGGAAGTGACACCCGGAGAAGGTCGCATTTTTGCATGCATGTATGCCTACGAGGACAAACTCAGTCAGCAATGCTCAACTGCGATTGATGACTTCGCCGACGCTCTGGACTTCTTCTTCGCGAACGCCAGACAGGCTCTGGCAATTTGTGCTCCAGATATTGAAGCTCAGTGCTCAGAAACAGAAGTTGGCGGTGGACGTGTCCTGACCTGCCTGAGTGAGAAACAGGATAAAGTAGGCGCTGAGTGCAAAGAAGTGATCGAAGTCTTCAGTGAGAAGTTTGGCCTGAAAGACAAAGACTCTTAATTGCCGTAGCGTAGATTGCTGGCTGAGCAGACATACCAGTTTATCAGCCAGCTACTCCACGTGAAATCTAATGAATAAAACTAATTGAAGCCCCATAAGCGCAATATAATTACATTAATTGATGTCATTTTAGTTGATAATAATGCACGATAAATCTACCTAATCTATCAATAATGCCAGATCTTTGATGAATAATGCTTTTTGCATATATTCGCCTAAGGATATTTCGTTTTTCTACCCCTACGTCAACTGCTAGTAAATTCATGTACGCATGATAATTACATAATGTGTGGGAGGTCATCGGTAGACGTCATTTCTGCCGGTCATGGATCATTATTGCTTGTTGCCTGACCTGTGTTTTGCTCTTCTCTGATGGTCCATGAGCTTTTGAACTGGATGCTGTGACACATGAAGAACGCCAGATTGCTTATTGCGGTTGTTGCTTTCTGTTTTTCCGCTTTCGGAGTGAGAGCCTCAATGCCGGTTAATCCTGACCGGCCCTACTCAGACCCCACTTGTTCCTATGCCATTGAACGGTTGAAGGAGGCTGTGGCTGGCAGCCCCTTGCAAAGCAGCAAGGAGCAACAGCGGACAGTTCAATATGCCATTGAGCAAGTGGAACGTGCGTGCCTGGAAGATACTGGGCGGACGGACGACCTTCCGAAGCCCCAGTGAAAATGAACTCATTCATCTGAATGTCCATTTTAAGCTGGAGAAACATAATGACAAATCTCTATGAGACCAGAGATGCCGCAGACAACGCGTCCACATCCTACCGTTTAAGGGACACGGGGCAGGACGCGCAGGGATCGAACAACAACATCTTCGAGACGGTTCAAGGCACTATTAGCAGTGACGGCGACCACGACTGGTATGAAGTCGAGCTGGTTGCCGGGCAGACCTATACCTTCGCTGCAATTGGCACTTTTGATGGCGAAAGCCGCTTGGACGATCCTTATCTGCGCCTGCGGGACGCCGATGGGAACCTGCTGGTGGATGACGATGACGGCGGACCGGGCACACATTCCACGATTACGTTTACCGCAGCAACCAGCGGAACTTTTTATCTTGATGTAGCGTCCTATGGTGACCAAGGCACTGGCCAGTATGGCTTGTCTGCCGTGGAAGGTGACAAAGCTTATTATGACGGCAACATGGGCGCAGGTGCCCTGCTTCGCCCTGGCCTTTCATGGAGTGGACCGGGTACCGCAGCGACAGTGACTTATGGCTTCCGGGAGAATAACAACGGGGGTGAAGACACATTTGCGCATGTCACTGATGAACAGATTGCAGCTATTGAGAAGGTGCTGGCCTCCTACTCAGAAATTGCCAATATCACGTTTGATCGGGTGAACCCGGACGGATACACCGACGATGCGACTATGCTGTTTTCCAACTACAACTCCACCACGGATGGTGCTGGTGCCTATGCTTATTACCCAGGTTCGCCGGAGGCTGGTGAAAATGAAGGCGACGTCTGGCTGAACACGAACAGCGTTTCAACCGAGGAGTTGCCCACCGGCTCTTACAGCCACTTTGCTGTGATGCACGAGATCGGTCATGCTGTGGGACTGGCGCATCCGGGGGACTACAATGCGGGTCCGGGTGTTCGCATCACTTATGATGATCATGCTCAGTTCCGGCAGGACACGCAGCAGTATTCCGTGATGAGCTATTTTGATGAGAGCAACGCGGATTCCAACCTCGGCTATGGTGGCTTCCCGGATACGCTCATGCCGCTGGATGTTCTGGCGCTTCAGCAGCTTTATGGGGTGAACATGACCACCCGAGCGGATGATACAGTCTACGGCTACAACTCCAATGCTGGTGGTGCCTATGATTTCTCTGAGAAGATGCCCAGCGCAGTTACCATTTGGGATGCTGGTGGCAATGACACCATCGACATGTCTGGAGCTGGTAAGGTCAACCAGATGATCAGCCTCATTGATGGCTCCTTCTCCAACGTGGGTGGTGGCCTGAGTAATCTGGCGATTGCTTACAATGCCGTTATCGAAAACGCGATTGGTAGTGGCGGCAATGACACCATTATCGGCAACGCTGCCAGCAACATTCTGACCGGCAAAGCTGGCAATGATACGCTGCTCGGCAATGGCGGTAAGGACAAGCTGATTGGCGGGAACGGTCACGATACCCTTCGTGGTGGGTCTGGCAGCGATGTGCTGAAAGGCGGTGCGGGAGACGATACTCTGGACGGTGGTTCTGGGGCAGACAAGTTGATTGCAGGCGCCGGTGACGACACTCTTACAGGCGGTTCAGGCTCTGACAGCTTCTGCTTCTTCAATCTGGGAGGTGATGACACCATCAACGACTTTGAGATTGGCAGTGATCTCATCATGATCAAGAGCCGCATGGCTGAGTTTGACAACCTCACCATCTTCGACGATGGCGGAGATACCGTGATCACCTTTGGTACAAATTCCATTTCTCTGGTGAATGTGGATGCTGCACTTCTTGGCGAAAGCGACTTTGCTTTCGTGTAGTCAGCAGAAACTGGTCAGTGCCCTATCAACCCAGGGCACCGACTCAGATTTTAAGAGGCAGCCTCGGCCATTTCTGGTTCCATATGCTCAGCACCAAGCATGGCCTTAAACTGCTGAAGAGTATCCGTGGCAAGCCCAGCGGCTTCAAAAACGGCAGCTGTAAAAGACACCGGAGCCGTTCCCGGAGCGGAGATCACGCGGCGATCCGAGATAGCTGATGCACTTGGGCAGTAGTGCGCTACTCCCCTGTAGTTTTGTGCATTTTGCTGCAGGAATTCTGCGTTATTTGATGTGTGGCTTACTTCATTCAGCAGGCCAGCTCTGGCCAACGCCAATGTGCCACCGCAAACTCCAGCAATTGCAACACCACGCTCGTGGTGAGCCCTGAGCAGATCTGCAATATCCGGTGCTTGTTCGGTTTCCCATATGGTTCCCCCTACAACGACAATAACGCTCGGCTCAAACGCCCTGATCTCATCCAACCTGCGCGAGACAATCGCAGCCAGCCCGCCCTGCGATTTCACTTCACCCGCCTGAGGGGTGAAGAACTCAACCTGCATGCCGAAAAATGGGCCACCTGTGCCAGCAATAAATGCATATTCCCAATCAGCAAAACCTTGGGTGAGGATCACTGCAATCTTTGTCATTTCAAATATCCTTTTGAGCAATCAGTCGGGTTGATCGCCATCACTTACAATAGATTCTGTTCACTATATGTTCATGAAATAAGATTGGCTATCCCTTTCTTATGAGAACGACAAAACAGATGCTCTTGCTTCCATATAGGCAGATTTCTTTGATCTGAACTACCACGTCAGATCCTAGGGATTTAGGTCTTGGCTGAGATGTGTTGCCCTGTGAGTTCAAGTTGAGTTGGGGAGGCATAAATGGGGCAATGGAAACTTCCTATTCAGGCTGCGATTGCGGCGCTGATGATGGGGTGTGCCACGTTTGTTGCCTTTGCAATTGATGGCAAACCACCGCAGCACTATCCGGAGCTGGTTGGGCAATGGGTGGTGATCAAGAAAGATGCGGTCTATTGGCATCGAGACATCCAAAGCCAGGAAAACGGGCCCTCGCATTTGCGAATAGATGAGCAGACGGGGCCGGTGTTGGAAGGCGTCTTCTTCTGGCAGGTCAGTCCTGGGTCCGGGCGGGATCATGATGGACGGTCCGAGGTCTCAAAATCCAAAGAGCCCGTGATCGGGATGATCGGCTGGGATGGGGCTTCCCTCACCCTTGTTGAGCACCCGGATACAGGCACTATGCAGGGTCGTATGATCAACTCTGATACGATGGAGTTGGTGCACTATGAGGCCGGGCCGTATGCAACTATCTCTCGGTATTTGCTCGTACGACCTTAAACTTCTCAAACGACATTTTCAGCTCCAGCCTCATACGGCTCAGAGCGCAATCAGGTTTGTGATCACCCAGGTGTTCATCAGGTCGATAAAGAAGCCGCAGGTGAGTGGCACGATGAGGAATGCTTTAGGCGATGCACCAAACTGGCGGGTGACGGAGGTCATGTTCAGCACCGCTGTGGCTGTGGAACCGAGCGCTATTCCGCCAAAACCTGCTGCGATGACTGCTGCATCATAATCTTTGCCCATAGAGGTGAAGACGATAAAGAGGGCGTAGCCAATGGCGAGTGCGATTTGCAGAGACATCACCAGTGCGACGAAGCCCATAAATTGCCAGACCACCAACAGGTCCATAGTCATCAGCGCGATGCTTAGGAAGATACCTAGGCTGATGTCTGAGATCATCGCCATGCCTTTTTCGCGGCCAACATTGTCGTAGTTGCGAAACAGCAGGCGGCCTGTGTTGTTTATGATGATACCGGCAACAAGAATTGGCACGAACACCGGAATGACGACACCAGCTTCTTGTAGGCCAAGATACATCATGTAGCCGATGAAAATTGCCATGTTGATGAAGAAGACCGCGCCCAGAACATCGTAGTAGTGCAGGTTCAGCTTACCGTCGTCCTTGAAATTCTGCCCAACAGCTTCGTCTGTGCTGAGAGATCCTGCCAGTTTATGCCGTTTCATGAGGTACTGAGCAATCGGTCCACCGATGATACACGCAGACACGATACCAACGGTGTTGCAGGCAATACCGATTTCCTGCGCATTTGCGACGCCAAGCTCTGAGGCAAAAATCGGCGCCCATGCCAGCGTTGTCCCTACCCCGCCAGATAGCGAAACTGACCCGGCGATGATGCCTGTGTGAACTGGGTAACCATAGACACTGGCGGCACCCATACCGACAAAATTCTGAATGCCGAGAAATACCGAGGAAATGATGATGAGGATGACAAGCGGTTTGCCACCTGTCAGGAGGTCACTTACCTTTGCACGAAGACCGATTGCTGCGAAGAAGTAAATCAAAAAGAAATCAATCGGTTCTGTCGAGAATTTGAATTTCACACCCCACCAGACTGTCAGCACAGTAACAAGAATGGCGCACAGCAAACCCCCTGCCAAAGGATCAGGGATCGTCAGTTTTCGCAAAGCTACATTTTTGCGAACGAGCTCACGCCCAACAAACAAAACAAGGATTGCAATTGTGATTGTCGTAAATGGATCAATCTCAATAAGCTCGGGTTGCGCAGCTTCCATACGGGCCTCACTGTTCACCAGCCTTGGTTCTATCAGCATGACCTCACTTCCCGTTTAAAAGTGATCTGCGTATTTTAATCGGGGTGATCCATTTTATTTACTCTGATGCGGCAACAAAACCTTATGCATTGCGTAGATTTTCGAGAATTTCTTGTGTAAGGAAGGTCTTCAATTTCAATATTACAGCGGCTCAACTGTCACCATGACAAAACTAGACAACGAAGCACTTGCCGAAGCATATAACCGGGCTCTGGATCTGGAAAAAGCAGGCAAGTTTGACGAGGCTGCTGAAGCCTACAAAGCAGTTCTGGAGTTAGATCCGGAAGATCATGGTGGCGCGGCCGTTCGTCTGGCAAGCATGGGCAAAGGCAATGCACCCGTCAAAGCCCCGGATGCTTATGTAAGTACGCTGTTTGATCAGCATGCTGAAGTGTTCGACATGGTTCTAGTGGATCAGCTTGGCTATTCCGTACCGCTGATGGTGCGCGACAAGATTGAGAAGCTGGAGCTTGGCCCTTTCAAACGTTTGCTGGACCTTGGCTGCGGTACTGGCCTTTCCGGCGAAGCCCTGCATGATCTGGTGCCCCATAAAACCGGCGTAGACATTGCCGAGGGTATGGTTGAAGTTGCGGATGAGAAGGAAGTTTACGACGACCTTTACGTGGGCGAAGTGGTTGAGTTTCTCAAGGTTGAGGAAGAAGAGCGCTGGGACCTTATTGCCGCGACTGATGTGCTGCCCTACATGGGCGAGCTGGAAGAGTTTTTCGCCGGTGTTGCAGACAACATTGAAGCAAACGGCATCTTTGCATTTTCTTCTGAGACACTTCCTGCGGACGTGTTAGGCGAGCAGAACTTCATGGTGGGCAAGTACCATCGGTTTGCGCATGCTGAAAGCTATGTTCGGAACCTGCTGGAGAAGAGTGGTTTTACCATCCTTGATCTTTCGCCGATTACCGTTCGCTTTGAACAGGGTGAGCCAGTACCGGGTCATCTGGTCATTGCGGCTTACAAGAAGAGCTAAGGGCGTAAAAATAACTAGATAAAGTCAGGTGACTATTAATTGTTAAAATTGTATTAATGTCGCGAATGACTTAGATTTCCCCCTAGGAAATAAGCGTGTAGTTCTATAATTTGTACAACCGTAGATACGTCCGTCACATATGCGGAGCAACATGGGTGCCCATGACCAGTCTTAATATCAATGGCAGATCGATTGATGCCAAGCTTGGTGAAACTCTTTTAGAAGTCGCTGAGCGTGGTGGACTAGCTTTGCAGTGTGACTGCGGACATACGACTTGTGAAAGCACACGTGTTACCGTGATTTCCGGTGAGGTGGAAGCCAATGGCTCGCGGCTGAAAAGCACCGTTCTTGCTTGTAAAGCAACGGTTGCTGGCGATGCTGAGCTGAAACTGCCTGCATCCTCTGAGTTACAATCGCTTAAAGGGCATGTTTCTGCAGTGCGGAAGGTTTCAGATGACCTTTTCGAATTGCGCCTGAGTTTTACCAAGCCGATTTCATGGCGTCCGGGCCAGTATTACCATGTTGAGTTTCGCGGCCAGGAGCGGGTGAACCTTTTCGCCAGTTTTGCGCTGGATGCAGGGACGGAATTCAACACGCTGATTTTCCTCATTGAGCAGGCTAATACTCCTGATCTTTTTGCGATGCTCGCGAAGAAAGGCGATGTGAAGGGGCGTGTTGGCATTACCGGTCCTTATGGCTCATCCTTTCTTGGGCATGATGATGAGCCACTGATCATGGTTGCCGGACCGAACAGTCTGCCTCCAATCTGGGCAATGGCTTTGAGTTCCGTCATGGGGCAGCCACGCCGTGAGAAGATGCTCATTCTGGATCAATCATTGAAACAAGACCAGTTTCAGCAGGTGTTTAACTGGCTGAACCGTCGTGGCATACAGCCGACCTTTGCGGACCTGCAAGGTGTTGGAGCCGCTGAAACCCTGCAGGCGTTGTTGCCAGATCTCACCGAGTTTGACATGGCTTATATGGCTGGCTCACGCGACTTTATTGCCAGCCTTGAGCATGTTTTCATTGAAGCACAAGCCACTTACGGGCGGATTCCAAACTTCCAGCCGTGGGATGATGTGGCAGAACCCATTGATGATGCCGCTGCGATGGAACCTGCTGAGTGACTATTTAACCAGCGGCTTTCTTGGTCAGTTTTGAGTTGTTGACCTGAGCTTCCAATGTGATGCCGCGCGCTTCTTCCAACATCCAGAAGAGTGCCTGATTAGGTGGTGCAGGTTTGCCAAAGTAATAGCCCTGCGCTTCTGTACATCCCATAGCCTTCAATTGCTCTGAGATCTCTTTGCTTTCAACGCCCTCTGCCGTGGTTGTAATACCCAGGCTGTTTGCAAGATCTATGACAGAGTTGACGATGAAGCGGGAGTCGTCATCCTCAGTCATACTCATCACGAACGATCTGTCGACTTTAATCCTGTCAAAGGGGAAACGGCGGAGCGTACTCAGTGAGGAGTAGCCCGTTCCAAAGTCATCCATGGAGATCTTAACGCCGATCTGCTGCAGCTTCGCCAAGGTCTGACGCACGCGCAAATGATCTGCCAGCAACACGGTTTCGGTCACTTCCAGCTCCAGTCGTCCAGGATCCAGACCGGTGCGGGCCAGCACATCATCAACAACGGGCAAGAGCTGCTCGCAGTAGATCTGGCGCGGTGACAGGTTGACCGCCAAGTTCACCCGTTTGGGCCAGCCAACGGCTAGGGAACAGGCTTCGTCCAGCACCCATGCCCCAATCTCCAGAATTAGACCGGTTTCTTCTGCCAATGGGATGAATTCAAATGGTGAGATGAAACCGTAGCGTGGGTGGTTCCAGCGCAGTAGTGCCTCAAACCCCGAGATTTCTCCGGTTGCCAGTATGACTTGTGGTTGGAAGTAAACCTCCAGCTCCCGGTTGGCGGTGGCTTTATAGAGATCAGTGATCAAGGTCTGGCGCTGCTTGATTTTGGCAGCCATATCATCTTCGAAGAAGCGGAAGGTGTTTCGGCCATCATTTTTGGCCTGATACAAAGCAAGGTCGGCAAAGCGGATAAGCTCATCCACGTTTTGATATTCCTTGCTGAATGTCGCGATACCAACACTCGCAGCGACCACGATTTCATGACCTTCTAGGAAACATGGAGAAGCGATGACTTTCAGCACTTCTTTGGCAAGCTGTTCAAGGTCTTCTCGGGAGGCAGGCAACTTGGACAGGATTGCGAACTCATCCCCACCGAGACGGGCGACCATCTCTTTGTTAGACACCTTTTCTCGCAGGATTTTTGCGACGTGGCACAAGAGCTTATCGCCGACAGCATGGCCCAGTGAATCGTTGATGGTCTTGAACTCATCGAGGTCCAGCCACAAAATGCCGAAGTGCTCATCCTGCTCAAGGGCAGCTTGTTTCATCTCTTGCAAGCGCTCATTCATCAGCAGGCGATTGGGCAGTTTGGTCAAGGCATCGTGTGTTGCGAGGTAGCTCAGGTGATCACTGATGCGCTGCCTGTCAGTGATATCCTCGAAGATCGCAACCCAGCCGCCGCCATCTTGCGGCTCAAGTGTCATCAGAATGACCTGCTCGCTTTGCAATGTAAGCGTGAAGGTGCTGCGTACTGAGCTGGGCCAGTGCTGTTGAGCGACAGAGTTTTCATCTGCTTCCTCCAAAAACTCCTGAGCCAACGGCATACATTGGACCATTTCGTCCCATGTCATGCCAATTTTCCCCTCACCCTGCTCACAAGCGAAGATGTCATCAAAGCGCTGATTGAACACAATCAATCTTTTCTGTGTATCGAACATACACAGCCCATGAGACATATTGTTGAGAGCCGCGTCGAATAACGTATTTTGCTTCACCAATTGCTGTTCTTGCTTGCGTAATTCCTTATTCTTGCGCTGAATGTTGAGACGCAAACTGTCACGCTCGCGAGCGGAGGCTTGGAGCACTTTGACGGCGCGGGCGATCTCTCCGACCTCGTCCATTCTTCGGGTACCTTCCACCCGCACATCAAAGTTCCCTCCGGCCACATCAGAAAGAGCATCTGCAATGCGTTGCAATGGCTGGGACATTTTGCGGGAAACAAACAGGGCTACGATGAAGATGATGAGGCAGGCTGTGAAGCCCAAAACGATAAGCCGCTCAAAGGTTTGAGAGCTTGTTTCTTCCCCTACATTACGTAGACGTTCCTGCGCGTCCAGAAGGACCTCCAGTGGCTTGAATGCGCAGATTACAAGGGGAGATGGGCCATTGTCGCAAAACTCAAATGCAGTGTTCAGGATCTTGAGTTTGCGTAGGTTTTCCGGCATTTGCAGGGCTTCCACCGGCGCATTTGGAGACGCGCCAACCAGCTTTTCCTGATAGAAAATAGCAATCTCAGCACCTGAGATCTTGCTGTACTCGTCAATCACGCCGGAGTTGAAAGGAAACCAGCGCTGCGCCACCAACGCACCACGCCATTGGGTGCCCGGATCTATGAGTGAGGAATAGAGGACCTGAGAGACGCCTGCATCCGGCTCTCCCGGCAAGAGCGGGCCAAACTGCGTGGCGGGAAGCAGTGTGTATCTGACGGCTGGACCTGTGCCGGTTGAGGGTGTCCAGACAGTGCTAAGTGACTGTTTCAGATGTACTTTGAGAAGTTGCTTCTGTATTAGCCCTGGATCAGCGCGCTTGGATGCACCAACGATCTGGCCACGGTAGTTCAGCAGGATAATGGCATCCAGCGGCGTGCCTTCCTGCACAAGTGACAGAATGTTCACATCCCCTGCCCAGACGCGTGTTTCTGCAGCTTTTACGATGTCACCGCGCTCGCCAATAGCAGAGAGACTAGCTGCCGTTTCGGATAGCTGAGACTGAATACGGTGTCTTATCAAAGCAACATCGCGTTCAAGTGTGGTGGAGAACTGGTTTACGGCGATTTGGGAAAGCTGTTCGCTTTGGAGTTGGAGCGTTCTTTCCCATTGAATTACAACGAGAAATGTTAGCGCGAAATAAGATAGAGCAATGGCGACAACAGAGATGATTGCTAGTTTCAGAGAAATTGAGTGCCGGACTCGTCTCATAGAAATTGCCTGCGCCGAACAGTTTGCTATTCGCCAAATGAACAAAAACCTCGTGCGTGAGGGCACAGAGGTCTCATGAACAAGACCTGATTGTCGCGAAACTGTCTTAAGCAGGCGTGAGCACTACCAAACTATGAGTTTTGTCGGTTAATGCTCACGAAAGCAGGTTGGTTAAATGCACTTTAATTGCATCGGACTAGGCAGAGAGCTCTAGCTTTCTTTCTGCGTTCACCTCAACGCTTGTCCTAATTTCATCTGCGTTTTCAATAATCTGCGTCAAGTTGATTGCATCCAGTTCTTCCATGAAAGAATTCAGCGCATGCTTCAGCTTGCCTTTGAAGCGGCAGACACCCGAGAGCGGGCATGGTTTGGCAGGATTACATGCAAAGCACTCCACCAGTGCGAAGTTGTCTTCAACATTGCGGATGAGTTTGCCGATATTGATAGAAGCTGGCGCATGAGCGAGCATCAGACCACCCAATCTCCCGCGTCTGGATTTGATGTAGCCTTTCCGGTTTAGGATCTGCACGACCTTGGCGACCTGAGGGCGCCCGCTGTTGGTTGCCTCAGACAAGCGGTCAATTGTCCACTTGTCGCTCCGGTTGACAGCCATGAGCATCAGTATGCGTACCGCTACATCTGTCATCCCAGTTAATTTCATAGGTACCTCGACCTTACTCTAAAGCTGAAATTGCTTCATCGAATTACAGTTAATAAAAACATTTGGGGTATTATTTTTATTGATTGACACCGGTCATATACTACAAAAGAGCAGTACTCACATGGGAACATTGATCTCCGTCAAAAGTTATCAAAATATAAATACAATTACCAACTACACGCATCCGAACCATTACGCTGGGGCAATTAGAATTTATCTTCTATACTTAGCGTAAATAACTTTTTTTGCGTTTTTTTCTTTCGTGACCCCAATATTTCCTTACGTAATAACTGAAAGAAACGAAAACTATGATTTATTAAGCATGGATTTTTAATGAGCGAAACTATCGATGATCGATTGAAGTATCACTGTATTTCTTCGGCAGAATTGGAAGAACTTGGAAACTCCCAAGATATCATCATGGCGATCATGCCTGAGGTCTTGGATGAGTTTTATAGACACATTCGAAACTTTCCAGAGACTCTGAAGTTTTTCAAGAATGAAGAGCACATGCGCCATGCACGGGAGAAGCAGCATGAGCATTGGCGGCTCATATGCAGCGGCAAGCTTGATGATGACTATGCTCAATCCGTGCAGCGGATCGGCAGAACGCATCAGCGGCTCGGCCTGACGCCGCAATGGTATATCGGAGCTTACAGCAGGTTAGGGACGTTGCTCAACACAGCTCTTCTTGAGCAATCTGGCGGCGGATTGTTCTCCCGCTCTAGCCGAGCAAGCAAAAACCTGCCTGCCATCCTCAACAAGGTCATCCTGCTTGATATGGACCTAGCACTGGCGGTTTATGACCAGACCGGGGAAGAAGCGCGTCAAGAGTTTCTGACAGATCTTGCTGAGCATTTTGAAGGATCCGTCGGCCAAGTCACGTCTTCCATTGCCAGCGCTGCGGATCAGCTACACGGGTCTGCCGTGTCACTCTCTGGCAACTCAGAGCACACCAACGAGATCAGCTCCAGCGTGGCCGCTGCCTCTCTGGATGCCTCTCAGAACGTTGAAGCCGTGCGGTCCGCAACCGAAGAGCTGGGAACAGCCATTTCCGAGATTGCCGAACAGGTCCATAAGACAACGATCACGGCCTCCAACGCAACACTAGCGTCCACGAAGGCCTTCCAGCAAGTCAATCATCTTTCCCAAGTGGCGATTGAGATTGGTGATATCATTGACTTGATTACTCAAATCTCGGAGCAAACCAATCTGCTTGCTCTCAACGCAACCATTGAAGCGGCGCGCGCCGGTGAATTGGGCAAAGGGTTTGCGGTGGTTGCACATGAGGTGAAATCGCTTGCTCAGCAGACAGCGAATGCGACTGTGCAGATCAGCGATCAGATCTCTGGGATTCAGGAGAGCACAAGCGAGTCCAAAGAGGCTATCTCAGAGATCAAAGTGATCATTGAGGAAATGAACGACAGCGCGAATGCCATTGCCAGCGCGGTTGAACAACAAGGCATCGCAACGCAATCCATTGCCGTGAACATCAGGGATGCTGCATTGGGGACCACGCAGGTATCAGATAGCATCGGCCAAGTGCAAAAAGCGGCAGACGAAACCGATAAAACCGCCTCTGGTGTGCTTGATGCTGCACAAATTTTATCCAATCAGGCTGCTGACCTGCGTTCTTCGGTTGGCACTTTCCTCGGCAACTTGAGATAGAAAGCCTTCGCACTTGCGTTAGCTGCACTACAAAAAACTGGTGTTTGTCTTTCAGCCATAAGACAAACACCAGCGCTCTGCCTGCTTTGGGAAATTTAAACGACATTCTTCATGAATTCAGTATTTTACAGTTTTAGCAGACACCTTACGTAAAATGCATTCATTTCAGCCAAGTCACATTTGCAGTGCAGCACTTCCTGAAAACTAAATAGGGCAAACGATTTACAACATCTAATAGAATGTTACTTGGTATTAACCTTTGGTTTAAAAACCATAAGTCGAATTGCGATTCATTATACTACCGAACTAGGCTTTCCTTTGCGTGAGCTGACGTAACTGTTTCTGGTGAACAAGGAACGGTGAGCGCGGCAGGTTCTTAGGAGGACGGGACCTCTATCACGTCATTTTGGGCATTTTGCCTTTCGGGAGGATTTCATGAGCATTATTCGTAGGCCGATGAATCGGCGTAGCCTATTGAAGGCGGGAGCAGCCAGTGGTCTGGTACTGGCGACCCCAACTATTATCAGCCGCAGCGCTTGGGCTGAAACCAATTTCCGCAATGACCCAACCAATTCCAAAACAGTCACTTTCGGTTTCAACGTGCCACAAACAGGCGCATATGCTGACGAAGGCGCAGACGAGCTGCGTGCTTATCAGCTGGCTGTCAAACACCTGAACGGTGAAGGTGACGGCGGCATGCTGAGCACCATGAAGCCACTTTCGCTCAATGGGAATGGCGTTCTTGGCAAGAAAGTTGATTACGTCACCGGTGATACTCAAACAAAGTCTGACGCGGCCCGTGCTTCTGCCAAGCGCATGATCGAGAAAGACGGCGTTGTCATGTGGTCTGGTGGCTCTTCTTCCGGCGTGGCGATTGCACAGCAGTCTCTGGCGCAGGAAATGGGCGTCGTGTTCATGTGCGGTCTGACCCACTCCAACGACACCACCGGCAAGGACAAGCGGCGTTATGGCTTCCGCCACTTCTTCAACGCTTACATGTCCGGTGCAGCGCTTGGCCCAGTGCTTGACAAAGAGATGGGTAAAGACCGTCGCGCTTACCACCTGACAGCTGATTATACATGGGGCTGGACACAGGAAGAGTCCATCGCCAACACCACTGAAGGCCTTGGTTGGGAAACCGTCAACAAAGTCCGCACCCCACTGGGTGCTGGTGACTTCTCCCAGTACATTGCTCCAGTTCTGAACTCCGGTGCTGATGTGTTGATCCTGAACCACTACGGTAAGGACATGATCAACTCGTTGACACAGGCTGTTCAGTTTGGTCTGCGTGACAAGCTTGTCAACGGCAAGAACTTTGAGATCATTGTTCCGCTGTACTCCCGTCTTATGGCTCAGGGTGCAGGCGAAAACATCAAAGGCATTTACGGCACAACCAACTGGAACTGGTCCTTGCAGGACGAAGGTTCCAAGGCCTTTGTTAAGTCGTTCGGTCAGGAATATGGCTTCCCACCATCCCAGGCTGCACACACCTGCTACGTTCAAACGCTGCTTTATGCAGATGCGTGCGAGCGTGCGGGTACCTTCAATCCAGCAGAGGTTATCAAGGCTCTGGAAGATCACCAGTTCGACGGTATGGGTAACGGCCCAACCCTTTACCGCGGCTCTGATCACCAGTGCTTCAAGGACGTGCTGGTTGTGAAAGGTAACGAGAACGCGACTTCCCAGTTTGACCTTCTGGAAGTTGTTGAAGTGACACCTGCATCTCAGGTCACATATGACCCAGAGATCTTTGGTGGCGAGCTTGGACCTTACAAGGTCTAACAGCACCGTTTGCCCGGCTGCAGCTTTTTGCAGCCGGGTAATGGCTCCTGCTTGAACCACTGATGTTCCGCATTGGATGCCTTGCACCTTCTCACGAAATTAAAGGGAGAAGAGCGGATGGACGCCATCGTTCTTCAAATTCTCAACGGCCTTGATAAGGGCGGCGCCTATGCTTTGATTGCGCTTGGGCTAACGCTTATCTTCGGTACGCTTGGAGTTGTGAACTTCGCCCACGGGGCCTTGTTTATGCTTGGCGCATTTTGTGCCGTAGCTTTCAATAAACTGATTGGCCTTGAGCAGGTTGTCGTCGATCCAACCAAGACCACTGCCTGGGGCACACCTTTGGAAACCCGTGTGCCTTACATTGAAGTGTGGCTGGGTGATACTGGCACGACGATGCTGAACTACTCCGTTCCATTGTCGATCGCATTCGCTATTCCGGTCATGCTGCTGGCTGGGTATGTGATGGAGCGTGGTTTGATCCGCCATTTCTACAAACGCCCACATGCTGAGCAGATACTTGTGACCTTTGGTCTGGCCATTGTTTTGCAAGAGATCATCAAAACTTATTTCGGTGCCAACCCCATTCCACAATCAGCCCCTGACATGGTGCGCGGTGCTATGGATCTGGGTGTTATGCTTGGTTTCGACCCGGGAACCGTTGTTTATCCGCAGTGGCGCATTGTGTATCTGTTTTTCTCACTCAGCGTGATTGGCGGGGTCTTTGCCTTCCTGCAATTCACCACCTTTGGCATGGTTGTTCGCGCTGGCATGGCTGACCGCGAAACTGTTGGCCTTCTTGGCATCAACATTGAGCGTCGCTTTACGCTGGTCTTTGCCGTTGCTGCGGTCGTCGCAGGCCTTGCTGGTGTTATGTACACGCCGATCCTTCCGCCAGATTACCACATGGGTATGGACTTCCTCGTGCTGTCTTTCGTGGTGGTCGTCGTGGGTGGCATGGGGTCCCTGCCCGGCGCGGTATCAGCTGGCTTCCTGCTTGGCATCTTGCAAAGTTTTGCGAGTATGAACGAGGTGAAGACCATTCTGCCCGGTATCGACCAGATCATTATCTATCTTGTTGCAGTTATTATCCTTCTGGTTCGCCCGCGTGGACTTATGGGCCGCAAGGGCGTGATGGAGACCTGAGCCAATGATGACCAAGAACTCTCCACGCTCCGACCTGCTCATGCTTGTGCTGTTTTCAGCTGCAATCCTGACAATGCCAATATGGCTGGCACCGGTTGGTGCCGGGTATCCTGACCTTTTGCAGAAGTTTGCCATCTTTGGCCTGTTTGCTTTGGGCTTCAACTTGCTGTTTGGCCTCACAGGCTATCTCAGCTTTGGCCATGCTGCCTTTCTGGGCATCGGGTCTTACGCCGCGGTCTGGAGCTTTAAGTTGCTGGGTATGAACCCACTTCCAGCACTGCTCTTTTCCGTGGTGTTCTCTAGCCTCTTTGCAGTTGCAATCGGCTATATCTCACTGCGTCGATCAGGCATCTACTTTTCCATTCTGACGCTTGCCTTCGCGCAGATGAGCTATAATTTGGCTTACTCTGTGCTGACCCCAATCACCAATGGTGAGACGGGTCTGCGGGTGTTGCAATCCGACCCGCGGTTGTTTGACAGCTCTTCAGAAGCCTCTGGTCCGTTAATCTCCAACCTGTTTGGTATTGAGATGACCGGATACTCAGGCTTCTACTTTTGTGCCGTTCTGCTCATCGTTGGATTTTACATTTCACAACGCATCTTCCGCAGTCCGTTTGGCATGATGCTGCGTGCTGTGAAATCCAACCAGAACCGCATGAGCTACACCGGACTGAACACACGGCCTTACACACTCACTGCTTTCGTTATTTCCGGCATGTTTGCTGGTGTTGCAGGTAGTCTGCTGGCTGTGACTGATCCGCTTGCAGGTGCTGAGCGCATGCAATGGACGGCATCTGGTGAGGTGGTTTTGATGACCATTCTTGGTGGTGCTGGTACTCTGCTTGGACCGATCCTTGGTGCCGGCCTCATCAAGTACTTCGAGAACATCTTCTCTGCGTATAACGAGCAGACATTGCATGCCATCTTCTCTTTCCTGCCTGACTTCATGGAGGGGCCGGTGGTGAGTCTTGCGAGCCTGTTTGTGGGCGAAGGGTGGCACTTGACGCTTGGTTTGCTGTTTATGGTGATCGTGATCTTCCTGCCTGGCGGCATCATGGAGGGCTTCAACAGGATAACCAAAATGTTCCGCCGCAAGTCTTCGCGCGTTGGCAAGGGAACAGGTCATTCGCATTTTCCAGCATCAGCGAATGCAGCGGAATAGAGAGGCAACCATGGAAATTCTTAGTGTTAAGGGCGTAAACAAGCGCTTTGGTGGCCTGAAAGCTCTCGATGACGTGAACCTTTCCATCGAGCAAGGGCATGTGCATGCCATCATCGGGCCAAACGGCGCGGGCAAGTCCACATTGCTCAACTGCTTTGTGGGCCGCCTGATTCCGGATACAGGCTCTGTGACTTTTCTGGGCAAGGATCTCATTGGTGCTAAGCCGCATGAGATCAATCAGGCAGGTGTTTCCCGCGTGTTTCAGACGCCAGAGATCTTTGGTGATCTGACCTTGCAGGAAAACGTGATGATCCCAACTCTGGCAAAGCGAGATGGGGCATTCACCATGAACGCCTGGGCTCGTGTGGATGGTCAGGGCGAGATACGCGACAAAGCCATGCATATGCTTGAGGATGTTGGGCTTGTAGATAAGAAAGACATGACTGCAGACTCTCTTTCACGAGGCGACAAGCGGCGTCTGGAGCTGGCGATGTGTCTGGTTCAGGATCCAAAACTGTTGCTTTTGGATGAGCCAACAGCGGGCATGTCTCGTGCTGACACCAACAACACCATTGATCTGCTGAAGCGTATTGGTGAGCGCGGCATTACCAAGATTGTTATCGAGCACGACATGCATGTGGTGTTCTCCCTCGCCAGCAAAATCAGTGTTCTGGCACAGGGCACTGTGATTGCTGAGGGGCAACCAGAAGACATCAAGGGCGATCCACGCGTTCAGGAAGCTTATCTGGGAGGGGCGCACGTATGACCATTCTCGAAGATCAATTTAAAGGCGCGACGGCTCCGGGTGTTACGCCTGTGCGCTCCAAAGGTGGTGCTCCGGCTTACTTCTCGGCTTGGGATCTGCATGCCTATTACGGTGAAAGCTATATCGTTCAGGGTGTTAGCTTTGACATTCGCGAAGGTGAGATCCTTGCGCTGCTGGGACGAAATGGGGCGGGGAAGACGTCTACTCTTCGCGCGATTGCACGTGCCAGCGACCCTCAGCTGACACATGGTGAGATCTGGCTAGACCATAAGCCTATTCATGAGATGCCAAACTATCTGGCAGCTCAGAACGGAATCCAGTTGGTGCAGGAAGATCGCCGGATCATTCCAGGACTGACAGTTGAGGAGAACCTTCAACTAGCGCAGATTTCGGAGCCGCACGGATGGTCGATTGAGCGTCTTTATGATCACTTCCCTCGCCTTGCAGAGCGTGCCAAGCAGGAAGCTGTGACCATGTCTGGCGGTGAACAGCAGATGCTGGCTGTGGCCCGTGCGTTGGCTCGCGACGTGAAGCTGCTGTTGCTGGATGAGCCGTATGAAGGCCTCGCGCCGGTGATCGTTCAGGAGATTGAGCGCATTCTTGAGAACGTGAAAGAACTGGGCATCACGACGATTATCGTGGAGCAGAACGCTGTGGCTGCTCTGCACCTTGCGGACCGTGCGGTTATTCTGGACATGGGCGAAGTGGTGTTTGATGGCACGGCACAGGAAGTGCTCGACAACGAAGAGCTACGGCAAACCTATCTGGCGATCTGACGATTTTGTTGGAGCGTCAGCTCCGCAAAAGCAGGTTGCGTTATTTCTGAGTCTGCAACTTGCTTTATTTTGCAGGGTGTTTCTGAGCATTTTTCAGCATGCTTGGAGATCCCGATCAAGTTCCCCCAAGGGCTATTGACCCTTTACCTGAACCAGAGGATTCGTTCCTCTGGTCTTTTTCTTTTTGGGCGCATTATTTTTCAAAGGGTATCTAAGAACTGCTGATAGGTCAGAGGAACTTGGCGTGCAGGTTCATGGCCCAGAAAACGATCTTGCCAGAAACTCAGGTAGAGACTGGAAAAGTCAAAGGTTCCTGCCAGAATTTGTTGTTTCGCCTCAAGTAGACGTTCACTGGTCAGCTCGACCCAATCATCCAGAACCACGACTGGTAAGTTTTTGAACAGCGGGTTTAGGCTGGAGGATTTGACGATGGGAATCGCTCCAAGAAACAAGGCTTCCCATGTGCGGTGGCAGTCCATTCCGTCCCCAAAAGGACTGATCGTGAAGAGGAATTGCGCGTTTTTACGCCATGACTGTTCGCGAGGAAGGTGCTCATTTTCAAAATAGGCGGTGGAATCATCAACCACCTCAATCACCTCTGCTCTGTCTCCGCGATGCGCTGCATGGTGCCAGTTGCAGTAGGCTCGGACCTCTCGGTCTTCCAATGAGGCAGCGTTGGCGATCACAGTGCGCAGGCACTCTTCCTGCTCAAGCGGGGTCTGGAAGGTCCCCCAAGCGTGAGACTTGCGGGCGGTCATGGTGTGATAATCCAAACCGATGGGCAGGTTGAAGACTTTCTCGTGCTCGATAGCCAAGTTCTGCGCGTACCATGCAACCAGCAGCGGATGGGATAGCAGGTTCTTCAGATCAAGTGAGGACAGCGTGTTTGGCAGGGTTGTGTCCGGCCCTATGGGCAGATCACTGTCTCCACTGAGCAGGACGAATGGTTCGCGAATGTGCAGCAGTTTGGTTTGGACGAAGTACGGCAGGGCGTCGGTGGTGATGTAAAGCGTAGCACCGTTATGATGATGCTCCAGCAAGTTGTCGTCGAGATCAGGGACTGAGGACTTAAGTTTCTGGTTCCGGCTTTGGCAGGTTTTGGCGAAGCCTCTGCTGGAAATAAACTTGCAGTGATTTTCCTCTCTGTCTCGCGGCATCCACTGATAGGATTTATATTGCAGCAATGAAAAGACCAACCAACCCTCCTGCGCTTTTCGATATCTAAGCGTGCACGGTTGTTTGGCGCCACTCTGAAATCTTTCCCACCATTTCCAGAGATTCCCTAAAGCCTTAGAGTTTGGCACCTGTTCTTACCTGAAAACCGGCCCCCTTCTCGGGAATACGCTATAGAGTTGAATGGCATTTGAGAGATCCCATTGGTGCAGGATTACCATGATTTGCCAAAGTGCATGCAGGATGGCGCGGGCAGGGTAAAATCCGCAACAAGGCTGATCAGCCGAGGATGTTACTGAAAGAAGGCCCATAGATGCGCTTCCTGTCCCAGCGCGATGAGGAACAGTCTCCTAAAAAAAACAAATCACGGCTTGAGGTGAGCTACGGCAATATCCCACGCCATCGCACGCAGTTGCATCAGCGGCTTCTCGATCTTGGTTTGCCAACCCAGCCTGTTATTCGTGAGGTGCTGGATTGTGCCCAGTACTACTCCCTCAAAGCCCATGAGGATTTGCTAGTGCAAGGGCAAAGCGCGGATCGATTTTTCATCATTCTTGAAGGGGATCTGGAAGTTATCAAAGAAGATCAGGACGGGGCAGATACTGTTCTGGGTCACCTGAAAGCGGGTGATGTGGCGGGAGAACTGGCCTATATTCGTGCCCATGTCGGACCGCAAAGCTACATCGCAAGCGTTCGGGCCAAACGGGATACGGTTGTCGCCTCGCTGAGCTGGAACAGATACGGCACTTTGCCAACCTCGACTGAAACCAACTCCATGCTGTTTCGCTATTTTGCCCGGCAGGCGGCGCATCAGCTGGAGCAAAGCAGTTCCCGAGTGCTGGAAGAGATCAAGATCCGGTCACGACGTTTGCAGGCTTATGCGGTTTTGCTGGTGGCGAATATGATTGCCATGTCGTCGTTTGCATTGTTCATCAGCCTCTACAAAAATACGTTTGATGATTACGGCTACGGCTTTATTGCGATGACGGTTTACAGCTTGAGCCTGAACTTCATTCTTGCGGCTATTCTGTTTTACATCATGAAGAATCTCTATTTGCCGCCACGCATCTTCGGGCTTGAATTCAGCCATCTTCCGAGCCAGTTCGGTTATGGGGTGGTGATGACTATTCCGATCATTCTGGTAATGGCAGTGACCCGGTACATTGTGCATCCTTCAGAAGAGTCGTTTTCCTTCTACTTTCTCACGCATCAGGTACAAGGACCATTTATGGGATGGCCTGAGGTTGCCTTTGCGGTTTTTTATGCGCTGGTGATGTGCCCTATTCAGCAGTTCATTGTTCGGTGTGGCATGCAGGTTCCGGTGACTGCGGCCTTGGGGCCGCATAAGCTCTCCTCTGTGTTCTGGGGCAATTTTGCGGCTTCTGTTGCTTTTTCCATCATCCACCTTCCCTATTCCAAACTGGCGGTTTTACTAACGTTTATGGTGAGCTTTTATTGGGGTGTGATGTTCCAGTATCGACGGTCATGGGTGGCCGTTTCCACCAGCCACGCGATTGCTGGTCTTGCGGCCTTTTACTGGTTCGCCTTGCTGCGTGTTGCATAGCAAAAAAGGCGCCTGAGGCGCCTTTTTCATTGTCATCAAGATCATTACAAATCAGTTTTCAGATGGCTTTTCATCCTTAGCATCAACCGCCAACTCACCACCGGTTCCTCTTGCTGCACGACCTTCTTCAATGGTCCAGCCAGCCTTTTCGCGCATCCACTGGAAGCTGACATAAAGGGTGGGGATGAGGAAAATGCCGAAGGTGGCCGAGAACAGCATGCCAACCAGCACTGGCACACCCACAGCAACCATGGCACCTGCACCTGGACCGGATGCGATCACCAGTGGCACCAGACCAGCAGAGAAGGCAAGTGATGTCATCATCACTGGACGGAAGCGCAAGCGAGCGCCTTCAATTGCGGATTCGTAAATCCCCATGCCATCAATGCGTTTTTCTAGCGAGAACTCGTTCATCAGGATCGCGTTCTTACCCGCGAGCGCGATCAGAATGACCATCCCGATCTGTGCATACAGATCGAATGCGAGGCCAAAGACCCACAGGCTCAACAAAGCCCCTGCCAAGGCCGGAGCGACCGAAAGCAGAACGGGGATTGGCGTGTTCCAGCTTTCATAGAGCGCAACAAGGAACAGGTAGGCAAACAAGAACGCCAACCCCAATATCAGCGCAGTTTGACCCGCAGCTTCCTTTTGCTCCAATGCCAGACCTGTCCACTCATACGCATAGCCTTTTGGTAGAGCTTCTGCAGCAACACCATCCATCGCTGCCAAAGCTTCACCCAGGCCTACGCCGGGGGCTGCATTACCGTTGAAGGCGACAGCGCGGTAGTTGTTGTAGCGTGTGATGGTATTTGCTCCACGCGACAGCTCAGTGTGCACAACGGAGGACAGTTCAACCATCTCCCCTGTATCTGAACGAACAAAGATGGAACCAATGTCTTCAATACCTGAGCGATACTTCTGCTCAGCCTGAAGGCGAACGGTCCATGTGCGACCGTAGAGGTTGAAGTCGTTGATGTAGTAACCGCCCAGCGTGGCCTGCAATGCGTTGTAAACACTTGCGATATTGAGACCAAGCACCTGAGCTCGCTCACGGTCCAGCTGCACATTCAACTGCGGTGTGTTTGCGTTGAAGGTGGTGAAGAAGGACGAGATATCCGGAGCTTCATTCGCCGCTACAATCAGGGAGCGGGAGATTTGCGCAAGTACTGTTGGGTCCTGACCTTCCAGAGCCTCCATGATGAACTCAAAGCCACCGACAGTACCAAGACCATCAATCGCAGCCGGGTTGACCGGGAAGAAGGTTGCCTCTGGAATACCCGACAAGGCGCCGTAAGTTCTGTAAACGAAGGCGAAAGAAGACAGTTCGCGTGATGGACGTTCCTCATAATCCTTGAGTTTGACGAAGAAAACGCCTGCGTTTGGTGATGAGCCACCACCTGCCAGCAGGTCGAGCCCGATGATCATTGTGGTGGAGTTGACTGCCGGGTCTTTGCGGATGATGTCGTCAGCTTTGCGCATAACCGCTTCAGTACGGTTGCGAGATGCACCCGGTGGCAAGTTGACCAGCACCATGGCGTAGCCTTTGTCCTCATCCGGGACGAAGCCATCTGGCGTGTTGGAGACAATCAGGAAACCAAACAGCGCGAAGCCTACGACGACGGGCAGTGAAAACAACGACATCTTTGCAATGCGCTTGATGAGGCCAGCATACCCATGTCCGACATCATCGATCTTCTTGGATACCTTGGCCATGACGCCTGTCAGATTTTCCGACTTCATCAAGATGGCACAAAGGGCAGGAGACAGCGACAGCGCGTTGATTGTGGAGATCACCATCGCAGCGGAGATGGAGACGGCGAACTCTCTGAAAAGCACACCGGATGATCCCGGCAGGAAAGCCACTGGCACAAACACGGAGAGCAGTACAAGCGTGGTTGCGAGCACGGGTGCTGCAATTTCACTCACCGCTTTTGATGTTGCCTGAGCCGGGGTGAGATCAGGGTGTTCGTGCATAATGCGTTCGACGTTCTCTACCACGATGATAGCATCATCCACTACGATCCCGATGGCGAGCACCAAGGCCAGCAGCGAGATTGTGTTGGCTGTGTAACCCATCATAAAGGCCACAGCGACCGCACCGATGATGGACACGGGGACGGCAATCAGTGGAATGAGGGTCGCGCGGAATTTACCGAGGAAAACGTAGACCACGATGGTCACGAGCACGAAGGCTTCCAGCAGTGTGTGGATGACCTTCGAAATCATCTCATTCACGAAGAGTGAGGTGTCGAAGATGGACGTGTATGTGAGATCATCCGGGAAACGCTCTGCCAGATACGCGATACGCTCATTGACGGCTTCTGACACGGCCACTGCATTCGCGCCCGGTGACAGGTAAATCCCCACCATCGCCGTTGGCTGTTGGTTGTATTCTGCCAGCACATCAAAGGAGGCGCTGCTAAGCTCTACACGGGCTACGTTTTTCAAGTGAACCACGGAACCATCAGGATTTGCTCGCAGAACAATGTTCTGGAACTCTTCGACCGTATTCAAACGGCCTTTTGCTGTTACTGTCAGCTGAAGTTGCTGATCGGCAGCCAAAGGCGCAGCACCGACACGGCCCACTGCGGCCTGCTTGTTTTGCGACTGGACAGCTGCGATTAAGTCCTCTGCTGTCAGGTTCAAGGCTCTGAGTTTGACCGGATCGAGCCAGATGCGCATGGAGTAATCCTGCGCGCCGAATACGCTGGCATCCCCCACTCCCGGAATACGCTTCAGCTCATCGACAATATTGATGGTGACGTAGTTGGAAATGAAGAGGCCATCATGTGTCTGGTCCGGCGAGTAGAAGGAGATCGCCTGAAGGAGATCACCGGCCTTTTTAGTGACGTTTACCCCCTGATCCCGAACCTCTTGCGGTAGCTTACTTTCGATCGTGCTTATTCGGTTCTGAACGTTCACCGCATTGATATCCGGGTTCGTTGTCAGATCGAAGTAAACCGTTAGCGAATACGTACCATCACTGGAAGACGACGACTTCATATAGCGCATGCCGTCTACGCCGTTGACTGCCCCTTCAACAAGTTGGCCAACACTCTCTTCCACCGTCAATGCATCCGCACCGATATAGGTGGCATTCACCTGCACAGTTGGTGGTGCAATGGTCGGGTATTGTGAAACCGGAATTGAGTAAATCGAGATCGCGCCGACCACGACTATGAGAATCGAAATCACCATCGCCAGCCGAGGCCGGCGAATAAACATGTCATAGATCATGGTTTATTGACCTGCCAGCTGAGCGTTGACTTTAATTCCCGGGCGGACTTTCTGGATACCGGATGTGATCACCAGATCACCTTTTTCGAGGCCACTTCCAACAATTACAAGGCCGTTGATCTGGTCGACAACGCTAATGCGCTGTTGCTCAACCACATCTTTGTCATTCACCTTCAGCACATACGGGCCTTCCTGGTCCAACAGCAGTGCAGATTGAGAAACAACCAGCACAGGCGTGGCATCTTTGGCGTTGGCAACAACGTCAACCAGCTGGTGATCAAAAAGCAGGTGGTCGGGATTGTCGAAGATTGCATAAGCCGTGACGGTGTCTGTGCCCGGGTTGGCTTCCGCTTCAAGGAAGTCCAGCTTTCCGTTGTGCTGATAGAACTTGCCGTCTGATAGACGAATACGGATGAGGATGTTGTCAGTGACCAAGTTGTCGGCCCGCTGAGATTGCAAGATCAGTGCTTGCGGGACCGGGAAGGCCACACGAATGGGGTCCAAAGACGTGATGGTCGCCAGAGTTCCGCTGTTGGCGTTGACGTAGGCGCCTTCTTTAAAGGCGGCGGTTCCGATCTGCCCATCCAGCGGCGCTCGGATTTCAGTGTAGCTCAGATCCAGTTCGGAGAGCTTCAGGTCCGCCTGACGCAAAGCCAGCGCGGCGTTTGCCTCTTTCAGGTTCGCGCGAGCTGTGTCGAGCTCTGATACGGAAATTGTATCCCGGTTGACGAGTTGTTCCTTACGGTCAAAATCTACCTTTGCCAGATCTACCTTTGCCTGAGCACTTTCCAGATTGGCTTGTGATTGTTCTACTGAGAACTCATAGGGCTCCTGCTGGATCACAAAGAGCAGGTCACCTTGTTGAACGGTCTGGCCTTCTTTGAACTCCAACGGCTCCAGAAACCCACCGACGCGGGCAATGAGTGCGACTTGACTGATTGCTTCGGTACGGCCAGAGAAAACACGTTCTTCTTCAATGACTTCTTCTCGCGCAGGTTCAACAATAACACCTGGAGGTGGAGGAGCTTCCTGAGCGATGGCTGCGGAGGAAATAAGAAATGTGCCAAGAGACGCCGTCAGAAATGTGAGGGCGGCTTTGCGCGTTGATGAAAGCAGACTTCCATTCCGGCCGGCAGGGAACTCTATTTTGTTTTTCATTTTTTACTCTTACACATTGAGAATTGCTGGCAGCACTTGCCCAACATTACCTTAGGGAAGTAACTCAATCCTTGATGGCTGCAGGCACAGCTTGACTCGTCGCTGCCGAGGTCCTCTCGGCAACGTGGGAACTGAGTCAGATTGAGATTTGAAAATGTCCTCTCACTTTCCCGAGGGAAAGCCCGTGACTGGTGTCACAAAAAACGGTTTCTGGAAAATTTTACCCCTTGTTTGCCTGAGCCAGGTGCACAAGCTGAGTGGTTTCTGTCCAGAATTTCTGGCGGGTTTCTTTGCTCAGAACTTGCTGGTTTGGCGGGATTTTTGTTCCGCATTCGTAGAACCCTCCAGTCTTGCCCGCAAAATCCTGCGAGAGCAGCATGTGCATAGCGGGTAAGGCAGCATAGGGGGCAGACTTGCCAACCAGCGAGCTTTTCATGCCAAGCCAGAACCGCCGCATGGCGCTGTAGCCCTGCATTTGCTTGGTCAGCACAAGACCGGGTCCAAATGCATTGATGCAGATACCTGCGTCCTTGAGCTGATCAGCCAGTTCCATCAGAAAGAGCAGATTGCAGTTGGCGTGCGCTCTTCCCCGATTCCAACTGTCGAGCTGACAGTCAGGATCGTTGAGGATGTTCAGGTCGGGTAGTTCGAACTTTGTCACCGGGCTTGCAAACGAGACGACCCTTGGGGCTGTTTGGTCTTTGAGCAACGGTGTGATCTTATTCAGCAGCAGAAACCGACTGAGATAGTTGACCGCAAACCCAGCCTCAATCCCCTCTCCTGTGACGCCGCGAAACCCCGGCGTTTCGGCAGCGCAGAGGACGATACGGGTCAGGTCCGGCAGCTTTTGGGAGATTTCATCGGCAAGACGATCCACTTCTGAGATGAGGGAGAGGTCTGCCACAAAGCCACGGTGGGAGCGATTGGGACCGGCGTCGCCGACATCCTTGAGAACGGCACTCACTTTCTCCTTAGAACGGCCCACAACTACAATGGTTTGCCCGGCATCTGACAGACGGATCGCAAGCGCTCTACCGATGCCATCCGTTGCGCCTGTTACCAGACAGGTGTTGTTGGTTGCCCGCCATTCCTCCAAATACCCGGGAGGTGGTGGCACCGGAATGGCCTTGGCTTTCTTCATGCCAGAAGTAGAGCAGAAACCCTTTAATCAGTTGCAGAATTTTTCGATAAACTCACTGAGGGAAAGCGTAAGGTTTTCTGGTGCGGGCGAGATAGCGCCGCTCACACGAAAGTTTATGCGTGATGAGCTTGAGTGACTTTGCAGAAATGTCCACATTTGCTAGTAGATTTTTATCGGGTGCATTGTCGGGATTGAGGGATCTAGTTTTATGCAGGAAGCAGTAACCGATTTCAGGGGCGCTTTGCGACGCCTGTATTTCGGGCAGACCACAGCCGCACGCTCTTGGCGTATCGGATTGCTGATGTTTGATGTGGTCACGATCCTCTATTTCGTGCTTTCTGCGACGCTTCCTCAGCTGGAGGGCTACCCGCGTCTGGACTGGGCGATTGGTTTTATTCTGCTGATTGACTACGGATTCCGCCTCACCATTGCACTGCGGCCCTTCAAAGCTGCGTTTGACAGCACGGCCATTGCAGACCTTATTGTAATCCTGTCTTTGTTTGCTGAAGCTCTTATCGAAAACCTCGGCTTCTTGCGCGTGATCCGTATGTTGCGGTTGTTACGCTCCTACCATGTGGTGAAGGATTTGCGAGAGACGTTTTCGTGGTTCAAGGAGCGTGAAGAGATCATCAACTCGGCGATGAACCTGCTGGTCTTCGTGTTTATGGTGAGCGCGGTTGTTTATGTGATTGAGGCGCAACTCAATCCAGACATCAACTCCTACATGGATGCGCTGTACTTTACCGTTACCACGCTGACGACCACGGGTTATGGCGATATCACCATGACGGATACGATGGGGCGGGCGATCACGATCATCATCATGGTGTTTGGCGTGGCGCTGTTTTTGCGGCTGATCCAGACCATTTTCCGTCCGTCTAAAGTAAAATATGCCTGTCCTGATTGTGGCCTTAATCGTCACGATAATGACGCCGTTCACTGCAAGCATTGCGGCAATACTTTGCACATTCCCACGGAAGGGGAATGGCAGTAGGTCCTCTTGCGGTAACCCGTAAATGACGGCATCAATTTTGAGAGTAAGACCGCCCTTGAGGCGTATGTTAGCATAAACAAAATTAGTCTCGGCAATTCCTGGATTTATCCATGAATTTCAATAGGTTTAATCCGAGAGAGCGGCAAGAAGTGGAATGGGCATGAGCCTTCTTACAAGTGCGATTACGTTTGCTACCGTGGTTATTTCCGGGTTGGTTCCCAATGCAACAATGGCAGAGGAAGCGACCTGCGGTGTGACAGCTCCCTGTGAAGTTGAGAGCGGTGAATACTATATTGCACTTCCAGATTCTCCTGCTGATGATGAACAGATTGGCGCCATAATCTACCTGCACGGGTGGAAGGGCAAAGCTGATCGCGCCATCCAGAATAAAGCTCTTCGCGGCCTTGCAAATGAGCTTGGTGTGGCTTTGATTGTGCCGCAGGGCATTGGCGGTTCCTGGTCCTATCCGGGTTCTCCAAGTCAGGATCGTGACGAGTTCAAGTTCTTTGATGAGATGCTGTCAGACGTTTCTGATCGTTTCCCGATTGACCGTGAGAAGATCTTGCTCTCCGGTTTTTCCATGGGCGGTTCCATGGTTTGGAATCTGGCCTGTTATAAAGGCGAGAACTATGCTGGCTTTGCACCGATTGCCGGTGCCTTCTGGGACCCGATCCCAGCAACATGCCCTTCTCCGCTAACCAACCTTTATCACACCCACGGCGTGGAAGATAAAACCGTTCCGATGGTAGGCCGTGCTATTGGCACAAACTGGCGTCAGTCCGATGTGTTTGACAGTTTGGATGTCTGGAAGCGGCAGGCTGGCCTTTATGACATCAAGCCAACATCCATTAGCGCTGGTGAATTACAGTGTGATGTTTGGTCTGCTAAAGGCGAGAAGCTGGAGCTGTGCTTGCATGATGGAGGCCACTCCATGAAGGCCAACTGGATCCGGCGTGCATGGCTTGATCTTGCCAACACAAAGCACTGGTAAAACCCACAGGTCTATCACGGTAAAAACTTCAAATTTCACGGGCCATCACGATACTGTGTGATTTTTCAGATTGTTGTGGTGGGCCTTTTCTGAGTGCTCTAACGTCTCTCCAAAATCTGCTGGATTGCTGTACATGACAGGGTCAGTCACCCTCCATTTGCGGTCAATCTTGCCTCAAAACCAATGGATTAGACGGTTTGAATTCTCTAGTAGACGGTGAACAGCACCAGTCCTCTACCACCAAAGGGCCTTTGGATGGCCTTGTGGTGCTTGACCTTTCGCGCATTCTTGCAGGCCCAACCTGCACCCAGTTGCTGGGTGATATGGGCGCCGAGATCATCAAGATTGAGCACCCTAAACGCGGTGATGATACCCGCAAATGGGGGCCTCCCTTCCTGAAGGGCAAAGGCGGCGAGGATACTGGCGAAAGCGCGTATTATCTAAGTTCCAACCGCAACAAGCATTCTCTTGGCATCGACATGCGCTCTGAAGAGGGTGTCGAGATGCTGAAGGATCTGGCCGCAACAGCTGATGTGGTTATCGAGAACTTCAAGGTTGGTGATCTCGCTCGTAAGGGCCTCGGATATGATGATCTGCGTGCGAAAAATGACCGCTTAATCTACTGCTCCATCACCGGCTTTGGCCAAACTGGCCCTTACTCACATCGTGCAGGTTATGATGCGTTGATTCAGGCCATGGGCGGAATTATGAGCATCACGGGTCTTCCTGAGGAAGAAGGCGGCAGCCCGACCAAGATTGGTGTCGGCATTGCTGATGTGATGTGCGGGATGTATGCCTGCAACGCCATTCTGGCCGCGTTACACCACCGCGATAAAAACGGTGAAGGTCAGCACATCGACATCTCCTTACTGGACTGTCAGGTGGCTTGGCTGATCAATCAGGGCCTTTCTTATCTGACCGACGGCAATGTCCCGAAACGACTTGGCAACGCGCACCCAACCATCGTGCCTTATGAGACCTTCCCGGCCGCTGACAAGGATTTCATGGTGGCTGTTGGCAACGATGCGCAGTACCAGCGTTTCTGCGAGATTTTGGGTTGTTCTGACTTGAGCACTGATGCTCGCTTTGCAACCAACGCTGACCGCGTGCGCAATCGTGCTGAGCTGGTACCATTATTGCGCCAGTTCACGATTAAGCAGGGCGCTCAACATTGGACGGATGAGCTTGAGGCTGTTGGTGTTCCCTGTGGTCCGGTGAATGATCTGGCTGGCGTGTTCAGTGACCCGCAGATCCTGCATCGCGGTATGAAGATTTCTCTGCCACACAAGCAGTCTGATGATGGTCAGGTAAGCCTAATTGGCAACCCGATCAACTACAGCAAGACGCCAGTTACATACAGGAAAGCTCCGCCGACCCTTGGCGAGGACAGCATTGAAGTACTGACCAAATATCTGCAAAAAACCAAAGAAGAAATTGACGATCTCGCTGCTCGCGGTGTCGTGTCACTGGGAGATTCATAATTATGCGCGGCGCTGATCTTATTGCTCAAAAACTGCATCAGGCTGGCAGCCAATACGCCTTCGGAATTCCGGGTGGCGAAGTGCTGGCGCTTATGGATGCGTTGAACCTTGCTGGCTTGAAATTCAATCTGGTGAAGCACGAAAACGCTGGGGGCTTTATGGCTGAGGGCGCGTGGCATGGCCTTGCACGCCAAGGCACGGATGCCCCCGTTGTTTTACTGGCAACGCTTGGGCCGGGTGTCACCAACGCAGTCAACGTGATTGCCAATGCCTTTCAGGATCGCGTTCCGCTGATCTTCCTGACAGGCTGCGTGGATACTGCTGAAGCTGAGACCTACACTCACCAGGTGATGGACCATCAGCAGTTGCTCCGCCCTATTGTGAAAGCCAGCTTCAAAGCAGCTCCGGGTGCGCTGAATGCCATGATGGATAAGGCGATTTCCATTGCCATGTCTGGTCAACCGGGGCCAGTACACATTGATGTGCCGATTTCCGTTGCTGAAGGTGAAAGCGCAGAAACGCAGAAGTCTCCAAACTACGGTATCCGTGCTGCACAGCTGCCATTTGGTGATGTGCTGGAGCAGGCGCGTGATTTGCTGGGGGCTGCTCAGCGTCCAATCGCAATTGCTGGTGTTGATGCCGTCAACGTAGATGCTGGCAATGAGATTGAGGCCTTCTGTGAGGCCTATCAGATCCCGCTGATCACCAGTTACAAGGGCAAAGGGCTTATCCCTGAAGGCCATAGGCTTTCGCTGGGTGGGGCTGGCCTTTCTCCAAAAGCAGACAAAAGCCTGATGCCTTTGTTGGCTGATGCGGACCTTGTTGTTCTCATTGGCTACGACCCTATTGAGATGCGTGTGAACTGGCGCAATCCGTGGAGTGAAGAGACATCGGTTATTGAGCTGACACCTGTGCTGCGTAGCCATGGCATGCACCATGTGAGTCATACGTTGGAAGGCGATGTGAAACCGACCTTGATGGCTCTGACGCCAGAAGATGAGGCCGGTATTGTTCCAGAGGAGAGCGACTGGCTTCGTGATCGTATCGCACCAGCCAAAGACAAGCTGAAGGCTGACTTTTGTGCTGAAGAGAGCGGCTGGGGCCCTGCCACTGTGTTCCATGGCCTTCGTGAAGCCTTGCCGGAGACCACCGTTGCGACTGCCGACAGTGGTGCTCACCGCATTCTTGTAAGTCAGATCTGGGAGAGCCACTCCCCACGCACCATGCTGCAGAGTTCTGCGCTTTGTACGATGGCTTGCGCCTTGCCACTGGGCATTGGCCATAAGATGGCAAAGCCAGACGATCCGGTGGTTGTGTTTGTGGGTGATGCTGGTCTTGAAATGGGGCTGGGTGATCTGGCGGTTCTACGCGATATGCAGGTGCCGTTTATTGTCTGCGTGCTGGTTGACGAGAGCTTGTCTCTGATTGAGCTGAAGCAGCGCGCTAACCAGAATCCTAATCTGGGCGTGGACTTCTCAGCCACCAACTTCCCAGCGCTGGCTGACGCTTATGGCGGGCATGGCGTTTGGGTGGATGATGCAGAGAGCCTGAAGAAAGAAGCGAAGGCAGCGCTGGAGCGCGATACCTTCACTGTTCTTGCTTGTCGCATTGACCGCAGAGCCTACGACGGAAAATTATAGAGGCATTCGCCTTTTCGAGTGTGTCGCGAGAAAGGTGACACACTCTCTAAATTCGTTGTTGAAGAGTGCCTCAGGTGTTGCCTGTGGCACGGTCCGCGATCCGCTGGAAGATCACGTCCAACTCCTCGCCTAGCGAGACCAGGTCCTCAGAAGCTCTGTCGCGATAAGGCTGAAATACGAAGCTCGGCGTCTTCCATGACAGCGTTGCTGTGCCATCCGGATTTTCCGTCAGATAGTAACGAACTGGCGCCTCAATACCTGCCTGCACACTTGCTGCCAACATGCGGCGCGCAAAGTCATTGCGGAACACTCCGATCACGTAGTTGCCCGGAATCTCGAAACCGTTTGCTTTAGCACCTCGAGAAGCACTTGCCATGCTAACGAGCAGCATGTCTTCTTCGCGAATGGCTTTCTTAAGGGAATCCAACAGCTCATCAATCGCTATAGTGGTTTCGATAACTCGCCAGCCATTGCGTGGAAGCACCTTGCCCTGCTGAGCTTGCTCTGTGGTGATTTGCGCCTGGGATGGCTGAAAAGCGGCCATAACAAACATCAATGTTCCAACAAAGCCGAGCATCCCCGTAAGGAGTTTCATGGTTCAATCCTTCTCGTAATAAAATGAGTTTAAAAGCGGGAGCTGAACAGGCTGTTGTTCAGTCTCCCTTGATTTTAATTGGCCAAGTTTTAGTCATTTCCGGCAGTCAGCTTCTATTTTGCGGTAACAGGTGCAGGATCCATTCCGATCAAATGACGGACACGGGTTCCAACCATGGAGCCTGCAAAGGCGAAGACCAGCCAGAGCCATCCATGTATGGAGCCGGAGGTAATACCCCCGAGATACGCACCAATGTTGCATCCATAAGCAAGGCGCGCGCCGTAGCCGAGCAAGAGGCCCCCGACAACTGCAGTTCCAGCATCTCTGAGATTAATTTTTTTCACCGGATTGAACTTTCCAGCCAGTCCAGCTGCAATCAGAGCCCCGAGCACAATGCCGAAGTTCATGACGGATGTGGAATCGGCAAAGACAGATCTTTTGATCGCGCCGACCTGCCATTGCCAGTAAGGCCAGGTCTCTACAGGGATACCAATGGCGTAAAAAAACTTTGCGCCCCAGAGTGCGAAGCCGGATGTCACGCCCCACGGGCGCTGCAGCACAATGAACGTAAGAACGCAAACCAACGCCAACATCAACGCACCCAGAACATACCCCCATTGACCCTGAAAAAACCCGGTGGTTTTGCGGGATTTCTCCAGTTCACCCCATTGTTTTTTCTCGAGAAACACCGAGAATATCGCAAAGGCGACAAGTGGCAAAATGGTAATCAGAAGCGCGGGGACGACCCCATAGCCACGCACAAGCGAAAATGCCGGTAATCTTGGAAGAGAATTCCAGAATGAAAGATGCGCTGTTGCAATTACGCTGCCCAAAATGAAGAAAGCAAGGGTGATCACCATGCGTGATGATCCGCCTCCGACAGTGAACAATGTGCCCGATCCACAGCCTCCGCCGAGCTGCATTCCGATGCCGAAAATGAAGGCTCCCACAGCTGCCCCAACACCGAATGGAAACACGAAGCCGCCGGTGCGTATTCCGATGTCTGGTCCGTATTGGAGGAGCGGGAAACTTATTAAACAAACCAATGAGATAAGCAGGAATTGAGCGCGAAGCCCCTGCCCTCTTCGCTGGGTGACAATACGGCGCCACGCCGCCGTAAATCCAAAGCTCGTATGGTACAGCGCAACGCCTGCCAGAGCACCGATCAAGGCACCGCCAAATACACGCCAGCCGTTGTTCTGGAGTCCCAATAGAGCAACACCGGCCAACGCGACCAGCGCTCCGATGACGATCACAGATTGCGGTGATTGAATCTGTTGATCGATTTTTGTTTGTTGATAGCTACTCGTATTCGCCATGAATTCGCCACGTACTTAGTCTCTCTTGGAGTAAGGACATTACACAGTGGGGACTAACTAGAAAATCAAGAAGCAGTGAACACTATTTCAACCGACAAACAGAAGATTATCACAAGGCAATAAATACAGGTATAATAGAACTTAATATCTAAAATCTTACTTATTATCACTATTAATAATAGTAGGTTTTTACAAGCAAGCTTCTATTTGACGCATATTTTTTCTTAGTGAATAGAATAGTGTTTTCTATTTCTTCATGAGGTTGAACTATATTTTCTACATAAACAAAGCTTGCTGATATTAAACACCATTTTGTGTGTTGAACGTCATCGCCAGTTTTGAAAGGGTTCTGATCAACAGATTTCCTGGCAGACCTGTGTCGTTAGTAATGTAAACCCAATGGCTTATCTCATAAGCGATTGCACATTGCACGAAATACCGGTCGCCTCAACCACGGGTCGCATCCATGCGCATTGATGACCAGTTCGAATACACGGTAACACTCTCCGATAAGGGTGCATTAACACACTGGAACAACACTATTCTTGCGTTTCTGGCACATAGTGCTGCAACGCCGGAGCATCTTGCGAAAACACTGGAGGCCGATCCAGACTTCGCTCTGGCTCAAGCCGCGCGTGGACTGTTCTGCCTACTGCTTGGCAGACGCGAAATGACAGCAACTGCTTTTGAAGCTTATGCAATTGCTGATAAATGCCGTAGAGATACACAGATTACAGACCGTGAAGAAGCTGTAGTTGAGGCTTTGAATGACTGGCTTCAGGGTGCACCGACCAAATCAGCAGACCGCCTTGACGAATTGCTTCTTAAGTACCCACGCGATGCATTCCTTCTGAAGCTCGTCCACGCTATTCGCTTCGTTCTTGGCCAACCATCCCGCATGCGTTCCTCGATTGAAGGTGTGATTTCGTCTTACGAAGACGATCATGTTGCAAAGGGCTATGTGCACGGCTGCTACTCCTTTGCTCTTGAAGAGACTGGTGATTTTGAGCGGGCTGAACGGATCGGCAAAGAAGCCGTTGCATTTCAACATGATGACGCCTGGGGCTTGCATGCCGTTGCCCACGTGTTGGACATGACGGGTCAGACCGAAGAAGGCATCAAATGGCTTGATGACCAGCCAAAAGCCTGGGAACACTGCAACAATTTTGGCTATCACGTATGGTGGCACCTTGCGCTGCTGCACCTTGATCGCGGCAATGTTGAGCGTGTTTTCGAGCTCTATGACCAAAAGTTCCGTAAGGATCACACGGACGATTATCGCGATATTTCCAACGCAGCTTCCATGCTGGTTCGCCTTGAGCTTGAGGGCATCAAGGTTGGTAACCGCTGGGAAGAACTGGCAAGTATCAGCGAAAAACGCATTGATGATTCCTGTAATGTTTTCGCAGACTTGCACTACATGCTTGCTCTGCTTGGAGACAACCGTCGTCAATCATCTGATCGCCTGCTGACAAGGATGCGCACTTTTGGAGAACAAGACACCAACGAGATGGGTCTTGTAACCAAAACAGCTGGTTCTCCAACAGCATCTGGCTTGATGCAGTTCAAGAACGGCAACTTCTTCAGTGCTTACCACCACCTCGCAGAAGCACGCCCACTGCTGCGTACCGTTGGCGGTAGTCATGCGCAGCGAGATGTATTTGAACGTCTCACAATCGAAGCTGCTTTGCGCGCTGGCCTCTGCCAGGAAGCAAAGCGGATGATTGATGAGCGTACACGCCTGAGAGGCGGGTCAGACACTTATGGTGAAACCCGCATGGCTCAAGCAACCCGCATGACGGAAGCCACCGACCTCATGCAAAGTGAACACCTAAGATTCCGTATGGGATAAATGGAGGTGCAGCTTCGGGGGATTTCGGAGCTGCATTTCATCTTTTATAGTTTTTAGTTTCAGAGACACCGTGAACAAGCACAGTATACCGCCGACCCCTATGAAAACGGCCAGCCGACCAAGAGATCCTCGCCTCGATTTTTTTCGAGGGATCGCAATGTTCATCATCTTCATAGCCCACCTTCCTGCAAACGGTTGGGCTCTTTGGATTCCGGCGCGTTTCGGGTTCTCCGATGCAACCGAGATATTTGTGTTTTGCTCTGGCATGGCCTCCGCAATTGCCTTTGGCCGCGTCTTTGAACTGCATGGCCTGGTTATGGGCAGCGCGCGTGTTCTTTACCGCGTCTGGCAAGTTTACTGGGCTCATATCTGCCTGTTTCTCGCCGTTGCGGGCATGCTTGCCTTCCTGCAAATCAATGGCTGGACCAGCGACGATTATGTCGGGAAGCTGAATCTTTGGCACTTCTTTGAAGATCCGATCTTCCAGCTGCCGGGCTTGCTGACACTTACCTATGTGCCGAACTACTTCGATATTCTGCCAATGTATCTGGTGATCCTGGCAATGTTGCCAGTCATCATGATCGCCTATTACAAGGCCGGACGAGGTGCAGTTGCCGCACTCATCATCGCATTCTGGCTAATCGCAACCTTCCGATTGGTGGATTTTCCTGCTGAGCCATGGTCTGATCGCCGCTGGTTCTTCAATCCGTTTGCATGGCAGTTGCTGTTCTTTACTGGATTTGCCTTCATCAAAGGCTGGCTTCCAGCTCCTCCAGTCAAGAAACGTCTATTGTTCCTGAGCGCTTCGATTATTGTTCTTACAATTCCGTTCGCTTACTTCCGCATTCTCAACGAAGTGCCGGAGCTCCGTAGAATTGCAAATGGTATCAGTGACCTCACTGTAAAATCCGAGATGGGCCTCCTACGCTACATCCATTTCCTTGCCCTTGCTTATGTGGCGTGGGTGGCTGTTGGAGAAGGCGGGCAGCGCCTGCTTATGGGCGGTTTTGGCGGTAAAGTTGTTCGGGTCATCAAGAAAGTAGGTCAGCAATCTCTCGCTGTTTTCCTAGCCAGCCTCATTCTTGCACAAGGCATCGCAATCTTCCGCGATGAACTCGGTTTAAAAGGCACGGTCACAGGTGACGTCATGGCAAACTTGCTTGGTTTCGCTGGCTTAATCGCCGTCGCCTATACCGTGGCATGGTTCAAAGGTGAGCCATGGAGAAAGCCAAAGGAAAAGCCAGCTTCCTAGCTTTCCCCGTTCAAGAGAGAATGTGAAATCAAAAAAAGCCGGTCGCGTATCGTTACGCGACCGGCTTTTTTTGGGCAGTCTGGAAGCTCCCTTCAAGCCGCTCTTTTATCGTGTGGCCGCAGCTCGGTTTGCTTTGGCAAGCTCCAACTCTACACGGCGTTGTTCTTTGTTAAGGCCTTGCAGCTCAAGCGGTGTTTTCTTTTCTTCAGGCAATGCCCAAAGTCCAGAATGCTTGAAGGACATACCAAGCACTGGTTTTGAGGTGATCATCGCAAATGGGATTGTCAGCAAAGGTCCAAGGATTACTGGAAGCAGTAGCCACGTATCCGCGAAGGTGTAGTCCATCATCCAGATAACACCGCAAAGGCCAAAAAGAGTTTGCGGCCAGAACTTCTTCGCTGCGAGAAGGAATGGAATGCCATGAGGTTGTCTTTCCTGCCCTCCCCATTGCGTTTTTCGGCCTGCGAACAGTTGCGCAATAAAGATGCTGTGCGCGATTGCCATTACAGGCGCTAGCAGCATGGAATAGACCAGCTCGAAGAATGCACTGACAGACACCGAGAAAAAGCCACCATACTCCCGGCGTTCGCTCCTGACGGTCAAGATATGGGCAAGCGTCGCCAATTTGGGTGCAAAGACCATGCTCATGATTACCACGATCAGAATCGTGCCGTAAAATGGGTCGAATGCCACTGTCTCTGGAGCAGAAACAGATGCAGTTAGGATCGCCATTGCGATGAAAACGAGCCATGCCGGAGAGCCAGCAAACATGAGGATTGCAAGGCCGAGTTGGATCCGTCCCAGCAGCTTAAAACCAGGCTCTCGGAGCAATTTAAAGTACTGAAGGTTTCCGTGGCACCATCGCAGATCTCTACGGATAAACTCGATCAGGTGAGGTGGGTTTTCTTCATAGCTGCCACCTTCGACCGGCCATACACGCACTTCATAGCCTGCATCAGACATCATTGCAGCTTCAACTTGGTCGTGGCTGAGGATCGGTCCACTTAATGCGTCATTTCCCGGTAAGGGCTCCAACATGCAGAACTGCGTGAACGGCTTTATGCGAAAGATTGCATTGTGCCCCCAATAAGGGCCTGACGAGCCTTGCCACCACGCTGCACCAAGTGTGTAGGAGCGCATTCCCAAGCGCATGCCCCACTGGAAAACACGGGTAAAAAACGAACTGGTGGAGAGGCCCAGAACAAGTGTTTGCAAAATACCGAGACGAGGATTTGCATTCATTTTGCTTACGAGGTGGCACAAGGATTCTGCAGAGAGGAAGCTATCGGCATCCAGCGTAACTGCATATTCATGCCGAGCACCCCAGTTGCGGCAGAAATCTTCGACATTTCCTGCTTTGAAGCCTGTATTCTTCTCACGTCTGCGATAAAATACTTCAATCTGATTTTGCCACCTTGCTCGCAGCAGCGAGAACTCCCGCATTTCTTGCCGGATATGCTCAGGGTCATTGCTGTCGCTCAGAATGTAGAGAGCAAAGCCGTTGAGTTTTTCCAGACGGTCCAGATCTTGCAGCATCGCTTCCAGCTTGGCTGCAACTTCAGGCGAGTCTTCGTTTCGCACGCAGGAAAGCAAGGCGGTTTGCTTGTTTTGTAAAGGTTTTCTCAGGTCAAGAGTACCCAGAGGCGTCCCGGCGTATACCTGAGCTGTGGAATTTGATGAAAACCTCATGAGCGCCAAGCCAATGACAGCATGCCAAAAGCCAATGATAAGCCATGGTAAGGTTACCAGAAATGCGAGAAGCATCACGACTTTTGAAAGGGCAAAACCGCCCAGAAACAGCGTTAAAACCATGATGGTTGTCAACGCTGCGAAAGAGGTTAGAACGAGTCCTCCAAAGATCAGCCTGCGCCTGAATAAGCGCTTATTTTCCTGATGCTTGTCGATGATGTTGGTGGAGAGCAGCTGGTCAACAAGACTAGTGCGGGCGTTCTCTACAGGAACCCGTGATTGTTTTGTCATGTCCTACCCAAATTATTATTGTTTTTAGAGGCACCTACATTTCTGCTAGTTTCCTTTGTTCACGTTTCCCTAGAGTATATTTGTGAAAACTTAGCGATCCGGGGAGCGCGTTTCTTGTCTGAGATAGCCAGAGCGCTTTGGTATACTGCGCCTCAAACCATTGAAATAAGAGAGGAAAAACTCTCTAAATCATCTGGTAACCGTGTTTACTTAAAAACTCATGCTTCTGCGATCAGCCGAGGTACGGAGGCCATTGTCTTTCGTGGCGATGTGCCAGTGAGCGAGCGTGAGCGGATGATAGCTCCGTTTCAGGAAGGGACCTTTCCCTTTCCCGTTAAATACGGCTACGCAAACGTTTCTGAAGTGATTGAAACAAAAGATGATTTAAAAGCGGGGCAGCGCGTTTTTTCTCTTTTCCCGCACCAAAGCAACTTTCTGCTTTCCGCAGACGCGCTCTATCTTATCCCTTCTGATTTACCGAGCACCCGCGCCACATTGGCAGCAAATATGGAAACAGCGCTGAATATCATGTGGGATGCTGCTATTCTGCCGTGCTCCAATGTTGCCGTTGTTGGCGCAGGCACTGTTGGCTCACTTGTTGGCTATCTTTGTGCTCGCATCGCAGGTGCACACGTGACCATGATTGACGTCAACCCGAAACGGCAGGATATTGCAGATGAATTTTCCTGCACATTTTCTTTGCCGGAAGTCGCTCCAGAAAATCAAGACGTTGTCGTGCATTGTAGCGCCTCGGAATCTGGCTTGAACACCGCAATCCGAATTGCGGGGAGAGAAGCCAGAATTGTGGAAGCGTCCTGGTATGGCTCACGTCCTTCCGGTCTTGTTCTTGGCGGTAGTTTTCACAGTCAGCGCCTGAGCCTTATCTCATCTCAAGTCGGTCAGGTTGCCCCTATCATGAGGCCGCGCTGGACGCACCGCAGGCGTATGGAAGCAGCAATTTCTCTTCTAAAAGACGACGTACTGGATACCTTGCTCGCACTTCCCATCGAATTTGAAAAAGCACCGAAGGATCTGAAAGACGTTCTTTCAGGCAAGAAAGATACTTTATGCCAACCCATTGTTTACTCTTAATTTTACAAGGATTTTGAGATGTATTCAGTTGAGATCAGCAATCACATTATGATCGCACACAGCCTGAAGGGAGAGGTGTTTGGTCCTGCCTCGCAGCTTCATGGCCTTACTGCACACGTTCATGTCGCTATTTTTGCGGAGGAACTAGACGAGAACGGGATTGTCATCGACATTGGCAATGCGCTTGATGTGCTGGCAGAGATCCTGCATCCGTTCAACTACAAGAATCTTGATGACCTTCCTCAATTCAAGGGGCGAAACACCACAGTCGATTTTCTCTGTAGCTACATTTACCAGCGCGTGTGCGATGCTGCCTATCTACACAAACTTGGCCGCGAACCAGGCGAACTTAGCAAGGTACGCGTTTCAATTTCCGAAAACCCCAATGCTCGTGCGTCTTATGAGGCGCCGTTGACTGCATCCGAGGCCCATGAGTAATTTACATCCTTCTTCAGGCCAGACAGCAGAAGCAACTGCCAGATCTTGCTATTTTGTCTTTCCGGGCGATCTGAACACGCCAACAGGTGGTTATCGGTATGATCGTGAAATCATTCGAGGACTGCAGAAACACGACTGGAATGTCTCACTCATTAGCCTTGAGGGTACCTACCCGGTCCCATCTGAGGCCGACAAAAAACTAGCACTTGAAGCCGTTGATGAAATTGAGCACTCAGCTTTGATCATCGTGGATGGTTTGGTGCTTGGGACTTCACCCGACTTAGCGCAACGTATCGCTGAACGCTCTGGCCTCATTGCATTGGTTCACCACCCACTGTTTCTGGAAAGTGGGATCGAACCTCAACTGGCGAAAGTACTCCGCACGGCAGAGACGGAAGCTCTTACATTCGCAAAACATGTGATTGTGACCAGTCCTTCAACACAGAAGACGCTTGTCTCTCAAATGAACGTTCCAACGGAGAAGATCAGCATTGTCCTACCGGGTATCGATCGACCAACTTCTGCGGAGATCACTGTAACCCCAAGGGAAACTCTGGCAACCCCAAAGCTGCTTTGTGTAGGTTCGTTGGTACCGCGAAAAGGGCAACTGCACTTAGTGGAAGCACTGGGTCAATTGAAGCACCTGGACTGGCATCTGGATCTTATTGGAGAAACACGGTTTGATCCGGAATATGCGAGCCAAGTGCGATCACAGATCAAACGCCATGATCTTACTGATCGCATTCGCGTTCATGGAGGCATTCCTAAAGCTGAATTGACCGGGTTCTATCAGTCAGCTGACATCTTTGTACTCCCCACATACTATGAGGGATACGGGATGGCTTTTGCGGAGGCTATGAGTTTTGGGCTCCCAATTATTGCGAGTGGCGAAGGAGCTGTCGCGTCGACAGTTCCACCTACAGCCGGTTTTCATGTTGGTGCGGGCGACCCTCTAGCTCTAAGCAAAGCCATTGAAACACTTCTTCAAAACAAAGATTTACGCTCTCAACTTTCAACTGGAGCCCTTGCTGCTGCTCGTGCGTTGCCAGAATGGAGTGACAGCGCAAAAGCCTTTGCTTGCACATTGGAGGCTCACAGGTGAGTGGATTTTCCTCTGAATGGCTCTCATTACGCCGCAAAGCAGACCGACGTGCGCGCAACAAAGACGTCATGAAAAAGTTCTGTAGCTGGTTGGTAGAGCATGCTCCTAAGGGTGGCCCGCTCCGGCTCATTGATGTGGGCGCTGGAACGGGCTCCTTTCTGCAAGATCTAGCAGAGCACATTGATTCAAACAGGGAGCAGGTGTGGTTACTGATCGACAACGATCCCGAACTTCTAAAAGTTGCAAAACGCATCTCTCCTCCGTTACCTCATACGAGAACGAAAACAGATGTTTGCGAGCTGACTGATACCGGGTCACTGGATATTCTGGAAGGGCATCATGGGGTTGTTACTTCAGCCTTTCTGGATCTTGTGAGTGCAAATTGGTTGGATAGCTTTGTTGCCCGTATGCGTCAGCTAAAGCTTCCGTTTCTTGCAGGGCTTTCGTACAACGGTATCCTGCTAAGCAAACCACACCACCCAACAGACCGTCTTATTCAGCGGGCATTCAATCAGCATCAAGCAACTGATAAAGGGTTTGGCTCCGCGCTAGGGCCACTTGGTGGGTTTCATGCTCGTGAGCGCTTACTTAAAGCAGGTTACACCTGCTTTACTGGACGCTCTGACTGGGTCTGTGCACCTGAAGATGATGCTTTGCAGCTGGAGCTGATTAAGGGCTGGGCCGAGGCAGCACGCGAAGTTGGGGTATCTGATGCAATCGTAGATGACTGGCTGGAATATCGTCTAGCAGCCCTTGGCAAAGGCAAGTCACAATTACAAGTCGGGCACGTTGATATTGTAGGCCTCCCTCCTCATTGAGAGCATGAAGGCCAACACTCCCAGCGCCCTTAATTAGAGGCCTACATTCTTCAACATCAATGCCTGTGTGAGCATGAAGAGGCGTGGGCAGCGAATTTCCTGTTTGTCGTAGAGCCTATGCAATTCTTGGAATGACAACTCGACAACTTCAATATCCTCATCTTCATCCAGATCACGACCTTCGATATTTAGATCACCGGATGTGTATTCAGCGAGGAAGAAATGCGCCCGCTCGGCAAGACGTGCGGGATTGATGAAGACATTCGCAATCTTGTTGAGATTGGTGAGCTGACAGCCGAGTTCTTCCTGAGCTTCACGTACACATGCTTCTTCGATCGATAGATCGCTGATCTCGATTCCGCCTGCGCATGCCTCCAGGATAATCTCTTCCTCCATGATGTAGGGCGCTACACGAAGTTGCTTGACGAGCAGGACTGTTTTCGCGTGGGGGTCATAAGCCAGCACAGCGATTGAATCACCGTAAACCCAAACCGGATCTGTTGTGATGTGCTCGCGCCCATCCTCGTGAACAACACGCACTTCAACTTCCTCAATCCGCCCTTTAGCTTCCAAAAGGGTGGTGCGTCTGATGAGCTCTGGCATGCGTGTGTCCTTGTTCGGAAATTCACGCAAGTTTATACGAGTAGTTATTGGCGAAAGGAAATGCTTTTCAACTCACCGCAAAAGTTAATTGTTCAAGCTCAGATCTGCCAGCATATCAACACCCAAAGGATGCCACGTGACATCGGGACGAATAGCTTGTGCGAGATAATCAATCGCAGGCAACTGAAGACCTCTTGGTCCTGATCCGATGATCAACGGTGCGATCATCAAGTGAAGACGATCAATCATTTTCAGCTCAATAAAACGAGACAGCGTCCAAGCACCACCTTCAATGAGGATGCATCGAAAATCCCGCAACGCATGCCGAATTTCGGCACAGGACAGGCGACCTTTTGAATTCGGTTGTAGCTGGAGGCATTCCACTCCATCAGGGTAACGCGCATGAGCATCTGTTCGCGTAATCACAATGCGGCGTGCATTCGTATCCTGCAGAAGCGTACTGTCGCGCGGCATACGGCCATAAGGGTCGATGACAATGCGTGCGGGGTGGCGCCCACTGACATGCCTGACCGTGAGCTGAGGGTTGTCCGCAACCGCTGTTCCCACACCCACCACAACAGCATCACATAGTGCCCGTAGGCGGTGAAGATGGATCAGCGCTTCAGAGCAACTCACATAATTGGAGTCTCCGGTGACCGTTGCAATGCGTCCATCAACTGACTGCCCCAGCTGACCAATAACGAACTGCTTTTGCCCCATGCAAAGAGGTGCGAACAGACTGCCATAGCCTTGCAGGTCCGGCGCACGCCTCTCCACTGAGGCTGCCAAAACCTCCTGCCATTCTTCCGGAGACAAAATGCCCGGAGGTTGTTCCAGTGGCTTTTCGCAGGTCAACTGAGAATTATTCGGATGATCTTGCAGATGTATTGGTGTTGTGTGGCCCCTGTCCATCAAGCCCCCTTGTTTTACCGAGTTCACAGCTCACCTCACCTAAGGTTAGCCTAGTGGTAACGAACCTTGATTAATCTGTCGATCAGGAGATTGCAGGGGCTCTTCAGGATCCTCTGGGATTATCAGGAGAATAGAGCATGGCCTATCAAGTTGCCGGGTATTCAGTCATGGCAAAGACGTATCATTGGATCGTCGCCATTCTGGTCTTAATCATGGTTCCGATGGGACTAGTGATGACGGACCTGGGACCTGGTGCCCTTCAGAATACGCTCTATTTCTACCACAAAAGCATCGGTATCCTGCTCTTCCTGCTTGTGGTTTTGCGCCTTCTCCAACATTGGATCACTCCCGCTCCGCCACCGCCTGCCTCCCTTGCACCAGTGCTTCGGATCGTCTCACGTTCAGTACACGGGTTGCTCTATCTCGTACTGATTGCAAACCCGATCCTGGGCTGGATAGGGCTCTCTCTTTACGGAGCACCTATGCCATTTTTTGGCTTGTTTGATCTGCCGAGTATCGTTCCACAAAATCGTCCAGCTTCAGAAAGCGTTCTGGATTTCCACGCGACTGTTGGTGTTGTGTTTGCATGGTTGATCACGCTTCACATTTTGGGTGCGCTCTATCACTGGCTTATCGCTAAAGATGGAATTATTGAGCGGATGACAACGGCGCCCTACCAGAAGCCTAAAGAGTAGTTTTGCAGTGCTGCGCATTTTGCACGCAAGCCTTTAAGGTCTTCAGTACCTCATCAATCGACGCACACAAAATGCCGTTGGGTAGCTCTGGGCGCTTGAGCATTGCAACAGGTATCTGTAGCTCACGAGCGGCCCTTACTTTACCGTAGGATGCTGATCCACCGCTGTTTTTGCTGATGAGCCAGTCTACTTTCAGCACCTTGAAAAGCTCGGTCTCTTCGAGCCAGCTTTCATTGGGCAGTCCTTCAATGTACTCCGCGTTTGGAAGCACTTCACTATCACTCGGGCCTTTTAAAGTACGGATTACAAAAGTCAGATCTGGGCGCTGTTTCAGCGGTGCAGCAATCTTGGCACTGGCAGCAAAAAAGACCTTTGCGTTGGGTGGAATAAGGTTCACTGCCGCGATTACGTTATCTGCAAAATACCAAATATCATCATTGGTTTGCTCCCAAGCAGCTCGTTCAAAACGGAGCAACGGAATCGCAAGATGTCTTGTTGCTTCGACCGCATTGCGGGATATTTGAGCAGCATACGGGTGGGTTGCGTCGACGACGGCAGCAATGCCCTGAGTTTGCAGGTAGTTTGAGAGACCATCTGCACCACCAAAGCCTCCGGTTCGTGTCGTCACTGACAGATCTGCTGGATTTTTAGTTATTCCCGCGAGTGACGCGATGACTTCGTACTCGGTATTTGCAACCAACACACCAATCAGCTTTCTGGCTTCTCGTGTGCCTGCGAGCACGAGGATTTTGGACTTCTCCGACATCAAAACTGCTCCAGTTTTGCAGGTTCTTTCACAGGGACATGACCCAATACCTGACCTTGCCGATCGACCACGATAATCTCGACACTCACTGGAGCTCCGCAAAGAATGTTTAAGGCCGCACGCTGTGCTCTCTGCGCTATGACCTCCCCCATATGAATGCTTTCAGCAGCAGCTTTCTGAGCGATGTGAGAGACTAAATTTGCCCCTCTTGTTTCCTCAAGGAGCTCTTTCGAAGCTCCGGCATGATCCAGCACATCTGCGAGGGCATCGAAATCGACTGCGGAACGGGCTGAATGCAGGTCCATAGCGCCTTGTGCAAGCTTCGCCAGCTTTGCAATTCCGCCGGAGATGGTTAGTTTCCGAACAGGATGCGCGCGCAGATATTTGAGCAGGCCACCCGCGAAGTCTCCCATATCAAGATAAGCCTGTTCGGATAAATCAGGGTAGTGGGCACGCAGCACATCTTCTGAGGTTGCTCCTGTTGCAGCTGCGACGTGGGTCAAGCCAGTGGCACGCGCAACGTCTACACCACGATGAATTGATGCTATCCAGGCAGCACAGGAAAACGGGCGGACAATGCCTGTTGTACCAAGGACGGAAAGGCCACCGACAATACCCAGGCGCGGATTCATGGTCTTTTGAGCAAGTTCTTCGCCATTTTGGATGGATATCTCAACATCTACAGCAAGACCTACGCCATGATCATCTGCCACTTGTTGCAGCTCACGGGTCATCATTTGACGAGGCACGGGGTTGATTGCAGGCTCACCAACCGGGATCGGCAGACCGGGTTTCGTGACCGTTCCAACTCCAGAGCCAGCGATAAAGCGAATTCCGGCAATCGTTGGGTTTGGGGTCACTCTGGCCTGAATGAGCGCTCCGTGGGTTACATCAGGATCATCACCAGCATCCTTGATTATGGCGGCTGAGGCAGAGTTCTCACTCAATTTTTCAAAGGCGAGTGCGAAGGATGGCGTATCACCACGAGGCAAGGTGATGCTGATCGGGTCCGGAAAATCTCCAGACAACAAAGCTGCATACGCTGACTTTGCCGCAGCGGTTGCACAGGCGCCTGTTGTCCAGCCTGTTCTAAGTTTTTTTTGCCCAGTTTCAGCCATCCGGCGACTATACAGATTTAGCGGGATATACCAAGCAGAAGGCTTTGGACTTCCAATTGGTTTCCAATTAAATTGCTAGGCAAAATCACATAAATCATGAGACCCACTTGTTTGATATCTCTCTCCCCCACTTTGAATTTCCGGTGCTTGAAGCTGGATGGGTTTGGTTGGCTGGAGCAGGACCTGGTGACCCCGGCCTGCTGAGCTTGCATGCTTTGAATGGCCTGCAGCAAGCGGATGTCATTGTCTATGACGCACTGGTGGATGAGCGAATACTTCAATTTGCGGGAGACGGAGCGGAAATCATCTATGCTGGCAAGCGCGGTGGCAAGCCTTCCCCCAAGCAGTCAAGTATCTCGATTAAGCTGGTGGAACTTGCAAAATCCGGCAAACGTGTCATGCGCCTGAAAGGTGGAGACCCGTTTGTGTTTGGCCGCGGTGGAGAGGAAGCTCTGGCACTGGTGGATGCGGGTGTTCCCTTCCGTATTATTCCCGGCATAACAGCTGGTGTTGGCGGGCTGGCATATGCTGGGATTCCATCTACCCACCGAGGGATTAATCAAGCGGTTACGTTCCTTACAGGTCATGACCAAAATGGGGTTGCGCCAGACGAGCTCGACTGGGATGCTCTTGCCAAAGGATCACCCGTGATCGTGATGTACATGGCGATGAAGCATATTTCTCTCATTACTCAGAAGCTTATAAATGGTGGCCGACGAGCTGCCGAGCCTGTTGCTGTCATCTGCAATGCTACACAGCAGACCCAACAGGTACTGGAAACAACGCTTTCTTCTTGCGCTGAAGATATTGCAAGTAGTGGCTTAAAGCCGCCTGCGATTGTTGTCGTCGGTGAGGTGGTGAATCTGCGTGAGCAACTGAACTGGATTGAGCCTGCTCTAGCGCGCACCTCACAACCCTCTCAAATGAAAGAAGAACCTGCCCTATGACTATTGCGAAGGGTTTCGTCATTGCCGCGCCGTCTTCCGGGTCTGGAAAGACAACGATTACACTGGCGCTGTTGCGTGCTCTTCGTGATACCGGGCTTCGTATTGCCTCTGGTAAGTCGGGACCAGATTATATTGATCCGGCTTTCCATAGCGCCGCTTCCGGGCGGCCATGCCTTAACTACGACGCCTGGGCAATGTCATTGGCGCAACTTTCGCTCAACGCCACAGAGCAGGAAAAACACTCTGACGTTGTGGTTGTTGAGGGAGCCATGGGGCTCTTTGACGGTGCTGCCGATGGCTCTGGCTCTGTTGCAGAATTAGCAGTTCATCTGGGTCTGCCGGTTATTCTCGTGGTGGATTGCAAGTCTCAGGCGCAATCGGTTGCTGCCCTTGTCCATGGCTTCCTTACGTATCATCCACACTGTCATATCAAAGGTGTCATTCTCAACCGTGTGGGTTCTCCGCGTCATGAACGCATTTTGCGGCGAGCATTGGAACCGTTGAATGTCATTGTGTTGGGTGCGTTTTATCGCTCTAAGAAACTGGAACTACCGGAACGCCATTTGGGACTTGTGCAAGCCAGTGAGCGAGAGGATTTGGAAGAATTTCTAAATGCTGCTGGCGAGGTTGCTACTGAAAGTGTAGATGTGCCGGCTTTGATGCGCCTTGCAAAAGTGCTTGCTATTCCTGCCCGAGAAAACAAAGAGCTGACGGGCATCTCTCATTTACCACCGCTTGGGCAACATATCGCGATTGCTAAGGATATTGCCTTTGCATTCAACTATGAGCACCTGCTTAGTGATTGGCAGAAGCAAGGTGTTACGCTTTCCTTCTTCTCTCCGTTAGCAAACGAAGGCCCGCTTGCTGATGCTGACGCAATCTTCCTGAGTGGTGGGTATCCAGAACTTCATGCAGAGCAGTTGTCTCAAGCAGAGACCTTTAAGCGCGGACTAAAATCTGCAGCAGCTGCGGGCAAACTCATTTATGGTGAGTGTGGTGGCTACATGGTACTTGGTGAAGCCTTGACCGATAAAAGCGGGCAATCTCATGAGCTGCTTGGTTTGCTACCGATTGAAACCAGCTTTGCGAAGAGAAAACTGCATTTGGGCTATCGCAAGCTGAAAGTAACTGATGCCGCAAAATCTGCTGGTTTCCCTTGGCTGAACCCCTTGGGGGCACATGAGTTCCACTATTCGACACTGACGGTAAAATCAGAGGCACCGTCACTTTTTGACGCTCAGGATGCAGAGCATCACGATCTGGCCCCAATGGGCCATATCAATGGAAGCGTTATGGGATCTTTTGCCCACGTGGTAGCAGAAAGAAGCGAAGAATGGTGGTCCGCTTCTTCCTGATCTGATTGGTTACACGGTCACTTTTGCTTTTTTCTTTGGGCGAAGAACGTGAACGTGGTTGGCGTCATAGAGCGCACTGTCACGAAACTCTTTCCCTGCCTTCAAGGCTGGTCCGACAAAAATGAGCGCCGTTCTTGTGATCTTGGAGGCTTTTGCCTTATCGCGAATGTCCGCTAGTGTTCCATGAATGAATGCCTCATCTGGCCAGCCAACGCGGTAGGCGATAATCACTGGACAATCTTCACCGTAAAGCGGTGTTAGTTTCCGGTAGATCTCTCCCAGATTTCTGACACTGAGATGGATTGCCAGTGTGGCGCCAGAGCGGCCAAGCGTTTCCAGATCCTCACCCTCAGGCATACCTGAGGACTTCATCGAAGTTCTGGTAACGATGATGCTCTGTGCGATCTCAGGGATCGTCAGTTCGGTTTTCAAGGCAGCAGCAGCCGCAGCGAATGCGGGTACACCTGGAGTTACATCATACTCAATGCCCAGATCATCCAATCTGCGCATCTGCTCTGCTGTGGCACCATAAATAGATGGATCGCCAGAGTGAACTCTTGCCACATCCAGATCTTTTTCGTGAGCCTTCGCAATTTCGTCGATGATTTCATCCAGCGTCATGGAAGCTGTATCCATGACTAAAGCATCATCTGGCGCTGCCTCTACAATAGCGGGCGGCACCAATGAGCCTGCATATAGGCAGACTTTACATTTTTCGATGAGCTTGAGCCCGCGCACTGTAATGAGTTCAGGATCACCCGGCCCTGCTCCAATGAAATGAACCCTCACGTTGCTGTCTCCGTTTCTTTCTCTGGTGCATCAATCCTTTTGGCATATCCGCGTGGCGTGTACACAAAATGCAATGACTGGCCATTGCCCCCTAAGCGGCTTTGGCTACATCCCACAATGACCGTGGTCAGCATGTCGACATCATCGACTTGCAGTTCCTTCAGCGTTGTAGTGGTGATGAGCTCATTCTCTCGCCCGATATTGGATCCAAGAATAACCGGGGTATTTTCTGGACGGTATTCCAGCAGTTTCTCCCGTGCCCAAGCCAATTGCGTACGGCGGCGCTTAGAGACCGGGTTGTAGAACCCAATCACAAAGTCACCGATTGCTGCACCTTCCAGGCGTTGCTGGATGGTTTCCCATGGAGTGAGGAGATCCGACAGCGAAATCGCGCAGAAATCGTGCCCTAGCGGCGCACCAATGCGGTTGCTAAGCGCTATCATTGCAGAGATGCCCGGTGCGGATGCGACCTCAACGCGGCGGGCTGCATCGCTGACGCCACCATTGTCCTGCGAACGGTCTAATAGTTCGAAGACCAGGGCGCCCATTGCGTAGACACCGGAGTCTCCTGAGCAGACCAGCGCGACGTTGTGGCCCTGTCCGGCTCTTTCGAGGGCAAAGCGGACGCGCTCTTCTTCCGCACCCAATGGAAAGGCGTGTCGTTGCTTACCTCTGATCAGAGATGAGACCAGATCGAGATAGAGGCCGTAGCCGACAACTTCATCTGCCTCAGCCAACCAGCTGGAGGCTTCTGGCGTACGCCATGCTTCTTGCCCCGGCCCAATGCCGATGACGTGAAGACGGCCTCTTGCTCTGCCAAGTCTCTCGTGTTTCACAGGGACCAACGCTCTGGCGATCGCAACTGTCGCGTTTGCAGTCTTCTGCTTTTCCAGCACGAGTTCACCAGATACACCGACACCAGCCAATGCAGAGCCTTCACTTACGCCGTGGCACCCAACCTCGGCAAAGACCACGTCAGACGGATTTTGCAGACGATCTCTTTGTTCGTTGAGTTCGTCAGCTGTGAACAGGCGGAAAGGCTTATTGTAGCGAACAGCAAGCTTGTTCATGGCTACCTCATCGGCCTTCAGGTCGATACTCGCGAAAGCTGCGACAGCTCCCATCGAGATGTCTGCCTCTTCCAAGCCTTTTTGAAGGAGCTCATCCAACTCCTCAAGAGAGCACCCTCGGGAACAGCCAAGACCGACCACGTGAGTTTGAGGATGGAACACGAGCTTTCCGTTGTGCCCATCATGTGGCTGCTCGGTTACAACAATTTCCAGTTCGGCATCATCTGCAACAGGAAGGTTGGCTGCCTCCAACCAGTCTGCTTGACCGGAGAGTTTTACGGTGTCACCTGCCAGCATATGCGCCATAACTGACTTGGCATCTGATGGATTTGCCAGTGTCCAGCCCTCTGGTGGGTCATCCAGTGCAACACCAAATACAGTATCGCCGGCAGTTGTAATCGCGGCATGCCCTTGCAGGGCCTCTGCAATTTCATGAGTGAGAGCATTGGCGCCACGATGTCCGCCTAGCAGTGGTACGACGCTTGAACCATCTTCTGACACCGCAATAACAGGGGGTTCGTTGCGCTTATCTCCCAAGACGGGCGCGAGTGCGCGGATGAGAATCCCCGCAGCACAAATACCGATGATTGGTGTTCCTGACTGAAACAGGGATCGCAGATGGTCCATCGGCTCTGAGAAGGACAGCTGGTAATCTACGTTTGGCTTTGAACCATGTTTTGCAAAGCCATGAATGAGGCTTTCATCCAGTACAGTGGAGAGCTTCTGAGCGGTTTTCAGAGCGACCGGGCTGATCACAACGATTGCGGGTGCAACGTCCATGCCTCTTCTCCCTTATAAACAATTATCATTGAAAAATACGGTGCCGTTTCATTTGGATAGTCGGCCAGACGGGCCACGACCATTTCCGGCAAGGTCGCGCGTTCGACGTATCCGGCAGCACCAAGTAAGCCCAGTTTTTCAAGCAGAGCTTTGACGCGCGGTAGATGGCGTCCAACCTTCATGATGACGAAGGCGTCAGACTGCTCAATGCGTTGCTGAAGTTGCTCATCTTCCAGCGGACCGGGAATAATTGTCAGCACTTCATTGCGCGCTGCGAGAGGCCTGCCCAATGCAGCTGCACAGGCGTTAACTGATGACACACCCGGCACGATTTCGCAGGAGAAGTCACCGCGCAAGCGCTCGTAGAGGTACATGAACGAGCCGTAGAGAAACGGATCGCCCTCACACAAGACAACAACATCTTCTCCGGCTTTCAATTTCTTCGAGATCGTCTCTGCAGCTTGGTCGTAGATTTCCTTTGCAGGAAAACGCTCGACCTTCATCGGCATTTCAATCGGGACTTCTGTTGTTTCCTCTTGAATATACGGTGCTGCAATTTGTCGAGCAAAACTGGGCACTCCAACAGCTGCCGGGTATGCGATTGTTTTTGCAGAACAAATGAGCCGGTGAGCTTTTAGCGTCAAAAGCTCAGGATCTCCTGGTCCAAGACCAACGCCATAGAGCGTGCCAGTCATGATTTTACCAAGCTCCATTGTGTTACCGGCATCAATGGACGCCAACCCGTGAGACCGCCAATGGGATCGGCTCTTGAGATTGCTATACGGCTTAGGTCTCCGCCGTATTTCTTCCAGCCTTCGGCCAGCACCTGCTCTCCTTCCAGAGTCACAGCGTTGGCAACCAGACGACCTCCTGATGGTAGCGCCTCAAAGCATGTTTTGAGTATACCCTTTGACGTCAGGCCACCTCCAACAAAAATCGCATTTGGCTGCGGCAAATTATCAAGTGCTTCCGGTGCTTTGCCTTCAATCAGCTGAAGCGTAGGGGTTCCTAGAGCGGCAGCATTGCCACGAATGAACACATGCCGCTTTTCCAACGGCTCAATGGCAAGTGCCTTGGTATCCTTTGCAGCCCGCAACCATTCGATACCGATGGATCCGCTACCTGCGCCAATGTCCCACAGAAGCTGCCCCGGAATAGGTGCAAGCTTGGCAAGCGTAACAGCCCGCACTTCCTGTTTGGTCATCTTTCCATCATGGCGGAACGCAGAATCCGGCAGGCCGGGTGTGCGCGACAAGACAGGCGTGTTTGGGATTGGTTTGGCCTCAATCGCAATCGTGTTCAGCTCAGCAGCTTGATCAGAATACTCTTCAGCTTCACAGCTTATAACTTTTTCCTGCGAACCGCCGAGATGCTCAAGTATCGTCAGGGTACTTGCTCCATACCCTTCATCAGCGAGTAGATCTGCAATCTCACCTGGAGCTGCGCCGTTGGACGTGAGTGCGATGATGCGGGCGCCGGGATAGAGGAAACCGCGCAGGGTATCCAGTGGACGACCGTGCAAACTGAGAGTTTCAACATTTTGCAGAGGCCAACCCAAGCGACTTGCAGCCAGAGAGAAGGCTGAGAGATGCGGGATGACTTCAATTTCCTCAGCGCTAAACTGACGATGAAGGGTTGCTCCGATACCAAACCACTGCGGATCACCCGTCGCCAACACCACGGTGTTTTGACCTCGATTTGCTGCAAGCTCTTCAATGCCTTTTGAAAGCGGGGATGGCCATGCCTGCATCTCACAACTGATGTTTTTTGCACCATCCTGCAGAAGTTCCAGATGTCGCGCTCCACCATATATGCAGGAGGCAGCGCTCAGTGCTGACTTTGCAGTTTCAGACAGGCCGCTGAATCCATCCTCACCAATGCCGATGATTGTGAGCCAAGGTGCTGTTTGATCGCTCATTTTGATGTCCCCTGCACCTTTTCTTCAGGCAAGCCCGCCGCCATTGCATTGACTGCTGCTGCTGCGATTGCAGAGCCACCTCTGCGTCCCTGAAGCGTTAGGAACGGTATTCCGAGTGAGCTTGTCGCCAGCGCTTGCTTAGATTCTGCCGCCCCCACGAACCCAACGGGAAAGCCGAGAATAGCAGCTGGCTTTGGTGCTCCATTTGCAACCATCTCAAGAAGATGAAATAGCGCAGTCGGGGCATTGCCAATTGCTATGACTGCACCTTCCAGATGCGGTCTCCAAAGTTCAACAGCAGCTGCTGACCTTGTTGTACCGAGCTGTTTTGCTAGCTCGGGCACTTCTGGTTGGTTCAAAGTACAAATGACCTGATTGCTTACTGGCAGATATTTGCGGATGACGCCATGAGCAACCATCTCGACATCTGTCAGTACGGGAGCACCGTTTCGCAGAGCCTCGTTTGCTTTGGTAACGACATCCTCAGAATATGACAAATCCTGCGGAATATCAGTCATCCCACAGGAATGTATCAAGCGGACTGCAACAGGCCTCAAATTATCTGGCAGGCTCTTTAAGTCAGCCTCTGTCCGTACGATGGAAAAGGACTGCCGATATATTTCGGCAGGGTCCCTAATGTAATCGTAGGATGCCAGAACCTCTGGAATCTCGTTCTGGCCCATTCTCAGGCATCGTCCTTCAACATGGATTTCGGTCCAAGCGGGTGATCTGCATGGGGGTACGGATGATGATGGTGATCATGTCCGTGGTCGTCACCGTGATGGTGGTGATGTCCATGCCCGTGGCTGTGATCATGGGAGTGACTATGCGCGTGATCATGAGCATCCGCGCCCTTGCTGTCGCACTCTCCGGTACACGTCACATCACACAGCTTGCACTCTGCTTCGTCGCCTAAGCCTTCCACATGGTGATGGTGACTTTCCTGAGGCAGGCCGATCTCAGCCTCAAATCCAAGAACTTGTTCTCTGTATTTACAGAGCTGGCAGTTCATGTTGTTTGAACCCTGAACAATCTCCGTCACACGCTCCTGCATGGTGTCGATGACTTTCGGGTGATCGTTCAGATAGCCAGCTTTGATAAACTCAATATCCGGATGGCGTGCAGCAACTTCATCGGTGAAATTGTAAATACGCTGCACAAGAACACCGGTGAACAGGAAGTATGGGAACACAACAATGCGCTTGTAACCAAGCTTAACAGCGTGCTCCAAGCCCGGTTCAACGAGGGGGAATGTTACGCCAGAATAGCAGGTTTCCGCCCAGCCAAAGCCAAAGCCTTCCCACAACATGCGGGTGATTTTGGCAACGTTGGAATTTGCATCCGGGTCTGACGCACCACGGCCAACCACCATCAGCAGGGTTTCTTCTGGCTTTACATCACCACCAGCTGCATCGATGGCTTCCTGAATGCGTGCGCCTGCGGCCTGCACCATGCGCGTATCGACGGCCAGTTCGCGGCCATATTCGATAGAAACTTCAGGATGTTTGGCCTGATAGGTGTTGAGCACAGATGGAATGTCGTTTTTTGCGTGCCCAGCTGCAAACAGCATACCCGGAACTGCAAGAATGCGCGTGCACCCCTGCTCGCGCAGATTGTCCAGGCCTGAATGAATCACTGGATTTGCGAACTCAAGGTATCCATAGTCCACTGGAAGATCCGGAAATCTTTCACGCATACCTTTTGCAAGGCGAGCAAATTCGGCGACTGCACCTTTGTTTCGGCTGCCATGTCCGCAGATCATGACGCCGAGCTTTTCTTCTGTTTTTATTGTCATTATGCTGGCTCTGCTTCTGTACCATCCGGGGAGAGAGCGCCATCGCTCTCAGCATTTTCAGGCGAGTTCTCTTCAGAGGAAGAGGACCGTTTTTTTGCTTTGGCAGCCAGTCCAGCGATGATTGCAGCGCCGGTGACTGCGGCTATGCCAATCCAATGGCTGTGGCCAGCGAGTTCACCTAAATGTCCCGCATGCGCAAAGGCAGCAGACGAGGAAAGCCCCATCACTCCTGCGAGGAGTGCGGGCTTTAAAAAATAAGACATGTTCTATCTCCAACATGCAGCGGTGCCTTCCATTGCCACTGGCAACAGGGGTTTATCGCTGTCATTTAAGGAGACGTCGCAAAGACAATAGATTGACCAACGAAACAGAACAGCAACCACGCACCATAAGTCCGTAGCTTCACACATTATTTCGTCAGACAGCTTCGATTCTGGCCCCCGATGTGGGTCGACCGCCCCCGAAATCCATTTCAGTCCGTCACGGGACGCCGTCCATAGTTTTACGAGGAGCAAGCTAGTTGGCAGCCCTGGAGATAGCAAGATGATAAATTGCGCAATTGGTCGATACCAGAGGTTTTCTTAGGTGCAAAAATACGAGTAACTTGATCGAAGTGTTTGACTTACACCTGCATCTGGCATTGCTATTATAGGCAGGGCCCTAGCCTATCACAGGGGTCGCTTTTGTGGAGAATGCGTTATGAAAAAAGAGCTTGTCCTCACCGTCGTTGCTGATGATCGCCCAGGTCTAGTTGGTGAAATCTCCAAGGTGGTTGCTGATCACAAAGCGAACTGGATTGACAGTTCCCTCTCTCGTCTGGGAGGTCAGTTTGCAGGTATTGTTCGTGTGCATGTTGAAAAGACGCAGGCAGCAGACCTTTCAGCAGCTCTGACCAAGCTTGAGTCTGTGGGACTTACCATTGGCATTCATGAGCACAACACAGGTGATGCCCCAGCAGGTGCTCATGCGCTTCTTCATATTCTGGGACAAGATCAGCCGGGCATGATCAGCCGTGTTTCCAGCGTGTTGGCAGATCTTCATGTGAGCATCGAGACTCTGGAGTCACTGGTTGAACCGGGCTCCATGAGTGGTGGTCTCATGTTCCGCGCCAATGCTCGCATCATCATCCCAACGCATCTCTCACCAGCAGAAGTCTCCGACGCATTGGAAGGCATTGCGGCTGATCTGATGATTGACGTTGAACTCAATGAAGCAGCAGTAGAAGAGGACTGATCTCTTACACGCATCACGTTGTTCTCAGATCTCTCCCGGGTAACTACGTATTTACCCTCGATCCCTGCTGGGATTTACGCTAGATATGGCTGTTTGGTTCAATTCCCGGGAAAGATCTGATGCAAGAAACTGTTCGGACGATAACAGCGCTTCGCGGCCATGTGTTTCAATTTAGCGGCGATCCGTTCTGCGATAATCCGGCAGAGGCACTGACAGACTGGTCTGATGGGCTGGTTGTTACGGAAAACGGTAGGATTACCGCAATTGGTGATGCTGCGGACCTGATAAAGACACTGCCGGATGATGCGGTTGTTTATGATCATAGCGGCAAATTCATTCTGCCCGGCTTTGTGGATTGCCATGTCCATTATCCGCAGACAGAGGTGATTGCGTCCTACGGCGCTCAACTGATCGAGTGGTTGAACACCTACACCTTCCCGGCTGAAGCAAAATTTGGCGACATTAACTACGCCCGCCGTGCTGCAGATGTGTATTTACAGCAGAGCTTTTCAAACGGTATCACGAGTGCTTCAGTTTACTGCACCATCCATCCTGAGTCTGTAGATGCGCTGTTCGAGCAGGCTGCGCGATACAACATGCGGATTGCTGCCGGTAAAGTCATGATGGACCGCAATGCGCCAGAAAACCTGCGTGATACGGCGCAGACAGGTTATGATCAATCCAAAGCGTTGTTGGAAAAATGGCATGGCCAGGGGCGTGCGCTCTATTCCATCACACCACGTTTTGCACCAACGTCTACTCCTGAACAGATGGAAGCGACCGGAGCGCTCTGGAAAGAGCATCCGGAAGCCTTGCTGCAGACCCATACCTCTGAGAACCGTCAGGAGCTAGAGTGGGTGGGAGAGCTTTATCCTGAACATCCTGATTACGTTGGCGTTTACGAGCACTTTGGGTTGCTGGGTAAAGGTTGCGTGCTTGGGCATGGGATTTATCTGAATGACCGTGAAAAAGCGCTTATTCACGAAACCGGTACGTCCATCGCTCACTGCCCGACCTCGAACACCTTTATCGGCTCTGGCCTGTTCGATGTGCGTGGTTCTCATTTCACACACGAACCTATCAGCGTAGGGCTGGCAACCGACGTGGGGGGCGGATCCAGTTTTTCTATGCTGACGACGATGCGAACAGCCTATGAGGTTGCCCAGTTGCAGGGTTACTCTTTGCATCCAGTACAAGCGTATTATCTGGCGACTGTTGGATCTGCCAAGGCACTCTATCAGGAGAACCGGATCGGCAATATCAAGGTTGGCATGGAAGCTGACTTTGCTGTCATCGACCCGCTCTCAACGCCACTCATCCGCCACCGCATGGCATACGCCAAAAACGTGATTGAGCAGCTCTTCATTCAAATGATCCTTGGCGATGATCGCGCGATTGCAGCAACATATGTGGATGGTAAACGGGTCTATTCTCAAGCAGGATAACGCTGCGGACAGAGCTGGTGGGTGCATCAGCTCTGTTTTTTACTGTTGAGGGCACCAGCGCCTTTTCCGAAGTACATAAAGGACAGCAGGTAGCACAGCAGAGTGACAGCTGCCGCGGTTCCAAACACGTATTCATAGCTTTCCGTGAAAAGGAATATTGAGCTGGAGACAGACATTCCGATTGTGCCACCCAGCATTTGAGAGGTGATCATAACACCACTCGCCTGCCCCTTGTGCGTCAACTCAACCGAGTCCACTGATGACTTCATAGATGGCAGGAACAACAAGGGCATCGCAGCTCCCCATGCGAGCAGTGCCGGCAGCAGCAGCCAATAGTTATCCCGTGAGATAAACGCTGTTAGCCACAGCGTGGAACTGGACAGCACCAGCAGCCCCCACATGGCTGGCGTGCGAACACCAAACTTATCGACGCAAACACCACTCAAGCCCGCCGTTGCTGCATTCATCACGACTGCAGACATCAATGCTAAGCCAGCAAAGAAAGGGGCAAAGCCGAGCTTGTCCTGAAAGTACAAAGCTCCAAAAATGAACATTGCAATCTTGGAGTATTGCGCCTGAAAGACCACAAATGCTGCCACGGCGAAAGACGGCTCCTTGAAGAAACGCACTTGAATGAGAGGTGCCTTTTTATGCAGTTCATTCCATAGGAAGACGGCTAACGCAGACACCCCAACAACGAATGACAAGACGATATCTCTTGATGTCCAACCCCATTCCGGCGCTTGCATGATGGCCAGAACGAAAAAGAAAAGTCCCACAAGCAATGTGATGATGCCTAGCCAGTCAAAAGAGTAATCCGAAAGGCTTTTATCCTGTCCGTGAGCAATCCGTCCCCTCAACGGCGCAAATGCGATAACCAAGCAGACGATCAAAACAAAGGGTGGGTTGATCCAGAAAATCCATCTCCAAGAGAAATAGCTGGTGAAGTAACCGCTCACTAACGGCCCTGAAGACAAGAAGATTGTGGCGATTGAGCCGAACACGCCCAATGCGAAGCCTCTGCGTTCAGGTGGGAAAATGCGCGAAATGGCGACAATCGGCAGCGGGAACATGATTGCAGCGCCAATCCCCTGCACGACACGTGCACCAACGAGGAACCCTCCGTTTGGTGCGAAGCCACAGGCCAGCGACGCCAAACCGAAGATGATCATGCCAGAGAGGATGAGATAATTGATGTTTACTAAGTCAGCCAGTTTGCCACCGAGAGCCACCAAAGCTGCGAACATCAATAGATAGGAGTTCACCACCCAATGGGCTTGAGTGAGTGTCATCCCAAATTCTTCTGAGATGGTTGGCAGAGCCAGACTAACGACTGTTTCATCCAACAAAGCGAGCCCAAGGATGAAACTCATTGCTGCCAGCAGCACCCATCGATGCAAAACGGATGGCATGCAAGTATATTTGGTGGGGTTTTGGGGCAACTCCGTCATTGGCACTAGCACCTCACAGGCCGTAGCCGACAGGCACAAGCCAATTCCAAGAGTTTCTAGCTATCACAGAGGCAAGAAGATGCTTAAGGGCGTACTTTGGTACACACTTAGCAGAGCACTAAGGCTCAAGAGACAATTATGCCGGTCTCTCGAGCCTCAGCTTCGTTAAATCTGGTTTTTACTCACCTAGAGCAAGGCCTTCGCGGCGTGGATCTACCCCACCCTGCAGGCCATCTGCGGTGATCACAATTCCATGAAGACCGGAGTTGAGGTCACGAATGTTGGTTTTGTAACCCATAGCATCCAGAGCAGGTTGCAGCTTTTCAGCGGCAGTGCCCTTCTCAAGATCATAGGTGCCGAAGCGATTGACCAGATGCGGCATGGAGATCGCTTCCTGAATGTTCATACCCCAATCCAGGTTCGCAACCAGTGTTGTTGCTACGTAACCAATGATGCGACTACCACCTGGAGACCCAACGACAACGAATGGTTTGTCGTCTTTCATAACGATTGTTGGCGCCATGGAAGAACGTGGGCGTTTGCCTGGCTCAACGCGGTTGGCAATCGGCACACCATCACGATGCGTACGGAATGAGAAGTCCGTCAACTCGTTGTTAAGCAGGAAGCCATTGGTCATAAGACGAGAGCCAAAGCCATTCTCAATAGTAGTTGTCATGGAAACAGCATTGCCGTTTGCATCTACAATTGAGAAGTGGCTGGTTGATGGCAGTTCAATGCTCTCATCATCAGCCAGCAACATGGCGTGATCCCAAGTTGGGTTACCTGGGACAACCTTGTCTTTCGGCAGGGCTTTATCGCCGTTCAAAAGCTTAGCGCGCTCTTTGAGGTAAGCAGGCGCAACGAGGCCGTTGGTTGGCATTGGCACATAGTCACTGTCCGCCATGTAGCGACCACGATCAGAGAAGGCGAGACGGGATGCGTCACCAATCAAGCGCCATGCGTTCGGGTCGCCAGAGTTCATTGATGGCAGATCGTAGCTGTTGAGCTGGCCGAGGATCTGGCCAACGGTCAGAGCACCAGAAGATGGCGGGCCCATGCCGCAGATTTCGTAGGCACGGTATTCAGCACAAACAGCTGAACGCTCTTTGATGTTGTAGTTTGCGAGATCTTCAAGGGCCAGTTTACCCGGATTGCCCTTAGCGGATTGAACAGTCTCAACGATGGACTTTGCAATATCTCCAGAATAGAAGCCATCCGCTCCATTTTGAGAAATTGCAGTCAGGGTCGCTGCATATTCTGGGTTTTTGAGCAGCTGCCCAACTGGCAAAGGAGTGCCGCCCGGCAGGAAGTAGTTTCTCGTTGTTTCGAAGCGAGAGAGGCGCTCCTGATCATTGGTGATCAGGGCGTTCAGGCGCGGAGAAACCTCAAAGCCATCTGTTGCCAGTTTGATGGCAGGAGCAACAAGATCGGCCCATGGTAGAGAACCGAGTTTTGCATGGGTATCATACAGCAGTTTTACTGTGCCAGGCGTTCCGACAGAAAGTCCGCCAACAACGGCATCATAAAACTTGAGTGGTTCACCGTTTTCGTTCTGAAACAGTTCTGGCGTTGCTGATGCAGGCGCTGTCTCACGACCGTCATATGTGGTCAGCTTGCCTGCTTCGGCATCATAATAAACGAGGAACGCACCGCCGCCGATTCCAGAGGATTGAGGTTCAACCAATCCCAGCATGAGCTGCACAGCAACCATTGCATCAATGGCGTTGCCGCCAGCTTGCAAAACGTCAAAACCCGCTTTTGACGCATGAGGGTTTGCGGCGACCACCATAAACTTTTGCGCGGTCACCATTTTCTTGTCGGAGATTCCGCTTGCCATTTCGGGAGCGACGCTGTCTGCCGCCTCCTGTGCTTGCGCAGGTAAAGCAAGCCCTGCTGCCAGTACGGCAGAGACCCATAGTTTCTTCATTATTTTCCCTCCTGAAGCGGGCAAATTCCCGCTGATTAGACTAGCTCTTCAAATTCACTTTCATTCTTCAATGTAAAATCCAAAATTCCACGCACATGTTCCGTGGTGCTATCAATGACCGGAGCTGAAATATCCTCCTGTCCCACCAACAGTCCAAGCTCTGTGCACCCCAGAATGACACTATCAGCACCCTGGTCCTGTGCTTTTCTGACAATCTGCAAGAGTGTGCGGCGAGAATCCTCATTAATCTGACCCCGACACAACTCATTATAGGCGATGTCATGGACGACGGCTTGCCCTCCATTGTCAGGGATCACTACCGATAATCCGTAGATATCCTGCAATCTTCTGATGTAAAAATCCTGTTCCATAATGTAGCGCGTTGCAAGCAAAAGTGGTTTCCTGCGTTTTACCTTTTGAATGGCATTCGCAGTTGTTTCAGCAATATGAATGAATGGGATCGTCAAACCATCCTGGATGTAGGAGGCGACTTTGTGCATTGTGTTCGCACAGATCACAATGCAATCAGCACCGGCACTTTCTAACTTCAGCGCCGCCTGTTTTAGCAAACTACCCGCTTCTTCCCACTCTCCGCGTGCAAGAAGCAACTCGATCTGAGAAAAATCAAAGGACCATAAAACGAGCTCAGCAGAGTGAAGTCCGCCAAGTCGTAAACGCGTTTGCTGATTAATCAGTCTGTAGTAAGTAGCAGTGCTCTCCCAGCTCATTCCTCCTAATAAGCCAATCGTTTTCATATATTCCTCGACATACAATACTCGTCGTAGGGACTATGTTGGCAAATTGCGCCGACTTAGAGAAGGTTGTTTTTTGTGCAGTTGAGCTGGGAGACCTAAATTAAGGCACTCTGCAGGTGATGTCCTCACCATCTTTCGCTTCACAGCATGCCCATTCGGTGTACTCACCTGTACATGCTTCGCCGCCTACAGAGCGACGATTACAGAGCTTATTCGTCTGGAAAGTGTAGCGATCATCCTCATCGATATCAGTAAATCTATGAATGGGTCCGTTTGGAGCTTCCGGTCCGATTGTGACCTGAACTTCGCAGAGTTCAGTATCAGTGGTATCCAGAGTGATTGATGTCGCATTCGCTTTCTGACCTAGCGCTAACACTAGGAAAAGAGCCGAAAATACGAAGAGGCCAAACCAGAGGGGGCGCTTAAAACACAGGGACATTATCTTCACCTTTAGTATTTTTCTATTAAAATTGAATAGAAATTACCTATTCAATTCAGAGGTGAAGGTAGCTATCGCCGGTAAACTTAAGCCGCAAAGTGGACGGTGAATTTTCATAAGATTACAGTAAAGTAACCTAGGATAATTCTATTGCCACTTAGTCATGTTCACGCCTGGATCAATTCCTAGTGTATTAATGCCGCGGGCAGCAATTTCTGTGAGCATATCCTCTTTGTTTTGCATATCTGCATAAAATGGAGGCACTGGCGGCGCGATAATTCCACCCAACCGAGTCACCTTGAGCATCGCCTCTAAATGCCCCTCATGCAAAGGTGTCTCACGCGGGACGAGGACCAGCTTACGGCGCTCTTTGAGCACAACATCCGCAGCGCGTGTGAGCAGATTATCTGAGAAAGAATAAGCCACGCCTGAGAGTGTACGCATGGAGCATGGTGTGATGATCATACCATCAGTGTGGAATGAGCCGCTTGCAATAGCAGCCGTCATTTCATCAGGCGCGTAGGTGACGGATGCAAGCACTTTGAGCTGCTCAACGCCATCCTTGCCAAGCTCATGCTGAACAGAAGCGACGGCTCCTTTTGAATGCACCAGATACGTTTCAACGCTCAGCGCTTTCAGGATTTCCAGCGTTTTCAGAGCAAGTTGAGCACCGGAGGCTCCCGATACCCCAACAATGATACGCTTCGTCATGCCGCCTACTCACTTCCTTCAGGAGAACTCTTTATCTCTGAAGGGGTGATAGCATCCTTTGGTTGATCCTGGTTTTGTTTTTTAGGCAAGCCGCCTGGAAACAGTTCATCCCAGCGATCTTCAACCTTCTTGGTCAGCTCTTCCGGCATACGCATCACTTCTGGCCAGTCAGTGCGGGTTTCTGATCCGATTTTGGTTGTCGCGTCGATACCGAGCTTGCCGCCCAGACCTTCCATGCCCGAGGCAAAGTCCAGCGTATCAACCGGTGTGCGGTCCAGAACAACCAGATCGCGGGATGGGTCCATGCGGGTTGCGACGGCCCACATCACATCGCTCCAGCTCCTGCAGTCTATGTCTTCATCGACAGTGATGATCAGCTTGGTCATGGTGAACTGCGGCAGCAACGACCACATGCCCATCATCACGCGACGTGCCTGACCGGGATAGCTTTTCTTGATCTTCAGAACTGCAATTCGGTAGGAGCACGCCTCAGGCGGCAACCACAGATCGACAACCTCCGGAATTTGCTGTTTCAGCAGCGGCAGGAAAACGTCGTTCATAGTTTCGGACAGGACTGCTGGTTCGTCTGGCGCTCTGCCGGTGAAGGTGCTCATGTAGACTGGGTCCTTACGGGCACGAATGCCCGATACTTTGAAAACTGGGAACTGATCAGGGTCGTTGTAATAGCCGGTATGGTCTCCAAATGGGCCTTCCTCAGCTGTTTCTATTGGCTCTGCAAAGCCTTCCAGGACAATCTCAGAGGATGCTGGGACATGCAGGTCCACGTGCTTACATGGGATCAGCTCTGGTCGTCCACCAGACAAGACACCGGAAATCATCAGTTCACTGACGTCAGATGGTGTTGGTATGACTGCTGACAGGATTGTTGCAGGATCTGCACCGATGACAACGGCAACCGGCATACGCTCGCCGCGCGCTTGCCAGAGGCGATGGTGAGCAGCTCCACCGCGCATGGCGAGCCAGCGCAGGATTGCTTTGTCTTTGCCGATGACCTGCGCACGGTAGATACCCAGATTGTATTGAGAGGGATCATCCTTCCCCGGAGGGCGCGTGATGACGATACCCCATGTAATCAGTGGCCCCGCATCGTTTGGCCAACACATCTGCACAGGGAACTGTTCCAGATCAACCGGCATGTCTATCAGAGGAGATGACCGCAAGCGTTTTGGGCGAGCCGCCCATGCTGCTTTGGCAACAGGCAGCGCATCGATGAAGCCTTTCAGGCCCTTCGGTGGTTGCGGTGAGCGGAGATAGGCCAGCAGCTCCCCCAAGGCTGGAAGCTCATCAGGAGCACAGCCAAGGCCTAGTGCAACACGCTCTCGCGTGCCGAACACATTGGTCAAAAGCGGCATATTGCTGTGCGTTCCCGAACATGTGATCGCATTATCAAACTGAAGGACTGGACCACCCTGCTCAATCACCTGACGATGGATTTCTGTCGCTTCAAACTGAGCTGAGACCGGCGCCTTTACCCTCACAAGCTCCTGCTGCGCTTCCAATACATTGAGAAAGCTGGAGAGTGTCTCGAACTTCTTTTCGCTACGCCAATACATTCCATTTCCAGATTACTGGGCAAACTCGGGATCTGTTCGCCGGATTAACACACATTTGAAGGGTGTTGTCGCTCTGGTCCTTGACCTCCATCAATGATGAGTTCCGCTAGGATTAATAGGAGAGGATACTGATCAGTGGAGATTAAAGTATGTTCTTTAAACCGGAACGAGGCCTGTTTCCTCCTGCCCTGCAAAAAGCTCTCGGCATATTGCCGGTTCCTCCGCTTGGCTTTGCTCTGACCCGGGCCGTGCGTCGGCTTGCCCGTCATCGCCCAGACCTCTTCGAGCGTCTGGACACATACAAACGCACGCATTTCATTATCGACCCAATTGATATCCCGCACGTCTTCCGCATGATCCCGAATGGTGAACATGCGACGGTTGAGATGTTCAAACGTAAAGATGCGCCCGAAGGCGCGGCGCGTATCTCTGGACCACTCATCGTCCTGCTGGGACTGGTTGATGGCACATATGACGGCGATGCCGTTTTCTTTACCCGCGATCTGGTGATCGAGGGTGATACGGACGCTGTGCTAGCCCTTCGTAACACCATGGAAGAAGCCGATCTCTCCCCTGCTGAATTCCTTGGTTTTAATGGCCGCCCGCGTGAAGTCGTGGATGGAGCAACCAACAAGACCTTAGATCATCTGCGCCGACTACTCGACGCACCAACTGCCACTTCCTGATTGCCGCGGCAGAGTGGAAGCACTCTGCGCGAACCAAGTGGTTCACTCTGTTATTTTCTGGAAGGTGTTTTATGCTTGGACAGCGCAACGATAATAATCCATCGCTGGAGCTTGTTTGCCCAGCCGGTACACCAGCTGCTCTTAAAGCCGCCGCAGAAGCGGGCGCACACAGCATTTACTGCGGTCTGCGCAACGAAACCAACGCCCGTAACTTTCCCGGCCTCAACTTCTCTGAAAAAGAGTTGAATGCCGGAGTTCGCCTTGCCCATAAACACGGTTCGCACGTTCTTGTTGCTGTGAACACGTTCGCCCGAGCAGGTGACACACACATCTGGAAGCGCGCGGTTGATGCGGTTTCTGCGTCTGGTGCTGATGCGATCATTGCTGCCGATATTGCGGTGCTTGACTATGCAAAAGAGAAACATCCGAACCTGCGCCTGCACCTTTCCGTACAAGCTGCTGCGGCAACGCCTGAATCCATCAGTTTCTATCAGGACACTTTTGGCGTGCAGCGTGTGGTTCTTCCACGTGTCATGTCTGTTGAAGAAATCGTCAAACTCAATAAAGAGGTTACAGTCGAGACTGAAGTCTTTGTGTTTGGTGGGCTTTGCGTGATGACGGAAGGGCGCTGTGCTCTGTCTTCTTATGCCACGGGCAAATCTCCAAACCTCACCGGCGTTTGCTCCCCTCCGGGCGACGTTTCTTACGACGAAGACGACAGCAACCTTTATGCCCGTCTTGGCGGCTTTACCATTGATGGTTTTGGTGAAGGTGAAACTGCCGGATACCCAACACTTTGTAAGGGGCGCTTCAAGGCAGAGGGAGAGACTTCCTACCTGTTTGAAGACCCTGTCAGCCTGAATGCTGCAAGTTTGTTGCCACGCCTTCAAAAAGCTGGTGTTACCGCCGTTAAGATTGAAGGCCGCCAGCGCGGTAAAGCCTATATTTCTCAGGTAGTAAAGGCCTTCCGTGCTGCTGTTGATGCCATGGATGCAGGCGGCAATGCAGAAGAAGAAGTTTCAGCCATGTTGAGCGCAATGACAGAAGGTGGACGCGAAACCACCGGCGCCTACAAAAAGATCTGGAGATAAGGACCAATCATGAGCAAGATCGAACTTTCCATTGGTCCCAACTTCTTCAACTGGTCCAACGAAAAACTCGTCGACTTTTATGCGCGTGTAGCAGATGAAGCTCCTGTTGAGCGCGTTTACATCGGCGAAGTTATTTGCGGCAAGCGTATGCCGTTTAACGACAAAGTGTGGCCTGAGATTTATGAGCGCCTCACAAACGCTGGTAAAACGGTTGTCTTCTCAACTATAGCGCTGCCTGTCACCATGCGTGATCGTAAGTCTATCAACGCTCTCTCAGCAGATTGCGAGCTGGTGGAAGCCAACGATATTGCGAGTGTTCACAAACGCTCAGGTGAGCCTTTCGTTGGTGGACCGTTCCTCAACATCTATAATGAGCAGACAGCGAAGGTTCTCATAAACCTGGGCATGGAAACATTTTGCCCGCCTGTTGAATTGCCGATCAAGTCTGTTGAAGCGATTGCACAGGCTCTGCCAGACCTAACCATCGAGCTGTTTGCATTTGGCCGTCTGCCACTGGCTGTCTCTGGTCGCTGTTACCATGCACGCGCTCACAAGCTGCACAAAGACAACTGTCAGTTTATTTGTGATCGTGATCTTGATGGCATGGACGTAACGACACTGGATGATCAGAAGTTTCTTGCAGCGAATGGTATCCAGACACTGTCTCACAGCGTTCAAGCCATTACGCTTGGCCGCGACGAACTTTTGACAAAGGGTGTTGGTCGCTTGCGCCTGTCACCGCATGATATTGATATGATTGCGATTGCCGAAATCTATCGTGATCTTGTTGATGGAAAAATCGAAAGCGCTGAAGCCGTGGCACGTCTGCAGACACAACAGCTGCCGGGTGCGCTGGCAAACGGGTATGTGACCGGAAAACCGGGTCACCTCTGGGAAGCCGATTGAGATTTTAGGAAAGGCGGGGCTTCGGCCCCGCTTTTAGTTTGACGGGACCATTCCGCCCATCACGTCAAAAATCATTTTACAGATTTGCTCTGCGGCCTCAGCACGCAGGCTTTTCTGAAACTCGACTGCCTCTGCTGCTTTGCCTTCTTTGATGAACTTCAGCAGCTCCCAATGCTCCTGAGCAGAGTTGACGGGCGCTCCATGCGCTTTCAGCAGCATGTTCCGCGCTCGTTGGGATCTATCCCAGAGCTGCAGGAAGACAGTCTCCAGATGCACGTTGCCGCTGAACTTGACGACATCTTCGTGGAACTTCTTGTCCGCAGATGCCCAAACGCTGAGGTCTCCACGTTCAAGTGAAAGATCCATCAGGGTGACAGAGTCCTCAAGTGTACGCGCCTGCTTTTCGCTGATTGGCTTTTCAGCTAATTTTCGGATTGCAAGCCCCTCAACAACCTCAAGGATCTCGTAGATCTCCGAGATATCACCCACGGTGATTGGAAGGACGCGCATGCCTTGACGCGAGCGCATTTCCACGAGCCCGTCCTTTTGCAGCATTAGCATGGCCTCACGCACTGGCGTACGGCTCATTTCCAGCTGGGTAGCCGCTTCCTGCTCAAGCACCTGTGTACCCGGTCCGAGCCGGTTTTCGAGGATTGCTTGCTTCAGTTTGCGATAAGCGATGGAGACGTTAGACGTGGACGAAGGCATTTCCAAAAGGTGGGTTCGAGTAAAGATCGGCTTTCTCTATCATCCCCCTTCTGCATTGTCGATATTTCCGCTAAGTCATGATAAATTGCATTGCACATATAAAATTAATTTTATCTATAGAACCCATAGAGTTCGGCCATTTACCCTAATCAGAATTGATTATTTAAAACTACGTTTAATCCGTGAGTTATCCCTGCCAAAACGTAACTGCGTAATACACAAACAGATATCGGGCGACTTTGCCGATTGCGACCAACACCAGAAAGTTCATGAATTTCATGCGCAATGTGCCTGCAATGACGGTGAGCGGGTCGCCAATAATTGGCACCCATGCGAGCAGCATTGATGCTTGGCCGTAACGCTTAAACCAGCGCACAGCTTGCTTGAATTGGTGCTCTTTTATCGGGAACCACGAACGGTCTTTATAGTGGGACAGAAAACGCCCGCAGTACCAGTTGAACACTGAACCTGCGACGTTGCCCAACGAGGCAGACGCGATCAGGATAACTGGATCCCAACCTCCCGCCAACAACAGGCCGCTGAGAGCTGCCTCTGAGGAGCCCGGAGCTAACGTGGCAGCTAGAAATGAAAACGCGAACAAGCCACCATAAACACCAAGAGCCACGAGCATCTTAAGAAAAACTCCAAATCACTTGAGTAGTAATATTTCACAGCATATTGAGCCGTCCCTCTGTGCAGGTTATGAAGGGGCTCGTTTTGCTTGAGCGCATTTTTCCGATTAATTGCAGCTAATTAAACAAAATGCGCTGAAGGAGCTCTATGCTAAGACAAACAGTTCGGAAATAAGGCATTCCGACTAGTTCTGGGGGAGAACATGGATAAGCAACAGAAAATAAGTGTTGTTGACATGCATACAGGTGGCGAGCCGCTTCGTATCGTAACCAACGGCTATCCGGAAATCCCCGGCGAAACCATTTTGGCAAAGCGTCGCTATGCACGTGATAACCTTGACCACCTCCGACATTTTCTGATGTTTGAGCCACGTGGTCATTTCGATATGTATGGCGCGATCCTCGTTGAACCTTCTCATCCAAATGCTCATTTTGGTGTGCTCTTCATCCACAATGAAGGTTACAGCACCATGTGCGGTCATGCCGTGATCGCTCTGGGCCGTTACGCAATTGATCATGGCTTGGTTGAAGCTAAATCACCCGTCACTGAAGTGCGCATCGAATGCCCTTGTGGTTTGGTTATTGCTTCTGTGGAGGTCAACAACGGTGTCCCTGGTGCAGTCTCCTTCCATTCCGTCCCAGCTTTCCTTCATTCCCGTGATGTAACAGTAGATGTGAAAGGCGTCGGTGAGCTGACGGTTGATGTCTCCTACGGTGGTGCATTTTATGGTCTGGCGCCCGCTTCTGCATTTGGGCTGGATGTTCAGAAATCCCGAACGCGCGATCTTGTTGATGCCGCAAACGCTGTTAGCGATGCGATCCGCGCCGCTGTGACACTTCAGCATCCAGATGACGCAGATCTTGCATTTCTGTACGGCACCATTCTGACAGATGGAAATGACGCTTACAGCGGTGATCCAACAGCAAACATCTGCGTGTTTGCTGATAGTCAGGTAGACCGTAGCCCAACAGGATCCGGTGTCACCGCCCGATTAGCTGCACAAGCTGCTAAGGGTCTGATTAGCAAAGGGCAAACCCGTCGTTTTGAGAGCCTGATCGCAACAAGCTTTGAAGGCACTTATTTCGCGGATGCCAAATGCGGACCGCACGACGCGATCGTTGCGCAGGTAGCAGGCAAAGCACATTACAGCGGAGAAGCAACCTTCTGGCGGGAAAATGATGATCCTGTTGGTAACGGCTTCCTGCTGAGATAACTCTCTGTAGTTTTTCAGGTTTCGATGAAGTTTCGAAAAATGACAGGCTCCGCTTTCTCATCAGAGAGCGGAGCCTGTTGTTTTTTGCTGGAAATGGCTGCGGGTTAAAGCTAGAAAATACGAAGAAATTCAAAAAGATAACCGAAACTTTTCGGTAGCAATCGGGGGTGATCAGCAATGGCAGTTGATCCTAAGCGTTTTCTAAGTGACCTGTTTCATGCGGCCATTGAATCCGCTCAACCTGAGAAATGCATCCCGAAGTACTTACCTGACACTCCCAAAGGGCGGCTCATCGTTATTGGTGCGGGGAAAGCCTCCGCAGCCATGGCACGGGCCGTGGAAGATAACTGGGAAGGCCACCTCAGTGGTCTGGTAATCACACGTTACGGCTACAACGTTCCTTGCAAGTCCATCGAGATTATTGAAGCAGCGCATCCAGTGCCTGACGAAGCAGGATTGGCTGGTGCCAAGCGCATGTTGAAGCTTGTTTCCGATCTTTCCGCTGAGGACACAGTTCTCTGTCTCATTTCTGGCGGCGGTTCTTCACTCCTGCCTTTGCCGTTTGACGGACTTTCGTTGGAAGACAAGCAGTGCATCAATAAAGAGCTGCTGCGGTGTGGCGCTACGATCAGCGAGATGAACTGCGTACGGCGACATCTCTCGCAGATTAAAGGGGGACGTCTGGCTGCTGCGTGCCATCCTGCCAAAGTGATCAACCTGCTGATCTCCGACGTTCCCGGTGATGATCCGATCAACATTGCATCTGGTCCAACGGTTGCTGACCCGACCACCTGTGCCGATGCTCTGGCGATTGTGGAGCGGTATAAGATTGAGCTCCCAGCAAGAGCATTGGAGGTTCTTGAAAGTGGCGTTGGTGAAACGCCGGATGAAAACGACCTGCACCTCGGATCTGTTGAGACGCATATGATCGCGACGCCGCAGTTGGCGCTAGAAGCCGCAGCATCTGTTGCCGAGAAACAAGGTATTCCAGCTTACATACTGGGTGACAGCATCGAGGGTGAGGCTACGGATGTAGGTGTTGTGATGGCCGGGATTGCCAAGCAAGTTGCCTCGCACGGACAGCCGTTTGAAGCCCCTTGTGTGTTGCTTTCTGGTGGAGAGACGACAGTCACGATCAAGGGCAATGGTCGTGGAGGGCGGAATGTGGAGTTCTTGCTCTCACTGGCAGTTGCTTTAGACGGCCAGCAAGGTGTCTACGCCCTTGCTGGAGATACAGACGGCGTTGACGGGATTGAGGAGATTGCAGGGGCTTACTGTGATCCTTCCACCCTACAAAGAGCCTGGGGCAAAGAGATCAATCCGCGACGGTCCCTTGCTGACAACGATGGGCATGGGTTTTTTGAGGCGATTGGCGACAATGTTATCACCGGCCCGACACTGACGAACGTAAATGACTTTCGTGCGATCTTTATTGATGCCGTTTAGGCCATAGCGTTCATTTTATCTCTCAGATCGTTCAGGCTTCTGGACGAGTAAGTTGCTTAGGCTCATAGTGAGTGGATGCTTGATACGCTCAGTGACATCCTCACCCGCCTTTCCGTCAAAGGCACACTTTACTTCCGCACCTCCTTTACGGTGCCGTGGGGGGTTGCTGTGCCGTCCTTTGAGAATGTGGCACGTTTTCATTTTGCCCATCGTGGGGATTGTATGGTGCGGGTGAAAGAGACGGGCAAGAAGGTGTTGCTCGCCCAAGGTGATTTGCTGATCGTTCCTCATGGCGCCGCTCATGACATCTATTGCGGGCGCTCTGAGGAGGAAGTCATCCTGCCGCTGGATCGTGTTCTGGAGCTTTCCGGGTACAACGGTGAAGGTGTGCTGGTTTATGGCGGAGAGCAGGATGAACGTGAGACACAGCTGATTTGCGGTCACATCTCACTGGCTCGCAATGCTCGTCATCTCATCTTTGATCAGCTGCCTGATTACATCCATATATCGAACTATGGAGAAGCCGCAGGGCGTTGGATGGAGGCCACTCTGCGTCTGATAGGAGATGAAACACATGGCACACGCCTTGGCGGTGACCTGATCGCGCTTAAAATGACCGAGGTTTTGTTTGCTCAGGCGCTGCGCAGTTTCATTGAGCAGGAAGGTGAAAAGCACCTCGGGCTTGCCGGGTTCGCTGATCCGCAGTTGAGCAGAGCGCTGGCGGCCTTTCATAAGGCTCCTGCACGCGAGTGGAGCGTAGAAGGCTTGGCGCGGGAGGCAGGTCTTTCGCGGACTGGATTTGCGACACAGTTTTCCAGCAAGATGGGCCTTACACCCATGCAATATCTGACCAGTTGGCGCATCCAGATTGCACAACAGGGTTTGGTTGATGATCAGATGAGCGTGTCTGAAGTGGCAGCGCTTGCTGGATATGCTTCTGAATCTGCATTTACGCGGGTTTTCAAGAAAGAAGTGGGTTTAACACCAGCGGCGTATCGCACATCCCATTAAATAAAATTAGCTCAACTGTTCTACTTTTAGATCCATCCTGAACGATCTGCATATTCCTTTGAACGTCCTGAAATTGAGCTAAACGGGAGCTTCTCCTAATCTGACTGTGCCCAAAACGAAAGACCGACACAGTCAAAAAGGAACCCTGTCATGTCCCTCCGTTTCGTTACAAAAAGTATCCATGCTTATCTGGATTATCCCGTTGCCTTTGCCTTGATCGGTTTGCCCTTTATTTTTGGTCTTGGAGCATCCAACCCATTAGCGCTCTGGCTATCTGTTGGCACAGGCACAGCAGCGTTAATTTTGACGCTTCTGACGGATCACCAGTTTGGAGTGCTCCGTGTGCTGCCTTACAGCCTCCATCTGGCCGTTGATGGAGCGGTTGGCGTGCTCTTTTTGCTCGCACCTTTCCTCTTCGGCTTCACCGGACTGGACGCAGCCTATTACTTTGCTAACGGCTTGGCGGTTGCGATTGTCGTGAGCCTGCACAAACCAGAGACCGAAATGGCAGCAGCTTGAGGCAAAGCCCCTCACTGCCTGCACAACCAATAAACCGTAGGTGTCTGAAAGAGGCCTGCGGTTTATCCCATTTTTACTGAAGCTCTTGCCAATGCAGGTTCGGAATAGCGTTTCCAGAAACTGTATTGCGTCAGGAACAAGCCAACGCGATAAATGAAGTCCGCGAAGATAACACCAGCCAGACCGTAACTCATTGAAACACCAAATACATAGGCCAGCGGTAAGAAAATGAGCCATTGCGTGATTGCTGAGACTGTCCACGCTCGCCCGAACAGTTGGGCACCTTGCAGAACATAGTTCATCACTGCTCCCGCAATGTTGATTGGCAAGATTAAGCAGGAAAGCGTGAACACCAATATGAGTTGCGGTTCATCCAATGCTTCTCCCAGCAAAAGGGTCAGGACATCCTCAGAGAGCACCATGACGAGCAGTGCGTAGATCACAATAGGATATGCAGCACCTGAGATCATCTTCAGGCCAACCTGTTGGGCTCCCGACAGGTCTTTTGCCCCAACTGCCTGACCTACCTGACTGATCGCGACGCTTCCCAAAGCATTTGCTACATAAATCGGGATGAGTGTTGCCTGAGTGATAACCTGATAGACGGCCAAAGCTAAAACACTGAGATGCCCGACAATCCAATAGCTTGAAAAGATCCCAAGAGCGTAGATTGTGCTTTGAGAGGCAGACAGGATTGCCTTCCTCAAAATCTCGATGATCAAAGGCACAGACAAGACTCCAAGTCTCAGTTTTTGCTGCGAGATCGCTTGTAGTGCTGCTGACACATAGAAGACCGCTGCAAGCGCAAATGCGATGAACGTGCCGAAGCCAATTCCTGAAATTCCCAGTTTAGGAGCACCAGCCCAGCCGAATGCCAGTGCTACAGTTGCAACGGCATTCACTATCTGCGTTCCAATGCCGATGTAAGAGACGGTCCACGCTTTGCCGACAGCAATAAGGAGACCGCGCGACGCACCACACATGTAGTAAAACGGTGTCGCATAAAGGAGAAACTCCAGATATCGCCTAGAAGCTTCCCTGACTTCAGCGTCCGGATTCATGAAAATAAGTATGTCTTCGAGGAAATAGATTGAAGCTGCTGTTAGCAAGAGCCCAAAGCTTAAGCCCAAGATCAGACAGACCACAAACGCGTCCAGCACTTCGTTGTTTTCCCGACTGGTCAGAAACCCAGCAGTGAAAGATTGGATTGCGATGGAAAAGCCGTTGGAGAATGAAAACAAGACAAAAAACATCATGCCGCAGATTCCGACCGCAGCGACAGCGGGTGCACCGAAATAACTGGAGACGTAAGTATCTGTCCAGTTGGTGACCAAAGCAGCGCTGCCGGTGAGGAAGAGCGGTAACGCCCGCAAATACATATGCTTAAACGAAATCATCGAAGTATGGATTGCCGGAGAAGAGGTAGGAACTTAACATGGCCAGCATACACTGTTCCCATTCAAACGATAGATGAAAATAAGTAATTCAACCTATATTTTATCTTATGCTTCTAGCTGATCTGTCTTTTCTTCATTTTCTGAAAGTAACTGTTTCGATCAGCACAGTAGCTCCTTTGTAGAAGTGCCAATCTCAACTGCATCGAGATCTTCATTCCAAGATCTCTTCCACTCATGGTGAGGAGTATGCCATGGCTGAGACAACTGCATTTGATGAGTTGGTTCGGGCGTTTTCGTCCAGTTTTGATCTGGACCTGCCGGAACCGTGTAATGGTGCCTACTTTTTCTGCGTTGATGAGCGCAGTCATTTGATTTTGTGTCAGCATCATGAGGATTTTATCATGATGGCACTGACGAGTGGGCTGCGTAAAGTTGACCTTTCTGCTGATCAAGCCCTCATGCTTTTAAAAAGCAACGGCAACGCATTCACTCAACCACATATCATCGCGTCGATTACTGGGCAGCGCGTATCTCATTGGACCGAGGTTTCTACAGGTGGTGGTGCTGAGCTTATGCGCGAAGCGTTTGATTTGCTCCTTGATGCAAACGCACGACTGGAGCGTGCACAGCCTTCTGCTGAAGAGGGGGCCCTCGATGAAATCCATGTGCCTTTGCCCAAGTACGGCTCGGACATGGTGATTATTGGTTCCTGATCGCTCTGACAAATCAATGGAATTTACTGTTTTCACGTTGGTGTTCCGGCGCTCCTGAAGAATGGAGGCCAACACTGGGAATTTATGAGGTGTCCCATGGGTCGTTCTCCAATTCATTCAAAAATTTCGCTGCCTCAAGTCAATCCAGACCAACAAGGGGCTACACCTAAGAAAACAACCAGTTCTCATAAAGGACACAAACTGTGCCATACCGAGCCAAAGAATGTGCATCGCTTGCTGGACCAGTTGGATGAACTGAACGGAAAGTCTACACAACACAGCCGCCCAGCAAAAGCCGGGGCGAAGGACCCCCAACTGCGCCCACTTGCTTACCACAAGCATCATAAACCGGAGGGCGAACCTTCTAACCCAACGGATGGTATGTCACGTGCTGCGAAAAAGCTTCGCTATGAGGGCTACCGTTTGCCTTCAGAAAAGTTGATGGGGCATGGCGCGAGCAATACCGCGACATCCTCGCAACAAAGTACAAAGACGGTTCCGACTAAAGCAGAGCCTCCGCTCGCTGCGCATGCGAACACACTTGATCATATGGGCTCAGATCCTGATCTGAGCGACTACGTTATTGTTGACGCTCCCAAGCCTGAAGGAAGTAAGACATCTGCCGCAAATGGTGCGTCGCAAGCTGTTGGGCAGCCCAAGTTGGAAGCCGCTGAGCAGCCAACCGCACCTCAACCACACAGCGAACCGTTGGAGTTGAAACCACATCCGGCAATGCTGGCAATGCATGAGTTGGATTTGGCGGTGAGCCCGGAGCTTGAGCAGCAGTTCCAAGCGTATCAGGAAAAGAAAACGGCCTTTATCAATGACCCGACAGGCACTGCACATGAAGGACCGGAAGCAGCAAAAAAGCAACGACTGATCACAGGTCTGTTGGGTATGGCTCAAAACAAGGCTGATACATATCTGCGTATGCAATTTAGAACCGGGCTGGACAATGATGCACGTGCGTTGGCCAAGCAAATTTTTGAAGATGCCTCTCATGATCCTCGCTTCCTCGCTTTCCTGAAGGTCGCAGCGCTGGCTGCGCCAGAGGATTTGTCCAATAATCACAAAGAGCTGCTGGTATTCCTGAGCCAGAACCTGAAGGCGCTGAATAAAGAAGTTGTTGGCGACGTCAACGCGCTCATGCGCCAGAATGCGTTTAGTAAAGGCTTGAGTGAAGCAGTCGACACCGCCAGAGAAAATGCTGTGACCGAGCAGGATGTGCGTTATCTGGATGAGGTCGAGAAAGATGTTGTCGCCTATCGAATGGCGACTTCTAAGCAATTGGGAGAAACGCTGAATGCCAGCAATGATTTACTGGCAGCCATGAGCTTTGGTGATGCGATCCTTTCCAGCACAGAAAGCCTCTCGCATGAGAATGGCCGGGCGCAATACGCGCTGGCCAGCCTGCGTGAGGTGGCCTCGCAATTGACTGAGCAGCACCTGGCGGATCATCACAGCACCAAGAAGACTGAAACATGGATCGCTAAGCAGCCATGGGCGGCGCTGGTTTCTGTTTCCATCCAGAAAGATGGCGGATACTACAACATCAACACGGAACTGCGTCACGACCCCGCTCCAAGAAAAGTTGGTAACAGCACGTTCTTTGACAATACCGATGTGGTCCCGCAATTGGGGCTGACGAAGAGCGAGTTGCGCGACAAGCCCCAGCTGGTTCTGAATGGTCTGCGCTCCAAGGAGATGATGGAAGCACTGAAGTTGGTCCCGACTGGCGAAGACGGCGTAGATGATTTGCCCATCGTTGAAAAGCCAAGTGATCTGGCCATGGCGTGGGGAAGTACACTCGTGGAGGCTAAGCAGCGGGGCGATAACATCTCCAAGATGTTACCCGACTACTTCATCCTGAAGCAAGTGCGCTATCACAAGATAGAGGGCTTCCTGATCGAGAATGACATGCTGGAGCCAGCCTGGGTGGTTGAATACAAGCCGACCTCTCATACGATGTCAGAGATCGGCAAAATGAGAGCGTTGCCGCAAGCTGCTGCTAAGAATCTGGCTGCTCTGACTGTCAACCTGAATGAGTTGAAAGACAGTCAAACCAAACAATCTGACGAGCTTTCTTCCATGAGAGAGCGTTTGGATACCTTCTTGAGCACCAAGGGCAATGGCTTGCTGATGAGCTTTGGAAAGGCACACTTTGCGCTGGATAAGCTGATGGAGCATGTGCGCGATGACGTGCACGCCCGGATTGAAAAATCTGGCGGAAGCCTGAAGAAGATCCAGAAATGGATCTCTGAGCAGCCCTGGGTCGCGTTGTTTGATGTTTCTGTCACACGACCTGAGGGAGGCAAGAAGAGCGAGTATCTGATTTCTGTGAAGCAGAAGACTGCTCCTGAACCAGCTCACACAACCGTTACGGTTGTAGACCCGGAAACGCAGGAAGCTGGGGCAACAGCTCCTCAGGCACATGATAAATTTCCGGGAGTGACAGGCACCTTGCGGGCGTTGTTAGAGCCAGAAATACGAGCTCAACTCATCCTGAAACCAACCGATGAAGCCAGCTTGGGTGCGGAGATTGTTGATAAGCCAAGTAAGCTGGCACGGGAATGGGGTGAGCTGCTTGCCAAGGACGCTCAGGCTCAAGAGTCCCTGCCAGATTTTCTGGATCTGCGGGAAGTTCAATATCACAGTGAAACCAGAAACGTCTTCAGGAAAGGTCATCTGAAAACGTGTTGGGTGCTGGAGTTCAAGCCTGAAGCTCTGAATGCTGGTAGGAGCTAAAGCTTGGGGAGTGCAGTTCCCTGACTGCACTCCTTCTCTACTATCGTTAGCGCTTATAGATGATTGGGAACCAATCTTCTCGCAGGATTTGCCCAGGCTTCATGTCATGACCGGGGAATGGCGGAGATGTGCGGCCCGGCCGTTCAATATAGCGGGCATCGTCGCCTAGTAGACGCAAGGAGAATGCGCGGCGGCGCTGTTTTGTCGTGTTACCGCGTGCGCCGTGCAGCGTGTAATAGTTGAACGCGACAGCATCACCCGGTTCCATCTCCCATTCGCGGATCGGCATTCCTTCTGCATCCGGGTCCGGGATTGGCATGTACTCATCACTGTCGCCATAGAAGTTTTGCTCAGATAGCCAGCGGATTGGAAGGACTGGCTTTTCCCAAAGATGAGAGCCTGCAACACTGCGCAGGGTGGCACCTGTTACGGCGTCCATTGGCGACCAGAAGCTGACGGTCTGCTGCCCCTCGACGAAATAGTAGGGTCCATCTTGGTGCCATGGCGTGGCTTTGGTCGTGCCCGGTTCTTTAACAAGCACATGGTCATGAAACATCTGAACGGTTTGGGATTGCATCAGGTCTGCCGCAGCTTCTGCTGCGGGGGAGTTGTTCACCACCTCAACAAATTCTGGAATACGCTGCCAGTTGCAGTAGTCATCAAAGAAGCGACCACCCTCACCTTCTTTCAGGTTTTCTGCCGCATATTCTCCCGGCTCTGCCATGTTCCGCTCAATACCGGCCCTGATCAGATCTACATGATCTTTAAAGAGGCCTTTGATCAGTACGACACCTTCGCGCTGATAAGTATCGATATGGTCCTGAGTGATAAGTGAAGATGGCATCGTCCCGTCCAGTCTGTTAGCGAAGCTGACAGTCTGGACGAAGAGTCACGTTGGATAAATACAACTTATGCTAGGCGATCTGGAGATTTTCTCAGGCAACCGTTGCGAAGGGCTGACCAACCGTTACCAGCGTTTCCTTGCCTGCTGCGCTGTTGGCGACAAGATCCTCGCTGAAGTTCACTGCACCCGGCTCAAACACGACAACAACTGTTGAGCCCCCAAACTTGAAGTAGCCTTTTTCGTCCATTTTGGCGACATGGCCAGAGGTCTTTGTGTTTACGATGCTGCCTACGCCGAACGCGCCGACCTCCACGTAGCACATGGTGCCCGCATTTTCGGTTTTAAGCAGTGTGTAGCTGCGCTTGTTTTCGCCAAACACATCCGGGCCGGCACCCAGAGCAATCGGGTTTACGGAGTGGTAGGCCCCTTGAAAATCTTTGGCTCCGACAATTTCACCCGAACATGGGAAATGGTAACGATGGTAGTCAGCCGGACACAGACGCACGATTGCCAGTGAGCCGCCAATAAACCGATCAGCAACATCCGGCAGCATTTTGCGGATGGAGAAGGGATGGCCTTTGACCGGTACGAAGGTATCTTCATCCAGCTGCGGGAAGACCAGTACACGGCCATCAGCTGGGCTGACGATTGTGTCTGCACTGGTATCGAATGGGCGGGTTCCCTCTTTCAGATGGCGAATGAAGAACTCATTGAAGGACGCAAAGCTTTCCTGCGGGTCTGCAAACTCAGCAGTGTCGATGTTCAGCTCATCAATGGCACTTTGAATTTTGCCTTTAGAAAGCGGGCTGTCATAGTACCAGCCCATGGCCTTGCTCAATGCGGCGGAGCGGAACAGCAGCTTCTCAATCACGCTTGAACTGGAATCCTGGTAGGCCCAACGGATCCACTTCTCCCCCAGAACCGTTTCTTCAAACTCTCGGCCGGTTTCACGGTCAATAACGATAATGGGTTGTTTCTCAGACATGTGGCAGCCCTGCTTGCAAATTACGAGGCTTTACTAGGTGAGATACTCGGTGAAGGCAAGTAACTCTCCCATTTATTTCAAAAACTGTAATCCCGCACAATTCTATCTTCACCAGCTCACTCAAATCTCTCAGGATGCTCCCGAATAAGCGTCAAATCAGGAAGCAACAGCGACTAAGTTAGAGCCAGCAAAATCATCTCGTCGCGGAGTTTCCTATGCCAGATAACAAACTCTCACCAGAACAACACCAGTGGGCTCAAAAGGTCTTCAGGCATTTACAATGGAAATTCCCCTTGGTGGAAGGTGATCCCATTGAGGAAGATGAGTTTGAGGATGTCCCGCTCGACGATGTTTCCCTTGATGCGACGACTGAGAGCGATGAGGACGTCACTCCGCAGACTGAAGCGGAACCAGATGATGAACTGACAGCTCGCAAAAAAGCTCATGATGCGGAGCTCGGCGCGCTCTACAAGCGCATGAGAAATACTGCGAAGTCCATCAAGGTTGCTGGAAAACGAATACCTGTTTTCACCGAAGAGGATGAGAGCCAAGACCTCTTTGAAGCAGCTAAGGAGCTGGGTGAAGAGCAGGTTGAGCAGGCTCAAGATCTGGTTGGAAAAGAAGATGAGAATGGTTTCACGGATCTTGGTGGGATCAAAGCTCATGTAGACAAGGCAGACCAATACCTGAAGACAATGCAAGCCGCTTATCAAAAAGGGCGCGGCAATGCGGTTGAGGAACTGGTCGATCTTAAGAAAACCGCAGCATTGCAGCAAAAACGCGCTGAGGATGTTTATAAAGAACGCGAGCCAATCTTGCTCTGGAATGTGGATTTGTCTGCAGTCGACAAAGCTTATGACGCAGCACAAGACAACTTCACGGAAATGAACAGAGCAATCTCCGGTTATGTGGTTTCAGAGGTTGACCGCACTCTGTTGGTCGCAAAAGAGAAATATGCGGTTTTAAAAGATGCGATGGACAGCGCGAAGCGTTATGCGGATGCAGCTGGTACAGACCTGCTCCTCAAGGTGTCGATCGCCCAGCGCGAAATTCATGATTTGGCTGGTCAGCGCGAGACCTTGGACAATACCCCAGACCAGCAAAGTGCCTTTGATAAAGTCCACGGTGAAGCAACAGCTGCAGCACAAAAAGCAAACGATGCTGTTCTTAGCAAACGCGGCAAGGACTGTGAAAAAGCGCTGCAGGAAACTGAAAAGTTGATCTCACAGATGCAGCAAGTGTTGTTGCAGGCGATTGTTGGATCTTCTGAGATTGAGTTCTCACCACCTGAAGATTTTGATGAGGAGGAGATCAAACGGCTTACCGGTGATGTTACTGCTCTCGAAAGTTCCGTTGAAGGGCTCAATGATCAACGGGATCTTGTGAAGAACCACGGCGTCAACTTCCCTTCCTTCGAGGCGGCTTATCAGTCAGCTCGTACAGCTATTTTGAGTGCGCAGACAGCTCTGCTGACCAAGAATGCGTATAGCGCGCAAGACAACATTCGGGACATCCGGGATAGTGCAGCGGACATGCAGGACTACATAACTGAAGCGGAATCAATGCTTCAGATTCAGGTGGAGCAGATTGCAGATCTTCGCAGAGAACTTGAGCCGCTTGCGGACACTCGCAAAGGTTTTGAGCGGTACGCGCAGGCTGACGAGAAGTTTGGCGGCAAGCAGCTAGGCCGGTTTGATGCCCTTTGTGGTGAAGTCACTGCGCTCATTGATTACGCAGAGGCCTGCATGCAAGGCCAGCGGGTTGAGGAAGCGGATCAGGCGATTGGGAACTCACGCAACGGTTTGAAAAAACTGGAGAAAGAAACCCGCAGCTTGCAATGGATGCCAAAGGTCAACACCGCAGCAACTGAAGCTGAAGCACGAGAGATGCTGCAAAAGGCGATTGCGCGCGTCACAGTGGAACTTGAAGATTACGACAGCATGCGCAGTGTCTTCAAAGACAATGAAGAGCGGCAGATTTACGCCAACTTGCATGACAAGGCTGCTGATTTCGCAGAGCAGGCATCCAACTTATTAGAACGGAAGAAGTTTTTGGCTTCTGAGGATGCTCTTGATAATGCCCGGGTTACACTCGACTCGATGGAAATTGCTTATGAACGCGGGGCGGGTACAGCAGCAAAAGTTGAAGGGTATCTTGCGGATGCGGAGGCTGCGAAAGACCGGATCAACGCTGTTTATGAGCAGGGAACAGCTTTGCAGCATCCTGACCATAAAAATGATTTCCTGAGCTACAACAGCATTGCCACAGACTTTGCCTTCCAGGTGGAAGGGCTGATTGCTGAAGGCAAAGTGAGGGATGCTCGGGCAACTCTGAGCAACCTTAAGGTAGCGCTGGCAAATCTGGAGCGCTGTGTCGCGCAGAAGCCGCCGAAGAAAACAAAAAGCAAAGCTGAACCAGTTGATCCTCATAGTGTAGAGCAGGCTGAATTGGTGCAGCAATTTGATCAGATCCGCACCGCTATCAATACGATCTTCAGTCAGGCGCGGCCGCATTGTGTTGATGAGTATGTGGTTGATCTGGAAGCGGCCTATGCTAACGCGATGCAACACCATGAAGAAGGCACTACTGCGCTTGCAGGGGATGATTTGGACAGTGCACGTGAGTCTCTTACTGCGGCAAAAAAAGATTTTATCATCCTGCAGAAGATACAGGACAACAGCCGACAAATCCTGAGTTCATTGTTGAATGGCTTGTCTGAAGGTGCGGCGTACTACGAGAACATTATTGCCGGTATTCACCAAAAACGAGCTGAGTTTGATGCCTGGGATATCGACCTGACTTCATTTGATGCAGCCTACAAAACCTCTCAGGAAACATTGTCCAATCTTCGTAAGGCGATCAAAGATCAGCTTGCCAACTTTGCAAAGACCATGGTGGACAAGATTGGGGATGATCAGCAGGCATTGGAAGAGGCCTATCGCACCACTTGCGAGGCAAGAGACAACCTACGCTCCGACTTAATCATTCGGGTTTCTGACAAGCAGTCCGAGCTTTCACAGTTGTATGCAGCGCAAGATCGCTTTGACGGGAATGAGGCTCTTCTAGAGCGCTTTGCAAAGTATCATGCGATGGCAATGGTTTGCGCCCAGATTATGCTGGATCACCTGAAAGTAGATGAAGGGAAGGAAGTGGAGAAGCAGTTTGCCAAGTTTGACGAGTGCGTCGCGGTTCTTGAAGAGATGTTACAGGCAGTACCCGTACCAGTTACAGAAGAAGAGAGTGAAGAGTTAAACCTCGATCGAGATGAAGCCGTTGCGATTGGTATTGAGCAAATTCAGCGTGAACTCAAATCCTATAGTAAACGCAAATACATCTTCAAAAACGCAGAGGAACTCGCCAATTTTGAGAGCATGTTCAAGACTGCGGAAGTTTATCTGGCACAAGCGGAAAATCAGCCTGGTACTAACGCTGCGCAAGATGCTCTGGAGAATGCTGAGATCACGATGGAGAGCGTGCGTATTGCGTTTGAACGTGGGCAGCGTACCGCCGCGAGGATTGAGGAGTATCAGGTCAAAGTTGAGGAGTTGGTGGAGACCATCAACAAACTCTATGGTCAGCGCAGTGTCATTCTGGATGATAACGATCTGGCCATATTCTCTGACAACAACGAGACAGCCAGCGAGGGAGCTTACAAGATTGAGAGCTTCCTGAGCAAAGGCAATGTTATGGAAGCAGAGGTACAGTTTGGCTTCCTCAACAGCATTATCGCCAGCATGGAACGCATGCTGAAACAGCACACCACCAAAAAACGTAAAGGCATTTTCAAACGCCGGGGTGCAATGCGTCAAGGCAAGAAAAAGTAGTTGTTTGGTATTCATTTTTGCTGGCGTTTCAGCACTTGTTGCAAGCGGTGTTTGAATACGTTTAGCAACATTTGTCTGTAATTCTGCCCCGACGTGTTTGCATTTTAAGTCGGGATTGGAACGCAGAATGAGACGCTTTTTCACGACAGGTTTGTGCCTGGTTGCCATTGCTGGGCTGGCTGCTTGCCAGACAACAACACCTGGGCAAGGTCGTTTGGGTGGCAAGGCTGTTGACTTTGAGGTGACGGAAAACTTCTTTGGCGGTGGCGGCGCGGCGACAACGGCGACATTGCCTGATGGGGAAGTATTTACCGGCAAGCTGGTGACAGCCAAGAGCCAGACCACCAACATTGGAGAAAGCGACTTCGATGATGGGTTTGATGATTTCGACGACTTCGATGATTTTGACGGGTTTGATGACGGGCCGTTCTTTGTCTCGACCTTCTCAACCACCTATAGCCCCTATGCCCGCGGTGTTCTGTTTAGTGCGAAACGGAGCATGCGCTGTGTCGTGACGCTTTCCAATCCAGCTGACGGGTTCTCTGACGGAGGTGTTGGACAGTGTAAACTTTCTGGTGGCGGCAGCTTCCCTGTTGAGTTTTAGAGAGCGAAATTTTTCTCACACTGTGCTTTTTGTGATTGCCGACCAAGTTGCCCCTGACCTACAGCCGGTTCAGGGGCTTTTGGCTGTGGTGACTGCGTTATTTGAACCAATCTCCAAACAGCCAAAACCGACATTTAGCTATTCGGGATTGGTAAATTACAATGAAGACTATTTTTAAGATCGGTGTGTGTGTTGCTGCTGTTGCAGTTTTGGCGGGCTGTCAGTCCACCACGACAGGACAAGGACGTGTTGTTAGCAAAGACGGCAAGAACTCACAGAGTGTGACATTTCAGGTGACCGAAGAGTTCCTCGATGATGGCGCAGCCTCAGCTGTTGCAACACTTTCCAGCGGCGAGTTTTTCACCGGTAAGCTGGTAACTGAGAAGAAGCAGACGGAGAGCGTTGAAGACGGGTTCTTTTATGACGATGACGACGATGACTTCTTCTCGTCCAGCTCTTCCACCACATACAATTCAAGAGCCAAAGGCGTGCTGTTCAGCGCTGCTCGCTCCATGCAGTGCCAGATCACTTTGAGCAACCCAAGCTCTGGATTCTCAGATGGCGGCGTTGGCGAGTGTAAGATTTCTACTGGCGAGACTGTGCCGGTGCAGTTCTAAGCGAACCGCAGATAAAAGCCTGAGAAGCACATTGCCTCTCAGGCAAGTTCAGCAGAGAGACTACCTCTGCTCGCTCTCTAGAGCATACCCGCGTTCATTTGCATTCACGCCTCATGCTCTAACTTCTTTATGTTGAGCGAGTTCTTGTCGTTTGATTGGATTTAATCAAACGGAATGCGCTCTATGCTTTTTGGGTCTTGGTGAGGTCCAGCGCGCAAGGCTCGAGCAATTCCGATATCTTCTCGCTACATCCCTGCACATCTTCTATGTGGCTGCGCACAGTATCAAACAGCGTCAGCAACGCTTCATATTCCTGCGTGTGCTCCATGCGCTCACTCATCACTACACTCATTGAATACACCAGATTTTTGAGGTGGTTGGATGAAAGGTTGAGCTGGTCCACTTCATTGCGAAGGGACATATGGGCACTTTTCTCATTTCCATTGGTCGTCATTTCATACCTCTAAGCAGGCGGTGAAAGATCCGCTCGGCATAGAGCTTTCGACGGCCCACTGGCGAGCGGGAGGTTCGAAACCTGGCTTAGACAGGCGGGTTTATTCCCCCGCAAAGGGTATTGTATTCACCGCCCTCCCGCCCATAAGCGAGAGTTTGCGTATAGAGAACCAACTCCAGACACAAAAAGACCGCGTATTACGGCTGCGGTGACCGCTAAGCAAATAAGGTTTCGACGCCTCAACTTTAGGATGCGCCGTCTTGCTGCGGGTGTCAATGAGGGAAGTGGGGTTACCCCATGAAGGGGTGGTGTTGAGGTATGGGGAAGTAGCAAATTCTGTGTGTTGAAGATGCATGCCGAGGCTACGCCTAAGACCATTTACACACAACACCGAGCTTTATCCTGAGTGATAAATGTTCTTGTATGCAAAACGAACCTCTTCTTACATTACAAGCACCGCAATCTCATATGTTTGGCAGCTGCCCCAAGCAATCACTAAACCTATTACTCAATCTAGAGTAAAGAGGCCTTAATATTGCTAAGGCCAAGTGTTTGTAGGCTATTTCTACATTGCTCTTTTCAATGCGTATCTCTAGGTTGACTATAACTTAACATCTGTCGTACTCGATTAAGGAGTTTTGATGTCAACTAGTAGTTCGTTGCCTCGCGGCACATTAGTGATCGAACTTATCCGATCTGTTCTTAAACAGGTCAAAAATGGCAAAGAACCTCATGAAATCAAAACAAGTTATCCCAATCAAGATCTTGCTCTGGTCGTCAAAAGTTTGGTCGAGCTTGGTTTAGTTGATCACCTGTCAATCGTGGCAGCTCTTCAAAGCGAAGCTAAATCAGGGACTTACTTTCTGACTGACAAAGGTCTTAGATGGCTACGCACCTATGACAGATGGGAGCACTTCAAGCATGTAGTATCAAAGTGGCAAGTTCTATGGGGTGTAATCTTGGGAGTTTCAATCAATATGGTTTCTAATCTAATTTGGCCGTACATTTTAAGCTTTCTATCTGGTTAGTAGAGCTCACAAAAGCTAATGCAAGAGTATTTGGAAAGATTTCATTGAGGAGAACGCGATGTCTAAACTCAGAAAATTTTTTCTAACTAAGGATAAAGACAAAGGCGATTGGGTATTAGAACAAGAGGGCTCAGATCGGGCTCGAAGACGGTTCTTGACCAAGGCTGAGGCTACAGCTGGCGGCGTACTGGAAGGCGCTTTGGGTTCAGAGGGAGGATCAGTGCGCATCCGTAAAGAAGACGGCAAGATACAAGAAGAACGCACTTTTCCCCGCGACAAAGATCCCGAGAAGAGTCCCGGCTGAACTAGGTAAGCAATATCTTAGCTTTAAACCAATGTTGTACCACTTTTATGTGACTTCAACTGAATGTAGGTAAATGTCGAGCAGCTTACGTTTGAGGAGCTAGTTTCAAACAGAAAACACTTATCTACGCTTCCCCACGCCCCTCACTCCACCTTTTCCCGCATGCCTTTGCCGTTGTTCCTCCACAAGAGGGATTGTAAACAACGCCCTCCCGAGTTTGCGTTTAGAGAACCAACTCCTGACACAAAAAACAACAGATTGCAGTTACTTCACACGATAATCTCTAATGGACGACCTTATTGACCAGATCGATGCCATAGGCCTGCTCACCATCGAGGATGGTACCTTCTGAAAGGGTTATACGCAGAACGATTGAGTTTGGATTTTCCTCATCGCCTTCCTGATCAAACCATTTGAAGATGTTTTTGAACTTCGCTCTAATTTCTGAGTTCTTTTCAGCTTTCACCCAGCCAAGATTCTCAGCAATTCCCTGGAAAGAAAAACCTTCCATACCGCAAACAGAAACCTCGTTGTTCTTCTCTATTTGCAATGTTTTATTTTTTCTTGCGTCAGTAGAAACATAAAACACGCCATTTTCGTAGTAGGCGCAAACCATGCGGGTTGAAGGGCGGGGTTTACCGGCTTCCTTCTCAGATAAGGATATTGTCGCGAGGGCAATAATCACTTCCTTGTCGTTTCCGCAACGCGTTTCAATAAGTTTGATGGTATCTTCGTACTTGCTCATTTTCAAACACCTCCAATTTTGGTGTTTTTTACAGAGGACAGAGTTGAGTGCTTGTTTCAGCGTTCCACTGCTTTGTATGAGCTTGCAATCAAAGCTATACGAGGCCGTAAAAGTGGGCACCTTATCAAGCTAGTTTGCTGTTTCACATTTCTCCGGGCTCTGGTGCCCAAGAGATAGGAACAGGAGTTCACGCTCATGTCAGGCAATCTGCAGGGTCTCTAACCTCCGTACAGTTACCATCGTGATGCATAGAGCTCACAAAAAAGCTTAAGCTCATCTTCACTAGCATCAAGCCCGAATCGCGCTTCTCGCACAGGTTATTCTATTGCGTATATGCAACCTTTCCGCGATTCACTATCGTGTGGTGCAGACGCTTCAAGCAGGGTATTGCGAGGCGTAAGCTATCTGCAATTCCCCACGCTCCTCACTCCACCTTTTCCGGCATGCCTTTGCCGTTGTTCCACCAGCGGTTTGGGTTGGTGCTGGTGGGGTTGTAGGCGGCGCGGCTGGCCCAGTCTTCGCGGAGGAAGATGACGGGTTCTTCGTAATGGTGAGCGTAGATTATGGCGTCCATGACTTTTGCGAGCACTTTTGGGTCGCGCTCAATGGAGATTTTGAGCTCTACCATGGGGTAGGTCTCTGTCATGCCAGCCTGAAAGCCCTCAATGTGAGTTGTGGTGGTTGAGTTTGGTTCTGGTTGGGACGTTTCCTTGCCAACTGCAGAAATGCTGGCGTTGCGTTGGTAGCGACCGAAGCTGAGCGGGTGCACCTGCATGACGGCATCCAATATACGGTCCGTGTCCTCTTCCAGCGTCTGAATTTCGATTGTCCAGACGGGCTCGAAACTGCCTGATTTTGCCTTGTACTCTGATAGATCGGACATGGTCCCCTCCCCTTACTCAGTATCCTGCGGGTTGCCGCGAAATGTGCCATAAAGGCCTATGATGCCAACCGTACATATCAGTGCGCCAGCGATGACGTTGAACAGCGTGCCTTCATAAAACGATGTGTAGGCGAAGTAGGCACCGTAGGCGCTGATGAAGCAGGTGATGAGCACGTACAGGACTTTGCGGAAATTACGCATGATACGGCCTCGCTAGCTGGCAGGAACTTCACCGGAGCCTAGCAGATTCCTTCTGCTTTGCATCCATGTTTGAGCAGCGTTCTGGTGATGAACATGTCGCTTTTATTCAATACGCACCTGCAGCACATTGCTAGGGTCTTCCTCATGAAAACAGGAGGCATTCCATGCATTTAAAATACGTCATTTTGTACGTTGAGAGCCCGCGCGACACCATCGACTTTTACTGTAAGGCGTTTGGTGTTGAGCCGGGTCTGATCACCGAAGGCGGGGATTATGGTGAGGTGAAAACTGGTGAGACGACACTGTCGTTCTCCTCCTTCAAGCTGATGGAAGACCTTGGCAAAAACCCATCGCAGGCGGATGCGAGCAATCCATGCTTTGAGATTGCATTCCAGACTGAGGATGTTGCCGGTGACCTTGCCAGAGCACTGGCAGCAGGTGCTGAGCTTGTGCAAGAGGTGAAGGAAGAGCCTTGGGGGCAGACGACATCCTACGTGAAGGATAGGAATGGATTTCTGATTGAGATCTGCTCGCCGGTGACGGCTCCAGCGTGATGTGGGAGATTAGCCGAACGCGACCGATTGGGCCTGCTGTTTGAAGCCTGTGTTTGCGGCGAACTGCATTGGCGAAGTACCGAACCAGCGCTGGAACTCACGGGTCATATGGGCTTGGTCAGAGAAACCGTTGTCCAAAGCAAAGTCGGCCCAGTTTTCCGCAGCCTCAATATGGCGGGCAGCTTTGCGGATACGGGCAAGCTGGCGCCAGTAGACTGGCGAGCGGTTGGTGTGGCGCGCCAAGGTGCGCTGCAAGGTTTTGAGCGTTACCCCCAACGCTCCAGCGGAGGCGGCAATGGGCAGTTGCTCCTCCGCGATACAGCCCAGCGCTTCTGAGACCCTGTTGTTTAAGTTGGTGTGTTCTGCCAGTCGTTCGCAGATGCTGGCCTGATCCCAAGACTTCAAACCGTTGAGAGCTGCAAGCAGTGCTGGCTCATTCACCTGTGCCCCCGGTTTGAGGCGGAAGCCGATCATGCGCTTTACGGTGATGCGTTCGGGTTGGTGCGGCTCATCAAACAGCTTCGAGACTTGCCATGACAGGCGCTGGCCTTCCACCTCTGTGACGATCAGATCTCTGCAGCCATCCGGCAGAATTGGTCCGGATGCACCAAGCTGACCCGAATGATGCCAGACTTGCGCAAGGGTTTCGGGCAGAGAGATGGCGGTTTGATTGTGTTGCAAACCTTCCCTCCTTGTTCTACCTGTTGGTCCGCTTATGCAATTTGCCATTAGAGCATTGAAGGATCAATCGGAATTGCTCCAATGCTCTTGCTCTTTGGCATAACGCCTATTCAGTGGCGATGAAAACATCTCGCTTCGGAAACTGTCGCACTGCTTTGGACTGCCGATTGAAGTGCGCCGCCAACAGGTAATCCGGATTGCTGGCGAGCCATTCTGACAGATCGATGGCCTGATACTCACCAGTGTTGAAGGCGACCAGAATACGGGCCTTCTCCGTTCCGGTGTTTTCAATGGAATGGCCGTAGCCTTGTGGGATGTAGCCGACATCGCCCTTGCTCAGCGTCTCGACGGCATAACGGCCTTTTGCACCGAACATGGTCACACTGATGCTGCCTTCCATCACGTACTGCCACTCATCCGCGTTGGGGTGCCAGTGCAGTTCTCTCAGTGCACCCGGATCAAGCTCCAGAACAAGGCCGGTGATGGTGGTGGCGATGGGAAACTCATTCTGACTGACACGCCATATTCGGCCACCTTTACGAGTAACCTTAGGTTCCTGTTTCATCAGGCTGTATTTGTGCGTTTCAGGCGTGGGGTTGAACTCGCCCTGATGCGGAAGTGTTGGCTGCTCCGGCGGGATAACGCCCTTGACAAAGTAGGCTTCCGATTTGGGGAAGTTGTCGAACGCGCTTTCTGGCATGCCAAGATTTTGGGCGAGTAGCTTCTTTGGTGTGTGGCCCAGCCAGTCGGTGATGCTGAACGTGCCAAATTCGGAGAAATAGCCGTTATCGAAGATCAGGATGAAATGGCAGGGCTCGTCTCCCAAGCATTGGATTGAGTGGCCGTGCCCTCTTGGAAAGTACCAGACGTCTCCGGGCTCGAAGTCATTGGTCGCCGACTGGCCATTGGGATTGATAACCGTCGTTCGGCAGTTGCCATCCATGACGAAGGCCCACTCTGCTGCGGTTGCGTGCCAGTGCAGCTCTCGGGCGACACCCGGTGCGAGCCGCATGGAGACCCCGGCAATTCCAGTTGAGATAGGAAACTGTTCGACGGTGGCTTCTTTACCGAAGCTGCCGCCATCAACACGTCCGGCGGTTTTCTCCAGCTCGAACTTAAATTTTGGCAGTTCGTTGTTGGCCAAATCCGGTTCAGGAACGTTGTTCCAGAATGGTCCTGATGGGTATTCAGCTGCGGAAGCTTGTGTCGCCACCGCTCCGCCCATACCAGCTGCCATTGCAGCTTTGAAAAAATCCCGTCTTGATGCGCCAGACATGTTGCCTCCCTACGATCAGGAAATGCAGCGCGCACACTTTATCACGGTACTTTTTGGGGGCAATGGCAGGAGTGCGTTGTCAGCGCAAAGCATGCGAAATGCTGCAGTTAGCGTTAACCGCTCATGCTCGGGTAAGTTCAGAGAGAAATGATACTGGACGGCATAAGGAAGTGCTGTTGCTTACGCCCGAAAATATCAACCATTAGCTTTAATATATAATTTTACACTTTAACTGTGAATTATATAAAATTCGATGGTTTAACAATCAGTGCACGCTATTAGTGTGTTTCGCATACTAAGTATTGCGAGTACCTAATGTTCTATAAAGAGACTTTTCTAAAACTGTATGAGAGTACAGTTGCCGATCCAGTAGCTGTATTCTTCATTGTTTTAATTATTGGTCTTTTTCTGTTTAGCCTATTAGGCAGTTTCAAGCAGATCCGGTTCTTTTCAAAATTATCGCCAATTGCGCCTAACCTACTGACAACAATAGGCATATTTGGAACTTTTTTTGGTATTACACTAGGGCTAACAAATTTTGATGTTTCAAATATTGATGGATCGGTACCTGAACTCCTAGCAGGCCTAAAGATTGCCTTCATAACTAGTATTGTGGGCATTTCAACATCCATAATGCTTAAGGCCTTTCAAAACCAGATTACAAAAGCCGAGTTGGTTGGGCAGATTGGACCCCAGGAGATTTACTCACTGTTGCAACGCATTGAAGTTACCGGAAGAGAAAATTCCGAGATGCTTCAGGAGAACCTTTCAGATATTAGAAAAGTCATCTCATCGGACGGTGAGAGTAGTTTGCTCACACAGTTGCAAAAGCTTAGGTCAGAAGCGAAAGACGGGCAGAATGAACTCATAACTGAATTCAAAAACTTTGCAAAACACATGACTGAGAATAACCAGAAAGCTATTATTGAAGCACTTCAGGAAGTTATTCGAGACTTCAACAATAATCTAACAGAGCAATTTGGCGATAATTTCAAGCAACTTAATGCGGCTGTAGAAAAACTCGTTATCTGGCAAGAAAACTATAAAGAGCACATCGACAAAACTGAAGAACGTATTCAGGCCACTTTGTCATCACTTGAAGCAGCCTTATCTGCAGTGCAAAGCTGTGCCGAAACATTGGCAACAATTCGCGAACATACCGAAGCAATTCCTGCAGCTGTCCAACCACTCCCAGAACTAGCAGGCTCACTAAACTCCCAGATTTCAGTGATGGAGAAACACCTTGAAACCCTCGCGCTCTTGCGCGACAAAGCTGTGACGGCCTTCCCTGTTATTGAAAATAATCTTGAACTTATTACTACGAAATTGGGAGAACATGTCGATCAAGCTGTTCAGCGTAGTTCTGAGACACTCGCGCGGCACACTGAGAATTACAAGACCTTAGAAGAAGGCTTTGAAGGGCTCCAGCGTCAAGCCTCTAACGCGCAACAGGAGTTTAACGAAAAGCTCTCAACCACACTAAATAATGTCAATGCACAGGTCACCGAAGCAGTTAAGAAGCACGGTGAGCTCATTGAGAGCAATGCAAAAGCTGCACAAAATACAATTCAGGAATCGTGGTCCAAAACAGATGCTGAGTTAGAGAAGCAGATGCAGATGTTTGATAAGCAAATGTCTCAGGAACTTGAAAGAGCAATTGAGCAGCTTGGTACACGTTTGGCATCGCTCTCCGAAAAATTCGTACAGGACTATGAACCGCTAACACGGGAGTTACATAAACTCGTCAATCTAGCGCGGCAGGTTGCATGAAGAATATATTAGGCTCTTCTCCAGTAACTGAAGATAGCGAATGGGTATCAGTTTCAGATCTTATGGCTGGCCTGATGGTTATTTTCCTTTTCATTGCAGTCGTCTACCTACGCCCCCTTGTGGAAGCAAAAGAGCAGGCCATTCAAGACAAAGAAGTACTCACCAACACGCAGGATACCATCAAGCAAATTGTAGTAGCGTGGCACGATTCCGAAGTGAGCATTTATGAAGCATTAGAGGCTGAGTTTAAAGACGATTTGGAAACGTGGAACGCAGAGTTAGAGCAGGAAACATTAACGCTCCGCTTCAAAGCTCCTGAGGTTCTGTTCAGGTCAAATGAAGCAAGCTTAAGGCCTGAGTTCCGACGTATTCTTGCGGACTTTTTCCCACGCTATATGACTGTATTGAATCGGTTTCAAGATACAATTGAAGAGATTCGAATTGAGGGGCATACCTCATCAGAATGGGGAAGAGGCACGCCCAAGAGTGAGGCGTATTTCAATAATATGGCCCTATCCCAAGAGCGCACAAGAGCCGTTCTTGAATATTCTATCATGCTTACTGCCGTACGCCCTTTCAGAGAATGGGCTTTCAAGCACGTAACTGCCAATGGCTTGTCATCCAGCCATACAATCCAAACTGAGACCGGCTTTGAAAATGCTCGCGCATCAAGGAGAGTTGAGTTTCGCGTTCGCACCACTACAAAAGACCAAATCATCAAAGTAATTGAAACAATTCAATGAAGCTGAACATTAACTTTCCTGCTCTAGACCGACTAATCTCTCAGATGGGCGCCCCATTATCTAAATGGCGCACACAGAAGGTGAAACTGTCTGAACGAGAGATCCTGCGCCAAGAACTCGAGGCAGGTAAGGAAGTCTCTATTGATCAAATTCACTCTTTCGGAGGTCTGCTTGAACATGAAGGAGAGCAGATCCTTATATATATTAAGGCAACGGGTAAAGACAAAGACACTTTACTACACGATACGAAGAATTGTCCTAAGTTTCACTTTGCAGAGTGCGCCACAATTAGGGGCAAGCGAAAAGAGAACCGCCTTCAGAGATACCATGCAACTATTCGCATGGATGGCAAATTTGAATGTACCTGGACAAACGATGAGACACGCGAAGAAGGCGAAATAGAAGCAGAGCTCATAGTTTGCAAGAATTGCCTGAAAGAGATTGCATGGAAGGGATACGGTACTAGCGATCAAGAGGGCAGTAATGATACGATTGCTCAAGATTTTGAAATTGCAGATTTTTTAAGAACTTACGAACCACTTTTTCATACGAAACCATCAAAAACATCCTCAACTCCAACCACTGCAATCTACCCCAAAAAATGGGCACAAACTTCTCTTACTTATAGAAGTTCCAGACAATGGAAATGTGAAGAGTGCGGAGTAAACCTTTCCAAGAAAGAACATCGCAGGCTGCTTCATACGCATCATATCACCGGAGATCTCAGCGATAGTTCTCATTTAAATTTGAAAGCTTTGTGCATTCTATGTCATGCGGGGCAACCTAATCATGGACATATGAAAGTCTCCCTTTCAGAACAACGCGAGATTGAAGCGCTAAGACACGCATAACTTGACTACCGCTCTTCCTCTTCGGCGAGGTAGCGTTCGAGTTTGGTGTGGTTGGCGACTTTGAGTTCGCGGCCACGTTTTTCGACCAGGCCGTGCTCGATGAGTTGGCTGACGGCGCGGCGGTAGACGCGTTCTGAGCAGCCGAAGCGTTCGGCTTCGCGGAAGACACGCTCAAACTGGATAGGCGGCTTGTTGCCGCGTTCACGCATCAGCAGGTCTTTGGCGATGTTGTAGGCCAGCGGGTACATGAAGTGCGAGGTGACCCGGTCCATGACACCCTGATAGGTGTCGGCCAGACATTGGCTGAGCCAGATGCCCACGTGAGGGTGTTGCACCAACAGTGCTTCCAGCTCCGCAATCGGGATGACGCGCACGCTGACCGGACCATCGCAGCGGATGTCAAACTGAATTGGTTTGCCCGTCAGAAATTCGATCTCACCGTAAAGGCGATCTTCGATATTGAACCTGCCATGACTGAAGCGTCGCCCATTGGCTGCGGTGTAGCTAACCGTGCAGAAGCCATCCTCGATCCAGTACAGGTGTTCAAGGTTTTGGCCTTGCCGGAGCAGGTAATCTCCGGGCTCCATATGGCGTAGAAGAAACGGACCAGTTTTGACCCATTCTAATACTTCCTTATGTCCAATTTCTGCGAGCGATTTAATTGTCATTTTTGCATTATTTAATTCAGAGATACGGACAATTGTCCTGTTTTTGAAACGGAGATATTTCTACCCTTCTCCTTGCAAGCTGCATAGGAGAATCTGATGACACCGCATATCAACGCCCAGACTGGAGACTTTGCTGAAACAGTCCTCATGCCGGGTGATCCGCTTCGCGCAAAGTATATTGCAGAAACCTATCTGGAAAATGTACGCGAAGTAACAAACGTGCGTAATGTGCTTGGTTTTACTGGTGAATACAAGGGTAAGCCAATCTCAGTTATGGCACATGGTATGGGTATGCCATCCATCTCTATCTATGCGCATGAACTGATCAACTTTTACGGCGTGAAACAAATCATTCGCGTTGGTAGCTGTGGCGGTGTTGATGAAGAGCTGAAACTGCGTGATTTGATTGTCGCGACAAGCGCCAGCACCAACTCCGCAATGATCCGCGATCGCTTTGCTGGTTACGACTATGCTGCTGCACCTGACTTTGAATTGTTGAAGGCATGTTCTGATGCTGCTGGTGGCCTGGGTCTGTCGCCGCGCTTTGGTAACATCCTCTCCGGTGACCTGTTCTACGGTTCCAACCCTGCGCTGTTGCCAGCCATGCAGAAAATGGGCGTTCTGGCTGTTGAAATGGAAGCTGCGGCCCTGTTTGCGATTGCTGCGGAGTTCCGCGTGAAAGCGCTGTGCGTGCTGACCGTGTCCGATCACCTGATCACAGCAGAGGAAACCTCCTCTGAAGAACGCCAGACCAGCTTTAACCAGATGATGGAGCTGGCTCTGGAAACTGCATATGCAACAACACCAGAAATGGCTGCGGCATAATGAATATGGAACTTGTAGGCTATCTGGCCTCAATTACTGTGATGACTTCCCTCCTGATGGGCAACGTCCTGTGGCTTCGTGTGATCAATATGGTCGGTTGTGTCCTGTTCACCATTTATGGTGTTGCAGTTGATGCTTACCCGGTTGTTTTGCTCAACGGCATGTGCGTGTTCATCAACATTTACCACTTGGCAAAACTGAGAAAGCAACAACAACAAGCACTTACGCCAGCAGAAGCGTAAGGCACTCGCTCCCCATCAAGCCAAGGTAATTGTAAACTTAAGAGCCCTGAGCGTCCTCCAAGACGCGCTCAGGGCTCTTTTTCTATCTACCATCCGGCATGCGGATCAGGCGGGTTGCTGCGCTTCCAGAATGTGTTTGTAGTAGATCTCTCCGCGCTCTGCGGCGAACATGTCGATGATGAGGCCCTGCACGGAGAGGATCATGAGCGTTATTCCGATCGCCTGAAGGTGGGCGTTGCTGAACAAGAAGAAGAGCGCGAGGCCACCTAATGCAAACGCAATTGCAAGTGGGTAGGTGATGCGGAAAATTTTCTCAAAGCCTTCGACACGCTGTTTTTCTTCTGCAATGAAGCCAGCAGGATCTGCCTCGTACTGTTCTGCGAATGTGGTCATGCGCTGGGTGTTGTTGACGACACCAAAGACGCTTGTTGAAACACCAATGACGCCAAGCACGATGAACGGGATCATCATGGCCTTGGCATGAGGTGTGGTGCCAAACCAGCCAAAGGCGATGCCTGAGAGTAAGATTGTCAGACCAAATGCGCCGAAGAGCGACGCTTCCAGAATTTCGCCCTTGCACCATTGCAGGGTGTATTGAATGAAGTCCATTTGGCACCTCGATGAGTTATCGCGGCTCCAATTAAGTGAACATCGTTCTCTTGTCAATTTTCATTGCAAGAGTTGCGTCAATTTGCGGCGCCCTCTCAAGATACGCTGTTCTCTGCCCTCAATCCAGCATCACATTGCGGCGGGCTTCGTTGGTGCGTTTGGTGGAGAGGAGGAGGTTGGTCTCACTGGCTGAAATTCCGTCGATCAGGCGGATGCGGCGCAGCACGTCATCGAAGTGGACCAGCGTGTCGGTTCCCAGCTCCATGATCAGGTCCCACTTGCCGTTTGTTGTGTGCAAGGCAGTGACCTCCGTCATCTTGTTGAGGTGATCGACAATGCGCTGGGTGCCTTTGCCCTCGATCTTGATCATCATAATGCCACGAACGGGTTGTTCAAAGACATCGCCCCGCAGCACGACCGTGTAGCCAAGAATGTCGCCGACAGACTTCAAACGCTCCATACGCGAGCGCACAGTCGAGCGAGAAATCTTCAGCTCAAGGGCTAGATCAGAAACACTCGCACGCGCATTTCTACGTAGTGTCGCGATGATTTTTTGATCTATATCATCCAAAGTGCGTAACCTTACTTACCAATCTGGCCAATGCGACCACCATTTTGATCACAATGCCAGCTTTTTACCGCCACTTCCACAAGGATAATACCCCATATCGGATTTAATCGGGAAGTGGGAATGAAGAATACCGTTGTGCTCGTCGGGGCACCTGTACAAACAGGAACCAACATTCAGGGCTGCTTGATGGGCCCGGATGCTCTACGAACCGCCGGACTGCAAGACTCCCTGGAAGCGCTCGGCTACTCCGTTATAGACCGAGGCAACATTTTACCAGAGGCAAGTCGGGATCGGGTTCATTCCAACAGCGCTGTCCACCATTTGAGTGAGACAATCAGCTGGACTGAGAAGCTCCATGACGTTGCTTTAGCGGAAATTCGTGAAGGTCATCTGCCCGTCTTCCTTGGCGGTGATCACTCCATGGCAGCGGGAACTGTCAGCGGTATTGCCCGTGCGGCGGCAGAAGCTGGCGAAGAGCAGTTTGTGCTCTGGCTGGATGCGCATCCTGATTTCCATAATCTCAGCACAACGACCAGCGGCAATCTGCACGGCACGCCCGCGGCTTACTTTTGTGGTCTCTCCGGTTTTGAGGGGTATTATCCGGAGCTGAACACAACGATCAAGCCAGAGAATATCTGCATGATGGGCTTGCGGTCCGTCGACAATGCGGAGCGGGCTGCCCTGCAGAAAACCGGCATTGAGACCTACGACATGCGCCGGATTGATGAGAACGGTGTAGTCAAGCCGATCAATGAGTTTCTGGAGCGTGTGAAGGCCGCCAATGGCCGTCTGCACCTGAGCTTTGATGTGGACTTTCTGGACCCGGACATTGCACCAGCAGTGGGCACAACTGTTCCAGGCGGTGCGACCTTCCGTGAAGCGCATCTGATTATGGAGATGCTCTGCGACAGTCAGTTGGTCACATCTGTGGATCTGGTTGAGCTGAACCCATTCCTGGATGTACGTGGCCGGACAGCGACTTTGATGGCAGATCTGGTGTGCAGCTTGTTTGGCAAGCAGGTGCTGGACCATCCAAACCGCGCCTGACCTCAAGCAACATAATAAAAACTTTAGGAAGTCCCATATGGTCCAGTTCGTAAGCGTTTCTAAGATTTTGGATTTGGTCAACAAACACGGTGTCGAGACTGTTTTGAAAGGCATGACCGAGTATGTGGAGGAAGATTACCGCCGCTGGTCTCTGTTTGACAAAACACCTCGTGTTGCGAGCCATTCCAAAGTTGGCGTTATCGAACTGATGCCGACCAGCGACGGGGAACTGTACAGCTTCAAATATGTGAACGGTCATCCGAAGAACACCAAGGAAGGCAAGCAGACAGTGACTGCGTTTGGCATGCTTGCTGATGTGGACACGGGCTATCCGTTCTTCCTCTCCGAAATGACTGTTTTGACTGCTCTGCGTACTGCTGCGACCTCTGTTATGGCGGCAAAGCATCTGGCGCGAGCAGATTCCACGACCATGGCGATCATCGGCAATGGAGCTCAGTCTGAATTTCAGGCTCTGGCGTTTAAGGCGGTGATGGGCATTACCAACTTGCGTCTGTTTGATACGGATGCGGAAGCAACAGAAAAGTGTGCTGCAAACCTTGATGGGAAGGGTTTCACCATCACCATCTGCCGCAGCTCTGAAGAAGCGATCACGGGTGCGGATATCATCACCACGGTGACCGCTGATAAGCAACAGGCCACCATTTTGACCGACAACATGGTTGGAGCTGGCGTGCACATCAATGCCATTGGTGGCGACTGCCCCGGTAAGACCGAGCTGCACAAGGACATTTTGCTGCGCTCCAAGATCTTCGTTGAGTATCCGGAGCAGACCCGCATTGAAGGTGAAATCCAGCAGCTGGATGACGACTATCCGGTTGTTGAGCTTTGGGAAGTGATTACGGGCGCTGCTGAGGGGCGTACCACCGAGCGGGACATCACCTTGTTCGACTCCGTAGGTTTTGCCATCGAGGACTTTTCCGGCTTGCGCTACATCTATGATCTGGTGAAGCAGGACGAAACAACTCAAGACCTTGAGATGATTGCTGAACCGGCTGATCCACGCAACCTCTTTGGTCTTTTAGAAGTTAAACAAGCTGCCGAGTAAGAGCAGCGGTCATCGTTAAACTTATCCCTTGCCCGGGGTTTGTAAGCGCCTGCCCACCTAGCAGGCGCTTCTTTTTTGCTTGATTGGCTTTTGGCCGGGCAAAGGCCGACGATTAAGGTTCGGCGCGTCTCATGATCAATTACAGGAGGGTCTCAATGTGAGCTCTCTTTGCTTCAAGCCAGATCTCATCAATAAAAAGGCTGATGGTCTCGCGCAGTTCAACGCTGTTGTTTGGATCAAGCTGTTCGGCAAGGAGTTTATCAAACACTTCTGCTTCTACAATTCGGCCTTCCACGGCCTCTGCAATCTCAGGGGTGTACTTTTCTGAGATAAACTGTGTGATCACATCGAGGGTATCCACGGCCGCCTGCCTGACCTCATTGTCTGGGACCGAGAAATCTCCCTCCAGCAAGTTTGCCGGAAGCACAGACGCTATGTCATGGTTCTCCGGTTCTGCAGCTTTTGCGTCGACTTTTGAAACAAACGCGGCCGTGTCCTCATCTAGCACAGTGTCGTTAGAACTGGACGTTGCATATTTTGCAGCTGTCACTTCGTGCTCGGAGATTAACGCGGCGAGTGGATCGCTATTCAACTTTTCATCTGCGTAGTGAACACCGGTTACGACCTGCCTTGATGTCAGGCTGTGGTTTTGGCCAGCTGAGAAACCGCAGGCGTTGCAGGCCTTTTCGTAAGCTTGTGTTCCAAGGGTTGCGCCATACTTGTCCTGAAGGGCTGTACGGAACGCTCCCTGATCTGCTGCTTTTTGAGAATCTAGGTTGCCCTGCAGAGCAAGCCAGGACACAAACCGCCCCTTAACTGACGTGCTTGCCAGACGGGGTTGTACGTCTCCACCTTCGACTGTCAGCTTTTGAGAGGAGGCTGTATCGGTCGCGATATTCTGGAAGTTACTCAAGCTAACTGAAGTCATAGTGCTCATCCCATTCTGCTGGTCTTTTTTGTAATGGGATCAGGCTAACGTTAAGTCAGATGAGCCACTGTTTTATTCATCACAGCGCCCATGACACCTGAGTAACAACTCTGTCAGATGGGGGATGAGAAGCAGTCTTTATTGGCGCTTTTCTTGGCTAATAAACTGAAAGAACTTGGCTTTATGAGAGGTATCACGAACAAGACCACACCCAATTGAAACCGTGAATAACTGAATTATCTTCAGTGAATCCCAGCCAATTTGCTCAGTTTGGCATTGCTGGTGAGTTCCGTTTTGAACCGCAACTCAAATCTGCCAGTTATTGAAGTCAGAGTTTAAAGAGCAAGCATGGCAATCGTGGGTGAGAGCCCAAAGCAGTCTTTCTTCAGGCTCCCACCAAGTTACACGCATGCCACTTAACCTATACAGGCTGCGGGTGCAGCTTCGCTCACTTGTTGCGCTGATTGTAGCAAGCCCGCATCTTTGCAGTTTCAGCACTACTCAATTTTGCCTTTGGGCGATAAATATCGAACTCAAATGTTTCACTGCGGCCTGCATCAGCACGAAACCCCTGCGATGCATTTGGCTTGATCTCTTTCAGGCATGAACTGTAAGCCTTGAAGGAGATAAAAGCGCGCTTGCTTTGCTCACTTGAGCCACAGGCAGCCAGCAGGCTCAACATAGCGACAGACGCCAGCACGAGGGGTGCAGATTTCATTTTCATAAAGCAGAGCTTTCGTTGTTTGGTGACACTTCTTATGATTTGATCGCTTGACGTTTGTGACGAAGCCAGAGCCTTTGAGCGCACCAATATTGGTTGCCTCAATATGAGCGTCGCTTAGCTTCTGACATGCCAAAAATCGACGGCATGGATACCATAAAAAGTGAGATGTACAACACGGCGAGAGCACTAAAAGCTCGTTGGAAGCAATTTGCAACTTGAGGCACAAACTTGCCGGAATACCCGCTCTGAGATAAAGCTGCGCCCTCTTATTATCGCTGAAATTTAAAGGGAGTCGCGCGGCTATGATTACCTGTTATGTGCATTATGAGTTGAACCCGGGGAAGGTCGCTGAGTTTGAGCATTATGCCCGGCTTTGGATTCCGTTGGTTGAGAAATTTGGTGGGCAGCATCATGGGTATTTTCTGCCTCACGAAAGCGCGAATGATCTGGCGCTGGCTTTATTCTCGTTTCCATCGCTCGCAGCCTATGAGCAATATCGCAAAGACAGCATGAAAGACGAAGACTGCCAGAAGGCCTTTGCTTATGCCGAAGAAACGCAATGCATACGCCGTTATGACCGGCAGTTTCTGCGACCAGTGCTGAAGTAACTCCGGGAGTGGGGTCTTCGTTGAAACCTACTTGGTGTGTTTCAAAGAGTATTCGACGACCTTGTCGCCTGCGATGAGCAAGAGGAGTTTCTTGGAGTCCCGTTTCACTTCAACAGGGCACTTTTTGGCGGCATCGGCTTTAATTTCCGTGAGTTTTTTGTCGAGGGCGGCCAGTTCGCGTTCGGCTTTCCGGAAATCATTCCGCTTTTTACCGGCTTTTTTCCAATGAGGTGCAAGCTTTAGCAGATTGGCTTGCGCCTCTTCATACTCTTTGTCTTCGCTGAGCTTTTTGACGTCGCCTTTGTTTTTCTTGCTCGCCTCATTCAGTTTGGCGACCAGCTGGTTGTAGAGCTTGTCGAGATCATCAAAACCGCTGCTTTCGCGCTCCAGTGAGTTTTTGAGCCGCGTGAGCTTTCCGTGCGCTTCCGAGGCTTTGGAAACCTTGGGGGAGTCTTCAACGGCTGCCTCATAGCTTTTATCAAGGAAGGTTTTGTTGCCCAGCTCTTTGTTGAAGTTGGTTATATCCAGTAAATGAATGCCGTGTTTATGGTCCATTTTCTGCTTCAGGTCTGAAAGACCGCTGCGGAAATCGGAGAGGTTTTTAAAGGTCTTCAGAGTTTTTCCGGCCATTTCTGTCACCTGCTATTGTTCAAAAAAACGCTAATGCAAAACGGTCAGGCTCAAAAGGAAGAGGTCTTTCGTTAGTTAAGCAAAGCAGAACTGGAGGTGACAAAAGCGAGAGTTCCGGTGAAGTTGTTCGCTTTGGTTTTTCTGAAAGACTAAGCCGGAAACCGCATTGGTCTTCCCCCACGCACAAACGTTTCTTTGAGAATTTAAAGTGGGTGGGTTGAGTAAAATACTATTTCCTCAAAACCTAAAATATCCTAGTAGTTTTGCTGGGCAATGCAGCAAGGGCCCGACCCTTTTGATTTTCCCATCCTCCATTCACTCGCAGCGTTTTGTGCAAGACGAAGCGCGCGCAGCTCTGGTTTGTCAAAATGAAAAGCTTCACCGCTGCTTGTCAAAAAATTGCAAAAGACTCCGTCAGCCTGTTCTGGATCATGGTCAAGACCATGGTTCCTGTGATGATCCTTGTTCGCATTCTGATGGAGTTCGGACTGGTAGATTACCTGGGCATTGCGCTTGAGCCGCTGATGGGTCTGATGGGCCTGCCTGCTGTAACGGGGCTTGTTCTTGCAGTTGGCTTGCTGGTAGGCACCTACTCCGCAGTGGCTGTGATGCTGACTATTTTGCCGCTGGTATCGCTGAGTGTTGCTGATGTGACTGTGCTGCTTTCTGTGGTGTTGATCGCCCATGCATTGCCTCTGGAACAGAGCATCTCCCGCCGAGCCGGGATCAGCTTTGTGTTTTCCTCCAGCCTTCGGTTCGTGGTGGGCATCACCTACGGCATGGTGCTGAACCTGTTTTACTCCGCAGGTGGCTGGCTGCAGCAGCCGATCCAGCTTGACTGGTTGCCTTTCGTGCCAACAATCGAAGAGACATGGCTGCAGTGGGGTTACTCCAGTGCGTCGCTGCTCTTCACCATGTTCTGGATTATCATGGGGCTGATCATCTTCCTGAAGCTGCTGGAACTGATGAAGATCACCGACCTGATTGGTTGGCTGCTCTCTCCGTTGCTGCGCCTCATGGGCATCAGCAAGGCAGCAACGCCGATCACCATGGTTGGTGTTTTGCTTGGGCTTTCTTACGGTGGTGGCCTCATCATCAAAGAAGCGCAGGAAGGCAAGTTATCCTCTCGAGACGTGGTGTTGTCCCTCTCCTTCATGGGAATTTGTCACGGGTTGATTGAGGACCCGCTGGTGATGATGGCGTTTGGCGCACACTGGTCTGGCGCATTGGTTGGGCGTTTCGTGTTCTGCGTTGCTGCGATGGCGCTGATTGGTCGCTTGATCCAGATGATGCCGGAGGATGCGTTCAACCGGTTCCTCTACCGCCCAGCGAAAACAGCCAAAGCGATTGGCTGATACCCTATACTATTCCTGATGCGTCGTTACGTTTCAGGAACACGCCTCGCTTAAGATGTTTCGCAATGAGCCTATTCTGGTCTGATTGCGGAACACGTGCATGAACGAAACACCTCCTCAAGAGACGCGTACACCTAACGAGGCCTGGTTTGAAACCAGGTGGTGGTGGCGGGTGAAAATGTGGCTGCAGTGGACCAGTTGGCTGCAGTACCTGCCCAATCTGGTGGTCCTGCTGTTGTTGCTGGTATTGGCCGGGATCGGCGCGCTGGTTGGGTGCTGGCCGGTTTTGTTGGTGGATCTGCCGCTTGTTCTTGCGGTGCTGTTGTTTTTCAATCTGATTTTCGATGTGGTGACAGTTCGGTATGGCTTTCACCCGGAAGAGCCGCTGCCAACCAGCCTTGAGCATCTGGATGCATTTGAGTTGATGCGGGCGCGGGTCTCGTGCCGGTCCTTTCAAAAGCGGCTTATGAGCGAAGAGCATCGTCAGATGGTGCTTTCATTGGCAGAGCAGAACAGCAAGCCTGAGAATTGTCTGAGCCCTCACCCCATTCGCTTTGAGTATGTCGACAATCCGCTTGTGGTTTGGCCTGCGGTTGGGACCCATGAGTTTTTGGTGGCTATAGCACCGCGTGCGTATGATGAGATGGCGGTGGTGGATGTGGGGCGCAGTTTGCAGAAGGTTGTGATCGAGGCCACACGGCAAGGGCTGGCGACCTGCTGGATTGGGCCGGGGGCTGATCATAAGAGCATCATCAAGCATCTGGGGGCGCGGTTTGATCCTGAGAAGGATCATATCATCTGCGTTTGCGGGTTTGGGTATCGCTCCCGCTACATCCCGCTGGCAATCCGGTTCATTCAGAAGACACAGCGGCATCGTCTGGATGTGCAGGAATTGTTCTTTGCGGATGCTGGTTTCGCCAAGCCGTTGAACACGAACGCGCGGCCCTATCGGGATTTCGGGCGGTGTTATGAGGTGTGCCAATGGTCGCCCTCCTCCTACAATGCACAACCAACGCGGGGTGTCGTGCTTGCGGAGAATGCAAGGATACAGCGGGTGGATTTTTGTGCGGCGACGCACTCGCGGTACTACGCCATGGTGGCATTGGGGATCTGGCTGGCGAACTGGGAATGCGGGTGTGAGGCGCTTGGCAAGGTAGGGCGGTTTGAGCAACTTGCGCCAGAGATGCGCGGCAAAGAACCGTTTCCGGATCTGCCGCGCTATGTCATCTCGTGGTTGCCTGAGGAGACGGGCCCCTCAGGCTGAGCTTGTCGGCTTAGACCCAACGTACGTGCTTTGTGGTGTCGTTGGAGTGGTCAGCAGCTGGGGGGCTGGCGTGTTTTGGTTGCGGAGATTTCAGTTCGCCCAGTGCATTCTCAATGATGTCATTGAAACTCTCGACTGTGACTGAACTGAGGAACGTCTCATCCTCCCGCTTTTCAATTAGCCGCTCAATCGCGAGGTCGCGGATTGGGGGGATGTTGGCCGCAAAGTAGGTGCCTGTCGCGCCATTCGCCCAACTGACGCCGGAAATACCGTGCTGTTCGGCTAGCTTCGGGAAGTTCTCCCAGTTCAACTGTCGTGACAGATCATGGATGGCGACTTCCGCATTCTCTGGCAGAGAGTGCAGGAAGTTCTGTTCTGCGTATTTCCAGACCTGTTCCTCGAAGCGTTCAACTGCAATCTTCATTGGGTGCGGAGTTTCTGAAACCTTCAGAGCTTCGCCCTGCTCCACCGGGCTTTGATCGCGCAGGACACCCCGGTAGATGTTCTGCAGCAGCTCATTACTCCACGCCTTGGAGGTGGCATTTTCAGCCAGCAGTGGATCATACTTCTTGGCAATCTCCGTGCTGAGGCGGGCCATCAGCTCCCGTTCTACATGGAAAGGATTCCGCTCCGTGTATTTGCTATCAGCGCGGGCTGTCAAAAGTTCGGTGTTGCTCTCCGGGTTCTCGATGATCTCGCTTTGGAAAGACGGGATTGTCTGATGCTCCTTGTTCTGAACCAGCCCGTTGATTGAATTGCATTTCACATTCTTGGAAAGCCCATTTGTGTCCACTGCCGAGCTTTCATCTCTCAGCACCTGATGCTCTGCAAAGGTAACGCCTTCCAGCACTTGCTTTGCCGTCAGACTGTGGCTTTTACCAGGGTTCTGGCCGCACGCACGGCAGGCTGCATCATAGGCTTTTTCGCCCAGCGTTTTGCCGTAGTGATTGGTCAAGGCCAGACGAAACGCACCCTGGTCGGTGTGTTTCTGCTCAGCTCCTGCAGCCTGTTGTTTGACCCATGTGACGAGCCGGCCAGCGATTGCGGAACTGGACTGCGCTTTGACGTGCCCCTCTGCAATCGTGAGCTTACCATCCTGCGGGATGGTGTGTGCGGCGGAGACAAAACTGTTCAAACCAATCGCTGTCATTATCCAACTCCCATGATGTCAGCGGCCCGGGCATGCTGCCCTCCCACCTTTCAGAGTAGGCAATCACTTTGCGGGTTGCTGTTCTGAGCGTCACAGGAGATGACTGGATTTTATAAGGAAGACTACGGAGTTAGCGTTATTTGTCATGCTCCTTCAGGAAGGTATGGATGATTTCATGGAGGCGTTTGCCGTCGAAGCTGGGGAAGTGACCGCCGTGAATGGTGCGGACGGGGATATCAGCCAAGCGTTTCATACTGTTGATGTAATCTGCCATGTTGGAGTGATAGCAGTCTGTCACCAGCGGGCCATCGTAGACGATGTCTCCTGCGATCAGGGTTTCGGTTGCTTTCTCCCAGAGTGCTATGCCTCCCGGAGAGTGGCCGGGGGTATGGATCACTTCGAAATTGCGATCACCAGTGGTGAGCACTTCGCCATCTTCCAACAGGTGGCTGGCAGGGGCTGATTTGACGGCATACTCGGAAGACTTGTAGGGCTTCGGTGGAAGTGCGTCGAAGATATCATCTGCAACACACCCTTCGACCAGCGTGTTCTGACGGGTTGGGTGGGCCAGCAGGTCTGCTTCCGCTTTATGAACCAGACGGTTCGGGAACTCATGTTGGCAGCCGATATGGTCAAAGTGGGTGTGGCTGACGACGGCCATCACGGATTTCTCTGAGGTCAGCGCCACATGCTCCCTCAGGCTGACAACGCCCATGCCACTGTCCACCAACAGGTCCTTATGGCGTCCGCGCACATGCCAGATGTTGCAGCGGTAGAACTGTTTGATGTAGGGCTCATCAATCAGTGTGATGTCATCTGCCAGTTTTGTTGTGCGATACCACTTCTGCGCCGGAATGCGTTCCACCGCTCATTCCTCCTGCTTGATAAGAGAAGTCCATCATAGCCAGCTGTGGTGTGTAGGGGGATAACTTATTTTGAAAGGGGGCTATTCCGCCCCTCAGGGTGCTGCGGGACGAAAGAACTCAGGAAAAACACATTCAACGCAAATGAACGCACATAACAACGCAAGCGCAGTTTTGCAGGGTTGTCCCCGTTTTAGGCGTTGCTGCTCGGGGAGTAATCCGCGGCATTCACAGCTTTTGGGCGACCTTCCAGCGAGAGGGTGGTGATGCGAGGCGCGGTTTCGGCGATGACTTTGCCGCGGCGGACGACAGCGAGGCGGGTTGCCTTCATGCGGATGGCCTCAATGGCATCTTTTGCCTGTAGCAACACGAAGTCTGCTTTGCTACCGACTTTAACGCCGTAGCCTTCCAGCCCCATGATCTTTGCGGAGTTGGTGGTAACGGCCTCATAGCAATAACGGATGTCATCACGACTGGAGAGCTGGCCCACATGCAGGCCCATGCCTGCGACTTCCAGCATGTCTGCGTTGCCCAGCGAGTACCAAGGATCCATCACACAATCATGACCGAAACCAACGGTGATGCCGAGTTCGCGCATCTCACGCACGCGGGTCTGGCCACGGCGTTTTGGGTAGGTGTCGTGACGGCCCTGAAGCATGATGTTGATCAACGGGTTGGCAATGGCACAGACATCAGCTTCCGCCATCAAAGGCAGCAGTTTGGAGACGTAGTAATTGTCCATGGAGTGCATGGAGGTGAGGTGTGATCCTGTCACCCTGCCCTGTAGCCCTAAGCGCTGGGTCTCGTAAGTCAGTGTCTCAATGTGGCGTGAGAGAGGATCATCAGATTCATCGCAGTGCATGTCTACGCGCAGGCCGCGTTTTGCTGCGATTTCCATGAGGTCTTTCACGGAGCGGGCGCCGTCTTCCATGGTGCGCTCAAAATGCGGAATGCCACCAACCACATCTACACCCATATCCAGAGCGCGGAGCAGGTTATTTTCCGCCGTTGGTGAGCGGTAGAAGCCATCCTGCGGGAAAGCGACCAGCTGCAAATCGATATAAGGCGCAATGCGTTGCTTTACATCCAGCAGAGCCTCCACGCCCAGCAGACGGTCATCACAGACATCCACGTGAGACCGGATTGCCAGCAGGCCCTGAGAGACTGCCAGATCGCAATAGCGCAAGGCACGTTCGACAACCGCATCGATGGTGAGTAGAGGTTTCAGCTCTCCCCAAAGGCTGATGCCTTCCAACAAGGTGCCGCTCTCGTTCATTCTTGGCAGGCCAAGAGAAAGGGTGGCATCCATATGGAAGTGCGGGTCAACAAATGGCGCTGAGACCAGCTGGCCCTGAGCATCAATCACACGCTCCGCTTCTGCGGTGATGTCCTTTTCAATCGCGGTGATTGTGCCGTTTTTCACCGCAATATCTACACCAGTTTCACCTGTGGTCAGAACTGCGTTTTTGACAAGGAGATCCAGAGACATGAGTGGTGCCTTTCTTGCTTTTCCAGCTTAACGCTGACCACGGAAATAAGGTTGCAGCAGGGCGCGTGGGTAGTCTGCCTTGCGAGCGACCAATACCAGCGCAATGATGGAAAGTAGGTATGGGATCATCAGGAACACCTGAGACGGGATTACCGCGCCAACCTCGTTTTGCAGGCGGATCTGGAAGGCATCAAACGCGCCAAACAGCAGTGCCCCCAGCAGAGCTTTGCCCGGTCTCCAGCTTGCAAACACCACCAGAGCAATGCAGATCCAGCCGCGTCCGTTGATCATGCCGAAGAAGAAAGCATCAAACGCGGACATGGTGAGGAATGCACCGCCCAGCGCCATCAACGCAGACCCGGCCATGATTGCCCCGATACGCAATGCGAATACGGAGAGGCCTTGTGCTTCAACAGCGGATGGGTTGTCGCCTACTGCACGGATGGCGAGGCCAAGCGGCGTGCGATAGAGCACGTAGCTGACTAGCAAGACCATGGCGAGCGCCAGAAAGGTCATAGATGTTTGCTGGAAGAGGGCTGGACCGATGAAGGGCAGATCAGACAGGACCGGAATATCAAGCGGTTGGAACGCCTCAATACGAGGTGGACTAGACACCTTTGGCAGGGCTGTACGGTAGGTGAAGTAGCTGACCGAAGTTGCAAACATGGTTATGCCAAGGCCGGAGACGTGCTGCGATAGGCCCAGCGGCACCGTGAGGATGCCATGAAGCAAGCCGAAGAAGGCCCCGGCCAGTGCCGCGATAAGGATGCCGCCCCAGAGGCCAGCGCCGAGCCAAACGGCCATCCACCCACACATGGCCCCAACGACAAAGATGCCCTCGATACCGAGGTTGAGCACCCCTGCCCGCTCGCAGACCAATGCGCCCAGCACACCGAAGATGAGTGGGGTTGCGATGCGGATGGCAGCGGCCCAGAAGTTGGCGGAGAGAAGAATATCAATATATTCCATGGCTTATGCCTCCCCTTTGGCGACAAGTGGTGTCTTTTTAGGCCTGACAAAGCGGATTTTGAAACACACGAATAGGCTGGAGACCAACACACAGATCAGAGACATTGCGACCACAAGATCAGCAATGTAGCTGGAAACGCCCATGGCACGGCTCATACTGTCTGCCCCTACAAAGACTGCGGCGATAAAGACAGCAGCCACAACCACACCAACGGGTGAGAGACCCGCGAGCATGGCGACCACAACACCAGTGTAGCCAAAGCCCGGGGAGATATCGGCAGTCAAATACCCTTTGAGGCCAGCTACTTCGCTGACGCCAGCAAGGCCTGCAAGTGCGCCGGAGATCAAGCCGACTTTGATGAATGTGGAGGTGACCGGGATGCCAGCATGTTTTGCGGCAGAGACGTTTTCGCCCGTTGCGCGGATTTCAAAACCCCAGACGCTGCGCTTCATCATGATGTAGATGATTAATGCGGAGACCAGTGCGATCACGAGGCCCCAGTGGATGCGCATGCGGGCGAACATTTTGGGCAGTGTGGCGGCGCTGGTCATAGGTTCTGACTGCGGCCAGCCCATGCCCATCGGGTCTTTCATCGGGCCTTCCAGCATCATCTGCACAAACAGCAGCACGACGAAGTTGAGCAGCAGTGTGGTGACCACTTCATCCGCGCCTAGCTTCGTTTTCAGCAGGGTTGGCACCAGCATCAAGGTGCCGCCTGCGATCATGCCTGCCAGTATAATCAACGGGATCATGATGTAAGAGGGCGCAGAGATTGCGCCGGAGCCGATGGCAACGGCTGCGAGCGCACCCACATAGAGCTGGCCTTCTGCCCCGATGTTCCAGAGCTTTGCGCGAAAGGCAACACTGACGGCCAGACCCGTGAAAATGAGCGGGGTTGCGCGGGCCAGAAGCTCAGATAATGCGAACTTTGAGCCGAATGCGCCTTTGAAGATGTGCCCGTAGGCGGCGAAAACTTCTCCCCCTGCGGCTGCAATGGGGATCGCCGCAAGCACAAGCGCGGTGATTCCTGCAATAATTGGCAGGGCAAACGCAAAGAGAGAAGAAACGTTGCTACGAGGTTCAAACCGGATCATGCTGCTTGTTCCCCTTTTGCGGAATGTCCTGCCATCATCAGGCCAACCTGTTTCTTATCCAGCTTTTCCGTCTCCATTGGCTCGCAGATATGCCCGCGGTGGATCACGGCAATCCGGTCGGACAACTGGAAGAGCTCATCCAGATCCTCAGAGATGAGAAGGACGCCAGCGCCTCTGTCCCGCGCCTCTTGCAGGCGGCGGTGCACATCAGCTGTTGCGCCTACATCCAGCCCTCGGGAAGGCTGTGCGGCAAGCACGATATCGGGTTGCTGGTCCAGCGTTCTGGCGAGGACGATTTTCTGGATGTTCCCGCCGGACAGCAGGCGAGAGACGGCAAGCGGGCCAGAACAACGGATGTCATAGGCCTTGATAGCCTCTTGGGCACGCTTGCGAATTTCGTTAAAGCGGAGGAGGCCAAAGCGCTGATAGGCAGGCTTGCGGATCTCTTCCAGAACGAGGTTTTCCTCCACCGACATGGCGCCAACGATGCCGTCATGATGGCGGTCTTCCGGAATGCGGGCGATGCCGGAGCGGATCACCGCAGCAGCATTTGGCTTCAGCGGATTGCCATGAAGGGAGACGGTTCCAGCCGTTGGTTCTTCCAAGCCGGAGACAACCTTTGCCAAGGTGCTTTGACCGTTGCCAGAGACACCTGCGAGGCCGATGATTTCCCCCTTACGGAGGGCGAGATTGACGTTCTCAATCTGCTCACGGCCCTCTCCTGCACTGACACCAGCAAAAACCAGCGTTTCGTCTTCCGGATAGCCGGGTTTGCGTTTTGCGCTCTGGACTGAATGCCCGACCATCACTTCAGCCAGTTGATGGCGATCACACTGCGATGTTGGCAGATCCGCAACAATCTTTCCCCCTCTCAACACCGCAACACGATCAGATGCGCCCAGCACCTCAGCCATCTTATGGGAGATGAAGATGATTGCCATGCCTTTGGCGGCGAGCAGCTTCAAGGTTTTGAAAAGACTATCGGATTCCTGTGGCGTGAGAACCGCGGTGGGTTCGTCCAGCACCAGAATACGGGCATCGCGGTAGAGCGCTTTGAGGATTTCGACGCGCTGTCGTTCCCCCACTGCCAACTTTGAGACGCGCAGATCCAGATCGACTTCGAGGCCAGAACTCTGCATCAGCTCCTGGAGTTTTGCCCGCGCTTTGGAGCGGCTGAAACGGCGTGCGAACAGGCTCTCTGTGCCCAGAACGATGTTCTCAAGACCTGTCAGGTTCTCGGCCAGCGTGAAGTGCTGGTGAACCATACCTATCCCCGCTTCAAGGGCCGCCTGAGGAGCGCCGGGCTCCAGATCTACCAGAATACCAGAGGCGTGACGTACCATGACACGTCCTTGATCAGCCACATAATGACCGAACAGGATATTCATGAGCGTGGTTTTCCCCGCTCCGTTCTCACCCAACAATGCAACGATTTCCCCGGCATGCAGGTCCAGATTGACGTTTCCGTTGGCAACCAGATCACCGAAGATCTTGGTTATGTTTTGAAGAGATAAAAGCGGATGCCCGCTCTCAGTTTCTGGCATGGGATACCCTTAGACTGAAGAGGTTATGCGCGCGGCAGGCGGAGAAGGCGGGCCAGGTTATCCCCCCGGCCCGATCAGCGTTAATTGGAGGACTTTGGCTCTTCGTCGTTGATCTCAACGATAAAGGACCCATCCAGAATGCTCGCTTCGACAGCTTTAACCTTGCCAAGAAGGTCCGCATCCACCAGCGTTTCATCAACGACCAGCGAACCACCACCATGGCCCATGAAGGAGTACTTGCCGTAGTCTTCAGCCTTGAAGTTATTCGCCTTTACAGCCGCTATCGCAGTATCGACCGTTGGCTCCATATGCCAGATTGCTGAGGCGAGGATGGTGTTTGGATAGTCGGCAGCGGTGTCGATCACATTGCCAATCGCGAAGATGCCTTTTTCCATCGCAGCATCAGACACACCAAAGCGTTCTGCATACAACACATCCGCACCAGCATCGATCATAGCGTAAGCGGTTTCTTTCGCTTTTGGCGGATCGTACCAGGAGTTGATGAAGTTGACGGTGAAGGTTACGTCCGGATTGGTTGCCTTAGCGCCATTCATGAATGCGTGCATCAGGCGGTTCACTTCCGGAATGGCGAAGCCGCCGATCATGCCGATTTTGCCTGACTTGGACTTCGCGCCTGCGATCATACCGGAGAGGTAAGATGGTTCGTGGATGAAGTTGTCGAATACAGCAAAATTTGGCTCAGCAGCCGGGAAAGAAGAGCCCATGAGGAAGGCTGTTTCAGGGTATTCTGCAGCCACGTTACGGGCTGCGCGCTCTACTGCAAACGCCTCGCCAACAATGAGCTGATGGCCTGCTTCGGCGTATTCACGCATCACCCGTTCGTAGTCGGTGTTGGCTGTGTTCTCGGAGTAGACGTAGGTGATGTCACCACGCTCCGCCGCTGCATTGAGCGCTTGGTGGATGCGGCCAACCCATTGTTGCTCAACAGGAACGGTGTAAATCGCTGCAACCTTGAGAGGTTCGGCAGCTAAAACTTTTGCTGGAGAATAAACCGCGATTATGGCCGCAAAAGCAGCTACGGCTGCGAGAACATGGCGTCTCACCAAACCGTTCAAACGTGTCGCAAACATGCACACCCCCTGAAATCAATAATTGTGCAGGGCTGCAGATCAGACTGCAGCCGCAATCTGCCCTATCTCGCATTTTAAGTGAAAAGGTCCTGAGCAGGACGAAGGCATTAAAAATGGCTGTATACGAGACAAAGCGGCTAATGACTAGATGCCTCAGAAGTATTTTTTGCATGACGGCACGTAAATCAATGCAGATCACACAGTACTTTTCTTATGGTATTCAGCTATTTATCGACTTTATAAATATTATTTAACCACTATATGGCTGTGGATTGAGCCAAGCGACGATAAAACACTCGAATCGAAGCAACATTATGAAATTTTACTTTTCGGTCAAATAATTTCAATCAATATTATTTTGCAATATTTTCCATAGATTGAAAAATAGCTCACATCGCCTAATGAATGCTCTATTTGCCTAAATTGCACACATGTAGCAGGCTGATTTCATGCAGGAATTAGCGCTTGCTGCTTATAGAGTGTGCAAGAGGAACTGTAACGGATCACTGAGAAAAATTTGGGAATTATTGTATTTACGAGCGCTTGAATGGGTTTCTTGCGCTACCCGGAGGAGTGCAATCGCACCCCTCACATTGTGATATGGTGTAGCTTAAGCAGTCACGGTTGCAGCTTCCCAATCGGTTAGGATCTGCATAATCTGACGGCTGTCCTCAACACTTGGAGCCGGACTTTCCAGCACCTTTTTGCCAGCTTCAATTGCTTCCCGGATCGCTCTGACCTGATAGACAAAGGCATTGCCGTCTGCTGTGATTGTGCGCGTATCTCCCGGCTTTTCGTATGGGGTAACCGTGAAGATATTCCCCTCAGCTTCCGGTAGCCATGGGTTGGAATTCAACACCAGACTTGCCTTGGAACCAAGCACTGTAAAGCCAGCATGCAGACCGTAGTCTTCTGCCGTGTGAAGCTGGCAGACAACACCGTTATTCAACCGTAACGTCGCTGCAGACTCGCAGATATTCCCGTCCGCACCGCGTCGACCCATCGCCGAAATGTTATAGTTCTCAAAAATATGAGTTGGGAATGCGGTCTGTAAAAGAAGATGCATTAGTGAGGTTGGGTAACAGCCAAGGTTATAAAGTGCTCCCTTGCTGTGCGGGTTCACGAACCTGGCAATTGATGCGCAGTACTGAGCTGTAATCGACTGGATCTCACCCAACTCACCAGAGGCAACCACATCGCGAATAGCTGCTGCAAACGGGTGGTTCAGGTACATCAATCCTTCCACGAAAAACACACCGTTCTCAGCAACCGCTTTCAGCGCCTGATCGGTTTTTTCCATGTCGATAGACAGCGACTTTTCGCAGAGGATTGCCTTCCCCGCATTTGCTGCCTTGATCACATACTCATGGTGAATATGGTTTGGGAGAGCGATGTAAATGATATCAACGGCTTCGTCTTCAATCAGCTCGTTGAAATCATCAAAGGTATGCTCAACATCGTACTTTTCTGCGAAGACTTTCAGAGGCACTTCTGACCGGCCTGCCACGGAATGTATCCGCGTCGATCCTTCCGCTTGTATAGCGTCTGCCATTGTCAGCGAGATGAAGCTTGTTCCGAGAAAGCCCCAGTTCAGTTTCGACATTGTTTTTCTCCAGAACACAGGATCCCGAGAACATCACGGGAAGAACTCCAGAAATAACCCTAATCACATTTAAGGAAGGAGAAAATACCGGAGATCAATAGCTTACTGCTTATCCAAGTTTATCGATAAAAGAGCAGGTACTCTTTGCTAAGTACTTACAATTTTACTGAACCAACGGGCTGTCAGAACCAAGTAAATCAATACCTTTAATCTCAGCAGATCCTGCCAGAATACTGATGTATTGAGAGACTGCTTTAGACCAGCTTGCAGCTTCTAGCCATGCTCGGATGGTTTCCTCAACATGCTCAAATGGCAGGGTGTTCCCTTCAATCTTCCTGTTCAGGAAAATGATGTGGTAGCCAAATTTGGTCTCAACAGGTTCCCCTGTCATCTGGCCTGCTTGCATCGATTGGAGTGCTTTTTCAAACTCAGTTACTGTGCTACCCTTTGTCAGTTGGCCCAGATTTCCGCCGGTTTCTTTTGAAGGGCAAGCGGAATATTCCAGCGCCAGATCTGCAAAGGCCTCTGGTTTATCCTGAAGTAGTTTGATTACATCGTGAGCTCGCGCTTTGGCTATGCTACGGGCAGTGTGTTGGTCTGGCCCAGCTGCAAACAGGATATGGCTGGCCTCGAAGATTGGCTCTGAGCTGAAGCGGTTCTTGTTGTTTTCATAGTAGCGCTGGCACTCATCCGTGGCGGCTGACGGGATATCGACTTCTTGCTCAATCAGCTCTCTGATCGCTGCATCCTCAGGTGTCTCACTTCCGTCATTCATCTGTTCTGGTGCCGCCTGAATGTTCAAAGACCTGGCTTGCTGCAACAGCAACTCTCGGACGACTAACGCTCTGGCGGCAGCTTGCACGGCTTGACCAGGGTTCTCAGCTGGATGGTTTTGGGCTTCTGCCAGAATATTCTGCTCTGAGATCTGAACGCCGTTAACCGACACATCCGTGATGATCGGCTTGCTTTTAGGCGGCACCTTGGTGCTCGGCAGATCCACGTCTGCCGGAGCCCCCTCACTCAGGTTTGGGTTGGTGTAGAGATTGGCCATTTCACCTCACTCAGCAGGATTTCGTGAATTGGTGGAGTTGCGCTCACGCACGATCTGGTAACCAGGACGCCACAAGTATCTTGCCGGAACGCTGAGCATGTGCACCAAGCGCGTGAACGGGAAGATGAGCAAGATCGACAATCCCACAAACAGGTGCAACTTGAAGATCCAGGAAGCATCAGCGACATAGGTTGCTGCATCACCGCGGAACGTGAAGATGCCTTGTGCCCATGTCATCAGTTTGACCATCTCCTCACCATCCAGATGCTGCAAGGAAATCGGAATAGTTGCCAGACCCAACAAGAGCTGGAAACCGAGAAGGCAGATGATGAAGGTATCCATGGCACTGGAGGCTGCCCTCACCCGCGCATCGTAGAGCCTGCGGTGAATGAGCAATCCAGCTCCAACAATTGCCATCAACCCCGCTATGCCACCAACAACAATCGCTAATACCTGCTTTGCGCCATGGCTGATGCCGAGCATTTCGAAGATTGCGATTGGTGTGAGCATTCCAAAGAAATGGCCAAGGAAGATGACGAGTACGCCCACATGGAAGAGTACCGACCCCCAGACCAATTGTTTACGGCGGAGGAGCTGGCTTGAACCAGCACGCCAGCTGTAAGGCTCACGGTCATAACGGATGATTGTGCCTACAATCAAAACCGATAGGGCGATGTATGGATATATTCCGAAGAACAACGTGTTGAAGAAGCCAGACATTTCTAGGTCTCCCCTTGGATGTTCTGTGGCGTTGGATCAGAGGGACGTCTGTCCGCAGCTCTCATTTGCATTCTTAAGCGATCAGGGCCGCAGCTGCCTTCTCCTACATTGCCACCAAATTTGACGACCTCTTCTTGCCAAATGCGATCCATGGCCTCGAGATCATTTGGATCATCTTCGGGCTCTGCAAGAATGTTTGAGAGGAGCTCCTTGGAAGGTGACGCTTTGCTGATTTCAGCAACAGCCCCAAATGCATTGGCGTAGATTGAGCCTTTCTTTTTGAGACGCAAACGAAGGGCTTCGAAGATATGCGCGGTTTGACCAAGCAGTTCCTGCGCCTCAATAAAAGGCTGATGCGCCAAGTATTCGAGGAATAGCGGGATGTAGTCTGGGAGTTCCGTGGTTTCTACTGCGAAACCGTTTGTCAGATACATCTCACGCAGATCGACGAGTGCTTGTCCGCGATCCCTACTCTCACCATGCACATGCTCAAACAAGTGCAGTGAATGTGAACGCGTCCGATCGAACAGGAATACGTACTGTTCCTGTACCTCGTAGAGATCTTTACCAGCCAGATCATCGCAAAGAGTGCAGATCATTTTTTGACCTTTTGCAGAGAGCAAACGGTCTGAGTTTACTGCGTCTTTCAACGCCGGCAGGTCATCTAAAAACTCTTGCGTCGGGTAATTGAGCAGAAGAGAGAGGGTTTTTAAGGAGACTATCATCCGCGCATCTCCTTAAAAATATCCGTTGGTGTTTCGACGGTTTTCTTACGGGATCCACCGAACAGGTCGGTTCCATCACTGCCGCCTGAACAACCATTGCCGAAGGAGAAGCCGCAAGAGCCACGAACATCATAGGCATCCTCGGAAACTTCACGGTGTGTGGTTGGAATGACGAAGCGATCCTCATAGTTGGCAATCGCCATGATCTTGTACATGTCTTCAATCAGTTCTGGTGTAAGGCCAACTTGCTTTGCAATCTCCTCATTGACCACACCATCAATGCTCTTGGAGCGCATATAAGAGCGCATGGCTAGCATGCGTTCTAGCGCCGAGACGACGGGCTGATCTTTGCCTGCAGTAAGCAGGTTGGAGAGGTATCGAACCGGGATACGCATGCTCCGGACATCCGGTAGCTCACCGTCCCATCCAATCTTGCCAGCTTCAGCGGCATTCTGGATTGGCGAGAGAGGTGGGATGTACCAGACCATCGGAAGCGTGCGGTACTCTGGGTGAAGTGGGAAAGCCACTTTCCAGTCGATGGCCATCTTATAGATTGGCGAAGCCTTGGCAGCTTTGAGCCAATCCTCAGGAACACCATCCTTGCGGGCCTGCTCAATCACTTTTGGATCATGCGGATCAAGGAAAACCTTTAGTTGCTCTTCGTAGAGGTCCTTTTCATCCTTTGTAGAAGCGGCTTCCTCAATCTTGTCTGCATCGTACAGGATTACACCCAGATAGCGGATGCGGCCTACGCAGGTTTCTGAGCAGACTGTTGGCTGTCCGGATTCAATGCGCGGATAGCAGAAGATGCATTTTTCTGACTTGCCTGAAGACCAGTTGAAGTAGATCTTCTTGTAAGGACAGCCAGAGACGCACATGCGCCAGCCACGGCACTTTTCCTGATCAATCAAAACGATACCGTCATCTTCGCGCTTGTAGATAGCGCCTGATGGACAAGCTGCAACGCATGTTGGATTGAGACAGTGCTCACACAGGCGCGGCAAATACATCATGAAGGTGTTTTCGAATTCGCCGTAGATTTCCTTCTCGACGCCTTCGAAGTTGTAATCCTTTGAGCGCTTGGAGAACTCACCCCCGAGAATTTCTTCCCAGTTTGGTCCCCATTCGATTTTTTCGATACGCTCTCCAGTGATCGCCGATTTGGGTCGAGCTGTTGGGAACTGAGCGCTTTCAGGAGCGCCCTGCAGATGCTCGTAGTCGTAATCAAACGGCTCGTAGTAGTCGTCGATTTCCGGCAGATCAGGGTTAGCGAAGATCTTCGCAAGAATGCGCCACTTAGCACCCATCTTGGGAATAATCTTACCGTTGCGCTTACGAACCCAGCCGCCGTTCCATTTCTTTTGGTTTTCCCAGTCTTTGGGGTAACCAATGCCGGGTTTGGTTTCCACGTTGTTGAACCAAGCGTATTCAACACCTTCTCGGTTGGTCCAAACGTTTTTACAGGTCACTGAACAGGTGTGGCAGCCAATGCATTTATCCAGATTCAGCACCATTCCAACTTGTGCGCGGACTTTCATTCTGCTGCCTCCTGACCACTGTCATCCAGTGGTTCTTCCATCCAGTTCACTTCTTCCAGTTTGTGAACCACAACGAACTCATCGCGGTTGGAGCCAACCGTTCCATAGTAGTTAAAGCCGTAGGATTGTTGTGCGTATCCACCAATCATATGCGTTGGTTTGGTGACGGTTCTGGTCACCGAGTTATGGATACCACCGCGTTGTCCGGTGAGCTCTGATCCCGGTGTATTCACGATCTTTTCCTGAGCGTGATACATGTAGATCGTGCCTTCCTTCATGCGCTGCGAGACCACCGCACGAGCAACAAGCGCACCGTTGATGTTGAAGACTTCAACCCAGTCATTGTCTTCGATATCAGCCTTCTGCGCATCGACTTCTGAAATCCAGACCACCGGACCACCGCGGTTGAGCGTGAGCATCAACAGGTTGTCGGTGTATGTGGAGTGGATGCCCCACTTTTGGTGTGGGGTGATGAAGTTGAGGACCAACTGCTTTCTGCCGAGAGACTTATCGTCAATCACCGGTTTGACGCCTTTGGTGTCTATCGGCGGCCTGTACACGCAGAAACCTTCGCCAAATGCTCGCATCCAGAGATGATCCTGATAGAGCTGCTGGCGACCAGAGATGGTGCGCCATGGGATCAGCTCATGCACGTTGGTGTAGCCTGCGTTGTAGCAAACATGCTCGGACTCAATGCCAGACCACGTTGGTGACGAGATAATCTTGCGTGGCTGAGCGACAATATCGCGAAAGCGGATTTTCTCCTCTTCCTTCGGTATCGCGAGATGGGTGTGGTCTCTGCCGGTGAACTCAGAGAGAGCAGCCCATGCTTTCACAGCGACTTCGCCGTTGGTTTCCGGGGCAAGTGACAAGACCACTTCGGTCGCGTCGATGTCCGTTTCGATCCTCGCGAAGCCTTTTGTCAGTCCGTCTTCAAGGACCTCACCATTGAGGCCTTTGAGAAGGTCTACTTCGTGTTCGGTATTCCAACTGATGCCTTTGCCTCCGTTGCCGAGTTTATTCATCAACGGGCCAAGAGCTGTGAAGCACTTGTAGATGTTTGGATAATCGCGCTCAACAACCACAACGTTCGGCATTGTCTTACCGGGTTGCGGGTCGATATCGCCTTTCTTCCAATCAGCAACGTCGAATGGCTGGGCGATTTCGCCTGCGGTATCGTGCAGGATTGGGACAAGAACAACGTCCTTTTCCTTGCCGAGAACTTCCTGAGATACCTCAGAAAAGGACTTGGCAATTCCCTTGAAGATCTCCCAGTCACTGCGAGCTTCCCATGCAGGATCTGCTGCGCTGGAGAGCGGGTGAATGAAGGGATGCATATCCGAAGTGTTGAGGTCGTTTTTCTCGTACCATGTAGCTGTTGGCAGAACGATATCCGAATACACGCAGGTGGTGGACATACGGAAGTCGAGCGTGACGAGCAGATCGAGTTTTCCTTCGGGCGCATTGTCATGCCAGACAGCTTCTTTTGCACGCTGACGGCCTTCTTCACCGAGGTCTTTGCCAAGTACACCATGCTCAGTACCAAGCAGATGGCGGAGGAAGTATTCATGGCCTTTACCGGAAGACCCAAGCAGGTTGGAGCGCCAGACGAAAAGGTTGCGAGGCCAGTTGACTTCGTTGTCGGGGTCCTCACAAGACAGTTTGAGGCCACCAGACTTCAGCTCCTGAGCAATGTAGTCTTTAGCTTCTTTGCCGCTCTCTTCTATCGCTTTAGCAACTTGAAGCGAGTTGGTCTCAAGTTGCGGTGCTGATGGCAACCACCCCATACGCTCTGCGCGGATGTTGTAATCAATCAGCGATGCATCCCAATCCCCATCAGGGGCGGTTGGCGACAAGATTTCATCTACCTTGAGCGTCTCATAACGCCACTGATCGGTGTGGGCATAGAAGAACGAAGTGGAGTTCATATGCCTTGGAGGGCGTGTCCAATCCAGTGCGAAGGCAAGAGCTGTCCACCCAGTTTGTGGGCGGAGTTTTTCCTGCCCAACATAGTGGCTCCAGCCACCGCCGGATTGACCAACGCAGCCGCACATCACCAGTAGATTGATAATGCCGCGGTAGTTCATATCCATGTGGTACCAGTGATTCAGACCAGCACCGAGGATGACCATGGAGCGTCCGTTGGTCTTTTCAGCATTGGTCGCAAACTCACGGGCTGTCGTGATGATATGGTCCTTGGGAACACCTGTGATTTGCTCTGCCCATGCAGGTGTGTAAGGCAGCTCCTCATCATAAGACTTGGCCGAGTTTGGATCATCCAATCCGCGATCCAGACCGTAGTTTGCGATGAAGAGGTCGAAGACAGATGCAACAAGCGCTTCACCTTCTGCCAGCTTCACTTTCTTTGCAGGGACTTTGCGTAGCATCACGCTTTCATGGTTGGTTCCTGCAAAATGATCATGCTCGCGATTGCCGAAATACGGGAAAGCAACTTCAGCAACTTCATCATGATCAGCTTTATCAATGAAGGTCATGGCGAGGTCGGTGTCTTTGCCTGCACCGTCCCTCTCTTCGAGATTCCACTTTCCTTTTTCACCCCAGCGGAAGCCGATGGAGCCATGCGGAACCACAATCTTTTTCGACTTGCGGTCTAAGGCGACAGTTTTCCATTCCGGGTTGTTTTCTTCACCCAGCTTGTCTGCGAACTCGGAGGCGCGCAGGAGACGTTCCGGGATGTATTTTCCATCTTTTTTGACGAGGCGAACCAACAAGGGCATGTCGGAGTATTTGCGACAGTAGTCCTCAAAGTACTCTGCTTGCCTGTCCAAATGGTATTCGCGAAGGATAACGTGGCCCATGGCCATTGCCAGTGCGGCATCAGTGCCTTGCTTTGGATGGAGCCAGAGATCAGAGAACTTGGCCGCTTCCGAGTAATCCGGACAGACAACAACTGACTTAGTGCCTTTGTAGCGTACCTCGGTGTAGAAGTGTGCATCCGGTGTACGCGTTTGCGGAACGTTGGAGCCCCACAGCATCAGGAAACCAGCGTTATACCAATCTGCGGACTCTGGGACATCTGTCTGCTCTCCCCAAGTTTGCGGCGATGCAGGAGGGAGATCGCAGTACCAGTCGTAGAATGACATGCATGTACCGCCAAGTAAGGACAAGTAACGCGTGCCAGCTGCATAAGAGATCATAGACATGGCCGGAATTGGTGAAAAGCCAACAACGCGGTCAGGACCCCATTTCTTAGCGGTATAAGCATTCGCCGCTGCGATGATTTCGTTGACCTCTTCCCATGTCGCTCTGACGAACCCGCCATGGCCGCGAACTTTTATATAGTCCGAACGTTTAGCAGGATCTTCCTGAATAGCTGACCACGCAGCGACGGGAGATTTCACCGTGCGTTCTTTGCGCCATAACTTAAGCAGGCGGGAGCGCATGAGTGGATGCTTCACGCGGTTTGCTGAGTACATGTACCAGCTGTAGCTGGCACCACGGGAGCAACCACGTGGCTCATGATTTGGCAAATCCGGGCGAGTGCGCGGATAGTCTGTCTGCTGGGTTTCCCAAGTGACAATTCCGCCTTTGACGTAGATCTTCCAGGAACAGGAACCAGTGCAGTTCACACCATGGGTCGAGCGTACGATTTTGTCGTACTGCCATCGCTTTCGATAGCTGTCTTCCCAATTTCGGTTCTCATTGGTTGTAACACCGTGCCCGTTTGCAAAGGTACCAGTGTCCTGTTTTGCGAAGAAGTTCAGTTTATCGAGTAGTAGAGACATCTGAAATGCCCTTCACGTTATTTGCTTAGCACGGAACGGATGCACCCTTGCGGGTGTAGAAGAACCACGTGATCACCAGACAGATCACGTAGAAGATGCCGAAGGCCCAAAGCGCGGCATCCGGACCACCTGTGTAGGCGATAGAAGTTCCGTAGGCTTTGGGGATGAAGAAGGCACCGTAGGCTGCGATTGCAGAAGTGAAGGCGATGATGGCCGCACTTTCACGTTCTGACTGACGCAGGTGAGCTGTTGCATCCAGCTCTGGCATCAAGAGGCCGACCTGTTGGCGCATGATGGTCGGAATCATCTGGAACGTAGAGGCGTTGCCTACGCCTGTCAGGAAGAACAGTGCCATGAAGCAGGCAAAGAAGCCCCAGAAAGCCCCCGGCTCTGTTTTGATGGACAAGAAGAACAGCACACCGCCAACAGCAACAGCCATGAACAAGAAGGTCCAGAACGTTACGCGGCCACCACCATATTTATCTGAGACCCAACCGGTGCCAGCGCGGGAGAGTGCGCCAACGAGAGGTCCAAGGAATGCGAAGGTGAGTGCGTTTACTTCCGGAAACTGTGTTTTCATGAGCAACGGGAAGCCTGCGGAGTAGCCGATAAAGCTTCCGAAAGTCCCAGTATAAAGAATGCACATGATCCAGTTGTGCGCTCTTGAGAAGATGATGGATTGCTCTTTAAAGCTCGCTTTGGCATCAGCTATATCGTTCATGCCGAGCCATGCAGCCAGCGTGGCGATAATGAGGAATGGAACCCAAACAAAGCCAGCATTCTGGATCCAAAGCTGCGATCCGTCTTCAAGGATTTGGGGAGCGCCACCGATCGCGCCGAAGACACCTGCCGTGATGACAAGTGGTACGACAAACTGCATGACGGAAACCCCGAGGTTTCCGAGGCCTGCATTGAGCGCAAGCGCATTCCCTTTTTCTTTCTTTGGGTAGAAGAACGCGATGTTCGCCATTGAAGAAGCGAAGTTACCACCACCAAAGCCACAGAGCAGAGCTAACAGAAGGAATATGCTGTAAGGCGTGGTGGGGTCTTGAACTGCGTACCCGATGCCCAAAGCCGGAAGAAGTAGCGATGCTGTGGTTAGGGTTGTCCAAAGGCGACCGCCAAAGATCGGGACCATGAAGGAATAAAAGATCCTAAGCGTCGCGCCAGAAAGACCCGGCAAGGCCGCCAGCAAGAAGAGCTGGTCTGTTGTGTAATCAAAGCCAATGGCAGGTAGCCGTGCGACAACAACACTCCAGACCAGCCACACTGAGAAAGCAAGCAAAAGTGCCGGAATAGAGATCCAAAGGTTCCGAGAGGCAATCGCCTTCCCTTTGGTTTCCCAGAATTCCGGATCATCCGGTCGCCATTCAACTAGTGTGTGCCCTTTTTGAGTATTGTTATCAGACATACATTCATTCCTTTTGGCTACATGCCCTCCCCAGACCGAATGTCCAGAAAGGGCTTCGCTGGTTACGGATACTTTTCTGCGCCTGCAGGTCCGTCCGGACCTTCAACCGGCTCGTCCGGGAGATCAGAAAGATCTGTTTCGTCTTGCAATTCTGGATAACGCTTGCGCTCCATCCTGCGGATTGCGACGTGCATCCACACAGTTGAAACCGCAACGATGATGAAGAGAAGCATGAAGGGCGCTGTCCAAACGCCAGTCCAGTCGAGCAGAACTCCAAAGGCAATTGGCAGGAAGAAACCGCCAAGGCCGCCAATCATGCCTACGAGGCCTCCGACAGCACCAACATGGTAGGGGTAATAAACCGGGATGTGCTTGTAGACTGCCGCTTTACCAAGGCTCATGACAAATCCAAGGACGACGGTAACGGAAACGAAAGCGCCCACGCCGAGGCCGAAGTTAAACTCGATTGGGCCGTCAATACCGCTGACAATATATGAGGTTTCTGGATAGCTCAGCAGGAAGAGGCAAAGAAGAGAGACAAAAAATGTGAGGTACATGACAAAGCGTGCACCCCATCTGTCTGACATCCAACCACCCAGCGCTCTGAAAACAGACCCGGGTAGTGAATAAAGGCCAGCGAAAACGCCAGCCGTTGTCAGCTCCAATCCGTACGCCCCGGTGTAGTATCGCGGTAGGAATGACGCGAGCGCAACAAAGGCGCCAAAGACGAAGAAGTAGTAGGTCGCAAAACGCCAAACTTGCAGATTCTTCAACGGAGCGAGCTGTTCTGCTGTAGACACAGCTTGCTTGCCTTCTTTCTTACGCTCCTGCTGAGACGGATCATCTTTACTGAGCAGATAAAACAGAACGGCTGTGACTGCCAAAACAATTGCGTAAACGCGAGCTGTACCTTCCCAGCCAACTGCGACTACCAGAAATGGCGCTACGAAGTTGGTAACAGCTGCGCCGACATTACCGGCACCAAAAATGCCGAGTGCAGTGCCTTGTTTTTCTTTTTCAAACCACTGGGAGACATAGGCTACGCCGATAATAAAAGAGCCGCCCGCCAATCCAAGGCCCAAGGCAGCTAACAGAAACACTTCATAGGTTTGTACTGAGGTGAGCAACCAGACACAGACTGCTGTAATGAGCATCTGCAGTGGGAACATAATTCGTCCACCAAACTGCTCTGTCCATACTCCAAGGAAAATTCTGCTCACAGAACCGGTGAGCACTGGTGTGGCGACCAATAAACCGAACTGAGTATCGGACAACCCAAGTTCGCCTTTAATGCGCACACCGATGATGGAAAAAATGGTCCAAACTGCAAAACAGATAGTAAAAGCAAAGGTGCTGAGACCCAATGCCCTATATTGATCGGAGCGAGTAACACCCTCAAGTGAATGCATAGTATTTGATCCTGAATTCTAGCAGGTAAGACAGTCCACATAGAATCTCAGGAGCTTTAGCACCCAAAAGTAGAGCAACTCATAGAAAGAACAGGATTAAACGAGTAAAATTGAAATACAACTTGGAGTAAAACTATGTTTTATTTCCAACTCACGACGCAATGAAAAACACCTATCCAGACTACTTTGATGCTGGTATGTTTCGTGTAGAGGCGGGGATTTCAAAGTTAAAGCAATGTCTTACATCAACAATGTCAGGATGTTTGTGCGCGTGTTTGAGCTTGGCAGCATGTCTGCCGCGGCAAGAGACATGCATGTTTCTCCTGCGGTTGCTTCCTTCCGTATTGGAGAGCTTGAGAAGCACCTGGGCATTCGCTTGTTTAACCGCACCACTCGCACCATCCAACCTACTGAGCAAGGTAGCATTTTTTACCCCGGTGCCCGTAAGATGCTGGAAGCAATGGAAGAGGCTGAGGCAGCTGTGCAGGAGGTGACGCACACTCCACGCGGCTCAATCTTTGTTTCTGCTCCACTCGGGATAGGGCGGCGTTTGATCGCACCGCTTATTCCTGAATTCCACGATGCTTATCCTGAAATTCATGTTCGCCTCAGGCTTTCAGATCGTCCTCTCAACATTACGGGAGAAGGGTTGGATCTGGCTTTCATCCTGGGACAGTTACCAAACTCTGAAATGAGGCTGAAAAACCTGCTGGACTGTCCTCGGGTACTGTGTGCATCCCCTGACTATTTGAAGCAGCGTGGTGAGCCACTGCAAGGGGCCGATCTCCAGCATGGAAAGCATGATTGTCTTCTGCTCCAGTTTCCCGGTTCCTCTGAAAGCCGATGGACGCTTCAAACTTCTGAGGGCTTACAGAGCTTCACAGTTGGTGGACCTTTCACCTCTGATGACGGCGATGTGTTGGTGAACTGGGCACTCGGCCATCACGGCCTCATCAATGCACCCTTGTTTGATGTTGTCGACCATTTGCTCAGTGGAAACCTTATCGCCGTCTGCACTGCTACCCCTCCCGCTGATGTGCATTTGGCATGTCTTTTTCCGCACAAACGCTATCAAGATCCTAAGATCCGGCTTTTTCTGAATTTCATCAGTGAGCGGTTGAAGGCGTATTTAAAAGACAAGAGTTATCAATACTCTAGTCACCTTCAAAACAAGTAATTCCCGACTGAAAAGTCGTTTATATACCTGTTTCTTTTTCCAGTTATTCGCAAAACACTTTCAAAATAATTTTGATAATCCAACTCATTTATTAGGCTAAACTGATAAATGGGAGGAGTTTGGTGGCCCTGCCAGCTGACGAGCTTTAAGGACACGGTTGATACCAGCACATTTGCCCAGTGTTTCGAACAGTGCCTCGTCGATCCCTAATTCGACGAGTGCACCTCCCCGGCAAGGAATTCAACTTAATTCGGGTTGCTGCACTTACGCGGACTGCAATTGCGTGAGTGTCGTACAAGGAAGTAAACTTACATATGAGTACTCAAACACTGCCACCCCGCATCTTTGATGCACCTTCTGAGGGCATATCACCTTCTTCTTTCTACGCACCTTCGGGAGGCTTGCCTCCACAAACACAAGTAATGACAGACCGGGCAGTGTTTACTAATGCGTATGCCGTTATTCCCAAAGGCGTGATGCGGGACATCGTGACCTCAAATCTACCTTTCTGGGAAAAGACGCGTGCCTGGATTATTGCCCGGCCACTCTCCGGGTTTGCTGAGACGTTTTCGCAGTACATCATGGAAGTTCAGCCAGATGGTGGCTCTCTTAAACCTGAGCCAGATCCTGAAGCGCAGGGCGTGATGTTCGTTGTTCAAGGTGAGATTACGATCACAATGGGCAATGAGGCTTTCACACTTACCGAAGGTGGCTACGCCTATCTGCCTGCTGGTGCCCAATATGAAGTCCGCAACAATAGCTCATTAGCTGCCACTTTCCATTGGGTTCGAAAGCGCTATGAGGCTGTCGAAGGCATTGCAAAGCCCGACGCCCTGTTTACCCATGAAAAGAATGCTGTGGTTGCTCCCATGCCAGATACCAATGGAGCCTGGACGACGACCCGCTTTGTCGACCCCAGTGATATGCGGCACGACATGCACGTGAACATCGTGAACTTTGAGCCCGGTGGCTGCATACCGTTTGCTGAGACCCACGTGATGGAACATGGTTTGTATGTTTTGGAAGGGAAAGCAGTATACCGACTGAACAACGATTGGGTTGAGGTGGAAGCCGGCGACTTTATGTGGCTGCGCGCTTTTTGCCCGCAAGCTTGCTATGCAGGCGGCCCTGGCCGTTTCCGGTACTTGCTTTACAAAGACGTCAATCGACATGCCCAACTTGGCTCGTTCCAGAGGTGATTAGGTATGGGTAATCGAGCCACGACAGAGCAGCGCACAATACGGATTGAGAAACTCACCTCTGAGGTTTTTATGCCGTTTGGTGAACTGATTGAGACCGGTGGGACATCGCCTATCGTAATCAATGAAGGTCGGTGTGAGCGTTTTTCTGATTTGGCTGGTGTTGAGTTTATTGGTGGTCGCGCCGGCGTAAGCCTGTTTCAAGCAGAACTTCGCCGTCTTCCGCACACGCTGACGATGTTGGAGCGCCATCCATTGGGATCGCAATGCTTCATTCCGATGAACCAATCAGAATATCTTGTCATAGTCGCCGCAGATGAAGGTGGACGGCCTTCAACACCACGTGCGTTTATGGCGAGTTCAACCCAGTCCATCAATATCAAACGGAACACATGGCACGGCGTTCTGACTCCCATCAACGGGTCAGGACTGTTCGCTGTTGTCGACCGGATTGGGGACGGAAATAACCTAGAAGAACACTGGCTGAAGGAGGCCTACCTCATAACGGAATAACACTGTGCGTCATTAGTAGGAGGGGACTAAATGACCAGCAATTCCATCGGGACACCAGAACAACTGCATGACCCGAACTACACACCTGCCTTACATAAGGCGGTTCCACTTGGCATTCAGCATGTGCTTGCCATGTTCGTCTCAAACGTTACTCCGGCGATCATTATTGCCGGTGCTGCCGGATTTGGATTTGGCTCTGATGCCGGGGCACAAGGCTTCCCGGACATGACATACATGATCCAGATGTCCATGCTATTTGCCGGAATAGCAACGCTTTTTCAAACAATCGGAATGGGGGCAGTCGGCGCCCGCTTGCCGATTGTGCAAGGCACTAGTTTTGCTTTCATACCCATCATGATCCCACTCGTTGCTGGTAAAGGTGTTGAGGCCTTACCAGCTCTGTTTGGAGGCGTGCTCATTGGTGGTTTGTTCCATGCCATCCTTGGGATGTTTATTGGTCGCATTCGCTTTGCTTTGCCACCGCTGGTGACTGGCCTTGTCGTAACCATGATCGGTCTGGCGCTGGTGAAAGTGGGCATTCAGTATGCTGCGGGCGGTGTGCCTGCTATTAGCAAGCCTGAGTATGGAAGCATGCTCAACTGGTCTGCTGCGCTCATTGTCATTCTCGTCACCCTTGGCTTGAAATTTTATGCCCGCGGGATCTTAGCTGTATCCGCCGTGGTAATTGGGATCCTTGCAGGATACCTTTACGCAATGATGGTTGGCATGGTGACCGTGGACGGTATTGCCGCAAGCGTTGGCCGCTCTGCATCTTTTGCCCTGCCGATGCCGTTTGCCTATGGTTTTGATTTCAGCCTTGCTGCTGTGGTTGGCTTCTGTCTCATGGCATTTGTGAGTGCTGTTGAAACGGTTGGCGATGTCTCTGGCATCACAAAAGGCGGCGCAGGACGAGAGGCGACAGACAAGGAAATTCAAGGCGCGACATATGCCGATGGTTTTGGCACAGCTATAGCCGGTGTTTTTGGCGGTTTGCCGAACACATCCTTCAGCCAGAATGTGGGTTTGATTGCCATGACAGGCGTGATGAGCCGCCATGTGGTGACCATTGGTGCCTTGTTCCTCATCGTGTGTGGACTGATACCCAAGGTTGGAGCGATCATTCGCACAATTCCTATTGAGGTGCTCGGCGGCGGTGTCATCGTTATGTTTGGCATGGTGGTCGCTGCCGGTGTCTCCATGCTCTCCGATGTCAATTGGAACCGCCGGAACATGGTGATCTTCGCGATTGCGTTATCAATCGGCCTTGGTTTGCAGCTGGATCCAAAAGCTGTTCAGTATCTGCCTGACACACTACGCATTTTGATGACGAGTGGCTTGCTTCCTGCAGCCCTGATCGCAATTGTGCTCAATCTTGTATTGCCAGAGGAGCTTTCCGCCGAAGCAACGGAAGAAGTTTCAGGTGGCCTGGCCTCACAAGAGGATGCACCACTAAAACCAGCAGGTTCCCAAGCCTAAAGAAACTCCCCTCGCCGTTCCGCTACAGCGAGGGGAGTGCCTCTTATAGTTTCCGCCATGAACTGCCGCTTTGGGAGCTTTTCACAGCTGTTTCGATGAAGTTCAATCCATCCAGTCCATCAGCTACAGTTGGAAGCAGCTTGCTGCAGTCTGGTGCTGACTGGCCTAAAATGCGCGCAGTCAAAACATCCGCAAATTCGTTATAGATCGTTGCGAAAGCTTCCAGATACCCTTCAGGATGACCACCTGGGATGCGAGAGACTGCATTAGCGGCCTCTCTTGCATCTGGACCGCCGCGTGTGATGCGATAACTTGACTTTCCATAGGGTGAATATACCAAATGGTTCGGGTCAGCCTGCACCCATTCAACGCCGCCTTTGTCTCCATAAACGCGCAGTCTCAATCCATTTTCGTTGCCCGGAGCAACCTGTGACGCCCATAACATTCCTTTGGCACCATTTTCGTAGCGCAGCAGCATCTGCACATCATCATCCAGCACTCTGCCCTCTACAAAGCTTGTTAGTTCCGCCAGCACTTCTGTTGCTTTCATGCCGGATACGAAGGAGGCAAGATTGTAAGCGTGCGTGCCAATATCTCCGATACAGCCGCCTGCTCCAGATCGTTTTGGATCAGTGCGCCAGCTGGCTTGCTTTTGGCCTGATTGCTCAATCGGCTCCGTCAGCCAATCTTGCGGATACTCCACTTGAATCAGACGAATTCTCCCGAGTTCGCCCTCCTCAATCATAGCTTTTGCCTGCCGGACCATCGGGTATCCGGTGTAATTGTGCGTCAAAAGGAAAAGTTTGCCAGTTTCCTCGACCAGTTGAACAAGTTTCTCACTTTCTTCACTGGTGGTGGTCATCGGCTTATCGCAGATGACATGGATACCAGCTTCCAGCATCATGCATGCTGCCGGATAGTGCATATGGTTAGGTGTGACGATTGCAACTACGTCGACCGGATCATCCCGAAGCGGCTCTTTTTGTGCCATTTCTTCAAAGGATGTATAGGCCCGATCAGCTGGGATATAGAGTTCTTCGGCTGATGCCTTTGCTCGCTCAGGATCAGAAGAAAGGGCACCGGCAACAAGTTCATAGCGATCATCCAAACGCGAAGCGATGCGGTGAACTGCACCGATGAATGCTCCCTGACCACCGCCGATCATTCCCAGACGCAGCCTACGCCCCAGTTTTTTCGGAGTATCCAAAACTTGTTGTGGTTCAGCTGCTTCAACGGTCATTATGCATTCTCCATATTTCTCAGGCGCAGATATCGGTTAGCGCATCAGCACCACCAGAACCTGTAGGATCATTAAGTTTGTGATCGTTAATTGCAAATACTCTTTTGCAAAAGTGTTGGCCATTTCAAAGAAACTGCTTCAAAATCTAGACTGATTTGTTGCTGACCTAAGAGAGGTTTGTAGCTCTTATGCCGAACTCATCAGAGACCACTCGAGCCTATTATGAGGAAAATGCAGAGAGCTTTATCGAGCGTACGTTGCATCTGGACATGGAGGAAATTCCCTTCACTGTAGATGAACAGCAAGGGAGGCTGGGTTAGAAAACTTGAAGAAGATTGGTGTCATCAGGGGATGAGAAATAGGATTCGTAGCTCGTCTCCGACACTTCCAGTTCATCAAAAGCATCTGCAGCTTCTTGCGGGCTGTCAATTCGTTTCATTTCCCTACGATGTATAAAGCTTTCCAACAGCTCCCAGCCAGCAAATGGAACCACTAACGTTTTTGCCCCAAACCCCAAACTCTCAACCAATGTAGTGCTTGCAACACCCATTACATATGAAGCCTTCGCCATTAATGCGTAACTGCTGGTGTCCTTATCGACAACCTCCACATTTTCTGGAATGCGACCTACATAATTGGCTAATAATCGCTGAGGTTGTTCAAATGGATGCATTTTGTACTGGAATAATAAGTCTGGACGCTTCAATGCTGTTTCAATAACAAACTCAAACAAGACAAAACTTATCACTTTCTGCGAAAAGGCAACAACCAGATTATCTTGTTTCTTGATATGCTTGTGCTTGTCCAACATTGCCTGCATACGCGTTGATCCTACAGAAACCATTTTCGCATCTTCAGGAAGATGAACTTCTTTTTCCCAGCCGGGACCAAATGTTAAAAGTCGATCTGGGAAGTATGGTACTGACGCTATTTCAGGAAGTGCATATTGACTATGATAATGTCCGATAATTCCGTGCTGGAACTCGCTGGTGGGGACACCCAGATCCTCGCAGGCTGCAAGCAACGCATAATAGTGCTTATTCCAACAAACATATACCGAATGCGTTTTCTTGCGAGCTAACAAAAACTTAAAGAACGCTTTATTTTTTGCAAAACTACTTACTTGGTGCCTAACTAGCTTTGAAATATTTTCTTCTGGGATCTCATAAGTTTCCGATACAAGTTTGCTAAAGGCTACAATTTCCTGCTCAGGAATACTGTAAGAGAAGAACTTAGAGATCCAATCAATTGACGCGGTATCGACTTGTGGAAACGGAAACATCGTGGCAGATGTTTCACCTAATCGCAACGCTGACCCGCCATAATGCTGTTCAATCGGTAACGTGAACCTCTGACTAGCAATAGACTTGCGACCAAATGCCAAAACTAAAACCGGCTTTCGATTCGGAGCGAAAGTTAGAAAGGTAGCTGTCAACAGATTAAATGGAAACTTTACTCGCCGTTTGAAATTTCTTAGATATTTTGATGATTTGCGTTTCAGCTTTTGCATCCGCGTCACGCGTACACGCTGTGTGTCATTTAATATATCTCTCTGTCGCATATAAGACAGAAATAGCTCCCCACGAACAAGGCGCCAAGCGCAAACATTACCAACGCGCAAATCGAACAATCCACTTGTGCGTTCAAGTTCAGTGAACTTTTTATAGGCTTCAGAAAATCTGTTGTCGGGCAGGCAGCTCATTGAATACATTTCCAGAAAAAAACATAATTATAGTAAGGTTTTATGTAAATATACAATGGCGGAGAGTGAGGGATTCGAACCCTCGGAACACTTGCGTGCTCAACGGTTTTCGAGACCGCCCCGTTCGACCACTCCGGCAACTCTCCTAATTGATCCTCGTGGTGAGGATTGCCGGACCATATAAAGAAGCTTTCCCTTCGGCAAGCCCTGCGACCGCTATGCCGCAGATAACTCACAGCTCACGCATCACCTCCCAATAAAAAACGCAGTGAGCGAACTCACTGCGTTGAAATGACTGTCCATTTCTGGAGAATTATGCGGCTTGAACGTTTTCAAGGAAGGCTTTGATCGAGCGATTAAACTGATCAGCTTCTTCAGAGATGCTGTCGGCCTGATTGTTAATGTCTTCTGCCGTTTTGGTGGAGTTCTCAATAGTGCTGGCAACTTCCCCCATTTCGGACTCACCAATACGAGACTGATCAGAAGCATCGGTCACAGAACGCGCGATTTCGCCAACAGTTACAGACTGCTGTTCTACAGCTGCTGCCACTGCTGAAGAGCTGGTGGACAACTTCTCCATCATGCTCGTCACTTTCTCAATGGAACCAACGGCATCAGTAGACACCTGTTGGATCGCATGAATCTGCTGCGAGATTTCTTCCGTCGCCGTGGTGGTCTGGTTTGCCAGGTGTTTCACCTCGGAGGCCACAACCGCAAAGCCTTTGCCCATCTCACCAGCACGCGCCGCCTCAATGGTGGCGTTAAGAGCAAGAAGGTTGGTCTGGTCTGCAATATCCTTGATCAGACTGACAACTTTTCCAATACGGGAGGCAGTTTCAGCCAGCTCCTGAATTGTCTTGGACGTGTTGATGACAAGCCCGCCAACTTCATCCGCAACATCTTTGGAGTTTACGGCTTCAGACGCGACTTCCTTAATGGAAAGAGACATTTCCTCACTGGCAGATGCAACAGTTGCCACTGATGTAGATGCGTGGCTTACCGCATCACCTGCTTTACCAGCTTTATCAGAGACGCTTTCGACTGTGACGTTCAGAGCGAAGGAGGCTTCATGCAATGACTGGATTGCGGAGTTGAAACCGTCACCTGCAGCCGTTGCTGCTTTCTCGAACTCACGCACAAGAAGCGCAACTTTTTGCTCACGCTCCTGGCGGCGCTTGTTGTCTTCATCACGTTCATCGTTCAGCTGATTTCGCTCAATGGCGTTGGCACGAAACACTTCGAGGATCTTCGCCATTTTCGCGAATTCATCCCGGCCTTTGGTGCCTTCAATGTTGATTGAGACATCCCCGTTTGCCAACACGCCCATGGCTGTATGCAGGTTTGCGAGAGGGCGGGAGATACGCCATGCGATGTAGCCAGCAATCATCAGGCCGACAATGCCCATCGCAGCAGCCTGCAACAAGAAGCGCTGCATGCTTGCAGCTGATGCATCGTTGTGAAGTGCCCTTGCTTCGGTCTCACCCGCTATACCAATATCATTAAGCTGTTGCGCAGCTGGGATCATTTCGTCCAACTGCTCCAGAGCGAAGACCATTTCTTCCTGAATGTCAGCATTCAGAGTTTCAATCTGCTCCAGCGTCTCTGTGTAGGTTGCCCAGAGTTCGCTTACTACCTGAGATGTTTCTTCTGGCATTTTCGCTGTTTGAATGACCATGCCAAACTGCTCAATGCGACTTTTGAAGGTGCTCTTTTCAATTTCATATCCGTCAACGCCAATGGTCCATTCCATGGCCTGAAGATCTTTTAGCAAACCAGCAACACGATGCGTGTCTTTGCTGACGTTCAGTTGCCGACGAGCCTTGTTGATTTCGAGCTGCATTGTGGAACTAGCACCCTGGAGGACTGAAATGAGACCTCCATCTGAGCTGGTTCCACGCTCTAGTGTCGCTTCAACCACAGCGCCAAATGTCTCAGAAAATCCGTAGGCATAGCCTTCCAGATTATCATAGAGCTCGTCTTCAATGCCCGGAACGCTTAGTGCGCGTGTTTCTTCAACCAGTACAACAACGCGTTCGCGTGCGTTTGCTGCAATGTCAGATGCTTCTACTTTCGGGTGAAGTAGAAACTCTCCACCAATTGCGCGCATACGATCAACTGCAGCGCTGATCGCCTGTGCGTTTTGCATCAGCAGGTTATAAGTCTGCGTATTTCTTTGAAACTCAGCATTCTGGCTATTCATTTGGGAGAGAAAAATCAGTGCCCCACCCAGCACAAGTATCGGCAACAACCCAAGAGCCATAACTCGAGTTACGACGGAATGTATCCAGGCGAACTTTGGAATGCGCATTTTATGCCCCCCGCACGTATGCGGTTTAATTCATTGGATGATAATGATCGCGAGATTGTCACATACATTCCATATTCGGCGCTCATTTCTCCCCTAAGCACTTGTATGGAACATGCACAAATCTCTTTGCGCTATTGTTGGCTGGCGAAGGTTTATCGATCCTTAAAACAATCATAGAATGAACCTTAAAACGCAGCGTAATAGGTATTTGAACGTAACAATTAGATCGTAGGTATAAATCTGACAGCGCAACCATAGCGCGAATCACTCCTGCATAGGAGCGTTCTTTGACAGTTGAGTATTCGTGATATAAATCTCACCTCTCGTATTTCTAATATAAATGGCGAGATTCTGCGTTGACATTCCAGAATGCCTGCGTATATTCCAGCAGCTCATAAATTGCGGGGAAACCCGTGTTTTCGCGCTGTCCGAGGCAAGACATCGAAACCGCCTTCTGGTTTTTTCAGAGTTTGCGGTCGATCTCCCCGAAACGGGACGTTCCTAGAGCATAAAGGAAACGGTCGACAAAGTTCGCAGTTTGCTGCGACGCCAAAGGGTGCGCTTAGATAAGAAGGACATGCGCATGTTCGCAGTCATCAAAACAGGCGGTAAACAGTACACTGTTGCTGCTGACGATCTTCTGAAGATCGAAAAAGTTTCTGCCGAAGCTGGTGAAACAGTAACTTTTGACGAAGTTCTCATGGTTGGTTCAGATGCTGAAACCACCATCGGTGCACCAACCGTTGAAGGCGCTTCTGTTGTAGCTGAGGTTGTTGAGCAGGGTCGTGATCGTAAGATCATCATCTTCAAAAAACGTCGTCGTCAGAACTCCCGTCGTCGTAATGGTCATCGTCAGGCTTTCACTACTGTGAAAATCACCGACATCCTGACCAGTGGTGCTAAGCCAGCTAAAAAAGCCGCTGCTCCTAAGAAAGCTGCCGCTGCACCAGCTGCTGAAGGCTCCGACGATCTGAAAAAATTGCAGGGTCTTGGCCCAGCAATTGAGAAAAAGCTGAACGCTGCAGGTATTTCTACCTATGCACAGATCGCAGCTCTTTCTGCTGAAGACATCGCCCGCGTTGAAGAAGAAACTGGCACTAAAGGCCGCTTCGAACGTGATAACTGGGTTGCACAGGCTAAGGAACTCGCAGCGAAGTAATTCGCGCAAGTTTCTGTCCTAGAGATTAAACGAGGAGTACTTCGTTATGGCTCATAAAAAAGCTGGCGGTTCATCCCGCAACGGTCGCGACTCAGCTGGTCGTCGCCTTGGTATCAAGAAGTTCGGCGGCGAAGCCGTGATTCCTGGCAACATCATTGCACGTCAGCGTGGCACTAAGTGGCACCCAGGCGCAGGTGTTGGCATTGGTAAAGACCATACCATTTTTGCGACCGTCGAAGGCAAAGTTGCATTCGAAGAAAAACGCAATGGCCGAACATTTATTAATGTGATGCCGGTGGCACTCGCCGCCGAGTAACGCTGACGTGATAATCCAAATCGTCGGCGTCTCATCAGACCCCGACGGATTTGGAAAAATCCGGTTCAGATCGAAAGATCAGAAAAAGGGGAGATGGGACGCCATCTTCCCTTTTTCTTTGCCCAGTGGGATGGGCAGTAGACCGGAGTTAAAACCATGGTAGTTGAATACGAAGAAATCCCAGAAGAAAGCAGTTGCGTTGCGGCCGGGTCGCCGCAGGACACCGCGCGTCTCGTCATCGACCGAGCGCGCAAGGATGATTTGGCTGACATCCTGTTTTTAGCCAACAACCGTCGGATCGCTGAGAAGCTGACGAACATGCCGCATCCATTCACGTATGAAGACGCTAAAGCGCTCGTGAAACGGTGTGATGTGCAGTTGCCGTCTCAAGCGACATTCGCGATCCGCATGAAGAACACTGGCCGTATTATTGGCGCTATCGGGTTCAATCCGCTTGCCGAAGACTTTGGTGCTGTGCACCTGGGTTATTGGGTAGGCGAACCATTCTGGAACCAGGGATATGCGACAGAAGCTGTTCAGTCTGTTATCGAATTTGCGTTTGCTAACGGTGTTAAGGAGCTCTCCGCTTCTTGCCGCGTGAGCAATCCTGCCTCGCACCGCGTGCTGACCAAGTGCGGCTTTAAGCAGGACGGAACGACAAAGCTGCATTCTCTCGGCGCTATGGCCGTGGTGGATGCCACACGCTTTACACTGACCCGCAGCCAATGGATCGCGAATACGCGATGGGGCTCTGCTGGTTAAGTGATGCCAGATCAGCAGGTTGCAATGACAGCAACCTGCTTTCGGCAGCGTGATTGTTGTTTGGCTGTAACGGCTTACCCTCAACCACATAAAACCAGCGGGCTTTAATGTGATCCTGATGCAGTCGCTCTGTCTGCAATCCGGATCATCGGGGCATGCTGCGTTTTACCCTCACTTACCTACTCCAACGAACGATTAGAGAAATATGAGTTTGATTTACAAGGCCTTTTACAATGCTCACTACAACTATAGATACCCAAAGGCTGCAACTGCGCCCGTTCCAATCTGACGATCTCCCTCGCTTTTGGGAGATCGGACCTTCTAACTATGAAATAGCACGCTGGCTCACCGGGTTAACGTGGCCTCCAATCATGATGGAAGCCGAAGCCTTTGTGGAACAAGCGCGCCTTGCAAATGCTAAAACGGACTCATTTCCGTTTGCCATCGACTGTAACGGACAGCTTATAGGTGGCGTTGAAGTCCAAAAACCCGGTGATCTCAAAGAGTTCCCGGAACTGCCAACCATTGGCTATTGGCTTTCCGAAGCTGCACATGGCCAAGGCTATATCACTGAAGCATGTGTTGCTGCGCTGCATTGGGGCTTTGCGCGCGCTGCATGTGACACCTTCGCTGCTCGTGTATTTGCGACGAACTATCCTTCACAGAAGGTATTGAAAAAGCTAGGCTTTGAGCCTGCTGGTGTTTGCCTTCGGTACTCTAAACCTTTGCAACAAGACATTGAGAATATCATCATGCATCTGCCGCGGGATCGGTTTGAGGCACTGCATGGTGATGCGCATGTGATGATGGGAGCAATACTATGACCACTTTTCCTCGTTTGAGAACAGCCAGCCTGACACTTCGGGAATGGAGAGAGACGGATGCGCCGCGCATTGTGGAATTGCTGCAAAATCAGAATGTTACGCGTATGCTGGCGAGTGCTCCGCATCCTTATACCAAAGCGGATGCTGAGGTCTTTCTGCAAAGGTTTATGCCCGGCGACCTTGGCCATGGAGTGAACTGGGCTGTCGAGCTTCAGGGGGAAGTGGTTGGCGGCGTTGGTGCTGGTCATCTTTCCAGAAAGCCAGAGCTCGCCTTTTGGCTTGCGGAAGATCATTGGAAAAAAGGCATTATGTATGAAGCGGTTAGCGAGGTTCTTCGCTACTTACTGCTGGAGCGTGAGCTGCCTTCTATCTTTGCCGATGCGTTTAGCGACAACGCAGGCTCTCAGGCGCTGATCCGAAAGCTTGGGTTTGTTCATACTGGACAGAATGAAGGGCGAAGTCGAGCTCGTCTCGCCGGAAATTATCCGACAGAAGAGTTCCTTATTTCCCCCCTCGATTTTATCGGCGCACAACAAGCCAGAGCGCAGGAGGTAGCGCAATGATCTTTCCGGAATTACAGACCAACCGGTTGATTTTAAGAGCACTTCAGCCGGACGACTATCCGCGGCTGCGGTTCCTGTTCTCTGACTTTGATGTGGCGCGGATGACTGCCAGTTTTCCGCATCCGATCACTGATGAGTGGGCGCATGAGTTTATCACTCGTAACCATTCTAATGATCTGAGCACGGATGTGGTGTGGGCAATTGACAATGGTACCGGCTTCATCGGGTCCATTGGTGCGCACAGGATCGGTAAATCCGCTTCTATGGGCTATGCGCTTGGAAAATACTACTGGCGGCGGGGTTATATGAGTGAAGCTGTGCAAGCCGTTGTAAACTATCTACAAAATGAGCGTTGCGTTGAAAACGTTGATGCGTGCGTTTTTTTGGAGAATCCTGCGTCATTCCGCGTTCTTATGAAGAATGGCTTCGTTCCAACCTCTGTCTGCACGCACTCCTGCGTTTCCAGAGAGGCCGATGAAATAGAGACCCAGAATTTCGAGCTCAAGCTGGCGCAGTCTGCGGAGCAATCACAGTTTGCGGTGGCGGGGATAAGATAGGATGGTTTTTCCAGAGCTGAAAACAGACCGCCTTCGATTGCGCATGATTGAAGACGGTGATCTGGAGCGCCTTGTCCAGCTGGCAAACTCTTATGCAATTGCGAGCATGCTTTCGGGCATGCCGCATCCGTTCACGGAAGAGACTGGCAGGTTCTACATCCATCGCGGCAAGACCAATGATCCTGAGAGTGTGGTGTTGTGGGCCATTGACGACGGGACTGGTCTAATTGGCTGTATCTGGGCAAAGTTTGAGGATGTAACTGGCTGGACCGGTTATTGGATGGGTGAGCCTTATTGGGGGCGTGGTTACATGAGCGAAGCGCTTCGCGCAGTTTTGCGTTTCGGGTTTGAACAGCACTCCATCAGGAGCTTTGAGGCTGGCGTGTTTGCAGACAATCCCGCCTCCTCTCACCTGTTGGATAAGATGGGCTTCAGCAAAGTTGGTGAAGAAACTATCCCCTCCAAAGGCCGCGGTGATACCATGGTTCCACATGTTCGGCTTGCATTGCCTAAGGCCGATTTTGTGGACCTTGCAGAAGCGGAAGGTTGAGCGCCATGACAACACTAAACACCTTCCCCGCTCTTCGCAGCGAGCGGCTTGTTTTGCGGGAGATGCGGGAAACCGACTTGGAGAAGCTTTGTGCGTACCTAGGGGATTTTGAGGTCTCTAAATCTCTGAGCAGTCAACCGCATCCGTTTTTGGAAACAGACGGGCGGGATTATATTGAGCAGGCTCTTGCAAACAACACAGCTGAGAATGTGACCTGGGCGATTGAGCTTGATGGACAATTTATTGGCGGGCTTAAAGCTAAGGAACTGCAAGGTGCTGCGAGCGTTGGCTATTGGCTTGGGCAGGAGTATTGGGGCAAAGGCCTGATGAGCGAGGCTTTGCGTGCTGTCCTTACCTACCTTTTTGAGGACCGAGAGCTGTTTGTCGTGCGCACGGGGGTTTTTAAAGAAAACCCTGCCTCTTTGCGAGTGCTGACCAAGTTGGGTTTCAAGATTACTGGTGAGGCCAAGCACGTCTGCCGCGCGCGGGGCAATGTGGAGCTCGATGAGATCCAGCTGCAAGTGACCGGCAATGACTTTCTTCGACTGACTAATTCAGACGTGATTTCGTGAGTATTCAAGATGTTTCCTGACCTAAAAACAGACAGGTTGATACTGCGCCAGTTCAAGCACACGGATCTGGAGCCGCTTTGCATGCACACCAATAACTTCGCAGTAAGCAAAACACTCTCTGAGGTGCCTTACCCTTATTCCAAAGCAGACGGAGAATGGTGGATCAACTACTGCCTGAACACGCCACTTTCTGAAAAGATCGCCTGGGTAATTGAGGGGCCTGCAGGCTTTTCCGGCTCGATCACTCTGATGAAGCTTCAAAGCGGCAAGCCAATTCTTGGGTACTGGCTTGCTGAGCATCTTTGGGGCAAAGGCTATATGAGTGAGGCTGCTCAGGCCATTACTACATATGGATTTGAGGTACTTGGCCTGCCCACGATTTATACCTCTGCACTTGAAGAGAACCCCGGAAGCTTGCGTGTTCTGAGCAAACTGGGCTTTCAGGAGATTGGAAGAGGCTTTTCAACTCCGCGTTCCCGGCCAGAAGAGAAGCTGCCGAATATTTCTCTTAGTTTAACGCGGGAACAGTGGGCTGCACGGCATGCCCCTGCCTAACGACCATTATGGAATTACAGAGTACTTGCGGTGCACTGACCGAGTACTCCAAAATGCAACAAGTTGGACTAATGATGTTTCCTGAACTCAAAACAAATCGCCTGACACTCCGCCAGTTTCAGCAGGATGATCTGGAGCCGATCTGTGAGTACATCAGCAATTTTGAAGTCAGCAAGATGCTGACTGTGGTGCCCTACCCTTACACAAAAGCAGATGGGGAATGGTGGTTGAACCACATCCGTGAAACGCCTCAAAATGAAGCGACCAACTGGGTTATTGAATCCGAACACGGTTTCTCAGGCGTCATTGGAATACGCATCCCAGAAGATGGCTTCCCCCGCATTGGCTACTGGTTGGGGCAACCATTCTGGGGCAAAGGTTATATGAGTGAAGCAACTGAGGCGGTGGTCAATTACTGCTTTGAGGTACTGGGCTCCACCAAAGTGACCTCCGGCGCGTTTGAAGAAAATGACGGGTCCCTGAATGTGCTGGCGAAGAACGGTTTTCAGATGATCGGCTCGCAACCAGAAAAAAGTCGCGCTCGCGGAGAAGAAGTCACTCTCATCAACGTGGAGCTCACCCGGCATTTGTGGGAAGCCATGCGGGCGGTGACGGTTTAAGCATGATTAGCTTGTCGCGTGCCGTTGGGCGCGCGACAAGTTTTGAGATCAGTCGAACAGCAGCGGTATCATGATGTGCATTGCGCTGTGCATGAAGATGAGAAAGCCCGGACCGACCAGAAAAAACAAGCTCCCCATTATGATGCCGGGAACGAGAATGCGCGTGGCGACCAAGTTCCACAGCAGGACGCTATCGACTTCTCCAAGCTCATGCAGAAAGACAAAAGCAAGTGCTGCTATGAGGATTGCAGTGCCAGCAGACCAAAACACGCGATATCTGTACTCAACGCCTGACAGCAGCTTGAACATTGCGAAGAAAACCAGTGCGCTCAGTATCATACGGAATACGAGCTCTTCACCATATCCAGCGACCATACCAAATAGATAGCCGGGCCGTGAGCTTTCTTCTGCCGGGACAAAGTCAGGCAGATCACTCCCAAAGAACGCCCAGATGATGCAGGTTATTATGATTGCTGTGCTTACACCGCTCACGATCTGCAAACCTGGTGTGTGTTTTATCAATCCTGCCCAACCGAGCTTGATGAAGCAGGACCACCCTAAAAGCAAAGAGGTGAGAATAATGAGCCAGGTTGAGACGTAGATTGGTACAATCTTGATAAACGGGTCTGCCCAGAAGATCTGGCTTTCATTCTGTTTGGTGAAGATCAGAAGCGCGATGCAGTAGAGAACAAAAACCTGAGCCCAGACAATTGTTGCCATAAGCTGATTGCGGAATGTGATGGGGAAATAGTGGTTTTGGGTTGAGGATGTCATTGTATTTCCTCCGCCCTTCTCGGAGTCATTGTTGAGAAGGTGAATTGGAAAAGAGGGCAACTTCTTAAACTGTTTCGCTTGAGAGGCTGCCCTGCGCATCAATTCCGGCTCAGAGTTTCTGGCCGTTGTTGATGATTGTGGTCGATGCCGGGATCGCATTTACGACGGTTTGAAGCGCCATGCAGGCTTTCTCACTTGCCTCCACCAAAGATGCGATCAGAGAAGGATCCTCTTGCGATTCGATGATGATGACTGTCTCGACGCCTTTTGAAACACCGAGCATTTCCGTGCCTTGTTCTGCGGTCATTCCCGGAATTCTGGATTGGAACTTCATCTTCTGCTCCAGTTTGATGGAGGAGATGTTCAGCCTGCGAGACTGGGCCAACCCATGCACATGCGTCAGCAGGCAGAAGCCTATGCCAGCAGCCAGGTAGGACAGAGGCGCCGGAGCTGTATCTGTTCCGCCGATGGATGAGCCTTCATCGCAGAGCACTTCAAAAGCACCAAAGCCGGGAACATTGGGCTGAACCACGCCGGTCTTGACCAAGCCCTCGCCGGTGAGCTCAGCGATGAAATCAACCTCAAGCTCCATACCGTCTTTTGACTTTTTGATTTTGTTTAAGCTGATGTGCTGGGGCGTTGGCATGGCTGCTGCCCGGGTCACGATGGGGTGTGTCACAGTGTTATTGTCAAGCATCTCTACCTCCATAAGTGTACGATACTGTATCGTACACTTAGCAGATATGAATCGCCTTCGTCAAGCTGGGCAGTTTTCTATGGGTCCCCGCTGGTTGGTGTCAGACCCCATATGCCTTCATGAAATCACGCACACACTGGCGGACATGCTCTGAGACTTCCTGTTCATTCGGCGCGGTTTGAACGCCCAACAGAAGAGCGAGATGAGTGTCCTCTCGCAACATACCCATGAATATGGCCGCTGCGTTTTCAGGATGTTCAATGGCAACGATGCCAAGGTCGCTCGCAAGCTGAAGCTGCTGTGCAATGCTGGAAGTTGCCCGTTTGGGACCAAGCTGGAAAAATGATTTGGTAATATGCGGAGCGCGACTGCCCTCGCCTATCAACATGCGCCAAAGGCCCAGAGTTCTGTCATCATAGATGAGGGTTAGAACAGCCTTGCCGAAGATAAAGAGAATCTCTTCGAGTTCCTGACGGGACCCGCCATCTGCATTTGAGTCGAGAGGCTTGATGGAGAGGACTGGCCCCTCAGACAGGTTGCTGACAATCTCCGCCAGCATTGCTTCTTTATTTTTGAAGTGCCTGTAGACTGTGGTTTTGGAGGCACGGGCGCGTCTGACGATCTCATCCATTGAGGTGTTGGCATAGCCAAGCTCAATGATGGCGTCAGCTGCGATTTCCAAAAGCTCTTGTTTCCGCTTTTCGCCGCGCGATACCTTTTTCTCTGATTCCATACAGGTTTTCCGTCTCTCACGTGGGTACGATACCGTATCTTACACTAAGCTCTAGTAAGTTTGGTGAGGAGAAACAAGATTGCAAGGGAATGGAATGTGAAAACGGTCAGCTGACATCACAGCAAAGCATGATGTGAGTGCTGGTTTTGGGAGAGGGTATTTTGTAAGGGGGGCGTTTTGGCTGAATGGTGGCCCGTTGGCTCTCTCATTGTTGGTTTATCTGTGTCTGGGCCAAACTCCAGACAAAAAAAAAGAGCGCATTGCTGCGCTCTTTTTCACTGAAACAGCTCGAATTATACGGTTTCGAGGTTTACAGCGCTCTGACGGCCATCACGACCAGCTTCCAGTTCGTAAGTTACGTCCTGGCCATCAGCCAGAGTAGACAGACCGGAGCGCTCTACTGCAGAGATGTGAACAAATACGTCTTTGCTTCCATCTTCAGGTGCAATAAAACCGAAACCTTTAGTGCTGTTGAACCATTTCACGGTGCCTTTAGCCATCGTGATATCTCCTAGTTAGTGTGCCGCTGCGACATGCAGATGGCGATTTGTTGCGTCAGGGCGAAATCGAGTGCACTGACGCCTAAAAAGGAGACAGGGTCGACAGTCTTAACGTAGAGACGGCATTCCACATATTGACTGATAAGTAAAGATCCAGCTTTCCATTTGATGCCTGTAGAACCAATTTTTTTAAATTCTCTGTGTTTTTACTGAGTCAAATCCTAACTTATTCCCTGATGTTTTCACAAAACCCATAAAAATTGAGGGAAAACCCGATGTTAGGCCACCTAGCGGTTGCATTGCAGGATTTGTCGATATTCGTGCGAATATTCCTCACTATGTGAAAAAAATTCCACGGATATGCTCTAAGCGCTTGCAATGGGGAGTGGTCCGAGATAGTGACCGCCCCCAAGCTTTTAAGTTCCTCTCGGATTTTGAAACCTCCAAGATGCTGTTGCCTGCTTACTTTGTTCCCCCTGTGAATAAAGGTGCAGGCGTCGATCACCTTTGATTCTCCGATATGTGTGTGTTTATCGGGCAATGAAAGATGGGTCCTGCTCTTCTGATCTGGCTGGCGCGACTGTTTATGCGTTCCGCGACTTTCAGCAGATGGCAGGATAGGGTCTTTGAGCAAGGTTGCGGCAACAGCCTTTAGCTCCCTCGTCCCTTTGTGATTGCACCCAGCACTCGTGGCAGAGTTTCACTTGAGATCTCAGGAACCAAAAGCAAGGGTTGGATAGCACCGGCGCGTTGCGAGCATATGGTTCGACGGGTTTGACGCTATCTTCGTGTACTTAAGAGAAAGAGCGCCAGCGACAATAAGCCAAGCGCTCCAAGAAGAATAAGAAGAGATTGTCATGTTCCCGGAGTTACAATCCGAGCGCTTGATCCTACGCGATTTTCGCGAAGGTGATTTTGATATTCATAACGCGTCTTTGAACGATTTCGATGTGAGCAAGATGCTGACTGTCGTTCCGCATCCTTATACAAAGGATGATGGTGACTGGTGGTTCGACCATTGCCGCACGACACCTCACTGCGAAGAGATCAACTGGGTGATCGACAATGGCGAAGGCCTTGTCGGCGTTATCGGCATCCGCAATGTCTCGACAACACCTCACCTCGGTTACTGGCTAGCTAAATCCCAATGGGGTAAAGGTTATGCCAGTGAAGCAACCAATCTGGTTTGCGATTATGTATTCAACCGGCTGAATGCGGCTGCGATGAACACTGGCCTGTTCACCATCAATCCAAAGTCTCTGAATGTGCTTCAGAAGAACGGGTTTGAGGTGACTGGCGAGACCAAAGAGAAGAACCGCGCACGTGGTGACCTCGAAATGGATTACACCACAGTTACGCTGACCCGGGACAGATGGACGTCAATGCAGGCGATTGCCGCCTGACGTTTCAGTCTCCAAAGCAAATTGTCTTTAGAGATCTGTTCTTGCGCATCTGATTATTGAAAGGCTTGCGAATTGATGTTCGTGAGCCTTTTGGCTGTTCAAGGCAGCAAACCATAAACCAGATTGCTTATTCTTTTCCGGAAAGCGCTAGACACTTTTCGGGAACACGCTTAAGCAATAAAATTAGCCAGATTTGCCGTTCCGCCCTTGGCGGGAGCGCAATAGGGCTTTATGACGTCCTCCAAAGAACGTCACAGGTGGACGAAAGAGAATAAAATGAAATTCCTCGATCAGGCAAAGATCTTTGTAAAGTCTGGTGATGGTGGCGCGGGCAGCGTCAGCTTCCGCCGTGAGAAATATGTTGCCGAAGGTGGACCCGACGGCGGCGATGGTGGCCGTGGTGGTGATGTATGGGTTGAGTGCGTTGATGGCCTCAACACACTGATCGATTATCGCTACGCGCAGCACTACAAAGCTAAAATCGGCATGCATGGCATGGGCCGCAACAGAACCGGCGCCAAGGGCGACGATGTTGTGCTTCGCGTTCCTGTAGGCACTCAAATTCTTGAAGAAGACAATGAGACCGTTCAGGCAGACATGACTGAGATTGGTCAGCGCTTGTTGCTTATGAAAGGTGGTAATGGCGGGTTTGGTAACGCACACTTCAAATCCTCAACCAACCAGGCACCACGCCATGCAAATCCTGGCCTTGAAGGCGAAGAAAAGTGGATCTGGCTGCGTCTGAAACTGATTGCGGATGCTGGCCTTGTTGGTCTGCCAAACGCTGGTAAATCCACCTTCCTCTCCGCTGTTTCTGCAGCACGCCCGAAGATCGCAGACTATCCGTTCACCACGCTGCACCCGAACCTGGGTGTGTGTGAACTCGACAATCGCGGCTTTGTACTGGCTGACATTCCGGGCCTTATTCGTGGTGCGCACGAAGGTCATGGTCTTGGCGACCGTTTCCTTGGCCACGTGGAGCGGACGCGCGTTCTGCTGCATCTGGTGGATGGCTCTGGCGAAGAAGACCCGGCAGATTCTTACCGCACCATTCGCGGTGAGCTGGAAGCTTATGGCCATGGTTTGGATGAGAAGGCTGAGATTGTTTGTCTTTCCAAAGCAGATGCACTGACAGACGAGTTGCGCGAAGAGCGCTTTAAGTCTCTTGAAGAAGCCTGCGGTCAGAAGCCTTTGATCATTTCGTCTGCCAGTGGTGAAAACATCGACACTGCTCAGCGCATGATCATTCGTGCAATTGACAAGGATAAGCAAGACGAAGCTAATTCCATTCCTTCTGATGGAATTGAGGAGTGGCGCCCGTAATGGCTCGAAGTCTGAGCGACTATAAGCGCATCACCGTAAAAATCGGCTCTGCCCTTCTGGTAGAAAAGGGCCGATTGAAGCGTGAGTGGTTGGAATCGCTGGCAGATGACCTTCAGGCTCTTTCCGAAGCTGGGAAAGAAGTGCTGGTGGTGTCTTCCGGTTCCATTGCTCTTGGACGTGGTGTGCTTGGTCTGCCAGCTGGTCCGCTCAAACTGGAGCAGGCGCAAGCCGCCGCTTCTGTGGGCCAGATTGCACTTGCTCAGGCTTACTCTGAAATTCTCGGTGCGCGTGGTTTAACGGCAGGTCAGATTCTGCTGACGCTCGGCGATACGGAAGAGCGCCGCCGTTACCTCAATGCGCGCGAGACGATTGGCACTTTGCTGAAGATGGGCGCTGTGCCGATCATCAACGAGAATGACAGCGTTGCAACCTCCGAGATCCGATATGGCGATAACGACCGTCTGGGCGCCCGTGTGGCGACCATGGCGAGCGCGGATCTTCTTGTGCTGCTGTCTGATGTGGACGGGCTTTACACTGCCGCTCCGCAGACAGATCCTGATGCCATCTTCCTGCCTGTGGTTCCTCAGGTGACGCAGGAGATTGAGGCTATGGCCGGAGCACCGGGAACCGCCTTCTCCTCTGGCGGTATGAAGACCAAGATTGATGCGGCCAAGATTGCGCAGAGTGCAGGCACGTCCATGATCATTGCCAGTGGCAAGACCATGAACCCGCTCAACGCAATTGAAAATGGCGCGCGGGCGACATGGTTCCCTGCTCCATCTTCACCTTCCCGGGCCCGCAAAACGTGGATCAGCGGTCACCTGAAGCCGCATGGCACCATTCAGCTGGATGCAGGCGCGTTGAAAGCTGTGAAGGCAGGTAAAAGCTTGCTGCCAGCAGGGGTGACCAAAGTGGATGGCACATTCACACGTGGTGATGCGGTGCGTATTATAGATGCGGACGGGCACGATGTGGGTCGCGGGCTTGTGGCCTATGATTACGGTGAGGCTTCTCTCATCATCGGGCGCAACAGCAAAGAAATTGAAGCCATTGTTGGCTATCCGGGACGCGCAGAGATGGTCCATACGGACGACCTTGTGCTCTCTACATCTGATTTGGACAATTCATAGAAACTGTTTAGGTTGACCAAGTTCAACCAGTGATGACTTAAGGGTTTTGCAGATGCTGAATACTTCTGAAGTGGCAAATGCGGACAACACCGATGTTCGCGACTTGATGGCAACTCTTGGCAAGAAGGCACGCGCTGCTGCACGTACTCTTGCGATTGCCCCCACAAGCCAGAAGAACAAAGGTCTGGAAGCGATGGCAGCTGCCGTTCGCTCTGCAACCCCTGAGATCCTCAAAGCGAATGCGATTGATCTGGAGAGCATGCAGGCCAATGGCCAGCTGACATCCTTTATTGATCGCGGCACATTGAACGAAGAGCGCATTGAGGCCATTGCCTGCGCATTGGAAGACATTGCCAAGCTGGATGACCCTGTCGGCTCCACAATTGCAGACTGGAAACGCCCGAACGGTCTGGACATCTCTCGTGTTCGCACGCCTCTTGGTGTGATCGGCGTTATCTATGAGAGCCGCCCGAACGTGACTGCGGATGCAGGAGCACTGTGCCTGAAGGCTGGTAATGCTGTTGTGCTGCGCGGCGGTTCTGACACCATCAACTCCAACCTTGCTATCTATAAAGCTTTGCAAACTGGCCTTGCAGATGCTGGACTGCCAGTTGATGCAATCCAGATTGTACCGGTGAAAGACCGTGCTGCTGTTGGTGAAATGCTGAAAGGCCTGGACGGCAATCTTGATGTGATCATTCCGCGTGGTGGCAAGAGCCTTGTTGCACGCGTTCAGGATGAGGCGCGTGTGCCTGTTTTTGCGCACCTTGAGGGGCTGGTTCACATCTTCATCGACAAAAAGGCTGATCTGGATAAGGCGATTGAAATCACCGTCAATTCCAAGATGCGCCGGACGGGCATTTGTGGTGCTGCTGAAACGCTGCTGGTTGATGAAGCTGTTGCAGCAACTATTTTGCCGCCAATTCTTGCTGCTCTTCAACAAAAGGGCTGTCAGATTCGCGGCGATGAAGAGGTCATGATGCTGTGTCCGACCGCTTCTGAGGCGAATGATGACGACTGGTCTACGGAATATCTGGACGCGATCATCTCTGTGAAGATTGTTGGCGGTCTGGAAGATGCGATTGAGCACATAGGGACATACGGTTCTAATCACACGGACTGCATCATCACAGAAGACCAGATTGCGGCCCGCAAGTTCCTTGCAGAAGTGGATTCGGCTATCGTTCTTCACAATGCATCCACACAGTTTGCGGATGGTGGTGAATTTGGCATGGGTGCTGAAATCGGCATCGCGACTGGCCGCATGCACGCACGTGGGCCCGTTGGCGTGGAACAGCTGACCAGCTTTAAATACGTTGTCCGCGGGAATGGCCAAACGCGTCCATGACGAACCCCGACCCCAAAATGGGCGATAGCCACGGCAAGCTTGGGATTGTGCAACCAGACTGGATGCGCCTTCCCTATGCTGCTCCGGGCAATCGCATTGGTTTGTTTGGCGGGTCGTTTAATCCCCCACATCCCGGCCATCTCATGGTGGCAGAGACAGCGTTGCGGCGCCTAAACCTGCATCAGATCTGGTGGCTGGTCACGCCCGGAAATCCGCTGAAGTGCCACCGAAACCTCGCGCCCTTGGAAGAACGTGTTGCCGCCGCGCAGGCTTTGGCACGGCATCCACGCATGAAGGTGACGGCCTATGAGAAGGTGCTTGGCACCTCTTACACGGCAAGTACGGTGGAGCAATTAAAGCTGCGCAGACCGCATCTGAATTTTGTCTGGGTTATGGGTGCAGACAATCTCTCCAATTTTCACCATTGGCAAAACTGGCAGAGCATTATAGAAGGGGTGCCTGTGGCAATTGTTGACCGGCCTAAAGCGACCCTTTCGTCTCTTTCCGCTCAAGTTTGTCAAAGGTATGCCTTTGCTCAATTAAAAGAAAAAAGTGCAGACCAACTGCCTGAGTGCAAAGCCCCGTGCTGGACCATTTTACGTGGTCCGCTGGATGAAACCTCTTCCACCCTCCTGAGGAATAGAGGACACACCCTAGGGTAACTTTACGCTTTTTGCGGCAAGTAGTGTCTTGAAATTGCCATAGGGACCTGAGTATTCTTCTTGACGGAAGGCTTGAGTTTGTGCATTTCAGGCTTTTCGACCGGCAGAGTACTGCTTTCTCTAACCATGGCGAGGGCTCTTAAGCTGACCATGACAACTCAACATGAAGGGACGGACACCATCGCTCCTCTTCAACCGCATGATCCCACTAATGAGGGGGACGTGCTTGCACTGATCCTCAACAGCCTGGAAAATTCCAAGGCTGAGGATATCGTATCTCTAGATCTTACAGGCAAATCTGCTCTGGCTGATCACATGGTTGTGGCTTCTGGCCGCTCTCATCGCCATGTGGGTGCTGTTGCTGATTACCTGCTGCGTGATCTGAAAGATGCTGGCTACGGTAACGCTCGCGTTGAGGGCATGCCGCATTGTGATTGGGTGCTCATCGACATCGGTGATGCAATCATTCACATTTTCCGCCCAGAAGTCCGCAGTTTCTACAATGTAGAAAAAATGTGGTCTGCGGATAGCTCTGCACCGACGCAGTTCATCGGATAGTATCAGTGCTTCTTTGAAGCACTGACTATTACACCAGTCAATTCTCTGCCCCTTTGGGGGATTGAGAGAGTCTGGGCAAATGCCGCTGATGCAGGTGCTGCTCCATCTGCATGAGATCTTTTTTGCGGGTCACGACGATCTAATCCCGGAGACTTCATGAAAGTCACGATTGCCTGCGTCGGCAAAATGAAAGCTGGCGCGGAAAAGGACATGCTTGAACGCTATCTGGACCGAGCCCGCAAAGCTGGCCGTTCCGTTGGCATTACTTCTGTGTCCGTGGTGGAATTTTCAGAGAGCCGAGCCTCCCGCACAAATGATCGAAAAGACGAAGAGGCGCAACTGCTGCTCAATGCGCTTCCTTCCGGTGCGATCCTGATTGCACTGGATGAGCACGGCAAGGCACTTTCCAGCGAAGTCTTTGCCAAAAAGGTTGGCGGTTGGGCCGATCAGGGTGTTTCAGACATGGTGCTCGCCATTGGCGGTGCCGACGGCCATGGCCAGGCGCTGCTGCAACGCGCAGACCTGAAGCTCGCTCTCGGCTCCATGACATGGCCTCACCAACTCGTCCGGATCCTCTGCGGCGAGCAAATCTACCGCGCCATCACGATACTGACAGGACATCCGTATCACCGGGCGTGAGTGATGTGGAGGTTGCACAAACTCCTTTGCGAAAACCGATTATCGAGCGAACAACTGGTAATAGTGCAACAGTATTTATCTTAGTGACTGACACAAGATTGATCAGAGAAAACCTATCTATCTAACAGGCTAGAGCACAGGTAGAACGAACCAAGCTCAATCCTTTCTATAGACTTAAAGATTTCTCTATGTTGACGTATCTTACCGACAGCGCAGTACAGCTGGAAACATTTGGCCTAAAACGTATTTTTCCAGCAAGCAAAAAGCATAGAGAAGAAGATTTCCAAGACAAGTTTGACTCATCGACCTTATTCTATGATTGCTTCAGGTCCTTTGATGGCAAGAACATAATTCTCGTTGGTCCTAAACCATTGGGTTTTGAGAAAGAACTTGCAAAAGCGACGTTCTCGATAAGCGATAGGAAACTTCGCACTAAACATCGAAAACTAAAGCAGATTCACGAAATCTGGATCAAAGTAGCACCTGACCAAGTTATCGATACGGTGGATATGACGCTAAACGGTGTCCGAGCCCAGATCAACGTGAGCGCGAGCGCTGCAAAGCGGTTTGAAGGTAAACGTACACTCTCTACACTATGCAAAGAGACCCCTGTGTGCTGGATCCTCGACTGGATCAAGTTTAACGTAGTGAACCACGGCGTGAACGCGCTCGTTCTCTTTGAAAACAGCCAGGGTGTTCAACGCGTACAGGAAATTTATCAGGCGCTTGAGCAATCCGGCCTCGATATTGAATTTGAAGTGGTCCACGCGCCTTTCCCGTATGGACCGCCTCAGATGCGTGACATCAAATTCCTACAACGCTCAATACTTCAAATACTTCGTTGGAAATATGTTCAAACTTCTGACGCACTTCTGTTTTGCGATGTCGATGAGTTTGTCATTTGTGAAAAAGGCGTATCTATATTTTCCGGTTTAAAAGATAGCTTTTTGGGTTATTTCCTTATTCCCGGGGTTTGGATCGAGCCAGTGACTAATGCAAGTATCAATGAGCTCAAATCTCTTGATGATCGTCGCCATAATATGTTTTTGCACACAACCAATCCACCAACGGCGACACATCGAAAATGGGTGGCAGTTCCTTCGCGGATTCCCCAGAGTATTCAGTTCAAGGCCCACGGCGTTCGGCCCGAGCCGAAACACGCTGCTTGGCTACACCCATTTTTTACGCGCCTAAAACCGTTTTTGCGGTCAGCAACACTCTGCCATTTCAATGCTATTAGTACGAGCTGGAAGACAGATCGAGATGAAATTGGGCCGGTTGACGAAAGCAAACATACTTTGCACGAAGACCTTCGCAATGCTTGTGATGCGGCATTTTCTGACAAGACCAAGACACCTGAACTTTCATAAGTACTGAGGACTGGTGTTAATTCAGAAGCTACCCTATTTCGTCCTTCCTTTTGCTTCTTCACTACAAAGCACCTGATAGGTACAGCTGAATATTACAAATCAATTGCAGATATTGATGTTTTTGCTGGAAGTCGGTAAGCCTGCAACGTGGTTGACACTTCCTTAACGCTGTTAGGAGCATTATCCTCGGCGTTAACTTTGGGGCTGCGTTCCTGTGTTTTAGCAGGGTTGGTCTGCGTCGATATTTTAGTATTAAGGTCAGCGGTTCAGTCGGTTGCTGTACTTTGGGAGTTCAGTTGTTGCGTTTTAGGGGAAACCTGATCCTCCGATCGGTGACAAGCTTTGCCTTGTTTTTTGCGGTTGCGCTTGTTCTGCCGCTGCAAAGTACTGCGCAAAAACTGACGAACGTCTCCTTTAAAATTGAAGATGGCAAGATTGATCCCGAAGACCCGGCTGCACTTGCTCTGCTCCAGAAGCAGGAGCGGGAAAAAGAACTTCGCAGCTTGAATGAAAACATCTCCCTTTCCAAAGAGAAGCGTGAAGAAATTCAACGGTCCATTCGTGCGTTGGAGCGCGATGGTGAGAGCCTGAGCGGAGAGTTAATCCGCACGGGTGAGCGCATGAAAAAACTCGAAAACCAGCTGGAAGCCACTGAAGCACGGTTAGGCCGACACAGAAAAAATGAGCAATCTGTCCGGGCGTCATTGAATGAACGTAAAGATGTTTTAGCTGAAGTTTTAAGCGCTTTGCAAAGGATCGGTCATCGCCCACCGCCAGCTATGGTCGTGCGTCCTCAGGATGCTCTTGGTGCGGTACGCAGTGCGATCCTGCTCAACTCAATCATGCCGGAAGTGCGGATTGAAGCAGAAGCGCTAGCGAGTGATCTTGCTGAACTGTCTCGGCTTCGAGCAAAAATTGAAGCAGAGCGCAACCGGGTTCGAAGTGGTGCAATACAGATGGCGGAAGAGCGTCATCGTGTTGAATTGCTTTTGGAAAAGAAGAAGGCAGCACGGCAGGAAAGCCTTGCAGCGCTGGAAGCCGAGAAGGCTCGCGCCAAGGAACTTGCCGAAAAGGCAACCTCTTTGAAAGAGTTGCTTGCTACCCTTGAGCGAGAAGTGAAGAGCAGCCGTCGTGCAGCGGAAGCAGCGCGACTTGCGGACATTGAGCGGCAAAACCGGATCGCCTCTGGTGATCCGTTTGCTGATCCGAGCCGATTGAAACCGGTTGTTGCTTTTTCGGAGACCCTTGGGCTTTTGCCTGATCCGGTGTCCGGAACACTCCTGCAAGACTTTGGGGTTGCAGATGGATTTGGCAACGTAACCACTGGCCAATCCATTGCAACACGCCCGAATGCCCAAGTCACCTCCCCCACTGATGGTTGGGTGGTGTATGCAGGGGATTTCCGGTCTTACGGGCAGATGGTAATTGTTAATGCAGGCGGCGGATACCATGTCCTTATGTCCGGGCTGGACGATGTCATGGTGGAGTTAGGGCAGTTTATTCTTGCTGGAGAGCCAATTGCTAAAATGGGAGAAACGCGCCTCGCAAGCGCTAATAACCTTAATTTTAGTTTGGACCAGCCAGTTTTATATGTAGAATTCAGGAAAGACGGCACTGCAATCGACCCCAACCCATGGTGGTCACGCGCCGAAAACGAAAAGGTTCGCGGATGATACGGAAAGCATCGCTTTTGTTGGTTGGCGTAGTCATGGGGGCTACGGCGGTCGTAACATATTCTCAGGCACCATTCAGATTTGCTGAACCAGCTTCTGCTGCGTCTCCTGATACATACAATCAGCTCAATCTGTTTGGCGACGTGTTTGAACGTGTCCGCTCTGATTATGTAGAGGAGCCAGCTGACTCCAAGCTGATCGAGACCGCTATCAACGGCATGCTCACCAGCCTTGATCCGCACTCCAGCTATCTGCCTCCAAAAAGCTTCCGCGACATGCAGGTGCAAACCCGCGGCGAGTTTGGTGGCCTTGGCATTGAAGTGACCATGGAAGACGGCCTTGTGAAGGTTGTTGCTCCGATTGACGACACTCCCGCTTTCAAAGCAGGCGTACAGGCAGGCGACCTGATTACCCATCTTGATGGGGAACAGGTTATGGGCCTTACCTTGAATGAGGCTGTCGAGAAAATGCGCGGTCTGGTCAATACAGACATCGTCATTACAGTGCGTCGTGAAGGTATCAACGAACCGACCGATATCACCATCACCCGTGATGTGATCCGCATTCGCTCTGTTCGCTGGAACAAAGAAGACGACATCGGTTACATCCGCATCACGCAATTCAACGAACAGACCTTTGATGGCCTGGAAAACGCTGTTGATGAGCTGACTGCTGAAATCGGTGAAGATAACCTGAAAGGCTTTGTGCTGGATCTGCGCAACAACCCAGGTGGTTTGCTGGATCAGGCGATTGCTGTTTCTGATGCGTTCCTGAACCGTGGTGAAATTGTTTCTACCCGTGGCCGTAATGCTGAAGAGACCCAGCGCTATAACGCTCGTAATGGTGACTTGACTGAAGGTGCGCCTGTGATCGTTCTGGTGAATGGCGGTTCTGCGTCGGCTTCCGAGATTGTAGCCGGTGCTCTGCAGGATCATCGCCGCGCAACTATTTTGGGTACACGCTCCTTCGGTAAAGGTTCTGTCCAGACCATCATTCCACTTGGTGCAAATGGTGCGATCCGTCTGACAACTGCCCGTTATTACACGCCGTCTGGCAACTCTATTCAGGCTAAGGGTATCCGCCCTGACATCATTTCCTTGCAGGAACTGCCTGATGAGCTGAAAGGCCGTGCTGAAACCAAAGGTGAAGCGGGTCTGCGTGGTCACCTTCAGGCTGAAGAAGGCGATGAAGGTTCTGGTAGTCAGGCTTACGTGCCACAGGACAAAGACAAAGACGTACAGCTGAACTTGGCAAAATCCTTGCTCCGCGGCGAGAAGACTGATGCCGCCTTCCCGCCAAGTGCAGACAGTGCAGCAAACGAATCCAAATAATTCAGAGTATCGAGCGCTTCATCCGGAGCGCTCGATTTCTATCTATTTGTTTTCAGGCATATACCTCTCCGAAAACCGGTAGCTACATTTCGGGGATATGCTATAAAGTGATTAAGGACGCCGCGCTAAACCTTCGTTTGGCGCGGCGGAATTTTATGACAGGGTGGGGGCACCAATGGTTAGGAGCGATTTGACAGCTCCGCTTGGAATGAACAAGCGTCGGAGCATCGGGCGATTGCCGCTCGGCCTGATTGGTGTCGCCATCATGACTGTTATTTTCACCACCGGCTTTATCTGGATCGGCATTGTTGATGACCCTAACGGTGGTGAGCCAATGGCGACCATCGAGCTTTCCAGCGCTCTTGATGGTGTTGCTCCCAGCGATATCGAGATTGTTGATCTACCGGACGGTTCTCAGTTGGGCCAGATTGGCTCTGACCAGTATGATACCAGTGGCTTCGGGCCAGATGGCAACTATCGCCCGACTCGCCCGACAGGTACAAACGCGCAAGATCAGGCCAGCGGACCAACATCAATTGTCGATCTGGCACGACGTGTTGACTATGAGGGGCTTGATGGAGGTTTCTCAAGCGAGTCACTTTCTACCGACCCGATTGATCAACTGCTTGAGCCCAATAAGTTTGGCTCCCTTCCAAAGATCTCTGCTGAGGGTATTCGTCCACTGGATGCCTATGCACGCCGACCTAATCCTGCAGCACTGACTCAGGCGCGGATTGCTATTTTGATCAATGGTATCGGGCTCAACTCCGACATGACACTCAAAGCCATTGAGGATCTTCCCGCAGACATTTCACTGGGACTTTCTCCCTATGGCGATGACATCAACAGCTGGATGAAGTCTGCCCGTCTTTCCGGGCACGAAGTGCTTCTTCAAGCTCCGATGGAACCGTTTGATTATCCTGACAACGATGCTGGCCCGCAAAGCCTGCTGACCAATCTTGACAGGAAGCAGAACGAGGAGCGCCTCTCCTGGGTTCTCGGGCAGACCAGCAATTATGTTGGACTTGTCAACTTCATGGGCGACCGCTTCACCTCCAACGAGACCCGTATGAGTGAGTTCCTCAGCAAGGTTCGTGATCGCGGCCTGATGTATGTTGATGATGGTTCTTCACCACGCTCCAGAGCGAGCGAAGTTGCCGGAACACAGAAAGTACCATTTGTGCAGGCTGACCTGGTTCTGGACCAGAACCTGAGCGCCGAAGCCATTGGCACACAGTTACTGGAACTGGAAACAATTGCCCGTCAACGCGGAATTGCCGTCGCAACCGCGACTGCTTTTCCTGTTACGTTGAATGCTTTGGAGATGTGGTCACAGCGGCTGGAGGAGCGCGGTCTTTCTCTTGTTCCAATCAGCTCTGCCATCAATTCCACGCGCTAGAACCTGTCGCATTTATGGAACGTCACGCATGATGCTTCAGCTCTTTACTTTGCGCGTATTCCTATCTGAGAACCGAAGCCACGTTTCTGGAATATACTCTTAACTCTCTTTATTGGACCAGACATGACCGATTACAGTGCCCTTCCCTTCCGTCCTTGCGTTGGCATCATGCTTATCAATCGGGATGGGCTTGTCTGGGCTGGCAAACGCTATGGCGACAAGCTGCCTATTCCTGAAGAGTTTGCCTGGCAGATGCCACAGGGTGGTCTGGACAAGGGTGAAGACCCGCTGGAAGCCGCGAAGCGTGAGCTTTATGAAGAGACTTCTGTAAAGTCCATCACGCTGCTGGCTGAAGCGCCTGACTGGTTTTCCTACGATTTTCCTGAGGAAATTCAACGCCAAGTGCGTAAGGCTAAGTATCGTGGCCAAACACAGCGCTGGTTTGCATTCCGCTTTGATGGCGATGACAGCGAAATCAACATCCTGACACCACCTGATGGGCATGCTCAGGAGTTTTGCGAGTGGCGCTGGGAAAAGGCCGAGAACCTTGCTGGTCTCGTGATCCCGTTCAAGCATCAGGTCTATCTTGATGTGGTTGAGGAGTTCTCTGAGTTCACGACCTGACGCTGCTTTGAGGCAGCAATACAGAATAATCTCACCGGTCTGGGAATTTCCTAGCTGAACGTAAGAGATCGACATCTGTTTCGCGCCTTCATTTTGAGTGCGCTCAGCAACTCACGTGAAGAACTTTCTTCGAGCTTCTTGTTCAATAGCATGGCGGAGTTGCAGGTCCGCCAGTTTTGCCATTGCGACTTTCCAGTCTGGCGTACCTTCTGCTTTTTGAACAACAAGCCGCTGAGCATCTATCTCTTTCTTCAATTCAATCTCACGCGGCACAGCCCCGGCATCAGCCATGATCCTCATGCCTGCAGCTGTATCAAGAGAACCGGGCGCACGCGCTGGCAGTGGTTTGCCCTCTCCCTCAAGATTGTCCAGTTGCCCTTCTGCTTGTGCTTTCAGTATCTGACGCTCTGCGAGATTTTTAAAACTCATGATCTGTACTCATTTTCCTTTGAGATCACTTGAAAATCTGTAGGTTAGGAATAAGACAGGATGTAGTATTTGTCAATTTTATTGACAATATAGGAAATTAAATCAAGTAATTCAGATGCTTAAAAAACCAAAAACCAAACCTGAAATGCTCTATGCTGGCATACAGATGACCCGCCCGTTGCTCCGTACCATCAGCAATCGGGTTGAGGCGGATCTAGAAGGAACCGATCTTACTGTCGGTCAGCGTGCTGTGCTGGAAGCTGCGCTTGCTTTGGAGCAGGCAACAGCACCGCAACTGACTGATTTTCTACAGCTGAAGCGCCAGTTTGTGGCCAAGGTCCTCAAAGAATTGCTCGACAAGGAGCAAGTGGAACAAATGAGTAATCCGCGACACAAGCGGTCCGTGTTCTATTGTTTGACACCATCAGGCAAAGCGCTGATTAAAAAAGTTCGCAAGGCCGAGATGAAACGGATAGAAGAGTTCGCGAAGGTATTTTCCGAGGAAGAGGTGGAAACCTATTATCGCATGCAATGCGTGTTGAATGACGCGTTGTCCAAGCGCTCTTAGGCTCTACCGGTTTAAAGATGCACTCTTGATTGCGATGTGCTGAGATTGGATTGAGATATGAGCAGGTTCTGGAGCCCGATTGTCCAAAAACTGGAGCCCTACACACCGGGTGAACAGCCGAAGCATCAGACCTTTATCAAACTGAATACCAATGAGAACCCATGGGGTCCCTCTCCACGTGCATTGGAAGCGATTGCTGCTGCCACAGGCGATGCGTTACGGTTGTATCCCGACCCATCAGCCTCTGATCTCAGAGCAGGCATTGCATCCTCTCTTCAGCTGACCTCTGATCATATCTTTGCAGGTAATGGCAGTGATGAGGTGCTGGCGCATGCGTTCCATGCCTTCTTCAGTGGGAAAGAACCGATTCTCTTCCCGGAGATCACCTACGCCTTCTACCCAACCTATTGTAAGCTTTACTCGATTGAGTATCAGCTGGCCCCTCTCGACAGTGACTTCTGTATCAATCCGAGTGACTTTTCCGGGGCTTGTGGTGGTGTCGTCATCGCAAATCCGAATGCGCCAACCGGGCTCGCTATGCCACTTGAGAATATCGAGGCAATCCTCAAGGCAAATCCGGATGTCGTGGTTCTTGTCGATGAGGCTTACATCGATTTTGGCGGGCAAAGTGCAGTTCAGCTGGTGCCGGACTATGACAACCTTCTGGTGGTGCAGACCTTCTCGAAGTCACGCAGCCTTGCTGGAATGCGTGTCGGGTTTGCGGTAGGGCAGCCGCACTTGATTGAGGGATTGCACAGGGTCAAGGACAGCTTCAACTCCTACCCGCTCGACAGGCTTTCGCTTGCAGGCGCGCTTGCTGCCTGGGAGGACACGGAATGGTTTGAGAAGACGCGCGACCAGATTGTTGCTGATAGAGAGAAGCTTACCGAGAACCTCCAGACACTCGGCTTTACGGTGTTGCCATCTTCAACGAACTTCATTTTCGCCTCTCATGCCCATGTGCCGGCGGAGCGGATACATGCAGATTTGCGAGAGCACGGCATTCTGGTTCGGTACTTTAAGAAAGAACGGATCAACGATTGGCTGCGTATTTCTATCGGAACCACTGAAGAATGCACCGCATTGGTGAAGGTGCTTCGGACAATGCTCTGAATAAATTCTGTTATTTTACAGGGCATTAGGTTGCGATGTCCTGCTCGTGTCGTGATCATGTCGGCTGTTTGTCGTGGTGTTTTATTTAAGAAGCTTCCAGATTGTTCCTAGTTGAAGAACAGGATTTTTTCCGTGATTGTCAGAAAATTACGCATTGAAAAAGGGCTTTCTCAGGAACAGCTCGCACACATGGCAGGTATTAGCACGCGGACGCTGCAGCGCATTGAACGTGGCGCGAATGCAAGCCCCGAAACCCTGAAATGCATTGCTTCTGCTCTGGACACGGATTTTGGTGATCTCAGGAAGGAACAGGACATGCCCTCAGCATCCAATGGAATTTTACCCGAGCTTTCCGGCAAGGAGCAGGAAGCCATGGAGTATGTGCGGGATATACGAAGCTTTTACATGAACCTCATCCAGTACGCCGTTGTGATCACAGCTTTGGCGGTACTGAACCTGCTCACTTCTCCAGGTTACCTCTGGTTCCTGTGGGTTGCTTTTGGGTTTGGCATCGGCCTCGTTGCTCATGGTTTGAGTGTGTTTGAGGTTATCAATCCATTTGGTGGTGATTGGGAGAAGCGCCAGATCAAGAAACGGTTGAGGCAGCGGCAGTAGCCGCTGTTATTCCAACATAGGCTCCCAGTTCTGCTCTTTCGCCAGAATACCGAGCAGGCACAGTTCAATTGCGCTGGCCAGCGTATCCTCAAAGTTTGTCTTCAAATGAGCCAGTTCAGGATGTTCTAGCGCTGCCAGTGCATGTTTGCGTTCTGCCTTCATCGGCCAAAGCCCTGCAACAATTGTGAAAACGTACTGAACTGCAGCAAGAGCCCCTGCCTCACTGATGTACGGTAGGGCAGCGCCCAGTATCTTTGCCATCTGGTGGTGGCGCTGCAGGAACTGTAGTTTGGCTTCCACAATGCGCTGCGTTGAGAGGTTGTGCTCCAGAATTGGGGAAAGCTGACTGACCAACAAGCACAGGCGCGGATGCGCGAAGCAAACCTTGGCCCAGAGCTTTGCAATGCTTGTCAGGTCTTGCTTGCTTTTCGGCTCACTCAGAGACTTCTTGAAGTCAGCGATCATAAGATCTGCCTCCTCCTGAAGCAATGCTACCAGAATTTGCTCCCGGCTTTCATAATATCGATAGAGGCTGGATTTTGCGAGACCAACTTCCCGAGCGACAGCGGAAAGGCTCGTGTTTTCAATACCTTCTCTATCCATAAGAATACGCGTTGACGTCAGGATCATCTTCTCTCGTTCAGCAAAATGTTCTGCTGTACGTGCACGCTGATAAGCTTTTGATTTTTCTTTCATATTCTTAATCACTCTTCCGCATGGCACATAAACGACCATCGGTCGTTTATTGACTCTCGCAAACTCTCCAAATAAACTACCGCTGTTCTGTTATTTTAACAATCTCAGGAGAGATACTTTGCAACAACAGCCAAATAATAAAAACAGTCAAGACCTCGCAGGCAAAACGGCTGTGGTTACGGGCGGCAACATCGGCCTTGGTTTTCAGTCCACGTTGGAACTAGCAAGGCGCGGTGCACATGTAGTGATTGCTTGTAGGTCCATCGAAAAGGGTGAGACTGCGATCACACGTGTCCGCCAGAAGGTCAGCTCAGCTTCTCTGGAGGTGCTCCCTCTTAACCTGACAGACCGGAAGAGCATTCACCGGTTTGCAAAGGCTTTCACTACAAAGCATCAGCAGTTGGATATTCTGCTGAACAACGCAGGTGTCGTAAACCTAGAGCAACGAATGCACACCAAAGAAGGTTGGGAAATGCATATGGCAACCAACCATCTGGGTCACTTTTTACTGACCGGATTATTGTTTGAAACACTCCTTGCGACGCCAAATGCTCGCGTCGTAACCGTTTCCAGCGGCGGTTACAGAGCAGCAAAACTGGATCTTGAAGATTTGCATTCAGAAAAGCGACCTTATTCTCGCTTGGGGTTCTACGGTAATAGTAAGCTTGCAAATCTACTCTTCATGTTTGCATTGCAACGGCGTTTTGAAGCGGCAGGCTCTTCAGCCAAATCAGTATCTGCACACCCTGGCCTGACAGCAACGGAACGTCAGCAGTCCATCGGGATGGGAGGATGGCTGTCTCGGTTTCTGGCACGACCGGTTGAGTTTGGATGTCGCCCACAATTAGCTGCAGCAACGGCTCCAGATATTGCGGAATGCGCCTTTCTGGGACCACGCTTCGGGCTATGGGGCAACCCGAGTCCTGTGAAACTTTCTGGCCCAGTAGTGGATGCAGAGCTTCAGGAAAAACTCTGGGCACTCTCTGAGAAACTCACTGAGTTTAAGTATGTGAAGGCAAGCGACACTGCCTGATTGACAAGGCGCCTCAAGAAGAGGTGCCCTGACATCACTCTGCTTCATTGGAGTACAAAGCGCTGATTAACACTCATGAGATGAAGAGGTTGGATAATTAAAACTTGTAGCCAAGCGCTTCGATATCTGGTTTGTAAGCCTGTTCTATAATTCCAGCCAATTTGGGAGAAAACCAATCATGATAAGGCTGAGGTTTGGAGACAAACCCATTCAAACAATTTGCTACTTCTTTGGGTAACACCTTGATATCTTCCAAGAAACTCTCGAATCGTAGAACATGGGTCTTTACGCACTGATCAGACTTTACCCAATCTAACTGCTGGCGCGGCAAAGTCCCCTTTTCTTTCAGTCTTTGATACCTAATCCTTTCTTTCACATTGTAGTCAAATGAACAAAGGTAGCGCTGGCGCAGTATATTCAGATCCCCCAATAATGACGTATCGCGTTTCACCTCTTTACCCAACAGTCGATCCTTTACCCTACGACGCACTGCCGTCCGCACGAACTTATGCATTGAAACAGCCTGATCCCATGGATTGCGGACAACGCAAAATGCTTCATAGTCCTGTATCTCTCTTTCAAGAAAATTTTTATGGACCTGGAGTTTTCTGAGAGAGATATGCGTCGAACACCCAAAGTGCTCCACGCCTCCGAGCAAACCTTGGTTTTCTTTAAAGCGTTCTGTAATATAGCGACCTCCTGTTTTGGGTATATGTATAAAGAGGAGCTTGTGTTTATTCAGAAATATACAGGGCATCCACACCTACCAACCAATCTATTTAGGTGCAGGGTAAATAAATTGGCCTCGTGGCAAAGCCTTCAAATTTCCCTTAAACTTTCAAAGGGACAATTAGTGCTGATTGTACGTACCTCTAACGATTTGAGCTAAGCGCCACGGCCTTACGAGATGCCTTGTTCCCATTCAGCTTTGACCACATCACTTTGTTCATCCACCAACAATACTGACTTGTGCTTCTCGAAATCGGTGGTGGAGGCAAGTTGGGCTAGGGCCCAGACTGCGGTGGCGCGGACGGTTTCGTCTTTGTCTCGCAGGTGGTTCAGCACCTGGGGGATGAGCTTTTCTTCTGCGCTGTTGCCTGCTGCGATGAGGCAGTTGCGGATGAAGCGGTTGCGGCCAATCCGTTTTACCGGAGAACCGGAGAAGAACTTGCGGAAGGTTGGATCATCCATTTGCAGCAGATCTGCAAGGGCTGGTTCCATCAGGTCTTCGCGGGCTTGCAATTTGGCTTCGCTGGCAGACTGAGCAAACTTATTCCACGGGCAAACAGAGAGGCAGTCATCACAGCCATAGATGCGGTTGCCTATTGGCTTGCGAAATTCCAGTGGGATCGGACCATGGTGCTCGATGGTCAGATAAGAAATACACCGGTTGGCATCCACTTGATACGGCGCTGGAAAGGCCTCAGTCGGGCAAACTGTGAGGCAGCGTTTGCAGTTGCCACAATGGTCGACTTCAGGCTCATCCAGTGGCAAATCCAGGGTTGAGAAGATCGCCCCAAGGAAAAACCAGGAGCCAAGCTCTCTGGACACCAGATTGGAGTGTTTGCCTTGCCAGCCAAGCCCAGCGGAATGAGCCAAAGGCTTTTCCATTACCGGAGCAGTGTCGACAAATACTTTTACATCCCCACCACCTTTGGAGACCAACAAGCTAGCCAGCTCTTTCATTTTGCCTTTGACTATGTCGTGGTAATCACGATTACGAGCATAGACCGAAATGTGCGCCTTATCTGGCTTGTCGCGCATTTCCATCGGGTCGACATCCGGCCCGTAATTCATCGCCAGCATAACAACAGAGCGGGCTTCCGGCCACAGTTCCAACGGGCTTGAACGCCGGACTTCTGTTTCCGGCATCCATTCCATTGTGGCGTGATAACCTTGCTCGATGAAGTGATGCAGGCGCTCTGGCGCGAGCGGGATCGCATCAGCCGTGGTGATACGGACGTCATCGAACCCAACTGCACGTGCACGCTTGATCAGGTCTGCTTTAACGCGAGCAGCCTGCTTTTCCGTTAGCTGTGTGTCTGAATGAGGTTTTAGAAGTCCAGATCCGCGTAGGTCTTCGCCGCTGGCATGCCGAGCATCTTGTCCGCCAGAATTGGGCGGAAGCTCGGACGAGATTTCATCCGCGCGTACCAGCTCTTCACGTTTTCGTCCTCGGACCATGGAACTTCACCAAGATAGTCTGCACAGGAGAGAAGACTTGCTGCGGCCAGATCAGCGAATGTGAGCCGATCACCAGCCAGCCACTTACGTGTCGCGGCAAGGTATCCGATGTAGCGCAAGTGGTTCAGCATATTGACCCGTGCGATCCGAAGAATGCTTGAGTCTGGCTGTCCGCCACCCTGGCTATCCGGCATCTCCTGTTTGTAAATGCGTTCTTGCACGATGTAGCCAATAACCTCACCGAGGAATTTTTGCAAAAACCAAGAGACGAGACGACGCGTTTCTGCACGTGCTTCAGGATGATCTGGCAACAAGCGGCTGTTAGGAATCGCATAGCCGCGAGTTTCGTCCAAGTATTCCATGATAACCATGGGCCCGCACACAGCAGGGCCATCATTTTCCTTCAGAACGGGAAGCGTTCCTGCTGGGTTCATCATGAGGAAGTCGTGACGACGTGCCCAAGGGTACTCCGTCTGACATTCAAACGGAGTTCCATATTCTCCGAGCGCTAAGCGTGCGAAGCGCGATTCAGGAGAGAAAGGATGATGATAGAGCTTGAGCATTGTTCTGATTTATGAGCAAACCTGTAACCAAAAGGTTGCTATAGAAACGTAATTTGTCTCAAAAGAGTCTTGAGACGGTAAACCATACGAAAACACGGGGACAACCTCACCAATGACATCTGGGGAAAATTCGTGGAGACCATCGTTTAATGACAACTGAAAGTATCGTCGGCGCATTGCTGCTCGGCATCATTGAAGGCCTGACTGAATTCATCCCAGTTTCCTCCACAGGGCATCTGCTGCTGATCGGGCATTTTATCGGGTTTAAAAGTGAAGGTCGCGCCTTTGAGGTGATGATCCAGCTTGGAGCTATCGCAGCAATCCTGAGTGTCTACTTCACACGGCTCACAAGAATTGCAGTTGCACTGCCAACAAGTGCAAAAGCCCGGCATTTCACAATAGGTGTTCTGCTTGCGTTTCTACCTGCTGCAGCGATTGGCGCGCTGGCCTACGATTTTATCAAGGCGGTTTTGTTTGAAACTCCCGCTCTGGTCTGCGTAACGCTGATTTTCGGTGGCATCATTATGCTGCTGGTTGATAAAATGCCTTTGCAAGCACGCTATACCAACGTGGAAGACTATCCGCTTTCGCTTTACATCAAGATTGGCTTTGCACAGTGCATGGCGATGATCCCGGGCGTGTCTCGTAGTGGCGCTACGATTGTCGCATCCTTGCTGATGGGCACTGACAAACGGTCAGCGGCGGAGTTTTCATTCTTCCTAGCAATGCCAACCATGGTTGGTGCGTTTGTTTTTGACTTTCTGAAAAACAAGGACGCGTTGGGGCAGGATGACTGGACCCTGATTATCATCGGGCTGGTCTCTTCCTTTATTGCCGGTTTCTTTGTTGTACGCAGCTTGCTTGATTATGTCTCCAAACATGGCTTCGCGTTGTTCGGCTGGTGGCGCATCATTGTAGGCGGGCTTGGACTACTAGGTCTCATCCTCACTCAGAGCTAACCGCATCTACAATTCATCTTCAAAGCGTCGCAAATATGCGGCGCTTTTTTATTTCAGGTCGGAAGCTGGGGTGTGTTTGAAGCTGTATCCCTTGTTCAACCATTCCTGGAACCTGTTTTGCGTGTCGGGATCACTGAGTTCATAATGTGTCACCAATCCTGCTTTCGGGATATTCTGCGCTTTACCTAACAAGGCCATATCCAGCGTTTGACAATTGGTGTGATAAAGCTCGACAGATCCTTTGTCCGTCTTTTGAAGATACGCTGTATGAGAAATATGGCCGGTTCTATCATCAACAAAATTTAGAACTCCGGACTCTTCCACTTTGGTGTGGTCGAACTCTTTTTCAATTGTTTCAGGAGATATTCCCATCAGTTCCGGATAACCTTCCGGATAGCCATTCACCTTGTTCTCACCCATCAGACTTGCTCGCATAAATTCAGGCAGGTTGCCTTCGATAACCCCAACTTTCATTGCAGCGTTGTAGCAAACCTGAGGGCGCCAACTCTCTCTCTTCTTGTCATAGTCAGAAGTCAAATTGCCCTGAAGTTTTTCATCACCCATGCGTTTGCTTTCGGACTTGCTTGCTTCTGAAGTGTCGAGCCAATCCATCTCTTTGCGCAGTTTTTGAAGGCTTTTGGTGGATGTTTTGAGAGCTTTGTTGACATCATCAATGTTACGAGCCTGGACGCTTGCTTCAGCGTGGGTGAGCTCCTTGCTCACATCCTCACAAGCTGAGGAGAATTTGCTGAGCTTTTTGGCGTTGGTCTTACTAAAGTAGGCGCGCTTCACAAACTCAGCCTTACGGCCTGCGTGTTCATTGTATTCCTGTCGCAAGCCATTAACTTCATCTGATAATTCAGAGAGCGTTCTTTCGGCATCACTGATCAGTTCAGAATGCTCTGAAACGCACTTTTGCAATGCAGACACTGCGGAAACAACGGCTTGCTTGTCTTTCTCATGGATAGCAGCCAGTGCCGCCTTGAGGGCAGACTGCGTTGCTTTATCAAGCTTTTTGAAAGAAGAACTAAGCGCCTTATAATTTCTCAGAATATCGCTTTTGGTACTTAGCTCAGAAATTGAATGCTCAAGCTGAGAAAAATCCGCAGGTGTGTCAACGGATGCAGCGCCCCCCGCTGCTGCGCCTCCTTCTGCGCCCTCTTCACCACCTGCATTGATGCGCAGGAGTTTGAACATCTCCTCCGTCCATTGGTGCTCTTCTGGGGTCAGGTCAGTCAGTGGCATGGTCTTCTTCCAGCTTTGAAGGCTCTACATCTAAAAGGACACTTCATTATCGAGTAATATGCGTTACTCTGATGAAGGTGGAACGGCTTTTGAAGCTGGTGGTGAATATATGCTTATGCCAAGTCAGAGAGCTTAGATTAAAATGGAAAGAGCGCGCTACTGTAGCCTCAGGCATTAAAAAACCCCGCTTGAAGCGGGGTTTTGTGTCTTCGCATTTGCTTGATCGTTATGACTTCGAGGGTCTTTTCGCGTCGTACTGTCCATGCGGGCGGAACTTATCAAGATACGTCGGCAGAATTGCTTCCATGGAGTGCGGCTCAATGCCTAGTCCCTCAAACGTACGCTTTTCCGACTGCGCTTCCTTACTCACCACATTATCGCTCTTCAGCAGATTAACCTGATCGACTGTCAACATTGGCTTTGGCAGCATCTGCATGAATTTTGCCTGAATACGGGCGATCAGGAACGGCAAAGTAACCAGCATGCGTTTGCGATGTATGACCTGCATCAGCAGCTGCAAGCATTCTTTAAAGGTCGCAACCTGAGGGCCACCCAGCTCGTAAATTTTGCCAGCTTCAGCCTTGCTTTCGATGGCATTTGCGATAGCGAGCGCAACATCACCCACGTAAACAGGCTGGAACTTAGTATGACCACCGCCGATCAGAGGCAATACCGGGAAGAGCTGCGCCATGCTGCCGAAGCGGTTGAAGAAGTCATCTTCTGGACCGAAAACGATGGAAGGACGAAAGATGACTGCATCTGGCATTGCATTCAGAACAGCCTTTTCGCCTGCAGCTTTTGTTCTTGCATAAACAGCCGGGCTGTTTTCATCTGCTCCAATTGCAGAAACGTGAACCAGCTTCTCAATGCCTTGCTCTTTACAGACCTCAGCCACCGTTGCCGGGCCTTTTGCCTGAACACTGTCAAACTTCTGAGCACCGCTCTCATAGAGAATACCCACAAGGTTGATGACTGCGCAGGCACCTTCTACAGCGCGCTCGACAGATTTTTTGTTTCGCACACTCGCAGCAACAGGCATGATCTGCCCCACAGCCCCCAGCGGCTGCAAATGCTCTGCCAGATCAGGATGACGCACAGCGGCGCGGACGCTGTATCCGCGCTCTGCTAATATCCTGATGACGTGACGACCAATAAATCCTGACCCGCCAAAAACGGTTATAAGTTTCCCGTTAAGCGCTTGCGCCATTTTCATCCACCTTTGCCAAAATTTTGCAGGTACGCGTATTAGCGCGCATAACCCTCAAAAAAGCTATAATTCATGGGATGTTAATACGCTCAAGGATTTGGGATGTGAAGGCACTCTGTGGAGAAATTAAAACTCTTTGCAAATGTGCGATTGACAATCTTAGCCCGGATCACTAGAACCCAGCCTCACAGAGCGGCGCTGCCAAGCAGCAACCCTCTGAAAGAAAAAGATGATATGCCCAGATGGCGGAATTGGTAGACGCGCTAGCTTCAGGTGCTAGTGCCCGCAAGGGCGTGGAGGTTCGAGTCCTCTTCTGGGCACCATCTTTTCTTCACAAAGCTCTCCCTAAAAATTACAGAGTAACTTGACCGTTTGGTGTAGAAGAGACAAAACACGTCTCATGTACCAAATCGCGCTTATTCTTCGAGAGCAACAATGACAATCAGATATCACAAGAACGATCTTCCAGACCTTTCCAACTATGCTTCAGCTGAGGCCGTTGCAGTAGACTCTGAAACTCTAGGTCTGAATCCGCACCGGGATCGGTTGTGCGTTGTGCAGCTTTCCTCTGGCGACGGCTCTGCTGACGTGGTGCAGATTGAACGCGGCCAGTTGGTTGCTCCTAATTTGCAAGCGCTGTTTGAAGATGAAAGCAAGCCAAAGATTTTTCACTTTGCCCGCTTTGATGTTGCCATATTGAAAGAGTATCTGGACATTTCCGTTTCTCCGGTTTGGTGCACAAAAATCGCTTCCAAGCTCGTGCGAACTTACACAGACCGCCACGGACTGAAAGATCTTTGCCGCGAGTTGATAGGTGTTGACCTTTCCAAACAGCAGCAAAGCTCTGATTGGGCTGCTGAAAAGCTGACCGATGCACAGTTGGCCTATGCTGCATCAGATGTTTTGCACCTTCATAAGCTTAAAGAACGCCTTGAATTTATGCTGGAACGTGAAGAGCGCACTGAGATTGCACAGAAGTGCTTCGAATTTCTGCCAACACGTGCACAGCTTGACCTCGCAGGATGGCCTGAGAACGATATTTTCGCACATTCTTAAGCGAAACTCGAGTTTTCTACCAGTATTTGCGGTTTAATGGGCTTCAGCATTTGTAATTTGTTGAAGCCCCCCCATTTAGGCAGCTAGTGTGTACTTACTGCTTCCTTTCGGGTTTTTACCTGAAAATTTGCGTATCAACGGAAGCGGTTTGTGCCTGTAAGATACTGGTTACTCCTTGAGAGTGAGACCGGAAAATGGCAACCGGACAGCGGTCCCTATCTGTATCGCGTCCAGAATGTTCCAGGACTATGAATGACAACAATGGAAAACATGCCCAAAGAGTTTGCGAGTGAAGCGCAAACACGGCTTGAAAAAGCGCGCAAATCTGCGCGTCGACATTCCATTCTCGTTCGCATCCTCCGATTTGCTCTTCCTGCTGGTGGAATACTGATCGCCGCTGGTGTGGTTGGCATGATCGTTTTCCAAAACATTCTTGCCGGCCTGAGCATCGGAGATATCAGCCTGACAACCGAAGGTTTGGTCATGTCCAACCCGCATCTGTCAGGAAATGATGGCGACCGTTCATACAACGTTCAGGCCGACCGGGCTATTCAGCGTATTACAAACCCGCAAGTGATTGATTTGGAGAATATTGTGGCTGAAATCACAATAGCTCCCGGGGAAACTGTTAGTATCACCTCGCGAAACGGGACGTTTGATACGGAAATGGAAACCCTGAATCTCACCAATGGGATTACGGTCGCGTACAGCAAAGGTTATTCCGCAGAATTTGAGTATCTCGATATCGATATGAAGACAGGTACAATCCAGACCAACGATACAGTTGATGTCATGTCAGATGGTGGCTATATCGATGCTGGATCTATGGAATTTGATCAGAAAAACAATGTTTTGAATTTTCGCCGGGGCGTCAAAATGAAGCTTCTGCCCTGGGCACTGGAGAACGGTCAATGATTAACCGGATGAGAATATTCTCTCTATCTTGTCTTATGGCATACGGGCTGGCTGGAATGGCCCACGCACAAACGTTCTCCGATTCATTTGCCGGGTTTGGTTCTAACAATAAAGAACCTATTGAGATTGAAGCGACTAACCTTCAGGTTCGTGACAAAGACAAAAGCGCTATCTTCAGTGGCAACGTTGTTGTTACCCAAGGTGAAACCAAGCTGGAAACCCAGCGGTTGATCGTGTTTTATGCTGGCTCCATGGCCAATGGCACAGCGGATGGCCAAGCCGTCCAACAGTCCATTTCCCGTCTTGAAGCAAAAGGTAAGGTACTGATTTCCTCCAAGGATCAGGTCGCAACCGGTGACGATGCCAGTTTTGATATGGACAAACAGGTTGTTGTGATGACCGGCAAGCGCGTTGTTCTCAGCCAGGGACCGAACGTGATTGTTGGCAAGCGCCTTGTGATCAATCTGGAGACAGGCAAAGCAAATCTGGATTCCAGCGAAACTGGCGGTAACACTGGCCGTGTGCGGATGCTTTTGCAGCCGAACAGCCTTGAAAATAAGAACTAAAGCAAAATAGGCCACGCTCTTGAGTGCACACCCAATTGATCCTCAGATCCCAACGCACCAGCCAGAAGGCATCAAGTACGCTGACCCATCAGAGGCGGTGCTGGAAGTTGATGGCATCGGCAAGAGTTACGGACGTCGTCAGGTTGTCAAACACGTTAGCTTGAATGTACGCCGTGGCGAAGCTGTGGGGCTGCTGGGTCCAAACGGAGCTGGTAAAACAACCTGCTTTTACATGATCACCGGTCTTATTCGTCCGGACCATGGTTCAATTCGTCTCGACAACTTCGATATGACACAGCTGCCAATGTACCGCCGTGCGCGTTTGGGTGTTGGCTATCTGCCGCAGGAAGCCTCGATTTTCCGTGGGCTTTCTGTTGAAGACAACATTCGTGCTGTGCTGGAAGTGGTGGAGCCGAACAAGAAGCGCCGTGAGGAAGATCTTGACTCGCTCCTGACCGAATTTGGTGTCACGCACTTGCGCAAATCGCCAAGTATCGCACTCAGTGGTGGTGAGCGCCGCCGCGTAGAGATTGCGCGGGCTTTGGCAACTCGCCCGTCCTTTATGCTGCTTGATGAGCCGTTTGCGGGTATTGACCCGATCGCAGTGGGCGACATTCAGCAACTCGTACGTCATTTGACCCAGCGTGGAATCGGCGTGCTGATTACAGACCACAACGTTCGCGAAACGCTTGGACTGATTGACCGCGCTTATATTATCGCGGCAGGTGAAGTTCTAACCGAAGGCAAGCCACATCAGATCGTTGCTGATCCAGATGTAAGGCGTTTGTATCTCGGGGAACAGTTCACTCTTTGATTTCCAACCTATGCCGAATTGCGTAGAAGAGTGTTGCAGGCTAGCTTGCAGCACTTGGAGGACGAAACAACTCTATGGCAATCGGTCCAAAATTAGAATTCAGACAAAGCCAACAGCTTGTCATGACGCCGCAACTGATGCAGGCGATCAAGCTGTTGCAGCTGTCGAATGTGGACCTGATTGCCCACGTTAATAGTGAGTTGGAAAGCAATCCTTTTCTAGAGCGAGACGATAGCCCGGATGGCGCTGGACCAGCTATAGAAACTTCTCACTCTGAAAATACTCCAGAAGCTGACAGTAGTCCTGCAGAGATGCAGGAAGGGGATTGGCTCAATAACGAGTTGGAGACAACTCCGGAAGCAATTTCGAGCAATCTGGATTCTGAACTCTCCAATGTTTTTCCTGATGATAATGGCGAGCACCAATCAGTTGATCCGGTTCAGCAGAAAGCGGATAACTGGCAGGCACCAAGCCACAGCACCTCATCAGGTGCTTCTGACTACAATCTTGAAGCGTTTGTCGCCGCAGAAATCTCCTTGAGTGAGCACCTTCAGGAGCAACTCGGTTTTGTGCTTACAAATCCTGCCGATGTTCTGGTCGCTCATCAACTCATCGATTGTATTGATGAAAATGGCTATCTGCGCATTGATGGCGCAGAGATGTCTGAACGCCTCGGAGTTTCGGGACAAGGCCTAGAACGGGTTATTCTTGCTTTGCAGGGGCTTGATCCGGTTGGTGTGTTTGCGCGTGATTTGTCTGAGTGCCTAAAACTGCAACTCAAAGAGAAAGACCGCTACGACCCTGCCATGCAGGCGCTGGTCGAGAACATTGAGTTGCTAGCCTTACATGACCTCGTAAAGCTCAAACGTATTTGCAAAGTGGATGATGAAGACCTCAAGGACATGATCCTTGAGATCAAGGAGCTCAATCCGAAGCCTGGCGCTGCTTTCAATACTGAAATTACGCAACCGATTGTGCCAGATGCGTTTGTTCGACCTGCTTCAGATGGTGGCTGGACCGTTGAGCTCAACACAGAGAGCCTGCCAAAGGTTTTGGTTAGCCAGAGCTACTATTCAGAGATTTCTCAGGGCTCTAAGAACGATAAGGAACTGGCTTACTTCACCGATAGTCTGCAGACCGCAAACTGGCTGGTCAAAAGCCTTGATCAGCGGGCGCGGACAATCCTGAAGGTGTCCTCTGAAATTGTTCGTCAACAAGACGGTTTTCTCACTTATGGTGTCCAGCATCTTCGACCAATGAACCTGCGCGTTGTGGCAGACGCCATTGGCATGCATGAATCCACCGTTAGTCGTGTGACATCCAATAAATATATCGCCACACCACGAGGTATTTTCGAGCTGAAATACTTTTTTTCTGCTGCAATCGCCTCTTCTGAGGGCGGTGAATCGCACTCAGCGGAATCAGTACGCTATCGGGTAAAGCAACTTATTGACGCTGAAGATCCGAAGAAGATTCTTTCAGATGACGCTCTTGTGAAAATTTTGAAAGACGACGGTGTGGATATAGCGCGACGAACTGTAGCTAAGTATCGGGAAGCATTAAAGATTCCGAGCTCAGTTCAGCGTCGGAGAGAAAAGAAAAGCCTGACCTAACCCACTGATATTTCTCATGGTTTCAAAGAGACATAATAGGGTCTCGATCAGTTAATAACCTCTATAGGATGTTTTTCTGTTCTCATAGATTTTTCTAAGAACTCGAAAACAGTAGCACTTTAAACTTAGCTGGTCCAAACTACATGTGTTGAAGGGTTCTTTGCTCTTTGGCTGAAGAACCTGTCAGCGAATAAGTCGACACAACATAAGAGGTTCCCATGACAATTAGAATTTCGGGGAGGAACGTGGACATTGGTGACGCAACCAGGACACACGTTGAAGACCGGATTTCCGATGCACTGGATAAATATTTCCCAGGAGCATACACGGGTCATGTGACAATCGCTCGCGAAGGCTCAGGCTTCCGATCCGACTGCACAGTCCACCTCAGCACGGGAGTCGTGCTTCAGGTTTCAGGCGACAGTCAGGATCCGCGACAAAGTTTCGACAAAGCAGCCGAACGCATTGAGAAAAGGCTAAGGCGCTACAACAGAAAGTTAAACGACCACCACACAAATGGCCTCCCTGCAGAGTGGGAAACGTACGGCGCAACATCGTATGTTCTTGCTGATCCTGAGCAGGAAGAAGAGGTACCCGCCGACTACAACCCACTTGTGGTTGCAGAAACCGAAGCGAAAGTGAAAACACTGACTGTCGGAATGGCAGTTATGGAGCTAGATTTAAGTGAAGCTCCCGTTGTAGTGTTCCGCAACGCTGGTAATGGTGAGGTAAATGTCGTATTCCGTCGTCACGATGGAAACGTTGGCTGGATTGATCCAAATCTCGCTAACGGGGCTGCTCCTAACTGATAATCATGGTCATCGCGACCCTGTACAAAGCCGGTTTTTACCGGCTTTGTATTTTGCATGGACACGGATCAAGGAATGGATCTGAACGAACTTCTTCGTCCTGAGGCTGTCATTGCCAACCTCAAGGCAAACAGCAAGAAACAAGCCCTGCAGGAACTTGCAGAACGGGCCTCTGAGATTTGCGGAGAAACTGAGCGCGATATCTTTGATACGCTGCTGCAACGCGAACGTCTCGGCTCTACAGGTGTCGGAAACGGCATTGCAATTCCGCATGGAAAAATCGTGGACCTTGACGGGTTGCACGGCCTGTTTGCGCGTCTGGACAAACCGATCGAGTTCGACAGCTTGGATGACCAGCCTGTTGATCTGATCTTTGTTTTACTCGCGCCAGAAGGCGCTGGGGCGGACCACTTGAAAGCTCTGGCACGCGTTGCCCGACTTCTGAGGGATTCTGATGTTGCTAGCAAGCTGCGCGCGACAACAGACGCTGCTGCAATTTATTCTATTCTGACCCACCCACAGGCTTCGCCTAACGCAGCCTGAGGCACGTCAGCTCAAAAAATAAAAAAGCCTGGATCGGACGCATTCCGATCCAGGCTTTTTCTCTGCCTAATTCACTGGGTTCGAAGAGCATTTCTATGCCTTGAAATGCTAATCTTCTTTTTCACTCGCTCTTGGTGTTCCCAAGAATTGGTTTAATGGACGCTCAGAGCTTCCAGATCGTTCTCAATTGCGTTTGCAATTGCTGCGTTGCGTGTGTCAGTCAGAACCAGCGGAGTTCCGTCAGCCGCCAAAAGAGCCCATGCAGGGAGGTCTGCATCCTGCAGCTCCGCATCAGGGAACATCTTCTTCAGGTCATTTGGAGAAACCCGCCTAACATAGGCGACCTCACCAGCTCCGAGTTCTTCAAAATTTTCGTACGGGTCGTCGGCCAGCACAGAAGGGGCGCGTGTCATCGCCTTCTCCTTGAGAGTTGTTAGAGCAGGCCGCGTATGTTCACGCTTCAAACTCTAAGTCTTTATTGTCGCGCGCATCCTTTCTCGAAAACCGGGTTTCCGTTTTCCGGAGATACGCTTCAATATTCAGATCAGCGCGAAGAAAGGATTGCTCCTTAAATTCAGTCCCCCGCCGAGATTTCAATCCGGCGAACGATACGCTCTGGCTCAGGACGAGCAAGATCAATAGACAACAGACCATCTCTCAGGTCTGCCCCTAAAATCTCAATGCCTTCGGCCAACACAAATGCGCGTTGGAACTGTCGTGCAGCTATACCCCTGTGTAGGTATTGGCGAGTTTTGTCTTCTTGTTGGCGACCACGGATTACCAGTTGGCTTTCCTCAACAGAAACATCTAGTTGGTCGCGTGTGAAGCCAGCAACCGCAAGTGTGATGCGGATGACTTCACCTTTTTCTTCGGTGGCAGCGAGGCGTTCAATATTGTAGGGTGGGTAGCCATCATTGGCTGCCTTGCTTACCCTATCCAATACGCGCTCAATATCATCGAACCCCAACATAAATGGGCTCGAAAACGCAGATACTCGCGTCATAATCCAAGTCCTTCTTCAAGCGACCCAGCTCCAGACCCTCATTAGGCATCCGGTGTGAGAGCATCTCGCTCTCGGTCTTTCTTCTGGAATATGGCGGTTAGCGGCGAAGGTTTCAAGTTAACTTAATGATACTCAATTAATTCTCCCGGATCGCAACGGTATTCTCAGGCCCCACAACAAGCTTGGGTGGTAAACTTGCAGGACTTTAAACAGTGCTGCTTTGAGCCCTTGGTCTGTTTGGTCCTTCGTTTCCCTTCTCTGCTGCCATGCCGGGAATGACAGGTTTACGTCCCCCTTAAGAAATCGTAGCGTCTGCTTTTGGAGAATGTTGCCTCAAGGGGAGTGATAGGAATGTACATTGCTGAGGTAGATAACTCACGTGCCACTTTGATGGTGAAGGCTTATCCGTTTGCGCTGATCGCTATCAGCCTTCTCATCAACCTGTTCGTCTTCGGCATTAAACCGCTCGTCATCACTCTTCCCACTCCAGAAGCAATCGAAGCCTTGATCATCGCTGCGGTCCTGCTTCTTGGCAATCATACCTGGCTGATGACTGTCACGGAGCTCACACGCGCTAAGTATGATCTGGCGACAACACCAGAAGAGTGGGAGCAAAAAGGCGGGCGCCCGTCTTCAATTGCTCAGGATGCTCGTGACGCGCTGGAACGTCGTCACAATGCTCACCGCAACACCACCGAGAACATGGTCTACTTTGTGCTGTTAGGAACTGTTGTGGCTGTCGTTTCACCTGTGACTCTTATGGTGCAGGTTTGGGTGGTCGGGTTTGCCGTTGCCCGGCTTGGTTACACTTACAGTTATCTGTCAGCCCAAACCGGCCTACGAGGCCTGTTTATGAGCCTGAGCTTGCTCAGTCTTTACGGGATGGCCAGCTACCTTGTTATGGCAATGTTTGCTTAATCCTCATCGTACAAACAGAAAAGCCGGGGCAATGCCCCGACTTCTGCTTTTCACAGGTCACCGGGAGCGAAAACGGTGGCCTGTGATTTTTGATGTCTCACAGCCTCACCAGCTCGCGAGTGCATCAAATTTTTCAAGCTGATCCTGCTTAATCTGGCCTTCATCATCGCGGCCAAGGAAGATTTTCAGGTAGCTGTTGCCATCTGCATTCAGGAAATTGATGGACACAGCCAACTTGGAGAAAAATGGACGCTTCAAGAAGATGATGGAATGGCACGCATCTGCCTTGATGTGACCGGAGAAGCCGCCCTCTGTCTGCTTGAGGTTATAGAAGCCGCGTGCATAGCTACCTTCTGGGAACGGACCTTTCACTTCAAAGATCATGTCTCCGGTATTTGCAATGCTTGTAACATTGCCCCAAGCAGGGATGGCTTTGATCACTTCGTCAAAGCGTTCGCCTGAATGTTCACGCCACATTTCTTCTGGCAAGCAACGGATTGTGTCAGCCATTGAGAGATTATGCTCCTTAGCAATGCTCTCCAGAATGCCTGCTGGATTTTCTGCAAGCTTCTCTTTCAGCTCTGTGATTTGTGCGTTCATGCAGCCTCTTCTTGATAGGTTTTGGTTTCTGGCTGCAAGCTTGCGGAGTGCAGCTTAAATGCAGCCTTGAGATAAGTGAGAAGGGTTTGGTGCCAAAAGCGCCCTGCTGTGGTGAGGGAGATGATCTCCTCACCTGCGATCAAGCCGGTACGCTGCCAATTGCTCAAAAGTGGATTTATAGAGTTGCGAAAGCCGCCAGCGCCAGGTTCGATACGCTCCAAACGCCCTAAGTCGAGGCGCATCTCTTCTATTCCAGCAGCCAGGAAATTGAGGGGAGAAGACAATGGATCGGTCCTGTGCAAACGCGACAATGGCTTCTCCCCCTCCTCCAGGCACCGCATGTAGTCCACGATTCCTCCATGGATGCCGTAGGAATATCCGTTGATGTTGCCGCCTGCTCCCGAGCCGAATGCAAGGCAGTCCGCGCCGGACTTGATCAATGTGTTGTAAAGATTGCGCTCGCGGGTCTGTCGGCCCCAATGACTGGAAGAGATCTGTTTCCAACCTTGGCGGTGCATGTACTCTAAACCCTCGCCGTACATGGCTCCCTGTTGCGGCAAGGGCGCAGCTGGGTCGCAGGCCCCCTTATCAATCGCTTTTGAGAGAGTACTGCCAGGAAAGACAGCGAGGGTGTATAGATCAACGCCGTCCAAACCCAAATCGACAACAGTTCGCAAGTCATCGCGCCAAACCTCTTCGGTTTGATAAGGCAGGCCTAGTATCAGGTCACAGACGATTGCAGCACGGTTGCGGTCTCTCAGGCCTTCAAAAAAGCGGATTGCTTCTGATCCGCTCGCCTTACGGCCCTGTCGCTTGCGGACTTTGGTGTTGAAGGACTGAACACCGGTTGAAAAGCGATTTGCACCCGCATCCAGACAGGCATCTATCTTGTCATCATCAAAGTGGAAGATACGTCCCTCAACTGTGATCTCACAATCGGCTGAGAGAGGATAAAGCTCTCGGATACGACGGATCACTCTTGCGAGGTCTTTCGCATGAAGGGCTGTCGGAGTGCCTCCGCCGAAATAAACGGCGTTGATTGGTGAACTTTGAGAAGCTTTGGAAGATGCCTCCAGCTCAAGTTCCTTGATTAATGCATCAGCATATGGGGCTGAGTGTTCTTCATGCCATTTGTTACGGTAGAACCCGCAGAACAGGCAGTGATTGGCGCAAAACGGGACATGCAAATACATGACGGCCATGCCTGACCGTTTAGATTGTTGAATTTCCTGCCAAACAAGCTGGTGTTCCTCTTCCAACACAGCCTCACCAGCAGAGCCGGGCATATGCGCGCCACGTCGCTGAAATGCGTAACGGAGAGGATCATCTGTTTCCTGAGCAAAGAACTGTTCCAGCGCTGCTTTCATCGGTCAACCTGCATTATGAAATTGGTTGGCTCGCAGTGCGCTGGCTAAATATGAGTATTTACATCAAGTTTTGTTTTTGAGAAGAGAAGTTCGCTCACGTGCGATAAAATGGCACAGGTTTTCGACTGCATCTATGTGTACCACACGAAAAAGGCCCAGCAGATGCCGGGCCTTTTGAAAGTTATATCTGAGCAGCGTTTAAGCTGTTTCAAGTGCGCCTTCCAGCTCGATACGTTTGCCGGATTTGGTGTCAAACGTATGCAGCTTTTCTGGCTTTGCTGTCACTTTCAGGATCTGGCCTGGTTCGAAGTGCAGTTTACCAGGAGCACGAACAACAACGTCAACACTGCCTTCACCGATGGTGCCGTGAACGTAGCTCTCAGCGCCCACAGGCTCAACAACATGCACAGTCAGTGCAGTATGCAGTCCGGTGTCGAACTTCTCACTCAGCTCTTCAATCACCAGATCTTCCGGGCGAACGCCGAGGATCAGGTCAGACAGGTCTGTGTTCAGCTTCACGTCAACGGTTGCGCCATTGTCGAGCTTCCACTCATTGCCACTCTTTGCCAGAGGCAGCAGGTTCATTGCAGGAGAACCGATGAAGGTCGCAACAAATGTAGACGCTGGCTTTTCGTAGACATCAATCGGAGAGCCGATCTGCTCTACAACACCGCCGCTGAGAACGACCAGGCGATCTGCCAGTGTCATTGCTTCCAGCTGGTCGTGGGTCACGTACAAGCTAGTGGTGCCGAGTTCTTTCTGAAGCTTCTTGATCTCCATGCGCATCTGCACACGCAGCTTTGCATCAAGGTTGGACAGAGGCTCATCGAACAGGAACGCAGCAGGTTCGCGAACAATCGCGCGACCCATTGCAACACGCTGACGCTGACCACCGGAAAGCTGACGTGGCCGACGATCAAGGAAATCTCCGATCTCCAGAATTTCAGCCGCCTTGCGAACCCGCTTTTCGATCTCATCCTTAGGGATGCTACGATTTTTCAGGCCATACGCGAGGTTGTTGTAAACCGTCATGTGCGGATAGAGCGCATAGTTCTGGAACACCATTGCGATGTCACGATCAGCGGGCTCTACATTATTGACCAGACGATCCCCGATAAACAGCTCACCATCTGTGATGGTTTCCAGACCTGCCACCATGCGCAGCAGAGTGGACTTACCGCAACCGGAAGGGCCGACGAGAACAATGAACTCACCATCCTTAATGTCGATGGAGATGCCTTTTACCGCTTCTACGTTGCCTGCGTAGATTTTGCGAAGGGTATTAAGTTGAATGCCTGCCATTTTTATTTCTCGCTTTCCACGAGCCCTTTAACAAACCAAGACTGGAAGATCACCACGATGAGAACAGGTGGAAGCATTGCAAGTACTGCAAGTGCCATTGCCTGGTTCGTATCCGGGATCTGCGCACCAATCCACACCTGCAGAATCTGCTTCATACCACGCACCAGCGTGAAGAGGCTTTCATCTGTGGTGATGAGTGTTGGCCAGAGGTATTGGTTCCAACCAAACACGAACATGATGATGAAGATTGCAGCAATCATGGTCTTGGAGAGTGGAACAAGAATGTCGATGAAGAACTTCAGCGGTCCCGCACCATCGATACGCGCTGCTTCAACCAGCTCATCCGGAACGGACTTAAAGAACTGACGGAAGTAGAAGGTACCTGTTGCAGACGCAATCAATGGGATGATCAGGCCTGAATAGGTGTTCGCCATACCGAGGCCCTGCACGATCTCGTAGGAAGGCAGAATGCGCACTTCCAGCGGCAGCAGCAGGGTGGAGAAGATGATCCAGAAGAAGAACGTTCCAAGCGGGAAGCGGAAATACACGATTGCATAAGCCGCAAGCATGGAGATGATGATCTTACCGAAGGCAAAACCCAGGCCGAGGACCAAAGAGTTCCACAGCATGGTCAGACCGGTCACGGACTTGGTGAAGCCACCTGCTTCAGTCAACACTTGCTTGTAAGTGTCAACGAAATGGCCGCCTGGAGAGAGCTGAAGACCCTCTTTGTAAATGGACACAGCATCATGACTGGAGGTCATGAGTGCGTAGACGACTGGCACCAGCATAAAGAGGGCGCCGAGAACGAGGATCGTGTGATCCCAAAACTGTGAGCGTTTCATCTATCCCTCCTTAACTGTAGTGTACACGACGTTCGATCATGCGGAACTGAACCACAGTGAGAGCGAACACGAGTATCATCAAGATCACAGACTGTGCTGAGGACCCACCAAGGTCGTTTCCACGGAAGCCATCAAGGAACACCTTGTAAACGAGCGTTACAGGGTTGTTGCCTGGCTCACCCTTAAGCACCAGATCGATAATACCGAATGTATCAAAGAGCGCGTAAGTGATGTTGATGATCAGCAGGAAGAAGCTGGTTGGAGCCAGCAGTGGGAAAGTCACGGTCCAGAAGCGACGTGAAGAAGATCTACAATCAACCGCAGCTGCTTCCTGAACGGATTTTGGAACACTCTGGAGGCCAGAGAGGAAGAAGATAAAGTTGATCGGAATTTGCTTCCAAACCGCAATCACGGTCATAGCAAATGCAGTATCAAAATAGTTCACACCGATCTGCATGTTCCAGCCAAGGGCGTGGGCAAGATCGTTGAGTGGGCCAATGTGCTGGTCAAACAGCATCACGCCTACAAGGCCTGCGACGGGAGGGGCGATCGCATAAACCCACATCAGCAAAGTGCGGTATGTGGAGGCGCCTTTGATAACGTTGTCTGCTTTGACTGCCAGCAAAAGTGCAATGCTGAGAGAAAAGAATGTCACCGCAGCTGAGAAGATCAGCGTGAACCATGCGGTTCTGCTGTATTCGCTCGCGGAAACAACGTCTTTAAAGTTGTCTAGGCCAACAAAGGTGGAGCCGAAGCCAAACGGGTCTTCAAGATAGAAAGACGCCCTGATTGCTTCTGCGGCTGGCCACAGAAAGAAGACGCCAACAATGGCCAACTGCGGAAGCAGCAGCATGTATGGCATCAATGGATGTGAGAATTGAACTCGTTTCATGGACTGGCCTGGTCGCTGTTTTCGTTGTGGTGGCCGGTTGCTTAGCAAGCCTGACCGCTTGTTCAGAAAAGCTCACTGCGCTCTTTGACGCATGGGAACATTCTATTTCCAAAACAACCTGAGACCGGAGACACTTAAAAGCGTCTCCGGTCTTAGCGAAAGTCTCAATGCTAAGTCTTAGTTAGACGTCTTAGCAAAGCGAGCCAGAAGCTTGTTAGCTTCGTCTTCGATGGTCTGGAATGCGTCGTCTACTGACTTTTCACCAGAGAAGATTTTACCGTATTCACGGTTCATCACGTCACGCACCTGAACGTAGAAGCCCATGCGGTAACCTTTGGTGTTTTCGCCACCTGGCAGTGTCAGCTGCTTGATGCCGATTTCTGCAGCAGGAACGCGGTCGTAGTAACCATCCTTAGTTGCCAGCTCATATGCAGCGTTGGTGATTGGCACATAACCAGTTTCCTGGTGCCAGTAGTACTGCATGTCTGCGGAAGTCAGGAAGGAGTAGAAGTTCGCAACACAGTCGTTCTCGCCTTTTGGCTTACCGGACATTGCGAAGAGTGCAGCACCACCGATGAAGGTGTTGGTGCCTGTTTCGCTAACAGAAGCCCAATGTGGCAGGTAGGTTGCGGAGAATTTGAAGTCTGTGGATTTAGTCAGGCCACCGAAGGAACCTGAAGAACCGAGCCACATTGCAGCGGAGCCGTCCTGGAATACCTTCTGGTTGTCACCCCAGCCAGTGCCGTAGTAACCGAACAGCTCAGCGTCGAGCCAGCCTTTAACCTTGGTGAAGTGCATTTTGATCGCATCGTTGTTCACGAGGATCTTGGTGCCTTTCGCGCCGTCGTAACCGTTGTTGTTGGTTGCGAATGGCAGGTTGTGGCGGGACATGAAGTTTTCGGTGAAGATCCATGGCAGGTGAGACTGTGCCAAAGGAACATAACCAGCAGCTTTCAGCTTAGGAGCGATCGCTTCGAACTCTTCCCAAGTTTTAGGAGCTTCAACGCCTGCTTTCGCCAATGCTTCTACGTTGTAGTAGAGGATTGGAGTAGAGGAGTTGAACGGCATGCCGATCATTTTGCCAGCTGCGTCAGCGTAGAAGTAACGAACGCCAGCAATGTAATCTTCGATATTGAATTCAACGCCAGCGTCTTTCAAAAGGTCTTCAGCTGGAACAACTGCGCCTTTTGCACCGATGATAGTAGCGGAACCTGCATCAAATACCTGAAGAATGTTTGGCTGTTCGCCAGCACGGAATGCCGCAATACCAGCAGTCAAGGTTTCTTCGTAGTTACCTTTATAGACTGGGGTTAGCTGACACGCGTCCTGAGACGCATTGTATTTGGTGGAGATTTCGTTGACAACTTCACCCAGACGGCCGCCCATTGCGTGCCACCAGTTGATTTCTGTCGCAGCGAAAGATGCTGTTGAAGACATTGCGAGTGCTGCAAAGGTTGCGACACCAGTTGCTTTACGAAGAGTCATTTTTGTTGCCCCCCAGTGGGAAAGTTGAAAAAATCTAACATGCGAAGCGGAGTTAACACCTGATCCATCGCAGTGACGATCCATCCCCTACGCCTCATCTGCGATATCACTTAGGTGTTTCACACTAGGATGACAGTTTCTTGAAGTTTCGATGAATTGCAATTGGATCTTCGTTTTTTTTCATAATTATCATGAGATTGTCATGTTTCGGAAAAGCGAAACCGATCTAAGGCGACTGTTTTTTATGCAATATTTTCCACCATTCAGCATGGGTGAAGTGTCTAAAATTGGAAGTTTTGTTTCGAAAAAATTCGATACGAAAGATTTCGAATGTTGAGCATTTTGCAAAGATTTGTCGGCTAATCACTTGATATAAAGGAGAAATACCTAGACGGCGAATAAATTCTATTTTTGCGCTTTGCACGTTTGTGCGGATGAGCTGTCTTAATGCTTTAAGGCGCAGATTTTCGAATGCGAAAGGCGCTCAAACTTATCCACAGGCGCACTGTGTGCAACTCACCGAATGCAACTTCTAATGCAAAAGTTTGCATGCTCGAAAAGATGAAATGTATTCGTTTCAATCAAATAGAGTCATCTAACGGCGTTTTATGACAGCACTGAGGGCGCGAAACTTATGCTCAACGCCCTCAGGATGATCTCTTCCAGACTATAGCAATGCACCCAGACTAGTTGGAGGGTAATAATACCGCGTCGACGACATGGATAATTCCGTTATCTGCAGGAATATCGGCACTGATCACATTTGCTTTGTCGACGGTCACGCCCGATGAGGTTTTGGAGACGGAAAGTGTCTTGTCGCCCGAGCCCTTGATTGTCTTTACATGGATTGTCCGTCCAGGCAGGTCGGTAGATGCAAGCTTTCGTGGCAGAACGTGATAGCTTAAGACCGCGATCAATTGATCCTTATTCTCAGGCTTCAGCAACATTTCTACTGTTCCATCCGGAAGAGCAGCAAACGCTTCATCGGTTGGAGCAAAGACAGTCAGGTTTTCACCGTCCGCTAACGCGCCGTCCAAACCAGCCGCCTGAGCTGCAGCGATAAGGGTATTAAACTGCCCTGCCCCTTGAGCTACCTCTACAATAGTTCCAGCATTAGCACTTACTGATCCAGCAAGAACAAGCGAGCTTACAAAAGATATCATAGATAAACGCATAGAACCCTCCACTTCCCAGAGATGTAAATCGGGGAATTACATAAGTTTTGACTGCGACATTCTGCCGCGCACAAGTTCTTATACTGACCGGGATTGAAGGCAGATCACTCTGACCTGAATTTTATTTTGTTTCCTCGAATGCACGCAATGCTTCATCTCGTGATTTTTTGAGATCAACGATTGGCAGCGGATACGTTTCTCCCAGCACAACGCCTGCATCCTGCAGGATATCTTTAGGAGCTTCCCATGGTTTGTAGAGATATTTGTCCGGCAATTCTTTAAGTTCCGGGAGAAACCGGCGGGTGTAATCGCCATGACCATCAAACTTCTCGCCCTGTAGGACGGGATTGAAGATACGGAAATATGGGGCTGCATCAGCTCCACAGCCAGCAATCCATTGCCAGCTTGCACAGTTGTTGGCGAGGTCTGCATCCACCAGGCAATCCCAAAACCATGCTTCACCCAAGCGCCAGTCCAATAGCAAGTTCTTTACGAGGAACGAGCCAACGACCATCCGCAGGCGGTTATGCATATAACCAGTTTGCCAAAGCTCGCGCATGCCTGCATCGACAATCGGGATGCCCGTTTGGCCCTTTTGCCAAGCCAGCAAGCGTTGATCATCGGAGACCCACGGAAAGCTGTCGAATTTGGTGTTGAGATTGATTTGAGGAAGCGTTGGGTTATGGAACAACAGGGAGTAAGAGAATTCGCGCCAGCCCAACTCACTCCGGAAATGATCAATGTCGCGTGTTTCTTCGTGCATGTTGAGCGCCGACCAGATTTGGTTGGGCGAAATCTCACCAAAGTGCAAGTGCGGAGAAAGTCGCGAAGTGTGCATGAGAGCGGGGGAGTTTCGCCCTTCTTTGTAATTGGAGATACCGTTGTCGAGAAACGCATAAAGCCTGTTTTGCGCCGCTTGCTCTCCGTGCCTCCAACAATTGCTTACTTGCGCTGACCATGGACGGTTGTCGATCAGTTTCAGCTCATCAACAGACAGAGCGCCATTGGCAGTCACTTGATGCAGTTGCATTGGCTTAGGAACAGGCAAGGGCTTACGTGGCTCGGAAGCCTGCAGACAGCCCTTGCGATAAAACGGGGTGAAGACCTTATAAGGGTCGCCATCTGGCTTCGACACCTGCCATGGTTCCCACAGGAGCAAGCCGTTGAAGCTTTTTGCAGTTATACCGGCTTCTTCCAGCTCTGACTTCAAATGAGCATCATGCTCAATGCGCCATGGTTCATAGCATCTGTTCCAGAATACACCCGTCCCTCCTGCCTCCTGAAGAAGGTTCTTGATGACCACAGCCGGGTCACCCCGCATTATCAACAGCTGCCCTTTCAAGCTTTTATTGAGAGCTTTTAAAGAATGGTGCAGCCAGTTCTGCGCCGCGCCGCCATGTTCGCGCGCGCCTCTTTCACCGTCATTCAGGATGTAGAGTGGAATAACCGCGCCCGCCTCGCAAGCTGCAGTCAGGGCAGGATTATCGCTCAAACGAAGATCTTGACGGAACCAATGGATAACGACGGGTGCAGTCATCGACAGCCTCTGCTCAAAATAAACAGTTACGGCAGATGTATAGCAATTTCCTTGCGTATCAATGGCGATAGAACTTCAATTCTCGCAGTGTGCAAAGCGTCACTAGCGCGAGACTGGCCTTGTTTATCAAACACGCTCCAAAGCCACGTAAAGACAGCACAAAGATGCCAAGAGGACGATCAGGTATAATCTAAAAACATTGTTGGGATTTTTGAGTAAGAACCAGACATTCTTAGCCGTTTTTTGGCAAAATGTTTTTGGTGGAGCCTAGGAGGATCGAACTCCTGACCTCTTCGCTGCCAGCGAAGCGCTCTCCCAGCTGAGCTAAGGCCCCATACCATGCAGCATTTAAAACGGGCTTGGGTTGCCCTGCTGCGCAGTCTTCAAGGAACGTATACATTCCTCGCGAAATGCCAGACACTTTTTGCAAAATGTCTTTGGTGGAGCCTAGGAGGATCGAACTCCTGACCTCTTCGCTGCCAGCGAAGCGCTCTCCCAGCTGAGCTAAGGCCCCATCATTTCTTCCTTAGGCACTGAAACTTCAATGAAGTTCGTGTGCCGATGGAGGCGGAACATAGATGGGCCGCCCCCACATTTCAAGAGAATACTCTCTTAACAGCCTGCTGTTTCACAAGCTGTGGAAATTTTAGACTTCGTCGTCGTCGCGAGCCACAACGATGCCTGGTACGGAAGAGTCTTCGTCGTCTTCATCGTCCAAGAATACATCGGAGTCATCACCACTGATATCGTCGCTGATGTTTTCATCTTCCAGATCAGGGATGTCTTCACCAGATGCCTCAGCGTCTGCTTCTTCCAGAGAAACCAGTTCTGCATCGTCTTTGACCAATGCTTCCTTAGCTTCTTCTTTCTGAACAGCTTTTACAGCCTTGGCTGTTTTTGCTGTCATGCCCAGATCAAACATGTCGCCGCACTTAGGACAGATGATCGGGTCACGTTTCAAATCGTAGTATTTAGCGCCACACGCCGCGCACAAGCGCTTGGTTCCGAGTTCCGGTCTTGCCACGGTTCTCACCTTTGTTTGTATCTCGTTGACGGCCCCCTTAGCCTCAGGTTGGCCATCATGTCAAAGATAAATCTTAGAAATCTACCCGAAGTCGTACATTCACTGCTTAAATTTCGCAATAGTTCAATGCGCCCTAGGGTGACTGTCTTTTTCTTCCGTGTTAGGAGGAACTAGTTTTTTCAGTCTCGCAACCCCGGAAATGAACATGTCCCATAATTCGTCACCGCAAATTGTGACCGCTCACAGCGGCTCTCCGCTAAACGGTCAAATCAAAGTTCCAGGTGACAAGTCTATCTCCCATCGTTCTCTGATGTTTGGCGCCTTGGCGCTTGGCAAAACTACCATCTCTGGCCTTCTCGAATCAGAAGATGTGATTGGCACTGCAAATGCAATGAATGCCGTTGGTGCCAAGTGTGTTCGTCAGGAAGATGATACATGGACGGTTGAAGGTGTTGGACTGGGTAGTCTGCTTGAGCCGGAAGCTCCAATTGATTTTGGAAACGCGGGTACAGGCGTACGTCTGGCAATGGGTATTTTTGCGAGCCACCCGATTGCCGTCACCATGACTGGCGATGCCTCGTTGTCTGGACGCCCAATGGGCCGCGTCCTTAATCCGTTGCGTGAGATGGGTGTTCAGGTTGTTGCGCGTAACGGCGACCGCCTGCCAGCCTCTATCCGCGGTAGCGACACTCCAATTCCAATCACCTATCGCGTGCCAATGGCATCTGCGCAGGTGAAATCCGCAGTGCTGCTAGCTGGTTTGAATACTGCTGGTACAACAACTGTTATCGAACCTGTTGCAACACGGGATCACACAGAGAAGATGTTGGTTGGTTTCGGTGCTGACCTGAAGGTTGAGGTAAACGAGAGCGGTGAGCGTATCATTACGCTGCAAGGCCAGCCGAAGCTACAGCCTCAGGACATTACGGTTCCTGGCGATCCATCTTCAGCTGCCTTCCCAATTGTTGCTGCTTTGATCACACCGGGTTCTGATGTCACTGTTGAAGGCGTGCTTTTGAATGAGCATCGCATTGGACTTATTACTAGTCTGCTTGAAATGGGCGCTGACATTACCATCTTGAATGAACGGGAAAGCGGCGGAGAGAAGATTGGTGATATTCGCGCCAAGTATTCACGATTAAAGGGTATTACGGTTCCAGCGGACCGGGCACCTTCTATGATCGATGAATATCCAATTCTGTCCGTAGCTGCTGCATTTGCTCAAGGTGACACTGTCATGTTTGGTCTTGAAGAACTGCGTGTGAAAGAGTCAGACCGCCTGGCTGCTGTTGCACGTGGTTTGGAAGCAAACGGTATTCCGTGCGTTGAAAAACAGGACAGTCTGACTGTTACTGGTGGGGCAAACAATATTGGCGGTGGCACTGTTACAACACATCTGGATCACCGGATCGCAATGAGCTTCCTTATTCTGGGGCTCGCTGCACACAAACCGGTACAGGTTGATGATGCAGCGCCAATCGCGACAAGCTTCCCGACCTTCCTCTCCATGTTTGGTGAGCTGGGTGGCAAGCTTGAAAATAAAAATGAGGAAGCTGCATGATTATTGCTCTGGATGGACCAGCGGCATCTGGCAAGGGAACGCTCGCACGCCAGCTCGCTGCGCATTTTGGACTCCGCCATCTGGATACTGGTTTGACGTATCGCGCTGTCGCCGCTGCGCTGCTTGCGCGCGGCCTGCCACTTGGTGATGAGAACGTTGCAATCTCTGTTGCCCAGAACCTTGATCTTGGGAACCTGGATCGCAATCAGCTCTCTTCCCACGAAATTGGTGAGGCAGCCTCTCGCATTGCGGTCCTTTCCGGTCTGCGCGAGGAACTGGTGAGCCTTCAGCGTGCATTTGCAGAACAAGAGCCGGGTGCTGTTTTGGATGGCCGTGATATCGGGACTGTTGTGTGCCCGGACGCGACGGCTAAGCTATTCATTACCGCGTCTCCAGCAGCCCGTGCAAAGCGTCGTACAGACGAGTTGAACGGCAAGGGAATTCCAGCAGATTTTAATGAAATCCTAGTGGATTTGGAGCGTCGCGACGAGCGCGATAGCACCAGAAAAGACTCTCCATTAAAACCCGCTGAAAATGCACACTTGCTTGATACGACAGAAATGGATATAGACTCCGCATTTCGTGCGGCTGTGGATATCGTCGAACGCGCCCGGAATTCAGCTGTTTCATAACAGCCTTCGGAGCTCGCGTTTGTTATATCAAGCGACTGTAACGATACCGAATTTGGACAAGTGTGACCGCTTTCGCCGGCCCACTTACTCGTAAGTGGTTGTTTTTCAACGCGAGTTGAGAACCGGGAGCCCTTGTCCTTTAGTGTTAACACAAACCCGCCGGCGAGCGCCATTCTTATGGCACCAGGAGATTTCATGGAAAATCAGAACTTTGCTGCTGAAGATTTTGCAGCTCTGTTGGAAGAATCTTTTGCGACTTCCGACCTTTACGAAGGCACCGTTGTAAAAGGCACCGTTGTTGCTATCGAAAAAGACCTCGCTGTTATCGACGTAGGTCTGAAGGTTGAAGGTCGCGTTCCTTTGAAGGAATTCGGCGCAAAAGGCCGTGACGGCGAAATGGCCGTTGGTGACGAAGTAGAAGTTTACCTTGAGCGCGTTGAAAACGCGATGGGTGAAGCTGTTCTGTCCCGCGACAAAGCACGCCGCGAAGAAAGCTGGGTTCGCCTTGAAGTTGCTTTCGAAGCTGGCGAAAAAGTTACTGGTCAGATCTTCAACCAGGTTAAAGGTGGCTTCACCGTTGATCTGGACGGCGCAGTAGCATTCCTGCCACGCTCTCAGGTAGACATCCGTCCAGTACGCGACGTTACTCCTCTGATGCACACTCCACAGCCTTTCCAGATCCTGAAAATGGACAAGCGCCGTGGTAACATCGTTGTGTCCCGTCGTACCGTTCTGGAAGAAACACGCGCTGAACAGCGTTCTGAACTCGTTCAGAGCCTGGAAGAAGGTCAGACCGTTGAGGGTGTTGTTAAGAACATCACCGACTACGGTGCATTCGTTGACCTTGGTGGCATCGATGGCCTCCTGCACGTTACCGACATTGCATGGCGTCGTATCAACCACCCAAGCGAAGTTCTGACAATCGGTCAGACCGTGAAGGTGCAGATCGTTCGTGTGAACCAGGAAACACACCGCATCAGCCTCGGCATGAAGCAGCTGGAAACAGATCCATGGGATGGCATCGAAGCCAAATACCCACTGGATTCCAAGTTCTCCGGTCGTGTAACCAACATCACCGACTACGGTGCATTCGTAGAACTGGAGCCAGGCATCGAAGGCCTGATCCACGTCTCCGAAATGTCTTGGACCAAAAAGAACGTACACCCAGGCAAAATCGTTTCTACTTCCCAGGAAGTTGAAGTGGTTATCCTTGAAGTGGACGCTTCCAAACGCCGTATCTCCCTGGGCCTCAAGCAGACTCTGCAGAACCCATGGGATGCATTCGCACAGCAGTACCCACTTAACGCCACCGTAGAAGGTGAAGTTAAGAACAAGACCGAATTCGGTCTGTTCATCGGTCTCGAAGGCGATGTTGACGGCATGGTTCACCTGTCCGATCTGGACTGGAACCGTCCGGGCGAGCAGGTCATCGAAGAGTACAAGAAGGGCGACGTTGTTAAAGCAGTCGTTCTTGACGTTGACGTTGAGAAAGAGCGTATCTCTCTCGGCATCAAACAGCTCGACGCTGATCCGTTCGAATCCGCTGGCGACGTTCGCAAGGGCGCAATCGTTAAGTGTGAAGTGACTGAAATCAAAGACGGCGGTCTCGACGTTAAACTCGTAGACGGCGACCTCTCTGCATTCATCCGTCGCGCTGACCTGTCCCGTGAACGTGGTGAGCAGGATCCTTCCCGCTTCAACGTTGGCGATGTGATCGAAGCTCGTATCACTCAGTTCGACAAGAAGACCCGCCGCGTTGGTGTATCCATCAAGGCACTTGAAATCGCTGAAGAAAAAGAAGCGGTTGCACAGTACGGTTCTTCTGACGCTTCCTCTTCTCTCGGCGACATCCTCGCTGCAGCTATGAAGAAGCAGAACGACGACGAATAAGATCTAGCAATAGATTTTGCGAAGAAGCCCGCTCATTTGAGCGGGCTTTTTTGTTGCGTTGATGAGTGCGTTCGTTTGCGTTGCTTCGCGTTATTTTGCGCGCTTATGTCTGAGACGAGCTTGGGAGCGGCCTGTTTCAGGGAGTTCTGCCTCTCAGCAGAGTTAGCCCCTGATCTTCTTCACGGAGCTCATCAGGAGCGCTCTCGGACCTTTTGGCATTGCGAGTACGATGCGCTTTGCTAAGGGGCGCAGGTTCTTGAGCCAGAGACTGGCATAGAGCTGTCCCTTGAATGAGAGCGGACTGACTGCATCGAAGACACTGGCGACCTGTGAGGTCCATGTCATTTTGTAGCGGGAGGCTGGCTTGAGGAAATCGACTTTATCGATCCCAAGTGCAAAACACGCTTCGATGACGTCCATCTGGTGAAGTTTACCGGGACTGGATTGTTCGTAGTCCGGGTTCCAATCGGCCATGTAAGCAGAATAGCAGCCTTCGAACAGGAAGCCCCATTCGGTAGAGATTGGCCGATCACCGTGCTTCAGTTCGAAAGCGATGAGCTCACAGCCTTTGGCAGTGCCCTTGCTTAATGAGAGAAGGAAGTTCTGCAAGCCATCACCTTCCAGCGCGCGCGATGAGTAGCCCATGGCTTCGACCCAGTTTTCACGCCCATTTAAGGTTCGTAGAAGCAGGGTTTCGAGTTCCGAATCTTCTTGCCGGACAACGCGATGTGTCAGGCCTGCGGATTTGTGCAGGCGATTGCGTTGGTTGCGAATGGTTTTGCGAGAGCGCGCGGAGATGGATGTTAGATAATCCTCAAAGCTGTTCCACTGGTTCAGCTCCAGCCATGGGGCGCCATCGGTTTCTCCGACCTCGGTGAAATAAGTGCTGGCATACTCATAAAGCGCGCCGCCTTCTCTGATCTGGCGGAGATGAATAACATCAGCGCCAGCTTTTTGCAGGTATGGCTTCAGGTGGTCCAGCACGTCAGCAGGACTATAGGCTGGATCAAGCAACATTTCTGAGTACTGCTGAAAAGGCTCTCCTAAACCAGTCAGCGCTTTCAGGGACTTTTGCTTCTCAATGCGCAGCGGCAGAACCGCGATCAGGCTTTGTTGGTCGTAGACAGCGAAGATTTTGGCTGACTGGACCGATGCAGGATTTTCAAGCATCGCTATGATCCAAGCATAGCTTTGAAAGACCAGATTACCTTTGGAGGCCTGCTCCAGTTGGTGCCATTGTTGCTGGAGTTCTGCTACCTCGACAGCAGACTGCAACACGCGCACAGACGGATTTTGAAGTGCTTTTGTTGCAGAGCTCAGCCGCACAGAGGCGAGCTCGTTCGATGTGATAACATCTGCCTGCAACAAACTTCTCCCTTATCGATGCATAAAATGACTTTAACTAAAGCAGTTTGCGTATCTTTAGCCGAAAACCAGTGTCTACTGTTCGACAAAACACTTTAAATGACTGAATCTCATGGCTCTCGCCCTAGAGCACGTCGCGTTCATTAGCATTCACGCACCGTGCTCCAAAATCTTTGTTGGAGCGAATTCTTGTCGTTTGATTGAATCCAATCAAACGGAACGCGCTCTAACTCCTGATATTTATACATAGTTGTTTTCAACCAGTTAAAAGTAGAAGTATTTTATAGAAATCTGAGCATTTGAGTTTCTCACGTTTCCGTTAGGAGCATCAGCACTAGAAATACTGTCTCCTCAGCATGGTTTCTCTCAGGGTGATGACAAATCGTCACTTGATTTATTGCCCCACAGAAAATGGAATACACTTGATTTAATTCAGGAGGGTTTCATGAGTGATTTGAAAGTTGCGCTGATTGTTGCTGGTGGCAGTGGTATGGGTGCTGCTGCTGCACGTAAGCTGGCAGAGGACGGTTATAAGGTCGCCATCCTCTCTTCCTCTGGTAAAGGCGAGAAGCTGGCTGAGGAACTTGGTGGTGTCGGCGTTACAGGCTCCAACCTTGAAACTGCGGATCTCCAGCGTCTTGTTGATGTTGCGATGGAGAAGTGGGGCCGTATTGATACAGTTGTCAGCAGTGCCGGTCATGGTCCAAAGGGGCCGATCCTTGAGCTCACCGATGAAGACTGGTCTAGAGGGATGGACTTCTACCTCCTGAACGTGGTGCGCATCACCCGTATTGTTACTCCAATCATGGAGGCACAGGGCAGAGGCAGCTTCGTCAACATCTCAACCTATGCTCTGTTTGAGCCGGAAGAGCTTTTCCCGACATCCGGTGTGTTCCGAGCTGGCCTTGCTGCGTTTACGAAGCTGTTTGCGGACAAGTATGCATCCTCGAATATTCGCATGAACAACGTCCTACCAGGCTTTATCGATAGCTTGCCAGAGAAGGAAGAACGCCGCGATCGCATTCCAATGGGGCGTTATGGCACCTCACAGGAAGTAGCTGATCTGATTGCTTTCCTTGCCGGGGATACCTCCAGCTACATGACGGGACAAAATATCCGCATTGACGGCGGAATTACGCGCTCAATTTAGGCTGGACAATTTTGCGAAGGTATCTGTCGCAATTTGCGTGATGTCATTTTCTCTCGATTAATCGGAGAGATCTTAAACCTGTACGATCAGAAAGGGGCGGAGACGCCCCTTTTTTAACGACGCGCCTGTACTTCACCAGAAGCAAACAAAGCAAATTGTGTGATATGGAGCATTTACATGTGCTCAATTTTAATTAATGTAAATATTAATTCACTTTAATCAAAATAAACATAATAGATAAGCAATAGTAAATTGATGATAAGATTCGATAACAACCTTTAATTTGCTATACACCACCTAAGATAGAGTCGTTTTTCGAAATTTTCTATTTCTGATTTCTATTTATCTTCAAGTAACATCTGTATATTACTTTACATGGCGAGCAAGAGAGTATCCCATTCTCTCGAACTCCACTGTGCTGTTTGTCTTGAAACATCGTTGAGGCCAATAAAAAAAATAAGGTCCGGCAGCTTCAAGACTTCGGAATGCCCTAGCGGTCCGCCCGAAACCGCAGGGCTAACTGGAAACCCGTTTTACGCCGTCCTTGCAGCAATCGGCTTTGGGTTTCCAACAGCGCGCGGTGAACTATGCCCCTAGTTCTCGCGTCAAGAATTAAGATCACTGAACCTATCGGTTTTCAGAGCAATCGATAAAACAGTGGCCCAAAAAAGACGAAAAGTCCAACTGGCCCCATGGCCATACAGATCCCGTTCCGTTCTCAGCTCCCCCCCACCTCCTGATGAACGGAACGGATTTTTTATGCGATAAACATATGCTAGTTGCGACCAAGCATTTATTTCGGGTATGACATTTCAAAAGGTGGCACTCCCCCGCCACGTCATTCAATCCGATAGGCAGCAAAAAACTAATGAAGAACTCTGCTAGCGAATGTCACGATATGACTCAGATCCGCGCAGAAATTGATCGTCTGGATTCCGAGCTAATTTCCCTGTTTGCAGAGCGCTGGACTTACATCACACGCGCCGCTGAAATCAAAAAACCAATTGGCCTGTCTGCCCGCATTGAAAGCCGGGTTGAGGAAGTTGCCAGCAACGTAAAAGCCCATGCCCGAGCGCATGGCCTGAATGCGCAGACCTATGAGACCATGTGGCGCGCACTGATGGAAAGTGCGATTGCGCACGAGGAAGACCTTATGGAAGCAGAGGAAAACGCAAAATAACATAGTATCGCCATTTTCTCTGGCATCTTAGTCGACTAGCATTGCAACCAGAAATTTTCGGAGAATTAAGAGCCTACTTCCCCAAATTAACCGTTTGGCAGGGACAAAGCTTAATTTATGGTCGTGTTTTTACCGCCTGCAGAGAAAGAACACTTGGCTTATTCAAAAGCTTAGGTATTGTTTCCCTATAGTCGCTTAAATGAGTTTGACCGGGAAGACCCCATGAGTCTAGACAGTGACGTTCTTATTGATCGCAGACGCCTGAGACGGAAAGTTTCGTTTTGGCGTGTCGTTAGTTTTTTAGCACTTGCAGCTTTGCTGTTGTGGGCAGGCGCCGAGGCAACTGGCCTTGGAGAGCTGGCCCGTTCTGAAAAGCATATTGCTCGCATCGAAATCAACGGACCGATCACCTATGATCGCCGTCAGTTGGAGATGCTTGAAGCAATCGCCAAGGATGACACCGTGCAAGGCGTTATCGTCTCTATTAATTCTCCAGGTGGTACCACCTCTGGCGGTGAAGCGCTTTACAATGCGCTGCGCAAGATTGCTGAGAAGAAGCCTCTGACTGCGTCCATCACGACGCTTGGCGCTTCAGCTGCTTATCTTTCCGCTATTGCCAGTGATCACCTTGTCGCTCAATACACCTCGTTGACCGGCTCCATCGGTGTTCTCTTCCAATATGGCAATGCAAAAGGGTTGCTCGACAAGATTGGCGTTGAAATGGATGCAATTAAAAGCGCACCATTGAAAGCTGAGCCAAACTTTTATGAGCCAGCCACGCCGGAAGTGAAAGAAACTTTGCAAGAGCTGATCGACGATACTTATATGTGGTTCGTTGGACTTGTTGCAGAGCGCAGAGGCCTTTCTAAAGAGCGTGCACTTCAGCTGGCGAACGGTCAGGTTTACACCGGACACCAGGCAAAAGACCTTGAACTGATCGATGAGATTGGTGGCGAGCAGGCCGCGCATCAGTGGCTTATTGACGAAAAAGGGCTTTCCAGTGATTTGGAAATCATCGACTGGAAACCAGAATCAGACGAGCGGTCACTCCCGTTCCCTGCAAATTTATTAGGCTTTTTGGGTAGTGAGAACCAGAATTTGATCATCTCACTTCTCAAAACAGCAAAAAGTGTCGTAGATTCAAGCCTACCGCTTGACGGTCTCGTGTCTGTTTGGCAGGCTCCGGATGCGGCAACAGTCTCAGCACTTGGGGGGGCAAAGCATGATTAAATCGGAATTAGTACAGACTATTGCGGAGCGTAATCCGCATCTCTATCAACGCGATGTAGAGAATATCGTAAACGCCATTCTTGATGAAGTTACCGAAGCGCTGATGCGCGGTGACCGCGTTGAGCTGCGTGGCTTTGGTGCGTTCTCAGTGAAGAACCGCCCGGCACGCGTTGGACGCAATCCAAGAACTGGCCAAAAAGTTGAAGTTGGCGAAAAGTTCGTTCCGTTCTTCAAAACCGGCAAAGAAATGCGCGAACGACTGAACGACGGTACGGATCACGGCGAAGACGACTGATCCTGGAGTAATAAATTGGCTCGTTTCCTTCGGAATTTGCTGCTTATACCTATAGCAGCTCTACTTGTTGTACTTGCGGTTGCGAACCGGCATTCCACGCTGATTTCGCTTAACCCCTTTAACCCAGAGGATCCGATGTTGACGTTCAACATCCCGGTTTTCTGGTTGCTGTTTGGCGCTGTTGGACTGGGCGTGATGCTTGGCGGTGTGGCGACCTGGATGCGACAAGGACGGTTTCGTAAAGAGGCTCGTGTTCAACGACGAGAAGCGAACCAACTTAAACATGAAGCGGATTCACTGCGTAAGGTAGCGCAGGGTGACATTGCACCCGGCCTGCCTGCACCAGACCATAAAAAAGCAGCCTAACCGCTTTATTAGTCTGCCCTGACGTTTAACACGGGGATTGCGAATGCGGATCATCACAGCTCAGGACATTGAGGAGGTGATGAGCTTTCGCGATCTTCTTGAGACGCTGAGACGTGCATTTCGTGTTGGTGTGGTGGCCCCTTCCCCGCATACACAGAGGATTGCACGTCCAACCGGCCTTGATGACGGCTCTCTCACCATCTCCTCTGCATGGCATAACTTTGCGGCTCAAGACACTGTTGAGCGCGGGTTTATTGGCACGCGCTTGGAGAGTTGTCTTCCCACATCACTGGAGCATGATGCACCTGCTGTTGCGGGCGTGTATCTTTTGCAGTCTGGTAAAACCGGAACACCGCTTGCGCTTCTGGATGGCAAAGCACTTGTTAATTGGCGCACAGCCGCGACATCGGCGCTGGCCTCCTCGTATCTTTCACGAGAAGACTCTTCCCGTTTGCTCATGGTGGGCGCTGGAAACCTTGCCCCTTATCTGATTGATGCGCATGCTTCCGTACGCCCTATCAAGGAGGTTCTGGTCTGGAACCGAAGCCCTGCCGCTGCTCAGCAGTTGGTGGAGCATATGCAGGGACAACCCTTTAAGGTTTCAGCGACAGCGGATTTGGGCGGCGCTGTCAGAGGCGCGGATATTGTGTGCTGTGCGACGAGTGCAAATACGCCGATCATTCAAGGGGAATGGCTACAAGAGGGAACGCATCTGGATCTGGTTGGCTCCATGCATGCTGATCAGCGTGAGTGCGATGATACCGTCATTTCTCAGGCACGGCTGTTTCTGGACAGCTATGACAACACTCCAACAACCACCGGGGACCTCAAAGAGCCCCTTGCGGATGGCGTTTTGAGCCTGCAGGACATTGCTTCTGATTTGGCGGAGTTGTGTCAGGGGGATCGGGCAGGACGGCGCTTTTACGAGCAAATCACGCTTTTTAAATCAACGGGCACTGCTCTGGCAGACCTTGCAGTTGCCGGACACGTTTATCTGCGCGTTTAGCCGAGGGACTTAGTCCAACTCATCCATATCGTTCTTCTTTGGGGGCGTATAGCTTGGTAGATACCAGTCTCTTGCGATTGCGCCACCACGTAAAATCATCGCCGCAGCAAAACCCAAAGCAGCAGCGAGGTTGCTTTCTCCCGTTGCCATGAGCGTAGAGGTGTACGTGATCGCACCAGCAAGCGCAGCCGCAAGGTAGATCTCTCTTTGCAGCAATGCAGATGGCTGGCCAGCGATGATATCACGCAGGATTCCACCAAATGTCGCCGTAGCAACACCCATGAGGACAGCAACCGCGGCAGTATCACCCAGTGAAATCGCTTTTGCAGCGCCCATTACCGAATAGGACGCGACACCAATCGCATCGAGCCAACGCAACGGGCGGCCCCATGCTTCGACCTTATGGGCGATGAACCACATGGCAATTGAGACGGCCACACAGACATACAGGTAGCTCTCGTCTTCGATCCAGAAGACCGGCACATCAAGCAGGGTGTCCCGCAGGGTGCCGCCACCGATACCCGTCAAAGAGCAAAAGAACAGAAAAGCGATAAAATCCTGACGCAGACGTGCAGCGACCAGCCCACCAGTCACGGCGAATACGGCCACGCCAAAAAAGTCCAGGTACTGCCAGATCTCAGAATGCATCTACGTCATGCCCGCAAAGTCGTTGAATTCAAGTCTGCTGGTATTAGACAGCCATCTTAAAAAATCAACCGGAGAACTACACTACTTCATTTGTGAGATTTAAATAGCCTTAGATCCTGTGAAGCGTTTGGGGACAGCGCCGAGAAGTTCAAATCAGCCCTGCGTTTCTTGCAGAGCTACGGGCATAACCGCACAAAAAAGCGGAGACCAAATGCTGGCCTCCGTTTTGGAATTCTTTTGAGAAGCCCTCAGTGTCTTGAGGGCTTTCTTTTTTAGGCTTCTTTGTCGATTGTGGAGCCTGGCTCTGCTGCTTTGTCGGCAACTGGAGCAATTTTTGGGCCGCCTTTGGACACGCCAACCATTGCAGGGCGCAGGACGCGCTCGCCGATGACGTAGCCAGCCTGAACAACCTGAACAACAGTGTTGTTTGGAACTTCTGTGTTCGGCACTTCAAACATTGCCTGATGGAAATGCGGGTTGAACTTATCGCCTTCAGGTGAAAGACGCTTCACGCCGTGCTTTTCCAGGTGGTTGAGCATTTCGCGCTCTACCATTTCAACGCCTTCAACCAGTGCCTTCAGGTTTTCGTCGTTTTCACGTGCGTCATCTGGCAATGCTTCGATTGCACGGCCAAGGTTGTCATTGACCACCAGCATGTCACGCGCGAAGCCTGCGACTGCGTAGGCTTTAGCGTCTTTGACTTCTTTTTCAGTCCGACGGCGCAGGTTTTCCATTTCTGCCATGGTGCGCAGAGCGCGGTCCTTCAGGGCAGCGTTTTCTTCTCTCAGCGCCTCGATTGGATCTACTTCCGCAGCAACTTCTGCCTGCTCGGCTCCATTCGCAGTTTCGTCAACCACAGCTTCCGGATTTACCTGCTCTTCTGCCTGCGGAGTTTTATTTTGATCGCTCATCGTCATCCCGTCTCTTAAAACTTGCTCTCCGTTACAAAGAGCAAAGCATTGCAGGGCTGCCCAAAGGCGCCCGTACAAAAAACCTAGTCGGTCCTTATTTAGTCGTTGTTTGCCAAAAACAAAAGACCTCCGGCCACTTCCGTGACCGGAGATCCTCAGAATGCCCGATTTTACTCAGCATTTCGTTGCAGATACCCTCAAAATTAAGAGTACTGCTTGATCCAATCAGCAATTTTGCCCTTAGGCTGTGCGCCTACGAGGGTCGCAGCTGGCTGACCATCCTTGAACAGGATCATGGTTGGGATAGAACGAACGCCGTAATTCATTGCGCTCTGCTGGTTGCTGTCGATATCCAACTTAGCAACTTTGACCTGACCAGCCATTTCCTCAGAGATTTCTTCCAGGGACGGCGCAATCATTTTACAAGGACCACACCAGGTCGCCCAAAAATCTACGAGAACAGGGGTCGAGCTCTGAAGTACTTCAGCTTCGAAGTTACCGTCTTCAACATTCACAGTGGCCATTTTTGCCTCTTTTCATAGTGCAGGTTGAGTCGCCCCAACTGAGCAAACTCTGTTGCCCTGAAAGTAAGAACGCAAGTGCCGAGCGTCAAGCGAACGAATTCTCAACATTCGACTAGAATTTAAAAGATTTCATCAGTTCCACTGGTATTTCTACCAAATGAGGACCTGACGTATAGAGGAGCAGCGCTCTTATTCTCCGATCAGGATAAAGCTCAGAAAGCAATTTTCTATAAACAGCCAGCTGCGCAACATACGTTTCGGAGACATCGTGCACGCTCCTTGGAACGTAGGCATTTGTCTTGAAGTCGAGAATGATCACTTCTTTGTCATTGACCAGCAAACGGTCAATCAGACCGAAGATTTCAACCGGCTTGCCATCCTCACCCGTGAGCATGCCCTGTATTGGAACTTCGGCCCTGCCATTAGCGCTGAACAGTTCTGCAAACTCTGGGTTGCCCAGCGTACCCAACACATCATCCAGCAGACGTTCCTTGTTGTCCGCAAAGCGCTCCGGCAGAGAGCTGGCAAGGAACCTTTCGGCAGATACCACGCGTTGTTCTTCGGCCAGATCAGGCAGAAACTCCAGCAGGCGGTGAACGATGCGGCCACGGACCAGTGGCCAGTCTTCTGGTTGGCGCGCTGCCTCCAAAGCATCTTTCGGATCTTGCTGCTCGATATTCTCTTTTGCTTCCATCTCCTCAAAGGCGGCAGATGGTTTTACACGGCGGATACGCTCCGGTGTGCTGACGTTTGTTGAGACCCAGTCTGGCATAACCGCCTGTTTCCGGCTCTCAATCTTTTCAGATTGCGGCAGGATCGGCTCTGGCTTTTCTATGCCGCCCTTGGTCCAAATCCACGCCGACACTTCGCCGTTTACATCTGTTTGCTCGCGTGCTTCTTCAATCAATCCGTTGCGGGTGAGTGTGTACCAACATTCATCATGCGGGCCACGCTTTGGTGACCAACCACACACGACAAGCCGATCCTTGGCACGGGTGAGAGCTACATAGAGCAAGCGGCGGTATTCTTCTTTCTGCTCTTCTGCCAGCAGTTCCAGCGCTTCTTCATGCCACTCGGTGCGCTGCGCTTTGTTGGGCAGCCAGACGAGAGCGGGAGCCGCTTCTATATCCCCTGCCCGTTGTTTTTCAACCATCACCGGCGCATGCAGGCTGGAGACGGGTGCGTTGCAGCCATCAGCGAGAATAACATAGGGCGCTTCCAATCCCTTTGAGCCATGGACGGTCATGATGCGAACCATGCCTTTAGCGGCGTTGAGCTCTCGTTTGATCTCAGTTGGCGCTTCTGCAAGCCATGCCAGGAAGCCTTCCATGCCGGGTGTGCCGCTCTTCTCATAGGTGAGCGTTAATGAAAGGAACTCATCAAGCACGTCATCCACTTCTGTGCCGAGGCGCTCACGAAACTTCTGGCGATAGCCATCGGTTCCCATGATCTTGGCGAAAAATTCGAAGGGTGGAACGAAGTCGGCGCGGTCACGCCAGACAACCAGCTGCTTGCGAATTTCTTGCCACTTCTCGCTGCTTTCTGACTTTCTCAGCAGCTCATGCCAGAGAGTCCCCGGTCTTGGGACACCCGGTGTTTCGTGGGCGATCTCAAAGAGGTCATCATCCAGCAAACCAAAGAGCGGGCTTTTGAGAACGCAGGCGAGAGAGAGGTCATCTTCCGGCAGCAGAATAAAGCGGCCCAGCGCGACAAGGTCTTTGACGGCGATGTGATCCGTCAGGACAAGACGGTCAGACCCCGCTGCGGGTACATCCAAGCGTTTGAGTTCACGGTTGAGCGCTTCCACAAACTGACCGCGTTTACGGACCAGTACCAAAACATCACCCGGGCCTGCTATTTTGCGTTGGTCCCAGTCCTTGATCTGCTCTGCAATGCGGGTGGCGAGGCGCAACATCGGGTTGCCTGTGCCGATTGCATCAATGGGCTGGGTCCAATCGTCTGGTTCCAGCGTTTCAACGGCCTCTTCCAGTGGCCAGATTTCAACACGTCCCGGATCGTTGTGGCGGATCGCTTCGTGAACCGGTGCGACATTGTCCTGTGACAGGCCTTTGTAGGTTTCCGGTGTGTCGAACACCTTATCAACTGCGCCCAAAACATCTGGCGTGGAGCGGAAGGAGAGGTTGAGCTCGATGCCTTCAAAGTTCTTCTGCGCTTCTTCAGCTCTGCGGGCGAAGAACTTGCGCATTTCGGCAAAGTAAGCTGGCACAGCCCCTTGGAAGGAGTAGATGGATTGCTTCTCATCCCCCACCGCAAAGATGGTGCGGACTTTCTCTCGTGCACTGTCACCAGCGAAGAATTCTTCTGCCAGTGCGCGGATCACCTCCCACTGGCGCGGGCTGGTGTCCTGTGCTTCATCGACAAGGATGTGGTCGAGGCCCTGATCCAGTTTGTACTGCACCCATTGTGCGGCTTCAGCACGGGACAGGAGCTGCGCAGATTTTACCACCAAATCTTCAAAGTCGAGGTAGCCGCGACGGAGTTTTTCCGTCTCGTAATAACGCAAAACCGCATCGGAGAGGGTGAGGATCGCTTTTGTACCAGAAACCGTTATGACGGCATTCAGGTGCCGCAGAGCTTCCAACACACGCATTTGCTCAGCGAACAAGCGCTCGACAACTTCCGGGAAGGCGGTTTGGACCTTCTTGGTGGCGAGAGACTTGCGCGGGCTGAGGGTTCCGGTGAGAAAGATCTTCAACCAAGCGATGCGCCAGGCTTCGTCGCTTTTGAGTGTGATGGCCTGATCCAGAGCAGCGGCTCGGTCCTGATCTGTCTTGGAGCCGACGCGTAAGGCTTCTGCAAACGCTTTTACTTCGTCGTCACTGAGAGAAGAATTCCGTCGCAACGAAGATGCAAAGCCAGATATATCATCCTCCGGCATGACGGAGAAATCAGCGTATAGCGCGGAAATGGCGCTTTCCAGGTCCCCATAAGGAGCAACCCAGCGATAGAATGCATCGCGGCGGCTGATCAGCTCAGAGAGAGCTTTCTCGACACCTGAATCCGGTAATAGCTCGATAAGCTGGGACAGAGCTGACCCGATGTCGGAGTCTGGCTCAATCTCTGCGCTGTGCAGAACGCTGGCGCGGGCCTCATTGAGCAACTCTTCAGCCAAGCGATCATCCAGCACGGAGAAGTGCCCGGCCACGTTGGCTTCCAGCGGGAACTGGTGGAGCAGCGCTTCACAGAAGGCATGGATGGTCTGGATCTTTAGGCCACCCGGCGTTTCCAGCGCTTTGGCGAAGAGGCGGCGGGCGTTTGCCAGCTGCTTTGTTGACGTCGGTCGGCCTTCGATGTCCTCGATCTCGGCGGCAAGCTCTGCATCACTTAGCTGCGTCCACTTGGCCAGGGAATCGAACACGCGAGTTGCCATCTCCGCCGCTGCTGCCTTGGTGAAGGTGAGGCAGAGGATGCGGGATGGGTCGGTGCCGGACAGCAGCAAGCGGACCACACGGCGGGCGAGCACGAAGGTTTTGCCGGAGCCTGCGTTTGCACTCACCCATGCTGAGTTTTCAGGATGCGCTGCACGTTGTTGGCTATCGAGGGTTTTTGCTGGAATATCCATTATGCATCCTCCCCGTCTTCTCCGAGGGACCATTCCTGCACGCGGGCGAGATGATCATAGGAAGCGGCCCATTCCCTTTCCTTCAGCACACGTGCTCTTGAGAGATAGCCCTTCCTCGGGTTTTCATAGGCCGCGACGAGCTGTTCCAAGCGTTTCCACGCTTCTTCTGCCAATTCTTCGGCGGTGCTTTCCTTTGGCACACGGCTTTCCAACTTCACAGCATCGCTGCCGCCTTTGAGCTGGATGTAGAGCATGTCGGAGATTGGCATGTCATGGGGCAGATCCTCAAAACCCTTACGGCGGATCATGGCGACTTCCAGCGGCAGCTGTGGTGAGAGCAACGCTTCGACCTGTTTGGCAGAGGGCGGTTGGCCAGTTTTGTAATCTACCACGCGCAAGCTGTTGTCTTTCATCTGGTCAATGCGGTCTGCACGGCCTGTGAGCGTGAAGTTGCGCTCCGGGCGTTGCATTTCCACTTTGCCGTACTCTTCAAGGAAGCGGTCGTAGATCTTCGGCGCGACTTCGCCTTCATAAGCGACAAACTCTTCCGCGATACGCTCAAAGCGCGGCCACCACAGGGCACGAATGGCTGGGAATGCATCAAGCGGGCGGAACAGGCGTCCCCCTTCGGTTATCAGGGCACGGACGGCTTTTTCGTCAAACGGGCCATCCCAATCTTCAAGGAAGTTTGCCAGCGCATCGTGGATGATATTGCCTTTGTCGGCAGCTCCTGGCTCCCCGCCAATCGGGTCGACCTCATCCAGCTTCAGCACGTTCTTGGCGTAGATGAGATATGGATCGCGGATCAGGTTTTCGATTGCTGTGACAGAAAGCTGGACTGGTCGGGCTTCCACTGGTGGCTTTGGCTCAGGCCGTTTGGCTGGACGAACCGGTGTTTCTGAGCGGTCGAGCACGAGAGCCAGCTCGGTGTAGCGTTTGCCTTTGGCGCGCATCTGCTGCTCAACACTTTGGCCAGCGAGTGTCACTATGCGCTGAAGCCAGCGGGAGGCCACTGTTGGGGAGCCATCTACACGCTCAGAGCGGGAAAGTACCACTTCCGGCGCGCCAAGGTTCCAGAGGAAATCGTGGGCGGAGGTACCGATTTTACGCTCTGGTGGGTCAAGGCCGATCTGGCCTTTCATCGGGCGGTTGAGCCATGGATCATTGCGGGTGCGCTGCGGCCATGTGCCTTCGTTCAGTCCACCGAGGACGACGAGGTCGTAACGCTGGAGGCGGGCTTCCATGGGGCCGAGCAGATGGATGCGGGGATCGGCAGGTGTGCGGGAGCGGACGGCGCCGCCAGTGATGAGGGCACCAAACACGCCGGGCCATTCATTGGCAGGCACGCAGAGGCCCGCAGCATCAGCTTCCAGCAAGGACGTCAAGGTTTCGGCAAGCGCCTTACCGTTTTCGCCACTGAACAGCTCTTCCGTGGAGCCGTTTTCATCAGCCCCAAGCAGCAGGACCGCATCCACGTGAGTTTTGATGATGTCTTCGACCGGGATCTCATTTGGATTTTGCAGCAGGGCTTCCAGTGGGCCGAGCGCTTGTTCCAGACGGTCCAGCAGGGTGTTGATGGCGTCCCAGTCTTCTTCCACTAATTTGCGCCAGCGGGAGACGGGTCTATCCGCCTTCTCCATAGCTTGATCATGCGCAGCTGCCACCGCTTCACGCAGGCCACTCAGGCCCGGTCTTGGATGTGGGCCGCGCAGCACGCCCCGTTCCAAAGCACGGGCAGCTGAACGGACTTCCTTGGCCTTCATGCCGAGAAAGGCGAGCGGATGTTTGAGCAAGGCCAGCAGGTTGACCGGATCGAGACCTTGTAGGGCAAGCTTTGCGGTGAGGATGGCAAGCACCATGGGCGGTGTTTGCTCCAGCGGGCGACCAGCGGTGTCGTCCACGATGATGCCCCAGCGGGTCAGCTCTGATGCTACGCGTCGGGCCAGTGTTCTGTCTGGTGAGATCAGCGCAGTCGATTTACCCGCTTCCACCGCTTCACGCAGCAGCAGCGCAATGGAAAGCGCTTCTTCGGATTCGTTTCGCGCCGTGATCAGCTGCGTGCCTGCGAAGGCGGTCTCTCTGTGGTCTGCCAGCTCTGAGGTGAAGAAGTTTTGCCACTCTTCCGTTGTTTCTGCGGGGCGGAGTGCTTCGTTGACGATCTCGCAGCGCAGGCGCAAAGCTTCGCTTTCCGGTGCGCCCAGCTGTGTGACGTCTTCTCGTTTTATGCCCAGCGCAAGGAGCAGTTGGCGGAGGCTGTATTGGGGATGACCGGGAACGCGTTGTGGCTCTGTCGGGCTGCCAAGTGCCTGCCAACTTTCGGCATCCATGCCCATGTCGAGTGCAGGAAGGACAAGGGCTCCGTTCTCCAGGCTCAGCACGGCTTTCATCAGCTCGGCGGTGGCTGGGAAGGAACCGGTCGCACCAGCTACAATTACCGGACCGTGTGGCGGTGTTGTGCGCAGGCGGGCGGCTTCTGCGCGGATGAGGGCTGAGCGGCGCTCCTTTGGGTCCATCATGCCGATGGCCTTCAGGTGCTCGGGCCACAGGTCGGTGACGATCTTCAGGAACTCAAGCGTGATTTTCCAGTATTCGGCGTGATCGTCGGGGACAAGGTTGCCCAGCTCTGTCCAGCTGGCCTCTTCTGTCTGCACCTCATCCATGAGTGTGAGCAGGTTGCCCGCGAGCCATGCGGCATCCGCGGAGGACGCTGGAACGCGTGCTGGGTCATCTTCTTTGAGCTGTAGGATCTGACGGCGGAGCTGACCCTTCCATGCCCATACAAGACGCGTCATCGCGAGCTTGCGTTCCATGGTGGACATGGCAGGCGGCAACGCTTCGCCATCCCCATGACCTTTCAGGATGTGCTCTTCTTCGTCCACATCGCCAAGGGGTAGGATCTTGGGCAGTAGGGCGGCTTTGGAGCCCAAAGCTCTGCGCAGGACATCCGGCAGGGTTCTGGCAGCACGGCGGGTTGGCACGTAGATGGTGACATCAGCCAGCACCAGCGGGTTATCATCCGCCTGAAACCCCGGGATCAACTGCCCAGAGAGCAACGCTTCCACGGTTGCCTGCAGAAATGGCGTGGATGGAGAAACGCTGAAAATATTTGGGGTGGCCGCCACCGGAGCCTCCTGAAAAGAACCGAATGCTCCTTTTTAGTTCAGTTTTCGGCGGATCACACAGCAAAAAGCACGACACGGTTTTATATCCCCGCGTGATTGGTGATGAACCTGACTGTTTCCGTTATTGACGATACATCCGCACGCATCATCTCAAAGCTGATCTTCCTGAACTCGTGGCTCCAATGCTTTGCTCAAAACTGAATTGCCTTCCTTGGTTTCGAGAAGCTCCCAGAAGCAACCGGTGTAAAGGGCTGCGTATTCTGTATAAACAAACAGCTTAGTTATGTTCTTCAAAGCAGCTGCCTTTTCTGCTGCTCGTATCAGCGTTGAAGCAACGCCTTTCCCTCTGTGTTCTGGAGCAACCAGCAACGCATTGATCCAGATAGAGTTCGTCGTGCCTTGAGGTTCTGGGGCGATTGTAAACGCCAATCCACCGATCAACTTCTCCTCCTCGCTGATTGCCAGCAAAGGGGATGGCCCTTCAAGATCGCTCTGCCTGAGGTCCATCGGGTCCATCTCCCCCCATTCCTGAGCAAACCAATCACACAGCTGCGTCAGAAAATGAGGTGCATCATCGGAACTCAGGATTAAGGTCATTTATGTCTCCGGTGAGGATCATGATGCCTGGCAGACAACAAAAAGCACGGTGTGATTTTATATCCCCGCCGCACTCACACCCGCAGATCAATTGCGCGGTTGATTTGTTGTCCGGCGTTGGCGGCGCAGTAGGTGGGGAATGGGACGCGGGCAGCAGTGTTGATGTCGCGTTTGATCCACTCTCGCTCTTCCAATTGAACCAACGAGGCTGATAGCGCGCGATCGGTGATTGGCACCAGGTTCGTTCTTATTCCTGAGAAGCGCTGAGGAGCGGCGGTGAGCGCCAAAATGGGGACCGTCCAGCTTTTGCGTAGTAGGGCGAATTCCTTCTCATCCGGAACTGCGGTCACGATTTTGCTGGCGATTTCGGCGGCCTTGATGCCTGCCGGGGTCAAGCGGAACTCGGGGCGCAGCGGATGACCGTGACCTGGGTTCCTCTCCAGGAGTTTAAGCTGGGTAAGATGCTCAAGACTTGCCGCGAATGACGTGCGGCCAGCGCCCGATGCAGCCAACAACGGGGCCTGCCTGCCGGGAACACCGGAATGCAAGAGAGCCAGAATATTTAGAGACCAAGCCCGAGACGTGAGCTTGACAAGCGTCGTAATGTCCATAATGTATAGTTACTTTATTTTTTAGCAAAAGGAAAGTTTGATGTCTCTTGTTTCTTTGGAAAATACGATTACCCTCGCCATTTCTGTTCGTGACCGCCATGTGAGCGCTGAGTGGTACAGCTCCATGCTTGGCTTTGAGCTGATCCATCACATTGATGAAGCCGGCTGGAGTGAAATGAAGACCAAGACGGAAGGCGTTACTCTTGGTCTCGGTGAACAGGCCAAGCCTTCTCCTGGCAATACGGTTCCGGTTTTTGGTATTGGTGACATTGAGAGTGCGCGCGGCTCATTGGAAGCTGCAGGCGTGAAGTTTGATGGCGCGACCGAAACCATCGAAGGCATGGTGAGCACTGCGACCTTCTATGATCCAGACGGTAACGCGATGATGTTGGCACAGGACCTGACAGTGCCTGCGTGATATCTCCACCTGTTACGTACTCCCTCGATGGGCAGCAGGGGAACTCCCCTGCCCATTGAGGGGATGGTATGGTCTGACAAACGACAAATGCTGTTTTCGGCTTTCCTTTCAAGCCAGTGAGAAAGATCATTTGGGTCTGGAGCATCTTTGCAAGAGGTCTATACTCCGGCAGATGTTGCAGCCTGCTAAGATTCTCATTTTGACCTATGGCTCTCGCGGAGATGTTGAGCCCTTTATCGCTTTGGCCTGCGGGCTTACAGCTCGTGGTCACACCGTCACAATCAGCAGTGCTGAGAAATATGGCGACTGGGTCAAGAGTTTCGGTCTGACGTTTGAGCCGCTTTCAAACGACACGATTGATCTGATGACCACTCCTGACGGGATCGCAGCACTGGAGGGGGCCTCCGGGTTTTTAAAGAGGATCGCAGCAGGTGCACGGTTAGCGAAAAAATCCGGAGGGCTGAATGATGGGCTCAACCGTGATGCGTGGCGGGCCGCGCAAGCCGTTCAGCCCGATCTCATTGTCTTCCACCCTAAAGTGATGGCTGCACCTCATATTGCAGAGGCCCTTAACGTCCCTGCTGTGATGGGGTTGCTGCAGCCGATGATCGTCCCGACAAGCGAGTTCCCAGTCGCAGGGATGCCCAGCCTGCCGATACCGGGCTACAACAAGCTGGGGTATTCACTGGTCAAACTCTCTTATTCGGCTTTCCGGAAATCGGTCAATGTGCTGCGAACCGAGATACTGAAACTTCCAGGAATTCGACGTCGCAATGAGGTTTTGTTTCCCCGTGGCGCCCTGCCAATCAAGACGCTTCACGCAATCAGCTCATGGGTTATTCCCCGGCCAAAAGACTGGCCGGATGAAGCGATCATGAGCGGTTACTGGAACTTGAAGTCTGACGAGACCTATGAACCGCCAGCAAGCCTGCAAAGCTTCCTCGAGAGTGGCCCGTCACCCGTTTACATTGGATTTGGCAGTATGACGGTTGAGGACCCTAAAGCGTTGCAAGAGGTTCTTGTTGAGGCCCTGCGAAAGGCAAATGTTCGCGGTGTCCTCTCAACCGGCTGGGCTGGGTTTGATGCCCTTGAGAGTGACGATATCCTGAGTATTTCTGATGTTCCACATGAGTGGCTGTTTCCGAAAATGGCGGCTGTCGTGCATCATGGCGGCATGGGAACTACTGCCCAAGGGTTTCGAGCAGGTGTGCCTTGCGTTCTATGCCCCTTCTTCGGCGATCAGCCCTATTGGGCTCAAAAGAGTGTTGCTCTGGGCGTTGGCGCTCCGTCTGTGCCTCGCAAAGCCCTAACCGCTGACAAGTTGGCGAGTTCAATACACCTTGCTGTCAATGATGCTGTGCTGAAGAAGAACGCACATGACCTTGCCTTGCACCTGCAAAGCGAAGATGGGGTGAGAATTGCGGTTGCTGAGATTGAGACCAGCCTTGCCAAGGTGGTCGAGCGATGATGGGTAGCTGATCCTTCCTGTCTGCGTATTGGTTGGGCAGAGGTCCACTATTCGGTGCCGTGGGTGCTGGCGTTGGTGAGTGGGGCTCTGGGTCCCGGCTCGGGGGCCGGGATGACACCGGGGGAGGAGCTATTGTGAGAGGGGACGTATTTCGCAGCGGGTCAGCAGCGGTTGCTCAAGCGCCATAGGCGGCGGTGCTTCGGTCGTGAGAGTGAGGGAGTTGAGGTGGCCCGCGGGATTGGGCGGGCCAGTCCTGTATTGAGTTTAGAGCACGTCACGTTCACTTACAGTCACGCATCGCGCTCTAACATCTTTGTTGGAGCGAATTCTTGTCGCTTGATTGAAGCCAATCAAACGGAACACGCTTTAGTTTGTGCTGTTGGCGATGGCGCGTTCGGCATCATCGAGGCCTTGAGGCGTTCCAACGTGCAGCCAAAGGCCATCGCCTTCGACACCGAAGAGGCGTCCATTCTCAATTGCTTTGTCGAACAGCAGATTGAGGGAAAATGGGCCTTCCGGCGTATCCTTGAACAGCCGTGGATGGATCATCGCGGTGCCGGAATAAATGAACGGTGCCACAGAACGCTCATCGCGGCGTTCCAGCTTGCCTTCATCATCCATCAGGAAGTCGCCTTTACCGTCATAACCAACCGCATTCACGGCTGGTGCGAGCAGCATTAGCATATCCATCTGATCGTCATCCCAGGTTTCTACGAGGAGATCCAGGTTCGGCTTCACCCCTTCCAGCCAGAAGCTGTCGGAGTTTTTCAGGATGAACGGATCAGTGCCTAACATTGGCAGCGCTTTTTTGATGCCGCCACCGGTATCCAAAAGCTCTTCGCGTTCATCCGAGATCTTTACATTCAAGCCTTCAAACCTGCGAGCATGAGTCTCTACGAGGTCTGCAAGGTAGTGCACGTTGACAACGCATGTTTCGAGGCCAGCCTCCTTCAAACGTGATGCTGCGCGCGCGAACATCGACTTACCGTCCACCTCGATGAGAGGTTTTGGGGTGGTCGCCGTCAGGGGCCGCATACGTTTACCCAGCCCTGCGGACAAAACCATTGCCGATTTAGGGTGGAAGGAAATTTCTTTAGGCATCTCGTTGTCTCTGTTGTTTTGTTCTCTTGTTTCAGTCGTCACTTTGGCTCGTCTCATTTGACGAGAGTATGACAGTGAACATGGGTTTGAGTTTAACTTCCCCTAATTGTGCAAAGCACTGCCGCACGTAATTGCGGATGCGAGGAAGCATCTCCATGTATTTAGGTTTCCCGAGCTGCTTATCAAGACGTACAAACGCCCCGAGGATTTTAGCGTTGCGCTGCAACGCCAACACAGCAACAGCATTCCGAAACGCCATTTCATCAAAAATGGGTTTATGTTTTCTTGCCAAGTCGCAATATCGCTGCAGCAAATGCTCCTGCAGGTCGGCTGGCATATCCACGCGTGCATCGTACACGAGCGAAGCAACATCATAGGCCGCTGGCCCAACCATCGCATCTTGGTAGTCAATAAGACCTAACTTATTGAGGCCTGATGCTTCTGGCAACCACATGATATTCGGGCTGTGGTAATCCCGTAAAAGCAGAGTTGGTTCACTCTGGAGGACAGGCTCTAAGAGCTCTTGCCACGCTTCAACGTAGTCGCGGCCTTGCTGTTCGGTTGCTGGTGCTCCACTGGCGTAAGGCAGATACCATTGGAGGTAGAGGTCTGCTTCCGTGATCAGCACTTCGAAATCGCAAGGCTTCAGCTGATGCGATTTGCCATCCGCCTGCAGCTCTGTTTGCCAGTTGCAGCTGTGGAGCCGGGCAATGTCATCAATGGCCAGCTCGTAGCGCTCTTTGACTGCCTCACCGTTTTCGGTGATGATTTGGTCGCCGAAATCCTCCAGCAGTGCCAGTCCGTTTTCCGGATCGGCAGCCAGACGTTTTGGTACGCGGAACCCATGCTCAGCCAAGGCATTGCCGACGGCGAAGAAGGCAGTGACGTCCTTGGCTCGATGTACGGTTTCGCCATAGGTTTTGCCAGTGGGCAGAAGCGGCTCTGGCCCAGTTGGCGGACTATCCATAAAGACGACTGTCTCACCGTTTTTGTGAAGACGAAAATAGGTGCGCATGGAGGCATCGCCCTGCACATGCTCGCGCTCTGCATCAATCCAGCCTGATTTCTTTAGCAGTGCGCGGCGGGCCGCGAGACGATCAAGGCGATTTTGCCAGCTTTCGGAGTTGGCTGTGAGAATGATTTCGCGCGTATCCGGCTCGGTGCCTTCTGTCAGCTTCAGGTCCAGCGCATCCAGCCAGTAGGAGGGATCTCCCATCTCAGGCCATTCAATCAGTGCGACGCCGGTTTCCAGATATTCGTCAAGCCCGAGCTCCTCCAGCTCTTCCGGCTCTTCGATGCGGTAGAGGTCGAGATGGGCAACAGACATTCTCGGCAGGTCGTAGGTTTGAACGAGCGTAAAGGTGGGGCTTGGGACTTCCAGATGAGGATCAGCTGCCAGATGGCGAAGCAGCGCTCTGCTCAAGGTGGATTTGCCCGTGCCCAGATCTCCGGAAAGAGCAAGTACGTCTCCTTCTTTCAGCAGCTCAGCCAAATCCGCAGCAAAGAGCTCAGTTGCTCTCTGATTGTCGAGAAGTACCTTCATACAATTCGCCTCAAGAGCAGCTGCACTTATTCACGATCGCGCAGAATGCTCTAGTCTTTACTTTCCAAGCGTATCCTCGAAGAAAGTCTGAACTTACTTACCCAGAATACGCACCAATCTATTAGAGCGCTTCGCGTTCATTTACAGACACACGATGCGCTCAGAATTCCTCAAGAGTAAGCACTTGCCAAAACCAGCAAGGGAACTCAAGCCCCAGAGGCATTTATCTGACCGAAAACTGAAGGATGAGTTATTCCGCCGCTTCCAGCGAATGGACATGCGGCTCCAGTGGGAAGGTGCAATCCACTGTGGTGCCCTGCCCTTCGGCAGAGGAAATATCTACTGTCCCGCCGTGTAGCTCGACAAAGCTTTTCACAATCGACAGGCCAAGGCCAACGCCCTGACGGTTTCCACCTGCGCCACGACCTACAAAGCGCGAGAAGACCTGATCCAGCATCTCCTGAGGGATGCCTGCACCATGGTCCTTGATGCGGAAGCGGATTTCGCTTTCATCACGCTGGCAGCTGATGTCTACCAAGCCACCCTTGTCGGAGTAGCTGATTGCGTTGGAGAGCAGGTTGAAGAGAACCTGACGCAGGCGTCGTTCATCTGCTTTGAGATGCCCGATGCCCTCAGGCATGTGGGTGCGGAGCGTGATGTCTGATTCAACCAGACGATCTTTCAGGCCTTCGACAGCCTCAGATACCGTCTGCGCAACATCGACCTCGGAGATTTCGAGTTCCATGATACCGGCATCGACGGTTGCCAGATCAAGGATGTCGTTGATGATGTGCAGCAGAGCAGACGAGGAGGACAGGATGTAGTCGGTGTACTCTTCCTGCTTCGGAGACAGATCGCCGAACTTGGCATCGCCGAGTAGCTGCGCGAAGCCGATGATGGTGGTCAGCGGAGAACGCAGCTCGTAGGACACGTGCTGAATGAAGGCGTTCTTGAGCTGATCAGCTTCCTGCAGCGCATCATTGGTTGCATGGAGGGCACGCTCCACGTTGACCGTATCGGTAACGTTCACGAAGGTGAGCAGCGTTCCGCCATCTGGCAGCGGTACGGTGACATAGTCGATGACGGACCCATCGATGCGCTCCATACGACCAGAGACGCTGGTGCGGTTGTCAGACAAGCCTGTTACGCCACGGGCAAGCTCTTGCCAACGGTCGGACTCGCCCATCAGCTCCTTGCAGGTGTCCAGCAGGTCATTGACGTGCGGGTCTGCTTCGAGGAACTCCTGAGACAGGCCCCAGACCTCGGCAAAGGCCGGGTTAGACAGGCGCATGCGTCCGTTGGAGCCGAACACGGCGACAGCTTCTGTCAGGTGGTCGAGCGTTTCCCGCTGTACCCGGGTGAGTGCGTTGAAGCGGCTTTCCAGATCTAGCTGCTCAGTCACGTTCTCATAGAAGTACGTCACACCACCTTGCGGATGCGGGCTGGCGATCACGCGGAGGGTCCGTCCATCTGGTAAATGCCACCAATACGCCTGTGCATCCAAGGCATGGTAGCATTCCAGATGTTTGTTTCTCCAACCACGATAGTCAGCCTGCTCTGGCAGTTTACGAGCTGCGCGCAGGGCGTCGAGCAGCTCGCCTTCTTCCGGCTTGGTCTCCAGGAAGCTCTGATCGATATCCCATAGGGACCGATAGGCTGCATTGTAGAACTGGAGACGATGATCAGCACCAAACACGGCCACAGGTGTTTGAAGCTGATCGAGCGTGCGCGTATGGGACTCAAGTGTGCGGCGAAGCTGTCCCTGTACACGTTCAAGCTCGGAAATATCCTGAGCAAGGCCGGCATTGCCATGCTCAGAATTCACGTCAGTCAACTCAAAGACGCGCCGTTCGCCTGCTGCCACAACAGGCATTGGCGAATGATAGACCCCGTCGGTCTGGCGCATCATGTTGAGTTTGTTGCGGCCTTTGGCTTCCAGCAGCTCAACCTGCTCCTCAACCACAGTACGGGTGCTTTCGGCCTCGACAGCATCCACATAAGCTGAGTTGACCCAGACGAGCTGGCCATGGTTGTCGCGCTGCCATGCAGGCCCCGGCAGTGCGTCCAACAGGCTATGAAGCGAGGAGATCTGCTCACGCAGTTCCTTGTTTTGCTCAGCAAGGCGGGCGCTGAGCTGACGGTCTCCGGTCAGGTCACGCAGGCGCAGGACTGCCAGTCCACCTGCTGTATGGCCGGATGCTTCCAGATAGACCCCATCGGTGGTCGTTAAGGTTAACCGGAAGACTTCACCGTGGCCGCGCAAATGCTCCAGAAAAGCGCGCAGGGCCTCGGCTGATTTGACATCCAACCATGTCTCGAACTCGACCAACTGCGAAAGACCGCCTGCGAGTTCCAGATTTTCCGGCAGATGTCCGGCAACACCGGGATGTTTGGCCTCACCATCCCAGACTAAAAGGAGACTGTCTTCTGTTTCCAGCAAGCTTTCGAGGCGGTCAATGCGCGCCATCGCATCGGCTCGGTCCTGACGCAGTTGCAGGATGGACAATGAGTCATTCCTGCGGATGCGGACAAGCACGACGGAGGCTGCGACTGCGTACAAGGCTATGCCGGCCGTTGCCGCGACCCAGACAACCTTGAAGGCGTCAACAGAACTACCTGAAAGAGCTGGCAGAATATCCATAGCCTGAGAGAAACCAGCAGCACCCAGGAGAGCAAACACAGCAACGCCCATCAGGTTCAGAACGAGCCTAAACCTTCTACGCCACAGCACGTTAACACGCGCGTGTTTATGCCAGGATGCTGGCATGTTGTGCCCCTTTCTTCGCCGCCTCAGATTCGTGTCACACGCCGCATTGGTGTCACGAATCGCGAATAAGTCGCTCAACTGCCTAACTTAACGACTGATTCGACAATCAACATAACCTGATTGATTTTTGGGAAGAAGAGGATCTTTACAAAAAGTAAACAAATCCTGTGGGCGAAATAATCATCCACCACAATCTGTAGTAAGCCCAACAAGCGCACCCCCAATATATTGAAAGTGTGCTTATTGGGCCTAGTAGAATTCATGGAGCTGTTAACGCTAAGTCCCTTAGCGTTAACAGCAATTACGAAGGACGCGTATCAGTACTTGTAGTGCTCAGCCTTGAACGGACCAGATTTGTCGAGACCGAGGTAGTTGGCCTGATCGTCAGTGAGCTCAGACAGGGTTGCACCAAGCTTCTTAAGATGCAGGCGCGCAACCTTCTCATCCAAATGCTTCGGCAGCACGTAGACTTCGTTTTTGTAGTCGTCGCCTTTGGTGTGCAGCTCCATTTGCGCCAGAACCTGGTTGGTGAAGCTGGCGGACATCACAAAGGATGGATGACCCGTTGCGTTGCCAAGGTTTACCAGACGACCTTCGGAGAGAAGGATCAGGCGCTTGCCATCCGGATATTCGATCAGATCAACCTGAGGCTTCACATTGCGCCATTTGTAGTTACGCAGTGCAGCAACCTGGATCTCGTTGTCGAAGTGACCGATGTTACAGACAATCGCCATGTCTTTCATGTCGCGCATGTGGTCAGCTGTGATGACGTCTTTGTTGCCGGTGGTGGTGACGAAGATATCGCCTTCACCGATGGCCTGCTCCATCGTCTTCACTTCGTAACCGTCCATAGCAGCCTGGAGCGCACAGATCGGATCGATCTCAGTCACGATCACACGGGCGCCAGCGCCTTCCAGAGACTGCGCAGAGCCTTTGCCAACATCGCCGTAACCAGCAACAACAGCCACCTTGCCAGCCATCATTACGTCGGTACCGCGGCGGATGCCGTCTACAAGAGACTCACGGCAGCCATAGCGGTTGTCGAATTTGGACTTGGTGACAGAGTCATTCACGTTGATTGCAGGGAATGGCAGGTCGCCTTTCTTCTGCATTTCATAAAGGCGCATAACACCCGTGGTTGTCTCTTCGGAGACGCCCTGGATGTTGCCCTTAACTTTGGAGTAGAAACCCGGGTCTTTTTCGAGGCGACGCTTGATCGCCGCGAAGAGAGCGGTTTCTTCTTCGTTGGACGGATTGTCGAGAACGGATGGGTCTTTCTCCGCTTTCGCGCCAAGAAGAATCATCAGTGTTGCGTCGCCACCATCATCCAGAATGAGGTTTGCGGTTTGGCCGTCGCCCCAATCGAAGATTTTATCCGCATATGTCCAGTATTCATCAAGGGTTTCGCCTTTTTCAGCGAACACCGGAATACCAGCTGCTGCGATTGCAGCTGCAGCCTGATCCTGCGTGGAGAAGATGTTACAAGATGCCCAGCGAACTTCTGCACCCAACTCTATGAGGGTCTCAATCAGAACCGCTGTCTGGATGGTCATGTGCAGGGAACCAGCGATGCGCGCGCCTTTGAGAGGCTTGCTTGCACCATATTCCTCACGACAAGCCATCAGGCCTGGCATTTCGGTTTCGGCAATTTCAATTTCAGTACGACCCCACTCTGCAAGTGAGATGTCTTTGACGTAGTAATCGTTAGACGCAGTCATTAAATCTTCCTGAAAGCCCGGGCCCATAGTCCCCTCCCGCGTGATTGATGAGTGCTCGCAAAATGAGCGCTCACTGCATGCTGTTATACATCACAGAGAAGTTAGAAAGCAATAAAGATATAAAGGTTTCTTTATATCAATCTAAAATACAAGCAAATGCAGGCATGCGGAATGCTTTATGCATTTCGGGGAAGATAAGGTTCTAGAATTTCTAGGATATTTTCAGGGAAGACTGTCAAAGATGTGGTTTCGAGTTCTTTCCGCGTCCACCAGTGATGCTCTCTCATTACCTGAGTTTCCAACTCTGTGTGGTTGGAATAGTCGATTTTCGAGTCGGAAACGGTGACAAGGAAAAAATGGTCTTCGGCATCCACCATTTCACCGGAAGGTGTCTGAAAAACCGCTCTTCCAACGTGGATCACTTCCCCAACGGGTTCGTTGATTCCGGTTTCTTCCAGAAGTTCTCGGCGGGCGGCTTCTTTAAAGCTCTCACCCGGCTCAAGACCACCGCCAACGGTGGCCCAAATGTCCCGGCCTTTGAGAGGGCCTTTGTCGAACTTGAAATTAAAGAGGAGAACTCGGTCTTGAGGATCAACCACCAACAGGCGGGAAGCAGGGCGCTTTTTCATCAGATCCTCTAGGTGCTGGACTTATTTAGTCTCTCTCACCGAAACCATCTTCCACCAGATGCGCAATCGCGGAAATGGCTTCTTCTTTCTGATTGCCGGTCACGACAACGTGGATTGAGCAGCCAGGGCTGGCTGCGAGCATCATTAGTCCCATAATGGAAGTTCCACCAACAGTTTGGCCGTCTTTGGAAACTTTTACATGGGCATCAAAAGTCTCAACCAGCTTGACCAGCTTAGCTGAGGCGCGCGCGTGCAAACCACGGGTGTTCACGATGGTCAGGTCGCGAGCTAACACTGTGCATTCATCCATATTTTCTTAGCCTTGCCCGGACAGGACCTGCGAAGCTACTGAGATATACTTCTGTCCTGCACTGCGGGCTTCTTCTACCGCTTCGGCGAGCGATTTTTCATTTCGAACGCTTGCCAGTTTTATGAGCATCGGCAGGTTTACACCAGCTACGACCTCAACGCTACCACCATCCATCACAGAAATAGCGAGATTCGAAGGCGTACCGCCAAACATATCGGTAAGAAGGACAACGCCAGAGCCATCGTTGACAGCTTCAACGGAACGCAGGATGTCCTGACGACGTTGTTCCATATCGTCATCTGGGCCGATGCTGATGGTTGCTACCCGGTCCTGTGGACCTACAACATGCTCAAGAGCCGATTTGAACTCTTCTGCCAACCGACCATGGGTGACAAGAACTAGACCAATCATATATTTCCCGCGAACTAACAGAGTGTCTACTCTTAGGTTATTCCAATCCTACTTTGTTGAAGGACACGCTGCAGTGCAAGAAAAATCAGCATGCTCATACACAGAGGGCTAATAGTTGTGCACTGGATTAGTAAAAATAAGTGCATTCGCGAGCCGAAGAGCGGCTAAATGATCTTCTTTAGGTACTTGTTGTCGAATTAATTTGACTGAGCAAAGTTCACAAGTCTGCGCTTGCTCCTCCGGCAATCTATCGATTTCCTCTCGGGCTTCCAGATCAAGAACCATATGGATTACTGCAGTATCGAGATAAGGAACATCGACAACGCCATAGCCTCTCAGCTCGGCCTTTCCCTTAATAGGATTTGGGCAAGACCCTATTAAGCGTCGATTTTTCTCAGCAATGTAGACACGATCATCTGCAACGAGAGCTGCAAAACTGCCTTTAAGGTGCGCGCGCTGTATCAATTCCAGCGCCAACGCTGATTTGCCGGTTCCAGAGGGCCCACGGATCAGAATGCCTTTCGTGCCAACCACCAGACAGGTCGCGTGTATCGCCTGACCTTCTGCTGCCTGTACACTTTGCTTCTGATCCAGAGTCGTCATGAAGTTGTTTTGGCCCTCAGTTTGATCACGAACCGGGCACCAAGCACTTTCGGCTCCTGCCCCTCTTCTTCAGAGGTTCGGTTCATGACCGAGATTTCACCCCGGTGCGCTTCGATAATCTGGCGGCAGATCGAGAGACCCAAGCCGGAATTGTTTCCAAAGCCCTCATATTCTGGCCTATCCGTATAGAAGCGCTCAAAGACGCGTTCGCGGAGTTCTTCTTTAATACCTGGGCCAGAATCTTCAACCCAGATGATAATCTGATTGTTCTTGCGCTTCGCCGTAACTGTAACAGGAGTTCCTTCTGGTGCAAACGAGCGTGCATTGTCGATCAGGTTATTGATGACCTGACCGAGACGCTGGTCATTGCCGTGCATCTGGAAATTCTTGTCAGTCTTGGATGGCTCAAACTTCAAATCGACATGGGCGATATCATCACAAGCGCGCTCATTGGCAATGGATACGACGGCCTGCAACAGCGTTGCCATATCGACATCGTGGGATTCTGCGCGAGACATTTCCGCATCAATACGCGATGCTTCAGAGATGTCTGTAATCAAGCGATCAAGGCGCTTTACATCATGTTGGATGACTTCCAGCAAGCGTTCGCGTGATCGCTCGTTCTTTGCCAATGGCAGTGTTTCAACGGCACTTCTAAGAGATGTCAGCGGGTTTTTCAGCTCATGTGCCACGTCTGCAGCGAAGCTCTCAATCGCATCCATACGGCCATAAAGAGCCTTGGTCATATTCCTCAGCGCACGCGCCAGATGGCCAATCTCATCGTAACGATCTTCAAACTCGGGAATTTCTTCCCGGGTGTTGATCGCCGACTGCACTTTTTGCGCAGCTTCTGACAAGCGGCGGACTGGTCCAGCGATGGTGCCAGCGAGCAATACGGACAAGATCATCACCACAACCGCGGCAACGAGGAAGATCTTCAGGATCGCATTGCGCTCTGCGGCAACGATATCGTCAATATCTCCGCCTTGTGTGGACAGGAGCAGTGAACCAAGGACACCACGGAAGCGCTGAATTGGCACAGCCACGGCGACAACCATCTCGCCTTTTGCACCAACACGCACAACAGATGCAGGAGAACCAGCCAAAGCGGCTTCAACTTCAGGGTATTCGCGACCTTCGGTCCGCCCGACTTCCTTATATGGCGGGTACTCGCCACGACGGATCCAAAGCTTCAACTCCTCCCACATCTTTTGGAAGAAGGGATCTTTGCTTTCGTCCGGCGGAGGCAGGTCAAAGCGGAATATCTGATTTTGGGCATGGAGCTGGCGTGAATCCAGCATCAACATACCTTCGGGATCGTAGATTCGGGCCCGTGTTTTGGTGGGTGATATCAGTCGCCGGAGTATCGGCCCGACAATCTCAGGGTTGATTGGGAAGTCCAGACTTCCCAGCGTTGAGCGAGCACTGGTTGACTCTCCGGCTTCCAGACGCAGCAACATCTCTGGATCGACCATAAGAGAATCGCCATCGCTCGTGGTGGATGCCGCAATGGCGCCTGCAATGATCTCGCCCTGAACCAGCAATGACTGAACGCGTGCATCGATCAGACCGGCTTGAAACTGGTTCAAGTACAGAATGGAGATCACCATCGCCAGAAGACCGACGAGGTTGAGCACCAGAATGCGGCGGGTCAAAGAAGAAAAGGCATAGATACCGGCGAGCGAAATCCAGCGCGTAAAGACGCGTTGGCGCACTTGCCTGCGCCCCAACCAACGGAACGCACCTGTATGTTGCGGGTCAAGAGTGTCAGAAGCGTCGTCTGCTTCGATGTCTTCCCGCTTTTGTTCTTCTTTATTTTCCGACATTCGCTCTTATCGAATTCTCAGGAACAGGTGTTCTCAGGCTTTTCCAACCTTCAGACAGCCCAACATGGGCTGCTTTAAGATTAGTTTTCGCGGAAGCGATAACCTACACCGTAGAGTGTTTCGATCATATCAAAGTCATCATCAACCACTTTGAACTTCTTGCGAAGGCGCTTGATATGGCTATCGATGGTACGATCGTCAACATAGACCTGATCATCGTAGGCAGCATCCATCAGAGCATTACGGCTTTTCACAACGCCCGGACGCTGAGCCAGAGCAAAGAGAATGAGAAACTCAGTCACTGTCAGTGTGACGGGCTTTGCAAGCCATGTGCAGGTATGGCGCTCTTTATCCATGACAAGATTGCCACGTTCCAGCAGCTTGGAAGTCTCAGTCGCAGCACTTGCAGCATCTCGTGGTGCAGCACGGCGCAGAACAGCCTTCACACGCTCAACCAACAGGCGCTGGGAGAATGGCTTACGGATAAAGTCGTCGGCACCCATTTTCAGGCCGAACAACTCATCAATCTCATCGTCCTTAGACGTAAGGAAGATCACAGGCAGGTCGGACATCTGGCGAAAACGGCGCAGCAGCTCCATTCCATCCATACGCGGCATCTTGATATCAAAGATGGCAAGGTCAGGCGGGTCGGCCTGGAGCCCTTCCAGTGCGACTGTTCCGTCTGTATAGGTCTGGACCCGATATCCTTCGGCTTCCAAAGCTATTGAGACAGATGTCAAAATGTTACGGTCGTCATCGACCAGAGCAATCGTTGGCATATCAGAGACCTTATTCCTCTCTTGCACGTTTCGCTACTTAGTTGGGATTTGAGATTAACTTGCGCGATCCCTAACCTCGAAATAAGGCAAAACCCTGTTTTAGCAAGATACTCGGAAAAATTCCTTATTTAGCGCTACTTTTGACAAGGTTTCGCCTGCCAAGTGCCATGTGTTCTTCATGAAGTGTATCGTTAAACGCTTAAAAGTGAAAACCAAGTTTGTGTCGAGTTTATTTTTATAAGCAAAATAAATCTATGCCAGCAAAAGGTCGTATTTCAATCGGTTTAATAGAAAAACGCAGGATTTCTGGTCTTGCTTTTCTAAGTACGACTGCGCCATCCAAGGGGCGTTATCGCTAAATTCACTGGCACAGTGCCATTGAATGACGCAAGGTAAATAGTGAGCCGATTAAGGACTACTGAACATGAAAGAGTTCGGACTACGGAATTCCGCGTTTGGGTGCGACACCTTCGGACTGAAGGGCCTCAACAGTGTGTATTGGAACCTGACCGAAGCTGAACTTTATGAGCATGCTATCAGGAATGGTGAAGCACAGATCGCCGCTGGCGGTGCTCTTTGTGCCGAAACAGGTGCTCACACAGGACGCTCTCCAAAAGACAAGTTTGTTGTTCGTGATACCAAGACCGAAGATACGATCTGGTGGGACAACAGCGGGGCGATGAGCCCGAAGAACTTCAATGTTCTTTTGCAAGACATGCTGGATCATGCTGAAGGCATGGACCTGTATGTACAGGACCTTTATGGAGGCGCTGACCCTGCGCATCAGCTGAACGTTCGCGTTTATAATGAGCTGGCATGGCATAACCACTTTATCCGCAACATGCTTCTTCGCCCGTCCCGCGAAGACCTGAAAAGCTTTGAATCAGAGATGACCATCATCGATCTGCCAAGCTTCAAGGCTGATCCAGAGCGTCATGGTTGCCGGAGCGAGACGGTTATTGCTTGTGATCTGACCAACAAGATCGTTCTGATCGCCGGTACCGCCTACGCCGGTGAAATGAAGAAGTCCGTCTTCTCCATGCTGAACTATATGTTGCCAGAAGACGGTGTAATGCCAATGCATTGCTCCGCGAACGTTGGCGATAACGACGATGCTGCTGTTTTCTTCGGCCTGTCCGGCACCGGCAAGACCACGCTTTCTGCTGATCCAGCCCGTACGCTGATCGGTGATGATGAGCATGGTTGGGGTCCAGAGGGCATCTTCAACTTTGAAGGCGGCTGCTACGCGAAGACCATTCGCCTTTCTGCAGAAGCCGAGCCAGAGATTTTTGCGACCACACAGCGCTTCGGCACCATTCTTGAGAATGTTGTGCTGGATGAGGCTCGTGTTCCAGACTTTGACGATGGTTCCAAGACGGAAAACACCCGCTGCTCCTACCCTATTCACTTCATTCCAAATGCAAGTGAAAGTGGCCGCGCGCCGAACCCGAAAAACATCATCATGCTGACGGCTGATGCGTTTGGTGTTCTGCCTCCAATCGCAAAGCTCAGTGATGCGCAGGCGATGTACCACTTCCTTTCCGGTTACACCGCGAAGGTTGCTGGCACAGAGCGTGGGGTAACCGAACCACAGGCGACGTTCTCCACCTGCTTTGGTGCTCCGTTCATGCCGCGTCATCCATCAGAATACGGCGCTTTGCTGAAGGATCTTATCCGTGAGCACAGTGTTGATTGCTGGCTCGTAAATACCGGCTGGACCGGTGGTGCTTATGGTGTTGGTCACCGTATGCCAATCAAAGAAACCCGTGCCCTGCTTCGCGCTGCATTGGACGGTTCTTTGAACACCGCTGAGTTCCGCAGGGATGAGAACTTTGGCTTTATGGTTCCGGTTGCGGTGCCAGGTGTTGATACCAGCATTCTTGATCCACGGAGCACCTGGAGCAATCCGGCTGAGTATGACGTGCAGGCGAGTAAGCTTGTTGACATGTTCGCTGCGAACTTCCAGATCTTTCAGGATCACGTTGATGATCTGGTCCTCAATGCAGGCCCGATCACCAAGATTGCTGCTGAATAGTAATCATCAGTCCCCCGAAGAGAGCGCTGGAGCGAAAGCCCCGGCGTTTTTTTGTTTTACTGAACACTGTTCTGTTGTTGCATCCTCTTGAAGAAGCAGGCTAGGCTCCTCATTCTATTAGGGCATCGTCCTACGCGAGATCTCTGAGGTTCTTCGCATAGGAGGACGCTTAGGGACCCTGTTTATTTGCGAGCCTGCCATGTCTGTTTCCACTCTGCCTCAAGAGCTTTCCAAAAACCTCGATGTCCTTGGTGTTGCTGAGCGCTGGCAAGCCGAGGGACGCAAACTGGTACTGGCAACGGTGATCGAGACGTGGGGCTCAGCCCCGCGCCCTGTCGGCAGCCATCTCATTATTGACGAGAATGGAGAGTTTGAGGGATCAGTCTCTGGCGGCTGTGTGGAAGGCGCTGTGGTCGCTGAAGCCATGGACGTGCTGGAAGATAGCAAAGGGCGAAAGATTGAGTTTGGTGTCGCCGATGAAACTGCGTGGCGTGTTGGCCTTTCCTGCGGCGGCAAGATTGGTGTGTATCTGGAGCCTCTGACATCAGAGGCGGATCACGGGCATGTTCGCCTGCTGAACACGTCCAGAGCTGCACGCCAACCTGCAGCGCTGCTTACCAACCTGGCAACCGGTCTGTCCTCTGTGATGCTTTATGCAGACGATGCTGAGGATAGCGCCATTGCCATTGCTTTTGAAAACGGTGTTCGCAGTGGCAAGTCTGGACGAGTGCAGGCGAAGGATGGTGAAGAGTATTTCCTGAGCATGCAGGTTCCGGCCACGCGTATTGTGGTGGTGGGAGCTGTACACATCACGCAGGCACTGGTTCCGATTGCTCAGACAGCAGGGTTTGACATTACGATTGTCGATCCACGCACTGCGTTTGCCTCCGAAGAACGGTTTCCTGAGGTCCCGTTGCTTGCTGAATGGCCCCAGGATGTGCTGGCGCAGCTGAAGCTTGATCCGTTCACTGCCGTTGCTGCTGTGACCCACGACCCGAAAATTGACGATGTGCCATTGATGGAAGCGCTGAAAGCAGGTTGTTTTTATGTTGGCGCGTTAGGAAGCCGAAAGACCCACGCAAAGCGCAGTGAGCGCTTTTTGGCCGCTGGCGTGAGTGAAGAGGACTTTGCCCGTATCAAAGCGCCGATTGGTCTTGATATTGGCGCTGCCAACCCAGCTGAGATTGCAGTGGCCGTGCTTGCGGAGATTATTGTGACCCTGCGCGGGACCAAGGCTGACCAGAAGAAGGCGGATTGACGTGAAATTTGGAAGCAGATCAGCTGCAGAGAGTGCAGGATGTTATCTTGCCCACTCCATCAAACATAATGGCCTTTCCTTCTCTAAAGGACATCAGCTCAGTGATGCGGATGTGAACCAGCTGATTGCGGCGGGGTTTGCAGAGGTTGTTGTTGCGCAAGTTGAGGCAACTGATCTGCACGAAGATGACGCTGCTGCTTTGTTGGCCAACCGTGCTTGCGGCGCAGCTGTTTCTGCTTCTCCCCCCTTTACAGGACGATCCAACCTTTATGCCTCGCAAAGCGGAATTCTGCAGGTAGATGCTGATAAAGTGACAGAAGCCAATCTGATTGATCCGGCCATCACGTTTGCTTGCTTGCCACCGTTCACGGAAGTTCGCGATGGGCGCATGCTGGCAACTGCGAAGATTATTCCGCTGGCCGTTGATCAAAAGCTGGCACAGAGCGCTGCTGACAAGATTTCCGAGGCTATCTCGGTGGCTACCTATACGCCTAAATCTGTTGCAGTCATTTCCACGACGCTTCCGCACTTGAAAGAGACCGTCATTGCGAAGAGCCTTCGTGTTTTGCAGGAGCGACTGGACATTGCAGCAAGTAGGATTGCTGCAGATGTACGCGTACCCCATGACGAAGACGCTCTCACGAATGCGCTCGGTAAAGCGCAAGTGCAGGACGCTGACCTGATTGTTGTGTTTGGCGCTTCTGCCGTGGTGGATCAAGGGGATGTTATTCCTGCGGCCCTTCAAGCCGCTGGCGGCAAGCTCATCCATTTTGGGATGCCGGTTGATCCGGGCAACCTGCTCGTACTTGGGGAGCTGAATGGCATTCCAGTTATTGGTGCGCCAGGATGTGCGCGTAGTCCGCAAGAGAACGGGTTTGATTGGATCCTGCAGCGCTTGCTGGCCAATATCCGCGTTACCAGCAGAGACATCATGTCGATGGGGGTTGGCGGACTTTTGAAAGAAATCCATAGCCGGCCTCAACCTCGGGACCATCCTCTTAATGAGGAAGCCGATAGAGCCACCTGCAGCGGCATTCTGCTCGCGGCAGGTAACTCCTCTCGCATGGGTGACCATAACAAGCTGCTCGCTCTTATTGATGGGAAGCCTGTCGTCCGGCATGTGGCTGAACATGCGCTTGCGAGTGACTTGAATGAGCTCATTGTCGTCACAGGCGCGATGGCCTCTAAGGTAGAAGAGGCGCTTTCCGGGTTACCGATCCGCTTCAGGCATAATGCAGAGTACGATGAAGGCATTTCATCCTCCGTCAAAAAGGGAATCGAGAGCGTCAACGATCAATCAAACGCTGCACTCATTCTGCTTGGTGACATGCCTTTCGTGTCCACGGATGACATCAACAAGCTCATAAAGAATCACGACGGCATGCAGGATCAGCTGATCGGCGTCTCTACAACGCATGGCAAACGAGGCAACCCAGTACTTTGGGATCGTGCATTCTTTGATGATCTCCTTAGTCTGCGCGGTGATATTGGCGGCAAACCAATCATTCAGCAGAACCCTTCAGTGGTTTACACTGTTGAGCTTGGAGAAGCGGCGCGGCGTGATTTGGATGATCCCGAAGCACTTCGCAGTGCTGGTGGTGTGCTTGGACGCCACTCGGAAAAACCATAATTTGCCACAATTGATAAATCAATTTGGTGCAGCAATCACAATAATTCAGTAGAATTCGCGTGGTGGTTAATATTGGTGCATACACATACACTTTGCTATCTATTTGTTTTACTTGAACTATTGAAAATCAGAAAAATTTTTTATCCAGATTTTCTTGTGTAAGCATTTTTACACAGCTAAAAATATCTGGCAATTTGGAAAGGGGAGAGATAATCTTTTTCCCGTCCGGTAAATTTGTTTGCTTTTAATGCAGCAAAAGAAAATTCCGGTGATCCCATAATCAAAAATGGTTCCAACGATCCAACGGCGAGCATGGTATTCACGCTCCTCCCGCGTGCATGCAAATGTTGATCGACTGGCTCCAAAAAACAAGGGTAGGTAAATGAAAGCACCAGTTATGCCTAAGGCGGGCCAGTGTAAGTGGACTGAAGGTGACAGCGGGAGCTATACATTCCCTTGCAAGAACCGCGCTGAAAATGGCTCTTATTGCGACTACCATCGCACGATTGTTTACGAGACACCTGAGCAGCGCAAAGCGCGTGCTGAGGAAATGCGCGCTGCAAACGCAGCAGCAAACAAAAAGAGACTTGCAGCCTAATCGACTGGGCTGCTCGTTCATCCTGCGCTCTTTTCTCCCCCTAGCGGTTTAAAGAGCCTGCTTTCTGCATAGGCAGATACAAAAAAGCCTCGGCACTGCCGAGGCTTTTGTTTTTTCTTGGCATCGAAATGCAATCAGGAAGCTTTGACAGCTGCCTGCAGCTCTTGCAGCTGGGAAAGTACCAGCCGTGCAGCCTGACGTGCATCTTCGTCCTTTGCATCAGCTACATCTTCACTCGCATCTTGAATCTGCTGTGCGATGTAACCTGCATCAAGATCGGCCATCGGGATCGCCTGTTCCGCCAGAACAGTCATGCCAGACGCGGAAACGTCAGCAAAACCACCCCGCACGAAGTACTCGTGCTTGGAACCATCTTCGCTGAGCGCTTTAACAACACCCGGACGCATGGTTGACAAGAACGGCGAGTGACCAGCGCCAACACCAAATTCACCTTCAGAACCTGGCACGATTACGTCAGTAACCTTTGCCGAGAGCAGAAGGCGCTCTGGTGAAACCAGCTCAAACTGAAATGCTTCAGCCATTTAGCTCATCCTCTATCCGTTTCTAAGAGTGACGCCAGAAGCGTCACCCAAAGAAGTCACCGGTTCAAAAGAACCGAGATTAAGCAGCGTCCTCAGCCAGCTTAGCCGCTTTCTCGATTGCCTCTTCCATAGAGCCAACCATGTAGAATGCAGCTTCTGGCAGGTGGTCGTATTCACCAGCAACAAGGCCTTTAAAGCCTTTGATGGTGTCTTCGAGCGCAACCAGCTTACCTGGGGAACCAGTGAAGACCTCAGCAACAAAGAACGGCTGGGACATGAAGCGCTCGATCTTACGTGCGCGAGCAACAACCAGCTTATCTTCTTCAGAAAGTTCATCCATGCCAAGGATGGCGATGATGTCCTGAAGGGCTTTGTAGCGCTGAAGTGTTTCCTGGACCTGGGTCGCAACTTCGTAGTGCTCGTCACCGATGATGCGCGGGTCAAGCATACGAGAGGAGGAATCCAGTGGATCCACTGCAGGATAGATGCCTTTTTCAGCGATTGCACGGTTAAGAACCGTAGTCGCGTCCAAGTGAGCAAATGTGGAAGCAGGTGCAGGGTCAGTCAAATCATCCGCAGGAACGTAAACGGCCTGAACGGAAGTGATTGAACCTTTAGATGTGGTCGTAATACGCTCCTGCATGCCGCCCATATCGGTAGCAAGTGTAGGCTGGTAGCCCACAGCAGAAGGAATACGGCCGAGAAGTGCGGACACTTCAGCACCAGCCTGCGTAAAGCGGAAGATGTTGTCCACGAAGAACAGAACGTCCTGGCCTTTATCACGGAAGTCTTCCGCGATTGTCAGACCTGTCAGAGCAACACGTGCACGTGCTCCTGGAGGTTCGTTCATCTGACCGTAAACAAGAGCAGCTTTAGAACCTTCGCCGCCTTTTTCCTTGTTAACGCCGGATTCGATCATTTCCCAGTAAAGGTCGTTACCTTCACGAGTACGCTCACCAACACCAGCGAATACGGAGTAACCGCCGTGTGCTTTAGCAACGTTGTTGATCAATTCCATGATGAGAACGGTTTTACCAACGCCCGCACCACCGAACAGGCCGATCTTACCACCCTTTGCGTAAGGAGCGATAAGGTCAACAACCTTAATGCCGGTTGGAAGGATCTCAGCTTCTGTAGACTGCTCTACAAATGCAGGAGCTTCCTGGTGGATACCGCGTTTGGCATCATGTTCAATTGGACCAGCTTCATCAACAGGCTCACCAATCACGTTCATGATGCGGCCCAGAGTGCCGTCACCAACAGGAACTGCGATAGGTTCGCCAGTGTCGCGTACTTCCTGACCACGAACGAGACCTTCGGACGCGTCCATGCAGATTGTACGTACTGTATTTTCGCCCAGATGCTGAGCAACTTCGAGAACCAGACGGTTACCGCCGTTGTCAGTTTCCAGAGCGTTCAGAATTGCAGGGAGTTCACCTGGAAAGTGAACGTCGACAACAGCGCCGATTACCTGCGTGATCTGTCCGACTTTCGTGTCAGCCATCACTTAAATCCTCGTCTCAACTCGGTCAGAGCGCTTCCGCGCCCGCAATAATTTCAATCAGTTCCGTCGTGATCTGTGCCTGACGCTGACGGTTGTACGTCGTTGTCAGTTTGTCGATCATCTCGCCGGCATTACGCGTTGCACTGTCCATAGCGGCCATGCGCGCGCCCTGCTCGGAGGCACCGTTTTCAAGGATTGCGCTGTAAATCTGAATAGCGACGTTACGTGGCAGAAGAGTCTCAAGGATCTCCTGTTCACCTGGTTCGTATTCATAAAGCGCGTCCTCAGAGGAACCGTCCTGAGCTTCATCTTTCGCTTCAAACTGAGCTGGGATGAGCTGCTTGGCGGTCGGAACCTGACTGATTACCGATTGGAACTGCGCGTAGAACAGTGTGCAAACATCGTATTTCTCATCCTGGAACATTTCCATGACGAGATCGCCGATGTGCTTTGTGTCGCTGAATTCAACAGATTTCAGGCCGCGTAGTTCGATATTCTCTACAATGTACTGACCGTAGCCACGCTTCAGGGCGTCATGCCCCTTCTTACCAACGGTGACGATCTTGACCGTCTTACCTTCGGAAAGAAGTTTGTCTGCGTGTTCACGTGCCAGACGTGCTATCGACGAGTTGAAACCACCACAGAGGCCACGCTCTGCTGTGCAGACGAGGAGCAGATGTGTCTGATCCCGTCCTGTACCCGTCATCAGCTTCGGCGCATCATCCCGACCTTCGAACCCAGCTGCAAGATTGCCAAGTACTGTCCCCATGCGTTCAGCATAGGGACGACCTGCTTCTGCAGCATCCTGGGCACGACGCAGTTTCGCCGCGGCCACCATTTTCATGGCCTTGGTGATTTTCTGCGTCGCTTTGACCGAAGCGATGCGGTTTTTTAGGTCCTTGAGGCTCGCCATGGGCGCTCTCGTTCCTTATCCCGTTGCTTCGAATTAACCGAGGGTCTTGACGTAAGCTTCCACTGCAGCTTTCAGCTTGTCAGTCAAATCGGCGTCGAGTGCCTTCTTCTCCCAGATAGCGGAGAGAAGGTCTGCATGTTCTGCACGCAAGAAGCGCAGCAGGCCAGCTTCAAATTCGCGAACCTCACCAACTGGACGGTCGTCCAGGTAGCCGTTCACACCAGCGAAGATCACTGCAACCTGTTCTTCCGTTTTAAGCGGAGAGAACTGAGGCTGTTTCAGCAGTTCGGTCAGGCGTGCACCACGGTTCAGAAGCTTCTGAGTGGTTGCATCCAGATCAGAACCAAACTGCGCGAACGCAGCCATTTCACGGTACTGAGCCAGCTCACCCTTAACCGGGCCAGCAACCTGCTTCATCGCTTTAATCTGAGCGGAAGAGCCCACACGAGAAACTGACAGACCAACGTTAACCGCTGGACGAATGCCCTGGAAGAACAGATCAGTTTCAAGGAAGATCTGACCGTCGGTGATGGAGATCACGTTGGTCGGAATAAACGCAGAAACGTCACCACCCTGAGTTTCGATCACTGGCAGCGCGGTCAGAGAACCGAGGCCGTGGTCTTCGTTCAGCTTCGCAGAACGCTCGAGCAGACGGGAGTGCAGGTAGAACACGTCACCTGGGTACGCTTCACGTCCTGGTGGACGACGGAGCAACAGGGACATCTGGCGATACGCAACAGCCTGCTTGGAAAGGTCATCATAACCGATCACAGCGTGCATGGAGTTGTCGCGGAAATACTCACCCATTGTGGTACCAGCGAACGGCGCCAGATACTGCAATGGAGCAGGATCGGATGCGGTTGCAGCGATAACAATGGAGTATTCCAGAGCACCAGCGTCTTCCAGAGCTTTCACGAACTGAGCAACAGTTGAACGCTTCTGGCCAACCGCAACATAGATGCAGTACAGCTTTTCGTGTTCGTCGTCAGATGCGTGCAAAGGCTTCTGGTTGAGGAAGGTGTCGAGGATGATAGCGGTTTTACCGGTCTGACGGTCACCAATCACCAATTCGCGCTGACCACGTCCGATTGGAATCAAAGCATCAATCGCTTTAAGACCTGTAGACATTGGCTCGTGAACGGACTTACGAGGCAGAATGCCTGGTGCCTTCACGTCAACACGACGACGTTCAGTAGATTCGATCGGACCTTTGCCGTCGATTGGGTTACCGAGTGGATCGACAACGCGACCCAACAGACCCTTACCTACTGGAACTTCCACAATAGCGCCGGTACGTTTTACCGTGTCGCCTTCTTTAATGTCACGGTCGTTACCGAAGATAACAACACCGACATTGTCAGTTTCAAGGTTCAATGCCATTCCCCGGATACCACCTGGGAATTCAACCATTTCACCTGCCTGGACGTTGTCCAGGCCGTAAACGCGGGCAATGCCGTCGCCTACGGAAAGTACTTGACCAACTTCAGTCACTTCAGCTTCTTGGCCGAAGTTCTTGATCTGGTCCTTGAGGATAGCGGAAATTTCCGCAGCCCGAATATCCATCAACCGACCTCTTTCATCGCGAACTTAAGAGAGTTGAGCTTGGTTCGCAGTGACGTATCAATCATCCGGCTGCCGATCTTCACGATCAGACCACCAAGAATGGATGAGTCTACCTTCACTACAATCTTCACATTCTTGCCCGTAGAAGCGTTGAGTGCTTCTTGGAGAGCAGCGACATGTTCAGCGTTTAGATCCGTTGCAGAGGTTACTAGAGCAGTAACTTCTCCACGCTTTGCAGCAAGCTGCTCACGGAAACCCTGAATCATGCCTGGAACGGCAAAGAGGCGCCTGTTTTGGGCAACCAACTTCACAAAATTTGCGGTCAGGCCGGAGATACCGGCCTTTTCCAAAATAGCAGAGATCGCCTTTAATTGAGCGTCTGCACTAAAAACGGGGCTCTTGATAAGACGATCAAGATCAGCACTCTCGTTCAAGAGTGCCTCAAACTGGTCGAGACCCTTTTCCACTTCTGCCGTCGCACCCTGCTCCTCAGCAAGGTCCAACAGCGCAGAAGCATAACGCAAGGCCACGCCTGAAATGAGAGATACGTTGTCAGTCACTGGATCCGTGCTCTCCCGCGCATTCAAGATTCTGGCGGCTGGCTCGCCGGAAATCCAAATCCTTGATAAGTCGCGTCTAATTCAATTTGAATGGCACAATCTGAGATAACTGTGCCGATAAAGCCGCGCTTCGCATAGCACACGCTTGAACGCCTTGCAACATGGCGTAGGTATTCCAACGCATACATTGAGGTGCCAAACTTTCTGCGCAGCACTACATGAAACTTTGGGGGTCAACATCAACCTGCACTCTGATACCACCAGTTGGCTTGGGAGCGGCAGACAACCAGTTTCTCAGAAAGCCTTGTAAATCAACACTCCGGGGTGCGATTGCGAGCAAACGGAAGCGATATCTGCCCCTCACCAGCGCCATTGCAGCCTCTGCCGGACCGAGGATTTGGACGCCTTCCGAACTAGGACTATTTACTGCAAGAGTTTTGGAAAATTTTTCGGTGAGAGATCTGTCGGCTCCAGAAACAATCAATGCCGCGAGTCTCCCAAATGGAGGGAGGCCAGCGTTTTCTCGCGACTCGATTTCCGCAGCGTAAAATTCCTCGGGATTTCCGGAGAGAAGTGCCTTTATAACGGGCTGGTCAGGGTTGTAAGTTTGCAGCAATCCCCTGCCTTTTCCGTGTATGCGGCCTGCACGACCGGTCACCTGTGCCAGAAGCTGGAAAGTGCGCTCTGCTGCCCTTGGATCGCCATTTGCGAGGCCTAAATCAGCATCAACCACCCCTACAAGGGTCATTAGCGGAAAGTTATGCCCTTTTGCGACCAGTTGCGTGCCGATGACAATGTCCACTTCGCCCGTTTCAACGAGCTTCATTTCGCGATTTATGCGCTCTGTTCCGCCCGGCAAATCAGAGGAGAGAACGAGGACGCGCGCCTCGGGGAATAACGCTGAGACATCTTCAGCAATTCGTTCCACGCCAGGACCACATGCAACCAGTGTATCGGGCTTACTGCATTCGGGGCATTTATCCGGTACAGGCTGTGAATAGCCGCAGTGATGACATACCAATTTGCCCTTAAAGCGGTGCTCCACAAGCCAAGCTGAGCAGTTTTCACAATGGAACCGATGGCCGCAGGTTCTACACAGGGTCAGTGGGGCATAACCCCTACGGTTCAAAAAGAGCAGAACCTGGTTACCGTTGGTCAGTGTTTCCTGAATCTCATTGACCAGTGCAGGTGCCAGCCATTTGCCTCGTTCAGGCCCATCACAGCGCATATCAATGCCTTTGATTGTCGGCATTTCCGCGCCGGAAGCACGCACTGGGAGCACGATTTTCGTGTATCGACCCAGCTTCGCATTTACCTGACTTTCCACAGATGGTGTTGCACTGGCGAGCACGACGGGGAAACCAGAGATATGCCCCCGAACAACGGCCATATCCCTAGCGTTGTAGGGAACGCGATCATCTTGCTTGTAGGCTGTATCATGCTCTTCATCCACGACCAGCAAACCTAGCCTGTGAAAAGGAAGGAAAAGTGCGGAGCGCGCGCCCACAACGACCTTCACTTCGCCATTTGCGACTCCCCGCCATGTTCTGGCGCGTCGTTTTGGGGGCACTTGTGAGTGCCATTCGGCTGGTCTGACCCCAAATCGCTGCTCAAACCGATCCAAAAACTGGTTGGTGAGCGCAATTTCAGGGATGAGAACCAGAGCCTGTTCGTTGTTTTTGAGGGCCTCAGCCACAGCTTCGAAATAAACTTCGGTCTTTCCTGAGCCTGTCACCCCATCGATAAGGAAGGCTTTGAAGCCTTTTCCGATGGCCTCACACAACTGATTCGCAGCGCCTTCCTGAAGATCTGTCAGCTTTCGGCCCGGGAGAGTTGGATCAGGATCAGGCAGTGGCGGGGTTGCTGGCAGCATTGCTTCTTCCAGCACGCCTTGCTTTTTAAGACCGTCGATGACCGAGGAACTGACGCCGGCGGCTCCCGCCAAACCGGGGCGTGTCCATGCCATGCCATTTTCAACGAGTTCCATGACTTTTGAGCGCGCAGGCGTCATGCGGTCAGGCTGCATGCCATCAATGTAGCGCACACCGGAGAGCAGCGCCTCTGGTTCCAGAGCCTCTTCGGAACGCAGCACCATGCGCAAAACCATGCCCGGAGCGCCTAGCGTCCATGCAGCAACCCAGTCTATGTATTTCCTAAGATCTTCAGCGATTGGGGGCGTATCGTAGACATGCAGTATGCTTTTCAGCCTTTTGGGATTAACCTTTGTATCCGGTTCTCCATCCCAAACAGCGCCGATCACCTCACGCGGGCCAAGAGGCACACGCACGATGGAACCGGGGCGTACGTCCATGTCAGCTGGTACTTTATAGGAATAAGCACCTGCGACAGCGACAGGAACCAGCACAGGTACAATCACCTCTGGTTCACACATCTGGCCGTTGCCAAAAAACTCAGTTTGCTGACTCACGAAACTCCATTCCTTGTTGAGCACTTGCTGGTTTTGCTGCGCATTCTTATCCTAAAACCGAAATCCAGTTTTCGGGAACACGCTTTAGCGGGTTTTACTCTTGTTGTTTCTATACACTCTGGGCTAAACACATACCGGAATTCCCCCCTAGGCCTCCGGTACCCTACGAGAGGCTACTAAGAAATCAGGAGCCTTTCCGGCATGAAATTCTTCGTTGATACTGCTGACACCAACGACATTAAAGAGCTGGCTGCAACCGGTCTTCTCGATGGTGTTACCACTAACCCATCTCTTATCATGAAATCTGGCCGTCCAATGAAAGAAGTCATCGCAGAGATCTGCGAGCTTGTGGATGGTCCTGTTTCTGCTGAAGTTGTCGCAACCGACGCTGAAGGCATGCTGAAAGAAGCTGAAGAGCTGATCGCAATTGCAGACAACATCTGCATCAAGTTGCCTTTGACTTTGGAAGGCCTGAAAGCTTGCCGCGTTCTGGCGAACAAAGGCGTGCAGACCAACGTGACCCTTTGCTTCTCTGCAAACCAGGCTCTTCTGGCTGCAAAAGCTGGCGCGACCTTCATTTCTCCATTCATTGGCCGTCTGGACGACATCAACATTGAAGGCCTGGACCTGATTGCTGAAATCCGTCAGATCTATGATAACTACGGCTTCACCACCGAAATTCTTGCAGCTTCTATCCGTAGCGCAAACCACGTGAAAGATTGCGCTCTTATCGGCGCTGATGTTGCAACCATCCCACCTTCAACACTGAAGGGCCTCGTGAAGCACCCACTGACCGACAAAGGTCTGGAAGCATTCATGAAGGACTGGGCAGCAACTGGTCAGAGCATCGTTTAAGCTCATTTCGTTTTCGCATATCGCGATGATATTAAGCGCGGGCCATCGGGTCCGCGTTTTTTGTTTTATGGTGCAGTCTCAGCCAGCCCAAGCCTATCTAAAATTCAGGTATCCGCAGTATGACCACGAAAATCCTGATAAGTGCGTGCTTGCTTGGTGAGCCAGTCCGCTACAACGGCAGTGGCCTACCACTTGAAAGCAGTATTCTAACTGGTTGGAAGGAAGCCGGTATTCTGGTGCCCCTTTGCCCGGAAGTCGCAGCAGGATTTCCAACACCGCGCCCACCGGCTGAGATTGAAGAGAACCAATTGGGCACAGATGTTCTCGAAGGCCATGGCGGAATTTTTGAAGACAATGGGCGCGACGTCACCAACCAGTTTCGCCTTGGTGCTAGCATCGCCGTGCAGACTGCACTTGAAACAGGGTGCCGCTTCGCATTGCTCACTGATGGCAGCCCATCCTGCGGGAGCACTTTCATCTACAGCGGCAATCACGATGGGCAGACACGTTCGGGGATGGGTGTCGTCGCTGCTGATCTGCGCAAGAACGGCGTTGAGGTATTTGCTCAGCATCAGATAAAAGATTTGGCCAAGCAGTTGTGCAGCTAAGCATTCAGCAAAGGAACTAAGAGTGCAGTTAACTCACTCTATTTTCACGCCCTACGATGCATATGTTGCAATCCATTCCGTCACAAGCCGGAAGTACTTTGCTCGCAAATCACGCTGGTCTTGAGGCAGGCTAGAGACAAGATCTGCTTTCAGATCAATTATGTTCTCCGTAGCGGGGTATTCACGCTCTGCAACTGATGCTAGCGCAGTGTGATTTGAGCCGCTCCAATCGTGGTTCACTTTAAAATCGTATCTCGCAAGTCCATCATGCCAGGTTGCATCCAGATTGAGCCATGCCCCCTGCTCTAACACCCGCACATAGTGGTGAAAGTCCGGCACGCGTTCACGAGTAGCGATTGTTTTTAGCTCTTCCGGAAAACTTCCATGAACAGGTGTGCTCTCGTTGAAGTACGTGAACATCGTGATGATCTCAGCTTGATATCCAGCTTCACGGAGAAAATCTCTCAGCAGAATGTGTTTCCCCGAGCAAGAACCAACGTTGCTTGTATAAACGGCCTTTGGATCTCGGTTACCAGTTGACCCGTATGGGATGTTGCGCACGTGGTGATAGATCTGCGGAAGAGACCGTAAGCTATTCTCCCGCATAATTTTCTGCAGAAATTCTTTGTATTTCTTCACTTAGCTGTCAATGCTCCCTGTTCAAAATAAGAAACAGCTAGTATTTCCCGAAAAACCTCACAAGCAAAGCCTTAGGCTCTGCATTTTCGCTAAGTACTATTTCTCTCCTCTTCATCACCATCGGCAAGGTTCACACCCATTCATTCGGTCAGAGTGGAACGGCACAAACCAGTATCCACCGCGTCAAACAGTGTTGGCAGGGTTTTCTTAACTCTCCCTCGCCAGTTTCTGATGGTGACCTCGAAAGACTCCTTCATGCGTAAACTCATTGTATTTTCTGCTGCCCTTTTGGCTTGCATTTGGACAACTACAGCCTTTTCTGCACCACCAACCAGCTTTTCTCAGGCCAAGCGCCTGTTGGAGAAGCATATTTATCCGTCAGAAGAGTATCGTGAGACCTTCTATTGTGGTTGTTCCTACGATGGGAAAAAGCAGGTGGATGCTGACAGCTGCGGGTACGAACCACGCAAAAACGCCAAGCGCGGCAAGCGGATTGAGTGGGAGCACATCGTGCCAGCTTCCCGTTTTGGCAAAACACGCGCCTGTTGGAGCGAAGGTGACCCGGCCTGTACCACCAAGAAGGGCAAATCCTATAAGGGCCGTCGATGCTGCTCTAAAGTTGATGCAGATTTCAAGCGTATGGAAGCTGATCTCCATAACCTAGTTCCAGCCGTTGGTGAGTTAAACGGAGACCGCTCCAATTATCGTATGGCTGTTATCACCGGCGAGGACCGGACTTATGGCGCTTGTGATTTTGAAATTGACAGCAGCCGGAAAGTTGCCGAGCCGATGGCTGAGACGCGTGGTGATATTGCGCGGATCTATCTGTACATGCAGACCACCTACGGCATGCCGCTGACAGAGACTGAGGTCGAGATGTTCAACCAGTGGATGGTAGAGGATCCGGTCTCTGAAGAAGAGCAGCTGCGTGATGCGCGCATCCTAGAAATTCAGGGTAACACCAATCCACTCATCTCAGTTGGTTTCTAACCAGGTCCTCTTTTCGCTTCCTACCGTCATAATTGTGTACCGACACATCATCTACCCTAGGGTAAGGTGTTATGACGGTGGGAGGGTACAATGGCAGTTGAAACTGAGAATCTGAAATTCCTTGTTGGTCCGAAGACAGTCCTCGATCATTTAGAGGATAACCCACTGGATGATCTTGAGGGCGAGATTATCGGGTTTATTGATGCTGCAGAGCGCTCGCTCGACATAGCAATTCAAGAAATAGACAATAAACGCATAACCAACGCACTTATCAACGCAAAGCGGCGCGGGGTGCGGGTGCGGGTGGTATCCGAGGCGGATTACTTAAGTGTGGATGAGCCTGCTGAAGACCCGCATTCGAGCGACCCTCGTGTTGAGAACGAGGTGAACCGGCAACTTCATGCGGCGTTGCTGCGCTCTAAGGTGTGGGTTCGGACCGACTTTAACCCACGGATATTCCATCAAAAATTCATTATCCGGGATGGAAATGCTGTTCTGACAGGTTCTACAAACTTCACTGAGACCGGCACGCATCGCAATCTCAATCACCTTCTCATCATCAAAGATGAGAAGGTTGCCGATATCTTTGAACGGGAATTCAGGGAGATTAAACGCGGGCGCTTTGGCCGATATAGCGTTGATGAGAATGAATCCGAGAACACGCCGAAAGAAGTGATTGTCGACGACATCCGCGTGAAAGTTTGCTTTGCACCGGACCACGCGCCAGAGATGGAAGTCACCAAACAGATGACAAAAGCTAAGGAACGGGTAGATTTCGCGATCTTCACCTTCTCCAAAAGTTCCGGTATTGATGATGCCATGTTGCTGTTGATGGAGGCTGGACGCAAGGTACGTGGTGCGCTTGATGCCCGGCAAGGCGGTCAGGACTGGGCAGCGACCCAACCCCTTGCAGAAGCTGGTGCTGATTTGCATTTTGTTCGCGGATCAAGCCGAATTGGTAAGCTTCATCATAAGCTTATGGTGATTGATGATAGCATTATGATTGTCGGCAGCTTCAATTACACAGGCCCGGCGAACCGTTTTAATGATGAGAACATCGTAGTTCTGGGGGACTCACTGGTACCGACCGAGAACCAAAAGCGGTTTGCGATGGCTGCGCGGCAAGAGATTGACCGGATCATCAGCGACCATGGGCAACCAATCGTCGTCGGCTAAATTTGCTCATGCATATCGTAAAAGCGTGAATGTTTATCTTTTGGTAACCATTCAGCCAGATTTGGCGCTTACACTTTTGGAATGGCAAATTCCCTTGATAGCGGCGAAGACTTACTCATCATCTGCAAACCAGATGTTACCGCAGCGATTGAAGACTGGATTGATCATCTGGGCTCTGAACGGCGACTGGCTGAACGGACGCTGGAAGCGTATGAGCGTGATACCCGTCAGTTCCTGCGTTTCATGACCAGTTACGAGGGTGAACCGGTTGCTCTGCGGCATCTGGAGTCTTTGAAACCAAAGGACTTTCGCGCTTTTCTGGCGACACGTCGGAAGGACGGCGCGCAGACGCGGACATTGGCCCGTGGCCTTGCTGGCATCCGCTCTTTCCTCTCGTTTTTGGAGGAGCGCGGTGAGGTGAATGCGGCTGGAGCTGCGGCGGTCCGTACACCGAGACTTCCCCGCAGCCTACCCAAGCCTATCCCCGTTGAGGAAGCCAAAGCGATTGTCAGCAGCGATCTCGCTTTCGAGGACACTCCCTGGGTTGAAGCCCGTAACGCAGCAGTATTTACACTGCTCTACGGTTGCGGCCTCCGCATCTCTGAAGCGCTGTCTCTGACATCGGCCTCAGCGCCGAAGGAGGGAGATAAGTCTTTGAAAATTCGCGGTAAAGGCAACAAAGAACGGCTTGTTCCGGTTCTGCCAGTGGTAATAGAAGCTATTGAGGCCTACAAAGAGCAATGCCCCTATGACCTGTCAGGCAGCTCCCCGCTGTTTCGCGGCGTTCGTGGCGGTCCGTTGAATGCGCGCATGATCCAGCTCGCAATGCAAAAGATCCGCAGCGCTCTCGGACTTCCGGATACCGCAACTCCTCACGCTTTACGCCATTCGTTTGCAACTCACTTACTCTCTGAAGGCGGGGATTTGAGGAGCATTCAAGAGTTGCTGGGACACGCAAGTCTTTCTACCACACAGATTTATACGGAAGTGAACAGTGCACAGCTGTTGGACGCTTATGACAAGGCACACCCGCGTCGTTGATAGGTGATCCCGTTCCCTCAGATCACCTTGATCTCCCCTAGCAGATCCCCTAGGTTCAGCGGTGTGAAACGGGGTGCCCGACACTTGTGTTGTGGCTGAGATCATACTCGAAGAACCTGCTCTGGATAATTCCAGCGAAGGGAGCACTCACACCGTGTTGGGGGATAGTTTCTTCTGGCGGCATGCCAAGGCCCTGACACCAGCTCTCTTTCGCACAACAAGACCGAGGATAAAAATGGGTCGTGTCGAAAGCGCTTGCGCAACTCTTTCCGCAATTCGTGAAAACAGTCCACTCGTCCATAACATGACGAACATCGTGGTAGCGAACACCACTGCTAACGCCCTGCTGGCCATTGGCGCTTCTCCTGCCATGGTGGATGGCCCGGAAGAAGCCCCTGAACTTGCAAGTGTTGCAGGGGCATTAGTGGTCAACGTTGGCACAGTTACCCCTGCTCAGGCAGAGGCGATGAAGCTTGCAACTACTGCAGCTCACAAAGCTGGCCGTCCTTGGGTGCTGGACCCGGTGGCTGTTGGAGCGCTGACCTTCCGCACCAAGCTGGCTGGTGAATTGCTGGAGAACAAGCCGAGCGTTATTCGCGGCAATGCCTCTGAAATCATGGCACTTGCTGGTCTGGGTGCAGGTGGAAAAGGCGTTGATAGCACCGATAGTTCTGAGGCTGCTCTCGCAGGAGCAAAAGAACTGGCGCAGCAGACAGGCGCTGTTGTTGTTGTCTCTGGGCCGGTGGATTTCATCACAGACGGCAAACGTACTGCTGAAGTCGCCAACGGGGATAAGATGATGCCTTATGTGACTGGTCTTGGTTGCACGGCAACGGCTTTGACTGGCGCGACACTGGCTGTTTGCGACGACCCGTTTGATGCCGCTGTTGATGCGATGATCTTCCTCGGGGTTGTTGGTGAGATTGCTGCAAAAAATGCAGCAGGACCAGCAAGCTTGCAGCTGGATATCATTAACGGTCTCTATCAGCTGAACAGCGATATCCTCAACGCAACAACACGGGTTGAAATGCATGAAGCCGTTGCTTGATCTTTCCGTTTATCTGGTGCTGGGGCCGCAAGACTGCCCCGGTCAGGATCCCGTCGACATTGCAGTTGCAGCTGTACAAAACGGCGCAACTTTGGTCCAGCTGAGAGACAAGACCGGCAGCACACGTGAGCAAATTGAGCTTGCAGAGCGGTTGATGCGAGCATTGAAGCCGCTGAATGTGCCGTTGATCATCAATGACCGTGTGGATGTTGCGTTAGCCGTTGATGCGGACGGGGTTCATGTTGGGCAGGATGATATGGATGCCACGAAAGCCCGGGAGTTGATTGGCGCTAATAAGCTGCTTGGCCTATCGGTCAGCACTCAGGATGAACTTGATGCTGCGGATATTTCTGCCTGCGATTACCTTGGCATAGGCGCCTGCTTCCCGACGGGCAGTAAGGATGATGCGGCTGAGGTGGGCATGCGGAGCTTTGCAGGTCTGACAGCTCAGTCTCAGTTGCCTGTGGTTGGAATTGGCGGAATTTCGCTTGCTAATGCGGATCAGGTGATCAAAGCTGGAGCAGATGGAGTTGCAGTTATTTCAGCAATCTGTGGGGCATCCAGTCCATCCGCAGCTACGCGCAAGCTTCAAGACATTGTCAAAAGCGTAAAAGACCTAGGGTGATAGGATAAAACACGCATTTACTCCTCGCAGAGCCCATTTACATTGATATATGAGAGGACTAGGCGGGGAGCTTTTAGTCATGAAACTTAGACAAACAACATTTATGTGCATGTTCTTCAGCACGTTTGCTTTTCTTGTTTCAGCAACTCAAGCTCAAACAGCCTGTGAAGTGCGCAAATCGGAGATGGCGGAGCTGGGGGACTGGGAAAATCCCAAAGCACGTTTGAAAGAGCTTTCTCAGATTGAAGTTGAAGGCCAGTGCCTTGATGGACAACTGGTTGTGCGCGCCCGGGCCTTCACCAGCTGCTCCCCTCGTGACTGCAAATGGGGTTGGGCTCCAGGGCAGCTTAGTTTTTCTGGCGTACTAACGTTCCGGTTTGGTGGCTTCTTCAAAGCGCAACACATTGAGCTTCGGCCAATGGGGGAACGTATTCAGGCCTATGTGCGAACAGAGAACCACGATCCAACGATTCCCAATAAGACACGCAGCTACATCCTTGTTCGCCAATAGCAAAAAAGCCGCCTCAGTTTCCTGAAGCGGCTTTTTCTTAATCTGGAACTTCCAGATTACATATGGATTGGCTTGGCGAATGTCGCCATAGCAGCTTCTTTCACTGCCTCAGACATTGTTGGGTGCGCATGACAGGTGCGACCCAGATCTTCTGAGGAACCGCCGAATTCCATCAGAACACATGCTTCGTGGATCATCTCGCCAGCACCGAAGCCAACGATGTGAACGCCGAGCACGCGATCTGTTTCAGCATCAGCCAGAACTTTCACGAAACCGTCTGTGTGCAGCATTGCTTTTGCACGACCGTTTGCGGAGAACGGGAATTTGCCGGACTTGAACTTGATACCAGCAGCTTTCAGCTCTTCTTCAGTCTTGCCAACGCTGGCAACTTCTGGAGAGGTGTAAACAACGCCAGGAATGACGTCATAGTTTACGTGTCCAGCCTGGCCAGAAAGCATTTCTGCAACAGCAACACCTTCGTCTTCCGCTTTGTGCGCAAGCATTGGGCCTGCGATCACATCACCGATAGCAAAGATACCGTCAACATTGGTCTTGTAGTGGTTGTCTGTCTTCACGCGGCCACGCTCATCCAGTTCAACACCAGCTTCTGCCAGACCAAGACCTTCTGTGTAAGGACGACGACCGATTGCGACGAGAACCACATCTGCATCCAGAGCTGCAGCGGCGGCTTCACCCGCTGCTGGCTCAACGGTCACTTCCAGAGCACGGCCTTTTTTCTGAACCGCAGTCACCTTGGAGGACAGTTTGAACTTGAGGCCCTGCTTTTTCAGCATACGCAAGAACTGCTTCGAAACGTCTGCATCCATTGGGCCAAGGATCTTGTCCATGAACTCAACAACGGTCACTTCAGCACCAAGACGGGCATAGACGGAACCAAGCTCAAGGCCGATAACGCCAGCGCCGACAACAGTCATGCGGTTAGGCACTTTATCCAGAGCCAAAGCGCCGGTTGAGGAGACGATGGTTTTTTCGTCAATCTCGATACCTGGCAGAGGCATCACGTCAGAACCTGTTGCGATCACGATGTTCTTGGTTTCAACGATGGAAGTAGAGCCGTCTTCAGCTTTTACTTCTACGCGACCAGCGCCAAGTACACGGCCAGTACCAGTGTGAACGTCGATCTTGTTCTTTTTGAAGAGGTAATCGATGCCGGTTACATTGCCGTCGATCACTTTGTCTTTGTGCGCCAGCATTGCCTTCCAGTCCACTTTTGGCTTGGAAGTTTTGATGCCCAGGGCTTCAAAGCTGTGGTTTGCTTCCTCAAACATTTCAGAGGCATGCAGCAGAGCTTTGGATGGAATACAACCGATGTTCAGGCAGGTTCCACCATGGGTCTTACGCTTCTCAACTACAGCAACTTTCATGCCGAGCTGAGCTGCCTTGATTGCACAAACATAACCGCCTGGGCCGGTACCGATGACGACGAGATCGTAGGACATTTGCAAATCCCTGTAAGTAGGCGGGAGAAGGCTGCGACGAAGAGAAGTGCGCCAATTTCCCTTAAAACAAATGTGCCCGGCCAGTGCCGGGCACGTTTATATCAGAGGTCCAGAATCAGACGCTGAGGATCTTCAAGGCTCTCTTTAACGCGAACCAGGAAGGTCACTGCCTCTTTGCCGTCAACGATACGGTGATCGTAGGACAGAGCCAGATACATCATCGGACGGATTTCTACCTGACCGTTGATCGCAACCGGGCGTTCCTGAATTTTGTGCATACCGAGGATACCGGACTGCGGTGCGTTCAGGATTGGAGAGGACATCAAGGAGCCGTAGACACCACCATTGGAGACGGTGAAGGTACCACCCTGCATGTCTGCCATGGAGAGTTTGCCATCACGGCCTTTACGACCGAGGTTGCCGATTTCTTTTTCGATTTCAGCAATAGACATCTGGTCTGCATCACGAACAACAGGAACCACAAGACCCTTCGGAGTGCCAACTGCAACACCGATATGCGCGTAGTTTTTGTAGATGATGTCAGTGCCATCGATCTCAGCGTTTACAGCCGGGATTTCTTTAAGAGCATGGGTAATTGCTTTGGTGAAGAAACCCATGAAGCCAAGCTTTACGCCGTGCTTCTTCTCAAAGATATCCTTGTACTGCTTGCGCAGGTCCATGATCGGCTTCATGTCCACTTCGTTGTAAGTGGTCAGCATAGCCGCAGTGTTCTGGGCATCTTTCAGGCGGCGCGCAATAGTCTGGCGCAGCTTGGTCATGCGAACACGTTCTTCACGAACTTCATCGGTTGGAGCTGAAACGGCGCGCACTGCAACAGGAGCTGGAGCGGCTGCCGGAGCAGCGGAAGCACCAGCAGCAATCGCCGCGAGAACATCACCCTTAAGAACCTGACCGCGCTTGCCGGAGCCTGCAACCTGATCAGCAGAGAGGCCTTTTTCAGCCATCATCTTTGCTGCAGAAGGCGCTGCTGGCATGTTTGTGCCAGAAACGGCTGGTGCAGGAGCGGCAGCTGCCGGAGCAGCAGCGGCAACAGCTGCGCCGTCGCCTTTAGCGATTTTGCAGAGCAGGTTACCAGGCTCAACAGTTGCGCCAGTTGCCTGAGCGATTTCAACCACAGTACCAGCAACTGGGCTAGGCACTTCCTGAGCTGCTTTGTCTGTTTCCAGCTCAACGAGGATATCGTCAGCCTTTACAACGTCACCAACTTTAACTGACCATTCGCCAACTTCAGCTTCGGTAACGCTTTCACCAGCATGTGGTACCAGCACTTCAACTGTTTCAGCAGCTGCAGCAGGCGCAGCTTTAGCAGCCGGTGCAGCTTCGGCAGCAGGAGCGGACACAGCACCAGCTGCACCCTCTGCGATGGAACCCAGAAGGGCACCAACTTCAACAGTATCGCCTTCTTTCACATCAATGCTGTCCAGTTTACCGGCTACAGGTGCAGGCACTTCAACAGTTACCTTGTCTGTTTCCAGCTCAACCAGTGGCTCATCTGCATTCACCGCATCGCCCGGTTTTTTGAACCATTGAGCGATTGTTGCCTCGGTTACGGATTCACCCAGAGTGGGTACTCGAATTTCCGTCGCCATTGTCTCTATCTCTTTTCGTTTCAGGGCCCCTGAAAGGCCTGTCGGACTTACCTGATTACGAGGTACTTACTCGGCGAATGCATCGTCGAGGAAAGCTTGTAGCTGAGCCAAGTGCTTTGACATCAAGCCGGTTGCTGTTGCAGCAGCTGGTGGACGGCCAACGTAACGTGGGCGATGCACTTTCGCATTCACATGCTCCAGAACCCATTCAATGTACTGTTGAATGAAGAACCAGGAGCCCATGTTCTTTGGCTCTTCCTGACACCAAACTACGTCTGCATTCTTGAAACGCGCCATCTCTACGCACAGAGACTTGGTCGGGAACGGATAGAGCTGCTCAACACGGAGGATGTAAACATCGTTGATGTTACGCTTCTCACGCTCTTCGAGCAGGTCATAGTAGACCTTACCTGTACACAGGATCACGCGGCGGATGTCTTCATCCTTCTTCAGCTCAACAGTTGAACCCGGGTTCGTCTGAGCATCATCGTGAAGGAGACGGTGGAAGCTTTCGTCTGCGCCGAAGTCTTCCAGTTTGGAAACTGCACGCTTGTGGCGAAGCAGAGACTTTGGCGTCATCAGAACGAGTGGCTTACGAATGTCACGCTTCAGCTGACGGCGAAGGATATGGAAGTAGTTTGCCGGTGTCGTACAGTTCGCCACCTGCATGTTGTCTTCCGCGCACATCTGCAAGAAACGCTCAAGGCGTGCAGAGGAGTGCTCTGGACCCTGACCTTCATAGCCGTGCGGCAGCAAGCAAACCAGACCGGACATACGCAGCCATTTACGCTCACCAGAGGAGATGAACTGGTCGAACAGCACCTGTGCGCCGTTTGCGAAGTCACCGAACTGTGCTTCCCACATGGTCAGCGCATTTGGTTCTGTCAGCGAGTAACCGTATTCAAAGCCCAACACTGCTTCTTCAGAAAGCATGGAGTTGATGACTTCATAACGGCCCTGCTTTTCACCAACGTGGTTCAGCGGGATATAACGGCCTTCGTCTTCCTGATCATAAAGAACAGAGTGACGTTGAGAGAAAGTACCGCGCTCACAATCCTGACCGGACAAGCGAACAGAATGACCTTCTTTCAGCAACGCACCGAATGCCATTGCCTCACCCATTGCCCAATCGATACCTTCACCGGTCTCGATCATTTTGGCACGGTTGTTCATGAAGCGGCGGATCGTGCGGTGTGCATTGAAGTCATCAGGAACATTGGTCAGCTTGCCGCCGAGTTCCTTGAGTTCATCCATTGGAAGACCTGTTGAACCACGACGTGGCTCGTCAACTTCCTTCGCAACCTTCATCTTAGACCAACGGCCATCAAGCCAGTCGGCTTTGTTTGGCTTGTAGGCTTGACCTGTTTCGAATTCACGATCCAGATGCGAACGCCAATCAGCTTTTGCTTTATCAACGTCCTCAGCAGTCATCAGACCTTCTTTGACCAGCTTGTCAGCGTAGATCTGAAGGGTTGTTTCATGCTTGCGGATCTTGCGGTACATGATCGGCTGCGTAAACGCAGGCTCATCACCTTCGTTATGACCAAAGCGGCGATAACAGATGATATCAATCACGACCGGACGGCCGAATTTCTGACGGTATTCAGTCGCGATCTTTGCAGCAAAAGTAACAGCTTCCGGATCATCACCATTTGCATGGAAGATCGGCGCTTCAATCACTTTCGCAACGTCAGACGGATAAGGTGAAGACCGTGAGAAACGTGGGTTGGTTGTAAAACCGATCTGGTTGTTGATGATCACATGGATCGAACCACCAGTGCGGTGACCACGAAGCGCGGACAGACCGAAACATTCAGCAACAACACCCTGACCAGCAAATGCAGCGTCACCGTGCAGAAGCAATGGCAGTACGTTATCACGATCAACTTCCGACGTTTCTTTCCAGCCAGCGAGCTGATCCTGCTTGGCGCGAACCTTACCCAGAACAACCGGGTTTACGATCTCAAGGTGAGACGGGTTTGCAGTCAAAGACAGGTGAACGTTGTTGTTGTCAAAGGAGCGGTCAGAAGAAGCACCGAGGTGGTACTTCACATCACCGGAGCCTTCCACATCGTCAGGAGCGTAGGAACCGCCCTTGAATTCGTGGAAGATCGCACGATGTGGTTTGCCCATCACCTGAGACAGAACGTTCAGGCGGCCACGGTGTGCCATGCCCAGAACGATGTCTTTTACACCAAGAGCACCACCACGTTTGATGATCTGCTCAAGCGCCGGGATCAGTGCTTCACCACCGTCCAGACCGAAACGTTTTGTTCCGGTGTACTTTACATCAAGGAACTTCTCGAAGCCTTCGGCCTCTACAAGTTTATTGAGGATCGCTTTTTTACCTTCTGGCGTGAAGGCAACATGCTTGTCGGGACCTTCAATGCGCTCCTGGATCCATGCTTTTGCAGCAGGATCAGAGATGTGCATGAACTCAACACCAAGGGTGGAGCAATAGGTCCGTTTCAGAATTTCCAGCATCTGACGGATGGTGGCGAATTCCATGCCCAGAACATTGTCCAGGAAGATCTTCCGATCCCAGTCCGCTTCAGAGAAGCCATAGGTCGCGGGATGCAACTCTTCATGGTCACCAGGAACAGCAAGGCGGAGCGGGTCAAGATCAGCATGCAAGTGGCCGCGCATACGGTAAGCACGGATCATCATGATCGCACGAACACTATCGCGAGTTGCCTGCAGCACCTGATCTTCGGTTAGCTCAACACCATTCTTCTTGGCCGAGGACTTGATCTTTTTGCTGACTTCTTTTTCAGCTGGCCAATCGCCATCAAGAGCTGAAACCAGTTCACCATTTGCTGGAACTGGCCAATCAGAACGCTGCCAAGTTGCTCCGCGAGCTTCCTTGATTACGTCCTCTGGATTGTCCTGAAGCGAAGAAAAGAATTCTATCCACTCGGGGTCGAGTGAATTCGGGTTTTCCTGATATTGAGCATAGAGCTCTTCAATATAAGGAGCGTTGGCGCCGTAAAGAAACGACGTCAGCGCGAATACGTTGTTCGCGTCCTGCCGAGCCATCGTTTTTAAGCGGACTGTTGATCCGCCCTACTTTCTTTGGGCGGGTGTCACACACCACATACCCTTGGGTCCCGCGACTGACAGCAAGCCTGGGGACTTACTGCCTTCTCAAGACTGTCGATGAAAGTGATTCACCGACAGTCGATTTAGTATGCCTCCTAAATGGTATAGGAGGTGTAATTTTTAAGCACCCTGCTTCAACTCTTCGAGAAGAGCAACAAGGGTCTTGCCAAGCTTAGCTGGGGATGGAGATACACGGATGCCCGCGTCTTCCATTGCAGCGATCTTGTCGTCCGCTCCGCCTTTACCGCCAGAGATCACAGCACCTGCGTGACCCATGGTGCGGCCTGGAGGCGCTGTACGACCAGCGATGAAGCCAACCATTGGTTTAGAACGGCCTTTTGCAGCCTGTTCTTTGAGCCATTCAGCTGCTTCTTCTTCTGCAGAACCACCGATCTCACCGATCATGATGATGGATTCTGTTTCTGGATCGTCCAGGAACAGGTCCAGCATATCGATGAACTCAGTGCCTTTTACAGGGTCACCACCGATACCGACTGCAGTGGACTGGCCGAGGCCTTCCTGCGAAGTCTGGAAGACTGCTTCATAAGTAAGTGTACCTGAACGGGAAACAATACCTACAGAGCCCTTCTGGAAGATGGAGCCTGGCATAATGCCGATCTTGCACTGTTCAGGTGTCAGAACACCTGGGCAGTTTGGACCGAGAAGACGGCTGTCGGATGCGTCGAGGCGAGCTTTAACCTTCACCATGTCTGCAACCGGGATACCCTCAGTGATACAAACGATGAAAGGAATGCCAGCGTCGATAGCTTCGATGATTGCTGCGCCTGCACCTGCTGGTGGGACGTAAACAACAGAAGCGTTTGCACCAGTTGCGTCTTTCGCTTCTTTAACGGAAGCAAAGATTGGCAGCTCAGCAGCGGATTCGAGTCCGGAAGACCAGGTTTCGCCGCCTTTTTTAGGGTGTACGCCAGCAACCATTTGGGTGCCGAAGTAAGCCAGTGCCTGCTCAGTGTGGAAAGTACCGGTTTTACCGGTCAGACCCTGAACGATGACTTTGGTGTCTTTGTCGACGAGGATAGACATTATGCGACCTCCTTCACAGCAGCCACGATTTTCTGAGCTGCATCGTCGAGATCGTCAGCAGGAATAACATTCATGCCGCTTTCGCTAATGATCTTTTTGCCAAGCTCAACGTTGGTGCCTTCGAGGCGCACAACGAGAGGAACCTGAAGACCAACTTCTTTAACAGCAGCCAGAACGCCTTCTGCAATCACATCACAGCGCATAATGCCGCCGAAGATGTTGACCAGAATGCCCTGAACGTTTGGATCAGAAGTGATGATCTTGAACGCAGAGGTTACTTTCTCTTTGGTCGCACCGCCACCAACATCGAGGAAGTTTGCAGGCTCAGCACCATACAGCTTGATGATGTCCATGGTCGCCATTGCCAGACCAGCACCGTTCACCATGCAGCCGATGTTACCGTCAAGAGCGACGTAAGCGAGGTCGTGCTTGGAAGCTTCGATCTCTTTTTCGTCTTCTTCGGTCTTATCGCGCAGAGCAACAATGTCTTCGTGGCGGAACAGTGCGTTGCCGTCGAAGGATACTTTCGCATCCAGAACGCGCAGACGACCGTTTTCCATGACGATCAATGGGTTGATTTCGAGAAGCGCCATATCTTTTTCTACAAATGCTTTGTAGAGGATTGGGAACAGCTTCATGCCATCCGCACGTGCTTCACCTTCAAGCTTGAGGGTGTCACAAAGAGCAGATGCTTTTTCTTCGGTCACGCCCTGAAGCGGATCGATTGGCAGAGTGAGGATAAGTTCTGGCGTATTGTGCGCAACTTCCTCAATATCCATGCCGCCTTCAGTGGATGCTACGAAAGCAACCTGACCACATGTGCGGTCGACGAGCAGGGAGAGGTACAGTTCGCGGTCAATATCCGCACCGTCTTCGATGTAAAGGCGGTTCACGACTTTACCAGCATCACCGGTCTGCGCAGTCACCAAAGTGTTGCCGAGCATGTCAGCAGCGTGGGACTTTACTTCATCCAAGTTGAATGCAAGACGAACGCCGCCTTTTGCTTCTGGGCCGAGTTCTTTGAACTTGCCCTTACCGCGACCACCTGCGTGGATCTGAGACTTCACAACCCACAACGGGCCTGGAAGGCTTTTTGCAGCAGCTTCAGCTTCATCAGCGGAGAAAATTGCAACACCTTCAGCAACAGGTGCGCCGTATTCCTTCAGGACCTGTTTGGCCTGGTATTCATGTATGTTCATCTGCCCTTCCCATTCTAAGGGGCCCTGCCGAAGCAGGGAGCTAGACTGGCAACGACTAGTGCTGCCAGTCTTTCAGATCATAGCTTGCGTGGCTTATGCCAGAGCAGGCTGGATTTTCTTACAAGCGTCAACAAGACCGTTTACAGAAGAAACAGATTTGTCGAACATCGCTTTTTCATCGCTATTGAGATCAATTTCAATGATACGTTCGATGCCGTTTTCGCCAATAACAGTTGGCACGCCAAGGTACATGTCTTTCTGACCGTACTGGCCATCAAGGTATGCAGCACATGGAAGAACGCGCTTTTTGTCTTTGAGGTAGCTTTCTGCCATTGCGATAGCAGATGCAGCTGGTGCGTAGAATGCGGAACCAGTTTTCAGAAGACCAACGATCTCTGCGCCACCATCACGGGTGCGCTGAACGATTTCTTCGAGACGCTCAGCAGTGAGCCAGCCCATTTTCACCAGATCGGTGAGTGGAACGCCAGCAACAGTGGAGTAGCGTGTCAGTGGAACCATTGTATCGCCGTGACCGCCAAGAACGAATGCGGTTACGTCTTCTACAGATACTTTGAATTCTTCTGCGAGGAAGTAACGGAAGCGAGCGCTATCCAATACGCCAGCCATGCCAACAACTTTGTTTGCTGGGAGACCGGAGAATTTCTGCAGAGCCCAAACCATCGCGTCGAGCGGGTTGGTGATGCAGATTACGAATGCGTCTGGAGCGTACTTCTTAATACCAGCGCCAACCTGCTCCATAACCTTCAGGTTAATTTCAAGCAGATCATCACGGCTCATGCCAGGTTTACGAGGAACACCTGCAGTCACGATGACGACATCAGAACCAGCGATGCCTTCATAGGTGTTTGTGCCAGACAGACCAGAGTCAAAGCCGTCAACTGGAGAAGATTCTGCCAAGTCCAAAGCTTTGCCCTGAGGCATACCTTCAGCGATGTCGAACAGAACGATATCACCCAGTTCTTTCAGACCAGCGAGGTGTGCAAGTGTGCCACCAATCTGACCGGATCCAATCAAAGCAATCTTGTTGCGCGCCATGAGGAGCTCCCCTTTACGTAACATAGAACCATGATATATGGTGCCTATTTGTCGCAGTGGGTAGCGGTTTTGACGGATGTGCGCAACCCAAATGAAACACACATCCGCGTTATTTTCCATAAAATGACGTTTTTTTAGCAGTTTGGATAAGCTCTCAATACGTCATTTCTGAATAAAATTAAATTTTTTCAGTTTTCGATATTATGCTCACGCATCAAGTACTCTTCCGAACGCATTTCGATCAGACGTGAAGCTGTCCGATCAAACTCAAATGCTTCGGTCCCAGATGAGGCAACATACAGCTCTTGTGGCTCTGCGCCTGCCTGAATCACGAGATGAACGTGATTGTCGTAGAGTGTGTCGATCAGGTTGATGAATCGCTTTGCTTCATTCCTGCGTGACTTGTCCAGCACGGGCACACCTTCGAGGAAAACTGTGTTGAAAGCATGTGCAATACGCAGGTAATCAGAGGGCCCTAGCGGGGTGCAGCACAATTCCTGAAATGTGAACCAGGCAATCGCGCTACAGGTGCGGCTCACAGGTATTTTCCGGCCTTTGTTTTCCAACTCAACAAGATGGCACTGAAGCCCATAAGTCATACTGTCCCAAAGCTTCTCCATTTTCTGAAGGCTTTTAGGACCAAGCGGCTCAAGATACGTGTCTGAGCCAGAAAGCTTCTCAAGGCGGTAATCGGTTGGTGCATCCAAGTGAATGACACTCATTCGCTCATTCAAAGAACGGATGAATGGAAGAATGTGATTTCTATTCAGTCCATCTTTATAGAGCTCATCCGGCACAACGTTTGAGGTACACACAACGACAACACCAGCCTCGAACAATTTGCTAAAAAGCCGCCCAAGAAGCATGGCATCGGCGATATCAGTTACAGTGAATTCATCAAAGCATAGGAGCCGCGTTGTGCTGATAATCTCTTCAGCAACCGGGATGATTGGATCGCGGTCCTTGATCGTACCAGCACTGATCTGCTTGCGGACCATGAATATGCGATCGTGGATCTCCTCCATAAACTCATGGAAGTGAGAACGATGCTTTTTAGGTTCGGGGCTTAGATCATAGAACAGATCCATGAGCATGGTTTTGCCACGTCCGACAGAACCCCAAACATACAGGCCTTTGATGTAGTCGGGCTCTTCTTTGCCTTTTCCAAACAGGCGACCTAACAGCCCCTTTTTCTCTTCTGGCTTCCGCTGCGCCATTTCTGCCGTCAAAGCATCCAGAGACTTTGCCACCTGAATTTGCGCCGGATCGGCCTCCAGGTCGCCCCGCGCGACCATCGCTTCGTAGTGGGCAAGGACGGTTGTTAGGTTAGACGTATTCTCAAGCACGGAGCTCACATTCCTTAAGCTGTATTTCAGAGGGCAAATCACGCCGATCCGATGGGCTATATTTGCCCATGGCATAAAGGAGAGCGCTACCCAAACGCAAGTACAATAGGGTTTATTCGTAAAACCAACGTCTCACATCTGATCAAAATCTGCGGCGCACTTAAGCAAACACAAAAAGCGCTGCGCCTGATACCGGCGCAACGCTTTGAAACTTATAAGATCATCAGATGATGATTAGCGGGCGAAGTTGATTGGAGCGCCGTTCGCTGTCTGACCAGAGAAGTTGGTTCCTGCACCAGAGAGTGTCGCAACGTTTCCGCCGCCAGCGTCTTTCAAGACAACCTGACTGCCATTCAGATTCCATGCAGAGATCTGAGAGAGCGTCGCATCGCTACAACCGCGTGTATTCGCGCGGTAGCCGCCGCTCCACTTGGTCAGTGTCATGAAGAGCTTACAGTTGTCGCCACCTGAAGAGACGCTCCATCCGCCAAGCAAATCAGTGCGGCCTACAGAGCCACCTGTTGCATTTACGTTTGGAGCAGGAGGTGCAGAAACAACCTGCGAGTTAGCGTTCGCGTCCTGACCATCAACCAAGATCTGGCCTTCAGAACCTGGCTGACCAGGAGTGATCGGCGACAGTGTCTGACCTTCGATTGGTGAGATCGGAGAAGCAGGCAACGGAGAGACATAGCTACGGGTATACGTCGTCCGTTGGCACGCTATTGTGGAAAGTGCAATTACAGAAACAAATGCAATCGTCAAACTACGATTCATAGTGGTGTCATCCCAGCCTTGTGAATTAAGGCGTATTAACCATAAAGACCTTAAGAAACTGCCCCTAAAACAAGGCAGGTGAAAGGTTTACCACTCAAAAAAATGTGAGTTTCCCACTGAAACCCCTATTTCCTAAGGGAAACATGGGAAAATCTGACAACTCCCATAAAGCATTGGGCCAGCCAACCTTAACAAGCAGCACGCCAATTTAGAGAATCACTAGAAAAAACCTTAGAGGAGGTTGCAAGATCTATAGATTCTTTAATTTTGCGGAATGCATCTGTTGCCTCTTTTATGTTCCGCGGAACATCTTCATCTAGGCAGATATCCCAGTTCAACTTTACCGGATGGCCGGGCCACATCGGTTGCTTGTCAAGAAGCACACTTGTCTGAAGTCTTATTATGTAGTCAGGTTGAGGTGCATGGGGCAGCGAAAAAATCGTCCAGGGCTTCGGATGCAATCCTCCTTCATCCATACCGCTGGCGAAAAGAACCTTCTTAGTAAGCGATACCATTTCTTCTCGTGGCAAGGGGCCACCAGAGAAGGCACGCAACTCTCCCATTGAGGTATGGTTTAAGTAGGCCTCTGCAGCTAGGCTCAGAAATGAGTTATCTACGCAAACAAACAGTACATTTGCCTTAGTCATAGGCACGTCTCCACTGGAGCGCCGGACAGTGTCCAATCGTTCGGGTCACTCGATTCCAGCACTTCATAGTGCCCTTTTTCTTCGGATCGATGACAACCAGACGATGCGCTTAAAATAATTGCGATTAGAATTGGAATGAGCGAAGCCGATGTGCGGAAATAATCGCAGTGGAGGCTTCAAACCTAAGTGAACTCAGTTCACTTTGCTTCTCTATGCCTGTATAAAGGCTCCGATTTTTCTGAGTTTATTTGGAGCTGCACAATGTCTTTCCCTTTATGGACCATACTGATTGCCGGTCTGATGCCATGGCTATCTGTTCTTCCTGCCAAATTTTCCCGCAAGTTCGACAACTCAAATCCAAGGGACCCAGAGTACTGGAAAGAAGGATTTCGCTTGCGTGCTCGCTCCGCTGAGATCAACGGCCTCGAAGCTTTCCCTCTTTTTGCAGTGTCGGTACTCGTTGCCCTCGCCTACGGCGGTGACCCTGACTGGATTGAGAGATTGTGCGGCCTGTTCATCGCAATGCGCGTGTTGTTCGTCGCATGCTATTGGCTTAACCGCGCCACTCTGCGTTCCCTTGTCTGGTTCGTTGGTTTGATTTGCTCTGTTGCGCTGTTCACGTCTCCGGCGTGGTCATAACAGCAAGCGCTGGGGGTCATAATCCCCGCGATTTCAAGGTATTGTGAGAAAGGTAAAGATCTTTCTCACGCAAACCGGCACAGTTCTGCTGTTTCTGCTGAGCTACAGGTGAGAGAAGTAAACAGAAGGCCTTGTGAGACCATTAGTTTTTAGGGACGACTGCCCATTTCAGGAAGAATCGGTCTGCTTGAGCAGCAGTTTCCTGAGTAAATTGGCGACGTCGGCGGGCAAGCAGTGCAGGGCCAGCCTCCAATTCAGCCAGGATCAGATCGTTGATAGCACCAGCAGGGCGAACGACGTCCTTGATCATCCCAGCTTCGCTACGCTCTACCAACTCCTCGATCTCGCCACGCAGAACGGGGCGAATAAAGGTTGCCTCGGCAATATCGGAGAGACGAGAAGGTGGAACACCCTGATAGCGGTTCTGGTTGTACCAACGCAGCACCAGTGATGAGCGGATGAGATCATACAGGCGTTCAGGCACGATCTCGCCGAGAGACACACCGTCAAATCTATGCTTCTGCCGCTCAATCCGATTGTAATGATAAAGCGCGAAACGAACCGGGTCACAGTGTTCAAGAGCAAAGGAGATCAACGACTTTGGAAACTCGTCATGACCCGCATATGGATCCCTCAATTGAACCCAGTCAAGCGGCTCTGGATTGCCTTTCAACAGAGCGATGAGCGTTTTTTTCAAGTCCCAGCCGGACACATTTGCTGGCACATTCACATCAATGTCTACCGTCTCATCTACCGGAAAAAGGGAGAGGTAGTGCTCAATTGATCGAATGTAGATGAACCGACAATTGGCGTAGTGAGCTTCAGATTTTTTATGAAGATACAGGTGCGAAAGATCGCCCGCGTGCAGAACACGCAGATTTCTTTCGTTTTCCAAGTCACGAAAGCTCTTTTCCAGCTCCATAAAAACTGAAGAGCTTTCCGAACCAGCCTGTGAAGGTGCACCCACCAATATTGCCTACCTGAAATCTAAGAGGCTTCCCCTCGTTGCACTTACCCTTGAACGCAATTCAGGGCAAGTGCATGCAAGCAGTTTGCTCTCTAAGTTTTAGGAAAACAGAGGGAGTGGGTGAAGATACACCTTCTCTTACTTGGCTTCGGCAGAAAGGGCGTCAAATGCGCTGAGTGCCTCTGCAGCGTACATAAGGGAAGGTCCACCACCCATGTAAACAGCCACACCGAGGGCTTCCATCAACTCTTCGCGAGTAACACCATACTTAATGCAAGCTTTTGCGTGGTATCCAAGGCAGGCATCACACCGAGCGGCAACGCCGATGGAGATCGCGATGAGCTCTTTTTGCTTCGGTTCAAGAGCGCCGGTTCCAATCGCGCTTTTTGCAATTTCGCCAAATCCCTTCATTACACCAGGAATACCTGGGCGCAGTTCAGCGATGCGACCATCGGTTTGGGTGAGGAATTCTTGCCAATTTTCTACAGCCATGCTTCGACTCCTTTTATATTAGATATCACTAATGCTAATAATTCGGAAAAATCCAACAATGACTAAAATCAAAGAAATTACGCTTAGTGCATTAATATCATTCGTGTTTTTACATAATTTGTCTGTTAATGTGACGTACACGTCATTGCAATCTTTACTCAGCTATGATTACTGAAGGAACTCTCGTTTTTTCATCTTCGGAAATTAATATGTCCATCGCAGAAATCCTGACTGCAAAGGGCCGTGCTGCTGACCTGCTCGCTGCCGCCCGTGATGCATTCCTCACCCAAGGTTATAAGAAGACTTCGGTGAGCGAGATTGCAGATGCCTCAGGTATCTCAATGGCACACATCTATAATTTCTACCCCAGCAAGATTGACCTTGCCTGCGCCGTTGTCGCTGCAGAGGTGGTGAAGCTGGTTGCGCGCCTTGAAACAGCAACAGACCCCAATGCCAGTGCATCAGCCCGTCTGAGTAAGTTTCTCATGATGGAGTTTGAAGAGACTTATCGCCTGCTGGAACTCAACAAGGGCCTGGCAGACTGCTTACTGGTACTGGAACTGAAGCGCCCGGAAGATTTTGAAGAGTTGTTCCGGCTCGTACGCCAACCGATGCATACTATCTTGCATTCCGGCAACCTTGCTGAGGAGTTTGATTTGCGAGAAGTCAGTCAGGTGGCAAGACATATTCATGCTGCGACGATGAAGTTCCGGTTTCCTCAACTGCACAGTCACGAACCCTATGAGATACAGCGTAAAGAGTGCATTGGCGTTATCAAGCTGGTTCTGAGGGGCGTTGAGCGACGCTAGAGAGTTGCTGATTTTTCGTAAACCCACCATGAGCTCATTGACTGTTTCGTAAGGATTGCAGGTACTTCCCCCCTAAAACTGATAAATCCGCGTCTCATCGCCTGTCATTTCCAACTAGCTTTAACGCAAATTTTCCTTTTTAAAATCAAGCATTTATAAAGATCGCAGTTCTAGACTTATTTGTATCAAGTTACCTATCACGTCTGAATTTTTAGCCGTGTCATCCTCTTGCGTATTTTGGGGGAACCAATGAGTCGCTTAAGAGTATTTGCGTTTGCGGTATTGGGATTGCTCGGCTTCAGCAGCCATTCCTTTGCTGTTGAATATCCGCCGGGTGTTGAGGTGGAAGAACCCTATGAGGTTTACGAGGAAGAAGTTGTCGATGGGCTGATCACTCCGCCTGAATATGACTGGGATGGCTTCTATCTCGGTGTTCAGGGCGGCTGGGCACGCCTTCATGGCACAAATCGCTTTAATAACAGTGGCACGCAGTATAACGGCGGGACTGTTGGATTATATGGCGGCTACAACTACACCTACCAGAACATCCTGATCGGCGTAGAAGGCGAAGGGGCTTATTGGTCTTTTGGTGAACGCTCTCGCGGTGAGATGTCCTTACGCTCTGATTACTTCGCTGCTGCAAAGATCAGAGCTGGCCTCACCTACGATTGGTTTATGGCATATGTGACTGGTGGTGCAGCCGTTTCCACCTTCCGTGCCTCAAACCCTAACTTCGGCCCCGGCTCTGACAGCAACACAATGCTTGGTTGGGTAGGTGGCGCAGGTCTAGAGATGTTCGTCACTGAGCGAGTGATTGTACGCCTAGATTACGAGCGCATCGTCTTTCCCGGACGCAGCTTCACCGTTGGCGGAACGCGCTTCAAGGAAGACATTGACAGCGACGCCATCCGGATAGGTATCTCCTATAAGTTCTAGGCCATTAGCCTCAAATGAAAAAAGCCGCCTCATTTCAGTGAGGCGGCTTTTCTTGATTTTATAAGGTGCTTACACGCTGATTATACGCGGCGCTCTACCATCATCTTCTTGATCTCAGCGATTGCCTTCGCAGGGTTCAGACCCTTTGGACATGCCTGAGAGCAGTTCATGATGGTGTGGCAGCGGTACAGGCGGAACGGATCTTCGAGATTATCCAGACGCTCACCAGTTGCCTCATCACGGCTGTCGATCAACCAGCGGTAAGCCTGCAGAAGGACTGCAGGGCCGAGGTAGCGATCACCATTCCACCAATAGCTTGGGCAAGAGGTGGAGCAGCAAGCACACAGAATGCACTCATAAAGACCATCCAGTTTCTGGCGATCTTCGTAGGACTGCAGCCATTCTTTCTCAGGCTCAGGTGTCGTGGTTTTTAACCATGGCTCGATAGAGCGGTGCTGCGCGTAAAACCGCGTCAGATCCGGCACAAGGTCCTTCACAACAGGCATGTGCGGCAGCGGGTAGATTTTGACGATCTCGTGAGAGCATTCGTCAGCACCCTTTGTACACGCCAGCGTGTTGGTTCCGTCGATGTTCATCGCGCAAGACCCGCAGATCCCTTCACGACAAGACCGACGGAAGGTCAATGTAGGATCGACCTTATCCTTGATGTAGATGAGCGCGTCCAGAACCATTGGGCCACAATCATCAGCATCAACATAGTAGGTGTCGATGCGTGGATTGCGTCCATCATCCGGAGACCAGCGGTAGATGCGGTACTCACGGGTGTTAGTGGCGCCTTCCGGCTTTGGCCAGACCTTGCCCTCTCCCATCCGGGAGTTTTGTGGCAGTTTGAATTCAGCCATAACAGTTACTCCAGGTTTCGGCGCCTTAGTAGACGCGGGCTTTCGGTGCGATCTTCTTCATGTCGATGCCACCTTGATCGTAGGTAGTCAGCGGCTCGAGAACAACCGGACGATAGCTCAAGGTCACCTTACCATCCTCGGAGAGGTGGGAGATGGTGTGCTTGCGCCACTCGTCATCGTTACGACCACCGAGAGGACCATCTTTATAGTCTTCACGAGCATGTGCACCACGGCTCTCTTTACGCGCTTCTGCGCCGTAAACAGTTGTGATTGCGTTGGCCATAAGGTTTTCGAGTTCTAGCGTTTCGACCAGATCAGAGTTCCAGATCATGGAGCTGTCAGAAACGTGCAGTTCGCTCATTTCGTCCCAGATTGCGGAGATGCGCTTACATCCCTGCTCCAGGCTTTCCTGAGTACGGAACACAGCTGCATCTTCTTGCATGGTCTTCTGCATCTTTGAGCGCAACTCAGCCGTTGGGATAGACCCTTTTGCAAAGCGCAGCTTGTCGAAACGAGCCATGATCTTCTGGCTGGAAGCTTCGTTAGGCTCTGGAATTGGAGCTTCACGGTCAACAACTTCACCAGCGCGGATTGCAGCCGCACGACCAAACACAACAAGATCGATCAGGGAGTTTGAGCCGAGACGGTTTGCACCATGCACGGATGCACACCCAGCTTCACCAACTGCCATCAGACCCGGCGCAATTGCGTTTGGATCTTCTTTGGTTGGGTTCAGCACTTCACCCCAATAGTTGGTTGGAATACCACCCATATTGTAGTGAACAGTTGGCAGAACCGGGATCGGCTCCTTAGTCACGTCAACACCAGCGAAGATGCGCGCGCTTTCGGAGATACCTGGAAGACGTTCTGCCAGCAGATCAGGATCAAGGTGATCCAGGTGCAAGAAGATGTGGTCTTTGTTTTTGCCAACGCCGCGACCTTCGCGAATTTCCATCGTCATACAACGGGAAACAACATCACGAGAGGCTAGATCTTTCGCGGAAGGAGCATAACGCTCCATGAAACGCTCACCCTCGGAGTTTACGAGGTAACCACCTTCGCCGCGCGCGCCTTCCGTGATCAAACAGCCTGAGCCGTAGATGCCGGTTGGGTGGAACTGAACGAACTCCATATCCTGCAGTGGCAGACCCGCACGAGCGATCATGCCGCCGCCATCACCTGTACAGGTGTGGGCAGATGTTGCAGAGAAGAACGAACGTCCGTAACCGCCAGTTGCCAGAACAACCATCTTCGCAGAGAAGCGGTGGATTGTGCCGTCATCAAGGTTCCAGGCGATCACGCCCTCACATACGCCCTCTTCTGACATAATCAGATCAAGCGCGAAGTACTCGATGAAGAAATCAGCGTTGTGGCGCAGAGACTGGCCATAAAGCGTATGCAGGATCGCGTGGCCGGTCCGGTCAGCAGCAGCACAGGTGCGCTGTACCGGAGGACCTTCACCGTAGTTCTGCATGTGGCCGCCGAATGGGCGCTGGTAGATCTTGCCTTCTTCCGTACGGGAGAAAGGCACACCGTAGTGCTCAAGTTCATAAACTGCCTTCGGCGCTTCACGTGCGAGGTATTCCATCGCATCTGTGTCACCAAGCCAGTCAGAGCCCTTAACAGTGTCATACATATGCCACTGCCAACAGTCTGGCGTCATGTTCTTCAAGCTTGCTGCAATACCACCCTGCGCTGCCACAGTGTGGGAGCGAGTTGGAAACACCTTGGAGATACAAGCTGTTTTCAATCCCTGCTCAGCCATACCGAGCGTTGCCCGAAGGCCAGCACCGCCAGCACCAACAACCACAACGTCAAACTTGTGGTCTACAAACTCATAGGCCTTGCCGCTCTGGCTTGGCGCTGTCGATACACCGGTCTGTTCAACCATCTAGATCAGCCTCCGAAGCTGATTTTAAGCACTGCAACCACGGAAGCGAGTGCGATAAAAGAAGCGAAGAAAATGTTTCCCATAAGGAGAAGAAGCTTGAGCCCTTCTGAATGGAAGTAATCTTCAATGATGACTTGCATGCCCAGCTTCATATGCAGGCAGCCGACCAAGATCACCAAAAGCAGCAAGGTGGAGATGATCGGGTTTTGAAGTGCTTCAATGAAACTCGCATAATCAGCGCCTTGCAGCGCGATGACGAGGATAACAAAGAAGGAAATGAGGAACACATTCGCTACAGCGGTCAAACGCTGACGCCAGAAATGTGACGTTCCGTCCTTAGCAGAGCCAAGGCCGCGAACTTTCCCGAGCGGAGTGCGCATATCGGTCATTGATCTCTCCTTAAGCGACGATGAAACCGATGATCCAGAGGATCACGGTAAGAGCAACAGAGCCTACGATCGTCGCGCGAGCCATCCAGTTCGCTGCAGACAATTCAAAGCCATGCCCCATGTCCCAGATGAAGTGACGCAGACCGCCAATCATGTGGTGCACAAGTGCCCAAGTGAAGCCGAAGAGGACCAGACGGCCCAGGAAGGAACCGAACACGTCCATTGCGAATTGATAGGACTCAGGACCTGCTGCTGCGCAGATGAGCCAGAACGCCATCAAAATCGTTCCAAAATAAAGCGCCGCCCCGGTGATGCGATGTAGAATGGACATCACCATCGTCACGATCGGCTTATAGATCTGAAGATGGGGCGATAATGGCCGGTTGGCCTTGAGGTCAGCGTTCGCCATAAATCTCTCTCCCGTCCCTGGTTACAGTTACGCTTACGTAAACGTAACAAAACAAGGCGTTGTATGAGGTTCTAATACCTTCAGTTTCGGGGTGCGTCAAAGCATCCTATGCGTCTAATTGCTTTTTCTACTAGGTTTGCCCTTAAAATTGGCCGAAATGATTAGATTTTGCGGTGTAAATTTTGTTGGTTTCTACCTGATCAAGTAACAAGAATCTGGCAGTTTATTATCTTGAGTTTTGTAGTCATATTTTAATTTACTGAAATTACGAGAAATTTTTCAGAAAATCACTTAAAGTCAAATTACGTTTACGTAAACTTTATTTAATGTGAACGAGCTGACGCAGCCCTATACTTCAAATCTAGAGCGGCCAATCCTGATTTCCAGTTTATGTCCTTTAAAAGGCTCCGCATGCCTCTGATTTGCTACCCACATAAACACACCTCTCAAACTCTGTTAGCTAGCAAAATGAAGCAGAGCAGGTGTAGTCCTGCTCCGCCTCCGTACCATGCTATTGTAAGTTAAACTCGCAGTACTCCACACCGCTTTCATGCAGCGTTGAAGAGATGCATTTGAGGTCAATCCTTTCAGAGACATTCGCAAACAACGGTGTCCCAACCCCGCAGAGGACAGGTGCAACTTTCAGGCGCAGGACATCAATCAGTTTTGACGTAGCCAGCAAACCAGCAAACATTCCTCCTCCGCAAAGGTAGATGTCGCCGCCCTGCTCTTTCTTCAGCGCGGAAATGTGCGTGGTGAAGTCTGCTCGCACAGCTTCAACCTCTGCATCTGCTGGCAACTGAACTCCCTCTGAGAAAATCAGATGCCGCATATGTGGGTAGGCTTTTGCACCAGCAGGCAGACCATACTGATAGGCGAACTCGTAGGTATGGCGTCCCATGATGACAGTGTCATAGGTTGCTAAACGCTCATTGTAAGCGTCTACATGATCTCCAGTGTGGGGGAAAATTGAAACATCGCCGTTTGAGCCAGCAATAAAACCGTCGCGACTAACGGCGACGTCATAAATAATGCGTCTCATAAAGACTCCATCAAAAACAAATAGACATCAAGCACCGCTCACGTAAATCGCGAGAGTGCCGTTCAACAGAGTTGAGTTGTCTTAGTTGTTCACTGACAGAGTCCTCCTCATTGCTGCATAGCAGGCTGAAACAGATTTCTCATGGGGTCAACCTACGAGAAACCCAGAACAGTCAAATGGAGGGAATAGGGAGTTGATGTGATGTTTGCGTAACAACAGACAGCCAAGCACTGCTCCCTTAAATCTCATAGTTCAGCGTTCTTCAGAGCGCTTTTTCCATGTATCTGACGGTCTTTCCTTTTCCTTCCAGTTCAGCTTCCCCGACGATTTGGAAGCCTAGTGAAGCATGAAATGCGTCTGATCCCGGGTTTGGAGGATCTGAGTTTACCTCACATACGATGCGCTCATATCCCTTTGCTTTCGCGAAGCTGAACAGGTCATCGTAGAGATTGCGTGCAATGCCTTGTCCGCGGGCAGCTTTAGAAATCACAATCCGATCGACATATAGAAAATTATCGTAGGCTACGCAGAACCATTTGAAATTAATCGAAGAATAATCACCGTCCTGATCGTATGAGATAAGAAGGCCGACTTCCTTTTCAGCAACTCTTACATAGGTCGCCTTTTCGATCAGCTCTGCAAAGCCATCACGTGTCAAAGAGGACAGTTCGACAGCATGCTCTTGGTTCAGAGCATGCATCCAGGTTAGATCATCAGCAATAAAGCTTCGAATAAGCAAAGCAGCTACTTCCAGTTATTTCTTAAAATTGTAGTTATTTTCGAGTCTAGACGGATAGATTGCGTTTCGTGCGCAATGTCTTGAAAACGTGCACCATAAAGATCGTCGCGAACAGTGGCGTGATCAGGTTTACGATTGGGATGGCTAGAACAAACGCAACAATCAGCCCGGCAGCGAATACGGTTCCACCTTGCGATTTACGGAACGCCTTTGCTTCTTGCGGCGGCATGAAACGCATTGCTACGAACTCGAAATATTCGCGACCAAGCAGATACCCATTCACGAGCAAGAATGCGATCTGGCCTATACCGGGAATGAAGAACAGCATCAGAGCGAAAATGTTGGCGACAATGATTACACCGACAAAACGAAGAGCCGTTACAATAGACTCGCCAAGCGGCAATGCTTTGCCCCGCCTCTCATTTGGATAGGAGTGCTCTTCAACAAGTTCAGAGATTTGATCTTGATAGAAGGCGACGACCATGGCCGAAACCGGTGCAAGGATATAGCCGAGACCAATTAATGCGCCGATGCCTGTTACGATACTGACCGTCGTATCCTGCCAGTCCTGTGGTAAGTCTATGAAATACCCGACTACGCCCTGAATAGCGATCCAGACGACAAGAAGAAGAAGCAATGTCAGCCCTAAGGCTTTGAAAAATATGCTTCTGAACTGCGGTTCAAAAACCTGCGAGAATGATTTTATAGCTGCCGATAACATCTCTTGTGCCGAATTTATGAAAACAGATGGCACTTAGATAAGCATTTCCCCGCGTAGCAACAAGACCTGACACTCGTAAAGCAGCCTGCCATCCATCAGGATCAACAGGCTGCTTTAGTTCTTTATATCAGAATGCTTTCAAGCTTACTGGGCGAGTGCCATCTCATCGATCAGCTGCCACTTCAGGCTCTCGATACTAGCGGAACACGCCTCGAGGTCAGCTGGGTCAAACCGGAACCAGCACCCGCCTCCAACATTTGGAGGCTGATCAAATGCACGGTCGATGGCATTGTTTGCCAGGTGGCATTTAAGCAATGTGCCTACACCGCCATGGCCTGAGAAGAGAGCGGGCTCACCTCTTGGGACTGTGGTAAACGCCTGTTTAATCGCTGCTACGACACGACTTTGCGCATCCAACGCCCGTTCCCAGCCGCGAACGCTCACTGCGGGGCGGCTGAAGAACTCATCAGCGACATGCTCAAATTCATCTGGCTCAAGAAAACCGGTTGAGCTGCGATCGTTTTCGTGGAGGCCCGGGGCTGTAATCAGTTCCATACCCAAGTGGCTTGCGATAATCTGGCCCGTTTCGATAGCCTTTTTTTCGCGGCTGGAAATGACGTGATCAATTTCCAAAAGCCATGGCTGACGCAGGCCTTGTTCTAAACGTTCGCGACCTTTATCCGACAAATCCCAATGCGGAACTGGGGTTGCCGGATCGATGTCAACATTTGGGTGGGTCAAATATATACAGTAAGTCATGGCACCTCCCCGGTGCCATCAGGCACCTGTTAAATAACCACTGGCTCTACTCGTCCATGGGTCATTTTTCCTCGATATATTTCTTGATCAAATGATGCGCGATAGAGATGTCAGGGGGACAAATTAATCCTGACTCAGCTTCGCCTTGGAGCATCTTCAGTGTCTCCTCTTTGGAAAACCACTGACAATCCTCCATTTCTTCATAGTCGATATTCAAGTCAGTCGTCAGCGCCTCGCCGTGGAACCCGATCATAATGTTTGACGGGAACGGCCATGGCTGACTGGCAACGTATTCCACTTTGCCGACTTTTACGCCTGCTTCTTCAAAAACTTCACGGCGGACAGCGTCTTCGAAGGTCTCGCCCGGCTCCACAAAACCAGCAAGCGTTGTGTAGACATTTTCCATCAGATGGTAAGGACGACCCATCAGGCATTTGTCCCCGTGGGTGATCAACATTATCACCGCGGGATCCGTTCTTGGGAAATGCTGCGCTGAGCAGGATGGACAATCCCGGCGATAACCAGATTCGGCGAGTTTCGTTGGCTGACCGCATTGAGAACACATCTTATGGGTGGAATGCCACCGGCCTAACGATGCAGCCTGTGCCATCATTCCAAGCACTCTCTGGCTAGCTGCTCGTTTTATCGCTATTCCACGTAGTCCATAGGCTGCAAAAGTCCCGAGTTTTTCCAGCTCCTCATCAAGAGTTTCAGCATCTGCAGTGTAACGAACGCCAAAGTATGGGCGGTTTCCATCAGTCTCGTCAATGCCAAGAAAGATGGTCGTCGCATCAGTGACATTCAGAGATTTAAGCGTCTCTACGGGATGGATCAGAGGCTCATGCGTGACCTCTTTGTTGAAGATGAAAGCGTCGTTTGCCTGAATTAGAAAGCGGGCATCCGGGCTCGCTTCTAACGAGTTAACCCATTCAGTATCCTTACGTTTTTCACCACAGCGATTAAGCGAGTTGGCAGAATAACAAAGAGCTGCAGAGGCGTCATACACCTCAGCTGTATCGGCCAGCATTTCGAATTCCTTAAATTATAAACTTATGTAAAGTGAACCCGAGATAGCATTGAAATGCAATGTTGTGGCGACATTTTCTGATTTCGGATTTGCCAGAACTCTTTGAAGATTCACAGTCTCGTCCACAGTAGCAAGCGGTAAACATCAATGAACGCTTGCAAAATACAGGTAAAACGACCATATACACGTTCGGGAGGTTGGTGGTGGACGAGCCACTCGCCAACCGGGTCAGATCCGGAAGGAAGCAGCCCTAACGAGTCCATGGCACGGGTCATCGTGCCAGCCTCCCACCTAATTTTCCCCGCGCCCATACTCGACAAGCGGCCGGTCTTCGTCTTGAATGGCCGGGAGTAAGTTTTACCTTGCCTTTGAAGTGGCTGAGGATTTGGGCGATATGGACGGAATAGACCTTCAAGAAGAGCACCAGACAACAACAGGCGCGGAAGATAAATCTTCCAGCAGCGATGGTGCATATCGCGTTCTCGCCCGTAAGTACCGACCTAGTACGTTCGATGATCTTTATGGTCAGGAGCCGATGGTTCAGACTCTGCAGAATGCATTTGAGACTGGCCGTATCGCGCAAGCCTGGATGCTAACCGGGGTTCGCGGTGTTGGTAAAACAACGACGGCCCGTATCCTAGCTCGCGGCTTGAACTACGACATTCCGGGTGAAATCGATAAACCAACCATACACTTAGACAAAATCGGCACTCATTGCCAGGCCATCATGGAAGGGCGACATGTCGATGTGATCGAGATGGATGCGGCTTCTCATACTGGTATCGATGACATTCGCGAAATTACCGAAGCAGCACGGTACCGTCCGGCGAGTGCACGCTACAAAGTGTACATCATCGATGAGGTGCACATGCTCTCCAAGTCGGCGTTCAACGGGTTGTTGAAGACGCTGGAAGAGCCGCCGGAGCATGTGAAATTCATTTTTGCGACCACAGAAATCCGCAAGGTTCCTGTGACTGTCCTCTCTCGTTGTCAACGGTTTGACCTACGCCGGATTGAGAGCTCTACGCTTGTGTCCCTGCTGCGCGAGATCTCCGGCAAAGAGGGCATAGAAATTTCTGATGAAGCGTTGGCTCTCATTGCGCGCGCTGGAGAAGGGTCTGCCCGAGACAGTTTATCCCTTCTGGATCAAGCCATTGCGCATGGTGCGGGCCGCATTGAAGCCAATGAAGTGCGCCAGATGCTAGGCCTTGCTGACCGCAGCCGGGTGATAGATTTGTTTGAGCACGTGATGCGCGGTGACATTGCCAGCGCTCTGGATGAGCTCAAAGCCCAGTATGATGTGGGCGCCGATCCGGCAGTTGTCCTCTCTGACCTTGCAGACTTTACCCATTTGGTGACGCGCTTGAAAGCAGTGCCGAAGGCGGGTGAAGAGAACTCTGTGACTGAGAGCGAACGGCAGCGTGGGCGGGACTTTGCTGAAAAGTTATCGATGCGCGTTCTTTCCCGGACATGGCAGATATTGCTGAAGGGAATTAATGAAGTGCAGAACGCCCCTAAACCATTGGCTGCGGCTGACATGGTTCTGGTGCGCTTGTGCTATGCTTCAGATCTTCCTGATCCGGAAGAGGCGCTGAAGCTGCTGAAGTCTGGCAAGTTCTCCCCGGCTGGTGGTAATGCGCCTGCGGGCAACGCACCTCAGGGCGGCGGCGGGTCAAGTGCCAGCGCTGTTCCATCCGGTGGCGGCGCTGCACCGCAATTGCGAGCCGTGGCTGGCGGCCAGCCGATGACGCAAGCTATTGGCGCAGCACCGCAATCTGCCCCTCAGATGAGGCAGGCTGAGGAAGCGAAAGAGAAGATCGCGATCCGCTCATGGGCCGAGGTTGCGGGGCTTGCAGCCCGCATGAAGGACATTCCGGTCAAGGTTTCTGTCGAGCGTGCACTGCGTCTTGTCAACTTCCAGCCGGGACGCATCGAAGTGCAGCCGACTGAGATTGCGACAGCTGATGCGGCTGGAGAGCTGGGCCGAAAACTGACGGAATGGACGGGTCGTCGCTGGATTGTTGCGGTTAGTCGTGACCAAGGCCGACCGACTTTGCATGAGGAAAAAGAAGCTAACCAAAGACAGTTGGTTTCGGATGCACATTCTGATCCGGAAGTGGTGAAACTTATTTCTGCCTTTCCCGGGGCTAAGGTTGTTGACGTGCGCATTTTGAAGCAGGAGGAAGATCTCCCCCTTGAAGCGGCGTCCGAGCCTGTCGACATAGAAGACATGGACTCTATGGATTTCACCCAAGATTTCTAAGGTTTCGGTGCTATGAAACCTTATGAACCGAATTGATAGAGCGCTGATGTGCGCTCAATAGACGTTTAAGGAGCGAGTCGATGGACTTTCTTAAAATGATGAAGCAAGCCAAGCAGATGCAGGAAAAGATGGGCGAGCTTCAGGAGACTGTAAACGACCTTTCTGTTGAGGGAACCTCAGGCGCAGGCATGGTCACCGTTACGTTGAATGGTAAAGGTGAGATGACTGGTTTGAAGATTGATCCTTCTCTCATCAATGCGGATGAAGTTGAGATCCTGGAAGATCTTATCCTCGCTGCGCATAACGATGCGAAGGGAAAAGGCGAGGCTTTGGTGCAGGAGCGTACGCAGGACATGATGTCCGGTATGGGTCTGCCAGCTGGCATGAAACTCCCGTTCGGCTCTTAAGTTCTTCTAGGCTACGTGTTGCCAAATCACCGCGACCCTGCGCAGATTTGGCCGTAGACCTGAAACGGATTTATTCCCTCTTGCCCGCCTCTTCAGGCGGGCATAGTTTATCTGGCATTGTCTCGCAAAACTGCTTTGCGGGTGCCTTTTCTTTCTCGCAGAAAGCATAGATTTTAGATGAGTACACGCAGGGTTGCTGGTCCCGAAATTGAACGCCTGATACAGCTGCTGTCCAAGCTGCCCGGCCTCGGCCCGCGCTCGGCCAGACGTGCTGCTTTACATCTGGTTCAGAAGAAAGATCAACTGCTTATCCCATTGGCGGAAGCCATGGGCGTGGCGGTTGATCAGGTTGGCATCTGCTCAGAATGCGGTACCGTGGACACCAGTGATCCTTGCACCATTTGCTCTGATCCGCGCCGGGATGGAGCCACCATTGTGGTGGTTGAGGACGTCTCTGACCTTTGGGCGCTGGAGCGGGCATCCGCTGTGAGTGCACATTATCATGTCCTCGGTGGCACCCTGTCTCCGCTGGACGGTATTGGCCCGGATGACCTCAACATTTCCAAGTTGGTTGAGCGTATTGAGGGCGGTGCGGTGAGCGAAGTTATCCTCGCGGTTAACGCGACCGTTGAAGGGCAGACCACAGCGCATTTCATTACGGACCAGCTTGCGCGATTTGAGAATGTGAAAGTGACCCGCCTTGCGCATGGTGTGCCGGTTGGTGGGGAATTGGACTACCTTGACGAGGGCACTCTGGCGCAGGCTTTGCGAGCAAGAACAAAGTTTTAGCAAGTTTCTTGCTCGGCACTTATGCGGGCATTTCCGCCGCTTAAGTCGTTTGCGTTGCTATGTGCGTTGAATTGAAAGATTTGCGTATTTATTGCGTTGAACAGGATTTTTGAAAATGGACACATCTTCCGCCAAACCAACCCAGTTTTTCATCCGCAAAACCCAACGCAACGATGTGGACGAACTGCTCGCTCTGCTCAACCGGATTATTGAGGCCGGGGGGACAACCGCGCTGGAGAAGCCGTTGAACAAAGGTGAGTTCATCGAGTGGTTTCTTGAGGCTGACATTTTAGAGAGCACTGTTTGCGCGATTGACCGTGACAGCGGCGAGCCACTCGGCTTTCAGATCGCCAGCCATTACGGAGATATCCCCGCTGACTGGGTTGATATCGGCACCTTCGTAAAGCCGGGCCTGCACAAGAGCGGCATCGGCAGTGCATTGTTCAAAGCAACACTTGCCAATCTGGAAGGTAAAGGCCTCACCACCATCAACGCCACCATCCGCGCCGACAACACCGGCGGCCGCGCCTACTACACCTCCCGCGGCTTCAAAGACTACAAACTGCTGGAAGCCGTGCCGCTGACTGATGGGACATTGGTAGACCGGATTTGTAAGCGGTTTGATTTGGGGTGAGTGTGAGTTACGCCCCTCTGAAAGAACTGCGTAATTTGGCATACTCCAGATTTAATTGCTTGATTTCTTTTTCCAGCCTTGCCATTCGACCTTGGAGCTTTCCAAGTTGAGAGCTTTTTAATTGCACTTCTCGTCCGATGTTAGACAGTCGCCGTTCTTTTCTCGCTCTTCGAAGTTCGGCTTTTCCAACAAGAGGATCTTGATAAGATACATGCTCTTGCGACTTTAGCTTACCAGTCTCTAACAACTGCTGCCTTTTGTATAATCTATAATTTTGCTGAGCAGATGCCCATTTCAAAAGGCTGGGAAATTGTCTAACGTCATCTTTCAAAGCTTGAGAGCAAGAGCTTGGCATGCCTGCCTGAACCCCAGAAAGCTCAGCCGAAATTACATTTTTCAGAAGACGATCTCTCGCTTTTTCAATAGCTTCACTAGATTGCGCTGGCTTTTTTCTTTTCTTTTTCTTTCGCTTTGCAGGTGAGGATGTCTTTTCCGGATTCCAATTAATCCCCGCATGTAAAATTGTACTTCCCCCTAGATAGCTTCCTCGACCCATCCCAACTCTCCCCAGCTTTAGCGCATGGTAACATCACAGCATCCGATCCAATCGGTGATTTGGTCAAGACTCAGCATCCGATACCCCTAATTTTTAAGGGGGTGGACGTGATGTGGGTGGCACTGGTATTTTTAAGGAGGCGCTGGCCTGCGGCGGGGTGGTATTGCCGCAGACCAGCAGGGCACCGTTTGGCGAGGATGCGGGGTGGATTTGCGTCTCGCCATTGGTACCGGAGGCAAGTGGCACGGGTTCGTGCCATTTACCCATCACAGTGCTGTTGAACGAGCTCTGCGTGGTCAGGGGTACCGATCACGTGGAGCGCGCTGCACGATCAAGCCATTTTGTGAGCCAGTCCTTTTTTACGAGGCTGGCTTTTTTCTTTGCTCCTGTGCATCTCCCTGATCGAAAACCGATGGGGTTTTCGGGAGGGTGCCAGCGAGCAAAGCGTCATACGGCTTAATCAGGAAGCGGAGTTTTTGTGTTTATTGGCTGCGGATGAGCGACTCGCTCTAACATTCCGCAGCTTTTTCCCAGCGCTTCGAGGCGATCGCGGAAGGCGTGATGCAAAGTGAACAGGGCATCGCGCTCACTGGAGTGCTGCATTCTCTCTGTCAGCACAAGGTGCTGAATATACGAGAGGTTCTGCAAATCCGAGACAGCGACGATGACTTCGTCAATTTCATTTTGGAAAGTATTTGTGGCGCCACAGGCGCATGCGGAGTCGGTCATTCTCAATCCCTCTGTAAGTAGGGTGTTGAAGAACCGCGCGACAGCAAGACTTTCTAGGGTCCGCTGGCGAGCGGGAGGCTAGAAACCTGCAAACAGACAGGCGAGTTTATTCCCCTCCGAAGAAGGTATTGTATTCACCGCCCTCCCGCTCATAGCAATAGGTTTGCGCGCTACCTATAAAGCAGGCACAAAAAATCCGCTAGTCGACGGGAGCGGTTACCGCTGTTTGGAGGAGGTTTCTAGGCCTCATGTATGAATGTGGAATGAAAACCGCAGGTTGTCAAATTGACAATTTTTACAGGGATGTGGATGGCGGGGTTTGCTCGTGTTTGGCGGTGCGACTTATGCCTGAGCATGTCGCTCTGGATCCCGGATCTGCGCTGCGCTTGTCCGGGATGGCGACGGGTGGCGTGAGACCTCTTTGGCGGGCGGGACGTTCGAAACCTGCAGACAGTCAAGCGGGTTTATTCCCCCCGAAAGGGTATTTTATTCACCACCCTCCCGCCCATAACAAAGGGCTTGTGCGCTTCATGCATGAGGATGGGATGAGGCAATTGCTCTGTCAAACTGGTAGTTTTGACAGGGACGTGGATGACGGGGGTTAGCAACTTGTTTGTGTCGTGGCTTATGCCTAAGCGTATCGCTCTGGATCCCGGATCTGCACTGCGTTTGTCCGGGAAGACGGTGGGGGGAGCTGGTCGTTATTGCAAGTTTTCTTTGATAATCCGCGCAAATTTTTGAGCGATTTTTTTGTTTGGGAGCTTCATGTAGTAGGGACCTTGTCCTTTTACCGTAACCTCCAACTCGTTGTTGCTAAGTCTTCGAAATCTCGCTGATTGCCCTGCTACATTGTTATTGTACTCAGGGAAGTCTCCAATAACGATTGTGGATTTATCGGCATTCACTTTTGGTTGCTCTGGCTGATGATAAGCTTCCCAAATGCAACCATTCAGCGATCTATAGTAAGCTGAGTAATTGACCGCGTCATAGAACTCGGGACTTAGCCTTGACCATGCACACGGTGCGATACCGTGATTTCTAAAGATAGCAAGCAAATTGCGAGAAAGCTCCTGGTTCGTCAATGATGAGTCGATTTTCACAATCTCAGTATACCCAGGGGCTGGAAGAATAGCTCCAGTCAATAAACATCCCGAAACTGCAAAACAGGCAGCAAAGACACACGCGATTAGCGAAGTCTTTTTAATGACTGTTTTCATCTCTTTTCACTTATTGCTATCCGGATGGTCAAAGTTGGTGAATTGAAGCAATCTCTGTTTGATCATTGCCAAGAGCCTAGCAAGCCAATGTCACAAGTGAAATTCATGGAAAGCTTGGGCTGATTTTGCCAAAGTATGTGCGCATCTCAAGTATAGTGCTGGCAGTTGCTATCAACAGCGTTTCAGGTTCGTTTGCGAAACCTCTTGCAATTGGGGGGCTCAATACTCAGTATGCGCACCTATGGTTCCTGGGGAGCGAAAGGCCTCGGGATTAAAAGGGAACACGGTGAAGTGTAGCCAACAGGCGCTAATTCCGTGACTGCCCCCGCAACTGTAAGCGGAGAGCGAGGCCAAGCATGCCACTGGAGAGATCCGGGAAGGCTGGCTGAGCACAGACCCGCGAGTCAGGAGACCTGCCATTATGTTTCACTTCAACCCGGGCGGGGCGTCCCGGAAGGAGCCATAATGGTTGCATTGGCGAAAGCCTGTCACATATCCGGTTTCTGTTTGCCCCTGCCTTTGCGCGGAGGGCGTTATGAGATCTTCTTCCACTCTTTCTCTTAGTTTGTTTTGGGCCGTTTGTTCGGGCCGGCGGTTTTCTGTCTGCGATTGCGCTTGACTTTTTGATCAGAACTCGACAATTGATGTAACGTTATAACGTTACAATATTATCAATGCGGATATGGTACTGGTTGGATTGGCTGAATGCGTGACCCTGTTTCTAAATTTTTCAATGACTTAGGTTGGCAGAGCTGTTTGCTGTGGCGCAGCGCCCTACGGAAAGGCGCATGCTCATGAGCGCGACTTCTGTTTCGGTCCGCGATATTTCGTGGGCACCTGATCGTAGGAGTGCGCTTGTTTTAAAGCCGCTAAGCTTTGAGCTGGCTGCGGGTCAGACGCTTGGTGTGGTGGGCGCGAACGGGGCTGGCAAATCTACGCTGCTGCGATTGCTCTATCGGTTCAACAAGCCCATGACCGGGCAAGTTTGCGTTGGTGGTGATGACATCTGGTCCCTCTCCGCCAAGAGCACGGCACAGCGGGTGGCGGCGGTGTTGCAAGAACAGCCGACGGATTTTGCGCTAAGGGTGCGTGAGATTGTGGAGCTGGGACGCACGCCGTATCGCAGTGGGTTGGCAGCTTCCGGAGAGCGAGACCGGCAAGTGGTGGACCGTGCGATCCGCGCTTTGCAGCTGGATGCATTGGCCGGACGGTTGTTTGGCACGCTTTCTGGCGGAGAGCGGCAGCGGGTTATGGTGGCGCGGGCGTTGGCGCAGGAGCCAGAGCTGCTCATTTTGGATGAGCCGACCAACCATCTCGACATTCGCCATCAGCTGGAAATCCTCAAGCTTATTGAGGAGCTGGATCTAACGATCATCACCAGTTTGCATGACCTGAACATGGCGGCGCAGGTGTGTGACCAGATTCTGCTGCTCGATCACGGGCAGATGCTTGGCTTTGGGGCGCCGGAGCAGATCCTCTCTCCCGCATTGGTTTCTCAGGCCTTTCAGGTGCGCACGACACGCGATCAGCTGATGGACCGACAACAATCTCTTTTAACTTTCGATCTTCACTCATAAGGACACTTTTCATGAAAAAGCTTGGTTTAGCGCTGGCTGTGGCGCTGCTTTCTTCCTCCGCTGCGCTGGCAGAGGTTTCCGTACAGAGCTGCAACCGCACCGTCACATTTGATGGTGTTCCGCAGCGGGCCATTTCCAACGACTCCAATCTCACCGAGATGATGCTGGCTTTGGAATTGCAGGACAACATGGCGGGTTACACTGGCATTTCTGGCTGGAAAACGCTGGATGAAGAATTGACTGATCAGGTGGCTGTATTGCCGGAGCTTGCTCCCAAATACCCAAGCAAAGAAGTGTTGATTGGGGCTGATGCGGACTTCTTTTTTGCCGGATGGAATTACGGCATGAAGGTTGGCGGCCCGGTTACGCCGGAAACTCTGGCACCGTTTGGGATCAAGGTTTATGAGCTGACCGAGAGCTGCATCCATATTGGCGAGAAGCCAAAGGTTTCCATGGATGACATGTACAATGACCTTTTGAACCTTGGCCGCATCTTTGATGTTGAAGAGCGGGCGGAAGCGTTGGTACAGGCTTATCGCGAAGACCTTGCGCAGTTCAAAGCTGGCCTGAAGGCCGCTGATACACCTCTGCGTGTGTTTGTTTATGACGGAGGTGAAGATTCTCCGTTCACTGCTGGTCGTTATGGGATGCCAACCGCGCTGATTGAGGCTGCTGGCGGTACCAACGTGACGGATACCTTGGATAAGAGCTGGGTGCGCGTGAACTGGGAGGCTGTGGTTGAGACCAACCCGGAAGTGATCGTGATTATCAACTACGGCGAAGTGACTGCTGCACAGAAGCGTGAGTTCATGCTCAACAACCCCGCCTTTGCGGATATGGATGCGGTGAAGAATGACCGGTTCGTGACGCTGGAATATGCTGAAGCAACTCCGGGCCCGCGGAACATCAAGGCGATCAAGAAACTCGCAACCGCATTCTGGGGTAACTAACAATGAGCGAAGGAACCGGTGTTGTTGTAGCCCCCAAAGAGGGCTCTTCTCATCATTTGCTGCAGATTTGCTGCGTGGGATTGGCTGCGCTGGTTCTTTCTGTCTGCCTTGCGGTCTCCGTTGGGGCGGTTTCCATTTCCATGGAGACTGTGTGGGGTGTTCTTGCCAACAAACTGGTGCCGGGCACGGTTGAGCCGAGCTGGTCGCTGGGGCGGGAGAGCATTCTCTGGGAGATCCGCCTGCCTCGTGCACTGCTGGCGATCATGGTGGGGGCCGGGCTTTCCATCGTGGGAGCCTGCCTTCAATCCGTCACCCGCAACCCACTGGCGGACCCGCACCTAATCGGCATTTCAGCTGGTGGTGCGTTTGGGGCCGTATTGGCTCTGCTGCATACGGGGCTGTTTTTGGGGATGCTCACCGTGCCTTTGCTGGCGTTTCTGGGTGCTCTTGGGGCAACACTGCTGGTGATTGGCGTGGCGAAGTTTACAAGCGCGACCAGTGCCGACCGTCTGGTGCTAACCGGTGTGGCGGTGAGTTTTGTGCTGATGGCTGGCGCCAATATTCTCATCTTTCTGGCAGACCCACGGGCGACGCATACTGTGGTTTACTGGATGCTGGGCGGATTGGGGCTGGCACAGTGGGGGCATCTCGCCTACCCGCTGGTGGTGCTTGCTTTATGCGGGCTCTGGCTGTGGTTTCGGGCTGGACACTTCAACGCAATGACAATTGGCGATGAGACGGCGACAACGCTTGGTATATCCGTTGGTGCATTCCGGCTGGAAACCTTTGTGATTGGTGCGCTGATTACGGGTGTTATGGTCGCGTTTTCCGGCATGATCGGGTTTGTGGGACTTATGGTGCCTCATATTGTGCGGTTGTTTGTTGGCGGCGATTATCGACGCCTGATCCCTGTTTCAGCGCTGTTTGGGGCGATCTTTCTATTGCTTGCAGATGCTGCTGCACGGACGCTGATGAAGCCGGAAGACATGCCGATTGGCATCATTACCGGGCTTATTGGCGGGATTTTCTTTATCTGGCTCTTACGGGAAAAGCGGTAGCTCTGCCGTTTTTCAGGGGTTCTGGCACCTCGTTGTCGCTGCGATATGAGCTTGAGCTTGCCGCCATCGTGACACAGATTTTTCGGGTTAGACTCATACAAGGCTGTTCTGGCAGCATGGCAGAAACACGGATTTTAAAGGGTATTTACCTTTATTCCGGTTGGTTCCGGCTGCTTTTAATTATGGTTTTGTCGCATATTCCTAGGTGATGATCAGAGGTCTGTTTCGGGAACATGTGTTTGATGCGGAGTGCGTGAATGACATCTCGGTTGTATAGCGAATTTGCCGAGCAATATGATGAGGCCATTCAGGAGAACATCTACAATGCTCTTTTAGAGCGACCAACGCTGCTTGGCATGCTGCCTCCGTTGCAGGGTCTGAAGGTTCTTGACCTAGGATGTGGGCCAGGTGTCTACGCGCAATTTCTCTATGATCACGGAGCCGATGTAACCTGCATTGATGAATCTGAGCAGATGCTGAAGCTGGTGAAAGAGAAGCTGGACGACAACGTGAAGTGCTACACCTCCGACTTGTCTGATGGGTTACCGGACAAGCTGGAAGGCAAGTTCGATCTGGTGATCTGTCCGTTGATGATCCATTACGTCGAGGATCTGGACAAGCTTTTTAACGATATCGGACAGGTACTGAAGCCGGGTGGATACTTCGTGTTTTCAACGCACCATCCGCTGGTGGATGCGCAGTGTTCTCCAAGCGGCAGCTACTTGCGTCAGGAGCATGTGACTGAGGAATGGAACACTATTGGCATGCCGGTGAAGGTGAGTTTTTATCGCCGCCCGCTCTCTATGCTTTTTGGCTGGCTCTCCGGTGCCGGAATGTGTGTTGTAGACCTGCGTGAAGGGATGCCAGCTGCGGAGATGAAGGAGAAATCTCCGATCCACTATGAGAAGCTGCAGAAGAACCCGAGCTTCATCTTTTTCAAATGCCAAAGCCACTGCAGCAAGTAAGCTCCCTTACTGACCCGCTTCAGACTCACCGGCTACTTACAGATTTGTGAGTCTCAAGGTTTCTGCGGTTTATCTCCCGCAGAGTCAGGTATATTGCATGTCTTCAGGTAGATTCATGAGTCATTTCAAGGAGATATTGACTCTGCGAAACTCACAGGTGTGTTAGTTGCCTCTGAGTCAATTCTCGGTGTCAGTGAAGGTGGAATAAATGCTTCTGAAGCGCTCGTAGCGAGCCTTATTCGCGCCCATGTCGCTATAGCCAACCCGAGACTGAGAGCGATAGTGCACGATACCTGCTTCTTCATCAATCCAGAGCTCCACATCGTCGTTGTAGCCCATGCTTGAGCTTGTGAAGACGGCATGAAGGTAAGGTCCATCAACCTTGCTGATCTTGTTCTTGCCCATCTCCTGCAATGTGTTGGTGAGAGCTGCCTGCGTGATCTCAAAGGAGGCAAGCATGGGCAGAGGCTCAACACGGCGGGTCGCATCTTCTGTTTGAGAGGAGACGGCATTGGGGGAATTGGGCAGGGCTGCAAACTGACCGTCATGCACACCTACATAATCTGGCAGTTTAGAGTTTTGCCAGATAAGCTTTACAGTGACGCCAACCACAAGCGCGACCAGAAGAATTGCAAGAACAGCCATTTTAGAAAGACCTTTAAACATCATCGTTTCCGGAAATCCCACCTGCACAAAGCATAGCTCACTCAGGGGTTGCGGGTGAAATGAAATTCTAGTGTTTAGAGTGCGACACAATCTGTTTATGGACCTTGCAGGTTTGCATCTGAGATTACCGGGGTGCTCAGTGTTTTGAGAGTGCCACCAGAAACAACAAAGGCGGAGCTGAGGTTTAATCCAAGCGCCGCCTTAAAATGCTCAATCACGAATGACTTTCAGAAGCTCCCAACCTCAAACATAAGATCTAGCGAGCAAGTGCATAAATGCTGACTTAGTCAATCACACCCTGCTCGCGCGCTTCGGCGATGAGCTCAGAGCAATATTTTTCACGAGCGGCAGGATCCTCGATTTTCTGAACAACTTGCTCATGCACCATGGACATCATGACTACGCTCATGACATACCCTTCATCTTCGCTCTTGATTTCGTCGAGCAGGGCTTTGCCCCTTTCATCAGGAATAGTGAGTCCGCAGCTTTTTTCTGCTCCAATGAAGCTCGCGATGGTGGCGTGCTTGATCATCGCATCTTTAATAGGGCCAGCAAAGGTAGTCTGTGTAGAAGCGCTAAGCAGAAGTGCGGCCGCGAGGCATTTAAGAGTGGTTTTCATAATATGTAGTTCCAGATGAATTTGGATATATCGCCACTACACATCAATATGTGCAGTATTTTAATAAATATGAGATTCAATGCACCCTGTCGACGTAAACTCACCGCGAACTAATTGATAATTTTTACTTTTTACAATTTGGAATTCATGAGTAAAATCAAATAGACCTATCAAACACGATCACAAAACACCCATAGATTGCTTAATATTTCTAATGCAATCCAAACTTAAGCACTAACGAGCAAACGAAACTGACACTTCCTGGTTGGCTGCAACACCTCTCGCATTGCAAGATGAACGCATAATTAAGGCTTTGGTCCCTCAAAACGGCTATATTGGTGCCATAAAACTTGACGATTTTGCAATTTCGCTCTTAATTGCCCTTTTAATAGCAAAATTGCTGCTTAAATCTCTCAGGTCGGGAGAAAAGCAACAAAAGGAAGCCTTTGCAGATGAATTCAGAACGCTCTACGCAGACAACTGAGCGCCAAGACGTTTCGCCACTTTTGAAACTGGCCCTTGAGCTCGGTCCATTGGGCGTTTTCTTCATCGCCAACTCCAGAGGCGCACAGCTTGCCGAGATGTTTCCTGCACTGGGTGCTCTTGGTCAGCCGATCTTTATTGCGACGGCTGCCTTTATGGTGGCAATCTCCATCTCCCTCACCGTGTCCTACATCCTGACCCGCCATTTACCTGTGATGCCGATGGTGTCTGGTGTTGTGGTGCTCGTGTTTGGCGCACTGACGCTGTATTTGCAGGATGATCTGTTCATCAAGCTCAAGCCCACCATCGTGAACACCTTGTTCGGCTCCATTTTGCTGGGCGGGCTGTTCTTCGGCAAATCTCTGCTGGGCTATGTGTTTGACAGCGCCTTCAAGTTGGATGCTGAAGGTTGGCGCAAGCTGACGATGCGCTGGGGCGTGTTCTTCTTTGTACTGGCGCTGATCAATGAGTTTGTCTGGCGCAATTTCTCAACGGACTTCTGGGTGGACTTCAAAGTTTTCGGTTTCATGCCGATCACCATGGTCTTCACCATGATGCAGCTGCCGCTGATCCAGAAGCACAGCCTTGAGAGCGAAGAGAAGAGCTAAAGCTCCCCCTCTTTCTTACATGCAGACAAAATTAAAGCGCGGTTTGAGCCGCGCTTTTGTATTTCTGTAGCCTAGGCTCTGGATTAGCGCGGTGCGCGCTTTGCCAGGATGCGCTGAAGCGTTCTGCGGTGCATGTTCAGGCGACGGGCTGTCTCTGAAACGTTGCGGTCACACAGTTCGTAAACGCGCTGGATATGCTCCCAACGAACCCGGTCAGCAGACATTGGATTGTCTGGTGGTGGGGCTTTATCGTTTGGACGACGGGTCAACGCTGCCAGAATATCATCGGCATCAGCTGGTTTTGCGAGATAGTCAATGGCACCAAGCTTTACAGCTGTTACAGCGGTTGCGATGTTGCCATAGCCGGTCAGGATGATTGCGCGCGCGTCCGGCTTTTTCATGCGGATGGCTTCAACCACGTCCAGACCACTGCCATCTTCGAGGCGCATGTCTACGACAGCATAATCAGGTGCCTGTGCTGCAACTTTACTCAGCGCTTCTCTCACGCCATCAGCGGTTTCCGTGTGAAACCCTCGTTTCTGCATCGCACGTTCCAAGCGCTGCTGGAAAGCACGATCATCATCGACGATTAGAAGGCGTCCAAGAGGTGCAACTTCTGGTTCTGTCATTTTGCAGGTCCGATTAATCTACGGTATTCACAGGACACTTTAGTATATTTTTCAGTTAAGGGAAGTTCCCATGGGCTTTTATAGCCAGATTTCGCTAAAGTATTTTTACTAGGATACGTAGAGATTTACTCTCAGGTTTCTGGAGTTTGCGCTCCCTGATCCATAGTTTCACGTAGCCAGCGAATATGAACCAAAGCACCGCGGTCGGGATCTTTTCGATTATGAAAATTCACTCTTCCGCCAGAACGCTCCAGCAATGTTTTGGCAATGAAGAAGCCAAGGCCCAGGCCACCACCTGACTGGTGCTCAACTTCTCCATCAAATTCTTCCACGCCGTCCTCTGGGATTGCAGGTGCGGAGCGCTTGGACACATAGGGTTCGCCCATTCTGGCAAGCACGTCCGGCGCAAAGCCTGGTCCGTCATCCAGGATGAAAATCTCGACGTGCTTTTCATCCCACTTCGCTTCGAAAAGAACGGTGGTTTCTGCGAAGTCTACGGCATTTTCGAGCAGGTTGCCGAGGCCATAGCTGATGGCAGCATCACGGACGCCGACTGGCTCTGGTCCAACACCTTCTGCCTTGATCTTAATTTCGATGCCAAGGCCACGGTGCGGCTCTGAGACATCTGCCAGCAGTAGCGAGATTGGCATGCGCTGGAACACCTGATCGGCGTCACTGGACAGGCTTGTGAGCTTCTTCAGGATTTCACGGCAGCGTGCGGCTTGAGAATAAACCAGCTCAGCATCTTCACGCAGCGGGTTGCCCTCTTCAAACTCAGTGGAGAGCTCTTTGGCTGTGAGATAGATCGTGCCCAATGGTGTGCCGAGTTCGTGCGCCGCAGCCGTTGCAAGGCCGTCCAACGCGGACAGGTGCTTTTGGTGAGCCAAGACCATGTCACTGGCGGCCAGCGCGTTGGAGAGCTGGCGAGCTTCCTCAGCAACCCGAAGAGAGTATGTGGCCATGAAGAACATGGAGCACATGAGCGAGAACCAGACGCCGACAAGGTAGAGCGGTGGCAGATCGATCTGCGTACCATCATACCATGGCAGCGGCATGTGAAACGCGGTGAGCAGCGTGACGACTGCTCCGGCCAGCGCGCCGAGAATGATGGTGTTGCGGGAGGAGAGCGCAGTTGCAGACACCACAACAGGCGCAAGAATGAGGAAACAGAACGGATTGCCCAGACCACCGGTGAGGTAGAACAGGCCGCCGAGCTGAATGATATCATAGGCCAGCTGAGCTGCTGCTGCATTTTTGGAGATGCGCGTGCTTGATGGCCAACGGATTTTCAGGATGACATTGAGCCAGGCGGATGCAGCCACCAGAACGTAGCTGTAACCAATGGGCAGTGGGAAGTTGAGCAGATAGTGCACCACAAGCAGAGAGACAGTTTGTCCTGCTACTGCCAACCAGCGCAGACGCACAAGCGTATCCAGCTTGATCTGCGGGTCTAACAGTCGCGACTGCCCTTCCGGTGTGCTTAACATTTAATCTTGCTCCAATATGTCACAGAGGCCCTTCATAAATCACAGGTGATCCACTTGCCAATGGGTTATGTGGCAGAACTATCTTGTTTTGCCGCTGAAATGTTAGCATAGCCTTGTATCCGCCTCTGGGGCATGCTAGCCACCATCTAGTTGCGCAGGTACGGCAAACAAACACTTAAGAGTGACAGTGTGTTGTACCAGTGATTGTTATTGCGACACGGGAAAAACGATATGAGTGAAGCTAATACTGCTGGTGAACAGGGTGAAGCAGCTGCACCAGGCATGAACATCCTGGCTCAGTACATTAAAGACCTTTCTTTTGAAAACCCTAATTCTCCAAAGTCTCTTCAGCCAGGTGAACAGCCTAAGCTGGACATCAACGTAAACGTTGGTGCGAACCCAATTGGCGAAGACCAGTTCGAAGTTATTATTACTCTGAACGCAAAAGCGAACACTCCTGAGCAGGTTCTGTTTGCTGTTGAACTCGTTTACGGTGGCGTATTCCAGATCACCGGTGTTCCTCAGGAGCATATGCACCCGTTCATCCTGATCGAGTGCCCACGCATGCTGTTCCCGTTTGCTCGCAACATCCTTGCAGACACTACACGCAATGGCGGCTTCCCACCACTGCTGCTCGATCCAATCGACTTTGCAGCTCTGTACCGTCAAAACCTCGCTCAGGCTGCTGCTGCTCAGCAGGCACCTGCTGCAGGCGAGAACGGCGAAGCAAAGCCAAACTAAGAATTTTAAGTTTCCGGCACACCGTCGGTACTTTGACAAAGCCACGTTGGATCCCAGCGTGGCTTTTGTTTTGCCTGCAATTCGATATTTCGATCTAGTAAGATATTTATGTTCGCCGCCTAGGATCTCCGCGTTAAACGGATAGAGGCCTCAAGAGACTTAAGATGCGGCATCCAAAACTTCGAAGTATCGCTGGTGCTCTGGGCATTGTTGCCCTCATGATGACACCTGTTGGTTCCCTTGCTCAGGACGAGCCAGAAATTGCCGGTCCAGAAGACTGGCACGCCTACAGCTTTTCTGCTGAGCAGATCACCGGAGACATTATTCTGGCTCCGGGGACGATCGAGATGGGCAAATCTGGAATTCTGACAATTACGGGCGTTGAAGGGTATACCCCCAACCTCTTCTCCTTCACTGGTGCAACGTCACTCGACCTGCCAGAGGGCAAAGTATTCTGCGAAAAAGACGTCGATAAAGGTTTCATGATCATCGATCGATCGCAGCCAGATTTTCTCGTGATTGATGTCTTTGGAGGTGATGTGCCGCCTGAAGCTGGCAAGAGCGTTGATCAGCAAGCCGGGTTCTGCGGTTCGTTTACCTACAACAAGTCGTAGGGCAACCTACGCCCTGACTGTTTCAATCAAGGTAGTTCCAAATGAAAATCAAGATTACTGCTGTCTTTCTGGGCCTGTCTCTCGCGTCTATTCCGCTTGCTTATGCTGGCGAGGCGCCTGATAAAAAATGGGGCGCCTCCAGCACCACCGCGACAAGCATTACCGGTGATATCGTCTTGGGGATGACCTCCATCACTATGGCGACAGGAAGTGTGCTGCATATTAAGCCTGTAACCAGCGACGTTCCCAATCTCTACCGCTTTACGGGCGCTGATATGCTCATGCTGATCCGTGACAACAATCTCTGTTTGCCCGACACGACAGATGGCTACCTCGTTCTCAGCTACCCAAGCAAAAATATGCTGGCAATCGATGTTTTTGACGGAGACATGCCGCCTATGACGGTAGAAGGCATGGAGAGCCAGTCCAATTTCTGCGCTTCATACAGCTATGAAATGCCTAGCTAAAAGCTTCAGATTGTACCTGAGTTAGCGCTGTGCAAAATACGGAGCATTCTGTCGGTTGCACGAGCCTGATATCCGAACCAAAGGCACTAACTTCTATTGGAAATACTGTAAGAGGTATCATGCCGCGCGAGATTTTCTCGTGACTGACCTCTTTGGCGATGATGTGCCACCTAAGGCTGGCAAGAGCGTTTGATCAGGCGAGCACCTTCAGCAAAGAATAAGATGAAAGATTCTGCGGCACGATCTCTGTGGAAGCTTGGTTGCGTTGGCTTTATCTATATGCGAAAAAACGAGAAATCGTTTTATGCGCGGCGCACTTATGCAAAACAAAGCCATCAGCTTTTACAAGAGATATAGTGGTCAATATTCTGAGCAGGAGCTCTTTGATCCGAATTCAATGCCGCTGACGCGCTTTGGTCTCATACGCAAGTATCTGAGCTTTGTGGTTTTCTATGCCTCTTATCCGTATGTAAGTAAATTGGTTGATGCCACAGCTCAAGATAGCTTGTTCATCAACTCAATCTATCTTGGCGGGTACCTTGTTTTAGCTGCCGTTTTATGGCCGAGACGCCTTAATATTTTAGGCTTCCTAACCCGGTATCTCTGCACCTGGGTTGTTGTCGTTTTATATTGGATGCTGATCATTTATCTGGTCTCACCAGACAAGCTCAGATTGTTGGTTGCAGCTTATCCTTGGCTTACCAAGGCGGCCTATTTACCTTTTGCACTTTATGCCTTTCTTATGATCTGGCTGGCTCCTCCTTCCGAGAAACGCACATCAATCCGCAGCCAGCTCCGCGCAATAGGGCTCCGTTAAAGTTTGGCCCCTTATTTCAACTGGTCTTCAATTGCTCTTGAGAAAAGCTAGTCTGTGCTGGAGTTTGTGGCATTCACGTGCTGCGCTCTAACATTTGATTTGAGTAGACTGATGCGATTTGATTGAATCCGGTCACATGGGTCATGCTTTATCTCTTCTCTTGAGGCGGCGGTTTTTCTGCGATGTCTGAAAACGCATACGCACAAGAAGTTTGTTACAATTTGCGCGGTGGGAACCGGGCATTGCTGATGGATGCGTTTGCCACTGTTCGCAAAGAGAATTTCCTTTTCCCTCCTCCCTGGCGTGTAGCCATCACAACGCAGGGATATGGCCGCAGGGCGGTTCTGGAGGATCCTGAGGACCTTTATCAGGACATGCTGGTAGAGCTTGTGCACGAGGCCAATATCAATACTGGTCAGCCGTCTTTATGGGCGCAGATCTTCAACTGGTCAGATCTCAAACCGGGTATGGCAGTTTTTGAATCAGGCTCTGGTCTTGGTTATTTCACTGCCATCATTGCTCATGTGGTTGGTGCAGAGGGGTCTGTCTATTTCGATGAGCCGCATGACAAACTGTATGACGCGTGTCGTGAGAATCTGGCATCCATTGCGAACGTTCATGCAGACTACAGAGGCGCGCCGTTAGATCGGGTCTACCTTTGCTATGGTACAACAACAATCCCAGCCCAGCTTTATCGCAACACCAAGCTGCGGGGGCAAATCGTGTTTCCCTTTACCAATGACTGGGGGCATGGCTTCTTTATCAGCTTGAAGAAGAAAAAGAAGGCGTGTGAGCTGAAGGTCAGCTCCCCGTGTGCCTTTGTCGTCAGCCACACATACAAGAACAGTCCGTTTACAGACGATTTTGGCGAGCTCCATGACATGACGGTGGACATCAGCGTGGTTGAGCAAGCGCTGAATGATGACGTGCTGGATGTGGCGAAAATGATCCATCTGGCACTTGAAGCCAAGTCGAATTCATAGAGCACATCGCCCTCCAAAATCTTTAGTGGAGCGAATTCTTATGGTTTGATTGAAGCCAATCAGACACAAGGTACTTCAGCCATTATGCCGCATGGGAATCCTGCTTGCCAAACACCCGGCAGCTCTATAAGCTCAATGATGTTGCACAAGAGTGTGATGCCCGAAACGTAACCAAAGGAGGTGTTTGATGATTGTAATAAAGGTGCCTCAGGCAGGTTCGTTTAAATAGGCAACACGCCTTACCTGCCTGACCCACTTTGGGGTCCGTATGCGATGGCTACGGGGACCCCTTGGTGCTGTTCTATTTCAGGCAGATAAATGTCCCATAAATTGATTGAGCTGGGTTGGTCCGCTCATTTTATGATGCAGCTTCGCGATGACGAGCTGCAAACCCTTTCTGTTGCGCGCGTTACTCAGGTTCATAGAAACCAGATGGTCGCCATCAGCAGCGAGGGAGAGTTTTCTTTGAGCGTCCCAGGCCATGGGTCTACCGGCTCTTATGCAGTTGGTGACTGGGTCATCTATGATTCTCAGTTTCAGGTTACACGTGTTCTTGATCGCCTCACTGTCGTGGAACGACGGGCAGCAGGCGAAGACGCACGGACGCAGCTGATTGCGGCTAATCTGGATGTGCTGTTCATTACCACCTCCTGCAACAAAGACTTCAACATTGCACGCCTTGAGCGGTATCTGGCCGTTGCCCAGCAAGCGGGTATTCAACCTGTTGTATTGTTGACCAAAGCCGATTTAGTGGAAGACACGCGGGACTTCGAAGTCCAGGTGCAGAAGATTGACCCTTTATTGCCCGTCGTCGCGCTGGATACCCGTGATCCCTCTCAAATCACGCCGCTCTTTGACTGGTGGAAAGCCGGGCAAACAGCTGCTTTGGTTGGGTCTTCTGGTGTTGGTAAGTCGACCATTCTCAACAGTTTGAGCGGTTCTTCGGCCAAAACCTCTGGCATTCGTGAAGATGATGCCAAGGGTCGGCACACAACGACGGCACGATGCCTTTACCCCATTGGTGAAGGACGTTGGCTTATGGACACCCCGGGCATGCGTGCTTTGAGGCTCTATGAGGTTTCTGAAGGTGTTTCGGCTGTGTTTCAGGATCTTGTTGATCTTGCTGAAGAATGCCGGTTTGGTGATTGCAGCCATGAAGCAGAGCCGGGTTGTGCCATCCAAACCGCGATTGAGGCGGGTGAGCTGGATGCAGCACGATTGAAACGCTGGCAGAAGCTGGTGCGGGAAGAGCAATACAACAGTGAGACTGTTGCTCAGTCCCGGTCCCGATCAAAGAATTTCTCGAAAATGGTCAAACGCGTGCAAAGCGGGAGCCGGCATATGAAAGGCGACGCCTGACACTCATCGTATGTGCTCCCGTAGATGCTCGTTTGCGGGAGCGCATTCTTACAGTTTACTTCCGTTTTCAGGGGGAGCCGACCCACGAATTTGGCAGTTTCCGTAGGTCGGCCAGATGTCCTTGAAGTGTTGTGTTGAGGCAACTTCAAGGACCTCGGGAGGTTTGTCCACTCGGTGGATATGCTGTCTGACCGAAGTGGTGACGCTCACCTTTTTTTCAACCGAATGCAGTGCTGCAATACCGTATTCGGCGTGGCAGCCTTGTTTGTGCGGCTGCTATAGATTGAGTGTTGCGCGGATCCATGAAACAAGCTGTCCTATAAAGAACAGCGCGAGATTTTTTTTTGGGCTAGGCGCTCACCGCGAAGCAGTGGAAGCTGGACACAGATTCGGGATTATCCGTCGTACAGCAGGGCTTTAGAGCACCCTGTGTTTATTTGCGTTCACGCATCACGCTCTGACATCTTTGTTGGGACAAACTCTTATTGTTTGACTAAATCCAATCAAACAGAAGACGCTTTAGGCAACTCAACAAGGAAGGTTGTTTCTACACGGTCCGATAAAAATGTGAGAGAACCGTAGTGGGATTTCACCATGGATTGTACGATGCCGAGGCCCATCCCGGTACCGCCTTCTGAGCGGCGGGTTGTGAAGAACAGGTCAAAAATTTTCCCTGCATTCCCCTCAGAAATCCCGCTTCCATTGTCGCAAATGTAGAATCGCAGGGATGTCGGCGTTTCTTCGATTTGGATAGTAACTTTCGTCGCGCCGTGGTTGATCGCATTTTCCACCAGGTTGAAGAAGATGATTTCTGCATTTTCAACCGTGATTGGCAATTGGACCGAAGACTGGCTCTCACGTTTTACTTCAAGGCTAGCATATTGATTTTGCAGGTGGTTGAGCAGGTTTTCCAGATCCAACTGACCCGTTGATTTCGGGTTATCTGCACGCGCCAGATGACGCAAGCGATCCAGCAGAGCTGTCACCCTGTCAGAATCCTTGAGGATGTTGTTCAGGAAGCGGTCTCGCTGTTCCTTTGACATGTCCTCTCCAGACTCCAAGAGCAGCTCTACTGCGCCCTTGGTTGCCGTGATCGGAGATTTCAGTTCATGTGCTGCGTGTGAGGCAAACGTGGAGATGTAGTCTGCCCTCTCGGATATCTTGCGTGCCATGGACAGGAAGCTATCGGCTAGCGAGGCAAACTCACGTGTACCGTTGTGCTTGAGCGGTGCGATTGCATTTGCATCACCTGTACTGATCCGCTGTGTGCGTTCTATGAGGTCGTGGATTGGTTTTGTAATCACCCGCAGGAACACAAAGCCAATCAGCGCTGTCACCAGCAATGTGAACGCGCTTGCTATGGCAACAATTTCCCATTGCTTGAAGAGCTGGCGCATGGTGTTGCTTGGGGTTCTGGACGCGTAAATCACGCCGACAACCTTGTTCTGCAACATGACTGGCATTGCGGAGAAAATACGCGTTGCGGTTCCACGGCTTAAGGATGAGAACGCCGGAGCCGGTTCGTCTGAAATTCGTTCTCGCAATACGCTTTTGTATTCACCTGAAAGGGCAGCGCGGACTTCTTCAATATGGTTCAGTGAGAGCCCCAGTTCACTGCGCCCAGCGATAACATTTCCTTTGTGGTCTAATACCCGGAAACCAGCCAGAGTGACCTTTTGAGTTTCAACCAGCAACGGAGACAGGCGGCTCCCGATCTCTTGCATAATTTCGCTTGATGGATTGGCAGCAGGACGCGCTCTTGCACGACGTGGGTATGTTTTTGCAGAAAACAGATAGTTACGGGGTGCAATAGGTTTGTAGGGGCCATTTTCAATGGAGATGGCCGGTTCAACCTCAGCAAACTCACCGAGTTCTACCTCCTCTTGCTCGGCCACCATACGAGACATGACGGCAGACAGGACAGCACTTTGGGCAATCAGCGCATTTTCCGTTTGCTGGAAAATCTGATGCTCGAAGATGCGAAAGAACAGAATGATTGCGAATGGCAGCAGGAGCACGCTCAGCAACACGGCAACAACAACCATGCTTAGGGTCGGGCGCCACTTTTTACGTGTTATGGCAGCCTTCATGATGCTGCAGACATAGCTGCCAATCGAAACCCGACGGCATGAACGGTTTCGATTAAATTGGGAGCGCCAGCATTCGTCAGTTTCGAGCGCAAATTGCGGATGTGGCTGTCGATGGTGCGATCGGAGACATGGATGTTTGGCGGGTATGCCAGATCTATGATCTTGTCGCGTGAGAACGTCATTCTTGGACGCTCGAGAAACAGTTTCAGGATCTCAAACTCGATTGATGTCAGCTCCACAGGGTACCCGCGATACGTCACGGATCGATACGCAGCATCCAGCAGCACGCCTCCGGCCTCTCGTTGCGCAGGGCTTGTTGGCTCTGCGATCTTGGGGCCTTTCGTTCTCTTCAGGATCGCACCAATCCGCGCGACCAGTTCTCTTGGGCTGAATGGCTTGGTGACGTAGTCATCACCGCCCATCTCCAAACCGAGGATCCTGTCAATTTCTTCATCACGCGCTGACAGGAACAGGATCGGCACTTCTGAGTGCTTGCGGATTTCCCGGCAGACCTCAAAGCCATCCATCTCTGGCATACCAATATCAAGGATAATGAGGTCTACCGGCTCGCTCCTGAAACGGGCAACGGCCTCAAACCCATCTTGAGCAACACTTGCTTTGTAATTGGCTTTTTCAATTGCGAAGGTGATGACATCGCGAATATGAGCGTCATCATCAACTACCAGAATATTTTGCATTATCAGAGGCCCGGATCATCACGATATCGAGTTTTACTGTCGCTCGGTTCGGTTTGCAACTTGGTTGGGGCTTGTGGTTCGACCGGGACTTGCTTCTTGGCAATGGGTTTCGATTTGGTGGGCATCGGGTTGCTTCGGAGATAGTTGACAAGAAGCTGATTTCTCAGGCTCCAAAGGCGCCAGTTTTCTATCTCTCGGAGTGAACGGTTTGCCAGGGAAAAACGCGCTTTTGATAACTCTAAAATTTCCTGAGTTGTGCGGAGGCTATCATTTTCTAGATCCTTGCGGATTTCAGCATCAATTGCCGGGATTGCCTGTGGCCCCAAATTGATCAGATACCATGTATCGAACCGTTTATTTTGGGCGTGGTTTACATTGTAGTGTGCGATGAAACCTGCGGTATTTGAAAGGCTGATGATGTAAAGCACGCCGACGGCAGTGAGGATATTTACCTTCAGCAACCAACTGTTGTCACGGTTCTGAGCAAGCTTCACGATAATGGTGAGAACACCAACTAATACCAAAGCCACCCCAATTATCGCAAGGAGGCGTAAGTAGGTCATTGCGTAGACGTCGACATAATTGGTGAGGCGAGCAATACACGAGACGACAAGCAGAGCTGTTTGAACTGTCCATGTGAGCAAGAGCACTTTGATTAACTTGGATTTTGCGGTTGGCGCACCAGATCGACTGGCAATCAAGACAAAGAGAGCAGCAAGAAGGGCTGCGATAATAAGAGTGTACACGCCCTTATGTGCATAGTTTGCATAGGTCGTGCCAACAGGTAATTCCTGAGAGCCCCACAGATAGAATGCGTCAAGCACGGATTGTACTGCAAAGAGGCCATTGAAAAGCACCAAGGACCGCACAACAGCTTTGTAACCAAAAATATCGTCCGTCAGTGTCCGGTAAGATTGGTTCGCTTCCAGCTCAGTTGCTTGTTTGACCTGTAGCTTTGCTTTCTCGGTTTTCAGTTTTCGTTTGAATTTCACTCGCAGAAACGGCCAGATGAGTGCGAAGGCAATGCTCCAGAATACAATGCGGGCGAAATCAAGTTTTTCAAAAAACTTGCCCAACTGGATATTGAGCAACCATTGCTCGATGACCGGGTTGGAAGAGCTGAACAGGTAGAGGAAGACTGGGAACAGCGTTAGGGGCAGAAACCACGCAAACGCCAGTTTTGCATAGTTGGGCATGACTCGCTTACGCCGTTTCACACGTCCCAGCGTGATCATGTCCTTCACAAAGCCCAGCGGCCAACGGCGCAGGAAAATAAGCAGAGCTTTCACCATCTTCAAATTGAAGGCATTTACGCGCAAGTTCATAATCAATGCGCACATGGCGAGTGCTAAGACTGCGATCAGCCCGCTGAGGAAGTCCCAGTGAAGCACACTTGGCGCAACACCAACAATCACCGTCAGGACTGCGATCCATGCACGGTGGGCGCTCGCCCTGCCCGCGCCTGCCAGCATGATTGCAAAGGCAACCGCCACGATGAAGATGCTGAAGCCGATTTCTGCACGGTGGCCAAAGAACAGGAAATCTGCGAGCAGGCAGAGCCCCAGACCGAGGATTAGACGCGCTTGAATGCCGAGAACAGGCATCCATGATGGCATCTGCATACGAGAGGTCGATAACATTGATTTTGCCCCAAAATCACTTGAAAGAATGAAGTTGAGGGAGATCTACAGAGCCTGATTGCAGGGAGTTGGGCAAAACACATGAGATCGCGTGCAGATTTGTGCAGTTTTTGTGCAGGCAGCCTGCACTGATGCGCAGACTGCCTTGGGGTTGCTGTGTAAGCCTGTCTAAGCCGCTTTGATGTCACCCAGGAACTGATCAATTTCCGTACGGAGGTGGTCTGCTTCGGTGCGGAGTTCTTCGGAAGCAATCAGGACTTGCTTGGAGGTTACGCCGGTCTGGATGGCGGCTTCGTTCACTTTGGAGATGTTTTCCGTAACCTCCGCCGTTCCGCCTGCGACTTCGCTGACGTTGGTTGCAATCTCCTGCGTGGCGAACTTTTGCTCGCTAATGGCGCTGGAGACGGCACTGGCACGTTCATCGATCTCGCGGATAATCTTATCGATGTCTTCCATTGCAGTGAGAGAGCCCTCTGTTGCGCGTTGGATATCTGCAATCTCATTGCGGATCTGCTCAGTGGCATGTGAGGTTTGTTCTGCCAGCGACTTCACCTCACTTGCCACCACAGCAAAGCCCTTGCCTGCAACCCCTGCCCGTGCAGCCTCAATTGTGGCGTTAAGTGCGAGCAGATTGGTTTGTTCAGCAATGTCTGTGATGATGCTGACCACATCCCCCACGCTTTGCGCAGCCTTGCGCAGTTCTGCGGCATCAGAGTTGGCACTATGCACTTGCTCCACGGCTTCTGACGCCGCTTTTCGGCAATGGTGCATTTGATTGCCGATTTCGGCGACGGAACTGTCTAGTTCCTCTGTTGCCGAGGCGACGGACTGGACACTGCGGGACGCTTCTTCAGCCGCTGAAGCAACAGCTTTGGACTGGGAGCTTGTGAGCTCGGAGATATTCGACATTTCCTGCGAGGAGAACTGCATGGTCTGCGAGTTACGGCCCATGGTTTCCAGCACGTATGAGACAGCTTGCTCAAAGTCAGCGATACGCCCCTCCAGAAACTCGGCACGCTCGAGCTGAACCGCGTGCTGAGTGTCTTGCTCCTGCTTGAGATCACGCGCCAGGATCATGTTTTCCTGAAACACGGATACCGCCTTGATCATCTGGCCGACTTCGTTTTTGGCAGGCTTTGGCAGTTTGATGTTGAGGTCACCGCTCGCCAGTTGTTCCATGGCTTCAATGATACCAGCGAAAGAACGTTGGATGGATTTGATAAGGATGAGGGACATCAAGAGCACCAAAAGGAAGGCAACCGCAGCGATGCTCATGTGCAGGGTCAAGCGTCCGTTCGCATTTGCCTGAAGTTGCTTAGTGTCAGCAATCAGGCTTGACGCTATGATATTTTCCAATGTCTTGAGCTGGTTGATCTTCTGGGACGCCGTCTCAAACCATTCCGGACCGCTGATCATTTCCAAGGCGGTCGTGGAGTTCGCCTCGCCCAGCGCGATATTGCGATAGGTGTTTAACTTCGTATTGGCAGCCCCTTTTTGCACCTTTGTGAAGTCTGCAAAAATCTCTGATGTGGCGTAGGTCTGGAAGATATGGGTAAAGGCCTCTTGTTCCACGATCAGCTTTTGGAATTTCTTTAAAGCGGCAGGCGGGAACGCGTTGCTGGCAAAACCTGCTGCACCAACTGCCCGTTCCAGTCCAGCCCGTTCCTTTGCCAGCAGGAAAGCGTGATAGCTCACGATGCGGTCTACGATCTGCGCATTGGGGCTGAGCTCGCTCATGGAGCCGATGATATCCAGCTTATCGGAGTTGAGCTGGGTGTAGAAACTGACGGCCTCTCCCAACTGAACATTAAGAGAATCTACCTCAGCACGCATGGCAGGTGTCTTTTGCAGTTCCGTGTTGATGCCTTCCAGATCCGCTGCAAATTCTGGCTGATAGATGGTCAGGTCGAAACCTTTTAGGAACTGCAAGTAGTCGATGCGCGCTGTATCGGTTGCCCGGCGCTGGTCTTTCAGATCACCAGCAAACTGCTGGCCCTTGCTGGCGAGGAACAAGGCAGTGGCCCCACGCTCCTTTTGCTGTTCATGCACAAGACTGCCGATTTTGACAGAAAGGCGGGTGAGCTGAGAAAGCGCTGCCAGCTTCTGCTCATCCTCGGTGTCTACCTTGATGAGCTGATAGAGAAAAACGAGAGCTGCAATACTTGGAATAACTGAGAGCAGTGTAATGGTATGAACAATTCTGAGCTTAGCTAAATATGCAAACATGATAATATGGGTCCGCTGAAATCTAGCTAAGCATTTTCCCTTGTTTATTTACGGCTAGTTAACGATACAGGGGCGATTTCATGCATGTGGGCAGCATTTGAAATCGTATGAAAGCTACATTCCCGATAGAGCCTTGTTCAGAAGTTCCTTTTCTGGAAATTAGTTCCTTTTGTTAATCAGATAAAAAATTTTAGTTATTTCGTATATTCTTAAAAAAGAAATATTAGTAAATTGATTAATCAGATCAGCAATTAGTCATAAAAAATCTACCAACCAAGTGAAGATTCGAAATTTAATATCAAAACAAGACCGCCTATACATTCTGATTAAGCGTTTTACTTAGATTAAGAGAATGCTCGACTTACGTTGCGTAGCATTCGCCAGGAAATGAACTTGTGGGCTGGGCCAACAGGCAGCATGTAGAGGTTTCCGAACCAGTTGTGAGTGATGACTGAGGACGTGATGCGCACCAGCGTCCCTTCATCTGCAGCATCGACACTGAGAGTGGTCATGACTGAGAGGTGCCTGTCTCTTGAGGTGAGCACCAATTCACGATCCTCGATATGCTCCACCAAGAAGAAGTCGAGATGTTCTCCCACAACCGGTGGTGTGATCGTGCGTTTGTCTCCAAACCCCTTGATCTTTGTTACGCCCGCGAGCGCAGAGATTTGGTCCCGCACCCAAAATGCTGCACCTAGCCAAGCAGAGCGTTTGCTGAACAGGGCACGGTAGACCTCAAATGCGGTTGGCTGTGCATTTATGTTCAGAGAGTTGACGTGATAGAAGCTAAGCTCTTCGCGTGGAGCGACCAATTGAGGGGTCGGGAGAGATGAGGCCTCCAGCATATCTGAAGCTCCTTATAATACTGCTATTCCTAATGGGACATGTTCTTTAGGGTAATCTAAAGTGCTTTTACGGGCAACGGACTAGGTCCTGTTATGCGACTGGTCTTAAACTGTTATAAAATATTTCCCAGGCCATACTCTCGCCTTATGATTGCAGCACACTTTTTCATGCACCAGTTCGGTGTTTCTATTTTCATATTACTGGCAGACCACGTTGGGTCCTGAGATCACTTTGGGGAGTGAAGCTCAGCAAGACAGGCCTTTTTGTGTAACACCGTACGCTTGGTGTGTCTGCTATCGGGGGATTTTATGAAGTCTGGTTTGCTTCGTGTTGCTATTGGATGTTCCGTTCTTTTCACTGCTCAGGCCGCTTTTGCATCAGGCCTTTATCTTGTGCGTGAAGACGGCAGTGAAATCACGGTTTATCTGAAATCACAAAGCCCGAAAGATGCAACGGACCTTCTGGTTCTCATTCAGGGCTCTGACTGCAACAGCGTTGCACATAATACCCTGATCAACGAGCAGTTCTCGCAGGTTCTGCCTGATGCAGATGTTCTGACCGTTGAAAAGTATGGCATCACCCCGGATCTCACATGGGATCGCAATGATGAGCGTGCGGACTGCCCAGCGGATTACATCGAGAATGATTCACCGGAACGCCGGACAGCAGATTACATCAAGACTATCAATCAGCTGAAAGAAGGCGGGACTTACGAACGCGTGTTTCTGCTGGGTGGCAGTGAAGGTGCTGTCGTGGCCAATTTGATTGCTGCAAAAACTAATTTTGTGACGGCCAGTGTTGCTCTGAATGGTGGGGGGCGTCACTTTATTGACGATATCCTGCACAACATGAAGTCCAGCGGCATGCCTGATGAGGCTTTCAAAGAAGCGTCAGAAGGGTTCCAAGGCTTTGCGCAGCAGGTTACCGCAAGCAAGCCGTTTGAAGTCAACATGAGTGGGCACGGCTATAACTGGTGGAACACCATGCTGAAGCTAGATCAGCTGGAGATTCTGGCTCAGGTTGAGAACCCTGTTTTGATTGTGCAAGGTGGACAAGACCAGAGCGTTTCTCCTAAGGCAGTTGAGGAGCAGATTGCGAAACTCGCGGAGTTGAGCAAAACCAATATCACCTACAAATCCTATCCGGATATGACCCACTCCTTTAAAGGGGCTGAAGGGGAGAGCGCGGTCGGCCAAGTCATCACGGATGTTAAAGGGTGGTTGTCGCAACTGGACTGATCCACCGAAGGGCAGTTTTCTGCCCTTTTCTTTTGTGGAGGGGGATGGATTGCCAGCTAGCAGGGTTGCTGCTTAATGCAGTTCCAGTTTCGCCTTGGCGCTATCCTGCGAGTGACACACACCATCGCGTTTCATTTTACGCTCGCACTGACGCTGGGAGGCAGGGGTAAACTTTGGCTTCCACGCGCGGACAACTTCTTTAAATTCTGCGAGGAACAGTTTGAGTTCTGTGGCATCAAGCTCTTCAAGAGCGACGCAGGAAACAACGGCAGGCTGGCCAAGGGCAACACGAATGAAGGTAAAGCGGTTCTTTGCGGTGTGGTTCTCGTGCAGCATCTGAACCATGACATGCTGCGGTACGTCGGCATCCTCTGAGAGGTAGGCCATCATCTTCAGGCGCTTGTCGCAGGCCCGCATGTGGATCTCAATATCATCGGCATTCAGCGTACACTCACCGTCTGTATTAAAGACAGGTGCTTCCATGCCGCCATCCGATGCAACCTTATTCATAAGTGTTTGCGGTGTCATATTCTGCAAGACAGACCATCCAATCCATTTGTTTCTATAGTGGCAGAAAATATCGAATTTTCTCCTAAGAGCTCCCCGTTTTTGAGGCAGGAAGTTCTCGTCACCACTATGAATTGGAATAAGGGCAGAAACTGTCTTCTATGAGACACAAAGCCGTGATGGGCGTGCGGAAATCGTCAATCTTACCACCTAAATAACGCCGCTGTGATCTGGGCTGACCCGCAAAACTGCGAGGGCAGTCGTATAAGTTGTGAGATTTGAAAAGCACAACCCAACCTGATCACATCTGCTAAACTCGGCGTCAGAGGGTATGGATAAGTGTTGAAAGGCGCTTTTGTGCCCGATGCATCACTTTATTCGTGCCCGGGCATGCTCTTTTCAGATCAACATCTTGGAGATGATATTGATGTTCTGGTCCTGATGATTTGCCTGTAACGCTTCAATTCCGGCTCGCATGCCTTTGACCAGAGTGTCGACGGACATGCTTGGAGCACCGAGGTTTTGGATCATAGCAGCAACCTCTGGCAAATGAGGCAGGTGCACCCAACCAGCCCGAACCGGGAGATTGTGTTTCACGATGTGGTGCAAGACACCGTACATGAGATGATTGCAACAGAACGTGGCAGCTGAGTCCGAGATATCCGTTGGTACCCCAGCATCCCGCATGGCTTGTGTCATGGCGCGCAGAGGAACAGTTGCGTAGTAGCCAACCGGCCCATCTGGCACGGTCAACTCGCCCTGAAGTGTGACACCTGCGGTGTCGGTTACGCCGTAACGGGCACAGTCGTTGAGGTTTTGTGCGAGGCGCTCCAGAGTGATCATGGAGCGACCACCATATTCGCCCAGCATTAGGACAGAGCTGGGTTTCAGCTCTTCCATGGCGGCCACGGTTTCTTCTATGCAGTGAAAATAGCTGCCGGAGACGATGCGAGAGACAATCTTAGCACCAGCGATCTCTTCACCATCCAGCGCCAGCGCAAGCTTTTCTGCCGGATTGGTAGGCGTATTGGCATACGCGCCAAAGCCTGTGATGAGAATAGTTTCCATAAAATGCGCTCCCTCTCGTGCAGATCGCGCAAATGGTACCCAGAGCAGCTTAAGCCTTTGTTCAAGAGACAAAGACAGATGAAGCAAAAAGAGCCTCTGCATGACAGAGGCTCACGAGTTTGTGCAGTTTGGGCCTTACAGAGCGCTCTCGATCTCAGCGACCACAGCTTCAGCTGCTGCGCGGGGGTCTTCAGCGCGGTAGATTGGCCGGCCGATGACGAGGTAGTCGGACCCTGCTTTGATGGCATCGTATGGGGTCATGACGCGACGCTGATCACCAGCATCTGCACCTTTAGGGCGTACGCCTGGGGTCACGATGCAGAGCTTATCGCCAACTTTGGCGCGCATGGCAGCGGATTCCATTGGCGAGCAGACGATGCCGCCGACACCTGCGGTAACCGCATCAAGAGCGCGCTGTTCCACCAAGGTTGCTGTTGGGCCGACATAACCTGCGTCTTTGAGGTCTTGCTCATCCATTGAGGTGAGCACGGTAACGCCTAGCAGGCAGAGGTCTTTGTTGCCGACTTCTTCCAATGCCCTTACGGCTGCGCGCATATTTTTCGGGTAAGCGTGCACGGTCATGAACTTCATGCCCATTTTTGCGACGTTTTTCACTGCGCTGGTGATGGTGTTGTCAATATCCAGGAGCTTCACATCCAGAAAGATGGAGTGCCCTTCCTTCGCCATTTCTTCAGCGAACTGAAGACCTCCTGCGAACTGGAGTTGCATGCCGATTTTGTAAGTGCCTACAAGCCCTTGTGTTTGCTTGACGAGCTGGCGGGCCTCATCAACTGTTGGAACATCCAGAGGGAGGATCAGGCGATCAACTGCATTTGCTGGGCGATAAGACATGCGAGGCTCCAAATATCTGCTAGATAAACGGCTCAGTTCCTAACAGTTTGTGCCGAGAAATACCAGAGGGAGTAGCAGATCCTAGCTTTTTCATCTTTGGGTATTTTCAGCGATCCCTTAGCCTGTTAAAACGGCGCGTCTTTAAATGCTTGTGCAGGGGTTTTGCACGAGTATAAGGACTATAAACTTATCAAGGGACATCCCATGCGTCAGGCCACTATTGCCCGCGGCACAAAAGAAACGACGATCTCTGTTTCCATCAATCTGGATGGCACAGGCAAGTACGACATCAAAACCGGTGTTGGTTTCTTTGATCATATGTTGGAACAGCTTTCCCGACATTCGCTCGTGGACATGACGATCCGCGCAGATGGTGACACCCATATTGACGACCACCACACCACCGAGGATGTGGGCATTGCTCTGGGGCAAGCGTTTAAAGAAGCGCTTGGCGACATGAGCGGCATCACCCGCTATGCAGACACGCACCTTGCGATGGATGAAGCCCTGACCCGCGTGGCTCTGGATGTCTCCGGTCGTCCTTTCCTTGTCTGGCAGGTAGACTTCCCAAGGGACAAGGTTGGCACGTTTGATGTTGAGCTTTTTGAGGAGTTCTTCCGTGCGTTTGCCATGAATGCAGGTTTTACACTGCACATTGCAAACCTATATGGCACCAATTGCCATCATATTGCGGAAACATGCTTTAAAGCAGTTGCGCGTACTGTACGCACAGCTATCGAACCAGATCCACGCCAGAGTGGACGCGTGCCAACTACAAAAGGTCAGCTTGGCGGCTAACCTTTTCGGCCCGCAGCTCTGTTTGTTCAGGGAGAATGCAATTGGCTGTCTATTATGTCATGACCGAACCAGGGGTTTCACTTGACCACCTGAGGGACGAGGACGCACGAAACATCAAGTTCGTGAAAGACGGTTTCTCGTGGTGGGCGATGCTCTTCCCTCTCCTCTGGTCTTTGTACAACCGGATGTGGCTGGTCTTCCTCGGTTATCTGGCAGCAATCATTGCGCTGGTGTTTATTGCTGAAGCCTTTGGGTCGACCACTGGCGGCTTTATCACCGTGCTGGCCACTTTGTTTTTTGCGATGGAAGCCGGGTTCTTGAAAAGCTGGAGCCTGCGCCGCAAAAACTGGCAGACTGTCGGGTTTATCACTGCCGCCAATCTGGATGAGGCAGAAATTCGTTTCTTTGACCGCGTTTCCAAAGCCAAAAGTGAAGTGCGGCTTCCACAGGGGCCAATGGCTCCACAAACCAGCGACACTGACGTCGTTGGAATGACACTCAAGCGATAACAGGAGTTTCTTCATGAGTGTGGCAATTATTGATTATGGTTCTGGCAACTTGCGCTCCGCAGCAAAAGCGTTTGAGCATGCAGCCCATAACCATCATCATACTCATGAGGTGACGGTAACTTCTGATCCTTCAGTTGTTGCCAAGGCTGACCGCATTGTGCTGCCAGGCGTGGGCGCTTTTGCCGATTGTCGTCGTGGCCTGCAGGCTGTTGGCGGTATGGAAGAGGCGTTGGCGGAAGCTGTGCTGACCAAAGGCAAACCTTTCATGGGGATTTGCGTGGGTATGCAACTGTTGGCGACTCGCGGGCTTGAATTTGAGAAAGCCGAGGGGCTGGACTGGATCAGTGGTGACGTCACTGCGATGAAACCAGCTAATCCTGAGCTGAAAATTCCTCACATGGGCTGGAACACCATCAACGTTACCGGTGATGAGCATCCGGTGCTTGAAGGCATCAATACCGGCGGTGATGGCCTGCACGCTTACTTCGTGCACTCCTATCACTTTGCGACCGCGAACCCTGAACACCGTTTGGCAAGCTTTGACTATGCGGGTGAGTTCACTGCGATGGTTGGACGAGACAACATGGTCGGCACGCAGTTTCACCCGGAAAAGAGCCAGAAGCTCGGCCTCTCTTTGATTTCCAATTTCCTGAGCTGGGCGCCGTAACGGCTGCCCGCTTTCAGTGACACAGACAAGTCCAAGGACAGAACTATGATTATTTTTCCAGCGATTGACCTTAAAGGCGGCCAGTGCGTTCGTTTGAAACTGGGCGACATGGATCAGGCAACCGTGTTTAACGATGACCCAGGTGCGCAGGCAAAGGCGTTTCAGGATCAAGGCTTTGAATGGCTGCACGTTGTTGACCTTGATGGCGCGTTTGCGGGTGAAACCAAAAACGGCGCAGCTGTTGATGCGATCCTTGCCAGTACCACCAACCCTGTTCAACTGGGCGGCGGTATCCGCACCATGGAGCACATCGACAACTGGCTGGCCAAAGGTGTTGCACGTGTCATTCTCGGCACCGTAGCTCTGCGTGACCCTGAGCTGGTGAAGGAAGCTTGCAAGAAGTACCCTGATCGCATTGCTGTTGGTATCGACGCAAAAGGCGGCAAGGTTGCCGTTGAAGGCTGGGCAGAGACCTCTGAACTGACCGTGATTGAACTGGCAAAGCAGTTTGAAGATGCTGGCGTTGCTGCAATCATCTACACCGACATTGACCGCGATGGCGTGCTGAAAGGCCTGAACATCGAGAGTACTTTGGAGCTTGCCAATGCAGTGAGCATTCCGATTATTGCGTCCGGTGGTCTGGCAGATATCAAGGACATTGAGCGTCTGGTGCAAACGGATTGCGATATTCTTGAGGGCGCGATTTCTGGTCGTGCCTTGTACGACGGTCGTCTTGACCCTGCTGAAGCACTTAATCTGATCAAGAAAAGCCGTGAGGGCCTCGCATGACCCTGAAGGCACGCATTATTCCATGCCTTGATGTGAAGGATGGCCGTGTTGTGAAAGGCGTCAACTTTGTTGACCTGATCGATGCTGGCGACCCTGTTGAGGCAGCTAAAGCTTATGACGCAGCTGGTGCAGATGAGCTGACGTTCCTTGACATTACAGCCTCCAGCGACAACCGCGACACCATCTATGATGTTGTGCAACGCACTGCGGAAGCCTGCTTTATGCCAGTGACCGTAGGCGGCGGTGTGCGCACTGTTGAAGACATCCGCAAACTACTGATCGCCGGGGCTGACAAAGTTTCAATCAACACTGCAGCGGTGAAAAATCCTGAGTTTATTCGGGAAGCAGCTCAGAAATTTGGCAGCCAGTGTATTGTTGTCAGCATTGATGCCAAGCGCGTTTCGGCTGAAGGCGAAGAAGAGCGCTTTGAGATATTCACACATGGTGGCCGTACGCCAACCGGCATTGATGCTGTTGAGTTCGCTCGTAAGGCAGTGGATCTGGGCGCTGGTGAGTTGCTTGTTACATCTATGGACCGTGATGGCACGCAAGAGGGCTACAATTTGCCGCTTACCCGTGCAATTGCGGATGCTGTACATGTACCTGTGATCGCCTCCGGTGGGGTTGGAACTCTGGATCATCTGGTTGAGGGTGTTCGTGACGGACACGCGACTGCTGTGCTTGCTGCTTCAATCTTCCATTTTGGGACTTACAGCATTGAAGAAGCCAAGCAACACATGGCAGATGCTGGAATTCCTATGCGTCTGGATAAGTAAATTTCGCTCAGGTATTCAGAGTAAACCTGAAGCGGCCTCAACAAGGCTAGCCAAATGACCAATTTTACCCTTTCGGACCTAGAGGCTATTGTTGCTGCACGTGCGAACAGTGACGATGAAATGTCATATACCCGCAAACTCATTTCAAAGGGCGTTTCCAAGTGTGCACAAAAGCTTGGAGAGGAAGCCGTTGAAACTGCGATTGCAGCCGTAGAAGGTGATAGGGACGGCGTTGCTTCTGAAGCAGCTGACCTGCTGTATCATCTACTTGTTGTTATGAAGGTTTCCGATGTGTCGCTGGATGAAGTTCTAGCTAAGCTTGCAGCACGCACCGGACAAACTGGACTGGAAGAAAAAGCGTCCCGTACGGACGACTAGTTTTCTTCCTGTCACGCGAAGTGGGAGGCACGAGGGGCCTTGAGCGCTAACGCTATGCATAAAGAACTCGCTCCAGTGCAAGAGCTGGACCTGTCCCCCTACTCTGTCTTTACAGAGACTGAATGGGCGTCTTTACGCGCAGACACACCAATGACGTTGAGCATGCAGGAAATTGAAGACCTGCAATCGCTCAATGACTTTGTGTCTCAAGAGCAGGTGAAGAATATTTACCTGCCTCTGTCTCGTCTGCTTGCCTATTACGTGGAAGCTTCCCAAAGCCTTCAGTTTGCGACGAAGCGCTTTTTGGGCATGCAGTTGACCCGAACACCGTTCATCATTGGTATTGCGGGTTCGGTCTCTGTCGGCAAGTCAACGACAGCCCGCCTGTTGCAGGCACTACTTTCACGCTGGCCCGCCAGCCCGAAAGTGGACCTGATTACCACCGATGGATTTTTGTATCCTAACTCTGTTCTGGAAACAGAAGGTTTGATGCGTCGGAAGGGCTTTCCTGAGAGTTATGACCGCTCTGCACTGCTCAAATTTCTGACAGACATTAAGGGTGGGGAGCGCAAAGTTCGCGCCCCGATTTACTCTCATTTCTTCTATGATGTGATGCCGGGACAGCATGTCACAGTCGAACAGCCAGATATTTTGATCGTCGAAGGGCTGAACGTTTTGCAGACTTCGCATCAACCTAAAGCGGCCAAGGCAGTGCCCTTTGTCTCTGATTTCTTTGACTTTTCCATCTACATTGATGCGGAAGAGCAAGTGCTGCAACGCTGGTATCTGGAGCGTTTCATGCGTCTGCGTGAGACGGCATTCCGAGATCCCGGTTCATATTTCCATAAATTTTCCACAATTTCGAATGATAAGGCGCAAGAGATCGCGAAGGACCTTTGGCAGAACATCAATCTGGAGAACCTTCGCCAGAACATCTTGCCGACGCGACCACGCGCTGATCTGATCCTGACAAAGGGAACAGACCACAGCATCGAAACCGTGGCGCTGCGCAAGATCTAAACGAGCAAATGCGCTCTTACATTGCTGACTAACAGACTGGCACCGAGAGGCAGGCGCCAGCCTGTATTGCATGTGTTTGAGCACTGAGTGCCCGCAGGCTTTCTCTGGAAGGCTTGCTGGAAAGTTTTGCCTGCCGGCGTGCAAAATGCCCCCGAGCAGGAGCTTGCGTCAGTAAAACGACAGCTGCGCACCATCATTAGACTGGCATGAACCACGAAGCGTGTGAGCGCCTCGACCGTTTTTTATTGCCAAGTTCTAGCAATCTCGCGATGCAACGCGCGCGGGAACCGGTGCTGCTGTGCCTAAAAAGGGCTTTCGGAGGAATTATGCTACAGCTTGCAAAAGTATCCGCGTATGCAGGGTTTAGTTTTCTGGTTCTCACTACAGCAGTTGCTGCAGGGCCAAACGCTTCTTTTGGTGACCTTTCTTCACCAGAGGAGCCAGTTTCTCTGCTTTCCGGCAAAGATACTCTTCCGCAAAACAAGATGACCACTTCCGGCAACTATAATGTTGCCAAGCCAATTCTTGCTAAGGGCTGGGCGACAGCTGAAGACGGTAAGGCAGGCTCCTCTCTTCAACAAATTCTACCTGTTGGTGCACAGCTGAGCGTTCTGGACTGGGCGATAGACCCAACCAAAGGCGAACTAGTTCGTCTGGGTGTTGACCAGCCGGACGAAGAGGGCAGCGTCACCTCTGACATTTACGTTTCTAAAGCAGATTTTTCGACCTACACGCTGACTGAGGTTGCCAAACTCAGCCGTGAGGAAGCAGACAAGATCGCCGGTAGCGAAGAAGATAGCTATGTCGGCTATGCAGGAGCAGTATTGGCAGCACGCTCTGGCGGTGCTCGCTCAACACGCCGCCGTCGCGGCATGACATACTGCTATCGCTATGTGAAAAAACATCTGATCTCTGAAGGTCTGGTAGACACCTATATTCCGGGTGGCTCGGCTTACATGGCAATCAAAGCTCTCCCAAAATATGGCTTTAAACGCCTGCGCGTAAGCAGTCCTGACCGTGCGCCGGATGGCTCGATCTGCGTTTATAACCGTGACAAACGCAATCGTCATGGCCATATCGAGGTGAAGAAAAGCGATACCTGCTACTGGTACGGCTATGGCTGTAGCAAGAATTCCATGTATGGACGGCGTGACTTTTACGACTGCTTTGCCAAAGGCGACATCAAACGGAGTTTTTGGGCGTTTACGTCTTCGAGGAAAGACAAAGACGACGATGAACGCGGAAGTGCTGCTCTTGTAAGAAAGAACGATCCTTCCGAACGCCTTTAACATCTGTTGATGATACCCTGACTGAGAGGTCGGGGTTTTGTCATTTTGGTGCTTTAAACTTTCCAGATCGGGACATTCCGAGGAGGCCTAAAATGCTTGCATATCTAGCTGCACTGAAATCCGCAGAGAAATCCGAAAAGGATCCCTCTCAGAACCAGAACGAACTGGGGCAGGTCGTGGGCGAAGATATGTTGGATTGGGCTCCAGCTCAGCTGCCGACAGACGAGACGATGGTCGGTCACTTTTGCAGACTGGAGCGATTGGATCCTGAAAAGCATGCGGAAGACCTGTATGAGGCGTTCAGCGTCGATGCTGAAGGCCGTAACTGGACTTATCTGGATGAAGGCCCCTTTCCAGACTTTGAAAGCTTTGAGCAATACATCAAGGAGTTGGCTGCCGGGAACGACCCGTTTTCATTTGCTATCATTGAACAAGAAGGCGGGAAAGCTCTTGGTGTTGCAAGTTACATGAACATTGTGCCTGAAACTGGCAGCATTGAAGTTGGGCACATCCACTTCTCCCCCCTGCTACAACGCAAGTGCGGTGGCACGGAAGCGATGTTCCTGATGATGCAGCGGGTGTTCGATAAATGGGGCTACCGTCGTTATGAGTGGCGGTGTAATGCCTTGAACAAAGTGTCTCGTAAAGCAGCTGTGCGCCTAGGCTTCAGCTACGAGGGAACATTGCGTCAGGCATCCGTTGTCAAAGGCAAGAACCTGGATACGGCCTGGTTCTCGGTGCTTGACAGCGAATGGCCCGTTTTGCGTGCTTCCTTTGAGAAGTGGCTTTCGCCTGCGAACTTCAAGGAAAACGGCGCGCGCATCAAAACGCTGTCCGAACTGGTTGCGCGAGAAGAGGTCCGAGTCTTTTAACGACCTCTTAGCCGACCTAATGATGATGAAGCCTCGGTGCGCCGAGGCTTTTTTTGTGCGAAGACCTGCCGCACATGCACCTATTACGCTAGATTTCATGTTGTGCTACTCTGTTTTCACCTACCCAAGCTTTTCTTATCTCACATTACAAATGCGATTATCACTATGCTCGTTTATGCAGATTACATCGGCTATCTCGCTGCCATTATTGGCACCTTGTGCTGGCTTCCGCAGACCGTGAAAACGTGGCGGTCTCGCGAGACAAAAGACCTCTCCCTTGCTGCAAACCTTCTTGTGCTGAGCACTGTAGTGCTCTGGTTTGTCTATGGCATCATGATGGAGGCATGGCCGCTTGTTGTTGGCAATATCATCTCCATTATCGCGGTTGGTGCGATTGTGACCGCCAAGCTGATCTATAAATAAGATCGCGCACAGAATGGTCGGATTTGAATAGATAGAGGCCCACAGCATTAAGCTCAGGTTCAGCACACCTTTCGGGACGTAATAGACAGAGACGCTGGTTTAAATTCATATCTATGGGGAGGATATGTTTTGACACGTGAGAAGGAACCAGCATGTTCGACCTCAATAAGAACAACAAGAACGCCGCCGCCCAACAGGAACTCAAAGCGCAGTTGGAAGCGCTCCGTTCAAAGTCAGGAACCAAGGTCGAAGAAGAGCGCGTCGAAGGTGTAGACAAGAGTGTGCTTGATCGTGCAGCTGCCCCACGCGAAGTGCAGCTAACCCACGACATTGCGGCCGCGCGTGAGAAGTATCGCGCCGCCTCCAGTGATGAGGACAAGAAGGCCGCGATGAAGCATATCTCCGACCTTGAGATGCGGCTGGCGATGGAAAAAGAGAAGAACGCCAAGAACAGATAAATGTGGTCTCAGGCAACGAAAAACCCCGATGCAGGGTGCTGCACCGGGGTTTTGTTTTGTCTTATTCAAATCGCTTAGAGCATGTTGCGTTCAAATACATTCACGCACCAAGCTCTAACTCTTTATTTTTGCGCGTATTCTCATAGGAAAACCGGAACCACGTTTCGGGAATACGCTTTAGTTTGCAAGCTCTGCCAGCATTCCAGCTGCCACAGAGAACTTGGAAACCGACAGGTTCTTCTCCAAAATCTCGTTGGTTGCCTGCTGCGTTCTTTCAGCTTTACCGCCATTGCGTTCCAGCCAGCCGTCAAAGCCGTTTGCATCTGCCAGGGCTTGAGCAGCCAGATCACGCAGAGCATTGGCCAGAATGGAGCGGGAACGGTCGAGCGCCAGCCCGTCGTAGTAATCACGAATGACAAACTCACGAGCCAACTCTTCAATCGCACCGAACTTGAAGTGCTCGGCTACGCGGAAGTAGGAGGCTGCAACTTCGTCCACATCACGGTTGGCTTTTTCGGAGACCAAAACGATATCCGGGATCACCATTTCGCCAATGAGACGGGCAATGCGAGCCGCGATCATGATTGGAACGCCAGCTTCTACCAGACGATCTGTTTCCGCTTTGAGCGTTGCTGCCCGTTCTTCGGAAAGGAACGTTTCCAAACGTGGAGACAGACGCTTGACGGTATCGCGGAAGCGGTTGATCGCTGCTTCCAGGCCATCTTCGAAGGAGACGTTGCGCAGGAACCAGATTACCATACCCAGCACCAGATCCTGAACCAGAGTATAAAGCTCTAGCTGCAGATCACCGGAGATGGTGTTGTCAAGACGATCAATCTCTTCGTTCAGCTGGGTCAATCCAAACGCATCGCGCACTACGGCGAAGGCACGTGCTACATCAGCAACAGACGCACCGGTCTGATCGATGATGCGGGTCAGGAATGCAGGGCCACCCCGGTTGATGATGGAGTTCGCCAGCATGGTTGCGATGATTTCGCGACGCAGACGGTGTCCTTCGATTTCCTGAGTATAGGTTTCTGCCATTTGTTTCGGGAAGTAGCGGTAAAGCTCCTTCGCGAGGTAGGCATCATCAGGAACGGAGCTGTTCAGCAGCTCATCATGAAGCGTGAGTTTTGCGTATGCCAGCAGCACGCCCAGTTCTGGACGAGACAGGTGCTGGCCTGCTTTTTCACGTTCCTCAATAGTCACATCATCCGGCAGATCTTCAACAACACGATCCAGCAGATCCTGAGATTCAAGCTGACGCATCATGCGGACCTGATAGCCCAGATCTTCAAGACCACGACGATCACAGAGCGAGATTGCCAGAGTTTGCAGGTAGTTGTTACGCAGCACCAGCTGAGCAACTTCATCTGTCATATCTGCAAGGAGAACGTTGCGGTCCGGAGTGGTCAGGGTACCCTTCTTCACTGCTGCGCCCAGCGCGATCTTGATGTTCACTTCCATATCGGAAGAGTTCACACCAGCGGAGTTGTCGATCGCATCAGAGTTACAGCGGCCACCGGCACGAGAGAACTCAATACGAGCTTTCTGTGTGATGCCGAGGTTTGCACCTTCGCCGATGACTTTCGAACCGACTTCAGCCGCTGTGATGCGGATTGCGTCGTTGCCACGGTCACCTACGTCGCTGTTGTTTTCGTCAGAAGCGCGGATGTATGTACCGATACCACCGAACCACAGCAGGTCTGCCTGCATCTTCAGGATAGCGGTCATGACCTCCTGAGGAGATGCTTTCGACTTGTTGAGGCCGAGCATCTTCTGAACCTGAATGGTCAAAGGAATAGACTTGGAAGAACGTGGGTAGATACCGCCGCCTTCTGAGAGTAGTTCCTTGTTGTAATCCTGCCAGGACGAGCGTCCCAGATCGAACATGCGCTTGCGTTCATCCCAGGTCACAGCAGGATCCGGGTTCGGATCAAGGAAGATATCGCGGTGATCGAAAGCAGCAACCAGTTTGGTTGCCTTTGAAAGCAGCATACCGTTGCCGAACACGTCTCCAGACATGTCACCAACACCACATGCGGTGAATGGCTCTTTCTGGATGTCACGATCCATTTCACGGAAATGACGTTTCACAGCTTCCCAACCGCCGCGTGCGGTAATGCCCATCTTCTTATGGTCATATCCAGCAGAACCACCGGAAGCGAATGCATCGCCCAGCCAGAAGCCTTTGCTTTCTGAGATTGCGTTGGCGGTGTCTGAGAAGGTCGCGGTGCCTTTATCAGCTGCCACAACGAGGTATGGATCGTCCTGATCATGACGAACAACCAGCTCTGGAGGCAGGATGAGATCAGCGTCCAGATTATCTGTCAGATCCAGCAGGGAGGAGATGAAGATCTTGTAGGCTTCTGTTCCCTCTGCGATCCACTCATCACGGCTGCCAGTTTTTGGAAGCTGTTTCGGCAGGAAGCCACCTTTAGACCCCACAGGAACGATCACAGCGTTTTTGACCTGCTGCGCCTTTACAAGGCCAAGCACTTCTGTGCGGTAATCCTGAGCGCGGTCGGACCAACGCAGGCCACCACGAGCAGCTGGACCAAAGCGCATGTGCACGCCTTCAACGCGCGGGCTGTACACGAAGATTTCGCGATATGGCAGCGGCTTTGGCAGGCCTTCCACTTTATGCGGGTCAAGCTTGAACGCGAAGGTCGGTTTTGGCTGACCAGCGTCATCCAACTGGAAGAAGTTGGTGCGCAGTGTCGCCAGGATCAAATTCTGGAAACGACGGAGAATACGGTCGTCATCCAAGCTCGTTACTTCATCAAGGCTTGCGGAAATCTCATCAATCAGACGCCCCTCCTTACCCGAACGTTCAAACGTTCCGAGTGTAGGATCGAAGCGTGTATGGAACAGGTGCACCAGCTGCTGAGCGATCTGTGGATAGCGGTTAAGAGTTCCCCACATATAATCTTCAGAATAGAGGATTCCAGCCTGACGCAAGTAGCGGGAGAGCGCCCGGATCATGGCAATGTCACGCCATGCCAATCCTGCTGTCAGTGCAAGGGCGTTATAACCATCGTTTTCAGCCTGTTTGTTCCAGACTGCGAGGAACAATGCACCGAGGCGCTCGATGTCTGCTTCTGTGAAGTTGCGGAAGCGGTTTTCATCCAGATGCAGCGTGGTGTCGTGCAGGTAGCTGAGTTCGCGATCTGACGGAGTAATCCGGTAGGTTCTCTCATTGATGACGCGGAACCCGAGATTTTCGAGCATCGGCACACGAGCAGACAGCGGAATCGGTTTGTTGAGGTGGTAGGCGCGCAGAGAAATCTGGCCCTTACCCTCACGCTCGCGCTTATAGAAGCTGATGACAAGCGGACGCTTCTCGCCCAGCTGTTCAACGCGGCGAATATCCTTGGTCGCGGTCACTGCTGGTGTCGCGGAGGTGTATTCACCATCAAACGCAGAGCCATACCGCTTCAGCAGTGCACCAGAGATGGCGTTGCCATAGACTGAGCGGAGCGCTTCCCGCAGGCTGTCTGTCCAGGTGCGGACGATGACCTGAATAGAGGCTTCCAGCTCGGCCTGAGACGGCTGAGGCGTGTCACCGAGATAACGACCAACGATGTAGTGAACGCGGACGAGAGGGCCTTCAGGGAAGGTTGCGTACCAGGCAGACAGACGTCCTTCGTAAACGTTTGCCAGATACTTACCAACTCGCTCACGAATGCTCGTGGTGAAATGATCACGCGGGATGTAGGTGATGATCGATACGAAACGGTCGAACTTATCGGTTCTGGACAGAACACGGACGCGCGGACGCTCGTTAAGCTGAAGAATCGCATCTGCAAAGTTGGATAGCGTTTCAACGTCGATCTGGAACAGGTCATCACGCGGATAACCTTCCAAGATATTGCGAAGTGCACGACCGCTGTGGCTTTCCGGATCAAAGCCGTGCTTTTTCATTACCTTCGCAGTCTTGTGGCGAATGTATGGAATGGAGCTGGTTGAGCGGGTGTACGCTGTTGCGGTGAAGAGGCCGACAACGCGCAGTTCACCGCGAAGCTTGCCTTCATCATCAAACAGCTTCACCCCAACATAGTCCATGTGCACATGACGATGAACGCGGCTGCGGATGTTGGCTTTACCGATGATCAATGGTTCCGGCTTCAGCAGGAACTCTCTGATTTCCGGTGTCATAACAACGAATTCAGAGCCCTTGCGGAGCACACGAACCTTCGGATCGGTCAGAATGCCAAGGCCAGAGCCTTCGATCAGAGAGAGTTCGCTGTTTTCGCTGGTGTCATCGAAAATGAACTCGCGAATACCCAGAAGGGTGAAGTTATCAGCCGCCATCCACTCAAGGAAGGCGATTGCTTCGTCAAACTGCTTGTTGTCTGCTTTTGCGCGGACCTGCTGGTATTCTTCAACCGCCAGCTGGATTCTGTCGCGCATTGGGCGCCAGTCCTGCACGGCCTGACGGACATCGTTGAGAACAAGATCAAGAGTCTCTTCGAGTTTCTTGATGTCCTCATCAGAATTCAAGCGTGTAAGGTGGATATGGATGAGACTTTCGCGGCGAACGGATGGTCCTCCCAGACCAACAGTGCCGTGGAATTTTTGCAGGCCGCCATCATCATCACGCTCTACGATGAAGAGTGGGTGCAGCACGAGGCGTACTTCGTAGCCTGCTGTCTGGATTGCCCCCATCGCGGAGGAAACGAGGAAAGCCATGTTATCGTTGACGATTTCAACGATGGTAATGTCTTCGAGCTGCTTGCCGTCAGCGTTTGGCTGCGGGTTGAAAACACGAATACGATGGGTCCCCAGCGGGTGATTTGCGAAATCAGCCCAGGCTTCCTGCGATACGACCGCAAGCTCCGATGGGGTATAGTTCAGGAGATCTTCTGCATCGGCGTGAGAGAAGAGGTCTTCGGCAAACCTTGCTTCGTCTTCGTTATCGTCAATTAGCAGTGCACAGGTATCGGCAATAAGCCCAGCTTTAGCCTCGGCTGTCGTTACAGACATTCAGGCGTTCCTCATCCAACATTATAGTCGGCACAGGCTGCGCGAACATGCCACATGGACGCGGCCTATGCCTTTGAAACCTATTAAGGTGCATTTACTCAATATTTCAATGCGAAACGCGACAAGAATCCCGCAAAAACATCGTTTTCAGCAGAATGTGTTCGGATGTGAGCGACATACGGGAATTCTGGTAATATTCGAAAAGCCCTTCCTGTGAACCTGAAGTTGCTTGAGCCCCCCTCAACTGCCAATTGAGGACAGAGGCCTAAAAAAACGCGCCCTATTCTGTGACAATGGGTGATGGACGTTGTACAACCCATGAACCTAATTCCAACTACAAGCTCCAAGGAGTCAAAAATGTCAGTGCGCGTGTTCATTGATGGAGAAGCCGGAACGACGGGTCTACAGATCCGCGAGCGTCTGGCCGGGCGCCGTGACATCGAGATCCTCAGCATCGCTCCGGAGCGCCGCAAGGAGCTGGCAGCTCGTGCAGAGCTTTTGAACTCAGCTGATGTTGCGATCCTATGTTTGCCAGATGCAGCTGCACTGGAAAGTGTGTCGCTCATCAAGAACGACAGCACTCGCGTGATTGATGCATCTTCTGCGCACCGCGTTAATCCAGATTGGGCCTATGGCTTCCCTGAGATGACGAAGGATCAGGCGGAGATCATTTCCAACGCGCGTTTTGTTTCCAATCCGGGTTGTTACCCGCAAGGTGTGATCGCGACAGTCCGTCCGCTGTTGGAAGCTGGGCTTATCCCGTCCACTCACGCACTCACTGTGAACGCAGTTTCCGGTTATACTGGCGGTGGCCGTCAGATGATTGAAAAGTATGAAGCCAGCGACAAGCCATCTTCTTACTGGCCTTATGGTTTGCAGTTTGGACACAAGCATCTACCGGAAATGCAGCTATATGCTGACCTTGCTCATGCGCCTTTGTTCCAGCCTGCGGTTGGCAACTACGCACAGGGCATGATGACATTTGTGCCGTTGCAGTTGGGTCAGCTTCGCAATGCACCAAAGGGCAAAGACCTGCATGCTGTGCTTGATGACCATTTCTCCAGCATTGCTGGTGATGTAGAGGTCGCAGGATTTGAAAGCGTCAACGCAATTGAGGACCTGAGCCCGGAAATCTTCAACGGCACCAACAAAATGCAGTTGCACGTTTTTGCCAATGATGACCGACACCAAGCTCTGCTGGTCGCAATCTATGACAACCTTGGCAAGGGCGCTTCCGGCGCTGCCGTCCAAAACCTGAATATTATGATGGGCCTGAACGAGAGCATTGATCTCGCTGTAGCCTAATAAAAATTAGAGAATTCCAGAGATCCGAGGAGAGTATTCCATGGAAAAGTTTACAGCACTGACAGGCGTTGCTGCGCCGCTGCCACTGGTCAACATCGACACCGATATGATCATACCGAAGCAGTTTCTGAAAACCATCAAGCGTTCAGGCCTTGGAACTGCACTTTTCCATGAGATGCGTACCAACGACGACGGTTCCAAGAACGAAGAGTTTGTGCTGAACAAGCCAAGCTACGAGAATGCTCAGATCCTTGTTGCTGGCGACAACTTCGGCTGCGGCTCTTCCCGTGAGCACGCACCTTGGGCTCTGCTGGATTACGGCATTCGTTGTGTGATCTCCACCAGCTTTGCTGACATCTTCTACAACAACTGCTTTAAAAACGGCATTCTGCCGATCGTGGTGTGTCAGGAAGATCTCGACAAGCTTATGGACGATGCATCCCGCGGTGCGAATGCGACTCTGACAGTTGATCTGGAAGAACAGGAAGTTCGCGGCCCGGATGGCGGCTCAATCAAGTTTGATCTGGACCCACACCGCAAGCATTGCCTGCTGAACGGCCTTGACGACATTGGCCAGACTTTTGAAAAAACCGACCACATCGACAGCTACGAAGACAAGCTCGGACTGAGCCATCCCTGGCACTGAGCAAGTCGGTGTGAAGCAAAGTTTTTCAGGGCGCCCTTGTGGCGTCCTTGCTATATGGACTCTATACGGTGCTATCCATGGAGATCTGAATGAAGCAAGGCGCTGACAAAAGTTTCTCATTCAAAGCAGCATTTAACTGGTGTTTCGTAGCTCTATTCCTTCCAATCTTGATTTTAGGTTTCACTTCCAGCATTTTTGCTGGAACCTGTCAGAGGCCTGAAATTGATGCAGAAAGAAAGGCTCGCGCTTGCAGCATTTCCATCACAACAGGTTTCTTAAACACCCTCATCGCATCTGAAGAAAAGAAGCTTGCGATGTTGTACTTAGAACGTGGCATTGCACTTAGTCACCTTGATCGCTCCCAAGAAGCAATCAAGGACTTTAGACTCGCGATAGAAAAGGCAACCGGTATTACATTGGCCGAGCTCGCCCAGCGCATTGAAGCTAATGAAGATTTTCTGGAATTCTTTCAAACACGAACAGGCAAAGAGCTCACCCGATCCCCTCTTTCAGGTCTTGAGCCCTCTAGCCGGAAGCGATTTGAAGGGCTGATCTTGCGGTTGATTAGTGAGGAACCAACCTCCAAAGCTTGGTCTAACTGGGAAAAGCTACTTAAAGAGGCTTGAGGCTAAAGCGCTTTGCTTTCTCACCAACTTCCATCCCCTTAAGCAACCTTAGTCTTCCAAGAGCTGCACAATTGCTGTGTGGCCTTTGTTGCGGGCGTGGCTGATTGGGAGGGCGCCGTTGCGGTCGGCGATGGTTTTGTCAGCTCCGGCATCAACGAGTTTCTTGACGATTATCTGATAAGGTTCGCTGCCATCTCCAAGAATGGTTGCCTCAAGAAGGGCGGTCCAGCCCAGATTGTTGACATGGTCAAGCGGTGCACCAGCATCAATCAACATGGAAACAATCTCGACAGCTCCCTGATGGCTGCCGTAGATGAGTGCAGAGCCTTCATAGACAGATGTGACCATGGAAGGGTCGATCCCTAAGTCCAGAGCCAATCGTGCCAGTTCAGGGTTGTTCGTGGAGATCGCTATGTTCAGCACATCACGTTTTTTGGCATCCATCAGATTGATGTTAGCGCCGAGATTGACCAGGTGCTCGAATAGCTCAAGATCTCCGCGTCTGGCTGCAATGATAACCGCTGTATCACCAGAACTGTCACGGGCATCCAGCGACGCTCCGCCTTTTGCAATTTGGTCTAATGCCTTCATGTCATTCGCCTCTACTGCAGCAAATACATCTTGCTCTGTATAATTTTGAGCGAGCGCAGAAGAGTTTAGCCCGCCCAGAGTGAGCAGTGTCGCCACAACGGCTCCTGCAAATACTTTACTGACTGTGTTTGGCATGGGAGCAACTTCCTCTTTGAGTGAGACGTTGGATAACTCAGTCAAAGAGGCAAACTATGACTGCATGAGGGCGGCACGCAGTCATATCACAAGCAGACGGATTAATTGGCAATGCACTATTCAAAAGATCGTGCGGATACGTTTACGCTATATCAGCAACAACCATAGAGATGCCGACCGCAAAGACGCAAAGGCTGGCCAGCATGGAGACACGTTTGCCGTTATTGCTGTTTGCAAGCCACACGCGTGCGGGACCAGAGACGAGGCTGCCAACGCCGTAGTAGACAATCAGACAAAGCAAGCTCGCCACCATGCCGAAAACCAGCGCATAGAGCCAGAAAGGCATTACTTCCGGCACGTAGAACTGCGGCAGCAGGGAGAAATAGAAGAGCATTCCCTTTGGGTTCAGCAAACTGGTGAGGAAGCCGAACTTCAGATCATTGGTGTCTGCAGGTGCTTGTTGTTCGTCTTCTGAAGTCCACATGCCGCTTGCGAAGAAGAGGCGATAAGCCAAGTACATAAGATAGGCCAGTCCCACCCAGCGGATTGCCTGAAACAGTCTCGGTTCTGCCAGAAAGAGGGACTGAAAACCCGCAGCAACCAAAACGGTGAACACGAGATAACCAGCTGAAATGCCGAGAGATGCTTTGAGGGCAGCGGGTTTTCCGCTCGCAAGTGCCCTGCTGGTGACGTACAGCATATCCGGACCGGGCACGATAATCAGACTTAGGATGGTGATCAAAAAGAGAAGGGTATTTGCTGCCATTGAGAGTATTTTCTTATGAGAGGTTTTATTCCAAATTTTCTCCGAATATACTGCGGCGCACACCCTCCGAATATCGAATTGATTCCGAAGAATGACCTCATCTCACAACCTCGACCGAACAGACTTCGCTATATTGGAAATTTTGCAGAATAATGCACTGCTGCCCAACAAGCAGGTGGCGGCAGAGGTTAACCTAAGCCCATCGGCTTGCCATGAGCGTATTAAGCGCTTGAAAGACTGTGGTATTTTACAGAGTAGCCATGCGGTTGTGGACCCTAAAGCCTATGGAGTGGGCTTTGAGGCAATGTTCTTCATTCAGCTGGACAGACACGAGGCGCTTCTGGTTGAGGAATTCATGCAGGAGGTCGTTGGGCTACCAGAAGTAAAATCCGTCACGCTCATCAGTGGGGCATACGATATCGTCGCCCATCTGCGTGTCCGCGATATCGAGCACCTGAAAAGCCTCGCCTTTGAAAAGTTCACAAAGCGGGCCTACATCACCAAGATTGAGAGCTCGATTATCTATGATTTTAAAGAGAGCCGCGTGCAAAAGCCGCTTTAAAGAGCCACTAACTTAATTACGCTTAGCAGCAACTTCTTTTTTATGGCGTTCGTTGAGAGCGTCCACTTCGTCCAACTTGCGACCAACGCGTGCCAAGGCGGCAGCGGCTGTTGTAAACTGGTTTGCCTTATCGACGTAAAGCTTTTGCGCGGTTTCCGGAAATTCCTGCAGCATGCGGGAGAAGAGTGCGCGGCGGACACGGATCAATTCGCAATTTTCAAGTGCGACAGCGCGGGCCGGACGTTTGCCCTCAGCCATCAGCGCGTTTTCGCCGAACAGAGTACCGGGGCCGTAGGTGCCTCTGGGACGCGCGTCGCGTCCCATGCCGGTTTCCAGCTGCACCTTGCCGATTGTCAGCACGATGCCACCATCTGCCCGCTCACCCTCATTAAAAATTGTTCCACCTTTAGACACCTGCATGGTTTCCGCACTGAATGCGAGCAGGCGTAACTGGTCCTCTGAAAATTGCGAGAGGAGAGGAACACGTCTTAAGATTTCGATGTCGCGGGCTAGACTCATAGTTCTTGGATTAGCTGCTTATGCCTCAAGGCACAAGCTTATATCCACCAGCTTCTGTCACGAGCAGCTCCGCATTGGACGGATCACGCTCAATTTTCTGACGCAGACGGTAAATATGGGTTTCCAGCGTGTGTGTGGTGACGCCGGAGTTATAGCCCCAAACCTCATGCAGCAGCACATCGCGTGTCACTGGCTTTTCACCTGCACGGTAGAGGAACTTCAGGATAGAAGTTTCTTTTTCGGTCAGACGAACCTTCCCGCCATTGTCGTCCTGCATGGACTTTGCAGCAGGCTGGAAGGAATAACGGCCAATGGTGAACACAGCATCTTCGCTCTGCTCATGCTGACGCAGATGCGCACGAATACGAGCAAGCAGAACAGCAAACTTGAACGGCTTGGTGACGTAGTCATTTGCGCCAGCTTCCAAACCGAGGATCGTGTCACTGTCTGTATCGTGACCGGTGAGCATGATGACTGGAGCACCGAAACCTGCTTTACGCAGCAGCTTCACAGCTTCACGGCCATCAATGTCCGGCAGACCAACGTCCATCAGAACCAGGTCGAAGTGATCTTCTTTTGCTTTTTTGATGCCAGCCGCAGCACTGTCAGCTTGAGTGGTTTCAAATTCATCATAAAGCGACAGCTGCTCAACGAGCGCTTCGCGCAGATCGTTATCGTCATCTACAAGCAGAATTTTACGTGCAGTCATATTCTCACCCAATCACCAATCTTTGGTGCTAGCCCTAAAACTTATCTCACATAAATACATGAAGGGTTGCCGAAAAAAAGGCGAGCAAAAACGTGGTAAATCTCAAAGTTTTTCGTAAAATCTACTTCACGCGTAAGTGACCCCCGCTTTATTTGGGAGTGTTTCTCCCGGTGTTTTCCGCAGGACAACAGGTTCATAGATGCTTCCTCTCGCAGTACCCACTCCCCCCGCAAAGCTACTTAAAAAGACCCAAAAGACCCTATTTGTGCGGCATACAGGTGATGAGCCTCACTCAGGAACGCTAACACTGGGTGCAGTAACATTTGCGTGTGCACTTGGGCGGTCCGGTTTGACGCACACAAAGCACGAAGGCGACGGTGCGACACCGATTGGGCAATTTGAACTGCTGAATGTGTATTACCGCTCGGATCGCAGCTCCTGTCCAGTCACGTATTTGCCAGTTTCACCACTGTCCCAGAGCGATGGATGGTGTGATTCTCCGCAGGATGCTCTCTATAACCGGCCAGTAGATCTGCCGTTTGAGCCCAGCCATGAGAAAATGTGGCGGGATGACCGGCTCTATGACATCGTCGTTGTGCTGGATTGCAACATGTATCCGGCGGTTAAAGGAGAAGGCAGCGCGATCTTCTTCCATGTGGCGCGAGAAGGCTTTCTACCAACAGAGGGATGTGTTGCGGTTTACCCCGAAGTGATGCGTGAAATTCTGAAGGAAATGGCACCTGGGGATATAATGGAAGTCTGTGCGGATTAGTGCAAAACCAGAGAATTCGATTAGGGAGGCTTTAAAGCTGGCCTCACAATCGTCTCAGGTGAGGCTTTTGCCTGCATTTTCCCTAGTAATCTAAAGTAATTTACTCCATATAGTGCCTTCTTGACGGATTACGCATGAATGGAAGCAAGCTCATGGCGGATACGCTGGTTCCCTTTTTGAAAATGAACGGTTTAGGCAATGACTTCGTGGTGTTTGATGGCCGCGCAAAGAAGGTTGTCTTAACTCCGGAGCAAATCTCGGCTATCGGAGACCGCGAAAAGGGTATTGGTTTTGATCAGATGATAACGGTCGAGCCTGCAAGTTCCGATGCTTATGCCTTTATGCGCATTCATAATCGCGATGGTAGCGAAGTAGATGCTTGCGGTAACGCAACACGTTGCATTGGCCGTCTGCTAATGGGTGAGGCAGGCACTCCAAGCGTTCCTATTCAGACCAACGCTGGTTTGCTGATTGCACACGCATCTGACACTGAAACGCTGGTGAGCGTTGATATGGGTACACCTCGCCTTGAGTGGGATCAGATTCCACTGGCCGAAGAGTTTGCCGATACGCGCGCAATTGAGCTACAGATCGGGCCGATTGATGCTCCGGTTTTGCACTCGCCAAGCGTTGTGAATGTTGGTAATCCGCATGCGATTTTCTGGGTGGATGATATTGAAGCCCACGACCTTGAGCGATTTGGACCTTTGCTTGAGTGTCATCCGATGTTCCCTGAAAAGGCGAATATCTCTCTTGCTCAGGTCATTGGCGAAAACGAAATCCGCCTGAAGGTCTGGGAACGTGGTGTTGGCTTGACGCGAGCCTGTGGCACCGCAGCCTGCGCAACAGGTGTTGCAGCAGCACGGACAGGCCGGACCGCACGCAAGTGCACCGTCCATCTGCCGGGAGGACCGCTGGGGATTGAGTGGCGTGAGGACAACGACCACATCATGATGACCGGTGAAACCGCAATTGAATTCGAGGGCGAGCTCAATCTCGACACCCTCACCTACACAAAGACCGCTTCGGGGGACGCGGCAATGGAGCCTACGCAGTGAGCATTGATGTTGTGACATTTGGCTGCCGACTGAACGCTTATGAGTCGGAAGTGATGAAGCGCGAAGCTGAGGCCGCGGGCCTTAAGGATGCCGTGCTTATCAACACATGTGCCGTGACCAACGAAGCTGTCCGCCAAGCACGACAGACCATTCGCAAAACCCGTCGCGAAAATCCGGATGCACGTATTATTGTGACCGGTTGTGCGGCCCAGACGGAATCTGAAACCTTCGCCGAGATGGGTGAAGTGGATCTGGTTCTTGGTAACTCCGAAAAGCTGGAGCGCGCCTCTTATGGCCGTGTCGCTCAGTTTGGCATTGAAGAAACCGAGAAGGTGCGCGTCAACGACATTATGAGCGTGCGCGAGACCGCTGGTCACCTGATCGATGGACTGGAGGGACGCTCCCGTGCGTTCGTGCAGGTCCAAAACGGGTGTGACCATCGCTGCACCTTCTGCATCATCCCTTATGGCCGCGGTAACTCACGTTCTGTGCCGATGGGCGTGGTGATTGACCAGATTAAACGCCTTGTCGACAACGGCTATGGCGAGATTGTTCTGACTGGCGTTGATATTACCTCCTACGGTGCTGATTTGCCGGGAACGCCGAAGCTTGGCACGCTCTGTTCCAAGATTTTGAAGATGGTGCCTGATCTCAAGCGCCTGCGTCTGTCCTCCATCGACAGCATTGAAGCTGATGATGAGTTGATGGAAGTGATTGCGCATGATCATCGTCTGATGTCGCATCTGCACCTTTCCTTGCAAGCCGGCGACAACATGATCCTCAAGCGCATGAAGCGTCGTCATTCTCGTGAAGATACGATCCAGTTCTGCGAAGACGTACGCAAGATGCGCCCGGATGTTGTTTTCGGCGCTGACATTATTGCCGGTTTCCCGACCGAGACTGATGAGATGTTTGAGAACACTCTGCGCATCGTTGATGAGTGTGGGCTGACACATCTGCATGTGTTCCCATTCTCTCCACGCCCTGGCACTCCAGCGGCCCGTATGCCACAGCTTGATCGCAAGATTATTAAAGAGCGCGCTGCGCGCCTTCGCGAAAAAGGGCAGGAAGCTTTGCTTGCTCACCTTCGGGCTGAAGTGGGCAAAAAGCGCGAGATCCTGATTGAGCGTGAGGGACTTGGTCGCACCGAGCAATTTACTCAGGTTGAACTGGATGCGGATATTGCCGGAAGCCTTGTCTCCGCACGCATTACAGGGCATACCGAAAGACATCTAATTGCAGAGCCACTTGGCAAAGCAGCTTAAGCTTTTACATTTCAAAGGTATCTTTCCAGCATGAGCGAAAAGAAGCGCGGTTTTTTCAGTCGCCTGTTTGGCGGTTCCTCAGAAGAAACACAGAGCCTGCAGGAGGAGAAAGCTCCTGATAGTGCAGAGCTGCGTGAGTCTTTAGAAAGCGTTCAGTCCGTTCCGCTTGACCCTGTTAAAGGCCTTGAAGAAACAGCTGAAGCAGTCGCAGATGAAACTCTCGATCTGGAAAATCCAGAGCTCGTATCTGAGTCGGAGTCTTCGCCTGAAGAGAAAGCTTCTGATAAGCCTCATGATTTGGATGAGGCCGAAACCAAAGCCCTCGAAGAGACTGCTTACCTGGATAATGACGATCTGCATGAGGAAAATTCAGCAGACGTTGAGCCTGAGCAAGATATACTTTCCCCTAAGGTCAGCGATGATGCTGCGCCCGTTGCTGAGGATACTGCCGATGGACAACCCGTTCTCACAGATGAGATCTCTAAAGCATCAGGAACAGCGCAAGGATCTGAAGAAGCAGGAAGCTCTGAAAGTGTTCGGGAAAGCGGAGGACAAGGAGCAGACGAGGAAACTGGAGCGGTCGAAGAGGGCCGAGAGGCTGAAGAAGCTGGAGACACTCCGGGAACTGAGGAAACTGGAGAAGATGTTCCAGTAAAGAAGAGCTGGTTCCAGCGTCTTAAAGCTGGGCTCTCCCGCTCTTCCAATGCCCTATCTGAGGGCATCAGCTCAATCTTCACTAAGCGCAAGCTGGATGCAGATACTCTTGAAGAGCTGGAAGATATCCTGATTCAAGCAGACCTTGGTATTGATACGGCGATTGCGATTACTGATCGTGTTTCTGACGGTCGCTATGATAAGGAAATTTCAGGTGAGGAAGTCCGCAGTATCCTTGCCGAGGAAATTGAAAGCGTCCTTGAACCTGTCGCCAAACCGCTGGACCTTGATAGCGGTCATAAACCACACATCGTACTGATGGTTGGTGTGAATGGTACAGGCAAAACCACCACAATCGGTAAGCTTTCTTCTCTACTTCATGAGCAGGGCAAGAAGGTTATGCTTGCAGCGGGCGATACCTTCCGCGCAGCAGCTGTTGAGCAGCTGAAAGTTTGGGGTGAACGTACTGGCGCTGAAGTTGTGGCGCGCGATACCGGCGCTGATGCTGCTGGCCTTGCATACGATGCCGTTGATGCCGCTCTCAGCAACGGCACAGATGTGCTGCTGATTGATACTGCTGGCCGCTTGCAGAACAAAGCTGAACTGATGGATGAGCTTGAGAAGATCATTCGAGTGATCCGCAAGCGTGTTCCTGATGCACCGCATACCACTTTGCTGACCCTTGATGCGACCACTGGCCAGAATGCTCTGTCTCAGGTGGAGATCTTCGGCAAGGTTGCTGGTGTGACTGGTCTTGTGATGACCAAGCTGGACGGTACAGCCCGCGGCGGAATTCTGGTGGCGATTGCTCGTAAGTATGGTCTGCCAGTTCACTTCATTGGCGTTGGTGAAGGTGTCGACGACCTTGAACCATTTTCCGCCAAGGACTTTGCAGCAGCTATTGCCGGCAAAGACCACGAGCTGGACTAATTCAGTCATGCTATTTGGGAAGGCGTCTTTCGCCTTTCCACTCCCACCTACTTTTAGCTAGTTTTCTTCAAGTTCATTGGACACGCCTGAGTGATCAGATAGACTAAGGCTTCTATTGCCCTGCCATCGATTTGTGAGCTTCTCCATGACACTTGAGTATCTTCTGACATCCTTCATTGTTGTCCTGCTGCCTGGCACTGGTGTGCTTTACACAATTGCTATTGGGCTTGGGAAAGGGCTTAAGCCAAGTGTTGCTGCTGCATTTGGTTGCACGCTTGGAATTGTGCCTGCGGCTTTGGCAAGCATTGTTGGTGTGGCGGCGATCTTTCACAGTAGTGCTCTTGCCTTTCAGATTCTGAAGTATCTTGGTGTCGTCTATCTGATTTACATGTCATGGAGCATCCTGCGCAGCGGAGGCGTGTTGGAAGTGAACGGTGAGAAGCGTGAGAGAACTCTATATCGCACTGCACTTGACGGCATTCTGCTCAATGTGTTGAACCCTAAGCTATCTCTATTTTTCCTCGCTTTCCTCCCTCAGTTCGTTTCTCCCGGCAGTGAGAATGCAACGTCGGCTCTGCTGTTCCATGCCTTTGTTTTTATGGCACTTACATTTGTTGTTTTCATTGGATATGGCGCAATGGCGTCGCTGGCACGCGATTATGTGATCAACCGCCCAAAAGTTATGGCTTGGCTCAAACGGGGTTTTGCAGCTACGTTTGGCGCGCTTGGTGTTAAGCTGGCGCTCTCTGAGAACTGATAGGCTTCCTGCATTTTTGGAACAACAAACTACTGGACCACAATGGATAATTTAAAACTCAGGTTCCCGCCTGTGGCCGTTTTCTTTAGCTTTGCAGTTATCATATGGATGGTTGCAATGTTGCTTCCCGGAGATATCAATCTGCATGGTGCAGAGACAGCCTTTCTTGTGATTGGCATCGGAGCTGGTGGCTATTTTGGAGCGACCGGGCTTTCTGAGTTTCGCAGAGCACGGACAACGACGAGTCCGTCCCATCCTGAAAATGCGAGTGCGATTGTTTCTGACGGAATTTACTCCAAGACGCGCAATCCGATGTATTTAGGCTTGCAGTTCATTCTGCTTGGGTGGGCTGTCTTTCAAGGGAACCTGCTCGCCATTCCGGTTGCTCTGGGTTTTGCCGCCTACATCACCCTGTTCCAGATCAAGCCTGAAGAAGAGCTTCTGGAAGAGAACTTTGGTCAAGAATACCTTACCTACAAAGCACGTGTCCGGCGGTGGATGTAAGTCCTCCGCTCAGTGAGCAAGCGCTTTGCCTCAAATGCTTCAACCTCCACTTCCTTTTGTTACCCTATGGTAAGAATGCGCAAGTAGTGTCCCTAGCGTGATACTGGCCGTTGATCCAAGAAAACAACAAGAGGGAGATCCTGATGGCCGTGCTTATGAAGTTCGATGATGTCGATCAAGTCTACAAAGAGACCTCTAAGATTAAGGCTGCTTTCAAAAAAGCTAAGGTGGATGAAAAAACCGAAGACGCCTTCCTCAAAGAGCTAAAGCAAAAAAAGAAACGCGCTGAAGAGAAGTTTCTTGATGAAGTGAGCAAAGATTCCAAACTGAAGAATTTCAAGCCTGCTTCACTGAAAGGTGATGGCGGATACGCGAAGGCAATGGCCGAAGTCGTTAAGCGTACGCCAATTCAGCTGATGGAAGCGAGTGGCAAGGTCTCGCTAAAAGTTGGCAATATTGTTGTTGTCGGATCCTAATTTTCGCTGAGACAACAAGCTTGCTTTGCCCATGGCCGAGTAATCGGCCATGGATTAATTGTTTATTGGTCACTGAGCAGAGGCAGCAGCACATCACGAGTTGATGACGCCCTCGATGGCTTCCATGCGGAACGCAGCAGCCATCAGAGCCTTGGTATACTCAGTCTGAGGGTCGTCGAAGACTTCGTCTGAGGTCCCCGCCTCCATCACCTTGCCATGCTGCATAACCACTACATCATTAGCAAGTGCACGGACGACCTTGAGGTCGTGCGAGATGAACAAATACGCCAATCCATGAGCCTTTTGCAGATCACGGAGCAAGTCGACGACCTGTGCCTGAACGCTCATATCCAGCGCCGAAGTTGGCTCATCCAGCATCACGAACTTTGGCTCCAGCACCATTGCCCGCGCAATCGAGATACGTTGACGCTGCCCGCCAGAGAACTCGTGCGGATAACGGAACCTTGTGGCAGCATCCAGCCCCACCTCTTCCAGAGCAGCTGCCACTTTGGCTTCCCGCTCCTTCGCCGTGAGGTTTGGCATATGGATCTTGAGGCCTTCACCAACAATCTCAGAGACTGACATACGCGGTGACAGGGAGCCAAATGGATCCTGAAACACGATCTGCATATCCCGGCGCAGCGGACGCATCTGCTTCCAGGAGTGTTCCTGAATATCAGAGCCATTGAAGCTGATCTGACCGTTTGAGGAAATCATACGCAGGATAGCGAGACCCAGCGTGGTTTTGCCTGATCCACTTTCGCCCACAATGCCGAGTGTCTGCCCAGCACGAACGGTAACGTCGATGCCATCGACCGCCTTGATGTGACTAACCGTTTTACGCAGAAAGCCGCGCTTGACAGGGAACCAGACCTTGAGGTCTTTGGCTTCCACGACAATTGGCTGGCTGCTGTCACCTGCAGGCGGATGCCCTTTAGGTTCGGCTGCCAGCAGATGCTGTGTGTACTCGTGTTGAGGGCTTTCGAAAATGTCTTCGGTATCGCCCTGCTCCACAATTTTGCCCTGTGTCATCACACAAACCCGATCAGAGATCCGGCGCACAATGCCGAGGTCATGGGTGATAAAGAGCATGGCCATGCCTGTGCTCTTTTGCAGGTCTTTCAACAATTGTAGGATTTGCGCCTGAACCGTGACGTCTAGTGCCGTTGTTGGCTCATCTGCGATCAGCAGGTCTGGCTCATTTGCCAATGCCATGGCGATCATGACACGTTGGCGCTGACCACCAGAGAGCTGGTGCGGATAAGATTTCAGGCGTTCTTCCGGATTCGGAATACCGACCTGGTCCAAGAGTTCCAGCACGCGCTTTCTGGCATTGGTTTCACCAAGACCGCGGTGGATCTTCAGGATCTCCGCAATCTGCTGTTCGATGGTGTGTAGTGGGTTCAGTGAGCTCATAGGCTCCTGAAAGATCATGGAGATCTTGTTGCCACGCACACGGCGCATTTCGCTTTCAGTCGCTGCTATCAGGTCTTCACCCTGATAGACGATCTTGCCAGTTGGATGGCTGGCAGCCGGATAGGGCAGCAGCTTGAGCACGGATAGAGCTGAAACAGATTTGCCTGAGCCGCTTTCGCCCACAAGTGCGACAGTCTCACCTTCTTTGATCTCGAAGGAGATTTGGTCGACGGCGAGATTTTCCTTTTCACCTTGTCGAAAGGCGATGGAAAGGTCCTCAACAGAGAGGAGCGTTTGATTATCAGTCATGTGCGATCCTCCCTTCTTCAGTTCATGGTTTTGCGTGGATCAAAGGCGTCGCGGACCGCTTCACCAATGAAGATCAGCAGGCTGAGCATGATCGACAGGACGAAGAAGCCGGTCATACCAAGCCACGGCGCCTGAAGGTTGTTCTTGCCTTGCTTGAGCAGCTCACCCAGCGAGGCGGAGCCTGGAGGCAGACCGAAGCCGAGGAAATCCAACGCTGTCAGCGTGGAGATGGAGCCATTCAGAATGAACGGCATGAAGGTCAGTGTTGCGACCATTGCGTTTGGCAGCAGATGGCGGCGCATAATCGTACCGTTGGAAACACCAAGCGCTCGCGCTGCGGAGATGTATTCGAAGTTCCTGCCTCTCAGGAACTCCGCCCGGACTACGCCGACCAAGGCCACCCAGGAGAAGGCGAGCAAGATTGAGAACAGGATCCAGAACCCCGGCGTTAGCACCGACGAGATGATCAAGATGAGATAGAGCGTCGGCATTGCCGTCCAGATTTCAATGAAGCGCTGGAAGCCAAGGTCAACCCAACCACCATAGAAGCCCTGCACTGCACCGGCGCCAATGCCGATGACGGACGACGCCAATGTGAGAGCCAGACCGAAGAGCACGGAGATGCGGAATCCGTAGACAAGACGGGCAAGAACATCGCGGCCCTGATCGTCCGTGCCGAGCCAGTTCCAGTTGCCTATTGTACAGTTTGGATCGTTCACACCCTCTGCATAACGCTCACAGCGCAGTTCCTTGTCCATCATCCAGCTTGGCGGAGCAGGTGCTGGGACAGGGATTTCATTGTTGACCGTCTGGTAGGAATAGCGGATCGGAGGCCAGAGGATCCAGCCGTTGGCGTCGATCTCTTCCTGAATGAATGGATCACGATAGTCCGTTGTTGCAAGGAAGCCGCCGAACTTTTCCTCCGGGTAATCTGTAAAGACCGGCATGAGCAGCTCGCCCTTATAGGAAACCAGAATTGGGCGGTCATTGGTGATGAACTCTGCGCCCAGAGCGAGCACAAACAGGACGAGGAATATCCAGAGGGACCAGTATCCACGCTTGTTGGCTTTGAAATTCTGCAGGCGGCGTTGGTTGAGCGGTGACAGCTTTTGCTGCTTTTCAGGCGGTTGTGTCTGCTCTGGCAGCGGATTGATTGTTTCGTAGCCCTGATCCCGAAGGCGTTTTTCGAGTTGTGTGTCCATTGTTCGTTACACCTCCCGGCTTTCAAAATCGATCCGGGGATCAATCCAGGTGTAGGTGAGGTCCGAAACCAGATTCACAATCAAACCCATCAACGAGAAGATATAGAGCGTGGCGAACATAACTGCATAATCGCGGTTGAGCGCGGACTCGAAGCCCAGCAGGCCAAGGCCGTCCAGTGAGAAGATGGTCTCGATGAGGAGAGAGCCAGCAAAGAACGCCGAGATGAACGCACCGGGGAAGCCAGCAACTACAATAAGCATAGCATTGCGGAAGACGTGGCCGTAAAGTACCTGACGCTCTGTCAGGCCCTTGGCGCGGGCAGTCTGAACGTACTGCTTTCGGATTTCATCGAGGAAGGAGTTCTTCGTCAAAAGCGTTGTTGTTGCAAAGGCGGACAGTGCCATTGCAGTCAGCGGCAAAACCAGATGCCAGAAGTAGTCGAGGATCCGTTGTGGCCATGACATGTCGCTCCAGCCCTCTGAGGTGAGGCCTCGGAGCGGGAAGAAGTCCCAGAAAGAACCGCCGGCAAAGAGAACAATCAGCATGATTGCAAACAGGAAGCCCGGGATTGCATAGCCCACAATGATGATGCTGGATGTCCAGACATCAAACGAGGTGCCGTCTTTTACTGCTTTGCGAATGCCAAGGGGGATTGAGATGCCATAGGAGATGAGCGTCATCCATAAGCCCAGCGAGATAGACACCGGTAGCTTTTCGATGATCAGATCAACAACAGCAATGTCTCGGAAGTAGCTGTCACCGAAATTGAAGGTCGCGTAGTCCAAGATCAAACGCCCGAAACGCTCCAGAGGGGGCTTGTCGAAGCCAAACTGGACCTCGAGTTCCTTGATAAATTCCGGATCAAGGCCTTGTGCCCCTCGATACTTCGATCCTGCACTGTCTCCGCCGCCCTGATTGGCTGCAGCAGAACTTCCAAAATCACTTCCACCACCCGAAATGCGGCTGGTTGCGGATACACTATCCCCTTGCAATTGAGCGATAACTTGCTCAATTGGTCCGCCTGGTGCGAACTGAATAATGACAAAGTTGATTGCCATGATGCCGATAAGGGTCGGGATCATCAAAAGCAATCTACGCAGAATATAGGCGCCCATGGGCTTCTTTGTCCCTAACTTTCCTTGCCGATGCGAGCGGCTTTTTCTGAATCCACCCACCACGTCGCTTCTACGGGGAAGGCATATGCCGGCATATCATTCGGAATGCCGAACATGTCCCAGACAGCTACTGTGTGGAAGGCTTTGAACCACTGCGGCACCCAGTAATAGCCTGCACGCAGAACTCTATCCAATGCTCTGGCAGCGGTTATCATTTCCTCACGCGAGGATGCATTCAGCGCCTTATCCACCAAATCGTCGACAGCAGGCACCTTGATGCCGGAGAGATTGTAAGATCCGAAGGTTTCAGCAGAGGCCGATGTCCAGAAGTTGCGGATGCTCGGCCCAAGTGTTGGTGTCAGAGAAAAACGGTGCCCGACAATGTCATAGGTAAAATCATCTACACGCTTCTGGAACTGTGCCGGATCAACGACGCGGAAGCTTGCTTCAATGCCTAACAGTCTGAGATTCTTGACGTATGGCAACACAATTCGTTCAAAGGCAGGCGAGTTGGAAAGAAACTCCATTTCCAGCTGCTTTCCATCAGGCCCGATCAGTTGCTCACCGCGCCTGTAGTAACCGGCCTCCTTGAGCAGAAGCGAGGCTTCTCTGAGGAGTTTGCGATCCTGACCTGAGCCATTGGAGACAGGTTGCGTGATCGCCTCACCAAAGACCCCTTCAGGCAGGTCTTTCTTGTAAGGCTCCAGCAAGGCCAGTTCGGCATCGCTTGGCAAGCCAACAGCCTTCATCTCTGAGTTTTCGAAGAATGACTGGGTTCTGGTGTAAAGATCATAAAACAGCGCTGCATTCGACCATTCAAAGTCGAAGGCGTAGCCAAGCGCTTCACGGACCTTGGGATTGGAGAACTTCTCTTTACGCGTGTTGAGGAACCAACCTTGCGCCCCTGATGGGAGGCGGATGGCAAATTCCTTCTTGGCAACACGTCCCTCTGTCAATGCAGGGAAGTTGTATTCCGTCGCCCAGGTCTTTGACGAGAACTCTTCGTGGAACGTCAAACGACCTTTCTTGAAGGCTTCGAATGTTGCCTGACGATCTCGGAAAAAGTCCAGACGGATGATTTCGAAGTTGTGATGGCCTTTGGTTACTGGCAGGTCTTTCGCCCAGTAATTCTCTACCTTTTTGTACTCAATGTACCGGCCAATCTCATAGCGTCCGACCATGTATGGTCCCGAGGACAACGGCGGTGTCAGCGTTGACGCTTCGAAGTTGTAGCGAGTGTAATATGTTTTTGAGACAATAGGGAGAGTTGCTATCAATAAAGGAAGTTGCCTGCTGTGATAGCCAGAAAAAGCAACCGTGACAGTGTGCTCATCAGGTGCAGTTACAGAAACCATTTCCTTGATGGACTGGCTGATAATCGGGTGCCCTTTTTCCTTCAGAAGGTTCAGACTGAAAGCAACATCTTCTGCATTGAGAGTTGATCCGTCATGGAACCGGGCTTCTGGTCGGATTTTGAAGGTTACGAAGTTGCCGTCTTCCGAGACCAGAGCGCTTTCGGCCACCAGACCATACACGGCATCCGGTTCGTCATAGGCACGCACCATCAGGCTATCAAAACAGAGCTCCATACGCGGTGGGGCGTCTCCTTTGAGGATGAAGGTGTTGAACGTGTTGAAGGTCTGCGGGTTCTGATTGTAGCCCCAGCTCGGCGCAGTCATGGCGATTTTGCCACCAACCGGAGCATCCGGATTAACGTAATCAAACGCCGTGAAATCCTTTGGGTACTTCAGATCACCAAAGACAGAGAGGCCGTGGCTTAAAGTTCCCGCCTGAACCGGCAGGGCTCCGCCGGGCACCAGAAAGGCTGCCGCGGTGGCCGCGCTGAAGTGCAGGAAGCTACGTCTACTGATTTGGCTTAGCGTCATCAATTGGCCTCCTCTATCTTCTTGGCTTTTTCTTCATCCCACCACCAGACGGTTGGGAAACCGATGGAGAATTCAGGAAGCTGTTTTGGGTGTGCGAAACGATCCCAGCGCGCAACGCGGCTGAATGGAGATGTCCAACCTGGAACAACGTATTGCTCCCACATCAGGATACGGTCCAAAGCCTTAGTTGCTGCAACCAATTCGTCACGATCATCAGAGTTGATGATGATATCAATCAGCTCGTCGATGGCAGGGTTCTTGATACCCGCATAGTTTTGAGATGCTTCGCTGTCCGCAGCATTTGAGCCCCAATACTCTCTCTGCTCGTTGCCAGGAGAAAGAGACTGCGCCCAACCGGTGTAGATCATACCGAAATCGCGGCTGCGGACGCGGTTGACATATTGTGAGCTGTCGACGACGCGCAGCTGCAGGTCAATGCCAAGCTTCTTCAGCGAGGCTTGATAACGAAGAGCAACGCGCTCAAAGCGGCCACCATTCATCAGGTATTCGATTGTGAATGGTTCGCCAGTCTCTTTGTTGACGAGCTTGCCTTGCTTTTGCACGTAGCCAGCGTCTCTAAGAAGACCTATTGCCTTTCTCAGATTGGAGCGCTCCTGACGAGAATCTTCCGATACCGGGTTCTCGTAGGGCTCAGTAAAGACCGCTTCAGGCACTGGTGATTTCAAAGATTTCAGAATTTCCAGCTCACGCCCTTCTGGCAGGCCTGCAGATGCGAGTTTTGTTCCGTCGAAGTAGCTGGTGAAACGGCTGTATTGGTCAAAGAAGATCGTGCGGTTCATTTCCTGGAAATTCAAGGCATAGTTCAATGCCCGGCGCACGCGGCGATCCTGAAACTTCTCTTTGCGGGTGTTGAGAATAAAGCCCACCATCAAGCCACTTCCACGATACGTCTGCGGGAACTTTTCCAGCACGACATGGTTGGCTTTTACAGCAGGAATATCATAGGCCGTTGCCCAGTTTTTAGCCGTGGTTTCCGTGCGCCAGTCAAAACGGTCAGCCTTAAAGGCTTCAAGCTGCACGGTTTCGTCGCGGTAGTAATCGTAGGCGATTGTATCGAAGTTGTTGGAGCCGACATTCACATTCAGATCTTGCGCCCAGTAGTCGTCAACGCGTTCAAAAGAGATTGAACGCCCTGGTACGACGTCACCAATACGGTACGGACCAGAGCCGAGAGGCACTTCCAAGGTGCTTCTGGAAATGTCACGCGCATTTCCCTGAGCATCTTTCTCATTCCACCAATGCTTTGGCATGATGTAGAGCGAGCCAAGGATTTGCGGGGCTTCTCTGTTACCCGGTTTGTCGAAGTTGAAGCGGATCTCTGTCGGGCTCAAAATGTCATAGCCGGTCACATGACGGTAATAGTATTTCCGGGAAGGATCTTGCGTGGTCCACTGATCGAATGACCATCCCACATCTTCTGTGGTGATTGGCTTGCCATCGTGCCAGCGTGCATCAGGGCGCAAGCGATAGATCACCCATGCAAAGTCTTCAGGGTACTTCATCGCATCAGCGATCAGACCATACTCCGTCGAGGACTCGCTCATGGATGGGGTCATCAGAGTATCGTAGATAAGGCCTAGTCCGCCTGCACGGATGCCTTTTGAAGCCACAAGGTTCAAACTGTCAAAGGTGCCAGTCGCCGAGAGCCGCACCCTGCCCCCTTTGGGAGCATCCGGGTTTACATAGGGGAAGTGCGCGAAACCTTCCGGCATCTGAGGAGCGCTGATGAGAGAGTCTGCATACCGCCATTCAGGCTCACTGGTTTCAGCAATTGCTGCAGAGGATGTAAGGCTTGCAATGGCGAACGCCAAACCTGTCAGTGAGCTATATAGTCTGGTACGCACAGCATTCCTCCATAAATACAATCAGTAGTTCTAGCGTAGAAAAAACACCACGCGCTGAAAATTGAACTTTTCTTGCAGCTTTCAGCCAAACTTAAACTAAGATTACGGCTGAAAACACTTCCGCTACAACGTCTTTTGCCAAGATGACAAAAATTTAACTGGAAGAAACGAGGAAAAGGTTAGCATTCACGCAAATTCAGACAATAAAAAAGCCGGGATCAAATCCCGGCTCTTTAACAATTCTACCCTCACATATGTGGGAGGGATATCAATTCAATATTAATTGATTGGTACTGGGTTGTCTGAAAGTGAACGCAGGTAAGCGATCAGGTCAGCGCGCGGCTTGTCTTTCTTCAGACCAGCGTAGCCCATGGATGTACCAGAAACATGTTTCTTAGGTGCTTTGATGAACTCGTTGAGCTGCTCAAATGTCCACTCAGGATTGCTTGCAGCAAACTCCTGCATCGCTGAGGAATAAGAGAAGCCATCATGAGATGCAGGTGCGCGACCTACAACACCCCAGAGGCCCGGGCCAACTTTGTTTTTTCCGCCCTGATCGAAGGTGTGACAAGCTGCACATTTTTTAGCTTGTTTCGCGCCAGCATCCGCAGAAGCAGTGGTGAGCAGCTCTTCAATTGAGACGACCTTGACTTCTTCCGCAGCTTCATCACCTGCGCCGTTGTCGGCACCAGCGACTTCAATCTCAAAACCGCGTTTTTCGTTTCCATGAGGCGCAAAGATGACTTCCGTCAAAACATTCAGGCCCATGAATACAACCAAGGCGAACAGAATTGCGCCGGCAATTTTGTTCAGTTCAAACGAATTCATAGCTCACACGCTCCGAATATTTGGTTAGGCTAGCCTTCATGCAGCAGGCATGGCACCTAACTCGATATGTGTATTTTGCTGGGAAACTACAGTTATTTTCGGGCACTTGTCCATAATTTAATTAGTGTTTTTCCTAGGACTTTTGCAGTGATGTGGACCACAGGTTGATGTTTGAGAGCTCAAAAAACCAAGGAACACAACAACTCTCGCCAGTCAGCAGTTTAAAACGGCTATAAACTACTGATTTATTCGAGGATATCCCGTTCAAGCCAATTCAGATTGCAACAAGTGCCTGATGCAACCAATTTACCTGAACTCAAGAGAATGCGACAAAATATCACACCTGATTAATTTTAGATCTGGGGATTTTATTGCAGAGCGCTCATTAGGCCTATAAACGCGCTCATTCTTGAGGTCTTTTCACCTTAAGTTTCTCATCTGAGTATTATTAAGGTTTGCAATCCCTCACATCTAGGGCAATTTGTGCGAGGGGCTTTTTCGCGACTGTTGGCGAAGCCTCAAATGTATCAGGTTTCTAATTTGCCGTGAGTATAGTGATGTCAGATCAGCGCAAAGTCGTGTTTCAAGGAGAAGTGGGAGCTAACTCCCATATGGCGTGCAACGCCGTTTACCCAGAGTACCAAGCTATCCCTTGCGCGACTTTTGAAGACTGCTTCCACGCGATTGAGACTGGAGAAGCAGAACTTGGCATGATCCCGATCGAAAATTCGGTTGCGGGACGCGTTGCGGACATTCACCACCTGCTTCCTCGCAGCAATCTGCACATCATTGGCGAATACTTCATGCCGATTCGGTTTCAGCTGATGGGCATCAAAGGCACCAAGCTGGAAGAGCTGAAGAGCGTTCAAAGCCATATCATGGGGCTTGGACAATGTCGAAACTTCATTCGCGATCATAACCTTAAGCCAATTATTGGCGCTGACACGGCAGGTTCTGCGCGTCAGGTTGTTGAAGGCGGCGACAAAACAATTGGCGCCTTTGCTCCAGAGCTTGCGGCAGATGTTTATGGTCTGGATATCCTCGCACGTGATTGTGAAGATGCTGCCCATAACACGACCCGTTTTGTGATCCTCTCTCGCGAGAAAAAGCAGACTGCGAACACTGGCCAGCCAATCATCACGACTTTCATTTTCCGCGTTCGAAACGTTTCTGCTGCTCTTTACAAAGGGTTAGGCGGTTTTGCGACCAACAACGTCAACATGACGAAGCTGGAATCCTATCAGCTTGAAGGTCAATTCTTCGCGTCCATGTTTTACGCAGATATTGAAGGACACCCAGAAGAACCCAACGTAGCCCTTGCACTTGAGGAGCTGGCGTTTTATTCGACTGAACTGAATATTCTTGGGGTGTACAACGCTAGCCCGTTCCGCGAAAAAATTCGGGAACCCGAGGCTAACCGTGCTTTGCGTCCTACACCAGGGAAATAACAGTTGTAGGCCTTGCTCCAACGGTGAGTCACCTATGTATCGTTCCGGGCACTTATGATCCGGGCTAGTTACAAGGACTTTACATGTCTGAATTCAAGTTTGATGCATTGTGCATCGGCAATGCAATCACTGACGTCTTCTCTCATGTAGAAGATAGCTTTCTCGTTGAGCAGTCTTTGGTAAAGGGCTCCATGCGCCTGGTCGATACAGACGAAGCGCTGCGCCTGTATGACCTGATGGGTCAAACAACCCGCATCTCCGGCGGCAGTGCAGGTAATACTGCTGCTGGTATCGCTTCTCTTGGTGGCGCACCTGCCTTTATCGGTAAGGTCGCAGCTGATGAAGTTGGTGAAGTTTATCGCCATGACATGAACAGCATTGGCGCCCACTTCAACACAGGCCCATTGCGTGATGATCTCGCGTCTGGTCGTTCCATGATCCTGATCACTCCGGACGGTGAGCGGACCATGAACACCTATCTGGGTGCCGCGACCAAGCTGACTGCATTTGATATTGACCGTGAAGTGGTTGCCAATTCTGCAATCACTTACATGGAGGGTTACCTCTGGGACGAAGACGCGGCGAAGAATGCGTTTCTTGAAGCTTCCCGGATTGCGCACGAAGCAGGGCAGCTGGTGTCGCTTTCCTTGTCAGACAGCTTCTGCGTTGATCGTTTCCGGGATGAGTTCCTTGAGCTGATCCGTGAAGACAAAGTGGACATTCTGTTTGCGAATGAGCATGAGCTCAAAGCGCTCTACCAGACCTCCGACATTGAAACTGCAATTGCGCTGGTGCGCGAGGATTGCACGCTGACCGCTCTGACATTGGGCTCAGAAGGCGCTATGGCGATCTCTCGCGAGGAAACCGTACATGTGCCTGCAACTGCCATTATTGGCGGCGTGCGTGACCTGACAGGCGCGGGTGACCTGTTTGCGTCTGGCTTCCTGTTTGGTCTGGCGCGTGACTTCAGCCTGAGCGATTGTGCTGAGCTGGGTTGCCTTTGTGCTGGTGAGGTTATCAGCCACGTTGGTGCGCGGCCTGAAAAGCCGCTTAATCAGATTGCAGAGCAGACTGGCTTCACACTCAAAGCCTAGCATTTGGCGAACTGGCGATAGAAATTCAGGCGGCTTGCGGGCCGCCTTTTTTATTTGCTGACCTGCTGAATATCTTCTGCGCTGTTGACCTGAAAAAAGAGCGGCTGTGCGGTGCCGATATGCATTTGCTCGGTCTCTTTTTGCTTGAGCTTGCAGATCTTCGAGATCAGTCCTCGGATTGTATTTCGGTGCGAAGAGATGATGACATTTTTTCCATTCATCAGCTGGGGCAAGACACGGTGTTTGAACACACCATGCGCTCTGTTGGCAGTCATCTCCACACTTTCACCGCCGGGCGGCACGGCATGCAATGAGTGGCGCCATTGGTGGACTTGATCCACTCCGTGTTTCTGAACAGCTTCTTCTATAGGTGTGCCTGTGAGATCTCCGTAGGCCCTTTCATTGAAGAGATTGTCTTCAATGACATGCAAATGAGATTGCTCTGTTTCTTCAAGGATGAGATCCAGCGTTTTGCGCGCGCGTTTGAGGCCTGATGAATAGGCCAGATCGAACTGGATTGCCTGAGAGTTGAGAGTACGGCCTGCGTTTCGGGCTTCTTCAATGCCCTTGGCGCTCAGTTCAGGATTGGCCTGCCCTGAGAAAACCTTCAGCGCATTCCATTCGCTTTGCCCGTGGCGTACTAACACCAACAATCCCATAAGACACGCCTCGCAGATCTTCTTTGTGTGCGTGTCTTATATAGGTTCAATTGCAGCTCTAAACCCGACTTTCGTTAAAACATCCAATGATGATTTCAGGCAGGCTCCAGAATGTTGGTGGGCAAACCGTCCAGACTTGTGGCGTTGTGCTTGCGCCAGTAGTTCTCCAACTCTTCACGATCCATCGTCTCGTAGTAGGGCAAGAACTCCTTTTCGACGCGCGTATCGATCAGATCCATGCGCGGGACTGTTGAGCCGCAAGACGTCTGAATGAGTTCGATATCGAGGTCGAAGATTTGTCTACACCCCGGCAGATCAGGGAACTGAGCGACCAGTTTAGCCCAGTCTTCATCTCTGGGATGGATGACCTTTGCCGTTCCAAACACCCGAAGTGTGAGGCGTTGTTCGCCGAAGGAACAGAACATGAGGGTCATGCGACCGTCTTCCTGCACGTGGGTGGCTGTTTCATTGCCAATACCGGTCAGGTTCAGCCAGATGATGCGCTCATCGCTTAAAACCCGCAGCGTATCCATGCCTTTGGGGGACAGGTTGATGTGCCCTTCGGCAGCAGCTGTTGCGACGAAGAACACTGACTGCTCCTCGATGTGCTGGCGAAATCTGCGGTTCAGTTTTTTGGCTTTGATCATCGGGTTTCTGGTGCCATTTTCAGGAGCGACTAGTCGGCGACTGCATATTGGGTGTTGATGCGGCGCTGTTCACTGGCATAGCTGCCAGAACGTCCGCCATTGCGTTTGTCGTAACTTCTTGCCCAAGCCTGCCAGAACTCTTGGGAGCTGCTGTCCATCTCAGTGATTTCCGGTTGGACAATCGGTGTTTTCGGCAGGATCGTGTTGGGCAACTGCACGACCTGCAGCAAAGGCCGGTGGCGTGGGAAGCTGATTGGAACATCCTGTTTGCGGAGCTTGATATTGATGAAGAGCGGTGAGCAGAACCAGCTGGAGTCAATCATCGCTTCAAAGCAATCATAGCCTGCATTGGACGGCAGGTTGATTGGGCCGCGGACCCAATGGCACTGACCTTCATCGCCGATCAGGCTGTAACCAGCGCCGATCTGAACGATGTCGCCTTCAGGAAACACATCCAGGAATGGGGGGTAGTAATCCTCCAGTCCTTCCGGGCAGGAGCTTTGGTAGTCTTCCACGAAGTCTGTAAGGTACAACCGATCCAGCAGGGTCCACTCACCGTCGGCGCCAAGCCGATAGAGGACCTCAGATCCGGTCCACATAAGATAAAAATCTACAGGCGGGTAAACATAGTAGCCCTGACGAGAAGCAGTAAGGAGGGGTTCACAATACTTCATTGCCCGGGCTGGCATCATGCCAAGGTTCGTTCCATCTGCCTTAACAACGTCTGGGGCAGACTTGACCATTCTTACAAACTTCACAGGAATTCCCTCGCAGACAAAACACTCTGCAAAAATGAAGCGAGGCAGCCTAAACTGCCTCACACATTAAATTATTTTGGTTTTTTCTCTTCATCTTTTGGAGCAAGTCCACCATTCAATTTAGCTGGCTTTGCTTGAGCAGATGCTGGGCGACCGTCGTTTGCTACTGAAAACTTCATAGGTTGTCCTCTCAATTAATATATTAATGCGGTCATACAATTTCTGTATGCATGGAGAGGCTTGCATCGAATCTTACGTAGCGCAAGGCAAATAATAATGACGCATGCATTATCTATTATTGATAATTTTAAGTGTATTTAATTTCACATACTTAGTATTTTAACAAAGACTATTTGTGTGAATAATATTTATATTTTTACAATTCTAATTCAGCCATTACAGGCGGTGTAACTCCGCCAAATAAAAAAGCGGCCCGAAGAGCCGCTTTTTATGATTCTGAATTTTGAGGGTGGCTTAAACTTCTGCCAGGTCCTCAACAGAAAGAACCTTACCTTCTTCATCAAGGCGATAAACAACAGGCTTGCCTGTGCCGAGTTCGCGCTTGAGGATCTCTTCAGGTGAAAGTCCTTCAAGTTCCATGATGAGGGAACGCAGGGAGTTGCCGTGTGCAGCAACAATTACGCGATTTCCTTCGAGAACTTTTGGAAGAATGTCAGAGCGGTAGTAAGGCAAGGTGCGCTCTGCAGTCATCTTCAGGCTTTCGCCGCCTGGAGGAGGAACGTCGAAAGAACGACGCCAGATGTGAACCTGCTCTTCACCAAATTTCTGACGAGCTTCGTCTTTGTTCATGCCGGTGATGTCACCGTAGTCACGCTCATTCAGAGCCTGATCTTTTGACGTTGGCAGGTCTTCCTGACCAAGTTCACCAAGGATCAGCTTAAGAGTGTGTTGAGCGCGCAGCAGGTCAGAAGTGAACGCCAGATCAAATGTCAGGTTCATTTCTTTGAGTTTTTTACCAGCAGTTGTTGCTTCTTCAACACCCTGTTCTGTCAGGTCTGGGTTTTTCCAGCCGGTGAACAGGTTTTTCAAGTTCCATTCGCTTTGTCCGTGACGGACGAGAACCAAAAGGCGTTCCATTAAGCTCTCCTAAGGAGGTTATGTTTGCTTAAAACAGTTGTCTTGGAAGGACTGTTTCAAGTCTCATTTCACATGTCTTGCTCATCGCTCGTTAGAGCATGTTGCGTTCATGTACGTTTACGCATCGCGCTCTAACAGCTTTGTTGGAGCGTATTCTTGTCGTTTGATTGAACCCAATCAAGCGGAACACGCTCTAGCAAGCATGCATTGTGTGTCACTCATCGTTCAGGCCGAGAACATCAGCCATTGAGTATAGGCCCGGTTGCTGATTGTGCGCCCAGAGGGCTGCTTTCACGGCACCGCGAGCAAACAGTTGTCTATCCGTTGCGATATGTGAGAGATCTATACGCTCTCCTTCACTCGCAAACATCACCGTATGTTCACCTACGACAGATCCGCCCCGCAATGTTGCAAAGCCGATGTCGCCTCTTTTCCGTTCACCCGTAATGCCGTCTCGTGTGCGAACACTATGGGTTTCAAGATCAATCCCTCGGCCTTCAGCAGCCGCCTCACCCAACAGCAATGCTGTTCCTGATGGGGCATCGACTTTATGCCGGTGATGCATTTCCAGGACTTCGATATCGAAATCTTCGTCCAGAGCAGCAGCAGCCTTTTTAATGAGACATGCAAGCAGGTTAACACCTAGGCTCATATTGCCTGATTTTACAATGCGGGCTGATGTCGCGGCGTGAGCAAGTTCGGTAGATTGGGCAGACGTCATTCCGGTTGTGCCGATAATGTGCGCAATAGAATGACGCGCTGCTACTTCTGCAAAGCCAATAGTTGCCTCTGGTACGGTGAAGTCCAGCACGCCATCTGCGTTTGCAAATGCAGCTTCCAGATCATCCGTAATTGCAACGCCGAGTTTACCGCATTCTGCGAGTTCGCCAGCATCTGCGCCCAAAAACTGGGAGTGCTTGCGCTCGATCGCGGCTGACACCACAACCCCGTCCATTTCGGTCACTGTGCGTATCAGTGCACGCCCCATTCGGCCTGCTGCGCCTACAACAACCAGTCGCATGTCACTCATCACGTCCCCCAAGCCTACGAAAGCCCCTCAAATTATAGTGTGGAGGGGTATAGCAGGCACACTAAAGAGTTTCAAACTCATATGACGGTCGGTGTCCTAGAGTTTGCTCTGTCTCGCGCAGCTGGTGTTCGTTTTATGCTTAGTCAGGTACGGCCTGTTCTGCGCAAAAATCTGATAAAACTTATCCCCCTACCCTCAACCACGCTTATTCTCAGTTTTGTGCTCACGTATTCGGGCAGCTGGTGGACCGTCCATCAGTGCGGCGTGGGCTGGGCGGGGCTACCGGGTGAAGTAACGCATCACCTGGCGGGTTCGTTGAAACACCCCTTGAAAGTCTTTAGTGCAGGGACCAAGCGGAAGCTGGTCACCCGATGGGCGTCTACACTGGCAGGCGTTTAGCTTTCACCGACAATCACATTTGCCTTTGGCAAGTGTGTGCATCGTTGACAGTGCCTGCTCCCAATGCCTTTCGGAGGAGATCTTGTTTCATACAAAAACGCCCGGGCAAGGCGAGCAGCCAATGCCGAAGAAACTAATTTACTCACAATGCGCAGGCATCGCCTGCTCGCCTTGCTCACCCCGTACTCGGGGCCATCAACTCAACACCGCCGGCAATGCCGTGCGGTGCTAAAACTGCTCCAGCTATGAGGAATTCTCAAGTCCACCTGAATAGAAACCCTCATGAAGTGCATATTCTTGCGCTAAGATAGCCGATAGCTTACTCAGAGAACTATGCGTTCACGCCGATCACGCATTAGACTCTAAATCTTTATTCTAACGCGTGTTACGCATTTCCAAAACTCAGGCAGCTGCTCCCGCAAGGGGATACTATTATGGATAATATACGCGGCAGCATCTGGATGGTGCTTGCAATGCTGGGGTTTGCCATTGAGGATACGTTGCTTAAGACGGCGACGATTTCAGTGCCCGTTGGGCAAACACTGATGTTGTTTGGTATCGGCGGTACATTCGGCTTTTTGCTGCTGACCTGGAGACGCGGTGAACGGGCTTTTACGCCGGAAGCGTTGAAGGCAACACTTTACACACGTGCGATTTTTGAGATTACCGGGCGGCTGTTTTTCCTGCTGTCATTGGCACTGAACACACTTTCCAGCACCTCTGCCATTCTTCAAGCCACCCCAATTACAGTCACTTTGGGCGCAGCTGTGTTGTTTGGCGAGCGCGTGAACTGGCAGCGGTGGCTTGCGATCCTGATCGGCTTCATCGGCGTACTGATGATTATCCAGCCAAGTTCGGAAAGCTTTCAGGTGACCTCAATCCTCGCCATCATCGGTATGATTGGCTTTGCTGGTCGTGATCTGGCAACACGGGCAGCTCCTCCTGCTCTTTCCAACATGCAGCTTGGTGTTTACGGCTTTGCGGTGCTTATCCCAACTGGCGCAGCTTACTCATTCTGGTCTGGCGGGTTTGTCTGGCCGGATCTCTTCAGCGGATTGGTCATCGCTGCGGGCACTCTTGTGGGCATTGGCGCCTATTACTCGCTCACTGTCGCCATGCGCACCGGGTTGGTGTCAGTTGTCACTCCCTTCCGGTACTCCCGATTGCTTTTCGGCCTCCTGCTTGGGTTCCTGATTTTTGACGAGACCGCAGACGCCATGACACTGGCAGGCTCCGCGATTATCGTATTGAGCGGGCTGTATATTCTGGCAGGCCACTCACGACTTAAAGCACAAGCCTCTAAAGGGCTGAGGGAGCGAGCTTAAAACGAAAAAAGGCCGATCCATTTCTGGACCGGCCTTTTTGAACTTAGCTAGAAAAGCTTAGTCTTTTGCAGGAGCTGGTGCAGCTTCTTCGCGAGGAATTTCCTTGCCAGTTTCCTGATCGACAACTTTCATGGAAAGGCGAACTTTACCGCGCTCATCAAAGCCCATCAGCTTAACGAAGACTTTGTCGCCTTCTTTGATCACGTCAGTTACTTTCGCAACTTTGCGTGGAGCCAGCTGGGAGATGTGAACCAGACCGTCGCGTGCGCCGAAGAAGTTTACGAATGCACCGAAGTCTACAGTCTTAACAACTGTGCCTTCGTAGATTACGCCAACTTCTGGCTCAGCAGCGATGGAGTTGATCCAGTTAAGAGCAGCTTTAATCGCTTTACCGTCAGAAGAAGCCACCTTAACGGTGCCGTCGTCTTCGATGTTCACTTTCGCGCCGGTCTTTTCAACGATCTCGCGGATAACTTTACCGCCAGAACCGATTACTTCACGGATCTTGTCTACTGGGATCTTGATCACTTCGATGCGTGGAGCATGCTCACCCAGCTCAGAACGAGCTTCGGTGATTGCATTTGCCATCTCGTCAAGAATGTGAACGCGACCGCCTTTAGCCTGCTCCAGAGCGACTTTCATGATCTCTTCGGTGATACCGTCGATCTTGATGTCCATCTGCAGTGCAGTGACGCCGTTTGCAGAACCTGCAACTTTAAAGTCCATATCGCCGAGGTGATCTTCGTCGCCAAGGATATCGGAGAGAACTGCGAAGCGCTCGCCTTCCTTGATGAGACCCATCGCGATACCAGCCACAGGAGCCTTCAGAGGAACACCAGCGTCCATCAGGGACAGGGATGCACCACAAACGGAAGCCATGGAGGAAGAACCATTGGACTCAGTGATTTCAGAAACAACACGCAGAGTGTATGGGAAATCATGGTGTGCAGGCAGCATTGGGTTAACAGCGCGCCATGCCAGTTTACCGTGACCGATTTCACGACGTCCTGGGGAACCCATGCGACCAGCTTCACCTACAGAGTATGGAGGGAAGTTGTAGTGCAGCATGAATGCAGATTTGGTGGTGCCTTCGAGCTTGTCAACGAACTGCTCGTCTTCACCTGTACCCAGTGTTGCAACAACCATTGCCTGAGTTTCACCGCGTGTGAACAGGGCAGAACCGTGTGCACGTGGCAGCATGCCAACTTCAGAAACGATAGAGCGAACGGTGGAAAGGTCACGACCATCGATACGGGAACCAGTATCCAGGATACGGCCACGAACGATTGCAGCTTCAGCTTTCTTGAACAGGTCAGAGATGACAGTCGCTTCAGGAGCGCCTTCTTCACCGGTTACAAGAGCTTCAACAACTTTCGCCTTCACAGCATCAACAGCGTTTTTACGCTCTGTTTTCACAGTGATGGAGTAAGCAGCGCCGAGTTCTTCAGCAGCCAGTTCCTGAACTTTTCCGAACAGCTCAGAATGATCTGGCAGGTTCAGTTCACGTGGCTCTTTAGCAGCTTTTTCAGCAAGCTGGATGATCGCATCGATCACAGGCTGGAAGCCTTTGTGACCAAACATCACAGCGCCGAGCATTACTTCTTCGGTCAGTTCCTGAGCTTCGGATTCAACCATCAGAACAGCGTCGTTGGTACCTGCAACAATCAGGTCCAGATCGGTTTCTTCCATCTGGTCAACTGTTGGGTTCAGAACGTATTCACCGTTGATGTAACCAACACGAGCGCCACCGATTGGGCCCATGAATGGAACGCCGGAGATGGTGAGTGCTGCGGATGCACCAACCATTGCCAGAATGTCTGGAGCGTTCTCAAGATCGTGAGACAGAACAGTAAGAACAACCTGAGTTTCATTCTTGTAACCATCTACGAACAACGGACGGATCGGACGGTCAATCAGACGGGATGTCAGGGTCTCGTGCTCGGAAGGACGGCCTTCGCGCTTGAAGAAGCCACCTGGAATGCGGCCAGCAGCGTATGCCTTTTCCTGATAATTTACGGTAAGTGGGAAGAAATCCTGACCTGGCTTTGCGGTCTTCGCGGACACTACAGTCGCGAGAACTTTGGTCTCGCCGTATGTTGCGATGACTGCGCCGTCTGCCTGACGGGCAACCTTGCCGGTTTCAAGGATGAGCGGACGTCCGCCCCAATCTACTTCCACGCGATGTATATCAAACATATCTTTATCCTAACGTTCGCCTCAGTGCCTGATGGTCGTCATCAAACTTGAGGCTGTCATTTGCCGGCAATGCGCGCACCAACTCCTTGAGTATCAAGGGCGCGATGCCTTTTCAGGTCGAACGATTGCAGGCAAGACAGCGAGAAGCTCTGTTAGATTGTGCGTACCTTTGACCAAAAACCGGCCTCCACTTTTGGGAGATACGCTGTAAGCTTCTGGCAATCCTGCCAGGTCTTCATCCGCCTGCTTTCATTCTGGAAGAGAACGATCTGATCCAGAATATACCTCTCGCAATTTCCCGAAATACCTTGGAAATAAGAGAGGGTAAGGAAAACGCGGCGAGCTTTCGCTGCCGCGCTTTGAATTCTTCGTCTTAGCGACGAATGCCCAGACGCTCGATCAGGGACTGGTAACGAGCAACGTCTTTGCCCTTAACGTAGTCAAGGAGCTTACGACGAAGTGCAACCATTTTAAGAAGACCACGACGTGAGTGGTTGTCTTTCTTGTGACCCTTGAAGTGGTCAGTCAGAACTGTAATGCGGTGCGTAAGGATAGCAACCTGTACTTCCGGAGAGCCAGTGTCGCCTTCTTTGATCGCAAATTCTTTGATCAGTTCAGCTTTTTTTTCAGGCGTAATCGACATCGATTTTTCCTTATCTAATGGCAGTCGAAACTGCGTTTTTTTTAATGTGCTCATTTGCGGAGCGATGCGCTGAACTCGGGCCATGCCAAGATGTCGTCTAGCAGGGTCAGGCCAACACATGATAACCGGGTAAGCAGTAGCTTCCCAGCGGCGGGACTATGACTGAAAAACTCTCAAAAAACCAGAAGAATCTTGAGAGGCTTGCAGCCATAAATCCCAGTAGAACAGTTTGCCTTTCAACGATTGCGCCCCGCGATGATTTACATTCATGTGTGGGGCCTCACTTTCAGAAAGGCTTCAGAGATTGAAAACCCGTTTGGGCTTGAACTGGCCTTTTGAGACTTCACCAAAAGCAATCAGCTTGCCTCCAGAAACCACATAGATTTCTTCCGGGCCAATCGGTGCATTTGCGCCACGCAGTAAAACAGGATTACCGCGCTTTACCTTTGCAGCAGCATCAGAGGTGATCGCCACCTCTGCAAACTGGTGGAGCGCGACTTCAACTGGTTTGATGTGTCCGATCAGTTCTGAATTTTCGTGGGGGTCGAGAACAGGTGGCTCTTCCCCTTCTTCAACTTCTACCGCCATAGTTTCTTTAGCGGCACGAAGTTCATCCAGAGTAACCATCTGCTCTTCACCGAATGGTCCTACCAGCAACCGGCGCAAGTCAGTGACATAGCCACATGTACCAAGCCGTTCACCAAGATCCCGAGCCAGTGAGCGAACATAGGTTCCCTTGCCGCATTCAGCTTCAAATACCGCACGGTTTTCATCTGGACACTCGACCAAGTCCAAACGGTGCACCACAATCGTGCGTGCGTCCAGCTTTACGTCTTCGCCATCTCGGGCAAGATCGTATGCGCGGTTTCCATCAACTTTGATTGCTGAGAAAATTGGCGGAACCTGCTCAATGGCACCACGGAATTCAGGCAAAACCTCGAGGATCTCATCTTGCGTCGGACGTACATCGGAGGTCTTGACCGGCTCGCCTTCAGCATCATCAGAGGTGGTTTGCGTACCCCAGGTCACCTCAAAGCGGTAAACCTTTCGTCCATCCATGATGTATGGGACCGTTTTGGTGGCTTCCCCAAAAGCGATAGGCAAGCAGCCGGTCGCGAGCGGGTCAAGCGTTCCTGCGTGTCCGACTTTTTCAGGATGAAAAATCCTCTTTAACTGCCCCAACGCATCATTGGAGGTCAGGTTTAGAGGCTTATCCAACACAAGCCATCCGTTTACAGGGAAACGGGGTCTACGTCGCTGCTGTTTGCGCGCCATACTTCTCAGCTCTTAATTCTTTGCATGCTTAGCGCTTCTAAGCGCGTACTTTGGTCAGGAACTCACGACTTCTTCTTCAGCAATATGCTCTGTAAAGCTTAGTCGCGGTCACCACCTTGATCATCATCGTCATCAATGCCGCCATCAGCAAAATCCTTACGGATGCTAGGCTCATGCAGTAGTCGAGTGATCAGATCATCATCGTCAAAACGCGTATCGGCTACAAAACGTAGATCACAAGTGTATTTCATTGTGACGCGTCGAGCGACTTGTCCACGAAGGTATTTCGCGTTGCGTTTAAGTGCAGCGAGGACAACGTCAATATCACGACCACCCATAGGCATAACCAGGACGTCTGCCCATCTTAGATCAGGCGACATGCGCACTTCCGGGACCGTGATAATAACACCATCTAGATCAGGATCTGTGATCCGACCACGTGTCAGAATGTCTGACAGTTCTTTGCGGACAATCTCACCTACACGCAACTGGCGCTGAGACGGCTGACCTGCAAATTCATCGCGTGCTTTTGCCATTTTTATCTCTCAATTTGCTTTGAGTTTGGAACAACAGAGCGCCGACGGGGATAAATCCGCGCCGGCGCTGCTGAATGTTCATTTCGCTCGTTTAGCTCTTCACTCTGTTAGAGGGAGCGAGCGATCTCTTCTACCTGGAAGCACTCGATGACATCACCGACGCGCATATCCTTGTAGTTTGTGAAGTTCATGCCGCATTCAACACCGGATTCAACTTCTTTGACTTCGTCTTTGAAGCGCTTAAGTGTACCCAGCTCACCTTCGTGGATGACGACGTTGTCACGCAGCAAGCGAACCTGTGCGCCACGCTGAACGACACCTTCGGTGACCAGACAACCTGCAACACGACCGATTTTGGTGATGTTGAAGATTTCTTTGATGTCTGCGTAACCGAGGAAGGTTTCGCGACGTTCTGGAGCAAGCATGCCAGACATGGTGGACTTCACATCGTCGATGAGGTCGTAAATCACGCTGTAGTAGCGGATTTCGACGCCTTCGCGACGTGCAGCTTCCTGCGCCTGTTTGTTTGCACGAACGTTGAACGCCATGATCGGTGCTTTGGATGCAATCGCCAGAGTGATGTCGCTCTCGGTGATACCACCAACGGAAGCTGCCACAACACGTGCGCCGACTTCGTCGTTGCCAAGTTCTTCGAGCGCACCCTGGATTGCTTCGGCAGAACCCTGCACATCGGATTTGATGATGAGCGGGAATTCTTTTTTGCCTTCTTCCTGCAAGCCCTTCATCATCGCTTCCAGAGAACCACGGGACCCAGCAATACGTGCTGCGATCTGATCGCGTTTCTGGCGCTGACGATATTCGGAAATCTCGCGTGCACGGCCTTCGTTTTCTACAGCGGCAACCATGTCACCTGCAGATGGCGTGGACTGGAAACCAAGAACTTCAACCGGCTTGGAAGGACCAGCTTCCTTAACCTGCTTGCCGTTCTCGTCGATCATTGCACGAACACGACCCCACTCAGAACCAGCGATAACAATATCACCGACCTTGAGAGTACCCTTCTGAACCAGAACGGTAGCAACTGGACCGCGACCTTTATCAAGCTTCGCTTCGATAACGGTACCTTCGGCAGCGCGGTTCGGGTTGGCTTTCAGCTCAAGAACTTCAGCCTGCAACAGGATCATTTCGATCAGCTTGTCGAGGTTGGTGCCTTCTTTCGCAGAAACTTCAACGTCGATCACGTCACCACCCATGGTTTCCACCACGAGGTCTTCACGGAGAAGATCGTTGCGAACACGGGAAGGATCAGCACCTGGCTTATCCATCTTGTTGATCGCGATGATGAGCGGAACGCCAGCAGCCTTAGCGTGCTGAATTGCTTCCTTGGTCTGTGGCATCACACCATCATCAGCAGCAACCACGAGGATCACGACATCAGTGGATTTTGCACCACGAGCACGCATCTGAGTAAACGCTGCGTGACCAGGAGTATCGATGAAGGTGACCTTCTGGCCATCCTGTTCAACCTGGTATGCACCGATGTGCTGAGTAATGCCGCCAGCTTCGCCGGAAGCAACGTTTGCCTTACGCAGAGCATCAAGAAGTGACGTCTTACCATGATCAACGTGACCCATGATCGTCACAACCGGTGGACGGTTGGAAAGATCGGTGTCGTTGTCTTCTACGGTGAAGAGACCTTCTTCAACATCCGCTTCAGATACGCGTTTAACGGTGTGACCCATTTCAACAGCGATCAATTCGGCAGTGTCAGCATCGATGATGTCGTTGATCTTCATCATCTGGCCCTGCTTCATCAGCAGTTTGATAACGTCAACGGCACGTTCAGACATACGCTGAGCAAGATCCTGAATGGAAATTGCTTCTGGGAGTGTTACCTCACGAGCTACTTTCTCGCGAACAACTTTCTGACCCTGACGCTTTTCTTTCTCACGACGACGACGCATGGATGCCAGCGAACGGCTACGGCCTTCGTCGCCACCGGTTGCGCGCGTAATTGTCAGTTTTGACTTACGACGATCATCGTTGCCTTTTGGAGACGGCTTAGGAGCCACTACTGGCTTCTTAGGACGAGCAGCTGGCTTCAACGCCTTTTTGCTGACCTCCTTACCGGTTTCCATGCTCTCAGCTGGTGCTGCAGACACGCCACCTGGACGACCGCCTGGACGCGGGCCATTCAAGTTTGGCGGCTTGCCATCACGCATTGGTGGACGACCACCACGATCACCGCCTGGACGAGGACCACGATCACCACCTGGGCGAGGACCACGATCGCCACCTGGACGAGGACCACGATCACCTGCTGGGCGAGGACCACGATCACCTGCTGGACGAGGACCACGATCACCTGCTGGACGAGGACCACGATCACCTGCTGGGCGAGGACCACGGTCACCACTTGGACGAGGGCCACGGTCACCACTGCGCTGAGGACGATCACCAGAACGTGCAGGACGTTCTTCGCGCTGCGCTGGTTTTGGAGCTTCAGCAGCTTTTGCAGCCGCTTCAGCTTCACGCTTTGCTTTCGCTTCAGCTTCGGCCTTTGCACGTACAGCAGCTTCTTCAGCTTCACGCTTTGCGCGAGCTTCGTCTTCTACACGTTGTTTTTCTGCTTCTACAGCGCGCTGTGCAGCCAAGATTTCCTGACGCTTCGCTTCTTCAGCGCGGCGTTTGGCATCTTCGACTTCGCGAACCTTAGCCATTTTAAGCGCTGCGAGACGTGCGTCTGCTTCGCCCTTGGTCAAGGTTTTCAGAACGGCACCACCGCCCTGACCGCCGCCACCGCGACGCTGACCGCCACGCTGGTTGTTATTGTTATTGCGGTTGCCACCGCGACCGCCGCCTTCACCGCGCTTCTGAGCATCACCCGCACCACGGCGAGCTTGCTGAGGACCGCGCTCTTGCTGCTGTCCCTGACGCTTTTCCGGGCGTGACTGGGAGGCTGCAGGAGTTGAAGAGGAAGCTGCTGCAGGTGCAGGTGCCGCGGAGCCTTCCTGGCCCGGCACAACTACACGGCGCTTCTTCTTTTCCACGACGACTGCCTTGGAGCGGCCGTGGGAGAAGCTCTGCTTAACAGTGCCCTTCTCAACACTGCCTCCGCGTTTGAGGCCCAGCGTTTTCTTTTCCCCGCCGGTGGGATTGTCGTGGTTGTCTTTGGTATCGCTCATATTGCCTTCAGTCCTGCGCCACTGCACCCTTTGTACCGTCGTCGTCAGCTACGACAGAAACTTCCCGGAATTGCGCAAGGCGTTGCGCGTGCTTCACGAAGTTTCTGCCTGCCTCGCCGGCCAGCAGTACAGCATGTATAACGTTATCCCGATCCAGATGCGTACTCATCTGTTCCGAGGTAAACAGGCGGATCACGCTGAGACGATCCACCTTGCCAAATCTAGAAGCGGCTAGGGCCGCCAACTTACGCACACCATCTTCAGAGGCTTCAGTGGCGTGCACCAGAGCAAGAACACTCTCCTTTTTGAGAGCTGCCTCGACTTTCGAAAAGCCAACATGTAGGTTGCCAGCTTTTCGGCTCATGGACAGTGCGCCCAGAGCTGCCTGCTCCAGCAGTTTGTCGGTGTGGTCGGCCAAACCGTCTTCAGCGTTTACCTGCTCCTTAAAGCCTCTCGAGAAAGCGCGCCTTTTTATCGCTTCCTGCAAAACAGACTTCTTTGCCGACACCCAAACCCCACGTCCCGGGAGGGTGCCTTTCACATCAACTACAACAGTTTTGTCAGGAGCCATAACGAATCTGAGAAGGTCTGTCACCGGTAGAACTTCACGCGTGACCGCGCAGGTACGTTCTGTCGGCTCATTTTTTCTCGGCACTTCGTATTCCCAACCCTACTATTGTTGTTATTTTTCATTCAGTTACGGGGATGTAGAAACCAGCAGCCTTATGCTGCAACTTCAACACACCCCCGTATAAAACTTTTTTCTGCAGTCAAGCGGCTACAGATTATTCAGAGGACTGCTCGCCTTTTGCGTCTTCTGCACCGCTCTCTTGCGCCAATTCCTCGTCGGCGTCAACCACAGTCTCTTCAAATGTTTCGCCTTCGAAGTCTTCTTCTTCGACTTCCAGCTCTTCTTCAGAGACTTCCACAAGGTCTTCCGCAGAGATCCATCCAGCTGCAACACGTGCTGACATCACGACAGCTTCCGCATCAGCACGAGACAGATCGAAACTGCTCAGAGTACCTTCCACGCGAATGGTTTCTTTATCCTTGCGTTCCGTCCAGCCAACAAGGTCGTCAGCTGCACAGCCTGCGAGGTCTTCCATGGTTTTGATTTCGTCTTTACCCAATGCAACAAGCATTGCGGATGTAAGACCTGGGACCTGAACCAGCTCATCGGAAACACCAAGCTGACGACGCTCTTCTGCGAGTTTTGCTTCCTGCTCTTCCAGGTACTCACGTGCACGAGCTTGGATTTCGTCGGCTGTTTCTTCGTCGAAGCCTTCAATGGACGAGATTTCGTCGAGGTCAACGTACGCGACTTCTTCTACAGAAGTAAAGCCTTCTGATGCGAGAAGCTGAGAAACCATCTCGTCAACATTCAAGGTATTCTGGAAGAGATCGGAACGAACCTGGAATTCTTTCTGGCGACGCTCGGACTCTTCCGCTTCCGTCATGATGTCGATGCCCCAGCCTGTGAGCTGAGAAGCAAGGCGTACGTTCTGACCACGGCGACCAATTGCCAGAGACAGCTGATCGTTAGGAACAACAACTTCGATACGCTCGGAATCTTCGTCGAGAACAACCTTAGCAACTTCAGCAGGCTGAAGCGCGTTTACGATGAAGGTTGCTGCATCATCATTCCAAGGAATGATGTCGATTTTCTCACCCTGAAGCTCACCAACAACAGCCTGAACGCGGGAACCACGCATACCAACACACGCACCAACCGGGTCGATAGAACTGTCGTTAGACAGGACTGCGATCTTAGCGCGGGAGCCTGGGTCACGAGCAACAGCTTTGATCTCGATAACGCCGTCATAGATTTCTGGCACTTCCTGCGCGAACAGTTTTGCCATGAACTGAGGGTGTGTACGAGACAGGAAGACCTGTGGACCACGCTGTTCGCGGCGCACATCAAAGATCAGCGCACGAATACGATCACCATTGCGGAAGATTTCGCGCGGGATCAATTCATCACGACGAACGATTGCTTCACCCTTACCGGTGTCGACAACAACGTTGCCATATTCAACGCGCTTCACAACAGCATTGAGCACTTCACCAATACGGTCTTTAAACTCATCGTACTGCTGATCACGCTCAGCTTCGCGTACTTTCTGAACGATGACCTGCTTAGCGGACTGAGCAGCGATACGTCCGAAGTCAAGCGGTGGCAATGGATCTGCCATGAAATCGCCGACTGTTGCATCCGGGTTGCGCTCCTGCGCATCAACCAGAGCAATTTCAGTCGAAATGTTCTCGACAACCTCAACAACCTGCAGCAAACGCTGAAGGCGGATTTCACCGGTTTTCGGATTAATCTCGGCACGAACTTCAGTCTCGGTGCCATAACGGGAGCGAGCGGCTTTTTGGATTGCATCCTCAAGAGCAGCAATCACAATGCTACGGTCGATCGACTTTTCGCGGGCGACCGCTTCAGCGATCTGCAGCAGCTCCAAACGGTTTGCGCTGATAGCCATTCCTCGTCAACTCCTTCCACGCCCTGCCTTCCTTCACACCAGCAGGAACATCAAAACAAAAGGGTGGCTCTTTAAAACCGGAACCGCCCATAACCCATTGCGCAACAAGAACAGCTAATCAGTGATTGAGGTAACTGTCGTCGTCCGTAGGCTCCCCACGGGCTGCTTTTGCGGCTTTATCGGCTTTCAATGCCGCATCGACCAGTTCATCAGTCAAAACCAATACGGCTGACCCAATCTCATCCAAAGGAAGACGTGCTGCCTCATCCTGACCTTCCTGAACATCGGTCATTCTGATAAGCGCGCATCCATCTTCCACACCGATGATGTGTCCACGATATCTCTTACGCCCAGCTTGCGGCACAGACATTTCGATTTTCGCAACATGTCCGGCCCAGCGCTCGAAGTCGCCTGCGCGAACGAGCGGGCGGTCAATACCTGGAGATGAAATTTCGAGATGATAGGCACCAGAGATTGGATCATCCACATCCAGCGCCGGGGAAACTGCGTGGCTGATTTCTTCACAATCTTCAACAGCCATCGTCCCATCCAGACGCTCTGCCATGATTTGAAGGGTGCAGCCATTGTTTCCGTTTACACGGATGCGCACCAGCCGATAGCCCAGATCAGCAACGACCGGCTCGACAATTTCAGCTACGCGAGCCTCTAGGCCCTTTTCCTTTATAATCCGGGGATCGGTTTCGTCCACTTGGTACCTATCGTCTTAATGCAAAGACATGCTTAGTGCCTTTGGCAGTTATTTCGGATACCTGAATTTCGACAGTCAGGCATCACTACCGACTTAGCTAATAAAAAAGAGCGGGTCCTTTCGGGGCCCACTCCTCAATGCTCTTAACTGAGCCGATAGAGAACTCTTGCTCTGCAATATAGTCATTTGACCACTGTATGCAACAGAAAATCAAAGATGAGCGCAGACAAAAGCGAGTCCCCTTTAGGTTTTCGTCTCTTCAACCCGTAAAAATGTCAGGTAACGGCCAATTCTACCTTCACGGTGTGCCTTGCGTTCGTACCGCGTACCTGGCCAGTTGTGCCATGGCGTGCGCCAGTCAGAAGCGCATTCTGCACTCCATTCAAAGGCTGGATGCCTGCGACAATGGGACAGCGTCCAATCCACATAGGTGTCGATATCGCTCGCAAATCGGTATTCGCATCCTGATTTCAGAGCACGTGCAATACGTGTCAGATTGATCTGGTTTACAAAGCGACGCTTCCAGTGCTTCTTCTTTGGCCATGGATCTGGGTATAGCTGATAAGCCATATCCAATGATGCAGCCGGAAGCCAGTCGAGCAACTTTCCTGCATCGTCATCATACAAGCGAATATTTTTGAGACCATGTTCTTCAATGCTGGAGACAGCCTTGATAATGCCGGAACTAAACGGCTCACACCCGATAAATCCGATTTCAGGATTTTCTCTCGCGCGATGAATAAGGTGCTCAGATCCCCCGAAGCCAATTTCAAGACAAACGCTCTTTACTGGGACGGGGAATAACTCTGCCAGATTTTCTGGAGGTGTTTGTGTCAGGTCCAATGCCACTTGTGGCATAACATCCTGAAGTAACTGCGATTGTCGCGGACTTGCGGGCTTTCCGACACGGCGGCCGAAAAAAGAGCCTTTGTAGTGATCTACCATCGTTCTCATAAACACAAACTGGCCAGAGGTCGCTCCGGCCAGTTGTTCATTCTCTAGCGTTAGAGGTTAAGCGTAGGCTTTCTCTACAGCATCACGCAGGTTATGGACAAGGTCGATTTTCTCCCAAGAGAAACCGCCATCACCTTCAGCTTCGCGGCCAAAGTGACCGTAAGCCGCTGTACGTGCGTAGATTGGCTTGTTCAAGTTGAGGTGCTCGCGAATGCCGCGCGGGGTCAAACTCATGACTTCACGAATTGCAGCTTCAACGCGCTCGCCTTCAACACGGCCAGTACCGTGCAGATTGACGAAGACAGACTGCGGCTCGGCGATACCAATCGCATAAGCCAGCTGAATGGTGCACTTGTCTGCCAAGTCAGCAGCCACAACGTTTTTCGCGAGATAGCGAGCGGCGTATGCAGCAGAGCGGTCAACCTTGGTCGGATCTTTACCCGAGAATGCACCACCACCATGTGGAGCTGCGCCACCGTAGGTGTCTACGATGATCTTACGGCCAGTGAGACCACAGTCGCCATCAGGACCGCCAATCACAAACTTGCCGGTTGGATTGATGTGCCAGATGGTGTTGCTGGTCACCCAATCACCTGGCAGAGCTGCACGGATGTAGGGCTCGACAACAGCACGCACATCGTCAGATGTCATGGTTTCATCCAGATGCTGAGTGGACAGCACGATGGACGTTGCCTCTACCGGCTTACCATTCTCATAGCGAATGGAAACCTGACTTTTCGCATCAGGACCAAGCATAGGCTCATTGCCGGATTTGCGAGCATCAGCCAGCAAACGCAAGATCTTATGGGAATATAGGATTGGAGCTGGCATCAACTCTTCGGTTTCGCGACATGCGTAACCAAACATAATACCCTGATCGCCGGCACCTTCATCCTTATTGTCAGCAGCATCTACGCCCTGAGCAATATCAGCGGACTGGCCATGCAAAAGAACCTGGACATCCAAGTCTTTCCAACTAAAGCCGGCTTGCTCATACCCGATATCCTTTACAGCAAGGCGGGCAATGTGAGCCAAATATTCTTTTGTAAGAGAGGCCGGGCCGCGAGTTTCACCTGCAATAACAAGTTTGTTCGTTGTTGCAAGCGTCTCACACGCTACACGGGCTTCTGGCATTTCCTTGAGAAATGCGTCTACAATCGTGTCTGAAACGCGATCGCAGACTTTGTCGGGATGGCCTTCTGAAACCGATTCCGACGTGAACACGTAGTTCTGACGAGCCATTGGCAAACGTCCTTCTGGGAAGAAAAATATAATTGAAGCGACGGCATATCCGTCGCTTCTGGTGTTACATCAAACAAGGAATGTCGATTACGTCAAGAGATTTAGATCAAAATTGCCGGAGAATTGCGAAATTTTACGGATCACAAACTTAATCTTCATCCCCAGCAAGACTCTTGACGAGCTCTACAACCTTTTTGCGAACTTTCGGGTTTTCTATGCGAACGAAAGCCTTATTGAGAGCTAAACCATCAGAAGATGACAAAAAGTCGACGACGTACGTGGTTTGTGGGTTATCACCAACGCCAGGCGTCTCATCCGGGGTTCCTGGAGCATCTTCGAAGAAAAAGGCGACAGGCACTTTCAGAATGGTAGCAATGTGCTGCAAGCGGCTTGCACCAATCCGGTTGGTCCCTTTTTCATACTTCTGAATTTGCTGAAATGTAATACCAAGGCTTTCGCCAAGTTTTTCCTGACTCATGCCAAGCATCATGCGGCGCAAACGTACACGGCTGCCGACATGAATATCGATAGGGTTTGGTGCTTTTTTGCTGGGCATTATCAAAGGCCCTCTTCTTTGGTTTTTTACGGTGCCTTACCGTGGGTTTTTATTTAAACGAGAGCGCATTTCAGCAACTCTCGCAAGAACGCAATTCATCAAACCTGCATTTCGACAATTGCCAAAACAACCTCTGACAGAGGCATCGGTGGCAGGCCCATAAGGTTTTTTTGAGGCCAAATCTGACGATCCAGACGAAAACCTTTACGTGTATTAGATGACGACATTTGCGTGCATTCGTCAATCTCTACGGGTAGGTAATAATTTCTCCATCACCAATAGGAGACTAACAACTACTAGAATAATTCCCCAAAAAATTGAATCACCCACCCTCACGTAAGGCGTGGGTCTTAGTATTTTAGGCAATTCACTACTGAAACTACCTTTTTTATTTAGAACAACTTCTGCGAGTATTCTACCATTGGAATCTACTAGACTGGAAATACCAGTATTTGCAGCACGCACCAACGGCACGCCTTGTTCAACTGCTCTAATTCTTGCCTGAGCCAAATGTTGATATGGACCTGCTGTTTCGCCAAACCATCCGTCATTCGTTAGATTTACGAGCAAGTTAGGTCGCTCAGATTCTGGAAGAACAGTTTGCGGGAAGATTGCCTCATAACAAATCAGGGGCTGGAAACTAAGTGAATTTTTTAAATCTATTTTTTTGTGTCGTGTCCCTGCAGTAAAATCTGCTGGAGCCGGAACGAGGCGCTCCACACCAATGGATTGTAGAAGCCAGCGCTTTGGCAAATATTCCCCGAACGGAACCAGACGCACTTTGTCATAGATATCTATGAGTGCACCTTCGTCTGACACAACAAAAGTACTGTTAAAAAAGAGATTCCCGTTCTCGGACAGTTCGCGGCGAATACCACCTGTAATCAACATAGTATTTTGGGGAAGCGTGGCTCCGATGGCATCCAGAGCCCCAGGTTCCTCATCCAACAGGAATGGAAAAGCTGATTCAGGCCAGAAAATGAGGGTCTCGGTATCCAGTTTCAGTTCAGAAAGTGCCTGCTGTGTTTGCTGCAGATAGAGCGGTAGGAGCCTTTGCCTGTTCTCGGGCTTCCACTTGTCCGCTTGAGGTACATTGGGTTGTATTACCAACACCTGAAGCCCCTCAACCGCCTGTTGAGGGGCCTGCAACCTATTCGTTCCGTATGCAACCACGCTGGCCCATACCAGCACACACGCGGAGATATAGGCAGCAGCGGCCTTACGCCTTCGGTCAATCAGCACAACAGGCATCGAAAACAGGAACAATACAAGAAAACCGACACCGTAAATTCCCAAGGCAGAGAAGCTTTGCATCAGCGTCAGGTTTTCGGCAAAGGCATAGCCCCACACATTCCAAGGGAAGCCTGTGAGCATGTGCCCACGCAGCCAGTTGGAAAGAGCCAAAGCAACCACAAAAAGCAGAATACGCGAGACCCCACGCGTCCAAAATAAGGAGGCTCCACCCAGCACCAATGACGGGATCAAAGCAAGACCACCGGGCAGTATGACCAGCGCGAAAGGGATCATCCAAGCGTAGCTCTTGGCATCAACCAGAAACGCTTCTGCAATCCAGAACAATCCGATCAGGAAGAACCCGAAGAAAAACGCCCAGGAAACACGAAAGAACGCAAAAAAACGGGCTTTACGTTGACCTACGGTTTGATCAGTAACTCCATCGAGAAGAATGATCAGTAATGGCAGTGCCACCCAAAGGATGGGAAAGGCGCCGTACGGAGGAAACGCAAAGGCAGATGCTATTCCTCCTGTAAAAGCAAGAAGTCCGCGTCTCCACCCTGATAATTCCCGAAGACTGCTTATCAGAGTTCGAGACTTATCAATGGCAGAGACCATTCCCCACTCCCGAATATCATAGGTAAAAATTCAAATTTGCGCTGCTTATTCTGCAGCTTCCGGCCTGCGTGGGCGTATTCTCTGAACTGCCACGCGCTGATCAACTCGGCGCTTGGAGATACGAAGGCGTTTAATGCGGCGTAAGTCAGCATCAATTACTTCGAACTCGAAGGCTGGCAAGGTTTTATCTATGATCAGCTCTCCGCGGACCGGGACCCTGTCCAGAATAGAGAACAAGAGACCACCAAGGGTATCCACTTCTTCCGTCTGCTCTTCGACGAGCTTGAAATCCGCTCCGAGCTCTTCCTGAAGGTCTTCCAGATCAATTCGAGGATCAACGACCCAAACACCTGGACTGACATTCATGATAAGTTCTTCTTCGTCCTTATCATGCTCATCTTCAATGTCGCCGACTACGGTCTCAACGATATCCTCAAGGGATACCAAGCCGTCGGTTCCACCGTATTCATCGATCACAAGCGCCATCTGCACACGGGTTACCTGCATCTTCTTCATCAGGTCAGAGGAAGACATGGATGGAGGTACAAAGTGCAGAGGCCGGATCAGGCCTGTCGCGTTCAATGGCGTTGAGAGATCAACACAAGACAGATCTAGCAGAGACTTTTCTTCTGTCAACTTCTCGGAAGAGTTCTTTTCTGGTTTCACCAAGGTCAAAGGCACATCCGTCTTCTTGGCTTTTACAGCCAGCTCGACGAAATAAGACATCAAATCCTTGATGTGGACCATGCCTCGCGGATCATCCAGATTGTCGTGATAAACAGGCATACGAGAGTGACCAGATGCCCTGAACAAGGCCATCACCTGACCGATTGTCGTTGTATCTTCCACAGCCTCAATATCGGCCCGTGGAATCATGACATCTTCAACTCGAGATTCGCGCATTTGGAGGATATTTGTCAGCAGCTCGCGCTCTTCTTTAGTAAAGGCAGCATCAGCACCTTCACTATCGCGGGCGAGTTCATCTTCCAAATCTTCGCGCAATGAAACAGCCGCGCTTCTTCGGAAACCTCTAAACGGGTTCAGTTTTGATTTCAGCCTGGTCAGGACACCAGGCTTCATCGCTTGTGGCTCAGAGGTATCTTCGGCAACAGCTGTGCCGGTACTACTTGCAGGCTCTACAGTTTCAGCCTGAACGGAGGTGCTTGCACCTTCTGTACTTCGAGGTTCCGGGCTCATCTCTCTCTCGTTGTTCCCTGTATTCACCGTGAATACCGGGGTTTACTTATCTGCCGATAATGGCGCATCTTTGTATGGATCGGGGATTTGTAGGCTCGCCAAAATCAGGCGTTCTTCCGCTTCCATTTCTTCCGCTTCCTCATCTATTTGGTGATCATATCCAAAAAGATGAAGGGTTCCATGAACAATAAGATGAATCAAATGGTGTTCAAATGGAATTTCAAGCTCTACAGCTTCGCGCTTTACCGTCTCTTTTGCAATAATAATATCACCTAATAGCGGGCCAAATGGCGGTTCCTCGCTATCGTCTCCCGGAAAAGACAAGACATTTGTTGGCTTGTCTTTCTCACGCCACGTCTTATTCAATTCCTGAATATGGGCATCATCTGTGAAGACAAGAGAAACTTCTGTGTTTTCTATTACACTCAGCTCACTTGTTGCAAAAGCGGCAGCGATTGCCTTTTCAGCAATCGCTTCCAATAGTTCTTCACTCTCCCAATCGCCTGCTTCAATCAACAGGTCGATGTGTACCGGGCAAGCTGTATTCATTCCTGGGAGCCTTGCTCTTCTTTTTCTTTGGCAGCCTCTTCAGCTTGCCTACGTTCTTTAGCTTCCAGTCGACGTCGGCTCTCGCTGTCGTACGCACCTACAATGCGTGCCACCAGCTCATGACGAACAACATCACTTTCTGTGAAGTCCACGCGAGAAATACCTTCGACACCGTCAAGGATCTTCAATGCTTCACGCAAGCCAGACATCTGGCCGGGAGGCAAATCAACCTGACTTGGATCACCTGTCACGATCATCTTGGAGTTCTCGCCCAAGCGTGTCAGGAACATCTTCATCTGCATCGTTGTCGTATTCTGGGCTTCATCGAGAATAACGATCGCATTTGAGAGTGTGCGGCCACGCATAAAAGCGAGGGGCGCTACTTCGATCATGCCGCTTTCCAAGCCACGTTCCAGCTTTTCCGGTGCCATCATCTCATTGAGACCATCATAGAGCGGGCGCAGATACGGATCGACCTTATCCTTCATATCGCCCGGCAAAAAGCCAAGACGTTCGCCAGCTTCAACAGCTGGACGGGACAAGATCATGCGATCAATTTCACCACGCTCCAGCAATGCAGCAGCATAAGCGACCGCAAGGAAGGTTTTACCCGTCCCAGCAGGACCAACGCCAAAAGTCAGGTCAGAACGATCCATTGCCCGGATGTAAGCATCCTGAGCAGCTGTTCTGGCAACCAGAGTTTTGCGGCGCGTTGCTATCTGCGCAAACGCCATACGGGACTTGGGCTCCATCGTTGGCAAGGAGAGCTGAGCTTCAGCGACCTCTGCCAGACGGATAGCGCCATCAACATCGCCAGGCGTGATGTCATGACCACCCTGAAGACGCGTATAAAGCGACTCCAAAGCAAGCTTAGCCTGCTCTGTTGACGTTTTATTGCCGCGAATGGTGACCTGATTGCCGTGCGCGACTGCCTCAACACCTAACCGCTGTTCAATCAGCGCAAGGTTCTGGTCGAACTGACCGAACAGATCGCTCACAAGCCTGTTGTCTTCGAATGCCAATACCACATGCATCATATCTGATGCCGCAATGGGGCGCATGGCCGTCCTTGAAGCGGACGTTGTCTGGGCTCTGCCCTTCAAATAATGCCTCCGTTCGCTTTTACGCGAGAATCTGGGAGCATCATGCACCTAAACAAGGCGGCCTTCCAGACTATTTGCGCTGGCAGCGACAATTTCTACTGATCTGATTTCACCATACAGGTCCAACGGCGCATTTACATGAACTGGCTGGAGCCAAGGTGAACGACCTGCAAGTTGACCTTCTCTGCGGCCTTCCTTCTCAAACAGTACATTAATTGTTTTGCCAATCAATGACGCATTGAAGTCTTTTTGCTGGGTGCTGAGCAGATCTTGCAATTCAGCCAAGCGCTCGGATTTCACCTGCTCGTCGATCTGCTCTTCCAATGTTGCTCCCGGAGTACCCGGACGCGGGCTGTATTTGAAGGAGAATGCGGAGCCATAAGTGACCCTGCGGATCAGATCCAGAGTGTCTTTGTGGTCTTGATCAGTTTCACCCGGGAAACCAACGATAAAGTCACCGGAGAGCGCGATATCATCACGCGCTTCACGAATACGGTCGATCAGACGGAAATAGTCATCACGGGTGTGTTTGCGGTTCATTGCCTTCAGGATCGCATCGGACCCAGACTGAACTGGCAAATGCAGATAAGGCATCAAAATATCAAGATCGCGATGAGCTGCAATCAGGCTGTCTTCCATATCCCGTGGGTGGGACGTGGTGTAGCGCAGGCGCTCAATGCCATCGATCTTTGCCAAGCGGAACAGAAGCTCACCAAGGCCCCATTCACGGCCATCAGGACCTTCACCGTGCCATGCGTTGACGTTCTGGCCGAGCAAGGTCACTTCACGGACACCAGCAGCTGCCAAGCGCTCGGTTTCCATAACAATCTGCTCAACCTTACGGGAGACTTCAGCACCGCGGGTGTAAGGCACCACACAGAAGGTACAAAACTTATCACAACCTTCCTGAACGGTCACAAATGCAGTTACTCCGCGCTTACGGACTGCTTCCTTGGAAGGTGTTGCAAGGTGCTTGAATTTCTCCTGAATATCAAACTCGGTCTCGACGACCTTTGATCCGTTGGATGCACGGTTCAGCAACTCTGGAAGGCGGTGGTAAGACTGAGGACCAACAACAAGGTCAACGATAGGCGCTCGACGGGAGATCTCCGCACCTTCAGCCTGAGCGACACAGCCAGCGACAGACACCATCATCTGCTTGCCGTCTTTGGCTTTCGCTTCCTTTAACTTACGGATACGGCCAAGTTCGGAATATACCTTTTCTGCCGCCTTTTCGCGAATGTGGCAAGTATTCAGGATAACCAGATCCGCATCATCCGGACTTTCTGTTTTGACGTAACCATCGTTGGTCAGCGCATCGTTCATACGATCGGAGTCGTAGACGTTCATCTGACAGCCATAAGTCTTGATGAAAACCTTACGGGTCGCTTCGTTCTTTTCGAGCGCCTCCGCAGTGTTTTCGGATTGGCTCAGGTTTTCGTTCTCTACTAGATTATCCATTAAATCCTCAAGTGGATCTGCTGCCGGAGTATCTTCTTCTTTTAATGCCCAGCAATTCGAGCGCATCTGCCTGAATCATCAGCAACGTCAGCTCGTCATTTTCAGAATTTGGAGAGCTTTACTCTGTTTTACGCAGAAAGAGAAGCCTTGTCTTGATCAGGCCCGAGCCTGCTCATCTTGTTTGGGACCATTTCCCTGCAATGCTTCAATGGTCATCCCTCTGACTTGCTCTTCCAAGTCCCGTGTTAAGCGTTTGCGATTGGTTGCTTTTTCGATAGGAACAGGAGTTCCCCATGTTAAATCGACGTCCAGCCCGCCTTCTTTGACGACAGACCAGAGATGACCGGCCAGTTCCATGTCTCCATACCAAGCAACATGAGCGCGCCAGAAACGCCCCATTGGCATGCCTTGCAGGCGCGTATAGGCAATTGAGAGAGGCTGCACATAAGCAACGTCTTTCTCGCCTACATTCATTGCGTGATGAACGGCTCCAACAAGTGCAGACCGGAATGGCAATACTTCGTTGCCATTGCTGGATGTACCTTCGGCGAACAACACCATCGCATCGCCTTGAGCCATACGCTGAGCGACTTCCTTGGCGACACGCCCAGTGTCAGTTCTGCGTTGTCGATTAACAAAGACCGTCCGCTGGAGCTTGGCAAACTGGCCAAAGACTGGCCAACCAGCAACTTCAGACTTAGCAATAAAACTCAGCGGCTTGGTGCATCCGATAACGACAATATCCAACCAGGAGCAATGATTGGACGTGACGAGAAGAGGGCGCTCCAACGCCATTTCTCCATGCTGCCGGATGCGCAGTCCAATTAAACGAGACGCTGCCTTGTGCCAGAGCAGAGGGATTTGCCGCTGTATCGGCCAACCTAGCTTCATTGCTACCCACTGAGGGGGAACGAGGGTCAGCGTTAAGAGTGTTAGTGCGGCAAGTATGCAAACTGCTCTGACAGTTGCCATGCACGGCCCCTATTTTTCGTCTAGCGGAATACCGTAGAGCTCCAAGCGATGATCAACCAGTTTGAAGCCCAGCTTACGTGCGACTTCTTCCTGCATTTTTTCAATTTCTTCGCTACGGAACTCGATCACATCACCCGTACGCAGGTCGATCAGGTGATCGTGGTGCTCGTCAGAAACGGTTTCGTATCTGGAGCGACCATCGCGAAAATCATGACGTTCGATGATACCGGAATCTTCGAAAAGCTTCACTGTGCGGTAAACAGTTGAGATAGAGATCTTCGGATCGATCTTGGAAGCTCTTCTGTAAAGCTCTTCCACATCTGGGTGGTCTTCAGCAGACTGAATTACATCAGCAATCACGCGGCGCTGTTCTGTCATCCGCATACCCTTATGAGCACACATTTCAATCAGCGTCATTTTTTCTTCTGCCGTCATTTGCCCCAATTCCTCAAAATCACACAGGCACCACAGTTCCAGTCTGCGTTGGTATCCTAGCCCTCAAAACTGTGAGAGAAAAGAACCTGTTTCACTGTAACGCGGTTTGAGCGTGAGCTAAAAGCCTCATCTCACATGCGTAGTGTCGCTTAAACGAGATCGCAACGCATAACAAGCGCTGTTCCACTGCCTTCGCTAGCCGCATAATACGCTTTTCTTTCTCCAACCTGCTTGAAGCCCAAATTTTTATAGAGCTTCAGTGCGGAGCTGTTCGTGTCATCCACTTCCAAGAACAGCGCTTCGGTACGATCAGAGTAAAGCTGGAAGATGGCGGCTTCCATAAGTTTTCGCCCTATCCCCTTATTCTGTTGTCTGGGGGAGACCGCTATGGTCAAAACTTCGGCCTCTCCAGCGATAGAGCGGATCACGACAAAACCGAGATCGGTTTTGCCAGCCACACCAGAGGTGCGGGCAGACAGGAAGAAAACGCCTTTTTGTTCAAAGATTGCGGCGAGTTCTGCTGTACCCCAATTTTGCTTGAAGCACTCGGCGTGAAGTTTCGCCAGTTTAGGCAGGTCGTCTTTCTCAGCACGCTCGATAACCGGCGGCTTTTCTGATGTCCACCAGGACTTCATTGACGACGAACCTTTCCTTTCTCACCCGGAATAGCATCAGGAGCCCGAAGGTAGAGCGGCATCGGAGCTTTATCCTGACGCTTTGCACCTTTACCGAGCTTTGCGATGTAGTCAATCGATGCAGCAGCGGCATCATTGCAAACGCGAGACTTATCTACGCCTGCAGCATTGGCGACAGCCTGTGCAGCAGAGCCTGCCAGAAGGGTCTCTGCATCGAGATTGTGTGAGAGGTCCTTGACGGTTGAAACACGAGCCTCTCCAATCGGAGCACCAGTTTCATCAAAATTTTGACAGTAGACTTCATTGCGACGCGCATCGAGAACCACCAGAATTGGTTTTCTGACGGGAGCAGCGTCCAAAGACTCGTGTGCAATTGCAGCCAATGTTGTGACCGAAACAACAGGCTTTTCGAGAACGAGACCAAACCCACGCGCAATGGAAAGGCCGACACGTAGACCTGTAAAACTGCCCGGACCAACATTCACAACAATGCGGTCCAGTGAGTTAAACGTTGTCGAGGAGTCCGTCATGACACTCGCAACCATGCCCATAATGCGTTCAGCATGACCTCGTCCGAGGTCTTCGCATTGGGAGACGATATCCGGCGCTCCGCCTTCATCAGTTAAAACGGCGGCAGCACAGGTACTTAGTGCGGTATCAATAGCAAGCAACTTCATAAGTTCGGCTTATCGTTAGGGCAGCTGGTTGTCGAGCAACCAATTCGTTTAACACCCGGAGTATTTTTGGGCCTTGCAGCAAAAAGGGCAGCTGGTGCTGCCCTGTTTCAGAAGATTTACATTAGCAAAAACTACATTTGTCTAACTTCTTGAACTTCTGGGATGAAATGCCGCATCAGGTTCTGAATCCCATGGCTCAGTGTTGCCGTTGAGGATGGGCAACCTGCACAGGCGCCGCGCATGCTCAAATAAACGATACCCTCACGATATCCCCTGAATGTTATGTCACCACCATCTTGAGCAACTGCAGGGCGTACGCGGGTTTCGAGCAGCTCCTTGATCATGTTTACAGTCTCTTCGTCTTCTGCGTCGAAGAACTCTTCTCCTGTATCGCCATCACCAGCTTCCTCACCTTTCAGGATCGGGGTGTTGGCCATAAAGTTTTCCATGATCGCACCAAGAATGGCCGGGCGCATATGCTGCCAGTCAGTCTCATCCTTGGTTACTGTGATAAAGTCATGACCAAAGAAGATGCCAACCACGCCTGGAATAGTAAAAAGCTTCTCCGCCAGCGGTGATATTGTGGCTTCTCCTGCCGAGCGAAAATCGCGTGTGCCTTCCGACAATACTACGCGGCCAGGCAAAAACTTGAGTGTTGCCGGATTTGGTGTCGCTTCGGTCTGAATGAACATGGTTTTGTTTCCGATTTTTATGCCAAAGAGCTTTCGCAAGCAGTCGCAGCACAGTTTACACTACTTCACGCTTCAGCAATGACTGTTTTCAAGTTCTATATGATAGGTAAACCTGATCAGGCAAGAGCATCTAGTGCATCATCGTCCAAATTACCTGGTACGATGGTTGTCGGAATAGGGAATGTTCCAGCTGATTTGCCCGCAATAGATGAAACAAGAGGCCCAGGGCCTTCTTTGCTGGTTCCTGCCGCCAATACAAGAATCGCAATGTCTGCATCTTCTTCAATCAGGTCAATGATCTCATCTGACTGGTGACCTTCACGCACAACCAACTCTGGCTCTGTCCGTGCAGCCGCTCTCACTCTTTCGGCAGCTTTAGCCAAAATGGTGTCTGCATTATCGCGCGCTTCCTGGCGCATGATGTCCTCAACCCCTAGCCAATGCTGGAAGTTTCCGGGTGCAATGACAAAGAGCAAGAGAACGACACCGCCGGTGCGGGCCGCACGCTTTGAGGCATAAACGATGGCTCGACCACATTCTGGAGTGTCATCGACTACAACCAGAAACTTTCGGTCGTGACCTTCTTCATTACTTTTGCGAATAGCTACCATGTCGGCATGCTGCCACTTGAGGTGGTATGCGGCAAGTATTTTTCCTTGCCACATTCCGTTAGGTTTTCTTTTTCCGACTGATTTTTTCGTCAGTTAGAGGATGAACTGAGACAAATCGACATTCTTGGCCAGTTCGCTCACATTCGATTTCACGTAGGCTGCATCAATTGTGACCTGCTCACCAGACTTGTCTGGTGCGGCGAAGGAAATCTCATCCAGCACACGCTCCATCACAGTCTGCAAACGGCGAGCCCCAATGTTTTCGACCGTCGCATTCAAATCAACAGCGATTGTCGCAATCTCATCGATTGCATCCTCGGTAAATTCGATGCTCACGCTTTCCGTCGCCATCAATGCAACATACTGCTTGATCAGGCTGGCTTCGGTTTCTGTCAGGATCTTGACAAAATCTTCTTTCGTCAGCGCTTTCAGCTCAACACGGATCGGAAGACGGCCCTGAAGTTCAGGCAGAAGGTCTGATGGCTTTGAGACGTGGAATGCGCCAGAAGCGATGAACAGAATATGATCTGTTTTCACCGGGCCATGCTTTGTTGATACAACAGTGCCCTCGATCAGCGGCAGCAAATCACGTTGAACGCCTTCGCGGGAGACATCACCACCGTTACGGCCATCTTTCCCGCAGATTTTGTCGATCTCATCAAGGAAAACAATACCGGAGTTTTCAACCAGCTCGATTGCCTCTTGAACAACCTTCTCTTCATCAAGAAGCTTGTCGGACTCCTCCGCCAGAAGCAGCTTGTGGCTATCTTTGACGTTTGTGCGCTTCGGCTTGGTCTGACCACCAAATGCTTTGCCCAACATATCGGAGATGTTCATGACACCGACACTGCCCCCTGGCATGCCAGGAATATCAAAGCTTGGCATCTGTGGATTGGCACGCACCTCAACTTCAATTTCTTTGTCGTCGAGATCGCCTTCACGCAATTTCTTACGGAAGGTATCGCGAGTGGATGGGCTTGCATTGTTGCCGACCAGCGCATCCAGAACACGCTCTTCAGCAAGAACATGTGCTTTCGCCTCGACTTCTTTACGGCTTTGCTCGCGTACGAGAGCAATGCTGGATTCGACCAGATCACGAACGATCTGCTCTACATCACGGCCAACGTACCCTACCTCGGTAAACTTGGTTGCTTCAACTTTTGTGAAAGGAGCATTCGCAAGCTTAGCAAGACGACGAGAGATCTCAGTTTTACCAACACCAGTTGGGCCAATCATGAGAATGTTCTTTGGCTGAACTTCTTCGCGCAGCTCTTCATCCAACTGCTGACGCCGCCATCTGTTGCGCAGTGCAATCGCAACTGCACGTTTTGCGTCATGCTGGCCGATGATGTAGCGATCGAGTTCACTAACGATTTCCCGAGGAGAGAAATTTGTCATTTTCTTACTTTCTAGTTCCGGATAGGTGGCAGATATGTAGTGAGTGAGGTTCCTGCAAGAGGGCGCATGACGATCCGTCGCGCCACGTTCCAGCCTGAACCGAGTAGCAAAACAAAACTCCCAAGCAATACAAGGGAGATAGCAGTTAGCTGCGATGCAGAAAAGTCAGCAGACTCCAGCAAATAGGCTAATGCGAAGCCTAGATAACTCAGCGCCGCAACCAGCATTGCACGACGGTCAATGATGAGAGCAACCGCACCAAATGCCAGGACAACAGCAATGGAGACCAAGGCATAAGCTTCTGTTTGCTGTTCAAGATACATTCCACTCAAGATGGAATGAACGATAAGGGGGGCAGCAAGCAGGTGAAGCCAAAAAGCCTTGTCTGTGTTGAGTGTTTCCCGCTTGGTGTCTTTGGTATCAAAATACATCGCGCAAGCGAATGCAAACAGACCGCAGACCAACGAAACCCAGGACAGATAATCAAGAATCTTAGTGTCAGTTACCAATGTCAACGCGCCTACGATCAAGCCCATGATCCCTGCAACAATGACAGTCAGTGTGATCGGGACTTTAAAACGCCAGTAAAACAAAGAAGCGCCCACTAAAGCGAAGATGGAACTCAGGATGACCTGAATGGATTCGGAGTCATTGTTCAAAACGTCAGGTGTGAACAGGCCAAATCCAACAAGCGCAATTGAACCTCCAAACAATCCTGTCAGCAGAATTGAAGGAAGCGCGAGCTTCTTAATCTTGGTGAACCATTCAGCCAACACCCATGTGATGATGGCAGCAGCGCCAGCAACAGCAGCTGTAGGAAGACCGCCTTGAGTGAGCGGCTCACCGAGCCCAATACTATAGCCAGCAAAAAGAATTAGGATACCGAGGCTAATGAAAATATCATGAAAGCCGCGTGTAAACCGGACCTCTTCTGGGTCGTGAAGGCTCTCAGATGTTTGTTGGTTCTGAATGTTTTCTGCTTGAAGAGATAAATAGGAGACGAGCTTATCAGCTTGATCAGCGCTGATAATTCCTGCGGAGATGGCTCCGGTAAGAGATGCTCTTGATATCATCAGTTCCTCGTCAAATCCAAATGGAACAATAAAAGCTTCAAGTATCCTTGGCTTAGCAAATTAAGCTGATCTAAAAGTGTCTTGAACGCAGAACTGGAGATCGAAAATTATTGATCTCCAGTCGTATCTTGTAGCCAAAGTTACTCTTCGTCGAGTACTTCAACCGTAACGTTGCTGTTTGTGTAGACGCAGATATCTGCTGCAATTGTCATGGACTTGCGACAAACCTCTTCTGCGGTCAGGTCCATATCAACCAGCGCACGTGCTGCGGACAGCGCGAAGTTGCCACCGGAACCGATACCCATGACGCCATTCTCCGGCTCAAGCACGTCGCCGGTTCCTGTCAGCACCAAAGAGTGCTTTTTGTCGGCAACCAGCATCATGGCTTCCAGACGGCGAAGGTAACGGTCTGTACGCCAATCTTTCGCCATCTCAACGCATGCACGCATCAACTGATCAGGATATTGTTCGAGCTTGGCTTCAAGGCGCTCAAACAAGGTGAACGCATCAGCAGTCGCACCTGCAAAGCCAGCAATAACCTTACCGCCTGCCAGTGGACGGACCTTGCGTGCAGTGCCTTTGATGACCGTTGATCCAAGAGACACCTGACCATCTCCAGCAATTACGACTTTGCCGCCTTTGCGCACGGTCAAGATGGTTGTGCCGTGCCACTGTTCAGGTTCACTCATTCATTTTTCTCCAGAGTTCTATCGGCAACGGAGCAAACTCCCGCGCAACTCAATTTCAAATTTGTGTCTGCGGTATTATGTATGTAGTCCTTTCCGCATTGCCAATGCGGCAAGCTAAAAAAACTCAGTTATCCTGTAGCTTTACGTGACTTGCCTCACTGACGAAGCGGTCAACAAGCTTATGCAATCGCTTGATCTGGTGATCTTTTGTGAGGTCGCCATTTTCATCAAAGGACTTGCCCGCGAAGTTAATAGAGACCATTTCCGGCAGGACAAGGCATCCTAAAGACACTTCCATGATGGTCCTCAGGTGCATGAGGCCTCTCAAAGAGCCATGCGCACCTGGAGAAGCCCCACCGACGGCATAGATCGACTTGTGGAAGAGCTGAAGCGGTTCTTCCTCTGGCAATTGGATGCGACTGATCCAGTCCAGTGTATTCTTCAGCAATGGCGTGATGGATGAGTTGTATTCCGGGCTAGCGATGAAGATGCCATGGTGGGTCTCAATGAGCTTTCTGAGCTTGAATGCATTTTCTGGAATGCCTGTATCATCTTCCAGATCACCATCGTAAATAGGCAAAGGATAGTCAGCAAGGCTGATTGTGGTTACTTCTGCATTGGCGATCGTCAGGTGTTTCGCCATCAGCTCTGCCAGCATTTTATTGTAGGACCCTCGACGGGTTGAACCTGAAAAAACGAGTATCTTTGGCTTCATAGGGCTATCCTCACCACATGGCTCTGCATTCTCTAGTCCAAGAGCTGCACGATCTCAGATTGAAGTCGGCACGAAGAGTACCTCATACTACCCAAGCGTAAGGTTTATGGAAGATACGCGTTTTTAGGTGATTGGCTGCTAAACGCCTGCCTTTGAGAAATCAAAAGGGCTTTCGGAAAATCCAGACACGAGCCGGAGGAATGTTCTTCACGATCCATCCAGTTTTCGACCAGCTGAACATTTTGGATTTCAGTGATACCGGAGACGCGAGAGAATATGAGAACTGAATGAAGGGAGCACCGGGTCTCATAAGGGCAAAGGCATCACGAATGCACTTCAAGCGAAATTCCATCGGCCTGGACACAAGCGGCAAGCTCGAAACCACAGCGCACAGCGAGTTCGGGGCAATATGCTCAAGGCTGGGACGCATGTTGTAAGCATCACCTTGAACCACATTCAGTCCCTCAAATTTGTCACTGAGATGCTCGCAGAAGTCTGTGCTGTACTCCAAGCAGGTAAGGCGATCTTTTGAGATACCTGCTTCCAGAATAGCTTTTGTAACCGGGCCTGTGCCAGGTCCTAACTCTAAAACCGGATTATTTGACTGAACGGGAACGAACTCTGCCATTCTCTGGGCGAGAACAGGGCCTGATGGCGCAACTGCTCCGGTCGTGAGTGGTGCTTCCACCCACGCCCGAAGAAATTTGGAAGGCTCACGAAATTTGTTCAAGGCATTTTCTGCCCGTGACCTCGTTTCGTGAAACATTCAACTCTCCGTAGCATCAACAAAGGGTACTACTGAGATATTACTGATTGGTGGCAATTTAAAGAGCTATGCCTTGAAATTCTCCAAAAAATCTTTTGCCTTTGCAAAAAAGCCCGTAGATTCAGGATGATTTTCACCAGAAGACTCACCTTCAAATTCTGAAAGAAGCTCTTTCTGCCTCTTCGTAAGATTTGCTGGTGTCTCCACGGCAACTTGGATATACATGTCACCCTTCTGGCTAGACCGCATAATCGGCATGCCTTTACCGCGCAGCCTGAATTGCTTTCCGGTCTGAGTGCTTTCAGGAACCTTCACACGCGCAGTGTTGCCATCCAAAGCAGGAACTTCGAATTGACCACCCAGAGCGGCAGTTGTCATTGAAATCGGCACGCGGCAGAAGATGTCAGCACCGTCACGCTGGAAAAACTCATGCGGGCGAATGGACAGGAAGATGTAAAGATCGCCTGCGGGACCACCGCGAGCACCGGCTTCACCTTCGCCTGACAAGCGAATACGCGTGCCATCTTCGATGCCTGACGGAATATTCACGGAGAGCGTGCGCTCTTTTGTTGTCCGGCCAGTACCGCCACAGCTGTCACATGGGTCTGTAATGATCTCACCACGGCCCTGACAGGTTGGACAGGTGCGTTCCATGGTGAAGAAGCCCTGAGCCGCTCTAACGCGCCCAGCACCACCACAGGTTGGACAAGTGGACGGACGAGTTCCGGACTTTGCGCCGGAGCCACTGCACGGCTCACATGTTACTGAGGTTGGAACCTCGATCTCGACGGACTTACCTTCGTAAGCTTCTTCAAGAGAGATTTCCAGATTGTAACGTAGATCCGCGCCACGTTCGCGGCCAGAACCACGACGGCCACCACCGCCGCCAAAGAACTCATCGAAGATGTCTGCCATGGAGGAAGCAAAGTCGCCTGGACCTGCTCCACCGCCACCACCAAAGCCACCGTTTTCAAAGGCTGCATGGCCAAATCGATCGTAGGCAGCGCGCTTTTGCGGGTCTTTCAGGGTTTCGTAAGCTTCGCTTACTTCCTTAAAGTTTGCTTCCGCTTCATCATTACCAGGGTTTCGGTCTGGATGGAATTTCATCGCGAGTTTGCGATAAGCGCTCTTAAGTGCCTTCTCGTCGACCTCCCGTGCTACCCCCAGCACCTCATAGTAGTCGCGTTTAGACATTATGAAATAAGCTCCAAAGACGTGATGTCTATCTGCGTTCTGAAGCCTCAGGAGAACATCAGCTCAGTCCGAGGTCACTGTGGGCAGTCGAGATCAATTCTTGCTTTCGCAACGAACTCACTCGTGAACTGCACTCATCTTCAAAACAAAACTGTTTACTGTTCAGTCGGTGATTGAGGTGCAGCTTTAAGCGCAGCGCACACATTACCAACTACCCATATGTAGGAAGCAGCTCTCTCAAATGCAATTGCACCCAAAAGGTTCTCTTCGACTAAAATCTTCCATACAGTCGGGAAATACTTGAATAAAGTTTACCTCGCAAGCCCATAGGAGCTTGCGAGGTAAAAGTATTAGTTAGCTGGACTTTTTGTCGTCGTCGCGAACTTCTTCGAAGTCTGCGTCAACCACATCGTCAACTGGCTTTGGCTCACCATCGTCTTCAGCACCCTCTCCGGCTTCCTCTGCCTGAGCGTCCTTGTACATAGCTTCGCCAAGTTTCATGGAAACTTCTGCAAGAGACTGGGTTTTCGCAGTGATATCTTCCAGATCTTCACCGTCCAGAGACACCTTCAATGCAGCCAAAGCGCCTTCGATTGCAGACTTGTCTTCGTCTGAAACCTTATCGCCATACTCTTTGACGGATTTCTCTGTTGAATGGTGAAGTGCTTCACCCTGGTTTTTGGCTTCAACCAGATCCTTACGCTTCTTATCGTCTTCAGCGTGAGATTCTGCGTCTTTCACCATCTGCTCGATATCAGCATCGGACAGACCACCAGATGCCTGAATACGGATCTGCTGTTCTTTGCCAGTGCCTTTATCAGTTGCAGACACATTCACAATACCGTTTGCATCAATGTCGAAGGCGACTTCAACCTGAGGAACACCGCGAGGTGCTGGTGGGATGCCAACCAGATCAAACTGACCAAGGATCTTGTTGTCCGAAGCCATTTCACGCTCGCCTTGGAAGACGCGGATGGTCACTGCAGTCTGATTGTCTTCAGCTGTAGAGAATACCTGGCCCTTCTTAGTAGGGATGGTGGTGTTACGGTCGATCAAACGAGTGAATACGCCACCCAGTGTTTCGATGCCGAGGGACAGAGGTGTAACGTCCAGAAGCAGAACGTCTTTAACGTCGCCCTGAAGAACGCCTGCCTGAATTGCAGCACCCATCGCAACAACTTCATCAGGATTTACACCCTTATGAGGTTCTTTGCCGAAGAATTGCTTAACGATTTCCTGAACCTTTGGCATGCGAGTCATACCACCGACGAGAACAACCTCATCGAGTTCACCAGCTGCAAGGCCTGCGTCTTTAAGAGCCGCTTTCATTGGAGCAACAGTACGCTGAACCAGATCGTCAACGAGTTGCTCAAACTTTGCGCGAGTCAGTTTAAGGGTAAGGTGCTTAGGACCGGAAGCATCTGCTGTGATGAACGGCAGGTTGATTTCAGTCTGGGATGCGGAGGACAGCTCGATTTTTGCTTTTTCAGCTGCTTCTTTCAAGCGCTGCAATGCGAGCTTGTCGTTCTTAAGGTCGATGCCCTGCTCTTTTTTGAATTCATTCGCAAGGTAGTCAACCAGACGCATGTCAAAGTCTTCACCACCGAGGAAGGTGTCACCGTTGGTGGACTTCACTTCAAATACGCCATCGCCGATTTCCAGTACGGAAACGTCGAAGGTACCGCCGCCAAGATCGTAAACCGCAATGGTTTTACCGTCGTTCTTGTCCATGCCGTATGCAAGAGCAGCGGCGGTTGGTTCGTTGATGATACGCAGAACTTCAAGACCAGCGATCTTACCGGCATCTTTAGTTGCCTGACGCTGTGCATCGTTGAAGTATGCAGGTACTGTAATAACAGCCTGAGTAACAGTCTCACCCAAGAAGCTCTCAGCGGTTTCTTTCATCTTTTGCAGAATGAAAGCGGAAACCTGAGATGGGGAGTACTTTTCACCTTCAGCCTCTACCCATGCGTCGCCGTTGTCAGCTTTAACAATTTCGTATGGAACCAGCTTTTTGTCTTTTGCGACTGTTGGATCATCAAAACGACGACCAATGAGACGCTTAACAGCAAACAGGGTGTCTGTTGGGTTGGTAACAGCCTGGCGTTTCGCTGGCTGGCCTACAAGCTTCTCACCATCATCAGAAAACGCAACCATAGAAGGGGTAGTACGCGCACCTTCTGCGTTCTCGATTACTTTGGCGTCCTTGCCGTCCATTACAGATACGCACGAATTTGTCGTGCCGAGGTCGATACCGATGACCTTTGCCATGTTTTCATTCTCCTTTCGGCAGACCGCCCGAACCCCAAAGGCCTTCGGATAATGTCGGATCAGCATCCGACCGGTCCCCAATACATTGCACTTGCGTGAGTTGTCGCAAACACGCAAGAAAACTTCAATTGGCTATATAAGAGGGGTCCCTTGCCCCTGCAAGGGACAGGACCCGATATATTGACACAAGATCTATCCGAAGCCATTTTCTGAGTTAAGAAAATGAACTTTTCTTTGGAAAACCACAGAAAACACCTCTATTGCATCCCCGTTTTCTGCGTTACCCCCATTTCTAAGAGGGTGTTTGTGGATAGAGCTCTTCAAGAGAGACAGAGTGCCCACTTTCCTGGACGATACGCACATGCTCTCGTGAAAGCTGCCTTGCAGCATCAACGCCGCATGCGTGGGCAATCATATCGACTTCCATCCGCACGCTATGGCAATAGGCAGCAACGCGGTGGCTCTTCTCTGTCGGGTCCAGGCCAGCCTGAAGCGCTTCGTTGTGTGTGGTGATACCCGTTGGGCATGTGTTCTTGTTGCATCGCATTGCCTGAATACAGCCCAACGCAAACATGAAGCCCCTGGCAGTTACTGCAAAATCAGCTCCTGAGCACAACACTAAAGCAACGGCGGATGGGGTAATTCGCTTTCCAGATACAATGATGCGGATACGGTCACGCAGATCATGCTTTCGCAATACATGATCGACAATTGGAAGTGCCTCAGAGATCCTTAGTCCCACGTTGTCCATAAGAGGCATCGGAGCCGCACCCGTACCACCATCTGCTGAATCTATGGTGATAAAGTCCGGTGCATGTTCGATCCCACGGTGGTTAATTTCACGACAAAGCTCTTCCACCCAAGCGCTTGAGCCTATCACTGTCTTGAAACCAACAGGCTTCTTGGCAATGGCGCGGACGCGGCTGATGAAGTCTAAAAGCTCACCCGTATTGCTGATTTCAGGGTGACGATTTGGAGCGTGAGATGGTTGCCCGACTTTGAGCCCACGAATTTCTGCTATCTCAGGTGTCACCTTTCCACCAGGCAAGAGACCACCTTTTCCGGGTTTGGCGCCTTGAGCGAGCTTGATCTCGACCATTTTGACCTGAGCGTTGTCCGTAATTTTCTTCAGCTTGTCTTCATTGAGAGTGGAGTCATCATTCCGGCAACCATTTTTTGCTGTCCCCATTTGAAAGACAATGTCGGCGCCACCTTCTAAATGGTAAGGAGATAAGCCACCTTCTCCGGTGTTCATCCAGCACTTTGCCATTTTTGCACCTCGCGAAAGGGCGAGAACCGCAGGACGGGAAATAGCCCCGTAACTCATGCCAGAGATATTAAAGTAACTGGGTGGCACATATGGATTTTCGACATAAGGACCAATGAGAAGCGGTTCAGGTTCGTCAATCTCCTTCTCCAGTTTTGCAAAAGGAGCATTCACAAACAGGGCTGTGCCCGGCAAGTTGAGGTTTTTTGTAGACCCAAATGCCATTGTGTTGCCTTCAGCCTTGGATGCGCGATCTATCCAGGTGCGTTCGGCACGGTTGAACGGCATTTCCTCTCTATCCATCGCAAAGAAGTACTGGCGAAAGAATTCACCTAAATACGCGAAGAGTGATCGGAAGCGGCCTACAACGGGGTAATTATGCCGAATCGCGTCTTTGTGTTGGCGTCGATCAACAACATAAAGAACGATGGCCACAATGACCGCGAGCAGAATTAGGAGTGAAACAAATGCTGCAAAAATATTTAGTACAGCCGAAAGCAGTGGAGGTAGAAGGTGCATTTGTGGTTCTCCTTAACCGGGAAACCACTATTTTGGAGAATATGGGTTAAATTCACTTTCGGCTAATCCCTCCAAGTTTTCCGGTTTTGTAAGCGGTCTTTTTAGTAGCTATGCTCGGTGTAAAAGAGATATCCAGATGCGATTGAGCGATGACTTTCCTAAAGGTTTCAAATACCTGCCCGGATATTTCTCTCCGGAGGAGCAAAAGGGACTTGTCGATACGCTCAGATATCTCGTCAAAGAAGCTCCGTTGTTCACGCCAGTTATGCCGCGAACAGGAAAGCCATTTTCTGTTCGGATGACCAATCTTGGTACATTGGGATGGGTGTCTGACAGGAGTGGTTATCGCTACCAAACTCAACATCCTGAGACCGGTCAGCCCTGGCCAGTTATCCCTAAGGTCCTGCAGGATCTTTGGAATAAGGTTGGCGACAGCCCGACAGCGCCAGAAGCCTGCCTCGTGAATTATTATGCAGCAACGGCAAAAATGGGCATGCATCAAGACAGGGATGAAAAGACGTTTGAAGCCCCGGTTGTGTCAGTCAGCCTTGGAGATACAGCAATTTTTCGGCTCGGCGGTGTGAAACGCGGAGGCCCGACGCAGTCACTCAAGCTTAATTCAGGAGACGTTGTTGTACTCGGAGGGGAGGCGCGGCTTTGCTACCACGGTATTGACCGCATCCTTGGCGGAAGCTCAAGCCTGCTCAAAGACGGAGGCAGACTAAACCTGACTCTCCGCCGCATCTCACCATTTTAGTCAGAATGTCAGGCTTCTTCGAGCGCGCCAGCCATAAAGAAGGCACGGATACCGCTAGATACAAAACGAATAGTGCCTTCGACTATCTCATCCTGATCCATTTCTTCATCGTAAGGACCTTTGGAAGCTCCGGTCACCACGTATAACGCTTCCAGCGTTGCGCTGTGCATGAGCATCATCAGCAACTGTGCGCGAGGGCCTGTTGGGATGTCGCTCTTTGTGGCTTTCGCCAGCGCTTTTGTGATGCGAAGAATAATCCTCGGCGGCTCCCATGAGTGCATGATCTTCTGGCCGGATTCCGGGTCAGAGAAGACCTGACGAATAAGAACAACAAACGGAACCAGCTTTCCGGTATCTCGTGAAATCCCTTGTACAATCAAGGGTTCCATGAATGCGCGGGTTATCTCTTCGAGGTCGGGCTCGCGCCCGCCAACTTCAAGCGCATCCAGACGTTGCATGCGCATATCATCAATTTCGCGAAGGCGGCGCATAAAGACCGCCCTGACGAGATCATCTTTGCTGCCAAAGTGATAGTTGACTGCAGCAACGTTGGCATCAGCTTTTTCGGTGATCATTCTTACAGAAGTTTCCGCAAGACCATGTTCAGCGAGCAAGCGTTCTGCGGCATCAAGTAACCGTTCACGGGTCCCCAGTTCAGAACTGTCTGGCACAGCGGCACCTCCAGGAAGATAGTTTACAATTGCTTTGAGCATTATCTGCGGGCTTTCGAGTAGACCCTTAGAAATCTCAAATACTTCTCTTAAGCTATCTTGCTTTTAGCACGTTTTATTGAGCAACAACCCGCCTACAATTCATATCATCAATTGCAATGACTATATAAATCTTAGATAAATTTATGCAGTAACTTAATATGATCCAATTATTTCTAGATTCTCCAGATATAGCCGGCTAACCAATAAAAAACGGGAGCGTAACAACTCCCGTTTTTCATAGTTTCAACTCAGAATGTCTTAGAGATGGATGCCGTAGGCAATTGCTGAAAGAGCGATTGCTATGACCCAAAGTGCGATACGTCCAGACCGGCTATGCTTGGCTTCCGACTTGCCAATCGCATCTGCCGTTGCCTCATCGAATCTCAAACCGTTGTTTGCCATCGACTCCAGCTGATTAGAAAACTTGCTCGCACGATCAGCAATAATCGGTAAATCACTTGCCAGACGCCCCAAAACGGTCACACCCGTTGCAAGGTCTGTGATGCGCCCCATTGGGCCAAGGTTTCTTTGGATCCAACCGGTTACAACAGGGTCAGCCGTGTTCCACATATCCAGATGGGGGTTCAGCGAGCGGGCGACACCTTCTGCCAGAACCATATTTTTCTGTAGCAAAATCAACTGAGGCTGAGTGTGCATATTGAACATCTCAGTCACTTCAAACAGCTGTGTCAGCAAACGCGCCATTGAGATTTCACTGGCATCATGCCCATGGATCGGCTCACCAATCGCCCGAATTGCTTGCGCGAATATATTCACGTCCTGATCTGCAGGCACATACCCAGCTTCAAAATGAACTTCGGCAACTCGCAGGTAATTGCGAGTTATGAAGCCATAGAGAATTTCTGCCAGGAAGCGGCGTTCAGAAAGCCCCAAACGCCCTGTAATCCCTAGATCGACCGCCACCAGAGTTCCGTCCGGTTCAATGAAGAGATTGCCCTGATGCATGTCCGCATGGAAAAAACCGTCTCGTACCGCATGGCGCAAGAAAGTCTGGATTACTTTGTTGCCCAGCTCGGCCAAATCATGACCTGCTTCCTCGATACCTTCAAGATTAGAAAGCTTTACACCGTCAACCCATTCCATAGTGAGCACGGAACGGGAAGTGCGTGGCCAATCTACGCTAGGTACGCGAAAGTCTTTGTCATCCTTGCTGTTTTCACCCATTTCAGAAAGAGCTGCGGCTTCCATGCGCAGGTCCATTTCTAAAATGACAGCGTGCTCATAGGTCTCAACCATCATGATTGGACGAAGGCGACGGCTTGCCGGACTAAAGCGCTCTGCAAGACGTGCTGCGAGGTAAAAGCTCTTCAGATCGCGCTTAAACCCGCGCTCAACACCGGGGCGCAGGACTTTAACGGCTACTTTTTCCAATTCGCCGTCGCGGTTTCGGAAGTAGGCAGGGTGCACCTGTGCAATCGAGGCTGCCGCAACTGGCTCACCAAACTCTTCGAAGTGATCCTCGACTGTTTTACCCAGCTGTTCTTCGACTGTTTTGCGTGCATACTGCGTCAGAAATGGCGGAACATTGTCCTGAAGTGCGGACAGCTCCTTTGCGGCTTCCTTGCCAACCACATCCGGACGTGTCGCAAGAAACTGTCCTAATTTGATGTAGGAGGGTCCAAGGCGGTTCAGAGCGTCTGTCAGGCGTGCTGCTGCATCTTTCTTTTCGATGCCGCGACGCTCAACCATACGTGCGGCACCGATAGCCAAACGTGGTCCGGGAGGAAGATCTGGCAGAGAGACAAGTCCGAACACACCTTCGCGGGCCATAACATAACCCGCGAAAACCAGACGCATAAATGGCACAATATTTGCGATCATAACTGGTTAGATTTTCCAGCCGGAGTGAAGTGCAGCGATACCGCCGGTGTAATTTCGATAAGTGACACGCTCAAAACCTGCATCACGTATCATCTGCGCAAAACGTTCCTGATTTGGAAACTTGCGGATAGATTCTACGAGATAGCTGTATGGGTCTCCGTCACCTGTCACCGCCTGTCCGATTTTTGGAATAGCGTGGAAAGAGAACAGGTCATAGACCTTATCAAGTGCTGGCACGTCTACCTGTGAGAATTCAAGGCACATGAAGCGGCCACCGCGTTTGAGCACACGGTGAGCTTCTTTCAGTGCTTTGTCGATCTGCGGGACGTTACGGATACCGAATGCAATGGTGTAGGCATCGAAGTGCTTATCCGGGAAAGGCAGCTCTTCTGCATTGCCCTGAATGAACTCGATGTTCTCAGAAAGCCCAGCTGCGCTTGCGCGATCTTTACCGACACCCAGCATTGATCCGTTGATGTCACAGACGGTGGATTTGATTGTGCGATTGGAGCGCTCAACAACGCGGGTTGCAATGTCTCCAGTACCGCCAGCCACATCCAGATGTCGCCATTCACGGGCGCCATTCTTTGGTGGGTTCATGCTGGAAACCATCGCATCTTTCCAGAGACGATGCATTCCGCCAGACATAAGATCGTTCATCAGATCATAGCGGGATGCCACTTTGTGGAAAACATCATCCACCAGATCCTGCTTTTCACCTTCGCGAACTGTGCGAAACCCGAAGCTAGTTGCCATTTCAGTCGGGTCTGTTACGGATGCCTGCTCAGGGGTTGAGAACTCACGCGCCATAATCAAATCACTCCATTTCGCGGGCGAACATAGTACAGCTTGTTACAAAGCGCTATTCTAGAACGCAATCTTTGCCCAGCAGCAAACCACTGTACCAACGGATATCTTATGCCTGAATTACCGGAGGTTGAAACAGTCCGTCGCGGACTAGCTCCTTTTTTTGACAATGCAACAATTTGCAGAGTTGAACAACGCCGACCTGATCTTCGTTTTCCTTTTGGTGATGATTTCGTAGATCGCCTGGAAAATCGCAGAGTTGTTTCCTTCAGTCGCCGCGCAAAATATCTGCTACTTGATCTGGACAGCGGTGATGTTCTGGTGATGCACCTCGGCATGTCGGGCTCCTTCCGCTGGATCGAGACTGATGATCAGGAGCCAACGCAAACCGTTGAAATGTATCATGCAAAAGGTAAGCACCCTCAGCATGATCATGTCATCTTCCATGTTCGGCCAGCTGATCAGGAAACGATCGTAAAGATCATTTACAATGATCCGCGACGCTTTGGATTTATGGTGCTCATTCCACGCAGTGAGCTGGCAACACATCCGATGTTTGTCGATATGGGGATCGAACCACTCGGCAATGAACTGGATGGAGCCTACCTCGCCAAGCTGTTTGAGAACCGAAAGACCTCTCTCAAGGCAGCTTTGCTCAATCAGAAGTTCATTGCAGGATTGGGTAACATTTATGTGTGTGAAGCACTCTGGAGAACGGGGTTAAGTCCCTTCAACAGTGCATCCACGCTTGCAGGCAAATCTGGTAAGCCACTCAAAAAGGCCGATGAGCTTTCCAATCACATTCGTGAAGTCTTGCAGGAAGCGATAAAATCTGGCGGATCTTCCTTGAAAGATCACCGACAAGCGGATGGCTCACTCGGATATTTCCAGCACAATTTTTCTGTCTATGATCGCGAGGGAGAAGCTTGCCGGACACTGAAGTGTGATGGCGTCATTGAACGGAAGGTTCAGAATGGGCGTTCAACGTTCTTTTGCCCTAAATGCCAGAAGTAAGAATGAGAGCTGATATGTCACGCTTGAGGGAATTGCATTCCCCAGAGCAACTGTCTAGGAAACAGGCATAATATTAAAAAGCCGGCGGGATGCCCTGCAGACGGCGAGAAAAGGATAGCCCTATGAAAATCGGTGTAGTTGGTGTTGGCGCTGTTGGAAGTACTGCAGCCTACGCCATGGCCATGAACGGTGTGGGCAACGAAATTGTACTCGTCGATTACAATCCGAAACTCGCTATTGCTCAAGCAGAAGATATTCTTCACGCAACCCCATTTGCACGCCCGATGAGTGTTATTGGCGGCGATTACAGTGACTTGAAAGACGCTGCCGTTGTCGTGATTGCGGCTGGTGTTAACCAGCAACCTGGTGAAACCCGCATTGAGCTGTTGGCGCGCAATGCTGGCGTGTTTGCAAAAGTCATTCCTGAGGTGCTGAAATATGCGCCGAATGCGATCCTGATCATCGCAACCAATCCGGTTGATATCATGACCCAGGTTGCGACGGAGATTTCTGGCCTGCCTCGTAATCGTGTTATCGGCTCCGGTACAATTCTGGACACTGCGCGTTTTCGTACCTTATTGGGTAAACATCTGGGCATTACGCCAACGTCGGTACATGCAGACGTGCTTGGTGAGCACGGCGACAGTGAAGTGCTTGTCTGGTCTGGCGCCAAAGCTGGTAATACGCCGTTGTTTACCTTTGCAGAGCAGATCAACAAGCCAATCACCCAAGATGTTCGTGATCGTATCGACCATGGTGTTCGTTACGCTGCCTATTCGATCATTGAAGGCAAGGGGGCAACCAACTACGGCATTGGCGCAGGGCTCTCCCGTATCGTGAAGGCTATCGTGACAAATGAACACGCCGTCATCAGCCTTTCCATCGTCAATGAAGAGATCGTCGGCGTGAGAGACACAGCCCTTTCAGTGCCGCGAGTGCTGGGTGCTGACGGTATTGAAGCTACGCTCCTCCCAAGTCTGGATGAGTTGGAACGTAGCCAGCTGCAAGCGTCCGCGGTGGCGTTGGAAACGGCGGCAAAAGAAGTGCTTTCCAAGCACCTGAAATAGTGAAGATCCTGCAAAAGCTTTATTTCGGCAGTTTTATTAGGCTTTTGCGGAATTTTCTTATTCTCACCTTGGCAAAAACCTGTTTTTCACCTATGCCACAGACCTAGTTTCTGATGCACAAGCGCATACAATCGCCAAGTTAGCTATTGGATTAGGTTTGTTGCGCGCGTCTGTGCACCACTTGCAGCGCGGAGAGTATTGATGACACAGGCGGATATCGGCCTTGTTGGACTAGGCGTCATGGGAGCCAATCTGGCTCTTAATATCGCAGACAATGGCTATAAAGTAGCGGTATTCAACCGTACTGCAGAGGGAACCCAAGCTTTCATGGAGAAGGCTGGACACCTCAAAGACATGTTTATTCCGTGCTACAGCACAGAAGAGCTGGTAGCGAACATCAAAGCCCCTCGTCCTATCATTTTGATGGTTCCGGCAGGCGAGCCAGTTGATCAGCAGATTTCTGTTCTGAAAGACCACCTGAAAGACGGTGACATTCTGATTGACGCAGGCAATAGCGACTTCCACGACAGTAATCGCCGCTACAAAGAACTGGCTGACACGCCATTCACCTTTGTTGGCATGGGCGTTTCTGGTGGTGCGGAAGGCGCTCGCTTCGGTCCATCCATCATGGTTGGTGCTTCTGAAGCCGCTTATGCGCGTATCGAGCCTATCCTGAAAGCAATCTCAGCAAAGCACAATGACGAACCTTGCGTTGCTTTGATGGGTCCTGAAGGTGCTGGCCACTTTGTGAAGACCTTGCACAACGGCATTGAGTATGCCGACATGCAGATGATCGCTGAAGTTCACGAGGTGCTAACCGAGACACTTCGCATTAGCATTCAGGAACAAGCGGAGATCTTCTCCAAGTGGAATGAAGGCCCGCTGGCGTCTTACCTCATTGAGATCACCGCAAACGTCATGGGTGTGATTGATGAAGAGAGCGGCAAGCCAATTCTGGATGTTATTCTGGATACTGCTGGCCAAAAAGGCACAGGTCGCTGGTCCGCTGTTGAAGCCCATATGCTAGGCGTTCCGGCAACTGGTATTGATGCAGCTGTTGCAGCTCGCTGTATGTCTGCAAGTCGTGCACTCCGTCAGGAAGTTGCGGAGCTTTACCCGCAGTCTGATGCAGTTCTAACTTGGGAAATCAAGCAGGAAGGCATCGACGCCTGTGAGCGCGCACTGATTGCCGGTAAAATTGCGGCTTATGCTGAAGGCTTTGCTGTGCTGGCTGCTGGCGGCAAGGAAAACGGCTGGGATCTGCCAATGGGTGACATTGCCCGCATCTGGCGTCAGGGCTGTATTATCCGCTCACGCTTCCTCGATGAGATTGCGCAGGCATATGACCAAAATCCTGACCTGAAATCTCTCTACCTGGCTCCTGCTATTGCTGAACGTATGAAAGATGCTGTTCCTGGTCTGCGCGATATGCTGAGCCTGAGCATCACCAATGGCGTACCAACACCTGCTCTTTCAGCAGCACTTGGTTCGTTTGACATGATCCGTCAGAAGCGAACTGCTGCCTACGTGATTCAAGGTCAGCGTGACTTCTTCGGTCAGCACGGCTTTGAACGTACGGACAAAGAAGGCTCTGGCTTCCACGGCCCTTGGCCTGCTGGTGGCGCGTAAGCTAGATACAACTTAGGCATGCTAGTTATTAACTAGGCTGTGCTATGCCTGATTGAAATTTGATGCAGAAACTGGCAGGACCCCTATGTGGCCCTGCCCGTCCTTAAGAAGGCTGGCATGTAGAAGCTACAAACTGAGCCTTTACTAATCCCGGGAATAAGATGTGACTGCCAATTCACCCAACGGAGCTGAGATTTACCGCCGTCTCATTAAAGCGATTGAGAGCCGTGAACTGAAACCCGGCAGTCGCTTGCGTGAAGCAGAACTGGCAGAGAAATTCGGCGTCAGTCGTACACCTATCCGGGAAGGCCTGAAGCGCCTTGAAGCGCAAGGACTTGCCGTTCATGAACCAAACCGCGGCATGGTCATTCCTAGTCTGGACCACAACCAGATCAGCGAACTGTACTACCTACGTGAAGTGCTGGAAGGGACTGCGGGTCGACTGGCTGCGCAGCATGCCTCAAGTGCTGAAATCGAGATTCTGCAGGAAATGGTCGAATCCGACATGCAGAACCTTGCGGATGCAGAGCGCTTGATCAAGACCAACCGCGAGTTCCATCGCCGCTTCTATCTCGCATCCCACAACCGCTATCTGGTTGAGCAAATTGACCATATGCGTCTATCTTTGCTGCTGCTGGCAGGCACAACCCTGACCGATGATGATCGTCGTCGTCTGGCGATTGAAGAGCATGCAGAGATTGTGGATGCAATTTCCAAGCGGGATTGTGACCGTGCTGATAAAGCTGCACGCCACCACATCGCAGAAGCCCATAAGGCTCGCTTAAAATTCTTCACTCAGCTCACCTGAGTCTTGTCTAAATTTGGGTGATTTGGAGCGCGTTCTGCTAATAGGACGCGCTTTTTTGCATATATGAGTCGGTATAAGTACCTAGAAAACCAATCAAAACAAGCTTCGCTTTTATTAGTCTGAGATATCACATAAGTTTCATATGAACATAGTAGACGTTCATATGAACAGCATATTTGCAGATTGAAGCAGACTTTTGTGATGGAAACAGCGCTCAGTACAAGACAATCAGAGATTATCTCTCTCGTGCGTTCCAATGGTTTCGCGAGCGTGGACTCGTTGTCGGAGCAGTTTGCGGTTACCACCCAAACGATCCGCCGAGACATAAATCGCTTGAGCGAACTGGGGCTTTTGAGGCGGGTTCATGGTGGTGTGGAGGTTCCGGCGAACCGGGGCAACATCACCTACAAGGCCCGAAAGATCCTTAATCTTGAGGCAAAGAACGCAATTGGGTACTCCGTCGCTGAGTACATCGACGATGGCGCAACACTTGCTTTTTCCATCGGTACAACGCCTGAAATTGTTGCAGAAGCTCTTGATACCCACGAGGGATTGAAGATCTTCACCAACAACATGAACGTAGCTATTGCAGCGCTGCGGAACACTTCCAGCGAAGTTACGATTGCCGGAGGTCGATTGCGCCATGGCGATCTGGACGTTCTTGGTTCAAGCGCGGAAGGTTTCTTCAGAAACTATAAGTTCGACGTCGGCATCTTTGGCGTTGCTGGCGTGGACAGTGATGGCACCCTTCTAGACTTCAACGAGGACGAAGCTGCAGCTCGTCAGGCGATCTTGGCAAACTGCCGTCAATCCTTTCTTGTTCTAGACCATTCTAAGTTTGGCCGCCTCGCCCATGTGCGTGCTGGCTTCCTGACTGACGTCACAAAGATTTTTTGCGAAGAAACCCCGCCAGCTTCAATCCTTTCAATAATTGAGAAGTCATCTGCAGAGCTCGTGATCTGCAAACAGGAGCCTACTCTATGAGCAACCTGAACCATCCAGCTCGCCTAGAACTTTCAAATCTGACCAAGTCCTGGGGAGATTCAACGGCAGTCAACAATGTCAACCTGTCCGTGGATGGTGGAAGTTTTACGGTTTTGCTGGGGCCCAGTGGATGCGGCAAATCCACGACGTTGCGCTTGATTGCCGGGTTGGAAGAGGCAACTTCCGGGCAAATCACAATAGGCGGGCGGGATGTAACTTATCATTCCCCCGCCCAGCGCGACATCTCCATGGTGTTCCAGAACTACGCACTCTTTCCGCATATCTCTGTAGCGGAGAACATTTTATTTGGCCTGAAGGTGCGCAAAGTAGGAAGAGCGGAGCGGGATGAGCGGTTGAAGACTGCAGCCGATCTTCTCGGTATTTCTCAGTTGCTGGACCGAAAGCCGTCGCAGCTTTCTGGCGGACAACAGCAACGGGTTGCTCTTGGACGTGCCATCGTTTCTCAAAAGCCTGTTTGCCTGATGGATGAACCGCTCTCCAACCTTGATGCAAAGCTTCGGCAAGAAATGCGCGTTGAGCTGAGAGCACTGCAGCAGCAACTTGGCCTGACGATGGTTTATGTCACTCACGACCAGACAGAAGCGATCACAATGGCCGATCAGGTGGTGTTGATGAACAAAGGTGAGGTTGAGCAGGTTGCGACGCCGAAAGTCATCTATGAGCGCCCTGCCAGTGTGTTTACAGCGCGTTTCATTGGCGTGCCTCCGATGAACATCGTGGAGCTGGACAGAGTTCGTGCTGTTACCCCAACCACTGCTCAGCCTTTGCTGCCTGATGCGCCTGAGGGATGCCTATTAGGCCTGCGTCCAGAGGACATCAGATTAACTGGTGAAAACGGTGTCCCCGCCCAAGTATTGAGCCTTGAATACATGGGTGCAGATACGTTGGCTAACTGCTCTGTCGGTGGTGAAAAGTTGCTCGTTCGCGTGAAAGGCAGCACTGACTTAAGCCCGGGGCAAAACATTGGCCTGACCTGGGATGAAGAAATTCCTGCAAGTTTTCAGCGAGATACCGGCAAACGCCGGGAAGAATTCAAGCCGGTCGAGGTGCAATTCGAGCCGGCTTGAAAAACGCGCATCAGCGCATTGGAGTGCCCCAATTACTAGGGCAATTTGAGGATATAAACCTATGAAATCCATTTTCAAGTCTTTAGGTCTGGCAGCTTCTGCCGCTGCTCTATCCCTTGGTACTGCGATCAGCGCTCATGCGGTTGATCTGCAATTCTATTTTCCTGTGGCTGTTGGCGGTACAGCCGCAACAACAATTGAAGAGCTGACAGCAGAGTATGCGGCTGCTCATCCTGATGTGAATATCAATGCTGTTTATGCGGGTTCTTATCAGGATACTGTTTCTAAAGCTCTGACCGCCGCTCGTGGCGGCAATCCTCCACAGCTCTCCGTGATCCTGTCAGTCGACATGTTCACTCTCATTGATGAAGACGTGATCATTGCGTTTGATGATGTTGCTAACTCAGATGAAGACAAGAAGTGGCTGAATAGCTTCTACCCTGCCTTCATGGAGAACTCGCAGACTGGCGGAAAGACTTACGGTATTCCATTCCAACGCTCTACTCCGGTTCTCTACTGGAACAAGGAAGCCTTTAAAGCGGCGGGTCTGGATCCGGAAAAAGCGCCTGCAACATGGGAAGAGATGGTTTCCATGGGCCAGAAGCTGATCAAGAAAGACGCTTCCGGCAACGTGACCCAGTGGGGTGTGCGTATTCCTTCCTCTGGTTTCCCTTACTGGCTGTTCCAGGGACTGACCACCGAAAACGACGCTATTCTGGCAAACGCTGATGGCAACAAGACCAACTTTGACGACCCAAAGGTTGTTGAAGCTCTGCAGTACCTTGTCGACCTTTCTGGCAAGCATGGCGTTATGGCTCCTGGTATCATCGAATGGGGTGCAACTCCGAAGGCATTCTTCGAAGGCAACACCGCTATGATGTGGACCTCAACTGGCAACCTAACCAACGTACGCAATAACGCACCGTTCGATTTCGGCGTTGCTATGTTGCCAGCAAACAAACGTCGCGGCGCACCTACTGGTGGCGGTAACTTCTACATCTTTAAAGATTCCAGTGATGAGCAGAAGAAAGCTTCCGTTGACTTCGTGAAGTGGATCACCGCTCCAAAGCAGGCTGCTAAATGGTCGATGGCAACAGGTTATGTTGCGCCGTCTCCAGCCGCTTGGGAAACTGATGAGATGAAGGCTTATGCAGCTGACTTCCCACCTGCTTTGGTTGCTCGTGAGCAGCTGAACCACGCGGTTGCAGAACTCTCCACATACCAGAACCAGCGTGTCACCCGTATCTTCAACGATGCACTGCATGCTGCAATCACCGGCAAGAAAACACCGGAAGAAGCCCTAAAAAGTGCTCAGGCAGAAGCAGACCGTATTCTCTCTGAATACCGCTAAGTCACTCTGATTTCACGTGATTCAGCGAGGCGCAGTTCTGCTGCGCTTCGCTCCAGCATTTTCCAAGAGGTTACCAGATGACCAAACGTATGCAGTGGATTTATGCGTGGCTGTTGCTGACACCAGCAATGGTGATGTTGTTCGCGTTCACCCACTTCCCGGCCATCACCACCATCATCAGTAGTTTCTTCTCCACGCCTCGTGGGCGCAGACCTGCCAAGTTCGTTGGGCTGCGGAACTACGAAGAGCTAATGGCGGACCCAACCTTCTGGAAAGTGCTGGTCAATAACCTTTGGTATGCGATGGCAACCATTCCAGCTTCCATCGGCATCTCTCTGCTGATGGCAATCTGGGTGAATGACAAGCTGAAAGGGCGCAGCCTTGTGCGCATGTCGTTCTTTGCGCCTACTGTGTTGCCTTTGATCGCGGTCGCAAATATCTGGCTGTTCTTTTATACGCCGGGCTTTGGTTTGATCGACCAGATACGCATGGGTGTTTTTGGCCTCCCCGAGAACTCATGGCTTGGCCAGCAGGAAACTGTACTGATCTGCATGATGGTTGTGACTATCTGGAAAGAAGCCGGGTTCTTCATGATCTTCTACTTGGCTGCCTTACAAGCTATCCCTCCCTCTTACAAAGAAGCCGCCGATATTGAAGGGGCGAGCCGCTGGACCTTCTTCTGGAAAATCACCTGGCCGCTGCTCATGCCAACAACTTTGTTCGTATCTATCAACGCTGTTATCAATTCTTTCCGCCTGGTGGATCACATCTTCACCATGACAGGTGGAGGGCCAGATAACGCTTCATCTTTGCTGCTCTTTTATATTTACGAGGTTGCCTTCAAGTACTGGCAAACCTCTTACGCTGCCACGCTGACTGTCGTGATGCTGGCTATTCTCTCTATCATCGCGATCGGCCAATTCTTCTTCATGGATCGTCGGGTGCATTACAGATGAGCGACTTATCTCTTTCCAACACTGTTGAAACAGCCCGTCCACGTCAGTTCGATTTTGATCGTGCTCTCAACACCTTCGGGGCATGGACACTCGCTATTCTCTGGGCATTGCCGTTGCTTTACGCGATCTGGACGGCGTTTCATCCTGCAGCTTACGAGGCAAACTTTGAACTGCTTGCCCCGCTTACACTGGAGAACTTCACTAAAGCATGGTCAGCAGCTCCGTTTGCTCAATACTTCCTGAACACGACCATGCTGGTGACGATCATTCTGATTGCACAGTTCGTCTTGGGCACACTGGCGGCTTATGCCTTTGCACGCTTTGAGTTCCCCGGCTCGAGCATCCTGTTCACTCTGGTACTTTTACAGCTGCTTGTGATGCCGGATATTCTGATTGTCGAGAACTACAAGATGATCCGAAATCTTGGCTTGATAGACACAATCGTAGCGATTGGCCTCCCCTATATGGCGTCTGGATTTGGGATCTTCTTGCTACGCCAGACATTTAAGACCATTCCACGTGAGCTGGACGAGGCTGCGCGGGTAGAAGGTGCTGGTCCGCTACTCGTGCTCTGGAAGGTTTACGTGCCGCTGGCAATTCCGACCTACCTCGCTTACGGGCTTGTTTCGGTCAGCCACCACTGGAACAATTTCCTCTGGCCTTTGATCATCACCAACTCGGTAGAGACGCGCCCTGTTACGGTTGGGCTCTCTATCTTTGCTGCGGTTGATGGTGGTGTGGAATGGAGCGTTATCAACGCAGCAACACTTATGACATCAGGTCCATTGCTGATCGCTTTCCTACTGTTTCAGAGACAATTTGTGCAGAGCTTCATGCGCGCAGGGATTAAGTAGGGAAATCGTAATTCTTACCCCTCAAATTTAAATGAAATAGGTGATCATCGAAGAGGTTCACGACAGTCTTTTGAGGGGAATGAATGAAACTTACCGCGATAACAGCCAGTATCTTTGCAGTATTACTCGGAATTTCGGGGTGTGCCGTGGTTTCAGTCGGGGGGGCTGCGGTCTCTGTTGCTACCACTGCAGTAACAACAACTGCAAAGGTTGGAACAAGTGTCGTAGGAGGAGCGGTGGATCTTGCTATTCCCGACGATAACGAAGACGATGGGTAATAGACCTGTTACTTCAGGTAGATAGCGTAGTATTTCAGATTAATCTACGCTAACGGTTTCAGTACTCGCCAAAACCACTTCTATTGCGCGATGTAACTCGGACATTTGATCTTCATCGAGAACTTCAACGAGCTCACTGCGCGTTTCGACATCCAGTTGCTCAAGTGTAAACTTGTCAGCAGGAAGCTCTACGAGAGGTTCAGCACTGGCAGAAATCGGCAGAATTGGGCTATCTAGGCGCTCTGCTTTGACGCGAGCATCTTCCAAAATGACATGCACGAGGCCGCGGCGGTCGTCGGGGAGATTAACCTCGGCAACGATCGCATTGACAGTGTCGCGGTCTCCCAGCAGCAATACTGGCGGCTTGGAAGTCGCAGAATTGGTCATCGAGAGGGCAGTCAGCAACGCGCCCATAAACACTACTAGAAGATACGGCATATACTAGATTCTTACGGTCTAAGTGTCAGTTCAAGCTCAGATTATACAGGACAGAAGTATGAAGTAATAACCGCTCGAACTGGTTCATTTCTTTATATTCTTCCAGGGTGTTACGCGCCAGTGCAGGATCATCCGTGATAATTCCATCTACGCCCATGGAGATGTAGCGCAACATGGTAGACGGATTGTTAACCGTCCAGACGAAAACCTGCTTACCGGTCTCTTGTGTTCTTCTTATGAAGTTCAAAGAGGCGGAGGCGGAGGAGACTGCTACGAAGTTTCCTTTGAGTTCGGAGAAATTACCGATAGATGTGGCGGTAAGAAGGCCGATGTTCCAATTTGGCTCTAACTTTCGCATTCTTGTGAGGGCTGATCGCTCTAACGACATGATTGCTATGTCGTTTTCCATTTCAGCCTGCGTGATGATGCGGGCGACCTCGTTTTCGAGGTGCTCATTCCGGCTGCGGGGATAATATTTAAGCTCGATGAGGAGAACTGCTTTTCCCTTCACAATCTCAAGCGCCTCACGAAGCGTTGGGACGCGCTCACCCTGGAACTCCATCCCAAACCAACCGCCCACATCGAGAGACTGGATTTCCTCCAGTGTCAGGTCCCAAACGTTGGCTGGCTTGCTGATCAGCCGCATGAAGTCGCTGTCGTGGGCGATGACCACGGAGCCGTCTGCAGCTTCCTGAACATCAACCTCAATCCAGTCGGCTTTGTCCTCAATCGCGCGCTCCAGCGCTGCGATGGTGTTTTCCGGCGCGTGTGAGGAGGCACCACGGTGGGCGATGATCAGGACATCTTTCTGAGGCAAATCGGCTGAGACCCAGTATGTCCCTGTCAGCACCACGATGGTGCCTACCACCCCTATCAGGGCAGCGAGCCTCAGAGGCGTCAGAGGATTGGTCCATTTGCTTTCCAGCTTTGGTGTATGTGGCACCTCGGAAAAGGTGTGTCCTTTGCCATCGGCCATGAACAAAGCTGCCTTGAAAAGCAACGCCATAGTGCCAGACATCACGCCGCTGATCAGCGTATTGCCCACCAACAGAAGCACAACGAGGCTGCCGAGGATCGCCGCCAATGTCTCTGGGGAACTCTCGCCAAAAGAAATGGCGTAGGAGCCGATCAACTCCAGCGAGATCAGGAAGAAAGCATGGATAAGGATATCCAGAAGCAACCAAAGCGAGACTGCACCTGCAAAGACAGGACGGAGGCCACGAGAGAGGAACCGGGCTCGCGAAAAGGCGGAGCCAACAGGATGATCTCTCAGCACCACAAGCGGCAAAGACAGGCCCCAGACGAGGATTGCATAGAGGGGCATAACGATTACCAGCGCCACCCCAATTCCAATGAAGAAGGCAGCCATCCAGAACTCAACGGGTTGAAACTGGAGGTAGTAACTGAAGTCATGCTCTTGCAAAAAGATCAGTATACTCAGTGCGATAATGACAAGACCCGGGATCATTGCCATCACTAACCGCTGTGTCAACCGCCATGTAAACATACTAAGGCGGGGAAACATGCTGAGCGTTGAGAACAGGGCATTCCGTGCGGCAGGGAAGGCATTCTCTTGCCTGTCCAGCACCGCGAGCAGAGCAACCTGCTCAAGCAGTGCCATAGCGATGAAGACGACGACAAAGAAGAAGGCGCCCAGTAACCCGATTGGCGACAGGAAGAAGGACGCGATCTCATAATCGGCCAGCACCGCATTGCCGGAAAGGCCAATAACGAAGTTGCCAATACCGGCGACAATAGGTGTGATTGCAACTGCACCGAGAAAAACAAAGGCGTAGTGAACCAGCAGCAAACGAAACGCGTTTGCTTTCCAGCCACGAATTATCAGTTGAGCAAGCGTGTTTAATCGAGCTGCCATACCCTGTTCTTATCTTTGTTGGCGCAGACAGACTGGCGGATTGATGCCAATTTCTTGCAATGTACCTGAAGAAGGTTCCGTAAGAGCGCATAGGTGCTGTGAAGTCAAGATATGCCAAACAAACGGTAACAGCTGAGCAGGGGATTCGTGCATTTTCCCGATATTATCCCATTTATTTATGCGAATGATTTGCAACTGCAAAAGTACGGAAAAGCTTTTAATGACAATAAGTTGCAACTGAAACTCATATTTAGAAAAACTCTAAACTACTGAAAGTGTTCGTTTTTAAACTTGACAACAATAGTCAGGAATATGAAATAGCCGCAGTTTTCTCATGCTTTAGGGCGTGACAACATTTGCAAACTGAATTCGTGCAGCCTGGATTTTCCACTCGCAGCGCGAGGCGAATTCACTGCACATTTAAGGGGATTACAATGAGCTTTATCCGTGGCGCTTTGCTCGGCACTGTAGCACTCGGCAGCCTTTCTACTGTTGCTGTCGCTGCAACTCCTTCTGACGTTCTTGCAACCTACGGCGATATTGCCCAGGCAGCGTTCGAAGACTCTCTGACAACTGCGAAGACCCTTCAGGGTGCAGTGGACACGCTTGTCGCAGAGCCAACTGAAGACAACCTGAAGGCCGCACGCCGCGCATGGATTGCAGCTCGTAACCCATACCAGCAGACAGAAGTTTACCGCTTTGGTAACGCGATCGTTGATGACTGGGAAGGCAAGGTCAACGCTTGGCCGCTTGACGAAGGTCTGATCGACTACGTTGATGGTGCTTACGGCAATGAGTCCGAAGAGAACCCATTTTACGCAGCGAACATCATTGCAAACACTAAATTGACCGTTGCTGGCGAAGAAATCGACGCAACCGAAATTACACCTGCGCTGCTTGCTGAACAGCTTCAGGAAGCTGGTGAAGTGGAAGCAAACGTTGCGACCGGTTACCACGCAATTGAATTCCTGCTGTGGGGACAAGATTTGAACGGAACGGGGAAAGGTGCTGGCAACCGTCCTGCTTCTGACTTCGACGCTGCAAATTGCACCGGTGGCAATTGTGAGCGCCGTGCAGAGTACCTTCAGGCTGCAACAAAGCTACTTATCACCGATCTGGAAGAGATGGTCGCAGCATGGAAAGCCGACGGCGCAGCACGTAAAGAGCTGGCTGACAAAGGCGAAGCTGCAGGCATTGCAACCATCCTGACCGGCATGGGTTCCCTGTCTTACGGTGAGCTGGCTGGTGAGCGCATGAAGCTCGGCCTGATGCTGAACGATCCTGAAGAAGAGCATGACTGCTTCTCTGACAACACCCACATGTCCCACTACAACGACGTGGTTGGCATCAACAACGTATTCCAGGGTAAATACACCCGCGTTGATGGTTCTGTTGTTGAAGGCGCTTCTCTTAAAGACCTGCTCGCAAAGGCAGATTCCGCTGTTTCAACTGAGTTGGAAGGCAAGCTGAACGCTTCCCTCGGCACTTTCACAGCCATGAAAACCCGCGCTGAAACCACTGAATCCTACGACCAGATGATTGGCGAAGGAAACACAGAGGGTAATGCAGTGGTACAGGCTGCTATCGATAGCCTGGTTGACCAGACATCTTCCATTCAGCGTGCTGTTCAGGTGTTGAAGCTGGAAAATATTGCATTCGAAGGCTCCGACAGCCTCGATAACCCTTCTGCAGTATTCGAATAAGATATCCAGTCCCGCATGAGACGCCTCATGCGGGACTTATCCCCCTCGCCTTTTGTTTGCGTTGTTATGTGCGTTCATTTGCGTGTTTTAGCGTTTTTGCGAAGGCCTATGTAAATACAGGCACCCGTTATGCCAGGAATGGTTCCAGCCACACTTCGCCGTCGTGCAGGAGTGATAGCCACTACCGCCGCCTTTACCAGCTTCCTCATTCCCGCCGCTTCTGCTGTTGATGTGAACCAGCGAACCGACCTCAGTGACGGGGATAAAGCGAAAGTCAGCCGGGTTTTGAAGGCGCCGACTGATTTTTCCAAAGCTGAAAATTTTGAGTTGATGCAAGCGGGGAAAACAACGACCCGGAAGCCTCTCAACCGCGCTGTCTTTACCTACCCAAGTGCCAACCTCCCTTTCGAGCAGCATCAGGACTTCCGTCTGGGTGAGAGCCTGTTCCAAAAGTTCTGGGTGTCGACCCCGAGTTCTACGCGCGCCTCCGACGGTCTTGGTCCGTTGTTTAATGCCCGCGCCTGCGAAAGCTGTCACCCGAAAGCTGGGCGTGGTCGCCCGCCGGTTGATGACGAACGCCCAGTCTCCATCTTCATGCGCCTCTCAGTTGCCCCTTCCACACCGGAAGAGCGGGCTCTGATTGAGAGCGGTGAAGTTCCTCTTCTTCCCGAGCCGACCTATGGCGGCCAGTTGCAGAACTTTGGCGTGCCGGGTGTACCTGGCGAAGGCGAGATGAAGATCACTTATGAAGAGATCAAGATTGATCTTTCTGAAGGTGAGACCGCCTCTTTACGCAAACCTTCCTACACGATTGAAAATCTAGCTTACGGACCGATGTCTGAGCATGCGCTGATTTCTGCTCGTGTTGCGCCGCCAATGATTGGCCTTGGCCTGCTGGAAGCAATTGCAGCAACTGACATCACCTCGCAGGCAGACCCGGATGACGCTGACAGTGATGGCATCTCTGGCCGTGTGAGCTGGATAAACCCTGCTGACCCTGACACTAAGCAGGTTGGCCGCTTTGGCTGGAAAGCTCTGAACGCGACCGTGCAATCTCAATCTGCCGGCGCATTTGCAGGCGATATCGGCATTTCGACACCATATGACCTGCGCAATTATGGCGACTGCACCGAAGCCCAGACTGCGTGCTTTGAACAGGCGCATGGTGAGCAGGAGCATCTTGGTGTTTCAGAGGCTCCAGATCCGGTTCTGGACCTTGTGGTGTTCTATTCTCAAAACCTTGCCGTGCCGGCGCGCCGCAATGCGAATGATGCCCAAGTGCTTGCTGGGAAAAAGGTATTTTACGAGACAGGTTGCGCAAGCTGCCATACGCCTAAATATGTCACCAGCCGCACAGCTGAAAATCCTGAGCATCAGTTCCAGCTGATCTGGCCTTATACAGACCTGCTGTTGCACGATATGGGCGAAGGCTTGTCTGATGGTCGCCCGACAGGTTCTGCCAGCGGAAATGAATGGAAAACGCCTCCGCTTTGGGGTATTGGATTGACTGAAACTGTCAATAATCACAGGTTCTTCCTGCACGATGGGCGTGCACGCGGTTTGCTGGAAGCAGTGCTTTGGCACGGTGGAGAAGCGGAAGCTGCCAAAGCCCGTGTAGTTGAAATGCCTGCTAAGGATCGCGCTAATCTGATCCGGTTCCTGGAGTCTCTTTGATGCCGTTTAAGCGTGCTGTCACTTTCAGTCTGGCCGTTGCTTCGACTATGGCTTTCTCCGCGCCCTCCTTTGCGGCAGATACCACTGACTATGCTCAGTTCCCGCGCTCCAGCGTAGAGCAGTATATTCGCCCGGCGACCAAACAGCTTGTCAGCGCGCTGACCGATCTTGAGAAGCGAACTGGTGATTTGTGCACCAGTTCCACGACTGAAAGCACCACTGCCTTTAACGAGGCTTTCAGCAAATCCGTTGCCGCAATCGCTGGCGTTGACTTTTTACGTTATGGGCCGATGGCGCAGGACAACCTTGCTCAGCGCCTTGCCTTTTTGCCGGACAGTCGTGGTGTGGTGCGTCGCCAGATCACCAAGGTGGTTGCCAAGCAGGATCCCACTGTTCGCGATCCAGCTTCCCTTTCTGTCAAAAGCGTTGCCTTGCAGGGGCTGACTGCTCTTGAGCGCATCTCTTACGCCAGTGATGGCACTTTGACGCTTGGTTCCGGCAAAGACGCTGTTTACCTCTGCGATTATGCCGAGAGCATCAGCATCAATCTGGTTGGTGCCGGATTGGAGCTTGAAGCCGAATGGGCTGATCCTGATGGCTTTTCCAAGGTGCTTCTGGAGCCAACCAAAGATGTCGGTGTGGTGCACACCCACAAAGAAGCTGCGGAGATGGTGTTCAATGCCATCACTACGGGTCTGATTGTCGACAAAGACCAATATCTGCTTGTTGTGCTTGGTAAGACCGAGAAGAAGGCCAACCCTAAGAAGGCTCCATTTGCCCGCAGCGGCAATGCTGTTACCTACCTTTCAGCCAGCCTTGCAGGTTTGCAGGGTGCTTTGAATGCGGGGGGCTATGCAAAGGTGCTGGAAGACGAACAGGACTGGGTGGAAAGCTCGCTGAACTTTGAGTTCTCAAATGCACAGCGTGTGCTCACTAACTTGCCAAAACCACTTCAGGACACTGGCAAAGAGCCAGAGGTTCGTGAGCAGCTGCGTTATCTCATCACCATTATCGATGGCATCAAAGTTGTGATGGCTGAAGACCTTGCTGGCTATGTTGGCCTTGCAGGAGGCTTTAATGCGCTTGATGGCGACTAAGCCGCTTGCTCTCAGCAGACGGCAGTTTCTGACGGGTCTTGCAGCCTCTGGTGTTGCCTTAAGTGCCAGCAGTTCTCTGGCTTTTGCCAATGGCCTGCCTTTTGCTGAGGCGGAAGACCTGCAGCTGTTTGCCAGTGCTTTGCGCACACCAACGGGCAGTTATGCTCTTGCGGTGTTTAGCGAAGATGGCGAAGTGCTGTATCAGGCACCGTTGCCGGATCGCGGGCATGCAATTTCCTTTGATCGCAACTCAATGCGCCTGCTTTCGTTTGCACGGCGGCCCGAGACCTTTGCGGTGCTTGCAGACCTGACAGGTGCACGAGAGTCGCTTGTTTTCACATCTCCAGAAGATCGCCACTTCTATGGCCATGGTGTTTTCTCACCTGATGGCCGCCTCGCCTATGCGCCGGAAAATGACTTTGCAAATGTGCGCGGTGTTATCGGCGTTTATGATGTTTCCGGTGACCAGCCAAAACGGATTGGCGAGTTCGAGAGCTATGGCGTTGGTCCGCATGATTTGCTGATGTCTCCCGATGGCTCGCAGCTTGTTGTCGCCAATGGTGGGATTGAAACCCATCCTGACATGGGACGCGAGAAGCTGAATCTGGACACAATGAAGCCCAATGTGGCTTTCATTGACACAGCAACGGGTGATCTGATTGCCAAACAGGCACTTGGCTCTGATTTGCATCAGCTTTCCCTGCGCCACATGAGCTTTGACGGCAATGGCGATGTGTGGGTTGGCGGGCAGTTTCAGGGCGCGAAGGATGCAACGCCTCCCCTGATGGTACATCTGGGGCTTGATAAGGCCGCCACTGCGCTGGAGATGCCTCTGGAGCTCACAAAGGGCCTGCAGAACTATGTTGGCAGCGTGGAGATGAACCGATCCGGCGACGTGATTGCAGCCTCCTGTCCGCGTGGCGGCAAAATCCTGTACTGGGATGTGGCGCAGCGGTCCTTCATCGGGTTCCACCAGGTTGCAGATGGCTGCGGTGTGGCTCCGCTGGACGAGGAAAGCTTTGCGATTACTGACGGAAACGGCGCAATCAGCTTTGGCGGAACCGAGGATGGTGTGGCTCAAATTATCAGCCAGAGCGCTGGCGTCAGCTGGGATAACCACCTGACGCCACTGGGTATCTTGCGGGAGGGCTAGGCTCTTCCTGTGCCTTTCCACATTTTCGAGGGTTGTTGTAATTGGCGCATTGCAGCGCGGCCTAGGATCGGGTAAAGACTACAACACCTCAAGGGCACCTACGCCCGACACAGGCACCCGTAGCTCAGTTGGATAGAGCGCTGCCCTCCGAAGGCAGAGGCCATAGGTTCGAATCCTATCGGGTGCACCATTTATTTCCTCCTTCGATTTCATGCAACTGAGTTCTAAGTAAGCCGTTGTCGGACGGCCTCTATTCTCCTGACCACCCAAGTCTTTTTCAGTTCATTCGAGAGGTGTGGTCCAGGGCCTATGCGGGCTGCTGGATTTTTTGTTTTGTGAACTCGGAGAGGCGATTCAGGAAGGTTCCCAGGTCTTGTTGGAGAGTGATGAAATTTGGGTATTTTTCGAGTGTCACTTCACTCATGTAGAGGCCGCGGCTGACTTCGATCTGGATTGAGTGCCAGTTCTGGGCGGGACGGCCTGTGTGGATGACCAGTTCCGCGCCTTTGTAGGGATCATTGATCTTCACCTCATAGCCAAGGCTCGTGAGGATCTCCCAAGCGGTGTAGATGTAGTCGCGGTCGCATGTGGTGCCATCCCGATCGCTCAGGGTGATATCTGGCCGCTTCTCGCCAGCTCCAGTTTCGTGCATGACGGTGGAGACCGCCTGCATGCTGTGGCAATCCAGGTGATAGGCCACACCGAAACGCGCGTAGGCTTGTTCCATCAAGCCCGTGAGTGCGTCGTAGTAGGGTGTGTAATAAGCATCTATGCGGTTTTCGATCTCCGCAGCGCTCAGTTCACGATCATAAAGCGGACCGCTGGTGGGTGGGGCTTCTGTCCAGATGAGGCCTTTGCCGAGGTCACTGCGGAAATCGGGCTTCGCTGCTCGTATCCAGCCTTTGATAGTGGCCGGGTCAATGTTGTCTGCGCGGCGGTTTGGGTCGATGTAGATGCGAGGAAAGAGCGCCTCGAGGTAGACACCGCCAGTTTCAGCTGCCTTTTCAAAGAGTTCGTGGACGTATCTGTCCTCTGCACATTTGTAGCGGCTGGCGGGTACACAAGGGTGGAAGTCCGCCGGGTAGATCTCTCCTGAATGAGGAGAGTCCACCACCAACGGGTTGGTCAGCTCTGCGGGTCGATGGATGTTCAGCACGTTTTCGATGGATTGGGGCAATGTGTTTCTCTCAAATGTTTTTGGTTTAACTAGGCATCATTGAGGTGACAGGCAGAGACATGACCGGGAGCAATTTCCCTCAGGGTTGGCTGCTGCTCTGCGCACCGTTTGGTGGCAAATGGACAGCGCGGATGAAAATGACATCCGCTTGGCGGGGCCAGTGGTGATGGGATCTCACCTTTGATCGGCTCATACACCTGCTTGCGGGCATCAATACGCGGGACTTCACGCAGCAGGGCTTGTGTGTAGGGGTGGTTTGGTCTGGCAAATAGCTCATCAGTTTTCGCAACCTCAACCACGCGGCCCAGATACATGATCACCACACGGTCCGAGAGGTGCTCCACCACGCCAAGGTCATGACTGATGAACAGATAGGTGAGGCCGAGTTGTGCCCGCAAGTCCATGAAAAGGTTGATGACTTGCGCCTGAATGGACACATCAAGCGCTGCAATGGACTCATCGCAGACAAGGAATTCCGGGTTAACTGCCAAAGCGCGGGCGATGCCGATACGTTGGCGCTGTCCGCCGGAGAATTGGTGCGGATAACGGGTTTTGAAATCCGGATCCAAGCCGACGCGGAGAAGCATCTGGTCCACGTAGTCTGAGAGGTCTGCCTTTGAAACTAGGCCATGGACATGGGGCGCTTCGCCGATGATATCACTCACCCGTTTGCGTGGATTGAGGGAGGACATAGGGTCCTGAAAGATCATCTGCACCTTCAGTTGGGCATTTTTGGCATCCGCACCGGAGAGCTGTTTGACGTTGTCTCCATGGAACTGAACGGTGCCGTTGCTGGCCTCATGGATGCCTGCCACGACGCGGCCCAGCGTAGATTTTCCGCAGCCGCTTTCGCCAACAAGACCAACCACTTCGCCCGGTGCAATGCTGAGCGAGACATCATCGACCGCGTGAACCACCTGCTCCTTAAGACTGGAACCGAAGAAACGAAGTGTTTTCTCAGCAAGGTCCAGCTTTTTGGTGAAGCGCTTGGAGACGCCTTGCAGCTCGATGACCGGAGTTTCCAGAAGCGTCATGCCATTTCCTCCTGCTTTACAGGATGGAAGCAACGGACTTGCCTTTCCTCTCCTAACTGCGTGATCTCTGGCGTGGCGACCAGACAATCACTCTGTTTTGCCGAGCAACGACTGGAAAAGGCGCAACCAGCGGGCAGGTTGAGCAAAGAGGGTGTCATGCCGGGGATCTGGTAGAGTTTAGCGCCGCGTTTGTTTCGGCTTGGGACAGATTCAATGAGGCCCTTGGTGTAGGGGTGCAGCGGTGCGTCCAGCACCTCATCAATGCTGCCTTGCTCTACAATCCGCCCAGCGTACATAACGGCGATCCTATCTGCCAAACCGCTGATGACGGCCAGATCATGCGTGACCCAGATGAGGGACATGCCGGTCTCGGAACACAGCTTGCGGACCTCGTAGAGGATCTGTGCCTGAATGGTGACGTCGAGCGCTGTTGTTGGTTCATCAGCGATGATGAGGTCCGGCTCATGCAGCAATGCGATGGCGATGGCCACGCGTTGGCGCATTCCGCCGGAAAACTGGTGTGGGTAGGATGTTAGGCGTTCATCCGGTGAAGCGATGCCGACGCGCACCAGCGCTTCGCGGCAGCGTTCTCTGGCTGCTTGTTTGGAGATTTTCTCGTGGGCCTGAATGGCTTCAATCATTTGCGTGTCGATGCGCAGGACGGGATTGAGGGTCATCATGGGGTCCTGAAAGATCATTGCGATCTTCTTGCCCCGCAGCTCGCGCCACTGTTTTTCGTTTTTTCTGGCAAGATCATCCCCATTGAGGAGGATTGAGCCGCCGACTACCCTGCCCGGCTCATCCACCAGACCGATGAGCGAGAAACCCGTCACGGTTTTGCCAGAGCCACTTTCGCCAACGAGACCAAGTATTTCGCCGGGTTTGACGGAGAAGCTGACATCATCAACGGCTTTGACAACACCTGCCTTGGTGAAGAAGTGGGTTTTGAGGTTTTTGACTGTGAGTGTGTTTGGCGTGTTCATTTTTGTCCTCACTTCCTCAGGCGCGGGTTGAGGACATCACGCAGCTGATCGCCCACCAGATTGATGGCAACCACGGTGACAAGCAGGGCTATGCCGGGGAAGATTGAGATCCAGTATTTGCCGCTGATCACGTACTCAAAGCCATTGGCAATGAGCAGGCCGAGAGATGGTTCTGTCTGTGGCAGACCAACACCGAGGAACGACAGGGTTGCTTCCAGCGCAATGGCATGGGCGGTCTGAACCGTTCCAACCACAATGAGTGGCGGCAGGCAATTTGGCATGATGTGCAGGAAGAGCACGCGGGCATGACTGAGGCCAAGGCAAGTGACGGCTTCCACGTACTCCTTCCCACGTTCAACAAGGGCTGTTCCCCTCACAGTTCGGGCGTAATAGGCCCATTGCGCGACAACGAGAGCGAGGATGATTTTGTCGACGCCTTTGCCCATCAATGCCAGCAACATCAAAGCGACCAGAGAGGCTGGGAAGGAAAGCTGCAGGTCTACGATACGCATGATGAAGGTTTCTGTACGGCCTCCCACATAAGCTGCGATCAGACCGACGGACATGCCGATGATGAGTGCGATGATGCCGCTGGTGACACCAACAGAGAGCGAAATGCGCAAGCCGTAGAGGATTGCAGAGAAGAGGTCACGCCCTGCCCCATCTGTGCCGAGCCAGAAGGTGTACCCGTCAAAGCTTTGCTCTCCCGGCTCCATGCGTGCATCCAGCACGCTGACTTGGGCTAGGTCATAAGGGTTTTGCGGGGTGATCCATGGGGCGAACAGTGCTGCCATAATGATCGTAAACAGCAGGAGCGCAGCGACGACGGCAACTTTGCTCTCAACAAACTCCGAGAGGAAGCGGCTCATGGGAGTATCGCCAGAAAAGAGCTGCTTTCGTGGTGGTTTGAGGCTTGTTTCTATGGTCATGAGATGCCCCTTAGTTCGCCGCATCCTGAAGCCGCACTCGCGGGTCCAAAATGGAGTAGAGGATGTCAACAATGAGGTTGATGACGACGAAGAGCACCACGATGATCATCAGATAGGCCACGATGATCGGGCGATCTAGCTGCTGAATGGCATCGATGAGCAGCTTGCCCATGCCGGGCCAAGCAAAGATGGTTTCTGTAACTACCGAAAAAGCAATGAGAGAGCCAAATTCCAAGCCGAGGACTGTAACCACGGGGATCATGATGTTCTTGAACAGGTGCACCATAACAATACGGTTGGCAGAGAGACCTTTGGCGCGGGCGAATTTGATGAAATCCATATGCATCACTTCCCGCACCCCTGCCCGTGTCAGGCGGATCACCAGCGAGATTTTCAGGAGTGCAAGATTAAGTGCCGGGAGAACGATGTGAGAGAAACCATCTGCGGTGAGGAATGAGACCTGCATGCCAAGTACCGAGATGGTATCTCCACGCCCTGTGGCGGGCACCCAATCGAGCATTACAGCGAAAAGCATGATCATCATGATGCCAACCCAGAATGTGGGCAGCGAAAAGCCCAGAATTGAGCCGCTCATGATGAGGCGTGAGGAAATGGCGTTGGGACGCAGCCCTGCATAGAGGCCGAGCGGAATTCCGATGATTATGGCCATGAGGAGCGCCATGAAGGCGAGCTCCAGCGTGGCAGGCATACGCTCTACAATGAGCTTGAGCGCTGACTCACCAAAGATAAAGGAGGTGCCCAAATCTCCTTTAAAGGCGTTGCTGACAAAGACCGTGTATTGCTGCCACACAGGCTTATCGAGGCCGAAGTCGCGGATGACGCGCTCAATCTCGGCCTGATCCGCATCCGGTGCGACCAGCATATCGATGGGGTCCCCCACCACATTCACGCCAAAGAACACAATGACGGACATAGCAATCATGACTATGCCACTTTGCATCAGGCGCCTGAGAACGAAGACAGACATGTCTTTAAATCTTTCGCAGGTAAAGCCAACCCATTGAAATAATTGAGGTGAGTGTTGGCTTTAGAAAAGAAAAAGACCGGCATAAGCGTTATGCCGGTCTTTTGTTTGCATGCGATTACTCAGCGGATACGCCCCAAGACAGGGTGTATTCATCCGTGCGAGGCAGGTACTCAAGGCCCTTCCGGGTTGCCCAAGTATTCACCTGATAGTGCAGCGGAATGATCGCCTGATCGTTGATCGCGATCTCGGTTGCTTTAGCCAGCAAGTCCTGACGCTTTTCATCATCGACAGTTGCCAGAGCTTCTTCAATCATGGCGTCTACTTCAGCATTGGAGTAGCGGCCACGGTTGGAAGAGCCGAAGCCCTGGCTCTTGTCGTAGGTATGGATGAGAGAACGCAGTGGCGACGATGCTTCGCCAGAACCAGCGCCCCACCCTACGAGAACCATTGAGAACTCTGGCGTGTTGTTTGGTCCACCACGAGATGCGCGCTTGAAGTAGACAGACCGCGGCATGGTCTCCACATCAGTTTTGATGCCAACGCGGTTGAGCATCTGTGCGATGGCTTCCACGATCTTGGCATCGTTGATGTAACGGTCATTGGGGCCGTGGATGCGCAACTCAAAGCCATCACCAACACCAGCAGCTGCCAGCAGCTCTTTCGCGCCCTTTGCGTCGTATTCGACCGGCTTCAGGTTTTCGCTGACACCAAAGAACCCATCTGGCAGAAGTTGGCCTGCTTTGACGGCTACGCCTTCCATCACGCGTTCAACGATCAGATCACGACTGATGGCCTTGGAGATCGCCTCACGAACACGCTGGTCTTTCAGCGGGTTTTTGATCGCGCCGCCACCCATGGCTTTCACGAATGGGCTGTCATCGCGGTCATGATCCAGATGCAGGTAGATAACGCGGTTAGATGGCCCCTGCCACAAGGAGACTTTGTCGTTGCTGCTTAGCACTTCAATGTCTGTTGTTGGGACGCCATTGATCAGATCAACATCACCAGCCAGCAAAGCGGCCACACGGGATGGGCCGGATTTGATGGGCTTGAAGGTTACCTTGTCCCACTTCGGCTTCACGCCCCAATAGTCTGGGTTCGCTTCCAAAACGATGCGGTCACCTGGCACGTACTCAGCATATTTGTATGGGCCAGAACCAACGGTTGCCTTGCCAGAGTTGTACATCTCGGTTGTTGCATCAGTTCCAGCTTCTACAGAGATGATGCTGACCGTTGAGATGTCATTAGGAACAAGCGGATAAGGCTTTTCAGTTGTGATATGGACTGTGTAGTCATCAATCTTTTTGACGGTTTTACCTTTGGTGTATGTGGCAAAACTAGATGGTGAGTTTGGCACATTTGGTGCGCGCTCAAACGAAAACACCACGTCATCCGCATTAAACGGATTGCCATCATGGAACACCACGCCTTCACGCAGTTTCAGTTCCCACGTGGTGGCATTAATTGGCTTCCAGCTGGTTGCGAGGCCAGGCTGCAGCTGTTGTTTTTCGTTTTGGTGAATAAGGCGGTCGAACATATGATAGGCGATCATATTGTTCGGGCCCAGATTGTGGTAGTGCGGGTCAATCGCGCTTGGTTCTGACGACAAGCCGATCGTCAGATCTTCAGCAGACGCTATTCCGCCCATAAGCAACATGGCACTTGCTGTTCCAGCAAGCCATTTGTGCAGCTTAATCATTGCTGCTCCCCCTCAAAATTTTCGTTCCCTCTGGCGATTAAAATTCATTCGCCCAGTAACAATGCCGCTGCTTCTTTATATGAGTGTGCTTCTGCCAAAACGGGCAAATCACTGGTAGAGCTTCGCGGTTGACTTAAACCGTAGTATGTGTTTTCAACATTGTCATTCAAAATTTTATAATCAAAACGCATAGAACTATGTCAGATACCCCTACACGCCCCCGTCTCAGCCTTCGAGAGTTTGAAGTTTTACGCGCTGTCATCAGCGTTCGGAAAACAACTGCCGCCGCTGCACGCCTTGGTATTTCGCAGCCTGCGGTGAGCCGCGCGATTAAGCACCTTGAGGAACGCCTTGGTAAAACGCTGTTCAATCGGGAAAGTGGTCGACTTGTGCCAACCTCTGATGCTTTGGCACTAAACGAGAAGCTTGAGCCGGTTTTTGAGATGCTGGCGGGGATTGAGAACGAGACGTTCGTTTCTCAGCACAGCAGCAAGCCGCTGCGTCTTGCAGCGCCGCCAACAATCTCACACCGCTTTTTGCTGGGCGTGATGGCGGCGTTCATCAAGGCTTATCCGGGGCAAAAGGTTGAACTGGAGATTGGAACATCCTCTGACGTTCGCAATCATGTGGCCGAAGGGCATGCCGATCTGGGGATCACTGACGGGCTTTCCAAGCACGCTGGATTGACCCTGGAACCGCTGCGCTCTGCCATTGCGCATGCGGTTTTGCATCGGGACCATCCCCTTGCCAGCAAAGCGTTTATTGAACCCGAGGACTTTGACGGGCAAGACTTCGTCGCCCTCACCCGCCGGTTTCCCGTGCGGGCAATTTTGGAGCGCATGTTTGCGGAACGGGGAATTCGGCCTAATATTGTTGCCGAATCTTCTACCGCCGTCTCCGTGAGTGAGCTGGTGCATGCAGGTGTTGGTGTTAGCGTCCTCAACCCGTTTCCTGTGGCGCGAAACCATCCAGAAACGCTGGTTTTTCTGCCGTTTAAGCCGCGTATCTCCTACCTCAACGCCTTCATATTGCCTGCAACGACACCAAGCACTCCAATCGCCAGAAAATTCATTGAGTTCACGCGCGCCTTTGAGATTGAGGACCCATATTCAACACCGGCCTAGATGCGTTTTGAGGCTGGTGTGACCTTTGCTTTTCAAGGACCATTGCCATGATTATTGAAAGTACAGCTTACCCTATCGAAATCGATTTCCCTGATATCCTGCCCTATAAAGTCGGCAATACCGGAGTGGACTGGATCACCACGTTTGATTCCGGCACTGCTGGCCCTCATGTGATGATATCTGCGCTTGTGCATGGCAATGAGCCGTGTGGTGCGGTTGCTCTGGATTGGTTGTTCAAGCAGGAAGTTCGCCCTGTTCAAGGCAAGCTGAGCTTCGCTTTTATGAACGTGGCGGCTTACAACTCATTTGATCGGAATGACCCAACTGCTTCGCGGTATCTGGATCAGGATTTCAATCGTGTCTGGCAAAACTGTTCGCTGAATGGCCCTGAAGTCACGCGTGAACTTGAGCGCGCGCGCGAGGTTCGCCCTGTTGTTGAAACCGTTGATTACCTGCTCGACCTGCACAGCATGCAGCACAAAAATGCGCCGCTGATGCTGGCTGGAGACCAAGAAAAAGGCCGAGCTTTAGCCAAGCAAGTGGCTGATCCTGAATGGATTATTTGCGACTCTGGCCATGCGGAAGGTAAACGACTGCGTGATTATGATGGGTTTGGCGAGCCGACCAGTCCAAAGGCCGCTCTTTTGCTGGAAGCCGGACAACATTGGGAAGCTGCAGCTGGGCCGCGGGCAATTGCAGCGTCTATCCGGTTCCTGCGCGCAACAGAATGCGTGTCAGCTGATTTTGGCGAGGCATTTCTTGCTGAGCAGCCACCGCTGGTTCCGCAAAAGACGATAGAAATCGTGGCCCCTGTTACGGTTCAGAATGAGAGCTTCCGTTTCAGTGAAGATTACCTCGGGATGGAGGTGATTGCCGAGAAAGGAACAGTGATCGCGATGGATGGGGACACGCCAGTTACAACACCACACGACAACTGCGTGCTCATTATGCCAAGTCGTCGCCTGCTGGTTGGCAAGACTGCCGTGAGGTTGGGCAAGTTGTTGGATTAATGTCGCTTTATGGCTGGGGGTTTGGTTCCCAGCCACTTAATCTTATGCGCTCAACTCTGCTGTTTCAGAGCAGATGTTTTTCAAGCTTTCCCACTGCCACTTGTTGAGGACCGGATTTTTTGGTGCTTCCGGATCAGCAATCTCATTCAGCGTATCCACGCGCTCTTTCGTCGGTGGGTGGCTGGAGAGGAAGCCCAAAGCCTGTGAGATGGCATTCTCGTCGTGGTGCTCCTTCGAGATTTTCTCGAGGAAGCTGGCCAATCCGGTTGGGTCTACGCCTGCATTTTCCAGCATCTGGACCGCAAACAAGTCAGCTTCGCGCTCCATATCTCTGGAATAAGAACTGTCGAGCATAGCTTCACCCACACTGGCGATGATGCTGCCGCCGGTGAAGTCTCCGATAAACATGGAAAAGACGATACCTGTGCCTGCTACATTGATGAGCTGCTGCATGGAGTGACGGTGTTTGACATGGCCAAGCTCATGCGCCAGAACGGCGGCCAGTTCATCAGGACTGTCAACCACTTCCAACGTTTTGGAGAGAATGGTGATCCTGCCACCGGGAAGGGCGAAAGCATTGGGTATTTTACTTTCAACTACCGTCATCACCGGATCAAACGGCAGATCCATGCCTTTTGTGAGGCGTTTTGCCATTTGCTCCAAAGCGGCCTGACCCGTTGATGCCTTACAGATCTTCTCTTCACTCAAAGCCGGGATCAGTGTTTCTTCAACGTTCTTGCCAAGCTCTGCTTCCCAGGACTTTGGCACGTTGTGAACCGCGTATTTTGAGAAGGCAGGCAGGAAAAAGATCAGAGCGACTGCGATTAGGGCAATGGATGCCAAGCTGCCGAACACAATTTTCTTTGTGTTTTCACGCTTAGGAAGCCCTGCTACCAAACGAATTTTGCGTTCAACGGATTTTGCAGTCTCTACATCCGTGATTTTGACGTAGGCGGTGCTGGTGGGCTTATTCACCTCCACGACCATAACAGATGGAGATGTCCAGTCGCAGAGCAGCTTCGCTGCAGACCATCGCGTATACTCCTGATCGCTCGCCAGATCTGTCAGGATCATCTCATCGTAGTCAAACCAGATCTGACAGTTGCGTACAGCGGCAGAAGTGCCGTCAAAAAACTCAGCGTTTCCAAGCAGTAGCTTCATGGTCAGATCACTTCAAATCCTGCATCAAGTGTATCAGCGAGCCCCATGCCGACTGCATTTTCCAAATCACCAGCAGCAATTGCATCCTTTACGCTGTGCGCGTTGATGACCACCATGCTGCTCATCTTCCACTCAAACAGCATAACTTGCAAAACCATCATATTCGCGAATAGCAAAACGCCATAATAAAGGGCAAAAACTGGCAGGAAAGCCAGGCTGAAAAAGCCATTCTGCGGCTCTAGTTGAACTCCAACGGTTAGCGCTAACACAGTACCAATCGCACCTACAATTGAGACACCCACGCCGACGAGCACGCCATGAATAATGTAGGCTCCATAGAACTTGGAAGCACCAATATAGCTCTCAAAGCCGACATCGCCGATCTTAGTTGAGTTGGTTTGAAGGCGAAAGATTCTCGCCATGGCAAGAGGCCAGAGAAGCATAGATAACAAAATTACGAGCGGCAGGAAGGCGAGGGCTTTACCTTGAGTATATACCGCTGCAATCAAGATAAATGCAGTGGGTAGTAGTGTGATTGCATAAACAGGTATCAGAGCATCAAAATAGTCCTTTGCGGTTGCTGAATAACTGAACCGCTGGTTCCCAAAGTAACTGACTTCAGTCAACATTCTGTCCAGCTTGGCCATGCGCCATGGTAAAGCGATACCCAGAGTAATGACTGATAAGATAGTCCAGAAAAGCCATGCGCCTACATAACGCCATGCAGAGCCTTGCATGTGGAAGCGAATCCCGCGCCAGCTCGTGCGGGTCAACAGATATCGGCGGCGGCGGAACAGTGCGTAGGGTGTCAGCAGAAAACCAACAACAAACATGATACCGAAACCAACGATTGTTGCAATCGGCCCCATAAACTGAAGGCCGAAACCAAGCGCATAGAATGGTATCAGGATCGCCAGAGCAATTAGGAAACCAATGAAAAGCTCTTTGCCCGTGCCATGGTAGCGAAGATGATCACCTTCCAGATGGGTCGCGGACCAAAGAGATCTGCGCAGGCCCGTCATCGCCCAGAAGCGGTAAATACCCAGCGTGGCAACCGTCAGAGTGACCCATGCTATAATACGTCCGAAGAACGAACCGCCAGAAAAGAGGATATAACTCCGCTTTGGTGAACCCGGATTTCCCTGAGCAACTTCAATAGTCATGGCACGATCCAAAATTTTTAAATAAAAACGTCTTTCTCTGTAATTCCACTCGTCAAAATATGCAAACACTCGAAAGCTGAGTGAGCACTATTCTTCTAAAGCAACTCTTAGGCCGCGAATGCCTGAAGATTTCTTAGGTTAACGAAAACAGGCGCATCTTTGCAGATGCGCCTGTTTAGAATCGATGAATGTTCTTCGTCCTAAACGAAGCAGTCCATGATTTCCTGTTCGCGAATGATGCCGACCGGGCGGTCTCCGCGATAAACCGCGATTGGACCTGCGCTGTGGCGTTTCATTTCAATCACTTCGCGGATCATCTGCTTTGCTGTGCACTTTGGCATCTCTTCAACGCTCACGATCACATCAGCACTCATCTGCGAGAGGTCAGTCATGATGTCTTCAGCGTGCAGAACATTGAGCGGGTTCATGTGCGCAACGAAGGACTCAACGTACTCATCCGCTGGTTTCTTCACGATTTCCTGCGGAGTACCGATCTGCACCACATGACCGCCTTCCATGATGGCAATCCGGTTGCCGATTTTGGCGGCTTCGTCGAGATCATGGCTCACGAACACGATGGTTCTGTGCAATCTTTCCTGCAGTTCCAGCAGCTCATCCTGCAGACGGCTGCGAATGAGAGGATCGAGTGCAGAGAACGGCTCATCCATCAGCAGGATTGGCGCGTCTGTTGCGAATGCACGCGCCAGACCAACACGCTGCTGCATACCGCCAGAAAGCTCATGCACGTATTTATCACCCCAGCCGCCAAGACCGACAAGTTCCAGCTGCTCTTCGACACGTTCCAGACGCTGGATCTTAGGAATACCGGAGAGTTCCAAACCGAAGCCAACGTTGTCTCGGACTGTACGCCAAGGCAGCAAGCCGAACTGCTGGAACACCATGGCAACACGTTCGCGGCGCAGTTTGCGCAGGCGTGCGGTAGAGCAGGTGGTTGGGTTTACTTGTTCACCGTCGTCAGCAACGAGCACTTCACCACGGCAGACCTTGTTAAGGCCATTGATGGCGCGGAGCAGGGTGGATTTGCCCGAGCCGGACAGGCCCATGAGAACGAGAAGCTCGCCTTGCTGGATGTCGAAGGTCGCATTGGCAACACCAACCAGCTGGCCGGTTTGCTCCTGAATCTCAGCGCGGTCTTTGCCTGCATCAATCAGGGGCAGGGCAGCATCGGGCTGATCACCAAAGACGATGGACAGGTTTTTGAAGGAAACAACAGGATTGGTCATTTTTTGCTGCCCTTTTCTTCTGAGCTCTTGAAGAAACGGTCAAGCACAATAGCAATCAGCACGATTGCAATACCAACCTCAAATCCTTTTGCGATGTTCACTGTGTTCAACGCACGAAGTGTTGGAACACCAAGGCCGTCCGCGCCAACAAGGGCAGCGATCACAACCATGGACAGTGACAACATGATGGTTTGCGTCAAGCCAGCCATGATGTTTGGCAGGGCGTATGGCAGCTCAATTTTAAAGAGCTTCTGCCAGTAAGTGGCGCCAAAGGCTTCACCAGCTTCGAGCAGGTGCAGCGGCGTCGAGGCAACACCAATCTGTGTCAGGCGGATTGAAGCGGGCAGAGCGAAAACGACTGTTGAGATCAGGCCCGGAACTACGCCAAGACCAAAAAGGATCAACGCAGGGATCAGATAAACAAACGTAGGAATTGTCTGCATCAAGTCCAGCACAGGGCGTACCCATGAGAAGAACTTAGGGTGATGTGCTGAGTAAACGCCGACCGGAATACCAATCAACATACAGATGAAGGTGGAGCTGAGGATCAGCGCCAGCGTTTCTGTGGTTTCATCCCAATAGCCCTGGTTGATGATGAGCAGCAGGCTCACCGCAACGAATGCTGAAAAGACGAAGGATCTTCTGACCACAAAGGCCAAAGCTGTGGCAATGACCACAATGCCGAGCGGGTGAGGGGCTTGTAGAACCCATAGTACACTGTCGATGAGCCATTCGATTGCAACGGAAATCGCATCGAAAAAGCCACTTGCATTGTCGGTGAGCCAGTCAACTCCCCACTTGGCCCATTTGCCGATGGGTAGTTTGTGCTCTGTTAGCCACTCCACGGGAAACCTCAGATTTTGTTATTGTGTGTCAACGCGTTAACGTCATTTCATTTGTAGGGCAGGATACAAAATTATTGGTACCGACAAGCAGCTTGCCCCCGTGCGCAATGGTTATTCCAGCTGTCGGAGTGTTCTGGAATAATGCGCTAAGAGGCGGACTGCGAGTGTATCGCATCCGCCTCTCAATTCATGCTCGGTAATGACCCTTAGAGGCCGAATGCAGCCTTTGCAGCAGCAAGGCCGTCTTTACCGTCAAAAGTCGTTACGCCAGCCAGCCATTTATCAAGAACCTCAGGGTTCTTCTTGATCCATGCTGTTGCTGCGTCTGTTGGCTCTTCACCATCGTTCAGGATGCCGTTCATGATCTCGTTCTCCATCTGCAGGGAGAAGGTGAGGTTCTGAAGGAATTTGCCCATGTTCGCACACTCAGCAGAGTAACCTGCGCGGGTGTTGGTCAGAACGTCAGCGCCACCGAAGTTTGGACCGAAGAACTCGTCACCACCGGTGAGGTACTCCAGCTCAAAATTGGAATTCATTGGGTGCGGAGCCCAACCGAGGAAGACGATGTCCTGTTTCTTGCGGGTTTTACGCGCGACCTGGGACAGCATGCCAGCTTCGGATGATTCGACGAGGTCGATTTTGTTGAGACCGAACGCGTTTTTCTCGATCATATCAAGGATCAGACGGTTACCGTCGTTACCTGCTTCAATGCCGTAGATCTCGCCATCAAGGTCTCCAGAGAATTTTGCGATGTCCGCAAAGTCCTTCAAACCCTTGTCATAGGTATACTTAGGAACAGCCAAAGTATACTTGGCGCCAGTCAGGTTGGTTTGAACAGTATCAACGGTGCCAGCTTCACGATATTTCGCGATATCAGCTTCCATTGTTGGCATCCAGTTGCCAAGGAATACATCAATATCATTGTTGGCGAGAGACGCATAAGTGACTGGAACGGAAAGTACTTTTACGTCTGTTTCGTAACCAAGCGCATCCAGCACAGAAGTCGCTGTGGCGGTGGTTGCGGTGATGTCTGTCCAGCCCACGTCGGAGAAGCGTACGGTTTTACAGGCTTCCGCTTCTGCGGCGAGAGCTGACCCAGTGATTAGTAATAGTACTGAAGCAGAAGTAGAAAGTTTCTTTATCAGGCCACTAGCAACACTCATGTAAATCTCCCCAATTTCGATATTTATTTAATAGAGCCGTAGAATTGTGCAGAAAACATGTCCTAAACACTACCTAGGCGATAATTAAATTTTCAAATTCCTTCGTTCACTAAAGCTAATAAACACCCGATGGACTAAAGGCAACCTCTCCGTCAGATATTAATTACGATAAATCTGAGTGCAATACTTTTCAAAAGCTCCGAAATGTTCTAAGAACTATTTTTATTGATTGAACGTTCAATAAAAATAATCTTGGAGTGAGTTCGGCGCAAATGCCTAAAGTCGGAATGGAAGAGGAACGCAAAACCTCGATAATTATGGCGACGATCAAAGCGATCCATGAAAAGGGGTACGCAGCAACGACTATGGCAGATATTGCCAAGAATGCCGGCGTTTCGACGGGCCTGCCACATCACTACTTTGGCTCGAAGGCAGCTGTCTTCAACGCGACCATGAGCTTTTTGCTGACGGACTTGAGCAAGCAATCCCGCAAACGCTTGCTGAAGACGAAAACCCCTATGGAGCGGATCGATGCGATCATCCATACCAACTTCAGCGATGAGCAGTTTCAGCCCTCCGTTATCTCGGCGTGGTTTGCGTTTTATGTGGTGGCACGGACTGAACCCGGAACACGCCGGTTGCTTCAGATCTATCATCGACGGCTGATTTCGAACCTGACTGCGGAGTACCATCGCGTCACGGACCGTGAGACAGCAATCACAGCTGCGGAAGGCACTGCAGCGATGATTGACGGGTTGTGGCTGCAATGCGTGCTGACGACAAACCGACCTGACGGATCACCGGCAACAATGCTGGTTCAGGACTACGTGAAGAAGTGTTTCGACAGCTTTGAAACGACAGAAACCGCACAATAATAACTGGAATACGGCTTCAAGCCCAAGAGAATACAATGACTGCAGATTTCATTATTGTAGGCGCCGGCTCTGCCGGTTGCGCCCTGGCAAACCGTCTTTCTGAAAATCCCCAAAACAAGGTGGTTTTGCTGGAGTTTGGTGGTTCGGATATTGGTCCGTTTATCCAGATGCCTGCTGCCTTGTCCTATCCCATGAACATGTCCCGTTATGACTGGGGTTATGAGAGCGCACCTGAGCCGCATCTGGACGGGCGCAAGCTTGCTTTGCCACGCGGTAAGGTGATTGGCGGCTCTTCCTCCATCAACGGCATGGTCTACGTGCGTGGTAATGCCTGCGACTTTGACAGCTGGGAGGAAATGGGTGCGAAAGGCTGGGGCTACCAAGACGTTCTGCCTTACTTCCAGCGCCTTGAGAATACTGAAGTAGACGGAGACTGGCGCGGGAAATCCGGCCCACTCTACGTCTCTCGCGGTACACGCTGGAGCCCGCTTTACGATGCCTTTGTACAGGCTGGTGAAGAGGCCGGTTACGCCAAAACTGACGACTACAACGGTTATCGTCAGGAAGGCTTTGGCGATATGGAGATGACGGTTCACAATGGCCGTCGCTGGTCCGCTTCCAACGCTTATCTCTGGCCAATCAAAGGCCGTGAAAATCTGGAGATCATCTCCGGCGCACACGTCAATCGCATTCTTACGGAAGGCAAACGTGCTGTTGGCGTTGAGTATATGCGCGGCGGGCAGGTGCATCAGGTCAAATGCTCCCGTGAAGTTGTCGTTTCTGCGTCTTCCATCAACTCACCAAAGCTGCTGATGCATTCCGGCATCGGTGATGCGGCGGCTCTGTCTGCTCTGGGCATTGATGTGATTGCAGATCGCAAGGGCGTTGGCGCGAACCTTCAGGATCATCTGGAGCTCTATATTCAGCAGGCCTGTACTCAGCCAATTACGCTCTACAAGCACTGGAATCTGATTTCCAAAGGCGTGATTGGAGCTCAGTGGCAGCTGGCAAAATCTGGCCTAGGCACCACAAACCACTTTGAGACCTGCGGCTTTATTCGCTCCAAAGCAGGCGTGATGTACCCAGACATTCAGTTCCACTTCCTGCCGTTTGCGGTTCGTTATGACGGGCAGGCGGCAGCTGAAGGCCACGGTTATCAGGTTCATGTTGGCCCGATGCGCTCCAAGTCTCGCGGTGCGGTGACGCTGCAATCTGCAGACCCGATGGACAAGCCGAATGTGCTGTTCAACTACATGAGCCATGAAGACGATTGGGAAGATTTCCGCCAGTGCATTCGCCTGACACGTGAGCTTTTCGCTCAGCAGGCGTTTGATCCATTCCGCGGTAAGGAAATTCAACCAGGCAAAGACGTTGAAAGCGACGATCAATTGAATGCTTTCATCAAAGAACACGTTGAGAGCGCGTTCCACCCATGTGGCACCTGTAAGATGGGTGATTCGAATGATGAAACTGCTGTGGTTGACAGCGAATGCCGTGTGATTGGTGTTGACGGTTTGCGTGTTGCGGATAGCTCCATCTTCCCGCAGATTACAAACGGAAACCTCAATGCACCTTCCATCATGGTTGGTGAGAAGGCTGCAGACCATATTCTCGGAAAAGGTATGCTTCCTGCCAGTGATAAGCAGGCGTGGGTACACCCTAACTGGCAGAACGAACAACGGTAAGTGTTGGATTAAGAAATGACGAAAACAGATACTCTGACAAATGCATCCCTGCGTGCGCAGCCTAGTGGATCTCACTTCATCGGCGGCACTTACGTTGAAGATACGATGGGTGAGGAGATCCTGAGCCTTTATCCTGCGACGCAGGAGGTGATTGCACGGGTTCATTCCGCGACACCGGCGATCATCACCAAAGCTGTTGCATCCGCACGGACGGGCTTTGCGATCTGGCGTTCCATGGCACCTGCTGAGCGCTCCCGCGTTCTGCGTAAGGCTGCTGACCTGATGCGTGAGCGTAACCGTGAGCTTTCCGAGTTGGAAACGCTTGATACCGGTAAGCCGCTGCAGGAAACTTTGGTAGCTGACGCTGCTTCTGGTGCTGAAGCGCTGGAATACTTCGCAAGCGTTGCTGCAACGTCTAACGGTGAGCACATCGATCTGGGTGGCTCTTACGCCATGACCAAGCGCGAGCCACTGGGTATTTGCCTTGGCATTGGCGCTTGGAACTACCCAATCCAGATTGCGGCATGGAAAGCTGCTCCGGCTCTGGCTGCTGGTAATGCGATGATCTTCAAACCATCTGAAGTGACTTGCCTGTCTGCGCTGAAGCTTGCTGAGATCTTCCGTGAAGCTGGCTTGCCGGATGGTGTATTCAACGTGGTGCAGGCAAACCGTGAAGCGGCTGCTTCTCTGGTTTCCCATCCTGAAATTGCGAAGGTTTCCCTGACGGGTTCCGTGCCAACCGGTATGAAGGTTGCTGAAAAAGCAGCTTCTCAGCTGAAGCACATGAGCCTTGAGTTGGGCGGCAAATCTCCGATTGTGATCTTTGAAGACAGTGACATCGACAATGCTGTTGCTGCGGCGATGAATGCTAACTTCTATTCCACCGGTCAGATTTGCTCTAACGGCACACGCGTGTTCGTGCACTCTTCCATCAAGGACGAGTTCCTGAAGCGTCTGAAAGAGCGGACTGAAAAGATCTTTATTGGTGACCCGCTGAATGAAGACACGCAGCTTGGACCGCTTGTTTCTAAAGCTCAGCTCGAAAAAGTGATGGACTACATCGCGATTGGCCAGAGCGAGGGTGCTGTTCTTTATGCTGGTGGCGGTCGTCCGCAGGTGGCTGGCCTTGGTCGTGGACTGTTTGTTGAGCCAACCATCTTCACTGAAGTCAAAGACGACATGCGCATTGCTTGCGAAGAGATCTTTGGTCCTGTGATGTGTGTGCTGGACTTTGATGATGAAGCTGACGTGATCCGCCGCGCCAATAACACCGAGTTTGGTTTGGCTGCTGCAGTGTTCACCAAGGACATTCAGCGTGCTTATCGTGTGATTGATCAGTTGGAAGCTGGCACTTGCTGGATCAACAACTACAACCTGACCCCGGTCGAGATGCCATTTGGCGGCTTCAAGAACTCCGGCATTGGTCGTGAGAATGGTCAGTGGGCGCTGGATCAGTACTCTCAGGTCAAGAGCATCTATGTAGAGATGGGTGATGTTGAGGCTGGCTGGTAAGCTGCCTCAAGCATCTTTTTGAATGAGCAGAGTAGGGGCTTTTATTCGCGTATCTCTATCCGAAAACCAATTTCCAGTTTTCGGCGATACAAGGTGCCCCTATTCTCGCATTGCGTGGGCGATCTGATCCACCATTGGCTTCATGATGTAAGAGATCACTGTGCGGTTTCCTGTCTGAATGAACGCCTCGACCGGCATGCCTGGTACAAGATTCTTGCCACCCAGTTTATCAAGCTCATCCTCAGAGATCGTCAGCTCAGCCATGTAGAAGCTCAGGCCGGTTTTGGGATCTTCCAAAAGGTCAGGAGAAATCGTCTTCACCGCTGCTGTCAGCTCTGGCGTTGTGCGTTGGTCAAAGCTTGGCAGACGGATCGTTGCTTCCTGATTGGGGGTCAGCTGATCCACATCGATCGGCTGCACCTGAGCTTCAATCACCAGCACATCCTCGCGTGGCACAACCTGCATTACAATTTCACCGGGCGCGATAACACCGCCGATGGTGTGAATGGTCAGGTCGTGTATTGTGCCAGATTGAGGTGACTTGATTTCCATACGCATCAGCTGATCCTGAGCAGCGATCTTCTTTTCTTCAAGCTGGGCGATTTCGGCCCGGACCTGTTGAAGTTGTTCCAGCGTCTTTGTCAGAACGTCTTCTTCGATCTGCATAATCTGGATATTGCGTTCTGCGATGGCTTCTTCTGTTTTGGCAATCTGGGCTATGAAGTCGCCATACTCACCCTGAAGCTTGGTTTTCTCGCGCTTGAGGGCTGTGACACGGGACTCAGTGACCAGCTTCTTTGCAAGCAGCTTATTGAGATCTTCCAGTTCTCCGTCGATCAAGCTGATTTCGATTTCTTTGGCATCTCTTTGCTGAGACAGCCCATCAATCTGCTTTTTATACTGCTGAATCTGAGCACGCATCTGATCCTGTCGGCCACGCAGGTTTTTGGTCTTTGCGACCATCATCCGGCGTTGCCCTTCCTGAATGGTGTTCAGGACCTGAGAGTGTGCATCGTCTGCGGCTCGTGTTGGGAAGAGAATTTCTTCTTCTCCGTCACGCTCCGCAATCAAGCGGGCTTCCTGAGAATACAGATTGTCGAGCTGCTTGGTCACCACCGCCAGATTGGCACGGGTCACCGTATCATCAAGACGGAGCAGGGTTTCTCCAGCATCAACAGAATCCCCATCCGTCACCATGATGGAGCGGACGATGCCGCCTTCCATGTGCTGGACGTTCTTGGTGTTGGTCTCAACAACAATGGTGCCAGGTGCGATGATTGCACCTCGGATTTCCATTAGGCCGCCCCAAAGGCCCACGCCTCCAACGAGGATAACAACCAGAAGACCAGCGCAGATCAGATGGAACCTGATGCTGCCCTTGATCTGCTTGTCACTTTCAGAATGGTTATACATTATGCTGCTCCTCGTTTGTCCGGAGCTTTAATTGCTGCTTTTTGCGGAACCTGTTGGGTTTGAACGGGGGTCACGAGTTGCTTCATAACTTCATCGCGCGGACCAAAGGCGGCTTGTCGGCCATCATTGAGCACCAGCACCTTATCAACTGCCGCAATCGCACTTGGGCGGTGGGCAATCACGATGACGATCTTGCCTCTGCCTCGCATCAACTTAATTGCATGGGTCAGGCAGGCCTCGCCTTCGGAGTCTAGGTTAGAATTAGGCTCATCCAGGACGATGAGGAAAGGCTCACCGTACATGGCACGGGCGAGGGCGATCCGCTGGCGCTGACCACCGGATAGAGCATAGCCGCCACTGCCGATAATGGTATTGTAACCATCTGGCAGGCCCGTGATAAAATCATGAACGCTGGCTATTTTTGATGCCTCGATGACGTCATCAGGATTTACGTCTTCCTTGAAGCGGGAAATGTTTTCCGCAACCGTGCCATCAAACAACTGAATGTCCTGAGGCAAGAAGCCAACAAACTCACCGATACGTTCTGAAGTCCATTGATCGAGCTCAGACCCATCAAACCGGATTGATCCGTTCAACGCATTGGTGATGCCGACAATCGAACGGGACAGGGTGGATTTGCCCGAACCGGACTTGCCAATCACACCGAGGCCCTCACCTGCTGCGAGGCTGAACGAGATGCCTTGCACGATTGGTTTACGGATGCCAACCGGCCCACAAGCTACTCCATCCAGATCAATTTTTTGATGCGGAAGGGGCAGTTCCATCACTTGACTGGTGTCATCTTTGTTTTCAATCACCTTGCGCAAACGTGCAAGGCCTTGTCGTGCTGCCAAGAAGCCCTTCCATTGGGATACTGCCTGCTCAACAGGGGCCAGAGCACGGGAGGACATGATTGAAGACGCAATCATCACACCTGAGGTTACTTCTTGCTGGATAACCAGCCATGCACCCATGCCAAGCATGGCCGATTGCAAGACAAACCGGAAGGTTTTGACAGCCGTTGCAAAGAAGGCTGCTCTGTCACCTGCTTTACGTTGCTTGACTAAATACGCATCGTTGCCCTTGTGCCATCTGTTCTTCATCGTCTCCATCATGCCCATTGCCTGAATGACTTCAGCATTGGAACGACTGGCTTCAACGATGGCGGAGCGACGGTTTGTTTCGACTGCAGCCTCACTCGAAGGTCTGCGGGAGGTAAGTTCATTCACTCCAACGAGCGCACAAATGACCAGTGCACCACCGATTGCCATCATGCCAAGATAAGGATGGAAGAGGTACACGATACCGAAATAAAGTGGCATCCACGGCAAGTCGAAGATGGCAGCTGGGCCAGGGCCTGAAAGGAAACTGCGCACCTGATCCAGATCCTGAACCGGTCGCATCTTTGCACCTTTGGGGCCGAGAATAAGCGGTAGGCTTGTTGAGATTTCGTAGGAAACACCAGAGAGCTGGGCATCTACACGTTGCCCAAGACGGGACAAAACACGACTGCGGAGTGTTTCCAGAATACCATAGAAAAGGAAAAGGACACCAACAAGGGTTGCCAGAACGACAAGTGTTGGGACCGAGCCACTCGCCAGCACACGGTCATAGACCTGCAGCATAAAGAGTGGTCCTGTCAGCATCAAAATATTCAACAGCATGCTGACGCCACCAATTCCAACCAGTGCAGACCTTAGAGATCTGAATGCACTGGTGATTACAGATTCTTTCTGTCGTTGGCTGCCGGGCATAAGCTTTCTCTCAATTGCTTCGGGAATTAAAGCAAGAAACCCCCTCCCGGTATTGACCGGGAGGGAGCAGTTCTTTTCGTTAGCTCATTGATCAGATCAAGTTATCGTCCTGATTAATCGAGTGCATCTGATCTACAACACCGCCTTCTTCAGTTACGATGGTGTTGAAGTCGTCAGCTTCGAAGTTCTCCGCAGAGAGGTCTTCTACGCTGATGCCGTTCAAGGTGTAGGTGTGGCCACCGTTGTCCAGAACCTCGATCACAACACTGTTGTTCTCTTCCGTGATCTGAACCTGTGATGCATTCAGGTTACCAAAATCAATGGTGTCGGTAGCAGGGTCGAAGTTTGTGATGACTTCTTCTGATGCCCAATCCCAATTGATCTCGACGGTATCGCCTCCGATTGCTCCATTGCCATTGGCCGCAGCTGCAAGAGCTGGTTCAGGAGCATTCTGAGCCTCACGTGGGCCGGTTTCCTGTTCAGCTTCCTGAGCAGCAGAAGCGGCAACTGCATCATCATCTCTGTCATTGGAAGCAGCTGCTTCCTGTGCAGTGGTTGATGCTTCAGGAGCCTCTGGAATGTAGGTTGAATCTACACTTTCCGCTTCGGACTGTGTTCCCACATCTGCCAGATTTTCTGCATTTGACAGGAAGTCATCAATCTTAGCCTGAGCAGCTGCATCATTTGCGATGATGCTGTTTGCTGTCAGATCGGCTACGACAATGCCAACCAGCAGAAGTGACCGGCCACCGTTACCCGGCAGAGTGAACAACACACCATTGTCGGTCTGTTCCACTTCGAACTGGCCGCCGCCAATCCAACCGATGTTCACGGTATCCTGTTCCGGATTGAAGTTTGCGACTTCTTCCTGCTTGCCCCACTGCCAATCCAGTGTGAACTCACGAGGTGAACCATCACCCGGATCAACTGGGTCAACCGGATCCACTGGATCTACAGGATCGACCGGGTCAGGATCTGGGGTTGGGTCTGGGTCCGGAGTTGGATCTGGATCCGGAGTTGGGTCGACAGGAGGTTGTGTACCTTCACCGCTGAGCAGATCAAGGATTTCCTGCAATGTAGAAGGATCTTTAATGTCGAAGTTATCTGCATTCAGATCTTCAAGGAACACACCTTCCAGCAGGAGGGTCTGTCCACCATTTGATGGTAGGGAGATCACGAGACCGTCTTCAGATTCTGTGAAGCTGATCTGATCTGAACTGATCCAACCAATACTGATCTTGTGTTCCGCTGGGTTGAAGTCGGTGATAACGCTGTTTTCACCCCAAGCCCATGTGAACACGACCACACCATCACCAGGAACCTGACCTGGAGTGCCTGTACCCGGATCAACTGGGTCAACCGGATCGACTGGATCAACTGGGTCCGGATCTGGATCAGTTGGGTCGACTGGATCAACCGGATCGGTTGGACCGAAGTCACCCGGTCTGGTCTGGTGACCGTCCGTGGTGTCGCCAGCGGGCGCTTCCGGAGTCAGCAGGCCTTCACGGCTGACGAGGGTCACGTCATCCTGATCAAAGCCGAATGGCACTTCAAGGTTATCTTCCATGACCTGATCGAAGTGGAACTCCAGCTGACCTGGAACCAGATCATCAAGGGAGATGCCTTCAAACAGGAAGCTCTGACCACTTGGCAGAGTAGAGATCAGCAGGCCGTCGTCGGTTTCTTCAACGCTCAGACGCTCACGTGTACCGTAGTACAGGAAGCTGATCTTCATGGATGATGGGTCAAAGTCAGAGATAACTTCGTGTACGCCGTACTCGTGGGACCGGATGTAGACTGTGTCGTCTTCGCGAGGGCCCACGCCTTGTTCCCAAGAGACCACGCCACCAAGATCTTGACGGAGGTGTTCATTACCGACCACTCCGAAGTCTGAGATATCGACATCCTGGTAGGTGACGCCCTGCACGATCTGTGCAGAAGAGCTCCATGGGCTGTCGAGAACAATTTCACCGGCAGGTGACTTTGTCACGATGAGACCGTGCACAGAAGTTCCGCCGAAGTCCAGCTCATCCCGATCAGGGTCAAAGCCAACAATATCGTCTGCGTTTACGTCAGCGCGGAACTTGGAACCACCTTCATCGGTCGTGCCGGTGACTGTTGGTGGGTTTGAACCGTCATTGTCGTAAACAAGCTCGTATCCACCGCCCTGGCTTGGGTCCGGCACTTCAACGGTCTCACCAATGGCAGAGACGACTTCGTTGAATGCAGACTGTTCTGCGACAGAGAAGTTTGCCAGAGACAGATCGGAGAGTGTCACACCCTGGAAGATGGTGGTGGACATGATGTTACCGAACTGATCAGTGATCACGATGCGGACTGTTTGTCCGAGTGCATCACCGCTTTCTTCGAAGATTTCGAACTGTTCGCCAGTCACACCTTCCAGAATATGGATCATGTCAGAGGATGGATCGAAGTCTGCGATGACCTGAGACTCACTGTCCAGACCGAGCATATACATGTCGCCAGTATGGCCGCCATGCCCATCATCGCCATCACCTGGGTGACCATGACCGTCATCACCATCGCCTGGGTGACCGTGACCATCGTCACCGTCACCCGGATCTACAGGGTCTACCGGGTCAACGGGATCCACAGGGTCTACCGGATCAACAGGATCGGTTGGTTCTTCTGGCTGAGTGTTTCCGCCAACAAGGTCTCTGATCAACTCAGCTGCTGACGCATCCTGAATGGAGAAGTTAGCCAATGTCAGGTCAGCAAGGGCAACTCCGGCCAGGAGTAGCGTCTGCCCACCATTGGATGGAATGGAGAAGAGCACACCGTCTGGTGTCTCAGTCACTTCAAGCTGGTCAGCACTGATCCAGTCAACGAAGATCACACCGTCTTCAGTGTCAAAATCGCTAACGACTTCCTGTTCACCATAGGACCATGTAACAACCACATCGGCATCTTCTTTTGGAACACCAACGCCTGGCAGAGGACCATTCAGGCCTTCTTCTCCAGTCAGACGATCCTGGAAGTAGTCGATTGCTTCATCAACAGTTGGGCTTTCAAAGCCGCCGAACTGCTCAACATACTGCAGAATAGAAGTACCGTACTCATCCTGAGAGACATTGCCGCCCTGTAGGAGAGCAAGTGTACCGTAAGCACCGCGCAAGTGGGCTGCAGCCAAGATACCCGTCAGTGTGAGGGTTACGCTGACATCCTGACCGTTCTGCTCGTAGGTAAATTCCTGTCCAATGAAGTCATCCAATGACTGACCACTGTTGGACAATCCATTTTCAATAATCTGGAGGTTGAAGCCAAACGCTTCCTGGATAGCGACTTCCTGAGCTTCAGGAGTCATGAATTCTTCTAGAGAATCGACGCCATTCTTACCGGTCCAGGTGCCATCCCAAGTGTTGGTGGCTGCGCCGTTGCCGTAGAAGACATCATCATCATAATAACCCAGATCGATAAGCAGGGCTTCACCAAACTGGTAGCCGACGAACCCAAGTGAGTTGGTGGAGCGATAAGACATCGCACTCCATTGGTCGTCGTTCAGATCCCCCCAACTGTCATACTCTGGAAAGAAGTCTTGCACCGGACCGCCTGCCCATTCGTTGAGCTGCCAATCCTGAATTCTGCCGTCGTTGTATCTTTCGCGATCCCAACCGGATTCGAAAGCCCGCAATGCGTCACGGAATTCGTCATATGTGCCACGATAGTCCATTGTATTCCCTCAGTTTTTATTGAGAGGTTCCAGACAACTCCGAAATTAATGGAGCAAGCCGAATTGCTAAGGTCCGGAAGGCTCACCGAGCCGCTCTCGTTAAAAACGAACGCTGATGCGATCTGACTGCAATTTTGTTCTTTGCGTTTCCAACAGCGCATTGTTTGCAGTGCATCTGATCGCTTCCGCGTTCGACGGGGCTGATTTTTCTGGAAATTGGGGCCAAATTTCGAAAGAAAAATGGAGTATTTATTACAGACGAATTTAAAAAAATCTCTGCGAATCAATGTTTTACATCACAGAATACCGTTTTTAGAATCTGAAGATTCTGTTTTCTCTCAGTATTTCCGCAGCTTAACGATTCTATAGATTTAGAAAGACCTTTGGTATTTTATTGGCGTTTAAGCTGCCTTATTTGCCTTATTTGGCTCGTATTACTTTAGGATATGTACCTACACATTCTTGTGAATTATGCGGATATCACATGTGCTGCACACACCATTAGGCTTCCGACTCAGACTGCCTAAACAATCCCTAAAATTCTACCCGCATACATTGCTGATTTTAGTGATCCGCATTTGCCCTCAGAATGAGAATGGTGACTAGCTTATTCTGGGAGGAAGCTATGGCCACAATCGCTATGAGCATGGCTTTGGCTCTGTGCTTTACATCCATTGCACTCTTGTTTCTTGCCGTGAAAAACAGGTGGGCGGCTCGCTCCAGAGTGCTCAAGCGCAAAGCACCGATCAAAGGCGAGTTTTCGCTTCATCCGCTTAATCTCATCAATGAGGAAGAAGAGAGGATCGAGAAAAGGCGCCTTAAGCGACGTGATGATCTTTAAGGGTTGTTGTGCTGCTTCTGGTTCGACCGAGTGACAAACAGCCTACGCTGCCCATCTGTGAGCGCAGGCTGTGGAGCATAATGCACTTAACTCAAGAGGGACGTAGCTCTGACCAAGACTTTCCGAGGTTCTGGCCTTTCGCCAGATGGCCCCACTTGGTTTCCAACATTCGGTCATCAAGGTGGTAGACCGAGCGGAGCAGGTCGGTTGTCACAACATCCTGCGGCGTGCCGTGGGCAACCAGATTGCCGTGGTTCAGCACGAAGATCTTGTCGGCATAGACGCAAGCCAGATCAATATCATGAAGGACTGCGATAACACCGCCACCTTCATTGGCGTACTTACGTCCTGTCTCCAGTACGTCGATCTGATGCTTTAGATCCAAACTCGCGGTCGGTTCATCCAGAAACAGATAATTGGCACGACCATTTTGTCTTGGTTCCCAAACCTGACAGAGCACACGAGCCAAATGAACACGTTGTTTTTCGCCGCCGGACAGCTCCTGATAGTATCTGTTCAGGTAGGACATGAGACCGACACGATCCAGAGCTTCCAGAACGCGTGGGCGTAGTTGCTTTGCGCTAAGGCCGTGTCTGCCGGAGACCAGACCCAGCATAACAACTTCCTCGACTGAGAATGGAAAGGATAGCTGTGAGCTTTGAGGCAACACCGCACGGCGGCCTGCAAGCTCAATTGCCGGAACTGACCAGATAGACGTGCCATCCAGCATTACGTCGCCTTCAGATGGTGACAGATCGCCCGTCAGGCATTTGAGAAGCGTCGACTTGCCTGCACCGTTGGGACCGATGATTACCGTCAACTCTCCCGGACAACTGCGGAAGTAGACGTCTCGGAGCAGTTTTTTTGTGCCAACGCATACTGTGATGTTTATTGCCTCAAGCATCTGAGATCCTCACAATTGGACTTGGTTTTTGCGGCCAAGCAGGATGGAAAGGAACACAGGCGCACCAATGATTGCTGTGATGATGCCGATTGGCAGCTCGGCGGGCGCGACCACCGTTCTAGCGACAACATCCGCAGCAACCAATAAGGATGCTCCGAGCAATGCGCAGGAGGGAAGGAGGAAGCGGTGGTCTGGTCCAATCACCAGTCTCAAGACGTGGGGCACGACAATCCCAACAAAACCAATTGCACCAGCTGCTGCAACTGAAGCTCCGGCTGCACCTGCAACCAGAACAATGATCAAACGCTTGAGATGCTGTGTGTTGAAGCCAAGATGAAAGGCTTCAGCCTCACCCAGCAAAAATGCATTCAGGCCCTTGGCGATGAATGGGAGAGAGACGAGCACAGCCAGAGCAAAGGGAAGCGTGGACCAGACTCTTGGCCATGTGGAACTTCCCAGTCCACCCATGCCCCAGAATGTCAGGTCTCTGAGTTCTGCATCTGTGCTGCCAAAAACGAGAAACCCGGTTATGGCACCAGACAATGCGCCAAGTGCAATACCTGCCAGCAGCATGGTCGCGATGGAGGTTTGACCTCGACGGGTTGCGACTTTGTAGAGCAGGGTGGTTGTTGCGGCACCACCGACAAAGGCTCCCCATGGGAGAAGGTAGACCGAATAGTCATCTAAAATCCATGCAGGCAAGCTGGAGGACAGAGTGATCACGCAGACTGCTGCGAGGGCTGCACCAGATGAAACCCCCACTAATCCCGGATCGGCGAGAGGGTTTCGGAACAGACCCTGCATCATTGCACCGGAGGCAGCAAGAGAGGCGCCAACCAGACATCCGAGTACCGTTCTTGGCATCCGAATGTCCATCAGGACGACTTTGTCTCGGAGAGTGAGCGCTGTTTCATCACCAAAGAGCCAGTAATTAACTGCACCGAATATGTGTGAGACAGATACCTCAGTTGGCCCAACAGCCAGAGATACGAAGCAGATAATCAGGAGCAGCACCGTTAGTGCCTTAACAGCGTACTGCTGGCAGACTTCTCTGCTTGTTCGTGCTGGGGTTACTGGTGACTTGAACGCTTCGGACAGTGTCATCTCACTCATTGCCACCTCACCTCACGACTTTGCGTCAGATATAGCTGCGATTTTCACAAAGCGATCACTCAGGTCGCGAAGTGCTTGCGCTGTGCGAGGGCCAAAGCCAAGGAGGTAGACGCCGTCCATGACAATGAGATTGCCATTTAGGCCTGCTGGGGTGAGGTTGAAGCCTGGCTCTTTGAGAATTGCTGACTGACCGCTTGAACCCGGACGAGACATCATCATCACAACATCAGGAGCCGCTGCAATCAGCGCTTCTTTGGAGACTGGTTTGTATCCGCGCAGGTTTGCAAACACGTTGGTTGCGCCAGCCAGTCCGATCACGGCATGAGCACCTGTCTCGCGGCCTGCGACCAGCGGCTTTCCACCGCCCTCAGAGATGACAAAGACAACTTTGAGCGGTTTTGCCTGCTGATGTGCATAGGCAATAGCCTCATCAAGGTCCGCTTTGACTTTCGCTTTCAGTGTTTTCGTTTCGTCTGGAAGCTGTAATGCGTTTCCGACAATATCAATTTTCTCAAGAATGCCTTCCGGGGAATAAACTTCTTTCACTTCCGTCAGTTTGATGGAGGCTGCTTTGAGGACATCCACCGCTGTTGGTGGGCCAGAACCTTCCATCATGAGGATATGATCTGGATTGGCTGCGAGCACCCCTTCTGCGCTGAGAGCTCTCATGTAACCCACATTGGGAAGCTTTTTTGCCTCCTCCGGATAGAGACTTGTTGTGTCGACAGCAGCCAGCCGATCCTGAGCTTCCAGAGCGTAGACGATTTCTGTCAGCGAGGACCCGATCGAGATAATGCGCTGATCTTTTTGCAGATCTTCAGCTTGGACCTGACCAATGAACATTCCAAAGAACAAGCTCAGGAGCGCAGCAGCTGCATAAGGAAGCATGAGAGAAAATGAATCGAGGGCTCTGGTTAGAACACGCATGGTAGCACCCATTTGAGAGGAGGTATTTCATTCCTTCGGGCATGAGTGGCTTCTGGCTTCCCAAATTCGCCCAGTTCGTAAAACGCTATCTTTCAAAATAACATGAGTGAAATACTCATATTTATTTATCGGGTCAATCTCTAAATTGAACTAGGAGGAAGACAGGCAAATATAAGAAATAATACTTGACTATTAAATTCATATTTTTCTACATACGCAGGTCGAGAGCCTTTTAAGGCGCATCGTTAAGACCATTTTGCCAGCCAAGCGGTTTAAATCGCTAGCCAGCCTCCGCATACCCCTCCCATTCCTATTGTGGTATGTGTTTTGAGAGTGGCTCTGAAGACCTGAAACTTTGCTGAGCTTTTGATTGGAAAGGCTCATGTACTAATTGGCTAAGGAGTTCCGGCGTGTACATCGCAATGAACCGTTTCCGCGTGGTGCGGGGCAAAGAAGAAGAGTTTGAAACCGTTTGGAAAAATCGTGAGCGTCACCTGAGCTCCGTTCCCGGCTACATCGAATTTCGTATGCTCAAAGGCGAGACAGCTGAAGACCATACCCTTTATGCATCCCATACCACTTGGGATACCTATGAGAATTTTGTCGGCTGGACGAAGTCTGAAGCGTTTGCATCTGCCCATAAAGGCGCTGGCACCCGCATGAACTTCTATCTGGGCGGCCCACACTTTGAAGGCTTTGAAGTCATCCTGACCGAGACCCGCGAAGTCGCTTAAAGCCTTCCTGACTGGAAGCTGCAAACTGCTGTAGCTTCCTTTCTCCCCGTCCAAAGTATCAATTGCGCTTATATATTTTGCATGCAAATTATTTGTATGCAAAATTAATGGAGTGCCCGTGATGCGCTTAGATAATTGCATTTTTTATCTGCTCTCCCGCAGCGCCAGAAGCGGTGCGCGGTTTTATAAGAAGCAACTGGAAGAACTGGGCCTCACACCGGTCCAATCCATTGTGTTGCAAGCCCTTGCTGTGCAGGACGGATGCACAACATCTCAATTGGGCAAGGCCGCTGAGCTGGACAATGCAACGCTTACCGGTGTGCTGGACCGACTTTGCCCTGCCGGATATCTGGAGCGTAAGGCAAGTCCGGAAGATCGACGAACCCAGCATATTTTCCTCACCGAACAGGGTCAGGAAGTTTCCGAAATTCTTGACAGTTTAACCGAAGACGCGAACGCCAAATTTCTTGCGGAGCTGAGTGATCGTGAGAGGGGCGATCTCAAAGCACTTCTCGCCCGCCTTTAGGCCGGGTGCTCAAACTCATTTGAGCACTGTTTTCATCGCGTAATCTGATTGAACACCAGCAATCATTTGCAGGATTACGCCTTTATCTCAAAGATTTTCAATAGGACGGATTGGAAAGATGGACGTAAAAGTGATGTCAGGACTGGAGTTCCTGAAAGCCATGCAGAAAGCGGGCAATCGTCCGCCAATGGCAGAAACCATGAATGTAGACCTAGATTGCATTGAGGATGGTCTGGTTCGTTTTAAATGTATGCCAACGAATGATCATCTCAACCCAGGCGGGACGGTGCATGGCGGCTACGCGGCGACAGCACTGGATTCGGTGCTTTCTCTTGCGGTTCAGACCAAGCTCAAAGATGCCTTCAATTTCCGCGGCACCTCAGAACTCAACGTCAAGTACATACGTCCCATTAAGGTAGGGCAGGTTCTATACGCTGAAGGCCGCGTGGTCAGCATGACGCGTCAGACCGGGATCTCTGCCGGAGAAATCGTCGACGAAGAAGGCAAAATTTACGCCTACGCTTCTGGAACTGTGATGATCAAACCAGAATCCTGATCGCATAGTTTTGGATAGGAGCACATAATCGCCTCTATGTGCTCCTTCTTTTGTGGACAAATTAGCTGGCTAAATTAATTTATTTTTGTCTGCTATTTTTTCTGTTCCATTGGTTGAAACTCTTCAAAACTGCCGATTAATTAGAATTTATAGCCTTGAAATTATGTCTTTTTATTCGATTAAATAACACTTACAATAAAGAGCGCAACAATACGCCCTCCCCCTAAGGAACTATATTTTACAATTGCACGTAACATAGTTTACACGCTATACGTGCTTATGGTGTTCCTGTGATGAGAAATCCGAAGCTATTTGGTGTAATGTGCTCTCGGATTCGTCTCTATCCAAAAAAAAGCGCTTTCTGTCATGCTGCACTCGATCTCGGACCGCTCCCTCGTTTCTCGCTTTGGAATTTCTCCCTGGTCATCCACCAGCAATCGTAAAAGTGACGCTGTCTATCTTTACCTGGAAGAGCAAATCATCGTTGGTGCTCTCAAGCCTGGTGAAGCAATTGCAGAACAGACGGTAGCTGATGCGTGTGATTGCGCGCAAGGAACTGTACGTGAGGCCTTGCTTAAACTTCAGCAATCGGGCTTGGTGGTTCGACACGATTACAAAGGCACTCGCGTTGCAGGTATCAGCCGCGCTGAAGCTGTCGAGATCGTCAAAATTCGCATGCAGCTGGAAGAGCAAGCCGGCCGAATGATTGCCTCTAACATTTCAGGTGAGACGCGCGATCGGCTCTTTGAAATTCTGGATGCGATGTGCCAGGCAGCCGATGACAACGAGGTGTTTCTCTGCAGCGCTTATGACCGTCTCTTCCATGCGACTCTGTTTCGTCAGGCAAACTTACGTGGACTAGAGCCTATTCTGGAACGTTGTGCGCTCCATATGCATCGTGTGACGCTGTCTCACAGAGACATTCCACTCAATGGTGAAGACATCCATGAAAAGCATATTGCGATCATCGAAACGCACTGCAATGGCACCCCTGAAGAAGCTGCAAACGCTGCGCGTGGGCATGTGAGCTTCCTGTTTGACCGCTGGATGTCAGAGCACACCTTCCTCAGCCTTTCCATTTAGACCGTCGCCAGCCTTAAGCTGGAGCTGGGCATGAAAAAAGCCGGAGTGCAGAAGCATCCGGCTTTTGTTGTTTCTTATGCTTACGCGTTGCTTAGACGTCGAGGTTGGCAACGGATAGAGCGTTGGTTTGAATAAAGTCGCGGCGTGGCTCAACTTCATCGCCCATCAGCTTGGTAAAGATGTCATCAGCTGCGTCAGCTTCCTTGATCTTCACCTGCAGCAAAGAGCGTACATTCGGGTCCAGCGTGGTTTCCCAGAGCTGTTCTGGGTTCATCTCGCCCAGCCCCTTATAGCGCTGCATGGAAATGCCACGACGCCCTTGCGCGTAAACAGCTTCCAGAAGGGCTTGTGGGCCGCGAATTTCGACAGACTTGTCTTTGCGCACCAAGGATGCAGCCTTATGATAGACCTCATCCAGATGCTTGAAGTAGCTGTCGAGACGACGAGCGTCTGCTGAACCGAGCAGGGCAGCATCAATCGTGGTGACTTCTTTCACGCCGCGAACAACACGGCTGAAGATGAGATCACCCTCTTCAGTTGCTTCACCTTCCCAACCACGCTCAAACTCGTCAGCCAGAATATCCAGGCGACGCGCGATGTAAGCAGCAGCTTCCTGTGCTTTTTCGTGGTTGTGCAGATTGTCGGAGTTCAGTGCACCGGCGATTGCAGCCTGCTCGACAACAGCTTTGTCGTAGCGGGAATGCAGGCCGTTGAGAACGTCGGAGATTTCACGAGCCTCGTTCACGACGCTGCGCAGGTCTTCACCCATGCGCACTTCGCCACTTGCAAGGCTGAGGGACGTCTCATCCAGACCACTGCCGATCAGGTATTCTTCAAAGGCCGCCTCATCTTTCAGGTACTGCTCGGACTTGCCGCGCGTGACCTTGTAAAGCGGAGGCTGCGCGATGTAGACGTAGCCATTCTCGATCAGATCAGGCATCTGACGGAAGAGGAAGGTCAATAGAAGCGTACGAATGTGCGCACCATCGACGTCCGCATCGGTCATGATGATGATCTTATGGTAGCGGAGTTTTTCGAGGTTGAATTCCTCGTTGCCGATACCTGTGCCCAATGCAGTGATCAGCGTGCCGATTTCCTGCGAGGAGATCATTTTATCAAAACGTGCGCGTTCGACGTTCAGGATCTTACCCTTCAGCGGGAGCACGGCCTGATTTGATCTGTCACGGCCCTGTTTGGCAGAGCCACCCGCGGAATCACCCTCCACTATGAAGAGTTCAGCTTTAGAAGCGTCGCGCTCCTGACAATCGGCCAGCTTACCGGGTAGGGATGCGATATCCAGCGCGCCTTTGCGGCGCGTGAGCTCGCGAGCTTTACGAGCAGCTTCGCGCGCGCTCGCTGCTTCCACCACTTTGGAAACAATGGACTTTGCCGGAGCTGGGTTTTCTTCCAGCCAAGTAGAAAGCGCTTCACCAACGAGGTTCTCAACCACCGGGCGGACTTCTGAAGAAACCAGCTTGTCTTTGGTCTGGGAGGAGAACTTTGGATCCGGAACTTTCACAGAAAGCACGCAGGACAGGCCTTCACGGCAATCTTCGCCAGTTGGGTTTACTTTCTCACGCTTCAGGATCCCTGAAGAATCTGCGTAGCCGGTCAACTGACGTGTCAGAGCGGCGCGGAAACCAGCAAGGTGCGTACCACCATCACGCTGTGGGATGTTGTTTGTGAAGCACAGAACGTTTTCATGGTAACTGGAGTTCCACCACATGGCCACTTCTACAGTGATGCCGTCTTTTTCGGCCATCATTGTAACAGGCTCTTCAATGAGCGGATGCTTTGCACGGTCCAGATAACGGACGAATGCTTCCAGACCACCTTCGTAGTAGAGCTCTTCAACGCGAGGCTCAACACCACGATTGTCTGTCAGGATGATACGGGCACCGGAGTTGAGGAAGGCCAGCTCGCGCAGGCGGTGCTCAAGGGTGTCGTAATCAAATTCAATTTTGGTGAAGGTTTCAGGAGACGGGGTGAAGGTCACCTCAGTGCCGGACTTGCCCGGAGCGTCGCCGACAACTTTCAAAGGAGCTTCAGCTTCACCGTGATGGAAGCGAAGGAAGTGCTCTTTGTCATTGCGGAAAATGCGCAGATCCAGCGTCGTGGATAGTGCGTTCACCACAGAAACACCCACACCGTGCAGACCGCCGGATACCTTGTAGGAGTTGCTGTCAAACTTACCACCAGCGTGGAGCTGGGTCATAATAACTTCGGCTGCAGAAATTCCCTCTTCCGAGTGAATATCTACCGGGATACCGCGTCCGTTATCGGTCACCGTGACAGAGCCATCAGCATTCAGCGTAACAGTCACATAATCAGCATGACCGGCCAGCGCTTCATCGATGGAGTTGTCGACAACCTCATAGACCATATGGTGCAGGCCGGATCCATCATCAGTGTCACCGATATACATGCCAGGACGCTTACGTACAGCATCCAGGCCCTTCAGCACTTTGATGGAATCTGCACCGTATTCACCTGCGCCATTTTCCTGCTCAGGTCCGCCATTTTCAGGGGTCGACGTTTCGCTCATTCGAATCACTTCACACAACGGTTTTCATTAGGGTTCATGTTATAATTGGTTGGGCAAATGGTTCAAGCAATCTGGGAGTTTAACCGCTCGTAAACCAAGGGAAATATTGCATAAACACTATTTTTAAGGGGGGATAATTTCCTTAGCGTGCATCCCGTGGATTTGCTTGCACGATTAGCACCCCAAGTTTTCATTTTTGTGCCTGGCATTTTCCGAAAATTGGAACGACTTATTGGTGTTCTTGCTACCGTGTAATCATCAGCACTGCGATGCCTAGAAGTCCCAGAGAGGCCAGTCGATTAATCAAGGACATCGTCTTTTCTGACCTCAAGAACTGGCAAAATTTGACTGCCAGCAATGAATAGGCACCGTTGATGATCAGCAAGATAGCTGACAGCACAGCGGCGAGTTCAACAAAGCCCAGCAGGTTCATTTCCTCAACACTGACCAAATTGGGCATCAGCGCGAGGTAGAACATGATTGCCTTGGGGTTTGACAGGTTGAACAGTAGCCCAGCAAACAAAGATGTCTTCGCAGAAGATTGTGGTGGGATTGAGTTGCTGTACTCCTCAGAAGGAGCTGCATTTGCGCTCTTCCAGATGCCCCATGCAATGTAGGTGAGATACGCAGCACCAAGCCACTGCAACACCACGAATGCCTCGGAGAAACTACTGGCAATTGCTGCTAGTCCCAGTGCAGCCATCGAAAACCAGAGCAGATCACCGCTCAATAAGCCCAAACAGAACAGCACTGCACCGCTGCTGCCAAAGCTCATCGCACGGGCAATGATCGCAAAAACGGCAGGGCCGGGAATGATTGCTAGTGTGAAAAGCGTGCCGCCAAACAGGGCAAGACTGGTTACATCCATAAAACTGCAGCAGTTCTTTCGTGGTGACGAGCGCCTTCAGTATACGGCGCCACATTCTTCTGCAAGCGCCGTATTTAAGAGCTGATTGCTCAGCGGGTCACCATAGTTGCTGCCACGCCGACCATCACCACACTGGAACCTCTGTTCAGGCGCTGGAATGCTTTTTGCGACGAAATCAGCTTCTTTGCAGAGACTGCCAGATAGGCATAGATGCCGAAAACGATGAACAACACACTGGCCATGGTTGCAGCCAGTTCCCAATAAGCCAGCAGATTGATCTTATCCATGGGCACGATGTTCGGCATCAGCGCCATGTAGAAGATCACGACCTTTGGGTTGGACAGGTTCATGGAGAGGCCAGCAAGCAAGGCTGTGAAACGTGAGGACGCCTCCACAGCTGCATCACCATCTTGCGTTGGCGTTACGCCTTTTGAGTTCCACATACCCCAGGCGACGTAAAGCAGATAGGCAGCTCCAACCCATTTAAGCGCCATGAAAATGATCGCGTAGTTGGTCGCAATAGCTGCCAGCCCCATGATTGCAAGCGTGAACCAGAACAGATCACCACAGATCATACCGACAACGAACATAGGTGTGCCACGCATGCCTTGTCCGAAAATACGGGCGAGCAAAGCGGCAATGCCGGGGCCCGGTGTGATGGCTGCAGCGAACAAGGTTCCTGCAAAAAACAAAAGAACTGCTAGTTCCATTTTATTGCTCTTTTTATCGCGCCACGATTGCAGCAGCGGTGCCAAACATTGCGACACTCGCGCTCTTATTCAATCGTTTTACGGCTTTTTCTGAGGTCAGGAGGCTTCGTGCCCGTACGGTCACACCAATATAGATTGCAAAGACCAGTGACAACACAGCAAGCGTAACAAACATCAATTCAACCAAACCAATGGTCGTGATGGTTTCCATAGGCACCACGCTTGGCATCAATGCCGCGTAGAACAGCAAGCCTTTAGGGTTGGAAAGCGTGATCAACATGCCAGAGACCAGCGTTTTGGCACTGCCTTTGCTGCTTTGCTGCACATGGACGGTATCTTCATTTGCCTGAGTTGTCTGGAGGCCGCTGGCTCGCCAGAGCTTCCAGGCTAGAAACAGCAGGTAAGCAGCGCCCGCGTATTTGACGATGGTGAAGGCCAGCACGTAGGTGCTTGCTAGTTTCGCCAGACCCAGGATTGCCAGAATAAACAAACACATGCTGCCAATCAGCATGCCAGAGACAAAAGTGAGCGTGCCTTGCAGCCCAAAACCAAGTGTACGTGAAACCAGAGCCGTAATCGCAGGGCCTGGTGTAATGGCGACAACAAACAGAGTTGCCCCGAAAACGAGGAGAATTTGCAAGTCCATAGGGATCACTTAGGTCAGAGATAGGGCGTTGAACGCAGTTTGCGTATTCGCATCGGAAAGCTTGTCTCTGCTTTTCCTGAATACCTTCTAAGAATAATCACAAGGATTTTTCTCTGACAAGCGAGATAAAAACGGTTTGTCTTCAAGCCAGCTCAATCATAACGCTTTTAGCTTAGCGCAATGCCGCCGTTCGTAACCTCGAAGATCTGTGCAGCCGTTGGCAGATCTTTAAAGAGGTTTTCGTCAGTCCCAGTCATGAAGACCTGACCACCCAGAGCTTCCAACCGTGTAAAGAGCGCTTCGCGGCGGCCCGGATCCAGATGGGCGGCGACTTCATCCAGCAGCAGGATTGGGGTCATACCGGAGATCGATGAGGTGAGGTCGGCATGTGCCAGAACCAAGCCGATCAGCAAGGCTTTTTGCTCTCCGGTTGAAGCTTGAGCCGCAGGCATTTGCTTTTCGCTATGGACTACATAGAGGTCTGAGCGGTGCGGGCCATCCAGAGTACGCCCTGCGGCGCGGTCCCGGAAACGTCCTTCCACCAGCAAATCCCGATAGCAGTCTTCCCGGTCTGACGCGCTCATGCCGATAGTTGCGGTTTCAAACGCGCCTTGCAGGTGGATTTCTGCGGACGGGAAGGGGAGGCCAAGCTGTTTTTGCACTTCCAGCGTTTTGGCCAGAAGGCTGACAGTTTCACTGCGAGCCAGAGCGACAGCGGTTCCCAGTTCAGCAACTTGCGCTTCGATGGCATCAAGGTACTCGGGCGTTCCGCCTTCAGACAGCAGGCGGTTTCGCTGGCGCAGTGCTTTTTCAAAGCTTGCGACCATTCTGCCATGAGATGGATTGAGGGAAAGGACCAGTCGATCAAGAAATTTACGTCGATCAGAGGCTGAGCCCGTGAACAAACCGTCCATGGAGGGGACCAGCCACAACACGCGAAGGTATTCCAAGAGAGCTTCTGATGAGCGGGCTTCTTCGCCATCAATGCGGACGCGGCGTCCGGGTTCTCCGGCAGTTAAACCTGTGCCGATGCGGGTCTCGCCAAATTCGCCATCTAAAATCGCGCTAACGGCCCAACCACCTGTTCCATCAGCACGGGCGATATCACCCAGTGTTGCGCGGCGGAGACCACGACCAGCGGAGAGAAAGGAGATTGCTTCCAGAATATTGGTTTTGCCTGCACCGTTGTCACCGACAAAAGCGACCATCCGGCTGTTCAACTCAACGCTTGTTGCGCTGTAGTTTCGAAAATCCGTTAGCGCGAGGCGAGTGAGCGCCACAGGCACTGGATCCGACATTCAGGCTCTTTCTGGTTACATGAAGTTTGAGCATATTCCTATCGAAAATCAGTTGCCATTTTTCGGGAATATGCATCAGAAGAAAAATGCCCCCGGCTTAGGACCGAGGGCAAAACATTTAAACGCGCATTGGCATCAGAACGTAGAGCGCTTCATCACTGCCTTCATCGCGAACGAGGGTTGGAGAACCGGAGTCCGCAAGTGTGAAGAGCGCGGAATCTGCTTCCAACTGAGCTGCGATATCCAGCAGGTACTTAGAGTTAAAGCCGATCTCGAATTCTTCGTTGTCGTACTCAACTGCAACTTCTTCAGTTGCAGAACCAGAATCCGGATTGGTGACTGTCAGAACGATCTTACCTTCGCTCAGGGACATTTTGACTGCACGGCCACGATCAGATGCGATGGTAGAAACGCGATCAACTGCTTCCTTGAAAGCATCACGGTCAACGCGCAGTTCCTTGTCGTTTCCTTTTGGAATGACGCGCTCGTAATCCGGGAAAGTGCCGTCGATGAGCTTAGATGTCAGGATGATATCGCCAATGGTGAAGCGGATCTTGGTTTCAGAGATTTCAACCTTGATCTCAACTTCCGGATCATCCAGCAACTTCTGAATTTCGCCAACGGTTTTACGCGGTACGATGATACCCGGCATACCTTCTGAGCCTTCCGGCGCCTCAAGCTCAGCTTGAGCGAGGCGGTGTCCGTCAGTTGCGACAGCGCGGAAACGCAGGCCTTCTCCGATATCCAGAGAGTGCATGTAGATACCATTGAGGTAGTAGCGGGTTTCTTCCGTAGAGATCGCAAACTGAGTGCTGTTGATCAACTTGCGGATGCCGCCGGCGGTCATGGTGAAGCTGTGAGTGAACTCACCCGCAGTCAGATCAGGGAAGTCAGTGACTGGCAGGATCTGCAGCGCGAAGCGGGACCGCCCGGCGCGAATTTCCATGGTGCTGTCATCACCAGAGGTTTCCAAAACAACCTGGGAGCCATCAGGCAACTTGCGCACGATCTCATAGATCATGTGAGCTGGCACTGTTGTTCCGCCTGGTGTTTCAACCATTGCCGCGATGCTTTCCACGACCTCAAGATCCAAGTCTGTTGCCTTAAGCTTCAGGTTGCCACCTTCAGCCTGCAGCAAAACGTTGGAGAGGATCGGAATGGTGTTCCGCCGTTCCACCACACGGTGTACGTGGGTCAGAGACTTCAAAAGCTCGGTCCGCTCAAGTGTCACTTTCATGCGAAACGTCCATTCTTCTGGGCGGAGCATCGCGCTGGTGCAGCGAACTCCGCGAATTACTAATACAAATTGCCCAGTTTTAGTGCAGAGGCCCACCTGGTCTGCACTTGCCCACTATGCCGAGTTTAACCTCGTGCAGGGTCGTTCAAACTGCACGTTTAGCGCTCAAAATGCAAGAGGGGCGCTGCAAGCAGCGCCCCAATAATCACCAAATTCCTGCAAGGAGTCCATATGGCCCCGTGTAGAAGACGCTTATTAGAGCACGTTACGTTCACGCACCGTGCTCTAAGTGCTTTCCTTGAGCGAATGCTGGTCATTTGATTGAAGCCAATCAAATGGAATGCGCCCTAGGCGTCCAGCATACGCTTCAGCAGCTCCAGCTCCTGCGCAAGACCGTTATCTGCCTTGGAGAGCTCTTCGATTTTACGAACTGCATGGAGTACTGTTGTGTGGTCACGATTGCCGAAGCGACGACCGATCTCTGGCAGAGAACGCGGGGTCATCATCTTAGCGAGATACATAGCGATTTGACGCGGACGCACGATGGTTCGTGTGCGGCGTGCAGAAAGCAGATCTGCTTTTGTGACGTTATAATGCTTGGACACGACGCGCTGAATGTCTTCGATTTTAACGCGGCGTGGTTCAGCTGCACGGATGAGATCACGCAGAGTGATTTCAGCCATTTCCAGAGTTACCGGAGAGTTTGTCAGCTGATTATGTGCAACGAGACGGTTCAGAGCACCTTCAAGGTCACGACCTGAAGAGGTTACGTTGCGAGCAACATAGTCCAGAACGGCGTCCGGCACAGTGAAGTTCGGGTATGAGCGCTGCTGAGCACGCATACGATCTTCAATGATAGCACGGCGAAGCTGGAAATCTGGTTCGGAGATATTTACGACCAGACCACCTGCCAGGCGGGAGCGAACGCGATCATCCAGGCTTTCTAACTCAGCCGGAGCGCGGTCAGCTGCAACAACAACCTGACGAGCACCATCAATCAATGCATTAAGAGTGTGGCAGAACTCCTGCTGCACCTGCTTGCCATGAAGGAACTGCATGTCGTCGATCAGAAGAAGATCGATAGAACGCAGGGTTTCCTTGAAGGACATTGCAGACTGCGCCTGAAGCGCGGCAACGAAGCGATACATGAAATGCTCTGCTGTGAGGTACAGAACGCGGCGACCAGCCATACGGGCCTGATTTGCAATCGCCTGCATCAAGTGGGTCTTACCAAGACCAACAGAAGCATGAAGGTAGAGTGGGTTAAAGGTTACAACACCGCCGCCTGCAACTTGCTTTGCAGCTGCAAGAGCCAGAACGTTGGATTCACCTTCAACAAAACTTTCGAAAACGTATTTCGGATCGAGGGAAGCCCCTTCGAGTACGTCTTTAGAGGAAAGGTCAGCACGACCACCTCGACCGCCCATCATAGATGGCATTGGGGACGCTGCGCGCAGACCAACAGGATCATTTACCTGAATTGGGCGCATATCAGTCTTGCCACCCAATGCTGGGCGTGCAGCTGGCTTTGCCGCTGCTGGACGGGGACGAACGGCACCGCGAACGGTGAGCTCGATCTTATGAATGTCATCACATTCATTTTTCCAAAGTCCCATCAGACGCTCTGAATAATGAGACTGAATCCATTGCTTCAAAAACCGCGTAGGAACAGACAAACGAACGGTGCCGTTGGTGTGCCCTTCCATGTCTACGCGTGCAAACCAGCTGGAGAATACATCTTCACCCAGTTCAGCACGTAGACGTTTCTTAACGCGATCCCATTGCTCCGGCCCTGGAGCTTCCTGAACGTGCATGCTCGCCTCCTTGCAGCCGTTGAGTATTCCGCCACAGATACTCAACCATCAAATCTATTGCGCTCATTTCGAGCTTTGTTGAACCAGACGCTTTTTTATTTCGTTGTCATTAGACAAAAACATCACATCGGTGTGGCGCCCACACACCGTTGCTAAATTCTAATATTTCTTGGGAGCTATCCTTGGCTCCACGGAAGACCTTGAGCCTTCCACCCAGAAACTGAGCCTCGATGACCTTTAGCATCATGACCGCCTTCAAAGCCGCCTGCCACGTTGTAGCAGTTTTTGTAGCCAAGGGCTGTCATCGCGATCGCTGCTGCCTTACTCCGAACTCCAGAGCGGCACAAAAAGAAGATTGCAGCGTTTTGGTCAAGTCCTTTTTGCGTCAACGCGTCAGAAAGTTGACTCGCAAAGCCCTCATGAGGGCCATTGGATGGGAAACCCTGCCATTCAGCAAGGATGACTTCCTTCTCCAATTTGGAAAGATCCGGAATGCCTACGAAAGTCCATTCAGCGTTGGTTCTTACATCTACAAGAACTGCAGAACCATCAGCTTTAAGGCTCTCGAAAACTTCCGTTACGCTTCGATCGCCTGCATAGGACTCATGCATAGATACTTCCATTTACTAACCTAGACGCATTACGTTTGCTCACCCAAATGAGTGAGCCACTATAAAAAGACTCAAAATCGAAATTCAAGAAAAATCAGAAGGAAAAGCAACAATAGCAGCAAAATGACGCAACAACTCTAGTAGTCTAAATTGCAATTACTATAAAATGCAACGCCTAGACTTTACGCCATCTGACCAGCTTTGCCCGACCCTGGTTCGATTCTTCTAACTTGTATGCTGGGATCGGGTAGCAACCCGACTTCTTCTTGACCATACACAGCCGATTTTGGTCCCGCAATAGCGGAAAGTTTACAAAACGCAAATGCCCTTTCTGTGACGCAAGGTCAAGCTCATATGTCGTCAACGGCTAAGTTCGGCAAAAAGCAGTGAACTCAACAACTTTCTCGATATGCGCTTGGTTAATGGTGGGCCCGGGAAGCGAATAAAAAAAATTTATCCGGCCATCTCTTGACTCACCAAGAATCTGCTCATTTCAACTGTGACAATTTTAACCTAGAGCCAAGTCATTGTTTTTTAGGAATTTTCCTTGACAGGCTCCGAGACTAGTCCACAGGCTATCCGCCGTGAAAATGCCCCAGTTTTATCCTAGGGTAAGCTTATCCAGCTAACAAAAAAGCCCGGCCATACGACCGGGCTCTTTTAGTCCAAAAAAATTGGATTAGGCGCCGAGTGCCTTAATGCGGGCATTCATGCGGGATACTTTGCGAGACGCAGTGTTCGCATGCATAACGCCTTTAGCAGATGCACGCATGATCTCAGGCTGTGCAACTTTGAATGCTTCGTTAGCAGCTGTCTGGTCACCCGCGACAATTGCTTCTTCCACTTTACGAACGTATGTACGTACGCGGCTACGGCGAGCCTTATTAGTGGCCGTCTGGCGAGCAATTTTACGTGCCGCCTTCTTGGCCGAAGGAGTGTTGGCCATGGGCTCTGTCCTGATCTGTCAGTAAGAACTGTTTTCAAATCGCGAACGAGACCGCCCAAAGCCGCCCCGATCAAACGAATTCAGTGGCGAACAAAATCCGCCTCTGGTTGTGGAGCGCTTATAATTGGGAGTCTTAGCCTCGTCAACGAAAAAAGGTGTAGACCTGCCTAAAAACGGCTTATCCGTCTTCGAATTCAGGTTTTCTCTTTTCAATGAACGCCTTCATACCTTCTTTTTGATCGCTGGTTGCAAACATAGAATGGAACAAGCGACGCTCAAAACGAATGCCTTCAGCAAGTGTTACTTCGTAAGAACGGTTTACACTTTCCTTCGTCATCATAACAATTGGAGTCGAGAAACTTGCAATCTTTTCAGCAGCTTTGATTGCTTCAGCAACCAGGTCTTCATTTGCAATAACGCGGGAAACCAGACCGGCGCGTTCTGCCTCTGCTGCATCCATCATACGGCCTGTCAAGCACATTTCCATTGCTTTTGACTTGCCAACAAGCCTTGTTAATCTCTGTGTACCACCTGCACCTGGCATAACGCCAAGTTTGATCTCTGGCTGACCGAATTGCGCAGATTCTGCTGCCAGAATGAAATCACACATCATGGCAAGCTCACATCCACCGCCCAGCGCGAAGCCTGCGACGGCTGCGATGATCGGCTTACGCTTTTGTGCGATCTGATCCCAGCTGGTGATGAAGTCCATCAGATAGGTCTGCGGGTAGTCATATTCTGCCATCACTTTAATGTCAGCGCCCGCCGCGAAGGCTTTCTCGGAGCCGGTGATGACTGTCGCGCCAATTTCAGGATCGCGATCAAATACGTTCAGTGCTTCATCAAGCTCAGCGATCAGATCGCTGTTCAGTGCATTCAATACTTTCGGGCGATTTAGCGTAATAAGGCCGATCTTACCGCGTGTCTCAACCAGAATATTCTCGTAGGACATATGTCCCTCCCAATAAATCAACTTGGATTTCTGCCCTAACATTGAAGAGTGATGGCTTAGCGGCAAGGTATCCGTTTGTCTTAGTTCTATCAGGCGTCGGTGTTTACCCACTCTGGAAACAGTGCTGCGAGCCCTTCTTTGCTTGCTGCACAGACGCCGCGCTCGGTGATCAGGGCGGTGACGTATTTTGATGGCGTCACATCAAACGCGAAGTTGGACAAGGGGGTCTCTGGCGGGCAAATGCGCACCTTCTCGACCTTACCGTCCGCGTTTTCGCCTGAGATCCACGCAACCTCTTCACCGCCACGCTCTTCAATCGGAATTTCCTTCAGGCCATCCGCGACAGTCCAGTCGATGGTTGACGAAGGCAAAGCCACAAAGAATGGGACGCTGTTGTCATGAGCTGCGAGCGCTTTGAGGTAGGTGCCGATCTTGTTGCAGACATCGCCGTGTGCGGTGGTTCTATCCGTTCCCACAATGCAAAGATCCACCATGCCGTGCTGCATGAGATGACCGCCTGCGTTATCGACCAGCAGTGTATGAGGCACGCCGTGCTCGCCCAGCTCCCATGCGGTCAGGCCTGCACCCTGATTGCGCGGGCGGGTTTCATCAACCCAGACATGGACCTTGATGCCTTTGTTGTGGGCCTGATAGATCGGAGAGGTGGCTGTCCCCCAGTCTACGGTTGCCAGCCAGCCGGCATTGCAGTGGGTCAAGATGTTAATGGTCTCGCCCGGTTTCTTTTGCGCGGCGATCTCTTCAATCAGCTTGAGGCCATGCTTGCCGATGGACTCGTTACAGGCCACGTCCTCATCAGAAATCTCGACGGCCCGCTTCCACGCAGCTTCCGCTCTCTGCTCCAATGGTAGATCTGAGAGCAGGTTTTGCATGTCATTCAGCGCCCAGCGCAGGTTGATCGCGGTAGGGCGGGTTGCGTGGAGTACCTGCCACGCATTGCTTAGTGCTGCATCGCTTGGGTCCCGCGCCATTTCCAGTGCAACACCGAAGGCGGCTGTTGCGCCGATCAATGGAGCGCCTCGAACCCACATATCCTTGATGGAAACGGCTGCATCTTCCAGATTGCGCAGTTCAACCTCGACAAAACGATGGGGGAGGCACGTCTGGTCGATGATCCCGACAGACTTTCCAGCTTCCAGCGGCCAAATGGAACGGTATGCTTTACCATGAACCTTCATCGCGACGTCTCCTACCCATGTATGCGGTTTGTGCGCCAGATTATCGGATTTTTCGGTGGCTCCATCTGCATTTTACCACGTCCGGATTCTTTTCCTCATAAAGTTCTACAGTGCGCAGTTTCTGCATGGTCCAATTAGATGAAAGCCTTTCATCTCCTCTTTAACCATACTGCGCTACGCTGAGTCCCTTACGTCTGTTTACACCTCAACTTTGCCGGGTTGATGAAAGAGGCTTCCGATGGCTCCGCTGGACACTGAAATTCGCGTTATGGATGAGGATGGCATTTTGACCATGCTGGATTGGGCTGCCCAAGAAGGGTGGAATCCAGGTGAAGATGATGCACCATCCTACTATGCGGCGGATCCCGGCGGTTTTCTTGGCTGCTATCTAAACAATCAGCTGGTTTCAATGGTGTCTGCCGTTCAATACAGTGAGGCCTTTGGTTTTCTCGGCTTTTACATCTGCCATCCAGAGTTTCGCAGGCAGGGCCTTGGGGCTGTCATATGGAATGCCGCCATGAAACGGCTGGAAGGGCGGACGATTGGCCTTGATGGCGTGGTGGCAGAGCAAGACAATTACGCCAAATCAGGCTTCAAGCTCGTTCATCAGAATATGCGTTACAGCGGCCTGTCTGATGTCACCATGCCTATGGATCAGCGTATTTCCATCATTGGCAAGGGCATTTTGCCGAGCATCATAGAATATGACCGCAACTACTTTCCTGCAGAGCGCTCAGCTTTTCTGGAACGATGGATGGAGCCAATGAACCCAATGCGCCGGGGCCTTTATCTGGTTGAAGAGGGGATTGTGCGCGGTTACGGCGTCATTCGCGCAGCCCGTGATGGATACCGCATTGGCCCAATGGTTGCAGAGACACCTGAGGGCGCCGACCTTCTATTCCGCGCTCTTGCCGGTAGTGCAAAGGGGCAGATGATCAACATTGACCTGCCTTTGCCTAATGAGCAAGCCGTGGAGCTGGCAGAGCGCTATGACCTATCGCCCGTGTTCGCTACCGCCAGAATGTATAAGGGCCAAGACCCCAACCTGCCGCTGGACAAAATCTATAGCTTTGCGAGTTATGAGCTGGGGTAGAGCATAAGTTACCAGACACAGATTTTTGTGTTTGTTTCATCATTCACCCAGCATGCTTTGTCTGCATCATCACGCAGATATTTACCTGGCAAAAAAACGTTACGACCAGTGCCAAAGTTAGCCCAACCATAGGCAACGCCGGGAGGATCAATCACTAAAATCATAGTGGGTTTACCCGCTGCAGATACCTCAAAGCTACCTTTGTTATCAGTGATTTTGAACTCACAATCATACTCGCCATCATCAGATGTAAAGCAACGAGCTTGCTTCGCTGAGGCAGGTTGGGCCGCAACAAACCAAGCGATAAAAAATAAGGATATTCCTGATCTCATAATGATGCTCATGTTTCTTCCCAACTCTTGAGAAAATGGACAGCAACTTTTATGATGTGACATTATCCTATTGAAATAAAAGTATAATTTATGGGTATCTGCGGCTATTATTAAAATGTCTCACGAACTTAGGCCTTTCAGATGCACTCAAGCAAATCTGGTAGGTGTTCAATTTCATGGTCTGCGTTCATCGATCGCAAATAGTCGAAGTTGTGGAAGAGGTTGTTCGATACTGGTGCAAATAGGCATGTGCGACATCCAAGAGCTTTGCCTGCCATAATATCTACATGAGAGTCGCCAATTACCAATGTGCTACTGGCATTTGCTCCCATGCGATCTAACACTTCTTCAAAAGGACGGGTACCAGGCTTGTGCCCGTAGCCATCATCTCCTGCAACAGTCGTCTGGAAGAAGTCAGATAAGCCATGCACTTGTGTTCCACTTGTGAGAAGACTGCGTGAGCTTGAACTGACAAGGCTTGTTGGAACCCTTTCATCCTTCAGTGTTGAAAGCGTCTTGATTGCTCCCTCATAAAGCTCAACTTTTTGTAATGCTTGCAGAACATAGTGCCGTGTTTCCTCTGCAATCTCAGGAAACCCTATATGAGGATGCTTGTCTGGCACTTTGTGGTGATCATGAAAGAATTCTGCGACGATTTCTTTAGGTTGGAAGGTGAAGTTACGTAGCTCTAAAGCGCGTTGATATCCGTCGAGCCACACATCCAAAGTTCTGGCTAAGGTGCCATCCCAATCAAAAATAACATTTTGAATATTCAATATTGCAGCTTTCTAAAAATAGGTACGATCAAATTATGCCTCATGCTTTGATCTATCAATGATGGGCGGAGCGGCTCACGAATAAGTCAAAGCTCGGTCAATCCACCAAGGGGCATAGATTTAAACCATCACTTAATACGCCGACCCTAGGGTATAATTTGTGTTCCGAAAAGTGAGGTTGATTTTGCAGAATCTCAGAATAAAACAACTTGATAAACGCGATCTTGGCACCATCCTGAAGTGGGCAGCCAATGAAGGATGGAACCCTGGCTCTGATGATGCTGAGGCTTTTTACTCAGCAGATACTTCCGGCTTCTTCGGGTACTTTGATGGAGATCGTCCAATCTCATTCATTTCCGGGGTCAAGTATGGCAAGGATTTCGGTTTTGTAGGACTTTACATTTGCGATCCGGAACTGCGGGGCAAGGGATACGGAAAGTTGGTGTGGGACCACTGCATCAAGTCCTTACATGGGCGTACAATGGGGCTGGACGGGGTTATTGAGCAGCAGGACAATTATGCGCGCTCCGGCTTTGAAACTGCCTACAGACATATCCGATATGCTGGCATTTCTGCTGTGACATCAACCGATGACAAACGCATCAAGCGCATCGATGAAAGCACGTTACCCAGTCTCATCGAGTATGATCATAAGTTTTTCCCGCCTCAGCGTACCTCTTTCCTTACTAAGTGGCTGGATCCTGCCTCTCAGCATCGCTCTACCTTCTGTTACACAGAGGATGGTGCGGTCAAAGGATATGGTACAATTCGGACTGGGCATGATGCTTACAGAGTTGGGCCTCTGTTTGCAGATGATGAGCGTATCGCGGATTCATTATTTCAAGCACTTATCGGAACAGTGCATGGAAAGGAAGTTCACTTGGATCTACCTGAGCCCAATGCCCATGCGCTTTCCCTCGCAGAGCAATACCAGATGGAACCTGTATTTGAGACTGCGCGAATGTACAAAGGGACTGCGCCCACTTTCCCACTCGGCAACATCTATGGAGTGACAACACTGGAACTCGGCTAAATCGAGAGCTTACTGCGGCAACAAAGTCTCCCGGTCCAACTGCTGTTCGTGGGCTTCTTCCTGGAGCCATGCTTTGAAGGACTTTACGACTGGGCGCAGGGTTCGGTTTTCTGGGTAGACGAAGTGGTAGGCGGAGGAGAGTTTCAGGCTGATGTCGAACAGGCGGACTAGTGTTCCTGCGGCAAGTTCTTCTTCGATAAAGAACTTCGGTACCAGTGCCACGCCCAAGCCGGAGGCGGCAGCCTGTGAGATCATGGTGAACTGATCGAAACGTGGGCCCTGGAAGGCGCCATCTGTTTCTACACCTGCCAGCGAGAACCATTTTTGCCATGCATCTGGCCGTGTTGATTGGTGCAGGCGCATAACATCAATCAGATCTTCCGGAGTACACAGGCTGTGTCTGTCGCGAAATGCTCTGGAGGCAACTGGAATGACCTCTTCCTGAAACAGCGGCTCCGCAATGGCGCCTGCCCAGACGGGCTCTCCGTAATGGATGGCGCCGTCGAATGGTTCTACTGAGAAATCAAAGGGACGCAGGCGGACGGAGAGGTTGAAGCTGGCTTCCGGGTAGCGCTCGTGGAAGCGCGGGAGGCGGCGAGCGAGCCAGCGGGTACCGAAGGTTGGGAGGACGGCGACGTTGAGCACATCTTCACTGCCTGCAAAGGACATCACCTGACGGGTGGCGCTGGTCATCTTTTCGAGCGTGCCGCGGATGTCATGCAGGTAGATACGCCCGGCATCTGTCAGAACAATGCGCTGGCGAATCCGTTTGAACAGCTCAACACCCAAGCGACCTTCCAAAAGGCGCACCTGTTTGCTGACTGCGCCTTGTGTCAGGAACAATTCTTCAGCTGCACGCGTGAAACTGCCGTGCCGCGCTGCGCTTTCGAATGCGATCAAACAGTCAATCGGAGGGATAAAACCACGCTTCATCCTGACCTCTCATGATGCCGTGGACAGCTCGAAACATCTGAAATCGCGAGGTTAGGCACAACCCGCACGAACAAATTTCGTTCTATCTGGCATCATCTCCTTCTTAAAACAGGACCTTAAACAGGTCGCCACCCATAATTATCTTACTGATTTTAAGCAGTTTTCTTCGAGACGCAAGATCAAGACGAAATTATCAGTCATTCCATATGCGAATGAATAATGGAAAAGACGTAGCTTTTACCCGTGAACAGGACAAGAGAAACTCTGCTCAAATTTCGAACTGACTGTTTCTCACTCTTTGGGGGCTTCAATGACCGTAGGTCTGGATACCGCGCAATTCGCAAAAGAAACAATTGAACTCATGGAGCGTATGGGTGTTGCCCGCGCTGCTTTGGAAGGTGGCACACTTGCTGCGACTTCTCCAAACTCCGGTGAAACACTGGCGATGATCAAAGAAGACAGCGCCGCGGAAACCACCGCTGCAATTGGTCGTGCTCACGATGCTTTCAAAGAGTGGCGCAAGCTGCCTGCACCTCGTCGTGGTGAGCTGGTTCGCCTGCTGGGTGAAGAGCTTCGCACATACAAAGACGACCTTGGCAAGCTGGTGAGCCTGGAAGCAGGCAAAATCACCTCTGAAGGTCTGGGCGAAGTTCAGGAAATGATCGACATCTGCGATTTCGCAGTTGGGCTTTCCCGTCAGCTGTACGGTTTGACCATCGCGACTGAGCGTCCGGGTCACCGTATGATGGAAACCTGGCACTCATCCGGTGTTGTTGGTGTGATCTCCGCGTTCAACTTCCCAGTCGCGGTTTGGTCCTGGAACGCGGCGCTTGCATTCGTTTGTGGTGACTCCGTTGTTTGGAAGCCATCTGAGAAATCTCCTCTGACAGCCATGGCATGTGCTGCACTGTTTGAGCGGGCGGTTGCCAAGTTTGGTGATGATGCACCGAAGGGCTTGCTGGAAGTTATCGTAGGTGGCCGTGAAATCGGTGAGACACTGGTCGATGACAAGCGCGTGCCTGTTATCTCTGCGACTGGTTCCACTCGCATGGGTCGTCAGGTTGGTCCACGTGTTGCAGAGCGTTTCGGTAAGTCCATCCTTGAGCTGGGCGGCAACAACGCAGCAATCGTGACCCCGTCTGCTGATCTGGATCTGACCCTGCGCGGCGTAGCCTTCTCCGCAATGGGTACTTGCGGTCAGCGTTGCACCACTCTGCGCCGTCTGATCACGCATGACAGTGTTTATGATGCGCTGATCCCACGTCTGATCAAGGCGTACGCTTCTGTGAAGATCGGTATCCCAACCGAAGAAGGCACGCTGATCGGTCCGCTCATCGACAAAGACGCATTCGACAACATGCAGAAGTCTCTGGAAGCTGCGAAAGCTGCTGGCGGCACCGTGCATGGCGGTCAGCGCGTGATGGCAGATGAGTATCCGGATGCTTATTACGTTCAGCCTGCAATCGTTGAAATGCCTGGTCAGGTTGGCCCTGTACTGGAAGAGACTTTTGCTCCGATCCTCTACGTCGTTCGCTACAGCGACTTTGATGAAGCGATTGAGATCCAGAACGGTGTTGGTGCTGGTCTGTCTTCTTCCGTCTTCACCAAAGACGTGGGGGAAGCTGAAACCTTCGTTTCTGTTGTTGGCTCTGATTGCGGCATTGCAAACGTCAATATCGGCCCGTCCGGCGCTGAAATCGGCGGCGCATTTGGCGGTGAGAAGGAAACTGGTGGTGGCCGTGAAGCTGGCTCTGATGCCTGGAAGGCGTACATGCGCCGCGCGACCAATACCATCAACTACTCTGGCGCCCTTCCATTGGCGCAGGGTGTGAAGTTTGACGTTGAATAAGGAATTTTGAGCATGAGTAGTGATCCAACCGGCGGAGGTGTCTTCAATTGGGAAGACCCGTTCCTCATGCGCGACCAGTTGAATGAAGACGAAGTTCTCATCATGGAAAGCGCGCGTGCCTACGCTCAGGAAAAGCTTCTGCCACGTGTGATGGAAGCTTACCGCGAAGAGAAGACTGATCGCTCCATCTTTAACGAGATGGGCGAGCAGGGCCTGCTTGGCGTGACCCTTCCAGAGCAATACGGTGGTTCAGGCGCCTCTTACGTGGCTTATGGCCTTGTTGCCCGTGAAGTTGAGCGCGTGGACAGTGGTTACCGCTCCATGATGAGTGTGCAGTCCTCTCTGGTGATGTACCCAATCTACGCTTACGGCTCTGAAGAGCAGCGCATGAAGTATCTGCCGAAGCTTGCTTCCGGTGAATACGTTGGCTGTTTTGGTCTGACCGAGCCGGATGCAGGCTCTGACCCGGCTGGCATGCGCACCCGCGCTGTGAAGACCGAGAGCGGATACCGCATCACGGGTTCCAAGATGTGGATCTCCAATTCCCCAATCGCAGACGTGTTTGTGGTTTGGGCGAAGTCTGAAGCGCATGACAACCAGATCCGTGGTTTCGTTCTTGAAAAGGGTATGGAAGGTCTTTCAGCCCCTAAGATCGAGGGCAAGCTGTCTCTACGTGCTTCCATCACTGGTGAAATCGTGATGGACAACGTGGAAGTGGGTGAAGATGCGCTGCTGCCTAACGTTTCTGGCCTGAAAGGTCCGTTTGGCTGTCTGAACCGCGCTCGTTACGGCATCTCCTGGGGATCGCTGGGCGCTGCGGAAGATTGCTGGATGCGTGCCCGCCAGTACGGCATGGATCGCAAGCAGTTCAACCGTCCTCTGGCACAGACACAGCTGTTCCAGAAGAAGCTGGCAGACATGCAGACCGAGATCACCCTCGGCCTTCAGGCTTCCCTGCGTGTTGGTCGCCTGTTTGACGAAGGCCGCGTTGCTCCTGAGATGATTTCCATCGTGAAGCGCAACAACTGCGGTAAGGCGCTGGATATCGCACGTCAGGCACGTGACATGCACGGCGGTAACGGTATCTCTGAGGAATTCATGGTCATGCGCCATGCTCAAAACCTTGAGACCGTCAACACTTATGAAGGTACGCATGACGTTCACGCCCTTATTCTGGGTCGTGCACAGACTGGCCTTCAGGCTTTCTTTTAAGCCCTGATCAGCATCGTAGTCTCATGAAAGTGCTGGGAGGCCTTTTTTGAGATTACGCTTGATGCTCTTGGGAGGCGTTTCGTCTCCCTTTTAGACCGGCGCTCGCAAATACCCGCCTAATTGTTTCGGGCGTCGGTTCTTACCTTTTTCATTTCTCAGTATTCAGGTGTGACTATGGCGATAGCTTCAGTGGATGTTGCTATTATTGGGGGGGCTGTCATCGGGTCATCGGTGGCGTACCATCTTGCACAACGCGACGACTTTAAGGGTAGCATTGCGGTCTTTGAGAAAGACCCGTCTTACCAACATTGCGCTTCGGCACTTTCTGCCGCTTCTATTCGCCAACAGTTCTCCTCTGCCGTGAACATCGACATTTCGCTCTTTGGCATCGATTTCCTGCGCAATATTGGCAATCTTCTGGAAGTTGACGGCGAGCAGCCACGCATTGATCTGGTTGAGGGCGGCTATCTGTTTCTCGCAACGCCAGACAAGCGCAGCATTTTGGAAGAGAACCACGCGCTGCAGCAGAAGATGGGTGCGGATATCGGTTTTCTGGAGGCTGATGCGCTGAAAGCTAAATTTCCGTGGCTCAATGTCTCTGATCTTTCTGCTGGTTGTCACGGTCTTTCTGGCGAAGGCTGGTTTGATGGCTATGGCCTGATGCAGGCTTTCCGCCGCAAAGCGCGCTCCCTGAATGTGCCTTATGAGCCGTATCAGGTGGTTCACCTTGAAAAGATCATGGGCGGCAGCTGGATTTTGACACTCTCCAACGGAGAGCAGGTGGAAGCTGGCGTTGTGGTGAATGCTGCAGGCGCATCGGGTGGTGCTCAGATTTGCATGGAAGCTGGTTTTGAAGCCCCTGTGCACTCCAAAAAGCGGATGATTTTTACCTTTGAATGCCGCGATGAGGTTCCGGGTCTGCCGTTGCTGATTGATCCTAATGGCACCTATGTGCGCCCTGAAGGGACGGGCTTTATCTGCGGCAGCTCACCGGATGAAGAGCAAGACCCGGATTCCTTTGACTACGATGTCGATTATTCCTTCTTTGAGGAACACCTTTGGCCAACACTCGCCAATCGGGTTCCTGCATTTGAGGCCATCAAACCCGGTGCGGCATGGGCAGGGCATTATGATGTGAACCTGTTCGACCACAACGCGTTTACGGGCCCAGTGCCCGGCATTGAGGACTTTTACATCGCGCTGGGTTTCTCAGGCCACGGTCTGCAGCAGAGCCCTGCAGTTGGGCGCGGTCTTGCCGAACATATCGTGACTGGCCGTTACGAGACGCTGGACCTGTCTGAGCTTGGTGTCGAGCGTCTGGCTGCAAACAAGCCATTGATTGAGCGGAACGTGGTTTAAGAAGAGCGGCCTACTGAAGTGGGCCGCTTAATCTGGCTCGGTTTTTGATGATCAGTTCTGCGAGGAAGTCTGCCATGACGCGCATTCGGGGAGAGTGGGCGAGGTCAGAGTGCATGACCAGATAGATTTGCTGATCAACACCGATGTTGGCTTCCACGCACACGAGCCCAGCTTCAGCTGCAAGGAAATGTGGGAGGACTGCCAAGCCAAGTCCGGCTTTGGCGGCAACCACTTGCGTTGCGAGTGATGAGGTTAAAACTGCGGGTTGGCGGCCTTTTAAAGCACGTCGAATCCATTGTGCTGCGGCAAGGTGAGCCTGCGCTTCGCTCCAGGATATGCAGTGGTCGTCCTCATAGCTCTCAGGATTTGCGAGTTCCTGTCGTTTGAGCATGTATTCTTTGCTCGCATACAGACCAAAGCCGAGCGTTCCCAGGCGGCGGAGCGTGACGTTGCCACTTTCTGGTTTCACCATGCGTATTGCCAAGTCTGCATCTCGCCGGTGCAGGTTGACTGAGCTTACGTCGGTCAGGATTTCGATATGAAGGTCCGGATAGCTTGTGCGCAGCTCAGGCAGTGCTGGCAAAATCAGGTGAGTAGCGAGATTTTCTGCTGTGGCGAGGCGGAGTTTTCCGGAAATGCCAGCTTGAGCCGTCGCTTCTGAAGCAAATGCCGAGGCAGCAGCTTCCAATGCCTCAGCCTTCGCCAGCAAGTCGCGACCGTCCTCCGTGAGCTGATAACCGGATTGATGCCTTACGAACAAAGGTATTTTCAGCGTTTCTTCGAGGCGATCAACCTTTCTCGACAGGGTTGCGACACCGATGCTCAGGCGCTGGGCAGCGGCGCTGAGCGTTCCTGTTCTCGCGACAGCGAGGAAGGCTTTCGTATCGTCCCAGACGAGATCATGCAGCAGTTTATTTCCATTATTGGAAATCAGCTTTCCATTTTTGCTCGTATTTTCCATTTTTGAAACATGGCAAGTATTCAGCAGCAACACAAGGAAGCTTCTGATGAAAACTCGCCAACTTGGATCTAAACTTAACGTCTCAGCGCTTGGTCTGGGCTGCATGGGGATGAGTGAGTTTTATGGCTCACACGATGATAGTGTGTCCTTGCGTGTGATGGCACGAGCCGTTGAGCTGGGCATAGATTTCTTTGACACGGCAGACATGTATGGACCTCACCACAATGAGGAGCTGATTGGCCGTTTTTTGAAGGAAGCAAAAGCGCCTCTCAAAATCGCAACGAAGTTTGGCATCAATCGGAAACCCGGCGAATACAAGCGAACGATCGAGAATAGTCGGCAATATGCACGGCAGGCTTGTGAGGCCTCTCTGAAGCGCTTGGGGCTTGATTACATTGATCTTTACTATGTCCATCGCGTTAATCCAGAGCAACCCGTTGAGGATGTCATGGGCGAGCTTTCCCGCCTGGTTGAGGAGGGTAAGATTGGCAATATCGGGCTTTGTGAGATCAACGAGAGCACGCTGCGCCGGGCGCATGCGGTTCATCCAATTGCAGCTGTACAGACAGAATACTCGCTGTGGTCTCGTGATGTTGAAAACGCGATCTTGCCTGCATGCCGTGAGCTTGGCATCGGATTTGTTCCTTATTCCCCTCTGGGACGAGGATTTTTGACTGGCAGTTTTAATTCGGAAACGGAGTTTGAAGAGGGTGATTTTCGCGCCAATCTGCCAAGATTTTCGAAAGAGGCCCTGCTCATCAATGAGGGTATCGCGAAAGTGATAACAAAGGCCGCACACCAGAAGAAATGTACACCTGCGCAGCTCTCCCTCGCTTGGTTATTGGCAAAGGGAAACGATATCGTGCCAATTCCGGGCACGAAGAGACTGAAGTATCTGGAAGAGAACGCTGCTGCCACTGAGATTGAGCTGACTTCAGATGAGGTGCAAGCACTGGAAGCCGAAATTGCTCGCATTCCTGTTGTGGGCGAGCGGTATACTCCTGAGGGCATGAAAGGCCTTAATGCCTAAGCAGGCACTCTGAGCAAAACCGAGTGATCCTTAAAACTTATTCCCCTCCCAGTTTTCTCCCATATTCTGAAAGACATGCCCACGCAACGGGCTGCTGGCGGACCGTCCGTCAGTGAGGCGTGGGTTGGGCGGGGCTATCAGAAGAGGTAACGCATCTTTCTGGTGGTCCGGTGAACCGAACTTCAAACGTGACCGCATGGTTTGAGGGGAAGGGCCCAGGACTATAGGGTATCACGCGGCGACAGATGCAGATGTACCGGCAGTAAAACCTGCTTTTGCAGATGCGTTTGTCAAAGACGGAGGAACTGTTTGGTTAGGGAAACCTGACTGGATAAGCCACGGTCTTTCCGGGAAACCGGCTATCGTGCCTTATAGGCAAAAGAGGCGACGTAGTTCATTACAAGAAAGCCCGGGCGAGGCGAGCAGCCACTGCCGAAGACTCATATTCTAACAAGTAGCGCAGGCATTGCCTGCTCGCCTTGCTCATCCCACTTTCGGGAACTCTAGCTTCAACACTGCATGGGCTGCCATGCGGTGCCTTTGGTGCATTTTTTGTTGTTCCAGTGCCATTCAGAACAGCGCAACTCTCCAACTTCCTGCAATCTTGGTATCAGGGTTACAAGCCCCAGCATGACCAATTGACCGCGTTCAGGAGGGTGGAACATGTCATCTTCAGTTGCTTTGAGCACACCGCAAATTAATCCGCATATCTCAGCGGGAGATCTTGAGAGCATCAAGGGAGCCTCGGACAGAGACCATGTTGGGAATCCGGCAACGCGGCTCTGGGACAAGATTGTTGACTGGTTTTGCGGCACAGATCGTGTGACAGCGAAGAAACTGGCGTTTGACCTGTTCTCACCGGGTGTGACGGACCACAACAAGGTCAAAGCCTTTGAGCAACTGCGCGAACTGGCTGGCGCGAACTATCAGGACAATTTCAAAGTCTATGACAGCTCCCATTATCGCAGCTACAGCGTGTTGGACTTCAAGTTGGAATTTGACGTGCGCAGTCCTGATGAAGACCGCGTGGAAGCTAACCTGAAAAACGACATCATGATGGAGGGGGTCAAGATCCCCGAGCAGCAGGGCATACAGTTTCAAAAGGACTTTAACCGCAGGCAGGAGCGCACTTTTACGTTCGATTCAAAACCGATTGAAGGCATGAACTTCTTTGATCAGTTCTCACCACAAGAACGCGCAACCATCTTTTCAGTTTGCCATCAAGGGCTGTTTCCGCTGCTCTCTGACGCGGTGATGTGTATGTCCAACAATCAGGACATGCGGTTTGATATCAGCAAGCCGGGTCAGGATGATTTGCGCATTCATGCGTACATGGAGAAGGACATCGCCACGGACATTGAGCGCCCGGACTACGAACAGCTGCAACAGCAGGTTACGGAGTATGACGGCGTAAAGAAGTCGCTGAAGATTGAAGCCGTGATTGACGTTTGGCGGGGTGGACGTGAGGTCGATTTGGTTTCGGCTGAAGTCCTGTCACAAAATAACGTGTGACAGGAGCTGTTACGGAGTTTTGTAGACGAAGGGAGCTGAGTTAGCTCTCCTTGTCCTTCTTCTTCATTGCCTTTTCGAGGGCATTGACCGTGGTTCGAAGCACCTGAATGCGAGCGTAACGCTTGTCTTCGGAAGAAATTAGTGTCCATGGGGCGTAACGGGTGGAGGTGCGGTCCACCATGTCACCCGCTGCGATGGCGTACTCATTCCATTTGAGGCGATTGCGCCAATCTTCCTCGGTGATTTTGTAGTTTTTGTAGGCGGTTTCTTCACGGGCTTTAAAGCGACGCAGTTGCTCTTCTTCTGAGATCGCGAGCCAGAACTTGCAGAGGACGAAACCGGAATCCGTCAACTCTTTCTCGAAAGCGTTGATCTCATTGTAAGCGCGCATCCAGTCCGCTTCGGAGCAGAAGCCTTCGACACGCTCTACGAGAACCCGCTCATACCAGGAGCGGTCAAAAATGGCGCTGTGACCCTTTTTCGGCAGGCGGCGCCAAAAACGCCAGAGGTACGGGTGCAGCTTTTCTTCCACGGAAGGGGCTGCGATTGGGTGCACCTTGTAGTTTCGCGGGTCCATGGAGCGGGTGAGGCGGCGGATTGAACCACCTTTGCCGGCTGCATCATTGCCCTGGAAGACGGAGATTAAGCCAAACTTTTTGAAGCGCTTACGGTCTGTCAGGTACGCCATCTTGTCCTGAAGCTCTTCAAGCTCTTCCTTGTAGTCTTCTTTGGAGATTGTCGCCGTCAGGTCAATCGCATCCACCGCATTGGCCTGCGACAGGGTCGTGACCACAGCCGGAGCTGAAACCGGATTGCCGTTTCCGCTTTCCAGCTTCTTCTTCATGGACTGTGCGATGGTTTCGGCCAGCGCAAGATCACGGACATCCGGGTCCTGAGACGGGATCACAAACCAAGGGGCATAACCGGTGCTGGTTTGCAGAGATGCTTTTTCGCCGGCGGTCTGGGCAGCGCGATAATGTTCTGAGCCGGACCATTCCTCAATGAAGTTACGGCCTTTTTTGCCTTTGACTTCGATATCATGCAGGCGTTCCTGCTGGTCTTCCTTTGGAAGGGTGAACCAGAATTTCAGAAGGAGAATGTTTTCATAGGCCAGCATTTTTTCAAAGCGGTTGATGGCAGACAGCTGGCGCTCCAGCTCTGCGTCATCAATCTTGCCCATAACCGCATCACGCAATGGTTCCTGATACCAGGAGCCAAACACAATGGAAGTTTCGCCCCGCGCAGGAAGATCACGCCAGTAGCGCCAGTAGTTTGGCCGGGCGCTTTCAGACTCGCTGCGTTCTTCATGGTAGGCGTTGCAGAACAGATAACGGGTATCCATCCATTCATACAAACGGGAGATCGCCGCACCTTTACCCGAGCCGTCTACGCCAGCGAGCAAAATGATCGTTGCAAAAGCTTTGTTCTCTCTCAGCTTATGCTGAACTTCCAACAATTCCTCACGGAGTTCAGGCAGTCTTTTTTGAAGCAGCTCTTTGCTGACTGTCTGAGGAATGTTTGCAGACTGAAACATGCAAGTGACCTTCGCATCTGGGGCATGGCGTAAAATGTTATTTTTGCTCATTCGGCTTTGCAGCCAAGAATAGCCATTCTGTATTATTGCTTAAAGAGCTAAACGATGTTTTTCGTCACCAGAATTAACGTATGGGTCTGATTAGTGGGACTATTATGCTTTTTGCAGGGATTAGGGCTTGTTATTTCCCTTTCAAAGCGCCAGATGCCTGCATATAAATGTAACAGAATGCAGACCTTATTTTGGTCACCTTGGCGCTATGTATACATTTCAAGCAGTCACCCAGCGATCTAAGTCATTTAAGAAAGAGCTAGAGACTTTTCAGTGAACGTCGATTTCGTCACCACATTCCTCAACCACATTGTTGATTTCATTGCAGCGAACCCAGCTTTTGCTGGCCTTATCTGTTTTATCGTCGCAATGGGCGAAGCTCTCTTCCTGATTGGGCTGGTGTTTCCAAGCACGGTTGTACTTGTGGGTGCCGGAACGCTCATTGGCCTTGGTGAGCTTCCCTTCCTAAGTATCTTTTTATGGACGACAGCAGGCGCCGTAACCGGCGACGCGTTTTCCTACTGGTTTGGCTACTTTTACAAAGACAAAGTGCGCACCATCTGGCCATTAAGCCGATATCCGGACTGGCTGCAGCGCGGTGAAGATTATTTTGCCAAACACGGCGGCAAGAGCATTTTTATTGGCCGGTTTGTGCCGGGTGTGAAGTCTGTCGTGCCCGGAATTGCCGGTATGGCGGACATGAGTTTTGGTCGATTTACGTTTTTCAACGTGACATCTGCTTTTGCCTGGGCCGCAATTCATCTGATCCCGGGTGTGATGGCTGGCTCTGCTTTGTTTGCAATTGGCGAGTTCAATACGCGTCTGGCGATTATTCTCGGTGGCTTGCTGCTGGTTCTTTTGATTGCCGTGGCCCTGATCCGCTGGCTGATCATGTTTATTCTGCCAATCGTTGGTGGGTCCCATCAGGCAACGGTCAATTGGCTTGCCCGCCGTCCAGATCGCTTCAGCCAATGGGTTGCGCGAACGTATGACCCTGAAAACCCACGCAGTGTGGGAATGCTGGTGTCTGCGTTCTTCCTGCTTGTGACGCTGCCCGGATTCATCTGGTTTACAGGCGCTGTGGCGCCCGGAATGCCGATGGCGCGGGCAGATCTTGCGATCAGCAATTTCTTCCAGATCGCCCGGACGCCGATCATCGATAAAGTCATGGTTATGATCACCATGATGGGCGACGGTACGGTTACTGCAACTGTGACGCTGGCTGTTGGGCTGTATCTGTTTGGACGGAAGGCTTGGCGCAGAGCGACGGGCTTTGTTATTGCGATTGTCAGCTCCTCAATCTTTGTGGTGATCACCAAAGCATTGATTGGCCGCGATCGTCCGATTGAGCTGTATACCGGCGCGGATTCATTTTCGTTCCCATCCGGGCACGCAACGATCAATACGGTTCTGATTGGTGTGATTGCAGTTCTGGTGGCTCATGAGCGCTCTCGTCTGAGCAAGACAGTCATCTATTCTGTAGCGGCAACCTTTGCAATTTTGATCGGGTTCTCGCGGGTTTATCTCGGCGCGCACTGGCTTTCGGACGTGCTGGCAGGCCTCTTATTCGGCTCCGGTACGGTCTTCTTCTTCTCGTTTGTGTTTGGGCATATTCACAACGAAAAAGTTGGCAGGACTGCGCTGACGATCATTTCACTGAGCGCTTTGGCAATTGCTTCTGTCTGGCACATCAGCACCAATTATCCGACCGCTGCTGAGGCATATGAGCCGCGCAGTGAATCCGTTGTGATCCAGAAATCCAGCTGGCGCTTGCAGGACTGGCGTTTGCTGCCTGCCAAGCGTGTATCCATTACGGGTGAGTTGGAAGAGCCGATTACGCTGCAATGGTCCGGCACGCCGGAACAGTTGGAGCAGCAGTTGACAGAGCTTGGCTGGCGCAAGGCCCCAGAATGGTCTGTTCCAACGGCGACTGGCTACCTGAAGGGCGAAACACCTGCTGGCGAACTGCCTCCGGTACCACACACCAATGCAGGTTTTCTGCCTGCGCTGACGATGGTTTACGAAAGCGATCAGGACCACAGACAGGTGTTCTGGCTCTGGGAAACCCGATTCAAACTCTCCGATGTGAACGGAGAGATCTCCAATCTGTATATCGGTGGTGCGCTGGACGAAGAAACCGTCCGTCTGTTTGGTGAGTTTTCAGGTCTGAAATCTGAAGATGAAATTCCAGTGGATCTTCACATGTTCAACCAGCTACCGAATGCAGAAGAGAAGCGCAGGTGGGATGGTAGCTCTGTGGTAATCGCGGGGCCTTAAAGCAGGCCCTGCTATGCTTTTTCCTGAGGAGCGCAATAAAGGCCGTAGAGAGTTTGCAACACGGATTCCACTTCGGCACTTGCCAGAGAATAGTAAATTGTCTGGGCGCTACGGCGGGTGGAAACCAGATTGCTGGCACGCATCTTGGCAAGGTGTTGTGACAGCGCAGACTGACTAAGATTAACAGCTTCTGCAAGTTCACCTACAGTACATTCGCTCTGTACCAGTCGACACAACACCATCAAGCGCTTGGGGTGCGCCATGTTAGCAAGAAGCCGCGAAGCTTCCTCAGCGTTTTCTTCTAAGTCTTCAAAATTTGCATCAATCAAAGCTCGAACCCTAATCTTTAATGTTATTAGCAGCAGGCCATTTATAGGATGTGGGCCATAAAAGCAGCGTCATTATTCTTGGTCCCCATACATAAAGAAGAACATGAAACATGCAAGTAGCTGGACTGCTCTAACCAAATTTGTCGTCCTTTTCTTGTCGGGACAACCAGAATATTATGCTCTCCTGCAATAATTCTAGCATAATGTGGCGGGTCTATGTTAATAGCCCGATCAAACCGAGCCTCAGAGACTATTCCAGTAGAATTAATTGAAGCTGCCTGCTTTTGTGCTGGATTTCTCGAAGGCAAACTTCTTCAAGCTTGTTTTGCGCGTATCCTAAATCGAAAAACGGTTTCTGATTTTCTGGGACACGCAAAAAACACATGATGAAATCAGCAGAACCGGCTTCGGACACTCTGCTCATTCGAAAGATCACTTTTTGACCGACTTCGACAAACTTGGTGTTGCAAAACCATTTCAGATCGCCCTGAAATCTAAAGGTTATGACGAGCCAACACCTATTCAGGAAAACGCTATTCCATACATTCTGGATGGCAAGGACCTGCTTGGTCTTGCGCAGACCGGAACGGGTAAAACCGCAGCTTTCGCAGTGCCGCTTCTTCAGCGCTTGCTTGAGAGCCGGTATCGCGCAGCGCCAAAGAGCGTGCGCAGCCTTATTCTGACGCCAACCCGCGAGCTGGCGGATCAGATTTCAAAGAACATCAAGGCCTATTCAGGTCGCACCAAAATGTACTCCAGCTGCGTTGTTGGCGGTGTACCGTTTCCTCCGCAGTTTCGTGCTTTGCAGCGTGGGTTGGATGTGCTGGTGGCGACACCGGGCCGTCTGCTCGACTTGCACCGCAAGAACGGCGTCAGCTTTGATGAACTAGAGATTTTCGTTCTCGATGAAGCGGACCAGATGCTGGATCTCGGCTTTATTGCAGAGCTGGAAGAGATTGCTTACCTGCTGCCGAAAAAACGGCAGACACTGCTGTTCTCAGCAACTATGCCTGCTGAAATTCGTGAGTTTGCTGGCCGCTTTTTGAGTGATCCTGTTGAGGTGAGCACTGCGCCGCCAGCAACAACGGTTGAGGCCGTTATTCAGAAGATCGCGCATCTGGAAGATAACGCCAAGTATCCGCTGCTGAAAACACTGCTGGAAACTGAAGAGTGCGAACGCGCGCTTGTGTTCACACTCACCAAAAAGGGCAGCGCGCGGCTTGCTGCACGGCTAAATTCTGACGGTGTGCCAGCGGAAGCTATTCATGGTGACATGTCTCAGGCGGAACGCCAGAAGACGCTGGACAAGTTCAAGGGCGGCAAACTGAAAACCCTTGTTGCGACTGATGTTGCAGCTCGCGGGATCGATGTTTCAGACATTTCGCATGTGATCAACTTTGACATGCCGAATGCGACTGAGAACTACGTGCACCGCATTGGCCGTACAGCGCGTGCGGGTAAGAGCGGAAACGCAATTACGTTCTGTCTGCCTGAAGATCGAGGAATGCTACGTGCAGTTCAAAAACTGATCGGCAAGAAGATCCCCGAAATGGATGGATATACCTTCTTTCCATCAGACCGTGAGCCGAAAAGCGCGCGCAGCAATGCACAATTGGCTGGAAAGAAACAGAAGCTGGGTGGGCAGCGCAAAGGCCCGGGCGGCGGTAAGTTCGCTCAAAAGCCAAAGAGCAAATCTTCTGCCAAGCCGGGTAAAAAGGCACCACCACGTCGTTCGCCGAGCAAGTCATCTGACGCGTCCTTAGCACCAGCTTCCGGTGGTGGCGTTTATCTCAAGCGTAAGAAGCCTTAAGTCTTCGCTTAATGCCAAGTCTTAAGACAGCGCCGAGTGTGGCCTCTCACGGATTGGAAGTGAAACTCCAATCCGGTGGTCGCAGCGGTGTGTTAATGATTGTTTTCTCTCAGGTCCGGATACCCTCTGGTAAATTCGGACTGGAGCGTTTGTTTGCCAAGACACAGCATTCCTGCGTCTTTCTGAATGATATCCAATCACAATGGTATCTGAGAGCAGAGCAGGACATTGACCGTGCAATTGACGACGCGATTGCGCAGGAGAACCCAGAGCGCGTTGTTTATTACGGCGCATCCATGGGGGCTTATGGCGCGCTGATGACTGGCCTGCGGCGCCAGGACGGTGAGATTTTTGCATTTTCGCCAGAGTTGAGCTTGGGCATGGCAGGTTCGCAGAGTGCTGCATACCTGGAGTGTCCTGCTCCTGAAAAGGCGGATTTGCTGGCGCTTCTATCAGGGAGTATGAAGTATCCGGTTCACATCCTCTTCGGGCTGTTCGATTGGATTGACATGACCGGATACCTTGCCATGCAGCGATTGCCGCATTGTGAGAAGCGTTTCTGTTATGGGGTTGCAGGGCCGCATGCTTTGCATGACCAGCTCTACTCTCTCAACATCGTGCGCCAGCTGATCAAGACGTTTCAGCGCGATATTTCTGAGCTGCTATCTGCACGAGGGCTCCTTATTACGCCAAGCCTTGCTGACTGCACAAAGTTTGTTGGTTTGGGGCAGGCGCTTGCAGAGAACGCTCCGATGTATCTGCCAGATGTATCGAGATCGCTCTCTGATAATCCGGGCTACGGGCTGCTAAGGGCGGAACATTTTGCGTTGCAAGGAAAGCCCCAAAGGGGTGCTGAACTGCTTCAGGAATGGGATATTGCCTTGAAAGATGATGCCGTACTGAAGACGACACCAAAGCGTTGGCGCAAGAGCTTCTTGATCCGTGCAGCAGAGTTGTATTTGAGCTGCGCTGAGCGAGCGAAAGCTCAGGAAGCGCTTACTGACTGCGTAGCACAGTTTCCGATTGATGAGCGGATGCTGCAGTTGGCGGCCGAGTTGGAATTCGTATTACCTGAAACCCAATGAGGCCCTGATCTAATCTTGGATTGAAATTGTTTGGCAACTTGATAAGATCACTAAGAACAAAGTGGGAACGACTTCATGGAATTTGTGAAAGGCTCAAATCGCGTTCAACTGGATGATCCACTGGTCGATGGTCGTCAGTCCGAGCGTGCTTTGAAAATCCAGCGTGGGGTACAGCGCTATTTGCGAGTGTTGGGTTACACGAGCTTGCCAGAGATCACATTGGCCTCGGGCCGAAGAGCGGATCTGGTGGTTCTTGGCAAGAAGTCCGAGATTTGGATTATCGAGATCAAGTCATCCATTGAGGACTTCAAAGCAGACAACAAATGGCATGAATATCGCGATTATTGCGACCGACTGTTTTTCGCCACCAGCCCGGATGTTCCGCAAGAGATCTTTCCGGAAGAAACCGGCTTTATTCTGGCTGATGACTACATGGCAGAAATCATTCGCGAAGCACCGGAACACAAGCTCTCTGCTGCCACCCGTAAAGCGGTAATTTTGCGATTTGCGCAGGCTGCAGCGAACAGACTGCACGATCTGACTGACCCGAACCAGAGAAACCTACGCATTCCACGAAGAGGTGCTTTAAACCTCACATACTGACAACTGACCTTGAGGCCTTATTGCGCTGCTATCAAGCCTCAAGGTTGGCAGAGAGCAAAGACTATTTACTCATCTGCTTGGACAGTTCACAGGCCTACCTACCTACCAACACTCAAATTGTGAGTTGAAGGCATCGGGTCTACGGAAGAAGCTAACCCATTGTAAAAGCTTATTTTTTAGAGCATAAAACAGTTCTTGCTCAAACGTTGAACGATGTTTTGACACAGCGCGGCGCTAGTAAGCCAAGTAAACTTTGATGAAGTTCAGGTAAATTTTACTGCCAGATAAGCATGATGTGGTTTTTTATTTTCTTTTATTCTCAATAAATCTCAATTTCATAAAATACCTTTACTCCAATTAAAGCTAAGAATAGTATTATGTTGCCATACTTCTACCTTTGCAACTTTCGACAGAGCAACACCCGAGAGGTTGCTTAATTGCATGATTACATTCAACTTACTGTCGCCCAGTCAGCATTGGGTGTTAACAACCAGTCCAATCCTATAATGTAAGCCAAGTCTTACAGGAAGCCTGATGAAAAAGTAAACCAGCAACTTAAGAGTGCGTAGTCTGAGCCAATTGGAGCATATTGAACTTCAAAATGCCGATAGCCTCAGATAACTTCCCGACTGCAGAAAACTCAATAAACGAAGGCCGTCGTACTGGTGCTGCCCTAACTACACCCCGTCCGAAACCGATTAAGAACTTAACCAGATTAGAGTTTATAATTCGTGCTAAACTGCTTCATTTTGCGTGACCATTCAGAGCAGAGTAAAGTCATCAAGCAGGAACTGCATTATTGTATCGTTCCCGCGGACCCTCAAACCCGTCAATGCACGCCATGAGAAGAACCGCATAGCCTTGCGCCTAAAGCCTAGTTTCGCAGAAACAAGAAAGATCAAATAGCCAACATGCTTCAAGGTCAAGCACCTGTACGGCGCAATTGTGGGCCATTTTTTCGTTCCTTAAAAGGCGAAAGCCCAGCAGGATAGGTGAAGCCAAACCACAAATCTTACTAAGACATATTTAGCAATTTTCTTAATTAGCTTGAATTAGAAAAACAGTATAGCAAGTCGCTAGAAAATATAGTAATTAGGCGCTTCAGTTAACCAAGCATTTTAATTATTTTTTGTGTTAACGTTGTTATCAGTGCGTCTTTAAGCCGAGTTTGAAGTTATTGAAAGATAGAGAAAAAGCCAAACAGTTAAGAAATATTGGATACAACTATTTTGGACCAATATTGGTAGACTTTTGTCGATGGTTACATTCCGAGCGAAAAATAATAGAATATAACAACATTTTATTATTTGTTGCACGCGACGGACATCTACTAAAGAGAATCTACAACACTCTGTATCCGGAGGAGAGTTGTGAATACTTTCTTGCATCTCGGATATCTCGGCATTTCTCTGAATTGACTTCAATAGAGAAAGTTGCTGCGGAATTACGCAGCAGTGCTTCTGATTATTCTTATCGTAATGCATTAAAGATTTGGTACGACTTAAAACTGCCATTATTCTTCAATTTACAGCATCCAAAAGAAAAAGAAGGGCATGCAAGACACCATTTGAGCTTTTATGATTTTGCAATACAACATTCCGATTTAATTTTTGAAAAAGCACTTATTCATCGCAAAAAATATTTAGAATATACCCAGAGGATCATCGGTAGCAAGCACCCGATTATCGTAGACATTGGATACAAGGCAAGTACACAAGCTTTTTTGAGCGATTTACTCGAGCATGATGTTTCTGGATTGTACATGGTTACGCATAAAGAAGCGATGCGCGTCTGCAAAGATTCTGGACTGATCCGTTCGTACGATGGTTTATTTGTAAGTGCGAAGGACCAAAAGAGTGTAGTTAACAATTACCGGTTTGTTTTTGAAGCAATTTTAACAGCACCATCAGGAGCTTTTGTCGCTTTTGACCAGCTAGGGCAACCTTTATTTGAAAGAGACGTTAGGAGCCAAATTACCAGACAGATAATTTCAAATATTCATAGCGGAATTCTCGACTTTGCAAACGATGCAACTTGCTCAAAGAGAAAAATCGAGCAAATCGAAAACAGCAAATGCAAAGTTAAGTGCTTACTATCATCGCCAACTAAAACCCAAGCACAACTTTTCGAAGGTCTCGAATTCTGTGATAGCTTCAAGACAACTGAGCAGCTTTACATTGTTAGCCCACAAAGCAAACGATTTGATTCATTTTCTTTGTGGGCTGAAGGTCAACTACGCGCTGATGATATTAACCTTTGGGATCCTTGGCGAGCATTTGGGTCAGTATGTGTACCAATTGCAAAGCCCTTTTTACCAAAAGGCCAGTATCTCAGGCTAAAAACAAACTGTCGAAAATTTATATTTGATAAATTATAACACCGTTTCCACGCAATGAGTTTTCTTATTTTGAATTGCGAGTAGCGCTTCTGCAATTTCAAGGTCTTGCTGTGTCTTTATAACATGGCCGGATGTTTGACCAACATCAAAGAAACCAACACGGCCAAAATATGTAGCAGTTCTACCTTCCTTGCGTGCATCTAAAAACGTTTTGCGTCGCCAAGCAGATACTGACCAAGTAATTCTCTGCACGGCTATTAGATCTTGACTATTTGATTTTTCTGCAAACGTAAAATTCACAGGTTGATCTTGAAATGCAATTTCGATCTGATCTCTTATGCAGGAGAGTAAGACATCGTATTTTTTAATTTTGTATTCCTGAGTAAAGCCCCTTAACTCTTCAAAAGTGAGCAACGGAGCGATAGAGTGCACCTGAAACAACGCCTCACATGGATGTTTAAGGAGGAACTCCTCAACGAAATCTTCCGAAGTGGCAACGTTATCTGCTAAAGTCGCTGGCCGCCTGTGAAATTTGGCGCCTTCCTTAATGGCAACTTCTGCAATTTCATCACTTTCAGAGTTCACCCAGACTTCATCAAAACACTGTGCAGCGAAGCACTTACGGATCGCATGCGCAATAAGAGGTCGACCATTCAGAAGGGCAAGGTTTTTCCTCTTTAATCTTTGCGACCCGAGTCGGGCAGGGATCATAGCGATCATCTTATCTTGCGACATGTTTTATTCTCCATTGAGTTCCTCTTCTGCCCAGGAGAGTCTCATTGAAATTTGCTGAGAAGCTTTCAAGGTACTCGGGTGCGCACAGATACTCCTGAGACAATTCGTCGAAAGTTTAGAATCGAGGACTAACCTTCGTGTAATGCCTGAGAAGCTTTGATAGGAGGCTCCAGCTTCCGCTGCAATCAGGCTGGCGGCAGCATCATCCCAAAACTTAGCTTCGAATGAAATCGCAGTTGAGAAAACTCCGGATGCGACATAGCAGATGTGCAAGGCTTGACTGCCTAAGTTCCTAAGTTTTCCAATCGAACGAAGAGCTTTGTAGGCTTCTTTAGATTCGATCAAGCAATCCATAGCACCGGTTGAAACAGCTACAAGTGAAGGGGGTTCGTTAGGAACACGCAAACGATGGCCATTGAGGAAAGCGCCTGCTTCTTTTTGGGCTGAAAAAACATGCGCACGATGTATGTCTGCGACAGCACTTGCTCTCAAAACATGCCCCTCAAACAATGCCGCAGAAATTCCGACAATTGGAATGCCTGAAAGTAGATTATGCGTTCCATCAATGGGATCAATGATCCAAAATGTCTCTTCGGCACCCTCAATTACTCGTTCTTCACTTAAGACCTTGATGTTTGGGGTTAGTTTCTGCAACTCCTGTGTAAGAAACTTATCAACTGTAAAGTCAACATTTGTTACATAGTCACGAAAGGATTTTTCTTGAATGCTAGCTATTGATTGCGAATTGGCGAGAGTAATGCTATTTTGCAAAATTCTTGACAATTGAGTAAGAAACGGCGGCACTATATTTTTCCTTTTACTTGAAACTCAAGTTCTAGAATCCCATCCCGCTGGATGGAAATGCGCGCGCCTTCCTCAATAGATACACAGGGAGTAATCCCACCTGTCGAAATCCACTGTCCAGGTCTGGGTTGGAAATCTTTTTCTAAAGCGCTGAGCAGAAAGCGTCTTGCGCATTCTTCAGCAGGCCAAACGAGTTGATCGCTGGTTCCTTCCGCAAGTTTTTGATCATCTTGAAATAGACAGAGAGAGGCTTCATGCCATGGCTGGATTTGGCTTGATCTTAATGAATAAGGCTTACCAAGGACTAAGAAACCAGCCGCACACCTATCTGCAATTAAAGTTTCGACACCAAACTCAGCAATATTCTCAATCGGAGACGAGGGCATTTCAACTGCAACACACCATTGATCAAACAAGTTTTCAATCGGCACTTCTTGAATAGGTGTCGGGTTCACTGTGCTTGAGATGCGAAATGCAATCTCAACTTCGGCTCTAGATTGAAGAAGTTTCCTTGTTGGCGCTAGAGTGGGAACATGCGCTATTTCAGTGAAATCGAGCGCCCCAAAATAAAGTTCGTCAACTTTGAAAATAGATTGTGTTGATCTAGTAGTCCCGCCCAACTTCCAACCACCAATCTCCAAGTGGTCTTGTATCCCTTGATGACGGATGAGACTATAAGCCTCATCCAAGGATTGAGGGACATTCAGTCCTGACATCTGTACAAATTTTTGGGGCATATTAGCCCTGCGCACATATCTCATTTCAGATGGCCTCAATTATTTGTATGCTTTCAAAGTCAAATTGGCGTTTATGCATCAACGAGTGCGCGGGTTGTATATTCTGCTTTGCCAATTACGGCATCAATTGTAGCAGTCAACCAAATACTGTGAATATTTTCGACGATATTATATGCCATAGATGGGACAAAAAATTTAATGTCACTCAACTGCCTTAGAGGGTTATCGATGGTTTGTGCCGAAAAGGAAATTACTGGCAAGCCTCGGGCCTTAGCATACTTAGCAGCGTTGACAACTGACGGCGACTTTCCACTGACGCTGATCAAGACAACAGCATCTCCGTCATCAGCATAATGTTCAAGCGCTTTTGCTATCCAGTGGTCATAACCAAAATCATTTGCAAAGCAAGTCATTAGATTTGCATCATGAAATGTCACTCCACGGACTTTGCCTTGCTTTGTAAAATCAACTGCACCATGTGCAGCAATCGATGCACTAGCACCATTGCCTGCAAACATTAGCTTATTGTTTGTGGCTTTAACTCGTGACGCTAAACTCGCAAATTTATCTATATTTTCGTAAGCATCTTGTGTAAAAGTAAGTTTCTTATATTCTTCGAAGTATTCATCAAGAAAGCTTTTTGTATTTATTTGCATCAGTTAGTTCCGTTCAGTTTGTTAAAGAGATTTTTTCCTTCATGGCGCTCGAGATCATAAATACGATCAATCAAACACATAACTCGCAACGCTTCGTGAGAGTCACGCCGTTCTGTAAAGCTCTCCTCATTGATAGCGGAAATAAAATTTTTCATTTCATGCTCCCATGAATGATCCACGTCATAGAGGTGCGTCTCTTCATCCTCCCAGTTGGCCGCTGGTGCTTTAGTACGATTTTGAGCAATGGTTAATTGTTCTGCGCCATATGTTCCTGAAGGCGTCTTTAAGCCATTGAGAACCATGTATCCTTTCTCTAAAAACACTTCAAAGGAAAAAAGGTGTCGCCACTGTGTCATGGTAGAGTGCAGTGAAGCACATATACCAGTTTCAGAGCTCCTGAATATAGCAAAGACATTGTCTTCGATATCAGGAATGTTCCAGTACAGACTTGAAACGAAAGCATGCATCTCATCAAAATCCCCACCAACTTGTAAAAACAAGTCCAGCATATGGATACCTTGATCGATAAGAATACCGCCACCCGCTAGCTTCGGATCTGCACGCCAATTCGTAAAATAGTCTTCATCAACTGACTTTCCATAGCGTCCGCGCATCCACAACACACGACCAAACTTCCCACTTTGTATTTCTTCGATCATCCGAAGTGAGCCACCATGGTGACGATGGTTAAAGCCATACATTAAGACTTTTCGCGATTTTTCTTCTGTCGTAATAATCTCTCGAACTTCATCGCCTGAGAAAGCGGGTGGCTTTTCACAAAAAACATGCTTCCCGGCACTTAGAGCAGCAATTGTAAGTTGCTTGTTTAAGTAGTTCGGAGTGCAAATAACTACCGCATCTAAATTAGTGTCATTGATGATTTCATCATAGGTATCGACAAGAAGATGCTTATACTCTTGATTTCCATTAATTTCATATATTTTTGCAGCCTCACCGGCCCCAGACGCAATCAGCGCCTTGTGCCGAATCATGCCCATCTTACCGTAACCGATAATACCGTATTTCATAGTGTTAATACTTCTTCTTTAACTTGCTTTCGACTTAACACGCTATCAAGATTGCGGAGAGTATTCTGATGAACGTTTTCAACTGCTGCGAGAGCATTGTTGGCGTTGTGACTTCCAAGGATTACGTTGTCAAAATTTCGCAAAATGCTATCAACCGGCAACGGCTCAGTATCAAACACATCTAAACCAGCACCAGCAATCTGACCACTTGCTATTGCTTTCTCAAGGGCCCTCTCATCCACTAATTGCCCCCTAGCAACATTAATCAGATAAGCGTTTGATTTCATTTCATTAAGAAATTTTGCATTGATAAGATGATGATTTTCGCTCGTGTAATTGCATGCGAGGCAAATAAAATCACACTCGTTTGCGATTTCTTCTAAGCTCTTCGGCAGTGCTACTGTGCTTGTGAGGGCAACTTCGTCATTTTTTTGCGGGTCAAAGAAATATACACTGGCCCCAAAACTACCAGACAAATCACCGATTCGTTGCCCAATTGCTCCAAAGCCAACGATACCAACTTTAGATTGACTAAGCTCTATTCCCAATGGCTTTGGCCAATGCCCGCGTCGGATATCTCGATCCACTTGTACAAGATGTCTAGATAAAGATAGCATGTAATGAAGAGCGACTTCAGCAACTGCATGAGAGAACGCTCCAGGACTATTAAACACTGGTATTTCAAGGTCTTCTGCAGCATTTCGATCTATGCTATCAACGCCCGTTCCCCATTTTGAGATAACTTTCAAGCGAGGCGATGCAGCTTCTAACACAGTCCGTGTGATTTGGTCATCACCAGCAAGCCAACCATCTACATCCCCAACCAATTTTAGGCAGTCATTCTCTGTAAGAAATTGCTTAACTTTTGGCCAAACCGGTTGATATCCTGAATCCCTTAGTTGTTTATCAAACCTCTCCCGCTCCTTGAGCATCATTATATTGCTCACCAGTACTCTCTTCATACATGCTCCTTAATTGGATTTGGGATTCTAAATAACATGCGTCTTTTACCGTCCTTTAGCAGGTGTTTGTTAGTATAGTGAATAATCTGAACTCGATCACACAAGAGTATTTGCTTTAGGTTTTATAGCTTCTAGCTTCACAAAAATGAGATTAGCTGGAGTCTTGGAGATTAAGATGTATCCAACTCTCTGCAACAACTCCCGAATACGAATGCTGTTAGGGATCTCGCCTTCTGGACTAAGCTCGTCACTCGGCTCGATACAGATTATGGCAGGGCTATAAGTTGTAAAGTCTATTTGTCTTAAGATCCTCAAATCGAAGCCTTCCAGGTCGATAGAAATAAAGTCTGGTGGCTGGTGTGGAAAATGCTTCGCTAATACATCACCTATGTGCTCCGTTGGCACGACCACTTCGCGCAAAGGCTGTGGATCCAACCCACGAAGGGAATGGAACTTTGTAGAAAACTCAAAATCTAAACTAGACAATTCATGTTTTTTATGAAGATAAAGCTTCTGTTCCGTTGTGTAAGTATCTGATAGTGCACACTGAAGAACAACATCCTCTGATCGTACTCTACTAAGTTCGTCACACAGCTCAAGGTTTGGCTCCACAAGTACACCACGATGCCCATCTTTATAAAGGAGCCAAGTATTACTCATATTGATTGGGTGGTTCGCACCTGCATCTAGATAAGTGATTTCTCCGTTTTCGTACCTGTCTGGGAACGCTGCTTGTAAGATGCTTTTTACAATTATGTCTTCCCCAAATTGCGCGAATACACGCACATCAGGCGCGAAGATTGTTGGCAGCTCTGAACGATGTCCTAATATATCATGTAGACTTGCAATGTTAGGCATTGCATTACCGTGAACACTAAGCAGGCTTCCTAACCCAAGACGAGCCCGATGGAGAATTGCATACAAGTCAGAGATAATTTTAGAATCGAGCATCTTTGTCTCTTTCACTCCTTCCAAGAATGGATTGGGATTTGTGGTCCAATCGCATTAAGAATGTTTCTTATGGTAACATTCGCTGGATGTTGAGCACGAGCAAAGAATTTGACAGTATCGTAGCGCATTCGCGTAACATCAGCCTCTTTCATGTGACGTTTAGCAAAGACCCCATACACTCTAACTAGAGATTTCTGACCAAAATTCAGATGGATCTCTTTTTTTACTCCTAGAGGTTGAGTTTTGTTTTTTTGCTGGTCTTTAACTACGATAGCTGGCTTGCTCTTTTGTAGAGCCCGTTCAACACTCGAATACCCTTCTCTCCAGTAACTTGCCTGCGCACTAGAGCCGATAAGGCACATATGATCTTCACCTGTTGCATGACTTCCGAAAGCAACATCTTTAAAGATTAAAGCATCTTCATTTGAAGGACGCATCGTAAATTCAGAAAATACATGGCAAGCACTGGCTGAAGACACTTCTAAATACTTCGTATCCTGCCCAAACATAGCACATACTTCACGGCAAAAATCTAAGGCGCCGGTATGTATGACCTCAATAGTCCTGGCGTCTTTCGGACTAAATTCACTAGGCAAAACAACAGGCTTAATTTCGCTCTTTTCTTCAAATCCAGCGGTAGTGCCAGAGTTTATCTCGGATAATAGCATTTCAATCATTGCAGTTGAAAAGCCAATTGACGAGATCCAACGGTTTCGTGCGGCGGCAAAGAAATTTCGATACTGTAGACCTAAGCTCTCCAACCCTAAAATTTCATGGAAAGAGGCAAAGTACATTCCAAAAACCTTCTTGCCCGTTGCTTTTGCGAGGACTTTTTGAGCACGGCCGCTATATCCAACATCAAATATCCCAACTTTTTCAGTTGGTTTAAACAAGCCACTGTAATACTGAGTACCCAGTTCACGTTGCTTATTAAAGCCAGCAAGAATAGAGTCCCCCAAGTCAATTATTGCTTTTATAAACTTGTCTCGATCATTAACTGGCTTGGTAACATCGATATCGTGTTGCTCAAAATGTGCTTTGAGCGCATCATCAACTTCTAAAAAGTATCGTCGACGAAGAATTTCAATTACTGTTTGTTCTTTATTGAAGTGTAATTTAGAGATGGCAGCGAACGCATCCGCACGAGTTTGAAACTGAAATGGGATACAAGCAGCCCGTGAGATCCGTATATAGTTTGTACGAGGGACTCCATCTTCGAATTTCTCTAATATTTTTAACGCTTTTAGGGGTAAATAACCATCACGAGCTACAAAGCCAATTACATCGAGTTGCTGACTCTTAGCTTCCCTTAAAATCCACTTTACTAGTGTAAAGATGAGTGGTCCACCTGCATAAAATCCTAAGATATATGGATTACCATTGGAAATGGAATTGTTGTTCCAGCCCGCCCTAGGCTCAGTAGCAAAATGCTTGTTCAGAATAAATCCGAGCATAATTCGCATTGATGGCTCTAAACGTTCAATCTTTCCAACCCAAATTCGATGATTGACCCGTTTACCAGAGAAGAATAAATCTACAGTCTTAGGTATATGATACGATCTAACTCCAAGCTGTGCAGGCTTTTTCACATCAGCATGGAGGTTGTCACCAATATGAAGCATCTGATTGGGTTTGATGTTTAGATCAGCGAGTACGTGACTAAATAGCGAACCACTACCTTTCGATAACCGTATCTCTGATGACACGTAATATCGCTCAATCCCCTCATAGCCATTCCTACGTAAAGCATTTATCAGCAATTCAGATGGTAAATAAACATCAGAAATAATAATTACACGCTTACCATACGCAACAGCCAAATCAAAAAGAGGCTTGATATTTTGTCTTGCCCTTAAGTATTTCAACTCTATGTCTAATTCAATTTTCTTTATTGCGATTATTTCTTCGACACCGACTCCTGCAACCTCTCTAAATACTGAGTAAATTTCGTCAATATTTACGTCTTCATAGTGTACAAAGTCCGTCTTCAGCCGATCTCTCGCTTGTTGCTCCGCCCAGGTCCGCATTTCACAGAATGGAAAGTTGATATCCCCTAAGTGTTCTTGCACTCTTTTTTCTACCAAATAGAAAAGATCAGTCGGCTTGAGTACTGGACGATCTAAAAGGGTATCAAAAACATCGAAGCTGACAGTATCAATGCTCGGATCTTTAATAAGTTTAATTACATTGTCCATGGAACAAAGCTGAGCCTCTATTTTGTTTTGAACTCTTCAAAAGTATTTTCTTGGATGGTGTTCACTATTATCGACGCTAGTTGTTGGAGTGAGCGAGCAGGCACCTCATCCGGCGAATAGACATCGTGCTGATAGAGGTAATATTTCAACAACCGAGCAACATGATCTGACCACATTTTCCTTTTGATTGTTAACTCGAAACCCGCAAAAGCACTTTGGAACTGCATTTCGACGTCTTCAATCACCGTAGCTTGGTATATTGCTCCTGAATGTCGAAGATGATTAAATCCTAGCATCACGACAGGTTTCTCTCTTATCAAGGCGACATAAGAGGTTTGCGATAATACTGTAGCAACCACATCTGCGACATCGATACATTCATTTATGTTGTAATCTGAAACGACCAAGCAATTTTCGCCTGTAGAAAGCTCAACTGCTCTATCGTAAAGTGGGTGCGGTTTATAAAGAACAAACCAGTTATTGTTTCTTGCAAGACTTAGAATATATCGCCCAGCCTCGTCAGCATTCTTGAAGATTGGTGAATGATGTACGCGAGTGTCCTGCGTATAAGGAAAAGTTCCCGAGGCAGCGTCATTGTGCCCCGCATAAAGAATCACTTTACGCCCTCTTGACTTCTCCGCAACTAACTTCGAGAGGTTTCTATAAGGCGGCAACTCTTTTCTGTTAATTCCGGTTGTCTTGAAATAGTTTAACGTGTCCTCTGCAAGAGTTAGATCAGCTTTGCAAATGGGCAGTTTGTTGAATGCATCTGATTTTTGAACTACAGCGCTTTCACCCATTTGCCCACAAAAGTCAAAACTTAACGTTCCGGGAAGAGCCCCGTACTCTAGATACCCAATTGGAATGCCATATTGCTTGCATACTGCGGCCACTATTTGAGAAAGTGGGTGGAAGCTGTTCCAGACCAATACCAAACTCGGTTTAGCGACCCTGATTGCCATCGCAGAAAAATAATATGCGGTGTCTAGAGCACATCGAATAATATTAGTGTCAGCTAAGCCGGTGCCATTAGAAACGGCCGTTTTTAGATTCTCAATTAAAACATCTATATTTGGTATATTTTTATTACTCTCACCATCTCGAGCAGCTGGTAGTTGAGTTCTTGGATTATACCAAATTTCTGGTGGTGATTTAATTAGATTGCCATACAGAAGGTCGAGGTGCGACCACTCTTTGCGATTAATTAATGTTGAAACAAAATGCAATTCATACGGCACCAAATGTTGGGCTAACTTGTCGATTGAGGAGTAAATATCTCTTACTCCGCAATAATCAAATACTAATACTGAGTTATTCTGTCCGCTAGGCTTGTCTAAAATTTTTTTTAAGTTTGAATCGTAAAAAAAATCTGAGAATTTGCTGATATTGTGCATGTTTTACGTTCGCATGAGTGGACCCTGTTAACGATGATGTATGAGCAATTTATATGCGACTGTTCAATAAAAATGTGAGATATCCCCCATTTTCTTTATTCATTACTTGCTTGATTTGTTCAGAGTTGTGTAACCGGGATGGCAGCTAAAGCCTTAAAAAGTTTCTATTTAACAATCCAAGGGGGAGCAGTTGCAAATTGCGATTTTTAGTAGCGGTCTCTGGCAAAACAAACATGAGATTGCGCAATTAACTGGCCTCAATCCTGTTTTCTGCAGAGCCCAGGGTCCCATCCCAGCAAACCTGACTGCTATCTGTGGCTGGGGCTACAAGGAATCAGCAATTACTGCAAGAAAAATTGCTGCTGATTTACAGCTACCATACTGGGCAATTGAAGATGGCTTCATACGAGCCATAATGCCTGGGATCGCAGAGCCTTCAATATCAATGCTCGTAGATCGGAGTAGAATTTTCTACGACTCGACACTTCCAAGCGATTTACACAAAAAAATTGCTTTATGTAGTGGCGAGTCAACCGACAAAAAAAATCAAGCTCAACACGTGATCGACTTGCTAACGACAAGCCATATTACAAAATATAACAATTTTGATCCTGATGTTATCCCTGAATGCCTCAATAAAAAAAGGTATAATAAGAAGATTTTAGTCATCGACCAGACGTTTGGTGATGCTGCTATTTCTGGAGCTGGTGCGTCTCTCAATACTTTCGTATCAATGGTAAATTATGCCCTCGAAAACGAAGCAAATGCAGAGATAATAATTAAGACGCATCCCGATGTCGCAGCAGGTTTGAAACGAGGGCTAATTGACATTTCACTTCAAGATGATCGTGTTACTTTATTGACACAAAAGATATCTCCATGGCGACTTTTTGAATACGTTTCAGAAGTTCATACTGTTTCGAGTCAGCTTGGACTAGAGGCTGTTTTATTTGGTCATAAAGTTCATTGCTGGGGCCAAGCCTTTTATTCTGGATGGGGATTAACAACTGATCATTTTAATGGCAACTCTACTCCGAGAGTAAAGCAAGATAGACATCAATTGGCAAAGGTAATTTACCTCGATTACTTAAAGTACTTCGATCATTGGAATCGTGAACTTATCGATTTTGATACTGCGATTGATCAAATCGTATATCTAAGAGAAAAATATCTGCTGCATCCTTACAAGGTTTATGGCTTCTTGCCGCGCCTTGCTCAAAAAGCACTTTATACCAATCTATTTCGCCCAAAAAAACGAATATAAATCAGATGTTTATAAAATATTTCTCTTAAGATCCTAGATATAACAAACGCGCACAGCCCTGTGTAGTATTCATAACAAGGATTTAATGAGTTAAGTGCTACCCCTATGTTGAATATTTTAGATTTACTAAAATTTATTGTAAATTTTCAATTAGATTAAGCAAGTATAGCAACCAAATCATCAATCAAAACAAATAAAATTAATTGATTGATTGAACGAAAGCCTAACATCATGGGCCCTATTAACTTAAACATGAAAGTCACAAAGACTGACTTTTTTAATATGGTTGACAAATACACTGCTCGGGATGTTGCGGCGCTTTATAATTATAGCAAACCTCCCAACTATCAAGAATGATAGTAGTATAGACCAAAGTACCGATATGATTAGTCAGTACCGTGTGCCGTCTACCTTTTCGAGTACACGGATCTTTCAGGCTCCATAGTCATGATGAGAAACGGTATACCATCAGCAAAGCAAAGGCGCTAACACAATCAATACTAGCAAAAGCTCTTCAAATTATAAACTGACTTCATGGACATACAGTCCATCAAGCACATAGATGTGCGTCGTTTTCTTTTATGGCCCCTGCCTTCCTTTTCAGGCAAAGTTTTATCGCATCCGCCCAAAAAAATAGCATGAATATCGCGATTATTGCGATCGATTGTTTTTCGCCACCAGCCCGGATGTTCCGCAAGAAATCTTTCCGGAAGAAACCGGCTTTATTCTAGCTGATGACTACATGGCAGAAATCATTCGCGAAGCACCGGAACACAAGCTCTCTGCAGTCACCCGTAAAGCCGTAATTTTGCGATTTGCGCAGGCTGCTGCGAACAGACTGCACGATCTGACTGACCCGAACCAGAGAAACCTGCGCAGGGGATAAACTGGGGAAGAACCTCAGCAAGCCTCTGCGTTTCAATGTTATTTTCTGAGAATGTCTTTGGGGGAGTTAAGCGTCCAACATACTCACCAGAATGTTCAGGTTTCCGTTTTGGGAAAGGCTGACTAACATCGAAACATAATTCAGCTCATCTGCATTAGGGTGAGTGGAAAATGCGTTAGACATTTTTGCTGTGTCATTTCCGGGAGAGTTGAGGGCTTTCGGGCGTGTGATGTGTTTCTGGGGAGGGGCGCAATGAAATTTGATTATGTGATTGTTGGAGGCGGCTCAGCAGGGTGTGTGCTTGCAGCCCGACTTACAGAAGACCCTTCAGTAACCGTTTGCCTGCTTGAGGCTGGTGGTGAAGGAAAGTCCGTTTTGGTGCGAGCACCCCTTGGTATTGCAGCGATGGTTTCGGCAAAGCCCTTTGCCATCAACAATTGGGCTTTTAACTCAGTTCCACAAACAGAGCTGAACGACAGAACCACATTCCATCCACGTGGCAAGGCTTTGGGTGGTTCCAGCGCAATCAATGCGCAACTTTATATCCGCGGCCAAAAACAGGATTATGATGGCTGGGTGGAGCAGGGTGCAGAAGGGTGGTCCTTTGATGATGTGCTGCCCTACTTCAAAAAAGCCGAATGCAATCAGCGCGGTGAAAGCGGGATGCATGGAGCTGATGGGCCTTTACACGTTTCAGAGCAGCGTTCGCCTCTTCCAATCTCGCACGCCTTTTTAGCAGCAGCTGAAGGCAGACAGATTAAGCGCAACAATGATTTTAACAGCGGTGATCAGGAGGGTGTTGGGCTTTATCAGGTCACGCAGTTCCATGAGGATAATAAAAAAGGCGAGCGCTGTTCTGCTGCTGCTGCCTACCTTCACCCTGTTATGGATCGCTCCAATCTGACTGTGATTACTCATGCACGCAGTACTCGGGTGTTGTTTGAAGGTAAGAAAGCCGTTGGTGTTGAATACAGCCGGAAGGGCAAACTTGCGACGGTGAAAGCAGGTCGTGAGGTTATTGTCTCAGCAGGCGCTTTCCAGTCTCCGCAACTGCTCATGCTTTCTGGCGTTGGACCTGCCGATGAGCTGGCGAAACACAACATTGCGGTGCTGCATGATCTGCCTGGTGTGGGCAAGAACCTGCAGGATCATCTGGATTACACCATCAGCTATCGCTCCAATAAGACGGATATGTTGGGGTTAGGGCTTAAGCCGGGCATTCAGCTGATCAAGGAAATTATGCGTTGGCGAAAGGACGGGTCTGGCATAATTGCTTCTCCCGCGGCTGAGGGCGGAGCTTTTTTGAAGACCAGCCCGGAGCTGGACAGGCCTGACGTGCAGCTGCATTTCGTCATCTCTATCATTGATGACCATGGTCGGAAGCTCTATGGCGGATACGGATTTGGCTGCCACGTTTGCGTTTTGCGGCCAAAATCAAGCGGGGAAGTCGGGCTCAACACAGCAGATCCGATGGATGCACCCCGAATTGACCCGAAATATCTGACAGATCCAGAAGACATGGATGTGTTGGTCAAGGGTATCCGCATGACACGGGATATTCTGGAAGGGCCAGAGCTCTCTGACTACCGGGAGGACATGCTCTACGAGTTTGGCCGTGATGAGCGCAGCATCAAGCAAGCAGTGCGGGAGAGGGCGGAGACGATCTATCACCCTGTCGGGACTTGCAAGATGGGCACAGATGAGATGTCGGTGGTCGGGCCAGACCTGAAAGTGCACGGGCTGGAAGGATTGCGTGTGATTGATGCTTCTGTGATGCCTTCGCTGATCTCAGGCAATACGAATGCGCCGACAATCATGATCGCCGAGAAAGCTTCAGACATGATCCTCGGAAAGCCGCTTTTGAGCGCTGAACACGAGAGCGAGCAGGTTTCGGCCTAAACAGCAAAAGGCCGGTACGATCATACCGGCCTTCTAACGAGACAGTTTGGCGAACGGGTTAAGCCAGCTCTGCGATCTTTTTAACGAGCTGGCGAGCGACTTCGTCCTTACCCATTTTCGGCCAATCTTCCACGCCGGTATGGGTCACAAGACGGACGGTGTTGTTGTCGCCGCCCATAACGTTATTCTCGGGGCTGACATCGTTTGCTACAATCAGATCTGCACCTTTACGCTCCAGCTTTCCGCGAGCGTTGTTGATCAAATCATTTGTTTCGGCAGCAAAACCAACCACCAGCTTTGGTCGTTTGCCCTGTAAATGTCCTACTGTTTTCAGAATATCCGGGTTTTCGACAAGGCTCAGCGCGGGTGGCAAACCTGTTCCGTCTTTCTTGATTTTCTGATTGCTGTCGTGAGCAACCCGCCAGTCTGCAACGGCTGCAGCCATGATCGCGATATCGGCTGGTAGCGCGCACTCAACGGCAGCCAACATAGCGCTTGCAGATTCAACGCGAATTGTCTCAACGCCTTTCGGGTCTGACAGCACTGTTGGGCCTGAGACAAGTGTCACTTGCGCGCCGGCATTCGCGGCGGCTTCTGCAATGGCGTAGCCTTGTTTGCCGGAGGAGCGGTTGGCGATGTAACGCACTGGATCAATTGGCTCATGGGTTGGACCAGCTGTGATAACAATGCGCTTGCCCTTCAGGGGCTGTTCTTTTGGAGAGAGGAGATCTTCAATCGCGCCAACAACTTCCAGCGGCTCGGACATGCGGCCATAGCCTGCTTCGCCTTTTTCCGCCATTTCACCAGCATTAGGGCCAACAAAATTAAGACCATCTGCTTTCAACTGAGCAACATTGCGCTGGGTTGCCGGGTGGCTCCACATTTTGGAATTCATAGCAGGGGCAACGAGCACTGGCTTGTCGTTGGCCAGTAACACACAGGAGGCCAGGTCGTCGGCCAATCCATGCGCCATCTTTGCCATGATGTTTGCTGTGGCTGGGGCGACGACAACAAGGTCCGCCTCACGCGACAAGCGAATGTGGCCGACATCGTGCTCGGCTTCTCTATCAAACAGCTCGGTGAAGACTGTGTCGCCCGTCAATGCACCAACAGCAAGCGGTGTGATGAACTGAGAACCACCGTTGGTCAGAACTGCCCGAACTTTCGCACCTCGCTCTTGCAGACGGCGGATCAGATCCAGCGATTTGTAGGCTGCAATACCGCCTGTGATGATAAGGAGAATGCGCTTATCTGAAAGCATTTTGAAACCACCTTTTGCGCAGGCTTGATCACCATCAGGCCCGCCAACTCATTTCCTGAGGTATTTCTATACGTTTTCACTCCGGATTTCATTAGTTTCCTAAAGGCCTTTCGTCCCATTGGGTAAATCGCGGTAACACTACAGCCCCATCAGATCCTGAACTTTCCGGGGTGGGGCCATATTTCCTCTTCAGGTTTGTCAAATTGCATCAGCTCGATGAGGTTTCGACCTTCCAGAATGAAGGCAACCCAGACGCCTTTGGCCGGACTTTCAGGAGATAAAATAACGTTCTTGCCTTCAAGAGCTTTGGCAAGATCATCAACCACATAGGCAACATGAGGAGTTGTCTTGATTATCTCGGGGAGAGGATTGTCATCATCAAAGTTCATCCACTCAATTGCATAGGGGCCTTCAAAATAGCCTGTTGCAGTGAGTTTGAGGGTTTTGTTGTGGTGCGTTGCCGGCAGCTTTTCGCTGGTGGGAATGCCGACATGATGAAAGCGTAGTTCCTGCATGGCTCTTTGCCTCTAATGGCGATTTTGCCAATGCAGATTAAGCTTTTCCGATCACCACGGTCCCAAGATAACAGGTGCAATTGAAGAGATCCTTCAGAGCCACACAAAAAAGCCCCGCTCTTGCGAGCGAGGCTTTCAACATCAGAAGTTCCAGAGCCTAGAATTGGCCGGAGAAGCTGCGAGGTGCTGGAGCAATTGGTTCGGCAGTCCTCTTGCCAGAAACAGCATAAACCGCAAGTCCACGGTCATTCAGGCCATCTTGCTGGAAGCGGAAGATACCATCAATGCCGAGGAAACCATCACGGTTGGTCAACACACGGTCAGAGAAACGATCAGGCCCAGCGGAGCGGACCAGCCCAGCGGCCAGAATGGTTGCATCATAAGCCAAGGAAGCATTGCGCGGCGGCTGGGAGCCGTAGGTTTCGCGGTAACGGGTCGCAAGACGCTCGAAGCTCTGGTTATCCGGACCCGGGAACCAGCTGCCAACCATGACAGGAGACTGAAGGATATCCGGCGTGTTCCACTGACCACTGCCGATCATCTTCACTTCACCAAGGCTTGCACCCATTTCGGTCATCACCTGCATCACAAACGGAGGAACACCACCACCTTCAGGAACAAACAGAGTGTCCACCTGCGAAATAGAGCGGCTCAGGCTAGCAACGCGGGCGCGGATGTCTTCAGCATTGCCCGGGATATAGCGCTCAATGGTGATGATACGGCCATTTGTCTGCCCAACAGCCTGACGGAATGCAGCTTCAGCAACCGCACCATAGGCATTGTTTGGCAACAACGCAGAATAGGAGCGGCGCTCTTGTTCTGCTGCATAAGACACGATGCGGTTTACGTCAGATACTGGCAAGTAGCTGAGCAGATATGTGCCCGGCTTTGCTGCATTGGTGTCAGAGGAGAATGCAACGATTGGAACACCAGACCGGCGTGCGACGGCAGAAGCACCCTGAACAGCCGGGGCAAAAACCGGACCAATGAGGAGTTCGGCGCCTTCACTGATCGCCTGCTGGGCAGCAATGCTTGCGCCCTCGGAGGTTCCACCAGTGTCTTTTACGAGTAGCTGGATGTCCGCACCCTGAAAATCCTCAAGCGCGAGCTTGGCGGAATTTTCGAAAAGAGTAGCAACAGAAGCGGCGGATTGACCTTCGCCAGAATATGGTAGCAGCAGGCCAACACGAACGGAGCCATTGCCGATGGCACGGCCCGAGACCAGTTGCGGCTGGCCATTTGGGTTTAAATCAGGCTGAAAAGGAGTGTTCACCGATGAGAAGTTAGGTGAATTAACACAGCCAGCCAACAGGACGGAGAGGCCAAGTGCAGCCCCTGTCACAAGTTTGCGGAAGCTCATTCCACGCAGTGTGGCTGATCCTAAGCTCATGGATGCCCCATCTATTCCGAAGGCCGTTCAATCAATCCCTCGTTTTGCAAGGGATGAAATCCGGCAATTTACATTTAGAACTCGTCGCGATTGCTCACGCGCCATGCTCTAATCGATTATTATGCGCACACTCTTATCCGAAAACCGGACCCCACTTCTCGGAGATATGCCTTAGTTTGGTTTATTTCTACAGATCCAACGCAGTTAATACAGCCTCAACCCAAGGAAATCCGCGATTTTTTTAAGGATTCTGTCAAAAACTCCCCGTTGTAATTAGTCATTTTGCGGTTTGTTGGTTAGATGTGCACTCACTACTGTGCAAAACTTGCTCCATTCTGGAGCTCTCACGAGGCGACCATGGATCATTCCGAAGCTGCATCCGAGCGGAAATACTATATTGGCGAGCATTCGCTAACGGCTAAACGGATTGAACCGGGATTGCACATCGTTTCGACCCCAATCGGCAATTTGCAAGACATCACAATCCGTGCGCTGGAAACTTTGGCTGCTTGCGATCTTATTGCCTGCGAGGATACTCGTGTGACGGGTGTCTTGTTGCAGCGTTATGGCATCCGCACGCAGATGATGACCTATCATGAGCACAATGCCCACAGGCAACTGCCTAAGATTTTGGAGGCATTGGGTGCTGGACGAGCCGTTGCATTGGTCTCCGATGCAGGAACGCCGCTCATTTCTGATCCCGGCTTTCGGCTTGTCGGTGATGTGGTGGAGCACGGGCACAAGGTTGTGCCAATTCCAGGTGCCTCAGCCATGTTGAGCGGTCTGGTTGGCGCCGGTTTACCCTCTGACACTATTTTATTTGCTGGTTTTCTGCCCAATAAGACCCACGGCAGAAAGAAACGTCTTGAAGAACTGAGAGATATTCCGGCGACACTGGTGTTTTATGAGAGCCCTCACAGAGTTGGGGCTTCTCTTGTCGATATGACTGAAATTCTTGGGAAGCGTAAAGCAGCTGTTGCACGCGAACTGACCAAGCGGTTTGAGACCTTCCAGCGTGGTACCCTTGCAGAACTGAGTGATTTCTATTCGGGGGATCGCCCTAAGGGAGAAATTGTTATTCTTGTCTCACCACCTGAAGAGCAGGAGCTGACCGAGGTTGATGCAGACGAACTGTTGCTAGAGGCATTGAAAGAAATGCCAGTGAGCGCAGCAGCGAAGAAAGTCTCCAAAGCAACCGGGGTGGATCGAAAGACGATTTATACCCGTGCTATGGAGCTGAAAAATGCAGGAACCGCAGAAGAGCCCGAGAGCGACTAAAAGTAACCTTCTTAAGAAGCAGGCTGCTTATCGAAAAGGACTACAGGCGGAGCTGAAAGCAGAGATGCTGCTTCGCCAAGCGGGCTGGCAGATTCTTGAAAGACGCTACAAAACCAAGCAGGGCGAGATCGATTTGATCGCCGAACAAGACCAGACGATCGTGTTTGTAGAAGTGAAAGCCAGGCGGGGTGTGGATGATGGCTTATATGCAATCACGCAACGCTCTCAACGAAGGATTGCAAATGCCGCCCGAGAATGGGTTTCCCATCACAACGATGTGGTTGGAAAAACCTTGCGATTTGATGCTGTTATTCTTCCCAAACATGGAGAAGCCCAGCACTTCCCTAATCTTTTTGAAGCTGAAATTTTTTAGGAAACAAATATTTTATCGCAAAAATGTAGACAAATTGCTTTCTGACCCACATATCTGCAGCTAACATCCATTTTTATTTACATGGATTTCTATCCCAGCGTTATTTCAGGAGTGCCTCATGTCCCAAGCAGCTTCTTCTGGTGCCAAGCGGCCGCTTAAAGTCGCCGTTCAGATGGACCATATCTCAACCATCAACATTGCGGGCGACAGTGCTTTTGCTCTGATGCTAGAAGCGCAGGATCGTGGTTATGAGCTGTATCATTACACACCAGAGCGTCTGGCCCTGTGGGGTGAAAAGGTTATGTGCCGCGTTGAGCCGGTAACCGTGCGCGACGAAGCTGGCAATCACTTCAGTTTTGGTGAGCCTCAGCGCGTTGACATGTCTGATATGGATGTCGTTCTGATGCGTCAGGATCCTCCGTTTGATCTGGCTTACATCGCAGCAACCCACATTCTCGAAAAGCTTTCTGAGACAACGCTGGTCCTGAACAATCCAGTCTCTGTGCGTAATGCGCCAGAGAAACTGTTTGTGACCCAGTTTGCCGACCTGATGCCGCCAACGCTGATTACTCATGATCGCGAAGAGATCGACGAGTTCCGCAATATCCATAGCGATATCGTAATGAAGCCGCTGTTTGGACATGGCGGAGCTGCTGTTTTCCGCGTGACCAAGGATGACCTGAACTACGGTTCTCTTTATGACTTCTTCTCCGTCACGTTCCGCGAGCCTTGGGTTATTCAGAAGTTCCTGCCAAATGTGAAACACGGCGATAAGCGCATTCTGTTGGTCGATGGCGAGTTTGCTGGTGCAGTAAACCGTGTCCCTGCAGAAGGTGACCTGCGCTCCAACATGGTACGCGGTGGGTCTCCAAAAGACAGTGACCTGACTGAACGCGAAAGAGAGATTTGCGCGCGCCTTGGGCCGACACTGAAGGAGCAAGGACTCATTCTCGTTGGTATCGATGTGATTGACGGAAACCTCACTGAAATCAACGTGACAGCTCCGACTGGCATTCGCGCAATCCAGAAGCTGGGCGGGCCAGATGTGGCCGGCATGGTCTGGGATGTGCTTGAGAAAAAACTGGAAGGCTAAAAAATATCAAAGGCCCTGTTGTTTGACAGGGCTTTTCTTTTTCCCAGTGACTTTCAATTATGAACTCAGAGATTTCAGATAGAGCTTCTTATGGGGGCTTTCGTATTTCTGAGTATTCAAGGCTTGTGTGTTTCCTGTTCGTTCCTGCTTAATTACTACAATGATGATTAATTGTGGTCGCAGGAGTGTCTGGTGTTCGCTCGCATCTCTACCGTTTCCTTTCAGGGTGTCGACGCTGCAAATGTTGACGTGCAGGTCCAGATTAGCCCCGGATCCGTCTATTTCACTCTTGTTGGCCTGCCCGATAAGGCAATTGCAGAGAGCAAGGAGCGGGTTCGGTCAGCACTCATTGCTTCCGGCCTCGCGCTACCAGCCAAACGTGTGACGGTTAATCTGGCGCCGGCTGACCTACCTAAGGAAGGATCACATTATGACCTTCCGATTGCGCTTGGCCTCTTAGTGGCGATGGGGGCACTGCCTGCGGAAGCTGTCGAAGGCTTCCTCGTTCTGGGTGAGCTCTCACTAGATGGCAGCATTTCTCACGTAAACGGAGCCCTTCCAGCTGCAATCGCTGCTGTTGCAAACGGGAAAGGTTTGATTTGTCCAGCAAGTTGCGGCTCTGAAGCGGCATGGGCGGATGAGAACCTTAAAATTATGGCTGCGGGATCACTGGTTCAGCTCTACCGCGCATTGAAAGGTGACATTACTCTTTCTGCCCCAAAACCGCGTAGCTCTCCACAAGCTGCTAGTTCACTGGACCTTGCCGATATTCGAGGGCAAGAAACAGCGAAGCGAGCACTGGAGATTGCAGCTGCTGGCTCTCATAACCTGATGATGATTGGCCCTCCAGGCTCTGGGAAGACCTTACTCGCGAGCAGGTTACCTGCTCTTTTGCCGCCACTATCAGCTCGCGAACTGCTGGAAGTTTCCATGATCGCTTCCATATCAGGTGAGCTGGAAGATGGCGCCTTGAGCAATCAACGTCCCTTCCGGGCACCGCATCACTCTGCCTCCATGGCCTCACTGGTTGGCGGTGGCATAAAAGCCAGACCCGGCGAAGTGTCCATGGCTCACAATGGCGTGCTTTTTTTGGATGAACTGCCAGAGTTCGATAGTTCTGTTCTGGACAGCTTGAGACAGCCTATTGAGAACGGTGTGGCGACGATTGTTCGTGCCAATTATCGTGTGAGCTACCCATCTATGGTGCAAGTGGTTGCCGCGATGAACCCTTGCCGTTGCGGTTATGCAGGAGAGCCAGGACACACTTGCAGGCGAGGCGATAAATGCGCGAGTTCTTATCAGTCGCGAGTTTCCGGGCCGTTTCTTGATCGGATGGATCTGCAACTTCATGTTCCCGCAGTTTCTGCAAGAGACCTGATCAGCCCGCACACTTCAGAGAGCTCGGAAGTGGTTGCTCAACGTGTGGCACGTGCTCGTACCATTCAGCAAGCCCGCTATGCCTCTCTTGGACTAGACATCACCGTCAATGCACACGCCAGTGCGCGGACCATTGAGCAGATTGTTGCGTTGGATCAGGGCAGTAAGGAATTGATTGAACAGGCATCCATACAGTTTGGTCTTTCTGCACGTGGCTACCATCGGGTTCTGAAACTATCGCGGACAATTGCAGATATGGATGGGTCAGAGTCCGTTCAGCGTATTCACCTGGCCGAGGCCCTGAGCTTCAAGCGCTCTTCCGCCTATTTGGCCGCCGCATAATCTGTTATATCCTACCAATTGAATTTTACTGATTTACCGAAATAGTTCGGGTGGAGCAAAAGCAGTGTTGAAACGGAGACTAAAAACTGAGGAGAGCACCCATGTTGTTACTCAGGCCCGCGTGTCTCTGATTAAGCAAAGCGAAATCACCGAGAAATCCTCCTTTGTTCTAAAGAGCCTCTCCATTTTCGTGGGCGTTATATGCTTGCTGATTGCGTTGCTGCTGACTGATTGGCGGTCTGCACAAAGCCTCTATGTTGTGTTGCTTGCCTTTGGGGCTGGCGCCGTGTTGTTTCGGCGATTTCCGGCAAGTGATGTTATTGCACAAAGCTGGAAAACAGCTCAGATCCGCAGTGAAGTTGAACAACTTGAAGATCCATCCGAATTAGCCAGTGATGCTGACTGGCAACTGCGCGAAGCAGATGATCGGCACCGTTCTATTCTGGATGCGCTGGGCGCCATCGTGATCCGTTGTGACAGCGAAGGCCTGGTGCTTTCCGTGAATGATGCAGGCAAACGCAATTTTCCGACTGGATTTGGCGTTGAAATCGGGCGGGCTATTCATCTGCCCTATGCTGAAGACTTCACACCCGACCTTGATGAAGGGGTGGCTGGAGCAACCGAAGACGTTGCTTTGCGCACAAAACACGGCACCCGCTGGTATTCACTCCTACGCCTGAGCATTCGCGATGGCAGCGGCGGTGCTCCGATCATTCAGTGGATCCTGACGGATGTCACTGACAGGCGACAAGCTGAGCAAAAGTTGCGCGAAGACCGCGACCATGCAGCAAATGCCAGTGAGGCAAAATCTCGTTTTCTTGCGATGGTCAGTCACGAAATTCGAACGCCCCTAAACGGTGTCTTGGGCATGGCAGATTTGTTGGATGACACGACAACCACTGCAGAGCAGCAAAACTACATTAATGCGATCAGGACTTCAGGCTCCACGCTTTTGATGCTTATTGATGAGGTTCTTGATTACTCCAAGATCGAAGCGGGTAAGCTGGAATTGGAAACTGGCAGTGTTGAGCTTGCTCCGCTAGTGGAGCGCATTGTGGAGTTGCTCTCTCCCAAAGCTCATGCAAAGGGATTGCAGATTGGTTCATTTATCAGTCCAGCCGTACCAGATACTATTCAGAGCGATCCGGCACGGTTGCAGCAAGTCCTATACAATCTGGTTGGGAACGCGATCAAATTTACAGAAGAGGGCGGTGTATCTTTAGTCCTGCAAGCCGTTACAGATACCACAGGCCATCATTTGCTGGAGTTCGCTGTCAAAGATACTGGCCCTGGCATGGATGAAATCACCGCAGCTCGCATCTTCCGGGAATTTGAACAGGGCGAGTATCGCCGCAATCGCAAGTTCGATGGAGCAGGCCTGGGTCTGGCAATTTCCAAACGACTGGCTGAGTTAATGGGAAGTTCACTCACCGTTCAGAGTCAGTTGGGTTGCGGCTCCACCTTCCTTCTTGAGATGCCTGTTGATGAGATTTCTGCTGACCCTGCCGAAAGTCATGAAGATCGTATCGCGATCGTAACCAGCAATCAGATTGAAGCCAGCCTTGTCCATAAAACGCTGAGCACCAGCGGGTTCATTCACACCAAGGTTCTGGAAGTAGACGAACTCGAAGAATTGCCTCTAACGCCACATTTTGACCGTTTGCTTGTTGGTGAAGAATATGTGGAACGCATTCGCAATTTCTATGGGCAGCAATCAGAGAGTGCGCCAGAGATCTTTGTCCTCATTAAACCTCAGGAGCGGGCGCGGATTGCAGATATCAAGACCGGGGAGTTTTCTGGTTACTTGACCCGTCCTGTTCGTCGCAGCTCACTGCTTCGGGTGCTTTCACCAGGCTCGCTGCTGACAGACGAGGTTGATAGAGATGTAACAGAAGAAGAGGTGGCGCCTACACAGCAAGGCCAAAACACAAATCTCAATGTGTTAGTGGCCGAAGATAACCCAATTAACTGGATGCTGGTTCAAGCACTACTGGACAAACTGGGCCACAGATCAGAGCTTGCGGAGGATGGGCATAAGGCTGTTTCGCTCTGTGCCAGCGGCTCGTTTGATATTGTGCTTATGGATCTGCACATGCCCGGTCTGGATGGGCTTGAAGCCATCTCCAAAATTAGAGGCAGGGAAGACAAATCTGCGTCGCAAGTGCCAATTTATGTTGTTTCAGCAGATGTTATGCCGGAGGCAAAAGAAGAGGCTCTTAAGGCCGGAGCAGACGGTTTTTTAAGCAAACCCCTAAAAAAGCAGGATCTCGAGGCTGTTTTAAAACGCTATGCTAAGAGATAGCTCGGTATATTTAGCCTGTTCAATATCACGAGGCGGTTGTTATACTCAGATTAACCGCGACCGCAGCATTGTTTAGCAAATGTGAGCGTCGTTACGCGGGTAAATGTTGGTGTTGTGTCACTCAACTGTCCTAAAATGGGCTTATATCACAGATTGACTACCCAAAATTGACATGGGTGACTCAATTGGTGCAAATTCAGAAAGGCGTTCTCATTATTGCAATGTTTCTTAAACACCTAAGCAATATGAGATAATAATAGTATGGCTGGATCTGGACATATTTCCCCGATGAAAGTCCTAAAAAAGTTCACACCGAGTAAGCTGTCAGGGCGACCTGCGCCGCGGTGGATCCCTCAGGCAATGCTTGGAAAAATGCCGGAGGCAGGACAAAGCCTTGGCAAAGTCGGCCCACTCGAGGTTCGTCTTTCCAACGGAGCCAAAGAACTCAAGCAATCTCAACGTTTACGCTACGAAGTGTTTTACGAAGAAATGTCTGCAATTGCGGATGCACAAACACAGTTGTCGCGTCTTGACCGTGACAGTTATGATGAGATTTGTGATCATCTGCTGGTCGTTGATCACAACAGCCAGGTTCGCAACAAACCGTTTTCCAAGCTCAAGCCACAGATTGTAGGCACATATCGTTTGCTTCGTCAGGAACTTGCACAGCTCAATGGCGGTTTCTACACGGCAGGTGAGTTTGATATTCAGGGAATTCTAGATCGTCATAGTGATCTAAATTTCATGGAGCTTGGCCGCTCTTGTGTTCTGAAACCTTATCGCACCAAGAAAACCGTTGAGCTTTTATGGCACGGCATCTGGTCTTATGTGCTGATGCACAATGTAGATGTGATGATTGGTTGTGCCTCTATCGAAGGTACTGATCCCGATCTTCTTTCTGAGCAACTTTCCTTCTTGCATCACTTTGCTAGTGCGCCGGAGGAATGGCACGTTTCAGCGCTGCCGGACCAGTACGTGGAGATGAACCGCATTGCGAAAGACCAGGTGGATCAACGCGCTGCGCTGCGCTCTCTGCCTCCATTGATCAAAGGATATCTCCGCCTTGGAGCCTTTATTGGTAACGGAGCGGTTGTTGATCACCAGTTCGGAACCACTGATGTATTGATCATCATGCCAGTGTCCAAGCTGAACTCACGCTATGTGAACTACTATGGTCAGGATGCCAGCCGGTATTCCAGCTGATCAAAGGGCTATCAGATCCTCAAAATGAAGAGGGCGGGTTACCGCCCTTTTTTATTTGCACAAGAGCACTAGTATCTCTGCATATTTGTTGCATTTCCCAGCCAAGTGCGCGCAATTCACCTCAATAGCTTAACGCAGAATTAAGCGTGTTTCCCTAAAATCGTTCGTGTTTTGTATCCAGGTTGCGACCTCCCTCCCAAGCGGTCAGCAGCCTGAGTTTGTTCAGGCATGCTCAATCTTTACTGGCAATATTTGCCCAAGATTTGAGTGATTGGTACTGGGGTGTTTTTGAGCTATGGCGACAGGCCAAAATGGAAATGGCAGAAAACGGAGGCCAGTGCGCCCCGGGCAACGCCCTTCCGGCAGGCCGCCGCAACATCCTGAGGGACACCGCCCAAAACGCCCAGTGCAACCTCAACGACCACGCTTACAGGGCGTCGCATTGCGCCCTGATGAAGTCGAAGATTATATTCGCCGTCCAAACAGAGCCAGCGCTCCAAGCAAGCAATCACCATCGGGGCAGCGCTCCTCACCTCAAAACCCAACAGCACAGGCCAGAAAGCCTGCTCCTCAGCGTCCCAGACCCGCGCAAGGAGCGCCAGTCAAGAAGCCTGCCAAAAAGCCTAGCCGCAAGGCACGTCAGCAAACGCTGGCAGCTCTTGATGCAGCGACCTCTTCTGGCAAGCCAAAGAGCCAAAGCAAGTTTCGTCGTTTTTTGTGGAAGTCCTTCCGCTTTTCCATGTACTGGAGTGTCGTTCTTGGCATTTGGGGTATCGTCCTTGTTGGTGGTATTCTCACCTATTACGCCGCGCATTTGCCACCGGCTTCAGAGTGGGCTGTCCCGCAGCGCCCACCTAACGTACGCATCGTTTCTGCAAACGGCACTTTGATTGCCAATCGTGGTGATACCGGCGGGGAGGCAGTCCGTTTGGAGCAGCTGCCCAGTTATTTGCCTGAAGCTGTGATGGCCATTGAGGACAGGCGTTTCAGATATCATTTCGGTATCGACCCAATTGGCCTCGCCCGTGCTGCTTTTGTCAACTACACCAGCGGGCGAACTGTGCAGGGTGGGTCGACCCTAACACAGCAGTTGGCGAAGAACCTGTTCCTGAAGCCTGAGCGCACCATGCAACGTAAGATGCAGGAAGTGGTAATGGCGCTGTGGCTGGAGTGGAATTACAGCAAGGACGAAATTCTGGAGATGTACCTCAACCGGGTATATCTCGGCGCAGGGGCGTATGGTGTTGATGCCGCATCGCGGGTTTATTTTGGCAAGTCTGCTCATCTCATCAACCTTGCTGAAGCGGCGACCATTGCCGGTCTGCTGAAGGCGCCTAGCAAATATGCACCTACACGCAATGCTGCACTTGCAGAAGGTCGTGCCCAGGTAGTGATTGCATCAATGCACAAGGCTGGCTTCATCACTGCTGATGACGCTAAGAATGCTCTGTTTAATCCAGCGCATGTGGTCACAAGCCACAACAGCAGCAGTGGCAATTATGTTGCTGATTATGTAATGGAGTTGCTACCCGGCTTCGTGGGTTCCATTGGTGAGGACATTATTGTCGATACCACCATCGATTGGGACATGCAGCAAGCAGCAGAAACGGCACTGACCACTCGGATTGCAGAGTCCTGCCAAGAATTTAATGTCACACAAGGCGCGGTTGTTACGCTCAATCGCAGTGGTGCCATTCGCGCACTTGTCGGCGGTGTTGATTATCGGAAAAGCCAGTTCAACCGCGCTGTTTATGCGCGTAGACAACCGGGATCAGCCTTCAAACCATTTGTTTATCTCGCGGCGTTGGAGCGGGGGATGACCCCAAATACTGTCCGCAGGGATGCGCGTGTCACCTACAGAGGCTGGACACCGAAGAACTATACCAAGCGCTATTATGGCGATGTGACACTGACGCAAGCGCTTGCATTCTCAATCAACACCGTTGCAGCAAAGCTGGCGCATGAGGTTGGCCCGGCCAATGTGGCGCGTACTGCACGTCGCCTAGGCATTACATCTGCACTCAAATCCAATCCGTCCATTGCTCTTGGAACCTCTGAGGTTACCCCACTTGAGATTGCCTCCGCGTATGTGCCTTTCTCGAATGGTGGATATGGTGTTGTTCCTCATGTGGTCCGGCAAATTCGAAATGAACATGGCAAAGTCCTTTATCGCCGCTCCGGTGACGGTACAGGACGCGTTGTTCGTGGAGATAAGCTTAGTGAAATCAACACTATGATGGCGCAAACAGTCTATGGTGGCACAGGCAAGCGTGCTTTGTTGGCGGGACGTCCGGCAGGTGGCAAAACCGGTACCACACAGGGCTATAAAGATGCGTGGTTCATTGGTTATACAAACTCACTCACCACTGCGGTCTGGCTTGGGAATGATAACAACAAGCCGATGAAGAAGGTGAGTGGGGGTACACTGCCAGCAGAAATCTGGGCTTGGGTGATGGAGACAGAGCATCAGGGCATCCCGATTGCCAGACTGCCAGGTGTGCCGATCAATCTTGCCGAAACATCACCATTGTGGAAGCCTGGAACGGCGCCTACGCGTCGTCAACCAACATTTGTGGCTGCCCCTCAGCAACCACAGCCACCAAGGCCTGCTGTGCAAGCAACAACAGCTCCGCGCCCACAAAACAACACCAGCACAAGTCCGTTGGATCTGCTTGGACGGTTGTTTGGCGGCGGTTAGCTATTCCTGTCCGTAAAGGTGAAGTTGAGAGCCGTGCTCTTTGAGCCAGCGTTGGGCTTGCTTTGTGTGGGGTGCCAACTGCTCGCAGACGCGCCAGAACTCAGGTGAGTGATCTAGTTTCACCAAGTGAGCAACTTCGTGGGCTGCTACGTACTCCAGAATGTCTGGTGGTGCCATCACAAGGCGCCAGGAGAACGATAGTTTCCCATCATGCGAACAGGAGCCCCAACGGCTCTTGGTGTCTCGCAGTGTGATGCTGTGATAGTTGCGTCCAAGCTTGTTCGTGAAGTGCTGTACGTGTGCTTCAAGATCTTCTTTAGCTAACTTGCGCAGGAAGTCTTTGGTTTTACGGTGAAAGCTTTGTGTTTCCCCGGGTAGTAACAGCAGCGGTTCATCCGTCTGGTCTTCAAGATCAAGCTTCGCGAGCCCACGTAACTTGCCGGAAGAGCGCAGGGTGTGCGGCACACCTTTGATTGGGATGCGCGCACCCTCTTCAAATTTGATAGTATCCGGGCGAGAACCCAGTCTTTGCTTCAACCAGTCGATTTGCCGGTTGGCGAAATCTTGAGCTGTCTTCAGATTGCCCCGGGCAGGAACAGTGATGACAGGTGTTGGGTCACCGGGTGGAATTCTAAGGATATAGCGCTTTGCTCTCGAATTGCGTTTCAGGCGGATTTGCAGTGGCCTATGTCCCAGATCCACCTCAATAAACTCCGGCAAAACCTTTGTCGCAAAGAACCCCATATCACCTCGAAAATTGCACTGGCCGCTCTCGTTATTGCAGAGAAAGGGGCGATTTGAAAGTCAACCAGTGCGAATTACTTTAGCGCGTGTGTCATCTTGCGAGTAAGGCTCAACGTACAAAAGGGTGCCCTGCGAAAGCAGAGCACCAGATGCTTGTTATGAACCTTTGAGAACCACTAGATTGCTTCTCCAGCAGATGGCTCGCCTGGACGGTTATGGCGGTTTCTCATGAAGCGGTCGAACTCTTCCTGATCTTTAGCCCGACGCAGGTCGTCCATGTAGCTATCAAATTCCTGACGCATGCTATCAAGCTTTCTGCGCTCTTCTTCCAAGCGGCTCAGCTCTTTTTCACGGTAATCGTCAAATGCAGCATTACCGCTGCGGGTCGCATTTTGCATGTTATCCATCGTATTTTTCAAGTTGCTACGATTCCACTGGCATTTAGCTTCACGCTTCCAGCCATTAAAGTTGTCGCCCCATAAGATGTAGGCAAGCATAGCAAGGCCAAGAGGCCAGAAAACTACGAATCCAAGAACCATAAGTGCAATACTTAGAGGATTCCAGGAGGGTTTTATTGCATTTACATTCATTAAAATCACCCCTTTCTCAAATCAACAAGCTTGAGATGGGATGATTTTATTTTAGTTTCAAGAGATAGAATGAAATTTTATTAGACGGTGGGTTATCTTCACTTACATTCAATTAGAATGCACTGTTTCATTGAGACGGCGTGCCTGCTCAACCCAATTATCCCTAACCATGCGTCCGCGAATATCCAAACGATCGTCCAGCGCAGCGGCCTGATCTTCTGTCAGATTTGCAATTTGCCAGTAGTGGAAGATGCCTGCGCCGTTCAAAGCCCGCTCTAGTTTAGGTCCAACACCGCTGATCAGCTGCAGGTCATCTGCAGCGCCTTTTGGCTCAGCAAGCAGGATTTCACGTAGTGGGTCGCCTGCAATTTTCTCAGAGGTATTTTCACGCAGGGTCTTTTTCGCTGCCCGCTTAGAAACCTGTTCCGCACGCACGTTTCTTGGATTGTCCTGAATGAACTTGACGATACGTGGGGCGATTTCAGAACGATACTTTGAGCCGTTGAACACGCCGTAATGGCCTACACCGGGTTGGATGTAGTGCAATCGACGACTGGAAGGGATGTTTTCAGCCAGTTTTTGAGCCGCTTGGGTTTGGCCAACACCAGAAATGTCGTCGTTTTCGCCTTCAACAGTAAACAGCGCCGTGCCAGTGATCTTTTTCGGATCAACCATCTTGCCACGATGCATCATTTCACCTTTTGGCAGCGAATGCTCGATGAACACGGTCTCCACGGTCTGGAGATAGAACTCAGAGGTCAAATCCATGACAGCGAGATATTCATCATAGAAGTCACGATGCTTTTCAGCGCTGTCCCCGTCACCCTCAATCAGATGTTGGAAGAAATCACGGTGCGCCACCATATGCCGGTCCAGATTCATGCTCATGAAGCCAGAGAGCTGGAGGAAACCCGGATAAACCTGTCGTGTGAAACCTTTGTGAGGGAAGGGAACTTCCATGACAACATTGCGCTTGAACCAGTCGATACCTTTTTCGACGGCCAGATCATTCACGGCAGTTGGCGCTTCGCGGGTGTCAATTGGTCCACCCATCAGCGTCATGGTCGCCGGAGCGCATTTGTCTCCGTTCTCCTCCATCAATGAAACAGCTGCGTAAACTGGGACGGATGGCTGACATACCGCCAGAACGTGCGTGTTTGGCCCCAGATAATGCAGCATCTGCATGATGTATTCGATATAGTCGTCCAGGTCGAAACGACCGTCAGCGACAGGCACCTGACGCGCATCTTCCCAGTCCGTAATGTAAACGTCCAGATTTGGCAGTAAGGCTTCAACAGTGCCGCGCAGAAGAGTTGCGTAGTGGCCAGACATAGGGGAGACGATCAGAATTTTGGGATCGTTTTTTCTACTCTGAGGTAAATCACGCTTGAAGTGCAGCAGGCCACAAAATGGCTTGGCCCAGATGATTTCTTCCGTGATGTCTACTTCTTTGCCATCCACGACAGTGGTATCAAGCTCAAACTCCGGCTTACCATAGCGGCGGGTGACACGCTCTAACATTTCACAGGATGCAGCAACCGTGCGACCAACCTGCGTGTGCGCCATGGGGTTGAGCGGGTTTTGAAAGCACAATCGTGTCATGTCCGCTGCAGCCCGGACAGGGGACATCGCTGCATGGTTCATTTCATACAAATGGTAGAACAGCACAGAATGTTTCCTCCCCAGACGTTCGCTTCAGCCAACTCTTGTTCATGTAATTTTTGATTTCCGCAACACGAATACACTTTAGCCCGAAGTGCTGCACCGCAAAAGTATAGACAGCCCTATACCTTTTCAGCAACATAGACTCATGGAGAAATACAAACCAACCTTAACTTGCATTGAAGATCAATAGGTTCTTCACCATCGCTGAGGTACATGTCAGTGTAATCAATTATGCTGCATCGCACAATATGTAAATTAATACCCCAATCGAATCGAGTAATTCGACTGCAATTATTTCACTAAGTTGAAATCGCTAATGAATTTTATTTGGGAATGCTAATCAGAAGCCAGCTCAGCAATTACGGCATCCAGTAGGGGAAAGCCAGCTTGCGTTGCACGCAGGCGGGTGTTGCTTACCCATTCTACCATGCCGTTTTCCTGCAGATTTAACAATCTCTGCGGGTTGAACTGACGGCCAGAGAGCTGTTCATAACGTGGTACGTCAATGCCTTCATGCAGTCGCATGCCCATCAACAGCAACTCGTCACCTTGCTCACCATGACCAAGTATGTCTTCAGAAATAGAGCCGTGGCCCTGACTTTCAACCAAACCCAGCCATGTTTCTGGATGTTTCTCAGTCGAGGTTGCCAGTTTGGTGCCATTTTCCAGCGTCAATCGTCCATGCGCACCGGGGCCGACGCCAACATAATCGCCATAGCGCCAGTAAATGAGGTTGTGCTGGCACTGAGCGTCAGGTGCAGCGTGATTTGAGACCTCATAGGCAGGCAAACCGCGTGTTGCGGTGACCTCCTGCGTCAGATCAAACATATCTGCAGCTAGATCAGGGTCCAGCATCTCGAGCTTTCCAGCCGCATAAAGGCGCTGGAACATGGTGCCGCTTTCGATGGTGAGCTGGTACATCGAGAGGTGATCAGCGGCCAGATCAATAGCGCGATTGAGCTCTTGCTCCCATGCCTTCAAGGTCTGGGTTGGTCGGGCGTAGATGAGGTCGAACGAGATCCGCGGGAAAGTTTTGCGCGCAATTTCAACAGCTTGAATCGCTTCCGAAACAGAATGCTGGCGGCCAAGGATCTTCAGTTCCTTGTCATCCAGTGCCTGAATGCCGACAGACAGGCGATTTACACCAGCAGATCTATAGCCTGCAAAGCGGGTCGCTTCCACGCTGGTTGGGTTGGCTTCCATGGAGATTTCGGCGGTGGACGGCAGATGCCAGAGACGGGCGATCTCATTGAGAATGGTCTCAACGGTTTTAGGCTCCATCAGGGATGGGGTGCCACCGCCAAAGAAGATGGAATCGACCGTGCGGCCCGGCACCATCTGCGCATAGCGTGTCAGCTCTGTTGCCAAAGCTTTGGCGTAATGTTCCTGCGAAACCGGCTGGTGGCGCACGTGGGAGTTAAAGTCACAATATGGGCATTTTGCCAGACAAAAAGGCCAATGCACGTAAATCCCAAAGCCGCCAACCGGTGACACAGTCATTCTTTTTCCTTTGCGTTTGCCAGCTCATTTGCACGAGTTTTTATCCGAAAACTGGAAGCCACTTTTCGGGAACGCGTATTACGCCGGCAAGCACTCTTTTTGAAACTTAACAAAGGCACGAGCGCGATGAGACAGCGCTTCGCCTTCTTTTGTTTTGTGTTTTTCTTGTTTGTCCATCTCACCGAAGGTTCTATCGAAACCTTCCGGAACGAACATTGGATCGTAGCCGAAGCCTTCCAGACCGCGCGGAGGCCATGCCAGTTCTCCATGGATCTCACCACGATAGAACTGAGTGTGCCCATCCGGCCATGCCATACACAGCACAGCAACGAAGTAAGCGGTCCGGTCTGTTGCGTCCGTTTCGGTCAGCTTGTCCTGCACGGTCTGCATGGCAACGCCAAAGTCTTTGCCTGGGCCAGCCCAGCGTGCGGAGTAGATACCCGGATCGCCGTTCAGGCCGTTTACACAAAAACCGCTGTCATCTGCAAGGGCTGGCAGGCCAGTGGCCGTTGCCGCAGCAAGTGCTTTGATCGCAGCATTTGCTTCAAACGTGTCGCCATCTTCCACCGGTTCTGGCAAATCCAGATCACCAGCAGAGAGAACTTCGAAGCCATGCGGTGCAAGCATGTCCTGAATTTCGCGCAGCTTGCCCTTGTTGTGACTGGCAAGCACAAGCTTGCCAGGTTCCAGACGACGATTTTCCGTTGTGTCTGCCTGCATCACAGCACCGTCAGCTTCTGCAGCTCAACCAGTTTGGAAATGGACTGTTTTGCAAGGCCCATGAGCTGGCCGAGCTCTTCTTCAGAGAATGGCTCACCTTCAGCAGTACCCTGAATTTCAACGATGCCACCTTTGCCAGTCATGACAAAGTTTGCGTCAGTGTCAGCGGAAGAGTCTTCGATGTAGTCCAGATCAGCAACCGGAGTGCCTTCATAGATACCGCAGGAGATCGCTGCGATGTGGTCTTTAAGAACCTTATCGGTTTTGACCATGTCACGCGCTTCCATCCATTTAAGACAGTCGTGCAGAGCAACCCATGCGCCGGTGATGGATGCTGTACGGGTGCCGCCATCTGCCTGAATAACATCACAGTCAACGGAGATCTGACGCTCGCCCAGTGCACCCAGATCAACAACAGCACGCAGAGAGCGGCCAATGAGGCGCTGGATTTCCTGAGTACGGCCAGACTGTTTGCCAGCAGAGGATTCACGGCGCATACGGTCATGGGTTGCGCGTGGCAGCATGCCGTATTCTGCAGTTACCCAACCACGGTTCTGGCCACGAAGCCACGGCGGAACACGCTCTTCCAAGCTAGCCGTACACAGAACATGAGTATCGCCGAATTTGATCAGGCAGGAACCTTCGGCATGTTTGGCAACACCGCGCTCCAGGCTGACTGGACGCATTTCTTCAGGTGTACGTTTGGATGGACGGTTCAATGTAAGCTCCCTCGGGTTGCTTAATAGCTACAAATTCACAAATGGTATTGCCGATCTTTTAACTGCGGATTGGCGTTAGCGCAAAGGCTGGTTTTGGTTTGAGAGGCGATTTTCTGCTAAAAATGAGTTTTGGCTGTTCAATTGTCCTGTGCTAGGGATTGAACACAGGCTTTGGCCCAAACCTGCTGTTGATGTGGAGTACCGATACCGTGACGAGCGTTCCTCCTTCTGTCCCTCTTGAGGATCTTGATGAGCGTTCCCGTGAGGTCTTCCGGCGCATTGTTGAGAATTACCTTGATACCGGCGAGCCGCTCGGGTCGCGCAATCTGGCACGCGGGCTCTCGCAGCCTCTGTCTCCGGCCTCTATTCGCAACGTGATGGCGGATTTGGAGCACCATGGGCTGCTCTACTCTCCGCACACCAGTGCTGGGCGATTGCCGACACAGTCCGGCCTTCGTCTGTTCGTGGACGGGTTTTTGGAAGTTGGCGACCTGACCAAAGAAGAGCGTGAGCAGATTGCTGTTCAGGTGAAGGCTAAAGGTAGCGAGAAAACACCGGAGCAGGTGCTGACAGAAGCCAGTCAGATGCTATCTGGCTTGAGCCGCGGGGCGGGGGTAGTTCTTTCCAATAAGACAGACACCACTCTTCGCCATATTGAGTTTGTGCAGATTGAGCCGCTTAAAGCGCTTGTTGTACTGGTGAGTGAGGACGGTTCGGTTGAAAATCGCGTTGTCGATCTACCTGCTGGTTTGCCACCATCTGCGCTGACAGAGGCCTCAAACTACCTCAACTCCATCATCAGAAACCGCACACTAGCTGATGCGCAATCTGAACTTGTTCGGCAGCGAAACGAATTTCAGGCCGAGCTAGATACGTTGACATCCAAAGTGGTGGATGCGGGTGTTGCTGTTTGGGGTGGAGACAAGAATGATCCCGGAACACTGATCGTGCGGGGACGTTCCAATCTGCTTGAAAATGTGGGCGCGAAGGAAGATCTGGAGCGTATTCGCCTGCTGTTTGATGACTTGGAGAACAAGAGCGAGTTGATCCGTCTGCTTGATCTTGCCAAAGGCGGTGAGGGCGTACGTATTTTTATCGGCTCAGAAAACAAGCTGTTCTCGCTTTCCGGTTCTTCCTTGATCGTGTCTCCATACCGCGATAGTGAACAGCGCGTTGTGGGCGTTCTTGGTGTTATCGGGCCGACTCGCCTCAATTATGCGCGTGTCATTCCCATGGTGGATTACACAGCCCGACTGGTGAGCCGCATGCTCGGCTAAACTACTGGAGTCCGTCTTGCTTTCCCTTACAGCTTCTGAATTGGAACGTTATGCCCGCCACATCGTCCTGCGAGATGTCGGTGGCCCTGGGCAGCAGAAACTCAAAGCCGCACGCGTTCTTGTGATCGGCGCAGGGGGACTTGGCGCACCAGTTCTGCAATACCTGGCGGCAGCTGGCGTTGGCACCATCGGTATTGTTGATGATGACGTTGTTTCGCTGTCTAACCTTCAGCGCCAGATCATCCATGACACGGAAAAGCTTGGTGAGCCTAAGGTTGCCAGTGCGGCAGAGGCGATTGCTCGGCTGAACCCGAATGTGCGCGTTGTTCCGCATCCGACACGCATTAGCGGACAGAATGCGATGGCGCTGATCAACGATTACCATATCGTGGTTGATGGCTCTGATAACTTTGCCACCCGTTACCTCGTTTCGGATGCATGTTTTTATGCAGGACGTCCGCTGGTTACCGCCGCTGTGGGGCAGTTTGACGGCTCCGTTACGCTGCTGAAACCATTTGAGCGCGATGATGAGGGCAACTACATTAACCCAACTTATCGCTGCCTGTTCCCTACGCGCCCGGAGGCTGGCTCCATCCCAACCTGCACAGAAGCAGGCGTTCTGGGTGCATTGACGGGCTTGGTTGGCACATTGCAGGCGCTTGAGGTGATCAAGGAAATCGTTGGCTTTGGTGAAGGCCTCGTTGGGCGCTTGTTGCTGGCAGATACGCTGAGCATGCACTTTGAGACCATCAAGTACAAACGCTCCAAGAAGAACCCACTTAACGGCGACAATCCAAGGACATGGGCTGAAATGCTGGAAACCGAACACGGCTGATCCTGCATTATTGCGCCACACAAAAGAAAACGGCGGAGAATTGCTTCCCCGCCGATCCCGGCCTTTCCGCCACAGAAGGCCTAGCCTCATTCAGGCAAACCTGTCTCACCAGCATTGCCTGATGCACTGCATTTACAGCGCACCGAAGAGAGGCTTAGAACGTTTTCGCCAAGCTAAGTTTAAATGACCGGCCTTTGCCGTCGGTTTCACTTAGATGCGCTGTGTATTTTTGATCGAAGATATTATTCACGCTTGCGCGCACTTCTGAGCCTGCAAGGAAGCCATCTTCAGGTTTCCATGCCAAACGCGCACTGTGCAGCGCGTAACCTGGCGAAGCATCACCGGCATCATTCACACGGTCTTGCTCTGCATACAGATCAGAGCGCCAGGAAACATCCAAATTATAATCGGTGAGCTTATACCCTACTGATAGGAAAAGATTATCGGCTGCAACGCTTGCCAGATATTCATCATCTGAAAGATTGTCACCTCGTGTGACTGAAGCGCCCAGATTACCGTACCAACTCTCAGAGGAGTAGCCTGCTTCTAATTCGATACCCTTGATCTGCGCCTCATCAATAGCAGTTGTGATCGTCTTGCCTGTTACATGGTCACGAGAGGAGTAGAGGTAATTGTCGATGCTGTTGTAAAAGCCCGTTACTTTGAAACGAAGGCTATCATTTTCCAACAACATATCATTGAATTTAAAGCCCAGACCAGCTTCAAAATTATTTGATTTTTCTTTTCCGAGATCGGTAAAGCCATCACCCGAGAAAACTTCATCCAAAACTGGCATGCGCTCTGTGTGTGCAACAGAACCAAATACATTCATCCAGTTTGTCAGCTCATAAATCGCTGCAAGTTTTGGAGAATAGGCCGTCTCATCCAGATCCTTGCGCAGAGCCACACCAGTCCCCGGCTTCAGGCGAGAATGATCGACACGCATTCCCGGAATGAGTGTCAGACGGTCATAGAAAACGATTTCTGCTTGTCCGAATGCGCCAAGGGTGTGTGTTTCGCCTTCTGGATGAGATGACGAGCCGGGCGTTGAGCTACCATCCGGGTTCAGACGCGGATTGAGGCGCTCCTGATATTTCCCTTCTACCCCGTAGGTGAAATAGGCCTCTACACTTTTAGAAAGCTGAAACTCCGATGTGTTTTCCAACTTTGCCTGCCAGTTGTTGTAGACGTACTCAGCTTCTGTTCCCAAAGGAGCGCCGGGACCAGCGCGGAACGTAATATCATCCAGATTACGCTTGGTCTGACTCCAGGACACCTGGGCTTTTACATCCAACAAATCATTACCAGAAAAAGCGTTTTCATAAGCAAGCGAGGCCTGTTGTTCGCTTGTAGTCTGGTCTGCATAGCCAAATCCGGAGCTAAAGGTGGTCTGGTCATATAGGCCATACCCGGACTTGTTGACATTGAAATAGCTTGCCGTGAGAGATTGATCATTATCAGCACCGAAGCTGTATTTCAGCTTGGCGAGGCCCGAAAGGTCTGTCATCCGGGAGTTGCCAAGATCTACACCATCGGCGCCGTGATAATCTCCATCACGACCGTAATTCAGATTGACCAACAGCTCTAGATCCTCTAGCGGCCGGGCGGCTACCGTGACCGTGCTTCGAGCGCCATTTCCGTTCGAATCCCACATAGCTTTGGTGCGGACGGCCAGTTTGTCATCTCCCTCCAGTAAGTCGCTGGCATCTTTCGTGCGCGCGCTAACCACACCGCCAAGTGCGCCAGCGCTGAACAAGGTGGAGGCTGCTGGGCCGCGTAGAACCTCAACCTCCTTGAGCAGCTCTGAATCAAAGAAGAAAGAACCTGCACGGTACATTTCAAAGTAGGATGTGACGCCATCCACCTGAATGATATTACGATTTTCACCGGAGCCAAGTGCAGAGCCGATGCCGCGAATGTTGATAGACTGTCCCAATGCGTTGTCGGCATTGATGGTAGTGATCCCCGGTACCGCATCAAGGATCTCACCCAATGTGCTGGCTTGAGTTGCTTCAATCTGTTCCTGAGAGACTGAAGTCACAGCTTGCGGTGTATCAATCGCCACCTTCTCTTTACCTGCTGAAACAATAATTTCGTCCAGCATAGTCGCAGGGGCTTCATCGGTGCGATTTTGAGCGGCCTCTTGTGCTGAGACACTCGCAGAAATCAGGGCGAGCGAGAGGGTTGTGCTGGCCAGGAGGGCCGCACGGGAATAGCGCGAAATGGACATGATCGCCTCAGTCTGAATTTTTATGGGAGTGGCTGGCTGAGACGCTGCTTTAGCTAGCTTGTGTTTGCGTTTTGCAAACGTTGTTTCTAGCAGTGTTTTATAAATATGAGTATAATAGTCAAGTTTTAAATTGAGGGATTTTCCCTAGTTGGGGATTGAGCGAGTTCATAAGAAAAGCCTCCTTCACTGATCTCTGGACAGGAAGGAGGCTCAATAACGCTGGTATTTCTGTCAGTTAATCCGTTTCTTCGCGACCGCAGGTGCCAATTATCCAGCAAACTGCCGCCCCGATGAGCGCTCCAACTATTGGCGCCAACCAGAACAACCAAAGCTGATCTAATGCCCAACCACCGTTGACGACAGCTGTTGCCGTGGAGCGGGCCGGGTTTAAAGACGCGCCGGAGATAGGGATTGCGATGATGTGCATGCATGACAGCATGAGGCCGATGGCGAGCGGGGCAAGCGCTGCAGGAGCCTTTTTAGAGGTTGCCCCGATTATCACGATCAAGAAGAGGGCTGTTACAGTGATTTCGGTGATCGCGACTGCGATTTCAGAAAAGCCTCCGTTGGAATGCTCTCCGTAACCGTTGGAGGCAAAGCCTGGAGGGTCACCCGGGCCATGGGCAAGAATGGTCCAAAAAACCAAGGCAGCGGCTGTACCGCCAATCACCTGTACGATGATGTAGGGAATTACATCTGAGGTTGGAAACCGCTTTGCAGCCCAAAGGCCGATGGTCACCGATGGATTGAAATGAGCACCTGACACATTGCCGAACGCATAAGCCATACAAACAACTGACAGACCAACGGCGAAAGCCACACCCAGCAGGCCAGATCCGCCATACCACTCAACCGGTGCGTAGGATACCAATGCCCCGCCGCACACAGCGGAGACCAGAGCAAAGGTTCCTACAAATTCTGCGCCTAGTTTCCTCAACATGACACTACTCCTCCAATTGATTGAGGAGGTATCACAGTGAGATTTCTAACTTACGTTTAGGGCAACCTGAACTCTAACGATTCCCTTAAGCAAGCATTGCTAGATCTTTAGGAGAACGCCAGCACGACTTAAGGCAATAAATCCGTTTGACTTCATGTGGTTAAAAGTGTGCTTCAGCTTCTTTCAGATCCGCATTAGCGTGCAAGTTAGTGATTTTACGTGCACTGAATATGCCGAGAACAGCAAAGACTGCGAAGCTGGAGAAGAGCCAGAACGCTGAATTGGCAATGCCCGCTGTGCCATCTGTGCTGTTGAAGCCTGTTGAATTGGCGATAAGTCCCGCCAGCGCAGTTCCGAACGCCACAGCGAATGTCTGGACCGTTGCCAGAGCAGAGGCTGCGTTTTCTTTGTCGTCATCCGGCGTCAAATGAAGGGCGAATACACCCAGATGCGGCCAACCAATACCAATGCCTGCGCCAATACAAATGAGCGCCAGTGTCACCACCGTGAGCACCATTATGTTGCCCTCCGTCCCAGTTGGAAGGACAATGGCCAGCGTGATGAGGCCAAGGGCCATGAGGAACGGGCCGATGTTCACCGCTCTGCGCATGGCTTGATCTGTGAAGCGAGCGCTATAGACCTCCATTGAAGCCCACCCAATTGAAACCGTTGCTGCAATGTACCCAGCCCACAACGGAGAAACAGCGAACAGTTTCTGGAGATAGAACGGCATGAAGAATTCCGTATTCACGCAGAGGATCAGCAGGGCCATGCTGGCAAATACAAAGAAAAGCGGCGAGCCCCAATCCAAGGCTCCTTTGGGAAAAAGGCGTGTAGAGGCCTTTTGCTCGCGCTTCATCAAAAGCAGGATCATTGCAACAGAAAGAATGAACCCCAAAATGCTCCAGCTCGCCTCTTCAAAAACACTGGTGACAGAGAGTACGAGCACAGACCCTGCAAGCAGGCCCAGTTGACCAACCGGGGTGGGGTGCACAGAGCCGCTCTGTTCCTGATGTTTTGGCAAAAGGGAAAGCGTGACGATGATGTAGAGGATTGTGATGGGAACCAGAACTCCGAACCCGGCACGCCACACACCCAGCTCAGCGAAAATACCGCCTATGGCTGGGCCAAACAATGTGGTGATGCCCCATGTGCCTGAAAGCAGCGCAAATGCGCGAGACCAGAGCCGTTCCGGATACATGAATGCAATCATGGAATAGCAGAAGGTGAAGATCAGCCCGCCGCCAGCACCTTGGACGGAGCGCCCCAGCAGCATGATTGCCATGTTGGGTGCGATCGCTGCCAAGCCACTGCCTGTCATAAACACGAGACCTGCAAAGAAGAACGACTTCCGCGCTCCGATGCGTTGCAAGACTTTGCCTGCAACCGCTGCGCTTAAAATTGCTGCGCTTAAAATTGCTGCGAGGATGAAGAGACTGGTGTTCCATGCGTAATAGTCCAGCCCACCGATGTCTGCGGTGATGGAGGGGAGCATGGTTGCTGAGATGTAGGTGTTCACTGCATGTAATGCGATCCCGCCTGACAGGATCAGTGAAGCAATGGCCTGTTTGCCCGTGAATAGTTCACCCCAACTGCTGTTGGAGCTTGCGCCCGGTTCTTGCATTTAAATTCCTTTCAAGAACTTTCCGACCAGCCTTTTTCTTATGCTTCTTTGCTGGTGTTTTGGGGCGTTCTAACTCCTCAAGTTAGGTTGAGGTCAAGGGCGTTTTCTAAGAAACTTTACGGGATATTGAACTGCAATCGCGGAGTTTGCAATATTTGTCGAGGCTCTTGTCGCTGAGGACGCTCCGCAATTGCTGGGCATTCTTTAAGCGCCTTAGGCGCTGAGCTTTTTCGCAATTTCGGCCACATGTTTTCCTTGGAAGCGGGCCATTTTCAGTTCTTTTTCTTTAGGCTTGAAAGATCCGTCACCTCCCGCAACAGTGCCGGCTCCATAGGGTGACCCACCTAACACTTCAGATATGTCTGAAACTTCCGGACAAGTGTATGGAAGTCCAACAATGACCATTCCCTGATGGGCGAGCGTGCTCCAGAAGGATGTGATTGTGGTCTCATTACCAGACCCTGATCCTGTGGATGTGAAGACGCTTCCCACTTTGCCTGCCAGCTTGCCCTGAACCCACAATCCGCCGGTCTGATCCATAAAACTGCGCATTTGCGAGGCCATATTTCCAAATCGGGTAGGGGTGCCAAAGATGATGGCATCATAGTCTGCCAATTCATTAGGTTCAGCAATTGGGGCGGGTTGGTCCATCTTGAAGTGGTGCGCGCGCGCAACCTCATCCGGCGTCAGCTCTGGTACGCGTTTGATTGTGGGAGTGACGCCAGCTTCCTCAACACCTTCCGCGATTGCGTTGGCGAGAGTTTCTATGTGCCCGTAGGTTGAGTAGTAGAGGATGAGGATTTTGGTCATGTTTGCTCCTGCAGGGATAAACGATGACCAGCTGATCCCGTCATCGGCATTGCAACCCTACAGAAACTACACCTCTATCATATCCAGAAATTCCGGGGCTGTGAGAACACCAAGTTCAAACACCACCGCGCGTCTAAATCTATATAACTTCCGCAATTTCGTGCGCAGCGCTGATGCCGGATTTGTGGGCGCCTGCGATTGTTGACCAGTCATCCGGGCTCATGGCTTCACCTGCAAACCAGATACGATCTGCTATGCTCTCGCGCATTTCATCTCTGGCCCAGAAACCGCCCGGCCTTGCTGCTGCGTAGGAGCCATAAGTGTATGGGTTATGGAGCCAGTCGTAGCTGTTTAACTCTATGATGTATTTTTCAACCTGATTGCCAAACATACGTTTCAGCTCAGAAACAACAAAGTCATAGGCAGCGTTGTTGCCTGCTTCGAGCAGGTGTTTGGCGAAGTCTCCGCCCATGTCGAAATAACAAAGGCCTGTTCCACCTGCATTGGTCAACGCTCCAAAGGCTTTCGGTGAGCCGTTGAACTCTTCCTCCACCTTGTAGTTGAAGTAGGCATCAGGACCGGTGCCGAAGATGTTTTCACTCAATTGCAGGCCAACATGGAAGTAGTGACCCATTGGAAGCTCTTCAATTGCCTCTTGCTTTCGCACCGGCAACGGTGGATCAAATTGGATATCGCCAGACGCCAGCACGCCTGTTGAGACTGTTACAACAACAGCTTTTGCGGTGATGGTACCTTCGCTGGTTTCTACCTGTACGCCCTGACCTCCCCAGCGGATTTTCTCTGCAGTGACATCGGTTTGTACCGTTACATCCTGCGCAGAGTGCTGAAACAGCGCGCCAATGCCCTGCCGACAATAAAAATCACTGCCCCCTTCTGCTGAGAACCAGTCGACACACGAGAAGCTGTCGAGATCCTTTGCGATTTCGTAGGCACCGATCAGAAAATCAACGGTCAGGTCCCAATTGCCCAGATCTGGAATGACGCTGGCGGGGGAGACATCCAGCCCATTGCGACCAGCACGCCACATTGCTTGCAGAGCCTTCCGCTGTGCCAACAGCAATTCTGCCTGCTCATTCTGGTTTATAGGGCGATCGCCCACATACATGAGGGTTTCATCAGGTGCGCGATAGATATCAAACCCGTTGGCGATACCATAATCGGCAAACGGGTTGTTTGCTCTGTTGTGAAGGCGAGACGCCCCCATGTCGAACGGAACACCAAAGCTCTCGGTGTCTGTGAGAATTCTACCACCGATGCGGCCTGACGCCTCGATTGTGATGACAGAGTAGCCGCGGCTTTTCAGTGAGCGTGCAGCAGAGATGCCCGCAGCTCCAGCGCCAACAACCACAACATCCGCATCTGCTGCCTGTGCTCGGCCAACAAAGAGAGGGGCAACCGAGAACGCGGCACCGGAGAGCAGCAATTGTCTTCTGGATATGTCTGTCATGTTCAACTCAGATGATGAGGGGTGATGGTCCGGGGCATTAATTGTGGGACATACCACCAGATGAGTGAACGCGGCGTGATCACTGGGTGGACCTGGCCCACAAGGTATTTGCTGCGACTCGCGCAGGGAGCTGCCGCTCATCCAAAACGTGGTTTCAAGCGCAATCATTATAGGTTTTCAGGCATTGCGGCTTTGTGCGTGAAACGGGTTCAGTGTTGAAGATTCTTCTAAATTGCTAATGCAATAATTTTGCTAGTTGGAACCCAAAATAGGAGAAATATCGCGGTAAAACGGGCTAGACTTACAGGATAAAACCCTTACCGTAACGGCATAACAGAGATATTATGCATTAGAAATGCATCTGAAATCTCTAGAATATGCCATGGTTGGGGAGGCTGCCTTGAAGCGGTTGTTATCTGTATTACCCGCACTTTCATTTGCGCTCATTCCGCTGAGTTCAGCGCTGGCTGATGCCGAGAAGAAAGTTAGCGTTGAGGATGCGAGAGCGTTTATTGAAACCTCCGAAAAAGCCATTCAGGAGATCGGTGAGGAAGCTGGCCGCGTTGCCTGGGTGAATGCCAATTTCATCACCTATGACACCAACTGGCTGAATGCGCTGATGTCAGAGCGCACCACGAAGCTCTATGTTTCTCTCGCCAACCAGACCAAACAATATGATGGCCTTGACCTTCCGCCAGACCTTGCCCGCAAGATGAAGCTTTTGAAGCTGAACCTGACGTTGCCTGCGCCTGAGAATGATCCTGCCAAGATCAAGAAGCTTGCGCAGATCAACACCCAGATGGAAACCATTTACGGTACGGGCAAGTATGAGATTGATGGTGAGGCGCTGTCTCTTTCCAAGCTTAGCCGCATCATGGCAACAAGTCGTGATTACGACAAGTTGCTTGAAGTCTGGAAGGGCTGGCGCACTGTCTCTCCGCCTATGAAGGACATGTATACGGAGATGGTCGCCATCGCGAACCAGGGTTCCAGCGAGCTAGGCTTTAAAGACACTGGCTCCATGTGGCGTTCCAAATACGACATGGACCCGGATGATTTTCGTCAGGATGTTGATCGCCTCTGGGGTGAAGTGAAGCCGCTTTATGACAGTTTGCATTGTTATGTGCGAGATAAGCTGGTGGATCATTACGGAGCCGATAAAGTGCCTGCAGATGGGCCAATTCCCGCGCATTTGCTGGGTAATATGTGGGCTCAGTCCTGGGGCAACATCTATCCGCTTGTTGCTGCGGACGGGAACGAGCAAGGCTACGACCTGACCAAACTGCTGGAAGAGCAGAACTATACACCGCTCAAGATGGTGAAGACGGCGGAAGGGTTCTTCACCTCGCTTGGCTTTGACCCGCTGCCTGAGACGTTTTACGAGCGCTCGTTGATTACCGAGCCGCGCGACCGGGATGTGCAGTGCCATGCATCTGCCTGGAATGTGGATGGTAAGGATGATCTGCGCATTAAGATGTGCACCGAGGTGACGGGGTCGGACTTCAACACCGTTCACCACGAGCTGGGTCACAACTTCTACCAGCGCGCCTATAACCACCAGTCCCCCATGTATCAGGATGACCCAAACGATGGGTTCCACGAAGCGATTGGGGACATGGTGAGCCTGTCCATTACGCCTAAGTACCTGAAGCAGATTGGCCTTTTGCCGTTGGATGCTTCCGAAGACGTAAACACGAACATCTTGTTGGCGCAGGCGCTGGATAAGATTGCGTTTTTGCCATTTGGCCTGCTGGTGGATCAGTGGCGCTGGAAAGTGTTTAACGGCGAGCTGACTCCAGAGACCTACAATGATGGTTGGTGGGATCTTCGCGAGAAGTATCAAGGTGTTGCAGCACCAGTTGACCGTGCAGCGGACGCGTTTGATCCGGGTGCCAAGTACCACATTCCAAACAACGTGCCGTACACGCGCTATTTCCTGGCGCACATCTTCCAGTTCCAGTTTTACCGCGAGGCTTGTCGCCTTGCCGGTTGGGAAGGCCCGTTGGCGGCGTGCTCCATCTATGGCAACAAGGAAGTCGGCGAGAAGTTCAACGCGATGTTGGAAACAGGCGCTGCGCTTCCATGGCAAGACAGCTTGGAAGCCTTCACCGGAAGCCGTGAGGCCGACGCGACAGCTATTTTGGAATATTTTGCTCCGCTCCAAGCTTATCTAGACGAGCAAAACAAAGGAAAATCCTGCGGCTGGTAGACCAGCAAGGTAATCCTGCCGGCCTTAATGGCCTGCAAGTCCGCCGGATATTATCAAACCCCGTCTTTCATGGCGGGGTTTGTTTTGCTTGGAGGCCTGTTGGAGCAAAGTGCTGGCCTGCGGAGGGTGGGCCGCAGACCAGCAGGGCGCCCGTAAGAGGTGATCGTGCGGGGTGTAATGGCAGACACCTCAGGCACCGATCACAGTGACTTATTCAAGAAGCGATAGTTTGGATTTTGTTGGCTGCGGATGGGCGACCCGCTCCAGTATTCCGCAGGTTTTTCTTAATGCTTCCAGTCGGTCGCGTAAGGCTTGTTGCAGAGTGAACAAAGCATCGCGTTCCCGGCATTCCTTCATCCGCTCATTCAGCACTAATTGCTGCATATAAGCCAGATTTTCCAAATCCGAGACGGCTATGATGACTTCGTCGATTTCGTTTTGAAGCGTGTTTGTGGCGCTACATGCGCATGCGGTGTCGTCCATTCTCAATCCCTCTGTTTGTAGGGTGTTGAAAGACCGCGACGACAGCAAGCTTGTGACGGCCCGCTGGCGAGCGGGAGGTTCACAACCTGCAAACAGACAGGCGAGTTTATTCCCCCCCGAAGGAGGTATTGTATTCACCGCCCTCCCGCTCATAGCAAAGGGTTTGCGCGCTACCTATAAAGCAGGCACAAAAAATCCGCTAGTCGATCGGGAGCGGTAACCGCTGTTTGGAGAGGTTGTGAAGCCTCGAAAAACAGGATGGCCGCAGATGCATGCGGTGTCAATGGGGAGTTGTTGCAGGTGGGGGAGGTGTGGAGGCATTGATGCAAGAAACGATAAACTTAGCTAAGCAATCCCACATTGAAATTAGATGCTCTGGAGAGGCAACAAAATAGCTCGAATGAACGTATCGATGTAAGGTGTCCGCTGACATTAACGCCTCACCATTCTGGAATTTTTTAATCTCAAGGCTATCCTTTTTGGTGAGAATATCCTGCACTTGGAAGTAATCTGTCACTTTCTTGATTTTGTTAGCCAATTTATCATTCGGGTACGTTTCAATTTTTAATACAGAAATAGCGTGATCAATACTGATTTCGAGTAGAACTCGAAACACAACTGAAATGGCATTTGAATGCTTGCTCAGCAGCAGCGAAAACTGCAACTCATCCCATATACTCTTGTGTTTTTGTGTCGCAGCTTGCCATAAAATGCCATAGTCAACTTGAGGAATAAGCGTCGTTCTACTTTGCTTCTTCACAATTGCCGTTTTGACTTCCTTCGGCTTTGATTCTGTCTTCTTTTTCTCAATAGGCACCTTAAGTTTTTTCGCGATTATTGGCTCCTGAAGAACATCATGGGCATTTGGCAGCAGCCCCTCGACAGCCAATTGATTTAAATAAGCTTTCTTTTTGGGAGCGTCCCATAGATCGCCTAGCACAACATTCCGACTTGTTAAGTCTTGAGATATTTTTTCTAATGCTTTCGTTGTCACTTCTTGATCATGCGTAAAATACAATTTCCCATCAACTATACTTATACCAGCTCGGTTTCTGTATTGCTCAGATGAGAAAAGTCTGTTCATTGTTGAACGAGGAATTTGTCTATCGTTAGGAAGAAGATTGTATTTACTTAGATAATCTTCGACTTGTTCAGCAACATCGTACTTGGCTTGCTTTCCCGTACGCACGATAAAGTTTCGCTGCATACGATCATCCCAAGTTGACTGCCCAACTCCATTTTGAGAACCTGTATGTCGTCGAAACAAAATATCATCAATCCGATCTCGCTCTTCTTCGACCTGACAAGTTACTATATTCAGCGGCGCACCACGCCACTCTTGATACAAGTTGCTAAAAAACTTTTGTAGCTTAAGAGTTGGTGCTAAATTCGGGAATGCAATCAATTTTAAACAGGTTACGCGTCGGTTTCCGTCATAAACAATAAACCTATCACCTTCTGGACAAACTAGCGGGAGCTCAAAAACTTGTCTCTGGTCGGTAATATCCTTAGCGAGGTTCTTCATATGGCTTTCCTTTTGGTCAAAAAGCCAAGTTATTGCCGTGACCTCATCTGCTAGCTCACCATGTCGGTCGTTTGCGCTATTGATGATCAAATCAGTAATTGGAATATCTACGACAGGCATATTCTATTTCCGACATACGTTGTGTGGAATACATTTCGCAGATACTAACGACAAACCCATCCCAATCAATTGTATTTTTATTTTTAGCAATTTTTAGTAGAAAGCTCAGCGACTTTCTGCACGATCTTCTCAATGTAAGATAATTTAGATCATCTATCCCATGCATTAGTATTTTGCCCCTGCTCCCCCCGCAAACCGAATTTCTTATCTTACAGATCTCTTTCCAAGAGCATGATGACAGCGGTGTTTTGTGAGCCGCTGTTCTCTGATGTCATCCCGGACGAGCGTAGCGATGATCCGGGACCCAGAGCTGTACGTGAGGGCAATGGTGGAAGTACTGATGAGATGGAGTCTGGACAAGAAGAGCGGTTGAGTGTGACGTGGCGCCTCATGGGTCCCGGCTCGGGGGCCGGGATGACACTGAGGGATGGCACGCTGGGTCGTTGAGAGGCTTTTGTTCGCAGGTGGGTTTTCTGGAGGACGTTGAGGGCGCTGGTAGTTTGCTGGGTTCCACATCAAGTGCAGGATGGCGGTGGTGGTTTGTGGCGTTGCTTTGCCCTCTGACGTCATCCCGGACGAGCGGAGCGGTGATCCGGGATCCAGGGCTGCTGATGAGGGCTTTGATGGGCGTGCTGGTGAACTGGCTGCTGGGGAGTGTAGGCGAGAAGAACAGCTGAGTTTGAGGTGATGCACCATGGGTCCCGGCTCGGGGGCCGGGATGACACCGAGGGGTGAGGCGCTGGGTGGTTTGGGTGTTTGCGGCTTGGTGGGCGTGGCAGCAGGCCCTTCATAGAGGCGCGGTTTTGTGTGGCCCGGGTTGGCGAATTGCCTCGCCCGGGATCTACACTGTTTGCTGGGGCTAACTGCCTCGCCCTGAGGGGTAAAAAGGCGCTAGTGCGCCTCTTCCCAGTTCGTGGCGGCTTCGGCTTCTACTTTGAGAGGGACCGAGAGCTGGAGGGCTGGTTCTGTTGCTTTTTCCATGGTGGTGATGACGAGTTTTTTGGTCTCGTCCACCTGATCCTCAGGCAGTTCAAAGATCAATTCGTCATGCACCTGCAGCAGCATTTGCGCGTCCAGATTTGCCGTTTCCAGAACCTCGTCCATGCGCACCATGGCACGGCGGATGATATCTGCGGCTGAGCCCTGAATTGGGGCGTTGATGGCTGCGCGCTCATAGAACTGGCGCATGTTCGGGTTTTTGGTGTTTACATCCGGGTAGTGGGCGCGGCGGCCAAAGATGGTTTCGACGTAACCGTTTGCATGGACGAACTTTTTGGTTTCTTCCATGTACTCTTTGATGCCGGGGAAGCGCTCAAAATAGGTTTTGATGTAATCGCCTGCTTCACCGCGTGAAATGCCCAGCTGGTTGGCGAGGCCGAACGCGGAAATGCCGTAGATGATGCCGAAGTTGATCGCTTTTGCACGGCGACGGACCATTGGGTCCATGCCTTCGATCGGCTCACCAAACATCTCGCTTGCTGTCATGGCGTGAATGTCGAGCCCATCAGCAAACGCCTGTTTAAGCTGCGGAATATCGGCCATGTGGGCGAGCACGCGCAGTTCAATCTGGCTGTAATCGGCAGAGATGAGCTTTTTGCCCTTCTCCGCGATAAACGCCTGACGGATTTTGCGGCCTTCAGCAGTTCTGATCGGGATGTTCTGGATGTTTGGCTCGGAAGAGGACAAACGGCCCGTGGAGGTGGACGCCAGCGAGAACGAGGTGTGGACGCGCCCAGTCTCCTGATTGATGAAGCTTGGCAGGGCGTCAGTGTAGGTGGATTTCAGCTTGCTGAGCTGGCGCCACTCTACGATTTTGCTTGGCAGCTCATGGCCTTGCGCGGCGAGATCATCCAGCACGGAGGCGGAAGTGGACCAAGCGCCTGTCTTGGTTTTTTTGCCGCCGGGTAGACCCATTTTGCCAAACAGGATTTCACCCAGCTGCTTTGGCGAGCCGACGTTGAAGATTTCGCCCGCTTTATCATGGATCTCAGCTTCCAGCGCGGCTGCGCCTTGAGCAAACTCACCAGAGAGCAGGGAGAGCATCTGACGGTCGATGGAGATGCCGCGGCGCTCCATTTTGGCCAGCGTGGCGACCATCGGGCGTTCCAGACGCTCATAAACCACGGTCATTTCCTCAGCTGCGAGGCGTGGTTTGAGGATTTTCCAGAGGCGCAGGGTGACGTCTGCATCTTCCGCTGCATAGGAGGTGGCTTTGTCCAGCGGCACCTTGTCGAAGGAGATTTGCGATTTGCCGGAGCCGCACACTTCCTTGAACGGGATTGGCGTGTGGTTGAGCCAGCGCTGCGAGAGCTCGTCCATACCGTTGCCGCCCATGCCCGCATCGAGTGCGTAGGAGAGCAGCATGGTGTCGTCAAACGGTGCCATTTCCACGCCGTAACGTTTGAGCACGAGCCAGTCATACTTCATGTTCTGCGCGATTTTGAGGACGGCCGGATCTTCCAGCATTGGCTTGAGCAGGGCGATGGCTTCCTGAAGCGGGATCTGGCCTTCGACCAGTGCACCGCCGCTAAAGAGATCACCTTCGCCATCCACGTGGGCCAGCGGGATGTAACAGGCTTTGCCCGGGGTGCAGGAGAGGGAGACGCCGACAAGGCCAGCTTCCATGGCGTTGAGGGCATCTGTCTCAGTGTCCACAGCCACGTAGCCCACTTCATAGGCCTGCGCTATCCACTCTTTGAGATGCTCAATGGTAGAAACTGTTTCGTATGCGGAATTATCTACAGGGAGCGCAGATATTTCAGCTGCAACTTTCTCTGCCAGAGGGGCGGCGGTCCATGCTTTCCCCTCAAGTTCTCCCGCTGAATCCTCAGCTTGTTCTGCCGGTTTTGCAGTGCTTTCCCAGCCTTCAATCACAGGCTCAATCGGCTCGATATTTTCCAGCACGGCGCCGGTTTTATCTGCCACTTTCTTGGTGAGGCTGGTGAAGCCCATGGCCTTGAGGAAGCCGACGGCCTGCGCGCCATCCACATCACACACGGTGAAATCTTCAACCGGAGTTTCAACTGGCACAGCCTCTTCCAGCTGCACGAGGCGCTTGGAAATGCGGGCTTGCTCGGCGAACTCGATGAGGTTTTCGCGGCGCTTCTTCTGCTTGATGGTGTCAGCTTGTTCGAGCAGACTATCCAGATCGCCAAACTCGTTGATGAGCAGAGCGGCGGTTTTGAGGCCGATGCCCGGGACGCCCGGCACGTTATCGACGCTATCGCCTGCGAGCGACTGCACTTCGACGACCTTTTCCGGACCAACGCCAAACTTCTCAAAGACCTCGGGCTTGCCGATCACCTTGTTTTTCATGGTGTCGACCATGCCGATCTTGTCCGTGACAAGCTGCATCAGGTCTTTATCGCCAGAGACGATGGTAACGCGAGCGCCTTGGGCCTCTGCCTGACGGGCATAGGTGGCGATCAGGTCATCAGCCTCATAGCCCTGCTGCTCAATAGCAGGCACGCCGAATGCGCGTGTTGCTTGACGGATCAAGCCAAACTGCGGGCGCAGATCTTCTGGCGGCGGCGGGCGGTGGGCCTTGTATTCCGGGTAGAAGTCATTGCGGAAGGTTTTGCCGGATTTATCGAAGATCACGGCGAAGTGGGTTGGCTCATCACCAGTTTCTTTGGTGGGGCCTTCCTGCATCATCTTCCAGAGCATGTTGCAGAAGCCGGAAACCGCGCCAACGGGCAGTCCGTCGGGCTTGCGAGTAAGCGGCGGCAGCGCGTGATATGCGCGGAAAATGAAGGTAGAGCCATCGATCAGGATGAGGTGATCGTTCTCTGTGAGAGCTGGGGCAATGGATTGTGTCGACATGAGCGGGATCATGCCCGTCAATTGCGCACAAAGAAAGAGCTATTAACCCTTTTTCAATGATGTTTTAGCGGAGGGTGGGGTTGGAACAGCTTCTGGCTACCTAGTCTCAACTTCCACCTCACAAAAATGAAGTTGCTATGACTAATCCTGTGGTTCTAACAAATCTAATGCTTCCAGAATTGCTGATCGTGTATCCTTCGTGGATGTGCTTGGTAATCCACCTTCAATCGAGAGCATTGCCAGGCCGTGCACAGCTCCCCACGCAAGCAGGGACTTAGCTGGGATTTCAGCGTGTTTTTCATCTTCACCAGCATCATTAAGCAATAAGCGCGTCATGCGTGCCTCTGCTTCGACTAAATCTACATCAGTCTCATCCAATAATGCCGTACGAAACATTGTTTTGAACTTGGCAGGCTCAGAAAGAGCAAAGTCCAGATAGGCCCGCCCCTTAGCGGAAAATACCGAGAGCCCCGCACTGCGTGCTTCAGTGGCTGCCGTTTCCATATGCTCTGCCATTCCGCGATGTGCGCGGACAGCAACTGCCGTCATCACAGCCCGCTTGTCTTTAAAGTGCCTGAAAGCCGCAGCAGAGGAGACACCAGCATGCTTGGCTGCAGCCCGCAAGCTCACCCCCTCAGGCCCCTTTTCAGGCAACTGAGCTTCAACAGCATCCAGAAGCGCCTCACGCAATCGTCCGTGATGATACTCGGATGCACTCGGAACTTGTTTTTCTTGCTTCGATGTTACCATTGATAACTTTCCACTTGACCAGATAGCCTCAACCAATGTTACCATTGATAACATATTTGAAATCTGGAGAATTGCTCATGAATTCTGTTTTAATTTCCGGTGCCTCCAAAGGGCTGGGTGCTGCAATGTTAAAAGCTTTTACAGTAAACGGATGGCAAGCGATTGGTACATCTCGCCAAGGAGGCACTTTAGAAGAACTTGATGTGTGCGACGAAGATTCTGTGATTGCACTTCGTAACCGCATTAACCTTGTCCCCGACTGTTTGATATTGAATGCGGGTTCTGGCATCGCTGGCCCCATTGAAATGACAGCTGCTTCCGAAGCCGCTCGACAGATCGATACCAACCTACTCGGCATTGATAGAATGGTACGCGCCTTTCTTCCTGATATGCGAAAAAGGCGAGCAGGAACGATTGTGATTATTGGCTCTATTGCATCACGGCTCCCAATCCCTTTTCAAGCACTTTACAGCGCATCAAAAGCCGCGATTGCGAACTATGCGGCGGCCTTATCAATGGAGGTCGCTCCTTTCGGGCTCCACGTTATGCTGGTGGAACCGGGAGATCATCAAACTGACTTTGGTGCAGCGAGAAGGCGAAGTCCATCCGACAACGACCCTTACGAACCTTCCACAACACGTGCAATTAACAGTATGGCGAAAAGCGAAGAAAGCGGAAATGACCCTGAGCGGTTTGCAAGTTTAGTTGTTCGTGCTTGCATGTCAGACAAGCCTCCACACCGCCTTACAATTACGACTTTTACAGAGCGCATGCTTTTGGTTTTATCAGCAATTTTGCCCCAACGAATGATGCTAAGGGCTACACGAAGAGCATTCTGTCAGGCGTAAAAGTCCAATGTAATTTAGTGCTCCCAAAATGAACATCCAGCACCGACTTTATTTCGAAGCCCAAACCAGAGAAATGCGCAGCCCCGCAGTTGGGTCATGAGTCAGATTGACAATCACAGAGTACACCATGTGTTTACTTATGACCTTCCTACGGCTTTTCACCGGGGCGGATGGGCTCTGTGGGTTCGGTGAAGGGCATGAAGCCGGTGCGGTTGTTGCGGATGGTTGGTTTGTATTTACCTTCCGGGCAGATGAAGATCAGCTCATCCTGAAGGCGGACCTGCTGGCATTCTTCGTTGAGCTCATAAACGAAGCCGTTGTTGTCTCCGCTGAAGTAGTAGTCGTTGGTGGCTGGCTCTTTTCCGGGCTCTACCTCTGGAGCTTCAAGGACGGACTTGTTGCAAAGATCGCGGATTTTGTCGCGGTATTGAGAGCTGCCAAGATCAGCGATACCCTCACGCTTCATGTGCTCTTCCTCACATTCAGCAACTTCGGCGGATGTGGCTTGTTTGGGGGGAGGCGGTGTTTCCTGCGCCTGAGCTGTGAGAATGCCGGTGCCTGTGATGAAGGTCAGGATGGCCAGTGATCTGAGTGAATTGCTGAGAAGCTGTGCTGTGGTGGAGTAACTCATCTTGAGCTCCCTCCGTTTTCTACTGCTGAAAGGGCGGGCAGGCTGAAGCGCTCAGCCCCCTCAGGAGGATTGAAGCGAAAGTCTTCTGTTTTGAACTGCGGATTGAGCTTCCATCCTCGATAGGACAGGTGTGTTTGAGGCAAACCAACAAGGTCCTTATAGGTAATAATAAGATAACCGGGCAGGCCGCTGTCTTCGTAGACCCACAATTGCCAGTCTACCTGATCGTTAAAAAAGGCAAGATGATGGGCAACTCCTTCTGGCAGAACCTCACGCCCGACGTAAACGGACTTCGTGATCAGGTCATCAAGCATCTGGCCCAGTTCTGGGTTAGCCAGATCAATGCCGGGCAATGTGAGCTGAAAGTCATTGCGTAGCACCTCAATAAATTCGGAGGACGTCCCTCTGAAATCACCCTGCGTGTAGATATTCCGCGTTTTGTCAAAGTAGGTGATGATGCCATCATCTAGATAGATCTCACTCATCCCATCAGGCCGTGGGAGATTGATCTTCAGATCGCCTTGTCCCAGAATATTGACTGAGTACTCAAAGACAAAATTCAGCGGTACCCTGTCTTTAAAGATGCGCTCCTCACTCGCATAGACTGTAAAGCTCATGGCTTTGGCTTCGCTAAACTTCTCGATGGTCGCATTGAGGATTTGTCGTGCTTTGTCTTCTTTTTGCGCGATAGCAGGAAAGGGGCGTAGCTCCAGCCAGCCGATAGCTGCGAGAATAAGAAGAAGCGGCAGAACCCTGAGAGCCCCGAGTTTCATGGAGGTACGTTCCTTCGATCTTGTCACAGGTTTTACTGCCACAAAGCCTAAGCAAAGACCGGAAAGACCCTCTGAACCCAACCACTAAAATTGGTACTTGCTGAATATGCATGCAAAAAGCCCCCGAAAGCAGCAGCTTCGAGGGCTTAGGCCAATCAGCACTTCAGCACTGAAATCAGGTCGGGGACGGTTCCGGAGTTTTGGCGCGCGGCATCTCTGCAACGTAGGCCCAAGCTGGCCGCTTAAACAGGAACTGGCCGTAACCTATTTTGGTGATCAGCCAGAACAGGATCATTGGCGCGATGGTTGCTGTACAGGTGACGATCAGTGAGATCACGCCTGCGTCCTGAATGATGCCCAGCTTGAGCAAGATGGTACGCGAGATAGCCATGGGGAAGAAGAAGGACAGGTAGATCACGATGGAGTTTTTGCCCATATAGCGCAGCAGATCCAGCGCTTTGATCTTGGAGAGCAGCGCGGAAACGGTGATCACCGCCAATGCACCCAAACCGCCCAGAGCGAGCGAGGCAAATGGCAGGTCCGCATAGCCGTAGCCAACGAACAGGCCGTTGACGACGGCCCAGACAAACACAAAGGCCAAGCCTTTCAGCACATTCTCACGCACCCAGTCAGCAATGACGAAGATCTTTTGCGCAAAAATGTAACCGGCGAAAAAGAACACGAAGCGAGCGGCTGTCTCGTCAATCAGCACAGAGCCGGTGTGCAACGCGCTGATTTGCAGGCCAGCAGCGACCAGCAGGGTGGCCTGCCACGGCACTTTTAGTGAGTGCAGCAGTTTGGTGATGACAAAGAAAACGGGCAGGGCATAGATGAACCAGAGGGTCCCGAATGGCTGCACGAAAGCGAGCGCGTAGTGCATCAGCACACCATCCCAGCCAAACTCTGCGGCAAAGGAGGGCGCTTTCATGCCAAACTGGATGGTGAGCCAGAGAATGTAGAAATAGAAGAAATGGACGACTTTACGGTCAAGATACAGGCGCCAGTCCCGATCCAGCGTCAAGGCGAGAAACAAGCCGGAGATCATAAAAAAGTCCGGCATACGGAAGGGCTTAGCAAAGGCAACAATGTCACCCATGAACCCCATTTCGCCGATGGCACTGCCAACCCCAAGGGTTGAATGCATCATCACCACGAGAAAGATACAAAAGCCTTTCGCGTAGTCGACCCAATCCACACGACTGGAGGTTTGGTGCGCCGCCATCTAATACCATCCATAAATTTACTAATTAATTCGTGCAATTATAAGTTTTAGTGGACGCGAATACTAGCGTCATCTCTTCAACTTTAATTGTTGGTTACCACGACTGAATATCAAGAGACTGCTGAGGACTTAGCAAAGGGACATGGTGTTATCGCCTGCATATTTCTAACCTAAGGTAATGTTAGTTTTTATGCGCCTAGGATACATATAGTTCCACCAGATAGTCTGGAGATGCAATTGCTTAGGTATTTTAAGGCGTTATGCGCTATTGCAGTTTTGGTCCTCGCTCCTCATTCCTTAGGTGCTCAGGAGGCAGCAAGTCCGCCGGAGTTGCTCAAGAAAATCTGGAACGGGCCAGACTTTGATGCCAATGATTTTGCACCTGAAGTCTACCAGAAGATCCCAAAAGAACTTCTGGTCTCCATTCTTTCAGAACAGCGTTCGATTTATGGCCCTGCACTTCGTGTTGAGGCGACCAAAGACCCGCACAAGTTTCTGGTTGAGACGAAATCCTACACAATTCCAACGCTTTTGAAGCAGAACACTACAGGTCAGCTGACAGGATTGCTGTTTCGCTTTGCGCTTGTGAAGGACATGAAACACGAAGACCTGTTGGACCACATGAAGCAGCAGACCGCGACGCAGAGCTTTTTGTTGATGCAGAACGGGAAGGTGCATGCAGAGAACAACAGCGATGCTCAACTGGCCGTCGGCTCTGCATTTAAGCTTTATGTGCTGGACCAAGTGGCACAGCGTGTTCGGGATGGCGACCTGAGCTGGCAAGATAAAGTCACGCTGGAACAACGGCATATTTCGTATCCCGGTGGCACGATGCAAAATGAGCCGGTTGGCAAGAAGTTCGTTTTGCTGGATGTGGCGCGCAATATGATCGCGATCTCAGACAACACAGCCACAGACTTGCTGATGGATCTGGTGGGGCAGGAGAGTGTGATGTTGCCGGGAGAGACCTCACCGGCGCTGACAACACAGCAGCTGTTCCATCTGAAGGCCGACGAGCAAACCGCAGAGGCTTATCGCAAGGCAGGACCAGAGGAGCGAGCGCGGATTCTTGCTGCCTTACCGGCGCAGCTCCCAACAATCGACAAGGTCTCCGTGCCTTTGACTGAAGGTGTCGAGTGGTACCTCTCGAACCGCGAGCTGTGCGAGATTGTGACGAAAGTGAAGGATATCAAGGGAGTTTTCGTGAATCCAGGGGTGGCTGAACCAGATAACTGGACGTCTTATGCCTATAAGGGCGGCAGCGAGATTGGCGTGCTGAACATGACCTATGCCTTGGAAGACCCTGACGGAAATAACTGGTGCTTCTCAACCACCTGGAATGCAGAGCAGGAGCTGGACGTCACTTATCTGATTGCTTTGGTCGCGACACTGTTGGAGAGCCCTGAGTCAGTTCAGGCAGCTCTCCGTTAAGCTTGGCGGGATTTAGCGACGCTTGTCGTCGTCAGTTGACCATGGGCTGATCTGGTCAGGATCATTGGAACGAGGACCTGAAGGATCATCATCCTGTTCAGCGTGACGGGAGGAGCTCCACTCATCTTCATTCAGGTCCACAGTGCCATCGCGGCGACGGTAACCCGGATTGACGTTGAGGTTTTGCACCTTCACGTGGCGCGCCAGATAGTTGCCAATCACCTCACGCAGTGGCGGAATGAAGAGCAGAAGGCCAATTGCGTCTGTAAAGAAGCCTGGAATCAGCAGCATGAGACCTGCAAACACGATCATCGCGCCATGCATCATCTCATGACTTGGAACGCGCCCTGAGTCCATTTCAGAACGCATGCGCATGAGCAAAGACAGCCCCTGCTGGCGCAGCATATACGTGCCGGCAGCTGCGGAAGCTACAGTCAACAGGATTGTTGGAATTGCCCCGATAACACTTCCAACCTCAATAAAGAGATAGATCTCGATGGTTGGTAGCAGAATGAAACAGGCAAGAATGATAAGTCCGAGTGGCATAGCGTCCGCGTAGGTTCAGGTTTATTTTGCTTTTTGATCACTTCTTTTTGAAGCGATCTTACTTATAGTGGGTGATCTTCACAGAATTGCAATGACTGATTTTAGCTTATACTTGCGTGGTAAGACCTTAAAAAGGCGTTGGGATGGACACGAAATAGCTGGATGTTGCTGATAGAAACCTTAAATTAGTGACAGAGCCTGTAAAAATGCGCTAGAGCACATTATCTAGATATCTAATGCATTTGATCATCGGCGCCTGGCAGCCCACGAGTAAAGGACCGGTCGGTACTCGGAATGAACGAAATATTCGACGTCTACAACATAATCTTCCTTATTGCGGCAGTTGTTATTTTCCTGCGGTTACGCTCCGTTTTGGGCAATCGCACCGGTAACGAGCGTCAACCATTTGACCCGTATTCTGCTCAGCAAAAACAAGACTCTCAAAAGACTCAGGCTCCTGAGAATGAGGACAATGTTATTCCTCTTCCAGGCAGTGAGCATGTTCAACATGACCCTGAGCGCGCTGAGCGTGAAGCTCGCGAACAGATTGAGGCTGAAATCGACAAGCTTGCCAAAAAAGGCAGTGAGTTGAATCACGGCCTGCGGGAAATCTGGAAAGCTGAGCCGTCTTTCAATCCAAAAGAGTTTGCGGAAGGTGCACGCGGCGCTTACGAAATCATTTTGATGTCGTTTGCGCAGGGTGATCGCCGCACGCTCAAAGAGCTTCTTTCTCCTGAAGTGTTCAGCGGTTTCTCTGCTGCGATTGATGACCGGGAAAGCCGCAATGAGCGTGTTGAGTCCACCTTTGTGGGCATCGACAAAGCTGACATTGTGGAAGCGGTCTTCAATGACAAAGACAAGCTTGCTGAAGTGACTGTTCGCTTCAAGGGCCAGCTGATCACCGCAACACGGGATTCTGAAAACCGTATTGTGGATGGTGACCCAACCGCAGTGAGCGACCTGACCGATATCTGGACCTTCGCTCGGGTAACTGGCGAGAACGATCCAAACTGGAAGCTGGTTGCAACTGAATCTGCATGACGTTTTCTTTCTCTCGCGGCGCTATGAGTTTCATTATGGCACTCAGCGTCGCGGCGGGGATAAGTTCTGCTGCTGTAGCTGGAAACACCCTTACAAAAGACCATAGGACCATGCGAAGCGCGAAGCTCTCCGGGCCACTTGATCCCAACGAAATCGACGGATGGGCTGCAGATGATCATTCTGCGGCCCTTTCCGCTTTTGTGGCTCACTGCGAGGCGAGTGAAGGCCGAACGCTGCCGACAAAGGCGTTTGGCATTAGCGACGCAAAATTACGCGCTATCTGCGCAAAATCGCGCAAAATCAACGTAAATAACGCAAGTGATGCAAAAACCTTTTTAGAACAGAACTTTACGCTTCAGCGCGTAGAGGACGACGGGTTTGTGACCGGCTACTACATGCCAGAGCTGGAAGGCTCGCTTGTTCGCACTGACGAGTTTGTTGTCCCCCTTCATGCCTATCCCAAAGGCCTGAAGGTGATGCCAACACGCGGCGATGTGATGGACGGCGCACTGGATGGAATGGACCTTGAAGTGCTTTGGGTGAAAGACCCGATAGATGCATTTTTTACAGCTGTTCAAGGTTCTGCTCGTGTTCGCCTACCCAATGGCGAATTGCGGCGTCTGGCTTTTGCAGGCAAGTCTGGTCATGAGTACACCGCGATTGGCCGTGTCTTGATTGAGCGAGGCGAAATCTCCAAAGATAACATGGGCATGGATGCACTTCGTGCCTGGTTATCCCAAAACCCATCGCAGCAGAAAGACGTGTTTCGGCACAATAAATCCTACATCTTCTTTGAGTTACAATCTCCGCAAAACACTGAGGTTGCAGCTATCGGAGGCGCAGGAACAGCGCTAACGGACCTGAGATCACTGGCAATTGATGACGATCTGCACACTTATGGCAGTTTAATTTTTGTCTCTAGTGAGTTAAGGACCTACGACAAATCAGGTGATCGCTTCGCCAAACTTATGGTTGCTCAGGATACAGGGTCAGCCATCAAAGGCCCCGCGCGCGGCGATATCTATGTAGGAAGTGGTGCAAAGGCAGGTGCCGTTGCCGGGAATATCCGTCACCGTGCGGAATTCTATCTCCTTGTTCCAAAATAATAAATGATCGTGGACGGATCGGGTAGATGACGAATGGTGATCGCGCAAAGCGAGCCAAGACAAAACAGCTGACGGAAGCAGACAAGCGCTTGTGGGACAGGGTGAAAGCCACTCTGACACCCATTCATCAAGAGCGCCTTTCCGATATGCTGGAGGATACGACACAGCTTTCCGAGCCGGATCAGTCCCTTATGCACGCTCAAAGCGCTGAGGTGTCTCAGCCTGAGCTTAAGCCGCAACTGACCTCTCCACCAAAGCCTCAGGCCAAAAAGTCTCGTGGTTCCAAAGGGAAGACTGCTCCAGACTATACTCCGCCGAAGCCTGTTGTTCCTGCGATGCCTCCTCTTTCGCCGCTCAATCGGAAAGAACGGAAAAAAGTTGTCCGCGGGGGCAAGGGCTATATTGATGGACGTATCGACCTTCATGGTTTGACGCAGTATCAAGCGCACCAACGCTTAACCTCGTTCATCTATCAGTCTCAGGCCATGGGCTACTCCCTCGTGCTTGTGATCACCGGTAAGGGGCTCGATAACTCAAGCAGCCCTTACGGTGACGATCGTGGTGTGTTGCGTAGAATGGTACCGCAGTGGCTTTCTCTTCCTGATATGCGCAGCTGTGTGGTAGGCTTCGACCAAGCTCATGTTTCGCATGGGGGCAGTGGTGCGATTTACGTTCGCATCCGCAAGCGCAAGAAATAAGGCAGGAATTTCAGCAAGATGACGCCTTTTGGAGCCAAGGTTCGAGAGCTGCGGGCTAAGCAGAAGATTACCCTGAAGGAAATGGCGGAGGCTCTCTCTGTTTCCTCAGCCTACCTGAGTGCGCTTGAACATGGCAAGCGTGGTACTCCAACCTGGTACATGGTTCAGCGCATGATCACTTATTTCAACGTGATCTGGGATGAAGCTGAAGAACTTCAAAGACTTGCAGAACTATCCGATCCAAAAATCACCATCGACACCGGAGGCCTGACACCCCGGGCAACCGAGCTGACCAATATGCTTGCCTCGAAGATCAATGGACTCTCAGAGGAATCCCTAGAGCACCTCATTCATCAATTAAGAGTGGTTAGCTCTCGCGACAATATCTAGTCTAAGCCGACAAAGCTCTGTAAAGTCAGTCTGCTGACTTTTGAAGTGGACTGCTGATATGACGCCTGAAGAACTCAAAGTGGATCAACTGGTTGATCCTCAATCACTTCTCAATGAACTCAACGAACTGGTTGAGAAGCATAATGGCGACGGCACCAGCTTTAAGCTGCGCAGCGATGTTCTGACGAAGCTGAAAGCCACGCACAAAGCAGCCTTTAAAGAGATTGAAAAGCTCCTGATGGATGACGGGCAGGGCCGGCGATGTTCCGAGCGTTTGTCTTGCGTGCAGGATATGCTCATTCAGGTGATCTATGAGTTTGCGATTACCTATGTTTATCCCGTTGAAAATCCAACAAAATCCGAGCGCATCAGCATCATAGCTGTTGGTGGTTATGGGCGCGGAACGATGGCTCCGCACTCTGACGTGGATCTGCTGTTTCTCTGGCCATACAAGCAAACACCCTGGGGTGATCAGGTCGTTGAGTTCATCCTCTACATGCTTTGGGATATGGGCCTGAAGGTCGGTCATTCCACGCGCAACCTTGATGAGACAATCAAGCAGTGCCGCGAAGATATGACCGTTCGCACAGCTGTTTTGGAAGCGCGTTATGTTTGGGGTGATCTTGAGCTTTTCCAAGAACTTACCAAACGGTTCGACAAGGAAATCGTTTCCGGTACAGGACCGGATTTCATCGCTGCTAAGCTCGCAGAACGAGATGATCGTCATGAACGCCACGGCGCGTCCCGCTACCTTGTTGAGCCCAATGTCAAAGAAGGCAAAGGCGGTATGCGTGATCTGAACACACTGTTCTGGATCGCCAAGTATTTTTATCGCGTTCCCAGTGGCTTAGGGCTGGTTGAAAAGGGTGTCTTCTCGCGGCGGGTATTGAATCGGTTCCGAAAGAGTCAGGATTTTCTCTGGGCTGTCCGGTGTCATCTGCATTTTCTGACAAACCGCCCTGAAGAACGCTTGAGCTTTGATGTTCAACGGGAAATTGCTGACCGTCTCGGTTATATGGACCATCCCGGTATGCGGGCTGTTGAGCGGTTCATGAAGCATTACTTCCTTGTTGCGAAGGATGTTGGTGATCTGACTCGCATTTTTGCGGCAGCGCTTGAAGAGCAGCATGTGAAGTCCGCCCCGAGCATTTCTCGGTTCCTTGGCAGTTTTGTTCCGGGAAGCAAGCACAAGCGACGATCCATCAAAGGAACCAAGGATTTCCTTGTCGAGAACGGGCGCATTATTGCGGCGAAACCGGATATCTTTGAGAAAGATCCGGTCAATGTGATCCGTGTGTTTTATCTGATCGACAAAACCAATTTGGATATGCATCCGGAATTGCTGAAACTGGTTCGTCGATCCAGACGACTGATCAATGCGGAATTTCGCAAGAATGAACAAGCGAATCGGCTGTTCCTGAAGGTCCTGACAAGTCGCAGTGATCCGGAAACCGTTTTGCGTGCGATGAACGAGTCGTCCATTCTTGGCCAGTTCCTGCCTGAGTTCCGGAAGGTCGTCGCCATGATGCAATTCAACATGTATCACCACTACACTGTCGACGAACATCTCATCCGATCAGTCGGCGTTCTTTCTGAAATTGAGCGTGGGATGGGGGGAGACAGCCACCCGTTGGCAACGGACCTCATCAAGTCGGTTCACAGCCGAAAAGTTCTTTATGTTGCAATGCTTTTGCATGATGTAGCCAAGGGACGGCCAGAGGATCATTCCATTGCAGGCGCTAAGATTGCGCGGAAGATTTGCCCACGTCTGGGCCTTTCTCCAGCAGAAACTGATACGGTCGCCTGGCTCATCGAGCAGCATTTGGAAATGAGCACCGTTGCACAGTCTCGTGACTTAAGTGATCCGAAAACCATCAAGGATTTCTGCCGTAAAGTGCAGAGTCTGGAGCGTTTGCAGCTGCTGCTGATTTTGACGGTGGCTGACATTCGGGCTGTGGGGCCCAATGTCTTTAATGGCTGGAAAGGGCAGTTGCTGCGCACGCTCTATTATGAGAGCGAGACGATCCTCAGTGGTGGCCATGGCCGTATGAGCCAACAGCAACGTGTTGACCATGCGAAACGAGAGCTGGCGGAAGAGCTGGAAGGCTGGACTGATGAAGAACTGGATAATTACCTCAATCGCCACTATCCGGCCTATTGGCTACGCGTTGATCTGAAGAGCAAGATCAACCATGCGAATCTGATCCGCAAAACAGATAAGGAAGAAGAGCATCTGGCGACCTCTGTGGAGCCTCATGCTTTTGAGGGCGTTACAGAAATCACTGTTCTGGCACCGGATCATCCGCGGTTGCTTTCTACGATTGCGCGGGCCTGCTTTGCAGCAGGTGGGAACATTGTGGACGCGCACATCGACACCACAAAAGACGGCCTCGCGCTGGATACGATCTACATCAGCCGTGAGCTGCCTGAGGACGATGACGAACACCGTCGTGGGGAGCGGATTTGCTGTCTGATTAAAGAAGCCCTGCGGGGTACCGCGCCTGTTCCTGAGGTGAAGGGTGCAGCAACAAAACCGAATGCTCGTAATAAGGCGTTCACGCTGCAAACAACTGTTTTGGTTAGCAATTCATGGTCAGAAAACTATACGGTTCTTGAAGTAACCGGGCTCGACCGGCCAGGCTTGCTTTCTGACTTAACGACTGAGATCTCGGCTCTCAACCTGAATATTGCGAGTGCTCATGTTGGGACTTTTGGTGAGAAAGCGGTCGATGTATTTTACGTGACCGATCTAACCGGCCAGAAAGTTCATAATGTGGGACGCCAGGAATCTATTCGCGATAGACTCAAAAATGCCTTTGACGGTAAAAAGCCACAAAAAGCGCTTACGAGCTCACGCCGTAAACCTCAAAAACATACAGGTAAGTAATTTTAGATGAGCCTTTTCAAGAGCTTCGCCACGGTTGGTGGTGCAACAATGCTAAGCCGCCTTTGCGGGTTTGGGCGAGATGTGATGCTGGCTGCCTTTGTTGGCACGGGACCTGTTGCAGATGCTTTTGTTGTGGCTTTCCGCTTACCAAACCTGTTCCGCAGATTGTTTGCGGAAGGTGCATTTAACTCAGCTTTCGTACCGCTGTTTGCCCGCTCTGTTGAGGAAGATGGAGAGCAGGGCGCGCGGAAATTTGCTGGTGAGATTGCGGCAGCTTTGTTCTGGACGCTGGTGGTTATCCTCGCTCTGGCAGAGGTTTTCATGCCTTTGCTCGTGCATGTGCTGGCGCCGGGTTATTTCTCTGACCCAGCAAAATTTGACCTCACAGTCCTCATGTCACGCATTGCATTTCCGTATTTGCTGTTCATGTCTTTGCTCGCGTTCTTGAGCGGAATTCTCAATACATTTCAGAAGTTTCTGGCCGCAGCCATGGCGCCGGTCATGCTCAATGTGGTGATGATGGCCGTGCTCGCAGGCATTGGCTTTTATGGCATGGAGCCCAACCAGACGACCGGGGTCCTGCTGGTGTCTGGTGTTGCTGTTGCCGGTGTTGTTCAGCTCGCTGTCGTTGCCATTGGCATGAAGCGGCTTGGGTTTCGTGTTCCTATCATGCGCCCACGATGGACGCCGGGCGTAAAGCGCTTGCTGGTTTTGGGTGTTCCTGGCGTGATTGCCGGGGGGATTACGCAGATCAATATCACTGTTGGAACGATCATCGCCTCGCTGGAAAGCAGCGCGAATTCATATCTTTACTATGCTGACCGGATCTACCAGCTGCCACTGGGTGTGGTGGGAATTGCGATTGGCGTTGTGCTTTTGCCAAGCCTGACACGGCAGTTGCGCTCTGGTCAGGAAGAGCTGGTTCATCATACGCAGAACCGTTCCATGGAATTCGCTCTTGCGCTTACTCTTCCTGCTGCAGTTGCTCTCGTAATCATCCCAGATACCGTGATTGCAGTACTGTTCCAACGCGGTCAGTTTACGGATGCTGCTGTTGAGCAAACTGCTCTGGCTTTGATGGCATTTGCCGTTGGTTTACCTGCATTTGTGCTGAATAAGGTCCTGTCTCCTGGCTTCTTTGCGCGGGAAGATACCAAGACTCCGATGTACTTTGCTGCTGTTGCCATGGTGGTGAACGTGACGCTCTCAATCTTGTTGTTCCCTGCCTTCAAGCACGTGGGCATCGCGATTGGGACAACAGCTGCGGGCTGGGTTAACTCAGCGCTTCTGGCCTTTGTGCTGTGGAGGCGGGGTCATTTTGTTGTCGACGCAGCATTGCTGAAGAGAATTCCGCTATTAGGTTTTGCAAGCGCTCTGATGGGCGTTGTCGTCTATGGTGGGACGCTCGTTTTGGAGCCGCTTTCAACCTCCAACTTGTTTGTTGTACGAGCCAGTGAACTCATCCTTCTCGTCACCATTGGTCTGATTTCCTTTGGTATTTTGGTTCAGCTCACCGGGACCGTGGATTTTCGCGCACAACTGCAGAAATTGCGGCGATAAAGGCTTTCTCACTCTGCAAATCACTTGCACATACGGAAAAGCGCAGTCATAACCACCGGGCTTAATCTGCGCGGGCTGTCCTAGTTTGTTTGTCACCCATTCAAACTGTGCTCGCGCAACCCACTGGCCCTTCCAACAGGCCCAAGCCTAGGGATATTTTACAATGACGGCGTTTCAGCCTCGCGTTTTCTCCGGTGTTCAACCAACCGGAAACCTGCATCTTGGCAACTACCTTGGTGCTATTGTCCGCTTTGTTCCGCTTCAGGACCAGATGCCGACCATCTTCTCCATCGTTGACATGCATGCGATCACAGTCTGGCAGGATCCTGCCGAGCTGACGCAGCAGACCCGTGAAGTAACAGCAGCTTACCTCGCAGCCGGTGTTGATCCGAAGAAGTCGATCATCTTCAACCAGAGCCAGGTGAAAGAACATGCTGAGTTGGCATGGATTTTCAACTGTATTGCCCGCATGGGCTGGCTGAAGCGCATGACTCAGTTCAAGGACAAAGCAGGGAAGAACGCAGAAAACGCTTCTGTTGGTCTGTTTGCTTATCCGAACCTGATGGCAGCAGACATTCTGGCTTACCGCGCAACCCACGTTCCGGTTGGCGATGACCAGAAGCAGCACCTTGAGCTGACACGCGATATTGCGCAGAAGTTCAACAATGACTTTGCTGATCGCATCAAAGAGCTGGGTCTTGGTGTTCCAAACCCTGAGCCATCTCATGAAGCACCGGATGAGCTTTACTTCCCAGTCACCGAGCCAATGATCACGGGTCCAGCGACCCGTATCATGAGCCTGCGTGACGGCAACAAGAAGATGTCCAAGTCTGATCCATCTGATCTTTCCCGCATCAACCTGACTGATGATCAGGACACGATTGCGAAGAAAATCAGAAAGGCAAAGACTGATCCTGAAGCTCTTCCAAGTGAAGTGGATGGACTGGAAGGTCGTGCGGAAGCTGACAACCTTGTTGGTATTTATGCAGCCCTTTCCGGACGTACCAAAGCGGACGTTCTGGGCGAGTTTGGCGGCCAGCAGTTCTCAGCATTCAAACCAGCTCTTTCTGAGCTGGCTGTTGAGAAACTTGCGCCAATGAACGGTGAGATGCGCCGGATCATGGATGATCCTGCAAGCGTTGATGCCGTTCTTCGTGATGGTGCTGAACGTGCTGCCGAGATTGCAGAACCAGTGCTGCATGATGTACGTCGCATTGTTGGCTTCCTGGAAAGCCGTCGCGGCTGATAAGCCGTTTAGTTTCAAGACTGAGAAAGCCGCAGATGATCTGCGGCTTTTTTGTTTTCTGGAGTGTTGCGGCTGCTTTTACTGGCGCACTCACTCATCCTTAAAAAAGGGCGACACGCGCGCTTGCGCTGCCTCGTTGGCCGCAACGATGTGTTTGAGCGACAAGGCATCCACCGTATGTGCCATAACCACACAGCGCCGGTCCATCTGTGGGAAGTCATCGCACACGGGTGACTTGAACAGAGTAGGGTTCTGTTGAACCAGCTCCAGCATGCCCTGAAGATCCTGAATACTGTAGCGAGTTGAAAGAACCTTTATAAACTGCTCTTTGAAGCCAGTGTTATCGGCCGTGATGCGCTGAGCCAGTTCTGCCCGCGTAACTTTACAGGCCTGCTCTGTCATACGGACTCCACAAGTCATCATGCGCGGTTTCTGTTGAAGGTAATCCGAGATTGGACCATGCATATCTTCCCAATTGTCGAACTGATAGCCCTCGAAAAGTTCAGACATCATTTTTGCCTGCTTCTCTCTATCAGGAGGCAAAGGCTGAGCAAATCGGAAAGTGGCGGAGGGGTCTTTTGCATCAAGTTGGCCGGTGATGAGATCAGTGAGTGGGATCGATGTTACTGATTGCGTTGTGTCTGCGATCTTGTTTCCAGAAGCATTGATAAGCGCAGGGCCGCTAAGGATTACGGTCAGGTTGCGCTCAGCAAGAGCTTGAGACAGCACAGCTTTCTCAAGAAAGGTGGCTGTGGTAAGAGCTGTCGCTCCAGAGTCGGCATTATTGAAATCCGAGACCTTCAAGACCACTTGTAAACTCGTATCATCCACCCGAGTTAACTGGAGAACGGATGGCCCCATGGATTTGGGGGGCGAAGGGATATCCTGCTCTGGTAAGAGTAAATCCGATAAACTCTGTTCAACGGCATTGCTGCAGAACACAAACCCGTTTTCCCGCTTTACCTCGCCGTTATCACAGAAGGCCACCACAGGAACCGGGCCTGATTTTTGCTTCTTTTTTTCCTGCATACGGGCATAGGTAGCCTCTGTCATCTTGTAGGTCATGCGCTGTGTGACAGAACCGTCTTCAGCAAAATCATAGTGCAATTCAACATCTACGCAGGCGGAAAGAACCATCGCCAAACACATAAAAACTATCGCCTTCCATCCCGGCATCTCTTACCCCAAAACTAATCTCATAAAAAATACGCTGGCACCAAAGCAGAGGGTTGTCATATGAGCCACACAACTATGGTCTAAGGGGGGCTGAATTGATTATTGATATGGCTGTTTATCGCATTTCGATGCTTAAAATTGGTTCTACCACAGCCCCAAAAATACAGTGCTTATTGCCACTTGGTGGGTAGAGTTCATCATACGCTCACGATCCAAGCAGGCGATATTATATTTGACGTAATGGTCAACCTGAGACCTTGTGAGTCTTTATCGCTGGATATTCTCTGGAGCTGTTGTCTATTTCTTATAAAATTCGCCAGAAACGCATTCAATTTGCGCTGTGTTTATTGACAGAGGGCTAGTTGCACCCCTACATCCTTGCTGATTGATTGGTGGGGCTTGCCCCAATACATCAGATGGTCGGATGAATGATTGAAACTCGTATTGATCGACGCTTTGCTAAGCTAAAGGCTGAAGGACGTCCTGCGCTCGTAACTTTTATTACGGCCGGAGACCCGGACCTCGCCACTTCACAAGCTATTCTGGATGCACTTCCAGAAGCGGGTAGTGATGTTATTGAGCTTGGCATGCCGTTTTCCGACCCGATGGCTGAAGGTGTTCCAATCCAGCTGGCGACTCAGCGTTCTCTGGCGCATGGTCACACGATGGACAAAACGCTTCAGATGGTGCGTGAGTTCCGCAAAAAGGACAATGATACCCCAATCGTTCTGATGGGTTATTACAACCCGATCTTTGTACGTGGCAGCGCTGCTTTTGTGAAAGAAGCACGTGAGGCTGGCGTTGATGGTCTTATTGTTGTTGATGTGCCTGCTGAAGCAGATGATGAACTCTGCATTCCGGCGATTGAGGGTGGTGTAAACTTTATCCGCCTGACAACACCAACAACTGATGACAAACGCCTTCCAACCGTTCTGGCGAATACATCAGGTTTTGTTTACTACGTATCCGTAACTGGTGTGACCGGATCTGCTGCTGCAGACACCACCGCTGTTGCTCAGGCAGTTACACGAATTAAATCCCACACCGACCTTCCTGTTGCTGTTGGCTTTGGCATTAAAACCGCTGAACAAGCAGAGGAAATTGGCAAACATGCTGACGGTGTGGTGGTTGGCTCCATCCTTGTTGAGGCGATTAGAACAAGCCTTGACGACAATGGAAAAGCCACAAATCAGACACAAGCTGCTGTTACCGAAGTTGTGCGCTCACTACGTGTGGGTGTAGAAAAAGCTCGGAAATAAGTATTGCTTTACGTATGGCCCGTTTAATGGCCATTAAAAATCGAAAACGAAATTAAAGACAGGCGGCAGCCCGTGAACTGGATTAACAACGTCGTACGGCCGAAAATCCGCAGCTTTCTCGAAAAGCGCGAAATTCCGGAAAACCTTTGGATCAAATGCCCTGAAACTGGCGAGATGGTCTTCCATCGCGATTTGGAGGCTAACCAGTGGGTTGTACCAAACTCCAACTTTCATATGCGCCTCTCCAGCAAGAAGCGCCTAGAGTATTTCTTTGACCAGGGTGAATACACCAGGATCGAGACTCCGGAAGTTGCTGTCGACCCGCTGAAATTCCGCGACCAGCGCAAATATGTTGATCGCTTGAAGGACGCCAAAGCCAAAACCGAGATGACCGACTCTGTCGTTGTCGCCAACGGTAAGGTGAACGGCTACGACATGACCACTGCGGTTCAGGATTTCGCCTTCATGGGCGGTTCTCTTGGTATGGCAGCTGGTGAAGCGATCATTCGCGGTATGGAACATGCCGTTGAGCACAAAACACCTTTCGTCATGTTCGCCGCTTCCGGTGGCGCACGCATGCAGGAAGGTATCCTGTCACTGATGCAGCTGCCACGGACTACGGTAACTGTACAGATGCTTCGTGAAGCAGGCTTGCCTTACATTGTGGTGCTGACCAACCCGACAACCGGTGGTGTAACCGCTTCCTACGCGATGCTGGGCGACGTTCACATTGCTGAGCCTAACGCTTTGATCGGTTTTGCTGGTCAGCGCGTGATTGAGCAGACCATCCGCGAGAAGCTTCCTGAAGGCTTCCAGCGTTCTGAGTATCTGCGTGATCACGGTATGGTCGACATGGTTGTGCATCGTCACGAGCTGAAAGAAACCATTTCCAACCTGTGTAACCTGCTGATGAAGCGTGAAGCTCAGCTGCCAGTGCTTGAAGAAAAGCCAGCAGAACCAGAGGCTAGCACTGAGGTTGTAGCAACCTCCTAAGTCTTTACGGCTCACGGAGTTGCGATTTGCTTTTAAAAGTCCGGCATACCGTGCCGGGCTTTTTCTTTATTCAGATTTGAAGGTGGATCACCAATGAACAAGATCAAAGCCGCCCTTGATCGTTTGATGAAGCTTCATCCCGATGAGATCGATCTGTCTCTGGATCGTATGCATCGGGTCATGAAGGCGCTGGGAAGCCCTGAGACACGCATTCCACCTGTCTTCCATATCGCAGGAACCAATGGCAAAGGCTCTACTGGAGCCTCAGTCAGAGCCCTTCTGGAGGCGCAGGGGAAAACCGTTCATGTGTATTCCTCACCGCATCTGGTTCGTTTCAACGAGCGCATTCGGCTGGGTGGTACAGGACGCTTTGTTGAAGATGATGCACTGCTTGAAGCGATTGAGCAGGTTGAGAAAGCTAATGGCGGACAAGAGCTGACATTTTTTGAGGCAACGACTGCTGTTGCGTTCTACCTGTTTGCCAACAACCCTGCTGATTACCTTGTTCTGGAAGTTGGGCTTGGCGGTGTTTTGGATGCCACCAATGTCGTTGAGAAGCCACTGGTGAGTGTGATTACTCCGATCTCTAAGGACCACGAGAACTTCTTGGGTGACAGCCTTGAAGGCATTGCACTGGAGAAAGCTGGGATCATCAAGCCGGGTTGTCCTGTTGTCGTGGGTCCACAAGCGGATGCTGTGTGGGATGTGATTGAGAACAAAGCCGGGCGGGAGCGGGCGCCTATCTGGTTCCAGGGACAGGAGTTTTCTGCATGGGAAGAGGGCGGTCGGCTGGTTTATCAGGATGAATTTGGCTTGCTGGACCTTTCGCCGCCAAAGCTTGCCGGGTTCCATCAATTGTCCAACTCCGGCCTCGCGCTGGCTGCATTGCGGGCGGCCGGCTTGCTAGAGAGTGAAGAGGCTCGCGCTGCTTGCGATAAAGCACTGCGCTCCATCAACTGGCCTGCACGGATGCAGCCTCTTTATGAAGGCAAGCTGTTTGACGAACTGCCGGAAAGCAGTGAGATCTGGGTGGATGGCGGACATAATCCCGGCGCGGCAAAGGTGATTTCCTCTTTCCTCGCAGATTTGACGGATAAGGCATCCCGACCGACCTATCTGGTCATGGGCATGATGAGCACCAAAGATCCGGAAGGGTTCTTTGAGCAGTTTGAAGGGCTGGCGAAGCATGTCATCTGCGTGCCTTTGACCACCACGAGCGCAGGACGTTCTCCGATTGAACTTGCGGAGATTGCACAGACTGCGGGCCTTTCAGCATCGGCTCATGGCACCATGGACAGAGCAATCGCAGAGATCAGACGTCGTGCGCAGGATGAAGACGAAGCACCGCGCATTCTGTTTGGTGGCTCACTTTACTTAGCTGGCGAAATTCTTGAACGAAATGGCACTCCGCCTGAGTAAGCATGGTTCGATTCAGACTCGAAATGACTTTGACATGAATTAAGGGAGGCAACTGCCTCCCTTAATTCATGTCAGATCTCGTAGGAATTATACATCCAGACCTTCAAAGAGCGCGGTTGAGAGATAACGCTCTGCGAAGCTTGGGATGATAATGACGATGTTTTTGCCCGCCATCTCGTCCCGCTGGCCAACTTCGATCGCTGCCTTCAAAACAGCACCGGAAGAGATGCCGACCGGAACACCTTCTGTTTTTGCCACTTCACGAGACAGCGCAAACGAATCCTCATTGGAAACGGTGACCACTTCATCATAAACAGTGGTGTCCAGTACGCCCGGCACGAAGCCTGCGCCGATACCCTGAATTTTGTGCGGGCCAGGCTGACCACCGGACAGGAGCGGGCTATCAGTTGGCTCAACAGCGACCACGTGAAGGGCCGGGTTGCGCTTTTTCAGGACCTGAGAGGTGCCTGTGATGGTGCCACCAGTGCCGATGCCGGATACGAATACGTCAACGTTTCCGTCGGTATCGTTCCAGATTTCTTCTGCTGTCGTTTTGCGATGAATTTCAGGATTGGCCGGGTTTTCGAACTGCTGCGGGATTACTGCGTCTGGAATCTCCTGAAGAAGCTCTTCCGCACGTGCAACGGCACCCTTCATACCCTTTGGACCTTCAGTCAGATCAATCTCAGCGCCCAGAAGCTTCAGCATCTTGCGGCGTTCGATAGACATGGTCTCTGGCATTACGAGGATCAGGCGGTAACCTTTCGCAGCTGCCACGAATGCAAGCGCAATGCCTGTGTTGCCGGAGGTTGGCTCAATCAGAGTGGTTTTGCCCGGAATGATCTTGCCCGCGGCTTCCATTGCCTCAACCATTGCGACACCGATACGGTCTTTCACGCTGGAAATCGGGTTGAAGAACTCGAGTTTGGCAAGCAGGTTGCCTTTGACGCCGTGAGCCTTTGCCAAACGGTCCAGACGTACGATTGGTGTATTTCCGATAGTCTCAGTGATGGAAGAGTAAATTTTTCCACGACCCGGCTTGGAAGTGCTCATCGAAATTCCCTTTATGCAATTTGCTTGTGAGTTTGAGCCCTGTCTCGGCGTAAGAATCCCGAGCTGCAGCCTCATTAAATTTCTTAATGAAATGTAGGAAGTGTAACGAGGGTTTTCGAGGTTTCAAAAACCCCGAAAACTACAGGACGTAGAAACATGATGCAAAATATAGCAGAAACATAGAATTACATTCTATCTGAGGGATGATTTAGTATGGTCTTTTGCAGAAAAGACCGTTTCCTCAGAAATAGATGAGTTATGCGGTGGTTTGATCCAGCGCTTCGAGACCCAACAGGGCAGGTAATTCAGACATGTGACCGAAGGTGGTTGCGCCCAGAGATTTGGCCTGCTCGATGTCTGCGTTTACATCGCCTGTGTAGTTGAAGACGCGCATTCCTGCGGCTTTCGCGGCTTTGATGCCAGCGATACTATCTTCAATTACAACGCATTGCTCCGGCTTGAAGCCCATACCCTTGGCAGCGTAGAGAAAGATATCCGGTGCTGGTTTGCCCATTTTGCAATCCTGCGCAGAATAGAGCACGTCCTTGAAGGTTTCCCAGAGGCCAGAGGAGCCAAGCGTCATCTGCATTTTTTCATAGCGGCCTGAAGACCCAACGCAGAATGGAATGCCTTCCGCTTTCAGATGTGCAACAACATCCAGAATACCCGGAATAGGCTCAATACCAGCTTCAAATGCGACCAGATCAGCCTGACGGACTTGCGCGGCCCAGTCATCAGGTAGCTTCTCGCCGCTTAAACGCTCGGCTTCTTCCTTGATGGTGTCCATTGCGGTGCCGGTAAAGCGGTGGTGACATTCCAAAGGCGAAAAATCGAGGCCGATTTTCTTCATGAAGTCAGAAAGGACTTCATTCGCTATGGTTTCGGTGTCGACAAGAATGCCATCACAATCGAAAATCACCAGTTCCGGCTTCATAATTCTTCCTTGTATTCCGCGGAGCCTCTCGCCTTCATGGGAGTTGACGCGAGATGCTCCAGTTTTCTTCCAGCGTATCCTTTAAAGATGCGCTTAAACGCCAGAGGAACCAAATCCGCCTGCACCACGTTCGGTGGTTTCCAGCTCTTTGACTTCTTCGATCTGCACTTGCGTAACGGGAGCAACGACCATTTGAGCGATGCGCATTCCGCGTTCAATCACAAAGGTGTCTTCCCCTAGATTGATCAGGATGACCTTCACTTCGCCGCGATAATCAGCATCAACAGTACCTGGAGTGTTGAGGACCGTCACACCATGTTTAGCGGCCAGACCAGAGCGCGGGCGAACCTGCCCCTCATGACCAGATGGCAGCGCAAGTGACAGGCCTGTTGGCACCATCGCCCGCTGTCCGGGCTTCAACTCAATCGCATCTGTATTTGCTGCCTGCAAATCCAAACCAGCAGCCTCTGCACTTTGATAAGCAGGAAGCTCTAATCCTTCGCTGTGGGGAAGGCGCGTAATTTTTAGTTTTGGTGTCATGAAGAGGCCCATTGATAAGAGGCGTCTTTTCTAACAGGAGTTTGCAATTTCTTCCAGTAGGCGCATGAAATTCGATCAAGCTCCTTATCCTGCGATAAGGTCACTTTCAGTGAACAGTCCTATCAACTTTACTGAGATTGGTCGCAATTCACTGATGCAATACACTGTTGAGAATAAGGAATTCATCAACAAACCGAAACAAAAAAGCGTTTCACATGAAACAATCACCTCTCTTTTTGCCCCATGGAGCACCAGATCTCGCAATAAGACCTGAGCTGGAAGCTCACCAGTTCCTCAAAAACCTTTGTGTTTCAGAGGTTAAGCCCAATGCCATCGTGATCATCTCACCTCACTGGCAAACAGACCGGCTTGTCATCACGTCAGCTGGCCCGTTGAAGACCATCCATGATTTTCGCGGTTTCTCGCAGCAACTCTATGACATGCAATACACCGCAGATGCGCCAAGCTGGTTGGTTGCCCGCACACATGACGCCATTACGCGCTATGGCCTAACCGTGTGCGAAGATAATTCATGGGGTTTGGACCACGGTGCATGGGTCCCGTTATCTCTTGCATTTCCCAAGGCAGATATCCCTGTTGTGCAGATTTCACTGCCTTACGCCTATGGCAGCGAGGAAAGCTACAATCTGGGTCGTGCGCTTGCGCCTTTGGCGGATGAGGGCATCCTCGTTATTGGCAGTGGTGCTCTAACGCATAACTTTGCCGAAGTGGCCGCAAACGGCGACGTTCCTGACTGGGCACTTGAGTTCGATCACTGGGTTAGTGATCTGGCTGAACGAGGAGAGACCTGTGCATTGCTTTCTTCCAGCAACCACAAATACTATCAGAAAGCACTGCCAACAGATGAGCATTTCCTTCCGCTTCTTGTGGCTTTTGGTGCTGCTGGAGAAAAGTCATTTGGCGAAAAGCTGCATGAGAGCTTCACTTACCGCTCAATCAGCATGAGCGCATTCCGGTTTCACAGCAGGTAGTCACTAAGAGAGTGCATCAGTTAAACTCCTTTGGTGCCGTCCTAGCTTTTGAGCTGGGATCCATAACTGGTTGCTTCACTATTTCACTGAGGCGTTCAAGCAATCTCTAATACTGGGGGTATGGGTCCCGGGTCTTCGCCCGGGATGACATTGATGGGTGGAGCAAAGACTGTCTCAAAAAACTTATCCCCTTCCAGACTTCCTCCCATATTCTAATCGTATGCCTACGTAACGGGCTGCTGGCGGAGCGACCGTCAGTTTGTCGTAGGCTGGGCGGGGCTTCTGGAAGACGTAACGCACCTTTCAAAGGTCCGGTGAACCGAACTTCAAACGTGACCGCATGGTTTGAGGGGAAGGGCCCAGGACTATAGGGTATCACGCGGTGATAGATGCAGATGTACCGGCAGTAAAACCCTGCTTTTGCAGATGTGTTTGTCAAAGACGGAGGAACTGTTTGGGCATGGAAACGTGTCTGGGTAAGCCACTGTCTTTTCAGGAAACTGACTATCGTGCCTTATAGGCAAAAGAGGCGACGTTGTTCATCGAAAGAAAGCCCGGGCAAGGCGTGTAGCCAATGCCGAAGACTCATTACTAATAAAAAGCGCAGGTATTGCCTGCCGCCTTGCTCATCCCGATTATCGGGTTTCACATGAAAACACCGCCGGAGATTTCCAGCGGTGCTAAACTTGTTTGTGTTTTCTGTACTCAACTCAGTTTGAGTTGAGCTCTTTGTGCTTTTGCTTGAGAGCGTAGAGCGCTTCCTGAGCCTGACGGGGTGTCATGTCATCCGGATCAAAGGTCTCCAGCAGTTCAACAAGTTCATTGGAAACAAAGGCTTCTTCATGTTCTTCCGGCTCCGGAATGGTTTCCAGAGGTTGAGAGAAACTAGCAAAGAGTGGCAGGTCGTCCAAAAGCGTCTCAGAAGGCTTATTGGTGTCTTGCTCTTCCAGCTGCGTCAGGATCTTTTGTGCGCGGCTGACAACGGTTTTCGGCAGGCCAGCAAGCTTTGCCACCTGAATACCGTAGGAACGATCAGCAGCGCCTTCGACGATCTCGTGAAGGAAGACAACGTCACCTTTCCACTCTTTCACACGCACGGTCGCGTTGTTGAGACGCTCCAAACGCTGCGAAAGTGCTGTGATTTCATGGTAATGCGTCGCGAACAGAGAGCGAGAGCGGTTGGTTTCGTGCAGATGCTCAATGGCAGCCCATGCGATGGAAAGTCCGTCAAAAGTCGCCGTTCCGCGTCCGATTTCGTCAAGAATAACCAGAGAGCGGGCCGTTGCCTGATTGAGAATAGCAGCCGTTTCCACCATCTCAACCATGAAGGTTGAGCGGCCTCTGGCAAGGTCATCCGCAGCCCCAACACGTGAGAACAAGCGATCCACGATACCAATATGGGCAGTGGTTGCAGGAACGAAACTACCCATTTGAGCCAGTACAGCGATCAATGCATTCTGGCGTAGGAAGGTTGATTTACCGGCCATGTTGGGACCAGTGATCAGCCAGATCTGGCCATTTTCGTAGGTTTCCTGCGGGCCAAGATTGGCATTGTTTGCCACAAAAGGTTCGCCAGATTTGCGAAGAGCTTGCTCCACCACAGGGTGGCGACCGCCTTCAATCGTAAATGCGAGCGAGCCGTCTACAGTTGGACGGATGTAGTTTTCCGCTTCTGCCAAAACCGCAAGAGAGGTTGAAACATCCAAAATTGCGAGAGCTTCAGCTGCTGCTTTGATCTGGCCACCGGCTTCAACAACAGCTTTGGTCAGCTCGTTGAAAATTTCCAGCTCAATCGCAAGTGCACGTTCACCTGCACTTGCGATCTTGCTTTCCAGGTCAGCCAGTTCAGTGGTCGTGAAGCGCATGGCGCCAGCCATGGACTGACGATGGATAAAGCGGGCAGGATCATCCTTCATCGGATCACACTGCGCGGTCGGCGCTTCCATGAACCAGCCAAGCACGTTGTTGTGCTTAATCTTCAATGAGCGGATGCCAAGCTCTTCGGCCAAGTCCGCCTGCATCTGTGCGATGACTTTTCGGCTTTGATCGCGAAGCGCTTTGAGCTCATCAAGGTCTGGATGATAATCATGAGCAATAAAGCCGCCATCTCGCTTGAGAAGGGGCGGTTCTTCTGCAATTGCCAGCGCAAGCTTGTCACCCAGCGCATGTGGCGCTTGTTCCAGCTTTTGAACAGCAAAGCCAACTTCCTGAGGGAAGGCGCCGCCAGAGGCCAGAAGACCTGCGATTTCTCGGGCAGACTTCATTGCAGACGCGATGGACTGCAAATCACGCGGACCGCCGCGATCCACAGCAAGACGCGACAGCGCACGAGACATATCCGGCGCGGACTTCAGCAGTGAGCGAATATCCTCTCGCTGCATGGTGTCGGACGCGAAGAACGCAATGGTATCCTGACGATGGCGGATTTGTTCCGGGTCCGTAAGGGGCCCTGAAAGACGACTGGCAAGCAGACGAGAACCAGCTCCAGTCACGGTTTTATCGATGGCAGACAGCAGGCTGCCACGACGCTCGCCGGAAAGGGTTCGGGTCAGCTCAAGGTTGGCGCGGGTTGCCGGATCAATCAGCAGCTGGCCAGCAGCGGCTTCTTTAACCGGCGGATCCAGAGGAGGGCGCTCGCCGAGCTGGGTTTTGTCGATGTAGGCCAGAATGCCGCTGGCTGCGATCAATTCAGCACGAGTGTAGTTAGCGAAACCGTCCAGTGTGCCCACGGAGAAGTAGGTGGAGAGACGATCCTGAGCATTTGCGCCATCAAAGAACGTGCGGGGTACAGGAGAAAGGGCAGCGCCAAGTCCTTCGACTGTCGCTCGCAACTCGGTTTCCTGAAGAAGTGCGTCAGCAAGCACCAGTTCTGATGGATCAATGCGCGCCAAATCAGCAGCAAGGCGCACGTCATCACTCTCAGCCACACGGAACATGCCCGTGGACATATCAATCCAGGCGAGGCCGTAGAGGTTTCCGTCAGCTGCACTTCCGCCTTTGACCCGCGCTAACGAGGCAAGGAAGTTGTTTCGTCTGGCATCCAGAAGGCGGTCTTCCGTGATAGTGCCCGGTGTCACCAAACGCACAACATCGCGGCGAACTACAGATTTAGAGCCACGTTTTTTGGCTTCTGCCGGGTTCTCAGTCTGCTCACAGACGGAAACACGGTGGCCAAGGCCGATCAGTTTTTGCAGATAATCATCAGCGGCATGCACGGGAACGCCGCACATGGGAATATCATCACCATTATGCTTGCCACGTTTGGTGAGCGTAATTCCGAGAGACTGAGATGCAACTTCTGCATCTTCAAAAAACAGCTCGTAGAAATCACCCATTCGGTAGAACAGGAGACTGTCCGGATTCGCCGTCTTAATCTCAATATATTGCGCCATCATGGGTGTGACGCGGCCTTTTGCTGGGGAAGGCTTTTCAATATCTGCTGTAGTCATGGCGCAGACACTAGCAAATGGTTCTATGTGTTTCACCCGTGTCAGTTTAGTTCACAGCTTGAGAACGAGATTTTACGGGGATAATGTCGTCCAGTGATATTTGAAAAGAACACTGCGCTTGAGGGTGAGGAATTTTTCGCATGCCAACCACTGATAAAACAGCAAGCTCGCAGGTCAGCTTTACTGACCAAGACGCGTTAGCCTTCCATAACGAAGGTAAACCGGGCAAGCTTGAAATCTCGCCAACCAAGCCAATGGCCACTCAGCGCGACCTGAGCCTGGCCTATTCTCCTGGCGTTGCTGTTCCTGTGCTGGCAATTGCGGAAGACGAAAGCAAGGCATACGACTACACCACCAAAGGCAACATGGTTGCGGTTATCTCCAACGGGACTGCAATTCTTGGGCTTGGAAACCTTGGCGCGTTGGCTTCCAAGCCGGTGATGGAAGGTAAGTCAGTTCTCTTCAAGCGCTTTGCTGATGTGGATTCCATTGACCTTGAGGTGGACACTTCCGACGTTGAGGAATTCATCGACTCTGTAAAGCATCTCGGCCCTTCTTTCGGCGGTATCAACCTGGAAGACATCAAGGCACCGGATTGCTTTATCATCGAGCAGCGTCTTCGTGAGATCATGGATATTCCGGTGTTCCATGATGATCAGCACGGCACTGCTATTATCGCAGCAGCGGGCTTGATCAACGCGGTTCATATGACAGATCGCGACATCAAAGATGTGAAAGTGGTCTGTAATGGTGCGGGCGCGGCTGGCATTGCTTGTATCGAACTTGTTAAAGCGATGGGTGTTCCACATGAGAACGTTCTTCTGTGCGATACAAAAGGCGTGATTTATCAGGGGCGTGAAGCTGGGATGAACCAGTGGAAGAGCGCTCATGCTGTGAAAACAGACAAGCGCACCCTTGAAGATGCGCTGGATGGTGCAGATGTGTTCTTCGGTGTTTCCGTGAAGGGTGCTTTGACGCCTGACATGGTGAAGACCATGGCACCGGACCCAATTATCTTTGCGATGGCGAACCCTGATCCTGAGATTACACCAGAAGAAGCTAAGGAAGTTCGTCCAGATGCTATTGTTGCAACCGGTCGTTCTGATTATCCGAACCAGGTGAACAATGTTCTCGGGTTTCCGTATATCTTCCGCGGTGCGTTGGACGTTCACGCAACAACCATCAATGATGAGATGAAAGTTGCTTGTGCTCAGGCACTGGCTGAGCTGGCTCGCGAAGATGTTCCTGATGAAGTTGCAGCGGCTTATCGTGGTAGCCGCCCTCGTTTCGGTCCCGAATACATCATTCCGGTTCCGTTTGATCCGCGCCTGATTTCCCGTATCCCTCAAGCAGTTGCACAGGCTGCGATGGACAGCGGCGTAGCGCGTCGCCCGATTGTGGACATGGATGCTTATGGTGCGCAGCTGCAGGGTCGTCGTGATCCGATTGCCGGTACTTTGCAGCGGATCATCTCTAAAGTGCGCCAGAATCCGAAGCGCATTGTGTTTGCGGAAGGGGAAGAGCCAGCGGTTATTCGCGCAGCTTCCGCCTTCGTTGCACAAGGGCTGGGTGAGGCTATCCTTGTTGGCCGTGAAGATGAGATCCGCGCCAATGCAACATCTGCCGGTATTGATGTGAACCGCCCGGGCATTCGCCTTGAAAGCGCACGTTCATCCACTCGCAATGCGGATTACGCGGAATACCTGTACTCTCGCTTGCAGCGTAAGGGGTATCTGCAACGTGACTGTCAGCGTCTCGTCAACAATGACCGTAACTACTGGGCGTCCATTATGGTTGCACGCGGTGATGCTGATGGCGTTGTAACAGGGACAACACGAAACTATTCCGTTGCGCTGGAAACCGTCAGCCGCTGTATCGATACCAAACCGGGGCACCGTGTGATTGGCGTTTCGCTTGTGGTGACACCGGGTAAAACCGTTCTTGTGGCCGATACGGCTGTTCATGACATGCCGACATCAGAGGAACTGGCGGATATTGCGGAAGAAGCGGCGCATGTTGCTCGCCGTTTAGGTTCTGAACCGCGTGTGGCTATGCTGGCATACTCCACATTCGGCCATCCTAAGGGTGAGCGGACTGAGCGTCTTCAGGAAGCAGTAAAGATCCTTGATCGCCGCCGTGTGGACTTTGAGTACGATGGCGAGATGGGCGCAGACATCGCGCTCAACATGGAGAAGATGGCGGCTTATCCGTTCTGTCGTCTGAATGGACCGGCGAACGTACTTATCATGCCAGCGTTCCACTCTGCTTCCATCGCGACAAAACTGCTGGAAGAGCTTGGCGGCTCAACACTTATCGGCCCGCTGCTGGTTGGTATGGACAAGCCGGTTCAGATTGTACCGATGGGTGCCAAGGATAGTGAGATCTTCAATATGGCAGCCATTGCAGCTTACAACATCACTTAGGTCTGACGGAATTGTGAGATCAGGAAAAGCGCCGCTTCTGCAGCGCTTTTTTATTCCCTAAGCACCTGACAGCATTACACTTCTAGCTAGATGAAATTTTATTAATTACAGATCTCTCAAAAAACACTGTACGGCTTCAAACCTCTCTTCACCTTGCCACCTAAATGCATGCGAATTGGGTCCGTATTTATAGATATTGTTGGCCCCAACATTGATAGCCTTAGCAAAAGGCTGAAGTTGGGAGTCGATCTATGGCTAAGGGTAAGCTTGAAGTTGCTGAACACCAATGGGCACAGAAAATTTACAAACAATACTCGTGGCCGTTTAATGCATATGATGGCGACCCAACCCCTGCCAAGGTTGCAGCTCACTGCAAGCAAAAGAGTTCCAACTACAAAAAAGCTCTCAAGAAATACGCGACAGAGAAGAAGAACCTTAAAACTCAGGCACAAATTGATACATTTGTGCCGCTTTATAAAAATTGCCAAGATTATCTCACTCTAGCGGATAATTATCTGAAGGTTCCCAATATTGCTGATGCAAACGAAGCCTTGGATGATGTTGCGGCAATTCTTGATGCGATGGGCAACTTATTCACCCGTGAGAGCGGTGGTGCAGCGAATGGAGCAGCTAAACAGGATCTATCAGCTGCCAAGCGGCAAAAGGAACTTGAAGAGAATGCAAGTCGTTTGGCTTTCTATGGGTCTTTGAAAAAAGAGATCCATAATCCAGAACAACAGCAGTACTTCAATGATATTTATAAGCAGGCTGAATGGAACATTGGAGAGACCGCCAAACATATTCTCACTGGCAATCTTAAGCAGGCCGATGATCTAATATTCCAGACAGAATCCAATCTGAAAGGACTGGAAGGGCTGGTAGCTCTTGTCAGAAAACAAACCACGGACCTGGATAACGCAAAGACTGCGTTGAGTGACGCGAAGAGTCGTATGGCGAGCGCCTACAAACTTCGGAAAACAATCACCGACAAGCAGGCCAAGAAAGAATTTGAAGACCAGCACAAGCAGGCTAAGACACAGATTAAAACTGCTGAAGGTATGCTCAAGAAAGACGAGCTCAAAGAAGCGCGGCCTGTTCTGGCATCAATTGATCACCTTGTCGAGCAAATGGAATATGCGACAGGTACCAACACCTGGACTCCGATGGACCCTAAATATGCCCGCGAGTTGAAGGGGTATAAGATAGATCTCCAGCTCAATTATCAGCAGATCAACTCTATTCCAGACAAAGCCGCCAAAAGGGATTTTGAAAAACATTACCAGACAGCGATCAACCTTGTAGCAGATACCGAAGTTCTCATAGAGGGCGATGGCAGGGCCGCAGAAGATAAAGTGAAGAGTAATATTGCCACGTTGAGGGATGAGCTACGGCAAATAGAACTATGCGTCTCAAAATCCTTTGATACTTTTCCCTCTGACCCTGGTGATGCGGGACAGCAACAAGCAGGCAATACCCTTCAGCAAGAACTGGATGAGTGCCACGGAGATTTTCAGGCTGCACAAACAGAGCTCAACAGAGTCATCAAAAACAAAGGTGCACTCACTGATCCTCAAATATCTAAACAGTTCACGGCCTTCGCAGAAGCGGCCCAATCTTATATCTCAGAAGGCTTACAGTACGTAGCGAGCGAAAAAATTCAGGAAGCAAAAGGAAAGCTGCAAACTTGTACATCTGCAATCACTTCAATGGAGTTTTTGCTGGAATCTACACAAGCTGCCAATAGCGGCGGTGATCAATCCGGAACATCGCAGTCGCAGGCCAAGCCAACAAAATCACCTGCCGAACAGGTTAAAGCTGAGCATCAAGCCATTATGACTCGTATAAAAAATCTGCTCGCCCAGGAAGCTATTATTCAAGATCAAAAACAGCAGGAAGATTTTGCTACCTACAAACTTCTTGCTGATCAGATGGACAGCATGATTTCTGATTTGATTCAGAGAGACAAAGTCAGTGATGCACGGGCGGAACTGGTCCAGCTTGAGGGGATGGCAAGTAACCTACAAGCATGTATCGATGAAGCAAATTCCATGAATTCTCTCCGTTCCACTCAACAACGGGACGAACAACGCATCGCTGAAGAACGGCAGCAAGCTGGCGCATATCGCACAGCGCTTAACACTGCACAACGCACAGCGAAGAAGCTGGAGGCTCAACAGCCACAAATCTTAGATCCAGGCAAACAACAAAGGTATGCTGCCTTGCTAACGCAAATCGGTGGGCTGATCACTGAAATCGGAGGCATCCTGGCGACCAGTCACGAAGATCGAATTCAGCGAACTGCGCAATTAATGCCGAGATTGGATGGCTTCATCCTACAAGCTCAAGACATCTACCAAGGAGCGATGGCAGCGCAACAGCTAGAAGAGTCTCTTCGAGCAAGTGCTAATGAATGCCGCGCTAAGGCAAAAGCAGTCGCTGCAAAGGCAGCCTTTTTGAGGAAAAACAAAACAGACCTGAAAAATCCCCAACAGCAAACGCAGCTTGGGACTTACCTTGGACAAATAACTGATAAAATAAGAGAAATTAATCTCACGCTTGCATCAAAAGACCCAAACCGGGTTGCCAAAGCCGAAGCATTACTGCCACTTCTCAACGACGCATACATGCAGGCACAAAACTATTATAACAAATCACTGAGTGCTCCTGCTCCAACACCTCATCATCTCAAGAAAGATGAGATTCGATACAAACATAGAGCTAAAGGTATTCGGAACAACGTCGATTCAAGAGCGACACCGAACGGTCCTAACCCTGATTTCTACTGTGAGCAACAAGATGGAATGTTCTGTCTGAAGCACTCCATCAACGCTTGTCTTGGTTTTGGGGCCATTACCCCTCAAGATATGGAGGATGGTTTGTTGGCAACCAGTGTCGAAGGTTTTAAGGCTCAGACTGACAGGCAACTCTTCAGTGAGCTGAAGAACTTCTATCCTGGCCTGAAAATGGACGACATGCTCCGAGAGAAGGCAAAAGACCCTGAAGATTTCTATCGCAAGGCTGCGAAGAAGCAGTTTTCTCAACTCTTAGGCGGCGTATCACCAGCTGACTACATCAGAGAGCGTGGCTCAGACCCTCATTCTGCTGTTGCGATCATGAAAGCGAAACAGAAAGAGCTTGGCCTTCCAGATCTGAAAGACACTTTTTTGGATAAGCCCAAAACGCCAGCTGACCTGCAGAAGAACGTCGACAAGGTCAAAGAGATCACAAGCGATGCTGATGTAGATCGTTTGGTTGTTGGAGCAGGCGCGCACTTCATCGCCCTCCGGAAGAACGCAGAGGGTGATTGGTTTGAGGTAGACAGTCAGAAAGCGGCTGCACAGCGGATTGATCTGGAGCAGTACTTCAGAGAGAAGGCGCTTCAACACAAAAACGAAGCCCTTGCTATTCTGCACTTTGACGGGGATGTGAACGCTGATGCCACCAAGGGAGCTTCTCAACCGAGGAGGTGAGTTGAGAAGCTGACAGGGAGGTGCCCGTTCGTGGGTTAGACGCGACGCATGTAGCCTTTGTGGACCCAGCCGATTTGTTCTGAGGTTTGAGCGTCGCGGATACCTAGCCAGTTGCCTTTGCAGTCGGCGATGTTGATTGCCTGATTGGGGATGAGGCGGCCGATGACGTTGTAATTGGTTCCGGGGCCGGTACGGAGGTTAAGCACGCCTGACTTCAATGGCTTAACTGCATACGTGCCAGCGCATGCCTGATCAAACCCGATAGGCACTTGTGGCTGGTGCTGGTAAACTGTCTGTGCTGGGGAGCTGCTTGCAAAAGCAACGAGTGCTCCACATATACCAAGGGTCACCAGATGACCGCGATAAACTCCAGATATTCTCATTGGTCCCGTCCAGTTCAGGTTCCATAAATGACCAGAACAGGGTGACAAACCCCGATAATTTTGGTCTAACGGTCATTCTGGTATTGCTTGAACACGGTGCAAATATGGTCTCTTCCGCTATGATAAAAATCTGCGGCATCTCTACAAAGGAAACTGCGGACGCGGTTACGAAAGAACAAGTCGATATGATCGGATTTGTCTTTTTTCCGAAAAGTCCGCGTTATGTTCCGATGGCTAAAGCCAAAGAGCTGGCAGACCATGTGCGCGGCAAAACGCAGATTGTTGCGCTTACTGTGAATATGGATGATGCAGGTCTGAAGGAAATTGTCGACACCATCGCACCAGATGTTTTGCAGCTGCACGGGAGTGAAAGCCCTGAGCGCTGTGCCGAAATTCGGGAGATTTTTGGTCTGCCTGTCATGAAAGCCTGCGGGATTTCATCTGCAGAAGACGTGGAGGCACTTGCGCCCTATGTTCCGCATGTAGATCGATTTCTTCTTGATGCAAAGCCACCAAAAAATTCCGATATTCCGGGAGGAAATGGTGTCAGCTTCGACTGGAAACTGCTACAAGGCCTAGAACTTGGAAAGCCTATCATGCTTTCTGGCGGCTTAAGCCCTGAAAACGTCCGCGAAGCTTTGGCTATCTCTGGAGTGAGCGATGTCGATGTTTCCTCCGGCGTCGAACGCGAGAAGGGCGTTAAAGACATCGAGTTGATTGAGGCTTTTGTGCATGAAGTGCGCAGCGTTGCCGAGTGAATTTGGGAAGAGTTAATGAACCAGCAAGCCAACACATTGCGTTCCGGTCCGGATGATCGCGGCCACTTTGGTGATTTTGGGGGTCGTTTCGTTGCTGAAACGCTCATGCCTTTGATCCTTGATTTGGAAAAGGCTTACAGTGACGCCAAGGCTGATCCTGCTTATGCTGCTGAAATTGAGAGCCTGAACACCCACTACACTGGTCGCCCATCTGCACTTTATTTCGCTGAACGGCTGACTGAAGAACTGGGCGGTGCGAAGGTTTACTTTAAGCGTGATGAGCTGAACCACACCGGATCTCACAAGATCAATAACTGTATTGGTCAGATCCTACTTGCCAAGCGCATGGGTAAAACCCGCATCATTGCAGAAACCGGCGCTGGTCAGCATGGTGTTGCGACAGCAACAGTTTGTGCTCGCTTTGGTTTGCCATGCGTTGTTTACATGGGTGCGACCGACGTTGAGCGTCAGAAGCCGAACGTGTTCCGCATGAAACTGCTGGGTGCTGAAATTGTTCCCGTTACAGCGGGTGCTGGTACTCTTAAAGATGCGATGAATGAAGCGCTGCGTGATTGGGTGACCAACGTGGAAGACACGTATTACCTGATAGGTACAGCTGCTGGCCCGCATCCATACCCAGAGATGGTTCGTGATTTCCAGTCTGTGATTGGGGAAGAGACCAAAGAACAGCTGATGAAAGCCGAAGGCAAGCTGCCAGATGCTCTCGTTGCTGCTGTTGGTGGTGGCTCCAATGCGATTGGCCTGTTCCACCCGTTCCTTGACGATCCATCCGTTGAGATTTACGGCGTTGAAGCTGGTGGTAAAGGCCTTCAGGGTGAAGAGCATTGCGCGTCACTCAATGCAGGTAAGCCGGGTGTTTTGCATGGCAACCGCACTTATCTGCTGCAGGATGATGACGGACAGATCCTTGAAGGACATTCCGTTTCTGCTGGTCTGGACTATCCTGGTATTGGCCCAGAGCACTCCTGGCTGAAGGATACGGGCCGTGTGAACTACGTGCCTGCAACCGATAAGGAAGCTTTGGATGCATTCCAGATGCTGACCCGTGTTGAAGGCATCATTCCAGCTCTGGAGCCAAGCCATGCGCTTGCGCAGGTTATTAAGATGGCGCCGAAGATGGATAAAGACCAAGTCATCGTCATGAACCTTTGCGGTCGTGGTGATAAAGACGTCTTTACCGTTGGCAAGATCCTTGGATTTGACCTGTAAGTCATTTGATTTTCAAATGAAAAAGGCGAGCCTGGCGCTCGCCTTTTTTCGTTGCTCGGCATTGAATCGGAACTGAAACGATTATCCTGTGGCAGCAATGCCATCCAGAACGCCGGAAACACCAGCTTCCCAGCCTAAAATGGCACGCTTACGAGTGATGCCCCAATGGTAACCACACATGTTGCCCTTGGCCCCGAGGACACGGTGACACGGAACGACGAAAGACAGCGGATTCTTTCCAACGGCTGTTCCGACAGCACGAGAGGCTTTGGGATTGCCGAGGTTATTCGCGATCTCTGAATATGTGGTAGCCTTGCCTAAAGGGATTTTCAGAAGCGTTTGCCAGACACGGATTTCAAAGTCTGTTCCGATGAAGACGACACGAAGCGGTTGATCTTCCTTCCACTTGTTCGGCTCAAAGATGCGGGAGACGTAAGGAGCGGTGAGCTGCTGGTTCTCTTCAAATTCGGCAGCTGGCCAACGTTCGCTCATATCAGCAAGAGCTTTAGCTTCTTCGCCAGTATCGGCAAATGCAAGCCCTGCTAAGCCGCGATCAGTGACCATTAGCAGCACGATCCCAAACGGGCAGGGGTGAAAGCCCCAACTTATCTTCACGCCGGCTCCACGGCGCTTATAATCACCGGGTGTCATCGCCTCATGTGTCACGAACAAATCGTGCAAACGTGCGGGTCCTGACAGGCCAACTTCGAGCGAGGCTTCCAGAATGCTGGCGGAATCTTGTAAAAGAGCGCGGGCGTGATCGATGGTGATGGCTTGCAGGAACTGTTTAGGAGTTATGCCTGCCCATCTTGAGAACACCCGCTGAAGCTGAATTGGCTGAAGGCCAACACTGTAGGCTAGTTCTTCAAGGGAGGGCTGTTCCCTCCAATTCTCGGAGATGCCTTGGAGGGTTTTCTGGACGACGCGATAGTCCTCAAGAGCAGAACTGTCTTCTACAAACGTTCCATTTGCGAGATTGGCTGCATTAAACATCTTGGTTCACGGCTCTTAGGTTTCATTTCTCATTAGGTGAAATCTAGATGATCCTCAGCCTTAGAGCCACCCGAAACGCGAGTATATAGGAACGGGTATTTCAGGCTCAAGCGTGATCAAACCCACGATTACGCGCTGAGTGGATTGCCCGGGAAAACGCAGTAGCAAAACTGGTCCGGTCATCCGGGTTCAGAAACGCTCCAACAATGAGGAAAAGCTGATCGGAACGCACCAAAATGCGGGTAACTCCAACATCTTCATCCCGCTCGATATGGAGTTTCATGTGAAACGGATTGAGCACGTACTCCTGCACTTCACCTTTGTACGTGACATGCTTCAATCTGACTTCAAGCGGGGAAACGCTGACTTCCTCGTAGGTTTCAGCCGTGGCGAAGTTGTGCCTGAACGCAAGCCAAAGGAACAAAACAGGCAAAGACAGGAGGATCGGCGCAGGCCATAATCCCATCAAAACAAGCACGAGCGAATAGAAGCCAGCAATCAAGCCAGCGCACCAAAGAACGATGTTCACGCCTCGGCGAGACAGTGAGCGATGCGGGGTTAGAACAGCCTGAAAGAAAGGGGGATAAGGCTCCCGCTTTTGAAGATCATGGGGCATTGGTGCTATTTCGCACTCTGTTTCATTGCTACTCTTTATCGCTTAAGAGTATAGAGCTTTCAGAGCCTACGCAAAGTCACTTATTTCCTTCGAGAGTCCTATGGTTGACGCTACCAAAACAAAGAAGGTTGCATCTTCTTCCAGTACACGCAAAAAGCCAGTTTCCAGATCAAGGTATTCTAAAGCCGAGATCTACGAAATCTTTGCGGCATTTGAAAAAGACAATCCAGAACCGGAAGGGGAACTTAATCATTCCAATGAGTTCACATTGCTGGTCGCTGTTGTGCTTTCCGCTCAAGCGACTGATGCCGGGGTGAACAAAGCGACGAAACATCTCTTCCAGATTGCGGACACGCCTGAGAAGATGGTTGCTCTTGGAGAAGATAAGATCCGGGAAGAGATCCGCACAATCGGGCTCTATAAGAACAAAGCAAAGAACACGTTTTTGCTTTCACAAATGCTGATTGAGCATCATGGAGGGCAGGTTCCGCAAACCCGCGAGGAACTGGAAGCTTTGCCGGGCGTTGGACGGAAAACCGCAAATGTTGTGCTGAATATTGCTTTTGGACAGCCAACGATTGCCGTTGATACGCATCTTTTCCGAATTGCGAACAGACTAGGTCTTGCTCCTGGCAAAACACCGCTGGATGTAGAGCTAAAGCTGGAAAAGATAATTCCGCAAGACTTCATGCAGCATGCGCACCACTGGCTTATCCTGCACGGCCGTTACATCTGTAAGGCGCGCAAGCCAGCATGCGATCGCTGCATTATCTATGATCTTTGCAAAAGCAAAGAGAAAATCTTAAAGGATGCTGCCTGAATAAAGCAGATGCTCTTAGTGCATCTGCTTTTTACGGAGACGAACAACCACTTCAACGCGGGAGATCTCCATTCCTTCAGGTGGGACTGGCAAGTTGTCCAATGTCAGGCCACTGTCTGGAATATCGATTACACGGTTCTCATCTTCCAAGAAGAAATGGTGATGCTCGGAGGTGTTGGTGTCGAAGTAAGTCTTTGTTCCTTCAACCGCAACTTCACGCAGCAAACCAACTTCAGTGAACTGATGAAGTGTGTTGTAAACTGTCGCCAGAGAGACGGGCACATTCGCAAGGATAGCTTCTTCGTGAAGGACTTCCGCCGAGATGTGGCGATTACCCTGAGAATAAAGAAGCTCAGCCAGTGCCACGCGCTGACGTGTAGGGCGCAGACCTGCGTCTCTTAGCATCCCTGTTACATCTTGATGTTCGTTAGCAATCTGCGAGCTCATTTTTTCCTACTTTAGTTCTTTAGGGTGCTGAGGTTTTAACACCTACGCACCAATTCTACCAGCATTAGATTAAAAGCAACCTATTGACCTGCACCCAAGCACTCTCAATATAAGGGAGCATAACCCTTGATACATCAAGCTAAAACCAAGCAGGATTAACCGGACTGCTTATAACAATAATAAGAATAGTATAAGTTTAACACAACTGCGTACATTGAGCACACGCAAACTCACATACATCGCTCTTTCGATATTCGGGCTCGTGTGCTAGGAAGGCCCGAACAGTTAATACTTAGAACCATCGTTACGTTTAGGTAAGGTGAACCCTACGTTTTTCTGGCCTCAAACAAACGACAAATTATGCGGGAATAGAATGCACGAGAAGCGTTCAAGCTACGATAAAGAAGCTCTGCTGGCCTGTGGTCGCGGTGAGCTGTTTGGCCAAGGCAATGCACAGCTGCCACTTCCTCCTATGCTGATGTTTGATCGCGTCACCGAAATTTCTGAGGAAGGCGGCGAGTACGGCAAAGGCGTAATTCGTTCTGAATTCGACATTAATCCAGATCTCTGGTTCTTCGAATGTCACTTCCAGGGCGATCCTGTTATGCCTGGCTGTCTTGGTTTGGACGCTCTGTGGCAGATGACTGGCTTCTATCTTGGCTGGCTGGGTGAGCCTGGTCGTGGTCGTGCACTTTCTACCGGTGAAGTTAAGTTCACAGGTCAGGTTACTCCTGACGTAAAAATGCTGGAATTCGGTGTTGATATGAAGCGCGTTATGCGCTCCCGCCTGAAACTGGCAATTGCTGATGGCTGGGTAAAAGCTGACGGCGAGACTATTTTTGTTGCGAAAGACCTGCGTGTTGGTCTGTTTCAAGACGAAGCAAAATAAGTAATCAAATTATGCGAGGGTTTGTCATGTGGAATGATGAACCCTTTTTTGGAATTTGGTCCGAACGGACCACTTAACCCACGGGAGACCTTAGATGAGGCGTGTGGTTGTTACTGGTATGGGTATTGTTTCACCTCTTGGCAACAATGCTGAGGAAGTGAAAGCAAGCCTTTACGAAGGTAAATCCGGTATTGTTGCAGCTGAAGACTACGAGAAGCTCGGCTTCCGTTGTCAGGTTCATGGCGCACCTACCCTGGATCCATTGGAAAAACTTGGCCGTCGGACTTCTCGCTTTATGGGTGAAGGTGCTGCATGGAACTATATTGCCATGGAGCAGGCCATTGAAGATGCCGGTCTTTCCGAAGACCTGGTTACCAATGACCGCACAGGCCTGATCATGGGTTCTGGTGGACCATCCACCAAAGCAATCGTTGAAGCTGCGGATATCACTCGTGAAAAAGGCCCACGCCGCATCGGGCCGACCGCTGTTCCGAAAGCTATGAGCTCTACGAACTCAGCAACGCTTGCAACACCATTTAAAATTCACGGCGTCAACTACTCCATTTCCGCAGCTTGTGCGACAACCAATATCTGTATTGGTAATGCCTATGAGCTAATCCAATGGGGTAAACAAGACGTGGTATTTGCGGGCGGTGGCGAAGAACTGGACTGGACACTCTCCAACCTGTTTGATGCTATGGGCGCAATGTCTTCCAAGTACAATGACACTCCTTCTACGGCTTCTCGTCCTTATGACAAGAACCGTGATGGCTTTGTTATTGCTGGCGGTGGCGGCGTGCTGGTTCTTGAAGAACTTGAGCATGCAAAAGCACGTGGCGCAAAAATCTACGCAGAAATCGTGGGTTACGGTCAGACTTCTGATGGTCACGACATGGTTGCACCAAGTGGTGAAGGCGCAGCACGCTGCATGAAGATTGCGCTTAAAGACGTTGATTGTGACATTGACTACATCAATCCACATGCAACCTCTACACCTGTTGGTGACATCAAAGAAATTGAAGCGATCCGCGCCGTGTTCGGCGACAAGGTTCCGCCAATTTCTGCGACTAAAGCGCTTTCTGGTCACTCCTTGGGTGCTGCCGGCGTTCATGAAGCGATCTACTCTTTGCTTATGATGGAAGGCAATTTCATTGCGGCTTCTGCTCATATTGAAGAATTAGATCCGGATTTTGAGGATATGCCAATCGTAAGAGAACGCGTAGATAATGCAGAATTGAATTGCGTTCTTTCAAACGGCTTTGGATTTGGCGGCACCAACGCGACCGTCGTGTTTAAGCGATACAAAGACTGAGTTTGAGGTCCTGAGCTTGCTCAGCTCCTTTAGCTTTTGATTAAAGGAGTTTTCTATGAGCAAGCTTATGCAAGGCAAGCGTGGTCTGATTATGGGCGTTGCCAATGACCACAGCATTGCCTGGAGCATAGCCAAAACTCTTGCTGAACAGGGTGCAGAAATGGCGTTTACCTATCAAGGTGACGCCTTCGCCCGACGCGTAAAACCACTGGCAGACAGTGTTGGCTGCGACATGCTTCTTCCATGCGATGTGGAAGACATTGATAGCGTGGACAAAGTTTTCTCTCAGCTCCAGGAAAAATGGGGCTCCATCGATTTCCTCGTGCACGCGATCGCGTTTTCAGACAAATCTGAGCTGCGTGGCCGTTATGCAGACACTACCCGCGATAATTTTGCCCGCACCATGCAGATCTCCTGTTTCTCCTTCACAGAGATTGCAAAGCGAGCGGCTGATTTGATGCCGAACGGCGGCTCCATCCTTACGTTGACGTATGGCGGCGCGACAAGCGTGATGCCAAACTATAACGTTATGGGCGTTGCCAAGGCCGCATTGGAAGCATCTGTACGTTATCTGGCTATGGACTTTGGCGAGCAGGGCATCCGCGTGAATGCAATATCTGCAGGGCCAGTTCGCACACTTGCTGGCGCAGGCATCTCAGATGCCCGGTTGATGTTCAATTTCCAGCAGGCAAATTCTCCTCTGAAACAGACTGTCACAACCGAACAGCTTGGCGGTTCTGGTCTCTACCTTCTGTCAGAACTGTCTGGTGGGGTGACTGGTGAAGTTCACTTTGTGGATTCTGGTTACAACATCGTTTCCATGCCTCGCATGAAAGAATTGAAGACTGCCGACAAGCTGATGCGCGCAAAGGAAACTGTTTAAGTTTCTTTTGATTGTTCAGGTGAAAAACAAAAAGCCTCCAAGTTTCCTCAGAGGCTTTTTCTTTGATCTGTTATTAGTGCCGAGGTCAGTTGTTGATTGTCTCGTTCTTATAAACACCAAACAATCTGCTCTGATCAATCCAGCCTTCAAAATCTTTGCCAGAAACTCGGCAGTAGCCATCTGTGCACTCAACAACACCAGCAAGGACCAAAGGCTCAAGAAACGCGACGATCTCTTCATTCGGGCCGGGTCGCTTACGAAGAGGAGTGGTTTCAACGGTATTTTCCAGCCAAGGCGTTACCAGTGCAGAGCGGTAGCCAGTCAGCAAGGTTTTGAAAACCCAGCCGTCTTTGCCTTCCCAATCGCGAATGCGGCGCCAGTCGTCATATTCCTGAATGACTTCAACCGGCAGCCTGCTGCGAACGAAAGTCCAACCAATGTCGTGGTTTCTGCTTGGACCTTTGCGAACGTTCACTCTATCAGATTTAAGGCTGACAAAACGTGGAACTGGGAGACCTGATACACCAGAACCCGCAGATTGGGCCTGAGCGGTGATTACGAATGGGGAAACAAAAAGGAATAATAGAAAAGCAGCTGCAAGGGCACTAAGAGTACGAAAGCTTTTATTTTTCATAGTGATACCAAAACTTCCCGTAGGCTAATCCGTAATTTTCACTAAAATCGAGACACAAGTATCATACCTTAGATCTCGCGATTTCCGATAGTGGCTGCTATTAGATGTAGACGTGTTTGACAAGTCTTGTTTTCACCGGAACATTTGGTAATGAAACTTTGACAGCCTGTAAGACCTTTGAGTCATTGACTCATATGGTGATTAGGGCAGGGTTAAAAAACTTCGAATTTTTGACAGAAGGCGGGGACGATGCCAAAAAAGAAGCCTATTGTGGTTGTGACGCGGAAACTGCCGGATGTTGTTGAAACACGCATGCGCGAGCTTTTCGACACACGGTTGAATGAGCAAGACAAGCCGTTCACTCAGGCAGAGCTTGTGGAAGCCGTCAAAATTGCTGATGTTCTTGTCCCCACTGTTACAGACCGCATTGATGCTTCGGTTTTGGCTCAGGCTGGCCCTAATCTGAAAATGATCGCCAACTTCGGTAACGGCGTCGACAATATCGACGTTATCTCTGCCAACAATCGCGGTATTGCAGTTACCAATACTGCTGGTGTGATGACTGAAGACACTGCAGACATGACCATGGCGCTCATTCTGGCTGTTCCGCGTCGTCTTTCTGAAGGCATGAAGAAGATTGAGAACAAGGAATGGGACGGTTGGTCTCCTACCTGGATGCTTGGTCGTCGTATCTGGGGCAAGCGCTTGGGTATTATCGGTATGGGCCGGATCGGTCAGGCGGTCGCCAGACGCGCAAAAGCGTTTGGTATGTCTATCCATTACCACAATCGAATTCGCGAGCCTCTGGAGCTTGAAGAGCAGCTGGAAGCTACTTTCTGGGAGAGCCTGGATCAGATGCTTGCGCGCATGGATGTCGTCTCCATCCATTGTCCGCATACGCCGGGTACCTACCACCTGCTTTCCGCACGCCGTTTGAAGCTGATGAAGCCTGATGCGTACATCGTAAACACCGCTCGTGGTGAGATTGTGGATGAAAACGCGCTGATCCGTCAGATTGAGTCAGGTGAGCTTGCAGGTGCAGCGCTTGATGTGTTTGAGCATGAGCCTGCGATCAACCCGAAGCTTGTGGCATCCGACAAGGTGGTTGTGTTGCCGCATATGGGTTCAGCAACAATCGAAGGGCGTATTGATATGGGTGAGAAGGTCATAATCAATATCAAAGCCTTTATGGACGGACACCGTCCACCGGATCGCGTTTTGCCATCTATGCTCTGATAACAGTTTGAAGCGCTTCAGAAATCTGGAGCGCTTTTTATTTGGAACCTACTTCAGATACTTATTCCAGGCAGGGTCAGATTTCATTCCAGCAAGGAACTTGGCGTGTGCCTCAATTTCTTCCTCTGACAGGGAAGGGGAGAGAGGGGTTGGGCGTTGCATCGCTGCGACGCGCTTTTTGGGCTCATCACTGAGTTTATCCAGGTCGATCGCTTCATCGTCTGGTACCAGGCCAAGATTTTTCTGCTTACCGCCGTTCATCTCCAGATAAACTTCGGCCAGCAACTCCGCATCGAGCAGCGCGCCGTGGTATACGCGCTTTGTGTTATCCACGCTGTAGCGAGAACACAAAGCATCCAGCGATACTGATCCGGTCGGGAACTTTCTGCGCGCAAGCTTTAGAGTATCCAGCACCTGCGTATTTGGGATTTTCGGTTTATTACAACGCCCAAGCTCCATGTTAATGAAGCCCATATCGAATGGAGCGTTGTGAATAACCAGGCGTGAATCTCCAACAAAATCAAGAAATTCGTCAGCTACATCGACAAACAGCGGTTTGTCGGAGAGGAACTCAGCGGAAAGGCCGTGAATGCGGAAGGCTTCTTCTGGCATATCCCTTTGCGGATTCACATAGAGGTGACAAGTTCTGCCCGTTGGAATGAAATTTATGAGCTCCACTCCGCCGATTTCAACCAGCCTATCCCCATCAAGCGGATTCAGGCCTGTGGTTTCAGTATCGAAGGAGATTTCGCGCATAATTACACCGTTCTAGAAGCGATAGAAGACACAGCGCGCATGATGGCACCCACTGCACGACGGGCCGGCTCAACGCCTCGGCCAGTGTCGACAATAAAATGCGCTTTTTTGCGTTTTTCTGCATCGTTTAACTGTTTTGCGTAGATAGCCTCAAATTTCTCTTCTGTCATGCCTGGTCTTTCAAGAACACGCTGACGCTGCACATCATATGGTGCAGAAACTACGACGACCGCATCAACGGCCTTGTGCTTGCCAACCTCGAAGAGAAGAGGAACGTCGAGCACAACGACCTTACGACGGTCTAATTTGGCTTGCTGAAGAAACTCCGTTTCAACTTCCTGAACAAGTGGGTGGATGAGGCTTTCCAGAAGCATCATCTTTGCTTTGTCGTGGAGGACGATTTTTCCGAGGGCTTCGCGGTCAATCCGACCATCTTTAGCAGTACCGGGAAAGGCGCTGCCAACAGGCTCAACCGCTTTGCCAGTGTAAAGTGCATGAACCGCAGCATCAGCATCATAAACAGCGGCTCCAGCCTCTGCGAAGAGCTTTGAGGTGGTTGATTTCCCCATTCCAATAGAGCCAGTCAGACCGAGAATAACCATTCAGGTAAGTCCCATTTCTCTTAGGATCATCTCACGAAGCTCGTCGGTGACTTCCGGGCGAACTCCAAACCATTTTTCAAAACCCGGTACAGCTTGATGAAGAAGCATTCCCAGACCATCCACTGTCGCATTACCGCGCTGCTCAGCATCACGAAGCAGCTTGGTTTGTAACGGAGAGTAAACTATATCCGTCACAACTGCCGATTTCGACAGGTTATCAAGATCAATATTTAATTCTGGTTGTCCAGTCATACCAAGTGAGGTCGTATTAACTAGAAAATCCGCTTCTCCAAACTTTTCCCCCAATCTATCCCACTTAATTGCGATAGTATTTGGGCCAAAATGATCTGCAAGATTCTGCGCTTTTTCTAGTGTTCTATTGGAAATATACACTTCTGTGTATCCTCTGGAGAGCAACGCCCAGATAATCGCCCGAGAGGCACCACCAGCCCCCAGAACAACGGCCTTATTCCCGTTGTTATCCCAGTTCGGCAGCATCTGATCGAGATTTCCCAGAAAGCCAAGTCCGTCGGTGTTTGAACCATTCAGAACACCTGCGTCATCCAACCAAAGCGTGTTCACAGCACCAATCATTTTGGCTGCATCATCCAACTTCTCGGCGGAATTATACGCGTGCTCTTTGTTTGGAATTGTCACGTTGCAGCCAACAAATCCATGCTCAGCCAATGCGCTGTAAAAGCTTTCAGCAGTCTCAGGAGGCACATCCTGTGCAATGTAGCTGCCCTCAATGCCATGCTGTTTTAACCAGTAACCATGGATCAGAGGGGATTTTGAGTGGCCGATCGGATGACCTGTGACAGCTGCGTTCCTCATTTCTTCAAAACCTCAATCTCACGAAGGAAAGAGAGGAGGCTAAGGAGAGGAAGGCCCAGCACTGTGAAATAATCGCCCTCAATCTTATCAAAGAGCTGCACGCCTTCGGCTTCCAACTGATACGCACCGACACTGGAGAGTATTTCGGATCCGGTTCTCTCAATGTACCAATCCAGAAAATCTTCTGATAACTCACGCACATTAAGAATGGCCGTCGAAATGCCTTCCCAGACAACTTCGCCATCTTTGACGACACATGCCGCAGAATGAAGGGCATGACTTTTGCCGGAAAAGCTCATTAGTTGCTCGCGGGCTGCGTTCAGGTCTTCGGGCTTAACGAGGCGCTTTCCTTCAAAGGCCAGGATCTGGTCAGCACCGACTACGTAAGCACCATGATTTCGGGCAGAAACTTCTTTCGCTTTCGCAATGGATAATTTAGCTGCAATCACTTCTGGATCCACACCAGTGGAAAGCAAAGGCTCTTCTATCTGTCGCTCATCAACATTTGCCGGAATACGATCAAAAATTAGGCCTGCATTTTCTAAGAGAGTCGCGCGAATTTTACTTCCGCTCGCTAATATCAGTCGAGTCATACTCTGCTTTCTCAATCTGAGGATTTCTTGTGCTGTTTATTGGGATAAAGCGTAATGCTTCTCAATATTCTTCTGTCTCTTTTTGCTCATTTTTATGCTTTCGGAGCAAATCCATGATCTCCGCTGCCGTTTCTTCGATAGAGCGGCGCGTTACATCGATGAGCGGCCAACCATTTTCAGCACACAACCGTTTCGACATCGCAATCTCCTGAGCAATCGATTTGCGATCAACGTAAGTGTCGTTGTCTGTTTTGGCATCCAACGACAAAATGCGGTTCTGGCGGATATCCCGAATACGCTCGGCTGTAGCCATCAGGCCAACCACCAGAGGTCTTTTGGCTTTCAGGAGCTGACGGGGAGGGCGCATATTGGGAATAAGCGGGATGTTAGCCGCCTTAATACCTCTATTTGCCAGATAGATAGAGGTTGGTGTCTTAGAGGTTCGGCTGATACCGACAAGAATAACGTCTGCTTCATCCAAAGCCCCAGCGATTTGACCATCATCGTGCAGCATCGTGTAGTTCATGGCTTCCATGCGCTGGAAGTATTCCTCATCCATCACGTGCTGTCCGCCCACACGCCACGTTTCTGTGACGTTCAGATAGCTATGGAAGACCTGATAGACGGGTTTGAGAACATTGACGCATGGCAGGCCTAAATCCTGACATTTGCGCTCCAGACGGCGGGCATAGGATTGTTCCACAAGGGTGTAGAGAACAATTCCTGGTGCAGATTCAATCTCTTCGAGGACTCTACTCAATTGCTTGTCATGCCGGATCAGCGGGTAAACATGCTCGATGGGCTGAATATTCTCATATTGCGCGGTCGCAGCACGCACAATTGTCATCAAAGTTTCGCCCGTTGAGTCCGAAACCATGTGTAAATGGAAGTAGTTAGAGTGGTTACCCAAGGTATCATCCTCAACATTCCTAAGAGACTTGGGAAAACTAGCCAAATCTCACTGTGCTTTCAAATTAATGCCCGCTGACCCTAATCCGTCAACAATTCCATATTTTGAGAATACTGATTTCGAAACGACTTGGATAAACGGGATTGCACATTGCCCACGCAAAAGATTCACAGCACAGCATACGGGATAAACTGTGATCTGTGGTTATTTTCCAGATTGTAACCTATTGAATCTTTAGAAAAAACAATTTGTTTTCGACTCCTGTTGAGAGTCTTGCTTGTTTTTGATCTGTGACTTTTCCTATTAGGGTTTTCTCAGTTAGGAATTGTGGAATTAAATTGATCCCTGCTATTCACTCACTAATAGAAATAGAAACTTCCAAATAAGAAGATTCTATTTAAGCAGGCTTGGGAAAAAGAGGCGATTTATGGAATCTCATGAAAGAGCGGTAATGCGCGTTTTGGCAGGCGAGAAACTTGAGCGCCCACCAATCTGGATGATGCGCCAGGCAGGACGGTATTTGCCTGAGTACAGAGCTGTACGAGCTCAAGCACCGAATTTTCTCGACTTCTGCTACAATACCGATCTTGCAACAGAAGTTACTCTCCAACCCATTCGCCGGTATGGCTTTGATGCTGCCATCCTATTTTCTGACATCTTCGTTGTTCCAGATGCGCTTGGCTACCCTGTAAATTTTGAGGAGGGTCGAGGACCAGTTCTCGAACCACTTTCGACAGAACTCGTTGATAAGCTTGATCAAGCTAGGACGATGGAGCATTTGGCTCCTGTTATTGCCACAGTCGAGCGTTTGAGAGCGGAGTTACCGACTGAAACCACCCTTCTAGGCTTCTGCGGAGCTCCGTGGACGGTTGCTTGCTATTCTGTGGCTGGTCATACCACTCAGGACCAGTTTGCCGCTCGTATCGGCTCCTATCAGGATCCTGAGCTTCTGACTGCTTTCATTGACCAGTTGGTTGAAGCTTCCATCACGTACCTTGTGGCTCAGTTTGATGGTGGCGCAGATGCGCTGCAGATCTTTGACACATGGGCAGGTGTTCTGGATGACATCGGTTTTGAGCAGTGGTCCGTTGGCCCAACACGTAAGATCGTTGATGGCGTCAAAGCACAGCGACCTAATGCAAAGATCATTGGCTTCCCGAAAGCATCAGCTGCTCGCTTGAAGCGCTATGTTGAAGCCACTGGTGTTGATGCAGTCGGGTTGGATTGGACCGTTCCGGCAGAAGTTGCGCAGGAAATTCAGAAAATTGTTCCTGTACAGGGCAATATGGATCCAATGCGCCTTGTTGCTGGTGGACGTGCGCTGGAAACTGGAATAGATCACGCACTCGAAGTTTTGGGTAATGGTCCGCACATCTTTAACCTTGGTCATGGCGTTGTTCCACAAACTCCGCCAGAACATGTTGCTGAGATGGTGAAGCGGGTTAAAGGCCTGTAAGCAGACACTGCGAATTAGATAAGGCGCGGATCATGGATGATGCATATTCCTGGGCGAAGTCCCTCCACATAATCTCTGTGATTGCCTGGATGGCGGGATTGTTCTACTTGCCGCGCCTTTTCGTTTATCATACGTCCGCTGAAGTCGGTTCTGATAAGAGCGAAACCTTCAAGATCATGGAACGCCGGTTGCTTAAAGCGATTATGGCTCCATCCATGATGGCCACCTGGATTTTTGGCTTGTGGCTGGTTTATCTGCTTGATGCTTATTTTGATCTTTGGTTTATGCTGAAGTTTTCACTGGTTATACTGATGACGATATATCACGTGATGCTTTCACGTCATGTCACCAAGTTTGCGCAGGATCAAAATAAGAATAGTGAGCGCTACTTTAGAATTATTAATGAACTGCCGACACTATTAATGGTTGCAATTGTGTTCTTAGTGATCTTTAAACCCTAGGTGATCCGAACATTCGAATTTTAATATTGGAAAATTTAGGAGAATTAGTGGGCAATAAGCACTTGCCGAATTCAATTCGATTAGTTATTGTCCCCGCAACTTCACGATGTAGCTTATGCGATCGCTGATCTCCTAGCGATTTTCAAAGGTCGATAAATTTCGTATCTAGATGAGCTACTATTCCCCCCTAACGTTTTGTGTTCGAAAGTTCTTGATCCTTCTAAAGCTAAGTCAAGTCCAGAACCCATAGTAAAGACGATCCCTATTGATGCGGGAAATGAAACTCAGAGACCTGAAAACTAAGAGCGCAACTGAACTCCTCGCTTTTGCTGAGGAACATGACGTTGAAAATGCAAGCACCATGCGCAAACAGGAACTTATGTTTGCGATTTTGAAGAGACTTGCAGAGCAAGATATTGAGATCATCGGCGAAGGTGTCGTAGAGGTCCTCCAAGATGGATTTGGATTCCTCCGCTCTCCTGATGCGAACTACTTGCCAGGCCCAGACGATATTTACGTTTCACCTTCACAGATCCGTCGCTTTTCTCTGCGCACCGGTGATACTGTTGAAGGCCAGATCCGTAGTCCTAAAGAAGGTGAGCGTTATTTCGCCCTTCTGAAAGTCAACAAAATCAACTTTGAAGACCCTGAAAAGGCGAGACACAAGGTTCACTTTGATAACCTGACTCCGCTTTATCCAGATGAGCGCTTCAATCTTGAAATCGAGAATTCTACCTCCAAGGATATTTCTTCTCGCATTATTGATCTTGTAGCTCCGCTCGGCAAAGGCCAGCGTGCTTTGATCACTGCGCCTCCTCGGACAGGTAAAACAGTATTCCTTCAGAATATTGCGAAATCGATTACTACCAACCATCCTGAATGTTACCTCATCGTTCTGTTGATTGATGAGCGTCCGGAAGAAGTAACGGACATGCAACGTACAGTTGATGGTGAGGTTGTTTCTTCAACCTTTGATGAGCCAGCTACTCGCCACGTTCAGGTTGCTGAGATGGTTATTGAGAAGGCAAAGCGTTTGACCGAACATGGTCGTGACGTTGTTATCCTTCTGGATTCCATTACTCGCCTTGGTCGTGCTTATAACACCGTTGTTCCTTCCTCTGGTAAGGTTCTGACAGGTGGTGTTGATGCGAACGCCCTCCAGCGCCCTAAGCGCTTCTTCGGTGCTGCTCGTAACATTGAAGAGGGTGGTTCTTTGACCATCATCGCAACGGCGCTGATCGATACCGGCAGCCGTATGGATGAAGTTATCTTCGAAGAATTCAAGGGTACTGGTAACTCCGAAATCATCCTTGATCGTAAGATCTCTGATAAGCGCGTATTCCCAGCTGTTGATATTCAACGCTCTGGTACTCGTAAGGAAGAACTTCTTGTTCCAGCTGATAAGCTCAAGAAGACTTTCGTTCTGCGCCGTATTCTCAGCCAGATGGGTACTGTTGATGCTGTTGAGTTCCTGCTCGACAAGCTGCGTCAGACCAAGTCCAATGATGACTTCTTCGACTCTATGAACACATAGGTTTATCGCCTACCGAATTTTTCGGCCCCGCTCGCCAATTCGGTGAGCGGGGCTTTTTTATTTTTAAGCCAATTTTTGGCGCTTTTAATAGTTGGATTCGATTACGAAATGAGGGGAGGGGAATATGGAAGAGGTGCTGCTGGATAAATGCTCGCGTGTTGAAACCGAGAGGCTTGTTCTTCGTAGGTGGGAGGAGCGGGATCTGGATGGTGTCATCCGCATGAATGGTGATCCGCGAGTGATGGAGTTTTTTCGCTCTCTGAATACGCCAGATGAATCAAGACAGTTTCTTGAGATCATGATGAGACAGGAGGAAAAGCACGGCTTTTGCTTTCCTGTGGTGGAAGACAAAGAGACTGGTGCTTTTCTTGGATTTTGTGGGCTCAACATTCCTGGCTACAGTGGGCCCTTGCCATGTGAACCATGCGTTGAAATCGGTTGGCGGCTTACCCCAGAGACATGGGGAAAGGGGATTGCTGTCGAAGCGGCTAAGTTCTGGCTTAGATTCGGATTCGAAACACTTCAACTGGACGAAATTGTTGCCATCACGGTCGTGCAAAATCACAAGTCCCGGAGAGTGATGGAAAAGCTTGGCATGACACACGATCCTGCTGAGGATTTCGATTTTCCAAACGTAGATCAAGATCACCCCTTATGCCGGCATGTTTTGTATAGGCTCTCTGCAGATAAGTTCCATGAGCAAACCAGTGACTGAGATTGATCGGTGTCCACGCATTGAGACAGAACGATTGGTTCTGCGGAAATGGGAAGAGCGGGATCTGGAGGGACTTGCGGAGCTGAATGCAGATCCGCAAGTGATGGAGTTTTATCCATCGGTGTTGTCGCGTGCTGAGAGTGAGAAGATGTTGGCGCGTTATATGGATGCGCAGCAGCAGTATGGTTTTTGCTTTTCGGTGATCACTCAGAAGGGAAGTGGGCGGTTTCTTGGATATTGCGGGCTGAAGGTTCCGGGGTATCAGCAGCATCTTTCATTTGCGCCCTGTGTTGAGATCGGCTGGCGGCTCTTACACTGTGAGTGGGGAAAAGGAATTGCCACGGAAGCTGCACAAATGTGGCTTAGATTCGGACTCGAAACTCTACAACTCAATGAGATCGTCAGCTTTACGCCCGTGCAGAATTCTCGCTCAGAGAAATTGATGCAGCGTCTGGGTATGGTTTGCGTTGAAGAGTTTGAGCACCCTATGCTTGAGGATGGCCATAGGCTCAAACGGCAAGTGCTCTACAAGATGACACGACAACGGTATTTGGGGCAGGGCTATGATTGAAGATGTCATCGACAAATGTCCGCGTATTGAGACTGAACGCTTGGTGTTGCGGAAGTGGGAAGAGCGGGATCTGGAGGGACTTGTTCAGATGAACGCAGATCCACTGGTGATGGAGTTCTTTCCGGCGGTGATGTCTCGGCAGGACAGTGAGCGGATGTTTGAGCGGCTCATTGCGAAGCAGGTGAAGTATGGGTTTGGTACTCCAGTTGTTGAGGAACGGGCCTCAGGGAGGTTTCTAGGGCTTTGTGGGTTGGGTATACCGACCTATCCAGAACCGCTTCCTTTCGATCCGTGTGTGGAAATTGGGTGGTGGTTGATACCTGATGCGTGGGGGAGGGGAATTGCTCAGGAAGCCTCGCGTATCTGGCTTAGATTCGGATTCGAAACTCTTTGTTTAAATGAGGTTGTGAGTTTCACTTCTGCTGTCAATCGGCGATCTGAGAAGGTTATGCAGAAGTTGGGAATGGTGAGGGATGCTTCTGAGGACTTTGATCATCCTTTGATTGAAGAGGGGCATCCATTGAGGCGACACGTTTTGTATCGCCTTTCTAAAGAGAAGTATTTGGAACGGGAAGATGGTTGAGACATTAATTGATAAGTGCCCACGTATTGAAACCGAGCGGCTTATATTGCGGAAGTGGGAAGAGCGGGATCTGGACGGCATAGTTGAGATGAATGCGGATCCACGTGTGATGGAGTTTTTTCCGGATGTGATGTCTCACGATGAGAGTGCTCACATGCTTGCGCGTTTGATGGCTAAACAGGACGAGTTGGGGTTCGCATGTCCAGTTGTTGAGGATCGGGTTTCTGGAAGGTTTCTTGGCTTTTGTGGCTTGAACATTCCGACTTATCCAATACCACTCCCGTTTGATCCGTGTGTGGAGATTGGTTGGCGGCTTATCCCGGATGCCTGGGGGAAGGGGATAGCGCAGGAATCAGCTCGTATCTGGCTTGAATTCGGATTCGAAACTCTTGAGATTGATGAGATTGTGAGCTTCACAACGGAGACGAACTTACGTTCTCAAAAGCTCATGCAACGGCTGGGTATGACGAGGAATTCAGCTGATGATTTCAATCATCAAATGTTGGAGGATGACCACCCGTTGGTGCGTCATGTGCTTTACCGTTTGACGAAGGATCGTTTTGAAAGCGTATCCAAGAGCTGAACTTAATTGAATACTCGAACATGGGTGATCTGTGAATTATGTAATGTTTCACGTGAATCACCCATATTTTCAAAAGTATATTTATGAGCGCTGACCCACGTGAAACTGTGAGTCAGCGTTTAATTTATTTGCAGATCAGATCTGCTCTTTCACCTTTTCAGGTGTTGTCGCTGGCAGAGAGCATCCTTTTTCTGAGCAGATGAAGACAGTGGTTTCATCCGTGTTCCAGGATGAGTTTTCCAACTCCACTGGCTTTGATGAACCAACAGGAATGACATCCACATAGAGAGCAGGATCAGCTTGAGAATGCAGAGCCTGCATTATTAGATTCGCGTCCGAACCAGTTCCCAGAACGGCAAGTGCTTTCTTGAAGCGGGTGCGAGTATCGAGTGCTGTGAGCAATGATGCCGTGCCGAAGATGTTGTTTGGAACATCGGCTGCAAATGCATTCAAAGTTCCATCTGCAACATCACGGGAAGATGTGTCACCTGTCAGGATCCAATGTTCAGAGAAGGCGAGAGCGGCTACGGCGTTGTAGTTTGGTGTTGCCTCATCATAGGCGTGATAGGGGCGGAGGATGAGGTCGTCGGCATCCTTATCCGTCATGTAAAAAGCGCCATTAGAGTGTGCAAAACGCTCCTTCAGAATCTTCAGGAACTCTACTACCTGTTCTAGGTAGCGCTGCTTCTCAAGTGGATTTGGTTCCGATCTGTACAAAGCGAGAGCTGCTCTTGCACACCATGCGTAGTCAGAAGCAAAGCCAACTTCCAGTCGCTGACCCTGTCGCCAGGAATGGCTGAGCTTTCCATCAATAAACATATGCTCTGTGATGAAGGCAAATGCCTCTTTGGCGGATGTGCGCATAGATTCACGTGAAACAAGAGAACTTGCTTTTACGAGTGCACAGACGAGCATAGCGTTCCAGTCTGCTAACACCTTGTCGTCTTTGTGTGGTGGAACGCGTGTCGCTCTGTGCTCAAGCAGGATTGCTCTGCAGGTTGCCAGGGCTTCCTCTTCAGCTGCTTCCAGAAGAGCAGGGGAGTGGCGCCGGTTGAGGATGATGTTGCCTTCCCAGTTTCCATCTGGGGTGACGTCGTAGACATTAGAGAACAGTTCGAAGTGTTCTGTTGGGATGAGGTTCTTCAACTCATCATGAGTCCAGACATAGAACTTGCCTTCAACTCCTTCACTGTCTGCATCCATGGAAGATGCGAAACCGCCTTCGGGAAGCTTCATGTCACGCTCTAGCCAATCGACGATTTCTTGGATTCGGATGTGAAACAGTTCATCACCCGTTTCCTGATAAGCCCAGCACAGGTGCTCGATGAATTGTGCGTTGTCGTAGAGCATCTTTTCAAAATGTGGGACCAGCCAAATAGAGTCGACTGCGTAACGAGCCAGGCCACCTCCCACATGATCATAGATTCCACCTTGCGAAATTGCTCGTGTGGTTTTTAAAAACTGCTCACGCATGAAGGTGTTTTTTTGCGCCTTGGCAGTTCTGAAGATGAGTTCCTGAACGGAGGCCTGAGGAAACTTTGGCGCGCCCTTCATGCCACCTTCTTCTTCATCCTGCATGTTGAAGAGTTGCTTGCCGGCAGCGGTGATCAGGAAGCCAGATAGAGGGGAGGCCTCTGATGGTGGTTTGTTGAGAGCCTGGCTGATGGCTTGCCGGTTCTCTTCAATGGTGTCGCGGTCAGCGATGAAGCTTTGTGAAATTGCAGTTAGGATATCCTTGAAAGCAGGGGAGCCATGTCGTGCTTCATTCGGGAAATATGTACCACCCCAGAATGGATCACCCTCTGGCGTGAGGAACATGGTCAGTGGCCAGCCACCCTGTTGACCAAGCATATGGAGTGCTTGCATATAGATCTGGTCAATGTCCGGGCGCTCTTCGCGGTCTACCTTGATGTTGACGAAATGCTCATTCATGAGAGCGGCTGTTGCTTCATCCTCAAAACTTTCATGGGCCATAACGTGGCACCAATGACAGGCGGAGTAGCCAACAGACAGCAGAATTGGCTTGTTTGTTTTTTGCGCTTCTTCCAGTGCTTCCTTACTCCACTCCCACCAGTGGACAGGGTTATTTTGGTGTTGAAGAAGGTAAGGGCTTGAAGCGTTCGTTAAGCGATTTCTGCTCATAAAGAGGTGATCCTGAGTTCAAGGTATTGCTTGGCGTAAAGGCTAGGTTTAACGCAGTTCATACGAGATCATACAGTTAAAGAACCGGACGTGGAATGAATACACAACAGGAAACCATCTACGCAGTTTCTAGCGGCGCACTTCCTTCAGGTGTTGCTGTTATCCGTTTATCAGGTCCACAGTCCGGGCCAATCCTGAGAAAGCTGATTAAGGGTAGATTCCCCGTTTCACGTGAATCATGCCTTAAGAAATTATGGGACCCTGTAGATGGTTCTGTTCTGGATCACGCGCTGATTTTGTGGTTCGAAGGCCCGGGAAGCTTTACTGGCGAGGACACTGTTGAGCTGCATTGTCATGGTGGCCGTGCTGTTGTTGCGGCGGTGCTGCGTGCACTTTCCACCTTTGAAAAGACGCGTCCAGCTGAGCAAGGTGAGTTTACACGCCGGGCATTTCATAACAACAAACTCGACCTGACTGAGGTTGAAGGTCTTGCTGATTTGATTGATGCAGAGACCGATGCGCAGCGTCGGCAGGCTCAGCGTCAGATGGATGGGGCTCTTGGTGATCTCTATTCGCAGTGGCGCGAAGCGCTGATCCGCAGCCGTGCGATGATTGAGGCTGAGCTCGATTTTTCTGATGAAGATGACATTCCAGATTCCGTCGCGGATGAAATCTGGGTGGAGCTGGCGAAGCTTCGTGACCAGATTGTCGCCCACCTATCTGATGCGCGGAGAGGGGAGCGTCTGCGCTCTGGTCTGCAGGTTGTTCTGCTTGGCCCTCCTAATGCGGGTAAGTCCAGCTTGATGAACAAGTTGGCTCAGCGTGATGTGGCGATCGTGACGCCTGAAGCTGGAACAACCCGTGATGTGCTTGAGGTGCATCTGGATCTTGGTGGTTATCCGGTCACGTTGATCGATACTGCAGGTATCCGTGAGAGTGCTGGCATGATTGAGAAAGAGGGTATTCGTCGTGCTCTCGTCCATGCTGAAAAAGCTGATCTCATTCTCTGGACACATGCACCTAATGTGGCTGCTGAGGAGTTGCCGGAGAGCTTGCTGAAGAATGGTGCAGAGATCTGGCGTCTCAATACCAAGAGTGATCTGGGCTCTGATGCTGATCATGACTCCTTCGAAACGACACAAGAGATCAATGTTTCTGTTCGTGAAGAAGGTGGCATGAATGCGCTGCTATCAAGCCTCGAGTCGTTTGCGGAACGAAATATAGGGTTGATTGAAAACCCGCTTATCACTCGTGAGCGTCACCGTTCTCATCTGACCCAATGTGTCGAAGATCTGAACCACGGTATTCAAGCGGAGGGCTTTCCGATTGAATTGAGAGGTGAGGATTTGCGACGGGCGGCTGATCAGCTTGGGCGCATCACAGGTCGAATCGACGTTGAAGATTTGCTCGATGTCATCTTCCGTGACTTCTGCGTGGGTAAATAAAAGATGTAGAAGTGCCATGTTTCACGTGAAACATTTTTTGGGAATCGTGAGTCAGTGGGGAAAAGCTGGTGAGTCTCGTGGATAACTAATGCTGCGGCATTGGCGACTCACTGCGCTGTTTTCTTTGACCCAGCGCGTGACCTGTTGTATCAAGTCTTCAAGAAAATAGGTAGTTGCCCTTCTAGTTCCCCCAAGTTTTATCTGCGGCCTTCATATGGTCCAGAGGCTCGCAGAGAGTTTGGCTTGTCCTTTCTCTGTTTTTAGATGGGCGAAATGCAGGACCGAAATGTCTGATAATTTTGATCTTGAGTTTGACGTTGTCGTGATTGGCGGCGGCCATGCAGGCTGTGAAGCCGCGGCCGCAGCTGCGCGCATGGGCGCCCATACAGCGCTTATAACTCATCGCTTTGACACCATTGGTGTGATGTCATGTAACCCAGCTATTGGTGGTTTGGGGAAGGGGCATCTGGTTCGAGAGATCGATGCGCTTGATGGATTGATGGGCCGGGTGGCGGATGCTTCCGGTATTCAGTTCCGTATGCTCAATCGCCGCAAAGGGCCAGCTGTGCAAGGGCCGCGCTCTCAGGCTGATCGCAAGCTTTATCGTGAAGCTATGCAGGCTGAGATCAAAGCGATTGATAATCTCGATGTGGTTGAAGGCGAAGCTGACACGCTGATCCGTGAGGGTGATATCCTCAAAGGCGTTGTGCTTGGGGATGGTCGTCGGGTTTCGGCAAAGGCTGTTGTTATCACGACCGGTACGTTCCTGCGCGGTCTGATCCATATTGGCGATAAGCAAATTCCTGCGGGTCGTGATGGAGAAGCGCCGGCGCTTGGTTTGTCTTTATCTCTGGAAGAGATTGGTCTCCGTCTTGGTCGTTTGAAGACAGGCACTCCGGCTCGTCTCGATGGTCGCACGATCAATTGGGATATCCTTCAGCAGCAGCCAGGTGATGAAGAGCCTATTCCATTCTCTACCCTGACAGATGAGATTCAGATCCGTCAGGTGCCGTGTTACATCACACGCACGACACCAGAGACGCATCAGATCATTCGCGACAACATCAAGCGTTCAGCGATGTATTCTGGCGAAATCCAGGGCAGGGGTCCTCGGTACTGTCCGTCTATTGAAGATAAGATCGTTCGCTTTGGTGATCGTGATGGTCATCAGATCTTCCTTGAGCCTGAAGGGCTGGATGATCCGACGGTCTATCCGAACGGTATTTCTACCTCTCTGCCTGAGGATGTTCAGATTCAGTTTCTGCGCACCATTCCGGGTTTGGAGAAGGTTGAGTACTTTAAGCCGGCTTATGCGATTGAATATGATCACATCGATCCGACTGAACTGACAAACACGCTTGAGGTGAAGAAGCAGAAGGGCCTTTACCTCGCGGGTCAGATCAACGGTACGACCGGCTATGAAGAGGCTGGTGCTCAAGGGCTGTTGGCTGGTTTGAATGCAGCCAGAACGTCTCAGGACGGCGCTGCAGTGACTGTTGGACGTGCTGACGGGTACATTGGTGTGATGGTGGATGATCTCATCACACGGGGCGTTTCTGAACCGTATCGCATGTTCACATCCCGCGCTGAGTATCGTCTCACACTACGTGCAGACAATGCGGACCAGCGCCTCACACCACTTGGTCTTGAGTGGGGATGTATTGGTGATACGCGTCGAGTCGCTTTCGAAACGAAGATGGAAAAACTGCGGAAAACCAAGGATTTGATGCAGTCGGTCAAAATTACACCCAACGAAGGGCGTAAACATGGCTTGCCGATCAATCAGGATGGTGTGAAGCGCTCTGTCTTTGATTTGTTGGCCTATCCAAACATCACTCTTGAAGACCTCATTGAGATCTTTGATGAGATGAAAGATGTCGATATCAAATGTGCTGAACAGGTTTCTATAGATGCGATGTATGCCGTCTATCTGGAACGTCAGGCTGCTGATATCGAAGCTTTGAAACGGGATGAGGACTTGGTTATTCCTGAGCGGATTGATTATGCCTCACTGACCGGACTTTCCAACGAGGTGCGCCAGAAGCTTGAAGCTTTGCGCCCTTCAACCATCGGGCAGGCATCGCGCATGGATGGGATTACCCCAGCAGCGTTGACTTTGCTGCTTGCGTATATTCGCCGCTCAGGCAAAAAGATTGCTGGTGCTGTTTAGTATGTCATTCGATAAAAGGGCTGATTACAGCCAGATTACACCTGTCATGCGTATGTATAAAGATGTTTCACGTGAAACGTTTGAACGTCTAAGTATCTATGTAGACCTCGTCCTCAAGTGGCAGCCTGCACAGAATCTGATTGCGCCATCTACGATGAATGATATCTGGATGCGGCATGTCGCCGATTCTATCCAGATTCAGCGTAGTTTGCCGGATGCACGCTCTTGGATTGATTTTGGAAGTGGCGCAGGTTTTCCTGGACTCGTGACTGCGATGTTATTGAGGCAGGAAGGCGAGGAGGGCATTGTGCACATGGTTGAAAGTAACCAGCGCAAAGCTGCTTTCCTTCGTACTGTGGCACGTGAGACTGGCTGTAACGTCAAAGTTCATGCGGGTAGAATCGAAGCCGTTACGAAAGACTGGCAAGCTCCGATTGAGGGTGTTTCTGCCCGTGCTCTGGCTTCTTTGCAGGTTCTTTGCGGGTTTTCTTCGCAATTTGTACAGCGTGGCGCGACTGCTGTTTTCCACAAAGGTCAAGATTTTCGCCGCGAAATTGAAGAAGCATCTGCCGACTGGTCAATTGATCTGGTAGAAAAAGTAAGTCTAGTAGATCCGCTAAGTCGCGTTTTGGTTCTATCGAAAATTGACCCGAAAACCGCTAACTAGGGTGCTGTCGGATGAGCTTACTGCCGCAATCTCCTCGTGTATTGACTATCGCCAACCAGAAGGGTGGCGTAGGCAAGACGACAACGGCCATTAATCTTGGCACTGCGCTTGCCGCTATTGGCGAGCGTGTCCTGATTATTGACCTCGATCCGCAGGGTAATGCCTCGACGGGTCTTGGAATTGATCGTGTCGACCGCGAGTATTCCACCTATGATGTTTTGAGCGGTGACTCCACTCTCGAGCAGTCCATTCTTGAAACGGCTGTTCCCCGCTTGTGGATCGCTCCATCAACGATGGACTTGCTAGGTGTTGAGCTGGAGATCTCTTCTGCTCCTGATCGTACATTCCGTTTGCGGAATGCGATTTCAGGTATGGTTCAAGCGGCTGAAAGAGGTGGCGCACAAGGGTATTCCTATGTGCTGGTGGATTGCCCACCGTCTCTAAACCTCTTAACTATCAATGCTTTGGCAGCATCTCACAGTATTCTTGTGCCGTTGCAGTGCGAGTTTTTTGCTCTGGAAGGTCTCAGTCAGTTGCTTAGCACTGTTGAGCAGGTGAAGCAGTCTCTCAATCCTGAGCTGAGCATCCATGGTATTGTGTTGACCATGTATGACAGCCGGAACAATCTCTCCAGTCAGGTTGTGCAGGATGTGCGCGAGACGATGGGTGATGCGGTCTATGAGACTGTAATCCCACGGAACGTGCGTGTTTCCGAGGCTCCATCTTATGGCAAGCCTGCTTTGCTTTATGATTTGAAGTGTTCTGGTTCGCAGGCTTATTTACGACTCGCTTCCGAAATTATTCAGCGAGAGCGCGACATGCGAATGGCGGCTGCCTGATCTGGTTGCCGCTTCTACTTGAAAGAGTTTTGTTATTTGACCCGCAGACCGTGCGGGAAGGGGCTGCCGACTCCCGAGCTCCTAGAATGTAGATAGGTGGAATTGAAATGGCGAAAACTGAGGAAGCAGGGCGTACCAATAAGCGATTAGGGCGCGGCCTTGCAACGCTGTTGGGTGACGTAAACTCAGAGCCAGCTGTCTCCACTCCAGAACGTAGCCGTGATGTGCGGAAGGTGCCGATTGAATACCTTCAGCCAAACCCACGTAACCCACGCAAATCATTTGTAGAAGATGATCTGAATAATCTGACCGAGTCCGTTCGTCAGAAGGGGATTGTGCAGCCGATTCTGGTTCGTCCTCGTCCGAATAAGCCGGGTCATTTCGAGATCATTGCTGGTGAGCGTCGTTGGCGTGCAGCTCAGAAAGCTGGTTTACATGACGCACCTGTTGTCATCCGTGAGGTGACAGATCAGGAAGCGCTTGAGCTTGCGATCATCGAGAATGTTCAGCGTGCAGACCTGAACCCGATTGAAGAGGCGTTGGGTTATGATCAGCTGATTGAAGAGTTCTCTTACAGTCAGGTTGAGCTTTCCAAGGTTATCGGAAAGAGCCGTAGCCATGTTGCCAACACGCTGCGTTTGCTGAAACTGCCAAACTCTGTGAAAGACTATCTTGCTGAAGGGCTCCTCACTGCTGGTCATGCGCGTGCGTTGATCACTGCAGAAGATCCTGCAGCTTTGGCTGAGTTGATCGTGGAGAAGGGGCTTACAGTTCGTGATGCAGAGCGTCTGGCTCAGAACCCGGATCTGTTCCAGAAAAAGGAAGCTGCGCCGAAGCCTGAAAAGGATGCGGATACACGGGCTCTGGAGAAGCGTCTGGCTGATGGTCTGGGCCTTAAGGTGGCTATTGCTCACAAGACTGAAAAGGGCACTGGTGAGCTTAAGATCAAGTATAAGAATGTGGAGCAATTAGACGAAGTCTGTCGTTTGCTGGGCATTCAGAACTGATTGTTTCTGCTTTAGGAATTATAGAAAAGGCCGCGTCTCTTAACTGAGGCGCGGCCTTTTTAGATTCGGATAAGAAACGAACTATTTGATTGGAACTTAGCCGATCACCGGAAGCAGTTTCTCTATACGAGTGCAGATTTCTGCTTTCTTCTTCTCAGCCATGTTGCGGCGGCCAAACATCAAGCCGAGGCAAATGAAGTACCAGCGGAATACCCAATAGGCCAAAATGATCAGTGCGGGCAGACCTATGATCAGGTTTATGATTGATCCAACTACAGGGAAGTTTTGCATGATGTAGCCGATCAACACACCAAAGCCGAGCAATGGTGGGAAAATCCAGGCCCATAAAGATGCTGCCCCAAAAAGCGACAGTTGAGGGCGAAGGAGCGCGAAGTTGATTGCCCAAAGCTCGTGTTGTGCGAACTTCAGTCTGATCCAGTGGATGAGTGAGTGAGACATAGGAGTGCCTGTGATTTCGCTTTGCGCGAATATTGTTGTTGTTTGTGAGGAAGGTGGCGTACCACCTTCTGCGTGTTTATCGGCGTCTGTTTGAGGCTTTAGCTACCTGAGCAATGGCCAAAAGGGTATGAGACACAATCGCAGTTGAGAGATTGGCGTTGAAGCGGGCTTCTTTGACAGCGTCGTTGAGGCGGGTCAGAGCGCGCTCCAGAAAGTCCTCATTCCAGATCTCAACTTGTCTGACAATCTTCGAACGGCGTTTCCAGAAGATTGGAGGACGCACGCCGCCAATAACATCTTCTACAGCAATGCGTTGGTTGGCTTTTAAGCGGCACAGGTGGAGCATTTGGAAATGTCTGAGGGCTTGAGAGGCTATCACGCCAACGTCCGTCCCTGAGGCTGAGAGGCGCTCCAGGCCGTGGTCCAACGTGATCGTGTCACCCAATGCAGCGGCGTCGATTAGTTCATCCATGGCGAAGGCAGAGGCATCGCCGATGATTTCTTCGACATGATGGACCTCGATGCGATTATCATTCATCGCGTAAAGGCACAGCTTTTTGAGTTCTCCGCGGCTAGCAATGCGGTCAGCGCCGAGCAGAGTGTGAAGCGCCATACGGGCTTCTTTGCTGATTTGCAGGTTTGCTGATTGGGTTTCTTCATCAATCAGACGATCTACATCGCGGGCCGTATCTGCAAAGCAGGGGATGGCGACAGCGGTTTTGCTGGCTTCAATCTTCTTGCGCAGACCTGCGGTCTTTTTCAGGTCTCCGGCTTCAATCACGATAAAGGCAGAAAAGTCGTTGTTTTTGAGGAGTGGTTCAACTGCTGGCAGCACGCTCTTGGTGCCGTTTTCGCGAACCCAGATTGTGCGGCGACCACCAAAGAGAGGGATTGTCAGCGCCTCATCTATCAGCCGACTTGGATCTGCAGCGATATCAGCAGCATCCAGTTTAACTTGGGAGAATGGATCATCATTCTCGGAGGCTGCTTTGGAGATGAGTGCTTGTGCTCGCTCATTCACCAACCCGGTGTCTGGCCCATAAACAAGAATGAGGTTTACGGAATCTGGCGGGTTGGCGATGTACCGGTCAATTTCAGCAGCTTTAAGGGCTACCATAGTGGTCCTATTCTACAGGCTCTGCTGGCTCTACGGGATGTGTTGCAAAGAAACTTGCGATGCGGGTGTTGATGTCTGCAGCGACAACTTTGGCAGCGCGGTCTTCTGCGTCTCGTTCTGCTCTCAGGTTTGCAAAGCGCTGACTGGAAAAGTCAAAGGATGCAGAGGCAAAAGAGCGACCAGTGTAGAGCGTACGATCCGTCTGGATATCTGCCAGAACGAAGCTGGTGTTGACGGTGATGTTGTACGCGGTTGGCACGTCGGCCAGCTGTTCAACACCCACTTCAGCACGGCGTTTGTCTGTCAGGATTTCCAAACGATACTTCGGCGGTAGAGCATCACCACCACGGGTAAACGCGAAAATCAGCTGATTGCGCAAGACCTGATTGATATGCTTGATAGATCCAGAATCCCCATAACCTGGGAACTTCATGGAGATTGCCGCCATTTGAGCCTGGACGGTCTGGGTCTGCTCTGTGCCATCTGCTAGCAGCGTTGGACTAACGCCATAGAGTGGACGGAACTGGCAGCCAGAAAGAAGAAGTGCACCCGCAACAATTGTTGCCCCGCCGAGTAGAACCCGGCGGGAAGGGCGACCTGATTTAGCAGGGCGATCAAACAACGACATTTACAATCCTCTGAGGTACCACGATGATTTTACGTGGGGCCTTGCCATCCAGAGCTTTCTGAACAGCCTCATGTGCCAGAGTAGCTTCTTCTACCTGCTCTTTGGAAGAGTCTCTTGCTACAGAAAGCTCACCTTTTTTCTTCCCATTGATTTGAATCGGAAGCGTAATGGTGTTTTCTACCAGTAGATCTTCTTCGATAGCTGGCCAGTTTGATGTGGATACCAGTCCTTCGTTGCCAAGCATGGACCAGCATTCCTCAGAAAGGTGAGGTGTGATTGGTTCCATGAGTTGCAGGAGGAAGCCAGTTGCTTCGCGCAGAGCATATGCCATATCCGGCTTGGACAGGTCTGACTGAAGCGCCTTGCTGATCGCGTTGGTGAACTCATAAAGACGCGCAACAGCACGGTTGAAGCCAAGGCCATCAAAGTCTTTTGTGATGGCAGCCAGAGTTTTATGAGAAGCGCGGCGCAGGGCCGTTGCTTCATCACTGAACTCAGCAGGCTTTGCGATGTTGGCTTCAGTCTTTTCAGAGACTTCACCAATGATACGCCATACGCGCTGTACGTGACGCCATGCACCGATGACGCCGTCTTCTGTCCAGATGATGTCACGCTCTGGCGGGCTGTCAGACAGCACGAATAGACGTGCTGTATCAGCGCCGTAAGTGTCGATGATATCGGTTGGGTCAACAACGTTCTTCTTCGACTTGGACATCTTTTCGATGGAACCAATGGTGACAGGAGCGCCGGTTTCTGCGTGAACGGCCTTTCTGTCTCCTTCGGTGCTGATGATGTTGATCTCAGCTGGTGTTACCCATTTTCCATCGACATCCTTGTAGGTCTCATGGTTCACCATGCCCTGTGTGAAGAGGCCTTTGAATGGCTCTTTCACATCCAGATGTTTGGTGATCTGCATGGCGCGTGCAAAGAAGCGGGAATAGAGCAGGTGCAGGATCGCGTGCTCGATGCCACCGATGTACTGATCAACTGGCAGCCACTCAGAGGCAACCTTTGGATCAGTCGGATTGCTGTTCTTTGGATCAGTGAAGCGCGCGAAGTACCATGAGGAATCCACGAAGGTATCCATGGTGTCGGTTTCACGCTGAGCATCCTTGCCACAGCATGGGCATTTCACATTACGCCATGTTGGGTGGCGATCCAGCGGGTTGCCCGGACGGTCGAACGTGACGTCTTCCGGCAGAACGATTGGCAGGCTTTCTTTTGGCGCTGGCTGAACACCACAATCATCACAGTGGATGACAGGGATCGGACAACCCCAATAACGCTGGCGGGAGATACCCCAGTCGCGCAGACGATAGTTGGTCTCGCGGTGTGCCTGCTGTTTGCCTTTGGCTTTTTGCGCTTCCAGCTTGTCAGAAACAGCATTCTTCGCATCCTCGATGGACATGCCGTCCATGAACTCGGAATTAAAGATGGAGCCTTCGCCGGTGTAAGCTTCGGTACCAACGTCGAATGTGGATGGGTCTTCACCTTCTGGCAGCACAACTGCTTTGACTGGCAGCTTGTACTTGTGAGCGAAGTCCAGATCGCGCTGGTCGTGTGCAGGACATGCAAAAATAGCGCCTGTGCCGTAGTCCATCAGGATGAAGTTTGCCACATAGACTGGCAGCTCCCAAGATGGATTCAGCGGATGTTTGACGCGCAGGCCAGTGTCGAAGCCAAGCTTTTCTGCGGTTTCAATTGCTTCAGCTGTCGTGCCAATACGGCGACATTCAGCAATGAACTCCTGCAGTTCTGCGTTGTCTTCAGCCAGTTTCTGCGTAATTGGATGATCTGGTGACAGGCCCATGAAGGACGCGCCGTACAGCGTGTCTGGACGGGTCGTGAAGATCTCCAGAGTCTCATCACCGGTTGGAGCGGTTTCGGTGAACTCGAAATTGACTTTCAGACCAACAGATTTACCGATCCAGTTCTTCTGCATGAGACGAACTTTTTCAGGCCATTCAGTCAGAGTGTCGATTGCTTCCAACAACTCTTCGGAATGATCAGAGATCTTGAAGAACCACTGGGTCAGGTCTTTCTGTTCAACTTCTGCGCCTGAGCGCCAGCCTTTGCCATCGATCACCTGTTCGTTTGCCAGAACGGTCATGTCGACCGGATCCCAGTTTACCTTCGCGTTTTTGCGGTAAACCAAGCCAGCTTCCAAGAAGTCCAGGAACAGGGCCTGCTGCTGTGCGTAGTAACTTTCATCGCAGGTTGCGAATTCGCGGCTCCAGTCAAACGACAGGCCGATTGTTTTCAGCTGACCGCGCATTGCTGCAATGTTGTCGTAGGTCCAGCCCTTTGGGTGAACCTTCTTTTCAGCCGCTGCGTTTTCCGCAGGCATGCCGAATGCATCCCAACCCATAGGGTGCAAAACGTTGTAGCCGCGTGCGCGTTTGAAGCGTGCAACCACATCACCCATGGAGTAGTTGCGCACGTGCCCCATGTGTAGTCGACCGGATGGGTAAGGGAACATCTCTAGTACGTAGTATTTTTCGCGCGGATCATCGTTGTCCGTCTCGAAGACGTTCTTTTCGTCCCATACTTTTTGCCAGCGCGCTTCCGTTGCGCGTGCATTATACCTATCCGTAGCCATTTATTCCGCCGTGTGTTTGATTTTTGCCCTGATCAAGCAAATTAGGTTTGCTCGGACTGTCACCAGAAATTGCCAGCTTGGTCAAGCGGTAGACAGAGGAAAAACCAAGAAGATTTGTCAGAAATTTCTCAATGAAGTGCAACTACTCTTGCTTTTAGACCTTAGGGAGCGCATTTCATGTCTCCAATATGGATTTTTCGCTGGAGTTAGGAATGAGTGACGCTGCTGCACTTCGCCTTAAAGAGGTTAAGGAAAACATCGGAAAAGCTGAGGCGGACGTTGAACGTCCGAACGGCTCTGTAACGTTGATTGCAGTCTCAAAAACATTCGAAGCTTCAGATATTAAGCCGGTTTTAGAAGCTGGACAGCGTGTGTTTGGTGAAAACCGGGTTCAGGAAGCGATGGGCAAATGGCCTGGGCTTCGTGAGGAGTTTGAAGGTGTTGAGTTGCATCTGATCGGCCCGCTTCAGTCTAACAAAGCGAAAGAAGCTATACAGACCTTTGACGTGATCCACACTGTGGACCGCGACAAGATTGCAAAAGCGCTGAAAGTTGAGATGGACAAGCAAGGCAAAGCGCCAAAGCTGTTCATTCAGGTTAATACCGGGGAAGAAGACCAGAAGGCCGGTATTCCTCCAAAAGAAGCGGATGCGTTTATCGCGAAGTGTCGTGATGAGTATGGGCTGGAGATTGAAGGCCTGATGTGCATCCCACCTGTTGACGAAGCACCGGGCATGCATTTCGCGTTGCTAGAGAAAATCGCAAAGCGGAACGGCCTGGAAAAGCTCTCCATGGGAATGTCTTCTGATTATCCGATTGCTGTTCAACACGGCGCAACACATGTGCGTGTCGGTTCTGCGGTATTTGGTGCGCGCGATTATTCGCAGTAAGCATCACTGAAAATATTGAGTTTTGAACGGGCGAGGGATTTCTCGCCCGTTTTGCTTTCTGAATTAGAGAAGATGGTCGCTTAGCCACTGAACTGTGGTTGAGACCACGAGATCGTTGTTTTGTGGGCTGATGATGTCGCCTGCGATGACGTGGTTGTTGTCGTCACCTGAGCTTTCGATAAGCAGTCGCTGTTTTGGTGCTCCCCACTTTTCAAAGGCTTCGTTGGTGAGTGCTGCGTCGATGGTTTCATCTTTTTCGCTGTAGATGAACAAGGCAGGTACGCTTGCTTTTGCCGGGTCTTGCTCTTGCAACACAGAGATTGCTGTTGCCATTGGGAGGAGGGCTACACTTGGATAACTGATCGTCCAGCCCATCTGCTCTTCCTTAGACGGAGCCTTCGATGACGAACGGGTTTTACCAATGATCAGAGGCACATAGTGTCTTGCTAACGGCATATCGAGCAAGAATCCGCCCGCAGCTTTGACTCCGAAATTTGGCGAGACAAACACCATTGCAGCCACGTTGTCTTTCAATGGGTGATCCTGCATGGCGAGCCAAGCTGCCAATGAGCCTCCGGTTGACGTGGACATGATGATTGTTTTTTCACCGATGCGTTGGCCAATTTCGACCGCTTCAGCAAGGTCATTCACCCAGTCATTCAATGAGGCTTCAGCCATCGCTTCTCCCGAGCGGCCATGACCCGTCAGGCGGGTGAAAAACAGGTTGGCACCCATCTCATTTGCGACGCGGTCCGGGACTGGGCGGATCTCATGTTTGCTGGCGGAGAAGCCGTGGATGTAAATGATCGAGAGCGGGGTTTTGCTGCCTTTTTCGCCATTGAACCAAATGATCTCCTTAGCGGTGTCAGCGCGGATATCCTGAAACTTGGCTTCATTCTCTGACAAATACAGTTCGAGATCATCGCCCATAATTTCGGGTTTGAAGGTGATCTCTGTGTCGCGTGGTTCTCTTGGGCCTACCATGAAGGCTATTGTGCCAGTTACGAGTAAAATCAGTACTACAAAAATGAAATATCGAAATAGCATATGGGGTGCCTTTGTTCCTTAACGGCACCAGCTTATTCCAGCTTTGGTTGAAATATCAAATCAGCGCATCTGGACGCGTTATTGAGAGTAGACTGTGGGTACGTCTCTGGACCCGAGCCACTCGATGATTGCGTTGGAGACGAGCAGGTTATTTTCAGGATTGGTGATATTGCCTGCGATGACATGATGGTTGCCAGCGGACTCGGTTATTAGGAGCCGGTGCTTTGGTGCGCCCCAGTTTTCAAAGAACTTAGCTGTGGTGTGCTCATCTGATGTTTGGTCGCGAATGTCATAGATGAACATAGTCGGGATGGTTGCGTTTGCTGCATCCAGACTGCCCACCAATTTGACCGTTTCAGCAAGAGGAAGCAGGGCGGTTGAGGGATAAGCGTTGGTCCACGCGTAGATTTCTTCGAAGGTGGCGTTAGGGTCTGCAACACGATACCGACCCACTATGATTGGGGTGTAGTACTCTGCTAGTGGATATGTGAGTAGAGAGGTTCCTGCTGCAGCCAGTTCAAAGACCGGAGAGATGAGGACGATTGCTTCCACGTCCTCTTTAAGGGCGTGATCAGTCAGATCCATCCATGCTGTCAAAGAGCCACCGAATGAAGTGCTGATGATGATGACTTTGTTGCCGATGGCTTTTCCTATTGTAAGAGCTTCGGCTAAGGCATTGAAGTAGTCATCGACATTAGGCTCTCCCATGGCTGCAGGTGTACGGGCATGACCGGGAAGGCGTGTGTAATAGAGATTGGCCTGAATGGAGCTGGCGACGAGGTCGGGAACAGGTCTGATCTCATCTTTGCTGGCAGAAAAGCCGTGCATGTAGACAACGGCATAATCCGTTTTGGCCTTGGTGTCTGGATTTTGCCAGATGATTTGCTTTTCGAGACCGGGCTTAATATCTGTAAAGCGGCTTTCGACCCGTGCAATGTATGCTTCGGGGTCTTCGCCAATATCGCTTGGATTGAACGTGATAGAGGGGGACACATAGGTGTTGGCCCAATAGAGCAGGAAGCCGATGATCAGAACAATAAGAGACAGCAAAAACAGATAGTTCTTTCGGAACAGCATCGTTAAATCGCCTCTTTTTTGGCTGATTGTGAGCCAGCTTGGCAGGAAACCTGGTGCATCTGTGAGTTTTCCTTTTTATCCAAGCTTATACAATCTCCAACAAATGGCGGTTTTGCTTGACTCGGCACCTGTATTCTCGTAGATACCCGACCTAACTCCTTCTATGTGAATACTGGAGCCACTGACTGGGACCCGAAAAGGTATAAAGAGATCCCAGAAGTCAACACCCGACAGCGCGTTGCGCCCTCGGGTGATTTTTTGCTATGTGCATTTGATTTGCCGTGGCAATTTTGGCTTAGTGACACCAAATTCACTAGGAACGAGTGTACGACACCAGTTGGTTTTCTTCAGGTGTTTGTGCAGAAACGAGATTTTAAAGGAACGACATGTTCGATAATCTGTCAGATCGCCTAGGCGGCATTCTAGATAAGCTCACAAAACGCGGTGCGCTTTCTGAATCCGATGTTAATGAAGCGCTGCGCGAAGTTCGCCGCGCGCTCATTGAGGCTGATGTGGCGCTGCCGATCGTGCGTTCTTTTGTCGACAAGGTGAAACACCGCGCTGTTGGTGCAGAGGTTGTTAAGTCCATTAAGCCGGGTCAGATGGTCGTTAAGATCGTGCATGACCAGCTTATTGAGATGCTCGGTGAGGAATCTCATCCGATCGACCTGAATGCTCCGGCTCCGGTTTGCATCATGATGGTTGGTCTGCAAGGTGCGGGTAAAACCACTGCAACCGGCAAGATTGCACGTCGTCTGACACAGCGCGATAAGCGCAAAGTTCTGATGGCTTCTCTTGATACGCGCCGTCCGGCAGCGCAAGAGCAGTTGAAGGTTCTGGGTGAACAGAACCAAGTTGATACGCTTCCTATCATTGAAGGGCAGCAGCCAGTTGATATCGCAAAGCGCGCGCTGAATGCAGCGAAGCTTGGCGGTTATGATGTGGTCATGCTCGATACAGCGGGTCGTGGCCATATTGATGAGCCTCTTATGCTGGAGATGGAGCAGATCAAAGCTGCGTCCAACCCACATGAAATTCTGCTTGTTGCCGATGCTCTGACTGGTCAGGATGCCGTTAATCTGGCGAAGAGCTTTGATGAGCGCTGCTCTATCACTGGTATCATGCTCACCCGTATGGATGGTGATGGTCGTGGTGGTGCGGCTCTTTCCATGCGTGCTGTTACCGGCAAGCCGATCAAACTGATTGGTACCGGTGAAAAATCTGATGAGCTCGAAGATTTCCATCCAAAGCGTATTGCTGATCGCATTCTTGGAATGGGCGACATTGTTTCGCTCGTTGAAAAGGCTGCTGAAGCGATTGATGCGGAAAAAGCCGCAGAGATGGCTCGGAAGATGCAGAAGGGTCACTTTGACCTGAACGATCTTTCTGAACAGCTGAAGCAGATGGAAAAGATGGGCGGAATGTCCGGCATGATGGGCATGCTTCCGGGTGTTGGCAAAATGAAGAAGCAGCTTGCTGCCGCCAACCTTGATGAGAACATGTTCAAGCGCCAGATGGCAATCATCTCCTCTATGACCAAGAAAGAGCGTGCGAAGCCGGAACTGCTTAAAGCAAGCCGTAAGAAGCGTATTGCTGCGGGTTCTGGCGTCCAGGTTGCTGAAGTTAATAAGCTTTTGAAAATGCACCGCCAGATGGCCGATATGATGAAGGCTATGGGTAAGGGCAAAGGCAAGGGCATGCTCGGCAAGATGATGGGCGCTATGGGTGGCGGTATGCCAGGCATGGGCGGCGGAATGCCGAACATCGACCCGAAAGCGCTTGAGCAGATGGCTAAATCTGGCCAGCTGCCGGGCGGCATGGAAATGCCAAAAGGATTACCGGGTGGTGGGCTTCCCGGGGGATTGCCAGGCGTTGGCGGCCCTAAATTGCCCGGTCTTGGTGGAGCATCTGGTTTGCCAGGGCTCGGCAAGGGGAAAAAGTAATTGAGCGAGATCGACAAAACTGAAGAAGCCAAGGCAATCCTTGGTGGACTTCGCTCCAGCATCGACAACATTGACGCTGCTCTGGTGCATATGTTGGCTGAACGATTTCGTTGCACACAGGCTGTTGGGGAGCTGAAAGCTACCCATGGTCTTCCACCGGCTGACCCGGCCCGTGAAAAACTTCAGATTGAGCGTCTGCGCCGTCTCGCGGCTGAGGCCAATCTTGATCCTGACTTTGCTGAAAAGTTCCTGAACTTCATCGTGAAGGAAGTCATTCGGCATCATGAAGCTATTGCTGCTGAACACAGCACAGACTGAATACCTAGGAGTAAATAAACAATGGCTACTAAAATTCGCCTCGCACGCGGTGGCACTAAAAAGCGTCCTTTCTACCGTATCGTAATTGCAGACGTTCGCTCCCCACGCGACGGTCGTTTCATCGAAATCGTTGGTCGTTACAACCCAATGCTTCCTAAAGATGCAGACAACCGCGTTGAGCTGAACGAAGAGCGCATCAAGCATTGGCTCGGTCACGGCGCACAGCCATCCGACCGCGTTCTCCGCTTCCTGGACGCTGCTGGCCTGATGAAGCGTGAGCCACGCAACAACCCAATCAAAGCTAAACTCGGCAAGAAAGCTCAAGAGCGTCTTGACGAGAAGCTGGCAGCAGAAGCTGAAGCAAAAGCTGCTGCTGAAGAAGCAGCTGCAGAAGCACCAGCTTCCGAATAATATAAGCATACCCGATCTGAGAAGGAGACGCCGGCAATGGCAAACAAGCCTGAAGACCGCATTCTAATGGCTCAGATCGGGGCTGCTCACGGCATACGTGGAGAAGTGCGGGTCAAACCATTTGGTGATGACCCGCTTTCTTTTGGCGATTACGGTAAGCTCGAAAGCGCTGACGGTAGCCGCAAATTCAAGGTGAAGCGGGCTCGCGTCCAGAAAAACGTGGTAGTGACCAAGTTTGAAGGCGTGAATGACCGGAATGAAGCTGAAGTTCTTAATGGAATGAAGCTTTATATCGCTCGCGAAAAACTGCCTGAAACAGAAGACGAAGACGAGTTCTATCACACTGACCTCATTGGCCTGAAAGCCATTGATGAGAAGGGTGAGGCAATTGGAACTGTGTTGGCTCTTTTGAACTTTGGCGCAGGTGAATTGATTGAAGTTGCCCCGAAGAGCGGCAATTCTCTTATGTTCCCATTCACAAAAGCTGTTGTTCCTACCATTGATCTCAATGAGGGATACGTGGAGGTTCATGCTCCCGAAGGCTTTTATGATGAAGGTGAAAAAGAACCTGAAGACGGCTCTAAGCCAGACGCAGACTGATTTTTCGCATGACCAGATGCAGACATTGCTGAGATCATCAGCGTGATTTTTGCAGTTTGTGCATCAAAATACATTCCAGACACTGACCTTACTTGAGCAACGGGTATCCTATGACCTTTCGTGCATCCATCTTGACGCTGTATCCTGAGATGTTTCCGGGAAATCTGGCAATGAGCATGTCTGGACGCGCGTTGGAGCGCGGGGATTGGTCTCTTACAGCGAACAACATTCGCGATTATGCGACCGATAAGCATCGCTCCGTTGATGATACGCCTGCTGGTGGTGGGGCTGGCATGGTTCTGCGTCCTGATATTCTTGGCAAAGCGATTGATGATGTAACTGAGGATGAAGATATGCGTCCACGGCTGCTCATGAGCCCACGCGGTAAGCCGTTCACGCAGGCAAAGGCCCGTGAACTGGCTGATGGGCCGGGCGTGATTATCGTCTGTGGTCGGTTTGAAGGTGTCGATGAGCGCGTCATTGAAGGACGTCAGCTCGAGGAAGTCTCTATTGGCGACTACATTCTCTCAGGAGGTGAGGTTGCTGCTCATGTGGTTTTGGATAGCATTGTTCGCCTTCTTCCCGGTGTTATGGGAAATAAAGAGAGCGGTGAATCTGAAAGCTTTGAGAATGGCTTACTGGAGCACCCACATTATACGCGCCCAGTAGAGTTTGAAGGACAGGAAGTCCCATCTATTCTTAAAAGTGGTAATCATAAACTGATTGATCAGTGGCGCCTTGAGATGTCTGAAAAGATTACTCAAGAAAGACGGCCTGATCTCTGGAAGGATTACCTAGAAAATAGCCGTGGATAGCGGTTTTTCTACACTTTTTTCATGACAAACCTTCAAAAATCGGCTAAACCCGCGCCGACTGGAGTGGATTCTGTCTGGCGTTTGCCGCTAGGGTCCTAGTTCCACTTCACTTCCCGGCATAATGCCAAGGTTTGGTGAACACGTCCCGGTGGCTCGACCACTGAGGGACGCTCTGACCAATATTTAAAATGGAAGAAACTGCCATGAATATCATTGAGCAGCTCGACGCCGAAGAAATGGCTCGCATCGAAGAGAAGCGTACGCTTCCTGAGTTCTCTCCAGGTGATACCGTACGTGTTCTCGTACGCGTTACCGAAGGTACTCGTACTCGTGTGCAGGCCTACGAAGGCGTATGCATCGCACGCTCCGGCGGCGGCATCAACGAAAGCTTCACCGTTCGTAAGATTTCTTACGGCGAAGGTGTAGAGCGTGTATTCCCAATCTTCAGCCCAATGCTTGAAGGCGTGGAAATCATTCGCCGCGGTAAAGTCCGTCGCGCGAAGCTTTACTACCTGCGTGAACGTCGCGGTAAATCCGCACGTATCGTTGAAGCTACCAACGTACGCGCAAAGCGTCTTAACGAAGAAGCTCGTGCGGCTGCTAATGCTGCAAAAGCTGCAAAAGCTGCTGAAAAAGCTGCTGAAGCTAAAGGTTCTGCAGAGTAAGATTTACTCTTCAGCCTCTATGGTTTCTAAAACCCCGCTGAGAAATCAGCGGGGTTTTTTGTGTTTATGGTTAGGCTTTCTGCTGCTTGCTTGGTTTTGGGCTCTGCCGCTCTCCGGTGTCTTCCCGAGTGGAGCGGAGCGTAGACCCGGGATCCATACTCCCGGTGTCTGAGATTGGCTGAGCGCCTCAGTGGAAGATTGAGGCAAGGGGGTATGGATCCCGGCTCGGGGGCCGGGAAGACACCAGTGGGTGGGGTGTTGCAGAAAAACTTATCCCCCTAGCTTCAAACCATGCACATACTGAACCTATGCCTACGTAACGGGCTGCTGGCGGAGCGACCGTCAGTTTGTCGTAGGCTGGGCGGGGCTTCTGGAAGACGTAACGCACCTTTCAGAGGTCCGGTGAACCGAACTTCAAACGTGACCGCATGGTTTGAGGGGAAGGGCCCAGGACTATAAGGTATCACGCGGTGATAGATGCAAGCGCACCAGCAGTAAAAACTGCTTTTGCAAATGGATCTATCAAAGACGGAGGAACTGTTTGGGCATGGAAACGTGTCTGGATAAGCCACTTTCTTTCCGGGAAACCGGCTATCGTGCCTTATAGGCAAAAGAGGCGACGTTGTTCATCCCAAGAAAGCCCGGGCAAGGCGTGTAGCCAATGCCGAAGAATTAGTTTCAATAAGTAGCGCAGGTATTGCCTGCCGCCTTGCTCATCCCGACTTCCGGGAGTTCTGGTTCCACACTGCATGAGAGGTCATGTGGTGGTGTTGGTGTTTGAAGTGTAAATGTGACAAGTTCTGACACGCACCCTTTGCGCAAGTTTTCAGGGGGATATTCCGGGGAGCTGTCAGAATACAATTAATCCACGTGGGTTAGGTTGGTTCTGAAAGATGCATTGAGTAGGGGGCTTGAAGGCAAATGGTGATCGCATTCATCATCATTTTCATCATGTTACTCGGTATTTATGCCGTGTTTGTAGAGCCTTGGCTGCCACCGAGAATTACCCGGCATAAAGTTGTCGTTTCTCCAGAAGCTCTTGGCCAGAAACCTTTGCAGATTGTTGTTATGACCGACCTGCATGCGTGCTGGCCGTGGATGCGCCCTAAACGGATTACGCGCATCGTAGAGCGCGTGAACAGCCTGGAGCCTGATCTTATTGCGCTTTTAGGCGATTACCACACAGCTCTGCATCCTCCTTTTGCGAAGCCTTTGGCCTCTGCTGCCGCTTGGGCGCAGCCTATGCGGCATTTGAAGGCGCCTCTGGGTGTTTTTGGTGTACTGGGCAACCATGATTGGCTTGAAGGTGGTGAGGAGGCCAGAGAGGCGTTGGAAGCTTCTGGAGTAACTGTTCTTGAAAACAGAGCTCAGCGGGTATCTACGCGAGGCAACTCCCATGTCTGGTTACTAGGGCTAGATGATCAGTATGGCGAGGCCTGTCAGTTGCACGGGGCGGGGCGCCGGGATGATCTTGAGGTGGCCTTAAGTCAGGTTGAAGATGACAGCGCCCCACGGATCTTGCTTGCCCATGAGCCGGACATCTTTCTGGACGCAAAGAAATCTGTAGATTTGACCGTAAGCGGACATACGCACGGAGGGCAGGTTCGCTTGCCGTTTATTGGTGCACTGACAATACCATCGCGGCTTGATCGGAAGTATGCGAAGGGCGCTTTTGAGGAAAATGGAAGCACTCTCATTGTTGGCAGCGGGCTTGGCTGTTCAGGACTTCCAATCCGTTTTCTTTGCCCGCCAGAACTTTTGCTCATAGAAATATATGCTTAGGCCACAGGGCATTGATTGCGTCAGAGTGATCATTTGAGTGCTTCTAACTTGCTTTCATTACCTTTCCGTCTTGAGAGAATCTCAAGGCAAAGAAGCTTGATATTTTGGCGATCTGGGTCGATTAATAGAGCCAGTATAGCGGGAGCTTCGTTTATTGTTGTTTCCGTATTTTCAAGATTTATGCGGCCGCAGAGAGCTGCAGGTAATAAGTGAGTGGTCCTGTTTTCTCGGATCTTGAGCGCTTGGTAGGTGCGATCAGAGCCGGATTTGAAACAAGGATCATTCGTTTCCAGGAGACAAGCGCAATGTCGCAGGCCAAAACTCTTTACGATAAGATCTGGGACCACCACGTGGTCAGCACGCAAGAAGACGGCACTTGCCTGCTTTACATTGACCGCCACCTGGTACACGAAGTTACGAGCCCGCAGGCATTTGAAGGCCTGCGTATGGCTGGTCGTCAGGTGCGTCACCCAAAGCGTACACTGGCTGTTGTTGACCATAACGTTCCAACCACTGATCGCTCCCAAGGTATTGATGATCCTGAAAGCGCATTGCAGGTTGATACGCTCGCCAAAAATGCTGCCGAGTTTGGTGTTGAGTACTATTCTGAGCTCGATCAACGTCAGGGCGTGGTGCACATCGTGGGGCCAGAGCAGGGCTTTACACTGCCGGGCATGACCATCGTTTGTGGTGACAGTCATACATCCACTCATGGTGCGTTTGGTTCTCTCGCACATGGTATCGGTACTTCTGAGGTTGAGCACGTTCTGGCGACCCAGACGCTGATTCAGAAAAAAGCGAAAAACCTGCGTGTGACCGTGAATGGTCAGCTGCCGGAAGGCGTGACTGCTAAAGATATCGTACTGGCGATCATCGGAGAGCTGGGTACTGCCGGTGGCACCGGTTACGTGATTGAATACGCTGGTGAAGCGATCCGCAGCCTGTCTATGGAAGGTCGTATGACCGTCTGTAACATGTCAATTGAAGCTGGTGCACGCGCTGGTCTGATTGCTCCGGATGAGAAGACCTTTGAATACCTGAAGGGCCGTCCTAAATCACCAAAGGGCGCTGCATGGGAACAGGCACAGGCTTACTGGGAAACTCTGTTTACTGATGAGAATGCAGAGTTTGATACAGAAATCGTTCTGGATGCTGCGAACCTGCCTCCAATCGTGACTTGGGGCTCTTCTCCTGAGGACGTTGTCTCTGTTACCGGTGTTGTTCCTAATCCGGCTGAGATCGAAGACGACAACCGCCGCGCTTCTAAAGAACGTGCGCTTGAGTACATGGGTGTTGAAGCTGGTCAGAAGATTACTGACATTAAGGTTGACCGTGTATTTGTTGGTTCTTGCACCAACGGACGTATTGAAGATCTGCGTGAAGCTGCTGCCGTTGTTAAAGGCAAAAAGGTTGCAGACACCGTTAGCGCGATGATCGTTCCGGGTTCTGGTCTGGTGAAAGCACAGGCTGAGGCGGAAGGTCTGGATGAGGTCTTCAAAGACGCTGGTTTTGAATGGCGTGAGCCTGGGTGCTCCATGTGCCTGGCGATGAATGCTGACAAATTGAAGCCAGGTGAGCGTTGTGCTTCAACTTCCAACCGTAACTTTGAGGGCCGTCAGGGCTTCAAGGGTCGTACGCACCTTGTTTCGCCAGGAATGGCGGCAGCGGCTGCGATTGCCGGGCACTTTGTTGATGTGCGCCACTGGAAGTAATCGCTGATAAAATTTTGGAAATGAGCGGGAGTAGGTGACTATTCCCGCTTTTTTTATTTTGAGAGTGACATTGCGACAAAGTGTGTCGTGCGGATCTAATTGTCTGATCTATCGCGGGTTTATGCTGATGTGCTTGGTCTGTATTTCGATTTCCTTAGGGTAAGGATGATTGCCAGACTTCACATAGCTGTCATTTGCTGACTACAATATCAAAACATCTCAAGATGATTTCCGCTCAGGCGCTTGTGTTCTGAGCGAGACTCGGGAGCATGTTGTGAACGCAGTCGTTTCAGAAGGCGCATTCCCGGCGCTTGTGTTGAATGCAGATTATCGGCCTCTGTCTTACTACCCCTTGTCTTTATGGGGGTGGCAGGAAGCGGTGAAGGCTGTGTTTTTGGATCGGGTTAGTATCGTCTCTGAATACGATCAGGTTGTGAGAAGCCCAAGCCTTGAGTTTCAACTCCCCAGCGTTGTTGCGCTGAAGTCCTTTGTAGAGACAGAGCGAAACCCAGCCTTTACGCGGTTTAACGTGTTTTTGAGAGACAGGTTTCAATGCCAGTATTGCGGATCCCTGAATGACCTGACTTTTGATCACCTCATCCCTCGCAGTAAGGGCGGGCTGACCACTTGGGACAACGTCATCACGGCTTGCTCTCCCTGTAATCTACGCAAGGCAAACAAATCCTGGCAAGAAATGAACATGCGACCCAAGCAAATGCCGTTTATTCCACGTGTGCATGACCTGCATAACAATGGCCGCCTGTTCCCACCCAACTACCTGCACGAGAGCTGGTTAGATTTCCTCTACTGGGACAGCGAGCTTGAGCCGTGACATTTATAGTATTATTCTGAATATAAATCGTGCCTCATTCACGGCATGAGCCTCTTTCTTCATCTAGAGGAATGACACTGAGAAAACGTGGGCGCCGCACAGTCGTTTCTTGCAGATCAATGTCGCTAATTAAATCCAACTTGAAAATTGGTTTATATGTTCCAGTGACCTGAGTGATCAAGATCGCTTGCCCTTCTGGCACTTCTGGTAACTCCAGGTCATCTATGTGTTGTTGTTGGAAGTGAGAGCTTGGGTTGGATGCACAAGACCACAATAGAGACAGGTCAGAATTGCCGTTTGTACTAAACTCATTTATGGCGCTAGCGATAACGACCGTGAAATCATTCGTATCTGCTGCAGGTCCAACTAATGCCTGACCTATCAAATAAAGCTCTTGGGCTGCTTCCTCATCCATAACGTTTTGTTGGCGTGTTACAAGATCGACAATTGTAAATGCAGCCCTTTCATGAAGGCGTTTGGTGCGAAAACCTTCTACCAGAACTGAAGTAGCCAGAAAAAGAAGCAATAACACAGGAAATACTATCGCGAACTCAATAGCGGCCACGCCCTTAACATCCCTGAAGAAGCTAGATTGCCTCATTGAGGAAAGACTGTACTCCATCGTGATACTTCTCCAATGAGGGATTTTCAAAAGGGCTCGTTGACAAAGGCACTGCTGGAAACAAGAGCAATACGGTCACTAGAAGCAGATGGTAAGTTAAGCGCGAAGCCAATTCCGGGTAAGAGGAGCTTTTTCATGAAGCATACACGCATGAACATAAATTGGTCTCTCACGCCAGGGTTGTAACCTATAGCTGGGTCGGGCGTTGTGCCGCTGTCACGACAGATAATATCGGTTTGTGGATCACTACGTAAAGACGTAATGGGTGTTACTCTCAATGTGAGATTCTTGCGGCATTCAGCTCCAGCAAATATAAGGTCATCGCAAATTGCTTTTTCGAGATCGCTTTTAGTTACTTGTCCACTTGAGGCGGCGCCAATGTAGATCTGCTTAGTAGCATTCGTGACTGCTCGATCGAGTAGTTCCCGTTGTGTGTAGATCATACCAACTTCAAAAGCGGCAAAAATAAAGTAAAATAGTACGGGAGCTAATATTGCAAACTCAATAGCTGTTACACCCGTAGAACTACGCCAAAAGCGAGGGGTAAGTGATAGCATCGCTCTACCCCTTAATCCTGAGTTGGGAAATTGCTCTATGGATGGAGTCAAATGCTGATCCGATATCCAGATTGTCGACGAGGTAATAGTTGCCAATATTTGTTGCACAATATTGCAGCATTTCTTCAGCATTACCGTTAGCTGGAATCTTAAAGCCAATAGTGAAGACAGTGACACCATTGGTGCGCAGATCATTGCATACACGTTTGAAGTAACCATAAGCACTGTTTGTGTTAGGAGATGTGCTTGTCCAACCTTTTGACAGCATTGTTTGCTGATTGCGGCTTCCTTTAGTATCTCCTTTTGAATAATCTATTGGTCTATACTGGGCAGTGATATCGCCATCTGTCATCAAAATCATAAACTTGAGCGTTTTTGCGTCATTGAAATTGGCAGGCCGATCGGAGTTATCGCCGCCAAGTTGACCGCGCCACTTTGGTGAAAGGGCTTTTAATCCCCAAATAGCACCAATATCCATACCTGTGCCGTCGGAGAGTTCCATATCATCAATGCGATTTTTAATTTTAGTTGGATTGCTTGAGTTCAAGAGCATTGCGGTAGAGTCAGGTGGACACCATGGGTTGCCATCGTTCCATTTCCAAAAATCAGGCAACTGAGGGCGAGACTCAAGAGGAATTAGATCTTCACTTGCATCTTCTGGCCGATATTCAATGCAATTCCCACCGTCTGTGAATCTGAACTTTCCAAAAGGAATTCTGCTTCCTACATAATAGTCATAACGAGATGGGTCTTTTTTTTGTTCTCTTTCATTTATTACCCACTTTTCGAATAATTCAGATCCAACATTAACTGTGCCCCCAAAAGGTATTAGGCTTACGCTAGCTTCTTGAAATAGTTCATCGTCAAAAATTGCATCAACAAAATCTTTTGCTGCCGGTATTAGTTTGTCGATTTTTCCACTACGATCCATCGAAGATGAAATATCTAGAACCAGCGCAATCTCTGCATCGGATTTTGTTTGCGTTGCGACAGAGCTTGCATGTGCCGTTAATTTATCAATTCCAATTATCTTTAGAAAACTCGTTGGTAGTGCGATGGAAGCATTTACCGTGATCGTTCTTGAGTTCGTGGTCACTTCCGGGGCGGGCACTTGAATATCAACTGTTCTCCAAAGATCTGTGTCTGGTAAATTTGACTTCACGTACTCTTTTGAAGTTTTTTCTAGATCAGAGGAGGACCTAAGTGATGCTGCTGCTAATGCAGCGGATTCTGTAGCAGCTCGAAGTCTATTTTCAATACTTGCAAAATGTGCAATGTCTACTGTACCGGCTACAGCAATAACTAGCGGTATAAATAATACGGCGACCATTATTGCTACATTGCCACTCGCATTACTTTGAAATCGTAGGAAGTTATTTCGACCTAGAATATACAGACCACGCATATGAAAGCTTTCCCAATGCATATTACAGGTTGTCTAAGGGAAACGACCCGATTCGACCAATCAAACAGCTATCTTTAACAATGTAATTTTAAACCAGAATTCTATCTAAATTTCTTCAACGTTGATTGTTTCTTTTCGCGATATAGAATTTATAGTTTATAGAAAGTTTACAGACGGGGACTGTAAGAAATGACATTGTACGTAGTCTGGTGCTAAATCTAAAAGTAACTTTATGTTTTTGAAGATAAAAACCCCGCCAAAATGGCGGGGTTTTGTGTTCTAGGTTGCATACAATAAGTTTCGCCTAAACCGTTTCAGCTTTGTTTTGGCGGTTGTCGATTAGGTCGCCAACGACGGTTGGGTCGGCTAGGGTTGACGTATCGCCGAGGTTGTCGAAGCTGTCCTCTGCGATTTTGCGGAGGATGCGGCGCATGATTTTACCGCTGCGGGTCTTTGGCAGGCCCGGGGCGAACTGGATGAGGTCTGGGGATGCAATTGGGCCGATTTCAGCGCGGACATGCTTGACCAATTTCTTCTTCAGTTCTTCAGAAGGCTCCAAGCCCTCCATGAGGGTTACATAGGCGTAAATGCCTTGTCCCTTCACATCATGCGGATAACCAACTACTGCAGCTTCTGAGACCTCTGGATGGGCGACGAGGGCGCTTTCAACTTCAGCAGTCCCCATGCGGTGACCAGATACATTGATCACGTCATCAACCCGGCCGGTGATCCAGTAGTAGCCATCTTCGTCACGACGACAGCCATCGCCAGTAAAGTAGAAACCTTTATAGGTCGCGAAGTATGTTTGGACGAAGCGCTCGTGGTCTCCGTAAACGGTTCGCATTTGGCCTGGCCAGCTGTCTGTTATGACGAGGTTGCCTTCAGTTGCGCCTTCCTGGAAGTTGCCCTCAGCGTCAACAATAGCTGGCTGAATGCCGAAGAATGGGCGTGTTGCGGAGCCTGGCTTGAGATCTGTTGCACCTGGTAGTGGTGTGATCAAGATGCCGCCAGTTTCGGTTTGCCACCAGGTATCAACGATTGGGCAGCGCTGTTCGCCGACAATGTTGTTGTACCATAACCATGCTTCTGGATTAATTGGCTCGCCTACCGATCCCAGGATGCGCAATGATTTGCGGGATGTGTTGGTTACATATTCATCACCTGCGCCCATCAATGCGCGAATTGCGGTTGGGGCGGTGTAGAAGATGTTGACGTTGTGTTTGTCACAAACTTCCCAGAACCGACCTGCTGTTGGGTAGGTTGGAACCCCCTCAAACATCAGCGTTGTTGCGCCGTTAGCGAGTGGGCCGTAGAGGATATAGCTGTGGCCTGTGACCCAGCCAACATCAGCCGTACACCAATAGACTTCGCCTGGGTGGTAGTCGAAAACGTATTCATGCGTCATGGAGGCATAAACGAGGTAACCACCAGACGTGTGCATCACACCTTTTGGCTGGCCTGTTGAGCCAGAGGTGTAGAGAATGAAGAGCGGATCTTCCGCGTTCATCTCTGCTGGAGGGCAATCTGCAGAAGCTTTTTCGGTTTCTTCGTGATACCAGAGATCGCGGCCGTCCATCATATTGACGTTGCCACCGGTGCGTTTCACAACGAAGACCTTGTCGACATTGCCGCATTTTTCGATTGCGCGGTCAGTGTTTTCTTTCAAAGGTACTGTTCTGCCACCGCGGACACCTTCGTCAGCTGTGATGACAAAGCGTGATTTGCAGTCTTCAATACGTCCGGCCAAGCTGTCAGGAGAGAAACCGCCGAACACAACAGAGTGAACTGCGCCAATACGGGCACATGCGAGCATTGCGTAGGCTGCTTCAGGGATCATTGGCATGTAGACAGTGACGCGATCGCCTTTTTGCACACCATTGGCAAGCATGACGTTTGCAAAACGGTTCACTTCTTCAGACAGTTGCTTGTAAGTGATTGTCTTGCTTTGATCCGGCTCATCACCCTCCCAGATGATTGCTGGTTGATCGCCGCGCTCTGCCAGATGACGGTCAATGCAGTTGGCTGCTACGTTCAGAGTGCCGTCTTCAAACCATTTGATGGAAACATTGTGGTAGTCGTAGGACGTGTTTTTGACCTTGGAATAAGGCTTAATCCAGTCAATCCGTTTTCCGTGCTCTCCCCAGAACCCGTCGGGATCTTCAACGGACTTCTTGTACATTTCCAAGTACTGCTCGTTGTTGAGCAGGGCGTTTTCGGCAATCTCAGCCGGTACTGGATATACATCACCAGTCATGGTCAATCTCCCCATTTCCTCCACGGGTAATCACATACCCAACTCCTGTGGCGTATTATGGGCAGCTGCCGTTGGGGCGTCTAGCGAATATGCTTCGAACTTTCGTAGGTCCCTTTGTCTCTAGGTTCGTTTGGCCTACGAAAATTCAGCAATACGAGATGTCGAGGTATCCGGAATTAACCAGATATCACCGCATAAACCATGCCTTGAACCATCAAAACGCCGAGCCAATGCCCTGCATCGATGAGCGTAAGCATCCATGAGGCTCGTTGGAATTTGTGATTGACGATCAGGCCTGTGAGTACAAAGCCGCCCCAGATTACGATTGCTGCAGTCACGCCACTGGCAATGGCGACTGAGCCTGAGTAGACGAGAATTCCGGCAAGGACGAAAGCCATGATCATTTCGCAGAGAAAAGTAATGATGTAAGTGGAAGGAGACATCTGAACGTCTTCTTCTGATATGCCAACAGCATTCATCCAGGAATATGAAAGCACATAGTACCAAATAGAACCAAAAATATATGAAGCGATTCCCGCAGCAAGCACACCTGGTAAGTAAATTCCTTCAATCATATCAATACACCCTGTAAAAGATATGGTGTGCACATGACTTGATTATTTATTATTTGAAAAATGTATTGAAATTATTTGGTAGCTTCAAGTGCTACTCAATTTCTAATCGCGCTGAAATGGTGGGAGAGGGTGGGGTGGGCCACCCTCGTACTTAAGCAGGTTATTGCATTGCCGCAGCTTTTTCATTGGCCTTTGCAAGAGCTGGTCGACTTAAAGCCCTTGAAAAATATTCGCTGACAGGTCCTTCTGGCCATTCAAACTTGGAGATTTTAGCCCAGACTGCACAATGGCCGATGATGATATCAGCAATTGTGAAAGTTTCGCCCGTCACCCAAGTGTTTTCGCCAAGGCGTTTCTCAAGCAGCTTCATTGATTTGTTCCATTCAAATCGGCAAGCAGGTTTAATGTCTGGTACGCGTTGGTCTTCAGGGTGAATAAATGAGTGTTTTGCAGCCATCCAAAGGATGGAGTCCATTTCATCAAGGGCGAAGTTTGTAAAACTATCCTGCCGGGCGCGATCTAAAGTTCCTGATGGGAATGACAGGCTGGAATGTTTGTCTGCTAAATAAGTACAGATTGCCGTTGAATCGTAAATGGTTTCTCCGTCAACGATCAGGGCAGGAATCTTGCCTGATGGATTTACGGCATAAACATCTTCCTGATGAGGTTTGCTGGGCACGACCTCATAAGGCAAATTCAGTTCTTCCAATAACCAGAGTACCCGCATGGTTCTTGATTGCGGGTGGCCAATAACTTTGTACATAAGATCCTCCTCTTGGATCCGATCATCTGCGTTGATGGTGCAAAAGAAAAGCAAGAATGACTGCGACTTGAGGATAAGCTTTCAGATTACAAGGTGTGCAGCTTTAAATAGGCAAAGTTGATCGATGCTGAGGTGAGTAAAAAAGAGAGCCCCTTACAAGTGAAGGGGTGATTACGACAGTGTCTCTTTGGTAGTTTGATTTCACAAAATAACCATCACAAGAAAATGCCCTGAAATGTTTGGAAATAGCGGTCTCTTACTGATATTGTCACCCTAATATTTCAGGAGAGACACCAAGTTTTATTCCCGGTGTCTGGTGACATAGTTTTTATTGTTTCCCCCTACTGTATTACCTAACGGTAGCTTGGGCTGTTCATGAAACTAAACTAGCGACTGAGCTATCGAAGACAGCTATGCAAAGGTTGTTTGCTGCAAAAACTGGTAGGCGTGGAGCGGTAAGATCGTGAATTTTTCGGTTTATTGGATTGCCCAGAAACTTCGATTTTTTGCGGTTTTCGCAATAGCTTTGGCCTCTGTGCTGACAAATGCTCGTGCAGATGTCGCTGCATGGTTGTTGATGGATGCCGATAATGGTCGTGTTTTGGAGCAAAACGGTGCTTTCGACCGCTGGTACCCTGCTTCGCTTACGAAGATGATGACCGCCTATATTGCCTTTAAGAGTATCTCTCAGGGTGAGATGGCCATGAGCGATATGGTGATGGTTTCTCAAAACGCACTCAACCAGCCTCCAAGCAAGATGGGGTTTAAGGTCGGCACGACAATCACGCTCGATAATGCCTTGAAGATGATCCTTGTGAAATCGGCCAATGATATTGCAGTGGCCGTTGCTGAGCGGGTAGGTGGCACTGAAGAAGACTTTATCAACGAGATGAATGCGACTGCGCGTCGGCTAGGAATGTCGCATACCAGTTTCGTCAATCCTCACGGTTTACCAGATAATCGACAGGTCTCATCTGCGCGTGATATGGCGCTGCTAGCGAGTGCACTGTGGAACCAATTTCCGCAGTATCGCTCTTACATGAGCCATCCGGGAATTAGATTTGGCCGGAGAACATTTCGGTCCGGAAACAGGGATTTCCTTCTGCGTACGGATGGTGCAAATGGCTTGAAAACTGGATATATTTGTAATTCTGGTTTCAATGTTGCGACTTCTGCAACGCGGAATGGAAGAACAGTTATTGCTGTTGTTTTGGGGGCGGCTTCCAGTTTAGAGCGCTCAGCCTTTGCTAAGAAGCTCATTGATAGCGGTTTCAAGAAGACAGCAGGAACGAAGATTACTGCGTTCCGCGGAAGTGGGAATATCAACCCACCAAAAGACCACTACTGTAAGCGCAATGCTAAGCCAACGGCTCAACAGCTCGTTGATCGGTTTGGGACAAAACGTGGCTCTGCCAGCATGATGGCTTATGCTGATGCGGCCAGTCCGAGCCCACGCGGCAAATCTATTCGTCTTTCCAAGAAGAAAGTGAACTGGGGTTTGGTCTATGAAGAAATTCTGGGCCCACAATTGAAGTCATATGCACCAGTGACTGTGCGTATTGGCAATGAGCACCCTGTTGTCGCGCTAAAAAAGCTCGGAAATGCAGTGCCTTTGCCAACTCCTAAGCCTGGGTCGCAAAAGAGCTTGGAGCCTGCGCCTATTGGAGGCATTCAGCAGCTTAATGTGCCAGTGGGCAAGGGGGCTTCTTTACAGCCGCTGAAATCAACTCCTAAACGAGATTTGTTTGGCAGCCCAGGTGGGCTCTATGCTAATACGTCTGCCTTCGGTAAAACGCAGTAACCGTAGCTACAGGCAGTGCAGAATTATGGCTAGTACCCAAGAGAGGCGGAGTCCGCCAACCCCGATCCCAATGAGCGTCATTACTGGCTTTCTGGGAGCGGGTAAAACAACGCTTCTTAATCGAATTCTCAAAGAGCCAGTGTTGGAAAATACAGCGGTCATCATCAATGAATTTGGTGAGATCGGTTTGGACCATTTGCTCGTAGATACCATTGATGATGGGATCATTGAGCTTTCATCTGGTTGTTTGTGCTGCACTATTCGTGGTGATCTCATCAATACGCTGGAAGATATTCTGCGCCGTATCGACAATGGCCGTATGAAGAAGATCGACCGCGTGATCATTGAGACAACTGGTTTGGCTGATCCAGCTCCGGTGTTACACACTGTGATGCTACATCCGTATTTGGTCATGCGATATCGGCTTGATGGCGTGGTGACATTGGTCGATTCCGTCAATGGTCTGGATACGATCCATTCTCATGAGGAGGCGGTCAAGCAAGTCGCTGTTGCTGATCGTATTGTGATGACGAAGACGGATTTGCAGGAACCTTCTGATGATCTGCTGGCTGAGCTGAAGCATCTGAACCCTGGCGCAATTGTGCTCAATGCCCAAGATGGCTCTGCAACAGCTGCCGCACTCATCAACTGCGGACTGTACAATCCTGAGAGCAAAATACCAGACGTTCAGAAGTGGTTGAGGGAAGAGGCGTACAAGGATGAGCACGCCTCACATGATCATCACGGGCACCATCATCATGGTGGCGGGCATGATCACCATCACGACCCGAACCGCCATGGTAAAGATGTTCGCGCCTTTACGCTTGAGACCGATAGGGCAATCCCAAATGCTGCATTGGAGATGTTTCTGGACCTGCTGCGCTCTGCACATGGCCCTAAGCTTTTGCGTGTTAAAGGGATTATAAAGACCGTAGAGCACCCGGATCAGCCTTTGGTGATCCATGGTGTGCAGCATGTCTTTCATCCGCCTGCGCGGCTTGCAGAATGGCCTGATGCGGATCAGAGAACGCGGCTCGTCTTCATTACTAAGGGCCTATCTGAGGGCTTTGTGAAGAAGATGTTTGATGCATTCACAGGCGGAGTTGCTGCTGATACGCCAGACCGTACTGCGATGATGGATAATCCACTTTCCATTGGTGGGTTTAGTGGTACGTTTAAGTAACCAGCTGAACAGCAACAATAAAAAAGCCCGCTCAAGTGGCGGGCTTTTGTGTGTCTTGTAAACGCTTTAGCGCGTAGGGACTGGAACCTCACCGCGGTAGTCATAGAAACCGCGTTGGGTTTTGCGTCCAAGCCAGCCTGCCTCAACATACTTTACGAGTAGTGGGCATGGGCGGTATTTGCTGTCTGCTAGGCCTTCGTACAGCACTTGCATGATGGACAGACAGATATCCAGACCAATAAAATCAGCCAGTTGCAGCGGACCCATTGGGTGGTTTGCACCCAAACGCATTGCTGTGTCGATTGCTTCAACGGAGCCAACACCTTCATAAAGAGTGTAGATCGCTTCGTTGATCATTGGCAGCAGAATACGGTTCACCATAAAGGCTGGGAAGTCTTCTGAAACTGCAATCGTCTTATGCAAGCCGAGGGTGTAACCCTTGGAAAGTTCAAAGGTTTCATCGCTGGTTGCAATGCCACGAACAAGTTCAACTAGTTCCATAAGTGGAACCGGATTCATGAAGTGGATGCCGATGAATTTTTCCGGACGGTCTGTAGCAGACGCCAGACGCGTGATGGAAATTGACGAAGTGTTTGTGCCAAGGATGGCATCAGGTTTCAGAATTGGGCAAACACTTTGATAAACCTTGCGTTTGACCTGCTCGTTTTCACTCACAGCTTCTACAACGAGGTCTGCATCGCTTAAGGATTTAACATCGTCAGATGTTTTGATGCGGGTAAGAGCAAGATCGCGATCTTCTTCAGTGATCGTGCCCTTTGAGATCTGACGCGCCATATTGCCATTGATGCTGGCCAAGCCTCTGTCGATACGATCCTGATCGATATCGTGAAGCACGACATCGTATCCTGCCAAAGCACTTACGTGTGCGATGCCATTGCCCATTTGACCGGCGCCAATAACACCGACTTTCTTTACTTCGACCACCATTGTCAGATCCAAATTCTTACAAGCATCGATTAAACGTGCTTTGACGTTCTCGTAACAACATACATCGCAAGTCTTGCCTCAAACAGCAAGAACCCCAGAATGAAATATTAACATCCCGGGGTTCCTGAAAAGCTAATCAAATATGATTAGAGGGCTTTTTCCAGTTCAGGAAGAGCCTCGAACAGGTCTGCGACAAGTCCGTAATCAGCAACCTGGAAGATTGGTGCTTCTTCGTCTTTGTTAATTGCGACGATGATCTTGGAATCTTTCATGCCTGCAAGGTGCTGAATTGCACCGGAAATGCCGCAAGCGATGTAAAGATCAGGTGCAACAACCTTACCGGTCTGGCCAACCTGCCAATCGTTTGGTGCGTAACCAGCATCAACAGCTGCACGGGATGCACCGATTGCTGCGCCGAGCTTGTCAGCAACAGGGGTGATGACTTCGTTGAACTTCTCTTCGGAACCGAGAGCACGACCACCGGAGATGATGATCTTAGCGCCTGCGAGTTCTGGACGATCAGAAGCTGCGATTTCTTCACCCACGAAGGAGGAAATTGCCGGATCAGCAGAAGCTGCAGCAACTTCAACTGGAGCAGAACCGCCTTCTGCAGTTGCGGCGAAAGATGCTGTACGAACAGTCAGAACCTTCTTTGCATCAGCAGACTGTACAGTCTGAATTGCGTTACCTGCGTAGATTGGACGCTTGAACGTGTCTGCAGATTCAACGGCAATGATCTCAGAGATCTGCATCACGTCGAGCTTAGCAGCAACGCGTGGCAGTGTGTTTTTGCCATTGGTTGTCGCAGCAGCAACAACAGCATCATAATCAGCAGCAAGTGCAACGATCAGATCGCCAACTGGTTCAGCAAGCTGGTGCTCATATGCTGCGTCGTCAGCAACAAGAACTTTAGCAACGCCAGACAGTTTGGAAGCAGCTTCAGCTGCTGCGCCACAGTCTTTACCTGCAACGAGAATATGAACGTCGCCGCCCATTTCTACAGCTGCAGTCAATGCTTTAGCTGTTGCTTCGTTCAAAGCAGAATTGGAATGTTCAGCCACAAGAAGCGTGGTCATAATGCTAACTCCTCTTGACCTATCTTAAAGAACGCCAGCTTCGTTTTTGAGCTTGTCTACCAGCTCATCAACGGAAGCGACCTTAACGCCTGCCTTGCGTGCATCAGGCTCAGCAGTGTTGAGAACCTTGAGGCGAGGGGTAGCGTCTACGCCATAGTCCGCCAATGTTTTCTCAGCAATCGGCTTTTTCTTTGCCTTCATGATGTTTGGCAGAGAAGCGTAGCGAGGCTCGTTCAAACGCAGGTCAGTGGTGACAATCGCTGGCATGTTCAGCTTAACAGTCTGCAAACCACCGTCGATTTCGCGGGTGACGTCTACTGTGTTATCGCCAAGGTCAACCTTGGAAGCGAATGTGCCCTGTGCCCAACCCAGAAGTGCAGCAAGCATCTGACCAGTCTGGTTGCAGTCGTCATCGATCGCCTGTTTACCGAGGATAACGAGACCTGGCTCTTCTTCATCTACGATGCCTTTGAGAACCTTAGCTACTGCGAGAGGCTCTGCAACGTCGTCGGTCTGAACGAGGATACCGCGGTCAGCGCCCATTGCGAGGCCGGTGCGGATCGTTTCAGTTGCCTGCTTAGGACCGATGGAAACAACAATGATCTCAGTTGCTTTACCAGCTTCTTTCAGGCGAAGAGCCTCTTCAACGGCGATTTCGTCGAAAGGGTTCATGGACATTTTGACGTTTGCGAGTTCAACGCCGGAGCCATCCGCTTTCACGCGAACTTTTACGTTATAGTCAACGACCCGTTTTACGGGCACGAGAATTTTCATGTTCCTAGAACCTCCACTAGAAATGCAGGGGAGTATGCGTCGCCACCAAGTTGATAAGACACAGCTTCCGCCGGGCTACCAGAGCCAAAAGGGAATGCAAATTGCATTACATTTGCGGCGACCGTACTGAGCAATTTTGGGGCTGTCAACGATCGCCTAGGGTAAATAGGTATTGGGTTTCAACCAATGTATAAGGCCAAGTAGCCTTAAGGTGAAGATAGTTGTCCATAAGTGTTGATAGTTTACCTATTCGTCAAGCACCTTTGGCCGATTTTTTCATCAAAAAATCGCTATCTGTTTTTGCCCGCTACCCACAAAACGTCGCCTTCGCCCTTCAAATTTGCATAGCGAGACGCAACGAAGAAGAGGTCGGAGAGGCGGTTGAGATACTGCAGAGCTTGTTTGTTGACCTTCTCTTTTTGAGAGAGAGCTGCAACGAGACGCTCGGCGCGGCGTGAGACGGTTCTGGCTTGATGTAAGTGCGTTGCCAGTGGTGTGCCACCCGGTAATACGAATGATTTCAGTGGGGTAAGTTCAACGTTCATCTGGTCGATTGCGTCTTCTAGAGCGCTTACCTGATTGTCTGTGATGCGTAGTGGTTCGTATCCGAGGTCTTCGCCTGTGTCTGGTGTTGCCAGATCGGCGCCGAGATCGAACAGATCGTTCTGAATGCGGCCAAGCAGTTCGTCCAGTACTGGCATTTCTTTGGATGCGTGCAGGCGGACTATGCCGACGACTGAGTTGGTTTCATCAACGGTTCCGTAGGCCTCGATGCGCAGATCATGCTTTTGTCTGCGCTCTCCGCTGCCAAGAGCAGTGGTGCCGTCGTCGCCAGTTTTTGTATAGATCTTATTGAGAGTGACCATTGTGTACCAATTTCAAACCAAAATCAGGATGTGCTTGCGAAGTAAACGGAAAGCATAATCAATATGATAGCTGCGAACTGCAAGAGGACGCGATATCTCATAAGCTTTTGCGAACGGTTTGGATCTCCTCCGCGCATCATGTTCCAAAGGCCGAGGGCGAGGACCAGAGCGACGGCGAAAAGAGCAATAGGAACTAGAGTGGCAACAATACCGCTCATCAAAATCTCCAATAATAAAAGTCTCGATTGAGGTGTTGGATTAATTCAGAACCACAATAGAGGCATTCAGGACGGCTGCAAAGCTAACCCAAAGGAGATAGGGCAGATAGAGCCAAGCTGCAAAGATTTGCGCTCTATAAAATAGTCGGAAAGTGAAAAAACTTAGCGCGAGCAAGATGATAAGGACAACAAGGCCAAGTGTCGGGTTTTGCTGTCCGAAGAATGCCCAGGACCAAATACCATTTAAAAACAACACTATAACGAAAGTTAGCTGAATGCTGGTTTTCGAAGGTGGTTTGGCTGCCTCGTTGGTGCCAGTCTGTTGAAATTCAGTGGCCAGCCAGATGCTGATGCCAAGAAGTGCGTAAAGAACGGACCAGACCGGCGCAAAAATCCAGTCAGGTGGATTGAAGGATGGTTTGTTGAGAGAGGCGTACCATTCAGGGATGGCCGGTGCAGTAACGATGCCGCCGTAAGCTGCTGTTGCATAACATAAAAGCCCCCATCCAACGAGACGACTCCAGACAACTCTGTTCTTTAACTTGGCTTTTGTGGTGTCGCTTAGGGGCACGGAAATTCCTTTTTGAAAGGTTTTGCGCAGAAATGCGTTTTTTACGCATATCCTGCGTTGATTTGCGTTGTTACGTCAGCAAACGGCGTTGTGCTGTATTAGGTGCTCTACACAGCTTGCATTTTTCTAAAATATCACGCTAGATATTTAATAGGTCGTTTTTCTCTCTTCAAAGCTTTTTCCATGACACAACAAGCAGTCCTTGGTGCGCGCGATGTGAATCTTATTCGCGGCGTCTTCTTTCTACAACCTATAGCGCTTGGCGCTTGGTTTCCACGCATCGCAGAAATTCAGCAAAGACTTCAGGTGAGCGAAGGGGAGTTTGCCCTTGCTCTTGTCGGTATGCCGGTTGGGCTGCTGTTCATGCTGATGTTTGCCGGACGGCTTACGGAGAAGTTTGGTGCACGCCAGCTTTTGATCGCGGGTCTGTTTGCGTTTATCTGTCTGATGCCATTGCCGACGTATGCTGAATCCATTCTGCAGCTGTTTGTTTATCTGGCAGTTGTTGGCAGTTCGCTGGCGTTTGTGGAACTGTGCATGAATGTGATTGCAGACAAGACCGAGCGGAAGAGTGGGCAGCTCATTATGTCGGGCTGCCATGGCTTGTGGAGTCTTGGTGTGCTGGTGGGAAGTTTGATCAGCTCCGGCTTTTCCTGGGTTGGTTACGGGCCATCTGAAAGCATTCTCATGGCAAGTGGTATGGCGTTATTACCAGCGCTGTTTACCTCTTACAGCCTGACAGAAGGACGCGAGCCAGATATTGCAGAGAAGTCTGAGAGTGGTTTCCAGATGCCGAGTGGTGCGCTGATTGCGGTGTGCTTCTTTGCGTTTGGCATCACGATGACAGAGGGTGCGATTGCTGATTGGTCTGCGATTTATGTGACTGATCTGTTTGATCTATCAGCTGGTTACGCAGGTATTGCCTATAGCGCTTTTGCTTTGATGGTGACATTCGGGCGCTTAACCGGAGACTGGTTGCGATCTCGTGTTGACGTTCAGATCGCAGCTGCTGGGATTGTTATCCTTGCTCTCATTGGCGTCGGAATTCTGGTGATTTCGCCAAACTATGCGGTGTCATTGCTTGGTTTCGGGCTGGTTGGGCTGGGGGTTTCTGGTGGCTTTCCGCTGGCTGTTACGGCTGCTGCTGAAAAACCGGGCCGCTCTGCTGCTGTCAATGTGGGCTTGATGACGCAGATTGCTCTCGGCGGTTTCCTCGTCGGTCCTCTCGTCATCGGCTATGCCGCTGATCACCTCGGTATCCAAGGCGGCTTTATGCTGATGTTACCGGCACTTGTGCTGAGCTTGCTGATGAGCCGGTCTCTGATTAAGCGGTGAGGGGAAGTATGAGAGAACTAGAGATTAGTTTTCGGAGCATTCCTGCAACGTTGACATACAAACTACGTCAGCAAGTGCTCTGGCCAGACTCGCCGATAGAGCGGGTCATGGTTCCAGAAGATCACCAGGCCCTTCATATTGGAGCCTTTGAAGAAGAAAACCTGATTGGTGTTGGATCTTTCTTCTTCGATCTGCCCTTTGTGAGACTGCGAAAACTGGCGGTGTTGCCGGAAAAGCAAGGGCGCGGCATCGGAAGCAACCTCATACGGTTTGCGGCAAGTCAGCCTGACTTGCAAAAAGCGGATTACATCTGGTGCGACGCAAGAGAAGGTGCTGTTGCTTTCTACCAGCGCCTCGGTTTCAAGGTTCAAGGCAATGCTTTCCAAAAATTTGGCGTTTCTTACCTGCGTGCACGGGTTGAGCTTGCTCAGCTTTCACAGCAACAGCTGAGGATTGAGGAGCTCTTAGATGCTGCACCTCTGGTCACTCATTAAGTGGGGACTACGGGTAGGAACTTGAACCTTATCGGTGCTTTGGTTGGGTCTGATTGTTTGTTGGTTTTGAGCTTCTTCATGAGGGTTTTGGCTTTGCCGACGGCTTGATCCAACTCTTTGGTATTCAGGTGATCTGCTATGTCTTCTTGTGCTTTTAGCGCAGGTTTGCTGCCGTTCTCTGCTGCGATGTAAAACCAGACATAAGCGCTTTCTATGTCCCGCTGAACTCCGCTGCCTTTGTAATAGGCAAGACCGATGCGATATTGGGCTTCTACATGACTTTGCTGTGCGGCGCGGAGAACCCATTTTGCAGCTTCAGCTTCATTCTTTGCAATGCCTTGGCCTGTGGCATTCATACGTCCAAAATTGAATTGAGCTTGAGCATGATTTTGCGTTGCCGCGAGATAGTACCAGTTTGCTGCTTCAGTGTTGTTTTGCTCTACACCCACACCGTCTTCGTAGGCTCTTCCAATACGGTATTGCGCTTCGGCATGACTCTTTTCAGCAGCGAGGCGCATCCATCTTGCAGCTGTGGTTTCGTCCTGCTCTACCCCTTGTCCTGTGGCATAAAGAAACCCAAGGTTATACTGAGCGTCCGGGTGGCCTTGCCTAGCGGCAAAATGGTACCATGCTGAGGCTTCTGTCAGGTCTTGCGGCAGGCCTGTACCATTGGCGTACATAACAGCAAGGTTATACTGCGCATCAGCAACACCTTGTTCAGCTGCTCGGCTGTACCAGTTTACAGCCTTGTCATAGTTCTGATCTACACCCAGACCGATTTCATAGATGCGGCCCAGATTAAACTGAGCGTTGGCATGCCCTTGTTCTGCAGCCAGACGGAACTTTTCTGCAGCTTTGGGGTAGTCCTGTGGTGCGCCTTTTCCGTTGGTGAAGGCACGACCAAGATTATAATGGAATCCGGCAAGATGTTGCTCGGCAGCCTGACGATACTCCTTCGCAATACCGGAATAGTGCTGCTTTAGGTCTTCGCTGACATAACGCATGTCTGTGAGACGGTTTTTTGCGATCGCATTCCCGTTATCGGCTGCAAGGCGATAAAACTTTTCTGCTTCGGCGTAGTCCAGTTTTACACCTAGGCCGACGGTGTAAAGATACCCGAGTTCAAGCTGTGCTTTCGCGTGGTTTTGCTCTGCTGCGAGACGGTAAAGCTTTGCAGCTTCAGCATAGTCCTGCTGAACGCCCTGCCCATTTTGATATAAGAGTGCGAGAGAGTATTGTGCCGATTTGTCACCCTGATCGGCTGCAACTTCGTACCACTTTGCAGCCTCACTGTAGTCTCTGGAGCCGCCTTGGCCATTGGCGTACATATAGCCAAGTTCTCGTTGTGCTCCGGCATGGCCTCTCTCAATGGCGAGGCGATACCATTTTTCTGCTTCCTGATAGTCTTTTAGGACACCTCGTCCATCGTGGTACAGGATCCCAAGATTGTATTGTGCGCTTGTATAGCCTTGCTTAGCTGCAAGGCCATACCACATCGCTGCTAGAGCATAGTCCTGCGGTACCCCTCGGCCTTCTTGGTAGTAGTATCCCAGATTGTATTGCGCGATAGAGTTGCCCCTGTCAGCAGATAGGCGGTACCATTTTGCTGCTTCAACTCGGTCTTGGGCCACGCCTTGGCCTTTTGCATGCATGTAACCTATTTCAAGTAGCGCTCCAGCGTGACCTCCATGACGATGTTCTGTTGCATGCCGATACCACTTCAATGCTTTTTGAAAGTCACGTGCTACGCCTTGACCATCATGATACAAGACAGCGAGGTTATATCCTGCACTGGCATGCCCCTGCTCAGCCGCACGCCTGTACCATTGTGCAGCTTGAGCATAGTTTTTTTGCACGCCATGACCGTTTTCATAGGCACGACCCAGTTTGTATTGATAATGAGCATCGCCTTGCTCGGCGGACCGAACGGTGCTTTTGAAGTTGTTTCCGAATGCAGGAAGGATTGCTTGGCTGGACAGTGAGATGGCCAGAGCTGCCAGAGCTAACTTCAAATGCCGCAACTGCATATTTTCCCCCGAATCTGCAACGCTTCAAACAATAGCAGAGATTACAATTTTAGGATTGGACAGTCGTAGTTCTGTCTCAAACAACCTTATTGAAAAGGTGAGAGTCTAAATCGTGATTGCATTTAGCTTCGTATAGGTTAGCTGCAGGACTACAAGATAGGGCTGACTGTTGCGATGATGTTGTTTTTTATTCGCTTGAGGTATGACCAACTGGAAACGGTTTCAAAAAAGACCTGATCTGAACTGTCGAGGTATTGCTGTTGTCGGCCCAGAACAGCGTTCGTTATTGCCTTGTCCTGCAACAAAATGTTGTTTTCGTAGTTTAGGTCAAAGCTTCGCAGATCCAGATTGGAAGAGCCGATCAAAGTGATCTTGTTATCCATTGTGAGTGTCTTGGCGTGTAATAGACCGCCTTTGAATTCAAAGAGATCACAACCGGCCTCCAGAAGCTTGAAATAATGGCTGCGACTTGCAGCTGCCACGATCCAGCTGTCGTTGACCTTCGGGAAAATCAAGGTGACTTTTACGCCTCGATAAGCTGCAGCGCGCAGGGCTTCCAGAACAGTTTCATCGGGGACAAAGTAGGGCGTCGATAGTGTGAGTTCGAAGCGGGCGGTTGCAATAAGGCAGGCAAAGAGCTGAGGCGTTGCTCCTTTGCGTTCCGTTGGGCCATCGCCCATCACCTGTGCCGGGAACCCTTCTTGTGCCGGTTCTAACTTCAACTCAAAGTCATTTAGCTTTTCGCCTGTTGCCTGCATCCAATCGCTTATGAACAGAAGCTGATTTTGCGTCACAATGGGCCCGGTCAGGCGTAGCATAATGTCGACCCAGGGAGCGTATTTTGCTTTGACCAGAAATTCCGGATCAGCTGAGTTTCTACTGCCGCAGTAAGTGACTTTCCCGTCGATAATCGTGATTTTACGGTGGTTGCGCAGGTCCAGTCTGCTGGTCAGAAGTGTTCGCACTGGTTTGTCCAGCGGCAGGGCGACAGCCAGTTGAACGCCTGCCTCCTTCATCTTTTCCCATAGCTGTGATTTTATGAGCTGGTGTGAGCCGAGACCATCTGCCATCGCGCGGCATACGACCCCTCGCTGGGTTGCTCTGATCAAAGCGTCGGCGAGTGCTGTGCCAGTGTGGTCACTTAGCCAGATGTAATAGAGAACATGCACATAATCCTGTGCGGCATCGATGTCTGCTATCAAGCTGTCGCGGGTAGCCGTGGCATCTTCCATGAGTGTGGCGTTGTTTCCAGCAACTGGATAAAAGCCGTTTATTGAACCAGCATAATGGAAGCTGTTGCGGTATTCCGGGTTGATTAGCTGATCGACATCAGCTGGCGTGCCCATGAATTGCTTAGCGTTTTCATGGATCTCATCAAAAATCTCTTTGTGACGTTTGTCTGCGCGATGGCCAAGATCCGTTTCTCCAAAGAGGAAATAAATGGCGATGCCGACATAGGGAAGCACGTTCAAAACGATGAACCAGGCGAGGCGAACCGGTGGTGACAAATCATCTCGCAGCAGAATTCGGATTGTAAACGTCAAAACTAATAGAACATGGAAAACTAGTATGAAGGTCATTTGAACTCGGCTGCGTTGAAATTTAGTCCTGTGGTTGGTCGTTGGTGAACGTGTTGGTTAGGTTCACTTCATATCGGGGTTTAGCCAACCCGTATTATTCTCAGTGCCTTCAGGCAGGTCCTCATATTTTCCAAGGCGGATATATGCAATTTCCCGAAAGAGCTTAATTGTTGGGCGGAGCCCGAATAAAATTGATCCGATCAGAAACAGCCAAGTTCCCACATAAGTGGTTGCCTCTTTAAAGAAGAGAATGCTGCCAACCACGAACAAGGCTGCTGCAGAGAAATCAACAGCAGTATAAGCGAGCTCGCAATACGCATAAATTTGCTTATGTCGCTCACTCATTGTGCAGTTATCAGGATGAAATAGTGCCATGGGGGAACTCTTTTGCTGGGGTTATAAATCCAGAGTGCACGCAATACGGGGCACTGGAGTTTGATTTGAGGAAATTCGTGGTGTTTCGTTCACTTACTCTTCCGACTTTGCAGACCTTCTCAGGATCATATCGATCATTGAGGTTGGCAGGATGCGTCGCAGAGTACCCATGATGTGGGTTGGAACAGTTACGTAATAACGTGCCTTAGCCTTGGGCGCTTCTATGGCGTGGGTTAATTTGCTGACGACAGCGTCGGGTTGCAGTTTGAATTTTGTGGTGCCGCCTTTGGCGAGCATGGAGAGGCGGCGGTTGTAGCTTTCGCGGAAGTGGGAGGCGTTCTTGGTGTCCTCTCCGATTTCCTCATAGAACATTTTGACGGCAGTTTTTGAGAACTCGGATTGAATCGGACCCGGTTCGATCAAAGAAACCTGTATGCCTGAGCCATGCAGTTCCAGCCGCAGGGTGTCGGTGTAGCCTTCCAGTGCGAACTTGGTGGCGTTGTAGGCGCCGCGGTAGTCCATGGCGACGAGGCCTAGGATGGAAGAGCATTGCACGATGCGGCCATGACCCTGGTTGCGCATCACCGGAATGATAAGACGGGTGAGCTCGTGCCAGCCGAAGAAGTTGGTTTCAAACTGACGACGCAGGGCATCGGTGGGAAGATCTTCAATAGCGCCGGGAAGGCCATAAGCGCCGTTGTTGAACAAGGCATTAAGGCGTCCGCCTGTGATTGCCAGAACTGACTCAACGGCGGACTGAATAGATTCGGTTTCGCAATAATCTAAATGGAACGCCTCAAAGCCCTCAGAACGCAGGCGTTCTGCATCCTCTGGTTTGCGACAGGTGGGAAAGACCTGCCATCCTCTGTCTCGCAAAATGTATGCAGCAGAGTAACCAATGCCACTGGAACATCCGGTGATGAGGATGGAGCGTTTGTCTTTCACGGGTGTTCCTAAGCTTTTTGCGTGGCCGCGTGTTCTTGTCCGAAAACCGGCGTCCACTTTTCGGGAATACGCTTGCCTGGATTACAAAGGATTGCCGAGGAGTAGTTTTGGGGAAGGGCCGGCCAGGCCTGCTGCTTCGCCGATGAAGTGCTTTTTCAGGAACGGCATGCGCTCAACAAGACCGAGGCCGAGATCGCGAACTGCGCGGACCGGGTCGATGTTGTTGGAGAACAGGCGGTTCAGCACATCGGTGGTCATGCCCATCTGCCATGTGTCGAAGCGGCGCCAGCTCTGGTAGCGCTCCAGAATGTGTGCTGCACCGATGTCGAGACCAAGACGATGCGCGTCTACAAGCACTTCTGAGAGGGCTGCAACGTCTTTGAAGCCGAAGTTGAGGCCTTGTCCAGCGATTGGGTGGATGCCGTGAGCGGCATCGCCTGCCAGCGCAAAACGGTTGGAGACGAAGGAGCGTGCCAAAACAAGGTTGAGCGGGAAGGCCTGACGTGGGCCGTCGAGTTTCAACTCTCCCAGATGATGACCGAAGCGGCGCTCCAGCTCGATCTCGAAGGTGAACTCATCGCCATTGACCAGACGATTGGCTTCTGCCGTCTTTTCAGTCCAGACGATGGAAGAGCGGTTGCCTTTCAACGGCAGGATCGCGAATGGGCCGGATGGCAGGAAGTGCTCTTCTGCGCGGCCATTGTGTGGGCGCTCATGTGCGACTGTGGTGACGATGCCGCTTTGATTGTAGGCCCAACGGTTGCATTGGATGCCTGCCAGATCGCGGAGTTTGGAGCGGACACCGTCAGCTGCCACGATCAGGCGCGACTGGATGGATTTGCCGCTGCCAAGCGTGATGTTGACGTGGGCTGGCTCTACTGCGAAGTCTTTAACACTGTCGGGTGCGAAGATGTGAACGCCTGCATCTGTGGCTGCATCATGCAATGCGCCGACCATGTGATTGTTCTGAACCATATGAGCAAATGGTTCGCCGTCATCAACATCGCCAGCAAAGGTGAGGAAGATAGGGCGCACACTGTCATGCAGCTTGCTGTCTGTGACGATCATTTCGGTGATCGGCTGGGATTCATCTTCCAGCTTGTACCAGATGCCGAGTTGATCGAGCATGCGAACAGCACCTGCTGCGATGGCCGAGGAACGCGGGTCATTCTCGATTGCTGAGCGTGGGCGCAGGTCTACGAGCGCGATTTTCATGGAAGGTTCTGACTGCTTCAAAGCGAGCGCAAGCGAAAGACCAACATAACCGCCGCCACCAATGGTGACGTCATAAAGTTCTTCAGTGGCGGTTTGTTTCTTGCTCATAGAACTCTTTCCTGTAATCGTTTGCCCTATAACCATTAGGTTAGCCCAATTGATCGTTGACACTATCGATATAGCGCCACACTACTCACATGCAATCGAAATCACTACAAAAATAGGTTTGTCTGTAATGACGAAGGCTGTTGAAAATCTGCTAGACCTTTTGGATCTGGAGAAATTAGAAGAAAATCTGTTTCGTGGCACAAGCCCACAAAGCGGGTGGCAGCGTGTTTTTGGTGGACAGGTGATTGGTCAGGCTCTTGTTGCTGCCTCCCGTACGGTTGGCGCAGAGCGTCAGGTTAATTCGCTGCATGGGTATTTTCTGCGCCCGGGCGATCCAAAGGTGCCAATCATCTATGAGGTGGACCGCATTCGTGACGGTGGCAGCTTCACCACGCGGCGCGTTGTGGCGATCCAGCATGGCCATGCGATCTTCTCCATGTCTGCTTCCTTCCAGCGCGTTGAGACGGGCATGGAGCATCAGATTGAGATGCCGGATGTGCCAATGCCGGAAGACCTGATGCCGATCTCTGAAATCTCCGATGAACTGATCTCAAAGGCGCCTGAGCCGGTGCAGAAGTACTGGAAGCGGGAGCGCCCGATTGAGCTGCGTCCGTTGGATCTGGGGCAGTATTTCTCTCGCAAGAAGCAGGAGCCGGTGCAGCATGTTTGGGTTCGTGCGGCCTCTAAGCTGCCGGATGATCCGCGTATTCACCAGTGCGTGCTGGCGTATGCTTCGGATATGACACTGTTGGATACGGCGCTGTTCCCTCATGGCATCAACGTGTTTGTGCCAAACCTGCAGGTGGCGAGTTTGGATCACGCTATGTGGTTCCACAGCGACTTCCGCTTTGATGAGTGGCTGCTTTACACGCAGGACAGCCCACGCTCAGCTGGTGGCCGTGGTTTCAGCCGTGGTAGCCTTTATACGCGGGATGGTGTTCTGGTGGCTTCCGCCGTTCAGGAAGGCCTGATGCGGATGAGAGATCGTCCGGTGCCGGGTAAGGGGTAAGATCAAAGATATTGCTCGGTGCAAAGGCTATTCTGATGTTGCAGCAATCTGTTTGTTTCTTTGATTTTCAAGATAACGGGGTGTGAGCATGTTTAAGCCCAATAGCGTTATTCTCTATGTCGATAACGTGGAGAAAAGCACCGAGTTTTATACGGACGTTCTGCAAAGCGGCCCGATTGAGAGGTTTCGGGAGTTCTCTCTGTTTTCTTTGGGGGAGGATGTTACCCTCGGGCTACAATCCGCGCAAGGGATTGATCCGAAGCCTGAACCATCCTTTGGAGGGTTTGAGCTGTCACTGAGTGATGTTAGCCGAGAAGAGGTGGATCAGGTTTATACCCTTTGGAAAGAGAAGGGCATTCCCATCCTCATGGAACCTGTCGATCTGGATTTTGGCTACACGTTTGTTGCAACCGATCCTGACGGGCATCGGCTGCGGGTGTGTGCGACTGATACGACAAATGTGACTTAGTATTTTTGTCCGAAAACCAGTGTCTGCTTTTCGGCGACATGCGATAGAGCCTGCTCCAGAGAGTTTGAGGCAGGCTCTTCTGCTTTTTAATTTGCCTGAGCGGTTTTGTTTTCTTTTTGTCCGGCCAGTGCAGCATTGACCAAGGTGAAGGCTTCTGGGGCTGCCCAGTCAGCTGGGCCGAACATGGTGCCGATTTCGCAGCCGTCTTCACCGATCATGATTGTGCTTGGCAGGCCAGGGGCTTTGCCTTTGGTGCGTAGGTCGTTGAAGGTCTTCATGGTGTGGTCTGAGAAATAGGCCAGATCCTTCACGCCGATATCATTCAGGAACTTCAGCGGTTTTGGATTGTTCTCGCCGCGGTCCATGTTCACAGCGATGACGTTGAACTCTTCGTTGCCGGCTTCACGCTGCAGTTTGTCCAGATGGGGCATTTCTTTGCGGCAAGGGGCGCACCATGTGGCCCAGAGGTTGAGCAGCTTGGTGCCCTTCAGATCCGCCATGGTGATGAGGTTGCCGTCTGCATCGTTGAATTTCAGCTCAGACAGATTCAGAGGCTTCTCAGCAGGCAGAAAAGCGGCGACTTCGCCTGTGGTCAAACCCTTGAGATTTTTTGCGGTATTCATTGAAGAAGAGCAGGCGAGGGCTTGTGGATCCTCACTTTTTTGCTGATTAAGCGCCCATACAGCTCCGCCTACGACGACAAATCCAGCTAATGCTGCAATAAGCCCTTTTCCGAGGCCGAACTTTCCGGTAACTGTCAGTTTCTTCATATTAAACCCAAATCATAATGAGGCTAGACATGAGCAACCGCATGTGGGGGGGCCGTTTTGCGGAAGGGCCAGATGCAATCATGGAAGAGATCAATGCTTCCATCGATTTTGATCGTAAGCTCTACCGACAAGACATAGCCGGATCCAAGGCTCATGTTAGCATGTTGGCTGCACAGGGCATCGTTAGCGCAGAAGATGCCGAAAAGATAGCTCAGGGTCTAGACACAATTCTGTCAGAGATCGAGGAAGGTACCTTTACCTTCTCGCGCGCGCTTGAAGACATTCATATGAATATCGAAGCGCGTTTGGCAGAACTGATTGGACCGACCGCTGGCCGTCTTCATACAGCTCGTTCACGTAACGACCAAGTTGCCACAGATTTCCGTCTTTGGGTACGCGACTCTTTGGACGATCTTGAGGCACAGGTGACAGACCTGATGCAGGCTCTTGCTGAAAAGGCTGAAGAGCACGCTGCTGTTGTGATGCCGGGCTTTACACACTTGCAGTCTGCGCAGCCGGTGACATTCGGCCATCACCTGATGGCTTACGTTGAAATGTTCTCTCGTGACCGCTCCCGCCTGCAAGATGCGCGTGCGCGTATGAATGAGAGCCCACTGGGCTGTGCGGCGCTGGCTGGTACATCCTTCCCGATCGATCGTGAGATGACAGCGGCTTCTCTGGGTTTTGATCGCCCAACAGCGAACTCTCTGGATGGTGTTTCTGACCGCGACTTTGCGATTGAAGCGCTGGCGGATGCCTCCATCTGTGCGATGCACCTGTCCCGTCTGGCAGAAGAGATCGTGATCTGGTGCTCAGCTCAGTTTGGTTTCATCAAGCTTTCCGACAAGTTCTCGACTGGTTCTTCCATCATGCCACAGAAGAAGAACCCGGATGCAGCTGAGCTGATCCGCGCGAAAACTGGCCGTATCTATGGCGCGCTGAATTCTCTTCTCGTGATGATGAAGGGTCTGCCGCTGACCTACTCCAAGGACATGCAGGAAGATAAAGAGCAGGCGTTTGACGCTTTGCCAAACCTGTCTCTAGCTCTGGCAGCCATGACCGGCATGATGCGTGACCTTGAGCCGAATGTGAAAACGCTGAAGAAAGCGGCGGGTTCTGGCTACTCCACCGCGACTGATCTGGCTGACTGGTGCGTGCGTGTGGTTGGCATGCCATTCCGTGACGCTCACCATGTGACTGGTGCACTTGTTAAGATGGCTGTCGATAAGGGCGTGGACCTGCATCGCCTGACATTGGAAGAGATGCAGAGCGTTGAGCCGAAGATCACTGACGATGTCTACAGCGTTCTTTCCGTTGATAAATCTGTTCGTAGCCGTGTCTCTTACGGCGGCACCAGCCCGGTGAATGTGCGCAAGCAATCCCGCCGTTGGCTGAAGCAGCTTGAGCGTGAGCAGAAGACGGAAAAGTAAGTCTGTTCTTCGGATGATCTTGCAGTCATCGTTGTTACGGTGCAGAAATAAAACTGAGAGTAGGCTCTGGTTCGCCCGAGTCAGTCCTTAGGTCGAATTTCTGGTTTGGTAAGATCATCCAGATTGGAGCAGAGAAAACATGAGCTCGCAAGGCATGAAAGACATTACAAAAAGCCGTAGTTCCAAGCTTTTGATTGGCCTCACAATTGTTGCACTCGGTCTGAGTGTTTCCGCTTGTGGGCGTAAAGGCAGTTTGGAAACGCCAAGCCAAGCTCGGGCGACTGCAGATGGTGCACCGCCACCCCTGAATGATGCTCCTGCACCTGAGATTCCTGGAGACAAGGACGAAAGTCTGTTTCTGGATCCGTTGATTGGTGCAGATGAGGATGATCCCGACTTCAATTTTTAGACTGGTTCGCTAAACCCTTTCGGGGCAGGGCCAGTGCAGAGGACCTACATTGCATTACTTTGAGTTCAAGGATGGCGTGCTTCACGCTGAAGACGTTGCGCTGACTGAAATTGCAGCGGAAGTTGGAACCCCATTTTACTGCTATTCCCGCGCAACATTTGAACGTCACTTCAAGGTTTTTGATGGTGCGTTTGATGGAATAGATCATCTGACCTGTTATGCAATGAAGGCGAACTCCAACATCGCCATTCTGACGGTGCTGGCAAAACTTGGCGCTGGTGCGGACGTTGTTTCTGAAGGGGAACTGCGTCGTGCGCTGAAAGCGGGCATTCCTGCAAACAAGATTGTGTTTTCCGGAGTTGGCAAGACCCGTCAGGAAATGCGTTTTGCGCTGAATGCCGGCATCCTGTGCTTCAATGTGGAATCTGAGCCTGAGCTGAAGCGACTTTCTGCTGTTGCTTCCGAGATGGGCAAGACTGCGCCGATTTCTCTGCGCATCAACCCAGATGTGGATGCAAAGACCCACGCTAAGATCTCTACCGGCTTGGCTGCGAACAAGTTTGGTATTGCCTGGGACCGTGCACGCGCAGTTTACAACGAAGCTGCGCAGCTGCCGGGCCTGAAAGTGACCGGTATGGACATGCATATCGGCTCTCAGATTACTGAGCTTGGGCCTTTTGATGATGCTTTGGAACGCCTTGGTGTACTGATTGGCATGCTGAAGGAAGATGGCATTGAGATTGACCACCTTGATGTGGGTGGCGGCCTTGGCATTCCTTACGGAAGCGGAATTGAAGCGCCTCTGCCTACTGAGTATGCGAAGGTTGTTCGTAAACACATCGAGCGCCTTGGCGTGACGCTGATTACCGAACCGGGCCGCTTGATTGCTGGTAATGCGGGTATTCTCGTTACCGAAACGATTTACCGTAAAGAAGGTGAAGCAAAGAACTTCGTCATCGTGGATGCTGCGATGAACGATCTGATCCGCCCAACCCTTTACGAAGCGCACCATGATATTGGTGCAATAAGTGAAGAACGCCAGAACGGTGAGCAGATGATGGCAGACATTGTTGGCCCTGTTTGTGAGACTGGTGATTATCTGGCTCGCGACCGTGAAATGCCGAAGTTTGAGGAAGGCGACCTGCTGGCCGTTTACTCTGCTGGTGCTTATGGTGCGACCCAATCCGGCACGTACAACACGCGTCTTCTGGTGCCTGAAGTTTTGGTTGATGGCGACAAGTTTGCGATCATCCGTCAGCGTCCGAGTTACGATGAGTTACTAAATCAAGACGTTGTGCCGAACTGGGTTGAAAAGGCTTAACTCTGTTTGAAAGCCCCTTAGGTTTGCCAGATTGCTGATCTACGTTAATCGCCGTATGCTCAAAAGAAAAAGCAGGCGGCGATTAGCGAGGCCTTTGTGACCCATCAGAATGAGAATGGCGGCAATAAAAACCTAAAGAATGCCATAGCTTCCGCAAGTGAATTGCGAGAGCATAAGAAGCGTTATGGCGAAGGGTCCGGGCTATTCGGCCTGTGGCAGTCCCTGTTTTCTCAAAGATTATCCTACCGATTGAAAAGGCTGGCTTTTAAAGCGCAGCTTTATTTGTTTTGGGAGCGATTTTGGCCCGCCATTCAGGTGCCGCTTATTGTGGCGTGCCTGTATGTTGCTGTTAGCTTTTTAGGGTTGTGGCAGCTGCTTGGGTTTTATGGCTCTGCCGTTGGTTCTATCCTGTTTCTCGCTGTTTTCATTTGGAGTTGTTACCCGCTTTTACGTCTAAAACTTCCCGATGAAGCGGAGGGGCTGCGCAAAGTTGAGCTTGCCAGTGATCTGCCGCACCGACCTTTGCTCTCCTACAAGGATGAGCAGGCGACCGGGATGGATGACGAAGAGGCACTTGCCTTATGGTCTGCGCACCAAAAGCGGTTGCGAGAACGGCTCAAGAATCTGCGCGTTGGGGGTGTTAATCCACGCGGCTTTGCCAAAGACCCTTATGCTCTGCGTGTTTTCGCGGTTATGTTGCTGGTGGTTGGATATTCCGTTTCGGATGCGAACCGGTGGTCTAGCCTTTTGGCACCGTTCCAGTCTCAGGGTGTGGGAAGTGTTTTACCTGCTCGCATTGATGCGTGGGTGACGCCGCCTGCTTATACGGGTGAGGCGCCTGTTTTCCTGAGCGGAGATGCCAATCAACTGCGGGATTCCAGAGATGCGCTTTCCATTGCCAGTGGCAGTGAGGTGTTGGTGCGGGCGCAGGGCACGGGTGAGTTCTCCGTTGTTTATTTTTCGCGCCGCGGACAAGAGGTTTTGGAACCGGAACGTGTTCAACCGGGTGCTGGTGAAAGCTCTGATGAGCTGAAAACCACCGAATGGCGTTTTCCGTTGAACTCAAGCGGGCGCTTGCAGATCCTTCAAAATGACTCTCCGAAATATTCCTGGAAGATTGCGATACGGCCAGACTTGCCGCCGCGCATTCGTTTGTTTGATGATCCGGAAGAGCAGCTTTCCGGCAGTCTCAAACTGACTTATCTGGTGCAGGATGATTACCGCGTGGTTTCTGCCGAAGCCATTATGGAGCAGGTTCAGCGCGGGGATGCGGATAAGGTGGGCCGATCTTTGGTGGAGGCGCCGCGGTTTAATCTGAGCTTGCCGCCCAAGGATGCCAAAATGGCTGTCGGGCAGACCTTTCAAGATCTGACTGCCCATCCATGGGCAGGTTCCGAGGTGGCTCTTGTACTTGTTGCTCGTGATGAAGCTGGGCAAGAGGGACGCTCGCAGCCCGTCTATATCAAGCTGCCGGAGCGCCGCTTTAATAAACCGTTGGCGCGTGCTGTTGTTGAGCAGCGCCGTAATCTGGCAATGAACGTTGAGAGCTACCCGCAGGTGGTGGATGCGCTGGATATGCTGATGATTGCGCCAGAGCGTTTTATCGATGATGCAGGGTCTTATCTGCCTTTGCGGTTTGCTTATGCCGAGCTGGTTGCCGCCGAAACGGATGAGCAGCTGACAGACATGCTGGATGTGCTTTGGAATGTGGCGCTGACGATTGAGGATGGTGGCTTATCTGCCGCTGAGCGAGCTTTACGTGAGGCACAGGAGGCTTTGCGGCGAGCGTTGGAGCAGGGCGCATCAGAGCAGGAGATTGCTGAGCTGATGAGTGATCTGCGCAAGGCGCTGGATGATTATCTCAAATCCATGGCCCAGCAGATGCGCGAGAACCCTCAGCAGCTTGGCCAGATGCCGATGGATGAGAACTCCCAGCAGATCACACCTCGCGATCTGGATGACATGCTTCGCCGCATGGAAGAGCTGGCGAAAACCGGCTCTTTGGAAGCGGCCCGTGAGTTGTTGGCGCAGATGCAGCAGATGTTGGAGAACATGCAGAACGCGCAGCAACAACAGCAAGCGCCAAGTCAGCAGCAGCAAGAGATGTTGCAGGCTCTGGAAGATCTTGGCGAGATGATCCAGAAGCAGCGTAATCTGATGGATGAAACGCACAAGTTTGATCCAGACAGCCAGCAGCGTCGGCCTGCTCAGCGCAATGATCAGCAGAATAAGCGTGGTCAAGGCGGCGAGATGACCAACGAGGAGGCGCAGCAAGCCTTCCGCGAGTTGCAGCAGCAGCAGCGCAATCTCTCTGATGACCTGCAGAAGCTGCTCGACAGCATGGCAAACAACGGTGCTAAGCCGAGCAAGGATCTGGATAGTGCTGGTAACTCCATGGAGGATGCTGGTGATGCGCTTGGTGCACAACAGGCTGATGAGGCCGTTTCTGAGCAGAGCCAGGCTCTGGAATCCCTGCGCAAAGGCGCTCAGCAGCTTGCAGAACAGCTTGCTGGACAGGCTGGTGGGCGAGGGCAGGCAACCAATTCTCCGCTTAACGAGGATCCGCTTGGCCGTATGCGCCGCGTTGAGGGGCCGGAGTTTGGCAGTCAGGTGAAAGTACCAGATGAAATTGAGGTTCAGCGTGCGCGGCGTATTCTTGAAGAGCTGCGTCGCCGACTTTCCGATCCAGACCGCCCACAGCTTGAGTTGGAGTATCTGGAGCGACTGATGAAGCGGTACTGATCAGCGGTTTCAGGATGCTTTAATGAATGCTTAGAAAACTAGATTGACCGCGATGCAGGTCCTTCCGGTTTTCTTTGCCATTTGGTGGCTCCTTCATTGTGACGTCTGCTTTAGCTCTTATACTTTCCTCTATGAGCACAGATCAAAACAAACCCGAAGCTCTGGCGCACATCATTGAAGAAGTGATGGATGACTGCATCAGGGTGTTTGTGCTGAAGGGGCTGGATGCTTGCTCCATGGAAGATTTTTATGAGGCATGTGGACCACACCGGACCTATGTGGAACAACACTTTACGACCAAGCATGAGTTTTGTGCAGCGGTTATGCTGTGGTGGCTCAACAGCATATTTGCTGAGCTGAAAAGCACGATTTCACTGCATTCCAACCTGCATTCTGCCATTGAAGCGGTGCTCTATGAGTTCATCGATATCTGTGTTGGTCATCGTGAAAGCAAGCACGGCGATAAGTTCTGTGTGCTCGATAATATGGCGTTGTTTGATGAGGAGCTGCTGGCAAAGTTTGCGATGTACTATCAGGAGGGTGTGAAGCACTTTCGCTTGAAGTTCATGGATCTGAAGAGCGAGTTGCGAGACCCTGATGACATTGAAAAGCTTTTGATCTTCTATGTGATGATCCTTGAGGGGCTTTATGTCCTGATCCGGCGCGGGTTCTCTCGCAACATGCTTTTTGAGTATGCGGATATGAGCCTGCATACGCTGGAATTTTATGAGAAACGCTCCTCTGACAAGGCCACTGATTAAAAGGCTGCAGGCAGCATATTGGGGAATGGAGCAGCTGCCTGCGTGGATGCTTGGTATGAGCGGCGGGTTTTAGGCTATCAAACCTTCATCAAAAATCGCCATATCGCTGTTTGAGATTGTGTGGCGTAGAGCTTTCAGCGGCTGATACTCTTCGTCATTATAAAAGCCTTCAGCGTGTGCTTTTGTTGGAAACTCCATGAGGATGAAGCGACCATCGGGGAGATTGCCTTCGGTAGCTTCCAGATTGTCGACGATAGAGAGTGCTTTACCGCCGTGGCGCGTGAGAATGGCGTGGGCGTTTGGTAGATAGTCTTTTGAATGAACTTCGGTGTCCTCAACACGAACCCATGAAATCATATAGGCTGGCATGGTCTTTCCCTTTCCTGCTTGATTTGCCTGTTGAGCTCAATCTAGGTCTGGCGCGGATGAACTCAATCGGGCACTTTCAGGTAACCATGAAAGAAATTTGGATATGAAACAGATCAGCCATGAGAAATACACTCTGGATTGCCCAAGCCGTCAGTTGCTGGAGATGCTGTCTGACAAATGGGTGCCTGCGCTGATCATCATCCTATCCGAAGGTCCGCGCCGTCCGGGTGATCTACAGCGTTCACTGGAGGGCATTTCCAAGAAGATGTTGCGGCAAACCCTCAAAAATCTTGAGATATGGGGCCTTGTCGATCGGCAGGATTACGAGACTGTGCCGCCTCGCGTCGAGTATGCGCTGACGGATCTGGGGCTCAAGTTCATGGAGCCTTTGGCCCTGTTATGTCATTGGGCAGCACAGAATGGAGATGATGTGTTTTCGATCTACAGCAAGAAACTCGCAGCAGCTGGTAAACTGGAACTGCCTGAAGATGTTGATGGTGGCTTAACTGCTCACCATTTGCCGCAGTAGCTGCTGCGCAAGTGTGAGTGCTGGGTCGTTGCCATGCCGGATATCTTCTGGCGTTGGCATAACCGGATAATCTGGTTGGATACCCACTCCTTCGAACCTTGTTCCATCCGGGAAATCAGCACGTTTTGCAGAAATGGTGAGGTGTGTTTTTGGCAGCGGGGCTTCGAAGTAGGGCTGTCCGGTTGAGCCCGCGGACGCTTCTCCAACGATTGTTGCGCGACCGGAATGTTTTAGCGGGATCAAGAGGTCCTCGGTTGCTGAGCCGCTACCTACATCAATCAGAATGATAAGCTCTCCCCGAAACGGTGTTGCGCTAGCCGGGAAGGTTTCGTCCTTTGTGAGGAGACGCATAGGCGTTCTTTCACGGCAGACCGGGATCGGCTCCAGGCAAAGCTTTGGCCTGAAAAACAAAACGCGACCGCTCGGAGGAGGGATCGCGTTTCTTGAAACTTTATTGGGGAAGGCTTTAAGCAAACGCAGTTTGCTGAGAGCCTTCTTCCTCTGCCAAGGCAGTGGTGACGGCTTTTCTGACTTCCACCAGTGAAAATGGTTTTGTCAGAACGTCCTTCACGCATTTGCCGACTTCTTCAGAGCGTTCACGCTGGTCTGCGTAACCGGTCATCAAAAGGATTGGCAGGCCCGGATAGCGAGCGCTACTTTGCATTGCAAGTTCGATACCGTCCATCTCCGGCATTCTGATGTCGGAGAGCAGAAGGTCAAACTTGCCCTGCTGTTGCAGCAGTACAAGAGCGGCTTCGGCGCCATCTTCTACGGCGGTCACTTTGTGCCCGTCCAGCTCCAATGCACGTTTTACAAAGGCGCGGACCGCATCATCGTCTTCCGTCAGAAGTATGTGAGCCATTATAGCCCCCCTAGTTAGTCGTCACCTTCCTGCGGCACGTAGCCGATGAATGGCAACTGTCTCCATGCATGCCCCATGTCCATACCGTAGCCGACAACGAATTTATCCGGACAATCGAAGCCCGTGTAATCCGATTTAACATCGGCTTTTCTGTGGTTCGGTTTGTCCAGGAGTGCAGCAATCCGGACAGACTTGGCTCCACGTGCGGCGATCATGTCGCGTGCAAACTTCAGAGTGCGGCCAGATTCGAGAATATCATCGACCAAGATGACGTCTCTTCCGGTCACGTCGCTTTCGATATCGCGGAGGACTTTTACCTCTCCTGACGACACCGTTCCACTTCCATAACTTGAAAGGTGTAAAAATTCCATTTCCGGAACGGAACCTGCTCTGTGCAAAGCACGGGCAAGGTCAGCTGCAAAAATGAAGCTTCCTTTCAAGACCGCTACTACGAGGAGATTGTGAGGCTTGTCCTGTGAGATAGCTTCTGCGACGGCTTTTACGCGTGCCGCAATTGCTTCTTCATCAAACAGCACGCGGATTTCCGGGTTACCGGTCATCTAATGCTCGCTCTTTTCTTTTGGCGCTCAACAAAGCGCAATTGAATGTCGGCGGCTCGCTCTGGCGGATTGTTTAGCCGAGCTCTGAACCGGGTTTTATCACCTGGTGCAAGCCAGTCTTCTCTTGGCTCAACAATCCAGGAGTGTATCTCTTGCGTGTCCAGTGAGCGCAACGCCAGCTTAATCGCCGGAATATACGTCTCGCTTCTTGTAATATTTTCTACAGAACCTTCCACAACAAGCACGACGAAACCGTCGTCCACCTCACGGAATGTTCTCAGATCCTTAAATACAAGACCACGCAGATTTACGGTCATACCAGCCAACTGGTAAAGACCAGCCAAATCGGGGAAGGTTCTTACAATTGATTCACGGTAGTGCACAGCTGAAAAACAGAGTGCTAGTGAAGCAGCAAGAAGACTTGCGCCCAGCAGGCCTTTCGCGCTTATAACACCTGATTTGCGGGATGACTTAGTTTTTTTTCTAGATCTTCGGTTGGACTTCTGAGAGGTGCCTTCAGATTTCTTCTTCTCGTCGGATTTGTCATCCTCAGAACCCGTTGGTTCCTCTGATGCCTCATAGGATTTGCTGGCTTTGTCACCTGACTGAGTGCTGGTGTCCTCGCCCATAGAACCGCTTGAATCTGAAGGTTCTTCTTTGGGTTTTCCTACAAGGTCTTCTTCTGAAAACGCTTCGTGACGGTCCGCTTTGTCGCCGATACCAGCCCAATCTTTTTCATCAAAGCTTTCGGAGAAAGAGGGTTCCTTGCGATCATCATCGGGTGTTGAATTGTTGTGTACTTCCGGCTCTGCATCAAGTGCAGTGGCCCAATCGTCCTCTACCTCAGGTGTAACCTGCCAGATATGATTGCAGCTGGCGCATTTTACTTTGCGGCCTGTATCTCCAATTTTGTCCGTGGGGATCTCATAGGCAGTATTACATTGAGGGCAGATAATTTTCATCGAGTGTGGTCCAAAAGCGGATTGCCTTTAAAAGGAATGGTCAAGCCGCTTAAATCCTTCATTTTCTAGCGTATTCCTCTCCGAAAGCGGAAGGAAGCTGTCAGGAATACGTCTCAGAGCCACCAAATATGCAATGTACTCACAAGTACTCAAATGCGCAGGTTTTGACCAGCCTAAATACAGGTACTTCACGTCAGGTTGAGTGACTAGAATTTATTCTATCTGAAGTATGAGGACCTCTATTTCCTTAATGAAGTGTTAATTTATTCGAGGGATATCCAAAGGAACAGGCTCGCATAAATTTGCAGGGGTAAGTTCAGTCAAAAATTGAACGCGAGAAAATTATTTTTTAGAGTGATTTGCACGAGTTTGGCCTCATTTTTCTGATAAGGCGAAACCTCACGTCTGCTAGGGGAACTTTCGGTGATACGCTTTGAGAATGTGGGACTTCGGTATGGCATGGGCACTGAAGTACTTCGGGATTTGACCTTTTCCATTGAGCCGCAATCTTTTCAGTTTCTCACTGGTCCTTCAGGTGCGGGCAAAACAAGTTTGCTGCGCCTGTTATTCCTTTCTATGCGCCCCACTCGCGGGCTGATTTCTGTTTTTGGCAAAGACACCACCAAAATCGCAAAGGCTGAGCTGCCGTCCATGCGCCGCCGGATTGGCGTGGTGTTTCAGGATTTCCGTTTGCTGGATCACCTGACCACTTATGAGAACGTGGCGTTGCCTCACCGTGTTGCGGGGAAATCCGAGGCAGAGTACCGTCCTGATGTGATTGATTTGCTGAAGTGGGTGGGACTTGGTGACCGTATGCATGTGTTGCCGCCTGTTCTTTCTGGTGGTGAAAAGCAGCGTGCTGCTATTGCGCGGGCGCTGATCACACGGCCTGAAGTTTTGCTGGCGGATGAGCCGACTGGTAACGTGGACCCACCACTTGCCCGCCGGTTGTTGCGTTTGTTCATTGAGCTGAACCGGCTCGGCACTTCCGTAGTGATCGCAACCCACGATTTCCACTTGCTGGAGCAGGTGGAAGCGCGGCACCTTATCCTCAACGACGGGCGGTTGGCTGTTCATGACTGATACTCAGCAAAGAAGAGAGCCGCCAATGTCTGGCCCGAAGTCTGGGCCAAAACGTGCGTCAGCTGGACAAAAAAGGCCTACAAGACCGCGTAAAGGGCCGCCAAAAGGCAAGGGTGGTCGCCCGGTCAAAAAAGCGACAGGTGCGAAACCTTCTGGTTTGCGGTTCAAGCTTAAAGAAAGGCCTGCTCCGATTGTTCCGCCGCAGGCGATCTCCGGTCAGGCTCTGATGCTTGTTGTGGCAATCATGAGTTTTCTGGCCTGCCTGACCGTTGGGTTTGTGGCCATCGTCAATGATGCGGCGAATGATTGGACCAATGATCTGGTGCGCGAGGTCACTGTTCAGATCCGACCTGCAGATGGCGTGAACATGCTGCAGGAGATTGATCGCACGCTGGCTCTTGTTCGCGAATTTCCCGGTGTTGGAGATGCGCGTGCTCTTTCAGATGAAGAAACCAAGGGATTGCTTCAGCCCTGGCTTGGGGCCGGGCTTGAACTGGAGGAGCTTCCGGTTCCACGTCTTGTTCTGGTTGAAATCGATGATCCTGAGCTGCTTAATCTAGCGGATATGAAGGCTCAGATTGAGCAGGATATTCGTGCAGCGTCGGTGGATGATCACCGTGTCTGGAACCGCCAGCTTTCAGCTATGGCGAACACTGCTGTGCTTGTGGGCTTTGGTATCCTTGTGCTTGTTCTGTTTTCCATGGTGCTCTCCGTCATTTTTGCGACGCAGGCTGCTATGTCCGGCAACAAGGATGTGGTTGAAGTGCTGCACTTTGTTGGTGCGGAAGTCAGCTTTATTGCCTCCGAGTTTCAGCGTCACTTCCTGATGTTGGGGCTTAAAGGCGGGGTCATCGGCGGTACAATTGCCGCACTGAGCTTTCTGGTTATCGGTTTCTTTGGTAGCTCGGACATCACTTCGGTCAGCGGAAATCAGGTGCAGGCCTTGTTTGGGGCAGTGCAAGTGAGTGCGATTGGGTACGTTGGAATTGTTGCGGTTGTGGTGCTTGTTGCTGTCCTAACCGCTCTGACGTCTCGTCTGGCTGTCCACAGACATTTGGCAAATATGGATTAAGTGTCGTTTTCTTCCCATTTTCGCCAGTTCTGATATGTAGTCAGGAAAATATTCGTTCAGGTTTGTGGCTATAAGCATTGTAGCGACATCATGGAGCATTCTTTGAATACGCGCGACACAGCGGCTAAATTTAAAGCACCCGGTGAGCAAGAGCCGGTACCAGCCAGCGTTGATAAACGCCCGGGCCGGAAGTCGTTTGTCCGGCGTAGTGTTCGCTTCTTCTTTTTGCTGTTTCTGATTTGCTCTGTCGTTTTTGCGGCTGGCTTCTTGTGGTTTGTGGAAGTTTTGCAGCCTGCTGTGCAAGCTGTTGTGCCCAAGCATGCCGACGGTATTGTTGTTTTGACAGGTGGCAGAGATCGGATTTCGCAAAGTCTGGATCTTCTGGAAGTTGGAAGTGCGAAGCGTCTTTTGATTTCTGGTGTTCATCCATCAACCAGTGCAAAGCAGATTGCGCGGCTTAATTCCAAACGGATGTGGTTGTTTGATTGCTGCGTTGATCTGGACCGAAAAGCGCTCAATACCATCGGGAATGCTGAGGAAACTGCGAACTGGGTGCGAAAAAATCAGTTCAGCTCATTGTTGGTCGTCACCAGTGCCTATCACATGCCTAGAGCATTGGCAGAATTGCAGGTTCGCCTGCCGGATGCTGAGCTTTACCCAAGTCCTGTCTACCATAAAGAGCTGGATTTAGAGCATTGGTATGAAAGTTCTTCGATAACAAAGCTTCTCCTACGCGAATATGTGAAGTATATCCTCGTTCGGCTGCGAGTTGAGCTGGACGCTGTATTCCCTGTAAAACACTCCTCTTAATTTCGTAAGATGAAATCTAAATTCACCTTGGCATAGTGTCGGGTGGAAATGGTTGTGAAGGTCCTATGCTCGTCCTGCGTTCCGTTCTTTTTAACGTGCTTTTTTACATCAGCACCCTGATCATTATGATCGCATGTATGTTTTTGTTTATTCTTCCTGTCCGGTATTGCTGGTGGCTGCTGCCATTCTGGTGCCGCGTAGAGAAGTTTTTGTTGCGTTGGGTTGGTGGTGTAAAATCTGAGATCACAGGCCTTGAAAACCTACCAGATACAGGCTGTGTCATTGTTTCCAAGCACCAGTCTGCCTGGGAAACGTTTGCGCTTGCTGAGTATTATCGTCAGCCTACGTTTATCTTGAAGCGAGAGCTGCGCTGGGTGCCATTCTTCGGGTGGTATCTGATGAAGTTCCGCCAGATCCCTGTTGATCGCGGTAAAAAGGGTAAGGCCCTTGCTGCCATGGGTAAGCGAGCTGCTGAGGCGATTGCAGAAAATCGCAATATCATCATCTACCCTGAAGGAACACGTCGTCCAGCTGGTGCTGAGCCACAATACAAATATGGTATCGTGCACCTTTATAAGACGCTGAACTGCCCGATTGTTCCGATTGCTCTTAACTCAGGTGTTTATTGGCCGCGTCGCCGCTTTTTCCGTTTTCCTGGCACGATCAAAGCAGAGATCCTTGAGCCTATTCAGCCGGGTCTGCCACCGGAGGAATTCTTCAAACTGTTGCAGGAACGTATTGAGACTACCTCTGATCGTTTGCTGGATGAAGCTGAAAAAGATACGCCGGATAACATTATCATCAAAGAAGCTCGTGTACTGCAGGCAGAATATAAGAAAAAATAAAGATTTTGCGTGGAAATCAGATGTTTCAAAGGAAGAAGGCCGCCTTTGCCTTAAAGGCGGCTTCTTTTTTTGACAAAGCTCTGGCTCAACTTGTAATATGTTCGCAGTTTGTTCTATAAAGTACTATGGGAAATAGCAGGAGAAATCAGGAGAGTGCGTTGCAGTACTCATTGTTTGATGATCGCTTGCCAAGTGGCAGGTCTCCACGAGTGTCAGAGGAGTTAGGTGCTGGCAGCCAGTTCAAATACTGGTCTGGTGCGTCTGGACACCGTTACCTCTTTACCCGGATCTCTCCGGAAGAGGTTTCTGACTATGCGGAGAACCTTGTTCTGATCACAGACAAGAAGAGCGAAGCCGTTGTCTGGCTCGGGTTTTTGGGTATGTCGAATGAAAAGACCCCAATGCCTGCGCTGAAAGCTTCGCAGGGTGCATACGTACATCTTCTGGCAGAAGATAGCGCGGAGAGGGATCGCGCTCACAATGATCTGCGTACGGGGATCTTTTCTTATATCAAGCAGGAAGACGAATAGTCGAAGCCTGAGGTTATATCGAGAGTTGTCGTGCCAGCCATTCTACGTTCTGGTCTTTAATACCCATTTCCTTCATATGCGCGTGAGTGTTGAGTACATACTCCGGATTTGCGCCAGACTGACCCACAGCCCCCTTTACAATCTGCAATTGGTCTTCTAGCGGTAACGCACCTGCATATTGCTCGTGTTTCTGGTCTGCAACGAATGTGACTGCACGGACTTTGGTGCCTTCTTCGTCCAGCAAACGGACACGGCGGTGTGTTTCCAGATACACCATAGTTTGCTGTTCGCGCTCGCGGAGGTACCCAAGTGTGTGCTGCCAGTTTTCTGGTGAGACTTTGAATGCCATGCCGATGCAAGCACCGCCTTTATCCAGCCCAAATACCAGTCCAGGGTTGTCTTGAGTCCCACGATGAACCCATGAATACACACAAAGAGATCTATGGACACCATGCAAGATTGCCGGGACTGCTTGCTCGAAAGTAAAGCCAGGGCGCCAAATTAGTGAGCCGTAGCCAAATATCCATAAATCTCGCATAACTATTTTCTCGTAGAATTCTTTGAGTGACACGCCTATCAGGCTCGTAATCAGCATGCAACTCACAGCACTGTGTGAGGGTAACGGAGAGTAGATGACTGAACCAAAAGTATCCCGACCCCCAAGAAAGTCGGCGTATTTCGTTTTGGCGATCCTTGTCGCCTTGATTATTGGCGGGTGGTCCGCCTATTGGGCAGTTGGACGCGGAATTGTTTCCGACGTTATTCGCAATGGCGTGAAGGTTGCTGAAGCAGACGGCGGAAGTCTTGAATGTGGTGACCAGCAACTTGGCGGATACCCGTTCCGGTTTGAACTGACCTGTACTCCTTTCCGCATGGACAAGAACGGAGAGTGGTACTTTATCAATGAGTTACGCGGTGTCGCGCTGGCTTATAATCCAACTCATGTGATCTTTGAGGCGACTGGTCCTGCTGAGATGAACTTTGGCCAGCAAGGGCCTGCATACTCCGCGCACTGGAAAACCGCTCAGGCGAGTGTGGTTGCTGAAAACAGCAAGCCTGCCAAAATTGACGCTGTCTTTAAAGAGCCGATGCTGACTTACACCATTGGCGAGCAGTCTGTTGAGCTGAATGCTAAGCTGACAGAAGCACATATGCGCCGTGTTGAAAGCAATGAGGATGCGCTTGATTTGGCCGTGCAGATCAATGGTCTGACGGCAGGCAAAGTGTCTGATGATGTGCCGCTGGATATCAGCCTTGTTATGCAGTTGCCGGAGGGCTCCAAGCTTCTGGATGGCAAAGTTCGCAATATTGCTGATTTGATGGTTGATGAAGAATTAAAGGTCAACGTTTCCAGCTTGCAGCTGAAAAGCGGTGAGTTTTCTGTCAACACGGGTGGTGATCTGGTGATTGACCGTCAGGGTCGTTTGAATGGAACACTGCCGCTGGTGATCACTGGCATTCATCAGCTGGAAGATGTCTTGCGACCACTGTTCCCACAAGGCTCCAAGACGCTTGAATCGCTGCAAAAGACTGCGATGAGCATTGGGCAGGGAAGTGCAGTGAACGGTGTTCCTACGCTCAAGATCCCCGTGACTATTGAGAATGGGCGCGCACGTATCGCGTTCTTTGATTTGGGGCCTGTGCCTCAGCTGATCATAAAAGAAAGCGGCTCGTAAGAGCCGCTTTTGGTTTATGCGAGAGCCAGACGATCAATCGGGACGATGAAGCTGTCTTTGTCGTCTGGTTCTGCCAGATTTTCAAAGAGGCTGTTGTCGACCTTGTTTTTGTTTGGCACCAGCCAGCGGACGTGAAGCCAATCACGTTCCTTACCGATCCTGGAGATTTCTTCCACGAGTGTGCGACCAATGCCGGTATGGCGATGATCCTGCACGACGTAAATGTCATCCAGCTGGCCAATGCGCAGGCCAGAAATCAGGTCTGGAATGTCAAAGAAAGCGGCAAACCCAACAAGTGTTTCACCTTGGAATGCACCAATGATTTCGATGGACTTGTCTTCGAGCAGGCGCTCGGAGAAGACTTCGTCCGGGCGACGTGGAGCACCGCGCTTGAGAGCTTGAGCATTCTCTGCAATGAGAGGGGCCAAGTCTGGCGCGTCACCGGGTTTTAAGGCTCTAAAAGAAAGATCAGCCATTATACCTCTTCCCGTTCCTTCGTTTGATTTTGCGTTATAGAGTGACCCCAAAAATCCCTTAAAATCAAGGTGTGAAAGTCTCATAGGGCTTGGATTTTTGTGGGATGCCTAATTCCTGAGACTGGCTTGATTTTTATCGATGCCATTATTGCGGCCAAAGACCTAGTGTTTGACGGTTCAAAACTGGCAAATAGCACGAATGGTGAGTAGTGAAGGCGGGTTGAGGTCTCTAAACTCAGCCTGATTTTGCAACGCAACAGGAAGTGCCATGTCTAGCTCAGAGCAAGTTCACAGTATCAGACCGCGTCGTAGTGCGCTTTACATGCCGGGCTCAAACGCACGTGCATTGGAAAAGGCCAAAGGGCTGAATGTGGATGTATTGCTGCTGGACCTTGAAGACGCCGTTGCGCCTGATGCCAAAGAGATGGCGCGTACTCAGGTGTGTGAGGCTGTCGCTGGCGGCGGTTATGGGTATCGCGAGCTTGTTATTCGCATCAATGGAATGAAGACCCCTTGGGGTCAGGAAGACCTGAGAGCGGCTGTTGCTGCCAAGCCGGATGCAGTGCTTCTGCCGAAGGTGGAAAGCCTTGCTGATATCAAGCCTGTTGCTGATTATCTGACTGAGCAGGGTGCTGATAGTGTTCGCATCTGGGCGATGCTTGAGACGCCGGGTGCGATTCTCAATGCTTCCGAGATTGCCGAGGCTGCCAAGGATCCGCATAACCGTCTGGACGTGTTTATTATCGGCACCAATGATCTGAGCAAGGAGAGTGGTGCCAAGATCTTGCCGGGTCGTGCTGTCTTGATGCCATGGCTGATGACCTTCCTGGCAATTGCGCGTGTTGGTGGTGCGGATATTCTGGACGGTGTTTACAACAACTTCTCTGCTCTTGAAGGCTTTGCGGAAGAATGTAAGCAGGGTGCCGAGATGGGGTTGGATGGTAAGACCTTGATCCATCCGAAGCAGCTTGGACCTTGCAACACTGCCTTTGCGCCAAGCAAAGCGGATGTTGAGTGGGCGAAGAAGATGATTGCCGAGTTTGAATTGCCAGAAAACCAGAGCAAAGGTGCTGTGCAGGTTGACGGCAAGATGGTTGAGCGTCTGCATGCAGATATTGGCCGCAAAACGGTTGCGATTGCTGAGGCTATCAAACGGCACGTAAACGCGTAAATTTGAACTCTGCGCACGTTTTAACCTCTGGTATCTGATAGGTGTGGCTGGTAGGTTCCCGCCCACACTCGAAGAATTTAAAGGAATAAACATGCGCCTTTACCGCCTCATCACCGAACCGGATTCTGCAAAGTTTTGTCACCGTGTTACTGAAGCGCTCAACAAAGGTTGGGAACTTCAGGGCTCGCCAACCATGACTTACGACGCAACTCAGGGCCTTACCATTTGTGGTCAGGCCGTGGTCAAGCATGTTGATGGTGAGAAGTACACGCCAGAGACCAAGCTCGGCGCTTGGTAAGTTAATCTGTTCAAGGCCTGCAGCAATGCAGGCCTTTTTCGTTATGGGCTTCGGTTGCTTAACCGAAGTTGCTTGAAGGAGCGTGGAGCAGTGAGGTAAATTCCTGCCTTAACGTGGTGTCGGTTTTAAAGTCCCCTTCGAAATATCGTGTAACCATTGAAACGCCCGGCTTACGAATGCCTCTCGTGGTCATGCACATGTGGGCTGCTTCAATGATGACTGCGACCCCGCGTGGCTCAAGCGCTTGCCAAATTGCATCACCGATCTGAGCGGTGAGGGTTTCCTGTATCTGCAACCGTTTAGAATACGCTTCCACAACGCGAGCAAGCTTGCTGATGCCGACAACGCGACCAGCAGGTAAATAGGCAACATGGGCTTTGCCGATGATAGGGACGATGTGGTGTTCGCAATGAGATTCCAGACGCATGTTGCGCAGGATGATCAAGTCATTGTAGCCGTCAGTTTCTTCAAAGGTTTGGGTGAGCAGTTGCTTGGGGTCTGTCTCATAACCTGCAAAGAAATCCTCGTAGGCGCGGGCAACTCGGGCTGGCGTGTCAATCAACCCTTCGCGCTCCGGATCATCTCCTGACCATTCGATCAGGGTTTTTACAGCGGCTTCAGCATCTTCCCTTGAGGGGCGTTTGCGTGCCTGATCTTTGGTCGGCGTTTCGCTCAACAGCATACTTCTGGTTCCTGATGGGTGGAGGTATGCTGATATTATTGTAATAGTATAACATTACAATCAAGTGGATTGTTGTAGAATGGCTTCTAAAACACCCCGATAAATAGCTCTAACGCGATGATGATGGTTTGGGGAAGCTTGCCAGAAGTTGGTGAGGCCGGGACCTGCGTTCAACTCCAGGACATTAGCGGGTGCATCGTTTTTGCTGAGATCATCACAAAGGATGTCTACACCTGCATATCGTAAGCCACACACACGCGCAGCTTCCACGGCCAGGTTTTTGAAGCGGTGAGAGGCGAGGTCGGTTACGTCGACTGCTTCACCGCCCGTTGAAAGGTTAGCGTTGGAAAGAAGCTGAAGGAGTTCTCCATCGGGTAGCACAGTTGTCAGATCGTAGCCTGCTACCCGAATGGCTTTAAGGATGCGGGGGTCATTACTTTCAACCTTGTAGCCACCGCTTCTGGTGGTGAGGGTTTTGATCTTGTTAGCCAAGAGTTCTGCGATAGGGTGAGAGCCGTTTCCGATAAGGGAGAGAGGGCGCCGTTCTATGATTGCCAGAATCGTTCCATCAAGCACAATCACGCGATAATCGCGGCCTGAGACAGCTTTCTGTACCAGCATGCGATCGTTGGATCGTAAAGCGTTTGTCAGGTGGGCGTTGAGTTCTGCCTCTTCGGAGATCTTTTGAACACCGACGCCTTGGGTACCTTCATTGGGTTTGATGAAAACCGGATAGCCGAGTGACTGGGCGATGTCGCCTGCTTCTGTGAGCGTGTTCAGGCTTCTGGCGACATGTGGGTTGGCGGTGCTGAGTTGCCTGATCGCTTTGTTTGAATGAATGAGCTTGAAGTCAGGGGTTGGTAGACCGGCATCCTGCAAGAGACGACCGCAAAAGTCCTTGTCTCGTGCGGCTTCTCCAGCGGCATAACTGTTAAGTGCGAAAGCTCCGCCCTTGATGGGGAAACGCATGCCGCTGCCTGTTTCTATGTAACCGAAATAGAAGAATTCGCTGTCGAGAGCGAGTTTGATGCCTTTCTCCTGACACAACTCCGCAAGCAAGCGTGGGGCAAGAGGAAGGTTCGGGAGGTCAGGCGAAACAGGGATAAACTGCATTCAAATTCTCAAGCTAATAAAAAAGGAGCGCCGAAGCACTCCTCTTCATACATCAGTTTTTGTAGCAATGCTCTAGTTGTTGCCGCGTCTTTGACGGGAGTTCGCGATGTAATCGATCTTGAACAAATCCGGGTTAGTCGCGCCGTTTTCAGTCACGTCATAGATAGCAACAGAAGTGTCGTATCCCTGTGCGTCGCGTACGGTCCATTGCTTGAGCTTGTAGTTTCTTGCGTCGAAAATCAGCGTCAGGCGGCCAGATGTGAAACGGGTTTTGTCGTCGATCGCAATTGTGATGAGATCTGGTTCAACAACCACGTTGGTTACATTGGCGTCTGTCTTAAGGTCGATTTTATCAGCCAGTAGGAAGCGCAGGGGTGTCTGTGAAAGTGGCCAGATGTCCTGCGTCTGCAACTTACGGTCCTTGACTGAAACCATGCTGCCGTCAGCAATGATGTCGAGTGTAGAAGGCTTGTTGTAGTAGAAGCGGACTTTGCCCGGACGGCTGATAAAGAACTGCCCTTCGACACGTCCACCGGTTGGGCCAAATTGCACGAACTTGCCGTGCATGTTGCGGACGGAATTGAAATACTTGCTAACGGCGTCAATGGCTTGCACGTTAGTCAGCGCGACTGGCTGTGCCTGCTGGGCTGTTTGAGCGGCGGAGTGTTCCGCAGTCAGTGGGACAGAACCAATAAAAAGCGCTGCTGCAATTGCGAGGCTTTTGCCAATCCTACCAAAAGAGATCGCCTGAGATGCAATCATAAATATAACTCCGCTGTCAAAACTCGTAGAACAACCGTAAGGCGAGTTGATTAACTCTTCTCTAAATCCAGCTTGCGGTTATTTGTGAACCCTCATTCTGAAAGGCTATCGTTACCATAAGGCGAAGATGGGGCATATGCCTCAAATTCCATAAAATCGCCTAGACATCTCTGAAAAGGCTGATCAACTTTTCGGGAGTGTTTTACAGCAGTCTACCCGTGATTGGCTACAGGCAGACTGCTGCAAGATAAGTATCAGAACTGCTCGCCGTTTTCTGGGAGCAGGATTTCTCGCTTACCGGCATGGTTCGCTGGGCTGATCATGCCCTCTTGCTCCATGCGCTCAATGAGAGAGGCAGCGCGGTTGTAGCCAATTGAGAGGCGGCGCTGAATGTAGGAGGTTGATGCTTTACGGTCTCTGGCGACGATTGCAACGGCCTGATCAAACAGGTCGTTGGTTGCGTTGCCGGAGCCTTGCGTCAGAGCATCGTAGCCGCCCTCCGATTCAGTGTCTTCAGTCACGTCAGAGAGGTAGGTCGGTGTGCCTTGCTCTTTGAGGTGTGAGACGATGTCTTCCACTTCATCATCAGCAACAAATGGGCCGTGAACACGCTGGGTTTTACCGCCAGCGGCCATGTAAAGCATGTCACCCATGCCAAGCAGCTGTTCTGCGCCCATTTCGCCAAGGATTGTGCGACTGTCGATCTTGGATGTCACTTGGAATGAAATACGGGTTGGGAAGTTGGCTTTAATAGTACCGGTGATGACGTCTACGGATGGGCGCTGGGTTGCCATGATCAGGTGGATACCGGCAGCACGGGCCATTTGTGCCAAACGCTGGATTGCGCCTTCGATGTCCTTACCTGCTACCATCATGAGATCAGCCATTTCATCGACGACTACGACGATGTACGGCATTTTCTCCATTGGCAGTTCTTCTTCTTCGAAGATTGGCTCGCCAGTGTTTTTGTCAAAGCCGGTCTGAACCGTGCGCGTGAAGCTTTCGCCCTTCTTCATGGCTTGCTCAATACGGGTGTTGTACCCGTCGATATTGCGCACGCCCATCTTGGACATTTTCTTGTAGCGATCTTCCATCTCACGAACGGTCCATTTCAAAGCCACGACGGCCTTGTTCGGATCGGTCACAACAGGGGTGAGAAGGTGCGGAATGCCGTCATAAATGGACAGTTCCAGCATCTTTGGATCGATCATGATCATTTTACACTGCTCAGGGGTGAGCCTGTAGAGCAGGGAGAGGATCATGGTGTTGACGGAAACGGACTTACCAGAGCCTGTGGTACCTGCCACCAGCAAGTGAGGCATGCGGGCAAGGTCGGCGATGACGGCTTCACCATTAATGGTTTTGCCGAGGGCCATGGCCAGCTTTGCTTTGGACGCGTCAAAGTCCTCAGAGTCCAGAAGTTCGCGCAGGTATACGGTTTCGCGTTTGGCGTTTGGAAGCTCGATACCGATGGCGTTTTTGCCCGGAATAACGGCTACACGTGCAGAGATCGCGCTCATGGAGCGGGCGATGTCGTCTGCCAAGCCAATCACGCGGGAAGATTTGATACCCGGAGCTGGTTCCAGCTCGTAAAGCGTTACAACAGGTCCCGGACGAACTGCGATGATTTCACCACGGACGCCAAAGTCACCCAGTACACCTTCCAGAATACGGGCGTTTTGCTCAAGTGCGTCTTTACTCAGGCGCTGCTTGCCGTCTGCCTGAGGTTCAGCGAGAAGCTCAATGCTAGGCAATTCAAACGGTGGCTGTTTGATAATTGCGGTAGATCTCTTCTCCTGCGCAAACGGGCGCGGCACAGAGCGTCCCGGAGCAGGGCGTGGCGGTTGTTGTTGAGGAGCTGCCTGCATTGGAGGTTCTTGCTCATCAGGACTTGCAATGCCGATCGGTGCATCCGGCTGAGGACCCAGATGGAGGTCTTCGCCCTCATGGTAGTCATCTGGCCCAAGCTCATATCCATGTTCATCATAAACAGGTTCGCCTGCGGGTACAGGTTCCCACTGTTCTTCAGGATAGTGCTGGTTTTGCGCTGCGTAATGTTGTGTGTTGTCATGTTGCGCGTCAAACTGCACATCTGACCGTTCAGGCTGAGCTTCCTGCTGATAATAATCGCTGAGGCCATCATCTTCGACAGGCATAAGCTTGGATGCTACTTTGCGTCTTAGACGGGATACCAAGCTGTCTTTTTCAGCGGGCTCTTCTTCATCAGCTTCCTGCTCTTCCCACTGTTGATCTGCCTGTGGGGCGTGCTGCTCTTCTTCGTAATATTCTGGCTGCTGAGGCTGGTTTGGATCGTGCGGGGCAGGTGCATAATCTTCTTCCTGCCAATTTTGTTCAGTGACCAGCTTGCGTTTGAAGATCGTGCGTTGAATCGCACTGGTTGCCATGAGCTTCCAATGGCTTAGCGCGCCAATGATTGCATAGTAGCGATTGTTTTCGCCGTCATAGTCTTCCTCAGAATCTTCCGTAAACGGCAACGCTTCGTGAGGGGTGTATTCATCTTCAACAGCTTCGTCTTCAGTGAACTCTGAAGGAGCTGGATCTTTGCCGATCAGGCCTGCTGCGTAAGCTAGGAGCACAATAGAAGGCAGGCCAAGACCGACTGCACCGGTCAGGGTTCTCATGCCCGTTGAGAGCTCAGGCAGGATTGCGGTTGGAACGGAGAAAATCCAGTCGCCGAGGAAGCCGCCAAGTCCTGTTGGCAGTGGCCAGCTTGATGGAATTGGAATGGCTGCCAAACCACCTGCAAATAGCACGGTTCCGACAAGCCATGTCAGGAAGCGTTTGCGGGTGACACCGGATGTATATTTGAGAGACAGGCGCCATCCCCAGAGGAAGATGGGCACCAGAAATACGGCTGTTGCCAGCCCGATTGTCTGCATCAGAACGTCTGCAACAATGGCTCCTGTTTGGCCCAGAGCATTGTGAATCTCAGCATTGGTTGCGTGATTCAAGCTTGGGTCGTCCGTTGACCATGTTGCGAGGGCTGCCGCCACACAGAGACCGATGACGAGGATCACCGCGCCACCAATGACGATTATGTTGCTTTTGATAAAGCGCTTGATCGGGCTCTCTGTATCAGCCAGTGAAACAGAGTTTGCTTTTGGTCGTTGCATTGCAGCAGCCTGACGCATTCAATTACTCCAGAGAGTCCAAAATTCTTCGGAAAGCTTCCTTGCTGACTTCCAAAGATTCAACGAGGGCGAGGCGGATGTATTTGTCACCGGGGTTGGAACCATCCGGCATATCAGAGGCGATGTAAGCTCCTGGGAGGGACTTCACGCCCACTTCGCGCCAGAGCTTTTCAGCGACCTGTGTTCCAGAACCCCAGCGAGAAACATCCAACCAGAGGAAAAAGCCGCCATCTTTGCGTACTGAGCCAAATAGAGGAGATAGCATTTCCTCTGCGGCGTCGTACTTTTCATTGTAGAGGCGGCGGTTTTCGATCACGTGTCCTTCATCTCCGAACGCACGAACGGCAAGCGCCTGCACAGGCATTGGAACCTGAGGTGCTGCAACGTTGCGGAAATCGGCAAAGAATTGGATGAACTCTGGATCTCCGGCAGCAAAGCCACAGCGTGCGCCTGGGAGGTTGGAGCGCTTGGACAGTGAATTGAACGTCACGACATTTTTCAGCGTGCCATCAAGAGCTTCCGCTGCTTCCAAAATGCCAGTCGGAGGCGTGTCGCGATAGATTTCAGAATAGCACTCATCAGCGAAGAGCAGAAAGTTGTGCTTGCGTGCCAGCTTGATGAGCTTTTGCCAATACTCCATAGGCGCAACGGTGCCTTGTGGGTTGGCAGGCGACGCGAAATAGAATGCGACGGTGCGGTCGAGCAAAGCAGGGTCGATGGCATCCAGATCTGGCAAAACTCCGTCGGCTGGTTCTGGCAAAAGAATTTCGTCAGCTCCCGCAATATGAGCGCCAGCACCGTAGGATTGGTAAAACGGGTTCGGCAGAATAACGGCCGGTTTGCTGTCTTTCTTCAGATAGTCGCGTGCGCAAACACAGCCAAAGACGAGGCCTTCGCGAGAGCCGTTGAGCGGAATGACGCTTTTGTCTGGATCGAAGGCATTAGAGAGTTGAAAACGGTTTTTGATCCATTTGCCAACAGCTACACGGAATTCATCAGTGCCACGAATTGCGGGATACTTGCGGAAGCCGTTCTTGTTTTCCTCAAGCACTTCAATGACGTAGCTTGGAGGCTCATGGCGCGGCTCACCGATAGTCATGACAATTGGATCAAGACCCGGTGCGATGCCAGCGAGTTGCTGATTCAGCCGCTGAAACGGGTTTCCTCCGCTAGATTTTTTCTCAATTTCTTTCGTGGACACAAGAATTCTCGCAGGAATGATTTACAACAAATGCTCGGAGCACCAAAACTCTAGTGTTTTTTGGTAAATTGGCTGTTAACCAATTTACTGTGCGCTAAGCTGAATAGGTGTTTCTTCTGGGGTTTGTCATCTGATTTTTTAGAAGTGTGGGTTTTGATGTGTGTGCTGAGTTAGGATCGAACTTGGGCCGGGATTTGTCGAAATGGCACAAACCACAGAAAACATTGAGGCGAGCCATATCCATTTGGATTCCTCATTTGTCATTGTTTTTTCCAAGTCAAAAGGCATGCGAAGACTCACGTTAGAACAGCTACGTGACTATGAGCTGGAGTCTGACGAATTTTATTGGGCTTATTTGCAGCGGGTGGCAGCTCAGAACCGCGAGTTTCTTGAAGAAGTTGGGCTGGAACACAGCGATATTGATGATCTTTTAGCCCGAGAGGTGCGTCCGCATTGTCATGTGCGTACAAGCGGGGCGTTTATTGCCATCAACGTTTTCAATGAGTTGCCGAAACAGGAAAGCGGCGACATGGAATGTGCCCAGATCTGGGTGGATGCTAAGCGGATGATCTGCATCTGGCATGATCCGCTGGATGTTTTTCAAAGTTTACTTGAGGGGTTCAAGACCCGTGTGCCACCAGAAAGCACGGCAGAATTCTGGGCTCGACTGGTGCTGGCGATTGCGGAACGTGCTGAGGACATGGTTGAGGTGCTGCAGGACAGGATCGATCATCTTGAAGATGTGGTGCTGGAGACAGGAGATCACCCCTGGGAAAGCGAACTTGCGCAGGTTCGTCGGTTAGCAACCATTGTTAGGCGCAGCATGTTGGCGCATCTGGACATCTTGAGGAATTTTGAAATTGAGAAGTTCGAGTGGGTCAATCGGATCAACAAACGCCGGGTTCGTGAGGCGGGTGACCGAGCCCTTCGAATTGCCGAGGAGATGGATGCTATCCGTGAACGCGCAGAAATAGTTCACGACCAGATCATGTTTAAACGATCAGAGAATACCAACCGCTACATGCTGATGATGGCGGCCATTGCCGTGGTATTTCTGCCGCTTAGTTTTGTAACTGGGCTGCTGGGCATTAATGTCGGCGGCATCCCGGGAAGTCATGACCCGGTTGCGTTTAGTATTGTCAGCGGGCTTTTGATCATTTTCGGCGTGGGACTGTTTGCGATTGTCCGATGGTTTAGGATTTTTTAGAAGGCTGGCTCCGTGCTTAGTCCTATCAGAAAGCCGGAACCACCATTTGGGAACGTGTTTTAGAAATCGCTGGTAATGCCTTTGACTTCCCAATCGCTGTAGCGGGCAGGATCCAAACCACCGCGGCCATTGAGCTCTTTCGGCATTTCTTTCTGGGCTGCGTCGATCTCTGTGCGGCGCTCTTCAGCCTCTTTCAAAGCACGTTGGGCAGCTGGGGGCAGGTCTTCAAACCGGCGTTTTTTCGGCGCTTCTTCAATCTGCTCCGTTGTATCGACTTCTTGTGTTTTAAAGTTTTCGACGGCTGATTTGTTGTCTTTTTCCATTTCAATCCCCGTTGGCTGATGCTGCTTATCGCTGTTGTAAGCTTGCGTTTGCCATTTGGAGCTACCACTTAAGCTGGTAGTGGTAGTTTCACAATGATCGCGTAGCCTTAGATATAGGCGCGAGAGCCTGTGTTTTGCAATGGGCACCGTGTTCATTGATGGATGACCAGCGGAATTGGTGAACTAAGAGAACAGATTGGAGCATTGAAACCATGAACTATGTACGGACCGGTATGCTGCTTGCGGCGATGACCGCTTTGTTTATGGGTATTGGCTTCATGCTTGGCGGCCAAACCGGCATGCTGATTGCTCTGCTGATCGCTGGCGGCATGAACATCTTCTCCTACTGGAATTCGGATCGCATGGTTCTGTCCATGCACCATGCGCAGGAAGTGGATGAACGTCAGGCCCCGGAGCTTTATGGCATGGTTCGTACCATGGCAGCGCGTGCTGAGCTGCCGATGCCTAAGGTTTATGTGATCAACAACCCGCAGCCCAATGCGTTTGCGACAGGCCGGAACCCTGAGAATGCAGCAGTTGCAGCGACGACTGGTCTTTTAAATTCCCTTTCCAAAGAAGAAGTTGCGGGCGTGATGGCGCACGAGTTGGCGCACGTGAAGAACCGTGACACGCTGATCATGACAATCACTGCGACGATTGCTGGTGCGATCTCCATGCTGGCGAACTTTGCGCTTTTCTTTGGCGGAAACCGCAATAATCCGCTTGGTCTGATTGGGTCTATCCTGATGATGATCCTCGCACCAATGGCGGCAGCTTTGGTTCAGATGGCGATTTCCAGAACACGTGAATATGCAGCTGACCGTATGGGCGCGCAGATTTGTGGTAACCCGCTGTGGCTTGCTTCCGCTTTGCATAAGATTGCAGGCGGTGCAGCTCGGGTTGTGAACGAAGATGCAGAACATAACCCTGCAACGGCGCATATGTTCATCATCAATCCGCTTTCCGGTCAGAACATGGACAACTTGTTCTCGACACATCCGAACACAGATAACCGGATCGCGGCGCTTCGTCAGATGGCTTCTGAAGCTGGCTTTACTGAAACGCGTGGTTCTGGTGGTGGTCATTTTAGTGTGCGTGAGACGTCGCAAGCTAAGCCGCAGCGTGAAACACGTCGCCCAAGCGGCCCTTGGGGAGCATCCCGCCAATCAGGTCAGCGTGGTGGGAGCGATCAACCTAGTCGTGATGAGCCGCGGAAGCCCAAAGGGCCATGGGGCTAAAAGCAAGGGAAATCTGCGAATGCGAGGCGTCTCTCGCATTTGCTTTGTTGATTGTACCGTGTTTACCTGAATAACTATTCGCGCTTCCCAAATTGTCTTTGCAATATTAAAGGTTCTGTGGTTAGCCGAGCAGGATTTGACAGTTCTCCTTTGGTTACAACTGGCAGTAATCCGCCGAAACGCTAGTGGAACCTGATGAAACCGGTTGGCCTCTGAGTGAGGCTCTTCACACAAGAATGCATCTTTAAAAGAATAGATGGCGCCGAAGGTCTGGCGACACATTCTGGAATACATGGATCAACGATGAGCGCAGAGCGTAAGAATACATCCTCTCAGGACAGAAACTCCAAGTTCAAGGGGAGAAAGCGTTCTGGAGCACCGAAGACTCCAAGAGACAATGACAGAGCTTCTGAAACGGAAAGCGTAGAGGGTACCTTTAAAGATCCTGGCTATGCGGCTCGTAAGGCTGCCACCGATCTGATTGGTAAAGTTTTGAGCAAGCGTATGCCTCTGGATGGCGAGCTTGATCTGAACAATGGTCATCCAGGTTATAAGCGCCTTGAGCCGAACGATCGGGCGCTTGTGCGTGCAATTATTGGCACTGCGCTGCGTCGTCGTGGTCAGATTCAGGATGTGATTGATCGCTTCCTTGACCGTCCTATTCCTGAGAAGACTGGTCGCGTTCTGGACATTCTTCATGTTGCCATGGCGCAGTTGTTCTTTATGTCCGTGCCGGATCATGCAGCAGTTTCCCTTGCAGTGACGCTTGCTGGTCGTGATGCACGTGCCAAGCCGTACAAAAACCTCGTCAATGCTGTTTTGCGCCGTGCAACGCGGGAAGGTGCGGCAATCATCGCAGAGCAGGATACTGCGAAGCTGAATGCTCCTGATTGGATGTTCGTCCGTTGGTGTGAAGTTTATGGCGAAGAAGCTGCGCGTGCGATGTCTGCTGCACATATGCAGGAGCCGTATCTGGACCTGAGCGTGCCATCAGACCGTGATGATTGGGCGGAAAAGCTGGGTGGTGAAGTTCAGCTGGGTTATTCCGTACGCTTGCAGCCAGATGGGCCGATTGAAAAGCTGGAAGGCTTTGAAGATGGCAAATGGTGGGTTCAGGATGCAGCTGCTGCCGTTCCTGCGCGTTTGCTGGGTGACATTAAGGGCAAAGTGGTTGCAGATTTGTGTGCTGCTCCGGGTGGTAAGACCATGCAGCTTGCCGCCACTGGTGCCGATGTGACCGCTGTCGATATTTCAGCCCGTCGTTTGCAGCGCCTGACACAGAATCTGAAGCGCGTTGGGCTAGAAGCTGAGACTGAAGTTTCTGATCTTCGTGAGTTTGTGCCGGTTGATCTGTTTGATGCGATTCTTCTGGATGCACCTTGTTCTGCGACCGGTACCATTCGCCGTCACCCAGATGTGGCATGGCTGAAGCGCGAAGATGATGTGCTCAAACTCGCTGACCTGCAATACGAATTGCTTGAAAAAGCACTGGGTTGGCTGAAGCCGGGCGGAACTCTTGTTTACTGCACCTGTTCACTGGAACAGGAAGAGGGCGAGCTGCAAATTCAACGTTTGTTGTTGGAACATCCTGAGGTGCAGCGTGTGCCTGTGACAGCTGAAGAGCTGGGCGGTGTTGCTGAGGCGATCAATTCTCAAGGCGACTTCCGCGCGATGCCAGGTCAGAACCCATCCTCAGGGAAAACATCTGGTGGTCTGGATGGCTTTTTCGCGGCTCGTTTGCGTCTCTCTTAAAAAGAGCTGGTGGAATGTCACTAAGGATTTGCGCAAAGTGGGCATGGTTAACGAGATTTAAAGAGCTTGGGCGCAAACCATTTGTTAAGTTTGTTTAGAGCGTGTTGTTGCAAATCGCTTTCTTGCTCACGCTCTAAATCTTTGTTTTTGTGCGTATCCTTATCTGAAACCGAAATTGCTTTTCGGGGATATGCTCTAATGGAGTGCTGAAGGGGTATGACGGGCGCAACGGTGTCCGAAAGACTTAGAATCCTTAGTCTTTTGACACAAAACATGGCTCAAAACAGTCTGAACTGGGCGCGAGGGGGATCTATGTTCCGCTTGTTCTCGTTTGGAAGTGCGCCATCGCGTCTGCTTATCGCTCCTCAGGATCTGCGCACTGCAGATGCAACAAACGCTGCTGACATTTATGCTGGCCGGTTCTTGTTTGCCGGGCATTTGGTTGAGGTCGGCGGACAGTCCCCGTTTGATGTTGAGCCTCCGAATCTGCAATGGTCGAAAGCGCTGCATGGATTTTCCTGGCTTCGCCATTTGCGTGCTGCTGAGACCAACATGGCGCAGCAGAATGCTCGTGCGCTGGTTGAAGACTGGATCAGAACCTGTGGTCGCTGGCATGATATCGGCTGGAAACAGGAAGTTGTTGCGCGCCGTGTATTGAGCTGGATGGCTCAGTCTCCGTTGTTGCTGACCGGGTGTGAGGCGGACTTTTACCGCGCCTTCATGCGGTCTCTGTACCGGCAGGTGCGTTATCTGCGCCGGACTATGAACAAAGCACCAGATGGCTTGCCACGCTTGACAGTTGCGATGGCGAATGCCTGTGCGACGGTTTCTATGGATGGGCAGGGGCGTCACGTCAAACAAGCTCTGAAACGCCTTGATCAGGAGCTGAAACGCCAAATCCTGCCGGATGGTGGTCATATCTCCAGACATCCTGGCGCGATTATTGAGATCCTCGTCGACCTGTTGCCAATCCGCCAAGCGCTTGTGATGCAAGGGCAAACAGTGTCACCGGTCATGATGGAATCCATTGACCGTATGATGCCGATGATCCGCTTCTTCCGTCACGGTGATGGGTCCTTTGCTCATTTCAACGGCATGGCTTCTACTTCGGGTGATGTTGTCGCGACTATCCTTGCTTATGATGATGCACGTGGAACGCCACCTGTCAGTGCACCGCACTCTGGTTATCAACGTCTGACGGGTGGTGATAGCCTTGTGATGATGGATGTGGGAGCGCCGCCGCCAACGCGTTTCTCCAACAGTACGCATGCTGGTTGCCTCTCCTTTGAGTTCTCCTCAAAGCGCAATCGCATAGTGGTGAACTGTGGGGTCTCTACGCGAGAGCAGGTTGCGTGGAAGATGGTGGCTCGTTCAACTGCTGCGCATTCGACTGCCGGAATTGGCGATACATCTTCTTGTCGTTTTCTGACGTCTTCCCGTTTTGATAAGATGCTGGGTAACCCGGTCCTGTCTGGTCCCAAAGACGTTGAAGCGGAGCGACAGGATACCGATCTTTCTGACCGTGTGATTGCAAGTCATGACGGTTATGTAGAGCGCTATGGTATTGTTCATGAACGTGATCTGACGTTGTCGCGTGATGGAACCGTTCTGGATGGGATTGACCGGTTCAAGCCAACATCTGACAAGGCAGAGGAAGAGACCGTCACGATCCGTTTTCATCTGCATCCGCAAGTGTGTTGCATCATGTTGCCATTGGGTGATGCTGCTGTTTTGCAGTGTGCGGATGGTGAGGCTTGGGAGTTTTCTGCGGATGGGATTGAGTTCTCCGTTGAGGAATCAATTTATCTGTCAGACGTATTCGGCCATCGACAGACACAGCAGATCGTTCTTACCGTTGGTGTGAAAGAAGCGTTGAGCGTGACCTGGATGTTGAGAAAGACTGCCTCTGCCAAGGCACGGCGGAAGACCTAACGTCATTTGTGCTCTTGTCCTTTAGGTGATGTAAACTGCTCCTAAAGGTTACCCGTCAAACCGCTCTGTATCCCCATTAAATGGGTTCCCACGGCTGTGAATAAGTGTTATTTGGCGGGCGTCAAAACCCTTCCATTTTCTCTAAGAGAGTAGGCTTTTACCCATGGCCGTTGTCTCCAAAGGCGTTCCGATACCTGAACTCGTATCGGTTAAGCGTGCGCTTCTTTCTGTCTCCGATAAAACCGGTCTTGTTGAGTTTGCAAAAGCTCTTTCCGAACGCGGAGTTGAGCTGATCTCAACAGGCGGAACTCGTAAAACGATTGCTGAGGCTGGCCTCCCAGTTAAAGACATTTCTGAGGTTACTGGTTTTCCTGAAATCATGGATGGCCGTGTTAAGACGCTCCATCCAATGGTGCATGGCGGATTGCTGAGCATACGTGATGATGCTGAGCATGTTGCTGCGATGGATGAGCATGGCATCACTGGTATCGACCTTCTTTGCGTAAACCTTTATCCATTTGAAGATACTGTTGCATCTGGTGCTGATTACGCAAATGGTGTTGAGAACATCGACATTGGTGGTCCTGCGATGACACGCGCTGCTGCCAAGAACCATGCCTACGTAACCACTGTTGTTGACCCTGCTGACTATGCTGCTGTGGTTGTGGCGCTGGATACGCATAACGGTCAGTCTCCGATTGCTCTTCGTAAGAAGCTGGCGCAGAAGGCTTTTGCTCGTACCGCCGCTTATGATGCTGCTGTTTCCAACTGGATGGCAGAGCAAATTGATGAAGCTGCACCGGACTACCGTGCGATTGGTGGCACCCTGAACGAAGTGATGCGTTATGGTGAGAACCCGCATCAGGCAGCTGGCTTCTATGTAACCGGTGAGAAGCGTCCAGGTGTTGCGACGGCACGTCAGGTGCAGGGTAAGCAACTCTCTTACAACAACATCAATGATACGGATGCAGCGTTTGAGCTGGTTTCCGAGTTTGATCCAGCTCGTACGGCAGCTGTAGCTATCATCAAACATGCGAACCCATGCGGTGTTGCTGAGGCGTCTACGCTGAAGGAAGCCTACGAAAAAGCGCTGGCTTGTGATCCGGTTTCTGCGTTTGGTGGCATTGTTGCGCTCAACGGTACTCTGGATGCGGATGCTGCTTCTGAGATTACCAAGATCTTCACTGAGGTAATCATCGCTCCTGATGCGACAGAAGAAGCGATTGAGCTGGTTGCGAAGAAAAAGAACCTGCGTTTGCTTTTGACGAATGGTCTTTCTGACCCACGCGCCAAGGGCCTGTTTGTGAAGACTGTTTCTGGTGGTCTTCTGGTTCAGGATCGTGACAGTGGTGTTGTTGATGATCTGGATCTGAAGGTGGTGACAAAGCGTGCACCGTCTGATCAGGAACTGGCAGATCTGAAAATGGCCTTCCGTGTTGGCAAGCATGTGAAATCCAATGCGATTGTTTACGTCAAAGACGGTGCGACTGTTGGTATTGGGGCAGGGCAGATGAGCCGTGTTGATAGTGCTCGTATCGCTGCACGCAAAGCTGAGGATGCTGCAGAAGCTGCTGGCCTTGCTGAGCCTCTGACCAAGGGCTGTGTGGTTGCCTCTGATGCGTTCTTCCCGTTCGCTGATGGGCTGCTTTCTGCTGCAGAGGCTGGTGCGACGGCTGTGATTCAACCAGGTGGTTCCATGCGTGATGATGAAGTGATCAAAGCCGCTGATGAAGCTGGTTTGGCAATGGTCGTTACCGGAATGCGCCACTTCCGCCACTAAGTAACTGCATCGCTTATAAATTCTGGGCCTTCGCAGGTTATGCTTGCGAAGGCTTTTTTATTGGCCGCTGGTTTTAATTAAAGCTGAAAGCCAATGCTTAGTTGTAATTGTTACGGTGGAGGGAACGAAAACAAGACGCAAAAGCGTCGCTAACTGCGCATGGTGCAGATGCTGCAAGATCAAGGTTTCCTTCCCAAACTTCAACGCGCCATAGCTTCGGATAACTGGGCTGCGTTTATTGCGAACCGCTTTGTCTGGCTTCTTGCTGGATACTTTATCATTCAGACCATTACTCGTTATTTTGCGTCTCCTGTTTTGGGCTTGGATGAAGCGGAGCAGATTATTGCGGCTCAGAGTTTTCAGCTTGGGTATGGTCCGCAACCGCCGCTGTATACGTGGCTGACGATTGTTTTCTTCTCGGTGTTTGGAGACGGATTGTTTGCAACGGCTCTTCTCAAGAACTCCCTGCTTTTTCTGGGCTATTTGGGTGTTTGGCTCACCGCGCGGAAGGCCTCTGATCCGACGTTAGCTGCTATTGGGACAGCCTCACTCATCTTTCTGCCGCAGATATCCTGGGAGTCGCAGCGGGCGTTGAGCCATTCAGTTTTGATGTTCGCGTGTTCTGCGTGGACGGTTTATCTCTTCCTGACCTGCATCGAAAAACCAAGTTGGTGGCGAGCGGTTGTGTTTGGGGTTGTGATCGCAGCAGGAGCGCTTTCTAAATACAACTACATGTTTTTACTCGTCGCTTTGATTGCAGCTGGCTTTTGCATTGAGGAGGGGCGTAAGTTCCTATGTTCAAAATACATTCTTGGTTCGGCTGTTGTTGCTGTCGTGCTTTTGGTTCCGCCAGCTTTCTGGATGTTTGAGAACCAGGACCTTATCTACGCGCGTGTCCATAAGTTTGGGATTGATAAGGTTGAACGGCATTTCCTGACAGGGTTCTTTTCTCTCATAAACGCAGCTTTACAGTTCGTTATTGTGGCTGTGGTCCTGTTTTTTTGCGCTTGGGCGACGAGCTTTTACTGGAAGGATGCTGAGCAGCACGATCAATATGTGAAAGAGAATATTCGCAAGCTACTCACGCTCGTGGTGATCTTTGGACTGGTTATTGCCGCAGTTTCTGTTGTTGCAAGTGGGGCGACCAATGTGAAAGATCGATGGCTTCAGCCTATTCTGTTTCTTGCTCCGCTGGTTGCTTCCCTTTGGCTGTTTGCTGAGGTTTCAATGCGACAGGCCAAGATCATTCTTGGCACGGCGAGTGTGCTGTCAGTGCTGATCGTTGTGCTCATTCCCTTCAATTTTGCCTTTGGCAGCTTTAAGAAGCCAAGTGCGCATGCGCTTCCTTCTCAGGCCATTGTTGATACGCTGGCGCAGTATGGCGTGCGGAGTGTTTTGACTACATCACACAGCATCGCGGGTAACATTGGTGACCTGAAGCCGGGTTGGGCGGTGACCATTCCGGAGTATTCCGGCATCGACATCAACTACGCCTATCCGGTTGCTATCCTTTGGAAAGGGCACTCCAAGGCGGTTCCTGCGAACATGTCTGCCCTTTATCAGAAGCTTAAAGGCAAGCCGATCCCTAACAGTGAGATCCATATAGAAGCTGCGCCTTACTATCATTGGTCAGAATATCCATTCGAGTATAGCTTCATCATTGTTGATGGGAGTGATCAGGCAGTCTCGCAGCACTAGAGTTTTGCGGCTAAATTCTCCCAGTTTTGAGAATGGGTAGATGCTCTGAAAATTGGTAGGCTGGTGATCGCGACTTGAGATCAGGGAGATGGGTCCGTGATATTCGATGAGATTACAGTGGAACCAGCCAGAGAAGCGGATGCGCATCGTTTGGGCGAACTTGTCTTTGCGATGGAAAGCGAACTCTGGCCGGAAGATGAACTTGATGTCGGGCAGTTCAAAATGACGGCTGAGGATATTCTGTCTGATGATGGCTCTCGCTATTGGGCTTATCTGGCGCGGTCTCAGGGTGAGCTTCTCGGGCTTATTACGCTGGCGGAAAAGAAGGCCATCTATGCTGGTGGTCGGTTTGGTGAAATCGTTGAGTTTTATGTTGTGCCATCTGGCCGGTGTGCGGGGGTGGGCAAGATACTGCTGGAGCATGCGGTCCTGAAAGGGCAGGAGATGGACTGGCCTTATCTGGAAGTCGGAGCGCCGCATCAACCTGCCTGGAAAACGACGCTGAGTTTTTATCTTAATAACGAATTCAGAGAAATTGGCCCGCGGCTGGAAAGAGAAATTTAGGCGCGATTGCGAGTTCTTTTCGTTTAGGGCTGTTTCATCCAATTCAACAACAGAATGTCCAGAATGGGCTTTTAGGCTGGCGGCAACTTTTGTTTGCTTGGCCAGGAGAAGCCTATGTGTTGGATGTGTAATGACAAAGCGGAGTTGGTGGGATCACCAGAGCGTCGTAATTTTCTGAAAACCGCTGGTGTGTTTGGCGCTGCCTTGGCAACGGGTGGTGTTGGTGCTGTTTCCTCTGCTGGGGCTCAGGAGCCGCCTATTCCTAAAAACGAGATTGATGGTGGTGATGCTCTTAAGCGTTTGATCGATGGTAACAAACGCTATGTTGAGGGGAATATCACTCCTGCTGATTTCCAGAGCACCCGTGCTGCTTTGGCCGCTGGGCAGAACCCGTTTGCGGCGATCCTTGGTTGTGCGGATTCCCGTGTGGCGCCGGAGCTGGCGTTTGATACCGGGCGTGGGGATCTGTTTGTTGTGCGTGTGGCTGGCAATGTTGTGACGCCGGAAGGGCTGGCGAGCCTTGAGTTTTGTGTTGATGTGCTGGGCACACAGCTCATCATGGTGCTGGGTCATGAGCAGTGCGGTGCTGTGAAGGCGGCGATTTCTTCGGTGCAGAGTGGCAACCAGTTTCCCGGTCATATTCAGACACTTGTTGAGCTTCTTCGTCCTCCTGTGCAGCAGGCGCAGGGTGAGAAGGGGGATGTTCTCGTCAATGCCATCAAAGCCAATGTGCAGTGGGGCGTGACGGCTTTGCAGCAGGCATCACCTATTTTGGACAAGCACTTTAAGGCGGGGACGTTGAAGGTGGTTGGTGGGGTGTATGACCTTGATACGGGCAAGGTAACAATGGTGACATAAGAGGGTCGGCAGATGGTTGTTCCCATAATCAGGGTGTCTGAAGCGAAGGATCTTCCGGCTTTGTTGGAGCTTGAGGCTCATTATATGGCGGAGCTGGAACCGCAGAACTTTGAGCGGTGGAAGACGTGTGAGGCAGTGCATCGCAAGCGTATGGAAGAGGCTTTGCTGCGCACTTTTGCCGCTGAGATGGCGGATGACATCAAAGGCTATTGCTATTGGGGGCTTCAGAACGACAGTGCCCATATCTTCAACGTGTATGTGCATCCGGATTTTCGCCGCTATGGTTTGGCGAAGTATCTGCTTGAGCGTACGGAGGAGGATATTCAGCGCAAGGGCTTTAGCCAGTGGACGTTCAACCCCATCAAGACCCACCCTGCGAAGGTGTTTATTGAGCAGCTTGGCTATAGATTGCAGTGGGAAGATACGGACCGGCTTCACATGTTCAAGGAGAAGGCGGCGGCGTGAGCCTTCCTGTTATGCAAACAGCTTTAGCACCGCTGGAAATGTCCGGCGGTGTTTTCACGTGAAACTCCCAAAATGGGGAGGGCAAGGCGAGCAGGCAGTGCCTGCGCATTTTATTGGTTACGAGTCTTTGGCATTGGCTGTCGCCTTGCCCGGGCATTTTGGTATGGACAACATCGCCTCTTATCCTGAAAGACACGATAGTCGGTTTCCCGAAAGGACAGTGGCTTTGCTCAGGCAAGTTTCCCGGCCTAAACAGGTCCTCTATCCCTGACATCAGCTGCTCTGACCAGCAAATGCCACTGCGTGATGCCCCTCAAGCTTGGGCCCTTCCTCTCAGACCATGCAGTCACGTCTGAAAATCGGTTCCACCGGACCTTTGAAAGATGCGTTACCTCTCTCAAAAGCCCCACCCAGCCTACGACAAACTGACGGACGGTCCGCCAGTAGCCCGTTACGTAGGCATGGGAGTTAGTATGGCGGCATCTTTTACCAAGGGGGATAAGTTTCTTGCAGCCCCGCCGATGTCATCCCGATCCCCGAGCCGGGACCTACGGAAGATTGCTGCGTAACGTGAGCGGGTGTTGGTGAGGCAGCGATGGCTTTTGAGGGCGGGAGAGCGTGAGGGCCGAGAAGATTATGGTTATGGGTCCCGGGTCTTCGCCCGGGATGGCGCCGTGGGGAGGATGAGGGAGCCTCAAAGGTTTTCGTGAGGATTGGGAAGCGTTGTTTAGGTGATGTTGAGTGGAGGCCCCACCGGTGTCATCCCGATCCCCGAGCCGGGACCTATGGAAGATTGCTGCATAACGTGAGCGGGTGTTGGTGAGGCAGCGATGGCTTTTGAGGGTGGGGGATTGCTAGCGAGTAGAGCCGAGAGGGTTGTGGTTATGGGTCCCGGGTCTTCGCCCGGGATGACGCCGTGGCGCGCGCTTTGAGGAGAACTCGGCGCGCTTTGGCGGATAACAAGGGTGTGTTTGGCGAAGGTCAAGTGATGGGTGGTGTGCTGGGTGTATGAGTGGGACCTGCAGATTGCATTGGTGAGGTGCCGGGAAGGGCGCTTTCCGGACTATAGAGAGGTGTTTTCGTTGAAAGTTTCGTATCTGGCTCTCAGCCTTTTGGGCGGGGCAATGTTGTTTGCCGGTGGTGCGCAGGCGCAAGGCAAAATCACCAATCATGTGGCCGAGGGAAACCTGCAGGTGACCCATAATGTGGGCTGTATTGCGCGGGAGGACGCCAAGACGAGTTACACTCCGGCTGACCTTTATGCCTCGATTTTTGATTGCATTGAGAAGGAGCAGTATGGCTCTGCCGTTGATCTTTATGTGATGGCGTTTGCGCGTGGCACCTTTGATATGCAGCGAGTGAAGGATAAGAGCGCGTATCAGGCGCTTTCTGTGCTGCGGATGGTGACGTTTCAAAAGATGGACGAGGCGCAGCGCACTGCGTTTGGGACTGCGCTGGAAAATTACAGCAAGGATGGCATTGCCGGAGCCTGCGAGTTTTTAAAGGGGCAGAATGCGCCGGATTACTACCCGAAATACATGATTGCGCACGGTATGGGCGGCTTCACGAACAAGGATGATGACGGGCTGGTCACGCCGTTTGATGCCGCTGCTGCATGGCAATTGACCCTGACAAAAGCCGGCATTTGCGCTGGTAAGTAAGCGCTGGCCTGCGGAGGGTGGTGGCTCCGCAGGCCAGCAGGGTGCTTTCCGCGAGGATGCGGGGTGTGGGTGCGTTCTCGCTTCCGGCACCGGAGCGGATGGCAGTGTTGCCAAATGCTCTTACACAGTGCGCCAGCACATGCTCCACGTGGGCAGGTTCCCTTGCTTTGTGGAGCGCTGGGCGGGCTTATTCAGGAAGCGGAATTTTGGTGTTTATCGGCTGCGGATGAGCGACCCGCTCTCCTGCGTATTCCCGAAAAGTGCTAGCGGTTTTCGGATTAGAATACGCATTAGATAAAGTTCCGCAGCGTTTTTGGAGTGCTTCCAGTCGGTCGTGGAAGGCATTATGCAAAGTGAACAAAGCATCGCGTTCGCTGCTGTGCTGCAGTCTCTCAGTTAGCAGTAAGTGCTGCATATGGCTGAGGTTTTGCAGGTCAGAGACAACGACGAGGACTTCGTCTATTTCATTTTGGAACGTATTTGTGGTGCCACAGGCACATGCGGAGTCGGTCATTCTCAATCCCTTTGTCTTTACAGGGTTGAACATCCGCGCGACAGCTCGACTTTCTAGGGCCCACTGGCGAGCGGGAGGCTAGAAACCTGTAAGACAGACAGGCGAGTTTATTCCCCTCCGAAGAAGGTATTGTATTCACCGCCCTCCCGCTCATAGCAAAGGGTTTGCGCGCTACCTATAAAGCAGGCACAAAAAATCCGCCAGTTAACGGGAGCGGTTACCGCTGTCTTAGAGGAGGTTTCTAGGCCTCATGTATGAATGTGGAATGAAAACCTGAGGTTGTCAAATTGTCGGTTTTGACGAGGGTGTGGATGGTGGAGAATGTGGTGCGTTTGCGTCGTGCCTGAGAGCCAGTCACTCCTCCCACAAAGCCCGCGACCTTCACCCCATCCAACATCCCCACCACCGTCATCCCGCACTCGATGCGGGACCCAGCTGGGCGGTGGCTAAGGGTGTGTGCAGGCGGCTCTGGATCCCGGCTCGGGGGCCGGGATGACGGGGGATGAAATGAAGTAGTTCAATAATTGAAGTATAACTCAGTCTAGGTTCTCTTATTTATAGTTCCATGCACTAGTTCGAATTTCTTGATTTCTTTATCAAGGGAAAACTTGTTTTTATTGTACTCACCAAAGACTTCGTTGAGTCGATTTTTGTGTTGATCGCTATTCGTTTGCTCCAAAATTGCTAGTCTGGTGTTTTCGGACCAATCGTTAATAGTTAATGGAAAATACAATAAAATGTATCTTAGGATAATACCAATTTGCCCTGTTACTGTCAGGATCAAAGCTGTTTTAATTAAAATTGACCATTCGGGAGACTGATACAAAAAGATCAACGAAGAGACACCAACATACATAATCAACCCAGCAAAAAATAAAGTGAATGTGGCGATAATCAATGATGGTATCGACGTTGCCACGATAAAAAACTTATTTAAAATTAAATCTTTATGGCCGTTGTAGCCATAGTTGATAAAGTAGTCTTCGTGAGAGCTAGAATATTTATAGAGCTCAGATATTTGTGGGTCGATCCTCTCTTCTATCATTGAGAACATTGCTGCTCTTAATGCCCATATTTTTTCGTGCTGAACCAAGAAAATTAAAGACACATAAGTTTGAACTAAAACAGCAACAGCAACAAGATCACGTTGATGTGTTAGTTTTATGCCTAAGATAGATACTGTGAGATCAAAATCGAATATTATAGATGATAAGAATATTGTAATTAATGCTGAAGTAACTTGGATTTTCTGGATAGACTTGCGTTTTACCTTCATTTTGTAGATAGGAAACCGTCTCTTCTTGTATGATTTTTTGAGTAGTTCGACGAAATTTGGGATAGTATATTTTGTTGCGAACTTTCTGTTCGGCATTGACAGCTTTTTTAAGTTGCTTAACTCGATACCATCTTTTGCGTTTAGCAAGTCGATTTCGTAAGAATTTTCGTAGCTTAATGAGCATTGGACTTCCAAAAAGAATAACCTGAAGCCTATAATTATTCCTGTTGGAGTCTTCAGAGATTCTCTCTGTAATACAACTCTTTTTCTTAGTCGGAGACGAGGTTTCTCAACATATGGTGTAGGATGCCTCCGGCTTTGATGTGTTCGAGTTCGTCTTCTGTATCGACGCGGCAAACTCCGCCGTCCTCCCGCACTTGATGCGGGATCCAGCACGAGGGTGGCTGAGGTCTACGTTGGTAGCTCTGGGTCCCGCATCGCGCTGCGCTTGTGCGGGATGACGTCGGAACGTTACCTTTTTTCTGGCGTTATGGTTCCGAGGAGCCTTCGTGTCGGTCGCTAAAGTTTGCCCAGTTGTTGCTTTCAGTGAAACTCCCGTCTTTCAGCGCTTTTGTTCTGCGAAAATAGCCGAGATAGATGAAAACTGCGCCAATGAGCAGAAGGAATCCGAGGCGAAGAAAAATGGATGTTGCTGTCAAAGTGATTTCCAAATGAATGTAATTTTTATGAGATGCATCTTATGCGGGAAAATTAACTTTGTGTAGCCTCCACCGTCTTCCCGCACTTGATGCGGGATCCAGTGCGGGGGTGGCTAAGGTCTGTGCTGGTAGCTCTGGATCCCGGCTCGGGGGCCGGGATGACATCGGTGGAGGTGGTGGCTCAGAAGGTAGGGCCGCCAATGAAAAACGGGCCTTGGAGGGCCCGTTTTTGTGTTTGTAGTTTGTCTGCCAATCTTAGCTGGAGACCAAATTCCTCAGCACGTAGTGCAGGATGCCGCCGGCTTTGATGTATTCTAGTTCGTCTTCGGTATCGATGCGGCAGAGGGCTTCGATGGTTTTCTTGGTGCCGTTAGCGAACTCGACCTGAATATCGACCATCTGGCGGGGCTTAAGGTCTGCTACGCCGAGGATGGTTACGCGCTCAGTTCCATCGATACCGTGGGACTGCCAGCTCTCGCCCTCTTTAAAGGTGAAGGGCAGAACGCCCATGCCGACGAGGTTGGAGCGGTGGATGCGCTCGAAGGACTGAGCGATCACAGCGCGGACGCCGAGTAGTTTGGTGCCTTTTGCCGCCCAATCGCGGGAGGAGCCGGTGCCGTATTCCTTGCCTGCAAACACAACAAGCGGGGTGCCAGCCTCTTTGTATTCCATGCAGGCGTCGTAGATCCAACGCTGCTTGCCATCCTTGGTGGTGTAGCCACCTTCCACGCCCGGCACCATCTGGTTTTTGATGCGGATGTTGCCGAAAGTGCCGCGCATCATGACTTCGTGGTTGCCACGCCGGGAGCCGTAGGAGTTGAAGTCTTTTGGCGCGATCTGATGGGAAGCAAGGTATTGGCCCGCCGGGCTGTCTGCCTTGATCGCCCCGGCTGGGGAGATGTGGTCCGTGGTGATGGAATCGAGGAACAGGCCCATGACTGCTGCATCCTCAATATCTGTGAGGGGGGCTGGCTCCATGGTCATGCCTTCAAAGTAAGGCGGGTTCTGCACGTAGGTGGATGCTGGCGGCCAGCCGTAGGTCATGCCGCCTTCCACCTTGATGTTCTGCCAGTGCTCGTCGCCCTTGAACACATCGCCGTAACGCTCTTCGAACATCTCTTCCGTGATGGAGGAGCGGATGAGGTCGGTGATCTCTTCTGTGGTTGGCCATAGATCCTTCAGGTAGACCGGGTTGCCGTCCTGATCCTTGCCGAGCGGGTCTTTGGCCACGTTGATGTTGAGCGAGCCTGCGATGGCATAAGCGACAACCAGTGGCGGTGAGGCCAGATAGTTGGCGCGCACATCCGGATTGACGCGGCCTTCGAAGTTGCGGTTGCCCGACAGTACGGAGCAGGCCACGAGGTCGTTGTCGTTGACGGACTTGGAGATTTCTGGCGGCAGTGGGCCTGAGTTACCAATACAGGTGGTGCAACCGTAGCCAGTGAGGTTGAAGCCGAGGGCGTCGAGGTCTGCCTGAACGCCAGCTTTCTCCAGATAATCCGTCACCACCTGAGAGCCGGGTGCCAGTGAGGTCTTTACCCATGGCTTCACATGGAGGCCTTTGGCGCGGGCTTTGCGGGCCACCAGACCAGCGCCGATGAGAACGGACGGGTTAGAGGTGTTGGTACAGCTTGTGATCGCGGCGATGACGACGTCGCCGTTACCAAGGTCATGGTCGCGGCCTTCCACCGGTGCGCGTTTGAACTCTTCACCTGCTTTCTTGAACTCCTCTGCCATGGTTTTGGCAAAACCTTCTGAGGCGTCAGCCAGGGAGATACGATCCTGCGGACGCTTTGGTCCGGCGATGGATGGCACAACGGTGGAGATGTCCAGCTCAAGCGTGTCGGTGAAGGTTGGCTCCGCGTGGGTGTCGCGGTACATGCCCTGCACCTTGGCGTATTCCTCCACCAGCGCGATGCGGTGGGCGTCGCGGCCTGTGGACCTGAGGTATTTGAGGGTGTCGCCGTCCACCGGGAAGAAGCCACAGGTAGCACCGTATTCCGGTGCCATGTTGGCAATGGTGGCAGCGTCTTCCAGCGAGAGGTTGTCGAGGCCGGGGCCGTAGAACTCTACGAACTTGCCGACAACGCCCTTCTTGCGCAGCATTTCAACCACGGTGAGCACGAGGTCTGTCGCGGTGATGCCTTCTGCCATTTCGCCTGTGAGTTTGAAGCCGACGACTTCAGGGATCAGCATAGAGATCGGCTGACCCAGCATAGCGGCTTCCGCCTCAATGCCGCCCACGCCCCAGCCGAGGACCGCAAGGCCGTTGACCATGGTGGTGTGGCTGTCAGTGCCGACGAGGGTATCCGGGTAAGCGATGGTTTCGCCGTTCTCTTCCTTCGTCCAGACGGTCTGGGCGAGGTACTCAAGGTTGACCTGGTGACAGATGCCAGTGCCTGGAGGCACGGCGCGGAAGTTATCAAACGCGGACTGACCCCAGCGCAGGAATTCATAGCGCTCGTTGTTGCGCTCGTATTCGCGTTCCACATTGAGCGCGAAAGCGGAGGTGGTGCCGAAATAGTCCACCATGACGGAGTGGTCGATAACGAGATCAACGGGAACCAGTGGGTTCACCTTTTTCGGATCACCGCCGAGGCTGACAGCAGCATCGCGCATGGCGGCAAGGTCAACAACGGCTGGAACGCCGGTGAAGTCCTGCATGAGCACGCGGGCAGGGCGATAGGCGATTTCGTGTGTGGAGGTGCGGGTGGTGAGCCACTCAGCAACGGCCTTGATGTCGTCCGCTGTGACAGAGCGGCCATCTTCAAAACGCAGCAGGTTCTCCAGAACCACCTTTAGCGAGAATGGCAGTTTGGAAACGCCAGTCAGGCCGTTCTTTTCTGCTTCAGGAATGGAAAAGTAAGTGTAAGACTTGCCGCCGACTTGCAGCGTTTGTTTGGCATTAAAACTGTTTAGAGATTGTGTCATTCGGCGATCTCCTTATTTCGTTTCCCGCCGTGAACAGGAAACGGAGCTTTGAGCTGACGAACCTCTCCGATATCTCCCGGAGTTTAGTGGCTCGCCGTCATGGCGTTGGCTTGATCATTTAACAAATGCATTAAAAGCGCTTCTTGAAATTCAATCAGCTTATAGTTGTCGTCCCTATAGCGTCTTTCTGACGCAGGTTCCAGCTGAACCGCAGCGGAAGGCTAATAATTTACCTAGGGTGAGATTAGGCCGGAATGGGAGGCCCGATCAAGCGGGGTTGGGTTTGTATAAATCATATTATATACAGTGGTATACAATATGTCCAGCCTTTGAGTTGGTCCTTTGTGGCTTTAAAGGCTCGGAAGGGGATTATCGGTAAAGTGCTTCTGGTTTATCTATGAATAATTGCCAGAAGTGGCGAAAAAGTGCGCAGAGAATAGCTGAAAACAACAGAAAGGCGTTTCCCATGAAATCTGCAGTTTTGGTTGGTGCTTGTTGTCTGGTGCTGGGCGGATATGCGGTCAGTGCTCTGGCTCAGGAGAATGGTGAGGCCTATTCGGACACTAAGGTTTTACTGGATAAGAGCGAGACTACGATTACCAAGCAGCCTCTGTTCTATCCGACCGGTCGGCAGGCTCAGGTGACGTCTCTCATCATTACGCTGGCACCGGGAGAGGCTGTTAAAGAGCACATGCATCCCATTCCTCTTTACGGATATATACTTGATGGTGAGCTGACGATCACCTATGAGAAAGAAGCTCCTCTGACCTTTAAAAAGGGGGAGGCGTTTATTGAGGCCGTCAATACTTGGCACTTCGGCAAAAATACCGGAACAGTGCCAACGCGAATCCTAGCCGTGTTTATGGGAGCGAAGGATTTGCCGAATGTGATACGGCCTCCTGAATAAAGTGGTTTGCGCAAAGACGGGATCATGCAAATCGCTTTAATTCTTTGTTGGAGCGTATCTTATCCGGAAATCGGATCCATTTTTCGGGATACGCCGTCAGTTTGATAAGCAGTGTGTGCTGCTGTGGTGGTTTCGGGCGCGATGAACCAATTGAAGTTAATCTGTCAGGGTGTTGCATGTGATCGCGGTGGCCGCAGAGTTTTGAACCATGTCGACTTTGAAGTTGGTTCAAGCGAAGCTCTGATTGTCCAGGGTCCCAATGGTGTCGGGAAATCCAGTCTGTTGCGCGTGATTGCAGGGTTGGTTGCGAAAGCGAATGGCACGATTGAGCTGGAAGGCGGCATGCCTGAGCGCTCTGTTGCCGAGCACTCGCACTACTTTGGCCATCTTGATGCATTGAAGCCGCTGCAGTCCGTCCTTGAAAACCTGAGCTTCTGGCGCGATTTCTTTGAGCCTGCTGCTTTTGGTGGCGGCAAAGTGCGTGAGAGCATGAGCGAGCTGGAAGCGCTGGATACTCTTGGTATTGCGCATACTGCCAGTTTGCCAGCAGGGTACCTGAGTGCTGGACAGCGCCGACGCCTTTCGGTGGCGCGCTTGCTGGTGGTGCCACGTCCAATCTGGTTGCTTGATGAGCCGACCTCGGCGCTTGATAAGGCTTCTGAAGAGGTGTTGCTGGGGCTGATTGCCGATCACATCCACGCTGGTGGCCTTGTGGTTGCTGCCACACACCTGCCGCTCAACCTGCCAAACACCAAGTTCCTCAATCTGTCGCCTGTCACGACCGAGAGTGAGCATATGTTTGCCGGAGCGGATCTGGACGATTATTTCGATGAAGACGAGCAGGACGAGGGCTGATCATGAGTTGGATGAAGAGTCTTTTTGTCCGTGAATACCAATTGGCGAACCGCGTTGGTGGTGGTGCGCTGATCGGTGTTCTGTTCTTTCTGGCTGTTGTGACGATCTTTCCGTTCGGCGTTGGGCCGGACATGATCCTGTTGTCTCGTATTGGCGCTGCGATCCTTTGGATTGGCGCGTTGCTGTCGACTTTGCTGGGGCTCGATCGCCTGTTTCAGGCAGACCGTGAGGACGGCAGTCTTGAACTTCTGGTAATGTCCGGGCGGTCGCTTGAGCTGGTTGTTCTGATTAAATGTGCTGCCCATTGGGCGGCGACAGGACTTCCGCTGGTGCTGGCAACACCGGTTCTTTCTCTCTTTGTGGGTCTGGATTTCCAGAGTATCGTTCTGGTGACCCTGACCTTGCTTGTTGGCGCCCCTGCATTGACGCTTGTTGGTGCGGTTGGTGCTGGCGTTACCGTGTCCATGCGGCGGGGTGGGGTGTTGCTCTCCATTCTGGTTATTCCGCTGGCAATTCCAATCCTGATCTTTGGTGTAAGTGCCGCGACAGCGGGAGCGATCGACTCTAATAACTTCCTCGTTCCGTTCCTGTTTTTGTGTGCCCTGACACTTTTTGGTCTTGTTATTGGACCTCTTGCAGCAGCTGCAGCGCTTCGCGTTTCTGGTGACTGATGATGGCAGCCATGAGGCTGCTGAAATTACCAGAAGCGTTAAGTCTATGTAAAATCGTCTAAAATGGGTGAAATCCCGAAGAAGTGAAGCGTCAAATTGCGCGTAATCAATGACTGTGATGGGTCCGTGACACTATGTACACATTGATGCTTCGTCATTCTCAGTTTAGAACGGCTCTATGACCTTATACGATCTTGCAAACCCAACCCGGTTCCTGAAGCTTGTGAAAGCTGTGCTTCCCTGGCTTATCGTTGCGACGGTCGCTGCGCTTGCAGTTGGCTTGTACTTCGCGTTTTTTGTTGCGCCTGAAGATTATCAGCAAGGCCAGACAGTGCGCATTATGTTTGTGCATGTCCCTGCTGCCCAGCTTGCATTGATGTGTTATGCAATGATGGCACTATCTTCGATTGGTTCTCTGGTTTGGAAGCATCCGCTGGCTGATGTTTCGGCCAAGGCGTCTGCACCTATTGGTGCTGCATTCACATTCCTGGCCCTGTTTTCTGGCGCTGTCTGGGGTAAGCCAATGTGGGGGACCTTTTGGGTCTGGGACGCAAGATTGACCTCCTTCCTCGTGCTGCTGATTATGTATTTGGGCATTATCGCGCTGTGGAAGGCGATTGAAGATCCTATCAAGGCTGCGAAAGTGAACGCGATTATCACGCTGGTTGGCGTGATCAACGTGATCATTATTAAGTTCTCTGTTGAGTGGTGGAATACACTACACCAGCCGCCGAGCATTATCCGTGCTGATGGCCCTGCCATTCACTCTTCCATTCTTATTCCGCTTGGTTTGATGGCGTTGGCTTTTGTGCTTTTGTTTGTGACTTTGCATCTGATGAGCATGCGTAACGAGATTATGCGCCGTCGGATCAGAGCAATGCGGATGCGTGCGGCATCTGTTGCTCCGGCTGCTTCCAGCAGCACAGTCACGAAAGCAGCTCCTGCTGGTGCGAGGTAAGGACAATGGATTTTTCAGAGTTTGGTCGTCACGCTGAGTATGTGATTGCTGCTTATGCAATGGCTGCGCTTGTTATAGCTGTGCTGATTATCTGGGTGCGCTCAGACAAGTCTCAGCTGGATAAAGAGATGCAGGCACTTGAAGCGAGCGGTATTCGCCGTCGTTCCACACGTCGTGCTGGTCCTTCCGTTAGCCAGGTGGTTTCCTCAGGTGCTGATGATAAGAGTGAGAGCTAACAGGAATGGCTAGTGATATGGACGAGGAAAAGAAATCAGGCGTTTCTCCGCTGTTTCTTCTTCCGCTGATTGTTTTTGGTGCTCTCGCGGTTCTGATGGGTTTCATGATGCTGTCAGGCCATGATTCCAAGGAACTGCCTTCTGCACTGATCAACAAACCTGCGCCTGAATTTGCGCTGCCTCCAGTTGCCGGATTGGAGCGTGATGGTGTGCAGGTTCCAGGCTTCCAGCGCAGTGATCTGCTTGGTCAAGTGACCGTCGTGAACATCTTTGCGTCCTGGTGCGCACCGTGCCGTGCCGAACACAAATACTTGATGGAACTTTCCAAGGACAATCGTTTTGAGATTGCTGGCCTGAACTACAAGGACACTGACGTTAAGGCGAACCGGTTCCTTGCTGAGTTGGGCAACCCTTACGACCGCGTTGGGTTTGACACTGGCCGAGCTGGCATTGAATGGGGTGTTTACGGGGTTCCTGAGACATTCATCGTCGATGAGAAGGCTCAGATCCGCTACAAGTTTATCGGGCCATTGAGTGCAGCCAGCTATCGGGATGTCTTCTTACCAGAGCTTGAAAAAGTGCTGACTGAGTCCAAATAGAACCAGTGCCCCTGATGCCTTCGGTTTTCAGGGGCTCACTGGGATGTGATTCTACAGTTATCTGGTTATTGTTTAGGTTAGCGCTGCATCAGCGATGACTTGAATAATTGCGAAGGGCCGAAATGCGGTGGTTTTCTGTAAATAGATTGACGGGTGTTCTTCTCGCAGCGGGAATTGGTTTTGCGACCTCTCTCTCAGCTCAGGCGGAAACACCGAAGGCTGTGGTTGAGTTGTTCACCAGCCAGGGCTGCTCGTCATGTCCACCTGCAGACCAGTTTCTGGAGGAGCTTGTCTCAGACCAGAAGGATGTGGTCACCCTCTCTTACCACGTAGATTATTGGGATTACTTCGGCTGGAAGGACACCTTGGGCTCACCTGTGTTCACTCAGCGCCAGAAGGATTATGCCAAGAGCCGTGGTGATGCGCAGATCTATACGCCTCAGGTTGTTGTGAATGGTCGTGGGCATATGGTCGGCAGTGATCGTGGCTCCGTTAAGAATGCTATCCGCAAGTCTTCTGGTATGAGCGTTCAGGTTGAGGCGATGCTTGACGACAATGCGCTCGAAGTTCAGCTCTCTGGTTCTTTGAAACAGCCAGATAAGAAGGCTGACGTCTATCTTCTTGGAATTGACAAGGAAGCGGTTGTGGAGATCCAGCGCGGTGAAAACGCTGGTACAACGCAAACTTATAAGAACGTGGTGCGCAGCATTATGCCGATTGGCATGTGGTCTGGTACCGCTGAAGTGTTCCGTCTGCCGCGGACCGCTTTGAAGATGTTCGACTCCAAGAACTGGGCTGTTTTGGTTCAGACCAACTCTGGTGAGATGCCAGGCGAAATCATTGGCGCAGCGTTTTACGACAAGTAGAATTGGCTGATAAATTGCGAGTGATTTTCATTTGCAAACATTGAGTGCAAATAAGAATAAAAACTGGCTGTTTGAACCTGTTACATTGTTTAATATGCCACTGAAACCTGATAGAGGACGATAACTTTCTAAGCAGTCGTCGAGTTTGAATTAGGGTGGATGTGGCACATGGACCAGAGCATGCGCTTTGCGCTGGGCAGCATCGTCATTGGCATACTGGTATTTGCTCTTAAATACTTCGCCTTTGCGTTGACTGGCTCCATCGCGTTCTATTCTGACGCTCTTGAAACATCCATCAATATCGCAAGTGCTTCTGCTGCTGCCGGTGCGTTGTACCTGGCGCGCAAGCCTGCTGATCAGAACCATCCATATGGACACTACAAAGCAGAATATTTTGCTGCTGTTCTTGAGGGGGTTTTGATTGTTCTGGCGGCAATCCTTATCCTGCGCAAAGCCTATATGGGTTTGACTGAGCCGTATGAGCTTGAGGTCAATTTTCAGGGTATCGCGCTGAACTTCCTGTCTTCCGTCATCAACTTTTTCTGGGCCATGGCCTTGATGCGCATTGGTAGAGCGCATCGCTCACCTGCGCTGCAGGCGGATGCCCGGCATATCATGACGGATGTTTATACATCTCTCGGTGTGTTTGTTGGTATTGCTGCTGTGTGGGCGACGGGCTGGCAGATGTTTGATCCGATCCTTGCAGGGATTGTTGCGGTCAACATCATGTGGTCTGGTTGGAAGTTGGTACGTGAATCCATTGGTGGGCTGATGGATGAGGCGGCTCCTGAAGAGGAGCAGGAGGAAATCCGGGCGCTGATCTCCAAGTTTGGGGATGGTGCACTAGAGGCTCATGACCTGCGAACCCGCCATGCTGGCCACGTGACGTTCGTTGATTTTCATCTGGTTGTGCCGGGTGAGATGAGCGTTCTGGATGCCCATGCGATTTGTGATCGCATTGAGGAAGGCATCGCAGAAAAGATGCCTGGCGCACGTGTGACCATCCATGTTGAACCGGAAAATCACGCTAAACATTCAGGAATTGTGGTTTTATAGGCACTTACAGAGCTTGAAACCTGACCTGCGTAGTTCTACGGTGTTTCCGTTGTTGCTGCGTTCTGTTGGTCTGGCTGCCTTTTGCCTTCTCTCTGGAACGATCCTTTAAAGCAGTTTGCCCGGAAACGGGGCCACTCCTACTGCTTTCAGTATTGTTGATTGCGTCTTTGTCTTCGAAAGCCATGCTTTGTGGTGGGGGACTGCGCTTCGTTTCTGAGATGAATATGCCCCACAAACATTTTCTTGATCACCTTATCTTGCTTATCGGCGTGTTTTTGATCGTCGGACCGGTGATCGTTATCGCTTTCTCTTCAACGCACTCTGGCGCCACGCTTGGTCAAGATGGCCTCCAGTTTCTGCCGGGGCCATATGGAGTGGAGGTGTATAGCCGGGCGCTGTTTGAAGGGCGCGGGTTTACTGGCGGTGTCACTGGCATAACCATGGCGTTGAACTCGCTCTATCTGGCTGCAGGGTTTGCGCTGGCGAAAGTGGCTGTTTCTCTGTTGGCGGCATATGCGCTGGTGTTCTTTCGGGTGCGCTTTGGGACGTTCTTTTTCTGGGTGATCCTTTGCAGTTTGCTGCTGCCTTTGGAATCCAGGTTTCTGCCAACATATGCTGTGACCAGCAAGCTTGGGCTCGTGAATTCCTATCCGGGTTTGATGTTGCCACTGCTGGCTTCAGCGGTTGGGACATTCTTCTTCCGCCAGTTTTTTCTGGGAGTGCCGACTGAGCTTTCTGAAGCAGCGCGGATTGATGGGGCTGGGCCGATTAAGTTTCTGAAAGATGTTCTGGTACCTGCTTCTGCGCCGATGATTGCAGCACTTGGCCTGCTGATGTTTGTGCAGGGATGGAACCAGTATCTGTGGCCTGTGATGGTTTCCAGCGAAGAGACCAGAATGACTTTGGTGCAGGGACTTAGTTTGGTTGGACGCACAAGCCCGCAAGGGTTGGCACTTGCTGTGCTGGCTATGTTGCCGCCGATCCTGCTTGTCGTCTTCTGTCAGAAAGCCTTCGTGAAAGGGCTGACAGACGGACGTCAGTGATCGCTGATAAATCTCAAAGAGACCATAATTTCTGTCTCCTTTGAGACAGCACCACTTTGCGACCTTGCTACTTCTATGTGGGTTACAGGTATCTTGCGAGCTTTGCTCCAGATGCATCTCACAGAAGAAGGTCTCGGAATGATATTGCGTGGTTTTAAAGCACTTGCTGTTGTTGTCTCAATTGGTTTTGCTGGATGGGTCTCTCAAAGCCCTGCTTATGCATGGGGCGAGTTAAGCTGTTCGGATCTGAATGCGACTATCTCTGACATCGATGATATTTCCGAGGAAGTCTTCTTTGAAGGTGGTGTGCGTGCTGGATCAGGCGCAGATGGTGTTCTGGGGCATTTGATTGATGTAGGTCGTCTGCTCAGTGAGCTGGAAGACGATGGTAAGCTGGACCGTGCGGTTGACCGCCTGGAAGATGCGTGGATCGATGAGGACTGGAGCGGCTACTCCTTTGCTCTGGATGATATCGCGGACCGTCTGGACTACTTTTACTATCGCGACTGCTGAGCAATTGTCTCAGCTGTAGAGCGACGCGACCAAGTCCGGCCATGTGCCGGGCTTTTTTGCGCGTAGTACCTGGATTTCATGAGGCGGCGCTGAAGTAATCTTCTCGCAGCAGCGCCGTGCCGTCTGATTGCAGAACCCAGAGTTCTTTTGAGATGTTGCCGTGGGCTTTGTTCATCTTCCAGTCGGAAGAAAGGATTGCGGAGCTTTCGCCTGATGCGACGATTTTGGGGTTGATGTATTCGATTTTTGAGAAGCCTTCCCGAATGAGCATTTGCCAGAACTCGAGAATTTCGGCTCGTCCGTGATAGGTGCCAAACGGTTTGGCCTCCATAACAGCGTTTGCCTCATAGCAGTTAGCGCAGCCTTGAGCATCACCCGCATTGAACGCGTTCTGCCACTTCTGACTGGCTTCTTTAACCGCTGCTTCCAATTCACTGTTCATCATCGGACTCCAAAGCTCGGGCGCTTGCGCCTCTTTGTTTGGACGTAGGATGAAGAGCGAATCTTGATTAGAAATGGACGTATATGGCATTCCTGAAAGTACCACCTATGAAAGGTGAAGTCCGTCTTTCAAATGTGGTAGGCGGATTTGAACCGACTAGTAAGCTGGGGTATCAACTTTCCTAAGCTTTTGGGTTGCTTTGATTTTGTAGTATTTAGCGTTTGAGCACAGAGCTATTTATTGAGAGAAATTGATAGGCTGGCAAATGCTGCCAAAGAAAAAGCCCGGCGATGGTTGCCGGGCTTTGTAATTTCATCTTTTAGTTCTGGGAGAGTGTTTTGATCCTCCCAGAATTAGCGCAGGCTTAGAGGCGCTGGGAGCCGGTTCCGAATTCCGGATAGGCTTCGACGCCAATCTCCGCTTTGTCGAGGCCCATGGCTTCGTCTTCTTCTGTGACACGCAGGCCGACCACAAGCTGGATTGCGTACCAGACAATGGTGGAGGCAACGAAGGTGAAGATGCCGACGGCTGCAACGCCGATGAACTGGGTGACGTATGACGCGTCAGAGTTGGACAGTGGCACGATGAGAGTGCCCCAGATGCCAGCCAGCAGGTGAACCGGGATTGCGCCCACTACATCGTCGATCTTCAGCTTGTCGAGCATTGGAACTGCGAAGACGACGATTGCCCCACCGACGCCGCCAATGATGACCGACTGAAGTACGCTTGGGGCCAGCGGTTCAGCGGTAATGGAAACAAGACCAGCCAATGCACCGTTCAGAGCCATGGTGACATCAACCTTCTTGTAGAGGGCCTGTGTCAGGGCAATTGCGGTGACCACGCCGCCCGCAGCAGCCATGTTGGTGTTTGCGAAGATGCGGGAGATGTCTGTGACGTCACCAATTGTGCCCATTGCGAGCTGGGATGCGCCGTTGAAGCCGAACCAACCGAGCCACAGAATGAAGGTGCCCAGAGTTGCCAGCGGCATGGAAGAGCCCGGCATTACGTAGACCTGACCGTCTTTACCGTACTTGCCTTTACGCGCGCCAAGGATGATTGCGCCAGAAAGAGCTGCCCAGCCACCAACGGAGTGGACGAGAGTGGAACCAGCAAAGTCAGCAAAGCCCATTTCTGAGAGCCAACCTGCGCCCCACTGCCAGGAGCCGGTGATTGGATAAAGGACGCCTGTGAGGATGACAACGAAGATCAGGAAAGCCCAGAGCTTGATGCGCTCTGCCATGGTGCCGGACACGATGGAGGCTGTTGTAGCGCAAAAGACCATCTGGAAAAACCAGTCGGACGCCGTTGAGTAGCCGGTATCCAGAGCGTCGCCGCCGACAGGATCAAACGAGTAGGGGCCGAAGGAGCCCATGAAGCCGCCGTCAACGCCAGTGTACATGAGGTTGTAGCCGGTGATCCAGAACATCAGACCTGCGATGGAGTAGAGGGCGATGTTCTTGAGGCACTGCATGGAAACGTTCTTGGTGCGGACGAGACCAGCTTCCAGCATGGCGAAGCCTGCAGCCATCCACATCACCAGAAATCCGCCAATCAGGAAGAGCAGGGTGTTGAAGATGTAGGCGGTGTCGACAGCCAGAGCGTATTTTTCTTCTGCCATGACTGGACCTGCGGAAAGTGCCAGGAGTGAGCCTGCGGCAACAAGGGTGGAGGCGCGTTTCATATTCTTTGTCCCCTTCATTTCATTATATTGCTTCTGCGTCGGCTTCGCCGGTGCGAATGCGGACAACTTGATCAATGGAGTAGACGAAGATTTTGCCGTCACCGATCTGGCCGGTCTTCGCTGCGCTGCCTATGGCTTCGACAACTTTGTCTGCCATGTCTGTTGCAACTGCGACTTCGACCTTTAGTTTTGGGAGGAAGGTGACGGCGTATTCTGTGCCGCGGTAGATTTCGGTGTGCCCCTTCTGCCGGCCATAGCCTTTGACTTCGGTTACCGTGAGCCCCTGGATGCCTAAAGTGGTGAGTGCGTCGCGCACTTCATCCAACTTAAAGGGCTTGATGATTGCCATAATGATTTTCATGTCAGATTCCCGTTCCCCTCTCTCATCGATCGCGCCGTAAAGAGTTCTGGAGACCTCTTTGGGACCGGGAAAGTTGCCAGTTATCTGGTCGTTCTCAGAATGCCCGGCCGGCACGCTTGCCTCCTCTCTTTCAAGGAGCGTGCCAGTTTTGAGAAATATCGATTTTTATGTGGATTCCGCATGGGGAAGATGTTGGAATAATCTCGAAAATTCAGCGGCTTGTTTGAAATTAAATTTTCTTGAGGAGGGGACGATCTGGCGGAATTGCGCAGAATGTGGCTGTCACTAAAATAGGCAGAGCCATAAATTGACTCTGCCTATTTTGTAGTCATGTGTGATGTTTGGCTAATTTTTAGCCAAGATGCTTATGCTCTGAAACCTCCAGAGGCGAGGAACTTGGTCTCTTCTGGCGTTGAGGTTCGACCGAGCACTTCGTTGCGGTGAGGAAAACGGCCAAATCGACGGATCACGTCCATATGGATCAGCGCATAATGGTAAGTGTCCTGATCGCCAAGACCGCGGAACAAGTCCACGCTCAAATCCTGCATGTCCATCTCTTCTGAATGCTCAAATGGCAGGAAGAAAAACATGCGATAGCCCATAGGAAAGGCGGTATGGAAGTTCTTGTTCAATGACTCAAGAGCGACTTTTACAGCCTTCGGATCGGATGCAAATGCTTTTGGTGAGCCGCGGTAGATATTGCGCGGGAATTGATCGAGCAGCAAAAGGAGGGCCAAAGTGCCGTGAGGCGTTGCTGTCCAGGCATCGTAATCTCCGCGATTGGCGGCTTCTACGTCGGCTTCAAAGTTCTCACGAATTTCCTGATCGAACGCTTCGCCGCCGTTGAACCATTTGGGGCCGCCTGCCGTCCACCAGAAGTCCAGAATCTCAAGCGCTTTGCTGGTCTCTGTTTTTCCGTCCAGTTCCATCGTCGCCATGGTCTACTCCCCAATATTCACTTTACTGTTGCGCAAAGTTCCGTTAGCCCAGCATCAAACACAGTGCCACACTCGAGTACCTGGTGAAACATTGGTGGAAGATACAAATATTCTGGACCTGAGAGGTCTCAACTGCCCACTGCCTGTGATGAAGACGCGCAAGCATCTTAAGCGTATGGCAAAAGGCGAGCAGCTTGTTGTGAAAGCTACTGATCCAATGTCTGCAATCGATATTCCACATATGTGCCAGCAAGACGGCCATGTGCTGATTGAGAATAAGATGGTAGGTGACGTGCGTCAGTTCAAGATTGAATGCTGATTGCGCTCTTCCTGAAAAAGATTAAGCCTCGCACAGCCTGTCCAGTTTGCGAGCGAGCTTGAAATCCAACTCAGTCAGCCCACCTGCATCATGGGTGGTAAGTAACACATCCACTTTGTTGTAGGTGTTCGTCCATGTAGGATGGTGGTTCATCTTTTCTGCCAGAATTGCAGCGCTGGCCATGAAGCCAAATGCGCGTGCAAAGGACCGGAAGGTGAATGTGCGTTCTATCGCGTTGCCATTTTCAGACAAGGTCCAATGCGGTAATTCTGCTAGGGCAAATTCTTTTGCGGTAGAGGTCAACAACTCGGGCACAAGACCACCTTTGGTTTTGTTGCAAGGGGTGTCTCAGATTTAGTAGGTTTTTCTGACTCGCAAAATCCATGGATATTTGAGTAGATCCGCGCGAAAGTCTGGAGCAAAGATTTCGGCTGGGTTAAATATTCTGGCAGTCAGATTTGGAGGGAGCAGTGGTCTTGTTGCAGCGTCGTGTACTGTTTGTGTGTCTTGGCAATATTTGTCGTAGCCCATTGGCAGAGGGTGTCTTCCGTCATCATGTCAAACAAGCCGGGCTGGAAGAGCAGATTTACGTGGATTCCGCGGGAACTGCGAATTGGCATAGTGGCAAAAAGCCGGACATCCGCAGCATCCAGACAGCGCAGAAGCATGGTGTCGACATTTCTAAACAGGAAGCGCGCCAGCTGATTGATGAGGACTTTGAGAAGTTTCACTACATCATCGCGATGGATGCCAGCAATCTAACGAATATTCAGTCTAAAGCGCCGTATCTGCATACAGCAAATGTGCGCTTGCTGCTTCAGGATGAGCAGAAGGATGTGCCGGATCCGTATTACGGAGCGAATGAGGGCTTTGATGAAGTCTACGATTTGGTGAGCAACGGGACTTACAATTTGCTTCAGGAGATTCGTGAGGAGATGGAGCCGACCGAGATCTAGGCTCTTTGCAAGACATTGAAGAAAAGCTCCGCAGTTGGTTGCGGAGCTTTTTTGTATTTGAGGCAGGCTATTTGAATTTGCCTAGGAAGCTTTTGCTGCTTCGTGCGCACCAGCAGGCAGTGCGACCAAGTTTGGCACGTAGCCAGTTACCACCCTTGGTGAAGGAGGTGTCCAGGTTAGCTGGCTGGGCCCATGTTGGCGTGCGTTGGTACAGGTAGTGATAGACACCCATAATTACGAGCATGGTGATGCCCCAGGAGAGCAGGGTGTCTGAAAAGAAGTGTCCGCCGAAAGCCACACGGTTGGCGGAAAGGAAAAAGACCAATGCCCCGATTGCTGTTGCCAGCGGAATGCGCCAGGCTTTGGGGGCTATAAAGACCAGCACGAACAACCAGATGGATGCTGATGCTTCACCGGATACAAATGAGCAGTTACTATCACAGTGGTTAGTAGGTTGCCAAACGCCGATGAACGGCAGGTCTCCGCCGAATATCTCAGTTTGGCGTGGGCGTGGGCGGCCCCACAGGTTTTTGAAGAACGCGTTGACGACGAGGCCTGGTCCGAGAATGAGCGTGGATACGACGAAGATCGGGTGACGGAGATCCATCAGTGCTTTGATCTTTGGAAACGCGAGCTTGAAGAGCATCACAAACAAAGACAGGCCTGCGACCCACTGGAAGACATAGACGCCGAAGTATCGTACACCGCGCCAGAACGGGTCTTTTGAAACAGGGAAACTGCCTTCGCCGTCATAGAAGAAAGTGGAGGCCCAGATATCCAGTCTCGGGAAAATCAGGAAGATTGCTGAGACTATAAGGATATATGTCAGGATTGCCGTGAACGGACGTTCACCGCAGAAACTAATGATTTTTCTTAGGATTGAAGTGTTCGAGCCGTCTTTTGCCACGGGAATTCCTGAGTTCGCTCTTTTGAGTTACAAGGCGGTATACTTGTTTTCGGAGGTTGCGCCAATGTGCTGCCTTGAAATTCCATTGGTGCTCAGCAAGATTACGTCTCGCACGGCCAAACTCCCATATAGGGACCTGCGAGATAAATTCAAATTGTTTCCATTGCCGTAGGTTGGGTCTTACCGGTCTATTGGATCAGAAAGAGAATAAATGCCTCGGCTCGCGTTTTATTATGAATTTGCCAGCCCATACTCCTACCTGACCGCAGCACGTATTGAGCAGCTTGCGAAAGACAGGGGCATCGATATTGATTGGCGGCCTTTTTTGTTGGGGCCAATCTTCCGGCGTCAGGGGATACAAAGCTCTCCATTTGTAGAGAACCCGAAGAAGGGGGCTTATATGTGGCGGGACGTTGCGCGTACTGCTGCAAACCTGGGGTTGTCCTGGAAGAAGCCACAGATCTTTCCACAGCACAGCCTGCTTGCCTCTCGCATTGCTTTTGCTGGGCGTAAGGAGCCATGGATCGGTGCGTTTACCCGCGCTGTGTTTCATATGGCTTTTGCGCTGGACGAGGATATCTCCAAGCCAGAGTTGATGATTGCCTTGTTGCGTGAGCTGGATCTGGATGCAGATAAGGTCATGCGTCAGGCTGAAACCACTGAGGTCAAGATTGGCCTGCGGGCAGCTGTTGCGGAGGCGGAGGCGCTGGGTGTGTTTGGGGCGCCATGCATGATCACCGAAAAAGGCGATCTTTATTGGGGCAACGACCGCCTTGATGAAGCGCTGGATGCTTCCTTTGTGCGGATTGGCTAGCTGACTTTCTGAAGCGTGCTTTCCAGCAGGCTGTAGAGGGCTGACGGGTTGATAGGCTTTTCCAGAATTTGCCTGAAACCTTGTTTGAAGAGCGCTGGGCGGTCTTCCGGCGCGATGCTTGCTGTGATCGCGAAACTGGCTTTATCTTTTGCGTATCCGTTTGCCTGCATCTGAGTAAGCGTTTCTGAACCGCTCATTTCTGGCATATTCAGATCCAGAAAGATCAGGTCAGATGGAGTTTTTGACTGTACAGCTAACGCCTGCTTTCCACTGTCTGCGATGCGCACTGTCAGGCCAAATGATGAGAAGATTGCTGCCAGCAACTCCCGGTTTGGCTCATTGTCATCAACTACCAGTACAGAGCCAGAAAGCTTGGAGCGCGTCATATTTTGGGCTGGAGTAGAAAGTTGCTGTGTCTGCTCGATCTCTTGGATTGGCAAAACCAACTCAAAACAGGCTGCATGCTCGGTGTTGGTGATGAGCCTCAGGTCTCCATGATGATCACAGGCAAGGTGCCGTGCACTCCAAAGCCCGAGGCCGTGGCCGTCGGATTTACGTTTCGGCGTTGGGGCGGCGTCCAGATGCGAGGCTTGCTCTGGTGACAGGCCTGGGCCAGCATCCTTGAGTGTAACTACGATGTTGGGTTGATGGTTTGAGAACTTGATGTGCGCGCTGAGCGTGATGGTGCCCGTATTGCTGTACAGAATAGCATTATCGACCAGCACTGCGAGAATGCGCTGCAGCTCGTCCGATTGGGTTTGATAGGCCGACATAGCCTCTCGTGACCAGCGGTGGGTGAGGGTGTGACCAGAGCTTGCTGCCTGTGGTGAAAACAGATCAGCGATATAGGTGAGCTGCTCAAGAACTGATCTTGCTTCAGGCTCGGTCTTACTTATAGCACTGCTATGATGTTCAGCTTGTGTGTTTGCGCCGAGGATTGCACCTGTCAGCTTCGCAAGTGAGTTGATGGCTGTTTGCAGGGTATTCAGATGATGTTGCTGCTGATCGCTGAGTGGTTCCTGTGCGATCAGATCAGAAGCCGTTTTCATGGCAGACAGTGGTGTCTTCAGGTCGTGCACCAGCCTTGCAACATCCTGCTTTGGAGCCAGTTTGGGCGCAGGCATGAGATAACTCCTTGATCAATCCTCGAAGAAGAGCCTAAAACACTGGCAGGAAAAGTTCGCCCAGTTCTGGCAAGGATCCACCGAGATTTTGTTTTTTGCTGCTGCAAGCGCATCTGCTTGCGCTCTGGGAGAGTGCTGTATGGTGGAAAGAGAGCGGACACGGAATGCTGTTTAGTACGCTGCAAGTGGTGTTTCCCATTTTTGCGACAGTCGGTGTGGGGTATGGCTTTGGATATGCCGGGCTGCTGAGTAAGCAGGTCGGTGACAATCTCAGCACCTTCTGCATTACCGTGCTTATTCCGGTTCTGATTTTCCGTACTCTGGCGACATCTGATCTTGCTGGTTTGAGCCCATGGGCGCTTTGGGGCACCTATTACACGGCGCTGGCAACCAGTGCTGTGCTGGGTGGTTATATGGTGCGCAAGGTCTTTGGGCGAGAAGCAAGGGCTGCCTGTATTGGTGGATTTTCTGCTGCGTTCTCCAACATGTCGCTGGTTGGTATTCCGGTGATTACCTCAGCCTTTGGGCAGGAGGCGTTGGTTCCGATTTCCCTGATCATCTCCGTGCATGCACCGTCTGTAACACTGGTGTTTGTGTTGGCGATGGAGCGAGCGGTGGTGGTGGATGGCTACCAGGAAGCGCGGCCTTTCAAAGACGTTATGCATTCGCTGTTCACCACGCTGATCAAGAGCCCGCTGGTTATTGCTATTTTGCTGGGCGTGGGCTGGAATTTCTCGGGTTATGAATTGCCTGTGTTGCTGGATGGTGTGCTGCACCCTCTGGCAAAAGCTGCGAGCCCGGTTGCGTTGTTCTCTGTTGGTATGACGTTGCTTAACTATGGTGTGCGCGGGAACATTGCCATTGGCAGCGTGTTGAGTTTGCTCAAGATTGTGCTGATGCCTGCGTTGGTGCTGGCTTTGGGCGTTTATGTGTTCCCGCTCTCGCCGCTTTGGGTGGCGGTGGCGACACTGGCGGCGGCCTGCCCAACTGGTGTTGTGGCCTACCTTTATGCCAGTCAGTTTGGAACCGGGCATGCCATGAGTGCAAACTCTATCAGTCTGACGACCATTTTCTCAATAATCACAATGAGCTTCTGGCTTTGGATCTTAAACTTTCTGGGCTACTAAGAAGGTCTTGCACCCTCTTTCGAGTTTCCCATGATTGTTCAGGTCTTTTTCGTCGTCTTCCCGATCTTTGCTCTTGTTGGCATTGGTTATGTTATTGCTCGTGTTGGATATCTGGACCGCAGTCTTGGCGATATTCTGAGCAAGTTCTGTGTGAACCTGCTTATTCCAATCCTGTTGTTCCGCAGCCTTGGCTCTGCGGACCTCGACGGTATTTCGCCTTGGGGGTATTGGGCAACTTACTACGGCTCGATGGCTGTTGTTGCATTTCTGGGTGGTCTTCTGGTTCGTGTCGGATTTGGGCGTGAAGCGCGTGCGGCGGTGATTGCTGGGTTGACGGCGTCTTTCTCCAACACCGTGCTGGTTGGTATTCCTTTGATTGATGCGGTTTATGGAGCTGAGGGAACGCTTTTGATTTCGCTTCTCATTGTGTTCCACGCACCGTTAACCGCGCTGACGTCTTCTGTGTTGATGGAGCGTGCGGTGGTGATTGATGGTCATAAGGCGCCGCGCTCTAAGAAAGAGCTTCTTATTGCAGTTGGCAAAGGCTTGTTGGCGAACCCGATCCTGTATGGTGTTGTGGGTGGGTTGCTCTGGAATGTATCAGGTTTGGAGATCCCAAAACTGGCAGATGATGTTTTGGCGCCACTAGCGAAAGCTGCCTCACCTGTAGCGCTGGTTGCGGTGGGTATGAGCATGGTGAACTACGGTATCCGCGGTAATCTAGCGATTGGCGGCGTGCTGGCGATCATCAAATCGATCCTGATGCCGTTTGTGGTGTTTGTTGTTGCTGCACACGTGGTGGGTCTGCCCTCTGTCTGGGTAGGGGTTGCAACGTTGATCGCAGCGTGCCCGACAGGCGTGTTCTCCTTCATCATGGCCAACCAGTTCGGCACCGGTCACGCCATGTCCACCAACGGCATCGCAATCACCACAGGCATCTCAGTCTTCACCGTAAGCTTCTGGCTCTGGTTCATTCAGGTGCAGGGGTATTGAGGAAGTTTGATTCCATATTATGAGGTTCAAATAAGTGACTGACCGCTGTCTGATATTTGATCTGGACGGAACGCTGGTAGACAGTGAGCCGTTATGTTCTCAAGCTTTTTTGGATTTGCTGCCAGAGATTAATTTACCACTCTCAGAACTGATGAAGCGTTTTAGAGGGCGTAAGCTATCTGGAATTTTGGCAGACATTGAAAGCATTCTAGAACGAAGCTTGCCAGATAGTTTTGAGAGAGACTATCGTTCGAGAGTGGATCAATTATTCAAGACAGAGTTAGAGGCATTCCCGGGTGTCATTGAAGCTCTCTCCGATATACCAATGCCGATGTGTATTGCTTCGAGCGGTCCTAGGGCGAAAATTGAAACGGCTTTGGAGAAAGCAGGCCTGAAAGGCTTCTTTGGTTCCAAAATTTTTAGTTCGTATGAAGTTGGAATCTGGAAACCTGATCCAGGGCTTTTCCTGCATGCCGCTCGGGCTATGCAATTCGCTCCAGAACGTTGTGTTGTGGTTGAAGACAGTGAGGTTGGAACTCGTGCTGCGAAAGCGGCAGGGATGAGTGTTTTGAAGTTCTGTGATCAGCCTGATCATGAAGCAACAGCGGAAACTTTTGGTTCCTACAGGCAACTTCCGGGAGTTCTCTCCTCAATGCATTCTAAATCTTAGAGACCCAACTCCTCTCTGATTTGCAGGGGAGTGGCACCGCTTGCTCTTAGTTCGCGGAGGGAAGTGTCCTTGGCGGATTTGGCGAGTTTACGGCCTGTTTCATCCAAGATGAGATCGTGGTGTTCGTAATGCGGTTCTGGCAGGTCTAGCAGGGTTTGAAGCAGGCGGTGGACGCTGGTGGCGTGGTAGAGGTCTTTGCCGCGCAGAACGTGAGTGATGCCTTGCAGGGAGTCGTCTACGACTACTGAGAGGTGGTAGCTGGTTGGGGTGTCTTTGCGGGCAAGGACTACATCGCCCCAGGCTGCGGGATCTGCCTGAATCTTCCCTTGATGAGCTTCGTTCCAGCTGAGAGCTGAGCCAGCTAGTTCAATGGCTTTGGCCATGTTGAGGCGCAGGGCATAGGGAGCAGCAGAGTTTTGAAAGGCTTGCTGTTCTTGTACCGAGAGGACGTTGTCGTCGCCTGGATAGAGTGGGGCACCGTCTGGGTCTCGTGGCCATGGGGTGTCTGATGCATCCTGCTCAGCAAAGAAGCGTTTGATTTGAGCGCGGGTGAGGTAGGCCTTGTAGACAAGGCCCATTGCTTCCAGCTGTGCGAGTGCCTTGGTGTATTCGCTGAAATGCTCTGACTGTTTCCGTACTGGTGTTTCCCAGTGCAGGCCAAGCCATTTCAGGTCTTCCAGCATGTCTTCTTGCAGTTGTGGGGTGCAACGGATCGTGTCGATATCTTCGATGCGCAGCAGGAACCTTCCGCCGTTTTGCTTTGCAGCTTCATCGTTGAGGATGGCTGAGTAGGCATGGCCGAGATGGAGGTGGCCGTTGGGTGAAGGAGCAAAGCGATAGACAGGCGAGTTCATTTGCGAAATGGTTCTACTTGGAATATGGACAGCTTGTTATTAGAGCATCTTTGCTTGCTTGAGGAGGGGGCGTTGAGACCTATAGACACGCTTGAGGATATTAAGCGGGAGCTCGCGTCCCTTGTGCAGTTGGATGAGCGACTTGTTCGTATTGCTGATGTTGCAGGTGAGGTGCCTTTGCGTAGGCGCTCTGCTGATTTTGCTGGGCTCTGTAATATTGTGGTGGCGCAGCTGCTCTCGGTGGCGGCTGCGGCGAGCATCTGGGTAAGACTTGAGGCGCTGGTGGTGCCGTTTGAGCCGGATGTGCTGCTTTCCAAGAGTGATGAAGAACTGCTGGGTGTTGGGCTTTCCAATGCTAAGCTGCGAACATTGAAGGCCATTGCAGAAGAGCTGAAGGCTGGTTTGTGTTTGAATGAGGCGGTGGACTGGCCGGGTGAGGTGGCACACAAGCGGCTTTGTGAGATTAAGGGCATCGGTCCGTGGTCCGCAGATATCTTCTTGCTGTTTTGCGCTGGGCATCCGGATGTATTTCCGGTTGGGGATGTGGCCTTGCAGGCTGCTGTACAGCACGCGTTTGATCTGGAAGAGCGCCCCAAAGGAAAGGTGCTTGCTGAAATTGCTGAGGCATGGTCTCCTCATCGTGGAACTGCAGCGCGGTTGTTCTGGTCTTATTACCGTGTGATGAAAGAAGGGCGCGAGACCCTGCCTGTTTGAAGAATGCTGAGCCAATCATGAAGTAGGGAGCCGCTTGATGGAATCCAATAATTTTGTGGCAGCGACAAACAAGCAGATTGAACTGCTTCGTGATGGTAAGCCATTGGAAGCGTTTGATGTGTTTTTTGCTTCTACTGTGCAGATGTTTGCTAATGATGTGCTGTTTGCGGATGGAGCTGTTGAGGGGCGTGCCAAGCAAGAGCCGTTTATCTCGGCGGCGCAATCCATCATTGGTAAAATCGAAGATGTTGTGATTGATGAGGCGCGTGGTTTATGCGCCTTCCGCAATCTGAGCCAGTTTGTTGATGGTGCCGGTGTTGTGCAAAAGATTGATGGTTTGTGCTGGCAGCGCTGGGATGATGGCAAGGTCGTTGAAGAGCGCTATTATGATGGTGCGATGATGAACGTCCTTTTGAAGAATGGTCTGCTTCAGGATCTTGCTGGTCATATGACGATGAAAGAAGCTGAATGAGTATGCATGAGCTTGAGTGCATTCGCTTGGAGCCGAGCCATGCGCCAGTGCGTAAATTGCTGGTGTTGCTGCATGGCTATGGTGGTGATGCGGGCGATATGGAGCCGACGGCGCGTGTTTTACGCGACGAGCTGCCAGAGACTGCCGTTGTTTGCCTGAATGGGCCAGAGCCATGTGCGCATTGGGTTGAGGGGCGGCAGTGGTTTGCGGCCTCTGAGTTTGATGCTCGGGAAGTCTGGATTGGTGTGCAGGCGGCCGCGCCGTTGATCAACCGGGTGCTGGATGCGGAGCTGGAGCATTATGGTCTGTTGGAGCGGGACATGGTGCTGGGCGGCTTTTCGCAGGGAGCTATGGTTGCTTTGCATGTTGGACCTCGGCGTTTTTCTGAGGCGGCTGGCCTGCTAAGTTTCTCGGGTGTTCTGGGCGGGCCTGAGCATCTGGTGGAGCAGATGGTTGTGCGGCCTCCGGTGATGTTGCTGCATGGCAGTGAGGATGATGTGGTGTCTGCGGCGTATCTTGGTGCTGCAAAGACTGTATTGGTGAGTGCAGGTTTTGATGTGGAAGCGCATGATTTGGCAGCGCTTGACCATTCCATCAACGGTGAAGCGCAGGCGTTGGCGCTCCGGTTTTTGAAAGAGCGATTTGGAATTTCAGCGCCAACCACTATCTAGATGAAGCAAAGACCGGAGGAGGGGTGTGATGTTGCAAAGTAAGCGTGCGAAACAGTTTCAGAGTTTTTTGGATGATCGTGGTCTTGGGCTGAAAGTGGTTGAGCTGCCGGAGTCTTCGCGCTCTGCCGCAGAGGCTGCGCAAGCGCTGGGCTGTGCTCAGGAACAGATTGTCAAATCCCTTGTCTTTCAGAAGCTGGATACTGAGGAAGCTATTCTGGTGCTGGCAAGCGGAACCAACCGCGTTAATGAAGAGGCTATTTCTACAGTTGTCGGTGGGCCGATCGGGCGGCCTGATGCCAAGTTCGTCAGAAATGTTACCGGGTATTCAATTGGCGGCATTCCACCATTGGGACACAAGCAGGAGCTGACAGTGTTCGTAGATGAAGATCTGTTGAGCTTTGACGAAGTGTGGGCTGCTGCTGGAACGCCGAATGCAGTGTTTATGATGCCCGGAAATTTGCCGGACATTTTGGGAGATCATCAGGTTATCAGCGTGAAGTAACAGGCTACATTCTGTCTTCGACTGGCCAATGAACATATGCGAGGATCCAGAGGAAGATCAGGTTGACCAAGGGAATGAAAGCCAGAATGGTCCAGATCCTTGAGAAGCCGAGACGGTTCAGGATTCTCGCGATTGGAATGACGACAACCAATATCCAGACAATCATAATGACGACTTGCCAAAGGGCGAAGCCTTCCATCATCATTTCATGATTCATGTGACGACCTCCTGTCCATCTGCTTCAGGACCAACTATCTGTTTGATGGTTACAAAGGTCAAAGAAAATATTTATTGATTACAATTGCTTATGACTAATTCATGGGCATATTTTTAGGGGAAGTCGGAGGCGCCTGTTCCTCCGATAAATGAGGGTACGATGAGCACCGCGCTTATTATTATTGATGTACAAAAATATTTGTTTGATGTGGAGCCGCACCCGTTTGAGCGGGATGAAACAATTGCTCGTATCAACAGGCTGAGTGCAAAAGCTCGTGAAGCAGATGTGCCAGTTATCGTTGTTCAGCACGAACGGGCAAACCATCAATTGGCTTATGGTACTGACGGGTGGGAATTACCGGATGATCTGGTTGTAACGAACAGTGATTTGAAAGTGCGGAAAACTGCACCGGATTCCTTCTACAAAACCAATTTGAAAGAGTTGTTGGATGAGCGCGGCATCACTGATCTGACGATCTGCGGGTTTGCCTCGGAGTTCTGCGTGGATACCACGTTCCGCCGTGCGGCTTCGCTTGGGTTTAACCTGCGACTGGTGAATGACGCGCACACCACGCACGACAAAGAGCACGCTACCGGACAGCAAATCAGAGAGCATCACAACAATACGCTCGTTTTTCTTCGTGGGTATGAGGGCAGTATTGCTGTTTTACCGGAAGCTGACGTTGAATTTGCGCAGGCAGTGACGGCTTAACTTTCGCGATCAGCGATGTAACGGGCCAGCGTCTTCAAGGTGTTGGCCTTAGCGCCGTATGGCTCCAGCAGTTCATCTGCTTCTGCAATCAAGCGTGAGAGCTCCTGACGGGTGTGGCTTTCACCCAGCAGGCTGACGAGGGTTGCCTTGCCAGCTTCTGCATCTTTGCCCGTTGCCTTGCCAACCACTTCTGCATCGCCGGTCAAGTCCAGCAGGTCATCTGCCAGCTGGAACGCCAGACCGATGATTTCACCAAAACGGGTGAGGCGAGCGATGTCGTCGTCTGTGGCATTTGCGAGAATTGCGCCTGCACGACATGCATAACGAATGAGCGCGCCGGTCTTCATCGCCTGAAGCTGACGGATCTCAGCTTCTGTTCTGTCGCGGTGCTCAGAGGCCAGGTCCAGCATCTGACCGCCTGCCATGCCGCCAATGCCGGATGCGCGGGACAATTCCCGCGACAGACGCAGACGGATGGCTGGATCTGGATGCACTTGTTCATCAGCAATGAAATCAAATGCGATCGTGAGCAGTGCATCGCCTGCTAGAATAGCCGTTGCTTCGTCAAATGCCTTATGAGTTGTTGGACGACCACGACGCACATCGTCGTCATCCATTGCTGGCAGGTCGTCATGGGCGAGGGAGTAGCAGTGAATGCATTCCAGCGCTGATGCGGCAACAAGCGTGCCTTCATCTTCGTGACCGAACAAGCGGGCAGCTTCCACCATGAGAACCGGGCGCAGACGTTTGCCGCCGGACAGCGCTGCATAGTTCATCGCTTCCAGCAAGCGTTCAGGGCGGGCCAATTCCTCAGAACGAACTGTCTCCCCTAAAAGAGAGGTGAGCTTTTCTTCAAGAGACTGAGCGGTTTCGGTGATGACCGATTTTAAAGCAACAGACACAGAACCCCATCCCAAACGAGCAAATAAAGTACAACAGATTTGAAAGTGCTTACCTATTCGACAGATAGCAAGTTGATCGTTTGTCCTGAAAACAGCTCAACGTCAAGTGAAATGGAGTGTTTCCGTAAGGTTCCTGCGGAATTTCGCCCTGTAAATATTCGGCTGAGATTTCCTGCGGAGTTGCCTTGATGCTGTTTTTTTCTTTAGGTTAAATCTAAAGTTACCTAAGGTCATATAATAAGAGCCTCGCAATAAGGCGCCCTAGTAAGTCAGCTATAAGAGATGATAGGGGGAATAGAAATGCGTGCACTTTCGAAGATTTTGTCGAATTTTGTCCAGAAAGGGCAACTTGTAATTTTTGATGCCAAAGACAAAAAGCATGTTTTTGGTAGCGATGAAAGCGGCCCCTCCGCTGCATTGCGTTTTCACAGTCAGAAACTTCCCTACACACTTCTGATTGATCCTGAGCTGAAAGCAGCCGAAGCCTACATGGATGGCTTAATCACCATGGAGCCGGGTCACACTCTGAATGATCTGGTTGCTGTGTTCATGGCGAATGATGGCCTGCTTACAGAACATCCTATTCAACGAATTTTGACTTTCATGAAAGATGGCCATACGCGACGACGCCTTGGCCTGAACCTGAAGAAAAACAAAGCGCAGGTGCGCCATCACTACGATTTGTCGACGGACTTGTATCGGCTCTTTCTCGATGACGGGCTCAATTATAGTTGCGCTTATTACCGGACGCCCGAAGATACGCTTGAAGAAGCCCAGCAAGCCAAGCTGGATCATCTTGTTGCGAAGCTGGACCTGAAGCCAGGCATGTCAGTTCTTGAAATTGGCGGCGGTTGGGGTTCTCTGGCTATTCGTATGGCGCAGACCGGTGCGCAGGTGACCTCTCTCAACGTCTCTACCGAGCAGATCAAAATTGCTGAAGAGCGGGTGAAAGCTGCCGGTCTTGAGGGGAAGGTTGATTTTGTTTGTCTGGACTACAACGAGTTTGAGGGTGAGTTTGATCGCGTTGTTTCTGTCGGCATGATGGAGCATGTTGGCCACGGCAATCTGGGTGCTTACTTTGCTAAGGTCAGAGACTGTCTGAAGCAGGATGGCTATGCTGTCATTCACTCGATTGGTCGCAGTGGGCCCCCGGGTGTGACGGGCCCATTCCTGAGCAAGTACATCTTCCCAGGTGGGTATTGTCCTGCTCTTTCAGAGACTTTTGCCGATATTGAGAAAACGGGTCTTTGGGTCTGTGATAACGAGATTTTGCGACTGCACTACTATTACACCCTGAGAGATTGGCGCCTTAACTTTGAGCGTAACCGGGACAAGATCAAAGAGCTGTATGACGAGCGCTTTTGCAAAATGTGGGAGTTTTATCTGTCAGGCTGCGAAATGAACTTCCTGCATGGGCGGCTCATGGTGTTCCAGTTGATCCTGTCTAAAGAACGAGATGCTGTGCCGATTATCCGTGACTTCATTGGTGACAATGAGCAGGCGATGATCTCTCATCGTGATGATCGCAGAAAAACGGCCTAAGCTACTCTGTATTAAAGAAATGACCCCGGAATTAGTTCCGGGGTTTGTTGGGTTGGATCATTGACGCCAAGTAAAATCATTGGCTACTTTCCCGATGTTTAGAATGCATGGGTGAAAGCAGGTCGTTGGTGTTTGATGATATTCCATTGCCCTCGCAAAGGCGGCGAGAGGGCATTTTCAATTTTTCCGAACCGGGTAAGTCGACAGCTTATGCCGTTTTGTTTGCGCTATTGCTTGGGCAGTTCGCGGCCCACCGGTTTTATCTGCGCAAGCTTGGCAGTGCTGTTGTCATCAACTGCCTGAACATTACAGCAGTTTTGATCCTGATCCCGTTGCTGATGGGATTGGACGGACATAATTTGATTGCTGATCTGACGACAGGCGAGTGGGTTGGCTTCGGTGTTGCCATCGGCATGGCGATGATTGCGAACATTTGGGTGTTTATCGATCTGATCGTGCTGATTGTATTGCTTATTCGGGAGAGCTTTTAGGGCAGCTGCGGGGCGGCGGCTTGGTTTCTTCAGGTTTGCCTAGGAAGAATTCATAACCCCTAGTTCTATGCCGTAAATTTCGAGAGATGTGTTGATCGATAATGCGTGTCAGCCTCTGAGTGTGATCGAAGCTCACCGGAGGTCGTAGTTATGAGCGATCAAACCGTCATTCCGCCTAGTAAAAGAGGTTTCTTTTATCTCAAGAATCCGCACAAATCTGCTGTAGTGACAGTGGTCCTGTCGCTCTTTTTGGGCGGCTTGGGGCTGCATCGGTTTTATCTTGGTAAGCCGCTGAGCGGAGCAGTGATGCTTGTTCTCTCTTTGATTACGGCTTTTCTGATTGTGAGCGGCCTGAACCGGATGGAGACGCTGGATCCGAACGGAATGCTGGCTGTTGTCAGTGGAGCTTTGGGGTTGGGAATGGTTGTCTCTGCATGGGCTTTTGTTGATCTTCTGATCATTCTTGTGGGAGTGTTCAATACACCTTCCGAGCCGAATGAGGTTCGTTAGAGGCCATTACAAAGAAAAGCCGAAGCTGGGGGGCTTCGGCTTAGCTCTTGGAGCCAGTTTAGGGATCGCCTGTTATTCGGGGCACGAATAATCCTGGGAGGGGATTAAACAGGGCGAAAACCTTAGGAGAGGCGCTTGTGGTTATTCAGCTGCTTCCAATTCCAGTTCTGATGCTTCAAGGGCGACAGCAGCAGATTGGATGATTGATGCGAAACGAACAGCTGTTTGCACCATCTCGGCAGTTACTCCAGCTTTGCGCAGGATAGCTTCGTGGCTATCAATGCACATGCCACAGCCGTTGATGGCGGATACAGCAAGCGACCACAATTCAAAATCAACTTTGTCTACGCCCGGCTTGCCGATCACGTTCATACGCAATTTGGCAGGCATGGTTCCGTACTGCTCATTTGAGGAGAGGTGTACGAAGCGGTAGTAGATATTGTTCATGCTCATGATTGATACAGCAGCTTTGGCGGCGCTCATCGCTTCTGCGGATAGGTGCGGAGCAGCTTCTGCAATCAAGGCCTTCTTCACGTCTGCATTGCGGGTGGCGATGGCGCAAGCGACGATCAGGCCGTATTTTTGTTGAGCAGTCAGAGATTCATCAGTTCCCATAGAGCCAAGATTCAAACGAACATCCTTAGCAAAGTCACCAAGGCGGGATTTCAAGGAATCGATGGACATGATGTTTCTCCTAATGATTTTGGCGGTGGGCCACGTGCAAAGTGATGGTTTTTAGTTTTTGATGCGCAAACTCTTCCGAAATCTGTTTTTTATTGTCTTCGGAAGTACGCTAAAAAAGACCGGAGCCTGCGATTTTTCGCTTTATGTGCTCCGGTCCTGATCGTTCCGGAATTAAGCTGCGATTACGTCGCCGCCAACTTCACGGTTACATGGGCAGAGTTCGTCGGTCTGCAGAGCGTCGAGAACACGCAGGGTGTCTTTAGGGTTACGGCCAACGTTCAGGTTGGTTGCGTAGATGTGCTGAATGGTGTTCTCGTTGTCGACAACGAAGGTGTAGCGGTATGCAACGCCGTCTGGGGAGCGAACGCCGAGGCCGTCGATCAGGGAACCGTTGGTGTCAGCGAATGCCCAGATTGGCAGCTTATCGAGATCTGGGTGATCACGGCGCCATGCCAGCTTACAGAATTCGTTGTCGGAAGAACCGCCGAGTACAACTGCGTCACGGTCTTCAAACTCACCTGCAAGGCGAGCGAATTCAGCGATTTCGGTTGGGCATACGAAAGTGAAGTCTTTTGGGTAGAAGAAGATTACCTTCCACTTACCTTCGAAGCTTTTTTCAGTAATTGCTTCAAATGCGCTTTCGCCGTTTTCTTCGTGGTTGTTGAAACCAGGCTTTACGCCAACTACTTCAAATTCTGGAAGCTTTTCGCCGATACCGAGCATGGTACTCTCCTAAATATGGAATGACGCCAGAGCGCGTCGATTAGTGATTCTTATGAAAATGTCGAAAAACGCATCTTCGTTGGGGTCTTTATGCAACTCTTGATTTGATCGGTCAAAACGATAATAACGAAGAAGTCCATCGATTTTTTCGAACGACATGCTAAGTTGTCTTGGAATTGGCCGAATTCCGCCAAAACTTAGAGAAATTCTAATCTATAGGCTTTGATCTGTGTCATCTGGTCGCACGATGTTACCCACATTAAAACAGCTTCAGTACTTCAAAACGCTGGCCAAACTTCTGTCTTTTTCGAAGGCGGCGGAGGCTTGTTTCATCACACAATCAACGCTTTCTGCCTCGATCAAACAGTTGGAAGGTATTCTTGGGTGTGAGCTGCTCGACCGCTCTGGCCGCACGCTGGTGCTGACTGAAGCAGGAGAGAAGGTGCTGGAGCGAGCATCCTTGTTGTTGCGTGATGCAGAGGACCTTGTGCAGGGGGCCCGTGCGCAGAACAAGCCTTTGTGTGGCCGGTTTCGGTTGGGGGTGATTCCATCCGTTGCGCCATTCTTGCTGCCACGCTTTCTACCGCAGCTCAGGGAGCTTTATCCTGAGTTGCAATTGTTCCTTCGTGAGGATCTGTCGCGCAATTTGATCATTGCTTTGCGGGAAGGGCGGATTGATGCAGCGCTGATGGCGCTGCCCTATGACACGACGGGGTTTGAATCTGCTGAGATCGGAAGCGACGCTTTTTATCTGGCCGTGCCAAGTGCGCATGCGCTGGCTGGAGTCCATGAAGTGAGGATGGAAGATCTTGCGGATGAGGTGCTGCTGCTGCTGGAAGATGGGCACTGTTTGCGAAACCATGTCCTTGCCGCTACGGGAGGACGTATGTTGACGGCAAATGAAGATGTACAAGCCACATCTTTATCAACACTTGTGCAAATGGTGGATAACGGCATCGGCGTCACTTTGGTGCCACGTATTGCAGTAGATGCAGATATCGACCGCGGGACCTCTTTGAAGCTGATCAAGATTGCCGACAAGAATGCGCGCCGGACGATTGGAATGGTCTGGAGGCGTAAATCTTCTTTTGAAGGAAATGCAAAATTACTTTGCAAGGCTCTGGAACGCTTTATGGTTGAAACTCAAAGAGACGTCTCGGTTCCTCAAGATGTATCGGAGAAAAGTGCTTGAAAAAAGCGCGTTCAAAGGAGAAACCAGAGCCATTAAAGCGCAGGATCAGGCGTTGGGTGTTGCGTACACTCGGGGTGCTTGTGGCTTTGCCGGTGGTGCTGACACTGCTGTATTCTGTGGTTCCTCCTTATTCCAGTCTGATGCTGTTTCGCGTTGTGACTGGTCAGCCCGTTTGGCGAGAATGGGTGCCTTTGGAAGAAATTTCCGTTAATTTACAACGATCTGTGGTCGTCTCCGAGGATGCCACGTTCTGCTCTCACGGCGGCGTTGACTGGCCTGCGGTGCGTGGGCAGGCTTGGAAGTTGTTTGAAGGCAAGCGGCCTCGTGGGGCGAGTACCATCACCATGCAGCTTGCGAAGAACCTGTTCCTCTGGAACGACAGGGATTATCTGCGCAAAGTGCTGGAGGTTCCTCTGGCGATGCTCATTGATACGGTGCTGTCAAAGCGGCGGGTGTTGGAGATTTATTTGAACGTTGCTGAATGGGGTCCGGGGATCTTTGGAGTGGAAGCTGCATCGCGAACTTTCTTTGGGAAAAGTGCTGCAAAACTTTCTGCGACTCAGGCCTCTTTGCTGGCTACAGCGCTCCCAAATCCAATTGCCAGGAACCCTGCAAAACCTAGCTCTGGACATCGCAGGCTTGCCGGTATAAACCGTAGCCGAGCTCAGGTGGCCGGCGAAGTGCTTAACTGTATTTCGGCGCCGGAGAGGTAGTGCGAAATTATTTTCGTATAAGGACTGGCAAATCCTTCTGTTTGCCTGTATAACCCCCGCCAATCTGAGAGATTGTGTATTTCGCACGTTAACGCCGCGCTTGAGTGGCGCGTGCGCATGTGACGAGAGAGAGAGCTACAATGGCTGTTCCTAAGAAAAAAGTATCGCGTATGAAGCGCGGCTTTCGCCGTTCTACTGATGCTCTGGCACAACCAGCTTACGTGGAAGACAAGGATTCCGGCGAACTTCGTCGCCCGCACCATGTTGACCTGAAGAGTGGTATGTACCGGGGTCGTCAGATCCTTCAGGCTAAAGACGACGCTTAAGTCTGAAGCGATCAACGCGAGTTGATTTTGAAAAGGCCGTCCCTCGGGGCGGCTTTTTCTTTTTGTGGTGTTTTGCTTGAACTAAGAAAGGCCGCTCTGTGAAAGGGCGGCCTTTTTTATTTTCTGCTAACGTTGGCTTTCGAACGCTAACCTTGCAGCAAGGCCTGCAAACACAGCACCTAAAAGATAATTTGCCAGAAACTTAAGCTTTCCGTTGCCGCCGAGTGTTCGCATCATATGATTTGCTGCCACAATGACAGTCCCGTTGATGAAGAAGCCGACTGTGTTCAGCACCGTGGCAAGGATCATAATTTGTAATGCGACGTTTCCAGCTTCTGGTTCCACAAACTGAGGAAACAAGGCCAGGATGAAGATGACCATCTTTGGATTGAGCAGATTGGTTAGCAAACCCTGGCGAAACATCTGAATAGATGAGTGCTTCTTACTCTCAACAGTCGTAGTGACCGTTGCTGATTTTGAGGCAAATGCCTTCCAAGCAAGAAACAGCAAATAGGCGGCACCTACAAACCGGACAACATCATAAGCGATAGGAACAGCAAGGAAGAGCTGTGACAGGCCAAATGCTGCGGCGAGCGCATGAAAGTAGGTTCCTGTGGCTATTCCTACGAAGGTGGCTAGCCCTGCGCGTCTTCCCTGAGCTGCACTGCGGGAGGCAATGAGCAGCATGTCCGGGCCAGGAGTTGCAGTAAGGGCAAAGGACGCTGCCGTGAACAGAAGCAGCGTTGAAAGATCTGGCATTGCGTTTCCACCCGAGTTCGTATGCAAACGAGAGGTCATATCGGAATTGATCGCACACATCAAACTAGTTCAACTTTGCGGATGCGTTCCAGCAAAGAAAAACCGCCCCGTAGAGAGGCGGTTTTGGTGATTTGTCGTCATGTAATGTTACAGAGCGGGAGGTTCCCCACCGCTTGATTTTAACCGTTTGCGACGTACTGAGCGCCGTTGATGGTCATGACGGAGCCGGTGACGAAGGCTGCGGCTGTGGAGGCGAGGTAGCAGACCATGCCTGCGATCTCTTCTGCCTTGCCGAGACGACCGACCGGGATTTGACCGATGATGCCTTCCAGAACCTTCTCAGGGACAGCAGCGACCATGTCAGTGTCGATATAGCCGGGGCAGATGCAGTTCACTGTGATGCCCTTGCGCGCTGTTTCCTGCGCCAGTGCTTTTGTGAAGCCGATCACACCTGCTTTTGCTGCGGAGTAGTTGGTCTGGCCGATCTGGCCTTTCTGTCCATTGATGGAAGAAATGTTGATGATGCGGCCAATGCCACGCTCGCGCATGCCGTCCAGAACCGGGCGGCTCATTGTGAACATGGAGTCGAGGTTGGTTTTCATCACGGCGGACCACTGGTCGTAATCCATCTTGTGGAACCAGCCATCGCGGGTGATGCCCGCGTTGTTTACGAGAACTTCGACCGGGCCGAGTTCTTCTGCCACCTGAGCAATGCCTGCTTCACAGGCCTTAGGGTCTGCTACATCCCATTTGTAAACACTGATGCCGGTTTCTGCGCTGAATTTATCAGCCGCTTCCGTGTTGCCTGCATATGTTGCTGCAACTGTGTATCCTGCATCCTTCAATCCTTTGGAAATCGCTGCGCCGATGCCACGCGTTCCTCCGGTTACAATTGCTACCCTGCTCATCGATATACTCCCCGCCTTAGGAATAAAATATTGGAACCCACCGTTACAGGTAATAATAATGACGGAGCAAAGACAACTCCGTCATTAGTTAGGGAATTGACTTGAACTTTACGCAGGGACCATAAAGCTCAATTATTCCAATTAGGTGACATTACTACCAATGTTGAGGTTATTTTCTCTCAACACACAGTGCGATACCCATGCCACCACCAATGCATAGGGTTGCCAAGCCTTTTTTCTTCTCTTCGCGCTTCATTTCATGCAGAAGTGTTACAAGTACACGTGCACCGGACGCGCCGATTGGGTGACCAAGAGCGATTGCGCCGCCGTTGACGTTCAGCTTATCTGAGTCGATTCCCAGTTCCTGACCAACCGCAAGAGCCTGCGCTGCGAACGCTTCGTTTGCTTCGATGAGATCGAGGTCATCGATAGCCCAGCCAGCTTTTTCGAGTGCTTTTTTGGAAGCAGGGATTGGGCCAAGACCCATGTATGCAGGATCAACACCAGCGGTTGCCCATGACTTGATGGTTGCCAGCGGTGTCAGGCCACGCTTTTCAGCTGCATCTGCGCTCATCAAAACAAGAGCTGCTGCACCATCGTTGATGCCGGATGCGTTTGCTGCGGTGACGGTGCCGTCTTTTTTGAATGCCGGGCGCAGTTTCTGCATTGCGGAGATTTCAGCGCCCATGCGGATGAACTCATCATCTTCCACCACGCGCTCATTTCTGCGTTCTTTCACGGTGATTGGAGTGATTTCGTCTTTGAACTTGCCAGCTTTCAGAGCAGCTTCTGCTTTGTTCTGAGAGGAGACAGCGAACTCGTCCTGAGCTTCACGGGTGATCTGGTACTTTTCTGCGATGTTTTCTGCAGTGATACCCATGTGATAGCCTTGGAACGCATCAATCAGACCGTCTTTCAGCATAGTGTCGGTCATGGAGTAATCGCCCATTTTCACGCCGGCACGTAGGCTCTGGCAGTGTGGGGACAGAGTCATGTTTTCCTGACCGCCTGCAACGATGATGTCTGCATCGCCGGACTGGATCTGCTGCATACCCATTGCGACAGCGCGCAGGCCTGAACCACAAACCTGGTTGATGACGATTGCAGTCGAATCATCTGCCATGCCAGCGTTGATTGCTGCCTGACGTGCCGGGTTCTGGCCGAGGCCAGAAGTGAGCACGTGACCGAAGATGACTTCGTTGACGTCGTTTGCTTCCACTTTCGCCTGATCAAGTGCTGACTTGATAACCGCGGTGCCGAGGTCTTGAGCTGGGGTGTTGGCATAGGACCCGTTGAAGGATCCGATTGGGGTACGTGTCGCGCTTACAATTACAACATCATTAGGCGAGGTCATGTGCAATTCTCCAATATTTGTGCAATGCGGGACTTCTTATTCGCACGCAAATCACCAGGGCGGGCAGCCATGCTGGTGCATTGCAGCATAAGAGATCCTTCGAACTCGTAGAATACCTAATGGGCAGACTATTCAATTTGTAGGGGGTAAAGCCAGATGAATTCGATAAATCCAATTAAGACCATAGTAGACCAATGAAACCGCTAGCGTGAAAGGTGGGATTTAGCTTACTCTGCGGCTTACTAGTTAATCTCGTATGTAAAAAATATGGGATCAGGGGGGAGCTGGCCGGAGCAAATTGGGATAGTGTTCCAGATCAGCCATAATAGCGCATTGAGGTACTCAAATCTGATGGCTAAGACAAACGAAGCCACTATCATCAAGAAGTACGCCAACCGGCGGCTCTACAATACTGGAACCAGCACCTATGTGACTCTCGAGGATCTTGCGGTGATGGTGAAGGATGAAGATGACTTCGTCGTCATTGACGCCAAGTCCGGTGATGACATCACCCGGTCTGTTCTGACACAGATTATCTTTGAGCAGGAAAGCAAGGGGCAGAACCTGCTTCCGATTACCTTCCTCCGCCAACTGATCCGGTTTTATGGCGACAGCATGCAAAACCTCGTGCCGAGCTATCTGGAATTCTCCATGTCTTCTCTCACACGAGAGCAAGAGAAGCTGCGCAGCCAGATGAACCAGAATTTTGGCTCCTCAGCCTTTGAGGTTCTGGAAGATCAGGTGAAGCGCAATGCGGATATGTTTGACCGCGCGATGAAGATGTTCCTGCCGTTTGATGGTGCAAATCCTGCGGATATGCCGGGGCAAGCCCAAGCGCCTGAAAAAGAAGCTGCGCCTAAACCTGCAGAAACACAGGCCAGCAGTGGCGATATTTCTGATTTAAAAGAGCAGCTTGCAGAAATGCAAAAGCAGATTGCAGCTCTTGCGGCGGCCAAAAAAGACGCCTGATACATTCATATTACTGCTGAATTACGGAAGCCGGAGGGACGCCTTCGGCTTTTTTAATATATCCATGGGAACAGGCGGCAGGGGACTTTTTGTGCATAGGTTGTGTAGCCTTCGCAATCACTGGCGAGTGTTTTTTCTTCCGTTCTCATCAGTGGCAAGAAGCCGAGGATGATGAGGGGGATTGCGAGGATGGCGAAGAGTTTTGAGCCCAATATCATGGAAAGGCCTGCGATGCAGAACATGAGGCCGAGATACATGGGGTGGCGGACCAGCGCATAAGGCCCGCAGCTCTCGACGCATTGTTGCTCGTTCAGGTCAATTTGAGGTGTTGGTTTAGCAAATGGGCTTTTGCTGAAGGTCCAGACGATGAGAATGACACCGCAAATGAAGAGGAACAGGCCTCTGAGTATGGGTTTCACGTCTCCTGTTTGAGGCAGGATGTGCCAGAGGTGGGCGTCCAGAGCAGCGAACAAGAAGTAAACAAAGATCACCCCAAACAGAATGAGGGTGGCGCGTTTGTCTCCCTTCAGAGCCTTAGTAGGGAACGAGGTGCGCTCTTTGAACAGCCAGGGGTTTATGCGGGCGAGCCATAAGCCTACGCCGATCTGCGCAAAGTAAACCAGCGCGACAATCATCAAGCCGCGTGGCCATGCCAGTGATGAGCTGGCGAAGGCGATGGATGGCAGGATGGCGAGTGCGATGAATATGGTGAGCATCGCTGAGCTTATTGTCAGACGCAGATACAGACTTCCCTCCATCACGGCTTGTGGGTGTTGCAATCGCACAAGTTTACGGAGAGAAATCGTCTTTGAGGCGAACTGATTGCTGGTCTGCTGAATACCCGGTTAGTGGGATATTTCTAATTGGTTGGAACCTGCTCATTGATCAGTCCCAGCGTGCGGATGTAACTGGCGAATGCTGGTTCTGTGGTGAACTGGTAGGCGGTTAAGCCAGCTTCGCGGGCACCTTCCACATTGTCGAGGCGGTCGTCCACGAACAGCGCTTCTTCTGGTTGGAAGCCGTATTTCTCGCAGACTGTCAGGTAGATGTTCGGGTCTGGTTTGCGGGTTCCGAACTCGGCGGAGGCGTGGCCGCGGTCGCCAAAGATTGGCTCAAGTGCCGGGGCGACTTCGTAGAGCGCGTCTTTCAGCATCATGCCGTTGTTGGTGAGCAATGCGACTTCGTGGTTTTGCTTGATTGCTTCCACATGGGACAGCATGTCCGGCCATTCGGTCATCATATCCCGGCGGATTTTGACCCACGTTTCACGTGAAATAGGATGGCCCAGAAGCCGTTGATACTGCGAGAGGTATTCTGCTGCGGTGTGCGGTGTACCTGCTTCGGCTGCGTTTTCTTCTGGTCCTTTAAAGACGATGGCGTCGATTTCTTCGGCAGGTTTGCCGGTCATGTCTGCTAGGACATTCAAACGGTACGGGTGGTCATAATCGTAAAGGACGTTGTCCATATCAAAAATTACAAATCGAATAGGCATTGGAACCAATCTGATGAAGTGAACCATGGTGTGGTGCAGTTGCTGGGCGCAATATAATCCAGCAACTGCGGTAAAGTTGTGTCAGCCTGCGTCAGCTGTGAAACCAGCTGCTTCAATGCCTGCAATGGCTGCAGCTTCGTCGTTTTCGGATGTGTCGCCGGTGATGCCGACAGCGCCGAGAATTTCGCCGTCAGTGTTGCGGACCAGAACGCCGCCCGGTACCGGCACAATGCCACCGCCTGCAACGCCGTTGAGGGCCTGTACGAAGTGAGGGCGGCTTTGAGCGTTGTCGTTGAGCCAGCGGGAACCTGCGCCAACGGCTACGGCGCCATAGGCTTTGCCCATTGCGATTTGTGGGCGCAAAATTGATGAGCCATCCTGGCGTTCGAGCGCTACGAGGTGGCCGCCTGCATCCAGTACAGCGACGGTGAGCGGTTTGAGGCCAAGCTCGCTTCCCTTAGCCTGTGCTGCTGAGATGATTGTCCGGGCGTGATCAAGATTGAATTGCACCATAAGTATTTCCTGATAGGTTTTGCTGAATCACCCTGTTTTAGCAGAGGATGATGATGCGGGGAATTCTTCGTTAGGGGACCGGAGATTCACTGCCAAATACAAAGAGGGATTTTTCGTGTTTAGAGATTTTCATGCTCCGGGTCGCTCCGCTGTTTATGCACCACATGCGATGGCAGCGACATCCCATCCATTGGCTACCAATGCAGCGCTTGAAATTTTGAGAGAGGGTGGTACTGCCGTTGATGCTGCTGTGGCCGCGATGGCTGTTCATTCTGTCGTGGAACCGCATATGACGGGCATTGGTGGTGATTGCTTTGCCATTGTTGCGCAGCCGGATGGTACGTTGTCGGGCATGAATTCTTCTGGGCGTGCTTCTAAAAATGTGAGCGCGGATAAGCTGATAGCAGATGGTTTGCTTGATGTTGCCGTGGATTCAATTCACGCCGTGACCGTTCCGGGAGCCTTGCGCGGGTGGGAGAAACTGCTCAAGGACCATGGACGGTTTTCTTTCGACAAGGTTCTGAAGCGGGCGATTGGCTATGCGCGTGACGGATATTCAGTCTGCCCGCGTGTGGCTGCTGACTGGAAAGATGCTGTTGACTTTCTCAAGCGTGATGAAGGTGCGGCAGAGCTGTTTTTGAAGGATGGTCGTGCGCCTGTTGTTGGCGAAGTGATGCGCAATCTCCCACTGGCTGAGACACTGGAAGCTGTGGCAAAGGGTGGAGCGGATGCGTTCTACAGCGGCCCGATTGCTGAAGAGATTGCAGCCACTGTCCAGTCTAAGGGTGGTTATCTGACTGCGGAGGATCTAGCTGCGCATGAGGCTGTTGATCTGACGCCAGTCACCACAGACTATCGCGGTGTGACGGTTGCTGAGTTGCCGCCAAACGGGCAGGGCATTGTTGCTCTTGTCATGCTGGAGTTGATGAAGCGGTTTGACTGGGCTGATCTTGATCCGACGGGGCCGGAGCGGTTCCATCTGGAATTGGAGATTGCCAAGATTGCTTACTCTGGACGTGATCGTTTTCTTGCAGATCCTGAGTCTATGGAGTTTGACCCGCAGGCGTTTCTTGATAGCGACTACATCGACAGCCTTGCAAAGCTGATCCGCACTGATGGAGTGTTGCCGCGTCAGCCGGAAGAAGTTCTCTCGCCAAAGTCTGATACGGTTTATCTGAGTGTGGTTGATGAGAACGGTCTTGCGATCTCCTTCATCAACTCCATCTATCACGGCTTCGGCTCTGGCATTGCAACGCCGAAATCTGGTGTGCTGCTGCAAAATCGGGGCGCTTGTTTCACGTTGGAAGAAGGTCATCCCAACCAGATTGCTGCTGGAAAACGGCCAATGCACACCATCATTCCGGCGATGGTTCTGAAGGATGGCGTGCCGTATATGAGCTTTGGTGTGATGGGCGGTGGGTATCAGCCATGTGGGCACGCACATGTGCTCTCCAACCATCTGGACTACGGCATGAACATGCAGGAAGCCATTGATTGTCCGCGTATGTTCATTGATGAGAAATCTCTGTCCCTGCAGGCTGAAACCAGTGTTCCGGCAGAGACCGTTGAAGCTCTCAAAGCGCTGGGCCATGAGGTTTCCATTGTCGCGACCCCAATAGGCGGCGGACAGGCCATCATGTTTGACCGAGCCAATGGCGGCGGCCTGATTGGCGGCTCTGATCCACGCAAAGACGGCTGCGCACTGGGTTACTAAGGTGCTGGTGCTTTGCTGACTATGATGGGTATCCAGAGTGACTGGTTGGTTGCTCTGGAACCTCAACCGTCATGCCGGACAAGCGGAGCGCTGATCCGGTATCCAGTGCCAAAGGTGCTGGCGTTGGTGAGGGCAGCTCTGGATTCCGCATCAAGTGCGGGAAGACGAAGGATAGGGCTGGCAAGTGGGGCTCTAGGTCCCGCATCGCGCTACGCTTGTGCGAGATGGCGGTGGTGGGGTCTCACCAGCGTATCCTTGCGGCAACACCTTCCTATCATCCTGCAACTTTTCGTTGACAGGTGGTGCGTTCCATTCCACATTCATATGTGAGGCTTCACAACCTCCGAAAAGCGGTAACCGCTCCCGTCAACTAGCGGATTTTTTGTGCCTTTTTTCTGAGGGCGCAAACCCTTTGCTATGAGCGGGAGGGCGGTGAATACAACACCTCTTTCGAGAGGGAATAAACTCGCCTGTCTTTTCCAGGTTGTGAACCTCCCGCTCGCCAGCGGGCCGTCACAAGCTCATTGTCGTGCGGAACTTCAACAGCCAGAAAAGAAGGCTTTGAATATGGACGACTCTGCATGCGCCTGTGGCGCCACAAATACTCTTCAGAATGAAATTGATGACGTGAACTTTGCTGTTTCTGATCTTCAGAATCTTGCTTACATGCAGCATTTGGTGCTGAGCGAGCGGATGAAGAACAGCAGTGAACGTGACGTTCTCTTCACTTTGCACCATGCATTATCTGACCGCCTAGAGGCACTTGATAAGACCTGCGGAATTTTAACCGATGCGTTGTCCGGCACTTCCTTCCCTAAAGGATTTTCCGGTCACGCGACACGCAGCGTCGCCTCTCCAACACTGGTCAATACCAATAAAGCGTCTCTTGATTAGATCACTGTGAACGGCACTCCAAGGGCTGGCCTCGACCACCCTTGCACAGCCCTTCATGAGTGTCCTGCTGGTCTGCGGCCGGGCGTTTTGTGCCCGCAGGCCAGCATCTTCGTGTGTGTTTTTAGATGCGTTGATGGGTGTGGCTCTGGATCCCGGATCTGCGCGTTGCTTGTCCGGGAGGACGAGGGAGGGTGATTGCGTGAAGAGAAGGTGGTCGGCGTAGTTCTCGGCTGACGGTTTTCATGAGTATGCACAGAGGTGGATGCAGTTCCGAGCTGATGTTTGTTATATGCATGCGGAAAAGCGGGCTTATTCCTCTGCCAACCGATTTCCCCCCCAATTGTCGTCAGCCAGTTGGTTTCTCCCGGTGTCTTCCCGGGCGGAGCGGAGCGTAGACCCGGGACCCATACTCCCGGTGTTAGAGATTGATTGAGCGCTTCAGTGGAAGATTGAGGCAAGGGGGTATGGATCCCGGCTCGGGGGCCGGGAAGACACCGGTGGGTGGACTGTCTCAAAAAACTTATCCCCCCGGCCTCAAACCGTGCCCATACTAAGTGCATGCCTACGTAACGGGCTGCTGGCGGAGCGACCGTCAGTTTGTCGTAGGCTGGGCGGGGCTTCTGGAAGACGTAACGCACCTTTCAGAGGTCCGGTGAACCGAACTTCAAACGTGACCGCATGGTTTGAGGGGAAGGGCCCAGGACTATAGGGTATCACGCGGTGATAGATACAAGAGCACCGGCAGTAAAACCTGCTTTTGCAAATGGATCTGTCAAAGACGGAGGAACTGTTTGGGCATGGAAACGTGTCTGGGTAAGCCACTGTCTTTTCAGGAAACTGACTATCGTGCCTTATAGGCAAAAGAGGCGACGTTGTTCATCCCAAGAAAGCCCGGGCAAGGCGTGTAGCTGATGCCGAAGAAACATTTTTAAATAAGTAGCGCAGGTATTGCCTGCCGCCTTGCTCATCCCGACTTTCGGGAACTCTGGTTCCACACTGCATGAGAGGTCATGTGGTGGTGTTGGTGTTTGAGGAGCTCGTTTTGATAAATGGGATGGTCTACGATGATATCTATGCAGACATGGGCTCTTTGTTTGAAGATGATGAATTTCGAGTAGGTTTTAGGACGTGACGACTGTGCTTGCGCTGTGCGGCGGCCTTTGAAGAGATAGAAGAGCCTCCCCGACTGGCTGCTCTTGCTTCCATTGCAAGGCGCATTTGATGCGCAGATTCTGCGCGCTGTTCCGTTACACGTAAGTGTTGCTTAGATGCTAGTAGTCGTTTGAATAGAACGATTGCGTAGCCAATTGCAGGTAACAAAGCGATAAATGCACCTGCACTTACAGACATAGCGGCGATTGTAAATGACTCTGGCATTACGCGTCCTCCTGTGATGCTATCGTCTCATCCATCCTAGCTTGTGCTTCGAGCTCATGGTCCCTAATGCGTGCCCTCTGATCTTCTCTTGCAAACCACAAAATAAGTTGTCCTAAGCCATGAGAAATAAAAGACAAGGATATTCCTAGAAGTATAGCTGCGAAACTCGATAGGAGATTTGTGGCATCCGACTTTACAATTTCAACGAATGTTGCAACAAATCCTGTTACCAACGCACCTGCGGCTACAATATTAAGATAGTTGACCAAGTACTCTCTGGCTGAGGTGATTTTCTCATCTAAACCGTCATTAGGCAATATAGCTCGCACCTTTGAAAAATATGTGATCAAACAATTTTAAATTGCAATTAAAATTATTACTCCATCAAGTTATCAGTTGGGTTGACGGTGAGATACCTTAAGATCATGGGGGCTCAAGCGTTGTATTCGATGATGCGGCCTTCGCCGATGAGGCGGGGGGCTTTTTCGGTGGTGGTGTAGCTGATGGCGCCTTCTTCGGGTTCTACGCGGCGGCGGTCGCGCAGGTGGGCGGCGTTTTCTTTGATGCCGATGAGGTGGGCGAGGAAAGCGGAGTTGCAGCGGAAGACGTTGATGCGCTTTGGCAGTTCATAGAACTGGGCGTCTTTTTCGTGCTGGGTCTGCGTGGTGGCGACATCCTCAGAGACTTGTAGCTCTTTGCCTGCTTTGCCATAGGTGTTCCGTCTTGAGACAGTCTCTGCGTTTTGCTCTGTGATTTTGGCGTGGCGGCGAGAACCGATATCGCGATAGCGACGATCAGCGTCTGTTCCAGTGTTAATCGCTTTTCCAGTGCGGGTGACACGCATGACTTCACTCCCCCGACTGTCTCAAAATGAGACTGATGCCGTTTCCTGGGATTCACATCGCAAGGCGCGTGCCAAAGCTTAGGTTTTTATTAGGATTTTAATTAGTTGAGTGCAGCGAGATTGCTGAGATAATGGGAAAGGTAAGCTGGTACAGAAGGTTAGAGTTTGTCGACCTGATCTTCAGGACCGCTGACGAGCAGGGTTACGCCGTCCTCTGTGAAGGTGCGTTCGATGATTTCCAGCTGTAGCAGAATGACCTGGCGTTCCAGTTCGGCACTGCTGGAGAAGCTGGCGGAGACACTGCGGGTTTTGATGCGCAGCCATGGCACAAGTTCAGCTTCCCGAATGGCGAGATTGGCCGCGCCGGAGTAGGCCCGTGCCAGACCGCCAGTGCCCAGTTTTGTACCGCCGAAGTAACGGACGATGATGACGCCCACATCGACAAGGTCTGCCCCAATGAGTGTTTTGAGTGTGGGCATGCCGGAGGTGCCTGCGGGCTCGCCATCGTCTTTGCCGCCTTCATCGATGCGTCCCTCGGGGAGCATTCTGCGGAAAGCGGTGACGTGGTGGTTGGCTTTTTTGTGCTCGTCCCGAAGGTCCGCCAGCCGTTGAGCAAAATCTACATGAGGTACCAGAAAGGCAAGAAAGCGTGACTTCTTTTCTTCCAGTATCGCGTTGTATTCCTGCTCAACGGTGAAGAGGGGCATCAGATCATGCTCCTACCGGTTCTTTGCTTTTGAAGTGTTTGGAAAGCTTCAGAGCCTGACCCTGATAGTTGGAGCCAATGCCTTCGCCGTAAAGGGTTTCTGGCACTTCCTCCATGTGTTCGTAAACAAGGCGACCAACTGTCTGGCCGTGTTCTACGATGAAGGGAACGTCGTGAGAGCGGACTTCGAGAACGGCTCTGGACCCTGTGCCACCAACGGTGGAATGGCCGAAGCCGGGGTCGAAGAAGCCTGCGTAGTGGACGCGGAATTCGCCGACGAGCGGGTCGAATGGCACCATCTCAGCGGCGTATTGCGGTGGGACGTGAACGGCTTCCTGCGAGACCAGAATGTAGAACTCGTTGGGATCGAGGATGAGCGTTGCATCGCCGCGGTTGTACAGCGGCTCCCAGAAGTCTTCCGGGTCCTGCGCGTCTTTGCGGTCAACGTCGATCACACCTGTATGGCGCTTGGCACGGTAGCCGATGAGGCTGTCTTTGCCAGAGCCTTTCAGGTCGATAGAAACCTGGACGCCGTTGTTGATGGCGTCTTCATCCTTGCCGCCAGATACCAGCGTGTGCTGGTTGTGCACTTCGGTCAGGTCTTCATCATTGATGATGGTTTCGCCATTGCGGAAGCGGATCTGAGACAGGCGAGAGCCTTCGCGAACCAGCACTGGGAAGGTCTTTGGAGAGATCTCAGCGTAGAGCGGGCCTTTGTAACCAGCTTCAACACGGTCAAACGCGCGGCCCTGGTCTGTGATGACGCGGGTGAACACATCGATGCGGCCCGTGGAGCTTTTGGGATTGGCTGTGGCGGACTGCTCAGTCGGGAGGTTTAGCGCCTCCTGAAGGCGGACAATGTAAACGCAGTTGGTTTCCAGCACGGCGCCTTTGGAGAGGTCGATCTCGTGCAGGATGAGCTTTTCCAGCTTGTCTTCCACTTTTGCGTCAGGGCCGGGCAGAAAGGATGCACGGACACGCCATGCTTTTACGCCGAGGCGCAGGTCAAGACTGGCAGGCTGAATCTGGTCCTCATCCGGCACTCTGTCTGCTTTAATTGCACCGCTGGCAAACATAGCTTCAATCGCTTTTGCCGGAAGAATGCCTGTCATTGTTGGTTCCGCCCCACTCGTACTCAAATCGTTCTGACACTGATTAACGTAAGTTTGATCTCTCGCCAAGTCTGCAACCTACGCTGATTGATTGACCCTACTGTATTTTCGAGGTAAAACCGCTGCCTATTCCGTGGTGATTTGGTCGACCGGCTTGCAACCACGTAAAACAAGTAGCTAAAGGGTCGGGTTCTTGTATAGACCTCGGCCCGCGCCGGGGTTTTTTAATGAAGGGGTAGAGCAATATCTCTTCGGGCAGGAATGAGCGATGACAGACGCAAAGAACTGGAAGCCAGCAACTCGGCTTGTTCATGGAGGCACAACGCGCTCCAGCTTTGGTGAAACATCCGAAGCTATCTTCCTTACACAAGGGTATGTTTACGACAGCTCAGAAGCGGCAGAAGCACGCTTTTTGGGCGAGAATCCGGGCTATATCTACTCCCGGTACGCAAACCCGACTGTAGGAATGTTCGAACAACGAATGTGCGAACTGGAAGGTGCTGAGGCCGCACGCGGCACGGCTTCTGGTATGGCGGCTGTTAATTCTGCGATTATGGCCTGCGTAAAAGCTGGCGATCATGTGATTGCACCAAAGGCGCTGTTCGGTTCCTGCCGATACATCATCGAAAAGCTGCTGCCACGTTACGGTGTGGAGTCCACGCTGATTGATGGCACTGACATTGAGCAATGGAAAGCAGCTGTTCGTCCGAACACCACAGCGGCATTTCTTGAAAGCCCAACCAACCCGACGCTTGAAGTGATCGATATTCCTGCTGTGGCGGATATTATTCACGAAGCTGGTGGACGGCTTATCGTCGACAACGTGTTTGCGACTGCTATCTGGCAGAGCCCGCTGGCACTTGGTGCGGATGTGGTGATCTACTCTGCGACCAAGCATATTGACGGACAGGGGCGATGTCTGGGCGGTATTGTGCTTTCCGATGAGAAATGGATCGTGGAAGAGTTCCATGACCCGTTCAAGCATACCGGACCTGCGATGAGCCCGTTCAACGCTTGGGTTCTGCTGAAGGGGCTGGAGACGTTGTCTCTGCGTGTTGAGCGCCAGACTGCGAATGCTGGGAAGCTGGCAGATTTCCTTGCGGATCACTCTGCAGTGTCTCGCCTGATTTACCCTGGTCGCGCTGATCACCCGCAGGCGGATATTGTGGCTAAGCAGATGCAGGGTGGGTCTACCATGCTGGCGTTTGATCTGGCTGGTGGCAAGGAAGCGGCCTTCAAGTTCTCCAATGCACTGGAGATTGTCAGCCTTTCCAACAACCTTGGTGATGCGAAGAGCCTGATCACGCATCCGGCGACGACGACGCACCAGAGTGTTGCGGAAGATGCGCGTCTGGAACTGGGCATTACAGATAAGACGCTTCGTCTTTCTGTTGGTCTGGAAGATGCAGATGATCTGCTGGAAGACGTCGCGAAGGCGCTGGCAGCGGTTTAAGCGCGTTGCACATTATAACTGGCGTGAGGGCATCCAACTGGGTGCCCTTTGTGCATTGAAACGTAATGCTGAGATTGGTTGCCAGCCTTGGAGTTGCTGCTGTTAGCTGTTGCTGGCTGCCACCACCACATCTCGACGAGCGCTGGACAAGGTGATGACGAACCCGGCGATAACATCCAGAAATGTGATGGTCATGAGCAGCAGGAAGAGCGGGGTAGCGGCTTCTTGCACCGAGAGGAACTCAATCAGGTAGGCCACGAGGATCAGCAAGGACAGACTGTGATCTACCAGTGAGAGTGTGCTGGTTCTGGTGGCTTTGATGATCTCGACGAAGAGCAGCACCAAAGTGCCTGCAAGCAGAAGGGTGGCGACATCCAGAGGAACGAGTAGTCCGGATGGCAGTGGGATCTGGAATACAATGGCAGCCCAAGGAGTGACGTTGTAGCCCTGATCAAGCACCGGCTCTAGATCTTCAAACCACCGAAATGCCACAGCGTTGTAGAGCAAGAACGGAATAAGCGTGAGTGGAATAGTCCTCATGTGGTTGTCCCCGGAAGAGCTGGAAGCGGTATCCTATCGGAAAAGATTAACATTAATGCTGGGGGTCTGTGATGCCCTGAAACCGGGAGGGGTAACGCTTCGAGTGGTTTAATGCCTAGGGCCTTCATTTTTAGTGGAGTTCTAGGGAATACGACGCGTGCGACTGTGAATAGTGAGGGGGCGTCGCACACGTTCCGTCATGCGACGTTCTATATGAGAGAGTTCGTTATAATTATCGACGGCGATGCCGTTCCAATATTTGACAATGGGAAGGCCTATGCGGAGTTGAAAAGCACCAATGGGATAGTTGATGTCGCTGTGATAGCGGATCTGTCCAACAAATGTGGTCTTTAATCCTGGTAGGCCAAACCAGCCTGCATGGGATATTTCAAACCGTCCCTGCGCTCCGCTTATCTCTTCAATGTTGTTGGCAGTTCTATAAAAGCCTCCTGCATAGATTCGGAGGCCGAACCCCAGATCTTCAGTTCCGGGGAGGTCGTAACCGATCTCTCCTGAGAGATTGAGGAGAGGGACGCTTTCGCGTTGGTCTATGCTGCCCGGCTCTGGTTCCAGAATACGGGCTTTGCTTGTCGGGAATTGTGCGTTGAAGCGAGCTTCATAGTTATTTGCCAGAAACTCGATGCCCGTGGTGACTGCAGTTTCGGGGCCGCGTTCATAATCTTCCTTGTAGTTCATGAAGATGTAGGTGCTGCCAATCAGGTTTGGCCGCACAAAGTGACGGAGGCCACCGCCAGCACTTAGGAGATATACAGCGTCAGAGGAGTTGCGAGAGCGGATATCTGCGAAGAACATGCCATGACTGTCCTGAAAAACCGGCGTGATGACTTCGGCGGCTCCAGACGTGTTATTGCGGTCTGTCTCAAACAGGCCGATGAGGCGGGGTTGGTACTTGCCTTGCGGATTGAAAGTGAAGTGGTCGTCTAAATCTAAGAGTGATTGGGCCAGGCTGGCAGAGGTATGCAGCGCCACAAGGCAGAGCAGAAGACGCAACAAAGTTTGCAAAAGCTGGCCCATTTGCTCTCTTGGTGCTGGCGAGAATGCGAAGTTTGCCTGCAGTATTGGAGGTTACTTACGTTTCTGATAGTCCCGCCATCCAATGGGCTATCCTTGCCAAGCTGAGAGGAACTGAAGATCTTCACAGCCAGCAAATTGAGTGCATCGCTCCAGTTCAGCTTCCAATCGTTGTAGGCGACCTTTGCCCATGCGAATGCTAGTCTCGGGCCAGAAGCGTTTCACGGCCAAAGCATTGGAGGTTTTGTCACGTTTCATATCAACGCGGCCAATTAACTTGTCCCCCTCCATTACCGGGAAGACGTAATAACCGTATTGCCGTTTTGGTTCAGGGACGAAGATTTCGATGCGGTAATTGAAATCAAAGAGGAACTCGGCACGCTTGCGGTCTCTTAATGCCGGATCGAATGGACTGAGGATGCGGATCCGCTGGGAAGGAGTATCGAGAGATTTCAGCTCATCTTCAATTTGAGGGCGTGCGAGGCATAATTTGGGCTTCGTGTCGCTGGCAGCCTGAATCTCAATAGGGATCAGTTCCTGATGCTTCTGGGCATGCTCACACCACGCTTTTACATCGGCAAGGTCTAGTTTGTCCCAATAGGCTGCAATTTCGCTGGGCGTAGCGAAACCAAGGCGGTCGATTGCAGAGTTACAGGCCCAATCCACGGTCTCTTGATGACTGGGCTTGGTGGTCAGATGATCAGCAGGGATGACGCGCTCTGTCAGGTCATAGAGTTTCTGGAAGTTCTCGCGCCGGGAGACGGAAATTTGTCCGGTACGCCATAGGTATTCAAGCGCTGTTTTGGATGGGTTCCACTCCCACCATCCGCCTTTGCTACGCTTTTCATCCTTGCCGACATCTGAGGTGCCGGCGGGGCCGTTTTCTTCGATATGCCTTAGAATGAGGTTGAGTTTTTCCTGATACTCGGCACCACGCCAGACCTTCCAGCGAGATTGCAAGCTCTCTGCGCTCTTTTGGAAGCGGTAGTGCCAATAAGGGAAGAACTCGGTTGGAATGATTGAGGCATCATGCGTCCAGTGCTCAAAGAGGCTTCTGTCATTCTCCAGCAGTTTCTTGAGATGTTTGGGGCGGTAACTTTGGCGGCGTGACCATAAGATCATGTGGTGCGCACGCTCTACAGTGTTGATGCTATCAACCTGCACAAAGCCAATGCGGTGAATGAGATTGAGGAGGTCCTCTCCTTTCGAGGAGCCTGTTGGCGCTTCGAGAAGGGCGTGTTTCTGCAGAAACAAGCGACGCGCAGCGGCGTTATCAACTTTTAAAACTAACTGCGCTTCCATAGTCATCAAAGTCTCCTGCTTGGTCAGACGTACCTAGGCTAGGAGAGGCAGCGCCTTGCCGCAAGCAGTCCGCATCAGATAGTTGTGGGTTTGTTCCTATTATGTTCTCTAAATGGAGGTTGCATTGGACTTTGCAGAAAAACAGCGGGGTGTGTTTCAGCGGATGATTGTCGGAGCGTTGGTGACCGCGATTGTGCTTTTGTTTGGTGCGCTTCTCAATCCATTTGGATTTGCCGCGGACTGGAATGCCTCTGAACGGCTTTGGGTGGCAGCGGTTTCATTATTATCACCTGCCTTGCTGCTTATGATTTCCATAGGTCGTCTGGCGATGCGCAGGTTTTATCATGCTGATGACATTGATGGAGGAGGGCTAACCCACGGCAGTGAGGAAGCCAAAATGCTGCAGAGTATTTTGCAAAATACACTTGAGCAGGGGGTGTTGGCAGGGTTCATCTACATTGCTTGGGCTGCGGTTATGCCCGGTAGCACGATGTCTGTGCCTTTGTTAGCAGCACTGCTGTTTGCGCTTGGGCGTATCCTGTTTTTTGCAAGCTATGAGAAGGGTGCACCATGGCGTGGAACCGGCTTTGCGCTGACCTTCTATCCAAGTATTTTAATGCTGGTGGTCGTGCTGATTACGTTGATGGCCGGGTTGTAGTGCTCACTTTGGTATGTGGCGAGCGACTACGAGGTGTCCACGCACCGGATTTTCGCACTCCTGCCGGAGTGTGGTCTGCGTAAAGTCGATGACTGCAAAGTCAAATTGCTTCAAGAGATTGCGGAGGTAGTTTTCTGTGTGTGTGAAGCGGCAGCTGTCACTCATAATGTAGGGTGGAGTATCGGAGGTAGGCTCCATCACAGCTTCAGCGGAGAACAAGAACACGCCATTCTTTTCGATGTTATGGGCGACACCTGCGAAGAGGTCTTCCAATGAACCAAAGTATGGAAAGAGCTCTGATGCGATTATTAAGTCCCATTTCTGAGGATGATCCTGATCGAGAAACTCGTTGATTTCGCATTGTTGGAGATCGTCGTAGATCTCCTTGTCTTTCGCTAACTTGAGCATCTCCTCTGAAATATCGACGCCAGTTTTATAAGGGATCTGATCTTCGAAAAGTTCGGCAGCTAAGCCAGTGCCACAACCTAGATCTAAGAGACGTTTAAAGGGGCCAAGATTGAGAGTGGTGATTTTTTCGTGGATCTTGGTTGGTAGGCTGTATTGGAGGATCTCCAGAAGCTTGATATCAAAAATCTTCGCTTTCTGGTCAAACAGAGCGGAAACATACTCGGCTGGCATGCTGTCCAGTTTTTCTGAGTTCGCGTTTGCTAGCGGTAGATCAAGGGCATCTTCTGAGCTTTCAGAGCCCCCTTGCCCAAGAAGGTTTAGCAAGTGATCGGCAGCTCCGTTGAACTCTCCGGTCTCTTTGAGGTTGAGTACATGATCATAGATCACGAAATGCCGGAGGAAATCTGCAACGGGGTTTGTTTCTTGTTCTTTTTTGTCATTCTTCATCGCTGAGCAGTATCCTCATCTTTGAATACTGACATGATTGAGCCATGAAAAAATTAATGAACAGTAAGCCTCTTTGGGTTGATCGTCTTGAGGTAATCAACAGCAAGTAGGTGTATTTTTGTTGCTAGGTATTGCGCAAAATAAAACCCGCAGTGTTTCCACTGCGGGCTTAGTAACTAGTTTAAAGCTTAGGAGCTTTTACCCTTTCAGGCGTCTGTCAACTCTTTTGCTTTGGTCATCTGGTTCCGCTTTGCCAGTGTACGCAAACGTAGAGCATTGAGGCGGATGAAGCCTGCAGCGTCTTTCTGGTCGTAAGCGCCGTGGTCGTCTTCGAAAGTCACCAGTTCTTCTGAGTAGAGAGAGTAAGGAGACGCACGACCAACAACGATGACGTTGCCTTTGTAGAGCTTCAGCTTAACGGTGCCCGTCACAAGCTCCTGCGACTTATCGATCATCGCCTGAAGCATTTCGCGCTCAGGTGAGAACCAGAAGCCGTTGTAGATCAGCTTTGCGTAGCGCGGCATTAGCTCATCTTTGAGGTGAGCAGCGTCACGGTCCAGTGTGATGGATTCCATCGCACGGTGTGCCGAAAGGAGAATTGTTCCGCCTGGTGTTTCGTAGATGCCGCGGGACTTCATGCCAACGAAGCGGTTTTCTACCAGATCAAGACGGCCAATGCCGTTGTCGCGGCCGTAATCGTTCAGCTTGGCAAACAGGGTTGCCGGAGACATGTGTACGCCATTGATGGAGCACGCATCACCTTTTTCGAAGCCGATTTCGATCTCGGTGACTTCGTCTGGCGCGCTGAGCGGGTCAACGGTGCGCTGGAAGACATACTCTGGTGCTTCTTCATTCGGATCTTCCAAAACTTTACCTTCGGAAGACGAATGAAGCATGTTTGCGTCAACAGAGAACGGTGCTTCGCCGCGCTTGTCCTTTGGTACCGGGATCTGATGCTGTTCTGCGAACTCGATCAGGTCAGTACGGGACTTCAGCGTCCAGTCACGCCAAGGTGCGATCACCTTGATGTCTGGGTTCAATGCGTAGCAAGCCAGCTCGAAGCGTACCTGGTCGTTACCTTTACCGGTCGCGCCATGCGCAACAGCGTCTGCGCCGGTTTGCTCAGCGATCTCGATGAGACGCTTGGAAATGAGCGGACGGGCGATAGAGGTGCCGAGGAGATAAACGCCTTCGTAAACTGCGTTGGCCCGGAACATCGGGAATACGAAATCCCGAATGAATTCCTCACGGAGATCATCAATGTAGATTTCTCGAATACCAAGCAGTTCAGCTTTTCGTCGTGCTGGTTCCAACTCTTCACCCTGACCTAAGTCAGCAGTAAAAGTTACAACTTCGCAGCCGTATTCCGCCTGCAACCACTTTAGAATAATCGAGGTGTCGAGCCCGCCAGAATAGGCAAGCACAACCTTTTTGATGTCGCCTTGGGCCATAGATTAGCTTCCAAATGTGTGTTCGGGCGCATAAAGCGCCTACGCTGGGCAATCTACCGAGCAGAGCGAGCAACGCAAGCGGTGATTGAGGATTGAGTGCTGAGTTATTAATCGGGATAGTTGAGCTACTTACAGGTGTTCCTGATGATGATGTGAATAGAAGCTCTTGTTGGGTTGGGCTGTTGGATATGTAAGGTTTTGATAACGCGAAGATAATGACTGCTACGTTATGCTCTGATGCTACAAAATTTGCACGTTTTGGGTGCGAACAGAGAGTTGCTAAACTGCATGACATCTCAACTGTATCTGCGGAAAAACCATAGAGTTTATGCGCAGAAAACTTTTCCAGTGTCCTGTAGTTAACCAACAAGTCTCTGTATCTACGAAGGTTTCCGGGTAGGTCTTATGCGTCTTTTGTCTAAAATTGCGTGTAAATTTCTTTGAGATTTGATCAAGCTTATTGAGGTTCTTATTGCCCGATTCGATGACTTTGGCTCAAGGATTCCAGTCTGGCGGTGCCAACTCGAAGCCATCGAAGAGAAACCCTGGAGCAACGGTGCAGCCGACTAATGTCCATTCGCCGAGGCTTTGGGCGGATTGCCATGCATGACGAGGTACGATGCCTTGAGGGCGTTGTCCGTTCAGTACATCCATGCCAAGGATGATATCATTTTGGATGCCTTCCTCGGAGCTGATGGAGAGCCGGAGCGGGGCGCCTCCGTAGTAGTGCCACGTCTCAATCGCGTCGATCCGGTGCCAATGAGATTTCTGGTGCTTCTTGAGGAGATAGTAGATAGCTGTTGAATAGCCACGGCCTCTAGGGCCTTCTTCATCCCGGAAGGTTTCGGTGTAATAGCCACCTTCTGGATGCTCTTTCATCTGCAATGCTGCGATGATTTCTTCAGCTGTTGCTGAGGAGCTGATTTGGTCGACTGACATCAGAAGCTGTCCTTGCGGCGGCGGATTTCTGTGAAGACATCAACTGGTTCAGCATTGACCATGTTGAGGTTTTTTTGAACTTCAGGATTGCGAACCCTCAAAAACGGATTGGTTGAAAGCTCTGCTGCCATGGATGTTGGCAGGGTAGGGCGTCCAACTTCGCGAAGCGCCTCGATGCGTTTTGTGCGTTCCTGTAATGCTTGATTGTTTGGATCGATAGTAAGAGCGAATTTGGCGTTGGCCAGCGTGTATTCGTGACCGCAATAGATCCTTGTTTCTGGTGGTAGTGTGTTTGCCAGATGGCTCAGTGAAGCCCACATCATCTCGGGATCGCCTTCGAAAACGCGGCCGCAGCCGAGTGCGAAGAGTGTGTCGCCTGTGTGAGCAATACCTGCTTCTTGGAACCACCAGGAGATATGGTCAAGTGTATGGCCCGGTGTACCTATGGCTTTAACAGCAATAGGGCCAACGAGAATGTCATCTCCGTCCTCTACAAAGCGGTTCATGCCCGTGATGTGTTGGCGGGAGCGTTCTGGCCCGGTTACCTTTGCACCTGTCTTCTCAACGAGTTCGGCCATTCCGCCGATATGGTCCCAGTGATGGTGTGTGATGAGAATGTCGGTCAGGTTCCAACCGGTTTCTTCCAGAACCTGTAAGTAGGGGGCTGCTTCTGGAACATCAATTGCGACTGTACAACCGCTGTCGGGGTGGTGAACGAGAACGCCGAAATTATCTTTCAGACAAACAAACTGCCGAACTTCAACTTCAATCATCAACCAGCTCCCAAGCGTATAGTATATCTTTATGAGATCATGAGAGGACAAGCTGTCAAATTCAACTGCAAACTCACAAAACTCTGGGTGTGGTTGATTTAAGCTTGCAAATCGTCAGGAAGAAGCGTTGCGCCCAGAGCTCTGGCACCCCATGATAAGAGAAGGCAACGCGCGGAGAACCAGTTGTATCTTGATGTTACTCACTTAAAAGAGTTCTACGACCTGCCACTTGGACGGATGCTTCGGGTGCTGGTTGGGAGCCGCGTAAAAATGCTTTGGCCTGAAATGCATGGTCAGAGTTTGCTGGGTATTGGATATGCAGCTCCTTATCTGCGGCCTTATCTGAAAAAGACCAATCGTGTGTTTGCCGGAATGCCTGCCGCGCAAGGCGTGGTGAAGTGGCCGCGTGAAGTTGAAGTGCCGAACAAAGCCTTCCTGATGGAAGATGGTCAGCTGCCGTTCCCAGATTCCTGTATTGACCGCATCTTACTCGTGCATTCGCTGGAGATGGCAGGACAGCCGGGGGCGTTGCTGGATGAAGTCTACCGGGTCTTGTCTCCGGGTGGACGGGTGATTGTGATTGTTCCTAATCGACGTGGGGCGTGGGCACGGTCAGAGGTTTCACCGTTTGGGTATGGTCGTCCTTATTCACGGCCACAGCTCGATAACTTCCTGAGTAATCATCATCTTTCTGTTGTTTCGCGGGAAGAAGCACTGTTTGTGCCGCCGACGAACTCGAGAATGGTTTTGAAGAATGCACGGAGTTTTGAGCGTTTAGGGGCTGTGGCCTGGTCAGCATTTGCGGGGTTGCTGGTCACAGAAGCTGAGAAGCAGGTGTACCGTGGTATTCCGATGAAAGCGAGCCACGTGACGCGTGTGTTGCGGCCAGTCTTTCTGCCTAACGGCAAGACTGCTGGTGCGCAGGCGATGAACGGGCATAGTCGCCAGCAAGAGGGAACTTTCGCCAACGAGGGCGAAAGCTGAGTTCTGATTACTTCCGCTCCAGAAGGAAGACGGCCTGATCGCCGATCAGGTTCCATACCCACCATGGTGCGTTGAACCCAATGCGCTGACCTCTTGCATCCAGAGCCTCTGCCTTAATAACTTTAGCATGGACCTCTTCGGAGAGAGCAACAAAGTCCCGGATCGTGCAGAAGTGAATGTTTGGTGTGTCATACCACTCGTAAGGCAGATAGTCGGTGACTGGCATTCTGCCGTTGAACAGCAACTGCATACGGTTGCGCCAGTGGCCGAAATTAGGGAAGGACACGACGACTTTCTTGCCGATGCGCAGTAACTGCTCAAGAACCTGTTTGGGGTCCATGGTCGCCTGAAGAGTATGGCTTAGAATTGCGTAATCAAAAGCGTCGTCCGGGTAGGCTGCAAGGTCATTGTCTGCATCCCCCTGAACAACTGAGAGCCCGCGGGCAACGGCTTCATTCACGCCTTTTTGAGAGGTGTCGAAGCCACGGCCATCAACGCCGCGAGTGTCGATCAGCAGTTCCAGCAATTCACCAGTGCCGCAACCGATGTCCAGAACGCGCGAGCCCGATGCTACAAAATCGCAGAGAATTCGGTGATCGCCGCGTACATTACTCAAATCATGTTTTTTCATAATGAATCTGCTTTCTGATGAAGCTTACTGCTCAGTGTTACGGTCAATCACCATTTCCCGGTGCGGGAATACCTCTGGCTTTTGCTGCTCCTGTCAGGAAGCCACGCATTGTTTTGAACAGTTCAGGTTCATCAAGAAGGAATGCATCGTGTCCCCGTGAGCTCTCGATCTCAACAAAGGAGACGTTTGCTCCAGCTGCGTTGAGGGCTCGTACAATGTCTTTGCTTTCCGAGGTTGGGAAAAGCCAGTCCGTTGTAAACGACATGACGCAGAAGCGGGTTGTGCTATGCAAAAATGCGTTGGCCAGTTTGCCGCCATGTGTTGCCGCGAGGTCGAAGTAATCCATCGCGCGGGTCACATAGAGATATGAGTTTGCGTCGAAACGATCAACGAACGTCATGCCTTGATGGCGCAGATAGCTCTCGATTTGGAAGTCTGCATCGAAGCCGAAAGTGATGGCTGATCGATCTTGCAGGTTGCGGCCGAACTTGCTGTGCAAGCTTTCATCAGACATGTAGGTGATGTGCGCGGCCATGCGGGCAACAGACAGACCCTTCATAGGGCGTTTGCCTTCTTTGGCATATTGTCCGTGGCACCAGTCTGGATCTGCCATGACAGCCTGACGGCCTACCTCATGGAAGGCAATGTTCTGGCTGGAGTGGCGCGGACCAGCTGCGATTGGGACTGCTGCAAATACTTTCTCTGGATAGGCAGATGCCCATTGCAGCACTTGCATGCCGCCCATGGAGCCGCCGACGACTGCGAAAAGAGTTTCGATACCGAGCGCTTCAACCAGTTTTGCCTGGGAGCGCACCATATCGCCGATTGTGACGACAGGCAGGTCTAACCCGTAAACCTCATTGGTTTCCGGATTGGTGCATGCAGGGCCAGTGGTGCCGAGGCAACCGCCAAGCACATTTGCGCAGATGACGAAATACTTGTCGGTGTCCACTGGTTGCCCAGGACCGACCATCATTGACCACCAACCGGGTTTGCCGGTTACAGGGTTCTCGGAGGCAACATACTGATCGCCAGTGAGGGCGTGGCACACAAGAATGGCGTTGGTTTTGTCTTCGTTCAGCTCGCCATAGGTCTCATAAGCAATCTGCCAGGGGGTGAGTTCCGTGCCTTCATCAAGCCGAAGAGGGTTGTCTGAACCAAATCGCATGAGCTTGCTGGCAGGCATATCCATCTGTTCCGCTGCAACACTGGCTTGTGTTGAGGGCGAGATATTCGGAGTCTTCTCCGGTTTTGCGCTGGCAGTCTCAGTCATGTTTTCTTCCGCGGTGTTGTGAAGGCGAATTGGGTGTTCCTCTAGGGATTGCAAGAGAGTTTTTGCTAGGTGCCAATTGGCAGTGTGTCAACGTTTTCTTTTGCTTTCACCGTCGTTGTTTCCTATGAATTTACATAGGTTCTGTTCAATAATTCGAGTGGGTTAGTGCAATGTCTGGGTCTTCATCAGTTTCGGATTCAAAAATGAGCTTGTCTCAAGTCCGCGATAAACTAGATGAAGTTGATGATAAACTGCATGCCTTGCTTATGGAGCGTGCTGACCTGATTGAGCATATTGTTGCGGCAAAAGCTGAACAAGGTTCTATGCATGCTGTTTTTCGGCCCTCTCGTGAAGCAGATATTATGCGGCGGTTGGTTGAGAACCATCGCGGTGTTCTGCCTATTATGTCATTGGAACATATTTGGCGTGAGATAATCTCTTCGCTAACAAATGCCCAGACAACTTATCGTGTACATCTTGATGGTAGTGCGGATCGACTCGCAATGAGTGAGCTGACACGCTTTTATTTCGGTTACGCAATTGAACAACAGCGTGAGATAGACCCGTCTGCTGTGCTTGCAGCAGTTGATTATTCACAGGTCGATCTTGGTGTGATCGGCTTGGAAGAGCGTGCAGAAACGCCTTGGTGGCGTGGCATGGGTGCCCGGGATGATGGCACCAATGGACCCTCGATTATTGCACGGCTTCCGTTTTTGGTTGTTCAGGACAGACCTGCTGATCTGCCTGCTGTTGTGGTTGCGGCCCAGACTGCTGAAACAGAGAAGCCGGATATTTGTGTTTATGATGTGCGCTGGACGGGAACTATACCGGGCTCATTGATGCACAAAGGTATAGAAGTGTTGAGTTTTTATCGCAGTTTTGAAGGCGTAGATGCGTTATTAGCTGTTCCGGGGAATATATCCGAGCAGGAGCTGGCGACTTTCTTTGAAGCTGCTGAGGCGACGCCGGATAAACTTAGATATGTCGGTGGATACCCCGCGCCGCTTGACCTAGATGATGAATTTGATAGTGAAGCAGACGCAGTTGGTTAAACTGCGTGTTTTTTGAATAAAGGAATGAGTTGATGGAAGAGCAGGTAGTACGCCCTGTCCCTCGTGCTGGTGTGTTGGCAATTGATCCGTATGTACCCGGTAAAGCGAAGGCAAATGGTGGCCATAAACTACATAAGCTCTCTTCCAATGAATCTCCTTTAGGTGCGAGCCCGAAAGCGCTTGAAGCTTACCGCACCATTTCTGAGCTTCAGTTTTACCCTGATGGAAGTGCTGGTGAACTTCGCACAGCAATTGGTGAAGTATACGGCCTGAACCCTGATCATGTTATATGTGGCTGTGGCTCTGATGAAGTGCTGAGCCTGCTGGCCTATGCGTATCTGGGTGAAGGTGATGAGGCTATTTATACCACGCACGGCTTCCTTGTTTATAAGATTGCGATTCATGCAGCTGGTGCGACGCCTGTTATCGCTCCAGAGAAAGATCTTAAGACGGACGTGGATGCCATCTTGGAACGTGTGACCGAGAAAACCAAAATGGTTTTTGTGGCCAATCCGAATAACCCGACTGGCACTTATATTCCGTTTGACGAAGTTAAGCGTTTGCACGCCGGGTTGCCGAAGACCTGTATTCTGGTTCTCGATGCGGCCTACGCTGAGTATGTGCGCCGGAATGATTATCAGTCCGGTATTGAGCTTGTTGCGAACTCCGAAAACGTTGTCATGACACGGACGTTCTCAAAGGCTTACGGTTTGCCAGCGCTGCGTGTTGGCTGGGCGTATGGTCCTGAGCATATCATTGATGCATTGGGCCGTATTCGTGGGCCGTTTAACATGAATGCTGCTGCAATTGCAGCTGGTGCTGCTGCTGTGCGCGATCAGGCGTTTATTGAGCAAGCAGTTAGCCACAATAATGAATGGTTGCCGTGGGTAGTTAACGAACTGACCAAACTAGGTCTTGACGTTACGCCAAGTGTCGGCAATTTCATTCTGATCCATTTCCCTGAGGAACAGGGTAAGCGGGCTGTCGATGCGGATGCCTTCCTGCTGGAACGCGGGTGTGTGCTGAGGCAGGTGAAAGCCTATGGATTTGACAATGCCCTGCGCATGTCAATCGGTAGTGAGGAAGCCAACAGAGATGTTGTGGCTGCTCTCACTGAATTTCTGAAGTAGTTCTAATAGAAGGTCTCCATGTCTGAACCCTTGTTTGGCCGGGTCGCACTGATTGGTATCGGTCTGATCGGCTCCTCTCTTTCGCATGTCATGCGCCGCGAAAAGCTGGCGGGTGAAATTGTTGTATCCACACGCTCAGAAGTTACTCTGAAGCGTGCGGAAGAGTTGAAGCTTGGGGACCGATATTATCTGGACGCAGCAGAAGCCGTTAAAGGGGCAGACCTTGTAATCGTTTGTGTGCCGGTTGGTGCATGTGGAGCCGTGGCGAAAACTATTGGCCCTCATTTAGCTGAGGGTGCGATTGTAACTGACGTGGGTTCTGTGAAGGCCTCCGTTATTTCAGCGATGAAACCGCATATGCCGGACGACGTGCATTTTATTGCAGGCCACCCGGTTGCTGGTACTGAGTATTCTGGCCCTGATGCTGGCTTTGCCTCTCTCTTTGAGAACCGCTGGTGCATTCTTACGCCAGATAGCGACAGTGATGCGGGTGCTACAGAGCGCCTGACTGCCTTCTGGGAAGCGTGTGGCTCTCATGTGGACACCATGGATGCTGAGCACCACGATCTGGTGTTGGCTGTTGTGTCTCATCTTCCGCATATCATCGCCTACAACATCGTGGGTACGGCTGATGATTTGGAGACTGTGACCAAGTCAGAAGTGATCAAGTACTCTGCTTCCGGTTTCCGTGACTTCACACGTCTCGCGTCTTCTGACCCGACCATGTGGCGTGATGTGTGCCTGAACAACAAAGAAGCCATTCTTGAAATGCTGTCTCGCTTTTCTGAGGATCTGTCTGCCTTGCAGCGGGCGATCCGGTGGAGTGATGGTGATGCCTTGTTCAAACTGTTTGCGCGGACCAAAGATATTCGCCATCAGCTTGTTGAAGCTGGTCAGGAATCAGCGGCGCCGAACTTTGGTCGTGAGAACGAAAAAGGCGAGCCAGCAGAGTAAGGTCTTGTTGGTTTTATGAATGTTTAGCCCGGGTCAGATTGGTTCTGATCCGGGTTTTCTTTTGAAGGTGTAACCAAGACTGGTCAACTTATCAGCTGGGTAGGCGGTGTTGGTTTACCGAGGTTTCAAGAGTGATTTTGAGGTGGCCTCTCCGCTGAATATTCTGAGGATGAATAAAGCGCTTTCAGGAGTTTATTGGATGATGAAGCTGAGTGGATTGGCGGCAGTTGTTGCAGCCGGGTTTGCTGTTGCGAGTTTTGCTGCGATGGCTTCTAAAGAAGATCAGGTGCCCGCTGGGCCGACCGCTGTTGCCATTATGAAAGACGTTGATGGCAAGCAGGTCGGCCGTGTCGTGTTGACTGAGACCTTGAGCCAGACCCTCCATATTACAGCGGCATTTGATGGCTTGCCTGCTGGCGTACATGGGTTCCATGTTCATGAAACTGGTCTATGTGAGCCAACCTTTTCGGCTGCTGGAGGTCATTTCGCACCTGAAGGGCATGAGCATGGGATTGAAGTTCCTGATGGACCGCATGCGGGCGATCTTCCAAATCTTCATGTGCCCGAGAATGGAAAGATTGTCGTCGAGTACTTCTCTGAAATCTTAGACCTGGCTCCCGATGACAAGGACAGCCTGATTGGTGGACCGGGCAGGGCGCTGATTGTTCATGCTGATCCAGACGATTATCACAGTCAGCCGACTGGTGATGCCGGAGGGCGGATTGCTTGTGGTGTGATTGTACCGATTAAGCAAAATGCGGATAGTTTCCAGAGCTACCCTGAAGAGCCAGCAAGCGACACCAAGTAGTTTAGCACCGCATGGTTTTCCATGCAGTGTTGGCGCTGAAGGTTCCCGTTAAACGGGTGGAGCAAGGCGAGCAGGCTTTGCCTGCGCTACTTGTTAGGTATGTTTCTTCGGCATTGGCTGCTCGCCTCGCCCGGGCCTTTTCTCATGAACACGCGGGCTCCCTCTCGGACAGACGCGACTGACAGGTTTCCCTGTCATTGACAATTTCTTGTCACCACCGGACGCCCTCCGGAACGACCCCAAACTCCCTACTACCACTGTGGTCTCAATAGGGTATGGCGCTTCACCGGACCTCCCGACACGATACGTTACTTCATGCCGGTAGCCCAACCCCGCCCACGCCGCGGGATGGACGGTCCACCCCGGCCCGAATGCGTGGGCACAGGACTTAGCCTAGGACAAGTGCTGGTGAGGGGGATAAGTTTTTGGGCGTCACTTTGCTGCTGAGGTCTCTGCTTCACTGCTTCACTGGTTGAATGGTGTTCTCATTCCGGGGTTTGATGACATATACAGGAGTGTGTTACCGTTAAGGTAACTTGCCCGTGGGTGTGGGGTACACTTCGGGTTTTGAGTTCGGTTTGGGAGGGCCATCTCAATGGAGTTTTTTGACCCTATATCGTATGCGGTGCCGTTTTTTATCATTCTCATGATTGTAGAAGGTGTGGCTTTAAAGCTGCGTGGGATTGATGGTTATGACGTCAAAGACACGTTTTTCAGTCTGGCGATGGGGATTGGGAGTCTCATTGTAAAGATTGTTTTTGGGGCTGCTGTTTCTTATGCGGCGCATAGCTGGGTTTACAGTCATCGCCTTATTGAAAACGTGCCGCTCAACTGGTGGACCATCTTGATCTGCTTCCTGTTGTATGATCTGGCTTATTATTGGCAGCATCGGTTTGGGCATGAGTACCGCTGGTTCTGGGCTAGCCATGTGAACCACCATTCCTCGCAGCGCTATAATCTCTCGACGGCTCTGCGACAGACGTGGACTGGGACGATTGCACTTACCTTCATTTTCGGCCTGCCGATTGCGTTGGTTGGGTTTCAGCCTGAGATGATTTTCTTCGTGGCAGCCTGGAACTTGCTCTACCAGTTTTGGATTCACACTGAGCTGGTTGATCGTATGGGGCCGTTTGAGTGGATCTTCAATACGCCGAGCCATCATCGCGTTCACCATGCGACGAACCCGCGATATCTGGATTCCAACTATGCGGGAACGCTGATCATCTGGGATCGGATGTTCGGGACGTTCAGCCCTGAAGTTGTTGAGGATCCGCCGCGCTACGGGATTGGCAAGAACCTTGAGACCAACAACCTGCTGATTGTGGCGTTTCATGAGTGGATGGCGATGGTCAGAGATCTGAAGACCGCAAGATCGCTACGGGACGTCTATGGCTATATGTTTCGCACGCCGGGATGGACGCCTGACAACTCACGAATGACCACTAAGACTGCAAAAGCGAATTGGAAACGGAAGCAGGAGCGTTTGAAGACTCAGGAGAAGGCGTTGGCGGAAGCAAATGGAGATCAGGCTACGAAGGCTGTTGAACCAGCTGAGTGAGCTTTGGGTCGCTCAAGAAAAAAGGGAGAGCCAAGGCCCTCCCTTAAATAACTCATCAATGTAAGCGGTCTTAAGACGCTTTGTTTGATGCACGTTCCGCGCGCTTACGGTCATGCGGGCACAGCAGAGCTTTACGCAGACGGATGGATTCTGGGGTGACTTCCACCAGTTCATCTTCAGCGATGTAAGACAGTGCGCCTTCAAGGCTCAGCTTGATTGGGGTGGTCAGCTTAACAGCATCGTCCTTACCGGAAGAACGGATGTTGGTGAGCTGCTTGCCCTTCAGAACGTTCACTTCAAGGTCGTTACCGCGTGTGTGTTCACCAATGATCATGCCCTGGTACACTTTTGTGCCCGGATCAATCATCATTGGGCCACGGTCTTCCAGGTTGAACAATGCGTAAGGAACAGCATCGCCCTGACCGTTGGACAGCAGAACGCCGGTGTTACGACCCATAATTGCGCCTTTGTAAGGTGCATATTCATGGAACACACGGTTGAAGATCGCGGAACCGCGGGTGTCTGACATCAGCTCAGCCTGGTAACCGATAAGGCCACGGGTTGGAGCGTGGAATACCAAACGGGAGCGACCGCCACCGGATGGGCGCATTTCAAGAAGCTCACCTTTGCGTTCGGTGATCTTTTTAACAACAGCACCCTGGAACTCATCATCAACGTCGATGATAACTTCTTCGATTGGCTCAAGACGCTTACCAGCTTCGTCTTCCTGATAAACAACGCGAGGACGACCTACGCAAAGTTCGAAGCCTTCACGGCGCATGTTTTCGATCAGGATTGCGAGAAGCAATTCACCACGACCGGAAACGATGAAGGAATCTGCTTCTGCAGTTTCTTCGATTTTAAGCGCAACGTTACCTTCAGCTTCCTTCATCAGGCGCTCGCGGATAACGCGGGACTGAACTTTGGAGCCTTCCTGACCAGCCAGAGGACCGTCGTTGACGCGGAACATCATGGACAATGTTGGCGGATCAATTGGCTGTGCCTGAATTGGCTCAGTCACCTGAGGAGCAACGATTGTGTCTGCCACGGTTGCTTTGGTCAGACCAGCGATGGAGACGATGTCGCCTGCTTCGCCTTCTTCAATTGCTGAACGCTCAAGACCACGGAACGCGAGAACCTTGGAGATACGACCGGTTTCGATCACACTGCCATCACGTGATAGCGCCTTGATCTGCATGTTCGGGGTTGCAACGCCAGATGCGATGCGACCTGTGAGAATGCGGCCAAGGAACGGATCAGATTCGATTGTTGTTGCGAGGAGGCGGAATTCGCCTTCTTCAGCCTGTGGCTCTGCAACTTTGTCGAGGATCATGTCGAAGAGTGGCGCCATGGATTCCTGAGGACCGGCTGGCTCCAGAGCCATCCATTCCTGTTTAGCGGAACCGTATACGACCGGGAAGTCGAGCTGTTCTTCGTTTGCATCCAAAGATGCGAACAGGTCGAATACTTCGTCCAGTACTTCGTCAGCGCGCTGCTCTGGTTTGTCGATTTTGTTGATCGCAACGATTGGCTTCAGGCCAAGCTTCAGCGCTTTACCAAGTACGAACTTGGTCTGCGGCATTGGGCCTTCAGCTGCGTCTACGAGCAGTACAACGCCGTCTACCATATGCAGAATGCGCTCTACTTCACCGCCGAAGTCAGCGTGACCTGGTGTGTCAACGATGTTGATGCGTGTGTTGTTCCAGACCAAAGAGGTGTTCTTGGCAAGGATGGTGATGCCGCGTTCACGCTCGATGTCATTGGAGTCCATCATGCGTTCTTCGGTGCGCTGGTTTTCGCGGAAGACGCCGGACTGCTTCAACAGGACGTCAATAAGGGTCGTCTTGCCGTGGTCAACGTGGGCGATGATCGCAATATTGCGAAGTTTCATGGTGGCTCCGTCTGGCCATAGGAAGTCGCGGCGTGTGGGAGGATCATGAGGTGCCCGATCCACGCCATTCCTTCAATCTGGTTTTTCTCTAATGAAAGATGCGCTCTTCTATCCTATTTTTGTGTCAATTCAAACCATCTCGCTAAAAAACTGCTAAGTATTTAGTCGAGCTCACTTTTTTACAGTTGAGCCTGGTTTTTTGGATAGACTTTGCCGGAAAAAGAACGCAATTCAGCATCTGTTTAGCTGATAAGTCATCGTTCGGATATCAGAATATGAGGCTTTCGGTGCAAAAGTGTGCCAGATCACTTACTCTTCATTTATGAAGTTGTATTCATCAACTGATAGCAGGCCGGATTTTCTCACCAGTCGGGAGCGCATATCGACTTCAGCAAGGTCGTAGGCGTGCATCCATTGGCATTCATCGGGGCAACGGCCCACGATGTCATAGTTTTTTCCGGCAGGGATGTAGAACTCTTCAAAGGGTTCCAGATTGATAAACTGGCCGTTGATGCCTATAGACATACCAGAGGTGAGTGCGACGAAAATTTCTTCTGCCTCAGCAAACAAATTTCTCCAAATACGGCCCGGTGTGTCGATTTGGTGATGAAATGCATAGCCACGTTCGCGAAAGCTTGCTTGCAGCTCTTGTTTCTGTTGTTCAAGATGAGACAGTTCAGCTAAAAGCAAGCAATGCTCCTTTAATTTAGACCTTAGGCTAACTAATAAATTATGGCTCGGGACCATCCGTAGACAGTCGCTTGACTACAAAAAGGAATATGGCAATCTAATACCATTCAATATCGCAATATTGGGTATTGCAATCCCCAATATTTACACCAACTTATTCGTGGTGGGTGATTAAAAGACAATAGAATACCCCCTGTGCGCGTAATCCCAAAAGTTGTTGGAAAACCAATGCAATTTGCAACCCAACAGTGGTTAGAAGAATGGTTTGCCCCACTCGCTCCGAGCGAGGGCGTGAGTGCAACCAGACATGAATGTGTAGAAGTGATTCGCATGACAACCGCGACTAAGCCTCGCGCTGTTATGTATTCACCAAGCATTCGTATCGTTTTTCAGGGTCTGGTCAGAGGCCATTTGGGTAGTCAGAGTTTCCTCTATTCCCAGCAGAGCTATGCCGCGCTCGTTTCTCCGATCCCGCTTGAGATTGAGATTGTGGAAGCGTCCCGTGAGAAGCCTCTCTACGCGGTCAATTTGGCGATCGATATCAATGTCTTGGCAGAACTGATGCTGCTTATCGAGCAGGAGCCTCTCGAGTTTGAGTATGGCGAAACGCTTGGTCGTCCAGCGCATCTGTCTGAAGAGGCATTGTTTTCTGTCTGTCGCCTGATGCAGACGCTAAATAGCGAAGAACAAACTAAAATTCTCGCTGATGGCTACTATCGCGAGTTCCTGTATCACGTGCTCAAGTCCGAGTACGGTGCGAGTCTGAGGGTGCTGTTCCAAAACAGTGAGAAGTCTCAGGGTATTGCACGAGTTCTTCAAGTGTTGCACGAGGATTTCTCAACAAATCTCAGTGTAGATCAAATGGCCAAGATGGCCTGCATGAGCATTTCTGCTTTTCATGCCGGTTTTAAAGGCGCGACCGGCCTTTCTCCGCTGCAGTACGTTAAGTCGATCCGCTTGCATAAGGCGCGGTCTATGATGCTGAGCCAGAACATGAGCGCCAGTCAGGCTGCTTATCGGGTTGGTTATGCAAGTCCGTCGCAGTTCAGCCGTGAATTCAAGCGGTTCTTCGGCAGCTCTCCAACTCAGGAAGCAGCGAAGTTTCGCGTTTTAGCGTAACGCACGATGCGTTGGATTTGAGATTTTTGACACGTGCTCTCTGAAAGGAGGGCGTGTGTTTTTCGTTGTGCGCTCTACGCAATTTCCCTAGAGTTGCCGCGCATCCGATGATTATCAAGAAAACTGGTGAAGCGCATACGGGAAAGCTCAGTGCCTTGCCTTGGGGTTCGGGAATGACAAAGGCAATGGGTACACAAACAGAGCTTCAGCTTTCGGCTGGGCGCACGGCTGTCATTGGTGCATTGCTGGTTACGATTGGCCCGCTTTCCATGGCGCTTTACACGCCCGCTTTGCCGACATTGGCGGAAGTGTTTGGGACGACAGCTGCTGTCGCTAAGCTGACACTGACGGTGTATTTTGCTGGCTTTACGCTGGCTCAGCTGTTGTGTGGACCTCTTTCTGATGCGTTTGGGCGCCGTCCGATTATTCTCGGGTTCTTCAGCCTATATTTGCTTGGCAGTCTTTTGGCGTGGCTGGCGCCGAACATTGAAATGCTGCTGGTTGGCCGTCTGATACAGGGGATCGGTGCTTCCAGCGGAATTGCTGTGGCACGTGCGATTGTGCGGGATCAGTTCTCTGCTGAGGCTGGTGCGCGGATTATGAACTTGCTGGCTGTGATGCTGGGGATCGGGCCAGCTATTTCTCCTACAATTGGAGCTTTAACGCTCAGCGCGTTCGGGTGGCAGGCGATCTTTATTCTGATGGTGATCTATGCCGGGTTTATCCTACTGCTAACGCTCACTGTTTTGCCGGAAACCAACCCCTACCGAGATGTGAAGCTTATTCGGCCGAGGCAGATGGCGTCTTCTTATTGGACGCTACTAAGGTCCTTTGAGTTTATGCAGCCCTCATTGATCCTCGGATTTACTATTGGCGTAATCTATACGCTCTCAACGGTTCTGCCGTTTGTTTTGATTGAGCGGCTTGGGTTGACGCCTTTGCAGTTCGGCATGGGGATGGTGCTTCAGTCAGGCTCGTTCTTTGCTGGTGGCGTGGCCACTCGGCTGCTTCTACGGCGGCTCAGCACAGAGGCGCTTCTTGGGCCGGCGCTGGTTTTGTGCGGCTTGGGTGGATTGGCGCTGTTTACAGTCACGCAGCTTGAGTATCTGAGCTTTCTAAGCATCATGATCCCTATTGGTGTGTTTGCTTTTGGCGCTTCAATGGCCCTACCGGCGCTCTCTATGCGAGGAATGGAGCCGTTTCCCAAGATTGCAGGTGCTGCTTCTGCTTTAATGGGCTTTATGCAGATGGCAGGTGGATTTCTGGGAAGTCTGGTTACCGCAATTGTTGTGCCAGATCCTGTGACCGCTCTTGGCGTTGTGATGCCTGGAATGGCCTTTCTTGCGCTGTTCCTGTTTGTGTTGCCGGTAAAAAAACGAGACGTGGAAGAACAGTCTGTCAGTCCTTAAAAGCACGCTGATCTGATCGCTATGCAGTAAATATCGGCCATATCTTGTAGCGGGTAGAAAAGGTCTTTTGATTTTTGCTGGAAACAAAGGCAATGGGAGGCTATGAGGGGCCAGAAATTGGGAGGGAACCCTTATGGCAGAGTTTGATCATGGATTGCTGGAAAGCTCTCAGCGTCCGCTCGTCATGGGCATATTGAATGTAACTCCAGACAGCTTTTCTGATGGCGGTCAGTTTGATGCGCCAGCAGTGGCGTTGGCGCACGCGATTGAGATGGTCGCTGAAGGGGCTGACATTATTGATGTTGGCGGTGAGAGCACGCGGCCCGGAGCGACGGTAGTTCAGGAGCAGGACGAGCTGGAGCGTGTTCTGCCAGTTCTTGAGCTGATTAAAGAACTGCCGGTGCTGATTTCCATTGATACCTATAAGGCGAGAGTTGCTGCTGAGGCTTGCAAGGCCGGAGCGCATATCGTGAATGACGTTTGGGGTCTACAGAAAGACCCTGAAATGGCTGGTGCTGTGGCGGATGCTGGTGTGCCGGTGGTTATGATGCATAACCGTACTGAGGTGGATGAGCAGCTGGATATCATGAGTGATATCGACCGCTTTTTTGAAAAATCCCTCAAACTAGCCGCTGATGCAGGCATTCCCAAAGAACATCAGATTCTGGATCCTGGTTTTGGGTTTGGCAAAACCCTGGAGCAGAACTATCAGATCCTGAGCCAGCTCTCGGAGCTTGGGAAATTCGGTCGTCCTGTCCTTGCGGGAGCTTCTCGTAAGCGGATGATTGGATATGTGTTGAATAATGAAGCGCCAGAGCGTATGGCTGGATCGCTTGCAGTACATACGCTGGCTCTGCAAAACGGAGCACAGATCCTGCGAGTGCATGATGTGAAACCGCACGTGGATGCAGTACGGATCTTCCAGGCGATGAAGGAACTAGGCGTGAAAATGGATTCTTGAATACTGCCTTACTTCGAGTGTTTCAATCTCAGTAGAGTTCGCTATTAAGAAAATTCCACTTATAGAAGAGCCGTTTATAGTTCGTCGAAAACACTCTCCAGCATAAAATATAGTCGATGTGTAGTATACATTTAAAAGTGGGTAAAAGTAACCGAATGTTACTTGGTTCGTTTGTGCTTAGCTTCTATACTCCCCTATAATTAAATGGATAATATTAATGGTCAAATCATCTGTAAGTGCAGAGGTGCGTGTTCGTTTACGCAGTTGTGTTTCGTATGGATATGCCTAGCAACTTATTGTCAGCGTAGTAATGATTTGGCCAAAGTAAAGAGGTTGGTCCAAGTGACTAATAAAATTGGCTTAACATTAATACTGGCTCTGTTTTCGTTTGGAGTTGTTTTCTCATTTAAACCAAGCCCAGAGTTATTTTCAGAAATGGGACCCTTTGAATTGGCTCAAGCCCTTCTCATGGTTGCAAGTTTAGTTATTTGGTGGAGGTTAGCAATCGTTAGGAAGAGGGAAACTTCACGAGATGATAACATTCACTACACGATAGCTATTTTTTTTGCGGTGCTGAGTTTTGTTGTGGTTGGGCGAGAAACCTCTTTTCTAAAGGTGTATGGAGCAGGAGAAAATCTTGAACTTGGACTTATGCTGCTAACCACTGTGATTGCAGTTTCGATCTTGGGGGTTCTTTCTTTACAGTGGTTTCGTACACCGCGCAATACTTGGAGGATTTTTCGAGCTTTTATCTCTACGCCTAATTTTTTCTGGGCTATTTCCTCCTTTGTTTTCATTCTCATGGGGGACTTTTTTGAGAAGGAATGGCTCCCAATTCAGTTTAATATTGTTTGGGAAGAAACATTTGAGTTGATGGGATATTTTGCTATTGTGGTGGCAGCTTTGGTTTCTGAGAGGAGCATTGTTCCCCATGAAGTTTATGAGCAAGAAATTGCAATAAATAAGGCTCTCTCTTAGGAGGGCCGTATTTAAAAACTAAAAAAGCGGCCGAATAATTAATAATAACTAGGCAGCAGCCAATAATGACAAAAGAAAAAATTGTTGCAGCTCTAGGTTTGGGCTCAAATCTTGGCGATACGAAAGCGAATATCGACGGTGCAGTAGTCGCATTGAATGCTGTCGACGGAATCTCAGTTTTGCAGAAATCATCTGACTATCGGACCCCGCCGTGGGGGCCTGTGCCACAGGATGATTACCGCAATTGTTGCATTACCGTGGAGACGGTTCTTTCTCCGCGTGCGCTTTTGAATGCAGGCCTTGACGTTGAGAAGCAGTTGGGCCGTGTGCGTGATGTGCGCTGGGGCCCACGGACGATTGATATCGACCTGCTGATCTATGATCATGCAAGCGTTGAAGAAGAGGGACTGCAAGTGCCTCATCCGCGTATGGGCGAGCGTGCCTTTGTACTTATTCCGCTTGCAGAGATCTGGCCGGAGGCACCGCTATTGGACGGGCGAACCGCCGCAGAAGCGTTGGAAACCTGCGGAGAGAAAGAAGGCATCTACAAACTGTAGATGCCTTGTGTTTGATCAGGCCGTTTTCATTCTGGCGACCAGATTATCTTTCAGAACGAGCTGATGATACAGTGCTGCGATGACGTGCAGTGCGAACGATGCAAGCAAGACTGGGGCCGCAAAGCCATGGATTGCAGCTGGCGGGATGGTGATATTTTCTGGCCAGGCTTGCCAGTCCCCTGCCATCGCGAGCTCCATTAGGCCTGCAAAGAGTGACATGCTCATGCCAGAGATGACCAGGGCTAGCGGTGCGAGGTAGAGAAGCAAGTGAACCAGCTTGGATAAGCTGATCATTACGACACCCCATTTAGGGTCTGGCTTTGGCCGAGCGTGCTTGATCAACAGAACTATGCGATAGATCAGGAACAGGCCAGTCAGAGCGCCTAGCCCCGCATGAGCCATGAAGACATTGAGCTTCTCAGGCGAGATTGCGCTTCCTTCGAGAACTTTTCCCAAAATGAAAACAGCAATGATGGTGACGGCGAACAGCCAATGGAGGATGATTGTCGGGCGGCTATATTTTTGTGGTGATGACATTGGGCTTACCTTTGGCGATAGGAATATAGTGATTTTAGTTTACATGTAAATTAGATGTCAATAATATAATCAAGTCTAAATATTCAGGAATCCGATGACTGAGAAGATCTCATACCTGCCTTCGATGGGCCGATTGCTCAACACGTTGTCTGAAGCAGCTTGCAGCATTGCTGAGGACTACTTACGTCCGCATGAGATTTCGCTGGCGCAGTGGGTCGTGCTTTCCGCGCTGTGGCGGCAGGATGGATTGAGCGTTTCGGAGCTGTCGGAGTACTCGAGCAAGAAGGCGGCTGCGCTTTCTCGATTGCTGGATCGCATGGAAAGCAAAGGGTTGGTCAGTCGTAGTGCTGTTGAGGATGACAAACGATCTGTGAAAATACACCTGACGGACAAAGGGCAGGGGTTGTCTCATCTTATTGATATGTACAGGCACGTGAACGGAGTTTTGCTGTCAGATCTATCCGAAGCTGAGAAGGAACAGTTGTTCCCTATGTTGGAGCGTATGCTCAAAAGCGTTCAGGTAAAATCCGGAAAGTTGTGAAATCTGAACCTGATGCTAGCGTTCTCTGTCAAAACAGCAGGTGCCTTCGAAAAGAAAATTCATAGAATTTGCATTTTGCTCTTGAAGCTACAGCGACTAGAGGTCTTATCTTCTCTTGCAATGAAGAAATTGCATGGAGTGGATCATGTCCAACGCGGAAGATCGAGGCCAGAAACTCTCTCCGGATGAGATTGAAGAACACACCAAGAAGAGTTGTTGTTCCAGTAAAGCCGAACAATCTCAGGAAACTGAAGATTCTTGCTGTTCAGGCAATGATGCTGCGCAAGAGAAAGAGACTTCTTGCTGCTCCTCCGACCATGATAGCCCCAAAGAGGATTGCTGCAGTTCTACTGAAGAACATGAACATACGCATGCACACAAGCATGAACATGTACATGCTCACACGGGGTGCGGATGCTCCAGTCAGAGCGAAGCAGCTATTCCTGATGTGACCAACTGGAAAGGCGCTCGTTCTTTCCGGGTTGAAGGCCTGTGTTGTGCAGAAGAAATGAGTATTCTGCGCCGTGTTGTTGGCCCTGTTGTTGGTGATCCTGAATACCTTGCCTTTGATGTCTTGAATGGGAAAATGATTATTTCCCCTGTTGCACGTGATGTGGCGGATGATCTGATCATCAAGGCTGTCAATACCACGGGCATGAAGGCTGCTCTGTTTATTGAACAGGAAGCAGCTGATGCGCGTGCAAAGCAACACAGGCGGTTGGGGTCATTTACGATTGCCAGTGGTTTGTTCTGGGCAACGGCGCTTATTGTGCAAGCGGTTCTGTTCTTTTCCAGCACCAATTCTACAGATGTGTTTAGTGTGTTTGACTCCGTTCCAACGGGTCCTGTTGAAGTGCTTTACATGCTTGCCATTGTGGCTGGCCTTCGATTGGTGGCGCCGAAGGGCTTGTATGCAGCTAAGACATTACGGCCTGATATGAACCTGCTGATGCTGGTTGCGGTTGCTGGTGCTATCGGGATTGGTGAGTGGTTTGAAGGCGCAACGGTTGCCTTCCTGTTTTCTCTCTCGCTCTATCTGGAAAGTTGGAGTGTTGGGCGTGCGCGCAAGGCTGTTGCAGCGCTTATGGATATTGCCCCAACCGTTGTCCGTTTGCTCAATCCAAATGGTACTGAAGAAGAAGTTCCTGCCAACAGTGTGAAGCCTGGCGCGACGTTTATTGTTCGTGGTGGAGACCGTATCCCTCTAGATGGTGTCGTGCGCAAAGGTGTAGGCAGCGTTGATCAGGCTCCTATCACGGGTGAAAGTGTGCCGGTGATGAAAGAGGCTGGTGATGATGTTTACGCTGGTACCATCAACGGTGAAGGGAGTTTTGAAGTAGAAGCGACCAAGGGTGCTGATGACACCATGCTTGCCCGCATCATCCGTATGGTCAGCGAGGCACAGGCCCGGCGTGCAGCTGCAGAGCAATGGGTTGAGAAGTTTGCCCGTGTTTACACACCAGCGGTGATGGTTCTTGCGATTTTGCTCGCTACGGTTCCGCCGCTGCTGTTTGGTGCGGCCTGGATGGACTGGTTTTACCGTGCACTTGTGCTGCTGGTCATCGCCTGCCCATGCGCGCTGGTTATCTCGACGCCGGTCTCAATCGTGGCTGGTTTGACCTCAGCCGCTCGCAATGGTGTGCTGATTAAGGGCGGTGTTTTCCTTGAATTGCCAGCGCGGTTGAAAGCTTTGGCCTTTGACAAGACTGGCACCATTACCAACGGTCTGCCGACTGTGACTGATGTTTATCCGTTGTCTGGCCATAGCGTTGAGGAGCTTCTTACACGTGCCGCTTCATTGGAAGCTCGAAGCTCTCACCCACTTGCTGAGGCTATACTGACACGTGCCAAGGAAGATGGTGCTGAGTATCAACCTGCTGAGAACGTTGAGTTGTTGCCGGGGCGTGGCCTTTCTGGCCAGCGTAATGGCAAGAGCTACTGGCTGGGATCTCGCCGGTTCTTGAATGAAAAGGACTTTGAGATTGGCGAAGCTGATGCGAAGGCGCGTGAGCTTGAAGCCGAAGGGAAGACGGTTGTCGCTGTTGGTACTGACGCGCATGTCTGCGGGTTGATTGCTCTGGCTGATACCGTTCGCGATACAGCGGAAGAGCTGGTGTCTCAGCTACACAAAGCTGGCGTTGAAAAGCTGGTGATGCTGACCGGTGATAATAAGGCGACTGCAGAGCGTGTTGCGTCTTCTGTCGGGATTGATGAGGTGCGTGCTGAGTTGCTACCGGAAGATAAAGTGGCAGCCGTTGAGCAGCTCTCTCATGAGTATGAGACAGTTGCGATGATTGGCGATGGTGTGAATGATGCACCTGCGATGGCACGGGCCAGCTTTGGCGTTGCGATGGGGGCGATTGGCTCTGATGCTGCCATTGAAACCGCTGACATCGCGTTGATGAAAGATGACCTTTCCCGCTTGCCGTGGCTTATTCACCATTCCAAACGGACGCTCCAGATCATTCATCAGAACATCGCATTTGCTTTTATCGTGAAGGGTATTTTGGTGGTGCTGACCGCAATGGGCTTTGCCAGTCTTTGGGCAGCGATTCTGGGTGATGTTGGAGCCACGCTGATTGTGGTGACCAATGCTCTGCGATTGCTGAAGGATAAAGCGTAATAGCCAAAAGAAAAGCCGAGGTGATTTGCCTCGGCTTTTTATCTCTTACTTTATGTAGAGCGCAGTTTCATTTGCGATCTGAATGTTTTTGTTGCGCGCGGCACCCATAATCAGGAACCAGTCGATCAACGTCCAGATGCCGAGTGCACCGAGTGTGATGAGCTTGAGGATTCCAAGGCCGATCTGTCCGGTATAGAAGCGGTCAATGCCGAAGCTGCCAAGGAACAGGCCAAGCACGAGTGCTACAACTGGGTTTTTTTCTCTGCCAGCAAACATCACGTCAAAGTCAGACTGTTTTTCAGCTGGGACGTTATCTCTCAGTGCTTTCAACTGCATAAAGTAATTTGCTTTGTTCATAATTCACCTTTCAATTGCACAGGTGTGCGGGTGCAAATTCTTGATTGAAGAAGTAGCTTTTATATCTTCTGATTTGCAATCTGCAAGCGTTATATCGGGTTCTTCCTATCTGAGAAATTACCTATATATTACAGAGTATTAGCCTCTGGATGAAACTCTCTGTAAGAATGAGAAATGTATTCCCTAACGAGACCCTTTCGGGGAAGAGGGCTTGTCGATCCACCATCCTCCTGAACCTTTGCCAGCAACAATCCAGTAGATGAAACCTGCAATAAATCCGGCGGAGGCGGCGATGGATGAGCCGGGGCGGAAGCCTTCGGATGCGGGTGTTGGGGTTGCAGAACCTGGTGTTGAGTAAGCGATGAAACTGCCAGCCTCGTTGGATGCATAAAATAAGTCAGCCGGAAGAGCGCCGCCAATGCCCCAGAGTACCAGTGCGATAAGACCGCCTGCGGAGACGTGGTAGATAACACCACGCCATTTCATGAGTTCTGCAAAGCCAATTGCGAAACCGCTTGGTATGAGAGAGAGGGCACCAATTGCGCTTGCAGAGATGATGGTACTCCAAGTGATCACCAGCAGCTGAATAATGTCAGCCTCTGGCCCACCGTGAACGCTCAAAGTTCTGAAGAAGCCCCAGGACAGAAACAGACCTGCTGCAATAATTGCGAGTGAGAAACCAAGAGCAATCCGGAGTAATTGTATGAAAAGCTTGGTTCCGTCGATCATTGTGCAGTCCTTTATGATTGTCTTTGGTGTCTCGGAAAACGGCTCACCCAGAATACACCAAGAGCTACTGAGCAAATGAGGATTTCAAATGCAAATGTCCAGTGCAATATGAAGCTCCAAATATAGTTGTCATAGATAGCTGGAATTTTGACCAGTTCAACTTGAAGTTTGGAAAATGGTGCAAGCCAGAACAGGGGAGCTGCAATACTATCAAGGACCATATGTAAAAGGCCGCCAATACCAAGGCCAAGTGGAATGACTCCAACACGGAAGTTCCGATGCAAAAGGATGGCAGACAGAGCAATAAGCACCAGCCATGTTATCGGCCAGTGAGTAAGGTAGTGTCGGTGGTGGGTGCTCTGATTGTCTATGAGATAGAAATAGAGCATGTCAGCGTCAGGCAAGACGCTGCCAATTGAGATCCAAATGACGAGCTGCTTAGATTTTTGATCGAGGTATTTGCTTGCCGCTTTTCCGAGTAGATAGCCAGCGGGTAAATGGGCAATAAACATGATTGAAACCAATAGACTATGAAGTTCTAAGAAGCTTCAATCATGACTGTGGCGAGAGTTTGTGATGATCACAAAAACACGCGTGTTCGCACAAACGATCAGGGTTTCAGCTGTTCTCTGTTCTGGTCAGCAGCATGGCTACGCTGATGAAGTGGAAGTCGTAGAGGTGTGGAGCCTCGCGGATGCGCTCTTCGCCTCGGGCATAGATGCTGTCGAGGAGCTCGCTGAGGTTTGGCGTGCCTGAGAGAGCGGCCTGTAGTGGAGCTTCAGTGAAGGCTCGGTAGAAGTTCACCATTTGCTGGGCGTAGGCTGAGGCGTCGTTGTCTTGCTTGTACTGATCAACAAATGAGACAGGTGTTTCATAGCATTCTGCTTTGTCTATCGTGAACAGGTGAGATAGCGAGCCACCCTCGGGATTTACTGGGGCTGTGAGCTGCTCCAAGTTGCGTATATAGACAGGATGATAGTAGCGCTCGTAAGCATCTTGAGAGATTGAGTGGTTGGCGACGTGATCAAGCAAAGACAGATTGAACAAGTTCACTATCCCGTCTGCGGTTGAGACATGTTCATTTCTACCAACGGTTTGCAGCAGGAGTTTGCCGCCTGGCTCAAGCTCATTTGCCCGTGCCTTCAAAAATGTTTCCAGATCATAGGCAGCCTGTTTCTCGAAGTTTTCTTTATCCTGTGCTGAAACTGAGCCTTTCTCGGTAGCGAGGCTCGGGCCGTTTGGTAGAACGTAGTCGGGTAGACGTTCCAATGGGCGCTCTGAGAGGAACACTGTGGCGTTGAAGGATGTGGCCAGATGGGTGGAGCTGGGAGGCAAAAGCTGGTTGAACATGGAACCACCTACAATACTGCCAAAAACAGTTGGGTCGGTGTAGGGCGGCTGGGCACGGTTGCCGATGGCATTAAGCAGGGTGGAATAATCGTTGCTGGGGAGGTCACTATGGATTGTCTGGATCGAGTTGCTCCCACGTTGTCTGGCAGCTTTAGTGAGCTGCGCCATGATCTGCATTGAGTTTGCACCCTCAGAACATCCGTAGTCTACAAAACGCAGGAGAGAACCATCGTTTGGCATTGGTAGGCTGGCCATGGCTTCATGCAGCCATGGATACACATAGGCAATTGTGGCTTGTTGTGGTGTGGAGTTTTTGTTGTAAAACCCCTTGCCTTTCATGCCAGTGGTTGTGGCGTGCTGTTGAGAGGGATGTGCTTTCTCGGTCATTGCATTGATGTCCAGTTGCTTCATCTGTCCTGAATGGGACGATAGCCGGACTCCGTGCATATGACGTGAATGAGACAAAGAAGGCCGGCGTTTCAGACAAACGCCGGCCTTCTTTTTGCATTCATGCTTTATTTTGCTCAGGCTTCGCCTTGAGCCTGTGCTTTCTCCAGCGCTTCACGCTCAGATTTGCGGAGACGCTCGGATGCTGACTTCAGCTGACCACAGGCTGCAAAGATATCGCGTCCGCGTGGTGTGCGGATTGGCGAAGCATAGCCTGCACGGTTCACAACATCTGCGAACTCTTCGATCTGTTCCCAATCAGAGCACTCATACGGAGAGCCCGGCCATGGGTTAAATGGCAACAGGTTGATCTTTGCCGGGATGCCTTTGAGCAACTGAACCAGTTTCTTTGCATCTTCCAGGCTGTCGTTTACGCCCTTCAGCATCACGTATTCGAAGGTGATGCGTTTTGCGTTGGACAGGCCTGGATAGTCACGACATGCCTGAAGCAGCGTTTCCAGATTGTACTTCTTGTTGATTGGAACCAGCGTGTTACGCAGCTCGTCATTCACAGCATGCAGAGAGATTGCCAGCATGCAGCCGATTTCATCACCTGTTCGTGCGATCTCTGGTGTTACACCAGATGTCGACAGGGTGATGCGGCGCTTGGAGAGGGACAGGCCGTCTCCATCAGAGGCGATCAAAAGCGCTTTCTTGACGTTTTCGAAATTATAGAGCGGTTCGCCCATGCCCATCATCACGATATTGGTGATGCGACGACGGTTGGATGTGGATGCATCCAAGCCACCTTCCGGTGCATCTGCATCCGGGAAGTCGTTGAGGCGATCTTTTGCGAGCATGAGCTGCGCAAGGATCTCTTCAGCTGTCAGGTTGCGAACCATCTTCTGTGTGCCGGTGTGGCAGAACGTGCAGGTAAGGGTACAGCCGACCTGAGAGGAGATGCATAGTGTACCGCGATCTTCTTCCGGAATGTAGACGGTTTCGACTTCAACTGGCTTGCCAGCGCCGCGTGATGGAAAGCGGAACAGCCATTTACGGGTGCCATCAACGGAGATCTGTTCAGTGACGATCTCTGGACGGGCAATGGTAAAGGCAAACTCCAGCTTAGTGCGCAGGTCTTTTGAGACATTGCTCATTTTGCCGAAATCGGAAATGCCCCGGACATAGAGCCAGTGCCACAGCTGGTTGACGCGCATGCGGATCTGGCGCTCAGGGACTCCAACTGCAGCAAGGGCATTGCCTAGTTCTTCACGGTTTAAGCCGATCAGAGATGGCTTTTCTTCCTGCGCAGGAATGGTTGCAGGAGAAGGGTTTGCTGCGCTGGTTGCCGCCGGATCAGCGGATTTGTGCGCGATGTCTAACGATACCGCCATGGTCATTCACCAGTTTTTCTTAGATGCTTGGCTTTAAGCTTATGTTCTTTGCGTATTCAAACCCGAAAAATGTGCCTCACTTTTCGGCAATACGATCTAGCAGGAAAAATAACAGGTTATGTGTACCCGTTGCTCGCCGCTAAAAATGCGAGAGGCGGTCGCCAGCAGCAACCGCCTACGTATTCGGCACGCTTATAGCCGAAATCGCTTAGTTTGAACATCCCAGATCTCAAATTGCGTGGCGGCAAGCTGGCGCAGGCAAGAGAACTCTGTAAATTCAAACAATTTCGGGCATCAGAACCTTATTGGCAGGCGCTGGATGCGTCTCTGACAGCAGCAGTGATGCCGCTCAAAGAGAATTTGTATGAGGTTTGGGTGCCACGTGCGGACTGACCAGAAATAGACATGGAACTGCCTGCTTTCATTGCGTCAACCAAACGCTTTTCTTCCGCAGCGTTCTGAACCCATGCGCCGTCACCTTTGGTGAACATGGTGAACTGCTGACCATCAACATTGGTCGTGACCAAGGAACCTTCTTTAAATGGATAACCCACTATAAAGCTTGGTTCATTGGCAACGCCTTCACTTGGACGGGTAGAAACGAAGAAGAAAACTTCTCCATGGTTTCTATCAGTCGGCAGTGACTGTGTTGGTGCGGAAATGGCATAACACACCTTACCACCGCTCTGGGTGTTAAAGGTGTAAGTTGCCCAATCCTTGTTTTCTTTCAAGAGGGCAGGAGACTGCGCATTTGCAGTCGCGCCCGAGATACCAAGAGCCATAAAGGCAGTTATCAGGATACGTGCTTGCATCTTCTCCAAACCGCGTTGCGTACGACAAAATCTGAGATTCTGTGCGAAAACCCATAAAACTTAATGTTAGGGTTACTTTAAAGATGGTTACAAAAGGGTTGATACCCTGTTTTTACAGAGGCAAAAAATTATTTGCCTTTGAACCGCTCTATGAATGCTGCCATCAGAAATCTGGCGGGAGTGTGGCACGCACAGCCATAATATCAAGCGTAAAGCCACTAATGAATTTCTGTTTTAAGTGATCGAAGACAGTAGATATGCAAGTTAATTTTCGATTGTATTTAACGCGCTAGTAAATAAGGGCTAATCGCCTTTAAAAGCTCAGATTTTCCGGCTTATTTTCAAACTAATTGGCAGCATTTCACCCAGTAAAAAATATGGGCACCTTTCCACATAGTGTGCACAGATTGAGAGAAAATGCGAAGTGTGGAGCCTCAAAGAATTACGAATTTGTAATGTGGTAGAGACCGGGCGTGGGAAAGGGAAACACCTTAAAAATTTATACAAGGCATTTGCTATGGTGAGAAATAAAGGTTGCCGTTTCAGAGTATGTATCAGAAATGGCAACCGTATTTCGAATCACTCATGGGTTGCTATCGAAGCCGGGAACTTTTCGGCCGCTTCGGAAAATCGGGGCTCCGTGAATATGTTCCAGTAACGGATCTTTTGGGGCGCCTGCAGTGAGAGAACGCTCAGCGTACTTTCCGTGTGCCATATAGCGGTCATACAAGACCAGAGCGGCAGCTACACCAACATTCAAGCAGAATTTGGTTGGGATTTTGACGATGTAATCGCAACGATCTTGCATCTCTTGCGAAAGAGAGCCGCGTTCCGGACCGAGGATATAAGCTGCTTGCAACGGATGCCCAAAGCTTGGAAGTTCGATTGCATCGTCGGTGAGCTCAACACCAACCATTTTACAGCCACGTGGGAACTGCATCTCATCAACTGAGTTCCATGCGAAGTAGGGCAGATGGTCCGGGCTCTTGGATGTATCAGCCTTCATCGCTTTACCAAGGCTTTTGATGTGCGCGTCGACTGTAAAAAAGTAACTTGCTCCGAATGCATGACCAGTACGCATCAGCGTGCCAACATTCATGGATTTGGAAAGCCCTTCAGAGCCAATAGCAAAATAACCGCGCATGCCCAGTTTTTCTCGTTGTTAATGTTGTGCGCTTCATACCTCCAACTGTGGTGTTACCGCAAGTGTAGCGGCATGTATGGGCGGTTTAATCGTAAAATGACACCAAAGGCGGCTTTGAGATTTTGTAGTTGCCCGTGTAATTTTGGAGGTCAGAGAGAGGGCCACATTTTATGAAAGCTGTTATCTGCAAAAAACTTGGGGGGCCGGATGATCTGGTCGTTCGAGAGTTGGACGACCCGAGTGTTGGAGCTGGAGAGGTGTTGGTTCGTGTGAAAGCGGCGGCACTCAATTATTTCGATACTCTGATCATTCAAGGAAAGTATCAGTTTAAACCGGAGCTCCCGTTTTCGCCCTCAGGTGAGATGGCAGGCATTGTTGAGGCCGTCGGTGATGGTGTTGCGCGGTTCAAGGTTGGTGATCGGGTGGCCTCCTACGCAAAATGGGGTGCTGCAAGAGAGCTATATGTTGCCCCTGAGCATGAACTGGTGCAGGTGCCGGATGAGGTCTCGCTCAAGCATGCAGCTGGACTTTTGATCACTTACGGGACGGCTATTCACGGCCTTCGCAGCCGGGCGCGGTTACAGGCGGGTGAGACGGTTGCCGTTTTGGGTGCGTCTGGTGGAGCAGGGCAGGCGGCTGTGGAGGTCGCCAAACTGATGGGTGCTCGGGTAATCGCTTGCGCGTCTTCGGAAGATAAGCTTGCTCACGCAAAAGCTTGTGGCGCTGATGTTTTGGTCAACTATTCTGAGGGTGGTCTGAAGCAGAAGCTGAAAGACCTGACGGATGGCAAAGGGCTTGAGGTGGTCTACGACGTCATTGGCGGGGATCATGCTGATGATGCATTAAGAGCAACGGGGTGGCGTGGACGTTATCTGGTTGTTGGATTTGCCTCAGGAACGATCCAAAAGATCCCGGCGAACCTTACTCTGCTGAAAGGCTGTGACGTTCTTGGCGTGTTTTGGGGAGAGGCAGTGGTTCGTGAGCCTGAAGAGCATCACAAAGATTGTGAGCAGCTGTTCCAATGGGTTGCTGATGGGCAGCTGAAACCGCATATCCATGCAGAGTATCCGCTGGAAGACATTGCGTTGGGATTGGAGGAGATCTCAAGCCGCAGAGCCAAAGGGAAAGTGCTGCTTATTCCTTAAAAGGTGCAAATAGAAAAAGCGGGAGATGCTCCCGCTTTTCATCGTTAAATGGTAAATCTGTTTCCGTGGGATCAGGCTTCCAGCACAGCCATGACTGGTGCATGGTCGGATGGTTTTTCCCAACCGCGTGCGTCGCGTATAATCTGGACGTCTTTGGTGTGCTGCGCTGTTTCCGGGGTCATCCAGACATGGTCGAGACGGCGACCTTTGTTGGATGCGGACCAGTCTTTGGCGCGGTAGCTCCACCAAGTGTAAATCTTCTCATCCATCGGCATGTGTTTGCGCATGGTATCAACGTAGTTGCCAGCTTCGCGCACATCTTCGAGGCGTTGGCACTCCAGTGGTGTATGCGAAACGACTTTGATGAGTTGTTTATGCGACCAAACGTCATTTTCGTAAGGTGCGATGTTCAGGTCTCCAACAACGACTGACTGGCCGTCGAAGCCTTTGAACCAGCTTTCCATTTCATCAAGGAACTTGAGCTTGTGAGCGAACTTGTCGTTGACTTCAGGGTCCGGTACGTCGCCGCCTGCTGGGACGTAGAAGTTATGGATGCGAACTTTACCACCGTTAAATGCAACATCGGCGGCGATGTGGCGGGTGTCGCCCATCTCGCAGAATTCTTTGCGCTCTACGTTCTCCAGCGGCACGCGTGAGAGAAGGGCAACACCGTGGTAGCCCTTTTGACCGTGTACCTCTACATGACGATAGCCCAGCTTATTGATTGCAGCCGTTGGGAAGCTTCCATCCGGGCACTTTGTTTCCTGCAGGCACAAAACGTCAGGGGCGTGATCCAGTAACATTTTCTCGACAATAGGAAGGCGGAGGCGGACTGAGTTAATGTTCCACGTTACAATCTTGAGGCGGTTCGTCATGGGGGCGTGTTTACCTGCTTTGGAGAATCATACCTCAAACCTAAGGCTTAGGCGGGGTTCTGGCTAGAAAAACTGATGTGAACGATGAATTTGTTCACGTTATATTCTTCAAAGCAAGACATAAATTGCTTCTAAAACCCGATGTTTTGTCAGCGCACGTTGTTAGCCCCTTGGTGGCACTCTTCTCCTAATTATGCTGGCTGTTGGTTTTGGCCAGCCTGCAATTAGGACTAGGGTCAAATGAAATACGCAATGCTTGTAGGCTGTTGTCTGGCAGCAGGTGTCGTGGCTCAATCTGTGAACGCAAACAGCTTGTCTACGCGTTCCGGGTCCGTTGATTATCCCGGATTCCAGCAGGTTCAGTTCAATGAGCGCAGCAATATTATCCCACCCATCAAGCCTTTAGATCGCCCAGTTGAGCCGGGAGATAGTTTGAGGCCAGGGCAAGCACAGCCTTACTTACCAACGGATCGGGATGCGGATCATTCGCAGTTTAACCCTCCTCCGGGAGCTTATCCTGCAGGATCTGCACGTCCGGGTTCTTTGCCTCCACCACTTCCGGGTCCTTCAGGACCTCTGCCTGCAGCTCCACCGATTACAGGCTTGCCTCCAAGTCCAGGATCACCTGGTTCACCGGGATTTAGTGGGCCATCCTACGGGGGGCCTTCTTATGGCCGGTAATACCTTAGAGAGTCTGGAGGGGAGCATTATGAAAGTTTTGGCTTGGGTGATTGCTGGTCTTGTTCTTCTGGCCGTCCTTATTTACTCTAATGCTGCCTTTGCACAGCGCGGACACGCCGGATACACCACCAATGGCGTAAACATGAGGACAGGGCCTGGAACCAGATATCCTGTCATCACGACAATACCGGCGGGCGGTGTGGTTTTTATCAATTACTGCACCAAGAATGGATCGTGGTGTGACTTGACATTCCGAGGTGCTCCGGGGTGGGTTTCTGCCAGATATATTCGATATGGAGTTGAAGGGCCGCACTATTCCCGCACGCTTCCTTATGTTGCACCGTATGTAGGCTTGCCGTTTATCTATCGACGCTATCCTATTTACCCGCGTTATCCGCATTGGCGCCCATATCCGCGTCCACGGCATGAGATCCCGGCTTACCCATTGCAGCCGTCACGGCCAATTGAGGTGCCTGCTGTGCCATTGAGACCAGCGCAGCCAATCGCACCGCCAATACAGCCATCTATCCCGCTAACGCCAGCTGAGCCGATTGCGCCGCCGTCAATACCAGCAACGCCATTGTCTCCTGCCCGATAGAAGAGAGCTCACGAGATGTCTCGTGAGCTCCTGTTTCTCTACAGCTTATGCTGCCAGCTGACTTCGTGGTATTCGAAGGCGTTTCCGGCTTTGCGAACATGGCCCAGGCCGGGGAAGTCATGGTGGATGCCGACGACTGGTGTTCTATCCGCCGAAACCTGATCCAGTATTCTGCGCCGTGTTTGTCGAGCTACTTCCTGATCTGTGTCGAATGCAATCGTCCAATCTGGATTGGCAAACTGGAGCCCGATGGAGTGTATCGTGTCGCCCCAGATCAGCACTTCTTCATTATTGGAGTGAATGCGGATGCCCATATGTCCGGGTGTGTGACCGGGGAGAAAGACAGCATCCAGCCCCTTGATGAACTCGCCATCTTTGCTGATGAGTGTTTTGCGGTTTTCATAAGGCTTTGAAACGTTCTGAGCGAGATCGACGAAATGCTGGAGGTCTTTGGGGAACTTTGAGCGTGTGCCTTCATCATGCCAGAAGTTGTATTCGACCTCATGAACGATGAACTCCGCGTTTGGGAAGAGCTTTTCGCCCGATTTGGAGATCAGCCCCCCTACGTGATCGATGTGTAGATGCGTGAGCACTACAGCATCTACATCAGAGGCGTCATAGCCAGCTGCTTTCAGGTTTTGATGGAAACGGCCAAGTGTCGGGCCCATTAGATCAGCGGTGCCAGTATCGACCACTACCAACTTGTCGCCCGTATTAATGAGATATCCGTTTACAGAGATAGACATGTCCGCTGTGTTGGGGCTGAGGAAATTTTGCTTTAGAGTCTTCTCAGCTACCTTTTGGTCAAACCCAATGACCAATGACGGATCTAAACCCAAGTGTCCGTCCAGAATTGCTGTAACTTCAATGTCTCCTACCGAGAAGCGATAGATGCCGGGAACCTGTGTTCCGATTTTGGGCGCTGCTGCGAGCGCAATAGATGACATTGCCGGGGCAACTGCACCTGCGCCCGCAATGGACGCGGCTGCGGATATAAAAGATCGGCGTGAAAGTGTCATGAAAGGCTCCTCATTTACAAGCATGAGAGCAATATTGTGGGGTTGATACTGGAAGTGCAGAGGCCCAAGCCTTATCTTGGATATAAGCAGTGCTTATGGAGCAGTTATGGATCTTCTGAATTTGCTGGAGAGTTTTGTTCGTGTCATTGACAACGGGTCGTTGAGTGGTGGTGCGCGTCAACGCCATATCAGTCAGCCCGCTATGAGCCAGCAACTGAACCTGCTTGAAGCGCAGGTCGGGCAAGAGCTTGTTTTCCGAACTAACAAAGGCGTTAAGCCGACAGTTGCCGGAAAGATCGTTTATGAGCATGCTCAAAAGATGCTGCGCCAGAGCGCTCTGATGTTTGAGGAGGTACAGGACCAAGCTGCAGCAGAAAGTGGTTCACTGGTTGTTTCTGTTTCTCAGGCCATGGGCGCTGACATAATCACTCCGCTTATCTTCGATCTTCGTAAGCAATACCCAGACCTTTCAGTCTCAATTAAAATGGATGATGATCTGATTGATGTTGTGCAAACCGGTATCGATTTAGCGATCCGTACAGGCATCACCGGAGATACCTCAGGGGTTTCCAGAAAAATTGCGATTGTTGAAACCTGTTTGGCAGCCAGCCCGGACTATCTTGCAAAGCATGGTATGCCGCAAACTCCCGAGGCGCTGTCTGACCTCAACTACATTCAATACAGATACGAGAAGCTAGTCAGTTCGCTGGATATGTTTCGACATGGGCAAAAGCATGTGGTTGCTTTGAAGTCTGAGTTTGTCGCTGGGCACCCCCAGGTAATGGTGCAGGCCTTGTTGAACTCAGTTGGGTTTACGCGCATGCCGTTGTTTATGATGCGAGATTTTGAGGCAAACGGGCAATTACAACGGCTACTTCCTGACTATCAGTGTGAAGAGAAGCCGGTCTACCTTGTCTACCCTTCGCGCGATGCGGTGACACGTAAAACCGAGATCTTCATTGATGCAATGATTGAACGATTCCGGGATGCTCCGGGCATACGGTTGGTTGGGCAGAAGCCTGTTCAACTTGCCCAACCTGCCTAATTTATAGTCCTTAGACAGTCTCGTTGACCTGCTCATCCACGATGCGGACAATGTCTGACATGATTTCTGTCAGGTGGAAGTCCTTTGGTGTGTAAACGGCTGCAACACCTGCTTTTTTCAGTTCTTCGGCATCCTCTGACGGTATAATGCCGCCAATGATGATCGGGATGTCCTCCAAACCGTTTTCTTTCATTTTGTCGAGCACATCATGGACCAGTGCCAAATGTGAGCCAGACAGGATCGACAGGCCGACGACGTGGACGCCTTCTTCAAGAGCGGCGTTGACGATTTGGGCAGGGGTCAAGCGAATGCCTTCGTAAACAACTTCCATGCCGCAATCACGGGCACGCACTGCGATCTGCTCTGCGCCATTGGAGTGGCCATCCAGCCCCGGTTTGCCAACGAGGAATTTAAGGCGTCGACCCAGCTTCTCTGAAAGCTCGGAGACTTTTTGCTGCACCTCTGCAAGGCTCTCGTTGTCGTCTGGTACCGCTTTGCCGACGCCAGTTGGAGCACGATATTCGCCGAAGACTTCACGCAGGGCAGCGCCCCATTCTCCAGTCGTCGCACCTGCCTGAGCTGCTTTAATGGATGCTTCCATAATGTTGTTGTCAGAAGAAGCTGCTGCGCGGAGCTCCAGTAGAGCGGATTTAACAGCGTTCTCGTCACGTTCAGCTCGCCAGGCCTGAATGCGCTGGATGGCTTCTTCTTCAACATGCTCAGGAACTGTGAGGATGCCGCCGTCTTCATCTGATGCCAGTGGAGATGGTTCAGTTTCAGTCCATTTGTTGACGCCGACGACGATCTGATCGCCAGATTCAATGCCTGCCAGACGCTTGGAGTTGGACTCCACGAGCTTCTGCTTCATATAACTGGACTCAACGGCTGCAACTGCTCCGCCCATTTCTGCGATGCGGGCAAGTTCTTCTCTTGCTTGTTCTTTGAGCGCTTCGACCTTGGTTTCAATCTCTTTGGAGCCATCGAAGATATCTGCATATTCCAACAGGTCCGTTTCATAGGCCATGATTTGCTGCATGCGCAGAGACCATTGCTGATCGAACGGTCGCGGGAGGCCAAGAGCTTCGTTCCATGCTGGTAGCTGAACGGCACGAGCGCGCGCGTTTTTAGAGAGAACAACAGCCAGCATCTCAACGAGAATGCGGTATACGTTGTTTTCTGGTTGCGGTTCTGTCAAGCCGAGTGAGTTGACCTGAACGCCATACCGGAAGCGACGGTAACGCTCTTCTTCAACGCCATAACGATCGCGACAAATTTCATCCCAGAGCTCTGTAAATGCGCGCATTTTGCACATCTCGGTGATGAAGCGCATGCCTGCATTTACGAAGAAGGAAATCCGGCCCACGAGTTTCGGGAAATCGCTTTCGGAAATGACACCAGAAGCGCGGACATTGTCCAGAATTGCGATAGCAGTCGCGAGCGCGAAGGAGAGTTCTTGCACTGGTGTCGCGCCTGCTTCCTGCAGATGGTAGGAACACACGTTCATCGGGTTCCATTTGGGCATGTTGGTGTAGGTCCATGAAATCACGTCGGTTGTGAGACGCATGGATGGTGCTGGTGGGAAGACGTAGGTGCCGCGTGACAAGTACTCCTTGATTAGATCATTCTGTGTGGTGCCAGCCAGCAGCGAGCGGTCTGCGCCTTGCTCATCAGCAGCAGCCACATAGAGCGCAAGCAGCCATGGGGCTGTTGCGTTGATCGTCATAGAGGTGTTCATGCGCTCCAGCGGGATCTCGTTGAAGAGCGTGCGCATGTCTCCCAGATGAGAGATGGGTACTCCAACCTTGCCAACCTCACCGCGCGAGAGCGGATGGTCCGGGTCGTATCCCGTTTGGGTTGGGAGATCGAACGCGACAGAAAGGCCCGTCTGACCCTTTGCGAGGTTCGTGCGGTAGAGCCGGTTGCTGTCTGCAGCGTTGGAATGTCCTGCATATGTGCGGAACATCCACGGACGGTCTTTCGTTGCGCCTTTAGGTGAACCGGTACTCATAGTCTATTGCCTCCCTGATCCTCCCAGCATTTTATAAGGGACAAGATCTCAATTCTGCCTACACCTTTGCATAGGTTTTAGTGGTTGGTGCAATGCAACATTAGAAGAAGTATTCTTCGCAAGTTAAGCAATAGTTGTATATATTTTATGAGTTCTTTGTAATGATAATTCTCAAATAGCCGATATTGACAGGTTGTATTGTTTTGCGTTGCAGCAAATAGTGGATTGGAAGCGTTAGCAGAGGACTTGCTTTCACTCTCATGAGGGAAGGGCGCAACGCAAACTTGGAGGAGAATATCATGAGTTCCGTTGCACGGGTTGTCGAAGCTGGGTCAGAGGGAGGCCCTGAGTTCAAGGACCTATATGAGATTGGTGAGATTCCACCGCTGGGACATGTTCCAAAGAACATGTGGGCGTGGACCATTCGCCAAGAGCGCCATGGTTCCCCTGATACAGCGATGGTCAAAGAAGTGGTGCCAACGTGGGAGTTGGACAGCCATGAAGTGCTCATTCTGGTTATGGCAGCAGGCGTGAACTACAACGGCGTTTGGGCTGCCCTTGGCGAGCCGATTTCCGTTTTTAAGGTTCATAAACAGCCCTATCATATCGCTGGCTCTGACGCCTCAGGTATCGTTTGGGCGGTTGGTTCTAAAGTTACTCGCTGGAAGGTTGGCGACGAAGTTGTCGTGCACTGTAACCAGGATGACGGGGATGATGAGGAGTGTAACGGCGGTGATCCGATGTTCTCTAACTCCCAGCGGATCTGGGGTTATGAGACACCTGATGGGTCATTTGCGCAGTTCGCTCGTGTTCAGTCACAGCAGCTGATGGCTCGTCCCAAACATCTGACTTGGGAAGAGAGTGCTTGCTACACGCTTACTTTGGCGACTGCGTTCCGTATGCTGTTTGGTCATGCACCGCATGATTTGAAGCCGGGGCAGAACGTTCTGGTTTGGGGGGCTTCTGGTGGCCTTGGCGTGTTTGGGGTTCAGCTGATTGCGGCTGCCGGTGCGAATGCTATTGGTGTTATTTCAGACGAGAGCAAGCGTGAATACGTGATGTCGCTTGGGGCAAAGGCCGTTATCAATCGAAAAGACTTCGATTGCTGGGGCCAGCTGCCGAAAGTGAACTCGCCTGAGTATGATAACTGGACCAAGGAAGCGCGTAAGTTCGGTAAGGCAATCTGGAACATTACCGGTAAGGGTAATGACGTTGATATGGTGTTTGAGCACCCTGGTGAAGCAACGTTCCCGGTGTCAACACTGGTTGCCAAACGCGGTGGTATGGTTGTGTTTTGTGCGGGTACCTCCGGCTTCAACCTGACCATGGATGCTCGCTACGTATGGATGCGTCAGAAGCGTATTCAGGGCTCGCATTTTGCGCATTTGAAGCAGGCGAGTGAGGCGAATAAGTTCGTGATTGATCGCCGTATCGACCCTTGTATGAGTGAAGTGTTCTCATGGGATCAGATTCCGCAGGCTCATATGAAGATGTGGAAGAACCAACATGCCCCAGGAAACATGGCGGTTTTGGTGTGTGCACCAAAGACCGGTTTGCGCTCGCTTGAGGATGTTATTGAGGCTACCGAAAATTAATTAGGCTCACTAAAGGAAGTTGGTGCATTTCTGCGGCCAACTTCCCATTTTCCTTAAGTTTCTCACGCATAATTTTTTATTGAACGGCGATTCAATATTATCAAATGAGCGCAGATTTTCTCTGCGCTTTTCTTTTTGTAATCTACGTGATTATTCGACATTATTTGGCGTAGTTTTTTTATTTCAATTTACTGTGAAATTACCTGAATTTTCCGTGGGGATTACCTGTAAAAGAAAGTTTAAAATAGTTGTTTTGCTTCAGTAAATTTTTTTTCTCTTATTTTGCGTTTTAAATGGTGGTACTAGGGAGTTGTGAAAGTTTTATAACTTCATATTCAATGTATTCATTAAGTATATCTTTTTATATTTATTTTCCAAAAATATCTTGAGCAGATGTCTAAGTTGACAGAAAATTGAATATATCTATTTTTAATGGTGCAGTTGATGTGCTCAACATAGTGTGTCCTGCAATTGCTGAGTTTTTGACTTAGCATTACGGCCAGAACGACAAGCTGTCCTTGGCGGCTTTTCTCTCTGACCGAACAAAAAAGTATGTTTTGGTTGTTTGGAGGCATCCGTGTTGAATTTTAAATCTGCTCTCGCTGCGTGCGTAGTTGCATTACCTTTTGCTGTGTCTACGGCAGAAGCTGCAGATCCTGTTTGTGAAATTGACCGTCCTATCGTGTTTGCCGGTCTGGATTGGGACTCCAATGCTTTTCACAATTCTGTAGCTCAGTTCATCGCAGAAAAAGGGTACGGTTGTGAAACGGATGTTATTCCGGGCTCCACTATTCCGCTTCTGAACGGTATGGCACGTGGCGATATTGATGTGACCATGGAAATCTGGCCAGACAACGTGACTGAAGCTCTTGCTGAAGGCAAAGCGAAGAACCAGTTTGTTGATCTTGGTGTGAACTTCCCTGATGCGACCCAGGCTTGGTTTATTCCAAAATACCTGGTTGAAGGTGATGATGCGCCTGCAAAAGGTCTGAAGTCGGTTTCCGATCTGCCAAAGTACAAAGACGTGTTTTCTGATCCAGAAGAGCCAGAAAAAGGTCGTTTCTACAACTGTATCGCTGGTTGGGGCTGTGAGGTCATCAACTCTAAGAAGCTCAATGCGTATGGCTTGCTTGATAGCTTTGTGAACTTCCGTCCTGGTACAGGTGCTGCGCTGTCTGCTGCGATTGAATCTAACATTCGTCGTAAGAAGCCAATCGTGTTCTACTACTGGGGCCCGACTTGGGTGATGGGTAAGGTCGCTGATGATCTGATTCAGCTGGAAGAGCCTGCCTACAACAAGGAAGCTTGGGACAAGCTGTCTGAAGAGACTGATCCATCCAAAGTGACCGAGGCTGTTGCATACCCACTGTCCGCGACGCACGTGTACGTCAACACAGAGTTCCACACAACTGCGCCTAAACTGGTTGAGTTCCTGACTGCTTACGAAACCACCAGTAACGACGTTTCCAAGGCTCTTGCTTACATGCAGGACACTGGCGGAACCACCGATGACGCTGCTGCTGAATTCCTGAAAAACAACGAAGAAATCTGGACCGGCTGGGTTCCAGCTGATGTCGCTGAGCGTGTGAAATCTGCTCTGTAATATCAAAGACAGCTGACTGTTTTTGAAAATTAGCGAATGAAAAGCGATCACGGGACTTGTTTCCGTGATCCTTGCTAAGAAGAATAAGAGGATCACATGGCTTTCGACGTGTTTCCCAACTTTGGGAAACCTATCCGGACTTCCACAAACGATCTGGTTGATTTTCTCGTCGTGAATTACGGCGATGGATTTGAGGCCTTTTCCAACTCCATCCTATTTTTGCTGGTGCGGTTAGAGCGACTTCTCCGTGGCGCTGATCCTATCGTGATCTTGATCTGCATCGGCCTGATTACCTTTGCTGCGAGTCGTCGTTGGGGGCTTAGCCTGGTGATGGTAGGTGCAATGTGGTTCATCGGTACACTGGGACTTTGGGAAAAGTCCATGCAAACAGTGGCGATCTTGCTTGTTGCTGTGCTGATCTCCGTTGTGATTGGTGTGCCGCTTGGTGTTATCTCTGCTCGTTCAAACCGTTTCAGAGCTTTGCTCAACCCGGTATTGGACTTGATGCAGACCATTCCAAGCTTTGTTTATCTTATTCCTGCGGCCATGCTGTTTGGTCTGGGTAAGGTGCCAGCTATTTTGGCAACTGTGATTTATGCTGCACCACCGCTTATTCGTCTGACGGATCTTGGTATCCGTTACGTGGATGAAGAGGTTGTTGAGGCGAGCCGGGCCTTTGGCGCAACGCGCTGGCAGATCCTTAAGGGCGTTCAAATCCCACTTGCGCTGCCTTCCATCATGCAGGGTATTAACCAGACTATGATGATGGCGTTGGCTATGGTGGTGATTGCGTCCATGATTGGTGCACGCGGCGTGGGTGAAACCGTTCTGCTTGGGTTGCAACGTAATGATGCAGGACAAGGTTTGCTCGGTGGTTTAGCGATTGTTGTTCTTGCTGTTGTGTTTGACCGTATCACACAATCAGCCGGACAACGGATGCAGGCGCATCGCAAGGTAACAGGGTGAGGCGCTAACACATGGCATTGATCGAAGTACAAAACATTACCAAGATTTTTGGCAAGACGCCTGATAAGGAACTTGCCAAGGTCAAAAATGGTATGGGCAAGGATCAGCTGCTTGCTGAGACTGACCATACTCTTGGCCTGCATGATGTCTCTCTTAGCATCGAGAAGGGCGAGATCTTCGTGATCATGGGCCTTTCCGGTTCTGGTAAGTCCACGCTTATTCGTCACTTCAACCGCTTGATTGACCCAACAGACGGGCACATTTTGGTTGATGGTGAGGATGTTATGGCTCTTTCCGATAAAGAGCTGGAAGACTTCCGCCGTCATCGTATGTCGATGGTGTTTCAACGCTTTGGCCTGATGCCGCATCGGACAGTGCTGCAGAACGTTGCTTACGGTCTTGAAGTGCAGGGCATTGCAAAAGCAGACCGCGAAACCACTGCTCGTGAGTGGATTGAGACGGTTGGACTTGGTGGTTTTGAGCACCAGTACCCGAGCCAGCTTTCTGGCGGCATGCAGCAGCGTGTGGGTCTTGCCCGTGCGCTTGCAACAGATGCTGACATTCTGCTGATGGATGAAGCGTTTTCTGCACTTGATCCGTTGATCCGCTCTCAGATGCAGGATCAATTGGTGGAGTTGCAGGAGAAGCTGCATAAGACCATCGTGTTTATCACGCATGATCTGGATGAAGCTTTGCGCATTGGTGACAAAATTGCGATCCTTAAGGACGGTGTTCTGTCACAAGTCGGTACACCGCCAGAAATCCTGCTTGAACCAGCTGATGATTATGTGCGGGCGTTTGTGCGTGACGTGAACCGTGCTCGCGTGTTGACCGTTGATACCGTTATGCAGCCACCTGCTGTGCGTATTACCCATGACAACATGGAAAAAGCGCTGGCTGATATGCGTCGTCATGACGAAGATTTCGGTTATGTGGTTGAAGACAAAGAATTCCGCGGCATCGTTACACAAGAGGGCCTTGCTGAGGAAGTTGCTAAACCAGGTGATAGTCCATCCCTTTATGCTTTTGCTGATGACAGCAATGCGGTGGAGCTGGAAAGCACTCTGGAAGAAGCTCTCCCAACAACATTGGAAGCGGATTATCCGGTTCCAGTTGTTTGTGAGGACGGAAGGCTTATGGGCGTATTGAGCCCTGAAGAGATGGGCAGTGTGCTGACACCTCCAGAAGAGCAAACCGATGCCGATGCTGAAGGTGCTGAGGAAAAGGCTGAGAAGGCTGAGACAGCCAAGCCTCATGCTTTGAAAGAAGCATCCTAGCGTTTCATCTAAGAAGTTTGAAAGGCCGGCTTCGCCCGGCCTTTTTTTATTCACTTATACGTGTGCTTTTAGTTTGAGCTTGGTTTGCCTCATTTAGTCGGTAGTGTGTCCATAAGATTCGAAATTTGCCGAAAAGTGATTTTGTATGAAGACGTTTCGTGGTGGGAGTGTTGCTCTGGTTCTTGCTGTTGGACTGATGCTCACTGGTTGTGTCAGCACCGAGGAAACGCCAAGCTACTATCAGAACTTAGAGAGCCATTCTGCTCAGATTGATGCGAGTGTTGTGGCTTCAATGATCTCCAGCTATCGCTCTCAAACAAATTTGTCGCCGGTTACGGTGGATCCAGCTTTGATGCGTGTTGCTCAGGCACAGGCGGATGGAATGGCTCGTGCAGAGGATGTCAATGCCGCGCGCAAAGGCGATCTCAAGCTTGCCGTCCTGATGAAGGGCGTCGGGCAGGGCGATATTCATGCAGTAGGCAACCTCAGTGCTGGTTATCGCCGGTGGGCAGAGGCCTTTTCGGGATGGCGTGACTCGCCGAAGCATAATGCGGTGATGCTGGATGCAAACGGAACGCGCATTGGAATTGCAACAGCTTATGCTCCTCGGTCAAAATATAAGGTTTTCTGGAGTCTTGTCGTGGCTGGACCGCGCTAACCCAGTTTCCTTTTGGGGCTAAAAGAGCGACCAAAGGCCAGTATCTCGTTGTGCGCTGCAGCGATAAACTCTCTTCACTAACGAATTTGGGTTTAGGGGACTTTTGGTGTGCTGCCACCACTGACTTCATACGAGGAATTGCGAGCTGAGTTTCGCTGGAATATTCCTAGGCGCTACAACATTTCTCATGATGCTTGTGATCGTTGGGCGGATGTTGAGCCTAAGCGCACGGCTTTGCTGCATGTGTTGTCTTCCGGCGGTATTGAAGCGTGGAGCTATGGTCAGCTCAAAGGAAACTCCTGCCAGCTTGCAAACTCGCTGCAGTCTCTGGGTGTCGCTCCACGTGATCGTGTGGCCTTGCTGCTACCGCAAGCACCTGAAACTGCCATCTCTCATCTTGCAATTTGTCGGCTGGGAGCTGTCGCCGTTCCATTAGCTGCTTTGTTCGGCCCAGATGCACTGCGGTATCGGCTGGAGAACGCTGGCGCGAAAGTGGTGATTACCAATCAGGCAGGACTTGAGAAACTTTCTGCAATTCGTGAGCAGCTCCCGCTTCTTGAGCATGTCATTTGTGTCGATGGTGCTGGGGATAGAGCTGTTGGTTTCTGGAACTTGCTTGAACAAGGCTCTGACAGCTTTGAGAGCTATGCGACTAGCCCTGATGATCCAGCTTTGATGATTTACACCTCAGGCACAACAGGACAGCCTAAAGGCGCGCTGCTGGCGCACCGCGTGTTGCTTGGGCATTTGCCGGGTATACAAATGGCACATGAGATGCTGCCGCAGGCTGGAGATGCATTCTGGACACCTGCTGACTGGGCTTGGGCGGGAGGTTTACTGAATGCATTGCTGCCTTCGCTGAAGTTCGGGGTACCGGTGGTAACTGCCCGGATCGACAAGTTTGATCCGGAAGGCGCGTTTGACTTGATGGCTCGACATGGCGTTCGTAACGCGTTCATTCCGCCTACCGCACTCAAGATGATGCGAAGTGTTGACCATCGTAAGTATTCTGAAAAACTCCAGCTACGTTCTGTTTGCTCAGCGGGAGAAGCATTGGGACGTGAAGCATTTGCTTGGTGTCATGAAGCGCTCGGTGTTGCGCCAAACGAGATGTACGGACAGACTGAGTGTAATCTCGTGCTGGGGTCTGGGGCGGGGATAGGAGTTTCACGTGCGGGCGCAATTGGTAAAGCTGTGCCGGGACACGATGTTGCTGTTATCCGTCCAGATGGATCTGTTTGCGAATCAGAAGAGCAAGGCGAGATTGCAGTTCGGCGTGGTACGCCTGTTATGTTCCTGGGGTATTGGCGGAAACCTGAGGCCGATCAGAGCAAGTTCCTTGGTGGTTGGATGCTGACAGGTGATCAGGGTGTTGTTGATATGGATGGATATGTCCACTTCGTTGGCCGCAATGATGATGTCATTACTTCAGCTGGTTATCGCATTGGGCCGACTGAGATTGAGGATTGCTTGATCAAACATGAGGCGGTTGGACTGGCTGCTGTGGTCGGTAAGCCAGATCCGATACGGACGGAGATTGTGAAGGCTTATGTTGTTCTGAAAGATGGTTTTGAACCAAGTGAAGGCTTGGTTGATGACATTCGCCAATATGTGCGAGTGGGGCTTTCTGCTCATGAATATCCGCGGGAGATTGAGTTTGTCTCTGAAATGCCTTTGACGACCAGCGGAAAGGTTATTCGCCGGATTTTACGGAACAGAGCGCAGGAAGAGGCAGAGCTGGTTGAAGGCTAGGCTGTTATTTTCGACCAAGCAGTTTCTTAATTTTGCTCTTTAACGCCAACTTTGCACGAGCTCCTGCTTGTGCCTCCCACATTGCAAAGCGGGCTATTGGGCCTTTGCTAATAAATAGCGTGGCATATGGAAACCTTGAGGTCCACGCCTTGTTTGCCATCTGATTATCCGGTGTGGAGAGGGAGTCTGCCCCTGAGAACGCGGGATCTCTGAGAAGTTTTTGAGTGCTGAAATAGATGAGCAGTTGTCCTGGTGAGAACTTTGCGAAGCTCTCATCGAAGGTTGTTTTCCAGCCAAATATGCGGCCTTGCTCACGCAGTAGGATGTTGGCTGCAATCAGCTTATCGTCGAGTCGCAACTGTCCAATACGGATGTTATCTGCTTCGCCTGACTTTGATACCAGCTCACGTGTGAAGGCGGCATCAGGTGCTCTGGAAAGGAGCGCGGTGCCTTGTTTGCCTTTCCAGCCAGCTGCCTCGAGCTTTAGGAAATCTTCGAGTCCTGCTTGAATGTCATCTGAGGTTTCCAGCATGGTGAAGGAAAGCGATCCTTCCTTCTCTAACCGGCGCTGGTTTTTAAAGGCACCTTTCCATGAGGACCGTTTTTTGAGGGCGTCAAAGTCGGCGCGACCTTCTCTGCCAGATAGCTGGAAGGCGCGATCTTCTTCTGAGGAAACCTGATACTTCCATCCGTGTGCTGAAAGTACGCTTTCCAGGCACTTATAGACGGGGCCGCCGGTTCCATGGAAAGGGAGGATTAGTGTTTTGGTCCAGCTCAAGTTGCAGGCAGTTTCCAGCAGTTTGCTGAGTGTCGCTGGCGTCGCTTCCTCAGAAAGTAGCAGGGTGCCGAGAGGCCCATAATCACCAGCTAATGTGCTTGGTAGTTTGAAGAGGAGGCCACGCCTTACCATTACGACGGGCATAACCGCGAGCGCTTTTGTGCCGGAAGGATCAAGTGCCAGTAACAGTTTGATTGAACCATTTGCTTTGTGTGCGTTGAATGCATTCACGAAGCTGCTGGAGAAGAACGGGTTGGGCTCCAGTGCATGCTGAGAGAGTTGCTGCCACAGGTGCTCAGCTGCCTTATCTTTGCCGGGTGTCAGCAGCTTTATCGTGGTGCTATCCTGCTTCATTGACTGGAGTTTCCCGTCTCTTCAATGGCAAAATGAATGTGTGCAACCCAAGGCGTTTGTTGGCAACGCGATAAAGAATGCATGCTTCAAAAAATATGACCAATGTGGTTGCCAGGGCGGCTCCATACAGGCCCAGTGTTGGAATAAGTGCTGTGTTGAGAATAAGGTTCACCACAAAGACACTGGCATAGATCTTGGCGCAGGTGTTTTGGTGTCCTGATAGGGTCAGTAATGCGTCAACCGGGCCAACGGATGCGCGTGCCAATACACCAACGACAAGGATGTAGAGGATTGGTGTGCCTTGAGCAAAGTCCTCTCCAAACAACGAGAGCAGGAATGGTCCAACGGCCATGACAAAGCCGGCCATGAGCAGTGTTGGCCAGAAGGTCATTTTAGCAGCGCTAGTTACGAAGTCCTTGAGGCCATCTCGGTCGCCAGAGTGGTAAAGACGGGCCATGCGCGGTGCGCTTGCGGCGCGTACCGCGTAATAAACAAAATGCATCAGTGCGAGGGTGCGTGATGCTGCGAAATAAATTCCGACTTGATCTGGCGGGAGCCAAAGGCCGATCAAGATGACATCAGAGCTGGTGATGAGCTGGAAGAAACCATCAACTGCCAACATGGGAACCGATACAAGCAGCCATGACTTTATTTGCAGTTTACGTGGAGCAGCGTGGCGGACTTTGTTCAGCGAGACTTCCATCATAATTGTCTGAAAGAAGGTGATCGTCCAGACGGCTGCGATGGTGACGATGCAAGCTGTGACGGCTGTTGGCGGATAGCCCAGCATCAGCGCAATCAACATGAATGCGAGCACTAGAAGAGGACGGCCTATAAAATCTGGCAGCATTGCCTTGAGCTGCCAGTCTTGCGCACGGGCAATGCCTTCCAACATACCGGTGTAGGTGTGCATGGGCAGGCAGATTGCGATGAGATAAAGCGGCAGGATGTATGCATTGCCAATGAAATCAGAGAAAGTCCAGGCAATGGCTACGCCAATTACTGCAATGGTTGTTGAGCTAAGCAATACAAGGAAACGGGCGCTGAAGAGCAATCCATTGAGGAGCTCATATTGCTTCTTCTCCAGATACTCTGGAATGAAACGCAGAAGGGAAACAGAAAACCCAAGCCCTGAGAAAACGCTCAGTATGATGACGACCGTCCAGACAACAATGAAGATGCCGTATTCAGAGGCGCCCATCCAGCGGGCTAAAAAGACCTGCATGATATAGGCGAGTGCTGCGCTTCCGATGCGTACTGCAAAAACAATTAGCGCAGAGCGCTGTGCTCCTCCAGCTTCGCCTTTGCTGAAGAGAATGTTGAATAGTTTTTCCAAAATCGGCAGCAGTTTTGCATGGGTGCTGTAGGGCAAAAGCACTGCTGACCATTTGAGGAGGAGTTCTTGCACGCGATACGCCTTAATTATTTCTGGTCAATTATTACTAGTATGAAAATTAATATTTTCGGAATGCTGTTTTGTGGTGTTGTCGTGTTGATTGGTCCCTGAGTTAAAACAGAGGCTTAGCCGGATCTTGAAGTTTTTGAAATTCTTGTTTTGATACTCTCGCAGTTTTTGATGCTTGACTCCTGTGCGATTTGACGGAATCAATGTAAGAACATATAGAGAACAAAGTGAAATTTACCGAGAGTGATATGAACGCGAAAACATCGCGAATTGCAGAGCTGCGCGACCGCCTCGCAGTGCTAGAGGGACGCCTCCCTTCAGCCGTGCAGCTTGCGCCGGTCCCTGCATCCGCCCAAACTGAGCAGGGACCGGCTCCTCTTGGTGAGGTGCTGACTGTCTTAGTCTGTAAAATGGCTAAGACAATCACGCTGGAAGGGGTTTCAAGTGGCTTATGATGAGGAACTTAGTGATCGGCTTCGTGAGGAGTTGGAAGGCATTATGGGGATTTCTGAGAAGCGGATGATGGGTGGCCTGTGCTTTTTTCTGGATGGGAACATGCTGGCCGGGGCGCACCGTATTAAGAGTGAGGAGGCACGCTTTATGTTTCGGGTTGGAAAAGGCAATGAGGCTGAAGCGCTCGGTCGAGATGGTGCCGAGATTGTTGAGCTTGGTGGTCGCCGTATGGGGGGATTGGTGTTTGTAGCTGCTGAGATGTGTGATCAGGCGGCGCTTCGAGAATGGATTTCGCTCAGTATGAGTTTTGTCGCTGGACTGCCAGCCAAACAATTGAAAGGAAAAGGCTGACGCGGGTTGCTCTTAATCTGATCGCATTTAATGTCAGCGCCTTCATATGAGCATTACTGCTTTATCGTTTGTTGTTCTTATAGACGTGGATCTTTGCAGATTTGAGCGTCGCCCTTTAGTACTTTTTTTATTTCGTTGAAGGCTCGTTTCATGGTTGTGCCCTTGACCCAACCGACGACCAATAACCGTAACCCGGGGTTCTTAGGGTGTTTCCCAGCGATGACTTTAACGGCCCAGTATCTCCGTCCTCCAAAGCCTGGTTCAACGAGTTTGTAGGCACGGAACTGCAAGTACTGTATTTCCGAAAGATCTTTCTTAGAAAAATTTTGTAATATTGTTGTGCAATATTGGTTGGGTTTGCTGATTAATACTAAAGATCCATCATTTAGGTGAAGCTCTTTAGTAGATTCATAAATTTCACACCCAGACCCTACAGTATTAGGTGTGTTCTGTATTAATGATCGCCACTTCATAAACTCCATTCTGTTTGCGTGAACTACGTTCATTTAGTTGTTTCCTAGTAGATTCTCATATTTGTGTGACATACACATATGTATAGATACTTTGAAATAGTTTTTTTTCTAATTTTAATAAGTTTGGATGTAACGAAGCTTGTCTGAACCTTGTCGGTATTCTGCTAAGCCGTTACGCAAAGGGCCTTTTCCACGCGGAATGTGACTGCTAATGACTCAACCTAAAGATGTGGGAAACTTGTACTGACGTACTGGGAACGTCGCGGAAATATAGGGAAACGACGTTTTCTTTTGTTGGCATCTTATGCTGCTATCAAGCGCCAAATATATTGGTAAGCCTCAGTTTAGGTTCTATCATTGGTATGATGAGCTGCGATGAGTATATGCGCAGTCGATAGATGATAAGTCAGAGATCTTAGTTTTCGAGACTTTCATAGAGGAAATTGCAGACTTGGGTGGGCCTTGTCGTTTGCTAGTAGGGCTGAGCTTAAGCGTTGTCTGCATCACAATATGATAGTTAGCGATGGAGACGCAGCGGAACTGAGCGCAGCGTTTGCAGCGGGTCTACGTTTTCGATCAGTATTTTCTCGATCAGGTTGTGAGGGTTAAAGGCGGGCGCCTTCTTCCATAGGCTCAACGTAGTACCAGCGACCTTTGCGTTTTTTGAAAAGGCTCAGTTCTCTCTGTTCCCCGACTTGGCCAAGGGCAAGGTATTTGGCACAGAAGAGAACACTGCCTTTTGCGTCGCCTGCCTGGCCCTTATCGGTGTCCAGAATCTCAAGCCCTATCCATTGAGTTTGGGCAGCATATTCTGTGACCTCAATTGAGTTGAAAGTTTTTTGGTAGCGGGGCCACAATGTGTCTTTCAGGTAATCAATGCTTTTTGTGGCATAAGCGCTGTAACGTGAGCGCATGAGCTGCTCTGCAGTTTCGGGTAGAGCCTTGCCTTCCAGAAAAGGCTGGCAACAGATTTCAAAGTCTTTTCCTGACTTGCAAGGGCAAGGTGTTGTCATCGAATACGATCCTATAGAGCTTGGAGGGCAGCTAAACGACAATTTTGAAGTCAGGTCAAGATGGGCAAACAAGCTCCTCCAAGAGTGATTAAAGTTCGCCTTACTGGTTCAACGCTCCAACAGCGTCTTTTGCATAAGCTTGCAACAACAAGCCCTGTGTACGGTAGGATGGCAATGCAAAGAGGACGCATTCTGATTGTTGGGGCAGGGCCCAGTGGGCTGACTGCCGCAATTGAGCTGAAGCGGCGCGGCTTTACGCCTCGTATCATTGATAAGAACTCGCGCCCTCACGCTCAATCTCGCGCCCTTGCCATTAATCCCCGAACCCTCCAAATCCTGCAGCCATCTGGAGTGACAAACAAACTGTTGCATAAGGGATGGCGGATGAACCATGTCCACTTTCGTGGGCCAAGTGATGAGCTTTTGGAAGTTGATCTCTCAGATTTAGATGGGCCATTTAATTTTATGCTGGCCCTGCCGCAATATGAGACTGAAACTGTTCTTGAACGACATCTGACAGAGCTGGGAGTGCCGGTTGAGCGGGAGTGTGAACTGGTCAAGCTGGAGCAGGAGGATGAGGTCGTCACTGCAGTTATACAAACGAGTAGCGGTGATGAGGAGGTGTTTCACCCACCCATGGTGATTGGTGCAGATGGCGCGCATTCAATTGTTCGCTCACAAATAGGGCTTACCTTTTCCGGTAGTTCGTATCCGCAAGATTGGGGGTTGGCCGATGTGGAGTTGGAGCCGACCCTGACGATGGATGGGCCGACGATGTTTGACAGGTCACCCAACATCTTTGGTGTCATTCCATTTTCTGCGACACGAGCGCGCATTGTTGCCGATCACTCTGATCCACTAGAGACCATGCCGCCGATTTTGAAAGTTATCAAAGTCAATTGGAAGTCGTCTTTCCGGATCTCACACCGATTGGCCAATCTCTATCAGAAAGGGCGGATCTTTTTGGTGGGAGATGCTGCGCATGTGCATTCTCCCTTTGGCGGCAGGGGGATGAACTTAGGGATTGAGGATGCTGCGTGGCTGGCGTGGCAAGTTTCCACCGGGCGTACGCATCAATATATGTTGGATCGACGACCCGTTGCTGCAGAGGTTTTGAAGACGGTTGATGCCGGTACACGGTTTTTAGCGTCAAACAACACAGCGATCCGCCTTTTCAGGCAAAGGTTTCTGCCGGTGCTGGGACGTACTGATTATTTCCAGACTCGATTCATGAATATTATGTCTGCTGAGAACACACCATTTCCCCCTTGGCTTGAAGATGAATAGCTTGCTTAAGGCTTTGATAGAAATGAAGAAGTGCAGATAACAAAAAACCGCCTCGCGGCGGTTGTTTTGTTTTTTTGGAGCGGGCGAGGCGATTCGAACGCCCGACCCTAACCTTGGCAAGGTTATGCTCTACCCCTGAGCTACGCCCGCATATCCAAAAAATTCCAACTTCGCGAAAACTCAGTTTCTTAGAGAAACTGGAGCGGGCGATGAGATTCGAACTCACGACCCTAACCTTGGCAAGGTTATGCTCTACCCCTGAGCTACGCCCGCATCTGTTTCGCTAGAGCCGTTTGTTGCGGCCCCGTCGGTGAGGTGGGAGCTATATGACAAAAGCTCGGGGTGAATGCAACAAGGAATTTGAAATTGATTGTGGGGTTTCTCAGAGATTGTGGACGCAGAAGTTGTCGATCATGCAGAAAAAGATATTATATAACAAATAGATAGGCGATTATGTGAGGCTGTTCTATCGTTGTGGAAATAATTGCACTTGAGTAAAATAACCTATGTTGTTTTGTCCGCGGTAGTGGATGGGACGCATGAAAAAGAAACAGGTTCCCTCATATATCTCAATAAGATCAGGAATTTTTTTAATCACATTCAGAATGGACATTAGCGAGCGTGGCTAAGAACAACATTCAGACGACCTTAGGATCACAATTTGTAATTGGGGGCAGTATGTCGCAGTCGTGTATTAGTATATTCTAAGAGAACGTTTTGAAGGAAAAGTACATGCCCTTGAGAAACATAAGTTGCACGCGGTCAAAGCTCTCAATTTTTTGTCTATATTAGAGTTATTCTAAGTGTAAGGAGAGAGCTTTGCGTATGTCCTGTGATTATAGTTTCCTAGATTTATAGTATTAGTAAGTATTAGCGGAATTCATATTTCAAGTATTTTTTGTATATCTAAATATATTCGATGACAGTTACGCGTTATGACATGGTGAAAATTTTGATATTACCATAGTAAATGTCAAGCGGTTGCATCAATGTGCTTTTGTTTGTAGTGATTCTAAACTCCGTTATCTCGTGATGATGGAGGAATTCATGCGAGCAATAATTAAGACATTGATTGGCGCATCTGTTTTCGGCATGGCTGCTCAGGGAGGGGCTTTTGCTCAGTCTGAGTTGCTGGAAGAGGCGCGCTCTTACTTCAAGCCGATCCCGCACGCTGTACCTAGTGTTAAAGGCAACACGATTACCCGCGAAAAAATTGATCTCGGGCGTCAGCTCTTCTTTGATCCGCGATTATCGCTTTCGGGATTGTTGTCGTGCAACAGCTGCCACAACCTTGGCATGGGTGGGGATGATAATCTGGAGACATCCATTGGCCATGGATGGCAAAAGGGGCCTCGTAACGCACCGACTGTGTTGAATGCCGTATTCAACCTTGCCCAGTTTTGGGATGGTCGTGCTGAAGACCTGAAAGAGCAGGCCAAAGGCCCAGTGCAAGCTGGTGTTGAAATGGCGAGTACACCTGAGCGGGTTGAAGCTGTTCTGAACAGTATGCCTGGATATACCGAGCAGTTTTCAAGAGCATTCCCAGGTGAGGAGTTACCAGCGAACTTTGACAATATGGCGAAGGCAATTGAAGCGTATGAGGCTACTTTGATTACGCCTGCTTCCAAGTTTGATCTGTTTCTTGAGGGCAATGAAAACGCTCTCAATGCGCAGGAAAAGCAGGGACTGCAGGTGTTTATGGACACCGGGTGTGCCGCTTGTCATGGCGGTGTGAACATTGGTGGTGAAGGCTACTATCCATTCGGTGTGGTTGAAAAACCAGGTGCAGATGTTCTTCCAGTCAACGACAAAGGTCGCTTTGCTGTCACTCAAACTGCCGAGGAAGAATACGTTTTCCGTGCTTCTCCGCTGCGCAATATCGATTTGACAGCTCCTTACTTCCATTCCGGCAAGGTTTGGGATTTGAAGCAGGCAGTCGCTATTATGGCCAGCTCTCAGCTTGGTGCTGAACTGAGTGAAGAAGATATTGATGCAATTACTATTTTCCTGAAGACCCTTACAGGAGAGCAGCCGAGCGTTGAATATCCGATTCTGCCAGTTCGAACAGATTCAACACCACTCCCTGATCCGTCAGTCATGACGGCTCACTAAGCAAACTATTCGCCCCCGGTTTGCTAGAGGCAGGCGGTTCTTATGGACCGCTTGCCTTTTTCTATAGGTGGCTTAAAACGGTGCAGCATTTATGTGACAAACACTTGGTTTGTCTCAGAGACTTGGGAGAGGTCGTTCTACATGCCAGCAAGCCGTTCGCAACTGATATCTTTTTTGGAAGACTTGAACATACCGGTTTCTACAATCGATCATGAGCCGGTTTTTACGGTTGCTGAATCGGCTGATCTGCATGACCGCATTTCAGGCGGGCACACTAAGAATCTCTTCCTTAAAGACAAAAAAGGAAATCTCTTTTTGGTCGTGGCCCTTCATGATGCTACGATAGATCTGAAGAAAATTTCGAGCATTATTGGCGCATCTGGTCGTGTTTCATTTGGCAAGGCTGATCTGCTTGAAGAGGTGCTGGGTGTTACTCCAGGATCTGTCACGCCATTCTCTTTGATTAATGATCGGGGAGCGCAACGTGTATCCGTGGTGTTTGATGCAGATATGATGGAGCAGGAAGTTTTGAACTTTCATCCGTTACTAAATAATGCTTCCACGGCGATTTCAGCGGAAGGTCTGATGGTGTTTGCCAAGGCATGTGGGCATGATGCCAAAGTGCTTGCGGTTTCTGCTGAGGCGCAGAAAGTCACTGAAGATCTATAAAAACTGGGTGATCGCCAATTGTAATTGGCCTCATCTAAGACCATTTTAGGCAGCAGTTAGAGATTTTGATATGCGGAGCGCTGATATGAGCAGCTCCCAATTCAGTAAAGGGTCAAAATAATGAGTGGATCCGGTTATTCCGTAGGTGGCAGCTTTGGTGGCTCCCTTGGCGGTGGATATGGCGGCGGTTACCAGACCAACACACAGGCTGGTGCGGCATCTCCATCCGCTGCTCCAGCAGTTAATGCTGCTGACTTGATTGTTGATACGACCACTCAGACCTTTGTGCAGGACGTTATTGAGGGCTCCCGTAATCAGGTGGTTCTTGTTGACTTCTGGGCGCCATGGTGTGGTCCTTGTAAGCAGCTTACGCCGACGCTTGAAAAAGTCGTCAAAGAAGCGAATGGTGCTCTCAAGCTGGTGAAGATGAACATCGAAGACTACCCGGAAGTTGCGGGTCAGATGGGTGTTCAGTCGATCCCGGCAGTGTTTGCGTTTAAAGGTGGTCAGCCTGTTGACGGGTTTATGGGTGCGCAGACCGAAGGTGAAATTAAAAAGTTTCTCGATCGGATTGGCGTAAACATTGGTCCAAGTGATCTGGAAGTGATGCTTGAGAAGGCTGATGAGCTTCGTGATGCAGAAGGGTATCCAGAAGCTGCGCAGCTTTACGGTAGCGCGCTTTCTATCGATGCTGGTAACGTGCAGGCGTTGTGTGGGCTTGCTATGTGCTATCTGGCGCTTGGTGAGAAAGACCATGCAAAACAGATGCTCGATATGATCCCGGAAGATGAGCAGGGCTCCCAGCATTTTGCAGCCGCTAAGGCTGCGCTTGAACTCGCCGAGCAATCTGAGGGGCTTGATGACCTTGCAGAGTTGCGTGAGCGCGTAGAAGCGAATGCAGATGATCATCAGGCTCGTTTTGACCTTGCGCTCGCACTGAACGGTAAAGGGGACAAAACTGGTGCCGTTGATGAGCTGATTGAGATTATTCGCCGTGAACGTGAGTGGAATGAAGATGGCGCGCGCAAGCAGTTATTGCAGTTTTTTGAAGCCTGGGGCTTTAAAGATGCAGGTTCTGCTTATGGTCGCCGTAAACTCTCCTCAATTTTATTCTCGTAATCTTGGCCTAATGATAAGAGCGGAGAGCACTTAAGTGGCCTCGATGACTGTTGGAAATGCGACCTACGCAGGTCTGGATGATCTGCCGCAGGTTGTGCCGTTGTTTGTTTTGCCGGGAGCTATCTTGCTCCCGCGCTCCCATATGCCTCTCAATGTATTTGAGCCGCGCTATACGTCGATGATCGACAGTGCTTTGCGTACTGATCGCATGATTGGGGTAATTCAGCCGCAGTTTGAAACAAGTGATGAAGAATTGGCCGGTAGGCCAAAGCTCTGCACTGTTGGCTGCATGGGGCGCATTACAGGGTTTCAGGAAAGTGGCGATGGCCGCTATCTGATTACGTTGTCTGGCGTCTCTCGCTTTGAGCTTCGTGGCGAGCTGGAAGAGCGTGCCCCATTCCGTCGCGGTCATGTTGATGCGACCTGCTTTGCTGGTGATTTGACGACCGGCATCGGGGAAGATGATGTTGATCGAGATCTGTTGCTGTCTACGCTCAAAGAATATTTGAGTGTGAACGACCTTGAAGCGGATTGGGATAGTGTCAATTCTGCCTCGACCGAGGTTTTGGTTAATGCATTGTGCATGATGAGTCCTTATGGACCGAAAGAGAAGCAGGCTCTGTTGGAAACGGAGAATCTGAAAGTGCGCGCGGATACGCTGATTGCGCTGGCTGAAGTTGAGCTGGCACGTGGCAATGGTGGTACTGGCAGCACGCTTCAGTAACGCAGGTAACAACAAAAGATGAATGAGGGCTCTATGAGCGAATTTGAAGCGCCACAGCTGGACCGTCGGCTTTTGGAGCTGTTGGTTTGTCCTGTGACGAAGACGACGCTTGAGTACAATCCTGAGAACCAGGAGCTAGTCTCCCGCGCTGCGAAGCTGGCCTATCCAATTCGGAATGGTATTCCGATTATGTTGGAAGAAGAAGCACGTAAGCTTGAAGACTAAAACGTATCCTTGAGAACTGATTTTGATTTTCTGATCAGGGTACGTGCAGAATTTATCTTTGAAGGCTAGGAGAGGTGATCTTCTAGCCTTTTTTGCAGCTCTTGTGGTTCGCCGTAGACGCGCAGTGTTTTTATGCGGGCGGTGGAGCCTGCAATCACTTCTGCCGATGATTTGGGAACTGAGAGTACTTTCGCAAAAAGGTTTGCAACAGCTTTGTTTGCAGCGCCTTTTTCTGGCACTGCACGAACACGTGCCAATACGAGCGGTCGGCCATCGGACTGCTCGCCTATCTTTTCAACTTGATCCTTCGAGGATCTGGGGGTGAGGCGGACGGTGATTAGAATTCCGTCAGCCTGCAGTTTCCAAGGGCGTTCTTGTTCAGCCACTACTTAAAATACGTAGGGATAAACGTAGAGGCCGATGATGCGCTCAATAAGGAAAATGCCGAGCAGCAAAACAATCGGGGAAAGATCCAGTCCACCCATTGCTGGCAAAAACCGGCGGATAGGGCGTAGGAGTGGTTCAGTCAGATTGTAAAGTGTCTGCCCGATCATTGCGATGAACTGATTGCTTGAGTTCACCACGTTGAACGCATAGAGCCAAGAGAAGATCACGTTCGCAATAATGACCCACGTGTAAAGATTTAGAATGATGAAAACGACATCAAGAATAGCGCGCATGGACTGGTTAAACTCCAAGTTTGCGAAGATGAACTAGCTGAGTTGCTTCCCGGAAGACAGAGCTTGGGAAACAGAGTTATTCCTCATGTAACTTTGAACTGAGGCACCTGCAAGGTCCAGCATGCCTCATTTTTCTATATTTTGAGCTAATTTCCCGAAGGTGTACCTGAAAAAGTACCAATTAGCAGAGGTCGTTTGCCCTGAAACTGAAAGGGCAAACGATTTTGGTTCTCTTCGTGCAGGCTTTATCCAAAATGGAAGGCTGGCTTGAAGCTCTCTGGTAAGTGGATTGCCTGATCCTGTTCAGGGAACATTTCCTGCATGAGGCAGGCTGCTATGCGATGAGAAATAGCATAGGAAATTTTGAAGCCACCAGTTGCCACCCATGTTTTGTCTTTGCCTGGAATGAGGCCGACCAAAGGGTCCCGTTTCTTACATTTTGGTCGGATACCTGCCCAACGGGTGAGGATCGGCGCGCCTTTCAATGAAGGACAAAAGCCGACTGCCTTGAAGAGCATGGTCTGAATATCTGTTTCTATAGGCTCTTTGCTGGTCCACTCCTGCTCAGAGGTGGAGCCGACGGCGACAGTACCGTTGGCATGTGAGACAACATAAATTCCGTTGTCATAGATCACTGGAAGAGGCTTGTCGGCTTTGTATTCAAGCAAAAGGGATTGACCTTTCACACCCATGCCAATGGGTTTGCCTGCAATCTTGCTGAGTGGTTCAAACCCTTCATAACCTGCGGATAAGACAACACGGTCAGCACTCAGGCTCTCGCCATTACCAAGTGCAACGGTCCCTGTAGCTTCGTCAAAGCCTAGGTACTCAGTGTGCTCCATGATGTCGATGCGGGTTTCCAACAGAGCTTTGAGGCCTGCAGACACAAGGCGCGGATTGGCACGTGCTGCCAAGGTGTCCCAAATGATGCCAAGTGGGGCGGCTTCTGGTGTGAGCCAGTCATTGAACGGCGTTTTTTTCACCACATTGAAAGTGAAGCCAGTTTCATCACTTCTCCAGCGTTGCTTGCTTTCTTCAACGCGGGAGAGGGCATGTTCGAGCTTGGGGTCAGTGTAAAGCGGAATCAGACGACCTGCACGGCTATAGCCGACAGAAAGGCCGGTGGCTTCTTCCAGCTCCTCCACGATATCGGAGAGTTCGATCAGCGCATCCAGCTGGAATTGCTTTTTGTCGTTCCATTTACTTGGTACGTGAGGCATCAACGCACCAACAAGGCCAGCGCTGGCGCCTGATGCGATGGTGTTTTTTTCCAGAAGAGCGACTTTCAAGCCTTTTCCGAGTGCGGCTTTGGCGACGCTAAGTCCGAAAATTCCCCCTCCAACAACAACTATATCGTAGGTCATGTTTTTTTATTTCCCAGGTTGGGGTATAAGCCCAGACCGATTTTTACGTTAGAGATTTGGCTTAGACATATGACAGAGCGCCCAAAATTGGAATGGGATGATGCGAATGTGCCTTATGCGTCGCAGTTTGGAGATACTTATTACTCCAAAGCCGGTGGATTAGGCGAAACGCGCTACGTATTTCTGCAGGGTAATCAACTCCCTGAACGCTGGGTGGGTGCACAGTCTTTTACTATTGCTGAACTGGGATTTGGAACCGGGCTTAATTTTCTCGCCACGTTGGAGTTGCTTCTGAGTTTGCCAGAAGCTGAGCGGGCCAAGCTGACTTATGTTTCGTTTGAGTTGTATCCGATGGAAGCGCCGGAGATTGAGAAAGCTCTGTCGCAATGGCCCGAGATCAAAGAGTTTAAAGACAAGCTGCTGGCTGCATGGAAGCCTCAGCCGGGTTGGAATCCAATCACCATTGATGGTGTGCGACTGCTGCTTGGTGTTGGGGATGCTCGTGAGATGCTGCCAACCCTGTCCATACCCGTTGATGCCTGGTTCCTTGATGGCTTTAATCCGGCACGGAACCCAGAGCTGTGGGGGCGGGATCTTATGCTTGCTGTCGGAGAGAAAACCGCTATTGGCGGAACCTTTGGCACCTACACGGCTGCAGGGTGGGTGCGCCGAAACCTGCAAACAGCAGGTTTTGAGGTGGAGCGTATCAAAGGCTATGGCACGAAGCGCCAGATGATGGTGGGGCAGAAGACTGCCCCCACCGAAGCTTGATCAATCAGCATTCTGGCAGGTTGACTGCCAGACCGCCCTTGCTGGTTTCTTTGTATTTATCGTTCATCTCCACCCCAGTCTGGCGCATGGCTTCAACGCAGTTGTCCAGTGGCATGTAGTGAGAGCCATCTCCACGCAGAGCCAGAGAAGCTGCTGAGACTGCCTTGATGGCGCCGAGGCCGTTGCGCTCGATGCATGGCACCTGAACGAGACCACCGACTGGATCACAAGTCATGCCAAGGTGATGCTCCAGAGCGATTTCAGCTGCGTTCTCAATCTGCTCGTTCGTGCCGCCAAGAGCTGCGCAAAGGCCTGCGGCTGCCATTGCAGCGGCGGAGCCAACTTCGCCCTGACAACCAACTTCAGCACCAGAAATAGATGCATTGTGTTTGATTATGCCACCAACAGCTGCTGATGTGAGGAGGAAGGTTTTTATGCCCTCATCGTTACTGCCTGGGCAATGCTCACGGTAATACTTGACGGTTGCCGGGATAACGCCTGCTGCGCCGTTTGTTGGTGCGGTGACGACCTTGCCGCCAGCAGCGTTTTCTTCGTTCACCGCCATTGCGTAGACAGAGAGCCAGTCGTTGGCAACATGAGGCATGCTCATGTTGTTGCCGCGCTCATCTTCCAGCTGTTGTTTGATTGCGGCTGCACGACGCTTAACTGTAAGACCGCCCGGTAGTTCGCCTTCTGTATTTAGACCGCGTTCCATACAGGCGTTCATCACATCCCAGATTTTCCAGAGCTTGGTGTCCAGTTCTTGTGGATCCAGAGAGGTGATCTCGTTGGCGCGCTTCATCTCAGCAATGGTTTTGCCGGATTTTTGTCCCATCTCCAGCATTTCTTGCGCTGTGGCGAATGGGTAAGGCATGCCTTTAATTTCATCGGGGGCTTGATCACCTGATGCTTCAGCAGCTTTCAGGCGATCCAGTTCCTCCTCGGTCAGCACGAACCCGCCGCCGATGGAATAGAATGTTTCCTGAAGATGCAGGCGATCTTGGGCATCGTAAGCTTCGATCACCATACCATTTGCGTGGCCTGGCAGGTTTTTCTCGAAATCGAAGATAACGTCTTTATCGGGATCGAAATCCAACTCTGGCAGGTCAGGAAGATGGAGCTTCTTTTCTGTTGCGATCTGTTTTTCGAGCGCTTCTGCTTCATCCGGGTCCAGAGTTTCTGGCGTGCAGCCTGCAAGTCCGAGAATAACAGCTCTGTCTGTGGCATGGCCTTTGCCTGTCCAGGCGAGTGAGCCATGAAGAGTGCAGCGCAATCTCTTAGGTGCACCTGCGCCGGGCCATATGCGCCGGCCGTCTCTCAATTCATCCAGGAAACGTGCGGCGGCGGTCATCGGTCCCATTGTATGGGACGAAGACGGACCTATACCGATCTTGAAAATTTCAAAGACGCTGAGAAACATGTGTTTGGCACCTTTCAGATGGCTGGGGCGTTGTTTTTGTTTCATTAGGATAGAGAACAGCCACTATCACTGAATTTTCTAGGAATAATCGTCATAGCCTCTGAAACCAAGAGGATTATTTTTCCGGATATTTGAAATTGACGTTGCGTTTGTCCAGATGCCGCAGAATTTATCTGTTCTGATCGGAGGCTTGTTGATTCAAAAAGATTTTTTGAGTGCCGATTTACTGAAAGGATTGAAGAAAACGCTTTGGTTTCACGGGGAATTGATGGACTTGTTTTACTCAGTCAATGTGAATTGAGATGAAAAAACTACCACTTGTTCAGTTTTATGATGCCTATGGGCAACAGTCTGTAGAAAACTCCTGAAACTGCAGGTCTTCAAAGTGACTTAAAGCGTATATCATAGGTGGTAATTACTTTTCCGATCAAGGCTGCACCTATGACCGCCTCTCTTCGTATTCTTGCAGGCTTAGCGCTTGCTTCCGTTTCCAGTCATGCACTGGCAGAAGATAACTTTACGCCAGGTGATTTGACTGACGAGCAAGCCAGTAAGAGGTACGTCGTTGATATTGGCGTGGCTGGTTTTGTGAACCCCAAGTATGACGGCGCGGATGAATACATCATCTATCCGCTACCGTTGATCGCGTTTTCGCGGTTTTACCTGCCGGGCTTCGGTCAGGTGAAAGAAGGAGAGACACAAGGACTCTTCATCTATCCGTCTTTTGGGTTTGTGGGAGAGCGTAATCCTTCCGATTCCTCTTCATTGACAGGGACAACTCGCGTGCCTTGGGCTGGTGAGGTCGGGCTTGGCGGAGGCTTCCGTCATGATTGGTTCCGTGCATTCATTGAGGTGCGCCACGGCTTTAACGGTCACCGCGGCTTTGTCGGGCGTGCCGGAATTGATGTGATCACTGAAGTTACAGACCGCTTGACGTTTGTATTTGGTCCGCGCGTTGATGCTGCTGATGGTTCATACATGAACACTTACTTTAGCGTTGCTGCAGGTACTCCATCCGGCCCATACACCGCAGAAGGCGGTTTCAAGAGCGTTGGCGGTGTTATGCGTGCAAGCTATGCGCTTACAGATCACATTGGGCTGCACCTCCAAGGTGGGTATGACCGTTTGATTGGTGATGCTGCAGATAGTCCGATCACGCAAAATGATAATATGTGGTCTGTCGGTTTTGGTGCGACTTACCGGTTTGCCTGGGATATGTTCTAGGCAACCAGAGTGTTGGATGGATTTGATGAATGAAGCCCGGAAGGATTTCCGGGCTTTTTATTTGCCGCATGCACTGTGAGTCCTAATTGAATGTGTCGTTAATAAAGCGATGTTTGAAGTGAAGCTTTGTGTATATTCATGAACAACAAAGTATGCGTAATGTATTGGTATTGAGAGTTATATTACCTAAGTATTGAGGTATCTCTTCTGATAGATCGTTAATAATACCCTTGGAATATGTCGTTGAAAGACTCCTGATGATGCGCGTGCTAATTCACTTTGAGTATTGCGTTTAGTGAGGGGTCTTCAGTATGCGTACAATAATTACTATATCAGGACTTCTGTTCATCTGTTTGTTGCTTATGGTTCCAGCCAAAGCATCCTCTACTAAAGTGCTGGCTAAGATTGATATTTCCGAACAAAGAATGCGGATCTTCGTGGATGGGAAGGTTCAACATTCGTGGCCTGTTTCGACGGCCCGGCGTGGCTACAGAACGCCAGTGGGTACCTTTAAACCAACGCGGATGCATAGGCGGTATTTCTCTCGCAAGTATAACGGGGCACCTATGCCTTACTCCGTGTTTTTCTATAAGGGTTATGCCATTCATGGAACGGATGTGGTTAAGCGTTTAGGTGCGCCTGCTTCACATGGTTGTGTGCGGCTGCATCCGAAAAACGCCAAGAGACTGTTCAGTTTGATTCAGGCAAATGGCCGATCAAACGCAAAGATTGTAATAGTGAAATAGTGAACACGCTTTACGTGCAGAGCTGAACATGATGTGATATCGGTCAAATAAAGCCCTTTACCCTTGCGAGCGCGTGGGTTCCTTACTAAATCAAGGGCTAAGAGATGTGCTTTAAGGTTTGTGAGCGGAAGAAGCAAGTCGGGTCGCAAACGCCTGCTCCTTCCGCTGTAGCGCTGAATACGCATAACTCAACAATCAGCGTGTCTTTCCTAACGCTAAAATCTTGCCAAAAGGTTGGCACGCTGATTTTTTTGAAAGACTTTTTTAGGGATAAAACGATTTTTTCTGAGAGCTGTGTGTAGCGAGGATGCATTGCCCAAAGAAAAAGAGGGCTTTGAATACACGCTCAAAAACCCTCTTTATATTCTCTAAAGCTGATTACGCAGTACCTTGATATCAGCTGCCTATTTAAAAGCAAAAGCTGTGCCAGTTTTACGATAAATTTTTGGCACAATATCTAGGGTGGCGGCGCTTCTTCTATCCAAAATGCGGGTTAATTTAACAGATTGCTTACCTATGCTGCGTCGCAATTTGCAATGCGGTTTGGGAGTGTTAACTTTTGCGTTCAGGTCTAGTTAAACTCATGATCCAGATTTAGCGTGCTGCGTTTGCCTATGCTGTCGTAATTATCGTGCGCCCACTTTTTTGCAGCTTGACGGCCGATGTCGTGCAAAAGTTCTACAAATTCCCACTGAGCGTTTACCTTGGATGAAGCTCCGAAAGGAGCGAGATCTTTTGTTGCTTCTATTCTGTGCATGTAAACGCGGGTGTATTCGTTCGAATCAAGGCGACCTTCGTCAATAAGCCGTGTCACAAACTCAATAGCGCGAAGCTCGCGTAGCAGGGTTGAGTTGAAGGTAATCTCATTCATGCGCTCAGAGATTTCCTGAGCGGTGTGCGGGAGTTCAACTCTTTCAACTGGATTGACCTGAATAAGCAGTACATCAGTCGAGCCGCCGTGTTGGAATAGAGGGAACAAGGGCGGGTTGCCCATAAAGCCGCCATCCCAATAGGCTTCGTCTCCAATTTCTACCGCTTGGTACATGTGCGGCAAGCAACCAGACGCCATGAGTGAATCAAGGGTTAGCTCTTCTTTTGCGAAAACTTTGATTTTTCCGGTTCGAACATTGGTCGCGGCAACATAGACCTGCATCTGGTCACAACTTCGTACGCGTTCGAAGTTGATTTGCTCAGCAACGAGGTCGCGGAGTGGATTGTAGTTGATTGGATTTAGCTGGTAGGGGGACATGATGCGGGAAAGCAGGTCCCATGCCAGATATGTCGGAGAATTGTCCATGCTCCAATTGCCACAATAGACATCCATTGGGCTGCGTTGGAATGGACTGGTTTCTGCAGCCGCGCTTACAGACTTCCAAAAGCGGGCGAGGGCATCTCTTGCGCCTTGCTGCCCGCCTTCAACGAGGCCATCAGCCATAACAGCTGCGTTCATGGCACCTGCGCTTGTGCCTGAGATGGCGGTGATCTCCCAATCTTCGTTTTCAAGGAGCCAATCCAGAACGCCCCAGGTAAAGGCGCCATGGGCGCCTCCACCTTGTAAGGCCAGATTGATTTTCTTTCGTTCTTTTTTCGCGGTCTTCCGAGTAGTTGCCATATGGACCTCCATGGGTCGCTTGGAAAAGAAAACTCCGGGAAATCATCTGAGCGTTATTGTGCTGTCCAGCCGCCGTCTATTGGCAACAGAGTGCCGGTAATTGAAGCAGCTGTATCCGAGCACAAGAACACAGCAAGGCCAGCGACCTGATCGACAGTTACGAACTCTTTGGTTGGCTGAGCTGCGAGCAGAACTTCTTTTTTCACCTGCTCCTCAGTCATGTTGCGGGCTTTCATGGTATCCGGGATTTGCTTTTCGACGAGCGGTGTCCAAACGTAGCCTGGGCAAATGGCGTTCGCGGTGATGTTGTCCTCTGCGACTTCCAGCGCGACAGTTTTGGTCAAGCCTGCGATGCCGTGTTTTGCGGAAACGTAGGCTGCCTTGAATGGGGAGGCCACCAGCGCGTGAGCGGATGCGGTGTTGATGATGCGGCCCCAGCCTGCTTTGCGCATGTATGGCACGGCAGTACGGATGGTGTGGAATGCGGAAGACAAGTTGATTGCGATGATGGCATCCCATTTGTCGACTGGGAAATGCTCAATGGCTTCAACATGCTGAATGCCTGCATTGTTGACGAGGACATCGACGGAACCGAGGGATTTAACCGCATCATGGATCATTGCGTGAATTTCATCAGGCTTGGTCATGTCGGCTGGTGAGTACACGCATTTTACGCCGAAGTCGGCTTCGATCGCAGAGCGCTCTTTCTCGATGGCATCAGCATCACCAAACCCGTTGATCATGATGTTGGCACCTTGCTCTGCCATTGCGCGGGCATAAGCAAGGCCGATGCCTGATGTGGACCCAGTGATTACAGCGGTTTTTCCTGAGAGCATTTCGTGTCTCCTGCCCAAATGTATTGAAAAAAGTGTTGGTGTGAGCTTGCGCCACTTTTTAATCTGGTTGCATTAGCAAAAAGCATAGTTGTTTAGCGTGCAGTGCAAAAAGGCCAAAACTGACTACTGATCTGTCTTTTGTCCTTAATGGAAGGTTAGTGATGAGTGCATCGCATCAAAAGTTGATGGCTATTTTCAGTAGGCTGATGATGGAGTGGATCTAGCATCATTCTGAGGAGAGGTTTACTGTGAAATCTTGGGGTGCATGATGGCGTCTGGCGATGACATCAAACTGAGTTGAGCTTGCGCTAAAAAGTTGACAGCGCGGGCTGCATGCTGCACTTGCTTGCCTAAAGATTTATCCCAGTGGAATGATCATGACTGACAAGAGCCAAACCTATATTTCTTCCCCGTTTCCGCGCCGTCGTTCTGTGGCTGTAGACGTTGGTGGGGTTATTGTTGGCGGCGAAGCGCCTGTCGTTGTTCAGTCCATGACGAACACCGATACCGCAGACATAGATTCAACGGTTGCGCAGGTTTCTGCTTTGGCGCGTGCCGGGTCTGAGCTGGTTCGTATTACTGTTGATCGCGATGAAGCTGCTGCCGCTGTTCCGCGTATCAAAGAGCGTCTGGACCGGATTGGGGTCACTGTTCCGCTGGTTGGGGACTTCCACTATATCGGACACAAGCTGTTGGCAGATCATCCTGATTGTGCTGAAGCGCTTGATAAGTATCGGATCAATCCGGGGAATGTTGGCTTCAAGACCAAAAAAGACAAACAGTTTGGTCAGATCATCGAAATGGCGATGAAGCACAACAAACCGGTTCGAATTGGTGTGAACTGGGGGTCGCTTGACCAAGAGCTGCTGACGCATTTGATGGATAAAAACCAGGAGGAAGGCTCTCCGCTGACAGCGCAACAAGTGATGCGCGAAGCGATTTGCCAATCTGGTCTGTTGTCTGCTCAACGTGCTGAAGAGTTGGGGCTTGGTCGCGACAAGATCATTTTGTCTGCGAAAGTCTCACAGGTTCAGGATTTGATTGCTGTTTATACGGATCTGGCACAGCGTTGCGATTATGCTCTTCACCTTGGTTTGACTGAAGCTGGCATGGGGACAAAAGGCATTGTGGCGTCTTCTGCTTCCATGGGTATTCTGTTGCAGCAGGGCATTGGCGATACTATTCGTATTTCGTTGACACCTGAGCCGGGTGGAGACCGCACGCGTGAAGTTCAAGTTTCTCAGGAGCTGCTTCAGACGATGGGTTTCCGCAGCTTTGTGCCGATTGTTGCTGCTTGTCCGGGGTGTGGACGCACGACCTCTACAGTCTTTCAGGAGTTGGCTCAGGACATTCAGGCGCATATCCGTGAAAGTATGCCGAAGTGGCGTGAACAATATCCAGGTGTTGAGGAACTCAACGTTGCCGTTATGGGCTGCATCGTGAATGGCCCAGGTGAATCCAAGCATGCTGACATTGGTATCTCTTTGCCTGGTACCGGTGAAACACCTGCTGCACCTGTGTTTGTTGATGGTGCTAAAACTGTTACTCTGCGCGGGCCGAACATCGCTGATGAGTTTAAAGTGATGGTTCTTGATTATATCGAGAAACGTTTTGGTACTGGCGTTTCATCTGAACACGAGATTTCCTAGATGTCGCTTGAGCGGTTTGTCAAAAAAGTAGAACATAAAATCAGAGAAAACGCTCCGAAGGAGAAGCCTTCGGTTTTGGTGATCTCTTCGCAGGTTGTCAGCGGTTGCGTTGGCATGCGTAGTGCTGTTTTTGCACTGGAGCGCATGGGCTTTAATGTCTGGATGCTGCCAACTATTGTTCTGCCATGGCATCCGGGACAAGGTGCTGGTGAACGTATCTCGGCCAGTGAAGAAGCCTTCAAGCATATCGTTGAGCAGATTTGCGCCAGTGATCGGTTGAATACTGTGAAGGGCGTTATCTCTGGCTACATGGCAAATGCGGCTCAGGTTTCTGATGTTGCGAAGATTGTGCAGGAAGTGAAGGCTCGCAATGATGATGCGGTCTATCTGTGCGATCCAGTAATTGGTGATAAAGGTGGCCTTTACGTTGCCGAGCCGATTGCTGAAGCTATTCGTGACCAACTGTTGCCGCTTGCTGACGTGATTACGCCAAACCGTTTTGAGCTCGCATGGCTTAGCGGTTTTGGTACTGAAATGGAAAATGAAGCCGTTGCGGCAGCGCGTACACTGCAAGTGGAGCGGACGATCATTACATCGTCGCCAGCAATCCGACGTAACTCCATCTCCAATTTGTTGGTTGGACCGCGTGGTAGCCTCGCGATTGAGCACGCTGAAGTGCAGGGCGCACCGCATGGCACTGGTGACTTGTTGGCAGCGCTTTATCTGGCTCGCCGTTTGAGTGGACAAAGCGATGAAGAGGCATTGAAGAAAGCAACAGCTTCAACGTTTGAGCTGGTTGCGCGCTCTGTCAAAGTTGGTTCGGATGATTTGCTTTATGCTGAACACCAAGATCCGCTTATCCAGCCGATGGCGCTTGTGAATACCCGCCGGGTGGTTGAGGCACCTGAACGTGCCTGAAGCCGTGGCTGTTGATCCGGTCTGTGTGGCTGGGGTTGACGGTTGCAAAGCAGGTTGGGTTGCTGTTTTTCGCTGGGTTGGCTCAAACCGTGCATCTGAAGTGCAGATCTTTCCTCATTTTGCAGATTTGCTGGCCTCTGAACATGAACCGCGTAAGATTGCGGTTGATATGCCGATTGGATTGCCGCAGAGGATTGGCAGCAATGGTCGTGGACCTGAGAAGGCGGTTCGCCCTCTTTTAGGTATGCGACAGTCAACGGTGTTTTCCATTCCCGCCCGGGCTGCAATCTATTGTGAGGATTATCGCGAGGCTTGTTCTGCTGCGCTGGCGCATTCAACACCACCTAAAAAAGTATCCAAGCAAGCGTTCCATATCTTCCCAAAAATTAGAGAGATTGATCAGCTTATGACGCCTGAGTTGGAAACACGGGTGTATGAAGTTCATCCTGAGGTGGCATTCTGGCGCTTAAACGGGCAGGAGCCTATTGCTATTCCTAAGAAGGTCAAGGGAAGCAGCTATCCTGCGGGCTTGGATGCGCGTAGGGACTTGCTTGTGCAGTTTGGCTTTGTGGCGAACTTTCTGGACCAGAAACCACCCAAAGGTGCTGCTCGGGATGACTTGATGGATGCTGCTGTGAATGCCGTTATCGCGGAGCGACTATTGAATGGCGATGCGGAGCCTTTCCCAACTGACTTTGGGCGAGATGAACGTGGTTTGCGTATGGCGATCTGGGCTTAGGTTTCGTCAGGCTCACGGCTTGCCAGTACATCTAAGCGTGGTTCATGACCAACTCTCTTGAAGCTTTTGAAGCCTTGCTCTTCCAGAAGATTTTTGAGCATGTTTGGATCGGACCATCTGACATCTCTCTCATAGAAAATTGACTGAACTCGAGGAAAGAAGCTTGTCTTGATGAGCTCTTTTATTACGGTCTCTTCGTGCCCTTCGGCATTGAGTTTGACCACGATGTCGATTTCATCAGTGATCATCTCGTCTAACTGCTGGGCAGATATGGTTTGAATCTCTTCTGTTTTTTCGTCTGAATGCACGGTGTTTTGGCTGAGGGATGCGCCGCCGCTATGGGTTTTACTGAGGAAGATCTTAGCTTGGCCTGTGTGATCAGACACTGCTGCTTGCACTGTCTTTATGCGAGATGCGGCAAGGTTAAGCTCGATGTTTTGCTCAAGCAGTTGGAATGTGTTGGCGACGGGCTCGAAAGCTATGACTTGCTGGCAGTTTGTATTTTGAGCGGCAAGCAGGCTGAAGAGGCCTTGATTTGCGCCGATATCCAGCATGATGAAGGGCTTTTCGTAGTCTACAAGATAGCTGGTGAGGAATGTGCCATAGCCACCTTCGCAGCACGTGCGGAATGTGGCATCGAAGACATTGGGGGTGAGTTCAACACCATACCTTGTCAGGATGCCGGAGGAGAGGCCTAGTCGCACGCCCCAAGACATTGGAATGTATTTAATGTAGTAGCCTAGCAGGCCGCGCAGATGGCGCCGTTCGTTGATGTACGCTTTGCTGTGGTACTTTCCAAAGAAGGTTTTTGAGCCTGGCATCTGCCTAACCTGACTTGTTGATCTTCGTTGAGACCAACGTACATAAGTCAGGCTAGGTTTCGATTAACGCAAAGTCACAATTGCGGTTTGATGCGTGGTGCAGGGGCGGCTGGGTATGGATTTACGACCTCTGCAACGACTTTTTTCTCTTCGCCGATACGGCTGTTAGAGAACAGGGATGTGAAGTAGCTGAAAGCGCGTTCTGATTCAGAGGCTTTCTGTGGTGCTGGGGATGGCTCTTCAGCTGCTAGTGCCAGAACTTTTGCTGCTTCTACATTTACAGGTGTTGCGTTTGGTGCCTCTGCTTTTGCAACATCAGTTGTTGAGGTGCCACCAAAGAATGCTGCAATCTTTTCTTTGCGAATTTTACTGTTTTCCATAGCGATCTGGATCTCAGCAGTCTCGCGTGCATCCCGAGTTTGCTTTTCTGCGACTGCCACTGCGATGTGCTCAGGCACTGTGTAGGCAGGGCAAGCACCCCGTGCGTTGAATTTGGTGCCACGTGTATCTGCCTTCGCGTTGAAGACATATTCCTTTTCGCAGACTTCAATGGAAGGAGGGCGTTTGGTGACTTCAAAGTGGTCATAACCACGCTTCAGCATCCGCCAGAATTCATAATGCTCGGAACTGGCGTTCTTCGCCATGTTGTCCGGTGTCATGCGGAATGGGAAGGCCTGGACCTGAAACTTTCTCTGACCACCAAGGAAGCTATCACGGCCAAGAGAGTAGATATCTGCAATCTGTTCGTCCGTCATGGCGTAGCAACCACGAGAAGAGCAGGCGCCATGGACCATCAAGTTTGAGCCGGTGCGATCATGAGCACGGTCAAACTTGTTTGGGAAACCAAGGTTGAATGCGAGATAGTAAGAGGAAAACGGATTCATCAGGCCCGGTGTGACTTCGTAGAAGCCTTCTGGTGCCTGTCGGTCGCCTTCCTTGAGCTTTGGGCCGAGTTTGCCGGACCATTTGCAGATCTCGTAGGTTTCTAGCAAAGCATACTGGCCTGATTTGGTCTGTTTCCAGATCTCTAATTCAGACTCCTGCTTGAACAGACGAACCATGATTGGAGACTTGAGCTCCATGTCCTTGGATTTCATTCTGTTGGAAAGGCTTTTGCTCACAGGTTGCTGGTGCTTCTCAGCGCCAAACTCTGTTCCCTGACAAGCTGCTAGCGTTAAAGCCAGCGCAAGCGCTGCAGCACGCTTTACGTTCTTGCCAGTCTCTCCCTGAAACACTCTAATCATGTGCTTGACCCACCATGCTGGGGCTAGTTTGCCCAAACCCCAATCTCGACTCGATACTAAGACTATCTGGGTTAAGGTTGATCGAATCTTACCACAGATCATTCTCTCTGAGATTGAGGGGTATTCCCCAAGATGCACTTTCCCCCGAGTTTGATTGGATCAAACAAAAAAGGCATTAGATATACTTCTGATGCCTTTTATAAAAAATTTAGTGGATACCCACAATAAATCGTAGGTTCGAATCAGCCGAGTTCACGACCTATGCGTAAGAACTTCTCGCGACGGTGCTTCTTGAGCTCGTCTGCAGACTGACCAGCCATCTTACTCAGAGCGGTTTCAATCGAGTTGCCAGCGCGGTCAATTACGATTTCTTTTGCGCGGTGAGCACCACCGATTGGTTCTTTGATGATTTCATCAATGACGCGGAAGCTGGAAAGGTCTTCTGCGGTGATCTTCATGTTGGTCGCCGCGTCTTGTGCACGGGTGCTGTCGCGCCACAAAATGGATGCGCCTGCTTCCGGAGAGATCACGGAATAGATGGAGTGTTCCATCATTGCTACGTGGTTGGTGGTTGCAATTGCAATCGCACCGCCAGAACCACCTTCACCAATAACGATGGAGATGTTTGGAACACCAAGGCCGAGGCACATGTCAGTTGAGCGTGCGATCGCTTCTGCCTGACCGCGCTCTTCAGCGCCGATCCCTGGGTATGCACCTGCAGTGTCCACAAAAGAGACAACAGGGATGTTGAAACGATCTGCCAGTTCCATGATGCGAACGGCTTTACGGTAACCTTCCGGACGTGCCATGCCGAAGTTATGCTTCAGGCGGCTTTCGGTGTTGTTACCTTTTTCCTGACCAAGAATAGCGACTGACTGTCCACGAAAACGACCAAAGCCTGCAATAATTGCGCAATCCTCGGAGAATTTGCGGTCACCGGCAAGAGGTGTGAAATCTGAGATCAGGGTATTGATGTAGTCCAGTGAATGTGGACGGTCTGGATGGCGAGCCACCAGAGTTTTCTGCCAAGGCGTCAAGCGGGAGTAGATGTCGCTGAGTGCCTGATCTGCTTTTTCCTGAAGACGGGCAATCTCGTCTTCCACATCAACCGCTTCCCCACCTTCAGCCAGGATCTTCAATTCCTGTACTTTACCTTCAAGGTCAGCAACTGGTTTTTCGAATTCGAGGTAACTGCGCATATTGGATATTCACTCGTAACAATCAGCGGGCTTGACCCGCCGACTAAAAGGCGTTGGACCGCGCTATAATTTTGGCGCGACACTGGCGACAGCTGGGTCATCTGTCAAGGCTTTGCATCACAAATGTGGGTGTTTGAACCCCTTCAGACAAGAAGGTTTGGGATTAAAGTGCAAATCCTACCTAGATGCTGTTTTTTTGCGAAGTCCTGACGTTTGCGGCATATTGAGCTCTGCTGCTTCCAAGACAAGTGTGCCTGTGGATGTAGGAATGGAGACCCTATATGGAATGAGAACACCGGTGTTTCCGATCGGTGCGAGCCATGTCTCAATGTTTGCATTCTTAGCCAGATACTGAACAGCCTTTTTTTCTGGGCGGTGTCCAGCAACGGGTTCCCAGCGTGCGGAGCAGACAACTACCGGGCCGGTGTAGCCTTTGCCAGAAACTTCACGGACTTCCTTGAATTTCATATTTATGTTGAAGCGTGCCCAACCATCATAGATTGGCAGCTTGCGATTACATACTGATGGATCAAGCACTTTTGAGCGGGACGGTGCGCGTACAATCGCTGCACTTAACGGGTCCATCGCATTGAGCTTATGCTTGCCTGTGACCTTAACGCGGGTCTTGGAAGGTTTATATTTTGGAGTGACCTGGGTTGTGCGGACATGGCCGGACCCCTGACCGAGATTGACATAGAAGTCTCGGTTGGATGCACGAGAGGCCATGGTGTAAGTGCTTGGCAGAACTTTTGCACCTTTCATCCACCCGGTCGCGTGTGCGCCGCCTTTGCCTGTGGAGAAGAGTGTTCCAATGCCAGCGGGCTCCATGCCCACTTTGGCGGAGTAGGCGTTCTCTCTGAGAATAAGCGAGAAGGAGCCTTTTCCCACAGTGAAGCCTGCATAAGAAATATTGTAGACACCGCCGAGGCGCTCTGTTTTCCCCAATGCAGCTGTGGATAGTGTGCCAAATGAAAGTGCTGCGACGGCTATTACGCTCGATTTGCCAAGAAAATTGCAAACCTTTGAAACTGTTACTCGCACGATACTGTACCTCCGCAGCCGCAGACATTCGCGCCTGACAGCCTGAGAACTCAGGAAACTGAACAAAAAATTCAAACTCATTGAAATATGAAACTACCTAAACATGGTAACACGGTGGTTAAGAGATGTGAGTTTGTTCGAGTTTTGATTGAAAAATGGGCTTCGAACAGGCAAATAGGCAGCAAAGCCTTGACGAATTCTGCTGTACTAATTATAGCAAGCCAACTTTTCCGTACAGGGCCGGAGGTGGTTCCGCGTGGCCGTGGTGTCCGCGACCTGCCGGTTTTAACAGAATGCGCCCAAAAATGAGGGCGCCTACAAATTAAAAGGGTGACCCTCATGGCACGCCGCTGCGAACTTACCGGTAAAGACGTGATGACCGGCAACAACGTGTCTCACGCAAACAACAGAAGCCGTCGTCGCTTCTTGCCAAACCTCTGCAACGTTTCCCTGATGAGCGATACTCTCGGCGAAACCTACAAGCTGCGTATTTCTGCACACGCACTGCGCTCTGTTGAGCACCGTGGTGGTCTGGACGCATTCTTGATGAAAGCTGTAGAAGCTGAGCTTTCTCCAAAAGCACGCCTGCTGCGCACTGAAATCAAGCGTCGCCAGGCAGCTGCTTAATCACATCATTCTTGAAAGGGATTGAGCGTGACTAAGTCGAATACTGCTCGACCACTGGCTCTTGCCATTATGGCAATGACCGCAGTGGTCGTCGCTTCGAACTACCTCGTTCAATTTCCTGTTCAGGGAATGCTCGGGGCTGTTAATCTAGCAGACCTGCTTACTTGGGGTGCTTTCACTTATCCAGTGGCATTCCTCGTAACTGATTTGATTAACCGACAGTTTGGTCCTGCTGCTGCACGCAAGGTTGTGTACGCTGGCTTCGCTGTTGCAGTTGCTCTTTCTATTGTTTTGGCAACACCACGCATTGCAATTGCGTCAGGAAGTGCATTCCTGATTGCCCAGTTGCTGGACGTGACTGTGTTCCATCGTCTTCGTGATGGTCGTTGGTGGAAGGCGCCTGTCGTCTCTTCTACACTCGGCACCATGCTCGATACCGCGCTGTTCTTTAGCCTTGCTTTTGCTGCACAGTTTGCGTTCTTGGGTAATCACGATGCGTTTGCGGTAGAGGTTGCACCGTTGTTCGGTGTGTTTGCTCTGGAAGTTCCTCGTTGGGTTTCCTGGGCGATTGGCGACTTCAGCGTAAAGATCATCGTCGCGATGAGCATGCTTGTTCCATACCGCATCGCTTTGGGAGTAATCGGCGCGGTACCTGCTCCGCAGCGCGGATAAGCTGTTCGTTTGAAGAGAATTTAAAAAGGCATCGGATTTGGTTCCGGTGCCTTTTTTTGTTTTTTGGATTGAATGTGGGTGCAGCTCACAAAGACAGTAGTCGCTTACCTAGGCTTCGGTTTTGGTGCTGGGACGATCTTTGCCTCTTTGGGCGCGCGAACGAATGGCTCTCTGAAAGGTTCGTTATCCGTCAGAATGAAGCGTAGCAGCAAAGTGCGCTGCAGGAATGAGCGGTTGTCATCTGACATGAGGGACAGAACTGTCTCGCCAAAAGCATTCATATGGACGCTCAGAGCTTCCATATTATCAATCTGATAACTGAAATCAGCCGTCAGGAGAGTTTTGCCTGTATGGAGATGGTCTGGCCGCAGGTTGGAGCCATCCAACTGTCTGAGACGCATCCCAAGTCCTTCTGAGAGGTTGAATAAACGCTCCAGGATCAAGAGGTCGCCATTGGGAAGGAAGGCTGCGTCCGTAACATCGTAGTTGCCCTGTTTTCCTATCCAGAATTTCCCCGGGCGCGGGCCTCCGATGATCCATGCTGGTCTGTTGTGCTTGAGAGACTTTCCGCGTTCGGCGATAGTTATGATGGCGCCGGAGAGTGGAGAATTGGGAGGGGCAACGGCAACAGATTCAAGACTCTTGTTCTTTGCCAAGCCTCTGATCTCTTTGGGGATCAGAAGGTGTTTTGCGCGTTCTTCGCCTGTTTTCAGGTTAAGTGGATATGTCATTATCCCACCTTTCCCTTCATGGCTGACGAAAATGCGGGGAGCGTTGGCTGATCCGCCAATGCTTAAGCCTTCTGTGTCGGCTCTGTACGTGCGTTTAAGCTTTCTGCCCTTGCTATCCAGTAGAGTTGCTGTTTCCGCACCCAGCAGCTTGTGAGGCTTTCCTCGGCTGGACTGGGATAGTTCGCCGCGTAGCCAGTGGCCGCGATCTGAGACAGCAATGATGTCAGAGCCATTGTTGAGTGTCAGCAAGCCGGAATAGCCACCGAAGCGACCGTTTGAGCTGCTTAGCTCCAGACCACCGAGAAACATGAGGGGGCCGTATTGCTCTGCTCGGGTGCCAGAGAACTTGAAGCGATTGATTTCCTTGGAGCGAACTTTCATTGGCTGAAAGCCGCTCTGCTGTGCGGTGCTCTCGCTGAAAGGCAAAGAAGCAGCGACTGCGGTTGTTACCGCTGCCGCTGCTCCTGTTAGCAAAATGCGTCGTGTTAATTTCATCGGCGTCCGTGACGTCTACCGCGATCCTGACCGCTGTTTTCATCAAACAAATCAGCAAGCTGATCAGTCATCGCGCCAGCCAGTTCTTCTGCATCCACAATTGTTACCGCACGTTTATAGTAGCGGGTCACGTCATGGCCGATACCAATTGCGATCAGCTCGACCGGCGATCTGTTTTCGATCTCAGCAATCACGCTGCGCAGATGTTTCTCCAGATAATTTCCTGGGTTCACTGAAAGCGTGCAGTCATCTACCGGTGCACCATCGGAGATCATCATCAGAATGCGGCGGCGTTCCGGGCGTGCAAGCAAACGCTTGTGTGCCCAGTCCAGAGCCTCTCCGTCGATGTTTTCCTTCAGCAGGCCTTCGCGCATCATCAGGCCGAGATTGCGTTTGGCGCGGCGCCAAGGGGCATCTGCGGACTTGTAGATGATGTGGCGCAGATCGTTCAAACGTCCCGGGTTAGACGGTTTGCCATCCTTGAGCCATGCTTCGCGGGACTGACCGCCTTTCCACGCTTTGGTGGTAAATCCGAGGATCTCCACCTTCACGCCGCAACGCTCAAGCGTGCGGGCTAGGATGTCGGCACATGTGGCGGCCACTGTAATAGGGCGACCACGCATGGAGCCGGAATTGTCGATCACCAGAGTTACAACAGTATCGCGGAACTCAGTGTCGTTTTCCCATTTGAACGCAAGCGGTTGTAGCGGATCTATGACCACGCGATGGAGGCGGGCACTGTCAATGATGCCTTCTTCCAGATCGAAGTCCCATGACCGGCTTTGTTGTGCCATCAGCTTACGTTGCAGGCGGTTGGCTAGGCGGGATACTGCGCCAGATAGAGAGGCCAACTGCTTATCGAGGAAGCCGCGGAGACGATCCAGTTCTTCCTGATCGCAGAGGTCCTCTGCTGCAATGATCTCGTCGAAAGCCTGTGTGAAGATGTGATAGGCATCGGCAGACGGCTGATTGCTGAAAGGATGGTCCCGGCGTTCCTGTTCGCCCGGCTCTTCAGCCTGATCGGACATATCCTCTTCGGAAATATCCTGCATCTCACTGTCGACGCCTTCGGTTTCGCCGCTTTCCTGCTCTTCGCCGGAAAGCTCCATCTCTTCAGGAGCGCCTTCCTGATCACCCTGATCTTCCTGCATGTCACCAGAGGTATCGGAGCGATCCTCCTGATCCTGCTGGCTTTCGTCGTTGTTCTCGTCGTCGTCCTCTGGTTCTTCTCCCAGCTCGTCAGCCATATCGAGTGAAGTGAGAAGATCACGCATCTGCTTAGCGAATGCGATCTGGTCATCCATGCGGGTGACGAGTTTGTTCAGATCGTGATCAGCTTTTTCTTCAACGAAGGGTCTCCAGAGATCCACCATGCGCTGTGCGCTTTTGGGAATCTCGCGGCCCGTCAGGCGTTCGCGTACCAACAGAGCGATAGCGTCCTGCATCGGAGCTTCGTCTTTGGTGGTGACTTCTGCGAAGTTGGCTTTGAAGTAACGGTCCTCGAGCATGGCGTCGATGTTGTCGCCAGCGCCCGGCATACGGACAGCGCCAAGGGCTTCAACGCGGGCTTGCTCGACCGAATTGAAGATAGCGCGTGCGTTTTCGCCTTGAGGAATGTGCTTGGTGTGAACAGCTGGATCATGACAAACAAGGCGCAGAGCCATAGAGTCGCCCAACCCGCGGGTAACGGCGACTTCTTCCTTTGTCATCGTGCGGGAAGGTTCCGGCAGACGGATGCGTCCGCTGGTCATTCCCGGTTTATCCGGCGAAAAAACAACCTCCAGCTCAGGCTCGCCCGCGATGGCTCTAACTGTAGAGCCCATCGCTTGCTTGAATGGCTGGCTGGCAGGTTTGTTCTTGGCTGAGGAGTTGCTGGTACCTGCCATGTAACTCCCCTTAACTCATGACGATGTTTGCCGCTGATTCAGGAAGATCTTCCCCGAAACAACGCTGGTAGAACTCAGAGACCAGCGCTTGCTCGGTATCGTCACACTTGTTCAAGAAGGTCAGGCGGAATGAGAAGCCGATATCACCAAAGATTTCAGCGTTTTCTGACCATGTGATCACTGTACGTGGGCTCATCACAGTGGAGAGCTCGCCGTTCATGAAAGCGCTTCGGGTCATGTCTGCGACACGAACCATCTTGGAGACGATGGAACGGCCTTCTGCACCACTGTAGTGCGGAGATTTCGCCAAAACGATCTCTACCTCATTGTCATGAGGCAAGTAGTTCAGTGTGGTCACGATAGACCAGCGGTCCATCTGGCCCTGGTTGATCTGTTGTGTACCGTGGTAAAGGCCGGATGTATCACCAAGACCGACGGTGTTCGCGGTTGCGAACAGGCGGAATGCCGGGTGCGGATTGATCACGCGGTTCTGATCGAGGAGGGTCAAACGCCCGGAAACCTCAAGAACACGCTGGATCACGAACATCACGTCTGGACGGCCTGCGTCGTATTCATCGAATACAAGCGCTACGTTGTTTTGAAGAGCCCAAGGAAGAATGCCGTCCTTGAACTCGGTAACGGTGTGACCGTCCTTCACAACAATTGCGTCTTTACCAACAAGGTCGATACGAGAGATGTGGCTGTCGAGGTTTACGCGCACACAAGGCCAGTTCAGGCGGGCTGCGACTTGCTCGATGTGGGTTGATTTACCAGTCCCATGGTAACCGGAGACCATCACACGGCGGTTTTTTGCAAAACCTGCCAGGATTGCGAGAGTTGTTGCGCGATCAAATAGATAGTCTGGATCTACATCTGGAACATGTTCGTTTGGTTCAGCGAAGGCTTGCACTTCCATGTCGCTGTCGATGCCAAATACTTCACGTACAGAGATTGTTTCGGTCGGCAGGGTTTGAGCGGTTTGCATCGTATCTATCATTTTTCCTCCGCGGCCCCACGTCGAAATCGGGGTAATGAAAATCTAAAAAATTCTAAGAGATCCGGGAACTGGTCAAACGTCTGACCTAGCAATAACCGGATTTCTTGAGCACGTTGTAGGCCTGAATAATCTCGCGCAAGCGGTCTTCCGAAGAGCGGTCGCCACCATTGGCATCAGGGTGATGAATCTTTACCAGCTCTTTATAGCGAGTTTTTATCTCGGCGCCACGGGCGGTTACCCGAAGGTTCAATGTTTCAAATGACCTTTTCTCAAGTGCCAGCACCTTACGTTGCGGTTCCTGAGGTTGGCTGCGTGCTCCGGTGGCACCTGCGAAGAAGTTGTGCGGGTCGTTGACGTCTTCGCCACCGATGTTTGTGCGGCTTCCATCGCGGGCATTTGCGGCGTCTGCCTGCGAATTTACGCCCATTTTCCAGGTTGGGCGATGTCCTGTCATACTGTCGCGCTGGTAGCTGCGAACAGAGTCATCGTCCATGCCGGAAAAGTAATTATACGATTTATTGTAGGCCTTTACGTGGTCTACGCAAAAATGAAAGTACTGGCCTTCCCGATCGCGACCTTTCGGTGCTTTATGGGTGCCGGGCTGGTCGCAACCGTCCCATTCGCACTTTGGGCCTTTTGAGCTTGTGGTGCGTTCTTTGCCGGGTTTTACGCGAATGCTGTCGAAAATGGAGGATGCTTGCTTCATTTTTCGGTTTTCAGTTGCCTTGCGATTGGGTTAGCACCTGCCATAAAGCAGGTAGCCGACATAAATAGAAAAAAGTGACCCTGTTAGGCAAGGCCTTGACGACGGTTTCCTACGTGAGAGATATAGAAAACATGAGCACAAGAGACATCATGATCACTAAACTGGAAGCCGCGTTTAAGCCGCAGCTTCTTGAAGTCACCGACGAATCCGAGAGTCACCGCGGTCACGGCGGCTGGCGCGAGGGTGGACAAACCCACTTCCGGATCAAGATCATATCCACAGCCTTTGAGGGTATGTCCCGCGTCGCTATGCATCGTGCAGTAAACGAATGCGTGGCTGAGGAGATCGCCGGAGGCATTCACGCGCTTGCCATTGAAGCCAAATCTCACACGTAATTGGTTCTTACAGTAATTGGTACATTGGCACAGCTAAATCAATGCGGCAAATGGCTAGTACGTTGCAGGTGCACGTGTTTTACCCGTTTGCGTTGTTATGTGCGTTGATTTGAGCGCTTTACGATAATTTTGCGTTCTTTAAGGGACTGCAGAAAAGGAAATGGGCCCGGCTGGGCCCATTTTTATTTGCCGACTTTTTTGGCATCCTGAAGCGGGTTGAGTGCCATCATGCGCAGGCGCGTGATGCGGTTCTTTTCCCGGCTCAGGACGGTAAAGCGGAACCCGTGGAAGGTGAAGATCTGACGTTCCTCGGGGATCATTTTTGCTTCGTGAATAACGAGACCGGCGATGGTGGTTGCTTCGTCGTCTGGCAAATTCCAATCGGTCGCTCTGTTGAGGTCGCGAATCGGTACGGAGCCTTCCACGATCACGGAACCATCTGCTTGTGGCTTGAGGCCGGGCAGTTCGATGTCGTGTTCGTCTGCAATCTCACCGACGATCTCTTCCAGAATGTCTTCCAGCGTGACGAGGCCCATCACTTCGCCGTACTCGTCTACCACGAGAGCGAAGTGGGTTTTGCGCTTCAGGAAGGCGTTGAGCTGGTTCTGGAGGCTGGTGGTGTCCGGTACGAACCAAAGCGGGCTCATGACCTTCTCCAGCTCGAACTTCGCCATATCGCCTTTGAGGTTCGCGATTGCGCGCAGAACATCCTTGGCATGGAGCAGGCCGACCATATTGTCGGGATCATCACGCCATAGCGGAATACGGGTGAACGGGCTGGCCAGTACTTCTTCCACCAATTCTTCTGGTGGCAGGTCGGCGTTGAGCGCGAACAGCTTGGTGCGGTGAACCATCACGTCAGAGACTTCAAGCTCTGCCAGATCCAGCAGGCCACCAATGCGGTCTTTGTCCGCTTTGATCAGGCCGCCTTCTTTGTGCTGAAGGTCCAGTGTGCCGCGCAGCTCTTCGTGTGCTGACAGGACTGCAGTGGAGTCATCAATACGAATGCCGAAGATGCGAAGGACGAGGCGTACAATTACCTCGATGGCCGCAACGATTGGACCAAAGACAATCACCAGGACGCGAACAACAGGTGCAACGCTGAGTGCGAATTTTTCTGCGTTTGCGATCGCCCATGTTTTTGGCAGCACTTCAGAGAAGATCAGGACCAGGAGAGTCATGACCAGTGTTGCGTAGGCGACGCCTGCGTCTCCGAAGAGCTTCAGGAACAAGGATGTTGCGAGTGCTGAGGCCAGAATGTTGACAAGGTTGTTGCCGAGCAGCAGTGCGCCGATGAGACGCTCTCTGAACTCGATCAATCTTGCAACAATAAGCGCTCTTCTATTACCGGATTTGACCAACGCGTGCATACGGGCGCGTGATGCTGCTGTCAGGGCAGTTTCTGACCCGGAAAAAAAGCCCGAAAGGACGAGCAAAATTACAATAGCGACAACGGAAGCCCAAAAAGCGTAGTCCGTCATTTGCCGAGTTTCTCCTCAAGAAACGCGCGGAGGGGTTCCGCGCTTACAGTTTTATCGACATAGGAAGTGCCGATGCCTTTTGTAAGGATAAAAGTGAGCTGACCACGACTTACTTTTTTGTCCTGAGCAATCAGGTCCATAAAAGTGTCGATTGGTGGGAGCTGACCGGGGATCTGATCAATGCGTGTAGGCAGACCGACGGCTTCCAAATGTGTGATGACACGCTTGGCATCTTCTGCCGGGCACAGGCCAAGCTGCTCAGAAAATTCATGGGCCAGTACCATGCCGATGGAAACGCCTTCTCCGTGCACTAATCGTTCAGTCTCATAGGCAACAGCACCTTCCAGCGAATGGCCGAAGGTGTGACCGAGATTGAGCAGTGCGCGGTTGCCGGATTCCAGCTCGTCTGCTGCAACAACAGCTGCTTTGGCGCGACAGGAATGGGCGACTGCGTGTTCTCGTTCGGGCCCACCAGCGAAGATACCTTCCCAATTGGCTTCCAGCCATTCGAAGAAGTCCGGATCATTGATCAGGCCGTATTTGGCAACTTCTGCATAGCCAGCGCGGAAATCGCGGGGGCTGAGCGTGTCCAGAACCGATGTATCTGCCAGCACCAGAGCAGGCTGATGAAATACACCGAGCAGGTTTTTGCCATGGCGGGAGTTGATGCCGGTTTTGCCGCCGACAGAGCTGTCGACCTGTGCGAGCAGGGTGGTTGGGATCTGTACGAACTTCATGCCACGGCGAACGACGCCAGAGACGAAGCCGGAAAGGTCACCGACAACGCCGCCACCCAAGGCAACAACAGCATCGCCGCGCTCGAGGCGCAGGGCGAGGATATCATCGCAGAGGCGCTCGAAGATTTCGAAGCGTTTGGTTTTTTCGCCTGCAGGTACAACAAGTGTGCTGAACTCAACACCTGCGGACTGGAAGCTTTCTTCCAGCGCCTTTAGGTGGAGTTTTTTGACAGTCTCATCTGTGATGATGACCGTTTTGGCGCCTGGGAGGCGGTTGGAGATTTCTTCTCCAGCGCGTTTGATCAGGTTGCGGCCAATGAGGATTGGATAGCTACGGTCGCCCAGATCAACATTGACGACTGTGGCGTTATTCTCTTCTGTCACTTTCCAACCTCGTTATTTTCAGATGCCTCATCAGAGAGAGGCGGTAGTCCTTTTTCCAGAGCGATCAGGATTTCTTCCATAACTGCTTCATGGGTCACATCACGTGACCAGATTGCCATGTCCGCTTCTTCATAGATCGGATAGCGCTCATCCATCAGCTTTTGCATGGTTGCCTCAGGATCCGCAGTTTGCAGCAATGGTCGGGTAGGGCGCTTGCGCACGCGGGTCATGATGACAGACAGCTCAGCCTTCATCCAGATGGAGATGCCCTTTTCCTTGATGCGGGATCGTGTCTCTTCATTGATGAAGGCACCGCCGCCTGTTGCGAGAACTTGTGGTCCTTCGTCCAGGAGACGTGCAATGACACGCTTTTCACCTTGCCGGAAATAGCTTTCACCGTGTTCAGCGAATATCTCTGAGATAGAACGATCTGCTGCTTTTTCAATCTCTGAGTCTGCATCAATAAAATTGAGAGCGAGATATTGGGCCAAACGGCGGCCTACTGTGGATTTGCCACAGCCCATAATGCCAACAAGTACAATTGGCTTATTGCCGAGGCGCTTCAAAATATTTTGCTGTCGTTGACGTTTTTTGTCTGACTTTGTGTCGTTTGCAGTCACGCCACGCCCTCGCCGATTCATCTACTCTTACTTACGCTTTGACATTATCACACTGTGTCCTGTCAAGGTTCTAGAACAAGAGTGTTTGCTAGCATTTAACTGCTAATTTTCTACAGAAACCATTGGTGCGCCTTCACAGGCTTGGAGGATATCGCAAAATACGCGGTACACTGGATGCCTTCGGGTTGAACCTTCACAGTGAAACGGTCTATTTTTGATTGTGAAGTATACTGCTACACCCCACCATCTGCGGGTGATTTAGGGGTATCCAGATTTATACGGGAGCATCCGGTTCTGCCATGCCAACATTGATGCGATTGCTGTCTATCATAGGTTTGATCGTTACTGGCGCTGTGCTGAGCATGTATCTGCTTGTCAGCTACGTTGAGCCGGAGCCACGCGAAATTATCGTCGAAATCCAAAAGGAAGGCTTCGAATAGGCTTTTTATGCGTCGAACTCTTGAGACTGAACGCTTTTTTGAAATGTTAAGCGTTGAGCGCGTCAGTGCGTTCAATACGTTGGAAAGCTACCGAACTGACCTGGAAGATTTTGATAGTTTCCTGAGTACGCAAGGTGTGGATCTGCTGGCTGTGCAGGTCACGGATGTACGTGCATATCTCTCTGACCTTACTGATCGCGGGTTTGCTGCCTCCTCCCAGGCACGGCGTCTTTCTGCTCTTCGGCAGTTCTTTCAGTTTTGTTATGCCGAGGATATTCGCGACGATGACCCGACGCGAACTGTTGCTTCTCCGCGCAAAGCCACCACTCTTCCGGGGGTTTTGAGTGAGGAAGAGGTGGACCGCCTGATCGGCAAGGCAGAACAGCTGGCTACTATCACGCATGATAGTGACGCAAAGCAGATCAGAGCGGCACGTGTCTACACACTGCTGGAAGTGCTTTATGCGACGGGCCTGCGTGTTTCTGAACTTGTGTCCTTACCAGTGTCAGCGGCGATACGTGACAGTCGTCTTATCACCGTGAAGGGGAAGGGTGGTAAGGAGCGGGCTGTTCCGCTGTCTCCCCGTTCACAAAAGGCCATGGTTGAGTATGTGCGGCTGCGTGCGGCGGTTGGCGCCTATGCCGACAGTGTGTGGCTGTTTCCCTCTCACGGAGAGAGCGGACACTTTACGCGTCAGGCGTTTGGGCGAGATTTGAAGGCACTTGCGTTGGAAGCGGATATTGACCGCAACAAGGTTTCTCCGCACGTGCTCCGTCACGCCTTTGCATCGCACCTGTTGCAAAACGGTGCTGATCTGCGTGTGGTGCAGCAGCTGCTGGGGCATGCGGACATCTCAACAACGCAGATTTATACCCACGTGCTGGAAGAGCGCCTGCAGAAGCTGGTGGAAGACCATCACCCGCTGGCGTGAGGTCACAAACAACTCAAGACGCATGTGTAGCGTTGGATGAAAGCGCTTAAATTTTGGGGAAGAGAAGAGTGGTGCCCCCGGCCAGACTCGAACTGGCACTTCCGAAGAAATCGGATTTTGAATCCGACGCGTCTACCAGTTCCGCCACGGGGGCAACGGTTGGTAAGGGCGGAATATATCGAGATGGGGTGCGACGTCAATATTTTGATTCAGCTAACCACAGCATTTGTCAGCCTATACTTATATATATTTACGGGGGAAAAGAGCGGTGAGGTCATATTTCCACCCATAATCCTGTGATTGCTGCTGATGATTGAGGTAGGACTCCAGCGTGGGGCTGCTATTGAATGTTACCGCATTGTGAAATGAACTGTATTCTTCACCTGAATGATCGATTGTTTGGAGCACTGCTGACTTATGCTGCGTCGCCTTTATGACTGGACCCTTTCTCTTGCTGCCGGACCGCGTGCACCCCATGCGCTGAGCGCAGTCGCTTTTGCTGAGAGCTCTGTCTTTCCGCTTCCGCCGGATCTGTTGCTTATTCCTATGTGTGTGAGTAAGCGCCATCGGGCCTGGTTTTATGCTGCGCTTTGCACTGTTGCCTCTGTACTGGGCGGTTTGCTGGGGTATCTTATTGGCGCTGTGTTGTTTGAAGAAGTTGCGAAACCGATCCTCGCGTTTTACGGCTACATGGATAAGTTTGACCAGTTCAAGCAAATCTTTGAGGACTGGGGCTGGTGGTTTGTGTTTATCGCTGGTTTGACGCCCTTTCCGTACAAAGTAATTACTATTGCGAGTGGCGTTTTTGCTCTGAATCTTCCAGTGTTCATCGTGGCGAGCATCGTCTCCCGTGGAATTCGGTTTTTTGCGGTCGCGGGGCTTTTGTACCTGTTTGGACCTGCTATTCGCGATTTCATCGAAAAGCGGCTGGCACTGATGTTTACCGTGTTTGTGGTGCTGTTGGTTGGTGGGTTTGCTCTGATCAAGTTTCTTTAAAGCGGCTGCCGTCTCTTTGAGAATGGGACAGTTGCTTTAATCTGTTTTGTGGCGCGTGTTCTTTGGAGTGCTGGTTTGGAGTCTCGGGGATGCGCAGGAGAGGTTAACTGGAAATGCTAGGACGCTTTTTTGCGCTGCTTCTGAAAGATCCGCTCACCTCTGGTGCTGCGCTGGTGACACTGGGTAGTGCCACAGCGTTGGCGACCGCGTGGGGTTTTGAGCTTATTGGTGGTTTCAAGCCATGCCCGCTGTGTCTCATTCAGCGTAATCCGTACTACGCGGGTCTGGTGCTGGGTATTCTGGCGCTGATCTTTACCCGGACCGAGAAGCTGCGCTGGGTTTCTGTGCTGGCGCTGCTGGGTGCGGCTGGTGGTTTCCTCTATGGCGGCGGTGTTGGCATCTATCAGGCTGGCGCAGAGTGGGAACTCTGGCTTGGCCCGAATGACTGTGCTGCTGGTGGTAGCATGGAGCTGGGAACCGCTTCCAACATGCTGCAGAGCCTTGCGACCACTAAGGTTGTGAGCTGCTCCGTAGCGCAGTTCCGCATCTTCGGTCTGTCGTTTGCTGGTCTGAATGCGATTTATGCGAGTGCGATGGTCTTCATTACGCTCTGCGGTCTGGTGCTGCCCCGCAAGAGCTGAGGTTTCAGCGCTTTGTTTTGATATGAAAAAAGCCCGGGGCTCTACGCAGCTCCGGGCTTTTTCTTGTCAGTCACAAAGAGAGGGGCTTAACCTTCTTCTTTGTTGTAGCGCTCGATGCTTTCTACGATCAGACGCTTAGCTTCGTCAGCACCGTGAATGCCGGTGATCTTTACCCATTTGTTTGGCTCAAGATCTTTGTAGTGCTCGAAGAAGTGCTCAATCTGCTTGATGGTGATTTCAGGCAGGTCTTCGATGTTGTGTACGGATTCGTAACGACGGGTCAGCTTGCTGCTTGGGACAGCAATGATTTTCTCATCCTGACCGGACTCGTCTTCCATGACCAGAACGCCGATCGGACGGCAGCTCATGACGGCGCCTGGAACGATTGGGCGCTGGTTCACAACAACTACGTCGATTGGATCGCCATCACCGCACAGGGTGTGTGGAACGAAGCCGTAGTTGCCTGGGTAACGCATAGGGGTGTAGAGGAAGCGATCGACGTACATTGCGCCGGATTCTTTTTCCATCTCGTATTTGATCGGCTCACCGCCAACTGGAACTTCAATAATGACATTGACGTCCTCAGGTGGGTTCTTACCGACAGGAATACGATCGATACGCATTTATGTATACTCCAATTTCATTTGCTGCCTGTATTACAGGGGCATCGGCGTGTTGCAAGATATATTTCGCAGTCGAGCTTGCGTAATTCGTTCAAGTAATTTCTGACGAATAACTCTGGGATAAGTGGGTGCTTAATGTTGAAGAATTTTCAGTTCCTCATTGTTGCCATGACCGGAATTTTTATGTGCACCACCGCTCTGGCCGAGAGTGTTTATTCCACGCTGGATTTAAACGAGACATGCGAGCTGCAAGACACCCCCGAAAATGCAGTGGGCTCTGCTGTGTGGATGTGTCAGGGGTATAACGGTATCCCCGTTTACGTGGCTGAGGGTGATTTGCGGTTCTTCGTCAGTTATGGCGAGCAGGCGCGAGTTGAACCTGCGGCGACGCAAGGCCTGAGTCCGTGGAACCGACCTGGCTCCACCATTGAGTGGGTGCTGGAAGGTGGTGAACCCGTGGCGACGATTTTGCGTTGGCACACGGACATTCCGGCGGATGTTGCAGGGGATGATAAAGCGGATGCGGATGGATTTTATCGCGGGCAGGTGCTGGTGATTACTCAGCTGGGGCAGGGCAAGACCTGTCACATCGGCTATGTGGATGCGCGTGCTGCCAAGAACGCTAATAAACTGGCGCGGGATGCTGCCGGGCTTTTGGCTGGGATATGGGATTGTACCAGTCAGCCGAAACTACTTGGAGGTGGTGGCCTGTCCCTTGGTCTCACTGATTAAGACCTAACGGTTTCTCGCAGCGATAAGTTGTAGGGGGAAGCGGTTCGGTTCTCCTTCAGCACTGTGACGAGTGGGTCAACGGGGGGTAGGGGTGAGAGTCTTCACCACAGCTCCACAGAACCGAACCTGCTTGGGCAACAACGATAATTTGGCTGGCATTCGTGGCTCCTCAATGACCCAATTGGGGCGAAATAGAGAAACTACTGTGACAATTTTAGCGTGTACTCTGAATTCTGACGGGGTCCTTTGCCGAGCAAGAAAAGGAGGCTCCCTTGCGTTCTTTCAGGCTTTGCCGCAGGATGGACGGATTATGTGGTAAAATGGGGTTGTCGATGGCTTAGAGCATGTCGCGGATTTCCAAATTCACGTTGCGTGCTCAACCAGATTGCCTTGGTGCATCCGCGATGCGAGAGCTGATTTTCTGCTTTCTCCGGGGTGCCCAACTACAGGATCTGAACGCAGGAGGCCTTCATGAGTGAAGGGGATGATATTGCAATAGTGTCTGGGAGCGTTCGCTCTCTTGATGGCGGTTCCAACAGTGCTGCCGTTCATCGAAAACCGAACCTCCCGAAACCGATAGTTGCTTTTCATCGAACGGAACTCGATCAGATCCTCAGGCTTTACGGGCGCATGGTTGCCAGCGGCGAGTGGCGTGATTACGCCATCGGCCATGGAACAGACAAGGCGATCTTTGCCATTTTCCGCCGTGCCAGCGAAATGCCGCTCTACCGTATTGAAAAAGACCCCAAACTTGCCCGCAAACAAGGCGCCTACTGCGTTGTTGGTACTGGGGGTGTGATCCTCAAACGCGGCCACGAGCTTGCCAACGTGCTCAAGGTGCTTGAGAAAAAGAAGCATCTGCGTGTGGTGGAGTGATCTACGGAATACGCTGCCTGTTGCTGTCTATCTCTGGTGAGCGCCTGCTGATTTTCAAAGTGATGTTTTGCTGATGTGAAGAGCGAAAGGCGTGAAGCGATGGGGTGGTCTCGAATTGCGTTGCTTCTCCTTGTCCTCGTGGATGTTATGGGGCAAGGGCTGATTTTTCCGATCGTTAATAGCCTTGTGATGGTGCCCGGTAGTACCTTTGTTCCCCTTGGTGACTCCCTTGCAATCCGGGAGATCGATTTCAGCCTTTTGACCGGAGCGTTCTACATCAGCTGGTTTTTTGGCGGCGCCTACATATCCAAGCTGTCGGACTATATCGGGCGTAAGAAGGCTATTCTTATTTGTCTGTTTGGTGCCTTGTTCGGATATGGGTTGGCAGTGGTTGCTGTGATTTGGTCAAATCTGGCTTTACTGGTGCTTGCGCGTGCAATTACCGGGTTCGCGGCAGGCAATCAGCCAATCGCACAGGCCGCTCTTGTTGATCTTAGCACTACGAGTGCAGAGAGAAACCGGAATATGGGGTATGTGACAGCAGCCATTGCACTTGGCTTGATTATCGGGCCTCTGTTTGCGGGAACGCTCAGTGACCCGTCAATCATGGGCGGTTATGCTTCGCTTGAACTGCCCTTTTATGCAGCACTGATGCTGATCCTGATCAACATTGTTCTGATCATTATTTTCTTTGAGGAAACAAATCAGACACGCCGCAAAATAGATTTTGGCCTGTCAGAGGTCTTTCTCGTTCTTTGGCGGGCACATTCAAGGCCAACAATCCTGAAGCTGTGTGCTGTTTTTCTTTTTATAGAGGTGGGGTTGAGCGCCTTTTACATCTATCTCAACAACTACATGGTGCTGCGTTTTGGGTTCGATACCCTTCAAAACAGCATTCTCATGATCATCTTCGGATCGGTTTTGGCTCTTGTGAGTGCGCTTCTGGTGGGGCCAATATCCCAACGATTTTCGAAGGTGGCGACGATTGTTGTGAGTGTGACTGTGATGGGTGTTGGGCTGCTGGCCTTTACCGTGAACGACGTGGCGTGGCTCTCTTACCTGCTAACAGTGCCAATCGTGGCAGCCTTTGCGCTGACCCTGCCGCTTATGTTTTCTCTGTTTTCTGCTGCTGTTGATGAAAGCGAGCAAGGCTGGATTATGGGGATCACCATTTCGAGCTCAACGGGTGGGCAGTTCCTGCTTGCTATTGCCGGAGCCTCGTTGATGACCGCTAACATTCATGGCGTGTTTATCGCGGGCATCGCCTGCTTTGCCATTGCTTTGGGGCTTATTTTCGTTCTGTGGCGCCAACCGGATATTCGAGCTTTGGATTATGGATAGATGCTGGAATGGATTGTGAGTGAGACGGGGACCGCAATCAGTATGTGGTAGACGAGCAGTCTGAGAAACTGCCCGTCATGGATTGATGTCGTCTCTTATGAAACTTGCTCTAGTGCTTCTGAAAACGCCTGCCAGAGCTCTTCTACCGGCTCACATCCCACGGACAAACGAATAAAGGCGGGATCTACTGCATCACCCCAGCGTGCACGCCGTTCTGCTGAGCTATGAACGCCGCCAAATGAGGTGGCAGGGCGCAAGAGTGCACATGAGTTGATGAACTCTTCAGCTTGGGCTTCTGTTTCAAGTGTCAGGGAGATCAGGAAACCAAATCGTATCTGTTGAGTTTTGGCCAGTGCGTGGGCTGGGTCGGTTTCCAAGCCCGGGAAACGAATGGATTTTACAGCAGGGTGCTTTGCAAACCGCTCTGCAAGCAGTGCTGCAGAATTGCACATCCGATCATAACGCACATCCAGCGTTTCGAGGCCACGATGCAACAGCCATGCTTCTTGTGGGCCGGGAATGGAGCCGGAAAACTTACGCCACTCTTCGACAGCCTTTAAAATCTCAGTATCTCGGCTGGCGACATGACCCATCAGGGCGTCTGAATGACCTGCCATGGATTTTGTGTCTGAAGAGACAACGATATCTATCCCAAAATCTAAAGGGCGCTGACCAAGTGGTGTGAGGGTGGTGTTGTCACAGATTGTGATGCCGCCTGTAGCTCGTACAGCAGACGCAATTGCTTTCATATCCAGTAGATCGAGGCCTGGATTTGAGGGCGTTTCCAGAAACACAACGTTAAACCCGTCAAAGCCGCCTGTGGTAAATTCGGCGGTGTCCCGCTCAACAACTTCAACGCCGAACTTCGCCAGAAACTGGCTGGAGAGGATACGGGTTACATAATACCCATCTGCCGGGACTAATAGTCGATCGCCCGCTTTGAGCGTTGCGAACAGAGCCGCAGAAATCGCCGCCATTCCGGATGGAAAACAAAGGCAAGGCGCTGCTTCGAGATGGGCAAGAGCATGTTCAAGCTGGGTCCATGTTGGATTGTTGGCACGACCGTAATTTGGGAAGTCCTCCGGCAATCCTGGAAGATGGTACATTGAGCTCTGTACCAGAGGTAACGCAATCGGCTCACCCTTAGACAGGTTCTGACCGCGCAAATGCAGGAACTCGCCCATGTTTGGTGAAGTGCGTTGTGTCATGCGGAATCTCCCATTGGATCGTATCAGCGCGCGCTCCGCACCGAGATGTTGTTTATGCTGGCCTTTATGAGGGGGCTCATTGGTCAAGACACTGATGGTAATCTACGCGTTACAGAAATGTCCATCTTCCAATGAAATCGGAGAAAACGTCATTTTGTAAAGCGGAGTATTTTTCTCTTAACTCGTTGTATATTAATCATAAAATGTGGATCTTATGCTTATTCCAACAGGCTCGATCTAGTGAAAAATATGTAGAATCAATATCAGAGCATAATCCCGGAGGATACAGAGCCTTTGGTTGCTTTTTGCAATAGTGGGATTTCTTGCTTAAACACGAGGTGCTGAGGGTTATGCCAAAGCGTTCTGCAGCCGTGTTGTGGCGATCAGTTTGGGCAGACGCCAGATGATTGGGAGGGAGATGAGGACTGCGATGAGGATGTAGTAGACGGGGGCGTAGTCCTTGCCGGTTTGACTTACCAGATATGTGGCGACGATTGGGGTGGTGCCGCCGAAGAGGGCCATGCTCAGATTGTATCCGAGGGCGACAACGCTGCAGCGCAAGTGATCCGGCGCCATTAGGGTGAGGGCTGTGATGGAGAGCGCCCATCCGACTGTGCTTGTTAAGGTGAGGCCGAACTGTCCAAGAAAAACGGATGTGATGTCCTCTTGGAGCATAAGCCACCAGCAGGGGCCCGCGAGGATGAAGGTTGCCAAGGCTCCAGCGAGAAAAGCTGGTCGCAACCCAAACCGATCCGCAGCTAGTCCGCAAACCGGAATAAACAGAGCCATAACAATCAGATTGAGTGTTGTGACATTGAGAGCCGTGGATGAGCCAAAGCCTGGCTCCGCGCTTAAATACGAAACCGCATAGACGTAAATTACAAAGTAAATCACAGCGGTTGGAATGAGCAGCAAAATCATTTGCCCGATCAAACCGGAATGATCTCGCAGGCTTTGCCAAACAGGTGATGAGTTATCTGCCGGGTCTTCGTCCAGTACTGTGTCGGTGATGTTTCGTCTGATGACTGCGCTGAAGATTGCGACCAGCGTGCCGAAACCGAAAGCCAGACGCCATCCCCAATCCGCCATCTGTTCGGCTGAAAGAAGGAGGCTGATTCCGGCTGGAACAGCCGAGCCGACGAGGCAGCCGGAGATCATTGCGCATGCAATCCATGCTCCCGTTAATGCCCGGCGTTCCGGCTCTGCTTGCTCCACCAGGAGGACACCGGAGGCGGTGTATTCTCCGGCGACAGCAATACCCTGAATGATCCTTACCAGAACCAGAAGTATGGCTGCGGCGATCCCAATCTGACCATATGTGGGTAGGAGGGCAATCGCGAGTGAACCTCCACCCATCAACAGGACGGAGATCATCATAGCAGCCTTGCGGCCCACACGATCTCCAATATGACCAAAGATTACACTGCCGATAGGGCGGGCAGCATATCCGACAGCCAGCACGGCGAATGCAGAAAGCAGTGAAGCCACTCTGTTTTCTAACGGGAAAAATTGGGTGGCAATTGTTGCCGTGAGAAAGCTGTAAACGGTGAAGTCATACCATTCCAGAACGTTTCCACTCGTCGCAGCGATGATTGAACGTGGTGTTAGCCTCGTTTGCGATCTGGACATTCAACCACCCTTTGTTCCGAGAGCTCGAGGCCTTCAAGTGCGAGCACCCTACAAAACAATGATTAGCAGCATTCCCTTACGGAAAAGGTATCGTGGGTGGTTGTCCGCCTTACTTCGCCAGCATTGGGTAGGTGAAGAAGAGGATGTGGGTGAGGTTGACGAGGAAGTGGACGCCTATGGCGGCTTCTACACGACCTGATTTCCAGAAGGTGGCTCCGTAGAACAGTCCGGCGACGAAGGCAAAGGCTGCGTAAGGCAAGCCGCCGTCCAGATGGTAGTAGGCGAAGTGCAGAGATGAGAGTACCAGTGCTGCGGTGCCTGCCCAAAAGGTGCGCCCGAGCTTTTCCATGAGCTGGCCCATGATGAACTGGCGAAAGAAGACCTCTTCTGCCACGCAGGTGAACAGCAGGTTTGCGAAGATCCAAACTGGCAAGAATGGCACCAGTTTAGGGTCGAACACCACCAGCCCCGCGGCGTAGGTTGCTCCGATCAGGACTGCCGCTGTTGGAATGAAGAACAGCAGCGTCATGCGAAGGCTGCGGAGCCAATCTTTGGCTGTGCGGATGCGTGGTGCTGCAAAGAGGAACAGCAGGAAGCCCAGAGCGGCCTTATCGAAGTTCAGATAAAGCGAGTATGGCACAGCGTCCGGGCTGGTTTTCGCATCAGACAGAACCTGAAGATTGTGAAAGCCGGGAGCTTCATGCGTCATCACCAGATGCCCTGCCAGCAACAGTAGGCCAACCATCACATAATAGAGCCAGACAGGGTGCTTTTGCTGGAAAAGGACAGCACAGACGACAGCCCAGCTGAGGACGAGCAGGAGGCCGGTGGCATCCAGTACGCCTGCGGTAACTGCAAGGATCAGCGAAAGTGCGAATAAGGTGAGCGGCACCCATCGCTGTGTGATGAGCGGGACGCTTGCGATAGCTAGCCCGAGACTAAGAAAGGCACTCAATGAAAGCGGCATGGTGAAACTTTGTGGGTGTCGCAATGGGCGGAAAAATGAACTGCCTCAAACAGTGCGGTAAAGCTGCCGCCAAGTCAAATGTGTAGGGAGCAGAAAGCATCGCCCGATTGGCATAATGAGGTTTTGCTGCGAGCGATGCTTATAGGAGTCCTCGGAAAATTATCCGGAATATCAGACCAGAATTTCCTCTTTCAGGCTGCTGACGAACCCAACGGTGTCGTTGAACTCTGCTTCTGGCAGGCTGAAGGATTCCAGAGTGGCTTTCAGGTGGGCTAGGAATACGTCCCAATCTGCTTCGGTGATGCCCATGCCAGTGTGTGTGATCACCATATCACGGCCAGTGTAATACAAAGGTCCGCCCGCGCTGTTGGCGAGGTAATCAATCAAGAGCTGCTTTTCTCTGGCGATGCCATCATCACCGCGGTTCTGCCAGAAGCGTCCAAGCAACTCATCGCTCTGTAGGCGTGGGAGGAGATTGTTGACGACAGCAGAAATTGCGTCATAGCCACCGAGGCGTTCGTATAAAGTTTTTTCGCTCATAATTCAGACCTTTTGTCCTTGGGGTTAAAGGGCTGAGGCTAAACAGCATTTAGGTAAATCTACTTGATGAATGTTAAGTCTGTATATTTCATGGATAAACAGGCTAAGGCCTCTGATCTGGATAAGTTGGATAGCTTTAAGCTGTTGAAACTGATTGTGTTTTGTGTGTGGAGGTAGAGTTTTTTGAGGTGAAATAGGCCTTGCTCGGGAAACAATGGGGTCTTCACAGTATTTCACAGTGTTTTGAGATTTTGAGATTGATTACAATGAGGTAGCTTTGTTGCCATCCTCATGTGTGGTTGCTAGACACTTTGATGTGATCGCTTTTATGATCATAATGATTTTGACCTTGTAGACTGAGAGAACTCTTATGATCCGTTTTGTTGCATTGCTTGTTTCGCACACCGTGGTGCTTGTTGTTGGCTTTGCGCTTGGGATCTACTTTCTGCCTATCCTGACTGCGCCGGACTCTCCTGAAACTGCCGTACTGGAGCAGAAGGCTCAAAATGCGCAGTACACTGCGGAGTTCAACCGCGACCAGCGTGGCAGTGACTTCCTACATTGGGGTGAGGGCAAGGTGAGTATCTCTCCGACCATGATTGTTCATCAGGGCCGTCTTGCACCGGGGCCGGATTACAAGGTTTACTTGGTCCCTGAGTTCGTTGAGCACGAAGATGAGTTTCTGCCGGTCAAAGACAACTCTGTGCTGATTGGTGATGTGAAAACCTTCGATGGCTTCCTGCTGGACGTGCCTGAGGGCGTTGATATCGAGAAGTACAACACCGTGCTGGTCTGGTGTGAAACCTTTGGTGAGTTCATCTCCGCAGCGAAGTATCGGTGATCGTCTCTCCGAAGTTTATGTGCCTCGGCAGCAGATAGGGCTTGCGCACTAGGGCCAGACGGGTAGAGGTTAGCGAGTGCCTCTCAATTCCCTTTAAGTAAGTGCTGCTGCTCATGACACCCACGCAAGATATTGTTGCCTCGCCGAATGATGTTCTGAAAAAAGTATTTGGCTACGACGCGTTTCGCGGCAACCAGCAGGTTGTGATTGATAGTGTGATGGCTGGCGAGAGCTGCTGTGTTTTGATGCCGACAGGGGCGGGGAAGTCTCTGTGTTATCAGGTGCCTGCTTTATGTCGCCGTGGAGTGGGCATTGTTGTTTCTCCGCTGATTGCGCTTATGCAGGATCAGATTGCGACATTGCGAGAGCTTGGCGTGCGGGCGACGTCCATCAACTCAGCGCTTTCTCGTGAGGAGGTTCAAGTCGCTTATCGGGATTTGCGGGCTGGGGAGCTGGATCTGCTTTATGTGGCGCCGGAACGGCTGGTGCGGCCTGAGTTTGTTGGTTTGCTGGAAGAGCTGAATCAACGCGGGTTGATTGCGCTGCTGGCGATTGATGAAGCGCACTGTATCAGCCAGTGGGGCCATGACTTCCGCCCTGAGTACCGTGAGCTGACCAATGTACGGGCAAAGCTTGAAGGTGTGCCTTGTCTGGCAGTGACCGCAACGGCGGATGAGCCGACGCGCAAGGACATTCAAGAACGCCTCAATCTGCCGCGCCTGATTTCCTCTGGGTTTGACCGGCCCAACATCACCTACACCGTTGGCATCAAGAGTAATCCGAAGCAGCAGTTGCGGCGTTTCCTGAAGGACCGGCCAGCTGGTGAGAGTGGCATCATTTATTGCCTGTCGCGCAAGAAGGTGGAGGAGACGGCTGCTTGGCTGGTTGATGAGGGCTTTGATGCGCTGCCTTATCATGCGGGCTTTGATAGCTCTGTGCGCGAGGCCAATCAGGATCGCTTCATCAAAGAAGAAGGCATGATCATGGTTGCCACAGTCGCGTTTGGTATGGGCATTGATAAGCCCAACGTGCGGTTTGTGGCACATCTGGACCTTCCCAAGAACATTGAGGCTTATTATCAGGAGACGGGCCGCGCTGGGCGTGATGGCCTGCCGTCTGAGGCGTGGCTGGTCTATGGCATGCAGGATGTTGTGTTCCTGAACCAGATGATTGACCGCAGTGAAGCGCCAGAGAGCCAGAAGCAGATTGAACGGCAGAAGCTGCGATCTTTCCTCGCTTACTGTGAAACGGCGACTTGCCGGCGCTCCGTTCTGCTGCGCTACTTTGGTGATGAGTGTGAGCCTTGTGGCAATTGCGATACCTGTTTGAACCCGCCGAAGACTATGGATGGGACTATTGCCGCGCAGAAGCTGCTCTCCTGCATTTTGCGCACTGGGCAGAGCTTTGGTGCGAACTATGTGATTGATGTTCTGCTTGGCAATGCGAGTGAGCGGATCATCTCACGTGGGCATGACCAGCTGTCGACGTTCAACATTGGCGGTGAGTTCGACAAGATCAAGTGGAACGCCATTGCCCGGCAACTATTGGCTGCCGGTCTGATCTACGCTGATCATGATGCGCATGGGGCTTTGAAGATGACAGCGCTGGGTATGGAGTTCTTGAAGGAACGCCGTACTATTGAGCTGAAGGTGGACCAGCTTGCCAACTCTGCGAAGATGGAACGCCGGGCTAAAACGCCAGCTAGGGCTCAGATTGAGGACATTGCGGATCAGGAGCTGTTCGAGAAACTCCGTGCGCGGCGGATGGAGTTGGCGCGAGAGCGGAATGTTCCGCCATATGTGATCTTCAATGATAAGACCCTGATTGAAATGGCAGTAGAACGCCCGCAGCGGCTTGAGGAGATGTTGGAGATTTCTGGTGTTGGCGAGTCCAAACTGGAACGCTTCGGCCCAGACTTCCTGGAGATCATTCGAGATTAGCAAACAGCCCCTACTAACTTGAATGTTAGTAGGGGCTGAATTGCGTGAGTTGTAGCGTTTCCGGTGTTTTCTTAATCAGTAGATTGAGAAGTTGCTGGACAAGAAAACTCATAGACTGACTTCTCGAAGCCTTTCTTTTTGAATTTTACAAGCCATCCAATATCTGGCGCCCACCAGCTCTCTTGGCTGGTTTGAAGTACGACCTCATTGCGCTTTTTTGAGAAGATTTCTCTTTCAGTTTTCACGCGAAACGCTTCCATGTTGTCAAGGCGAGGCATCTTCTCGGTACCGACAACTGTAAACTTCAATGTTCCCTTTCCCAAAGGATTATCGAAGTTCGCTTCAACTACCTTGCCTGCTTCCAGCGGAAAGAGTTTGTGCAGAGTTGGTCTCAGTTTTGGGTGGAAGCAATCGCCTCCACAGAACGGAGCGAAGATTTTGATAGTCGAAGGTTTGTCTTTTCGCCAAAATTTCAAAGCTGGGAAGGTGTCTGGACCATGAGAACGTGCAGTTTCTCTATAGTTGTCTGTCCCTTCCCACTCGAAAGTACATCCATCAGGTGCAACATGGATTGGCCATTTGAGACTATCATCAAGACCTTTGAGCATTAGTTTTGCAAAGGGATCAAGCTTGAGCTCATTTGTTTCTGCATTGACACTAGAAGTGGCTCCAATGAGGAAAATTGCAGTGATGAGGCAGGATATCTGGTGTTTAATTTTCATAGGTGACAGTACAAGTTGTTAGAGTTGTTCAAGTCTTAAAACCGACTGTCTCATGGGGGGCTTGTCTGGCACTTTCGCTACGCTGCAACACCGAGCAGCTCATGTTGCAGCGTAGACTACTTATGGCAAAACTTAGAAAATCAGCGAGTACAGCACCCCTGCGCTCACTGCCATGCCCAGGATGACGACCAGGAAAGCGGCGATCATCTGGTTTTTGAAGAGGGATTTTAGCAAGATTACCTCCGTCAGGCTAGCGCCTGCGCTGCCGATGATGAGGGCCATGATTGCGCCCAGTCCCATGCCTTTGCCTGCCAATGCTGCAGCGAGGGGGATGACGGCTTCTGCCCTGATGTAGAGCGGGATGCCGATGACAGCGGCCACAGGGATTGCGAGTGGGTTGTCTTCACCTGCCCAAGAGGACACCAGATCTGTTGGCATGAAGCCATAGATCACTGAGCCGATGGCAATGCCGCTGATCAGGTATGGCAGGACCTTCTTGAAGTCTACCCATGTTGATTTCCATACCCTTGCCCATTTGCTTTGAACTGGCGCACTGCCGCCACAGCTGCTTCCGCATGAAGAGGTGGATGGGGCTGCGTATGCTTCTGGTTTCACGAATTTTTCGAAGCCGAGTTTCTCAAGCGTGTAGCCTGCGATGATGGAGACTGCCAATGCGATGGCGAAGTAGAACACTGTAACTTCCAGACCGAAGGTCACCGCGAACAGGCCGATGATAATCGGGTTCAGCAGTGGGCTGGCAAACAGGAACACCATCATGGTGCCAAAGCCGGCTTGTGCTCTGAGCAGACCTTTGAGGAAAGGGATGGTTGAGCAGGAGCAGAATGGGGTGATGACACCCAGCGCTGCTGCTGTGACATAGCCTTTGCCGTTCTGGCTACTGAGGATCTTCTGCACGCGGCTTGGCGGAATGTATTCCTGCAAGATGCCGACGAAGTAGCTGATTGCCAGAAAGAGGATTGTCAGTTCCACAGCAAGGAATGTGAACATTTCCAGGCTGCTTATGAGCATTTCAGAGGACAGTGACATTGGATGTGATCCTTATTACGATATTTCCGGATTTGTCGAAATAATAGAATAATAGGTTTTCATGTCAAGATATTTCTAGTAATATCGAAATATAAGAAATTCTGGTGAATGAGATGGATATCGAAAAAACCGCTAAGGCCTTGAAAGAACTTGGACATGTAACGCGTCTTGCAATTTACAAGCGGCTTGTAAAAGCTGGCTATAAAGGCCTCGCCGTGGGCACATTGCAGGAAGAGCTGGAGATTCCAGGCTCCACACTGTCGCATCATCTGTCTGGTTTGGCCTCTGCAGGCTTGATCAAACAGCGGCGAGAAGGGCGGGTGCTTTACTGTGTTGCTCAGTTTGAGCAGCTGGATGAGGTCCTGCAGTTTTTACGTGCTGAGTGCTGTATCGATGATAAGTTCTATACGGACGACAATGACTTCAAAGAGCTGAAGCGTGGTTGATCTGTGAAAGAGGCTTTGTTGAGTTTCTCTGACTTGATGGTCGGCACCGAGGAGTTACAGTATCTGCATTTCACAATTGCAGGTATTTGAAGTGGTTGATCAGAATGAGTTTGTGCAAGCTATAGCAGAGAGCTCCAGCTTGCAGGAAGCGGCGCAGAAAGCTGGCGCGTTGTTCTCCAAGTTTCCCGGATACAAGCTGTTTACGCTTACGGTGACGCATCCTGAGGGGAGCCATGTGGTACGGTTGTTTTCCAGCGCGGAAGGCTCCTATGGTACCTCCGGCACCAAGCCGATTGAAAAAGAAGGTGGTTGGTATGAGCGCGTGCTTGTGCAGCAGAAGCCGTTTCTTGGCTACACCATCGAGGATGTGAAAGACTACTTTCCTGACCATGAGAAGATTGCTGCCATGGGGCTGGGGGCAACTCTGAATTTGCCAGTGGTGGTATCTGGCGAGGTGATTGGCACGGTGAACCTGCTGGACGCGGACCATGCTTACACTGAAGCAGATGCGGAGAAGAGCTTTGCGTTGTCGCAGGCATTGGCGCCACTCTTTATGAAAGCGCGGGAAGAGCTGGCTGCGGTTTGATTTCAATTCATCTGTTTTCGCTTAGTGGGCCTTTACCTTAAGGCCCGAAACCTTCCATTTTCGCCGAGTTTCTCCCGATTTGTTTCTCTCAGGGTAACCATGAATGGGGCATGAAAGATGCTCCATTTCGTCCGCGTTCTGCGCTGGCACCATGCAACCCCTGAGAGACGAGCGGTACAAGCTATGGCTTCTGGTGGCGAACATGAGCAATTCGCTGGGCACCTCCCTATCTTCATCACTGCACCGGGCAGTACAGATGTTTTGATGGTGGTTACCATCTTCATTGCCATTGGTGCGGTGTTGCTGGCGGGTGTCTTTTACTTCTCCTTGCATGCTTTGCCAGAGAAGATGGCGCACAAATATGGGCGGTCGCATATGCAGATCGTAGCCATATTGGCGGTCCTCGCGCTGTTCACGCACAACAATTATTTTTGGATTGCAGCGTTGTTGCTGGCTGCGATTAACCTGCCGGATTATGAGACGCCGCTTAATACAATCGCCCAAACCTTGCGTAAGACGATAAAGGGGAAGAAACAGAATGATTGAGTTTCTTCTTTGTTCGCTTGTGACGATCCTGCCGGACTATCTGTTTCGTCGCTACAAGCAGGGTAAGCGATTTGGGCATGAGATTACGTTTTTCACGGTTTGGTACGAGTTGCGCTGGGGAATTACATCCGCGTTGATGCTGACCATTGCGCTGATTACTCTGGTGTTCTTCTACCACCCAACGACTTCCAACGTTCTGTCGCTGTACCGTACTGTTTCCATCCTGCCGGAAACCGCAGGGCGGGTGGATTTGGTGGTGGTGGAGAACAACGAGCATGTGAAGGCCGGACAGCTGCTGTTTACGCTGGATTCTTCCACTGAGAAGGCGCAGGTCGATACGGCACAGAGTGAGGTGGATGAGATTGATGCTGAGATTCAGCTGGCGAATTCTGAGCTGATCAGTGCGGAAGCTATGATCTCTCAGGCACAGGGTGCTTATAATCAGGCCGTCAGCGAGCTGGAGCGGACACTGGATTTGCAGCGACGCAATTCTGATGTGGTGACGCAGAAAGAAATTGATACGCGCGAAAATCAGGTGGTTGTGCGGAAAGGGCAGCTGGATGCGGCTGTTGCGAACCGGGATATCGTGCAGACGAAGATCAGTGTTTCCCTACCAGCACGGCGGACTAGCGCGATTGCGCGGCTGCATCAGGCGGAGTCTGCCTACAATAAGAAGTTCGTTTATGCTGGCGTCGATGGTGTGATCACGCAGTTTATTCTTCAGCCGGGTGATATTGTAAGCCCGATCCTGCGTCCTGCAGGTATTCTCGTGCCTTCTACGACTGGGTATGGACGGTTTCAGGCGGGCTTTGGGCAGATTACTGCTTCTGTGATCAAGGTTGGTATGGCGGCAGAGATTACCTGCGCCTCGCGTCCGTTTGAGGTTATTCCAATGGTCGTGGTGGACACGCAGGACTTTATCTCCTCAGGTCAATTCCGCCCGACGGATCAGCTGGTGGATGCGCAGGATGTTGCGCGTCCGGGAACCTTGCTGGTGATCATGGAGCCGCTTTATCCCGGTGATACGAATGGTATTCCTCCCGGCAGCAAGTGCATTGCCAATGCTTACAGCAATTATGGCGAACAGATTGCGGCGGGTGAGTTTGGCTTCTGGGGAGGGCTTTATTATCACATGGTGGATGCGACCTCGATCATGCATGCGCTGATCTTGCGGTTCCAGGCGCTTGCCTTCCCCGTCAAGGTGCTGGTGCTATCTGGTCATTAGAGCGGATGGGGCACTATTTTCGAGCGCCTACAAAGATGCCCGTGAGCACCATGCCGACAAGGCCGATAACGGTGGTCGCGGTGCTGCCGACGAGGAACTCCAGCACGCTGTCGGCCAGAATGAAGGAGTTGCCGTAGACGTTCTTGAAGCCTGACAGCACGAGGATGAGCGCCACGGTGCCGCAATACACGCACATGAACCAGTAGGCTTTGCCTGCGTAGGGTTTGATGAGTGCGTCCAGCTCCTGCTTGGTCGCGAGCCGTGACTTGAGCTCCATCAGCTCGTTTTGAAGCAGGGTGTTGTCGTCAGACAGAGCCTGACGGTCTTTCAGCAGCTGCTCGAACCCGATCTTGGCGGGAGGGTCCACCTCAATAGGCAGCTTGGAGACTGCTGCGTCGATGTCATCGACGGTGAGCGGCTTTTCGAGTGTTTCATCGAATACATCATTAGGCGGCATTGATCCGACCCGCTGTTTGTATGGACTGCTCTTCTTCTGCATGAGAGCGGCCCGCTAAGGCGAGTTTGATGTAATATTGCCGGGTGCGTTCTGTATCAATTTCTGCGTTTCTCCCTTTTTCAAAGTAGGCATGAGCCCACGGAGAGTTCGCTTGATGGGTGAGATCTGACAGTTGTTGTGGTGTGTAGTTGCGGTACTTCTTCCAAACGTGATCGATGATGTCCTGCTCGCTGCCGCTGACCCGACCCGTAACGATCTGGCCGGTGACGGGGTCAGCGATTTCACAATTGGGGCCTTTGTGCCCGCCTTCCTTTATGAAATCCCATATCTGCCGAAACACTGGGCCATTTTTCCAAGCTTGTGGAGCTGAGTTCACCAATGGCTCACCATTGATAGCAAGGTTCCACCCGTTTGCGATGGCAACGAGCTTTTGAATGTACATCTGAGATGGGTATTCAGAGCTGCCTCGGCGTCTCAGAAATTCATTGGCGATGGCACAAGGCGAGTGTCTTGGCATTTTTTGCCCCTACAAATGCTGTTGGAACAAGCAGAAAATTGCTTAGAAAAACATATGGTACGCTACGTTAAGAAAATAAAACCTCTTATTGATCTTGGCTAGTGAAATTTGGTTGTACCCCTGAAAACTAAGCGGTTACGTTGTGGTTATCTGTGCGTGTTGGATGCATTTAACTGGCTATAAATCAGGGAATACAGCTTTTACGACTGCGGATTGTAGCTGGTGATGTTTCCGGTGATTTGAGTCGGCGTACCAGCGCTTATTCGGGAATGTGGAGTTGTAAACGTTGTTTCGTTTCTCTCTGGCCCGATTGATTATGTAGCTAAATGGTGACCGTAAAACATAGGCAATTACTGCAGGTATCAGTAAAACTGGCAGGTAGATGGCGGCAGCGATGGTGGCGATGACAGCCACAATGCTTGCGCTCATATGGTAGCGTTCGGCCTTCGTTGGGTTGGTTTTGTGAAAATCTCTGAACTGAAAAACCTTGCGTTCATACCAATGGAACAGTGAGAGCGGTCCGAACATTTGGTGTCCTGCAGTCTGGGTATGTTTCTGATGCCAGCTTGAAGCCTATATCTGCAGTGTCACTTGGCCAAGAAAAAAGCCCGGGGCGGGTGCCTCGGGCTTTTTCTGATTTGTACGCCTGATGGCTGCTGCGATTACTCGCGGTTGCCGAACAGGGACAGAAGCATCATGAACAGGTTGATGAAGTCCAGGTACAGACGCAGCGCGCCCATAATGGCTTTCTTGCCTGCTACTTCGCTGTCATCAACAGCTGCATACATTTCCTTGATCTGCTGGGTGTCGTAGGCGGTGAGGCCTGCGAATACCAGAACGCCAACCACGGAGATTGCGAACTGCAGAGCAGAAGACGCAAGGAAGAGGTTGACCACAGACGCGATGATGATGCCGATCAGGCCCATGAACAAGAAGGAACCCCAAGCGGAGAGGTCTTTCTTGGTGGTGTAGCCGAACAGGCTCAGCGCGCCAAAGGAAGCTGCAGAGATGAAGAATACACGAGCGATGGAGTTGCCGGTGTAAACGATGAAGATCGATGAGAGAGAAACACCCATCAATGCTGCAAATGCCCAGAAGGTCATTTGTGCGGCGGATGCGCTCATCTTATTGATCCGTGCGCTCAGGAAGAACACGAAACCAAGTGGAGCAAGCATAACAACCCATTTCAGTGGGCTACCGTACAGTGCAACACCAAGGCTGGTGAGCAAGGTATTACCCATCTGAGCTGCTGCCATAGATGGATCAGTCGTCGTCGCCATCATTGAGGTGAGCAGTGCAAGCACACCGGTGATTGTCACACCGACTGCCATGTAGTTGTAAACGCGAAGCATGTAGGCGCGCAGACCAGCGTCAAATGCGGCTGCATTGGCATGAGAGCCAGCCATTCCATACCGCGTAGAATTATTGCGGTCGAAGGTCGCCATGTGGATCCTCTCTCTTGTTAAACACGTGTTCGCTGTTGGGCATACCAAACAGCACGGGTGACTGACCCGAGTTACATATCAGCAAATATGGTAGGAAAAAGGGCGTAAGACAAGAGTGCACCCTGCCGATTTTTGTAAAATCGCCACTTAAAGCAAGGTCTTTTGGTATAAACTTGGTAAAACCGGACCCTACTATTAACCAGTTGTAATGTTGCTGGCGGTCCAAGACCTTAGCCGGAAAATAGAAGAGTTGGTCTGTTAACTCATACTTCTGAGAGATGTGGACTGCATCTGCGTCGATCAACGTCTTTTTACTTGATGCAGTCCACGGAGTTTTACAGATTTCGTAAAACGGGTGCAGGTTTTTCTCCCAACACTCTCCAAGTGCCCAGCAAACCGAAGCCTACTGTGAAAGTAAGAGCGCCGATGATGGCGGTGATGGCCGTTACGGGCAGAAGGGTGAAGCTGCCTTCCATCACACCTGTGATGATGAAGTAAGCCGCCAGCGAGCCTGTAAACAGGGCAAAGATTGCAGTGGTGCCACCAAGGATCAGGTATTCCAGAATGTATGCCTTGATGAGACGGCCACGTGTGGCGCCCAGTGTTTTCAAAATAACAGCATCATAAATGCGGCTTTGATGGCCTGCTGCCAATGCACCAGCCAAAACCAGTACACTTGCGAGGAGTGTGATGGAGGAGGCTCCTCGAATGGCCCATGCGAGCTGACCGACAAGGTCATTCACCTGTGCGATCGCATCTTTCACTCTGATTGACGTGATCGTTGGGAAGGCTTGTGTAACTTCCTTTAGCAGATCAAGTTCTTGCTGCAGAGTTGCTTCGCCCGGCCAGCCTACGGTTGCCAGATGGGTATGAGGCGCGCCTGCGAAAGTGTTTGGTGAGAAGATCATCACGAAGTTGATGGACATACTTTCCCAGTCCACCGTACGGAAGTTCGCAATTTTCGCAGAGATCTGGCGTCCAAGTACGTTGACGGTGATTTTATCGCCAACACTCAGGCCCAGCTCGCGGGCGTTGTCGTCAGAGAAGGAGACAAGCGGCTCGCCAGTGTAATCCTTTGGCCACCATTCGCCTGCTGTCACGACGGAGTTTTCTGGCAGAGTTTCGGAATATGTGATGCCGCGGTCACCACGCAAGATCCACTCCGCTTCTGGTGGGGCGGGATAGTCTGAGGCAGGGATGCCTCTCAGCGCCACGATGTTTCCGCGCAGCATTGGAACTGCGTTGAACTCGGTGCCTGTTGCCTTTTCGGTGATGAGAGCTTCGAAGGCATCTTTTTCGTGGTTTTGAATATCGACGAAGAAGAAGCTTGGTGCTTGCTCCTGTGCTGCCTGATTGAGCTCGCGGCGTAAGTTGCCATCAATCAGAGCCAAAGCGACGAGCAGTGACAGGCCGAGGCCAAGTGACAGGACGACAGATGGTGTCAGCGCGCCGGGGCGGTAGATGTTTGTGACTGCCAGACGCAGCTCTGTTGAGCGGACTGTTGGCACCTTACGCGCTGCTGCCATGATGAGGCGGGCGACCACGAGCAACAGCAGATATGTGCCAGTACATGCGCCGATGAAGATGATTGCGATGGTTTTGTCGTAGGCCATGACAAGTGCGAGGCCTGCCAGCAGAACCAAGGTTACAGCAGCGCCAGCGATATACAGCGGCTTTGGATAGCGGCTGCGGGTGCTTACCTCATCACGAAACAGTACGGTTGGTGCTATGTCGTGGGCTCTGCCAAGTGGCCAAAGAGCAAAGGCGAGGGCGGTGAGATAACCGTATGCCATGCCGAGCAGCAGCTGAAGCGGATAGACTGCTTGTACAGCGTTGATTGGCAGGATGGATTGCAGCGCTGCCATAGCCACAAGCGGGATCAGAGCACCCAGTGCCATGCCGATGAAAATGCCTATCGTAGCGAGGACCATCATCTGAATGAGATAGACCTTGAAGACAAAGCCGCCTGATGCGCCGAGACATTTGAAGCTGGCAATGACTTCACGGCGGGTATCCATGTAGCTGCGCACAGCGTTGGCCACACCAACACCGCCAACCACGAGGGACGTGATGCCGATGAGCGTGAGGAACTGGGCGAAGCGCTGGATGTTCCTTTGCAGGCTTGGAGCGGCTTCCAGCTTGGAGCGAATGCGCCATCCAGCATCAGGGAACTGACTGTTTGTCTGATCAATAGCTTGCTGGAGCTGATCCTCTGGCACGTTGTCGCCCATGCGGACGCGGTATGTGTAGTTGACCAATGAGCCAGGGCGGATCAGACCAGTGTCTTGTAATGCTTCCTGAGAGATGAGGAGGCGCGGGCCGACTGTCATACCCGAGGAGAGCTTGTCCGGTTCCAGCTCTATGGTGTCAGCGATGCGGAACTCAGTTTTGCCGACGGCAATCTGATCACCAACTTCCAGACCAAGGCGTGCCAGCAGGGCCACTTCGGCCACAGCATTGCGCAGGCCTTCTGTTCTGCCGTTGATGGTAGCTTGCAGTTCTTTGCCGGAGGCGAGGTCAAAGTCACCGATAAGCGGGTAGGGATTATCAACCGCCTTCAGCTCGACCAGTGTCTGATTGCCTGCGGTGTCCGTACGGGCCATAGCTCGCAGGCTGGATACTCTGGAAATATCGCCCATGCTTTGCAGGTGTGCGAGTTGGTCTGGAGTTGCTTCGCGGTGGATGAGAGAGAATGCGAGATCGCCGCCAAGAATAGCCTGACCTTCCGCTGAGATCCCCTCTGTCAGCGCACGGGAGAAGGAGGCAACGCCAGCGATGGCAGCCACACCCAGTGCGATACAGGCGATGAAGACGTAGAATCCTTTGAGGCCGCCCCGCATTTCGCGCAGGGCAAAACGCGCTGCAAGGCGAAAGCCGGGCTGGAAGCCGTTTGAGTTGGATTGGCTCATTGGGCGCGTACCTCACGCACTGCAGGGCCTTCTTCCTCAACCGTGCCGGAATGCACCCGGATTTTGCGCTGACAGCGGTCTGCCAGAGATGGGTCGTGTGTGACGAGGACGAGTGTGGTGTTCTTGCGTTCCTGCGCGTTGAACATCAGCTCAATGATCTGCTCACCCGTGGTTTCATCCAGATTGCCTGTTGGCTCGTCTGCGATCAGAATTTCAGGATTAGTGACGAGGGCACGGGCTACGGCAACACGCTGCTGCTCACCACCAGAAAGCTGAGTTGGGTAGTGGTTGAGGCGGTGGCCAAGGCCGACAGCTTCCAACTCTTCTTTTGCACGGTCAAATGCTTTGGGGTCACCGGAAAGCTCAAGGGGGACGGCGACATTTTCTAGTGCGGTCATATTCGGGACCAGGTGGAAGGACTGGAAGATGATGCCGACATTTTGACCACGGAAACGGGCGAGTTCATCCTCGCTCATTGTGCCGAGTTCTTGCCCTGCGGCTTTGACGGTGCCTTTGTCTGCGCGTTCCAGACCAGCCATTACCATGAGCAGGGTTGATTTGCCTGAGCCGGATGGCCCAACAAGCCCGACGCTTTCGCCGGTGCTGATAGAAAGATCAATGCCTTTGAGAATATGGGTGCGGCCTGCGCCGTGGCCCAGGCTGAGGTGAACGCCGTTTAAGTCTAATGCCGGATTACCTGTCATTCTTCCACCTTGATGTGCAGGCGATGCAAATCCCTGAATTACATCTTATAATAAATTCGTTGGCGGCTCTTGTCGCAGCCGCACTTGGGAAGCATATGGGTAGGGTGGATTGCATCGTCCAGCTCGGTTTGAAAAAATCTAAGGTATTTGAATGTCTGGATCACGAAAAGTTGAAGCTAAATCTGGTGTGCTGCGTTTTTTCAGTGGTGCTGTCATTGCGCTGGGCCTTGCGTTTGCAGGTGCTTCCACCGGAATGGCGCAGGATGGAGCCGAGCCAGTGAAGCTGGTTGCCTTTGGCGATAGCCTGACGGCTGGTTATCAGTTGCCACCTGAAGACGCCTTTCCCGTAAAGCTGGAGAAGGCCCTACAAGAGCGGGGCTACAACATCACGATAGTGAATGCTGGTGTCTCTGGTGATACCAGTTCTGGTGGTCTTTCACGGTTGGACTGGTCCGTCGGTGATGACGTAGACGGTGTGATTCTTGAGCTCGGGGCAAACGATGCGTTGCGTGGGTTGGATCCTTCAATAACGCGCAAAAATCTGGATGCGATGCTTGCTCAGCTGGTGTCACGCGATATTCCGGTGCTGCTTGCTGGTATGATGGCGCCGCCTAATCTGGGTGACCAATACGGTCAGGAGTTCAACTCCATTTATGGTGATCTTGCCGAGAAGCATGATGCATTGCTTTATCCGTTCTTTCTGGATGGTGTGGCAGCGGAACCTGAGTTGAACCTTGGTGACGGCATGCATCCTACAGGTGAAGGTGTTTCGATCATTGTCGAAAAAATTCTGCCTTCTGTTGAACTGCTCATCGAACAGACTAAATCTTAGCGGCTGATGATCTTCCGTTTCAGGCTGGAACGCTGAGTCTGCTTTAAAGTATTGACTTGCTATGCCTTCCTGTCGGAAAAACACCTCCTACTTTTCGAAGATGCGCTTAGCGATGCTTGCTATGCCACTTCCTCTGCTGACCTCCATCCATGAGGCAGATTTAGCAAAACAGAATTCAGGGCAGAATCCATTGTCTTTGGACGAGGCTGGATCATTGTCCTTTGTGCTCGGTAGGGGCATGAAAAAGAAAAGCAGCTTGGGGCTGCAAACGGGGAATACATGGAATTTCGTAAATTGGGGCGTACAGACCTCGACGTCTCCAGCATCTGTCTTGGTACGATGACATGGGGTGAACAAAATACCGAAGCTGAAGGCCACGCTCAAATGGATTATTCCTTGGAGCAGGGCATTAATTTCTTTGATACTGCAGAGCTTTACGCCGTACCGCCGAAGCCGGAAACCAAGGGCCGGACTGAAGAAATTATTGGTACATGGTTCAAGAAAACCGGCAATCGCGACAAGGTTGTTCTGGCAACCAAGGTTGTTGGTCGTTCTGTTCAGGACTGGCACCGTGAAGATGGTTCTACGAGCCAGCTTTCCCGCGCGCAGATCATGGAAGCAGTGGATGCCAGCCTGAAGCGTTTGCAGACAGATTACATCGATCTGTACCAGCTGCATTGGCCAGACCGCAATGTGTCCGGTTTCGGTTCTGTCAGTAATATTTGGCAGGCGGTGGACCCGGCTGAAGACGAAAATGCGATCCATGAAACCCTTGAGGTTATGCAGGAGCTCGTGAAGGCGGGTAAAATCCGCCATGTAGGTCTTTCCAACGAAAGCCCATGGGGCACCATGAAGTTTGTGCAGGAATCTGAAGAGCGTGGTTTGCCGCGAATTCAGTCTATCCAGAATGCGTACTCTCTGGTGAACCGTCTGTTTGAAGTGGGTGGCGCTGAGATTGCTCATCGCGAGAATGTTGGCCTTTTGGCATACTCCTCTCTGGCGCAAGGTTATCTGACCGGCAAGTACCGTAATGGCGCCTTGCCAGCTGGCGCGCGTAAGACGCTGTTCAAGCGCCTTGGTCGTTACGAAAATCCATTTGGCCAGCAGGCAATTGATGCATATTGCGATTTGGCTGCTGAGCTCGGCGTTGATCCGGCGATCATGGCGCTTGCGTTTGCTCATTCTCGTTCATTCGTGACCTCCGTGATCATTGGTGCGACGAACATGGAGCAGTTGGCGACAGATATTCGTGCGATTGACTTTGAGATGACTGAAGAGATCGTGGCGCGGATTAATGATATCCACCTGCAGTACACCAATCCTTGCCCGTAATCGGCAGGTAGATTGCATCAATCTGTTTTAAGAAGAATGTGCCGGAGCCTTGTATAGGCTTCGGCATTTTTCGTTTTGAAAGAGTGGAAAGAAAATCCCCAGATGTTCGTAGAGCTGTGATTTTCTGCTTGTACTCTGGCGTTAAACGTGAGCTAATTTATTATCTGCATTAGTGGAGGGTCCTGATATGCCTCGCCTTTTCACTGGCCTAGAGCTGCCTTCGGGCACCGGGATGATGTTGAGCCTTATGCGCGGAGGGCTGCGCGGCGCTCGATGGATCGACCCAGAAAACTACCACATTACATTACGGTTTATAGGAGACATCGATGATCGCATTGCCGATGAAGTTACCTATGAGCTGGCCCGAGTGCATCGTGCTCCATTGACGATTAAGCTGACCGGGCTTGGATCGTTTGGGGGAGCCAAACCACACGCGCTTTGGGCTCGCGTTGAACCCACTCAGGAGCTGGCGGAGCTTCAAGCTGAGCAGGAGCGCATCTTGCAACGGCTGGGCCTACAGGCAGCTCGGCGCAAATATATGCCACATGTGACATTGGCTCGGTTGAGAGGGACATCCCCTGCTGAGCTGGCACATTGGCTTGAGATGCGGGGTGAGTTCTCAGCGCCTGCATTCACCGCTGGGCGGTTCGTGCTCTTCTCAGCAAAAGCGGCAGTTGGTGGAGGGCCGTATCTGGTGGAAGAAAGCTACCCTCTGGCTGCCTGATTTGGTGGATTGATGATGGGAGAGGCGTACTGTTGGTACGCGTCTTTATAAATAGCTTCGCTCAGGGCAGGTAGGAGGATACGTTCTCTACAATCTGACTGCTCTGTTGCTCCAGTCGCCATGAGGTTTGGTGTACTAAGCCTGCTGCTGAGTGGGTTCCTGTCAGCTGATAAATGTCTTTGTTTAGGAAGGCGAGCAAGTCGTCCAGTTCCTGACGAGGGACATAGCTGAGGACGCCGGCTACATGCGCGTAAGTCAATGAGGCTGGCTTAGCTGGAATTGTAGTATCGGCTGTTTTTACTCGATACCGGATCAGCTTTGATTTGGGTTCAAGCCGAACAAGCCTTGATTTTGCTTTTAGCGGTTTCAGAGCGGACTTTGCTGCATAGCGGATGAGTTTGCTATCGGCGGAAATTGGTTTCAATGCATTGTTAGAAGGTGCGCTGATTTGGGTGAGACCAGGACCAATGGCGCGTGTCTGCGTCAATGCCCAAGTGCTGCCAGCTAATACCAGTGCTGAGCCCGCGATAAGACTTGCAAAAATAAGAAGCCGCAACATCGCGCTCTCCAGTTCAATATAAATTAAATAAAAATTTAACTAAAATGTACCGTGTAAATTGCATAATGCAACCGGAGATCGTGAATTTATTAGCGTAAAGTTAAAATCGATAATTTGGTGCGATTGTAAGTTAATTGAATTCAGCAAAAATAATTAGAAAAATTGTGAATGAACATGTTGCAGCCACAGTCATCAGAGAAATTGATCTAAGAAAAACAAAGGATAGAGGTCTGTTTATGGGAATGGATCGACTAATCGAGCAACAAATTCGCCGATCACAGATGAATGGTTCTATGGATCGCCTTGAAGGTGCGGGAAAACCTATTCCCAGAAGGTCCGGGACAAATTTCGCTCAAAGTGCACAAATGAGTGTGGTGAATGGAGCTGGTGGTAGCATTCAGGGAGAACTGAAACTGCGCCGTGAGATCTCCACATTGGAAGATCAGCTTAAAGCTGCGACCAAGACTGATGAGCGATTTGAAATAAGAAAGACGCTTATGGATAAGCGCCTTGAACTCTCAGTGTATGAAGAAGCGCGACGGAAATAATCGCGCTTCCTATTCTTATTGGGAAAACGCTCTACAGTTCGGTTTCATCCAACAGACGGCGTGCGATTACCTGTGCCTGAATTTCTGCAGCTCCCTCAAATATTGAGAGAATTCGTGCATCGCAAAGTACGCGAGAGATCGGGTATTCTTGCGCAAAGCCGTTGCCGCCGTGGATCTGCAATGCGTTGTCTGCTGCAGCCCAAGCCACGCGTGCGCCGAGTAGTTTCGCCATACCTGCTTCCAGATCACAGCGTCTGCCACTGTCTTTCTCCCAAGCGGAGAAGTAGGTGAGCTGACGCGCAATCATGGTTTCGCAGGCGATGATGGCGAGTTTGTCGGATACGCGTGGGAAGTTGATCAGTGATTTGCCAAACTGGATACGCTCTTGCGCATAGCGCAGGCCAAGATCCAGAGCGCATTGAGCCACACCGATTGCGCGAGCAGCGGTTTGGATGCGGGCAGATTCGAACGTCTGCATGAGCTGCTTGAAGCCTTGCCCCTCAACCTGACCCAGTAGGTTTTCGTCTTTGACTTCAAAGCCGTCAAAGGCGATTTCGTATTCCTTCATGCCGCGATAGCCGAGCACTTCAATCTCACCACCTGTCATGCCTTCCGCCGGGAAGGGCTCTTCATCTGTTCCACGTGGCTTTTCCGCGATGAACATGGACAGACCTTTGTATCCAGGCTCTTCCGGCTTGGTGCGGGTGAGCAGTGTCATAATGTCGGCGCGGACCGGGTGGGTGATCCATGTTTTGTTGCCGGAGACCTTCCATGTGTCGCCGTCTTTAACCGCACGCGTTTTTAACGACGCGAGGTCTGAGCCGGTGTTTGGCTCGGTGAAGACGGCTGTTGGCAGTGTTTCGCCAGAGGCGATGCGTGGGAGCCACTTTGCTTTCTGCTCTTCCGTGCCACCGCCCAGAATGAGTTCTGCTGCGATTTCGGAGCGGGTGCCTAGGGAACCTACGCCGATATAGGCGCGGGAGAGTTCCTCAGAGACCACGCACATGGATTCTTTACCGAGGCCCATGCCGCCGAATTCTTCAGGAATTGTCAGGCCGAATACGCCCATCTCAGCCATCTCGTTGATGATCTCAAGAGGGATGTATTCGTTTTTCAGGTGCCATTCGTGAGCAAACGGAGTGACCTTTGCTTCCGCGAACTTGCGCATCTCTTCGCGAATTTGCTCATAGGTCTCATCCAGTCCAGTCGCACCGATAGTGGACTGGCCTTCCGCATGCTGCATGAGTTCTGCTAGACGCGTGCGCAGGGCTGGTTGGGTGCCGTCCGCAATGACTGCTTCAACAGCTTCTGTGTAATGACTGTTTGCTTCACTGCGGCTGATGCCCAGATCGGAGAGGCGAAGGATTTCGCCCTGACTCATTGGCAGACCGCCAAAGACTTGTGCGGTGTATTCTGCAAGGCCAATGCGCAGGATCAGGCTTTCCACTTCGCCGAAGGTGCCTTCGGTTTCCAGCCGTTCGCCGTATGCGTTGAGTTGCTTGAGGGCTTCCACATAAGTTGCAAGCCAGGCAAGACCGTGGGTGGCGCGCTGTTCCTGCTCCATGAGAGCGGAGGCGATGCGACCATCCTTCAATACGCGCAGTTTTACGTTTTTGCGCGCGATGCCAAGCAGAGCTTCAAGAGATTTTAGCGCCTGAGCACGTGTTTCTTTCGATGGTGCGACTGCTTGTTCTATTGTATTCACCGTTTCCGACACGGCTTGCCTCCCTCAATCCACTCGGTCATTGTGCACTGCAAACTTAAATGGGATGTATATTTGTGCAATGCCCCAAAGGTGGGAGCTTTCTTCATGAATATTTCTTGAAGTCCCGTCTATTATCTAACTTGAAACTTTCAGTGAGACAGACCAGATCAGTTTTATGAAGAAACGTGGCCTTTGGGGAAAATCGTATCAGGTACTTGCAGATGCTCTCGGGCATTTCAACTCTGATGATGGCTATGCAGTGGCGAGCCATGTGGCTTTGTCATCGTTGATGGCTCTGTTCCCTTTCCTGATTTTTGTGGCGGCGTTCTCTGGCTTTCTCGGCCTGAACTCGGTTGCGCAAAGTGCGACGGAGCTGATTTTTGATGTCTGGCCTGAGCGGGTGGCTGGTCCGGTTTCCGGTGAGATTAAAGCTGTTCTGACACAACCGCGTGGTGATTTGTTGACCTTCGGTGTGGTTGTCACGCTGTGGTTCTCCTCCAATGGCGTTGAAGCCATGCGAGTCGGGTTGAACCGTGCTTATCGGGTTCGAGATACTCGAAGCTGGTTCTTCTGCCGGACACAGTCCATTCTGGCGGTTCTGATTGGTACCGCTGTTTTGATGGTTTCAACGTTCCTGATCGTGTTTGGTCCGCTGGCTTGGGAATGGGCTGTTCATCTTGCGCCGGTTATGGAGCAGTTCAGCTATAAGGCGAATATCGTCCGTTATGGCATTACGTCTCTGCTGCTGCTGTTTGCTCTTTTGACAGCTCATATGTATCTGCCGGCTGGTCGTCGAAGTTTCTTTGAAGTGTTGCCTGGTATCATACTGACCATGATCCTCTGGATCATCGCGGGTACAGCTTTTGGCGCTTATCTGGCACGGTGGGCGAACTATGTGTCTTTGTATGCTGGTCTTGCTGGTATCATGACGGCTATCATCTTTATGTATCTGACAGCCGTCATCTTTATTCTGGGTGGCGAGTTTAATGCAGCGCTGATGCGTGTGCGCCGTGTGAACCAGCGTGTTGAGGCTGGCCCTTGTTCTGATACCGAGGGCTGAGCTTAAGCCTTCTGCTTTGGTCGACAAACAGCGATTGCTACTACAACGATGGCCATGCCAATCAGCTGAATGATGTTGAGCGTCTCTCCGAAAAGGAAATAGCTTTCAACGGCTGCCGCGACAGGTGTCAGGTAGAACAGTGTTGCTGTCGTTGATGCGGCTCCGTGCTGGAGCAGGTACATGAGCAACAGAACAGCACCCACTGACAGCACAATTACCAACCATGCCAATGCGAAGATCAGATCACCAGACCAGGTGATGACCCAGCTTTCAGTCATGGATAGAGGCAGCGTTATGAGCAGTGCACCGAAATACTGGTAGAAGATGCCTGTGACCAGATCCGTGTTTGTTGGCTGACGCTTTTGCCATGTGGTGCCGAAGGCGATGCCAAGGGTTGCCACAAAGGCAGCTGTCACAGTCCAAAGAGGGATCTGCGCAACGCCACTTCCCATCTTGGGTAAGATCACCAGTACAATGCCGACAAATCCGGCTGCAAGGCCGATCCATTGGCGTGGCGTCACATCTTCCTTCAGCAGGAAATAGGCGAGAGTGCCGGTGATGAAGGGCTGCAGACCGGTGATAAGAGCAGTTACGCCTGCTGGCATACCGTTGTCGATAGCCCAAAATACTCCAGCGAGATAGATGCCATGTACCAGCATGCCGGTAACGACAGCGTGGAGGACCTGCTTACCCGTTAGTGCAAAGCTTCTGCCAGATAACCAGACAATCATGCCCATCAACGGCAGGACGAGCAGAAAGCGGAGACTCAAGAACGCGAAAGGTTCTGAATAGGGCGCTCCGAGGCGGGCACCGATGAAGCCGGTGGACCAGAGCAAAACGAAAATAATGGGAACTAGTTTGGTAAGCGAGAGCAATGGTGTGTCTTATTTTTATGCGTCTTTAGCACATGACGCTGGGTGGGGTTAGCAACAAAATCATTTGTGCGATGCATTATTTGTAATCTTTAAACGATTTGAACTTATACCTGTGAGGAATAATTAAAAATACTATTAGTAATTTTATCGGTCTAGGGGTCTCCGATGCGAGTAAATTGGACGCGGGCTATTTCTTCTACGGGGAATAAAGTTTTCTCGTTAACTCGAAATGTAAGTATTCGGTTTCGGGCAATTGCTCTTGGTATTCTGACACTTATCGGATTTGGTGGTGTTGGCTTTGTTTATCTTTGGAGCCAGCAGCAAACGGAGGCTGCCTTTCTGCAGTCGAAAGAATACACCGAACTTGCTGAGCTGAGCCAGACGATTGCAATTACCGCAGGTGTGCTGCAATCGACACAAAAAGATTATGAAAATGTGCCGAGCGACAGCCTGAAAAGTCGATTCGACACGTTGGTTGGTGAAGCGCAGACTGAGTTGCAGGAACTGAGTACTCTTCCGGTTGCCATGGATTACTTCCTCGAAATTTCCGATGCGCGGGATACCGTTGATGCAATCAGTGGTGCCTTTGAGATGTTGCACGGCTATCAGTCCACGCTTGGATATGATGCTGACCGTGGTTTGCAGAAAGAATTGTCAGCCACGCTTTCTCAGGCAGAAGCCGCCGTTAAGCAAAAGCATAGACGCAGCAAAGACCCTAATACGCTGAAGCTGATGCATACGTTTAGTGACCTGTCGCGGGCGCAGCTGGATTATGCGTTGACCGGCAGTCAAAACTCCCTCGGCGCGTTTGAAGTGGCCTTCTCCCGTTATGAACGCACCATTCCTCGAGCGCAGATTGACCCGGCTGTTGCTGAGAAGGTTAAAACCAATATGGTGGCCTATCAGAAAGCATTTGAGGCTTACTCAAAGGCCTATGATAAGCGAGCAACAAGTTCTGAGTTGCTTGCGAACCTGTTTGACCTTTTGCCACCACGTCTGGATGACTTGAAGAGCGCTGCTGTGCAGGGCGCAAATGATGCGCAGGCACGTCTGACAGCGACAACTCAGCAAACCAATCTTTATCTGGGCATTGCAGTTGGTGGCATTGCGCTGACCCTCTTCATCCTTGGTTCGCTGCTGATTTTCGGTATTTTGCGTAATCTGAATGCACTGCGTAATGCTATGGCGTTGCTTGCTAAGAATGATTTGTCAGCCGTTATTCCTCTCAATAAAGGCGGTAGGGAAATCTCCGCCATGGCGCAGACGCTGCAGGTGTTCCGCGACAATATTGAGGAGCGGCGCAAGCTGCAGGATCATCAAGATAATGAAAATGCTGAGAAACAGGCCCGTGCCGAGCAAGTCGATAATCTCATTGTTGGCTTCGAGCAAACCGTTGCTGAAGCGCTAAGTAGTCTGCACAGCGCTGCGGATGGGCTTGGTGAGGCGTCTAATGATGTGGGCTCTGCTGCGGACAACGTATCGAAAGAAGCCGTATCTGCAGGTCGTGCCGTTGAGAGTGCTGCTGAGAATGTCTCCAGTGCATCTGCCGCAACTGAAGAGCTGGCCATGTCTATCAACGAGATTGCTGGACAGGCTGAGCAATCAACGAGCGTTGCAGACCGTGCGGTTGAAGGTTCCAAGGCAACTGCAGAAACCATGAATCTGTTAAGTGATGCCGCAAACCGTATCGGTGAAGCTGTTGGGCTCATTCGTGATATTGCGAACCAGACCAACCTGCTTGCTTTGAACGCGACCATTGAAGCGGCCCGTGCAGGTGAGCACGGCAAAGGCTTTGCTGTAGTGGCGTCTGAAGTGAAGATGCTGGCAAACCAGACTTCTCAGGCAACCGAAGAAATTGCACAACAGGTTGGTTCCATTCAGGAGGCCTCAGCGGAAGCGGTTGGTGCTATTGGTGATGTGAGTGATGTTATTCACGAAATGAGCCAGATCGCAGCGGCTGTTGCGGCATCTGTTGAGCAGCAGAACGCAGCTATTCAGTCGATTACTGAGAATGTGGCGAATGCGACGCAGAGCTCTCAGGAAGGGGCAAGTGCAATGCAGATGGTTGAAAATGCGTCCAGCAATGCACGTAGCACTGGCGGGACAGTGTCTGATCTTGCCGATGCGCTTTCTCGTCAGGCGGATCACATCAACAATACTGTTGGTGCATTCCTTGAAAAAGTGCGTGCTGCCTAACGCACTTTTCAGAGATACGACCTTAAGATCTTCACAAATTTTCATTTTAAATGTGGCGCTTGCTCTGGTTTTTGCCAGAACTAAGCGCCACATTGCTTTTGCGGTACGGGTTTGTTGAGCAAAGCAGACAGCACGGATCTGTTGTGGTGTTTTTCTGCGGCTAATACGGGTTTTGAGAATGATAAATAAGATTGTTGTGGTGGGTGCTGGACAAGCAGGTGTGCAGGCCGCGCAAACTCTTCGGCAAAAGGGATATGAAGGTGAGCTTGTGATGCTTGGAAACGAGCCTCAGCCGCCTTATCAACGCCCGCCGCTCTCCAAGAAATTTCTGAGTGGGGATGTCGAGCCGGATGCGCTGTTTATTCGTCCTGAAGCGTTTTATGAGGCCAACAACATCGATCTGAAAGTCAATGCGCATGTCGAAAGCATTGATCTGGAAAAGAAGAGTGTCACGCTGGCAAGCGGTGAAGAGCTGAGCTGGGACAAGTTGCTGCTTGCAACCGGAACCCGCGCTCGCGACCTGCCATTGCCGGGTGCTGAGCTGGAAGGCGTCGTGACGCTTCGCTCTATTGGTGATGTTGAGCTCATCAAGCAACTCTTTGTACCGGGTAAGAAACTGGTTGTTATCGGTGGTGGTTATATCGGTCTGGAGGTGACGGCTGTTGCAAAAAGCATGGGGCTTGATGTTGTTGTGCTGGAAGCGCAGGAACGCCTGCTGAAACGTGTGGTTTCGCCTGACATCTCATCGTTCTTCCATGGTTTGCATTCCGGCAACGGCGCCGAACTTTTTTGCGGAACCGGAGTGACTAGCATTGAAGGGACTGACGGCAAGGTTTCTTCCGTGAAACTTGCTGATGGCAGTGAGATTTCGTGTGATTTGGTGCTTTCTGCTGTTGGCGCCGTGCCGAATGCGGAGCTTGCTGAAGCAGCTGGTCTGGATGTGGATGACGGTATTCTGGTTGATGGAGCGGGACAGACCTCTCACGAGGATGTTTATGCCTGTGGTGATTGTGTTCGCTTCTTCTCAGAGCGCTATGGTCGCAGCATTCGTCTGGAGAGCGTTCAGAATGCGATTGATCAGGCCAAGGCAGTTGCTGTTGCATTGACTGATCCAGACCATGATCACAGTCATGATTATGATCCTCTGCCGTGGTTCTGGTCTGACCAGCATCATATCAAACTGCAGATTGCCGGTTTGTCTAATGGATACGATGAGGCTGTGCTTGTTGGGAATATAAGTTCCGACAGCTTCTATGTCGCGTATCTGGAAAAAGGCAAGCTGATTGCAGTTGATAGCATCAACCATCCGCGCTCTCACATGATGGCGCGTCGGGTGATTGGGCAGGAGTGGAAAGACGGACTGCTTCCACCTGCTTAATCCAGTGATTTTAAAAGCGTGCCAGAGAGATCACCGGCACGCTCTTTTTGTCAAAGCCCAGCACTAAGGTGGGATGTTGGCTTTAACGGGTGTTCTCCAGAATTAGCCGGATCACTTCCTGCGGGATCTCCATGTGAACCATGTGGCCGACACGATCGAAAACGTGGCAGGCGATTGGTCCTGGCAGTTTATGGCATTGGCGGGTTGGCAAGATCTTGTCCTGCGTGCCCCAGACCACCTTGATTGGCATTGGCAGTTCGTCGAGTTTACCAGTTGGCAGTACGCCCTGACTTTCACCTTCCAAGATAAGGCCTGATACAGCTTTGAGTGCTTCGGCCGCACCCGGAGTGGAACGCTGCATGGCCACATAGTCTGCCAATTTCTTCGGAAGCTCGAAGTCAAGGCCGACAAACTGTTCCAGCAGCACTTGTTGTTCTGCTTCTGTTTGGCCAACTGCGTATCGGCGTAGAAGCTTTGCGTTGATCTCTGGGCCAAATCCGCCCGGAGCAAGCAAAGTGAGGCTTGCAATGCGTTCTGGGCTGCGCATGGCGATCAGTGTTGCAATTGCACCGCCCATGCTGTGGCCGACCAAATGTACGCGGTCGAGCTTCAGCGCATCGAGAGACTTCACGACGGCTTTTGCTGAGCCCACTGCGTTGCATGGTTCAAAGTCGGCCAGTGCCCGCCCGTGAGCCGGAAGGTCAAACGCGATTGTGCGGCGTTTGTTTTCTAACTGGACTTGAATGTTGCGCCATGTGCTGGCGTCGCCACCAAAACCATGGATGAAAATAATTGGTTCTGCACTTTCAGGGCCAAAGGCGGTGAAAGGCAGGCAGGTTACATCTTGGATACTATCGATATTCATATAAGGCCTCCCATTGGGCGTATTATATGCCCCTTTCATTCAGAGGTTTACCTGTGACTTTGGCTAAGGCAGGATTTTTTTATCAGCTGATGAACCGATAGAATTGGGCGGAAATATCGCTCGGCATGAGAAAAATTGAAAAAAGTGAAACAAATGACCCGCGGAAGTGAGGTTTTGCTTGGATATCGATTATCAGATGTTGATAATCAGTCTCAATTTGAAACATATGGAAACTCAGAGGGCCGAGAATTTTTTTTGGTAGAGTTTGTTCTTTCTCGGTGCTGATTTATTTTTAAAATTCGACAGGTCCCGCAGGGTCAGGGGCTATCGCCAATTTCAGGGGGTGACGATGCGAGGACATCTTCGCAAGGGAATATTTGCTGTCATTTGTACGTTGGTTAGCTTTGTGTTTGTAGCACCAGCAAGCGCGGGCAAGCTGTGGAATCCAGACACACGCCAATGGGACATCTTCCCGGATTCTCCTGCCATGGCATCCAACTCAGCTCGCCGTAAGTTCAAGCGCAAGCTGATCACGTACCGCACTAATGAGAAGCCAGGTACCATTATCATTGATACCGAAAAGCGCTATCTCTACCACGTGCAGGAAAGTGGCAAAGCGATGCGTTATGGCATCGGCGTTGGCCGTGAAGGTTTTGAGTGGAATGGTACCGAGCGTATCACCCGCAAAGCAAAATGGCCGGGTTGGACACCACCGGAAGAAATGCGCCGTCGCGAAGCGAAAAAAGGCCGTACTCTTCCACGTTACATGAAGGGTGGTCCAGACAACCCATTGGGTGCTCGTGCGCTGTATCTGGGTGCTACCATCTACCGTATCCACGGTACCACTGAGGACTGGAGTATCGGTCGCGCTGTTTCCTCCGGTTGTATCCGCATGTTCAATGAAGATGTTTCCTATCTTTATGACAATGTGGATATCGGTGCCAAGGTTGTCGTGAACTAAGTCACGAATGACACGCGAAGCGAATTGAACCCGGGGCAACCCGGGTTTTTTGTTGGGCAGATGGGTGTGGCTCAGTGGTAGCCATCTGAGACTGGTCGGCAGCATCCTTTGAGTGTTACAGGTTTTTGCCCCAGCTGTGTGATGGTGGCGACAGCTTCGCCCCAAACAAAGGAATCCAGTGGTGTGAAGGTGCATTGCTTTTCGGAGATGGTCATTTGTAGATCGATGCTTTCATTGCCCGCCTGAAGCAAGGTTGCGTTCTTGTCTTTCTCGGCCTTCACCGACTGGAATGGGACGCGGTGAAGCAAGCCGATGATGTTCGAATAAGTTACGACATCAGAGTTCCACTCAATGCTCCAAGAAGGCTCAGTTCCTCCGCAGACGCCAAGCACTGGAAGATCTGTCCCGGTGAATGGTACGGGTACGGCGGTTCTCAGCTTTTTGGCTTCTACCCAACCTTCGATCTCTCCGAGGCTGACATGTTGCCAGCGTAGGTCGTCAACCTGCTTTTGCTCGCCGTTAGAGTTGAGGATGGTATCTCCAGGCAGCTGAACAATAATGGCTGCTTCGTCTGATGGGGCATCATAGATGGAGAGCAGGACGCCAAGACTCTGGTCTACCTGACTGTAATAGCCTGGTTTCACTTCGGAGGATTGGCTGGTCGTTGGTTGTTCAGAGGCCGCATCTGAGACTGGTGCCTGGTCTTGTTGCGGAGAAGGGGGCGTTTCTGACTGTGCTGCAGTTGGTCGTGAGAGTACTCCCATCAACATACCACTCACTAACATCAATGTTAGAAACCTGTGAAATGCATTCCCCAAGATATCTGAGGCCATCTTTTGCTCCTGAGACGCGGAGGTTGAGAACCCCGCTACCACACGTTTTTTGTTTTCTCAGGATTGTAGCGGAGTATCGCCTAGAAAATATTAAGCTGTAAGGCTATGGTATTTATTGTTATTTTTAATTCAGCTAGTTGTTTGTGCTCAGGAGAGCCAGACACAAGGCTCTGAAAGGGTATCTAGATCACAGGTTGTCTGATGATTGTTTTTCTCTTTTCCGGTGCTGTTCGTGTCGCATCATCAAGGTAGATCTCATGATGGTGTCCGTTTGGTTTCAGGCCATTTTCCGGCAGGAATTCCTGATAGAGTTTTGCGCTGATGTTGCGTAGGTCTTCATAAGGGCCCTTGTGAAGGATCTGGACTGAGCGACCTTCTGTCATAATTTCTCTGCGCAGCGTTGCGGGTTTCTCTCCAAGCCGCCCGACTGCAGTTTCTACGCCTTGAGCGAAAAGGGCGTCATCGGTCCAATGAGGCAGAACGATCATCAAACGCCATTTCAACTTGTCTCTATTACCGGTGATGAGGTCATTCATATCGTCGGCCCACCACAGGCATTCCAGAGGTGGTTCCGCAAAGCGTTTTCCCATCCGCTTCTTCGCATCACGTTTGATGGGATAGATCACGGTGAAAAGCCATTTGATTGCTTGAGCGAAGGATGCCCCTTCAGGGTTCCCGCTGCCATCGATCACAGCGAACTGCATATCAGGAACATCGACAAACGAAAAATGGTCGCTTGGCGGGCGGTATAGGTCATACAGTCTGTCTCTGAAATCGGTCGTGGTCATCGTTGTGTCCTCATGTGTTCCATGGTTTGCAGGTCATGTAATCCAGAGTTTTCTGCAGCCAGTCTGCCTCTGACTTGAGTTGAGCGATGGAGTAATCAAAGAGGGCTTCGACGTGATCAGGTAAAGGCTGCTGGTCTAATTGGATGCCTTCAATTCGGATGAGTTCTATTTGGATTGCTTTGCTACGCTGACTTAAGGCATCTAGGGCCTGTTCTCGTTGCAGTGCTGGCCAGTGGACCATGCCCATGAGTAGCGATGAATATGTTGGGCGAACTGTAGTGATGGCTGAGAGCGTCTGTGTAACGAGTGCTTCTTGACCAGCCTCGGTCATGAGGAAGCTCTTCTTAGCTTTGGCTCCAGTGGGCTTCTCTGAGGTGACGAGGCCTTTCTTCTCAAGCTTACCCAATACGAAGTAAATGGAAGAGAAGCCGATTTGCGTCCACTCGCGCATGCCGCGCTGCTCGATGACCTGTTCCAGCTCATAGCCATGGCGGGGCATCTCGGAGACAAGGCCGAGGACGAGGAGTTCGCTGTCAGTGAGGCTCTCAGACATGCTATTCTAACATTAGAATAAGATTGTATTCTAGTACTAGAATGATGGTGTTGAATCGTCAATATCTGGCTTTTCGGAGGGCTATGTGCGGAGTGAGGCTAATGCTTGCGTGTTACCATAACCAACATGTTGTCGCGCAGGCTCACATGTTGTCGGTAGAGTAGGAGGCAGCGACAGTTAAACTCGCTTTCGCGCTTTTGGAAGTACTCGGCATAGCGATGAATGTCGTGGCGGTTCACATCCTCGATCATGTAGACGCCGTGGTTTGCAAGCAGGTCTTTGACGTTCTCGAAGAAGACAATCCCCGCCTCATAATGATGCAGACCATCATCAATGATCAGGTCGTAGGGCTCTGGCTGTGCGTTGCTTTTGAAGCTTGCGATACTTTCCGGGTTGGTCTGATCGACCTGATAGGTCTGAATGCGTGTATCGGAAAACAGGCATTTCTCGTCGATATCTAGGCCCGTAATTTCTGCGTGAGGGAAATAGTCTCTCCAGACACGAAGGGAGGCTCCCGGTTTGCCTTCCTTGCCCATGTTGGAGAGGCAGCTGGTGTCGTTGGTGCCGATGCCACATTCCAGCACGTTTGTGATCTTGTCGCGGCAATGATCGAAAATCATGCTGTAAAAATCGGTGTAGGTGTGAGGCTCCCAGTTGAACTGGGTGGTTTCCGGGCAGTTGGTGCCTTTGTCACTGCCGTACACGTCGCAGAGTTGAGCCAGATAGCTGTTTCTTGCAGGTGCGTAGAACGCTTCGATACGCTGGCCGAGATGCTCTTCGACGGATGCTCGTGTTCTTTCCAGTTTGGTTTTTGGGGTGAGCTGTCGAAGGACCTTGTTAAAATCGAGCGTGCTTGAAGTGTTCATGTTTTGCCGCTTCTTACAAATTGGAGCTGAAAGAAGCGTAGATTAGCATTCTCAGGCTTTGGGAATACTCCCGCCTTTCTGGTGCAGATTTCCTTGGTGTGAAGGGGGAAGCTAACCTGTAATAAAAAAGGGCCGCCGAAGCAGCCCTTTCTTGAACTTGATTAATGTCGGATCAGACAAGTGCGCCGTGGCAATGCTTGTACTTTTTGCCAGATCCACATGGACAAGGCTCATTACGACCTACACGGCCCCATGTTTCAGGGTCATCGGATTCACGACCGTCTGGTGCAGATGCTGCACGTGCTTCAGCCAGTTGGCGGTCTGCTTCCATCATCTCGTCTTCACCAGTCAAAGGATTGGTGTGATGAGCTTCCATGTGGGAAGGCATCTGTGGTGTTTCTGGAGCCTGTTGCTGAACCAACTCAACCATCATCAGCTGTGATGTGGTTGTCTGGCGCAGAGTGCTCAGCATGTTTTCAAAGAGAGTAAAGGACTCTGTTTTGTATTCCTGAAGTGGATCACGCTGTGCGTAACCGCGCAGACCAACTGCGGAGCGCAGGTGATCAAGGTTTGCCAGATGCTCACGCCACAAGTTGTCGATGGTTTGCAGGAGAACTGCGCGCTCGATCTGACGCATAACGTCAGGACCGTAGTTTGCAGCCTTACCCGCCATCACTTGGTTGGCTTCCTTCTTCAGGCGCGCGGTGACTTCTTCGTCTGCAATGCCTTCCTCGTTTGCCCATTCAATAATTGGCAGGTCGAGGTTCAGCTTAGTGCGTGCTTCTTCCTGAAGGCCTTCAGTGTCCCACTGCTCAGGGTAAGCGCGTTCTGGAATGTGTGCTGCGACGAGGTCTTCAACGAACTCTTCGCGCATTTCTGCCACAGCTTCCTGAGTGACTTCAGGGTCCATCATTTCGAGGCGCTGATCGAAGACCACTTTACGTTGGTCGTTCATCACGTCATCGAACTTCAGCAGGTTTTTACGAATGTCGAAGTTGCGAGCTTCCACTTTCTGCTGTGCTTTTTCCAGCGCCTTGTTGATCCAAGGGTGAACGATTGCTTCGCCATCCTGCAAACCAAGCTTCTGAAGCATGGAGTCCATACGCTCAGAGCCAAAGATGCGCATCAGATCATCCTGCAGAGACAAGAAGAACTTGGAGTGTCCAGGGTCACCCTGACGACCAGAACGACCGCGCAGCTGGTTATCAATGCGGCGGCTTTCGTGACGTTCGGTTGCTACAACGTAGAGGCCGCCAGCCTGAAGTGCTTTTTGCTTGAGCGCTTCAACTTCTTTTTTGATGGCGTCTTCTTTTGCAGTGCGTTCAGCACCCTCTGGCATGTCACCCAGTTCGTTTGCGATACGCATTTCAACGTTACCACCGAGCTGGATGTCCGTACCACGACCTGCCATGTTGGTTGCAATGGTCACAGCGCCCGGCACACCTGCCTGTGCGATGATGCTCGCTTCCTGTTCATGGTAACGCGCGTTCAGAACTGCAAAGACCTTCTGATTGCCAGCAGACTTTGCGTAATCAGCCAATGCTTTTGGATCTGAAACGTCGATCTGCTTGTAATCGTGCTTCATCAGCAGATCTGCAAGCAACTCAGATTTCTCAATGGAGGTGGTGCCAACAAGAACAGGCTGACCACGCCCATGACAGTCATCAACCAGTTCCATGATCGCGTTGTATTTTTCGGCAACGGTGCGGTAAACCTCATCGTCATCATCGATACGCAGCACAGGAACGTTGGTTGGAATGTCAACAACATCCAGACTGTAGATGTCCATGAATTCTTCCGCTTCGGTCATTGCTGTACCGGTCATACCGGCCAGTTTGTCGTACATGCGGAAGTAGTTCTGGAATGTGATGGATGCGAGTGTCTGGTTCTCTGGCTGGATTGCAGCTTTTTCTTTTGCTTCCAGTGCCTGGTGCAGACCTTCTGAGAAGCGACGACCAGGCATCATACGGCCAGTGAATTCATCAATGATCACAACTTCATCGTCACGGACAATATAATCTTTGTCACGCTGGAAAAGTTTGTGAGCCTTCAGGCCTTGCTGCAAATGGTGAACTGCTGTGACGTTTTCCACATCATAAAGCGAATCGCCTTTGAGGAGTCCAGCTTCAGACAAGAGTTGCTCTAGCTTCTCGTTACCTGCTTCAGTGAAGGTTGCGGAGCGAGCTTTCTCGTCAATCTCAAAATCTTCATCAACGAGATGAGGAATGAAGGCATCGATTGCATTGTAGAAATCGGTGCGGTCTTCCAGAGGGCCGGAGATGATGAGAGGTGTACGTGCTTCATCAACAAGGATGGAGTCGACCTCATCCACGATCGCAAAATGGTGCGGACGCTGCACCATGGACTCGCGATCATACTTCATGTTGTCACGAAGATAATCGAAGCCGAACTCGTTGTTCGTTCCATATGTGACGTCTGCTGCATAAGCGGCTTTGCGCTCTTCATCAGAAATACCATGGACAATCAGGCCAGTTGTCAGCCCGAGGAAGCGGTAGATCTGACCCATCCACTCAACGTCACGAGAGGCGAGGTAGTCGTTCACTGTTACGACGTGAACACCCTTACCAGTCAAGGCGTTAAGGTATACTGGAGCAGTTGCCACAAGGGTTTTACCCTCACCGGTACGCATCTCAGTAATTTCACCAGCATGGAGAACCATGCCGCCGATAAGCTGCACATCGTACTGACGAAGGCCAAGAACACGGCGAGAGGCTTCACGGACAACAGCAAAAGCAGGAGCGAGAAGATCGTCCAGCTTTGCTCCGTTCGCAAGCTGCTCACGGAACTCGTCCGTTTTGGCTCTTAGCTGATCATCCGTCAGAGCTTCCATTTCTGGCTCTAAAGCATTGATATCATCTACTTTAGGCTTGAGTGTCTTGATCCGACGGTCGTTAGCAGAACCAAATATTTTTCGAGCGAGTGCGCCGAGCCCCACCATGTGGCGGTCCTTCCTCTTTTGGGCGCGCCGGTTGTTTCACGTCGCGGCCGGGCCCTAAAAAACTTCACATTCGTGATCTATCCAGTCAAAACTCTGTGGTTCTGACATGAGTCACAGCATATTAAGCACCTGCGCGTAAAAAGCAGGCGACAGAGAGATAAGAGTGGGCTCTAAGGTTGTCAACGGCAGTTGCCGTCGCAACATAAAGCTTTGTTGTTTTGCAACTCTTTTTAAACTCTCCATAAACAGGAAAGAAAGAGATCTTATGCTTCGTAAATTTACAGGGATCCTTGGTAACTCCGTTGCAGTTGCCGCACTGGCCGTTAGTCTGAATGTTGCTCAGGCGCAGGATGCAGACACTGCACCTGATCTGGACAAGCCAGTTGCCAAGGTCGGAAGCAGCGTTATTACAGAAGCAGATCTTGCTTATGCAGCTCAGGATTACGCGCAGCAATTGCAGCGTGTTCCACCAACCGAATGGCGCAAGGTTTTGACCGATGTGCTGGTTGAGATGAACCTGCTTGCAGAAGCTGGCGCAGAAGAAAAACTTGCAGAAACTGATGATTTTAAACGCTTAATGGCATTTGAGCGCACGCGCGCGCTGCGCAATGCGTATTTCCAGAAGTACATTCAGAGCGCTATTACCGAAGACGAAGTTAAGGCTGCTTATGAGGCTGAGTATGCCAACTATCAGGGTGCTCCAGAGATTAATGCAGCGCACATCCTTGTAGAAAAAGAAGATGAAGCAAAGGACATCATCAAGCAGCTTGAAGGTGGTGCGGACTTTGCTGAGCTTGCAAAGGAAAAGTCCACTGGTCCTTCCGGCCCTAACGGTGGTGACCTTGGTTTCTTCGGAAAAGGCCAGATGGTTCCTGAGTTCGAAACAGCTGCTTTTGCTTTGAAAGCGGGTGAGTTCACAAAAGAGCCTGTGCAAACACAGTTCGGTTACCACGTTATTCTGAACAAGGAAGCACGTACACAGTCTGCTCCAGCCTTTGAAACAGCTGAAGGTCAGATCCGCCAGGAGCTGGTTCTGACGAAATTCCGTGAGGTGCTTGAAGAGCTGAAAGCCAAGAACACTGTGGAAATCATCGGTGCGGATGCTGATGAGCCAAAAGCTGAAGAAAGCAAATAATAGGCCTGTGCTTACTAGCTCTGCTGATTATTGAAATAAAACATCTTGTTTTTGTAGCCCCGGATGGCTTAGGCCTTCCGGGGCTACTTTTTTGCTGTAAAGGCACTGTTTTCTTCGGGAGGTTTTCATGTCCGCGACCATTTCTCCGCTCGCACCCACGTCCTATCCTGACCTTCCGGAGGTTAGAGGTGTTCGACTGGCGACAGCTGCTGCCGGTTTGAAGTATGAAGGACGTACCGATGTTCTTCTTGCTGTGTTTGACGAGCCTGCGCAGATTGCGGGCGTGTTCACGACATCTAAATGCACGAGTGCTCCGGTTGACTGGTGCAAGCAGAACCTTTCCAAGGGCGTTGCGCGGGCGATCATGGTCAATTCCGGGAATGCGAATGCGTTTACGGGCAAGAAGGGGCTCGCATCTGTTGAGCTTTCTGCGGACATTCTTTCAAAAGCCTCCGGGTTTGCTGCTGATGAGCTGTATCTGGCGTCCACTGGTGTGATTGGTGAGCCGCTGCCGGCTGAGAAGTTTGCTGGTGTGGCGGATGGTCTGGTGGCTGATGCTGTTGCCAACAAGTGGATGGACGCGGCTAAGGCGATCATGACCACGGACACTTACCCTAAGATGAGCACTCGTCGCGTGAAGCTGGGTGATGCGACTGTTACGTTGAACGGTATTGCTAAAGGCGCCGGTATGATTGCGCCTGATATGGCAACTATGCTTGGCTTCCTGTTCACTGACGCTCCGATTAAAGCGTCTGCTTTGCAGAGCTCGCTTTCTGAGTGTGTGGGCGGTTCCTTTAACTCTATTACGGTTGATAGTGATACCTCCACCTCTGATACTGTGCTGTTGGCAGCTACTGGTTCTGCCGGGGGTGACTGGATTGAAGATGCTGCGGATCCACGCCTTGTGGAGTTCCGTGAGGCTCTCTCCAGCATGATGCTTGAGCTGGCTCAGATGATCGTTCGTGATGGGGAAGGTGCGACCAAGTTTGTTGAAGTGCGGGTGGAAGGTGCGGAGAGTGCAACTTCTGCAAAGCGGATCGCTATGGCGATTGCAAACTCTCCTTTGATGAAAACTGCATTTGCTGGTGAAGATGCGAACTGGGGCCGTGTCGTGATGGCTGTTGGCAAGGCGGGTGAGCCTGCTGACCGTGATAAGCTGGCAATCTGGTTTGGCGACATTCGTGTTGCGGTTGAAGGAGAGCGTGACCCAGACTACAGCGAAGAAGAAGCGTCTGCTGTCATGAAAGAAGACGAGATCATCCTGAAGGTTGATCTTGGTATTGGAAATGGCGGTGCGACTGTCTGGACATGTGATCTCACCAAGGAATATGTGGCAATCAATGGTGACTACAGAAGCTAAGCGGGTTCAACCTCGCCAACCGAACTGCGATTTGGAAACAGTCTTGAAGCTGGAGCAGGCAAATCTGAACTGCTTTCCCAGCCTCATGGCGCATCATGACGGGAGCTGGATCTCCCGTCTCTCACCAGGTGGTAGTGCACGTCGCAACAACTCTCTGAACTTCTATGATGCCCAGGATGGTGATGAAGCTGAGAGCCGTCTGGATGCTGCGCGCGCGCGCTTCAAGCGACTTGAGACGCCATTCCATGTTCGCTGGACGCCTTTGGTTCCAACAGAAGTGGATCAAGTGCTGACTTCTCAGAATTATGCTCGCGTTGTTGAAACTCTGGTGCTGTCACGATCCATCTGGGGGCTTGGCGATACTGAGGTGCCTGCAGGGTACAAGCTTGCCGAGGTTTCATTAGGTGAGTGGATTTCTAATTACGCGCAAGTTTCGGGCGCTAAGCGTGGAGAGCCTTTGAGCGAAACCGTGCAGGCACTTCATGATGTGCTTTCCAGAGTGACTGTTGAATTGATTGGGTTGGTGCTGGAAACCGAAGACGGTGTTCCTGCAGCTGTTCTGCTTGGTGTGGTGGATGGCGATCTACTCGGCATCTTTAGTGTGAAGACGGCTGAAGCGTTTCGTCGTCAGGGGCTGGCTTACGCTTTGATGTGCGAAGTACAGAGTCTTGGGGCTAAGCGCGGTGCGGAAACTGCCTGGTTGCAAGTGGTGGCAGATAATACTGCTGCTGTAGAGCTCTACGATTCCCTCGGGTATCGAGAAGCCTATGCTTATCACTATTGCAAAGATGCCCAGCCTTAAGAAAAACAGTAAAATTTCACTCGGGACCTTTGGTATGGTTTCCAAAAGGTTTTCAGAGTGGTCCTTTGTGAAACGGGAAAATAAATGAAAATTGTGATGGTTGCGGCGTGTGCCTTGATTGATGCTGATAACCGCATTCTGCTTGCTCAGCGCCCTGAGGGCAAATCAATGGCGGGTTTCTGGGAGTTTCCGGGTGGGAAGATCGAAGCCGGTGAGACACCAGAGGACTGTTTGATCCGTGAATTATCTGAGGAACTGGAAATTACAGTTAAAAAAGAGTGCCTTGCTCCCCTAAGTTTCGCGAGCCACACTTACGAAGATTTTCATCTGCTGATGCCACTTTACGTTTGTAGGCGCTGGTCGGGCACACCTCACGGGGCAGAGGGGCAAAACCTGAAATGGGTACGGGCAGTGCGTTTACGTGATTATGAAATGCCACCAGCAGATGAGCCGTTGATCCCGCATCTAATCGACCTTGTGTCTTATTAGCGGGAGATCACGGAGAACAAGAGGCAGTAATGGCGTTGAATGAGAAAGCGTATCACAATCAAAAGTGTGGATTTACGATTGCTCATATGACCGAAGACGAGCGCGGAGCCGCTGCAGTTGAATACGCCATTCTTGCTGGTTTGATTGTTCTTGCTATTGTTGCAGCTGCTACAGCAATTGGGGCAACGATTTCTGATAATTTCCAATTTTTGGCTGACACAATCGCTTCGGTAGTTTCCAACTAATCAGGACTTTATCTCTTTTGTACCAAGAGCTTCGGCCAGGCTGTGCTTTGCAGAGCCGGGCTTTAGTGGTTTCTGCTGAGATTCATGCGGTGCCCAGCCAGACAGGGATGCGAAGGTGAAGGTTGCACGGATACGACCATCTGCATCTGAGTAATCCCGCGCATAGATCTCTGCCGCTTTCATGAAGACCTTCTTGCTTGTCGGTGTCTTCAAGCGTTCTTTGAGTGGGTTGGTTGCGCCCATTGCTCGCAGGTCTCTGATCAAATCAAACATGGTGTCGTATCTGACGGTTAGCCGATCTATGTCGGTTACTGGGAGTGCGAAGCCTGCGCGTTGGAGGAGGCTGCCCAGATCTCTTGTGTCTGCAAATGGGATGACGCGTGGCGATACGCCTTCACTTACTTCCATTTCGGCGCGCATCAGACAATCACGTAGTTCAGCGAGCGTGTCAGTCCCTAATAACAGGCCGAGAAAAAGACCATCTGGTTTCAAGGCGCGTTTAATTTGGACGAGTGTTCCTGGAAGATCGTCGAGCATCTGCAAGTTAAGTGAAGACACAATCAGGTCCAAGCTTTCCGGTGCGAAAGGCAGGACTGCATCATCCAAAATCAAATCAGGCTCAGACAGATTTGGGTCTGCATCGAACAGATCAGCTCGCAGCAAGTGTTTGATTTTTCCTGATGCTTTCAGTGCTTCAAAAATGTGCCCGGTGTGACCGCCGAGATCAACTCCGCAATTAAACTCTCTGCTGATGAACTCCAGACGATCTTGTAAATCTGCGGCAGCCGCTTTCATCAAGAAATCAGCGCCTTCTTGCGCTCTCTTCAATGCTGTCATGCGACGTTGTGCAATGAGTTTACGATCGAAGAGAGTGTGTTCGCTCATGAGGGCGCCTTTGGCCAGATTGTGCTGCGTGTGCACTATTGGAAATTATAACCCCATTGAACATGGAGTGATGTTCGACGGAGGCTTTGTTAGCTTATTTCTTCTGCAGGTATATACGGTGAGCACAGATGAGCGACAAGTTTTCTTCTCTGGAGTGGTTGCCTGATGCAGTGGATAGAGCTGAGCAACCTCTCAAACCCAGCTTACGCAATATTAAGGTGGCCTCTCACTTACGGCGGGGGTTACACTTTGTTCTGGATGCTCTGTTTCCTCATAGTTGCCCGATTTGCACCGATTTGGTTCAGGGTGAAGGTGGTTTGTGTCTTTCTTGTTGGCAGACACTGGAATTGATTTCGCCTCCTTATTGTGAGCGGCTTGGTGTGCCGTTGCATTATGAGTTGGGACCGAACGCCTGGAGTGCTACTGCTCTTGTTAATCCACCTGATTATGATCGAGCCCGGGCCGCAGCCCTCTATAATGGGCCCGCACGAGAATTGGTGAAGCGGTTCAAATTTTATGGAGAGATACGGTTATCGAAGTTTCTTGCCAGGTGTATGCTCAATGCAGCGGCAGAACTTGTCGAAGCTGAGAGCTTTCTTGTTCCGGTTCCCCTCCATAGTTCGCGATTGCGAGAGCGTACCTATAATCAATCCGCCTTGCTGGTGAAGGACGTTGGTCGTCATTTGTCGGGACAGGTGCTTCTTGACGGTTTAGTTCGAACAAGGCGCACCAACCAGCAAGTTGGGCTCAAACGAGGGGCAAGGACAGCCAATGTAAAAGGTGCCTTTGCAATTGCCGATCATTTTCTGCCAAAGGTATCTGGTGCTCATGTGGTGCTGGTTGATGATGTATTGACGACTGGGGCAACCGTTGAAGAATGTGCTCGGGTTTTGAAAGCTGCAGGTGCGGAACAGGTTGATGTACTTGTTTTTGCTCTGGTCGATCCTGAAAATATGTCTGATGATAGTGATTGAGAGTTGTTGAAAGGCTGTTTCAGCCTATGCGATATAACGAAGTGATCAACTTGAGTTGAGGTGGTCTTGCGGTTTACTTGGTCGTGAGCCATATAAACTTCAGTTTTGATGGCTGAATTTCTATTGGCCTTCGCTGTGTATCCAAAGGACAAGAATATGGCTCAAGTTACTATCTACACCCGTGATATGTGCGGCTTCTGTGCTCGTGCAAAAAGACTTCTTGATGAGAAGGGTGTTGATTATAAAGAATTTAACTACAGCGAAGATCCAACGATCCGTAAGGAAATGATTGCCAAAGCAAATGGTGCAAACACATTCCCGCAGATCTTTATCGGATCTGAGCATATTGGCGGTTGTGATGACCTGTTTGCATTGGAGCGTCGCGGACACCTCGATGGTCTGCTGAGTGTTGGTCTTTAAAGAAGCTTAGGAAGCGTATTGCAAACTACGCTTTGAAAGTGAGAGTTGATGACAAGTTTTGTGGCTGCATGTGTCCAGATGAGAACGGGACGTAACCCGTTCCAAAATCTTGATGTCTGTGAGGCGTTGATAAGAGAAGCTGCTGCTGAAGGCGCGGTTTATGTGCAAACGCCTGAGATGACCAATGTGCTGGAACGTAGCCGCAAAGCGCAACTTGCTGCCTCCAGTTTCGAAAGTGATGATCCATTTTTGAAACAACTGAGCTCGCTTGCTGATGAATTGAATATCTGGATCCATATTGGATCTCTGGCAATTCGGCTTGAAGATGACAAGCTGGCCAACCGCGGCTTTATGATTTCTCCTGAAGGCGAGATCACCGCTCGTTATGATAAAATCCATATGTTCGATGTGGATCTGCCAAACGGAGAAAGCTGGCGTGAGTCTGAAAGCTACAGCGCAGGCAATGTGTCTCCGGTTGTTGATCTAGGTGTGGCCAAGCTTGGTATGGCGATTTGCTATGATATTCGTCAGCCCGCTCTTTTCCGCGAGCAATCCAAGGCTGGAGCGCAGGTTTTGACTGGTCCGGCTGCTTTCACCAAGCAAACTGGTGAAGCGCACTGGCATGTGCTGCAACGTGCGCGCGCGATTGAGAATGGTGCCTTTGTGGTGACGGCTGCACAAGGTGGAACACATGAAGATGATCGCCAGACCTATGGTCATAGCTTAATGATTGACCCTTGGGGCAAAGTGATTGCAGAGCTTGATCATGATGAACCGGGCGTTTTGCTGGGTGAACTTGAAATGGCAAAAGTGGATGAAGCGCGTCGACGTATTCCTGCTATCGAAAATGCACGTGAGTTTTCCGTTGCGACTGTTTCCCTCAATGGGGAGATGGTTAGTTGATTAACTACTCACTTGCCTGCGACGATGGGCATGAATTTGACGGATGGTTCCGGAATTCTGGCGATTACGACAAGCAAAAAGAGTTGGGGCTGGTCACGTGCCCGTTTTGTGATAGTGCATCAATCCATAAACGCTTGATGGCGCCGAATGTTTCTACTTCGAGAAGCCAGAAAAAGGCGCAGGTCGAACATCAGGTTTCAAAAGCTGTTGCTGCCGCGCAGGCTAAAGCTACAGAAAAGGCCGCGAGTGAACAGAAGGTAGGTGGTGGAGCTGCCCCAGCGAGTTCTGATCAGCCTGTTGCTACGGCAACCCCAGCTGTTGATCTGCAAAAGGTTCCTGAGAAAGCCAAGGAACTGGTGGAGGCACTGCGAGAGTTCCGCAAGCAGGTTGTGACCAACTCAGAATATGTTGGCGATAAGTTTGCCGAGGAAGCACGCAAGATCCACTACGGCGAAACCGAAGAGCGCGGTATCTATGGAGAAACTACTCCCGACGATGCGCAGGAGCTTTTGGAAGAGGGTATTGAACTGATGCCGCTTCCGGTGTTGCCAGAAGACCGCAACTGAATTTTCCATGCTGCCGTGGCAGTAAAACGAAAGGCGCCTCGTTTAGCAGGGCGCCTTTTTTATTCTGTGGCTCAATCAGGCTGACACGTCTTTTCTACCCGGGGCTCGGGGGGAAGACGGTTTATCCGCGCTCTTTGTCCGACTGCGTGTGCTTGCTGATTTGCGAGGCACTCTGCGGCGAGGTTTAGCCGGTACTTTTGTTGGAGCGGCCTGTGCCATTGCTTTCAGATCATCAATGCTCGTCAAAGCTTCTGATGTTGCCTTCTGCGTTTTGGAAACCGTGCCCTTCATTGTGGAGGACATCTGGTTCATCTGGCGGGCGCCTTCCTGACGGCAATCTTCAAAAGCTTCCTGCATGAAGTCGCTGGCAAGTTTTGAGAACTCAATGCCAGTTGGACAATCCCAGATCTCCTGAACGAAATCCGTGTTGGCTTTCATGCGCTTGTTAAAGAAGGACATGTTTGCGTGCATGATTGCCTGATAGTTCTCAAGCATGGACTTGTTGTTGGAAATTGCGTGCTCCAACGCTGTGTTGGAAAGTTGGTCTCCACCCTGCGCCCAAAACCAGCCTTGCCAAGGCAGTCCATCTGTCGCAACGGTCCAGCGGTCCATTGCTTCCTTCATTTCTTTGTCGATGTTTAACATCGTGTCTCCTCCGGACTTTGATCAAGTTCTCGGGCGGCGATCTAGGTCTTGAGACAATATCTTTCGAGCGATCAGGGAAGTTGGAAGAAGCTCGTTTGCCGGTAACTTACGCCGCGTACACCCTCCTGTTTATAGGCGCTAATATTGGCAAAATGATATTCTGGATTCTAAGGGATTTCAGCGGCTTTTTTCTGAAGAACTAGTTAAATTTGCAGGCGTAGCTACACATCCAACCAGTCTTGAATGAGTTCGCTGGTATGGACCGGGTGTTCCAGTGTAGACAGATGACCGCAATCCGGGATGATGTGTAGCTTGCTGTTTGGTATTGCGTCATGCATTTCGCGGCATCTATCCAGCGGAAGCAAACTGTCTTCTTCGCCTGCAACGATCATCGTCGGGCACTGAATTGCCGGGAGGTCTGCTCTTTGATCTCGGCGGTTGATGATAGCGTTTTGCTGCTTCAGGAAATTATCAGTACCAATGTCAGCAGCCATATCGAATACCACTTGTCGAAGCGCTGTGTCGTCGTGGCGGGCAGGGTGGACGAGTTGAGGGTACTGCATGGAGGCGATTTTGTGGAAGCCTCCCTTCCTCGCAATCTCCATCTGCGTATGGCGAAGTTGCGTCTGGGAGGCAGTGTCGTCTCTGGCGTTGGTGTTTATGAGCGCAAGACGGCTGATACGTTCAGGCGCCAGTCGAATCACCTCCAGAGCGACGTAACCACCCATGGACATGCCGAGGAGAGCGAATTTTTCTGGGGTGTGATCCAGCAGTCTTTGTGCCATGGCCTCTATGGAGTCCATGGCGCAGGTTTCGGCAATGATGATTGGGCGCTCTTTCAGAGAATTAATCTGAGGGCCAAACAAAGTGCCGGTGCTGGTGAGGCCGGGAATGAAAACGACAGTTTCGGCAGGTGCTGTTTCTGGTATTTTCATTCTCCTTAGTCATTGGATGCCAGCTGTTACTCTGGCTTCTGAGCTATTACCATGTAGTTTACATCCAGATCGGTTGTTCTGGACCAACTGTCTGTCAATGGATTGAAGCTCACACCGCAGCGCTCGTAAATGTTCATGCCAGATTCATTGAGGGGTGCTTCCAGTTCTTCCGGGCGAACCAGCTTCTCATATTGGTGGGTGCCTTTTGGCAACCAGCGAAGAACGCGTTCTGCTGCGACAATCGCGAGGGCATAGGCTTTCAGAGTTCTGTTGATAGTTGCAACGAACATCATTCCACCAGGACGCACAAGATCTGCACAGGAGTTCATGAACAGTGGAACATCTGCAACATGTTCCACGACTTCCATGTTGAGCACGATGTCGAACTGCTCCCCAGCTTCCACCAGAGATTCAGCAGTTTGCGCACGGTAGTCGATATCAAGGCCGGATTGCTGTGCATGAAGTGTGGCTACTTTGATGTTGGTTTCAGAGGCATCTGCTCCAACAACGGTTGCGCCCATGCGAGCCATTGGCTCAGCGAGTAGGCCACCGCCGCAGCCGATATCTAAAATCCGTAGACCTTCTAATGCCTTAGGGGATGTTTCATCCCGACCAAAATGGTCACAAGCGTATTCTTTGATATAGGAGATGCGAACTGGGCTGAATTTGTGGAGAGGGCGAAATTTTCCAGTCGGATCCCACCATTCCGATGCAATTGATGAGAAATGCGCAACTTCCGCCGGGTCGATTGTGGTTTGTGCCGGGTTTTTGGCGGCGTTGCTTGGTTTTTGCGCGGTGCTCATAGCTCAACTCTCCACTTTCATACCGGTACTGGTGGGTCTAATCGCGGTTTTTGTCAAGCCGCTGGTTGCGATAGAAGGGCGCTAGTTGTATGGATTAGCGCCGTTTGTAGTGATGATCGGTTCATCACAAAGGCCCTCGGAGGAATTTGGGAAGCGATGGCCCGTTTGGTTATGAAGTTTGGCGGCACCTCCGTTGCCGACCTAGAGCGTATTAGAAATGTTGCGCGGCATGTAAAGCGTGAAGTGGAAGCAGGCAACCAGGTTGCTGTTGTCGTGTCCGCTATGGCTGGCGTGACGAATACCTTGGTCGGTTATACAAGAGATGCTGCAGCGCTGCATGATGCGCGTGAGTACGATGCGGTTGTTGCCTCTGGTGAGCAGGTAACTTCTGGCTTGTTGGCGATTGTGCTGCAAGACATGGGTGTGGAAGCGCGGTCCTGGCAAGGATGGCAGATTCCTATCCGTACGAATGAAGCCCATGGCGCAGCGCGTATTGAGAGTATTGAAGGTCAAACTCTCATTGAACGCCTGGAGCGTGGACAGGTTGCTGTTTGTGCCGGTTTCCAAGGCGTTGCCCCGGACAACAGGCTGGCGACACTTGGACGTGGTGGTTCTGATACCAGTGCAGTGGCAATTGCTGCTGCCATTCAGGCAGACCGCTGTGATATCTACACGGATGTGGACGGTGTTTATACGACCGACCCGCGTGTGGTGGCCAAGGCAACCCGTTTGGAACGTGTTGCATTTGAAGAGATGCTGGAAATGGCTTCTCTTGGTGCAAAGGTTTTGCAGGTCCGTTCTGTTGAGATGGCGATGGTTCACGGCGTTCGTACGTTTGTACGTTCCAGCTTTGATGATCCGGATGCCCCGCAGATTAGCGCTGATGGAACACCTGTAGGTACACTTATTTGCGACGAGGACGAGATTTTGGAACAACAAGTCGTCACTGGCATCGCTTACTCAAAAGACGAAGCACAGATTTCTATCCGCAACGTTGCTGACAAACCTGGCATTGCGTCCAGAGTGTTTGGCCCGTTGGCAGAAGGCAACATCAACGTAGACATGATCGTTCAGAACATCTCCCCAGATGGAAAGACGACCGATATCACCTTTACCGTTCCAGAGAGCGATTACGAGCGTGCGCGCAAGGTAATTGAGGAGAACGTCGAGGAAATTGGCTTCGAGAATATCGAAGGCGCTACTGATGTTGTAAAAGTTTCCGTAATCGGCATGGGTATGCGTTCGCATGCCGGTGTTGCAGCCCAGTGTTTTGAAGGCCTGGCTGAGAAGGGGATTAACATCCGCGCGATTACGACATCTGAGATTAAAATCTCAGTTCTGATCGATTCCGCGTATACGGAACTTGCGGTTCGTACTCTCCATTCGCTATACGGACTTGACGGCTAGGTATCCTACTGTCGAGAATATTGTTGTGTCTTGGACAACTTCCAAGGCACAACGTGGCCTGTTAAAAGGCCAGCAGAATTATAGGTAGGGCGGAGCATGCGCAGCAGCTTGGCCGGACCGCGCGTACTCCTCCGTAAGCTTCGTGAAGTGATGGCGGAGCCGATTAATGCGCAGGAACGGCTCGACAAGATTGTACGTCTGATCGCGGCAAACGTGGTTGCGGAAGTGTGTTCCGTGTACATTTTGCGCGCGGATGGGGTTCTTGAGCTGTATGCAACAGAGGGCCTCAATAAGGATGCGGTTCACCATACTTCTCTGAAGGTTGGTGAGGGTCTTGTTGGCTTGATTTCTTCTGATGCCAGACCGCTGAACCTACCAAATGCGCAGGCGCACCCGGCGTTTGCCTATCGTCCGGAAACGGGCGAAGAGAATTATAACTCTTTCCTTGGTGTGCCGATCCTGCGTGCAGGACGTACGCTTGGCGTGCTTGTTGTTCAGAACAAAGACCACCGGACCTACTTTGAAGACGAAGTAGAAGCCCTGCAGACAACTGCGATGGTAATCGCAGAAATGGTCGCGGCGGGTGAGCTGGAAGCGATTGCGCAGCAAGGCACAACGATTGATGTGATCCGTCCGATGCATCTGAAGGGTGTCGCCCTTGCTGATGGCATCGGCCTTGGACATGTGGTTCTGCATGAACCGCGTGTGGTTATCACCAATCTGATTGCCGAGGATGCGGACACTGAAAAGAAGCGCCTCGAAGAATCTGTTACGCGCTTACGTCAGTCGCTTGATCATATGCTGGCAAGCGGTGAGTTTTCTCAGCACGGTGAGCACCGTGAAGTTCTGGAAGCTTATCGGATGTTTGCCTATGACCGTGGCTGGATCCGGAAGATTGATGAAGCAATCCGCAATGGTTTGACGGCTGAAGCTGCTGTTGAGAAAGTTCAGAGCGATACACGCGCTCAGATGCTCCGGCAGACAGATCCGTATTTGCGTGAGCGTCTGCATGATCTTGATGATCTGGCGCACCGCCTCATTCGGGAGCTGATGGGCAAGAACCACAGCGGCGAAGATGATCTGCCGAAAGATGCAATCATCATTGCGCGTAATATGGGTGCAGCTGAGCTGCTGGACTACGATCGGGATCGCATTCGCGGTCTTGTTCTGGAAGAAAGCGGCCCGACAAGTCACGTCACCATTGTTGCGCGTGCGCTTGGCATTCCGACAGTTGGGCAGGTTGAAGACATTGTTTCCTTAGTGGAAGCGACTGATGCCATCATCGTGGATGGTGAGATCGGCCAGATCTTCCTTCGTCCAGCCAATGATGTTGAACAAGCTTTTGCTGATAAAGTTCGACTGCGCTCCAAGCGTCAGGAGATTTACCGTCAGCTTCGTGATGAGCCGACCGTTACCAAAGATGGTGTGGACGTTAAGCTTCAGCTGAATGCTGGCTTGCTGGTTGATTTGCCAAGTATGGAAGATGCTGGCGCTGATGGTGTTGGTCTTTTCCGTACTGAGTTGCAGTTTATGGTTGCCTCTGCTTTCCCACGAATGCAGGAGCAGCACACACTGTATTCCAAGGTGCTGGATGCCGCTGGTGACAAGCCAGTTACTTTCCGCTCTCTGGATATTGGCGGTGATAAAGTTCTGCCTTACCTGCGTTTGGCGCAGGAAGAGAACCCTGCGATGGGTTGGCGTGCAATTCGCTTTGGGCTGGATCGTCCGGGTTTGTTGCGTACCCAGATCAGGGCAATGTTGCATGCAGGGGCAGGGCGCTCCTTGCGCATCATGTTCCCTATGGTGGCTGATGTTTCTGAATTTCAGCAGGCACGGGATTACGTTGAGCGTGAGCTGAAGCACTTGCGTCAGCATGGCCATGATACGCCAAAAGAGCTGAAGCTTGGTGTCATGCTGGAAGTTCCAGCGCTGCTCTATCAGCTTGAAGAGATCTACAAGGAAGTGGATTTCGTCTCTGTTGGTTCCAACGATCTGTTCCAGTTTTTCTACGCGGTTGATCGTGGCAACACACTGGTTGCGGAGCGGTTTGAAGCTCTGTCTCCTAGCTTCCTACGGGCGCTGCGTAAGATTGTCGTTATTGGCGATAAGATGGATACGCCGGTTACCCTTTGTGGTGAGCTTGGCGGCCAACCCCTTGCTGCGATGGCTTTGCTGGCGATCGGATATAGAAATCTCTCTATGTCGCCGGCTTCTATTGGTCCTGTTAAGGCGATGTTACGCTCTTTGGATCTATCAGCACTTTCAGAAGAGTTGCTGAAACAATTGGAAGCGGGTAAAGGGACGGACGACATTCGCGAGTTCCTGGCGAACTTTGCATCCGAAAATAATATTCCGGTATAAGCAGCATAGATTTCGATTGCCGCAGACCCGAGAGGCTGTCGCGCTTTTAAATTAGCTGCCTAACGCTTGAGGAGTTGCCGCGAAATGCTGGCACCAGAAAAACTAGACACACTGCTAGCACGCTTTGAAGGTATTGAGGCCGAGATGGCATCTGGTCCTGCACCGGATGTATATATCAAGCTTTCAAGGGACTATGCGGAACTCGATCCAATTGTGAAGTCCATTCGTGAACTTCGCAAAGCCGAGGGTGATCTGGAAGGTGCGGAAGCACTGTTGGCAGACCCTGAAAGCGATGCGGAGATGAAAGAACTTGCACAGCTTGAGCGTGATGAGCTGACAGGCGTTGTCGAAGAGCTGACCCAGCAAGTTCGCATTGGGCTTTTGCCAAAAGACAAAGCCGATTCTCACGACGTTATTCTTGAAGTGCGCGCCGGTACAGGTGGTGACGAGGCTGCGCTGTTTGCTGGTGATCTCTTCCGTATGTATCAGCGCTTTGCAGACAATAATGGCTGGAAAGTTGAAGTGATGTCCTCTTCTGAAGGGGACATGGGCGGTTTCAAAGAAATCGTGGCGGCTGTAACTGGTCAGGAAGTGTTTGGTAAGCTGAAGTTTGAGTCCGGTGTTCACCGTGTGCAGCGTGTGCCTGAGACTGAATCCGGTGGCCGTATTCACACATCCGCAGCGACAGTTGCGGTTCTTCCGCAGGCTGAAGAAGTGGACGTGGAGATCAATCCTGCTGATTTGCGCATCGATACCTACCGTGCATCAGGCGCAGGTGGTCAGCACGTGAACACGACCGACTCTGCTGTTCGTATTGTGCACAACCCGACCGGGATTGTGGTTGCAGTGCAGGATGAGCGGTCTCAGCATAAGAACAAAGACCGCGCGATGAAGTTGCTGCGGGCGAAGATCTACGATGTGGAGCGTGAGCGTGCTGCGAATGAGCGGACTGAGGCCCGCCGTGTTCAGGTTGGTTCCGGTGATCGTTCTGAGCGTATCCGTACCTACAACTTCCCTCAGGGTCGTGTGACTGATCACCGTATTGGTTTGACGTTGTATAAGCTTGACCAGATGATCGCAGGCGAAGCTACGGGTGAAGTGATTGATGCTCTGATTATGGACCATCAAGCGAACTTGCTCGCCGATGAAGGACTTTAATGTCCGGCCTCTTCGATAATTTCGACCTCAAAAATGTGCAGGCTTTGTACCTAGCGGTGCGGAGCCTGTTTCGTGATGCAGACCTGGCTGAGGCAGATTTGGATGCACGTGTCCTTGTTGCAGAAGCCCTTGAAATTGAGCCGAGAAACCTGATTCTGGAGTATGATCAGGTGATCAAGCCAGAGACACTGGCGGTTGTTTCCCGATATGTGGAAGAACGCCTTGCTGGAAAGCCGGTGGGGCGTGTTCTGGGTAAGCGGGAGTTTTGGGGGCTGGAGTTTTCGTTGTCTCCGGCAACATTGGAGCCACGGCCAGACACGGAAACGCTGGTTGAAACTGCGATTGCGTTCTGTCAGGCCCATGGCGGCTTGGAAAAAGAATGGGTTTTTGCAGATATCGGAACTGGCACAGGAGCAGTTGCGATTGCGCTCCTGACTGAATTACCCAATGCAATTTGTCTTGCTGTTGATATCAGTGAAGAGGCTTTGGAGACTGCGCGACAAAACGCAGCAAACAACAAGGTTCTTGACCGATTTATCCCTGTTCGCGGTTCTTATCTGGATACACTGAGCGGATCTTTTGATTTTATTGTGAGTAACCCACCGTACATTCGCAGCTCTGTAATTGAAGGGTTGAGCCATGAAGTTAAGCAGCATGACCCTATGCTGGCGCTTGATGGTGGAGTGGATGGTCTTACTGCCTATAAAGAATTGATAGGTAACGCTAAACGAGTTCTTAAGAGAAATAGTGGACTCCTAATGGAGATCGGGTTTGATCAAGCCGATGAGCTTTCAACTCTTGCAAGGGAACTTGTGGGGCTGGAGGCTCGTTGTGAACAGGATCTGGCCGGTCAACCAAGGGTCGTTGTTGTAGTTTTTCCATGATTGGCGAAGAATTCAATTATCTGGAAAAAAGCCCTTGGAAAATACGTCGGAACGAGATAGTTTCATCTCGCCGACAAGCGATACCAGCTAAAAGCTGAAAACGATGGGGATGGGCACTCACTGACCGTGAGACGAGCCTGGCAGAGACGTCGGTTGATAGTTTCAAAGCAGACAGTTGAGCAACCCCTCGTATCGTTGAACTGAGAGAGCAATGCATTTGTGTTGCTGCGATCAGATGTCGGATATCGCATTGAAGCAGTTATACGATCGAATGCGATTGCATTTCGATGTTGGTGGCCTTTGTGCTCATCAACACGCAGGCTTATTAACGGCATTTGGAATCCGGGAGATCTTACTCCCATGAACCTCGCAGTAGGTTCGATTGCTATTCCGGAAAGTTAACGGCAGAATGAGACCAGGAAATCAGAATAACAAGCGCATGCGTGGACGGGGGCGTAAGGCTCCAAATCCATTGACACGTACTTTTGAGTCAAATGGACCGGATGTTAAAATCCGAGGTACCGCATTGCACGTTGCTGAAAAATACCAGCAACTTGCGCGTGATGCTCAGGCCTCCGGGGACCGTGTAACCTCCGAGAACTACTATCAGCATGCAGAGCACTACCAGCGCATCGTCGCTGCTGCTCAACCCCAAAGCACACAGACTGCTGCTCCTTCTGCGCGTACAGAAGATGAAGCTGCACCTGCTGCTGTTGAAACTCCAACCGCTGTGGCAGCGACCGAAGAGCAAGAGGTTGCAGTTGCAGCCCCTCAGCCTGTAATCGGTCTCGATACGCCTCAGCCGTTTATCGAAACAGCTCCAGCGGCTGACGAGAATGCAGAAGCTTCGGGAGACGCATCTGCACCAGCTGACGAAGACGATGGCAAAGCACGTCGTCGTGTTCGTGGTACTCGTGGTCGCGGTGTTCGTCGTACACCATCTTCATCCTCTGCAAGTGCACCAGCACCTGCTGAGGCAACAGAAGGTGGCGATGACGAAGCAGCTTCTAAGCCACGCCGTACGCCTCGTGCTCGCACTCCTCGTGCAGCTCGTTCACAGCGTACTCGTGCACCACGTGTTCCTGCAGAGGACGCACCAGCACCTGCGGCTTTGGAAACAACCGGAGACGGTGAAAGCTAAGCACGTCTGACGATGTGCTTGCTAGTTCACTGGTTTGCCGGAGATATATGAAAAACCCCGCTCAAAAGGCGGGGTTTTCTTTTTTGCTGACGGACGAATAGCTCGTTGTGGCGCTGGCTTACTCGACGATGAGCGTGTCACCGACAGAGAGCGCGCCGTTGTTGAGCACTTCCAGATAGATGCCGACATCCATATGACCCAACGAGCCATGAAGTGCCTTGTTGATGTTGGTGTCACGCTCGGCTGTGACTGGATTTACATCCACGGCAGCGCAGCGGCGGGTACGTTTTGCGAACTTGAATTCTACGCCTGAGCTGGAGCGGATCTTTTTGTCGGCCCAATTGAACTCCTCGTAGGCTGGCAGGCCCTCAACATAGATGTTTGCGCGGAAGCGTTTTGGATCGATTTCGACGCCCATTGTCTCGGAGAGAGCTTTCACGCTGGCCAGATTCACGACATGCACGAAGTTTTCTGCCGTATCAGTGAAGGCATGGTCGTCTGCGTGGCGGACCTTGAGCGGGCCAATGGCTTTTTCTCCCATGCGTGCAGTGAAATAGGCTGCGAGTGCTTCCTGTCCTTCAGCTGTTTCCAGCGAGAGCGTGACGTCATCGGTGTCAGGCTTGGACAGAGTGATGCTTTTGTTTTCCAGATCGTATGTGCATTTGACCTGCGCCACGTCTTCGTAACGAACCAGCACCAGAAATTTGCTTTTTGAAATGTGCTGTGGGGCTGCTGGATCAAAACCGCATGGACCATTTTCAATCGCGTAGGCACGATCCAGCGGGAAGACAGCTCCGGCTTCTACTGTGGTGGTCTGAAGTGGGTGAGCCGTAAGGCCTTTAACTGGATGTGTTGCGAGTGCGGTGATATGCGCAGGCGAAAAAGTCATATTAAATTCCGTTGTTTAAGCTATTCGAAACTATGAGGAACAAAGGATTGTGGCAAGATCTTGCGAGGACCCTCTTTTGTCGGCAGTTTGAACTACTATATGAAGAGTGCAGGGGGAAGTCTCCTGCTTCGGGTGCTCTTTATGAGGCTCGGATCCTCCCAAAATGCTTCGTCATGCTTCGGGTGACACGGCACATAGGAGTTATATATGGACTTTGAGAAATACACCGACCGTGCGCGTGGGTTCATTCAGTCTGCGCAAACATACGCTCTAGGACAAGGGCATCAACAGTTTACTCCCGCACATATTTTAAAGGTCTTACTGGATGACAGTGAGGGCATGTCTGCTGGTCTTATTGAACGGGCCGGAGGACGTGTGCAGGATGTCCGTCTACAGATTGAGACTGATCTCGCCGCGCTTCCTAAAGTGAGTGGTGGTAACGGGCAGCTGTACCTGGCGCCTGAAACGGCCCGTCTTTTTGAGCAAGCTCAGAAAATAGCGGAGAAAGCAGGCGACAGTTATGTCACTGTTGAGCGGCTGCTGCTTGCGCTTGCTATGGATAAAGACAGCAAAGCAGGGAAGGCACTTGCGCAAGGTGGCGTCACGCCAAACGCTTTGAATGAAGCTATCAATGACGTACGCAAGGGCCGGACTGCGGATTCTGCATCCGCTGAAAACCAGTACGACGCTCTTAAGAAGTTTGCTCAGGATCTGACTGAAGCTGCCCGTGAAGGTAAGCTCGATCCTGTGATTGGGCGCGATGAAGAAATCCGCCGTGCCATTCAGGTTCTTTCCCGCCGGACCAAAAACAATCCGGTTCTGATTGGTGAGCCTGGCGTTGGTAAAACCGCAATTGCTGAAGGTCTTGCACTGCGCATCGTCAATGGCGACGTGCCGGAAAGCCTGAAAGACAAAGAGCTACTTGCTCTTGATATGGGCGCATTGATCGCTGGCGCGAAATATCGCGGTGAATTTGAAGAACGCCTGAAGGGTGTTTTGAATGAGGTGCAAGCCGCTGCGGGTGGTGTGATCCTCTTTATTGATGAAATGCATACGTTGGTTGGGGCAGGGAAGACAGATGGAGCGATGGACGCTTCCAATCTTCTCAAACCTGCGCTGGCGCGTGGTGAGCTGCACTGTGTTGGTGCGACTACGCTTGATGAATACCGCAAGCATGTTGAAAAGGACGCGGCGTTGGCTCGTCGGTTCCAACCTGTGTTTGTAAGTGAGCCAACGGTTGAAGATACGATCTCTATTCTGCGAGGCATCAAGGAGAAGTATGAACTTCACCACGGCGTTCGCATTTCAGATAGTGCGATTGTTTCTGCGGCAACGCTGTCTAACCGTTACATCACGGACCGTTTCCTGCCGGATAAGGCAATTGACCTTGTTGACGAAGCTGCCAGTCGCTTGCGCATGCAGGTGGATTCCAAGCCAGAAGAGCTGGATGAGTTGGATCGTCGGATCATTCAATTGAAAATCGAGCGGGAAGCACTCAAGAAAGAAGATGATGATGCCACGAAGGATCGGCTTCAGCGTCTTGAAAAAGAGTTGGTTGATCTGGAAGAGGAATCCAATGCACTGACGCAACGCTGGCAATCTGAAAAAGATAAGCTGAGCGGTGAGCAGAAAATCAAAGAGCAGCTAGATGAAGCGCGCACGGAACTGGAGCAGGCGCAGCGTATTGGCAATTTGGCTAAAGCGGGCGAGCTTGCTTACGGCGTTATTCCTGATCTGGAAAAGAAGCTTTTGAATGCCCAGACAGCTGAAGATGTCGACAACACCATGCTCAACGAGACTGTAAGCAGTGAAAGCATTGCCCAGATCGTGTCTCGCTGGACCGGGATTCCCGTCGATAAGATGCTGGAAGGCGAACGTGAGAAGCTGCTTCGTATGGAAGATGAATTGGCCAAACGTGTTGTTGGACAGCAGGAAGCCGTTCATGCAGTTTCCACTGCTGTGCGCCGGTCTCGTGCCGGTTTGCAAGACCCGCACAGGCCAATTGGTTCTTTCATGTTCCTTGGCCCAACTGGTGTTGGTAAAACCGAGCTAACCAAAGCGCTTGCCAGCTATCTCTTTGATGATGAGACAGCCATGGTGCGCGTGGACATGTCTGAGTTCATGGAAAAGCACAGTGTTGCTCGTTTGATCGGTGCGCCTCCGGGCTATGTTGGTTATGAGGAAGGTGGTGTTCTGACAGAAGCCGTGCGCCGCCGGCCATATCAGGTAGTGCTGTTTGATGAAGTTGAAAAAGCACATGGCGATGTGTTCAATGTTCTGCTTCAGGTACTGGATGATGGCCGTCTGACGGACGGGCAAGGCCGTACTGTGGACTTCCGCAATACGCTGATAATCATGACATCGAACCTTGGTTCAGAATTTTTGGCGTCCCAGGGAGAAGGTGAAGATGCTGAGGCTGTTCGTGGTCCGGTGATGGATGCGGTGAAAGCGCACTTCCGCCCTGAATTCCTGAACCGTCTGGATGAGATTATTCTGTTCCATCGCTTGCAACGGACTCAGATGTCCCGGATCGTTGAAATTCAACTGGCCCGCTTGCAGAAGTTGCTGGACGACCGGAAAATGGAACTTGAGCTTGATGATGGTGCTATGGGTTGGCTTGCCGAAAAAGGGTACGATCCGGCTTATGGTGCACGCCCTTTGAAGCGCGTGATTCAAAAGCAGGTTCAGGATCCGCTGGCAGAGATGCTTTTGGCTGGTTCAATTTCTGACGGTCAGAGCATCAGAGTTTCTGCAGGAACAGACAGGCTACTTTTTGAAACGGCCTGACAGGTTTGATCATGAGTTAAAGAAGAGGGCCGGATTTTCCGGCCCTTTTTGTTGGGCATTCCATAGAGGCTTTTCTAACGCATGCTTTTTGTGCTTAGTTCTGTAGATTGAAGTTGGGGCACTAAATTTCTTGGTTGGTGGTGGCTATGAGTAAAACTGGTTTTGCGATTTCGTTTGTGGCCCTAAGCTATCTCTGGCTTATGGCAGCCGTTGCAATTGGCGGGGCAACCTATCCAGATTACAGCCATAGTTCTCAGTTCATGAGTGAGCTTGGGGCAACTGGTGCTCCTTTTGGAGCTGCTATGAACCTTTGGGGTTTCGCGATGGTTGAGCTGCTTCTTTTACCCTGCCTTGTGATTTGCTTTTCTCACCTTATGCGTCGTCGCGCTGAACGTTTTGGTTTGGTGATTTTTGCGGGCTATCCAATACTGATTGCTGTTGCAGCTTTCTTTCCGTGTGATTTTGAATGCAGTGCTGCTGATCCAACCCAAAGTCAGCTCATTCACATGGCTGCTAGTTTTTTCGCCTACTTCTGTGCTGTTGTTGGTCTTAGTATATTGTCTGGAGCAGTCTACGAGAGGCCTTTTTGGGTTTTGCCCTGCCTGATCCTAATGGCGATGCTCTTCAGTCTCTCTATTGAAACTGCTGTCAGTGGCCTCATGCAACGTGCGTTGGAGACTGGCATTTATCTCTGGTTTTTCGTGATTCTGATGCGCAAGCGTCATCATAAAGAGCAAGCAGCTTGACGTTACTTGCTCTTTAATAGTGAGAGGCTTTTGGTGAACTAAGGTCAGTTCCGTAGTGAAGCGACGCGCTGACTTGGACGACCTGTCTCCATCAGAGCATTGATGCGGTCGCGTTCGCGCTTGAAGTTCTCAAGCACCTGAGCTTCAAGGATGCGGCCTTGCGGTACTTTGATCTTCAGGGAGTTCACGAAGCGGCCATTCACCTTCACTTCATAGTGGAGGTGGTTACCCGTTGAAAGACCGGTTGTTCCTACATAGCCAATAACAGAACCCTGTCTGATCTTCTGGCCTTTTTGAATGCCAGAACCAAAGCCGGTCATGTGGTTATATGTGGTGACATAGCCATTAGCGTGTTTGATCTCGACACGTTTGCCATATCCGCCAGACCAAGCTGCTTTTTGGATTACACCGTCGCCAGCTGCAAAGATTGCGGTGCCGCGAGGAGCTGCCCAGTCTGTGCCAGTGTGCAAACGGCGGGTTTTCAGCACTGGATGGCGGCGCATGCCGAAGCCAGATGTAAAGCGGCCTGCCGCGATTGGTTTACGGAGCAAGAACTGCTTCGCGCTCTGGCCGTTCTCATCATAATAATCGACGACACCATCGTCCGGTGTGCGGAAACGGTAGAAGCGGTGAGAGCGACCATTCACGGTGATGGATGTATAAAGAATTTCGGAGGCGCCAGTGGTCTGGTCTGCATCAAGGCCATAGAAGACGCTCATCTCATCACCGCTTTTTACGGAGGCATTGAAGTCAACGCTATAAGAGTAGATGCGAACGAGTTCTTTTATGAGAGATGTTGGGACGTCGTTATCAAGACCAGTCTGGTAGATCGAGTCATAATAGGTGGCACGAGGACCAACGGAATTCTGCTGCTGTGATGTGAATGCGTCTGCGGCCATCTGCGTGGATGGCTCTGGTGCTACAACAAATTCGCCTTCATCGTTTGGAGCAATGGTTCCCACATGGCGCTGATCTTCATAGATGCTAACGCGGACAAGGATTCCGTCGTCTTCTTCAATCTGGTCCGTGTTGAGGGACAGGCGGAAAATCTGGCCAGCTTTGATTGTGTCGATACCAAAGTTTTCGGTAAACGCTTTGATATAGCCTTCTGCTTCTTTCTCCGAAGCCTCCCCATCCAGCAGAATGTCAATAAAGTCAGTCTGGGTCAGGATCGGAACAATGCGTTCTTCGATCTGATTGGCCTGGGAGATTTTGCGAGATTTGGGCTGGAAGGAGACGTTTTCTTCTGTGATGCGGACTTCGATATTTTCAAATGACTGTTCTGAAAGAGGGGCAAAGCCTGCATTGAAGTCTTCGAGGCTCGGGATGGCTGCAATGTCGGTGGAATTGTCCAACATGAACATCGCTGCTTTTTTAACCTGTTCCTGAACAGCTTCTTCTTTATGATCCGGAAGGGCCACCATGCTCATAGCTTCCAGTGGGAAGTCGCGTTGAGAAATGGATACTTCACCTTCAATGTCGGCACCATAGATCGCATCACTGGCGACCTGTAGCGGAGCGACCTGTTCTCCCTGATACATAGTGATCGGGTCGAACGGTGGAATGTCTGCAGCTGTTTCCTGTTTCTTGATGTTCTCAAGGCTTGCGCTGACGAGCGCATATGGCTTGGCTTTTACGTGGTCACGGCCTTCGCTGCGGGTCACTGTATTCACTTCAATGATCTGCCGGTTGGAGAAGCCGTCGGTTGCGGAACTCAGGCGGTCACCTTTTCCGCTGGAATTACGCTGTGGTGCCAGGTCTGCTGAGTTGCTTGCGGGGGCTTTCGCTGTCTTATAGGTGTACTGGCCATCTAGCGCGGCCATCAACGCACCACCCATTAATACAATGGAGGTCATGCCGGTCAGGATCGTCCCGATCAACCAGCGGCCATTAAGCCGTGCGGGCTGGTCAGACGAACTTGCAAGGCTGTCCACCATCAAAGCAGGTTCATTGCCAAGATTGACGGAAGGCCTTCCATTAGTATGGAACCTACCAGAATTCATCGAGCTACTTATCTTTCCCCAAATCGGCAGAGATGCCATCTGCAGCAGAGTTCTGCATCACGTGTTTACGATTGATAGACAATGCTGAAGATGGGAACAACTGATGAAAGACAAATACGGCTGGATTTTGTCGCTGATACTATGAAAAATTATAGAAAAAATGGATTTGGCGAGAAAATAATGAATTTGGCTGGCAAACCACGATTTTAAGCACCATATAAATACAGGGTTTGCGATTATTGAAAAAGTTTCCCCAGTCCTGTGAAAATTTTGAAGTTTTCTCTCAGGGCTCGTTGACAGGGTCAGCTCATATCCCTATAACCCGCTTCACGCCACCGGGGCGGGCCACTGAGGCGTCGGTTCGGAGGCACAAAAACAGAAGGATTTACGGGGTTTTTAAGAGATCAGGTAAGTCTGGATATTGAGGCGCAAGTCTCCGTTCATTGACAATTGAATACGGAAGAAGAAAGAGAAACGTGGACGGCGGTTATTCGCGAGTGTTTTGGTAACAAGGCACTGTTACGGAATAACTGACTTAGTTTACGTTTTTCAGAACACCAAAGATTTGGATTTCGGTCTAAATTATTTGCGTGTTCCTCGTCTATTAATTGGCCATTTATGGTCGGTTAGATTTGAGTACAGAAACGTGATTTAAGTTGGGATTAATATTCAGTAAAACCTGAGAGTTTGA
>NZ_FOSK01000039.1 GCF_900114245.1 Pseudovibrio ascidiaceicola | reverse complement strand
TTTATTTATACGGCGAATGGAAGCGTCACGGTTACGACGCAAGCTGCTGACAATATGATTGGGAAATATCACATCACGTTTCTCTGCCATAACTGACCGGAAAACTGAAGAAGAAGTAATCCAGTCAATTGTAAAACACTTGGCGTCAACGTAGGAGCAAAACGGTATGAAGATACGCCCTATGACATTTACATATTGCACTTTTGTTTCCTACTTATTCACTTCTTAATCCGGTTACTCATACTAATATTAATGTGAGTTAACATTGATCTTCAGTATCTAATGCCTTTGTGACTATTGTCAGTTCAACTGTTCCCTAAAAGGAGGCCGTGGCGTTTATTTGCTATCAAAAAATTTGCATACAATCAATTATAAGTTGTATTGTTTGACACATTACATTTTAAGTTGAAATCTCTTTTATCTCATCGCCCAAGACTTTCCCACTCTCGCAGAACGACAAGATTATTTTAGTATTCAAGTAAAACGTGAAGTAGTTAGGTAACCGATCCAGCGTGCTGAGAGATAAGCTAGATTTCTCTCTTAACTCCAATCTGGTACCCCCGCACTTTCGAAGCTTCAATGTCTTGTCTTCATACACCGCTTGTGACTGTGTGGGTACGCGCAGCACAGACAAATTATGTCTGCGCTTAAGCTGAAATGAATTCATGTAGTAATTTCTTCCCGCTTTGTAAAAAGATATAGAAAAGTGCCTGATCTCGGATGATTTTTCTTAGATGGGAACGAAGTAATGTTGAGCAGCTTTTGGTTTTCCTATTCCTTCTACTAATATATGTTTCTTGCAGAAACGATAAATGTGTTTGGATAAAAGATGCAATATGAATTTTAAGCAGAGAGCCACAGATGGTAGCTGCAGTCATATCTCTGAAGTTGCATCTTGTTCGCCATGCTCTAATTCCCAGCATTCCCACATACGCCATATTCGGAGTAGACATCTGGGTAAAGGGATTAAGAGCAACTTCAATGTTGTACCACGCTATCTCCGAGATACGCTCTTCAAGCAGCTGTTGCCTAATTTCTGAAGTTGGGATGATGACGACTGGTGAGATTTATGAAGTTTACCTGAGCGAGGTAAATGGGGTTACCTACCGATAATGTCAAAACTTAAAAATACAACGTTTGATTGGCTGGGCCTGCATGAGCTGACTTCAGATGAAGTGCTTAAATATTGTGAACTGATCTCAGTTAAGTATCAATCCGATACCTGTGTTTCAGATATTCGAGACAACATCGATGGTTTAACTTTTGATCTGGATCAGAGCCTTGAGTACATCATACTACCGTCGATACGTAACCTCTTGTGCACTCCAAACGAATTCGCTGACGCATTATCTTGTGTCAAAATAATTTGTTACAAGCCAGGAGATATTAAACATCCTTACATTGAATGGTGTACAAGGACCAACATCCCAATTGTTCATTTAGTTTGGTCCGGAAAACCACAAGGCCTTGTTTGTCTCGCTCATGAAATGGGTCATGCGGCGCAGATGACGCTTTCAAGAGGAAGCTTTATGCCTCCCGTCGCGCGAGAGGTCTGTGCATTTCTCGCGGAACTTGCCCTCATTCAATTTGTAAAGGAACAAAGCAGCACTCTTTATCATGAGTTATGTGCCATATGGCATCATGAGAACCAACGATATCTCGGCGGTAATGTCGACCAACTAGCTGAGGATCTGAGAGCTGGGCGATCTTCCTACACCTATTGGCATAATTACCCTTTAGCGCGCGTGGCTGCCATTCATTTGTTTGGGACGACATCACCTGAAGCCCGCCGCGACTTTTTCGCGAGCAGATCAACCGCTATGAAGCACTTGAACTTTCCAGAAATTTTTGAGGCTCTCGGTCAATCCTGCGAAATACCTTCGTCTGGGATGCTTTCCAAACTTGACGATGAGGCACTCAAGCTATGCATTAGCCTATCTCCACAGGCCGTGAACCATGTGTATGCGGGACAGGTTGATTATGGGTGGTTTGACTGTTCCGCCAGTGTGGGATGTGTTGTTGGGGGGCAAGTTAGGGGAAGTGAGCATTTATCTCCACAGCACTGGATCAAGTGGAGATCACTAGGAGTGTTCGCCCTTTCCGCCCTGAAACGCGGTGAAGCCCATATTTTGCCCGGAGCGTTTCTTGATAAGTTTGAACAGACTGCAGAGCAATCACCTGAGCTGGCGTATTTCCTTGCAAAGCCTTGGATCTCCCCAAAGAAGTTTGATGCATTGGCGGCTATAGGAATCGCGATCCAGCAGCTCGCTGCTTCTTCCTATCATGAGAAGTTTAAACTCTCCTACTATCTACCAGTCGAGATATTACCGCCGCTCCTGGCTGGGCAGCTGCGCTGTTATCTTGATGTTGAAGGCAACCCTGCAGGCCTTACGACCTGGGCGTGGCTGTCAGATAAGCAAAAGCGGGATATCCATAAAACTGGGCGTGCTCTCAAGCCAGAAGAATGGACAGGTGGCATGCATCCCTTTGTCAATGATTGGATCACTGTGCCCGCAGCCTTCCGTGCAGTTATGGCAGAGAAACGTGATGTGATATTTCCCAATCATATTGTCAGCAGCTTGCGTCGTAACCGTGACGCTTCCATTCGCCGTATAAATAAA
>NZ_FOSK01000005.1 GCF_900114245.1 Pseudovibrio ascidiaceicola | reverse complement strand
CGTTTTATTTTCGCTGGCTGGAAGGGCTTTGCCTTTGCGGCAACCCAGTCTTTTTCTCGCTTCTCCCGTATCCTCAAAATGCTAGAAAAAAGACAGAATGCGTAAATTCTCCTCTAACGCTTCATAATTGTAGCAAACTGGATAAATTACTTGCTTAAGCCTCAAAAATTAGCCATCGCAGTTTGCACTAGATCCCGAGAAAATATGCTTCTACGATGTGTGGAGTCGCTCGGCCAGCTGATACCACACCAGTATTTCGAAATAACAATCGTTGTATGTGACAATAACAATCAACCGATGGCTGCGGAGTTGCTTACGAGCATCCAAGCTGCGGCCCAGCATCCAGTTGAATACGTACACGAAGCAAAAGCTGGGATACCTTTTGCTCGCAACGCAGCATTGCAGACAGCACGTTCACTTACGCCCAATTGGATTGCGTTCGTCGATGATGATGAAGTTCTAGACCCAAACTGGCTTGTTGAGATGGCAGAGGCAATACAAAATTGGCCTGCTGAGATCTATCACGGTTGGACACAATCAACTCCAGAAGACCTTGACGCACCTTGGGCATTTCATCGCCCTAAAAATAAGCGAGCATCTGGTGCTGTCATGGCAACAGCAGGTACCGATAACGTTCTTTTTTCAACTAAAGCAGTTGATGGCTTAATGTTTGACGAAGCCTTACGCTTTAGCGGCGGAGAGGACCTAGATTTCTTCTATCGTGCCACTGACCGTGGTGCAAAGATCATTTGGGTGCCGACTGCAATCGCTCGTGAAAGCACGCCTCTTTCTCGACTCTCTTTCCAATACCAGGTGCGTAGAGCATATTCTGTTGCTAATGTGCAGGCCTACATATCTCGCAAACGGTTGGGCGCACGTAGAGCAATTACCAAAACTACACCAAAAGCATTCGGGCGACTTTTGGGTGGCATTGCAGGCACACTTGGATCTAGTTTCATGTTGCTAGTCAACCAGCATCGAGGTCGCCAGATGCTACTTTCATCAGCAAAGAAAGTGGCATCTTCTATCGGGCTTTTACGGGGTGTAAACATGAAATTAGGCAACATTTACCAAAAAATCGACGGTTCTTAATCTCGATAGAGCTACAGACTTGAAACAGCTCTACCTACACAGCTTCACCATACTCATCACGCAGGATGTTTTTTTGGACTTTGCCCATGGTGTTGCGGGGGAGTTCGTTGATGATTAGGAGTTTTTGGGGGTGTTTGAAGCGGGCGAGGTGTTTTTTGACGATGGTCATGATCTGCTCGAGGTCAGGGTTCTTACCCTTTTCGGCAACAATTAATCCAAGCGGGGCTTCACCGAAGTCAGCATGGGGTATGCCGATCACAGCACTTTCATGAACACCTGGTTGCTCATCCAACAAGAGTTCAATCTCTTTTGGGTAGATATTGAAGCCGCCTGAAATGATGAGGTCTTTGTTGCGTCCAACAATGTGGACGTAGCCATCCGCATCCACCTTACCCATATCACCAGTGATAAAGAAGCCGTCTTCTCTCAGTTCTGCAGCTGTCTTCTCCGGCATCTGCCAATAGCCCTTGAATACGTTTCGACCACGAACTTCAATAACGCCGATACTGTCTTGAGGCAGTTCCACGCCCGTCTCAGGATTGGTGATCTTGAGCTCGACACCTGGAAGAGGAAAGCCAACTGTGCCTGCACGCCGCTCCCCATCGTAAGGGTTCGACGTACTCATGTTGGTTTCTGTCATGCCATAGCGTTCCAAAATGCGATGTCCTGTACGCTCTTCAAACTGGTGATGTGTTTCTGCCAGTAACGGCGCACTACCAGAGGTGAACAGACGCATATGAGCTGTCAACTCATTCGTGAAACGCTCATCCGCTAACAGCCGGGTATAGAATGTCGGCACACCCATCATGGAAGTGGCCTTAGGCAGAAACTGCAGGATGGCATCTTGATTGAACTTCGGCAGGAAGATCATCGCCCCGCCAACTGCAAGGATCACATTGGTCGCCACAAACAGGCCATGCGTATGGAAGATCGGCAAAGCATGCAGCAGTACGTCATCTTTTGAGAACCGCCAGTAGTCAACCAGAACATCCGCATTGGACAGCAAGTTGTCTTGCGTCAACATCGCCCCTTTGGAGCGGCCCGTTGTGCCTGACGTGTAAAGGAACGCTGCGAGATCCTGCAGATCTCGCTCTACAGTCTCAAATGTAGTTGGGTGGCCTTTGGCTTCTTGCATGAACGATCCAGAGCCATCTCCATTCAAGGTTTTAAGGAGAACACCTAGCTGGTCAGCCAATGGCTGCAAAGTCTCTGCATTCGCTCCATCGCAGACGAGAAGAGATGCTCCGCTGTTGTCGAGAAAGTAAGAGAGTTCATCACTGGTGTAGGCCGTATTCAAAGGCAGGAAGATGAAGCCTGCCTGCACACAAGCGGCATAAAGCGCCAAAGTCTCCGGTGATTTTTCAACTTGTGCAGCAACACGATCGCCCGGGTTCAGGCCATTTGCGACCAGTGTGTGCGCCAACTGTGCGGTTGTTGCCAAGAACTGGGCATAAGTAAGAGTAGTGCCATCTTGAAGCAACAGGAACGGCTCCGTTTTGGACGCGTGGATCCCAAACAAACGATCATAAAGCGGGTTTGCCATGCGACTGCCTTTCACTATTACAACAGACCTTCACCAACCTCTTCATATGAGACACTGGTATTGATTCATTGAGATAAGACTAGTGCGAACCTATGGCCCTGAACAGGGATACTTCTCCCCGAACTCTCGTAGTAACGGCAACGAATTGTCCAACAGGCATTCTCGCTCTATGCTGTCTGAATTGACTTAGGAAGCAATTTTCAAAATGACCCATCGCACGATTTTTACTGATCCGGATCTGGCACAATTTTATGAACTGACACCGCGTGATCGTGCTGATCACACCTTTTGCAAGGAGCTTGCCAACGGGGCACGCTCTGTTCTCGACTTAGGGTGCGGCACTGGAGAACTCACCGTTCAGCTCGCTGAAGGTCGCCATGTCGTTGGTCTGGACCCGGCTGCAGCAATGCTGGAACTTGCAGGCAAGCGCCAAAATGGGGAGCGAGTTCAATGGATACAGGCGGACGCCCGCTCATTTGAACTGGGAGAAACGTTTGACCTGATCTGCCTGACAGGACATTCCTTTCAATTTTTCCTGACTGAAGAGGACCAGCTTGCGGCGCTTAAGATGATTGCAAAGCAACTGAGCCCCGAAGGCCAGTTTGTCTTTGATACACGCAACCCAAACTTTCCGGATAGGAAGACGCGTTGTAAGGAAGAAACTCTGAGCCAGACGCAACACCCGGACCTCGGTGCGATTGAGAGCTGGAACATCTCAGAATATGACGAGGTTACTCAGACGCTAAGTTTCACTAATGCTTACAAGCAGCTTGAGACTGGCGAGATTTTCAGCGCGCCCTCCCAAATCAAGTACACGACACAAGACAAGGTAGACCAGCTCCTTGAAGAAGCCGGCTTATATGTTGAAACGTGGCTGGGCGAATGGACAGGCGAACCTTACCACGCAACCTCGCGCGAGATCATTCCCATAGGCAGAAAAGCCTGAAACTATCGTTCAATCCGCGCCAGAGCGAGACCAATGCCAGACCCGATAAAGAGTGTGCCAGTGAGTTTGTTTCGCAAATGACCGATGCTCTTAAAGAACGGTGTTGCAGACCGAGCCAGAGCCGCCCAACACAGATCTCCACCTAGAATAAGAAGAAGGTAGATCAGCGCTGGCTGTGCTAGTGCGTAGCTCGTGCTTTGATCTCCAACGAACTGAGGGAGGAAAGCTGCGCTGAACACGAGCGTTTTTGGGTTGATCATGGCGAGCAGCATGCCCTGCCAGAATAACCTGCGCAAAGGAGTGGTGCTGGCCTCTGCATTCGCCAGCATATCCGCTCGCTCACGCCAGGACTTGATACCCAGATAGATCAGATAGGCTGCACCAGCCCATTTTACCCACAAAAAGGCATCAGCAATAAGTGTCAGGAGAGCTGTGAAACCCAGCACCACAATGCTCAACTGAACCGCAACACCAAGTGTGGTGCCCAGCACCGTAACAGCCCCGAAGCGGAAGCCATGGCTGATGGTATTGGCGGCGATGAGCGCCACGTTGGGGCCTGGAATCGCCACCAGAGCCGCAGTTGCAATCACAAGCGCAAATATCATCTCAACAGACATTTGTTCCCCTCCCAAACATCACGCCAGTTTGGGAGGTTCTTTTTGCAAATGCAAGCTATGCCTTTGGTTGGCTGAACGGACTGCTAATGAACAGCCGCAAGCTTATCTGGATTGCGCTGCGCGTAGATTGCATTGACCTGCATGTTATCATCATAGCCAAACGTGAAGGTCGTGATGATGCCTGTGCCGTCAACGGTGATCAAAGACAGACAGGCATTGAGTTCTTCTACCCAGGCTCTGCCACTGTTTGCAGCAGGTGAAATTGCCTTTTCGATAAAGCCAAGCACCTGCTCCAGCCCAACAAGTGGTTTTGGAACAGCGTTGACCTTGCCGCCGCCATCGGAAATAAGAGCAACATCAGCTGCCAAAAGTTTGGAGAGTTCTGCTGTTTCGCCGGTTTCCAGCGCGCTTTGGAACACACTCACCATGGCACGCTGTTTTTCTGGCGGTGCCACAAAGCGCTGAGATTTCTGCTGAACGTTGGCCTTTGCCCTTGAGACCAGCTTGCGGCAACTGGCGGGTGTAACTTCCAGAATGTCCGCAACTTCCTCATAGCTGGAGGCAAACACCTCGCGCAGCAGGAAGGCAGCCCGCTCTTTTGGCGCAAGACGTTCCATCACCAGAAGGAACGCCATGGTGAGGCTTTCGGAAAGCTCTATTCTGTCTTCCGGCGTGTCCTGCGTTGTGGTGTGCAGAGGCTCGGGCAGCCACATACCAACGTAATTTTCGCGTTTTTTACGGGCAGATTTGAGTTGATCGAGTGCTTTACGGGTGCAAACCGTTGTTAGCCATGCATCCGGGTTGGCGATGTCGTCTTGCACCGCAGCCGACCAGCTGAGATAAGTTTCCTGCACCACGTCCTCGGCTTCTGCCGTGGAGCCCAACAGGCGATAAGCCAGCCCCATCAACATGGGTCTGGCCTGTTCAAATACACAAAGTGATTTGTCTGATTTCATGATCAATGGTTCGATATCGCAATCCGGTTCCAAAGGTTGATCATACCAACCATTGCCGTCAGGGTGGAAATTTCCTGATCGCTGTAATGCTTTTTCAACTCCTGACGCAAACGAGACAACTGATCTTCCTTATTGAGTTCGGTCAGTGCCTCGGTCCATTCAAAGGCCAGTTTTTCTTTTTCCGAGAAGTCATCGCAATGACGCCAGATGATCAAGTGATCCAGACGTTCGCTGGTTTCACCAGCTTTGCGGGCATCGCGGGTGTGCATCTTTACACAAAACCCGCAACCGTTGATCTGGGAAGCCCGCAGCAGAATGAGGTGATGCAGTTTTTCGTCAAACCCAGTCGCAGCAATGGTTGCTTCCACGCCCTGCAGGGCTGTCATGATCTGCGCACCGCTCTCATAGTGATTGATGGTGGTGTGAACGTTCATCGTCATCTCCAGTGATTGTTTTGTTGCGTTCACTGGGTCGACGATACGGCTCCTTCAGATGTGACGTGGTGATGAGAAAAAACCAAACTCTACACCTCAAAAAGTTCAGGAGAGCGGATGACGGTAGACAAGATCGACCGGATCGTGACGTTGTGCATCAGGATCGATCACAGCTCCCATCCGTTCAGCCAGCTTCCGGGAGCGATCATTTTTAGGGTCGATGTAGCTGACGAGCGTTTTTAAACTCAACCTATCAAAGGCCCATTTACGCATGGTTTGAGCCGCTTCCAATGCATATCCGTGTCCTTCAAAGCCCTCATAGAGGAACCAGCCTAACTCGTGCTCTGGAAAAAGCGGCCCGTGATTAAGCCCCACCTGACCAACGGTTTTGCCCGTGGTCTTATCGTCAATCATCAAAGCACCGTGACCAAACAAGACCCAATGCGCGATATCATGACTAAAGATGCCCCAGGTCACATGCTTGGGTGTTGGGCCGCCCATAAACTGCGAACGCTCGGATTGCATCAACTGCTCATAGGCAGGCCAGTCTTCAATTGTCATCGGCCTTAAGCGCAATCTTTCTGTTTCGAGTGTTGGTATCACAGTCATTTGATCAGTCCAGCAATGAAAAAAGGAATCTCTGAGCGTAGTGTCATTGACGAACAATATTCCGGGAGCTGCTTTGTAAAAAGCAAATTTTAATCTGGCACACAGGGAACTTTCGAGGTGGACTAAGCGTTCAGGAGTGATGTCCAAGATCTTGTTTTTGATTGCACACTTGATTTCACTAAGGATTCACCCATCTGTTGAGATGAAAAAGGCAGCCCGAAAAACTGCTCGTTCCCATTTGCACATATTCAATACGGAGCCACAATTTCATGAGTGATAATAAAGAATATACCCCACCAAAAGTTTGGGTGTGGGAACAGAAAAACGGCGGCCAGTTCGCAAACATCAACCGCCCTATCGCTGGTCCAACCCATGACAAAGACCTGCAGGTTGGCAAACACCCGCTGCAGCTTTACTCGCTGGCCACGCCAAATGGCGTGAAAGTCACCATCATGCTGGAAGAGCTTCTGGCCGCAGGTTTCAGCGAAGCAGACTATGACGCATGGCTGATTAACATTGGCGAAGGTGATCAGTTCTCCAGCGGTTTTGTTGACGCAAACCCGAACTCCAAGATTCCGGCACTGGTTGATCACAGCACCGAAACACCAATCCGTGTGTTTGAATCTGGCTCCATCCTGCTGTATCTGGCAGAAAAATTCGGCGCTTTCCTGCCGAAAGATCCGGCAGCCCACGCAGAAGCTATGAACTGGCTGTTCTGGCAGATGGGTTCTGCCCCATATCTGGGCGGTGGTTTTGGCCACTTCTACGCTTATGCGCCAGAGAAGTTTGAATACCCGATCAACCGTTTTGCTATGGAAGCAAAACGCCAGCTGGACGTTCTTGACCGCAACTTGGCCGAGCGCCGCTTTATGGCTGGCGACGAGTACTCCATCGCAGATATCGCGATCTTCCCATGGTACGGCGCACTGGTGCTCGGCTCCCTCTACAGCGCTGCTGAGTTCCTCTCCGTTGACGAGTACAAGAACGTGAAACGTTGGGCAGAAGAAATCGCTGAGCGCCCTGCCGTTAAACGCGGCAAACGCGTCAACCGTACCTGGGGTGATGAGGACCAACAAGTCCCAGAACGCCACGACGCAAGCGACCTGGACCCAAAACCAGCCTCTGAAAAAGCGTAAATCGCTTAGTCAGAAATGAAAAACGCAAAACCCGGCTTCGATGAGGCCGGGTTTTATTTTTGCATGCTTTAACCGAAGAACCATTGCACCGTTCCAATCAGAAATGGCAAGTTAGGTATCCCTGTAAAAAATGAGATCGCCCCCAACAGTAGCAGCGAAGATACGTTCAAAAACACGAGTAGTACCGCGACACATTTTCCCAGAAATTCCAAAAAACTAGCAAGATACAAGTTAAACAGATTCATAAGAACAAGCAGAGAGATGACAACCAGTGTGAAGCTGGTATCGACATGAACTGGAAGCGCAATTAGTAAGTTCCTCGCAAACCTGATTAAGTAAGCTAAAACCCAAGGAATGAGCGTGTTATTCAACGCGAGCAAATGGTATTTGTTGCTCAGGTCTATTTCGATAACTCGATTAAATCGCATACCTACTCACTATCAATAAAAGTCGACATCATTTTCACATAGGCCCTTGCGGGTAACTGATGACTGCCACGGTTCTACTCTATTCGATCATAGGTACTTTATGTGGGCCCGACTTATGAGTGTAACTGGTATGTATTTCGATCCAGCCCTGTGCACCACCATTCTTTTCCAATCGGAAATTGCGGTAGTTCAATTCCTCGCCTGTCTCACGGGTTTAAGATTTGTTCCAAAGAGCAAAAAGGAACGAACCCATGTCGGAGCTTCTCAAACGGTTTAAGGGTATTACGGAAGACCCAGGCCTCTCCTTTACGCAAAAGGCGCGTTATCTCTCGCTGGAGGCAGAAAACTCTCTACCTTATCCTGAGCTTGATGAGGAAACCGCCAAGGCATTGGAAGAGCGTGTTATCTGCGACATGTACGAGGGACATGCGCCGTTCAAACCGCGCTATGTGATGCCCGACTATTCGGTTGTTCTTGAAAAAGGCAGCACCTTCCTGGAGCTGGACCCAGCCACCACGCTGGATGAGGCCATCAACTCCCTGATGATTGCCTATCATCACGTGCCGTCCGTCACCAACATGCCGGTTTTCATTGGCCGTCTCGACAACCTGTTGCTGCGCTTTTGTGACGATGTCAGTGATGAAGACCTTTACAAAAAGCTGAAGCTGTTCTGGCGCTATCTGGACCGTGTGCTGCCGGATGCATTCATGCATGCCAATGTGGGGCCAACCGACAACCGCGTTGCCCGCACCATCATGCGCATTGATGCGGAGCTGAAGCAGATCGCGCCAAACCTGACCTTCATCTGGGATCCGGAAGTCAGCTCAGACGAAATCTTCTCTCAGGCCTGCGAAAGCATTATTGAATGCTCCAAACCGCACATCGCCAATAACCCGCTGCATCAACCGCTGTTTGACGAGTACGGCTACGGTGTTGCCAGCTGCTACAACGTGTTGCCACTATGCGGTGGGGCGTCCACACTCACCCGCATTAACCTACGAGAAGTGGCGCGTCGCTCCAAAGACACGGCGGACTTCTTCGAGAATGTTCTTCCAAAATACATTGACCTCAACTTCCGCCTGACCGAAGCGCGGATTGATCACCTCTTCAACAAATCTGGTTTCTTCGAGGGCTTCCTTGTGAAAGAAGGCTGGATCAGCCGAGATCGCTTCACCGCCATGTACGGCATCTTTGCTATGGCGCAGTGCGTTGACGAGTTGCAGGCCAAGGAAGGTCGCTCCGGCAAATATGGGCATGATGAGACTGCTAACCAGCTTGGCCATCGCATCTCCAAAGTACTGTTCGAGGCTGTTGAAGCCCGCCCAATGGAAAACTGTTGGCGCGGCAAGGCTATGCTTCACTCTCAGGCAGGACTGAGCGATGATGACGGCTGCACACCGGGTGTTCGCATCCCGTATGGCAGCGAGCCAGACCCAGTCACCCACGTACAGGCACTGGCAGAACACCATGCGTTCTATCCATCCGGCGTCTCAGAAATCCTGACGCTGGATGAGACCATCGAGAACAATCCGGCAGCACTGGAGCAGCTGGTGAAAGGTGCATTCTCACTGGGCTTCCGCGAGTTCTCCGCCAACGTCTCCAACAATGATCTGGTGCGCATCACCGGGTATATGGTGCGCTTGTCAGATATTGAGAAATTCAAGGAATGTGGCGGGTCTCGCATAAACACAACCGTGCTGGGTGCAGAAGCGGCTGATAAAGGTAAAATACTGGAGCGCGCACCACGGGTGATGAGCCATGAACTTGCCCCTCGCTACAGTCAGTAAGGTTCTGAAGTTCTCTTGCGTGGACGGGCCGGGCAACCGGCTTGTCCTGTTTCTGCAAGGCTGCAACTTCGCATGCCCAACCTGTCACAACCCGCACACTATGAAGCTGTGCAATGATTGCGGTGACTGCGTGCCAGAGTGTCCAACCGGCGCTCTAACCATTGTGCAGGGCAAAGTGGTGCACGACCCCAATATTTGCGATCAGTGCGATCGGTGTCTGGACGTCTGCCCCATTAACGCCAACCCCAAGGTCACGCAATACAACGTTGACGATGTTCTGGCGCTTCTATACCAGAACAAACCCTTCCTGAATGGCATCACGATATCCGGCGGGGAAGCAACCACACAGCTGAAGTTCATCATCGCTTTGTTCACGGCGATCAAAACAGATGAAAAGCTGAAGGATCTCACCTGCTTCATCGATAGCAACGGCTATCTGCCCGAAGCTGCGTGGAAGACTGTTCTGCCCGTGACCGACGGCGTGATGTTGGACATCAAAGCCTTCGACAACACCCTACACAGCCTACTCACCACCCGCAGCAATCAACGCGTCCTGGCCTCCGCCAAACAGCTCTTTGCAGCAGGTAAACTGCACGAACTACGTTACCTCCTCATCCCGGGCCGTACGGACAGCTCTCAGGAAATCAAGGAACTTGCTGACTTCGTTCGTGCGCTGGACTCTGCGACCCCCTTACGCCTCAACGCCTTCCAACACCACGGTGTCAAAGGCGAAGCCCTCACCTGGCCCACTATGAAAGAGCCAGATACTGAGCGAATTGCAGCAGAGTTGAGGTCCGCAGGGCTGACAAATGTGGTGGTGCCGGCGGTGTATATCTAAGCCTTCCGCTGCATACGGAACTTCTGTGGTGAGACGCCGATAGCGGCTTCGAAGGCGCGGGAAAAGGCGCTTCGGCTGCGGAAGCCGATGAGGTGGGAGACGCGTTCGATGGGATGATCAGTCTCCACCAGCATGGCGGAGGCCCGCCGCATACGTACATCGCGCAGGAGTTCCATTGGGCCACTGCCGTAGGCCTCCTGAAACCGCTTGGCGAAGCCGCTTCGGCTCATACCTGCGAGGGACGCAAGGCTCTCAACGGAGTGCGGTTCACCCGGCGCATCAAGGAGGTGCCTGAGCACCGGCCACATGCGCGGATCACGTAGCGCTGCCATCCATTCCAATCCGCCGTGCTGGTCATTGAAGCGTCGGCGAATGAGCTCAATCATGCATTGCATCAGCAGCGCGCGCACCATGGCGAGGCTTCCAGGCGCAGGGTTGGCAAGCTCCAATAGCAAACGTCGGATTGGCGCTTCGCAGGCATCTTCTCCAGCCTGGTTCTCGACAATTGGTTCCTGCACCAGATCAATCAAGTTCTCCATCTGCCGCAGGCTAAGCGAGATACGGGAGCAGATGGCGATGAGCTGGCCCTTGTCCTGCTTGTCACTGTTATGGATCAGGTGTGCCATTTTCAGCTTATCTGGGTTGCAACTGGGGATGGGATCGTGAACCCGCCCAAAGCTCCGCAAGACGTGCTTTTTGAGCGCAGGCACAAGGATCAGTGAGCCTTTGCTGACCGGAATGGCAGGCCGCCCGGGCAACACAAGCTCCCCTTCCCCGGCCAGCACATAGTGCAGCGTCGCCAAAGGGTCTTTGTCCAGATCAAGATCGCAAGCGCCATTGAGTTCACACAAAGCAAACGGGTGCGCCTGTATCTCCATTTCATCGAGAATAAAATGAATATCCATGCTTGTACCTATACGGCACTAATCGATGAAATGATACATATCAGGACGAAAAGGTACCAATTTTAGACCATAAGGCACATATCTTGATCCATCTTCTCTTCACCAAACAAGAGAAGGAACAGACGATGTGTAATGATCATGATCACAAGAAACCACTCAGCCGCCGCGATGCTCTGCGCGGCGGTCTGACCGCTGCAGCAGCTGTTGGCGGCGCAGCAATAGCGGGTACAGCACATGCCAAGGCGCAGGATAAAGTGAAGGATCCATATGCTCCACCAGCAAAGTCCGTTCTGCCTCCAAGCAATATGAAGCTGGATCTGAGCCGTGCCGCCCTTGTGGTGACAGATCCGCAGAATGACTTCCTGTCTCCTGATGGTGTAACCTGGGGCGTGGTGGGCGAAAGCGTGACCCGCAACAACACTGTCAGCAACATTGAGCGTCTGTTCAAAGCCGCGAAAGCAGCAGACATCACCGTGGCTGTTTCTCCTCACTACTACTATCCAACCGATCACGGCTGGAAGTTTGAGGGCGCGCTGGAAAAGCTGATGCATAACATCGGCATGTTCGACCGCAAAGGTGCACTCAACGTTGACGGTTTTGAAGGCTCCGGCGCAGACTGGCTGGACGTTTACAAGCCGTACATCAACGACGGCAAAACCATCGTCACCTCCCCGCACAAGGTTTACGGCAACGACACCAACGATTTGTCCCTTCAGCTGCGCAAACAGGGTGTTGATCAGGTTATTCTGGCGGGTATGTCTGCCAACCTGTGTACTGAGAGCCATATGCGCGAGCTGATCGAGCAGGGCTTTGAGGTAGCTGTGGTAAGCGATGGCACAGCCGCTGCAATTATTCCAGATGGTGACGGCTATCTGGCGGCGCTGACCAACTTCCGCTTCATCGCAAACGCGGTCTGGACAACAGACGAAGCTGTTAAGCTGCTTCAGGCTTAACCACCTAGCGCACCGCCTTACTCCTTAAGGTGGTGCGTTTTTTATCTCTCTGCTGTGCTTACACCTCAATTTGAACTGCATGTGCAATAAGTTTCAGTTAGAGAAGAGCTATGGCTCAAAAGACGAAAATTGGCCGCCGTGTTGGTGGTTGGCTCTATCTGCATCGCTCTGGCGTAGAATTACTCCCAGCAGAGGAGGCTGAACGGCTGGCTCAGGTGGTTTCACAGCATCCGGACACCGCTTGGAACCTCTGCAAGATCAGCAAGGACAAAGTCTCGCTGCTGCATTACGAGGACTTTGAGGCCTCCGGCTTTCCCGCTTTGCTCCATTCCATCACGATTGACCTTGCAACTCAGACAAGCAAGGCCATCGACTATTCCAAGCGCGAGAACCCGCCAATCCTGCATCGCAAAGAGTTGCTGCTGCCAGAAAACGATCCCAACATCCTTCAGTATGCCGCTTTAACGAAAGCTGCAGAAGAAGCCGGTCTATTCGAAAAGCCCGCAGGCATTGGAACGCGCAAGGCATGGGCAAAACGCATTGCTGATGCAGGGTTAAGGCTGGAAGGTCACCATCTATTGGTAAGCAAGTAAAAGGGAGGCTGCGCCTCCCTCTTGATTTCGCATAGCTTCAAATCAGCCGGATTGAGACACCGCCATCAGCGGTCATCGCGCTTCCCGTCACGAAACTAGACCGATCCGAGAGCAGAAACAGTGCGGCTTGGGCGATCTCTTTCGGGCTTGCCATGCGCTTGAGTGGATGCAAGCCAGAGATGAAGGCATGCCCTTCTGGATCATCACCTGCCATTGCTGTTTTCGTACCGCCGGGGAGCAGCGCGTTGACCCGGATGCCATCTGGTCCATGGTCTGCAGCCAGCGACTTCACCAACCCAACCAGCCCAGCCTTGCTGGCAGCATAAGCCCCCATGCCCGGCATGCCGCTGTTGCAGTGCCCTACAAAGGAGGATGTGAACACAATCGCTCCCTTTGTGCGTTTCTTCAAAGCCGGAATCTGTGTTTTAGCCGCGTAAAATGCGCTGGTGAGATTGGTATGCAGCACATTTTCCCAGTTGGTACTGTCCATCTCTGGGATCGGCTCCATATTCCCCACAGTGCCGGCGTTGTTGAAGGCCCCATGCAGCACGCCGTAGGTGTTGAGCGCATGCTCCACCAGTGCGGAGGCATAGGCCTCTTCAGTCACATCCCCTGCAAGATAAGTCGCCGAACTTCCTTGTTTCGTGATTTTGTCTGCAAGTGTTGCCAGCTCTGCTTCGCGTCTGGCCCCAAGCACCACATTTGCGCCTTCAGCAGCAAACAACTCGGCTGCTGCAGCGCCAATTCCGCTGCTCGCACCCGTGATGATGATCGTTTGTCCGTGTAGTTCCATGTTTTCCTCCATCGGTTGACTGGAGGCACTATTGGCGGCGATGCGGACAAAACCCACCCGATTTGCGAGGTCCCAGATTCATTAAAAGCTCGCAGTGATCCCTTAAGGCATCAGATACTGCATTTGAGAGTTCAGGCTATTAACTGGCATGTTCTGCGCAGGGACAGGCTCATCAGAAGGGAACTTTGCCAATTCCACCAGTTCATGTACCCAGAAACTGGTATACTTCACGAACAGCTTGACGGTTTCTGCAAACTCTTCAGCCGAAAGTTTGTCAACTTGGATAGCTTGGGTCAAAAGCACTTCGGAGCTGCGCTGGTTGATTGATAGCGCTGCGTGCCCCGTTCCCATGCCATTGTAGTTGGCTTCCAGAAGATGCAAGTAAAGCGACTTCGGGACGTTGTTCAAACTTGCCAAACGGCTGTTGAGCCGAACCACGTTTGCCTTGAAGTCCAGAACCTGAAAAAACACCTCAATCTCACCATCAACAGTCAAAGAGCACATATTCTCTGCGTCCAGTTTCAGGTCAGGCAATCCTATCGTCTCACCAAACTGCCTGAGTGTGTTTTCTACCATTTCCATTTGACGCCCCTTGATGTGTAAGTGGTCTGCTGGCCCTACCCGCAGACTGCGCAAAACCCGGCACTTCCAAAGCCTTTACGAAAAGGCTGCCAAATACCATGCCTGCAAAATGTGAGAGGGTGCCCCAGCAATCTGCGCTGCCTTTCCTCTCACGTATGATCAGATTACAGAGTGAGTTCTGTCTTAACGCCCCTCAGCGCAGATGGAATTTCACTCATGATGTCATCGATAAAGTGGATTTCTGAGCTCAAATCTCCGACGGACATGAGACCGCCTTTCACAAGTCCTTCAAAGACATGAAGAGCGCGCTCTGCATGGACAGAATGGCCGCGCAACAGCCGATCTCCATCACCTTTGAAATCATGCGATCGAACTGCATCGCGCTCCTGCGCCGAGAATTGAGAGACTGCATTTTGCAGCTGTTTGGAAACAAACCCACGTGGGTTATTGGGTTCCAGCTTTTCTGCAGCATGGTGCAACTTCGTAAAGCTTTGATAGGCCTCAGCTAGCTTGCCATCTTTCAAGTTGGATAAAACGGCTGAAACAGCTGAACTTGCGGCTTCTTGCCGACGGTCTGTCGCCGTATCTGCGTCGGTTTGGCTCCACACAATCTGTTTGGTTGCCATGCCCTCAAAAAATTCTGAAATCTTGCTCGTGGTGCTGTTCGAGCCTTCGCTAATATGCGTTTCGTTGGATTTAGAAACAGTGTGCCCACCCAGCTCTGCCGCCTGTAGAGCTGCCGGTGCATTCACTTCCAGCGGGGCATGGTACGAGGACGCTCCGCCAACTGAAATACCCGTCATAATCTAATGCCTAAAGTTCTTCCCATAGCTCAACCTAAACAACAGCCCTCACTTCAGGTGTGTTGAACGAGACAGTTCTCCAATTATTTAAGGGATTACTCAGCTAGCGGATAACTGCGAATAAAGCGGTCTGTGAACATCAGCAGGATGATGCCCGGAACCGACGCGATGAGAGCAATGCCAGCTCCTGTTGCATCCAGTGCACCGCCGGATATTTTTGCGAACAGCAGCGTCGGCAGAGTGATGATTTGCCCCTGCCCAATGAAAAACGTGAGCAGAAACAAGTTGGTTGAGACCAAGAAGGTGAACAAACAGCCTGCAATCACCCCAGGAAGGATCATCGGCAAGGTCACGCGGAAGAAGATCTGTCGTCGATTGGCGCCAAGAACGCGTGCGTGGTCTTCTGCTTCTGTTCCATGCCCCTGATAAACCGCTGTCAGCATACGCACCATGTAGGGAATAGTGGGGATCAGATGCACCACAATAACGCCTGCATAAGTGCCAGCAAAGCCGAGCGCGATAAAGATCATCAGCAGAGCAATACCAATCGCAGCTTCGGGGATCAGAAGCGGCAGGGCGATCAAAAACTCAAGCTGATTTTTGCCACGGAAGTTGCGCTGTGCCAGCACGCGCGCCGCAGGTAAGCAAATGAGCAGGCATAACAGCGTCACAGCAATGCCGATACCAAGCGTGTTGATCGTGGCTTCTGCGACGCGAGAACTTGGCGAGAACACATAGTCCCATGCCAATGGAAACGGAGATCTCTCCCGTTGCTCATGCCACCAGACGGTTGGCAGAATGTTCGGCCATGCCCAACGGAAGGCCAAAGATTGGATGATCAGCGGCGCAAACGGTGCAATGGTGAAAGTCGCCATGGCCAACACGAGCAGGCGCTGCCATGGGTTGATGGACTTGATGTCCCGGGGGCTGGAGATCATCATACACGCCCTCTTGCCCGTTCATATCTGCGGTAACCCAACAGATATGCTGCGAGGAAGATACCTGAAACCAATGCCAGTGAAACAACCACAGCCATGCCCTGCAACTGGAACGCATAGTTGGCATCCTGAAAATACCGCCAAGCCAGCACAGGCAGGGTATCCGGATACCCCCCACCCAGAATAAGTGGGGCTTCAAAAGCACCGATGTTGAATGCAAAGCAAATCAGCGAGGCAGAGACAATGCCCGGCATGATTTGTGGCAGCGTAACACGCCAGAAGATCTGTCTGGAAGTGGCACCCAGCACCATGGCTGCTTCAACCGTATCTTCGCCTTTCCGCGCCAGTACGGCAGAAAGTGTCAGCGTCATAAACGGAACCTGCTTCCAGACATAAACAGCGATAATCCCGCAGCCCCAATGAGTTTTGAGGATTTGGACAAACTGTGCCGGATCATCAATCAGCCCAAGACCTGCGGAGATGCGAGAGAGCAGTCCGCCATTACCCAGCATTACCAATGCCAGTGCAATGCCAACGGTATACGGCACCATCAGCGGCAAGCGGATGAGTGCCGCAAAAGTGCGGGAGACTCTGAACTTCTTGGACAGAGCTATGCTGAGCGGAATTGAAATGACAAGGCCAATCAGCGTTGCAGCGAACCCATAATAGAGCGTCAGACCCAGTGAAGCCCAAAAATCAGAGGAGAGCCAGAGGCGTTCAAAATACCGGGTTGTCGGAAACTCATTGATACCAAACCACGGGGCATAGCCGAAGCTTTGCAGGATGCCCAGCACAACAGCTCCGCCAAACAGCCCCAGCAAAACCACAAGCAAAGGCATCACCTCCGCGACATCACGCAGGTTCTGCATGAGCGCGGGAGATACGGTCCTGTTGGTTTTCACGGGAAGTGCCTTTGGCATCAGTTTTCGTTTCATAAAAGGCGGATGGCAGAAAGCCGCCATCTGCAAAAGTGTTAGTTGTTCAGTTCACCAGAGACCTGCGCAACGATGTCTGCCAGAGGCTTGTCTTCCTTGCGTTCAATGACAGCCAGCCAGGTGGCTTCGATCACATCAACAAGGCTTGCGTTGGTATCTGGTGCGATGTTGTCATCCAGCTGCTGCTGGGTCACGCCGTAATGTGGAGGTGCGGAAGCTGCAACTTCTGCCGTTTCTTCCTCACTCAGGCGCCACAGATCCAGACCAACAGGCATGCCTGCGGTTTTCAGTTTGGAGGCCTGCGCTTCTGCTGAGGAGAAGTAGTTGATTGCAACAAGAGCGGCTGCCGGATGCGGGCTGTTCAGCGGCAGAGCAAGGTAGTTCTTGTTCTTGATCATGTTCCCAGCCGGGAAGATCATTTCCTCCGCCTGTTCTGGGTACGCGCCGGTGATCAGGCCGTTATGATTGCCAAACACACCAAATTTACAATTGAAGTGCACTTCGGAGTTGAGGAAGAGATTGTCCAACTCTCCAGAATTTTCAGCATAACGTGGTTTGCCGGAAGCACCGCCTAAAAGCAGTGGTTCAATGCTCTTCAGGTACTCAATACCCGGCTCCATCAGGCGCGCCAGCTCTTCTCCGCCCAGCTCTTCAAAGCTCTGCTGGTATGGAGCTGCACCAGTCCCATCCGGGTTATGCGCATAAAGGACCGATTGAACGAAAGTGTTGCCCAGATAATGCGGAGGTTTCACGTAAGTGAACTTGCCCGGATTGGCTTCTAAATAGGTCTTCAACTGCGCAAAGGTGGCTGGTGTATTTTCTGCAGAGACATGAGCGCGGTTGACGGAGCATACATACTGCTCACCAGACCACGGCATCTCCTGAAACCCAGTTTCGACGCCAAAATCACGCAGGTTGAGAAGTGAACGCGGATCGCTTTCATCCCACTCAAAGTTCACTGAGTTCGGTAGGCGGTTGGCAAAAGCCCCCCACAGCGCATTCTGCTGCTTAAGAGAGTAGAAGTTTTCGCCATTGACCCAGACCAGATCCACACTGCCCTGTTCTTCGCCGCGGCCTGCTGCCAGCTCAGCGATCACCACATCAACCGTGTCTTTGGTCGCCGTGATCCGCACAGGGTTCAGCTTCACTCCTTCTGCGGCCAGTGCTGGTGTTGCCACTTGGTCAACCCAAAGGTTGATGATGTCCGACCCGCCCCAGTAATAGAAGTTGACGGAGCCTTCATCGCGCGCTTTAGCGGTAACATCTTCCCACCCCAGATTGCCCTTCAAAAACTCGCTGCGGAACATGCCCGGCGTGTTGTCTGCCTGCACAGCGCTGCTCCAGCTGACAACAGCGAGCGTGCTTGCAAGTAGCATCTGTTTACTGCGTGATTTTGTGTTCTTCATAAATTGCCCCCAACCGGTTCTTCAGCCGCTATTACTGCAGCAGCCAAATTTGCTCTGGCGGTAAGGTCACGGTGACCGCATCGCCTGTTTTTCTTTTGATTGTAGATGCTTCTTCAACGGTCAGAGATCCCTCTCCCACCTGAAGCGTATAGCGCATCATCGCGCCAAGAAATTCTGCTCGTGTGATTGTGCCGGAAAACGCATTTTCCTGCGGTGCTTCGCGGCACTCCTCAATCTGAATGCTTTCAAACCGCAGCATGGCCTTTGACGGCTGTTTTGCTCCCAGGCTTGAACCTACTCCCAGCATGAGCTGACCGTAAGGGCTCTCGATATGCCCTTCAGAGATCGGTGTGCATTCAAAAATGTTGGAATGGCCCATAAAGCGGGCGGTCTGTTCATTGGCTGGTCGCTGGTAGATCTCATCTGGTGCTGCAAGGTGCGCGATTTTGCCGTCAAACATCACCGCAATCCGGTCCGCCAGATCCATCGCCTCGATCTGATCATGGGTCACCAACAGTGTTGTCATGCCATACTCATCATGCAAATCACGGATGAACTGGCGCATCTCTGTACGCAGCAGCGTATCAAGGCTCGCCATTGGCTCATCCAGCAACAGCACTTCAGGCTTGGTCACCAGCGTACGTGCGATTGCAACACGTTGCATCTGTCCGCCAGACAGCTGCGCAGGAAAGCGCTTGGCAAACGCCGAGAGGCGGACAATCTCCAGCATCTCCCCCACCTGCCGCATCTGCTCATCCGCAGAAAGGCCACGCACAGACAGACCAAAGGCCACATTCTGCTCCACTGTCATATGTGGGAACAGGCCGAAGCGCTGAGAAACAAGGCCGACTTTTCGCTTCTGGACAGGCAGAGTGGTCACATCCCGCCCATTGAACCAGATGGAACCGGAGGTCGGTTGCTCCAGCCCGCAGACCATACGCAGGCTCGTGGTTTTGCCGCAGCCAGACGGGCCTAACAGCACCAGAAACTCGCCACAGGCCACATCAAGATCGATGGCATCAACCGCTGGTGCTCCTGAGAACACTTTTGAGAGGTTTTTCAGCTGAACCTGCGTCACACGGCGCCTCTTCACTCATCTTGATCAGGACGTTTGCGTCCAACTGTTATTATTGTTGCTTTCAAGCTGCAGCGAAACCTGCGCAATGGCACAAGCCTACCCCATTTATCGGAGTAGGTCAGGTTTCTCCTGTCAGTTGAGTGATTTGCACACTATGCCAGTGCGTTACTGACGGTACAGTAAAACCGGCGTGAGTTTAACGTTATGAGGGCTGCCATACAGGATATCAGCGCCTTGCCGTCATCCAAAGCTGCTCCTGCTCAACTATTTGTAGGGAAACTGGAATTTGCAAGATTGACGGTTTGAAGGACGCACGAAGACCCGCCTCAGGCATCAGCCTTTGCGAAGGCAAACCAGAACTGTTCTGCCACCGGTTTCGTCTGTGAATAGATTTTTCGGAAAGGCGCAGGGAAGTTTGCTTTAGCAAAAGCAATGTCCCCTTCCAGAAAATGCTTGCGATAAATCCCCTCAACATCTTTGGAAAGCACCGCTGCTCGTTTGCCTTGCTTGCAATAATCAAGCGCGCTTTTGAGCAACACCCCCCGAAGCCCTGCATCCTCAATCGTAGAAAGCTGCGGAATGATTGATAGTCCCAGTTCATTCAGACCCGAGTTGGCCCGGTGGCTGAGATCATCCGGTTCCAGCAGCTTTTTCTCGTAAAACTTATTTATCAAATCAACATACTCGGCCGGATGCTTCTCCATTGCCTCCTGAGGCAGGTACGTGACAGAAATCCGCTCTAGTTGCTGTGCAACACTTTGCCATGCAAACGAGGGAGTGACTGCCTTATTTGCAAACTCATGAAAGGTTTTTGGGGTGCCCTGCCACGACAGGCAATGGAGAAAGAACGAGACCAGGAAATCGGTACGGTTTCGCACGGTGACCAGCGTTTTAACTTGCACACCTCGTCGCTGCAGTTCTTTCACGAGCTGAGAGTAACGTTTGACGTTAGGATAGAACTGTTTATGGACGAACGCCTTCCCCATGAGTCTTTCGTGAGAAATTCTATAGGTGTCTGTCTCTGGCTTAGTAATTGCTTCCTGAAAAAGGTCCGCCAGTTCCTCTGCCTTGGGCTTGATCATACGGTTCTCATAGAGCCGCATAAATGAGCTTGCTTTGAAGCTCGTGCGATCATCAAACAAATCAGGGTGTTTGGAGTAGAGCTGCTTTTGCAGGGCAGTTGTACCGGTTTTATGCGCACCGATATGGATCAGAACCTTCTTCATCAGCACAGACCTTAAGGCGTATCCCTGAAACGCGGGGTCGGATTTCAAAATGGATTACGCGACAGATTTTGAAACGAGCATCCGTTCAGCCTAACCACATTGGCCTGTACTGCTATTCCCGAATATTGGCCCCTTTAAAGGGAGAGGCCATGTTCATCAGTGAGCACTCTCAATCCTGATTAATGCGGGCCAGCTTCGACAAGAAATTGCTGGAGCTGCAGGCTGCGCACCGCAGTCTGGTCTCCCATGCAAACAGACATGGCGAGCGGCGCGTGGCTGCCTCCCTCATAGATCAGCGCATTCGCGGAACACGTATCATCACGAAACTTGATCCAGTTGCGTTGCGCATTCTTCAGGCTGGCTTTCACATTGGTGCTGGCATGCTTCATGATCTCAGCATACGCAGTGTTGAGGCGCTGGTCCCAGACCATATATTCTTGCACTGCGCAGAAAATCATGTGGCTGTTTTGATAGTGGCTGCCGATACACTGTTCCATCACCTCCCCAAAACAAGCCATAGCTGGATAGCCACCGCCCTTCTCATCTACGCATTCGGCTATGATGGCAACCTGCTCCTCAGTTGGCTCTTCAGCCGCCTGAGAGGGAGAGTTGAGTACGAAAGCCAACGAAAGCGAGAGCAGAGACGTGCGAATAAAACTCATAGAAACCTCAAAGTAATTTTCTCTATAAACTGTGATAGGTGATCCGCGATGACAAATTGCTAACCCAAGTCACTGAGAAAAACCTAGTCATTCTCTACAGAGCCTTACAGATTTCCTGTTTCTTTTACATGACAAACTGGTTTGGTTTGAAACACGACACAAGAGAGCAGCAGGTCATTCAACTTGATGCGCCTTTGCATCAGCTAGTCAAACCTAGGCAAAACCGAGTCATATCCGGGAAATACGGAGCAAAAGACGCCATATTACGACTTTGTGACGGGCTGGGGAAAACGCACGTTGTGCGCATTTTACCTGTTATACTTCCTGTTGGTTTGCCAACTAAATATTATTCATATATTTCAAAAGCTTGCGTGATTTCAGATATTTCAACTTCATTGGTCTGCTTTCATCACGCGACGCCACGAAAAACGCAATAATTGCGCAAAATTCTCGCCATAATTGAGCTAAGCATATTGAATTATTGGCATAAGTGTCTTAAGTTATTTATTAAATCATTGAGGTGGCTAATTTAGTTGCCGGATCGATTTCAAGAATCCGCTAAAGCTCCCAAGGCACGCGAGCGATCCCTTGCTTCCCTTCTCGTCAAAACGGGGAAGCGAGAGATCTCGCATATTCTGATAGTCCGACAACTCCAGCTTAAAGACCTTTGCCGTGTATCACGACAACTGCGTTTAAGTGAGCCTCCTATTAATAACCGCGAGAGCTGAATCCGGAGGCTGTGATGAGCAGTTTTGAAATACTTCTACACCTTGCCGCCGGTATTTCCCTATTGTTCTGGGCAACTAGAATGATCCGAACAGGTGTTGAGCGAGCGGTTGGACAGAAATTCCAAGGTTGGATGCAGCAGGCTTCTAAGAACCGCTACACCAGCTTCACAACTGGCTTTCTGGTCTCCATCATCTTGCAGAGTGCAACAGCTACAGCCATTCTTGCGCGCGGGTTCATCAGCAAAGGATCCATTACGCTGGCAGCTGGCCTTGCCATCATGCTTGGCGCAGACCTTGGCTCCACCATGGTAGTTCAGGTGCTCTCATTGGACCTCAGCTGGCTTCTGCCGGTTTGTCTTGTTGTTGGTGGCGCTCTGTTCTCCCGTGGCAGCACGCGCACCATGCGCCAAACGGGCCGCATCATCATTGGTGTTGGCCAGATGCTGATCGCACTTTCTTTCATCGGCATGGCCTCCGAGCCACTGCGTGAAAGTGGAGCCCTGCCTGTTATCTTGAATCTGCTGATTGGTGACCCGTTTGTTGCGATCATCACCGCCGCCGCTCTGACCTGGCTACTGCATTCATCCGTTGCAGTGGTTCTTATGATCATGACATTGGCAAGCACCGGTGTGCTGCCGATGGAAGGTGCGCTGCTCTTCATTTTAGGCGCAAACATCGGTTCCAGTATTATTCCACTTGTCCTCACCATGAGCGATACTGCGGACGTACGCCGTGTGCCACTTGGCAATATGATTTTCCGCGTGGCGGGTGTGTTGATCACTTTGCTGCTGATGCGCTTTGATGTGTTCACCATCGACATGTTGGGCGACGATCCCGCACGTGCAATCGCCAACTTCCACAGCGGGTTCAATCTTGCCGTCGTTCTGCTTGGCATTCCAACCATTGGCCTTGTTGCTCGCCTGACCAAGCTCATCATCTCTGATAGTGCTGGCCAGTCTGAGGAAGATGATGTCATGGAGCGCCTCAGCCTGCTTGACCGCAAGCTACTGGAAACCCCTGACCTCGCCTTTAACGCCGCTACCCGCGAAATGCTGCATATGAGCGAAAAGGTAGAAGCCATGCTGCGCGGGGTGATGGTGGTGTTCCGCGGCGACGATGCGAACACGGCCAGACGGCTGATGAAGATGGATGACGAGATCGACGATCTGCATCGCTCCATCAAAGAGTATCTGACGGATGTAACCACTAAGTCCATGAGCGACGAGGATTACCAGAAGTATACGGAACTGATGAACTACTGCGTCTGTTTGGAGCAAATGGGCGACGTCGTTCAGCGCAACCTGCTCGTATTGGCAGAGAAAAAGTCCGGTCTCAATAAGGAGTTCTCACAGGAAGGCTGGAAGGAAATCAAAGACCTCCACGCCGCTGTATTGCAAAACCTGCAACTCTCCCTGCGCGTGCTCATCACCCGCGATGCCGAACTTGCACGGGATCTGGTTGCTCGTAAGGTTCTGGTCCGTGAATTGGAATACAAGAGCCGTGACGCGCACCTGCGCCGCCTGAGCCAGAACCGCCAGTCCAGTCGGACAACAAGTTCCATTCATCTGGAAACCATCAGTGATCTAAAGTATTTGAACGCGCTTTTGACCACAGTAGCCTACCCGATTGTTGAAGGGGAAGGCGAGCTGCTGCGTAGCAGGCTCACCAACGAGCCACAGAAAAACCCAGTTGGTATTGTACCCGTGGGCACTTGAGCGCCTCTCCTAACTTTGAGGGAGGCACGGCCGAAATCAGATTGATACTCTGATTTGAAACGCAAGCCAGTGTTTCCCCTCGAGGTCAGGAGCAGCAAGCATGTTTGACAAGGACTATGATGTAACCTTTTCACTCAAACGGCTTTGGATACTCCTCGGCGTTGGCATGGTCCTCGCCTTTGGCGTTTTGCTCTTCTTCGGCGCTGAAATTTATCGCTTAAAACCACCGATCCCGGAGATGGTGGTCTCGGATAATGGCGATATTATCTACACGAAAGATGATATCGAAGAAGGTCAGAATGTCTGGCAGTCTCTGGGGGGCATGCAGCAAGGCAGCGTTTGGGGGCATGGCAGCTATGTTGCACCGGACTGGTCTACAGACTGGCTGCACCGCGAAGCACTGGCTCTTCTGGATGTTTATCACCGCGCCCGGGTTGGTTCCGGGTACACACCGCCAAGTGATGAACAACGCGCTTTCCTTCAAGTCCTCGTTGAAGAGGAAATGCGGCGCAATCGCTATAATCCAGCCAATGAGACCATCACAATTTCAGATGATCGGGCAGTCGCAGTCAGGCAGGTGGAAGATCATTTCACTAAGCTATTCTCGTCCTACGATAACATTGACGGGCAAAACCTACGGGACGATTATGCCTTCCCGCCCAACATCCTGATCACTCCCGACCAAGCCCAAAAACTCTCTGCATTCTTCTTCTGGACCTCCTGGAGCTCTGTCACCAACCGGCCAGATGATACAATCTCCTACACCAGCAACTGGCCGCATGAACCATTGGTTGGCAATCAGCCAAGCGGAGCAGCCTTCATCTGGACCATTGTCAGTATCCTCCTGCTGCTTGGCTGTGCGGGCGCACTCTGCTTTTACTACGTGCGCCAGTATGATTTATGGCGCGAGCGCATTGTGCCGGAAGGCGGTGCTGCATCAAAAAATCCGTTGGCGAATGTAAAACTAACCTCATCCATGCGGGCAACAGCCAAATACTTCTGGGTGGTTGTGGGTCTGATGGTTGCGCAGGTGGCACTGGGGATTCTCACCGCTCACTACGCTGTTGAAGGTCAGGATCTTTACGGCATCCCGCTGGCAGAATTTATCCCTTACTCCATTTCACGCACTTGGCATACTCAACTCGCAGTCTTCTGGATCGCAACTGCATGGCTGGGCACTGGCCTGTTCATGGCGCCACTGCTTTCTGGCAAGGATCCAGCCTATCAAACCCTGGGTGTTAACTTCCTCTGGATCTGCCTCATCATTATCGTGGTGGGCTCCTTTGCCGGCGAATGGCTCGGGGTCAATCAGTTCTTCTCCCGCACCATGAACTTCTGGTTCGGCCATCAGGGCTATGAGTATGTTGATTTGGGCCGTTTCTGGCAGATCTTCCTATTCATCGGCCTTCTGCTCTGGTTGGTGCTCGTCCTGCGCGCGCTTTACCCAGCCCTCAAGGGTGGGCATAACCGGAGCCTCATCGCCTTGACGCTTTTGTCAGCCACAGCCATCGGCTTGCTCTATGGCGCAGGCCTGTTCTGGGGCCAAAACACGCATATCAGCGTCATGGAATACTGGCGTTGGTGGGTCGTGCATTTGTGGGTTGAGGGTGTCTTCGAGGTGTTCGCAACAGCCATCATTGCGCTCATATTCGTGAACCTCAAGCTGTTGCGCAGCTCCACGGCAGCTGTCGCCGTCATCTTCGCCACCATCATCTTCATGTCAGGCGGCGTGCTGGGCACATTCCACCACCTGTACTGGAGCGGCACACCTATTGGCGTGTTGGCGCTTGGGGCTGTGTTCTCGGCGCTGGAAGTTGTTCCTCTGCTGGTCATCGGCTTTGAGGCTTATCAGACCCATAAGCTGGAACAGAACACTCAATGGATCAACCATTATAAATGGCCGCTCAACTTCTTCGCCTCGGTTCTGTTCTGGAATCTGGTTGGTGCGGGTCTGCTCGGCTTCTTTATCAACCCGCCGCTGGCGCTCTATTACATGCAAGGGCTCAACTCCACACCGGCCCACGGTCACGCCGCCATGTTTGGTGTGTACGGGCTGCTTGGAATCGGCCTCATGCTGTTCTGCCTGCGCTCGCTCATTCCAGACAATCGCTGGAGTGACAAGTGGCTGCAACAAGCATTCTGGGGGCTCAATATCGGCCTTGCCATGATGCTCGGACTCTCGCTGATTCCGCAGGGAATTTATCAAGCTTACATCAGCTTTACTGAGAGTTATTGGCTTGCCCGTGCACCAGAAACGATCCACGGACCAGTTATGACTGCATTGGTGTGGGCACGTGTGCCTGGAGATATTGTTTTTAGCTGGGGTATCTTTTCCATCGTCATGTTCATGTATCGCGCTTACTTCGGCCAGCCAGTAAACGAAAAAGAACAGGCGGCAAAGGCTTAAGGTGTGAAGTGCACTTTCACACTGAGCAAGTGCTTATAAAACCGTCAAGAACAGGCCTCGCTTCATTAGCCAGCGAGGCCTGAAAACGTAGCGGACAATGCCGTTTGTGGCGGACCGGCAACACATACTTTCATTCATGTGTATAGCCATGTGCATTGCGTAAAAGTGTATCTACAACTAAGAAGAGCTATATATACTGATTGCGATTTTTAGTTTTATTTCCGTAAGGTACATTTCTTAGTTGCTTAGATTTCCGCTGTTCCATCATGAACTGACGCGGGTTCTGCGCATTTCAGGTCCTTTGATGCTGGCCATGTCCGGCAGAACTCTGATGATGATCGTAGACCGACTGTGTCTCGCCGCCTATTCCGAACAGACCCTCACGGCCTCTGGCCCGGCGGTCTTCATGGGCATGTCCGCAATCTCCTTCTTCTCCGGTGTTACCCAGATTGGCCGATCGGTCATCGCTGAAGCTTACGCCCGCAGCGGCATAGAAGAGGCACACAAGATGGGCGGCAGGCTGTTTGCTGTTTCTATCTTGTGCGTGCTGGGTCTCAACCTCACCCTGCCTTTGCTGATGAACCTGTCGCAATTCAGTGGTCGCTCAGGCGAAATCATTGCACTGGAAAATATCTATCTCAGCTGGGCTATGCTGTTTGGGTCCATCATGATCCTTGACGGCGCAGCGAGTTGCTATTTCGGTGCTATCGGCAACACACGGCTCATCTTCAAAGCCAGTATTGCAGGTCAACTGGTGTCCATGCCCATGACTTATGTGTTGGTGTTCGGGCTCTATGGATTCCCTGAGCTTGGCATGGCGGGCTCGGCTATCGGCACGGTGCTCGGCTCCCTTGCAGTATTGGTCGTTTACCTCACTCGGACACCTCAAGCTTTGCGCGACGCTGCTTTGAATGAGGCGAAGGTGTTGATCACCAAATCGCGCCGCGCTTTTGAAGTACTCGCGCTTTTCAAACGCGGCGTTCCTTTGGGCGCTCATGACAGCACGGACGAGATCGGCAACACTGCCATCATCTGGGCCGTTTCCATGGTGGGAGCCACCGCACTGGCGGCCAACAACTTCAACGTCATTCTCAACTATGTCGGCATCATTCCTGTGATCGGTATTGCCAATGGTGCAACAATCCTTTCATCACAAGCCATTGGCCGCAATCAGTTTGAGCGCATCCCAAAGATAGCGAGTGCTTCCCTGTTCGTTGCGTTTTCCTATGTGGCAGTCGTGACAGTGCTGTTGCAAAGTTTTGACCGAGAGATCACCTCCCTGTTTTCACTTGGCAACTACGGGCAGGATATCTTCGAGCTGTCGATCTCCGTCACCTCGCACATCTGGTATTATGCGGTGGCTTTCGCCGTTTCCTTTATCGCCAGCGGCATGCTGCAAAGCTTTCACCAAAACACATTTGTCTTCAAAACCCGCATTCTCACCATGTGGTTTGGCAGCGTCCCGGCTTCCTATCTGATTGCTTACAACTGGAGCATTGAGGAAGGCGCGCTTCAACTCATCTGGATCTCACTCAGCACATTCGAATTGGGTCTCGGCCTGCTGTTCACAGCCAAGATCTTTTCCTGTCTGAAAGAGCACAATCTGCCGGAGCCAGTGTGGGAGAATGACATTAAGAGAACAGAGGTCACTTAATCCACAATTAATATTAGATTTTTCTAATTTATATTTCTCTAGCACTGGAAGAATGGGCGCAGTTCGTTTTAGGCTGCTTTCAACGCACTGTAATGCGCGTTCTATTCTCTTCAAATCCACAGAGTGCAGGCGGAGTTCACTATGCTATCACACACCAACTATCGGCGTATTTTCAAGCTCTTTTGCATTTATGATGTGTTGGCATTGGCTCCCTTTGCAGTTCCATTCCTCAATAACGCTCACCTTGAAACCTTATGCTATTTCAATGTGGTGCTCGGCGGGCAAACCTGGCCCACCTTCTTGCCAGTTCACTTGTTATTTGGGCAAATGCTGGGCGTTCTGGGTGCAGGTTGGGCCGTCTGGCGATGGCGCAACATGTCGTTTTCCATCGGCAGATATGAGGGCTTTCTAAGGTTCTTCTTCGCCGCATCCTTGGTCTGGGCATTTGTTCTGACACATCATCCCATCCTGCTGATGTTCGCTGCGATTGATCTCATTGGCGGAGCCCTGCACATAGTTCGCCCTGTCGCAGCAGATCAGATCGGCAACCAACCGCCAGCAAAATCCTATCGCAGAAGTGTCTCCACATAATCTGCCACATCTCTGGCATCCACGGAGGCCTCGCGGACCAGCCAATCGAAATGGTCGGTAAGCGAACTGACCCTTTCTGCTTCACGGAATGCCAAATAGCATTGCCCGACATACACCACCGCCAGATTAGGGCCGAAGATGGTAATCGGTGCACTGAAGACCTTGTGCGCATCAAACAGGAACAGGCGTAGTCGTGGGAACATCTGGCGGCAGGTGTCTGCCACGAACTTCAACTGCTCAACCCGCGTTTCCTTATTCAGGTAAGCGTAATAACCAATGCCCTGCGCACAGGCTTGTATCTCATGAAGCGGGATGGCGATTTCATAGTCAGACTGACGAGAACGCAACCAATCCAGTTGTCCGCTAATTGACCCTACCACCTCTTCAGGATCCAACCCGCGAAACGACGCATACTCCCACGCCAACATACGATCTGTTTTTAAAATGTCGGGCAGAGTGGCTGGTACGTGGCGTACCTTCAGCCCAGTCGCTTCTTTGTGCCAATTGAGGATCTGCTCATCAACGGAGGATCGCTCTGCCGGGCTCAAAGCCATCGCAGCGGCAATGATGTCCCCCGGGCGCTCCGGCCTGTTGGTGAGCCCCAACAGCCAATCCGCACTCACACCGAGCGAAGCTGCCAGATCAGCCAACAGCTGGCCGTTGGGCAACCTCGGGTTTTCGTTGTTCAGCAACTGGCCAACGGTAGAGCGATCAACACCGGCATTGCGAGCCAGTTGGCTGCGCGTCACATCGGCCTCTGCCATCGCTTCGAATAACCGGTTTCGAAACAAAGTAGCTCTGTCGCGCTTGTCCATCAGATTCACCATTGCAGATTATAATCAACAAAATGAATTTATTGCAGCTAATATACCAAATGTCCAATCCGCATTTTTTCCGGTAGCAACGAGAGGAGGAATTACATTCTTACCTGGACATCTTATATGGACTCTGCATCACGCATTTTTACAAAATCAGTTACCTGGCAAGTCATGGGACTTTTCACTATGACGTTGATCGGATTTATTTTTACGGGCTCCGTCACGCTCGGTGGCGGCATTGCCATCGTCAGCTCAACCCTTGGCTTCATCTTCTACTTTCTGCATGAAATGGTTTGGTCCAACATCAAGTGGGGCCGCAAAATTGCCGGTGCAGACACACAGCAGAAAACGCAGAGTTAATCTATTGGAGCTGTCTCACAGCTCCCCTCGTCCTCTTAGCACGCCAAAGACCTCGCGATACTCAGGAAATGCAAGGTCGCGCAGGCTGATAGCCTCCTGAAAATCCACCCACCGCAGTTCAGTATGCTCATCACCAAGGTTCTTTGTGTCACCTTTCCATTGGGTCACAGTGAACAGATGAAAGACGGTTGCATCGTGCTGATCGTTAACTTGAGTTCTGAACTCAGTGAACTTGGCAAAGGCTTCTGCCTTAATGCCCACTTCCTCTTTCAGTTCCCGCAAAAGAGCCGCTTCCAGCTCCTCCCCGGCTTCAACATGACCACCGGGGAAACTCCAAACGCCCGGGAAATTCCGCCGGGCCGGGGACCGAAGCCCCATAAGGACACGGTTATTCTGCAGCAACAGCCCATTTACAATATCAGTCATCCAAGAGCCTCTCTTAAACCCGAATCTGAGCCACGAAGTGTCATCTTAAAGAGGCACTTCGTGGCTGTTCACATCAAATCTCCTTAAATCGTGCACCTTTAAAGCAGCGCACAGGATTTCCACGTTCTAGTTCATGATGAAGCTGTCGCTGTGTTTTCCGCAGGCGGTCCTTTTCTGTCACAGAAAGACCTGCAAGTTTCTCCTTTAAGCGCTGCACAGCGAGTTGCTTGTTGCGATGTTGCGAGCGCTCATCTCTGGCCACCACAGCGAGACCTGTCGGCACGTGGGTCACACGCACCGCGCTTTCAGTCTTGTTCTGGTGTTGGCCACCCGGGCCACCAACGCGCAAAGTCTCAAACCGAAGCTCTTCCAGTTTCAGCTCTCCGCGGTCCTCCGTCAGGGACGGCAACTCAAACACGCCAATGAACCAGTTCTGCCGTTTGTGGTTGGGGCGAAACGGACTCTGGCATGTCCACTTGATGGTGCCATACCATGATCTGGCAAAAGCCTCCTTACCGCTGCCTGAGAGTGTGACCTCAACAGACGCTACATCAACAGACGGCCCGTACTGTTCAGGATCACACACGATTGAGAGTCCGAGCTTTTGGGCTGCTTTTTCCATGGTGCTGAGGGTATGGCGGAGCGCGAGCCTGCATTCCGCAGGCCCGTCTCCAGATGTCACCAGCAAGCGCAAAGATGCGTTCTGTGTCATCGTTTACCCTTACGCTCATCCGTGCCACGCGCTGTCTTGAACGTAACAACAGGCGTCATCACCCCAACACATGTGGCAAGCTCTGCCTCAACCAGTTGGCTTAAAACATCCTCTGAGTTTTTGTAGGCTTGCGGAGCTTCTTCCACCAGGAGCTGTTTATCCTCACACACAACGCGCCCGCCGTAAGACGTACGCGCCAAAGCATTGCGAACGGACTTCTGCTTCGCGATACGCCCATGCATGGACGCACGGTCGTATTTGCGCCCTGCTCCATGCGCCAATGAGGACAGTGCCTCCGGTTTGTTGCCAGTTGGTTTCAGCAAAAAGCTCTTTGCATCTCTGGAGCCTGCTAGCGGCACCAAATCTACATCCGCTTTGGCCGCACCCTTACGGTGAAGGAACGCATCACCATAGCTCTCAATGAGGTTATGGCTGCTGTCCACCACCAGTTCCACATCGCAGCGCAACGACGCAGCTGCTCGCTCTGCAATCACTTTGCGGTTTAAGCTGGCCCATCGCACAGCAAGGTCGTGCATTTTGAGGTAGTCGTGAGCCCGCTCATCCTGAGCTGACATGCCTTCCGGACCAAGCGCTGCATAATCATCAAAGATGCCAGCTCCGAAGGAACGAGAGCCGGAATGCACGAAGAGCAGTACGTCGCCTTTCGCAATACCGGCTTTAGCGGCAAGGTCCGGATCTGGCGTTTCTGCCAGAACCTGCACCTCGCAGAAGTGATTGCCACCGCCAATCGTACCGATGGCATGGGGAGCCAGGTCCTCTGGCAAACCGGCAGCCCGCAGATGCGCCTGCCCTTCTTCCAGATCAGAATGATCCTGAAGCGCACGCAAGCGATCCGCCAGTTTCTGCGGCTTTAGTTTGTGAGCACTGAGCGAGGTGCGGAACACGGTCATGCCGCAGCCAATATCGTTACCGATCATGTGCGGATGCACACGGTCAGACAGAATTGCGACACCGACCAGGCCGGGATGCAAATCAGGAAATGCCGCGATCTGTTTGACCGCTTCAAGCTCAGCAAGTTTGTTAAGTTGGACCTCTGCATCCCCTAGGATCCAGGCAGAAGTCCCATAGAATTTATGGATTGGCGCAGGCGCACTGGCAGCGCGGGTCGCGCAATCCAAGCGTAAATTGCCCATGAAAATGGCCTATAGTTCTTGAAAGTATCTTCGAGCGATGCTCGAAAGAAGATCCTAAAGGCCGCTAGCGCTGGCTCTGAGAAGGATCAGTGCCCTTTGAAGGGCGAAACGCGGAAAGACATGGTTCGCTCCAAACTGTGCTGCGCACCAATTGCTGCAACAGAGGGCTGAGGAGATAACAGACAGACGCCGCAACGTCAATGTGACTATCCTAATCACACCAGTCACCGTGGCTGGACAACAACACCAAGATGTCTAGGGTACTGTGCAAGCAAGGGGAGACAGTCATGCGGGTTTTGGTCGTTGGTGGAACTGGGTTTCTGGGTGGAGCCATAGCGGATGCACTCGTCGGTGCAGGGCATCAGGTTGCTGTGCTGGTGCGTGGAACGACCAAACGATCTTTACCAGATGGCGTAGAGGCCATTGCAGCAGACCGATATGGTGATCTGAGTGTTTTGAAGCAGCACAAGTTTGATTGGGTCTTTGACACATGCGCCTTTTCACCGGACGCAGTGCGCAGCCTGCTGGAACCACTGGGAGACCAATTGCAGCGCTATGTGTTCATCTCCTCAATTTCAGCCTACGGCACATTTGCGAAATCGCGCCTGAATGAACATGACCCGGTCCCGAATGCCACCGAAAATGATCTGACAATCTCTCGTAGTCTTTCTCACGCAGAACGCAGTTCAGCAACCTCCTACGGCGCTTCGTATGGTGCGCTCAAACGGGCATGTGAGCTTGCTGCGGAAGAGGTTCTTGGCGAGCGGGCCACGTCCTTGCGAGTGGGCCTGCTGGTTGGTGCTGGCGACTACACGGACCGGCTGACCTGGTGGGTCCGCCGCATCGACCAAGCCACATCGCAAAACCGAGCTGTCCCAGCTCCTGCTCCATCATCAAGGCAGGTGCAGATGATTGACGTCCGGGATGTGGCTGATTTCGCACTGACCTGTGCTGAGGCCAAACGTGGTGGCATCTGGAATGTCACCAGCTCTCCGTTTCAACTGGTTGATCTGCTGAAGGACATCATTTCAGAAGCTGACTCCCCTGCCCGACTGCACTGGGTGGAAGAAGAACACATCATTGACGCAGGTATTCAGCCGTGGACTGATCTACCCGTTATGATGCCGTCCCTTCCAGACTACGCACACTTCATGAACGTGGACACCTCCCAAGCAGAGGCAGCCGGTTTAACCTGCCGCCCGCTCAGCGAAACACTCAGCCCACTGCTGGCATGGGATCGTACCCGGCGTGATACAGCTCTGAAGTGCGGTTTGACAGAAGAGCAGGAAGCCGCACTGCTTCAACAACACGTGGCGAGCTGAGCATTCACACGTACCCTACACCTTGGCAGAAGCGCCAAGAGCCTTGCGGTACATGGGCACCAGCATGGTCTTTGCTTTTGCCATGCGCGTAAACCAGCTGGCTTTCACCGTGCCGATTGGCGGCACATCAGAGACACCTGTCTGGCTGCCAAGAGTCACGACCATCATGTTATCGTTGGTCTTCGGCTTATAGCTCTTCAGCTTGGCCTGCGGGTTCTTCAAAAGTTGCAGGACGTTGTGAGCCACGGTCTTAACGTGACCCCGCACATACAGGGCCTTTTTCACCTCATCGATCCCGGCAATATCACCCAAGACGAACACATTGCTCTGGCCCTTCATCCGGAATGTTTCATCAACAGCAATGTAGCCCCGCGCGTCGAGCAGATGAGACAGGTCCTGTTGCATATAGTCCGTGTTGGGTTTGCCGCCCACGCACCAGATGATCAGGTCGTAGTCAACCACAGCACCACTGGAGAGTTTGGCCTGCCCGGCCTCTGCGTTCTGTAAGGCAGAAGGTGCTGGTGAGAGAACGCGCTCGCCCAGCATGAACTTTACCCCTCGCTGCTGCAGCACCTTGATCGCATGATTTGCTGTCTTACGAGAGGTGCCTTTGAGAACTTCACCACTGGATTCGACCAGCACAACAGATTTTTGCGGGAAACGCTCCGTAATCTCGCCTGCCATCTCAATTCCAACAGGGCCACCGCCCACGAGCAAGATCTTCTGTGCAGATTCAATCGCACCATGGGTCGATTTGAACGCAGCGTGCCGCTCAGTCGTAGAGCCGGAGGTCGGCCGGATCAGCTCTGAGGGATACCGACTGCCTGTTGCCAGAATGGAGATATCAGCCTCCAACGTATGTTCAGCACCATCAACACCAACGACGTGCCCTGTCTCTCCGGTAAATCGCTCTAGCTTGCCGTGAATGAAATCCACGCCCTTCAAAAAAGACTGAAATGGCATGACTGCCTGATGAGCGTAATCTGGTTGAACGGCAACGCGCGGCATAGCCATGGGCACTTCGAAATAATCAAGCGAGCTGACAAGCTTCACATTAGCGTGCTTTGCAAGCTGGGTTGCAAGGGCCGCCCCGGCAATTCCACCGCCATAAATTACAACTGACTTGGACATGTCTTTACTCCATTCTGTTGCGCCTTATATACTACAATGATTTAATAGTTCAATATTATAAATATTACTTTTTTTAAGCAAACCTGATATGACGCCACCTGCAGATTTGAGGACGTGAATGAAATGAAAGACTTACCGGCAAGCATGCTTGTGCTTTTCCAGTTTCAGGAAATTTTGGGACGTATCCATAAATCCTACTCGGAATATGCTGATAAGCTCACCCCTACAGAAACCAATATGCTGCTGCATCTGGGCGAACCGGTGCGTATGGGCAAACTCGCGGACCTGCTGTTCTGCCTGCCCTCCAACGTGACAGTTCTGGTTGATAAGTTCGAGAAACTGAGCCTGCTCCAACGCCAACGCTCGGCAGAAGACCGCCGCGCGATCGAGGTCGCTCTCACAGACAAGGGGCAAGCGCTGCGCACTCAGACCATCAAACACATTTCAAAAGTCATTGAAGAGCAATCCGGTCTTGAGCAGGAAGATTTTGAGAAGATCTTCGACGTACTGAAGCAGAAGTCTATCATGGACGGTACTTGTGGAGCATGTCCTTCAGCGGAGAGTTAAGATTTAACCCGCCATCCAATCCGCTTCACAAAACCATTCTGGCTGCGTCTCCTGAATGCCCAAGGTTGGGCTAATAAGAACAGGAGAACCACATGAAGCTTTCACAAATGATTCTGGGCGCTCTGATTGCCTCAACAGTCGCACTTTCAGGTGCGCAAGCGGCGGTCTACATTGGAGACAAACTAGCGACAGCGGAGCAACTGGCTTCTAAATCCTCCGACAGCGATAAAACCACGATCGCAGAAACGCTTTCCAATTCCGTTCAAGAGTCTATCACGAACGGCTACAACTCCATCGGCAACACAGACCTGAAGATCACCAAGGGCTGGCACAAAGGCGGCAACTTGCCATTCGACAGTACGTTTGAGCATGTCACAGTCGAAGTTTACAAAAATGACGCATACGTCAAAACCTGCCATGCATACTCTTTTCAAACTAAACTGGATGGTCCGTATCAGGCCAGTTGCGTAAAACCAAAGTAAGTTATCCATCTGGCAGCGTGTCTCTACTCCCGCTGAGGTTTAGAGGCACGTCTCACAAGAATTACACCAATTAATACTTTTACCAATTGATCAAAAAACTTCGTTTTGAAGTTTTATTCGTGACTGATAAATATTTTCACTCTAATACTTTTGCGAAAATCTAGTAAAATTTTCTCTGACCTACTTGCGCAATACATATTTTCAGGTTAGTTAGCCGACTTTAGCAGAACAATCTCATCAGGCTGTATTCAGCCTCGCAGTGCATGTAGTGAAACTACCGGCAACCGGTAATGTTATTTCTACTTCTTGCTGTGAGCGCTGTTTTTGCACGCGCCTACTTGCGCCCTGCTAAGATTTACTGTCTCAAAAAAGTTAATATGCATCAGGATCTAGAACATGGCACAAACCCAAGTTATGGATGAGACTTCACGCGGCCAATCCCGCCTCATGGAGCCAGCCATCCTTCCCGTCTGGCTTAATCAACGTGCCATCTCCAACCGTGGTTACATTGGGCTTTGGATCTCGATGGCGGTGATCATCGCAACCTTCCAGCTGGGTGCTGGCGGTGTGGCGGGTCTCCCTCTCCCAATCGTTATTGCAACAATCTTCTTCGCCAACCTGCTGCTTGGCATCGTCATGGCGATGACCGCAGACATCGGCACCGAGCATGGCATCTCCTTTGCCGTTTATCTCCGCGCACCGTTTGGCACCGTGGGCACGCACATTCCCTCCATCACCCGCGGTGTTGTGGCAGCCATCTGGTTTGGTATTCAGACTTACCTTGGCGCTCTGGCACTCAACGGCATTTTCTCCTACCTCACAGGCTTCGATAACTGGGTGGTCTGGTACATCGGCTTTGCCGTGCTGCAGGTGGTCAACACGGCCATGGGCATTCGCGCTGTTGAGCGTCTTGCGAAAATCGCCGCTCCAGCCATCATGGCAATCTCTGTTTGGATGTACTTCACGCTCGATAATCTTGCCACAGCAAGCGGAAAAGACATCTGGTCCTTTGCAGGCGATGCGGAAATCTCCATCGTTGCTCTGTTCGTAGCCAACATGGCTTTCTGGTCCTCGCTGGCGGTGGACATTCCAAACATCACACGTTTCCTGCATGTTGAAGCGGGCACCAAAAGCTTTTTCAAACGCAACAAGAATGTGTTTCTGGCGCAGTTCATCGCCCTGCCGGTGGTGCAGAGCTGGATCGCGCTGATCGGCGCTGTCTCCTTTATCGCGGCTGGTGACTGGAACCCGATCACAGTTATTCAGGGCCAGGGCACCGGCATCACGCTGGTTGTTCTGCTGGTTATGGTGGTGCTCGCGCAGTGGTCCACCAACACAAGTGCAAACCTGATCCCGGCAGCCCTCACCTTTGTGAATGCAGGCGCTCCATGGATCACCTATGCCATGGGTCTGGTTCTGGCCGCGATTGTCGGTACGCTGGCAATGCCTTGGCTGATCCTCGATCACCTCTTCACATATCTCGGCCTTTACGGTGCCATGCTGGCAGCATTGGGCGGCATCATGATCTGCGATTACTTCGTGATCCGCAAACGCCGCCTCAATGTGCCAGAGCTTTATCAGGAAGATGGCCAGTTCAAGTACATCGCAGGCTGCAACCCAGCAGGTCTGATTGCATGGGCTGTGGGCGGCGCATTGGCGATCTACATGATCGACCTGTCTTACTTCGTCGGCTTCTTCTCCGCCTTTGCACTCTACTGGGTGCTGATGAAAGCGTGGATCCTGCCGAAGTTCGAACAGGATGAACTGGTGCATTCTGATGACGAGAAGTATCTGGCAACCAGTGTCAATCGCAACTGGGTGTATCTGGATGGTCAGGGCATGGTGAAAATGGATTGCGCCAGCATTCCCACCCACGCTCTCTCCCGCGAAGATCTCTAGGTCTTGCTGAAGTGTTAGAAATGAGAGCCCCTTGCGCCTGCCCGCGTGAGGGGTTTTCTCTTTTGGGATTACCCGTTAATGTTCAGGGGTCATTTTCAAAAGTGCATGTTTTATGAATACGCCCACACAACTTGCCATACCGCCCGTTTCCCTTCACGAAATCTGCGAGGCTGACGCACTCGAAGTCCTTGAGTTTGAGAGCAGCAACAGCACTTTCTTTGAAAAGTGGGTGCCCGCCCGCGGGCCTGAACATTTTGAGGAAATGTCACTGCGACAAGTCATCAAAGACCTGATGGCTGATCCTGACCGGTTTTATCTGGTCCGCTCTGGTACAGGCGAGCTGGTGGGCCGCATCAACCTGCGTAAGTTGGACAAAGAGCCTCTGGACACTGTTGAGCTGGGCTACAGAGTTGGCGAAAATCATCTGGGCAAAGGCTACGCCAAAGCAGCCGTTCTTGCCGTTGCGGAGCAAATGCGGGCTGATGGCGCAATGAAGCATCTGGAGGCCTTCGCAGCAGACAACAACCCTGCCTCATCCAACGTGCTATTGGCCTGTGGCTTCCGCTGGGATAAAACAGGCACGAAGACCGTGCAACTTAACGACAACCCATTGACGTTGCACCGCTTTGCTCTGACACTCTGAGACTGGACTTATCCAGCCCGTAGTATCTCTGACCCGCGCAATTACAGACGATCTAAGCGCCAATCACGCTTACACTCCTCTTCCAATAAGAAAGAAAATGGAAGATGGATCCACTCGTCATACAGGGTTTTGGGCTGGCGGCCTATGCCGTCAACATGGTTGGCTTTTCCACCAAGCGCGATCAGCTGTTTCGCAGCCTGCTTTTTGTCAGCTGCTCCCTGTTTTGCATCCATTATGTGCTCATGGGCGCGTATGTGGCGGGCACCAACCTTGGCATCAATGGGGTGCGGTCCTTCGTATCCCTGCGCTTTAAGGGCTATACATGGTTCGCTCTCTTTGCCGTCATCCAAACTGGTATGAGTGTAATGGTGTATGAAGGGCTCATCGACCTCCTGCCCTGGTCTGCCTCGCTCATGAGCGGCTTTGCTCTGTTTTGCCTGAGTGGCATCCAGATGCGCATCGCCATGCTTGCCTGTGCTCTCACATGGATGGTGAACGCCCTCATTGTCGGATCCTGGGGTGGATCGCTGAACGATATCACCAACGCCACTCTACTTGTTTTCACCATCTACCGCATGAAAACCGCAAATGAACGGGAGGCCCAGCCCGTCTCACCTTGACTTTCCGTAGCACTCAATCTCACCCCACCAAAACAACCCCAAAAAACGCCGGATTTTCAGCGGCTTGGTCAAGGCCTATAAAGTTGATGATGCATTATCTGGCAACAAAGAAAGCAGGGTTGGAGAGCCGATGCCCGTTTACCTGACCGGCCTTGCGACAGCGGTGCCGCCCTACGAATTACCCCAAACACTGGTACTGGATTACGCCCGGCGGATTCTTGGGCCAAAGTTCGCGCAGTTTGAGCGCATGGCTGGCACTTTCCTGTCCGCTGGCGTGAAGAGACGTTACTCTTTCGCCCCGTTGGAGTGGTTTTTGGAACCACAAGATTGGAAAACCCGAAATGAGACGTATCTGCGCGGCGCAACGGATCTGTTTGTTACCGCCGCTCGCAAAGCACTGATTAAAGCAGGTTTGCGCGCAGATGAGATCGACTGTGTGGTGACGGTATCCTCCACCGGCATTGCGACACCAACGCTGGAAGCGCAAGCTTGGAAGCAGATGGGCTTTCGCACAGACATTCTGCGCGTACCGGTGTTCGGCCTTGGGTGTGCAGGTGGTGTCTCTGGTCTTTCCATCGCGCAACAACTGGCGCAGGCCAAACCGGGCAGCAACGTGCTCGTGGTCGCGCTGGAAGGCTGCACCCTTTCCTTTCGCAGTGACCGCCTCACCAAAGCCGATATCATCGCCACTGTTCTGTTTGGCGACGGCGCAGCAGCAGCTTGTCTTTCCACCAGCAGGCCTGAGGGATCAAAGCCCCTGTTCGAGCTGGGTACGGGCCATCAGGAGATGTGGCCGGACACACTCAACATCATGGGTTGGAACGTTGAAGAGCATGGCCTGGGCGTGGTGTTTGACCGTTCGATTCCGGATTTCGCAACCGAACATTTCCGTGATGTCACCGAACGCGGCCTGACTGCACTCACCATGGACATGGATTGCGTTGATCGTTTTGTCTGCCATCCGGGCGGCGCGAAAGTGGTTCAGGCGCTGGAGGGCGCGTTGGACCTGCCAGCCAATACGCTGGATGTGGAACGTGAAATTCTGCAGGAGTACGGTAACATGTCCGCCCCAACCGCCTTGTTTGTGCTGGAGCAGGTTCTCGAGCGCTCCCCGCAAGGCAACATGGTCCTGTGCGCACTCGGCCCCGGTTTCACCGCCTCTTTCCAACCCGTGACCGTTGTTGCCAATGAAGCAAGAGAGCGCTGGGAGACCACCGGCATTCAGAGACCAGAGGGGGTAATCAATGCCTGACGCTTCCCTTCCTGCCGTCGTCTTTCTGGCGTTCATCGTTATTCAGCGTCTGTCCGAGCTTGTCATTGCCCGCAGCAACACAAAGCGTTTGCTGGCTGATGGGGCCTATGAGGTTGGCGCCTCACATTATCCACTGATCGTCAGCGTGCATGTGGCGTGGATCATCGCACTCGTTGTGCTGGGCTACGACAAACCGGTCTCCATGCCGTGGTTGCTGGTCTTTGCGGTCCTACAGGTGTTCCGCCTCTGGATCCTGCTGAGCATGGGCCGCCGCTGGACCACTCGCATTATTGTGGCCAAAACCCCATTGGTGACCAAGGGACCGTTTGCGTTTGTGCGCCATCCCAATTACTTGCTGGTGGCACTGGAGATCTTTACCGCCCCTATGGTCCTCGGCTTGTTCCCGATCGCCTTCCTGTTCTCCGGCTTCAACGGTGCGCTCCTTGCCCTGCGAATTCGTGTGGAAGATGAGGCCCTTACGGAGTTGCGGTAGAACAGACCTTTGCACAATATGAAGTTATCGGCTTGAACCGGATAGAAGATAGTGATATATCACTGTCAAATTTAAGCTGAGGGCTGCACAACAAGACTGCAGCGCCTGCCAGATAACTTCATGTGCCGAGGAAACGATGCTAACAGGTTGCCATCTCATCGCCGGAGAATGGGTCGATAACGCCCAGAAATTCGAGTCATCCCCGTTCTCAGGCCCTGCCAAGAGCTTTTCATGCGGAACTTCCGATCTGATCGACCGCGCTGTTCAGGCTGCTGAAGACGCCTTCATGACCTTCGGCTGGACCACCCGCGCAGAACGCGCCAGGTTCCTGCGGGCGATCGCGGACGAGATTGACGCGCGCGGCGCAGAAATTACCGAAGTCGGCTGCGCAGAAACCGGACTGCCAGAAATGCGCCTCAACGGCGAACGTGGCCGCACCGTTGGCCAGCTACGTCTGTTTGCCGACCATATTGAGAAAGGCGAGTATCTGGATCTCACCCACGATGAGGCACTGCCAGACCGTACTCCTCTGCCGCGGTCTGACCTGCGTTTGAGCCAGCGTCCGGTTGGTCCAATTGCCGTGTTCGGTGCCTCCAACTTCCCGCTCGCCTTCTCCACCGCAGGCGGCGACACCGCCTCCGCGCTTGCGGCTGGCTGTCCGGTGGTTGTGAAGGGCCATGAGGCTCATCCAGGCACTGCTGAAATCGTGGCACAAGCCATTGATGCGGCGATCAAATCCTGCGGCATGCATCCGGGCGTGTTCTCACTGGTACAAGGCGGCTGTCGTGAGGTTGGCACCGCGCTGGTTCAGCATCCACTCATCAAAGCCGTTGGCTTCACCGGTTCCCTTGGTGGTGGCCGTGCACTGTTTGATCTGTGCGCCTCCCGCCCTGAGCCGATCCCGTTCTTCGGCGAGCTGGGCTCCATCAATCCAAACTTCATCTTCCCGAACGCACTCACCAATCGTGGTGAGGCCATTGCGGCGGGTTGGGCAGGTTCCCTGTGCATGGGTGCAGGCCAGTTCTGCACCAATCCGGGCGTGGTTCTGCTGGTGGAAGGCGCTGAGGCGGATGCCTTTATCGCCAAGGCTCAAGAAGCACTGGGCGCTGCTGGTGAGCAGCCAATGTTGACTGACGGCATTGCAGCGGCTTACCGCTCTGGCGCTGAGAAAATCGCTGGTGAAGCAGGTGTTGAGGAGTTGGTTGGCACGGCCTGCGCAACCCGTGGTGCCAAGCCATATATGTTCGTGACGGACGCTGAAAACTGGCTTGCGAACAAAGAGCTGCAGGAAGAGGTGTTCGGCCCACTTGGCATCATCGTCAAGCTGAAGAACATCGAGCAGATGCAGGATGTGGCGCGCACCATTGAAGGCCAGCTGACCTGCACAATCCACATTGATGCTGCAGACCATGCAGAGGCCCGCAAGCTGATGCCATTGCTGGAGCGCAAGGCAGGCCGTGTGCTGGCAAACGGCTTCCCGACCGGTGTGGAGGTGTGTGATGCCATGGTTCACGGTGGCCCTTACCCGGCCTCCACCAACTTCGGCGCAACCTCAGTTGGCACCATGGCCATCCGCCGCTTCCTGCGCCCGGTCTGCTATCAGGATATGCCGCTGGAACTGGTTCCGGGGTTTGAAATGGAAGAAATGGCGTAAGCCAGCCTCCCACAGGCTAAAGAAGCAAAAGCCCTGAGCACATCCGCTCAGGGCTTTTCTTTGTTTACGTCAATCTAACCGCTTAAATTGCGTTCTGCCAAAGAGGTATCAGGTCTTCGGCAAAACACCCCAAAAGTGCTTAAGCTGCCAGATTGCGCAGGCTTTCGCCATCAAACACATGGCATTTATCAAGCGCCATGTTGAAGCTCAGCGTTTCCCCAGCATGCACTGTGCGCGGATTATACATGATGGACTGAACCGGAGAGCCTGCCAGCTCCGTAAACAAAGTTGCCTCTGAACCCAGATCTTCAGAGAGCAATACAGGCAGCTGCAATTGCGCGATTTCGCCCGCTGTTGGCAACGCATTGCCTTCTGGCGAAATGTCTTCTGGCCGCACGCCTAGCTTCACCGCTTTGCCCGCTTCCAGTGTGTTACGCAGTCGGCCCGGTGCGCGCAGCTCACTGCCGTCCCCCAATTTCAACACAGGGTCGCCATTGCTGCTGGCGACATGCGCATCAATCAGGTTCATGGGTGGAGACCCAATGAAGGTTGCCACGAACGTATTGTTGGGCTTTTCAAAAACCTCACGCGGGCTGCCCACCTGCTCAATGATGCCATCACGCATGATCACGATCCGGTCTGCCAATGTCATGGCTTCCACCTGATCGTGGGTCACATAAATGATGGTGTTGCCCACGCGCTGATGCAGCTTTTTGATCTCAATGCGCATCTGGGTGCGTAGCTTGGCGTCCAGGTTAGAGAGCGGCTCGTCAAACAGGTACACATCCGGGTGGCGCACTATAGCACGGCCCATGGCAACACGCTGGCGCTGACCGCCGGAAAGCTGCCCCGGCTTGCGCTTCAGATAGGGCTCCAACCCCAGAATAGCCGCGGCATCCGCCACACGCGTCTCAATCTCACTTTGAGAAACACCTGCAATTTTGAGCGAGAACCCGAGGTTCTTCGCCACTGTCATATGCGGGTAGAGCGCGTAGTCCTGAAACACCATAGAGATGTTGCGCTGGCGTGGTGGCATATCATTGACCACACGATCACCGATGAGCAGCTCCCCACCAGAAATCGTTTCAAGGCCAGCAATCATACGCAATGTGGTGGATTTTCCGCAGCCGGATGGGCCGACGAAAACAACAAATTCCTTGTCTTTGATCTCCAGGTCAATGCCATGAATGACCTTGGTTGGACCATAAGACTTTTCGAGATTTTTCAGAGTAACTTGTGCCATGCTTTCCCCCCCTCAGGCGTCCTTCAGTTCCAGCCAGACCGGCAAATGGTCAGAGCCCTTCGCGTCTTCATCAACCCGCATGCCTGCAATGCGGTGCCGCAGTGAGGCGCTCACAAACAGGTGGTCGATGCGGCGGGTATCAAAGTGAGCGGTCTTCCCGCTTGTCTCCTCATTGCCCAGCCACACCCACGGGTCCACAAATCCATCCAACGTCTGCACGCGGCCACCTTCTTCTGATGGCGGGCCAGTGAACACCTCATAGACTGGCGTGCCCGGTCCATTGTTCATGTCCCCCAACAAAATGCAGTCTGTTGGCATGGTTGGCTGCGGTTCATCGTTGAGCCAGTGGGCATCAATACCCGGTCCTCCGCACCATGCACCACCCTCGGATGGGGCTGTCTTGATGCGATCTCTCACAAACCGTGCCTGCACCAGCGCAAAGTCTGGCGACCAGTAAAACAGGTGGGTGTTGTAGACACGAAGCGGGCCTCCCGGCGCGTCAATGACAGCTTCCAGCAAAGCAGCCTGAATGGCATGACGGGTGATGGAACCCATCTTGGGCAACGGATAAGTGCGGGTGGAAATGATCGGGTATTTGGAAAGGATCATTTCCCCGTGCTGACGGCGGCGGTTGACCAGCTTGCCGTTTTCATCGTGAAACGAGGCGTCCATATCAAGACCCGGGCCATAGACCCAGCGATATCCACCAAGCAGATCGGCCAGTTCTGCGGCTTGATCTACATTGCCATTTCGTTTCCAGAAGCGGTCAACTTCCTGCAAGCCGATGATGTCGGCCCCTTCAAGTTCTCCTGCAATTCTTTCCAGATCGACTTTGCCGTCGATGCCGGTTCCGTATTGAATGTTGTAGCTAACTATCTTCATGGGTTTTTCCGGAGGCTTTCCGAGCAACTCCTAAGGAGCCACGCAGCTTGAGCGCACAATTGACGCGAATATTGCGGGGGTGGTCAGGCGCCGTTCCATCCAGCCGGCTCAGCACGATCTCCGTCAGATGACGGGCAATCTGCTCAATCGGCTGTTCAATGGCGGTGATGCCCGGTGGGATCAGACGAAACATGTCCGGGTCATCAAAGGTGACAAGATCAATGTCTTTGCCAACTTGTTTGCCGTTGCTGGACAAACAGTCCAGACCACCAATGGTCATCAGGTAATTGGAAAAGAACACAGCGCTTGGCGGATTTTCCATGCCAAGGAACCTATCCATGGCGGTGTATCCATCCAGCTGGCCCCAATTGCCAACGTAAACCAACTCCTCATCAACACTCAGGCCAGCTTGCTCATGGGCTTTTCTGTAGCCCTGCAACCGGTTTTGCCCTGTGCTTCCATTCAGGTCCCCTGTCACCACACCAATGCGGGTGTGGCCAAAGTCAATCATGCGACTCACAGCGTCTTGCGCAGCTGCCTCATCATTCACCAGCACCTTATCCGTTTCCACGCCCGGCACATCGTTGTTGAAGATGATGACCGGTTGTTCTCCGCTCAACAGCTCCTGCACCTTCTCCGTCACTTCGTGAGTGCCAGACAAGATGATGGCATCGATGCGCCGCGAGGAGGCTGATTCCAGCGCCTCGTTGATGGCATCCGCTTCATCGGAATGGTGAAAGGTTACAATGGAATACCCACGGGCACGCAGAGAACGCACCAGCTGAGTCAAAATCCCCGAGTTGAACTCGTCAAACTTGGGAACCAGATACCCAACTGTGTTCGTGCGCTCTGTTTTCATGGCGCGGGCAAGTGTATTGGCCCGGTATCCCAGATCAGCAATCGCTTGCTCGATCCGGGTCCGGTTGTCCTTCCTGATGCGTTGATCGTTCAGATAACGCGAGACTGTGCCGACAGCGACGCCTGCGGAATCTGCTACATCGAGGATGGTTGGTTTTTTCACTGCACTGCCCTTTATTCCGCAGCCACTGCGTCATCTGCCTGTGAGATGACGGCGGCCCCATGGATATGGAGGCTAGGAAAGACGATGTGCAGCTTTTTGTCGAGGCTGTCATACTGCCATGGCAGTGTTTTACCCGAATAAGCGCAGGTCACGTCCGTTGGCTCTTCGTCCATACGCACCCAGGCCTTTGCTTCTCTAAGCTCTGGTGCATCCTCGATGATCTCAACCGCGCGGGTCTGACCATCATTGTACGGCACACCGCTGCCGCGCAGCTGGGTTGGTGCATAAAGTACATGCAGCACCTGCCGTTGCTCATCGGCCTGCTTCATCAATGACATACGCGTTGCCGATGGCAGCTCTGTGCCGATCAGCTGGCTTGGCATCAGGCGGTTGATGAGGCCGCGCACCAGATACTTGTAAAGCGTCTGGCCCGTTGTGCCGTAAAGGCGGAACAACGGATAAGCCACATACGCCACATTGCCCTTCTGCAGTATTGCCGGACCAAGCGGCGCTGCATCCGGGTCTTCCGGCGTGTGAAGATGCGAGCAGAACTTGTCCCATGTGCGGTTGAAATAGGATGGACGAACATCAGCCAGCACATCACCATCTGTTGCGCGTAAGAGTGCCCCCTTCTCGTACATAACAACAGAAGCATCGACCAGATCCTCGTCCAGCTTTCCCCGACAGGACAGATAGCTCGGGTCGTACTCCATTGGTGTGTCAGACAGTTCTGCTCCGATGTCGAGGAGGTATCGCTTGCCCTCAACATCAAGGCCGGACTCGCCAGTCGCCAGAATGGCACCACCCGCGTCCGTAAACGCTTTCAGGCGAGCCGCAAGATCATCACTCAGGCGAATGCTGTCCGGCAAAATAATCAGTTTGTAGTCATCAAAGCTGCTGGACGAGGAGATGAGATCAAACGGGATCTGCATTTCCAACAGCATACGGGCAGAGGCGGAATCGCTCGGCTCGCTGCGGTGCCCAAGGTGGCTGCCGAGCTGGGAAACCTGCGCCTCGACAGAAAGGATCGCCACTTCGCGCTGATAGGTCGCGTTGCTGGCATATGGTTCCAGTGCTTTGACGCGGGAATAAGCCGGGCGGATCAGATCGTACGTGGCAAAGTCCATATGCCCGTTCGGGTGTAACTGGTCGCCGATAGAACAGCGCGCCCCCAGAGACACCATCAGGCAGCACTCATAGGACAATGCATCAGCGCGCTTGAAGCCGCCGAACTCACCCCAGTGCGTATGAAACCGTCCCGTCATACCAAGGAACGGCAGGTTCAATGTATCAGCGTACCGTGCTGAGACGGGAAAATGGTCATAACCCCAGCCACCGGTCGGCAGGCTCTCCAGCTCCAGATGACCGTAATATTGGTAGCGCTCATCCTGTCCTTTGTAGATGTGGCCAGAGTTGAAGAAAATTCGTGTATCTGGGAACTCGCCGTTGACGGCTTGCGAAAACCTTTCAAAAAAACGCAAAAGAACGCGTTTATCGTTGCTCTTACGATCGTCCGTCTTCAGCGGGTCCAAACCTTCTGATTTCATTGAGGAAAGGCAGGCGTTGCAGGTACATTCCCAGGAGGCGAGGATGTCCATAAACAACGCAGGCGGATTATAACGAGCGCAAACTTCCAGAGCGATGTCGATCTGTCGCTGGATTGCGCCTTCATGGTTCAGACAGATGGTGTGCCAGGTGGGCGTAAGTTGGTTCATCGCGGACGGCTCTGTGCCCGGATAATTGGCAGCTGTGTTTTGCGACTGCATCACACGCCATTCTGGATGCTCCCGCGCTGTCAGCTCATCCCATTGAACTGTCAGGTAAATCGGGGTCGCAATGTCGGCCTCATGACAGGCTGTGATCATGTCCCCCAGCAGGTCCGGGTTCTGCAGCTCTGGATGCGGCTTGCCCACGTTGGTGGGGTAATAACTCCAGCCGTGATGACAGCGTGCGAACAGCGTGACGGAGTCCACCTCGCCATGCTTCAGTGTTTCAACAAACTGCGCCGGATCAAACTTGGACCCAATCCCCGGAATATGTTCGGAACTATGAAAATCCAGATGAATCTGGCGGTATCGGAAGTCTTTTACTTCTTTTTTATGGCACATGATTTAGCCCTTGGAACCGCTGTTATTTTTGCCATCAGCGGAGAAATACTTCTGGAAGAACAAGAAGATAACGAGTGGAAGGATGGAGGTGATGATGGTCGCAACAGCACGCTGATCCCAGTTGGGCTCATAGGCGCCGGAGATCGTGGAGAGCATCACCGGCAGCGTTGCATTTTCCCGCAGGAACAACATTGGCAGCAGAAGGGAATTCCACGTCCACATAAACTGCAGGATGCCAACTGCCGCCATCGCCGTAATCGTGTTTGGTAGCACGATAAAAAAGTAGGTCCGTAAGTGCCCGCATCCATCCACCTGCGCCGCATCAATCAGCGACCGCGGGAAGTTGGAGAGGAAGTTTTTGACCAGCAAAACAGCCCAGGCAAACGACAGTCCAACAAACGGAATGACCACAGACCAGTAGGTGTCAATGAGCCCAGTCTCTCGCCATAGCTTGAAAAGCGGGATGATAACTACCTGATTTGGAACAACAAATGCATTCACAAGGATGAGCAGCAAGATCCGGCGAAACGGGAACTTGAGGTAGTGAAATGCATAGGCTGCAGCTGGTGCAAACAGAACTGGAAGGACGGTTGCGAAGCTGGCCACAGCCAGAGAATTGAGAAACGCACGGCCAATCGGGTAGTTGACCCAAACCTCACGCCAGGCATCTAGCGTGAACGTAAACGGCTCGATCGTCCACCATCCGCTGGTGATTTCCCCTTCGGGGCGAATGGACATGGCGATGATGCCAACCAGCGGAATGATCCAGACAAGCGCCACGGACCCCAGCACATACACAGGCCATTTTGGAGTTTGAGTGATCATTTGCTCTCCGATGCCTTGTCCAGAATGAGTGGGATGGAACAGACGATAACCGCAAGCAGAAGCACCACCGTACTTGCAGCGCCATAGCCCTGCTTAAAGTAGATGACGGACTCCTGATACATAAAGTAACCCACTGTTTCCGTTGCTCTAATCGGACCTCCAGCAGTCAAAATATGGATCATATCAAACGCCTTGAGGCTGTTGAGCAGGTTGATGAAAATCGCAATGCGCACACCAGGAAGGCTAAGAGGCGCCATGATGTACCGCAGGATCTGGAAGTGAGAGGCACCATCCATATGAGCCGCTTCAAGCTGGCTTTTCGGGATCGCCTGAATAGCCGCGTAACAGGTGAGCAATGGCAGACCAGCTTGCGTCCACACATAGGCAGCAACAACGCCCCAGATCGCGGTGGACGGTTCCCCCAGCCACGGCGAGGCCCAGCCTTCCAGCCCGACAAGACGTAGAATGCCGTTGAGGAGGCCAAAGTCCGGCTGCAAAATACCCAACCACATCAAGCCACTAGCGGTCTCTGAAATGCCATAGGCTGCAAAGATTGCCACACGGAACGGCGCAGTCTGCTTGGGAGCCAGACCGGAAATCAACGCAACACTCCAGCCGATAGCAACGGAGATGCCTGTGCACGCCAGCGTCCAGGTGAGCGTCACCCGCAAGGCATTCCAAAAGTTCGCATCCCTGAACAGCTTGGTATAGTTAGAAAAACCCGCAGGTTTCGGCTGGCTCAATCCGGTCCAGTCAAGAAAACTCACACGGATAGTCTCGAAAAGCGGATAGAGCACGCCGATACTGAAGAAGATCAATGTTGGCGCCAACAGGGCAAATGCAATCCAGTCAGCGCGGCGCAGGTTACCTCCGAAGAGCCGGTTGGCGAGGCCCGCAAAGGGCCCCGCCTGGGTCTGGGAGGTTAAAATAGACCCATGTTGTACGCTCATTGATAAAGCTCACTCGCTTTTGCTTCGAGTGCTGCTGTGACACTGTCAATGCTCGCATCGCTTGGGTCGCGAAGGAACTTTTGCAAGCCAATACGGAATTCACCGCTCAACTCAGCTGGCAAAAGGTCATCAAGAACAAAGAAAACATCGACGAGCGGCAAAATCTGAGCGTATTTCCGCACAATCGGATCATAGGACGAGGGATCCACATTTGCACTCGGGGTTGCAAGGTTCTGCGCCGCGATGATTGCGGAGCCTTCCTTGCTCAGAACGAAGTCGATAAACAGTTCTGCCCCTTCCGGGTTCTTCGCTTGCTTCATCACAAGGAAGTTCTTGCCATCGACACTCATCGCATTGCCGTATTCCGGCTTGATCACCGGGAACTGCATGTATGAATAGTCTTTGATCGGCGTCAGCCCATACTCATTCTTGGCGCGCTGGTTTGCCCAAGAGCCAATCAGCATGAAGCCTGCCTTTTTGTTTTTCAGCACGGCATCCGCAGCATCTGTCCAGTGAGAGCTGAGCATCGCACCCGGTTCTGCACAGCAGTCCGCTTCCAGCATGTCACGAAGATTGCGGAAGGTTTCCTTCACCCGGTCATCGGTCCAAGGCACCTTGTGCTCAGACAGCTCTTTCGCAAATGCAGTGCCAGCCGTGCGCAGAAGCGCGTTTTCAAACCATTCGGTCTGCGCCCAGCTTCTCGCACCAATGGAAACAGGCAGCATGCCGATTTCTTTCAGGGCACTGAAGGAACTGAGGAAATCTTTCCACTGAGTAGGTTCACCCGCGATACCAGCTTTTGCAAGCGTATCTGGACGGTACCAAACACCAGAGCGATTGCCCGCGATGAAGTAGGCACCATAGGTTTTGCCATCATGCTTCGCCAGATTGCGCCAACTGTCATTCAACGCAGATGACCAACCGTACTGCTCCCATGCAGCATCAATTGGGCTGATCAGGTCTGCAGCAACCAGTTCTTTCTCGAAGGAAGGCCATGTGTTGAGCAACAGATCAAACTCTTCACCAGACAACATCGCTGAACGAATGCCGGACCGCGGATCATCCCCACCCGCAGCCGGGTTGATGTCCTTGATCTCATAGTCTGGATATTTGGCTGTGAAACCCTCTTCCAGTGCGATGATCAGATCACGCTCCGAACCACCCAACCAGTTGAAGATCACCAGCTCTTTTTCAGCTGCAAATGCGGTCCCCCCCGCAAATGTTATAGCGGCAATCGCCAGGGCGGATGCCGAATTCAATATTTTCATAACAAGCTCCCAAATATGAAACGTTGTCAACTTAGGTAGATTTCATGAGAGATGTCTAGAAAAATTTACGTATTTTTGATGAGGCGCCAATGTCTGCTACGTCGAATTAGCATATTTTATAAGGCATTATAGCTGTTTTCAGCAATCCAAATTTCTCATGCATAAAATTTGGATAAATGTACATTCCGGCTAACTGGCAACAGAATCTGACGCGTATTCTTGATAATATTAGCTACTCAACTTGATCTTAATTAGAAAGGTTTCAACTTTTCATTTTATCGAGCGAACACCATCCGCACCTAAAACAGGCTGCCCCAGTTGCCAGTCTTTTGGACCGAGGGTCAGCTCAGAAATGATGAAAAGAAGATTGAATATAGACAGACCTGAAGCAGCGTCATTTTCACATGAGTCGCTGCAATTCACTTTGGCAAGAAGTACCGCCACCGCCTGAAAGCTATGAGGGGTGGAAGGTCCGCTTTCAGGCTGACAACCGCGATGACAAGCCCCCACTCACCATCGCTTTTACGCGCCCAACTCAACCTGAAAACGGACCTAAACGGAAGCATGGCCTCCTTTATCTGAAACAACCGGGAAACCCTGATCTCCAAAAAGCCGAAGCCAATCCAGCTGCAAGAGACACACACTCCGCATAGAAGCAGGCGATAAAAGGCGCACCTGCTCCTTACGCGGTAAATGACATCTTGCGGTCAACTCCATCAGACAAGCCGCCCGGTTGCTGGCTATCACCCTACTTCCACTGAAGAATTAGCCAATCCACGGATCATGGGTGCCGCAGTTTGAAGGGTCAGGATTGTTAGCAGGTAAATCAGTAAAGGCTCATAGCCCTGCCATTATCGTCACGTATTTTTCAGGAGATGAATTACCTCCCTCAGATCGCGTTGATTGCGCTCATCCGGTTCTATGGTCTGATGCCTTCACCCAACTGGGTCTGGAGATATAGCGGCATCAGCCTTCGTTAAACCTCGCTGGTGATGTCTTGGAGTGAAACATGGAAAATCCGACGGATCAAAACCCGGCTAACACTCACGACAGTCGCTATGGAACTCTGCCAGGATATATGGCTGGGTTCGGAAATGATTTTGAAACCGAGGCCCTAAAAGACGCGCTACCTCAAGGGCGCAACTCCCCCCAGCGCGTTGAATACGGATTGTATGCTGAACAGCTGTCTGGCTCTCCCTTCACAGCACCTCACACAACGCTCGAACGATCCTGGCTCTACCGCATTCGCCCATCAGTTAAGCATCTGGGGCGCCTGCAGAAAACCAACCATCCCTATTGGAAAACCGCACCCAACAAAATCCCGGATATCGTTTCACTCGGTCAGTACCGGTGGGATCCAACACCTTTCCCTAAGGACCAAAACCTCACCTTCATTGACGGCATCCACACCATGACAACAGCCGGAGATGTGGGCCTGCAAATGGGCATGGCCGCGCATGTGTATCTGGCCAATACAGATATGGAGGACGAGTACTTCTACAGCGCCGACGGAGAGCTGCTGATTGTGCCTCAGGTCGGGCGATTGAAGATCGCAACCGAGTTTGGTGTGATTGATCTTGAACCGCTGGAAATCTGTATTTTACCACGTGGCATGGTGTTTAAGGTGAGCTTGCCTGATGGCAAAGCGAGAGGCTTCATTTGCGAAAATTATGGCGCTAAGTTCACCCTGCCCAACCGTGGACCAATCGGCGCTAACTGCCTTGCAAACCCAAGAGATTTCAAGACACCGATTGCACAGTTTGAAGACATTGAACGGTCATGTCATGTGACGATCAAGTGGTGCGGTGAGTTCCACCGAACGACCATTGATCATTCACCGCTGGACGTGGTCGCATGGCACGGTAACTACGCCCCTTATAAATATGACTTGCGCCACTTCGCTCCCGTAGGCGCCATCAGTTTCGACCACCCGGATCCATCAATCTTCACCGTCCTCACAGCCCCCACAGCGGAGGAAGGGACGGCCAACATCGACTTCGTGATTTTCCCACCTCGCTGGCTGCCACAGGAAGATACCTTCCGCCCACCGTGGTACCATAAAAACATCATGTCAGAATTGATGGGCAATATTTACGGTCAGTACGATGCTAAACCACATGGCTTTGTTCCCGGCGGCATCAGCCTCCACAACTGCATGTTGCCCCATGGTCCTGATCAGGAAGCTTTTGAGAAAGCCTCCCACAACGGCTGGGACCCAGTAAAACTGCAAGACACCATGAGCTTTATGTTCGAAACGCGCTTTCCGCAACAACTCACAGAATTTGCAGGCAAAGAGGCTCCACTACAAGACGATTATGTGGATTGCTGGTCAGGTTTAGAGCGTAAGTTTGATGGCACAGCTGGCCTGAAATAACGCTTTTTCAGGAATCCTGTCAGCTTTTCAGGATTCACGCTGAAAATGACAGGTATTCACAGAACGGGCTTACTGCGCTATATTTCGTGACAGTTTTTCATGGAGACGGCGCATGAATAAGCCTTTTTCACAGGCTGTAACAGTTTTTCACGAACGCTGGCTTCCTGTGCCCGCAACTCCAGCAGGCTATTCAGCACTTATTGATGCATACGACCTGAGAGTGCCGATCCCGCATATTCTATGTGCCATTGGAGACCGCCACAAGATCATAGAGCAAGACGGCTGGCGGATCTTCACACCTCGTCATGCACCAGAACCAAATTTACTAGGTCACCTCACCTTTGCCCTAAAAAACGAAGGGTTGGACCTTGCGGCATTGAAACGCCTGTTTCTTGCGTGTGGGCCAGAGCCTATCGAAGAGTTGGTAAAGTTACGCCCAACCGGTCGCTATACAAGACGCATCTGGTTTCTCTACGAATGGCTTTTGGGTGAGCAACTGAATTTACCAGATGTTGAAACTGGTGCGTATGTGGATGCGCTTGATACAACAAAGCAATTTGGCGGCAGTTCAACACCTTCACCGCGCCACCGCGTACGCAACAACTTGCCGGGCACACCTCAATTCTGCCCTCTCATCTTTCGCAATAAAGACCTGGAGGCTTTTCAGCAGGCCAAACTGCATGAAAAAGCGATGGATGCTGCGGCATCGGTCCCCAAAGACTTGCTCGCCCGCACAGCAGCCTTCCTGCTTCTCAAGGACAGCAAATCCAGCTTTGCCATTGAAGGCGAGCGCCCTGCCCATGACCGCATCCAACGTTGGGGCCGCGCCATTGCTGACGCCGGAAAAACACCACTGAGTATTGAGGAGTTTCTCCGCCTTCAGCGGGTTGTGATCGGCGATGACCGTTTCGTACATATGGGTTTACGAGAGGAAGGTGGCTTTGTCGGCATGCATGATCGCGAGACCCGCATGCCAGTACCGGACCATATCAGCGCTAAACCGGAAGACCTGAGAAGTCTGATGAATGGTATGATCGATTTTGCACAAGACTACGCCAAGCATCTGGATCCAGTTCTGGCTGCTGCTGTTCTCGCCTTCGGTTTTGTTTATGTGCACCCATTTGAAGATGGCAACGGAAGGTTGCATCGCTACCTCATCCACCACGCACTTGCACAACGCGGCTTTAACCCACCCGGCGTCGTCTTCCCGGTCTCCTCCGTCATTTTGGAGCGAATCGATACTTACAAACAGGTGCTGGAAGACTACTCCTCCCGCCTCCTTGGCAAGATTGACTGGCAACCCACTGCTCATGGCAACCTGACCGTGACAAACGAAACAGCTGACTTCTACCGATTCTTTGACGCCACCGCCCACGCAGAATTCCTCTACGCCTGTGTAAAACGTACGGTTGAACACGACTTACCGGAAGAAGCCCGCTTCTTACAAAACCACGACCGCTTTCAGCAAGAGCTAAACCAAGTCATAGACATGCCCGCCCGCCTTGCTGACCTACTCTTCCGATTCCTGAATCAAAATAACGGAAAACTCTCCCACCGAGCTAAAGTAAAAGAGTTCGCTGCGCTGACAGATGAAGAAACAAAGAGGATTGAGGAGATTTATAAACTTTCTTTTGAATAAAAACCCAAGAAAGCTTCCCTTCGGTTAAACGATGAAAATAAAATTCTCGCCAAATATAGAAAAGCTAAATTAAATTCATCTATAAAAAGAGCAACACAGAAAAAGCTGACAGTTCATTTTTTCATAAAATTCAACATAACCAAACTGACCACTTATTTAGAAGAAACGAAATCTCCTCCCCAATATTGAATGATATCAAAATATCTGTTGATGCGTTCTTTTTTGAAAGTACATTCGCGTCTAGGTTATATATGGAACTTTAAGTTTAAATACAGGCATCACAATTCTAGATGCTAACCCCTGTTTGAGTGAGTTTTGCTGCGTGTTGGAAATTGTAGGTCTATCAGTTCGTGTACCCGGAGCTTCCAACAAAGAAGCACTATGGCATCTGCTGAAATCAGGACAGAACAGCATTTCCGAAATTCCTTCTGATCGCTGGTCACACTTCAGATATCTGCATCCACGTACTTCAGAGGCAGGCAAGGCATATACTTTTAAAGCAGGTGTTCTCGACAATCTATGGGACTTTGATCCCACCGCTTTTGGCATTTCTCCGCGAGAAGCCGAGCAAATGGATCCTCAGCAACGTATCTTATTACAGCTCACTTGGGAAGCGATTGAAGACGCAGGCATCTCACCAGACACCATAGCCGGTGATCATGTAGGCGTCTATGTTGGGGCATCTGCGCTGGATTATGCCAACGAAAGCCTGTTCGATCCTAATGTAGCGACCGGTCACTTTATGACTGGCAATACACTTTCTATTATTTCAAACCGCCTTTCTTACATTTTCGACCTTAAAGGCCCAAGTTTTACTGTCGACACCGCTTGTTCGTCTTCTCTGGTTGCACTCCACGAAGCTTACCGTGCGTTAAACTCTGGCAGAATTGACTGCGCCATCGTCGCAGGTGTCAACGTACTTGCCAGCCCATTTCCCTTCGTAGGCTTCGCACAGGCAACTATGCTGTCTCCAGATGGGCAGTGCAAAGCCTTTGACGCGAATGGGAATGGTTATGTTCGCTCTGAAGGCGGCGTTGCACTTGTCATAAAAAGGAAAGATGCTCCACGCTGGAAAGGGCAGCGGTCTCATGCTGATATTGTTGCAGTCGACGTAAATTCAGATGGTCGTACCGTAGGCATGTCGCTTCCATCAGATGTAGAACAGGCAAACCTTCTCGATCGTGTCTACAAGGCACATGGAATCGACCCTAATCAGCTTGCATTTGTCGAAGCGCATGGCACCGGAACCCGTGTCGGCGATCCAGCAGAAGCCGGGTCAATCGGTCGTACTATTGCGCAGAAACGACGCGCACCGCTCCCAATTGGCTCAGTCAAAACCAATGTAGGTCATCTGGAACCAGCTTCAGGACTTGTCGGTCTGGCGAAGTCAGTACTAGCGCTTCAGAATGACCATTTCCCGGCAAGTCTTCACTTTAACGAACCGAACCCAGATATCGACTTCGACGCACTTAACATTCAAGTCGCAAGCGAAGGTGTGGAGCTGCCACGTGGGGAGAACCCAAGGTTTGCCGGGGTGAACTCATTTGGCTTTGGCGGAACGAATGCACACGTCATCCTCAAAGACCCAGAAATCAAGACAGATAATGTCGCACAACTCACTCAGCCGAAGGTCGCAAGCTCATTGTTCTTATCAGCGCCAACAAAGGAAGCGCTGGTTGAGCTTGCAAGCGGTTATGCGCGTGATGGGGTTCTGACAGAGCAAAGCAAACTGAAGATTTGTGCAGCAGCTTTTCATCGCAAACGAATTTTTCCGGAAAAAGCAGTGTTTTCTGGCACTGATGTTGAAGCTCTTAAAACGACCTTGTCTGACTTTGCATCTGGTCAGAAAAATGCAAACGTCATTTACTCCAATAAAGCAACAAGTCTGGGCAAGTGCGCCTTCGCGTTTTCTGGTAACGGGGCGCAATGGGCTGGAATGGGCCGAGACGCCTATGCTGCAAACCAAACCTTCAAAGTTGCTTTTGAGAAGGTTGATGAGCTCTTCACAAACCTTTCTGGTTGGTCCCTAAAAACCGAACTGTTCAGTGAGACACTTGAAGATGCTCTTAAAAAGACGAGCATTGCGCAGCCACTGTTGTTCGCAGTCCAGATTGCTCTTTGTCAGGCCCTTGAAGATTACGCATTAAAACCAGACATGGTTCTGGGTCACAGTATCGGCGAAGTTGCAGCAGCACATGTCGCGGGTGCTCTCACGTTGGACGCTGCTGTAGCGCTGGTCTATCACCGGTCAGCAGAACAGGAAGTCGTTGCAGGCCATGGGACCATGGCAGCGCTCGTCCTCCCCGCTGATGAAGCCCGACAGCTTGTCTCTAAAAGTGGATTTGACTCCCTTGAAGTCGCGGCAGAGAACAGTCCGAAATCTGTCAGCCTATCTGGCACAAAAGAAGACGTTGACGGGTTTGCAAAGTTTGCACGGGCCAATCATGTCGCCTTCAGAAAAGTTGCGCTGAATTACCCATTTCACAGCCAGCTTATTGAGCCCGTTGAGCATCCATTCCGTAACGCTGTCGGGACTGTGACCGCGACATCTACGCAGGTTCCATTTATTTCTACGGTTTCCGGCGCAATCTCAGATGGCAAGGATCTCAATGCGGACTATTGGTGGCGGAATCTTCGCAAGCCAGTATTGTTCTCCAAGGCCGTTGCGACAGCCCTTGATCTTGGTGCTGAAACGATTATTGAGATTGGTCCAAAGCCAATTCTGCAGAGCTACTTACGCCAGGTTGCTGCCGAAAAAGGCGGGAAAGGATCTGTTCTTTCCAGCCTTTCGAACGAACAACTTGGTGGGACAGATCCTGTTATCAACCTCGTCGCTCGTGCATTTATTGCTGGCATCAATGTTGATACGGATAAACTCTTTGGAAAGAACCCGGATGAGCTGGTTAATCTGGTCCCACTCCCATGGCAGAATAAAAGCTTCCGCTTTGAGAATAGCGACGAAGCCAATATGGGCATATTCAGGGGTGGAGATCATCCGCTTTTAGGTTGGCGTCCGAACGCTACCTATAACGTTTGGACCACTCATCTGGACCGCTTTACAGTTCCATTCTTGGAAGATCATGTCATCAACGGACAAATGATTTTTCCCGGCGCAGGCTATGTTGAAATGGCTCTTGCTGCCGGTTCCACTCTTTATGGAAGTAACGCAGTAGAGCTGCGGTCTATGGATATTTTGCAGGCACTCGTATTAAGCGACGAATATCTGACCGAAGTTCAAACCGAAATCTCTGAGGAAACAGGGACTGTTAAAATTTCCAGCCGTATGCGGCTGAGTGGGGATGATTGGACGCTGCATGCCGTAGGCAGAGTTGCAAAACTGGAAACTCCTGCACCAAACATTCAACTCAACTTTGAATCAGCGCAACTCATCAACACAGGTGAGGAGATTTACACGGCGGCACTCACATACGGACTTGAATTTGGGCCACGTTTCCAACGCACTCAAAACGTCTCTCAGGTAGATGCGGGTACATTTATCGTCCACCTGTCTGCACTTGAAGATGACGAGCAGGTTTCATCCTTCGGCATTCATCCAGCTGAACTTGATGGATGTTTCCATGGCCTGCTCTCCCTGTTCAGAGAGACAACATCCCAAAACAGTCGCCCAAAAGCCTATGTTCCAATTTTCTTTGATAAGGTTCGCCAGTATCAAACAGGCACATCTCCAGCATATGTTCGAATTCAGGTAAAGCGTGCCTCTGAACTCTCTATTTTGGCAGATTTCCAGATTTTCGATGAAGATGACAACGTCATTATTGCGATTTCCGGAGGCCGCTTCCGTGCAACCGAACTGGGTCGTAAAGATAACCCGTCTGACCTGATCTATCGCGTCGAAGCAGAACTGCAGCGGAACCCTGCAACCACAGTTGCTAAACTCAACCATAGCTTCCCGGCAATTGAAGACTACGTTGCTGAAAAGTTCCGTACTGTTGAAGATGAAGCTGAGCGTGAAGCGTATTTGCTACTCAATGCGGCAGCTCAACGAACAGCATTTGATATTATCTCAAAGTTTGCGGATGGCGAACAGACTGTTTCTGTTGAGGACTTACCAAATAATCATCGTCGGTATTTCGTCACTCTTTTGACGATCCTTCAGGAAGCCGGGGCCGCGACAGAATGTGGGATAAACCGCTTTGAATTGAACAGCGATTTTGAGCTTCCTGATTTCGATCTGCTGGTTGAGAGTGTACTGGAAGAAAGCCCGCAAGATATCGCTGCTGCAACCATTCTTGCAACCACACGCAAATTCGTTCTCGATAGCCTTGACCATGATAGTTTTCAGGACAACGGTTTCGAACATTCCAGTGCGATGCTCGAGCAATACTGGTACTCCTCTCCGGAAGCACAAATACGCAGCCAAAGCATCTCTGAATGGCTCAGAACCGCGCTTGGAAACTGGGACACAGACACACCGCTTCATGTACTGGATCTAAGCGGCTCAGGGCTGAATCTGGCAAAAGATATTCAGCAGATACTGCCTAGCCAAGTAACAAAGGTTTCGATCGCTGACAGCAATCACAAAAGCGCCGCGCGTTTGTCTGCCAGTGTTCTGGATGAGCCAAACATCGCTGTATTTGATACGAGCAATCTGGACAGTAACCACACTTGGGATGCCGCGTTAGAACAGGGACCATTCGATGTAATTGTATCATCCGGTCTTCTTCACGAAGCATGTCAGAGCGAGGCAAACCTTTTCGAAAAGCTCGGACAATCACTGACAGAAGGCGGTCAGTTCCTTGCGATGGAGCCACTTTCAGATGTTTTCCATGATGTTGCTTTTGGTTTGTCTGAAGACTGGTTTGCCGGCTCAATTTCCGACGAGTATCCAGTCGGTCCGCTGAAAACAAGCAATGACTGGCTGGATCAGTTTACCTCAACATCATTTAATGCTCCAATCGCAATTGAGGCACTCAAAGAAGGTGCATCAATTGTTTTGCTGAATGCGACTGCAAAACCTGTAGACGTAAGTCAGCAGCTTGATCCAACGGCCGATTTGCCTGAGAGCAAGGCTATGGTCATTCTGGCGGGTAATTCTAAGCTGGAACAGGAAATTGCGCAGGCCATTCAGAATGATGAACGCTTGTCCTCCTGCAACATCAAGGTTCTGGATGCGGATAGTGACCAGTTCGACCTCAATGAAGCGAATGGCTGGAAGTCCGCTCTTGCAGGTTCTGCCTTCCTTGATGCTGAGCTGAAGACCATCATTCACTTGTATGGTCTGGCCGAGGCAGGTGACGCACCTGTCGACCAGGTCATGAAGCGCTGTGCAACTTGTGTTGGCCTCGTAAAGGCTTATCCGGGCTTAGCTGGTCAACTCGCACTTGTTGCTCCAGGCGGCAGCGGTCATAACGCTGAGCAAGAAGCACCAGCCCAGAGTGCCGCATGGACTTTTGCACGTGTTCTTGGCAATGAAGCTCCTGAACTGACACCACTTGCCCTTGATGTTTGCATCGACAAAGGCGCCCAAGGCGTTGCCTCTGACATTTTGGAGGCTGTTTTCTACCAGAACATGGAGAATGAACTCCATCAGCCGCAAAAGAGCCGAGTGGTTTCGCGTGTTAAATCCGGGTTTGGCCAATCCACCTGGAAACCTGCAGAGAATGTTGAGCTGAACTTCTCAGAGGCAGGTTCCCTCAACCATTTAAACTGGCGTGGGCAGCAACGTATTGAGCCCTCTGAGGACCATGTTGAGATTAAAGTCGCCGCGACTGGTTTGAACTTCCGTGATGTTATGTGGACTTTGGGCATGCTTCCAGAAGAAGCGCTTGAAGATGGCTATGGTGGACCAAATCTCGGCTTGGAAATTTCAGGTACTGTTACACGTGTTGGCAAGAATGCCGGTGATCTGGCAGTTGGTGACAAAGTGGTTGCATTTACGTCTGGTGGATACTCTTCCTATGTAACCTGTCCAAAGTTTGCAGTGGCGAAACTTGACCAAAGTCAGGATCTTGTCTCTGCTGCGACTTACCCAGTTGCATTCCTGACCGCTTATTACTCGCTCATCCATCTTGGTGAACTCAAAGAAGATCAGTGGGTCCTTATCCACGGGGGCGCAGGTGGCGTTGGCCTTGCTGCACTGCAAATTGCAAAGCATATCGGCGCAAGAGTCATTGCAACCGCCGGGTCTGAAGAAAAACGAGAGATCCTCCGCCTGCTCGGCGCTGATCACATTCTTGATTCCCGCAGTTTGCAGTTCCCAGACAAAGTCATGGAACTCACCGATGGAAAAGGCGTACATTCAGTCTTGAACTCTCTTGCTGGCGAAGCGATGGAAGCAAGCATCAACATTGTACGCCCGTTTGGCCGCTTCCTTGAGCTTGGCAAACGAGACTATTATGCCAACACCAAGATCGGTTTGCGTCCGTTCCGTCGCAATGTTTCTTACTTCGGTATCGATCTGGATCAGATCCTGCTGCATGATAGTGATCTGGCACGCAAGCTCATTGAAGATGTCTTTGAGCTGATTAAGGACGGCACTTTCACACCATTGCCTCACCGCGTGTTTGAAGGGCGTAATGTGCAGGATGCCTTCCGGCTCATGCAACGGTCCGGACACATCGGCAAGATCCTGATTACCCCGCCAAAGCCTGAGGAAGTGAAGGTTCCGCAGGAACGCACCTCTCTCAAGTTCGCTCAGGATGGTCATCATGTGGTGATCGGTGGTCTTGGTGGCTTTGGCTTGGAAATCTGCCGCTGGTTGGCTGACAATGGTGCACGGCGCATTACACTGACAAGCCGGTCTGCAAAGGTGAGCGAGCAACACGAAAAGCTTTTTGAGGCCTTGGCAGAAAAAGGCGTAACTGTCTCCGCGGTGAGCTGCGATGTCACGGATAGAACAGCTGTTCACGGCTTGCTGAGCGAACTGCGCCAGTCCGCACCACTCAAGAGCATCACCCATGCTGCGATGGTGTTGGATGATGGCATTATCCAACAACTGGATGAAAAACGGTTCCGTAAAGTTCTGGAACCAAAAATTCAGGGCGCTAGTCTGCTGGATGAGTTAACCCGCCAGGACGAGCTGGACCAGTTTATCCTGTTTTCCTCAGCAACTACTCTCATCGGGAACCCAGGTCAATCTCATTACGTAGCCGCCAACGGATATCTTGAAGGACTTGCAAGAGCCCGACGGAAAGCTGGCAAGCCAGCAATTGCTGTCGGCTGGGGTGCAATCGGCGATGTGGGTTTCCTTGCCAGAAATGCTGAGGTCTCCGATAAACTGTCCAGGCATCTGGGCGAGGCAACCATTAAAGCTCGTGAAGGTCTGGATATCCTCAAGCTTGCCATGGAGCAGGATGATGGGTCTGCGCCAGGCGCTGTGGTTCATATTGGCCGTTTTGCATGGGCGGCAGCTCACCAGTCTCTATCATTGCTGAGCAAGCCTCTCTTCCGCGAAATCGTGGGACGAAGTGATACGGATGGAGACAGCGACGGTTCTACCGATATTCTGTCTCTCATTGAGGGCAAGTCGGATACAGAGGCCAAAGAGATTGTCGCTCATATCCTTGCCGGTGAAATTGGACGCATCCTCCGCCTTCCGGCAGAAGACATCTCTCATCAACGCCCACTTGCGGAGTTTGGAATGGATTCCTTGATGGGTCTGGAACTCAGAATGGGAATTCAAAAACGCTTCAATCTGGAGATTCCGCTGGTATCTATCTCAGGCGGAACGTGTTTGGATGACTTTGCTGCACAGATCCTACAAAAACTTCGCAAACGCGAGGGTGGAGAGGCTTCTGCTGAGGAGGGATCTCACAGCGTTCTTGCCAGCCAACACCTTTCCGATGATCTGGATGACGCTCAAAAATCAACTGTTCGCGAAATCCTCGATACTCATCAGGACAAAACTGCAAGACTTTTGAATTAATGGCCAAATCAGACAAGAAAAAACTAAGCAAAGATGATCGATTGAATGCTTTGAGCGCTGTCAGGCGCTCAAAGTCTGCGCTTCCAAAGCAAAAGGCTACAAAACCTCAAGCTGCTGAAGCAATCGCTCCCAAATTTGCAGACCTTCCGGGGTTTAAGGAAATTCGCCTTCAGAAGGCAGCAGCTGATCTGTTGCAGATCAACAATCCTTTTTTCCGTGCCCATGACGCACGTGCTGGGGCAACGACGCTGATTGACGGAGAAACTTATCTTAATTTCTCCTCCTACGATTATCTGGGTCTGAATGGGCACGAGAAGGTTCAGGAAGCTGCCAAAACAGCTGTCGACCACTATGGCATTTCAGCCAGTGCCAGCCGGGTTGTTGCTGGCGAGCGCGTGATTCATACTGAGCTGGAAGAGCTCATTGCTCGGATGCACGGCGTTGAAAGTTCTGTCGCTTTTGTCAGTGGCCATGCAACCAACGTCACCAGCATCGGCCAACTGATGCAGCCGGATGACTTGATCATTCACGACAGCTACATTCACAACAGCATCGTCACGGGAGCAAAGCTCTCCGGTGCTGTTCGCCAGTCCTTCCCTCATAACAATTTTGAGGCTCTGGAAAACATTCTGGAGCTCCGCGCCCATAAACATCCACGTACACTGATCGTGGTTGAAGGCGTTTACTCGATGGACGGAGACTATCCGGATCTTCCACGTCTGATTGAGATTAAAAAGAAATACGGTGCCTGGCTCATGGTCGATGAGGCGCACTCTATCGGCATTCTCGGAGAGACAGGCCGCGGCCTCGCCGAGCATTTTCAGGTTGACCCAAGAGATGTCGATATCTGGATGGGCACGTTTTCCAAAACATTGGCAGGGTGCGGCGGTTACATCGCAGGCTGTAGTGATTTGGTTGACTACCTCAAACTCACAGCTTCTGGCTTCGTGTTCAGTGTTGGTATTGCGCCCCCAATCGCAGCTGCGGTTTGTGAGGCCATCCGTTTGATGGAAGCAGAGCCTCACCGGGTACAGGCAGCACAGTCAAACGGGCAATATTTCCTTGAAAAGGCTCAGACCGCAGGTCTTGATACTGGTGTCAGTCAAGGCTGCGCGGTTGTCCCGATCATGATGGGCGACTCTTTGAAGGCAACTGTTTTGGCTGCGCGCCTGCTTGATCGTGGGCTCAATGTATTGCCAATTATCTATCCGGCAGTTCCAGAAAAATCAGCTCGTCTGCGCTTCTTCATCACCTCAGAACATACAGAAGAGCAACTGGATCAGGCGATCGAGCTGGTGAATGATGAAATAGCGAATTACGATAGTAATCCTATTTCAATTCAACAAGTTATGTCAGCCTAGTAAACAAGACGAATAAATCAGCGCTGATAATTGAAGCGCTGATTTGCCAACCGACGCAATTTCCACGGCAGCAGTTTCCCAATACGAATACTCAGAGCCAGCTGCCACGGGAACGCATAAAATGCCTTTTTCCGTGCAACTGCTTTTTTGATTGAAGCAGCAGCTTGCTCGGCTGTGTATTCATAAGGGCGCCAGCTTCTGAACTGATCGGCCATCGGCGTCAGAATATATCCCGGACAGATCACGGATACCGACACCCCCCACTTATAAAGGTGGTCCCGCATCGCTTCACCATACGCGATCACCCCCGCTTTTGAGGCCCCATAGGCAGGCCCATCAGATATCGGCTGCATTCCTGCCAAGGAGCTGATCAATGCAATTCGACCGCTTTTGCGCTGCTGCATATATGGTGCGACCGCTGTCAAAACATTGACAGCTCCCCCAAGATTCGTCGCAATCTGAGCATGTGCTGTCTCTGCCGTCTCGACGGCCCCATCAACCTCATGTGACCCCGTGATACCTGCATTAGAGATGACTAAATCCAGCGGAGTCTGTTGCTCCAACTCCTGAACCCAACTTTGAAGAGCCACCGCATCGCAAACATCAAGCGCTTTCCAGAACACCTGGCTCCCGCCTCGCTCAACCTCACGCACAGTCTCAAGCAACCGCTCCTCATTTCTCCCTGTAAGACAGAGAGTTACGCCTTCACCCGCGTAGGAAACAGCCAAAGCTCTTCCAAGACCGGAGCTTGCACCAGTGATGAGAATCGATCTAGCGATGGACATAAAAAAGGGGCTCCAAACAACACGAATTTCATTCGTTTTGGCAAACAGATAGTTAACGCGCAACTAAGTTTTCTAAGCACTCACACAGAGTATGACTTTCTCCAGAGAAAACAACAGGCCGTTGAACTTGTTTCGGACACTAAATTTGAATTCTATCTCAGATTGAGATATTAATCCCTCTATTAAGGCTGGATATTTTTGTCGTGCGTATTTTTGATCCGGCAGCAAAGTGGATAGAAGTTTTATGAAATTATTTCCCAATTCGACCCAGTTACGGTCGATCCAAGGATCTTCAGGTTTTTCTAAATCCCTCGCTGTCATTGCTCCCATTTTAGGCATTTTGTCCGGCTGCGCTGCATTGCCTTCTGCTGGTCCTGTATCTTCAGAAATCCAAGCGGCATCTTCTGAACGACGCACAGAACCTTTTGACTACCATCTAATCGATCTCGACGATTCGGTTGTATCAGTGCTTTCAGCTTATCAACCAAACGGGTTGTCAAAAGTCTTCACGGGTGGGAAATGGGCGCCAAAGCATATCGTTGGCGTTGGCGATACTGTTTCAGTCGTCGTCTGGGAACAAGGCAATGATCGGCTATTTACACCGAATGGACAAGCCGGGGGTGTCGAACTAGGCCCATTTATGGTGAACCAAAGTGGTGCAATTACAATACCATATGTAGGTAAGGTAAATGCACGCGGAAAATCTGTCGAGCGGCTACAAGAAGCGCTCCAGGTTGCGCTTGACCGCAAAGCAACCAATCCTCAAGTCATTGTTACACTGAAGCAAAATGCTAGCAGCTTGGTCACCGTGAATGGCGCAGTAAAGAAGCCTGGCCAATATCCATTAGATCTAAGCGGGAAACGCTTACTTGATGTGGTGGCAAACGCAGGCGGCAACGCTTCACCTGCGACTGAGAGCTACGTATCTATTTCACGCAACGGACGCCAAGCAAAGCAATTGCTCAGCACGGTTTTCCAGAGCAACGAGGAAAATGTTTATGTCCGTCCGGGAGATAGAATTTTCGTAACGCACGACCCTCAAACCTTCACAGCATTTGGTGCAGTCCCGAAAGTAGGAGAATATCCTATCCAGGCGTCGAATGTTTCACTCGTTGAAGCATTGGGTCGTATCGGCGGACTAGATCAGAACGCAGCAAATTCTCAGGGCCTCTTTGTCTTCCGTTATGAAGATCCTCAAGTGATCTCTCAACTCAAGTCTGAGTATGCTGGAGCAAGTTCAGGCAAGGTTCCTGTGATTTACCGCTTGAATATGAGAGATGCACGTTCCTACTTCAAAGGCCAACTTTTCTCTCTCCGTGATAAGGACGTAGTCTATGTTTCTAGCGCTTACGGCGCCGAGCTTAACAAGTTCATCAGAATCTTAAGCGGTACGTTAGCCATCGGTAAAACAGCAAGCACCTTCTAAATTTGAGGTTATCTGAACACATAAACGATCTAGCTATTGTTATGGAGCCAAAATGCACTTCTCAATTCGGCTAGCCGTGATATGATTCGATCAAACTTTGCTGTTTTCATTTTAAAAAGTTTGGCGCACGCTTCACGCGACGATTAGTTAACGATTAAAAAGGTGATGAACCGGCATGGAAAAAGGGACAACGGCAAAAGTTGCAGAAATCCGTCCTGCACCGCCGAAGGCTTCCAGCAACAAGTTACCTTCACAAGATTTAAATGCTACAAAAGCAGCAGTGCCTGCACCAAAGCCGAAGTCTCCTCTCAAAAAAGTCGCATCAGTTGTTGCGCTTCCAATTGAGAAGAAATGGCAGGAAGCAGACACAAGTGCAAAAAACCTTTTCAACCTGCGTGGTTTAAGACCTCAGCAGTTAAGACGAAAAATTCTGGCTCTTTCATTCGCACTTATGGTTCTTCTTCCGAGCCTTCTTGGAGCGACATATTTCCTATTAATTGCATCGGATCGTTATTCGTCGACAATTGGCTTCTCAGTGCGCGGAATGGACGGCTCATCTGCTGGGGGAGACTTCTTAGGAGCTTTAACTGGTTTAGCCAGCGTGGGTACCACAACCACTGACTCCTTTATCCTGATGGATTATCTGGAAGGTCGAGAAGTCGTTGAGCGTCTGTCCAAAGACGAAGGTATATTGAGTCATCTCAGCGAGGATAGTGTCGATTTCATCTATCGCCTTGATCAAAGTATGCCAATTGAAGAACTCGTCGAATATTGGCAGTCAATGATTACCACGAGCTTCGACAATACATCGAGTATCATCGAAGTAGAGGTCCAAGCATTTTCGCCAGAAATGACTGAACGTATTGCATCGCGTGTTCTCTCATACGGCTCTGAGCTTGTGAATACTCTTTCTCAAAACGCGCGCCGTGACGCCGTAAAATTTGCAGAAGAAGAAGTCCGTCGTGCGGAGTTGAGATTGAAAATGATACGTATGCGCATGAAGAATTTTCGTAGCGCAGAAAGTTCCATTGATCCGACCAAAAACGCTGAAGTACAAATTGAACTCATAGCAGGTCTCGAAAAGCAACTTCTGGACACAAGGTCACGTTTAGCCACACTTGTTGGGACAATCGACGAAAGCTCGCCAACAATCCGGCAGTTACGGAAGCAAGAAGAAGTTTTAATCAAGCAAATTTTGAACAAACGCGACGAAATCAGCGGAAGAAACCCAACGCCACTGCAGCAAGCAACTGAAGGGGCGGATCGCCTGTCTTCATTGTCTGCATTGTTAGCGAATTACGAAGAGTTAGTTGTAGAGCAGGAGTTTGCCCAACAGGCGTATACTGCTGCGCTTGCTGGCTTAGAGCGTTCTCGAGCTGAAGCAGATCGCCAACAAAGATATCTCGCTGTTTTCAAACCGCCTTCAAAGCCACAAGAAGCAATTTATCCAAGACGCTTGATCAATTCACTCATTCTATTTCTTGGGTTACTCGCCATCTGGGCACTTGTTACTGTTATAGCTTACTCAATCCGCGACCACTTGAAATAGTTTAGAGAGCATGGACGGCGTTATCACTACACAAGCACGGGTTATCGCTGCGTTAGTCCTTCGTGAAACAAGAACAGCGTTCGGCGATACTCAATTGGGGTATCTTTGGGCGATTGTTAATCCAGCTCTCAGCACGCTTGTTCTGGTGCTTATATTTTCAAGTATCGGAAAATCTCCAGCTTTTGGAACCAGCTTCGCGCTCTTCTTCGCGACAGGCATTTTGCCATTTCAAACATACTCAAAGCTCTCAAGCTCTCTCATGACAGCGATAAACGCAAGCCGTGGCCTACTGAGCTATCCACTTGTGAACGAAACTGATATTCTTATCTCTAAATACATCTTAATTGTGCTGACGTATCTCATGATTATTATTGTGTTTTTCACGATGATAATTTGGGGTGATGATGCGTCAACGCCGGTGCGGATTGAGCAGTGTGCGACGGCATTTTTGGTACTTAGCTTCCTTGGGCTGGGAGCAGGGACAACGAATGCTGTATTATTCAGACTTTGGCCAACCTGGAAGCAGTTAGAATCTATAATAAGTAAGCCACTTTTCTTTCTTTCTGGCATTTTTTATGTACCAAGTGACTTTCCAACCCATGTCGTTAAGTTGCTCGCGTGGAACCCTATTCTTCACGGAATAGAGTGGTTTCGAGAAGGCTACTATGGAAACTACGACAGTGTTGTTTTGAGTAAATCCTATCTTCTCACTTGCACTATAGTTCTTCTTTTATTTGGCTTGTTCGGAGAACGATTATATCGAAAGAAGTCAATCTAATGATAGAATTTCTAGATGTGCGGAAAACATACCGTCTTAAAGGTGTGACCAAGACCATATTAAGAGGCATCACCACACGTTTTCCTAGTGGGAGAAATGTTGGTATCCTTGGACATAATGGAGCTGGTAAGTCTACATTCATGCGCCTGATTGCGGGAGCGGAATTGCCTGATAGTGGTCGAATAAAACGCAATGTTAAAGTGTCCTGGCCACTTGGTTTCGGCGGCGGGTTTTCCGGGAATATGACTGGTATTGAAAACGTCCGTTTCGTTGCACGTATGTATGGTGAAGATACCGAACGGATGGTCGACTTCGTGGAAGAGTTTTCCGAGCTTGGACCGTCTATGACACTTCCGATACGGACATACTCAAGCGGAATGAAGGCACGTTTGGCGTTTGGTGTCAGTATGGCTGTGAATTTTGAATGTTATTTAATTGATGAAATTACAGCTGTGGGAGATGCGCGATTTAAGCGTAAGTGTGATGAGGTTTTTGAGACCAAACTTAAGCACGCGAACATCATTATGATCTCGCACTCCGAAGCCACGATCAAGAAACTCTGCGACTCAGCATGCCTGCTGCATGAAGGTGAGTTGACAATGTATGACTCTGTCGATGAAGCGCTTGCTCAGCATCGGGAAAATCAGCTTAAGTAGCTGAGTGATAGGCGCTATGACAGTTCGATCAGTTCTTATTTTACAGTCACATCCTTCTGCCTTTTGTCGGGCGCTTGTTGAAGAGTTTGAAGCCCATAACGTCAAGTATACCATTGTTAATTTTTCGCTCAGTGATTGGTATTTTCGCGTTGGGTTGGGTGCGCAAGCCTATTGGGGGCGGTTGAAGAACTGGCAAAGTAGGCTGGAGCGGTTGATTGATGAGAATGGCATCACGGACATTCTCTATTATGCAGATCGGCGGCCATACCATCGGATTGCGCATGATGTGGCGATGCAGCGGGGCATAAACACGTTTGCCTATGAATTTGGTTATATGCGTCCGGATTGGATTACCCTGGAGCGTGGTGGCATGGGGGTGTATTCGCACTTCCCGAATGACCCGGCAAAGATAAAACAAAGCGCAGCTAACTTACCAGAACTGAAACCAACCAGCCATTTTCCGCATGCGTTTTTGCAGGAAGCGACCAATGAAGTCATCTGCAACCTGATTCCAATCTTCTTCCCGTACCTGTTTCCGTTTTACCAGCGAGACCGCTACTATCATCCGTTGCGAGATTATTTCAGCTACATTCCACGTCTGATGCGCCAGAAACGGCTTGGACAAGAAGCGGACGAGGCGGTCAACACGCTAATCCAGGAGCAGGCCGAGTATTTTGTCGTCCCCATGCAGATGCAGGGCGATTATCAAATCAGGCACCACTCGCACTACAAGCACCTGTCGGGCTTCATTCGCGAGCTTTACAGTACGTTTTCCCAAAGTGCCTCAGCTGAGAGCAAGCTGGTGTTCAAACTGCACCCGTTTGACAACAACGTTGAGAACTGGCCGAAGGTCATTCGCGAAATTGCGGCAGAGTTCGGTTGCTTGGAGCGCACAATCATTATTGATGGTGGCAATCTAAATCAGTTGCTCAGGCACTCGCGCGGGTGCGTGCTGGTGAACAGCACGGTCGGCATGGAAGCGCTGAAGAGCGGTGTACCGGTGAAAGCCATGGGTATTGCTGTCTATGATATTGCCGGATTGACGGACCAGCGTTCTCTGGACGACTTTTGGAGGGAACCAGCTCTACCCGATGCTGACCTTTATCACGATCTGGAAAAGCTTATGGGGCATACCATTCAAGTGCATGGAAGCTTTTTCAATTCCGAAGGTCGCAAGATCGCGGCGCAAGAGTTTGTAAAGCGCATTCTGGAGGATGGCGTCAACGGACATGGTGCGTTTGTTGAAACGCCGCCGCGTCTGGAACAAGCGAAGGCTGCCGGCGTTCCTATCCCGGCAAATTGTTACTGGAGTGACAAATGACTTCAGAAAACAAGCGCTGCATTTTGCTACTGCAAGGTCCACTTTCCAAATACTATGCCCGTACCGCACACCACTTGGAAGAGCTGGGCGCAAAGACGCTTAAGGTGCATTTTTGCGGCAGCGACGTCCATGATTGGGAGCAGACAGAAACCATCCACTTTTCTGAGCCTGCTGAGAACTGGGCACTTTTTCTGGAAGCCCTGATTGTTGCGCATGGGGTCACGGATATCCTGCTTCATGGAGATCGGCGCTACTACCACAAAGTCGCCATCGGCGTTGCAAAACGGTTGGACGTCACCATCATTGCGACCGAGCTTGGCTATTTGCGTCCGGATTGGATGACTGTCGAGTATGGCGGCTGTTCTGCGCTTTCGCATTTCCCGCAGAACAAGCAGGAACTAATGGAGTTGGATACACAACAGGCGGAAGATACTTCCGCTGTGCTTTATCCTGGCAGCTATAAGCAGATTGTGCTGCAAGAGCTCGGTTTCACGCTTTATAACGCAGTTCATGCCCGTAAGTTTCCTCATTACCACAACCATCGCACAGAATCTCGTGTGCAGGTTTATGGCGGCTGGCTTAAAGCACGCCTACAGGCCAAAACTCGGAAGCAAGAGGCAGATGTCATTTGGGATCAGTTGCAGCAAAGCGGCACACCTTATTATCTCTTTGCCTTGCAGCTGAACGGGGATTTTCAGATCCGGGATCATTCTCCCTTTGCCAGCATCTATGAGGCAATTGAGAAGGTCATCGCCTCCTTTGCTAAGAATGCGCCTGAAAAGACACTGCTGCTGTTCAAGAGCCATCCACTGGAATATCGCTTCAAGGAATTGTCGCGAGCGATTGTTCAGGCCAGCCGTAAGCATGGTGTTGAGGAACGCACGCAGCTTATTCACGGGCAGACGATCAAAGCGCTTGCTGAACCATCCCTCGGGATGCTGACCATCAACAGTTCAGCAGGCATTGAGGCTCTTGAATATGGTGTGCCAACCTGCTGCATTTTGCCAACGATTTACGACATGGAAGGTCTGACGCATCAGGGCGACTGGGAGACATTTTGGCACTCAGCAACACCGCCGGAGCCAGATGTGTACCGTAAGTTTATTGATGCGCTAAAAACCACCATTCAGGTACGCGGATCACTATACAATGCAGCTGGTCTCGAAGCTGCAGCAAAGGGGACAGCAGAAAAGATCCTCTCCACCTCCTACGCAGAGCAACGCCTGAAACGAGTTGAACCGCCAAGGATGGAAAAAGCACGGAAAATGGGCGTTACCTACGACTACTTTATGTAGTTGACGACCACTTTATGCAATTGGGGAGTATGCATGCAGATCTGTCTTGTTTCCAACGCCAGCGTTTACACTGACGCTGCTTTACATTCATTGCTGGCGTATCCAGAAATCCAGATCTGTGGTCTTGTGAAGTGCACGGCGGTGGCGGGCAAGCGCAACGACTGGCGCGCATATAAGGACCTTTTTCTCCGTTCAGGTCCGCTTTATGCGGGGTATCTGGGCGCTGTAACAAAGCCAGCTTACCGGATGCCACATGTCCCCAAATGGAAGAGCATGCGGACCTGGGCTCGCAGCCTGCAATGTCCTGTTCTACCGACAAATGACGCCAGCGCGCCTCAGACCCTCGACTTTATCGAGTGCTGCAAGCCGGATTTGATCCTCACGGTTCATCTGGGGCAAATTTTAAATGCGGCATTTTACGAGCGTTTTGCTGACAAGACATACAACATTCATCCCGGTAAACTGCCGATCTACAAAGGGCCGGATCCGGTCTTTCATGCGATCTTAGAAAATGAGCAGGCTTTCACCCTCAGTCTGCATGAGAGCATTCAGAAAATTGACGCTGGCAAGGTGCTGGCAGAAACGACTGTGGTGCCGGAAAAGAGAACCCTTTTCCGCACCAATCTGGACCTTTTCCGAAAGACAGGGAAGCTCGTGGCCTCCCATTTTCTCGGCAAGAACGACTGCCCGCCGGCGCCGGATGACCGGGCTCCGCGGTATCGCAGCTGGCCCAGCAATGGTGATGTTCTGAGGTTTCTGGCCCGCGGCAACAGACTTTAATTCTCCAGCCGTGCGAACAAGGCATTAGTCCGCGCGCGCAGCCACTTCCTCTGAGGTCTCAGGTTCAGGCCCGGTTTCCTTCTCAGCCGCACGGATACGTTGGCGAGATAGCGAGAACAGGCCAGCACCCACCACGATGATCGCACCGAGAATGGTACTCCAGATTGGCAGGTCGGAGAACACGAGGAATCCGATCGGGATCGACCAGACCAGCTGAAGGTAGTTGAACGGCTGAATGTCGCTTGCCTGCGCCAGCGAAAGTGCCTTCATCAGCAGGAAGTGTGCGGACGTGCCCGTTGCGCAAATGCCAAGCAGCAGCGCCCATTCCACTTCATCAAACGCCATCATGTGTTGAGAGCCGATGATGGTGGAGAGAACTGTACCCACGATGCCAACATAAAGGAAAGACGTGAGCGCGCTGTCATCCTGGCTCGCAACCCGCGTAAACAGCTGGTACAGCGCGAAGCTGACCGAGGCAGCCAGCGCCACTACAGCGCCCCAACCACCGATATTGCCATCCGGCTGCAGCATCACCAGTAAGCCCGCCATACCGCAAAACATTGCCAGAATGCGGCGCCAGCCAACCGTCTCACCAAGGAAGAGAGCCGCAAGCCCTGTCACGATCAACGGATGAGCTTGAAAAATTGCGGTCACATCGGCCAGTCCAAGCATGCTGAAGGCGAAAGTGATCAGGCAAATTTCAGCAAACAGCAGAAGGCCGCGAACAATCTGAAGCACCGGACGTTTGGTGCGCACCACATTATAGAGCCCTTGTTCGCTGATCATGGCCCAGCCAACCGCAATCACCAGCAACACCCAGAAGCGAACCATCATGATGAACCAGACCGGATGGTCTGACACGAGCTGCTTGGTGATCGCATCCTGCATCGCAAAGATCAGCGTAGACAGGATCGTAAGCGCGATACCCATGTTTCGCTTGCTGAGGAACTGAGCCATTTTTTGTCCTTGTTAGCAGCACAAATCCGCTTACCGAGGCGAACCAGAAAGCGAATGCAAAGGGAGGAAATGTGCTGAAAAGAATTCTTGGATGCCAATCGACATCAATAATGCACGTATACGGTGATGCATCACAAAGCAAATGCAAAAAGCAAGGGACACTCCTTTTTGCATCACAGTTAGGTCAGGTAACCTGCTTTTCGAATGGCGGGCTCAGCAGCCCTCCGTCACTTCCTGAAGTTCGACAGGCTCATCACATACTTTTACAAGCTTCGACAGCAGGGCGATCACCAAGGGAAAGACCAGCGAGCTGATAACAACGGCAAGCGCGAAGGCAACAGAAAATGACTTGAACCACAGCGCCATAAAGTTTTCGACAAACCCGAGGTTCAGCACCAGCATGGCAAAAGACATCAAAATGCTCATGAAGAACGAAATACTGATACGCAACAGGTAGCCATAGGTTCGTGGGGAAACATTCATGCACTTATCTCTTTTTTATTTGAGGTCAAACTATATGAAATCAAGTCAAACTGTCAAGATGTCGTAGTGCATGGCAGTTATGCAGCGCCGGAGTTTTATCCTCTCACCAAAACCACCAGTAATTGCATTGTATTTTCAATATGATCCGAAGTTAATTTCAGCGAATTATTAAAGCCACGGAGACTACACTCGCGGATCGGGTCATTTCCCGCGAGGACCCTCGATGTGACCATCATGATGCAATCGAGTCAGGCTCTATGGATACAAACAACAGCTTATATCGCCCTCCGGCACCTCACCCATACACTGAAGGCACGGGGGACTTTGACGGCGTTGAAACAAACCTCCTTAAACACCTCCCAGAAGAACTTTACAAAGCAGATATCGTTGACATTTCCACGTCAGAGCAACCCAACTTCCTGATCAACGACCCAGACCTCATCTCCGTTATTTTTGAAGAGAAACCCGAGATCTTCGTTAAAGCTGAGGGGATGATTGAGTTGCTGCGCCCGTTGCTGGGCGATCATCCGATTGTGACGAGCAACAACCGGTGTGTGGACCAGCGAGATATGATCCGTCCCATCGGCACCATGCGCACCCAGCAGGTCAACTTTGAGCACATCCAGAATTCAATCAATCGGTTCGGGGACTATTGCGAAGAAATTCAAAATGAAAACCGGGTGATAGACTTGTCTTTGCTGCTCAGACGCCTGAATGCAGACATCGCTTACAGAATGTTGTTTTCAAATGAGCTGCCCACAGATGTGTTCAACGAGATCAATTCCCATGCCCGTGATTTCGAGACCCGCATCTCGCAGGTGATCCGTGAGACCGCAGAGCAAGGCGTAGCCTGGCAATTGCCCAAGTTACCGCAAACGGCCATGTATGCAGCCCAGCAATTGCGTTATCTGGTCAGTATGCTCATTGATGGCAACATCCAGCACAACAGCTTTTCCCATCACAGCTTCTTGCATAAGTTCCTCATCGCCCGCTCCCCAGAAACCAACATCCCCTTCACCCGCAAGCAAATCGTAGACCACGTCGCCACTATTCTGAACAGTCAGGAGTTGGCCGCTGCAGCTTTGATGTGGGCGTTTTTCGTTCTATCTCAATGTCCTGAGGCCAAACAAAAGATCCGCGAAGAGGTCTGCAAAGTGGGTGGGCATGATGACATCCAGTTTGAACAGCTTTCACGCCTCAGATACACCCGCAATGTCTTCCGCGAGATCCTACGGCTTTACCCGCCTATTCCGCACCTGACCCGTCGCGCCAGCAGACCAATCAAGCTGGGCAAACTAGCCTTGGAAGAAGGCGCACAAATTACTGTGTCTCCATGGATTGTGCATCGACATCAGCAATACTGGTTCAACCCGGACCGTTTTGATCCTGAACGCTACATGCGCAAAGACCAGCACATCATCATGAAGAGCTTCCTGCCCTTTGGTCGTGGCCTGCGCATGTGCACCGGGGCCAGCTCTGCCATTCTTCAGGGAACGCTCATTCTGGCCAGCCTCGTCAAAAAATTCGACATCGAAATCCTCAACGCCGACAAGGTGGAGCCAGAAGGCGTCCTGTTCCTTGCACCAACACGCCCCATCGTCTGCAAAGTCACGCCACTACGGAGTTAAGCCACATTTCAATATCATATCCGCTCGACGCCAGTCCTCAATCGGTGCTAGTGCATTGATCTGCTGATTTGGACCGACATGTGAGGGTGGTTATGTCTGTTGAGTTGAAGCCGATGACATTGGCCGATGTGCCTGTGCTGACAAACTTGTTTCAGCTCTACCTCTATGACATGTCCAAATACATGCACTGGCCGGTTTCTGCAGCGGGTGGGTTTGAGTTTGATGAGAACATCGTGCTTGCTTACTTCCACGAGGCGGGCCACCATCCCTATTTCATAATGCAGGCTGGTGAGATCGCAGGTTTTGCGCTGGTGCGACAGTATCCTTATGACGCCACGCTGATCGACATGGGCCAATTCTTCGTGCTTGGAAAGTTCACACGACTAGGATTGGGACAAGAGGCCCTGAAAGAATGCCTGAAGCTGCATCCGGGAGACTGGCAAGTTCGCGTGCTGCCCAAGAATACTGGAGCATTGGCATTCTGGACAAAGACAATCTCCGAGCTGACCAACGCAACCCACAGGACCTGTTCTGGCGACTATCAAGGAACAGAGATGACCTTCCTCCACTTCTCCAGCCAAAACGCTCTTGCCTCAAGCACGTAGCGAACGACAGACTGCTATCACCTGATCAGGTTCAATGATGCACGAAGAGCAAGTCAGCGAGGTAGGGCTTCCGTGTAGATCAGAACGACAACTGGTGTTGATATTCCAATGACAACCCAATCTTCGTCTTGACGTGATGTCCCTAAGATCTCGTTATATTGGCCTTTAAAACCCGAACACGGGGCTTACTTTGAAAATTCAGTCACTATGGCACTACCCGATCAAGTCACTGCTTGGAGAAGCGCTTAATAAACTCGACCTTAATGAAAGAGGTGTGGTTGGCGATAGGCATTTCGCGATTGCTGATGACCAAGGAAAATTTGGAAGTGGCAAGAACACGCGGCGTTTCAGACGTATTGACAACCTGTTATCATTGCGTGCTGTGTCCGATGATGGAGTTGTGTCAATTGGTTTTCCAGATGGGTGTCTCGTTGATGTTAATTCGGAAAAGATCAATCATGATCTCTCTGAATTTCTTGGACAACCAGTTACAGTCGTCCCAGAGCGAAGCATTCCACATTTTGACGATGGTCCGGTGCACTTGTTGCTTTCATCGGAAGTAGCAAGATTACAAAACCTTACTCCAAGCGCCCAAATTGACGAGCGCCGTTTCCGACCAAATATCATCTTAGATGCCCCGCAGCATATGACTGATGACGACTTAGTTGGCAGGATATTGAAAATAGGCGATGTACAGCTGGAAGTGACACATAAAACAGAGCGCTGCAGGATGGTAACCATCGCACAAGATGATCTGAAATTCGAGCCAGACATATTGAGACCGATTGCACGCGACTTCGATGTTAAGTTTGGCGTCTATGCTAAGGTTGTCCAGTCTGGTCCAGTTGCTGTCGGACAAAAGGTGCGCGTCACATAGCCCAACAGCGCACAAACTTCTGATTAGCCTAACCTGCGAGTTTTTGCTAGATGAAGCCAACAACAAGTATTTGATAATGAATGGAGAATTGTATGAGTCAGCAAGCGTTTAAGGCGCATAGCCTTCTTGGTGCATTTGTTGCGGACGCAGCCTCATTGGGGCTGCACTGGCTCTATGATGTTGACCGTATCCACCATGTTACGCAGGAACATGATGATTCAGCTGCTTTCGTGCCGCTGACCCCATCTTACTTTGAGGGCGTGCCAGCTTATTTTGCTCATGCCAACCGGCAGGACGGCCAGTTCACCCAATACGGTGAAAACCTTCATCTGGTGTTGAAGCATTTGCTGGCTCACGACAAGCACTTGAAGATGGATGAATTTCAGCAAGCCTTTGCCGCCCACTTCGGCGCTGGTGGCACCTATAACGGATACATCGACCGCCCAACACGGGGCACGCTGGAAAATATTGCAAATGAGAAGCTCACTCCCTCTGGCGTAGATGATGACCAGCTTCCTGCACTCTCCAAGATTCCAGCCGTGCTATTCGCCTATGAGCAGAGCGAGCAGATGCAGGATCAGGTTGAAGCAATTATCCGCTCCACCAACGATAATGAAGAGTCAGTTGCCTATGGCTTTCTCTTTGCCGATCTTCTGGACCGTGTTGCGAATGGCGAGGACTTGCAAAGCGCTCTGTCTGCCGCTGCAGATGCTGCACACCCTGACATTCAGGAAAAGCTCTTGGCTGCCCTTTCCGCATCGGAAACGGACTCCATCGCATACGGTGAGAGCACAGGCCGGGCGTGTCACCTTGGCATGGGTGTGCCGCTCAGCTTTCATATTCTCAAGAACACAGGTTCTTACCGCGAAGCGATTGAAGCCAATATTCTGGCAGGTGGAGACAGCGCTGGCCGCTCCATTCTGATCGGCACAGTTCTTGGCGCAATACATGGCTTAGATACGGACAAAGGCATTCCACTTTCATGGATTTTGAAGGTCCAAAACAATGCAGAACTCTGGCAGGAATGCTGCGATCTGGCAGGGTATAACGAGCGTTAGTCCTCAGCCTAGGTGGCTTATCAGCTCCATCGAACCTCGGGGATTCTAAGGTGGTCTGCGCGTTGAAGCACGTAGGCTACTCCTGAAACGAGAGAGCCATCAGGCAACTCACAAGCAAGCGGAGTTCGGGCATATTCCTTGAATCTCAAGTTTCGAGCAAGCCGGGCGCTACCTTCGTTCGGCTCAGCGTGTCCAGTGGTAACTAAACGTGCAAACAAGGCATCGAAGGCAACAATAACCATCGCGCTCACGGCTTCAGATCCGTAACCACGCCGTGCCCATTGAGAACGTATCCAGTAAGTTAGTCTGAACTGTCCACGTCGCCAGATTGGCAAGAGCTCTATGTAGCCAATGAATTTATCTTCACTAAAGATATAGAAAGGCAGCCGCTCTCTAAGTTCGAAAGATCGGATTTGCTCAGCCAGTTGATCTGTTTGCCAACTCTGGCTGGCTTCCTGGTCCCTGTCTCCCATCACCTCATGGAACCACGGCAATAGATCGTTGAAGCTCTCTGTTCGTGCTTCGGTGAGCTGTGCGGCTACGTCCAGAGCGGGTTTTAAAATCTGCAACCGGTTAGTCAGCACCTGTTCAGGCACAGGAATGGAAAGAGGGTCTACAAGACGTGCCTTAGGCAACATGGCTCTGACTCTTCAGTATAGAATGACTTAAGAACTATGCATGAAGGTTGCTTGGAAATGAAGAGATACTTCAACATCTGGCTCTTTCGAGAAAAAACAGCCTGGCAGAGATCATTCGGTGAGAGGCCTCAAGTGTGTTCAATATTTTATGCATGCTGCGCGTATTCGTATAAACGCAGTGTGTTTTTAGCCGTTTGAAAACGCCAAAACGCTTTCTCGGTTTGTTAGGGCTGTCCCTGAGTTTCCCTTGTGGGTGGCGATAAAACACCTCAAGGTTGCAGGCGCACCTCTTTCAAACCAAAGTGTTTCCAATGGTCTTTCGCCCCCGCAATAGCAGCCTAAACCGCAGGAATTTCCTTAAAACTTCAGCCTCTTCCGTCGTCGTTGCCGGCTTGTTTGATCTGAACCTCAACAAGCCAAACGTGTCATCCAGCGGTAAGACGGTGATCATCGTGGGCGCAGGCATTGCAGGCCTGACAGCCGCTCGTGATTTAATGGATTCAGGCTACACCGTGCTGGTGCTGGAAGCGAGCAACAAGATCGGCGGCCGCATTCGCACCAACCGGGCGCTCGGCGTTCCCATTGAGGAAGGCGCAGGCTGGATCCACGGACCTGATGACAATCCGATCATGAAACTGGCTGAACAGTCCGGCCAGAAAACCTTCGTCACAAAAGACTCGAACTTTGCCGTCTTCAACCACCAAGGCAAACAGCTTTCCCATCAGATGATTTCCGAAATGGGACAGGAGCATCGGCAGATGCTGGATCTGATTGGCTCCGGCATGAGCAAAGATATGCCCCTATCTGAAGCGCTGGAGCATATGGCACCAAAGATGTCTCGTGACCCGGTCTTCAAATGGATGACATCTGCTTACACCGAGTTTGATACGGGCAGTCCGGTCAACGAACTTTCTGCCATGTACTTCAACCAGGATGACATGTTCCATGGGGAGGATGTGGTTTTGGTAGACGGGTACGATAAGCTTTTGGAACCTCTCACCCATGGGATCGCAATACTCACCCGCAAACCTGTGCGCCGCATCGCGTACCATGATCGTGCGGGTGTCTTTGTTCAGACGGACAAAGAGATTTTTGAAAGTGATTTCGTGATTGTCACGGTACCGCTCGGTGTGCTCAAAGCGCAGGACATCGAGTTCATCCCACCCCTGCCCGAAATACATAGGAACGCAATTGAACGCGTTGGTATGGGAGACGTCACGAAAGTAGCGATGAAATTTGATGAGCTCCACTGGCCTGAAAACACTCAGTATTTTGGCTTAATGACGCAAACTCAGGGGCGCTGGAATTATTTCCTCAATCATAAGCCCTTTATCAACGCAAACGTACTCACCGCCCTCAGCTTTGGCAACTATTCCCGTATGATAGAGACCATGGATCACGACTATATGCTTGAAGATGCTATGAAAGCCGTGCGCACCATGTTTGGCCCGGACACGCCCGATCCCCGTCACTACATCGCAACCCGCTGGTCACAAGATCCTTACACCAAAGGTGCTTTTTCCTACGCCAAAGTTGGCTGTAATCCGTATGATTTCAATGTGTTATCCGAACCGATCGGTCGAAGCCTGACCTTGGCCGGAGAACACACAAGCTTCCAGTACCACGGGACCGTTCACGGCGCTCATTTAAGCGGAAAGAAAGCCGCAAAAGTAGCAATGGAAACAATGATGTAGCCGATACCTGTTTTCTGCCGGTCTTGAGCCAACACACTAAAAAAGCCGCAGGAGACCAATCCCACGGCTTCATCGCTTTCACAATTTCTTATTCTACTACAGCAGCTTACGCCTTAGCATCGATCTCTTCGAGTACATCCAGAAGCTGGTGCGGAAGGCCAATTGTGTAATCCGGCTCTTCATCCGCATTCGCCGGCTCTGTCGGATAGCGCGGTGTCCAGTTGATCCAGACAGATGTCATCCCTAAACGGTTGGCCCCTGCCACATCGCGCTCAAGGTTATTCCCCACCATGACACAGCCTGCATGGTCCGCTTCTTCCAGTCCCAGCAGCTTAACAGCTTCAAGGAACATACGCGGGTCAGGCTTGTAGCAACCAACTGCTTCAGAGATCGACCGTGCATCGAATTTATGCCAGAAATCCATAGCCTTATGGACGTTCTCGAAGCTCTCCACCAGACCATCTGCAACCAGTGCAACCATGTAGCCGCGCTCCTTGAGCCAGTCCACCAGCTTGTCCCCGCCCGGGATCGGCTCTGCAGAGAGCACTAATTCCCCCTCAACGAAAATCTGAGAACCTTCGTCGATCAAAGTATCCCCGCTATCGAGGAACACAGCCTTCACGCCCTTCGCCTCTTTTCGCAGCTGCGCCAAAACAGAGCGAACCCGAGACGGAACAGAAGCCTTCAGCTCTTCCCAAGGCATCATTTCAACCGAGCGCAGGTCGAAGGTTTGATCGAAGTAGAATGACGGCTTGAATGCTTTTGTTTCCATACACTTACGCGCCACATGGTGGTCATAAGGCTTCAGGTCGGCAAGTTCATTGGCAAACATATCTGGTACCAAAATAGTGCCAGAGCCCGCTCGCTCACCACAGCAAATGCAAGTCACCGCAAAGTTTGCCCGCAACGCTTCAGAACTCGCCGCAAAAGCGTGTTTTCCCGGTTCAGAATAAAGGGTTACCCGCCCCTCTTCCAGCGGCACCTGATGGTTCCAGGTGCTCAATTCCCCAGCACAGCCATGGGCGCTGCCTTCAACACGCACCACCTCACCCGCTTCGCTGAGATACACCCAGATGTGCTCCAGCTCATACAGGTGTTGGATATCCCAGTCCCACCAGATGGCATATTCGATTGCAAGTGCAGCGCCGTTTAGCTTTATTTTATGGGCACTTGAGACGGATATACCGTCCTGATCATAGAGCGTATATCCCAGTGCCGAAGGGAGGAAAGGTTCTTTGTCGTCAAACCGGATAACAGGCGCATGCTGCTTCACCAGCTCTGCAATATCTGCCGATGTTGCCTCAGAAAAAGACAGAGGGGCTGCGGAAATGTTCAATTGAAACTCCTTGTTCTTCTTGTCCTGCAAGAAAGTTGGCGCCTTACGCAGCACCTGTAGAAAGAGGAAGAGCCCCCTTGCGGGGATGGGAAACGGAACCCCGCTGTTTCAGCTCAACCGGCTTGACTTCATGCAGACGCTTACTGGAAGGATTACGTATCTTTTCAATGATATAGCGAGCTGCAGACGCTCCCATCTCGGCAATCGGCTGCTGGATGGTAGAGAGTTGCGGCGAGGTGATGCTGCTGATTGGGATACCATCGTACCCGAGGATGGAAATGTCCTCCGGCACGCGCATGCCACGATCAAAACATGCATGCATCGCACCAATGGCCGCGGTATCCGTAATGGCGAAAAGAGCGGTTATTTCAGGATGTTGGTCCAGCATCTCATTGGCTGTAGCATACCCCAAGTCATACCGCTTTCGCTCATTGGGCTCAGGCAGGTAGACTGATTTTTCAATCTGATACTCGCGGGCAACTTCCAGTATGCCACGCATACGCAAGTTGCCAACACTCTCGCGGCGGGGATCATGGTCGGCTTTGGTCGCAAGCACACCAATATGTTTATGCCCGAGCGCAACGAGGTATCGCATACCAATCCGGCCCCCCTCAGTATTATCGCAAACCACAAAGGATTCAGAGCGGCGCCCCGGCAGAATATCTACGTAGACCGTTGGAATATCGTTAGCTTGCAAGCGTTTAACGTTCTTCAGTGTTTCTGCTGCTGAGTTTGACGGCCGAACGATTGCACCTGCCACCTGCATCTCGATCATGGTCTGAGTGTACTTGCGCTCTCGCTCGGCTTCTCCCCGTGTGCAGCAAGAAAGAACCTTGAAGCCTTCGTCATGCAGCGTCTTCTCAATGGAGGCATAAAGCATGGTCGCAAACGGGGATTTCTGGTTCTCCAAGAACAGCGCGACCAAATTGGAATCCTGCCGGCGCAAAGCGGTTGCCAATCGGTTGGGACGATACCCCAACTCATCAATGACAGCCTGAATCTTTGCGCGGGTTTCATCCTTCACCCGCTCATCCTTGTTCAACACACGAGAGACGGTAGCCGTTGAAACGCCAGCCTTTTCTGCAACATCCCGAATACTTGCCATCAGTGCTACCCCGCCATCGCTTCGAGCTGGTCCACTGGCGTATTTTGCACCACATCAGGATGATGGCAAGCAAGCAGATGGTCTGTGCTGATCTCACCGAGCGCTGGATCAGAACTCTCACAAATACCTGAAGAATAACGACATCTAGGCGCGAACGGGCATCCCTTCGGCAAGTTGGCTGGGTCCGGCACATTGCCCTGCAGCCGGATGCGGGTATCATCCCCGTGGGCATTGGGTACTGGCTCCAGAATCGCACTCATCAACGCTTCTGTATAAGGATGCCTTGGCGTGTTGAAGATCGTCTCCGTATCCGCCAGTTCCACAATCCGGCCCGCATACATCACAGCAACGCGATCGCTGATATGCGCCACAACACTCAAGTCATGACTGATGAACAGGTAAGTGAGATTCAGCTCTTCCTGCAGATCTTTCAGCAGGTTGAGGATCTGCGCCTGCACGGAGACATCCAGCGCAGAAACCGCTTCATCAGCAATAATCACCTTCGGATACGGCGCCAAAGCACGTGCAATACCAATACGTTGGCGTTGGCCGCCGCTGAAGGCATGAGGGTAGCGTTTGAGAAACTCTTTCGAGAAGCCAATTTTATCCAGCACCTCAAGAACACGCCCTTCAATGTCCTTCCGGGTCTTCAGCTCCTGCCCAACTCGCAGCACTTCGGCGATGATATCATAAACCGCCATGCGAGGATTGAGCGAGGAGTTCGGATCCTGAAACACCATCCGAATATCCGCCCAGTAAGGTCGCAGCTGACTGTCGGTCTTACCGGTCAGCTCAACTTCTTCCTCATTTGGGCGGAACAACACCTTGCCCGTGGTCGCCTTATGCAACCCAATAATCGTCTGACCCAATGTGGACTTGCCACAACCAGATTCCCCAACAAGACCAAGGGTTTCACCACGCCAGATATTGAGCGACACATCATTCAACGAGCGCACTGTTCCGGTCTGGCGGTTGAAGAAACCTGAGCGGATCGGGAAATGTTTGCTCACGTTCTGCAGTTCAAGGATTGGTGCGGCTGTGCGGTTTACCGGGTTTGGGGCGTGCAGGCAGTCATCAACTTGGGAGGTCGACGCATGTAGTGGGACAAGATCTGCCTGTGCCCCAAACCCGTGACAGCGGACGCTTTGCACGTCACTGATCGCGGTGAGTTCTGGTAGTTTTTCGTTGCAAAGCCCGGTGACAAAGTGGTCACAGCGATCCTGAAACGGGCAGCCCTTTGGCCGGTTCTGCAAGCTTGGGACAACGCCGGGAATGGCATTCAAACGCGCGCGCCGTTTACCGTCCGTATGCGGCAGTGATGCTAAAAGCCCTTTGGTATAAGGATGTTGCGGGTTGGTGAGGATTTGCTCAACAGGCCCCTGCTCCACCACATTACCCAGATACATGATCACCACTTCGTCAGCGATATCTGCCACCACACCCAGATCATGAGTGATGAACAGCATGGACATGTTGCGGGTCTTTTGTAGATCACGCATCAAGTCCAGAATGATTGCCTGCGTGGTTACATCCAGCGCGGTGGTTGGCTCGTCTGCAATGAGAAGGCGCGGGTTACAAATTAGCGCCATAGCAATCATGGCACGCTGACGCATACCGCCGGACAGTTCAAAGGTGTAGCTGTCAAACCGATCTGCAGCAGAAGGAATGCCCACGAGCCGCAGCATCTCAATTGCCTGAAATTTGGCTTCATCGTTGCTCAGGTTCGTATGCCAGCGCAGCACTTCCACAATCTGGTTGCCAATGGTGTAGAGCGGAGACAGCGAGGTCATCGGCTCCTGATAGATCATTGAGATCTCATTGCCCTGAATGGCGCGAATGTGCTTGGCTTTAGCTGGTCCCTCCGCCAGATTTAACGGCTCACCAGACATCTGCGTGTAGTCGATCCTGCCACTTTCAATGGCTGCGTGATTGTCCAGAATACGCAGTAAGGCCTTTGCGGTGACGGACTTGCCGCAGCCGGACTCCCCCACCAGGCACACTGTTTTTCCTTCGGGAATGGAAAAACTAATGTTGTCCAGCGCGGTTACCTTCCCATCATCTCCTGAGAAGGAAACGCTGAGATCCGTGACGTTAATCATGGGTTTCATGGTTTCGATCCTCACTTGGAATAAGGGTCGGCAGCATCACGCAAGCCGTCACCGAAAAAGTTGAGTGCAAGCACTGCAATCACGACCATCACACCCGGCCAAAACAGCCATGGGGCATTGGCGATGGAATGGATGTTTTGTGCTTCCTGTAGAAGAACACCCCAGCTGACTACGGGTTGGCGCAAGCCAATACCCAAGAAGGACAGAGAGGTTTCAGCAACAATCATGCCCGGAATGGCAAGTGTCACCACCGCGATGATATGGCTGATGAAACTTGGCACCATATGGCCTACCAGAACGCGCGGAACAGAACATCCGTCCAAACGAGCGGCTTTTACGAAGTCCTCTGATTTGAGGGAGATAAACTTACCTCGCACCACGCGGGCCAGCCCTGTCCAACCAATGATCGACAAAATGACAGTGATCAGCAGATAAGTCTGCAAAGGCGGCGTATCTGGCGGAATAGCGGCAGCCAGACCAATCCAGAGCGGAATGCTTGGCAAAGATTGGAGGAACTCAACAACACGCTGCGTGACTGTATCCACCCAACCACCAAAGTAACCGGAAAGCCCGCCGATGAGCACCCCAAGCACGAGGCTGAGGGCAACGCCAACCAGACCAATGGTCATTGAAACACGGGTCCCGTGAATGGTGCGGCTCAACACATCGCGGCCAAGACGGTCTGCTCCCAGCAAGAACATGCGGTCACGTTTCTTGACCGGACCAAACAGGCGACGCTCAGCGGGAATAAAGCCAAACAGCTTGTAAGGTTTGCCTTTGACGAAAAAGCCCAGTTTCACCACACGGCGCGGGTCCTCAACAAATGTGCGGCGACCTGAGTTATAATCAATTTTGGAGCGGTACCCCAGCACATGAGGTTGGAAGACTGTGCCTTGTTTTGTCTCCAGCAACCAGTGAATACTCTGCGGCGGTGCGTAGGTATTGCGTACGCTGAAGTCATTTGGATCATGAGGCGCAAGAAACTCTACGAACACGGCGATCAGATAGATCAGCAGCGTGATAATACCACCCAGCATGCCGAGTTTATGTTTGCGGAACCGGCGCCACATCAGGCGCCACTGGCCCTCATAAGCGCGTGAACTTGTTAGTGCACCAGCGAAATCAGTAGCGCTCATCATAGCCCCCCATTGTTGAACTGACGGCGGATACGCGGATCAAGCCAGGCGAGTAGAATGTCAGAAAACAACGTTCCAATCACAGTCAGGAAACTGAGGAACATGATTAGGGCAGCTGCCAGATACATATCTTCCTGACGCAAAGCATCAAACAGCAGCGGACCCGTGGTTTGCAAACCAAGCACGATGGAAACAATGGTGGAGCCAGACACGATCTGCACAAACAGCTCGTTGAGGCTGGAAACGAATGGGTTCAACGCATGACGAACCGGATACTTGGTGAGCACCCAATGTTCCGGCATGCCTTTGGCGCGGGCGGTGACCACATAAGGACGGTGTAACTCATCCAAAAGGTTCGCGCGGATCGTACGGATCACGCTTGCAGTGCCTGCAGTCCCTAAAACGATCATAGGAATCCAGATATGAGCCATTAGGTCACCGACACGGGCGAAGGACCACGGCGCGTTGACGTAATCCGGAGAGAACAGCCCACCAACATTTTGGCCAAAATAGCGAAAAGAAACATACATCAGCACTAGCGCCAGCAGGAAGTTTGGCACAGCAAGGCCGATAAAACCGAGGAAGGTGGCGACATAATCACCAAGAGAATATTTGCGAACAGCGGAGAAAATACCAACAGGAATGGCAACAGTCCAAATGAAAACCATAGAGCACAGCGAGAGCAGAGTCGTCATACCCAAGCGGTCCCAGATCAACTCTTCAACCGGCAGCTCATAACTAAAAGAGCGTCCAAGATCTCCATGGACAACCATTTTCCAGATCCAATCGAAGTATTGGGCCAGAACGGATTTATCCAATCCATATATTTTCCGCAGACCTTCGGCTTCAGCGGCGGTGATGTAATCTCCATCCAGCGATGCTTCCAAAACCAATCGGTCAATATAGTCTCCGGGTGGCAGCGTGATCACCAAAAACGCGACGAGTGAAATCGCGAGCAAGGTTGGGATCATCAGCAGGACCCGTTTGACAACAAACATTCCCATTTAAAGCAGATATCCTAGTTGCAAGGCTCTGCCCCTCCACGCGAGGAGGGGCAGTTTGGTTCAGGCGATCGATTACTTCTTGGAAGGATCGATGTAGAAGCTGGAGAAGTTCACAGGTGCAGGACCCGGATACAGCCAGCCTTCCAACAGTGTGTCAGGCACATTACGCAGCTTGTTGCTGATGGAGCGGAAACCACCGCCCGGCAACGCAATGCCCATGGACAGGAAGTTGTCTGCAGAAAGCTGCATGAACTCTTCCATCAGCGCCGTTTGCTCATCACCCACCTTGGTTGGCACCAGATCAGTAATTTCGTACATGCGCTTCACGCCTGCTGGCGGCTCGGTTGGTACAACGCCCTCACGAACGGTTGCGTTGGCATCCTTTTTCAGGTCATGCCATGCATCCCAGCCTTCCCAGTTGCCATGCTCTTTGAAGTTGGTCAGGCGCTCAAGGTTCACCAGTGGGAACTGGCCGCAGCCATTTTCACCCACCCAGATGGTGATCTCTTTGTCAGCACGACCCAGTGTTGCCATGTGGATCTCATCACTGGCCACGCTCACCACAACCTCAAGACCCTGCTCCTGCCAGTCTTTCGCGATGATCTGCATCATATCCACCCAGTCCGGGCGGAAGCCTTCGTTCACATGAACAATGAACTTGAATGGCTTGCCATCAGGGCCGACACGCTTGCCATCTGGGCCCATCGGTAAGATCTTATCGAGATGTTCCGCGGCCAGATCAGGATCGAACTCAGTATACTGGCGCGCCAGCTGATCGTTGTAATACGGCGATTCAGGACGCGGGCTGACCTGATATGGCTCCCCCTGCCCGAGATACACTGCATCAATGATCAGGTCGCGGTCCATGGCAAGTGACAGACCAATACGGAAGTCTTTGCTCTGGAACACCTGCGCCTTGACCGGGTCAGGGTGGTTCATAGCAAACATGAACTGAGCATTGTTGTAGTTACAGCTGTTTGCCGTCACGAGGCGGTATTCACCGCGCTCTTTGTTGTCGAAGAAAACAGAGCGGTTTGGCGGCGTTGAAATGTTGCGCGGAGAGATGTCGATCTCGCCCTGTACGGTTTTCAGCAGCGCAACTTCCGGATCTTTCGCCAGTACCCATGTGCGCTTGTCGATATAAGGCAGCTGGTTGCAGGAGCTGTCGACTTTCCAGTAATACGGGTTGCGCTCAAAGGTGAACCGCTCTTTGCCAAGAACCACTTCCATCGGACGCCATGCAAGCATGGTTGGGCGATCAGGGTCGTTGTGCTCGGCGTTTTTGCCGTAGGTGCCGATGCGGCCCAGCCACCATTTGCCGAAGTCAGCCTCCCCCGCATCTGCCATCATCTTGGCAACGCCGTCGGGATTCAGGTCTTTCATGAAGTCTTTAACGTAGTGCTCAGCAAACTGAACTACGCGTTGACCATATGGGGATGCCATATCCAGCATGAAGACACCGTTTGGCTGGCTCCAGGAGAACCGCACTGTTGTGTCGTCCAGCGCTTCAACCTTCGCTTCTTCGCCATTGACGATGAACATCTTGCGAGGCCCCTTCGGGTTGATCTCGCGGTTGGTTTCAATGTGGTCCCACCAGAACTGGATGTCCTTGGCAGAAAACGGCTTGCCGTCAGACCATTTCAGGCCTTCGCGCAGTTTGAAGGTGTAGGTGGTCGCATCCGCAGAGATGTCCCAGCTCTCAGCGATGTTGGGCAGGACCTCAGAGCCATCCGGGCTCCAGCGTACAAGTGGGTCGTATCCGTAACGACGGTAATCACCGATACGCGAACCGGCATAAACGTCGGTCATCTCACCGCCATAGGTGCCAATGCCCTCAATCCCGTCAACAACGAGTGGATTAACCGGCAAGCGCTCGGCAACAGTTGGCAGACCCGACATCTGGTCCAGAAGTGGGGCCTGATTATATGCTGAACATTGATTGGCAGAAGCTGCTGCTGTGGCTGCCACAAGGGCCAGCGCGCTCACTGCTCCGCCGAAAACCATTTGCCGACTACGTTTCAAACTCATTGCAAAATTCCTCCGCAAGCTTTGTGTAAAGACTACCAGCAATTGGAATCACTGTAATCCTTTTCACTTTTTTGCTTCTACACATGACACTCATATGACGAATCGGCGTCTTATATTGAAGCTTGCCAGCAGGTCTCCTCCCATACCGACACCCCTAGGTGATCTATATTATTCGCAGAATTGCAACAGTTGTGAGTTTCAATTTCACTTGTTACGCCCCGAAAATTAGTATAAACCCATAAATCGCAGCCATGAAATATCAAAGTGTAACGTTTACATGTTTTTGGTTGTATTTTTACATGACTGTTTTATGAAACTCTGATTCATAGAGACCCGTTCCCACGCTCTTATGAGTGTTACATAATAATATATTTTCGCGAGGACTTTTTTGGCATGACAGATATTCGTCGTGTAGCTGAGGTAGCAGGCGTATCCACGGCCACGGTGTCGCGGGTCGTCAACAACACCGGCCCAGTGAATGCCAAAACCCGAGAAAAAGTTCAGCAAGCCATCCTTGAGTTGGATTATCGGCCCAACAAGCTGGCCAGCAGTTTGCGGCAAAAAGAAACTCGCATCGTCGGTATTCTGCAGACTGATCACAGCACACACTTCAGTTCAATTTTCGCAGATGCTGCCGAAGACACGCTCTTCAATCATGGCTTCACTACGATCATGAGCAACACCTACGGTGAGCGGGCAATGGAAAAGGAGCAGATTGAGTTTCTGCTCGACATGCGCGTTGGCGGTATTCTGCTGCGACCATTTAAAGACACCTCGCACATCCCTTCTCTTATCCATCGTCTTGAAAAAGCGAATGTGGCCTGCGTTCTGGTGGAAAGTTATCCCGTCGATCCGTTGCAGTTTCACGCCAACCTCAACAATGTGCAGGGTGGACACATCGCCATTCAGCATCTGCTTGAGTTGGGTCACCGCTCCATCGGCATGTTGTTGCCGTTTGAACCGTGGCATACGGAAGGCCCGCATGACTTGCGCCTGGCAGCCGTTCAGCGCGCAATTGCAAAGTTTCCAGAGCCCGTTGAGCTTCACATCAGACGGGACAATGCGAAAGATCAGGTCGCCTTTGGATTTGAAGCCACACGTGCTCTGCTAAAGGCTTCACCCGGCATCAAGGCCATCTTCGGGACAACAGACCTGCTCGCTGCCGGGGCTCTTCATGCAGCGCAGGAGATGAACCTCTCCGTCCCCTCAGACCTTTCGATCATTGGATATGACGACAGCTATGTCGCCTCCTCCATGCATCCCCGCCTGACTACGGTTTCCCAACCCATTGATGCCCTCGGTGAAGCAACTGGAAAACTGCTGCTTTCCGCCATTGAAGACCCCACAATCCCACCTCGCTCCATTTCCATTTCCAACATTTTGAAGGTTCGAGACAGCTCCGGACCCGCCCGTACTTCCTAGGACATTTCATCATGATTACAGATTTCTTTCCAAATGCCGATCCCGCTCATACGCTCTGGTACGATACATCCGCCGCTCACTGGAACGAGGCCTTGCCACTCGGAAATGGTCACCTCGGCGCAATGGTCTATGGCAACCCGTTAAACGCCCGCATTCACCTCAACGAAGATACGCTTTATTCGGGTGAACCAACGCGTATTTACCCCGTTCCAGAAATTGCGGATCAAATTGACCATGCTGAAAAGCTTTTGAGAGACGGAAAACTCTTTGAGGCGCAAGAGTTCGTGCGTAAGAACTGGACGGGACGACAAGGTCAAGCTTACCAACCAGTCGGCAATCTGTTCATCACGATGGCAGACCAAGGCGAAGTATCCAACTATCACCGCGCATTGGATATCCGTCATTCATTACATCATGAGAGTTATGAGCAAGCCGGTGTGAAGTACGAGCGCACCAGCTTTGCCAGCTATCCGGATAATGTCATTGTCGTTCGCCTGACAACCGACAAGCCGGGCACACTCTCCTTCAGCCTGCGCTATGACAGCCCGCACCCAACATGCCGCGCGACGCTTGAAGCTGATAACACCCGTCTGCACCTTCGCGGACAAGCGCCAGCCTTTACCAGCAGCCGAGTGATTGAGCGCATTGAGCATGATCAGGAGCAGTACCGAAACCCTGAGATCTTTGGCACCGATGGCAAACTTAGACCCTTTGCTGAGAATGAGCAGGACGGACATCGGGGCGGTATCGTTTATAGCGAAGATGGCTTGGGAGAAGGCACGTACTTTGAAGCAGGCCTTGCTGTTAAGTTAGAGGGAGGGAATATTCGCCCGGAACGCGGTGAACTGAATGTTGAAGGCGCGACAGCTGTTACCCTTCGCATTGCCATGGCAACAAGCTTCAACGGGCCAGACAAAAGCCCAAGCCGCGAAGGAAAAGATCCTACACCGATCGTGAAAAGCACTTTGGAAAAAGCAAGCTCTGCCTCCTATGAAGATATGCTGCAAAAACACACAGATGATGTGTTGAAGCTGTTTGATCGCGTATCGCTTAAACTAGGCAATGGCGACGTTCCGAACTTGCCGACCAGCACGCGGTTGGAGCAGTTTCAGGACAAAGGCGACCCAGCGCTCGCTGCGTTGCAGTTCCAGTATGGCCGCTATTTGTTGATCGCATCATCTCGCGCTGGCAGTCAGCCACCGAACCTGCAAGGCATCTGGAACAACCTGCGCCGCCCTCAGTGGTCCTCCAATTACACGATGAACATCAATCTGGAGATGAACTACTGGCCAGCTGAAATCACAGGACTTTCCGAACTGCATGAGCCACTGTTCATGCTTATTGAGGAACTGGCAGTCTCAGGAGCTCGTACGGCCAAAACAATGTTTAATGCTCCTGGATGGTGCGCGTTCCACAACACCACCATCTGGCGTGACAGTGTGCCCTCTCCTTGTGACCCAGCCTCCGCGTTCTGGCCCATGGCAGCGGGATGGTTGCTCTCTCATATGTGGGAGCACTTTCTTTACACTAACAACACAGAATTCCTGAAGAATCGCGCTTATCCGCTGATGAAGTCGGCCGCTGCGTTTTACGAGTGGTGGCTCTGTGAGAACAAGAATGGCTACCTGGTACCCAAAGTCAGTACCAGTCCGGAGAACCGATATCTCGACGAAGATGGGCACGTCATCACAGTCGATCAGGGCAGTACCATGGACTGTGCGATCATCCGTGAGACCTTCAACAATACCGCTGCAGCGGCCCGACTTCTGGGACTAGATGAAGTTCTTGCAGAAATCCTGGAGACGAAGGCTGCCCGGTTGCTACCTTACCAGATCGGAGCTCAAGGTCAGGTGCAGGAATGGTCTCAGGATTTCAAAGAGTTCCTACCAACACACCGCCACTTGTCTCACCTCTATGGCTTATTCCCTTGTGACCAGATCGGTAAAGACACACCAGAGTTGCTGAGAGCTTCCGTACGCTCACTTGAGATCCGCGGAGGTCTGGCAACCGGCTGGAGTATGGGCTGGAAGATCTGCCTCTGGGCCCGTGTTGGTGATGGAGATCATGCCTACAAGATCATCCATAACATGTTCAACCGCGTGGAGAATGAAGCACCGAAGAGTGAAGATGGCGGCCTTTATGGCAACCTCATGATCGCTCATCCGCCATTTCAGATCGACGGTAATTTTGGTTACACGCGCGGCGTTGCTGAAATGCTGATGAACACGACCCACAACGGCATTGAACTCTTGCCTGCTTTGCCAAGCGTGTGGCCGAAAGGGGAAGTTCGCGGTCTGCGTGGCCGTGGCGGTTTCGAGGTCGATCTTGTCTGGGAAGATAACAAACCAACTCTGGCCCAAATCACCAGCCATCGTGGGGGTAATCTGACTGTGCTTTGTAAGGCCTCTTTTAAGGGGTCAACCTTTGATCAGACCCTACAACTTTATGTGGCGACACAAAAAACTATCGCGGGAGAAACGTTGGCACTGGCCTTTGACGAGGCCTTACTGGTCTCCTAGTCCGTAAAATCTGCTAGAAAATGAGATAACTAATTGTAGAATTCGAGTGAGAACTTTGCGTTACTTAGACGGATTCTACAGTTCGCAGTAAATCGGTTGCACTGCAACAAATGTTTCGGTGAATTTCTTGATATTTCATTGGCATTTCATACCAAGGTTGAAGCAGAGTTGAAGTCAACCGCGTTCTGCGGTCCCAAGACGCGATAGCATCGCACCTAAAAAAATGAACAAGTCCGCAGTCTTTCTCGCAATGGGGAAGGCCCTTTCCATATCTCCGTTTTGTCTGGTCCTCAGGCAAGACACTCCACATCTATCGGAATACGCCAATGATTAAGACCATTGTCTGGGGCGAAAACGTCCACGAGCAAAAGAACAAAGTTGTTGCCGACATCTATCCTGATGGGATGCACAATCACATTGCTGCTGCTTTGAACAATGATCCAGAAATTTCTGCAACCTCTGCAACTTTGCAAGATCCAGAGCACGGCCTGACCGAGGAACGTCTTGCAGACACAGATGTTCTGATCTGGTGGGGCCATGCAGCGCACGGAGACGTTTCCGACGAAATCGTTGAACGTGTATGTGAACGTGTCTGGTCTGGCATGGGCATGATCTTCCTGCACTCTGCGCACTTTGCAAAACCGTTCAAGCGCCTGATGGGTGCACCTTGTAACCTGACATGGCGCGAAGCTGGCGAGCGTGAACGTCTTTGGGTTACATCCCGCAACCACCCAATCACTGCTGGCATTCCAGACAGCTTTGAGCTTGAAAACGAAGAAATGTATGGCGAGCCATTTGGTGTGCCGGAGCCTCTTGAAACTGTCTTCATCAGCTGGTTCCAGGGCGGGGAAGTCTTCCGTTCCGGCCTGACTTACAAGCGCGGCGCGGGCAACATCTTCTATTTCCGCCCAGGCCATGAGACATACCCGACATACCACAACGAAACCGTACAGCGCGTTATCGCCAACGGCGTAAAGTGGGCCTACAACCCGCAACCACGTGTGGCAGACCCGAACGCGGCGCCAAACGTGCCAGTAGATGAAGCGCCAGAGAAAATTGAAGAACGCGGACCACGCCTTCATGAAGCAGGTGAGGAAGGGTTTCGTTGATGCGTCTCGTTATTGTAGGAACCGGAGGCATGGCAAATAGCCATGCCAACAAATTTGGTGAAATTGATGGTGTTGAGATCGTTGGCGGTGTTGATCGCAATGAAGAACGCCTGACTGCCTTCTGCGATGAACATAACATCGCTAAACGCTTCACCTCACTGGAAGACGCTCTTGCGTGGGGCGAGTTTGATGCAGTGACAAACGTCACGCCTGATGCTGTCCATCACCCAACCACAATGCCGCTTCTGGCAGGTGGCAAGCACGTCTTCTGCGAAAAGCCATTGGCAAGCAATTTTGCCGATGCTGACGAAATGGCGACTGCAGCCGAAAAGGCCGGCCTGATCAACATGGTCAACCTGTCTTATCGCGACGTGTCCGCGTTGCAAAAAGCGCATGAACTGATTGCAGCTGGTGAAATTGGGGAAATCCGCCATTTCGAGGCCTCTTACCTGCAAAGTTGGCTGACACAGCCTGCATGGGGGCATTGGGACAAGGAAGAGAAATGGCTTTGGCGCCTTTCTGAAGCGCACGGGTCACTGGGTGTTTTGGGAGACGTTGGCATTCACATTCTCGACTTTGCCGGGTTTGCGATTGGCGCGCCGTACCAGTCTATCTCTTGTCACCTGAAGACCTTTGATAAAGCACCGGGCAATCAGATTGGAGAGTACAAACTGGATGCCAATGACAGCTTCACCATGATGGCCGAAACCACATCAGGCGCAGTCGGTGTTGTTCATGCCAGCCGTTTTGCCTCTGGCCATATGAACGACCTGCATCTTCAGGTTCACGGCACAAAAGGCGGCATCAAGGTCACCAACACAGGTGGTCTGGGTGAACTGTTCGTTTGCTCCGGTCCAAACCTTGAGAGGGCCGAATGGGAGCAGATTGAGCTAGCGCCAACGCCAAACAACTACCGCAAGTTTGCGGAAGCCGTGCAATCTGGTGTGAATGGCCACCCAACCTTCCGCCATGCAGCGAATCTTCAGCAAGTGCTCGACCTCGCCGTTGAAAGCAGCACGGCTGGTGGACGTCGGGATATCCCGATATCTGCGCAGCTGCAGGACGCATAATCAACAAAAGGAGAGCAAATGCTCTCCTTTTTTGATCTACAATCTACCCTTGTATACTCTGTGAAACATATGAATAATAATTAGAACTAAAGCTCTATTTATAAATGTAGTGGTAAATATTCTTTTCCAAATTCTCAAAGAGGCATCGACACGATGTTGAATGTAAATTCTATTTCAATCCAAGTGCTCTATAAGACTTGATGTTGCGCAAAAGTGCGGTGAGCAGTACTGATGCATAAATAAAATTTATAATATAAATACACACCAATACTTACATATACTTTGGTGTTTAGATTTCATTATTCCTAAACGAAACATTAAAGACAATTATAACTAAATCTTTCCCTTAATTATCTGCAGTGAAGCATTGCGATTGTCTTTGAGTTTAATTATTCAGTGCATGCAATTTTATTTCGAGTCTAGCCGAGGATCTTGTGTCTGTACCTCCTGAGCTTCTGTCAGTTGCAGTAGAGCAATGTTCTGAAACCATCATGGTTGCAGATCATGAAGGTACAATTGTCTATGTGAATTCTCAGTTTGAAAAAGCAACCGGATACTCCGCAGAACACGCTGTTGGCCGTAATCTGGACTTTCTGCGCTCCGGCAAAACGCCTCCAGAAACCTTTGATCATCTCTGGACCACTTTGGGTGATGGCAAGCCGTGGGAAGGTGAGTTCATAAACCGTCGCAAGGATGGCTCCGAATACGTTGAGCATTCCAAGATTTCTCCGGTTGAGTGGCAAGGCGGCAACGCGAACAAGAAGTACTATCTGGCGATCAAAAAAGACATCACGGCCAAAAAGGAAAGCGAAGAGGAACTTTCCAAGCTCGCTTACACGGATGCTCTGACTGGACTGCCAAACCGCGCGCATTTTCTGCAAGAATTGGAAAGAGCTGTCGCGACAACCAAAGATGGTTCAAATCAATGCGCTGTCATTTATATGGATCTGGATCGCTTTAAAGAGATCAATGATACACTGGGGCATGACGCCGGCGATCAGTTTCTTGTGCAAGCTGCAAAGCGCTTTGAGAGCGTATTGCCCGAGAATGCCCTGCTCTCCCGTCTTGGCGGCGACGAGTTTGTTATTCTGCTGCGAGATACGTCCAACGCAGAAGCGGAAATGACTGTTCATCGTCTGGAAACAGCAATGGTCGCCCCAATTGATCTGGGCGAGCAATCTCCAATTTTATCTGCAAGTATCGGCGTGGCTGTAAGCCAGCTGGCAGGTGCCTCCAGCGGCACCATGCTCAAGCAAGCCGACATTGCCATGTACCATTCCAAATACAACAATCTCGGCTTCAGCTTCTATACCTGCCAGATGGAAGAGGCCGTCGTACGCAAGGTGCTGATTTCCGAGAAGCTCACAACTGCGATTGAGGAAGGCAACCTGCGCCTCAAATACCAGCCAATTGTAGAGTTGAAAAACGACAAGCTTTACGGCGTTGAAGCTTTGATGCGTTGGGAAGACCCAGACCTTGGTCCGATCTCGCCTTCTGAGTTCATTCCAATTGCCGAATGTCAGAACATGATCGACGATATCTCAGACTGGCTCTTCCGCGAAACAGCCTGCCAATACCGTCGGTGGGTTGCTGAAGGGTTCGAGTTTTCGGGCCGCATCGCGATCAACCTTTCAGAGCGAGAGCTGGCAAAGCCAAATCGCGTGGTCGAAATCCTCGCTCTACTGCAGAGCCTTGAAGTCCCGCCAGAAATCTATGAGATCGAGCTGAGTGAATCCGCATTCATCAATGAAGCAGGCCATACTCAAGCCAACCTGGATGCGCTTGCCAATGCAGGCATGATCATCGCTATTGATGACTTTGGCACCGGCCACTCTGCGCTTTGGCAACTGCGCACGCAAAAGCTGGACAAGCTCAAGATTGACCATAGCTTTGTGCAGAAAATGGAAGCAGATCAGGCCACACGAGATATTGTTGAAGCGATCACCGCAATGGCCAGCCTGCTCGACCTGAAGGTTATTGCCGAAGGCGTAGAGAACCTGACGCAAGTTGATCTGCTCAAAGATATCAAATGCTGCTATGCACAAGGCTATCATTTCGCCAAGCCACTGACGGCAAAAATCTTTGCAGCTGACTGGCTTGGAAAGGCTCAGGCAGTCGCCTAAGCCTTCAGCTTCGAGAGCTCGAACTCACGACCATCTTCACCCAGAGAAAACTCCGAGTAATCCTTGATGGCTTCAGCTACAGCAGGCCTGGACGCATCATCAATGTGGTACAGCACCCAGCGACTGCCTGCTTTTCGCGGCAAGTCTTTTACATCTGCCCAAGACCCATGCCCGTTTGCAGCAGTCATGTACTCGCACTCGATAAAGGCGAGATCTGCCTGCGCAGCAAGTTGTTCACCTTCTGGAGACAACAGGCCATCGCCTGAGTAAAACAGCGTTACAGCTTCCCCCTTCAGCTGCAGGCTGCGGTTTGGCACTGAGTGATTGCTTGCGGTGGTATTTGCATTCCATGGGCCAACCACTGCTAAATCCTCAGAATCTTGCCAGTGAAGGTCAAAGCCGAGGTCTCTTTCCGGCCAGTATGCAAATTCCATGAGGCGATACAAAGCCTGATGCTGAGAGGCCTGACGAAAGATGGTCAACGGCTTCGAACGCTTGAACGACTTCATGTAATTGAGCAGCGTTGTTAAACCAAGGCAATGGTCAGGATGGCAATGCGAGATGTAAATGCAGCTGATGTCTTCAGCCGTCATACCATTTGCAAACAATGCCTGGGGCACAGTTGGACCGCAATCGATGAGCAGCTTGAACTCACCTTCTGAGATCAGCAAAGATGAGTTCGTTTTTTGCGGATCGTACGCATCGCCACAACCAAGCATTTTCACATGCATAATGTTCCCCCTCGCAGTGATCCCCCAGTTTTAAAGCAGAGAGTTTTAACAATCAAAGCATTATGCAGAAGCTGATGGTTGATCTATGCAGCTCGTCCCAAGACTTTTTCCCGGTGCCACATATAAATGGCCGATCCAAAAATGACGGCGGCACCAACAAGTGTCAGTCCATCAGGAAACTCGCCAAAGAACATCAAGCCAATCAGCATCGCCCAAATGAGGCTGCTGTAACTGAAGGGCGCGATGGTTGAAGCCTCCCCAAAGGAAAACGCCTTCACAATGGCGTAATGCCCAAAACCAGAAACCGCCCCAATCAACGCCAGCAGAGCCCAGCCTTCCAAATCAGGCGCCTGCCAGAAAAATGGCGTAAAGAGAGAGGTGACCACAGCCCCCAGCAGAGCAGTATGAAACAGCACAGTGGACGGATTATCAAACTTGCTCGCGTACCGCGCCACGATATGACCTGCAGAATAAACCACAATTGTTGCCACAGCGATCAGCGCACCTAGATCAAGAACACCAGCACCCGGCTTCACAATCAACAGAGCTCCAATGAACGCCACGAGGATGGAAGCCCAACGCCGCATTCCAACCTGCTCACCCAGAATTGGAACAGACATGGCCGTCACCATCATAGGAGAGAGCAGCGCAATAGCGTGGAGCGTTGCGACGGGGATCAGTTGAGCAGCTGCAACCGAGCCGATTGTCATAACCAAAACAAGAATTGCACGCAGATAAACCACTGACCCGTTGTTGGGGGCGATCATTGTTTTTACGCGAGGCGCCAAGAAGACCAGCATGAACAGCAGATGGAAAAACATCCGCCCCCAGACCACCTGCAGCACTGGATATGACAGAGACAAATACTTGCCTACACTGTCAACAATCACGAACATAAACATGGCTGCTACCATCCAGAGGATGCCAAATTTAACGTTCCCCTGAGCTGGGGCCTGCGAAACCATCTCACTCATAACTGGCCTGCGTATTCCGGAAGTGTGCCGTAGTGCCCGCGGAAATTGGCCAGCGGGTGACACATCATTTGATTTTGAGGGAAGGTGCTGAAACTCATGCCTAAACACCAAGGAATAGATTGCCACCTATCGCAGTTCCTCTCGGTTTTCTATGAGTTTCTGCTTCTGAATGTTGAAGAAATTACAGCGTTTGGCAGATCTATTTTTTGCGCATTAATTGTTACTATTTATTGCCAGAGTGACGCGTAGATATATTTGTAAATTACTCAGCCTGTGAGCAACTTTCTTCGCCAAGAGCTCCCATAGCCCCCTTTCTCTCTCTACCACGCGCAAATCCGTGAAAAATGAATCACGAGCAAAGATTGACGCACTGCAATTTTTCATTTAACAATTAGGTTAATTAAAGAGATGGTGAAATGAATACACAAACCAACTTTCCGGAAGTTTTTGGAGCTTTGGCCGACCCGACGAGGTTTGCCATTGTTGAGCGACTTCTCAATGAAGGAGACTTGCCAGTCGGACAACTGGCTGAACCCTTCAAGATGTCTGCTCCGGCCATATCCCGGCATCTTAAGCTGCTCGAAAGCGCTGGCCTCATCGAACGACGCATCGAAAAGCAATGGAGGGTGTGTGCATTGAAGAAAGAACGTTTTGCAGACCTACATCAATGGATAGAGCGTTACCGAGCCTTCTGGAACACCAGTTTCGATCGATTGGAAACGTTACTCGACAATCAGCAAGGGGAAGACAATGACAGTAGCCGATAGCATGACACAGGAAGAAACCACACTGCGCATCACACGGGACTTCAAAGCTTCTCCCGAAAAAGTCTTTGATGCCTGGACGAATCCAGAGATGCTCGTGCAGTGGTGGGGCCCTGAAGGCATGGCCACCCCGGAATGCGAAATGGATGTGCGCACCGGTGGCAAATGGAAAACCACCATGACATCCTCCAAGGAAGGCGGAGCTTATACGGTTTCGGGCATCTACAAGGTTCTGGACCGTCCCAGTCGGCTTTGCTTCACATGGGGCTGGACCAATGACGGCGTCCGCGGGCACGAGACTGACGTTGAGGTGACCTTCGAAGCTATCGAGAATGGCACCCGGATGACCATGGTACAAAGAGTATTCGCCGACCCCGAGCAGACCAAAAACCACGACCAAGGTTGGAGCAGCAGCTTCAACGACCTGCAACGTTTCGTCGAAGCTTAAGAAACCGTCCCAGACCACGTCTGCTGTCATCTGGCTCACGAAAATCAATGCGTAAGGAAGCATTACAGCGCAAAACTTAGCGGAACACCGGCAAAATTATACTGAAAGTTCTTCAGTGGCGGTCAGCTGCCTATTGTAAGCGGCTGACCGAGTTCTGCTTTAAAGCTGCGCGTCAAACCATTCTAAGATAGCCGGAACGACGTGTTCATCAATCATCTGCGGACCTTCAAACGCACTCCAAACATGATCAGTATCGAGCACGATGAGTTTTTCTTCACCATCATGATAAGCCATCCACGCCTCACCAATTGCTGGCTGTGGTGTGATCAGGGCATCCTTAAGACCCATCATCACAAGTAATGGCCCGTCGTAGTGCGCCACTGCTGCCAATGGACTGGTGACAGGCATCTCTTGATAGAACTTAGCTTTCAGTGTGGTCTCGACACCCCATGGCAAGCTTCCAGTGATCGGCGTCTCGGGATCAGCAGCCATGGCTTTGTTCACCAAGTCCATCCCGAAGAGTCCGGTAAAAGTCACCAACGGATTGGTCGCTGGCGCCATCAATACAACAGTGTCGACATCTGGTCGTGCAGCAGCTGCATGGCTGGCAACAAGTCCACCCTGGCTCCATCCAATCAACGCAATCTTGGTGCCTTTGAATTGCTCTTGGGCACGTATCCAGTCAATGGTTGTGACGGCATCCTTAATCTGCCCGGAGAATGTTGTATCCTCCCACTCTCCATCACTTTCGCCTGAGCCTCGAAAATCAATACGCAGCGATGAAACACCGCTTTCGGCCAGCAAGCGTGCCATGCGGGAGAAGACACCTTCTTCTGTTTCCTTCACCGGCAGCTCGTCACGCGTTCCGGTGAAACCATGCAGCAAAATTGCGAGTGGTGCGTTTTCTTGTGCTGCAGTCTCCAAGGTACCGACCACACTCTGGTTATCGACAGGAATGGAAACAACACGTTCTTCAGCACCTGCGGTTTGCATCATAGACAAGTTGATTAAGCCAAGCATCCCAACACTTGATGCGATAAATTTCTTCGCCAAATACATTTCAACAATCTCCCCCAAAATCATTAAATCAAAAAACACGCAATAGTATAACCAGCAAAATTTGCTCAGCAATGATTGAAAATCTCAACGCCATTTAGGTCAGGTAAAACACGGGGTTCCTCTTGCTAATCCCGCGACAAATAAGGGAGTATGACCACAGCAAACGGGGGAGGTGTTTGAGATGTCTAACGGGCGCAATGTGCTCTGGATCATGTGTGATCAATTACGGTTTGATTATCTGAGCTGTTACGGTCACCCGCATCTGCACACTCCACATATCGACAAGCTTGCGGAACGGGGCGTTCGGTTTAACCGCGCTTATGTTCAATCTCCTATTTGTGGCCCGTCTCGGATGAGTTTCTATACAGGGCGTTATGTGCGGTCCCATGGAAGCACATGGAATGGCATTCCGCTTCGTGTCGGAGAGCCGACACTCGGGGATCATTTGCAAGACATCGGCGTTCGCAACGTGTTGGTCGGTAAGACCCATATGCGTGCTGACTCTGACGGCATGGCCCGCCTCGGTATTTCTCCGGAAAGCTTTATTGGTGCCCGCGTTGCTGAATGCGGGTTTGAAGTGTTTGAGCGAGATGACGGTCTTCACCCTGACGGGCCCTACTCTCCCAATCCGCACTACGACAGTTACCTCCAAGCCAAAGGATACCACGGCCCCAACCAATGGGAGCAATGGGCGAACTCCGCTGAAAGCGATGATGGAGAAATCCTCTCAGGCTGGTTGCTGGGACATGCTGACAAACCGGCCCGGGTTCAGGCTGAACATGCCGAAACTCCCTACATGATTCAGCGGTTTAAGGACTTTGTTGCCGTTGCCGGTGATGAGCCATGGTGTGTGCATCTTTCTCTCATCAAACCTCATTGGCCCTATATCGTCCCTGCCCCCTACCATGACATGTATGGAGCAGATGATGTTCTGCCCGTCGTTCGCTCAGATGACGAGAAGCAAAATCCTCATCCTGTGTTTGAAGCCTTTATGGGTGAGCGCGTTTCCAAGGCGTTCTCCAATGATGAAACGCGAGCCAAAGTCATTCCTGCTTACATGGGCCTGATCAAACAGATCGACGATGAAATCGGTAAGCTCATGGCATTTCTCGACGAAAAGGGCCTGACAGACACCACCATGATAGTGTTCACCTCCGACCATGGGGATTACTTGGGGGATCATTGGATGGGCGAGAAGGAGCTCTTCCACGAACCATCCGTCAAAATTCCGCTGATCGTTGTTGATCCAAGAGCAGAGGCTGATACCACTCGAGGTACTGTCAGCGATGAGCTGGTCGAAGCAATCGATCTGGCTCCGACATTTGTCGAGTTCTGTGGTGGCACTCCAAAACCGAACGTGTTGGAAGGCCGCTCACTCCTACCTTTGCTAGAAGCTATCGAGCCTGTTCAGTGGCGTGAGTTTGCGATTAGTGAATACGACTATTCCATGCGCAATGCGCGGATGGACCTTGGACTGCCGGTTGCAGATTGCCGCCTTGCGATGATCATGGACAAACGCTGGAAGTTCATCCATGCAGAAGGTTTCCGCCCCATGCTCTTTGATCTTGAAGAAGACCCACAAGAGTTGAATGACCTTGGCGCTAATCCCTCATTCGCTGCAGAACGAGAGCGTATGAGCGAGGCGTTGTTTGCCTGGTATCGGAAGCACCACACCCGTATTACGATGACAGACGAGCAAATCATGGCGAACGCAGGTAAGGAGCTTCAGGCGGGTATTCTCATCGGCTATACTGATGAGGAGGAACTGGAAGAGGCCAGGCGCGAGCAAGGCCTCCTCTGATTGCATAGAGAGGGAGCTTCACAGCTCTCTCCGTTTACAGCTTCAAAAAGCGTGCGATCTCTTCGAGAATATCGGCATGTATCTGTGCTCGATTGGTTCCTTCAGGATCATCACATACCGGATCATCTTTTTCAGCTGCCAGCACGGCAGGACCTTCCGGCTTGCATTCCGCCAGAAATGTGAAGTGGTGTCCGGGTTTGACGACAGCGTGTGAGGCGTTTTCCAACTTCCCCACCAAGTTACTTCCCTCTTCTCCGACATCAGCAGCTTTCCAGAGGTTCTCTTCACCAATGTTCAGCAGCAGAACGGGCTGTGAAACGTCCGCGAGGCTCTGCTCAGCAATGCCATATGTGAAGCCGGGGTCGACAGCGATAACCGCTGAGACACGATTGTCGCGGGCACCTTTTGAAAAGCCAGAGGGCATCCTGGCAAAATCAACGCCACCCTTGGAGAGAAAGACACAGTCCGCTTGTCCCTTGCCAAGGCCGTTGCAGTACTCGTTGTAACGCTCTCCACCGAACCGCAAGCCAGCCAAATTCAATGCAGTCGCCCCTCCCAAAGAGAACCCCAGAGAAGTGATACGGTCTTCATCAATATAGACCGCAAAAGCCGGATCATTCAGAAGCTCATCCAGTGCGGCTGTCAAATCCTGCGCCCGCTCGTTCAAGCGCATGGACCGGCGAGGAGAGGAATCGCCAGAGGTGCTGCCCGGGTGGTTGACTGCAAGGACCATTGCACCTTTCAGTGCCAATCCTGATGACAGCCATGAAAGCCCATCCATGTTACCACCAGAACCATGCGAGAGCACAATAAGTGGATGCTTGCCGTCTTTGATCGCCGCACCGATATAGGCGGAGGTTCCCTTAAAGACCGCATTGTCACCAATCACATTACGGTAGGTTGGTGTTTCGATCGGATACCAGACAGATGCCGCAACAGCAGAGCTGCGATGAGAAGCCGGTACGGTGAGGCGGTCATATCCCGCAATCTGCTGCTCTGCCAAAGCAGCCGTGCAGGTCATTGCCAAGAGAGTTCCAAGAACCAGAGTTTTCATGTCGCTATCCTTAAAGTTGAGATAGCCACTTGGTATGAAGCTCAGCCCTTGAGAGCGTCCTGAAACACGAATTAGGTCTCCCATATCGTGTTTCAGGACAAAGGGGTATTAAGTGCGCATCTCACTGTTGCTCAGCGGGCCCTCGCGCAGTTCAGAGATGTACTCGGTCACAGCGGAAGACAGCGACGCAATCTGTTGGTTCATCTCAACCGCAGATCCAATAACGTTCTCGGCAGCATTTTCCGTTTCATTCGCATAGGTCGAAACATCTGCCACATTACTGGCCACAAGCCGGGTACCAGAATAAGCCTCGGCAATGTTCTGGGCGATCTCAGTGGTCGCTTCGGCTTGCTGTCTTGCGGAGAGCGAAATTGAATCCGTGACGCTCTCAATCTTGGAAATGGATTCTGCAACCTGCTTAAACGAGACAACTGTTTCCGCGGTGGCTGACTGGATGGCCTCAATCTGGCCAGAGATTTGACCGATCGCATCAGAGGTCTGGCCTGCCAGATCCTTTACCTCACCTGCCACGACAGCAAATCCTTTGCCGGTTTCCCCTGCCCGCGCAGCTTCAATCGTCGCATTGAGTGCCAGCAAGTGAGTCTGTTCTGCAATGGAGCTGATGAGTTCCACAACATCGCCGATGGTTTCGGCGGCGGCGCTCAAGCTGCTGATCTTGGTTTCGCCAGCTTCAACTTCCTGAACTGCAGTTCTGGTAACATCAGCGGTAAACTTCACCTGATTACCGATCTCGGCGGCAGAGGCAGAAAGCTCCTCAACAGCAGCAGATACTGTTTGCACGTTTGCGGATGTTTCCTCAGAGGCCACAGTCACTGCAGATGCGCGTTGAAGGGTCAGGTCTGCCGACTGTTCCATCTGCTGCGCGTTGTCGCTCATGTTCTGGCCAGAGCTGGAAAGCAGATCTGTCGCATTTCGGGTCAACTGTTCAAAGGCATCAGTTTGACCAGAAAAATCGCAGATCCGGTTTTGCACCTTTGCGATCGCCTCGTTCACCTGAGTTGCATAGACCAGAAACGAGCCTTGTAGTCCGCGCGTGACAACGCGGCGGTAATACTTGTTCGCAGACAAAGCGTGGGTGGACGCCACCATTTCGCGAATAAAGGAATCCGTCTTGTCGGTGGAGTAGTTCACACTCGCAAGAAGGTCCTTCAACTCTCCATGATCCATTCCTACAAGAGTGCGAGCCTCCAAATCACCGCATGCTTGAGAGGTTGCGACCTCAGTCACGTGTTTCAGCACGCGCCGTACTTTGAGCACGTAAAACAGAGAGAGCACCGCTGCGATGCCTGCCAGACCAGAGAGGATTGAAAGCAGACTGCTCTCCCCTCCCATGCCCAGAAGCGTAATAGCAATGCAGGTTGCAGCCGTCAGGCAACTTAGGAAGACACTCTTAGAGAGTGAGGATAAATTCATCATAGGTCACCCGATTATCGGAGAGGTAGTTCGCCAAAAATTCAGAGCTGTTGTGTTGCCCGTCTTTCCGGCTCTTCGGAGCCTGCTCCATCTCAATGAGCTGCTGGTAGAACGGGATGATCGCGTCATTGAGGATCTTTCGTTCTGGCACTCTGCGTGTTGAATGATATCCGATGATCTTTCCTGCATTGTCGAAGGTGGGAGTGACATGGGCGAACACCCAATAGAACTCACCGCCCCGGCAAAGGTTCTTTACATACGCAAAGACCTCATGTCCGTCCGCAATCCGCTTCCAAAGAAGTTCAAAGACGCACCGAGGCATGTCTGGATGACGAATAATGCTGTGTGGCTGACCTATTAGCTCTTTATAGGAGTATCCGGCAATCTCGCAAAAGATCTCATTACAGTACGTAATGCGGCCCTTTAAGTCAGTCTTGCTAACAATGATGTCTGCCTCACTGAATGTTTTTTCAGTATCGGACAGATGTGCACCCGGCGACATAGCTGCCTCTATGTTTTTCTATTTCGTTACTTAAGTGAATAAAATTCAAGCAGACAGAATATGTATTTCATAAATTGACGAGCAGTTAATTTAAAAAACGATTATTATTAATTCACCAAGTCATTCTATAGTATATTCAGCATGCATATGTTATTCTATACATATATATCAGAGTTTTGTATTTATCTTTGCGGCACAACAAAGACAAAATACTTACGTGTAATTCTATAAATTCGAATTATTACAACTCTAAAATACTATTTCTCCTAGAAATGTTTAACTGAAATCATCTTGCTTAATCAGAACAAAATAAAAGGCAGCTTAGAATATCTAAGCTGCCTCTCAATTTTTAAAATTTTGAGTGTGTTAGCCGACTTTCGCGACCGCAGTCAGGAAGTCATCAACTTCTCTGCCAAGCGCGCGCGTACTTTCAGTCACCTCTGTAGAGGCTGTCAGCACACGTGAGGACGCGGTATTGGTTTCACTCACTGCATCAGAGACCAACGTCATATTCTCGTTTACGCTGGATGTTCCAACAGCAGCTTCCTGCACGTTGCGGCTAATCTCAGTTGTCGCAGCCCCCTGCTGCTCAACAGCCGTCGCAATTGCAGAGGTAAATGCGGTAACCTCATCCATTGTATGCGAGATGCCCTCGATGGAGGATACAGCATCTGTTGTAGAGTTCTGAATCGCAGAAATCTGGGAGCTGATTTCCTCTGTAGCTTTGGACGTCTGGTTGGCAAGTTCCTTCACCTCAGCCGCAACGACTGCGAATCCCTTACCAGCTTCCCCAGCACGCGCTGCTTCAATCGTCGCATTCAGAGCCAGCAAGTTGGTCTGCTCGGCAATCGCCTGGATCAGCCCGACAACTTCACCAATCTTGACTGTGGCATCGGCCAGCTCATTGATGCGGTCATTGGAAACATGCGCACTCTCAGTTGCTTTGGCAACAACGGAGGTTGTTGCACTCACCTGACGTGCAATTTCCTCAATGGAGCTGCTCAGCTCTTCAGCTGCGGCAGAAACCATCTGCACGTTGTTTGCAGCATCAGTTGAAGAGGCCGCTGCCCGCTCTGTCTGATCAGAGGTACCGCGAGCAAGGTCAGCCATCACGCTGGCTGTCTCACCCATCTCACCCATGCTGTCATTCACGGAGGTCAGCAGGTTGGCGGCGGTGTTTCGGAAGTCAGTGATCAGCTGCTCAACTTCGCGCTGCTTCTCCGCATCCTTTTCAGCAACATGCGCCTGCTCTTCGCGTAAACGTGCACGTTCCAGTGCGTTGTCGCGGAAGACCTGAACCGTGCGGCTCATATCGCCAATTTCGTCTTTACGCTTTACGCCAGCAATCTCAACATCAGTATCGCCATTTGCCAGGCGCTCCATGATACCAGTCAGACGCTTAGTCGGACGAGTGATGGCAAGAGACAGACCCAATGCAATCAACGCACCAAGTGCAAGACCAACAGCAACGGTTGTCGCAATCAGGTTGGTTGCTAGATCACCAGCCGCGCTCGCATTCTCAGCTTCAGATGCCGCAATATCAATGATCTGGCCCTGAACGGTTTCAGACTGCTCAGTGAGCTTCGTCACAAGGCTGGCAAGTTCTTTCTTACCATTTGCCATTGAGCCGAAACCAGACCGGATCGCAGCGATTTCTTTGATGGCATCTTTAGAGGCCTTCACGCCGCCTTCGATGTCTTTCACACCCGTTTTAAACTCGCGGCCTGCTGCACCGAGCTGATCAATCTCCTTGGAGACTTCCTCAGACTTCACACCAGAACCTGCGCGCAGGAAGGAAAGAGAAGACGAGCTCACAGCCAGTGTCTGGCGTGTGATGTTGGAAACTGAGGCCAGTGCTGCATCAACCTGCTGCTTACGATCAACCGCTTCAGCCTGCTTCCTGTTCGCATCATCAATAGAGCGATAAGTAAAGCCGATGACCAGCTGAGCCGTTTCGCCGAGCACGTCAATGCTTGCAGTGATGTCTTGGCGCAGCGAATACATCTCGGAGAAATCCGTAGAGTCGCGCAGGGCTTTCAGTTTATCAACCAGCGTATCTGAGACACCCGCCAGACTTTGAAGAACCTTTGCATCCAGATGTGACAGCTGGATTTTCTGCAGTTTCTTGATCTCACGGCGCGCTTTCGCAGCGCTGAGCAACGTTTTGCGCAGTGCGCCTTCTTCAGAGCTTGTAGTCGCCTTCACGAAGAAGTAGCGCATGTTCAGAGCCTGGCTCTGAATAGTCGCAACAAGACGGCCCGCTTTGTCAGCTTCTTTCAACTGCTCTTTGGCCAGCTTGTCCTGCTCAGTCGCCGAGGCCGCAATCTTTGAGATGTCAGCCTGAACCTTTTTGCCAATCATCTGAAGATTGACAACAGCAGACATCATCTTGGCAACTTGTGATTCCTGAATATCGGTCGACATGCGAACGCGGCTGAACAGGCCTTTCAGAGCCCGCACATTTTCGTGGGTCTCTTCAAAGGCAGTGCCATCTTTGCCATCTGCAACAACCTGCTCATGAAGAGCTTCCAAATCTGCACCCAGCAGGTTCAGCTCATCAGCCGCGGCGGTTGCATCATACTTGCTCAAGCTGCGCAGATAAGTTTCGCGCGCTGATGTCGTATCATGCAGGCCCTGCATTAAACGCATGGTTGCATTTGTCATCTCTGTTTGCTTGGTGAGCTGAGAGATAGAAAAGATTCCGATCCCACCAGCTGCAGCGGAAAGCAAGAGTACAATAATGAAGCCACCACCGATTTTCATCGACAGCTGCAAATTCGTAAATAGCTGGAGGACCCGCCTCATGACCCGATTTCTCCCGAATAGAAGTCATTGCCCATGACTTGGCGGCATCCTAAGCTTGTAAATCTCAACCAGTGGTTAACCCGTGGGTATTTAAGGCATTAATTGAGTAATTTCTGAAAGTTTTATCGTTTTATGCGCTCATCATCTATTTATTATAAGTGCAATTAATCATTACATTTTTAACAATTAAGAATCAGCAACCTGTAGTAGAAGCGCTTCAAGTGCAGTACGCAGATTGCCGGAGAGCGTTTGCGGCCTGCGTGTCGCACGATCTACGTACACATGCGTAAAAAATCCTTGTGCCGCAGCAGTCTCAGCATCTTGTGCAAATAAAGCCAGTTCGTATCGCACAGAGCTGTTGCCCACGTGCCCGACACGCAGCCCAATATCGATCTTGTCCGGGTAGGCGATCTCAGAGAAGTACTGGCAGCCAGATTCCACAACCAGCCCGATCTCCTCCCCCTCATGAATGTTGAGAGCATCGTTCTCAATGAGATAGGCGTTCACAGCACTATCAAAGTAACTGTAGTAGACCGCATTGTTGATGTGCCCATAAACATCATTGTCTTCCCAACGGGTCTGAACATTACTGAAGAACGTGTATTGCGCGCGAGTGTGTGCAGCCGGTTTTTTGGGTTTGCTCATCGTCTATGGTCTCCGCTTCAATCCGTTCTCAAAGAGCCTGCTGGTAGATCTTCAAGGCGCTATCCTCGTCCACCTCACGTGGATTATTCACCAGCAACCGCGTTTGCTTCATCGCTTCACTGGCCAGCTTCACAACGTCTTGCTCACCAATGCCCACTTCACGAAGCGTTGTTTCAACGCCCAGAACTTTCGAAAGCTCCGCCAACCGGTCCGCAAACACGCCGCCTCGACTATCGGCCGGAATCTCTGCGAGCTCCGGGAACACCAACGGAGCTAACTCAGCATAAGCCTGCGCACAGGTTGGCAAGTTGAACCGCATCACGTGCGGCAAAACCAACGCATTGGAAACTCCGTGCGGTACATGGAAGATGCCACCAATCGGATAAGCCAGCGCATGAACAGCCGCCACCGGAGAGTTGGCAAACGCCTGCCCCGCCAACATGGAACCAAGCAGCATGTTGGAACGCGCCTCTTTATCCTGCGGCGTGTTCACGGCCTTTTCGATGTTCGCTCCAAGCAACCGCAGGGCTTCTTGTGCCAGTACTTTGGACACCGGGTTGTTGTTTGCAGATGTCGACGTGTAGGCCTCAATTGCATGCACCATCGCGTCAATGCCAGTTGCAGCCGTGACATGTGGTGGCAGCCCAACCGTGAGATCCGCATCCAGCACCGCCACATCAGGCAAAAGGGATGGAGACACAACGCCTTTCTTCTCAGCCTCACCCGTCGTGATGATGGATATTGGCGTCACTTCAGACCCTGTTCCAGCGGTTGTCGGGATAAGGATCAACGGCAGCCTTTTGCCCTGCGCCATTCCAACACCGTAGATATCAGCAAGCTGCTCGCCTCCCCCAACAAGCAATGCAACAAGCTTAGCGACATCCAGCGAGGACCCGCCGCCCAAACCAATAACACCATCCACACTGGCTGCTTTAGCGATATCAACGGCTTGCAGCACGATGGCCTCTGGCGGGTCGGCAACAACATCATCAAACAACGTGACGTCAATTCCAGCGGCTTCCAGCTGAGCGATCACAGGTTCAACAAGACCTGCCTTCATTAATCCCTTGTCGCTCACCAGAAAAACGCGTTTGCCGACGGTCTCCAGCGTGAGCTCATCCAGCTTCTGAACCGCACCGGGCTCACATACAACGCTGGCTGACGTGTTAAATACAAAGCCTGTCATTTCATTTCCCCCTCATTGCTCAGCACAGGTGGCAGATTTGAGCAATGCAGCGAGAATGCCTCACCCATCAAGCAAGGTCGAGCGCAATTAAAGTCGTAACAACTGATGGAATGCTTAGACAGCTTCCTCTGAAATCACAGGCTCCGCATCAGGCGCCTTCCCAAGGTTGAGCGCAGCAAATAACCCAAACACTGCTCCCACACACATGATAGCACCACCCACAAAGAAGGGCATGGATACAAACCACTGCTCTGCCAGAAATGCACCGATCGGGATCGCAATCAGCGTCAAACCAGATTGCAGCATTTCACCAACCGATGAGATCCGTCCCAGCAAATACTCAGGCGTTTGCTTAACAATGATTGCTCCAAAGGGCACCGTGATAAAGCTGGTAAATGCCCCCCCAATAAACCAGAGAACCATCTGCTCCTGCATCCCCCAAGGCACCGGACTAAACGGCATCCAACCCGCCACCATGGTAAGAGCGCCTCCGAAGAAGGAGCCAATCACCATCAGCAAATGCAAGTTGATACGATCGCCGATCTTGGCCGTCAGATAAGTTCCGATAAGCCCGCCAACACCAATCGAACCTAGGATTGGTCCAGCAGCACTCTCTGGCTGACCGGTTTCTTTAATGAGCAACAACAGGACAGCCTCATAAAGAAAGACGCTGAATATAAAGAGGCAGATGAGCGCCATGCCGAGCATGAGACGCGGTGTTTTCCAGAGATAGGCCAGCCCAACCTTGGCATCGTTCAGCACGCTGCTTTTCTCAGAGGCTTCTTCGGTCTCATCTTCTGCGTCCTTTTTCAGCACGCCTAACAGACTCAGAGAAATTAGAGAGGCCACTGCAAAGCTGGCACCGCCAAGCAGGAAGACATTATGTGGGCTCCAGATCGCAAGCAAAGCACCACCCAAAACCGGTGCAAAAACCTTGGTAGACTGAATGACGAAATGGTCCACGCTGACAGCCTGCGTCAGCATGTTCGACGGCACAATCTTCTTCAGTGCCAATTGCTGCGCGGGCATAAAGGCAGCTGAAACAGCGGCTTTAAAAAACACAAAAGCAATAAGAAGCGAAAGACTGGTGGCAAAAAAGAACATGCCAACCATCAACCCGGCTCGGAGAAGCAAACCGGCGATCAGCACAGGGCCAGCCCCAATCCGGTCAACCAGAACACCGGCTGGCAGGCCGAAGATCACACGGGGCAAAGTCGCTGCCATGATGACACTGGCAACCTCGGTCGCGCCCATTTCCCAGCTGTAACTAACAAGCACCATGATAGCGATGAAATCGATCCAGTCCGCGAATGCTGCCGGAACAAGAACACCAAAAAATCGACGAAACGCGCTCAGCTTAAACAATGCCAACACGGAAGTATTTACTGCCTCACTCTGCGCCACGAAGCCCGCCCCAATTTCATTTGATTGATAACACCAGAAAAATCAGCGCACAAAATATCGCGCTCACCAAATTTGCAATCCCGTCAGCTTAACTGAAGCCAACCCAGATACAAGGCGCGTATAGGTGAAGAAAATTGGCCGAAATACAGCAAGCAAATGAACTGTAGGTGAGAAATGAGGCGAGCCTTTCTCAATCAGTGGCTAGTTTAACAAAACAAGCCACTCAGCTTAGCTAGATCAAATCTTGTGGCCGTCACTGGAACTATCGCCACTTAAAATATCGAGGTGGCGATCTAACCGCCGCCTTATCCGCTTCTTGTTAAGATAGTCAATCTTATGAAGAGGCAGCAATTGATGGTTCAGGTACGGCTTTACGTCAAAACTCTTGATGTACTTATTGCCTGCAGTATCGAGAACAATGCCCATGTTTTCTGGTCTGTCAGCAAAACAGGAAACGTGGTTCTGACGTAAGATTTTAAAGTAATCAATCAAAGCGCGAATAAGTTCTTTGTCCTCAACCCGGCCATGGCGACTGATGTAATCCCGGATACTTCGGATTTCCGGGTGCCAAAAGTTGTCGATCTTCTCGGTCAGCAAAGCAGGTCCGCGATCCGTCTCCACAATCCCGTAGACTTTCGCGAAAGACTGGTGGTCTTCCAAACCAACATCCTGAATGTGCTGCCACCCCAGCAACTCATCCTGATTGCCGCTTAAACGCTGTTTCTTGTAACCTAATTTCGCACGCACCGACCGAAACAGGTCTTTCAAAAACCCACGGCTTTTGACTTTGCGCTCGCCAGCCTCATACCGGTCAAACTTCAGGAGCTTCGTTGGGTCAGACGCACATTCATAGGTGTCACGGAATCCGCCCCCACGAATAAATTCTCCCACCTGAAACACTTGATCTTCCTGAAACACAGTCAACTTTAAGCCAGTCTTTTTTGTAAATTTGAGCCACTTACATAACAAATTATAATAGTTTGAAAAGCATCTTTCTTGCCACACATGCTTAAAGCATTGCTTCTAAAGGCCTTAATTTCATCTGCATGTGCCTTAACCGGACTTTTCAGGGTTTGAGGGATAATCGGTGCAAAGACAAAACGGACACGAACTCCGGGAACCAGCAGGATGCAGATCTGCAGTGCGCGTGAAATTGCGGCCTTTGTGGAAGATGGCGATACCATCGTCATTGGCGGTTGTGGCCGGGGCCTTGCAACGCCGGAAGCTTTGCTGGAGGCCATCGAGCAGCGGTTTCTTTCAACGGGGCATCCCCAAAACCTTTTCATCATCAACTCGCTCTCCATCGGAGATGGCGACAAGCGGGGGCTGAACCGGTTTGCGCATAAGGGAATGCTGCGCGGCATTATTACATCTCACTTCGTTCTCACTCGTTCCCTCCAGAAACTGATCTCTCAAGACAAGCTGGAGGCCTATTGCCTGCCAGCCGGAGTTATTCAGCAGTTGATCCGCGAGATTGGCGCAGGGCGTCCCGGCCTCTTCACCCGCACCGGACTGGGGACGTTTGTTGATCCCAGACATGGCGGGGGCAAATGCAGCAAGTCTTGCAAGCATGAGCTTGTGGAATTGGTTCACCTGCATAGTCAGGAGTATCTTCGGTACCGCCCATTCAAAATCGACCTTGCCTTGATCTGTGGGTCTGTAGCAGACACGAAAGGCAATCTCAGCCTTAATGAAGAAGCTGTCACCCTTGATTGTCTCAGCTTGGCGACGGCTGCGCATAACAGTGGCGGTCATTGTTTTGCGCAGGTGAGAAACGTGGTGCAAACCGGGAGCCTACCTGCCCGCTCTGTTGCGGTTCCGGGCGTTTTTCTGGATGCAATTGTTGAGGCCCCCGGCCAGACTATTGCCTATGACACGCCTTACAGCCCGGCTCTCAGCGGGGATATAAAACCCTCCCATGCCAGAGTTCAAAACGAACCCAGCGAAGTTGCCCGCAAGGTGATTGCTCGCCGGGCGGCGGAGGAGCTGATCGAGAACGCGGCCGTGAATATCGGCTTTGGCGTTCCTGCTGGCCTTCGCTTTACCGAGCAGCGCAAGCAGCTGGCCGAGAGGATCTGGCTCTCCTGCGAACATGGGCATCACAACGGCCAGTTTTTGGGAGATTCTCTTTATGGCGCGGTTCTGGGGTCTGAAGCACTGCTTTCTTCACTGGATCAGTTTGACTTTTATAGCGGCGGCGGACTGGACATTGCTTTTCTAGGCATGAGTGAAGTGGATCGGCATGGGAATGTGAACCTCTCCAAAGTGAATGGCAAAATCGTTGGGGCAGGCAGCTTCATCGATATCTCACAGAATGCCAGAAAGCTGGTGTTTTGCGGTTTGTTAACGGGGGCAGACTCGCAGGTTGAGTACCGCAAAGACAAACTCAAAGTGACGCGCAATGGCACCCACACAAAGTTTGTAGAGCAAACCGACCACATCACCTTCAATGCCTTGAATGCCAAAACCAACGGGCAGGAAGTGCTTTATGTGACCGAGCGCGCCGTCTTCCAGCTGGGGCCTAACGGGCTGGTGCTGACTGAGGTTGCCCCCGGCATCAAACCCAAGCGGGATGTGCTGGCGCATATGGGGTTTGCCTGCAAAGTGGACGTGCAACGTAAAATGCCGGAGCACATTTTCAACGCATTGTGATTGCCGCAAACACAAAGAGCACCGCACGGCTTTGCCGGCAGTGGTGGAGCTTAAATTCCCGAGAGACGGGAGGAGCAAGGCGAGCAGGCAATACCTGCGCTATTTGGTGTAGTTAGTTTCTTCGGCATTGGCTGTCGCCTTGCCCGGGCATTTTGTTATGGACAACATCGCCTCTTATCCTGAAAGACACGATAGCCAGTTTCCTGGAAGGACAATGGCTTATTCCAGCAAGTTTCCTTACTAAAACAGTTCCTTCATCCCTGACACGCAACCACTCTGACAGGTTCGTGCCACCGCGTGATGCCCTTCAGACTTGGGTCCTTCCTCTCAAACCATGCGGTCACGTTTGAAAATCGGTTCCACCGGACCACTGAAAGATACGTTACTTCTCTCAGAAGCCCCACCCAGCCTACGACAAACTGACGGACGGTCCGCCAGCAGCCCGTTACGTAGGCATAAATTCAGAGTACGAGAGATTTTGGAAAGGGGAATAAGTTTTGGCTGATAACTGACCGCTTTTACGCAAAGAGTACGACTGCTTGCCTTCTAATCACGTAGTGGTGGTCATCCACTAAGCCGTGCTCACTTTAACATTTGCCATGGTTCGCAAATGGCGAGGACAAGCGCCTCTCAGCTTTACTCCTAAGAGCGCACCCTGCACATGAGCAAGGCGCGCACTCGCGAAGTCATAGGAGTGGAACTGTGCCCCTTGGTTGAATAAAACCAAGCAAAACAGCTCCAAACACCTGTCTGTCTTAATCGTAAGCCGCTGTTACGATGACTTCCACCAACAACTCCTGAGAAGCAAGACGGGCTTCACCACATGCACGTGCGGGCGCATGCCCTTCTGGCACCCATGCATCCCAGACTTCGTTCATCTCAGCAAAGTCGCGCATGTCAGAGAGCCAGACGATGGCTTGCAGAATCTGCTCGCGGCTGGACCCTGCTTCAACAAGCAGTTCATCAACACGGCGCAGGCATTCTGCGGTCTGTTCTTTGATGCTTTCACCGCGCACGCCAACCTGACCACACAGATAAACGGTGCCGTTGTGCTTGACGATCTTGCTCATACGCTGCTTGGTGTGCATGCGTTCAATCATGGTGCTATCCCTTTGGTTTAGGGGCAGAAGGATGCAGAGATCAACATCCGCTCCAACGCCCAATCTCAGCGAGATACCATGACTGAAACTGCTTCTAATTTCACTGTGACATTTGCGGGTGTCCAAGTGTTTTCGAGAAAGCTGCGTTAAACCAGCTCTTTCTGCACCCCGTTTTCCAAAAACCACTGATAGGTTTGGCGAATTCCTTTATCCAGCGAGATGGATGGCTCCCACCCCAACCGCTGCAAACGGGCTGAGCTCATTAGCTTTCTCGCAGTTCCATCTGGTTTGGAGGTGTCCTGTGTAATGGCACCTTGATAACCCAAAACCTTGGAGAGCCGTTGCGCAAGTTCCAGAATTGAAATGTCCGCACCAAAGCCAACATTGATGTGTTCTTCTGCAGAGTAAGTCTTGAGTAAATGCACCAGAGCATCCGCGCAATCATCGCAGTGTAAAAACTCTCTGCGCGGAGCACCCGTTCCCCAAATCTCAAAGGATACAGCTCCGCTTATCTTCGCTTCGTGCACTTTGCGCATAAGGGCAGGCAAAACGTGGCTGCTTGTCAGATCAAAGTTGTCACCCGGCCCATACAAGTTGGTTGGCATGGCAGAAATGAAGTCACAATCATATTGCCGCCTGAAGGCCTGACACAATTTTATGCCGGCAATTTTAGCAATGGCATACCATTCGTTGGTGGCTTCCAGAGGGCCAGAGAGCAATGCCCCCTCCTCTATCGGCTGCGGGGCGTGTTTTGGATAGATACAGGATGACCCCAAAAACAGGAGCTTTTGCACGCCAGCTGCGAAGGCACCACGAATGAGGTTGGTTTCAATCGCCAAGTTTTCATAAAGAAACTCGGCAGGATACTCATTGTTTGCCCAAATGCCCCCCACCTTGGCAGCAGCAACAATCACGACCTCAGGCTTCGCTTCCTGCAAAAATGCTAGGGTTTCTGCTTGCATGGTGAGGTCTACTTGGCTCCGGTCCGCAGTCAAAAGAGTGCACTTCTCACGCGCCAACCTTTTCATGAGGGCACGGCCAACCATGCCCTTGTGCCCGGCCACGAAAACCGTTTTTCCAGTCAGATCAAAGTCAACAGGTTGGAGATCAGGCATCTTCGAGCATCCTACCGTCTTTCACCTCCAGCAAGTCTGCCTGCACCATCTCCTCAATCAGTGTTTCGAGGGATGTTTTCGCCTCCCAACCGAGTTTATCCCGCGCTTTGCTCGCATCACCAAGGAGCTCGTTCACCTCTGCTGGGCGGAAGTAGCGTGGATCAATCTCAACAAGAGTGCGGCCACTTACCGAGCAGATCCCCTTCTCATCAACCCCACTCCCCTGCCATTCCAGTGTGATGCCGCATTTTGAAAACGCCAGTTCTGCAAACTTGCGCACTGATGTCATGGTGCCGGTTGCCAGCACATAATCATCTGGCACATCCTGCTGCAGCATGGACCACATGCCTTCAACAAAATCCCGCGCATGTCCCCAATCCCGGGTCGCATCGATGTTACCCAAGTAGAGTTTGTCTTGCAGCCCCAGACTGATTGCGGCGGCGGCACGGGTGATCTTACGAGTTACAAACGTCTCACCACGCAGCGGGCTTTCATGATTGAACAAAATACCATTGCTTGCATGGATTCCGTAGGCTTCCCGGTAGTTGACCGCAATCCAGTAGGCATAAAGCTTGGCCGCGGCATAAGGAGAGCGCGGGTAAAACGGTGTGGTCTCGCTTTGTGGAACTTCCTGCACCAAACCGTAGAGTTCCGAGGTTGAAGCCTGATAAAACCGCGTTTTCGGCTCCAGGCCAAGGATGCGGATCGCCTCCAGCAATCGCAAAGCCCCCAAAGCATCGCTGTTGGCGGTGTACTCGGGCGTTTCAAAACTAACCTTCACATGCGATTGCGCCCCAAGGTTATAAACCTCATCGGGCTGCACCTCTTGCATGATGCGGATGAGGTTGGTGGCATCCGTTAAATCCCCGTAGTGCAGGATGAAACTGGCCTCATCCTCATGGGGATCCTGATAGATTCCCTCTATCCGGCCTGTATTGAAGCTGGAAGAACGGCGTTTGACGCCGTGCACCACATATCCCCTATCCAGCAAAAAGCGGCTGAGATACGCTCCATCCTGTCCGGTAACACCTGTTATCAAAGCGGTTTTCTGCAAGGCCATGGCACGCTCAAAAATTTGAGGGAAACAGAGCATGAACCTAGAAGCAGATTGGTTGTTGTCGCAATTCTGAAAACACACCCCTGTATTCTTTGGGTGTTTCTGCAGCCATATGTTTTTAAACGGGTTTTGATGTTCACCCACAAAGATATCCAAGTCCCGTCAAAATTCACTGGCAATACCGCGAAGCAGCGTGTATCAAGCTCGCCCTCCCAAACGCCTTGGGAGGTATCCCGAACCTGAAAACCCATTGGTGCCGCCAATTGCCTGGCAGCCGTCCAGCTTTGCCTGACTTGAGGCATGATAAGAGGTCTTAAAATGAACACCGCATTCGCAGGCATTGATTTTGGAACCTCCAACTCAACCGTGGGCATCTTTTCCGGCGCAAGCCCTGAACTTGTGATGCTTGAAGACGGGCACAGCGAAATGCCTTCTGCCATCTTCTTTAATTTTGAAGACGAGCAGATCGTTTATGGACGCAAGGCCAAGGAAGAGTACATCAGGGGCGATGAGGGCCGCCTTATGCAGGCGCTTAAAAGCGTTTTGGGCACATCCCTCATTCAGGAAAAAACGGCTGTCATGGGCGGCCGTATGGCTTTCAGAGATATTATCGCGCTTTACCTGCGCCAGCTGAAACGCAAGCTGGACGCACACATGCAGGACAATGTTTCCAGCGTGGTTCTGGGACGCCCAGTGCATTTCATCGATGGCGATGAAACCGCTGATCGTGCAGCTGAAAAAACGCTGGAAGGGATCGCCCGTCAGGAAGGCTTCGAGCACATTGCCTTTCAGTACGAACCGATTGCAGCAGCGCTGGCTTATGAGCAAACCGTTACGCGCGAAGAGCTTATTCTGGTGCTGGATATTGGCGGTGGTACAGCCGACTTTTCCGTCATTCGCGTGTCACCTGAGCGCAAAAACGCAGCAGATCGCACCAATGATATTCTCGCCAATACGGGTATTCATATCGGCGGTACTGACTTTGACCGGTTGCTTTCCCTTGCGCAGGTTATGCCGCATCTTGGCTACAAAACGCTGACAAAAGACGGCAAGCGCGCCCTGCCTTCAAAATACTATTTTGATCTGGCAACCTGGCAGTTCATCAACCAGCTCTATTCTCCGAATATCCTGCGGGAACTGGGGGAAGTGCGCCGCGAAGCTGCACACCCTCATCTGGTGGAGCGCCTGCGCGAAGTGATCCGCGCAAAAGACGGGCATATGCTGGCAACCCGCGTGGAGCAAACCAAGATTGATCTGTCCTCTGCAGAGATCGCAAGTCTCAAAATTGAGTTGGAAGAAGAAGACGTTCTGGTTGATGCAACCAATGCAGATTTCCATGCCGCTATCGGCCCTTCCGTTGGCAAAATCGAAGCCACCATTCAGGAAGCGCTGAATAAGGCTGGCGTGAGCGCGGACCAGATCAACAGCATGTTCCTCACCGGTGGCACAACTCGCATCCCGATGCTACGCGAACACTTTAAGTCCTTGATGCCAAACGCATCTGTGGTTGAAGGTAATGTCTTCGGCGCTGTCGGTCTCGGCCTGGCCACCGACGCCCGTCGCAAGTTCGCATAGAGTAATCATGTTGAGTGGGGCCTGCGGCTTGCTCAGAATGCTTTAGCCACTGACGAACGTGAACACACCATCGCAAGATGCATCAAGAGGCCGCTAGGCCTCTTTTTTTTTCGTCTCAGTATGAAGTAATGCCCCTCCCCTTTTACAAGATCCTTTGCCTTGCTCAAGGCATACCCCCTCAAAAACAGCACCCTAATATTTAAATCTACGCCATCTCTCTACCCGGATGTAGGAATTGTCACTTTCAACCAATTCAGGTTCCCTAGATGCAAATGTTAATGAATTCTTAAGAGGAGAGGTGCTGCCGGAGGGTGGATTGAGCGCCTTGAGGGGGCGTTATGAAACAGTGGCAAAATTGGCGTTTCAAACATAGTTGGTTTTGCCGATTTGCCATCATGATGCTTGCGTCCTTCATGGTCACATCCAGCGGTGCGACTACGCTTCGTGATGCAGTGGAAGATAGCTTCCTCTTCACCTCAGCTGAAACTGGCCGGAGTTGGATCAAGGCATCCGAGCACGAAAAGAACGAACTTTGCCTGAGCGTTCTTGAAGCCTATCTAACACTTCACCAAAACACCCGAACTCTTGAGATTTACAGCAAATCTGAGAGTGAGTTGAAGGCATTTGCAGCGACGCTAGCCGATACTGAAGACATCCATTCTCCAGAAGCCGTTGAGCTTGTTGAGAAGGCCGTCGAGAAAACCCTTAAGACGCTGAATGAAATAACTATTTCAGCAAAAAACCAACTCATTGCCGCCCATGCAAAATACGTTGAGTTGACCGGAGCGCGTGCATCAAATCTGCAATCCTCCCTCAGCCCATCTCTTTTTAGTGGATCAACGCTCACAAGAGATAATCGCAGGGATGAGAAGCGATTTCAGCGAGCCGTCGACCAGCATAAACAGCTGCAATTTCGCGCAGCTCGGCGGGCACGTGCCTATCATCTGGCACGCACGGCCAGTCTGGTTGATCCGGCATTGTTTGCGCAGTTTCTGACCGCCCTCGACGACCTACGCCAGGCTGATTTGAAACTTGCAGCGTCTGAAGCAGACCTCGTACGCCTGCATTTTCAGGCGAGAATCCGACAAACAGACATCCTGCTGCATCTGGGGCTCTCACCCCGGCTGATTGAGAAGAAAAAGCACACACAAAGAAAGCTGTTGGCTCGCCAACACGCCAGGTGATCGCAGAGCAAACCGAAAGAAAGAGGAGACACAGCCATGACAAATCTGACCGCACCGCCCGCGACTGTGCCTTCTCAGCCCGCACCGCCGCCGATCCTGCTTGCCGATCCGCTGGCCCCCTCCAGAACGCCAATCCTCATGGTGCGAGAGCAAGGGCAACTTGTTGACCTTTCCAAAACCATCGGCACAGCGAAGCTTATCCGCGATGGAGACGAGCTGCATATTTTGCAAGCAGACGGGCAGATTGTTGTCATCGAGCAATTCTTTGGCGGACCTGCCAATGAGTTCTTCATTTTGATGCCAACTGGCCCGCTAACCACACAAGCTCAGTTTCTGAAGGCCGTTGAGGTTGATACGACACCAAGACTTGGCAGCTTTCAGGTTGACCTCCCCTCCCCTGCCCAGGAAAAAGCAGAGGATGCTGACAAGACATCTGAAGAGCCAAATTGGCAGCCGATATCTAAAACAAGTTTCCAGAGTATTCATCAGGAACCAGTTCTTGAAAAATTGAACGCCCCGACACACCACACTCAGCTTTCTGCGAGTAAGCAGGATAATGATCAGGGGCTACAATTTACAAACCCACTCCCAACGCAATCAGAGAACATCGTTGTTCCGCAACTCTCACTCTCTGATCTTTACGTTCAACCAAACAGCTCAGTTACACGGGCAAGTGATCTTCCTGTCCATTCAATTCAGGAAGCATCCTTTCGCACATCCAACAGTATTTCAGTCAGCGATAGTCTCGCTCTTGATTTCGGCGTGGATGGAACCAACTCCCGCGCACTGCTCTTTACACTTGATGCAGCCGGACGCCCACTCGGCCGCTCAGGTGATCCGCTCGATATTACCTGTGGCGGTGCGCGGGTTCTTTTTCAATCTGAGTTTGGCCCGCAAGGCCAACACATATTGAAAGGTTTGAAAGGCGACGGAACGCTTGTTTTCAAGGTTACGCTGGATCCGAGTACACCAAACGGCACATACAGCTATGAGCAATTTGCGTCATTGGACCATCCGGGAAGTTCAGCAGAACTTTTAGTGAGCTTTAGATTCATTGCAAAGGATGCAGATGGCGACACTCTTGTTTCCTATTTAGACATACGTGTTGAAGATGATCCGATGCCGACTGAGTGGAACCTGTCAGCAACGGTTTCAGAGGCGGGGCTCGCAGGTGGTTCAGATGGCAATCCGGGGCAAGCTTCAGCCTCTGGAGACTTACCGATCACTGCTGAACAAGGTCCTGTCGCTCTGTCTTGGAACGCAGCCTCTCCAGTTGAAGGCTTTAGTTTTCATCAGGAAGGACAAACGCTCTTGATCTTGCAGGGCAATAAAGTCGTTTTGTCAGTCACACTCAATTCAATAACAGGCTCTTACAACGTCACCCAGCACAGTGCGATCAATCATGGATCTGCTGCAGAGGCCGTCTTTAACCTCAGTTTCAGCGCGACCAATACTCAAGGCCAAACGACAGAAGGCAAGCTTCTGGTTTCTTCACTGGATGATGCGCCAAAAGTGTTTCCGCTCAACCAGATCAATTTTGATGAAAGCCAGCTGAGCACTGAACCAGAGCTGAGCTATTCGTCACAGTCCTTGCCTCATTCAGCAGGGGCAGATGCAGCCACGATACGCTGGCAATTACCTGATGACCCCGACGGTCTGATCTACATTATCGAGGGGCAACAGGTCAGTGTCCTGCAGGGTGATACGGTCATTCTCACTGCTCAGTTTACTGGCGGCAACGGCGCTTACTCGGTTCAACAACACAATCCATTGCAACACCAGCACGGCGTAGACCAGCAAATCATCAACCTTCCCTATCTGATTACGGATGGGGACGGTGACACAGCTTCAGGCAACTTCATGGTGTCAATTAAAGACGACACTCCAGAAGTCGGGGCAACGGTCAACCTCAGTTTAAGCGACGACGCATTTGCCCTAACAGCGCCAGCAAATGCGCAAGTTGAGGATACTCATGCGTTAACCGGTGTACTCCCGATCTCAGCTGGTGTAGATGGAGGGCAGGTTTCATGGACACAGTCACCGCTTCCTCCGGGCTTCAGCTGGGACTTGACTGGCGAGAAACTGACGCTTTTCCAAAATACGACGGCGATTTTCACCGCGACGCTGAATTCCAACAGTGGCGCGTATTCTGTCGAACAGCACGCGCCGTTGAACCACGCTCAGGGTATTGAACAGTTTCAACTCCAGTATATTGCAAGCGATGCAGATGGGGACGCTGCACCCGGTCAACTTCAGATCACGATAGCAGACAGCTCCCCCATCCTAGGTTCCGCACCTGAAACACTCAGCCTATCAGAAAGTGCTCTCTTTCAAGCACGCATGAACGACGAGGCCTCAATCACTCAAGACGGCGACCTGAACATTCAATGGGGTGCAGACACTCAGTCAGCGACGTCTCTCACTTTCTCCTCCAGCATGAGCGGCAGTCTTGCCCCCTTCACCGTCAACGGTGCCCAAGTCTATTACGCCATTGAAGGAACGGGCAATCAACTCAGCGCGAAGACACAGGACGGCACGCTCGTTTTCAGGATTAAACTAGACCCGGCGGCCTCTGGCAATTACGAGGTCGAGTTCTTCACGCCGATTGACCATGGGGCGGCACGCGATATTTCTTTGTCGTTTTCTGCAGTGGCTTCTGACGGTGACGGAGACACGATTCCACTGACCTTCTCCTTCAGCATCTCAGATGGAAAATCACTGGCATCCCCTGATCAGTTTTCTGGCAAGGAAGATACACCGCTTGTGTTGGATCTGTTGGGCAATGATATTCTCAGCAGCGAAGGCTTCACTGTTCGCATCGTCTTGGCACCTTCCAAGGGCCATCTCTCTCAAAACCCGGACAACACGTTCAACTACACAGGTCACCCTAACGTCAATGGCTCGGACAGTTTCAGTTATTATATTGAAGATGCCGACGGCGAACGGAGCAACACCGTTAGCGTCTCTATTGAACTGTCGCCAGAGAATGATGCGCCGATCTTTTCTGGTGTGGACCAAGACGCACCGGTTCATCTAAGCGTTGAGGATGACGGTTCAGAAACCGTGTTCACGACAAATGCTTCAGATGCCGATGGAGACCCCCTCCATTTTTTTCTCGAAGGGTCTGATAAGGCCCGTTTCAACATCGACGAACAGACCGGACAAATCAGCTGGAAAGAGGATGTAACCTTCGACGCACCTACGGATATGGACGGCGACAACATCTATGAGGTCTCCGTGGTTGCAAGAGATCCTTCTGGCGCTGAGGCTGTTCAGCAGTTCCGCATTGAAGTCACCGAGGGCACACCCCCCCCCGTTCCGCCACCCGTCGTTTTCCTTCACACCCGAGAACCTGGCAGTTACCAAGTCGGGTGGACCTTCGAAGAAGCAACCTATTCGTCTGAGGCAGCGGGTCATTTGAAATCCAGCCCTTGGATCGAATCTGGAGACGACGGTAAAGCAAACGCCGCCAATGATGGCTCCTCGGACATCTACATCGATGCTGTTACAGGCACCCTTATTCTCTCTGATCGGTCTGGCTCATCCTCAAATGGAGACGACAATCTCGCCAGCATCAGCAAGACGTTTGATCTGACAGGCGCCCAAAATGCTGCAATCCAACTCACTTACACGGCGGAGTTTGCGGCGGTCGACCCAACCAGAGTGTTCTACATTGAGGTCACGTTAGCGGATGGATCGGTCCATCAGATCGGGGAAGTTTCCAGTCTGGAAAACCATACTCAATCCCAGAGGATCAATCTTGATTTGAGCGAGTACATCTCATCCGCGACAACAATCCGTCTGGTTGCGCCAGCCGAACTCACCGCTGCGGACACGCTGAGAATAGAAGACCTGACGGTTTCAATGACTCAACCAGACACTCTCGAACAGCAACACTTTGAAGCCTCCTTTCAGCTTGGAGATGATGACTTGGCAATTGCCAAGTCGGCCAAGATCGAAGGAATGCAGGACCAGATCTCGGGTCTGACCATAAAGCTCTTCAATGCGCAAAGCGGCGATCTTCTCAACTTCACGGATGTCGAAGGTGTAACCAGCCAGCTGGAAGACAACGACAATGGAACCGTAATCCTCACGTTCTCCGGTTCAGCCGACAGCTCCGCCTATCAGAATTTGCTCAACTCAATCACCTTCACAACCACATCGGACAGCTTGGAGGCCCGTAGTCTCTCCGTGGTTGTTCACTCAGAGGATGGGAACTCCAATCCGTCCATTACCAGTATTCAAGTTCACCCCAATCCAGATGACGGTGTCGCCGATACGAGGAACCATATTGACGGGACAACTGGAAACGACACTCTCAAAAGCACCGATGAAGATGATGTGATCAATGGCTTTGAAGGCAACGACCAACTGACTGCCGGAGCCGGCTCAGACGAACTTACTGGCGGTGAAGGCTCTGACATCTTCTTCTTTGAGCAACTCGATGGCGCAGCAGATCACATCACAGACTTCCAGCTGAAAACCTCTGCCGGAGGAGACAAAGATATTCTGGATCTCTCGAAACTGTTTGAAGATTACAGCGAGCATCATTACACCTCGATCTACAACCGCTCAGAGCAATACGTTCGAGTCGCCAAAAGTGAAGATGGGCAGTATTCAATTCAAGTAGACTGCGACGGAAATTATGATGATGCCGATTGGGAAACCGTCACCACATTAGAATTCCAAAACGCGGACGCAGTTGGTGCCACCTTAAGCGTTGACGTAAAAGGCTTCATGCCGGAGGTTGAACTTCCAATCGAAAATGCATTCCCAATGTCCTAGACACTCCCATTAAACTTGGCAGCTGCCAAGTCGAGAAATTCCAGATAAAATCGCTATTCTGCTTTGGTAGAGCTTGTTCTCCCATACGGTATGACTACACTTCCTTTGTAATTGCTGCAGAGGATATTTTATGCGTTCAGATACCCCCATTCAAAAGTTCGTCGACGCGGGAGATCACAAGATCTGCCTTCATGAATGGGCGGGCGAAGGTCCTACATTCCTACTTCTCCATGCCACCGGATTTCATGGTCGTGTTTGGGATTACATCATCAAACATTTTCCTGGCCGCCACGTTCTAGCATGGGACATGCGCAGCCATGGCCAGAGTGACAATGCGGCCTTGCCAAAACTCTGGACTGATCTGGGAGAAGATCTTTTCGCTGTGATCGAGCAACTCGGGCTCAAGCAGGTATACGGTGTCGGCCATTCTTGTGGAGGTCATCTGTCTATCTTGGCAGCTGCCAAGTTTCCCGAACTCTATAAAAACATTCTTCTGTTGGACCCGGTCGTATTTCCAAAACCGCTGCTTCCGTTCTTTAAGCAAATAGCAGATCAGGACCATCCAGTGGCACGTCGCCGCAACCAGTGGGCGGATGTAAGCGAAATGTATGAGCGCTTCAAAACCCGTAAACCATACAACAGCTGGCTGCCTGAAATTCTGCAGGATTACTGTGACCACGGATTAGTCGCATCAGAGCAGGGCGAAGGATACCAGCTTGCTTGTCCACCAGATGCAGAGGCTGAGGTTTATCGCACCTGTTACGGCGATCATATCTATCCGCTTCTGGATGCTGTGACTGTGCCAACTACAATTGTGCGCGCGCGTCGTCGGCAGCCGGATGAGCCTTTGCATGATTTCTCGCCGTCTCCCACCTGGGAACTGCTGGCAGAAAACATGCCCAATGCGAAAGATATTTACGTTCCTGATCACACCCATTTCCTGCCAATGGAAAATCCAGCCGCCATTTTGAACATGATGGTTCAGATGGAGAGGGGAGAGGACATACAGTGGCAGGGTGATGGAGCTATTTTGAACGACATGTAACAACACGTTTGGCAGCGAACTTATGTGAAAGCAGAACCTGCCAAGTCAGGGAGGGAATATGGGGAATTTCGAAATACACGGCGCCTTGGGTTCACCGTACTCAATGAAGGTGCGTGCAGCATTCCGAGCTAAACGCATTCCACACGCATGGAAACTCTGTGCGCCTATGGGACCAAACAGCCCAATCAAGCATGTTAAAATTCCAGTCATCCCTGTTGTCAAATATCCGGATGAAACCTGGATGAACGACTCCACTCCGCTGCTTCTCGATCTGGAAGAAAAAGGGGAGGGGAGGTCTCTTGTTCCTGACGATCCGCTGCTTCGCTTTGCATGTTACCTGATTGAAGACATGGCAGATGAGTGGCTTGTGAAGGCCATGTTCCATTATCGCTGGTTCTATGAGGAAGATCGAAAGATCGTGCCAAGCTGGCTGCTTTATGATGCGTGTCTTGGTCTGGATGAAAAAACCATCAAGGCTATGGGCCAGCAATTTGGTGCACGCCAAATCAGCCGCATGCCGAAGGTTGGGTGCACGCCAGAAACAGCACCGATCATTGAAGCCTCCACCAAACGAATGCTTGGCATTCTGGAACAAGCGGTTCTATCCAAGCAGCACTTCCTGTTTGGTGATATGGCTTCCATGGCAGACGTGGCCCTTTTCGGTCAGCTCTACCAACTCAAAGACGACCCAACTCCGTCTGCCATGTTACAAAGCGAGTTCCCATTCGTCTTCCGCTGGCTGGATCACATTGATGATGCTTCGGGCTTCGACGGCGAGTGGATCACCGAGCTCACTCCGGCAGTCAAAGACTTGCTGAAGATGGTAGGCGATACCTATCTGCCATTCCTGGCTGCAAACTCCAAAGCTATCGACAAAGGGGAGGCGACCTTCACCGCAGATCTGCCGGAAGGTTTCTTCACGCAGGACATCTTCAAATACCAGAAGAAGTGCCTCGACCGACTGCGGGATGAGTGGGCGAAGCTGACACCTGAGCATCGCGAAACACTGAGTGAGTTCCTCATTGGGGGGACGGAGATCCTCGACTGCTCACTGGCTCAAACTGCTTCATAAAAATTCGACTTGGCAGCAATTGTTGGCAGCTGCCAAGTCCTCTACTCTCAGCCAACCTTGCTCGCCTTATCTGTTACTTTTCCCCAAAACTGGCGGAAAACTGCCATAGTGTGCATCAAAGTGTATCCGTCAGCAGCGGTTATCTGCCCAATTTGTAACTGAGTTTGTCAGAGTGCACGAGAGGCGACAGCCGATTACAAAACTCAAATTGCTCAAATTCTACTGATCCCCGATAGTCCCTTCAACGCAATCAGACAGTGTCTTTATCCCAAACAGACGTGTTGAACGACCGAACCACCGGAGATCAGAATGAAAAGAATTGCTATTGCAAGCGCCGCCTTTGTTACTCTGTCCGGCGCAGCTTTCGCCGATGCTTTGACTTTCTATGACAGCAACGGCACCAAGACGATTATTCAGACAAACTCATTGACCGGATGCGTTGCCATTTATGACTCCGGACGCAATCCACTCCAGATCTGCCGAATGAATGCGGCCCCTGCTGCAGTTGTTGTACCAGCCCCAACCACAACAGTTGTCACTCCGGCCCCGGTCGCTGTCGCCCCCAAAGCATGGGACCGCCGTCAGGACAGAGCAACCGCGCGCCGCGTCATTCGCAGAACCGAAGCTCGTCAGGATCTTTTTGACTAAGCTTCACCTTTAAAGTTGCCTTAAATCCCAATGCTGGCAACTGTGCCCGCCTCCTATCCGAGGCGGGCATATCTTTATGAAAATGCGAAATAACCTGACTAGAATATTTCCCAATATTTTTAATGGGTTAGTGAAAGTGTAACGACCTGTCACAAGGAACGGAACGAAGACGTTCTCTTACACTATTTGGTTTGCACTTAACGCAGCGTCCGCGCACAGTTTCAAAACACAGCCCAATTACAAAAAACAGGAGCCCCCATGTTCAAGGCAATAGCTCTCTCCCTGTCCCTCCTATTCGCAGCACCTCTCATTGCTCATGCTGATCCTGGTAAAGGTCAGCGATTGGAAATGATGGCTGAAAAGCTGCAGCTGACTGAGGAGCAAAAAGAAAAAGTTGGTCCGATCATGAAGCAATCCATGGAAGAACGCCGTGCAATTTTGAAAGGTGCCGGGATTGAACGTGGCAAGAAGCCAACAATTGCGCAACTGCGGGAAGTCCGTGGCCCAATGCAAGCGTCCAGAGAAAAGATGAATGAGCAGATGGCTCAGGTTCTCAGCGCAGAGCAGATGGAAAAGTTCAGCGCAATGCAGCAGGAAATGCGCGATAAAATGAGAAAGAAGTTCAAAGAAGGCAAATAAGACAACGCGTCAATAAAAAGGGAAGGGGAGCAAATGCTCCCCTTTCAAATCAACCAAATATGGTTTCAACTTTCCGCTTCAGGTCCACCATCGCTTCCCGATAAGGTCCCGGACCAAAACTTACCCGCGAAACGCCAAGCAAGCCGAGTTCTGAAATCTCAGGCATACCCTTCATCATGTAAGCATTGACTGGCAGAGGGACATTTTCGCAAATCCGTGCAATCAGATCCCGATCCGTTAGGGCAGGGATGAAAAACCCGCTGGCCCCGGCCTCTGCATAGCGTTGACCGCGCAGTATTGCATCCTCAGCAAGAGCAGCATGTTTGCTTGCGTCTGGTTCCTGCAAAAACAAGTCTGTTCTCGCATTGATGAAAAACGGAATACCTGCCTCATCTGCAGCCTGCCGGAAGGCAGCAATCCGCGCGCATTGCTCATCAACGGAGTAAACGCCAGTTCCCTGGACCTTTTGATCCTCAAAATTTACGCCAACTGCACCGGTTTTGATGATCCGGGCCGCATTTTCTTTCACATCCGCAGCGCTATCTGCATAAGCGCCTTCAAAGTCGAGAGAGAAGGGAACATCCACGCTTTCCGCGATGCGGCTTGCGATGATCTCAACCAGCGAAAGCGGGATCTCTTCGCCATCACCATATCCATGAGCCGCAGCGACAGATGCGCTTCCGGTTGCAACCGCCTTGGCACCTGCCTTCGTGGCGGCATGGGCCGTGCCCGCATCCCAAATGTTGTAAAGGACGATTGGTTCGCCTTTTTTATGCAAAGCGGCGAACTGTTTTGCTTTATCAGCCTGAGACATCAATAAGGCCTTTCGATCTTGCTATTTTCAATTCAACATCAATCAATTTCTGCTTGCGCCAAAGCCCACCACCATATCCGGTGAGGCCACCATCCATCCCAACAACACGATGGCACGGAATGACAATGGCAATCTGGTTTGCTCCGTTGGCACGGGCAACAGCGCGGGTAGAGCTGGGTTTTCCAATCTGTTTGGCCAGCTGGCTGTAGCTTTTGGTTGCGCCGATCGGAATACGGCGCAGTTCGCGCCAGACATCCTTGGTAAATTCGGTTCCGTGCATCACCAGCGGCACGTCAAAATCCAGTCGTTTGCCCTCAAAGAACTCTCGCAGTTCTGAGGCGATCTGGTCGGTTGGTGCAGTCCTGCCAAGACCCAGATCCCCCTTAACTTGCTTACGCAGACGGGCAAGTTCTGCAGGCAGTGCTTTGCGGTCCGCAAACTCCAGCAGATGGAGCGCACGATCATCACTCACGGCAATCATCGCGCCAAGCGGTGTATCGAACCAATCCGCCTTAAGGAGACCATCGCCTTTCAGCTCCGCCGGTTTACATCCTAGCAACCGGGCAAAGGCTTGCCGGAAAGCATCTGAAGACGAGAAGCCTGAGGCCAGTTGCGCATCAACCACCTTGCCACCGTCGGAAAGCGTCTCAAATCCATCGCGCAACCGAGAAAGCCGCGCCATTTCCAGAAACGTAATCCCAAACTGGCGCTTAAAGCTGCGACGAACGGTCGAAGGATCTAACCCAAGCCGTGCGATATCTGCCTCGGACCATTTGTGGTGCGGTTTGGCCTCAAACTCACAGAGCAGACGCGTCACCACTTCATCGTTGTCGGCGGACGTACCCACCGGATGGCAGCGTTTGCAAGGGCGGAAACCTGCTTCAAAGCATTCGGAAATAGTCTCAAAGAAACAGCAGTTCTCAAACTTTGGCTTGCGGGCTGGGCAGGTGAGGCGACAGAACACTCCGGTTGAGCGTACACCAACATAAGCCCGGCCATCAAAGTCCGGATCTCGGTCAATCAGTGCCTGATAAAGCACTTTGTTATCTGGAAGTTCAAAAAGCATAGTTTCTTATAAATCCAGATGCCCCCAAATGCGCACGGTTTTCGGGCGTCTATTAAGGACATCTGCTTTCTTGTTTTCCGAGCATCTGATTAAGGCTAATCAATAGCAGCTTACAGCAAAGCGCCGGATGCGGAAATTATGCAGTACCGGTTGCGTCCAGGGTCAATCAAAATTCAGGTTTGCAATGCGAACCTGCATGACGCGGGCAGGGGTGTAAGTGTCGGCAATGACTTCAAACTCTGTCTCTCCGCAATCAATGAAGCCGAGTTTCTGGTAAAACTGCCTGGCTTCCTCGTTCCCTTCGAGCACATAGATTCCAGCAACTTTATCTGCGGGAAATTCAGAGACCGCCTGTTTCATCATCAACCGTCCCAAACCTTTGCGCTGAAAGTCGCTCGCCAAATAGCAAGCCCAGATGAAAACCACTTCACCGCGAAGGGCACAGGCAAGAGAACCAACGATTTTCTCCTGGCTCTTCGCAAGATACAGCTTGCCATGCTCGCCGGGATCAACACCGCCCAAATCCTCACTTTCCAGCCTGGCAACCAACTGTTTTGTCAGCTCGGAACCCAACTCTTCCTCATGAGCCAATGTCCAGGCCGTTGCGAGAAAATCACGCAGCTCCTGCTTATCTCGCTCCTCGAACAGGGAGATCAGAGGCATTTGCGTTGTAGCTGATCCATGGTCCATGAGTTTCACATCCAATTCTAATTGCAGTCCGACGTCAGCTGTCTGCAGCAGATGATCCAGAGGCAGCCAGACCAAACAAGGTGCGGTGCAAGGCTAGCTTTCCATCAATCGCGCGGTCAACACAAGCACGGAAATAACCCGCCGGTCGTGCAATGCTTTCTGGATCACGTAGCGCCTTTTCAACCGTCGTGATCAAAACCGCAGAGGCCGTATAATCACCAACCCTGTTTCGCGCATCAAACCAGCCTTTTTGAGAGAGGCCAATCAGCAAACGCATGTCATCAGAGGCATCAATCAAACTGCTCCAGCTGGAAAGGTCGAGCCCAATTGCAGCTTGGGTTTCTGCTGTTGCTGAGCTGATCAATCCAAGGGAGACCTCTGACAGGAGAGGGGAGAATGGCTCACTTTCGTGAGGATCAACATGTTCTGACCAGTTCAGACTTTCAGCTTTGCTCTGTGTTTGAGGTCTGGCACGAGTTTCGCTTTTTGGTTCCTCTTCAGGAGCCATTTCAAATCGGGTGTAACCTGATTTGTTAGTATTAATGTATGCGTCGTTAGACCTGTTCAGCTGTTTTTTACTTTTAATCCAAGAGCCTTGAGAGGTTGTATTATTATAAGGGGTGACATTGGTGTCTTCTGCGCATGACATTTTTGATTTTCTATCAAAAAAAACATCAGCTTCATTCCGATCAACAGTTCCCTTATCAGCTGCCATGTCGTTGTCTTCAAAGCGCGCCACCAAAAGCTCATGAAGCATGATCAATGCCTCAGCGCGATCAACAACACCCATTGGCTGGTCCATCAACTCGTTGAATGCGGATGCAATCTCTGAGACTTCCAGCTCTTCCAAGTGTGCAAGGCGGAACAAGTCTGCCATAGCCCGGGAAAGACGGCTGATTGTGCGCTTGGCTTCTTTTTCCTGGGCAAGGCGAGCTGCGAACTCAGCGCCGATCTGCTTCAGCTCAGCTAAACGTTGGCGTGCAGGAGAAAAGTCCAACCCGTAACCACGCTCAATCTGGCGGTCTTCACCCGCACGGTAGATATACCGCCGCCCGGTTGGGCTGTCTTTGTAAGCAAGAACGCCAGCTTCCACCAGTCTGCGCAACGAGCGCACAACCGTACGGGAGGAGCGGCTGACATATTCAGCGAGTTTTTCATTGGAAATTGCGACAAGCGGACGGCGATCTTGCGACCAGTCCTCTGCAGCCGTCAGGCCAATCAGAATATCGAGAATATGATAGGTCGTACCATCAATTCCCAAAGCAGGTGCGGCCTTCTTCAAAGCCATCGCAACTTCTGATTTTGTCGTCTTTACAATGTCATTGGCCATCGCCAGTTTTTGACTGGCAACCATTGCCGGCGTCAGTTTTCTGAACGACGCCACTGAACCAACAGATTGCATAGCTACACCGTTCACCTACTAAGTCTAGTAGGTGTTCTCATGGGTCAGGACGCAAAACATCCTCCCCAAACTGAGGATAAACGGGACAAACTGGCGATTAGCATGCAGAAAGACGCTTCAACTCCTTGGTGAAGGGTTGATTCGTACCGCGTCTCGAAGTAATTTGAAGATGCAAAAAAGGGTTACATCGAGCGCTATCGTTTGTTTGTACCCAAGGAATTTCGGTCTTGTTGATTGCCGTCAGCAGGACCGTTTTTCTTTGGAAGAGACGTAACTAGACCGTCATGCATCCTCCTTCAGAATTTCTTCTTCAAACTCATCCATCAGATCCGGCAGGCGGCGCTTCAAAAACGCGGCGAGTTCAGGCTGCTTTTTCGCATCCACCTGAAAGCTCAGCGCATTTGGGCCGTCCTTCATCAGGATCTGCTTATCGCCAATCCAGCTCTTAGCAGCTGTGGCGATAGAACCAGTTGTTACCGCTGCCGTTGTCTCGGCAGACTTGCAGGCAGACAGGATCGCGCTAAAGCGCTCGTCACTTGCAGAAAGCTCGAAGTCGGCACTGATCATCACTGCATCAACACGGGCCTTGAACGGATCAGGCAACTGGCCGTGAGCGAAATGTCCAGCAAGCTCTTCCCATCTTGGTCGCCCGATCTTTGGCGCAGGGCCAATCTCGCGGACAAACTCTTCCGGCAACGCATTCATCAGCTTGAGCAGCTTGGATACGGTGGTCGCGTCCTTGCCAATCGCTTTGGAGATGACAGTCTGCGGAAACGTTTTTGCCAGACGAGAGGCAAACAAAGCGGTCTCGATGAACGACAGGTTCTTCCGCTCATGGTTTTCCTGACCTTGCGCAATCAGAAGAGCTTCATCGGAAAGCTCTTTGATGATCCCGCGAACCGAGATGCCAAGGTCTTTACAGGCGCGCCAACGACGGTGACCAAATGCGATCTGGTAGCGATCCGGCATGTCCGGATGCGGGCGCACCAGAATAGGCACTTGCTGGCCGCTGGCAGAGATGGAAGCTTTGAGCTTCTCAAAATCCTCATCATTGGCCACGACCATACGGTCAGACACAAAGGATGGGTCTAGATCTTCCGTGTTCAGCTCATGCGCAACACTGCCCTCTTCGATCATCTGGCGCAGCTTTTCGTTCTCCTTCTCCACGTTGGAGAAGGTGTTGCGCATGGACTTGATCGCCCCCGGTGAGACGCGTTGCTTGGTTGTCGCCGTCATGGACGGGGCAGGACCGGGTGACTTCGCCAGCTCTGCCGGATCAACACCGCCAAACATGGCACGCATCTTCTTGGAACGATCAGTTGCCTTGTTCATGGACGACCCCATACCTGTTTGATCAGTTGGAACACTTCCGTATTGGCTGCATCGACCGATTCAAGAGCACGATTGAGGGTATCGCGGGTCATGTTTCCGCGCTCAACCTCATAAAGGCTCTTCTTTTCCAGGCCTGCATTAGCAATCGCTGTGGTCTCCACAATGGACGCTGCCAGCACATCCTCACCAAAAAGACCTCTCAAAAGCGCTGCAACGTTCACCTGCGGCACATCATGGGGTGTATGGCGTGTGAGCAAGTAGCGCACGAAATCGTGGCTCAGGGTGCCGCCAGCCTCTTCAATCACCGCCAGCAATTCTGAGGTCATGGAGAGGAACTGGTTCATGGATGACACGTCCAGCATGGCCGGATGCACGGTGATGACAATACCGGTCGCGGCATAGAGCGCACCAAGGGTAAGGTACCCCAGCTGTGGCGGTGCATCGATAAGCACAACATCATAATCATCTTCCACCTCCTTCAGGACGGTCGCCATGCGGCGGAAGAACATGCCATCGCCGCGCGAAAGCCCCTGAGCAATTGCTTGCGGGGTTTCGTGCTCATATTCCATCAGTTCCAGGTTACCGGGGACAAGATCGAGCCCATCAAAGTAAGTTTTGCGGATAACATGGCTGAGTGGAACGCGCTCCTCGTCATCATAACGGATCGCGGCATAAAGCGTCTGGTTCTCGTCAACATCGAACTCTGGCTGATACCCGAACATAGCAGACAAAGAGGCCTGCGGATCAAGGTCGATGGCCAACACACGCAGGCCCTGAAGCGCCAAATAGTGCGCTAAATGGACGGTTGTGGTGGTCTTTGCGGAGCCGCCTTTAAAGTTGGCGACGGCCAGAACCTGCATCTTCTCGCCATGACGACGGCGCGGGTCAAGACGAAGGGCATCTGCAGGTCGTTTTTCGGCCAGATAACGACGCAGTTCGTTGATCTGAGGAAGTGTATAAATACGTCTGCCATTATCCAGCCTTTCGGGGATAACTGCTTCACCGTTGAGAGAAAGCTGGCGCAAACTGGATTCGGCAACGCCGAGCAGACCCGCAACCTCGCGCGAAGAAAACGTCTTCAGCTTCTTCATAGCTTCAGGCGGATACATCTTCTCCCTTAAGGATTGCAGTTGCCGTGACAACAAGTCAGAATGGCGTGCAATCTTCTCAGCAGAAGTTTCATCATGTTCAGCAGCGAGCAGCATATTGCCTCTTAACCTCTATGACGGTTTTGAAGTTCAGAGCGAAAATAATCCGTCACAGCGCATCCTTCTCCGTTTCAAAAGGCGCGTCAATATCTTTATAGTTAACGAGCATTAACCAATATTAAGAGATCGTTAAGGATCTTTCCGCTGTGCCTGTGTTCTGAAACCGAAGAATTACCAGATATTGCGTAAACCACCGATTTAACAGCAACATTTCCATAATTAGACAGAACAATCTTATTAAGAAACGCCACTTTCGCCAAGCCAACAAAAAAACTTAGACATGACGGTTTTTGTGCAAAAATCGATGAAATACCGATTTGACAGATCGAACCTTCGCCTCATCCGGCAGTGCACACGTGAATCAGTCATAGATTCGCACTGAGTCGTAAAGCCCCTAAGTACACGCAAAAACCTAAACCATTAGAGCTTTCCCAAGTTCCGCAAGGCTTTGGCGAGGACCTGTCTTGTATGGTCCGGCCCAATCGGTTTTGTCCAGTTTTGTCCTGATTTCCAGCTGATCTTGGGGGGCCTGTGGTTTCCGCTGTCAAACTTCATCTTTATCGTGTGTCCAGTTCAAGTAGTGAAGTGGTCTTTTCCAAAGGTGCGCTTCAGAAAATCGGCGCGACAGCCGGTGAACACCTGTCATTCAAAATAGGCGCCTGTCACCGGTTTTCAGCCAGAACGGCAGTTAACACCGAGCGCAGGTCTGCCCTTGGCCTGCCAGCAGATGTGTTTGACGAGCTCGGCCTTGCGCTCATTGATGGCCTTCACGTGCGGCGGGAAGGGGACACTATCCATATAGGCCCAACCATCGGCATCATGGGAGCGGGAAAGTTTGACCCTGAACGTCGTCACCAGCAGGACATGCTGAAGTACGCCGAAACCTGCGGATACATCGCCTTTCTGTTCTCGCCAGAAGATTACAATTGGGCGACAAACACGATCACCGGCGAGACCATGCCCGGCCACCGCCAACCCGGCCTGCCGCTGCCCGCCGCCATATACAACCGCATTCATACCCGTGATGAGGAGCATAAACTGCGCGTGGAAGCGGTGAAGAACCGGATGCGTGCGTTGGGATCCCACATCTATAATCCGGGTTTCTTTGATAAGTGGGAGGTGCATGAGCATCTGATGCAGGGTCAAAAGCTACGCAAGTACCTGCCGGAGACTCACCGTGCACCCACACCACCGCTTTTGAAAAAGATCCTTGGTCGTCACAACTCAGCCTATCTGAAGCCAGTTGACGGGCGAGGTGGTAAGCTTTTGATGCGCCTGTCAAAACACGATAAAGGCTATCGGTTGCAATGGCTAACGGACCTGTCGTGTCCTCATGCAGATTTCATGCTGCTCGAAGACGCCTTTGAGTTTGCCTTCTCTCACACCACTCTGGATCAATATCTGGTGCAGCAAAGTCTCGACTTTTCCTCCTTCGATGGCCGGTCCGTTGATTGCCGCGTTCAGATGCAAAAGGACATCAGCGGCACATGGCGCTGCTTGATGATCGGCCCAAGGGTCTGCGCGCACGGCTGCATCTCCTCTCACTTCAGCCAGGGCGCGGATGTGATTAATCCGGATGATTACTTCACCAATGCATTCGGCAAGAAGGCAGAAGCTGTGAAAGCGGCAGTCGAGGAATGTGGTTTCGCCATTGCTCATCGTATGGACGCCTATCACACCTCTCCAATCGGGGAACTGGGACTGGATATAGGTGTCGACAAAACAGGTTGCCCGAAACTTCTCGAGATCAACGCCAAGCCCGGACGCATGATCTTTCTCGATCCAAGCCACGCAGAAGCAAGAGTGACAACGCTGGAGGCCAGCATCGATTATGGCGCGTTTCTTTCCGGCTTTGGTGAAGAGCCTGAGTGACGCGCCTCAAAACTTATAGATGTCGGGAAGGTCTTAGCGCTCCGGTTACTTTGATTGCTGTTTCGCCCGTCTGCCTCTCACGTGTTGAGCAAAAACATACGGGATCTGTACTAAAACAACTCTTTGAGCATCTACGCGAGCAAGATCGCGACAAGAGTTCAGTCGCATCTGGAGGTCACTGTGGCGCGGAAACTAAATGAATCCTCAGCAGTCATTGTCGGTGGCACATCCGGCATAGGGTTTGCCTCTGCTAAAATACTCCTCCAATCCGGTCTTCAAAAACTCACCATCTGCGCGCGAGATGTCACCAAGGGCCGCAACGCCCTGAGCAAACTTGCAGCCGAATTTCCCGGCGCATATTTGCATTTTGTGCAATGCGACGCCTCCGATCCGGGCCGTACAGAAACGGCCATTACCCATGCGGAATTGGCGATGGGGCGAATCGATGTGCTGGTTAGTACCGGTGGTGGAGGGCTCATCCCCAGACCATTGCATGACATGAAACTGCAAGAGCTCATGCCAACAATCACCTCTCTCATGAGCAGTATTTTGCACCCGATTCATGCGGTTTATCCGGTCATGACGAAACAACGTTGCGGTTCAATTATTTGTTTAACCTCGGATGTTTCCATAATCCCGACCTTTGGCAGCACAGCTGTCGGGGCTGCAACAGCAGGTATCTCCATGTTCTGCCGTTCCCTTGCGGTAGAAGCCAAACAGCATTGCATCCGGGTCAATTGTGTCAGTCCAAGTGTTGTACGTGGAACCCCTCTTTATGATAAGCTTCAAAGAGATCCTTTTGCTGCAAGCCTCATCTCAAAAGTCGAGCAGAACGCTCATCTGGGCGTCATCAGACCCGACGAAGTAGCCGAAGCGATCAACTTCCTCGCCGGTCCGGGCTCCGCTAAAATAACAGGACAAATCATTAGCGTTTCCGGAGGAGGTACACCGATTTAGATTTTACAGGTCACCAGTCCTATGGAAAGTTTAGAACGCACTTTTACCCTTTCTGAAATGAGCAAGACCCCCGATTTCATTCCCACCATTGCCCATCGCATCTGGCAGGCATGGTGGCGCGACAAGGGCGTTTTGCAAGACGAGATCGAAGTCAAAGTCCGTGCAGCCCTTTGTCCTGAAGCTGTCCCCACTGCCTTTGTTGCCCATCGTAACGGAACCTACCTCGGCAGTGCCTTACTGATTGAAAGCGACTTTGCCGCCCGTCCTCACCTGACCCCATGGGTTGCCGCTGTCTGGACAGAGGAAGTGCATCGCCGCGAAGGCATTGGCACAGCCCTTGTTGCTCGTATGGCTCAACTGGCTTTTGAGAGCGGGCACTCACGTGTGTATTTGTGCGCCTCTGACGACAACACGCCGTTTTATGAGAAAATGGGGTGGCGTGTGCTTGAGTATCACGTCAAACAATTGAACGTGCTGGCGCTGGATAAACCTGGTTCGTCATAAGCTGGGTCGGCGAAACGCCAAGCCGTTTTTTGAAGGTCGAGCTCATATGCGCGTGGGATGAAAACCCGCAGGCATAGGCAACCTGACTGAGAGAAGCATGTGGTGCGCCAAGCAGTTTGCGCGCCCGCGCCACGCGCCGCTCCAACACGTAATCGTGTGGCGTCTTGCCTGTGGCTCCTTTGAATGCGCGATTAAAGAAGCCAGCAGACAGATCCACACATGCTGCCAGATCAGACATGGACATCTGCTGAGCAAGGTGGTCTTCGACAAACTCCTCCACGCGCTTCAGCCGCGTATCCGTCATGGACGATGCAGATGGAGGGTCTTCATGTTCTCCCGCCTGCACCCGCTCAACCACATCCAGCAGAGCATAGAGCTGAGCTTCTATCGCCAGGGTGTCCTGAGGTTCTGCTGAAAGAAGTGCCTTGCGAAGATGAAAGGCAGCTTTAATCGCATCAGGCGAGACAGCATGGTTGAAGCGCAGCTGTTCTCCGCGATCAGGCAGGAGTTCAGCTGGTACCGTAAAAGTCAGGTATTCCCCGCCGCGTTCACTCTCAGAGGTGACATCACATCCTTTAGGCACAAAGGCGAGGCTGTTGGGCCGCGTCCAGAAATCAACCCGGCGGTCACTGTTAAAAGAATGCACGCCCCGCTGACTTTCAAACGCAAACCCGATTGAGGCCCGTGCAGCCGTATAGGCAACAGCGTAGGCACTGCTTGGCAAAAGCTGCAGCTTCCACTTGCTGATTATGTCCTGCCTCAAGCTCATAGTCTCAATTTCTTCAATGGGTTCTTCTGATTTCCTACGCTTTATTTATAAGCCGTCAGGCCACGTGTAAACAAGGGGCCATCCTCAAGGAACTTTAGGTCAGTATTTTGAAAGCCATGGCCAGTGGCGGGTTTTAAGTTGGTGGCAAAGTGTTTCTAACTGCCAAAAGGAAATTCAATGCCGCTGTTTTCGCTAGAGGATCTGGAGGCTGCTCACACCACTGTTAAGCAGTTCGTCCCTGAGACCCCGTGTTATGCATGGCCATTACTGAAAGAGCGTACAGGTGTTGATGTTTTTGTGAAGCATGAAAACCATACGCCAACAGGTTCGTTTAAGGCGCGTGGTGGGTTCACCTATGTGGATGCCTTGATGAAGTCCGCGCACAGGCCTACCGGACTGGTGACGGCAACACGTGGCAACCATGGTCAGTCCGTTGCCCTTGGCGCAAGCCGTAATGGCATTCCCTCTTACATTGTTGTGCCCGAAGGCAACTCACTGGAGAAGAATGTCGCCATGCGCGCCTTTGGAGCCAATGTGATCATTGCTGGCAAGGATTTTGACGAAAGCCGCGTGGTTGCGCAGCAACTTCAGGAAGAGCATGGCTACCATATGGTGCCTGCGTTCCATGAAAACCTCGTCAAAGGCGTCTCCACTTATGCGCTGGAACTGTACCGTGCGGTTGCTGATCTGGATGTTGTCTATGTCCCGATTGGCATGGGCTCTGGCATCTGCAGCCTGATCACGGTTCGCGACTTACTTGGCCTGAAAACCAAGATCATTGGTGTAACCGCACAAAACGCAGCTGCCTTTGCGCTGTCCTTTAAAGCTGGCGAGGCAATCCAGACAGAGACGGCAAACACTTTTGCAGACGGTATGGCCTGCCGTGATCCGCAGGCACAGCCGCTGGAGATCATCCTGAAAGGCGCGGAAGATGTGATCAGCGTGAGTGAGGTGCAAATTGCTGAAGCGATGGCAGCCTACTACAAAGACACCCACAATCTGGCAGAAGGGGCAGGGGCTGCACCACTTGCAGGCCTGATGGCAAACAAACACAATTTGCAGGGTAAACGGGCAGGCGTAATCCTGACCGGAGGCAACATCGACCTGACCACCTTCCTGAGTGTGATGAACACCCACTTGCAGGCAACTGGTGAACTTGCACCGGCATAGGCGAAAAAGGCCGGAGAGAGGTGTTTGCTCTCTCCGGCCCATTGATGAGTTAAGCCTGATCTTGCTGAGGTTTGAGCTCGGGCTCATCCTCCTCAACTGGCGGATCAAACGACAAGAACCGCTTGTTCGCCCAGGCGATACCAACCAGCGTTAATCCAAGACCGATGAACGAAGTTGCGCGGGCAAGCCCATAAAGACCCGACATGTCGATGAAGAACACTTTCAGGCAGGTGATGATAATGAACGCCAGTCCAGCTTGCCCAACTCGTTTACGTTGCTTCACAGAGGCAAAGGCAATCAGTCCGACTGAGAAAATCAGCATCGCAACGGTGTAGCTGTAGAGTTCCTCCAGAACCACACCGCGACCCGTCAGCACAGGGCCCTGCCAGAAAGCGCGGATTTCCAATCCAACAAACATCACCAACAAGACGCCCGCCAGACCGCGTGTCACGTTTTGCAGGTGATCCTCACGGGTCCAGAAACGTTCAGTTGCCAGCAGCAACGCCAGAGCCGGATACAGATAGGCGATGGACAGGCTATCAATCGGGAAGTAGCCGAAGACATGGTCCTGACCCAGTGGGTTCGTCACAATCGCGACCACACAGTTCAGCACAGCAATGGCCCAGTACCAATGGAATAGCCCTTCTCTCAACTTGGTGAAGGAATTTGAGAAACTCATCCGCTTCAGCTGAACGGAAACCTGAATTGCCAGAACAAAAGCATAGGACCCATGCATCACATACATGGGCATGTCGCCCTGATCGCGGTAGAACACTTGAAGTAAGGCGCAGAAGAACAGGGACAGAGCCGCCCAGACGGTCGTTTCAAATACGACTGCCTCGCTCTCATCCCCACGCTGCTGGCCACGCCACCACCCCAATGCGCTGAGCGCGAGCACTGGCAGGAACAGCAGCGAAATGTCTGCGTACCCTGCTTCGCCAAATCCGTCGATGTAGCGCTGCGTGGTGAAGAAAACCATGCCACTCAGGTATGCAAAGAACGCCTTTCGCGCAATGTTAAGCCCGAACAGATCTGAGATTTCAAGAACGACAACAGCACCGACCATGAGAACAATTGGAAGCGTGATTTCTCCAAAGAAATAGTAGGCAAATGGCAGGAATAGCAAAAAGGCAAGCGCTGCGCTTCCCTCAGTCCCAAACTTAAACTTATGCGCTGACTTGCGGAAATAGACTGCAACGCAAATTTGCAGAGCAAGCGCAAACAGATAGCCAAAGGCCCCGACCGCGCCTTGCAATTCCGGCGCATGAAGTGCTGTGTAGATAAAGTAGATCCCCGCACCAAGACCCGGCAAGGCGACGGCAGACCAGTTCCAGAACCACGCCCGCATGGAGGTTTGACCACGCAACAGGCTGCCACCTGTCACAGCGGTAATCGTGACCGCCAGAACAGCAAGGTAGAACGGTTGATCATCTGGAACAGCTTGCCAGGCCAGTGCCTTTGGCATCCACATCATCAACGCGAAGCCTGCAAGCAGGGCTGGTCCAATCAGGTCAAGGCTTTCCGCTTTACTCAAGAAGAACACATGGGCGATCAGAAGACCGGCAAACATCAGCGTCATTGGCCGTGCCAGATCCATATCTTCACCCGCAAAGAATAAGCCGGTCAGGAACACAAGACCCGTAACGGCATAACTTAGCAAAGCAGGATAGGTCTTCTTGTAGTGCAAAAACGCTTTGTCCAGCGGCCAGCTGGAGATAGATGATTTCGGCGGCACACCAAAAGCAGGTACCGTAATCGTTAGCACCAGAATTGCGGCCAGCATGAGCGGCGTCAGTTGCTGGTCCGGCATCTGGATCTGCAACAGGAACACCCAGACGAAAACGGAAAGAACGCTGAGTGTGGAGAGCCAGATCCAGCGCTGCAAGCGCTCGACCGCAAAGCTCGTTGCCAGCACCATGGCAAAATAGAGATAGAGCAGGGCAGATGGTTCTGTCCCACCAACCAGCAACGGGGAGTAATAAGCACCCAGAATACCAATGGTCGCGAGCACCGGGCCATAAAGCAGACCACCGCCAATCGCGAGCCATGACACAAGGGCCAATCCGATGAAGGTGGTCGTTGGGCCAATCAACCCATAAAGAGAATAAGCCCCAACAGTTGCGCCAAACAGAGACGCAAGACCTCCACTGGCCGCTGCAACTAGCGGACCAAACGGATCAACCTGCGCCTCTTTCTGTCGGTAGCGGAAGAACTCGGAGCCAGCAATCAGCAAGACACCAAAGGCCAGCGCACAGCTGATGCGCATGGCGGGTGAGAGGACGCCATTTTCGATACCGTATTGAACAAAGAAGATACCGCCAAAAGCAAGCGACAAGGCACCCAGCCAGACAACCCAGTTTTTGCGGGCATTGTCGATCACATCGCGGGCAACGCGACTAAACCACGCTTCAAACCTTTTAGGCTTCAGCTGAGGCGGTGCAGACTTGCTTGAAGCAGCCTCTTGCTCAGATTTTGGCGCGTCTTTCGCAGCATTTTCCTGAGCAAGCGTTTGGTTTTTCGAAGGCTTTTGTTGTTCATCTCCGACGATTTTCTCGGAGACCGAAGTTTGCTCAGATCCCAAAGCAGCCCGCTTTGCGGCCTCTGATTTAGCATCCTCTTTTGGTGTGTCTTGCGAGGCCATCTTACTCGGTACAGGAGGCGACGTTGGTTTCACCGCCTCGTTCTTGGCATCCAAATCCCTCATCCATGGCTTCTTCGACACAGACGGTACAACGGAATCCCGCGGTGTGGCTGATTTTTCGGCACCAGTTGGAGCTGCTTGTGCAGTCTCCGCATTCGGAGAGTGGCCCTGAAGCTCAGCCATGCTCTTATGGAGCTCTTTCATCTGCGCATTCAAAAACGTGAGTTTGAGCGCGATGTCAGAGAGGCGGTTATAAAATGCAAATGCCACGCCAAGAAAAAGGGCGACAGCAACGATAATGATGAGTTCCATGAAAACCTGAGGAAGCAAGACTTAAAGAAAAAGACTGCGGCAAACCTACACGCATTGCCCTTTAAGAGCCACGACAATCTTTCCTGTGCCTGACTTGCAGCTGCCTCAACTGGTTTCAGAAGCTTCAAGCAAAAAGCAGAGAACACCGCCACGTCCTCTGCCTTCGAACTGTACTTTTGGAAATCCGTTCAATCAGCCTTTAAAGGCCTAACTGCTCCTTCAGGCCACCAATGAACGTTGCATCATCCAGTGCCTTGCGGTTGTCGAGGAACTGGACGGCATCGGCTCCAGCGCGATAGCGCAGGGTGTTGGTACCGTCAGTGACAGCTGTATAGATGACGTCTGCCACAACGATTGGCTCGGAAGGCTGCATGCCGCCGTTCATCGCGCCAAACAACGCCTGCACAACACCTTGGTATTCGGTCATGCTCTCATCATTGGTGAAGTCGAAAGAACGACCAGCGAAATCAGTGCTAATCATGCCTGGTTCAACGATCTTCATCTTGATGCCTGCAGCTTCCAGCTCAAAGTGAAGCGCCTCTGAAATACCCTCAACCGCAAACTTGGTACCATGATAGAGCGCGCCGAGCGGGAAGGTCATCTGACCTCCGATCGAAGAGACGTTCACGATACTACCAGACTTGTTGGCCCGCATATGTGGCAGGACAACTTTTGTAACTTCCAGAAGACCAATCACGTTGGTCTCAAACTGACGGCGGATCTTCTCCATGGAAAACGCTTCCAGCGGACCATAAGCGCCATAACCTGCGTTGTTGAGCAGCACGTCAATTTTGCCAAACCGTGCAATACTTTCTGCAACAGCCGTTTCAATGGAGGCGCTGTCTGTCACATCCAGACGCGTCACAAGCACGTTGTCGAGCTTGGTCAGTTCCTCTTCTTTTTCCGGCTGGCGCATGGTCGCAATCACATTCCAGCCTTTGTCGTGGAACAGTTTTGCAGTCACTTTGCCAATGCCGGAAGATGCACCTGTAATCAGAATTGTGTCAGACATGAAGAAACTCCTGAGGTTCTTTACTCGGGGTGCTAGGGGAGGCAACCCATCTGTTGTTCATCATGCTTGATAAATTAGGGAGGCTATTGGTCTTCTACAAAGCCATATCGCGCCAAATGACTAGCAAATCGCGCCAAATATGATCACAGAACAATACCCCGATGAAAATCATCGTGCACGCATCATTGATGAGTGTGGTTCAGTAGTTCGAAGAGGATCAGCACCGCAAAAACCGCCAGACTTGCTATTAATGCAGAGGGAGGTTCGACCAATTACCAGCGGACTGCGTTAACGGGTCGCAACTCCATTCCTGCTATTACAGGCTACAAAAAGCCACAGAGAAGTGGGTATTCTGGCTCAGCTGATTGGCAAAGTCCTGAAGGACAAAAAAGAACATATGAGATTCCTGCCACTGCCGCTGCCAGTATTTTGGAGCTGATTATGCAGAGTGGACTAGAGCGCAGCACAACAACGCATGAGCTTCCTGTCTCCCAGCAACCGGAGGTCGACTATGTGCGCGTCCGCTTTGCCGGAGACTCGGGCGACGGCATTCAGATGACGGGCACACGTCTGGCTGAGAGCGCCGCCAGATTTGGCAATGACATTGCAACCTTCCCGGATTTTCCAGCGGATATACGCGCACCAAGCGGTACGATCTACGGCGTCTCAGCTTATTCTCTCAATATTGGCCACACCGAGGTGGACACGTTTGGCGACGAAACCGATGCGCTTGTGGCGCTGAACCCGGCAGCTCTGCGCAAATATCTGGAAGGCGTGAAGCAGAACGGTCTGCTGATCATCGACATAGATGCGTTTACCGAGCGTGCGATCACCAAAGCGGGTTTTTCTGCCAATCCGCTGGAAGATGGTTCGCTCTCCAGCTTTCGCGTGCTGCCATTGGAGATAACCAGCAACACAGAAAAAGCGCTGAAGGAAACAGGCCTTTCTGCAAAGGATGCCCGGCGCAGCAAGAATATGTGGACCCTTGGCCTCGTGCTTTGGCTATTCGAGCGCTCCACCGCAGATGTTGAGCATTGGATCGAGCAGAAGTTCCACAAAAAACCGGATGTAGCCAAAGCCAACATCATGGCGTTGCAGGCGGGCCACCTTTACGGAGAAGTCAGCGATCTGCCGCCGGATGTTTCCCGCTACCGCATTCAGCCAGCTCCATTGATGGAAGGGGAGTATCGGTCCATCAATGGCAACGAGGGCATGGCCTATGGCCTTTATGCCGGTGCAACCCTTGCCAACCTTGAACTGTTTTACGGCTCCTATCCAATCACACCAGCCTCTCCATTGCTGCATACAGTGGCGAAACTAAAAGAGCTGGGAGCGATTTCGTTTCAGGCAGAAGATGAGATTGCCGCCATCTGCGCAGCCATCGGTGCATCCTATGCCGGTCATCTGGGCGTGACGGGTTCCTCCGGTCCGGGCATTGCGTTGAAGACGGAGGCCATTGGCCTTGCCATCATGACTGAATTGCCGCTGGTGATTGTCAACGTTCAGCGTGGCGGACCTTCCACGGGCTTGCCCACCAAGACCGAGCAATCCGATCTGTTCCAGGCCATCTGGGGCCGCAACGGCGATGCTCCGTTGCCCGTCATCGCGCCAGCTCACCCGGGTGAGTGCTTTGATATGGGCGTGGAAGCCGCCAAGCTCGCCACCAGACACATGACACCGCTCATGGTGCTTTCTGATGGGTACATCGCCAACGCCAGCGCCCCTTGGAAGCTGCCGGACTTCAATGATCCCGCCTATGAGCCGTTTCCAGTAGAGCAAGCCAAAGAACCAGAGGGCTTCCTGCCTTATGACCACGATCCCGACACCATGGCCCGCCCATGGGCGGTGCCAGGCACAGCAGACCTGATGCACCGCATTGGTGGGCTGGAGAAGCAGGCGGGCAGCGGCAACATTTCATATGACGGTGAAAACCACCAGCTCATGACCCAGATCCGCGCGCAGAAACTGGACGCGATTGCGAAAAGCATTCCACCACAGCATGTGGAATCCGGACCAACCACCGGCAAGCTGGCCATTCTGGGCTGGGGCTCCAGCTGGGGCCCAATCCGCGTGGCTGCGCGCCGTGCGGAGCTGGAAGGAAAGTCTGTCTCCCACATCCACTTACGTCACCTCTGGCCGCTTCCCTCTAATCTGGAAGAGCTGCTCTCGGGGTATGATCGGGTGATCATTCCTGAGATGAACAACGGACAACTCGCAACCGTTTTGCGCAGCCAGATGGATATTAAGGTGGAAAGCGTTTCCTGCGTGAAAGGACGCCCGTTCCTTGTGCGTGAGATCGCCAAAATCATAGAAGACGCGCTGGGAGCTTCATCATGACTGATCTGAAACCTAAAGATTTCGCCAGCTCCCTCGATGTTCGCTGGTGCCCGGGTTGCGGCGACTATGCTGTTTTGAAAAGCCTGCACAAGATGCTGGCAGATACAGGCGCAAAACTGGAAGACACCCTGTGCGTCTCCGGCATCGGCTGCTCCTCCCGCTTGCCCTATTACATGGCAACCTATGGCTTCCACACAATCCATGGCCGCGCTCCTGCCATTGCCTCTGGTGCAAAGCTTGCTAATCCGGAACTGGATGTGTGGGTGTTCACTGGCGACGGGGATGGATTGTCCATCGGCGGCAACCATCTGCTTCACGCGCTGCGCCGAAATCTGGATATGCAGATAGTGCTGTTCAACAACCAGATTTACGGCCTGACCAAGGGCCAATACTCCCCAACCTCACAAAAAGGCATGCGCACGCCAAGCTCTCCGGGCGGCACAGTGGAAATGCCGCTCAACCCGGCTCGCTTTGCCATCGGGGCAGGCTCCAAGTTCATCGCCCGCAGCATTGACACGCAGGCCAAAGTGCTCGGCCCCATTTTGCAAGCAGCCCGCGACTTCGACGGCACCGCCTTTGTGGAAGTGCTGCAGAACTGCGTGATTTTCAACGACGGTGTGTTTGATCACCTGAAGGACAAGAAACAGGGTCCAGACCACACCATTGTCGTCGAGCATGGTCAGCCCATGGTGTTTGGCGTCAATAAAGACAAAGGCATTCGCGTAAAACCCGGCGGGTTCGTGCTGGATATCGTTTCATTGGAAGCAGACGGCGTGACCGAAGCAGACCTGCTGGTCCATGATGAAACCAACCACGCACTGGCCGTCGCTCTGGCAGAGCTTGGTGAGAAAGACGGCGAGCCAACCGTCCTCGGCATCCTGTTCCGCGAACAAGCCACCGAATTCGGCGCCGCCAGCCGCATAGGCCTGCCAGAAAAACCACTGAGCATGAACGAAAAACTCATTCACCTTTCTGCAACCCTGCGCGCATCAGAAACATGGGATGTTGGCGAAGACGCGGCTTAACGCGTTCTTCACGTTCAAAACCGGAAAGAGCCTGCAAACATAACCGTTTGCGGGCTCTTGTCTTGACAGAGCGTGTTCCACCTCCCACGTTTTCGACCAGAACGAGATGCAGGGGCTAGACATGACACTTGAACAGATCTGGCAGGAGTATCGTGCGGCGCTTAAAGCCTTTCTGCATTCAAAGCTGAGCAATCCGGCGGATGTAGACGACCTGTTGCAGGATATTTTGATCAAGACGTTTGAAAAGCGCAGTGAGCTGAAAGACCAGACCGCGCTCAAATCCTGGCTGTTTCAGGTGGCCAACAACGCGATCATTGACCATTATCGCAAGAACGCCACGCGCAGTGACACCTCCGCGGCGGAAGATTGGCACAAACAAGACGCTGCCAGCATTGAGCAGGATTTGGCAGTTTGCATTCGTCCGTTCATTGCCTCCTTACCGGATGACAGCGCGCAGCTTCTGACGCGCATTGACCTGGATGGCATCTCACAAAAGGAACTGGCCGCAGAAATGGGCATCAGCTATTCCACGCTGAAATCCCGCGTCCAGAAAAGCCGCAGTGAAATGCGCAAACTCTATGACGACTGCTGCAAGATGACCCTGGACACCAAAGGCCGTGTCGCAGATTATCAAGAAAAATCTGATAGTTGTAAAAGTTGCTAGGGCGTATTCCCGAAAAGCGGACACTGGTTTTCCGATAAGAATACGCAGGCAAAAGTAAATCCAAACAGACCGTGAGCTTCCTAAAATCAGTCTGTCTTGGATTTTATTTCGTCTTTTTCTGTCCTCGCCCGTCTAACAAGCGAAACTAAATGAGGACACTAAGATGCTCAAAATCATCAGCTATAAAATCTGCCCCTTCGTCCAGCGTGTTACGGCCATGCTTGAAGCGAAGCAGATGCCTTACCAGATCGATTACATCAGCCTGAAGGACAAGCCAGATTGGTTTCTGGACGTCTCTCCAAACGGACAGGTGCCAGTTCTAATCACCGAGAACGGCACTGCGCTCTTTGAGTCTGACGCCATTGTTGAATACATCGACGAAATAGCACCGCCAATGCACCCAGGACTCTCACCAGAGCAGAAGGCGATTGAGCGGGCATGGAGCTATCAGGCCGCCAAGAACTATCTGGTTCAGTGCAGCACCATGCGCAGCCATGACAAGGCAACGCTGGAAGAGCGTGCTGAGAAGCTGAGCGCTTTGTTTGGCAACGCTGAGCAGCAGCTTTCAGGCGAGGGCTTCTTCTCTGGCGCGCAGATCGGCAACGTCGATATGGCATGGCTGCCATTGTTGCATCGTGCCAACATCATCGCGCGTCATGCTGGCTATGACTTCCTAAAAGGCTTTCCTACTGTGAAGGCATGGCAGAAACGTCTGTTGGAAACTGGTCTGGCAGAAAAGTCCGTTTCTGAAGACTTCGAAAAGCTGTTCGTTGAGTTTTATCTCTCCGATCAGACCTATCTGGGGTCTGGAAAGTGCTGCGACTCCCCAAAGGTGGACGTCTGTAAGACGGGCGCTTGCTGTTAAGCACGAGAGCAAGAAGAGCGGCCCCAATCCGCTCTTCTTTGCAGAACGCACAGGTTAATCACGGAATTACCCAACCTGCCATAAACGCACCACTATTTCTCGTCAGTGAAGTGCCATCGTGCTGCGATTTGCTAGATAAAAACAAGCATGCACCGCGATCTTTCAAAAATCACTTTGCGATGTTTTATAATGACAAAAAAGCCATTCTCCCTCACCACAGCGGCTACTCTCAGCCTCTTCCTGTCAGCCTTTCCTGCCGCTGCTCAACTTGATTGCAGCAACAAACCTGCCTTGCAAGAGCGCTTCACTCTTGAGGGAGCTCGGCTCAAGCAAACCGGTTATGCGCTGGAATGGAAACGTTGCGCCGAGGGCATGACATGGCAAAGCGATACGCAGAGTTGTTCCGGTGAGCCAATGCAGGTTGGACAAGACATTGCTGTCTCTCACTTTGCCGAGAACACTGAAGGCTGGCGCCTGCCAACAATCCGCGAGCTTTACGGACTGCTGGATTCCACCTGCGCGGAAAAAGAGGAACTGCACGCCCTGTTTCCAGATCTTACAGCCCCAGCCTTTGTCGACTACGCCGACTTTTGGTCCGCCACTGGCGATCAGAAGCTGAAAGGGATGTACTACTATCTGGACTTCGTCACCTACGTCCTCGACTTTCACAGCCAAGGTTACTCTCTGGCCGTCCGGGCCGTTCGCGACACCAAGTAACCCTTACTCAGCAAACAGAAAATGATCTTCCCACTCTGACCGTGCGATGACGTCATCTGCCAGGAACTCCAAGGCGGTGACGAGGTTGGTGGTGGGGTTGTAGGTGCATTTGTAGGTGAGGTGGTACCAGTCACCCTTGCTGCGGAAAGCTGCGCCATCTGCGCTGACGCTGTTGCCGAACACCACAGGGTCTTTGTAGGCAAAGGCGACCACGCGTTCCGGGTTGAAGCTCTCGTCCCATAACTGGATTTGCTCCATCACCTCCAGATTGCACAACTGCTCGCGCTGATCGGATGGATCAAACAGAACCAGCGACTCTTTCAGCTCCTTGTTTTCAGGCGCGTGCAGCAAACGGCCCAACTGAAAGTGTTGCGCAATGACAGGTTGCGGCGTTTGAATGACTTCCTCTCTCACAACTGGTGGCGGCAAAGGTTGCGGGGTTGCATCTTCCGGCGGAGCAGATGAGAGAGATGCCGTTGGTGGCTCTTGTTGAACTGGCGGCGCGATGAGTTGCTCAAACTGAGCGGTGCCAATGAGTTCGACACCAATGCTTTTCACCGGGCTTCCACGAAAGCTACGAGGCAAATGTGACATGGCCAGCACCCAGTAAGCGAACAGGTGCACCATTAATGAGGACGCAAACACCAGCGTATAGGTCTTGTTTGACCCTGCTATCACATAGCTGTTTCTGTCTGCTTGCAAAACGTGCAATGAATCAATCCTGTGTCTCGCCCCTGGAAGTTGCCAGACTCGTGGCAGAACAAGGCAAAAATCCGGCAGAACTTCTCACATTTCAACTTACCCGCAACTGATTGCACACGACCGCCCTCTCTCTGAAATCAGTACCTTACGTCTCGCTTGCAGGCCGGTTTGGGTGGCTAATTTAGAATTATTTGACATTGCACAAATATGAGTATTAGTTTCATGTTTATAAGGGGTGATAAGTGGAGAAGTTCGACCATCGCTCCATCACTTCTGGTCGAATGCGTTTCCTGTGCCTTGATAAGAAAATGAGCGAAGGCTAATCCTTCGCCGACCGAGACCTGACACATGCAGCAAACACAAACTATGCCGAAGCCTCCCAGCGCGAGCACAGCTTTCTCCTGGGAAGCATTTTTGTCCCTCGGCTTTCGTCCGTTCTATATTGTTGGTGCAGCATATGCGGCCATCAGCGTTCCGCTTTGGGTTGCCTCCATCATCGGGTTTGTCGAAATCAACGGCCCGCTCGAAGGCGTGTTATGGCACTCTCATGAGTTGATCTTCGGCTTCGCGGTCGCCATTCTCATCGGCTTCCTTTACACCGCCGTTCAAAACTGGACGGGCCGACGCACTCCAAATGGCTTGGTTTTGGGTGGATTGCTCGCCTTATGGCTGGCGGCGCGCGTGCTCTTGTTTGTGGGCAGCGGACCACTTGGGTCTCTGGGGCAAATTCTTGATCTTCTCTTCCTTCCTCTTGCCGCTCTTGGCATCGCAATTCCGCTTTATCAGGCGAAAAACAAACGCAACTACTTTGCGGTGGCTTTGCTGCTGGTGCTGGCGGTGGCAAACGGTCTGTTCCACGCCATTGCGCTGGATCTCATCAATTATGACTCTGCCGATGTGTTCCTCTGGGCGGTTGATGTCTTCGCGATCTTTGTAACCGTCATTGGCGGCCGTATTATCCCGCTCTTCACCAACAATGCCCTTGGCGTGAAACGCGCAGTGCGTAACCAGCGCCTTGAAGATGCAATTGGTCTTGGCATGGTTCTGCTATTGGTCAGCGACATCTATTTTGGCATGAGCTACGAAGCCGCAACCCTACGCGCGGTGGGCTTGCTGGTGCTCGCCGGGCTGCACATTGTGAAGATGGGCCTATGGCGTCCTCAGATCACATGGGGCAAACCGATCCTCTGGATCCTGCCGGTCTCCTACGCTTGGCTACCAATTGCATTGTTGTTGCGGGCAGGGGCCCTGCTGGATGCACCATGGGATCAGGTACTGGCCATCCACGCGATCACCGTTGGTTCCATCGCGGGTATGATGCTGGCCATGATGACACGCAGTGCGCTGGGTCACTCCGGCAGACCACTCCAGCCAACATGGGTTGAGATTGCAATCTACTATCTCATTGTCATGAGTGCAGCGGTGCGGGTATTTGGCATTCTTCTATATCCGCAGGGATATTTCATGGTTCTGGGGCTTTCAGCCCTGTGCTGGGTCGGTGCATTTGGCCTCTTTACTATTAGATACTGGGGCATTGTCACCCGGCCAAATACAATCTTCTGACATCACAAAGGCCCGGTTTTCCGGGCCTTTCCTGTATTCAAGCACACATCTTTATTCAGAATATTCTCATATATACCTATGCACTGTTGCTGATATATCGCAGGGTCAGTTTCTTTTTAGACCAAACGGTCAACTTACTTGATTTAACCCGTCTGACGGCTCAATACTTAAGCGGTTTCTTTATTAGAGATCTTTGATTACCGCTCTGTACCACTCCTTTCGAGCCCTATTGCAGACCATTGATTATGACACCGCTCCTTGATCAAAGTATCAGCGACATCTTCCGGACCTTCATGAATGAAGAGCCGTTGGAAAATGCGTTGAAGCAACTGCAGACAAAGTACTCAGAGTTTCCCTTTGCCATCAATGTGCAAAGCCTGGCAGACCGTCACTATGACTATCGCAAGGTTTTGAATGTGGGGCAGGCGTTCCATGACAGTTTTGCGCCCGTAGCTCAGCTGAATCCTCTACCCTCCGTTTTAAAGCGGGTTGATATTGAAGAGCCCTGCCGGCCGCATCGGCATTTCCGTAAGGAAGACATTCACGCGGATTATGTTGGCAATTTCATTGAGCCCAACCAAAACATCGACCGCGCCATTACGCTAATGATCGATCGTCAAAACGGTCTGTGCTCCTACATCAACATTTCGCTTCCCTATGCCGTCTCAGAAAATGACGAAGACCAGCTTTTTGAGGAAGTGAAGTTCTTGCAGCCGTATTTCCGCAATGCTTTTCAGCTGGCTTTGCAGCGTCGCATGCGTGAGGCAGTTGCCCCCACCAAGGCGTTAGGCAAGTTCTGGTTGGAGCAGATGCCCTTCAGCGCTCTCGTGGTTGATGAAAACAGCAGCGTGCAGGTGATGAACGGGCGCGCAGAAAAGCTGCTGAGCAAACACACCAACTTGCAGCTAGGGCGTTACATGCGGCTCTCTGCCAAGGCAGTAGATGAGGCCAGCGCATTGGAAAGCGCGGTCAGACAGTCCATTTACACGCATACCCTGCCGTCTCCGGTTATCATCCGTAATGAGTTTGGTCCGAACACACTGGTCTTCATCCAGCCTATTGAGACTCAAAAGGACGCTCCAGACTATCTTTCGCATTTTTTGGCCAGACCAAAATACTGCCTTTTGATGGTGTTTGATCCGACCGATTTTGCCGAAGTGCCAGACAAAATGATCAGCCACCTGCTGAATCTTACCCCGAAAGAAACCGAGGTCGTGAAGGCGCTGACCAATGGAGCGTCAACACGAGACGCTGCTGAGCAACTCGGTATTTCTTACAATACCGCACGAAACCACATCGCCAACGTGTCTCGCCGGCTGGATGTTGGCTCACAAACCGAGATCGTGCGACTGGTGATGACGACACTCTCGCGTTATCCGTGGCAGACCTAATACAATCCCTTCAGGGATTTCCCTCAGTCGCCTAATCCTGCCCCCTCAATTTCATGCACCCGACATATCGGAGAGGAAAATAATCTGATATTTTTATTAGATATATCAGAGCGTTATCAGCTAATTTTAGAGTTTTGTCTTTTTCTGCAGAAAATTAGTGCAATTGCATCAAGTCACCTCGAAAAATTCTGAGTAAATTTAACTCAGCAAACAAGAGGCGTCGGGAGCACAGGTTTTCGGAGGCAGTCTTGGCACAGAAGGCATACCTTCAACCGCAATTCGGTCCTTAAGTTTGCTGTTTGGTGGTTCGTTTGCTTGGGAAATGAGCTGCTTGTATTGTTGCAAATTATTGCCTAGCCGGCTTAGCCTTCCATATTTCAAAAGGCGACGCCGGTCTTTTCTTGCCTAATTGAACCTGCCCGATTGAACGCTCACACTGCACATGGCACAGTGGGTATCTCTTCGTTCATCACGGTGCTCACATGACATCCTCAGATATTTCCGCTGCTCTCTCCTTTGAAACATTCTCTGCTCTTTTGGAATCTGGCAGACCAATTATCGATGCAGAGTTGGAAGCGACATGGCTTGAAGGCAAAGACCTGCGGGACGCGCAGTTCTTCAATTGTAGTTTTGAGCCCGGCTGCGACTTCAATGCCGTAGATTTTCGTGAAAGCAGCTGGAAGGACTCCCAGTTCCCGGCCAGCACCTTCAAAAGCTGCGATCTAAGAGATGCGAAGTTTGAAAACTGCAGTTTTTATTATGCCGACACACGGGCAGGAGGGTGCTTTCGGCATGCGGACCTGAGCAACGTGGAGTTTCACAACTGCGACCTGCGCCTTACCACCTTCCCCTATTCGCAAATGTTCTGCATTGCCTTCCAAAACTCCCGCTTGACGGGCGCTTCACTGGAGGGCTGTGACTTTGGCAAGGTTGCGGGCAAACGGGCCCTGAAGACACGCGCAACATTTACAGACTGCCAGCTGAACTATGCAACCCTGTCTGATCTGGACTTAGAAGAGTGCATTCTGACCGACTGTGATCTGACCAGCAGCAACCTGTCCAACACGAACCTGACAAATGCAGACCTGAAGCGCAGCACGCTCTCTGATGCAGAGACGGAAGGTCTGGATCTCACCTATGCGGACTTAAGAGGTACGAACCTTGGCGCGCTCTTCTTAACAACCTTGCGCGGATACCGCGGCATGTTGATTTCAGCCAGCCAGCAACATCTGCTTTTGCAGGGCCTCGGCATCAAAGTTGAGCCAGACTAAAACAGCAGCCTTTTCCATACAAAAACCCCGCCTCCAAGAAGGCGGGGTTTAAGGTCATTGCCCGGAGAGTGTTTTACTTATTTCGCAAGGCCTTTGATGCGTGCAACCAGATCAGCCAGTTTAGGTGACTTTTCTGAAAGTGCATCGTGCATTGGCAGAACCGCGCTGATGAACGGACCCTTTTCAACTTCAACAAACTTAACGTCGAGCTTTGTTTTTGCAGTTTCAATCGCTTCGAGGGTCTGCTTGTTGTAAAGGTCGCGGTGGAAGTCCATCATTTCACGAGCAGCTGTTTTCAGCGCTTTCTGGCTGTCAGCTTCCAGACCATCCCAAACCTTGGTGGAGATCATCAGAACGCCTGGGATCATGGTGTGTTCATCGCGGGAGTATACTTTTGCAACTTCGCCGTGGCGCACATCAACAAGTGCCTGCGGGTTGTTTTCAGCACCATCAACCACGCCCTGCTGCAGCGCAGAGTAAAGCTCACCGAAGGAGATCGGGGTTGGCGCGCCGCCGAGCAGTTCAACCATCTGGATTGCGGACGGGGAAGGCTGCACGCGGATCTTCATACCCTTCAGATCAGCTGGGCTGTTGATGGCTTTGTTTGCATAGAAAGAGCGGGAGCCGTCTACCATAAAGGCCAGACCAACAAAGCCCTTGTCTTTGGAAGCCATGAAGACGTCTTCAGCAACATCTGAGGTCAACACTTTGTAATAATGGTCTTCACTCTCAAAGATGTATGGGAGGGTCAACGCGGAATAGGATGGTTCAAAAGCTTCCATTTCTGCTGCGTTGGAACGAGCCATGTCCAAAAGGCCGTTCTGCATCAGTTCAACGGATTCACGCTGTGTGCCAAGCTGTGCATTGGCGAAAATGCGCATTTTAACATCGCCGCCGGAAAGCTCTTTAACGCGCTTTGCCATGAACTCCAGAGAGATATGTGCCGGGTTGTCAGTCGGCAGGTTATGGCTGACCTTCAAGGTCTTTGCTTCTGCAACAGTAGCGCCCACCATAAGAGCAGATGTAAGCACAGCACCAATAAAATGAGACTTGCGGAACATTCTTCTAAATTCTCCCTTGAAGTACACAGACAAGAGACGCCTGGTACGGAATTCCCGATTTATCGAAATGAGCCGATCTTCCCTCCGGCGACATCTCTTACCCGTATTTCTGACCAATTTCACAAAAAGGTCAACCAAAATATCAATTCTAGGTGTTGGCACTGACAATTGGTCACGCCTCACGGAATGCGCTCCGAAAAGCAAACCATAGATGATGCAAGTCACATAATCTTTATGAAAAGCGTGATTTAATAGCACTTTCTGAGTAATAATAATAATAGTATCAACTTATATCGAGCAGCCTTCGCAGTAACCACTCTCTTTACTTTAAAGCTATATCCAATGCTATATTTTCCGGAAATTTACATTCAAGTATACTAATTGGAGCGCATTGACAGCCGATCTCAGATAATGTCCGACCTTTCGACCAAAAACCTTCCAATAGGTCGACCAAATATTCAAAAATTCAGAACAACTCCCACTCTGTGTCCAGAGAGATTCGCATTTTTTGGCAGCTCTTTGCCCTCTTGAAATTGGCTGACCAATATCCAAAACCATCTCAACCAAGTGAAAATCCACGTTCCAACATTGTTATGGGAACAATATAAAAGTGAGTAAGATCGGTTTTTCCTCGCATCGCCGCGCCCTTTGCTAGATATATCAGCTTTGCTTTTTATATTTGCGAGGTTTGACATGGCACAGCACTGCGATTTTCTGATTATCGGCGGCGGCATCGCTGGCATCAGTGCTGCCTCTCAACTGGCAGAGACAGCAAAAACCATTGTGCTGGAGATGGAAGATGTGATCGGCCACCACTCGACAGGCCGCTCTGCCGCAATCTTCATTCGCAACTACGGCAATGCCGTCATCCGTGCCTTAAACGCTGCTTCAGAACCTACGCTCATGAACCCGCAAGGCATCTGTGAGGGGTCCGTGCTCACGCGCCGAGGACTTTTGATGTTGGCGGAAGAGGGCAAGGAAGACCTGCTGGAAACCTACGAGGAAGACGCAGAGGGGTTGGAGACACGCAGCGCTGAAGAAGCCCTCGCCATGGTTCCAATCCTTGATCCGGAAAAAGTCTCCTCCGCGCTTTACGAGCCCAACGCATTGGACATTGACGTGGACCGATTGTTTCAGGGCTACGCCCGCCTCTTCAAATCCCGTGGTGGAGAGATCATCCTCTCAGCACCTGCCACTCAGATTGAACGGCAAGATGGGCTTTGGCAGGTCACCACACCCAAAGGCGTGTTTTGCGCCCCTGTTCTGATCAACGCCGCGGGAGCTTGGGCTGATAAAATTGCCGAACTTGCAGGCCTTAAAACAATTGGGCTCACCCCCAAACGCCGGACCGCTGCAATCCTGCCTTTGCCGGAAGGTGTCGACAGCAGCAACTGGCCCTTGTTTGAAGGCGCAGCAGAACCCTTTTACGCCAAACCGGAAGCAGGCAAACTGCTTGTCTCTCCCGTGGATGCCGACCCTGTAGAGCCGCACGATGCCTTTGTTGATGACATGGTGCTCGCCGAAGGCCTCTACAGATTTGAAAACGCCGTCAATTTCCCCGTCACACGCGTGGAGCACAGTTGGGCAGGCTTGCGCAGTTTCGTTGAAGATCGCAGCCCCGTCGTCGGCTTTGCACCGGATGCAGACGGCTTCTTCTGGCTCGCCGCCCAAGGTGGGTATGGCATTCAAACCAGCCCGGCTCTTTCCCGCCTCACCGCAGATCTCTGCCTCAATCGCCCCTGCGAACTGCCGGAGGAGATTTTGGCAGCGCTTTCACCAAACCGATTTACATAAAGCATAGGAATACCCCATGTCTGACATTATCCGCCTGAACAAAGGCCCGCGCATGAGCCAAATCGTCGTTTACAACGGCATCGTGCACCTTTCCGGTCAGGTCGACACAAACGGCAAAACCGCAGCCGACCAGACCCACGCCATTCTGGCAAACATCGAAAAACTGCTGGAAGAAGCCGGCTCCAACAAATCCCGCATCCTGCAAGCCACCATCTGGCTGAACGATGTTGCCGACTTTGATGAGATGAACTCCGTCTGGGACGCATGGGTTGACCCACAAAACCCACCGGCCCGCGCCTGCGGCGAATGCAAACTCGCCCTAGACAGCCTCAAAGTAGAAATCCTCATCACAGCGGCAGCTGCTGCCTGATAAGAGTGACACAGAATTCAATGCATGGGCTCATTTTGAGCCCATGCCGATAGCTTCTAAATCGGCACTTCAAGGATGTAACTTAGAACATTTCTTATTGTTGTAGCCTAAACACTTTTAAGTTGCATAAAATTATAATCACACCTAATTTCTGTTTTGTGCATACTGCAATCATTTATCGAGTTGGCTACAATGAGCAACACAGTTCAAAACACCGCAAGCAACCTTACTCTTTCATCAGAAGAGACCAACCTAATTACTGAGTTTCTGAAGTTAACGGTACCAGGCACCAGCCACGAAAGCAGATTAGGAAGTTCTGTTTCAGTTAATGAAGCAGGGGTTATCGCTGTAGGAGCAAGTACGGCTGCTGAAGCATTGGTGATCCAACCTGGCTCCGTTACAGTTTTTCGACCTCTGGGCGATGGCAATTATGAAGAAATCTATATAGCTGCACCAGATGCCAGAGATGTCACAGATGTCACAGATGTCTTTTCCTTCGGCAACTCGATAAGTATCATGAATGATGGAACGTTAATAGTTGGCGCTCCTCATTTCAGTCTAGACGGCTTTATTTGGGGAGGCGCAGTTTATGTGTACCCACTTGATGACGATGGACACTATTCTGCCCCCATCAAACTGATAGCGTCAGATACCAATCATGGTGACTACTTCGGCTCAGCTGTCACCGTAAATGAAAATGGCCAAATTGTAGTAGCAGCAAAGGGTGATGATGCAGACGGTATCTATAACGCCGGCGCTATCTACGTCTTTACTCCTCAAGAAGATGGGAGTTACACAGAACTAAAACTGAGTTCGCCTTCTGTAGCCTCCTACTTTGGTTCATCAGTCTCCATCAATGAAGATGGTCTTATTGCTGTCGGAGCTTCTGGCGAGCAACACTCAACAGGGGCTTTATACATCTACAAACCCACAGAGAACGGATATGAAGACCCAATCAAACTCGAAGTAGATGACCCGTTCTTCAATGACCAGTTTGGAGCTGCTGTGTCAGTCAATGATGTCGGAGAGATTTTGGTGAGTCAGCCAGGCAACATGGTTGATGGAAAATATATTGCAGGTTCTGTTTTGCTTTTCAAACCAGACTCACAAGGAAACTACACTCAAAAAATTGAGTTTACTGTATCCGACCCAGCTGATGGCCATATGTTTGGCTCCTCTGTTGCCATGAGTTCTTCTGGTGTAGTCGTCATCGGAGCAAGGGCAACGGAAACAGGTGGTTTTGTCTCAGTATTCACAGTTCAGGATGACGGCAGCTACAAAGAATTTAAAGTCGCGGTACCTGATACAATTTATGACGATGAGTTTGGATATTCTATAGCCATCAATGAAGCCGGAACAATTATCATCGGCAAACCAGGTGAAGACACAGAAACCGCCTTTGATACGGGCGCAATTTACGTCATTGAACCAGACGAGCACGGCAACTACGCCAGTACGGCTAATGAGACACAGCCAGAAATGGCTGAAAACGAAACCTTCGATTTCTCACAAAGTGGGTTTGGTCAGGCAACACTTGTAGATTTTGAAGTGGGCGAAGGCTCAAATGATGTAATCGAATTTGATCAAGCGATGTTTTCTGACTTCGATGCCGTGATTGCAGCTGCTAGCGAGAATGGTGCTGATACGGTCATCACCCTTGACGCTGATAACTCAGTCACATTGAAAAATGTTTCATTGGCAGACCTTCACGCAGATGATTTCCAGTTTGTCTAAGTCGAGCATGCGAGTCAGCAACTTCGAACTCTTCGAATAGCTGTTGGCTTACAACTGTTCTTCCTGATCAGAATTGCAATACACTCAGAGAGGGGGACATGGTCTTTCTCTCTGAGGGTTTATAAACGGCCCGCCACGTGAAGCTCGAGTAGAGCCAGGTTGTGAGTGGCAAGCCAAGGGCATAGCTCTATTGTGAAAAGTCTGGCGGATGTGCGCCTGAACGCGGTAATCTGACGGCGCCAAAAAGAGAGCGTTAGAACAGCGAGCTTATGGTCCTCTGCCGAACGAGTGTTTTCGCAACAGGTCATATTCGGGCCTCTGAGTGATCTTGTAAAAGGTGAGGAGGCTGCCGATACAGATCAGGAAGATGCCAATATAGAGCGCGGCGTCCATTTCTTGGTTTTCTCCCTGCAGCCAGTTATCTCTGAGTGTCTATTCTTCGAGTGCATTCCGTTCAAGTAGAATGTCACATGCTTGGAGGAGGGGGATAAATTCTTTCTCAAATCAGAGAAAAAGGACTTAGCTACAAGCCCAGATAATTTGAAATAACCACCAGAAGTATCGCATACCAAACAATCCCTAGTGGTACGCCGACAGCATGTAATAGGCCTATCGTAGCCAACTTGACATAAGCAGGTTTCAGCGGGTCATCTTTCTTTCGAAAATACGCTGGAAGCAAAAAGACGGGGTTCAAATTCTGAGCGAGCTTGCGTTTGCGAAGCTCTGCATACTCATCTCGGCGGCGGATCAACTGATAAGAGATGACACCTCCAGCGAAAATCACGAATATGCCGATCGTAAAGATTGTATCCATCATCTGATTTGTCTTATGCCCCCCAGTAAGCCAACTTATGCCCATGCGATGAAGCGCCGTAACATTGATCTTTTAATTTAGTGAAGGGCGCCCTTAGCACATATGCAAAGAGCAATCATCAGCAGAGTGAGGCCTATCAGCGTACAACGGTGAGAACCTACCGTGGTGGAGTGGTACGCCACGTTCCTGAAGGTCCATTTTCAGCCGCTTTTCCCATAGCAACGCATAAAAACGCAAAATCGCGCAAAGAAACGCACAGATTAACGCAAGGGCGGAAAGTGGTTTTCGTGAACGGTTGAAAGCGCTGTTTCTATGTCAGGTTGTCGCATGCACCGAAGTGATGAGCTGGTATATCTACCTTCGACTTCAGACTGAGATATAAATATATTTCAGTTAAAATCCCACTTTGAGCACAGTTTTCCTCTGCGTGGGCCAAGAGCAAATGCAAGTATAAACCCCGATGATCTGCGTGAAATGCGGTTTATACTCACCTTCGCTCTTATATATGTGAACTATATTGAGATTCATTCAATTTCACTTATCCACCTCGTTCTTTAGTTTGAACTCAAACACTTGGGTAAAGGTGATCAACTATCGTTCAGATAGGGCTTTACCCTACTGGGATTTGAACGGGCTCCCTTTTAAAGATGAAGGGATTTTCGAAGTTTTTAGGAGAGACTTGCAGTTTACGCAAAGGAGCTTAACCTGCCTTGCGAGTAAGATTGGTCAAAGAGATTCCTTTGACGGTTTGGCAAAGTTTAGGGCCTTTGGTGCATTGCACAAAAACGGAACCAGCCACTACGCTGGGAAAGAGAATAAAAAACGATTGGAACAGTTGGTAACGAGCGATTTCTGCTGGAAACCTATTTAACAGGCAAGAGGTTAGAACATGATCATAGGGGCTGCCAAGGAAGTCCTTGACGGGGAACGTCGGGTCGCGTTGACGCCGGACAGCGCCCAACAGCTGCAAAAGCTGGGATATGAGTGCGCTATTGAATCCGGCGCCGGTGAAGCTGCAAACTTCTCTGACACAGATTATACAGATGCTGGCGTAAAGGTTATCGCAGATGCAAAAACGCTCTGGGAAACCGCAGATATTGTCATCAAAGTCCGTCCGCCCGAAGCATCTGAACTGAAACTGACACACGAGGGACAAACTCTCATCAGCTTCTTCTGGCCAGCGCAAAATGGTGAGCTTCTTCAGCAGTTTGCCGATAAAAAGGTCAACGTGCTGGCGATGGATATGGTGCCGCGTATCTCGCGCGCACAGAAGATGGATGCTCTGTCATCCATGGCCAACATCGCTGGTTACCGCGCTGTTATGGAAGCTGGTAACAACTTCCCGCGCTTCTTCACCGGCCAGATCACCGCTGCCGGTAAAGTGCCACCAGCCAAAGTGCTCGTCATCGGCGCTGGCGTCGCTGGCCTTGCTGCCATTGGCGCATCCACCTCTCTCGGCGCCATCACCCTAGCGTTCGACGTTCGCCCGGAAGTGGCTGAACAGGTCGAGTCCATGGGCGCTGAGTTCGTTTATCTGGACTTTGAGGAAGAGCAGCAGGACGGCGCCTCCACTGGCGGCTATGCCTCTGTTTCTTCACCGGAATTCCGCGAAGCGCAGCTGGCGAAGTTCCGCGAGTTGGCACCAGAAGTTGACATCGTCATCACCACAGCACTGATCCCAGGCCGCGATGCGCCTGAGCTCTGGACCGAAGACATGGTTCAATCCATGAAGCCGGGTTCTGTGATTGTTGACCTTGCAGCAGAAAAAGGCGGCAACTGTAAACTAACCAAGATGGACGAGAAGATCGTAACCGACAACGGTGTTACCGTGATCGGCTACACTGACTTCCCATCCCGCATGGCAACACAGTCCTCCACGCTATACGCAACCAACATTCGCCACATGATGTTTGATCTGACTCCTGAGAAGGACGGTCAGGCCAATATCAACATGGAAGATGATGTTATCCGCGGTGCAACGGCGACCAAAGACGGGGAAATCACCTTCCCGCCGCCTAAGCCGAAGATTGCTGCAATTGCTGCTCAAAAGCCAAAGGCGCCTGAGAAAACCCCAGAGGAACTCGCGGTTGAAGAGGCCGCAGCTGCCAAAGCTGCTGGTCGCAAACAGCTCGGTCTTCTGATTGGTGGTGGTGCTGTTATGGCGTTAATAGGTGCCTATGCGCCTGAAAGCTTTATGCAACACTTCATCGTATTTGTCCTCGCAGTGTTTGTAGGCTTCCAGGTGATCTGGGGCGTGGCTCACTCCCTGCATACACCACTTATGGCTGTGACCAACGCAATCTCCGGCATCATCATTCTTGGTGCGCTGTTGCAGCTTGGCTCCGGCAGTTGGATCGTTTGGTTCCTCGCTGGCATCTCGGTGCTGATTGCATCGGTCAATATCGTTGGTGGGTTTATGGTCACGCGCCGTATGCTCCAGATGTTCAACAAGTCTTAAGCGGGGGAGGGAAGCATTATGTCTATTGGACTTCAAACCGCCGCTTATATTGCGGCAACTGTACTCTTCATCCTGTCTCTGGGCGGTCTGTCCAATCAGGAAAGCGCAAAACGCGCTGTTTGGTTTGGCATCGTCGGCATGGGACTAGCTGTTCTTGCAACAGTATTTGGTCCAGGTGTCGATCTTACAAGCCCAGCCGTTTTGATCATGTTGCTTGTAACCGTAACCGTTGGCTCCACTGCCGGCGCGATTGTGGCTCAACGTGTTGAAATGACTGGCATGCCGCAGCTTGTGGCTGCTCTGCACTCCTTCGTGGGTCTGGCTGCTGTGTTCATCGGCATCAATTCAGATATCGCTCCACCAGCAGGTCTGGCAGGCGCTGAGTTGGTCATCCATGAAGCTGAAATCTTCATCGGCGTCTTCATCGGTGCTATCACCTTTACTGGCTCCATTGTCGCTTACGGCAAGCTTGCTGGAAAGATCGGTGGTAAAGCACTGTTGTTGCCGGGTCGTCACGCCCTCAACGCAGGTCTGCTTGTTCTCGCAGTGATCCTGATGTTCATGTACATGAACCATGCTGGTTCCTGGACGCTCTACCTGATGACCCTGATCGCCTTCTTCATCGGTTGGCACATGGTTATGGCCATCGGCGGCGCCGACATGCCAGTTGTTGTTTCCATGCTGAACTCCTACTCCGGTTGGGCAGCAGCAGCGACAGGCTTCCTGCTTGGCAACGATCTGCTGATCGTTACAGGTGCTCTGGTTGGTTCCTCCGGTGCGATCCTCTCGTACATCATGTGTAAGGCTATGAACCGCCACTTTGTTTCCGTTATTCTGGGCGGCTTTGGCACCACAACTGGTCCGGCACAGGAAATCGAAGGCGAGATGGTTCCAACTGATACGGACTTCGTAGCTGAAACACTCAATGATGCAGATAGCGTTGTGATTGTACCAGGTTACGGCATGGCTGTTGCTCAGGCACAGCAGTCCGTTTCTGAACTGACCAAGCGTCTGCGTGCAAAAGGCAAAAACGTCCGCTTCGCAATCCATCCGGTTGCAGGCCGTCTGCCAGGCCACATGAACGTGCTGCTTGCAGAGGCGAAAGTGCCTTACGATATCGTTCTGGAAATGGACGAGATCAACGATGATTTTCCTGATACGGATGTTGTGATCATCATTGGCGCGAACGACATTGTAAACCCAGCTGCTCAGGAAGATCCAAACTCACCAATCGCTGGCATGCCAGTTCTGGAAGTTTGGAAAGCCAAGCACGTGTTTATCTCCAAGCGCGGTCAGGGCACCGGTTACTCCGGTATCGAAAACCCACTGTTCTACAAAGAGAACTCCCGCATGTACTACGGTGATGCGAAGAGCTCTATGAACAACCTACTGGGTAAGATCAGCTAGTTTGGTCCGTAATTGATGTACAAAAAGCCCCGGAGCGTTCTTCACGTTCCGGGGCTTTTTTCTTCATCATCACAAAAAAGTAAGTCGTATATCTATTTTACGTTTATCTTATAGGTGTCTGAAAAGTAATTCATTTGACTACCTTGAACATACTTCGGCATTGAATAGCTGGTCTTAAATGCATCCTTGCCGCGATAGCCTTTCTTCGGAGTATATACAACAACAACTGCGTTGAATTTCTTTCCGTAACAGCGTCTACCTTTAGGCGGGCTATATGTTGTTCTGCGAATTTGTACGCTTCCATGCTTAGGTTCAACTTTAACCTTCACCTGAGCAATTGGGCCTGACGTACATTGGTTTTGATCGTAATAGACATGTCCGTTAACAACAGACGCTTTGCGTGCTGGGACATCGCGCGAATGCGTTTCCGCCGCAGCGGTACTTAGACCCGCAACTAAAAACGCTACTCCAGCAATATACTTGATCATCTTATTTCCCCACCAAGTTCACTTATAGTTGCTTCAGTTTTCAAACCTTTTAGGCAGAAGGAACGAAAGAAGCAAAGAGCCAGTGACGCTATGTCTATTCAATCACAACTATATGGGGTAGATATACGCAAGTATATGATATTGATAAGGAACGCGTAGCCGCTTAACCACGCGCTCCCAACAGACTACTGACAGCCTAGCTTCTCCAGCAGTTCAGGATCTACTGTTTTGGTTGTGTCGCTTCCTAGTTTGCCACCATATCCGCACACGAGCACTTTTGCTGTTTCGTCGATCATGTCAGGTTGATCAGTGAAGGCTACCATGCCGGAGCCGAGCAAGGTGTAAAGGCCGGTTGAGTTTGGCGGAGACAAGTAACCTTCTGCCTGAACCAATCCGACTTTCCCATCAAAGATGCCGGTTTCAAGCGATGTCGCACGGATACTGCCAGCCTCAGGAACCCCTGTAACCCGGATTACATCACCAGACTGAACGTGTTGCGGAATAATGCCTGCAATCAAGGTGTTGCCGATTTGAGGAACATTGCTTGCACCAACGGAAAGATTGCTGCCGATGATGACAGCGGACTGGCGGGGCGGAACAACCTCAACACGTGTTGCAACCACGTCCTCATCTTGCCACAGACCGCTGATTGCCACCCAATCTCCTTGTTTCACCGTGGTCGCAATAGCCTCTGGTACGTGAACGAACGTTCCCATAATCTCAAAGGTTCTGCCTGCCTCATCCGACTTCACCTCAGAAACCGGGCCAATGATCGGCACAATTCTGCGGATACTTTGCGCTTCCCAGTTTGCACCAGTCAGGGCTGCAACAACAGCGACAGTATCTCCGGGCACCAACTGCGAGGCCGTCAGTGGTCCAAGTTCATTTTTGACCGGCAGGTCTGGAGGGAAGGTGATGCGCTGATCATTTACAATGATGCTGCCAAGGCGCGTAATCGTGCCAACAATGCCTGTCCCCAGAATACCGCCTTCACGCTCTTCCTCTGCATGGCCTGCAGCTGGAGCGATCAGAAAAGTGGATGCAATTAAAGCGGAAAGTGTGTGCCTCCAAACCATTATGCAGCAGCCTCATCTGATTTTGGCTTTTTTTTTGGAAGGACGTAGGCCCCAAAGGCAAAACGGCCATTGGCGGTCTGTTCCGCATCATTCATTTGCATCTCCCGTGCCAGAGCGTTGACTTCTTCCAAAAGCATCTGGGCTTTCTCTTGCGTCAACCTGTTCAGAGTCTCCACTGACTCCTCTGACAAATGCGAATAACGCAGGATTCGATCAAAATTGAGAGCTTCTCCCTGAGGGGCAATTAAGTTGTGGGTAGCGGCTGATAAATGGGTCGAAAGCGTCGCCTGATAGGCGGCAACTTGCTCTGCACTTCCAGGTGCCGGCAAAAGGGCATGAGTCAATAAACGATAAAATCCGTCATCTAATTCCGCAACGACACCCTGCTCAATAAGTGCCTCAAGCACTGTTCCAGGTGCCATATCTGCGCGTGTAAGGCGGACTAACTCATCAAAGCCGGGTTCCTTGTCACTGCCTTGTCGAGGCAAGTTTCGGGGCGTTCCTTCTGCGCTTTGAAACTCTGGAGCCGTCGCCCAGTAACTAATCGCCAGAGCCGTCGCATTGATGGATTTCTTGAGAGAACTGCCGTTTTCATCAGATCGTAACCGTTTGACATCTTTGCGGTGAATGCCGGTTTTAAGGCTGACACGGCTATCGGTCGTCTTGCCGGGAGTTTCTTCAATTGCGGCCTGGAGCAGGGCCCGTTTTAGTGCCTCGGTCGCTGGCCCGATTGTGACGCCACGCGCCACCATCGCTTTTGCCAGTGGGGCAAGGAGCGCTGTGAGGGCAGTCTCAAAAGGGTCTGTTTGCTCGGGACTCATTTCCGTTTCCTGTGCTGTCCAGTTCTCTAATCATTACACCAGAATTTTTCATCCTACGAATTCGTTACTGCTTGTTGAACACTTGTTATACTCAAATGGGAATTTTTCCCATTATTTAGGATCAGTGATTATCACCATAAGAGGGACTCGCCATGCGGGATATTGCTGCAGATTATCTAAATGACATTCGGCCAGTGTTTCCGGCCATGCCAAAACTGACAAGAGTTGCACCACGCAATCCACTTCTGTCGGCATTAAGCGATTTTGATCAGGAACGTTTTCTGGATTTTGGCTGGGGACCAGAAACCGCTCCACGTTTTCCAACTATCATTTCCGCAATGAACCACTTTATGACTGCACAGCCAAATGCCGTTGCAGCCGAGTATCAAGACCACGAAATCAGCTACGGTGAGCTGAATGAAGCCGCTAACCGGCTCGCTCACACTTTGGCACAGCACGGCGTTAAGAGAGGAGACGCCGTTTGCTTGTACCTGCATCGTTCCATTCCAATGTTGGTTGGTATTGTTGCCGCCCTGCGCGTTGGTGCAGCGTATATTCCGCAGCATGTGGGTGTTGCGCCAGAAAAGGCGTTGAACCACATTGCCTCTGTGACTGGTGCCGAAGTCATCCTAACGCTTCGCAGCCTTAAAGATCAGGTGCCGGTCGCCGAAGGGCAAACTCTCATCGCGATAGAAGATGTGATCGAGGATGAAACTCTGCCGACCACGCCGTTAGAGGGTGAGCAACACAAAGCACAGCCGGACGATCTGTGCATGATCCTGTTCACCTCTGGCACCACAGGCGTCCCAAATGGCGTTCAGGTCACCCACAAAAACCTCTGCAACATATTGCAAACCAGCCCCGGTGATCTTGGCATGCGTCCTGGGTTGCGGGTGGGTCAAATTCTTTCCATCGCGTTTGATATGGCGGCTTGGGAAACTCTTGGTGCTGTTTCAAACGGCGCTACGCTGGTTATTCGCGGCAAAAGCATTCAGGAAACAGCCGAAAAGGTGGACGTGCTGATTGCAACACCGTCAATTCTAAACTCGCTTGACCACAGCCGTTGCCAGCAAATGCAAACTGCTGCTGTCGCAGGCGAACCATGCCCAAGACCACTTGCAGATGCATGGAGCAGCTTCTGCCGCTTCTACAATTCTTGCGGTCCAACCGAAACCACCATCATCAACACGGCTGAGCCGCACTATCCGGGCAAGGAAATCCTCTCCATAGGTCGTCCGACACCCAACAACACGGTCTATGTACTAGACGAAAACTTACGGCCCGTTGCCATTGGCGAGAAGGGCGAAATGTGGGCTGGTGGTGATTGTGTGACTGCTGGATATCTCGCCAATCCCGATCTTACGCTTGACCGTTATCGTCCAGATCCGTTCCGTCCCGGTCACATGATGTTCCGCACCAAAGACCTTGGTCGCTGGACCAACACAGGTGAGTTGGAACATTTTGGGCGAGTTGATGATCTGGTCAAAATCCGCGGTTTCCGTGTGGAACTGGACGGTGTTTCCAACACATTGGAAGCAACGGAAGGCTGTGATCAGGCAGTGACGCTCAAGTTCGACAGCCGCAATCTGGTTGCCTTCGTCAGTCCGGCGAATGTGTGCACCAACACTGCGGCCCAGTCCGTGAAAGACAAACTTCCTTACTATTGTAGTCCAACGCTGATCCTTTCCATGGATGAGTTGCCTCGCACACCACGCGGGAAGTTGGACAAGCGCCTGCTTTTGAAGCTGGCACAAGACCATATTGACGCTCAGGGTGTGGAGTTAAATTAATGACTATTGAAGCAACAACTGCTGAAACTCGCAGTTACAACTGGCGACGGATAACGCGCCATCCATCCTTGATGGAGTACAACCGACTGGTGATGCTGGTCGCCGTGGTCAACATTGCAGTCTTTATCGCAGGTTTACAGGATGGACGCTGGTTTGCAGAAACTGGCTTTGCCCTTGGTGCTATTGCAGATATGGCGCTGATCAACCTGTCTCTTGGCATCCTCATCCGGCAGCAACGGGTGGTCAACGCCTTGTTTTGGCTGGCAACCCGCATTCCAACCAGCTGGCCGCTATGGCTTCGTTGGGGCGCTGGCAAGGTGTTCCATTTCGGGGGGCTTCACTCCAGCAGCACGGTGTCCGGCACAATCTGGTTTGGCTTCCTGCTTTACGCCATGGTTGCGAACCGCGTTGAAGGGGCCGCACTTCCATCAGATCAGACGCTTGCTCTCAGTGGGGCAATGGTCGCGTTGATGGTTCTACTTATCGTCACGGCACAAGGAGGTTTCCGCGCGCGCCATCACAACACCTTCGAGAAGGTGCACCGTTTTGTTGGTTGGACAGTGCTGGGCTTGTTTTGGGCACAGACTGTTTCCATCACACAGGACACTGGCGGCGTTCTTATGGAAACTCCAGCATTCTGGATGCTCTGCCTCATCACACTGTCCATCGTCTCACCTTGGCTCTCGCTGAAGCGCGTTAAAGTGGATGTGGTGAAGCCATCCAACCATGCAGTTTTGGCGAAGTTCGATTATGGCGATACGCCATTCCCGGGCAGCTCAAACGCAATCAGTCACACTCCATTTGGCGAGTATCATGCGTTTGCAAATATCCCATCTCCAGCTGAGCCAGGCTATCGCCTCGCCATCAGTCGGGCAGGGGATTGGACCGGAGACTTTATTGAAAACCCGCCAAGTCATGTTTGGGTGAAGGGCATCACCACCTCTGGCGTTGCGCGTATTGAGGTGCTGTTCAAGAAGGTCGTTTACGTTGGGACTGGTTCTGGCATTGGCCCAATTGTTCCGCACCTGCTTGCAGGTGACGTACCGAATAAGGTGATTTGGTCAACACGCAACCCACGTAAAACCTATGGCGATGCCTTCGTTGATGAGATTGAGGCAAGCACTGAGAACCCGGTGATCTGGGACACAGACTCCCAAGGTAAACCAGACCTGACCGCATTAACTCTGAAAGCGGTTGAGGAGAGTGGAGCCGAAGCTGTCATCGTCATTTCCAACCAGAAACTGACCCGCAAACTTGTTCATGACATGGAAAGCTTCGGCATTCCGGCCTATGGCGCAATCTGGGATAGCTGAACATGTATGAAACTATTGAAACATCCGTCGAAGGCCGCGTTGCGACTATTCGCTTCAATCGCCCAAAGGCTCTGAATGCACTTAACTCTCAGGTTCTGGAAGAGGTACTGGACGCTGCGACCAAGTATGATGCAGACTCTGCCATCGGTTGTCTTATCCTGACAGGCAACGAGCGAGCCTTTGCAGCAGGTGCTGATATCGCAGAGCTTAACGTGCAGGATTACGCCAGCATGTACTCCAGCAACTTCTTCACCGGATGGGATCGTTTTGCGGCGCTTCGCATCCCGAAGATTGCGGCTGTCTCTGGCTATGCCTTGGGAGGCGGCTGTGAGGTCGCCATGATGTGCGATATTATTTTGGCGTCAGACACCGCCAGATTCGGCCAGCCGGAAGTGAAGATCGGCTGTATCCCGGGTATTGGCGGTTCTCAGCGTCTGACCAAGCTGGTTGGCAAAGCACGGGCCATGGATCTCATCCTCACAGGCCGCATGATTGATGCGCAAGAGGCTTACGACATGGGTCTCATTAGCAGAAAGATCCCTGCAGATGAGCTGATGCCCGTTGCAAATGAAACAGCAAAGACTGTTGCTGGCTATGCACGCGACATCACGATGATGGCACGGGCCTGCGTGAATGCGGCGGATGAAAACTCATTGGAAAATGGCATTCGTTTTGAACGGCAGATGTACCATGCCTTGTTTGGTTCTCCTGCCCAGAAAGAGGGCATGGCCGCCTTCCTTGAAAAGCGGCCGCCAAACTTCAATGAGCAAGCAGAGCTGGAAGATGCTTAAATAAATGAGAGGCGCCCGGATACCATGTGAACATTCCGGGCGTTTCACTTTTTAGGTATCAGTCTCCGATAAACGGATTGTCTCGCAAGTGCTCAGCGGCGAAGTCTACGAATGACCGCACTTTTGCGCTGGCTCGTCGGCCTTCCATATAAACGATATGGACTGGAAGCGGCTCAGGCTCATAGTCCTCCAGCGCCAATTGGAGCACGCCATTCGCCACATCTTTTGCTACCTGATAGGACAGCAAACGGGTAATACCAGCCCCACCTATTGCGGCCTGAATAGCTGCACAGTTGTGATTACAGCGCAAATGCGGGCTGATCTTCACCACCTCAGTCTTCCCACCGGCAAACTTCCAATGGCTGCTCGTTTCAACCGAGGTCGGCTGGATAATCTTGTGCTTTGTAAGGTCTGACGGTGTTTGCGGTGTGCCACGCTCACTAAAATACGATGGTGATGCACAAATCACGCGGCGGATACTGCCTACGCGGGTGGCATAGAGCCCGGAATCCTGCAGATGTCCGATGCGGAATGCGACATCCAGATTATCTTCCACCATGTTGACGATGCGATCATAGAACTCCGCATTGGCGGTCACTTCAGGGTAGAGGTCGAGATACTCTGTGATCAGCGGGATGATGTATTTCTGCCCAAACAGTATGGGTGCAGTGATGGAAAGCTCGCCGATTGGCTTGGCATAGCTGCCGCTGACAAACGCTTCTGCCTGTTCAACACTCTCTAAAATGCCTTTTACATCGCAAAGATAATGCCGGCCCGCATCCGTCAGTCGGACGTGACGAGTGGTTCGGTTGAATAATCTTGTGCCAAGGGATTGCTCTAGCCGCGCAATGGAGCGAGTGACGGCAGGAGCTGAAAGGCCAAGCTTCTTGCTGGCTTCCACGAAGCTCTCCCGTTCAGCCACCTCCACAAACACCTGCATTGTTTCAAGTTTGTCCATATCAATCCCGCAATCAATCTCATTTATTGCGCTAGTTGTAATAGTGAATTGCACATTAGCCCAATTATTTCTTTTCAAACATTGGTTACATGAAGACCATCATCCGATTTTAAAAATAAGGAGATACACAATGTCACGCATTCCTACCCCATCTTCCATTGAGGCCGCTCCTCAGGATTCCCAGGCTTCCCTTCAGGCCGTCAACTCCCAGCTCGGCTCTGTGCCAAACCTCTTCCGCATCGTTGCTAACAGCCCGCAGGCGCTGGAAGGTTACCTCGGTTTGAACGGCGCACTTGGCAAAGGAACTCTACCAGCTGCTACTCGTGAGCGCCTTGCGCTGGCTGTTGGCGAGCAGAATGGCTGTAACTACTGCCTTTCCGCACACACATACCTTGCTTCCAACCTTGCCAAACTCTCCGCTGACGAAATTGCAAAGAACCGTCGCGGTAGTTCTGAAGATGCGAAAGCAGCTGTTGCTGTCGAGTTTGCTGTCGCAATCGTCAAGAACCGTGGAAAGGTTTCGGATGCACAGGTACAGGCCGTGCGCGATGCGGGTTATTCCGACGCAGAACTGGTTGAGATTGTTGGTCATGTCGCCCTGAACACGCTGACCAACTATATGAACGAAGTTCTGGGAACCGAAGTGGACTTCCCTGCTGTTAAAGAACTTGCCTGATACAACGGGCGGGTGGAGCCCAATCCACCTGCCACCCTTCCGGAGATCGTCATGACCAGACCACCACTCCCTCCGTTCACACGGGAAACAGCCAGCGCCAAAATCCGTGCGGCGGAAGATGGCTGGAACTCTAGAGACCCGCAAAAGGTAGCTCTGGCCTACACGCCAGACTGCCAATGGCGGAACAGAGCAGAATTTGTAACTGGACGCCCCGAGATTGAGCAGTTGCTTACTCGCAAATGGACCCGAGAGCTCGATTACCGCCTAATTAAAGAGCTATGGGCCTTTGAGGGAGACCGAATCGCGGTTCGCTTTGCCTATGAGTATCATGACGACTCCGGACAGTGGTTCAGAGCCTACGGCAATGAAAACTGGGAGTTCGCTGAGGACGGCCTGATGAAGCGCCGGATTGCAAGCATCAATGAACATCCGATCACACAAGAGGAACGCAAGTTCCATTGGCCGTTGGGTCGCCGCCCTGATGAGCATGCAAGCCTGAGTGATTTAGGTCTGTAACTGGAGGAAACCCCATGTATTCCAGTGATATCGGCTTCACTCCCACAGTGAAAGCCATCCAGAGCCGCAAAGGCTCCCGCCGCGGCTATGCCAGTATGGAAGAGCGCGGCGGTTGGAAGAGCGAAGTGACAGAAGAACTGGCGCAGTACATTGCAGATCAGCGCAGTTTCTTTCTGGCAACGTCCAATGCTGATGGCCAACCTTACATTCAGCATCGCGGAGGCCCAGCAGGCTTCCTTAAGGTGCTGGACAATCACCATCTTGGCTTTGCAGATTTTCGCGGCAACCGTCAGTACATCAGTCAGGGCAATCTGGAAGATAACTCCAAGGCCTTCATTTTTCTGATTGATTACGTGCAGAAGACGCGGATCAAGATCTGGGGTACAGCCAAGGTTGTTGAGGATGATCCGGGATTGGTTGAACAGCTGATGGATTACGATCAACCGTACCGCGCAGCTCCAGAGCAGGCGATTATCTTCCGTGTTGAGGCGTGGGATGCCAATTGCCCGCAGCACATTCCGGTCCGCATTGACGCCGAGTGGGTCAAATCCGCTCTGGAAGAAAAAGAACAGAAGATCGCAGAGCTGGAAGCACAAATCCAGAAGCTGCAAAGCGTCGTACAAGCGAACTGATTATATCGAATAGCAGGTGGGCGAACTCACCTGTTACTGCGTATTCCCGAAACTTATCTGGCCCTAATATCGGGAATACGCACTACCTCTCACCGCTATTGTGGCCCCCCATAAAAATCACCCCATTGCTTCTTTTCAATCTCCGTGACAGCACTCAGCAGCTTTTGCCCAAACGCATCTGCGAGTGCGGAGGCAGGCCGTTGTGATGGGAGCAAGATTGAAATTGCCAGCACCACCTTGGGCGCGAACGGTCGAAAAACGAGAGAACTGTGCTCCCGTGCAGTGTTCAGATACCCATCCGCCGTCATCGGATCACAAATGCAATAGCACAAGCCATCTTCCACAAGCTTCAGTGCAGGGAGGAAGTTGCGTAACTCGAAGCGTTGATTGAACACCGCTTTCTGGTCATCAAATGCCATCCGCGTGGAAACGCAATTTGGGTGCATCTCTGGCAGTGTCGCTAATGGCTTGCCTGAGAGGTCTTTCGCTTCAATAACCTCCTTGCGTGCCAGTGGATCATCGCTGCGCAAAGCACAAATGCAATTGAGCAGGAAATCATGCGTGATCAGCGCACTGTTGGGAGCGGGAGTTTCTGCCAGTCCCACATCATATTGCTGAGAGGCGACCCACTCTTCAATCACGTTAGACCCGCGCATCATCAGCGAAACCTTCACCTCCGGCTTGTCATGCACGAACTCTGAAATCAGTTGAGGAATGAGCACCTGAGAGGACGCAGGCATGAACGCCACATTGAGCCGTCCTTGCTGCAAAGAGCCGATCTCGCGCATGGTGCGGGTGGAACGAGCCAGACGGTCCAGAATAGCTTCCGCTTCCCCCAAGAAGAACTGCGCTTCCGGTTTGCGGATCAGTTTCCCGCGCTGACGTTCAAACAGTTCGATCCCAAGCTCCTGCTCAAGGTTCGCAATGAGGGAACTTACCGCAGGTTGCGTGCGGCCTAGGGTACGTGCTGCTTCAGAGATAGAGCCTGTTCGCATTACTTCACGAAATGCCTGCAACTGTCGAAAACTCAGGTTCATGTAACCACCTGTTATTGTGAGGCAATTACCAACCCCATAATTTTTTTCTATACCTTAATAGATTAAATCACTTTGATTTTATAGGTCAAAATCGAAATCTTCCCCGAACAGCGCTGCGGACATCTACTTAGGGAGGATTGCTGATGGATCGCTTAATGAGCCTGCTGCTGACGGGGCTGATATGCCTTGTTGCACTGGGCCAATTTGTACAGGTGATCACGCGATACCTGCTTGAGATTCCAGTTTTGGGGCTGGAAGAAAGTCTGCTCTATCCAACAATGTGGCTCTACATGGTGGGCGCAGTTAATGCCTCCCGCGAGAACAGCCATATCCGTGCTAACGTTCTGGAAATCTTCCTGAAAACGCCGAAGCAAGTGGCCGTGCTCGCCCTCGTTGGTGAAGCGCTGAGCCTCGCAATTGGTTGCTGGCTCACCTACTGGGCATGGGACTTTACCAAGTATTCGATGCGTGTATGGCGCGAGAGCCCGACCCTCTACATCCCGACCTTTTACGTGGACATCGCGCTGATCACTGGCCTTGTCCTGATGATGGTGTTCACCGCAATTCAGCTGGGCCGACACATCCATCAGGTGTTGACAGGGACATTCCCGGAGCCACTTCCAACCTCAACAGAACCCCCAAAAGAGGAGCTGGCCTGATATGGTTGAGATTGCACTTCTTTCCGTTGCAGTTCTCGTAATTCTGCTCACTCTTGGCGTTCCGCTGCCGTACTGCTTTGGCGCGGGTCTGATGACTATGTACTTCGCTGGTGATGTCATCATGAAGGGCAACATGCTCTGGGGCTTCCAGCAGCTCGGCAATCCTGTTCTGCTTGCTATTCCGCTGTTTGTTCTGGCGGGCACGATTATGAGCGTCAGTGGCATCGCCGCTAGTTTGCTTAACTTCGTCAACATCTTCATCGGCCATTTGCGTGGCGGTCTGGGTGTTGTAGCGACCGTCAGCTGTGCGTTGATCGGTGCAATTTCCGGCTCTGGTCTCACAGGCGTTGCCGCCATCGGTCCTCTCCTCATTCCTGAGATGGAAAAGCAAGGCTATCCGCGGGCTTATGCAACTGCGCTCATCGCCAATGCATCCTTGCTTGGCCTGCTTATCCCACCAAGCGTGACCATGATCGTTTATGGCTGGGTAACAGACACATCCATCCTCGCCTGCTTCCTTGCAACGCTTGGTCCCGGCTTGCTGATCATGTCCAGCTTCTCTGTGGTGAACCTGCGTCTGGCCCGCAAGTTTGACCTGAAACTGGAAGACCGCCCACGCGGCAAAGCTTTCGTGCAGGAAGCAAGTCATCGCGGGTTCAAGGCGACTCCAGCGCTTCTCATGCCAGTCATCATCCTTGGCGGCATCTACGGCGGCATCATGACCCCGACAGAAGCTGCTGCTGTTGCAGTAATCTACGCAATCCCTGTCGGGTTCCTTATTTACCGCGGGCTGGATGCCAAAACATTCCTTGGCGCTGGTAAAGAAGCGGCAACATCCGTTGGCGCGATCATGCTGATGATCCTGTTCTCAATGATCCTCTCCCAGATGTTCGTGCTGGAAAGCGTGCCACAGGAACTGGTGGAGGCGATCTTCTCCATCACCGAGAACAAGGTTCTGCTGCTGATCCTCATCAACATCCTGCTGTTCCTTGTGGGGATGGTGGTGAATGATGTGACCGCGATCATCCTGATTGCCCCGTTGCTTCTACCTCTCATGGAAGCAATCGGCATTAGCCCGATCCAGTTTGCAGCGATCATGGGCGTCAACACAGCCATGGGTGGTGTAACCCCGCCATATGCTTCGATCCTCTATCTGGGCGCACGCATCGGCAAGGTGCCAGTCACGCAAGTGATCCGCCCGGCCATGATCCTCATCCTGTTTGGCTATCTGCCGGTGGTGTTCCTGACCTCCTTCTGGGCAGATCTGTCTCTCTTCATTCCCCGGCTCTTTGGTTACTGACCCCATCACCAGACAAGAGCCCAAAGCGAGCTGTGGGAGCAGCTCCGATAACAGCAACCTCAGTTGCGATTGAAAACAAAACACAGAGGTGAACTATGATTTTGAAGGCATTGAAAACAACCCTCGCGCTGGCAACCATCATTGGTGGTGTAAGTGCAGCATCTGTCGCGCAGGCCAAAACACTGAAGATCAGTCACATCCGTCCGCAGGGCGCAACTGTTGATCTGGAAGTGAAGGACCTTGCTGAAGAGCTGAAGAAAGCAACCAATGGCGACCTGAAGATGAAGATCTTCGCAGCAAGCGCACTTGGTGACTACACCACTGTACAAGAGCGTATTTCTGTTGGCGCTATCGACATGGCCGTACAGCCAGCAGCAACTGCTGTTGAGCGCAAGATGCAGATCAGTGCCTTCCCGTATGTGGCTGAAAACTGGGAGCAGGCGCAAAAGATCTACGGTCCAGGCGGCGCAATCCACGACGCAATGAAAGAGCTTTACGCCAAGCAGGACATCACCATGCTGGCCGCTTATCCGGTGTACTTCGGCGGTATCGCGCTGAACCGTGATGCGGTGGCTCCGGGTGATCCAAACGCAGACAAAGGCATCAAGGTTCGCGTACCAGGCATCAAAAGCTTCCAGCTGACTGCAGATGCTCTGGGTTACATCAGCTCTCCAATCCCGTTCTCCGAAGCCTTCACCGCTGTTCAGACCGGTGTTGTTGATGGCGTCGTGGGCTCCGGTGCTGAAGGTTATTACGCCTCCTTCCGTGATGTCGCGAAGACTTACATCCCAGTGAACACCCACTTCGAAGTCTGGTACCTGATCATCAACTCCGAGCGTTTTGAAGGTCTTGATGAAAACTCCCGCAAAGCTCTCGTAGAAGCTGCGAAAGAGTTTGAAGCCAAGCGTTGGGCCAAAGCGGAATCCGATCAGGGTGCGTTTGAGCAGAAACTGGCAGACTACGGTGCGACTATCGTCAACCTTTCTGATGATGAATTGGCAGCGGCGGCCAAGAAAGTGCGCGCAGACGTATGGCCACAGATCCTGAACGACGTTGGCGCTGACTGGGGTCAGTCCATTCTTGAAAAAATCAAGAACTAAAAGTCCAGACCGATAGGTCTCCAAAGGATCAGGCAGTTTTGTTCCCAACCGGATCCCAATCCCGGTTTCATTCGGTCTGCCTGATCCGCCCGGTTTCATTGGGAAACCCACTTGTTTTAAAGCTTGCCACTAAAGGTCAGGTCCAATGTTCCGCTCACTGCGCAAACCCGAGACCCAAAGCGTCTCCATCAACATCAACGGGCAGACGGTTCAGGTTGCTGAAGGCTCCAGCCTTTGGGCAGCCATGGCATTGCACGGTGAAACACAAACCCGCCTTGCCTCTGTCTCAGGTCAGCAACGCTCTGCCTATTGCGCCATGGGCGTGTGCTTTGAGTGTCTTGTTGAGATCAACGGTGTGCCAAACCAGCAGGCCTGTATGACGACAGTAGAAGAGGGCATGCACGTCAGCAGCCAACACCTGACCGAACAATCCATTGCTGCACTTCATCAAAAAGAGAGTGCTGATCATGAGTGACATTTTCGATATCGCTATTATCGGTGCAGGCCCGGGCGGTATGTCCGCCGCACTAGAGGCCGCACAGCAGGGAGCTTCGGTCGCTGTGCTTGATCGCAAAGCAACTCCCGGCGGTCAGATCTACCGGGATGTGACGCAGAGCCCGCTGTTGGACCCATCCGTGCTCGGCAGGGAGTACACCGAGGGCGCAGAGCTGGTTCGAGCCTTCCTCGAAGCTGACATTGATCGTCACCAGAATGCGGATGTCTGGCACATTGGAGAAAACGGCGAAGTCCTGTACTCACAAGACAATCAGACCCGCCGTCTTGTAGCGCGTGAACTCATTATCAGCCCGGGTGCAATGGAACGCCCATTTCCTATTGAAGGCTGGCACTTGCCGGGGGTGATGACAGCAGGTAGCGCACAGGTGATGCTCAAATCCGACGGCATGGTCAAAGATGGCGCTATCTTTGCTGGCACCGGTCCATTGCTTTACCTGATCGTAGCACAGTATCTTCGGCTCGGCGTAACCGTTAACGCTGTGGTGGATACAACGCCCGCTGGCGGGGTTGGGCGCGCGATGCAGCACCTTGGTGGTGCGCTCCGCAAACCAGCTTATCTTATCAAAGGCCTGAAGCTCCTCAATGAAATTCGCCGTGCTGGTGTTCCGGTCTTTCGCCATGCCTCCAACTTGAGCATACTCGGAGAAAGCAAGGCCGTTGGCCTGCAGTTTCAGCAGGATGGCCGAACCCACTCCATCAATGCTGGTCATATATTCCTGCATCAAGGTGTCATACCTAACCTCAACATGACGCGGGCGCTCGGTATGGAGCATCACTGGGCAGAGCAGCAACTGTGTTGGACACCAGTGCTGGATGACTGGGGTCAGAGCTCAATCCCGCACATTGCTGTGGTTGGTGATGCAGCAGGTATTCAGGGGGCTGAAGCAGCTCGCCACGCAGGCCGCCTTGCTGCACTCAAAGCTATGAACAAACTTGGCAAACTCAACGACGCAGACCTTCAGCAAGAAAGCTCTGCTAACCTGAAGGCCATAAAGTCCTTCAAAGCCTTCCGCAGTTTTCTTGATGCGTATTATCCTCCAACACCAGAGCACCGCATCCCTGTAGCAACCAACACGCTGGTATGCCGCTGCGAAGAACAAACAATGGGACAACTTCGTGCCGGGTTTGAGCAAGGAGCGAAAGACCCGAACGCGCTTAAAGCATTGACCCGCTGCGGTATGGGCCCGTGCCAGGGCCGCCAATGCGGGCACACTGTGAGCGAGTTGCTGGCAGACTGGCAAAACAAGCCTGTTTCCGACATCGGCTATTATCGCCTGCGCTCTCCGCAACGATTGCTCAGTGTTGAAGAGTTGAGCCAGTTCCAAAACATAAAACCAGTTCAAAAACCGGCTGAGGTGTCCGCATGAATTTTGATGCAATCATCATTGGCGGCGGCATACACGGCAGCGCAACAGCTTACTATCTGGCGAAGGCTGGTTTGAAGACGCTGGTGCTGGAAAAGGATTATGTTGGCCGTCATGCGTCCGGTGTCAATGCTGGCGGTGTACGTCTATTGGGCCGCGATTTTGCTGAAGTTCCGCTCTCCAAAGAAGCCATGTCCCGCTGGCAAACACTAGATGATGAGCTGGACGGTGACACTGGTTTTCGCAGACGCAGCCTGATCAACATTGCGATTGATGATGCAGACATGAGCAAGATCCAGACGCGGATCAATAGCCTCGCCGGACTGGGTTACAATCACGAAGTACAGATCGACCAGCAGGAATTGCGCGAGCGGCTACCTCATGTAGCGCATAATTGCGTGGGCGGCGTGGTGTCTGAACAAGATGGCTACGCGATCCCCTACAAGGCAACCACTGCCTTTCGCCGGGCAGCTGAGCGGCTCGGCGCGACGTTTCATGAAGGCGAGACACTCGCAAACCTGCGCCAGATTGGTGATACGTGGCAGGTACGAACCGATAAAGCCACCTATGACGCTGGCACTGTGATCAATTGCTCTGGGGCATGGGCGGACAAAACGGCCATGATGATGGGCGACAACACCCCGCTCTCACACAGCGCGCCTATGTTGATGATCACAGCCCGCATGCCGCATTTTGCTGGTCCTGTTGTCGGCGCAATCTCTCGCCAGCTTTCATTCAAGCAATTTGAAAATGGCACCGTTCTCATCGGTGGTGGCGCCAAAGGCTTTGCAGACCGCGACAGCAATCACACGACACTGGATTACAAGAAGCTGGCCCTTGCAGCTGAGACAACCAAAACCTTTTTCCCAATCATGAAGACAGCCGTCATCAACCGGATGTGGGCTGGACTGGAAGCCTACATGCCCGACAACCTACCTGTAATCGGGGCAGGGGTGAATGCACGCAATGCCTACCATGCCTTCGGCTTTTCGGCCCATGGCTTCCAGCTCGGGCCAGTCGTTGGTGATGTGCTCACACAACTGATCACAACAGGCAAAACCAATTTTGATCTGAACCCGTTCCGCATTGATCGCTTTGAGCGCAAGGTTCTTTAACTCCCAATATTTCCAAGACAACAGGAAAGTAAAACCATGACAATTGAACGGGTGGATTCCAACCACCGCATGAGCAAGATCGTAAAGCACAACGGAACAGTCTACCTGTGTGGTCAAACTGCGGCCGATGACCCAAGCTGGGACATCACCGAACAGACAAAACGCTGTCTGGCCAAAGTTGATGCCCTGCTGGAACAAGCTGGCAGCAACCGCAACAAAATCCTGTCCACCACCATTTATGTGCGCGATATGAAGGACTTCGCAGCGATGAACGCTGTGTGGGATGCATGGGTTGCAGAAGGTGAGAAACCAGCGCGTGCCTGCGTTGAAGCACGCATGGCCCGTCCGGATATTCTGGTTGAATTTACTGTGGTTGCAGCTCAGTAAAACACAGAGAGCCCGTGGTTTTGCGGGCTCTTGCCAACTCCTGTTACTTCTGAATGAGCCCTTCCACCATTACCTCCCAAGAGGCAAGGAAGCGTCGTTCCACTTCGTTGTTGGTGCCTTCCAGACGACTTAGGATCAGGGTGCCTTCAAACAACTCGACAATCGCTTCAACGATATGCGTTGCATTTGCCTGCCGGATCACACCATTTTTCATTCCCTCAACAATCTGCTCACTAATACGCGTGCGAAGCAGGCCAAAGAATTTCTTTAGAACCACACGCGCCACATGGTGCTTGTAAAACTCAACCCAAATTGCTGTAAGTTCAGAATGTGTGCCCAGATAGATCAGGGTCGTGACGCAGATGGACTGGATTCGTTCCAGCACATCCGTATCTGATGCTGTTTCTTCTTTAATTTGCTGAACGATCTCGTCATCACACATTTGCAGATATTCTGCCAGAATCTCATCCTTACTGGCAAAAATGGACCCAATACTTTGTTGCGAGAGGCCGGTTTCCTTAGCAATATCCTTGAACGTAGTGTTGAAATAACCGTTGCGTGCGAAACAACGCAGTGACCCGTTGAGAATGATCATACGATCATCCTGCAGAGCAGCGGGAACATCCTCTCTCCGTTGCTGGGGGTCGTCCATAAACGCTCTCCACACATTGGTTTGCAGGCACACTTAGGGCTGCAAGTCGGCATCCTTCAGGACCTTAGCGGAAAAGCTAGCATGCAATCACAGGGTTGAGGCCGGGGATGTTGCGCAAGGTTGATACGATTTTCTCCCATTCACTAAGCTCAAAGCTTCTATTGATTTGAGTTTGACGAATTTGCGTAAGTTTACAAACTTACAAAGCTCATGTCCGGCAGCTGAAAAACTGAATGAGTATTCCTTGGATGTCCCGGCAATAACGCCCCCAAGGAGATACATTATGAAAACAATCAGTATTTTGATGAGTTCCGTTCTTTTGACCGTTGCCTCAACCGGTTTTGTCGCTGCTGCGAGTTCCTCCAATCTAGAAGAAGGTCTCCAGACCAAAACACCATTTGTTGTCGCTGATGCAGCTTCCGATAAAGACAAACCTCGCACCGAGGGCGTTGAAGCTTGCAAGGATTATGATGGATCCTCTGAGCATGGCGATAATCATGATGACGATCGACGCGATGAGCATAGTGATCGTGATGAACACAGAGAAGACGACTTCGACCAGGGGCACAACGATGATCGTGAAAACGGCGATTGTGATGATCACGATGATGGGGTTCAGCGAGAACGCGTAGACGAGCGTGCCAGCAGGGTAAACGGCTAATATTATCTACGGTAGTCCCCAGCATTACCCTACAAAGTGCGCATCAACGTTCAAGCGTGTTGATACGCTTTCTTGACCATAACAATCCGTTCGTGCAAACACATCATAGAGCTATAGCCAGAGTATCTTATGCGCATTCTTTTGCTTGAAGACGACATCGAAATCGGAACATGGGTCGAAGATGGACTTTCCAAAGCCGGGCATGTCATCGATTGGGTCAAAGACGGGCACGATGCATTCTTGAATGCAACGACACGAGACTACGATGTCATTGTGCTGGATCGGATGACACCAGGCCTTGATGGCCTCTCGGTTCTAAAGGCACTACGCTCAACCAAGAATGCGGTTCCGGTCCTGTTTCTCACAGCCTTAGGTTCAGTAGAAGACCGTGTTGAAGGGCTGGATGCTGGCGGAGATGACTATCTGCCCAAACCCTTTGCGTTTTCGGAACTGTTGGCCCGTGTATCTGCCCTTGGACGACGGCCAAGTTCAAACACTACTGATACGGTGAGTTGCCTCGAGGTTGAGAAGTTTCAGTTGAACCTGCTCAAACAGCAATGTACCCGTGCTGGTCAACCTGTCCCGCTCAACGCCAAAGAATTTCGCCTGTTTGAGACCTTTATTCGCAACAAAGGACGTGTTTTGACCAAGAACATGTTGCTGGAGAAGGTCTGGGATATGAACTTCGACCCAACCAGCAGCGTCGTGGAAACCCATATCAGCCGGCTGCGCACCAAAATCGAAAAGCCGTTTGGTATTGAGCTCATTCGAACAATCCGCGGAGCAGGGTATATTCTTGATGACTAACTCTCTGAAACATCTCTGGCAGATGTCCGCGCTGCGTCAGGCATTTGCGCTCACACTGGTGTTTTTGGGGGGCTTGGTTGCAACGGGCTTTCTGGCAGATGTTTCTATTCGCGCCAACCTCAACCAAACTATCGACAACGACCTTCTTACAAAATTCAATCAGATCAAAGCTGATCTCGCTAAAGGTATTTCCTACCAATCCATTGCGGGTTCCTATCAATCTGAGAGTGAGCACTTCAGCGTTGATGAATTTGTCAGCTTCAAATCAGATTCCGGCAGGATATATGGGTATTCAATCCCAGACGTTTATGGACAGACAGGCTTTGTAAACCTCGCTCCCTATTACTTCCATGAGGAAGAGGGCGAAGAGGCAGAGGACCATGTAGAAACAGAAACCAGCTGGCGCGTTTATGTTGGCACCGTCCTCGGTGGCACGCTTGCCGTAGGCTCAAGTCTTCGCGCCAGTAACCAACTGCTGAACACATTGCCTTATGCGTTTTTGTTCAGTGGCGGTGTTATGATGTTTATAACGCTGAGCGGTGGCCTCTGGTTTGGCTGGCGCACGCAGCGAAGGCTCTCCAAAATAACGAATGCTCTGGACCAGATCGCAGCAGGTGATCTGGCAACCCGCATTGCACCTTCAAGCTGCAGAGACGATCTGGATATTCTTTCCGTCAAACTGGATGAAACCACACAGCGACTTTCAACCACACTTCAGCAAGTTCGCGACCTGTCAGTCAATATCGCACACGATTTAAAGACTCCTCTCACTCGTCTCAGAGCGCAACTGGAACAGACACAGGAGCAAAATCAAAAAGGTGTCAGCGATGCAGAAGGCGTTGCCGGAGCACTTAAGAAAACAGATAATCTGCTTGAGGTATTTGACGCCCTGTTGCGAATTTCGCGTGTTCAGTCTGGCGAGAGAAAAAAGCAGTTCCAACACATCCAACTGGCTGACTTGATCCATAATGTTGCTGAGATCTATCAAGCTGTCGTTGAAGAAACTGGCCGTTCTTTTTCCGTTGAAATTGAAGAAGCTGGAAGCATATCCGGCGATCAGGTACTTCTTGTTCAGGCACTTGCTAATCTCATTGAAAATGCCTTACGCCACACACCCATAAAGGCCAAAGTTACGCTGTTCGTTTCAAGAAACACGATTGGTCTGCGGGACAATGGGCCGGGTATACCCGAGGCGTACTATCCACGCGTTGTCGAGCCTATGTATCGAATGGAGCAGAGCAGGAGTACACCAGGCGCTGGGTTAGGGCTTGCTTTGGTGAAAGCCATTGCCGATCTGCACCAAGCAGAACTCGTTTTATCCTCTCCAGCTTCTGGTAAAGGCCTCAGTATTCAGTTTGTCTTCCATCCACCAATCAACGAGTAACTCGACACAAACTGAACTAATCACGGATCAAAATTGAGTTGATCGCCAAACAGTTTGCTCAGTGCACCATGGCATCTTTCACACCAATTATTTTGGAGGGATGTCCTTATGAAGCTCAAGATCTTATTGATTACCGGTGACTTTGGCGAGGACTATGAAGTCATTGTTCCATTCATGTTGCTGAAAGCCATCGGTTATGAAGTGCATGTTGCTTGCCCCAAAAAGCGGGAGGGTGAAACGGTCGCCTCGTCCATTCACGATATCAATAAGGACTATCAAACAGTCACCGAGTGGGAAGGGCACCGGATCAACATCAACGTGTCTCTTGAGCGTCTGAACCCTGCCGATTACATCGCCCTTGTGCTTCCCGGAGGTCGCTCCTGCGAATACTTGCGCACATACCCAATTGTCCGTGATGTAACATCTCATTTCATCAAGGAAAACAAACCGATCGCTTCCATTTGCCGAGGGGTGCAGATCCTGCTTGCCACGGGGCTTTTGAAGGGCAAAACCATGACGGGGAATTTTGTGTGTCAGACAGAAGTTCAGATGTCTGGCAATACCTACGAAAAACTGGGGTACGAAGGTGTCGTGGTAGATGGAAACATTGTTTATGGCGTGGAATGGCATGGCCTTTGGACGTGGATGCAAGCCTTCATGGAAAAGCTTGGGGTCATCATAGATTTGCCCCCCAAAGCTGGCCGCGTGAAACCCACTCCCGGAGAAGGATATACTTACAAAAGCCTCGGTTAGAGCACCTTCCGTTTGAAGGTAATCAAGGAGGATGCTCTAACCAAGGGTGCAGCCTTAGCTGGACTCGTCAGGCAACCGGATTGTGAGAGCCGGATTGCGAGGGAAGAAGTTCATTGGCTGAATATGGATGGTCTTCCATTCCGTTGACATGACCGGCCAGTCTTCCAAACGTGGTACGTGGTGGAAGCCAGCAGTGAACCATGTGACTACATCCTTGTTCATGAGTTCGCGGTCCTGCTTGACCCATTCTGCCAGACCATCAGACCCGTCAGATCCCATAGCGAGCGCGCCACCTGCATAACGCTCCTTTGGATCATAAGCAGTGTTCCAGACGCTGTACTCGATGTAGCGGTTACGCACGAACGGAGCATCGTTTTCAAAGTCAAATGGAGCATAGGACACGCTGCCGTGGTGGAGCATGTAGGCTGGCTTGTGACCAAGGTAACCGTCAACATTCCCGTTCATCACCATAAAGGCTTTCGGCTTCATAGAGCTGAGGCGGAAACGACCTTCCATCTCACTTTTGACCGGTGTGTTCTTAACGGTCCAGAGTGAACGACGTGGAACGTTGACCGGAGGTTCACCGCCAACAATCTCCTGCACCATCATGGTGTTGTCTGGTCCGTCCACGTCAAAGTCCAGACGGAAGTTAAAGTAGTGGTCATGGAACGGTGCCACCAGATGCGGCGCAATGAGCGAGCCATATTTGGTGTCTTCGGCAGCAGTTGGATCCTGCAAGGTTTTAGAAGCGACGCCCTTCACGGCATCCAGACCGGATGCACCGACTTTCAAGTAAATCGTGCCATCCTGCTTGAAGCGGTAATCGATCAGGTAGTCGTAGTTGCCAACCTCAGAGGCTGTGCGGATGACCAGTTCAGTTTCTGGCCGACCTTCTGCAGGCACAAACTCCGTTTCTGATTGAGCAAAGACTTCAAAGTGACGCCATGCCGGGTTCCCAATATCGCGCTCAAAAATGCAAATCGCGTCAGGAATTTCCAGTGGCTGGCCCATATCATCATGGATCAATGCCGGAAGGAAAGTCGCGTAATCCGGGCAATCTACATTCTTGCGCAGGGGAGTCAGGAACAGGCCAAATCCATATTCGCCGCTGTCCATATAGGTCCGCCAATACCAACCTGCCGATGGGTCCATATACGGTACGAACACTTCAGACAGGGAGGCTTGATAGAGCACTGAACGCCAGTTCGCACCATCATTGGCTTTGACCTGCGACAGAACAAGGCCCGGACGTTTATCGACGCGATACCGCATCTTCCAGATGTCCCAGGTGATCTCACTGCCATCAATGCTGAAGTTTGGACCACCTTCCTGACGCAGGCGCGCCGGATTGGTTTTAGCCCTTAATGCTGTGCGTTTGGCAACTTCGTCCTCATTATAGCCCCAGTCATCTTCTGGCAGCGGCACGGCGCCTTCATCAAGAACTTCCAGCACTTCGCGCTCAGAAAGCTCTACCACAGCCACCAGCCCCTCGACCGGCTTGGCATAGAAGTTGGAACTTGTCGGGTTCACGTAGCAAGGCACCTTCATCAGGCGCTTGCCCTGCTCTGCATCTGTGAAGAAGTTTCCAGCGGTCAATGGAAGGCAAAATACGTCATCTGGCGTTAACCCGCGTTTGGCAAGACCAGCAACCATACGCTCATCTCCAAGCGCAATCTCCATGGCTGACATAAAATCTGCCAACATGATCATGGGCTGACCTTCAAGCTCAGAAGTGCTTTCCACTGCTCCCTTAGTGATGTTCACTACGGCTTGGTAGAACTTGTCATTTTCCTGAAAATGCACAGTCGCTCTGCGATCAAGGCTCCCATCTGTCGCATTGCTCATGACCGCTTTTTTGTGCGGCTCCAAAAGCTCGATCAACGGATATAGCGTTTTATCACTGGCAGCATTGGCTTCAATCAGGGTTGCCCGAACTGCATTGAGTTCATCTCCTGTCAGGCCATCGAGTGGATGAGGATCTGCAGCATACGCGGCAGTCGTGAGCATTGAGGCGGCTACAAGCCCCCCCAGCATCTTTAAAGTCATTGGTTCCCTCCCATCGGAAGGGGAGATGAACCCACCTGTGTCTTCTCCCCCTAAATCCGTCCAATCAAAGCTTAGGCGAGCCCGGATCGCTGTGTCTGCGCATCCTGTGCAATTTACTAGGCATATCGGTTCACAGTCGGCTCGTTTTGCCTGATCTGCTCCGCAAAGGTACGCGGCGACATGCCCACCTGCGCCCGAAATGCCCGGTTGAATGTCGATAGATCGCGAAATCCAAACTCGAACGCCAGTTGTGAGATTCTGAAGGCTTGCCGGGTATGCAGACGGCGCGACAATTCGCGTTTAAACCGACTGACACGTACCTTGGCGATCTGTTCGTTGCAGCTCAACCCATGTTCTCTGAAGAGCCGATAAATGCTACTGCGTGACATACTGGAAAGCTTTGAAAGCTCGTCGATATTGAAACTCTCTTCCAACGCGTTGTCATGAATAAGAGACAACAACAGCTGCAACTTGTCGTAGCCCTCTTGCAGGGCGCCAGTATCTTCTTCAAGAAAAGTCGCACTCACCACATCGTTGAACGCCCCTGAGAGCAAATGTTGCTTCTGGCTTCCCGGTTGCGCTTCAAGCAGCAAATTCAAATGGGCGTTGATCAGTTGACCAGACCCAGAAAATGCCGGGATCTTGCGGCCACATGCATAGGTGGAGTTGAAGTGACGATGCAGTAAATGGCGGGGGATGTGGATGGAAATCTGGTCAGACCCTAAGGTATGGTTTGCCCTGAAACTGGAAGATTTGACGGAGTCGATCAACGTCATATCTCCAGGCTTGGAAAGCAGCGCGGTTTGTCCGTTCTGTTCCAACTCAGCTTCACCGCGAAGTTGCAGGATCAGGAAATAATAGGCCTCACCGTCCTTACTAATATCAGCAGGCCCGCGGGTGATCTCTTTTGCGTTGTGAGTGACACGGGCGCAATCAACATCACCAAGCTGGAGTATGGAGGCATTTCCCGTGACACTTCCAGCTTCTGTGTTTGTGACGAAGTGACCACAGATTTCGGTCAGCCGTGTGTTCCATTCATCCAGCTCAAATCGGCAGGATTGATTTGAAGGTATCTGAATACACACTGGCGCCTCCCCTAACCAAAGGGAATGCTAGAAAGAATCTAAACAGCAATCAAGCCAGATATATGCATTTTCCTATAAATGACCTATTTCATATTCATACCAACTCAGTTTCAACGGTCAGTTCAGCTAAGCGAACTTTGTATATACTATTGTAAAACAGAGTTTTATTAGGATGTAAGGCAGTCAAACCACAAGAATAGGCACAGTAGTCAAAATACATTCAAACACTGCTTATTTGCAATTCCATGGAACTCATATTACGCTCATTGGTCGTTATTCCCGGCCTAAGGCCCAATTGTGGGCGAACTCCCGGAAGGACTTGAAGACAGGGCTCTGGTACTTCTCGGTGTTATAGACCAGCGAAAATTGCCGGATCATCTTGCGTTTCAAGGGAACGATCGACAAGCGGCCATCTTGAACGGCGGCACTCACAGAACGACGAGAAAGCACTGTCAGACCGAGCCCTGCAATGACTGAGTTGACAATGGCAGTGGTGCTGTTGAGCTCGAACGCTTCTGTCCACTCCTCCAGGTTCGCTGCAACTTCCGTCAGAAAGTATTCTCGTGTGCCAGATCCCGGCTCACGCAAAACCCAGCTCTTTCTTTCCAGCGTCTCCAAATCAAGTGGCTCATCCGCCGAGGGGCATTGAGATGGCGCGCAGACCACCACCATTTCGTCTGTCATCCACGGCTCAACCTTGAGGCGCTTGTCACTGACCTTTGCCTCAATGAACCCCAGGTCCAACTCAAAATCCAGCAGCATCCGGCAGGTTTTGGTGGAGTTGGAAAGGCTCATGGACTGGTGCAGATAACCCGTGTTTTCACGGAAATCTCCAAGCAAGGTGGGCAATAAATGATTGCCGATTGTGTAGCTGGACCCAATGCGCAAGTTACCGTTGGTTGCATCGTCCCCTTCAAAAAGCTGCGTGATCGCTTCAGACCTATCCAGCAGTTCATCTGCCAGAGGGAGTAAACGGCGGCCTTGCTCGTTTAAGATGAGTTGCTTGTTGGCGCGATCAAACATCTTGCGCCCCAGCTGGCGTTCCAACTCCGCAAGAGCCATGGAAATGGCTGATTTGGTGAGAAACAGTTTTTCTGCCGCAGCTGTGATCGACCCTTCCTGCGTAATCGAAACAAACACTTTGAGCTGACGAAACGTTACATTCATTTCTCATTAGAGCCTATATGTGGGACAGTATTGTATGAGGTTCAATTTTACTGAACGACCTATTCAATATATTCAGATTTTCAGGACATATCAAATCAGCTAGGAACTTGAGTTGCATACTTTATCTTCTCACCCTCAGGTTACTGGCATTTCCGATGAATACTCTTCGAAACAAACTGGCTCACGTTCCGGCCCCTCTCGGTGGTCTCGCCCTAGGGATAGCAAGTCTCGGCTGGTCGATGGAAAATGCCGGCGATTTTGGAGGGGCACTGCAACTCACAGGCGCATTGATTTCCAGCGTATTGCTAGTGCTTTTGCTTGGTAAAATCTTTTTTGCGCACACTGCGGTTTTTGAAGATCTGAGGCATCCTGTTGTTGGAAGTGTGCTCCCGACAACCGCTATGGCGCTGATGATCGTTTCCTATGCAATCGCGCAATACAACTTCGCCATCGGGCAAATGCTCTGGTTGTTGGGGATTGCCCTGCATCTCACGTTCTTATCTGTGTTCATTTTTCATCGCGCAAAAGGCTTCAATCTACAACATATGGTGCCAAGCTGGTTTGTGCCGCCAGTTGGAATCATTGTGGCCGCTGTTGCTTTTCCCGGCGGTATGTTTGAAGGCTTTGCAAACGCTTTGCTCTGGTTTGGACTGGTTGCCTACGCGCTGATGCTCCCAATGATGCTCTATCGTTTGATTTTTCACGCCGAAGTGCCGGATGCAGCCAAACCGACCATCGCGATCCTCGCTGCACCAGCCAGCCTCTCGCTTGCTGGTTACCTCACACTGACGAGCAATCCATCTCCAATTATGGTCGCCGTGCTCGGCGGAATTGCTGTCGCGATGACGGCGCTGATTTACATCTCATTCCTGCGCTTGTTCCGCTTACCGTTTTCTCCGGGCTTTTCTGCCTTCACATTTCCGCTCGTAATTGGCGCAACAGCGCTCTTTAAAACGGTAACATGGATGGAAAGTCTGGGTGCGAATGCCAGTCTTGTCGCGCAGATCAGAGCTTTGGCACACATTGAGCTTTATGTGGCGATAGCAGTTGTTCTCTATGTGAGCTTCAAATACCTGACATTCTTCGCACCAGCCCTATTGCCAGCGCGCTCAACGGAGCAGCAGACCAACTAGCTGGATTTACTGAACATCTTGGTCTTGTCGAACAGGTTCTCCAGCGTGTTCATCCGCTCCTTGGTCACTTTCCATGTGGAGGTGGTCATGGCTTCGATCATAGCTTCCAGAATGAACATGATGACAACGCTACTGTCCCAAGCTGACGGGGCTTCAATGCGGGCGTTGAAAACATACTCCGCATTAACGGCAGCAGGTGACGTCCACTGATCAGTAAAGACGATCACAACCGCCCCACGTTCACGTGCTAAATCGACAAATCGCAGAATATCGTGTTCGTATCTTCGGATATCAAACACCACGACCACATCACCCTGTTTCATATTCAGGAGATAATGCGGCCACGTGTTTGAGTTGGAAGCGATGGCAATCACATCGTCGCGGATCACCTGCAAATGGGTGAAAAAATAGTCCGACAAAGCGCGTGTAATACGGCCACCAACAATGTGGACAGCGCGCTCACGATCAGTCAGCAAACGCACTGCCTGATCGAAATCCTGCGTGTCGAGCTGCTGTAAGGTTTGTTTCAGGTTGTCGATGACAGCGTCAGCAAACCTGTTCAGAATATGTGCATCGGGTGCATTTCTGGTCCAGCGCTCTTGTTTGGAGATTGGGTTGGAAATTGTTTCTTCCACCTCTAATCGCAAAGCGGACTGTAATTCCGTAAACCCAGCAAAACCAATCTTTTGCGCCATTCTGACAACTGTTGGGCCAGAGACATTTGCAGATTTTGCAAGCTCGGAAACGCTGCCTAATCCGCTGACTGGATAATTTGCAAGCAAAGAGACGGCCAGCTGACGCTCCGCACGAGTTAACCCATTAAAATGTCCGCGTAATTTTTCTGCGACAGTCTGTTCATTTGGGTCTCTCACGTCTCTCACCTGCCTCATGTATGTATATTTGCCTAGTTTTTAGGCTTTGTGAAACGTTCCTTTCAGACTAGTCTCCATGGAAACGTTTCTTTCAGAAACTCTTTTACGAATAAAAAGACTGAAAGTACAAGGAAAAACAAGATGCAATCGGGGGGACTGTTCTTGTCTGAAGTCAAAACTGACCAGATAGAATCTGTTGGCAACGACACTGTTGAAACGATCAATACAGGAGGAACGGCTCCAGTTGTGTTGATCTGCGAACATGCATCCAAGTTTATTCCTGCATACCTAAATGGCCTCGGTCTAAGTGAAGAAGCTGCAAGCAGCCATGCAGCTTGGGATCCAGGAGCTTTGGCGATTGCCAAACTTCTCTCCACCAAGCTGAACGCACCTTTGGTCGCTCAACGAATTTCGCGCCTCGTTTATGATTGTAACCGCCCACCGGAAGCACTCAGTGCAATGCCGGAAAAAAGCGAGATCTACGAGGTGCCGGGCAATGTTTCGTTGAATGATGAACAGCGGCAAGACCGGGCCAACAAATTTTATCGCCCCTTCCAGTCTGAAGTAAAACAGGTGATCGACGCCAAGTATACGGCGGGTCAGCTTCCAGTGATGGTCACGATCCACTCGTTCACACCGGTTTACAACGGCAAGAAAAGAGCCGTCGAGGTGGGTGTGCTGCATGACAGCGATACCCGCTTTGCCGATGCACTGCTGGAAGCACTGTGCCCATCGGATCTCTACGACATCCAAAGAAACGAACCATATGGGCCGGAAGACGGGGTTACGCATACCCTCGTTGATCAGGCACAATCCCGCGGCCTGCTAAACGTTATGATTGAAGTTCGCAACGACTTAATCGCGGAGCGCGCAGACCAGAAGAAAATTGCAGACTTGTTAGGAGAGGCAATTCTGCAAGTCCTGCCACAGTTTAGCGCTGAAACAACTGTGAGCGGGCAGGGAGCAACAACAAAAGCAAGGGCAGTAGATTAATGCCAAGGGGAATAGTTGTTTTCGTCAGGTATGTGGACTGGATCAACAAATATGTTGGCCGCTTCGCCATGTACCTCATCTTCGTGATGCTGGGGGTGCTGTTGTACTCCTCAATCGCGAAGACCTTTTTCGCGCCGCCACTCTGGACGCTGGAAACAGCCCAGTTCACCATGGCAGCCTACTACCTTCTGGGTGGCGCCTATTCCATGCAGACACAGTCTCACGTGCGCATGGACCTGTTTTACGGAAGCTGGTCTCCTCGGCGTAAAGCCACCATGGATGTCATGACCATCCTGCTTCTGATCCTGTACCTCATCTTCCTCCTTTACGGCGGTCTTTCCTCGTTGGAATACGCAGTCAAATACGGTGAGGAAAGCTACTCGGCTTGGGCACCACCTATGGCGCCGATCAAAGCCATTATGTGTTTTGGAATATTCTTGATGCTGCTTCAGGCAATCGCGACGTTCTTTAAGGACTTGGCCGCCGCCCTTGGGAGGCCTGCGCCATGAGTTATGAACTGATCGCAATTTTGATGTTCTCCAGCATGATGCTGATGCTCCTGACCGGGCAACGTGTTTTTGCTGCTATTGGTTCCGTTGCTGTTATCGCCGCCCTTCTGCTGTGGGGTGATGGTGGCTCCGAAATCGCCTTCTCCGCCAGCATGAAGCTGATGAAGTGGTACCCGCTCCTCACGCTGCCACTGTTCATTTTCATGGGCTATATGCTCTCTGAATCAGGCATTGCCGAAGATCTTTATAAGATGTTCCATGTCTGGACAGGTGGCCTTCATGGTGGATTGGCCATCGGCACAGTCGGCCTCATGGTGATGATTTCAGCCATGAACGGTCTGTCTGTGGCCGGTATGGCCATCGGCGCAACAATCGCTCTGCCTGAACTGCTTCGTCGTGGCTATGACAAAGTCATGGTAACCGGCGTTATTCAGGCTGGTTCTTCACTGGGCATTCTCGTACCGCCAAGTGTCGTTCTGGTTCTTTATGGCATGATCGCCCGCCAGCCGGTTGGTAAACTCTGGCTCGCAGGAGCTATTCCAGGTCTGCTGCTGGCAGGGCTGTTCATTCTTTACATCGTAGTTCGTTGCCGCCTTCAGCCAGAACTGGGCCCAACCCTTTCTGAAGAAGAGCGCAAAGAGATCACGTGGTCCGAAAAGATCCGCCTTTTGCAAGCCGGCGTGATCCCGCTGTTTATCTTCTTTGCCATGACTGGCCTGTTTCTGATGGGTGTGACCAGCCTCGTGGAAAGTTCCGCCGTTGGTGCAACAGCTGCAACACTGGCAGCTGCATTCAAGCGACGCCTCACATTCCGCTTACTGCACATCACAACTGAGAAAACGCTTCAGATCAGCTGTATGTTCATGTGGATCATCCTTGCAGCTCTCGCCTTTGGCGCAGTGTTTGATGGGCTGGGTGCTGTGCGTGCGATTGAAGGCTTCTTCGTGGGTGACCTTGGTCTTGGCCCATGGGAAATCCTTCTACTGATGCAGCTTTCCTACATCGTCATGGGCATGTTCCTGGATGACACTGCAATGCTGGTTATTGTGGCTCCACTCTACGTGCCATTGGTCAAAGTGCTTGGGTTTGATCTGGTCTGGTACGGCGTGCTGTACACCATCACCTGTCAGATCGCCTATATGACACCGCCTTTTGGTTACAACCTGTTCCTGATGCGTGCCATGGCGCCGCCGGAGATCTCTCTGACAGACATCTACAAATCCATCATTCCATTCGTGGCAATCATGGTGTTTGGATTGGCTCTGGTCACGATCTTCCCGCAAATCGCACTCTGGCTGCCCAACCTTTATTACGCGAGGTGACATGACAAGGCATCATCAACGTACCCATTGAAGTAATTAGCGAATTCCGGATGGAGACAGATAAAAATCACACCCCTCGCTATAAAAAGTCCACCGGTTCTGAGGGATCCAGAAATTCATATTCCAAGGGGAATTGAGTATGACGAATAGACGTGATTTTCTTAAAAAAGCTGGTTTGACAACCGTCGCCGCTGCTGGTGCATCTACTCTTGCAGCTCCGGCTGTTCATGCAGCAGGTCGTCCTATCAAATGGCGCCTTCAGACATATGCTGGTGCAGCACTTGCTCAGCACGTGATCAAGCCATCCATTGACGCCTTCAACAAGGCAGCAAATGGCGAAATGGAAATCGAGCTGTACTACGCCGACCAGCTGGTTCCAACTGGTGAACTGTTCCGTGCTATGCAGCGCGGCACCATTGATGCTGTGCAGTCTGATGATGACTCCATTGCAGCACCAGTAGACGTATCTGTTTTCGGTGGCTATTTCCCATTCGCTTCCCGTTACAGCCTTGATGTTCCAGCCCTGTTTAACCATTGGGGTCTGAAAGAGATCTGGGAAGAAGCTTACGACGAAGTCGAAGGCGTTAAGTGGCTTTCCGCTGGTGCATGGGATCCTTGTCATTTTGCGACAAAAGATCCGATCCGCAGCCTTGCTGACCTTAAAGGCAAGCGCGTCTTCACCTTCCCAACTGCTGGTAAATTTCTGACACGCTTTGGCGTTGTTCCGGTTACCCTGCCATGGGAAGACATTGAAGTTGCTATGCAGACTGGCGAATTGGACGGGATTGCGTGGTCCGGTATCACTGAGGATTACACTGTAGGCTGGGCTGATGTGACCAACTACTTCCTCACCAACAACATTTCCGGTGCTTGGGCTGGCTCTTACTTTGCCAACGAAGAGCGCTGGAATGAACTGCCTGATCACCTGAAGACCCTCTTTAACCTGTGCATGGATAGTTCTCACTACTACCGCCAGCACTGGTACTGGGCAGGCGAAGCAAAGCTGCGCACACAGGGCGAGAAGATGGAGCTGACCTCCATTCCTGATGAAGAGTGGGCAACTGTTGAAACAGAAGCTCTCAAGTTCTGGGATGAGATCGCAGCCAAGTCCGAGCGTAATGCACGCGTTGTTAAAATCCTGAAGGAATACAACGCAGCGATGGCAAAAGCCGGTCGTCCTTACCGTTACGGCTAAGCTGTTTTTCCAAGATTGGCCAGCCCGGTTTTTGGGCTGGCCACACCACACAGTAACGAAGCAGTGTCGGTGATGCCATGCAGGAGAGGCACGGGCATCCGCCGCTTTAACAGGGTCCTCGGGGAACAGGTATGTTGCGAGAAGAAACCAAAAAGACACGTAGAACCGGAAAGCTGACCCTCGACGAATTACGCGAGCTGGTCGCCACCGGTGAGATAGACACCATTATCGCAGCGCAAGTGGACATGCAGGGCCGCTTGATGGGCAAGCGTTTTCAGGGCGAGTTCTTCGTGAACAGCGCCTGGGAAGAGACCCACAGCTGTAATTATCTGCTTGCAACCGATATGGAGATGGCCACTCCGGATGGCTACAAGGCCACAAGCTGGGAAGCGGGCTATGGCGACTACGTCATGAAGCCAGACCTTGCCACCTTGCGCGTTATTCCATGGCTGGAAGGCACCGCACTGGTACTGTGCGACGTGCTAGACCACCACACCCACAAAGAAGTTCCACATTCTCCACGCGCCATTTTGAAAAGCCAGGTCGACCGCCTCGAAGGCATGGGCATGACCGCTAACATGGCAACTGAGCTGGAGTTCTTCCTGTTCAAAGAGAGTTTTGAAGAAGCCCACGCCAAGGGTTACCGCGGTATTTCTCCAGTTTCTGCGTACAACGAGGACTATCACATCTTCCAGACCACCAAGGAAGAGAACGTGATGCGTGCCATCCGTAATGGCCTTAACGGCGCCGACATTCCGGTCGAGTGTTCCAAAGGTGAGGCCGACGCGGGTCAGGAAGAGATCAACGTCCGTTATTCCGATGCGTTGAACATGGCAGATCGCCATTCCATCATCAAAAACGGCTGTAAAGAGATCGCATGGCAGAACGGCCAGAGCATCAGCTTTATGGCGAAGTGGCACTATGATGCTTCCGGCAGTTCCTCCCACGTGCACCAGTCTCTCTGGGGCAAGGATGGCGAGTCTCTGTTTTACGATCCATCCGGCGACTACGGCATGTCTAAGATGATGCGCCATTACCTTGCTGGTTTGCTGAAGCATGCGAGTGCCATCACCTATTTCCTCGCGCCAAACATCAACTCCTACAAGCGCTTTGCCGCTGGCACCTTTGCGCCAACCAAAGCCATCTGGAGCATGGACAACCGCACCGCTGGCTACCGTGTATGCGGCGATGGCACCAAGGCTGTGCGTGTTGAATGCCGCGTTGGCGGCGCAGACCTGAACCCATATCTGGCAATGGCAGCTCTGCTTGCTGCTGGCATTGATGGCATCGAAAACGAACTCGAGCTGGAGCCGGAATTCAGAGGCGATGCTTATGGAGGTGAGGGCGCTCGCGAAATCCCGACGACCTTGCGCGATGCTGCTACCGAGATGAAATCATCTGAAATGCTTCGTGGTGCGTTTGGGGGCGATGTGATTGATCACTACGCACATGCCGCCAAGATCGAGCAGGATGAATATGACCGCCGTGTAACCGACTGGGAAGTTGCACGCGGGTTTGAACGGGCCTGATAGAACCAGCCCACGCTGTGAATGATGAGTTGACCATGACAAAAACACTAAAATGTATTTCGCCGGTTGATGGTTCTGTATTTGCAGAACGTCCGGTGGCAAGCCAGAAAGAAGCAGAAGCCGTCATTGCCAGTGCCAAAACTGCGCAGAAAGAGTGGGCTGTTCGTCCACTCGAAGAGCGTATCAAACTGGTGATGGCTGGCGTCGCAAAGATTGGTGAACAGAACGACGAAATCGTTCCTGAACTTGCTAAGATGATGGGCCGCCCGGTCCGTTATGGCGGTGAGTTCGGCGGCTTTAACGAACGTGCCTCTCACATGGCAAAGATCGCAGAAGAGAGCCTTAAGCCGATCATTGCCGAAGAGAGCGACAACTTCGAGCGCCGCATCGAGAAGGAGCCGCACGGCGTCATCCTCGTGATTGCGCCTTGGAACTATCCATACATGACGGCGATCAACACCGTTGCACCTGCTTTGATCGCAGGCAATGCGGTGATCCTGAAGCACGCCACTCAGACGCTTTTGGTTGGTGAACGTATGGCCAGTGCCTTTGCAGAAGCAGGTGTTCCGGCAGAAGTATTCCAGAACCTCTTTCTTGATCATGACACCACATCGCACCTGATCGCAGGCCGCAATTTCGGCTTCGTCAACTTTACAGGTTCTGTTGGTGGTGGACGTGCGATGGAGATCGCTGCAGCTGGCACCTTCACGGGTCTTGGACTTGAGCTGGGCGGTAAAGATCCGGGCTACGTGATGGATGATGCAGATGTTGAGGCTGCGGCTGAAACACTCATTGATGGTGCTATGTTCAACTCCGGCCAGTGTTGCTGTGGTATCGAGCGCATCTACGTGCATTCTTCCAAATACGATGCTTTCGTGAAGAAGGCTGTCGAGATCGTTTCCGGTTACAAACTCGGCAACCCGCTGGATGAGAAAACCACCATCGGCCCTATGGCGAACGTTCGATTTGCAGAACTGGTACGTAAGCAGGTCGCAGATGCGGTTGAGCACGGCGCAAAGCCTATGATCGACGCAAGCCTTTTCCCGGAAGATGATGGTGGCGCTTACCTCGCACCTCAAATCCTCGTGGATGTAAACCACGATATGGAAGTGATGCGCGAAGAGAGCTTCGGTCCTGTCGTCGGCATCATGAAAGTGGAGAGTGACGAAGAAGCAATCCGCCTGATGAACGACAGTCACTACGGCCTGACGGCGTCTCTCTGGACACAGGACCCTGCACGGGCAGCAAAGCTCGGCGCTCAGATTGAGACCGGTACCGTGTTCATGAACCGTGCGGACTATTTGGACCCGGCTCTGTGCTGGACAGGCTGCAAAGATACTGGTCGCGGAGGCGCTCTGTCGGAAATCGGCTACCTGAACCTGACCCGTCCAAAATCGTATCATCTTAAAAAGGCATAAGAAAAATGACTCTGACAGCAAACTGGAGCTACCCGACCGCCATCCGCTTTGGTGCCGGACGCATTAAGGAACTGGCCGATGCGTGCGCTGCGGCTGGCATCAAGAAGCCATTGCTCGTAACTGATAAGGGCCTTGCTAGCCTGCCGGTGACCGCAAGTACCTTGGACGTGATGGAAGAGGCAGGCCTTGGTCGTGCCATGTTCTTTGAGGTCGATCCAAACCCAACCGAGATCAATCTGGAAGCAGGCGTTGCAGCCTTCAACGCTGGTAGGCATGATGGCGTGATTGCATTCGGTGGCGGCTCAGGCCTTGATCTTGGCAAGCTGATTGCGTTCATGGCAGGTCAAACGCGCCCTGTTTGGGATTTCGAAGATATTGGTGATTGGTGGACACGGGCTGACGCGGATGCGATCTACCCGAACATTGCTGTTCCAACCACTGCTGGCACTGGCTCAGAAGTTGGCCGCGCAAGCGTGATCACCAATTCTGAGAGCCACGTAAAGAAGATCATCTTCCATCCAAAGATTCTCCCAAGCGTTGTGATCTGTGATCCAGAGCTGACTGTTGGCATGCCGAAGATGATCACTGTTGGGACCGGCATCGATGCATTCGTGCATTGTTTGGAAGCCTACAGCTCTCCACACTACCACCCGATGTCTCAGGGCATCGCGCTGGAAGGCATGCGTCTTGTGAAGGAGAATCTGCCAAAAGTCGTTGCAAATCCGAATGATATCGAAGCTCGCGGTCACATGATGAGTGCCGCTGCGATGGGTGCTGTCGCCTTCCAGAAAGGCCTTGGCGGTATTCACGCGCTGGCGCATCCAGTTGGGGCGGTTTACAACACGCATCATGGTCTGACCAATGCTGTGATCATGCCAACTGTGCTCAAGTTCAACCGTGCAGAGATTGAAGAGCGCATTGAGAAACTGGCGTCTTACCTTGATATTCCCGGCGGTTTCGACGGTTTCTTTGATTTTGTTATGAAGATGCGCTCGGATATGGGCGTGCCAAATACCCTTGCTGAGCTTGGCGTAGGCACTGACAAGATTGACGTGCTTGCAGAAGAAGCAGTGAAAGATCCAAGTGCTGGCGGCAATCCGGTCGAGTTTACGCTGGAAGCTGCGAAAGCTCTGCTCATTGAAGCGATTGGAGAACAGGTGTCTGCCTGATTTCTGTCTAACTTACACACGATTAGCCCCGCAAAGCTTCAAGCTCTGTGGGGCTTTTTTTGTCAGCCGTAATTACTCCGGCAGTTCACAACAACTTATCAGATAGTCATAGGCGTCCGGGCTCAGTTCCGGGCCAAGAACCCGTTTCAAATCAGCATTGTAGTCGCCAAGCCATTTGATTTCAGCACGGGTGAGATCAACCATGTTGAGCATCTGCGGTTCAATGGGAATGTAGGAGAGGTTCTTGAAAACGAGGAAACCATCGTCTTCCTCTACGATCTCAAAAAGGTTCTCAATCCGGATACCGTATTGATTTGCAACGTAATATCCCGGTTCAATGGACATTACCATGCCAGCAACAAGGTCCACCGGATTGTATTGCTTACCGATGCGTTGCGGCTGTTCGTGAACGGAGAGGAAGTGCCCGATCCCATGACCGGTACCGTGATCATAATCGAGCCCCAGATCCCAAAGCGGCCTGCGGGCAAACCCGTCGATGTGATGGCCTTGTGTGCCTTTCGGGAAACGCAGTGAAGCCAACGCTACAAAGCCTTTGAAAACAGCGGTGTAGGCGGCTTTAAACTCTTCCGATGTTTCCGAGAACGCAAAGGTGCGTGTCGCGTCGGTAGTGCCATCCTGATACTGGCCGCCGGAATCCAGCAGATATGTATGTTCAGGAAGGATCGCGGTATTGGAGGCATCCGTGGCTGCATAATGGCACATTGCAGCGTTGCCGGCGGCAGCTGAAATGCTTCTAAAGCTCGGATAAACAAAGTCTTTCTGACGTTTACGCTCGGTCAGAATGCGTTCTTCCGCTTCCAGCTCGTGCACCGGATCGCCTGCCTTGGCTCTTTGCGGCACTTCCCGTTTTAACCAAGCAGAAAACTCGGTCCATGCAATGCCATCACGCACATGACAGTCGCGCAACCCTTTGAGTTCATTTACGTTCTTCTTAGCCTTGGTGAGCGTAATCGCACCCTGTTCCATGACGGGAATACCACCAGAAGCCTGAACAGCAAGACGGGTTGCGACGGGGGAGAACAGCGGATCGATCAGAACCTGCGTTCCTTCTCCGGTCATTTTTTCCAACGAGCTGATGAAGCTGGCAGGGTCTGCGGTTTCTACCTTCTCCAGTTCATACTCATCCAAGCTATTGGAAAGTTTTCGAGAATCCACGAACCAACTCGCAGAGCCATCGTCTTTTAGCAGCAGGAAGGAATGTGGGATAGGGTTGAACTCAACGTCATCACCGCGAACATTTAGAAGCCAGGCGATGTTGTCGGGCTGGGTTTCCACCAGCACCTTCGCGCCTTTGTGCTTCAGATGCGCTGCAATTTCAGTCCGTTTCTCAAGGCTGGTTTTACCTGCTTTTTCAAGAGAGTACGGCGTAACTGGAGAGAGCGGTTTTTCTGGTTGGTCCGACCAGACTGCATCAATGATATTGCTAGCTGTTGCCACCAGTAAGGCACTTGTGTCTTTAGCTCCACCAGCAAAACGATCCCACCAAGCTGAGGGGATAAGCATCGGATCGACGCCGATTTGCTGACCTGCCTTCATATTGGTGGAAATCCAATTTTCCAGTGGTTCATCAAAGATATGCTGGTAGGAGAAGAACTCGCTGCTACATTGGTTGCGCACCTGAACGGTGTAGCGGCCATCAACAAACATAACCGCTTGATCTACCGTGACAATCGCCAGACCTGCGGAGCCAGTGAAGCCAGTTGCCCATGCCAGACGCTCATCATGCGGGGCGCAATATTCCCCCTGATGCTCATCAAAACGCGGGATGATAACTGCATCCAATCCGGTGCGCTTCAGCTCGTCTCGCAGGAGGTTCAAGCGGTCAGTGGTTCTCTCAAATTTCTGATTTTCCAACATTTTTAGCTCGATCGTGTGATGGGGTTTTATGCTGATAGAAGAGCTTCGGCATGATGACAAGCCACTTTACCGAGCTCGTCTAATGCCCTCAATCTGGGAGTTTCACTTTGGCATTGCCCCGAGGCATGGGGACATCTTGCATGGAATGCGCAGCCCTTTGGCACGTTGAGCGGGCTGGGCAGTTCGCCTGATATTGAAGGTCGAGTATGGCGCTTGTCTGGATCAAGAGAAGGGGCTGCTGCCAGAAGTGCCTTGGAGTAGGGGTGTTTGGGGGCGTTGAAGAGCTGTTCTGAATCGCCGATTTCAACAATTGTGCCCAAATAAATCACGGCGACCCTGTGGGATACATGGCGGACAAGTCTGAGGTCATGCGCCACAAACAAGATGGTCAGATCCAGCTTATCTTGCAGTTCCAGGAGCAAGTTCACCACCTGCGCCTGAACTGATACATCCAGAGCCGACACCAGTTCATCCGCAACCAGCACCTCTGGTTCAACCGACAAAGCACGCGCAATAGCAATGCGTTGGCGTTGTCCGCCAGAAAACTCGTAGGGCAGCTTATCCGCAGCATCTTGCGGCAGGCGCACCAAGTCCAGCAACTCGGCTATGCGATCATTGATTTGCTCAGGTGGCCGCATGTTGTGAACACGCAGCGCCTCGCTCAAGACCTGTCGCACTGTCATGCGGGGATTGAGGGAGGAATACGGGTCCTGAAACATCATCTGGACCTTGCGGTTATACTCTCGCAAGGCAGCGGCATCCTTGGCCGCAACCTCTTGCCCGTCATAATGTATTTTGCCCGCATCTGCCTCATAAAGGCGGGCCAGACAGCGGGCTAAAGTGGACTTCCCGCAGCCAGATTCTCCAACAATGCCAAGAGTTTCACCCCGTTTTACTTCAAGGCTCACCCCGTTGAGTGCTTTGACGATGCGTTTTTGTTTGCGTTGAATTGCATCGAAGAGGGTTCTTTTGAGCGGAAAGTGTAAATGAAGGTCTTCAACTTCCAAAACCGGAGCTTCATAGGTCATGCCAGCACCTCCTCACGAATGTCTGCTGTGAAATGGCAGGCAGATGAAATTCCATCTCCCAACACCGAGAGTGGTGGTTTAGTACCAAGGCACACATCCTCCGCTTTGTGGCAGCGCGGCGCGAAGGCACATCCTTTGGGCAGAGCATCCAGCGCCGGTGGTGTGCCGGGAACAGAGTACAGCGGTGTGCGGGGTGGCATGTTTTCTGGTACCGACTTCAGCAGGCCAAGTGTGTATGGGTGCTGAGGTCGTTTCAGGACATCACGAACTGAACCGGTTTCTACCAGGCGACCAGCGTACATCACCGCAACACGATCACAGGTTTGTGCGACGACCCCCAGATCATGGGTCACCAGCACAATCGCCATATTGAGATCTTTGGCCAGCGACAACAGCAGCTGCAAGATCTGATCCTGAATGGTGACATCAAGTGCGGTGGTCGGTTCATCAGCCAGCAACAGCTCCGGATTGGACGCCAATGCGATGGCGATCATCACACGCTGCCGCATGCCGCCGGAGAACTGGTGCGGAAAGTCCTTGAGCCGTGATGACGCGCTGGGGATGCCCACCATATCCAGCAGTTCGATGGCACGTGCTTTGCGGGCGCGGCGGTCCAGATCGGTGTGGGCTTTCAGGTTTTCCTCAATTTGCAACCCAACAGTGAGCAGCGGGTTGAGTGAGGTCATGGGTTCCTGAAAGATCATCGAGATCTGGCTGCCACGAACGCACTGCAACTGTTTGTCTGTTTGAGTGAGCAGATCCTCCCCCTTCCAGTAAACGTTGCCTTCCACCGTGCCATAGTCGCGAGCAAGGCCGATGATGGAGCGCAAACTGATGGATTTACCAGAGCCACTTTCGCCCACCAGTCCAAGCACCTCACCAGCACGTACATCAAACGAAATGCCATCAACAGCGCGCAGAACGCGGCCTTTGCTGTGGAAGGTGGTGGTGAGATCGCGAACCTGTAACAGGCTCTCGTTTTGGTTGGTCATTATGATGCCCCCCGTGGTCTGAGAACATCAGCAAGACTGTCTCCCACAAGAGAGAATCCAAGCCCAGTCACAACAATCGCAATCCCCGGCATCAGGCTCATCCACCAGGCGGTGGTGATGAAGTTGCGCCCTTCTGCGATCAGCACGCCCCATTCTGCCTGCGGTGGCTGTGCGCCAAGGCCGAGATAACCAAGAGAAGACCCAAGCAGGATGGCGAGCGCCATATCGGTCATCCAATAGGTGATCAGCGGCGTTGTGGCGTTGGGCAGCAAATGTCGGAAGATGATGCGAGTGGAGGAGTATCCCATCACCTTTCCAGCGGAGGCATAATCACTGGTCATCTGCGTCATGATTTCTGCACGAGTGAGGCGGGCATAATAGACCCACTGTACCAGCGTCACCGCCACGTACATGTTGGTCAGTCCCGGTCCCAGAACCGCAACAACAGCAATGACCAGCACCAGAAACGGGAAGGTGATGGTGACGTCCACCAATCGGCCAAAGAGCACATCGGCAATGCCGCCGTGATAAGCGACCAGTGATCCAACAATCACGCCGATCACCATGGCAAAGAAGGTGGCGAAGAACGCAATCTGCATATCCACCTGATACGCCCAGATGACACGAGAAAGCGTGTCGCGGCCTAGATTGTCCGTGCCAAACGGATGCGCCCAGCTTGGTGACTTCTGGATCGCATTAAAGTCAAAGGCATTGGGATCATACGGTGCAAATGCCCATGGGAATACGGCAAGCAGGATGGAAGAGGACAGGATGAAGAAGCCCAACAAGAACCCAGGGCGAAGCAGAGCTTTGACCCGTGGGTGGAGCTTTTTCTTCTGCGGTGTGGTGGCTTGAAGAGTATCGAGCTGGGTCATGACAGGCGCAACCTCGGATCAAGCCATGCCTGCACCATGTCGGTGAACAGAAATACGAGAGAAACCATAACAGCGAAGGTGAGTGTGAGGCCCTGTATCAACGGATAGTCACGGGCAAAGATCGCTTCCAGCATCAACCGGCCAAGGCCGGGCACCGCGAATACCGTCTCCGTCACCAGCGTCCCACTCATCAGGTTGCCAATGGAAAGGCCAAGCAGTGTGACAGTGGAAATCATTGCGTTGCGCAGAACATGGCGGCCCAGAATGACACTTCGGGACAAGCCTTTGGAGCGGGCGAACTGAACATAGTCAGCATCCAGCACCTCAATCACCGCAGAACGCAAGTTCCGCATGATGATGGCAGAAGTGTAAAGCGCAACCGTCAGGGCGGGCAGCATCAAGTGGTGCAGGTGTTGCAAAAACGTGGTGCCGTAACCACCAACCGGAAACAGCCGCAGGGACGCTGCAAGGAAGGTGAGCAGCAACAGACCAATGTAAAACACCGGGGTTGAAAGCCCCACCTGAAAGCCGCTGCGAATGGCAATATCCAGACCACCATTTTTATTCAGCGCGGCAACAAAGGCCAGCGGGCCGGCAATGAGAATGGAAAGGCAAACGGCATAGAGAGTGAGGAACGCCGTGACTGGAATACGTTCAATAATAACTTCCAGAACAGGCGCTTTGAGAAGAATGGATGTGCCCATATCTCCACTCAAAGTGTTCTTTACAAAATAGAAGAACTGCATGACCAGCGGTTCATTTAACCCGAGTTTTTGGCGGATGAGTTCCAGCTGAGCTTCGGTGGCTTTGGCATCGGCCATGGCAATGGCCGGATCCCCTGGCAACATACGCACCAGCAGAAAGATAACGACCATCACAAGAAGAAAGGTCGGAATAATCTGCAGCAGCCGTGACACCAGATAGGAAAGTGACGACATTCCTGAGTCCTAATAGGGCGAGAGTATTGAGAGCCGAAGCGACAGAGTTATGAGATTGGCGCTTCGGCTTTCCGGATTGCATGGGGCAGGTGGTCTGGTCCTGCCGTTTTCTGATCAGACCATCTGCTCTGTTTACTTCACGCCCGGCTTGCCTGTTGATGCAGACCCGGCGCACTCAGTGGAGGAGTTATTTTGCAATCCACGCCGAGGAGAACTCGTTGTTCCCCAACGGTGTCTGGAGATAACCGTTTACGTTGGCAGACAGAGCAACAGCAAATGGCGTTTCATAGAGGAACAGAAGCGGAGCAGCATCTGCATAGATTTCCTGCATGCGCTTGTATTGCTCGCTGCGCTTTTCCGGATCAATCTCGGTATTGGAGGCTTCAAACAGGGAGTTGAATTCTGCGTTGTTCCAACCAGTGCCAACAGCTTTACGGGTTGGGTAATAGCCTAACCAACCTGCCACCTGTGCCGGATCGTTCACATCATTCACCCAGCCGTAGGTATGAATGTCGAACTCGCCGGAACGGTTCTTCGCGCCGCGGGTTGGGTTATCGACCTGCTCCACTTTCACGTTGACGCCGATTGCACCCCACATTTGCTGGATCGCAGCAAACAGAGTTGCATCATCAGAAGAGCCTGCAAGCGTGGTCAGTGTGATTTCTGCACCCTCAAGGCCTGATGCAGCTGCCAGTTCTTTCGCCTTGGCAACATCATATGGGTAAAGCGGGCCACCATCATGTGCCAGCTGGGTTGTCGATGCCATCAACGGGGATGTCATGGACTTGCCAGTTCCATGCGTGATCAGCTGAACCAGCGCGTCTTTGTTGATGGCATAGTTCAGCGCCTGACGCGCCTCTTTGGTCGCCATTGGGTTTGGAGAGCCATCTGCCCGGGTTTCACGAGAGTTGATCGGGCTGTAGATGATACGGGTGGATGGATACAGCTCCATGTTGATTGCAGGATCTGCCTTCAGTTCTGCTACGCGAGAGAATGGCACAAATTCAGCACCGTTCACTTCACCCGCCTGCAACTTCAGAATACGTGTTGCATCATCCGGAATCACGACGAAGCTTACTTCATCCAGATACGGCAACGGCTTACCATCTTCGCCCTGACGCCAGTAATGCGGGTTGGCGGAGAAGGTCATGGTGCTGCCGCGTGTGCGGTCCTTCAGCGTGAATGGACCGGAAACAGGCGTGCCCGGAGCGAAAAGAGCCGTTGCTTTTTCCTGATCATTAGCTCCCGGTGCTGCCTCAAATGCAGCCTTGGACACGATCGCGGTGTTGAAGGTCGCCAGAATTGAGATGATGGTCGGGTCAGGGTTCTTCATGGCGAGCGTCACGCCATTATCGGTCTCAGTGATGCTTTCAACAGAGCCCAGAAGACCGGACCACGGACCGAAATCAGGGTTGGTGGCGCGCTCCAGCGAGAACTTTACATCAGCCGGTGTAATTGCAGAGCCATCGGAAAACTTAATGCCGTCGCGTAGGGTGATGGAAATGGTTTTACCATCTGCGGAAACCTCATAACCGGACGCCAGACCCGGTACGATGGTCTTGCCATCTGCCTTGGTGCGAAGCAGAGTATCGTAGAGGTTTGTGACCATCCAGATATCTGGGTTCCGATCTGCATAAACTGGATCAACCAGGTTGGAATCATCATAGCGGGCGAAGGTGAGCGTGCCACCACGTTCTACGGCCTGAGCCGAATTGATGGCGAGCATCGACACGCCTGCAAGCGCGGCAATCAACAAAGTCTTCATGATAGTCCCCTCAATTGATACACGCCGGGCCTGCTTATTATTTTATGATGCATGGTGGCGTGCAGGTGGTGGCCTCTCCCAATAAATCCATTAGCCACCGGTGATATATCAGTATTATCTCTGATATATCTCTGTTTGCAAGAGGCAAAACTCAGTAAAGAAGAATTTTCACGACAACAAAGCGAGACAGGGAGATGGTTTAGGGGTGAAATATTGCTAAAATCACAGTTTCACTGAGAGAAACTTGCGCACATTATTCCTAGGAAACTTGGTATGTTTCTAACAATCTCGGAGCCAAACAATTGATTTATTCTGGAATACGGCTTTCCAGACAAAGAAACGCGGCGCAGGAATATTTTTCCAACACCGCGTTAAAAATGAACACCATTCATTGAACTGAGGGATATTTTCCCTCACGCATCCTGTTTAGGTGCTGCCTTCTGAAAGGCTTCAATCTGCTCAGTTTGCTTGATAATGGCATTGATGCGGGAGAGGTGAGATCGGTCCACACCCCAGCGATCCGCATTGTAAACTTGCGGTACAAGGCAGATATCGGCCAGTGTCACCTGATCCCCATGACAGAATGTGTCGCTCTGCCCATCTGCCAGCATCTGCTCAAAAGCATCAAGGCCCTTGGCGATGAACTCGCGCATCCAGTCAACTTTGACCTGATCATCTCCGCCAGCCAGCTCTACAATGCGCTGAACCACACCCAGATTACAAACCGGGTGAATATCCATAGCGATGGCATGAGACAGTGCTCGCACACGGGCACGCTCACGGGCTGAGGTTGGCATCAGGGCAGGGGCTGGGTGCAACTCATCCAGATATTCGATGATGGCGAGAGACTGGGTCAGCATATCGCCGTCCAAGTCCAGCGACGGCACAAAGCCCTGCGGGTTGCGGCTGAGGTTTTCATCAGCCTTCTGCTCGCCTTTAAGCAGATTGACCGTGACCATATCGTAGGAGAGCCCTTTCAGGTTCAATGCGATGCGGACCCGGTAGCTCGCGGAAGAACGCCAGTAATCATATAATCTAATGTTGCTCATCGTATTGGCGCCCCCTCCCAGAGCTCAATTCATGATCTTACGCGTATCCTTGTCCGAAAATCGGTTCTGATCTTCGGAGATACGCTTCAGGCCCCGTTGGCAGCCTCGGCACTCATTTCCCCAATAAGTCCCTCTGCGTTTTTTTGAACCTTTTCCATCAATTTCAGAAGAACCGCCTGTTCTTCTGCGGAAAGGTTCTCAGTCAGTGCCGCTTCCACATCCCGCACCAGCGGAATGACATCGTTGAACACGGCAAGACCTTTTTCGGTCAGACGCAGCACGGACTTGCGGCGATCCTCTCCGTCAATATCGCGGCGCAGAAACTCCTTCTTGCGAAGGGCCTGAACGGCGCGGCTGACATTCACCTTGTCCATACTGGAGCGCTCAACAATCTCTGAAGCAGACAGCGCCTGATTGCGACCCAGGATCGCCATGGTGCGCCACTCAGATACGCTGAGGCCATACCGTTCCCGATAAACACTTGAGACAGCAGTACTAACGGCTGTGCCAAAAACACGAACCTTGTAGGGAAAGAACGACCCAAGCTGGAAGTCTTCCTTATCCATCGTGTTATTCGCAGTCACCATCATCACGTCTCGTTGGTTTAAAATGAAACTATTGCACATAGATACTTGCACAATTATCCTGATAGTATCAATTGCAACTATATGTCAAGACCATCAAACAGCTCACTGATATATATCCCAAAGTAGAATAATCAGCTATTTTTAGCCATTTTGCAGCATTTTAGCCCGCTTTCTTACGCTTAGGGAATTTGTTTTAGCGGAAAATGTTATTGACAAAGTTACAAGTGAAACTATTCTGAGATTAGATAAATTACAGATTGCCTGAGTCTGGGAGGACTTTGCTGCGATCTTCAATTGCCAAGGATGTGTTATGACGAGTTGGATCGAGAGTGCGAATGCAGCGCACTGCCATTTCCCAATCCAAAATCTTCCCTACGGCGTGTTTGCCAAAAACGGTGAAGAGCCACGTTGTGGTGTTGCGATCGGTGACATGGTTGTTGACATGGCTGTGCTGGAATCTGCCGGCCTTCTCAAAGCGGGCGCCGCCACTACAGTTTTCGATAAGCCAACTCTGAATGCCTTCATGGGCCTTGGCAAAACATCCTGGGACAGCGTTCGCGAGCAGCTCACATCGCTGTTTGCGAAAGGCGGCAATGACGCGCTTTCTGGCAATGATACGTTGAAAGCAAAAGCGCTGGTGCCAATGAGCGCTGCGCAGATGTACCTGCCTTTTGCAGTTTCTGAATACACCGACTTTTACGCCGGCAAGCAGCATGCCATGAACATTGGCACTATTCTTCGCGGCGCTGAGAATGCACTACCACCAAACTGGTTGCATATCCCAATCGGATACAATGGCCGCGCCTCAACGGTCATTGTATCCGGTACAGATATCAAGCGCCCTCTAGGTCAAACCAAAGCGCCAACGGCTCAGGTGCCTTCTTTCAAAGCCTGTGCACGCCTCGACATCGAGCTGGAAATGGGCGCGGTTGTTGGTACGCCAAGCACTATGGGTCAGCCGATCACCGTGCAGGAAGCCGATGATATGATCTTCGGTTATGTGCTGCTCAACGACTGGTCCGCACGCGACATTCAAGGCTGGGAATATCAGCCGCTTGGTCCGTTTCAGGCGAAAGCATTTGCAACCTCCATCAGCCCGTGGGTTGTGACGAAGGCAGCACTGGAATCCTTCCGCACCAGCACACCAGAGCGTGAAAAAGAGCTTCTGCCTTATCTCAATGAGCCGGGTCCGATGATCTACGACATTGAGCTGCAGGCCTACATGCAGCCAGAAGGCGCTGACAAAGCGACTTTGCTCTGCCACACCAATTACAACCGCATGTACTACTCTGCGGCACAGCAGCTGACACACCACGCCATTGGCGGCTGTAAAATGAACACGGGCGATCTGCTCGGCTCCGGCACCATTTCCGGTGCGGACAAGGCTGAGTTTGGTTCCCTGATGGAACTCACATGGGGTGGCAAAGAGCCGATCACTCTGGACAGCGGTGAAAGCCGCACGTTCATCGAGGATGGTGACACCCTGACGCTGACAGGCTGGGCACAGGGCGATGGCTTCCGCATCGGCTTCGGCGAATGTACCGGCAAAATTCTGCCAGCTCCAGATTTCAAAGCATAATTTAGGATAGTGACGATGGCTAAAGCATTTGCATCCAGTGGCGACATGGAAGCCAAAAAGATCTCCTTCACCGAAGTTGGACGCGATCTGTATGCGTTCACCGCTGAAGGTGATCCAAACACCGGCGTTATCATTGGTGATGACAGCGTCATGGTGGTTGATGCGCAGGCAACCCCTGTCATGGCTCAGCTCGTGGTAGATAAAATCCGCGAAGTCACTGACAAACCGATCAAATACGTAACTCTGTCTCACTACCACGCAGTGCGCGTGCTGGGTGCTTCAGGCTACGGCGCTTCAGAAATCATTGCCTCTGAAAAGTGTGAGGGCATGATCTATGAGCGCGGTCAGGAAGACTGGGATTCTGAGTTTGGTCGCTTCCCACGCCTGTTTGATGCAGCGGACTCCATTCCCGGTCTCACATGGCCAACTATGACCTTCAAAGACCGGATGACCATCAACATGGGCAGCCGCAAGGTTGAGCTGATGCATCTGGGCCGTGCCCACACCGCTGGTGACATTGTTGCATGGGTTCCGGATGAAGGCGTGATGTTCACCGGTGATATCGTTGAGTACCACTCCGCCTGTTACTGCGGCGACGGTCACTTCAAAGACTGGGGCAACACGCTCGACGCAATCAAAGCCTACAATCCAGACGCAATTGCACCGGGTCGCGGTGATGCGCTTGTAGGCAAGGAAATGGTCAATAAAGCGATTGAGAACACCCGCGACTTTGTTGAAAGCACCTACAAGCCAGCAGCCCGCGTTGCCGTTCGTGGTGGCTCTTTGAAAGAAGCATGGGATGCTGTGCGCGCAGAATGCGATCCAAAATTCGCTGACTACGCAATCTACGAGCATTGTCTGCCGTTCAACGTCGCACGCGCTTTTGACGAAGCGCGCGGCATCGAAACACCACGTATCTGGACCGCTGAACGCGATCAGGAAATGTGGGCAGCATTGCAGGGCTAATATGAATGAGCTGAGGTGAGGGTGTCCTTTGTTGGCGGCTTGCAAGCTGCACAAAATCCTCATCACCACCTTTCTCCATTGAAGAGATAAAGGTCGCAACGCTCAAACCAAATCGAGGTGGAAGACCTAAAGAGAGATGACAGGAAACTACAGAATTTGGGTCACTCGCATCAGAGCGAATGCATCCAAGAAATAGAAAATACTGGCTCGCGGCAACAGCTTGAGTTCTTGTCTCTCTCAGCATTTTGGCAGTGTTTATCCTGAACACCAATTTTGCTGGTCCCTTCCACCTTCAATACCGCAGGCGAAAGCCACCCCATATGCGTCAGGGCGCCGGATGGACCCCAAGTTCCAACCGGCTCTCCAAAGTTGATTGATGTTTTGCCGGATGCTGGCTGAGGCATCACACTTGCTGGGAGGCAGCGTATGACGAAAAAAAAGATTTTCGAAGTTCCGCTTTATCCGTATGTCCGATCGCCGGATCAGGATGCGGAAAAGGCAGTGCGCCATAAGGTTGTTGTGGTGGGAGCGGGCCCGATTGGTCTGGCTGCAGCAATTGAACTGGCCATGCAGGATGTTGAAGTTGTTGTTGTCGACGACAACGATAAGGTGAGCTGGGGTTCCCGTGCGGTTTGTTATGCAAAGCGCCCGCTGGAAATCCTCGACCGCATTGCCTGTGGTGATCAGTTTGTCGACAAAGGCGTTCAGTGGAACGTGGGCAAGGTCTTCTTTGATGAGCGTCAGGTTTATCAGTTTGACCTGTTGCCAGAAGACGGCCACAAGCGTCCGGCTTTCATCAACCTGCAACAGTATTACTTTGAAGAGTATCTGGTTGACCGGGTCAAAGAGCTGCAAGCACAGGGCAAGCCTATCGAGATCCGGGGCAACAACAAGGTTGTCTCCGTAGATCAGGGCAGTGACTTTGCAACTGTTGAGCTGGAAACACCAGAAGGCAACTACTCCGTTGAAGCCGACTGGGTGATCGCGTGTGATGGCGCAGCCTCTCCAATCCGTGCCATGATGGGTATGGATTTTGTAGGCCGCATCTTTGAAGACAACTTCCTGATTGCTGACGTGGTTATGGAAGCGAATTTCCCGACAGAGCGCTGGTTCTGGTTCGATCCGCCTTTCAACCGTGGTCAATCCGCTCTTCTTCATAAGCAGCCAGACAATGTGTGGCGCATCGACCTGCAGCTTGGCTGGGATGTCGACAAGGAAGAAGAGAAGAAACCCGAAAATGTCATTCCACGCCTGAAAGCCATGTTGGGCGAGGATGTAAACTTCGAGCTTGAGTGGGTTTCCATCTACACCTTCCAGTGCCGCCGTATGGAGCAGTTCCGCAAAGGCCGTGTGATCTTTGCTGGCGACAGTGCCCACCAGGTGTCTCCGTTCGGTGCCCGTGGTGCAAACTCCGGTCTGCAGGACACTGACAACCTGATCTGGAAGCTGAAACTGGTAATGGACGGCGCGGCCCCAATGAGCCTGCTGGACACTTATGATGAAGAACGCATCTACGCAGCGGATGAGAACATTTTAAACTCATCCCGCTCTACCGACTTCATCACACCGAAATCCGCCATCAGCCGCGTGTTCCGCGATGCTGTTCTGGACCTTTCCGAGGCTGCTGAATTTGCGCGTCCACTGGTGAACTCCGGTCGTCTGTCCGTTCCGGCCACCTATGACGGATCTTCATTGAACAGTGATGATTGTGCTGGCATGCCAGTGCGCTCCCGTCCGGGTTCTCCGGCAGCGGATGCGCCAACCGCAAATGGCTGGTTGCTGGATCAGCTGGGCAACAAATTCCAGTTGCTGGCAATCAACGCGGATGTGCCGGACACTGTAGACGTTGGCGGCATCACCATCTCAGCGCTGCGTGTGAACGCAACAGATGAGGTCAGGGATCGTTATCTGGGAGATAAGTCTTCCGCTGTTTATCTGATGCGCCCGGACCAGCACGTGGCTGCCCGTTGGGAGACCTATGACGGCGCGAACGTTGCGCAGGCTCTGAACCGCGCTATCGGCATTTTTGAGCAGGAGGCCGCACAATGAGCCATCTGAATACAAAAGCAAACATCGCCAAACCGGACGAGTTTTATCACGATCTTCTGGTTCTGCATGAAGGACGTTCTGAAGAGGAAAGCGAGGCGCTCAACGCCAAACTGGTTCTCATTCTTGCCAACCACATTGGGGATGCAAGTGTTCTTCGTGAAGCAATGGACCTGGCTGCCAAAACACAGGGAGGAGGCGAGGCTTAGTCGCCTCGCTTAGAGTCTTATGAAAATTGAGCAAATTCACCACGTTGCCTACCGTTGTAAAGACGCAAAAGAGACCGTTGAGTGGTACACCAAAAACCTCAACATGGACTTCGTATTGGCCATTGCAGAGGACAAAGTTCCTTCTACACACGAGCCTGATCCGTACATGCACCTGTTCCTTGATGCAGGCAACGGCAACGTGCTGGCGTTTTTTGAACTGCCAACCAAGCCGGAAATGGGTCGCGACGAGAACACGCCAATCTGGGTGCAGCACATTGCCTTCAAAGTGAAGGACCGTGAAACTCTGATCGAGTTTAAAGAGCACCTTGAAGGCAACGGCATTGATGTGCTGGGCGTGACAGATCACTCCATCTTCCATTCCATCTACTTCTTCGATCCAAACGGACACCGCGTCGAGCTGGCATGTCCGGATCCGGCAGAAGAAGAGAAGCTCAAGCGTCTCGATGCTGTGAAGTGGGACATGCTGGAAGAGTGGAGCCGCACCAAGAAGGCGCCAAAACACGCTGACTGGCTGCACGCAAAAGAACTCGGCAAAGCCTAAGATTAGGACTGCCTGAAGAATGGGGACTGGGAGGTTCCCGTTCTTCACCCAACAAAATGATTTTATTGGTATCTTTAGGGAGGGAGCCATGGAATTCTTGAAGACGAAAGTTGCCCGCCGCACGCTGCTTGGCATGGCAACAGCTGCCATGTTGGCGCCAACTGCATTTGCAACCGCTGCTTACGCAGAAACCAAGCTGGTTCTTTCCAGCTGGCTGCCACCACGCCACCCGATTGTGGTCAACGCAATCAAGCCGTGGGCAAAGGAAGTTAAGAAGGTTACTGATGGCCGCGTTTCTGTGCGCGTTCTGGCAAAACCTGCTGGCGCTCCACCTGCACACTTTGACATGGCTGCTGACGGCGTTGTCGACATCACGTACGGTCTGCATTCCTTTACCAAAGACAACCGCTTCCAGCGCTCCCGTATCGGGCAGTTCTCCTTCCTTGGAGATGACGCTGTTTCCGGTTCCAAAGCATTTTGGGATGTTTACGCAAACGATCTGGATGCGCAGGCCGAGCACAAAGGCACCAAGGTTCTTGGTCTCTTCGTTCATGGCCCAGGCGTGTTCCATAACAACGTGCGCAAGCTGAACACACCAGCGGACATCGAAGGCCTTAAGATCCGCGTGCCGGGCGGCTACATCGCTGATCTGGCAAGTGACCTTGGCGCGTCTCCGCTGTTCATGCCATCCGGCGAAGTGTACGAGACTCTGTCTCGCGGCATCATTGACGGTGTTACCTTCACCTATGAAGCTCTGACCGCATTCAAACTGCTGGACCACGTCAAATACTCCATGCGCGTTCCTGGCGGCATTTACAACACCACATGGTTCCTCGTGATGAACGAAGACAAGTGGAAGGGCATCTCTGCTGAAGATCAGGCCGCTATCATGGCAATTTCCGGTGATGCTTTTGCTGAGCGTGTTGGTAAAGCCTGGAACGGTGCTGACGAGAAGGCAATCGAGCGCATCAACAAAGCTGGCATCGAAATTTATGATGCATCTCCTGAAATGGTTGCGGCCATCAAGGAAAAAGCTGCTGGCTACGAGACCGAATGGGCAAAGGCTGTTGCAGAAGATGGCTTTGACGGCACTGCTGCTCTGACAAAGTTCCGTAAATCTACAGGCGTAGAAAAGTGATCGGGTCTAACAACTCTTCAGGGGGCGCATCGCGGGTGCGCTCTCTCACCAACCTCATAGAGCTTGGCCTTGGAATATGTTGCGCGTTACTCCTCGCGGGTCTGACTGGCCTTACAGTCGTTGATGTGGTTGGCCGTTATTGGTTCAACGCCCCTGTTCGCGGCGCTTTCGAAATCACCCAGCTGATGCTTGGCGCTTTGGTTTTCACAGCTCTGCCGCTAACAACCTCTCGGAAAGAACATGTTGAAGTAGACATGATCTACGGCATGGTTCCACCGGTCATGCAGTCTCTGATGAAGGGCGTTGCCTGGTCTGTCTCCACTGTCACGCTCCTGATCCTCTCCTGGCGACTGGCTGCACACGCAGAACGCCTCATGGAAGATGGAGCCGTCACCAATGCTCTGGACATACCATTGGCACCCCTTGCCTGGATCGCTGCTGTCTCTGCGCTGCTGAGCGCCGGTTACACCTTCGTATTCTTCAAAAAAGCATTCCGCAGAGGTTTTTAAAGTCATGTTTGAGTCCCTTGTCGGCTTTGCAGCTCTGCTCGTCCTCATTTTCCTGCGCGTGCCAATCGCGTTTGCTATGATCTTTGTTGGTGCGGCTGGTTTTGCGTGGTTGCGCGGTTGGTCTGCCACATGGTCTGTTGTCAGCTCCGTTGGGTTTGAAACCAGCCTTTCTTACTCACTCTCCGTAGTGCCTCTGTTCATCCTCATGGGCAACCTGCTCACCATCTCGGGTGTAAGCCACGGCCTTTATGCTGCTGCAAACCGCCTGCTCGGCGGCGCGCGCGGAGGCCTTGCCATGGCATCAGTTGTGGCGTGTGGTGGTTTCTCGGCTGTTTGCGGATCATCTCTGGCGACTGCGGCAACCATGTCCAAAGTGGCAATGCCGTCCATGCGCAAGTACGGTTATGCAGACAGTCTGGCCTCTGGTTCAATTGCCGCTGGCGGCACGCTTGGCATCCTCATTCCGCCATCCGTGGTAATGATCATCTACGGCCTGTTGACAGAATCCGACATCGGTAAACTGTTTGTTGCTGGCGTTATTCCAGGCATTCTGGGGCTCCTGCTTTACATCGGTGCCATCTACGTCGCCACGTTAATCACCCCCTCTCTCGCTCCCAAGGCAGAAGGTGTTGAACCATTCACTCGCAAGGAAAAACTCGGCGTATTTGCTGTGCTTGGCCTATTCGCTGTGATCATGGTTGGTATCTATGGCGGGTTCTTCACGCCGACTGAAGCTGCTGGTATCGGCGCAGGCACGTCCTTTCTGATCGCACTGCTCATGGGCGGTATGACCATTAAAAACCTCTACCACGCCATGCTGGAGAGCGCCCGTACCACAGCTATGATCTTCATGATCATCATTGGCGCAGAAGTGTTCTCCAACTTCGTGAACTTTGCAGGTTTACCAGACACACTGGCGGAATGGGTGCTGGACCTTGAAGTCAACGCCTACATGGTAATCCTCGGCATTGTGCTCATCTACATCGTACTTGGCTGTGTGCTGGAGAGCCTCTCCATGATCCTGCTGACCGTACCGGTGTTCTATCCGCTCATTCTGGAGTTGGACTTTGGCACAGAAGTACTGAACGATCCGGAAGCCGTGCTTATCTGGTTTGCAGTCATTGTGGTGGTTGTCACGGAGATAAGTCTGATCTCGCCACCTGTCGGGCTCAATGTTTTCGTACTGCGTAACGTGCTGCAGGATGTGAAACTCTCTACGATCTTCAAGGGCGTGTTCCCGTTCTGGGTGTCTGACCTTGTACGCCTGGCGCTGCTAATTGCGTTCCCCTGGTTCTCTTTGTGGCTTGTTGGAGCCATGTAGCGACAACGGATCTCAGATCAACGAAAAAGGGGAGGGCATCAGCTCTCCCTTTTTTTGCATTGAGGCCACTTACTCCTCTCACATCCTAACAAACGCACGAACCGGCAATTAACCCGCAAGGCCCATAGTAGCCGCAACAAAAATAAGGCTGAGGGTTTCATGGCTCCTAACATCGCCATTATCGGGGCTGGCCCAACCGGGCTCACTGCTGCGATTGAGCTCAAGCGTCGCGGCATCATTCCAACTATATTTGAAGCACGCAACTGTCTGGGTGGACAGTGGGCTTATGAGGTACTTACCGACGAGCCGGTTGATGTGCGCGACCCGCAAAGCCAGAGCGTCTATTCAGCTATGTACCCCAAGCTTTGGGCCAACCTGCCCAAACGCGCCATGCAAATCAGCGACTACAAACTGCCAGAGGATCTGCAGTTGTTCCCGGGCCGTGTTGATGTTTTGGACTACATCGACGCCACCGCCAGAGAAGCAGGGATCCAACCGCTCATCGAGTTCAACACGCCGGTCAAGCACATTGCCAAAGCAGGCGATGGCTGGCGCGTGAGCACTGAAGGTACGGAAAAGATTTTCACCCACGTGATTGTTGCAACCGGTAAGGACAGTTACCCCAACATTCCGGAGATCGATGGATTGGATCGTTTTGAAGGGCCTGTCACCCATTCCCAGTCGTACCGCCTGCCTAATCTTTATGACGGCAAACGTGTTGTCTTGATTGGAGCCTGTGTCTCTTCAGAGGATATATCGCTGGATCTGAGTCCGCATGCTGAGCAGGTGTATATCTGCGGTACGTTCCCCCCAAATGGACACAAATGCTATGTCCGCGACGGACTTTACGGGCAGGGGCTCAATATCAGCCAGCATGCACGTCCAGAGCGTATTGAAGGTCGTAAGGTCTACCTGCAAAACGGGGAAGTCCTGCACGACGTGGATGATATCATCCTATGTACAGGATACATTTATAACTTCCCCTTCTTGAAAGGTTCGTTGGATGACATTGAACTGAGCGGTTGTTCCATGGGTCCGCTGTACCTGAACATCTTCTACCCAGCAGACCCCACCCTTATCTTCCTCGGCCTGCCGCGGTTTACAGTCCATTTCGCCAACATTCATCTGCAAAGCATTTACTGCGCCAAGATCTTAAATGGTGAGTTGGATCTACCATCTTCCGATGAGATCAAACAGGAAGTCGCCAATGGTGGTTGTGTCCTGCAAAAGAACCCTGCCAATTTGGAAGAATACCACAACAGCGTGTTCGAGAGCTTCACCAGACTGAGCGATATGACCGGAGAGCCTGACCTGGACTGGAGGACGTTTTTAAATACGCTCAACGATCATAAACGCCAGTACCAACAATACTACCGTCTTCATCCCTTCACCTACGATCTGAAGGAATAGAGAAGATGAGATTGCTCTGACTTACTACGATCATCGCCATTCACCTCTTGCCTTTATGCGATTCGTATACGATATGTATATCAATCATATAAAGGACCATTTCCATGGGCATTGTAAAAATCTCTGATGACCTGCATGAGGAAATCAGAAAAGCGAGCACCGTTATGTCTCGCTCCATCAACGCGCAAGCAGAGTTCTGGATCAAAATGGGCATGCTTGCAGAGTTGAACCCAACGCTGAGTTACACAGAACTGGTTCAACAACAGCTCAAAGCTTGTAAGGTCACTCCCCCAGAGGTGATCGAGACATGAGTGCCATCATCATCAAGAACGCCGATGAAGTCGCACTGATGCGCCAGTCCGGCAAACTTCTCGCACAAGTGTTCAAAATGCTGGAAGACGTTGTGAAGCCCGGTGTTTCGACGCTTGAGATCAATGATCGGGTAGAAGATTATATCGTCAACGAACTACAGGCCCGCCCAGCCAGCAAAGGCCAGTACGGCTATAAGTTTGCGCTCAACTCCTCTATCAACGAAGTCGTTTGCCACGGCATCCCCGACAAGGCACGCAAGCTGACAGCCTCGGATATCATCAATGTAGACATTACATTGGAGAAGGATGGCTTCATCGCGGATTCCAGTACCACCTTTGTGATGCCGGGTGCCTCTCGCAAAACACAGAAATTGGTCAAGACCACTTACAAAGCCATGTGGGCCGGCATCAAAGAAGTGCGCCCCGGTGCAAGACTGGGTGATGTAGGTGCTGCTATCCAGCAGATTGCCGAAAGCGCAGGTTATTCCATTGTGCGTGACTATTGCGGTCACGGCATTGGGCGGGACATGCACGAAGGCCCTTCCGTGATGCACTTCGGTAAACGGGGCACTGGCGTTCTGCTAAAAGAAGGCATGACCTTTACCATCGAGCCTATGGTCAACGCAGGCACAGAGCTCACCGTCACCAAAGAAGATGGCTGGACCGTCGAAACCCTCGACCGCAAACCCTCCGCCCAATGGGAACACACCGTACTGGTGACAAGCACCGGCTTTGAAGTGCTGACACTGCGGGAAGGGGAAAGGGTACCGGGGTAGGAGAATGGGGCTTTATCTTCTCCCTTCTGGGTAATTTTCAAGTTAGATTCAACACACCCCCGCAAGCGTTGCACGTATGCGGGGGTGTGTAAATGTGTCAGTGAGTTACCAGCTTATGCCGGTTCTGGTTCCGCTTTGGCACGTTGAGTGACATGCAATGTGCTGCGTTTGTATTGCTGCCAATCTTCCGCATAATCACAATCCAGATACTCTTCAAAATAAGGCCCACCATAGGTGTAGTGAACGAGGGCGGCCTCTGGATTGTAAGGGTAATCTTCAACCAGATGGTTCCAGACAAGCGGCAAAGAGCCGATCAGGTTGTCATTTCCTAACCACTTAAATTGGTGCAGCTCGAGGCCTGACCGAGTGTTCACATACTCTGGGGTCAGCGCTCTACACCTAGCATTATTGAACATCATTACACTCGACCAGTTCTTCTTTTCATATTTGGACTGGACGTTATTGAGGAACTTCGTGTCACTGACTGGCGTATAATCGTGCTTGCAACACATCACCGCATAGTCGTCATCGCGCATATTCCAAAGCTCTGCGATATCTTTTCGCACGATCATGTCGCAATCCATAAAGATCGACCAGCCTTCATAATTGGACAAATACGGCGCCAGAAAGCGACTAAATGAGAACTCGGTGGACTGAAGCGGATGCTTGTCGCGTTTGAAGATACTACGCACGTTATTCAAAGCGATGGGCGTAATGGAAAGTGGAAGGGATGAGTTCTCGATAATGCTTTGAACAAGCACATGATAGGCAATCGTTTCATTGGAATCATAACCAATGAATATTCGAACACTCTCTGGCATTTCAAGCACCACCACTTTGCTGAGAAAATAAATTTCACAAACTTGATGGTGCAATTTGAATGGAAAATGTCAGACTAATAAATCCGCAAGTTCTTGCTGTGTTTTAATGCGTTGTCACATTCCGTAGGTTATTGATTTATTGTAACATTTCTAAACTGCCAGATAATTGTAAAACGACCACCTTTCATTCTGCCTTCGTTAAATTCCTTAGCTTAGTTAATTATTCGCAATGCATTGCAAAAGTCAGGTTGCATGTTTTTACGCAGCCCCTCTAACTAAAAAATCAATGCCGATATCGCTCCTCAGCCTCATAGTACGTATCGAAGCCTACAGCCTTTTGCAAATCTTCAAAGCTCATGGCAGGGTCAGGGAAGATCCCCTGTTTCATCTGGGCAAGAGCCTCTTGCTGGGCTTTGATCATGCTCATCAGGCCGGTGAAAGGGTAGGTTGAGATGGCGAAACCAAGCTTCTGAAGCTCAGCTGGTTGAAGGAACGGCGTTAATCCTCCTTCCAGCATGTTTGCCATTTTCGGTCCATCAACTTCGTCGCAATAGCGTTTCATTTCGTCAATGGTCCGAGGAGCTTCCACAAAGGTCATATCAGCGCCAATTTCCCGGAAGGTTCTGGCGCGCTCTATGGCTTCGTCCAAACCATGCTCGGCACGAGCATCGGTGCGGGCGAGGATCAGGATGTCTGCGCCTTCGTTCTTGGCATCGACAGCAGCACGAATGCGCATGAAGGCCTCGTCCCGGTCCACCACATGCTTGCCTTTTGTGTGACCGCAGCGTTTGGGCGCCAACTGATCCTCAATCATCACGCAAGCCATGCCTGCATTGGCATAGCCCTTGACTGTGCGCTTGACGTTGAGAGCGTTGCCATAGCCCGTATCACCATCCCCAATCACAGGCATGCTGGTTGCCGAAGCAATGTTACGGGCCTGATCAACCATTTCCGCATAGGAGATGAGGCCAGCATCTGGTTGCCCGAGCCGAGCTGCAGAAACCCCGAACCCGCTCATAAAGGCGAGGGGGAAGCCAGCTTGCTCGATAAGGCGTGCAGAGAGAGCATCCCAGCAACAAGGCGTGACATTCAGTTTGCCGCTCTCGAGAAGAGCTTTGAGCACCTGAGTTTTTGACATTTTTATACGCCCATCTTCTATGTGTTGTAAGGGATATACAGGGCAAGCCCTTGCCAAAAGTAAAGCAGGGCAGCAGTTGCCAGCATCATCAATGCAAACGGCCACGCCCCTTTGGCAACCTCTGAAAGTTTCGCTCTGCCAACAGCCTGAATAATAAACAGGTTCATTCCCACTGGTGGTGTAATCAACGCAGTCTCAATGAGCACCACGAAAAAGATGCCAAACCAGATCGGATCAATGGCCATACCCGCCAGCGCAGGAAACAGGACTGGCACCATAATCAGCAGCATGCTGAGGGATTCCAAAAAGAAACCGACGATCAGAAGCACAAGACCAACGGCCAGAATAAACAGGCCGGGCTCGGAGATGTTAGTGGTGAGCAGTGTGGAAATATCCTGCGGCAAGCGATAAAGCGTGATGGCGTAAGAAAAGACCTTTGCCCCTGCAATGATGAGGAACACCATTGTGGTGGTCTTCATGGACTTGTAGGTGGCTTCCTTCATCTTCTCCCAGTTCATCCGCCCCATGGCAAATGTGATGAGAAGCGCCATAACAAAGCCAATGCCAGCACTCTCAGAAGGCGTGGCAATGCCCATGTAGATGGACCCGATGATTGATCCAGCCAATAGCATTGTTGGCAGCGCCATGAAGGTCGCGCGCCTGCGTTCCGCCCAGCTCGCTTTCTCAATGCGCTCATACTTGCTGTTAAAGCGCGAATAGAGCATGCCGTAGATGATGAACACGCTGGCGAGGAACAAGCCAGGACCAATGCCCGCCAGAAACAGTTTCGGGATCGAACTCTCAGTGACGATGCCATACAGGATCAATGGGATTGAAGGGGGAATGAGAATTCCCAATGTGCCACCAGCGGCCAACATACCCAGCACAAACGGGCGCTCGTAACCGCGAGAGGTCATCTCAGGGATCGCAACTGTCGCAATGGTGGCCGCGGTCGCCACAGAAGAGCCCGAAACGGCAGAAAACAAGCCGCAGGACAGGATGGTCGCCACGCCAAGTCCACCCGGCCAATGGCCAACCCAGCTTTGAACAGCCGCAAACAGATCCTTGCCCACACCACCTTTCAGCAGCACGTTTGACATGAGCAGAAACATGGGCACGGCCAGCAGTTCAAAACTGTCCATTGAGCCATAAAGGCGCTGGGGGACGGCATTCAGTGGTAGCGGGAAATACCAGAGCAAGAAGACACCCAGCGAACCTAGCGCAAACGCAACCGGCACACGGAGAATAAGAAGCAGCAGCAAGGCTGCGAGAATGAGAAACGCAGTCATGTTTAGCCCTTAGATCTCATGTTGCAAGGTGTCATCAGCTGGCACGCCATCGCGCCAGATTTTCACGGCCTCGGCAATGGATTGAAGACCCAACAAGGCAAAGCCAACCCATACGGAGGCATGGGTGAACCACTTCGGCAAAGCCAGATAAGTATCTGTGGTGTGGCCACGCAATGTGGATTTGAGCCAGAGACCGTAACCATACCAAACCGCAGTGATGCAAAAGAGCAGGATCACCAGAATAGAGAAGGTCTCAACCATCTTACGCAGCACCGTATCAGGACGTCGGAAGGCAACATCAATGACGATCATCTCGCGATGCTTCAGCGCAAAAGCACCTGCCAGATATGCCCCCCAGATCTGGCCGATACGCGAGACTTCATCCACCCACACAGTCGGGCTGTTGAAGACGTACCGGGAGACGACCTCGTAACAGATGAAGAAACCAATTGCGAAAAACACCCAGGCAGCCAACTTGCCGGTGAATTCGGAAATATGATCTATGAGCTTAATCACGGCTGAACACCAAATGGATTTGCCGGAGAGCAGACACGCACTGTTTTGAGTGATCATTATGTGCAGTCGGCTCCCTCAAAATAAAGGGGATCCTAAAACAGGATGGGCAGAAAAGGAGCCTAATGGCTCCCTTTCCAAATCAAGTTGAAGATCTGAGCAGGTGAACCTGCCCGCAGACCTTACATGCCTTTTGCAGCATCAATGGTTTGTTGACCAACAGGGCCTGCAGCTTCAACAAAACGGTCCTGAACAGAAGCTGTTGCTTTCACCCACTTCGCACGCTCTTCATCGCTGAGACGGATCACGTTGATCTTATCCTTGACGCTTTCAACCAAGGCGTCCTCACCGGAATACACCTGATCACGCAGTTGTTTTTCAACTGTGGCTGCCGCATCCAGAATGATCTTCTGGTTTTCAGCTGAAAGGCCCTCAAAGAACTCGTTGTTGATCACAGCAACAAACTCAATCGCGAAATCATAGGAGAGTGTCATGTTCTCCATCACTTCATAAAGCTTGCGGCTGGTAACGCCGGAGGTGCCGGTCATGCCCACATCAACAGCACCTTGCTGATAAGCGAGGAACTGTTTCGACCCGGACATCAGAGTTGGTGCACCGCCGAGAGCTTCGACAGTCCAGCCCAAAACCTTACCGTAGGTACGAACCTTCTCACCTTTGATGTCCTCAGGGGTTCTGATCGGATCACCGTTGTTGAGGTAAATGTTACGGCCATAAGCCTGCCACCACAAAACGCGGGCACCGGTTTCTTCCAGTACGGCTTTATCGAGAATCTCACGCATTGGCGAACCGTTGGCAGCAGCTGCTCTCAGGTGGTCTTCATCACGGAAGAAGAACGGCAGGTTGACGATTTCAACGGCAGGAACGGAGCCAGCAAAACGGCCAAGAAACGCTGAGCCAGCTTCAATCGCGCCAGAACCAACCGCTTCCGGAACTTCCTTGTCCTTAAACAGCTGCGCAGACGGGAACAGCTGAAGACTCAGCTCACCGCCCGATTTTTCTTCAATAATTTCCTTGAAGGCATTCCAGTTCTGACCAAGACTATGGCTTTCAGGCAGCTGTAAAGTAACGCGAATTGTATCTGCAGCCATCGCGGTGGCGCATGACAAGGATAGTGCAGCTGCACCCAGCATTGAAATTAGTTTTACTCTCATTGGTGTCCCTCTCCCAAAACAAATCTCTTGAAATATGTGGTATATTAGAGAGTGTTTTTTGAGGAAGTACAGGCCGTTATTGCTGAGAAAATGTAATTATATTGTCTGGATCTCTCAATTCCTGCTGGCAAGAAAGAAGTCTCTTGTCTGCGAAACCTCTCGGCGAACTCCCAGTGACCGTTACGTTCCTGTGACCTTTCACAGGGATCACATCTGACCAATTCCTCTGAAAATCACGTTTCGACTGCCGCAAAACATTTCGACAAATTCAAATGAAAGGAGCCCGAGTTATAAACATGACGTGCACGGCACAGCTCGCACGACAGCGTTGCTCCCTGCATATTCAGCGGTCTTTGCCCTTGATTTTATGGAGATGAAGCCAGCCTGCGCACGTGCTTATCTAGCGTGTGTTTAGACTGCGCATTGTGACCACCTGAAAGAGTGTGGGCTAATCATGCAGGATTTTCGTCATGGGCATAAGGCGAGGTCATCAGTCTGTACCAATCGGATGCTACCTCATTCAAACATGGGTGAGTCGGCGGGAAGGGCGATTTCGTGGGTAAAGTTATGGTACTGGGCGGCGACGGCTTTTGCGGCTGGCCTACGAGTCTGTTGTTCTCCAGTCTTGGTCATGACACTGTCATTGTCGATAATCTATCTCACCGCAAGATCGACGTTGAGCTTGAGGTTTCCTCGCTCACTCCCATTGAGCCAATCAGCGAACGTCTGGCAACCTGGCAAGAGCTGACGGGCAAAACCATCCGCTTCGCCAATATCACGCTTGGCACAGACTACGACCGCCTCCTGCATCTGCTCAAACACGAGAAGCCGGATGCGATCATCCACTTTGCAGAACAGCGCGCAGCGCCTTATTCCATGAAGTCTTCGTGGCACCGGCGCTATACGGTGTCCAACAATCTCAACGCGACCAATGATGTGCTCTCTGCAATTGTTGAGGCAGAGCTGGATACTCATCTCGTTCATCTTGGTACCATGGGAGTTTATGGATACAGCACGGTGGGCTGTGAAATCCCAGAGGGTTATTTGCGGGTTCATTTGGATGTGAACGGAGATATGCGCGAGCAGGAAATCCTTTATCCCACAAGCCCCGGTTCCATCTACCACATGACCAAATCGCAGGATCAGTTGTTTTTCCAGTTCTACGCCAAGAATTATGGACTGCGGATAACTGACCTGCATCAGGGCATTGTCTGGGGTACTCAGACCGAACAGACTTCACTGGATGAGCGGCTCATCAACCGCTTTGACTACGACGGGGACTACGGCACCGTACTCAACCGCTTCCTCATGCAAGGCGCGATTGGCTATCCGCTCACCGTGCATGGAACAGGCGGCCAAAAACGGGCCTTCATCCATATTCAGGATACCGTGCGCTGCGTTCAGCTGGCCGTTGAAAATCCACCTGAACGCGGGGAACGTGTGAAAATCCTCAATCAGATGACGGAGGTCCACAGGGTTAGGGATCTGGCAGAAATGGTCGCCAAGATGGCAAATGTCGAAATTGCTTATCTGGAAAATCCGCGGAAGGAAGCTGCGGAAAACGACTTAATGGTGGCCAATCATAAATTTCTGGAAATGGGGCTGGAGCCAATCACACTCAGTGATCGGTTGCTTGAGGAAGTGACCGATATTGCGAAGAAGTATTCTGATCGCTGCGACACAACCAAAATCCCTTGCCTTTCCCTCTGGTAGCTTTGCGGGGATAGGCCAATGAAGATTGTCATCGTCTCTGATGCGTGGCATCCGCAGATCAACGGGGTGGTTCGTGTTTTAGAGATCACACGCCGCGAGTTATCCGCGCTGGGGCATGAGGTTATTCTCATCACGCCAGACCAGTTTCACCAAATGCCACTGCCAACTTATCCGGATATCAAACTGGCCCTGTTCCCATATCGCAAACTCTCCAGAATGCTACGCGAACTTAAACCAGATGCGCTGCATGTGGTGACCGAAGGGCCTTTGGGTTGGGCCGCTCGCAAATACTGCCGCCGTACTGCGCATCACTTCACCAGCTCATGGCTCTCTAAGTTTCCGGAGTATGCCTCCATGCGCACGGGACTACCTAAGGCTTGGTTTTACAAGTGGTTGATTACCTTTCACAATCAAGCCACCCACACCATGGTCACAACGCAAACCATGTTGGAAATGGCCAATCGTATCGGAATTAAGCGGGCGGTGCGTTGGCGGCGGGGAGTTGAGCTGAAGAAATTCCGGCCCGTTCCTTCTGATCTGTTTGAAAGCCTTCCCAAACCAGTAATGCTTTATGTAGGACGGATTGCGCCCGAGAAGAATCTGGAGGCATTTCTGGATCTAAACGTGCCGGGAACAAAGGCTCTGGTAGGGGATGGGCCGGATCTGGCATCCCTCACAAAGCGTTATCCAGATGCTGTCTTCACTGGGGCAAAAACCGGAGATGACCTGATCAAGGCTTATTGCGGGGCGGATGTAATGGTGTTTCCATCTAAAACCGATACATTCGGCCTCGTCAATCTGGAGGCGATGGCCTGTGGTATCCCCGTTGCAGCCTATCCGGTGACTGGCCCAAAAGACATCATCGGAGAGGCTCCCGTTGGGGCCATGGATGAGGACCTCGCTGTGGCGATCAAACACGCTTTTTCAATGAAATCAGCGGATTGCATCGCCCATGCCAAGACCTTTTCCTGGGAGCGGGCAACGCAGGACTTTTTGAATAACCTCGTCAGTTTCTCCGCAAAACAACCTCAGAAAGCCAAGGATATCCTCACATCATCCGTTCATACAGATCAAACATGATCCAGAGCGTGCCACCGACCATCAGGAAGATAAGAACGCCTGCAAAACATATGGCCAGTACGTTTTCAATCGGTGTTCTGCTATCTATGCCGAGGAAGTAGTGCAGGTGCACACCGACCTGAACAAGCGCGCATAAAGCGATGATGCCGAAGGTTAGTTCAACCGGAAACGCCATGGTCCAGACGATGGCAAACGGAATGAGTGTGAGCGCCAACGCGAGGATAAACCCGGTGATCAGCCTCTTTGCACTGTGAGATTGCGGGTGCATCATACTCTCCTAAATAAGCCAACCGGGCATGTAGACGATTGAGAAAATGCCGATCCAGACGATGTCGAGGAAATGCCAGAACATACCGAGGCGGTGGAGGCGGGATTTGACAGGAGAGGTCAGCCCTTTGATGAGAATCTGGAAGATCATCACCATGATCCCGATCATCCCAAGGCTCACATGGGCGCCATGAGTTCCCACCAGCGTGAAGAACGCAGTGAGGAACCCGCTGGTTTGCGGTCCAGCACCGGATTCAATCATGCCAATAAATTCAATCACTTCCAGCGATATAAAACCTAAGCCAAGCACGATGGTGACAATCAACCAGAACACTGCCTGACTTTTATGCTCTCTGACGGAGGCGAGGGAGGCAAAGCCAAACGTTACGCTTGAAAACAACAGGAACATGGTTTCGGCAAAGACGTGCTTGATATCGAACACGTCAATCGGCAGAGGCCCGGTGGCGGTGTTTTGGAACATCACCACGTAAGTTGCAAACAAAAGCGAGAAGATGATCGCGTCTGTCATCAGGTAGAGCCAGAAACCCAAGTCCCTGATATCTAACGTCTCTTCTGTCGGTCCGGGAGAACCGGTGGTTTTGGGGCTGTATGTGCTCATGACCAGAAATCCCCCGGTGTTGGTTTGTGGGCTTCCAAAGCTTTGATGCGGGCCTTCTCATGGGCCTCAATCTCGGCAGCGGGGATAATTTCATAGGTGTGATCTTGCGAACTTCGAGTTATCAAACACGCGAGCACACCAAGGAAGCCAAGTGCCACCAACCACCAGATGTACCATGTCACTGCAAAGCCGACGAGGAACCCGAGACCACCGAGGAAGACACCGATGCCTGTGTTCCGCGGCAAGTGGATGTCCTCGTATTCTCTGGCAGGGGCATAAGCCACGCCGCGTTGTTTCATATCCCAGAACGCGTCAATGTCCTGAACATCCGGAACCTTGGCAAAGTTATACTCGGCAGGTGGTGAAGAGGTTTGCCACTCCAACGTCCGGGCATTGTATGGATCACCCGTGATGTCCTTGTTCTTCTCACGGTCGCGAATGCTCACATAAAGCTGCATTCCCTGACAGAAAATACCAATCAACACACTCAGTGCGCCAACCGCTGCGAGGATCAGGAACGGTTGCCACTCAGCCATTTCGTAGCGTTCCATTCGGCGAGACATCCCCATGAAACCAAGGGCATAGAGCGGCATGAAGGCGAGATAGAAACCGATAATCCAGAACCAGAAAGAACGAACACCCCACGCTCTGTCGAGCGTGAAGCCCGTTGCTTTGGGGAACCAGTACTGGAAGCCAGCAAAGTACCCAAAGACCGCGCCGGGGATCAGCACGTTGTGGAAGTGCGCCACAAGGAAAGTGGAGTTATGCATCAAAAAGTCTGCAGGTGGGATTGCCAGCAACACGCCAGAAACACCGCCAAGAACGAAGGTAATCAGAAAACCGATGGTGAATAACATGGCAGGATGGAAGATGATCCGGCCCTTGTACATAGTGAACACCCAGTCAAAAATCTTCACACCCGTTGGCACAGCGATAATCATGGTCGCAATACCAAAAACAGCGTTCACATTGGGACTGGAGCCCATGGTGAAGAAGTGATGCAGCCAAACGGTGAAGGATAGAATGGTAATTACCGCTGTTGCATAAACCAGTGACCGATACCCAAAAAGCCTTTTTTGAGAGAAGGTTGCAGTCACTTCGGAGAAAACTCCGAACGCGGGTAGTATGAGGATATAAACTTCCGGGTGTCCCCAGATCCAAATCAGATTGGCGTAATTCATCATGTTGCCGCCAGCATCATTGGTAAAGAAGTGAAACCCGAGAATTCGGTCTAATCCGAGCATCGCCGCAACAACTGTCAGTGCCGGAAAAGCGAAAGCCATGAGTAAACTGGTGCATAAAGTGGTCCAGGTGAACAAAGGCATCTGCATCAGGCGCATTTTGGGCGCGCGGCACTTTATGATCGTGACGACAAAATTAATCCCCGTCATGGTGCTGCCTACGCCACTGACCAGCAGCGCCCAGATCCAGTAATCGACACCCACGCCCGGGCTGTACTCAGCACCGGAATACGGCGGATAGCCGGTCCACCCAGCCGTTGAGAATTTGCCGATAACGAGGGACACCATCACCAGTGCAGCACCTGCTGCGGTAAGCCACAAACTGATGGAGTTCATAAACGGGAAGGCCACATCACGGGCACCAAGCTGCTGGGGCACCACGATGTTGATCAGGCCGGTCAGGAACGGCATAGCCATGAAGAAGATCATGATTGTGCCATGCGAACTAAACACCTGGTCGAAGTGCTCGGGCGCAAGGTAACCATCGTTATTCAACGCAATGGCTTGCTGTGAGCGCATCATCAGCGCGTCCACAAAGCCGCGCACCAGCATCACCAAGGCAAGGGCGATGTACATGATGCCGATGCGTTTATGATCAAGGCTCGTCAGCCATTCATCCCAGAAATACCGCCACTTACCGAAATAAGTGACCAGCAGAAAGACAGCCAGTCCGCCCAACACGGTTATGGATGCACCACCAAATGCGATGGCGCTGTAAAAGGGGAGGGAATCAAATCCTAATCTTCCTAACATGGCGTATCCCCCTCACAAGCTGGCTGGGTTGTCGCTGGCGGATGTCTGCGCAAGGTGGTCTCTGGCCGTCGGGCATACTTCTTCAAAATCTCCTCATAAAGACCGGGTTTGACCCATGAGAAGTACTCCACATCGTGCCCAATGGTCGGCTGCGCCAATTGATCGTAGGTGACCGTGGAAAGTGGTTTGGCTTGAGATTTTGCGTTGGCAACCCACTCATCAAACTCTTCCGGCGTCATGGCAACCGCATCAAAAAACTGCATGGAAAATCCGTCACCGCTATACTGCGTGTTGCGACCGCGGAAGCGTCCAATCTCATTGGCCTGCAGGTTCAGCTGACTGGTCATCCCCGCCATGGCATAGATTTGTCCCCCTAATGCAGGGATGAGGAAGGAGTTCATGACGGTGTCGGAGGTTAGTTGCAGGCTGATGGCCTTATCAACGGGGAAGGCAAGTTCATTGACCGAAGCAATGCCAAGGTCCGGATAGATGAAGAGCCATTTCCAGTCCTGCGCCACCACCTGCACATTGATGGTATTTTCCGGTGTGGCGATCTTTTTGTACGGATCCAGCTTGTAGGAGTAAGTCCAGACCAGATAGCCAAGCGTGATGATAATGGCTGCGGGAATGGACCAGACAATCACCTCGATAATGCTGGATTTGTGCCATTCCGGTTTGTATTCACCCGTCCCGCCTTTGGCCCGGTAGCGCCAAATAAACCAGAACACCATAAAGTACACGGGAATAACCACGATCAGCATAATGAAGAAGGCGGTGTAAAGCAGATCCCGTTCGAGTATGGCAATGGGGCCTTTGGGGTCGGCAACCGGGGAGGTCTGCAGGCCGCATCCAGCTAACACAAGCAGGAGGCCCAGCAGAGTTATTCCCGTTATGAAAGGTTTTGAAATGAAATGTTTCATCGTAATCCCGCGCAGGAGTGGGTGACCTAACGGGGATATTTCAAGGGGGTGGGGATTACAGAATATTTAAGGGAACGGCCCGACGGCCTGAGACCCATGAGATTTCAGGAACCAATTCTTTGAGGGGAGCACAGAGATGGTTATCAATTACTCCCCTGCCTCTTTCAATTTATCCGCCCGCCTTTGCAGGAGCTTTAAGGCCTTCCAGCATCTCTGCCATTTTTGCCTGCACCATTGTCACCGCTTTCAACGGGCGCAGCATGACTTTGAAATCGTCAATCAATCCCTCTTCATTCCAATGGATCATATCGACACCATTGATGTAGATGCCATCGACTTCTGTCTCAAATTCCAGCACAGCATTGTCACCGCAATCCAGAATACGCACGTATTTGAAGCTGTTGTTGACGCCCAACACCTGCGCTGCGCCATAAAGATACATGACGGTGATCTGCTGGCCGCGTTGTGGCGTGTGCACCACGGGGCTGTAAAACACGCAGTCCTTGGCGATCAAAGCAGACAACTTTGCCAGATCCTTGCCCCCTTCCAGTATATCCAACCAGTTTTGCAAATTCTCGGAATATGGTGCCGACATCATCTTATCCTCCCCAATACCTCTCTCTGTTCCCCTCAATCACATGCAGGAGAGCCAGAGTCTCCTCAGTCAAACTCATATTGACGTATTGGTCAACCTAGCCAGAAGGGACGGGAATAAGTGCAAGCTTGCTTGAGGATTTATGAAGAGAAACTCAGATTTTTGCGTGGTTTCCTTAGGGCAGCATTAGCGAGCTAAGTGATAGAAATATAACAGAAATTTTAGTTGCGTGGATTTTGAAAGGTTTATGCGTTTTTTGCGTTATCTGGCGTTTTTTTGTTTTTCACGTCTCAGAGCAGAAAATGAGCAAACACAGTTGTCACGCGATAGATATGTACCGCGGAGAAGCAGCAGCACATGCCTGACTCCATCCTCTATCGGCCACCGGCGCCTACGCCTTGCAAACCACTTCGTGGTCTGCGTCTGTTTCGTGTGTTCTGGGCGCGCAACGTTTTAACGTTGATCCCCGGAGAATTCTTCGACAGCCCGATGGAGAGGATTTATTTTACCAGGCGCCCCTGTTTCCTTGTGAATGCGCCTGATTTGGTCAACGAGGTTCTGGTTGAGAAACGACTGTCCTTTCCCAAATCCGATGTGATGGTGGATACGCTGAAGCCGGTGATTGGTGAGAGCACCATTCTTGTCAGTGGTCCCAAGTGGGAGGAGCAGCGGGAAATGATTGCCCCCGTGTTTTCCCATGTCAGCATTCGTGGTGCCTACAAGCATGTTCAGAGTGCTTGCACGCAGTTCCTGTCTTTTCTGGACCAGATGGCGCAGCTCGGGAAGACCATCAGCTTGCGCGATGAAATGAACCGATTGACCGCCGATATCATCTTCCGCACCATCTTTTCGCATCCGGTTGACAATGATCGGGCACGCTTGGTGTTTTCGTTGTCTTCACGTTACCAATCCATCACGACCACATGGGCGCGCAAGATGATTTTGCGCGGAACGCCAGACGCGCCCAAAACTCCTATGCCAAAAGAAGCAGAGCTTCTCCGCAATGAGTTGCGCCTCTTGCTGTGTGATCTGGTGGAGGAACATACCGCCAATCGATTTGGCCAGCACGATGATATGTGCCAGAGACTGCTAGATGCACGGCATCCACAAACGGGCGAGCCTTTGAGCAAGAAACAGCTGGTAGATCACATCGCAACTTTCTTCCTTGCTGGACATGAGACCACATCGGCAATCCTCAACTGGGCGTTTTTTATCCTCTCTCAGCGACCTGATTACTCTGAGCGCATTAGAAGAGAGACCGACAACGTTACCAATGGCGAGAACATCGAATACCGGCATATCTCCAAACTGAAATTCACACGGGATATCTTCCGCGAGACCATGCGATTGTATCCACCGATCGCTTTCATGACCCGCATGGCAGAAGAGGACAGCACCATAGGCGGTCATAAGATTCCGCGTGGGGCTCTTATGATTATATCGCCATGGATCGTGCATCGGCACAGATCTTACTGGAACAATCCTGACCACTTTGACCCGGACCGGTTTGAACGTGCTGACGACCCCATGACCAGCGCTTTCATACCATTTGGTGTTGGCCCCCGCGTGTGTGCAGGCGCCAGTTTTGCAACGGTGCAAGCAATCGTCTTGCTGGCCCGTCTGACACGCTTTTACAGCTTCAAAGTTATGAAGCCCGACGAGGTCTTCCCCGAGTCCGGCGTCGCCTTGCGGGCAGGTTCAGAAATCAGATGCAAACTCATCAAACGCCATCATATGGCACAATAGCAGGTCAAAACCTGCGAATAGCCCTAAACTATCGGGTGGCATCACCGCCAATTATATGCATCATTCCGTTAGGGTAAGAACTGGGAGGTTGGTATGCGCTGGATTGCTGGGTTGGTAATTATTATCGTCGGAGCTGTTGCAGGCTATTACTGGTACTCTCTGCCACCGACCTATCCCGGCAAATACATCGTCACCGCAGATCGTGTTTTGACCATGGACCCAAAGTACCCTCAGGTGCAGGCCGTGCTGGTTGAAGATAACGAGATCATGGCCGTTGGCGATGTGCGGACGCTGGAAGACCTTGCGGACGTGGAGATCATACGTCTCCAAGGTACGTTGATCCCCGGTTTGATTGAACCGCATACCCACCCGATTGCAGCCGCCCTGCTTGGCTCAGCCACAGACATCAGCGCTTTTAAATATGATAACCGCGTGCAAATCATGCAGGCCTTACAGGAATCTGCAGACAGTTTCAGCGTAACCCCGTGGGTGCTGGCCTACGGTTGGGATCCGATTGCCATCAAAGACCTTACGCCGCCAACACTGGCGGAGCTGGATGCTATTTCTCCTGACAAGCCCATGCTTGTTCTGACCCAGATGATGCACGAGGCCTATGCCAATACCGCCGCGCTGAAAGAAGCCGGTGTTGACCCGCGCCGCGGCCCAATGCTGAGAGAGCTGGAAGAAATCAACCGTGTTGTCTCTGCCATTCCCGCCCCTTCGGATGAGGCGGTCGAGTTGCTGGTGCGCAAGACCTACACTGACTATGCCAAGGCCGGTTACACCACCATTGGCGTAACGGGGGCTGTAGGCCGCCATCCCAACCCTGTCGGTTTGTTGCAGCGTGTTGGTCTGGAAGACAATCCACCAGTGCGAACCTACGTTTATCTGACAGAGGATCAGCTTCCCAAATGGCGTTTTGGTGGGGATGACCGGTTCACCATCTTAGGTGCAAAGTTTTGGCTGGATGGGTCTCCGTTTACAGGCGGGGCCGCAACCCACGAACCCTATGAAGATTCTGAGTTGGTGCTGGAACGTCTAGGCCTGTCTACGGGTCACCGGGGTGACCTCAGCATGAGTGATGCTGACCTGTTGGAGAAACTCCGTGAGGTACACAAACGTAGCGGTCAAGTGGCATTGCATGCGCAGGGAGAGCACGCCATTGATCAGGCATTGATGGCGATTGCGGCCATTCAGGCCGAAGACCCGCGCGATGACATAGAGCACCGGCTGGAGCATAATGCGCTTATAACCAACGAGCAGATCCAAAGAGCAGCAGATCTGGGCGTGTCTCTTGGTTTCTTTGTCGATCACATCAGCCATTACGGCGATCAGCTGGAAAGCCTGTTCGGCAAAGAGCGGTTGGATCGCTATATGCCTGTGCGCGATGCAAAGGATGCAGGTGCAGTCATAACCTTCCACGGGGATCACCCTGCAACACCCATGAACCCGATGGGAACTGTTGAGACTGCCATGTCCCGCACATCCACCAGTGGCAATACGGTGGTTGGCGTGGATCAGGCTGTTACGCTTGAAGAAGCGCTGCAGGCCATGACAGTCAACGCCGCACGCCAGCTGGGGCAGGAAGATACGCTCGGAATGATTGCTGTTGGCATGAAGGCCGACTTTACTCTGCTCAATGGCAACCCTCAGGTTATGATGCCGCAGGGCTTGCGCCTGATCCGCCCAGCCATGACGATCCGCAACGGCCAACCCGTGGATACCCGCTTTGTCAGCTGGTTTGACCCGGAACTGGCCATCAAGGCCATCTGGAAAATGATGATGGGGGATGAAACCAAGCCAACCAGCACATAGGAAGCTCGCCGTTTAGTTATCCTCTGCTATCTGGCTAGCCGAAACGAGCTGTCCATTCAGAGTTTTTGTCTCAACCAGTCGAGCGCCTTGGCAGCTGTCTCTGGCCACTGGTCCTCAAACTGAATGTAGTGGCAGGCCCCTTTGACTGCGAGGAAATCCGAGTTTTCGTAGCGTTCAGCCATCAATCGCGCGGTGCTTGGCGTCACAGCCTTGTCCTCGGTTCCTGAAACGAAGAGCAAGGGGCAAGAGACCTTGTTCGGGTCAATAAACGTGGTTTGGCGAACGTCATACATCCAGAAGACAAACTCGAAAAGCACCCGCCCGGATTCGGTACCGAGACGCGCATGGATGTCATGTTGTAAATTGAGTGCCAGTGTGTTGAACCCATACTTCGTCAGAAGCTCGAAATCCTGTTCCAGGGCATGCTCCCAAAATGCGCCGGCCGAAATGAGCAGCTTGCCAAGTTCGCGCTCCCCGTCCGTCGTCGGCAAAATGCCGTTCACAATGCTGCTGTTGAGAAGAACTCCTGCTTTTGTGGCGCCCTCGGCTGCCAGAAGCTGCGCGATAACCCCGCCGATCGAGTGCCCGACAACAACCGGCGCCTCGCCAATCTCTGCTAGGGCTTGTCGGGCATCTTCCACATAATCCGCGATGCTCACCCCGACAAGCTTGGCATCGCGTTCCGGTCCGGGTGGCAGGTCATGATGCCGATAGGTGAGGCTGTGGCAGACATACCCGGAAGCCTCGAAGGTCATGCGGACATTATCCATCGCCCAGGCCGCAGCATTGGTACCGGTCAAAAGCAGGACTGGAGGTAAAGAGCTGTTTGGCATCTGAAGCTCCTAAGAAAGGAAGGGGCCAAACAATGCCCCCACCATAGTTGCTTTATCAGGTCAGGCTCAACGAATTGTAAGCGTTGCGTAAGATGTTACCGGTCCACCTCATCAGCAGGTTAGAGCCAGAGCGGGCTAACAAACAGCAACATGCCGCTGCAAAGAGCGACGGCTGCTATTTGAAGTCACTAGGGCTTCTTTGTTGATCGCAAAATCTTAGCCATGACCTGTTCGGCAAATACTTCGGGATTTGCCACCGCAGTGCCTACCCACTCGTCTTTAATAATGATCTTACCTGTCCTTGCGTCGATAACCGTTACTGTGCCTGCCATGGAGGATGCACCAGTACCGAAGAGAACATCATATCCCATGTTGGAAACGAAGAAACTCCGGACCGTGACTTCAACGTTGACTCGTGTCGGGCCATGCAAGTCCTTCAACTTTGCCTTTAAGGCCTTCTTTGTGGCTTTAACGATTATGTCTTTATCGTAATCTTTGCCCAAAACATTGTGGAGCCCTTGGTATTTCCAATCGCCCGTCACGGTCACATTTGAGACCTTTACCTGTGCTTCTTCAATGTCTTTCGTCGTAATGGTCGTTTGGCACGCTGCCAGTGAAAGCCCAACCAGAGCGAGCACCGCTACGTTTCGCAGGTTCTTCAGCTTCTGGGCGAAGCTATGTAATAGTTTGTTTTTCATCGAGTTATGACTTCATTGCATCGAGGCAGAAATTGTAATGAGTCATATTGTCAGCAGAGGCTTGCGCCTGAGTGATTTCAGTCGCCTTTCAAAAGCACGATTTTCTGACAGGCTTTATGTTTTCTTTGGAGGTTCGCGCCTAAGCTTCATCCGTGAGGTGGGCTTTTTCGGGCCGCTCATCATCACGTCTGTTCTTTGGTTTGGGTGAGAAAGAGCTCTTTCTCCGACAACCGGAGTGCACCGGGGGGGAATGCAGGAAACCCTGTCGGAAGGACGGTAGATGACACAAGGAATTGGCCTTGTCATGCAAGGCGGTGGAGCTCTTGGAGCCTATGAGGTTGGTGCGCTCACCCGCATTTATCAGGCGGGCTTTGAGCCGGAAATCATCACCGGCACCTCCATTGGTGCGCTAAATGCGGCTGTCATTGCGGCCCCAAAACTCGGCGACCCTATCGAGACGCTCCACGCCCTGTGGGAACACCTGAGCCACGCGCCCGGCTTCATATGGCATTCCAGCCAAAAGCTGCTGCGTGCCAGCATGGGCCACCCTCGCTTTTTCAAACTGCATCCGCCGTCTTTCATGAGTGAAAATCGGCCCAGCATCTACGACATCACGCCAGCGCTTGAGACTATGGAAAAATTCATCGACTTTGAGCGCCTCAACAGCGAGGACGCTCCGCGGTTGGTGATCACAGCGACCAACGTTGCAACGGGGCAGATTGAGCGGTTCTCCAACCGGGATCACTACCTCACCTCCAGGCACATAATGGCCAGTGGGTCTTTGCCTCCGGGCTTTCCGCCCATTGAGCTGGACGGGCACTATTATTGGGATGGTGGGCTTTACGACAACACGCCAATCCGTTCACTCCTGCGTATTCTGGATGACTACCAGATCTCTCATATGCCGATCTTTCTGATTGAGCTGTTCTGCCCGGAAGGCATCATTCCGACCACTGTTGAAGAAGCGATCTACCGCATGACGGAGCTGGTGTTTGAGGACAAGTTCTGGCTCATGCTGGATGGCGACAAGTGTGCCCAGCATTACTCGCATATGCTCTACGATCTGGACAAATTGGTGCCTGAGGATTCGCCCATCAGGGACTGTGAGCACTATCGCTCACTCATGAAAATGCGCGCGATCTCTCACATCATCACCGTAAAGGCAGAGCACAATGCGCTCACTGGCGTGGTGGATTTTGAGCCCAAGAGCATCAATGAGCGCATCAAGACTGGATATCTGGCCGCGGATCAGGCGCTGATCAATTACGCTGACCGCATTGAAGCCATCATCTCGGCGACGCACGAAGGTCATATGACCGACAACACCCATTCAGAGCACAAGCCGCACCCGGAAGGAAAGAGGTGCCAATGAGTGAGATTGACGAAAGCAAATATGACAGCGGCGCCTATGAGAACAAATGGTTCGAGACGTCTGACGGCATCAAGCTCAACTACAGGGTTTACGGCAATGGCACCTCCCCAAAACCCGCAATCATCGCATTGCCGGGTCTGACCCGGTGCGCTCGCGATCTGGACCCCATGGCTGTCCAACTCAGCAAGACCCACACCATCTACGCGTTGAACCTGCGTGGGCGGGATCTGTCGGACTACGACCCGGATTACAGCAATTACAACACCTCTGTTTACATCCGTGATACCTACGAGTTTTGGAAGTCCATTGATGAGCCCCCCGTGGTGTTGCTAGGTTCTTCGCTCGGCGCCCTGCTTGCCATGCTAATGGTGGAGGATCACCCGGACATGCTGGCTGGCACCGTGCTTAACGACCTTGGGGCCACCATCGAGTTTGCTGGCATGTCGCGCATCTTCGGCTATGCGGGCCAGTTGCCGGACGAGAGCGAACTGACCGCCGTGGTCAGCACCATCAAGGAACACATAGGCAACCAGTTTGTGAACCTGCCGGAAGACCAGTGGGAGCGCATGGCGCTGTCCATGTATGGCCGTAAAAATGGCAAATGGCACCACCGTTACGATGACAATCTTGGCGTTGCCCTATCTGAGAACAAAGAGGACTTCCGTGACCTTTGGGAGGCGCACCAACGTGCTGCGGACCTTGAACTTCCCGTCCTGTCCATTCGCGGAGAGCTGTCAGATGTCACATCTGCCGATACCATCCGCACCATGAAGAATATGGCCCCTCACATGCAATCGGTGGACGTCCCCAATCGCGGACATTGCCCTTTGTTGGATGAACCCCAATGCCTGGAGGCATTGGTGAGCTTTATGGCTCAATTCGAAAACCGTGCCTGAACCGTAAACGAGTGGAGACAAGCATGGCCCGCAAACATCTGGTTTTGTTGAATATGATCGGAGCGCTCGCTCTGGTCATGATCGATCAGACTGTACTGGGCATTATTCTGCCGTCTCTTCAGCGCACCTATGCCTTTGGTCCGGTACACCTGCAATGGGCGGTCAATGCCTATCTGATCGCGCTTGCCTCCATGTTGATGTGTGGTGGCTGGTTGGGCGATAAGTTCGGCTACTTCACCTCTCTTCGCATCGGTGTAGCCCTGTTTACAGCCGCCTCGCTCGCCTGTGCCTATGCCCCAACGGGGGACATCTTCATCACATCCCGTGTGTTTCAGGGGCTTGGTGCAGCACTGATGCAGCCCGCGGCAACGGCGCTCGTGTTTTCCGCTTATCCGACAGATGAGAGAGGCAAGGCTCTGGCCCACTATGTTGGTGCAGGCCTCGTCTTTATGGCAGCAGGCCCACTGGTGGGCGGCACGTTGGTACAGCTGTTCTCCTGGCGGCTGGTGTTCTTGCTCAATGTGCCCATTGGCGCGGCCGTGTTGATCATGGCCTTTGCCATCGGAAAGGGCAGAACCTCCAGAGACACCGGCAGTTTTGATTTTCTCGGCGCTGTGATGTTCGTCATGGTGCTTCTGGTTTTCACCGTTGCAGTTCAACGGTTTGGTGATTACCGCCTCACATTGGGAGAAGGGGTTGTCTCACTTGGGTTCGTGATCCTGATTTGTTACCTGTTGTTTGCTCGCAGAGACCGCGTTGCGCATCCGTTCATCCAGTTCTCATTGTTCGAAAACAAGGTCTATCTGGGGTGCTGCCTGCTGCTCTTCTGCATTCCGTTTGGCTTGTTGGCGCAGGTGGTATTCGGCGCTGTTTTTCTGCAAAACGTCTTGAGCCTGACGCCCTTTCAGGCCGGTCTCTCCATGTTACCGGTGGTGCTGACAATCATCATATGCGCTCAGTTCGGGGGGCGTCTGGTCGGCAAAATCAATTTCCGCAATCTTGCAGTCTGCGGCAGTCTGGCCATGGGGGCTGGCTTCTTGATGCAGGCTCTGGTGATCCACTACAACAATCTCTGGCTGCTTTTTCCCGGCATGATGTTGATGGGGGCCGGACTGGGCTTTCTCATCAGCTCCGTTTCCACTGAAGCGCTTTCTCACGTCTCTCTGCTTGCCCGCGCCCGCGCCACTGCCTTGCTGCAAACCTGCCGGCAAGTGGGAGGTGTGTTTGGCATTGCCTGCGTGGGAGCTCTCATCAACTGGCGAGAAAAGACGATGATTTCTGCCGCCGCTGAGCTGATGGAGCCCAACGATAAAGACCGTGAACTGTTGCAGTTGCTGCTCTACAAGTTCATGGGTGATCAACCGGCAGCTGCTGCTTTGCTGCACGAGCGCTGGCCGCAATCGCTTTACATCCTCAAAGCAATCAGCAGCCGTGCACTTGCTGATGGTTTTTTCTTCAGCGCTTTGGTGTTGGCTGGCGCCGCTGTCATGTCCCTTTGGGCCTTCAAGGGCCATACACCACGGCGAAGGCCACCAGCCCCGGACAATCCCGCGCCAAAGACACCTGCAAGTGAATAAAAAAGGCTCCCGTCATACAATCGGGCGGGAGCATATGCAGGTTAGCTCTGTGGGATTGCCAGTGTTGCATCTATCTCAAACAACATGCCGTCCAATGCCAAACGGTCGACAGGGATGAGTGTGCTGGCAGGAAGGTGCTGCCCGAAAAGTTTATCCGCCTGTTCCTTAATCGCATGCAGTTTATCTTCACCATGACCGGCAACAAGCACTTGTATCTTGACCACATGCTCTGGTTTTCCTCCAGAGGCCGCAATCGCCTTACGCAGATTAGAGAAGGCAATCTCCGCTTGTTTGCCAACCGTTTTGCCCAAAACGTTCCCGTCTATGTCGCCGCTGAATTGACCTGAAATATAAACCGTTTTTGCGTTTGAGGGAGCCACAACAACCTGCGTAAAGCCCCAAGGGCTGGTATCGACAATGGTGGATGGGTTGATGCGCTCCAAACCTTCTGCATGTGCCATGCCGGCAGCGGCAATCATCAAGGTTCCAAGGGATAAACTAGCAATTGTTTTCATGATCAGCTCATTCTGTTCTTTGACCGAAACATGTAAGGTTCCGGTTTCACAACAGGGCTTTTAAGTCCTCAAGCTAAGTTGAGGTCAACAGCTATTTCGATTTTTCTGATGGGTCCGAGGTTGTATCTTTCGTAGCAAATTACAACCTGACGCATTGGTGCCATTTTGTTTGCTTACAGGTTTGGCCAAAATTAACCGCCCAGACCAATCTCTCATTCATCTTCTTAGGCGTATGCTCTCATGGAAACCGGAGCGATGCCCCGGCGATTTGCATAAACACCTTGGCACCACCTGATTTTAAAACGGCTTCTTGATGCATCTACGGATACTAACAGTTTTGGCGGGACTTCTGGCACTCAGTGGCTGCAATGACTCCACGCCTCTACAAAAATCAGCACCACAAGCGGATATGATTGCAAAGCTGGATGAGCACGCAAAAGGCATTCAGCGTGGCAACCCGGATGCGAGCCTGAGCGTGGCGGTGGTCCGCGAGGGCAAAGTGGAGTTCATCCGCCTCTATGACAAATCCAGCAGGGGCAAAACAGTCATTGGCGCGCAAGAGCCTATTTTTGAAGCCGCGTCTCTCGGCAAACCGGTGTTCGCCTACCTGACGCTGAAGCTGGTGGATTTGAATATTCTGTCGTTAGAGCGACCGCTTTATCAATACGCCCCGGATTTGTTTGATGGCTCAGACCCCCGACTGAAACGCATCACCGCCCGTATGTTGCTTTCGCATACTTCCGGCCTTGCCAACTTTGATGAGAAAGACCCGCTCAAGCTGCGCTTTGATCCGGGCACAGAGTTTACCTATTCCGGCTCCGGCTATGCTTTGTTGCAGCAGGTGCTGGAACGGCGGACGGGGCTAAACCTTGAAACGCTGGCGCGTATCCATGTGTTTGAGCCGCTAGGCATGTCGTCCACCAGCTATCTCTGGCAGCGGGCCTACGATTACCGCATCCGTTTTGGGTATGATGCAGAGGGAGACCGGATTACGGACAAGAGAAAGCCATCCATTGGTCATGCCGCATGGAGCCTGCACACCACGGCTGGAGACTACGCCCGCTTTCTGGTTGCTATGATGGATGAGGCCGCAGAACCTGAGCTGAAGGAGCGCATGCTGCAAACCCACAAGACCGTGACTGGCAAAATCGGCTGGTCTATGGGGTGGGGGCTTCAGGCCACCAAGCCGAACGGGTCCATCTGGCACTGGGGCAGCAATCCGGGTTATCGCGCATATACGGTTGGCTATCCGCAAGAGGATATGGGGATCGTGGTGCTTTCCAATAATGAAAAGCTCTTTGAGAAGATTGAACCACTTATTCTCAATACAATAGGAGGGACACTGCCCTCCTATCACTGGTTCTAGTTTGCAGGGTCACACCGTTTCCCGTGCATTGGCCAGGAACGGCGCAAGACGGTCCAACGCTTCATTGAGCTGCTCATCCGTCTGCGCAAAGCAGAGGCGGAACCAGCCGGGTTCACCAACAAGAAACGCATCCCCGGGAGCAAGACCAACCTTGGCCTCTTCAATCAACATGCGGGCATAAGCAACGGAATCCGTCACGCCCTCCACCTTGAAGTAAGCATAGAACGCACTTTCCGGCACAGGGCAGGTCACCCCCTCATGGGCGAGTAGGCCTGAGCACACCAGATCCCGCGCATGCTTATAGTTTTGCGCCATTTGAGCAACGAACTCTTCACCTTGCTGAAGCGCAACCACAGCGGCCCGCTGAGAGAACGGTGGGGCGCTGGCAATAGAGAACTCGGCAATCTTCTCAACAACCGGTGTCAGGCTTGGCGGCAAAGTGAGCCAGCCCAAACGCCAGCCAGTCATGGCCCATGATTTGGAGAAGGAGTTCACCACGATCAGGCGATCTTCCGGCTCGGACACCTCAAGAAACGATGGTGCTGCCTTGCCGGAGTAAACGGTGCGGGCGTAAACCTCGTCAGAGATCAACCATGTGCCGCGCTCGCGCAGAACTTCCATGATCCGCGCAATCTCAGGTCTGGTCAGCATAAAGCCCGTGGGGTTGGAAGGTGAGTTGAGCAACACCACCTTTGCGCCCTTGGCCGTTTCCAAAAATGCTTCCACATCCAGCGACCACTTGCCGTCCTTCACCTCAAGTGAATGGGTGACCGTGCGGGCGCCTTGCAGTTTTGGGATGGAAAGCAGGTTTGGAAAGGCGGGTGTCAACGTGACAACCGTATCACCTTCTTCCAACACACACTGAAAGGCCAGATTGAGCGCGTTGCCGCCGGAGACCGTAACCGCAACGCGGTTGACCCCAATCGGCTTGCTGTAAAGCTCACTCATATAACCCGAGATCGCCTCGCGTAGATAAGGCCTCCCAAGCCCTTCAGCGTAAAAGGTTTCTCCCGCAGACAAGGACCGTGCGGCCTCATCACAAATGAATTTTGGGGTAGGGATATTTGGCTCTCCGAACCACAAAGGAATAAGGCCCTCAACGCTCATGGCCGCATTGGCCAGCTCCCGCGTGATAGATGGAGGAACCTGAATTGCGCGGCTTTCCAGCCCGTGTCTTGCTTCACTCGTCAATATGTTGCCCGTCCGCCCGAAAGATCAAACACTGCGCCGCTGTTGAATGTACAGGCGGAGGAACTGAGCCACATCACCAGCTCGGCAGCTTCTTCCACCAGCCCCAATCTTTTCATCGGCGACTTATCAATCATAATCTGCACAAACTCAGGGGTCATCTGGTCCAGAATATCTGTTTTGATGGCCGCCGGAGCGATGCAATTTACTCGTATATCAGTTTCTGCCAGCTCTTTTGCTAGAGATTTTGTCAACCCAATCACACCAGCTTTAGATGCGCTGTAGGCAGAGGCGTTTGGCGTGCCCTCTTTGCCCGCCAGCGACGCCATGTTGATGATGCGCCCAAACCCCCTGTCCTTCATATGGGGTACGACCTGTTGGCAAAGTTGGAAGGTCCCAAACAGGTTCACCTCCACCACCCGCGCCCATTCTTGCGGATCATAGTCTGCCAGCGGAACAGTTGAGCCCGCAAATCCTGCATTGTGGGAGAGGAAGTCAATCTGCCCGCACTGCTCCAGCGTTCTGACAAAAGCAGCTGCTATCTGGTCCTGCTGGCTGATGTCCACCTGACAGAACACATGCGAAAAAGGCAGGTCCTCCGGAATATTGAGGTCCCAGATGACAACTTGTGCGCCGGCCTTGTGATAGTGCAGGGCAATCTCTGCCCCAATGCCTTTGGCACCACCGGTCACCACGGCAACCTTGCCGGAAAAATCATAGGAAATATTGGTCATATCAGCACTCAGCGGATGAAGTTCTTTACATAGTCGGCACCAAGGCCCACCTCTTCGAAGTGTTTGCGACACATATCGATTTTGGTGAAAACATCCTCATAGCCAAGGTGATTGCCATAGGGGTCTACGTAGTACATGACACCGTTCACCTGAAAATAGGTGATCATCTCTTCAACATCATCAGGCACCACCAGTGTGTGCGTTTCACCGGGAGGCTCATAAACGTATCCGCCTTCACGTGCTTCCCAGTCATGCTCCAGATAGTGCCAGCGGCCTTTCAAAACGAACCCATGCACCGCATTGGCATGCCGATGGCGGGAGAGTACGCCGGACTTGGTCACTTTCAGCAGGTTCATCCAGTAGCCCTGCGAGACATTCAGGCAGAGAGGGCGGAAGTAAACATTCTCCGCCTGCTTGACCCACATGCGGTCATCTTCTTGAGAGAGTGCATCGGGCACCACGATTTCGGGCAGGGCATCAGGTGGCATAGGGTGTTGATAGGGGATGCGAGGGTTCTCGTCTTTCTCAACCAGCGGCATTGACAGATTCCTTATTTGTCCATATTATGGACATTCATTCACTATATGAACAAAACTATACGTATATCTATTTATGTCAACGCTACAGTCTTGTGGCGGTGGAAAGGACACCTATGAAAGCGCCGGTGCAGGGCACACAGAGTTTCTCGCGGACGATCCACCTGCTTGATCTGATCTCCCAATCAAAGGCACCGCCTTCTCTTGCCGAGTTGAAGGAATCCAGCGGCTTAACGCGGCCAACGCTCTATCGCCTACTGGCTTCTCTGGAGGCAGAGGGGTTGATTGAACAGCGCAGCGACCAGCGTTACCAACTGGGTGTGCGACTGGTCTCGCTGGCCCGTAAAGCGTTGGCGGAAAACGACATCCGTAGGCTTGCAAAGGAGCAGCTGCTGCGCTTGCGTGATGAGACCGGAGAGACTGTGCACCTGGCAGTTCCCAGTCGGGAGGAGTTGATTTACATCGACAAGATCGAGTGTGAGGAAGTGGTGCGCATGGCTTCCACCATCGGCACGCGCGTGCCCATGCACTCCAGCGGTGTGGGCAAAGCCTATCTTGGCGCAATGGCACCAGCAGAGGCCGAAGATCTCATTCGGCAGCTGGACATGGCCCAGATCACCAGCTTCACAAACACAGACCGCACTGTTCTTTCCGCGATCACTCAGAAGGTGCGCGAAGATGGATATGTCTTTGATAATCAGGAAAACGAGGAGGGGGTCGTCTGTTACGGCGCTGCCATTTTGGATGACATGGGCAAACCGGCGGCTGCGATCAGCGTTTCCATTCCACTTTATCGGCACACCAAGCCAACAGAGCAGTATGTGAAGCCACTGCTAACCTGCATTGCCAATATATCTCAGAGGCTTGGCTACCGGCCTTCCTAACACTTATGCTGCATGGAAAGAGCCCGTGTAGTACTCGCACAGGGCGGCGGCATAGCACTACACGGGTCTTCTGACACCCGGAATTAGGGCTCCGGGCTCTCGGGAGGAGGCTGGTGAAGCAACAGGAGCGGCCACTGCTTCAACCTCTCACCACACACTGGGATGATGGCGTTGACGGCATGTCCTCTGAAAACCCATATTCAGGGAACATGCCCGGATCCATCCCAAGCGTATCAGGTCTCTCTCATCGCATGCGCGATCTGGTCCATCATTGGCTTGATCAGATAAGACAGAACGGACCGATCTTCTGTCTTGATGAATGCCTCAACCGGCATGCCCGGGATGAGGGACTTGCCTTCCAGACGCTCCAGCTCCTCTTCAGGAATAGCCAGTTCAGCCAGATAGTAGGTGCTGCCCGTGCGTGGGTCCTGCACCAGATCAGGCGAAATGGTTTTTAGTCGCGCTTTGAGCTCCGGTGTGGTGCGCTTGTCAAAGGCAGGCAGGCGGATGGTGGCTTCCTGATTTGGACCAATCTGATCCACATCCACCGGCTGCACCTTGGCTTCTACGATGAGCTGATCTTCTTCCGGCACAATCTTCATCACCACTTCACCGCCCATGATGACGCCGCCGATGGTGTGAATGGCCAGATCAAACACCTTGCCGTTTTGAGGGGCTCTGATTTCCGTTCGGCGAAGCTCGTCTTGCGCTGCAATGCGACGCTCCTCCAGCTCAGAGATCTGGGCGCGGGTTTGCTGCAGTTGCTCCAGATTGTTGGAGCGCAGCTCTTCATCAGCTTGCAAGATCATAACCCGGCGTTCGCTGATCGCCTCGCCAGAGCGTGCGATCTGGGCAATGATGCCGCCAAGTTCACCTTCCAGAGAACTGCGCTCACGCTGAAACGCCATGACGCGGGACTCGGTCACCAGCTTCTTTTTGCGCAAAGATTCCAACCCACCCAACTCGGTGTTGATCAGGTCCACTTCGTTCTGCTTTGCATCGCGCTGCAACTCCAGGCCGTCGATCTGCTTTTCGAACTGGCCGATCTGGGTTTCCAGCTGCTCTTTTTTGCTCAGGTGATTTTTCTGCCGCGCTTCCATCATGTTGCGCTGGGTTTCTTCAATCATCATCAGATGCGCACGGTGCAGCGGTGATTTTGCCCGTTGCTTGAACGTAATCTCAGTGCGGCCCTGAATCTCTGAGGTCAACCGGGATTCCTGCGCATAGAGTTCATCCAACTGATTGGTCAGCACCGCCAGATTGGAGCGGGTGAGGGTATCATCCAGCTGTAGAACCAGATCTCCAGCCTTCACCGGATCGCCGTTCTTCACGAGGATCTGATTGACGATGCCGCCATCGCGGTGCTGCACGCTCTTGGTGCTGGTCTCCACCACGATGGTTGCCGGAGCAACAACCGCACCGGAGATTTCTGTCACAACCGTCCAGGTGCCCGCACCGAAGATGAGGAGTGCAGCCAATGCACCGCCCCATTTGAGATGGCGGGTGATGCTTGCGCCGATATCGTAGGACTTGTCGGTAACTCTAGCCATTTAACGCGACCTCCTGCGGCTTGCGAAGCGGAGCAATCACCTGCTTCATAATCTTGTCTTTTGCGCCAATAGCTTCCGCTTCACCCTCATTCATCACGAGGATCTGATCGACTGCCGACGTTGCAGCCGGACGGTGCGCAACCACGATGACGATAGAGCCACGCTCGCGCATGTCATGGATAGCATTGGTCAGAGCGGCTTCGCCTTCGGCATCCAGATTGGAGTTCGGCTCATCAAGTACGATCAGGAACGGATTGCCATAAAGCGCACGAGCCAGTGCGATCCGCTGACGCTGGCCACCGGACAAGCCGTTGCCAGTTGCGCCGATCACTGTGTTGTAACCTTCCGGCAGGCTCACGATCAGGTCGTGCACGTTGGCCATGCGGGCGGCTGCAATCAGCTTGTCGCTGTCTTCATCCGGCTTAAACCGCTGGATGTTCTCCGCAATGGTGCCATCAAAGAGCTGAATGTCCTGCGGCAAGTAGCCTATGAAGTCACCACGATCCATCGCGCTCCACTGGTCCAGCTCCGCGCCATCAAAACGGATCGAGCCTTTCAGCGGATTGGTGATGCCAACCATCGCTCTTGTCAGCGTCGACTTGCCTGACCCGGAATGCCCGATGATGCCCAGACCATCGCCAGCTTTCAGTTCCAGAGAAACGTTTTTGACGAAGGCCTCCTTTGCTGCAATCGGACCGCAGAACAAGCCTTCAACAACAACCGACTCCTGCGGGAACGGAATGGATACTCGCTCTTTCGGCTTTGCCTGCGTCGCAAAGATTTCCTGAAGGCGCGAAATGCCAACTCTGGCGGCCACAAAACCACGCCAGTTGACGATTGCCATTTCAACCGGAGCCAGTGCACGGGCCGTCATAATGGAGGACGCGATCATAACGCCTGCAGAGACTTCCTGCTGAATGACCAGCCAGGCTCCAAGGGCAAGAATACCGGACTGCAGCATGAACCGCAGGGTCTTGATCATAGTGGTGAAGATGTTGGAGCGATCAGAGGCTGCCCGCTGGCGACCAAGGAAGACATCATTGTTATCCTCCCACCGGTCACGCAAATGGTCGATCATGCCCATGGCCTCAATGCTCTCGGCATTGCGGCGGCATGCTTCAATCAATGTGGTGCGCTTGTTGGCCTCAACAGCCGTGTTTGCAGCCGGACGACGAGAAGACAACTCGTTCAGCGCAATCAAAGCGCAGATGAACAAGGCACCAATAAGAGCCATGGTGCCCAAAAGCGGGTGAAACAGAAACACGATGCCCAGATACAGCGGCATCCATGGCATGTCGAAGATAGCGGAAGGACCGGAGCCGGACAGGAACTGCCGGATGGAGTCCAGATCACTGACAGGTCTGGAGCGTTCGCCCTCAGCACCCATAACCAGCGGGACACGGGTTGAGGCTTCAAAGGCGAGGCCCGTCAGCTGCTCATCCACGTGTTGACCAACACGCAGCAACAAACGGTTCCGCAGACCATCAAGAATTCCGTAGAAGATATAAAGCACAGCCACAAACAGGCTGAGAACAACAAGCGTTGGCACAGAGCTGCTGGACAAGACACGATCATAAATCTGCAGCATGAACAAAGGGCCGGTCAGCATAAGCAGGTTGATTAACATGCTGATGCCACCAATGCCCCAAAACGCCCGGTACAATTTACGAAAGGCGTTGGAAATATAGGATGTGTGCTCTTGTAACGACTTACCCAAAATACCCTCCAGCTTGTTGTTTTTATGCTGGGTTGGTTCGGGCGCCACACCCAAGCTCATGGCGCCCAAACCGTTCTGATTACATCAACATGTCATCAGAACCGTAGTCTGCATTGCCTTCCAGCACTGGTGCATCTGCTGCAGCAACTTCTACAGTTTCAGATGCAGGGTTGAGGGCGTCATAAACGTCCTTCACACCTTCAGCGATGTTGGTGATGACGCTGACAACAGCCGTAACTGGGTTTGATGTGGCAACCCCCACGGCTATGTCCACGACAACATCAACAACGGTGTCGACCACTGCTTCAAATACGCCTGCAATCTTTTTGCCGAGCTCTGGCTCGCCGAGTGCAGTTGAAACGCCTTCGATGACTGCGCTAACAGCTTTGGTTACGACGTTTGCGATTGCTTTGAATGGATTCCACCAGCCCATGTCTTTATCCCTTTCAGACAAAAGTTAGATAAGTTTCACCGCTCCCGGAGCGCACTCCAAGGCACAGTGATGCTAAATTGTTGGTGTGATACCGCTGGCAGGAGGTCCTTCAGATGGCTACACGTTGCGTGTTGGCTTCAAAGGTTCCCAATCCAAGTCGGTTCTCTATTTCGGAGAAGTCCCTGGACGCACCCGAACACTGCTAATGCCGCATTCAGAATGCAAGTCTACACTACGAATATATGTCATAGCCTAGCCTCCCAGCTTCGCTAAATGCTCACAATGAGCATGCCTCATAGCGACAAACGTTTTGAGTAACGTTTCGTGCCACCCAACGAACTTCAATGACCTGAAGTTCTAATCAAATCCCCTATGCATAACTTGCATTAATCTCATCATACCACTTTGAATACACATTGCAGATACGATGCAATTCGCCAGTTACACATCCCCGTTTTGGGAGGTGACCTGATCTGAGTTCAATATTTGGCCGCAATTGGGGCGGAAATGTGGCGAGGAAATTTATACTTTTAGATCTAGAATAAATGTTATCCAAATGTTTAGTACAAATACAACTCTAGGTATTATTGAAATATCAGAATTTTTATACTTAGGGTATATTAAATTTATCTTACATAAAAATTTATCGATAAAAATCACCTTACGTTTGAGTAAGTTACCTCATACGACGTGATGCATGTCACACTCATATGCGTGTCAACATAAAAAATATGAGGGTGACACTCATTTTATAGTGAAAATATATCACCAAGGTGCCGTTAAGGTCATATATTTACCTTAAAAGTGACCACACAACGGCTAATCAGAGCAATCAAAGTGGATAATAGTGTCAGGTGCAGAGGACAAATCCGTAAATCTAGAAATGAAGAATCCAACATCTGTGCGCACTTAATGGTTTAATCAAACTAAGTTGATGAACCTCTGATTGCTTACTCTAAGTAAATACCCCGACCTACTTTCGCAGATCGGGGCATCAAGAGATCGGCACTTACGGCAGGTGGTTCAGAGGCGCTAACCTCCGGGCCTGCTGCGGATGTTCTCAGGAAGCCATGTGGCGACCTCAGGGAACGCGATCAGAACGAAGACCATCGCGACCATAATCAGGAACATCGGGAACGCTGCGCGTGCGATGAAGCCCATCTGATAGTTGGTCATGCCCTGCAGCACGAACAGGTTAAACCCGATTGGCGGCGTAATCTGCGCCATCTCAACCACCACCACGATGAAGATACCAAACCAGATCAGGTCAATACCGGCCTGACGGATCATTGGTTCCACCACAGCCATGGTCAGCACCACGGACGAAATACCATCCAGGAACATGCCGAGGATCACGTAGAACACCAGCAGCACCATCAGCAGCTCAAAGCGGCTCAGTTCCAGCGTTGCAATCATGTCAGCCAGACCACGCGGCAGACCCGTAAAGCCCATGGAAAGCGACAGGAACGCAGCACCGGCAAGGATCAACGCAATCATGGAGGAGGTGTAGGTCGCCCCCATAAGGCTGCTTGTGAAGCTCTTCCATGATAGCGAGCCCTGCGACGCGGCAAGGATCAGGCTTCCGATCACACCAAAGGCCGCAGCTTCTGTCGCTGTGGCATAGCCAAGATACATGGAGCCAATCACAACAAGGATCAGCAGGATCACTGGCAGCAGGAAGCGGGTGTTCTTCACCTTCTCAGCAAAGCTCATCTCCGGTTCCGGTTTCGGATCCCATTTGGAAGAGACTTTGGAGGTGATCGCCACATAAGCCATGAACATGCCAGCCAGCACGATACCCGGCATAATGCCTGCAAAGAACAGCTTGGAGATACTCTCATTGATGGTCACGCCATAAACGATCAGCGTCAGGGATGGCGGGATCATAAGACCCAGCGTTGCAGCGCCAGCCAACGTGCCAATGATCATCTTCTCCGGATAATCACGTTTACGCAGTTCGGGGATGGACATCTTACCAACGGTGGTCAGTGTCGCAGCAGACGAACCGGAGACCGCCGCGAAGACGGTACAGCCAACAATGTTGGTGTGAACCAGACCACCGGGCAGGCGGGCCATCCAGGGGGCAAGGCCGCGGAACATATCTTCCGACAATCGGGTTCGGTAGAGGATCTCACCCATCCAGATGAACAGCGGCAGCGCTGTCAGTGTCCAGGAGGAGGAAGCCGACCAGATGGTCGTCAACATCACGTCGCCAACAGGGCGGGTGGTAAACAGTTCCATGCCAACCCATGCCACACCCATGAGCGCCAGACCGACCCAGACGCCGGTGCCAAGCAAGGTGAACATGACAAACAGGAACAGAATGATAATGCTTATATTTTCCATTGCTCTTATTCTCCGGCAACCGCTTCTTCAAGTTCAGGCGCAATACGGTGCTTGCCAGTGAAAATGAGTTGAAGGAGGTGGTCTGTAAGAGCAATCGCAAGGATCACCGCACCAATGAACATAAAGCCCTGTGGGATCCAAAGCGGCGTGCGGTCCTGTCCCTGACTGATGTCATTGAACTTGTGAGACCAGTAAACAAAACGATAGGCGTAGTACACGAAGTACCAGATCGTGGCGGAGCCAATGGCAAAACACCAGATTTCCAGAATGCGCTGTGCTGTCTTACCCAGCATTTGGTGCAGGATGGATACGCGAATGTGGATGCCCTTGTTCAAGGCATTGGCAAATGCAAGGAAACTGGCGGCGGCCATGGCATAGCCTGCATATTCTGCGGCGCCCGGAAAGACCTCTCCCGTCCAACGTGCCAGCATCTGCACGACAATCAGTCCGAGAATGGCAATCAGACAAAGCGCGGAAAGAACTCCAGCTGTCTTGTAGATCCCATCCAGCCCTAAGCGCAGTGCGCGTGTCAGCTTCATTGTTCTCCCCCTCGAAAAAAGAAAAGCCGGAGTTCCAAGAGGATCTCCGGCTTTTGCGTGCTTATTTCATTGCTTTGAACGCGCTGACAACAGCTTTGCCGTCGTCACCAGCAGCTTCAAGCCATTCTGCGGTCATGGTTGCACCAATTTCCTGCAGGTCAGCTTTCATCTGGTCGCTACCCTTTTCAACCTTCATGCCGCCCTCACGCAGGCCATCAAGGGTGAAGTTTGTGTAGTCGATGGAACGCTTGAGGCCAGCTGCTTCTGCTGTTGCTGCACAGCCCTGAATGATGCCTTTGTTCTTATCAGAAACACCAGACCATACATCAGAGTTTACGAGCATGTAGTTGCGCGGCAGCCATGCATCCACTTCGTAGAAGTAGTTGAGGCTTTCCCAAACTTTACGGTCGTAACCTGTTGCACCGGAGGAGACCATGGAGTCAGCAACACCTGTTGCAAACGCCTGAGAGATCTCAGCAGCTTCAATGGAAACTGGCAGCATGCCTGTCAGCTCAGCAAGACGCGCAGTTGCGGTGTTGTAAGAGCGGAACTTGACGCCTTCCATGTCAGCAACAGAGTTGACTTCGTTTTTGAAGTACAGGCCCTGTGGCGGCCATGGCACGGAATACAACAGGGTCAGGTTCTGTTCGCCAAGAACTTTCTCAAGCGCTGGCTTTGCAGCAGTCCAAAGCTTTGCCGCATCATCAAAAGATGTTGCGAGGAATGGAACGGAATCCACACCGAACAGAGCATTTTCGTTCTGGTGACCAGAAAGCAGACGCTCACCGATTGGCACCTGACCGGTCTGAACTGCACGCTTGATGTCGCCACCTTTAAACAGGGAGCCGCCCGGGTGAGTGGTTACTTCGATTTCACCGCCAGTGCCAGACGTAATACAAGCTGCAAATTCTGCTCCCGTTACAGAATGGAAGTTGGACCCTGAGTACGCCATTGGCAGGTCCCACTTTTCAGCAGAAGCGGCAGTTGCCCCCAACGCCATAGCGGAAACACTCAAGGTGACCAGTAGACTAGACTTCTTCATATGTACTCTCCTCCAAGAATAAATTAGTGATGCCCTCAATTAAATCTTTTCGGATCGTAAGGGCTTATATCGTTATTGGGGCGTTTACCGCTGATCAGATCAGAGACCAGCCGCCCGGTTTTTGGACCGCCCGTCAGGCCGATGTGGTGGTGCCCAAACGCTGCATAAACACCGCTTTTGCCCACTTCACCGATGAGGGGGAGACTGTCCGATGGTGCAGGGCGGAAGCCCAACCATTCCTCTTCGCTTGACGCTTCTAGATTTGGGAAGCTCTCGCGAACTTTTTTCCGTAGTAGAGCCAGAGGTGCTTTGGAAGCTCCCGCTTCCAGCCCGCCAAACTCAACAACACCGGCACAGCGCAATCCTTGTGCCATTGGTGTTGCCACGAACTTGCCGGAAGCCACCATAATTGGCTGGTTCGGCTGTTCGCTCGGGTTCTTGAATAAAATGTGGTAACCGCGCTCAGCTTCCAGCGGCACGTTGATGCCAAGCTTATTCATCAAAGGCTTGGACCAGACGCCCGTTGCCAGAACCGCACGATCACAGTCAAAACGTCCTTTATCAGTCATAACAGCTGAAATTGAGCCGCCCGACAGATCGAAATCCTTTACCTCAGCCTGCACAAACGTACCGCCCATTTCCGTGAAGATCTGCACCAGATCCTGAACATACGCACCTGGGTCCTGAATGAACCCATGATCCCGCATCAACGCCAGCAACTTGATATTCTTGGCAAGGATCGGTTCCATCTCGTGAACAGCGTCGCCTTCAATCAGCTCCGGCACAAACCCGGCATTGCGGCGCAGTTCCCAGGTGTACGCGTCTGCGTTAAAGGCAGCTCTGTCGTTGTAGGCAAAGCTGTAGGTGCTTTCCTGAAGCCACTTTGCCGCGCTGGTACCGTCCACCAATGCATGGTGCTGGTCCACGCTGTCACCAACAATCGGCGTCAGACCCTGCGCGATACGGCGGGTTTCTTTATCCGTTGCGTGTGACAGATAGCGTGCCAGCCAGCCAGCCAGTTTCGGCAGGTAGCTCCAACGCAAGAACAGCGGGAAGTTCGGATCTAGCAGAAGCTTTGGGCCTTTCATGATCAGGCCCGGTGCTGTGACTGGAGCCACGGAGCAGCTGGCCAGAACACACGCATTGCCAAAGGACGCGCCCATGCCGGGCTCACCTTTGTCGATGAGGGTCACATCATGACCCTCACGCTTCAACCATAAAGCTGCTGATACACCAACGATCCCTGCACCGATGACAACGACATTATTTTTATTCATGCAGCCCCCATAACCGCACTTTTGGAAATCGCGTAGTGTTCAACTTTTTCCAGATCCGGACGGCCTCCCAAGCCTGCCGTTTGCGGAACGATCACATCGCCGCCACTCGTTTCAAATGGCGTTTCCATAAGGTCTTCTACTAGGAAGTATTTTGCCTGATAAAACTCACAAGCTAAAGTGATTTCTGGCGTTGCAGCAATCATATGCGTTCCGGCAAGGTGGGCGAGGCCGGATTCAAACATGTCGCCGCCATAAGCACTCATACCAGCGGTTGCGGCCATGCGAGCCACGGTTTGGGCTCGAGTCAAGCCTCCGGTCTTCATTATTTTGACTGAAACACCATCAGCTATCCCCATATTAATCGCAGTCAGCATATCCTCTGGCCCAAAGATGCTTTCATCTGCGAGAAGCGGCACATCGATGGAATTTCGGATAGTCGCCATAAGTTCCCGAAGATTATGCGCAACTGGCTGTTCGATAAAATCTGGTTGAAAACTTGCGATGTCGCGAACGCACGCAAGGGCACTATCGTGGTGCAGACCCTGATTATAATCCACGCGAATGGAAAACTCAGGATAGCTCATGCGTAGGCGCTCCATACGCATCATATCAAACTCATGGCCTTTGAAGCCTGTTTTGAGCTTGATGATGCGCACGCCATCTTCTTTCAAACGCTCCATCAACGCCAAATCACGATCGAAATCAGGATCAGCGATGGAGCAAGAAAGAGGGATCGTATCCCGGCATTTGCCGCCCAGAAGTGCCCAGACAGGCAAATCAGAGATTCGGCCCTGCAGATCGAGCAGAGCTGTTTCCAGAGCTGCTTTCGCCTCAGTGCAATGAGCGACCGCCTTTTGAGCGTCCTTCATGATGGTCGCCCGCTCACCAATGGTGCGGCCAACAACAAGTGGACGGATATAACGGTCAAGCGCAGCAAAGGTGGCCTCTGCTGATCCGGTAAACACGGACCAGGGCGAAGCTTCCCCCCAACCGGTTTCGCCTCCCTCCGCTGTTAGGCGGAGGATGACGATATCAACGGCATGCTCAACAGAGCCGATGCCATGATCGCGGCGGGCATTCACTGGCAACTGTACGTGCCAGACATCCATTCCAACGATCTTTTGGCCGGTAATTTTTTGTGCAGCGTTCATGGCTTTTATCCCATCCACCGGCGTACAGGTGCATTACTTTCTTCAAGAGGCTGCGTCACAACATCAATCAGTGTTGGGCCGTCATGTTCAATCGCCTCTTTGAGCACACGTTCCAGATCATCCGGGTTTTCAACGCGCCAGCTCTTCACACCATAAGCAGCGGCAACAGCGGCTTGGTCGGTGCGGTTGAAGTCTACATTGTAGTAACGCGCATCTGTGTCCGCATACTGGCTGGCTTTGATCCAGCCATAGTTGGAGTTTGAGAACACGATGTAAGTGATTGGCGCGCGAGAGCGGCACACGGTTTCCAGCTCACCACAAGTGAAGCCGAAGGACCCATCACCCATCATAGCGACCACTTTGCTGCTTGGACGGCCATACCATGCACCAAGCGCTGCGGAGAGCGAGTAACCTAGTGCACCATGCGCACGGTTGGTGATGAAGTGACGACCAGATTGCGGCAGCTGGTAATACGCAGAGAAGTAAGGGCAGGACGTGCCAGGATCAGAGATCACTGTGGCATCAACCGGCAACACCTTCATCATCGCATCAATCACACGCTCAGGACGGATTGGCGCTTCCCCGCTTTGAGCCAGCTTGTTGAAGATCTCGAACTTACGTTTCTTGATGTCTGCAACTGCAGCTGCTCCGCCAAAGGTGTCGGCACCCTGATCACGCTTGTCCAGAACTGCATTAACCTGCGCAAGAGACAGTTTGAGGTCACCAACAACGCCAACTTCAACTTCGTAATTCGCACCAATCACCATCGGATCGTTGTCGAAGTGAACGACCCGGGTCGTGGCAGATGGCGCTTCCCAGCGGGAGGTGGTGGTGGAGCCGGCACGTGCGCCCATAAAGACCACGAGGTCCGCATTTGCCATGGCTTCCCATGTCTCGTCCGTTCCGCCATTGGACCCAACAACGCCCACACAGTTTGGATGGGTCTCCGCCAATGAGCCCTGACCAGAGATGGAGGTTGCGACCGGAATATCGAGGCGAGTTGCCAGACGATCCAGCTCTTCCATCGCACCAGCAATCACAACACCGCCACCACACACAATCAGTGGTTTCTTGGCAGAAAGGATTGCATCAACTGCAGCTTCAGCGGCACCTGGAGCAGGGGCCTGAGGGTAAGCCGGATATGATGTCAGCTGCTGATCTGCCCAGATATCGGAGGCATCAACCGCATCATACTGAATGTCGTAGGGCAAGCCGAGGTGGGCAGCACCGGAGCGACCGGTTGTCATGGCACGGAAGGCTTTGCGAACCATCCGCGGGATGTGGTCAGCGCGTTTGATCACGGTATTCCACTTGGTCAGCGGACGCATCAGCGCTTCCTGATCCACTTCAGTCAGCGGGTACTTGCCGTAGGACCCAACGGAGATATCCGTCGTAATGCCAAGCACGGCATAAGAGCTCTCAGAGGCTTCAATCAAACCCGGCAAAATGTAAGTTGCGCCGCCACCGGACGGCCCCTCACACACACCCGGACGCCCGGTCACTCGTGAATACGCATCTGCCATATACGTGGCGCAGCGCTCATCACGGGTCAAAACGTGGGTCATCTTGTGATCAAGCTTATACATCGCGTCATAAAACGGCAGTGTTGTATCGCCGCAAAGACCGAAAATGTGCTGGACGCCCTGCGCCTCCAGCATTTTTACCATGGCTTCTGCACCATTCATCTTATTCGTCACAGTGTCACCTATCAGACCCGTCCCACCCGTTAAGCAGGCAATTTACTAAACCCGAAGAATGCAGAATCGATTGCACTCAAAATTGTATACAGCACAATATTCAATATTGAGCGCAGGTCAAATGGAATGTACAGTTCACCTATGACATGGTAAGTGCTGAGCCGATTTTTGGGGCCTGCAACGGCAGGATTGAGAGCGATTTTGGAATGACAAAAGCTGATAGCAACGTGGACCGCATCTACGAAAAACTACGGAAAATGGCGGCTGATTTTGAATTTAAGCCGGATGCCCGTATCAACGAGAGCGCATTATCCACAGAGTTGGGCGCAAGCCGCACACCCCTGCGCGAGGCATTGAATCGTCTCGTGGCAGAAGGCTTCCTTACATTCCAGAGTGGCCGCGGCTTCTTTTGCCGCCCTTTGAGCCCAAAGCTTATTCTCGACCTTTATGAAGCGCGTGTCGCCATTGAGACGGAGATTGTCCGCCTCGTTTGTCGCCGGGCCAGCGAGGAAGACCTTCAGGATCTTATGGGGTTCCTGAAATCCACGGAGCCGGACTACGACAGCAGCGACGACCCGATGGAACTGTTGAGCATGGATGAGGCGTATCACATGCGCATCGCCGCTCTATCTCAAAGCAACGAGCTGGTTCGCATTCTGGAAAACCTGAATGACCGTGTGCGCTACATTCGTCTTGTCGACTTGAAATACCTGCGCGGCAAAACCCCCGTTTCCACGCAGGAGGAAGCCCAGCTTTCAGCACACCGTGTGGTGCTGACCGCCCTGATCAACCGGGACGAAGACAAGGCTGTTTCCACCATGCGCCACCATATTGAACGTCGCCGTGACGAAGCAACAGAGGCAGTCCGCATCGCCTATTCGCAGCTCTACGTTCCAGCCGATTAACGCGTACTCCCGAAGGCGCTTTTTGCTTTCGGGGGGAGGGTACGCGGAAAACCAAGAGCAAAGCAGCCTGAGGATCCCCAATACTCCAGCTGCTTTGATCCCCCAAATTTAAGGAAGAGGTTTTGAATTATGTCCGTTGAGTATGGAGGCAAGACCGTATTTGGTGCCTCAGTCGGTATTCTCATGCTGGAAACCAAATTCCCGCGTATTTACGGCGACATTGGCAATGCACAGACGTGGCCGTTTCCGGTACATTACCGCGTGGTGCGCGGCGCCACTCCAAACAAAGTTGTTCGCAATGATCCACGTGAGCTGGTGGACCTGTTTATTGAAGCTGGCCGCGATCTGGTGCGCACTGGCTGCGATGGCATCACCACCAACTGCGGTTTTCTGGCACTCATTCAGGATGAAGTGAAGGAAGCACTTGGCGTGCCGGTCGCGACATCTTCCTTGATGCAAATCCCAAGCGTGCAGCAGCTTTTGCCGAAAAACAAGCGCGTGGGCGTCATCACCATTTCCAAAGAAACATTGACCAAAGAGCACCTGAAAGCGGCAGGTGCACCGGAAGATACGGTGATTGTGGGCACAGATGGTCTGCGCAGCTTCACCCGTGAAGTGCTGGATGATTACGACGCCATCAATTTTGCAGATGCGCGTCTGGACCTGTTGGACGCAGCTGCAGAGCTGGTGACCAAGAACGAAGGGATCGGCGCGATTGTACTGGAATGCACTAATATGGTGCCCTATGCCAATGACATCCGCAAATTGACCGGATTGCCCGTCTATTCCATCTACACGTTCGTGAACTGGTTCCAATCTGGGCTGGTTCCGCGTAAGTTCCCGCTGGAACTGGATGACCCGCGTTTGAATTTAGCGACCTACGGAAATTAATTGATGTCGAAGCCAAGTCAGATTGAAGAGATAAACACCAACGGCCTCGTTTTGCTTGGCTGCGGAAAAATGGGTTCTGCCATGCTGAAGGGCTGGCTGGATGCAGGCGTTCTGCCTTCCAGCACCACAGTGATTGATCCTTATCCATCTGACTGGTTGCGGTCGCTGGAAGATCACGGCCTAAGCCTGAACAAGCAACTGCCAGCAAACCCCGCTGTTTGCATTCTGGCCGTAAAGCCACAAATGATGGGCGATGCGACGCCGCAGGTTGTCGCATTGGGCGGTGGCAACACCGTGTTCATTTCCGTTGCAGCGGGTACAAACCTGACCACGCTCCTATCTCTAGTGGGTGAGGGTAGTCCGATCATCCGCGCAATGCCAAACACACCGGCAGCCATCGGTCGTGGCATCACCGCACTCATTCCAAACATCCATTGCGCTGAAGCTAATCTGGCCCTGGCGCAGGAACTGCTCGCCGCTGTTGGCCAGACCGTGGTATTGGAAAACGAGGGCCAGATGGATGCTGTGACTGCAGTTTCCGGCTCGGGTCCAGCCTATGTGTTCCACTTGATTGAGTGCCTCGCCAAAGCAGGTACTGAGCAAGGGCTACCGGAAGAACTGGCAATGCAACTGGCCAAAGCCACCGTTGGCGGAGCTGGGCAACTGGCAGAAGATGTCAGCGACAGTCCATCCCAGCTGCGCATCAACGTGACGTCCCCAAATGGAACCACCGCTGCAGCGCTGGATGTGCTTATGAACGAAGACAACGGCATGCCGCCGCTTCTTTCCCGCGCCGTGGCAGCCGCCAAAAAGCGGAGTGAGGAGCTGGCGTAAGCTCTTCAGACATAGTGAGATCTGAAGCCCCGCGCTCCCAATGGAACGCGGGGTTTTCTTTTGCTCAAACACCCCAGCATGACTTTAGGCTTGACCGATCTTGATTATTATATAACCATACGGTTATGCAGCAATTAAACCAGACACCCCAACCAGAAAACCTTGATGCCGTGTTTGCAGCACTGGCCGATCCTACGCGCCGTGCAATCCTGACACGGCTCGCCAATGGAGACGCATCGGTCAACGAGCTGGCTGAGCCTTTTTGCATGAGCCAGCCTGCCGTCTCAAAGCATCTGAAGGTTCTGGAACGGGCAGGGCTGGTTGAACGCGCCATAGACAAGCAACGCCGCCCGGCACGGCTCAAAGCCGAGCCCATGCGCGAGGCGGTTAAATGGCTGGAAGAGTTTAGCAAGTTCTGGTCATCCAGCTTCGATCAGCTGGATGATCTTTTGGAAGAATTGAAGAAATCCGAGAGTTGAGGAGGGAATTGGAATGAGCGAACTACCGACCTACGTACTGGAACGCACCTTTAACGCCCCACGCGAGCTGGTTTGGCGCACATGGACCGAGTCGGATCTTATCTCACGCTGGTACGGCCCTAACGTGGAAAGCATCGTCCACAAGCTGGACGTCAAACAAGGTGGCCTTTGGCTTCATGAAATGAAGTGGGGCGACAATTCCAACTTCCAACGCGTTGAATATACAGAGGTCTCAAAACCCTCACGACTGGTTTGGCTGCATGCAACGTCTGACGCTGATTGGAATGTGATTGCCAGTCCAATGATGCAGGACTGGCCTCGCGTTTTGCTAACCACAGTTACGTTCGAACAAGACGGCGACCAAACCAAAATGCGTCTCACTTGGGTGCCACATGAGGCAACAGACGCAGAAGTCGCCTGTTTTGAGGCTGCCATCGGCGGCATGAACCAAGGCTGGAACGCTGGCATGGCCCTACTGGAAGACCTTCTCGCCGAGCTTCAGGCAAGTTTGGCGACGTAGGGTGTGGTGGAGACCTCTCCTCAGCCCCGACCTCTCCCTTGGAGGCGGGGTTTTTTCTTGCGCGGATTGTCGCATTTTACGCCAAAGGCAGCAGCTTATGCGCAGAAATGTGCCCTATCGGAAATAATATAAGTATTTGCTCTCATTATATTTTTGCATATTACCGAGCGGAATAGTTCAAAATTTAATTTGTTATTAGTAAGTGCACCATACCCCTAAAACTAACAGTGGTATTCTTAGGAAATACCCGCAGCGGAAAATAAGAATAGTAACGGGGCACTTATGCACTTTTCCGGAATAAACCTGACCACCAAAATAGCTTCAGCCGTTTCATTTGCCATTGTTGTAACAATCGGTGTTCTTGTGCTGGCCGCAGACCTGTTACTCTGGGGGACGCTGAGCGATGAGGTGAACAAGCGTCACAATATCAATCTTCGCATCGCGGCTGCACAATTCCAGCAGGAACTCCCATCAGCAACCGTGAAGCTGGATCACAACTCTAATGTTGCCAAGATCATCACAAATGAGCCTTTGAGTTTTTCGGATAACGACCTTGTTGACCAGATTGGGCATCTGACTGGCGAGACCGCAACTGTTTTTGTGTGGGATGACGCGACCCAGGATTACTGGCGCAAGACCACCAACATCAAAAACTACAGTGGCAAACGCGCTGTCGATACACCGCTCGGCAAGGCTGGCAGTGTTTATCCAATTATCAAGTCTGGCAAGACTTTCCGCGGCGAAGCCGACATCCTTGGTATGGCCTATTACACGCTGTACCAGCCAATCTTTGACAGCAACAATCGTGTGATTGGTATTCTATATGTGGGCGTTGAGAAGTCCCACATCGAAGCGCAGGTTGATAACGTCACCTGGAATCTGCTTTACGCAGCCCTTGGACTGGGGCTTGTTCTTGTGCTGATGGCCTATTTCGGCTTCAAGCTCATGCTAAAGCCGATCCCTGTAATGACGAAGGCCCTGCGTGATTTGTCCGAGAACAAGATGGACATCACAATTGCGTACTCCACCCGTACCGATGAGATCGGGGAGATGGCGCAAGCTATTGAAGTTCTGCGCCAGAACAACGTAGAGCGTATTCGCCTGCAAGAGCAAAGCGATGAGGAATCCGGTGCTCGTGAAGAGCGCCAGAGCCGCATCGAGAGCCTGCTGAGCCAGTTTGGCGCGGAGGTCACCCAAGCACTGCAAAATGTAGATCAGCGTTCTGAGGAGATGGAACACACTGCCACCCGCCTGACTGGTATTGCTGAGGATTCCGCTCTTCGTTCCAACACCGCTCGTGATGCCTCCGAAGAAGCTTCTGCCAACGTGCAGACTGTTGCAACAGCTGCCGAAGAGCTGAGCGCTTCCATTGAAGAGATCAGCCGCCAGCTGGGTGAGACCAACCGAGTGGTCGGTGCCGCAACCAGTGGTGCAGAAGAAAGCAGCCAGAAGGTTCAGGCGCTTGACAGTGCAGCACAAAAGATCGGCGAAGTCGTCAACCTCATCCGCGATATCGCAGAGCAGACCAACCTACTGGCGCTCAACGCAACCATTGAGGCAGCCCGTGCTGGTGAAATGGGCAAAGGCTTTGCGGTTGTCGCATCCGAGGTGAAGGAACTGGCAACCCAGACCTCCAAAGCCACTGAGGAAATCTCTGCGCAAATCTCTGGCATCCAGAACTCCTCCAAGGAGACCGTGGAAGCCATTGTCGGTATTAGCGACACCATGAGCGAAGTGAACAAACACGCCACCTCCATCGCCAATGCTGTTGAACAGCAGGGATCCGCGACCATGGAGATCAGCGAGAACGTTCAGATGGCAGCACAGGGCACCCGCAGTGCCGCACACAATGTGAGTGAAGTGTCTATAAAAGTGACTGAGACGCAGGAAGCAGCCTCTCAAGTGCTTGACGCATCTCAGGCGGTTGCATCCAACGCAGCGCTCCTGCGCAAAACCATCAATTGCTTCATGGATGATATTCGCGCCGCTTAAACGCTATATCTCTTAGGAGAGCAAAGACCTCAGAAGGCCCTGTATTTCATTGGTGATACAGGGCCTTTTTTACATTCAAGCGAATTGATCATCGCCCGTTCACTCACCTGTTTCTACAAGTGAGGCACCTATAGACCGGCTGGAGCACACATGAAAAACCTTAAATCAAAAATCCAGTTACTGGCCTGTACGTTGCTTGCGAGCGTGAGTGTGTTGCTGACAACTGGTCCTTTCACAGCGGCATTAGCGTCTGATCGGGATTTGATCCTCATCGCAGCACCATCCATTGCTGATACCTACGATGATCCCGAGTATGCAGCGCTGTTTCAGGACATCGTAGATTTCGACATTGCCTACGCCAATGCTGTTTATGGAAATGATGAAGTGCGGATCGTTGTAGATGCACAGACACGGTCTTACTTCAAAGGCAAAGTGCCAGACGAGATCCTTCTCACCGACTATCTCCCTCACATTTGGGCGCGGGATTACACCGTCATCAATCCAAGCAAACCGGTTCAGTTCCGCTATACCCCTGTCACCTTTGAAGGAGATCAGGCGGTCGCAGATGAAATGCAGGATGGCTTCAACGCCTTTGCAAAAGCGAAGGGGCTGATATTTACTCACACCGGCTACATGTTGGATGGCGGTAATATTGTCGATAACCACGCAGGCCGGGTGATCACCACAACACGCTTTTTAGAAGATAATGACTTGTCCTATGAAGACGGTAAGGCAGTTTTGAAGGAACTGCTGAACGCAATGGAAGTTGCAATCTTACCTCCTGATGAAGAGGTGATGGCCCACAGCGATGGCATGGTGATGTTTGCGGAAGAAAACACCATCATCCTCAACCGCTATGACGCCCCCATGAGGACCGAGATCACCGAGGAACTGGAGGCATCTTTTCCAGGCATCAAGATTGTTGAAGTGGACGCCATGTGGGATGAAGGCGATCTGTCGAGCGCATGCGGGGTCAACGTAAACGCGGCCATGACCAGCAATTTCATCTACATGCCGCACTTTGGCGACAACAACAGCGACAAGGTGATGAAGACCATTCAGGCCAATACCAGCAAGAAGGTCATTCCGGTGCCTGCCAACTCAGTTTGCAAACTGGGCGGCTCCGTGCGCTGTCTGACCTTGCAGCTGAAAGGCAAAGCTGCTCAGGCAATTCTGCGTCGTTAAGCACCCAAAACCCTATCTTACTGCAAGGCGGAGTTTTGTTGAAACTACGCGGCATCTAGTTTTCGTGCGATCACCAGTTGGCCGGTAATTGGGTGCCCATGCTCAAGACGCAATATCATCTTTGTCAGATCAAGCAGTTCAAGATTGTTTTGCACCAACAGGCTTTGAACATAGTCCAGTGAGTGGGCGTAACGACAATACTTTCCCATGAGATAAGGCTTGCCGTTAAAATGCTCTTCCGGCTGGGTTTCAGTCGTAAATAGGAGTATGCCCCCGGGCACCATGTTCTGAGCAACACTCATAAACATCTCATCCAAAACCCCATTATAAGGGATGACATCAGTCGAGATCACTAGGTCCCAGGGCTCATGATCATCTTGCTTCAAAAAGCGAGTGATCTCACCTTCATGCAAAACGTCATAGATCTCTTTTTCCCTTGCCTTCTCAAGAATCTCCGCAGAAAGATCCAGACCGGTCTTATGAGCAACTTGCTCCTTGAGAACTTCACAGCAAAGGCCTGTTCCGCAACCAAGGTCCAGCATGCGGTTGAAGGGACCAGCGGCGAGCAGGTCCATTCTCTCTTTAACTTTTGCCGGGACAGCGTACTTCAGATTTTCAAGAAGTCTTTTGTCAAATGACTCAGACATTTGGTCAAATAGCATCTTTACGTGAGCTTCAGGCATGCTGCTGGGGACATCGCCTTTGCCAATGGCTGCCAGATGAAGTGCAGCGCCGATACTATCTTCTGGATCATTGCGCAGAATGAGCTCGAAAGCCTCTGCGGCTTCATCATATTTGCCTTCAGCTTCCAAGTCTAAAGCGTTGTTAAGCTCAAAAAAACTGGAAAGAATATCTGCAACCGGGTCAAACTGATTTTCGTCATCAATATCATTTTTCATGACTAAAGCTCTCTGGTTTTACTAGAGCGCAGTGAGCCACAAAACACTTAAATACCTATCCGAACAGTCCAGTTGATCTTCCGAAAACTGTAATCAGTGAGTGATCAGTTGCCAAAGTTTCATGCATTTGATCTGACCAATAAACACGTAGGCGAGATCAATTAGAAACAGAGAAGAGGGGGAGGATTGCTTCGGCCTTGAGGAGCCATGCTCTCGGCCAGAATGCATTCACGTGGGCAGGGGAATCAATAAAGTGTCAGTCCACGGCAGCGCGGACTGACGCTATATTTGCTTAGCCGAGGATTTTGCCAAGGCTCATGGCAACCATCTTATCGCCGCCGATCTTGATCTTACCCATCATCACAGCTGTCATAGGGTTGACGGAACCATCCACCAAGCCTTTGAAGGTCTTCGCAGAGCAAGAGATTGTGCAATCAGCCTCTGCTTCTTCTGCGCGCGCGCCGTTCTCGTCGACAATGATGAAGCCCTCATCCTTGATGTTAAGTGCGATCGACTTTGACATATCGACGCCATCAAGCTTGCCGTTGATTCCGGATACGATCTTCTGGATGAATTCGGACATCTGTTCCTCTGGCTATTTTCTGTTTAGGGAGGGCAGGACCCTCCAAATTATTGCAGCTACCTAACCCTATTGCCCGCAAACTACAAGCGCCTCAATGGTCTAGTATAGGTTAACGCCTAAACCAATTCGTCATAGTGCCAGGCAATATGGTCCTGCATAAAGGACGCAATGCAATAGTAGCTGTGATCGTACCCACCATGCATGCGCAAGGTCAGATCAACCCCTTCATCGCGGCAAACCTTCTCAAAGACCCAAGGTTTCAGCTGCTCTTCCAGGAACCCATCAGCAGAACCCTGATCGATCAGGATACGGCCTTTCCAGCCGCGGGACTTAACCAGTTCACAAGCATCATAATTTGCCCAGGTGGAACGGTCTTCACCGAGGTAACCAGAGAAGGCCTTCTCACCCCATGGGCAATTAATTGGGTTCACAATCGGTGCAAACGCGGACACGCTTTTGAACAGGCCCGGATTTTTCAGCGCGAGGGTCAAGGCCCCATGACCACCCATGGAATGACCGGTCAGGCCCAGAGCACTCAGGTCGATAGGGAAGTGTTCTTCCAAAATCTCCGGCAGCTCCTGCGTGATGTACTCTTCCATGCGATAGTGCTTGGCCCACGGCTCCTGCGTGGCGTTCAGGTAGAAGCCGGCGCTTTTGCCCATGTCCCAGCCATCATCATCCGCCACATCGTCGCCACGCGGAGATGTATCCGGTGCAACGATGATCATGCCCATCTCTGCAGCTGCACGCTGGCTGCCTGCTTTAGATACCATGTTTTCCCAGGTGCAGGTGAGACCGGAGAGGAACATCAGGGTTGGACACTCCTCGCCATTCAGGGCACGGCGCGGCAGAAACACCGCAAATTCCATCGGGGTGCCAGTGGACTTGCTGTCATGGCGATAAACACGCTGCTCGCCATCAAAACAGCGCCAGCTTTGGATCAGCTCAATCATAATAGCTCTCTTACAGCGCATTCCCGAAAAACGGTTCCGGTTTCCAAATAAGAATACGCATTAAAATGAAGGCCTAAGCAGAACAGAAGTCCGCTTAGACCTTATCAATACGAAAACCCAGAGTATGGCTTAAAACGTCACAACCGAACGGATGGACTTGCCTTCATGCATCAGATCAAACGCAGTGTTGATCTCATCCAGCGGCATGGTGTGGGTGATCATGTGGTCAATGTCGATCTTGCCATCCATGTACCAGTCCACGATCTTCGGCACATCCGTACGACCACGCGCGCCGCCGAAGGCTGTGCCTCTCCAGGAACGACCTGTCACCAGCTGGAATGGACGGGTGGAGATTTCCTGACCAGCCCCGGCAACGCCGATGATGATGCTTTCGCCCCAGCCTTTGTGAGAGCACTCAAGCGCCTGACGCATGGTGGTTGGGTGGCCAATACACTCAAAGGTGTAATCTGCACCGCCGCCTGTCAGATCAACAAGGTAAGGAACCAGATCGCCTTCAACTTCCTTCGGGTTGACGAAGTCAGTCATGCCATACTGTTCTGCAAGCGCCTTTTTGCCTGGGTTGAGGTCAACACCAACAATCTGGTCAGCACCAATCAGACGAAGGCCCTGCACAACGTTAAGACCAATACCCCCAAGACCAAACACAATCGCCTTACAGCCCGGCTCAGCCTTTGCTGTGTTGATCACGGCGCCAACGCCAGTGGTCACACCACAACCGATGTAGCAAACCTTATCAAACGGCGCGTCCTTGCGGATCTTCGCCAGAGAAATCTCTGGCAGAACAGTAAAGTTGGAGAAAGTGCTGGTGCCCATGTAGTGGTGAATCTTTTCACCATTGATGGAGAAGCGGCTGGACCCGTCTGGCATTACGCCTGCACCCTGTGTGGAACGGATGGACTGACACAGGTTGGTCTTCGGGTTAAGGCAGTACTCACACTCGCGGCATTCCGGTGTGTAAAGCGGGATCACATGATCGCCCGGCTTCAGCGAGGTAACGCCTTTGCCCACTTCGCGCACAATGCCTGCGCCTTCGTGGCCTAAAATGGCTGGGAACAGACCTTCCGGGTCATCACCGGACAAGGTGAAGGCGTCTGTGTGGCAGATACCTGTTGCCATGATTTCAACCAGAACCTCAAAAGGCTTCGGGCCGTCCAGCTGAACTGTCTCGATGGAAAGAGGGGCTCCGGCTTTATAAGCAACAGCGGCGCGTGTATCCATATTGTGAACCTATACGTCTTGTTATAGACCCGCCGGATGTGGCGGGACCTCCCCAAAATTGATTAGAGCGGCGCACACCTCCCGCGTGTCACCCCTAAACTTGCACCAGTAACTTATAACGCGCAGAACCACGAATTGCATCAGCGAATTCAGGAGTTTTGCGTAGAGACTAAAGTTAGTAACAAACAACATATTTGAGTGCACAGAGTGGACGTCATTGCGCAATTCAATCATTGCTTTGTTGTCTTCAGGAGAAAAATATGAGTGGCATGACAAAGAGCAAGATTCTCGAGTTTTTGCAGGCCTATCCGGTTTATCTCTTCGCGCTGACACTCGCAGGCATCACGGCCTGTCTCGCCTTCTACCTGCTTGCGATCTTCCCGCCAATCGGCTTTGTGATCTTGTATATCCTGCAAGACAGGATCCCGCTCACAACGATCATCCCATTCATCGTTGGCCCCGCCATACCAGCGGCCATTGTCTTTCATCTCATTCTTAGAAGAACGCGGCTTAGGCTCTCCCTTATCGCGACCTTCATCAGCTATTTTGCAGGTTGTAGTACAGCCATCTTGCTCATGCCCCTCATCGCGAGGTCATCAGTTACGATGTTGGAGGGCTTCCTCATCTTCCTCGCTATCGCCTGCACCGTAGGTTTCGCATTCGTCTACTGGCAACGGGTTCCCAACGCACCTCAGCCTGCTAAAGCAGATATTTGATCGCGAGGATAATCCCGCCGAGCAGCAGAAGTGTCTCCGTGACGATGACGAACAAGTGCTGATGGCCGAGGCTGACGAGAGTTTTCAGTGTGGTCATGACGCCCAAAGCGGAGATCGCGATGACGAGGCACCAGGTGGAAGCGTCGACGAGGATCAGGCGCGGGGTCTCTGGTATCCAGCCCAGTGAGTTCACCACAACCAATGCCGCAAACCCGAAGGCGAAGTAAGGAACGGGGGCTTTGGCCTCCAGAGCCGTCGTTGTGGCGTTGCTTTTGGTATGCAGCCACTTGGCGGACCACACCGAGATGATGAAGATCACCGGCAGCAACATCATCACCCGCATCAGCTTCACCACTGTGCCGATTTCTCCCGCACTGTCAGATACGGCAAACCCAGCCCCCACCACCTGCGCAACATCATGAATGGTGGCACCAAAGAAGATACCAAGCTGCACGTCGGTGAGGCCGAACATCTGACCAATGCTGGGGTAAAGGATCATCGCCAATGTGGAAAGGGCGGTGACGGCAATGACCGTGAACAGGGTGTTCTGTTCGTTTTCCTTGGAGGTTGGCAATACGGAGGAAATCGCCAGCGCTGCAGATGCTCCGCAAATGCCCACAGCGCCCCCGGTCAACAATCCAAAACTGGCGGAGCGGCCCAGCAGGCGCGCCACCACAAGCCCAACAAACAGCATGGCCAGCACCGAGAGGATTACCAGAGCCAGTGTTTGCCAACCAAGCTCAAGGATTTGTGCAAAGGAGACGCGCAGTCCGAGAAGGATCACGCCCAGACGCAACACCTTCTTAGCGGCAAAGCTCAGACCAACCTGACAGTTTCCGTCCTCATAAATGGAATGCACCGCCATGCCGATCAGCAGGGCATAGAGCATGACCGGCCCGCCCTGATGTTCGGAGATGTAACGCGCGGCAATGGCGATCACTGTTGCAATGATGAGGCCGGGAATGATCTCCCGACCCTCTTTCATCCACTTGGAGAAGAACGGACCAGGGCTTTCCGGTTGGTCAGGCAAACTGGAGTCAGCTGGCATAAAATCTCACCCTTGCATGTGCCTTTGATCCCCTGCGCTCTCGATGAGAAACACTTCAGACATCATAGGGACACTGCATGGTGAAGTGGTTACACCAGCCAAAGAAACCGCCACACCCCATGGCAATTCAGGGGGCGTGGCCTGACTGTTTAGCAAGAGCCTATTATGTTTCGCTAACTTCTGCTTGTTGCACAGAGCCGCCAACAAGGCTGAGTGCCAGTCCCGCACACGCAATGAACGCAGTGAGGGCAAGCACCAGCCATCCGGTGTATTCAACCGATGTGACGAAACCAACGAACAAGCCGGAAAGGGGCAGAGTGAAGTTGTTGAACAGGATGATCACGCCAACAGTCTTGCCGTAGTCATCTGGAGGAATGATCTTCTGGCGTGCACTGCGGATGTAGACGTTGAACATGCTGTCAAAGCCAAGGATCAGGCAATAACCCAACAGATAGATCCAGTAGTTGCTCGTGAACCCAGTGATCACAGCGCCAACAACAAGCCCGCTGTAGGAGATGATACCGATGTGGGTCAGTTTAAGACGGCTCGCGCCTGTGATCAGCAAAACAGCAAAAGTGGCAATCGCTCCAACAGATTGCAGTAGAGCGTAGAACTCCTCTGACTGCTCATATAGGCCAGTGACCATACTGGCTGAAGTCGCCAGCGTGACGCCAAAGACCAGATTGACCAGCGCGGTGAGCGCCACAATGCGCTTCAAGCCCGGCAGATAAAACAGGTGGTTAAGCGCAGTGCGGAATGGCTTGGTCCAATGCCCATCCAGCGGTTTGGCCTCTTTCAGCTCCACATCACTGAGGCGGCGCCAGATAGAAATAAGCGCATCAGCGCTGACAAACAGCGCACCTGACATGACCACAACAATTTCCCAGCCGAACACATTGAACAGGGCTGCAGCAATAACAGGCCCCAATACGATGCAAATCTGGTCAACGCTCTGCGCGTAGGATTGCACTTTGGTAAAGGACACATCTTTGAAGATCTGCGGCAACATCACTTCGCGGGCCATGAAGCCTTGCGTGGTGAGTACGCCTGAAAGGGCTGCAATAGCAACAATCCAGCCCACATGGGGCATAAAGTATTGGCCAAGAAGGCCAATTGCACAGACCAGCGAACGGCCTGCCTGAGAAATGCGGATCAATGTGACGGGAGAGAAACGATCCGCCAGTATTCCGCAGACGGGAAAGCACAAAATCCGTGGCAGTGTTTCAGCCGCAAAGGCAAGACCGGAAAGCGACACACTGCCAGTGGTTTGGAAGACAACAAGAGGAACGACGAAAAGCAGCAGCTGGTCTCCTAAACGAGAACCAAACATGGAGCCAAAGAACAAAAAAACGGAGCTTTTCACTCTGTATTCCAGACATAATTGGATGAGGAAACGATTAGTCGGGCTCGCGGCACAAGAGCAATCCGCTGAAGATCAGGGGGAGGTGGGAGAAGGCCATCAGCCTAAGAGGATCAGCTTGCAGGTTGCGTCGGCGAGTTATTTTTGTGGGGCGACCTTGGTTTGAAGATCGTCAAGAAAGAGCGAAATAGCCTCCTTGTTCACGCGGAAATACACCCAGTTGCTGTTGCGCGTGAGCGTCACCAAGCCAGCATTCACCAGCACCTTCATATGGTTGGTTGCTGTGGGCTGAGAAATGCCGAGTTTCCGAGCAATTGCTCCCAAACAAACCCCATGTTCGATCAGATCACCATGCTTTTGCGGAGGAAAATGCGCTTCAGGGTCCTGAAGCCATTCCAAAATGGTCAACCTGTTCTCATTGGCGAGAGTTTTGAGGATTTCAATCAAGCTCATGCAACCAACATATAGTTGATAAGCTATATAGCAACACAGCAATATAGCTTATCAACTATATTTAAGGGTCCGCGTTTGAGAAGAGCAAGCGTTCTCCTCGTATCAAGCCTTCACAACACCATTGAAACCACCCGGAAAATGCGATGTTATTGGCGTATTGCTCTAAGAATTTCCAGTCATGAAAGTTGTGTTGTGCTGATACTCCGCCAATTTCTAACCTACGTCTTCTGCAGTTTCCTCGTAGCTCTTTTCTCAACCGAAGCTTTGTCAGCGCCGCTATGGCTGGAAGCAAAAGGGGACGGTAGCCCAAGCATTGTCTTCATCAGCGGGAATGGAAGTGATGCCTCGGTTTGGAAAAACATTGAACCAGTCCTGCGTGAACACGGCATCCAAACAGTGGTCTATGACCGTGCAGGCTTAGGCCGTAGCCCACTATGGGAAGGTTCTTATACAATCGAAGGTGAGGCCCATGACCTGAAAGCAACCCTTGCAGAGCATGCAATCGGAGGTCCTATCATCCTCGTCGCCCACTCTTATGGCGGCTACATCGCAAGCCTACTGGCCGAAGATATGGCCCAGGTAGCCGGTCTTGTTTTTGTAGATGCGGGCATCCCAGCGGATATGAGCCAGCAGCTGGTCGATTACGTCCTTGCAGAATACGCACCGCGCTTCGAGGCGCTCGAAAAAGCAGCTCCGGAACTGGCAAAAGCAATCATTCCGGTTGTAAAAGCCTATCCGGCCACAGCGAAACGCATGCGCTCGGTGACCATTCCTAAGCATCTACCTGTGATCGATATCCTCGCTGAAACGTCATGGGTGCAGGATGAGAAGATCGTCAGCCAAATGCGCAAGGCTCACGCTGATTTCGTCGCCGCCTCCCTAAACCGCAGCAGCCAGTTTGCCAAAGGCAGCGGACATAACGTGATGAAAGATAGGCCGCACTATGTGATCGACGCCGTCACCCGCATGGTGGAGCAACTACGGTAACTGCGATATGAAACTGACGCACGTCAACCTTGTCGCAAAAGACGCAAAGGCGCTTGCCGCGTTTTACCAAGAGGTCTTCTACTGCGAAGTACTACGGCCTGCCAAAGTGTTATCGGGTGAGAAGGTCTCCAGAGGCAATGGGCTGCCGAATTCTGAGATCCTCTCGATCTGGCTTAAATTTCCAGAGTGCGACGCGCCTTTTCTAGAGCTTCACCAACATAAGGCCACACAGGATCGGGGCCTACCTCAAGTGAATGAGCCCGGCTTTGGTCATCTTTCGTTTCAGGTACCAGACATTCACTCAACACGCTCTGAAATCATCGCAGCTGGTGGGAGCCAGTTGGGCGAGATTACAGATTTCGGCACGCCCGACAAACCACACCTGATCATCTACCTGCGAGATCCCGAAGGCAATATTCTTGAGCTGGAACAACCCTCTCCTCAAAAAATAAACTGATCAGTAGCCGTCTTCAAACCACTGCTGATCAGCGCATTTCAAAGTATTTCGCTAGCTCGCAGAAACCAGTGCGAGTGCGCGGATAGGACTGCCGGTTCCATCGGCGATCTTGAGAGGCGCAGCGATCAGAATAGCGCCTTTTGGGGGCAGTTTGTCCAGATTAGCGAGGCTGGCAAGGCCGTAGCGGTTGGCAGCGTGCAGCAGATTGTGCGCAGGATAGGGTGGTTCCATTCCTCCGGCGCAACCAGCATCCGTGCCGATGCACTCATTGCCCCAACCAAGAATCCCTTTGGACAGGATATACTCAATGCAATCAACGGTTGGCCCCGGTGAGTGCGGACCATTTTCATCTACATTAAGAAACTTCGCTTCATCCGTGTTGCGGTGATACCAGTCACTACGCATGACAACCCATTCGCCAGCATTGATCGATCCATGCTCAGCTTCCCATTCTTTCACGCGGTCAGCAGTCAGCAGGAAGTCCGGGTTTGCGGCAGTCTCGGCAGAGCAATCAATCACGTTGACAGGTGCCACAAAATTCTGCGGTGAGATGGTGTCGGTATATCCATCTGCATAGTCTTTTCCGGTGATCCAATGGTGTGGTGCATCAAAGTGCGTGCCGGAATGCTCGCCCAGTTTCATCCAGTTCCACGCAAAGAACGGGCCGTCCTCATCATACTCGGAGATCTTATGAATCTCCACTTTCGGCGTGTTTTTAGCAAAGTCTGGCGGCAGCTGCAAAATGGGAGTTTCCGGCCCCAATCGACCCGATAGATCAATCACTTCCACATCTCCAGTAATCAGTTTTGTGCCAAGGTCTTCCAATATGCTTTTGGTCAGCATCCCTCTTTCTCCCTCCCAGAAAGTGGACGTTTGTAAAACGCGAGATCAACCGTCCCGTAAGATCTCACAGAGACCACGCTAAACACATTCATATGTATACGCAAATATTTTCCGCAGAGTAAGATTTGCAGATGCAAGGCGGTACACTGGAGACCGCGGTGTGTTCAAACCACGTTCTACGCCTTGGGAGGCGACGATTACGTTTCGCGAGTTGGGATTGTCAGGAAGCAGCGTCAATCAAGGCTTTGGCAGCTTGTTTCGCTTCGCCTGCCGGGTCCTTGCTGTTGCCAAAATGCGCGGTGATGATCGCACCTTCCTGCAACATCAGCAGTTGCCGTGCCAACGCTTCCGGGTTCTTCAGACCTGCAGCTTCAACCAGTGTCAGTACACCCTTGTACATGGCATTTCGCTGCTCAACGGTTTGCTGGTGAATAGGGTGGTCAGGTTCCGGATACTCCGAGCTTGCTTTGATGAACATGCAGCTCTTGAAGGTGTCTTCTTTGAACCATTCATCCAGAACATCAAACAGCGCCAGCAACTGATCTCTGGGTTCGCTCGCCAACTCAGCAACCCGTTGTGCAGACCAGCTGTGAAACTGCTCTTCACGCAGTTTCAGCGCAGCAAGGATCAGCTCATCCTTGCTTTTGAAATGCTTGTACATGGAGGTTTTGGAGATACCAGATTCCGCCACCAGCATATCCATGCCCGTTGCGTGAAATCCGTTTCTGTAGAAGGTTTCCATCGCCTGTTGTACGAGTTCATCTCGTTTATTTTTGCGCATACCAACCTCTGGGTTTACTGATCAGTACATATAACGAAATAAATATGGCCGAACAAGGGAATTCATTTTAGCCGCAAAATCAAAGAGCTTCGCCAGTTTACGTGATGAGCATCACACACCTCGCAATTTGGTGAATTGACCAAATGAACAGATCGGTACACCTTAGCAATCAGCAACTGTACCGATCAGTAAACAATAAGAGGTAACAATATGCTCAATTTATCTATGCGCCCCCTGACTGAAGATGCGGCACTCGCAAAGGTAAGAGCTGCGGAAGATGCGTGGAACTCACGCTGTCCGACAATTGTTATCCGAAACCTGTCCCGTGATTGCCTGTGGCATGACCGGAACCAGACGATAGAAGGTCGGCCACAGATCATGGGTTTCCTGTCCGCCAAATGGAAGACCCAGCTTCACTACCGCCACATCAAAGAACTTTGGAGTTTCAACCAAAATCGTTTCTCAATTCGCATTGTCAGTGAATGGCGCACCATACACAACAAGTGGTTCCGCTCTTGTGGCAATGAGAACTGGGAGTTTAACGACAGCGGCTTGATGAAAAAGCGGATCACTTGCATCACTGACACCGAGATCAACGAAAACGAACGCCTGTTTGCCTGGCCCTTTGGCCGCCGCCCGGATCACCACCCAGGTCTGTCCGAAATGAACTTATAACGAGCTCCACCAGAGGAACGCGCCCATCCGCTTAGAGTGCCAAGCACGGTCCCATCGACTTGGCCTTCCAGAACACTGCGGACCTACCCAGTTCCTCCAGCTCCCCAGAGCGATGCGACGGATCCTTCTACCCAAAGGACCGTCGCATTTTCTATTCCCGCTCCCATATTCAGATATATTCAATATGTCTTCCAGGAGTTTTTATGCCCAAAGCCTTTGCTCAAATTGCCTTTACGCCGGCGGCTCAGTCTTTTCAGGATCGCTATGGCACCAAAGAGGCTTATGCCGAGTTTCTTGAAGGGGAGGAGCTGACTGGCCACCTGATAGAGTCCGACCACGCTGCATTTATCAGCCGCATGGATGGGTTCTACCTCTCAACAGTTTCGCAGACCGGCTGGCCGTATGTGCAATTTAAAGGCGGACCAAAAGGGTTCTTGAAGGTGCTGGACAACCAGCATCTTGCTTACGCCGACTATCGCGGCAACCGGCAATATCTCAGCGCTGGAAACATCTCTCAAAACGCCCGCGTGTCTCTCATTCTGATGGACTATGAGACACAGCAGAGGCTCAAAATCTGGGGTGAGGCACAAATTATCTCCCTAGAGAAAGATCGAGAATTCGTTATGAGTATCATGCCCGCAAACTATAAAGCCGACGCAGAACGCGCGATAATTATTAAAACAAAAGCACTTGAGTGGGATTGCCCAAGACATATTCCCAAGCGTGCTTCTGTAGAACTTTAAAGCAGGCTGCCTTATACTTCAAAGTGCCTTGATTGTAAGGAGAGCGAGCAGTGCCTCATATTGTTGTTTATTCCCCTCATCTTAGCCGTGAAAAGAAAGTTGCATGTGTTGCAGCCTTAACCGAAGCATTTTGCACCACAACGGGTTTAGCTAAAGACCACCTCGTGATTCATCTCGAGGAACATTCCTATGAGAATATTGCAGTGGCTGGGAAATTACTGGCAGATACCATTCCTGATATTGCAGTGGGCGAGAAACCACTTCAGGAAGTCAACGAGTAACATGCACAACGGGTGACCGCCCGCAGGATAAAATTCATATCCAACGGGCGTCCGCAATGGCGCTTTGCGCCGTCTAACTGTTCTTTGACCCCGTAATCCGGATTGTTGCATCGCTGCGCTCAAAGACCTTTGGTGAGAGCGAGATACCAAGGCCCGGTGCGGTGGGGGCAAGCAGGTAGCCGTTTTCAAAAACAGGCAGGCCTTCCATCAACTCGCTGTACCAGCCGAAGTAGAACGCCCGCACCATTTCCTGAACCAGCGCATTGGGCAAGTTGATGGAAAGGTGCACAGCTGCGGTCAGCAGCCCCGGCCCAGTGCAATCATGTGGCGCGACGGGCAGCTCGTAGGTTTCCGCCATGGTGGCGATCTTCTTGGCTTCCGTCAGGCCGCCGCACCAGCCAATGTCCAGCATGCAAACATCCGTGGCGCGCTTTTCAAACAGCTCACGGAACGACCAACGGGTGGCAAGGTTCTCGCTGGCGGTGACCCATGTGTCAGCACGGCGAGCGTATTCTGCCAGTGCGTCCACGTTGGTCATCTTGATCGGGTCTTCCAGCCAGAACACGTTGTAAGGCTTGAGCGCACGGGCAATCTTTTCTGCCATTGGCAGGTTCCAGACACTGTGCAGCTCCACGTGAATGTCCATAGCATCACCAACCGCGTCACGGATCTGTTTGAAGGGGCGCAAGCCAGCCTCCAGATCTTCCGGCGAGATGTACGTGCCGTTGGTTTTGACAGCGAACTGGTCAAACGGCCAGATTTTCATGCCGCGGAAGCCCATATCCAGCAGGCTTTTCGCCAGAGTGCCCGCATCAGAGAGAAAGGCCTCCAGATCCTCGTAGGGGCCTTGAGCGACAGAGTCCGTGCTCCAGTCCTCTGTGGTGTTGACCTGCTTGTCCTTCACGTACTCGTAACCTGCGCAGGTGTTGTAAGCGCGGATCTTGTCGCGGCTTCTACCTCCCAACAGCTGATGCACCGGCACGTCGAGGGTTTTGCCCGCAAGGTCCCACAGGGCGATATCAATGGCAGAGGCGGCTCGCATTTCCGCACCAGTAGAGTTGAAACCGCAGATGGGGTTGAGCAGCAGGCGGGAGATGGCATCAATCTGGGTTGGATCACGGCCAATCAGTTCATTTCCCAGTGTTTCGTGAATGAACCCGCACACGGCATCTGAGCCATAAAAGGTCTCACCCAGACCAAAACTGCCCGCATCCGTATGCACGCGCACCCAGGTCACATTGCGAAATTCTTTGAGATTGATGGTTTCGATACCGGTGATTTTCATTTGGCGTCTCGGAAAAAGGATTAGGAGGAGGGGATGACAGTTCAGTCAGAGGAGAGGCGGTCGCGTTCGTTTTGCAGCACAACATTGGCCAGCGAGTTATCGCGGATCTCTTCGTTCAGGTCACTCAGATCAAGATCATAGGCTGCTCGGTCAATAATGCGGACGGAGGCTTTACGAGCCGCCTCAGCATCTCGCAGACGAATGGCTTCCAGAAGGTGGCGGTGACGTTCCAGACTGTCGCTCAACTCACTGGCGGCCTCTGTGGTCTTTTTGATCAGAACAAACACAGCTGGCATGGTGCTGCGTCCAATCTGCACCCACACCAGATTATGCGTGGCCTGATAGATCGCCTCATGAAACTGAGTGTCATATTGCTGGAAGTGCTTGCCGCGATAGGTCAGATCATCCTTTTGCATGGCCGCATGCATACCGTTCCACGCCGCTTCAATTTTCATGAGGTCCTTGGCGGTGGCGCGGCGGGCGGCTTCCATGGCGATGAATGGTTCAACAGAGGTACGAAACCGGAAGATCTCCCGCGCGAAAATCAACGTGTTGCCACCATACTGGGCGATCCACGTGGCCACTTGCGGGGAGAGGATATTCCACTCCTGATAATCTTTAACACGTGTACCAAACCCGGAGATACGCTCAATGATGCCGTGATTGGTGAAGGTTGCCAACGCACTGCGCATAGTGGCGCGGCTCACACCAAACTGATCTGTGAGCTCAAGCTCCTTGGGCAGAAAATCACCGGGCTTCAACTCAGCAGAAAATAACTGCCGGGCCAGTTCCTCGGTGATCTGATCTCGCAGATCCTGAGTGTATGTCGATACCATCGCGCATCAGCCTCATCATAAGAACAGAAGGATAAGACTAGCCTATCCATGTCTGACATACAATTAAATATAACTGACTACTTAGATGTCAACATACAAACACTCGCCATAATTCATCACGCATAGCTATATTATGTTAAAAAATGAAATACACAGAAGTATAAATGGAGATTTATACATATGCAGACTCAAATAATTACAAGTATAGATCACATATCCAACTATTACGGCACTCGTATTTTTCTGCTTCAGTCGTGTGGAGCAGGAGAGATACGAATGCCGCAGATCATTTCAAACGAACAGGCTCTACGCCATGTGCCCTTCCAAGACGACATTCTCAGACAGACTTTGATCTCTGAGGCGCTCATTCTCCGGGTCCCAAAGTGGTTCATCCGGCTGTACGATCGCCTTGTAAGGCTTGCCGTAGATTTTGATGATCAGCTCCGTTCCCGGTTTTGCCAGATCAGCCCGTACAACGCCAAGCGCGATGGAAGCATTGACGCGGTAACCCCACCCGCCAGAAGTAACTTCCCCGACCATCTGATCCCCGAGCCAGATGGTAGACATGTAAGGGGCATCACACTCTTCAGCCTCCACAATCATTGTCACAAAGCGACGCCTCACGCCTTCAGCCTGCTCTTTCAACAATGCGGCCTTACCGGGAAAGTCCCGAGGTTTGTCCAGCTTTGCGAACCTGCCCAGCCCCGCTTCCAGCACGCTGTAATCGGTCGAGAGATCCCCCTTCCAACTGCGATAGCCTTTCTCCAACCTCAGGGCGTTGAGCGCATACATACCAAACGGTTTGGCGCCAGCTGCAAGGATCGCCTGATAAATTTCTGGCATATCCTGAATGTTGGCGTGGATTTCCCAGCCCAGCTCACCCGCAAAGGACACACGCACCAACATTGCAGGCTTTCCAAGGATGCTAGCCTGTTGCAGGCTCAACCAACTCAGGGATAAATCCGCTTCAAGCATGGGGGCAAGCAGCTGACGGGATTGCGGGCCGGTGACGATCAGAGTTGTCGTCTTCCTTGTCTGGTCTTCCAGTGCCAATGCCTCTGGCAGACGGGCTTTTAGCAGTTCAAAGTCATGCCACTGCGCTAAGGCGGCGGTGATCAGCGTGAACTCATCAGCGTCATGACGCAGGATAGACATTTCCGTCAGCACCCGCCCGCGATCATCGGGGAAATAGCCAAGGGTCATGCGGCCAGTCTTGGGCAGAGCACCCGCAATCTGCCCTCGCAACCAGTCAGCAGCACCAGCCCCTGAGAGTTTGAACCGCGAGAAGCCGGGGAGGTCCAGCACGCCAACATGGTCACGCACAGCCTCACACTCCTCACGCACCCGCTGTTCCCATGGGCCGGAGCGGGTCCATGTCTGTGTGGCATCCTCGCTGGTGTCGTCTCCTGTTTTCGCGAACCAGTTGGCCCGCTCCCAGCCGTTGTAGGCCCCCATCTGTCCGCCCAACTCCAACAGTTTGGTGTGGTTCGGTGAAAGTTTGCGGTCGCGGCCCGCTGGCCATTCGTGATGGGGAAAATGCATGGCGTATTCGTGGCCGTAGACTTCTTTCGCCTTATCGATGCAATACTGCTTATCGGTGTAATCGGTGTAGCGTCTTGGATCGACAGCCCACATGTCCCACTCGGTCTGGCCGTGTACAATCCACTCTGCCGCCACTTTGCCAGCCCCGCCGCCCTGCGCAATGCCAAAGGTGAAGGAGTGCACCTCAAATGCGTTGGGCACACCGGGCATGGGGCCAATCATAGGCAAGCCATCAGGTGCATAGGGGATTGGGCCATTGATGTTGCGTTTCACGCCTTGCGTTCCGAGCAAAGGCACGCGGGCCATGGCATCTTCGATGTAAAACTCCAACCGTTCCAGATCATCGGGGTAGAGCTGGAAACTGAAGTCATCCGGCATAGGGTCGTCCGATGAGGTCCATGCGGTTCGGCAGGCGCGCTCATAGGGCCCAAGATTGAACCCGCCCGTTTCTTGTCGCAGATAATAGGACGTATCCGGATCACGCAGCATGGGCAGCTTGCGGCCCTGCGCCTTGGTCCATGCCTCCACCTCAGGAACAGCCTCTGTCATGAAATACTGATGGCTCATGGTAACGGAAGGCACACTGCGCCCGCCATACGGCTCAAACCATTCACCCACGCGAGCAGCATAATAGCCGGCTGCATTCACCACATACTCGCAGCGGATCTCGCCCGTCTCAGTACAAACGATCCATTCTCCACCTTCGCGGCGCACGCCTGTGGCCGGGGTAAACCGTAGGATCCGGGCTCCCAATCCCCGTGCGCCTTTGGCAAGGGCTTGTGTCACTTGTGCTGGATCAATATCGCCGTCCAGCGGATCCCAGAGGCCACCTTCCAGATCGTGTGTTTCCATAAAGGGAAAGTGCTGCTGCAACTGGTCTGGCGTGCACATGTCGATCTTCAGCCCCATGTGCTCAGCCATGGCAGCCACATGTTCAAACTCCATCATCCGGTTGTGGCTGTGCGCCAGTCGGATCGCGCCGGTCACATGGTAATTGATGGGGTAGTCCACCTCGTCAGCCAGACCGCGATACAGCTCCAAACCGTAACGCTGCATGTTCATCACCGCATAGCTGGTGGCAAAGTTGGGGCAATTGCCCGCTGCATGCCACGTGGAGCCTGCCGTCAGCTCATTCTTTTCCAGAAGAACGCAGTCACTCCAGCCCAGTTTTGCCAGATGGTACAGCGTGGAAACGCCGACAACGCCCCCGCCGATAATAACAACCCGCGCGGTGGTTGGGATAGACATGCGCACCTCCTCCAAAATCTATTCGTTTATCATGTAGTCCTCTCCCGTTTTTCTCTGTGAGACGGGTATTGTTCTTGCTTGAAAACGTATGTTTGAGGAACGGCCCTAGTAAACCGGCGGCGAAATCACCCAGATGGCGACGGCAGGCTCGGCGTACGGATTGGACCAGCGATAGGATGTCTCCTTGATGCGGAAACTGTCTCCAGCCTCCACTGTGAAGGCCTCCTCTCCAATCCACACATCCAGCTTGCCAGAGACCATGTAGGCCACCTCCTGCGTAGGGCGTGTAATCGCCTCGCTGCGGTGAGAGCCCGGCTGAAAGGTGGAATGGATCATCTCGAAGCTGTCGGTCAGGTCTGGTGATACCAGTGTTTCCAGCAGGCCTTTGTCCCGCTCGCCAATCACGCGGCGGTTGCCATCCCGCACTACACGACCTCTCTCATTTTCCGGCGCGTCTGCATTGCCGAAAAACAGGGAGAGCTGAACACCAAACACCTCGGCAAACTGCTTCAGGTCCGTATGGCGCGGCGTGGATTTATCCCGCTCCACCTGAGAGAGCCAGCCGACCGAGCGACCCAGTTGTTTTGCCAGTTCTTCCAGCGTCAAACCGCGCGCAATGCGAAGCGCCTTCAGATCTTCTCCCAATGTGCTTGTAATGGTCATGCATCGCGATTCCGTGAAATATTTCCCGATATTTTCACCATTCGCTGTGAAAATATCAAGCATTTTTTCACGAAAGATCAGAGAACATGGTGGCCAGAAACGCTACAAGCACATATTTTCATAGCTGAATCAAATAGTTAGAAAATATTACTCGCCACCTGTATTAGTCGCGGTGAATATATCACTACCCTTTTAATTTTCAGGATGCCGGTTCCGAAGCACCTATAGCTTTTTGCTATAAGTGTCTAAAAAAATGATTGTTGTGGCAACATCGTCGATAAAGTAGCTTCCATCGCGATTGAGGGGGATTTAATCGTGAGCCATAATTCATATCGCATCTGCTTAGGATCAGCGATCATACCCGCTTTGGTATTTTCGATGGCTATGATTACACCAGTTTCATTGACAGCATTCTGAAGCTGACGGCCAACGGGCAGGATCTGGACGACATCTTCGCCCCCTCGGACTGCGTGCTCAATACTGGATCGATCTCGGCTCGGCAATCGGTCATTAGGGCGGATGCGGCCTTCGGCCTGAACTGCAATGGCTGTTTCGGTTCCAACTTCACCAATTAGGGGCTTAAGGCGAACCTTGCTCTGCAGTTCTGATCGCGTTTCGGCCTTCACCGGGGCAGAGCCTCTGCAATCCCACGCACCGCTAGAAATCGCAAGCTGCGGGCAATTGCGCTTAGACCAAACAACGCGCCGATCCAATCTGGACACTTAAGACCTGTGGCAACGTCGATAACAATCGCCAAATGACAACCTACTTGAGAAATACCTGCTCAGGGTTCCCTGATTTGACCGCGTGCTTAGTCAATCAAGGCGCAAGTTTATGGAGCAAGAATGAAAGACAGAGTTGCAAGTTCAACCGCTTACACAGTGTTGCAAGGCTTGTTGTTGATTGCAGAAAAACCAGGATATCGACATCTTGTCACTGCAGAGGCTCTTAAAGCAGGCAAAACTATCTTGGACGGCTCTGACGAAGGCAGAAAACGACTGAAGCAGCTCAACAGTCGTTGGTTTCGTGCACTCGTTCCATTTATGGAAAGGCTGACATTACCCGGTATTTCAACGCATTACGGGTTACGTAAGAAGTATATACGCGACGCTGTCGAAAATGCCCTCTCCGAGGGCTACAGCACGGTCGCAATCCTTGGCGCAGGTTTAGATACGCTTGCCTATGAACTGCATTCGCAGTTTCCCGAGGTTACTTTTTTTGAATTGGATCATCCGGCGACCAGTGCTCACAAGCAAATGGCTTTAGATGGCCAAGTGGCCGACAACCTTCATCTGATCGAAGTGGATTTCAAAAAGACCAGCGCTAAGGAAGCGTTACTTTCTCATGAGTCCTATGACGGCGCCAAACCTGCTGTTTTCATCTGTGAAGGCGTGCTCATGTACTTGCCGGTTTCAGATGTGAAAGCACTCTTTTCAGGACTCAGAGAACTGGGCCAAAAGACGCGGATCGTATTCAGTAGCGTTACCCCTTTCTCCGATCCCGAGAACAATTGCGGCCCTTTGTTGCGCCTCTATCTGCGAATGAAAGGTGAACCAGTGAGTTGGACCATTCGGCGCACGGATTTAGCCGGTTTCATCAACGAGCAAGGATATGTTTTGCTGGATGTGGCCGAGGGGCCCAAGCTGAAGGATCGTTATCTCCCCAACACCACGCCAACAATGTTGCATCGTGGGGAATGCTTGGCCCAGGCACAAGTTAACAGCACTCGCGTTGAGATCGAGGCATCATGCCAATCCGGTTGAACATCGCAACGGATCCAGTACAGATCGATAGCATTCTGAAGTTGCGGTATGACGTGTTCTGTTTGCAAGAAAAATTGTTTCAACCAACCGCTGACCAGAGGGTTGTTGACAGGTTCGACACGTTATCGACAACGCGAAACATATTGGCGACACGAGACGACAGGATTGTTGGTGCGCTAAGGATTAACGTCGATTCCTCTGTGGGGGTGCCAGCGGATGACTATTACGATTTTCGTCAGCATCTGCCAAAAGAGAACGTCAATATGATGAGTGTGGGCATGTTCTGTGTTCGTGAAGCGCAGCGCTCGCTAGGTATTGCACTTCACCTGATTTCGTTATCGGCTTATTTCGCCGTTTCAAACGACATTACGCATGTCATCGCGCCAACGAACCCGGCTATCGGCAAACTTTTAGGTCGCGTTGGTTTCAAACCTGTTGGCGACTTGCGGTATGATCCGCACTTGGGGGGGAATTTCGTCCCTATGATGCTGGATATGAGAGACTTGGCAGACAGTTTTCTAACATTTGCGAAACGCACCCAACTTTATAATTTCCTGCAATCCTACGAGTACATGCTGTTCAACGCCGGCGAAACTGTGTTGCAGGCTGGTGTAAAGGGAAACTCGGCTTTTGTGATTATTGAAGGCGAAGCAGAAGTGCGCCATGCTGAATCCGGCGCTGCTCTAGCCGTCTTGGGCGAAGGTCAGGTTCTTGGCGAATTAGCCCTTTTGACCGATGATACTCAGTCTGTAGATGTGATCGCAAGATCTCATCTACAAACGATGGTGCTGCCGAAAGATACCTTCCTAAATCATTTGCGGACTGATCCGGATCACACGCTGCAAATGCTACACAGCTATGCTCACAGGATGAAAACCGTGTTGCTGGGATCGGGCTTTGTTGCAAATCTCTCCTAGAGTGCACTTCGAGCTACTTTAGAACTATCGCTTTAGACTTATTCGCTCAGAAGTTAGTTTCCGAGTATCGTCTTAGCCTCAGACAGGACCCTTGGCCCAGTTCCGAATCCCTGTTCAACATGCTCCGCTTCCCCCAAAATATCTTTCGATAAGTTATAAGGCATTGTTTTACTCGCGAAACCGACCCGTAACCAAAATCACCATGCCGCCTATATTAGTCGCGACAAATATATCACTACCCTCTTATTTTTCAGGATGCCGGTTCCACCGAACAGGAGGGTTCGTTAGGGTCTGCGCATAGCCATTCCTTTGAATTCTTCAGCTGCTCAGCGATGTTTGTCGCTGGCCGGTATCTTTTTCTTTGAACTGAGGCATCTATGCAGAATTTAAGCGTTAACGTGATCGGGGCCGGGATTACCGGAGCCATGATTGCGTATAAACTCGTACGTCAAGGTTTCAAAGTCACCCTGTTTGATGCAAACCACTGTGTGGGCGGAGATGTCTCCCGCACCTCCTTTGGCTGGATTGGCCACATCGCCAATGATCCGATTAAGCATCCAGATTTGTTCCCGTTACTGACCGATGGCATGCAGCGTTACAAAGCTTTGAACGCCGAATTTGACGGCACGCTGTTTGATGCGGAAGGCGGCGCCATTGTTTGGCGCGCAACTCCGGAAGAAACGCAAGCCGTGATTGACCGTCAACGGCAGGCAGGCACCCGAACCCGCGCCATGAGCAAGCAAGAGCTGCAGCAGCATCTGCCAGCACTCGCCAACCCGCCAGAGCTGGCAGCCCATTCAGAAGAAGATGTCAGCTGGTATCCACCTAAAGTCATCGAAAAGCTGGTTGATGTCTTGATCCGTCTGGGCGGCGACGTGGTGCTGAACAGCTCAATGAGTGCATTGGATGTCACCGACCATCACTGCAACGGCATCCGCATGAATGATGAGGTCTTTGCCAGTGATTTCACCGTACTGGCGACCGGTGGCGGCAATGGCAGCCTGATCGCTCCGTATGAGCCGAAACATGGCCTTTACACCTCGCCGTCCACCTACATTGAGCTCAGCGCAGAACTGCCGGACTTCACCCCTGTGCTGCAAACGCCGGATATCGAGATGCGCAGCCTGGGTCTTGGCAACTTCGCTCTGGCTGAAAATCCGCCGGAAACGGATGATCCTGCCGAGCTGGAGCGTATTGGCGCGCAGATAGTGCAGGCCGTCAAAGACACCTTCACCAACGCCGGTCAGGTGGAGCTGCTGTCCATTCATGTCGGCCAGCGCCCCGCCAGCCATTTAATTGAGCCTCTGGCCCGTCCCATCAACGGCTTTTCCAACGCCTTCGTCGCAGGCAGCCACCCCGGCGTCATCCTTGCCCCCCTGATCGCAGAAAAAATCTGCACCCAGATCACGGAGCAAGCACTGTCCAGAGCAGTGGTTTAAAGGGCTAAAGGACTGTTGGGCTGGCTGAAGACAGCCCAACTGGATGGCAAGCGCTCAAGTTTATGCACGAAGCCATTCATCGTTTGAAGGATGAAGCTGTGTTGCCCCCTCATTTTGCGAGGTATTGAGGGAATCGATGGTCACGCGCCACAGTTTGACGAGCTTGATGAATGTATCCAGCTTCTCTTCAAGCTGCGTCACACCAAGGCTCTTGGCAGAGAACCTTGAGTTCAGCGCTGGCTGGTTGTCGCCTTCTGTCATGGCAAGAACCGCATCTCCGGTGCCTTTGCCCAGCAGGTTGGCTTGCAGCAACAACCGATACCCTGCTTCGCGTTTGTCTTTCTGGATGTCAGGCAGCAGGGCGAACAGGATCACCTCATCCTGATTGTTCGCGCCCAAAGTGAGCATAAACTCCTCCTCAACGTCAAAAGAGCAAAGCCCTTCCTCGTCCAGTTGAAGGTTTGGCAGCCCGATTTTCTCGCCAAGCTCGGCAATAAGTGTTTCAGCGTGTTTCATGTTCTATTCTCAATATGGTTTGAGGCTCAGGCTGCGCCCACGGGTTTCCCAGCTGCGTAGCTGTGCTCATCAAAGTAATCCAGCGTCGCATCAAAGGCGTTGTCCTTGGCTCGTGCCAAAGCATCGCCAGTCTCCGTGCCATCGTAGAGGCCGATGAAGTCATTGAGGTCGGAGACATAGCTTGACGAGTCGATCTGTGTTCCATCTGGCTTCGCTTGTGCCAGACCGAGATCCAGCCCCAGCGTACCGTCCAGCTCCTGCCCAACCCAAAGTGCCTCGTGGATTGAGTGACCGCCGTCATAGTTCAGGAACATGGTGTTCGCGACCATGTAGTCTTTGGAGTCCGGGATCTGGTCCGGGTTAGGGGAGGTGTGCCTCAGATAATGCAGGAAATGCAGGTTCAGGTTGGTCGAACCAGAAACGCCAGAGGCAAACGGCATGCCGCGAGACAGCGCTTCCACCTGAGACTTACTCGGTTCCTGCAGCTTTGGCAGATTCACATCCGCCGGATGCGTGCTTGGGATTTTGTCTGCATCTCCTTCAAACGTAACACTGCCGGGCTGATACCCAAGCGTAATGCCCGCATGGGCACTCTTTGGAGTATCCGTACGCCCAACTTTGGGTCTGTCTTCTCTCGCCAGACCTGGATCTTCCGGCGCATTTGTGCGGTTGGCTTCCTTGCAGATCCCTTGATAGGCCTTGTTCGCAACCTTGATATAAGCAGGCAAGTCGGCGACCTGCTTGCCGTTGACGACCAGTGGTTGCCGGTCTGTAGGCACCGTCTTGGTCAACAAAGCATGCAAGGCAACCGTGGACTTCACGACCAGCATGGGAACAGCAATGGCGTCATATCCGTTGCGGGTTGGTGCGGACAAAAACTTGTCCAGATTCAAGAGTGCATCTTCGCGCGGCCCTTGCACAAACTCCATCAGTTCCGGGCATTCCGGCATCCAGAACCGCTCATTACCCGCCATCATCCGGTGCATGGTCATGGCCGTCTGGTTCTGCACCCGCGGGGTCTGGATGGAAATCACATCGCGAATGCCATCTTTCACCAGTTGGGCGGAGTTCATCACGGACTGCGGTGTGTCGTGAACCATGTCCGCAATAAAGGTACTGTCGAGTACGCGGGAATAGATTGCATCGTGCAGGCGCGTCAGCGGCGGGTTATCACTCTTGCCCAGCTGGCTAAGCAGCGTCTTTGTCTCATCAGAAAGACCCGTCAGGCCGATCTCCTCGAGGCGATCCGCAACAGCGGTCAACAACTCGCGGGTTTCCGGCACGGAGATCCGATGGCCCAGCACCTGATCCTTCACATACCCATCAACCTCAGCCAGATGGCCAGCAGTTGTCGGGTTCAGACCCGGGGTTTGCGCTTCATTTCTGAGGAGTGCAAGCAGATGGGTTGTCACTTCGCCCGGCACGCGCGCAACGTCTCCCCCCTGCGCCGCGTTCTGCGTCCGCACACTTTCTGGATAGACGAGGGTGGAATGAACCGCCTTCAACGCAATCGGCACGGCTTCTTTCAACACCGCGTTGTCTGAACCACCCAGAAAGCTCAGCGACCGGGTGATGCTGGAAATACCATCCGCATCTGCGCTCTTGGCCAGCTCCACAATACGAGTGGTGAGAACCTCTGCTGCCTTTTTCGGGTCATCCGGGATCGCGGCCCCTTCAAAAAACGTTTCCAGCGTCAGTCTGGTGCCATAGGCATGGGCTTCCTCAAAGAGTGCTGTCACTTTTTCCTGCGCTTGCTGAGAAGCCTTGCTTGGCACATGAAGGAGCGTGGCAAGAATGCTCGACTTTGGGAGGTGCGGCTTTGTGGAGAGGAAGTGATCTACTACCTTTTCCGTGACTTCTGTGCTGAAATAAGAATTGAGCTCGCGCTTGATTTCACCCAGAACCGCTTCGTGCTGAGGTGTTTTCTTCGTCACGTAGTTGAGAGAGTTTTCAACGATCCGCTCACTCGGCTTCGGTGGGGCAACATCTGCATATTGAGCAATGTTGGGCTGAGGAGCCGGGGGCTGAGAGTTTGAAACTGAGTAATTTGATCCGGTCATGAAAGCACCATCGCTTTAAAGTGGAACTGCTTGCCCTCATGCGGGAAGCACGTTCCGGGTACACGCTTTAGTCATCACTCATATAAGCGTTGGTCTGATGGTTCTGTGCTGACTGGCACTCTGTTCCTGCCACTTGGAAAAAATTGTCGTTCTCTTCCTTCCAGCAAGCAAAACTGATGACAATATTGCGATGGTTCAGGGAGTTAGGTATTTTGAGACCACCGATGGGACTGGTAGACTGGGAGGGAGGGAGCAATGGGGATGACAAGGAGATATCTGGCACTCTCCTCGTTGTGCATGGCGTTGCCAGTACGAAAATCAACCACAAGCCCTACGTGGCTACAACAGCGTTCATGGTTAAAAAAGCTTCGGTTGTTTTGAAGGCAATCACTCCGCAGCATTTCACGACTTTATTGCGGCACATGATGTCTTTGCGCGTCCTCCTGATCATTAATTTGCACCGCTATTTGCAGACTGTTTCCTGAAGCACTTTCACAAGGTGATACAGCAAATATCACAGTTTCCGTTTGCTGGATAACAAGCTTCGGCGTCGGCCCCACTCTGCATTTTTAATCTAACCAGCCTGTATTCTTTCCAGTTTTCCTTCGCCATATAAAAATATTAAATTTATAAAATCAAAATAATTTATATTTTTACTATATCACGCAAATAGCCACTCTTTGAATATTACAATCACCCAATTCATTTACTAGATTTCGCACCTTGGTTTTCCTTATTTCTCCTGTATAGCTATTTCTAGTCTTGTTGTTTTCCTTCCAAATGACAGGGTTCAACCAACAGGGTAATGACCGCATGTTTTCATTGAAGGGCAAGAAAGCCCTTATTGTTGGGGTGGCGAACAGCCAGTCCATTGCATGGGGATGCGCTAAAGCCATGAAGGCACAGGGCGCAGAACTGGCTCTTACATACCTGAATGACAAAGCGAAAAAGCATGTGGCCCCACTGGCAGAAGAAGCCAATGCAGCCATTTTTGCGCCGCTGGATGTGACAGATCCAGACCAGATGGAGGCCCTGTACCAGCAAATCGAGCAGGTTTGGGGTTCGCTGGACATTCTGCTGCATTCCATCGCCTTTTGCCCGCAGGCTGACCTGCATGGTCGCGTGGTGGATTGCTCGGCAGAGGGGTTTGGGGTGGCCATGGACATCTCCGTGCACTCCTTCCTGCGCCTCATTCGCAAATCAGAACCGCTGATGTCCCCCGGCTCCAGCGTCATGACCGTGACGTTTCATGGCTCGGAAAAGGTGATCAGCCATTACAACATCATGGGCCCGGTGAAAGCCGCGCTGGAAAGCACCACGCGCTATGTGGCAGCAGAACTGGGCCAGAAAGGCATCTCCGTCAACGCTTTGTCGCCTGGCCCGTTAGCAACACGGGCTGCCAGCGGCATTGCCAGCTTTGATGAGATGCTGGCCGACGCAACGCAGCGCGCGCCCACACGAAAACTCGCAAGTATTGAAGACATTGGCGCATATGCCGCCTTTCTGGCCAGTGATGAAGCTCGAAACATCACAGGCGTGGTTCACCCCATTGACGGCGGTTACCGCATCATTGGTTAGGCAGGCACCGAGGTAGATTATGCAAGTAGAACTCTTTAGCAAGCGAACGACCGATTACTTTGCGGCTCTCGCGGAACAGAACCAGTTTTTGCAAGTCGCCAACTCACGGCGCTCCACGCGCCTGATGAACGATCTGCAGAAGAAACAGGCAAAGTCAAAGACCAAGAGCGAAGCACTGGCGGCATCCTGGGGCCCGTACGACACGCCCAAGAAACTGCTGGATGCGTGGTCGCATTATCTCAAGGAATCCAGCGAACGCGCCATCCTGACCATGGATGCCCTGCGCGAAGCCAGTGACACCTACTTTGACCACATGGCCAAAGGCTGTCCGCCGGTTCTGATCTACGATTACGAGATCGTGGTGGAAGGTCGCAACCTGCCGCGCCCCTGTAACTACATGCTTTTGAAGATCATTCCGCCTGAAGGGGTGGAGGTGCTGGACTGGAAGCGCCCCTATGTGATCATCGATCCGCGCGCTGGCCATGGTGCAGGTATTGGCGGGTTCAAGAATGACAGTCAGGTGGGCGTCGCCCTGCGTGACGGGCACCCCGTGTACTTCGTCGCCTTTCACCCCATGCCAGAGCCAAATCAGGAACTGGCGCACGTCACCCATGCCGAGGCGGCCTTCCTGCGTGAGATCATCTCGCGCCATCCCGACAGCCCGAAACCGATTGTGGTTGGTAACTGTCAGGGTGGGTGGGCGACGGCTATTCTGGCCGCGATCTATCCGGATCTGGTGGGGCCGATTGTGCTCAACGGCGCGCCTATGTCCTACTGGAGCGGTAAAATGGGGCAGGACCCCATGCGCTATTCAGCTGGCCTGACGGGCGGCATTGTGCCTGCTTTGCTCTCCGCCGATCTGGGCAACGGCGTCTTTGACGGCGCCAATCTGGTGCAGAATTTCGAGATGTTGAACCCGGGCCGCAACTGGTTCCGCAAGTACTATGACCTTTACACCAACATCGACAGTGGCGAAGAGCGCTATCTGGAATTCCAGAAATGGTGGAGCGGCTTCTACTACATGACGGAGGAGGAATTCCGCTGGATTCTGGACAACCTTTTCATCGGCAACAAGCTGGCGAAAAACGAAGCGTTTCTGGAACCGGGACGCCCCATCGACCTGAAGACCATCAAGTCGCCCATCATCGTGTTTTCCTCTTACGGCGACAACATCACCCCACCGGATCAGGCGCTCAACTGGATTGCCGATACCTACACGGATGAAGCCGAGATCGAGATCCTCGGTCAGCGTATCCTTTATATGCTTCATGATCAGGTCGGGCATCTGGGCATCTTCGTGTCTTCCAGCGTTGCCAAGCGCGAACACACGCAGGTGGCCTCCACGCTGAAGACAATTGAGGCCATGCCTCCGGGGCTCTACAAACTGCAGATCGAAGAGCAAAAAGGCAAGGGGTGTGATGCTAAGTTCAAGGTGAGCTTTGCCCGTAAGACCATTGATGAAATGCTACTGGAAACTGGTGAGCGCGATGAAGAAAAAGCGTTTGCAGGTGTCGCCCGCTTTTCAGAAAGCTGGGAGGACATGTATGACAGCACCATCGGCCCTGTTCTGAAAACCATGAATAGCCCGCAAACGGCAGATGCAACGCGCGACATGCACCCCATGCGGCTGGCAAATGGTGCTTTTGCCTCCACCAACCCTTTCATGTTCTGGCCCACGATGGCCGCAGCAGCGGTGAAGGAGAACCACACACCAAACATGGCCAAAACACCCTTCCATTACTGGGAGGAACTGATGGCCGACAGCATTGAATATGGCTGGGATGCGCTCAAGGATATGCGCGAAGCCTTCATAGAAAACAGCTTCCTCACCTTCTGGGCCTCACCGCCAGCCGTGGAATACGGCAAGGCCTTGTCATTCCGCAGGCCAAAGGTGCCACTGCAGGACCTGCACAGCCTGACCAGCATTCAGAACGCGCTGAAAAAGATCGAAAAAGGCGGTGCTGCAGCGGCTATCGTGCGCATTGTGCTGATGATTGCCGACACCCGCACCGAAGTGCGCGGCGAAAAGCTGGAACGGTTCAACGAAGTGCTGACCACATGGGCACCCTTCAAATCCATGGATCCGAAAGAGCGCAACTTCCTCATTCATGATCAGACGCTCATTTCCCGTTTCGAAATGGAAGCAGGGTATAATGCGTTGCCGGGCTTGCTGAAAAGCGAGAAGGACAAGACCTTTGCGTACAAAGCCGTGTCCTACATCATCGGCAAGGAAGAAAATATGGCGCCCAATTCGCTGGAACTGTGGCATTGTCTGAAGAAGTCGCTCAAATGGGGTTAGGAAGGTTTGATGACAACAACCTACAAGAATACTCCGTATGACCAGATCGAAGTGGGCATGGAAGCCACGTATGAGCGGACCTGCTCTGCTGATGACTTTTACGTCTCTGCCCATGCCTCCGGCGATCTCAACCCCATTCACCTGCCCAAGGAGGACCGCGACGGAGACGGCGACTTTGAAGGTGTCGCCCCTTCGCTCTGGGTCGCAAGCCTGATTTCCGCAGTGTTGGGCAACCAGATGCCCGGACCGGGCACACTTTACAAAAGCCAGAGCCTGCGCTTTCTGGGCCGCGCCTATGAAGGCGACCACCTGACAGCCCGTGTAAAGGTGACGGAAAAGCTACCTGATTATGTGGTGACGCTGCGAACCACTGTAGAACGTGCAGGCGGTCAGGTGATTGTAGAGGGCGAGGCTGAGGTCATCGCCCCGCGCACCAGCAAAATCGCCAAGGCAGTGAGCCTCCCCGGCCTGACAGTGCGCAGTCACGAGCACTTTGACCGATTGCTGGATCTTGCGCGCCCACTGCCTCCACTGATCACCGCCGTTGTCGCGCCGGAAGACCGCAAGTCACTGGGCGGCGCATTACTGGCTGCTGAAAACACGCTGATTGAGCCTGTCCTGATTGGCTCGCGAGAAAAGATTGAGGACGCTGCGGACCGTCTTGGCAAAGATCTGGCTCATTGCGATATCATTGATGTTGCAAGCCACAGCCAGGCGGCAGCACAGGCCGTTGCCCTGGTGCGCGAGGGTAAGGCCCAAGCCATCATGAAAGGACAGCTCCACACCGATGTGCTGCTGGCACAGATCGTCAAACGGGATGTGGGCTTGCGCACGGACAATCGCCTCAGCCATGTGTTTGTGATGGATGTGCCGGGATTGGACCATTTGCTGTTTATCACCGATGCAGCCATCAACATCTCACCAGATCTGGAAGCCAAGGTCGACATTGTCCAGAATGCCATCAATCTGGCACTGGCGCTTGGCCAGCAGCAGCCCAAGGTGGGCATCTTGTCAGCTGTAGAAACGGTAAACACCAAAATCCCCTCCACCATGGATGCAGCGATCCTTTCCAAAATGGCAGAACGCGGCCAGATCAAAGGCGGCATCGTGGATGGCCCACTGGCCATGGACAACGCCATCGACATTGATGCTGCCGTGACCAAGGGCATCACCTCCCTTGTTGCAGGTAGGGCAGATGTACTGGTTGTGCCTAATCTGGAATCTGGCAATATGCTAGCCAAGGAATTGGCCTTTGTTGCCCATGCAGAAGTGTGCGGAGTTGTTATGGGTGCCCGCTGTCCGGTGATCCTCACCAGCCGTGCAGATGACGATAAGGCCCGATTGATGTCTTGCGCTGTTGCGCTTCTTTACGCTGCGAGCCAGAAAGCATGAGTTTCTATTTTACGCTCAATACCGGATCATCCTCAGTCAAGTTTGCGCTTTACAAAGCGAAGACCGAGCCTGAGCTTTTCATCTCCGGCATCATTGAGCGTCTTGGCCCTCAAGCCCGTCTGAAAATGCAGACAGCGAGTGAGCAGATCGTGGAAGATCTGGGCCACGTTGACCATGCCGGCGCTGTCGTTTCCATCTTCACCCGCGTGGAACCCCATCTGAAGGGTAAGTCCGTGGTAGGCATTGGCCACCGCATCGTCCATGGCGGCAACGCGTTTTACAAACCAACAGAGCTGACCTCAGAAGTGGTGCAGGAGCTGGAACAGCTGATCCCGCTGGCGCCGCTGCACCAGCCTTACAGTCTGGCAACCATCCGTGCGGCCAAGCATGTATTTCCCGGCGTGCTGCAGATCGGGTGCTTTGATACGGCCTTCCATGCCGGTCACACCTTCCCCAATGACGCCTTTGCCATACCACGCCATTTTTATGAGGAAGGTGTCCGCCGCTATGGCTTCCACGGTCTCTCCTTCGACTATATCTGCAGTGAGATGCACCGCGAATATCCGGATGTGGCACGCGGACGTCTCGTGATCGCGCATCTGGGCAATGGCGCTTCCATGTGCGCCGTGGAAGATGGCCGCTCCATCAACGCGAGCACCAGCTTTTCTGCCGTAGATGGCCTGCCCATGGGCACACGGTGCGGGCGTTTGGACCCGGGCGTCATGCTCTACCTGATGCAGGAAAAAGAACTGTCGGCAGAAGAGATCGAGAACATCATCTACCGCCGCAGCGGGCTTTTAGGATTGTCTGAGGAATCCTCCGACATGCGCGTGCTGGAGCATTCTGAAGAGCTGTTTTCCAGACAAGCCGTCAACTACTACAGCTACCAGATCCGCCGCGAAGTGGGCGCCATGGCCGCCACGTTGGAAGGCATTGATGCGCTGATCTTCAGTGCTGGAGTAGGCGAGAACTCAGCACGCGTGCGCTCCAATGTCTGCGAACCGCTGGCATTCCTTGGCATCACCATCGATCAGGAGAAAAACAAGGCTAACGCCCCGGAAATCGGAACCGGACCAGTCCGCGTCTTCATCATGCCCACCAACGAGGAGCAGGTGATTGCCCGGGCTGTTGCACAGGCCTGCAATAAAACGCAATAGAGAGTGACTGGAGCACAGAGCAACCTCGCGGTAAACGTGTTTCATATTCAATGCCGCACGTTTTCAGTGAGTCCCCTTATGACTGTCCTCTCGCCGACCATCACCGTCCGCCAACTCTCTCTCGATGATTATGAGGATGTCGTCGCGCTCCTGAATGAACTGACAGATGGCATTCCGCTTGTTTATGGCAAAGACGGACCTGCGCAATTCGCCAAGCTTTTGCAACATGACGGCACCTCGCTCTTTGGGGTGGAGATTAACGACCAGGTCGTTTCCTGCGCCACGCTTCATATTATGCCCAACATGACCTATGGAGGTCGCCCTTACTGCCTTGTTGAGAACGTGGTGACGCTCCGCGCCTACCAAGGCAGAGGCTTTGGCCGGATGGTCATGGAGGCCCTGCGAGATGCCGCATGGCAAGCCAACGCCTACAAAATCATGCTGCTGACCGGACAAGACCGCGGCGCAAGAGGCTTTTACGAAAGCCTCGGCTACAAAGCCGACCAAAAACACGGCATGGTCCTGCGCCAGGTCCCCCCGTATAAGGCGCCTGTTAGCTAGCTACGACAACTGCCGATGGGTCTTGATGTGGTCGATGAACAGGCGCAGGGGTTGCAGGTTTTTGTATTCGCGTGGGTAGAACAGGTAGATCGGGTCCACTGGCTTCAGGTAGTCCTCCAGCAGGCATTCCACCTTTGTCAGGTCGCAGTTTATCAGCGCGTAGTCGCGGAAGGTGAGCACCAGCCCCATGCCCTGTTCCATCAACTGCAGTTGAGCGGGCAGGGTGTTGAGGATCAGCCCGCCCTGCACATCAATCTCAACACGGTCCCCATCCAACCGAAACACCCAGGGCGCCAACTGCCCGGATGTTTGGAAGCGGTACTGAAGGCAGTTATGCGCCAGCAGGTCTTCAGGTTTTTCGGGCCTGCCATGCTTATCCAGATAGGCCTTGCTGCCAAGCACGGTCAGGGGTTGCGGGTTGGAGAGGCGGATCGCAATCATATCCTGTGCAATCATTCCGCCCAGACGGAGCCCGCCATGCAGCCCGTCAGCGACAATATCGACGATGGCATCGCTGAGTGACAGCTCCAGCTGTATCTCCGGATAAGCCTCCTGAAAGCTGGACAGAAGATCAGCAAGGAAAGAGTGAAACACAAACTCAGGCAATGTCAGCCTGAGGCTACCTCGGGCGCTGCTGCCATGATCTTTCGCATCCTTCACCGCTTGCCCCAGCAAATCAAAGGCCGCACCGGCTCCGCTTTGCAGGGCACGGCCTGCGTCTGTCAGGGTCACAGACCGGGTGGTGCGCACGAATAACGCCGTCCCGAGCTGTTCTTCCAGCGACTTCAGCTGATGAGACACCGTGGACGGTTTGATGCCGAGTGCCACAGCTGCGCCTTTGAGGCTGCCGTTCTGAGCAATGGCGTTGAACACTTCCAGCATGGCAAGGGGTAGACGCATTATTCGATTCCATACATCTATCAGATCGATATTAAGGCAATTAATAGCATGAAACCATCCATCTATAAAGACAGCATCAGAAATTCAAAGAGGCTCTCCCCCTATGAAAATCCTCGTGCTCACCGCCCATCCCGATCTCAACAAGTCCCGCATCAACCGCTCCTGGTTTAAAGCGTTTGCCGAAACCGACGACATCACAGTGCTTGATCTGACCCGTGTTGGCGGCCCAACAATGAGCTTTAACGTCGAAGAACAGCAGCAACTCCTGCTCTCCCACGATCGCATCGTCTTCCAATTTCCATTTTACTGGTACTCCGCTCCCCCCGTTCTGAAAGCATGGCAGGATCAGGTATTGACCTACGGCTTTGCATACGGCCCGGGCAGCAAAAAACTGGTGGGCAGAGAGCTTGTGCTGGCCATCTCCACCGGGGGACCGGAAGACAGCTACCATGCAGGCGGCTACAACAACTTCAGCATGGATGAGTTGCTCAAGCCCTTTCAGCAAACGGCATTGATGACTGGCATGACTTACTTGCGTCCCTTCGTCTTTCACGGTCTGGCGGTGGTTGCAGAAGCTGCCATGGAGGCCTCTATCGCAACATTGCTTGCTCACATCCAGGACCCGGAGCTGAACCCACTCATCAAGAAAGCTCGGATGGATAAGCTGCTTGAAAACGACGCGGAGTTGGCTGCCCGTGTCAGTGCCTGACCTATTTTTCTAGCCCAGTTTCAAAAGGCGAGCCTTAGTGCTCGCCTTTTTGCCGTCTCATAAAAACTGGTGCTGATGAGCCGGCTAAGGCTTAAAAATATGTAATATCTAAAAATCGATTCGATCTTTAATGAGCGTATCCGCATCCAGCCGTCCATCTCTCTTAACCTGACGTTTCAAAGCACAGCTTTGTTTTAGCGATTTGTTTCACGCCCTTGTTTTCGCTGCGATCCTTTAGAAGGATAGACCTACTGTGGCATTATGGATGGGACGACATGGCGGTGACTTTGTTTTCGGTGTCTTGATCTGTTGGTCAACACTGCATTCATTTTCAGAATTCTTTTTTTATGGCCGAGGCTTGGGGATCGCTTCCTGAATTTTGGTCATCTGAAGGCTGGAGGGACACCATTCCTGTCAGACTTAGCGTAGGACACATTGCTCAACACCGCCTTGCCTCCAACCACAAGCAGGACCACGGTATCAATGCCCGTTTTGCATCATTTTCAACGGGAGGGGACGCAAAACTGACAGAACGGAGTGGCCTCGCCGGTCCCTTTCTCAATCGGGATTGAAGCTCCTTCGTTCTCCAGCCTTCAGGAATATTTCGAGTACAGATTGGAATTACCCCGCACAAGTTGCAGTATAGTACCGAGTAGAATGTCTGTTGAATCGAACAACTCAATGAATGAGCCGAGACCTGAGGTAATTTACCGGCCCAGCATCAACTGGGATGAATGGCGCGAGGGGGTCGCTGAAGCGACGGGAGAGGCTTGCTTACCTTCCAGCACCGCTTCACCGGATGCCTTTGGTGCAGGCGTGCGCGGGTCTCGTTATAAAAGCGGCTTTGTAGCAACCATCAACGCGACCCCGCACAAGTTCATCCGCACCAGCCAACGCATCGCCCGTGATGGCATGGATGCTGTGTTTGTGCAGTTTTATGATCACACCCACAATTGCGTCACCCATATGGGTCAAGAGAGCGTGGAGCTCCAACCCGGTCATTTGATCGTACAGGATATGGCCGAACCCTTTGTGGTGGACCATGGCTCTTACAAATTGATGACATTGGCTCTGCCACGGGCAATTCTGGCGCCCTTCCTTCATGGGGACCGCACCTACCCAACCCTGTGCCTCCCTGCAACAGGCGGCTCAACCAACGCCGTGATCAGCATGATGCAACTGCTACGCGGTCAACTGGCGTATCTGACAGATGAAGACGTCACGCCCATCGTGGAGTGCATCGCCAAGCTGGTCGCCAACCAGATGAACAACGGCCCGAGCCCCTCATTTGCACTGGACGAAAACAGCCAGACCGCAGCACGGTTTTTGCAAGCCGCGGAATACATCAGCCGGACCTATGCCAATCCACGCCTGAACAGCACAGAAGTAGCACATCACCTCAATGTATCGCGCACAACGCTCTATCGCCTGTTTGAGCCCATGGGCGGCTTCGTCGCCTTCCTGCGTTACATCCGCATGAAACACGCCATGCGCAAGCTGCTGCATTCTGGAAGTGATGCAGTCAAGATCCAGCAGATCGCCGAGAGTTGTGGTTTCTCGCACGCCTCCAGCTTCACCCGCAGCTTCAAGGAACACTACGGCGTTTCTCCTCGCGACATCCTGATGGACATCACTGCTGGACAAGACATACAGCTTCGCACCTCCAGCGGCATCTTCGCCAACTGGCTTGCCACGCTGAATGGGACAACGTTGAACTGAGGGGGAAAACACAGAGCTAATTGGCTCTGCCTTTCATTAGATAACCCATTGCAACTAGAAGTTTCGACGCTATGCTCGCCCTTGTTATCTATTTAAGGATTTTCAGCAGGTTATTATGATTTGGCGTTGGTTGGTTAAAAAAACTTTTTACTACAAGCTCATGAGCATACTGAAACTGTGGGGAATTTATGGAGCTCTTTTACAGTTCGCCCATAAAGGGCCATTGCGCGCGATGCTATCAGTTTGTTGCGTGTTTGCAGCGATCATTGCTTATAATTTCTTTACAGGCCTGATAGCGTCACTCTTCATCAATTTCGAAACAGATTTCGCTCTTAAAAATATTCTGTTTTTGATCGTGGTTTTGCCATTCGTTTTATGGGCGGGCACGTTGGCATTTGAGCTCTATATTACCGGAATGCGCGCCCCGAGAAAGTTCCTCCTATGGAACCTCTTTTACAATGAAAAAAACGACCAAGAGGTGCGGGAGTACATTCAATGGGTAAAGGAGCAACATAAGAAACAGAGAAACCCTGGTACTTAGCAGCAACGCAATAGTAATTGCTTGGTACACTCTTAAACTAATCCATGCCTACCAAACTTCTTTAGCAACACGGCACAAAACTACCAGGTGAAAGACATCCATCTTCGTGTTTTGGTGTGATTTGTGGCGAGGAACACAGCAACGCAGAAAAACGCGGAAGCTTTCAAACGAACGCACAAAACAACTCAAACGCTCACAGGTTTGCGTAGTACCAATTTAGAGCGTTGATTTCGCTTAATTTTCATAGCGTTAGTTACGTGCCAGCAAATAGGCCCCTATGAGTTTTGCCAGTAGAAGCCTGATTGGTAGCATTGACAAGACCGGGACGGCACCGAAGAGTTGCTGTGTTTTATTCTCTGATAAGTTTTGAGCTGCGCAATGATTGTTCTTGGTAATTCTGAAAGTTGGCCTGGCATTGGCACCAGTGCTGATCAACTGCAAAACGGGGCACATGGACTGGATGCTCTGGTGCCCGGCCTGTCTCTTGTGGAAGCTGAAGCCAAGGTACGCAGTGTAGGCTATGGCGGCTGGCCAAACCTGCTGGGTAACATGGAATTCGATGCCAGCGTGATGGACGGCACTACGCGAGATTACGGCGCGGTTGCAGGCGTGCCGATGACGCTGGAGGTCACCCGCCTAGCAAAAGCGGTGCTCGATAACCTGCCGCACACAATGCTGGTGGGTGAGGGGGCTCGCCGTTACGCGGATGAGCTTGGGTTTGCCAAGGACCCTGCCTTACTGGAGCACAGCAAGAAGGTATGGTGGCGTAAACTGGAAGAGGTGATGAGCGAGGAGCAAAAGGCTGCCTTTCCCAACACGGATCTGGCGCCGCTCACCAAAGCGATCACCGATCCCGAAAAGGTGCGGGACACAACCGTATTCCTTTGTAAAGACAGCCAAAACAACATCTGCACCGCGACCTCAACTTCAGGCTGGGCTTGGAAATACCCCGGACGGGTGGGCGACTCGCCAATCCCCGGTGCGGGTTTTTATGCGGACAGCCGCTATGGAGCCGCCGCGTGCACGCACACAGGTGAAATGACCATGCGCTGCGGCACCGCTCGCACCATTGTGCTGGCCATGAAATTGGGCATCTCACTGGATGACGCGTTGCGACTGGCCATCTCAGAACTGCAAGAGCTTGAAAGCGGCTATATCGGCGGTGTTGTGATCCATGCCATTGATGCAGCAGGCAATCACCGTGTGGTCAATGTGGGATGTGAGGAGGAGATCGTCTATTGGGTCTGGACGCCCGCGCTCGGTCAACCTGAGAAGCGCAAAGCTATTCCGGCAGAAGATCTTATGGCGGGTCAGGTGGAGGCTTTATCATGAAGCTGGAAGTTTGTGTCGACACCATCGCCGGATTGAATGCTGCTGTTGCAGGCGGTGCTGACCGGATTGAGCTGTGCTCCTGCCTTGCGATGGGTGGCCTGACGCCGTCCGTTGGCCTAATGGAACTGGCGGCCAAAGCGCCTATCCCGGTCTACGCCATGATCCGCCCGCGCGGGGGTAACTTCATCTTCTCCCCGCAAGAGGTGGACCAGATGAAGCGAGAAATTGATGCTGCCCGTAATACCAATTTGGCCGGTGTTGTTCTGGGCGCTAATCAACATAGCAACGCACTCGACGATAACCTACTGAAAAACTTAATAGATCACGCCAATGGCCTTGGTGTCACGCTCCACCGCGTCATTGACCTTGCCCCAGATCTGATCGAGGCCACCCATATCGCCGTTGAACTCGGTTTCGAACGCATCCTCAGTTCCGGCAGTGCTTACAAAGCTATTGATGGAATTGAGAAACTAGCCGCCATGCACCAAGCCGCTGCAGGCAGATTATCTGTGATGCCGGGGTCAGGTGTTAACACTCAGACAGCGCTCAGTATCCTGCAAGCTGCTGATTTCACTGAGATCCATGCCGGCTGCGGCACAACTTATCCGCAAGACCAGCGTCTGCTGGATTTTGGATTTGAAAGCGCTGGAGAGAAACACACTGACGAGAAATTGGTTAGATCACTCAAAGAATTAATTCAGGGAAATGCTTAAAACAACTAACGCCGCAATCCATTTCACCGGAAATTACTTATTTTTACTTTGCAACTCCAAGCAAACTAAGTAAATTAAGGCACTCCCGCAAGCGCAACTCCAGACCGCAGCGTCCCCGTTACAGGAGAGATGAGGATGCTGATGAACTTGTTGACTTCAGAAACGGACGAGTTCGCCACATAGATCACATCTTTGTCTTTGATTTCAAACGCTTGCGTCAGGAACATGCCGCTTGGCTCTTTCAAGTTGAGGCGGTAAACAACAGGCACAGTACCAAACTCTTCATGTTGCTCATGAGGAGGAAGCAATGGCATCATCTTTTGCCGGTCCTCAAACCGGAACAGGAAAACCCCCGTCGCATCTGCAGTCCCGTCGTGCAAACCACCAGACATTCCAATGGCTTCCGAAAGGTTCACCCGCGAAGAGGGGAAGTCATGTTTGCGCCGGGCAACGACCGCACCAAACACGGTGAAGGATTTTGGCTGGTGCGTAATGGTAACAATGTCCTTCGGTCGGAGCCAAATATTGTTGGCAGGCTGTTCGGAAATATCGTCCAGAGAAAACCGGAACTTCTTGTCGTCCCTCACGACAGTAACAAACGACTCATAGTCCGGATTCCGCGTTCCCCCAGCCTCTGAGATTGCTTCAACCAAACTGAGCCCATCTTCATGCACGCGGAACTGCCCAGGACGCATCACATCACCGATGACAATGACTTTATGAGATCCATTTGCCTGAAGGTTTACAACCACTTGCGGGTCAACAGCTTTGCCTTCCAGCCCACCGAGAATCTGTTCGCGAACTTCAGAGATACTCTTGTTCTCAACCTCCAGTTCCCCAACATATGGCACGTAGATCTTGCCTTGGTCATCAACTACGAGACCTAGCTCAGTGCGCTTCTGGCCTTGTGTTGAGAAAAGCCCATTTGGAATAGACTCCCAGATCCCGACTGAGAGTTGATCTCCAACACCCACACGGACCGTACTTCTCTTGCCTCTACCGACGCGAAATTCTTTTGGAGGTAAGTTGCTGGCATAATTGGATAAATGCTGAACTGTAGGCACATCAACATCCAGCATGACATAGCTCAGAGACTGCGCATCACGTTGAGAAGTCGCGTTCTCCACCTGATAGGCACTTGGGCCATGCCCTGGAATTTCCGAGCACCCTGCTACAGCCAGTAGTAGCGCAAATGCGAAAAGGAACTCCAACCAGCCAGTTATGTGCAAACATGTTTTCACATGGCGACATTGACCTATTCACAGGCCTACGAGTAGCCGCTGGATTTGGCCATTGTGGTTTAGGCGCTGGATAATAGTAGGGGCAAATTACTGCAAATTATGAGTTCGATCAGAGATCGAAAAGTTTCAACTAATTGAAATAATGTAGATATTAGCATTCAGCATATGAGGGCAATGCTCGTGTTGGACCACGAGCATTGCAGGGGAAATCCTACCCGTTATGGGCAGGCAATCATTTCAATCTCAACAAGAGCATCTTTTGGAAGGCGTGCAACTTCCACGCATGAGCGCGCTGGGAACGGAGCGTTGTTGTCTTCAAAGAATTTGCCATACACTTCGTTCACACGACCGAAGTCATTGAGGTCTTTCACAAAAACCGTTGTCTTCTTAATGTTCTTTGCTGCAAGGCCGGCCTCTTCAACAATCGCTAGACCGTTCTTCAAAGACTGAAGGGTCTGCTCAGCAACATCTGCAGGCATCTCACCGGTTTCTGGATTAATCGGCAACTGGCCGGACGTGATGATCATCTGCCCAAGGTTCACACCCTGAACATACGGGCCAATGGCTGCAGGTGCTTTGGAGGTATCGATAGCTGTCATTGTTTTTCCAGTTTTATAGGCTTGTTAGTTCGAAATGTTCTGTTGGTGTGACGAATTCTTGTTGTGCTGCAATAGTTTGCAGCTCCCATTCGTCTTTTTCCTGCGTGGTTTTAAGCACGCCATACACCGCATTATTACAGTGCTGGAACGCTTCTACTTCAGAAAGTCCATTCAGATAACCAGCGGCAAATACAGATGTGATTAGATCTCCGACGCCAACCGGTTGGCGCTCAAACGGAAGGTGCGGCCGCTGTGCCAGGTAACTGCCTTGCGCATTTGCGAACATCATGGTGAAAGCATCATCAGAAACGCTGTGCAAGTGCTTGGCGAGAACCATTTTAGGCCCAATTTCCATTGCCTTAGCGCATGCTTGTTTGGCTTGTTCCAGCGTTTCAATTGGCTCACCAATGAACTGTGAAAGCTCAAACTGGTTGGGCACAATTACATCTGCAATCGGCATCACCTTGCTCACCAGCAACTCCGCAACGCCTTCGCTGACGATGCAGCCTTTATCAGGTGCACCCATGACTGGATCACAGAAATAGAGACAGTCCGGATTGTGACGCCGAACTTCGTTCACGATGTCGACAATGACATCGCAATGAGAAGGTCCACCAAGATACCCTGTTACAATGCCTTTGATCTGAGAGAGGACGTTCAGTTTTGCCAATCCCTCAAAGATTTCAGAGATTTGCTTGGCATCATGGGCCTGTCCAGTCCAACCTTGCGGATGCTGGGTGTGGTTTGAAAACTGGACGGTGTTGATGGCCCAGACCTCATGCCCCATACGTTGCATTGGAAATACAGCACAGCCGTTGCCAGCATGGCCGTATGTCACGTGGGATTGGATGGAGAGTATGCCTTTCATTTCAAATACCTCATTTCGGAACTGAGGCTCACAACCGCGAGCCTCAGCAGAACATCATGCCATTCTCGGCGCTTATGGATATACTGGAAGTGCGTTGAACATCCCCAGAATGTGACTGACTGCGACCAAAATGCCGAAGCCAAAGACCAGCCAGACAAGAGCGTCACCGCCCCAAACGCGGAACTGAGGATTGCCGAATTTCTTACGGCTAACACGCACCATCAGAGCAGGGACGATCGCAGTCCAGACTGTTGCTGCAAGACCAGCGTAACCAATCGCGATGATGAAACCATCCGGAAAGAAGATGCCACCAATCAGCGGAGGAACGAAGGTTACAGCAGCTGTTTTCGCACGACCTGCAGGGCTGTCATCAAACTTCAGGAAATCCGCCAAAAAGTCGAACAAACCAAGCGCTACGCCAAGGAAGGAGCTGGCCACAGCCATGTTGCCGAATGCGGACAACATATTGGATGCAGAGGTGTTTTCTACTGCACGGCCAAGAGCTTCCACCAATACGCCGATGTTACCACCCTGTTCAATGATCGGACCAAAATCGGCACGTGAGATGTTGCCCAATGTGGCGAATAGCCAGACAATGTAAAGTACCAGTGCGAGGAAAGTGCCTGTACCAAGGCAGAGCAAAATCTTCTTCGGCTCTTTACCGTAGTACTTCATCAAGCTTGGTACGTTGTGGTGATACCCGAAGGATGCCAGACAAAACGGCATTGCTGCGAACAGATACGGGAAGTAACTCCCCATTCCCATAGTACTGTCGCTATCAAAGAAAACTGCAGCCTTCATGTTGAACGTGTAACCGGTCACAGACATGAAGAACGTGATGATCATACCGCCAAGCAGAATGGTTGTGATGCGATCAACCGCTTTGGTAGACCACCAGACGAAAAACGCCAGACCCAATGCAAAGATCAGTCCGGCAAGCATCTGCGGAGGTGCAACGCCTAGAGTTGCATCGAGCGTATGCACTACGATCGATCCGCCACCGGAGATGTATGCATAGCAAAGAATGTAGCCAACAAACGCAACAGCGATGTTGTTGATGGTGTTCCACCCTGTCCCAAGGGTGTCTTTCACCATAGTATCGAAGCTGGACCCAACTGGATAATTCAGGTTTGTTTCCAATATCATAAGACCGGAATGCAGCATACAGAACCATGTGAAGGCGAGCGCCAGAATGGCCCATATGCTCCACATGCCAGCACTAACGGTTGGAACGGAAAACATACCAGCGCCGACTGCAGTGCCGGCGATGATCATAGCCCCGCCTAGGAAGGATGGACTGACTGTTGCAGTGGATTTTCCCAAACCACCGACTTGTGTGCCCTCAGACATTTACTTCTCTCCCGTGAAGTAGTTTTGTTATATCCGTGAGGAAAGAGGAGAGGCGCAGAGCAGCGCCTCCCAAGTTGCCAACTTATTTGATTGGCTTCAGACGTGCAGTGAAGTGGCGAAGCACGGGTGGCTCGTATTCAAAATCAAAGCCTTTGATATCCTTCGCGTTCTTCGCAACGTTAATCAACGCATCCGCGATGTAGTCCATGTGATCATTGGTGTACACACGGCGCGGAATGGTCAGTCGCATCAGTTCCAGCGGAGACTCTTTCTGCAGACCTGTGGCCGGGTCACGACCCAACAGGAAGGAACCGATCTCAACCGGACGAACACCGGATTCCAGATAAAGCGCGTTACACAAAGCCTGTGCTGGGAACTGATCACCCGGGATGTGCGGAACGATCTTCTTCGCATCCACGAACACAGCATGGCCACCGGTTGGGTACTGAATTGGCACGCCGCCTTCAACGAGACGATCACCCAAATACTTAACCTGACCAATACGATAGTGCAGGAAGCTCTCATCCGCACCTTCATGCATACCCCGTGCCAGTGCTTCCATGTCGCGGCCGGCTAGTCCTCCGTATGTTACGAAGCCTTCCATTGGGACGCAGAGGGTTTGGACGGCCTGGAACAGCTCTTTCTTCTCGCGGATGGCGCACATGCCGCCGATGTTGACCAGAGGGTCTTTCTTGGCGGACATGGTGAGCATATCGCCGTAGGAGTACATTTCGCGGATGATGTCGGTGATGGACTTATCCGCGTAGCCTTCCTCGCGCTGCTTGATGAAATACGCGTTTTCGCAGTAACGCGCGGAGTCGATCACAACCGGGATATCGTATTTCTGGCCGATCTCATATACAGCCCGCATGTTGGCCATAGAAACTGGCTGACCGCCGGAGCTGTTACAAGTCACTGTGGTGATGATCGCAGTGATGTTCTTCGCACCGTTTTCCTTGATCGATGCTTCCAGCTTCTCAAGATCGAAGTCACCCTTCCAATCGTAGTAAGTGGTTGTGTCATAAGCCCGTTCGTCCACCACATTGACGACTTCACCACCGTTCAGCTCTACGTGTGCGGCTGTGGTGTCGAAGTGGTAGTTGGAGATGAACACGTGCTTATCTGCATCGCGCACTTCCTTGGCGCGGCGGATCAACGCCGGGAACAGGATCTGCTCTGCACCACGACCCTGGTGGGTTGGTACCATATATTCATAACGGAAGAAGTGATGGACAGCTTCTTTGAGGTTGTAGAAATTGCGGGATCCGGCATAGGCTTCATCGCCCATCATCATGCCCGCCCACTGGTAGTCAGACATGGCGCCTGTGCCAGAGTCTGTCAGCAGATCGATGTAAACGTCATCACTTGCGAGCAGGAATGGGTTGTAACCTGCTTCAGCCAATGCCTTTTCGCGGTCTGCGAAAGTGGTCATCTTGATTGGCTCAACCATTTTGATGCGGAACGGCTCAGGGATACGTTTCATTGTTCTAGTCCTTACGTCATGTTTTTACTGCGCATTCTTTATCCAAATACTGGCTCCCACCTTTGGGAACACGCAGCGGCGCACGAGTTGGGTCGCTCTCCAACCATTTGGCGCGAAAGTTTTCAAGCACCTGAAACTACAGGCGTTTATCTTGGAATTTGTGTCTTGCGGCAGCAGTCACCAGATTTGAAAGTAAGACGCAGCTCACCCGTTCACTGTCAGAGACGGTGTGAGTAGTTTTGCCCGAAGAAGCGCAAGGGTAGATGTAGTTTTCCCGTTACACCAAGTAGATTGGGCGTCTAACAATCAAATTTTCAAAGGGACTGATGGGCCTGTAGGCTTATACGCACACATTTGGGAAGTCATAGGCAAGACGAACATCTTGCGTAAACCATGCCAAACTTTTTTTATTGCGATACTGAAGAACCAGTACTGACCGGCTCATGGCCTATTCCTCATCTTTACTGCATATCATGTGATAGCAAAGGCATATGAAACCACATTCACCCATGTGTCAAGCAGCTATTCTACCCCTGTGCTACGGGGTTGCCCCTAGTACAAGTATAAAGGTCAGTATAGACTTCATGAGGTATTAACAGGCGCTGTAATATTCGACATCACACAGTAAATAATTCTGTAAGTTATTACTTTTCCCTTCAAGGCAAGGTTCTTTGCGGTGCTTTACGGCAAGATCACCTGAAGTCGCCCAAGAGTGAAGCGCACAAATCAATAGCAGATACACAGGCGCCGCCACGAACTCTTGATATCTCAGAGATTTCTTTCCTGTTAAATTTCACAGGAGGCAATTATTCCAAGTTATTTGCAGGTAAGCATCTCTTTGCGACACTTTTTGGCTGCCACCACGTTATCCCCGTAAGAAAATTGCGCGCTCCCGCACTTATCCTCCCAGCCGCGTTTTTCTGCCCTGCCCAAAGGCAGTTGATAACTTTTCCGCACGCCGGGCATAAACCTCTCCCCACGCTCAAAACCAGAACGCCACCTTCATGAAACCTGCTCAGCAATCCACCTAAAACACCCCCACATAGCAACGCGTTCTTTTGCGTTTCTTTGCGTTTTTTAAGGATTTCATTGTGCGATGCACCATTAAATTCCAAACTCAAAAGTCTTGCGTGAGCAGCAACCTTAAAATCATGCGGTTAACCTCACCAAAGACAACCTTGGCAAGTACTACTCCCACACACTCAGACGATCAGTCTTTTTCTGAAAGACTGAAGCAAAGGACTGCGTTCGTGCTTGCAAAAGTGATAGTCGCCCCTCAGGGCTACGTGTGTAGATAAGTTGTGAAGGCCCGATATATCGCTCCCAGCGTTTAGCAAAGAACTCGGCATTCTTCTTTTTTTGACCGATCGAATTTGGAACTGGGTGATAATCCACGCGAGATATACCGCCGAGCCTGGAAGAACGCACAAGCAAATATCGCGGATTTTCAGAGGGGCCTAAAACTTCTCCCATTGCCTCCAAAAAGAGACGTCTCTCCGCAGGCGTAGCCCCATCCAACCGACAATAAACGACGCCCATTTTGTTTTGCGTGGACTGAATACGAAGGTTTTGAGTGCTTGTTTTTATGTGCTCCATGAACTGAAGGGTTTCTAAGACGCTCCATCCAACTTGCGTTATAGATTTCTCTAAAGAACTGTTTCGCAGATATAATCGAAAAATCTTGAAAGCTTTTGGTGCGATCATAACCGCAGCTACACCAGCACCGACCAGAATCCAAATTGCCAATGTCTCAACACCACGAACACCAGACAATATCTGCGCAATGGCAAGAGCGGCGGTTATAAGACCTGTCATAATTAAGTATTGGATGGTTTCAAAAAACACGAAACCTTGGGGCGCGTAGTTTGAACCAACGTTTTCACGCATTTCCGGTTTCGGGCTGGAACCATGCAATCCGTTGCTCCATGTGTGGCTCAGAGCGTTCCTCTCTTTAGCCCGCGCTAACATGCTTTGATTAAGGCTCTCTACACCAGCATTCGTCCATTTCGTGCCAGCAAGAGCAAGCCGCTTGGAACCGTTTTCTATTGTGAAGGGCGCTTCATAAGAAACGCCTTCAAAAGCAAGAAACCGCCTTTGCAGCATCCTCACATCATCTCCAACATTCTGTTGAATGTCATCAAACGGGTCAAAGACTTCTGGCCTTAATATCTCTTTTGTAAAAACTGATTTCAGCTTTTCATCTAACCGCTCAATATCAACTGATGCGAGATGCCAGATATTGGCTGTTTTATTAGGTTTACTCGGATCAATACGAATAGCCCTGCCACGCATTTGATTGGAAAGCATGTAAGAACCAACATAACTGGCTAGAATGAGGGTATTTACGGAGGGTGCATCCCAACCTTCTCCAAGCAATGCCTGCGTTCCAACCAAGGCAGTAATTCCGCCAGCATTGAACACCTCAGTTATCAAGTGAACGATGCTTTGCTTTTGCTCTCCCTTGATATGAACACGGACGAAATTCTTGTCATGAGCCAGGTCTGAAAACCGAATATGGCTATTATCGATGTGATTATCTCTAACCACTTGATCAAAGATGCCAAGAGCATCTTTGGGAAGAATAATCAGAGATCCGGTCAGCACACCAAGTTTGACGCCGGCGATACTTTCGCGGCGGAGATGCTCAAAAATTGGGGCCACACCGATTTTATTAAGCGGGCCTATGTCATCCGTACCAGAAGGCAATTCGGCCTCTCGAATATAGTCCGCAAGAACCACCATGCGTAGATCATCACCAAGTTGCCTGGCTTCCATTCGAGTGATCGTAGCTATGCTCTTCAGCTTGCCAGTGCTACTGGCTAGTATTTTTTTGATTTCCTTGGTGTCTTCAAGGTTTATTCTGCGCCGCTCAATAGCTCCTATTCGCTTAAGTTCGCGGCGAACAGCAACCAGAGTGTCATCAAATTCGGAGAAGTCATCAACATAGGAGTAAAGAACCCCACTCAGCAATACTTCAAGCCACTTGGGATCAACACCCGGAACCTCAGCCGCCCTGACACCTAAAATGTTTAGAGCGTAATCAGGCGGAGCAAAGCCAAGCGAATTGAGAAATATAATTATCGAGGAGAAGAACTGCGGATCATCAAGAATGTCTTTAACGTGGCTCTGCGTATCACGAACCCAAGGATGCGCAGAAAGGGCATCCAAAAAGCGCTTATTCTCCGAAAGTTCCTTAAGAAACCCTGCGGTGTTCTTTTTGAACTCCCATAGTTTCTGGTGCTCATCCTTTGTCGGAAGAGAAAAATGAACATAATCTTGATGCGGACATAAATCACCGCGTTGCACCAACTCAGGCACCGAAATTTCAGCATCTATTGGGCCGCACAGCTCTTCGTACTTCTGCCACTCTTTAAAGTCGACATCATATGGAGGAGAAGCTGTCAATGCGACAGTTTTGGGCTTCACTAAGCCAGCTTTCAGCTTGATGAGTGCCTTCCACCATTCATTCCGTAAATGATGCGCTTCGTCCAGCACGAGCACATTCACATTTTGCTCAGCAAGCAGTGCAATTACATCAACCGATTTAGACCGGATTACCTTTGGCTGGTCTTCTGCTTCATCTTCTGCGTCTTGAAGCTCCTCATCGATGTCCTCATTCGAGAATGCGGCATGAAGAGCTTGATAGGTGATCACAGTGAGAAACCTTGGGTTTCTGATATCCTTTGATATCCAATCAGGTCGCTCTTCACCCTCTGGTAAAAACAAGGACGTGAGGCGTTCTATCCATTGATTGCGGATCGTAATCGTAGGAGCAAGAATTACTGCGGGTTGATCTACTCGCCTTATGACCTCCAATCCAAGGATAGTCTTCCCTGATCCTGGAGCTGCAACAATATGCAAGTGGTCATCATCCAGATGGGTATCTAACTCAGCGAGAACGCGCTCTTGATACTCTCTCCAGGACGCTTGGAAACTTAATTTATCAAATGACATCTACAACTCTGGATTTAAGGCCCGCTATAAGTAACATGAAATACTTGTAGTGCCTACACGCTCAGCTGCTCCCTTCGTGTACTAAACGAGTTGAAGATAAACCCAAATTGGGCTGGCGCAATGCAAGACGCATCAAGCAGTTCGCACAGCTCACCGCGAGAAGGATCGAAACACTTCATAGAGCTGGAAGAGTTGTTTTTGGGAGTTGATGTTCATTTTGTAAAGAGCGCTTCTGAGTTGTTTGCGGACGGTGTCGAGCCGGACGGAGCGGCTTGTGGAATAGGCTTGCAGGGACTGGTTGGAGAGGACGGCGCAGATCACGTTTGTCTCAGCTTTTGAGAGCCGGAAGACATCTGCCATATTCTCCAGCACAGCACGTTCTGCCTGCTCCGAGGCACCTGTCATCATGATCTTCACCGCCAGGTATTGCGCGGCCTCAACAGCTCCGCCTGCCGCCTGTGGTTTTGGGTTAAACATCTGGATCAGATAGGTTATGCCGGATCGTTCATCCGTCAGCTTCAAAAGTGGCAGGCCACCGTGAAGGGCGCTAACATGCGCTTCTGCCAGTTTTCTGTTGTGCTTACGGTCAGTACAGGCAAGGCCTGCTTTCTTCAGTTTCAAAAACCCGTGCTCCAAAATCTCAAGGGCCTCTGGATTGATGGAACTGATGGTATGCTGTGAAAAGATGATGAGGCCAAATGGAAGCTCCGCTGCAACGCGGTCTTGCAACGACAGCTTCATCTCAAGGCTCTTGACCCTTTGCCGATAATGCAGAGCCCGGCTGGCATGCGGTATCATCCGCTCAAACACCTTTCTTTGCAAAGGTGTGAAGCCATCTCCGGCCCTGAGGGAAGATACACCAAACCAGCCGAAGTTATCGCCCTTGGTCAGGTTCGTTCCCATAAGGTCATAGACCTCATATCTGGGAAGCAGCTGGTGGACCGGGTTGGTTTTCAAACCATGCTCCGTCGTCATCTCTGCATCAGTTATCACCTGTCCATAGGGAGATTTGTGAACCCGCTCTATTCGGTAATCATGGGGGAAGTAGTCTGTGGTGTATTCAAGCTCGAATGCGGTATCGATACGCGCCACATAGTTGAGGCGCTCCTCGGGTTTTGCTGCATCATACGTGTAAAGGTGAACGCCAGACGTTCCCAGCATGTCGCTAGCCGTGGTGAGGGCGCGCTCAAACAGATCGGGGTGCTCTACAGCCTCATACAACTGAGTGAGAAAGAGTTCAAAATTCTTTTCCATGCCTCTAAATATGTAAATAGCAATGATTCTCTAAATATTCGATAGAGTTACCGTAGCGTAGTGACAATAAATATCAAACAGGATTTAGGTGGTGCCTAGCTTATGCAGAGTAACGCGAGCAGAGCAGTCTTATTAATCGAACAACCAGAACACGTTGAGTATCTTTCGGAGGCGTGCTCTTTTTCTTCTGCAAGCCCCCATTTGGGGAATGGTTGGTGGGTCGCGTTCCTTTTAACCTAAGTGGCAAGCTGATCGCATTTCAAAACAAACACTGTGTTTTTTGTGGCCCCTTGTTGAGATTATTCATCTCAGCTGACGGGTCATTGAGCAAGCGGTTTGGGTAAGCCGAAATGAGGTTCTGCTGTGTTTTAACTGTTATGGGGGGAAGAGAATATTAGAATGGATATTTCGTAACTTATTGTATTTATACTTGAAATCTATATCAAGCAGAGATGAACCTTAGATTGAGCTATACTCTAAGTCATTTGCTTCAAAACAGCTCGCCAAGCCTCCAGCGCGAGCTGTTTTTATTTCATGCGGTCAATCTGGTTAAGTCAACTTATCGGGCGCAAGAGCAAGGGATGTGTGATCGCTTTGCGCACGGCGCAGGGCCATGGTGGCCTCCAGAGCGGCGAGGCCAAAGATGAGGTAGAGCAGGGGGCCAGTGCCCAGTTCCACAATCATCCAGCCTGCGATGAGCGGAAAGCCGAAGATGCCGATGAAGTAGGTCAACGCGAACAGCTGCAGGGTTTGCGGCACCAGATCCTCCTGCGCATCATTCGCCGTCATTGCTGCCAGCACGGGATAGGACGCCCCGTAGCCAATGCCAAACAGGATCGCCACGACGATGTAGGCTGGCACATTTGCGCCTGACAGCGCAAAGAGCAGCACACTGCCAGCCATCACGTATTGCAGTGCTGCGATGGTGAGGTACGGCTGCACACCGCCCTTGAACTTTGCCAGCGCCACACGGCAAATCACCACGGTAATGGTGTAGGCAAGGAAGAAGTAGGCGTAGTCCAGCCCCCGAGCATCGGCAAACACGGTCTGGAAGTTGTTCATGCCCGCAAACACGCTGGCCCCAAGGCACACCATGATGATCGGCAGGAGCGCTCTGCCTTGCAGGATCACACCAACATAACGGATGCTCAGTCGCGATTTCGCCTCTGGTCCTGGGTTGATGGCGTGTCGTTGTACAGGCCTGACCAACACTGCAAACAAGAGCGCGCTGAGAACGCAGAGCCCGGCGGTGATCAAAAACGCATCTGCAATAGTCCCGCCCGCGGCTTCAATCTGCGAGGCCATCACGGGGGAGAGGCCGAAGCCTGCCATTAACACCACAGAATGGAGCGCAAAGTAGCGGATGCGTTCGTCTGCCGTCACAAGCCGGGTCAACACCACAGGTGCCAGCGCATAGGTGAGGCCCCATCCTGCACCTAACAGCAAACTGGCGATTATCACTGTGGCGTTCACTCCATCAGCCAGTGCAAACAGTGCAAGGGCACCCGCTATGGCCAGACATGCCAGAGCAAGCGTGACCACACGGCCAAACCAGTCGGAAAGGTGACCGGAGAAGAAGACAGCAATCAGCGTGGAAACGGTTGCCACCAACAACACGAGGCCGACGGCTTTTTCATCCGCCCCAAACCCGGCAAACAGCCGTGGGAGCATAAAGGTCAGTCCATAGGCTCCGGCTTGCAAAAGCACGGCAGATAAATAAACGACAAATGTCAGAGTGCGAGACATACGCAGGGCACCTCAAATCAAACAGGTTCAGGAGCACATCCCCTCACATCACACAGATATGAGCGATGGTTACTGCTCACCGGCACATTAGGTTTCCAAGTGGAACTTCATAAGATCCAATTACGCATAAATGTTTAGAACCAGTTTCACAGCAATCCTCACCCTACCCTACGTGGCTTCGCCCGTAAGAGTTTGGAGTATAACAGGTTTGTGCAAGTCACTCCTGATGGCGGGCAACTAGCCTGAGATTTTATCTGTTCTGTTGACGTCGCATTCGCCCTGAAATCACGCTGATATAGGGGAAACCTGCGGAATACTCCAAAATAGCAGTGTTCCAGATGTGAAGCGGAGCCTATGGATGCCTCAGAAAAAAAAGAGTGACGCAGAGAAAACGACCAGCGACCCGCAATCAGAAGCGTGGATCCACTCCATGTCAGATATCCTGCACATCAAGCAGGAGGACCCGAACACACAAGGCCATCCAAACGGCGGAAACACGGATCATACTGATGGGCCTTCTGGCAACGGCGTGTCACTGGAACCAGATGTAAACGCGGATGAGACCGCTCCCCCAGAGCCTCAGATTCCGGATCTCACGCCACAAATCAAGAAAGCAAGTACCAAGTTCGAGGTCTATAAAAAGCGTCGGAACATCTTCAAGGACGTGCGTGATCTGGAAATCTTCGATAACTACGTCAAATCCACCGCACAACTTCTGGAACAGGCCAATGACCTGAACAAGCAGCAGAATGTCGATGCAGTAGAAGATACTCTCGACAATGTCAGCCTTACCATGAAGGAAATCGAAAAGACCTACGCCCGTGGTGTCGCCTCCGCTTGTGTGCTGGTGCAGCGAAAACAAGAACTGGCAGATATCAGAGCACGTTTAAAGTTCCTCAACAGTTTCGATCTGGAAGGCTTTTCCGAAAATCGGCAAAGAGAGGCTCCACGGTTGGCGGGGCTCGTTCAAACCAATGTCGATAAAGCAGAGGCTCAGCTGAAAGCCGGCGAAATCAAAGCCAGCCGGGATACCTTTCTGACAATACAAGGCTATCTGGAAATGCTGGAGCTGACGCTCAAGGAAATACCGTCAAAGGAAACTCAAAAGCCGCGCAAGGAAATCACGGTGCAGGCTTATACCGGCGATAACTCAGTGGCAGGGGCTCAGGAAATACTCACTGAACTGAATAGATTGTATGAGGAGCAGCGCAAGATCCCGTACACAGATAAAGAAGAGTACGCACGGAGCAGGGAGAAGATAACGGCTCAAAGAGCGTTACTCAAAAACCCCGATCACCGGATTAACAATGCTGACCGTGATGGAATTTTTACCCAGTTCGAGCCTCTGGGCGAGGATGGCAAGTCTGTTCTTGATAGCGGCGAATACGAGAAAGCCGGAAACAAGATCCATTTGAGTGTCCAGATGGATCAACTGGCACAAGCCGGAAACATCCTGACACCGCTTTTGCTCTCGCCAGATAATCCCTTCCTTTCGTTTAAAGTCACCAACATGGACGGAGCGGTGGAGGCATTTAAAGATGATGAGAAGCAGTATTCCGCTGATACGCCTGAGGCCAAAGCCAAGCTGGCAGAGCAAAAAGCGTACTTTGATCGGGTCACCCAAGGTGCGCAGATCACGCTTTATCCGTATGCCAAGGACACAAGCTATCCTGATGGCGCTGAAGACTTCGGCTTTTTCCTGAAACTGCTGGAACAGGAATTAGCAGCCGCTGGAATTCAACCGGGCAAGAACCCGGATTCCGATGCTGGCCTCGAAGGTTTGAGCTTTGCAACCTTCCGCAATGAAGAAGGCTCTCGTGGTGTTGGCGTGGACGACGAAGACCAGCTCGAAGAGAACCGAAAGATGCTTCGGAGCAAGCCGTTCTATCAGGCCCTCACCAACAAGGATTATAAGCCAGAGAAACCTGAAGAGAGCCCACCATCTCAGCAAGAAGAGGCAGAGAGTAGGAAGAGTGCCCGATAGGGGACGCCGCCTCGGTTGATCGTGATCGGCTTGTGCTGGGTGATCTCGCAGAATGATCCGGCAAGGGACGCGCGAACACGGTTCAGTCGCGTCTCCCAGTCATCGTAGGGCAGTAGGCCTGCAATGAGAACTTTGCTCTCCGGGGTCAGCTTCGGCAGGAGCCCGAAGTGGCGGGGATCACTACCCAGCGCGCGCACATCCGCCAGACCGTTCAGGGCATAGGATATCTTGGCGCCATCGATCCAGTTGAGGGTGTATAGTGGGGTTGGCTCGCCGTTCTGCAGCAGACCGCGAGTGATCAAAGCGTCCTTTGCATCGAACCAATCCATGGCACGAATGGTCTCGTCCCAACGCGGTGGAGGAAAGCCGAGTGGTCGTGTCAGCAGCCCCGTTTTAAAATGCAGCCCTCCCAGCACCACGACGATCAGGATAAGCGCGGCTGAGGCTGCGAACGCGTGTTTGGCAAGGACAACGCTCGACGACTTCAGCTTGGCAAACCAACTACCCAAAAGCGGGAAGAGGAACAGGTATCCGGCCATGGGCCAATGGGGCAGCGTGTTTCGGGAAAGCAGAACCACTACGTTGAACACGATGATCGGCACAATTGCAAGGCACAGGAAGTACCGGCCAGACACTGTTTTCTCACCAGTACGGAAGAACCGTACCACAAGCCACAGGCCCACGATCAGTGTCACGGGCTGCAGATAGGCCAGCTGTCCCAGAAGCATGCGCCCGGTATTGAGGAGGTGGACGGGAAGATCAAAACCGGCGGAGGTCACAGAGCGGGACAGCTGGAACCCGAATGACTGCCAACCGTTCGTGGCATTCCACCAGATGACAGGGCTGAAGACCAGAAGAGCAACGGCACTGGCGATGTAAGGGCCACGGGTACGGAGGAGAGGGCGGAGTTCCCTGTCCGTGAGCAGGAACAGCAAGGCACCCACTCCAGTCAAAACTGCCATGTACTTGGAGAGCAGAGCCAAACCAAACGCCAGTCCAACAGCGCTCCAGCGGGCATCGCTTATGTGGCGTGTGTTGGGGTTCAAAAGCGGTGTTAGCAGGCTGGCCGCGATCAACAAGAAGAGCATCATCGGTCCATCCGGTACGACCCAGCTACCTGCGGACAGCATGAAAAATGGAGAGATGGAGAACCAAGCAATCGCCCAGACACCAGCCTTCGCGCCATAAAAGCGGGCGGTCAACTGGTACAGCAACAGGGTCGAGATAACAGACATAGCGATGAAGGGCGTGCGGAGCACAAAACCTGCCTCAGATCCTGTCAGCCAAGCCGTTGCATGGACTATCCAGAAGGTCAGCGGCGGGTGGTCGAAGTAGCTGAGAGACGGATGCCGGGCCATGACAACCATATAGCTTTCATCAACACCCAGCCCCAGCATAGCGGCCCCATAAAAACGGGCGAGGGTGACAGCAAAAACTATAATGAAAATAACAATGGCAACACGGGCTGGTGTGACGGCTCTGTCAATCATCAGCTGCCTCATAATCAGGTTACTTCGCTTTTTCTTATGGTGAGATAAGAGGGCCTTGCGTGCAGAAACAGCGGGAACGCATTGAAGGAAACTCCCGGCAGCTCAGCACCACTTAAACACTCTCTCCACCTCCAACGCCCTTCTTCCCTGCAAGCCTGAAGTTAACCTGAAGAGTATGTCGTATTTTTATCAGTGCGGATGTGAAGTGCGGTGTAAAGGCAGGCAACCGCGCACAAAAAAGCCCGCGAAACGATAGCTTCGCGGGCTTGTTGCTAAGTCGGTTTAGGCCTAGGCAGCAGCGAGTTTTTCGCTGCGCAGTTTATCAAGAGCTGCATCGGTGACTTTAAAGCGTGGGCCATATGCAGCTGCCAGCTCATCAGCGCGTTTTTTGAAGGCTTCAAGGCCGATGCCGTGGATGAACTGTAAGGCACCGCCTGTGTGTGCTGGGAAGCCGATGGCGAAGATGGAACCGATATTTGCTTCCACCTCAGTACGCAACACGCCTTCATCCAGACAGCGCAGGGTTTCGATGGCCTGACGATACATCATGCGATCTTCTGCATCTTGCATGGAGATGCTCAAGTCCTGCTCCTTGAACTGGGAAAGACCATCCCAGAGTTTCTTAGAGCCATCACCAGCATACTCGTAGAAGCCACCGCCATAATGACGACCACCACGGCCCATGTTCACCATCGCCTGACCAACCTTCACGTTGGAGCTGTCATCTGCCGGGAAACCATCTTCAACACCGAGGCGTTTATCAAGCGCGATGTGGGTCTCGTGGATCTTCTTGGTGAGCACCATGGAGACTTCATCATGTACGGCCAGCGGACCAACCGGCATGCCGATTTTCCACGCAGCTCGCTCAATAGCAACCGGGCTCATGCCATCACGCATCAGAGCCAGACCTTCATCCAGATAGGTGCCGAACACACGGCTGGTGAAGAAGCCACGCTTGTCATTCACCACAATTGGCAGGTAGCCGATCTGCTGCACATAGTCATAGGCCTTGCGCAGGGTATCGGTGCTGGTTTTGTCACCAACAATGATCTCCACGATCTTCATTTTATCGACTGGAGAGAAGAAGTGCAGGCCAATGAAACGGGTCGGATCGGGACAGCTTTCCGCCAGAATGGAGATCGGCAGGGTTGATGTGTTCGAGCCGTATATACCGTTATCAGAAAGCTGCTTGTAGGTTTCAGGGATAACCTTCTCTTTCAAGGAGATATCCTCAAACACCGCCTCGATGATGATATCGGTGCCTGCAAAGGTCTCATCGCTATCTGTTGGAGTGATGCAGCCAAGAAGAGCTTCCTTCTTCGCCTCATCCATGCGGCCTCTTTTGATGGCTTTATCTGCCAGTCCTGCTGAATAGGCCTTCCCTTTTTCCGCATTCTCAAGGCTCATGTCCTTGAGTGTGGTTGGCAGACCACGGCTTGCATGTGCCCATGCAATGCCCGAGCCCATCATACCTGCGCCAAGAATAGCAGAGCTGCCTGCTTTCCAGGCATCACCTTGCGGGCGAACCTTGCCGGACTTGATGGCCTGCATGCCGAAGAAGAAGGTGGTGATCGCCGCGCGAGCCTCAGTAGAGCGCAACAGCGTCGCAAAGCCACGGCTTTCATTGCGCAGCGCGCTGTCAAAGCCCATGCGCATGGAATTGACGGCGATGTCCATCACCTTTTCAGGTGCTGGCATCAGGCCACGCGTTTTGTTGTAGAGCATGGTTGGCGCCATCGCGGCTACCATGCGCACATTGGCGCTTTCCGCATTGCCACCTGGATAGCGGAAGCCTTTTTGATCCCACGGCTGAACAGCGGCCTCAGGGTTGGCTTTGATCCATGCCTTTGCAGCTGGGATCAGCTCTTCCGGCGTATCAACCAGCTCTTCAACCAGACCGGCTTTCAACGCCTTTTCCTGACGCAGCTGCTTGCCTTCTGCCAGCAGTGGCAGGGCTGCTTCCAGACCCAGCTTTGCGGTGAGGCGGACAACGCCACCAGCGCCGGGCAACAGGCCGAGTGTCGCCTCTGGCAGGCCAACAACAGCCTTTGGAGAGTTAAGCAAAATGCGGTGATTACAGGCAAGACAGATCTCAAACCCGCCGCCGAGCGCTGCTCCATTGATGGCCGCAACCACAGGCACTGGCAGCTTTTCCAGCTGGCGCAACGGGGCTTTCATCTCTTCCACGTAGGCGAAGATGTCTTCCGGATCCATACTGCCGTGGAGCATCTCTTCCAGATCACCTCCGGCAAAGAAGGTCTTCTTGGCAGAGGCGATAATAACACCGGAAAGGCCCTCTTCAGCGGACAGCTTGGCCATCAACTCTTTCATGCCTTCAAACCAGGCACGGGTCATGGTGTTTGCGGATTTGCCAGCTGCGTCAAACGTGATTGTAACAATGCCGCTGGCGTCTTTTTCGTAAGTGTATTCAGACATGGTCTTCCCCGTTATACGCGCTCGATGATGGACGCGATGCCCATGCCGCCGCCAACACACATGGTGATCAAGGCACGCTTTTGGTTCCGGCGCTCCAGCTCATCAATCATGGTAGACACCAGCATGCCGCCTGTTGCGCCCAGTGGATGACCCATGGCGATTGCACCGCCAACCACGTTCAGCTTCTCGTCCGGCACGTTGAGGTCCTTCTGCAGACGCATCATGACGGAAGCGAAGGCTTCATTGATCTCAACCAGATCGATGTCATCAATGGTCAGGCCAGCCTTGGCGAGTGCCTTCTTGGAAGCAGGTCCCGGTCCGGTGAGCATGATGGTTGGGTCAGATGCCGTGACAGCGACTGAAAGCACGCGAGCGCGTGGGTTTAGGCCCATGTCCTTGCCAGCCTGTTCACTGCCGAGCAGGATCAGAGAAGCACCATCCACGATGCCGGAGGAGTTGCCCGGGGTGTGGACGTGGTTGATTTTCTCTACTTCCGGGTAACGGGCGAGTGCCACTGCATCAAAGCCCATAGCCCCATGCTTCTCAAAGCTCGCACGCAGCGAGCCGAGGGTCTGCATGTCCGTATTGGGCTTGATGAAGTCGTCTTTTTCTAAAACGATAATGCCGTTCTCGTCTTTGACCGGAACAACGGACTTGTCGAACCAGCCGTTATCGCGTGCGTGCGCTGCCCGCTGCTGACTGGCAACAGCTGCTGCATCCACATCATCCCGGCTCCAGCCCTCAATAGTGGCAATCAGGTCAGCACCAATGCCTTGCGGTACGAAGCCAGTGGCGAGCACGGTTTCCGGATCTTCGCTGAACGGTCCGCCATCAGTGCCCATAGGAACGCGGCTCATGCTTTCATAGCCGCCAGCGCAGATCATGTCTTCCCAGCCGGACGCAATACGCGCAGCGGCAGAGTTGAAGGTGTCCAGACCAGACGCACAGAACCGGTTGACCTGTGCGCCGGCCACGGACTGATCCCAGCCCGCTTTTTGCAGGGCGATCTTTGGCAGAACCGCACCTTGTTCACGAACTGGTGTCACGCAGCCCATGACGACATCATCCACGCGGGAGGTGTCTAAGTCATGCCGGCCCTGCATTTCAGAGAGAAGGGTCGTCACCAGATTGATTGGTTTGACTTCATTGAGGGATCCATCCGGCTTTCCTTTGGAACGCGGAGTGCGGATCGCATCATAAACGTATGCTGTCGTCGCCATGTGTTTCTACCGTGTCTTATGGACAAATAAGGGGTTAAGCACCGGGGCAACCGTGTCGCCCCGGCTGAACTCAAGCAATCTCGCGGTTCTGATTTTCCCAGAACGGCTCGCGGAGTTTGTTCTTCAAAACTTTGTTCATGGCAGAGAGCGGCAGCTCTTCTACCAGCGACATGGAGCGCGGACACTTGTAGCCAGCAATGCGCTCTTTTGTGTGGGCTCGGATTTCCTCAAAGGTCGGGGTTTTGCCTTCCTTCGGCACGATCACCGCATGCACGGCCTCACCATAGGTTTCATCAGGAATGCCGATCACGGCCACCATGGAGACATCCGGGTGCATGGAGATCGCGCTTTCCACCTCAGCGGTGTAAACGTTCTCTGCACCTGTAATGATCATGTCCTTGAGCCGGTCTTTCAGCGAGAGGATGCCCATGTCATCCACCATGCCGACGTCGCCTGTGCGATAGCCACCATTGCGCATCACGGCTGCGGTCTGGTCAGGAGCATTGTAATAGCGTTTCATGACGGCTGGAGAATACAGCACCACCTCACCAATTGTGTTGGCTGGCAGCTCATTGCCGTCCTCATCTTCGATGCGAAGTTGGATGAGCGGGGAGGCGGCCTGCCCCGCGGCACCAAAGCGCATGAGTTCGCCTTCGTGAAATTGCTTTGCAAGGAACGTCGCCGCCCCAGCCTCTGTCATGCCGTAAACCTGCATGAGATCGGTCTTTGGGAAATTCTCCTGAATCAGCTTCAGCAGGGCCTCAGAAATAGGCGAGGCACCGTAATAAAGCTGTGACACACGCAAAAAGTCTTCAGAGTTAAACTCCGGAGCATGCATCAGCATCTGGAACATGGCTGGCGCCATGAGGAAGGACGAAACGTCGAAGTTCTTAACCGCCGCCACCACAATATCCGGACGGAACATGGGTACAACCAGAGACGGCTTGTTCTGGATGAGGCGCGCCAGCAGCAGGCCATAACCAGAAAGGTGAAACAGCGGCATGACCAGAAGCGCAGGACGGTCATGGTAAGGAACGCCATTGGCAGCAACAAGATTGGCACTGGCGAGCATAGAACTGTGAGTGTGCACCACCCCTTTCGGGAACCCGGTGGTGCCGCCGGTGTAGCTCATGAAGCACTCGGTCTCTACATCACGGCCCAGCTCCAGCGCAATCGGCTCACTCAGGCAATCCGCATAGGCTGTGGTGCCTTCCGGTTGCTCCTTCTCACCCACATGAATGAAATGCTTCAGGCTTTCAGCACGCTCTTTGATGGCCGCCACCATAGGCGAGAACGTATCATCATAAACGATGGCCTCCATGCTGGAGTGGCCGATGGCGTAAAGCATCTCTTCAGCAGACCAGCGGATGTTGAGCGGAACGGAGATCATGCCCGCAATCATGGTGCCGATCATCGCTTCCACATACTCGGTGGAATTGAGGCTGAGAATGGCAACCCGTGCACCCGGCTCAAGACCTAGGTCTTGCAGGCCCTTTGCAAATTGACGGGTGCGCTTTGCAAACTGCGGATTGCTGAAAGCGCGACCACCAAGGTCTTTAAACAATGGAATGCCAGTGTCCACCTTCTGCAGATGGTTCACAAGCATATCAAAATTCATGGCACCTGCCGGTACCCCAGTATGTGTTCCAACCATATTCCCCTCCCAAGTCATAGGTTGAACAGCGCGATTGATGCGCTGTGCGTTTTAAAATGCGATGCCTGTTCCCTTCATAGTGCGCTGCTTCCGGCGCTTATTGTTTTTCAGGCAATGATGGTATCAATGAATACGCTGCTGGTTTCAGCAGGGTGATATCGAGGCTTGGATGCAGCTTTTGCTGCAACGCCACCCCAAGCAAATAACTTCCGATAGAAACAGCCTGAATGGCTGAATCCAGATCCTGCGGAAAGGCGCCTTCCGCTTTGCCGCGCTCCAGATAGGAGACAAGCAGCCGCTTTACGAACTCATGGGCGCGTTTCACCGCATCTCCTAAAAGAGCGTAGTCTGTAACGCTGCCAGCCATCAGCGCGAAATAAGCCTGATAGCTGGGCTTGTTCTGTAAATCATCAAAGTGAATGTCGATATACCGCCGGATCGCCTCCCTCGCGTTTGTCTCCGGTGGGATCTGCTGGGTAACGTGTGCCTCAGTCTCGCTCACCATGCGGTCGATCAGCTTGACGAACATCTCGTCCTTCTTGCCAAGTCTTTGAATAGTAAGACCGCGGCTATACCCCGCTTTCAGGCCGATGCTCTCACAGGTCGCCATCTGAACACCTTCCGCATTGATGATGCTCACCAGCGCATCAAAGAGCTTGCGTTCGGATTCCTCCCGTCGTTCGGCCTGTGTCTTCTTCTTTTCCAAATCAACCAACATTCACTCATTTTAATTGTTGAACGTTTAGCAAATAAAATGAAGTGAGTCCATGACGCATACGTCAGATCATCACTGAGTGAGCCTAAGGAATAAGACCCCACCTTTGCAATTGGCGGAAATTGAGGGCTGTTACTGCGTTACTGTCAGGTCGATGACGACGGCGGACCATGTCATACATCCAGTAACCGGAATGACCATAGTTTCATTCATCAAAACAACTGTCACTCTTGCAGCTTCACTCATTCCAACGTGGAACAAGATCGGTTGGTCCGCATATTATTCACAGCACCAAACCAAGTTGCCTGAGGGGACACCTCATTTTTGATGTGAATAACATCAGAAATACTACGTATAGCGATACTACGGATCGAACTTATCCGATCACCCTGCCATGATGCCGCTCTGTGAACGGGTTCAGAACGAGCGTAACAAGCGGAAAACACGGTATTTTTGCGCAAACTCGCGGTAATCCACACGCTTGGAGTGATGGAAAATATATTCCATTTTATGAAATCACAGTCTATATCATCCAAATATCTGCATCATAAATACATCAGATATTGAAGCGGGTCTTCAAAACAGGTGGCAAAACCTCGTATTCAGGTTGAATCCCATCAGGAAAATCTTTTTGCCGTCTAATGAGTTTGATGCACCGTTTCAGCTCGGTTTCCATGTCGTGTGTAATCACGAAGTCCATCTGGTCATTCTCAAGCAGTTTGCGCGAGTTCTTATTCAACTCGTGACCGATAAAGGTAATCGGCGAACCCGTCTCACCAATTGCCTTTGCAATGCCCGTATTTCCGCCTGCTACATTATATATTCCAAGCGGTGTCGCGCCTTCATCCAGTCGGTTTTTGATCAGCTTATAGACGGTTTCGGCGTCATCGTTGGAGTTGATGATCTCGCAGATCGTAATATTGGGGTAGTCCTTGCGTAACAACCGCCGAAATCCAGTCTCGCGCCCTTCCTGACAGTGATAGTGGGCACTGGTTGCAAGGAAGACCTCACCTGTCTTGCCACCAGAAAGTTTACCCAGCAACTGGGCTGCACACAGGCCTGCCGCGATCTGATCCATCCCAACGTAACCAAGGTGTTTGCTGCTTTGCTGGTCCGTCGTCAAGCAGATCACAGGTGTTCCGTTTTCACTGATTTCTTCAATAGCACGGGTGATGGCAGGATGTTCCCGCACGGCGATTATGATGCCGTCATACTTGTTTGCCCAGGAGATCATCTGCTCTGAAAACACACTCGGCTCAAAGTCCTTTGTGTGCGAAGAAAAGCATTTGAACCGCACGTTTGGGTCATCCCCATAACGCTGTTCCACCAGTTCCATTAGCTCTTCAATGAAGCTCGTTCCAGAATCCACCAGCAACCCCACGGTTATCGGAGAAACTTTTTCCAAAGCAACCTCTTCGGGCTCTTTTAGCCCTGCCAGTGCCTTGTGAACCAACCCCACTTTGACCTTGGAAACGCCCCCTCGTTTATTGAGGACGCGGTCAACTGTAGCGGTCGAAACTCCTGCCTTGTTTGCTATGTCCAACACACTCGGATTCTGCCAGCTGCCACGCCTCATATATATCACCTTTGATTGTTAAGCCATCAAAACGATCAATCTTGACGTCGGAATTCACATTTTGACTTCACGGGAGCAAACCTTCCAAAATATTGAAATGATGGAATATTCGTTCTCTCATCCCGATTTTACATGTAATTTCAGACTCTAAATTGACAGGTACCAGTACTTACATATGATCTTTAGCAGATCAAATTGATGTTTATACATCGGACATTGGGAGAAGTCGTTTGTCGGGAAACATCAACTTCGCGTTGAACCATATGCTTGCACCTCAAATGACGCTGGACGCGTTTTTTGGCATGGCTGCCTCCATGGAGATCAATGCCGTAGAAATCCGCAATGACATTGCTGGCAATCCGTTTGAGCAGAAAACACCAGCAGAAGACGTCAAAGCACTTGCTGAAAAGCATAACGTCGAAATCATCAGCATCAATGCCCTTCAGCGTTTTAACGAGTGGTCAGATGTTCGCCTTGCTGAAGCAAACGAACTCATCGGCTTTGCTGAGCGGTGTGGCTCCAGGGCTCTCGTCATGTGCCCGGTCAACGACCATGATTATGGCAAGAGCGATGATGAGCTAGCGGCAAACCTGCGCCAATCTCTGACAGAACTTAAACCACTGCTGGAGACTGCTGGGATCACCGGTCTCGTGGAGCCTCTGGGCTTTCCGCAGTGCTCTTTGCGCCGCAAGGCGGATGCTGTTGCAGCAATCCGCGATGTGAACGGCGAGGGTGTGTTCAAGCTGGTGCATGACACATTCCACCATCACCTTGCAGAAGAAACAGAGTTCTTCGCGGACCAGACAGGCCTCATGCACATTTCCGGTGTGGAAGATCCAGACCTTTCCATTGCGCAAATGTTGGACGATCACCGTCTGTTGGTGGGGGAAGCTGACCGTTTGGGCAACGCCGCACAAATCAAAACCATGCTTGCCAACGGGTACACAGGTCACGTGTCTTTGGAGCCATTTTCTCCAGTTGTGCATGCCCTTGAAAACGTGGTGGACGCCACGCAGGCAAGCTTTGATTTCCTGAAAAAAGAACTGCAGGCAGCAAACGCTGCCTGATCATCCAGGCGACTGATTTCGCTAAATAAATTGGCGTAGATGGGGATCCGCGCCAACCTAATCTTGGGAGAAGTGCCAGTTTTCGGCACGGAGGAGGAAGTAATGAAACGTACTCTATTGGCTCTAGCTGCATCGGCAATGATGACAACCAGCGTCATGGCTGAGAACATCGGCGTTTCAATGGCTTATTTTGATGACAACTTCTTGACCATCCTGCGCAACGCGATGGGCGACGAAGCTGCAAGTGCAGGCGGCGTTGAAATTCAGTTTGAAGACGCACGCGGCGACATCGGTAAGCAGATCGACCAGGTACAGAACTTCGTTGCACAGGGCGTTGATGCGATCATTGTGAACCCTGCTGACACATCTGCAACACCACGCATCACCAAACTGGCCAACAGTGCCGGTATCCCACTTGTTTACGTAAACCGTAAGCCAGAAGACAAAGAACTGCCTGAAAAGGTTGTGTTCGTGGGCTCTGATGAAGTTGTTGCTGGTCGTTTGCAGATGGAAGAACTGGCCAAGCAGATGGGTGGCAAGGGTAACGTTGCTATCATGCTCGGTGAACTGGCGTCCAACGGCACACGTGGCCGTACACAGGGCGTTAAAGAAGTTCTTGGCAGCTATCCGGACATCACGGTTGTTGAAGAACAGACAGCTGACTTCCAGCGTTCTGAAGCAATTGACCTGATGAACAACTGGATTGTTTCCGGCACTAAAATTGATGCCGTTGCTGCAAACAACGACGAAATGGCTCTGGGCGCTCTGATCGCAATGAAGCAGGCTGGCATTGCTGCAAGCGACATTGCAGTTGCTGGTGTTGACGCTACTCCAGATGCGCTGGCTTCCATGAAGCGCGGCCAGCTGTTCGCAACCGTGTTCCAGGACGCAAAAGGCCAGGGTGCAGGCTCTGTTAAAGCTGCGTTGAAGCTGGCTCGTGGTGAAAAAGTAGACACCATCGTTTGGATCCCATTCAAGCTGGTAAACAAAGAAAACCTTGGCGAGTTCCTCGACAAGTAAGCAGTTGAGCGAAAGGCTTTGCAGCCTTTCGCCTTGCTCTGGCGCGCGTTTCCTTCTCTCGGCTTTTGTCTCATGAGAAGAACGCGCCCAGCCTCCAAGTGATCAAGCTTCCGGGCCAGGCACCCGGAAGCCCCCTCACACTGCCAGCAGAAAAATGGAGTTCACGGACTGTGAGTTTAAGCACACAAGAGGCGGTACGTGAGAATAAGGGTGCCGCAGCCCAACAAAAATACCTGCTAGAAGTCGATAGTGTGCGCAAGGAGTTCCCCGGTGTTGTTGCACTGGATGATGTGAACCTGCGCATCCGACCCGGCACAGTTCATGCCCTCATGGGAGAAAACGGGGCGGGCAAGTCCACCCTGATGAAGATTATTGCAGGCATCTATCAACCAGACCGCGGAGAAGTTCGTCTGGGTGGCAAACAGGTCCAAATGGCCACGCCGCTGGATGCACTGGAGCAGGGCGTTGCCATGATCCATCAGGAACTCAACCTGATGCCGTTCATGACAATCGCCGAAAACATCTGGATCCGCAGAGAGCCGCTCACAAAGCTCGGGTTTGTTGATCATAAAGCACTGCGTGAGAACACAAAGAGGCTGTTTGACCGGCTGAACATCAATCTGGATCCGGAAACTGAAGTACGCGACCTGTCCATCGCCAACCGGCAGATGGTCGAGATTGCAAAAGCCATTTCCTATGAATCTGATGTGCTGATCATGGACGAGCCAACATCGGCTCTGACAGACCGCGAAGTGGAGCATCTGTTCCAGATCATCGCGAGCCTGAAGGCAGATGGAAAAGGCATCGTCTACATCACTCATAAGATGGATGAGGTCTTTGAGATTGCTGATGATGTCTCCGTCTTCCGTGATGGCAAATACATCGGCACAGATCTGGCCAGCAACTTGGACAGTGATCAGCTCATCCGCATGATGGTGGGCCGCGAGATCACCCAGATGTTCCCGAAAGAGGAAGTGCCAATCGGTGATGTGGTCCTTTCCGTGAAGGATCTGTGTCTGGACGGTGTGTTCGAGAACGTGAACTTCGAGCTGCGTGCAGGTGAAATTCTCGGTGTTGCAGGTCTGGTGGGCTCAGGTCGTACCAACGTGGCAGAAACCATCTACGGCGTGACCCCGGCAACGGGTGGCAGCATCACCGTATTCGGCGAGACAGTTGAGATCAAAACGCCAGCGGAGGCCATGGGTCACGGCATGGCGCTTCTGACCGAGGACCGCAAGGACACCGGTTTGTTCCTGATGCTCGACATTCAGGAGAACATGCAGATCGCGCTGCTCAGTCAGGACCATGTGAAAGCCGGGTTTGTGGCCGAAAGCGCTGTCTCCAAGCTGTGCACGGAAATGAGCAATGCTCTTCGCGTAAAAACGCCGGGTATGAACGAGCGTATCGAAAACCTGTCTGGGGGCAACCAGCAGAAGGTTCTGATCGGTCGCTGGCTGCTGACCAAACCTCGCATCCTCATTCTGGATGAGCCAACCCGCGGCATTGACGTGGGCGCCAAGGCAGAAATCCATAAGCTCATTACCAAACTGGCAGGTGAGGGCGTTGCTGTTCTCATGATCTCCTCTGAGATGCCGGAGGTGCTGGGCATGAGTGACCGCGTGATGGTGATGCATGAAGGACATGTCACCGGAATTCTGGATCGAGCTGAAGCAGATCAGGTCAGCGTTATGCGGCTTGCTTCTAACTAAGAATTTTCATGCGCGGCAGCTTTAAGCGCCCGACGCAGAGATTGAAAGGACTTGCCAGATGGCAAATGCAACTGATGTAGCTGAGACGAACGCTCCAGCTAGAAAACTGCCGGTTGAGGCCAACATCTTCCTCGTACTGATCGGCATTGCAGTCTTTTTTGAAGTCCTGGGCTGGATTGTGAAGGGTGATACCTTCCTGTTTAACCCACAGCGCCTGCTGATCATGGTTTTGCAGGTCTCCATTATCGGCCTTCTCGCCATTGGCGTGACACAGGTTATCATCACCGGCGGTATTGACCTGTCTTCAGGCTCGGTGCTCGCGCTCTCGGCCATGGTGGCCGCCAGTTTTGCACAAACCTCTGACTATACGCGCGCCGTGTTCCCGATGTTCACGGACATGCCGTTCCTCGTACCAGTATTGGCTGGTATCGCCGTCGGGGCCTTAGCCGGGTTCATAAACGGGTCGTTGATAGCCTACACGGCCATCCCTCCGTTTATTGCAACTCTCGGCATGATGGTAACAGCACGTGGTCTGGCGCGTTACTACACCAAGGGTCAGCCAATCAGCCTGCTTTCTGAAGAATACATGTGGCTCGGTTCCGGCACCATTCCAGTGATCATCTTCCTGATGGCCGCGTTTATCTTCCACATAGCCCTGCGCTTCACCCGCTACGGCAAGTTCACCTATGCAACTGGTGCAAATGTTCAGGCAGCAAAGGTCTCCGGTATCAACGTTGGTCGTCACCTGATCAAAGTGTACACCCTTGCAGGTTTGCTTGCTGGTTTGGGCGGTGTAGTTGCCGCGGCGCGAGCTGGCAGTGGACAGGCCGGTATGGGCCTTGCATATGAGCTTGACGCCATCGCTGCAGCTGTTATTGGCGGAACAAGCCTTGCAGGCGGCGTTGGCCGCATCACAGGCACCGTTATCGGAACCATTATTCTGGGTACAATGATGAGTGGTTTCACGTTCCTTGGTATTGATGCTTACATCCAGGACATCGTGAAAGGTGGTATCATTGTAGCTGCAGTGGTTGCCGATCAGTACCGCCAGCGCAAGCGGGCCAAGGTCTGATCAAACCGCGAAAGAATTTAGGCTAAAACCTCCCACGGATTATGCCTAATACCCGAGCAGGAGAGCCCTCGTCCGGCCTCCTGCTCATTTTTTATCTGCAGGGCTTAAAGCCGCTTTCCAACCGTTATATATAGGCCTTCGACAACTCTGCCTCACGTACATCAACCTTTGATCCGGTGTGCGAAGAGTTCTCAATCGCTTCAATCAGAGCATGCACCATCAGCGCGTCATGGCCGGTAACTTTCGGGTCGCGGTGCTCAATGATACTGAGGGCAAAGTCGTCAATGAGATCCCGGTGCCAGTCGCATGGAAACGCCATGGGATTAGCGCCGCCGCCTGTCCCGTCCTTCGTCCCGCTGCGCTCACCAAACACATCGATGGAACCGTCACGATAAGTCACCGTGAGCTTGCTGCCTTCCAGATGTGCAGATGCTTTTGACCCATCCAGCACCAGCGTTTCTTTTGTATCCGGATAGGTTGCCGTTGTTGCCATGATGGACCCGACAGCCCCGCTATAAAACTCAATGCCAGCAGTCGCGAAATCTTCGGCTTCCATCTTATGCGCTGTAGTCGTTGCACACATGGCTTGCACGGATTTTGCCGGGCCGGTCAGGCTCAGCATCAGGTCCAGCACATGAATAGCCTGCGTGATCAACACGCCTCCACCGTCCCGCGCATATGTTCCACGGCCTGCCTGATCATAATAGACCTGATCTCGCCACCATGGGATGTTCGCCCGCACCAGGTGAATATCGCCCAAGGCCCCTTCAGAAAGCAATGTCCTCAGCTGCTTTGCACCCTCGCGAAACCTGTGTTGGAATACCACGCCATATTTCACGCCTGCATAATCGCAGAGTTCCACCAGCTCAGCCGCTGCATCATAGGTTCGTTCTAACGGCTTTTCTGTCAGGATGTGCTTGCCTGCACCGGAAAACAACTCAATCAGATCATGTCGTTGATCCGGCGGGGTCAGCAGCAGGACAGCATCAATCTCCGGATCACTGGCAATCTGCTCGGGGCTGTCAAAGCACGGCCAGCCGTATTGCTTAGAGACAGCCTCTGCCTTGGCTTTTGTTCGAGTATAAAGGCCTGCGACTTCCACGTGATTTCTCAGCAGGTCAAGCGCTTCCAGATGTGGTTTTGCGGCCATTCCCAAACCAACGACGGCCAGACTGATCGAGGGCATTCAGAGGAATTCCTTCTGCGGTACATATATCAGGCAGTATTTATACCAGTTTAGGTTGCCCCAGAAGAACGTGGAAACCCTGAGTCCAGAAAAACGGTTCGTTGCCGCAACAACGAACCAGTTCAGGGGAACTTATACAGGAGACTCCAGCCGCATTTCCGTCCGAGCATCAAACATATGCAGCTTTTCTTTAATGTAAGACACATGAACCTGCGTGCCTTCAGCAATGTCAGGCCGGTCGAGTGTGAAGATTTTAAGGCTGTCTTGCCCAACACGCACATGAACCAGCGTGGAAAGACCCATGGGTTCAATAAGATCCACAGTTGCCGGGAGACTTGCCGGACCTTCCTCCACGATCATCAGATGCTCCGGTCTCACACCCAGAATAACGTCCATCCGGTCCTTCAAATCCAAGCTTTTGGGCAAAATAATCTGGTGTCCTTGATCTGTTTGAAGGTGATACCCCTCGCCAGACGCCGACGCTGTGCCCCTGATAAAGTTCATAGCTGGAGAACCGATGAAGGAAGCCACAAAAACGTTGGCTGGCTTGTCGTAGATTTCCAGCGGCGTACCAACTTGCTGAATATATCCATCATGCATCGCAACGATTCTGTCGGCCATTGTCATGGCTTCAATCTGATCATGGGTCACGTAAATAGACGTCGCATTGAGCTTGCGGTGCAGCTTGCGGATTTCCGAGCGCATCTGCTCACGAAGGCGCGCATCCAGATTGGAGAGCGGCTCATCAAACAAAAATGCCTGCGGGTCACGCACAATCGCTCGGCCCATAGCAACACGCTGTCGCTGACCACCAGAAAGTGCTTTCGGGCGACGTTCCAACAGGCCATTCAGGCCGAGGATGTTGGAGACCCCGTTCACGGCACTTGCGATCTTCTCCTTTGGCGATTTGCGAAGGGTCATCGCGTAGCTGATGTTCTCCTCCACGCTCATATGTGGATAAAGCGCATAGGACTGGAACACCATGGCGATGTCCCGATCGCGTGGTGGCAAATCATTGATGATCCGCTCGTTGATTGAAATCGAGCCGGATGTCACTTCCTCCAGCCCCGCAATCATGCGCAGCAAGGTGGACTTGCCGCAGCCGGACGGGCCAACCAGCACAATGAACTCACCATCCTGAATGTTCAGGTCGATCCCGTGCAAAACAGCGGTGTTTCCGTAGGATTTGGTTGCCTCGGTGATTTGAATAGAAGCCATAGGGTACCTCGTTATCCTTTGACCGCACCGGCGGTAAGACCCTGCACCAGATAACGCTGGATGAGGAAGAAGAAGATTGCTGCTGGAATGAGAGCCAGGAAGCCCGCTGCCATCATCTGCCCAAAATCGACAGAGAATTTGGAGACGAACGTGAGCAAGCCAACCGGGAAGGTGACTGCATCTGGACTGCTGACCAGCATCAGCGCAAAGAGCAGCTCGCTCCACGCTGCGGTAAAGACAAAGCCAAGCGTGGCTGCAATGCCCGGCAAGGTGAGCGGGAAGATAATCTTCACCAGTGCCCCAAAGCGGGTGTTACCGTCAATCATGGCTGCTTCTTCAAGGTCTTTGGGAATGCCATCAAAAAACGACTGCATTAAAAACGTCGCGAACGGAACGTTGAAGGCCGTGTAGACCACCACAAGGCCGAGCAGACTGTCCGTCAGCCCCAGCGGCGTGAGGATGCGGAAGATCGGCGCAATCAGCATGACCAGTGGGAACATTTGGGTGATCAGCATCAACACGATGATGACCGCCTTGCCCCGGTAGTGAAACCGCGAAAACGAATAGCCCGCCGCTGCTGCAATCAATGTGGAAATGACAGCCGTTGAACCTGACACGATGGCCGAGTTGATGAAGAACTGCGGAAAGTCCGTATCTGTCATCACCTGCGAGAAGTTGGCCCACGTCATTTCCGAGGGCCACATACGGATACCTTCAGAGTAGAGCAGTTTGGTCGGTGTCACCGCAACCTTGAACAGCCAGAAGAGCGGAAACAGCGCAAAGAACAGATAACAGGCGAGCAGGCTGTAATGAACACTCCAGTCCGCCACCCGCTGGCCCTTTGATTTTGCATAGTATGCCATGACAGAGCCTCAGGTTTCGCGCAGCAGACTGCGTCTGATGAAGATGATGGAGACCGCATAAGCCATCAACAGAACCAGCAGCACAGCCGCAATTGCGGAGGCGTAGCCAAAGTCCAGACGGCGGAAGGCCTGCGTGAAGATGTAACTGGACACGATCTGGGTTGAATCTGCCGGTCCGCCATTGGTCATGACGATAATGAGATCCGCAAAGTTGGCGATCCAGATGGTGCGCAGCATCAGCGTAATCGCGATGGTTGGCGCTAGAAACGGCAGCGTGATGCTGACAAATTGCTGCCTGCGGCTTGCCCCATCAATGGAGGCAGCCTCATAAATCTCACCCGGAATGGATTGAAGCGCAGCCAGCAAGGTGATGGCAAAAAACGGAATGCCGAACCAGATGTTGGCGACGATTGGTCCCCACATGGCGAGGTCAGGGTCCGACAGAATGTTGGTCGGCTCGCTCAGGATACCGAGCGCAAACAGCCATTGGGGCAGGGGGCTGATGACTGGATTGAACATCCACGCCCAGTTGAGGCCAGACAGGAACGCAGGCACCGCCCATGGCAGAAAAACAAGCGACTGGATGATGCGCCGTCCCGGAAACGTACGGTTGAGCAGCAGAGCCAGCATTAAACCCAGAAAGAACTGAAAGAACAGTGAGGTGACTGTCCACCAGAAGGTATTGTAAAGGGCATTGTGAAAGTTCTGGTCGTGCCAGATCGCCTCAAAATGCGCAAAGCCCACATAACCACCGCTGAACGGGTTGAGGATGCGGATGTCTCTGACCGTGTAAGTCAGGCCAACAACCAGCGGCACCATCATCACCGTCACCAGCAATACAATGGCTGGAGAGGCGTAAAAGTAAGGCTCAAATCGGGATAGGAATCTGCGGGAGGCCACACCCTGCCGACTGGCAGGGTGTGTTCCAAGGTCTGTGGCAGCTGTCATCACTGTTTAGCCAGCCACTTTTTCTGTGCTGTGGTGAGGTAATCTCCCCACTCCTTGCCCAACTCTTCCGCAGACTTGCGACCCAGCAGGGCTTCCTGACTGGTGCGGATGGAGATGGAATCTTTGAAGAACGCGAACTCTTCCAAGTGGGTTGGCATTGTCAGCGGGTGGACGTCCGGATCGGACAGCTCTTCAAACCAGCCAGCAAATTGTGGTGTGTTGTAGTGCGGATCACTTTCTGCATCTTTGTAGATAGGCAGAGTTCCTACGCGCTTGGACCACTCCAAGTTTGCATCGCGGCTTTGAAGCTTCGCAATCAGTTTCCAGGAGGCGTCTTTGTCTTCGCTGTCAGCAAACATGGACCAGCCCGCATACCCGATGGTTGGGTAGGCCTTGCCGTTTGGACCTTTTGGCATGGTGGTTACACCAAAATCATTCGGGTCCATGCGTTGCGAAATACCGATAAGCGCATCCGGATCCTGATCAAGCATCGCACATGTGCCGGAGTAGAAGCCTGCCACGATCTCGTTGAAGCCCCAGTTCAGGCTGTCTTTTGGCGCAAGACCATCCTGATAGAGATCCACCATGAACTGAGCACCTTTGATCCACGCGTCCGTGGACATGATGCTGTTGCCTTCCTCATCGAAGAACTGATCTGTGCCAGCTGCTGTTGCACCAAACACAGCCCAGCCATTTAAACCGCCGGACCCACCACGCAGGCAGAAGCCGTATTTGCCAGGAAGAGCCGATACTTTTTCAGCTGCATCGCGGAAGTCATCCAATGTCACAGGTGGATTTTCAACACCCGCTTCCTTGAAGAGCTTCTTGTTGTAGAACATGGCGCGCAGGTAGAAGCCGTAAGGCAGCATGTAAGCAGTACCGGAACCACTGCGGGCCATCTCAATGGTGCGGGCGTTCAGTTTTTCGGTGCCATCCCAGCTCTTCAGGTAAGGCTCAAGGCTCTCCAGCGCGCCGTTATTTGCATAAAGCGCGGCCCATGTATCTGGCATTTCAACCACATCCGGCGTCTGACCAGCAGAAACCATAGTCGCGAACTTCTCGAACGCCTGCCCCCAAGGCAACGAGATGATTTCGACGTTGGTGCCCGGATTTTCTGCTTCAAACTCTGAAACAATACTCTGCAAGACCTTGGTACGCTCCGGGCTTGTGATCACCTCCACCAGTCGAAGATTGGTTTCAGCAGCTGCCGGACCTGCAATAGCTGTTGCCACAAGACTTGCGGCCAATAACTTTTTCAAACTCATAATTGCCTCTCCTCTAGCAATGTTATTCTGATGCTGCCCCTAACGCTTCTTCGAGGTCCCCCCAGAGATCCTCAGGGTCTTCAAGGCCAACATTCAGGCGAACGACGTGCGGTGACACGCCAAAGAATGCGGTTGAGTTTGGTCCTCCCGATTGAATGAGAGAGGCCTGTGCAGGGCAAATCAGGCTTTCATGCCCGCCCCAACTCACACCGATTTTGAAAATTTTCAGATGGTTACACAGTGCTTCGACGCTGACATTATCTGTCAGTTCAATGGAAAAGAGACCGGAGGTTCCGCGCAGTCCCGGGTGGGTCTTGTTCTGGAATGCCGGATGGAAAACAGTTTTCACGCGAGGATGCTCAGTCAGTCGCTTGGCGATCTCCAGCCCCGCTTGCTCATGGGCTTTCATGCGGATTGGCAATGTCCGCAACCCGCGCAACAGCAGCCATGCCTCAAACGGCGCAATCTTGCCGCCCAGATATTGGGTCACTTCTCCGCGGATCTGCGCCACGCGTTCAGCTGACGTGGCGATCACCCCCGCGACCACGTCACTATGGCCGCTGATGTACTTGGACGCTGAATGCACGACAATATCGCAGCCCAACTTGATCGGGTTTTGGAAGATAGGCGAGGCCCAACTGTTGTCGATGATTGTGGGGACACCTGCCTCTTTCGCCCGAGCACACAATGCTTGCACATCATGCGCCTCCATGATCCAGCTGGTCGGACTTTCCAGATAAAACAGGCTATGCCCGGGAAGGCCGGCTTCAACAGTCGCGAGATTGCCGCCATCAATATAATCAACGCTCACACCAAATTTGCGCAGGAAGATCTCAAAGAAGCGAAAGGTGTCCGGATAAACATGTTTGACGGACAGGATCCGGTCACCGGGCTTCACCACCGACAAGATGGCTGAAGAGATGGCGGCCATCCCACTGGAAAGCGCCAGCGCATCTTCAGCACCTTCCAACTTGGCGATCTTCTCCTCAAAGGCGCGAACGGTTGGATTGATACCGCGCGTGTAAACCGGGCGATTGATCTTACCCGAGAAGGTGTCACACATCTCCTGATAGGAGGAGAACGTGAAAAGCGAGTTTTGAAAAATCGGCGGCACAACGGCATCCGCAAAGGACGTCTCATCATGCGCTACGATAGTTGCTGTGTCCTCCCCCCACAGATCGATCATCCCAAATCCGTTTCCTGTGCCATCTGCACAATATCTTCTTCAACCACAGCCAAAATTTCCAAGGTATGTTTGCGGGCCATCTCCGTGTCTCCAGCGGCGATGGCGTCAAATAATTGTCGGTGAAATGGGAAAGACCGTCCGGCAAAGTCCTTGCGGTTGAACGGCATCTCAAAAAAGCTCTCAAAAGATTCCCGCATCTGCTGCAGCAACTGCTCAAACAACGGATTGCTTGCAGCACGGTAAATTGACAGGTGAAACTCAAGGTCCTCCGGGCCAGCCGTCCCGTTGAGATGATGGACCGCTTCCATGTGCTCCAGTTTGGTGCGCATCTCTTCAATCTCTTCCGGCGTTGCCCGCTTGGCTGCCAGAATTGAGGCTTCAACTTCAAGCGCACGGCGCACTTCCAGCGTCTGCAACAAGCCATCGCGCTTGGTTGCGATGGACAGCGGCAAGTAAACTGTTTTCTCAGAGAGAGGGCGCTTCAAATAGGTCCCGGATCCACGGCGGATCTCCACGATCCCCAATGCTTGCAAATGGCGTATCACCTCACGAATGGACGAGCGGCCAACCTTCAGGCCGTTCATCAGCTCTCGTTCCGTGGGCAGTTTGTCACCAGGCTGCAAGCCTTCCTCCACGATGAAATCTGTCAGCGACTGCAGGATTGCATCGCTTCTGTCCTCGGTCTTGATTGGCCGAATTTTATTATTGGATGGGCTTGGCACATTAGGCTCCGCACAGATGTTCGTTTCATATTGTCTGCCATCAGACGTCAGACCAATTTTAGAGCCATGATTTTACGCTTGTAAACATCAGCTGTGCACAACCCTTGATTTATCGCAGCGCACCCAAAAGGAAAACTGTGAGATATCAGCGAGCTACGCTCGAGGTATTAATGTAAGGAAGAGGAGGGATTTGGGAGCGAAAGCCAGCAGAACATGGCCTGTCAGAAGCAACAACACCTGCAAACACGCAGCATGACGTGCGTATGAGTCATAATCGCCAACCTAAGCAATCTGAGCTCCATTGCTCGTAAATGCAGAAGAAACTACGGCAATACCTGAATGATGGTCTTCTGTTTGTGTCTTTGCAGCCCAGCCCAAGCCTATAAGCGCTGCCTGCATCAACCTTAATGCACGCTTCCGCCTGAATTCTTCTTCAGAATATCAGTCAGAACGTGGGATGGGACGGGCAGCATGACCTGACCGAGGGACTTAAGCGTTTCGGCGAAGTTTGAGGCAGCTTGTTCAACTTCTTCGCATCTTTGCGGGCAGGTGATGTGCTGCAGGCAGAGGTCAACCGTATCAACATCGTGTTGCAGACCTGCGATCAGACCCATGGTCAAACATTCTTCGATGCACAGATGTTGAGAGTCGTAAGGGTATGAGCGAAGCGGACATGCTGCGCAGCGCTTTAGTGTCCGCACATATTGGGACAAACTGGCAAGCGCCACGCCGGCGTTTTGATGACCAAGCACCTCACTGTAGAGGTCCCAGGCCATCTCCCAAGGCGTGATGGAACCTGTCTCAAAGCCAGAGGACCAACGGCGATATCCCTCAAGAACCAGTCTTTCTGGTTGGCGTTCCAGATAAACATCATTTGCCCCAACATCCATGGGTATCGCCTCTTTGGTGCGTCTGGCGTTCGTGTTACTCCGCCAGCAATTTAAACATGAGTATCACAGTATAGTTTAATACAGCATGGATGTTCAAGCAGGAGTTTCGACTAGCAGAGTATTTTGCTGCGGAAATTGCGTTGATACACAGGGTGGTTGTGTCCACTGGCAAACTCATGCAATCTCCGGAGCTTGCAACAGCATGTCACGAGGAACCGGATGAGCGAAACAAGAGACGACCGTCAGGCAGCCACCATAGTGGATGTAGCTGAGCGTGCTGGAGTGGCCGTAGGCACGGTGTCGCGTTTCATCAACGGGCGTGAGGTGCGCAAAACCAACGAAATGCGCATTCGCGAAGCTATCAAGGAGCTGGGTTACCAAACCAACACCTTCGCGCAGGCCATGAAAACTGATGTGACCAAGACAGTCGCCGTGGTGATGGATGGGTTTGATGAGTTCCACACCCAGGTGCTCTCCAACGCCATCACTCAGTTTTTCGATCATGGCTATCAGGTCACCACTTATCATCTTAAGAACGAACCAGGCGAGCTGGATAATCTTCTGTCCATCATGAACGCCCGCAAGTTTGACGGGGTGGTGATGAGTGGCACATTCAACAACACCATCTCGCTGGATCAGTTGCGCTCTTTGCAAAAGCCAATTGTTCTGTTCAACGATGAATCCACAGGCATCGATATTGACCGAGTGCTGGTGAACAATCGAGAAGCCTCCAAACGGGCCGTGCAACATATGATCGAGATGGGGCATGAGCGCATCGCGATCATTAAGGCCAGTGATCTGCAGTCTTCCTCACGCGGGCGCTATCAGGGCTTTTGTGATGCCATGGAAGAGGGCGGTCTACAGGTACGCGGTGAATACATCTACGAAGGAGACTGGCGTCTTTCAGATGGATATTTCGCACTTCAACAGTTGATGGCCTTACCTGAACGACCAACGGCTTTATTCTCAGTCAACTATGAGATGACTATGGGTGTGTTGGAAGCGATGAAAGAGATGGGATTGGAAGTCGCCCAAGACCTCTCATTGGTCAGCTATGATGATCCCTATTTCTTCCGCTTGCTAACCCCCAGCATCACAGCAATTGCACAGCCGCATGATGTAATTGCAACCCGCTTGGTTGAGATGATGTTGACGCGGCTTAACAATGGCATTTCCTCCTCCTCACGTAAAATGACTGTCTCCTGTGATGTGATCCTGCGTGATTCCGTCGCCCGTTTGCTTTGACTTTTTTCACAGAGGTTGGAGAAGGGGAAAGTGCTTTTGTTTCATAGAACATAGGTTCTGTGCCAAGCAAATATGCCGCTTTGCAACAAAGTTGAAAATATTGAAATTAGTTGACAACGGTATCAACTAAAGGAAAACTTCCTGTATGACGCAGGGTCTCGATGGGGGAGGACCTGCTAGTCTGGGGGGATATTATGAAATTAATTCGGCTCGCGGCAGCGGCTTCTCTTTTTGCGTTTTCATCATTTTCATCCGCTAATGCGGAAACAGAACTCAAAGTCTGGAACCTGACCAGTTCTTCTGATGCGGTCAACAAACATTGGGAAGAGGTGATCGCCACCTTTGAGGAGAACAATCCCGGCATCTCGATCAACTACGAGACTTTTCCGAATGATGCCTACAAGACCGGTTTGCAAGTCGCGCTCGCTTCAAACGCAGGACCAGATATTTTCTTCAACTGGTCTGGCGAAGATGCTGCGGTTCTTTCCCGTAATGGCCTGACTGCTGACCTGACGGAAATTGGCGCGAAACCTGGTATGTGGGGCGAGAAGATTGCACCGGGCATGTTTGATGCTTTCTCGGTGAACGGAAAAATCCATGGCGTACCAACGCACCTGATCACCAAGTACATGTTCTACAACACCAGCTTCTTTGCAGATAACAATCTGAGCGTTCCTACCACGCTTGGTGAGCTGAAAGCCTCCTGTAAAGCCATCCGCGACATCAATCCGCGCATGTCGCCTATTTCACTGGGCAACGCAGAAAAGTGGAAAGGCGTGCACTACATCTCTACGCTGAACCAGAAGATCGTCGGCGAAGAGCAAGTTGCGAAAGACTACGCGTTGCAGGGTGAAGCCTCTGAACTGTTCTCTGATCAAGGTTATGTGGAAGCGCTGCAAACACTCGTAGATCTCAGTCAGGCTGGTTGCTTCAACAAAGCACCAAACGCCACCACAGCAGATGCCTCCCGCAGCCTGTTTGCGGCTGGTCAGGCAGCTATGATTTACTGCGGGAACTGGTGTCCGGGCACGTTTGACAGCGAAGGCCTTGAAGGCGGTTATGATCTCGCCCGCTTCCCAGCAGCAGAAAACGGCAAAGGCAATCAGGGCTATAACTTTGCCCTGCTGGAAGGCTATCAGATCTCAGCCAGAACGAAAAACATGGATGCCGCCTCCACCTTTGTGAATTTCCTCATTTCTGGAGAAACCCAAGCAAAGCGTGCGCGTGATTTCGGTCGTTTGCCCGTTAATGCCTCTCATATGGGTGAGGAAGACGGCACGCCAATTTTCCGCAAAATCGCCAAGGATGCAGGCAGCTATGCCGGTCTGGTGCTTATTCTGGATGTTGGGTTGGAGAAGTCTGTTTCTGAGCATTACCTCAGCATCATTCAGGAAGTGCTGAATGAAACCAAGACTCCCGAGCAAGCCATGGATGAAATCCGTGCGCGTGCTCAAAAAGCAAAAGAGCAACAGGGCTAAACCCTCCACGCTTTCAGCAGAGTCTTAACGCATGACAGTACTTTTGGAACAGGAGAGCGCGGCCCACCGCGCCACTCCATCCTCTATCTTCGGCACGAGTACCATTTTCGGATGGATCATGGTGTTACCGGCACTCAGCCTGTTCGCCCTGTTCATCCTCGTGCCGTTTATCCAGACACTCATTTACTCGCTCTACAAATTCGGGCTCACGTCGCCCACCAAACAGTTCGTTGGTTTCTCTCACTACATTGAGATCGTGCAGGACGATGTGTTCTGGATCGCTTTTGAAAACAACATCATCATCGCCATCACCGGCATCATCTTACAGATTGGCGTGGGCTTGCTGTTGGCCGCCATTCTGGATCGCGGCATTAAACGCGGGAAGAGCGTGATCAGCGCGATCATCTTCATGCCCATCGTCATCTCCACTATTGCCATTGGTCTTTTGTGGCGACTGGTGTTTGATCCCAACACGGGCATGATTGAAGAGTTGTTCTTCAACATGGGTTGGTCAACACCCATGCGTGGCTGGCTGGGTGATCCTGATATCGCCCTTTACGCCATTATCTTCGTGGGCTTCTGGCAGTACACCGGTTTCATGATGATCATCCTGCTTGCCGCCATGCAGGGCATCCCGCGGGAGCTGTATGAAGCTGCCAAACTGGATGGCGCCGGCCCGATCCTGAGTTTCTTCAATGTGACTTTGCCAGAGCTGCGCAATGTGCTGATCGTATGCGTTCTGATCACAGTGATCAGTGCCTTCAAAGTCTTTGATCTTGTTTACGTTCTCACCTCTGGCGGGCCTGGTAACTCAACTCAGGTGATGGGCTCATATATCGTTCAAAATGCCTTCACCATCGGGCGGATGGGATACGCCAATGCTGTCTCAGTCGTTCTGCTCGTGATCGCTCTTGGCCTCGGCCTTGTTCAGCTGCACACCAGTCGGAGGGACAAATGATCAGGATGCCCTTCAAAACGCTTCGGCTCATGATGTACGTCTTCATTGGAGGCTACTGCGTGTTCATTCTCACGCCGCTCAGCTGGATGGTCTTCACCGCATTTAAGAAACGTAGTGAGATTTTCGCCAATCCATCTGGCTTGCCGAGCGAACTTTACTTCGGCAACTTTGAGCGGGTGTTCTCTTCCGGGATTGGAACTTACTTCCTCAATTCACTCATCACCTCGGTGTTCTCAGTCACTGGCATTGTCGCGATCTCAACCCTTGCTGCCTATGCGTTGGCGCGCATTCCATTCAAGGGACGCATGTGGGTCTATATGCTTATCGTGGCCTCTTATGCGGTGCCGCTGCATGCTGTGCTGGTGCCCATGTTCCAGTTGCTGGATGGCTTTGGTCTACTCAACACGCTGGCAGGTTTGATACTGCCTTACATCGCCTTCGGCATCCCGTTTACCGTCATCCTGCTCTATGCGTTCTTTCTGGAGTTCCCCAAAGACCTTGAGGAAGCTGCAAAACTGGACGGCTGTTCTCAGCTGCGCACAGTGTTTTCCATCGTGTTGCCGCTCTCCAAACCTGCATTGCTCAGCGCAGCAATCTTTCAGGTGGTCTTTGTGTGGAATGAGTTCCTTATCGCCCTGCTGATCCTCACCTCAAAGGGGGTGAAGACACTACCACTGGGGTTAACTTCCTTTCAAGGACAGTACTCCAGCGACTGGGGGGCGATCATGGCTGCGGTGCTGCTTTCCGCCTTGCCTATCGTTGCGCTTTATCTGGCCATGCAAAAGCATTTTGTTCGTTCTCTTACAGGAATGGGAAAATAAATGACGACGCTAACTATTTCTAATCTTTGTAAGAGTTTCGGTGATGTGGACGTGTTGCATGACATCAATCTGGCTGTCCAAAGCGGTGAGTTTGTTGTGCTTGTAGGACCAAGCGGCTGCGGAAAATCAACTCTCCTGAGGCTGATTGCCGGCCTCGAAGACATCGTCCAAGGCACCATCCAAATTGGGGAACGTGTCATCAACAATGTTGAGGCAGACAAGCGTGGCATCGCCATGGTGTTCCAATCCTACGCGCTCTACCCGCACATGAGTGTGGAGCAGAACATCGGCTTTTGCTTGCGCGTGGCGCGACAACCCTCAGCCCTCATTCAAGAGAAAGTGCAAGACGTTGCGCAGACATTGCAGATCAAGCCGCTCCTGAACCGTAAACCGGGAGAGCTTTCCGGTGGCCAGCGTCAACGTGTTGCTATTGGCCGTGCCATTGTTCGCGATCCGGACGTATTCCTGTTCGATGAACCGCTCTCCAATCTGGATGCCGAGCTGCGCGTACAGATGCGTCTGGAGCTGATGAAGCTGCATAACAGGCTCAAGGCCACAATGATCTACGTGACCCACGATCAGGTGGAAGCGTTGACCATGGCCGACAAGATTGTCGTGATGCGAGACGGTGTGATCGAGCAAGTCGGCACGCCCATCGAGTTATTCAACTCACCTTGCAATAAGTTCGTCGCTGGTTTCATCGGCACACCAAAGATGAACTTTCTGCACGGCCATATCACCTCTGTCACCGAGCAACGCCTGCATTTGGATCTAGGGGGCGGAATCGCACTGGAGATCCCCAATCGTTGGCACGGGCTTGATGCGGCTCAACAAGGGAAGAAAGTTTGTGTTGGTATCCGACCCAATGAGGTGAGCGAAACCAAACACGGCCTTTCAACTCTCCAAGGCACGATTAGTGTCGTGGAGCAACTAGGCCGCGAAACTCTCTCTCACATGATGTTGCCTAACAAACAATACGTCTCCGTTTTGGAGAACGGGCAGCATTTTCATGACGTCGGGACACCATGGACCGTCTCTTTAAACCCCGAAGCTATTTATCTGTTTGACGAGCGCGAGCAAACGATCGCGCTCACCAAGGAATTTGCATAATGACGAGAAGAACACTGAGTGATCCGCTGTTGCTGCGGCAAGTGCATCTGGATTTTCATACCGGCCCACAAGTACCTGATATCGGGTTGCATTTTGATGAGAACGAATTTGGCGATACGTTGCTGAAAGCAGGCGTACAGTCCATCACGCTCTTCGCCAAGTGCCACCACGGCTATTCCTACCATCCAACCGAAGTCGGCAAACCTCACCCAAACCTGAAGACAAACCTGCTGCGCCGTCAGATTGATGCCTGTAAAGTACGCGGCATAGCAACGCCCATCTACCTGAGCTGCGCCTGGGATGAGCTGGCCTGCCATGAGCACCCGGAATGGCGCGTGGTCGATGAGGACGGCAAGTGGATCACCACAGGCGGGGTCGATCATTTGCAAGGCCCAAGCTGGGGCATTCTGGACTTCGGAACCAGCTATCTGGATTACCTTTGCGCGCAGATTGAAGAGGTCGCCCGGCTGTTTCCAGAAAACGACGGCATCTTCCTCGACATCTGCCATCAATATGTCAGCCTCAGTTCACAAAGCCTAGATGCGTTACATGCCAAAGGGTTGGATTGGCAAAACACCAAGCATCTTGTGCAGCATGCAGCAGATATGCGTGAGCAGTTCCTGAGCAAAACCACAGAGGCTGCACGTTGTGTTCATGCAGACCTACCTGTGTTCCACAATCATGGCCACGTTACACGGGGCGACCGCCGTATCCTCGGATTTGACAGTCACTTGGAAATTGAAAGCCTGCCGACAGGGGGATGGGGCTACGAACACTTTCCAGTTTCCGCACGCTATGCAGAGACAATTGGAGCTAAGTATCTGGGTATGACCGGCAAGTTCCACACATTCTGGGGTGAGTTTGGCACCTACAAGCCGGGAGCAGCGCTGGAACAGGAAAGCGCGATGATGCTGGCGTTTGGAGCTGGCAGCTCCATCGGAGATCAGCTGCACCCTTCCGGCATTATTGACCAGACCACCTATGAGCGCATCGGGCAAGCGTTCAAGTTGATCGAAAAACGCGAGACTTATCACGAAGACAGTAAAGGGGTAGCAGAGATCGGCATTCTTTCTGCCGAAGCGATCAATGATCCTTATACAATCCGCACATGGCCCAAGCATGTACCGGGAGACGAGGGCGTCGTACGTTTGCTTCTGGAATGTCAGATGCAGTTTGATGTTCTGGACCGCAATTGTGATATTAGCTCCTACAAACTCTTAATCCTGCCCGACAACGTGCAAGTGGATGCTGACCTCAAAGCAAAGCTTAATATTTATCTGACAAGCGGAGGCAAGCTTCTGCTTTCCGGTAGAAGCGGTCTTGATGAAGACGGCTTCCTGTTTGATGTTGGTGCTGAGTACTGCGGGACCAGTCCGTTTGATGTAGACTATGCACTGCTGTCCGCACCGGAGTTTGGTGAAGTTCCCCAAACTCCGGTGTGCTTTTATGAGGGATCACAGAGGATTAAGGTGACTGATGGCATCTCATTGGGCGATGTCTATGAGCCTTACTTTGCCCGCTCTATCAAACACTTCTGCGGACATCAGCACACACCAAACAGGCGTGATAAATCTGGTTATGCGGTGGGCGTCACAAAAGGGCCAATCACTTACCTCGCCCATTCTGTGTTTTCCATCTACATGCATAAAGGTCCAGTGGTTTTGTTGGATGCCCTGCGAAATCTCATTGGCTCTTTGCTGGAAGAGCCGATGGTCAGCACCACCCATGAGCCAATGCCCGGTCTCAGGGTGATCTTACGCCACCAGCCGGAGCTCAAGCGATATGTGCTGCATACCTTGTTCTCAACTCCTCGGTTGCGTGGTCAAAACAAGAGCACCAATATTGAAGTCATTCAGGAGAAAGTCCGGCTGCGCGACATCTCACTGGATCTCAAGCTTCCCCGATCAATCACAGGTGCCGAGAGCGTGGATGCGGGCGAGGTAACGCTCAGCACAGTGAGCGGTATCCAACGTCTCCTGATTGGCGAACTCAACGGACATGCTGTCGTTCCATTGAGTTACGCCTGACGGGATGATTGCATCCTCTTTCAAACCGGGAGGCCTCAGGTCTCCCGGTCTTTTTTATGAAAGCCTAGAGGCCCATGAGAACCATGTGCGGTTCACCGTCAGAGGTCTTTTCGCTGGTCATGCCATCGGCATTTACGGTGCAAGTTACCCGTTGGCGGTAAGAGGAGAAGCTCTCAAAACTCACCACATCGACCGGCTCATCAAAGTGTAATGTCAGCCTCACCCGGTGGGCTGCGACTGAGCTTTGAACACCAAGAACTTCTGCTGCAAACCGTCGTCCAAGATACTTGCCGGCAACCCGGTCGCCGGGCCGCAAGAACAACACCGGTGGACGGTTACCAATGGCAGCGTAAAGGGTGTTCCAATCCTTATAGCCTTGCTGGCGAGCAATAAGCTCAAGGGTTTGGGAGTGCGAAATAGTTTCGCCGCGTTTTTCCAGCGCAGCACGCAATTGCTTCGCTTGCGCTTTGAGCGCCGTAAGGGAAGGAAGAGATCCGTTCATTTCATAGCCTCAAACTATGCGGGATCAATTTGATGGAGCTCGCATTGCCACCAACCCGCTTGTCTGGGCTGAAATCGCATCTTTTATGTCAGGCTTCACCATGAGCATTGCTCTGCGAGCGGCAGGGGCCTGATCCCTTGCCGCGCAACCTACAGAGGATGGGTGTTGCTGTCAAACAGGGGTTACGCGCACCTAGTAAAATTTGCCGCGTGCTGTCACGTGCCAGAGTGTTTCCACCACACCGTTGCGCACGCCCACATACCAGTCATGCAGGTTACAGGTCGGGTCACAATGCCCCGGAACCAGCTTGATCTTGTCGTTGAGCTTCAGCGAGTTCTGCGGATCCTTGAGGACGCCATGCTCATCTGAATAATCAAGGCTTTGCAGGTCAGGTCGCTCAAACACAGTTGGAGGACCGGAATCTATGCTATGCGCCTTCAGCCCTGCATCGCAAACGGCTTGTCCATCGATGTCAGTGGACATGATCGAAGTCAGCAGGAACAGGGCATGCTCAAAAGCAGATAAGTGCTTGCCATCTTTGTCTTTCACTTTGCGGTAGTCCGCATCCATGAAGAGATAGGACCCGCATTGTAACTCGTTGAACACACCGGATGCGGCTTCAAACGGATATGAGCCTGTCCCTGCACCACCAACGATATCACAGTGGATCTCTTTGCTTTCTAGCAGATCTACAGCATCCTTGGTGATCGTGATTGCCGTATCCAGCAGCGCTTTTCGATCAGCGTAATCGTAGGCATGTTGCGCAGCGCCCTGATAGGACTGAATGCCCGCAAACCGTAAGTTGGGGGCTGCGATGATTGCAGTCACCAGCTGCAACACAGCAGCACTATCTGCCACACCGCACCGAGCGCCTCCACAATCCAGCTCCACCAGAACTTCCAGCTGTGTTGCGTGTTTGACTGCGGCTTGTGAGAGATCTGCAATGTTTGCCAAATTGTCCGTACAGACAAGGATACGTGCGCCAAGCTTGGGCAGCTGTGCCAAACGATCAATCTTGTAAGGGTCGCACACCTCGTTGGACACCATAATGTCCGTGAGGCCCGCTCTGGCCAGCGCCTCTGCTTCACTCACCTTTTGGCAGCACACACCGCAAGCATTACCTTGTTCTATCTGCAGTTTAGCAATCTCAGCTGACTTATGCATTTTACAGTGCGCCCGATGGCGAACACCATACTTGGCAATCTCATCACGCATTTTCAGCAGGTTATGATCAAAAGCATCAAGATCAACAATCAAAGCAGGCGTTTGCACGTCGTCCAGCTTCATTCCCGGTAGGGCAGGGATGTCATAGCCAATCGTGTACTGGGAAAGATCTGAGGTCACGGCGAAGTCCTTGCAGCAGGCATGAGGTCAGTAAGAACGAGACTGAACAGTTGGAACGGCAGAAACAATGCACCACACACCGTTTCCGCCTGCAAGTCTAACTCGCCTTAATGTAGCGAATCTTGCCACCTGTCGAAATCGTTTCAGCCGCCCGCAAAATGGATTGGGTGTCGATGCCGTAATGAGCATAAAGATCGGCAATGGTGCCAGTCTGACCAAAATGCTCTACACCAAGAGTGCGGATCGTATTGCCTTTCACCGCACCAAGCCACGCAAGAGTAGCGGGGTGTCCATCCAGCACTGTAATAAGTGAGCAATTGTCAGGCACATCGTCAAACAGACGCTCAATATGGCTGCGCGCATGCATTGCCCCACGGTCCCGAGCGCGTTGTGCAGCTGTCCACCCTGCATTAAGGCGATCAGCAGATGTGATTGCCAGCAGCCCGACATCACGGCGGTCTTCCGCCATCATCCCAACGGCGTTGATAGCCTCGGGCGCAACGGCTCCCGTGTACGCAATCACGATTTCCGCATTGGGTCCCGGCTTGCGCAGCCAATAAGCACCATCGACAATGTCCTGCTCTTCTTCAGGCGTGAAGGTCCGCAGTGGCTGTTCTAATGGGCGGGTTGAAAGACGCAGGTAAATGGAGCCACCGGTCTGATCCCGCAACCATGTACGCTCGTCCGGGTCACCCTCACCATCACGCTGCATATAATCAAACCCAAAGCGCATAATGGTCGCCAGCTCATCAACGAAGGCTGGTTCAAATGCGGCCAATCCATCCTGAGCCATACCAATCAACGGCGTGCTGATGGACTGGTGTGCCCCACCTTCCGGTGCCAGTGTCACACCGGATGGTGTTGCCACCAGCATGAAGCGCGCATCCTGATAACAGGCGTAGTTGAGCTGATCTGCTGCTCGCAAAATGAAGGGATCATAAACAGTGCCAATCGGCAGCAGCCGCTGACCGTTGATGCTGTGTGACAGCCCAAGTGCAGAAAGAAGGAGGAACAGGTTGGATTCTGCAATACCCAGCTCAATATGCTGGCCTTGCGGAGAAAACGCCCATTTGAAAGTAGAGGGTATCCGCTCTGCCTTAAATGTATCCGCCAGTTCTTCCTTCGCGAACAGTCCACGCTGGTTGACCCATGGACCAAGGTTGGTGGAGACCGTGACGTCTGGTGCGGTTGTCACAATGTGCTTTGCAAGCTCTTCATCCTGCTTGGAGATTTCGTGGAGAATTTGCCCAAAACCCATCTGAGTTGAGAGCATCTTTTCTGCTGCATTGGGTGCAGGTAATTGCGCGGGAACCGGTACAGTCTTTGCAGAATATCGTCGGTTGCCTTTTGAAAAGAACGGAGCCCCAGTCACGAAGGCCTGAAGGCTTTGCGGATCAGATGTACTTTCCCATTTGTCCCACTCATGCCCCTCGCGGATGCCTTCCATCTGACGGTAGTCTTCCATCTGTTTGGAGGTCATCAGGCCAGCATGGTTGTCTTTGTGCCCTGCCAACGGCAAGCCAAAGCCCTTCACCGTATAGCACAGGAACAAGACCGGGCGATCATGGGTCTTGGCATGCTCAAATGCATCAATCAGGGAAGGTAGGTCATGACCGCCAAGATTGCACATGAGCTTGGACAGCTCTGCATCACTGCGCCGATTGATCAATTCGTTGACTTCGCCCTGATCTCCCAAATCATCCAGCAATCGCTTACGCCATGCTGCACCGCCTTGATAAGCAAGCGCACAATAAAGCTGATTGGGGCACAGATCGATCCAGTCGCGCAGCTTGTTGCCACCCGGTTCTTTGAAGGCTTCTTCCTGCAGGCTACCGTATTTAAGAGTGACAACTTCCCACCCGAAATTGCGGAAGATGCTCTCAAACTTCTCCCAAAGGCCTTCGCGGATCACCGCATCCAATGACTGGCGGTTATAATCCACGATCCACCAGCAATTGCGCAGGCCATGTTTCCATCCCTCCAGCAATGCCTCATAGATGTTCCCCTCATCCATTTCCGCATCGCCAACCAGCGAGATCATACGACCTTCCGGCGCTTTGTTAAGCCCGCCATGCGCCTTCACATAGTCTTGCACCAGTGACGAAAACAGCGTCTGCGCGACACCAAGTCCAACAGAGCCAGTTGAAAAATCAACGTCATCAATGTCCTTGGTGCGAGAGGGGTAAGATTGAGCACCATGAAACCCACGAAAGTTCTGCAACTTCTCCAGGGTCTGGTTCCCGGCCAGATACTGAATGGCATGGAAGATTGGTCCGGCATGCGGCTTCACCGCCACCCGGTCCTGAGGGCTTAGAGTGTGGAAGTAAAGCGCAGTCATTATGGTGCTGATAGAGGCACAAGACGCCTGATGGCCGCCCACTTTCACATCACCAACGTCAGAACCGCGGAGATGGTTGGCATTGTGAATGGTCCAGGAGGCAAGCCATCGCACTCGGCTTTCCAGCGTACCCAAAGTATCCAGTGAAGCTGCGCTCATTAAACTCCCCGTCGGTTTCATTGGAATATTTTTATTCCGCGAGGCTATCAGGTTGCCTTGAGAATTAATCTCTTGAGCCAACTGATATACCTTCATGAATAAGGGAAATTTTTGAGCTTTGATCGAATTTAAGGAAAATACTTCCGCCTAACCTATTCGTAATGCACTTTTCAGCTCATATACTACGTAGATTCACGGCTGGCCATTTGCGGGGAGAGCGGTCTTTGAGCGCCTCAACATCAAAGGCACAACAAAGGTCAGCAGAAGTAGGCGGAAGACGTGGTGGGCGGCGACGAAGGTGGGGTCGAGACCACTTTGCACAGCGATTGCAGCCATGGCCTCTACTCCGCCCGGAGCGAAGGCGACGAACAACAGGCTTGGGTCCAGGCCAACCAGCGGCATCACCAACACAACTCCAAGGATTGCCATGCCAACCGTAATGAGCGTGACAACAACGCCCGCGCCTACGGCTTTAGCGAAAAGATCAAGACTGACGCCTTTAAAGCGAGTGCCAATCAAAGCCCCCATCACCAGAAACGAGCTGAGCGTGGCCCAATCCGGCATCTTGCCGGGTGTGAGTGCACTCACGTGCCCCAGAGACGACACTAGCATCCCACCGAGTAGGTAGGCAGCGGGAAGTTTCAGCTTCAGGAAGATGGTTCCAACCACAGCTGCCCCGAGCAACAGGTAGACCGCAGAGAGGAGGTTGATGTTTTGTGCTGGTAGAAAAGAAACGTCCGTTTCCTCAAAAAGCAGCGAGATAAACAGCGGAACGCAGATGGTGAGGAACAAGACCCGCGTGCTTTGTGCAAGTCCAATGCGGGTAACGTCCGCTTTGCTGTCTGCCGCCATGCTGAGGATGTAGCTCAAGTGCCCCGGAGAGGAGGCGAGTGAAGCGTTATAAGCATCAAACCCGAAAAACCGTACCAAGATCGCACGGCTGATCAGCATACTCAGGATAAGACTGATCCCCAACGCCAAGAAGCTCGCAGGCCACGTAATCGCGGCATCGATAACAGCGGGAGTTACACCAGAACCTATGCTCGTACCCAAAACAATGAAACAGAGTGTGCGCAACCAAAGGGGAACGATAACGGGAGCGCCAAGCAAGCCACCGAGCGAAACGGCGAGAGCTGAGCCGGTGAGGGGGGCTGCCGGGAATCCGAGGAAGGAAAAAAGACCAGCCCCTGCGCCTGCAATAGCGAGCGTTATGGACAGATTGGACCAGTCTTTCTTCTCAATCACCAAAACTCAGTTTCCCAGCTGCGGTTTGATCAGTCGCTTTCAGCGGCTTCCAATTCCTGCTTGCGAACACGACGTGCACGGATGGTTGGCAAAACAACCAGAATAACAGCCAGAGCCAGCAGGCCCATGGTCATCGGGCGTTCCATGATAAAGCCAATCCCATCATAAAGCTGCATAGACCGGGAGAAGTTATCTTCCAGCATGCTGCCCAGAATGAAGCCGATCAACAGCGGAGCCAGCGGATAGTTGGCAAAACGCAGGAGCGTTGCACACACACCAAAGCCAACAAGCATCAGCAGTTCCGTTGCATTGTTCTGTCCAATATAAGCGCCCATAAGGGTGAAAAACAGAATGAACGGAATGAGATAGTTGCGTGGAACAGCCAGCACCTTGGCGATGTAGGGGATGAGCGGCAGATTCAGGATCAACAAGATCACATTGCCCACATACATGGAGATGATCACGGACCAAAAAATTTCTGGCTGATCAATCATAAGACGCGGTCCCGGGGAAACGTTCAAGGCTATCAGTGCACCGAGCAGGATCGCAGTTGTCCCCGAGCCCGGTATCCCGAGCGTCAGCAAAGGCACAAAAGAACCAGTACATGCCGCGTTGTTAGCGGACTCTGGAGCTGCAAGGCCTTTGACAGACCCCTTGCCAAACTCCGCCTGCTCTTCTTTTGGCGCGATGTTGCGTTCTACCGCATAGCCGAGGAAAGAGGCGATTGTTGCACCGGCTCCCGGAAGAACCCCAATCAGGAAGCCTTGGATAGACTGGCGACCAATTACCGGCGCTATTTTCTTGGCCTCTGCCTTTGTGATGCGCAGGTCCTTGATGTCGCCGCTACTTCCACCAGAATTGGAACGGGATGGGTCTAACACGAGGAACAGAGCTTCAGGCAGGGCGAACATGGCCATGGCCAGCGTGATGAATCCGAATCCGGATTGTAGGTCTAAGATACCCATAGTGAAGCGCGGTTGGTTGAACAACGCCCCTTCGCCAACGGTTGCCATCATCAGACCAACAAGCGTCATGAGCAAGGCTTTGCCCACCTGTCCACTGCCCGCAAAAGCAGCGATTGCGGAAAGGCCGACGACCATCAGAGCAAAGTATTCAGCTGAGTGGAAGAGCAGCGCGACGGATGCGAGCGCAGGTGCAAAAATCATCAGCAGGATTGCGCCGATGCTGCCACCCGCGAAAGAAGCAATCGCCGCAACTGTCAGCGCTTTGCCTGCCTTGCCTTGGCGCGCCAAAGGGTATCCATCGAAGCTTGTTGCAACAGTGGATGCCACGCCCGGGGCGTTGATGAGGATTGAGGACGTGGAGCCCCCAAAGATCGCGCCGTAATAAACACCTGCGAGCAGGATCAAGGCTGCTGAAGGGTCACCGATAGAGATCGCCACAGGGATCATGATGGCGATGATGGACATGGGTCCAAGACCCGGCAACATGCCGATGAACGTGCCGATCAGACAACCGCCGATCACCATTAAAAGATTAGAAAACGAGAAAGCCGTCGAGAGGCCAACCCAAATACCGTCTAACATCGTGGCCTCCTAATTTAAGAATGTTGGAAGAGGACTGAGATAAATTCCCAGTGTTTGCTGAACCAGATACCAGACACCACCAGCGGCAACAGCTGCAACGGGCACCAGGATCACAAAACGCCGTTCACCGAGCAGAGCGGCCGAGATCACTAAAAAGAGCAGGGTGGAGAGCAGGAAGCCAGCGGGGCGCAGCAACAAAGCGTATCCCGCCATCAGAACCAGCAGGAACACGGCCTGACCGATGTTGTAATCCCACAGTCTGCTGAAATCGATCTCGTCTGCATCTGAATCTGCAGGCTTTTTCTCGAACCCAAGCAAAATGGCGAGGCTTGTGATTGCAGCCAAAACCGCAATGACTTTCGGAAACGTGCTCGGCCAGATTGGGTTAAACCGCATAAACGGCGGCAGACCTGCGTCCATCATAAAAAACGCGGTGTATCCGTAACTTAGGCTCACTGCCAAAATGACAAGTGCGATCCATCGGTCCAGTGCCATTATCCCCTCCCGTTGGCATGGCAAGTGGATGCGCTGCGATGAGCGCATCCGTTTATTTTTATTGATTTAGAGGAAGCCCAGCTTCTTCATGAGATCTCCGATGGCCTTTTCCTGACCTTCGAGGAACGCGTGGAAGTCTTCACCAGAGTTATGGATGTTGACCCAGCCGTTGCGTGCGCGCACTTCTTCCCACTCAGGGGTATCGTACATCTTCGCAAGAGCTTCCTGATAGGTAGCCACCTGTGCCTCTGGCAGGCCCGGTGCGCCGAAGAAACCACGCCAGTTGACGAAGGTGGTGTCGATGCCCTGTTCCTTCATGGTTGGCGCATCTTTGTAGGCTGCAACACGCTCATCAGCAGTCACACCGATGATTTTCACTTCACCCGCATTTGCAAGATCAATCGCTTCAGAGAAGCCGGTAGAAAGCGCGGAGATTTCGCCGGAAAGCAGCGCTGCCATGGCCTTACCGCCCGCATCATACGGAATGTACTTCACCATGGTTGCATCTTCGCCAGCTGCTTCCATCACCATGGCCGCAACAAGGTGATCCATACCGCCCGGTACAGAACCGCCACCAATTGCGGTGCCGCGTTTGTCAGCTTTATAAGCTGCAAGCAGGTCACTCATGGAGTTGATTGGGCTGTCCTTACCAACCACGATGGCTGCATAATCACCAATGGTGCCGGCAACCAATGTCAGATCACGGAAGTTGTGTGGGAATACGCCAGTCAGTGAGCGGATCACGATTGGCGTAGAATTCACCATCAACGTACCGTGCTGGCTTGCAGCGTTCTCGATCAGATAACCGATGGCCTTACCACCGCCACCACCGGACATGTTTTCGAAAGAGGCCGTGCCTGCAAGGCCGGACTTGGTCAGTGCTTCGCCTGTACCGCGTGCAGTGCCGTCCCAACCACCACCAGCACCGCCTGGAATGAGGAAGTGAATGCTATCAACCACAGGCTCCGCAATTGAAGCCGTTGGCATGGAAAATGTCATCGCAGCCAAAGCCGCTGCCGCAACCACGCGGCGCGCCCGAATAAAACTCATTGTGTCCTCCCATTTGACAAGGGCAGCATTTGTCACCCATGACTTACGTGAAAACACGGAAACCTGACACAAACCTGTCACCTCCTTGATTTTTTGGGGAAGCAAAAGATGAGATTTCTTCTCGTAGAAGATAACGCCAAGCTGGCGACATCCATTGTCGAGCGTTTGACACTGGATGGTCATGTCGTTGATCACGCTGCTGAAATTTCCACTGCCGAGGACTACATCTCGACAGCAGATTACGACATGATTTTGCTCGATATCATGCTTCCAGATGGTGATGGGCGAGATTTTCTAAATGAACATCGGGGCCGTCAGGATGACACTCCGGTGATCGTTTTGACAGCTCGCTCAGAAGTGTCAGACAGGGTAGGGGTGCTCGATCTAGGGGCCGATGATTACATCACAAAACCCTTTGATTTCTCAGAGTTAGAGGCAAGATGCCGTGCTGTTATCCGGCGCAGGTCCGGCGGCGTGACAAATGCTAAGCGATTCGGCGATCTGGTGTTTGATTCACTGGCTGGCACACTCAAAATTGGCAGCAAAACAGTGAGCCTGCGCAACAAAGAACTGCGTCTTTTGGAGATATTTTTCGGTGCACCGGACGTTATTTTCTCAAAAACCAAGCTTGTAGACAGATTATTTTCTTACGACGAAGACGTCTCGGAAAATGCCATTGAGGTCTATGTTGCCCGTTTACGCAGGCATATTTCCTCCTCCTCGGTCCAGATCATCACCGTGCGTGGACTGGGGTATCGGTTAAGCCTGACATGAACTCTGGTGCCAACATATCCGGCTCGATCCGTCGCCGCCTGACCTTGCAGCTCCTCGGCATTGCTGCCGTGCTTGCAGCCCTGCTGTTTGTGATGGTGATGACTTATGCCAAGCAAGTCGCAGAAGAATCTCAGGATAACATCCTGTCAGCATCCGCCACATCCATTTTGGACAGTGCAGCAATTCAGAGTGGGGAGGTGACTGTCGATATTCCATATTCCGCACTCTCCATGCTTGGCAATGTGAGTGATGACCGCGTGTTTTACCGCGTTGTCGTCAATGGAAAGTATCTCACCGGATATGAAAGCTTGCCCATTGCCAAGGCATCAAAAGGGCAGGACAGCCATCGGTTCATCACCTCTCATTATCTGGGTGAAAGCATTCGTATGGTCTCCGCCACACGCCGCCTTTCCAATGCATCCGGCCCTGTCGAAGTCACCGTGTCTGTCGCTCAAACACTAAAGCGTCAGCGAGAAACCTTGGAACGCATCTCCGCAAATGCCGCCTATCTCGGCTTCGGGTTCTTTATTGCAGCTGCCGTGCTGGGTGTATTGACAGCGCAATCTGCCGTGCGTCCTGTCCAGACACTGGCAAACTCTGTCTCTAAAAGAGGGCCGCAGGATCTGAGGGCAGTACAAGCCCCAGTGCCGGGCGAGATGGCGCCGCTTGTGGTAGCACTCAATCGGTTCATGGCGCGACTTAAGAAGTCACTCACGCGCTCCGAAGAGTTCATCGCAGAAGCTGCTCACCGCATCCGCACGCCGCTTGCCGTGCTGCGAACGCAAGCGGAAATTGCTTTGCGCCGCGTGGAGCGACCAGAGAACAGAGCGGCTTTGAAAGAGATGATCCGAGCCATTGATGAGAGCTCACGCGCAGCAGGCCAACTGCTGGACCACGCCATGGTTTCTTTCCGCACCGACCATCTGGAGGTGAAGGACATCAACCTGCTGGATCTGGCAGAGGAAACCCTTGAACGGCTGCGTCCACTGGCAGAGATGCAGGATAAAACCCTGAGCTTGCACGGAGATGAGCCGCCGCCAATTTCAGGGGACGCAATCCTTATCCAAAATGCACTGAGCAATATTTTGGACAATGCCATCAAATACGCTCCAAAAGGCGAGGACGTGCAAGTTATCGTAACGCACGAAGACGACTGGGTGGTTTTGTCCGTTTACGATCAAGGCCCCGGTTTTGCTCCAGAAGACATTGACCAGTTGACGGAGCGGTTCTCGCGGGGCAAAAACGCCGAAGATACGGTCGGTTCCGGGCTTGGGCTTACAATTGCCGAAGAGGTGACGCAAGCTCATGGTGGACACCTGAAACTTTCAAACAGAACAAACGTCAGAGGCGCATGCGTATCCTTCTATTTCCCTCAGTCCTGATCATGTTGTTGGCGTCTCTGCTTTCGGTAGGTGCCTATGAGATTGAACAGCACAAAGTGTTTCCCGCTCCGCAAGAGGGGGCAAACCTGCGCATTATATCCAACTCTGACATCGACATTTTCTCGCCTATGGTGGAAGCATTTCAACGCAAGTACCCGAGCGTTTCCATAGACTATACCGTTGTCAGCAGCACCGAGTTGATGACAGCCCTTTATGATGAGAAGCAGGTTTTTGACGTTGCCATCTCATCCGCCATGGACCTGCAGGTGAAGCTGGCAAACGACGGTTTCACCTTGCCGCATAACTCCCCAGTCGCTGGCTTGATGCCGGATTGGGCCCGCTGGCGCAATCATGTGTTTGCCTTCACGCAGGAGCCAGCATCAGTGGTCTACTCCAAATCCGCATTTGCTGGATTGGAAGTTCCAACATCACGGCAAAATCTGATTTCAACTCTGCGCAACCATCCGGAACGCTTCCTCAACAAAGTCGGCACCTATGACATCCGCCAGAGCGGCCTTGGCTTTCTGTTTGCCACGCAAGATGCCCGCACATCCGACACTTTCTGGCGTCTGAACGAGGTGATGGGCTCTCTGAACGCCCGTCTCTACTGCTGCTCCGCTGACATGATTTCTGACATCACAAAGGGCAATCTGGCAATTGCTTATAACGTGCTCGGCTCTTACGCCTCTGCACGGGCCGCCAGTGATCCTGATATCGGTATTCTGGAACTGGAAGATTTCACAACACTCATGCTGCGCTCCGCCATCATCCCAGCTGGAGCCGAGCAACCCGAAATTGCCGGCACGTTTATAGATCATCTGATCACAGCATCCTGGAGCGAGGAGGGGGCTGACTACTACCCCTATCCAAAACTCAACCGCAATGAGATTGCCCCGAACCTATCGCTACGCGCCATCCGCCTTGGCCCTGGCCTTCTGGTTTATCAAGACAATCTCAAACGCCAACACTTCCTCCAGGAATGGCAAAACGCGATCATTCAGCAGTGAGACCAACCAAATCAGCAGGTGGAGGGTTTTGTCGCTCAATCCTCTTTCACCTTGTCAGAGTTTGTGGCAAGAGGCTGCCTCCAAACTCAGCTGAGTGAGAGCCACAAATGCCTATAGAGATCCGCCCACTGAAGAATTCAGATGCTCCAGACTGCGCACGCGTATTTTATGATGCCGTCACAATCGGAGCAAAGGAGTACTATTCGGAAGAGCAGCTCGCCGCATGGGCTGGGCCTGCACCCGCACCTGAGCGTTGGTCTGCCAAACTCCACGATATGGCTGGCTTTGTTGCTGTCAAAGACAACTCTGTAATCGGTTTCATGACCATCGACACAAAAGGCTATGTGGAGTTCGCCTTCACCAGCCCTTATCACACCCGCCAAGGTGTCGGCACCGCTATCTATGACCAGCTGCAAAGCTGGGCAGAACAGCGCAACATCTCCACCCTCTCAGCAGATATAAGCATAGCTGCAAAAGCCTTCTTCCTTCACCACGGCTGGCAGGTTGAGCGCGAGCAAGCACCCGTTGTTCGAGGGGTAGCGCTCACAAACTTTCTCATGACAAAGACCTTGGCCGCGTAAAGCCTAACGACACCCACTAGAGTTCCTGCGATATTCACGTGGTGTCATGTCTGCAGCAGGCTCAAAATCGAATAACTGACCGACTTTGAGTTGCACTCCCAAGCACTCGCTTTTATCACTATAAGATAAGAATGATTTTGAAAATTGCTTCCAATAGTAGTGACTACGCACACCCAAATTATTGAATTTATAGCACATTTCGCAGAGTGAGGCTGTTTTGTCTGATACTACCTTGAAGGCTAAATGGGGACAGATCAGCCTCCTGTTTTCAGCCAATTTTCTGTCTTTGTTGGGAAATGGCTTGTCTGCCATTGCAATACCTTGGTTTGTCTATGACCTGACGGGCAACGCTGTCATCACAGCAACAATCGCCATTGCCGGACAGCTTCCAAACATCGTTGTCGGTCTTTTCAGCGGGCCGTTGATCGACAGGTTCTCCGCCAGAACCACGAGTATTTTCTGCGATGCCGTGAACGCCTTTGCTGTGCTTCTAATACCGCTCTTGTACTCTGTTAACCTGCTGGATCTCGCCCTCCTTGGTTTTCTGGTCTTCCTTTCTCAAGTTATCGATGTTCCGGGCCAAACAGCAAAAAGCGTTATGATCCCAGCCTTAATTGATCAGGAAGGGTTGCCTCGCGAACGTGTAAACGGAATGAACTCGCTGCTTGAGACTGTGGCAGACCTTCTAACCCCATCTATGGCTGGTATCCTGATCGCAGCATTTGGCGCAACCACTGTGCTGATCCTGGACTCCCTGAGCTTCCTGATGGCGCTTATGATCGTATCCATAGGCATCAAGGCCACTCGTCAGCAGCACGCAGCTAATACAAATAAACAACCAACGAAAGAAGTCTGGAAATGGATGCTGTCAACACCGGGCATCTTGAAGCTCGGCCTTTATGACTTGATCATCAACACAGTGGCCGTCTCCTTGCTATCATTGACCTTACCGGTTCTGGCAAACTCAAATGACAAGCAAGCGGTCTGGCTTGGAATCTGGCTCACATGCTTTGCCTGCGGAACCACGCTCACAACACTGGCCTACACGTTTCTGGGCCACAGAGTATCATCGCTCAGGCTTCTGCAACTCACACCCATAGGCCAAGCACTTGGCCTAGCCTTGCTGCTCTGGATGATCAGTACGGATTGGACAAGCGCCAATGTGGAGACCGCGGCAATCGTCATTTCACTGGGAATGTTTGTGTATGGTGTGAACCTGGGCGTTGGTAGCGTCGTGGATGCGACCGTGCTTCAAAAACTCGTCCCCGAAGACAAACGCGGCACAGTCTTCTCCGCCTTCTCCTCCCTACGCTACACCGGCGTCCCCCTAGGCCTATTCCTCACTGGAATCCTCCTAGAGCAAAATAACCCCACACTCCTCTTCACCACCTTCATCGCCCTACTCACTCTAAACTCACTACTTTGGGTGAAAGGAACGTTGGAGATTTAAAGTTGTGAATTGTGGTTCCATAATTCACATTATCCGACTTTTGCATAGAAGAACGGTATTTTAGACCCGTAACCTTCCAGAATTGCTGCACTTATTGGAATGAGCGACCCTGTCAAGAAATTCACACTATACTCCTCGAAGTTTTAGCCTACCCAATCAACTCCTCACTCTCCGCATCAAACAAACACACTCGCGCCATGTCGATGGTGAAGGTCATGCTCTCTCCTGGGGTACACGCAAATAAGGGGGAGATGCGGGCTTTGGCGGGGTGGTTTGCTAGGCGGATGAGGCAGAGGGTGTCGGCGCCGGTGGGTTCCAGGAGCTCGACGTCGCATGCAATTTCCGGATTCACGGTCTGCGTGAAGGCGTTGTGGGTGATCATTTCGGGGCGCAGGCCGAGGATGATTTTTGTGTTTTCACGGGCGTGCAGCTGCTCAGAATTTGGGAGCGGTAGGAAGTAGTCTACTGGCTTGCCCCTCAGGACGGCAGGCAGGATGACACCGAGTTGTTCCTCTCGTTTCACCAGATCCACGTCTACAAAGTTCATTGGTGGTGCGCCGACGAAACCGGCGACGTACATGTTTGCTGGTTTGCTGTAGATCTCTTGCGGGGTGCCGATTTGCTGGATCTCACCGTCTTTCATGATGGCGATGCGGTCTGCCAGCGTCATGGCCTCTATCTGGTCGTGAGTGACATAGACCATCGTGGCTTTTAGGGTTTGGTGGAGCTTCTTGATCTCTGTGCGCATTTCGCCGCGCAATTTGGCGTCCAGATTGGAGAGTGGCTCGTCGAACAGGAAGATTTTGGGCCGGCGTACAAGGGCACGCCCCATAGCCACGCGCTGACGCTGCCCGCCTGATAATTGCGATGGTTTTCGGGAGAGCAGGTGTTCGATCTGCAGCGTACTTGCAACCTCGCGGACGGTGGCTTTGCGTTCTGCCTTGCTGATTTTGCGCATTTCCAGCCCGAACGCGATGTTGCGCTCCACTGTCATGTTTGGGTAGAGCGCATAGCTTTGGAACACCATGGCGATGTCGCGGTTTTTGGGGTGAACGTCGTTGACCACCTCCCCATCCAGCCGAATGATGCCGTCAGCTATTGGTTCCAGACCGGCGATGATGTTGAGCAGTGTCGACTTTCCGCAGCCGGAGGCTCCCAGCAGGACGAGGAACTCACCATCTTTTACATCAAGTGAAATGTCCTTCAGGACGTCAGTTGAGCCAAAGGACTTGGACGCATGTTCGATGGATATGGTCGCCATAAATGAGCCTTTAGCCTTTGACCGCGCCGGCGGTGAGCCCGCGCACGAAGAAACGTCCAGCGATGATGTAGACAACAAGGGTCGGCGCTGCCGCTATGAGGGCTGCGGCCATGTCCACGTTGTATTGCTTTACGCTGGTCGTTGAGTTGATGAGATTGTTGAGTGCGACTGTGACCGGCTGAGACCCGCCTGAGGTGAAGCTGGCGCCAAAGAGGAACTCGTTCCACACCTGCGTGAACTGCCAGATGACAGAGACAACGATGATTGGGATCGAGAGCGGCAGCATGATGTGCCAGAAGATGCGAAAGAACCCTGCCCCATCCATGGTGGCTGCGCGTACCAGCTCTTGCGGAACGGAGACGTAGTAGTTGCGGAAGAACAGCGTGGTGAAGCTGATGCCGTAGATGGTGTGCACCACGATGAGGCCGGTGATGGAGTTGGCAATGCCCAGATAACCAAGCGTTTGCGCCATGGGCAGGATGACGATCTGGAACGGGATGAAGCAGCCGAACAGCATCAGGGCGAAGATGATGTTGGCACCGCGGAAGCGGAAGAGCGACAGGGCGTAGCCGCTCAAGGCGCCGATCAGGGTTGAGATCGCTACCGATGGCACGGACATGATCACCGAGTTGAGGAAGTACGGACGCAAGCCCTCACAGCGCACACCGATGCAGGCGCTGGACCATGCCTCACGCCAGGCGGTGAAGTTGAGCTCGTGCGGCAAATCCAGCAAAGCCCCTGCCCGGATTTCCGCGAGATCCTTCAGCGAGGTAGAGAGCACCACGTAAATTGGGCCCAGATAGAGAACCGCAGCGGCGAGCAGCAGGGTCCAGATGAAGATGCGGCCAAGCAGGTGGCGTTTGCCGTTGGCGCCGGGGAGTGTTTTGGGCTCAGCCATGTCGCTTTGCCCTCAACTCTGAATAAAGATAGGGCACGATGATTGCGGCAACGGTGGCCAGCATCATCATGGCGGAGGCGGCACCAAGGCCGATCTGGTTACGGCGAAAGGCCATCTCATACATGAAATTGGCGGGCAGCGTGGAAGAATAGCCCGGACCGCCGTTTGTCAGCGCCACCACAAGGTCGAAGCTCTTGATGGATAGGTGCGCGAGAATGACGAAGGCAGAGAGGAACACAGGTCTCAGCGAGGGCAAGATGATGCCGAAGTAGATGCGTGTGGTGCTGGCGCCGTCCAGATGAGCGGCGCGGATGATATCCTCATCAACGGTGCGTAGAGCGGAGAGGAACAGGGCCATCACAAAGCCTGAGGCCTGCCAGACAGCGGCGAGGACCACCACATAAATTGCCATGTCGCGGTTGACGATCCAGTCGAACTGGAAACTCTCCCACCCCAGTTTTTGCATGTAGCTTTCAATGCCGAGGGACGGGTTCAGGATCCATTTCCATGCTGTGCCCGTCACGATGAAGCTGATCGCCATGGGGTACAGATAGATCGTGCGCAGCGCACCCTCAGCGCGGATACGCTGGTCCAGCAGAACGGCCAGCACGCAGCCAATGGTGATTGAGAACAGGATGTAGAGACTGCCGAAAATCAGCAGGTTATCGAACGCCACATTCCAGCGATCCATAGCCAGCAAGCGCACATATTGCTGGATGCCCTGAACATCGAAAGTGGGCAGCATGCGAGAGTTGGTGAGCGAGATGATGCCGGTCCACGCGATGAAGCCGTACACAAAGAACACGAGGAGCAGGAACGGCGGAGCGATCACCAGCTGCGGCAAATATCGCTGCAATCTGTCTAAAACAGACATCTGCTGCTTGCGCTGCTGGGGGTTGGACATAGGGTTCTCTTTGCTCACTGGGTGCTGCGGTCTTATCAGGATCTACGCTTTACTCTGACTGCCCTAGGGAAATCAATCTGCTAGGATTACGGTCTCGGCAAGTTGATTGACAGCCTCTTGCGAAGACATATCCGTATTGAAATGCTCTGTGACCACATCCAGAAACGCCCCACGCACGGCGCCGGACTGTACTAGCTCGTGAGCGATGGATCCAACCACGGTGCCGCGGGCCTCATTGAGAAGAAGGTCTTCGCTGGATTTCATGGCGCATTCATCAAAGCCATCAAGGCTTACGCCAAGTCTGGCGGGAATAGAGCCTTTCAGCAGGTTGAAGTCCTTCTGCACCTGTTCATCCAGCAGCGTAGAGGCCATCAGCTGCTGTCCGGCTTTCTGATCTGGGTCTGAGACTTTGAACATGGCAAAGCTGTCGGAGTTGATGATGTACCCTCCCTTGGAGGGGGACGAGACGCAGATGAAGTCTTCACCGTACTCAAGACCTGCCGTCAGAAATTCGGCCTTGGCCCAATCGCCCATAATCTGCATGGCCGCCTCACCGCGCATCACCATGGCGGTGGCAAGGTTCCATTCGCGGCCCGGAGCGCCGGGGTCCACATAGGTGCTGAGCTTGCGCATCTGGTCAAACACCTTGATCATAGTGTCGGAGTGCAAGGCCTCCTGATCCAGATCCAGATAGACCTTCTTGTAAAAATCCGCGCCGCCGATCCCCAGCAACACCACTTCAAACAGGGTAACGTCCTGCCAGGGCTGGCCACCATGGGCGAGCGGGATAATGCCTGCGGCCTTGATCTTTTCTGCGACCTCGTTGAACTCTTCCCATGTTTGCGGAGGTGTGACGCCGACCTGATCCAGCACTCTCGGGTTGGCCCAGATCCAATCCACACGGTGGATGTTCAAAGGCACAGCAACATATTTACCCTGATACTGAACGGTTTCTTTCAAAAGGTCTGGCAGCAGCTCATCCCAGTTCTGCTGCTGTGCAATAGCATCGAGCCCTTCAAGCGCGCCCACTTCGGCCCATTCCTGAATGTTCTGGCCTTTGATCTGGGCAACGGAAGGCGGCACTCTGGCCAACGCGCGGGCACGCAAGACGGCTGCCATGGCGTCTCCGCCTCCGCCAGCAACAGGTGCGTCATCCCACACACCGCCACGGGCCTCAAACGCCTGTTTGAGGGAAAGGGCTGCACGTGCTTCTCCGCCTGATGTCCAGAAATGCAGAACTTCAGCGGTTGGTGCGGCTTGTGCCGTTATGCTACCGAATAAAACAGCAAGTGCGACCAAGCTGAGACGCGGGCTGCCCATTACATTCTCCCGATGGGTATTCTCAAGGACGCTTCTAGCAAACTCTTTCTTCAATTTATCGCGTATAAACACACAATCCAATGAACTTGCACGTGCAAGACAACCTGACGCATACACATTCCTCTCGCGACGGCCAAATGTTTTGTTATACAGCACTGAGCCAGAGTGAGCTGGTTGGGATTGAAATGGGTACACCGAGGTATGATGCTCTCGAACAAAACACTGCTGATTGTTGACGATGATGAGGAAATCGCCAGCCTGACGGCAGACTTCCTGAAAGATCGTGGGTACACCGTGTTCACCGCCAACTCTGCGGAGGAAGCGATTGAGCTTCTGGACACCAACCACATTGATCTGATGGTTCTGGACATCATGCTGCCGGGAGAAAACGGGCTGACCCTGTGCCAGCGCGTGCGCCAGACCTCCAAGATGCCGATCATCATCATCTCCGCTATTACGGGTGATACAGAACGCATTGTCGGGCTGGAACTGGGCGCCGATGATTATCTGGAAAAGCCGTTCAATCCGAGAGAGTTACAAGCCCGCATCTTTGCTATCTTCCGCCGCACGGAAGACGTGGAAACAGCAGCTGCGCCCAAAGCGCAGCGCTTTGAATTCAGCGGCTGGAAGCTGGATGAAGCAACCCGCCACCTGACCGCACCGGACGGTGTGCTGGTGCACCTCAGCTCCTCTGAGTTTGATGCTCTGCTGACCTTTGTGAAAGCGCCGCAAAAGCCAATCTCTCGCGACACGTTGGGGCGTGTACTGCGCGGGGCTAAGGTGGATTCTCACGATCGCAGCATCGATATTCTGATCAGCCGCCTGCGCAAAAAGCTGGCACAGACGGACCCAAGCACGGACTTCATCACAACAGTGCGCCATCAGGGCTATCTGTTTTCTCAAAGCGTAACGCGAGTGTAGGTCCATGGCACTGAAAAGAGCGTGGCTATGTCAGGATTGATCCTGAGCCTCCTGCCCAGATCCCTTGAACGCCGTATGGTTGTGGTTCTCATCACCGCCGTGCTCTCGGTTTTCGTGGTGCTGGGGCTCACGCTCAATGCTTACAACACTCGCGAATTGGCACTGGCGAACTCTTTTGAGGCGGATGCGGAACTGAGCCAATACATTCGCGGCTCTGCACCAGCTCCTTTTGCAGGCAAATATCTGCAGGCCGTTCAAGCTGTCCAACCAACACCATCAGACGGAGCTTCGTCCCTTCCAATAAGCATTAACGATGAAGGCTCATCCCTAACCGCAACTCTGATGTTTGAAGGTGCGCTGCCTCGGGCCGATCTGATCATTCAAGATCAATCTAAACCAACATATCAAGTTGATAATCTTGGTACTTTCGTTTTGGCCGTAACACGTCAGGACAAAAACGCTCAGCTCTATCTGGCTCTTCCAAATCAGCAAGGTGTACGCCTGATAACGTTCCCAGAGCTCTGGCAAAACCGGATGACAGAGCCGGTGCTCTTCATCCTCGCGGCCCTTTGCATCACGCTGGTGTTCGTGCTGGCCCGCAGTCTCGTGCATTACACAGCTGCGCCGTTCCGTTCCCTCGCCAAGTATGAGCGAGCTGAGCTGAAACCGTGGGACACGGAGGAAGCCGTTGCCCTGCAGGATACACTGGTGCGAGAGCAGGAAGCCCGCGCACAGCTGCTGGAAGAGCAAAAACGCATGCTGGCCTCCATCAGTCATGATCTGCGTACACCTGCCACCCGACTACGCCTGCGGCTGGAACAGATCGAATCCACCACCCTGCGCAATCGCATGCTGCATGATGTGGAAGAGATGACCCGCCTCATCGCGGCCTCCCTTGATTTCCTCCGCTTCAACGCCTTGCTGGAAGAGCCTCAACACCTCTCCCTTGCGGCGCTGCTTCAGTCTCTTTGTGATGACTACATGGACACGGGCAATGATGTTGTGTTCGTGCCTCAACGCCATAAGCTGACGGACCAAAGCCGCAATATCTTTGGTGGTGGCGGTGAAGTTGAGCTGGAAGTTGAAGGCCGCGCTGTCATGAATGGCCAACCGACGGCCCTGCGCCGAGCCTTTAGCAATCTCATTGATAATGCGCTCAAATATGGTGGCGCAGCCACTGTGGAGATGCAAAATCTTGAGAATGATCAGCTGCTTGTTTCCATCAGCGATCCCGGCCCCGGCATTCCCGACCATCTGCACGAAAAGGTGTTTGAGCCTTTCTTCCGCAATGACAGTGTAGAGCGCACCCGCTCTTCCAGCGTTGGCCTTGGCCTGTCCATCGTCAAACAGATCATCAACGCCCATGGCGGAGAGATCAGCCTTGGCGAAACGGCAGAAGGCAAGTTTTGCATTTTTGTGAAACTGCCGCGTGAGTTGTAGGCACAGCCGCACTCTGCGTAGTTTTCCTCATACCACCAGCCATTTTGGGGAAAGACCCGCAAAAACAACCTGTAATGTAACAAGTTGATACATCAGGTTTGCGAGCAAGGCACTTTCATGATTTCCCTAGGACATCATTTAGAAATCCGTCGTTAAAAGCGGAAGGTACCATCGCTGCACTTGGCAGTGTGACCCGGACTTTAATGGAGTACAGGATGAAAGCGTTATTCATTGGTCAGTCTTATATTGACGTGACCTTTTTGTCAGAGATCATGCCAGAGGGTGATGAGAAGGCAATTGCACAGGATTACGCTGTCAGTTTTGGTGGCAACGCTGTCACCGCGGCTTTCGTCTGCGCAAAGCTGGGCATTTCACCTGACCTGTTGTGCTCCATGGCAGACGATTGGCTCTCCCGCATGTTCCGCGATATGGCGGCCAAATACTCCATTCCAATCCATAGCTGCAAAGTGAAGGAAAGTTCCCTCTCCTTCATCATGCCGAAGGACGGCAAACGGGCTATTGTGCGTTGTCGTGACAACGATTTTCTGCACCCGGTTCCTGAGCTTAACCTGGCTGGTTGTCAGGCGCTGCATGTAGATGGTCACATTCCTCATGCCGCTTTGCACTACGCCAAACTTTGCCGCAAACACGGCATCCTGACGTCTCTGGATGGTGGTGCTGTTCGCGAGAACACCGAGGAACTTCTCGACTACATTGATGTAGCCATCGTATCCGAGCTGTTCTGTGAGCAACTTGGCAAATCCCCGGAAGACACGCTGGAATACTTGCGTGCCAAAGGCGTGAAGGTCGGCGGTGTCACGCAAGGCGAAGAAGGCCTGCTGTGGTACGAAGACAAATGCCCGATCAAACGTTTACCAGCTCTGAAAGTGCCAAAAGAGCGCGTCATCGACACCAACGGAGCGGGTGATACCTTCCACGGTGCTTACGTCTATGCGTATCTGGCAGACCCAAAAGGCAGTTGGGAAGATCACTTCAAAACAGCGCGCGCGGCCTCCGCACACGCCATTCAGTTCCTCGGCAACGAGGCCTCCCTGCCGACCGTTCTTGACCTCGACAACGTACAGAAGAATTTTCCAGCAAGTGATGCATAATATGAGTTCTGTTCAGCCCGTTAAAACGGCTCTTGTGGGCTTTGGTGTTTCTGGCCAAAGCTTCCACGCACCCCTGCTGACATTTGTGGAAGGGATCGACCTTGCCGCGGTGGTTTCCAGCAAGCCGGATCTCGTCAAAGGCAAGTTGCCCGATTGCACGCCGTACACCTCCTTTGATGAGCTGTTGGAGCAACCGGAGATCGAGCTTGTCGTTCTCAGCCTGCCCAACACCTTGCACTACGACCATGCCAAAAAGGCACTGCTCGCTGGCAAGCATGTGGTGGTTGAAAAGCCATTCACCATCACCAGTGCGGAAGCTGAAGAGCTGATCGACATTGCAGAGCAGAAAGACCTGAAGCTCTCAGTCTATCATAATCGCCGGTTCGACTGTGATTTCCTGACGGTTCAGGACCTCATGGAAACCGGCAAGCTCGGCAAAGTGCACTCTTACCTGTGCAACTACAATCGCTACCGCCCGGACATTAAAGGCCGCTGGCGCGAGCAGGACATTCCCGGTGCTGGTATTCTTTATGACCTGGGTGCCCACGGCATTGATCAGGCGCTGAGTTTGTTTGGCACGCCGAAATCCGTTCAGGCGAAACTGCGCGTTCAGCGTAAAGAGGCAGCAGCGGTGGATCACTTCCATCTTGTGCTTGGCTATAACGACTGCGATGTCGTCCTGCACGGCAACTGTCTAAGCACAGAGCAAGGTCCACGCTTTCAGGTGAGCGGGGATAAAGCCACCTACATCACCTATGGCATGGACCCGCAAGAGGACATGTTGAAGGCTGGCGGTGGACCTGCAAGCCCGACCTGGGGCATTGAAGCTGAAGACGACTGGGGCACGCTGTATAACGAGACGGGTGAAGGTACGCGCGTACCAAGCCAGAAAGGTGGATACGAACGGTTCTACGCAGGTATGCGGGACGCCATTCGCAATGATACCGCAGTACCAGTCTCCCCACGTGACGCGATGCAGACCATCCGCATCATTGAAGCAGCTTATCTGAGCAACAAAGAAGCCAGAACTGTCTTGCTCTGAAGATCGAAACTTGACCTGTGGCGGCTCTCTGCTGCCGCGGGCTCCTCTCCTCGCGGTTCAGCACATAAGCACGCACCAAAAAGCGCTTTGAACGCAAAAATCACAAAACAACGCAAAGAAAAACGCAGACTGAAATCCGGTCCCGTGGTCCCTTCAGACATGGGCGCTTTTGCGATTTCGGGATGCTAGAGCGCGTGCTGATCCTTTTTACAAGTGAAACTGCCCGAATTGGCCGCTCTGTAATGTATCAAGCTGTTGTTACAGCATTGTTGCAAATGTATGGAAGGGCGCCTCCGACTGCATGTAATTGCATGATGTATATTAGTATATAATTCGAGTTAATCTTATCTATACATCAAGTCGATTAGCACTGATATCCATCAGTAAGTCATTCTCTATGTAATGAGAAATATTTCCCTTTGTAACAATTCGTAACACCCCGTAACACTAGTCTTTTTACGTATTGTTGTGCGGCCTTACGCAAATGATCCTCGCGTAAAAATCGCCTCTTGTCCCTTCAAGACTTAGTGGAAGCTTAAGAAGGCGCGCATTCACCTAATATAATCGGGAGATAAAATGGTGAAGGATCCAAAAAACAAATTTTCCATCAATTTGCCTTTGAAGGGCATTGTTCAGGCTGTCACCGACCTGCCCGATCCGGTGTTTGCCGAAAAGATGATGGGTGATGGTGTTGCCATCGACCCGACAGACAATGTTCTTTACGCCCCGTTTGCTGGCCAGATAACTCAAATTCACAATTCACATCATGCAGTTACACTGCAACAAGGTGACGTTGAACTGTTGATGCACATCGGTCTCGACACCGTCGCCCTGAAAGGCCGCGGCTTTGAACTGCACGTCGCAGAGGGAGATCAGGTCGAGCAAGGTCAACCCCTTATCACCTTCGACGTCGACCTCATCGCCCGCGAATGTGTTTCCGTTCAGTCCGCAGTTGTCATCACCAGCGGTCAGGAAATCACAACAGTTGCTCCCTTCGGCAGCGCTCAGACAGACCTCAATCAGGTCGTCTTCACCGTCCCAAGCAGCAACGATCCGCAAGGCACAATTGCTCCAGCGCAGGAAACTGCTGCTGAGCCAACCGGCCCTGCGATCACTGGCTCCGTCAAGATCCCCAACGCCACCGGTCTCCACGCCCGTCCAGCCGCCCGTCTGGCTGTTGAAGTGCGTAAAGCGGATGCAAAAGTGACCTTTACGGTCAACGGCAAAACCTGCAGCGGCTCTTCTGTTACCGGCATTATGTCTTTGAAAACAAAGCTTGGTGACGAGCTGGAGATTGAAGCTGTTGGTCCGGATGCGCAGCAAGTGGTGGCTGATGTTATCGCTGCTGTGAAAGCTGGTCTTGGCGAAGAAATCACCAGTTTCTCTGAGGCCCCAAAGGAAGACGTGATTGAAGAAGCGCCTCTGCTTCAGGTCAAATCAGGCGAAGAAGGTGTTCTCATCGGCTTCACCGCATCTCCGGGCCGCGCCATCGGCAAATTGGTCAAGCACAACAAAGCTCTACCGGAAGTTACCCGCGAAAGCATCGGCCCTGCTGAAGAACGTGCGGCGTTCAAAGCCTCCGTCAAATCCAGCATTGCAGACCTGCAAAGCATCATAGATCGCCTGAACAAGAACAGTCAGGAAGAACTGGCAGAAGTCTTCAACGCCCATATCGAGCTGCTCTCCGATCCGGAACTCTCCGAGAAGCCACTGGCCGACATCGCGAAGGGCCAAGGCGCAGCCTGGAGTTGGAAACTGGCTTACGAAGCCCAGGCAGAAACCCTCGCCAAAATGGACGACCCGCTGTTGGCTGGCCGTGCTGTTGACGTGCGCGATATTGGTCTGCGGGTTCTGAAGAAACTGCTTGGCGTTGATGACGGTGGTGAAATTCTGGAGGAAGGCACCATCCTTCTTCAGGAAGACGTCACCCCTTCCGAAATCGTTGCTCTGGATCTCACCAAGATTGTCGGTTTGTGTACCACTCATGGCGGTTCATCTTCTCACGCAGCCATCATCGCCCGCTCCAACGACCTGCCATATCTCGTCAATGTCGAAGAAGCCATGAAGGATCTGGAAGACAGCACCGTGCTGCTTCTGGACGCAAAGCGCGGAAAAATCAAAGTTTCTCCGACTGACGAAGAGCAAGCTGCCTTTACCAAGAAGATTGAAAACGCAGCCAAGCAAGCTGAAGAATACCAGCGCGACGCCCACAAGCCGGCCATCACCAAAGACGGTTTCCGGGTGGAAGTTGCGGCCAACATCGGCAGCGTCGAAGATGCTGAAAAAGCTGTTGCAGCTGGTGCAGAAGCCGTTGGTCTGCTGCGTTCCGAGTTCCTCTACATGGAGCGCCTCAACGAGCCGACGGAAGAAGAGCAGGCAGAAAAGGTTGGCGCAATCCTTGAGGTTATGGGCAAGGAACGCCCTGTCATCATCCGCACGCTGGATGTGGGCGGCGACAAGCCTTTGCCTTACATGCCTATGCCGCATGAAGAGAACCCGTTCCTCGGCGTCCGCGGTGTACGCATCGGCATCGAGCGCCCAAGCATCCTGCGCCGACAGGTCCGCGCCATTCTTTCTCAGGCACACAAGGGTCATGCACGCATCATGTACCCGATGATCAGTGCACTGGATGAGCTGCGTGCCGTCAACGCTCTGGTGCGCGAAGAGCAGAAGAACCTTGGTGTAGAGCATGTTGAAGTCGGTATCATGATCGAGGTGCCCTCCGCTGCTCTTATGGCCGACAAGCTTGCATCGGAAGTGGATTTCTTCTCCATCGGCACCAATGACCTCACCCAATACGTTATGGCGATCGACCGCGGCCATCCCGGCCTCGCGTCCCGCGCCGACGCTCTGCATCCAGCCGTGCTGCGCATGATCGAGCTGACCGTCAGAGCAGCAGACGATGTAGGCAAATGGGTCGGCGTCTGTGGTGGCCTGGCCAGTCAGGTAGAGGCGGTGCCCGTTCTCATCGGCCTCGGCATCAAGGAACTCTCTGTCAGCGTACCTGCGTTGCCGGAAGTGAAACACAAAGTTCGCACTGTATCCATGGAGGAGTCCCGCAAGCTCGCGCAAGCAGCTTTGGACTGCGCGGATACCAGTGACGTGAAAGATCTCCTCAAATCACAGCAGTGATGCAGGAGTAAATGTGGGAGTTGGTGTTCCAGTCGGGAATACCTAACAAAAGTCAGGGGGCATGGCGTGTTCGCACACCATGCAACTCTGGGGGAAAAACAATGAGTACATTCTCAAACGCATTCGGAGCCTTACAGAAGGTTGGTAAGTCCCTGATGCTACCAGTGTCGGTTCTTCCAGCTGCTGGTATCCTTCTCGGCGTCGGCGCAGCTGACCTGCCATTCATTCCGGAATTCATCAACCACCTGATGGCTCAGGCTGGTGGTTCGATCTTCGGTAACCTGCCTATCATCTTCGCAGTTGCCGTTGCACTCGGCTTCGCTAAAAACGACGGTGTTGCAGGCCTCGCTGCTGTGGTTGGTTACGGTGTTCTTCTCGCAACAATGGGCGTTGTTGCAGAAACACTTGCGATCGAAACCAAGCCGATCCTCGGCATCACTTCCATCGATACCGGGGTGTTTGGCGGCATCCTCGTGGGCGCGCTGGCTGCGTTCATGTTCAATAAGTTTTTCCGCATCAAGTTGCCGGATTATCTAGGCTTCTTCGCGGGTAAGCGATTTGTGCCGATCATCACTGCGTTTGCCTGTATTTTCCTGGGTGTTATCCTGTCATTCGTATGGCCTCCAGTCGGCGGTGCCATCAACGCGTTCTCCCGTTGGGCAGCGGAAGAAAACCCGGAAGTTGCATTCTTCATCTACGGTGTGATCGAGCGTGCGCTGATCCCATTCGGCCTGCACCACATCTGGAACGTTCCATTCTTCTTCGAAGCTGGTTCTTACATCGATCCAGCAACTGGTCAGGCTGTCACCGGCGAAATCCAGCGCTACCTTGCTGGCGATCCGACTGCTGGTAACATGGCTGGTGGCTACCTCTTCAAAATGTGGGGTCTGCCTGCTGCTGCACTGGCAATCTGGCACTGCGCGAAGCCTGAAAACCGCACCATGGTTGGCGGTATCATGATCTCCGCAGCGCTGACCTCCTTCCTGACTGGTATCACTGAGCCAATTGAATTCGCGTTCCTGTTCGTAGCGCCAGTTCTTTACATCGCACACGCAATTCTGGCAGGTGTTGGCTACTCTTTGATGATCATGCTCGGCATCAAGCACGGCATGACCTTCTCACACGGCTTCATCGATTACGTTCTGCTTTACCCACTTTCCTCTAACGGCTGGATGCTGGTGGTATTCGGTCTGGGTTATGCGGCTCTGTACTACGCTGTGTTCCGTGTTCTCATTGTAGCCCTGAACCTGAAAACACCTGGCCGCGAAGCTGCGACTGAAGCATCTGCTGCTGTTGCCTCCGGTGATGAAGACGCGATGTCCGCAGCACTGGTTAAAGCCTTTGGCGGTGCAGACAACATCACCAACCTGGACGCATGCATCACCCGCCTGCGCGTCAGCACCGCTGATGTTTCCAAGGTTGACGATGCTGCCCTGAAAGCCCTCGGCGCCCGCGGTGTGATCCGCGTTGGCAACGGTGCACAGGCCATCTTCGGCACTGCCTCTGAGAACCTGAAAACCGACATGGAGATCTACCTGCAAGGCGGCGGTGCTTCCGCAAAACCAGCAGCAGAACAAGCTCTCGATGCAGCCGCGATCTTTAGTCAGCTTGGCGGCAAGGATAACGTGGTAGCTGTTGAAGCTGTGGCAAACACCCGCGTGCGCGTTGAACTGCGCGACATCGCTGGTGTGTCCATGCCGGACCTGTCCCAGGCAGGTGTTCAGGTCATGAAAGCCGGAGACAAAGCGCTCCACCTCATCGTTGGCGAAAAGTACACCACCCTCGCCAAGGATCTCTCTGCTCAGATCTAACTGACAGAGACCCAAGGTGCCTTTGGAGGTTTACCCTCCTCCCGAACCTTCAGGGGCACCCACCACCAAAAGCAGCACTCCCCGCCCGGCGAGTGCTGCTTTTTTGTGTTTGGGAAGCTGTACCGTTTAGGGTAGGAGCTTCTTCCTTGCCTGTTAACGCCGCTCAACCCTCCTTAACCCTTCTCACATACGCTTTTGAGCAAAACTACAGAGGGACGGATATGTGTGATGCGTGTGTTGTGCAGTTGGTGAGGGAACGGTTGTCGCGCCGAGGATTTTTGTGCGGAGCAGTGGCCTCGGTGGCGAGTGGCGCCGTGCTAAGTGCATCTGCTTTGGCGGCGACGGCAAATGTACTTCCCGATGCTGTTTCATTTTCAAACGTAGTGGATCTTACCCAGACACTGACACCGGATTTTCCAACGTTTGAGGGTGGTCCTGCGTTTGAGGAGAGCTATGAGTTTACCTTTGCCAAGGACGGGTTGAACCTGAAAACCCTCCGCTATCATGAGCATGTGGGAACACATTTCGATGCACCGATCCATTTCAGCAAAGACGGCCAGTCTATTGATGAGATCTCGGTTGAGAAGTTCGTTTGCCCGTTGGCCGTGATCGATGTGCGCGATCAGACGGCAAATAATCCTGACTACCGTGTTACACCAGAAGACATTCTGAATTACGAGCAGCAGCATGGGCCCATTCCTGACAGAGCCTGTGCTGCGATGCTTTCTGGCTGGCCGCAATTTGTAGGCACAGATAAGTACCGGGGAGAAGATGGCAAGGGTGTTCTGCACTTCCCCGGGTTTCACGAGGATACGGCTAAGTTCCTGATTGATGAGCGCAATGTCTACGGACTTGGCGTGGACACCCTGTCCATTGATTACGGGCCAACAAAAGACTTTCCCGTGCATTATCTGTGGTTGGGATCTGGCCGATATGGCATCGAGAATCTGACCAACTTGGATCAAGTACCGCTGGCAGGTGCGACAATCATTGCTGGCGCACCAAAGTTCAAAGGTGGAACAGGTGGGCCGGGCCGTGTCCTCGCGGTTTATTAAAGGCGAGAAGGAGAGCGGCATTCATCGGCTCTCCCTGTCTTCCGGTCGTTAGCTGGAGGGTGTTGCTACACTTTGAGGGGTACTCCCCTTCATCTCCTTGGCGCGCTTTACCGCGTCTTCCACCTGTGTTGCCCAGATCGGACGTTCCTCGGCATTTTTCCAAGGCACTTTTGGCCACCAGGCTTTCGTAGAGATGACTTGTCCCGGTTCGACAGAACCACCCGGCAGCGGTATGGCGACATCAACGCCGTACTTTTCTGCAGCTACCTTGACGCGTTCAACAGGCTCAGTCCAGTTGTGGGAGGACAGATCAAACAGCCCCCAGTGCACTGGCAGCATTGTTTTGCCCTTCACCAGTTTGTGCACCAAAACAGCCTGTTCTGGTCCCAGATGAGTGTCTTTCCAAAGCGGATTGTAAGCGCCCGTTTCAATCACGGTCAGATCAAATGGCCCAAGGCGTTCGCCAATCTCTTCAAAGCGATCATGCATGCCAGTATCGCCAGAATAGAAAACTGAGTGCTCCGGTCCGTTAAAGGCCCAGCCTGCCCAGAGGGTTGCATTCACATCGCTAAACGTGACAGAGCGGCCTGATCGGTGCCGTGAAGGGGTGGCCGTAACAGTTGTCTCCTCAACTTGCACAGATTGCCACCAATCGAGTTCGGTAATACTGGACTTGGAAACACCCCAATATTCCAGATGAGACTCAACCCCAAGCGGCACGATCCATTGTACCTGCTGCCGCGCCAGTCTCTGAACCGTCTCCATATCCAGATGGTCATAATGGTCATGGGAGATCACAACAGCATTGAGCTCAGGCAGGTCTTCCAAAGCGATCACCGGATCATAGAAGCGCTCAACGCCCACCCATGGCACTGGAGAGGCGCGTTTACTCCAGACCGGATCAATCAAAATGCGCGTTTCATCCATCTCGACCAAGAGCGTGGAGTGACCAAACCATGTTACGCGAGCCCCGGATTCCGGTGCTACATTGAGGCGATCACCAATTGTCTCGACAGGAATGTCTTGCTGCGGTCGATTGTGGTCGGTTGGTTCCAGAACAAACTGGCGGAAAATCTCACTTAACGGCCCGCGCACCATTGGCAACTCGTTTGCGAAACTATCATCACCCCATTGCTTGGACTGCGTTAGCTGCGCTTTGTGGTCATCATCTGGTTTTTGCCCCATGTTCGTGTAGGCGCTGGCGTAAATCGTACCAACGCCGATCACCATCACACCTAGCACGCCACCCGCAATCTTCTTAATCATTCGCTTTTGCAATCTCTTACATGCGAGCTTGAGGCACACAGCCTGCTCATCTTGCCCATTTCTCGCTGCTTAAATTAGGGAGCTGCAAGTGTACATACCAGACGCAAACTGTAAATTATGTGCGCCAGCAGCACTTCTGTGATGACCGTCACATTTTCAGTAGCTTCGAAGGCCAGAGTTACACTTTCATCCGTCCTCTCTGAAAATTACAATAAAATCTTTGCCCTTCTTCAATTCTCGATTAACTCAACGACGCGTTTCACGCCATCTCCCTTAAGATTGCTCAGTATTTTGGTCTTATAGGTAAGTAAGAAGCAAAAATATGCGCATTCGATTGGAGCATCTCGATGCCGAAGTCTGGCCTCACTCCCGAACAGAAAAAATGGACTGATCAGGTCCTTAAGCACTTGAATTTAAAGAATGTGGATGAGGTTCAACTGGACGAAACGCATTCTGACAATACAGAGCACGACAAGCGTCCCAATGAAGTGAATCCGGGGCAACCTGGAGCACGGCGTGCTCGCGTATTGGTTTCTAAAGACAGTACAGCTGCACATCAGGAACAGGCAGCACGCGCGGCAACTGAGTTTAAAGCTGAAATTACGCAGCTCTCCAATAGATACCAGGCGCTGGCAACAAATGCACAAAAGCTGGACGCGCAGGCCCGCAAACAGCTCGTGACAAAAGAGCATATTGATCTCTTCAAAGTACAGATCGAAAAGATCAGCAACACCTTCAAGCAGTTTAACAAGAATTTTTCTGGCCAGCAGCGACCTGATGCCGGAACTATAAGCGTGCTCAAGACCTTGCTGGATAAGGTCCAGTATCACATCACCGAGGGAAAGAAGGTTCTGCAGCAGGGATGTGAGCACGCTGATGCGATGATTGCCAAGGAGATGCCAGCTGTCGAGGCCTACCAAAACACCGTTGAAGACACTTTCAAGCATCGCGATGAGTTGACGCAATGGGGCGTTGATACCACTGACTTCGATAAGGCTCACCGTATTGCAAACCTTCCGCTCTTGCGCATGCAAAAGGCGATCTCTGATCATAGTTATCAGGGCCTGAAGTTCATGCTGGGTAAGATTGCTGGCAAGAAAGAAGCCTTTGTAAAGGCCTATGATGATGCCAAGGAGCAGATCGAGAAAAACAAAGAAGAGGCGCAGCAACAACTGGATAAAACACTTGCTGACGCCACATCCTTAAACAAACGTGCGCCAGAGCTTGAACACTCGCCCGAAGCGCTCACACAGTTTACCGCAGCTTTTGAAAAGGTTGCGACTTCCACTCCAAAAGGGCAGCAAGCTTTAAGCACCGGCGATTATCAAGGTGCAGCAGCCATTTTGCACGACAACGAAGGCGCACTGTTCCAGATGCAGCAGCTCTGGTTTAGCAATGCGACCACGGCAGATGGGGAAGCGGATCAGCCCATCGAGAAAGGCAAGCCAATCCCGACGCGCAAGAAGATTGAAAACCTGCGCCGTGCATTGGAGCAAGCCTATGAACGGTTGCCCTTTATCAAAGCTTCCCTGCCGAATGCCCATCAATATGAAGCTGAATGCAAATCACTGAAGACATTGCTCACTTCAGCTCAATCAGATCTGATTTCCGGAAGAATTGAAGACGCGGAAGAAAAGGTCCTGCCACTCCGAAAAATCCGCTTCCAACTTTACAGTCTGACCCATAAGGCCAAGGAGCAGGTTCAGTGGGTTGAAAAGCAGCTTACTCAGCTAAAAGACGATGCCAGTTCCTGGCTTGATCGTCGCAAAGACCTCAAGCTCATCAGCCAATCAGATGAAAATGCCAGACAAAGCTTCGACGCCTATGAAAAAGAAGCAGAAAACGTGAGAAATCACTTCGACAGCGCAGCAGGCCATATTGAAAGCGGCAAGGCAATACAGGCACAAAAATCCGTCGATGAAGGCATGACCAGCCTAAAGCGTCTGATCTCTCATGCCTCAGATATTGAACTGGACTAACCTCCGCATTGCGGTTTAGGGCTGCAGAAGTTTTCGGATGCTCCTCGCCAGAGCTTGTTTCGTTTCCGCGCTATCTGCGTTCTCTGTCATGAGCCAGCGTGTAAGCAACCTATGCGCCATGCCCATAATCGCCTGCCCTAACAGTTCAGCGGAAGTTTCATCCCAGACTGATCCTTCACTTTGACCATGTGCAATTGTACGGGTGGTTTCATCGTGTAAAGCAACATGAGTGAACTGGGTCTTACCCATCCAGTAAGCCTGTGGGATGTTCAAAAATACAACACGCGCTATGCCTGGGTTGGCAAAATAGAACTCACACCAGACATCCAGAAAGACCAGACACTTATCAACCGTGTTATCAGCAGTACCAGCGGCAGCCATTGCTTCTGCATAAAGGTTATCAAGATCTCCTTTAATGCAGGCGTAGAGCATCTCTTCCTTATTGCCAAAGTATTTGTAGACCGTTTGTGGGCTCACCCGAGCCTGCTGACAGATCTGCCGTATCCCTACATCCTGATACATCCCGGAGGAGAAGATCTCCAGAATGGTTCGGCGAAGTGTTTCAAGTGCTTCTGGCTTTATTGCTCTGCGGTCAACATCAACGGTCATTCCGATTGGCTCCCCCAATTTTTGCCATTGTATCTGGTTTTCGACTGTCTCCTAGTCGCCTTGTCCCCTCATGTACCGAAAAACACTCCAGTTTTGATCAAGATCAAATAACTTGACACAACAATAAAACTCGGTAACGCTGTTTCCATAAATTCAGGAGGGAGAACTTTGGGGGAGTTTCAAACTTATCTGCCAATTTACGCAGTGGTTCTCGCTGTTATACTCAGTGTCGGCGAAACGCTCATTTTAGTCAGAACCGATAAATATTGGCCGTTGTCTATCGACGACTATCTCGCATGCGGTTTACTCATCTTTTCTGCTTTGATTTTCGAAAGCACAATGGGCATCGCTCTCATGCTCTGCGCCTGGGCATTCATGTCTGGCAACCTCTATGCAATGCTGTTTACGCGGCTCGACCCGCAAACGGGAACCCGCGAACGCATACCAGCTCTCTCAATTCTTCTTGGTGCAGCCTCAATCGGTCTTGTTGCAACCTTCGCAACACTCATTTCAAGGATGGTTCCAGCATGACACTGACAGATACCGCTAACACAATTGATACAGGGTCCTACCAAAAGGATGGATACCTGTTTCCCATCAAAGTGCTTGGACCAGACAATGCCATCCGCATGCGTGCAGAACTTGAAGCAATTGAGAAGCTGCAAGGGCGTCCCATGGACAAAGCGCAGTGCAACAAGTCTTACCTTCTGTATGACTGGGCAGATGAACTCGTCCATCATCCGGTTATTCTCGACGCGGTTGAGCAACTGATCGGGCCGGACATCTTATGCCTGATGACCAACCTGTTCACCAAGGAGGCAGGCAGCAGTTCCTACGTTTCCATGCATCAGGACGCAGCCTATTGGGGCGTAGACGCTGATGATGTGGTCACCGCATGGGTCGCGTTGAGCCCGGCCACCGCCCAATCAGGTGTGATGAAGGTGGAGCCTGGCAGTCACAAATCCATCCGCACGCAAATCAACACCTACGCCAAAGACAACCTTCTCACCCGCGGACAGGAGATCCCGGAGGAAGAGCTGGAACCGGAAAATCAGATCTATATGGAGCTGAAACCCGGTGAGATGTCGCTGCACCATTTCAAACTCGTGCATGGCTCTGATGCTAACACCACAAGCGATCGCCGCATTGGCTTTGCAATCCGTTATGTGGCCGCCAAGAGTAATGTAAGCGCCGATAACCAATCTGCATTGCTGGTGCGCGGGCAAAACCACACAAGCATCATCATGGAGAAACGTGCGAAGGACTTGAACCCAACACAGCGCTATCGTGAACACGCCCGCGCCATGCGCAATTTGGTCAGGTCTATGCTTCTTCCACAAAAAGAGGCAGGATTGGGAGAGCGCGCAAGATTGTTCATCACGCGTCAAGCCGGGGTACTGCTAACATACTACCGGCAAATCAAGGGGGGATAACGCAATGAGTGAAGCAAACAATAGCCATAACCAGCAGTTTGGCAGTTTCAAAGAGTTCTATCCATTTTATCTGGCAGAACATGGGAATGTCGTCAGCCGCCGATTGCATTTTGTGGGAACCGCGCTGGTGCTTTCGCTGCTCACTTATATCATCTCATTCGGCCTATGGACGCTGCTGCTTGCGGTCCCAATCGTTGGCTATGGCTTTGCTTGGGTTGGGCATTTCTTTTTTGAAAAGAACAAACCAGCCACATTCAAGTTTCCGTTTTACAGCCTGCTTGGCGACTTTGTGATGTTCTTCGACATTTTGCGCGGCAAAGTTTCTATCCTGAAATAAAGTGCTTGAACCAGCTTGCGAGGACGGGCAAGCGGGCAAATTTTCAGCACAGCAGCAACGCAAAACCTGAGGTAAAGCCCACAGATCTTGGTGCTTGTATTGGTCATGGCAGCAACTCACAATGCTCATGTGACCAATACAAATCTGAGTGTCCTATGAAAAACCTCAGCCTGGCAGTTTCGCTTCTCATTGCCTCGTCCAGCATTGCCTCTGCCGGAATGACTTCTGATCTCAACTCTGCCATCGCGAATATGTGCGAGAAACTGAAGACCTGCGCATTCCAGCAAGTGGGCATCAACGCTGCCTCAAAGCAGACCCCGAAAGCGACTGCCATCAACAACAGCGTCAATCAGGCCTGTGCACTGATCAAAGCAGATTTCACCAGTGCGGCAACAACAAATACTCAGAAAAGAAAGGCAATTGCCTGCGCATCCTCAGTCACAAAAAAGACCTGTAGTGAACTCAGCCAACCCAACGCCCCAAGCCCCCCAGCCTGCAAAGGCTTCCAAAGCTTCAAACGTTCAAAATAGGCCAGCCCAAGCCCCCTCACCGATTGCCATGGACCTTACTCAGCAACCTTCACTAGCCATCAACATACGCCCAGCCAAAGCCACAGAGGTTGATCTGTTGGCTGCAATCGGGCTGGATGCCTGGCGAAAAGGCATCAAACCTCTCCTCCCCGCTTTTTGTGCGGAGGATGTGGACGCAAACAACCCTTTCCAGCCCTTCGTTCATGCCTGCATTGAGCATATTTTAGTTGCTCAACTCGGTGATAACATTGCTGGTTTTGCAGCAAGAGAATTCAACGATAACCGCATCACCGATCTCTGGGTCTGTCCCCTCTTTGAAGGCAAAGGCGTCGCCACAACTTCGCTCATGGCCCTAGAAGCAGAAATCCAAAACGCTGGCCACACCATCGCCCTCATCACAGTCACAGCCCATAACACCTGAGCTCGCCAGCTTTACACCCATTTTGGTTATGAAATGATCCGCAAGGAGACACTATATGATCGCATTTTAAGAACAAGGATGGAGAAGGTTGATTTGGGAAGATCTTTGAGACCCAAATTTAAGACCTTCATTAACCACGTTCTTTCTTGATACTTAGCCTTACTCACGCGGGCCTTTGTCGCCCGTCTTCCCTCACAGACTTGAATGCAACTCAAGATGTGAGGAACAGGCGCCGTGACAATAACAATAAATGAAAAAGACCTAGATGCTGCCACACTGCAACTGGCTGTACTCGCCGGTTTACTCATCCAAACAGAGGAAGGTTCCTCTGAATACTCGCTGGTGGAGGACTGGTTTTCTGATCCAATCTCTCATCTTGCTGACGGTCTTAAAAATCCCCAGAGCAATCTACCTGCCTTGATCAAAAAACTTATTGGTTCACGCAGTGGTGCTACTCTCAATGTTCCCAGTGCTTCAACAGATAGCCTCGGCACCTGGTATCCGCTGCTGCAAGCAAATGATGCAGAAACTACAGCAGATGTGTCCGGCCCATACCTCATTTCCAGACCAGCAACTCAGGGCGGACTGACATATGGGGTGGGTTTCCAGACAGTTCAAAATATCTCCACCGATCTGCAGGCCAGAATTTGGGGCCTGCTTCCGATTATCATTGTGAATGGATCGCCTGAGGTGGCGCTGACAGATCCGGACGAGAGTATTGTGCTGGGTGTCGAGATTGCCAGTTCATCGGGACCGATTGTCGAAGTCGCAGGCTTTTCATTAGATGGCCTTCAAATGAGCGTCGCTATGGCTCCTGCGAATACAACAGGTTCTCCCGTCGACATTAGTCTTGAAATTCTTCAACTTAAGATTCCAGGAGAGGCACAGGCCAACGATGTTAACCTAGCCGATTTCCAAGCCGTTTCTAATGAAGAAATTATGGGAGCTGTACGAGGGCTTCTCATCGCGGCGGTGGCGCAGGTCATGCCAGCAGACTCGCCTGAGATATCCTTACTGTTCCCTGCAATAGGCTTTGGCGGACAGGTTGCTGATATCGGAGAGGTCCCTGCCCTTGACTGGCTCTCGTTGCTTGAGAACAGTGAAGACCTGACCAAGCCCTTCGTCGATTGGCTCCTGCAAATTTCTAGTGATACCAAAACGCTCAATGCTTGGGGCGCTGCATTGACTGGCTTGATCACTGGCACAATTACACAGGCCTCTGGCGAAGGAACTCCAGCAGCCCCCTATCAGTATGCCCTCCAGACCTTCGGAAGCGTTGGAACGCTATACCTGATACTTCAGGCAACGACTAGTAATGATGGCACAACTCACTTGCTGCCAGGTTTGGCGTTTGATGCAGATGCCGTCGCTTTGGGAACATCGGAAGCTCAACTTGTTCCGTCGGCTTCGCTCACGTTTGTTGATCTTGGTTTCAACAGCGGTGCCCTTTCTGTTGCACCTGCACCATTTGCTGCTCAGCTTACCCTTGAGAGCAAAACCCAAGGCTCGGACCTCATCAGTGCGATATATGATGGCAAAGCCTTTGCGGTTGGATCACTGGAGCTGGGGATTGAACTCACTCCATCCGGTGAGAATGTAAACCTCTTGCCGAAGTTTGAGCTTGTTTCCGTTGAAATTGCCGGCTCCTCACACGCCTCTCTCAATCTGTTGCAGCCGGAGAAGGTTGCAAGTGTCGTTGCTGGTGATCTGGCATCTGCGGTGAGCGAAAAGCTCCACGATTTACTGGGCACATCTGCGGGTACACCTGGTTTTGCTCTTTCTGTCTTGATAGGCCTTGCTGCTCCCACCAGCAGTGGTTGGGCGCAGGATCTTGCACCTCCTCTCAGCACGGATGAGTTTGCAAGTAACATTACAGATCCCTTAGGAGCTCTGCAGAAGTGGTATTATGCGGTCCTTAATGCGGATCAATCAATCTCTGGTGCACTACCTGCCCAATGGATTGCGCAGATGATAGCAACCTTGATGACCAGTGGTTCACAAGCGGTCTCGATATCATCTGCAGCCGGAACTTCGCAGGATCCCTGGCTATTCCCGCTCATGGGCGCTCAGATCAAAGCTTATCTGCGTGCCTATACAGAAGATGCAAATCTGATTGTCGGACTTCAGGTCGGAGCAGATTTTGAACTGAGTTCTGAAACCCCGCTGAACATCTCGCTTGGTGCCGACCTTCTCACATTGGAAACTTCCAGCGCCGATCAAGTACTGTCAGGCGCAAATGCTTTCAATACGTTGAGCTTTCAGATTGCATTGCCAGAAGGCGTCACCACCTCCGCGGTCTCCGGCATTACCCTTGGTATTGAAGGGGCTGATGCGCAGGTCAGCTGGTCATCAGAAAATGGGTTTGGCTGGCAGATCAATGTGGCTCAATCTCAGTTGAAAGACGGTGACACGGTTGTCGCAAGTGGCAGCAACCTGGAATTCGCACAAGGTGTGTCCTGGGTCGATAAATTATCCGGTGCGGGTGCAGCCACTTTTGCTCCTTTGCTCGCTGGGATTAGCGGTTTGGCTTTGCTGCGCACAGGCACACGCGCAGGCTTGCTGCTGGATGGGTGGTTAGGTCTGCTTGGCGGAGCAACTGCACAGAACATGCCTACGGGCATCACGTGGCCTGAAGGTATGCCACGCGTTGGCGCTGATATCCTCACCAATCCATTGGAGGCGATCAACCGGCAGATTAATAGTCTGCTTTCTGAGCAAACACAGGCACAAGCCGCACTGTCTTTACTTGGCTGGGCTTTAAGTGATGATGCAACCGCGCCGCAGATCTCAACTTCAAGCAATGGTGATCCCTACCTTGTCCCATTGCCGACGTCCACGGGCATAAATCTGGCTATCTGGGACAAGGAGGACGCAGGAGACGGTGTTATCGTTGGTTTGCAACGGACTTTTTCTCCAGAGACTCTGGGCGACATTGTTATCTCCGTTGAGACTTCTGCTGAGCTGTACTCCAGCTCGACTTCGACTGACTCCCACACGCCTTCTGTCACCCTTCTTGCCGGTTTGACGGGTCTAAATGGAGATCTCATCCAGAACACATTGAGCTCCGCCCAGATAGGTCTCACATTGGTGCTCACCTCAGAGGGCCCGGCTATGGCGCCAATTTTGTCGGTGACCCCTGCTGATGAGAATACGCCCATCAGAATAGATTTTGACAATCCAGCAACCGTTCTTTCAGCCGTCCATAGCGAAGTACTGCTAACCCTATTGAACAAAGGCGTTGCAGCACTTGTGGGCGCTTATGGCGGTAATGAAACACTCTCCAAGCTAGGCGGACTACTGGAAACAGCTGGCCTTGCAGTAATGGTGGATGGACAGTTCGCTTTGAACGCTCAAGCATGGCTGCAACTCACAGCCGCTCCGACTTCGTTCTTTAAAGAGGCGGGAAATTATCTGCTGGAGCAGGTTGAGCAACGAGAGGATCTGATCAACCTCATCAAGTCTGTGTCCGGACTTGAATGGCCTAGTGTTCCAGAGGAACTGCTGGCTGTTCTAGCAGCTCTTGACCTGATCACCTCCAAGGAGGATGGCTACCTCCCTGTCCCGAACTCAATTCTGGCATTGATTTCAAATCCTGCATTGTTCCTCCCAACGCAACTTTCTGCGTTGATGAACAGTTCAGAGAAAAGAGCTGCTCTAGCTGCTGCTTTTGGTCAATCCACAGCCACAGCAAGTTTTGGTCCACTGGAACTGACGGTCCTGAATGCAAATGACTTTAAATTGGAGTTTTCCAGTCCGGTCGCATTCGGTTCCTCCCTTCAGTTGGGTGGATCCATCAATTTCGATTTGACCAGTGAAAGTTTGACCTCATCAGTGGATCTAATCACACCCCAGATCGAGAGTGGTTTGACGCTCTCCCTTTCTAGCAACAGTTTTGAAAGTGCTGAATTTTCAGCCGCTGTAATGCTTGGTTCCTCTGAGGGCTCACTGAAGCCGACACTTGTCACTCTTTATCCATTTGATGCGAACACCTTCTTACAGGATCTTGAAAAAACTGTTCCAGCCATGTTGCTGGGTCGTGTCGTTGCGGACGCTTTAGACACGGTCCTCAGTACTCATCCCGTTGCAATGGGTGTTGCCGATACCCTCGGCCTTACCAAAACAGGTGAAGATGATCGTACTTACATCACATTGCCAATACAGTTCATTGAAAATCCTAGTGATTGGCTGCTGGAGAAAACTCAAATAGGCCTCAACGGCGTCTTTAATGTGGAAGGCCTGAGCCGTTTGCTTTCGCAACTTCCAGCAGAGGGTACACCCGGTTCCGGCATTTATCTGAGGCCCGCAGATAACGGCGTAACGGTTGCAGGCCTGCCATACAATCTTGAACTGGTATTTACCGCAGATGTAGATGCCAATCAGTTTTCTATCTCACCACGGTTGGCGGAAGAACTGCAGCTTTCTGATGACTTCTCAATCTCAGAACTCTCATTCGGGCTGGCTTTAACGCCTGATTTGGTTCCGGTTCCGACAGCTCAGATCGCGTTGTCTGGTTCTATCTCAAGTACGGCTCCTCAATTCGAACTGACCGCCGGCTTTGATAACACCTTCATGTTGTCTGTAGGGCGGCATGAAGGCCCAACCTTGAGTCTTATCCCCTTTAACGGCTGGATGGAGTTTGCAGAGGATGTAGCAGCACAAGCGGCCCAAAACCTCATTTTAGAGGCAACAACCGAGTTGCTATGTAAACTGAAAACTAGCGGTGCTGCAGACTTTATCAACAAACTCGAAACCGCTGCGGAAGCTCTTCAAATTTCTGAACTTGTTGATGAATTGATCCAGTCAGCGACTGAAGCAGATAGCGGCCAGTCTCTGGAAGAAATTGCGATCGAATGGATCAAGCAGAGGCTGTCTACCGTAAATGCTTCAGCTACAGCACAAGCGGTTGCCACACTCCTCTCTACTGAGTTGGAAGGAGTGTCCGCGCATGACGGGTTGGTCATTTACAAACTGGATCAGAGTGGTTCCTCTCAGATTTCTTTTGGTAGTAAAGATGGTCTGGTTGGTCTTTGGGCTATGGCTGGATTTGATGCCGGATCGGGTATTCAGGTTACACTCTCTGAAACCGGAGTTGGCTATCCCCTTGCGACCGGTGGTGACATTCAATTCGATATGGGGCTGAGTGTAGAAGCTGACCTGTTTAGTAACACCGGTCCGCGCATCGCGGTGGACTGGTCTAACAGCAAGAGTTTCTCTCTTATCTTCAATCCCATTGGAGCTGGTAGTGCCTATGAGGTGTACAATGCACAACTTCTGCCCGTGCCATTCCCCGGTGCAGATGGAACTGCAGGCGGTGGTATAGATGCATGGCTAGAAGATCTGGCCTTACATGTTCTGCCGCGTTACGCAGCACTTGGTTTGCTCAACGCAAGTGTCACAAAGGCGTGGCTCACTCAAAAGCTATTGGGTGGAAAGATCCCAGCTCCCGGCACTATTCTGAGGTCCATAGGATTGATCAGCGAGGATGATGGCCTCTACATACCCGCATCTCCGGAGGCAATGGCAGATAAAACGGTCAGCAGCGTACTTAGCTCTTTGATCAACTCAATTTTAGGCACATTAACTGCTGGTGCTCCACTTACTCTTGTATCCTTACCAGATGACGGCAAACTGCAAATCAGTTCAGACACCAGTGACGGTTCGGAGACAACATCAGAGTACACTTTATCACTCGTGGTCCCGAGTATTTCGATCAAAAACAGCGGTGTTGCCCTTCAGCTTGGTAACTCAGAAGCAGGTGACTGGATTAAGCAGGCCGGAAAATCCAACACTGACGACTACAAGCCCGGTCTGGCCGTCACGCTCAGTGTACCTGATGACGGGCCAGATTTTGAGCACATGCAGTTTTCAGCGGCCTATATTGGTGCGTCTCTGGATGGGAAAAACGGCAAACCACTCATTGACCTCTCGCGTTTTTCTCTAGGAGGTATCACCGCTCAGGGTCTTCTTGCTCTGAAGTTTGGACAAGGTGATCCTGTTGAAAGCTATGGCGCCGGAGGTGATCTGGTCAACATTGCATTTGCACTCAGCCCCGGTTCCGTCACAGGTTCCAGTGCAAACCCAGTTGCTCAAAACTTGCTAGGGTCTTCGTCCTCAAGTGCTCAAGGCGCTAAACCTGCTGTAAACCCCGCGTTTGATGCAACTTTGGGTTGGATCTCAGACGGCACCTTTGGCGCCGCACTAGAACAAGACGGCAAACCAGTTTCAGAAATTTACCTGCCAGTTCAACGTAGTTTTGGTCCCTTGCAAGTGGATGGTATCGGTGCCGATTGGCACGCCGACACACATAGCCTCGGGATGCTGTTTGATGGCGGCATTGAAACCACGGCTGTGACGCTGGAGGTGATGGGACTTGATATTACTATTCCCATCACGGACCCAACCAACTTCGATGGGTATGGTCTGGATCTTTCCGGCCTTGCATTAGCCTTCAAAGGTGGCACGGTTTCCCTTTCCGGTGATCTGCTGAAGCAAACCCGTGACAACATCATCAGCTATGACGGCGAGATCAACGCGTCCACCAGTCTTCTGGGTCTTACAGCGGTTGGCTCCTATGCCCTCATGCCTGCCAATCCAACAGATGGAGAAACCCAAACCACGTCACTGTTTGTGTTTGGTGACGTACGCACCGGTGGCGCGCTTGGCGGACCGCCAGCCTTCTCCATTCAAGGCTTTGCCGGTGGCTTTTCAGTCAACCGTGGCCTGACATTGCCGGATGTGAGTGAAGTGGACAGCTTCCCTCTCATTCAGGCGGTCTCTGATCCCACATTCATAGCGGAGGGAAGTTCCCTAGGTCAGGTGCTGGCCAAATTTGATGAGGTCATCCCTCCCCAAATCGGTAATTACTGGGGCGCAGCTGGCATGAATGTCTCCAGCTTTGAGCTGGTGGATACCTTTGCCATGCTCATTGCGAACTTTGGCGCCAGCTTCTCATTTGATGCAATTGGTCTGGCAAAGGCGACCATGCCGCCAAACGCCTCCTTCGATAAGGCTCTGGCCTATATCGAGCTGGGCGTCACCATGAGCTTTGATCCCTCTGACGGTGAGTTTGCACTCACAGGCCAGCTCTCTCCAAGCTCGTTCCTGCTCTCTCATGACTGTCATTTGACCGGTGGTTTTGCGGTCAGAGCATGGTTTGGCGACAACGAGAATGCCGGTGATTTTGTCATCACTCTGGGCGGATACTCACCTGCTTTCACACCGCCGGATTACTATCCAGCTGTGCCACGGGTTGGTTTTGACTGGCGCATCAATGATGACACATCCATCACCGGGGGCACCTATTTTGCCCTCACCCCAAGTGCCATCATGGCCGGTGCTGATCTAAGTGCACAGTTCCATTCCGGTGAACTTCATGCCTGGTTTGATGCTGGTGCGGACTTCCTGATCAGTTGGGCGCCGTTCTACTACAACATTGATGTGCACGTGGATGTAGGTGTTTCCTACACCATCGACTACTGGATCGGTTCCTCAACTTTCTCTGCATCTCTCGGAGCTGGTCTGAACCTGTATGGCCCACAAACTGGAGGTTCGGTCTATGTAGACTGGGTGATCATTTCCTTCTCCATTCCGTTTGGAGATGGTGGATCAAGCAGTCAGGCAGCCTTGTCGTGGGATGCATTTGCACAAAAATTTCTGCCTAAGAATGCTCAAAAAGACGACGAGATCGTCCCACTGATTGCGGCTGTTCAGGCAGGTCAGGTGTCAGGTGCAGCGGCCAATACGGTGCAGGCCAAGACCGCAGAGTTCAAGATCACCTCGGCTATTCCGGCGACCTCGGCCACGTTCACGAACACCTCCCAGACCTTCAACGGTTCTGCTCCTATCGGCGTGAAGCCTGTGGGTTGGAAAGACAGCGTAGATACGGAGCTGACCGTTTCCATCACATCAGCAGACGGAACAGAAGAAACATCTGGTTTTACTGTGGAGACAATCACCAATGGCGTGCCGTCCGCTCTCTGGTCTGATGGCAGTTCGACAGCTGGTTCATCTGACGAAGATGCAGTCATCAAAGACGCAATTGTTGGACTGGCCATCGGTACCACTGTGTCTCAACCAACTGGTGGTGTAGGCCCAATCACGATGAGTTCGGCTTACAAGCCAACCTGTGCACAAAGCTCGGATGCGCCGCTGTCATTTGCGGATATTCCGCAGATCAACGGAGATCAGCCGGAAGCACAGGACAATGCGTTTGATGTCATCCAGTCGACCATCGCATCGACAAGTGTTGAGCAGACCAGATCCGCAATCAGCACGGCACTGAACAGTGTGAATCTGACTGCCATAGACAACCCGGATCTGAGTATCATGAAGGAGTATGCCGATCAGATCATGATTGCGCCTCCACAGCTGGCAACCATCGGCACTTATGTGGACACACCGCCGGTGGCCTCCAGTACACCGCCGGCAATTGCCCAACCTTCCACCGACACCTCTGGCTCATCGGAGGTCTTGGAGCACACAGGAAAAGGCAGCGTGGATCTGGTTGCATATGGCAGTTTACGAGAACTTCGTGGAGTAACTGAAGCTTCTGGCGGTTTGCCATCCAGAAAACGTGTCCGTTGGACATGGCGCAGTCTAACACCGTTCCACTACAGGATACCTGAGGTCTCCGCAGAGTCAGGTCGTGCTTACCTCTTTCAGGCGTCAAAGAACACATCACCGCTGCACCTCGATCTCAGCGAGTTCAATGGCGTATCGCTCAGAGTTGTTGCATTGGATCGGGCGGGCCGTGTTCTGCTTGAAACAGAAACCCGCGGTCAGTCTATGGCCTTGCCAGCTAAGACATACCGTGTAGCGGTGTTCTGTGAAGCTGGTCAGGGTAGCGCTCCATTCCACCTTGATGGCTGGATGATCGATCAAAAGCTGATGCTGGCCGGAGACGGTCGCTTGATCGGCGAAGGTTGCACGGTCTTCACCCGCGGAGCCTTTGAGCAAACCACTCGGTTCAAGCTCGGTCCCGTTCTGATGAAGAATGTCATCAATGCAGACGTGCTGGAGCACGTGAATGGCACAAGCATCAATGGCACTCTTGAGACCTGCTTCCCGAGCGGCGCACGGTCCATCGCGATCACGGTTGGAGCTGGTGAGGTGTCTGTGCAAGACATCCTGATCAAGCATGGCACTCAGGTTGGCGGCTGGAAACCGGCCACGCCTTCGCAAACGCTCGATCTGGGTGAGGCGAAAGTCTTCTTCTTTGAAGGCACAACTGATCAGCCGGTGCGTCTACGTACAACAGCAAGCCCGACCATCAAGGGCGTGTTTGCCAGCACGCAGTCTCCGTCAGAGCTCAAAGCCACCTGGTCCAAGCAGTCCCTCGGTTCATTCGCCGCTCCTGTCTCAGGTAAGGCGAAGAGCAAAGCGGCAGGCCAGATCGCGCTGACGCGCAGCGCTGACTAGAACCAGACGAAGAAAAGGAATTTTCCAATGCAAGAACAAGACTCCAACACCTCGTCTGGCCTGACTGCTGGACAAGTTGAAATCTACGACAAGGATGCACCAGCCCTTCCATCGGGCAACTACACTCTGACGGTTGATCAAGCCGTGAAGCAGGATGGAACCTGTGCAGTCAGCTCGTCGAACGACGATCAATGTACAGCCTACTCCACATCGCTAGATTTTTCTGTCACAGGCCCCAAGCTCTCCATGAGCACGGATCAGGTGGTGGAGGTCTTTCCTCCATCCCGCTCCCCCGGTGCCTGGCAGGAAACACTGCCCTACATCACGCTCAGCTCTCCTACTCTTCCGTGGGAAAGTGAGCTGACAGTACCAAACACATCGGAAAATGCACCGTGGCTGGCGCTTGTGGTGTTGACCGAGGACGAACTCGGCGGGGCTGGTCAGCCTGTTACTTCCGGCACTGTCGGCACACTCATCAACCCGTCTTCGGCAGACATTCTGGCGCCTGTCATCTCTCCTGCCCCAACCACACAGGAGCAGGAAGAAAAGATCCAGATGCTCGACATTCCAAAGGATGTGTTTACGGCCAACATGCCCTCTGCAGCGGACATGAGGCTTCTTGCTCATGTGCGTAGAACAAGCACCGATGATGGCACCGCAACTGGAGAAGCTGGTACAGAAACCTACTCCGTCATCGTCGCAAACCGGCTCCCTCAAACCGGTAAGAACAACTCTGTCTTTCTGATCAGCCTTGAAGGTCTTGGTGATTACTTGCCAGGTGGCAGCCAAAGCATTGCGCAGGCTAAAACCGCTGTGCGGGTCGCTGTGCTTTACTCCTGGCAAATGGGCACAGTCACAGACACCGGTGATTTTTGCTCGAACTTTCAGGAGATCTCTGAAAACGGCAGTACCGGCATGCTCAAGATTGACAGTAGTCTTGAAGGGCAAGCCGGGACAATTCTGGAGCAGGGTTTTGTCCCCCTCACCTGGAACATGCGTTCTGGCGAAACCATGACAGCATGGTATCGCGGCCCCTTTGCGCCCGTTGCCACAAAAGAAGACTTGATCGTACCGCCGCAAACCTCCGGCATCCTGCCTGCTGTTTTGCATAGTGATCAGCTGCTGCGATACAATCAGTCAAATGGCATCTTTGACGTTTCATACGCTGCAGCCTTTGAAGTTGGCCGCCTGCTGGCGCTGTCATCTCCCTCATATCTGACGCAGATTGCAGGCTGGCGTTCTGATGCAGTCAGTCAAGCGCTGGACCTCACCAACAACGCGTATAGCGAAGCGCGGGATTATCTCAGTTCTGGTGGAGCAACATCTTCTGAGAGCACACCTCCTCCTCCACCGGTCAGCATTCAAAACTGGCTGGCCCGTCAGGCGCAGCTCACCGGCCTGCCATTTTCCTATCTGGTTCCGAATGCGAGCATACTGGACGCTGAGCAATTGCGTTTCTTCATCGTGGACCAGAACTGGATCTACTACTTCCTCATGGGTGCGTTGAGTGTTGGGATTTTGGAAGACAGCTCCCTCGCACATCATCAGGGCAGCGCGCACACCACTGTCACGCAGGCCATGACACAGGCGAACAATGGAGAAGGTTGGGTTGAGCCCATCACAGGGTACCTGCTTCGCTCCAAACTCGTCACTGACTTTCCAAAGATGACCGTTTCAGCAAAAGCTGCCAACAATAATCCTCTTGTCTGCCTGCAAAAGCAGAACCTTTCCAGCTCAGTTGCTTTTGGTATGTTTTATGGCGTCCCGAAGAGTGTCAGCTTCACTCAACCAGAACGACATTTGCAGTTCGGGATTTTCTCTCACAACGACGGATATGTGATTCCCGCCCGCTACATTTCCGGCTCCAATGCCGGAAGTGAAATTCCAGGTGAAAGCACCGGTGCTGACGACGTTGCTGTGTCCATGCGCACAGGCAGCACAGGCGTGGTGAGCGTGGATGCAACTGCCCGGCAGTTGGCTGCAGTCATCGCCGCAAACGACAGCATATTGCAAGACACTTCAGACCTGACATCCGGTCAGTTTGCTATTCAGCTGATCAAGCCTGCTGGCAGTTTCACCTTCAGCTGGTCCTCAACTTCCCAGAATAACACCAATGGAGAAGCAGCATGACGTACAATGAAACCGCAGTCTCTCCCGTGGTAAGCGGACCACGCATGATTGTTCCAATGCAGATGGATTGTTTGCTGGTTGGCACGCCCAATCAAAAGGTAAACTGGGCCAAGCTGGGCCTGAACTATGACGACCTGCTGAACGGCAAGTCCGCCATCACAACCGAAGTTTCTCCAAATTACGCATTGGAAACAGGTGCACACCTGCACTTCACCGTACCTAAGGCACTGCGCCATGGCACGCAAAACGAAGAAGGGGTGATGAGCTATCCAGACCTGCCAAACCGTTGGCTGGTTACGCGCATTCTCTCGACATCTTCGGCTGCAAAGCCTGAGTTGGCCTCCTGGATCATCGAAAGCGACTATCTAAGTGAGGTCACACCGCAAACGGAGGCACAATGGCTGCTCAACACAGCTGCCAACTCAAAAGACACACCTCAGCTCGTGGCCAAAGGTCTGGGCCGCGCGATGCCATTGGCTGAATGGAATGCCGACCCGCTTTCTGATGCCGCTGATATCACTGCAAGTGCCCCCGGTTCCATCCGGTGGGCGGCGGCTTACAGCGGCACACAAAACGTGCTCTCCTTCCATGATCCGCTGACAAACTATGATGCGGAAAGCGTAACTGTAGGCTACATGGTGATTGGTTGGTATCAGCCTGTCACGCAGGACCCCTTCGCGGGTGTTTCCCAAAAGTCGACTGCAGAGGATGCGGAAGCTCTGTGGCAGCAGATCATGACCGAGTTTGCCTGGACACTTGCAGGCGGCGAGACCGAAGCAAAACAGGATTGGGAAAAGTGGCTTGCCGCAGAATACCCTTCCTCAGCAACCACAGAATGGATCTACCCCAGCCAGATGCTGTGTAACAGCGTCTACCTAAATCTGCCGTGGCAGGGCAAAGACCACGATTACACTCCTGGGTCTTCCGGGGTCACGGATCTGGCTTTGTCTGTCGGGCAAAGCTCCAGTCAGGCTTTGGCAGCATTGCTTGCAGCAAACACAGCAAGCGAAACAACGGCCTCAACAGCAGTTACAAGCACTCAGAAGAATGATCTCCTGACGTCCGTGTTCGGCAATTTTCCAGCCGATACGTACAGCAGCACCGTCAACTTTGATGCCACGGCTCAAGCCGCCATCTTCTCTCCCAAACCCGGAGGAACCCAGTGGGTTGTTCGCCCCGCCAACGCTAACAATGCAGCTCCCGGCACATTGCCTGCAAGCAGCTCCGCCATTTCCGTAAATCTTACTGATGCTCAGGTCTCGCTTCTGGTAGAGCTCAACCAGTCACAGGCAGAGGTAGACCAAATCTCTAAGTACATTGCAGATCTAAACTGGAGGATTTTTGCGGTTGCCTACCTTGAAGAACAAGCAAAAACAGCAAACAACAACGGGTTTGACGCAACCCCTTACACAACTGCTTTGGCTGCCTTTAAGTCTGAAGTGGATGATCAAAACACCAAACTTACAAACGCAACCAAGTCCGTAAATGATCACAAAGGTCAGCTGGAAACCAGCGTTGGTTCTACATTTCAGGTTTTGCAGAGCCCGCTTTCACAGTTCATGTCTCCCAATGACCCGACAGTGATTGTTGCAGGCAAAGGGATCGCAGGCCAGACCTTAGTCACCGCAGCTTCAGCAACCCAGAAAACCATGCTGGAGGTGCGGGTAACGGGAGAAACCCTGAGCAAATTCACATTCTCCTGGACATCGGATTACAGCAGCAATCCCATCTCTGGAAGCGTGTCAGCCTCTACCTTGTTTAGCGACCTCGGGATTACCAGTTCCTCGCTTCTTCCCGTTGAGTATCAATGGCTTCTGGCAGAAGCGATCCTGCTCAATCCGGGCAATGCTCAATACATTGCGAGCTTAATTGCAAGTGAAGCCGGACAAGAGCTTACGGCCAGCGAGCTGGAAACATTCGGTAATGCGATCATCACCGCACTGCAAACGATTTATCCAACCACCGGCAGCGATGAAGATCACGATCCGGTTGCCAAGGCTCCCCAGTACTTTGCTGGTGTCGTCCCTTCTGAGGTTGGTGTGAACCTGTCTTACTCAGCACCATGGATCCCTTTGGTTCTGGATTGGAAAGCAAACTGGTACCCGGACACATCACAGTCTTTAGGGTCTACAGGCAGCGGCCCGTTTGAGCTGAGCGGCCAGACAATCCTGAATGGCACCGCTTTTGGTGTCTTTTCCTCCAGACTGCAAAACTTCATCAAGTCGTCACCGCAGTTCAGCAAGCTAACTGCAGAGGAACAATCGTTCCTGACTGATGCCGAAGCAACGGGCACTGGCTTTGACGTGCTCATTCAGACCATGAGTGGTTTTGAAGAGGCGTTTTTGGGCCGCAAGCAGGAAATGTCCATGCTCACCTCTGATGACCCTGACATTCGGCAGGCAATCCTCTCGGCATCCTCTGCTGTTCCAACAAATACGGAACTGTATGCACCTTTAAGAGCGGGGCGTTTTGAGTTTACCGGCGTTTACATCGCAGACGCCTTTGGTCAGGTTCTGAACGTGATTGATGATGGCGAGACGACCAATCCGACAGTGACAATTCCACCGGCACTGCACTCAGATTCCGGCGCGAACTTCGCTGCATTGGAGCCAGCTTTGCCGCAACCGGCAAAGCTTGATCTCACGCTGATGAGCGCAGCAACCTTTAACGACTCTGAGGAGACCTCAGTCTCCGTCCCTGTCAACTCTGCCAGTGCCTCTACCCCCATCATCGGCTGGCTTCTGCCAAACCGGCTGGAACAGTCCATGATGGTGTTCGAAGCCGACGGCACTCCCGCAGGCACAGTGCGGTCCATCTACTCTGAAAACAGCGCTGGTTTGCGTTGGGAAAGTGCCCCCGGACAGCCGATCTCTCTGGGAACGCCTCCAACAGTTCAAAACCCACGGTTTGAAGAGATGCTGACCGGCTTGCTGGCAACCCAGCTCTCAGAAAGTGACGCCGCACTGGAAGGGCTGTTGCAACTTGCAGCGCTCAACAGCTGGGCTATGAGCGCCAAAGGCGGTCAGCCGCTGAATGGCAATCTACAGGAAATGCTGGGAACTCCCATCGCCGTGGTCAGCGCCAGATTGGCATTAACACAGCAAGGCCCGCTGATTTTGGACCCTGCTGATCTCACCGAGACCAGCTTACCCTCATCTCCGGTACAAGGGTATCAGACGACCTGTTCCATTGGCGACTTTGAACTGGCAGCCTCCGGTGTTCTGGGCAGCTATGTCAATGGCGATTTCAGCCAGCTAATCACGGCAAAGAACTATCAGCAGGAACTGACAAATGCCTTAGCAGAGTCGGTGAAGCAAACACTGACCCGATCAACACCTGAGACAACGGGAACCTACATCAACTCCGGTGCGGATATTCCCATCACAGTGAGCAGCACACAGGCTCCCGCGTATGTTGAACTGGTTCTGCTGGTTGATCCACGCGGTCAGATCCCGGTGACATCCACATTGCTTCCTGCAAACTGGGCTCAACTCACCCCGCAAATGATCGCCCCTGCCCTGCAAAACATGTCTGCCAACTTCCGGGTTGGTCCGATCCTGACGCCAGCAGATGCGATCAGCCTACCCCTGCCCGGCGGTACACAGGGACAATGGCAGTGGGTGGAGGTCAAAGGCACTGGCTGGGAGGTAACTTCTCATTTGCTCACCCCGGACACCAGCCCACAACTCGGCAGCGCCCCCGCCGTCATCCGGGACGGCTGGCTCTCCATGCCCAATGTCGAGAAGTAACGGAACAGAGTGAGGCTTCGGCCTCACTCTAAGTTTGCTGTATTTTGTTCAGCAATTACAGATAGACTTGTCTTAACAACGTAAGTTTCACGATGGCAAAGCAAAGCAGCACACTTCTAAACGCAATGCTGTGCTTTAAGAAATTTCATAAGTGTTTCAGTGAGTTTGTCTTTTTTCTAGCATTTTGAGGATACGGGAGAAGCGAGAAAAAGACTGGGTTGCCGCAAAGGCAAAGCCCTTCCAGCCAGCGAAAATAAAACG
>NZ_FOSK01000002.1:329575-522241 GCF_900114245.1 Pseudovibrio ascidiaceicola | reverse complement strand
CATCTCTGCGCTGGAAGAAAGCACGTATAGTTTCAGCAACTCAAAACATAAGGGTTTTCTATCCGGCAAAACCCGTCGCCGGGAGACGTCCAGCACCGAACAGGTGGGAACGGTGGTCGCAACTATCGGTGATCTGGACATAAAATCAAACACGGGCTCCGTTGATATCACCGCCTCTGCGATTTCCAGTGAAGCAGATGTCACTCTGGAAGCAGCCAAAGATGTTAATCTGAACACCGCAGAAAACACGTTCCAGGAAGATGTGCTGAAGAAAAGCCATGGCTTCTTTGCAGAAGTTGGCGGAGGAACCGCAACGGTTGGCTACAAATCAGAAAAGCACAAGTTCAACACAGATGTGACCACTCACGTTGTGTCCTCTGTTTCCGGCGAGAACATCACCATCAAGGCTGGTGAGGATGTGAATTCCACCGCTGCTGTCCTTAATGCTGACAATGACCTGAGCATCACCGCAGGCCGCGATATCAACCTTGAGGCCGTCAATGACAATTATGAGCACTCCGAGAGCCACCAGGTTGATACTGTTGCTCTGAGTGTCAGTGTGTTCGAAAACGTTTCCGGTGCAGTGGAAACACTGGTGGAGACGCCAAAGGCTGCAACAGCTGGCAAGGGCAATGTTGGATATCAGGCGATCACTGCCGTCTCCGCTGCCGTGAAAGCAGCCGAAGCCGCAAACACTCTCGTCGATATAGCACAAAATGGCGGGACGGTTGCTGGGATCACCAACAGCCTTACTGTTTCTAGTGAAAAGAGCAGATCGCACGAGGAAAGCTCAGCTGCGAAAGTCTCTGTGCTCAATGCTGGCAATGATCTGACGCTGGAAGCTGGCGAGGATATCACCAGTAAAGGCGCTCAAATTGATGTTGGCGGGGATGCCACCCTTGATGCGGGCGGCGAGATCGTACTTGAGGCTGCTGACAACACCATGGCAAGCTCCGGGAAGAATTCGTCTAAATCCGCAGGTATCTCGGTCACAGCAGGGGTCAGCCGGACAGGTGCCATATCTGTCAGTGCTGGGGTCAATGCCAGCATTCAAAATGGCAAACACGAAAGTGAGCAGAGCTATAAAACCAACAGTAAACTGAATGTGGCAGGCAATCTGGACCTGACGTCCGGTTCGGACACCACGCTCAAAGGCGCGCAAGTCACAGCTAAGACAGCTGATCTGGATGTTGGCGGTGATCTGAATATCGAGAGCATTCAGGATACCGGCAGCAACTCATCCTCCTCAGCAGGTGCTTCCGGTGGGATTTCCTACGACTTCATGTCAGGCAATGTCTCCGGCAATCTTAGCGTCAATGGCAGCAAAGGCAAAGGTTCCAGGGCCTGGGTCACCGAGCAAACCGGTATTGTCACGGAGGAAACCCTTGAGATTGATGTGGCTGGCAATACCGATCTCACAGGCGGGCTGATTGCGTCCGATACGGACGAGCTGACCCTTTCCACCGGCACACTCACCTTCAGCGATATTGATGATCACGACAAGCAGTCCAACATTGGCGGCTCCGTTGGCGTCAACTTTGCCGTGCCGGGCTCAAAGGAGCCAGACAAGAACCCTGATACCAAATCTGACGATCAACCAGCAGAGGATTCCTCAAACAAGACCGGCAACCAGGAAAGTAAAACAGACCCATCCTACGGCGGCCAGTTTGAGGGCAGCTACGCCAACCGCGACAAACGCCAGATCACTCGCGCCACCATCGGCGAAGGCGAGATCATCATCCGTGATGAAGACAAACAACAAGAGCTGGAAGACAGCGGTGAGACGGAGAATGTTGCTGAGCTGAACCGAGATGTCGACCTCGCCCAGGAGATCACAAAGGACGAAGAAGAATATGTCGGCGTTTATGTCTCTGATACGGCAGTGAAAGCAGCAATCGAAGCAGGAGAGAAACTATCTGAGTTTGCGCACAAACAGATCGAAGCACTCTCAAGAGAAGAAATTTTTACTCCAGAAGAACAACAAGCAGCAAAAGAGATCGCCCCTTATCTAGACAATCCTGAAATCCAAAAGCAAATTCTTCTTTGCGGATCGGCTCCGACACAATCGAGTTGGAATGTATGGGATCTGTTTATTTCGTCTGCGCATGCGCAAGCCGTTATGAGAGCCTGTGCTATTGGCGGTGTTGCAGGTATGCCAGTTACGCGTATCCCACCTAAGGTTGCCGAGGGTTACGCAGACATGCTGAGCAAATGGCTAATCGAAAAAAGCCCGGTTACCTTAATCGCTTTGGGGTTAGCTGTAGTCCTGTCTGATGGAAGAATTGTGCTCACATCTGAAAATGGCGACGAGCAAAATGATAATGATGTTAGTGAGGTTGACGATACTTCTCCGTCGACCCCTCCAAATCAACCTGATCCTGAGGATAACAATGGGGCCAAGGACCTCGTTGGCAAGGCGTTTGAAGAGTTCCTACAGCGAACACTCAATAATGGACGCGAAGTCGGTGTAAAAAAGACACCTTATTCCTCAAGAGATATCGATGCTTCATATACTGACGATTTTGGCCGTGAAGTTTGGGTAGAAGCAAAATCTGGGGAGTATTGGAATTATATTGCATCTGATGACGCAGCCATGAACAAGTTTAAATCAGATATGGCAAGAGGAAAGCAGGTAGCCGACTATCATATGAAGGCCTATGAGTTACATTCAAATACTCCAGTACCTCAAAAATTGAAATCCTGGCTATTGAAAAAAGGCATAAGTGTATTTGAATACTAAAGGAGTAATAGATGAGTAGTGACCGAGGGGTTGTCATCGTTTCACTGAGACGAGATATCGAGGCTCATTGTTTAAGAAAGATGATTGACCAATTTGAGGAAGAAGGCAGAGTTACCTCTGTTCTTGGAAAGGCGCTAATTATTCCAGTGGATGCAGATGAGTTTGAGTGGTCAGTTGAATTTGTAAATAAAGACGATCTTGACGAAAATTTTGAGACGAGATTATTTAATAGCGAGAATTTAGGCTTTTCACTTTATCAAGAAACCGACAAGAACGCTGAAATCATCACAGTACGAACAAATGGTAAAAGAAATATCCTTTTCGATATTCCTGCTGATGGTCGTACTCTGCAAGATACAGAGGTATCGGATTTTAGTTTTTATCTAGAGCAAGTGATTAGGCCGCTGAAGTCTGTGTTCAATGACTTCTCGATATCATGCAATCAATATATTAACTGTTGAAATACACACAGATAATGGTGAGATATTTAGGTTTGGACTTTGACCATCATGCTGAGTTTCTGCATGGATCTCCCCATTGGGCAGATTGCTCTCCCAGATGGCTTGAAGGATATGAAGGCGTAACCGGATTCGACAACAATCCTGGTTCTGGACATCTGGATCAACCATCAAATGTCTTTCTGATAAAAGGGACTAAGAAGCCAAGTGTAGTTCCAATAATCCGGATTGGAGAGCAATAAATTAATGAAACCGTCTTTAAGTGATTGGGCTTGGCTCACACATTGTGTGTGTCAAGCAATGCTCGGAAATATCAGTACTAATCTACTTCATGTCCAGTTGCATTACATCCCGTCTGGTCCTTGGGTATTAAGATTCTACGTTTTGAACGAACATGAATTTCAAGAAGATGCTGAAGATATTATTGAAGAAATGGGGGTACAAATAGACTCTGCTTCCAATTTCTTAGCTCCTCAAAGCAATAAGAAGGTGATTGGCGAGATAATATCAAATATGCCTGAAAAATATGAGAGACAGTCAGAAGTAGTCAGGTGGATATTCTCTCGAAAAAAAGAATAAGGTTATTCGGTATATTGGGGCCGCGAAATAAACATTTGAAAATGTTCGGATACCTTGTCTAACAAAAACAAGAGCCGCAGCGTCTCTACGGACATGAGCATCACCCTCAACTGTGGCAACGTCAATGGCGGTAATCGAAGCGGGTATGAAGTTAAACCCTTTGAACCCGAGTTGGATAAGATGAAGTTAGAATGCCATTGGGATGAAATTCATTCGTTTATTTCACTAGGAGAGCACAAAAGATTTGTAAAGTGGATCAAAAATCAGGTGCATCAAGGTAACTGTGAAGAAATATTTGATAAAGATGAAGCTCGCGACCAATGGAGAGTTCGGTACTTTAAATGTAAGTCAACAGATCAGCTTTGGAAAATAGCTTGCCCTGATCCCGGTTATTTTTCTGGCTCATGGTTGCCAGTGGAGAACAAGTAAGCTTGGGTAAGTAAACATCAGATTGAGATATCAACAGTTAGAATCTTCGAACATTTTCCATAAAGAAAATAGGTGCAAAGAGTGATTATCCTTGGTTCTTCACCTTGTATACTGTCCCTCTTGAGATACCAAGTTCACGGGCAATGACCGTTGAGCTCTGGCCAGCAGCAAGCCGCATTTCAATCTCATTCTTATCGATCCGCGGTGGCCGGCCTTTATAAACACCTCTTTTCTTTGCCGCCGCAATGCCTTCCGCTTGTCGCTCCCGCCGCAGATTGGTTTCAAATTCAGCAAAGACACCAAGCATATCGAAGAAGGCTTTGCCTGCTGCCGTTGAGGTATCGACAGGCTGTTCGGTTGCATAAAGATGAGCGCCCTTGTCTTGCAATCGCCGTGCGATAATCTGCAGGTCGTGCATGGATCTGGCGAGCCGATCAATGCGAGTGACCACCAAAGTTTCATCAGGGTGGATGAAGTCCAAAATTGTCTGTAACTCAACACGGTCTTTGAGATTTCCGCCGCTCTTCTGTTCTGTACGGATCAGATGACAGCCGGCCGCTTCCAATGCATGAACCTGGGTTTCTAGGTTCTGGTCCGTAGTAGAGGTGCGCGCATATCCGATGCGGGACATAGATCTGTTCATTTTGGGTGTGTGATGAGCCTTCTTTACTCACTAACGCAGATCATACCCAAAATGAATACGGAATTGAGTGCTATGAGTGGTCACCAATAATCCTATTATGGGTATACCCAAAATACGCCGAACTACGCTGCCAATCGACTGTCAAAGTCTATTCGCTGTTCCATATCAACCTCGAACCGGCCATAGGGATTGATATGACTGTAAATCAGCGGTGTCAGACCTCGGTAGTCTTCAGCAGCTAGATGACCTGCCCAAACAGGGTCAGAGAGCACTGACTGCACCATACAGGTATTGACGTAAACCAATGAGGCCTGCAGCAGATGTAAGGACAGAGCTGAGATCTCCTGATCCTCAACTCGGTTGCTGGCAATCTCTCTCCCCTTACCGAAAACACAAAGCCATTGGCACTATTCCAGTTCTCAACCACATTGAGCCCTTCGTTGATTTCGCGGCGATAATTTTCTGAGCGTAAGTAATGGCACAAGAAGGTTGTCTTGATAGCTCGGCCAAGTTCACCTCTATCTACTTCTCCTGTTCATGACATAATGTTAGTTTAAGGAGCAACATCCACTTACACTACCTGTCCAGATTTCTCAGACCTCTTCTCTTGGCAGTGGTCTCATTAGCTTGCACGGCTAAAAACGGAGCGGGCGCCACCTCCATGGTGTGCCCGATCCAGTTGATGCCGGCTTCCGTCGCGCCAACCTGAGCAGATTTGGCAAAGATGATTTTCTGAGCCCAGTGACTGGGCGAAAGCGCATCCATAATGGTGCGCATAAACGGGGTGCGCGAACTTGCATATTTGCCGGGCTCTGCTGCGCCCTTTGAGGACAGGTAGCGTTTGGCATCAGCCCACTGCGTAACTGTGAGAGCTGGATCCGGGGCCAGTCCCGAAAGCCAGGCGGTTTGAATGTCACTTGTGCCCTGATACTCACCCACCGAGCTCTATCTTGACTTCAGAAAGCCGGGCTAAGTGGTCACGAATGACCTCATGAAGTAACTGTTCCATCTTATGAGCATCGACGCCAAGCTCCGCTGCCATATTGGCGGCAACACGGGCTGGAAGCTGCAGCCGGGAGTCTCGCTCTTTACGTACCAGATCAAACACATGGTTCACCGCAGCCTGGCGATCGATGAGCTCGCCCTTCAGTTGCTGCAGGAGCAACTTGGAGCGCTGTGCCTTTAGGGCCTCGTTAGCGGCACGTGCCTTGGCATAGGTAATGCCCTGGGAGGCGCCGATGGGATCCGAACCTTCGGAAATGGCAGGAGCTGCCTTAGGTTCGGACGGACGTGTCCCTGAACGCTTTGGCTGTCTGCGTTTTGCGCTGTCTGTGGATGCAGCCCACTGCGCATCCGCTCTGGCTGGATCAATGCTCCCGTCTGCCTCTAGCGTGATCCTTCCGGCCTGGATTGCCTTGCGCACGGCCATATCAGTGGTGCCGGGCAACCCGAAAGCTTTGCGATGCTCCGCATATGCCCGCCGAGATAATCCCATAGCTCCAGTCCATGCATTTGCTGTTCATGTTGGTGGATGAGGTTCAGGCACTTACAAGAGTGCGGATATCGTCGAAGCTGCGGCCATCACCTGCAAGAGTAGCTTGTCTACCGGTGTACTCTTGCCAGCGGGCCACAATCACATCGCAGTATTTGGGATCAAGCTCCATGAGGTGTGCCTTGAGCCCTAACTTTTCGCAGGCAATCAGTGTGGATCCTGAACCGCCAAACGGATCCAACACTAGATCGCCATGGTTAGCTGAGTTCTCCAACATCTGCTGGACGAGGGAAACCGGCTTCATGGTTGGGTGCTCAGCGCTTCTTATCGGTTTATCATGGTGAATAACGGTGCTGTTGAGCGATCGCATAGTCATGTTCTCCCCTTCAACGATGACCACCTGATCACCCAAGTCGATCTGCAGACTACCATCTGGCATTACCCGCAATGATTTGCCATCGTCCTCGAACACAGTCGTATTAGTGCGCCCGCCATACCAGCTGTGAGAGGCTCCAAGTTTCCAGCCGTAGAGGATAGGTTCGTGGCGCTACTGGTAATCGGCGTGCCCAATCACCAAAGCCGGTTTGACCCAGATGAGGCAGCTGGACAGTTTGAAACCAGCCTCTACAAAAGCACGCCGGAAACTCACGCCTTCAGTCTCTGAATGCGCCACATAGATAGGCGCTCCAACACGCATGACCGAGGCAGTGCAGGAGAACGCATCCAGCAGGAACTTGCGGAACGCCTCTTTGCTGAGGTTGTCGTTCTTGATCTTTCCTGCCACACTCTCGTAGTTCACGTTGTAGGGCGGATCGGTCCAAACCGCATCGACCAATGCATCATCGCATAACGAGCTCAGCTGATCCGAAGACGTGCTGTCGCCGCACATGATCCGGTGTTCACCCAACAACCAGATGGTACCAGGGGCTGAGGCACGAACTGGCTCTGGTGAGGAAACATGGTCCTCGTCACCCAGTGGAGGTGGCGGGGCGTCATCCCCTCCAAACCCTAAAAGCTCGCCAAGCTCCTCATCGGAAAACCCCAGGACATCGAGATCGAAGCTGTCATCACTGAGCGCAGCCAGTTCTTCGCGGAGCAAGGCCTCGTCCCAACCGGCATTTTCCGCGATCCGATTATCGGCAATGACGAGGGCGCGACGCTGCACTCCAGACAGATGTGTGAGTCGGATAACTGGGACTGCTGCAAGCTTCAGTAGTTGTGCGGCCAGCAGGCGTCCATGACCAGCGATGATATTGTTGTCAGCTCCAACTAAGATTGGGTTTGTAAAACCAAACTCAGCAATAGAACTTGCAATCTGAGTAATCTGCCAATCGGGATGTGTTCTTGCATTGTGCACATAAGGTACCAGTGCCGCTATTGGCATCATCTCGACTTGCAAGTTGTTCTCCTACTAAAGGCAAAGGGAGCTAATTGCAGCATATTGTTTTTTGTTATGTGCTTAGAAATTGAGATGAGGGGCTATCGTGTTTGAAAAACAAGTTTCACGTAAGGTTTATCGATATCCCTCATCAAGGGCAGCTCAGTTTCTAAACGTGGCACTTTGCTTGAATGCTTCGGGAACTGAGCAAGACTGGGAACTCGAATTATCTAACGCAGAGCGCATTGACGAGTTTGTTACGTTTTATCATGAGCAAGAATTGGACTTTGAGATCAAGCAAGCACTTGCATCTTTGATAATTTCCTCTTTCGAGGATGCTGACTGGCATTGTGAAACAAACGCTCAGTTGTGGACATGCTTTCGAGGTTTAGCTCACTCTGAGCCTCATGTATTCGGTGCGGTGGTGCGATACTGGGTATGGCTAGGATCAAGATCAACTCGTCTGAGCAGGCAACTAAACGAGCTTCAGGTTGAGCTTTATGCGTATGCCATAAAGTAATGAATGCTTAGCGCGGGTGCGAACCTAAGGTGCGAACCCAAAACTCAAGGTTCGCACCCAGAAGGCGAACTCTATGATCTGAGTGCTATCTCAAATTCATTTGATCTTCTAAAATCTTGAGTTGGATATGTCGCAGTGTAGCCCTCTCATTCGTTTCCGCTAGGTGCGAACCGCGAACCCAAAGTGCGAACCCAAAATTTTGGTCTGTGACTGGCGATCTGGTGCGCAAAGCCCCACCGCATACGATTGCGGCTCGGAAGGACCCAAAAGCCGGGGTCGGGGAAGCCTGGTATGGGATTGCGAGGAGGATATTGCGCGGCTTGACAGCAGGCGGAGGAGGGGGCGCAGCTTCGCCGAGCATAGCGATAAATTGCCCGAGAGAGCCCGATTCTGTCGCGCCAGAAGTACAGGGTTATTTGTTGGGGAGTGCGGCGCAAGGCAGCTGAACCCAGCCGAACGCGGGTGCGAGACGACACTAGCCTGCAACAGGCGGCACGAGCACGTAAGGCACCTCTTGTTTTAAAGCGCGCACCAGCCACACTTCGCAGGCGCCGACACATCCGCAAAACCAACGGTATGACAGCTCAAGGCCCTTGATTGTGCGGATGGGTATGGCATTCCGCGGTACCCAGATAGGAGCGGGCTAGACATGTGTAGAGAGCACAAGCGTCAAGAGGAGCAAGCGCCATGCACGTCACGTATATCTACACAGAACACCCCCAATGGGGTTCCGATATCCTACGCTACACCAATGAGGAAGTCCGCGAGATCTTTGGTGATGAGCTTGCCGAGGAGCTGTGGGCCGGCAAGATCATATTACACCGCGGGGGTGCCTACCTGGACATGCTGAGCGCCGCTAGAGACAAACTGGCCGCTGAATTGGAAAGCTAAGCCTATCACCTCACAAGAAGCCTGACCCCGCCAGCAGTGCGGGGTTGCGATCGTGAAGGCGGGCAGGGTGCCTGCTAAAGTGGAGGAAGTTCTATGAGAACCAGCACAATCAGGATTGCAGCACAGGACTTAGCCAAAGCGGGTTTTAACGCAAATCGACCATATGAGGCCTGTGATCTGATTGCCATCGCACTCGACGACAAAGCCGCGGTCAAGGCACGGGTCAATGCAGACAGCATGACGCTTACGGTGGAAGTGAATACCAACCAGCTTCTTGATGCAGCAAACACACTGCGAGAACTCGGGCTGATTTGAGCCAGGTAGATTTTAGGATATGGATTGTACCCCGCCTTGTGCGGGGTTTGCCTTTTGGCAAGATTGATTTCACCAGAAGGTTCGTTTGAGGCAAAGGAGGCGTGGGCACCCCTTCCGGGTCTCTAGTGAAACACCTTCCCGGTCTATGGATGATCATTGGAAACTCTGGTCAAAATCGAAAAGGCCTGAGAGGCACTGTGCCTCCCAAGCCAGAATATTCCATGAGAGGCAGAGCCTCTCGGCATTCCATGTTTTTAGTCTTTTGAGACTTCCAGTGCGCAAGGTTCAAGCAGCTCTGAGATCTTCTCGCTACTTATCTGCGCATTCTCTATGTGATTGCGCACAGTATCAAACAGCGTCAGCAACGCTTCATATTCCTGAGTATGCTCCATGCGTTCGCTCATCACCACGCTCATGGAATAAACTAGATTTTTGAGGTGGTTGGTCGATAATCGAAGCTGATCCACTTCATTGCGAAGGGACGTATGGGCACATTTCTCTTTACCAGTTTCTGTCATTTCAAGCCCTCTACTTTGGGTGTTGAACAACCACTCAGCAGAAGGTTTGTGACAACCCACTGGTGAGCGGGAGGTTCACAACCTGCAAGTAGACAGGCGGGTTTATTCCCCCGCGAAGGGGTATTATATTCACCGCCCTCCCGCCCATAAGCGAGAGTTTGCGTAAGGAGAGCTAACTCCAAACACAAATTGACCGCCGAATAACGGCAGCGGTGACCGCTACTTGAAAGAGGTTGTGATGCCTCAAGAGGACCATGCGATGATTGGCGCAAGGTGTCAATGCAAGGAAACCGAATTCCTCCACAAACCCATGGCATTAGCCGGTCATGAATGTAGAGGGTAGAAGTGCCGGTGACTTCACCTTCGCTTGTTTATAGCGCGCTGTATGGTCAAAACAGCCGCCACAGCACGCCGGTGAGCGGTAGAACGGGTGAGCCCGACCTGAATGCAGATGGGTCGCCAGCAGAAACCCTCTGCCCGCATCCAGAGTATTTTTCTATCATCAGGTTCAGGAACGTATCGTAGCCAATCAATGCCTTCCTCCATGAGTTGAATGTCTTTGGCGCTGGGCACCGCCCGGATTTGGGTCTTGTTGTAACCATAGGCTTCATGAACATCATGGATGACCTGCGGCCAGGTGTTGCCGTCCCGCCGTGGTGTTGATCTTGGTGGGTTGGGAAGTCTCCGCAAGGTGCTGGCCGCAAGTTCAAGCCGGTCAACGATCTGTGTGGTGGTGAGCACCATATGATCCTCTAGGTGGATGCTTTTGAGGTGACTTGTGCTTCCAAAACACTGTGCAGCACGCGGATGTGGAAGTTCCGGGCTGCCATGATGGGCTCAGTAAGGGCAATCAGTTGGCCAGGTGTGGGAGCAATTGTTTTGGAACTGCGCCGCCAGCTTTGGCAAACCGCAAAGATCACATCGGTTGGGTAACTGCCTAGATCCTGGATCCAATCCTCAATCAGTTGTGTGATGGCCTCTGGTGAGAGCCGCTTTTGCGGATAGTGGTTGAGAAGCTGCCCAACTGCCAGGCTCACTGGCTTTGACCCGCCGGGTGCGTTGGCCTGTGTGAGTGTACTCAAGAGCTGCTCCAGTTCCTCAAATTCCTGAGCCGATCTTGGTGCCTGCCTCCGTTCTGGCCGGGATGCTATCAGTTGCTGCAAGAGCCTCATCCCAGGCTCTCTGCCAAACATGGGAAATGGATTTTTTGCGTTTGGAGGGTTCATGGGATCGAACAGATTGCTCATGGAATTTCTCCTTGGCTTGAAGACCTGCCTGCGCTTGAGGTTTTGCCCGATGTTGCTCACAGGCCGTGTTTTGGGGGTAAGGGGGAAAAGGTTCTTTTGATGGTTCTAAATGACGGTTCAAGGGGGGCACCACGTGCCGGTTGGTAGCGGCACCGCATGCCGGTTGGTGCGGCACCACGTGCCGGTTGTTGGTGGGGCCTTCCGGCACTCCATGCCGGTTGATTGTTCTTGGTTTGATCTCCGGTAGGTTTTCTAGGGCTGGATGGTCATTTTGATTGGGAATAGGTCTTCGCCCGTCAAAGCCAGTGAGGACGAAAATATCGGACCTGCGAGAGCCATTGGCACGGCGGCGTTGGTAGCGGGTGATCAGCCCCAGCGCTTCCAGGTCATTCAGGCAGTTGCGCAGCTTGCGCTCCGAGCAGCAGCACGCCTCCAGCAGAGTGGCTTGCGAGGGCCAGCACAGGCCGTACTCATCTGCAAAGTTGGCGATGGTGATGAGCACAAACTTCTCGATCGGATCGGAAACTTGAGAACACCCATAAGCCCAGCTGATTGCTTGAACGCTCATAGGTTCGAAATCCTGTTCTCACGGATTTCCTTTTGCTTGAGCCACTCGATGACAGAGGCGCGGCGATAAAACACCCGCCTGCCAGTACGCACACACGGCGGGCCAATGCGCATGGTCTGCCAGCGGCCCAGCGTATCAACACAAACACCAAGCTCTTTGGCCAGCTCGGCGCGGGTCATCCAACCATCAAGAATGGCCTTGGGTTGTGTCTGTTCAGGTTCAAGTTCCGGGGTATGGACGTTGTCTTCCATGTGCTCCTCCAAAGCAGGACCGCTCGGGCTCAAACGGTTTGCGGAAAAGCTAAGCATGGAGAGCAAATGGGCGTATAGGCGTTCAAAGGCAGTGAAAGGCGTTCATAGGCGTTCAAACATTAAGGCAACGCCTATTGAGGACAATCGGACCGTTTCCTGAGGCTGCTCCCCCGATGCATCGGAGGCCTCAAACCAAAGGTCGCAACTGCCCCTGTGAGTTCATGAAGATTTGGAATATCCCATAGATATCAATGGTCAATTTTCGAATTCGAGTTGCAGCAAAAACCTTCAGTATTTCAAACAGTTGATATTCTGGTCAAATCAACTCTGCTGGACGTGCTGATTTGAGAAACTGGCCTGTTGTAAGCCGGTAAAGGTCTTAAGTTTTTCTGGAAATAGCCTGACCTAAACGGCAGGCTGAATGCGAACTACATGCGGTGATGTGTTCTTTGATGAGGCCCAATAGAAGCTGGATGCCACAGGAGAGGGATACCAATGACGCTGCCATCAAAAGAGTATTTCACAGTTTTTGAAGCCGAGGCGCGTTGGGGCGTTCCTCTTGCCACCATTGCAGGTTGGGCGGAAGCACGGCGGTTTCGCCTTGTTACCAGCACGCCACTGGTTGTGTGCGGGGCGCAAAAAGTGTGTGGGATGGTGGAGCTGTGCGGATCGGACTTGTTCAAAATGCTGGGAACTGCGGGAGTGCCTGCACGCGCCTGCCTTGTGCACCGCGTGATCCCTTTGCGCAAGAAAGATGCTGAATTGCTTTATGTCACCTGCCCAAGGCAAGGCCTGGCAGTACAGCCCGATGAGCTTTGGATTCCAGCGGCTGATCTTTATCGCTTTGAAGAAAAACATGCTCTTGGTCAGTGTAGTGGCAGGAGTGGCAATCGGGGTGGACGTGAACCGAAGTATGACTGGGAAGGGATGTGGGCACCGCTGTGTGTGCATCTTTTTACGGAAGGCGTCCCAAATACCCTGAATGAGCTCGCCAGTGCGATGCAGGACTGGTTTATTGAGGTCTCTCCAGCCGGAGAGGCGCCTGATATGAGTACCATCCGTCGCCGTATTCAGCCTCTTTGGCAGGCACTGAAAACGGCACGGGAGAATTAGCAGTCAAGGTTGGTGCAGAAAAGATAGGTGAGGTTGGAGGAGGTGGCACAACTTGCTGTGTGCTTCGGCGTGGCTTGGCGGTCACATAACCTGCAACTGCATTGACGCTTTCACGCAAAGGCGATTCCATCAGATGAGCATAGCGCTGGGTTGTACTCATCTGAGTATGGCCTAAGAGCCTGCCGATTACTTCAAGTGAAGCGCCACCAGAGACAAGTAGAGACGCAAAAGTATGGCGAAGATCATGAATGAGAACATCGCAGATCTCTGCCTGTTTCAAAATGCCTTGCCAATAACGGCGCATTTCATGAACAGGTTTGCCAGTCCCATCTCCCGGAAACAGCCAGGGGCAGTCTTCAGAGACAACGGACTGGCGTCTCCTCACCAGGTCAGCGACCTCAGGTGATATAGGCAGGCGATGGATACGCTTCTGTTTGGTATTGGTTGCTGGTTTGAACCAAGTAAGCAGTTCGAGGTTGAACTGCTCAAAGCGGGCAAATCTTACTTCGCCCAGACGTGAGCCTGTGAGAAGGCAGAGGCGGATCACATCAGCCCCGCGTTTGTCTTCGCTGTTCTCTAACGCTTCAGACAGACGGTTGATCTCATCAAGTGACAAGAACCGCTCGCGGGCATTCTCTAGCCTCTTGTGGAATCCTTGTGCCGGATTGTCAGGACGCATCTTCCACTGCACAGACAGATTGAACATTTTGCGCAAGATCTCGCCCAGACGATTGGCGCGGATCGGTGTGGATTTTGGTTTGCTTCGGCGTTTGAGTTTCTTTGCAGGACGATGCCGCCCAGCGGCCACGTTGCTGAGCAGCTTGTTGACGTCCGCAGGTGAAATCTCGCGCACCAGAAGGTTCTTCCATTGTGGCAGTACCAGCTTAGTCAGCATGGAAATCTGGTCTGCCTGATTGCGGACGGCAAGTTTGGGCAGATGTTCATCGATATAACGCTCAATAAGATCGCTCACACGCGGGACAACACGTTCTGCCTCCCGGTTGCCCAGCGGGTCGCAATCAAGCTCAATCTCCCGGCGGATGGTTTTGGCTCGCTCTCGTGCTGCGACCACACTCCAGGCTGGCCATTGGCCGATGGTGTAGCGACGCTGCCGACCATTGACGCGGTAGGACACGTTAAACGCCTTGGTACCAGACTTATAGATCACCAGCGCAAAGCCGGGCACCACGCTGTCAAACAGTTGGTATTGGCGCACCGTGGGCTTCGCGTTGCGAGCAATCTTTTCTGTAAGGCGCTGACGACCTGGCACAATCTACTCCCCCTCACATAACATCCAAGTAATGCGTAGTGTGTCAGCCCTTGCAAGATCTAAGTCTTATGGTTTGGCGCACTCACACTTGCAGAGAAGTCTAATCGGAGCAGGTCTTGAGCTTATAGGCGTTCATAAGCGCTCAAAGGCAATGAAAGGCGTTCAAAGGTGGTGAAAAGTAGAAGGGGGACGGATAAGGCGCCAGATCAGGAGCAAAATCACCCCTGCGAAAAACTGGAAGATGAGTAGCGACAAGCAGAGCACCCAGCTTCAACTAGATTGCAGGTCAGGCATAATGCTGAGCGATCTTCATCGGAAGGTCAGTTTTCGCTGGCAGGGGCCGACAACTGCGCTTCTGAAAAGAACTGATTTGAAGGGCATTTAGGGCGCGAAGGGGCTCTCATACGGCTCAAATAGTGCGTTGCTTTTGAGGGGTTATCCTGATTTTCCCTTATATTTCAGGGGTAGGCCATTGTTGGTCAGGATTGGGCCAAAATTGGCTCGCTGTTTTCTTATATTTATCAGATGCTTATCTTGGGTTTGGGAGTTGTAAGCCATCTTTGGCTCAAGCTTACGCAGCGGTATTTAGCTTAGTGCTCTGCAATCAGGCCAAATTTGCGCACGCCTCCAAGTTATTTTCCTTTGTTATTTCAATAGGTAAATCCGACCAAGTGTGTTCTCCTCTTTTGCTTTCCCACTCTGGCATGCAAGTTGCACTTGTGTTGGTACGCTGTCGCAGACTGGGGTCTGGGGCCGTGGCCCATTGTTGTCAAATGGGGTTCATTTATTTGTTTTGCTGCGTCGTTCCGCAATCGGAGGGCGCTCACCAGGAGCATACTATGCCAACACCCGCTTATATCACCATTGAAGGGTCAACTCAGGGGCCAATCACTCAGGGCGCGTTTACTGAAGATTCTGTCGGTAACGTGTGGCAGGAAGGCCATGAAGACGAGATCATGGTGCAGGCCATTGATCACACCGTCATCATTCCTCGTGATATCCAGTCCGGCCAGCCAGCTGGTCAGCGCGTGCACACTCCGTTCAAGTTCACCTGCTCCATGAACAAGTCCATCCCGCTGCTGTATAATGCGCTGGTCTCTGGTGAGATGTTGCCTAAATGTGAAGTTAAATGGTACCGCACCAACTCTTCCGGCAAGCAGGAGCATTTCTTCACCACTTCCTTTGAAGATGCGCTGATCACCAACATCGAGTGTGGCCTGCCACATTGTCAGGATCCAAAGAACGCTGACTTCACTCAGCTGATCACCATTGAACTGTCATACCGCAAAATTATGTGGGAACACACAGTCTCCGGCACCTCTGGTGCTGACGACTGGCGCGCACCTGCTGCTTAAGTCTCTATTCTCATTGAGAATGAAAGTCAGATCCGGGCCAGCTTTGGCCCGGACACTGTCTATGGGCGAGTTCACACTAGGCAGTCTTTGATTTGGGCCTGATCTGCGGAGTTGGAATATGCAACCTGTCTCTAGCAAAGCCTCAGCCACTGAGCCGTGTTGTGGCGGCGGCGCAAGGTAGAGGCGATTGCAGAAGCTGCTCCCAAGGAAACCGATCCGGCAGGCACAGCGCATGTGGTCTTGCAAGGCCGTGACCGGCCTGAACGCTCGTCAGATGCGCTGCATGAAGACCTGTCTGAAGAGCTGGAGATCCGAGGCTTTCTGGATCAGTTTCCTGGTCACCGCTTGATGGTCAAACCCGGGGATCAGCCGCACAAGGAGATATTCTGATGGTCTATCCGCTGGCGGAACAGAGATTGGCGCAGCAACATAGTGCCGCTCATGATGTAAATCCGGTTCAGGATGAGGCAATCGCGGTCTCTCTTGAGGCATTTGCTCAGGCGATCGTGGATGCCCATCAAGGCATGGCGCTTATGACCGGTGGTGCTTTAGATCTGGCCACATTGCCCGGCACATTGCTGGACAGCCGGTCTGGACATCAGCTTTTGAAAGAGATCGGCATTAAGGGGCGTTATTACACAAAGATAGCCAATGGAAAGACCTACGTGATCTTCAAGGGCTATCCTGCCGTGCGCGAGGTTCTTAAGGGGACACGGTATCTGTCGTCCTCTCCAAAGGTTGTTGCTTTTGGAATTGGACCAGAAGCTATTCGGGCAGGTGGCCGGGCGAATGCGGTGATCATGATCACCTGTTATGTGGCCCTGGATATCATGCAGTTCATCATGAGCGATACGCAGCTTTACAGCGAACTGTTTGCCAACATCATTGTTGATGTAGCGATCGGGGCTGTTGCCATTGGGGCTGGTATGGCGGCTGCAGCTGCTGGCGCGCTTCTGGCAGGTGCTATTACGACAGTTGCTATTCCTGCCCTTGCCATTACGGCTGGTGCCATTGTTGTTGGCATGGCAGTAGGCATGGCGCTTGGACAACTGGACAAGATGTTTGGCCTGCGAGAAAAACTATCTGCTGCCTTGCGCTGGACTGGTGAGGCTGTTGAGCGCGGCCTTCAGAAAACCGGACAAGTCATTCGTGAAGCACAAGTTTCCATGCGACAGAAGGTGGAAGAGCTTGAGCGCCGCAGCAATCGGTTTTTCTATAATCTGGAACGCGAGACCATCTGGCACTTTGGCGGCCCTGATCTTTATAACCAGATCTACAGGCGGTGATGATGATCAACTGGTACATCAATAAAACCGTTCATTTTGGCCAGTGGATTGGCCGGAATCCGCGCAGAGCACACGGGTTTGCAGCAGCGCTTGATCTTTTGATGGTGTTTTTGGTGTGGAGTACGGTCTCTGACTTTCTTTATGCGCAGCAGGTCATTGAACTCCGGCAAGATAACTTTGAAATTGCTCATGGGATCCAGGCTTTGGCTCTTGGATCTGTTGCTATCCCCATTGCTCATTTTGTCTTCACGCCCTGGGGCCATCAACGGCTGCAATGGCCTGTCAAAACATATCTCATTCTTATTTTCGGATCGCTCCTGATCTTTGCGATCGCCGGTAATCTATGGGCGCAATCAATTGGACAAAGAGCGCGAGACGAAGGGTACTTACTCTGCCAGAACGAGTTCTTCGCGCCAGCAAAATCCTTCCATACCTACGCGCGTCCGGGCACTTTATGTCCCGTTGATGAATGGCATGCCAAACCCTATCCGCCGCCGATGGTGATGCGCCAACTCAATTCGCCTGATCACTCCTAATTCTTACACGTCCTTTGTTTTTCCTTTTGCCAGTGAGTTTGTTATGAATGCTATTGTCCAAATCCCGCAGCTCTTCCAACAACAAGATCTGGCCTTCACCTTTGCAGCACCAGCGCAGCCGGAGGCCGGATTGCTGGTCACCGGGTTCTCAGCAACGGAGCGTCTTAACGGGCTCACGCAGATCCAGATTGAGCTTGCCAGTCCCGATAATGCGCTGGACTTGCATAGCCTGCTGGATACGCCCGCAACGCTGACCATTCATCATAAATACGAGGGCCTACGCCATCTCTCCGGGGTGATCGCGGAGATTGCCCGCGGCAATGAAGGCCATCACCGCACCAGTTACTCGCTCACCCTGCTGCCTAGCCTGCACCGTTTAGCCCACGGCTCTGACTGCCGGATCTTCCAGAAGAAAAGCGTGCCCGAGATCGTCAAGATCCTGCTCAAGGAGCACGGCGTCGAGGATGTGAAGTGGGATTTGACCGAGCCTCATGAGGCCCGCGAATACTGCGTGCAGTACCGGGAAAGTCACTTAAGCTTTTTAGATCGCATCACCGCTGAGGAAGGCATCTGGTACTACTTCACCTATGGTGCCAACGGCCAGCATACGCTGCACTTCATTGATAACCCGCAGATTGTCTCCGAGCTGCCAGACCAGCCCAAGCTGGAATACAACGCCATGGCCGGCGGGGCGGTCAAAGGCGTCTATTGCAACAGCTTTGTCCTGCGTGAGCAGCTGCGCGCCACCAGCTTCATGCAGCGCGACTACTCATTCAAGAACCCACCTTACAACCAGCAACACACCCATCAGCGCGGTGAGGACAACGGCTCAGCCGGAGACTATGCGCTCTATGAGTATCCGGGACGTTACAAGGCGGATGGTGTCGGCAAGCCGTTCACAAAGCACCGGTTGGAGGCAGCCCGTGTGGAGGCCACCACAGGTCATGGCGCCACCAATGCCATCCACCTGATGGTGGGCCATCAGTTTGCCCTCACGGACCACCCGAACGGCGACTACAACATCAAGTATCATTTGCTTACTGTCTCGCATCAGGGCAGCCAGCCGCAAGCGGTGGCTGAGGAAGCTGGCAGTGGTACCACCACATACAGCGCCGGGTTTGAGGTCATGCCCGCCCGTCTGCCATACCGGCCCAAACTACACCAAAAGCCCTTGGTGGACGGCCCGCAGATCGCCCATGTCACTGGGCCGGAAGGTGAAGAGATTTACTGTGATGAACATGGCCGGGTCAAAGTCTGGTTCCCATGGGATCGCCATGGCGCCAAGAACGACACTTCATCTTGCTGGATCCGCGTGTCCTCCAACTGGGCCGGCGCCAGCTGGGGCCACATCGCCATCCCCCGCATCGGCCACGAGGTCATCGTAGACTTCCTCGAAGGCGACCCAGACCAACCAATCATCACAGGGCGGACGTATCACAACAATAACAAGAGTCCTTACAAGCTTCCTGACCATAAAACACGAATGTCGATCAAATCTGATAGTCACAAGGCAGAGGGTTTCAATGAGCTGCGCTTCGAAGATGAAGGCGGACGTGAGGAAATCTATGTCCATGCTCAAAAAGACATGAACCTCGAAGTCCTGAATGACCGATCTAAACGCGTTGAGAGAGACCAATCAGAAATAATTGGTAACGATAAATCGATCGAAGTTGGAGGCGATCATGACGAGGTCATCTCTGGAAACCTATCAATTGCGGTCGGGGATAACCCTTTATCGGCTACGATCATGGCCAAGACACGCCTTCTGTTCTCAAAGACCGGTAACTTGCTGGAAAAGATGAAAATTCCAGATCCTTTCAACTTCGCGAAAGGAAACATGCAGATTTTTGTCGAGAAGAACAAGTCAGAGGTTGTGAGCATCGCGTCCTCTGAAGTCGTTGGCGTCACCAAATCAATAGTTGCGGGCCAATCGCTTCAGCAGACAGTTGGCAAAGCCATGAGCACCATTGTCAGAGGACGAAAAGATATTGATGTCGGACAAATCATGAATGTTCGTGTTGGTGATCAGCTCACCATTCAAGTCGGCGAGAACTCTGTTTTGTCCATGTCCAAAGAGGGGAACATCCTTCTTAAAGGGAAGCACATACAGCTTGAAGCCGATAAGATTAATCTGAACTGAGGTGATCCATGTCCGAGATTAGAAGGATTTTAGATGATCACGTAGTTTCAGGCTCTGGGGCCTTGGAGTATGGCGGTGAGCAACTTGCCCAGGCACTCAAAGCATTGGGCAATGGCCTGCCGATGTATCTGGGTCGAGGACAATATCTTGCGTCTTTGGAAGAGCAAACTGATGTACCTCTGGTCCTCAAACCAGAGCATCTGAAGCAGGGCACTGAAGCTGCTGTGAAGATGTTGGTCTCCGATTTACCGCTTCATCAAAAGATTGCAGCCCAGCCGGGTAAGCAAGAAGAGTGGCAACCGGTATCAGCTCCTTCCCCGATCTGTACTAAAGACAATCCTACAGGAACTGATGTGTGGGAAGCCGTGGAATTTGCTCAAGGGCGTGAGACCAACATTGTGTTACCGCCCATACCTCCTAAAAAGGAGAAGGAGAAAAAGGAAGAAGGCTGGGAGTTTAAAGCGGAAGGACCAGGGCGTAAAACACAAGATGGCGGTGTTCAGACAGGTGTAAGAAGAGATGTTCGCGAATATATAAAATCAGGATATACCCGCAGGAATCCGAATGGGACACGCATTGTCGACGATGATTTTAAGGGAAAATGGGAAGACGGTTTTAGCATTGCGAAAGCTGGTGTCGAAAAGAAGCTGTTTGATGCATCCGTTGCTGACGGAAGTTTTGGTGGCAAGGAAGACTTCATCTCTGGCAAAGGTAAAGTGTTGAGTGCTTCAGGCAAAGCCGCAGCAGATGCAGAGTGGACAAGCAAGGGGCTGAAAGCACAAGCTGGCGCTGAAGCGAAGGGAAGTTTTCTTGAAGGCTCTGCTGGAACAGATGAAGACAATCTGATGAGTGGCAAAGTTGAAGGCTCTGCTGTATCGGCAAAAGCCGAGGCTAAAGCAGAAGTCGTCTTAACGGCAGAGCAAGCCACATTAGGTGGAAAACTTGGGGCAAGTGTGCACCTGATTGAGGCAGCATTTTCGGGCAAAGTGACTATTACCCCCAAACGCGTGGTCGATCCTGCGATTCAGGTTTGGAACTATTTCGTTGAAGATGATGTGGAACCGCTGCATGAGTGTTGGGATATCGGCATTACAGGAGACGCTAAAGCATCTGGTCAAGTGGGGTTTGGGGCTGAGGCCGATGGTAAAATAGGTCATGAGAAGGGTAACCTGCGGGCTGAAGCTGGAGCAAAAGCGACCGCTGGCGTTGGTGGTGGTTTTAAAGTTGGTTTGGGTACGACTGGAGTTGACAAATACTTGGATGGAACCTGCAACTGGAAACCAGACTGGTGGTAATTAGGAACAAGAAAACATGGCGAAACACTCTCCAATATTTTTGTTGGTATTCATTATTTTTATGAGTTTAGGAAACAGCACTATGGCTGATGATGATGCCATCAAATTCGCTCTTGCCCAATCGGATCAGAACAAAGTTAAGTTTAGCTTTGCGGGAAGCTCACTGAATCTTTCGAGTAGCTCTCCGAAAGATTTTATCTGGAACAAGACCAATACACCTGTCAAAATTTTAGATAAAGCTCAGGTCTTTAGCGAACTTACTGAAGAATATATCGGCTACGATCCTCTTAATCGGGACCGACTGGAGATTCGATTATATACGGCCAAAATCATTCCTGAACGAGTTGCTCTTGGTGTTGGATATGGCAGGCTTCTGGCTTCTAAATGGGGTGCACTCAATTTTGGGGAAGTCACTTATGATCATGACTTTGGAGAGGTATTGGGTGGAGACAACTCAAGCGGTGTGATGTTCGTCAATCGCATCTCTGTCATGCGTCGAGGAGAGCAAGTTCTCATCATCCGCAGCAAATTCGATGCTGACTACTTTGATCAATATAAAGACGCAATTGCGACCTTTGTTGGATCAATCGAACTCTCTAATACGTCCTCTAAGGACCCCATTGTTACCTCTCTTGAGGTTGCATACTTATTTAAGAACGATCCCGAATTTAAATTCAAATACTACATGCCTGATAACTGGGAAAAAGTGGTGCCACCAGACGGTCGTCGTGATCGAATGCAATTCGATTTTTGGAATGATCTTGGCGACAACTTAGGAAATTCAGGTGCACATGTCTTTATCATAAAACCTAGCGGAAAAACTCCAAAAGACCTCGGGCCTCCACCAGACCCAAATCGAGCAGAGAACATCGCTGGATATTATGCAAAGACGTTTATTGATAATTTCGCGCCGGATTCTCAATATCGCTTCACGGCAGTGGAACGAAGTAGTTTGCAAAAGTTCGAACAAATTACTTTCTACAACGAGCTCTTCAAGTTCTCTGTAGATCTTGAGCTAGAAGATAATCAAGGGACACTGCCTCTGATCGTTTCGGTTATGGTGACCATCGGGGATGATGGGACCGTGAACACAAGTGTTGTTCAGACGACCGAGTACTCAAATGACTATCGGTTTGGCACAAAGGAGCACGCTGAGTTTACTCATCAGCTTTTAATAGATGCTCAAGAAAGCTACTGGAAAACCAGAGCTAACCAACATCACTAATTTATCAGTTCTGGAGGAAATGTGTATGCCTGCAGCATATCGTAAGGGGGATATTGCCTCCGGTCACGGGTGTTTCCCGCCCACGCCATCTGTTGCTGGGAGTCCTAATGTGTTCGTCAACAAAATTGCTGTTGTGCGGGTCGGAGATGGGGTTGCTGCTCACGGATGCAAGAAATGCCCGTCACATGGCAGGGCTATGGCTGCGGGCTCCGGAACTGTCTTCGTAAATGGCCGTGCAGCATGTCGGGTCAGTGACAGCGTTGGATGTGGTGGTTCTGCTGCGGCAGGATCAGGGAATGTGTTTTTTGATGGCTAGCAAAGAAGATAACAAGATCGGGGCATTCGACTTGGGGGAGGGCCTCACACCAGTGGATGTATGGCAAGGCCTACACGCCAGCGAACCTCTCTGGATTGCATCTGCGGGCGTTGACGGTGGCAACGAAAATCAGACCCGTATTGACGAAACAGATCTAAGCCTTCTGAAGAAACTGGAAACTTTCCCTGCGAAAAGATGGGCTCAGATGTGTGATGGCATCGGTTGGACAGCGCTTGGTGCAACTGCATTGTCTTGGTGCCAGAGCTCTAACAATCAAGCCTTCAAAGTCGCATGGTCGAATGCAGTGAAAGACGAAGAACTCAGCGATAGTCAAATGCGTGCATTAAAGCTGGCAAAGGCTCACGATTGAGATGATGCTCGTTTCACCTGAGTTAGTGTCGCAAGAGTATCCTGATTGCCTTTACGTCCTGTTCAAGCGTTGGGATGACGGAAACTAAAAGTTCTGCGTCAACACTACGTCAACCGCCCTACGCATTTTAAGCTGTACATAACGCCGTTTGTTGTCGTGTATTTCGTTAACGTTTTGTGAAAGTTGCTAAGTGGTATCAGCCGCTTGTGGGCTAACTTATTGAAAGATAATAATAGTAGAGTTTGCTACATTAGAGGCTCATAACCTGAAGGTCGTAAGTTCAAATCTTACCCCCGTAAACAAATATTAAACCCGCTAAGCCAAAAGCTTAGCGGGTTTTTTGCTGCCTAGATTCTGAAAACATTACAACACGTATAATTGCAGCCTAGCTGTCCTTTCTGAATGACTTGTCGCCATAGACGAAGCGGGGGCCACGGCCGTAGCTGGAGGCGGCGTCGCCAGCGTTGTAAAGCTCGCATTTGTCCAGAGACAGGCAACCGCATCCCATACAGCCTTCCAGTTGCGATCTCAAACGCTCCATGCGGGCGAGGCGCTCGTTCTGATGTACCTTGAATTGCTGGCTCAGCCGTCGCCATTCAGCTTTGCTCGGCGCCCGGCCCGGCGGAAGCGTCCCAAGCTGCGTCGCGATCTCCTTGTTGGTGAAGCAGAACGTCTAAGTGATCAACGCAAATGATAGGCAGCGGATGTCTGCGCATGAAGCGGCGTAGTACAGTATGTGTAGTACTAAACGCAGTCGAAATGGTGTTACGTTCTTATCTGCGTTCGTTTGTGTTATTGGAGTTGAGATTGCGTTTTTATGTCTGTCGGATAACTTCAGCAAACATCGGCTCTGCACTCAAGCCACAAAAGGGGATAGAAAAAATCTATCCCCCTACCTCGGATGGTGTTGTTGAAACGCTATGTAATGCACTCCGAGGATAAGTGATTTGAGCTTTTCAAATCTCGGATGCTGTTATCAAGCAACTGCCCAACTCCATCTTGCCAGTTTTTGAGTTCCTCACACTTGCTGAAGTTACTTAGTGCCGTCCTAATACGCATTAAAAGCAACTGCTGTGACTATCCTGTTACACTCAAGAGGCGAGGCTTACTGCGCCCAGAACCTTAAGCTCTCACAAGTCATTTATCACCCGTCAGTAGCTAGGTACAACTAGCCATACCAAGCAACTTGCCGAACACCCCAACAAACCCGGGGAGCGCTCCACACTTGCATCCGTTACCCAAACATGTCCGCAGTCATGCCAGCGTACCAGCCGAGGCTTTCCTCGTAGGTTTGCTTGCGTAGGGCGTCGTCCTCGTTGTTTTGGGAGATGAAGCCGTCCACTTTTGCGATCTTCTCATCCGTGGCCACATAGCTCGCACCAACCTTCACGCCGTTGTCTGGTGAGATTAGCGACCAGCAGGTGTTGGAGAACCGTGGTTTGAACGCGCGTGAGCCGGTGAGGGCGTGGCGGATTGCCATGGCAGCAGCTTTGGCCTGACTGTTGGCAGAATAACCGGACTTCGGCATGTCGCCGTTCTGGGTCGCATCACCAAGCACATGAATGTTTTCATCCATCCGGCTCTGCAGCGTTGCCGGAACGATCGGACACCAACCTGCCTCATTGGTCAAACCAGCCTGCTGGGCAATGCTGCCCGCCTGCATGGCTGGGATCACGTTCACAACATCCGCTTTGATGGTCTCGTCTTCCAACACAATTTCCATGGTGTCCGGGTCAACACGCTGAACACCTCCGGTGAACTCGTCCGTTAGCCAGTCCACCATGCCTGCATAATGGTTCTCCCAGCCTTCCATGAACAGGCCCTGCTTGGAGAACTTCTCTTTTGGATCAAGAATGAGGATCTTGGCAGTCGGGTTCCGCTGTTTCAACACATGGGCAACCATGGAGACGCGCTCATAGGGGCCGGGAGGACAGCGGTACGGGTTAGGTGGAGCGACCATCGCAAAGGTGCCACCTTCCGGCATGGCCTCAATCTGTGCCTTCAGCAGCTGGGTCTGCGTGCCAGCCTTATAAGCATGAGGCATCTTGGTTTGGGCCGTTACGTCCCAGCCTTCAATCGCCCCTTTTACAAAGTCGATACCCGGAGACAGGACAAGGCGATCATAGGAAATGGCGTCGCCGCCGGCGAGCCGGACCACCTTTTTCTCGCGGTCTACGGCAGAAGCCCAGTCATGCACGACGGTTACGCCATATTCGCTGGCCAATGTACCATAGGAGTGTGCCAGCTTGGACATAGGTTGGAAACCGCCAATGGCCAGGTTGGAGAAGAAGCAGGTGTAGTAAGTACGGGAGGGTTCAATGAGGATCACCTCAATAGCACCATCCGAATCTTTGGCAAGGTAGCGGGCAGCGGTTGCCCCGCCAGCTCCGCCGCCAATGATGACCACACGGGGCCGCTTTTGCCCCACAGCGATAGGAGAGGACAAGAGCGCCGCACTTGCAGCTGCTGTTCCCAGAAAACGACGTCGGTTCAGTCTCATATGTCAATTCCTCCCCTAAAGCGTATGCCCGGAAGTATCTCCGGTTTTGATAGAAATACGCGTGAAAACAATAATTTGAGCGAAGCCTGCCAAAAGGGCCCCGCTCTAATGCAATTCTTTAAAATAGGCCGCCAGCGCAGCAATCTCCTCCTCCGAGAGCCGCTTGGCGATCATCTGCATCACAGGATGAGGCCGATGTCCCTTTTTGTAGGCCCGCAGTGCAATCACAAAGTCTGGTTGCGGCCAACCTGTGATGGAAGGGATCCCTTTGTCTGCTCCGCTGGATTGATGGCAACTGGTACATTCGCCAGAAAGATATTCGCCATACTCAGCATCTCCATCCAGATAAGTCTCCTCGTGAAGGCTTGGCGCATCCTGTCGTAAGAGACTGGCAGAAGCCTCTGGGATGTTGGCAGGGCTCACGGAAAACTGGCGCAGATAAGCGAGCAGATCAGAGCGATCCTTTTCCTTTCTCATACCCCGGTAGTTCATGCGGGTACCGGAGACGAGGTTTTTAGGGTTTTGAATGTAAATGTTCAGCGTGTCGATTGTCCAGCGCAGACCATCAGCACCAGCACGCTTCATGGCCTTTGAGTATGTCGCGCCTTCAATGGTTGCAGCCTTCCGGTCAAACACGCCATTCAAGTGAGGGCCAATGCGGTTCTTTGCGTCCTTGCCAACGTCATGGCATCGCAAACAAGCATTGAACAGGCGTTCCCCACGCGCAATATCCTGAGCAGAGGCAACCGAAGTTGCCCCTGACAGGAAGCCAAACGCGAGGACGAGGGCAGGTATCAGTGCTCTCATTGGGAGTGGCTCTTCAGGAATTCGATAAGGGCAATGCGGTCTTTTTCCTTCTTGAGGCCAGCGAATGTCATCTTGGTGCCCTTCACAAACTTTTTCGGCTTGGTCAGGAAGACATCCAGATTTTCGTCAGACCAGACAAGGCCATCACCATTAAGCTTTTTAAGGGCCTTTGAGTATTTGAAGCCGGCAACCACAGCCGCCTGCTGGCCGATAATATCATTCAGGATCGGACCAACCTTGTTCTTGGCCTTCTCACCCACTTGATGGCAGGCCTTACACTTTTTGAAAACCTTGGCGCCTTTCTTAATGAGTGCATCATCAAGAGCAACGGGTTCCGGCATTGGAGCAGTCTCTGCAGCAGGCGCTGGTTCAGCCGCAGTCACAACTTCGGCCTCGGGCTTTTCAGTTGCAGCTGCTGCTTCCTCAGCTGCTTTCGTCTCTTCCGGTGTCACATCCAGAACCTGAGCCCGTGCGGTGATCTTCACGTCCGCTTTACAGTCTTTCATGCAGACATCGCGCTTTTTGAAGACCGGCGACTCTTCGCGGTCATCCATGTAAAAGCCGTCTTCATTTGGTAGGCGTACGGAGGTGAAGTTCTCCTGGCTCAGCTCAAAGTCATCCTCAACAAGATCATTGGCATAAAGCAGGAAGGCCGTGATTGCGTAGACTTCATCTGGCTTCAAAGACTGGGCCTCGCCAAATGGCATGGCACGGTTCACATAGTCAAACACGGTTGAAAGATACGGCCAGTAAGAGCCGATGGTCTTAACCGGGCGTGCGGAAGTCAGTGTTCCGTCCCCGCCAGAAAGAACCGGCCAACGATCAACACCCTCCGCGAAGTCTCCGTGGCACACGGCGCAGCGCTCTGCAAATATCTCTTCGCCTTGCTCCACGTTTCCGCGTCCGGCAGGCAAGCCCTGTCCATCAGGGCGCACATCAATATTCCATGCGGCAACTTCAGCAGGGGTGGCTGCACGGCCAATATTGAAAGAACCAGCTGTCGCCGCGCTGGTGAGCAGTAACGTTCCAGTCGCAAGCACACTAAGAAATTTCAACATTTTCCGCCTCACCATTTTCGTCAACGTACCAGGTGTGGATTCCGTTGTTGTGGTAGATGGAGTTTTCGCCGCGAACAGCGCGAAGCTCATCTTTTGTTGGCTGTACGTAGCCCGTGGAATCGTGTGCGCGAGATTGCAGCAGCAGCGGCTTACCATCCCAGTCAAACTCAAAGTAAAAGCGGTGCATGGACTTGTCGAAACTCAGGCCATCCATACGGGCAGCATGCCAGTTCTTGCCGCCGTCTAGTGTGATGTCTACGCGCGGAATAGTGCCGCGGCCAGACCATGCCAGACCAGTCAGGACCGTATGACCGCTCTTATGCAGGATAGGAGCCTGCGGGCTTGGGTTGGTGATGATGGACTTACAGTCCATTTCCCAGGTAAAGCGACGAGCTTTCCCATTCTCCATCAGGTCGGTGTACTTGGAGGTCTCTTCCCTGTGGTGCCACGGCTCATCACCCACCTCGATGCGGCGCAGCCACTTGATCCACATGTTGCCTTCCCAACCCGGAACCACCAGACGCAGCGGATAGCCTTGCTCAGGGCGTAGAGCTTCACCGTTCATCTTGAAGGCAACAAGGCAATCATCCAAGGCTTTCTGCAGTGGAATGGAGCGGGTCATGGCAGAGGCATCAGCACCTTCCGGCATCAACCACTTGGCGTTGGTTTTCAGGCCGGCTTCTTCCAGCAAAAGCCGAAGCGGAACGCCAGTGTACATCACGTTATGGATCATGCCATGGGTGAACTGACAGCCATTGAGCTGTGCCCCGCGCCACTCCATGCCGGAGTTAGCAGCACATTCCAGAAAGTAGATCCGGTTCTCTCGTGGAAACCGCAGGATGTCTTCCATGGTGAACACAAGTTCTTTGTCCACCAGACCGTTGATCATCAGACGATGCTGGGCAGGGTCAATATGAGCGGCCCCGCCATGGTGACGCTCAAAGCACAGGCCGTTCGGCGTGATGATGCCGTCCAGTTCATGCAGCGGCGTAAAGTTGATGGAACTCACGCGGTCAGCCGTCAGCCATTCAACAGTGCGCCGTTTCACATGCGCCTCATATTGCGAGGGCACGCCATAAGGCATGGCATCAACACCGTCTCCCAGCTCCTGCATCCACGGCTGCAGATTGGTGATGGCCGGGTCATTCGCCCGTGCTGGAAGTGCAGCGCCAGTCAAGGCAGCTCCACTCAGTAAGGCCCCGCCTTTCAGGAGGTTTCGGCGGGTAGGTGACTTTAGTCTTTCACTCATGTCAATTACTCGTCATCTCAAAATCTGTCAGGGTTCGCCTCACACGCCTGTAACGCGAACGGTAGAATTGGGGTCCATTGTGATGGTGCCTTTACGGCTTATGTAATCTTCAACCACTTGCCAGATCTCAGGCCCCTCGGTGTCCTCTCCAACAGAGGCCCAACCCGAAACCACGTAGGTCTTGGCAGGATCAATGGTCTCGCCGGTTTTCAGCAGCGTCATGTTGGTCACGCGCTCACCCACCGGCTTGGAAACGTCGATGGAGTAACCCATGCCGCCCACGCGAACCATGTCACCACCCTGCTGGTAGTAAGGGTCCGGGTTGAACAGGTTGTCGGCCACATCCTCCAGAATTTCATGCAGGTACTGCCCGGTCATCTCAGAGCGGTAGGCATTTGGGTAGGTCATGCTGGTGGCATTGTGGATGTCTTCGCGGGTGATGTTATCACCCGGCAGCAGGGATGGTCCCCAGCGGAAGCCCGGAGACAGCGCAATGTCTGCTTCCCGCTCCTCAATCAGCGCCTGACAGATCAGGTCATCCCACGTACCGTTGAAGTTGCCACGGCGGTAAAGCAGGCTGTCGGTTGTGCCGATGACTTCTTCCAGCTCCTCCTTGAACGGCGCGCGCTCTTTCTCTATCAGAGCTGCCATCTCAGGGTCGGGAGCAATCACATCGGCAAACACCGGGATCAGCTTGTAAGTGAAGTCTTTGATGCCGTTCTTGTCGACGTCAAGATCCAGACGAGACACAAACTTACCGTTGGAGCCAGATGCGATGATCATGGTCTCGCCAACCTTCACCGGCTCCGGCACCGCATCATGAGTGTGACCGCTCAGGATCACGTCAATGCCGGAAACTTGCTGTGCCACCTTGCGGTCTACATCAAAACCATTGTGGCTGAGCAGGACAACAACATCAGCGCCTTCCTGCTTCACTTCCGCAACCATTTCCTGAATACGTGCTTCGCGGATGCCGAAGGAAAGGTTCGGGAACATCCAGCCCGGATTGGCGATTGGCATATAGGGGAAGGCCTGACCGATCACAGCAACTTTGGCACCGCCGCGCTCGAAAATCTTGTAGGGTTCAAACGCTGGTTCGTCCCATTCATTGTCAAAGATGTTGGCACCCAAAAACGGGAAGGGCAGTTCCTCAACAATCTCGTTCACCCGGTCAATGCCGTAGGTGAACTCCCAGTGCGAGGTCATCGCATCGGGGCTCAAGGCATTCATCAGGTTGACCATGTCCTGGCCTTGGGTCTTCGTGGCCGTCATCGACCCATGCCATGTATCACCACCATCAAGGAACAGCGCATCAGGACGTTCTGCCCGGATCGACTTCACGATAGTCGACACCCGGTCCAACCCGCCCATCTTGCCGTAGCTACGGGCCAATGAGACAAAATCCTCAGAGGTGAGGGCATAGGCTTCCGGCGTTCCGGTCTGGTAGTTGAACGCCTTCAGCAGGTCCTGACCAGTGATGTGCGGCAGCAATCCCTTTTGGGCACCCACACCAATATTCACGGAGGGCTCACGGAACCAGACAGGCTTCACCTGCGCATGACAATCCGTAAAGTGGATGATGGTCACATTGCCGGTGGTTTTGAAGTCCAGAAGTTGGTTCTGTGTCAGGGCCTGACGCGCGGCCAGCACTGGAAAACTCCCAGCCCCAAAAATAGCGGCTGCAGCGACACCAGCCTGCAAGAAATCACGGCGCGAGATCATCTCCGCACCCTCCGTAGGTTATTAGAATTTCGAAAATTGTTTTAGATCAGGAGGTTGCTATAAGTGAGCAACCTCCAAAATCACTTAGTTACGAACAGATGGGGTCTCGACTGAAAGTCCCATCCCGCGAGATGTTACATAAGCTTCCAGAGCAATGAACTCATCACTCCCGCGCTTGTAAGGCTCAGCTCGCACCTGATCCATGCAGCCTTTAAACCGGCGGTGAATGGATCCGAGCCCACCCCATTTCAGACGATACACCGGGAACCCGTTGATCTGACCCTGACTCAAATGGTCAGCACGGATCATGTTGCCGTAATTGTCTTCATGGCAGTTGGCACAGGCCATATTCAGCAGGCCAACACGGGTGTAGTAAAGCTCTTCACCCTTCTTGACCCAGTCTGCAATTGGTCCGTCGGTCTTCATAGCGACTGGCATGCCACGGGATTGCAAACCGATCAGAGCCGTCATGGCCAGCATCTCGGCGCTCTCCCACTTCCACGGCTCTGCTCCCTGATGTGTCTCGATGGACGCATTGATCAGCATTTCCATGGTGGCAGGCTTGCCCATCTCGTCATTCCAGCGCGGCAACTTGGTCCGCAAACCGGCAAAGTTATCCGCATCTCCATGACAATCCGCGCAGGATTGATTGGATTTGCCAGCGGGCGTTTCCCAAATTTCCTCAGCATACTCAATGGCGACAAACGCAGGATTCTCAAAGTCATCCATTTGCAGTGCCTGAGTTTCAGCAGAGCGAAAACGCCAACCTGAAATCAGCTCGTCCAGTGGATGGTCATCCGCCGGAACAGCAGTTGTTGCAATTGTTTCGCCATCGATGACAAGTTCGCGTCCGTCATCTGCAAGCGCAGCAGTGCTAAGTGTGCCGAAAAGAAGCCCCCCAGCGAGTATTGAAACCGTCCTTTTCATACCCTTCTCCTCCCAAAGAATGGCTGCCTAGGCGACCGTGATTTTCTTTTCCATGTCGTAGACGGAGCCGTCATCATCCGTCCATTCAAACCGAACCGCACCGGACTCTGGAATCCGCATCTGAAACTCGATGTAAGGGTTCGCAGAAACAGAAGGTTCAATATCTGCCATGAACACGGGCTCGCCATTGAAGCTGGCAGCAAACTTATTGATGATCTTGCGTGGAATGGTCTCGCCGGTTTTCTTGTCCTTGCGCTGACCAGATTCCATTGGGTGCGAGATCAGTGTCTTGATGGTCACGACTTCGTTTACGCTTGCCTTTTTAGGCACTTTGACGCGTGGTTTTACCTTTGCCATGTGTTTCTCAATGCCTTTTCTGATTAACCGCCACAGCCACCGATGGTGACCTTGACACTACGCTTTGTCATGATGGCGGACCCGTCCGGCATCTTTGCAATGGCGACAATGTCCTGCGTTTTCGCAAGGCGAATACGGGTCTTGGCTTCCTGAGCGCCGGAAAGAGCGCTGAAATGGAATGTCGCAACACCCGGGCTCGGGTTGCCTGCTGCAAGCAGCATGATGGAGGCTGCACCCGGCGCAGACACTTCAATCGGAACAGTGTTCCCGTTTTCAGCAATCTCTGGTGCACCAATGGCAATGTCACCGCTTCCCGGCTTCGCGCCACCAGTGAACTCTATAATTGCATCTTCAACAGCATTGCCTGCTGCAAACGCAGGCGCGGTAAAACGCAGTGTCGTCAGAGCGGCTGCGCCTCCCACTGCCAAACCAAGCGCTTCACGTCTGGTAACAGTCATTAAAAATCCTCCTTGGAGCGTATCTCCCCACCAGGCGCTGAGCACTCTTTGGGAAAATACGCTTAAGCAATAATTCTGGGCGTGGTGCGGAACTGATCAGCAACGCAGCACGCTCAAGGCAAACGCGCCTATTCTTTCAAAGTCGCCAGATAAGCGACGATGTCTTCAACTTGTTCTGCTGAAAGAATGGTCTTTCCCGCAAACTTCTTTGCCACGCGGTTCAAACCTTCGCTCTTGTAGAAGGCAGGCATAATTGTCGCTTCCCCGAAGACTTCCTTCGAGTTGATAACAATCGCCCGCAATTCCGCTTCGGTGTAGGTGTCTCCGATACCCTCAAGGTACGGACCTATCTCTCCATGGAACTGCTCTTCGGCAAGATCATCATTCGCGTGACAGGCAAGGCAGTTTCCCAGTTTGCGATTGGCGAACCATTCCCGTCCTTTGGCTGGGTCACCAACTGCACCGGTCAAAGACACCGGCACTGCTGCCTCGACAAATTGAACGTCACCTGGAGCAACAACTCCGGCAACGGCACTTCCTGAAATTAGCAGCGTTGCAGCCGCTATAGTTTTGGCAATCGCCTTCATTGCTCCCTCCCAATTACAGCGATTCAATTTTTTTATGCTACTCAGATACGTAGAAACACTCAACTTAAAATTCACATAATTGAATATGTTAATATATCGACCTTAGTCTAAATAGTTGAGTGAAAACGCTATTCTGAGGCTTCTTTTTGTTTCAAAAATTCACGTGCATGAAATTTTTGAAAATGTTCTTCGCCCTCATAGCCCTTCTGTTTGACCCAGCGGAGCATGTTGAGGGTGGTCCATTTTCCAAATGAACCAGGCATGGTCTGCACAGAGGCAGTCCCTGCTGTTTTGCCAGTCCCAACCTCTTCAGGCAGGAACAGGAAGGTGGGGGTGAACACAACGCCCCAGCGACGTGCGATGTTCTTCTCGGTTTGAACTTCCCCGTCGAAGTCCGTCACCTCTTCATCGCCAAACAGGTTCATCTGAACCACGAAGTAGTTGTCTTCAATGAATTTGCGAACCTCTGGGTCGCTGAAGACATTCTTATGCAAGCGTGAGCAATAAATGCAGCCGCGTTGCTCAAAGAGAATAACCATGCGTTTGCCTTCTTCATTGGCAGCAGCAAGGTCCTCTTTAAGGTCTTTGAAGGTTAAGCGAAGCCAAGGCTGTTTGTGGAGACCGTCCTCTCCAACCTCAGCAAAGCTCAGTGTCATGCTGGCGAAAATCATCGCTGCAGCAAGCATTAATTTTTTAAGCATCGATCCCTCCCATAACGCACCACTCCCGAGAACCCCTCAATGGTTTTCAAGAGATGGATACGCCTCAGCTTAAAGATGTCAGTCCTGGCGCATACTCAATCATTTGCTCTGCAATCCAGGAAACGGTGTTCGTCCCAATCAACACCGCGAAAATAATCAAAAGAACGCCCATGCCTTTTTCGATGGCACCAAGGTACTTCCGAAAACGGCCCATGAAACTCAGGAATGGCTTTGAAAAAAAAGCTGCCAGAATGAACGGCAGCGTCATGCCGATCCCATACGCAAACAGCAGCAACATGCCCTGAGAAACATCATCACTGGCACCTGCCGTGAATAGAATAGTTGCCAGAACCGGACCAACACAGGGGGTCCAGCCAAAGGCGAAAGCCAGTCCCACAAAGTAAGCGCCAATGATTCCAGCTGGGGCTGAAGAGCTGTCGAGCCGGGCTTCTCTCAGCAGCAGATTGAGCCGGATGATGCCGACAAAATGCAGGCCAAGAATGAAGATGACAGCAGCAGCCATGTAGCGCAGCACGTCAAACCAGTCTCGCAGCAACTGGCCGAAGACTGTTGCTGTCGCGCCAAGGCCAACAAAGATTGTGAGAATACCGGCAGCAAAGAAAAACGATGTAAAAACAACGCGTCGCTGAATGGCAGGGGTGACCCCGTCACCGGAAAGCTCATTCATTCCAATGCCTGCAATGTAGCAAAGGTAGAACGGCACAATCGGTAAAATACAAGGCGAAAGGAACGAGAGTAACCCCGCGCTCCCCGCCGCAATGATAGTTAGATCTGGATACATATGGGCACTTGCTAAAAACACATTCTATTATTAGAATATTTAGATATCATAGATTTTAAAATGTCAATCGTGGATATCATGAGCAATTTTGGTTGGATCTCATTTGTCATTTTCGCCCTTCTTTTCAGCAGTGCCCAGGCGGCTGGTTCGACCATGAAATTGCTTCTGGTCGAGGACGAAATCTGCCCTTGGTGCGAACGCTGGGAAGAGGAAATTGGTGGAGCCTACGGCAAAACAGAGGAGGGGCAAAAAGCTCCTTTGATGCGAATGGATATTGATGATCCGATTCCCAAAAACGTGACCCTGAAAGGAAAGGCGCGGTTTACGCCAACCTTCATCCTTTTAATTGACGACGCCGAAGTCCAGCGGATTGAAGGTTACCCGGGAGAAGATTTCTTCTACCCCGCCCTGAACCAGATGCTTCAGTCAGCTCAATAATAATATTGAAAAGAAATTCATCTTTCCCGGTCAATCCGGGGCATAATTCAGTTGGGAGAACTCCATGAAATCATTCATCACAGGGGCGGCATTGCTTGCAATGTCCGCAGGCTTCAGCGTTGCGCAGGCAGAAGATGAATCCGCCTTTGTCAGCTTCAAATCTTTGAAGCCGGAAATTGCCATGAAGCTCGCTGTTGCCACCATGGAAGCTTGCCGCGAAGGCGGCTATCAGATCTCTGCTGTTGTCGTCGATCGCTTCGGCCAGACACAAGCAGCAATCAGAGATCGTTATGCTGGCGTTCATACAGTCGACACAGCACGCGGAAAAGCATGGACGGCTGTCAGTTTTCGTGGCTCTACACTGGAAATTCAGCAGGAGATCAAGGCAGGAAATCTGTCGGCAGGTCTGCGTGACATCCCGGGTGCTGTGGCATTGGGTGGTGGCCTCCCAGTCGAATCTGCAGGTGCAATCGTTGGTGGAATTGGTGTCTCCGGTGCGCCCTCTCCAAAAGTTGATGAGGAATGTGCCCAAAGTGGCCTAGAGGAAATCTCGGATTTGCTGGACTTCTAAAAGGTATTCGCGGTGCAATGGTTGAAAAATGATTGCATTCAGCGTATGCCACCACTTCAAAGGTGTGCTGTAAGGTCAGCTGTAATTTATTCAACTTTAACTGACCTTGCTCACTCCGTTCCAAATGGTCTGCAGGATTTGGTTTAATGGCTATACCCATGATTGAACGTGGGATGAAAGAAGAAGACATCGAACGCATGGTTGGCCATGCTAAGGATGCAACTGATTTCCTGAAAGCATTGACACACGAAGGCCGATTGATGATCCTGTGTCATCTCGTTACGGGCGAAAAGTCAGTAACGGAGCTGGAGCAGCTTCTGTCGTCTCGTCAGTCTGCGGTCAGTCAGCAACTTGCACGTTTGCGCTTGGATGGTCTGGTAAATTGCCGAAGGGACGGTAAGGCAGTCTATTACAGCCTCAAAGATGAACGCGCAGCTCGGGTTCTGGACCTGATTTTTGAGTTGTTCTGCACCGAAGAAAACAGCGATAAGTAATATTTAAGCTCCGGCGTTTTGGTCTTGGGAGGGATCAAATGTCCGAGGATATTCTGGCGGCACTCGCAGGCCTTGCGGGTGGTGTTTTGCTTGGCCTTGCTGCACGTCTTGGCCGCTTCTGCACACTTGGCGCAATTGAAGATGCTCTTTACGGCAAAGAGTGGCTGCGCATGCGCATGTGGGCCTTCGCCATTGCCATCTCCATCGCATCGACGTTTCTGCTGGCTCACCTTGGCCTGATCGCGCTGGACCAAACCATTTACCTCACCCAAAGCTGGAACCCGCTCGCCTGCATCGTCGGCGGCTTGATGTTTGGCTATGGCATGGCAATGGCCGGATCCTGCGGTTTCGGTGCTTTAGCGCGCTTGGGCGGCGGAGATATGCGGTACTTCGTTCTCTCCCTGGTGATCGCCATTTCAGCAGCCATGGCCGTGGGTGGCCCAACAGCCTACCTGCGTGTGTTCCTGTTCCCGACTGAAGTCTCGGAAGCAAGCTCAACAGGCATCGCACACGCTCTTGCCCAACGGCTGGAGCTTTCCGAACTGACAATCGCCCTGATCATTGCCGGAGCCATTGGCCTTTTCGCTGTCAGCAACAAAGAGTTCCGCCAAAGCCCCAAAGCTATCATTGCCTCATTGGCTGTCGCTGTCGCGATCCTCCTCGGTTGGGTTGCAACCAGCTATCTCTTTGAAGAAAGCTTTGAGGAAGTTGCAGTTGCCAGTCACTCCTTCACAGTTCCGGTGGGCGATACTCTTATGTATCTCATGACCGCATCTGGTGGTGGCCTGTCTTTTGCCGTGGGGTCAGTCATCGGCGTCCTCAGCGGGGCGTTTCTTGGTTCACTCATAAAAGGCCATTTCAGATGGGAAGCCTGTGACGACCCGCGTGAACTCAGACGCCAGATCCTTGGTGGTTTTTTGATGGGCACTGGAGGAGTGATTGCTCTGGGTTGCACTATCGGGCAGGGCATATCAGCCTTCTCGACACTCGCAATCAGCGCGCCGGTGGTCATGCTCTCCATCATCGCTGGAGCCGCTATCGGCCTTCGTCAGCTCGTTGTCGGCTTTCAGTTCGCCTTCTGGAAGCAGTCATCCTGACGGAGTACCCGCAGTGACTTGTGCATAAAGATGCCCTTGGAGTAAGGCGGCCAAGACACACATTGCCTAAATTATAGATTTTACCTCTGGTTGCTGATTAATCCCGCATATTTTGCTTGAGTTTGGCGGAGATTATCGCAATATTTCGCGCTGGCCACTTCGGTGTATCTAAACGTCCTCGCATTTTGCTCTGCGAAATTTTTAGCGTATCGCCGAAAAGTGGACACCGGTTTTCGGATGAAGATACGCGAGAACAAAGACTAAAGCAGTTCGACTGCTTCAACTAAGATGTGAACTGCTTTAGACAGGACTACTCATCGCGAACAGGAAGCAACCATGACACGACCGGCAAACGAAGCTCTGATTATGATTGATATTCAGAACGATTTCTGTTCGGGCGGAGCTCTGGCTGTGAAGCACGGTGAGCAGATCGTCCCTCTGGTCAATGAGCTGCAAAACGAGTTTGCCGTCAAAGTGTTGACGCAAGACTGGCACCCGCAGCATCATAAATCCTTTGCGGATAATCACGACGCCAAGCAGCATTATGATATGACGGATATGCCCTATGGCCCGCAGGTCCTGTGGCCAAACCATTGCGTGCAGGGCACAAACGGTGCCGCATTTCACAAAGACCTGAATACCGACAGTGCCGACCTTGTCCTGCGCAAAGGCTTCCGTCCGCACATCGACAGTTACTCCGCTTTCTTTGAGAACGACCACACCACCCCAACCGGCCTGTCGGCCTACCTGCGCGAGCGTGGTGTTGATACGCTGCACATGGTTGGTCTGGCCACGGATTTCTGCGTGCGTTTCTCAGCCGTGGATGCGGCAAAACTGGGGTTCAACGTGATTGTTCATCTGGATGCCTGCAGAGCGATCGATCTGAACGGATCCCTCAAAGAGGCTTTGAATGAGATGCAAAGCCACGGTGTCAAATTCTCTGGCGAGATGGTTGCACAATGATTGATATTGCCTCCCGCGTTTATAACCACAATTGGAAAATCGACCCGATTGTTCGTTCCCTGATCGATACCGACTTCTACAAGCTGCTCATGGCGCAGTCGGTCTATCTGAACAGGCCGAACACGCAGGTCACCTTCAGCCTCATCAACAGAGCGCAGCACATTCCGCTGGCAAAGCTCATTGATGAGAAGGAACTCCGCGATCAACTGGACCACATCCGCACACTCTCCCTGTCTCGCGGGGAAAGCACATGGCTGCGCGGCAACATGTTCTACGGCAAGCGGTCCATGTTCCGTGCCGAGTTCCTTGAGTGGTTCGAAAACCTGCGCCTGCCGCCTTACCATCTGGAAGTCAAAGACGATCAGTACGAGCTCACCTTTGAAGGCGACTGGCCTGCCGTGATGCTCTGGGAAGTCCCGGCTCTCGCTGTGCTGATGGAACTGCGCTCCCGGGCCGTGCTCAAAAACATGGGCCGGTTCGAATTGCAGGTTCTGTATGCCCGTGCCATGACCAAACTCTGGGAAAAAGTCGAATGCCTGCGCAAGGTTGAAGACCTCTCATTGGCAGACTTCGGCACCCGCCGCCGCCACTCATACCTGTGGCAGGACTGGTGCGTGCAAGCCATGATGGAAGGCCTCGGCAAGAAGTTTGTCGGCACATCCAACTGCCTGATCGCCATGCGCCGCGAAGTGGAAGCAATCGGTACCAACGCGCACGAGCTGCCGATGGTCTATTCCGCTCTGGCAGAAAGTGACGAGGAACTTGCCGAGGCACCGTATCAGGTGCTGAATGACTGGCAGGAAGAGCACGACGGTAACCTGCGCATTATTCTGCCAGACACGTTTGGGACCGAAGGTTTCCTGAAACGCGCTCCGGGTTGGCTGTCCTCCTGGACAGGCATCCGCATCGACAGCGGTGACCCAGTCAAAGGCGCAGAAGCCGCTATCAAATGGTGGAAAGCCTGCGGTGAAGACCCGACCAAGAAGCGTGTCATCTTCTCAGATGGGCTGGACGAAGACATGATTGCCCACCTCCAGCGTAAGTTCCACGGTCGCGTTCGTTGCAGTTTTGGTTGGGGAACCATGCTGACCAACGACTTCCGCGGGCTGGTGCCAGATGATGCGCTGGCTCCGTTCTCACTGGTCTGTAAGGCCATTTCTGCAAACGGCAAGCCAACAGTCAAGCTTTCCGACAATCCCAATAAAGCTATGGGATCACGGGAAGAAATTGAACGCTACAAGCGCGTTTTTGGGGTTGGTAAGCAGATGAGCCAGAAGATTGTCGTGTAACGCGGCGTATTTTAGCCATCACTCAAAATAATCCACTTGCATAGTTTCCCTATGCGTAAACTCTGTGTAGCATGCGTCACGCAGCACAGTTTATACGTGTGGGGGAGCGACTAAGATGAGAAGATGGAACGGTTGGGGCGATGACACGCACCAGGCGGAGTTGGCCGATTTTGCTAAGGCCTTGATCGCAGAGCTTTTAGGCGAAACACATCCGCTATCTGATGCCACCTTGCAAAGCGCCATTGACCGCGTTCCAGTGTCTCGTGCGCCAGACCATCCCTTGCTGGATAAAACGCCCGCAACACGCATCAGACATGCATCTGGCCAGAGCTTCTCTGATTGGCTGCAAATGCGCAGTGGCATGTTTGAAAACATCCCCGATGCTGTCGCTTTCCCGGAAACCTCCCAGCAAGTTCGAGAGCTTATGGACTGGGCAGCGCAGCAAGACGTGATCCTCGTCCCGTATGGCGGAGGCACGTCCGTTGTCGGGCATCTGGCGTGTCCGGCGAGTGAGAAACCGCAGATCACCATCGCACTCACACGCATGAATCGCCTGCTGGACTTCGACAAGGAAAGTCAGATCGCGACTTTCGGAGCTGGCGTGCGCGGGCCGGATCTCGAAGCTCAGCTGGCAGCCATCGGTTACACCCTCGGTCATTTCCCGCAAAGTTTTGAGCTCTCCACCGCTGGCGGTTGGGTCGTCACACGTTCCTCTGGTCAGCAATCTCTGCGGTATGGCCGCATTGAACAGCTCTTTGCTGGTGGCACGCTGGAAACGCCCAAAGGCACATTGGAGATTCCAAGTCTTCCTGCATCCTCTGCTGGTCCTGACCTTCGCGAGATGGTGCTCGGTTCAGAAGGCACGCTAGGCATCCTCACTGAAGTAAAACTGCGCGTCACGCCATTGGCTGAAACAGAGCAGTTCTATACGGTCTTCATGCCGGATTGGGAAAGTGGCGTCGCTGCTGTCCAGGCCGTCACGCAGGGCCGCATTCCGCTCTCTATGATGCGCCTGAGCAATGCGACAGAAACCGATGTGAGCCTGAAGCTGGCGGTGCCGGAGAAGAAGCTCTCCAAGCTCAACATGCTCTTCAAGCTCAAGGGTCTGACTGACCAGAAATGCATGCTCACATTCGGGCTGACAGGATCAAAGAAGCAAGTTTCCGTAAACCAGAAACTTGCGAACACCTGCCTGAAGCAGCACGGCGCCAAGCGCGTTCTTTCCAAGATGCTGGGCGACAAATGGAAGGAAGGCCGCTTCAAAGGACCATACCTGCGCCACCCATTATGGGAACATGGCGTGGGTGTCGATACCTTTGAGACTGCAATGGACTGGTCAGCCCTGCGCCCCTACATCAACGTGGTTGAACAGAGCGTCACCAAAGCATTGAAGGAACAAGGCATTCCCGTGTTCGCCTTCACGCATCTGTCTCACGTCTACCCGCAGGGCTCCAGCGCATACACCACCTATCTGTTCCCCGTTGCCAGCACCTACGAAGAGACGCTGGAACGCTGGAAAATCATCAAGAAAGTCGCATCTGAAACCGTGGTTGCCCATGGCGGTACCATCAGCCACCAGCATGGTGTCGGGCGTGACCACGCACCATACTTGCCTGCAGAAAAAGGCGCACTGGGCATGAGTGCCTTAAAAGCACTGAGCCACAATTTCGATCCTGACCAGCGCATGAACCCCGGCGTTTTGATCTCCGAGGAAACCGTAGGCAACACAGAACCCGCATAACTCTCAATATTGGAGGAGGGTGCAATGGCAAATACAGGGCAACTCAGCAGGCACGAAAAACTGTCGCTCATAAAACAGCGCAGTAAGCCTTGGGACATGGTTGTTGTTGGCGGTGGCATTACCGGAGCTGGTGTTGCGTTGATGGCAGCACGAGCTGGCCTCGATGTTCTGCTGCTGGAAAAGCAGGATTATGCATGGGGCACGTCCAGTCGCTCCTCCAAGATGGTACATGGTGGCTTACGTTACCTGTCTCAGGGCGAGTTCCGGCTGGCACGGGAATCTGTGCGTGAGCGCGAAAGACTGATGCAGGAAGCTCCCGGCCTCATTGAACCCATGAGCTACCTTTTTCCGTTCCGTGAAAAGCAATTCCCAACCCGTCGCGCCTTCTCTGTCCTCCTCAACATCTACGGATACTTCGCCAGAAAACGCGACCACAAATATCTGGACCGCGACCAGACCATTGCTGCTTTGCCGGGGCTCAATGAACATGGTTTGCTGGGCTCAGCGCAATATACTGATGCCCTCACAGATGACAGCCGCCTTGTCCTCCGCGTCCTTGCTGATGCCAGACGAAGTGGCGCAACCACGCTCAACTATGCTGCTGTGAAGATGATCCATAGTGACGGGGGAGGATCAAAACTCCTTGAGGTGCAAGATCAGGAAACCAGCGAAGTCTTCGCAATCTCAACCAAAACAGTCATCAACGCGACCGGGGTCTGGGCGGATGACCTGCGTGAGCAGCTGGGCCAGACCAAACGCATTCGCCCTCTACGGGGCAGCCACATAGTCGTTGCGTCCTGGCGCATGCCAGTGCATCAATGCCTGACCTATCTGCACCCGCAGGACAAACGCGGCGTCTTCATTTACCCATGGCTGGGCCGCACGGTGATTGGAACGACCGATCTGGATCACTCGGAGGATCTGGATCAGGAAGCTGCGATCAAGCCGGAGGAGGTGGCGTATCTTCTAGCTGGTGCCAACCACAACTTCCCCGGCACAAAGCTCACTGAGAAAGACGTCATTTCAACATGGTCTGGCGTCCGGCCAATCGTAGGTAATAAAGACGAAGACCCCAAAGAATTACATCCGTCAAAAGCCAAACGCGACCATGTGGTGTGGGATGATGATGGCACCATCACTGTCACAGGCGGCAAGCTCACCACCTTCCGCGTGATGGCAGAGCAAGTGCTGGAAACCTGTGCGACCTATCTGGAAGGGAAGAACACGGCGCGTGCTGGAGACTATGTGTTCGAACCCCAGCAAAGCACTCTTGACGACAAAGCCAGTAGGGACCTGCCAGAAGCAGAACTCAAACGGCTTCAGGGTTACTATGGCGCTGATCTTCCAACACTTATTGCAGCAATGTCTCCCAATGGCCTTTCCTTCATCAGCGGTACAAATCGTACTTGGGCAGAGCTTGAATGGGCCATCATGCATGAAGAAGTCGTGCATTTGGACGATCTCCTTTTGCGCCGCACGCGAATTGGCTTAGTGTTGGAAGAAGGCGGGACAGCATTAGCTGGTGAGCTGGAAACACGGCTGAGAGATAAATTGGGGTGGTCCATGGAAAAATGGCAGGACGAGTGGTCGCGATATCGGAAGATTTGGCGAGATCACTACAGCTTGCCGTCAACATGTACATCGCAAGAGCAGGACATGATGCATGAGGTGACTGCTGGATGACGGAAACACTTCTCGCCATCGACTGCGGCAGTCAGAGCATCCGGGCCTTGCTGTTCTCTCCAGACGGGACGCTCCTGTCCAAGGTGCAAAAGCCGATCACGGACTATCGGAGCGATAATCCCGGTTGGTCGGAGATTGACCCGCTTATCTTGTGGGAGTTGCTGGGCCGCTGTTGCCGTGAGCTGTGGGACAGAGGGGCTGACCCGACCGCCGTCAAAGCCATGAGTGTCACCACACAGCGCGGCACGCAAATTGCAGTTGATGAGAGAGGCATCCCTCTACGCCCTGCGATCACATGGATGGATGAGCGCATTGAAGACCAGCAGAAACCATTGCCGCTGCTTTGGAAAACAATCTTCGGCGTGGCAGGCTTGTCTCGGTCCATCAAGAGTGTACGCAGTGAATGTGAGGTCAACTGGATCGCAGTGAACCAACCCGGAATTTGGAAGAAAACCTATAAATTCCTACAGGTTTCCGGCTACCTCAATTTCAAGCTGACGGACCTTTTTCGCGATTCAACAGGCGCACAGGTTGGTTATGTTCCCTTTGATTACAAAAAGCAGCAATGGGCGAGTGATAATCATTTTCTCTGGAAGCTTTTCGCCTTCAAACGCAGCCAGTTACCAGAGCTTATCGAACCCGGAAATCCAATAGGATATGTGAGTGAAGAAGCTGCGCAGCATACAGGGCTTCCAGAAGGCTTACCGGTCATCTCCGCTGCTGCTGACAAAGCGTGTGAGGCTGTCGGCTGCGGCGCAGTGGATGCTAGCGTCGGTTGCCTCAGCTACGGAACACGGGCAACGGCGACCATTCACTCCAGAAAGTACTTTGAGGTGGAACGCCCTCTGCCTGCCTATGCTGGCGGAATGCCGCGTATGTTCACGCCAGAAACCTCTGTCATTCTGGGGTACTGGATGGTCAATTGGTTCAAGGAAGAGTTCGGCCACCCAGAGCAGGAAAAAGCCAAAGAGATTGGCAGCCCGGTCGAAGTGTTCTTTGACGACCTGCTCAATAGCACACCTCCCGGGTCCCATGGCTTGACGTTATTGCCCAAATGGGGCCGTGACAACGGACGTTCCACGCCAGTCAAAGGCGCGATTATCGGCTTTGGGGATGTGCACACCAGAGGCCACATCTACCGCGCTATCATCGAAGGCATCACGCTGGAACTGCATCGTGGATTGAAGCGGATCGAACGCAAAAGCGGTGAGAAGATCAAAGTCTTACGTGTCTCCGGCGGCGGCTCTCAATCTGACGCGATTATGCAGATCACCGCAGATATTTTCGGCCTGCCAACTGAGCGCCCGCATACTTTTGAGACCGCAGGTCTGGGCGCTGCCATTGCCGCAAGTGTGGGTGCTGGAGTCCATCCCGACTTCACGCAGGCCATGAAAGCCATGACACGGCAGAATGAAGTGTTTAAGCCGGACCCGAAAACGGTCCAGCTCTACAAGAAACTATTTGAGGATGTCTACCTGCCCATGCCGCGCAGGCTTGCCCCACTGAACAAAGCACTCAGAAAGATTGTCGGCTAGGCAACATCGCTCTTGGGCTGAGACGCTGTTTGCACAACACCAGCCTTCGCGAGCGCCTGTACGCGTTTAGATGCCACAATTTCCTTTTTATTCGCAAACACTTCGTGGTTCTGCGAGATTTTTTGCAGGTCATACAGGTAGTTCACCATCACTCCTGCCGATTGCTTTTTGCCGTTCTCGGAAGTGTCCGCCCCCACATGCACATCATGCACCAGTGCGCCGTTATAAAGATGGAACCGTGCTACCGGATCAAACGGCATATCGTTCTTCCGCTTGCCTTCAAGAAGGTAATAGGCGGCCAGTTCCTTCAAAGCTGCATCAGTCTCCGGCATTTCAATCTCTTGCTCTTTAACCCACTTACAGAAGGTCGGCAGCGGAGACAGTGTGACATACGTCTTCAACTGGCTGAGTTCACGCGAAAGATCCTGAACCACCTGTTTGATCAGAGAGTTGCCAAAGGAAACACCCGCAAGACCACTCTGACAGTTAGAGATGGAATAGAAAACCGCCGTATCCACGTCATCAACCGGCACAATATCCCGCTCTTCTGCAAGCACGCCTTGAATGGAGGAGGGAACCCCTTTGGTCAGCGCCACTTCCACAAAGATCAGCGGCTCATCTGGCAAAGACGGATGGAAGAACGCGAAACAGCGCCGATCTTCAGGCTGCAAGCGCCGCCGCAAATCATCCCAACTATCAATGGCATGCACGGCTTCATAGGCGATGATCTTTTCCAGTATCTGTGCAGGACTATCCCAACTGATAGGCCGCAGCACCAGAAAACCACGGTTGAACCACGAGTTGAACAGGTGCTGAAAATCCAGATCTGTGCGTGCCAGATTCGGCTGCTCCTTCATGAAACCCAGCAAGTCCTTGCGCATATGCACCAGTTGATGGGTCGCGCCGGGCACCTGATTAAGCCGCCGCGCCAGCTCCTGCCGCTTAGGCTCCGCAGCTTCCACCAGCTTCCGGTAATTTGCTTCCGTCCGTTCTGTTTTATAAGAGGAAACAACACTCTCCAGCTGGTCTGGATCAATGTCCATCTCGCGGTTCAAAAACTCAAAAAACGCCCGCTTTCCGTCAGTATCTGTGGTCGCATACCCGTCCAATATCTCGTGGGCAATGACAGCACCGGAAACATCTCCCTGACTGCTCATCAAGGCATTGCAAAGCTCGGTTAGTGGGCGCTCATCCCGCTTGCCCATAAAAACGTAACGACGGTCAAAAAGAGTAGAAAGCAAATCTGCCAGCAGGCTCATGGTCAGGCGTCCTGTAGTTGCGCAGCGCAAAGTGCATCAGAAAATCGCCGGAACCCTAGCAAGGGACTGTTGGGAACGGAATGCAACAAACAGCTTAACAATGAAGTGATCCCTAACAACATGCTAACATCTGTAAATGAGCGACAAGAGTGCTTAACTTGAGAGCATCATGTGATGGAGGCTTCAGTGAAGATCAACGGTGATTTTTCAAAGCGAGTGGTTGAGTTCAGCGATGATATTCCTTGGGTCGCGTCCCCAATGAAAGGCGTTGAGCGTAGACCGCTTGATCGTTTGGGAGATGAAGTTGCACGAGCAACCACCGTTGTTCGCTTCGTACCGGGCAGCCATTTCTCTGAGCATGTCCATACAGGCGGAGAAGAGTTTGTTGTACTGGCGGGAGTATTTCAGGATGAGCACGGGGATTTCCCGGCTGGCTCCTACATCCGTAACCCACCTGAATCCAAACACACACCAGCCTCTGAGCCCGGCTGTACCATCCTCGTCAAGCTCTGGCAGTTCGACCTTGCAGACCGCACCCATGTGCGCGTGGACACCAACAAACTTGGCCGTGTTAACGATGCCACACGCGAAGGCGTCGCCGTCTCGCCTCTGTTTCAGGATGAACGTGAGAACGTGCGCATGGAGCACTGGCAGGCAGGCGTAAACCATACGGTTGAGGCAGAAGGCGGCGCAGAAATCTTCGTGCTGGAGGGTTCAATAACCGAAGATGGAGAGGACCTTCCCAAACATGCTTGGCTCCGTGTACCCATCGGCTATGACCTCAACATCACAGCTGGAGAGGAGGGCGCGAAGCTCTGGATCAAGTCCGGACACCTTCCCTTTGTCACCGCCCCACATGGGGGATAAGAGAGCGACCTAAAGCTGCTCCTCCAACCAGACCCGACTGCTTTCTTCCAGAGCATTGCGAGCTGATATGATGTTCGCAACATGCTCCGGGAAAGACGAGAGCTCATAGCGCAGCGTGTATTCCAGCTGTCCTTGCTCCCCATCAGGATGCCAGGTTACCTGCTGCACCGCAGGTGTGCTGCCATCCAATACTGCAGGCTTCTCCAGCCATGGTAATGCAGAAAGCGTTGTTTCTTCAAAGAGTTCGATCTCAGGCGAAACCCCTGTTGCCACATCCATCCGCTGCGAAACCTGCGTAGAAATTGGCAAAGTCCAAAGCACGGCAAGAAACCAGAGTAGAGCTGGAACACGCGCGATCTCGACAAACCGCAGCTGAAACTTGCCCTCCAGAAACTGTGAGATCATTACGAGCCCAGCTAGAATAAGCAACACACCAAACGCCAGTTCCCGTGCGCTCAGCTGAGGGGACAAGAAGATAAACATTGTCACCAACAACACCAGCAGCGCAAACGAAATACCGCAGTACAGCTTGGTCAGTGGTGAGATCACAGGATCAAATTTAGGGCGGTTGGTGACGCCGGTTTTCTGCAGTTTGTTAGTGGCCCGCCGTCTGTCTTCTGGTCGCCATCCCGTTGGTTTGAACCACAGCCGGATCTTGTCCCACCAGCTGTGCGTATGAAGGCTATCGCGAAACAGCATGGACCAGTGCTGAAGATTGGCCTTTACCGGGTTCCATGTTTTCAGCGGCGTTGTGGTGCCATAGTGGCAAGGATGCTCTGCCACCTCTGGCTGCCAGCTGCCAAACATCCTGTCCCAGATCACCAGCGTTCCGCCAAAGTTCTTGTCGATGTAAATCGGGTTCTTGGCATGGTGGACACGATGACTGGAGGGCGTGGAAAAAACACCTTCCATCAGGGGGATACGATCAATCGCCTGGGTGTGGAGCCAGAACTGATAGGCCTTCAGCAGCATAAACTGGATCAGGAACACTTCTGGCGGGCAGCCGAGGAAGGCGAGAGGCAAATAGAAGACCCACGAGAAGGCGTACTGAAACGCACTCTGCCGCAGGGCTGTTGTCAGGTTATACTCCTCGCTTTGGTGGTGCCCTACATGAGCGCCCCAAAGGAAGTTGTAGCTGTGTGCAATGCGGTGGAACCAGTAGTAACAAAAGTCCACGCCGAAGAAGAACAGGACCCACGTGATCCAGCTGGTAGAGCTGAAATCAAACAGCCGATAAGACGACCAAGCCCAGATAAATACCGAGAATGTAAAGGTTTTTAGCAATGCATCTGAAACGAGCAGACAAACGCCCATAGAAAGACTGGCAATGTTGTCGCTAAACCGATGCAGGTCCCGCCCGCTCATGCGCAGATAGGCGTATTCCATCAGCATAAAAAACAGAAACAGCGGAATAGCCAGCGCTGTCACATTATACTCTGCCATTTTATTCCCCCTCGCACTGCATTCCAAAGAATGATCGCGCAACAAAAAAGCTTAGAGCTGCAGGCCTGAGCGAATACCAATAAAGGACCGCAAAGGCGCTTATGTTGACTTTAACGTAAAGGCAGAGGGATGGACTGACAACACAAATCTGAGCTCATGAAAATGGCGATAAGTAGAAGTCCTGTAATAAAACGCAGGAGTTTTGCGCAGAACTAACATAAATGATTGCTGATCAACACATTGATATTACTGAATTAATGAAAATGACAGTGCGGCAACTGATCGCATTTTGAATATTTTTTCTGCAAATGATTTTTTTTGCGTTAAAAGTGCAATTACAGGGTAGGGCCCGTCTTGTCGGGCGACCCAAATATTTATTCAAGGACCTTAGCTGGCTGTCCTTCACGGTTTTCGGTCATACACCCAGGGGACTGCAGGGGTATGGGCGCGCAGTAGAAGCAAGGGCTGTAGTTCAAAGAAAACAGAGTTTTCTGAACAATAAGAAAGAATTAACGGGAGACACCATGGCTGAACTGCTTATGTCAACACTTGCTGGCTTCATTATTGGAGCGATCTTTACCGCAATCAAACTGCCTATTCCGGCTCCACCAGTTCTGTCTGGTTGTGTAGCGATCCTTGGCGTTTGGGGTGGTCATCAGATCATGCTGCAGATCACTGAGCGTTTCTTCTCCTAAAGCGGGTTCTGTTTGATTGGGCCAATCAAACCCTATGAGTTCGCTAGAATAAAGAAGTGTTCGGGATTAAACTTCAAAAAGCGGTGCTGAATTTCAGCGCCGCTTTTTTTATGCTTGCAGAATAAAGAAATGAAAATGTATATAAAAACAAAAGTATTGTCATATGGAGTCTCCCATGAACATCCTCCTCATCTCCGGAAGTACCAGAGAAGGCTCGTTGAATAAGAGTCTGCTGGATGCCGTCGCAGAAGAAGCGCATAACTTAAAACATCAGACGACCAGCCTGTCGCGCCAACTCGCCTCTTTTCCCCTCTATCACTTTGAGCTTGAAGAGGATGCCGCCGTACAGAACCAGCTCTCATTACTGAGACAACAGATTGAAGCTGCTGATGTAATTTTGATCTCCTCTCCTGAGTACAATGGCTTCCTTAGCCCCCATCTTCATAACATTTTCACCTGGGCTTCCAGACGCGCAGCTGGCAAATCCCATTCCGTCCTTGAGGGAAAAGTAGTTGGCCTGTTCGCCGCAGCACCGGGTCCATTCGGGGGAGTAAGAATGCTACCACGTCTGTCGTCGTTTGCAGCTGATCACGGCTGTTGGGTGCATCCGCGATATGTCGCTGTCGGCAACATGGCAGCAAAGACTGATGAGAGCGGTCAGCTAACCTGCTCTGAAACCAGACAGAAACTACGCAATCTGATCAGCCAGACATGCAAAATGGCCGAACCAGTACAGATCGCAGAACCTGCCTGAGCTGATCCGCGACATCTCAGAGAACGACAAACCCGGTGCTTGAAACGCCGGGTTTCTTTATGTCTGATTGCTTAGCAGGCAGGCAGACTGATCAAACAATGGGCAGTATTATCGATTTTCAATTCTCGTAAGACACACACGAAAGACGTCCTAATACCGACATATAATCATATTTACCAATGCCTTATGAGGAAATTCGCACACCCTCAATAATTTGGCATGCTCCTTGCGTTTATGCGGACCAACAGAGTTTGCACAAACAGCGCGCGGAGAGGGGGCAGCCAGGGAAACTCACAATGCCACGTTTGGAGAGGCGGGCCTTAAGGCTTACGGCAAGTGAATTTCTAATCCGCGCGCGAGGGGAGATGAACCATCAGTCATCTCCCCTTCGCATTCCCATTTCTGGTTTGCGTTCGTTTGTGCGTTGCTTTGCGTTTTTTATGTGTTTCTAGGGTTGAAATGGAAAAACCATGGAGCTTCTCACGTCTTTTGATGCCACTTTGGTGTTTGGGTTTGTTGTCACCTTCATGGCGCTCAACTTCACACCCGGTCCCGCAGTCCTGAAAGTGGTTGGTGACAGCATCACAAACGGTATTGGTAAAACCCACGCCAGCATGGCCGGTGTGTTCGGAGCCAACCTCATGTACGCGCTCCTCGCTGCCGGAGGCATGAGCGCGCTGTTATTGTCTTTCCCAGTTCTGTTTGAGACGGTCAAATGGATTGGCGTAGCTTATCTATTGTATCTTGCATATGGCTCCTTCAAAGCTGCCTTCTCAGCCTCGCTGGGCGAAGCGAAAGAACAGAAACCAGCATCGGCTCTGAAACTGTTTCTCACCTCTTTTGCAATGCAAGGCGCCAACCCAAAATCCGTCCTGTCCTTCGGGGCTATGCTGCCAGTGTTTGCCGGGGAAGGTGATGGCATGGCACTGCGGATGATGGCTCTGGCCGTCTTCAACATCGCCCTCGAATACCCAGCTCTGCTGTTCTACGCCTATCTTGGAACCCGCGCGTCGAAATTCGCCGTCTCTGCCCGATCCCGCGCCGCCATGGATGCCTTCGCCGGCACAGCATTGGCAGGTGCCGCTTACATGATCTCCAAAAGCACACTGAAAACGCAGTAGGGGCTATTTCAAATAACCTCAACCAAGAATTGAGCTGTCAGTTTCTTATTAAGTGTGCTGATTGTAACTGACCGATTCTGCAACGAATGCTTTCTTTCAGATCAAGATATCTGTCGATTTGATTTAGGAGCATACTTTGACCGTTGAAAACGTACGTGCAGCCATCACCCAACTTGGAGTTTTTCAGTCCGACGGTGGTGCCAAGCTGGATTTTGACTTGGAAACCTCCCACCGTACCTTACTGAGTAACAAGCACAAACTTGTTGTCAGTGATGCATCCGGTATATCGGGCAATTCCCAGCCAGACTTAAAGCAGGAAGCTGGTGTTTATAAGAAGCTGGATAAACTGGTCAGCTTGATTGAGAAAAATCAGGGTGGCTTGGATCGAGCCTCTGATTTGCACAAACTGTCAAACCTTCACAAACTGGTTGCTCAGTCGCAGACACTAACCGATGCTCATCGTGCGTCTATCACAGGCCGTTTGGAAGGTCTTGATGTTTTGAGCAACCTTGCAGATGACAAAGCTCACCATAAGCAGGCAAGCTGGGAGGGAAGCCAGTATGCGCAGTTTGCTCAGTCCGTCCAGGCTCGTACTGGAGGGAAAGTTGATACTCTCTCGGAAAAGCTTTTATACGGCGAAACTGGAATTAAAACGCAGAGCGAAGTCCTCAGCGAAGTGAAAGCAGGTCTTGATCTTTCAACTCCTGATGAAAAGCGCGCTCACGATTTTCTGTCTGATCTGGAAAAGAAAGCTGATGCAGGTCAGACTGTGAATATTCCCAAGTACTATCACTGCACCAGGGAAGATGGTTTGTTTGGTGTCGCTTCTGAAGGCAAAATCAAAAAGCTTCAGCCAAAAACAGGAACAGGTGCACCGGGAGCTTGGGTATCGACCAATCCTCAACCAGGCGCTTATGGTCAGAATATTTATGCTCTCTCAGCGCGGTTGGAGTATCTTAACTCTCCAGCCAATCTTCCTACCCATGAGATGATGAAACCGTCACAAAATGAAAATGGGGGTACTAATATCGGGCTGCAGCAGCATATCTATATTTCAGAACAGAACTCTCAAAGTGTAACCAACACAGCGCTTTCGCTTGTTGGTGTTGATGACCGACTGCCAAATTTTGATAGTAAAAAGCAATACCTTGCGCTGACCCTTGGGAATGAGTTGCGCTTTGAAACTCCTGAAGGAGGCGAAGATTTTGCAGTGTTTAAAGCATCAACGGTCCTTAAACTGCACCAGTTGATAGAAGCCAGCCAGCCGTCGCTGACAACAGAAGCGTGGAAAGCGATATGATTAGCAAACGACGGCTGCCCCACGATATTTGGAGGAAGAAATGAGCAAAGCTTTCTTCAATGAGACTATGGCAAAACTTGCAGCTTCCTGGCAGGGCGCCCATTGTCGTGAGTTAGACGATGCCAGTTGGCTTCTTGTTTTCTCGCAAGACCTAACGGCCTCAGCAGATTATTGTCCATTTACTGAGCAGCTGGTTCTCTTCGCTCCTGTTATCACGTTGGACTCGCAAACCAGAAATACCGATTTTCTGCTGCGCTTGCTCAATGCAAACTTTAGTTGGGACGAGACAAAGGGCGCATGCTTTGCAATTGAGCAGGATATTATTGCTTTGGTGTGGCGTCACCCTCTCAAAATGCTGGAACAGATAAAGTTGCAAGACGCGCTTCTTAGCTTCTCTGAGACAGTTAGTCACTGGAAATCCAGAATGCAGGAGGTTGAGCAAACAACAGAAACGATGGTGAGTTCTGTGCCTGACAATGGAGTATTATGCTGAACTGGCTCATTCACGAATTCAGAAAACCCAGAGCCTTCTCATTAAAGAGCGCTGGGTTCTCGAACATCAGGAAGTGAGAGCCACCTTCGGCCTCGCTGAAAACCTCCAGAGAGGCATTGGGCATGGTGTCTGCGATGAACTGTTGCGATGCCAACGGATGCCAGCTGAGTTCCCCGGTGAACACCAGAGTAGGCTGGTGAATGTTGGGCAGCAGAGGGCGCCAGTCCTGCATCATGAGGTTTTCTATAAGAGAAGCAGCATATTCTCTGGGCAGCTTCAGGTTCTCGGCAGCCAACTGACGCAAAGCGGCTGGATTGACCTTGCTCGTGAACATCCCGCCAATGATTTCGAGATGATCCTCAATACTGCGTGTTTGGCGAATAGCCGTCACCATCTCATCAAGTGACTCCAAGTTGGGATGGATAGAACCTGCCTCGTTGGTTTCTTTTTCTGTCCAGGAAGGCCTTGCCATGAGGGCAGCAGGCTCGTCGATGCAAATCAGACGGCGTGCAGGGCGCTCGGTCCCGAACATTTCCATATAATCCCAAAGCATTGCAACACTAAGAGAATGTCCAACCGCGTCGAAGTCGCGAAGGTCCAGAGCCTCCACCACATCAAACAGATCCTTGGCAAACCGCTCAATCCGGTAGCCATCAGAAGGCTTTTGCGAGTCTCCATGCCCCCGGTTTTCAAGAGCATAGACCGTGTGACTCTGGCAAAAATCCGCGAACTGCCCCGCATAAACAGTTGCAGTTTGCGACCAGCCCCCCAGCAAAAAGACAGGTCGTCCTTGCCCTCCTGTCAGGTAGGAGAGCTCCACGCCATCGCGGGTCTGTACAGTCTTGCGTTCCATCCTCATTGGCCTTTCGCAGACAACTCAACACTCCACTGCGAGTATAAGGCCGAACCTGTTACTCAGCCGCAAATAAGACCTGAACTGCGAAATGAAGGGTTTCACCTTGAATAACTGGTCCTAGATTTTGCAGGCAGATTGCATAACAGCAGCCAAGCTCTTTCATCCGCCACACCTTGTTCCAGCGATGCAAAAACGGGAATGCGTGCCACGTTGGAAAACAGAATTGCAGTCAAAGGCTTACAAAACCTGAAAAGCCTGGAGTTGTCATATGACCAGGAATGTTCTGATAGGTTTTATTTGAAAGAGTTAAAGTAATTATCTGCTTATTTCAAATGTAATACCAATTCTAAAATATGGATCTATTTACGTGACAAGGTATTGACAGATCCAGTTGAGAAGAAGTTATGCTAGTGTTTGTTCTTGCAGAAGTGAAATGCAAAAATCTGCCAAGAGCAGACGCAAATTCAAGCAGTTAGCACATGCACTCAGGCAACCCGTTGCATTCGGCGTGCTCACTGCAACATCCAGAAATTGGTGAGGAGTCGCAGGCATGGAAGCTGTAACCTGTGCTGATACTACAATCAGAATGGAAACATGGAGAACGGAGGACCGGCAGGTCAACTGCATTCTCTCTGCCAAGTGTGATGCGCCCATCTCCAATTACACCCTGTGCTTCAGCATGCTGGCTCCTTGCGAAGTAGTTGAAGGCGCCACTTCCAAGAAAATAACGGCGGGCTACATTGAGCTTGGCTTCGACAGAGATGTTCTTGGAACAGGCCAAGCACTCGCGTTTACACTCAAGTACAAGCGCAATATGAACCCGTCCAACCGCAGTTGGCTTCCAAAAGGCGCCTATCTGCGTCTGGAGGACGGCAGCATCCTGCCAGTGCAGATTGCACCACGCGGCATCGATCAGGCTTTCAGCACCAAGTTGCCAGAGCAGCAAGCGGACCCGTCTTCAGATGAACTCATGCTCGTCCCAGCCCCGCAAAGCTGGAAACCCTCTGGCAATCAGTTGGACGTGAGTGCCGGTTTTAAGCTGGATCGCTCATGGGAGGGGGACGGCGAAACCGACAGTGCTGCCTCCGTTGAAGCTCTCGCAGAGCGTAACAACATCGGACCATTCCTGCACGAGGATGGCGTCATCCTCCGCTTTGCCATAAACGAAGATCTTGCGGAGGATGCCTATGAGCTCACAATTACGCCAGAGGGCATCACACTCTCCGCGTCCGCCGCTGCTGGTGCATTCTATGGCGCGATCACACTCCTCAATCTCAAGCTGATTTATGGTGGAACCATTCCTTGTGGCCATATCGCAGATGCTCCCCGCTTTGAGTGGCGCGGCCAGCATCTGGACTGTGCACGCCACTACTACGAGCCGGAAACCCTGCTGCGGTTGGTGGATATGATGGCCTTGTTCAAGCTCAACCGCTTCCACTGGCACTTCTGCGATGATGAGGCTTTCCGTCTTGAGGTGGAGAGTTATCCTGAGCTCTGGAAGAAGTCTGGCATGCGCGGCGAAGGACGTATCGTTCCCGGCATTTATGGAGCAGCAGATGGTCCGCAAGGCGGTACTTACTCCATTGCCTTTGCCAAGCGACTGGTCGCCCACGCAAAAGAGCTGAACATCGAAATTCTACCGGAAATCGAAGTGCCTGCTCACTCCTGGGCTGTGCTTCAAATCCACCCGGAACTGCGCGATGCAGCGGATGAAAGCGGTGAGATCTCTGTTCATGGCTACCTGAACAACACCATCAATCCAGCCTTGCCAGAAGCGTGGACCTACATGGAAGCTCTGGCCAGAGAAATTTCCGGCATCTTCCCGTTCTCTCACCTCCACCTCGGTTGTGATGAGCGCCCGCCTGCTGCGTGGACCAAATCTCCAACCATCGATAAGTTGAAAGCAGAGCAAGGCCTTAAAACTGCTGATGATGTGCAGGGCTGGATGATGGACAAGCTGGCGTCCTACGTCCGTGCGCTGGGCGTACGTCCCGCCGCTTGGGAAGAAGCTGCCAAAGGTGCAAATGGCGGCATCAACAACAACGCCATCCTGTTCTCATGGACCCAGCAGGGACCGGGGCTGGAAGCAGCTCGTAAAGGATACTCGGTTGTTATGACCCCAGCTGCGCACGCCTATTGGGATATTGCACCTTCCAGCAACTTCAACGAGATCGGCCTCAACTGGGCAGGCATCACCAGCCTTGCAGACAGTGTGAACTGGGATCCGGTGCCGGAAAATGAACCAGAGCTGGAAGGCAAGATCATTGGCGCCCAGGGCTGCTTGTGGTCAGAGGTCGTCCTACGGGATGCCAACATGGAAACCATGATGGCCCCGCGCATTCTGGGTATTTCAGAAATTGGCTGGGCAGCCCGCGCCAACAAGCCGGATGCAGAGACGATCACGCAAAAGGCGGCATGCTACAGCAAGCTGTTCTCGGCTATCGGGTGGCGTCAGGATGTAAGAGACTAAACAGCAAAAGCCCCGCTCCAAACCTTGGCAGCGGGGCTTTTTGCATTTTACGCGTTGCGCAATTCTGCAACGAAATCATAGATATCACCGCGGTACACGCCCGTTGTCAGCTCAATCACCCGACCACTCGGCAGGTAGGCCGTGCGGTCAATGTAAAGCGCGGCATCCCCCTCACAAACTTCCAGCAAGGCAGCTTGTTCTTCTGTCAGTTTACAGGCCGAAATGCGCTGAATAGCGCGGGAAGGGCGCATCCCTTCCAACGACAATTTCTCATAGAGCGACGTTTCAATCCGTGACGGATCAGGCACAAACTCGGTTGAGAGCGAACTGGTCTCGATCGCCAGAGGAATACCATCCGCACGGCGCAGACGGGTAATCCGCGAAACCTGACCGTCAGACGCAAGCCCAAGCGCAACAATCTCCTCAGGTGAGGGAAGGTAGATCCCACAGGACAGCGTCTCGGAGGAAGATGTTTTCCCGCGCCGCTGCATGTCCTCGGTAAAGCTGGTGAGCGCAGATAATGACTGCTCCATGCGCTTCATCTGAGGGGCGACATAAGAGCCCGAGCCCCGGCGCTGAATCACCAGACCATCCACCACCAGCTGCGAAATGGCTTTGCGAATCGTCACACGGGACAAGCCGGTCAATGTCGCCAGCTCACGCTCGGCAGGCAGAGTGGTCGCTGCTGCTAACCGCCCATCTTTAATGGCAGATTCAAGGTGTCGGTAAAGTTGTAAGTAGCGTGGACCGCCACTCCTCTGCTGCCAGGATGTCGTTGAGAACAGATCGGTATGGGTATCTTCTTGTGCGCTCATTCTGCTCATCTTTATGTGAATCCGTATTATCTATAATACCTTTTTGATACCAATGCAAAACAATACCGATGGGATACCAATGAAAGAAATAAAGCTTATCCCCTCGCGATTTTCTTGAAAAATCGAAGTTTTTTCGCCTGAAACAGAAATATTTCACAGGAGGTACTGAAATGGTAGACAAATGGATTTGTTTTGGTATTATTTTGGTGCTCGCAAAAAACACGCGGTTCGTCTCCCTGGCGATAACAAGACGCAAGCGGCGAGTGACAAGCGATCACCTTTGGGAATTGGGGAGAGCGCATGACACATGCGTCAGAGGACCTGCTGCCTTATCAGGGCGAGCGCGGCGGTTCAGCACAAAAGAAACAGGGGATGCTGCAAGGGCTCATGCGCTCACAGGCAACCTTTGCATGGCTACTGATTGCTCCGGCAGCATTGTATCTCGTATTAGTCGTGGCCTGGCCGCTGGTTGAGACAGTCCGTTTGTCTTTTACTAACGCCAACATTGGCGGCGAAGCCTACATCGGCACTGCCAACTATGAGAAGCTGCTCAGCTCTCGCAAATTCGGCCAGACAGTTTCCAGAACGTTCTATTGGATGTTCCTGTCTGTCTCATTCAAAATCATTTTCGGTCTGATCGGCGCAACGCTGCTCAACGCTGCAATCCCGGGACGGGCTCTGTTCCGTATGCTGGTCATGCCGCCGTGGATCGTGCCTGTTGCGATTGGCTGTTTCGGCTGGTTGTGGCTCTACAACGGCCACTTCGGCATCATCTCCGGTGCCTTGCAATATATCGGCATTCTGGATGGCCCGTTTGAGTTCCTCGCCTACAAGCAAAGCGCGTTTTACTCCGCCGTTGTCACCGATGTCTGGGTCGGCCTGCCCATGGTGACCATCTTCATGCTGGCCGCCATGCAGGGCGTGCCGCGCGATCTTTATGAAGCAGCCTATGTGGACGGGGCATCCCGTTGGTATCGCTTCCGCCGCATCACCATTCCGCAAATCCTGCCGGTGATCATCACCATGTCGATCCTGTCGATCATCTGGACCTTCAACTCCTTCGAAATCATCTGGATTTTGACGGAAGGCGGACCACGCAGCGCAACCACAACGCTGATCATCGACACCTACAAGATGGCCATTGCAAACTTCAAGTTCGGGCAGGGGGCAGCACGTGCTGTGATCGTGGTGACACTGCTCAGCGTGTTCTCACTGGTCTATCTGTTCGCTCTTCACCAGATCAAAAAACGTTTCGAGGCAGCCTAAAATGATGGATCGTTACTCGCTGCCACATAAAGTATTTCTCTACTTCTGCGTGGTGCTTTTCCTCGGCTTCATTCTGCTGCCGTTCTTCGAAATGTTCATGACCTCACTGCGGCCACTGGAGCACCTGTTCCGCTCGCCCTACCAGTTCTGGTCAGACGACTTCTCGTTCAAAGCCTACTCCCAGATGTGGGAGACAGTGCCAATGCTGCCGCGCTACATCGCAAACAGCATGCTGATCTCCATCTCGGTGACAGCTCTGGCTTTGGCGTTCGTCATTCCCGCCGCTTATGCCTATGCCCGGTTTGACTTCAAAGGCAAATCACTCAGCCTCGGCATCTTTCTGGCGGTTAACATGTTCTCCGGTGCTGTTCTGCTCATTCCGCTTTACAAGCTCCTGAGAAACTACGGCCTGCTGAACACCTACTTCGCGATGATTGTTCCCGGTGCAGCGTTTCTGGTGCCAATGGGAATCTGGCTCCTGAAATCCTATCTGGAGAAAATCCCGCGCGAACTGGAAGAAGCAGCTTTCATGGATGGCGCCAGCCGTCTGTACACTCTGCGCCGCGTTGTTCTGCCCTTGGCGGTTCCCGGTCTCATTGTGGTGGGTGTGGCTGTGTTCCTGTCAGCCTACGCACAGCAGTTCTTGTTCGCGATCACGTTCAACAGCGTCAAGGAGTTCATGCCTCTGCCAGCGGGCATCCTTGAGTTCATTGGCTATCAGTCAGTCAAATGGAACCAGATGATGGCAGCAAGCATTGTTGGAATACTGCCCGTACTCGTAATTTTCCTATTTTTACAGCGCTACTTGGTGGCCGGCCTCACAGCCGGTGCAATCAAGGAGTGATTTTCAAAAGTGTCAATGGTTACTACTGGGAGGAGAAACCATGAGAACCAAACTACTATTTGCAGCGGCTGCAGGGGCAGGCGCAATGATGGCAGCAGCATCTGCACAATCAGCTGAGCTACATTTCATCCGTTGTGGGGACAACGGGTTGGATGAAGATCGCAAGGTTATCGCTGCATTCGAAGCCGCCCATCCAGGCAACACCGTCAACATGGAAAGCCTTCCATGGGGCACATGTCAGGACAAGTCTCTGAAACTTGCATCCGCAGGCAGCCCGCCATCTGTGTCCTACATGGGCTCTCGTACGCTCAAGCAGCTGGCAGACAACAATCTCGTTGTTGATGTGAAGATCTCGGAAGATCAGCAGAAAGCCTATCAGCCGGGCGTTCTGAACACCGTGAGCTACCGCGACAAGTTCTGGGGCTTCCCACGTGCGTTTTCCACCAAGGGTCTGTTCCTCAACTGTGACATCTTCGAGGAAGCCGGTCTTGCATGCGAAGCACCAAAGACCTGGGACGAAATGTACGCAGCGGCGAAGACCATCAAAGACAAAACCGGTAAAGCAGGTGTGGGTCTGACGGGCAAAGACTTCGACAACACCATGCACCAGTTCCTGAACTACCTGTATTCCAACGGCGGTCAGGTCATCGATCCATCCACCAACGAAATCACTCTGGATTCCAAGAACACTCTGGAAACTCTGAAGTTCTACGGCAAACTGGTGGAAGTTGCTCAGGAAGGCCCGACCGCATTTGAGCGTACGCAGGTCCGTGATCTGTTCAACGACAACAAAGTCGGCATGTACATCGACGGCCCTTGGGCACACGGTCAGCATAAAGAAGGTATCAACACCAAGACTGCACCAATTCCGGCAGGTCCAAGTGGTGTAAGTGGTACGCTTCTCATTACTGACTCCCTCGCTGTCTTCAAAGGCTCTGGCCATGAAGATCTGGCGATGGAATTTGCGCGCATGATGACCACAGGCGACTCTCAGTACACGCTGGACAAACCAGACGGTTGGGGTCTGACACCAATCCTGAAATACGAAGAGCTGGGCTACGAGAAGCCTTACTACATGGATGATCCATACTGGGCAGTCTTCGTGGACTCCATCCCAACAGGTGGTCCGGAGCCTCTCTTTGTTGATTACAAAGCGATGCAGACAACCATCAACTCCATGATTCAGGGCATCATCCTGAAAGACGATACTGCTGAAAACCTGGTGGCAATCGCCGCTGAAGAACTCGAAGAGTTCAAGTAAGCGTACTCCCGAAAAGTGGATACCGGTTTTCGAAAAAAGAAGACGCGGCAACGACTTTTCTGAGCCAAACCCGGAGAGGCTGCCTGCAGCCTCTCCCCGTTATCAAGTGCGAGAAGACGAATATTATGGCCACGCTTCAGCTACAGAACATCGTAAAATCATTTGGACCAACAACCGTATTGAAGGACGTCAGCCTGTCCATCGAGGACAAGGAGTTCGTCGTATTCGTTGGCCCCTCTGGCTGCGGAAAAACAACTTTGTTGCGCATCGTGGCAGGTTTGGAGATTGCCTCCGAAGGCTCCATCATCATTGATGGAAAAGACGTTTCCGATGACCACCCTATTGACCGTGGCATCTCCATGGTGTTCCAGAGCTACGCGCTCTATCCTCACCTCTCAGTTTTTGAAAACATCGCCTTTCCGCTGCGCGTTGCAAAACGCCCGGAAGAGGAGATTAAAGATCGCGTCAACAAGGCCGCTGCAATCCTGCAGCTCGAAGAGCGCCTGAACCATAAGCCGGGGCAGCTCTCTGGCGGTCAGCGCCAGCGCGTTGCCATTGGCCGTTCCATTGTCCGCAATCCAAAAGTGTTCCTGTTTGACGAGCCGCTCTCAAACCTTGATGCAGCGCTGCGCGGGGACATGCGCGTGGAACTCTCAAAGCTCCATAAAAGCCTCGACACCACAATGATTTACGTAACCCACGATCAGGTGGAAGCCATGACCATGGCTGACCGCATCGTGGTGCTCAACGGCGGTGTGGTGGAGCAGTGCGGCACCCCGATGGACCTGTACCTGCACCCACGCAACAAGTTCGTAGCTGGTTTCATCGGCCATCCTAAAATGAACTTCCTGCCCGCTATCGTCAGCCGTGTTGAAGACCGCATGCTGCACGTAAAGCTCGAAAGTGGTGGCGTCATGAGCATGCCAGTGTTTTCTGAGGGCGTGAAAGCGGGTGACAACGTGGATATCGGCATCCGCCCTGAGCATATGCAGCTTGATGAGAATGGACCAGTTTCCATGCATGTAGAAGTGCTGGAGCGCTTGGGAGCGCATTCCATCGCCTACGGTAAAGTCGAAGGTGACGGCGCGTTTTGTGCATCTTTGCCTGGCATGGCAGAGATCCCGGAAGGCACATCCATCAAACTCAACATCAAGCCGGAAGATGCCTACGTCTTTGACGAAAAAGGTGTTGCACTGCAACGCCTTGGCGCTCTGGAACTGGCATAGGAGAAACACATGCGTATCATCGTTGTTGGCTTGGGTTTGCGGGCTGTCAGTGTTTTGGAAAGACTGCAGGCGCACATGAGTGAAGCGGAAGTGGTGGCCTATGTAGACCCAAAACCGCACCAGATTGAACGCCTCAGAAATCATGAGGCGATCAAACCCTACGATACTCTGGAAGAGATGCTGGCAAATGAGAAAGCGGACCTTCTGTTCGTCAGCTCTCCCAACCATATGCATCTTGAGCACATCCGCCTCGGGCTGGAAGCTGGCATCCGCATGTTCGCAGAAAAGCCAGTCGTGATCTCCATGAGCGAGACCATGGAACTGGCAGAGCTGCTTTCCAAACATGGTGCGGATCAGGTGCTCATCGGTCTGGTTCTTCGCTATGCCCAGCATGCAAGAGACTTGAGGGACGCCCAAGCGGCCGGACAGATCGGCGATGTAGTCTCCATTGAAGCCAACGAGCATATCGCGCCATATCATGGGGCCTTCTTCATGCGCGACTGGCGCCGTCACGAGAAATACTCCGGCGGCTTTATGCTGGAAAAATGCTGCCACGATCTTGATATCTACAACATGGTGACCGGCTCACGCCCAAGTCGTGTAGCTAGCTTTGGTGGCAGAAAATCCTTTGTCCCAAGCAATGCACCAGCAAAAGAAACAGATACGCAAGTGTATCATGTTAAAGAGTCCATCTGGGAAGCTGCGGATGACCCGTTCCTCTCCGATGGCGATATCGTCGATCACCAGACCGCGATCCTCGAATACGAGAGCGGGGCCACCATGGCCTTCCACACCAACATCAACGTACCGGACGAACACCGCCGGTTCTGCGTGATTGGCACCAAGGGTATGGCAGAAGGTGACTTCGTGCGCGGTTACTTGAAAGTGACTGATGCCCACACCCGCGGCACATTGGTGGACGAAGATTACAACAAGTCCATTGACCGCCCCGGCGCGCACTACGGCGCTGATGACATGATGTGTCAGGACCTCTGCGCCTATCTGCGCGGTGAAATGGACAGCCTGCCAGTTTCCGTCGTGGATGCGCTGGAAGCAGGCGTTGCCGCACTGGCACTCGATCAGGCGCGCACAACTGGTCAGGTCGTGGACCTGACGTCCTATTGGCAAAAATTCGATAGTTTCAACCTGCGGGAAACCGCAGCAACAACAAAAAAGATGGAATCAATACAGTGACCAAACACCCCGGCGCGTACATGCGTGCTGAGATAGATCAGGCAATTCCGGCATTCGCTGAAGGGGTCCGTCAGGACCTCTCGAAGAGTGTGAAAGCAGCCGCCTTAGACAAGCTCGACACGTTCTATACCATTGCACGTGGAAGCTCAGACGCCGCCGCCAACCTGATCTCCTATGAACTGATGGCCGAACTGCAAAAGCCGGTAACAACACTGCCGCCCTCTGTGTTCAGCCTGGGGAATGGATTGCAGTTGGGCAATGCTGGCGCACTTATTTTCTCCCAATCTGGAGGAAGTAAGGATCTGGTCAGTGCTGCAATCGGGTTTAAAAGCGGCGGCGGTAAAACGCTCGCCATCACAAACACACCGGGTTCTCCGTTGGCAACTGAGACGGACGCCTGTGTCGATATCAAAGCAGGTCTGGAACAAGCCGTTCCAGCCACCAAAACAGTTATCTGCACCATAGCAGCCGGAATGGCGCTTCTGGCCGCGCTCAAACCGGACTATGCCAAAGCCTGTGAAGCAGCAGCAAAGGCCATGCTGGCCAGCGCTGAGGCTAAGCTCGAACAGGCTGACGAGATCATCGAAGCCGTGAAGTCCACGCCGCATGTGTATGTGATCGGACGCGGTTGCGGCTTCGGGGCAGCGCAGGAAGTGGCGCTGAAGCTGAAGGAAACAACAGCCATTCATGCAGAAGCGTATTCCGCCGCTGAAGTGCTGCACGGCCCTCTGCAACTGGCTACAAAACCGCTGTGTGTCCTCATTCTGGATACAGGTGAAACTGTCAGCAACCAGAGTCTGAGCCTGGCAGAAGAGCGGTTCCGCTCTGTCGGCGCAAATGTTTTCCGCCTGACACCAGAAACCGTTGGTGCGCAGGGCCTTACCCCCGCAGCAAGCTCGGCCATGCTGCTGCGTGCATTGTACCCAGTGATCTTAGAAACTGCTCTCCAGTTGGGTCTGGACCCAGACCAACCGGAAACACTTTCTAAGATAACTGTAACTATTTGATTTTATGAAGGAATGCTGCGATGGTCGATCTGACCAAATGGGCAACTACGCGCGAAATTCAGGCGCAACCGCAAATCTGGGCAAATTGGGGACAGGAACTCGCTGCATCCTTAAGTGAGCTGAGCGAGTGGGTGGCCAACTCCGGGGCCACGGAAGTCTGGTTCTGCGGGGCAGGCACATCCGCTTATATCGGCGACCTTCTGTGCAGAGCACTGGATGCAACCTCCGTGTTGCCAATGCGCTCAGTTCCTTCAACAGATCTTGTCAGTGCCCCGCACGCGTTTAAACGCAACGGTGTCATTCCGCTGGTCGTTTCCTTCGGTCGTTCCGGCAACTCTACCGAGTCCATCGGCACGTTGGACCTGCTGGATGCGATCTTCCCCGAAGCCCCACGGCTGAACATCACCTGCAACAAGGACAGCGCTCTGGCAACCCGCCAGCCTGCTTCAAAGGCCAGCCAACGCGTGATCGTTCTGCCAGATGAATGCCACGACAGCGGCTTCGCTATGACTTCCAGTTTCACCACCATGATCCTGACAGCCATGGCAGTTTTCGGGCAGGAAACGCCGGAAGAATTCACCGCCAACATGAATGAGATCAGCCATGCAGCTGAGATTGTTCTGGCGCAAGCGGATCAACTGGCAGACAAACTCACCATCCCCCAGCGCGCCGTCTTCGTAGGCTCCGGCCCGCTTGCCTTCGTTGCCCGCGAAAGTGCGCTCAAAGTGATGGAGCTGGCTGCAGGAAAAATCCCGTCTATCTGGGACAGTTCCCTCGGTTTCCGTCACGGACCAAAGTCTTTTGTTGATGCACAGACCAAGGTCTTCGTGTTCCTCTCCAACAGCCTGCATTCCCGCCGCTATGACGAAGATCTGGCAGACGAGGTGAGGGCGCAGTTTGGCGAGCACACGGTCATCGCCATTGGCAATTCTGCAAAGGCAGATGTGCACATTCCATGCAAACTGGAGGATGGCTGGATGTCTGTGCTCCATGTACTCATTGCCCAATGGCTGGGTGTGGCATGGTCTGATCAGCTTGGCTTCAACGTCGACAATCCGTTTGAAGGGCAGGGCACGCTGACCCGCGTTGTCTCGGGCGTCAAGCTCTATGCATTGGAAGAGGCCTGATATGGTTCGAGCTGGCGGCATTGATCTGGGCGGCACCAAAATCGAGGCAACCGCTTTTGATAGTGATTGGGCTGTAGTTGAAACCAAACGCATCCCAACCCCTCAGGATTCCTACGAAAATCTGGTTGATGCTCTCTGCGAGATGGTCGTGTGGCTGGAAGAAACCGCAGGCTCAAAAGGCTTGCCGGTTGGCGTCGGTATTCCCGGTTTCCATTCCAAACGAACCGGCAAGTTCCTCACCGCCAACCTGCTGGCCTCAGGCCGCACCGTCCATCAGGACCTGATTGACAAGTTGGGCAGAGCCGTCGCGTTTGAAAACGACTGCAACTGCTTTGCCCTCTCTGAAGCCATGCTCGGCGCTGGGCGCAGCTATGCCAGCGTCTTCGGCCTGATCATCGGCACAGGTGTTGGTGGAGGCTACTGCTCCAACGGCACGTTGATCTCCGGTCTCAACGGTGCAGCTGGTGAGTTTGGTCATCTCGGCATTCCCTACATGACCATGAAGGAACTCGGGCTCGACGGCATCCAATGTGGCTGTGGTCGCACAGGCTGCTTTGAGACGTATCTGGCAGGCCCCGGCATGCGCCGCCTTGCCAAACACGTCACAGGCAAAGACGTTGATGCGAAGACCATCACCACGGCAGCGGCTGCTGGTGATCCGCAGATGCAAGAGGTCTTACGCATGTGGGCACACATCGCGGCTGAACTGGTCGCGGCGCTTCAATGCACGGTAGATCCGGACTGCATTGTGCTCGGTGGTGGCCTTTCTAAGATCCCGAACATTGATCGTCTCATTGCGCAAGCTCTGCCGGGCCACTTGCTGGACCAAACTGAGCCACCGGAAATCCGTGTTGCGGAATATGGCGACAGCAGCGGTACACGTGGGGCGGCGCTTGCTGCTGTCCAAAACTATCAAATACTGGAGGAGCCGTCATGAGCAACCCTTTGCTTGAGGTGATCACTGCCAACCGTGCAGGCGCCAGGGCCGCGCTTCCCTCCATCTGTTCCGCGCAGCCGGACGTTATCCTCGCCTCTGCTCTGCTCGCAGCAGAACAAGGCACGACTCTGCTGCTGGAAGCCACCAGCAATCAGGTCAATCAGGACGGCGGCTACACAGGTATGAAGCCAGCCGATTTCGTCAGCTACGTCAAAAGCATCTGCACCACTGCCGGATTGCCGGAAAGCGCACTCATCCTCGGAGGTGACCATCTCGGCCCGCAAGCATGGCGCTCCATGCCAGCTGATCAGGCCATGGCCAAAGCCAGGGAGTTGATGAAAGCCTACGTTCAGGCTGGCTTCACTAAAATCCATCTGGATTGCTCAGAAGGGTGCGCAGGCGAAGAGGCTCAGGTCGGTGACGAACTGAGCGCCAGTCGTGCTGCGGAACTGGCAGCGGTTTGTGAAGAATATGCACCAGATCCAAGCCGTCTCAACTACATCGTCGGTACGGAAGTTCCTCCTCCCGGAGGCGCGCGTGAAGAAGGCGAGGCTCATAGCATTGAGCCAACCCCACCCGCGCGTGCCTCCCGTACCTTGCAAATGCATTTTGATAAGTTCGACGAGCTGGGCCTGCAGGATGCCAAAGACCGCATCTGCGGCCTTGTCGTGCAGCCGGGCGTCGAGTTCTCACCCTTCCACATCGACCATCTACCAGCAGATGACGGCAAAGCTCTGCGAGCAGCGCTTGACCCGTTCCAGAATGTAGTCTTCGAAGCGCACAGCACCGACTACCAGCTGGATAGCGCTTTCCCACGCCTTGCCCACAAGGGCTTTGCGATCCTGAAAGTCGGGCCTGCGCTCACTTTCGCCTACAGGCAGGCCATCTACGCGCTGGACCAGATGCTGGATTGGCTGGAAGAAGACAAACGAACAGCACCAAAAATCTCGAAGATTTTGGAAACAGAAATGCTGTCAGAACCCAAATATTGGCGCTCTCACTATCAGGGATCTGATCAGGAACTGCGCTTGCTGCGCCACTTCAGTTATGCAGATCGCATCCGGTATTACTGGCCTCAGGAGAAGGTGCAGGATGCCCTTAAGGCACTCTTTGCTGCCTTACAAACCCATGAGATTCCAAAGGTACTGCTGCTTCAACTGTTTGCATCTCGCACTGTTGAACGTGCACGGGCTTTGCAGAGCCACGGTTTTGGCATAGAGAAGGCGCTGGTGCTTGCTGAAATCCAGCAGGCACTGGACCCATATTTCTTTGAGAGAGTTGAGGCACCTCAGCTTGAGGAGGCTCTATGAGCACCGCACCGGGCAACCAAGATATCTGGCTGTGTCCAGATCAGTTGTTTGACGGCCAGAACCTGCTGACCGATACCGCCATTCATCTCGTGAATGGCAAATGCGTTGGCCTGTCTTCAGCAGACCAGTTGCCCGCCGATGCGACCGTGAAAAAACTCTCTGGCCTCATCACTCCGGGTTTCTTTGATATCCAGATCAATGGCGGCGGCGGGGTTCTTTACAACACCTCTCCAACTCCAGAAGGTCTGGCTGCCATTGCGGATGCGCACCGTCAGTTCGGTACCACAGCCTTGCTGCCAACAGTCATCACCGATGCACCAAATGTGCTGGAGGAAGCTGTTGAAGCCATGAAGGATGCTTACGGCACCCATGGCATCAAAGGCATTCACATCGAAGGCCCGCACATCAGTGTGGAACGCAAAGGCACCCACGAAGCGAGCTGGGTTCGCCCACTCAACGAGCGCAGTTTACAACTGGTCCGCGATCTGCGGGATCGGGACATTCCTGTCTTGATGACAGTCGCACCAGAAGGTGTTGCAAAAGGTGATGTTGCCAGACTGGTTGAGATGGGTGCAGTGGTCTCTATCGGTCACACCGATGCAGGCGCAGCGCAAATCAAACCAGTTCTGGAAGAGGGGGCAAACCTCTTCACACACCTGTTCAACGGCATGTCCCAGATGGTTAACCGCGAGCCCGGTGCAGTTGGAACCGGCATCAACAGCACCGCTTATTGCTCGTTGATCGTAGACGGGCACCATGTGGCAGACGACATGCTTCGCCTTGCCATACGTGCGCGTCCTGTCAAAGATCACATGATCATCATCAGCGATGCTATGCCAACTGTCGGCGGACCGGAAAACTTCAACCTTTACGGTCATCAGGTCTATCTGGAAGACGGCAAGCTCATCAACAAAGCCGGATCTTTGGCGGGGGCACATGTCACCATGCTGGACTCTGTAGCTCGCATGATAACTGAGCTTCAGTTCCCGGCAGAAGAAGTGCTGCGCATGAGCCTGTCCAATCCAGCTGCCCTGATGGGACTTCAACAGTCCGTGGCTTCTCTGCAAAACACCGGTCTAGGTGATATGCTGCTGATCGCACCAGACTACAAATCCTTTTCGTTCCTCTCGCATATGCTCTAGTTTTCTGCGGGGGAACCCTTCGCATTACCGCTCGCGAAGTGCTTCTGCCTTCACCTTGAGCAGCGGTTTGGCGATGTAGCTCAGCACGCTCTTCTCGCCTGTCAGGATGTCAATACTGGCCGTCATGCCCGGCGTGATGGGCAGTGGGTTCTCTTCTGATCCCAGATGGTTCTGCTTGGTCCGCACAATCACCTTGAAAAACGCCTGTCCCCGCTCGTCCTCTGATGTATCCGGGCTAATCCGCTCCAGCACACCATCCAGTCCGCCATAGATAGAATAATCATAGGCCGTAATCTTCACGCTCACATCCTGACCGGGATGAAGGAAGGCCACATGTTGCGGCTGGATTTTAGCCGCAATCAGCAGCGTGTCTTCCAGCGGAACAATCTCAATCAATGGCTCACCTGTTTGAACAACCGCTCCAATGGTGCTGACATTGAGTTTGTTGATCACCCCACGCACCGGTGCCACCAACGCACTGCGATGCACCCGATCCTCCGCCCCGCGCAGCCGCTCCTCAATCACCGCAAGCTCTGCTTTGGTTGCCACCAGATCTGATTGTGCTTGAGAGGCAAATGCTGTTTGTGCAGACGCAACCTTCTGCAGAACTTCTTCCTTGGCGGAGCGAGCACTAGCAAGAGAAGCCACTAGCATCTGCCGCTCCCCCTCCAGAGTTGTGTGCTGCCGCTTGAGCCGCAAAAACTCGATTTCAGGCAGCACACCACGTTTATAGAGCTGCTGGTTGATCTCCAGCTCCCGCGCAATAAGGGTGAGGTTGGCACCTAGCATCTGCGCTTCAGCTTCAAGCTGCTTGAGATCCTGCTCTTTCTGGCTGAACTGACTTCGAAGCACCGCAACTTCTGCGGTGAGCTGCTCTTTGCGGGCCTTGTAAACCGCGAGTTCCCGCTGCAAAAACGCGGCAATGTCGGCAGGCGTATTTGAAAGATCAAGAGCCAGATTTGCCTGACGAGCCTCAGCGGTCAACCGTGCAAGGCGAGCCTGCAATGCATATTTCTTCTGTTGAAGTTCCCCCAGCTGCGAGGAAAAGCCGGTATTGTCCAACTTCACCAGAACAGCCCCTTGTTCTACGATTTCACCCTCATAGAACAATACCTCAGAGACAATCCCGCGCTCGGGTGCTTGCACAACCTGCATCTGGCGCGAAGGGATGATGCGCCCGTTGCCTCGCGTGACTTCCTCCACATGTGCAAACGCGGACCAGACGAACAACAGCAGCATAATCGCGGCACACGTGAAGATCAGAACCCTGGACTGCTTTGGGCTGTGAAACTCCGGCAAATGCAGTGGTGTAACGGGAAGCGACCAGCCCTTCATGCTCTCAGCCTTTCCTCAATCGGCACCTGTGCAGGCTGCGGCACTTCATGCAGACGCGGTTGCTGCATGGACTGCTTCACTTCCTCGCTCGGCCCATCTGCAATGATACGGCCTTGATCCAGAGCGATCAGCCGATTGGTGAGTTTCAGGAGGGACGGACGGTGCGTGCTGATAATGAGCGTCAGTGATCCGTTGTTATAACGCCGCAAGCCACGCAGCAACCGCTGCTCAGCGGAAAGGTCCAGCTGACTGGAGGGTTCATCCAGAAACAGGATCTTAGGTTTGCGCAAAAGAACACGAGCCAAAGCCACACATTGCCGCTGCCCTCCAGAAAGCGCAGCCCCGTTTTCACCTACAATCAGATTGTAACCAGCCGGATGCTTGTTCACGAGGCTATGCAGCCCCGTTACATGGCAAACTTCCTCAATCTCCTCGTTGGAAAGGTGTGGCAACCCAAGGCAAAGGTTGTCTCTCAACGTGCCTTGAAACAACGTGTTGTCCTGAGACAGGTATCCAACAAAATGGCGCAGGTCTGTGGGATCAAACTGGCGCGTATCAATTCCATCGATGAGAACAGCCCCCTCTGAAGGATACCGAAGCCCACTCATCAGCCGCCCCGCAGTCGATTTGCCGGACCCGACACACCCAACCAGCCCAATCGTATCTCCCGGTTCAATCGAGAAATTGCAGCGGGTCAGGCTGGCTTTTTCACTGAGCGGATAGGAGAAACTGACATTTTGAAACTGGACTTCACCACGACAGTGACGCAGGTTCGCAGTTGCTTTACCTGTCTTGCGTTCTGTTGGCTGGCTTAGGAGATCTCCAAGCTGACGATAGCTGTGCAGGACTTGACGAAACCGGACCAACGCATTGGTAATAGAAGAGATTGGCGCCAATACACGGGATGACAGCATCATCGCAGCAATGAGGCCGCCCATGTTCACAGCACCTGCCTCAACCTGATAGACACCCCAGACAATAATCAGCACCGACACCATGCCTTGCACATGCCCTGTTCCCACCATCGCCAGATTGGACCAATGACGGCTCTGCAACAGGATCTCGCTGCTGCGGTCAACGGACTGCTCCCAGCGGGATTGCATGTGGGCCTCTGCATTGAGCGCACGCACCGTCTCGTGCCCACTCAATGTCTCCATCAAAATGTTCTGCCGCTTGTTCCCTTCAAGGCTTGAGGCTTGAACAGTTCGCTCCAAAGGCAATTGAGCAGCCAGATTAAGCAGGCAAACCAAGGGCACAGCGAGCAGAGGGATCCAGGCAATGGGGCCAACGATGAAAAACAGGATACAGATGAAAAGCCCGACAAAGCAGAAGTCCAGCAGGGCGATCAAGGCTGTTGAGCTGAAGAACTCACGGAGCTTTTCATAGTCATGAACAGTCCCAGCATATTCTCCGGCACTCTTGGTTTTGGCAGAAAAGTCAATGTTCTGCACATGAGAGAAGATCTTGGAAGCGAGCCGCTGATCTGCCTTTTTACCAAGGCTGTTGAGGATGGACGATCGCGCCACCTTCAGCAAACTATCTCCCGCCAGAGCCAATGCCACACCAATGGTCAATGCCCATAAGGATGCGACCGCAAAGTTGGGTAGAATGCGGTCATAAACATTCATGATGAAAAGTGGAGAGGCGAGGGCAAGGCAGTTGATCAGCAAGGTCCCAAGCGCGACGTTACCATAGTCAGGCCAGAACCGTGTGAACTCCGACCAGAACCAATGCTTGTTGTCTTGGTGAACCTGCCCACTGCTGTCTCGGGCATGAAGAGATGAAAACAAGATCGCATACCCGGAGTACGCCCGCTGTAAAATATCTAAGCTGAGATACTGCGGCCTTTCCAAGTCCAACGGATCCAGCAGCTTGGCTTGCCGTGTGGCGGCGTCATAGCCCACCAGCAGGCGCAAGGCTTTGTCATGAAACACCAACAAGCAGGGAAGGCTGCTGTTGGAGATCTTGCTAAGAGCAAGCTGTTGCTTGTTGGCATGTAACCCGCAATTCTCTGATGCTTTTTCAACCTGAGAGAGTTGTAACCGCCCATTGATCAGCGGAAGCCCGGCGGTCACCGCTGTTTTACTGAGAAAGTTCCCATGGGCGCGGGAGACATAAGCGACGCTTTCAAGCAGGGCGTCCAGCACCTCATGCATTGGATGGCTACCTTCCTCAGGATTGAGGGCATGAGGGCTGGACAAGCGAAAATCACTCACGGCGTGTTCCCTTGATTTATGACAGTAATCGCAGTTTCATTATTGTGATTTTTTCGAGGGGCCACGCTTTGTTTGGTCTTCTTGCGAGAAGCAGAAAGATTAAGAGATACAACGCATTACTAGTATCAATAAGTCTCTCAGTTCTCGCTAAGAAGTTTCGGTGTTCTTGTGAGATCTAAGAAAACACCCTGAGTAAAATGTGGCAATCTCGGGAACTTGTACTGTCAAATAAAGGGGCAAAAATAGCAGGAGTGTATTTGCCAAGGCATTCGCTATAAGATCAGCGCCTTAAAATTCTGATTGTTCGGAATCGCAAGTTTCCCAATGAACACAGCATTTCTCCCCCAACCGACATATCCAAAAGTTTGAGAGTGAGCATGTGTACGAAAGGGGATAGTGGGATAATTTCCCCTACGGCAAGTTATCCCATGCATTCTTAGGGGTAAAAGACGAGACCCGTGAGGTTCAGCACCCAGAACCTCTCAATCACAATAGCTTAGGCAGTTTCTCGGCTAAAAAGTCAAAAAGAAGCTTTATGCGTGGAATTTGTTTGAGAGTATGCGGCGAAGCCAGCCAGACGGGCAAAGCAGGCAATGGATCCTCCAAATCGAGGCGTACAAGGCTGTCATCCTCCAGGCCGATTCCGATCTGACCGAGGCCAACACCACATCCGGCACGCACCAATTCCCAATAAGCCACCCTGTCATCACAGCGCACACTAAAGAAGTCCCGATTGACGTTCAGGCCAGCTTCCTGCATCCCGCGCAGGATCAGGTCAGATTGGTCATAGCCGATCCAGTCCAGCGCAAACAGCTCCTCTCGCGTTGTCGGCATACCAACCCGCTCAATAAACGCGCGACTTGCAAATAACCCTAGCGGCGTCTCACCAATCTTCTTGGCAACGATGTCCAGCTGTGTCGGCGTAAACATGCGCACCGCGATGTCAGCTTCCTGAAACAACAGGTTTTGCGCATCGTCAGAGGGGAGGAGGTCAATCTGGATCTCAGGATAGCTCTGCCGAAACTCAGCGATCAGCTTTGGCAACACGTAGTTAGAAATCACCTGACTGGCCGTGACGCGCACAGGCCCAGCAAACCCGCTTTGCTTGCGCTCTTCTGCATGAAGCAGAAACTGTGCTGCTGCTGAATGCATAGCCTTGGCGTGTGGCAGCAATGCTTGGCCATCTTCAGTCAAGCCAAGCCCGCGTTGATGACGGTAGAACAAAGAGACGCCCAGCTCCGCCTCAATCGCCTTCACCTGCCGCCCGATTGTCGGCTGGCTCTGGTTCATCTGCTTGGCTGCAGCCGAAAGACTGCCCGTCTCCGCAACGGCCACAAAAACACCGATCAAATCCCAGGAAAGATGATGTAATCTACTATTCATAATTGAATATCATATCTGCAATTCATTCGAATTTACATAGAAAATGAAGCGCCTACTATCATGCGTAAAGCGTATTTCCGAAAAGTGGTTGCCGGTCTTCGGATAAGAATACGCAATTTAGAAAAGTGTGTTGGACAGGAGCGGTCATGAGACCCGTAGCTTTGATTTTAGGTGCCTCTGGCAGATTTTCAAAAAACATGATTGAGCAGTTGAAAGCTGCTGGCTGTGAAACCCGAGCCTTTGATCGTGCAAACCAAAATATGAAAAAGGCGGCAGAAGGCGTTGATGTCATCGTCAATGGTGCAAACCCGCAATACCCGCAATGGAAGCGGGATGTGCTGCCGTTTACCCACCAAGTGATAGAAGCAGCCAAACATGCCAATGCCACGGTCATCATCCCGGGAAACAACTACTGTTTTGGCCCAGGCATGCACTCACCCATCGGCCCCCATACACCCCACAATGCAACCAATGAACTGGGCGTGATCAGAATAGAACTGGAACGCCTTTATAAGACATCTGGCGTTCGGACTATTTTGCTCAGAGCCGGGGATTTCATCGACATCTCCGCCAGCGGTAATTGGTTTGATCTGATCATGACCACCAAGCTGGAGAAGGGGAAGCTCATCTACCCTGGCAAAACCGATGTTCCTCATGCCTGGGCCTATCTACCGGATATGGCACGTGCTGCCGTTCAACTGCTGGAAATGCGAGATCAGTTGAACGCTTACGAGGACATCTCCTTCCCCGGTTACACTTGGACGGGCAACGAACTCAGCAAAGCGCTCACGACTGTCACCAAACAGAATGTGACCATCAAACAGTTCAACTGGTGGATGATCCGCCTGAGCCAGCCTTTCTGGTCCCTGGCAAAACACCTTTTGGAGATGCGATATCTCTGGGAGACCCCGCACTGGATGGACACAACCCGTTTTGACGAACTGCTACCTGACTTTGAAGCAACGCCAGAGCAGGAAGCCCTGAAGCATGCGATCAGTCACTTGCCTGCCTTCCAGCTGAGCAAACCGATCTCGGCGAGGCAGCACAAAAGTGCAGCATGAGATTTTGCCAGATGTGGCCTCCAAGAGTTTACAGAGGCAAAGCCGACAGGATATAACTAAGCAGTCCAATCAGATGTATTATGCGGCATTTGCCTCTTTGAATTTTGGAGTGCTCTTTGACCTTTAAACTTGGAATTCTGGAAGTTGGCCGACCACCCGAAAACCTGAGCAAGACATTCGGTGATTACCCGTCAATGTTCGAAACGCTCCTGAAGGATCAGGGGGGCGACTGGCATTACATGTCTTACCCCGTGGTGGATGGCCAACTGCCTCAAAACGTTCATGACTGCGACGGCTGGCTGATCACAGGCTCCAAACACGGTGTCTATGATGATCTTGAGTGGATTGACCGGCTTAAGACTTTTCTGAAAAACGCCTATGACGAGCATGTGCCGATTGTCGGTATCTGCTTCGGGCATCAGATCCTTGCAGAAGCGCTGGGCGGTAAAGCTGAAAAGTCCAACAAAGGCTGGGGCTGCGGCGTCTTCACTTACTATGTTCTGGAAAACCCCAATTGGGTGCCAGAAGGCCTGACCAGCTTTTCCATTGAAGCTTATCATCAGGATCAGGTGACAAAACTGCCGGAAGATGGTGAAGTCATCGCATCATCTGATTTCTGCGAGTTTGCTGCGATTGATTACAAGGGCAGGGCACTCACCCTCCAAGGGCACCCTGAGTTCAATAAGGACTACTCTGTAGCCCTGTTTAAAGAACGCCGCGGTGACACACTGCCTGAAGACATTGCCGATCATGCAATCGCCTCCTCGGAAGCGCCAATGCAAATTGGAGAGGTCGCACACATGATCGTAAACTTCATTCAGCAGGCAGCAGTTAAAGAAAAGCAAGAAGGGCACTAACTCCTGTCCTGCAGTGTTTCAGAGGCTCGGGTAAAGGCCATGAGCCTCCTCAGGGATGTACATGGCTATTTCGCAAGGTTTTCTTCACGCCAATGATAAGGCAGGGCAATACCCTGCCTCCTACTACACCGCTACTGCAAACAAGCAACTCTCCTTTCCAACGCTGGAAGGTGAGCATACCTGCGATGTCTGTGTCATCGGCGCTGGCTACGCGGGGCTGTCTGCTGCTTTGCATTTGGCCGAGCGTGGCTACAAAGTTCATCTCCTAGACGCTCACCGTGTTGGTTGGGGAGCCTCAGGCCGCAACGGCGGTCAACTCGGCAGTGGCCAGCGGAAAGACCAGGACGAGCTGGAAAGTCTTGTCGGGCTGGAGCGCGCCAAAGAACTCTGGGGCCTTGCTGAAACCGCCAAATCCCTGACGAAAAACCTTATTGCCAAATACCAGATCCAATGTGATCTGAAACCGGGTATCCTCCATGCCGATCACAAACAAAGCTATGTGAAACATAGCAAGGCCTATGCAGAAAAGCTGGCAAACACTTATAATTATGCAGATATCCGCTTTGTAGGCACTGCCGAAATACAAGAGATGCTAGATACAACGGCGTATCACGGTGGCACGCTGGATATGGGGGCAGCTCACTTACACCCGTTCAACTTCGTGCTGGGCCTTGCTGACGCCTGCAAGAATGCTGGCGTGCAGATCTTTGAAAACTCTGAAGTACTGGAGGTCGAAAAGGGCGAGCCAGCTAAGTTGAAGCTTGCCAATGGACAAGTCACAGCACGCTACGTGGTCTTCGCCTGCAACGGTTACATTGATAGCCTTGAAAAGCGTGTGGCAGCGCGGGTCATGCCCATCAACAATTACATCATTGCCACCGAACCTTTGGGCGAAGATCTGGCTCGTTCCTTGATCTCCAATGATGTGGCTGTGGCAGACTCTCGGTTTGTGATCAATTACTACCGCCTGTCCGCTGACAATCGCCTCTTGTTCGGCGGAGGGGAAAGCTACAGCTTCCAGTTCCCGCGCGATATCAAAGCTTTCGTCCGTAAGCCCATGTTGCAGGTCTACCCGCAGCTCAAGGACGTACCCATAGAATATGGCTGGGGCGGAACGCTGGGCATCACACTCAACCGCATGCCATACTTTGCCAAACTCGCCCCCAACATGCTCAACGCCAGCGGCTTCTCTGGTCATGGTGTCGCCATGGCAACACTGGCAGGTCAGCTCATGGCAGAGGCCATTGATGGTCAAGCCAGCAGGTTTGACGTGATGGAAAAAGTCCCAACCCACGTCTTCCCCGGTGGTCGCCATTTACGATGGCCCCTGATGGTCCTCGGCATGCTCTACTACAGCCTGCGGGACAGGCTTTAAGAGCAAGTTCAGACCGGTATGAAGACCTCCCGCACCGATGAACTTCTGACGGTTTCAGCGCCATCTGCTTCACCAAGAGCTCGGTATTGATGGGTGTCGCCGGAGAACACTTTGCCGAGGCCGTGGTATCCGGAAACTTCAGGTTGTTCGAAGCCAGCCTTTTTTAGATCATTCGCCAAGGACTGAGCAAAGGATTGCTCTCGCTCAACTTCAAAGAACAGGAAGCTCGTCGTTTTTGTCTCAGAGGCGGCCTTCAAATCTTCAGGTGCAAAAGATTTGGGTATTCGGGCATCAGCGCTGAAACAGGATGTGACGCGAATGTCCGAGAAGGATTTGTCCAACCCTCCTTGAGCAAGTTGCTTTGCTATGTCTTTCGACCATGCGACTTCCCAGCCTTTCTCCTCAGAACCTGTCTTTGAGGTGATGCCATCTTCGCCCTGCCGCCCATGTCCTGCAATATAAAGCTTATCTTCTTCTCTTTTCAGATTTCCAAGAATTCCGGTCTCTTCATTACTGATAACCTTCACACGCAGTAGAGCATCTGCCCGCCATGCATGGTCACTTGCAGCCTTGAGCATATCTTCAAATTTTATTGGGCCGACTGCGGTTATGAAGCCTGTTTCTGAAAGATCATTCGCTGCCATGTAAGAGTTAAAACCAGAGACAAGATCGCCAGCCTCTTTATAGTTCTGCTCAGCAAGCTCATGCTTGAGTGCTTCAAACCTCGCCTTGTCAGCATTGGTTGCGACAATGAGAGGGCGCAGCTCTTTGCTTGCGGTGAAGCGTGATAAGTTAGCACCAGAAACCATTTTGAGGACGTCATCAGAGACGAACGGAGCATAAAAATATCCGGTTTTGTTGTCTATTGCAGGTTTTGGATCAGAACTCTGCTGAGAGATGTCTTGAGTTTCCACAGCGCGAACATCAGAGGTGTTTTGCACCTGTCCGCTGGAAGCGGGGATTGGGGATGAAGCTAGGTTCGAAATAGACATGGGGCACCAATGTTATAAATTTGATACCAACCATAGATGCCTACTTATGCGTGTACTGTAACATTTAAGACATCCTGCATGTGGCGATGGGGCCAATAAGGACATTCAGGTCTTTAAGTTATGTGATTGGCGTTTTGTCTTAAAGGACTGAGCGTCTTGCATTCATTCTTAGCGGTATGTCGTTGGCACTCAGCTTTTCTCCAGCTCTTGCTCCATTTCAGGTTTGTCCAGATACAGCCGTTGCCGTTGATAAAGCTTGCCGTCAACTTCCACCAGCAATCCTTGCCTGCGCAGCGAGGCCACATATTTTGCCATGCCCCGTCGGCCTTTCTTCTCAAAGAACGGCAAAATGCGCGGCATCATATTGGGCAGCACCATGGCCAGTCGTGTCAGCCAGGAGTCACTGGCTTTTGGGTAACGCTCCAGGCATGGCTTTTCCAGATGCTTCACGAACTGATCAGCCACCACGCTCGGCGACTGCGGCTCATCAATGAAGTTGAGCACGCTGCCACCTTCCAACGCTTCCTGACGCAACATGTAGGTGTCCGTGGCTGTCGGTAAAACGCAGCTCACCTTGATGCCGTGCAAGTCTTCATCCAGTGCAAAGGAAAGCATGGCACCGCGTAGGCCAAACTTGGTCGCCGCATAAATCGGGGTTTCCCGAAGTGGCTGGATGCCGCCAAGCGAAGTGGTCGTGATGATGCGTGGATCATCACCTTTCAGCAGATAAGGCACCGCCAATCGGCTCAAGACCAACGGGGAGATCATGTTGATGGTGATCTCTTCTTCAATGCTTTCTGGTGTGCGTTCATGAAACCGATCCACTTTGGTGATCGCCATGTTGTTGATCAGCACATCCAAAACACCAAAGTTCTCCTCCACCTCGCGTAAAAGTCGGGTCATCTCCTCGCGTTGTGTCAAATCTCCTTCGAACACATGCACTCGCAAACTGTCCAGTTGCGCCTGGAGCTCCCGCGCGGCGCGGCCGTTCTTGTCTGCCAGAACAAGATTCATCCCTCGCTCGTGCAGGCGTTTGGCGATGTGCCCGGCGATGTCACCCCCACCACCGGTTATCACCGCCGTGCGCCCGTGAAAACGATAGGTGCTCATGCAGCAACCTCCGCTTTCTTTGCGCTCGACGAACCCTTTGGCTTGGGCGCAGCGCGCTTGAAGCGAATATCCTCAGGGAAGGTCCAGCCCATCCGCTTGTAAAGCTTCTTCACATACTTGGTGTGCGCTGTGGCATCACAATATCCCGCATGACGGTCCGTCTTCAAAAAGTGGATGCCACCAGAAAGATCCGGTGTTTCACTCCGAATAATCGCGTGCATCTGGCTGGCGCGAGATGGATTATCTTGCTGGTCTTTCAGATAGTTGGCGACCAGTCCGGCCATGTAGTCAAACCGCTTGTAGGCACCGGAGTTGGTCTCAATATAGCTGATGCCAAACAGGTTCTTGTGCTCGCGAGAAGCTGCCTGAATGAACATCTTGGGCCGTCCGCCCTCATAGCTGAAATATTCACCAGCAAAGTCCAGATGCTGGTTGAAACCGGTCGCGCACAGGATCAGGTCAATCTCTTCCCGGCTGCCATCTTTAAACACCACGTCTGATCCATCCAGTCGCTCCACATCCGGCTTCACCGTCACATCCCCATGCTGCAGCGAATGCACCAGTTGAGTGTTGAGCAGAGGATGCGTCTCAAACAGCTTATGATCCGGCTTGGGAATGCCGAACCGTTGCAAAGTGCCGTTAAACATACGCAGCAACAGCGTGAAGAACGGCCGGATCATCCAGACGGGTAAGTTAGGACCACCATCAGCAAATACATCTGCTGGCATACCAAAAACATGCTTGGGTACGATGTAATAACCGCGCCGCATGGAAAGGAAGGCTTTCTCCCCCAAAACGCCTGCATCACAGGCAATATCGCAGCCAGAGTTGCCCGCTCCAATCACCAGAATTCGCTTACCGTCAAACTCGCGAATGTTCTTGTAAGTCTGGCTGTGGCGGATCTCGCCATCAAACGAACCTTGCAACTCCGGCATGTTGGCCTGCCATTGCGAGCCCGTCGCGCAGACCACGGCCTTATATTCGCGGCACTCCCCGTTAGACAGATGAACCTGCCAGCGGTCATTCTCGGTCTTGGTCAGCTTTTCTATCTTGGTAGAAAAGGTAATCTTCTCTTGCAACCCATAAGCCTCTGCGAAGTCATGCAGGTACTTCAGGATCTCGGTGTGCTTGGGATAGTCGGCAAAATGCTCCGGCATCGGGAAATCCGCAAAACCAGACAAGCTGCGAGAGCTGATAAAATGCGCACTCTCATAAATGGCCGTACCTTCGTGTTTGATGTCCCAGAGACCACCAACATCCGGGTTTGGGTCAAACTGATCCCATTCAATGCCGTTGTGTTGTAATGCGCGGGCCATCACAAGCCCTGCAGGGCCTGCACCAGCAATGCAGACCGCGTCACCCCTATCAATAATCTCCACCGTTCCCTCCCCGAACTGTGAAAATCTTACCCTACGGCAATAGGAGAGATGTTTAGAAGGACATATACGGACGTAGGGCGGACAATTTCGGTCATATCTTGCGGTCACTCCCGTGTTTCCGTTAGCATGGCTGCATTAGGAGAGGGCATGCATTCTGAAATCAACCAGTTGGCACCGCCAGAAATGGCACAGCATTCAAAGGTTCCACCACACCTGTTGCGCTATCTGTTACAGGAGCTGGAGCAGCGCGGCATCGTCGCAGAAAAGGTGCTGCCTCATACATTCCTTGGCCAGAACACTGACCCTTCGGTGTTTCTGTCTCACGAGGCCCGCCTGACTTATCAGCAAAGCCGCCTCATCATCCTCAAAGCACTGGCGTTGACGGGAGATGAAAGCCTCGGTCTTGCTGTCGGCCACCGTCAGTCCATCACCTCTCTGGGGCTTGTCAGCCTTGGTGTTATGGCAAGTGCAACGGGAAGAGCAGCGCTCGAGTTCGGCATCAAGTACCACCGCTTGACCGGGAGCATGCTGGAGATTGATTTAGTGCCAGCAGCCGACAATGCGCTCACAATGATTGCGCGCAGCCGGTTCCATGAGCCGGTCCTGCTCACATTCTTCGTGCAGGAACTGTTTGCCGCCATGGTGGGTGTTGTCCGCTTCACAACAGGAAGCAAGCAAGCCATCCAGCGTATTGAGATGATGCAGGCACAACCAGAGAAGAAAAGCCTCTATCAGGAGGCGCTCGGATCGTCTGTCAGCTTCGATGCCTCACGAAATGCAATATTTTTTGATGCTGAGCACCTGCAACGTCCGCTGGCAACCGCAGACAGGTTTGTTGTGCAGGAAGTTGAAACACTTCTGGCAGGTATGGTGCAGGAAGAAAGCAACCGTTTGGGCTTCCTTAAAACCGTGGAGGAAGAAGTCCGGCGTGGCCTGAAAAACAACCCATCCATCGAAGAAATCGCAGGCGGGTTCTCCATGAGTGAACGCAGTTTTCGGCGCAAACTAGCCGCTTTTCAGATCTCCTTCCGCGATATACTCTCGCAGATCCGCCAGTCGCAAGCCATGGAACTGCTCTTATGGTCGCGCCTCTCATCTGAGCAGATTGCAGCAGAGCTTGGCTACTCGGATCCGAGGGTGTTTCGAAGGGCATTTAAGCAATGGACAGGTGAGACACCAAGCCAGTTTAGAAAGTCCGCAATTCAACTGTGAATGGTACATACCGCACCAAAAGTCCCATTGGGTATCTCAACGTTATTTTATATTCTCCGAAAATTCCTTATAAAGGCGCAGGAAGCACATGTTGCACTGCGCAATTCCGAAAGACAAAGAGTGGCTTTCGGTGAGGTCGCGCAAAGACATAAGTCTGAAAGCACAGGCACAAATCGAAACCCAATAATAATAAGCGTACTCCGATTTGGGGATGAACAGGCTGGCAATGAGTGCGCGGGATAACAAAGAATGAAGGCAGTTGGATTGCTCCAGACAAAGGGCCAGCTGCTTTGGATGAACGAAACGGGCACCTAAAACAATGTCTCATACATCTGCAACGCGGCGGAAAACCATTAAAGACATCATGAAGGCAAAAGGTCATCACAAGCTGGTCTGCCTTACTGCCTACACTGCGCCAATCGCACAGATGCTGGATGAGCACTGCGATCTGCTGCTGGTGGGAGATAGCGTCGGTATGGTGCTCCACGGCTTGCCAGACACGACAGCTGTCACGCTGGATATGATGATCATGCACGGCAAAGCCGTTATGCGTGGCTCTCAAAATGCGCTTGTTGTCGTTGATATGCCTTTCGGCTCCTTTGAAGAAAGCCCACAAGCCGCATATCGCAACGCATTGCGCGTGATGCAGGAAACCGGCTGTCAGGCAGTCAAGCTGGAGTATAACTCCGCTGCACCTGAAACCATCCGCTTTCTCGTAGATCGCGGTATTCCCGTGGTGGCTCACATCGGTCTGCGTCCGCAGTACCTGCATGTGGAAGGCGGCTACAAGGTTGCTGGCAAAAGCGAAGAAAGCCGCAAAGAGCAGCTGGAATGCGCACGTCAGGTGGCCGATGCTGGCGCATTCTGCGTTGTGGTTGAAGGCACCAAAGACGAAGTCGCCCGCGAAATCTCTGACAGCGTGCCAATCCCGACCATTGGTATCGGTGCTTCCGTTGATTGTGACGGCCAGATTCTCGTCACCGATGATATGCTCGGCATGTTCGACAAGACCCCAAAGTTCGTGCGCAAATACGCTGAGTTGAAGTCTCAGATCGAGCAGGGCGTGAAGTCATTTGCAAACGATGTTCGCCGCGAGCAATTCCCGGCTGAGAATGAAACCTATTAGACGAGATAGGAACCGTCGGGATCCATAGACACCAGTAAAACTGCTGGATGATCTTGGCGGTTCAGCTCCCTAAAATTTGGAAATGTCAGCCCCCCTCAACAGCATGATATGGTGTGGGGACTGGCATGACTTGGCTTGGGGGAGCGAACGATGCTTATTCTGGTTTTAGGAGCTTTACTTTGCGTGGCAGCCCTTGCTGCCTATACCTTTTGGGGTGTCTTCAACATTCAAACACCAACCAACGGCCCGTCAATCATGTTTGAAGGCCGCCGAGGCACTGCGTTGTTGGTGATTGATGTTCAAAGTGACTTCACCAAGGAAACAAGCTCTCGGAAATGGGAGCCAGACTACCTGCAGGCCCGCATCAACTACATAAATGCGTTGGGTGAGTTGGCACGGGATAAAGGCTGGTCCGTCATCTCCATTCGTCATGTATATAAGGGATGGTACACCAACTTGTTGGTCCGGCTCCTTGGAGGAGGCTTGGGGGCAAAAGGCTCTGATGGCCTTCAGATGGATCCACGCCTTACTACTGAGCCGGATCTGGATCTCGTAAAATCAAAGAGCGATGCTTTTGGTGAGCAAACGCTCTCCGAGTTCCTAAAAAATCACGAAGTTGACCACCTGATTGTGACAGGTCTGGATGGCAATGCCTGCGTCAAGAACACAACAATCGGTGCGCTTAACAGAGGATACCGCGTCGAACTCTGCGACCCCGCCATTCTCGCCCAAAATCAGAACGCATGGAAACTGCAGAAGGAGGCACTGCAGGAAATGGGCGCCGCCGTCTCATGGGATATTGTTGAGAATGAAGCTGATCTTATAACAGAGAAAGACCCAGCTTAATCAATCAGTTTGCCATCCTTATCAAAGAATGGGTGTTGACCACCAAAGTCGCCGATAAAGCTTAGATGGTTGATCAGTTCTCCCTCACTCCAGCGGAAGATACGCACCGCTGGTGGGTCCATAACAAAGCCAGGTTCCCCGTGTGGATCCAGATCAAGCGTCACCTGATGACCAGAGGCAGGGCAGATGCTCACCGGAATGTCGTTCTTGAAGACCTCGATCGCCCGGTGCACATGGCCACAAGCGATCTGTCGGATTTGCGATTGCCCTGTAACAAGAGGCCAGAAATCCTTATCAGCGCGCATCAGCATGATGTTATCCATGTGCTGAATACCAGTCTTGAAAGGCGGGTGATGCATGAATACCAAAGTCGGCTGATCTTTGTGGGCTTGCAGCTCATCGCGCAACCATGCTTGCTTCTCAGCATCAAAATGGCCGTCATGCTTGCCCGGAATGGTCGTATCCAATCCGATAATGCGCAGACCTTCCTTCTCGATGGAAAACTGAAGCGCACCCTCGGATGTTAGGTAGTCATGATCTGCAAACGCATCGCGCATTGCATCCCGATGGTCGTGGTTGCCGGGGATCACATAAAACGGCATTTCCAGCTGATCAATCTCTTGCCGGAACAGCTCATACTCATTCGCATTGCCCAAATCCACCAAATCACCGCTGATCACCACAAAATCCAGTCGCGGATGGAACGCGTTCAGATGCGCAACGGCCTGACGCAAATGAGAGAGTGTATCAACACAGTTATAGGCGAACTTTCCGCCAGCCTTGATGTGAATGTCGGTAAGCTGCGCGAAGATCATGTGTGGTACCCCAAAAATAGGCTGCAAGTCAGAAGAACTCAAAGAGACGAATAAGCCTGCATCAGCGGAAATTGCGCTGCTGACTAATCTTAATTACCTCAAACAACAAGTGAACTTTTCATGACACGAGCATGGTTGCAAGGCGTTAGTCTGAACAATCATAAGACGTGATCAGGCGAAGAGCGCAGCATGGCCACAAAACTCTCACATATTAGCGTCTGCTTGATTTACTCATTTTCGCCAGTTTTAGGCAATAAAATCGCCAAACTGCGGGTTTTGACGCATTGAAAGGATTCTTAAAACATATCACAGTACACCCCTGAAATATGAGAGGCGAATTTTCTGGAGATATTCGGCTCAGAACAGTTTCGAGCCGTAGCGGAGGAGGAACCGCGAGCGGTTCATTGGGAGAAGGGCGTGCTATGGGGATAGCACGCCCTTATTTTTATCTAGGTCTGTTAAATGATCAGACTTCTCAAGGCGTAAGAGACCACTGCGATGGAGGCAACGCCTGCCACCCAAAGGGCAGCAAACCAAAGCAATCGCTTCCATAAAGGTTGGTCAACTTCTCCGGCTTTATCGAGGCTCATCAATGATACCCTTCCGTTGATTTGATCTTGCCACGGAACACGTAGTACGCGTAGGCCGTATAAGCGAGGATCATCGGGATGAGGATGACCGCTCCCACAAGCAGGAACTTCAGACTGCTGTCCGGCGCGGCAGCTTCCCAGAGGGTGTAAACATTTGGCACCACATACGGGAAGATGTTGATCCCAAGTCCCACATAGGTCAGCAGGAAGATCACCAGTGATGCGAGGAACGGTGTGTAATCCGCATCGCTCATCAAAGCCCGCCACAGCACCAGCGTGGTGACCGCAACAAGAAGCGGAACCGGGAAGGTGTATAGCAGATACGGGAAGCTGAACCACTTCTCCATAATGTTCTCATTGATGAACGGCATCCACATACTGACGAGCAGAAGGAAGCCAATCAAAACAAGAGCGGCATATTTTGAGACGCGGCGGAAATGCGCTTGCGGCACACCTTCCAGCTTCATCACCAGCCATGTGGCCCCCAGCAGGGCATAACCGGAGATCACAGCAAAACCTGTCATGACAGAAAATGGCGTCAGCCAATCCCACCAACCGCCGGCATAAGTGCGGTCAACCACATCAATGCCTTGCACAAGCGTGCCAAGCACCAATCCCTGACAGAACGCTGCAACGATGGACCCTGCGAAGAAGGAAATATCCCAGAATGGCCTGCGCTCAACAGATGATTTAAAGCGGAACTCAAAGGCAACGCCTCTGAAGATCAGCCCGATCAACATGCCGATAATCGGGGCGTAGACCGCAGGCATGATGACCGAATAGGCCAGCGGAAACACGGCAAACAAACCACCGCCACCAAGGACAAGCCAGGTTTCGTTCCCGTCCCAGACAGGTGCAACACTGTTCATCATCAATGTGCGTTCATCAGCGTCTTTGGTGGTCGGGTACAAGATCCCGATACCAAGATCGAAGCCGTCCAAAATCACATAGGCGAAGATCGCGACTGCAATGAGAAAACCCCAAATGAGCGGATAATCAAGAATCATGGGAACGATCTCCCTCATGTGGTTGCAGGGCCTGTGCAGGAGTGATGCCAGCGGTTCTGACAGGTACACCTTCCTCAACACCCTGGCTTGCATCCGGAGATTTAGCCATGGACCGGAAGATGTAGAAGATACCAACGCCAAAGACGATACAGTACACCGCTACAAAGATGACCAGAGATGCCCAGACAGCTGGTGCTTCAACGGGGGATACGGATTCCGACGTCCTGAGCAGCCCGTACACAGTGTAAGGTTGGCGGCCAACTTCCGTTGTTGTCCAACCAGCTATGACGGCTATGAAACCAGCTGGCCCCATAACGATGGAAGCTCGCTGAAGCCATTCACTCTCATAAAGCCGCCCACGCATGCGAGACCAAAGCCCCCATACACCAACCAGCAACATCAAGACACCAATACCAACCATGATGCGGAAAGACACAAATACGATAGCTGCCGGTGGCCAATCTTCCCGTGGGAATTCATTCAGTCCGGGAACAACACCATCAAGGCTGTGGGTCAAAATGATGCTGGAAAGATAAGGGATCTCAATCTTGTACTTTGTTTCTCCAGCTTCCGTATCCGGCCACCCAAAGAGGATAAGCGGGGCAGGGCCTTGAGAATCAAAATGCCCCTCCATAGCAGCAACCTTGGCAGGCTGATGCTCCAGAGTGTTGAGGCCGTGATAGTCCCCCGCAAGCATCTGGATTGGGGTGACAACAATCATCATCCACATTGCCATGGAGAACATCACCTGTGCTGCCGCATTAAAGCGGTTCTTCAGCAAATGATAGGCACCCACGGCACCAACCACAAAGGCTGTGGTCAGGTAAGCTGCCAGCACCATGTGTACGAGTCGGTAAGGGAAGGAGGGGTTGAAGATAATCGCCCACCAATCCGCAGGCACGAACTGGCCAACGTCATTCATGGCGTAGCCTGCTGGCGTCTGCATCCAGCTGTTTACGGAAAGAATCCAGAAAGCGGAAAGGGCGGTGCCAATGGCAACAACCACAGTGGCGAAGAAGTGAAGCTTCTTGCCTACGCGGTTCATACCAAACAACATGATGCCGAGGAAACCTGCTTCCAGGAAGAACGCAGTGAGCACCTCATACCCCATGAGCGGCCCAATGACCGATCCGGTTTTGTCTGCAAAGGCAGACCAGTTGGTGCCAAATTGATACGCCATGACGATGCCGGAAACGACACCCATGGCAAAAGATAGTGCAAAGATTACGATCCAGAACTTGAAGACACGCAAGTATACATCGCGACCTGTCCATAGCCATAAGCCTTCAAGCACGGCAAGAAAACTCGCCAAACCTATAGTAAAGGCAGGGAAAATGATATGGAACGCGATTGTAAAAGCAAATTGGAATCGAGCCAGATCAACTGCTAAACTGTCCATGTGACCACCTGTCGATGGGATGTGCTGATTTTAAATCATGGATTTACCTAGCGGAACACTATTAATAATTATGTTTTTTCCGCGATCCATGACCAGTGCACCCCAAAAGATAGGGCACTTGTCTTTGCTGTAGTAACCGTTTCCTTGAAAAAGTGAGTTGCATTGGGAGCTATGCGCTATGCAAAGTGTCGCATAATTTCTGCTTATGCCCGATCCGACACGGCACTATCCAGTTTGTATTAATTCTAATTCTAATATTTCGTTTTGCCATGGAATGAGGGCTGCACAAACCAGTAAAGCAGCAGCAAACCACCTAGAATCGGTATGAAAGCGATCAGCAACCAAAAGCCAGATCGATTGATGTCATGCAGCCGCCGCACGGCCACAGCCAGATTGGGCAGGAAGAGCGCAATGCTCAAAATGGAGCTCAACGGGGCCCCATCCTGCACACTGCCTGCAGGCAATCCCAGAGTAGGGGCGATCACAAAATTATCGATTAGGTGAGACGCAACCATCACGATGAAAACGAACAGTGCCCACCACCAGTATTCAGATCGTGGTGCGCGGCCCGTGAACTGCACATACTTCTTGAAACAAGTTCTGATGGCTCGTTCAAAGGTCATCGCGTCCTCATATTGTTGCTCTGCTGCGCGCGCAGCCTGAATGCCAGAATGCCAAGGAACACAAACTGGCGGCAATCACTGAGATGTTGCGGGATCACTGATAACGGGCAATCACAACTTCTCGGGATGGCAGGACGTGAAGATAGAGTAAGAACACCCAGCCTATGATTGGCAAGAGCCAGAGAAACAACCAAAACCCGGAATAGTTCACATCATGAAGGCGCCGAACGCCCACGGCTAATCCCGGCAGGAGCAATATAGCTGAGACGATCAAACCTATTGGCTGCGTAGTGTGCTGATTGCTCTCAGGAATTTGCTGAAAAAGACTTTCAAGGATCAAACCGTCAACACCAGCTGCGAGCATGCTCATAATGACGCTGAAGAGGACCCACCACCAGAACTCAGAGCGGGATGCGCGACCATAGAAGTGAGCATACTTCTTGAAACAGGTTCTGACAGCTTGGTTAAAGGTCATCGCATCCTCACGTAAATTGCCAAATCTATGATGGTCCGAAGGTCAGAATGCCAAGCAAAGTGTTTCAACTGCAATTACTGAGATGCAAGGGGCCTGTGACTGTGGTTCAATTGAAAGCCCAAATGCAAAACAGGAGAGCAAAGAACCGGTCTTTACTCTCCTGTTTGTGTTTATTTGCTTAAGCAGAGCTTATTGTTTGAGCTGATACTGAACCGTCGGCGCAAAGCTGCATCCCCCACAGGAGCTTGCACAGCTGCTGGAGGTGGAGCTTGAGGAGCATCCCACTTCCTCAATGCGCCCCAATGCTTTGAGTTGGGAGACCATCGCCATGGCAAAGTCACTTGGGATGTTCATATCCTGAGCGATCTCACCAACGGTGGCGCCGCCGCGCTTTGCCAAAACACCTTCGATCTGTTGCAACATCTTATTCTGCTGCCTCCAATGCTGTCTGATGAGCAATGGTGCTCTCTGCTTTCTGGCGCATGAAGACCAGCACACTAGCAATCGCGGCCAGGAGTCCAATGATCCAGAGCGCGGAAGATGTTGGGTGACGGGCGAAGGTACCAATCTGGTAAGCCAGAGAAGCACCGGAGTAAGCCAGCAAGGTGGTCCAACCTGCAGCAAACAGAGCCCAGTTGCGACCAACCTCACGCCAGATGGTGGCTAGAGCCGCAGTGCAGGGAATGTAAAGCAGCACAGCAACCATGTAGGCGAATGCACCAACCTTGCCGTCAAAGTGCGCTGCAAGCGCGGTGAACAAGCCAACCTCAACCTCTTGCTCTTCTGCAGCCACGTTAAAGCTGGAGGTATCACCAATGTCGATGCCAAGCGGATCAAGCATCTGCGAAGTTAAATCCACAATGCTGGTCGTGAAGGTATTGATGGCCTCTTGTGCGGTTTCCAGTGGTGCAGGAGCTCCACCTTCTTCGTCAGTGGTGACGTAGAGTGTCTGCAAGGTGCCAACCACAGCTTCCTTCGCAAAGATGCCAGTGACCAGACCGACTGTGGCTGGCCAGTCATCTTCACTCAGGCCCATAGGAGCGAAGATTGGTGTCACTTGCTTGGAGACCACTGCCAGGACAGAGTTGCCATTGGCTTCGTTGCCAACGTTTCCTTTGAAGTCCACAGAGTTCAGGATAGTCAGAACCGCCACCACAGTGACAATGATCTTTCCGGCACCAAACAGGAAGATCTTCAGGCGAGTCCAAACCAGCTTCATCACCTGCGCAAACTGCGGCATCTGATAGGTCGGCAGCTCGATAGCAAGACTGGTGGATTGTCCTTTGTAAAAGGATTTAGACAGCGCCCAGCCTGTAAAGATAGCAACACCAACGCCCAGCAGATAAAGCGCGAACACAATGTTCTGGCCGTTGACTGGGAAGAACGCGGCAGCAAACAGCGCATAAACCGGCAGACGTGCACCGCAGGACATGAACGGCGCCATCATGGATGTCACCACCCGCTCGCGCTCAGTCTCCAACGTACGGGTCGCGACAACAGCTGGTACAGTGCAACCAAAGCCCAGAATGAGCGGCAGGAAAGCACGACCAGGCAATCCGATCCGGCGCATCAGGCCATCGGCAACCACCGCTGCACGGGCCATATAACCGCTCTGTTCAAGGAAAATCTGACAGAGGAAAAGCAAACCGACGATAGGGGCGAACGTACCGACAGTTTGTAAACCTCCGCCAAGCGCTGTGATCAGCATTTCCAGTGCACCACCTTCAAGCCCAACTGCATAAAGCAGGCTCAACGGCGCCTGAATAAACAAGGCGTCTCCCAATCCATCAAACAGATCGATGAAGTAGGAGGAAACATTAATCGCGATGAAGAACATCGCATACATCGCGCCAAGGAACACAAACGGGCCAGCCCACTTGGAAAGCACAAAGCGGTCAATCTTATCTGAGAAGCTGCGCACATCCTGTGGCTCAGGCAGTTCCATCAATTGCGCGAGGGAATAAGCACGGTTGAAGTAGCTCGTTGCCATCACCAGCTCAGTTGGATCTTGCAGGCGAAGCTCACATCTTTTGGAAACGGCTTGCGCCTTCTCCAGCACAGCAGCAGGCACCATCTCGCGTGCCAGCTTGTCACCTTCCATCAATCGATGCGCCAATGGCATGGATTGGAAGGAAAGCTCAGGCGCAAGCTGTGCAATCTCATCAGCCAGTTCCTTCACTGGCTCAATCAGATCAAACGGATCTGTCAGCAAACGGGAAAGGACATCTGGTGAGCGAACCGCCGTCGACAACTCATCACGCAAACCAGCCAAGGAATGCTCGTCGTGCACGGAAGTTGCGATCACCGGCATAGCGAGCGCAGCTGAAAGACGATCAGCAGCTGACTGCAAAACACCGGCAGGCCAAAGATCTGCTTTGGTCATCACTGCAACGATTGGCACATCAAATGCGAGGGCCTGTAGCAAAATAGCGAGTGACCGCTCAAGCGCAATCGGATCAAGCACAACGGCCAGTGCAGCCGGGCGATCAGACAAAAGCGCCTGACGGGTTATACGCTCGTCAATGCGGTCATCTTCAGGAGAGGAAAGTGTTGCAACGCCGGGCAGGTCCAGCAGGGCGAGCGTAGAGGTCTGAGTCTGGCAAATGCCAGTTTTGCGATCAACAGTAACACCCGGCCAATTGCCGATAACCTGACTGCGACCAGTCAGCTTGTTAAACAGACTGGATTTGCCGGAGTTGGCTGTTCCTAGCAAATGAACTTGGGGTTTGTCTTCACAGCGACAAGAGCCAGTGTCGTGGCAGCTCATTGGCTAACCTCTTCCACCAAAATGGTGTCAGCCAGATCAACGCCAACTGCGACCCGCTGAGAGCCGATGGAAAGGATACGTGCCCGCTTGCCGCTACCTTCAAAAATAGAAAGTGGACGGTCACTCGTCAGGCCAAGAGATCGCAACTTCAGGGCATCTGCCCGGTTTCGCCCAAGGCGAACAACTTTCAATTCAACACCTGCACGCGCTTCTGTCAGCGGCTTGGCCTGTACTGGTGGAACGAATGTTTCGCGGTAAGGCGCGAAGACTTCTTTATGGGGTGCTTGCTCGAATGTTTCTCTGGCTAGCAAAGACATCAACGTCTCCAAAATCTTATTTCTTGAAGACATAAAACTGCAATTGCGAATGACTTGCAATGACGGCAATCAAACAAAAAGGGAAGATTCCCGCATAATAGAGTGCTGCTATCACTTTGGAATTATTATAAAAAATGGAATATTACTGTAATTGAGACAGTCCTGTCACTCTACGCGCTTGTTCTAAAACAGCTTCTTTGGATTTAGCGCTATCCAGCCTAACCCAGTGGATCTCGCCCAGGTCGTAACTTTGCTGCATCCGCACCACCTCAGAGTCTGCATCTGATGCGTCGCCGTGTCGCGCATCAACACGGTTGATAAGCGTCTCCACATCAGCTTCCAGCCAGATCCCCTGAAATTCAGCACCCGTCTTCGCGGCAAGTTGCTCAACTGAGTCTCTCTCTGTCGGTTTGCTATAAACTCCATCGATAATGACGGAGTGCCCGGCTGCCAACACCACTTCAGCCCGATGCAGCAACTCAGCATAGACCTTATTAGAAAACTCTGGTGTGTATGTCTCTTTACCAGCAGTCTCCACCTCACCGATCTCCAGCATCTCCTTACGCAAAACATCCGTACGCAGATGCACAGCTCCCGGCATGCGCCCAAGTAAGGGGGCCAGCCCTTGAGCAAGCGTGGTTTTACCAGTGCCGGAAAGGCCACCAACCACACAAAGAACAGGTGGTGTTGGTTCAAGCGCTCTTTGGCAAATCTTGAAATACTCTTGTGCCTGATACTCGGTCTTCCGCCGTGTTTCACCCTCTTGGTGCAATGACGCCGCTGCCCCGATCTTGGCGCGGATCGCAGCTCGCATCATCAGGTAGAACCTTAATACGCGGAGGTCTTCCAGATGCTTCGGCTGTCGCGCCAGTTGGAGATAGGTGTTCAACACGATATTCGCTGCTTCGGGCTCTTTTCGCTCACATAAGTCTAGTAGTAAAAAGGCGAGATCATAAAGAACATCTCCCGTCGCGATCGCATCATCAAACTCAACCGCATCAAAAAGAAGCGGCTTCCCGTCATGCATAACGATATTGGCCAGGTGGGCATCACCATGATTGAGACGCACAAGCCCCAACTCGCCGCGGTCCCGGATCATGCCTTCGATATGTTGGTGCTCTTTGCGGGCAGCTTCGTCCAGCGCTAACACTTGATCACCGGGAAAAAACTGCGGGAACTCTTGGAATGCAACAAGGTTTTGGTCGGTGTAATTGAGCAGATCATCAATCCACGGCTGGGCTTCCCGCAGTGTTGTTCGGCTATGGGCATCTACCATCAGTTTCGCTAAGTCTACCGCCAGCTCTCTGCTGATACCCTTTTCCTCAGCAACTCTGTCCAGCCCGAGATGTTCGTTAAAGCGGTTCATATGGACCACCCACTCAACGACAGCGCCATGACCGGCCAGCTCTAAAGAACCATCCCGCTCCAATGTGATGGGCAGGGTACTGCGGTAGATCTGAGGGGCGTACTGACTGTTGAGTTTGATCTCGGCTTCACAAGCTGTCTTCCGCTTCTCCAGCGTGGAATAGTCAAGGAACGGAAACTTCACATCCCGCTTCATCTTGTAGGCGTCATTCCCAACCAGAAAGGCAATATTCGCATGGGTGTCGATGCGTTTGACCTCTTGCCCTCGGTGCGCTTCGGGAGAGGTGAAAAAGCTGATGATGTCGCTTTGGGTCAGAGTATCCACGTCAAAACTGTCAGCGGTCATGGGTCCATCCATCAAAACTACGCGAAAGCAAACTCTCTGGAGGTGTTGTGCACCTTCAGGCTGCAATTGCCAATCTATCAATCGGGCTTAAGAGGTATTCTAGGGCCATAGATTTATTGTGAAAGTGAAAAACAGGGGTAACTCAACAAACTACTCAATCTGTCATGCAGGCTTCATCATTTACACTGTGTTTTGCCCAGTTCATTCCATCTAGGAATAATAAAGAGAAATACTGCAGATTTTCACGAGAGCATAAACCGCGTATCTTCCCTTCAATTGAATTAGGACTGGAGTGAGGGATGAGCCAGACAATGCGGACCGGTGGTCAGTTAATCGTGGATGCGCTGGAAGATCAGGGCGCCGAGCGTGTCTTCTGTGTGCCGGGTGAGAGCTATCTTGCTGTTCTGGATGCGCTGTATGATGCCTCCGTTCCCATAACCCTGTGCCGTCAGGAAGGCGGCGCGGCCATGATGGCAGAAGCTTGGGGTAAAATGACCGGTAAGCCGGGCATCTGTATGGTGACACGCGGCCCAGGCGCAACCAACGCGTCTGCTGGCGTTCACATTGCGCAGCAGGATTCCACGCCGATGATCCTATTTGTTGGCCAGATCGCCCGTGATATGCGCGAGCGGGATGCCTTTCAGGAAGTCAACTACCGTCAGATGTTTGGCAGCATCGCCAAATGGGTTGCTGAGATTGATCAAGCTGATCGCATCCCGGAAATGATCTCGCGCGCTTACCATGTCGCAACATCAGGCCGTCCCGGTCCCGTCGTTTTGGCCTTGCCAGAAGATATGCTGATAGAGCTGGCAGAGGCACAACGTGTTCCGGCTATGCGCCCAATTGAGACTTATCCGTCCAATCATCAGATGGAAGAGTTTAAACAACTGCTGGAAGGGGCCGAGCGTCCATTCTTCATTCTCGGCGGTTCCCGCTGGTCAGAAGAGACCTGTGACACCTTTAAGGCTTTTGCTGAAAAGACTGATTTGCCGGTTGGCGTATCGTTCCGCCGCCAAATGCTCTTTGACAACGGCCATACCTGCTACGCTGGTGATGTGGGCATCGGCATCAACCCGAAGCTCAAAGCTCGCATAGAGAACTCAGATCTCATTGTCCTGCTCGGCGATATCCTCTCCGAGATGCCAAGCCAGTCTTATTCCATGCTGAACATTCCAGTACCGGCACAAAAGGTCGTTCACATCCATCCGGGTGCAGAGGAACTTGGGCGCATGTACCTGCCAACGCTGGGCATCAACGCCAGCCCTGCTGGTTTCTGCGAAGCTCTGGCAGAGTTAGACATAAAGCAGAAAACTGGCTGGAAAGCCCAGGTTGAAGAAGCGCATGCTGATTATCTGGCATGGTCAGGTGCTCGCCCAACTGTGACGGGTGATCTGCAAATGGCTGAAGTGATGGAGTGGATAGAGAACAACCTCGACGACACCACCATCTTCACCAATGGTGCAGGCAATTACGCAACATGGGTGCACCGCTTCCATCGCTTCCGCAAATATAACACGCAGCTGGCTCCAACCTCCGGCTCAATGGGCTACGGCCTGCCAGCTGCTGTTGCAGCAAAGCTGAAATTCCCAGAGCGTGATGTGGTTTGTTTTGCGGGTGACGGATGTCTGCAGATGACCATTCAGGAGCTGGGCACCGCTGCTCAAGATGGTGCGAACATCATTGTGGTCGTTGTCGACAACGGCATCTACGGCACAATCCGCATGCATCAGGAACGCGAGTATCCAGGTCGCATCAGTGCAACCACGCTGCACAATCCAAACTTCGCTGATGTTGCAAAAGCCTATGGCTTCCACTCAAGCACAGTGAAAACGGCTGATGAGTTCGGTCCCGCCTTTGAAGCAGCAAAAGCAAGCGGCAAGCCAGCTCTGTTGCATCTGCATCTGGACCCAGAAGCGATCACGCCAATCCGTTCGCTGTCGCAGATCCGCGAAGCCTCTATGGCGACCAGTTAATCTGAAAATATCGGAGGCGGTGATCTAACTCATCGTCTCCCGATCAAGCGTAGTGACGTCCAGAACAACATCCGCAAGCGCATCATCATCAGGAGAGCGCTTTACGCGGAAGCCGAGACTGCGGCACATGTCCAGCATGGTGGTGTTCTCGCGTAAAACCTCGCCTTTGACGGTCTGGATACCATCCACTTTCGCATAACGAATAATCAACTTCATCAAAACCCAGCCAAGGCCCATGCCTTTGAGGTTGGACTGAACCATCACCGCATACTCGCCCTCGGTATGGTCTGGGTTTGCATGAAGCCGGACCACTCCCAGAATATCGCCCGTTTCAGGATCAATAGCCGAAAATGCCATAGCCCGCGCATAGTCCAACTGCACGAGACGAGCTAGAAACGTGTGCGAGAATTCTTTGACTGGAGCAAAGAAACGCAGGCGCAAGTCTTCAACTGAAACCTTCTCAAAGAAGTTCTTCAGTTTGCCTTGGTCTTCAGGACGGATTGGCCGGATCAGGATCGTCTTACCGTCCTTCAGCTTGTGTGTGTGCTCCCATTCAACAGGGTAGGGCACGATAGACAGGCGAGATGCGCCTTGTCGTCCCGGACGTTTTTCCGGAGCACTGATCGCGACACGCGCGTCAAGGACAACAATGCCATTCTCATCGACCACCACCGGGTTCAGGTCCAGCTCCCGCACTTCCGGGAAATCAACGGCAATCTGAGAGAGCTTCACCAAAAGGTGCTCCACCTCTGCAACATTGGCAGATGGTCGGTTACGGAAACCCTTCAACAGCTTGGCGGTGCTGGTGCGAGAAATCATCGCCTTGGCGAGGTTAAGGTCAATCGGCACCAGATCAATTGCCCGGTCGCCAACCACCTCAACGGATGTGCCGCCTTTGCCAAACACGACCACGGGCCCAAACACCGGATCATCCGCAAGGCCAGCATAAGTCTCTAGTCCAAACCTGCGCGTCACCATTGGTTGGATTTCAACACCGGTAATGTCAGCATGCGGGTAGGAGTGCTTCACATTGCCAAGGATCTTCTCAAAAGTTGCTTTCACGCCAGCAACGCTGTCAACGCCAAGATGCACGCCGCCAACATCAGATTTGAAAGTTAGATCAGGGCTGCTGACTTTAAGAACAAGCTGATCGTGTTTGTCGAACAGGACCTCAGCAACCTTCGCAGCTTCCTCAACAGTTTTGACCAGATGCAACTCTACCTGGTTGACCGAATAAGCCCGCAGTAGTTCCCGCGTTTGTAAAGGTGTAAGCCACTTCTGCCCGTTCTCCAGCGCAACGCGGATCGTTTCTTTCGCCAGTCGCAGGTTGGGCTTGTAATCGCTGGGCAGGCTGTCTGGGACAGCGGAAAGATGGTCCTTCGCTTCCTTGTATCGAACCAGATGCATGAAGGAGCGAATTGCACCAGACGGGCTTGGATAACAAGGCACACGCGCTTCATCCAGAACTTGTCGTGGGATATTGGCACCACCGGCCAGCGTGGTCACAAAGGCCTGATGCTTGCCAAGCCGTTTGCGGTCTTCCTTACCGGCTTTAGCGATTGCTTCGGCAACCTTAGAAAAGTCTTCAAAAGCTGTTGGTGCAGCAATGGCGAGAACTCCGTCAGAATTCGGATCTCTCAAAAGAGCACTGATACCCTCTTTGAACTCCTCAGGACTTGCAGATTCAGACAAAACCATTGGGTTGTCCGCCCGCGCATCAGTTCGGGTCAAAGAGCAGAGCTTCTCTTTGGTCTCTTTGCTGATCGGTGCCAACTTGCCGCCAACCTTCGCAAGACGGTCAGCAGCCAGTGTTGCCAGACTGCGACCATTCGCGATGATAGAAAGACGGCGCCCTGCTGATGGAGCAACACGGGTGACAGTTTCCGCGGCTTCAAACATCTCATCAAGGTCATAAACACGAAGCACACCAGCACGCTGCAAAGCGGCATCATAAACAGAATCGCGCGTTGCCAAACGGCTGGAGTGAGCGGTGCCTGAAATGTGTTGGTCACGGCTCGCACCACTGCGAATTACGATCACTGGTTTGGAGCGGGCAGCAGCACGGGCTGCTGACATAAACTTGCGTGGGTTTGCAATGGTCTCAAGGTGCACAAGGATCGCTTTGGTCCGATAATCCTGCGCGTACCAATCCAGTAAGTCAGAAACATCTACATCCAAACGACGACCAAGAGAAACAACACCGGAGAACCCGATGGAGTTGGCTTTGGCCCAGGACAATGTAGTGTTGAAGATGGTGCCGGAGCGGGAAATAAGCGCCAGCTCCCCCTTCAAAGCTTGCTCACTTGTCAGGAGGGTAGAGAGCTTGGAATGCGGAGAGGCGATCCCGAGGCTACCCGGACCGAGAATTCGAATATTGTACGGATGTGCAGCTTTCAAAAGCGCATCAAGATGCTCATCTCGCCAGCTGTCAAACCCGCTCGCGGGAATAACCACTGCGCGTGTGCCTTGTTCTCCAAGAAGCTTGATATCATCAGCTGCTGTGGTGTGGTCTCCCAGCAAAATGGCAAGATCTGCTTTGCCCTCCACCTCTGGAATTGAAGCGACACTCCTAAATCCATCAGCCGAAGTGTTGGGCAAACCAACAAAAGCCTTGGGGCCAGAAAAGCCGCAACCGACAAGGCTGTCGATGAGACGTTGCAGGACCACCTCCTGCTTGCTGTTCGGGCCAACAATGGCAATGGAGCGTGGAGAGGTCAAACCCTCTAGATTGCAGATCGTCATAGCGCATTTCCCGTCAAACTCAGTTGAGTTTTAGGTGCTGTTACTCAGGTATTCAATTCAGACCAATGCCCCTCATAATGGAGTTCAAGAGCGTTTGATCTTCAAAATAGAAGAGAGGTGCGACAGCAAAGCGACACCTCTCTTCCTTTCAAAATGGGCAAGGATCGGGAGACAAAATGGGACGTCCCCCGACTAGATTAGTGAGCCATCAGAACTGGAATAGTCATGGAATGCAGAATGTCGCGGGTCGCTCCACCTACGAGATATTCGCGCATGCGGCTGTGGCCGTAACCACCCATAACAAGCAGGTCTGTTCCATTTTCTGAGACGTAGTTGAGAAGCGCATCACCAACACCGATTGGTGGGTTGTTGATCACATCAACATTGATCTCCAGATCATGACGGGCAAGGTACGTTGCAATGTCGGAACCTGGCTCACCTTCAAGAGGCAGACCTTTGTTCACGATCACGATTGTAACATGCTCTGCCATCTCTAAGATTGGAAGCGCTGCATGCACTGCACGTGCGGCTGTTGCGCTACCATCCCATGCCAGAACAACTTTCTTCGGCTGGAAGTTACCCTTGGAGATGAATGGAACGATCAGTGTCGGCACGCCAGACTCGAACAAAAGCCCTTCGATCAGCATTTCGCGCATTGGCTCAGGTGCTTCAGGATTGTCCTGACCAATCACAACCATGTCGCTCAAGCGGCAATGGCCCATGATGGATTCGAGGCTGCCACCGGTGACGATCTCTTCCACACGAGTTTCAGTGGAGATACCAGCAAGTTCTGCGTAGCCTTTGAACTTCTCAGTAGAAGTCTTCGCAGCATCGATGGCCTGATTTTTAGCAACCTGCAAATAATCGGTTGGCATTGGTGCTGCTAAAAAGCCGGGAACGATTGGCTCGAATGCCAGTGCAAGCCCAGTTGCATGTGCACCTGCCTGACGGGCAAATTCAACAGCAACCTTAGATGCTGTTTGATCGCCGTTCAGGTCTGTAATGGTGAGAATGTCCTTGATTGCCATAAGCCTTGTCTCCTTGCCCTCTATTTCTTAGCGGTACGGGAGGTTGTCCCTCGCCTGAAATATTAGGTCAGCATTGCAATAGCTGCTTTGATCCTTGTCAACCTTAATCATTGGGATAAGGTTTTGAAAAATAATGCAGTTTCACTATTATTATAAGTAAAGGAGTGTAAGGTAGCCCAGTTTCGCTCCAAATAGGTATACTTAAAGTCTTTATACTTTAGACAAAGAAGAACTTATTAGCTGAATAAAAGCAGAGTTTTTATACACTTGCACCCTGCTAAGATATTTTGGACGAACGAACCTAGGGGCATGTGAATAGTCATTAAATCTTCGAATTACTAAGGTTTATTACTGAGAAAATTGTGATATTTCTATATTCGACGGAATTCAGGGAGGGGCTGGATTTGCACCTATTGCAAAGACGGCCAATTTATTTTCGGGAGTTGATAAATGAAAAATCTTAAGGTTGCGACCGCTGTGCTCGCAGCAACTATGGGCTCCGCGTTTGTGGGCGAAGCTCTGGCTGCAGATGTGACCTGGAATGTCTCGTTGTGGGGCAAACGCCGTGCATTTACCGAGCACGTTGAAAAGCTGGCTGAAGAAGTGGCTGCACGCACAAACGGCAAATTCGAAATCAAGCTGCATTACGGTGGAGCACTCTCCAAATCTCGCGAAAACCTTGATGGCATCTCCATCGGTGCGTTCGAGATGGCGCAGTTCTGTGCATCTTACCATGCAGATAAAAACCCGACATTGACCACCACCGATCTGCCATTCCTCGGCGTGCCGGATCTGGAAACTCAGGTGAAGGTAGATTTCGCGCTCTACAATCACCCTGCAGTTCAAAAAGACCTGGGTCGTTGGAATGCAAAGCTGTTGATGCCATCCCCAATGCCGCAGTACAACCTGCTGGGTAAAGGCGACGCACCTGCTAAGCTGGCTGACTTTGAAGGCATGCGCGTGCGTGCTCTTGGCGGCGTTGGTAATGCGATGAAGACCATCGGCGCTGTTCCAACAACCGTGACAGCTTCTGAAGCGTATCAGGCAATTGATTCTGGTACTGTGCAGGCCGTTGCTTTTGCGCCTCATGCGCACCTGTCATTCAAAACAGTTGAAGCCGGCAGCTGGTGGACTAACAACTTGAACCCAGGCACCGTGAGCTGTCCAGTTGTGGTTAGCACAGACGCCTACGACATGTTGGCTCCTGAGTTCCAGAAAGCTCTGGATGAAAGTGTAGCCCCTGCAGTTCAGCATTACCTGGACACCTATGCAAAGGTCTACGACAAGTTCTATCCAGCTCTGGAAGCAAACGGTGTAAAGCAAATCTCTTTTACAGAAGAAGAGCTTGAAGCCTTCAAGGCTGTTGCTGGTAAACCAATCTGGGACAAGTGGGTTGAAGACATGTCTGCAAAGGGTCTCCCTGCTGCAGAACTGCTCACGCTCGTACAGAACACAATTGCTGGTAAGTAATTACCTATCAAAAGGCGCACTCTGCTTGGTGCGCCTTTTTTATTCCGATGGCTGCTCATCGGAGTTTTGTTTAAGAGCCTGCTCAAAAGTACTCGCTCAGAGCAGGGCACAACATTTCTCTTAAAATCGGGCTGATAACATGTCCAAATCAAACGGCCCCGCATATCCCAAGTCGGATATGGCCTATCTCCGCTTTAATGGTGTGCTGGGAAGAATCGAAAACCTGTTCAACCTCATTGCAGCAACATCTATCCTCGTCTTGATGTTGCTGGCTGTTATTCAGGTCGCCGGACGCAACTTGTTCAACCAGCCCGTACCCGGTTTTATTGATATTACAGAGCAAGCCATGGCCGTATTCGCGTTCATGGGGATAGCTTATTGTCAGCGTGTTGGCGGCCACATCCGTATGGAGTTGGTGATCGGCGTCTTCAAAGGCCGTACTCAGTGGATTGCAGAGTTTCTTGGCGTGCTGGCAATTCTGCTTGTTGTATCCGTGTTGATTTATGGCTCCTTCCTGCACTTTGACAGGGCATGGACCTTCGGGGACAGCACCATGGATATTTCCATCCCAACCTGGCCCTCCAAGTTTGTTGTTCCGCTTGCATTGTCCTTGTTGTGGCTTCGCCTTGTTCTTCAACTGTTTGGCTACAGCCGCCTTATTATCAATCCGTCAGCTTCAGTTCTGGATTTACCGCACGTAATGGATGCTGCTCAGCATGCTAAAGCTGAGATTGAGGAGACATTCCATTCCGCCGAAAACGGAGAAGAGGGGCCTGAAATGAGAACTCCTGCCCATGGAGGTGCATCATGACCCCGTTTGATATCGGTCTCATCATGACTGGGATGCTCCTGCTCCTCGTCATCATTGGTGTTCGAGTTGCTTTTGCAGCAGCGTTTGTCGGCATTATGGGTATGGTCGCAATTTTCTCCATGCGCCTCGGGTTTGAACGTGGTGTTATGACCGCCGCAAAAATGGCTGGCACGATCCCACATTCCAAATCCGTGACCTATGCACTGTCCGTTCTGCCAACCTTCATCCTGATTGGCTTTCTGGCCTATTATGCAGGCCTGACAAAGCAACTGTTTGAAGCCTCAAAACGCTGGCTGGGCTGGCTTCCGGGTGGCTTGGCAATCGGAACTGTCTTCGCCACAGCAGGTTTTGCGGCTGTATCAGGCGCATCAACAGCAACTTCCGCGGTGTTCGCCCGTGTTGCGATCCCTGAAATGTTGGAGGCAGGCTACTCCAAACGCCTCTCCGCAGCAGTGGTTGCGGCTGGTGGAACACTGGCCTCGCTTATCCCGCCAAGTGCGATCCTCGTGATCTATGCTATTTTGGTGGAAGAGAGCGTCGGCAAACTCCTCATGGCAGGTTTCTTGCCCGGTGTTGTTTCCGTTCTCATCTATGCAGCCATTATTTACGTCATCGCTGCATGGCAGGGCGGAGCACCTGCAATCGGTGGCTACAGCTGGAAAGAGCGCTTTGAATCTGTGCCTGGGACATTCCCAATCATTGGCGTGATCCTGATCATCTTCAGCAGCCTCTACTTCGGCTTTGCAACCCCAACAGAAGCTGGCGCGTGTGGCGCATTCGTTGTGCTGCTGGCTGCGTTTTACAAAGGTATGCGCGCTAAGCAGCTTTTCCTGGCTCTTCACGAGACGGCGAAGCTGACAGTAATGATCTTCACCCTCATCTGGGGCGTGCTCGTCTATGTCCGCTTCCTCGGTTTTGCAGGCCTGCCAGATGCGTTCCGAGAGTTCATCGTCGCACTGGATTATCCGCCAATGATGATCATTGTTTGCATTCTGCTTGGATATGCTGTGCTTGGCATGTTCATGGATGCAATCGGCATGCTCGTGCTGACCCTTCCGGTGGTCTTCCCGGCAATCATGGCACTCAATGGTGGCCTCGATGTCAGTGCAGCAGAAAGCACGCTTGGCATGTCCGGTGCAGCCTGCGCAATCTGGTTCGGTATCATCGTGGTGAAAATGGCAGAACTCTGCCTGATTACACCGCCCATTGGCTTGAACTGCTTCGTGGTCTCCGGTGTGCGTCCAGACATCCCGGTTCAGGAAGTTTTCCGCGGCGCGACACCGTTCTTTGTTGCGGATGTGTTGACCGTAGCTGTCTTGGTGGCCTTCCCGGCAATCATCACCTTCCTGCCATCCTTGATGTAAAGCGGATGATCAGTTGAGATAATGGAAAACCCTGGTCGGTGAACCGGGGTTTTTTACTGCGTCATACTTAATGGTTTCCAACAAAGAGCATTGCCATGAAAATCAAAAAATTATCCAATCAACATCAAGAAGCGGTTTGGCAGTTTCTGATGAAGCGTGTCTACAGCTCAATGTTTCTGCTCAATAATATCGAAAAGACGGGCCTGGAGTACACGGGCGAGCTCTATTCGGGAGAGTATTGGGGCGCTTACGACGCAGCCGACGAGTTAAAAGGTATTTTGGCGCAGTTCTGGAACGGCAACTTGATGGCTCAGGCGCCTGATTTGAACGCTCTGGAAGCACTCACCACGCACTTTTGTGAAGTTGTTAATCGCCCGATTGCCGGAATGCTTGGCGATAGTGAACAAGTCAGTTTTGTTTTGAACAAACTGAGCTTATCAGCAGGTACCTACAATACCAACCGCAGCGAAGGCCTCTATCAGCTAGCCTTGGAGGACCTGCAGCTCTCTGAGACAGCCACCAGCGATCAGTTCACTCTGATCCCAACCTCAGAAGCTGATACGTCATTACTGTTCGATTGGCTAAAAGCGTACGAGTTGGAAGCCTTTGATGGTGAAGCCAGCGCAGAGCATGACAAACACATCACAAACCGCGTAACGCAAATGCAAGAAAGCGGTAATGCATGGGTCTTGCTGGATAGAGAGCAACCTGTCGCGTTGAGCGGGTTCAACGCAACCCTTGCAGAAATCGTGCAAGTCGGCCCTGTCTGGACACCACCTGAACATCGCAACAACGGATATGCCAGAGTTGTCGTCGCACTCACACTGGAACTTGTGAAGAAACAAGGTGTGCAGAAGTCCGTCTTGTTCACTGATAATCCAGCGGCAGCGAAAGCCTATGAGGCTATTGGTTTCAAGCAAAGCGGAAGCTTCCATCTTGCCTTGCTTAAGGAGCCAGTCGAATTATCGACAGCCTCCGCCTGACTTGCTTTCATCTCTCTCCAAGGACACATACCCCAACTCTCTCGGATAGTGATTTCTGCCGAGGTTCGATAGCATCCTGAGACCCATCTCCTTTGCAAAGCAGCAGCGTGAGCCAGTCCGCGCAATCGGAGAGATTAGGCACTCCGATCGTAGCAATGCCTGGTGAAGGAGGTGGTAGATGGATGAAGCTTGAATTGAAGTTCAAAATTGAAAAAGCACGGAACAGACTGGTACTCTGGTTCCGTGCTACTTTCAAATAATCCACCGGGAAAGGGGGCATTTGCTCCCTTTCTCTTCCTCAATATAGTCCTGATCTCTTAATCACGCAATAATGAGGAAATAGAGGGTATTCCTCCGTAATCACTTCTAAAACAAGCTGCCTTGTGCGTCTGGATCAACCACACTTTTCTTCTTTCTCGGAGCGGGCTTAGCCTGCTTTGCTTTCGTCTGAGCCACATGCTCCTCTAAGTTCTTTGGAGGAGAAGTTGGCTCCGCAGTAGCCTCAACGACGGTTTCTGGCATCGGCTTCACTGGTCGCGGAGGTGTTGGCGTTACCCCACCCCCATCAGCCACAGCTCCAACAGTGCCACCCTTCATCTCCAGTTTCAGGGATTGCCCTGCCTGAACATCCTGTGCGCCGGCCAGTGGAACACCAGCCTGATCACGCACCACAGCGTAACCACGCTCAATCACTCGCTCATAGCTTAGTGAGGCCAAAAGCCCGGCAGAGTTGGAAAGGCGCAGGCGTTGCCGTTGTACCTGGTTGGAAAAGGCTGCAATGGCACGACCTTTCAAAACCTGAAGCCGCTCGCGCCCTTGCGCAACCTGCCGTTCAAGTGTGATAGGACGTAAGCCGGAGGAAACTGCTGTCAGAGAATTCCGGTGGATTTGCGTATTCGTCTTCAGTCCCTGCTCAAGACGGCCTGCCACCATATCAAACCGCTGGCGTGGAAGAGCAAGAAGATCTCGTGGAGCAGGCAGTGCTGCACTTGCTGCCCGCAGCTCCGTTCGGCGCGTTTGGACCAAGCGCAACAGGCCTGTTGAGAGGCGGCGGGACAGATCATCCACCTGAGCGGTCATCTCAGCCTTTACCGGAACTGCAAACTCAGCAGCACCAGTTGGCGTTGGCGCACGTACATCGGCAGCCAGATCAATCAATGTCCAGTCTGTCTCATGGCCAACAGCTGAAATCAGCGGGATTTGGGAGTCTGCTGCAGCACGAACCACAGCTTCATCATTAAAGCCCCAAAGGTCTTCAATCGAGCCACCACCACGCGCAACGATCAGAACATCAGGGCGTGGGATAGCTCCGTTGGCCTCAAGCGCATTAAAACCGCGAATACCAGCTGCAACTTCAGAGCCGCAGCTCTCACCCTGTACGCGAACTGGCCAAACCAAAACATGCAGAGGAAAGCGGTCGCTGATGCGGTGCAGGATATCGCGAATAACTGCGCCAGTTGGGGACGTAACAACGCCAATCACGCGCGGCATGCGCGGCAAAGCAACCTTGCGCTCTTCAGCAAACAAACCTTCCGCTGCCAGCTTGCGCTTGCGCTCTTCCAACAGAGCCATCAATGCACCAGCGCCTGCTGGCTCAAGGCTATCGATCACCATTTGGTATTTGGACTGCCCGGGGAAAGTGGTGATCTTACCCGTCGCAATGACTTCAAGACCCTGTTCTGGCTGAACCTTGAGCCGTGAAGCATTGCCGCGCCAGATAATGCCCGAAAGCACGGACTTATCGTCTTTTACATCCAGATAGATATGCCCTGAAGCAGGTTTGCTCACACGGCCCAACTCGCCCCGTACACGGATATAGCCAAACTTGTCCTCAAGCTCGCGTTTGATATCGCCGGAAATCTCGGAGACGGTATATTCAGCAATGTTGGAGCGTTCAGACAATGTCAGACTTCTTTCATATGCGGCAAAAAGTAAACCATTCTCTCTTAGTGTAGCCTGCGACAATTGCAAAGGGGAACCGTGAGAAGCGCTTCCACCTGTTGAGACATTGAGTTCTCACCAGCAAATCTATAAGCGCAAAGTGGTATCTGCCGTGTGCTTGGCATATGGTGCCCCCATGTCCCGCTATGAGTTTCGTATGCAACGCTTATTTGTCGATCAAGATCTCCGCGCTGGCCTTCAATTGGAGGCAGACCGCGCACAGGCTAACTACCTTTTGAATGTCCTTCGCATGAAGGAGGGCGGCGACGTGCTCGTCTTCAACGGTAAGCATGGAGAATGGCGTGCTCAGATCCTGCCAACGGGGCGCAAATCCTGTCAGCTGATTGTGACTGAGCAGTTGCGTGAGCAGACACCAATGCCAGATTTGGATTATCTGTTTGCACCGTTGAAATTGGCGCGCCTGGATTACATGGTTCAAAAGGCCGTGGAGATGGGAGCAGGGCGCTTACGTCCGGTGCTCACCCAGTTCACCCAAAACCCAAAGGTGAAGCTGGAGCGCATGGAATCCAATGTGCTTGAAGCCTGTGAACAGTGCGGCGTGCTTTCTATCCCCTCCGTAATGGAGCCGCAGCAACTAAAGAAACTTCTTTCTATGTGGGAGCAAGAAGAAGGTGATCGCCAGATTATCTTCTGTGACGAAGGCCATGGGACGCACAATCCGTTGGATGCACTGAAAAATGTTCCCAAAGGACCTTTGGCGATACTCATCGGCCCGGAAGGTGGTTTCTCCGAGGAAGAGCGTGCGCTTTTGCATAGCAAACCATTCGTACATGCTATCCCGCTTGGCCCACGGATTTTAAGAGCAGACACCGCTGCCGTCGCGGCTTTGGCCGTTGTTCAGGCAAAATTGGGAGATTGGTTCTAAGATACCTCCAAATGGAGGCCTGAATGGACCTGAATAACAAGACTGCTGACGCTGAAAAGCAGCACCCGCATCAGAGCTCAGCAAAAAAAGGCCGCAAAAGATGGCGCTTGTCCATCTCCGTCGTCTTCAGCATTGGCGCAGCTATGCTGCTGGCCTTAATCGGCGGTTCTATGCTCCTCTATGTGTCCGACGCCACCAACCGTCAGACAACCGCTATCATGCGTGAAACCGGGGCTCTCATTGTTGAACGTGGTCTTGAGGTTGTTGAAGACTTCTTCCGCAATGAAGAACGAATGGGGTTGCTGGCGGCTGAAGTCCTGTCTGATCCGCTCGTCTACAGTGCTCCTATGGCTTTGCGGGAACAGTTGATTTCAATCCTATCTCGTCAGACCAACATTAAGCGGATTTCTTATACCTTCCCGACGGGGCGTCGGATTTCAGTGCAGCTGGATCATGCAAACCAACCCGTTCAGCAGGTGATGGTCACGCCGCCAAATGAGCAGGATATGGAGGTTGGCAATCATCGTTGGGCACCGCCTTATTATGATGCGAGCCTCGGTGAAACTTTCATGCAGTTCGCCGTCTACATCAGGAACCCGGTCGATAATACAATCTCCAGACTCACGTTGGATTACCCGACCGCTCTGCTTGGGCAATTGATGGCTCGCATCAAGTGGCGGGCCTCTCAAATTCCTTTTATCCTTTATGGACGAGATCAAGTGCTCGCGAGTTCAGAACCAGCCTTCTTGAGCTTCAAGCCGAGCAAAGCCAAGCCGATCCCATTGATCTCAGACCTGAAAGATACACCGCTCACCAGCATTTGGGGCCACAATCCCAAGCGCAAGTCTCTTAATACCACTTATGAAGCACACATCGACACAACAACGCATGGTACATATCTGTATCTTTATGACGATCTGAGAAATGGAAATCGTTTCCCTATCATCATCGGAAGCTATGTATTGGCGTCCGAGTTCAGTGTTCCATTCGATAACCTGCACAAAATCTTTGTCGCTGCTACTGCTTTTCTGGCAGTCGGCGTTCTCTTGATGTTTTTGATCGGCCGAAGACTCGCAGGACCGTTTGTTGCTCTTGGAACGCAAGCAAATGCCATCAGAAAACTGAATATGGAAGGGTTGAATGCATTACCTAGGTCGCGACTTAAAGAGGTAGATCAGGCAAACCAGGCCTTTAACTCAGCAGGTGTAGCCCTCAGCGCTTTCTCAAGATATGTACCAAAAGATCTTGTCAGAGTGTTGTTAGAACGAGAATTTGAAGGCCTCAACAGCACCGAGCTTCGTGAAATGACAATCCTGTTCTCTGATATCGCAGGGTTCACCGGTGTTGCTTCTAAGCTGACTGCAGAAGAGACCACGACCTTACTTAACACCCACTTTCAGGAGCTAGCAGATTGCATAAGTCACACCCATGGAACCATCGATAAGTACATTGGAGATGGATGCATGGCATTCTGGGGTGCCCCGGAGACTATGGAAAACCATGCGCAAGCGGCTATTGATGCGGTACATCTCATTGCGCAGAGGTTGGAGAAAGAGCTCGAAAACGAAGAGGGCGCGATTGAAAAGCCGCGTTTACGTATCGGTGTTCACACAGGAACTGTCGTTGTTGGCAACATCGGCGCTATTGAGCGGATGAACTATACTGTGGTCGGAGACGCTGTGAATGTGGCCGCACGACTTCAGGAACTTGGTAAGAAGGTTGATCCAGAGGCGAGAGTGATTGCCCTGGCCACCAACGCGACCGTGGATCATCTGAGTGACAAGTCACACACCAAACACTTGGGTGATTATCAGCTTCGTGGGCGCGAGGAGGCGGTTGATGTCTACCGAATTGTTTAGTGCAGATGTCACTATTGAACCCAATTCAATCAAATTTCGTCTCTTAGACATAATATTTGCAGAATACTACATCCAAAATTAGGGAACTGACGTTACGTCTGTTGAGTGTTTAAATAGCCGCGAGAAGCTTACGAGGGGAAAACCTCATGTTACGACATTCCAATAACAATATGTTTTCCCTTATGGAAATGCTCAGCCAAAACTATGCAAAGGCCTATAAGGACTACTGTGAGACCAGTCACGGTTTTATGCCCTTTATGCAGAAGGAGGGAGCGCCCTCTGGAAAGTCGGAGACCAAATCTGCAGGTGTTTCTGAGTTTCCATACATGAACTGGGCTGATCCGTCCAAATGGCAAGGGATGACCGGGTTGCCACAGCAGGCTATGCTCTCTCAAGTCATGAGCATGTTCAGCGGTGACAAAAACATCAGCGCAGCCATGCAGCGTCACCTCAGTCGCAAAGATGCCATGAATGTCGAAAGCTGGATGGAGTTAATGCCCATTTTGCTGATGCTATCCTATGGCAACATGGTGAAAAATTATTTGGCAGGACCGCAGCGCACCATGATGGAAGCCTACTTGCAAGGCTTCGCGAAGGGATGTCCGGAGTTCCATCAGGACACAGATGCAGCGCGTAACCCAATCTTGGATGCACGAGAAGCTTTCTGGTCGCAGATGATGCCCTTAGAAAATCCGATGCTCGAATTTTGGACAAATGCTCTGCAGGGCACAAGCTCAGCTTCAGATGACCACAATGAGGCACCAGAAGAATCTAAAGTGCAAAACACGCGAGCCAAGAAGTCACCGTCTCCGGAAAATGGATCAGGTCCTCGGGCCCACCAATCTACTTTGAAGGATTCGCCTGTATCATCCTTGTCTGGAGGTTTGGCAGCAATGCAACAAGCCCAGGGCGAAGCTTGGCAGAAATATTGCAACGTTTTTTGGCCAACTCGCTCACATAGGTAACAATTTATCACATATACCTGAGGATAACTTTTTGTGATGAAGATCACGAATTGAGGAAGTTGTTTACTGCAATTTCCTCCGTTTCCGTTCAGACCGAGAGTTCAGAACTAGCCTGATCGTCCAAAGGAACACAAACCTACATGAATTAATCTAGCATAACTCTCTATCTCAGAGAGAATTACTAGATGTTTTTTATATCGTAACTCCAAGCCGATTGTTATTTTTCGGTTTTTATTTCAACTATTGGATTCTTTTGAGAGTCTCGTCGAATATAAGAGCAAGTTTGATTATATTAATTATTGTGATGAATTGGTCAAAACTCCCTAAGAGAGGGAAAAGACTGCGATAATAAAGTATTATATTCCAACTCTCGGTTTTCTTTCCACCAGTATGCTGTATATTCATATCAAATTGTTATGGATTGGGGACATGACAGCACTATTAGACTTAGATTCTCTGCGAACTCTGGTAATGATTGCGGATACTGGGAGCTTCACAAGAGCAGCAGAAGAACTTGATAAAACGCAATCAGCGATTTCCATGCAAATGCGCCGCATGGAAGACAAGCTTGAGCGCACGGTCTTCCGGAGAGAAGGGCGGCACTCAAAACTGACAGAAGATGGTGAGCTACTGCTGCGCCATGCCCGTCAGATGCTTCGTTTAAATGACGAGACATTAGCTATGTTCTCAGAGCGCGAAGTGACCGGTAAGGTTCGTCTTGGTCTTGCGGAAGGCATTGACGAAACTAGAACCGCAAAGATCATTTTCGAGTTCTCTAAGAACAATCCAAAAGCTGAAGCATCCATCGTCTGCGCACCAGCGGCAGATCTTCGTAAAGCTTTGGGAGAAGGCAAACTGGATCTTGCTATCATCGGCAGCCTTGCAGATGAAGCTGAAGCTGGTGAGGGGAGTGTTCTCTCCAGCGAGCGGCTCGTTTGGGCAGCAGGCAGCAATTTCAAACTTGCCAGTGAAAGAGAACTGCCATTGGCTGTTGGTCTGGAACAATGTCGCATCCGAAAGGCTGCTGTTGAAGCGCTTGAGGATGACGAACGTGCATTCCGTATCCAATATAGTTCAAGTAATCCTGGCCTTGTTGAAATGACAGCAGCAAGTGGCATGGCAATTACAATTCAGCCACGTTCATCCCTTGTTGCATCGGGTGCCGGGCTGTTGGAACTGGAAGGCCTGCCAAAGCTGCCAAACTACGTGGTCAAGCTGGTTCGCGGTAAGGAAAGCCACTTCAAAGCAGCAAATGCTTTGAGTGATTATCTGGCGAAATCCTTTGAGAAAACCGCAGCCTCTGCCTGAGTGGCATGATGAGAATAAGTTCCGTATACCGGAAAAGAAGAAGGGCCTGCGTAATGCAGGCCCTTTTCATATGTGGGTGATGAATTTTTGGCGGTTCAATTAGGGGTAGAGCCGCCAATTGAGGCTCCCACAAAAATTATGCGCGTTGGCGGCGTTTTTCCATTTCTGCGCAGCGGCGTTCACTGGCACGAATACGCAGATGCCAGCTTGGGTCTTTACCATCACCAGCAGAAAGCGCGCTGAATACGTCATCGCGAGTAATGCCGATGTCGTCCAGCATACGGTCTTCTAGGCGTGCAAGCTCAACCATGGCGCGTCGGTCCTGGTAGTGCTTCCAGAGCTTAAGAGGCAAAGCAGTCAGCACATGCAGTGTGTGAGCCAGCGTCAGCGGTTCAAAGGTGCCTGCATTAGCGCGATTTGGGTTGCGATATTCAGAAGGGGTAGGGAATGCAAGCGTCATGGTATCACTCTCCCGTTTGGATAAGCTGCTCTGGCTATCCATTGGAACTGGTATAGGGGGTTTAAAAAAGAGGGAACGGTGTCGTTCGATGCGTCAAATATCACCGAAAAGTTGTAGACAAACAAGAGAATGTTTTCGATTGAAATCCATTCAAGATCGTGATTGATTGATCATCGTCAAATGGGAGGGAGCCCATGCCTTATTCGATCGATGTCGATCAATTGAGAACATTTCTGGCCGTCGCAGAATTGGGAAGTTTTACCAAGGCTGGCGATGCCGTACATAAAACTCAGTCCGCTGTTTCCATGCAAATGAAGAAGCTTGAGGAACGTATCGGACAGCCAATATTTGTTAAAGACGGACGTAACTCTAGGATAACGGAGCACGGAAGACGTCTTGTCGAATATGCGCGGCGCATGGTTGCTTTAAACGACGAAACGCTCTCTGCGTTTCATGAGCCTGAGATTGCCGGACGCATCCGACTCGGGCTGCCAGATGACTACGCAGAACGACTGTTGCCACAAGTACTTGCAGCATTTAATCGGCTGAACCCTTGCATCAATTTGGATGTGGAATGCTCCAGCTCAAATGAAATTGGCCGGCGAATCCAAAAGGGTGATCTGGACGTGGGAATCGTCACCAGTGGTGACTGCACCAGCGTACCGGGACAGATTGTGCGCCGTGAGCCTCTTCAATGGATAGGCTCTCGTGAGCATATCGTTCATGACCAGCGTCCATTACGTCTTGCGGTTGGCCCAACAACTTGTTCATGGAGACAGGCAGGTGTTGCCGCGCTTGATCATCTGAACGTTCAGCATCAGGTGGTGTACACCAGTGCCAGTGCGGCAGCTCTTGCTGGTGCCGTAAATGCCGGACTAGCGATCGCAATCCTGCCAGCCAGTGCGTTGCGTCAGGGGCAGCGGATTCTTGGAGAAAAAGAAGGCCTGCCGCCTTTGCCACCTTGTGACATCACCATCATCAGATCTCAAATGGCAATTGAGCCGGTTCATGATGCGCTTTGCCATCACATCGTAGCGTCCATTGGCAATGTCACGATGGAATATAACGGAATGGAAACAGAAGCCGCTGAGTAAGCGACTTCTCTATTGAAATGCTTCAAGTCCGGTGGTTCAAATCACCGGGCTTATTTTTTGGCAGAGCGGCTGAGCACGATCCAGTTACCACCCAAAGCAAACATCAAACCAAGAATGGATGTTGCAGTCCAGGTGTAACCTTCCATCACCGTGGAAACGCCAAGCGCTACGATCGGGAACATCACTGTCGCATAGCCAGCGCGTGCTGAGCCGATCCGCCCCAGCAATGTCAGATAAGCACCAAAGGCGACGATGGAACCGATGACCACCATGTAAAGGAAGCTCCAGATAAATTCCGGCGTAAACGGAACCACAAAGCTGGCACCTTGTAACAGGCCATTCAGACCAAGAAGAACAGTGCCGTACACCATGCCCCATGCACTGGCTGAGATCACCGAGATCTTTTTGGCTGTCGCACGTGCAGAGACGATGTTGCCAAAACAGAAGCTCAAAGTCCCTAGAGCACACAGACCAAGCCCGCCCAACGCTGCAATGTTCCAGGTACTGCCTGCAATCTCTTGATAAAACATCAGACAGATGCCGGAGAAGCCAAGCACGGCACCAACCACAAGCGCGCGGCTCACTTTCTGTTTGAACAGAATGAAGCCAAGCACGATGTTGAAAACGGATGCTAAGGAAAATACCACCGACAGTAAACCTGAAGGCAGCTCACGCGAGCCGTGATAAAACAGTAGGAAGTTGGTTGAAAATAACAGCAGACCAAGCCCACCAAAGCTCAGGTGAGCGCGCAACGGAAAGGCCATCTTATGTCCGCCAAAGATTGCCCAGCCCCACATCAAGATTGTCGCAAACAGAAACCGCCAGAACAGTGCAATCTCAGGGGTAATGACCGCCTGCAACTTCAAGGCATACCAGCTAAAGCCCCACGCAAATACGGTTGTGCCGTACAGTGCGAGATCGAACATACTAAGTGCTTGAGGCTTTTGAGAAATTGCAATGCCTGCATCAATATCGCTAGCACTCGTCATGAAATATTCCTGCCAATACAAAGTGTTTCAAGCAACGTCCTGCATGAAATCGCATGATGAAACAAATGAATAAACGTTATCAATTCATTTGAAAAGCGAATGGTTTACGGCGCTATAGGTCAGTATTATAGATTAAATATGCCCCATTTCGGGCTATAGCCATCATTCAGGATCGCAATGATCTGCGGTGGCGTAATCAGAGTCACATCCTCGGGCAACTCCCGCTCAGCCGCCGTATATCCTTCAAAACTCCAGCTCCACCATTTGTGGTTCCTCAGAGCATAAAACCTGTCGCCGCAATGAACCACCGTCCCATCCGGCCAGTCCTCATGCGGATTGATCTGCGGAAGACAAGCCGGTGATTTCTTGTGCCCGCAACGTTGCGAATGCAAAACCAAATCCATTTCATCGGAACTTGGAGCTACTTCCAATCCTTCACAGTTCTTCCAATGCTCAGCAAAACGACGTGCATCCTCCTTGCGGCAAAAGAAACAAGGCCGATGGCCTGCGGCCAGCGCAGTCACCTCGTCAAAGAAGAAGAGTTCCGTATAAAACTTGCCCCAGACATCGCGGTGCCAGTCTTTATAGGTCGTGGAGCAGCATAACCACCTGCGAGAAGCATGCGTTCGGCCAGTGAGTTTCTGCGTCTCTGGATCATGAATACGGCCACCGCGATTACCCATGAACATGCCACGGGCAGGGACAGCACACAGCTCACCATTGGGAGCAACACGGTTTTGCAAAGGCATAAGAACCCACGATCAGGTAAAGAAAGAGCTGCCCAAACACACAACAAAGCACAGGGCACCAGTAAGGAAAGAAGTCCTAAGCCAGATTATCTGCTCAGCAGGAAGATGCCAAGAGCCGGGATCAAAAAGAAGATGCCAACCACGTAGCTCGCAGCCACGACAAACCGGCGTGCACCCAGTTCGCCAACAAACTCAGCAAGGCGCACTGGCAGATAGCGCATGAAGGGCACACTGTAGATCAGCACAACACCCAGCACGTTATAAACCAGATGCACGATTGCAATCTCAAATGCCAGTTCCCGCTGACCAGTCACAGCAAATGCAGCCAGAATTGCCGTTAAACAAGTGCCGATGTTCGCGCCAAGTGTGAATGGGTAAACCTGCTTGGTTGTCAGAACGCCGGAACCCGCCAGCGGAACAATCAAGCTGGTTGTTGCTGAAGAAGACTGTAGCAGCAGAGTAGCGACCAGTCCGGTGAAAATGCCGGAGGACGGTGCAACAGATGTCATCTTCTCGGCCAGACGACGAGCATGGCCAGCCAGCAGAAGCTTGAGTAACTGGCTTACAAACGTGATGCTGACTACAATCATCACAAAGCCCATCGCTGCAATCACAAGACCATTCCACGGTTGTGCCAGACCGTACGCCAGCTCACGGATTTCTCCAATGAGGGGTTCGGTTAAGTAATTGACGAATTTGAAGTTTGCGGTAATCAGATTGTCGGCCGGATCAAGCGCCGTAAAAAAATCACCAACAGCCATCGCAATTTTCTGCAAAAAGCCAAAGGCCAGCTCCAGCGGTAGAAAGATCAGCAGGCAAATCAGGTTGAATGCGTCGTGAACCGTCGCCGCACTAAAGGCGCGCCGGAAATCTGCACGATCTCGCGCATACCCAAGGCTCACAAATGTATTGGTGAGTGTCGTGCCGAAGTTGGCACCAATCACAATAGGAATGGCAATGGAGATCGGCATCCCTGCCGCAACCAAGCCAACCACAATAGACGTGGTGACAGAAGAGCTCTGCACTAAAGATGTGGTCAGAATACCAACAAGCACGCCTGCAATTGGATTGGTGGCGTAGGAAAAGATCTGTTCGGCTGTCTGATGACCAATGGCAACAAAGCCAGCTTCAATAAGGCCAACAGCACAAAGAAGAAAATAGATCAGGAATCCGACAGAGATCCAGTTGAGCAAACTTATGCCCAGTGGCATGTGGTGCTCATCCTCAAGATAGGGCTCGTCGTTGTTCAGGGGATCTTTTTGCACCGACATATCCGTCTATAAAAGTTCACCACGACATTTAGCCGTATCTTCTAACACCAGTAGCACAACCTAGGAAATCACCAAGGCTTTCGTTGACCGCCTCTGCATTTGCAGGGTAAATACTCAAGCTAACTAAGGTATTTTACAGGTCAATCACCTGCATCCTATTGCTCACTGATCGGCTAACTGTCAACATCTGCCGGGTGTGATTCTGCCAGATTTTTCTACGTGGTGACCAAATTTTCCTTGGAGGGGACATACCCGATGATGAAGAAATTTAAACTAGCATTAGCAACTCTTGCTCTTTCTGTCGGTTTCGGAGCAGCAGCTTCCGCTACGGATCTGCCAGATCTGAAGGGCCGCACCGTTGTTGCAGTGACCGAAAATGCATACACACCTTTGAACTTCGCAGATCCCAAGACCGGTGAGGGCATCGGTTGGGAATATGACGCATTCAACGAAATCGCAAAACGCCTCAACATGAAGGTGGATTGGCGCTTGGCCTCATGGGACAGCATGATCGAAGCAGTCCGTCAGGGTCAGTTTGACGTTGGCATGGATGGCATTACCATCAACGAAGAGCGTGAAAAGCAGATCGATTTCACCGATCCTTACATGACTTCCGAAATGTTCATGTTGGTGCGTGCGAACGAAGACCGCTTCGACAACTCAAAAGCTTTTGCTGACGACCCAGGCTTGTTGGTTGGCGCACAGCCGGGCACCACAAACTTTTATACCGCTGTTTACGCTGTGTTGGATGGTGATGAAAACAACAAGCGCATCCAACTGTTCGAAACCTTTGGCGCTTCTGTTCAGGCACTGCGTGCTGATGATGTTGACATGGTGCTGATGGATGCAACAGCAGCAGCAGGCTACATGGGCGCATCCCCAGATAGCTTTAAAGTCGTTGGCGGTCCAATTGGTTCGGAAGACTTTGGCTTCATTCTGACCCCAGGTTCTGACCTGCGCGAGCCAATTAATGCAGCACTCAGCGCCATGCGCGAAGACGGCACCATAGATGCCTTGAACCAAAAATGGTTCTTTGACTATAAGTCCAAGAACTAACAAGAGCTTAGTTGATTTGGCGGGTGCACGGCGCCCGCCATTTCTATTAAAGGCATTACAAAAGATTTCTGGACCTCATCAAGAAATCCAAAAACGTGATTTAAAGGAAACGCGATGGGCATGCGTTCTGCCACAAGATCCCGGTTGAACAAGCTTCCATGGTGGTTGCTCGCATCATTTGTTCTCGCAGTTTTCTTTCTCTGGCTCATCGCCGCAAATGGTGATTATCGCCAGATCTTTGAGACCCTTCTCAGAGGTGTCGGCATCACCTTGTTCGTCACCTTTGTCTCGTTCATCATCGCGAGCATCGTAGGGCTTGTCATTGCATTAGGGCGTGGTTCCAAACACCGTGCCATCCGCGAGTTGTGCTCGTTCTACACCGAGATCATGCGCGGCGTACCCATGTTGGTGCTACTCTTTTACATTGCTTTTGTTGGCGCTCCACAAATGGTTGCAGCTTACAACTGGATCATGGGGCCGTTGATTGAATGGGAGATCGTCGACAAGCTGCGGGTGCGTGATCTCTCCATGCTGTGGCGTGCGATCATTGCACTATCCATCGGTTATTCTGCCTTCATTGCAGAGATTTTTCGCGCAGGTATTGAGAGCGTCGATGACGGGCAGTTGGAGGCAGGCCGGGCACTTGGCCTCTCCAGATGGCATACGTTCCGCTTTATCATCTGGCCGCAAGCACTCAAGAACATCCTACCGCCATTGGGCAATGACTTCATCGCGCTTATCAAGGAAAGTGCGCTGGTCTCTGTGCTTGGTGTGCAAGACATCACCCAGCTCGGCAAAATCTATTCTGCCTCCACATTTCAGTTCTTTGAAACCTACAATGTGGTTGCGTATCTCTACCTCATCATGACAGTCTCGCTGTCTCTGGTCGTTCGCGGTCTGGAACAGCGCATGAAACGAGCCTTTGAAAACGAAGCTTAGAACTCGTCCTTAAGAAGCTCACAGAGGCTTTAGGTCGGATTTCTACAAAACAATGATAAATGCAGCATGCCCAACAAAGAAAGCACAGCTGCTTATGACAGGAAGTTGGAATGACCGTTCTCGTTATTGAAAACTGCGAAAACGTAACGCTTGGCCTGCTGGGACAGGCGCTGGATCACGCGAAAATGCCGATTGATCTGCGTGTCATGGCACAAAATGATCCGCTTCCCACCGACATCTCAAAGTTCAACGGACTGGTTGTTCTGGGCGGCTTGCAACATGCCAGAGCGGATGAAGAGTTCCCATTCCTGAAAGATGTGTGCGACACGATCCTTGCATTTCACGAAGCCGACAAACCGGTGATGGGCATCTGCCTCGGTAGCCAACTGATCGCACGCGCATTCGGCGGTGAGAACATTTTGGGAAATCCGGTTGAAGCCGGCTGGCTACCGCTACAAGTCTCAGAGCAAGGCAAACAAGATCCGGTCATCTCTGCTTTTGAAGAAGACGACCACATCTTCATCCTGCACACTGATACTTACACTCTGCCCAAAGATGCCATACATCTGGCATCCAGTGAAATGACGCCCAATCAGGCCTTCAAGATGGGCCGTGCAACATACGCCATCCAGTTCCATTTCGAGTGCTCCGTCGATCAGGTGAACCATTGGAACGGCTGCTTCCATGGCCCAATCAATGAACTGGTTCCGCACTGGAACGAAATTCTGGAAGAGCAGGGACCAAAGTTTGGCCCAAGAGCTGACGCGTTGGGACTGGAGATCTCCCGCCGCTGGATCGCCTTGCTGTAGGTCTACAGTCTTCTACTCATCGTATATCTGAATGGTCATCTCGCAGGCTGCATCGCGGAGAGGGATGATTTTCTTGTAAGCCTCGGAGGTATAAAAATCTTCGAGGCTTTGAAGGTCTTTGTAACGGAACACGGCTGCAATGTGTGGCATCAGCTCATCACCCTGTTTCGTTTGCGAGAATTTGCCGCGCGCAATGACCTCTACTCCGGCCTCTTCCATCAATGCCGCAGCCGCTTGCACATACTGCTGAAACTGATCCATGTCTTTGATAATGGCGTAAGAGAAGTTCAAAACTGACATTCAGAAAAATCCTTTCGAGTATTTCGTGAGTTCGTGCTGATGCTTGCTTTCATACAAGTAAGCTATTCGCAGGATTTCTCATTTGGGCTACCGTCGCCCTCCAAGTTGCCGAAGCACCTTTGCACTTAGTCGAAGCACCCAATTGGGTATCTTCAGGAAACGAGCTTGAATGCCGTTCTTAAAGGCCTCACGAGCTTCAATCCGCGTGATCCAGTCATTCACATTTGGTAGAGATTTGAACGAGTAGCCCAACTGGCGAAGAATAATCGTATTGGGGAACCAGGCGATATCTGCCAGTGAGTATTGGTTGCCAACAAGCCAGTCTTGGGTCTTAAGAAGGTTCTCAAGTTCAGAAAATTGCTCATGAACAATCCGTTTCGCACCCTCAGGATTGTTGGCAGTCCGACCAGCCAGCCGTTCTGCATGAAATTTGGCGCGATGAGGCACGTGATCCTTGTAAAATTGGGCATCGCGCGGTGTCGGTAAACGCCCATATCCGCAGGAATAAACATAGTTCACGACCATACTCATGTGCGATGCGTCCGCACTTTCTAGCAGAGCTTCTATTTGCATTTTGAGTGTTGAGTCTGCCGGTGTGAGGGATGGATCAGGGTAAAGCTGCTCCAGATAGTGCAAGATCGTGATGGACTCGTTTATTGCCACACCGTCATGCACCAGTGCGGGAACCGAAGCATTCGGATTGATGGCATGATACTTTGCTGTTAGTTGCTCGCTTCGCATAAGGTCGACAAAGTGCATCTCAACTTCAATGCCTTTCTCTGCCAGCAACAGCATCACCCGCTGAGCACAATTGGAATAGGGGTTGTAGAACAAGTGCAGACCGTGCAGGTTTTGGGGACGAACAGCTTCCATGGCAGACCTCAGAGAACTCGGGTTAAAGCAAAACGGCGTTTGGGAAAATGGACATGAACACGCCCTGCAACATCGGTATTACGAGCAAGAACCCAACGCTGTTCATCCTCACCAACCAGCTCACCATGCGTGCCTTGTGTTGCGTAATCTGTTGGCCCAACAACAACTGATGCCCCAATCAACGGACTACGTTTCATCTCGACTGGGATCTCTCGTGGATCAGCGTGCGAGGCAACTTGGAGTGCGTTGTTTGCCGAAATTTCCGTACGATATCCATGCCCGATGGATACCATTCGGTGAAACCAGTTTTTCAACAGACGGCGCCCTGCAAACACCTGCCGATGATCCATTTTTTCACGAAACCAGACCATATGAACCGCGCTGAAGTCTGCGATGCCGGGTGTGTAACCATGCAGAAAATCAGAGGTCAGCTGGCTTTCAAGCTGATCCAGAAACCTCCGCCAAATGGCCTTTGCTTCTTCGCGTGATGGCTGAACGAGATGCGTATCAGTCAGCAGCTTTTTCTTATCTTGAAGGTAGCCCGGAATTGCACTCAAAGGCACCTGTTGGAGCAATGCTTTGATCAATCCAAAGACTGGAACAGACGCAATGCACCCAAAGAAGACGCTTGTCTCAAGCTCCTTTAGAAATGCGCTGATTGCCTCATTCTGCTCATAAGGAGATAATTGAGGGTTTTCTGAAGACTGTGCAATCTCCTCTGCAATCAGGATGGTATCGCAAAAAACATCAGCTCCTTTCTGCGCAACTGGAATACGCCGGTATCCACCTACCAATGGATCAATGGAAGGGCGTGGCGGCGTAAGAGGAGCTTGTACGGAGGACCAACTGATTCCGGTGTAGCCGAGCATAAGTCGGATCTTTTCTGAATACGGCGAAACGTCTTTGTGATGGAAAATCATGACAGCACCGCAAATCAGGAGGCAAACGGGCGGAAGGCACCGTTCTTGGCAAGAGCAGTTTTATAAGCAGGGCGCGAACGCATCCGGCCCAGATACGCGGTGATATTTGGATACTGCCCACCAAAACCGATGCGAACCTCGGCAACCTCCAGACAATACCCCATCACGATATCTGCAGCACTCAGGCTGTCGCCTGCAAGCCATGTTGAACGCCCCAATTCCTCTTCGATGAATGAAAGCATTCTGGTGATGCGAGGCTCCAGATAAGCTGCACGTACCTTCCCAACCACAGCAGACATGACTGGCCGCAAGAAGAAGGGAACTTTGGAAATCATCCGCTTGAAAATCAGGCTGTCCAGCAGCAGCGGCATAAAGCTGCCCTGTGTTGCATGGAACCAGAACAGGTACCGTGCACGTTCCTCAGAACCCGGCTCAGGGCGCAACGTGGCATTGGGATGCTTATCCAGTATGTAGTCAACGATCGCATTGGTCTCGGGCAAAACCAGGTCACCATCCGAGATTGTTGGTGACGTGCCAATCTGGTGGAGGCGTTTATAGTCGGAAGGGGCGAGGTCAGTCGCTGCATCTCGCTTATACTGCTTGATTTCATAAGGAACACCAAGTTCCTCAAGCAGCCATAAAATGCGAATGCTCTGTGAATTTTCCAGATTATGAACGGTAATCATGCCAAACCCTTTGCGTCTTGCAAAAGGGGCAGACCTTAAAGCTTGAGCAGCAACTCGTAGAGCTTCTCGTAATCGTCCTTTGTCAAAGAGGAGGGGCCCATCTTCAAAAGCTCCTCATCAGCAGCCCTATGGGCCATGCGCCCATCATCTGTAATGCTGATAAAGACGGTTCTTTGATCCTCTTCGCTGCGCTCCTTGGCAATGTACCCTTGAGCGACCAGCTTGTTCAAAGTACGCGATACGTTAGGACTGTCATCAATCATAATCGATTTGAGCTGGCCCACGGTAAGTGTGCCTGTTTGTGACTTGTCGAGCCCATGCAAAATGGTAAGCTGTAACAAAGAAAGGTTCTGCCCACTGATCAGGCGTTCCATTTCCGCTTTATGCTCTTGAGCAGCGCACATTAGCAAAGCCATGGCTTTATGCTCGATCTCCAAATCTGATTTGATGATAATGTCCTTGTTGGCCAACCGCGTCTCCTTGTCTGTTGAGATGCTATTTCGCACAGAACTTCATGATGTTGCAAGTTGCTGAGACTGCGAATGACCCACTGCTGTCGGCTTTGGCCTTCCCCTATGCTGTCTTGATTTCATAAGAGATCAATGGAACTGACGGATACCGCCATCTGGCCTCTTGGTGTTGGGGGCAAGGGCTTTGCTGTTCCACTGATCTCATAAAAAGGAGTAGCTCTACCCATAATAAGTGTCAAGGAATATAAATCCATGGAAATTAAATTATGACGGTTTGACGCAGGATAGAGGAGGGAAAGCGAGCAAAAAAAGCCCTCACATCAGACTGCAGGAGCTTGAGGTTTTAGGTTATTCAGCAGGCCATTTCATCTCGCCCATCACCACCTTGGCTCCAAGAGCAAGGTCACTGGTTCTGCGTTCTTCCAGTGCAGGAAACTCTGCTTTCATCAGCGCCACCAGTTCTTCAGAGTTTTTCGCAAGAGCTGCATTCTTCTCAACCGCAGCGATATAGGCTTTTGTGAACGCAATAGAACCCACCGTCTGGCTGTTGGTCTTGCCCATAAAATGACCTGGGATCACACGTTTCGGATTCAGAGCAAGAAGATCATCAAGGCTCTTCTGCCAGTCTTCGCGTTTCTCTGATGTTGGGTTATCAGCCTGCCAGATATGAGAGTTGTCAAAGACAAGTACCCCACCCAAAACAGTGCGTTCTGAAGGAACCCAAAGACTGGTGTGAGATGGATCATGTTCCTCAAGACCAAAGATCTCAATTGGTGTTCCATCCACTTTGAGCTCGTTACCGCCAATCGCTTCTGGAATGACCAAATCCTGAGGTGCATCTTCTTTCAGGATTGGCCCCCAAAAAGCAAACTTGCCTTCAATTGTGGCTTTGATCTTCTCGACAGTAGGCTGCGTGGCAATAATCTTGGCATCAGGAAATGCTGCGCGCAGCACATCCAACCCGAAGTAGTAATCAGGATCACCATGGCTGATATAAATGGCTGTCAGTGTTTTACCGCTCTCCTTGACGATTGAAATCAGGTTTTGAGCATCACCGCGTTGAAACTGCGCATCTACCAGAACAGCTTCGCTTGGGCCTTCAATCAATGTGGATGTAACAGGGAACAGACCCTCATCACCCGGGTTGTAGACCTCAAAAGTTAGGGCGGTTGTATCCTGAGCATAGGTTGCAACAGGCGCAAGAGTAGCGGTTGCTGCAAGGCTTGCAGCAAGAGCAAGAGATTTAATCATTTGTTTTCCTTGGGGTTAAAGAGCAGGAAAGTCCTGCTGAATGCTGTGAGAGAAACTGTTCAAAGCCCCCGTTAGCTGTTCATGAGAGCCGAAAAGCAAATCAGAGGGCAGCAGCATGCGTTCACCGTGTGCGTCTGCAACAAGTGCCGGTACACCACGCCCACCCATCTGGTTCAAAACCATCTGGCCATGAGCAACACGCCGTGCGGCCTCTGCTTCAACAGACGTCATATGGCCTTGAAGCAGGGCAGCTGCATCTGCAAAGTCTGAACCGGAGAGCAAGCCTACCAGCAATGAAAGATCAGTGATGTCTTCACCAGCCACATACCGCGCGTTTTGGATGAGTTTCAGCGCCTCTGGCCCTCGTGCTGGTTCTACGATCGAGCATGCGGTCATAGCGAGTGTCGCAAATGTTGAATCTAGTGCTTGCCCGTCACCATTCAGGACCTGACTTTGATAAGCACTGCTGAAAGTCTGCCCTGTCAGCTTTGCGATCTTTTGGTCAGAAGCCCAGGCATAAGACGCAAAAGAACGATCCAGAGGCCGAGCACCAGCACCGCTAAACAGGCCCGCTGGCAACATCTCAACCTCATAGTCCTTGGCCAGATCCGCTAGTCTGGGAGCTGCGCCGTAGCACCACCCACATAGCGGGTCATAGATGTAGAGGAATGAGTGCGTCATAGGTTTCTCCTTGTTGCAGGGGAACCTAGGGCAACTTGACTATCTGTAGAATGCAGATAATTTTGACATACTGTATGAAAAATAGAGACAATCAAATGAGCCTCTACAATCTCAACCGCCTCCGCCACTTTGTTGAAGTCGTCGAAAGTGGCTCCTTCACTGCAGCGGCGAAAAAGCTCGGTCTGGGAAAAGCCATCGTCAGTCACCAAGTCGCAAAGTTGGAAGAAGAGCTCGGTGCAGGCCTACTGGTGCGCACCACACGCTCTGTTCAAATGACAGAAGCAGGGCAGCGGTTCTATGAAAACGCTGCAGAAATTCTTGCTCAGGCGGAACGTGCGGTACAGGAACTCCAGCAGGAGCAGGAGATTCCCAGCGGCTTGCTCACGGTCACAGCGCCAGAAGATTACGGCCAGTGCGTCGTCGCCAGGGCGCTCATGCGATTGAGGGTGAAATATCCAAAAATCAGGGTCAATGCGGTCTTTACGGACGAAAAACTGGATCAGCTTAAGGAGAAAATAGATGTCTCCATCCGTGTTGGTTGGTTAGAAGACAGCTCTGCTATTGCAAGAAAAATTGGCAGTTTTCAGCAATATACTGTGGCATCGCCGCAATATGTCGAAGCAATGGGACCAATCACAACACCAATGGATCTGCAAGATAAAGACTGGATCTACCACTGCAAGCTGCCTGCGGGAATATTGTGGCAATCAGCTGAAGGGGAGGAGGTGCAGTTTGTGCTCCAAAACCCGCCAATTACAGTCTGGAACACACTGACTTCGCATGCATGTGCCCTCGGCCACGGTGGCCTGTGTCTCCTCCCATCCTTTCAGATCCGCGAAGATCTGGCATCAGGCCGCTTGCAACGCGTGTTGCCCGGCTGGCACCATAAGGAAGGCGGCATTTACGCGCTCTTCCCAAACAGCCGCTTTCGTCCAGCCAAGACCAAGGTGTTTGTAGAAGAGTTGATAAAGGCGCACAAAGAGGTTCGCGATGTATTTTAAGACGAGCGCTGACGTTAAACCCACGTTTTCTGATGCAATTGGCACATCCGGTTGATCAACCACTTACAGGCAGGCGCTTGCGCCTGCTGCTTGCCCCAAACAAGAGAGACCTTGTTGAGAATAGCGTTCTGCTGAAAGTCATAGGAAAGCTCTTTCAACTCACCAGCCTTCACCTCATCATCCACCATCTGCGCTGGCAACTCTGCCCAACCCACGCCGCCATGCACCATATTGTGCGCCACACGCGGATTGTCCGTAATCAGCAGATGCGGTCCTTTCTGGCGTGAAAACTCAGGTGAGTTCCGATCAATCTCTGTCTCAGAAATAATCTGTCGGTATCCGCGTAAGTCCACCAGTCGGACTTCATCCAGCTCAGCCAGAGGATGGTCCTTGTGGCAAACTGAAATCCGACGCTCAAATCCAAGTCCGCGGAAGTGGTAGCCTTCCTTGTAAGGGTGTCGTTCGATGATAATCCCCAGTTGAGCGCTTTCTTCTGCAAGCCTGGAAAACACATCGCCAAAAGAGGTGGTCTGGACGTGCAGTTCCACCTTCGGAAACTGCTTGTCGAAATCATGAAAAACATCGTTAATTTCAGATACATAAGTTCCATATTCAAACACGATTTTGAGGCTGCCTTCCGCTCCCTCACAAAGGGCGCCCGCCTTTACAAGCAAATCTTGCCTGCTCTGTAAAATGGATCTTGCATAGTCCAACAACGAAACGCCGGAGACTGTCAGCTCTGCACGGTAGCTGCTGCGATCAAATAGGCTTGATCCGAGGTCGATCTCCAGATTGGAAATAGCAGCACTTACAGCAGATTGTGCCTTACCCAACCGCCGTGCCGCAGCAGAAAATGATCCTAACTCCGCGGCAGTCACAAATGCTTCCAACTGGTCAATACTGGGCATCTAACCTCAACATGATCTGAAATTATGATGGAGTTCAACTTTACTACATAGGTCAAAATGATCTTTATGTCACCAAAATTTGCGAACAGAGAGGAATGACCATGCGAAGAATAATCGGGCTGGCAACCGCAACAATGATTGGCTCACTCATGACTGCAGGCCTTGCCATGGCACAATCAGCGCCATGTGAGACCAAACTGCCAATCGATATTCCATCCGACTGCGATGCCATCGAGATTATTAAACCAATCGAGAAACTGGAGAACTTCCGGTCTCTGACTACCTCAATAGATGGCCCGGTTTTGAAGCCTCAGCTGATCTTCCGCTCTGACCAGTTGGACAACTTGACTGAAGCTGATCAGGAAAAGTTGAGCGCATTGGGCATCGAAACCATCATCGACCTGCGTGCTCCGGATGAGTTGGACAAGCACCCCAATAAACATATCTCCTCCGTTGATTTTAACATCAACCTACCAATCGGTTCAGATCCGGCAGACATCGCCAAAATCATGCCGCTGGACGTAGCCTCTCAAATCCGTCCGCTCTGGTTCAGTGGTAAGTTTGAGGAGATTGACCAGCTTCTCAAAGACCACGATGTAGACATCTACCACACCCGCATTGACCGCTATAAGGACTTTGCCCGCAAGTTCACGCCGCAGATCTCACGTTTCATGCATGTGCTCCTGGAAGAGCAAAACTACCCGCTCATGTTCCACTGTGCTGGCGGCAAAGACAGGACCGGTTATGTGGCAGCAGTGCTGATGTTATCTCTCGGGTTCTCCGAGGAAGACGTCATGCGCGACTACCTCACCACCAACCTCTACACCTTTGATGAACTGAGCGAACTTGTCGCAAACGGCCCGCATTCCCTGCGCCCAGCCTTCGGCGCTCACAAAGAGCAGATCACTGCTGCACTGGCAGCGATGAAAGAAGATTACGGCAGCTTTGAAAACTATCGCCGCGCTGCGCTGCACATCTCTGATGAGGAACTCGCCCGCATCAAAAAGAACCTGCTGGTAGACCCAAGTTAAGGCCTCCCAGCACCCCTCGTGCTGCCTTCCCCCAACGTTGGTAGCACGAGGTTCCTCGAGCAAGTTCCACCAGAGGCCCATTTGCGCCGGAAGGCATATCCAGCCTAGACTTCCCTTATGTTTTAGGGGAATTTCATGACTGTATTATCTTCAGCAATAGAACGCGGATATCTGGGATTTGCGTCCCACGAAGCCAAGGACAACTCACCTATTTATGAAGAATGGGCGACTCATGTATCCAGCTCGCCAATCTTCCATGATTTCCTGATGGCGTTGCCAAAGGCCAAACAGCAACCTAACCTCCTTTTTGCGGCGATCAGATGGGTCACAGGACGTGTTCCTGAAGTGGCCGAACTGGATGAGACGCTGAAGCTTCATGGAACAGCAATCAAACATGAGATGATGAACCGCAGCACGCAGACCAACGAAGCCGGACGCTGCGCAACGCTCCTCCCATTGCTCGCCCGCCTCCCACAACCGCTTTCATTAATCGAAGTTGGTGCTTCCGCTGGTCTCTGCTTGCTGCCGGACCACTACGCCTACAATTACAACAACGGGGCACACACACTAGCGCCTAAGACGAACGCATCCGATACACCAGTGTTGCACTGTCAGGCGACTGGCAATGTCCCTTTGCCAACCAAGCTGCCAGAAGTTGTCTGGCGTGCAGGGCTGGAACTGAACCCGTTGAACCTTCAGGATGAAGACACCGCAGCCTGGCTCCAAACGCTCGTCTGGCCAGGGCAGGAGGATCGCCTACACCGCCTGCAAAAAGCAATCACAGTGGCAAAGCAGCAGAAAGTCCAACTCGTTAAAGGAAACCTTCTCGAAGACCTGCCAGCCTTGCTGGAACAAGTCCCAACAGGCACCACACCCGTGGTCTTCCATAGCGCTGTTCTCGTCTACACCCGAGACATGAGCAAGCGCGAAGCTTTCGTCGATCTGATGCACAACTCCAACGTTCACTGGATCTCTAACGAGGCCCCCGGTGTCCTTCCTCAACTCACCGATAAAGTCTCCAGCCCACGCCCATCAGGCCGCTTCCTCCTCTGCGAAAACGGCACCCCCCGCGCCTGGACCGGCCCACACGGACAGTCAGTTGAGTGGATCGAGTAGAGGCTTGCTAAAAGTCTCCGCACACCATCACAGCATTTAGCTCCAGTTTGAGAGAAAATACGTAAATTCCGGAAAGCATTCATTTGAGAGGACGTAGTACTTTACTGAAAGCGTGAAAAATACCGGTGTTCGCCTCATTAAATAGTTGGTGGGAGGCAAATACTCATGCTTTGGAGTTGATGGATGCCCCCGCAAACACTGAGCAAACAAGAGCATAAATGGGCCAACGACATGGCTCGTCACTTGAACCTGACCTTTGCTGAAGAGGGGGGCGAGCAGGTCGGACAACATCACCAAGCCGACGTTGTGAACGCTCCTACAAGTCTACTGGAAAAACTCGCGTCCATGGAGAAAGCGGCAGATGCTCTGAACGCAAACACGGAGTTGATCAAGAACCAAAGCGCTGTTTTCTCACCTTTCAAAAAAGCAGGGCAGTCTGCACGCTCGGGTATTGCAGCTGCACGAAAAGAGCTGAAAGGCCGAAAGCCCCAAAACGCGGAGGCGAGGCTTTCCAAAATTCAAGAGAACGTTTCCTCTATGGAGCAGCTCATTGCTGTTGCTCAGTCCAATCATAAAGGTTTGGAAGCGCAGATCCCTTGGGTGAAGGAAGACCTCGCGCAACTGGCACTTGAGTTACCTGTTGTTGACAGCCTTGCCATTGCTAAGAAAATCCCGAGCAAAAAGCACAAGAAATTCCTCAGTCTTGACCAGGAAGCCAACGGTCTGATCAGTGAAGTTGAGACCCTTTGTGAGAACCTTCAGGTAGATGCTGCGAACAAAGTCTTGAAGAAGCTCAATAAGACACTTCAGGCCTATCAAAAGGAAGTTGATTGGCTGCACGCTCTGCCCGAAGTTACTGGTGTCGGAGCTAGCGAAAGCCCGCGTGTGTCCAAGCTCGACAAACTTGCTGCTGCATTTATGCGAAAAAAGACTCAGGAACATAAAGTTGAGCTGGTCAAAGCTGAGCCGGATGAGAAGACGAAGGCTTTTCTTAAGACTTGGAACAGAGAGAATTTCTCCGATCCTTCCGAAAGGCTCGACCTCCAAAAAAGAGGCGGCTGCAAAGCACCTTTCAAGTTCATCGTTCGAACAGGTTCAATGGATGATTTTATCAATCAAAAGGGCTGTTTTTCTGCTCAGGGAACCGAATATCTGGAAAATAAAGATGCCATTTGTACATCCGTTGTGACTGATGAAAAGTGCTTTGTCTACGGAGCCTTTGGCGTCATCTTGGATGTCCCGCCACAAAACGTGCTGGTCTCCAGTCCCGATGATCTCATGAGCGAGCTTAACATTGGCCGCAAAGACAAAAAAGACAGAATGGTCAATGTCACACAAGAGCAAAACGAAAAGCTTCTCGATGTGCCAGACCATGTTCGCAACGGTTACTTGAAGAATGAGCTGGACAGATACCAGTACGATAAACGCCAGCAGAACGTCGATGACTTGGTGGACAACACCTACTATGCGCATAACGAGGTAATCGTTTCATCCAAAGATGGTATTCAGCATAAGCAAGGCGTAGACGCAACCGAGCCCATCAAGATCAATGGAATCTTTCTCATAGACGCTGAACCCTCTCCCGACACCATCGCGTTTCAGGAGTTTGAAGGCAAAAAGGCCCTGACCAAGGAAGAAAAATACCAGATTTTCATGGAACACGCCGAAAAAGTAGCCAAAAACCTCGGTGTACCGATCCTGTTTTTAGATGGTGAGAGCACGATGGCTTAATCATCTTAGAACAGGCCAACTGTTAGTGTTGGCTCTGCCAACTCCTACAGTGCGGTGTAACCTTCCACGAAACTTAATGAACGGCGTCCCTGCGTAACTGAACAAACATAACAAAAAAGCCCGGCACGTCTGCACCGGGCTCTTCAATCTTATAAAATCTAGTCAGCTTACTGGCAGAGGCTCTTGCCAACGCAGTTCAGGTCTTCGCAAGCTTCTTTCAGGCGCTCAACAATGCCCAGCTCACCTTCACGCAGCCATTTGCGTGGGTCGTAAGCCTTCTTCGTTGGGGCACCAGTTTCTGGGTCGATCTGGTATTTGAAAGCATTTGCGTTTGCTTCCACGTACGCACCAACCTTTTCAGAGAAGGCGAACTGTGTGTCGGTGTCGATGTTCATCTTGAACACGCCGTAGTTCAGGCTCTCTGTGATCTTGGATTTCTCAGAACCGGACCCTCCGTGGAACACAAGCGCCAGCGGGTTTGCACCAAGGCTGTGAGTTTCGCTGACCAGTTTCTGGCTTTCACGCAGAATCTCAGGGCGCAGCTTCACGTTGCCCGGCTTGTAAACGCCGTGCACGTTACCGAAGGATGCTGCAACGGAGAAGTGGCCAAGCGGGTTCAGACGATCATAAGCCTGCAGAACGTCTTCAGGCTGGGTGTAAAGCTTTGGATTGTCAGCTCCGATGTCATCATCAGAACCAATACCGTCTTCTTCACCACCAGTTACACCCAGCTCAATCTCAAGGCTCATTTCCAGCGGAGCCATCATCTTCAGCAGGCGTTCGCTTTCAGACAGGTTGAACTCGATGTCCTCTGCAGAAAGATCCAGCATGTGAGAGGAGAACAGTGGCTTGCCGTTTGCCTTGTAGAATGCTTCACCATGTTTGATGAGCTCTTCCAGCCAAGGGATCAGGCTCTTGTCCGCATGGTCGGTGTGGAGCACAACGCCAACACCGTAATGCTCTGCCAGAAGGTGCACGTGCTGAGCTGCAGCAACTGCGCCAAGTACTTTTGCCTGGAAGCTGTCCTTGATGCCTTTACCGGCATAGAACTGCGCACCACCATTGGAGAGCTGAACGATAATATCTGTATTGTTTGCAGCTGCTGCTTCAAGAACTGCGTTGATGGAGTCCGTTCCAACAACGTTAACCGCAGGCAAGGCGAACTTACCTTCGCGGCATGCTTCAATCAGGGTTTTGTAGTCTTCACCAAAGATGACGCCCGGCTTGAGCTTTCCCATTTTTATAGGCTCCTGTGTAACAGCAGATAGGGGAGACAAAGTGCCTCACACTGTGAACTGGCAACAAAGCCGGACCATGGCCTTGGCCAGTTGCCGCGCACACTACTCAGCAATACGCAGAACTACAACATTTGTAAGGGCATTCTGAGGAATTTAATGGATTTAAGAGACAAATCACTGGCCTTAAGCAGTAATTCCCGTCATGCAGAATTTGTGTTTTTCACAAGCAGCACCAGGAACCACAATCCCTGCGCAAGTTTCGGCGTCGACCCAGGGGAATCAGAGGACGGACTGACCAGCCATCACACGGGCACTCAAGCCAATCGGCATAGACTGGATATCGCCTGCCAGAACCTCTAGAACAGGTCTGAGCTCAATGGCAGACCCATAGCGGCGCAGATGGGTAGAAAGCTCCATCAGAAGCGTCAGGTCTGTCGAGACGAGCGTGCCAGCCCCGCATGAGCGCACAGCGTGCAGCAAACCACTCAGATCACCGGCCCCCAGTTCGGGAGAGATCGTCCCCTCTGGAGCGCCTTTCACTTGAGAAGCGCAAATCTGCGGCAGGTCAACAACGCTGACTTGCTCCATCTGACCCAGCAAAGTGCGGGAAGCCACCTGACTGCCAAACAGATTTGGTGCATCTGACACATCCAGAAACGCAACCTTACCTGCAAAACCCTGCAAGCTCTGCCCAAACTCAGGTGCAGCCAGCAGCAAATCAGACACCTCAAAGCATTTGCGCGTAAACTTGGTCGTGATCTTCGCCAGTTCCTCAGACTGCTCCGAGAGGAGAGGCGCATAGGCCCGCTCAAATACCTTGGCACAAAACGGCGAAAGCACAGCCACATAGTCGTAGTGGCCAAACTGCGAAATCACCTCCTTCGCCAAATCCCGCGCATCCTCCAGTTCATTGGAGCGCAGCGACACAAGCCCGCAACAACTCTGAATGCTCGGTGCTTCAATCTCATAACCAGCTCTATCCAGCAGATGAACTGCAGCTTTTATCAGGGAAGGGCGAAAGAGATTGGTAGTGCAGGAAACAAACAAACCGACCCGAGCATCCTTCTTATATTTGGGGCGTCTTTGTCGGGCCATGAAAAGAAAAGTCCTGCAGATTCTGAGCAATGCATAAATGAATTCGCTCAAACCTGCCTGCCACAATTCGAAGGGGACTTCAATGCTTAAAGAGATTGCTTAGGTTTGAGGACACCACCTTAAACTAACTGTCGGCAGTGTGATACTTTGAGCAAAACCTGAGGCCGCAAATTCGCGACAGCAATTTCATTTATTCATTATGTGAAGGCATCTGCATGAATCTCCAACCAAACTTCAAGCTCATCTTTGAAGACAACTTTGATGTTCCCGTTCTTGATAGAAGTAAATGGTTGCCCAACTACCTCCCTCATTGGAGTTCCTTGGAATTATCTGCGGCGAATTATGAGATAACGGATGAAAGACTGCGTTTGTTCATCTCTGAAAACCAGCAATGTTGGTCGCCTGAGTTTGATGGAGAAAACAAAGTATCAGGTCTCCAGACCGGGCATTTTGCTGGCGATCTCAACAGCCCCTATGGGCAGCATCGGTTTCGGGATGGGCTCATAGTAAAATCTGAAGTTCCTGAAATGCGATTGTTTTTACCGCATTATTGTAGGCTCGATATACGCGTTCGTACAAAATTGAAACCATGGAACCTGGCCGCGTTGTGGCTGATCGGCTTTGAAGATCAGCCTGCACATTCTGGAGAAATTACGGTCTTTGAGATTTTTGGCAAGAGTGCGGCAGCAAAAGAAGCTCAAGTCGGACGCGGAATAAAACGCATTAATGACCCGCTCCTCAAAGATGAATTCGACGATAGCGTTTTGCCCATCGATGTCGCTGATTGGCACGTCTATTCGATGGATTGGTCTCCAGGTAAGATCGAGTTTTTCATCGATGGTGAACTGGCTACAACGACCTCTCAATCTCCGAATTATCCAATGCAGCTTATGTTGAATTTCTATGAGTTTCCTCACAGTGGCCCAAAGACACCAGAACAAGATTCTTGGATGGAAATTGACTTCGTTCGATGCTTTGCACAATCAAGATAACGTGCAGATAGTATCCAAGATTTTGATCTTGATAGGAGGCAGGTAAAGCTCGGACAGCGGTAATGATCTATGAGGTGTCGGATACAGAGCCAATAGTATACATTTTGTGCCTATGTGCATTTTTTGTGCGTACTTGCTAAGAAGAAACTAATGGTTATCTTCCGGTCAGAACATCACTTAGAACAAGAAACCGGAAAATGAGCATGAACTTGAAAAACGTCGCGCTAAGCCGCTATTCCACCAAGGAATTTGATCCTGCAAAGCAGATCTCTGCAGAGCAGTTTGACCATATTAAATCTCTGCTTCGCTTTAGCCCATCCAGCGTCAACTCACAGCCATGGCACTTTATCATCGCAGATACACCGGCAGGGCGCGAGCGCGTTTCAAAGGGAACACAGGGCATGTTCTCCTTCAACAACGGCAAGGTGCTCAACTCCTCCCACGTCATCGTTTTCTGCGTAAGAACAGACATCTCTGATGAATATCTGGACCGTCTACTGGAAGCGGAAGAACAAGACAAACGCTTCGCTGACCCAGCTGTAAAAGAGACAGTTAAAGCAGGCCGTGCCACCTTTGTTGGCATTCATCGTGACCAGTTGAAAGACGCTGACCATTGGATGGAAAAACAGGTCTACCTCAACATGGGAACCATCCTTCTGGGTGCAGGTGCGCTGGGCATTGATGCAGTGCCGATTGAAGGCGTAGATGCACAAGCACTGGACGAAGAGTTCGGCCTCACCGAAAAAGGCTACCGCGCCGTTGCTTTGATTGCCCTCGGCCATCGTCACGAAAGCGACTTCAACGCCGCCCTCCCAAAATCCCGCCTCCCAGAAGGTGAAATCTTCACAGAACTGGCTTAATCAGCTTTGTACTTAACGCCAAAAAAGGGGTGCTTCATGCATCCCTTTTTGCATGAAATGACCGAGTTTTATTCTGCAATTGGACTGTACTACACTACAATCAAAAGCAGGCGCACAAAGTCACCTCAATTGCCTGCCATCAAATTATAAGGGAACCGAAAAACATATATACTTAGAAAGAGTTGAATGATGATCAGACCGTATCAGGAAGCGGACCTTCCAGCTGTGCTAGATATTTACGCAAAGTCCAAACTTGATGAGTTTGCCTATGAAGATAAGCAGTTTGAGTTACTCCCGCTTGAACAGGACCCTAAGCGGTATACGAGTCTCATCACGTCACAAATCTCAGTTTATGAAGAAGAGAAAATGTTGGCTTATGCAGCTCAGGATGGAGCTGATCTGAGATCATTGTTCGTCCACCCGAAAGGCAGAGGCAAGGGCATTGGCAGAACGCTCATGCAACACATGCTGGATAGGGCTGAGGGCGAAGCAACTCTCTATGTCGCCAAATCCAACTACCCCGCAAAGCGGCTCTATGAGCAATTTGGTTTTGTCATTACCAACGAGTTCATGACCGACTATAACGGCATCCCAATCCTCGCAAACAAGATGGTGCGTAAGGCAGAAGGATGAGGGTAGGCCAAATAAAAAAGGGCCGCAGAACTGCGACCCCCGATCTTTAGAATCTCTGGAATCCAATTATTTCTTGGAGCCGTCTTTATTGAACTGAGCGAGGTACGCGATAACGTCCTGACGCTGCTTTTCTTTCTTAAGACCAGCGAAAGCCATCTTACCTTTCGGGATAACTTTCTTCGGTTTTGTAAGGTATGCGTCCAGGGTAGCTGCGTCCCAAGCTTTACCTTCTTCTTTACCTGCCAGAAGAGGTTTGGAATACTTGTAGCCTTCAACTTCACCCCAACCAGCATCGATGATGCCGTTGAGTTTAGGTCCTACCTTGTTCTTGGCTTTTTCACCAACAGCATGACAAGCCTTACATTTTTTGAAAACTTTTGCGCCCTTAGCAACATCGCCTTCAGCGAATGCCGCACCGGAACTCAACAGCAATGCAAGCGCTGCAACGACGCCAAACTGCTTCATATTTTATCCTTCCCACTATATCCTAAGAGATAACCGCGAATAGAGAACAACATAGTCTAACTCATGGGGCAGTTCCCATAGATTCGACGTTACCTTCGTATATATTGTTACGGCATATTGTCGCGGACGGAATTGATCATAAGCATAAACGACTGAAAATAACTTGCTTTGAGTCAAACTCACCAAAAACTGAAGCCGTTGTTTCGTGGGCGACAATAGACTTAATGCGGCTTTTATCTTTGCATAAATTGTGAGAGTCTCAGCCATTGTATTCAGTAAGAACGGTTGGGTTGGCGGCTTGGAAATATAGTTTCAAATCACAACTCAGGAGGGAGGCCTGATGGCAGCAATCGCGATGCCAAAACCATCACAAGAAACACTAAAAAAACGCTCCAAAATCGTCGCTGATTTGCAAAAAATCGTGCGTGGAGAAGGTGTTATCTGCGATGAAGTCGAGATGCGTCCCTACGAGACGGATGCCTTGACCGCATATCGCCAACTGCCGCTTGTGGTGGTTCTGCCTGAGACAGTGGATCAGGTCTCGCGAGTGCTCAAGTACTGCTATGACAACGATGTAAAGGTGGTGCCTCGTGGCGCCGGTACCTCCCTGTCTGGCGGCGCATTACCGCTGGAAGACGGCGTTTTGCTGTCCATGATGAAATTTAATCGGATTTTGGAAATAGATCTGGAAAACCGGGCAGTTGTGACCCAGCCGGGTGTGACGAACCTGGGGATTACGACGGCTGTACAGCAGGATGGTTTCTATTATGCCCCAGATCCATCCTCCCAGATAGCCTGTTCCATTGGTGGCAACATCGCAGAAAATTCAGGCGGAGTGCACTCCCTCAAATACGGTTTGACCACCAACAACCTGTTGGGGCTGGAGATCGTTCTCATCACTGGAGAGGTGATCCGCCTCGGCGGCAAACATCTGGATTCTGAGGCCTACGACTTGCTGGCCCTGCTTACAGGGTCCGAAGGATTGCTTGCCGTTGTCACTGAAGTCACTGTCCGCGTTCTACAAAAACCGGAAACAGCACGCGCTGCCCTGATTGGCTTCCCAACCTCAGAAACAGCCGGCAAATGTGTTGCTGAAATCATCGGAGCGGGCATCATCCCCGGTGGCATGGAGCTAATGGACAAGCTCGCCATTGATGCTGCCGAGGACTTCGTACATGCCGGATATCCGCTGGATGTCGATGCCCTCATGATCGTGGAACTGGACGGCCCTGAAGCAGAAGTTGATGACTTGCTCAAGCGTGTCAGTGCAATCGCAGAAAAGAACGGCTCATCTTACCTGCGCGTCTCTCAATCAGAAGAGGAGCGCAATACATTCTGGGCAGGGCGCAAGGCAGCTTTCCCGGCAGTGGGCCGTATTTCGCCGGATTATTTGTGCATGGACGGCACCATTCCACGCGCAGCTCTGCCACAAGTCCTGCAGGAGATGCAGGAGCTGAGTGAGAAACACGGATTACGTGTCGCTAACGTGTTCCACGCAGGTGATGGAAACTTGCATCCACTCATTCTTTATGACGCTAATATTCCCGGCGAGCTGGCAGCAGCAGAAGCCTTTGGCGCAGATATCCTGCGCCTCTGCGTAAAAGTGGGCGGTGTCCTCACAGGAGAACATGGCGTCGGTATTGAGAAACGCGATCTCATGCCGGAAATGTACTCTGAGGATGACCTGAAACAGCAGCAACGTGTGAAGTGCGCGTTTGATGAAAAGCAGCTTCTCAATCCGGGCAAGATGTTCCCGGTCCTTCATCGCTGTGCGGAGCTTGGCTTCATGCACGTACATCAAGGCCAGTTGCCATTCCCGGATATTCCACGCTTCTAAAGCGTAAGTGGATGACTAAAGATAAGAGAACAGGACGAAACCATGGGAGAGGGTTTCCACCCAACAACAGCTGATGAGCTGGAGGCGGTCGTCAAATGGGCCGCCGCCGAGCGAACTCCGCTGGAAGTAATCGGCAGCGGCTCCAAACGCAACTGGGGCAGGGCAGTACAGTCCGCGCATACGCTGCGCATTGACGGCATTACTGGCGTGATCGACTATGAACCGGCAGAGCTGGTGCTCACAGTCAAAGCGGGCACACCGCTGACGGACGTTCAGACCCTCTTGAAGGAGCATAATCAGGAACTTCCTTTTGAACCGGCTGATCTCAGCGCTGTTTTGGGTGTGGCAGCTCAGGCAGGCACCATCGGCGGTGTTTTGGCAACAAACCTGTCTGGTCCACGTCGCCTCAAAGCCGGTGCGGCGCGCGACCACGTGCTTGGTCTGGAAGCTGTTTCTGGACGTGGCGAGATCTTCAAAGCAGGTGGACGCGTGGTGAAAAACGTGACCGGTTACGATCTGTCCCGCGGCTTCTGTTCCTCATGGGGCACTCTGGCTGTTGCCACAAGTTTCTCCATCAAAGTCCTCCCACGCGCTGCGAAAGAATGCACCTTCGTGCTTCTGGGCCTGACACCTCAGGAAGCTTCCAGTGCCATGTCCGAAGCTATGGGGTCTTCTGCAGAGGTTTCTTCTGCAGGCTATCTGCCCAAAGGCTTCTGCCCGCTTTCACTAGAACATTCCATCACCTTACTCAGATTGGAAGGCATTCCCGTTTCTATCGATTATCGTTTGGATAAGCTTCGTAGCATCCTGAAACGCTTTCCATCGCAGGAGCTCATTGAAGGGCAGGCCTCCCGCAAAACATGGGGTGATCTGCGCGACCTCATTCCGTTTGCCGGAAGTGACAAGCCGCTATGGAAACTCTCGGTCTCCCCGACTGCAGGGCAACAAGTGATTGCTGAGTTGGAAAAGCGATTTGCAATCAAATGGATGATGGATTGGGCTGGTGGTCTTGTCTGGGTAGAAATGGAAGGTGAAGGGCCTCATGATGTTCCTCTGCGCCGGATCATCACCGAGAATGGAGGTGGACACGCGATGCTCCTGAGAGGGAGTGCTGAACTCCGTGCCAGTGTTGATGTCTTCCAGCCGCAGATAGAGACGTTAATGGGTCTTTCAAAACGTCTAAAAGCGCAGTTTGATCCACACGGCATCCTTAACCCGGGCCGTATGTACGCGGGGATCTAGCTCATGCAAACCAACTTTACGCCAGAACAACTCAAAGACAGTGCCACAGCAGTATCCGAACAGATCCTGCGCAAATGCGTGCACTGCGGGTTTTGTACCGCAACCTGCCCAACATTCGCACTACTGGGAGATGAACTGGACAGCCCACGTGGTCGCATCTACCTCATCAAAGAGATGCTGGAAAACGACCGGCCCGCAGATGCCAAGACCGTCAAACATATCGACCGCTGTCTGTCATGTTTGTCTTGCATGACCACCTGTCCGTCAGGTGTAAATTACATGCATCTGGTAGATCATGCCCGCATTCATATTGAGCGCACCTACAAGCGCCCGTTGCAAGACCGGATACTCAGAGCTGTGCTACAGGCCGTTTTGCCAGAGCCAGGCCGCTTCCGCCTTGCCATCGCCGCTGCTTTCTATGGTCGCCCGCTCGCAGGCCTTATGAAGAGCTGTGGCGGAACACTTGCAAAACTGGGTGCTATGTTAGCATTAGCACCAACCAAATCATCAACGCCTTCCCAGTTTATCGGGCAGGAGAGCGTGGCTCCAGAAACGCAGCAAAAAGGCCGCGTCGCCATTTTGAAAGGCTGCGCCCAAAGCGTGCTTGCCCCGTCCATCAATGATGCCGCAACCCGCTTGCTTACTCGCATCGGTTACGAAGTTGTCTTCCCAAAAGGGGAAGGCTGCTGCGGCGCACTCGTGCATCACATGGGCAAGGAGGAAGCCTCCAACGAACAAGCCAAAGCCAACATTGATGCGTGGATGAGGGAGATGGAAGGTGAAGGGTTGGATGCCGTCATTATCACTGCATCTGGCTGTGGCACCACCATCAAGGACTACGGCTTCATGCTGCGAGAGGATCCGCAATACGCAGCAAAAGCTCAGAAGATCTCCGAGATGTCCAAGGACATCGTTGAGTTTCTGATTGAGCAGGATCTAGGTGAGACGCAACTGCATGAAGACCTGACCGTCGCCTATCATTCTGCATGTTCCATGCAGCACGGCCAAAAGATCACATGGCAACCCAAAAAACTGCTGCAAAATGCTGGCTTTGTTGTCAGAGAACCTCAGGAAAGTCATCTCTGCTGCGGTTCGGCTGGCACCTACAATATCATGCAGCCCAAAATCGCCACTGCCCTGAGAGACCGCAAAGTCGGCAATCTGGAAGCCACCCATCCGGAGCTTGTCGCCACTGGCAACATTGGCTGCATCACCCAAATCTCCAGCGGCACCCAAATCCCGGTCATCCATAGCATCGAGCTGCTGGACTGGGCCTATGGTGGCCCAAAGCCAGTGCTGCTGGGTAAGGCGTAGGCGCGCTGATTTAGGCTGCCTTATACAAATACCTCTCAAATAAGATTGAGAGGTATTTGTCGGTCATACACCACCGCCACGCCGCATAACGTTCTCCTGATGAGCTTTCTCATTGTCAGCGTATTCCTTCCGAATATGTGAGAGATCGCCGATCGGTGTATTTGGGTTTGCTGGGTTTATTGGCTTGAGCTCAACTAGAACTGGGTTCGGTTTGTGATTGAGCATCGCACCGGTATAAGCGTCCACACCTACACCAATCACACCTCCGATCAGAGCATTGCCCGCCATGGCTGCGGCACCGCTTCCAGCAACTTCAGTGGTGACATGCACTTTCTGCGTTTTGTAGCCTTTTTTGGAAACGGTGACGTTGAACTTTTCTTTGCGTGAAATCTTGAGTGTACAAGGCGAGGAGTTGCAGGTCATTCCAATGTCCGTTGAGATCTTTGCATCTTCTGGAGAAGCATAGATTTGGACTTTTTCACTCATACCGCGTGTGACACTGGCGCACCCTGAAAGGAATAATCCAACCGAAAGAAATGACGTAATCAAGAAAACAGTCTTCATCTCAAAATTCCCGCCTTAAAAAATTGAACCGATACTCTCGGCGTCGTGGGGGACATGCAAAGGTGAAAAATTTGATTCCCAATGCATTTATGAGCTTGATTTTGTGCCTTTCGCAGCTTCAGGCAATTCCTGAAATTGAATATGTTAACGCAATGATTTTAAGGAGGAAAATTCATTGAGCTTAACTTCTCCCTTGATTTCCTGGATTATTCATAGAGCGGCTGTACACTGGCAATGTAAGAGATGAATACTTAGCAAGCATGATTGAGACAGTCCTCTAAAATGCAGGCATATTGCAACTCATCCAAACGCAGATTAAATGTTTTGGTTGAGGCATTCACGTCGTAAGCGCTCTACTCAGCGTGAATATGCCCATCGGAGCGAATTTTGCAGCTGACTTTCCCGCCAAGTTCGCCTTCGATGTGTCGTAGTTCCTCTGCAATTTCGGGGGGGAGCTGACCCTCGTCAATTGTCGTAGGTGTCGCCGCGACGACTTGGGTATGCCAGTCTCCCGCAAAAACCAAACCAGTCTCGTGCGCAAGCAGCAAGAGGCTCAGGATACTGGCGAAACAGCCAAGCAGGATGGCTGCAAGCGTATACCGATTGAGTGATGGTCCCTGGTCTTTCAGGCAATCCTCCAAAACCTCGCGGATCTGGGTGATGTCATCAGAGTTCAATGGCTCATCCAGCAATTCAATGGGCGAGCGTTCCTCGCTTATGGGCTGTGAGGGCTCCGCGGCACTTACTTCATCAGTACCCTCAGGAATTGGCTGTAAACTTACAAAAGTTGGTACATAACCCATATCCGGCAATCGGATCTGCATATGATGGGCGTCATGATGTTCGTCGTTATATCCGCGCAGAAGAGACCGCAAACGCGAGATGTTGACCCGCACAATTGGGTTTTCACGCGGATTAAAGCCTGCAGGTAAGTTGAAAACCTTCTGCCCAATAATTTGCTCTTTGAGGTCGTCTTCCTGTTTGGAGAGTTTTCGCTCGACGAGAAACGTCAGCAGAGCAGTCAGTTTCGGGCTTCGCCTGAAGTTGGGGCTGGACAAAATATTGGAAAGAGTTGCAACCACTTCGTCTTTGCTGATGACTAGTCCATTCTTCTTGGCACACATACGCGGCACTCCCAAAACACACAGATGTGGTCTGGGGGAAAAAGTCCCTCAATCAGATGGTCAGCAACGGCACATTCTCATAATAAGTCTGTTTAAAGACAGACCTTTATTTTTTGATGCTTTGCCTTGAGCTGGGGTACGGCAAGCAACTTGAAGTTGTTGTCTTATCATAGTTTCCTGCACCCAAGATTGCAACAAACCTGCATGCCTAGCGCACATAGACCTTTGCGCCAACTGGAACCATATTATACAGCTCCGCCACATCTTCGTTTCTCATACGAATGCAACCAGAAGAAACAGCTTGGCCAATCGTCCATGGCTCATTTGATCCATGAATACGATAGAGTGTGGAGCCAAGGTAAAGTGCCCTCGCGCCCAATGGGTTACGCGGTCCACCCGGCATGTAACGGGGCAGGCTTGGTTGTCTTTTCAGCATCTCTGCAGGTGGCCGCCAGTCTGGCCACTCCCGCTTAAGGGTAACTTTGTGGACGCCAGCCCATTCAAAACCAGGACGGCCAACACCCACGCCATAGCGGCGGGCTTTGCCGTTGCTTTGCACCAGGTAAAGATATCGTGATGTCGTATCGATCACGACAGATCCCGGTGAATAGGAGGTGTTGTAGCTGACTGTTGTCGGCAAGAACTGTTTTGGAATACGGCGATCATACCGCTTTGATGTTGTCCGTGATCGCCTCGCTTGTTTTTTAGAGCCGCGGAGGTTCTGAACCGCCTTGGCTTGAGACCGTGGGATTTGCACAACCCATGGATTTGCAAGATCAGGGCTGAGGACAAGCGGAGGCGCAGTGGCTCGCGGCTTGTATTCTGCCTGAGCAGCAGAACCAAACGCACAGACCAAGCCACCCACGCTGAATAAAGTAACAAGCCAGTTTGATTTGCTCTTTGACGATGCCCCAAACATTCCACACTCCTCTGGACCTTGCCAATGACCCGATGTCCTCGGAAAACTAGGAGTTGCAGCTCTAGTAACTGTTAAAATTATCAATGTAATTTATGCTAGTTCAAACTAAGGTTAACCAATTGTTACTGAACTATGCGGCCAAACGGCGGAATTATCTTTAAAAATCAATGCTGATAAATCTAAGGTAATAATTAACACTCTAAGAAGTAAGTGAGTAGTGACCGGCGTGCAGGAGTGCGAATCGTACCCATCATACATATGGGTGCATGGGCGCGTCTTGCGACCGGGATTGCTGTTTAAAATCTGTAATTGAGAGCTTGTCTTCGTAAGCCTGTGCCAGTTTGCGAAGGAATGGCGGAAAACAAAAGAGGGCGCATCGCCGGACAGGAGTAGCGACGGTGTGGCCTTTAATAGGAAGCGTATTTGCTTCATGAGTTCGGGGTTGGGATGTCAGTTGTAAGAAAAACCTTTCGTGCAGAGGCTCAGTTCGGAGTGCGCAGCGTACGCACCGAAGTAAGCACTCCGATTCAGGACAATGGTGAAGAGTTGCGTCACCAGCAGGTTATGGAAGAAATTGCCAGCCTGAAAGAGCTGGTGGGATCTCCTTCGACCGACCCACAAGAACTGTCCCGGCGCGTCGCGGAAGAATTGCGTGAGGAAATCGGTGAAGCCGCAAAGCTCAAAGGCGAGCTGGATGCGATTTATCAAGCCATCGCTGAAACCAAGAATGAAATTGCAGCTCTTCACAGCAAGGCAAGCGTTGATAATGACGAGCGTGGCCGTGTGACATTGGAGCTTGGTGCTATTGTGTCAGGAACAGAAGGCGCGACCGAGCAAATCCTGACCGCAGCTGAGGTCATCGACCAGAGTGCGGCAACCGTTATGCCAATGGTTCCAAGTGAGCACGAAGGCCTTGTAACCGACATTCATGAGCAGGTGGTGTCGATCTTTGAAGCCTGTAACTTCCAGGATCTCACCGGCCAGCGCATCAGCAAGGTGGTGAACACCTTGTCATTTGTTGAAGAGCGCATCATCCGTATGATTGAGATTTGGGGCGGTATTGAAAGCTTCAAGGAGATCAGTGATCGCATTTCCTCTGAGAAAGAAGGCGACGATTCTGCTCTGCTTCATGGCCCGGCTCTGGATGTGGAAGCTGGTACCGTGACACAGGATGACATTGACGCTTTGTTCGATTGATCTTTTCTAAAAGAGACATGCAGATGGCTTGCTATTTTGGCAAGCCAATGCTTTATAAGAGAACATAACATAAACATTTTGAGTGGGTTATTGAGGGTGACTGATGATTGCCTAACAAGAACCCGCAGAGACAATTGACCATGAAGGGCAAGGCAATGGACCAGAATTCAACACCGATTGCTGAAGGACTGATCCGCGGAGAAGACGGCAAGGACCGTTGCTGGTGGCATGGCGGAGACCCGTTCTATCAGGCCTATCATGATAACGAGTGGGGGCATCCGGTTACTAACGATATCCGCCTCTTTGAAAAAATCTGCCTCGAAGGTTTTCAGTCCGGCCTGTCTTGGATCACTATTCTGCGTAAACGCGAGAACTTCCGCGCCGGTTTTGCAGGTTTCGACTTTGAGAAGGTCGCAAAGTTCACACAAAATGACATTGAACGCCTTGTTCAGGATGCCGGCATCATCCGCCACCGCGGCAAAATTACTTCCACCATCAACAACGCCAATCGTGCACTGGAAATGCGTGAGGAATTTGGTTCACTTGCAGCCTACTTCTGGAAGTGGGAACCAACCGAGGACCAACGCCCCAAGGTCTGTGACTACGCCAACCTCAAGACGCTCGGTAAAACCGAAATCTCCACGGCCATCTCCAAAGATCTCAAAAAACGCGGCTGGTCTTTCGTGGGTCCAACCACCGTCTACGCCTTCATGCAAGCCATGGGCATGGTCAATGACCACCTGGAGGGCTGCTGCTGCCGGGACATCGTTGAAGCCAAACGTGAGGCTCTCGTGCGTCCAGTGACGGCCTAGCAAGAGTATTGGTGATGAGATTTATGAGGTGAGGGGGACCACTCACCTCAAACTACTGTTGCAGCTATTCCGTTAAGCCTCAATCATGCAGTGTCAGCCGGGCGCTCAAAGGTGCCTTGAGGCGGAAGGATTGCAAGAACGAGAGTTTCGCGATGCTCGAAGCCGCAACGCCGATAGATCCGCCCTGCAGGACCGTCACTGTGAGCTTGTAAAACAGGTATTGTTTCAGGTGCCTGCGCCTTAGCCCAATCTACCCCAACTGTGACGAGTGCCGCGCATATGCCGTGCTTACGATGGCTGGGGCGTGTCTCAACTTCCTGAAAACGCGAAACAGCTGCGTCGGCATAGATACCCAGATCAGCAACCAAGAGATCCCCATCAAAGGCGCCAAACCAGTTCGCCAGTCCTGCCTTAATCTGTCTGCGACGGCTCTCAAAACGTTTAGACACGTAAATTCCGAAGCTATCGCGGTCATAACCTTGCTCAACAGCAGTATCGATCTGAAGCGCGATGACTTGCTTCCAGTCCTCTTCGGTCTCGATCGGGCGTATGTTGATCCCATCGGGCGTAGGGGCACGGTTGAGAGGTTGGGCCAGGCTCAGGACATCGATCTGTTCCAGCTCGTATCCAAACCTGGAGAAGGGGGCGTGCTCTGGCCCGATCTTCATGTCAGGCGTATCCCACCCAAACATCGTATGCGCCGCCTCTGGAAGGTCCTTACGAAACTGCGCGATCTGCTGTTCAGGATCGACCTTATCGCCGCGAAAGAACACCATATTGCCAGCCCAGTAATGAGGCTCATCCGGTATGCGCAGAACAATCCGGTCTGGATGCACCACAACCTCACTAACGCTCCGCTCCACAAGGAGGTCACTGCGTACCCCCAGCGTTTGCGCCAAATCCTGTCCGTTTCCCACGTCGCGTTCCTTAAAATAACTTTTCTAACAATCAGCGCATTGCTATTGAAGAAACCCACCGCACGCAAGGGAATACCTATCTACATTACGGGTGCTGCAACATCTGTCACCTATTCGCCACCCCTCAAAGCAACCCCCGTGATTTGCACTACTAAAAAAGCCCCGGCACAGTAATGCCGAGGCTTCATAATTGTCTAATTTCTAATCACTTAGACAAATGCAAAGTCATCTGCATGAAGGTCAGCTACAGAAACATTCTGAAGGGTGATCGAAGTATCATCATTTACGTAGATAACAGTATCCGCACCAACATCACTCGCAGCAGCAAGAACATCTGCAACACTATCGAATGTAGCTGCGAACTGGATCACATCCTCAGAACCGGCACCAGCAGTGAAGTCTGTGATGATGTCATGTTCAAAATTCTTTTCAAACAAGAAAGTATCGTCGCCGTCTCCTCCTGTGAGGGTATCATCGCCACCATAGCCCCAGAGATTATTGTTGCCAGCGTCACCAACAATAATGTCGCCATACTCATCGCTTCCCATGACGTTTTCAATGGAGACGTAGGTATCTCCAGCTGCATCACCTGCATTGTTAGCCTGGTCAGTAAGATCTACCGTGACAGCTGACTCTGACCAGCGATATCGCACGGTATCATTGCCGGTGCCGCCATCAAGGTAATCAGAACCAGAGCCATAGGCATTTAGCCAGTCATCACCGCCACCACCTTCCAAGTGGTCATCTCCATCAAGGCCAAAAAGACCGTTGTTGTTGTCATCTCCAATGATCACATCGTCATAACTTGTGCCGAAAACTTGACTTATGTTCGTGAGCTGATCACCTTCAGCATCGCCACCGGATATCTCACCGGTCGCCAGATTGACTGATACCGCTTCAGCAGAGTTGTTGTATCTGATGGCATTGCGACCGCCACTGCCATCGATGATATCGACGCCAGCGCTTCCGTAAATCTCTTCGTCTGCATCAGACCCGACGAAAGTGTCGTCTTCATCAGTACCAAAGTATCTGAGACTTCCATCTTCATGGACTTCGAATTTTGGCAATGTCGAACCATCAGCAAACACAAACTGGTCTGCCAAGATTTGATTGCCCACACCGTTTTCGATTGTCAGAGCATCTGTAATCTCATCGAGAGGCTGCTCTGGGTTTGCTTGATCAATAAGGTAAATCTTCAGATCTTTGTTGTCAGGTCCGCCGGCAGTAATCCTGATGCTATCCATCGTTATGCCGGCACCAAACTTCACCACATCACTACCCAAGGCATCTTTAATAACATCCTTGTCATCGCCTGCGGCAGTTCTGATCGTGTCATTGCCTGCACCGGCTAAAACAAGGTGGTCTTCAGAACTAGAAGTAGAATAGTTCTCATTGCCACTTCCGAGTTGGATTTTCATGGCTACGATCCTCGAGTTTCATAAATTTTTATAAATGTGCAGATTGCACGTAATATTTATGCGGCTCATGGTTGCGTATGACTGACCCAGAGTGAATTGAAAATACAAATTATCGATCTTATATGCTTAAAAAATGTTAAAAATAACAATAGTTTATAGATATTTTCCTTTTACAAGGCGCATCGCAACCTAGGATGTAAAGTGTATTCCAAACGGTTAAAGAAGTTTCCGTCATTACTTCCAAGATGTGGTTACGACAAAGCCTCGGCACGGTAGTGCCGAGGCTTCGAAGTTGAGTGCTATATGTAAAAGTTAAGAGACAAATGCAAAGTCATCAGCATGTAAATGCGAAACGTCGACATACTGGAGAGTGATTGAGTTGTCTTCATCAAGTTGAATGACTGTATTAAAGCCTTCCTGACGAGCAGCAGACATCACATCCTCAAAGCTTTCAAACACACCATCTGTGAACTGTATGGTATCACGAGAGCCTTCGCCGAAATGAAAATCGATGAGTGTGTCATTTCCGAAGTTCTCTCCGAATATGATTGTATCATCTCCAAAACCGCTGGTGATAATGTCGTTTCCAGTTCCACCAGAGATCTGGTTATCACCTTCTACACTATCAATTATATCATCTCCGCCAAGGCCGTTAATGACGTCATCGCCATTCGTACCCCAAAGGATTTCACCTTCATCACTTGCGTTTTCCAGAAGCTTCCGATGGATGTCTTCCCAGTTCCAGACAGTGCCGTCTGCAAACTGAAGCTCACCAAACTGCAGTTCGCCTGGAGTGTCGGTGAATGCAGTCGTGATGACTATGCTACCACCATCCTTGAAGGAGTATTGGAGGCCAGACCAGCCGCTTTCGGTATTACCCAGTCGCTCTATTGCGACTTCATCTGGTGAAATGCCTTCCCCAAACACAATCTTGCTGTATGGGTTCAACACACTATTTGTTCGGATTGTATCATTGCCATCTCCAAGGTCATAATGGAATGAAACTTCGCCGCCGATATATTCAAGGATGTCATCCCCGGTTCCACCTTCAACTTTCACAAAGTTAGACAGCGTCGGTGATGGAAGCGTGTAGAACTTATCGTTTCCAGCTCCGCCTATAAGCGTGCTATTCCCGTCATGGTAGGCTGAAATGACATCATCGCCATCACCTCCATCAAGGGTGTCATTACCAGTGCCGCCGCTGAGCTGGTCGTTCCCGGCACCACCTTTGACGATATCATCTCCCTCTCCACCGGAGAGGTGGTCGTTGCCTTCGCCACCGAAGATTTGATCATCTCCTGCACCACCGTTGATGTTATCATCATCAGCGCCACCAGAAATGTGATCGTCTCCATCGCCACCACTAAGTATATCCTTGTCATCTCCTCCTTTGACGGTGTCGTTGCCGTCTCCTGCAAAAATGAAGTCTCTTCCTGCACCGCCATCAATTACATCATCGCCTGCAAGGCTTTTGATAATATCACCGTCAACTGTACCGTTGATGGTGTCATCACCGTCGGTCACTCCGTGATCTGCAGCGTGGGCTGCTGCGCTGTCGATGAGCTTTTGGTTGACGTCGTCCCAGGTCCAGACTGTTCCATCAAGAAACTGAATTTCGCTGAACAGCAGTTTTTCAGATGATTGGAAATAGCCGTTTTCAAGAAGCAATGTACCACCATCGCTGAAAGTAAACTCAATTGAGTCGCTTCCCGCATGCCTCAAAAGGACTTCATCCGGCTTTGCTCCCACAAGCATGAGTTTGTTGTTGGGGCCCGCAAGTCCACCTGCGCGAATGATGTCATCACCAGAACCGACACCATACTCAACTGTGATATCACCACCAAAGTAATGGATGGTGTCGTCACCATTTCCGCCGTTTATGATTGATGAGCCCTGTATGTGATAGAGGGTATCATCGCCATTACCGCCATGAAGCTGGGCACTTCCTATACCGTTGGCTGCGAGGACATCGTCACCATCACCACCGTCAAGGTAGTCATCTCCTTTGCCGGAACTGAGTTGATCATTCCCTGCGCCACCTTTTAGGTCGTCGTTTCCATCTCCTCCTGAGAGGACATCATCACCTGCTTCACCATAAATGGTGTCATCTCCGCCCATGCCATCAATGATGTCATTACCGGAGGTTCCTCCAACAACATCGTTTCCGTCACCAATGTGCTCTTGAAGCTTCTGGTTGATGTTCTCCCAGTTCCAGACCGTACCATCAGCAAACTCGATCTCGCCGAAATCAGAGCGCAAAGTGTATCGGTCCATGACCTGACCCAGAAGCAACGTGCCACCGTCTTTAAAGGTCACAAGAAGACTGGCTGAGTTGGCTGATGCCCGTGTGATTACGACTTCATCTGGCAAGATACCCTCACCAAGAACTAACTTATGATTTTCATTCTGCAGTTTCTCTGGGTACCAAAAATCAACAACGTCATTCCCATCCCCAAGATTGTAGTGAATAGTGACATCTGCCAATGAGATATTAAGTCTATCATCGCCTGTTCCAGCAGTTACAACTGCAGAACCATACCTAACCATGATTGTATCATCACCGCTTCCGCCAATGACTTGGTCTACTCCATGAGTAATACTTGTAATTGTATCGTCGCCATCTCCTCCATCAAGGATGGAATTGCCCGACCAACCGTTCAGTTTATCGTCGCCAGCGCCGCCTTCTAAGTGGTCATTTCCTTCTCCGCCGAAGAGGTTGTCGTTTCCTTCACCTCCAATGAGATGATCGTCACCGGAATGGCCTAGAATCTCGTCATCTCCGCCGAGGCCGTTGATTGTGTCATCACCCAAGGTTCCTACGAGATAATCGTCTGCATCACTGGCATTTTCATAGAGCATCTTATTGAAGAACTCCCAGTTCCAGACAGTGCCGTCTGAAAACTGAAACTCACTAAAGTTGAGATGTGTTGGCCCGTAATAGAAAACGTTTTTGATGAGCAGCGTACCGCCGTCCTTAAAGGTTAGCAGAAGGCTGAGATCATCGCGGCTATTGCCATTTACATCAGTGCCTTCTCCGACACGCGTGACAGTTACTTCATCTGGTGAGATGCCGGAGCCAAAAATGATCTTGTGATTTTTATGGTGTGTCTTTTCTGGATACCACAAATCGACGATATCGTTGCCATCACCAAGGTCATAATGAACTGTCACTTCAGCAGTTGAGACGTTGATTGTATCATCACCTTCTCCACCGGTGATAACGGAAGTGCCTGTTACTGCATAGATGGTGTCGTCTCCGCTTCCACCAAGGATCTGATCTTCACCATAAGTGATGCTGAAGAAGGTGTCGTTGCCGTCTCCCCCATCAAGGATGTTATTGCCAGCGGAACTGCTCAGCTTATCGTTGCCGGCCCCACCTTCAAGATGATCGTCCCCGTCGTGTCCTTGGAGAGTATCGTTTCCAGCACCGCCAAGGAGGTGGTCGTCGCCAGTGTAACCGTCGATTTTATCGTCACCGCCTCGGCCATCAATCACGTCATCGCCTAGGGTGCCAGCGAGCTCTTCACCTTCATCCCCTGCGTTCTCAAAACGCATTTTGTTGAAGGTCTCCCAGTTCCAGACAGTGCCATCTGCAAAGTGGAGCTCACCTAAGATAAAACCGTTAGGTCCGTAAAAGAAAGCGTTCTTGATGAGTAACGTTCCGCCATCCTTAAAGGTCAGCAGAAGGTCAAGATCATCACGGTTCTTCCCATACGCATCAGTGCCTTCTCCGACACGCCTGACAGTGACTTCATCGGGTGAGATGCTAGAGCCAAAAATTACCTCATGATTTTTATGAATTGGTTTTTCTGGATACCATAAGTCAACGATGTCGTGGCCATCACCGAGATCATAATGGACGGTAACTTCTGCAGAGGAGACATTTATTGTATCATCACCTGTTCCTCCGGTGATAACGGAAGTGCCAGTTACTGCATAAATGGTGTCGTCTCCGCTTCCGCCAAGGATCTGATCTTCACCATAAGTGATGCTGAAGAAGGTGTCGTTGCCGTCTCCCCCATCAAGGATGTTGTTGCCAGCGGAACTGCTCAGCTTATCGTTGCCAGCCCCACCTTCAAGATGATCGTCCCCGTCGTGTCCTTGGAGAGTATCGTTTCCAGCACCGCCAAGGAGGGTGTCATTCCCATCGCCGCCTTTAAGCGTGTCATCACCACCATAGCCCCAGATCTTGTTGTCGCCAGCATCACCAGTAATGTGGTCGCCGTAGCTGTTACTACCCATGACATTCTCGATGGAAACGTAGACGTCACCAGAAGCATCACCAGCATTGTTTGCTTGATCTGTCAGGTCCACGGTAACCGCAGATCCTGACCAGCGATAGCGTACAGTGTCGTTTCCTGAGCCACCATCAAGGTAGTCAGCTCCTGAACCATAAGCATTGAGCCAATCATCACCGGCTCCACCTTCCAGGTGATCATTACCGTTTTGAGCAAACAGGTTGTTGTTGCCGTCATCACCAATCAGGACATCATCATGATAAGAACCAATGATGGACTCGACATTTGAGATCTGATCGCCTTCAGCATGGCCACCAGAGCCCTCACCTGTCGCAAGATTAACAGTCACGCCAGCATCAGACAGAAGATAGTTGACGATGTCGGTACCGCCTTTACCATCAATAGTGTCCGCACCAGCACTGCCGTAAATCTCATCTCTATCGGCAGTACCGATAAAGGCATCGTCACCAGCAGTTCCATAGAGCTTTAGGCGTCCGTTACTTTGTATGGCAATTTTCGACAGGGATGTCCCATCAGCAAACTCAAACCGTTCAATACCGTGATCATCAGCAATCCAGTTATCGAAGTAAAAAATATCAGCAATCTCATTAAGCGGCTGATTTGGATTGGCCGGATCGATAAGATAAAAAACCAGATCGCCACCTTCCAGGCGGATCTTAAAATCACTTAGTGTGAGGTCACCATCAAAACGAATGGTGGTGATACCAGGCGCTCCTCCAAAATAGTCTTTGCCTATTCCACGCTTGAAACCGTAGCTGTTGTCACCTTCAAGAGGCATTTTATCTGCAGCCATCTGTTTTCCTCGAATTTCATAAATATTTAAATATGTGCATTGAGCACATATAAGAAATGCACTTCAAGGTTGTGTCTAGGTGACTCAGGGAAAGAGCCAAATTTACATAAATTGGATGGATGAGTATTTTGATATTACTGTAGATGGTCTGCAGATACACAAAAACGCAGATTTACCGGAAGTAACGCAAATCAACGCAATAAAAAACGCACCCCGGTCAGAGGTGCGTTCGAAAATTTTTCTCAGTGGTTTAGATCTTAGCCTGCGACTTTTTGTGCCAGAGGCTCAAAAAGCGGGTTCGCCGTGTGGAACACATATTCCAGCGGCGTCACTGTAACCATTTGAGCCCCTTCTTCGCGCAACTTATCTGCACATTCAGGAACTCTGGAAGCAGGACAGTGCAGGATCAGCGAAGAGCCTTCGATACCAAATGGAGCCACACAGCCAAGTGAAGCGACCTTTTCCAGCACCTTTTCAGGATTAGCAACAACAGTGCGCATCTCCTTGAAGTTGTGGGCGTTGTCCTGTGCTGTAATCCGGTCCAGCATAAGGCGCGCAGCCTGAAGTGCTTTCTCATCCCAATTAGCCGTTCTGGATGCCACAAGGTGTGCTTGAGACTTGGCAATCACACCATCCTCAGGGATCTTCAGATTGTTTGCTTTCAGCGTAGAACCGGTCGAGGTGATATCTACCACTAACTCAGCCGAACCCGCAGCAGGAGCACCTTCAGTCGCTCCGGCACTCTCCACAATCCGGTAATCTGCAATGCCCTTTTCCGCAAAGAACTGCCGTGTATGGTTCACATACTTAGTTGCAATCCGCAGACGGCGACCATGCCGCGCCCGAAAATCTGAAGCAACATCAGCAAGGTCGGACATGGTAGACACGTCAATCCACGCCGTTGGAACAGCAATCACAACATCTGCATGACCAAAACCAAGCGGAGTGATGATATGCGTCTTTTCCTCGGGGCGGTCGATGTTCTCGTTGACCAGATCGGTTCCGGTAATCCCGAAGTGAACCGTACCAGCAGCAATCTCACGCGCAATCTCGGAGGCTGAAAGGAATGCGATCTCAACACCGTCCACGCCCTTCAAGCTACCGCGGTAATTGCGATCACCGCCCGGACGTTTCACTTTCAGACCAGCACGTGCGAAGAATGCATGGGTCATTTCCTGAAGACGACCCTTGGAAGGAATAGCAAGAATAAGATTAGAGCTCATCAGCTTGCTCCCTCAAAAGCGCGGTCCAGCCAGATTGTAAAGCCAACAGCGGGAACAGTGCTTGGCGCACCAAGGCGTTCCACCAGCTTGTTATAGCGGCCACCACCGATCACCTGCCCCAGATGTTCACTGGATTCATGATGAATTTCAAAGACAAAGTCGGTGTAATAATCAAGGCGTCGACCGAAATCACCGGAGTATTCTAGCTTGGAGATGTCGATTCCACGCTCTGCCATCAGCTCGGTGCGCTTGGCCAGACGCTCAATAGAGGCATCCAGATCAAGGCCGGTTTCCGTGGCAAATCCATGCAAGGTCTCAACTGCTTTCGCAGGCGGAGGACCAGAGACATTGAGGTATTCGCTCAGGCGTGAAATCACATCCTTGTCCACGCCAGAGCCTGCTGACAATGCGGCCTGTTCCATAAAACGCTCAGCAATCTCATGAGCTGTACGTCCACCAACTGCAGAAATACCCGCAAGCGAAAGTACATCTTCAACAACAGCGACAGCTGCTTCTGGGTCTCGACCCTCAAGAGCTGCAAGGAAGCCGAGCTTCGCATCCGGCTTGGCTTCAACACCGCTCATTCGGGTGATAACCTGATCCAGTCGATCACGTTCACCAAATACGTCACGTAGACGACGCTGCCAGACCTTTGGAATTTCAAGCGCTTGCAGCACAGCTGTGAACAGGCCTTCATCGCCCACACGAATGCGAGGGGAGGACAGACCCAGCTTATCCGCAGCTTCTAGAGCAAGGCCTAGCATGTCGGCATCAGCCTGTTCTTCATCGACCCGGCCAATAGATTCAACACCGGCCTGCATGGTTTCACCCAGTTGCCCTGGTCGATGTCGGAAGACTTGTCCAACATAGGAGAATGCCGCAGTACGACCCGCTTCACCTGTTTCCAGATAATGTCGGGCAATCGGAATAGTAAAGTCAGGACGCAAGCAAAGCTCTTGTCCGTCTTCTCCTGTGGTCAGAAACAGGCGCCGCCGTAAGTCTTCACCAGCCAGATCCAAAAAGATATCGGCTGGCTGCAAGATTGGCGGGGTTGCCTCTTCATAACCTGCATCCCGAAAAAGCTGGCTCAAAGCCATGCTGCGGTTATCCCCCAATGTCATATTAGTTCTCGCTTTGGTTCTTGCGATCTTCTTCCTGAGCGCTCAGAAGCTTTTTCACTTCAGCAACAAGATCATCCCGCTTCACTGCGAACTGTGCAGGACGGCTTTCGCGCCAGGTTTTGTTATCTTCAATCTCAGCAGAAAGGCGTTTACCTTCAATGAGATCTTTGATCTGAATTTCGCCTTCTTCACGCTCCTGAGAGCCCTGAATGATGGCGCAAGGTGAGTTGCGGCGATCAGCGTACTGAAGCTGCTTGCCAAACTGCTTTGGGTTACCCTGATACATTTCTGCACGGATACCCGCAGTGCGCAGTTCCTGAACCATGGCTTGATAATGGGCAAGGGAATCGATGTCCTTGTCCATCACGCAAACAACCACGGGACCAGCAATCTCTTCCTGACCAAGCTTGCCAAGCGTTGTAAGCGCTGCCATCAGACGGGAAACACCAACGGAGAAGCCTGTAGAAGGTACAGGCTGGCTCATGAAGCGGGAAACGAGACCGTCATAACGACCACCACCACCAACAGAGCCAAAGCGTACAGGACGACCTTTTTCGTCTTTTACTTCAAAAGTCAGTTCAGCTTCATAAACAGGACCGGTGTAGTACTCCAGACCACGCACAACGGATGGATCGATCAGAACACGACCATCGGTATAGCCAGCTGCATCAAACAGCTTGCCCATGGTCGCCAGTTCTTCAACGCCTTCAGCGCCGGTTTTACTGTCTGCGATCAAACCGCGCAGGTTCTCGATGGTCTGGTCGGTGGTTTCGCTACCAGCTTCTACAAAGGCGAGCACCTTTTCCGCTTCTGCATCACCAAGGCCAGCACCCTTAGTAAAGTCACCGGAAGCATCCTTACGGCCTTCACCTAAAAGCAGCTTCACGCCTTCAACACCAAGACGATCCAGTTTATCGACAGCACGTAGAACGGTCAGACGGGTATCAGCGTGTTCGTCCCCGGAAAGGCCGATCACTTCCATCACACCGTCCAGAACCTTGCGGTTGTTTACGCGGATCACATAGTCACCGCGAGCAATGCCGAGGCGTTCCATCGTGTCTGACGCCATCATGCAGATTTCAGCATCAGCAGAAACTGAAGGCGCACCAATCGTATCCGCATCAAACTGCATGAACTGACGGAAACGGCCAGGCCCTGGCTTTTCGTTGCGGAATACATAGCCCGCGCGGTAGCTGCGGTAAGGCTTTGGCAGGCTTTCGAAATTTTCGGCCACGTGACGGGCGAGGGGCGCGGTCAGATCATACCGCAGGCTCATCCATTGCTCGTCATCATCTTGTAGCGAAAACACACCAGCGTTCGGACGGTCCTGATCTGGCAAAAACTTGCCAAGAGCATCAGTGTACTCGAACATTGGAGTTTCCACGGGCTCAAAGCCGTAAAGCTCATAAGTCTGCTTGATAATGGAGAGCATTTGCTCCATTGCCTGCAGTTCAGCTGGACCACGATCTACAAATCCGCGCGGTAAACGAGCTTTGAGCTTGGCACTTTTCTTTTTTGCCATGAGGCCGTCTCATCCATGAAATAAAAGGGTTGTTGCAAACGCTTCCCACAATAAGTCCCCAGAACGCACCAAGGGAAGCATGCTGTTGTCAGTCTCCTAGCCCATTGAGCAGGGGAGAGCAAGGCGCGAAGGGGATGCAATCCGGCGCAAATTTCCCAATCAATACTTGCAATAGCGTCAAGAGAAGCTAAGGTCGCCCCAAAAAATGGAAGGACCATTCCCTTACGCATGCATAGGAAGGTCTGCACACTGGAGAAATCATGGTGTCAAACACCAATTACGAACCAACTGAAATCAGCAAATTCGAAGGCCGGCTCACCGGACCGACAGAGCTAACCGTTGTGTTGCCGACATATAACGAAAGCAAAAACGTGCCCATCGTAGTTGAGCTGCTGGATAAAGCGCTCGCTGGCGTAGCTTGGGAAGTTATTGTTGTTGATGATAATTCTCCAGATGGTACCTCTAAAGTCACTGCAGAAATTGCGCAGCAAGACCCACGCGTTCGCATTGTTCAGCGTATTGGGCGGCGTGGTTTGTCCGGCGCATGTATCGAAGGCATGCTGGCCTCCAGCTCCAAATTTGTAGCTGTGATGGATGCTGACCTTCAGCATGATGAGAGCCTGTTGCCCAAGATGCTTGATGCCCTTCGTTCTGAAAGCTACGACATCTGCGTTGCTTCCCGCCATGTGGAAGGTGGAGATGTTGGGACAGGTCTTTCTTCAATCCGTGCATGGGGCTCCAACCTCGCCAACAATCTTGCCCGTAAGTTTCTTAAAGTAGAACTGTCCGATCCAATGAGCGGTTTCTTTATGTTGCGCCGCGACAGGTTTGTTGAGCTCGCTCCGCGTTTGTCGTCCCAAGGCTTCAAGATCATGCTAGATATTGTCGCCAGCGGAAAAGGCGCTCTGCGTGTGAAAGAACTGCCTTTCGTTTTTCGTGAGCGTCAACATGGTGAAAGCAAGCTCGATACATTGGTGACTATGGATTACCTCGGCTTGCTGGTCTCCAAAATCTTCGATGATAAGATTTCAGTACGCTTTCTTATGTACTCCATGGTCGGTGGAACAGGTGTAGTTGTTCACCTCATCGCACTGAAAATCTTCCTTGCCGCCTTCGGTATGCCATTTGGCCTCTCGCAGTTGATTGCGACCTTTGTGGCCATGTCCTCGAACTTCTTCCTCAACAACCGCCTGACCTATCGTGACCGTCGTTTGACAGGGCTTGCGTGGGTCAAAGGTCTGCTTACATTCTACGTGATCTGTAGCTTTGGTATTTTAGCAAATGTTGGTGTGGCAGAGTTGATCTACACGAACAAACCAATCTGGTGGTTTGCTGGTGCTGCTGGCGCTGTTATGGGCGCGGTTTGGAATTACGTTGTTTCCAACGCTCTGACATGGCGCAAAGGCTAAAGCGTTTCTCCGGATAGTGAGAGCCGCTTTTCAGAAGAAGAAACGCAGGAAACCAAAGTTAAAGCACTTAGAGGAAAGCATTTAAATGCAGGACAATCCCGCAGGAAAGCCGCTGAGCTTTTGGTTGCGCCCGACCAATCTGATTCTGATTGTCGCCGTGCTGTCTTTGGCGCGGCTGGCAACTGGCATGAATGTCGATCTGGTTGAGGATGAAGCCTACTACCGTTTATGGGGGCTTTATCCGGCATTGGGTTACTATGACCACCCGCCAATGGTTGCCTATTGGATCTGGCTTGGCCAGTCCTTGTTCGGTGATACAGCACTTGGTGTTCGCTTTATCAGTATCCTGTCTGCTGCAATCGGTTCCCTTGCGCTCTGGCGAACTGCAAAAATCCTATATGATACCCACGTCGCGGGCTGGACAGTCCTGTTTTTCAACGCAAGTTTGCTGATTGATGTCGGCTCTTTGTTAGCGACACCTGACGCACCCTCTGTTTTCTTCTGGGGACTGGCTTTGTGGGCCATGGCAGAGCTGACAGTTTCGAAAAACGCTAACTGGTGGATTCTCGCTGGCATCTTCGCGGGATTAGGCCTTCTTTCAAAATACTCCGTGTTGTTCTTGGGGGTAGGGATTATTCTTTGGCTCGTATGGGTGCCTGAGAACCGCAGATACTTCCTATCCTGGCAGTTGTGGCTCGGCGGTGCACTGGCAATCGCGATCTTCTCTCCTGTACTCTACTGGAACTCACAGCATGAGTGGATTTCTTTCGTAAAGCAGTTTGGGCGTTCTGTACCAGAAGGGTATTCCGCCAAATATATTGGCGAGTTCATCGGCGCCGTCGCAGGACTGCTGAACCCACTCGTCTTCATTATTGCGATGGTTGGTGCATGGCGCGTCACTCGCAAAATGATAAGGCAAGACAACACGGCCAGCCTGCTGGTTTTGACTGTCCTGCCGTTCCTGGTCTATCTGACCTTCCATTCATTCCATTCGCGTGTTCAAGGCAACTGGCCAGCTCCGATGTACCCGACACTGGCCCTGTTCGCTGGTATTGCAGCAGCTTATCCGCCTGCTAATGTTGGCCGCTGGTTCAAAGTGCTTGCCCCGACTGCAGTCGGCCTGGGTGTCGTTGTAGCTGGCTTGGTTTATATCCACGCCTACACTCCGCTCAACACATCTTTGGGCCGCAAAGATCCAACGCATCAGATGCGTGGTTGGCAAGAAATTGGCGATGAACTGACCGAGTTGGCAGACGCAAATGACATCAATTGGATTGGCACAACCAGCTATGGTTTGACTGGCCAAATGTCGAATGCGCTCAAGAAGACAGACCTCAAAGTCTATGGAATTCCTGAGCGAATGCGCTATGCAATGATTCCCGATAATCTCCAAAATCCCGAAAATAGTGACATGCTGTACGTCACCGAGGAAAGAAGAGACCGCTCTCAAAAGCTGAAAGCCAACTTCAATCAGGTTGAGCTGCTAAAGACCATCCCCCGAGAGAATAAGGGATTATTCGGAAAAACAGCTATTGAAAATGTACGGGTCTACCGATTGTCAGACCCCAAACAGCCCCTGAAATCCAACTGAAACAGCTGAGATTCCGTTGCGTTAAATTTGCAGGCTTTGTTAAATGTACTCCTGAACCTTTTGGATTGGGAGATCCGCGCGATGAAGCGCATCCTCTTGACGAGTCTCGAATTTGGGCAAAGCTATGGTGTTGACCGGGCGATCTGCGATCTTATCATCGCAGGTCGGCTTTCTGCCGTAGGCTGTGTTGTCACTGGCAAGATGTGGTCGAGGGAGTTCTACCAGCTTCGTGACGTGGTTGCCTGGGCCGAACATGAAACCATGGTCGGCCTGACAGTCACACTGACAAAACCTGCCGGACCACTCACTGATTTTGGTCGGACGGTATTCGGAGAGACGTTCCCCGCGCCGTGGTGGTACGCAATGCGCAGCCCCATGAAGATGCTACCGGAAGAGGCGATCGCCGCTGAGATCGCCGCTCAGGTGGATCTGTTCGAAGAAGTCTATGCTCGTCCACCCGCCTTTGTTGCCATTCAGGGAAACCTCGCAAAGCACCCTGCCGTGCATTCCGCGCTCATCACGGTGCTTTGCATGATGACAGGACGAGAACCCGCTCTGGTACTGCCTGCTGGTGTTAGTCGATCGAGCAATTCCATTTCCAAGCGCGCAACCAAAGCCGGATTAGAAACTATATTCTCAGGTCCAGATCTGCCAATGGCTGATGAAGACACGGATCTGAGAGATTTCTTCTGGCACGGAATCAATGAGGCGCAGGATTCGGCGATGGTCCTATGTCGGCCATCCTATCCTGAAGAGCAGGCCCAACCCGTCAAAAAGAAAAACGTGCGCCAGAGCTCATCCCGAGAGAACCAGCTGAAGTTCCTGATAAGTGAGGAATTTCCGTTTCTTTTGATGGAAAAAGATATCTTCTTGTTCTAAGAACGATCTCTTCCTGCGGTTGAAGAGATCGTTCCTTTTGAATTTGCCATAAACGTTGGGGTATTTATGAACACCCCTAATTTGCCTAAAACTAAAGAATATCTCTGTGACTCCGGTCACAAAATGGCCGCATGATAGACCTAATTAAAATCATCAATTATATTGATGCAGCTTAAACTAAAAAACTGAATCTACGGCGCGTCAGGATCTTGTGGCAAGATGACAAAGTTCAAAGAACTCCTTCAAAACAGCTTTTCACTGTCGGGTTTGGCCGAGGAACACGCACATGGTCTCTCTGAGATAGCTCAGCCTATGTCATTGAAATCCGGCGCAGTTCTCTTCAAGGCTGGGGATCCTGGTAATGGTTGTTATGCAATCATCGAAGGCAGCATGAAAGTCTCCGTTGTCTCGTTGGATGGCAGTGAGCAACTGCTTGCAGTTCTCGGGCAGGGCTCTCTGGTAGGTGAAATTGCTTTGCTTGATGGCAGTGAGCGATCTGCTACCGTTACGGCACTTAAGCCGAGCCAGCTTGCATTTATCTCCAAAGCTGCATTTTATCGTTATGCTGATGAGAACCCCGCTGTTTACCGTCACATGCTGCAGATCGTAGCCACGCGCCTGCGTCGTTCAAACGATGCTCTCGCCGCACGGTCGTTCTTGCCACTCAATGGACGCGTTGCGCAGACACTGCTGCAACTCTCTGAAACATTTGGCAAAAAAGTCGATAGCAGCAAAATCCTCGTTCACTATAAGATCTCTCAGGCTGAAATCGCCAATATGGCTGGTGGTGCCCGTGAGAATGTCAGCCGCGTGCTCAATGTCTGGAAGAGAGAAGGCGTTATCAGCCGCCTCTCTGGATATTACTGCCTCGAAAAGCCAGAGGTGCTACGAGCTGCCGCAGAGCTTTAAACTCGGTATTTGAGTAAAAGTGACCCGAACTAACAAAAAGGGCATGGGCCTTGTCCCAACAAGGCTCCTGAAACATCGAGATGACCTATCAGCATTTTGACATTCGCCCACAGGACGAGTGCACACCAATCCATCCTGACCTGACGCATTCTCAAGTGCGTGCTTTGGTTGCAAGGCATTCAGAAAAGCTCCGCCATAATGGCGAGCTGGCATCGGTCTACCAGAATAGCATGAAGTGCGACTGGGAGGATTACGAAGCTCAGGCCGTGCGTTTCTGGTGCTCCGCTCTCATGAAAGACAGAAGCTATTCTGGCCGTCCACTTGGCAAGTATCGCGGTGCCGCAAAGCAGGTATGCAGTGATGATATTGCCAGCTGGTTGAAATTATTCGAGAATGCAGTAGATGAATGCGTTGCTGAAACCGCTCGGGCCAACACCAAGAAATGTGCGACCCAGGTTGTTGATTGCTTCCATATGGCGATGATCCCTGCTTGAGTAGTTGAGCTTCGCCATGCATAGCATTTCGCTTGATGGATCTACGGAGCTTTAGAACTATGAATGATACAAGAGACGCTGTCGAAGAAGAACAGCCGATTGGGGAGCTGACCACGCGCACAATGGCGATGCCGGCAGACACCAATGCTTCTGGCGATATCTTCGGCGGTTGGGTCGTCTCTCAAATGGATATTGCCGCCGGTATTGCAGCAAGCCAGTGCGCCATGGAGCGCGTTGTGACTGTTGCGATCGACAGCATGACCTTTATCCGCCCAGTTAAAGTGGGCGATGTAATGTGTGTCTACTCCAATGTGCTCCGTGTTGGCAGAACTTCTGTAACGCTTGCCATCGAGGCTTGGGCTTTGCGTCACCGCTTTGGCTATCGCGAGAAGGTTACGAATGCTCAGTTCACCTTTGTTGCTGTTGACGATAACGGCAAGCCGATTGTGATCTCTGAAGAGCAACGTGCTAAGTACAACAAAGCTTAAGCGGATCGCGGATCAGGAATAGGAAACAAGCAGTGTCATCAAAAATTCCCGTTATGTCAGCGCGTGAACGGACACCGCTTGATCCTTCCATAACACCTGCCCAGATCAATCATCTGGTTGAGAGCTTTTATGGCAAGGTCCGCCAGCATGAAACGCTTGGCACCATTTTCCTGAGGGAGATGGGGGAGGACTGGGGGCCGCATCTGCACAAGATGAAGCACTTTTGGGCATCAGTTCTGCTAAAAACTGGGTCGTACAAGGGCAAACCCGTTCCGGCTCACGCTAGAATTCAAGGTGTCACCACTGAGAACTTCCATGAGTGGATGGACCTGTTTGAAGAGGAGGTCTACGCGATCTTCTCGCCAGAAGCAGCACCGCTTCTTCTGGCAACTGCACAGCGCATCGCACAGAGCCTGTGGCTTGCAATGTTCGCAGACCCGTTTGCTACGCCTCCTGCAAAATTCGGCAGCCGCGCAGCTTAAAAATCAGTTTGTATTGTAGTGCAGCTTACTTAGCTCGGGAATTTCTTTCTCGAGCGCAATGCGTTTTGCCTGAAGTACTCGCGTAATGCTTCCAGTTCTTCAGGACGACGGCGTGCGGTATCTGCAAACAGGCGCTCGTCAACAACGGTATGGCATCCTTCTGCCCATAGGCGAAGCAACATAGCAAACCGGTCAGAGCGTTCGTCGGTGGTCAGCGGCGTGTTTGGCTGTCGTGTTGAGTTGGAGAGCAGCCGACTGCGCAGCCCTTTTTCCAGAATCAGACAATCCAGCAAATAGGCAGCAGTAAACTCGTCGGCAAGGTGTGCGACGGCTTCCCTCAAAGATTGAGGCACATATTCAGATACATACGATTGCCATGCAGACTGTGGCTGACCAGCAATATCAAACATTAAATCCTCCATCGGTTTCCCGAGGAGGACTGGCGCAAAATCCATTGAAACTACCGCTTGGTTGTTACGAATGATGAAGACAACATCCTCACTTCGAAACCACATCCCTTTTGGCGGAGACCACCTTGCCCGGTTAGGCAGGTTGGCGAGGGCGCCAGCCCTTCTCTTGATGATGCGTAGGATTTGGCACGAAAATGAGGCAATTGCAAGTGGGCACCTTTCCTTTGTTCTTTGTCCACACTTTCAAATTTACGTCATGTCGTATTCTAGCACCACAAAACGCAACTTCCGCTAAGTGAATATCTTCAATTTTTGTGGTTCTATAAACCGAATTCCCGTCATATCTGAGTATTCTCCTCAGACTTTGAATGAGCGCATAGTGGCAGCTCAAAAAAGCAGAGCATTCCAATATTCCGATCAATTTTCTCAGTCAAATTTCTAGGCCTTTCAGGAAGGAAAAACTTATGTGCACCACAAAGCCCGTTCTCTTTGGAGTCCTGACAGGGTGCGCCTACGCCTTGCTGCTAACCACATCTCTGGCAGCAACGACCACCAAAATGGTTGATGGTGTCAAAACGGAGTTTGTGGAGCAAGTCTCTGAAGAGCAGAAAACTCTGGCTCGCAACACTGAAGTTGTGGTCATGCCCAAAGGCTTCCATATCGAACCTTACGCTGCCGTTCCTGACGCCCGCCATATGGCAGTCGCGCCTGATGGCAAGACTATCTTTGTAGGGACGACTACCGACAGAGTCTGGGTCGTTACTCCGGATAAAGAGGGCAAGAAAGCTGCAGAAGTTCGCCAATTCGCTCCAGATCAGTCCTTCATCATCCCCAATGGTGTGTGCTTCACCAAAGATGGCTCATTGGTCCTTGCAGAGCAAAACCGTGTCCTGAGCTTTCCGAAGGCATTGGAAAACAAAGAGCAGGGCAAGCCTGCGGTGAAGGTGCTGGTCGGCAAGGGTATGCTTATCCCGCCCTCTGAAGAAAGTTATAATCACTCCTCCCGCGTGTGTGATCAGGGCCCGGATGGCCGCATCTATATCTCGCTCGGACAGCCTTACAATGTCCCGCCCAAGATGAAGCTGAAACTCTATGACAGCCTCGGCATTGGCGGCATTATCTCCATCACCGCAGATGGCATGGACCGTCAGGTCTACGCGACAGGGATCAGAAACTCCGTAGGATTGGAGTTTCATCCAAACTCCGGCAATCTCTGGTTTACCGACAATCAGGTGGACGGCATGGGAGATGACATCCCGCCTGAAGAGCTGAACAAAGGCACCGAGCCGGGCAAGAACTACGGCTTCCCATGGTATGGCGGTGGAACTGTCCGTACACCTCACTATATTGATGAGCCTGTCCCAAGTGGTGTGGTGAACCCGGAAGTTGAGCTGGACGCCCATGCCGCAAGTTTGGGCATGACGTTCTATCAAGGCGATATGTTCCCTGAAGAATACAAGGGCGGCGTCTTCATCGCACAGCACGGCTCATGGGACCGCTCAGTGCCAATTGGCGCACGCGTAGTGTTTGTGCCCATCAACGAGAAAGAGGAAGCAGGAGCGCCAAGTATCGTCGCAACTGGCTGGATTGATGCCAGTGGCGATTATCTGGGCCGCCCGGTTGATGTGGTCGAACTTGGCGACGGGTCATTATTAATCTCAGATGACTCTGCCGGCGGTATCTATCGCATGTACTACCAAGAGTAGGGAGCTTTCCCGACGTGCAGCAATACACCTAAAAGAAAAGACCAGAGCAATGCCTCTGGTCTTCTTAAGTTCTATACTAAACCCTTAGTGCTCTCCGGGGATACCTTTGTAAGCATTTGGACCCCAGACTTGCTTGACGCGCTGATCACGGCCACAGCGGTAGCGGTAGAACTTGTAGCGGATCGGGTTCTTCTCGTAGTAGTTCTGATGATAATCTTCAGCATCATAAAACGGCGCTGCAGTGCGGATTGGTGTTACAATCGGGCGGTTGACCTCACCTGATTTTCCAAGCGCTTTCTTAGAGGCCTTTGCCGCTTTCAGCTGCGCAGGGGAGGTTGCAAAGATGGTTGTCTGATAGCTCTCACCACGATCACAAAACTGACCACCGGCATCTGTTGGATCAACAGAATGCCAGAAAGCTGTCAGCAGCTCTTCATAAGACACCTTAGCCGGATCAAACTTCACTTCCAACGCTTCAATATGACCCGTGCCACCAGCAGAAACCTGCTTGTAAGTCGGGTTTGCACTGCGGCCACCTGTATAGCCGGATGTGGTCTCAAGAACGCCTTCAATCTTGTCAAAGTCAGACTCGATACACCAGAAGCAACCACCAGCAAAAATTGCGGTTTCGGTCTCAGCAGCCTGTGCAGGCTGGCTCACAGCATAAAGCAAAGGAAGAACGGCAAGGGCTTTTGCAGCTTTGCGTGCAATCATCTCAGATCCTTAAATCAGGTCATGCATTGGAATTGCCAAAACCTTAGCAGCCGTCCGCCCACAACGGAAATGAAGTCACTTCAACAAAACGTCAATCATTGAGAGCGTGTTCTGCAAACTAAAACTCGCAGGACATGTTCCATCCGGTCACGTTAAAGCCAGCCTTGTAGTAGGTGCGTATGGCGCCGTGATTGTCAGGGGCGACACGAAGACCAATGCGCGTCAGGCCATCTTTCTTGAACGTTGCCTTCAATGCTTCAAGAGCTTTGGAAGCATACCCCTTGCCCCGATGTTCTGAGTAAACCAGAAAATCCATGATGAAGGCAGACGCATCATCCTGAAGCGAGTACCAGAGAAAGCCAACTTCCACCTGGCCAGCCTTCGTCTTTTTCATGATGCTGAGCAGCTTGTTGTGTTCGTTGCTTTTTCCCTCGGGAAAGGCCTTTAACAAGCCGTCCTCGGCCTTTTTCAACGCAGCATGCTCTTCCATTCCGCGATTATCCATCAGGTCCTGAGCGTATTCAGAGACGGAAATGATCTGAAACTCGTCAAAACGAGCTGCGGGAAAATCCTGAAGAGCAATCATGGCAAATCCTGGTTGGCAAAGGTTGAAGCGCTTCGGAAGGTCTTGCGCTGATCATGTGACGGGAACCTTAATTGAAGGCAAAGGCCGCGAAAAGCTCAATGCTGTAATTCCCAACAGGTGCAGTTTAAGCCTCCGGGTCACCCTGGAGAAACTAAAAATATCCATGTCGCCTTTCCTTTTGGTGATCAAACGTTATTGGGGTCTTGCGAAAAACAGCTCAATTCAGGGCTGTGTGTCCTCCGGTTGGTTAGAGACCTCCGCCTATACTTTCCCTTGGTCTTTAAAGGGATTGCGCATGATTATCCTCTTGGCATGTATCGCCGTACTCTGTGGTTTGCTCTATGGCTACAACGAAGGCGTCATCGCTGGCGCTTATGAGCCCATCAAAGCAGAGTTTGAATTCTCCGCGTATTGGGGAGGTCTTCTGGTCGCGTCCTTGTCCATCGGCGGTTTGATTGGAGCCTACCTGAGCGCCTATCTCAGCGATAAATTTGGCAGACGATCAACGGTCATCATTGCAGCCCTGTTCTTTATCACCGGGGCTGTCTTATCCAGTGTTGCGCAAGACCTTTTCATCCTCACATTTGCCCGCTCACTCATCGGAATGGGGATTGGCCTGTCTTCAATGGCTGGCCCCCAATATGTCTCCGAAATTGCACCGCGCAAGATCAGAGGCCGTATGCTCGGCGCGTTCCAGTTTATGATCTCCTTTGGTGTCTTGATTGGCTACCTCTCCAACCTGATCACGCTTGATCTCGGCTACAGCGCAGAAGCCATTAATCGCTGGCAGTTCATGTTCCTCCTTTCCGCGATCCCTGCAGCGTTTCTACTCTTTGGCATCTGGAGTGCCCCCGAAAGCCCGCGTTGGCTCGTCATGGCAAAGCGCTCGGCAGAGGCAGAGGCGGTCTTTGAAAAGATTGAACCAACCCGATCTGTGGCGTGGGTCAAAGGCAATGTTAAGCGGATTGAGGAAGACCTCGCCGAAGTGGCAGACCAAAAGGGGGGATGGCTGGATCTCATCAATCCACGAAACCGGCCTATCACCAGTTTCTGCGTCTTCACCTTCCTGTTCCAGCAGCTCAGCGGCATCAATGCGGTCATCCTCTACGCACCGGAACTTTTCGGCGACCTGGGCTTTTCTGAGGAAGCCAGCCGCCTGTCTGCAACGGTCGGTCTTGGTGCAGCCCTCGCTCTCGCTGCCGCTGCCAGCTTGCTCCTCATTGACCGCGTTGGCCGCAGGCCCCTGATGGTCTACGGCTTACCCGCCTGCGCACTCTCTCAATTCCTGATCGTGGGAGGATTTCTCATGGGGGACGGGATTGGGACAGCTCTTTCTGTCTCAGGTCTTTGCCTCTACGTGATCTCCTATTCCCTCTCCATGGGGCCGCTGCCATGGGTCTATATGTCAGAGGTATTCCCCAATTACCTGAGAGCCAAAGGAATGGTCGTGGCGGTAACCGTCAACTGGGTCTTCACATTCCTTGTGGTGTTTGGTTTCCCCAAATTGAACCAGCTCTTCACGATCACCGAGATCTTTCTGTTCTTCGCCATATGCTGTTGCATCGGAACCGTCTACGCCATCCGCCGCGCACCAGAGACCAAAGGAGTGTCTTTGGAAGATATCTACGAGCTGTTCCACAAAGGTGGTAGCAAGACGGCTGAAGGGCCCGTCGCTGGCGAATAGGGCCTGCAAACACCAATGGCACCACATGGTTTCCCATGCAGTGGTGAAGCTTAGGTTCCCAGGATGCGGGATGAGCAAGGCGAGCAGGCAATACCTGCGCATTGTAAGTAAATTAGTTTCTTCGGCATTGGCTGCTCGCCTCGCCCGGGCGTTTTTGTATGAAACAAGGTCTCCACCGAAAGGCATTGGGAGCAGGTGCCTACCCATCAAGATCAGCCCTTACAAAACACAAGGCTTTGCTTCAGGTCTCACAGTCAGGGCAGTTGCTGTAAAGGACAGTTTGACTTGTCCCTGACAGCTGCAGCTGCCAGTGTAGACGCCCATCGGGTGACCAGCTTCCGCTTGGTCCCTGCACTAAAGACTTTCAAGGGGTGTTTCAACGGACCCGCCGGAGGATGCGTTATGTCTCCCGGTAGCCCCGCCCAGCCCACGCCACACCGACGGTCGCTCCGCCAGCTGCCCGTGTACGTGGACATGAGATTAGTATGGAGTGTGTTAGGGAGAGGGGGATAAGATCTTACAAGAAGAAAGCCAGCTTAATTTCCGCTCTGTTTGTAGAGCTTCTCGAAATGCGCCTTAAACTGCTGGTCAATTTGCCTTTGACGATAGATTTCTGCGTTGTTGCCGGTACGTGCCGCCTTTGCTCGCACTTCGTGCCAGCGGTTAGCTTCCTGTGTGTACTGATAAAGCGTGAAACCATATGACTGCAAAACGGGATGGATATCTTCGCCAATCGTAGAGGCAACGCTCAAATGTGATTCAATGCGTGAAAAGTCACTATAACTCTTCAATGCTTCGTGAGGTTCTGGTTGAGCTTCTATTTTCTGAAAACGGCCAACTGCTGGACTAGTGAATACAGCGCCATAGTGTTCAACCAGTTTATAACCGGGTGTCGTCGCGAGTGCGGTTTCAAACGCTGTGTTGACCTCAGCCCAGTCCTTTCTGCTCAATCCTAAGATACCAAGAATTTCTTCCAGTGGTTGTTGATTAGCCAGACGTGCATTAGCGGCAGTCCATTCATCAAAGCTAACCGCGTGTACAGGTGCGGGTATGTATTGCTGTGCGAGCGTACCAGCTGGTGTAAACAGAATACCAAATAGAAATAAATGTATTAAAAATCTAACATGCATAGTTGTTAACACCTTGAAATACAAAGTTATGTCTAATGGTATGTCGATTATCACTCAATCGGTAACAGGGCGAGTTAGACAAAAGGCCGGAGCCCAAAACGCTGACTTAGAGCACCACAGCGAGGCATAAAAACACCTCAAGAGGTGCCCGTTTACATGGACACAGGATTCGTATGGAGTGTGTTAGGGAGAGGGGGATAAGATTTTCGCTCAGCCAGCTAACTTTGCAATCTCGTCGCCTTCCAGAACGCGAAATCCATTCCCACCTTCAAGGGCCCCGCAACCAATGCATGTGCAACTGCTGTGCCCTCGATTGGACGATACTTCCGCAAAGGGCCTTGGAAGAGAAACGAAAGGTGTGGCAGTACTGATCCAGCTAGCCCTTCCGCAAAGCGTTGTTCCTGACGCTCACCAAGCAACAAAGACGGTCGGAACACTTTTGTGCAAGGATAAGACAACCCACGAACCGCCTGTTCCAGCTCCCCTTTGACCTTCAGATAGTAGTTGGAACTGTCTGCCGCAGCACCAATCGAAGAAACCATGAGAAACTGCTCTGCACCCGCCTCACGTGCCAGCCGCGCAAGATCGAAGGCAAGTTGGAAGTCAATCGCGTAAAACGCTTCTTTTGAGCCAGCTTTCTTCTGCGTGGTGCCCAGACAGCAAAACACATCTGTCACGTTTGTTGGTAGTTGAAGGGAGGAAAGGTCGCTGAAATCAGTCAGATGCACATGAAGCTTAGCATTCTCAATACTCAGCTCTTTGCGAGTCATGGCATGAACTTCGCCATACGCCTCACTGGTAAGCAACCGCCGAACCACCTGACAGCCAATCAGGCCTGTTGAACCAAAAACCAAAGCCACGCGATTTTTCATATAAGACTCTTCCGATTGTCAGCTGAAGCAGATTGTTGGATCAGATTGAGTGTTTAAAGGTCGAACAGGTTGAAGCGTAACGCAAAAAAATAAGAGCACCATTTAAGGTGCTTTCATTTCGATTGCTATTTGGGAATTGCTGAGAGCAGAGGGAAGAGTGCCATGTGGAAGTTTCCAAGCCAGGTTACATACCAATCTGCAAGCTCAGGCATTGTCGTGTTGGTGCCAAGATCAACATCTCTTTTCCATAAAACTATGCTGCAATATCGAGCATGTTCAGCAGGGTCCCAATCAAGGGATGCGCCGATCTCGGTCTCAACATGTTCTTTTTGGCGTAGCAGTTCTTTGAAGTAGGCCTCGCCGCGCTCATTCCGAAAGTTGATCATAACTTTCGCGCAGTTTTCTTCATCCAGGTAGTGAAGGCTGAGGTAAGCGTTCGGTATGCCAAATTTGATGTCGTAGTAACTTCCGTCAGGAACATTATTTCTCAGTTTAATCGGCAGTTTAGTGTCAGACATCTGGTCTTTGACTGCTTGCCAAATGTCATGGTGTTTTTGTTTTAGTTCACTCATGTGTTGCTAATTCCTAGCTAAAGCTGTTTGTGACAATGCAAAAAAGGGCACCCCGAAGGATGCCCTAGTTCGTTTAAGCGTTGGTTGGCTTGGCTTAGAAGCCCATGCCGCCCATGCCGCCCATGCCGCCGTCCATTGGAGGCATTGCTGGGCCGGAGTCTTTCTTAGGCAGTTCAGCAACCATTGCTTCAGTGGTGATCAGCAGGCCGGCAACGGATGCTGCATCCTGAAGAGCTGTACGAACAACCTTAGTTGGATCGATGATACCAGACTCGATCATGTTGACGTATTCTTCGGTCTGAGCGTTAAAGCCGAAGGTTTCGTCAGCGATGTTGTCCTGGATCTTGCCAACAACGATGGAGCCTTCAACGCCGGAGTTTTCAGCGATCTGGCGAAGTGGAGCTTCAAGAGCGCGCAGAACGATCTTGATACCAGCTTCAATGTCAACGTTCTCGGAAGATACTTTCTCAACTGCAGCTTTAGCGCGCAGCAGAGCAGTACCACCACCTGGTACGATACCTTCTTCAACAGCAGCGCGGGTCGCGTTCAGAGCGTCGTCGATGCGGTCTTTTTTCTCTTTAACTTCTACTTCGGTTGCACCGCCAACGCGGATAACTGCAACACCACCAGCAAGCTTAGCAAGACGTTCCTGCAGCTTTTCACGGTCGTAGTCGGAAGAAGTTTCTTCGATCTGAGCTTTGATCTGAGCAACGCGTGCTTCGATGTCAGCTTTGTCGCCAGCGCCGTCAACAATGGTGGTGGTCTCTTTAGAGATGTTCACCTTGTCAGCAGTGCCGAGCATGTCGATGGTTACGTTTTCCAGCTTGATGCCCAGATCGTCAGAGATCACGGTACCACCAGTCAGGATAGCGATGTCTTCGAGCATTGCTTTACGACGGTCGCCGAAGCCAGGAGCCTTAACAGCAGCAATCTTCAGGCCACCACGCAGTTTGTTAACTACGAGAGTTGCCAGTGCTTCACCTTCAACATCTTCAGCGATGATGATGAGTGGGCGGGAAGACTGAACAGCGCTTTCAAGGATTGGAAGCATTGGCTGCAGGTTGGAAAGCTTCTTCTCGTGAAGGAGAATGAGCGGCTTTTCCATGTCAGCAATCATCTTTTCAGCGTTGGTGACGAAGTATGGAGAAAGGTAACCGCGGTCGAACTGCATACCTTCAACAACTTCAAGCTCAGTCTCAAGGGACTTAGCTTCTTCAACGGTGATAACACCTTCGTTGCCAACACGCTGCATTGCTTCAGCAATGTCTTCACCGATCTGGGTGTCGCCGTTAGCAGAGATAGTGCCAACCTGTGCAACTTCGTCAGTAGAAGAGATAGTCTTGGAACGGGAAGTCAGGTCTGCAACAGCAGCAGCAGTTGCCATGTCAACGCCGCGCTTCAGGTCCATTGGGTTCATGCCAGCAGCAACGAACTTTGCACCTTCTTTAACGATAGCCTGCGCCAGAACTGTCGCAGTTGTTGTACCGTCACCAGCGATGTCGTTGGTTTTGGAAGCAACTTCACGCACCATCTGTGCGCCCATGTTTTCGAACTTGTCTTCAAGTTCGATTTCCTTCGCAACAGAAACACCATCTTTGGTGATGCGTGGTGCGCCGAATGCTTTATCCAGAACAACGTTACGACCTTTAGGGCCGAGGGTAACTTTTACAGCGTTTGCAAGGATGTCGACGCCTTTAAGCATCTTGTCGCGGGCATCGGAGCCGAATTTGACTTCTTTAGCAGCCATGGTTTTGTCTCACTTAAATTCTTGAATAACAGAAGGGATCGTAGGGTCTCAACAATGGCCTGGAATTAAGCCAGGATACCCATGATGTCGGATTCCTTCATGATCAGCAGGTCTTCACCGTCGATCTTAACTTCAGTACCGGACCATTTGCCGAACAGAACGCGGTCACCAGCTTTAACGTCGATAGCGATCAGCTCACCGTTGTCCTTACGTGCGCCAGCGCCAACAGCGATAACTTCGCCTTCCTGTGGCTTTTCTTTTGCAGTGTCAGGAATGATGATGCCACCAGCTGTTTTTTCTTCAGACTCAATGCGGCGAACGACAACACGGTCGTGTAGCGGACGAAACTTCATAATTGGCTCTTCCTCTCATACGCGAGCGCCCCTTTTAGGCAGCGCCCGGACGCGAAGGTTAAAAACTTTGAGAGTGGGTGAAACCTTGCGGGCCCACAGTGATTAGCACTCCCAAAGGCAGAGTGCTAACAACCGTGAAATGATGTAGTTTCACACCCTTGTATAGTCAAGGAGAGAGCAGCAAAAAAATAATGTGAAGCCCAAAAAATATAGGAATACTGCGAGAAATTGGGGGCAATCTGGGTACAGTCACAACTCACCCTAGACGAATGGACTGTCTATGCTCCCTGCATGATATTTTCCGGAATCAGCGCAAAAGAAAAGCCGGCTTTAAGATCAAAGCCAGCTTTTGAACTTTAACAGGAAGCTTTCAGCTCTTAGTTCTGAAGAGGTGCATCCTTCATGGAAAACGGAAGCTCGAAGCTGCCGGATTTTTCCGAGTTCTCGTCGTTAAACTGTACTTTCAGCACATACTCACCAGCTTGCAGCCCTGTAAGGTTGAAACTCAAAGAGGTCTGGTACTCGCGGATCTGATTAAAGCTTGCGGAGTGCAACGCGGTAAACCCGTCCTGAGAGGCAAGCACCTGACCAGTGGTGTTGCGCAGTTCAAAGTCAACGCTCAGATCAATCGCATATGTGCCGCTCACCTCTTTATAAGAGAAGCCAACAGGCTCAGCGTACACGGTCAGTGGGTCACCGCTCTGGAACTCTGCAGTCTCCAAAGCTGTATAAGCACCGTAACTTTCAGCTGGTAACGCGATGAACTTTGCTGCCGTAAAAGCGAGTGGCTGCTGCTGCCAGGCAATGGCATAAGCGTCCTGCGCAGCTTTAAAGCCAGCGCTCGGCACGCTCTTGTCTTCAGCAGATGCAGCGCTACCCAACAAAGCAACCGCAAAAATAGAACAGGCTGCAGCTTTTGCGTAAGCTGACATCCCTCTCACTGTAAATGGCATTGTTAGCCCCCTAGAGCCAGCAGAACACAACATCTGCGGCACTCACCTGATTCTTGGCGGTGGTATAACTCTTAAATCTAAGGGAGACAATACTGCCCCATTTGTTGAGGCAGCTTAGATATGCGTCACGAAGACATTCCACATGCGATGGTTAAGCAATTACCACGCAATTGATCAGGCACTGGCCCGTTCAGCCCAGGATTGCTTCTTCCGGTAGATGGTCGAGGGGCTGATTTCCAAAGCGGCAGCTGCAAGGGCAATGTTGCCGTCAAAAGTTTCAAGCGTGGTCTCGATAATCTGCTTTTCCTGAAACCAGAGCGGTTCGATAGACCGCCCCATGGAAGGCATCGGTTCGCTTGTGCTGAAGGCAATGTCAGAAAGGACCGGAACAGCCTGTTCGCGCAGCAAAGGAGAGAGCATGAGCTCAGTGACTTCATCACCGTCATTCATGACCACAAGCTGGCGAATGACATTCTCCAGTTCGCGCACATTACCCGGCCAGCTGTGCTGCAGCAAAAGAGCCTCTGCATAGGTCGAAAAACGCTGAAATCTGCGGTTTTCTTCTGCTGCGTACTTCTTCAGGAATGTTTGAGCAAGAGACGGGATGTCTTCGCGGCGCTCCCGAAGAGCGGGCAGACGGATCGGCAGGACGTGGAGACGATAGAACAGATCTTCACGAAAGCGACCAGCGGTGATCTCTGTTTTGGGATCTCTGTTGGTTGCGCAGATAACGCGCAGATCCAGTGAACGCGGTTTATGCTCTCCAACCCGCTGAATGGAGCCGGTCTGAAGGAAGCGCAAAAGCTTGCTCTGCAGGCAGAGTTCCATCTCGCCAATTTCATCAAGGAACAGAGTTCCCCCATCGGCAAGCTCTGCCGCCCCGGCTCTGGCTTCATCAGCTCCGGTAAAGGCACCGCGTGCATGACCGAAGATCTCAGACTCCATCAGATTGGCTGGAATCGCTCCACAGTTGATTGCGACAAAAGGCCCGCCTTTGCGTGCAGATCTGGCGTGCAGCGCCTGTGCACACAATTCCTTGCCTGTACCTGATTCTCCGGTAATGAAGGCCGGTGCGCTGGATGTGGCCATCCGGTTGATCTGCGCATAAACGCTTTGCATACGGTTGGAAGCGCCCACAAACCCTTCAAACTGAGCAGCCGTTCCAGACGTGTCACTGGAGACAATTGCCTCTGGGCTAGCTGAGACTGGAAGTGAAGGGGAAGGTGCCGCTCTCTTGAAGACACCCAGATGTGCTTCAAGTTTCTCCAAAAGCATTTCGCTTGTGTAGGGTTTGGTCAAAAAGTCATGAGCGCCATTGCGCATGGCATTCATGGCACGGCTCACAGACCCCTTGGCGCTGACTGCAATCATAACCGCGCGTGGAGCAGCAGCGACAATCTCAGAAAGCTCGGCTTCTCCTCCAATGCATTCAAGATCGACAATAACGATGTTGATTGGGGTATGTCGCAAAAAGGCGACGGCATGTTCCTTACTGGCAAGAACATGCGCAGGTTGTCCGCTGGTAACATGCTTCGACAAAGCACTACTGGTTTTACGAGCCTCTGCACGATTAGTGTCCACGACACAGGCGTTCAAAAACCTATTGGTAGCTTTGGGGGATCCCATTGGCAGGCAACCTCAAAAATCAATACATCATGCCGACAATCATTCGACACCCTGAGTTTGTGCAAACAGGGTAAACAAACCCTTTTCGTTTTCGAGGTTGATTGCATTATGCAGTTAATTTCTTTCACGCAGAACGCTTCGAGCAACTTTCTTACCCGATAAATATCGCCGTTCGCCAGAATCGCGCGCCTAAGTTCAGCTCGGGATTGTGACGAAAATCGTATGCGCTGATGATATATGTAGCTCTATTGTCATTCTTGCGGGGACAACACGGGTTTTCCCTAGAAATATAATGGGTATAGGGTTCGAACGACCTCGGTAAATGCGGCAAAATTCAGGTATGTATTTTGTGATTCGGACCAACAGGTACTCTTGAGGATATGACGCGCTTGGCGAACATTTCCATTTTGTTTTCTATTTCAGCCATTGCGGCCTCTTGTGGCACTGTGATGGTCTACCTTTTTGCGCGTCCGGTTGGCGAGGCCATCACCGTTGCCTTCACGGCGATGTGCACCATGATCTTCATCCATTTCATGTTGACCCGCTCTCAGGAAAAATCCGCAGTATCTGACGCCGTCAATCGCTTGGAAGAGCGGATTGCAGTCATTGATGATGATGTAGGCAACCTCGAAGGCCGCCTTACTGGTGTAGAGCACAACATTCCACGCCGCACCCGGGAAGAGATCGACCCGCTGTTTGCTGAAGTGGAGGTTATCGGTTCTCTGGTGAAGCAGATGGCCGAAGCAATGGCCGACATGGAAACCCGGATCGAGGATCAGGGCATCGCCATCGAGGACCAGCGCACCAAGCAAGCACAGTTTCAGCCTCAACCAGCTCAACGCTTAGCCTCGCCGCAAGCGGTGAAGGAACCATCCGTTGATCTGGCCAGTCAGGCTGCAGCAGCATTTGCGAGCGCTGCGGGCCAACCAATGGCAGCAAGCCAACCGATGGCAGCAGTGCATGAACCGTTTGCTGAGACACGTGCACCGGAAATGAAGCGCCCGGCAGCTCCGCGCATGCACCATCCCAATGCCGCGTTGGCTGAAGAAATTCGCGCAAGCATCGAAGCGGGCAGGGTGGACCTCTACCTCCAGCCAATCGTCACGTTGCCGCAGCGCCGTGTTCGTTATTACGAGGCCCTGACGCGCCTGCGTAAAGCCAATGGCGACACACTGGAGCCAATCGAGTTCCTCCAGGAAGCGGATCGCACCGGCCAAATGCCAGCGATCGACAACATTTTGTTGTTCCGATCTCTCCAGATCCTGAAGCGTCTGGCAACCCGCAACAGAGAAGCAGGCTTGTTCTGTAACCTGTCTCCAAGCACGCTCATGGATGAAAACTTCTTCCCGGGCTTTTTGGAGTTCGTGCGCGCCAACGACACCTACTCAGATTTGCTGATCTTCGAGTTCTCTCAGGCTGATGTAGCTGTCATGAGCGCGATTGAGTACGAAAGCCTCGCAGCACTTGCTGAGTTGGGCTTCCGTTTCTCTGTAGATCGCATCACCGACCTGCGCATGGACTTCCGTGCTTTGGCTGATCGCGGCTTCCGGTTCGCAAAGCTGCATGCATCACGTTTGTTGTTGCATGAAGATGATCTGGCCAAGAGCAACATCCACCCGGCAGACTTCGGTAGCCTGCTACAACGCTATGGCATCGAGCTGATCGTGGATCACGTGGAGAGCGAAGGCGCTGTGCTGGAGCTTCTGGAAATGGACATCCGCTGTGCGCAGGGCTTCCTGTTCTCACCGCCACGTCCAGTCCGTGCAGACGTTCTGCAAGGCGCGCCAAACCCACGCTCGCTAAAGAAAGAGGCGAGCTGATTTTCATCAACTCGCCTGTTTGTTTTTCTTACTTTGAATGAAGGTTAGTTCAGCGGTTTGCCAACCGTAACAAAGGTTGGCTCAATGCCATCAAACATGTCCTGAGCAACCTCGCGAACACCTTCCAACGTCACCGCTTCAACCATCTCATTGCGCTTGTCGATGTAATCGATGCCCAACTCCTGCGTCTGAATGCCTGTCAGCTGACGGGCAATGCTGCTCGAGCTGTCAAAGTTAAGCGCATAATTGCCAGTCAGATAAGACTTCGCTTCTGCAAGTTCTGCCGGCGTAGGACCAGTCTGCGCCATCCGCACCATCTGCTTTTTGATGATATCAATCGCTTCACCGGCTTTGTCTGAACGTGTGCCAGTAGACCCCATCAGCAGCGCTGCGTGCTTGTAAGGAACCAGATAAGAACCAACAGAGTAAGCCAGACCACGCTGCTCACGGATTTCATCATAGAGCCATGAGGAGAATGAGCCACCACCCAAAATGTGGTTCATGACGAAGGCAGACATGAACTTCGGATCATGACGCTCATAACCCGGCAGAGCGAACTGAATGGAAGTCTGTGGGCTCTCAAAGTCAACGTGAACAGCCTTGTCTGTGACAGGCTCCACATTGGGAATGGCAACCAGGTCACCGTTTTCAGGCAGATCAGCAAAGACTTTGTCCAGAACGCTGGCCAGCTCATCAGCACTAATGGCTCCCACAACGCCGATCTTCAAAGAGTCCTTTGCAAAGATCTTTGCACGCTGTGTTTTCAGATCATCAGAAGTCAGCTTGGCAACCGTATCCTCTGTTCCTCGGCTTGGACGGCCATAAGGATGATCCGGGAAGATGGTTTTGGATAAATTCAGACCAGCCAGAGCGTCTGGACGCTTCAGGCTGCGACGAATGCCAGAGATTGTCTGTGCTTTCATCCGCTCAAGCGGATCATTGTCAAAACGTGGTTCGTTCACAGCCAGACGAAGCATTTCGAAAGTGTGATCTTTATTGGCCTGCAAGCTCTGGAAGGACCCATAAAAGAAGTCACGGCCAGAACTGAAGGATAGACTCATAGTCAGATCTTCAAGGCGTCCCTGAAAGGCTTGGGAATCCAGATCTCCAGCCCCTTCATCAAGCATAGTGCTCAAAAGGTTGGTTACACCCAGTTTGGCATCTGAATCCTGAGAATTACCACCTGCAAACGCAAAGTTCAGCGCGATGATTGGAACAGTGTAATCTTCCACCAACCAAGCAGTGATACCTTCAGGGCTTTTTACCTCTTGGATCTCGATGGCCTGACTGTTCTGCACAAAGGTGGCGACGAACAGGAATGACAAGGCCAGCAACGCAAACAAGCTTGCCGTCATGCGGGAAGCGGAGGCAGAAGCTGCCATAAGAACTTTAGCTTTCATAGAGCGTCCCCTCTCACTCTGCATTTTCAGGTTTTGCGGCAGGCATCAGATAGCTCGCCACACTGGTTTCACTAAGGTACTTCTGTGCAACTGCCTGAACCTGTTCAGGTGTCACTTTGGCAATGCGAGCAGGCCAGGTCTGTACCTTCTCAACGGAGCCGCCTGTGGTCAAAGCTGTCCCAAAGATGCGCGCCAGAACATCTTGTTTGTCCTGCGCGTAAATCGCGGAGGCCAGCATAGAACGTTTAGAACGTTCCACTTCTTCAGCTGTCACACCGTTCTCAAGAACGTCATTCACGATTGCCAAAGCACGCTTTTCAAGTTCCTCAAGCTCAACACCATCCTTTGGAGAGGTGTAAAGAATGAAGCGGGTGTCATCCAAAGCGGTAGACTGGTACCAGGCGCCAGCACTGGTCGCGACCTCGCCTTCAATCACCAGCGCTTTGTACAGCCGGCTGTTAGCACCGCCGCCCAGAATGTCTGAAAGCACTTCAAGAGCTTCAGAGTCACTTGGCTCGGCGGTGGTTGAGCTTGGTACGATCCAGCCATGCTGCAGGCTTGGCTGCGCAACCTGATCACTCTGCAGTCTAACTTCGCGATTACCTGGCACGATCTGGACATGCGGACGATCACGAGGTCCCGGGTCTGCACGTTGCTCAACCTTGCCATAGGTCTTCTTGGCGAGGGCCAGAACGTCTTCTGAGGTCACGTCACCCGCGACAATCAGGATCGCGTTGTTTGGTGTGTAGTACTTGTCATAAAAGGCGATCGCATCGGCTTTGTTCAGCGCCTGAATTTCGTCTTTCCAGCCAATCACCGGAATACCGTAGGGGCTGTTCGGAAACAGGACCTGATCGAACGTCTCAGATAGTCTGGCAGCAGGGCTGCGGTCCACACGTTGAGAACGCTCTTCCAGCACCACATCCCGTTCCGGATCAACCTGCTTCTCAGTCAGGATCAGGTTGGACATGCGATCAGCCTCATAGCCCATCACCATTTCCAGATGCTCTTTGGCAACCTGCTGATAATAGGCTGTGTAATCTTGAGAAGTGAAGGCGTTTTCCTGACCACCCACCTGCGCAACCTTTTGGGAGAATTCACCCTCTGGTGTATTCTTGGTTCCCTTAAACATGAGATGTTCAAGAAAATGCGCGATGCCGGATTTACCGGGCTTTTCATCTGCTCCACCAACGCGGTACCACACCATGTGGGTCACAATCGGGGCGCGTCGGTCAGGGATGATAACCACCTGAAGGCCATTGTCGAGAGTGGTTTGGGAAACATCGGTTCCGCCGATGTGTATTTTTGAAAAGTCTTCGATTGAAGCTTTCCCTGTCGTATCCGCAGCCACGGGCAATACTGGGCTTGCGAAAACAACCAGACTTAAAGCGAGGGCTTTAAGCGCAAGAGATCGACCAGTCACGTAGGGGGCTCCCTTTAAAATGAGCAGGACACAGCTGCCCTACCTATACCGTGATTGTGGTTAATCTCCTCGTGAATTATTCGTAATCTATTGCAGCTATAATGAAAAAAGCGCGAACATCATCGCGCTTGCTTCATAGTTTATTCAGGCTTTCAGTAAGACTTGAACTCTCTGTAAAAGAGGGGCCTTACTGTTTGCTCATGTCGATACGAGCACCATCTTCAATGGCTGCTTCTTCACGTTTCTTGCGTACAAGCTCGCTCTCGTCCACTTCAGGGGTTGCAAAGGCAACGCCTGCAACAGGAGTGGAGTAAGCAACTGGAGGCTCAGTCAGATATTTGCGTGTTGGGGTACAGCTTGGATCGCCCGGTGAGCAAATCGGAGCTTCTACATCCTTGCCACCAAGCTGCTTTTTGGCAGCCTGATACTGTTTGCCAAGAGCAGCCAGTTCAGTTGGAGACAGCTTGTCACCGTCGAGAAGCTGCTGCTGACGTTTCTCAGCTGCGAAATCGCGAGGGCGAGCTGCTGCTTTTTCCAGTGCAGGGTGGCCGCGCATTTGTTCAATGCTCAAAGGTTCACCCGGCTCTACTTTGTAGAACGCACGGATCTCTTCAAGTTCTTCCTTAGAGCGGTCAACCGGCCAGTTGCTAGCGACTTCAGAAAGCTTGCGAGAATCTGGCTGCGGAAGGTTGCCAGCCTGTGTCGGCATAACAAGCGGAGCACGTTCTTTGTACTTGATGTCAGTGTTCTTCTGAGACTCAAGACCAACCGCGCTCAACACACCAGTCATCAAACTTAAATCGGTGGTTTCAGTGCCATCATCGAAGTCACCATTACCTGTCATGCAGGCAGATAGTGCGAGAGAGAGCCCGCAAACAAAAGTGGCCCGAACAACGAATTTTTTGCTACGGCTTTGCAATTTCATTACCCTTGTTTCCCGATCACCATCAAAACGGCGTTTGACAGGCATCACGGGTCAAATGACAGCCTGCGAAATCTGTAGTCCTCATAATCCAGTGATGCCACCTTAAAACAGGAATCACGAAACCATGAAGGCCCTAAGTGTGTAGTTATGCCCAGAAGCACCCGATATTCCCCACATATAATTGAGAATTAGGCAGTTTTAGGGCCGGCTATCCTTATTTTTGCCAATAAATAAGGTGTCGAGCAGCAAACCAGCGGCGCCAATAACAATCCATGCATCTGCCAGATTGAAGACGTACCAGGAAAATTCCCCAACATGGAAATAGAGGTAATCGACGACTTGGCCATAATAGAGGCGGTCAAAACCATTGCTCAGGGCGCCAGATAGCACCAGCCCAAGGCAAAAGCCTTCCAACCGATTACTCGCACGCGCACTCCAGAACCAGATGAAAACTGAAGCAACAACGGTAAAGGCTGCTAGTCCCCAGCGGCCCAACTCAGTCGTTTGCTGGAAAAATCCGTAGGATACGCCTTTGTTCCAGACCAGAACCAGATCCAGAAAAGGGCCGACCGGAATTGTAGGAATGCCACCACCTGAGAAATGAGCAACAGCCCAGAACTTGGCAATCTGATCAACGACCAGACCAGCAACGGCAAGGAGGAGGACGAGGGAACTGTGATGTCCCCAAAACTTCAGTTTCTTCAAAACAAATTCCCTCGTCACATCGTTCGCTTAAACAGTCGCGCTATCCAGCTCGCGCATTGCATCCGCATCGCGCAGTGTCAGCTCAGGATACTCAGCATCTGCGCCAACTTCTGGCAAGATCTTCCAGGAGCGGGCACATTTGTTACCCTCAGCAAGACCCGGCACAACGCCAACACCTGCAACGTCTTCCAGAGTGAATGCACCTTCCGGAGCATTGTCAGAAGACAGGTTCAGCTGGGATGTGATCGCAATTTCTGCAGCGTCCAGACCATCGAGAGCAGCCATCAGGTCCGCATCTGAGATATAAACGGTTGGATGTGCTTCCAAAGAAGAACCGATCCGCTTTTCACGGCGCTCAATTTCCAATGCACCAGTGATCACACGACGCACCGCACGAATCTTCTCCCATTTCGCAGCCAGTTCATCATTTCTCCACGCAGAAGAAACAACAGGGAACTGCTGCAGGTGAACAGAAGTGGTCGCCTCACCATAACGGTAGCTCCAGCTCTCTTCCATGGTGAACGGCAGGATTGGCGCCAGCCACATGGTCAGGTGACGGAACAGCTGCTCAATCACATAAAGAGAAGCTTTGCGCTTCGTGGAAGATGGGGCATCGCAATACAGCGCATCTTTGCGGATATCGAAGTAGAACGCGGACAGCTCAACAGTCATGAAGTTGAACAGAGCAGAGAATACGCGCTTGCTATCGAACGCCTGATAGGCATCACGAACCAGCACATCCAGCTCGGCCAGACGGTGCAGCATCAAAAGCTCAAGTTCATTCATGTCAGCAAGAGCAATCTCTTCGCCGTCATAGTGACCAAGAGAGCCAAGCATGAAGCGCAGAGTGTTACGCATCTTGCGGTAAGCATCAACGTTGGTTTTGATGATCTCAGGGCCGATACGCTGGTCTTCAGCATAATCGACAGAACCAACCCACAAACGCAGGATGTCAGCGCCGTACTGCTTGATGACGTCCTGAGGTGCAACCGTATTGCCCAAAGACTTGGACATCTTGCGGCCCTGCTCATCCATGGTGAAACCGTGGGTAAGAACAGCATCATATGGTGCATGACCGCGAGTACCACAGCTTTCCAGCAAGGAAGAGTGGAACCAACCGCGGTGCTGATCGGTACCTTCAAGGTACAACACGTAGTCGTCACCACCCAAACCTTTACGGTTCGGGTTTAGGTCTTCACGGCGTTCCATGCAGAAGGCGTGTGTTGAGCCGGAATCGAACCATACGTCGAGGATGTCCTCGACTTTCTCGAAGTTCTCAGCATCATAGGCATCGCCAAGGAAGCGCTGTGTTGCGCCTTCTTCAAACCATGCATCTGCACCTTCATTCTGGAAGGCTTCAAAGATACGCGCGTTAACCGCTTCGTCCTTCAAAACTTCACCGGTTTCCTTGTTCACAAGCACGGTGATCGGCACACCCCATGCACGCTGACGGGAAAGAACCCAGTCAGGACGCGCTTCGATCATGGCGTTCAGACGGTTCTGACCAGTTGCTGGCACAAAACGTGTCTCAGAGATCGCCTTCAGCGCGCGGGCACGCAGTGTGTCACCTTTGGCTTCCTCAGAAAGTTCCTTGTCCATGTAAACAAACCACTGCGGCGTGTTACGGAAGATCAGCGGTGCTTTTGAGCGCCAGGAGTGTGGGTAAGAGTGCTTCACACGCCCACGAGCCATCAGTCCGCCAACCTCAGTCAGCTTTTCGATAACAGCCTTGTTGGTGGAGCCTTCCTTGCCTTTACGGTCAAGGATGTACTTGCCTTCAAACAGCGGCACATGCGGATAGTAGGAACCATCCGGCTGAACGGTCATCGGAACCTGCTCAGTGCCAGCTTTTGCAAATGCTTCCCGGTTGTCCAAGAACATCTGGAAATCTTCCTGACCATGACCAGGAGCGGTGTGCACGAAGCCAGTACCAGCGTCATCAGTGACGTGCTCACCGGCAAGCATCGGCACGTTGAAGTCGAAGTAGTCGCCAGCACCTTCAGCACCACGCAGCGGATGCGCGCAGTATTCGATGGTGCTCACATCAACATCGGAAACACGCTCATAGGCATCAACGCGGGAGGCTTCAAAAACAGACTCAGCAAGCTTGTCAGCAAGGATGTATTCTTCGCCAACCTTCGCCCAGTTGTCTTCAGCAGCCTCAGTCACTTTGTAGATGCCGTAGCTGATGTCGTTAGAGAAAGAGATCGCGCGGTTCGCTGGAATGGTCCAAGGAGTGGTTGTCCAGATAACCACCTTCTTGCCAATCAGTGCTTCATTGCCGGAAACAACCGGGAAGGTCACCCAGATGGTGTGGGAGATATGGTCTTCATACTCCACTTCCGCTTCAGCAAGAGCGGTCTTTTCAACAATAGACCACATCACAGGCTTGGAACCACGGTACAGCTGACCGGATGTCGCGAACTTCATCAGTTCTTTCGCAATCACAGCTTCACTGTCGTAGCGCATGGTCAGATATGGGTTGTCCCAGTCTGCTTCAATACCAAGGCGCTTGAATTCTTCGCGCTGAACGTCAATCCACTTGTCCGCAAATTCACGGCATTCCTTACGGAATTCGTTGATCGGCACGGCGTCTTTGTTTTTGCCTTTTTTGCGATACTGCTCTTCGATCTTCCATTCGATCGGCAGACCATGGCAATCCCAGCCAGGAACGTAGTTCGCATCAAAGCCCTGCATCTGCATGGAGCGGTTGATGATGTCCTTCAGGGTCTTGTTCAGCGCATGACCAATATGGATGTTGCCGTTCGCATAAGGAGGGCCATCATGCAGGATGAACTTAGGGCGACCTGCGGATTGATCGCGCATCACCTTGTAAAGGTCCTTGTCCAACCACTTGGAAAGGATCTTAGGTTCATTCTTTGGAAGGCCTGCCCGCATTGGGAAATCAGTTTTAGGCAGGTTGAGCGTGTCCGAATAATCGCGGCTCGGTGTATCGGTCATTTGGCAGTCCGCTTATGTGGGCATTTGTTTGCCCATAGGCATTTGGTAAAGCGCAGGAATTTGCGCAAGTTTGAAAATCCCGCCGTCTCTGTGACGGTTGGAGGTCTCCCGGTACTTCAGGGCGCCAGCGGGCGTCTCAACTGAAGGCCGGGCCAATAATTCGAAATTGGCACACCTTGAGTAAGGTCAAAGGAGCAGTCCTGTTATCTTCAAACTCGGCTAACATAATGAGTGCTTTTAGCAGCGCTTATCCTAGGAATAAAGAGCCTCTAACAACAAAGCTCAATATTCTCAAGACCAAGCGCAGTTTTCCTGCAGACGGAACCCGCGACCCAATCGTCAGTAATGGCGCTTGGGTGAGCTGTCGACAAGCTCTTCACTTTCCGCCTGACGCTTCGCAGCGGTCCGTTCACGGTGCGCAATGTAAAGCCCGCCACCTGCAATCAAAGCCACACCCAGCCAGACAAACATGTCCGGAATGTCCCCAAACAGCACAAAGCCTACAATAGTTGCACTGATAATCTCGGTATAGCTAAGCGGTGCAAGAACGGAGGCAGGGGCTCGGTCAAACGCAAGCACGATACAGCCGTGAGAGGCAAACGAGATGATGCCCATCAACACGAACAATGGCAGATGAGTAAGATCCGGTGTTGTCCAGGCGGCAGCTTCAAACCCAAGCAGGCTTGCGATGACAACAAGCGGTGTAAGCGTCAAAACACCAGCAATACCAGTCGCGAACTGAATGCCAAGCAAAGAGGCACTCCCTGCCAGTTTGCGCGTCAGAACAAGATAAACTGCAAAAGAGGTGGCCGCAGCCAACGGCAAGAGGGAGGGCCAACCCAAAGCGCTGGATCCCGGACGGATAATGATCAGAGCCCCGATCATGCCAACCACAACGGCTGCCCAACGGCGCACGCCCACTTTTTCCTTCAAAACAACAGCAGAAAGTACAGTCAGGATCATCGGCTGCACAAAGAAGATCGCAATCGCATCCGCCAAAGGCATGTACTTAAGAGAGGTGAAGAAGAAGATTGAGCAAATCGCGAGACAAGCACCGCGCACCAGCTGAATACGGTTGACCTCTTTCATCAAAGAGCCGAACGAACGGCCCATGAAACCCGCAATCACGAGAACAATAATCGCCTGACACAGGAAGCGGCCAAGCGACACCTCAACTGGCGAAATGAACGCACTAAGATACTTGGCTGTGCCATCCATCAGCGGTGCCAGAGACATTCCGGCGACCATAAACAGAATGCCATGCAGCCCGGCATTAGAGGTATGACTATCTGTCGAGGCGGTTGTTGTTGTCATGTTGCTCTCGGATAATGGGGATACGCTGACATATCAAAGCCAGCGCAGAGGGTAAGGGCCTATATTGACGCACCAGCTATTCCTTCGCGCAACCAAAAGAAAGTGCCGGTAACAGGCTATTCAGTGCAGTTATCTAAAGAGTATCTGTTCCGCCCCTCAATATTATGAGGGAGAAGGTTTTCTCTCTGCATTCGCAAGTATCAGTCCGCTGCAGATCAGCATACCAACGCCAACCCAGACAAACTCGTCAGGGACTTCATTGAAGACCAGATAACCAATTGTAGTTGCGGAGAAAATTTCAACGTAGTTGATTGGAGCCAACACGGATGCTGGTGCTCTCTCAAAGGCTTTGACCAGCAAAACATGTGCGATCAGGCCAGTGGTACCAAGACAGCACAACAGAATTGTTGGCAGAGTAAAGTTGGCCTCCTGATTGGCAATCACCAGATCTCCACCAAAGCCAGTCAGCCATGCATAAATGATGATTGGCAAAATAAAGAGACTGCCAGCAAAGCCTGTCGCGAACTGTATGGCCAGCTGAGAGGCCTGCCCGGAGAGCTTGCGTGTCAGCATCAGATAGCAAGCAAATGTAAAGGCAGCTGCTAAAACGAGAAGGCTCGCCGGTTGGAAAACGCCGGTGCCGGGGCGCATGATCACAAGCACACCAGCAAATCCAATCAGCACCGCCAGCCAACGTTTTGGCCCAACTCTTTCCTTCAGGAATACAGAGGACAGAACAACAAGAATAACCGGCTGCACAAAGAAAATTGCGGTCGCATCTGTTAGTGGCAGGTACTTCAGCCCAAACACAATGAAGACCGAACCAACCGCGAGCAGTAAGCCACGGCAGAACAAGGGCAGGGTGGTCTCCTTTAAAAGACTAAGCCAGCTCCGCTGCTGAAAAGAAGCAATCGCCAGAATAATGACAAGCTGCACGGCAAAGCGGAAGAAAGCGACCGTCAAAGGAGAGAAAAACTCTGAGAGGTATTTCACCACGCCATCGGTGCTCGAAAGAATGAGCAACCCGCACATCATCAGCAGCACGCCATGCAACACATTATCAGAGCTGGCAGTGCCAGCTCGCGTAGCCGCTGATGTCATGAGGTATCTTTCTAAAGACTGGGATTACCCATCGGTATTGAGCATTTGGTCCAGATGAGAGAGCGGACGCATCGAGGCAATCATTGCTCGTGCCTCAGCACTATCCTGATCCATCTGGCTAATTAAGGCTTCAATACCGTCAAATTTAAGTTCGGCACGGATAAATCCGATGAAGCAGACTGTGACTGGCTTTTCATATAAGTCACCAGTGAAGTCAAACACATGCACTTCAAGCAGCGGTGCGCCATCATCAAATGTTGGACGACGACCAAAACTGGCCACACCATCATGCATCACGCCGTCAATTTTGATCTGAACGGCATAAACGCCTTCTTTCAGCTCGCAATTATCGGCAAGCTTCAGGTTCGCAGTTGGGTATCCCAGCTCGCGGCCACGCTTCTCACCATGTTGAACGGTTGCTTCAACAAAATAACGATACCCAAGCAAGCCGTTCGCCACAGCCAATTCACCTTCAGCAAGAGCGGCTCGAATACGGCTGGAGGAGATGATTTCTCCTCCTTCATCACCCTCTGCTCCAACGATGGTCACGGCAAATCTATAAGCTTCACCAGCTTGCTCAAGAAACTCAGGTGTTCCTTGTCGCCCCTTCCCAAAGTGGAAATCATAGCCAGTAATGCTCTGGGAAATGCCAAGGCGCTCAACCAGAATGTCCTTTACAAAATCCTCAGCAGCCATACTGGCAAACTCTTTTGTAAAGGGCAGTTCGATCACGCCGTCCAGATGTTCTGCTTCAAAGATCTCAGCTTTGACATGCGAAGGCGTCAAACGAAACACAGATTGATCAGGCCGGAAAAAGGTGCGCGGGTGTGGTTCAAAGGTCATGGCGAGGGCCGGAACACCACGCTTTGCAGCTTCATCTCGCGCTAAATCAAGGACAGCTCGGTGTCCGCGATGAACACCATCAAAATTCCCAATAGCAACAACGCCGCCGCGTAGTTTTTCAGGAAACTGCGCAAGGTCGGTAATATGCTGAAAAGAATGTGCCTGCTTGATCGGCTCACCCATGAATTGACTTCCCACTAAAGCGTATTTCCGAAAAGTGGCTCCGGTTTTCGGATTAAAATACGCGTGAATAGACAGATTTAGAGTTTGATGCACGAATGCATAGAGCGCAACACACTCTAAATATCCAGAATTTTGCGAGACGGTGCCGTGAGAAGTCCGCCCCGTCAAGCTCTTGAGATGGAGTTTGCCGGGCCGGACACAAGAAACTTTAAGTTCTGTGCAGGAATTTCAGCTTAGAGCGGAATATCCATGTCGGCACGGGCAGGGACTTTGACCATCGCTTCCCCCTCCAAAACCACCTTGCCTTCGACCAAACATTGGCAATCCAATCGAGCACGATTGCCCTTCTCGAGCAGCTCTGCAACGCTCACGCGCACCTCAATATCGTCGCCGATATACACAGGCGCGCGAAAATTTAAAGATTGAGACAAATAAATTGCACCTGGGCCCGGTAATCGCGTTCCAAGTACGGCTGAGATAAGGCTCGCGGTGTAAAGACCGTGCGCAATACGAGTTTTAAAAGGGGTCTTAGCTGCAAAATGCTCCGACAAATGGATTGGGTTTCTGTCACCGGAAACCTCTGCGAATCCTACGATGTCTTGAGAGCTGACGTGCTTTACGAAAACTTCGGTCATACCGACTGAAAGGTCTTCATAAGCGAGCGGACGAAGGCTGAGCATAGTGTTTCCTCGAATTAACCACAGGCAATATTGCCGGTAAAACGCGCGGAAACGCTAGTAAGCGGACCTCTAAAAAACAATTAGGCTTTTAGCATTATTGAAATCGTATTGGAGAAATTAACCTAACTATAACGTAGGGCGGTTAATTTCGCGAAGTTGAATTGGTGGGGACCCCTTTTATTTGGAAGGACACCTGCGTCCAGTGTGACCGAACAATGTCGTGGTCGCCGTGAGTATAGCAGAGAGGCAACGACAGCCTCTTGAGAATATGGAGTTGTACATGGCCCTTGATCTTCAGATGCCAATTTTGGTTGTCGATGATTATAAGACCATGATTCGAATCATTCGGAACTTGTTGAAGCAACTTGGCTTTACGGACATCGATGATGCGGCTGATGGCACTGAGGCCTACGAGAAAATGAAGCAGCGCCGTTACGGCCTGGTGATCTCGGATTGGAACATGGAACCTATGACTGGCTATGAGCTGCTCAAGCAGGTCAGGCAGGATGCTGCTCTGTGTAAGACGCCATTCATCATGGTGACGGCTGAGTCTAAAACGGAAAACGTGATCGCTGCCAAAAAGGCAGGGGTTAACAACTACATCGTTAAGCCGTTTAACGCGCAAACTCTTAAAGGCAAAATCGAAGCGGTTTTTGCCGACTAATTTGCTTTGCGCACAATTGAAGAATATGGGCTGGGGTGAGGACGCGATAACGATAGCGCCCCAACCCTTCTGTGCACCCAACTGACCGGTTACAAGGTCGGGTAGAGCTCTGTCCCGGCAGGCGATTTTGCCTGCTGGAGGAGACGTTCCCTACTCAGGCAAAGGGAAGAGTGTTTTGACCAAAATTGATATTCAGCAACTCATCGATTTTCTGGAAGAAAGCCGTGAGAAATCCAGCGAAGTCACACTAACTGATGTGATGGGTCTTGCAGAGGTTATGACAGGTTCAATGGGGGACATCATTGAACATATCCAACCTGCAGTGACCATGGAACTGGCAGAAATCGGCGCGGAAATTGCGCGGATGAAAGCCGAGATCAGTAAGCTTCGTGTCGCAGATATGAGAGACAATCATATCCCTGATGCTGGTCGGGAGCTGGACGCTATTGTTTCTTCAACAGAGGAAGCAACACATTCAATCATGGAAGCAGCTGAGGCCATTATGGCAGCTGATTCTGATGATGCTCAAGCCTACCAGGACACCGTCAACAATCAGGTTATGGAGATTTTTCAGGCCTGCGCGTTTCAGGATATTACCGGACAACGCATTTCTAAGGTTGTCAGCACCCTGAACACGATTGATGAGCGTGTGTCCAACTTCGTCGAGCGTTTACGTCTTGAGCAAGAAGCTCAAAGCGAGAGCAATGGCGAAGAGACTGAGGAAGAGCGCCGCAAGCGTGAACTGATCCTCCATGGCCCGCAACACAAAGGCGAAGGTGTCTCTCAGGATGAGATTGATGCTATGCTCGGTGATGTGCAGCAGGATGATATCGACAAGCTGTTCGCCTGATTTTCCTTGCGATCATATTGTCAGTGGGCTGCAGCCCACCAATAAGAACTTCAAAAGCAGTTTGCTTGACCTGAAATGGCGCAGACTGCTTTCGTCTTACCAGCTCAAACGCCCTATGAAACTGTGCGCTTGCAGACCTTCTGCCTTGAGCATGCTTTCAACAGCCTCTGCATCCCCTGCAAGATCAGCCGCATGAATGCCTTCTGTCAAAAACAGTGCAGGAATACCTTGGGCATTTGCTCCCTTGATATCAGTCGGTAAGCCATCACCAATTGCAAGAATCTCTCCTTTTTCAAGCGCTCGACCAGCGTGTACATTCAGTTCTGCCCGCGCCATATCGTAGATCGGATGGAAAGGCTTGCCCGTAATAATGACACGGCCACCCATCTCTTCATAAAGCTTTGCGAGCGCGCCACCGCACCAGACCAGCTTGTCACCTTGCTCAGCGACAATGTCTGGATTTGCGCAGATGAGCGGCAGGTCCAGCTTCAATAAGTCTTCAAAGTGAGAGCGATAATCTTCCGGTTCTTCCACGCGCCTATCGTTCAAACCCGAGCAGACAATGATGTCCGCAGTGTCTGGCTCCACAAAGTCAAAACTGGCGCCATGAAACAGGCTATGATTCTTTTTCGGACCAATGTGGTAGACTTTTGCGTGATCAATAGCTCTAAGGTCTGCTTGAACGACATCTCCGGACGAGACAATTGAGTCGTAACAGGCTCTGGGAACACCCAAACTGCGAAGGTGCTCTTCAATCTCTCTGGAAGGGCGTGGTGCGTTTGTGATCAACACGACAGGTTTGCCATAGCGCGCCTTATAGGTGCCAAGTGCATCAATTGCTGCCGGAAAAGCGCTCACGCCATTATGTAAAACACCCCAGACATCACATAGAATGCCGTTGAACTGATCTGCAATCTGGCTGAGGCCAGTGATGGGGGATTGCTGCTTCATATGATGTTCTCTTGGAGGAAACTTGGATACGCTCTTGAAAAAAGAGTAGAGTTGAGCCAAATCCTCATAGCCTGAGCAAGTGGCGACGACAAGTAGATAAAATCACTGCTCATCCCGCATGGATACTGAACGCAAATCTCTGTCACAAACATGATTTGGATGCGCCATGTATATGCAGGACAATATTTAAGACGGAGCGGTTATGGCGGTAAGACAACTTAGCGATACGACAATCAACAGAATTGCCGCTGGTGAAGTGATCGAGCGGCCTGCGAGTGTCGTCAAGGAGCTGGTTGAAAACGCAGTTGATGCCGGTGCAACGCGCATCGAGATTGTCACCGCAACTGGTGGGAAAAGCCTGCTGCGCATCACGGACAATGGTGCGGGAATGACGAAGGAAGACCTTCAACTCGCTGTCCGCCGCCACTGCACATCCAAACTGCCTGAAGATGATCTTATGGACATCCGAACCATGGGCTTTCGTGGAGAAGCGCTGCCATCTATTGGCGCGATCTCACGCCTGGAAATAACCACACGCCACGCTTCAGAGCCTCACGCCTGGAAAATTGAGGTTGAAGGTGGCCAGAACAATGATATCGAACCTGCTGCACTGAACTCTGGAACGCGCGTAGAAGTAAAAGATATCTTCTTCTCCGTGCCCGCACGTCTGAAGTTCCTAAAGTCCGACCGTGCTGAAGCAACAGCGATCACAGAAATCATCAAGCGCATCGCACTTGCAAATCCAACAGTCAGATTCACACTCTCTGGATCAGATCGACGGCAGCTGGAACTGCCAGCTTGCACCGGAGATGATGCGGATCTCGCCCGGATCGGGCAAATACTCGGTGCAGAATTTACAAAAAACGCCATGGAGATTGAGGCGCTGAGAGAAGGGGTGCATCTGTATGGATATGCAGGCCTGCCAACCTTCCACCGCGCCAACTCGCAACACCAGTTCTTCTTCGTAAATGGCCGCCCGGTCAGGGATAAGTTGCTTTTGGGTTCTCTAAAAGCAGCATATTCAGATGTGCTATCGCGTGATCGTCATCCGATTGTAGTGCTCAACATCGACCTTGACCCGCACCAGGTGGATGTAAACGTACATCCAGCAAAGGCGGATGTGCGCTTTCGAGATGGACAGCTGGTTCGCGGATTGATGATTGGTGCGCTGAAAAATGCCTTCGTCCAGTCTGGCTTCAGAGCATCCACTGCAAATACCCAATCCGCAATCAACGCCATCCGCCCAATGGGACAAAGCGCAGGTTTTAATGTTCATTCAGGGGCATCCGTGCATTCACCTCAAGGTCATAGAGAGGCCCCTCAAAGCTATTCATGGCAACAATCATCCTATCGACCAGAAGAAGACGCTGCACGCGCGTGGAGCGCTGCAGATATACCTGAAGTCGGATCCAGTGAAACGCAGTTAGGCTTGATGGAAGCGAATGCGCCTTATTCTGGCCCACTGGATCAATCGCAGCCACAGCTGCAGGCGAACGAGCAGGGAACGCAGGCCTATCATTTGGTCGATGCGCCATCCGCAGACTCGCGAGCCCACGGACACCAGTTACCGGACGATCGCGAAAACTTCCCGCTAGGGGCCGCCAGAGCGCAAATCCACGAAACCTATATCGTGTCGCAAACCAAAGACGGCTTAGTTATCGTAGACCAGCATGCAGCCCATGAACGTCTTGTCTATGAACAGCTGAAAGAGGATCTTTCGAAGCGCGATGTATCCCGGCAGATGCTCCTCATCCCGGAAATTGTCGACCTTCCTGAAGAGGATGTTGCACGATTGGAAGAACGTGCTACGGAACTGGAAGAAGTCGGCCTTGTTCTGGAGCGCTTCGGTCCTGGGGCAATCGCGGTGCGAGAAACTCCATCCATGCTTAAACGTCTAAACATCAAAGCGCTTGTGCAGGATCTTGCGGATGATTTTGCAGAGTTCGACAGCTCAACCCGTATCAGAGAAAAACTGGATCTCGTTGCTGCGACAATGGCATGTCACGGATCAATCAGAGCAGGGCGGAGAATGCGGCCTGAAGAGATGGACAACCTACTTCGTGATATGGAAGCAACGCCAAAATCAGGGCAATGCAATCACGGTAGGCCAACATGGATTGAGCTGAAGCTCTCCGACATTGAGCGCTTGTTTGGGCGTCATTAGTCTTCATAGCAAAAAACCAGAAGAGGCGGATCAATGATCCGCCTCTTCCAGTTCGTATTCTCGATCACACTAGGTGATCGATGGGTTCTGACATGTGGCCTCAGAAGTCCCGTTGAACACGGAGCAGGACTGAGATGATATCCTGTTGGCCGAGTGGGCGAGTTGGGTTGCCGCCGTTAGTAGAGTTATCTGGATAAAGATCACCTAAGCCTACGTTACGGTATGCAACTTCAGTACCAATTTCGAAGCCGCTAACTGGTGTCCAGCCAATCTTACCAACAACATCCCACTGGTTTTGGTTCCAAAGGAACTTGGAGCGTGCATTAGCAAAAGAAGCCTGGATTGCTGCATTCCATTCAGGAGAGAAGTCAGCTTGGAAACCCCATGCGATGGACCAACCGGTTGCAATGCCGTCTTCGCCATCTGTAAGTGAGGTTGCATCCCAGACAACGTTCTGCCAGTCACTGTTAACGTAACCAAGTGCGCCCTGAGAGAAGGTTGCCTGAACAACACCCTGGAAGCCGGAAAGATAGCTGGTGAACCATGGGATATTGAACTCAAGGCCACCACCGACAGCCCAACCAAGAAGGCCTGATGGGTAAGATTCCAGATAACGGATCTCTGTCAAAGCACCCATGATCTGTGCGGAACCCCAACCTTGGTCAAGGCGGATGTTAGCAACAAGGTCTGGGAAGCGCATGCCACCGTAGCCTTGGTTAAATCCGGTTGAGTCAAGATATTCACCAGTAAAGAGGTTCTGCTGGCGAGCTGTTCTGTCTTCTACAGACCAGCTGGTGGACAAGCCGTTACCCAGATCGAAGGTGTAACCAGCAAGCCAGAGGTTTTGGTCAGAGTACGCAACGGTGGTGATCGCACCGTAGGCATAACCGGTCCAGAAGTCATAGAAGGACTGTGCACGACCGATGGTCATACCGCCAAACTGTACGAACGCATAATCTAGCGTCATTACAGTGTTGTCCTGTTCAACTCCAAATGAGCCGACCGGGTTGTTCACGTTAGGAACAGAGCTGTCATCCTGAATAAAGCCAGGTGTGTCGACTGTTCCGAACAAATCGATATAAGCACGAAGCAAGCCGTATTCTGTTTGAGTTCGGGCGTCCATGCGGAGGTAGCCACGTGCACGAGTGGATGTTGAATTTCTTGTCCGCTCAGACCAGTCGCTTGGGGCCGCCCCAAAATTGTTGAAACGGTATTCAGCACGAACACGACCGCGAATTCTCAAACAGGTATCAGTGCCTGGAATATAAAAATATCCAGTACCGTAGGCGTCACAAATCTGGACATATTCTACGGGCTCCGGTGCAACGGGAAGATCGGCTGCAAGGACCGGAGTGGCACTCATCATAAGCGCTGCTGCGGCGCTAGTTGTAAAGTGGCGCATAATTCGACTCCTAAATCGGGTAGAAACCCACTCCTCAAACAAGGTTAATTGACGAAACTACTTAAGGTGGCCCAAATGCTACCTAAGCAAAACTAATTTTATTGTTGTGTACGCGAATTCCCTGCAGCAATTGATGCCAGCACATGCTTATGGATGCAATAATAACTCTAAAAATAACCTAGAGTTATCAAGCTAATCGAAATCGCTGTTTCATTCCTGCAACGCTTTTATCCCAAACTAAGTAGATGTAACAAACGTAATTCAGGGGTGCTGATCATTGAATTAAGTCATTGTTATTGTTTGTTAAAAAATCATTACGCAGATTTGCGAGCTCTTTTCGTATGCAACCTGCGTCATTCGAATCATAGGCACAATGTGGATCTCTATCAGGAATGATCAATATTCCCCGATAAGTACATTGATAGTAATTACAAGTATTCGTATTTTGCGTTGTTTTGGGGAATTTTGCGTTCTTTTGAGGACTGACGCGCTGCTATGTGAACTGTGAGGCCCAATCCCGCAAATCTCTGCTTTTTAAGAGGCCGAGGGTCAATGTATCCCTCCAGCCCATCTGCACCGGACCAAGCTCTCTGCCACAGCACGGTGCCACCACCTCAAACTGCCAGACAGCAACCACCTGCCACAACACCTCGGCTAAAGACGCAAGGGCACCTCTGCGTGCAGTTCTCGTCGTCCCGCGACATCCCCTAGCCCACTTACACGGCACAGCAGCAGTCCAATCAGCGTGAAGAGGGGAGGGCAACAAAAAAAGGCCTTCCCGAAACCACATCGGAAAGGCCTTCATCTACTCTTTATATATAGGGTCGCTCTGAGCTACACGCCGTTGTAGCGGAGAATGAGGATTTGGCTGTCGCCCGCATGGCGCACATCCAGCCCTTCAAACCCATCAGGGATTACTGGAGAAACACTCGCATCTTCTTCCCAGATGCAAAGTGCGCCCTCATTGAGCCAACCACCAGCCACTGCACTTGCCAAGGCCTTCTCGCCCAGCTCGTTGCGGTAGGGCGGATCCAGAAACACCAGGTCAAACGGGGCAATCGTTCCCGCTTCCCCTAAAGATGTTGCATCACGTCGCAAAATCTTTGTGGCGCCCATCAGTCCGGTGGTCTCCACATTCCGGCGGATCAGACCGCGCGGCTCGACGGCTTCTTCAACAAAGACGCAGTACTTGCCGCCTCGACTCATCGCTTCCAGACCAAGAGCGCCGGTCCCTGCAAACAGGTCCAGAACGCGTGCATCCTGAACCGGGTTGTCATAGGAATGAGCGAGCACATTAAAAATGGTCTCTCTCATCCGGTCACTGGTAGGCCGTGTATTTTGTGTCTTGGGCGTAGCGAGAGCAGTTCCCCGAAAGCGTCCAGCAACAATTCTCACGATTTTCTGCCGCCTTTGTTTCCACGAGGTGCGCCTGAGCGATCACCACCCGGGCGACCACCACGCGCTTTATCGCCGCCAAAGCTCTTGCCGCCGCCACGTGGGCCTTTGCTGAAGCTTGGCTTGCCACCATCGCGGCCACCTTCACGAGGGCCTTTGCTGAAACCGCGCTT
>NZ_FOSK01000002.1:0-329455 GCF_900114245.1 Pseudovibrio ascidiaceicola | reverse complement strand
CCACCTTCACGAGGGCCTTTGCTGAAACCGCGCTTTTCGCCATCACGGCCACCCTCACGAGGGCCTTTGCTGAAGCCGCGCTTTTCGCCGTCACGGCCACCTTCACGAGGGCCTTTGCTGAAGCCGCGCTTTTCGCCATCACGACCGCCGTCACGAGAACCTTTGCTGAAGCCGCGCTTATCACCATCGCGACCACCGTCACGACCACCTTCGCGCTTATCGCCGCGTGGTCCCTTATTGAAGCCACCACGCTTTTCATCAGAAGGTCCATCATCGCGTGAACGACGGTTGGAGAAGCGGCGCTCACCCGGTGTTGGGCCGGTATCGCCAGAATAACCTGCGTTGTCTGCTGGGTTAAAGCCACCATCACGACGACCGTCACGTTTTGGAGCATCTGCCTCAGCTGAACGTTTTGTACCGCCATGAGCCAGATCGAAATCACCGCGCTTGGTGCGGGTGCCAAAACGACGCTCTTCCGGCTTACGCTTAGCAGCGCTTCTGCCTTCGTCCTCGTCAAAACTTGGAGTGTATGTATCTACGCTGCCGTCTGCGCTGAACACGCGGCGCGGCTTGCTGTAACCACCACGCTCGTTGCTGCCAAAGCGGGAAGGCCCAGCCTGACGGTCACGATCGCCGAATGATTTGCGGTCGCCGCGGTCACGATCACCAAATGACTTGCGTTCACCACGATCACGGTCACCAAATGACTTGCGCTCGCCGCGATCACGATCGCCGAATGGCTTACGATCACCGCGATCGCGGTCACCGAATGATTTACGCTCACCACGGTCTTCAGAAGGTTTGCGATCGCCAAAGGTTGGTTTCACACCAACGCGCTTGCGGTCACCAAATGGGTTCTGCTCAGAGCGCTCGCCGTCACCATCTCTCTTGTCACTGCCATGGCGCAGCGGTTTGCTCTTATTCTTTGCAAGCACAGCAGCAGCATCTTTTGCGCTGATCCAGCCACCGCCGGCACCACCGGAAGATTTCTTTTTCTTCTTCAACTCAGCTTGCTTGCTGGTCCGGGTATCCATCTGGTTGACGATAGGAGCGTCAAAGTCCAGGTCAGCTTCAGATACAAGGCGTTCACCCAGCTGATCGCGCAGCACGCGGCCACGGATTTCCTGCAGCTCACCGTCACCAAGGTCGCCCAGCTGGAACGGACCAAAGGAAATACGGATCAAGCGGTTCACAGAAAGGTCAAGATGCTCAAGAATGCGCTTAACTTCGCGGTTCTTGCCTTCACGCAGGCCAATGGTCAGCCAAACGTTGTCGCCCTTTTCAGTGTCCAGTGTCGCTTCAATAGCGCCATACAGAACACCGTCAATGGCAACGCCATCTTTCAGGGCATCCAGCTGCTCTTGAGTCACCTTACCGTAGGCGCGCACGCGGTAGCGGCGCAGCCAGCCAGTTGCAGGCAATTCAATCACGCGGGAAAGGCCACCGTCATTGGTCAGCAGCAGCAAACCTTCAGTGTTGATGTCCAGGCGGCCAACAGTCACAACGCGTGGCATGTCAGCAGGCAGAATATCGAAAACAGTTTTACGACCCTCAGGGTCTTTATTGGTGGTTACCGTGCCACGTGGTTTATGGAAGAGCCAAAGGCGCGTCCGCTCACGGGTTGGCAGAGGTTTGCCATCAACGACAACCTTGTCTTTCTGGGTAACGGTAAAAGCTGGTGTTTCCAGCACGGTGCCGTTGACGCTGACACGGCCAGCTTCAATCCATGTTTCTGCATCACGGCGAGAACATAGACCTGCACGTGCCATTGCTTTAGCAATGCGTTCACCTGCAACGGTCGCTGTTTCTTTTGGTTTTTTGTCGCCGGAGGATTTTTTGGTCTGCTCGCCAGATTTGCGGGGGGAGCTAGATGGTTTTTTACCGCTGTTTTTCATTGGCTCTTGCCCGGCGAACCGGGGCCTTTAACTTTCTACACTCTGATCAGATACACTGGATGAGCTCGCATAGGCGTCACCGCCTTGGCTGCCCAGCAGTCTGCCAGATGCCACACAATATTCGAATGTCGTTAGAGCGCGTTCCGTTTGATTGGATTCAATCAAACGAGAAGAATTCGCTCACCAAAGATGTCAGAGCACGATGCGTGAATGCTAATGAACGCGACGTGCTCTAGAGTGCATTCCGTTTGATTGCATAGAACCAGACGATAAGAATTCACTCATAAAAAGAAATCGGAGCACGACGCGTGGATGCATTCAAAACGCGGGCGTGACCTAACCCGGTCATACCCTAAGCGGCGCCAGTTGGCAAAGGGGCAAAAGCAGACTCTGGAATTTTTTTATGATTTTGTTGGCTCAGACACTCCTGACACTTTCACAAATGATGGCAGCTTGTGCGACCAGAACAGCTGCATTAGGCATAGGGCCAGCTGTTGTTGAACCGCTTTATCTCTTGTTTTGCATGTCTTTATCCAAAACCTGCTTCCACTTTTCACCAATACGCACTAGCTTGGCCCCTATGAAGACGCCCACATTGAACTCTACTTTTATGGATCTGGCATTGGAGCAAGCGCGCGCAGCAGAAATGCGCGGCGAAGTCCCCATTGGCTGTGTTGTGGTGAAAGATGGAAGTGTCTTATCCTCTGCGGGCAACCGCACACTGGAGCTGAATGACCCCACCGCCCACGCAGAAGTGCTGGCCATTCGCGAAGCCGGAAAGAAGCTCAGTTCTCAGCGGTTGGAAGGTTGCGATCTTTACGTGACGCTGGAACCATGCCCAATGTGTGCCGCTGCCATTTCCTTCGCCCGCATCCGCAGACTCTATTATGGGGCAGGGGATGCCAAAGGCGGCGGCGTAGACCACGGCGTCCGCTTCTACTCCTCCCCAACCTGCCACCACACCCCCGACGTCTACTCCGGCCTCGCCGAAACAGACTCAGCCACAATGCTCAAAGCGTTCTTTCAGGGGAAACGGGATTGAGGCATCTCAATCTTTGCTCTGACTGCAACTTGAGCAGGAACGGAAGCAAAGTCTCGGCAACCTCAGAGATTTTTTGAAACTCTGATGACGGAGCTATTGCAAGTTCTGCGGCCTGCCAAATCATCGATGAGTACTGCGGAAAGGCAGAGGAAGCGACGTTCGCGCATGGAAAAATGTCTCGGGAGTAAACATTCAACACCAACATTTCTGCTTCAAAAAGCGAACGAACAATTCGCTTCATCAACCAGCTGCATACGCGTTTACGTTCAGCATCAGTTTGAGCTTCGCTGAAAAAAATCTTCCATGATGTAGCCCATTTGTGGGCTCCATGAAGATGGGCGATCGCGTGCGGTCCAAGAGATGGGGCAGGCAGCTTACTCAGAATACTCTGAGGACCAAAACAATATCCGGAAAAACTGAGTGAAAACCTCAACCAACGATACTTAGAGGAAAACAGAAAATCTTCAGGCTTGATCCATTCCAAGTCGATTTCTGATGTCTGAGTGATCCAATGGCTTGGGAATAGATTTGGAACTTCTGAGCTTTGTGCAAAGATGATCAAGTCTATATCAGACACGCCTTTGACAAAGGTTTGCCGAGAGGCTGAGCCGCGAACTGCCAGACTGTGAAACTGTTCGCCCAATTGGGCTTGAAGTTCCTCTGCAACATTAGCTAACTCACTTAGCAATGGTTCTTCTGGGGCTTGACCAATGACGGGTAGCATTCCGTGCTCGTCGGCGTCAGAAAGTCGCCCAACTGGCCTCACATTTGGCGCTATGGTTTGAAAAGTCTCCATGGTCCCCCGACAGCTTAACCGAACCGCAACTCAACAACGATTGTGCTTCAGCAGTTATTTGGTTGCAGTGATAGCAACCCAGCTGGTCGGTACTTTGTCAAACCCGCTGCCCTCCCAACTCTCATAGGCGATAGAAGACCATGGACCCGCTTGTTTCCAATAAGTATCCAACTCATCCTTTGATATGTAGTTGTAGTAGCGGCCGAAGCGGTCGGTGCCGTCATGAGTGCCCACTTTAAAGCTGGCCCAGACCAAACCTCCTAGGATTAAAGCGCTATAGATCTTCTCACAGATAGACGGCAGATCCTCTCTCAAGGCATGTGTAAGCGAGGCGCAGGCATATACACCGTCATAGGTATTGATTGCAGCTAGATCACCAAACATCATCACCTTGACCTCCTGACCAAGGCGTTGTGTCGCCAGAGCTGCCAACTCTGATGAGCCATCAGTTGCATCAAGCTCAAAGCCTGCTTCAAGAATGGCTTGGGCGTCAACACCCGCACCTGTTCCAAGTTCCAAAATCCGTCCGCCTGCTTTGCACTGCTTGAGGAATGGAAACAGCATGGAGTTAGGCTGGCTCTTGTGCGTCGCGTATTCGCTGGCATTATCCTGATAAAACTTAATACTATTATTGCTCATAAAATATCCTATTGAAAAACCTTGCGATTCGAGTAGTGGAGAATAATAGAGCCAGAAATGCAGCGAAAATTGGCCTCAATATTTACTTGCACTTTTCGCCGCAATCAAGGACCCGCCTGCAATTGCCAGTGCTGCGATCACGATGTTTACTGCAAGGGTGCCTTCGCCAAATACAATCAGCAGAAGTGTCGAGATCAAAGGCGCACCATAGGCGAGGACACCGAGCAGTTGTACGTTGCCGTGCTTCACGCCAAAGTCCCAAGTGTAAAAGGCAATGCCCACTGGTCCCAACCCTAGACCAATCACAGCGATGATTTGGGTGAGGTCTTGAGGGACGGCGGTGGTCTCCCAGAGAAAGTGTGCGAGCCACCCAAACACAGCAGTTAAAGCACAATAGCCGATCACCGCATCAGAAGAGGTGTTCTTGATCAGTCGGCTTAAAACGGAATAGCTGGACCAGATCAATGCACAACCAGCCGCCGCCACATAGCCAACAACATACTCCCATTGCAGATTGCCTGCAGAACTGTCCCAGCCCAGCAAAACCCAATATCCAGCCAGCGCGACAAGAGCGCCGCCAACATGCCATTTTGTGATGGTTTCTCCCGGCAGCAAGGCAGAGAACAATACAATGAGCAACGGCCAGATGTAGGCGATCAGTCCCGCTTCAACAGCAGGCGCATTCTGCAAAGCAACGAAGTACAGGGCATGGAAACCAAACAATCCGCCAACACCAAGCAGCCATCCGGTGAGAGGTAGTTTGAAGGCGGAACGCACATCAGCCTTGCCCGTCAATAGTTTGCCGGAGAGTGTGAGCGTCGCCACCGTAAACGTCATGGCCAGCAGCTGAAACGGCGGAAACTGATCGCCTGTCAGCTTGGTCAGCACAGCAAGCGTGCCCCATAGCACAATGGAGATACTCCCGATGGAAGTCGCAGCGCTGACCTTGCCAGCTGTTTGGTTCTGTAGCATTAAAAATTCCGCTTGAAGATTGGGGCCATCACATCGCTGGAGGTTCCAACGAGACCGACCAGATCCTGCCCCATTTCCTGCATATTAGAATTAGGCAAAATAGGAAATAGATTTTCTTTTTGAGATTTTCGAGTGGGCACTGTATCCCTGAGCGAGCAGTCCTCTTAACAAGCCTATGGACTATGAATGGAGATTTGGAACTAAGTCATGCCCTATCAAGCTGTCATCCGTGAATATGACCGGCTGGAACTCGGACACCACCATGCGTTCGCGCAGGCTGTTGTTCCGTTAAAGGGCGAAATGCAGATTGAAATAGGCGGCCACTTCAAGGAACTCACAGTCGGCTCCGTCGGTCTCATCGCACCAGAAACCCTGCATGACAGCGAAACAACCTCCGGCAGCCGCTTCCTGATCATCGATGTCAGCGACAGAGCAGCCATCTCTCAATTCTTCCGACACGCAAACGACTGCCACCAGGAACTTTCACCACTCGCACTAAAGTACCTCAACTTCGTCGCCTCACTCGCAGACACGTTTGTGGTAGACGAAAACGGCACTGCCTCCATCCTGAACACAGCGCTTGAACTGGCAACAGGTCGGACGACTGACTTCCTCAATCAACGCACAGTCACAAAGCGATTGCAGAGCGTAAAAGAGCAACTGCCCACTCACAACAAGATCTCGGATATCGCGAAAGAGGGCGGCTTCTCGGTCAGCAGCCTGCAAAAGAAACTCAAAGCCTCCTACGGCAAATCCCCGAAACAACTCCAGCTGGAGATGCGTCTGGATAAAGCGCTCACATTACTCAGATCATCCGATCACTCCATCGCCGCCATCGCCTTCCAGGTTGGCTACGAGAACGCCTCGTCCTTCACCAACATCTTCAAAAAACACTTCGGCCTGACACCCTCTGACTACAGAGCCCAGTACCGTGCTTCCAAAGCCAGTCACGGCTAAATCCGTGCAGCTGTGAGTTCTTTCTGAAACTCTCTCATTTTCACCAGCAGCTTTACTCTCTGTTTCGTACGGCAACGATCAGCCCATGCCATTAGTCGTGCAGCCGATATAATCGGGCCGAAGAGGTGCGTCACAAGCAGGGCACCGTGGTAACGGCAGATCAGGTAGGTCCATGCTGGAGTTTAACAGCCATACCAATCACAGAAATCCCTCAGGCAGAGCATGGGCGCTGCAGGCGATCCAGAACATTGAGGCGGACTACAATCGCTCGGCAGATACCCACCTCATCAAACTGAACATTCCCAAACTCACAAGGGCAGGGATTGATCTTTACCTGAAAGACGAAAGCACCCACCCAAGCGGAAGTCTCAAACACAGGTTGGCACGCTCACTCATCTTGTACGGCATCTGCAACGGCTGGATCCGGGAGGGAACACCAATTGTAGAATCCTCGTCAGGCTCAACGGCGATCTCAGAAGCGTATTTTGCACGGCTGATCGGAAATCCTTTCGTCGCAATCGCTCCCAAGGCAACTGCAACAGGCAAGATAAGAGAGATCGAAGCGCTGGGCGGTGAGGTGCATTTGGTTGAGCCCTATCAGATCTACAAGGAAGCGGCGCGACTGGCGAAAGCACTGGGTGGTCATTATGTGGATCAATTCACCTACGCGGAGCGCGCAACCGATTGGCGCGGCAACAACAATATCGCGCAAAGCCTGTTCTCCCAGATGGAGTTAGAACGCTTCCCGGCACCCAAATGGATAGTCATGAGCGCTGGAACAGGCGGAACTACGGCAACCCTTGGCCGATACATCCGGCTCCATACTGAGGACTACTCCAAAACACAGCTCTGTGTGGTCGATCCTGAAAATTCGGTGTTTCATGAGTACTATCGAAACAGAGACAAAAGCATCGTCAGGAACAAACCTTCGCTGATTGAGGGGATCGGCAGACCGAGAGTGGAACCATCCTTCATGCCGGATGTCATAGACAGAATGATCGACATACCAGATGCGGCGAGCATCGCGACAATCAGATGGCTGGAAGGCGTGATCCTGCGCAAGTGTGGCGGCTCAACAGGTACAAATCTGTATGGAGCTCTCGCATTGGCCAAGGAGATGATGGAAAACGACCAGGAAGACTCCATCGTCACTCTCATCTGCGACAGCGGAGAGCGGTATCTGGACACCCTTTACAATGATGACTGGGTGGCCAGTAAAAATCTGGATCTCTTACCCTACATGCACAAGCTCATCGACTTCGCCGAAATCGACGGTATCTAGCGTGCTTGTCAGGTAAGACAGTCTGTTCCAACTGGTCACAGACTGTGTGGATCTCGAACCGACGACAATATGGTCGTCGTCTGCACCATCAAGGCAGATCATAGAAACCTAAAGCATTGCCAGAAGGATCGGCAAACTCCGAATAGGTAACGACCTCTGGTATTTCGACTGCTTCACCAGTGTCGATATTCAACTCAGATCGTACTTTTTGAGCAGCTGCCATCTCCTCCACTAGAAAACGAAGGATGGTGCCACTTGATTGTGCGTCATCCGCTTCAAAGATTTGAAGCCAAACTCCCGGCGCAACCTTGAACTCCACGATGCCGGGAACTGGTCTGATTACTTCAGTGTCTGGGCCAAGAAAATTCGTATACCACACCTCTGCTTCTGCCAATGAAGGCACAGGCACGCCAATAGTCACCTCTTGAAATGGCTCTGCCGAGACAATACTCGCGAAAGCCAACGAGGCAACACAGACCAATGCGAACCTGCGAATGACGGTGATTATATCTTGCAACGAATTAAACGACATAATTTTTCCTTTATGATTTAAATATAGTAACTATACTTTATGTACATAAGGCGATTTGTCAACATCACCTCTTTTGGTCCCGGAATATTGAGAGTGTCACGGTCTCAAGCATGTTCCCCTTTTGGGAAGGAAGAGGGGATGCAGTCTTTAGAGATGTCGCGATGGCTGAAAAGTTTAATCCTGCGCAAACGCGGCGGCTCAACAGGTGCAAACCTTTATGGAGTTCTGGCATTGGCCAAAAAGATGATGGAATGCGATCAGGGAGGCTCCGTCCTCATTTGCGACAGCGGAGAGCGTCAACTGAACATCCTTTAGGAAGATGATTAGGGGAGGTGGTACTGACATCCTAAACTACAAGCAGGCTCAGTTCGGGTAAGCTGGAGTTGGTTCTTGCCAGTATGCTTTGGAGAAACACCAGTCGGTTCTGATCGTGTTCGCTATCAGCAGTCACTGAAACAACAAGTACTTATAGGTTCGACGTAGATGGCCATTTTTACATATCCAGGGTCGTTCTACAGACCCTGGATTAGATTAAAGTTTTTGACGTGAAGTCTCGACTATTTGGCAGCCTTGGAGGTCAGCTTCGCCAAAACACCGCGCATTTTCTCGATTACTGGGGACTTATCGACATCATCCAGATCCTTCATTGTTTCTTTCGGATCCTCATAAGCCAACCAGACCTGACCCTCGGAATCTTCATAGACCTGCACTTTGAGTGGTAGGAATAGACCTGCCCGCGGATCGATCTCCATCGCAGGTGTGCCAAGAGCCGGATTACCGAAAATCAGTAACTGGTTCGCTGGAATGGACATGCCAACTTTTTCGGCTCCCGCTGCATGATCAACACGAGCAAATATTGTTGCCCCTGCCTTTTGAGCAGTAGCCTCCAGTGCATCCATAGTCTCTTGCACTGCCTTATTGGTGTTGACCTTGATAATATCTTGAGCCATGGCGGGATACAAACTTCCAAGTATTAGAGCTGAGGCCAGAAACAAACTACGCAAATCATTATCCTTCTTGTGAAACTAATTCGACGTGGGGGACATAAAGTTAAATGCAACAGAAGCCCAACATAAACTCCAAGCTGAAGAAATAGAGCCTTTCCCCTACCGGAGTTTATTTATTTAACTATGGAAATATTCTGACTACATATAAATTATTTTCACATGATCGTGTTTTGTGACTGGTAGCTACGGGATGAGGCTTTCAGCCACCTAGTAAACTTTATCTGAGTAGCGACATCATCTGAACGAATTGTCTCAGTCCTCGATGGGACCGCTAAGCGAGGGATTCTGATCGTTCGTCCCTCGACGCCACCTGCTGTATTTGAAGTTTTGATTTCTAGTTGCGAATGCTTCTTAATTGCAATAAGTTTGTCTCTAGTGAAACTCAGCTCGAAGACTTCGACTGTTGAGGACGGAATAAGCCCGACTTTGCGCACACCATCAAGGAAGGCATCTTATGTCGACAAATACAGCTGCAGATACCTCAATTGACTTACCTACTAAATTTCGAAGTGCTGGATTGCGTTTCACAAAGCAAAGGTGCCTCATTGCAGAGCACTTATTTTCTGGTGGTCATCGGCATATAGACGCTGCCATGCTGTATTCAGAGCTTCTGGCAAACGGCAAGCACCTGTCTCTTGCCACAATCTACAACGCACTACGCGATTTTGAGCAGCATAATCTCATCCGGCGCATTGCAGTCTCAGCAGATAAGGTGTGGTATGACACGGATATTGGCGATCATCGCCATTTCTATGTTCCCACTGAAAATCGCATTATGGATTGCCCTGATCAAAAGCTATCACTCGCCAAGTTTGCCGATCCCCCAGACGGGTATCAGGTGACGAGCATCGACATAGTTGTACACTTGGCACCCAAAAATTAAAGCTGGTGCCAGTAAACTCCAATGTCAGGCAGTTTCTTTCAAGATGAAACCACTCTTCCATCCTGCATCTTGTGCCTCTCTCAAAACAGCGAAATCAAGAACGCCTGCGAGACTTAGACAGTGACACGGGAATAGCCTTGCTCGTTGGGGTGCCGGATTGGTCGCCTACGGAGTAAACTGGTACGAGGACATTCACCTCCGGGAAGTAAGAGGCGATGCAGCCCTGTGGCATGTCGTAGGGCACCACCTGAAAATCGAGAGCACGCCGATTGCGTCCATCTTCGCTCACCGTTCCGATATCAACCTTTTCACCCTTGGAAACACCCGCCCGTCGCATGTCGATCGGGTTCATGAACACCACTTTGCGTCCGCCAGAGATTCCTCGGTAACGGTCGTTTAGTGTGTAAACGGTGGTGTTGAACTGATCGTTGGAGCGCAAGCTCTGCAGCGTGAACGTGAGCTTGGGGGCTCTGGAGGTTTGCTGTGCTGAGGTCGCAAGTGGAAGGGAGTAGCCGGAGAACTCCGCTTTGCCGGACTTTGTTGCCCATCTGCGGTCAGCAATTGGGTTACTCAGATAAAATCCGCCCGGGGTACGCACCTGACCATTAAATCCGGCAAACTCAGGCAGCACTTCCTCAATCTTTTCCCGAATGCGATCATAATTCTCAATGTAATGCGTCCAGTTGACCACCTTGTTGCCAACGGTCGCTCTGGCCAGTCCGGCAATAATCGCAGGTTCTGACATCAAAAGATCAGAGGCTGGCGGATTTACTCCAGTAGATCCATGGATTCTGGAGAGTGAATCCTCCACGGTGACCATCTGCTCACCAGAACGCTGGTCGTCGTATTCAGTGCGGCCCAAACTAGGCAGAATATAGGAGAGGGCACCTGTCATCAGATGACTGCGGTTCAGCTTGGTTGCTATGCTCACCGTCAGGCGACATTTGCGTATGGCTTCTTCTGTCAGGTTTGTGTCCGGCGCAGAGCGGGTAAAATTGCCTCCAAGGCTCATGAAGACCCGCAGCTTGCCTTCATTCATCATCTTGATGGACTCAACGGCATCAACACCGGCATCCATCGGCGGTTCAAACTCAAAGGCTTGCTGCAAAGAGGTCAGAAATTCCTCAGAAGGGTCAGAGGTAATGCCCATACGGCGAATACCCTGCGTGTTCGCATGGCCCGGCATAGGGCAAGCTCCAGCCCCCCGCTTGCCAACGTTTCCGCGAATAAACAGCAAGTTCATCATCTCGCGGATTGTTGCAACAGAGTGTTTGTGCTGGCTGATCCCTGTGCCCCACGTGATGATCGGGCGATCTGCCTGCACATAAATCGCAGCAGCTCTTTCAATCTCGTCGCGGGAGAGGCCAGACTGGTCCTCAATCTCCTTCCAAGGCGTCAGTTCAAGCGCTTTCTCATAGCTCTCAAACCCGTTGCAGTTCTCTTCAATAAACACCCGGTCAATATGGCTATGGGTGAGTATGCGCTCATAGTCCCACGCCAGAATGGTCTTCACCATGCCGCGTACAGCCGCCATGTCACCGCCCAGCTTCGGGGTGAAAAAATGGCTCGCAACAGGCGCGGAACCAAACCGCATCATCTCCAGCTGGTTCTTGGGGTCTGCGTAGCGCTCCAGTCCGCGCTCTTTAAGCGGGTTAAAGGAGACCACATGTGCGCCGCGCTGAGTGGCTGCGCGTAACACCGGCAACATACGTGGATCAGTCGCGCCCGGATTGTGGCCAAAAACAAAGATGGCATCCGCTTTGGAGAAGTCTTCCAGACGAACAGTAGCTAAACCGCTGCCAATCGCTTCTTCAAGCGCAATTCCGCTGGCTTCGTGGCACATGTTGGAGCTGGACGGGAAGTTTGTGGAGCCATAAACACGCCCAAACAACTGGTAAAGGAAGGCGGCCTCGTTGCTCGCGTGACCGGAAGTGTAAAACACGACCTCTTTGGGATCTTTGATGCCCCGCAGTTCTGCACCAATCTCCTTGAAAGCCTCAGCCCAACTAATCTCGTTATAGCGGTCCGTTATTCTGTTGTAGCGCAGTGGCGCAGACAGACGGCCCTGATCCTCAAGGTCAATGTCAGAGAAAGTCTGCAGCTCAGAAACCGTGTATTCCTGAAAGAAAGAGTCTGTAACCCTCTTATCTGTCATCTCGGCGGCCACGGCTTTGACGCCGTTTTCACAAAATTCGATGGACGAGGCCTTTTCAGGGTCAACCCACGCACAGCCCGGACCAATAAAACCGTCAGGCTGGTTGGTTTTCAAAACTGTCTGGATTCCTGAAGTAAGCGACGTGTTTTGCAACAGAGCCTGACCACAGCTCCACACGGCACCCCAGCCACCAGCGGGAGCTGTTGATTTCTTTGCAATAATAGTGTCGGACACGCCGGACTCCTCAGGCTCTTAAAACGCCCACGAACTTGATGAGTCGCTAGCTGTAGCGTGTGAAGCTGTATCCACGGTTGCAACTAAACAGATTTAAACAATTCTCTTGTGCTAGCTTGACAGCCAGATCGCTGGGCGTCGCCATCACGGCAAGCGTTCCCACGCGGGCACTGACGGCTTTTTGCACCAGATCAGAACTGCACCGGCTTGTTGTGATGACCAGATCAACCGGTTCACCACTGCGCACACCAGCACCAAGCGCTTTGTCCATGGCGTTGTGTCGGCCAATATCTTCGCGCACCGCCAGTAGCTTGTCACCACAACACACTGCAGCTGCATGCAAGCCGCCGCCATAAATGCCATTGAGCGTTTGCTTGGATTGCATCGCTTCAAACATCGCCCCAATGCTCTTGGTTTTCGGAGCAGGTTGCTGGGAAAGCGGGGTGAGGGCGCGTAAGGCGGCACGAATGCTATCAAGACCGCACAGGCCGCAGCCAGACGTGCCAGTCAGCAGGCGCTTGCGCTTCAAAGCAGTGAAGAACAACTCATCGTCAATATCCAGATTGACGCTGATGCCTTCCTCGCCGTGTTCATTCAGGTTGATTGAATGCACATCACTGATGGAGGATACAATCGACTCGCTGATTGCAAAGCCAACGGCAAAGTCTTCCAGGTCTCTGGGCGTGGCCATAAACACAGCAAAGCCTTCTCCATTCAGCGTCACCGCAACCGGGACTTCTGGAGGAAGTTTTCTGCCTTCAGCAATCGGTGTTTGCCACTCAGGGTCCAGAATAGACAACCCAGACTCCACTTCTTTCTATTCTTCTTATCAAGAGATTAGGTAGTTCTCGATCTTTTGGTCAAGTTCAACCTTTACCTCATCACGAAGCCCGGCGCTATCCTCCAATATTTCTCGCGCCTTCAAAAAATCAAGCACTTGATATTGCTTAATGTTTGGGAATATTGAAAGATCAGGTGCGCGTATCTTCAACTTTTCCTGAGAAATGGTCTGCATGAGGATCTGGGTCGCCCCAAACACGCTTTCCGTTGCACTGGGAAACCCGCGTTTTTCATCTCGTTTGGGTGTGCCCACAACATCCACTGCAATCACGATGTCACAATCGCTGGGCAGCACATCAAAGGGCAGCGGGTTTACAACGCCGCCATCAATAAGAACGGTATCGTTCAGGTGCACAGGCCGGAAGACAAACGGAATAGCGATACTGGCTGAGACCGCATCCACCAGATTACCCTCTGAAAACCGAACTTCCTCTGCCTTGTAGTAATCCGCGGCAATGGCCTGAAACGGGATGGAAAGCTCGGAAAAATCGTTCTTCAGCACATCCCCCACAAAGACTTCAAGCACGCGTTTGGAATCAAACTGACCAATGCTGGACTTACCACCAAGCAGATCCGCAAAGCGTTTGGGCATACTCACTTCAACCAGCTTGCTGAGCACCTTCTTCCACTCGCCAAGTGTTTCAAGAGTATACGCCTCAAGCTCGTCTCCGCTCACGCCACCTGCATATCCTGCACCAATCAAAGCGCCGATGGAGGTGCCGGTAATGGCATGAGGTGTGATGCCCATGTCATCAAGAGCTTGCAAAACCGGGATATGGGAGAGACCACGGGCGCCTCCGCCACCGAGGGCAAGGCCAATCTTGGGAGTGCTCATTGAAAGCCTGATCCTTTAATAACTCTCATTAAAAATATAGGTGCTCTCGCTTGCTTTCCAATTGAAAACCGAGAGAAATAACGTGATAATCATGAATGACGAACATAGATAAACAATAGATGGGCACTGGGGCAAACATATCAATTGATTTGGTGGCAGTTAAGCACACAGCTTGGCTGGTTGATATGAAGCAAGGCTCCAATCTTGCGGTGTAAATGATGAACTATTCCATGGGTTATCCGGCAGGCTTTGATCGAAACCTACTGCAATTTTCTCAAGATCTATGGAACTGTTCGTCCCTGCAAAGCCGCTGGGAAGAGCTGACCAGTTTTGCTGAAAAGCTGGGGTTTGAAAAGGGCGCCTACATCATCGTTCCCAAAATCGAGGGCCGCGTAGAAGACCGGCAGCCGATTTGCTTGTCAAATCACGCAGATGATTGGGTCGATCATTACAACAGCCATCATTACTACTTCAAAGATCCTGGTATGGATCACCTGCTCAGCGGTAAGAAAGCGGATCAGCTCTGGACCGATTACACCGTCAGACCAACCGGGAAAATTGATGAAGGCTTCTTCCATGATGTCCGCTCTGCAGGTCTGAAGTTCGGTGTGACCATCCCGGTGGACTGCTCCAATAAGCATTTGGTTGGCGGCGCCAGCTTTGCCTCCTGTGAACGGACACAACTCGGCTTTGATGCACAGATGACGGCGAAGTATCCGATCCTGAAAGGTGCAGTGCAGCTTTTCCATACCTACGCGCAAGAACCTGAAACCCTGAGTGAGTTTTTCGGGTTCACGCCGAGAGAGCATGAATGTCTGCTGTGGTTGACGGCGGGGAGGGCAAATAAAGAGATCGCCCACATCCTGAATCTCTCAGAGAAAACCGTAGAACATCACATCAAAAGAGCCTGCAAAAAGCTGCGAGTGACGAACCGTACGCATGCCGTAGCCCGTGCCATGACCTTTCAGTTGCTTTCGCCCTAGGCCTCTGCAACTTTAAGGCATCAGGGAAAATCCCCCATTGTTATGAGTTGTGCATTTATGCATAATCAAAGTCGCTAGAGGTTGCACTTTAGCTCCTGCATGGCAACTTTTCGCCTCGTGCAGTTGTTTGTGGTAGTTTATCAATTTGATCTGTTGGTTGGGCACAGGCTGTCGTTGTCCGACTGAAAGTGTAGATAAATTTAACTCCTCCGAAGTTCGCTTCGGAGGATTTTTTTTGGCAATGACTTCAGTCGACACAAAAAAGAGCGGCTCGAAAAGCCGCTCTCTGTGAACTCAGGTTATTGGGTAAAGAACCGCTTAGTCCTGCTGCTCACGCTCAACAGCGCGCCAGCCGATATCTTTGCGGTAGAACCCACCCGGCCAGTTGATCTTCTCAACGGCCGCATATGCTTTTTCACGCGCTTGGGAAACTGTCGCCGCCCGCGCTGTGATGTTCAGAACACGCCCGCCATTTGAAAGCAATTTGTCATCAGCAGAAACCGTACCCGCATGGAAAATCTCCACGTCCGGGTCAGCTGCGGCTTCAGTCAGGCCTTTAATCTCGCTCAGTTTCTCATAGGAACCCGGATAGCCCTTGGTTGCCATCACAACAGTGATAGCAGGATCTGTGTGCCATTCTGCATCTACCAGATCCAGTGTCCCCTCAGCGCAGCCAAGCAGAATCGGCAGTAGATCGGTCTTGAGGCGCATCATCAGAACCTGACATTCCGGGTCGCCAAAGCGCACGTTATACTCAATCAGCTTCGGACCGTCCTTGGTGATCATCAGACCCGCATAAAGCACGCCTTTGAACGGGCAACCTTGCGCTTTCATGTCTGCAATGGTTGGGTGAATGATTTCTCTCATCACCCGGTCCATCATCTCCTCGGTCATCACAGGGGCAGGGGAGTAAGCACCCATGCCGCCGGTGTTCGGACCTTCATCGCCATCGAAGGCTCGTTTATGATCCTGTGCTGTCGCCAGCGGGAGAGCATTCTTACCGTCTGACAGAACAAAGAAGCTGGCTTCTTCACCTTCAAGAAACTCTTCAACAACCACTTCTGCACCGGCATCACCGAAGGCACCGTCAAAGCAGCTGTCGACTGCATCGAGCGCTTCCTGCTCGTTCATGGCCATGATGACGCCCTTGCCAGCAGCAAGGCCATCTGCTTTCACCACGATCGGAGCGCCTTGCTCACGAATGTAGGACTTGGCAGCCTCGGCATTATCAAACCGGCCATATGCAGCGGTTGGCACGTTTGCGCGGGAGCACATGTCCTTGGTGAAGCCTTTTGACCCTTCCAGCTGAGCAGCAGCAGAAGAAGGACCAAACACACGCAAACCAGCATGAGTAAGACTGTCAGACAGGCCATCAACCAGTGGAGCTTCCGGGCCAATTACAACAAAATTGATGTCGTGGAGGCGGCAGAACTCGATAACACTGCGATGATCAGTCGGGTCCAGTGCAATACACTTGGCAAATTGCTCGATGCCTGCATTGCCCGGGGCAACAAACAGTTCGTTCAGCACCGGAGATTTCGCCAGAGACCATGCCAGCGCATGTTCACGCCCGCCAGAACCGATCAGCAGAATATTCATTGAAGTAGACCCTGAAAATAAGAAGGGAACAGGTTCCCCAGTTGTGCGTCTAGGATGTGATGCAGCCTGTAGCATGAGTATGGCTCACAGTAAACGAACAACAGCTCTGGAGAGACCAAAATGCCCCGTCCATCAGTCGAACTGTTGCTGGTTACACCACTGTTTATGAATGAATTCTTCGAGCTGCTGGCAAAATGGGGCGAGCAAGACACCCTTTCAGAGCCGGTTCGCTCATTGGAAGAAACTGCCCGCAGGTTGCTGGTTGACCCAAGTGCAGGGCAAGCATGGTTGATCAGGAGCACGGGAAAAAGCCTCGGGTTTGTGCTCGTAAGCTATCGGTATAGCGTACGGGCCGGCGGCAAAGTCGGGTTCATTGAGCAGGTAGCGCTCGCTCCAATGGAAGGGATTGAGCGGCTGTTACCTCCTGTGCTGCAAGCATTGGAGGATGATCTGGCACAAAAGTCTGTCGTTAAAATGGAAGTTTCGTTGAAGAGACCGGAGCGAAAGACCAGAAAACAGTTCTTCGAGGAATTTGGCTTCTTGACGCAAAGTGTTGATCTGTTGGAAAAGACAATTCACTACGAAGAGGAATTTCCTCTCAGCTTTTAGAGCCAAATTGGATCTGGCTGCAAAAATGCAAGAGAATGCAGACAGACTCTAAGAATACGGTGAGGTGGCAATGTTCAATACCAAAGACACTGGTCCAGTTGCAGATGCAGTAAAGCGTCATTGGGTTGATACGCGCTTGCCACCAGGCCTTCGTCCCTTTGCCCGTCTTGCAAGGTGGGAGCGGCCAATCGGCTGGTACCTGCTTATGTGGCCGTGTTTGTGGTCGTTAGCCCTTGCATCCAATGCGGCAGGAGCTGCCATTCCAAACATCTGGTACGCAGTGCTGATGTTTATTGGCGCAGTGGCAATGCGTGGGGCAGGGTGCACCTACAACGACATCGTCGATAAAGATATTGACGATAAGGTCGAACGCACACGCTCTCGCCCAATCCCCTCTGGTCAGGTCTCCAGCAAACAAGCCAAAATCTTTATGGCGTTACAGGCGCTCGCCGGGTTGGTGGTATTGCTGCAGTTCAACACCTTCACCATAGTCCTGGGCATATCCTCTCTGGCAATTGTTGCTGCCTACCCATTCATGAAACGCATCACTGACTGGCCACAGTTCGTGCTTGGTCTGGCGTTTTCTTGGGGGGCGCTGATGGGATGGGCAGCTGTATTTGGCAGCCTGTCACTGGCGCCAGTTCTGTTGTATTGCGGTGGCATCCTCTGGACAATCGGCTACGACACCATCTACGCCCATCAGGATAAAGAGGACGATGCTTTGGTCGGCGTACGCTCAACAGCGCGGTTGTTTGGTGAAAAAACCCGTCAGGCTCTGGTCATTCTTTATGGCGCAACAGTTGTTCTGTTTGCAGGCGCCTTCATTGCTGCAGGCAGTGGCCCACTTGCATTTGCCGGATTGGCGCTTGGTGCGTTTCACCTGCTGAACCAGATCCGTGTATTGGACATTGACGATGGCGACCAGTGCCTTCAGCTCTTCAAGTCCAACTCAACCTTCGGCTTGATCCTGTTTATCGGATTGGTGCTGGACGGCCTCGCGACCTATTACCTTTAGAGCGTGTTCTTGAAGAGTGGTTTCGGTTTTCAGATAAAAACACGCGTGAAAATAAAGGCTGAGAGCATGTTATGTGAATGGAAATGAACACAACAGGCTCTAAGAGTTTCAACGCCGCAAAGATGTGAAACGGCGGGAGCTGGCGAAAATCTTCTGCAGTCGTGTTGGCTTGCCTGTTTCGCGGCCAACAAGAAAACGCGGACGTCGTCCAGTCAAGGCACGAAGCTTTCTGCGTGGCAGCGCCTCACCTTTAGAGCAAGTGTTAAGTCCAAGACGGGCCAACTTTGAGGTGCCATCGCTATCAATCATGAGCAGCGGTAGTGCCAAAATATCTGACCAGGCTTCCCAGTAATCCGCCGTCAGCTCCATATCTGTGCTGGTATAAAGCGGAATGCTCAAGGCATGATCGCGATGCAGTAAAATGACCTGATACTCAAGCTCATCACTAATCTCATTGACTGTCGCTCTGGCACCAACACCAGAGTAAGACCCAAGCGGAACCGTTAAGGTCAGCGGAAGACCACCCATCTCACGGCGTATAAGCACCTTGTCTGGATCAATGCGAATATCGGATCTGTTAACGCCCGGTGTTTCAAGAAGATCATCTGGGAGGTCCGCTTGCATACGAAACGGCAGCGAGACACTCACACGATTAATGTGGTTGTCGTTGCTCGCAAGGCCCAAAAACTGCGATTTGTAGTTGATCACGGAACTGCCCCTCCCTCCACAGGTGTGGAGGTTTCAATTCATCTTCTTTTCAAACTAGAGGAAAATTACAGGGTAGAATCTGCGTAAGTTCTTAACTCGAATGGTTAAAAAACTCTGTTTTTAAAGAGGCTTAGCGAACCTCTTCCGAACTTGATAAAATTCTAACTATCTTTAAGTGGGCTCATTTATACGCCAAGCCATACTTGGCAAGTTGCTGCAATTTCTGCGTACAGCCCCGCGATTATTGGCAGGTGTGCTTGCTCTTAAGACAGGCACGCCCTAAACACGAAGAGCAAGATAACAGGAGGTCCATGCGAATGTCTGACGCAATTGCCAATTCAAAGCTTGAAGAGCAGGCAGTGAGCTTGGTGGAAGCTGCAAAAGCAGCCGGCGCCGATGCAGCAGACGCAATCGCAGTTACGGGCATGTCACTGTCTGTTTCCGTGCGCGAAGGCAAGGTTGAAAACACCGATCGCGCAGAAGGCAACGACGTTACACTCCGCGTATTTGTCGGCAAGCAGGTTGCCAGCATTTCTTCCAATGCAAGTGATGATCCTGCTGAGCTTGCTGCCCGTGCCGTTGAAATGGCAAAGGTTACACCCGAAGATCCATACGCTGGCCTTGCTGAACCTGAGCGTCTCCTGAAAGACATCCCTCAGCTGGATCTGATAGATCCACGTGAGGTGAATGCTGAGGAACTGACCAGAACCGCGCTCGAAGCAGAAGCTGCGGCTCTCGCAGTTGAGGGCGTCTCCAAATCAGGTGGTGCTGGCGCAAGCTGGGGGCTTTCTGGCATCGTGCTGGCGACAAGCCACGGTTTTGTTGGAGCCTATCAGCGTTCCCGTTCAGGCTTTTCCATGACGGCCATCTCTGGCGAAGGCACTGGCATGGAGCGTGATTACGAATTCGATTCCCGCACCTATTGGGATGATCTGATGTCTGCGGAAGAAGTGGGCCGGATTGCAGCAGAGCGCACCGTGCGCCGCCTCAATCCACGCCAGCTGGAAACCCGTAAGGCGCCGGTGGTTTATGAACCACGCACAGCGCGCTCCCTGCTTGGTCACTTTGCAGGCGCGATCAACGGAGCAGCCATCGCCCGTGGAACCAGCTTCCTGAAAGATAAAATGGGGCAACAGGTCTTCGGTAAAGGCATCACCATCTCCGATGATCCGTTCAAGGCGCGCGGTGGCGGGACCGCTCCTTTTGATGCGGAAGGAACCGGAGCTGAATACCTTAATATGATCGAGGACGGTATTCTGGGTCATTGGTTCCTTGACGGATACGCAGCGCGTGAGCTTGGCTTGATCTCAAATGGCCGAGCACGCCGGTCTGGGTCCTCCACCTCCCCAAGCGCAACCAACCTGACGCTTCAGGCAGGTGAGAAAACACCGGAAGAAATCTTAAGAGATATCGGCGAAGGTCTTCTGGTAACGGATTTGATTGGTCACGGTGCAAACGGTGTAACAGGTGACTACTCCCGAGGAGCCTCTGGCTACTGGGTGGAAAACGGCGAAATTGCCTATCCAGTGAGCGAAATCACCATTGCAGGGAACCTCAAGGACATGTTCCTGAACCTGACACCGGCATCTGACCTGGACGAACGATATGCAGTGGCCACACCAACAGTGGTTATCGAAGGACTGACGATTGCCGGAAGCTAACAAACATAGCCTGCAGGAAGATTTGGAGCTGCTGGTTTCAGCAGCTCTGGAGGGTGGCAAGATCGCCCTTTCTTATTTTGGGAACTCACCAAAAAACTGGACCAAAGAAGGCGACTCGCCGGTGTCTGTCGCCGACATCGAAGTCGATCAGTTTCTGGCCTCCAAACTGCGTGAAGCTCGCCCCGACTACGGTTGGCTTTCGGAAGAAACGGAAGATGATCTCGTCCGCAAGGACCATGAGACAGTTTTTATCATCGACCCTATTGATGGAACACGAGCGTTCTTGAATGGGCGCGATGAATGGTGCCTGTCACTGGCCGTGGTCAAAAATGGTCGCCCGACAGTCGGGGTGATTTTTTGCCCGGTGCGTGATGAGCTTTACACCTCCGTAAAGGGAGGGGGCAGTCATCTCAATCAGGAAAAGATTGTGGTTTCAGACCGTCCGTCTGTCACCGGAGCCTACATCGCAGGACCCGTCAGCTTCCTTGAAAAAGAAGGCGTAAAAAGCGAGCAGATTCGTTTTAGTCCCTATCTGGGTTCACTTGCCTACCGTTTTGCACTGGTTGCCTGTGGGAAATTGGATGCAGGTCTGGCTCGTGCAAGAGCCCGCGATTGGGACCTTGCCGCAGCGGATTTAATCATCAGTGAGGCTGGTGGGCAGTTGGTAGACTTGTCTGGATCGCCCCTCTACTACAATAAAACTAGAACAAATCACCCCGGACTAGTGGCATCTTCTGCCAAATTGTTTAAAAGGCTTCAGGGAATATCCGTAGAGGATTAATCCTTATCGGTTTCCGGTCGGACTCTCTGTGAAGAAGGTGAGCGAACACTATGAGTGCTCAAGAAGAAAACCAACAGCTACTTCACCTCGTGTTTGGTGGTGAATTAGAAGATATCAGCAATGTTCGCTTTAAAGATCTTAAGGATCTGGACATTGTAGGCATCTACCCGAACTACGCTGAGGCACATGTCGCGTGGAAAGCAAAGGCGCAAGGTACCGTTGATAACGCATTGATGCGTTACTTTATTGTACACATGCACCGCCTGCTTGATCCGGGCGCAGAAACCAAGTAAGTACTGCGCCTCCCGGGAATTCTGCCCGAACTCAAATGGGCTTGTGAAATGTTGAAAAAACTAGGCAAACACCCGCTTGTCATGAAGCTAGCGGGCACTGCCATGGCGTATTATCTGCTCTTTGTTTACAAGAGCAGTAAACTCACCATTGATCCTCCAGAGGTTTATGAGGAACATGAGGAGGGTGCACCATTCATCGCGTCCATGTGGCACGGTCAGCATTTCATGTTGCCCTTTGCTTGTCCGAAGCATTGGGATATCAGGGTTATGATTTCCCGCAGTGCAGACGGCGAGATGCAAGCGGTTTGCGCATCAAAACTGGGGCTCGGTACGATCCGGGCCGCTGGTGCGCAGCGCTCTAACCAAATTAAGAAACGTGGAGGCATGCGCGGCTTTATTGAAGCTGTGCGCGTACTCAAAGCAGGCGCCACAGTCTCCATGACAGCAGACGTGCCAAAAGGCCCTGCGCGTAAGGCTGGCAAAGGCATTGTACAGCTGGCCAAGCACTCCGGTCGGCCACTCCTGCCCGTAGCAATGGCAACCAGCCGTCATTATGACCTTGATACTTGGGATAAGGCATCCATCAATTTGCCGTTCAGCCATATTGGGTTATGCTTTGGTAAACCTATTCCGGTGCCGGCTGATGCAAGCGATGAACAGGTCGAGGAAATTCGTCAGCGTCTGGAAAACAGCATGAACGAAATAACTGACAAAGCTTACGCAATCGCCAAATCAGGCAAATAACAAACACTGGCAGAACTGGGTCCCATGAGTTCAGTGATCTTCAGAGTCTATCAAGGTCTTGGCCGCCTGGCCGCGCCGCTCCTTGTTGGCTTGTACAAGTTGCGCGCCCGTCAGGGCAAAGAAGATCAGAACCGCAAGGGGGAACGGTTTGGTGTCGCTTCCAAAGAGCGGCCATCTGGAAACCTGATCTGGATCCATGCAGCAAGTGTAGGAGAGGCCAATGCCGTCCTGCCACTTGCCAAGCAGGTCGTTGACGGTGGTTCCAAAGTTTTGCTGACAACCGCGACGCTGACATCTGCGCAGGTGGTGGAAGCCTCCGCGCCAGAGGGCGTGATCCATCAGTTTGTTCCTTATGATACGCGCGGCAACATCAAGAGATTTCTGAACCACTGGTCACCTTGTCTGGCAATCACAGTTGAATCAGAAATCTGGCCCGCAACATTCCACGAGCTTGAAAAGCGTCAGATCCCTCTGATCATCGTCAACGGGCGCATGTCAGAAGGCTCCTTTTCAAATTGGAACCGTGTTCCCTCCTTTGCCCATTCAGTCTTTGGAACCGTTGATTGCGTGCTCGCCCAATCAGATGACGATGCGGCCCGGTTCAAGCAATTGGGTGCAATCCGCGTCAGGCCTACGGGCAATATCAAGTTTGACGGCAATATCCCTGAGTGTGACCCGGCAGAACTCGCTGACTTTAAAGATCAGCTCGAAGGTCGCCCACGATGGCTTGCAGCCAGCACGCACCCAGAGGAAGAAGTTGAGATTGCCAAGGCTCACCAAGAGCTCAAGCACAAGTTTGATCGTTTGCTGACGATTATCGTTCCAAGACACCCTGTTCGGGCACAAGAAATCCGCGACGAGCTGGAGCAGATGGGCCTTGTGTGCACTCAGCGCTCTCGAGGCGAAGCTATTACCAACGCGACCGACATTTATATAGCTGACACGCTTGGCGAGTTAGGCTTGTTCTATCGTGTTGCACCGATTGTGTTTATGGGCGGCTCTCTGAGGCCAATCGGTGGGCACAACCTCCTTGAACCGGCTCAAGTGGGCTGCGCGATCCTATCTGGTGTGCACACTCAGAATTTTGCATGGATCTATCGTCACTTCTCAAAGGAAGAAGGCGTTCTTCTGGTACACAATACAGGTGAGTTAGCCGATCAGATCGAAAACCTGCTTCACAATCCAGAAGATGTTCAAAAACGGGCTGATACAGCAAAAGCGCTGGTCGAATCTGGACGCGGTGCTCTCGCGGCAACACAGCTTGAGCTGCAGCAGTATTTGCCTGTGAAGCAGCCAGCAGCAGGGAAGGAGTAGAAGATGAACGCTCCTGACTTCTGGTGGACACGAAACGGAACCTGGCAAGCCAAACTCTTGAGCCCGTTAGGTGCTCTTTACGGCTACATGGCGACACGTCGTTTCAAGTACAATCCCAGATACAAAGCCCGCCAGCCTGTCATCTGCATTGGCAACTTCACAGCAGGCGGTACCGGTAAAACACCATTCGCGTTGGCATTGAACGCTCTGTTGAAAGAGGCTGGCCACAAACCCGGCTTTCTTCTGCGTGGCTACGGTGGTTCGATTAAAGGACCGCTGCTTGTTGAGCCGTCAAAATATGCTGCAGCAGAAGTCGGTGATGAAGCGCTGTTGCTGGCGCGCCGCGGTCCAACGGTGATCTCCGCTGATCGCACAGCAGGTGCCAAGCTTCTGGAAGAACAAGATATCTCTGTCATCATTATGGATGATGGGTTCCAGAACCCGTCTTTACATAAGGACTTCTCCATCGTTCTTCTGGATGCAAAGACTGGGATCGGCAATGCCAGATGTATTCCAGCTGGCCCACTGAGAATGCCGTTCACGAAACAGCTGCAACGGGTCGGTCTGCTGATGGTTGTGGGTGAGGGCGATGCGAGTATTGATCAGCAGATGGCGGCACAGCAAGCTGGGATCAATTTGATGCACGCTGCAATCCGTCCTGTATCTGCAGATGCCTTGGATGGGGAGCGCGTACTTGCATTTGCTGGAATTGGTCGACCTGAAAAGCTCTATGCCAGCCTGCGGGAGGCTGGAGCTGAGGTCATTGAGACCATGTCCTTCCCAGATCATCACTACTTCACGAAAGAGGACGCACGCCTCATACTGCGTGAAGCTGAAGCGCAGGACTTACTGCCAATCACGACCACAAAGGATTACGTGCGTTTGGATGGCCGTGAAGAGCAGTCGATCGCGCGGCTTGCAAACGTGGCAAGTGTGCTGGAAGTGGAGATGAAGATTGCTGATCCAGACGCCCTCATTGAACGTCTGGAACCTGTATTGGACGTTGGAAGGCCTTAAGCTTGTAGGCCGTTGCTCTCATAGGCTTTAAGGGCAGCATCCGCATCAATGTAAGCTTCCTGGCGGGAGACACTCCAGTACTTGAGCTCTTCAAGCATGATCGTTTTGCCAGTGATCGCACACTTTACAAAGTTACCTGGTGCTTTCACCTGATAATCACCATCCAAGTATTGGATACGTGCTTCTGTTGGAACGCGTGGCTGTTCAAAACGGTTCATTATTTCAGCATCCAGAGTTGTTGTGTTTTTCCTTTCTTACCGCTCAAACCTTAAAAAGGCCAGCGGGAAGAATAAGCATCTTATGCAAATCAATCTGGCAGCAATTAAGCAGCTGCCAGTTTCTCCTTGCGGATTTTCTCAATCGTTCGCCAGCAAACATATTGGGCAAGAAAGGCGAAGACAACACCGCCAATAGCTTGCCCTGCCAGAACGCCATTTGCCTGGTAGAAGTAGGCGCCAGCAATGGTGAACGGGATAGTCCCAAGAGTTGCTCTGCCCCAGTTAAACAGCATGGAATAAATTGGGAAACCCAGATTGTTGAACACAGCATTGGTGACAAACAAAGCCGCATTGAACAAGAAACCAGCTGCCGCAAATGTACAGAAGAAGAAGACCAGCGAGGCGCTGTCACCTTCAGCATTGAAGAACTGCACCAGTGGCTCCTGCAGCACAAACAGCAAACCCCAGGCTGACAGTGTGTAAACCACGATCAGTAAAAGAGAATCCTTCACAACCTTGCTAAGTCGGTCAAACTCCAGGGCTCCAAAATTCTGACCAATAATAGGACCAACGGCACCGGAAAGTGCGAACAGCGCGCCGAAAGCGACAGGAATAATCCGGCCAACAATCGCGAAACCCGCCACCGCTCCATCACCAAACTGAGCCATTTCTGCAATGATCCAGGCATTGCCTGCTGGTGTTGCGATGTTGGTCAACATCGCAGGTGTCGCCACTTTGAACAAATCTACCGTATCGCTGACAGTCTTTGAAATCTCAGGCTTGCCGAGCATGTTGTGCTTGATGATCAGGATATAAAGACCAACGCCAACCATCACCAGGCGAGAGACAACAGAAGCGATTGCTGCGCCAGTGATACCCATATCAAATCCGAAAATGAGGATCGGATCTAAAATGGCTGTCACAAAACCGCTTGATAAGGTCACAAACATCGCACCACGTGCATCGCCAACTGATCTCAGCAGCGCAGAAAGCACCATTGCGCCAACAAGGAAGGGCATGGAGGGCACGACGATGTAAAGGAAGAGCAGCGTAAAATCGAGCGTGCGCCCGGAAGCACCAAGCAACATCGCCAGATCATCCAGAAACGCCAGACTTCCAGCTACCACAGCGAGTGATATCAATGTCGATATTATAAGCGACATGCTTACAAGGCGGTGCGCACCTTTAACATCACCTTGCCCGATACGGCGTGCAACGGATGCGCTGGCGGCAATGGAAAGCCCGATACCAATAGCTGAGTTGAAAAACATGATGGTTCCGGCATAGCCAATTGCCGCCGCAAGTTCTTCAATACCCAACTGTGCAATGTAAAAAAGGTTCGCAAAATCAACGAGGAAAATAGCAATCAATCCGACTGAGCCGGTGGATGTCATCACCAGAACATGGCGCATGGTCGAGCCATAGGTGAACTTTGCATCCCGTGTGCCGGATGAAGTTGGTCTGGACATAAAAACTCACTTTTGGCGATGCTGATAGCAATCGCAAGAGAGGGCCTCAATGACCCTGCAATCATGTATCTTTCCGCTGGAACAGTGTTTCAGCATTTTCTTCAGCTCGGTTTGTAGGCTTTGGAGACGAATAATTTTGTCTTCCACCTCAGTCAGGTGAGCCCGTGCAATCTCGTCTGCGCCTTCGCAATCGTCTTCAGGATGTTCTTTGAGCAGCATAAGGCTCTCGATCATCTCCAGAGAGAAACCGAGATCGCGACCATGGCGAATGAAAGACAGTCGGTTCAGATGATCTTCGCTGTAACGGCGCTGGCCACCTTCAGTGCGTGGGGGCTCTGGAAGCAGCTTTTTTTGCTCGTAAAAACGAATAGTCTGGACTTTAACACCAGCCTTCTTCGCAAGATCACCGATTGAGTATTCACCAGCCATATCGAACCATAGGGATTAATGTGGTCTCTGCGAAAAAGCAGTGCCGCAGATCACGTAATGTTGAAATGAGAGCGCGCCACGCCCCCGCAATAAATGTGCTTCAAATCAACCAGCGTCAAGAGCCGCACTCTGATAACTTGATTTAATCAGTCAGGTTTTTCTGATTTGCCGTCGTCGCGTGGCGTACGCTGGTGCAACTTGTCAGAGCCTGCAAGATCACCACCGGCAAGCTGAAGTGTCAGACGTTCATCGTCCCGTTTGCGAACATCATCTTCAACTTCGTCAATACGGTCTGCTGGCAAACCAAGGAACTCAAGCGCTTTGCGTCCAAAGGTCAAACTGGACTCAAAAGTCTCGCGGATCTGATAGTCAACGCCCAAACGGGTGAGGTCAAGCGCATGAGCGCGGTCTGTGGCCCGGCAATAAAGCGCAGCATTTGGAAACGCGGATCTGATTTGCAGGATTGCCTGTTTCATGACGCGATCATCCTCAATGCAGAGTGCGATCAGGGTCGCGCTATCACCACCAGCAGCCTTGAGCACGTCGGGTCGCGTCGCATCCCCGTAATAAACCTTGTAGCCATATTGGCGGGCATAGTTGATCCGGTCCGGCTTGTTGTCGAGAGCCGTGACGGAAATACCCTCAGAGGTCAGCATCTGTGCGACCATCATACCAAAGCGTCCAAATCCGACGATTAGCACGCTCGGACAAGCATCCTCAAAGGTTTCAATCTTGTTGGTGGTGTCACCACGCTTCTTCATCCGCTCAGCAACAAAGTCCAGGCCCACAGCCCCAAGTGGAGTGAGCAGCATGGTCAAAATAACAATAGCGCTGAGGATATTCGCAGTCTCCTCTGGCAGGATTGCCGCCGCAGTGGCCGTTGAAAACAGCACAAAGGCAAACTCCCCGCCTTGTGGCAGAGTGACCGCTACGCGCAGAGCATCAGAGTTAGAAGAGCCAAACAAACGCGACAGGCCCCAGAGCAGAACGCCCTTGGTGAGCATGAGCAAGACAACCGCAGAAACCACACGCTGCCAGTTTGCGACAATCAGATCAAGTTCGAGCGCCATCCCCACAGTCATGAAGAACAGGCCCATGAGCATAGTGCGGAACGGCTCAATATCCGCTTCCAGCGTATGCCGGTAACTGGATTCCGCTAGCATCACGCCAGAAAGAAAGGCGCCCAAGGCCATGGAAAGGCCAACAAGGCTCATAAGCCCGGCACTGCCAAGCGCAACCAGCAGTGCTGCGGCAATCATCAACTCGCGAGCGCCAGAGGCCGTCAAAAGCTGGAAAAGGGGAGAAAGCAGGAAGCGACCTGCAAAGATCACAAAGCCAACTGCCGCGATGACGGTGATTACCTGCATCGCAATGGAAGCTTCCTCCACATCCGCTTCAGCAGGTGCCAAAATGCTGACCATCGCAAGCAGAGGCACAATAGCCATGTCCTGCAGCAACAAGATGCCGAAAGCGCGTTGGCCATACTTGGTGCTCAGGTGTCCGCGCTCCTGCAGCATTTGCAGGGCGAAAGCCGTGGAGGACAAGGCAAGACCAAGTCCGGCAATCAGCGCAACCTGCCAGGACAGACCAAACACCATAGCGCCCACTGTCAGTATCAGGCCCGAGATAACAACTTGCGCCGTCCCAAGCCCGAAAATGTCTCGCCGCATGGTCCATAATCGAGCGGGCTCCAATTCCAGCCCAATCACAAACAACAGCAAAACGACCCCAAGTTCAGCAAAGCCCAGTATGCGTTCCGGCTCGTTGAAGAAGCCGATGCCATATGGGCCAATTGCCATCCCAGCTGCAAGGAAGCCAACGACAGCACCAAGGCCAAGCCGTTTGGTGATGGGCACAGCGATAACTGCAGCGGAAAGAACCACAATGGTTTCGATAAAGAACGGAGGGACGTGAGCTTCTGCCATTGGCATCCTAAAAAGCGGAATTCAAATTACTAAAACAGACTTTTCTGATTTATGTCGATTCTGAGGGAAATACCTTAATTCTATCTAAGAGAAAATGTAGTTTTCCGTATAAAGCTAGTCTGAAGATGGCTTGTTTGGCGAAGTTTTTTCAGATTTCTCTGATTGCTCCTTCTCTGCCTTCTTTTCAGCTTCAGCAAGGCGGCGTGCAGGCTCATTCAAAGCAGTTGATTCTGATTTCGGTTTGATCAAGGGCTTAACTGGCACATCGGGCAACTTGAATTGCTTGTAACCGGCATAAAGCCCACCAACCTGCTGTAACGCTAAAAGCTCAGCATCTCTGCGACGCACATCCGCAAGAATGTCATAGGTGCGGTCTTCATCCTCTCCCAACTCCTCCAGTATTTCCCGTCCGAACTGCAAAGCTGACTCCAACGTCTCCCGAAGCTGATAGTCCGCTCCTGCTGTTACAAGCTGGATAGCGTGACGGCGGTCATGCGCGCGGGCAAATATTTTGGCGAGCGGAAACTGTGTTTTCGTCATGCGTACAATCTGGCTGGTTGTCTCCGCCCGTTCCGTACAAACTGCAATCACACTGGCATTTTCCGCCCCTGCGGCCCGTAGAACATTCAGGCGTCGCCCGTCTCCATAATAAATCCGATAGCCAAAACGAGAAGCTTCACGAATGTGCTGTGCGTCTGTATCCAGAACAGTCACGGTTGAACCCTGCGCAATCAACATCTGAGAGGCAAGCTGCCCAAAGCGCCCAAACCCAATCACCAGCACATTGGTGCGGCCTCCTTCTGTATTGGGTATATCCGGCTTCACGGGCTCCGGTCTGAGTTTTACCCCAAACCATTGCGAGACCCGGACACTCAGGAGTGTAAATGCCATTGTGAAAGAGATGATCGCAGAGAGCAGGCTGCTCTGATGTGGGTTCAGCAAATCAACGGCGACAGACGCTGAGAAAATGACAAACCCAAACTCCCCAGCCTGAGCCAACAATCCGCCGATCTGTAAACTGTTTTCTGATGTGTGACCGGACAGGCGGGTGACAGAAAAGATGCTTATGCATTTTACGACCATCAAACCAAAACTGCAGGCCAGCACCATTACCCAGTTCTGATAGACGAAGTTGAGGTCGATCGACATGCCAACCGTGATGAAGAAAAACCCGAGGAGCAATCCGCGAAAAGGCTCCAGATCAGCCTCAAGCTCATGCCGGAAAGAACTTTCGGCCAGCATAACACCCGCAATAAACGCGCCCAACGCACTGGAAAGCCCAACTGCCTTCATCAGCGCCGCTGCGCCGAGCACCGTAAGTAGCGCAGAAGCTGTCATCATCTCTCTGGCACCGATACGGGCAAAAAGCCGAAACAATGGCGTAAGCAAATAACGGCCAACAGCAACCAACAGCAACACGGTAGAAGCCATAATCAGCGCTGTTTCCCAGCCCGGTCTTTGCCCTGTATCGATGGAAACAGGTGCAACAATCGCCATCAAAGCCAGAATGGGAACAATCATCATGTCCTGAAACAGCAGGATTGCGATGGAAGTCTGCCCCATGGGTGTTGTGCGGTCACCGCGATCTTGCAAAATGCGCAAAGAAAGAGCCGTTGAGGAAAGGGCGAGCGAAAGACCGATAATGAGAGATTTCTGCCAGGTCAGCCCCGAAAAATAGATAACAAGTCCAATAAGAAGCGCTGAAAGACCCACCTGAGCAGATCCTGAGCCAAAAATCTCCTTACGCAAAGACCATAGACGGCCAGGATTCAGCTCAAGCCCGATCAGAAACAGCAGCATGACCACGCCAAGCTCACCAATGGGTCGCAGTTCATCAGGAGCGCTAAAAGGGCTACCAAGGTACTGCCCAATCCCCCACGGTCCTAAGATAACGCCCGCAATCAGATACCCGACAATGGTTCCGACCCGGATCAACTTGGCAAACGGCACCACCAGAATCGCCATGCTTAGAAACAGCATGATGTCTGTCACAAAATCCAGTTGGTGGAGTGTGATCATGAAAGGGTGCGGCTCATCATTATTTTTGCAAGAAGCTACAGACCCAGCGTAAATTCGGTTTGAACGGATTGCAGACAAGCTGAGGTAAATCTTCAGGACCCTTAACGAAGTGCCAGTTTGAGCTCTCAGGTTGTAGTGAAACAAGATGCAATTTGGTGCTTGAACCTACAGTGACTAGAGCATTTACAGTCGATTCATTCTCGATTGGAGGCGCAAAATGCTAGACAAACCCAACACGCACTCAGACATCCTGCTCAAGGAAACCCCACTACTCAACTTTAGAGCGCCAACAATCTGGAAGCTTGTCGATCAGCGCAAATGGAAGGACCTACCTCTCTTTGATCGCGTTGGAGCAGTCTACGACTTTGTCCGCAATGAAATCCTGTTTGGCTACAACAAAGCAGACAATATTCCAGCAAGTCAGGTGCTGGCTGATGGAATAGGGCAGTGCAACACCAAAGGCATTCTCCTCATGGCACTGATGCGAGCCGTTGGAATTCCCTGCCGTCTGCACGGCTTCACTATCCATAAAGAGCTACAGCGTGGTGTGGTGCCGGAGTTGGTCTATAAGATCGCCCCGGATAACATTCTCCACTCGTGGGTTGAGATCTATCTGGAGGACCGCTGGATCAATCTGGAAGGCTTCATTCTGGATGATGTGTTTCTCTGCGCCTTGCAGCAGAAGTTCGTACCAAGCAGACAATCTCTATGTGGTTATGGCGTTGGCACCAACTGCCTCAGCGCGCCACAAGTCAATTGGGTAGGGCAGGACACCTACATCCAGAAAACAGGCATCAACAATGACTTTGGTACATATACGAGCCCAGACGATTTCTACGCCGAGCACATGCAGGCGTTTTCGCCAGTGATGAAGATGCTTTATGAGAACGGTATTCGTCACGTGATGAACTGGAGAACCAACCGCATCCGTGCGGGGAAAGTGCCCGTAATCCCTCTGAGGGATTAGAAGCATCACCACAAAGAAAAAGGGGCATCTCTGCCCCTTTCAAACTCATAGCATCTGTCTGAACCAATCAGGTTGCCGTGCCACCAATCGTCATTTCATTGATGCGCATGGTCGGTTGTCCAACACCAACCGGCACGCCTTGGCCGGCCTTACCGCAGGTTCCGATACCCGGATCCAGCTTCATGTCGTTGCCGATCATGGACACGCGTTTGAGCGCATCTGGACCATTACCAATCAGCATTGCACCTTTCACTGGGGCGCCAATCTTGCCGTTTTGAACACGATAGGCTTCCGTGCAGGAGAACACGAACTTGCCAGAAGTGATATCCACCTGACCACCGCCAAAGGAAACAGCATAAATGCCGTCTTCAAGGCTCTCGATGATCTCCTGCGGGTCATCATTGCCAGCCTCCATGATCGTATTGGTCATGCGCGGCAAAGGTTGGTGTGAGAAGGACTCGCGGCGGCCATTACCAGTTGGCTCAACTCCCATCAAACGGGCGTTCTGACGGTCCTGCATGTATCCAACAAGAACACCATCCTCGATGAGTGTGGTACGGCCAGTCGGCGTACCTTCATCATCAACAGAGAGAGAGCCGCGACGTTTGGAGATTGTGCCGTCATCAACAATGGTCACACCTTTTGCGGCAACCTGCTGTCCCATCAAGCCTGCAAACGCAGATGTTTTCTTGCGGTTGAAGTCACCTTCAAGGCCATGCCCTACGGCTTCATGCAGCAAAATGCCCGGCCAGCCATTACCTAGCACCACGTCAAACGTTCCTGCAGGAGCAGGGATCGCTTCCAGATTGACCAGAGCCTGACGCAGAGCTTCTTCAACGGCATGCTGCCAGCTGGTCTCAGCAACAAACTCACCAAACCCTTCGCGGCCACCAGAGCCAAAAGAGCCGGTCTCCTGCTTGCCGCCGTCACCAGCCACAATGGAAACGTTGAGGCGCACAAGAGGACGTACATCGCGAATACGGTGACCGTCAGCACGCAGGATGTCGACTGTTTTCCAGCTGCCAGCAAGAGACACAGTTACCTGCTGCACACGCGGATCTTTTGCGCGTGCATAGGCGTCAATTTCCTGCAGCAGCTGCACTTTTTCAGCAAAGCTCGGGCTGCCAATCGGGTTTTCATCTGTGTAGAGCTTCTGATTGGTGCGAGCTGGAGGTGCTGCATAGGTGCCGGAATGGCCGCTCTTTACAGAAGCCACTGCATCAGCTGCGCGTTTCAAAGCAGCCTCAGAAATGTCGTCGGAATGGGCATAACCAGAAGCTTCACCCACAACAGCACGCAGGCCAAATCCCTGACCAGTGCTGAAGGTGGAGGACTTCAGGCGTCCGTTGTCGAACACAAGTCCCTCGTTCTGGCTGTACTCCAGATAAAGTTCCCCATCGTCGGCGCCTTTCAGCGCTGCAGCAGTAATCTGGCGCGCTGTCTCCTCGTCCAGTCCAGAAGTCTGGAGAAGATCAATCGGTTTATCGCTCATGGGTAAAACTCCGAAATAATGGATTTGCTCTGTTGTGGCGAACAATCCGTGCACTTTCAAGGCTTACTATTCAATAAAGGAGGAGGGAAGGCCATCGCTCCCAAGTATTTGAGGGTCAATGCAAGAAGGCGAGTACCAATCCGGCACAAACCAGAACAGCTCCTGAAACCCGATCGAGCTTGAATTTCGCAGTGGGTGCTGACAACCAGTTGCGGGAATACCCGCCAAGCACGGCAATTAGCCCGTCAATGAGCACCGCCATGACAAGATAAGTCACACCCATCACCGCCAGCTGTGGGTCTGGCGGATATGCCTTATCAATGAACTGCGGAAAAAAAGCAGTCATGAACAGCAGTGATTTTGGGTTTGAAAGACCAACAAAGAAACCAACTTTCAAATGCTTCCGGCCTCGGCTTTCTATCTTGTCATGCCGCCCCGCTCGCAGCCAGCTGGAGATGCCCAGAAAGATCAGATAGGCTGCTCCCCCAAGCTGTATAATCTCGAAGGCGTCAGGGTAGGTGTGCACCACCCAGGAAAGGCCAAGCACAACGGCAAGGATCTGAATAGCTTGTGCGATTGTCATGCCAGCCATAACAATCAGACCTGTTGAAGTACCTTCACGAGTGGACTTGGCCAATATCATCATCACGTTAGGGCCGGGGATCGCCAGCAAAACGAATGTTGCTGCAATAAATCCAAGGTAAAGGCTGATATTCATCATCTGGATTTGATACCCAAATCTGTAATGGTGAACGCAAGCAGCTGAGTGCGAGCTATTGTAGAGTATGGTCCCAAACATGCATGAGTTCCCCAATCAAACTCTTGGGATTTCACGAAGAGTTTTATGCATGCTCCGTGTTTCATCTAAAAACCAATAATCCCATAAGGAAAACTCCGGCAGTGAGCAGGACACCACTGTTGAAGCGCTTCAATACGTCTTCTACTCGTGGAGATCGGAACAACCGTTCAACCAATCCGCCGCCAAGTACAAGTGGCAGGTCCAGACAGGTCGCAATTAATAGAAATGTTGTACCGAGAACGACAAACTGGGCATCTACCGGATGCGCGTGGTTGAGGAAATGAGGGAAAAGAGCTGCTAGAAAAATGAGAGTTTTCGGATTGGCAATGCTGATCATGAAACCCGTGAGAAAGTCTGAGCCCTGACTGCTGGGTTCGGCAATCCTGCGGCTTGCAGCTCTCCATCTTCGAAGGCCGAGGTAAATCAGATAAGCCGCCCCTAAAACAGTCACGGCCTCAAAGACATAAGGATAGCTGACAATGAGCCAGGAAAGACCAAAAGAGACCAACACTACCTGAATGGCTTCCGCTGCTTTGACGCCGATGAGTGTAAAGAGACCTGCAAACGTTCCTCCAGATGCGGATCTGGAAAGGATCAACATTTTGCTGGCGTCAGGCACAGACATGATAATCAATGTTGTGGCAACAAACGCAATATAGACATGCATTGCTATGGGCACGGATCACCTGCAAAGGTCCGATCTGTTTGCATCAGAAGGCAGATGCTGCCGCAATCAAACAGAATGTGCTGTCATAGAAAACAGCGCACAGAGTTTAAGGTGCAAAAACCCTTTGCTATGCGTGTTTGTTTTTAGGAAAACCAAGAGCTCTCTTTGAAGTGGCAGAGCCTGATCTCAAACTTATACATGACGGAAATTGAAGTGCTTCAGTATTTTCAAGCGCAGGCTAAAAACAATGCCTGGGCAAATTATAGACTACTTTCCAGTTGCATGAAGCTCTCTGACGACGAGCTAACTGCACAGCGGACAAGCTTTTTCCCTTCAATCCTTATGACACTGAATCATATCGTCACTGTGGATTGGTTCTATGTCAGCGCTCTGGAAGGAACGCCGCTCGGGACTACTGCATTTGATCCCGAGTCCCCTTTTGAGCAACTGCCACCTCTTTTCGAAGCTCAAAGAAACTCAGATCAGAAACTAATTACACACATAGGTTCAATGGATCTCGCTGATCTCTCCAAAATACATGTGCTGAGAGATGACAAGCCTTTGAGTGAGCGAGCAGACAGGCTTCTTCTGCATCTCTTCCAACATCAGACACACCATCGCGGGCAAGTGCATGCCATGTTGAGCGGAACTTCAGTCGCACCACCTCAGCTCGATGAGTTCTTTCTCAGCAATGAGATGGAGCAGAAGGCCCGTAAGGATGACTTTGCCGCACTCGAGTTCTGTGAGGCAGACATTTGGCCCGATCGCGGGTGATTAGATAGGTATGCAGTACCGTTTCCCGCGACTGAAAAGACAAAAGCCGAGGCGATTTTCATCATCCCGGCTTTTAGATCATATTCAAAGAGAAGCACTCATGCTTAAGGCAGGGCCGCGATTGCTTCTTTCAGACCAGTCAGGGAAATCGGAATACCGATACCTTCTTCTGGTGTTTCAAAGATAATGAAGGTTGCAGTCTGACCAGTTGTGAGTTTGTCGATCAGGTCCTTCTCCAGCATCGCTTCAGAAACACAGCCGCTTGGCGCAGGCAAACAGCGGATGAATGGCATCCGACCCACATCTTTACCATCTACGTTCAGACCAAGCTGCATCGGCAGCAAAACGCCAAGTGGAGCGAGAATGCGCAAAACGGTCGCTTGTTGGTCAGCCGTCTTAAGAATAATCGCTGTCAGGCCTACAGTATCACGTGCAGAATCTGTCACACTTTGAATGAGAGCGCACTGCTCAACGTTGGATCCCGGGGATTTGGCACAACGCTGCTGCCAATCACCAAACTCACCTTTGAGTTCGCCGAGCGCTTGTTGGGCATGACCTGCTCCGGAAAATCCTGCGGCGCCCGCCACTGTCATCGCAACTGTTAAAGTCAGCGTGCGTAAAAACTGCTTCAAAAAACCTTCCTCCAGTTCACCGGCTGTGCAGTGTCTGTCTCCCCAGCCAGCCAGCGTGGGGTGTTTCCCTAAAATATTGGAATACCGCTCCTGACGTCAAAGCGCAAACTGGCATTATTGGCTGTCCACTTAACTGACGAGGAAGGAGGGATCCGACTCACATTGTTCACGCCGAGGTAACGGTCCTTTTTGCCGATAAAGTGACGATTTAGTGAGTGAATTTGGACGCATGGATAGAAATGATCGATTATCTATATAGGGAAAAGTAACTAGGTGAAAACAGCGGAGATCATTCAAAATCCAATTGCATCTGCGGATTTCTTATGTTTTTTGTCCAACTCATTGATTCAAGTCAAATGATACTGCGACTTATAGTCGCTATAACCTTAGGGGAATCGCGTAGAAACCCTTATTGGGTTATTATGTCGCAGACATTCACGCAGGTGTGAGGACTGGTCGGACGGGCCAAAGTGGGCACCCCACATGTGTGGACAAGAAGAGGATTGCCGTTTCGGCGGCATTAAGAGGGACAGGGAGCGCAAGACGTGATGAAGCTCTTGAAGCATCACCTGGCGACCATTGCCGCAACTATGGCAATCGGATTGACGGGTTTTATGGCCGGTGCAGCCAATGCAGCACAGCCAACGCCGTGGCAGATGGGCATGCAGCCTGCGGCGACGACAGTGATGGAAGACATTCGCTGGTTTAACGATTTTACCCTGATCATCATGGCCGGCGTGACGGTTTTCGTAGCACTACTGCTGCTCGTTGTGATCATCAGGTTCCGCAAGAAGGCGAACCCAACGCCATCTCGCACTTCACATAACACTATGATCGAGGTTGTTTGGACGGTTGTTCCAATCCTCATTCTGGTGATGATCTCAGTTCCGTCTTTCCGTTTGCTCTTCAAACAGCTTGATATTCCTGAATACGAAATGACCATCAAGGCAACTGGTTACCAGTGGTATTGGGGTTATGAGTACGCGGATGAAGGCATGGAAGATGTCTCATTCGACGCCTTGATGATTCAGGACGATGAGCGTGCAGACATCATGGCTGAAAAAGGCCTGACAAACGCTGAGCTTCCTCGCCTTCTTGCGACGGACTACAACATTGTTGTTCCAGTCGACACCACAGTGCGTGTTCAGGTAACGGCAGCAGACGTGATCCACTCATTTGCTGTTCCTGCATTCGGCATCAAGATCGACGCTGTTCCATACCGCCTCAACGAAACCTGGTTCCGTGCTGATAACACCGGCATGTTCTACGGCCAGTGTTCAGAGCTTTGCGGTAAAGACCATGCGTTCATGCCAATCGCCGTGCAAGTCGTGACCAAAGAGCAGTATCAGGCCTGGGCCGAAGCTGCGAAGTCCGACGTCGACGAAGCAAACACACTTCTCGCAAAACTGATTGCTGATGAGAAGAAGGTTGCTGCCACAGCAGCCACCGACGTGAAGGTTGCGTCCCGTTAATCGGGACCACTGATTGAGCCGAGTATGCGCGCGTCAAGGGCTGCTGCGCATACGAGCAAGAACTTTACGAGGGAGCACAACTATGTCTGCGTCTGAAACGCATGCACATGACCATCCAACTGGATGGGTGCGGTGGGTCTACTCCACCAACCACAAGGATATCGGTATCCTTTACCTGATCTTCGCGATCATGGCTGGCATCATCGGCGGTCTTCTGTCCATCGCAATGCGTATGGAACTGCAAGAACCGGGGATGCAGTACTTCTCCGACCCACATCTGTTCAACGTGTTCACCACAGCGCACGCGCTGATCATGATCTTCTTCATGGTTATGCCAGCGCTTATCGGTGGCTTTGCGAACTATTTTGTTCCGATCATGATCGGTGCGCCTGATATGGCGTTCCCACGCATGAACAACATCTCATTCTGGCTTCTGCCACCAGCATTCATCCTGCTGCTCCTGTCACTCTTTGTGCCAGGTCCTCCGGGTGCAAACGGTGTTGGCGGTGGCTGGACCATCTATCCTCCGCTGTCCACTTCCGGTCAGCCTGGTCCTGCAATGGACTTTGCAATTCTGGCGCTTCACGTTGCCGGTGCATCTTCTATTCTGGGTGCCATCAACTTCATCACCACTATCTTCAACATGCGCGCACCTGGCATGACCATGCACAAGATGCCGCTGTTCGTGTGGTCCGTGCTGGTAACAGTCTTCCTTCTGTTGATCTCTCTGCCTGTTCTGGCTGGCGCGATCACCATGCTGCTGACAGACCGTAACTTCGGCACCACCTTCTTTGAAGCTGCTGGTGGCGGTGACCCAATTCTGTTCCAGCACTTGTTCTGGTTCTTCGGTCACCCTGAAGTGTACATTCTGATCTTGCCTGCATTCGGCATCATCTCCCACATCATCTCCACCTTCTCGCACAAGCCAGTATTCGGTTACATCGGCATGGCTTACGCGATGGTTGCGATTGGTGTTGTTGGGTTTGTCGTTTGGGCGCACCACATGTTCACCGTTGGTCTGTCCGCAGACACTCAGGCGTACTTCCTGTTCGCGACTATGGTGATTGCAGTGCCAACCGGCATCAAGATCTTCTCATGGATTGCGACTATGTGGGGCGGTTCCATCGAGTTCCGCACGCCAATGATCTGGGCGATTGGCTTTGTGTTCCTGTTCACCGTTGGTGGTGTAACCGGCGTTCAGTTGGCAAACGCAGGTCTCGACCGCGCGCTGCATGACACCTACTACGTTGTGGCTCACTTCCACTACGTTCTGTCTCTGGGTGCTGTGTTCGCGATCTTTGCAGCCTGGTACTACTGGTTTCCTAAGATCTCCGGTTACATGTATTCCGAGTTCCTCGGCAACCTGCACTTCACGCTCATGTTCATCGGTGTGAACCTCGTGTTCTTCCCGCAGCACTTCCTTGGTCTTGCTGGTATGCCACGCCGTTATGCCGACTATCCGGACGCATACGCTGGCTGGAACATGGTTTCCTCCTACGGTTCCTACCTCACTGGTTTTGCAGTGCTCATCTTCTTGTGGTGTGTCCTTGACGCATTCCTCAAAAAGCGTGTGGCTGGCGATAACCCATGGGGCAAAGGCGCAACCACTCTGGAATGGACCCTGTCTTCACCTCCTCCATTCCACCAGTTCGAGATCCTTCCAAAGATCAAGTAACTGCACCGAAATTGCCGGGGGCGTGTCAGCGCCCTCGGTTCTAAGTAAAGCACAAGCCCGGAAGTGCTCCAATGTTCCGGGGATGAAGTCTAGAACGCTGAAAAACGGCACAGGTTTCAATATCGCGACAGAGGTACAGGCATGACAATGCTGGAACAGACACAAGGACTTCACGAGGACGCAACCGATCTTGGTGGTCGTGGAAGCGTTTCTGATTACATCGCGCTGCTCAAGCCGCGGGTAATGTCTCTTGTTGTGTTTACAGCAGCTGTTGGTCTGGTCATGGCTCCGGGCAATCAACACCCGATCCTTAGCTTTATTTCTATTCTTTGCATCGCCATTGGTGGTGGTGCATCCGGTGCGCTGAACATGTGGTGGGATGCAGACATTGATGCTGTTATGTCCCGCACTAAAAAGCGCCCGATCCCGGCAGGCAAAATCACGCGTCAGGAAGCCTTTGCTTTTGGCATGGTGCTGTCCTTTGGCTCTGTTCTGACTCTCGGTTTGGTAGCCAACTGGGTCGCTGCAGGCCTGTTGGCATTCACGATCTTCTTTTACGTCGTCATCTACACAATGTGGCTCAAACGCAGCACACCGCAAAACATCGTTATCGGTGGTGCAGCTGGCGCGCTGCCACCAATGGTCGGTTGGGCCGCAGTAACAGGTGACGTTACTCTCGTAAGCATTGCACTGTTCATGATCACCTTCACTTGGACACCTCCACACTTCTGGGCTTTGGCGCTGGTTAAAAACGGCGACTACCAGGCTGCAGGCGTCCCAATGTTGCCGGTCGTCGCAGGCGAAACAGCGACCCGTCATCAAATCGTTTTGTATTCTTTGTTGTTGCTGCCAGTTGGCATGGCACCATACTTCCTTGGCTTCGCCTCGGTGTTTTATGGTGTTGGTTCTGCCGTGCTTGGCTTGGTATTCCTCGGTTACGCAATCCGTGTTTGGAGAGTGCGCGAGGGCGATGCAGCCAAGAAAACAGCAATGTCTCTATTCAAGTTCTCCCTGTTCTATCTCATGCTGATTTTTGCTGGGTTGCTCGCTGAGAACATGATTGGTCTGGTCTAACGCATAACTGGAAAGAGAAGAAAATGAGCAAGCAAAAAGCAGTTCTTTCTGAAGAGCAAATCAAGACCCGCCGCGGACGTTCAGTGGCTCTTGCGGTCACACTCGGCGTTCTCGTTGCCATGTTTTATGTGATCACCATCGTGAAGCTCGGTCCGGGCATCATGGATCGTCCACTGTAAGAGACGCAAATGACTGATCAAAAACCAAAGACAGCAGAACAAGCCAAAGTAAACCGCAGCAACGCAACCGTCGCTGTGATTTGCGGTGGCGTGTTTTTTGGAATGGTTGGTTTGTCCTTTGCAGCTGTCCCGCTTTATCAGCTCTTCTGTCAGGTGACGGGCTATGGCGGTACCACGCAGCGTGCAGAAGAGGCATCCGAAACGATCCTTGATCGTGAGATCATCGTGAGCTTTGACGCCAACGTCGCTCCGGGTCTGGATTGGGATTTCAAACCAAAACAAAAGAAAGTCCGCGTGAAGCTGGGTCAGATGACCGAGATTATGTACGAGGCCCAAAGCTTGGCGCAGCAGGTCTCTACCGGAACTTCTACGTTTAATGTAACGCCTTTCGAAGTAGGGGGCTACTTCAACAAAATTGATTGCTTCTGCTTTACTGAGCAACCGCTCAAGGCAGGAGAAAAGATCGATATGCCGGTCGTGTTTTTTATCGACCCGGAACTGGACAAGGACGAGAGCCTGAAGAATATCAAGGAAATCACCTTGTCCTACACATTTTTTGAATTGCCGAAAGACGGCGAGGAAGAAACAGCTGCAGTGGCTTCTCCAAGCGACGCGGCCACTGACAAGCTTTAGGTTGCGAGACGGATCTGCCTTTTGCAGAAGCGACCTTTTTTGAAATGGGGAGAAAGATATGGCTGGTGTTAAAAACCACGATTATCACATTATCGAGCCAAGCCCATGGCCATTTGTTGGGTCTGTTGGGGCGCTGGTTATGGCAATCGGCGCGATTGTTTTCATGCGCATGAGTGAGGGCGGCGTAAGCTTCTCATTTCTGAGCAATGCTGATGGCGAAACAACCGTTGGCTTTACGCTGAACGGTTGGGGCTTGTTTGCAATTGGTCTTGGTATCGTTCTTTACACCATGTTTATGTGGTGGCGTGACACCGTTAAGGAATCTCGCGAAGGGCACCATACACGCGTTGTATCCTTGCATCTGCGTTACGGCATGCTGCTGTTCATTCTGTCCGAAGTTATGTTCTTCGTAGCATGGTTCTGGGCATTCTTTGATGCATCCCTGTTCGCGGGTGAAGCTGCACAGTTTGGCCGTGTTGAGCACACTGGTGGTGTTTGGCCTCCACAGGGCATTGAGACCTTTGACCCGTGGCACCTGCCACTGCTGAACACCTTGATCCTGCTTCTGTCTGGTACAACCGTAACCTGGGCACACCACGCACTGGTTCATGGTGATCGTGACGGCCTGAAATGGGGTCTGATTGCGACAGTGGTTCTGGGTGTGATCTTCACCATCTGTCAGGCCTACGAATACTCTCATGCAGCCTTCGGCTTCTCTGAGAACATCTACGGCGCAACCTTCTTCATGGCGACAGGCTTCCATGGCTTCCACGTGATTGTGGGCACCATCTTCCTTGCTGTGTGTTTGTTCCGCGCATTGGCTGGTCACTTCTCCACCACCAAGCACTTTGGCTTCGAGGCTGCTGCCTGGTACTGGCACTTTGTGGATGTGGTTTGGTTGTTCCTGTTTGCATCCGTTTACATCTGGGGCGGCTAAGCTCGCGGCATTAGCCAAGAGTGGATCTGGAATTCAGACGAAAAACGAAAAAAGATAAGGGCGGCGCAAGCCGCCTTTTCTATATGTATATGACCTAGGTGCCTTGCGAGCGTTCAAAGTCACCTGTGTATCCGAGGCTTCACATGAGTGAGAGGAAGAAGACAAAGGCCTATCTTGGCCTTCCTGCCAACCCATTTTCCGCAGGTCTGCGCGGAAAATGCCCACGTTGCGGTGAAGGGCCATTGTTTCAGGGGCTTCTAAACCTGCGTGTCTCCTGTTCCAGATGCGGTCTTGCCTATGACTTTGCCGATTCTGGTGATGGACCTGCAGTCTTTGTCATTCTCATTCTTGGGTTTATTCTTGTCGGTGGTGTTCTGTTTGTTGAGTTTGCGTACGAGCCGCCACTCTGGTTGCATTTAATTATCTGGGCACCCGTGACTGTGGTGTTGAGTGTGATACTTCTGCGCATACTCAAAGGCCTGCTGATTGCATTGCAGTACAAGAACAATGCAGCGGAGGGGAAACTTGATGATCGCTGAAAGGGAGATTGGCGATGCTTCATCTGATTCAAAGCCTGTGCGAAAAAACGATGTCGCCTGGCACGAGGAACCGGAGCCGGTTTCTGCACACACTCATCGCAACACGAGAAAAAACAAAGATAACACCGTGACTGATGATCAAATGGAACATGATGATACCGATGCTGAGGAAGCTACAGCAAAGCCAGGGCTAGTTGCATTTCTCAAGCACTACTGGATTTTGCATCTGTGTGCTGCTGTAGGACTGGCTATTCTGGCCAATCTCAGTTTGTGGCAGTTCAATCGTCTGGATGAAAAGGTGGCGTTGATTGCGCGCGCTGAAGTGCGCGCGACTGAGCCAGCTGTTGCCGCGCCCGGCCCGGCAACGTGGGACGATATGTCGAGTGACGAAATCGACTATATGCCTGTGGAGCTGTCTGGCCAGTTTATTATCGGAGAGCTGTACTACTTTGATACTCTGACCAAACCGAAAGGCCCACTGGGCGGACAGGGGTATTTTGTTTACGCACCCTTCATCACGAATGATGGCTGGAACGTTTTGGTCAACCGCGGCTTTGTTCCAATTGATCGCAAGGAGTTCAGCACACGTTTGGGTTCAGCGCCGCCGCGCGGGCAAATAACCATCACCGGCCTTGCCCGCAGAGCTGAAGTGGCGAGCATGTTCTCCGCAGAGCCAAATCAGAAGACCAATGTTTGGTATGTGCGCGAACCAAAGGTTATGGCCGAAGCAATGGGGCTGTTGCCGGATCAGACCGCGCCCTACACAGTTGACCTTCTGAAGACAGTGAGCGTTGCTGGCGATCTGCCTCAGGCAGGTGAGACCCGTATGACGTTCTCCAACAATCATCTGCAATATGCCTTCACATGGGCAGGCCTCGCGCTTACTCTGGTCGGCGTCTACTTTGCCTTCCTGATTAAAGCATGGCTGGATCGAGGCAAGATCTCTTCTGAAAAGGAAGAGGACGATGAAGAAGACGACGATGATTTTGATGCGGAAGAAGAAAAACGGAAGGCTGATCGCTTCCGGATGATATCTGACGCGGCACGGCGTAAACGGAAATAAATTTCAGCGATAGAGCACAAAAAAAGGGGAGCACAGCTCCCCTTAAACGTTTTTGGGCATCTTGCCTTATAGCTGAGAAAGAATGTTCTCAGCAGAGGAGATTGTTGCTTCTCCCGGTGCTTCTTCAATATTCAAAGAAGTCAGTACGCCATCCTTCACGATCATGGAATAGCGCTTGGAGCGGATGCCCATACCAAAGGCGCTGGCGTCAAGCTCAAGACCAACTGCCTTGGTAAAGTCAGCGCTGCCATCAGCAAGAAACAGGATCTTGTCATCAGCGCGTGTATCCCGCGCCCAAGCACCCATGACAAATGCGTCGTTCACGGAGACAACGGCAATTGTTTCGACGCCTTTTGCCTTGATAGCTTCTGCATTGTCGATGAAGCCTGGCAAGTGGTTCAGGTGACAGGTTGGCGTAAACGCGCCAGGAACTGCAAAGAGCACCACAGTTTTACCGGCAAACAGTTCTTCACTGGTCGTATCTACTGGTCCGTCCGCACTCATGCATTTGAATGTAACACTTGGCAGTTTTTCGCCGACTTGAATGACCATGGAAAGTTCCCCCAATTTGCTTTTGCTGATCACAACATAGCAGACATCTCAATCTGAGGTCTGCATCTAAAAAGAAACGGGCTCCAGTTGTAGCTGCGAGTTCTTTATTTCGCAAATACAACTGTAGCCCGTAAACAAGCTTATTTCGAAGCGCTGGCCTGAGGCACTGAAACACTTTGGGTTTCCTCAAAAGCGCCATCCTTGGTCACCAGTGTAAGGCGGAGTTCAATGTCGCTCACGTCTTCTGGTAGTCCAATATAGGACATAGTCCAATGAGCCATGCCTTTTTTCACAGAGGTCAGCTTCGGTACTCCATGATAAGAACCTGCAGGCCCTTCAATGAAGAGCTTCGGCGATTTGTCCTTGGAGGAGACTTTAGCGCTGATGTTTACAGTGCGGTCTTTGCCTTCGCCTGTGATCTTTATCTCTGGAAACAAGCTCGGCATGTCGCCTTGCGTAATTGGAACCCGCGCAAACGCATCATTGACCAGTTTGTCAGCAACGTCATCTTTCATAGTGGCCGCAGGAAAGACGAGAGAAACCTCTGCCTGTCCGGGGATACAAATGTCTTTGCAAATGCCAAAAGTCAGGTTTGCATTCAAGATGGCAGGGCGGCCGTCATCCATGCGTTTAATCAGCAAAGGCAGCACCACTTTATCCGAATAGATCAGAGATGTGGAAAATCCGTCAGAGTAAGCCTTTGGTGCAGGGAACATCAGCTCCGCACTAGCTATGTTGACTGAATTAACGAAGCTGGCTTCTGTCGGAATACCGGCTTCACCCGGATATCTCCAGTATGTGTGCCAGCCTTCTTCAAGGCGAAATTCAATCCCGCCGCGATAGAGGCCATCGGTGTTAGGCTCGCTCGCACGTAAAAGGCGAACTGCGCCGCCTTGAACAATAACCCATTCAGACACACTTGATGACAAGGCGCTTGAAACAGAGGCGGAGAGCACCGCAGCAGCGATGAGGGTCGATTTGAAGAATCTAGAAATCATAGAGTCTATTTAAACGGTCCCTTTTCAAATTCCCATTAAGATTGCCTCTCAGACAATCAATGATCCGTGAACAATCTCACCTTTTTTCCACTGATCATTGATCACCGGAAAAATCCGTGAGTACCTATAATATAATTGCCTCTACACTGAACTGAGGCAATCCGTTTGAAGCATGAGGAGAGCGCCCCCAACATGTCTGGTGAAAAACCGGGTTACATTGACGGACAATATCTCATTGCCATGCCCACTATGGAGGATGGCCGTTTTGCCCATTCCGTCATCTACGTGTGTGCTCACTCAGAAGAGGGAGCGATGGGGATTGTGCTCAATCAGCCGGCCCCTAACATCACATTTGGGCAACTTTTAGGTCAGTTGAATATCGTCGAAGACGAAAACGAAGATCCGTTGGCAATCGATATTTCTGAACGCAAAGTCTATCGCGGTGGGCCAGTTGATGCCGGTCGCGGTTTTGTTCTTCATTCAGATGACTATTTTCTGGAGGAGACGAGCCTCAAGATTGAAGACGGTGTTGTCCTCACCGCCACGGTTGAAGTGTTGCGCGCCATCGCAGCAGGCAAAGGTCCAAAGAAGTCTTTGTTGGCATTAGGTTATGCTGGCTGGGCACCCGGTCAACTTGAGACGGAATTACAGGCAAACGGTTGGCTGACGTGTCAAACAGATCCTTCATTGATCTTTGAAGGCGAGGGCGATCAGAAGTGGCACAACGCGCTTGATATTCTTGGGATTGATCCTGGGATGTTATCCAGCGACATCGGCCACGCATGATCTTACGTGCCTAAACGAGATTTCGCCGTGCAACTTCCTACAATTTCTGCTATTTCCCTGTGCGCACTTGAAACGCAAATGCGACAGTTTTGGGAATCTAATTACAGATTCCAGCTAAAAACCTGAAAAATACCAATGGGGTATGGCACTAAAATGTCCTGATTCAGGTTGAGCGAGAAGGGATGTAACGGTGAGATATGTAAGTACGCGCGGCGATGCACCAGAACTCAACTTTTCTGAGGTGCTGCTCACGGGGTTGGCACGCGACGGCGGTTTGTATCTACCAAAAGAGTTCCCGCAATTATCTACTGAGGAAATTTCAGGATTTGCTGGAAAACCTTACAGCGAAGTCGCTCTTAAGGTTATCGCCCCATTCGTTGGCGACTCCATTCCGCATGATGACCTGAAAAAGATGATCGACGAAGCCTATGCCAGCTTCTCGCACGAGGCTGTGGCGCCGCTCGTCCAGACTGCACCCAACACCTACGTGCTGGAACTCTTCCACGGCCCGACCCTAGCGTTCAAAGATGTCGCAATGCAGCTGCTCGGCCGCTTGATGGATTACGTTCTTGCCCAAAAGGGCGCTCGTGCAACCATCGTTGGTGCAACCTCCGGCGACACTGGTGGTGCTGCAATTGAAGCGTTCCGCGGTCGTGAGCGCACAGACGTCTTCATTCTGTTCCCTGAAGGTCGTGTCTCTCCTGTTCAACAGCGTCAGATGACCACCTCTAAGGAAGACAACATTCATGCCCTAGCTATCAAAGGCAACTTTGATGATTGTCAGGGCATCCTGAAAGACCTCTTCAACGACTTCTCCTTCCGCGAGCGCGTAGGCCTGTCGGGTGTAAACTCCATCAACTGGGCACGCATTGTTGCTCAGGTGGTGTATTACTTCACCTCGGCAGTGTCTCTGGGTGCTCCACATCGCAAAGTGTCCTTCACAGTACCGACTGGTAACTTTGGTGACGTGTTTGCAGGTTATGTGGCAGCTCAGATGGGTCTGCCAATTGAGAAACTGGTGATCGCAACCAACACCAACGATATTCTGGCGCGTACTCTGGACACAGGCCGCTATGAAATGCGCGGCGTTGTTGCAACCACTGCACCGTCCATGGATATTCAGGTGTCGTCCAACTTCGAACGTTTGCTGTTTGCTGCAAACGGGGAAGACAGTGCAACTGTTAAAGCTCAGATGGACAGCCTCAAGCAGTCCGGTGGCTTCACTCTCTCAGAAAAAGCCCTAGGTTTTATCAAAGAGAAGTTCTCTGCAGGTCGTGCAAGCGAAGAAGAGACAGCTCAGACCATCACTGAAACGCTTAAGGAGAGTGGTTATTTGCTTGACCCGCATACCGCGGTCGCAATCCATGTCTCCAAAGAGCAAAATGATGGTGTTACTCCGATGATCGTGCTGTCCACAGCACATCCGGCAAAATTCCCAGCGGCAGTAGAAAGTGCATCAGGTATTCATCCTGACCTGCCAGTTCATCTTGCTGACCTGATGGAACGTGAAGAGAAGTTTTCCGTTCTTCCAGCAGATGCACAGGAAATTGCGAAATTCGTTGAAGGCAATGCACGTGCCGTGAAAGCAGGCGTTTAATGGCGGTCAAACTAACAAAACTAGAAAATGGCCTGACTGTAGTTACTGATCAAATGGAATACCTCAAGACAACAGCTCTTGGGGTATGGGTGAAAGCTGGCTCTCGCTCTGAAGGCGAGCATGAAAATGGCATCACCCACCTTCTGGAACATATGGCTTTCAAGGGCACCAGCAAGCGCAATGCCCGCGAAATTGCAGAGGAAATCGAAGCCGTTGGCGGCGAGATGAATGCCTCCACAAGTGTTGAGCATACAAATTACTATGTGCGCACCTTGGCAGATGATGCGCCTTTGGGTTTGGATATTCTCTCCGACATCCTTCAGGATTCCATCATCGACCCTGAAGAGCTTGCTCGCGAAAAGCACGTAATCCTTCAAGAAATTGGCGCAGCACAAGACATGCCTGATGATCAGGTATTTGATGTGCTTTTGGAAACCGCATGGCCAGACCAGCCACTCGGTCGTCCAATTCTTGGCACGCCTGAAACCGTCACGGGCTTTTCTGCGGATGCCATCCGTCAATACGTAGCGCGTAAATACACTGCATCCGATATGGTGCTTGCAGCTGCTGGTGCAGTCGATCATGAAGCGCTTGTAGAACTGGCTGAAGCCAGTTTCTCAAAGCTGTCGAATGTCGCGCCAGATGAAGACTATGTGGCAAAGTATGTCGGCGGTGAAGGCTCCATCGAGCGCGAACTGCAGGAACTACAAGTCATCCTTGGTTTTGAAGGCCTGCCGTACGAGCATGAAGACTACTATGCGGTGCAGGTGCTTGCCTCCATTCTCGGTGGCGGCATGTCATCGCGCCTCTTCCAGGAAGTGCGCGAAAAACGCGGCCTTTGCTATTCTGTCTATGCCTTCCATTGGGCATTCGCGGATACCGGCTTCTTTGGCGTTCATGCGGCGACTGGACCAGAAGATGCCGCTGAACTGACAGAAGTGCTCGTGGAGCAGCTGAAAGAAATTGCTAAGGGCGTGACCGAAAAAGAAGTGTCCCGTGCAAAAGCCCAGCTGCGATCCGGTTTGCTGATGGCACTGGAAAGCCCGGCAGCGCGCGCAGGTCAGATCGCTCGTCAGGTTATGATCTACGGTCATCCAGTCGCACTGGAAGAGTTGGAACGCCGCCTCAATGCTGTAACCTCTGACCGTGTACAGATGCTGGCAGAAAAACTATTTGCCTCTGACAACCCCACATATGTGAAGGTTGGACCAAAGGCACCTATGCTTAACTATGCTGAATTAAAAGAGCGTTTGGCAGGGATCAAAGCATAAGCCTGTTGCAATTCAGGTAATGCTTTTTGCATAATGGAGCTCTGATTAAGAGGGGAGAGAAGCTGTGTCATTTTTTAAAACAAGCACATCTCCCCAATCTCTTGCGGTATTGACCACAGGCCGCCTGTACTTGCGTGCGCCATCCATGGCGGATTTTGCGCAATGGGCTGATCTGCGAGCTCAGAGCAGAGACTTCCTGCAGCCGTGGGAACCCACGTGGCCAGCAGATGATCTGACAAAAGCTGCCTTCCGAAAACGTATTCGGCGCTACAATCGCAATATCCGCGAAGGCTCTCACTACCCGTTTTTTCTGTTCAACCGGGATACCGACGAGTTGATGGGGGGCCTGAACCTTTCCAATGTCCGTCGCGGTGTCGCACAGGCAACCTCGCTTGGGTACTGGATGGGAGCATCCTTTGCGGGCAATGGCTTTATGAAAGAGGCCGTTCAGCGTGTCTGTTGTTTCTGCTTCAATGATTTGCATCTGCACCGCATCGAAGCAGCCTGCCTGCCATCAAATGAAGTCTCCAGGGCGCTCTTAATGAAGGTTGGATTCTCTGAACTGGGCTTTGCACCCTCGTATTTGTTCATAAACGGAATGTGGCAAGACCATATTTTGTTTGGCAAAATCCGGGATTCTGCGCCTATACCAGCCAAAGTCCTGCCACAATCAGAGGCAGATGGGGATAAATTGCCTGTAACACATGCTTGAACCATGAAACTGGCGCCTTGACGATGTAATGATCTTGGCAAGGAATTCAGTTAATTTTTCGTTATCGTGGAGAAGCCGGTGTCAGGGACTTATTGTCAGCGCATGCAGAACGTTATTCAGGCTGTTCTGTTAAGCGCTCTCCTGCTCATTGTGGTTGCGTCACAAGCCTTGGCTTTGGAGGCGATTGTCGTCCCCAAGGATGTTGATGCACTCGATCTGACCAGCTCTGTCGATATCTATCCCAACACCAGTAAAAGCATTCAGGTCTCCACCGCTCCGGATTCTGACGGCATCGTCCGACGCATTGAAGTGCGTTCTGTTGATGATACCGCCAGCTCCTGGGCCGTGTTCGCACTCTCCAATCCGGGGGAGGAGCAGATCGATCGCCTGCTTGTTGCGCCTTACTACAAAATGACCGGCGGCGGTGTGCTAGTGCCAGACCTGGGTCAACGCCGCATAGTTTCCCTGACCCCAAGTCAGGGCATCCCACCAATCCGTGAACGCAGCACGGAAGCGGATATCTACCGCATCACGCTGGATCCGGGTGCTAATGTTACCTTCATTGCCGAGGTGAATACGCCAAGCCTGCCGGAACTCCGCCTCTGGAAACCGGAAGCTTACAAAGACAACATCAACGCCTACACGCTCTACCGTGGTATCGTGCTCGGCATTGCTGGCCTCTTAGCGCTGTTCCTCACCATCTTGTTCGTGGTGAAGGGAACAGTTCTCTTCCCGGCAACTGCGGCTCTTGCGTGGGCCGTTCTGGTTTATTTGTGTATCGACTTTGGCTTTTGGAATCTCGTCTTCGGGCGAACGCTAGGGGATGATCAGCTCTATCGAGCGGTGGCGGAAATCAGTCTCACAGCCGCGCTTGTGGTCTTTCTTTACGCCTACCTCGGTCTTAGCCGCTGGCACATTCATTACACACACCTCGCGATCGGCTTGTTCATCACAGTGCTCAGCCTGTTTGGCTTGGCGCTTTGGGATCCAACCATTGCTGCGGGCATCTCCCGTATTCTGATGGGTGGTGTGGCAATCGCTGGCTTCGGTGTCATCCTGATGCTCACCGTTCGCGGGTTCGAGCGCGCGATTATGCTGCTGCCAACATGGTTCCTGTTCCTCGCATGGCTGTTCGCTGCGTGGATGGCAACGACAGGCATGTTGCAAAGCGATCTGGTTCAGCCAGCGCTCGCAGGTGGTCTTGTCCTCTTCGTCCTACTGCTCGGTTTCACCGTCATGCAGCACGCCTTCGCAGGCTCCGGCCTTTCCCACAGTGTGGTGAGCGATGTTGAGCGCCGCGCACTGGCTCTGACAGGCTCCGGTGACATCATCTGGGACTGGGATGTGGACCGCGACAAAATCCACACCAGTGGTGGGCTGGAAGAAGCTCTAGGCATCAAGCCGGGTCTTCTGGACGGTCCGGCTCGTCTCTGGCTCGAAATTCTGCACCCGCAGGACCGTGACCTGTTCCGTGGCACATTGGATGCAGTAATTGACCATCGCCGTGGCCGCGTCAATCAGGCGTTCCGTCTGCGCGGGGAAGATGGTCATTACCGCTGGTTCAAGATGCGTGCCCGTCCGGTGCTCGGCTCTGATGGTGAAGTGATCCGCTGCGTTGGTACGCTGCTGGACATCACCTCTCAGAAAACCGCTGAAGAGCGCCTGATGCACGATGCCGTGCACGACAACCTGACCGGCTTGCCAAATCGCGAACTGTTTATGGACCGCCTCGTTGCTGCGCTTGCTCGTTCACGAGCAGAAGGCAATGGCAACCCGACTGTTATTCTGATTGATCTTGACCGCTTCAAGCAGGTTAACGACAGTATCGGTCAGACGGCAGGCGATTCCATGCTGCTCACCGCTGCACGCCGCTTGTCTCGCCTGATCAAACCGCAGGACTCTCTGTCTCGCATCTCTGCAGATACCTTCGCAGTGCTCATGATCTCCGAGCAAGACGCAACACGCATCGCATCCTTTGCGGATGAGCTGCGCAAATCTCTGCGCACACCAGTCACCTTTGGTGATCAGGAAGTGTTCCTGACAGCATCCATCGGCGCTTCAATCTTTGATGGTGGCCCTGAAAAGGCAACTGACCTGATGCGCGACGCGGAAATTGCACTCAATCACGCCAAGCGCCTCGGTGGTGACCGCATCGAGATCTTCCGCCCAACGTTGAAGCCAGTTGCCAGTAACACACTCGCACTGGACAATGACCTGCGTTCCGCTCTTGAAAAAGATGAAATCAAGGTCGTCTTCCAGCCAATCGTCCGTCTTTCCGACAAGACCACAGCAGGCTTTGAAGCGCTGGCTCGCTGGGAGCATCCAAGCCGCGGCCTGATACCACCATCCGAGTTCATTCCGGTTGCTGAGCAAAGCGGTCTGATTAATGAACTCGGCCTGCGGGTAATGGAGAAGGGCGCTCGTCAGCTTGCACAATGGCAGCGTGAGTTCAAACACGCACTACCGCTGTTCGTCTCCGTAAACATCTCGTCCCGCCAGCTCTTGAAGCCAGACCTCATCAATGATGTGAAGGCCGTGCTAGCACGCACAGCTCTAACGCCTGGCTCTTTGAAACTAGAGCTGACTGAATCTCTGGTCATGCAAAATCCGGAATTCTCCGTGCAGGTTCTTGAGCGTTTGAAAGGGCTTGGTGCTGGCCTGTCACTGGATGATTTCGGCACCGGCTATTCATCCCTGAGCTACCTGCAGCGCTTCCAGTTCGACACCATCAAGATCGACCAGTCCTTCGTCCGTCCAAACGGCCAGAGCGCTCGTCCGGTCATCCTGCGTACCATCGTCGCGCTGGGTCATGATCTTGGTATGGAAGTGGTTGCGGAAGGTGCGGAGACTGAGTCTGATGCGCTGGAGCTCTTCCAGCTCGGCTGCGAATATGTTCAGGGCTTCCACTTCGGCCAACCAATGCGCGCTGCTGAAGCTGGCCGGATGCTTAAAGAGCAGTTCGCCCAACAGGACCGTAATAATCAGAGCTAAAGCGACTAGGAAAACTATAAAGGATCTGCGTGGTTGCAATGGGAATTTGTGGCCATGCGACTTTCGCATCTTTGTTATAGAAAATTTGATCAATCACCGCTGAATTTTCACTGAATAACTCATGTGGTGACATACTCGAAGCAAATTTCTAGGGACATCTGTTCGGGCTCTCTTTTCCCTATCTGAGATTATTAGCTGCATGTTTTGTTTTGGTAATGCGTGTCGAAAACTACACGTCGCTTTGGGCTTGGTCCTTGTTTCAACTGGTGTCCTAACACCGGCAAGCGCCACACCATCGCTGGTTTTGAACCTCGATACGCAAAAGGTCCTCTACGCTGAAGATGCAGGCAATCCTTGGTATCCCGCCTCAACAACCAAGTTGATGACCGCACTCGTAACCTTTGAGGCTCTTGCCAACAGAGAAGTTGACCTTGAAACGTCGGTGGTGATGTCCCCTTGGGCGATGAAGCAGGATTCTTTGAAGTCCGGCTTGAAGGTCGGAAGCGTCATGACACTGCAGGATGCGCTTTATGCGGTGCTTGTTGGATCAGCCAATGATGTCGCAGTTGCGCTGGCAGAAAGTGTCGCGGGGAGTGAAGATGCATTCGCTCAGCGTATGAATGCCACCGCGCAACGTCTTGGGATGACCGCAAGCCACTTTGTGAATGCCAACGGCTTGTTCGAACCCGCTCAGCAAACATCCGCACGTGATCTGGCAATTCTGGCGAGTGAAGTCTATCTGCGGTTCCCACAGTATCGTGACGTGTTCGCCACATCAAAAGTGCTCATTAATGGCGTAGAAATCAAATCTTACAATGAGTTGCTGACACGACTGCCGGGTACCGTCGGTATGAAGACAGGCTTTGTCTGTTCATCTGGCCGCAATATCGTTGCACTTACAGATCGTGGCGGGCAGCGCTTTATGGCAATCGTTCTTGGCGCGACGACGGGGCGGGAGCGTAGCGAAAGAGCAGCCAAACTCCTGACTGAGGCAATGGCTGGTGAACTGCCCCCCAATGGTCAGCAACTAAAAGAAATTGCAAACGATCTGCACCGTCAGCCTGAAAACATGCGCAAACAGGTTTGTAGCAGCCAAAGTGCAGCCTACGAAGCGCAGCAAAATAAGCGCTATCCAATGGGCATCGGCAGGAACAAAAGTTACCTGAAAGCAGCGGTGAAGCACAAAAGTCATAGCATCCGCACTTGGAAGGCTGCTGTTGGTTTTAGCGGCCCAATACCCTATCCAAAACCGAAGTAACTCCCGGCAATGCCTGTCACTTATCAGAGTTTGGCAGGCTTGGAAGTGAACTTGATGCCTGCTTCTTCGCAATGCAGCCAGACGACCTTGCCGCTGAAGGAAAGCTTGCGGGTTGGTACTTGAATTTTCACCGTGTCTCCGGAAACGAGCTTTCCGGTATTGATCAGCAATCGGCAACCACCGTTGCTGATATCTTCAATCACGCAGGATCGGTTGAAATTATCCGTAAGCAGAACCGCAGGCCAATGACAGGCATGCCGTTTGAAGTCTCGGTTCTCTATCTCTAAAAGTTTCGGACGAGGTATCATGTGACCACCGGCCTTTACATCAATATACGGTAACTAGAATCATTAGTTTGGAAACTGATGTACGCATTATCAATTATATATTGCGCAGATATTAACGCGCAGGCGGCCTATTGTCTCAGCCTAAGCTATTCATATCATGAGATAATTTGTGAAAGCTTCAACTCTAAAATATACTGAAGGGATGTGTCGCCTGTAACCTGCGGGAAGCACTACGTAAATTTGAGGCTGTAACCATCAAACGGGCTTCTGAAGGGAGGGACTGTTCTAGTTACCAGAAATAACTGATAATTCACAGTCACCAACAGAAACCTCAAGCGGTGTGCCACCAAACGGCTCTCCGTCGATTTGAACAGCTGCCGCGCGATAGGCATCTATACGGGCTGTTTTGATGGTTCGGCACTCAACATTATGGGATTTGGCGACGCTGCCAGTAAGTAAGCGGCATGCGTATTTGAAGAGCGCCCACACTCCGTCTTCTTTGAAGATCAGTAGGTGCAACTTCTTCTCTAAAATGGAAGCATCCGGCACGACGAGGTGCTTACCAGCGTAATAGCGACCATTGGTGATCAACACCATGGCACATTGCAGTTCTTCATCGTCTGCACGGACTTTAAAGCTGCCTTTACGGCGCGAAAAGGCCAGCTGGGCGGCAATGAAGAGATAAGCAAACCGACCATAGCGCCGCTTCAGGCGCAAAGGTACAACATGCACCACTTCTGCATCAAAGCCGGTTGAGGTGGAAAGGAAAAACGGGCGCCCGTTGGCAAAGCCATTGTGCAGTTTCGTCGTCTTGCCTGCGATGATGGTTTTAGCAATCTCACGTGGGGTATTCGGCACACCCAGTTCGTGGGCAAGTACATTTGCAGTGCCAAATGGAATAATTGCCAGATGCGGCTTCATTCCACGCCCCAGCATGGCAGATGCAGCCTCACTGACAGAGGCGTCCCCACCAGCGACAGCCAGAATATCCGTATTCAGATCAGGGTCCATGCAGGTCTCAGCGATTTCACTGGCACGGCTGGTGAGTTTCAACTCCACCTTCATCCCAGCGTCCTCAAGGCACTTCACGATCTCAGTGATGCTCTGAAAACGGAAAGACGTTGCTGTTGGATTGGCAAGAATAAGCACGCGCTTGGCCTTGCGCGATTTCTTCTTCGCCTCATCCGGCCGAGAGTGGGGAAGCTGGTTTTCCATAAACCTGACCTTGCCTTCCCGACTTACTTGGATTTCTGAAAGGGTTTCATACCCTTACGCGCAAGTTCATCAGCACGCTCGTTTTCTTCGTGCCCGGCATGACCTTTGATCCAATGCCACGCAACATCATGGCGTTGTGCCGCTGTATCCAGCAGTTGCCATAAATCAGCGTTTTTAACGGGTGAATTGGACGCAGTCCGCCAACCCTTACGCTTCCAGTTATGCATCCACTGTGTGATGCCGTTTTTCACATAAGAGCTGTCGGTATAAAGATCGACGGCACAGGACCGCTTCAGGGAATCAAGAGCCTGAATGGCTGCCATCAACTCCATGCGGTTGTTGGTCGTTGCGGGTTCGCCGCCGCACAATTCTTTCTCGTGTTCACCAAAGCGCAACAGCACGCCCCAGCCACCAGGCCCAGGGTTGCCGGAGCAAGCTCCATCAGTCCACGTCTCAACACGTTTGGTATCGGTCATTTATCCAGCCCGTATGCACTCGCATTGGATACGCCACGATGGAACCTGAGTTTATGCAGGTATTCAAGTGGATCTTTAGGAACAACAAGCGCACCTTCCGGCACTGACAACCAGTCGTAAAGACGCGTCAGCAGGAAGCGCAGCGCTGCACCACGGCACAGCAAAGGCAGGTTGTCGAACTCAAGCTCACTGAACGGGCGCACACTACGGTAGCCTTCCAGCAATGCCCGTGCTTTCGTGACATTGAACATGCCATCTGGCTCAAAGCACCATGCATTGATGCAGATCGCCACGTCATAGGCAAAAGCATCATTACAGGCAAAATAGAAGTCGATCAGACCGGAAAGTTCCTTGCCCAGATAAAATACATTGTCCGGGAAAAGATCGGCGTGAATAACACCGTTTGGCAGTTCTTTCGGCCACAGCGCCTGCAGTTCATCCAGTTCTGCAGTCAGCTCTTCTGCAAGGCCAGCCTTCACTTCATGCGCACGCTCACGACTGGCATCCAGCAAGGGTGCCCAGCCGTCAACACTCAATGAGTTTGGTCGCTTGATCTCAAAGTCAGCGCCCGCCAGATGCATCCGTGCCATGCCTTTGCCCAGCTCTGCGCAATGTACCAGCTGAGGCTTACGAACCCACATACCATCAAGGAAAGTGACCATGGCTGCAGGACGTCCCGCAAGCTCACCAAGCATCTGCCCGTCGCGGTCAATCAGTGGGGTAGGGCAGTTCAGGTCCTTAGCGGCAAGGTGTTGCATCAATCCAAGGAAAAACGGCAAATCATCAGGATTAACCCGTTTTTCGTAGAGCGTCAGGATGTAGTAGCCCGTCTCCGTATGAACCAGATAGTTGGAGTTCTCGACACCTTCAGCAATGCCCTTGTAAGAGAGCAAATTGCCAATGTTGAAACGGTCGATGAAAGCGCCCAGCTCTTCATCGGAAACATCGGTATATACAGCCATAACTATTCAGCCGGACTTGTTCCGCTAGGCGCGGCAGCGGTCCGTAACTCTTTCGGTAGATTGAATGAAATGTCTTCTTCAGCAGTTGTAACGGTTTCCAGTGTCACATCAAAATGCTCACGGAAGGATTCAACAATTTCTTCAACAAGGATTTCGGGAGCAGATGCACCAGCAGTGATGCCGATTGTCTTTGCTCCTTTAAAATCATCCCAGAAGATCTCAGAGGCCCGTTGAATGAGGAAAGCCTTCTCACAACCCGCTCTCTCACCAACTTCGCGCAGGCGCTTGGAGTTGGAAGAGTTTGGCGCGCCAACCACAATCATGGCATCGCACTTAGGTGCAATTTCCTTCACGGCGTGCTGGCGATTTGTTGTCGCGTAGCAGATGTCATCCTTGTGCGGCTTCGCAATGGTCGGGAAGCGCTCTTCAAGAATTTGGACAATCTCTTCGGTGTCATCAACAGAAAGAGTTGTCTGAGAAATCCACGCCAATTGCCGGTCAGTCTTCGGTTTAAACTGGCGAGCATCCTCTGCAGTCTCAATAAGAGAGACGCGTCCGCGCGGCAGCTGCCCCATGGTGCCGACAACTTCTGGATGGCCTTTATGACCGATCAGCAGAATTTCGCGCTCGCGTCTGTCGTGCAAAATAGCCTCTTTATGCACCTTGGAAACCAACGGACAGGTTGCATCAAGAAAGAACAGATTACGCAGTCGTGCAGCCTCAGGTACAGATTTCGGTACACCGTGCGCAGAGAATATAACAGGGCGGTCGTCTACCGGAATCTCATCTAATTCCTCAACAAAAACAGCACCTTTGTTGCGCAGAGATTCAACCACATACTTATTGTGAACGATCTCGTGGCGCACATAAACAGGGGCACCGTATTTCTCGAGCGCGAGGTCGACGATCTGGATCGCGCGGTCAACACCGGCACAAAAGCCACGTGGAGCGCAAAGAAGAATTTTGACCGGTGCCTTTGTGGTCGGCGTAACCTGCATGACGTATTCCTGAGTTTTGACTTTGAGCAATTGAAGGATGTTGACTGCCTCTGTCAAGAAAAAGAGTTTTTAATCGGGCAACAAGCGCTGATTTTCTCCAATATTCAGCCTGTCAGCTTCCTCTACTGTGTTTCAGGTGCCTGATGTATCTCGCCATTTGCGTTTGTGGCTGATATAGAAACAAAAACTGCAGGTAAATTTGGGATTCGAATGGTGGGCAATTTATTGGCAAAATCACTGCTCAAAAACACAGGACGGGCAATTCTTCTGGTAGCACTTGGTGCTTCACTGGCAGGTTGCGGCAGCTTTATGTCATCAGACAACGAGCTGGAAGCATCCTCTGCAAACCCGCCTGCAACTGAAAAGACCTTTGATCTGTCCGTTCTCCAGGCACCAGCCTTATGCCCCGCTTTGCAGGAGCTTTCAGGAACAACCATCCTGACGGTGTACCCGCGCGGAAAAGAAAAGACGCCTGAGAATCTGAGCTATCAGGCCATCATTACGGATTGGGCGCGTACTTGTAAAAAGTCCGGCCAGAATTCCGCAATGAAATTGGGCATCGCGGGTAACATTACGCCCGGTCCAACCTGGAAAGGCGGCGAAATATTGCTTCCTGTGCGTGTAGCAGTCACACAAGATGTGGATGGCGGAGAAAAAACAATCTACTCCAAACTCTTCAGCGTTCCTGTCACTTTAGGGGCCGGATCACCGTCTGCAACATGGGCATTTGTGGAAGAAAATATTATTCTTCCGAATGAACCGCGACAAAATGTTGTATTTGGATTCGACGAAAAGTGAAAAATAGGTTAGTAAGTGATTACAGCTTGGCGTCAAAGTGTCGCGCCAGCCTTCTTGAATGACACGTTGCAGTCATTCAGGGGGAATACATTCGCCGGGTCTGAGGAGGGCTGGCGAGTGATAGAGCTGTGCGGGAGAGAATAAGCCACCCATTGGGTTATCGCCGAAGGAGCAACCGCCCCGGAAACTCTCAGGCAAAAGGACCGCACAGTAAGCAACACTCTGGAAAGCAGTGCCGAGCACGCAATCCTGATGGATCGCATGTTAAGGCTCTCACCGAAGGAGTAACCGCTTTGGTATTTGTAGCTACCAGCGCGGGAAATCTCTCAGGTTCTCGAGACAGAGGGGGCGTACTCGATCATTCCGCGAATTTGGAATGGTTTTCGATGTGTACGCCACTGTCTGAGGGGACCATATGGCTGAAGCTGCAGACCTGCTAAAAACACCGCTTTTCGATCTTCATGTAGAGCTTGGCGCTAAAATGGTGCCGTTCGCTGGTTATGATATGCCAGTGCAGTTCCCGCTCGGCGTGATGAAAGAACACCTCTTTACACGTGAAAGCGCAGGCCTCTTCGATGTGTCTCACATGGGGCAGGCTTGGCTTGTAGGCCCAGACCACGCAACCACTGCGGCTGCTCTGGAAACGCTCGTTCCTTCCAACATGAAGGAACTGAAGCCGGGCAAACAGCGTTACACCGTTCTGCTTAACGACAATGGCTGCATCATTGATGACCTCATGGTCTCTCGCCCGCTGGCAAGCGAAGATGATGGTCGCCTCATGCTCGTCGTAAATGCTGCATGTAAAGACAACGATTATGAAATCATCGCAGCAGCCCTTCCAGAAAACGTAAAGCTTGAGATCGTTGAAGATCGCGCATTGATCGCAATCCAAGGTCCAAAAGCTGCTGAAGTGATGGCGCTGCATGCACCAGAAGCTGCAGAAATGGGCTTCATGGAAGCGCGTCCTCTGGAATTTGACGGCATCTCCGTTATCGCCTCTCGCTCAGGATACACTGGCGAAGACGGCTATGAGATTTCCATTCCTGCTGGCGCTGCTGAAGCAGTTGCAAAAGCGCTGCTCGCAGATGAGCGGGTTGAATCCATCGGGCTTGGTGCTCGTGATAGCCTGCGCCTTGAAGCAGGTCTTTGCCTTTATGGCCACGACATCGACGAAAACACCACACCGGTTGAAGGCAACATCACCTTCTGCATGCAGAAGCGCCGTAAAGAAGCAGGTGATTTCCCAGGTGGTGAGCGTGTGCTGAAACAGCTGGCAGAAGGCACTGAAAACCTCCGTGTAGGCTTGCTGCTTGAAGGCCGCGCACCAGCACGTGAAGGCGCGGAAATCCGCGTCCCGGGTACAGAAGAAATTATTGGCCGCGTCACATCTGGCGGTTATGGGCCAACTCTCGGCGCACCAGTTGCGATGGGTTATGTCCCGTCCAATCTGGCAGAAATTGGCACAGAACTGGAGCTTGTGGTTCGTGGCCGCGCGCTTCCTGCCAAGGTTGCTGAGATGCCGTTTGTAGCGCAGCGCTACTACCGCAAACCAAAATAATTCCGGTGAGGGCAGCGGGCTGCCCCAATCACAATCCAATCGACAAACGACAGTGTAGGGAACGCTTAAATGAGCACATATTTCACAAAAGACCACGAGTGGCTGAAGGTTGAGGGAGACGTAGCAACCGTCGGTATCACTGAGTTCGCACAGAGCCAGCTGGGCGATGTTGTGTTCGTCGAACTGCCAGAAAACGGCAAAAACGTCGATCAGGACGATGAAGTTGCTGTCGTGGAATCCGTGAAAGCTGCATCTGAAGTATATGCGCCGCTCGATGGTGAGATCGTTGAAGGCAACGAACTGCTCGTTGATGAGCCTGCAAAAGTGAATGAAGACCCAGAAGGCGCTGCCTGGTTCTTCAAAATGAAGCTCGGGAATGCTGCACAGCTTGAAGCCCTGATGAGCGAAGCTGACTACAAAGCATTTGTAGAAACGCTTTAAGGCAAAGCGTACTCCCGAAAAGCCCGACCGGTTTTCGGAATAAGAATACGCAATAAGCCAAAAGCCGTTCATCACCTGCCATGCACGACAGCCGCATGGCAGGAAATGGCAGAAGCCCTGTTCGCTTTTGCTGCAATGTGCATCAGACAATCTGATGGAGAGAGAACATGCGGTATCTTCCGCTTTCAGACAACGACCGCGCCGACATGCTGGCGCGTATCGGCGTAGACTCAATCGATGAGCTGTTTGCCGATATCCCAGAGGCCGTTCGCCTTGAAGAACTGACAACCTTGCCGCGTCGCAAGACAGAAATGCAAGTTGAGCGCCAGCTCAGCGCAATGGCGAACAAGAATGTCAGTGCTGGATCTCTACCGTTCTTCGTTGGGGCAGGGGCGTACAAACACCACGTGCCAGCAACAGTTGACCACCTGATCCAGCGTTCTGAATTTCTGACAAGCTACACACCGTATCAGCCAGAAATCACACAGGGCACGCTGCAGGCACTCTTCGAATTCCAGACACAGGTGGCAAACCTGACCGGAATGGAAGTCGCCAACGCGTCCATGTACGATGGATCTACCGGTACAGCTGAAGCTGTGTTGATGGCGCACCGTGTAACCCGCAAGAAAAAAGCGGTTCTTTCCGGCGGTTTGCATCCGCAGTACCGTGAAGTGGTTGAAGGTGTTTCTGCAAAGCTGCCTGGTGCATCTGTTGCGGCCCTCCCGGCAGACCCAACTGGCACAGAAGACATTCTGGCGCAGATCGACGACGAAACCTCCTGTGTGGTGGTTCAGTCTCCGTCTTTCTACGGTCAGCTGATCGATCTGAAGCCGATTGCAGAAAAAGCGCACAAGCACAAAGCTCTGTTGATCGCAGTGTTCACCGAAGTTGTTTCCCTCGGCCTTCTGGAAAGCCCAGGCGCTCAGGGTGCGGACATCGTGGTTGGTGAAGGCCAGTCCATCGGTAACCCACTTACATTCGGTGGCCCTTACGTTGGTCTGTTTGCAACACGTCAGAAATACATCCGCAATATGCCGGGTCGTGTTTGTGGTGAAACAACGGATGCTGAAGGCAAGCGCGGTTTTGTGTTGACCCTCTCCACCCGTGAGCAGCATATCCGTCGTGACAAAGCGACCTCCAACATCTGCACCAACTCCGGTCTGTGTTCCTTGGCGTTCACCATCCACATGACCTTGTTGGGCGGCAAAGGCCTCGCACGCCTTGCTCGCATCAACCACATGAGCGCAGTTGCTTTGGCAGATGCCCTTTCTGCGGTTGACGGTGTTGAAGTTCTGAACTCCGCGTACTTCAACGAGTTCACAATTCGCACGCCAAAGAATGCACATGATGTGATTGAAGCTCTTGCTGCAAAGGGCGTTCTGGGCGGTGTTCCTGTTTGCCGTCTGGACAAATCCGGTGGTGATATCGACAACCTGATCGTTGTTGCAAGCACAGAAGTGAACACCGATGAGGACCGTGCAGCCTACGCGCAGGCTCTGAAGGAGGTGCTGGCATGACTATGAACCATCAGGGACGTCCAACACGCGCTGGTGAAGCTGGCCCCCCAATGCCGCACCAGACCTTTACGGGCAACAAAGCATTGGACATGGAAGAGCCGCTCATCTTTGAGATCGGCCACATGGACAATTGTGGTGTGGATCTTGACGAGCCAATGGACTTCGTTCCACGCCTCGGCAACCACATGCGTTCTGAGCCGGTAGAGCTTCCAGCTCTGTCCGAGCCGGAAACCATGCGCCACTACGTCCGCATGTCCCGCAACAACTATGCGATTGATTCAGGCCTGTATCCATTGGGTTCCTGCACCATGAAGCATAACCCGCGCCTTAACGAAAAGATGGCGCGTCTGCCGGGCTTTGCTGACATTCACCCATTGCAGCCAATCTCCACAGTTCCGGGCGCTTTCGAGCTGATCTCTGAACTGGCTGACTGGCTGATGGAACTCACCGGCACCAACGCTGTGGCCATGAGCCCGAAAGCTGGTGCTCACGGTGAGCAGTGCGGGATGATGTCTATCAAGCATGCAATTGCAGCCAAAGGTGAAGAACGTTCCATCGTTCTGGTTCCGGAAAGTGCTCACGGCACCAACCCGGCAACTGCTGCACTGGTTGGCTACAAAGTTGTGTCCATTCCTGCACGTGAAGACGGCACGGTGGCTGTGGAAGCTGTGATCGAAAAGATCGAAGCTCACGCAGGTCAGGTGGCAGCGCTTATGCTCACCAACCCGAACACCTGTGGTTTGTTTGAGCCAGAAGTAATTGAGATTGCAAACGCAATCCATGAAGCTGGTGGCTACTTCTACTGCGATGGCGCAAACTTCAACGCGATTGTTGGTAAGGCAAAGCCGGGTGATCTTGGCATCGACGCCATGCACATCAACCTGCACAAAACCTTCTCCACGCCGCATGGCGGTGGTGGCCCAGGTTCTGGTCCGGTTGTTCTGTCTGATCGTCTGGCACCATACGCACCGCTTCCATTCATCCGTAAAAACGGCGATGAGCTGGAAGTTGTTGAGACAACCGATCAGTTGAAGGACGGTGAACAGCCATTTGGCCGTATGACCGCATTCTTCGGTCAGATGGGCATGTATGTACGCGCTCTGTCCTACATGCAGTCTCATGGTTCTGATGGCCTGAAGCAGGCATCTGAAGATGCTGTGCTGAACGCCAACTACGTCCGCGTTGGCTTGCAGGACCTGATGACTCTGCCATTCGGTGTGAAACCATGCATGCACGAAGTTCTGTTTGACGACAGCTTCTTGAATGACACTGGCGTCTCCACGCTCGACTTCGCAAAAGCGATGATCGACGAAGGCTACCATCCAATGACCATGTACTTCCCACTGGTCGTAAGTGGTGCAATGTTGATCGAACCAACCGAAAGCGAAAGCCGCGCATCTCTCGACCTGTTCGTCGCTACCATGCGCGATCTGGTGATGAGTGCAAAAGCAGGCGAAAAAGATCGCTTCGAAGGTGCTCCGTTCCTGGCTCCGCGCCGTCGTCTGGATGAAACAGCGGCAGCGCGTAAACCAATCCTAAAATGGGTGGCTCCAGAACCAACCAAGGTGGAACCGGAACTCGCGTAACAACGCGTTTTTTGGAAAAACTTACAGCCCGGCTCTTGCAAAAGACGCCGGGCTTTTTTTTCTGCGCGTACCCAATCCATACCCACGATTATTGATTTATCAGAATACGCGGATACTGGAGGTGTCTTGCCCGGTATACGGTCATTCGTGCTTAGCAGATAAAACGGGTGAGGTGGGGGATGCGTAAGGCACCTAAATGGCGCAGTTGGCTGCCAACAAGTCGGCAACTTCGGTTCCGGGCGCAATCAACCCTTGCCAGAACCTTCCCGTCCATTGGAGATCGAAACAACTTCTTTCCAGACAACGCAAATCCAAGGCTTGCGCCAAATGAGCACCTGCTAACCGTTGATGAGCGCAGCTCTCGTGCGCTGCCGCAAGAGGTGCAGGCGTTTTTTGAAGAGCATGGCGCATTGGAGCAAAGCCGCTACCCTTTGCCAATCACGCCAGCCGGTCACACGCAGCTCAGGATGTATAAACTCGTTGATGCACTGGTCCTCGGCAGCACTGGAGCAACTGTCTTAAAGGCGCAGCATCGCCAGATAGAAGCCGCAGCGCCCAACACCATGCGGTTTGCGCGGTTAAAGGACAGAACGATCCAGACCGCAGCCATCAACATGCTGGGCATGGCCGCTGGTCATCGCCACTACTACCATTTCCTATGTGATGTGGCCTTCCCGCTTCTGTTTCTGTTGGAGCAACTGGGGCCACTGATATTCCCGTTGAAAATACTGCTTCGGGAAGACCTTCCTGAGTTTCAGAAAGAGTTTTACGAGCATCTGACCCAAGAGACACCGCTTCTAAGTCTGGAAGAGTGCAAAGCGAACGAACGCATCCATTGCAAGACGTTGTTTCACTGCACGCCAGCAATGAACTGCGAATACAGAGTCCCTGCCAGCGAGCAAGCAGCATCTATGGTCGCGACACATTATCTGGCCGCCTATCAACTTGATATGCACAAGACGCCAGCCACAAGGCTCTATATTGCACGAGACGATGCAAAAACACGCCGAATCTTGAACGAGAAGTCACTCAAAGAGCAGTTGGAGGCACGTGGCTTCCAAAGTGTTATTCCCGGCAAACTCAGCCACAAAGAGCAGGTTGAACTCTTCAACAACGCAAGGATCATCGTTGGAACCCATGGCGCAGGCCTGACGAACCTGCTGTTTGCACAAGCAGGCGGCAAACTGATTGAGATCTTTCCAGCTGATTACGTCCAGAGCGCTTATGCATGGCTGGCGCATGTGAGGGGGCTAAGATACGCACCAGTTATTGGTGAAAAGAGTGGGGCACACCAACACTTCTCTCTGTCGCAAAACGCAATCGGGCAGATCCTGCACGAAGTCGACGCTTTGGAGTTTGCTTAAGTTACAGCGTATCGCCGAAAAGTGGGAACCGGTTTTCGGATAAAGATACGCAAACACAAAGGCTAAAGCAGTTCAGATGCTTCAATTTAAATGCGAACTGCTTTAGTTGCAAAAATGCAGGCGCTATAATCGCTGCCAGTGCGGCGGAACAATCAAACTGTCGTCCAGATTGGGGTTCTTGAACCATTTAAGCGGCGCAATCACGTGTTTCTCTTCATTCTTATTCAAAAAAGCAGCCCACCAGCTGAAGGTGCTGTTGGCGGTGACGATGTGATCGCATGATGACATAACCATCAGATCTTCATAGTCTTTCCCATCCTGCATCGGATCCGCAAAAAACACGTTGTCTTGCAGAGGAACCACCTCACGTGCTCGTTCAGGGCTGTCGGAGAAGACATAGAAGGTCAGGCCGGGAATACGCTCTGAAAGGAAGTCCATCGCACCCTTGTAATAGCCAGCAGAGCACAGTCCAAAATTCTGCAAATTGTGCGCCTGACTATAATCGCCATAACGTACGTGGAGGGCAGCAGACGGACCTGAGTTAATCCGTTGCAGCAGTTTCTGTCGCTCAAGCACCATCGGTTTCTTGAGTGTGATCTCTTCTCGTAACTGCTCCATAATGGAGAAGGGAGCCTCCCACTTCTGCCAGTACCCATCCAGATAAGCGCTTTGCTTGAAGATGGGAGTATCTCCATCTCGTAGCAACTCGTCCTCGCGGATGTAACGACGCTGATAAAAGGGATAGAACTTGCGGCATATCTTGACGGTTTGCCCAAACGCCTGCGCAGGCCAAAGCACTGCGGACATTTCAGATTCAGTGGCAGATAAACCCTGCGTTTTGAAAAGGTTGAGGCAATAGGAGCGGTTGAAGTACTGCTCGTACTCACTGTGGTCGAAACGAAGTTTCATCCCCGTTTCAAGCGCGATTTTCCGCCCGAAAGCATACTGAAAAAGCTGATTGCCAATGCCGCCGCGGATACGGACAATCAATGTTGGTTTGAGCTTGCGCCGTCGCGCAGCACCAGACTTTCGCACCTGAGAAGCAACTGACATACGTCCCCCGTACACAAATCAGTATGTTTGCCTCTCAGCCTAGCGGAGCTTTGGCAAAGGCTCACTACTAGGTTTTTGGGAGTAAATCTCCTAGGTTGAGCCGAAACCATGCTAGGTCTGCAAGGATAAGTTGTAATGCGCATCAGTGGTATCATGAAAAAGCCATGCTTGCTGACAACACTGCACCGGATGTAACCAACTGGATTTGCTTATGAACTACGATTTACTTATTTGGGATTGTGATGGCTGTCTGATTGATAGCGAGTGGATTGGGTGTCAGGTTGAGGCCGAAGGCTTCACCAAAGCTGGATACCCCATCAGCACGGAAGAAATGATCGCACGCTTCTGCGGTGTGTCATCAGCAGAAGTGTTCAGCCAGGTTGAAGCGGAAATTGGCGTAAACATCCGTCACCATGAGGCACTCGTAAATCAGGATGAGGCGTTAAAGGCAGCCTTTGAGCAGCATCTCAAACCAATTGCTGGTATCCATGAAGCATTGCATGAGTTGGACAACTCATTTCCGAATTTGCAAATGTGCATCGCCTCCGGCAGTTCCATGGATCGTTTGGATCATACGCTCAAACTAACAAATCTATACGATCGGTTTGAGAGCAAGTACTTCTCGGCAGATCTGGTTGAAAAGGGCAAGCCGGCGCCGGACGTTTTCCTGAAAGCAGCAAGCGAGATGGGCGTCGCCCCCGAAAAATGCGTGGTTGTTGAAGATAGCCACCTCGGCTTGCAAGCTGCCCGAGCAGCAGGCATGACAGCCCTCGGCTTCACCGGAGCCTCCCACGGCAACGCAGATTTACACAACCGCCTTGAACAGCAAAACCCAATGGCAATCTTTAATGATATGAAAGAGTTAGCCAGCCTCATCAAAAAGCTGAATATGCTCAAAAGTACAGCTTAACGTTTGCGAGCTGTTTCAAAAAAAAGGCTAGCTCGTTTTTATTAGCCCGGAGCGCCAGAGTTACCCTAGGTACTCTGGAGCATTGGACTTGGGGAAACTGATGAAGCGTACTTTGCTACTCTTTGCCAGTTCTCAGGCAGGAAATATTGGTTTTGATGTTCTTTGGCTGCGCGCCAAGGATATGGAGCAAACACTTGTTTCTCCGGGTTTTTGTTCAGATAAGCAGCCCACCAGCTGTAGGTACTGTTTGCTATAATTTGGTGGGCGCAGCGGGACATAAGCATCATGTCCTCGAAATCTCTTCCATCTGTTGGCGCTTTGAAGAAGGTAACATTTGGAACATGCGCTAACACGTCTTCACACCAGCTGATGTCATCAGAGAACACAACAGGCTTCACAGGGCCTATTTTGTCTTCCAGAGTTTGCAGCGAGCGGAGATAGTACTCCACGCTGCACAGTCCATAACTTTGTCTCGCCGGCCCAGTCGCAAAGTCACCTCGGCGTATATGAAGTGCGACAGCGCGTGGGTGATCAACAATGTCAAGATAGGGATATCGAGATGGTGTAAAGTCCAGTAGGTTTAAATCCTGTTGCAACGTCTTTCTTATGGCATCCGCTATATGAGAAGACATGAAGTAGCCATTTAAAAGATAGTTTTTGCATGGAGATCTTCTTGCAGCTTCCAGTTCATCCAATGATAGAATCTGTCTGGATTTAAAGGCTCTTACATGCCGCAACACTTGCTGAAGTTGTTTGGAAAATTTTCCAAATGGAAAGAAAACCTTCCTGAAGTCTTTTGGTTGTGCCACACGTGTGGGGAGGGGAAATCCCATCAGAGGTGGTGTCCTGCCAGCCTTCCGATCGCGCTCTCCGGAATACAGAACAATTTCGCTCTTTGAGGCGTCCGCGAGATATCGTGCAGCAGCCCATTGGAACAGCTGGTTACCCAACCTCCCCTTCAGATTTACAATGATCATGCGGCCTCAACGGTATGTTCCTCTTCACATCTCAAGACTATTTCAATGCAGATAGCTCGACCATCTGTGAAAACTAGCTGTAGGCAATCTAAATTGAAGGTATATAGACATCTAAGGAGGCTTTTCCGGTTATACCTCAATGAGTTACAGTACACTAAATCTGTCCAAGGAAAATTGCTCGAGAGGATCGAATATGCTGAAAGTAAGCTTTTTGATTTATGTTTGAGGCACAAACTGCCAAAACTTTCTTGACAGGGCAGGGGCGTTGCGGTCATACACTTGGGCATGAACAAGAACCTGACCATCATTTCTGCGGTTTATTATTATGCGTCCGACATATCGGCGGCCGCGTTCCTATAAACTCATGTAAAATTGAGGTCAGAACCAAAAGCCGCCGCGTAGGCGGCTTTCGTGTTTTAGCTCTCCTGCGCGGCGAAGGAGAGCATTATGAAACACACAATGGTAGATACAACGCGCTGCTTCCGCCCCAAATCTGAAGCCCTTCAACTGCTGATCGATCGCGGCTTCCTGCATCAATGCACGGATCTGGAAGCACTGGATGAAAAGCTGCAAGCAGGTCCTATCACCGCATACGCTGGATTTGATGCAACGGCTGACAGTCTGCATGTGGGGCACCTGCTGCCATTAATGGCCATGCGCTGGCTGCAGAAAACCGGACATAAACCGATCTTGTTGGTGGGCGGTGGTACAACCCGCGTTGGTGACCCGAGCTTCCGCAGTGAAAGCCGCCCGCTGCTGGATGATGCCCAGATTGAGCACAATCTCGCAGGTATCCGCGCAACCGTAGAACGTCTCTTCGACTTGTCTGAAGGGCAGGGCCAAATCGTCAACAACGCTGAGTGGCTGGATGAATTCCGCTTCCTCGAGTTCCTGCGCGACTTCGGCACGCACTTCACCGTCAACCGTATGATGACCTTTGACAGCGTCCGCTCTCGCCTTGAGGCGCAGCAACCGTTGTCGGTGCTGGAATTCTGCTACATGATGCTGCAAGCTGTTGATTTTGTTGAGCTCAACCAACGTTTCGACTGTACATTGCAGATCGGTGGTTCCGATCAGTGGGGCAACATCGTCAATGGCGTAGACCTTGGTCGCCGTTCCGGCAGCCAGCTCTTCGGCTTCACATTGCCACTGCTGACAACAGCTTCGGGCAGCAAAATGGGCAAAACCGCAGAAGGCGCGGTGTGGCTTAACCCATCCCGCCTGTCCAGCTTCGGCTTTTGGCAATTCTGGCGCAATGCAGACGATGCAGATGTGCCGCGACTGCTCAAACTCTTCACCGATCTGCCACTGGGCGAGATTGATCGCTTGTCTTCCTTGCAGGGGCAAGAGCTGAACGAGGCTAAGAAGATACTAGCAACACAAGTCACCGGCATCGTCCACGGTCTGGCCGCAGCAGAAGCTGCTCTCCAGCAAGGCGAGGCGCTCTTCAGCGGTCAGGAAGACCTCTCTCAGCCAACCCACGAGCTACCTCTATCCCTCCTTGCCAAACCACTCGGTCTCCTGGACCTGCTGGTAAAAACCGGCTTCGTCACCACCAACAGCGAAGCCCGCCGCCTCATCCGCGGCGGCGGCGTCCGCCTCAACACATCTATCGTTCTGGAAGAAACCCGGATGATCTCAGAGGGAGACCTGAAACCGGGTGAGCGTTTGACGCTCGCAGTTGGCAAGCGGCGTAAGGCTCTGGTGGAGTTTGTGTAATCGAAAAGAGGGTGGTCAGCTTAGATCTGGCCACCTCATTGCAAACTACAGCACTTCACAATTGACGATGGACCAATGATGGGGTTGCAAGTCTCGCAGGTTCTTAAAGATCAGCTCATTTGCGCTGTTAGAAATCGCCGCCTTCACATCCCCACCCCAATGCACCAACCGCTCCTGACAAATTCCACAAGGAGTTAGAATAACAAAAGTGCTGTTTTCATCTTCGCGGTAGATACACAGGGAATGAGTGACAACCTCATCAAGCTTATGCGCTTCCAGAATTGCACCTACTTCCATGCAAAGGGATAGGCCATCATTCTTGGTATCTGGTGCAATACTGGTCAGGATTTTGCCGCTCTCAGTTCTAATAGAAGCAGCACCACCCCACCCAATAGGATAGCGGCGCTCAATCAGCAGCTTAGCTTCTTCAAATAGAGTGTGCTCAATAGTCATTCTGCCACGCTAAAGCTTCTGAGCGTATCAATCAAACTGTGTTCTATAGAACTTGGTTTGATCCTTATACTCTCAGTGAATTGCGAGGTTGCGATGTGGGATCAGGATATGACTATTGCTCTGATTTATTAGAGATTTCCTTGCGAGGGTATTATGAGTTTGTTTTTAACGTATCTGGTTTTGGCGCAACCAGTTGATCTTTCAATGGCAGATTTGTGCCAGAATTCTTCAGATACATATCTGGATCAGCCGTTCCATATTGAATGTCCGGTGAGTGAAGATGAAAACACAGATGCACATGTCATTCAGGTCAACGGCGTAACCCTCGCGGTTATGAATATTGGTTTTCCTCTGCCTGTAAATGCATATGAAGAAGCGGTAAAAATTGACAAGCAGTGGCCAGAGGCAGGAGCGGTTTTATCAGAACACAAATCGCATATTGTGCTGTCGGTTCTAGGGGCGGCCAAAGAGCACCCTGATGTGCTTAAGGCAGCTAAGACAATGACGCTGTTCTCATCGTATCTGAGTGAGAAATTGTCTGTAATGGCACAAGTGGGAGTAGATGGGAAAACTGTTATCCCACCTCAAAATCTAAAAGCCTATGCTCAATCTTTGGCGCAGGGAGAGATACCTCTTTTTGCTTGGGCGTCTGTGATGTTCTTTAATGGAGGCGTAACGTCAGACGGTAAGCAGAAAGCAATTTTAGCAACAAATGGACTGCTTCCTTTTATCGGACGAGAAGTTGAGACCTCTGCATCAGCGAACTTGACCTCAGATAAAGTCGACTTCCTGCTTAACCTTGGCATCTACCTCATTAAAAATGGTCCGATAATCAATGATGGTGACACCATTGGTGGAACGGAGGAGGAAAGGATCAGAGTATTCTATAAACCTCAGGGATATCGGCAGGAAATTCCATCTCTTCATGTTGTTCTGCCCGACGCAGACGAAAACAAGTTGGAAGGTGTCGGGGCCGAGGATCGGGCTGCGCCTCCATCGCCTCGTAAATCATTCTGGCCGTTTGGAAAGCGCAAGGGGTAAAGCGACTTACTTGCCAGAGGTTTTGTACCAAACCATAAAAAAAAAGCCCCCGCCTAGAAAGGCAGGGGCCAAGTCATATGGATATGAAGCAGGGACAAACCCTGTAAACCGTGGGGCGAGATCGCCACACGAACTGTGTAAGACGCTACTTAGGCATCTGTGAACGGACGACTTCCCGAAGGGCGTCAACCGGCTCAAGGGCCTTGCCACGTTTAATGTGCCAGAAGGTCCAGCCATTGCAGGCTTGCTGACCCTGAACGAGCGCACCCACCTTATGGATGGATCCTGAATGCTCGCCGCAGATCAAGGAACCATCGGCGCGAACCGTAGCCTTGAAGCGTCCACGGGCATCGGTTAGTTCCGCGCCCGGTGTCAATAATCCGGTCTCCAACAGGTTGCCAAACGGAACTCGTGGAAGAGCACGTTTGCCTTGTGTCATCGCCAGAAAATCATCGTTGGCAGGTGTAACCCGGTCAATCCGTTCGGAAGCGGCTTTAATGTAAGAGTCTTCACGCTCACATCCCACAAAGTGGCGGCCAAGCTTCTTGGCAACAGCACCAGTGGTGCCTGTGCCAAAGAATGGATCAAGGATCACATCGCCCTGGTTTGAAGTGGAGAGCAGCACGCGGTAAAGCAGGCTCTCCGGCTTCTGAGTTGGATGCACTTTGTCGCCGTTGTCGTCCTTCAGGCGTTCATGACCAGTACAGATAGGCAGCACCCAGTCAGACCGCATCTGAAGGTCGTCGTTAAACGTCTTCATCGCATCGTAGTTAAAGGTCGGCTTGCTCTCTTGTGAAGGGCAGGCCCAGATGAGCGTCTCATGAGCATTAGTAAAACGTTTGCCACGGAAGTTCGGCATCGGGTTTGTTTTCAGCCAAACCACATCATTGTTGATCCAGAACCCAAGGTCCTGCATCACCGCACCAACGCGGAAAATGTTGTGATAAGAGCCAATAACCCAGATGGACCCGTTTGGCTTCAACACGCGGCGAACCGCCTGCAGCCAAGCACGAGTGAACTCATCATAAGCTTTAAAGCTGGAGAACTGATCCCAGTGATCATCGCAGGCATCTACCTTCGAATGATCAGGCCTGTGCAGATCTCCGCCCAGCTGTAGGTTATAAGGGGGATCGGCGAAAACCACATCCACGCTGTTGTCCGGAAGCTTGTTCAAAGCCTCAACACAGTCGCCCTTAATAATTGTATCAAGCCAGTCTGGCTTGGTGGAAATGTGGGGTGCCATCAAGGACACCCCTTCTTTACGCTGTACTCTCATTGCGACGCAACACCTCACGCAATTCATGAGTGCTATGGTTACCCACTATGGTAAACCAGAGGTTAATAGTGGATATCTTTTATTCTTTTAGAATCAACGCTTTATTTACAGATTCGAATATTCGTCTCGAAGTTAACCCTCATTAATATTCGACCGCAGATTCCCTTGGGGTAGAGGTTTATGAGGAGTTAAAATGGCGAAAATAGAGACCCTAAATATTTTTTTGAGAGTCAAGCTTTTTTGCTGGCTAAAAAGAACAAGGTAAACGCACTGCGGGGACAGCGGGTAAATCGGTTAACGAGTATGGCAGGGCTTACGCAGCGGACAGCGCAAAAAAAGCGCGCCATATGAGGCGCGCTTCCAAATTGCAAATCAGTGCAGGAGAAGGGCTTACTCAATCCCCATGCAGTTGGCGTAGAACGTGACGGTCGCTGGCCAGTCAGAAAACACGCCGCTCACCTTCACATCCTGCGCCAGCACATCCAGCAGCTCATAAACGCTACCTTCGCTGGTGATTGCATCGTTGATGCTGCGGTAATACCAGCCGCCTTTGTTGTGAGAGAGCAGGCCAGAGCGCTCCAGCGTCCATGTGAAGATCTTGATGCCAGCCTCATTCGCAGCCTTTGCATAAGCAGACGGCACGATCTTCCCGTCATCCAGAGTGACAAGCATCCAGAGAGGAGGGGAGATATAGTTCACGCCCATCTCTTTCAACTCAGCCATGGACGGCTTGAAGCTGGTTGGATCAGATGTGTCAAAGCCCTGCATACGGAAGCGGCCATCAAGGAACACGGCCTGCTTGCCAAACTCAGGCTCATTCTTGATCCAGTACAGCACGTCATCCAAAAAGAAGGACTGCGGATAAACGTCAGAAGCCGGAATACCTGCTGCTTTATACTCATCAATCAGCTTCTGAGCGAAATCTTCCTGAGTGAACCCGTCAAACGGCATCTTCACACTTGGGCGCTTCAACTCCGGCGTAAACTTGACGCCCTGTTCTTTGAAGAGCTCAATGGATTGAGCATGGGTCATCAAAGTGCCACCTGCGCCAGCTGCCGCATAAAGGTCTGTGCGCCAGTCAGCTGTGCCTTTCAGGAAGTCCTCAACCGTTGTTGCTGCTGGATTTGAGGCGTCCATTTTGCCAGTGAGACCTTGGAACTCCGCCAATGTGATCTCAGAGGTTCTGCACTCTGCCGCTGCTTTCTCGCCATTGGCAGCAGCAGTAAACGGAGCAACACACGTGCTTGCCAGATCAGTCGCGAGAATATCTGTTGTTGTCGCCAGATCATTTTGAGAATGACGGCAGACCAGCTCCTTATCCTTGGTGAAGGTAACATCACATTCCTGCACACCCGCACCCATCACAGCCGCAGCTTGATAAGACTCTAACGTATGCTCAGGAAACTGCAGTGGTGCCCCACGATGCCCGATCGTGAAACTGGAAGCCTTTGCAGGATTGCCGATACAGGCGAGCAACTTATCCTTCAACGGGCTCTCTTGCATCTGCTCTACGAGAAAAGCAGGCCGTGGCCCCAACTGGGCAGCTTGTGCGCTCACAGTAAGGCAGGTGCCAGCCACCAAACCAAGCGCAGCAGTACGAACAAAATGCATAAAAAGATCCCTCCCGATCATCTGAAGCGTAGCCCCGTAAAGTGCCTCTAGAGCTCGCCCATGCAATTTTCGGGATAGTTTTACAGAATAAACTGAAGGAGATAAGGGGAAAAACGTAGCTATAATTCTCAATTCTGTGTGCAGAGCTGAATCTGACGCTGCGTGAAAATATCCTCACTCACTAAAAAATAAACCATATTTGTCCGCAGTTTGTCTTGACCCTGTCGTAAACATCCCTCAGATATATAGTGACACGAAAGAGGAGAAACCGAACGTGTCGACTATATCCGATAGCGACGTTGTGATGGAAAGCCGTTCCATCCGTACGCCTGAGACAATTCCCCCACAATCCTTTAAAGATGCCAGTGAAGCTGTTGCGCACCTGATCTATTTGTTTGATCGGGCGACTGATTTTCTACGTGAGAATTTTAAAGAGGCTGCACAGGGCAGCATGCCAGAAAACCGGGTCAGAGCATTTTACCCGGAGCTACGGTTTGAAGTATCCAGCCACATCCGCGTTGATACGCGCCTGTCCTACGGCTTTGTGGCAAGACCTGGCAAATACAAAACCACAGTCACCCGGCCAGATCTCTTTAAACACTATCTGGAACACCAGATTGATCTTCTGATCAAAAACCATGGCCTTGAAGTCGTGATCGCTGAAAGTGATCAGCCAATCCCTCTGCACTTTGCCTTTTATGATGGCGCACACGTGGAAGGCGCTCTGCCATCCAGCGAAGAGCGCCCGTTGCGTGATGTGTTTGATGTGCCTGATCTTGCTGTCATGGATGATGCCATCTCCAATGGCACCTACCGCTCAAAAGATGGCTTTGAGCCGTTGGCGCCGTTTACGGCACCGCGTGTGGATTATTCCCTGCATCGCTTGCAGCACTACACCGCAACCGCACCGCGTTATTTCCAGAACTTCGTGCTCTTCACAAACTATCAGTTTTACATTGATGGCTTTGCGCAGATGGCGAAGGAGCTGATCAACGATCCGAACAGCGGATATGTAGCCTTTGTAGAACCGGGCAATCTCATCACCTATGCCGGTGATAAAGAGCCGCGCGAAGGTGTGGCCCCGCCGCGCCTGCCACAAATGCCAGCCTATCACCTGCTGCGAGAAGATAACTCCGGTATCACCATGGTGAACATCGGTGTAGGTCCATCCAATGCAAAGACCATAACCGACCACATTGCAGTGCTTCGCCCGCATGCCTGGTTGATGCTTGGTCACTGCGCTGGGCTCAGAAGCAGCCAGCAGCTGGGTGATTACGTGTTGGCTCATGGTTATGTACGTGAAGACAAGGTGCTGGATGCTGACCTGCCAACATGGGTTCCAATCCCGCCACTGGCAGAAGTGCAGGTCGCGCTGGAAGATGCGGTTGAAAAGACCACTGGTTACAGCGGCTATGATCTGAAGCGTGTGATGCGCACAGGAACCGTAGCCTCCATCGATAACCGCAACTGGGAACTGCGTGACCACCGCGAGCCGGTGCAGCGTTTCTCCCAGTCCCGTGCGATCGCGCTGGATATGGAATCCGCAACCATCGCCGCCAACGGTTTCCGCTTCCGCGTTCCCTACGGGACTTTGCTCTGCGTATCAGACAAGCCGCTTCATGGGGAGTTGAAGCTGCCCGGCATGGCAACAGACTTCTACCGGACGCAAGTGAACCAGCATCTGGAGATTGGCGTGAAGACCATGGAGGTCCTGAGGGAAATGCCGTTGGAACGGCTCCACTCTCGTAAACTCCGCAGCTTTATGGAAACCGCATTCCAATAAGCGCCAATCAGCATCTGCAAGAATATGAAAAGCCGGGCCCAGACCCGGCTTTTTGCTGCGCACTTAAATCACGCTACCAGCCTTAAGAGCTTTCATCATCACTGTTGGCAAGGCTTCTCCCTCAAGCTCATCTGGCGCGGACCACCAATACCCGTCAGGCTCATCGTAGTGAGCGGGTGCCTGTGCTTGCCAGACGCTCATTTCCAGATGGAAGTGCGTGAAGGTGTGCTTCACATCCTTCGGCGTACGCACCCAATCCGCAGTGATCGGAGCATGTGAAAGGTCTGCCATCGCCGCATCGTCCGCCCAGTGGGTGGTGATTGGCTCACTCATGCCTGCAAGCAGTCCTTTATCTTGGCGTTTGCGCAGAAGAATGCGACCACGTGCGTCGCTGAGCAGAAAGGCCATGCCACGTCGCGTTGGTTTCACCTTCTTGGGGGCTTTGCGTGGCAGAGTGTCCGCAATGCCTTGCTTGCGACCCTCACAAACATCCATCCATGGGCAGATGCCACAGGCCGGAGACTTCGGCGTACAGATTGTGGCGCCAAGGTCCATGATGGCCTGGGCAAAGTCGCCGGGACGGTCATGCGGCGTCACTTCAGCCATCAATGGCTTCACTTCAGCTTTGAGGGCAGGGAGCTCGGTCAGCAATGCATGGCGACGGGACAGAACCCTCTCCACATTGCCATCAACCACAGCTGCATGGCGTCCAAAGGCTATCGTGGAGATTGCAGCAGCCGTGTAGGGACCGATGCCAGGGAGCTTCAAAAGCCGCTCTTCTTCCTCTGGAAAACGTCCATTGTGATGCAATTGGACAAATTTTGCACACTTATACAGATTTCTTGCACGGGAATAATAACCAAGCCCAGCCCACGCTTTTAGGATGTCCTCTTCCTCCGCATTGGCCATATCAGCAAGTGTAGGCCATGTCTTTATGAAGAGTTTGAAGTAGTTTTTTACCGCCGCAACAGTAGTCTGCTGAAGCATGATTTCGGAGAGCCAGACGTGGTAAGGGTCTGGTTTTACACCGGAAAGTATATCAGCAGGAGCTGTTCGCCATGGCAGTTGGCGAGAATTTCTGTCATACCAGTAAAGAACAACTAGATTATCTTGCATGGTTTTGTGGGTTAACCTTGGTTTTGATCCCTAAATAATTGGGGTTCCCTTGGTAATTCATGGTACCGCGGAAAACGGGACTGAATTAAGACTAATATAAAGCAATGGTCATATATGTGCCTTAATCTAATGGCGTGATGAAGACGATGAAAGCAACTGCGCAAAATCGGGTTTCCAGGAGATCAAGCCATCAGCTAAACGAGCTGATTGGTAAGACCATGCACCCTGTCGCGCGCAAGCGCGGATTTGCCAGTGCCGACCTTCTCACCGCTTGGCCAGAACTTGTCGGCAAGAAGTATCACGGAAAAGTACAGCCCGGTAGGCTTGTTTGGCCAAGAGCTAAAAGCTCTGACGGAGAGCCAGTTGCAGAACCTGCAACCCTTCTTGTTCATGCAGATGGCTCCACTGCTTTGTTCTTCACGCATGAAGCTCCACAACTGCGAGATCGCATAAACGCCTTTTTAGGCTGGAATGCCGTTGGCCGCATCAAGGTTGTGCAACGGCCGGCGCTCAGAACCAAAAAGATCACACCAAAACCTCTTCGTAAGCTGTCAGAAATTGAAAACCGCCGCATCGAGCAAAAGGTTGCGGCAGTCTCTGATGAGCGGTTGAAGAATGCGCTGGAAAAGCTCGGCAAGAACCTCATTGCCCGCACACCTGCAAGCAACTCCTGATCCATCCATAAAGTCCTGATGCGCTGGAAGAGTGATTACTGGCTGACGACCAGATCATGTCCCTTTGCAGTATAACCCAGCAAGAGGTCAGGGCGTTCCATCAAAAGATAGGCTGTCGTTGTTTCCTGCGCATTCCGCAGCTCAATGGTATCACCATTCACCGCCCACGCCGTCACGCTGCTCAGCTCTTCATTGGTACAGCCGCTTGTTGCCGCATGCCCGTTTGGAAAACTGCTGGTCACAGCTGGTGTCACAACAGCTTCGCCTGACGGGGTCTTGCTAAACTGAACCCGGCAAGGGGCAGAGCTGTTCCCGCTGCCTTCGCTGACGACCCAGTTCGTAGAGGTAAGTGCACCCAAATCTGCTGTGCCTGTATAAATTGTATTGGACGTTGCAGGTATAGCGGTCGTTTCAATCGTCGTTTCTTGAGTAGCTGTAGGTATAGCTTCAACGAAATCTTCAGATACAGAGGCTTGGCAGGCAATCAGTGGTGTGCTGAGAAGCATTAAGGCAGTCAAGCGCTTCATAATGTATCCGTATATCTTGTTAGAGAGTTCTGTAAATATTTAATAACTCATTAATGAGGCAAAAACAAAACAACGCGAGAAATTATTGTTGTTTTCCATGCATAAATTCTGTGGGTATGTATTAGCAGTGCAAATTTAATCATAGCGGATATCTTAGGGCGGTTTCCGCTCGTTTACCGCGAAATGGCAGAAGTCCTTTGTTTTAAACGAAGAAAATCGTTTTCTCGCCTAACGCAAACGTCAATCCAGCTGCCTTACCAAAATTTAATATGACTACTCAGGATAATCGGTGGCATCTGACAAGTATTTGCCATAGTTTCCTGAAAACCAATTGTTGCTGGAAAGCGAGCTGTGGGCATGGCTGTATTCTGCGGATGTTCACCAGTTTGTGATCAATGGCTCTTGGATTGGAGTGGTTATACTCTGGGCCAGTCGCTGGCTGTCTTTTGGCGAAAAAAGCGCCGGGTCAGCCAACAGGCAACACTTTTTAACTTGGGATAGAAAAACGTGACACTCTCTCGCCGTAAGTTTCTTGAGCGCACCAGTGCTCTTACTGCTGCTTCTCTGGCCTTTGCTGCTATGCCAACTGTTGCCTCTGCTCAGTCCTACTCCGAGGCAGACCTGAACAAGGTTGGCCCACTGGGTGATAAGGTTATCGGCCAGGCAGATGCTCCAGTCACCATCATTGAATATGCATCTTTGACATGTGGTCACTGCGCCAACTTCCACAACACCACATACAAAGAGCTGAAGAAGAAATACATCGACACTGGCAAAGTGCGTTTCATCTTCCGTGAATTCCCGCTGGATACAGTCGCTGCAGCTGGCTTTATGCTTGCGCGCTGTGCACCAGAGGACAAATACTTCGACATTATGTCTTTGATGTTTGAACAGCAGCGCAACTGGGCATTCACCAATGATCCATACAGCGCCCTGTTGAATATGGGCAAGCAGATCGGTTTCACTGAAGAAGCTGTAAAGGCTTGCTTGACGAATCAGGAAATACTAGACGGAGTAACCGAAGTTCGTGACTACGGCTCAGACAAGCTGGGTGTAGATTCAACACCGACCTTCTTTATCAACGGTGAGAAAGTAAGCGGAGCGCTCTCTCTTGAGGAGTTCAGCAAGTACGTGGATAAGAATCTGTAAGGCAAGCGGGCAGCCCTCAGGGCTGAATCTCCTGCTCGCAGATCTATGCGCGTATGATCGCTTACACCCTGTTGTAAGAATAGGGGGCGCTCTATGAAGTTTCAGCGCCTCCGTGTCCTCGGGTTCAAATCCTTTGTTGAGCCTATGGAGTTTGTCATTGAAGACGGCCTGACAGGCGTTGTCGGGCCCAATGGCTGCGGAAAGTCCAATCTTGTAGAAGCGCTGCGCTGGGTCATGGGAGAGAACTCCTATAAGAACATGCGCGCCTCCGGAATGGATGATGTTATTTTCTCGGGTAGCCTCAACCGTCCGGCACGTAACACAGCCGAAGTTACACTCTTTCTCGACAACCAAGATCGAACAGCACCCACTGGGTATAACGACAGTGATACGCTGGAAGTCACCCGCCGCATCGAACGTGAAGCTGGCTCTGTCTATAAGATCAACGGCAAGGACGCCCGCGCAAGAGACGTACAGCTGCTGTTTGCCGACGCGTCCACCGGCGCACGCTCACCGGCAATGGTGCGGCAGGGGCAAATCGGCGAGCTGATTTCGTCCAAACCAACCTCGCGCAGAAAGATCCTGGAAGAAGCCGCTGGCATCTCTGGCTTACACAGTCGCCGGAAAGAAGCTGAAATCCGTCTGCGGGCTGCTGAAACCAATCTGGAACGTCTGGAAGATGTGGTTGTTCAGATTGAAGGCCAACTCGACGGCCTGAAACGGCAAGCAAGACAAGCCACCCGCTACCGCAACCTCTCTTCAGAAATCCGCAAGGCCGAAGCGACGATCCTGTATCTGCGCTGGCAGGAAGCAACAGCCGCGCTGGATGCCGCCCGCAAGCAATATGCGGATGCTGAGATCGGTATGCGAGACATCGCCGGTCTTCAGGCCTCTACTGCGAAAGAGCAGGCCCTCGCTGCCCATGAAATTCCAAAGCTTCGAGAAGCTGCCGGTGGTGCTGCTGCTGCGCTCCAACATCTGATTATCGCGAAAAACGATCTTGAGTCAGAAGATCGGCGCATCAAAGAAAAGCTGATGGACCTTCAGGCGCGTCTTGCTCAGATGGAGCAGGACATCGAGCGCGAAGCCCAGCTTGCCAGCGAAAACACCAGCCATCTGGAAGAATTGGAAGAGGAAAAACAAGAACTCCTCGAAGCTGCCGAGACCTTGGATGAGCGGGCTGCTGAAGCTGAGGAACTGGTGTTGACCGCGGAAGACAACCTTGATGCCAGTGAGATGAAGCACTCGCGGATCACACAGGATCACGCCAGTCTCCTTGCCAAGCACACACAGCTCGACAATCAGATCTCAGGCATTCGCCAGAAGAGCGCCCGCTTTAAAGAAGAGGTAGACCGCTTCAAGGGGCAGCTTGAGGCTGTGGAAGCGGAGCTGAAAACAGCCAGTGGCCCAAGCGATAAACGAGAAGAGCTGGAAATGGCTCTTGAGGAGCTGGCTGAAGCAGAAGAAACCGCAGTTGAGGCGGAAGAAACTCTGGCAACGGCACGCGAAACAGAAAACAACTGCCGCAACCCATTGAATGAAGCACATTCAGCTCTCTCTAGATATGAGACAGAAGCCAAGACACTGCAGGCCGTCCTTTCTGCTGGCCAAAGCGGAGACTGGACACCCGCTGTAGACCGCATGAGTGTGAACCCGGGGTTGGAAACAGCGCTGGGTGCCGCCTTGGGTGAAGACCTTGATGCTGCAATGGAAGAAGATGCGCCCGTTCGTTGGAGCCTGAATGCGGGTACGGGCAGTGACCCGAGCCTTCCAGCAGGTGCTACACCGCTTTCCGAATATGTGCAGGCGCCCAATGAGCTGGCACGTCGTCTCTCTCAGGTTGGGCTGATTGAGGCTGAACACGGCTCAGCTTTGCGCAAAGAGCTGAAAGTCGGCCAGCGACTGGTCAGCAAGCAAGGGGATCTGTGGCGCTGGGATGGTTTGATCATCGCAGCCGACGCTCCAACACCTGCCGCACAACGCCTCGCACAACGAAACCGCTTGGCGGAACTGGAAGACCTTGTCGAGCAGACGAGAGATCTGGTGGAAGAAAAGAAAGAAGCGCTGGAGACCGCGACCGAGCATCGACGTCAAGCTGAAGTTACTGAGCAGGACATGCGTCAGAAGCTGCGTCTGGAGCAATCTCGCATTGTCGCCTTGCGCGAAGAGCTCGCGACTGCTGAGCGTGCCCTGACTGAATTGTCGGTTCGTAAAACAACGCTTGAAGAACAGCTCCGCCGTGCAAACGAAGACTACGAGGAAACAGCAGCCTCACTCGAAGAGGCGGAAGGCGCACTCGATGAGTTGCCAGACATTGCAGGCGTAACGGCTGAACTAGAAAGCGCGTCCAAAGATGTTTCCACCTGCCGCAGCAAGCTGGCAGAGGCCAAAGGGGCCACTGATGCACTCAAGCGGGAAGGGGAGCTGCGTGCGAGGCGCCTTGAGACCATCGAGCGCGACAGGCAAAACTGGGTTCAGCGCGCGCAAAATGCAGACAAACAAATCTCCGTCCTGCGTCAGCGCCGGGATGACGCGGCAGAAGAGCGTCTCATCCTTTTAGAGAGCCCAGAGGAAATCGAACTCAAGCGTCAGGATCTGTTAAATGGCCTGTCGAGCGCAGAAGATTCTCGCAAGGCTGCTGACGACAAACTCGCAGAAGGCGAAAAGCGCCAGCTGATCGCTGACCAGAAAGCCCGCGAGGCTATGGAGGGCTTATCCGGCGCCCGTGAGCGCAAGGTTCGTGCGGAAGAACGTCTTGAGGCAGCCAAAGAACGCCGCTTGGAAATTGAGCGCCGCGTGGATGAGGTGCTGGAAGTCAATGTCTCTCGTCTGCACGAGATGGCCGGACTGTCACAAGATGCGCCTTTGCCGGATGCCGAAGGTGCCGAACGCAAGCTTGATCGTTTGAAGGCTGAGCGTGAACGTCTTGGAGGCGTAAACCTACGTGCCGATGAGGAAATGCAGGAAATTACGGAGCAGCGAGACACGCTGATCACCGAAAGAGACGACCTTATTGAGGCCATCAGGAAGTTGCGCACAGGAATCATGAACCTGAACAAGGAAGCGAGAGAGCGTCTCTTGAACTCTTTTGATCAGGTCAACGGCCACTTCAAGCGTTTATTCACACACTTGTTCGGCGGTGGAACTGCAGAGCTGAAACTGGTGGATGCGGAAGACCCGCTCGATGCTGGTCTGGAGATCTTTGCACGTCCTCCGGGCAAGAAACCACAGACCATGACACTGCTTTCAGGTGGAGAGCAGGCTCTCACCGCCATGGCACTCATATTCGCAGTTTTCCTTACGAATCCGGCCCCAATCTGTGTTCTGGACGAGGTTGACGCTCCGTTGGATGACGCCAACGTGGAGCGTTATTGTGCTCTGCTGGAGGACATGGCACAGAACACCCAGACCCGCTTTACCGTGATTACACATAACCCGATTACCATGGCGCGCATGTCCAGATTGTTCGGTGTAACCATGGCTGAAAGAGGGGTCTCACAGCTCGTATCAGTAGATCTTGAGACGGCTGAGCGATTCACTGAACCGGCCTAAAATAGGGTACAATACGGCCTTGAAAGTATCCTTTATACGTATTCTCTGTTAGAAACTCTGGAAAATCCTTAGATATCAGTTATTTAGCTTAAGTAGCTCTAACCTTGACAGTGCAGATCACGAGCATTATGGTGCCCCCGACTTTCAGGGGCATCCATGTCTTTGAACTATCTGCCGGTATCTAGGAAGAATGAACATGTCTCCCGATGAGAATAAGCAGAGTAAAAAAGACATGAAAGAAACTGATCGTCACCTGTCTGAGCGGCTAGAAAAGCTCGGCAAAACGTTGGATACACGCTTGGACGAAGCCTCTGCTAAAGAGGTGCCGAACAAGACCAGCGCGATGTCAGGCTTGTCACAGGCTTGGAAGATGTCTTCCGAGTTTATTGCCGCTATCTTTGTCGGGGGGGCACTCGGCTGGATGGCGGATAGCTGGATCGGGACCAAGCCGTGGGGGATGATAATTCTCCTTATGCTTGGCTTTGTTGCGGGAATATTAAACGTCCTTCGGGAGGCGGGCAAAGTCGCCGGTCCTGAAAGACGGATGAATTCCGGCAAGAAGCAGGACTAACTAATTCATCGCGCTCTTGCGCTCGTAAATTGGCACTTCAGGGGTACTACCTGTGGCTGGAAATTCAGGCAACGCGATCGATCCGATCCACCAGTTTCATATCTCCAAGATCTTTCCTGTGGAGATTGGCGGTGTTGATTTCTCCTTTACCAACGCTTCCTTGTTCATGGTTGTCACCGTCGCTGTAGCGACCTTGTTCCTCGTTCTGTCTACCAACAGACGTGGTCTGGTCCCAAGCCGCGCTCAACTCATGGCGGAAATGTCCTACGAGTTTGTTGCTGCCACATTGCGAGGATCAGCAGGCAATGACGGAATGCGGTTCTTCCCGCTCGTCTTCTCCCTGTTCATGTTCGTATTCGTTGCAAACATGCTCGGGATGTTCCCATACTTCTTCACCGTTACAAGTCAGATCATCGTGACATTTGCACTCGCAATTCTCGTGATTGGCACTGTAACGATCTACGGTTTCTTCAAGCACGGCGCAGGCTTCCTTAAGCTGTTCGTTCCAAGTGGGGTTCCAGCAGGGGTTATTCCTCTGGTGTCCGCGATTGAAGTTATCTCTTTCCTTTCACGTCCAGTTAGCCTGTCCGTTCGTTTGTTCGCAAACATGCTTGCTGGTCACATCACTCTGAAGGTTTTCGCAGGTTTTGTTGTCATGCTCACCGGCTTCGGTGCAGTTGGCGTCGCATCTGCGGTCCTGCCTCTGATACTCACAGTTGCCATCACGGCTCTTGAGTTCCTCGTGGCATTCCTTCAGGCCTACGTCTTTACCGTTCTTACGTGCATGTATCTTGCAGATGCGCTCCATCCGAGCCACTAAGTAACGTGTAGAATCCGGGTTTCAAACCCAAAACAAAGTCATAGACGATATTGCTAGTTTAGGAGCACATGTCATGGAAGCAGAAGCAGCAAAATACATCGGTGCCGGTATCGCCTGCCTTGGTATGGGTGGTGCAGCTCTCGGTCTTGGTAACATCTTCGGCAACTTCCTTGCCGGCGCACTGCGCAACCCATCTGCTGCAGATGGACAGTTTGGCCGCCTCATCCTCGGCTTTGCTGTGACCGAAGCTCTCGGCATCTTCTCCCTTCTCGTCGCACTTCTGCTGCTGTTCGCAGTATAATCGACGACAAAGATTAGAGCGTTTTATGATGACGGTTCCTCATGGTAGGGACCGTCTCTAAAATCATAAAACGTACGAAGAGCGTTCACGGAGAAGTTGATGTCGAATACTCAAGGCAACCTGAATACAACTGCCGAAGTTGGCATTGTAGAGGATGGCGGTAGCTTTCCTCCGTTCGACAGCACGACTTACCCGTCTCAGCTGTTGTGGTTGGTTCTTTCCTTCGGCGTTTTCTACTGGGTAATGTCGAAAGTGGTCCTTCCACGCATCGGCGGTATCCTTGAAGATCGTCGCGATCGCATCGCAGGTGATATGGCAGAAGCATCCCGTCTCAAGCAAGAGACAGATGAAGCCATTGCATCCTACGAAAGTGCTCTAGCTGAAGCGCGCAAAAAAGCCACTACCATGGCTCATGATGCACGTTCTAAGGTGAAAGCAGAGACAGAAAGCGCCCGCGCAGCGGCTGAAGAGCAGCTGGCAGCTAAGCTTTCCGAATCTGAACAGAGCATTTCCAAGATCACAGCTGAAAGCCTGTCTCATGTTGGCGAAATCGCCGCCGAGACGACAGGTGAGCTTGTGAAGGCACTTATCGGTGGCCGTGCTCCAGCGAAAGCTGAAGTTGCCAAAGCCGTTGATGCTGCACTTAAGTAAGGGGTGACAGAATGTTCGATGCAAGCCTTTGGGCACTCGTTGGTCTCATCCTCTTCTTTGCCCTGCTGTGGTACCTGAAAGTACCTGGCAAGGTTGGTGCAATGCTTGACCAGCAAGCGGACAACATCAAGCAAGAGCTTGAAGGCGCCCGTAAGCTGCGTGAAGAAGCTCAGGCTCTGATGGCCGAGTACCAGCGCAAGCGTAAAGAGGCTGAAGCGGAAGCAGATCAGATCGTTGCTGACGCAAAAGTTGAAGCTGATCGTCTGGCTGAAGAAGCCAAGGCAGCTCTCGAAGAGATGATTGCACGTCGCACCAAAGCAGCCGAAGCGAAAATCGCTCAGGCTGAAGCAAATGCGATTGCACAGGTTCGCTCCCGTGCTGCAGATGTTGCAGTTCAGGCAGCTGAAACCATCGTCGCTTCCAGCACTGCCAAAGAAGAAGTTCAGGATAAAGTGCTCAAGCAGAGCATCAAACAGGTTTCTGAAAACCTGAATTGATCCTCAGAATTTCTGACAAGAATATCAAAAAAGGCTCCCGAATTTCGGGAGCCTTTTTCTTTGTCTAAACACTACTCGTTCTTAGTGTCTTAGACATGCCACTCAGCAAGTCCCAGTCTCTCTGAGGTGTCGATTTTAATTGGCAATGGGCTGTCATCCGGCTGGTGCATCAAAACAACATCAGCTTCCGTACAATGTGTCAGCAACGCAATGATGCTGCCTGAGCTGAACGCATCGGCGTGAATTGTATTCCCCGGCACCAAAATTCCGCTGCCATGTGGAACAAGGAAGTTCGTGAGAGCAAACTGATCTTCTTCAAGCTGTGTCCCCACAGTGATGACAATCTCGCTCTGCTCAGAAGCTGGCATGAACACATGCGGGAAGTCGTGCGTTTCAATAAAGAAGCCGTTTGCCACATCCAGCCGGTATTGTGGGTAGGCCTTGCCGAACTCATACTCAACTGCATTGAGATTGCCATCAAACTTCAGCGGCACTGTCTGTCCCTCATCAAAGATTTTGACACCGAAGGCAGCTGCGATGTCATCCCGGTTAGGACTGATTGGCGTCACAAGAGGAATATCGAGGCTCGTCTCAGCAGAGGCAAACAGCCCGCTTGCGCCAAACACATTTCCAGGCGCAGGCACCTGCACGGTTGAAGCATCCAGCCATCTGCCCTGCGTTTGCAGATATGATCCATCCGGCAAATTCGCGATATCAGCAGGAGAGGCAGCAACTGACTTGTGTGTCCCAGCTGTTTCCTGAGCGGGTGAGGCGCTGGTTAGGAATGGGGCTTTAGCAGACAGCACTGCATCCTTACCGCCCTCCACGACGTTGTGAAGCGCATTTGTCGTCATCCCAAGTTTGTCATTGACCATGCGGTGCACTGAAACTGCAGCAAGGCTGGAATCCACTTGCCGCTCTGGAATAGCGGGATTGTATTTTACGTTGATACCAAGATCTCCAAGATGACGCTCCTTATACGTGTCTTGCAGCTCAGCAGGCTTGGCAGTGTTCTGAACCGCCTGTGGTTGGACTGGGAGGGTCTCGTTCCGCACGGCACCTGTGATAACTGGCATTTCAATGCTCCTGAATTTAGAGTTGCAATGCCGCCATGATGTGAGCTGTTACGCCCCCAGGTTGTGCCAAAATGCACTCAAACGGGAGTAAGTGCCGCAAGGTCATTCAACTCTGCGTTATAATGCGAGAGCATTGGTAGAGCTTGTGAGGTCTTACGGCATCCTTATTATTGGAGTTCAAGCGGTTTGGATGATTATCAAACAACTCGCCTTTTAGCCGGACTTTAAAACTGAATATTTGCGCTCAGTTTGCCGCCGTATGCCTCATAGCCTGAAACTCCAATCCCGTCGTAAAATCCTTCTCCCAGAACCCGAATTCCAGGACTTGGAATGAACAGTTCTGCCCCACCTTCTACCCTGGCGCGGAAGTTCTCATCCGCTGAAGCCAACGTTGCGTCTGTTGGAATGTCACTAATCAGGCGATTGAAATCATAAATTCCTGAAACAGATAGGAAGGGAGAGAACAAGTAGCCTGTCTCGCTCAAATAGTCATAGGAGACACGTGGCCCGAATTCTAATCGCCCAAGAGTAAAGGTTTGATCGGAGATTGTGTTGCCTAGCTGGTCAACATACTCCTCTTGTTTCTCATAATAATAAGTGAGGTTGGCAAACGGATTGATCGTCAGCTCATTCAGACTAAAATCTCCAGTTAAACCAGCTTGGAGCAGCAGTCGCTCAGTATCAAAATTATCAGTTCCCAGCCCAAGTGCATCAACGTCATTGCTGGAACGCCCATAAGTGATCTGGCCATTCATGTAGAGATTAGGTTGTAGGCGAAGAACCGCGTAAGGACCAAACATCCAGCCCACACCACTGGCTGAAGTGTTGGCTGTATTGTTGTTCTCTTCAGAGATATCCAGTTGTGTCAGAAAGCCTAAAAGGAAAGTATCCTCATGGCGGTAATCGACACCAACATAGAACAGTCCATTGTTGCTTCCAAAATCGTTGTTTTCGACGCGAATGTAGGACCCTTGTGCCCAAATATCAAACCCAGAGGGTGAATAACCGTCATCCGATAGTTCATTATCCGAAACGAGACTATTAATCGCTGCTGTGGCTTTATGAGGTTGCGTGATTGTATCCGCGGCCCAGCTAAGCTCTATATTTTGCTTCTGCTGTTCAACCTGCTCAAACCCATTGGTGATGCGACTTCTGGATTGCGAAGAGCTATCGTTATTGAGGGAAGTCAGCTTGTTCATAAAGGAGGCGTAACTGAACTGGAAGGAAGCCTGCTGACGTGCAGAGGAAACATCGTAAAAGAAGCTGTTTAAGCCTTTTTGTTGACCGAATTTCCCGGTTCTTAACCTTTGTACCAGCTTCGGTTGTTCAGCCACAATTTGATTAGCTCGTGCACCGATGAAGGCACCTATGACTGCTTTTGTTCGCACAATATCAGCGTTGCTGTCGCGTGCATTTGTCAGTGAAAAGTCTGCCGAACTACTAACACCAACAGCGCTGGCTGCAACCACGTAGCTCCCTGCTATACCGTTTGCTGTTGCACTCAAACTCGCTACTCCAGCCGCATTGGTTGTGGCTGTTTGCGTAACTACAGCTAGGCTTGCACCGGAGGACGGTGCTGTAAATGTAATTGTCTCATTTGCGACGGGATTTCCGCCCGTATCGGTGACTGTAACAACAAGCGGATCAGAGAAGCTGCTTGAAATCTCAGTGCTCTGGCTATTACCTGAGCTTACAACAATCAAAGAGGGTCCTGTTGTGTTGGAAAGAGAAAAATCTGCAGTTGAGACTACGCCGCTCACACTGGCTTCAACCACATAGCTTCCACCAGTTCCATTAGCTGTTGCACTCAAGCTTGCCACGCCAGAAGCATTTGTGGTTGCTGTTTGTGTAACGGAGCTCAAGCTCGCACCCGTGGCGGGCGCGGTAAATGTCACGGTCTCACTAGCAATTGGATTGCCGCCACTATCAGTCACAGTCACAACCAACGGATTTGCGAAGGCAGAAGAAATAGCAGTGCTCTGATTGTTTCCCGAAGTCACGGAAACTGAAGAGGCTGATCCGGTATCGTTGGTTAAGGAAAAGTCTGCAGTCGTTACAACCCCGCCAACGCTGGCCTCCACCACATAACTGCCACTGGTTGCATTAGCTGTTGCACTCAAACTCGCCACACCAAAAGCATTTGTTGTTGCTGTCTGTGTAACGGAGCTCAAGCTCGCACCCGTGGCGGGAGCAGCAAACGTCACAGTCTCACTGGCAACAGGGTTGCCGCCACTGTCTGTTACAGTCACAACCAATGGATTTGTGAAGGCAGAAGAAATGGCAGTGTTCTGGTTGTTTCCGGAAGTCACCGAAACGGAAGAGGCTGCTCCAGCATCGTTGGTTAAGGAAAAGTCCGCTGTCGTTACAACCCCGCCAACGCTGGCCTCTACCACATAGCTGCCACTGGTCGCATTAGCTGTTGCACTCAAGCTTGCCACGCCAGAAGCATTTGTTGTTGCGGTCTGAGTGACAGAGCTTAGGCTGGCACCAGTTGCAGGAGCTGTGAAAGTAACAGTTTCATCGGCGACAGGGTCCCCCCCGCTGTCAGTTACGGTAACAACGAGTGGATTTGTAAACGAGGTAGAGACCTCTATATTTTGATTATTGCCAGAAGTAACAGAGATCGCACTTGGTATTCCTCCACTGGTTGAACCTGAAAGAGTGATTGTTCCACCAGCGCGAGTGAGTGAAAGGGCGAAATTTTGGGTGTTGTTATTATGAGTTCCCGTGAGCGTAATTGTCGTATTGTCCGGTAAGTTCTCATTGAAAGCATTGACACCATTATTAATAATTTGTGGTGTGCCGTTGATAGAGAGGGAATTCACTCCCAAACCTGTGCTTGGAATGTCTGTAGATACCGCAATTCCAGCATTCTCTAATGTATTATCAAAGAAAGTGAAAAATGCTTCATCATTGGTAGGGGTGAGCGTGACCGTGCAGGTGTCCAATGTCAGATTAACTGCAATTCCATTGTTCGTACTATCAGGGAAGTTGCAGCTAACGGCAGCAGTTGTTGGTGTAGCTAAAATCAAATTTAGAAGTGTAATTGCAAAAAATGAAAGAATAAAAGTGAAAGGGAAAAAGAATTTAAAATTCCAATTTAAATTATGGAGCAGCTTTGTCATGTGAATCGATTTTCCATGATCTAAGGTAAATCAACATTTTAACTTACTGAACATAAATCAAATTACTGATTTTTAAATGATATCATTTCGATTGCTATCACAATTGTAAGATATTTAGGTAATCGACTAAGTTTGGAAAAGTCAAAATTACACACAGGCATAACTTGCTGAAAATAAAGTACGTATTCTATTTTTTTGAGATGATAGCAGCTTGATACTTGGAAATTTGCGCTTGGTTTATACCCATCTATTTGATGGCTATGGCCTCCAATGCCGCACCTCAGTGTGGGGCTCACCTCGAAAAATCTAAACACAGCGCATTGAAGGCACTGTATTTAGACAAGCATAGAGGCGAGTTAAACAAACAGAATGTTTCGATCTAAGGCTATTTCAGAGGCAGAGTATAACAAGCCGGTATACTGGCAGTGCTGGCCAAGTTTGATTGAAGCGTTACCCTGCTTCAATCATCTCCCGAATAGGTCGGAAGGAGCAGCGGTGGAGCGGGGTTACGCCGTGTGCTGCTAGGGCTTCCTGGTGCTGTTTGGTGCCGTAGCCCTTATGTTTGGCGAAGCCGTATTCTGGGAAGTCCCTGTCCATCTTCACCATCAGACGATCTCGGGTCACTTTGGCAACGATTGAGGCGGCGGAGATCGCGAGGCAACGGCCATCACCCTTGATCAGTGCTTGCCCTTCCTGCGGCAAGTGATGGGGCACATCCTTGCCATCAATGAAGAACCGTTTCACCGGAACGCTGAGCGAGCGGGCGCAGGTGCGCATACCTTGCAGCGTTGCTTCGCGAATGTTGATCCGGTCAACGGTTCGCGCGCTTTGCACGCACACACTCACATCAGCCATCTCAAGGATCTGCTCAAAGAGCTCCTCGCGCTTGGCCTCGGTCAACTTTTTGGAATCGTTCAGCCCCTCTGGCAGGTTGTCGTAGTCAAGGCTGGCCGCAGCAACCACCACAGGGCCAGCCCATGGTCCGCGCCCAGCTTCATCAATACCAGCAAAACGTCCTTGTAAGTCGCGCTCAACGGAGCGCTCAAAGCGCATATCGGGAGCATCAGGAAAGGCGATATCAAAGAGGGAGTTTGCAAAATACGACATGCCTCTCTTTGCCACGCAGCCCATCAGCTTTCAAGCATCACAACATGCCTCGTCTACAGCAATGAAAGCTGCACACCGCCGCAAGTTGGTTTGATGAACTGGTCACAGGACAGCTTTAGTGAACGTGAGGATAAACCCTTGCTCTTGCACGCCAGCTGAAAGCGCTTTGCCAGCTGGTCTGCATAAGGGCCTTTGCCCTTAAAGCGCTGCGTCCACTGGGCGTCATAGTCCTTTCCATCACGCATGGAACGCAAAAGGCTGAGCACACGCCGGTAACTCCCTGGAGCTTCCCGCAAAAGCCATTCCTTAAAGAGCTCAGAAACCTCACGAGGAAGACGCAGCAGAATATAGCTGGCCTCTGTTGCGCCGTGTTCCTTACAGACCTCAAGAATGCTCTCAAGCTCATGATCCGTCAGTCCGGGAATGATAGGAGCAGCCAGCACAGCGGTTGGAATACCCGCATCAGACAGCGCTTTGATTGCTTGCAAACGGCGAGGCGGAGTAGAGGCGCGCGGTTCAAGGCTCCGCGCAATCTTCCGGTCTAGCGTCGTCACCGAGATAGCCACCTTGGCCAGATTGCGCTCGGCCATTTCACTGAGAATATCGATATCCCGCATAACCAAGGCGGACTTGGTGACGATCGTCACCGGATGCCCCGTCTTGTTCAGCACCTCCAGAACATCACGCATGATTTTGTGCGTGCGTTCAATCGGTTGATAAGGATCAGTATTGGTTCCAATCGCAATGGGTTTCGGCTGATAGGAGGATGCACCCAGCTCCCGCTCCAGCACCTGAGCTGCATTGGGTTTGGCAAACAAACGGCTCTCAAAGTCCAACCCCGGCGACAACCCCATATACGCATGAGTTGGTCGCGCAAAGCAGTAGATGCAGCCATGCTCACACCCCCGGTACGGATTGATCGAGCGATCAAAAGGAAGGTCAGGAGAGCTGTTTTTAGTGATCACATGCCGTGCAGCTTCAATCTGCACTTCCGTCTTAATCGGCGGAAGTTCATCAATTGTTCCCCAGCCGTCATCCATCAGTTCCCGGCTTTCCGCCTCAAACCGGCCAGCCTTGTTGGAATGTGCAGCACGGCCTCGCCCTGTCATGTTGACCGGAAGCGAAGACCCTAAAGGATCAGCGGCCTCAGTTTCGGCCCTGTGATTTTGTGCAGTTGACATGGGGCATGCACTTTCGTCTTCTCATGAGAACATAAGTGGAACATTGCTCAAAATATCTGGATTTGCAAGCCTTTACTTTCCAAAGATAAGGCAAATCACTGTAAGCTGTTGGAATGATTAGTGCACTTATTCCCACCCACAACAGTGAGCACCGACTGGTTCTCACCCTGTCCGCCCTGGTCCCAGCTTCCGCAGAAGGTATCCTGAAAGAAGTCATTATCGCCGATGAAGGTTCATCTGATGGGACCGAGATCGTCGCGGATGCCAGCGGCGCAGATTTCGTCAGCACCACTGCAAAAGCGGGCTCAGCTCTGGCGCAAGGGCTCAAACAGTGCACTCGTTCCAACTGGATTTTGGTGATCCAACCCGGAGCCATATTACAAGCGGGCTGGCAGGCAGAAGCAGCTGCCTTTATAGAGCGTGCGGAGCGGGTAGGAACTGCTAAAAATCTGATTGGCGTGTTTCCCAGCCGCACAGAAGAATTCGGCACTGTCGCACAACTCAAGCAGAAGCTTATAACCCTCAGGCATCGGTTGCTGAAAACATCATGCCACCAGCTCCCCATGCTGATGCACAAAGACCATCTACAACAAGCGCTCGCGAATGCGTCAGGAGTGAGCCGACAGGATCAGCTCCAGAAGGTTTTGAAGGCTAGCCGGGTCCATTGGTTGAACGGTACTATGATCTTTCAAAACGCCACGAGGTAGCACGGTACCGGTTTGGAGGTCTCATGAATTGGAATCAGCATCTGAACCAATACTGCGAGAGGACCTCCGCTGCGTTCTGGTCTGAGCCACTCAATGCAGTGAGCAACGCTGCTTTTATCATTGCTGCGCTAATTGCCCTTCAATTTTGGTTGAACGCACGCAGCAACGCAAAAAAAACGCGTTCAACGCAAACCAACGCACAAGATAACGCAGCGCTGGTCCTCATCGCTTTGCTGGCCATTATCGGGATCGGATCGTTCCTGTTTCACACCTTCGCAACCCTCTGGTCCATGCTGGCTGATGTCATCCCGATCGCGATCTTCATGCTGGTTTACTTCTACCTTGCCACACGTCGATATATGGGTGCCAACCTCTTGATATCACTGGGCGCAACGCTGCTCTTCTTTGGGGCAATGGCATTTGGCCCAAGGCTGGTTGAAGGGATACTCGGATCCACTGCTGGCTACTTCCCGGCACTCCTCGCAATCCTGCTTTTTGCAGGCCTGACCCGCAGCAAAAACAGGCAAACATCCAACGCTCTGCTAGCCGCAGGCGTGGTCTTCGCACTTTCGATGAGTTTCCGGATTTTAGACGAACCAATTTGCTCGATTTTGCCCGTTGGAACACATTCCTTGTGGCATATTTTGAATGCAATCGTTTTGCTTATTCTAATTCGCGCATTTATACGCTTTAAGACGTATTGAGATACTGCAAAATCCTAGGCGATGGTCTAGGTTTTGCAAAACTGCGACATCTGAACCGGAAGTCATAATGATTCCCGGTGGCGAGCCGCTCATTCACTCGGTCAGGCAAGAATAGACGATGACGGACAAAAAACGCCCTACCTCCGGCGAACTCGATGAACAAGCGCTCTTTTACCATGAGTATCCGCGCGCGGGTAAATTGGAAATTCAGGCAACGAAGCCATTGGGAAACCAGCGAGATTTGGCGCTTGCCTATTCTCCGGGCGTTGCTGCTCCGTGTTTGGCAATCCATAAGGATGAGTCAAAAGCGGCTGATTACACCGCACGTCAAAACCTTGTTGCAGTGATCTCCAATGGTACCGCAGTCCTTGGTCTGGGCGCGATTGGTCCTCTGGCATCCAAGCCGGTGATGGAAGGTAAGGCTGTCCTCTTCAAAAAGTTCGCTGGCATTGATGTCTTTGATATCGAAGTTGATGAGACCAACGTTGATAAGTTCGTTGATGCCGTTGGCGTTCTGGAGCCAACCTTCGGCGGTATCAATCTGGAAGACATCAAGGCGCCAGAGTGTTTCCAGATCGAAAAACGCCTGCGCGAAAGAATGAATATCCCGGTTTTCCATGATGATCAGCACGGTACCGCGATCATCGTGTCAGCTGCGGTGCGCAATGGCATGGAACTCTCCGGCAAAAAGCTGGATGAGATCAAGGTCGTCGCATCCGGCGCGGGCGCTGCGGCGCTGGCTTGTCTTAACCTGCTTGTCGCCTCTGGTGTAAAGCGCGAGAATATCTGGGTTTCTGACATTGAGGGCGTTGTCTACGAAGGCCGCGAAGCCCTTATGGATGAGTGGAAATCCGTCTTCGCGCAGAAAACCGACAAGCGCACGCTGGATGATATCATCGAAGGCGCTGACGTCTTCATCGGCCTGTCCGCAGCTGGTGTGCTGAAGCCGGAGATGGTTGCAAAGATGGCAAAACGCCCTCTGGTGATGGGACTTGCCAACCCAAACCCGGAAATTATGCCAGAAGATGCACTGGCCGTTCGTGATGATGTGGTGATGTGTACAGGCCGGTCGGATTACCCGAACCAGGTGAATAACGTCCTCTGCTTCCCATACATCTTCCGCGGCGCTCTGGATGTTGGTGCAACTGCCATCAACGAAGAAATGAAGCTGGCCGCTGTTGAGGCAATTGCTGCTTTGGCACGGGAAGAACCGACCGATGTGGTGGCCAAAGCCTATGGCGGTGTCACCCACACATTCGGCCCGAACTACCTCATTCCATCTCCGTTCGATAACCGCCTTATCCTGCGCATTGCCCCTGCTGTTGCAAAAGCCGCCATGGAAACTGGCGTAGCAACCCGCCCGATCGAAGACTTCGACACCTACATGGACAAGCTGAACCGTTTCGTGTTCCGTTCCGGTATGGTGATGAAGCCAATCATCGCGCAGGCAAAAGCAGACAAACAGCGCGTGATCTATGCCGATGGTGAAGACGAACGCGTGCTGCGCGCCGCTCAGGTGGTGCTTGAAGAGGGCCTCGCGACACCAATCCTCATTGGTCGTCCTCAGGTTCTGGAAAATCGCTGTGAGCGCTTCGGCTTGCGCATCCGTCCAGGCACAGATTTTGAGTTTGTGAACCCGGAAGACGATCCGCGCTACCGCTCCTATGTTGATACACTGGTGCAACTGGTTGGCCGCAAAGGCGTAACGCCAGAAGCCGCCAGAACCATGGTGCGCACGAACTCAACCGTCATTGGCGCTTTGGCGTTGCATAGAGAAGAAGCTGACGCGCTCATCACAGGCCTCGAAGGCCGTTTTGATAAGCACCTGCGCGACATCAACAACATCATTGGCTGCTCCGAAGGCATCAGAGATTTCTCCACGCTCTCTCTGCTGATCAACTCCAGTGGTGCTTACTTCCTGGCAGACACCTACGTTACAGAATGCCCATCTGCGGAAGAGATCGCCGAGATCACCCATTTGGCATCCGAGCAGATCAAACGCTTCGGTATCACACCACGCGTTGCATTGCTCTCGCACTCCAACTTTGGCTCTCGTCCGTCCGAGACCTCCAACAAAATGCGGGAAGCCCTGCAGATGGTCTGGAAGCAAATGCCTGATCTGGAAGCAGAAGGCGAAATGCATGGTGACGCAGCATTGAAGCCGGAAATCCTGAAACGCTACATGCCAGATGCGCATATCTCCGGTCCTGCAAACCTGCTGGTGTTCCCAACTCTGGACGCCTCCAACATCGCATTGAACCTCATCAAGGCAATGACAGACGCGCTTCATGTCGGTCCGATTTTGCTGGGCGCGAAGAAAACCGCCCACATCATCACACCATCCGTGACCTCACGCGGCATCGTCAATATGACTGCACTTTCAGCAGTTGATGCGCAATGTCGTAAGGAAAATGCCGGCGTTTGCCTGACACCACATAGCTAAAACAACTCCTTCGGCGGGCACTGGTTAATATGCCCGCCGAAGTTTTGTCAGCTTGAAAATACTTTCCCCATACGGCATGCTGGCTGCATTGATACCGCTTGATATTACGGGGAGGGTAGTATGAGCTTTTCAGAAGCAACCGGGCGTCGCATTGATCGCCTTTTGGGCGAGTACGGCGAAAGCCACCAAAATCACAAAAACAAAGCCATTCACTGGATCTGTGTGCCGATCATTTTTTGGACGGTGACTGCACTGCTGTGGTCTGTTCCAACACCCATCGGTTTTTCGAATATCTCACCGTGGTTGAACTGGTGCACGATCGGGCTGGGGCTGTCGATCATCTACTATCTGTCATTGTCCATCACATTGGCAATCGGCATGGCCGCGTTCTCAGCATTGATGATCTGGATTAACATGACCTATCAGCAATTTGGGCTTGGTATCCCACTCTGGCAGACAGCTTTGATAGTGTTTGTGATTGCATGGGTCGGCCAGTTTATCGGCCATCATATTGAGGGGAAAAAGCCGTCCTTCTTTAAGGATCTTCAGTTCCTGATGGTTGGACCTGCGTGGCTAATGCATTTCATTTATAAAAAGATTGGCATCCCATATTGAGGGACAAAATAAAAAACGCTGCTCTTAAGGCAGCGTTTTTTCTGGGTTGATGTAAACATCACCAATTTCGCGCGTATCCATCCGCTGAAGAGCAGGGTGTGAAAGTGGGTCAGCACAATAAGGCTTTGAGCCTGCAGCTACTTTGGCCTTTCGGGGGGATTTTCCGCGCAACAGATCTTTAAAAAGATTTTTCATTGTCATTTCCTTTGTGACTTGATGGAGCGACAATGCGTCAATTGCGTTGCAAGTGCTATCTGGAATAACTAAACCCCGGTTTAGATTTACTGCTCGGAACTGTCCTCGATGAAAAATCTCAATCAAGTCAGTCTTGCTGGCCTCCGCGTTGTTGAAGCTGTCGGGCGCTTGGGCTCCCTGAAAAATGCGGCTGAAGAACTGGGCATTACGTCCGGCGCCGTCAGCCAGCAACTGCATAAAACTGAGCATCAGTTGGGCCGCCCGCTGTTTACACGAGAGACAGGCGGATTGAAGCTGACAAGCCTTGGCACCGAGATTTGCCGAGAACTCACACTGGGCTTAAAGCAAATCTCTGAAGCTGTCGCACTGGCAGACCGGGACAGAGAAGAAAGCCTCTTCCTGTCTGTAGCCCCGCTTTTAGCTGAGAAATGGCTTGTCTGGCGCCTCAGCAGTTTCATGAAGGCAAACCCGGACATTAACCTCAGACTGGATGCCAACGATCAGTTGGTGAACCTCAACCACTCCGACGTGGACGCCTGCGTGCGCGTCCATAAACGAGCACCTGATGACGTTTACTCAGAGCGCCTGTGCGAGCACTTCATTTATCCGGTCTGCTCTCCTGAGATCGCGGAGCGCCTCAAAGAGCCGCAGGATCTTTTGAATGAAGTGATCATCCGCGACTATAACTCCTATTACCGTTGGAGCGACTGGTTGGCCCCGTTTGGTCTCAAGGAAAGCCAGCTTCCACGAGGTCATGGTTTCTCCAATGCATCGCTCTGCATGGATGCTGCAATTGCAGGTCACGGGGTCTTTCTGGGCTGGGATACGCTGGTCGCCAATGCTGTGAAGCAAGGTCAGTTGAAGATTCCGTTCGATCACCGCTGTTCAACAGGGCGATCCTACTGGTTCATCTGCAGAGAAGGGGCCTTACGCAGCCCCAGCGTTCGCAAGCTGCGGGATTGGCTGAAAGAAGAGATCGCACAGACAGCGGTTGAATACGAAAAGGCCGTCAAAACCTAATCAAATAAAAAGCCCGGTAACTCAAGCGAGAACCGGGCTTTAAAATGTCTTATGATGTCAGCTTAGCCAGCGATCTTTGAGAAATCAGCAACCTGATGAACAGCTGCACGAATTTCTGACAGGATCTTCAGACGGTTCTCACGAACCTCTGGCTTTTCAGCATTCACGTGAATGTCGTCAAAGAAGCCGTCAACAGGACCGCGCAGTTTGGCAAGAGCAGCCATTGCAGCAGAGAAGTCAGCAGCATCAAGCAACGGCTTAATTTCAACCAGAACGCTATCCAGTGCGGTTGCCAGATCCTTCTCGGCCTGTTCTTCCAGCAGAGCAGCATCAGGTTTGCCCGCAAAGGCTTTGCCGTCTTTCTTCTCTTCCGCACGCAGAATGTTGGCAGCGCGTTTGTAACCTGCCAGCAGATTGACGCCGTCTTCGCTGCCAAGCAGCCCAGCAAGAGCTTCCGCTTGCTTGACGATCAGCGTGATGTCGTCCTGACCACCACGAGCTAGGACAGCATCGATCAGATCATGACGTACACCCTTGTCTTTCAGAACCACCTTCATGCGGTCTGCAAAGAAGCCAAGGAGATCGTCAATCAGGCCGGATTCCAGAGAGGTCTCAGGGATCTTGTCGGAAACGTTTGCCAGCACCACATCAGCAGCTTTGGAAACCATGGAGAAGATGTCCTTAACAACGCCTTCGCCAGTTTTGCCTTTACCGATAAACGGAAGGTCGGACAGCGCGCTTTCACCGCGAGCAGCAGCAATGTCTGCAAGATTGCGGCGCAGGCTTTGAACCAGAACGTCACGAAGTGGCAGGCGAAGGTCGTTTTCCAGCACAAGGCGGATAACACCCAGCGCAGCACGGCGCAGCGCAAATGGATCTTTCGAGCCGGTCGGCTTCTCGTCGATTGCCCAGAAGCCAGCAAGGATGTCCAGTTTGTCTGCCAAAGCAACAGCGATAGAAACGGGTGATGTTGGCACATCATCAGACGCGCCAGCTGGCTTGTAGTGATCTTCAATCGCCTGAGAAACAGCAGCCTCTTCGCCCTGCGCTTCCGCGTAGTAGCGACCCATCAGGCCTTGCAGCTCAGGGAACTCGAAGACCATCGCAGAAACGAGGTCAGCTTTCGCAAGACGTGCTGCCCGCTTGGTCTGCTCGATATCAGCGCCAACGAGTGGAGCGATTTCCGCAGCAAGGCGTTCAAGGCGATCAACGCGGGCAGCGACAGTGCCCAGCTTCTCATGGAACACAATGTCCTTAAGCTTGGAGACGTTGCTGTCCAGCTTGGTTTTCAGGTCCGTTTCCCAGAAGAACTTGGCATCAGCAAGGCGTGCAGAAACAACCTTTTCGTTACCAGCAATGATCTTGGTACCACCATCCTTCGCAACGATATTTGCAGTCATCGCAAATTTGTTGGAGAGGCGGGATGTCGCTGGATCACTCAGTACGAAGTTTTTCTGGTTCACCTTAATGGTGAGCTGAATAACTTCGTCAGGCAGCTGAAGGAAACTCTCATCATAAGAACCGATAAGCACAGTCGGCCACTCGTTGAGGCCAGCCACTTCGTCAAGAAGGCCTGCATCTTCAACAAGTTCTAGGCCAAGTGCCATAGCAGCGTTTTTCGCATCAACATCAATGATGTCTTTACGGCGATCCGCATCAAGCACAACCTTGGCAGCTTCAAGCTTGGACATATAGTCTTCCAAGCGGCGCACTTCGATTGCCTCAGGCGCCATAAAGCGGTGACCATAGGTGGTCCTGCCTGATTTGATGCCATCAATTTCAAACGGAATAACTTCTGGCTCTTCGGTCTCAGGACCAAAGGTACAGACGATTGAGTGCAGCGGGCGAACCCAACGCAAGCTGCCAGTGCCCCAGCGCTGAGACTTTGGCCAAGGGAAGTTGCGAATGATGTCTGGCATCACGTCAGCAACAATATCCTCGGTCTTGCGGCCCGGCTTTTCGATTACAGCGACGTAAAAATCACCCTTTTTCGGGTCATTTTGAACTTCAGCATCATCAATAGAGGAAAGGCCAGCGCCACGCAGGAAACCAGCCAGCGCTTTTTCAGGCGCACCAACGCGGGGCCCCTTCCGCTCTTCACGGGTTGCTTTGGAGCCTGCAAGCAAGCCAGCAATGTGCAGTGTCAGGCGGCGGGGAGTGGCATAAGCCTTCGCGCCTTCATAGGTTACACCTGCATCTACAAGAGCATTGGTCAGGAGGGATTTCAAATCCTCAGCCGCACGACGCTGCATGCGGGCAGGAATTTCCTCGCTAAAGAGTTCGAGGAGAAGATCTGGCATTGGTGAACGACGCCTTTAACTGGTCAATCAATCGCGAATTTCTAAGGTGGATAGTGCCTAGCAATACTCAGGGGCATTGTCACCCCCAATAGGCAGTACGGAACCGTAATTGAGCAAAAAACATCAGCCGGACACAACCAATCAACAGGGGTGTGAACAGCTGCCTTGCATCAGGCTTTGCAGTGCTGAGATAATCTAAGCCCGTTTAGGCAGGTTCCTCAGTAGTTTCATTGAGTTCGCCAAACAGGTTAAGTTCCAGTCGCAGGCTGTTGGGATCCTGACTGGAGCTGCCCACGACCACATCGTAAAGGATGCGCTCAACCACCATCTGGTTGCGCTCACTATCAAATATCGCAAGCTCCTCAATCGGGATCGAGACAGCCACCTGCCTGCTTTCACCAGCTGGAATACAAAGACGTTGGAAGCCCTTCAACTCCTGTTTGGCACGCTCTACGGCAGACCCCTTAGGAGCAATGTAAACCTGCGAAACCTCCTCTGCCTCGACTTGCCCGATATTGGCGATAGAGAACTGAACCTCAATGCTGCCGGTCATGAGCTCATCCGGCGGGGTAACAACAAGTTCGGAGTAATGGAATTGCGAATAGCTCAGACCAAATCCAAATGGATACGCCGGTGTAACATCATCTTTGTCCAGCTTCCTGTATCCATGCCAAAGATCATAGATCACTTTACGCGCATTGCGATCAAAGTCAGGTAGGTCACTCTCTCGTCTTGGGATGACAAACGGCAGCTTGCCACTGGGAGAGACTTCGCCGGATAGAATACGGGCAAGTGCAGTTCCTCCCTCCATCCCTGGATACCAATGCAGTAAGATGGCAGCAGGTTTATCCTGCCATTCATTCATCAAAATAGTTCCGCCACCCATAACGACTACGACACAATTGGAATTTGCGGCACAGACTTGCTTGATCAGTTCAACATCATGCGGGGGTAGGCGAAGACTCTGCCTGTCGCCGGAACCATAACCATCTTCAGCTCCCCCGGACTCCTGAGGTTTGCCCGCAGAACCTGCACCGCCAAACGCACGCAAAAACTGAGAGGCAATTTTCGCTTCTTCGCGGTTTCTTGGTTGAGGTAAGGCTTCATGAAAGCGCGCTGCCAGATCAGCCGAAACCCATTCACCCTCACGGCTATGGTCATTCCCTACCACCAGCACAACTGCATCGGCTCGTTTTGCGATCTGCAGGGCGCGATTGATGTTCTGACCTCTGTCCTGCCAGATATCGATCTTGTGTTTGTAGTAGGAACGAAGGCCTGCGAGTGGTGTGGTGATATGTGTCGGCTGTGTATCACTCGTTCCTTTGTCGCCTGTGTTCGCAACACTTGCTAAACGACCAATAACACCAATGCTTTGAATGTCCTTAAGAGGTAAAAAACCACCTTCATTCTTCAGGAGGACTGTTGACTTTTCAGCAGCCTCCTGCGCAACAGATCGAAACTCAGCGCAGCCAACCTGTTTCTTCTCGTAGCTGCCTTTTTTCAGTATCTTAAGCTGTTGCAGAATGAGCCGGTAACAGGCGTCATCCAGTGCCGCTTCGGTGATCTCTCCATCATCAATCAGTTCAGACAGGTGCTGGTGAAAGTGCAGTTGGAACGGCATCTCCAGATCAACACCAGCGAGAGCAGCTTCCTTTGCATTGCGAATGCCGAATAGGAAGTCACTCAGCACAAACCCCTTAAACCCCCAGTCTGTCTTCAGCAGTTGGGTCAGCAGCTCTCTGTTGTGTCCGCAAAGTTCGCCATTGATGGAACTGTAGGACGTCATGACAGCCGCCGCACCTGCCTCAACCGCCTTCCTGAAGTGAGGAAGATACATCTCATAGAGTGCGCGCTGGCCCACTGTAACATTGAGGGAAAGCTTGGAGTTTTCCATGGATGCCAGAGCAAAGTTCTTGATGCATGCCATGCCATGTTGTTGAACACCGCGAACGAGAGCTGAGCCCATTGCTCCGATCAGGAAGCTGTCTTCGCCATAGGATTCTTGTGCTCGTCCCCATGCGGGATGGCGCATCAGGTTAAGCGGCACACCTCCAAACAATGTTCCGCCAAAAGCGCGCATCTCATATCCAATAATTGCGCCAATCCGCTCTTCCAGCTCAGGGTCAAAGGTTGCCGCTCTTGCAATCACTGTAGGAAACGTTGTGGCGCCCTTCAGCACAATCCCGCGAGATCCTTCTGTGTAATGAACACCCGGTAAATGATGCTCAGGCAAGGCCCCCGCTGCCCACGGACCGGACTGAGAACCGCTTTTCATCATATCCCGAACGCCCGGCCAGAAGGCTTGGTCTCCGTCTCGCATGGCCAGTTTGTCATCACGGCTCAACCGCGAAACGATCGCGCTGGCAATCTGCTCGTCACTCAGGTTTTGCGTAGATGAAGATTGAGCAGTCATCTCAGGTGGAGGTAGGGAAACGGCTGCTGCATTGCCGTCTTCGTGCGCCTCGGTACTTTCAACAGTCATGGAACAAGGAACTCCGCGCATGCACCCCAATTTGGATCAGCGCATAGATACGCAGGCAGCTGGCAACCGGGGAGTGATTTGCAAATCAAACAGGATATCGCTTCTGAAAATATCCGTTTGATTGCAGTCCTGAAAACCTACTGATTATCAGCAGGCATCTTTCAAGGAGTCGAAGTGCAGAGCGAGTAACAACAAAAAATGCCGAGGCATTTCTGCCCCGGCACTTAAAAAGCATCATGTAGGCTGCAACTAGCCTTTGTAGCCCACACCACCAGCTTCGGTCTGCAGGAAGGCTGCACCACAAGCTTTGGAAAGTTCACGCACACGCAGAATGTAGCTCTGCCGCTCGGTTACGGAAATGACACCGCGCGCATCAAGCAGGTTGAACACGTGGGAGCATTTAAGCGCTTGGTCATAAGCAGGCATAACAACTTTCTGCAGGCCATCACCAGCTTTCTCCATTGCTTCTGCGCTTGCTACCAGCAGGCGCTTACACTCACGCTCATGGTCTGCAAAGTGGCGGAACAGCATTTCAGTATCGGAGTGCTCGAAGTTATGACGGGAATATTCCTGCTCGGCCTGCAAGAACACATCGCCGTAAGTAACCTTCTCGTCGCCTTCAAGGCCATTGAAGTTCAGGTCGTAAACATTGTCGACACCCTGAACATACATGGCAATGCGCTCAAGGCCATAAGTCAACTCACCTGCAACAGGTTTACATTCAAAACCGGCGACTTGCTGGAAATAGGTGAACTGAGAAACTTCCATGCCGTCACACCAGCATTCCCAACCAAGGCCCCATGCGCCCAGTGTCGGGTTTTCCCAATCATCCTCAACAAAGCGGATGTCGTGGATGTCTGTGTCGATGCCAATTGCGCGCAGGGAAGCCAGATACAGTTCCTGAAGGTTCTCAGGAGACGGCTTCAGCATAACCTGAAACTGATAGTAGTGCTGCAAGCGCATTGGGTTTTCACCATAGCGACCATCGGTAGGACGACGAGATGGCTGCACATACGCCACTTTCCATGGACGAGGCCCAAGCGAACGCAGTGTTGTTGAGGGATGGGACGTACCCGCGCCGACTTCCATGTCATAAGGCTGCACGATAACGCAGCCCTGATCGGCCCAGAATCTCTGGAGGGTCATCAGAAGACCCTGAAAGGACTTGGTCGGCTGCATATGTGCCGGAACGGCTTCACTAGACATGGGAGTGTTTCCTGAAAATCCAAAATGTACTGCACCGAAACGGCGCAAAATCCTAGTTGGGGCACAGGTGCCACGTCAAACAGGGAAGGTCAAGCATTCCTGAAAAATCAAAGATATTTTGTGAAAAAGACGGGGAGTAAGGCGGAATACTCTTCTCATGGTCAGCGCTGTAATCGCAGTCGCGCTTCGGCTCAGCCTCGTACCCCACAATATCAAGGATATTGAGCCCGGGAAAAAGCTTATTTAGTGGCGGGGTCATTGTAGTCTGCATAAAAGCTGGAGAGCGTACCGATGGTGATGTCCCGCCTGCCTGTTCTGAGTGATCGTCAAGGATTTGACCGCCGCTGGTATGCGCCAAACCTGAAACGAGTCTACGCCCCTGCCTCTGCTGCAGAAGTAACAGCGGCATGGAGAGAGGTGATTGCATCTGGAGCAAAAGCAGGTGAGTTGCAAATCACCTGTGGTCGCCATTGCTACGAGAACTTCGTCTACAACATCGGCACAAAATACATCATCGACCTGACCGGGCTACGCGGTGTGGGCAGTGATCCAAACTATGGGTATTACATCGATGTCGGCTTTGGAAACTGGGATATGTATCGCATGTTCAACAACATGTTTGATACCACACTTCCAGCGGGCAGCTGCTATTCAGTCGGACTAGGCGGACACATCACTGGGGGAGGGTATGGTCTCTTTTCCCGCGCTTTTGGACTGACGGTTGATTATCTGTCTGCGGTGGATGTGGTGATTATGCCTCAAGGGGCTCCAACGCCTGAGCTCTATGAGAAAGTCTCTCCTGTGAACCATCCGGATTTGTTCTGGGCGGTCTGTGGCGGTGGCGGAGGAAACTTCGGCATTATCACCCGCTACTATTTCCAGAACACTCCGAAAGCACCGCAATATCTTTACACCACCGCGTTTTCATTTGATTGGCAGGATGAAAATGGAAACCTGCTGATCACAGAACCTGTCCTCAGGCAACTACTGGACAACTTCACCCAGTTCTCACAGGAAGGGCAGGACGGAGACAAATCCAAGTGGCCAAGCTTTGGCATATTCCATGCGAACCATCTTGCTGCTGGGAAAATGGTTTTTGCATCCTATTATTTTGACGCTCCATCACTCGGGATCCAAGGTCAGGAGTATGAGGCTTATTTGAATGACAGGATCAAGGATCAGAAAAAAACACTGGGCGAGATAACAAGACTATCAACCGACCCGGGCCCCATAAACGGACATCCATGGCACGGCACTGCAAAAGCTATAAGTCCGGTGAGTGCAACTGCCCAACTTCGTCGTTTCACGTTTCTGGAGGGCGTTCAAAACACAAATGGTTCCGGCCCCAATCAGTTTGGAAAATACAAATCCGCATACATGAAGAAAGGCTTCACTGACGACATGGTCGCCGCGCTCCATGAACATCTGCAGAAGGTTCCCGATGGGGTGCCATTGAGCAGCATGAGCCAGAGCCTGTGCCAGATCGACAGTTATGGCTGCGCTATAAACCAAGTCTCCAGCACAGCAACGCCAATCGCACAACGCAGCTCAATCATGAAACTGCAATACCAAACCTATTGGGATAATGATGCGGCAATCGGACAGGATAACAAGCAGCTTGAGAAAGCCCATGTTGGCTGGATCAACGAAATGTATGCTGACGTTTACGCCAAGTATGGCGGTTTTCCTGATCCAAGAAACGATCCGGACGATAATGTTGACGGTTGTTACTTCAACTATCCAGATTCATGTTTGGGAGTAAATGGGGAGAACTCACCCGGCATAGATCATGCCATGTATCTCTATTTTCTGGAAAATTACGATACAGGTCCGGCAGATCGAAACCTGCGGGCAATAAAATCAAATTGGAATCCGCAAAACTGGTTTGCAAGCGCACAGTCAATTCCTGTTAAATAAGGAATACGTGCAAAATTATCACGGCACCAAGCCCGCAGACCAAACGTCATGCGGGCATCTTTCAATCAACAACTAGAGCACAGCTCTTAGTAGTTGCTTACAGGGCGGTATTTGCCAGTGGCCGGATCTTCAACCAGACGCGTATATGCTGGATCAACCGGACGCTTGCGAGCAGTTGCATAGGCAGGCTGTTTCTTGAATGCCATGTTGGAGATTTCCTTCTTTACGGCTTTGTAAAGAGCATATCCACCTGCAATCAAAGCAACAGTTCCTAATACCTCAGTCATCTGCATTTTCCTTCCATCACTTATGTGAAGCATTGTTATTTCTGGCAATTTTGGCAATCCTATGGAGATTGCTCAAAGACCAAACTTTGCCCAAAGGCTTTTTTCTTCCAGGGTAGCAAGTGTAGCAGCAGGCAATGTGCCAGCAGCCTCACTCAGACCTCCCTGAAGGTTCGCACCGGGAATAAAGCGGCTAAGAAAGCGCTTTTTGGTGCCAACAAATTTCACTTTGGTTTCTTTGCCGTACCGCTCATGGATCGTGGAGTGAAGATCGCCAAGACCATCTACAAGGCCCAGATCACGCGCTTTGGCTCCAGTCCAGAACAAGCCGGAAAATAGGTTTTTGTCATCGCTCAGCACGTCACCGCGGCGGCTCTTCACCATGTCGATGAACATCTCATGGATTTCGTGCTGCAATGTTTTGAGGTGCTCAATGTCCTCTTTAACTTCCGGTGAGAACGGGTCCAGCGTGACCTTCTTGTCTCCGCTGGCATAAACACGGCGTTGAACGCCCGTTTTTTCCAGAAGCTCCGTAAAGCCAAAACCGGCAGATACGACACCGATGGATCCAACGATAGAGGATGGATCAACAATGATGTCATCACCAGCCAGTGCAATCATGTAGCCGCCAGATGCAGCAACATCTTCTACAAAAACAAGGATTTGCTTGTTGTTTTCATCAGCCAGCTGACGAATGCGTTTGAAGATGAGATGAGACTGAACCGGCGATCCGCCAGGTGAGTTGATGGACAAAGCAACAGCAGGGGCTTCTTTAAAGCTGAAAGCTATTTCTAGCGCGTCTTCAACACTGCTCAGGTTCAAACCTGATTTCAATGGAGATGCAGCACCAATAGCACCATGCAAACGGACGACGGGTACGATAGGTCTTACTTTGCCCAATTTGCCTGGAAGGTAGCTGCGCAGCTTGTTCAACAACTCAAAATTCTCCTTTGCGTCGATAACTTGTATGTCGTTGGGGTAACCAACTTCATCCAATATAGGCAGCAATCATCAGGAGAGAAGAGCTTTAGCCAAAAGAAATGGCAATTTACGCAATAAAACGCAACAGTGTGATCCTCATAACAAATCTACACCTTGAGAACTCAGAGAGCTCATTCAGAACAGCGGGGATTACTCGGTTGTTTCAAGCTCGGCACGAATCTGGAGCATGTCTCGCCAGGCATATCTTTTCTCAGCAGGGCTGCGCAGAAGATAAGCAGGGTGATAAGTCGCAATCGCCTTGCGTTGTGCGCCGTCGCCGCCATAGCTCAGCCACTTCCCGCGCAGCTTGCGAATGCCATCACGGGCACCGCTGAGCGTCTTGGCAGAGGCCGCTCCGAGGAAAACAACAATCTCCGGATCAACCAGCTCAATCTGCCGCTGAATAAACGGACGGCAAATCTCAGTTTCATGCGGGGTAGGGGTGCGGTTTCCCGGTGGACGCCATGGAACCACGTTGGCAATGTAAACCATGGAACGATCAAGTCCGGCAGCTTTCAGCATCCGGTCCAGCAGATGACCTGAACGCCCCACAAACGGCACGCCTTGAATGTCCTCTTCACGCCCCGGTGCTTCACCAACAAACATGATGCGTGCCTTGGAACTGCCATCCCCAAACACGAGGTTCTTTGCGGTCAAGCGCAGGTTACAGCCCTCAAAACCAGCAAGGATCTTCCGTAGCTCATCAAGAGATTGCGCTGAGCCCGCTGCGGTTCTGGCCGAACCAACTGTTTCTGCATTCGGAATAACAGCATTCGCGTCTGTCGCCGCAGTCGGCGTAGATGTCGTAATAGCGGCTTCCTTGGCAGCCCGCTGCCGCTCCAGAATCTGCTTCGCTTTCTGCTTGTCGTCTGCAGAAACGCCATTCTCGCGCAGGTTCCGTGCCATTTCGGCAGGCGAAACACTGAGGTTTTTGGACTGTGACGGCGCTGGCTCTGGCGCGCTGTACGAACTGACTGGAGCTATGTTCTGCTGGGGTGCAGGGCGGGTCTGTACCTGCTTTTCCATCTGGCTCTGAGTTTGCGCAAAGCGGTCCACTGGAGCATCTTCCAACGCACAGTCGACGCCGACAGCGCTTAAAAACTCCAGATAAGCCTCCAGCTCGGCGGCATTTGTGACAGGAACTTCAGACATAGCCATTTACTAGTTGTGGCACACAGATCAGCACAGGCAAAAGGGAATAACTCTTTTGCAATGCACCATGGATGGGCAGCAGCCCAGTCCGCCCTATATTCATTATGAAAGCGCAACTGTCCAATAGAAAAACGAGAATGAGCTAACTCAATGGGGAACAGTGTAAAGTGGTTCACGTTAACTTGGGGAAATTACAATAATTCCTTAAGGTGTAGATAGTTTTTTTGCTGGGGTACCTGACGGAATGCACCTTAAAACGCATTGCGCTATAGTATCCGCTCAATTACACAGAGACTAAATAAAGTTTTGACACTTGAGGTGCTGGAAAATAATGCGCTGCCACATCATTTGACGCGAAATGAAGTGGATAAAGTGTAAAGGGAGAATACTATGTCTGAAGGGGAAACTCTGGCAGAGCGCGAATCCATGGAATTCGACGTTGTAATTGTAGGTGGTGGTCCTGCAGGTCTATCAGCGGCAATTCGGATTAAGCAGCAGGCTGCGGAGAAGGGAGAGGAAATCTCCGTCGTCGTGCTCGAAAAGGGCTCTGAAGTTGGCGCTCATATTCTATCTGGCGCTGTGATTGATCCAATTGGCATTGATCGCCTGCTTCCTGACTGGCGTGAAGACGAGAGTGCTCCGATCAAGACACCTGTCACAGTTGACCATTTTAATCTGCTTGGCCCTGCTGGTTCCCTTCGTCTGCCAAACTTCCTGATGCCGAAACTCATGAACAACCACGGCAATTACATTGTGTCTCTGGGCAATGTCTGTCGCTGGCTTGCAGAAAGAGCAGAAGCGCTCGGCGTGGAAATCTATCCAGGCTTCGCAGCTGCTGAAGTGCTTTACGATGATTCAGGCAAGGTGATCGGTGTTGCAACGGGCGATATGGGCGTTGCGCGTGATGGGTCTCATAAAGATGGCTACATGCGCGGCATGGCACTGCTCGGCAAGTACACGTTGATCGCCGAAGGTGTCCGTGGCTCGCTTGCGAAGACGCTGGTAGACAAGTTCGACCTTGACCGCGACAGTGACCATCCGAAATTCGGTATTGGCATCAAAGAGCTGTGGGAAGTAGATCCATCCAAGCATAAACCGGGTCTGGTTCAGCACTCCATGGGTTGGCCGCTGGACGGAAAAACTCAGGGCGGCTCTTTCCTTTACCATCTGGAAGACAATCAGGTTGCTGTTGGGTTTGTTGTGAACCTCAACTACCAAAACCCGTATATGTCTCCGTTTGACGAGTTCCAGCGTTTCAAAACTCATGCGGGTGTGAAGGACGTCTTTGAAGGTGGAAAGCGCATTTCATACGGCGCGCGTGCCATCTCCGAAGGGGGATATCAGTCCGTACCGAAGCTATCTTTCCCAGGCGGTCTTCTCATCGGGTGTTCCGCTGGTTTCGTCAACGTACCGCGCATCAAAGGCTCACACAACGCTGTCCTCTCCGGCATTCTGGCAGCGGATATGGTTGTTGACTCGCTGGGCCGTGGTGAAGCACACGAAGAGCTGGATCAGTTCGACGGCGCATGGCGCAATTCTGAAATCGGTAAAGATCTCTGGAAGGTACGCAATGTAAAACCATTGCAGACCAAGTTTGGCAGCCTGCTGGGTATGGTCTTCGGCGGCCTGGATATGTGGACCAACGAGCTGATGGGCTTCTCCTTCTTCGGCACCATGAAACATGGCAAAACCGATGCTGCGAGCCTGAAGCCAGCGAAGGATTGCAAGAAGATCAATTACCCGAAACCAGACGGGAAGATCTCCTTCGACAAGCTGTCCTCTGTCTTCCTCTCCAACACCAACCACGAGGAAGATCAGCCGATCCATCTCAAGCTGCGCGACGAGACTTTGCAGAAACTTTCCGAGCACGATGTCTACGCTGGTCCGTCGAACCGTTATTGTCCCGCTGGTGTGTATGAGTGGGTGGAAGAAAACGGCGAACCACCACGCTTCCAGATCAACGCTCAGAACTGCGTTCACTGTAAGACCTGCGACATCAAAGACCCGAATGGCAACATCACCTGGACTGTTCCGGAAGGCACAGGCGGCCCGAACTATCCAAACATGTAAGCTGTTGGATAAGATCAGAATAAGAAAAAGGCCCGGTCATCAGATCGGGCCTTTCTCATTTCAATTTATCAAACGCTCAATTGGTCTAGCCAATCTCGATATCGAGCCCCAGATCCAGAATTGGCGCGGAGTGTGTGATCCAGCCGGATGAGATGATATCAACGCCAGCTTCTGCAATCGCCTGAATGGTCGAAAGCGTAATCGTACCAGACGCTTCCAGTACAGCTTGACCCTTGTTGATTTCAACCGCCTGCTTCAATAGCTCAGGGCCCATATTGTCCAGCATCACCACATCAGGTTTGGCCGTTAGGGCTTCCTTCAGCTGGTCGAGTGTATCCACTTCAACCTCAATGCGCACAAGGTGTCCGGCAAAAGCACGAGCGCTCTCAATCGCGGGAACAACTCCGCCTGCAACGGCGATGTGATTGTCCTTGATCAGGATCGCATCATCCAGACCAAAGCGGTGGTTCATACCGCCGCCACAGCGCACCGCATACTTCTCAAAACTGCGTAGTCCCGGAGTGGTTTTTCGGGTGCAAACCACTTTTGCGTTGGTATGTGAAATTTTGCGTTGAAATGCGTTCGTAGCGCTCGCAATGCCCGAAAGATGGCTCAAAAAATTCAGCGCCACACGTTCCGCTTCCAGCAGTGCACGAGCGGGACCATGAATGCGGGCGATAATGGTACCCGGCTCCAACTTATCCCCGTCCTGCGCCAGCACGCTAACATCGAGAGTAGGATCAACCTGACGAAATGCGGAAAGAGCCAGATCAATGCCAGCAAGCACGCCATCCTTACGAGCCGCAATCACACCTGTGGCAACAGCATTAGCCGGAATGGTGGCTTGCGAGGTGATGTCACCCGCACGGCCAAAGTCCTCAAGCAAAGCAGCTTTGACGGCATCATCAACCATGATCAGCGAAAGCTCGGGCAATGAAGACGGGCGGCTCATAGCATATCTTCCTCTTCAACAGCCGCTTGGCCAACATCGCTGGCAGCAGCCTCTTTGGCGAGAGACTCAATCTGAGCAAGTTTCACAAAGGAACGCTTGGCAGCCTCCGCCTTCTGCGGGAAGTCGGAGCGGAAATGACCACCACGGCTTTCTTCGCGAAGCAGAGCGGACCCTGTAATCAGCTTGGCTGCAATCACCATGTTGAGGATGGAGTCTCGGCGGCACAGCGTTTCAGCGTTTTGCAAGCGCGCCAGTGTCCTAGTTAGCCCGTCCGCATCACGCACCACGCCAACATGGCGGGACATGGCGGAGCGAACCATAGAAACTACGGCACGTTCCTGCGGGTTGCGTGTGGAGGCCTGATCATCAACATCATCAATCTCAGCCCAATGATGCACGCGGTGATGCGGCATGAGGGCCTGAATGTCTTCCGCAATGCGAGCTGCAAACACAACAGCTTCAAGCAAAGAGTTGGAGGCCAGACGGTTGGCACCATGCGCACCCGTCGCCGCAACTTCACCAGCTGCCCAAAGGTTGTCGACAGAGGTACGACCAGACGCGTCAGTCAGGACACCGCCCATGTGGTAGTGCGCTGCTGGAGCCACAGGGATCAGACCATTGATCGGATCAATGCCAGCCTTTTCGCAAGCTGCGTAAACGCGGGTAAAATGCTCTGGGAAACTCGCCCCAATGGCCTCGCGGCAATCAAGGAAAGCACCACGGCCAGCTGCAATTTCTGTATGGATTGCGCGCGCAACAATATCACGAGGCGCCAGCTCTAGATCAGGATGGATACCATCCATAAAGCGATGCCCGTCATTGTTGACGAGGATTGCACCATCACCGCGGATCGCTTCACTCGCAAGCGGGGCAGGGTCCTGCTCAACATTGAGAGCTGTTGGGTGGAACTGAACAAACTCGGCGTCAGAAACCAGCGCACCTGCACGGGCAGCCATCGCAAGGCCATGTCCGTTTGCTTCACCCGGATTGGTGGTTGTCGAGTAAAGGTGGCCAACACCACCGGAGGCCAGCACAACAGCTTTTGCAGGAATGGTAATACGCTGCGTCCCGCCACGACGACGAGCCGTTATGCCGGTAACATAACGACCTTCCGCGATCAGCTGACAACCAATATAACCTTCAATGATGCGGATAGACGGCGTCTTGTAGGCCGCATCAACAAGCGCCTGCATAATGGCTTCACCAGCCATGTCACCACGCACCCGCACAACACGGTGGCTGGAGTGGGCAGCTTCGCGGGAAAGGGCCAACTTGCCAGCAAGGTCTTTGTCAAAGGGCACGCCATAGCCCAGCAGATCGTGAATGCGGTCAGACGCTTCACGTGTCATGCCTTCAACAATGGCTTCTTCGCAAATGCCGTCGCCTGCCGTCAGCGTATCCTGCGTATGGGCGGAGTGATGGTCGCCCTCGGCCACAGCAGCAGCAATGCCGCCTTGTGCCCATGCAGATGAGGTGCCACCGCCAATCGGCGCGTTGGTAACAATGGTCACTGGCCGCGGCGCAAGCTTGAGCGCGCAAAACAGGCCAGCAAGGCCACCACCTAAGATAACAACATCATCCACGCCGTTCAGGGCAACAGCAGGGGCGAGAGAAGAACCGAACTGAGACATTTCAGAGATTATTCCAGACTATGGGGACCTGATCTAAAAGGCCCGCTGCCGTTAAAGGCAGCAGGGTGCACTGAAGACTTTTCAATATGCCAGCTACACGAAAGCCTCTAGTTCTTCAAGTTGATCATGCGTTCTACGGAGGCGCGAGCGCGATCCGCCACACTTTCATCAACAATCACTTCACCAGACATATCGAGCAAACAGTCCAGAATTTTGGTGAGGGTGATGCGCTTCATGTGTGGGCACAAGTTACATGGGCGGATGTAGTTGACGCCCGGTGTAGAGGAGGCGACATTGTCCGCCATGGAGCATTCGGTGATCATCATCACCTTCTCAGGGCTGTTGTCCTTCACCCAGTCGATCATATGTGAGGTTGAACCAGCAAAGTCAGCTTCTGCAACAACTTCCGGCGGGCACTCAGGGTGCGCGATGATCTTCACATCAGGGTCAATGGCACGGTAGTCGCGCAGCTCTTCCGCCGTAAAACGCTCATGCACTTCGCACGAACCGGCATAGGTCAGCACGTCAACATCAGTCTGGTTGTTGACGTTGGCTGCAAGGTACTGATCAGGGATCAGCAGCACCTTGTCAGTGCCCATGGCTTCAACAACCTGCACCGCGTTGGAAGAGGTGCAACAAATATCGCACTCAGCCTTCACATCAGCGGAGGTGTTTACATAGGTGATGATCGGAACGCCCGGATTGGCTTCGCGCAGCTTGCGTACATCTGCACCTGTAATGGATTCTGCAAGTGAGCAACCCGCATCCATATCCGGGATCAAAACGGTTTTTTCCGGAGACAGGATCTTGGAAGTCTCAGCCATGAAGTGCACACCGCACTGAACAATAACCTGAGATTCAGTCTTCGCAGCTTCTTTCGCCAGCTGCAGGCTGTCGCCAACAATATCAGCCACACCGTGGAAGATATCCGGCGTCATGTAGTTGTGTGCCAGAATAACAGCGTCGCGCTCTTTCTTCACCTTGTTGATCGCAAAAATCAATGGAGCAAGAGCAGCCCACTCAATCGCAGGAATGAAGTCCTTCACCTTCTCATAGGCTTCTGCTGTCGCTTCCGCGACCTCAGGCGTGTAGGCAAGGTCTGGACGCTCCAAAGGCACGTACCGTTTTTGAACAGCAGCACCATCAATGCCGGCAGTAATGTCGTTGACAGCAAGGCTGCCTGTTTCAGCGACTGTAGTCGTGGCGGACATGCGCTATCCCTTATTCTGCCGGTCAGAAACCGGATTATACTCAATGTGAGTATAAGGGGCTTATAAAAAAACACGGCCATAACGCCGATGCCAACCCTTATGCTCATTTTGAGTTTTTATAGACCTCTTCCCTTGCGTCGACAACCTATTCTTTTGCCGGATGCATATGATTGCTGCGTTTAAGCTCGATTTAGCCTTACTGAGTAATCACTTAATTTCCTAAATTTGCAGGGTACAAATGAGAAAAGCCCGACATTTCCACCCATCTGGGAAAATGTCGGGCTCAAATTTGTTGAGAGCAAAAAGGGGCTCTTACTTGGCTGGAACGTAGCTGGATGGGTTACCATCAGCGCCCTGATTGACCATGTAGTACTGGTTCTCACCGCTATCAAACACGAGGAAACCATCCTGATCTGCAGGCTTGGTCTGCGTACCCCATGGAGACTGAATTGTGACCTCAGCAGCTGGTGCATAGCCGATCGCAGACATACGAACCATCTCGACAGGAACGGTCTTCAACGCGCCGGTCAGGCCAGCGTCTTTTGCGTTAAACAGCGCCAGCACTTCCGGTGCCATGTCCAGACGCTTCACAAGGCGGGTGTTCTTGGCAGCAACTTCTTCCAGACCAACCATCTCGTACTTGGAGTCGAAAGTCTCTTTGCCGATCACGTAAAAATCAGGACCGGTCTTGCTCATCTGCAGCGCAACAACAGAACCTACATTCTTTGCGATGTAAGCATCATCGTAGCTGGTGGAGTCCACAGAACCCAAAGGGCCACGGATCGCTTCTGGCAGGTCAGCCAGTGTGTCACCAGTGATCTTCCAGCCAAGGATTGGACGGTCCTTGATGTAAAGCTCTTTGGCAGGTGCATGCTTTTCAACGTGTGCAGTCAGCTCAGCCTGGCTCTGCACATCATCCTGTGCAGAGGCTGCCAAAGGTGTGCTTACAGCAAAGGCAAGCAGGCCTGCTGCGAGTGTTTTTCCGAAAGAAAATGAGTAGGTCATGGTCGGCCCCTAAATGTAGATGGGGGATTTAGGTCAGGACCCAAATCAAAGTCAAGCGTTACGGCGGGTTTCGCTAGCAATTTGAAATATATTAGTATTCTCACATATGAGGGTGTTCAACTCTGCGGTTGCATTCAAGCAAAATGCCTGAGGGATAAAAACTCATTCCAATTACTGATGGATGACCTAAGTAATTTCAATTATTGCAGAACGGAAAATTAGATTAAACCTGATTACTCCCCGCTGCTCAGCGAAAAACTGACACCATTGGTCCAGCGTCTGGTCGAAACTCTTTGCCGGATGCAGGAAAGGAAATTGCATGTCTCAAGCGACCCAGGTCGAGAACCAATCCTCTGTCCGGCGCGGCCCTAATGTCCCGCTCATTATTATCAGCGGATGTATCATCGGCATTCTCTCGTTTGGGCCACGGGCAACTCTGGGCTTGTTCCTGACGCCTATGTCCTCAGAATTTGGCTGGGGCAGGGATGTGTTTGCTTTTGCGCTGGCACTTCAAAACCTTGTTTGGGGCATGGCACAGCCTTTCGCTGGCATGATGGCAGATAAATACGGCACCGGAAGAACGCTGGTATTGGGTGCGATCATCTATGCTGCTGGCCTCTACTTGATGAGCCTGTCAGGAACACCGCTCCTATTGCAGATCTCTGCTGGTGTCTTGATCGGCTTGGGTGTCGCATTCACGTCTTTCTCACTCGTTCTGGCCGCCTTCGCCCGGTCTGTTCAGCCCAAATACCACGGCATCGCCTTTGGCATGGGCACCGCCGCCAGCTCCTTCGGCCAGTTCCTCTTTGCTCCATTGGGCCTTGGCTTGATCGAAAGCTTTGGCTGGTCCAGTGCACTGATTTACATGGCAGCTGTCGTCGCCATCGTCCCCTTGTTCGCGTACATCCTGCGTGGCCGTTCCGCAGCTCCTGCTGCCGGCAACTCTGCCAACCCACAGGACAACATGACCTTGTCTCAGACATTGGGTCTGGCCTTCAAAACCAGAGATTACATCCTGCTGGTCTTCGGCTTCTTCGTTTGTGGCTTCCATGTAGCTTTCATCACCGTACACATGCCGACTTTCATTGTGGATCAGGGTTTTGATGTCTCCGTTGGAGCATGGGCGCTGGCATTGATCGGCTTGTTCAACATCGTCGGCTCCATGTCCTCCGGCGTGTTGGGAACTCGCTTCCCAAAACAATACCTGCTCTCCTTCATCTATCTGGCCCGCGCCATCGCCATCACGCTCTACATCACACTGCCAATCTCAGAGATGTCGACACTGATCTTCGCGGCCACCATGGGCATCCTGTGGCTCTCCACCGTGCCGCCAACATCAGGGCTGGTCGCTGTGATGTTTGGCCCGCGTTACATGGGAACGCTGTTCGGCATCGTGTTCTTCTCTCACCAGATCGGGTCCTTCCTGGGAGTGTATCTGGGCGGTGTGCTCTATGAGCGCAGCGGCAACTACGATGCCATCTGGTGGCTCGGAATCGCACTTGGCATTTTCGCGGCCATAGTGCACTGGCCAATCCGTGAACAGTCTGCCACAGCAGGGCGTCTGGTCGCTAAGCCTGCGTAAGACGCCTATTGGGTGAACTAGCTAGGTTTGTCAGTGTGTTACACCGGAATATTGCCTAGCGTTATTTTCTTGCCTTATGGCCCTCCTTCTGCCAGCTTTCATGCAACATGAATTGGCGAGAAGGATTGGCCATGAGCGAGTTTGATGCCCTCTGGATTGAAGCAGATGAAAGCGGCCGCAAGCCACTGCCTGCCAAATGGAACAAGGTGACCGTTGATCAGCTCTCTGCAGGAGATGTGACGGTCAAGGTCACGCACACCACCATCAATTACAAGGATGGGTTGGCCCTGGCAGGCGCACCGGGCATCACCCGTAAATTTCCCATGGTGCCGGGTATCGATGTGGTTGGCGAAGTGCTCACCAGCGAAAGCGACCGCTTCAAACCGGGCGATCAGGTTCTCCTCAACGGCTACGGTGTTGGTGAAGTTCACACCGGCGCCTACGCGCAAGTCGCCCGCTTGAAGTCTGAATGCCTTCTGCATCGCCCGGAAGAAATCTCAGCCGCCCGTGCTGCCGCCATTGGCACCGCAGGTTACACAGCCATGCTCTGTGTGATGGCGCTGGAGAAATACGGCCTGACACCGGATCACGGTCCGATTGCGGTCTCTGGTGCATCCGGCGGTGTTGGATCAGTTGCAATCAGCCTGCTCTCCAAACTCGGCTTTGAGACCATCGCCTTCACAGGGCGCACCGAGGAAGCTGACTTCCTCAAAGGCCTCGGTGCAACAGAAGTGCTCGATCGGGCTGAGCTAGTCGAAAAGGGCAAGCCACTTGGCAAAGAACGCTGGGCTGGCGCGGTTGATGTTGCGGGCAGTCATACACTCGCAAACCTGCTGGCGCAGACCAACTACGGCGGCGCTGTCGCGGCGTGTGGTCTGGCACAAGGCATGGATATTCCAGCATCCGTCATGCCGTTCATCCTACGCGGTGTTGCTCTGCTCGGCGTGGATTCTGTAATGGCGCCAATGGCTCTTCGCGAACAGGCTTATCGCCGTCTTGTGCAAGATCTTGACCTTGCCAAGCTGGACACCCTGTCAGAGACCATCAAACTGGCAGATGTCGAAGAACGTGCCGCCAAGCTTCTAAAAGGGCAGGTGCGCGGACGCACAATCGTGGAAGTCGAGTAACGCCACAACAAGCAGGTTTAGACAAAAAGAAACCCCGCATCAGCCAATCGCTGGTGCGGGGTTAAATATTGGAGCGGTCAGGCCACCAAAATTCTCTCACATATGAGGTTGCGGATTAGCTCCAGCCACCTCGATAGGTCTTGTAGAAGATGTGCTTGCCAATACGCTTCTTACGCTGCATGGTCGGTGCCCAGTTCGGGTGAACATAAGTTGCATGGTAATGAGTTGAGGCATCAACAGCCGGAATGCTCACTTCACCCTTTACGATTTGCTGCGCGATCTTCTTCGCTTTGGCCCATGGACCAGCCTCAGTCACACGCTCAGGAATACCATCACACGCAAAGGAGAACTGGCAGGCGTTCTTCATGCCCTTGTTCTGATAAACCACACCACACACCGTATTCGGATAAGCTGGGTTCTTCAGACGGTTGAGAACAACCTGCGCAACGGCTATCTGCCCGTCACGTGGTTCACTGCGCGCCTCAAAATAGATCGCCTCAGCCAGACAGCGCATTTCCTTCTTGGATTTCTTCACAGAACTTGGCAACTGGCGCATGTACCACCAGTGCGGATTGGTCTCTGAAGTGGAGGCCAGCTCCTTGTCTGAAAGAGTTGGCTTGCCGGAAGGCGTAATCGAAACTTTAGGCTTGCTCAGCAGCGCATCAAACGGTGCTTTGTTGGTCTGCGGTGTTGCTGGAGCATAGGCGGTTGCCAAAGCAATTTCGTTTTGCTTGGCGATGGAAAGCGTAGCTGGCTTAACTGTCTTCTGCGCAATCTGTTTGCGAGCTGCCAGTGCTGCACGGCGCGCTGCCTTGCCAAGTGGCGAAGTGTCGGCCTGCCCATTGTTGTCGGCAAGTCCAGCCAGCGCATCTCCGCCGTAATGGCCGTTGAAAGCCATTTGCGGCAGCTGGGAAACAAATCGGTCGGAGCTCTTCGGTTTGCCTGCATTCTGGATGAAGGCCACAACACGGCTCGGCAGAGTAGTGACGAGCATGTCACTCTTGCCGGTGCGGTTCACCGCATGGCGTTGTGGAGCTTTCTTCTCAGGAGGTACGAAGTACTTTGCGAATTTCTGGCTGTCTCGCGAGGAGACAGATTGCATCCAGCGCGGCATTTCCTCGTCGAGGTTTCCGGTCAGTGCCGGAATATCCTGCAACGCAACTGGAGACGCAGCAAAGGTTCCAACTGCAAGCCCTGCAGCTAGAATAGGGTACTTAAAGTACATGAGGACAGCACGGCGTCCTGCATTCTTCTTCATCCCATGGCCCGACATACGCAATCTACTCCAAATCAACGCCCCAAAACTCAGCGTCTCTCAGTCCCTCTAAAGGGAACCCCAAACTCTGAGATCGACAGGATGAAGAAGCCCGATAAAACACTCCCACCCGTCAATTTTCCGGATGAGTGCATTTTTCGCTTTTAACCTTGATATAAAGTTAAGCCCGCCAAAACCCCAGTTATTCTGCCACAGTTCACGCCGCTGACAGTCAGCATATGGTTAATATGCAGGGACGGTACTCACCAAAAAACTAGGGCTATTTCATGTCTGGGTGGATTTTTCAGTTGGCCAAAAATCATAGGAAACAAAAGGCGTCATGCAGGAAATGACACCTGTGATATCTTGGTGCGGCTGTAGGATATCAACACAATCAAAATCTTAACAAGATTAACCATAAGGCTCCCTGTTAAATCCACAACTCCGTTTTTCCTATGAATTTTTGCCGAGAAAAAACTCAAAAAAATTGTAGATAACCTTACGTCATTTAAGGCGAAAATGTGAATCAGAGCAGGCTAACGCGCAATCCCGGGGCAGGACGCTCCTTTAAAATGTCTCTTCTGAACCGGTAAAGGGCCGCTGGTCGTCCGCCCGTCGCGGTTGAGGTTCTACCTGTCTGTTCAACCAGCTGTCCTGTTTCCACCAAACGGCGGAAGTTCTGCTTATGAATATGACGACCAGAAATAGCCTCAACTGTCTGCTGTAGATCGGTCAGGGTAAACTCAGGTGGCATCAATTCGAAAACAACAGGCCGATACTTCAGTTTTGCCCGCAGCCGGGAGAGAGCTGTTGCCAGAATACGGCGGTGATCGTGGGCAAGTCCCTCGCCAAGGTCTGGCAAGGTCCCGCGTTCCAGTGCAGTTGGTTGTTTATCGCGCAAGGCCTCACGCATAAGACCGGAGCCATAAAGCAACTCGTAACGGTCTAAAACGCGTTCCTCATCCCATTTCAAGGAGCCGACGCCAAAGGCGAGCTGGTAGCGATCTTTCCGGCTGAGTTCATGGTAGGTTTTGGCATCGTCATCCGGCGCCTTGGTGAAGGTCTCCATGCTGGGATGTATGATTTCTTCCAGCATCTTTGGTTGGCCACCACGCCAATCTTCCCAAGGAAAAAAGTCATACCACGGACGCCAACGGGCACCTTGTCTGGCAAGCAGTCGTTCAGATTCTGGTGTTTGACGGGTCAAGGCCAGATAGCCGACAGAAACCATATGCGGCTCCCCAACCCTCGCCAGAGAATATCTGTCACGATCACCAAAGGTATAAAGCTGTTCCACATGGCCAATATGAAGGGCAGTCTGCTCTTCAACAAACGCACGCAAGCCCAGCTCAAAGGTGCGGTGCACACGCGGATCAAACGGGCCAGAGGGCAGGCCGGACAATTCATCAGGTACTTTTTGCGGAACTGTCAGAACAAAGGGGACTTTGTCCTTAACTGAAACAATGACAGCATTCAGACCAATGCCAAGCTGAACAGGCTCCATGTCAGCACCGCGTTGGGCTGCACTTCCTGTTTCCACTGCATTGCTCATCCAGGTTTGCTCCGTATCCGTCATACAAGTTCAACAAGTGCGGCAGGATCAAGTGAGAACTGGTTGCCCTCAAAGGTTTCTGCACCGCGACCAAGCTCGATGATAGATTGTATCATGCGCCCATTTCGCTGCAAAAGAGTGTCTGCCAAAGAGATAAGCAGCGGATTGGGTGTGGCTACAGGAGAAACCTTGCGCAAATGTTGGGCCAGCGCACGTTCATCCGTATCCGGCATGGTCGCACACGTGATGATGTAGGCAGCAGCTGTTGACCGGCTGACACCAGCCCAGCAATGGACCAGCAAGCAGCCTTCCCGTGCAGCCCCACAGGAAAACTCCAGCAATTGCTCCACATGTGCCCTATTGGGCGCAAGCAGGCCTTCGCGGGGCTCGGCAATGTCATTGAATTCCAGCACCAGATGGTGATCAGGTTTTATCTCAGCAGGTAAGATCACCTCTGTTCCCGGAGAAACGAGAGAGAGCACATGGCTCGGGCTTGCTGTGGTCAACGTGTCTTCCAGCTTGGAAAGTGGACAGACATGCAACATCAGCGGCCTCCAACAATCTTGCGCGCTTCATTAAGCTCAGCAAACCGTGCCAGAAAGGCCTCTTGTGCATCCTTGGTTGGCAGCGGCTCAATGCTTGCCGCCAAAGCGTCCAGTTGCTCGGCTGTAACTTTTGCAGGCTTTCCAAAAATCTTGTCAGCCTCTGCCTTGCTGAAGCCCGCCAGATGGATCGCTTCCAGATAAGCACTGATAATGTCGGCCTTCTTGGCAAGCTTGGCAATGCTGACTGGTAAGTCAGGTGGCAGATTAAACGCTCCGTGAATGGCATGGTGTAGCCGCTCTTCAACGGCCTTGTAAGTGCCACCCATCACGTTCTTGAACGGCGAGATCATATCCCCGATCACGTATTCAGGCGCGTCATGTAGCAAGATTGCCATACGCCATTGAATATCAAGATCAGGCTTGAGCATCAGCGCAATCTCTTCCACCACCACACAGTGTTGAGCAACTGAGAACGCATGATCTCCAATCGTCTGCCCATTCCACCGTGCAACACGTGCAAGGCCGTGCGCAATATCAGAGAGTTCCACATCCAACGGAGACGGATCGAGAAGATTAAGTCTTCTGCCAGAAAGCATCCGCTGCCAGGCACGTGGGGAAGATGAAGAAAGCTCTGCGCACATTAGTCAATCAAGCCAGTCGTCAAGGTTACAGTGGTTTCTACAGTGTATCTCCGAAAAGTGGAAACCTATTTTCGGATAAAGATACGCAAAAACAAAGGCTAAAGCCGTTCATCTGTTCCAACTTAAATGCGAACTGCTATAGCAATATCTCTTAATTAGATGAAGGCCAGTTGAAACTTGCCCACTCTTGAATGGAAGGGGTGAGCGTAACGCCTTCACTGGTCAGTATCATGCCTGCATCCATAGCAGTTTTCACTCTGTCCAGTCGCAGCAATGCCAATCCGTTGTTGCCTTGGGAGGATCCCAATGTACCAACGCTCTTCTCTCCAGCCAGAACATCACTACCGGCGGCAGGCAGTGCACTGTCTGCGGAAACTTTGATGATACGCTTACGGGCTGTTCCACGGTGCTTCATGCGGGAAACAACCTCTTGCCCGATAAAGCAACCCTTGGAGAAAGCCACTCCGTTGAGATTGTCCATATCTGTATCGTGCGGAAACACGTCTGCCAGCTGAAAGTCCAGCCCGCTTTGCGGAATGCCAAGCTGGATACGGTGCGCATGATAATCAGCTTGCGAGGCTGTCTCTTCCACTGATCCAGAGCCGATATAACGAACACCCATGTCAGCATGGCGAGGATCGCGCGGTTTGTCCGCTGGCAAATCATCTCCCCATTCTGCGATCACATGCATGGTCTCATCTGCGGGTTCCACAGTCACCTTGGCGCGAAGCTTGTAGAAGCCAAGACGCTTGGCAAACGCATCGAGTTCATCAGTGCTCACATCAATCAGGAAACCACCCGTGCTTTCATCTGCAAACACAATGAAGTCCCAGAGGATCTTGCCCTGAGGCGTGAGAAGGGCGCCGAAGCTGCTGGATATCGCATCAATCTCGCTAATGTCACAGCTGACGAGATTTTGCAGAAACTCCTTGGCATCTTCGCCAAAAACCTTCACGAGCCGACGTGAAGTGAGAATGGTACGTTGTGATGCCATGGGTCCGTCCTTCCAATGAATAAAACAACAAGAGTGTTTCATAACCCATCAGCTATGCGCACACCACGGAAAAAGAATAGTTTCTGTGGGTGAAGCTGGAACACTGCACCCGCATTTTATAGCCTCTGAGGGGATCAAAAATTACGAAAGATGAGGCAGATAAATAGAAATGAAAGTGCACTGAGTTGTTTACCAGCACAATCCAGTATTACCGCTTTTCTGAGGTCATTCTGCAAATAGCATCGATGTTTCGACGTCGCAAAACTGTCGTGTGCGTGAACTAACTCTTTCTCTCGATTGATTTCAGTTCTTGATTCTGGAGATGCACGTGACATCAACTATCAGGCAGTCAAAGAAACGTTTGGATCGTGCAGTACATCGTTCAAAACTGATCTCCATGGAAGGCGTGCTGGAGCGCCTGTTCACCTTCGCATTTAAGGGGCTGGTTTATCCGCAGATCTGGGAGGATCCAGAGGTGGATATGCAGGCACTGCAACTCAAGCCAGATTCCAAAATGGTGACAATCGCCTCCGGTGGCTGCAATGTCATGTCTTATCTCACCGCAGACCCGCAAGAGATTACGGCGGTTGATCTCAACCGCGCGCATGTGGCCTTGAATCGCCTGAAACTGACGGCATTGGAAGAGTTCCCGGACTATGAGATGTTCTACCGGTTCTTCGGTGAGGCTGATGAGAAAGCAAATATTGCCGCCTACGAGAAGTACTTGAAGCCCGCCATTGATCCGGAAACCATGGCTTACTGGGAAGGGCGAGACATGACAGCGTGGGGCCGCAAGCGCATCACGTTGTTCTCCCGAGACGTCTACCACCACGGCATGCTTGGCTACTTCATCGGGTTTGGTCACTTCATCGCAAAGATCTACGGCGTTGACCTGAGCAAAATGGCAGAAGCACGTGATCTGAATGAACAACGGTCATATTTCGACAAAGTCCTGGCACCACTCTTTGATAAGCGTCTGATCCGCTGGGTAACCTCCAAGAAGATGTCGCTCTATGGCCTCGGCATCCCACCAGCGCAGTATGAGAGCCTCGCAGCAGAAGGCGGTGGCAACATGGCAGGCGTTCTCAAACAACGCCTTGAAAAGCTGGCCTGCGACTTTCCAATGGAAGACAATTACTTCGCCTGGCAAGCCTTCACCCGTGGATATGCACCCTCTCAAACACACAGTGGAACCGGACTTTCTGGCCCTTTGCCACCCTATCTGAAGCCGCAACACTTCCTGGAAATTCGTAAAAGAACCTCCCATGTGCGCGTTGTTAATCGGTCTTTCACAGAGCATCTGGATAATCAGGATGCAAATAGCCTTGATGCTTACGTCCTGCTGGATGCGCAGGATTGGATGACAGACAGGCAGCTGAACGATCTATGGGCAGGAATATCCCGAACGGCACGACAAGGAGCGCGCGTCATCTTCAGAACGGCTGGCGAGCCAAGCATTCTGCCGGGGCGGGTCAATAACGAAATACTGGGGCAGTGGACCTATGAGGCGGCTGAAAGCGCACGCCTCAACAAGCTGGACCGCTCCTCCATCTACGGTGGTTTCCACCTCTACATCTATAACTGAACAAGAATAAGCATGTGAGGGAAGTGAAATGGCGAATGTAAAGTCCTCAGCCTCACTGATGGATAAAATCTATAAGAACCAACGGCATTTTTATGATCTGACCAGAAAGCATTACCTTCTTGGGCGGGATCATTTGATCAAGCATTTGGCAGCACCGCGCGGCAGCACGGTTCTGGAGCTCGGCTGCGGAACTGGCCGCAACTTGATTGAAGCCGCAAGGGCTTACCCAACCTGCCAGTTCTTTGGCGTCGATATCTCCGAAGAAATGCTGAAAACCGCAGAGGCCAACATACACAAAGCGGACCTGTCTCACCGGATCCATCTGGCTCAGGGTGACGCCACAAGCTTTGATCCGTTCGAGAAGTTCGGCATCGACACCTTCGACCGTGTTTTCCTGTCCTACTGCGTCTCTATGATCCCGCCATGGGAAGAAGCCCTGCGCAATGGCACAAAGCTTCTGGCGAAAGGCGGTCAGCTCTCAGTCGTGGACTTTGGCCAGCAGGAAAGACTGCCCGGCCTGTTCAAGCTGATGCTCAAAAAGTGGCTCGGCAGGTTCCACGTCTTACCGCGTGAAAACCTCAAGGATGTCCTTCATGATATCGCGCAGGACAAACGCGCCAAAATGCGTTTTCTGCCACTCTATCGCGGATATGCTTATTACGCGGAACTCGACAGCAGCTTCTACACTCGTTTCATGGAAAAGCCGGAGCAAATGGACCTGCTGAAAGCGGAGAACGAAAGTCACCGCGAAATCCGCAAGGCTGGATAAGGCATCAAACGAAAAGCCCACCAGAACTTTTGATGGGCTTTCATCAACCGGTCATCGAAGACGGTTTAGTCTCCGGCAATAAAGCTTCGCACATCCCCATCCTTGGAAATGCCAAGGCGATAGAAGGTCCATGCACCATAATCCAGCATTTCAAAGTAATCTGCAGCAGTGACGATCTGGTACATCTCAACCTTTTGAGACGGGGACAGGTCATGCAAAGGGTAACGGGCAAAGTAAGGCCAGATATAAGTCTCTTCTTCTGTTCCCTCGTTGAGCCGCACATATCCGGCTGTCACAATGTCCAGTAGGATTGCGAGGATCTCGTGCCCTTCACCATCACCAGAGCTGTCTTTCAGAAAGCTGACCGGATCGCGTACAGGTGTGAACGAGAGTTCCGGTGGTTGCTCTTGCTTGGCAAACAAAGGCGCCAGCGCAGCAACATCGCCGCTACGAGCAATCTTGATCAGTGTCGCGCGAGTTGCTCTGACAGCCTCCGGCAATTCTGTATCGTCATAAAAGACGTCCAGCTTTGGCAACGGAGGTTCCTCCGCAAACTCACTGTCCAAAGCATCTTCACCGCTGGTATCTCTGTTGAAACCTTCATCAAGCAGAGGAAATTGCTCAGCCTTGGGGCGTTGAATGCGAATCGTTTCGGTCTTGATAGCCTGTGTTGCAGCCATAGCCGGAGCTGTAGTGCAAAGTAACCCTATGATGAGTAGGCGAAAATACATGAAGTGCTCCGAAACGGACGTAGGGCTTGTGCTTTGCTTCTAGTTTAAGGGCTTGTGAGGAATCAAGGAAGAAACGGACCCTAACCTATGCACAAGCTAAAGGGCCTTTAGAGAATTTATAGGAAGATCTGACAGGTCTTCTGCGTAGTTGGGAAGTTTGGATTAAAGCGTTGAATATTGAACTCTTCATTACAGGTATGATTATCGGGCTCGTAACGTCTGCACCGATTGGCCCTGTAAACGTGTTGGCAATCAGAAGGGCAGTGCATTACGGCTTCCTTCCGGGCCTCATTGCTGGCTTTGGGGCAGTCCTGGCCGACGGTGTATTTGCAACCGCTGCTGCTTTCGGCGTGACAGCAATATCAGAGTTCGTTGAACGGCATGAATTCTATATCCAGACCATAGGTGGTCTTCTTCTAATCATCTTCGGTATTGTTGTGTTCCGCTCTCATCCGCACCTGAAAGGGGGGAGCGACGGTGGTCCAACGATCTGGCGCGGTATGATTGTCTCTTTCGCCATGACAGTGACCAATCCAGGCGCGATCCTGGGCTTTATCGCAATTTTCGGCTCGCTGGGAGAGCATGCGCCCGAGAAGGGGGACTATGTCGGTGCTTTGGCGCTCGTGCTGGGCGTGTTGACTGGTGCACTTTTGTGGTGGGCTTGCCTGTCGGCGCTGGTGTCCAAGCTGCGAAATCGCATGAATGACAACTGGCTTTCCACCATCAACCATGGGGCAGGCATCATCCTACTGCTTTTTGCAGCGCTCATCCTTGGCAAGGTCGCAAGTGATTTGATTTTCTAGAGTATGTTCCGCGAATGTAAATGAACGTGACGTGCTCTAAAACACCGAGCTAGAATCAAAAAAGCCCCGATCAATCGGGGCTCTTTGAAAAAACAGCTGTGCTGAAATTAGTGCAGACGACGTTCCAAAGAGTAGTCACCACGCTCAACGCGCTGTGGCAGTTCCTGCGCAAATTTGGAAACAGCTTCTTCTCCATAAAGAGAAACCAGATCCATCATTGCAGAGAACAGCGCAGCATGCGCAAGAGCTGTACTGTCGATGCCGTGGGAAAGACCATCCTCCCAAGCTTCCTGAATGAAGCTCAGAGCCAGTCGGCGGATGTCTGCATCAGATGCATCGATCTCTTCTGTGAATTCGCCGGCGATAGCGTCGTCCTTGATCATGCTGGCTCTCATGTCCCTCTATGTGCTGCTTCTTGTTATTTGCCGTTACATGTAACGGGCAAACGAAAACAAATGAAGCGTCGCATGCCTTATCTGTTAAACGGAAGTTAACACGCAAAACGGCAGGAACAACCGACTCACTGATGTTTTGGTAAACTCGTCCAGAGCTTCTGTAAGTTATGGTTAATATTTGTGGCGAAGCCGAGTTATCCAAAAAACACGCAATAATTGTCTGTGGAAAACGATTACAACCGGCTTTTCTATCAATCGCGGCTGTACTTGCCCGTTACTTCTTGGGTGATAATTACACCTTCATCGGCGAATCTGCGAGAGGCCTCAACAGCCGCTGGAGTGCAGGTTTGATAGACCGAAGCGAACCCCCGATAGCTCTGATTAAACCGCTCCACAAGACGCCTGCGTCTCAGCTCGTTCTGCACTTCTGCACCCAACAAGGAGTACATGCGCTGGCGCCATTCGTCCGCTTCATCATGACCGCAAAGCGGGCGCAAATAATGAAGGGCACCAAGAATCTCTGAGAGGCGGATAAGTTGTTGCTCGTAGGGAGGTTCTTTTAACTCTGGCTGAACGGGTTGGCCCGGAGATTGCGGGGAGCTTTGAGCAAATGCAGCAGGGGCCGCAGCAACACTCAAAAGCATCAGACCAAGGCAAATCCCTCGGCCCGTCGGCCAAGCAGGTTTCGCAAAGATACGTGTCCAACCTTTAAGTCTTGCAATATCAGTCAAGCTAGATCCCACAGCATGCTGGTTGCTTCAGATTCTCTAAGGATGGCCGTCTCCCGGCACTCTGTCCACTATGGAACCTTGGGGATTTCCGGTTTTCCCTTGTTGCACAGCTAGCTGCTGGACAGATGCTTAAGCGTATTCCCGAAAAGTAGTTTCGGTTTTCGGATAAGAATACGCGTAGAAGTTAAAGAGTGAGAGCTTGATGCGCGAATGCAAGTGCGCGCGATCTGCTCTAACTACATCTTAGAAGGTTCAAAATGTGCTGCTGCATGCCGGGTGCAAGAGGCAGGTTCATGGATTCTTCCCAAGTGTACCAGCCAAGTTCAGCGGCATCAGAGCGGGCTTCTTCCTCACCAGTGACCTGGGTACAGCTAAAGACATGAATGCGATATTGCACCTTGCAATCTTCCGCAGAAGGATAGGACACCGTCCATTCCTTCAGGTCTGATGCGCACAAGGATGTTTCTTCTTTAAATTCTCTTTGCGCGGCATCCTTAAGGTTTTCACTGGGAAGAACCTTACCGCCGGGGAAACTCCAGAGGCCTTTGGAGGGCGATTGGGCTCGCTTTACAAGCAGAACTTTGTTGTTCTGCACACAGGCAACGCTGGTTGCCTCAATGTATTCCGGAATAATTATTTTGCTCATGAGAACAGGGCGTCAACATCCGCTTGAGTGCTTTCCTCAGTGCTGATTGTCTCATCCGGCAGATGCCCATGGATGATCGACCCTGCTTGTGAAAGCAGCGGTCGAATGACGGTAACGGCTTTATCCTGAACGATTTGCAGCAGTTCACCTGTTACTTCAGCAGAGCCAAGCATTTTTTGTAAGGAGATAACTTCCTGATCAACTTCACCAATACACTTTTCCAGTGCAGTCCTAAGCGGCAAATCAACAGCTCCGTATGCGCGAATAGCCAATTCTTTTGCTGAGAACTTAGAGGCACTGAAATGTGTGATATAGTCAGCCGGTTCCCAGGCCAGAACATCTTCTGCGCAATCGGGAATATCAGGAAGCATTTCAAGAAGCATAACAACCTCATTGAAATGATTGAGATAGTCAGTTGCAAGGCCCGTGGATGGATTGATGTTTGCATGCGTCAAAAGCTCAGGAGAAAGTTCTCCTACGCCGATTTTATCGCAGTACATATCCATTGCAGCCTCCCAGCTTCCTATCTGTCGCGCGGAACCTATCTCTCGATTGGTTGCAATTTTACTAAAATGCAAACAGAGTAATCTGCATGTGTGGTAGATATAGCCTGTCAGCGTCTCCGGAAGAAGTCAAAGCGTTGTTTGATTATGCCGAACAGCCGAATTTTCCACCGAGATACAACATAGCACCGACTCAGCCAATTGCACTCGTAAAACACGAAAATGGTGGGCGCCACTTTGGGTTAGCACGATGGGGCTTGGTCCCATCATGGGTCAAAGACCCAGCAAGTTTCACGCTTTTGCTCAATGCCAGAGCCGAAACTTTAGAAGAGAAACCCTCGTTTCGTGCAGCCGTTCGTCACCGTAGATGCTTGATACCTGCAAATGGTTTTTACGAGTGGCAACGCAAGGGTGCGGCAAAGCAGCCCTATTGGATCGCGCCAGCCGATGGACGCCTTCTTGCCTTCGCAGGCCTGTGGGAAACTTACTCCCATCCTGATGGTGGAGACATTGATACCGCTGCTGTAATCACGGTTGAGGCCAATGGGACGGTGAAGCCAGTGCATCATCGCATGCCCGCAATCATCCCTCCAGAGCATTTCAATGACTGGTTGAGTAACGGAACTGTGATGTCACGGGACGCAGTTAAATTGCTGCAACCTGTGGATGATGGGCTGTTAATTGCAACACCGATCTCAACGCGTGTGAACAGCGTGACCAATGATGACCCGTCTTTATGGGAGCGGGAGGTCATTCCAACTCCTCCTAAGCCACTCAAAACACCAGCCAAGCCAAAACCCCAAAAGAAGGTTGCAGGTGGCTCTTCAGGAAACAACGGGCAGTTAGACTTGTTTTAGCCTCTGCACAACATACTCAGGCCAACACCAAGAGACTATGAGGGATCAACGATGTTGGCGTCGCTTAAAGGGAAATCTGTCATTGTTACGGGTGGCTCCCAAGGTATCGGCTTGGGCATCTCGCTGGCTTTTGCCCGTGCAGGTGCCTTTGTCACCATCGCTGCTCGTGGAGAAGAAGCAGGCGCCAACGCTGTAGAGGAAATCGCTCTGGCAGGTGGGGCAGGGCAGTTCCTTCAGTGTGATGTCACCCAGTGGCAAGCAGTCAAGGCCATTGTCGATGAAACGGCAAACGAAAACGGGCTGGATATCATATGTGCCAACGCAGGCATCTTCCCAAAACAGACGATTGAGGAGATGGAGCCCGAGCAGTGGGATCATGTGCTTGATACAAACTTGCGTTCCTCCTTCTACTGCGTAAAGGCAGCCCTCCCGCATATGAAAGAAGCCGGGCAGGGGCGGATTATCCTCACCTCGTCAATTACTGGCCCGATTACCGGGGATGCTGGCTGGTCTCATTATGCAGCGTCCAAAGCAGGGCAACTGGGTTTCATGCGAACAGCCGCCTTGGAGTTGGCCCCTCACAAGATCACAGTGAATTCGGTTCTGCCCGGCAATATCAGGACAGAAGCGCTGGATGACCTCGGTGATGCGTATCTGAAGAAGATGGGGCAAACGATTCCGCTTGGCCGATTGGGTGCGCCACAAGACGTAGCAAGCGCTGTGCTTTTCCTTGCCAGCGAAGAAGCAGGTTACATCACTGGGCAGCAAATTGTCGTTGATGGAGGACAGGTGCTCCCGGAAGGACTGGAAGCACCTGACTAGGACTGTCTAAAGAACGCGGCCCGGATTGAACATGTTGGTCGGGTCGAGTGCGTCTTTAATAGCGCGCATCATGTTCATCTCTGTGGCGCTCTTCACTTCTGCAAGCAAATCTCGCTTCAGGATGCCGATGCCATGTTCTGCGGAGATTGAGCCGTTGTAGCTGGCAACGATCCCATGCACGATCCGATTCACATCATCCCACTTGGCAAGGTACTCGGCTTTATCAGCACCCTTCGGCTGGGTGATGTTAAAATGGATGTTGCCGTCGCCCATATGTCCAAACGGAACCGGACGACATCCCGGCACGGCTTCTTTAACCGCTGCGATCGCTTCCTCAAGAAACTCAGGCACCTTTGCAACAGGCACAGAGACATCGTGTTTGATGGATCCGCCCTCAAACTTCTGCGCCTCTGAGAGCCCATGACGCAACCGCCAGAAATCAGCAGCCTGCGCTTTGCTTTGCGCCAGCAATCCGTCACGCAGCAGATCAGCCTCAAACGCCTCAGTGAAGATGGTCTCTGTCAGGCTGGCAAGGTCGATGTCTTTCGTACCCGCCGAAATCTCGATGAGCACATACCACGGATGCTGTTCTTCAAACGGATTGCGTGATTGTTCCATATGCTCACAAATGAACTGCATGCCGGTCTGCGGCATCAACTCAAATCCGGTAAGCATGTTCCCGGCATGGCTTTTTGCCAATGAAAACAGTGAAAGTGCCTTAGCGGGCGAATCTAGCGCGACCAAAGCCACCTCTACCGACGCCGGAGCTGGGTATAATTTGAGGCTGGCACCCGTAATGATCCCCAAAGTGCCCTCTGAGCCGATAAATATTTGTTTCAAATCGTAACCGGTATTGTCTTTGCGCAGGGTCCGAAGCCCCTCCCAAACCTCACCATTTGCGAGCACAACTTCGAGCCCGAGAACAAGGTCCCGGGTGTTCCCGTAGGACAGGACGGCAGTGCCTCCGGCGTTGGTTGCAATGTTGCCACCAATCTCACAGGAACCTTGCGAAGCGAGCGTCAAAGGGAATAATCGATCATGCTTTTCAGCCGCATCATGAACAGCCTGCAGTGTGACGCCTGCATCTGCTACCATCGTATAACCTTCAGGGTCGATGTGGCGAATTTTATTTAATCTAGAAAGGGATAGCACGATTTCGCTACCGTCTGGATTGGGAATTTGACCCCCGACCAAACCCGTGTTGCCACCCTGTGGAACCACAGTGAGACCATGCTGAGCCGCAAGCTTCACGCACTCTGCAACTTCTGATGTGGAACCGGGCCGCAGCACCATAGGTGTGGCGCCTCGAAATTTGTCTCTCCACTCAACAAGAAATGGGGCCTTGTCATGGTCACTGACAAGCACATTTGCGTCCCCGATAATCTTTTGAAACGCGTTCACCAAATTTGGAATAGTCATGTTTCCGTCGCAGTGTTGGAAGTTGATCTGGCTCTAACTATCAGATAATGGGAGCGCAAGAACACGTCCATGTCTGATTGGACTTTTTTCGACGGCTTGAAGCCAAATGAACAGTGTGCCATAGCAATTTGGGGCTGTTCACTAGATTAAGTGATATTCACTCAGGAGAAAAACATGGCAGAAGCGCAAGGATTGATGGCCGGCAAACGTGGTCTCATCATGGGACTGGCCAACAATCGGTCCATCGCTTGGGGTATTGCAACAGCACTACACGATGCCGGAGCTGAAATCGCACTCACCTATCAGGGTGAAGCGCTGAAGAAGCGTGTTGAACCATTAGCAGAAAAGCTCGACGCACTTGTTGTAGGTGATTGTGACGTTACGAACGAAGCAAGCATTGATGCAGCATTTGAAGTTCTGGAGCAAAAATGGGGCAAGATCGACTTCGTCATTCATGCGATCGCTTTCTCTGACAAAGAAGAACTGACTGGCCGTTATCTGGATACCAGCGCAGACAACTTTGCAAAGACAATGCAGATTTCCTGCTACTCGCTGGCATCCGTTGCCCGCCGTGCAGAAAAGCTGATGACCGAAGGTGGTTCCATCGTAACTCTCACCTACTACGGTGCTGAGAAGGTTATGCCTAACTACAACGTCATGGGCGTTGCAAAGGCTGCATTGGAAGCAAGCGTCAAATACCTGGCGGTTGATCTTGGTCCTAAGAAGATCCGTGTAAACGCGATTTCTGCAGGCCCAATCAAAACACTGGCAGCAGCTGGCATCGGCGATTTCCGTTACATCCTCAAATGGAACGAGTACAACGCACCACTGCGTGAAACCGTAACCATCAATGATGTTGGAAATTCCGCTCTCTACCTCACATCCGACCTGTCCCGCTCTGTCACCGGTGAAACCCACCATGTGGACAGCGGCTATCATGTGGTTGGCATGAAGGCAGTAGACGCACCGGATATCTCCGTCGTCTAAGTGAGCTAAGCTTTTAAGTTTGAGAAAAGGCGCTCCTCGGGGCGCCTTTTTTACGTGAAAGGTGCCGGTAAAGGCACGTATGACTTAAATCAAGAATGTGTGCATAACTGTTGTTTTCTAACGAGGAATGACACATGTACCTCGTAAGAAGCCGCTACAAATCGGTTGCCGACTAATCTTACGAAGAAGGCCCATGGAATGACTGGCTCGTTGATGCCCCTTGCGAAAACCACACCAACTCCGCTTTTGTATGTCCGTCACGGACAAACAGACTGGAACCTGGAAGGGCGCATGCAGGGCGGTCAGGATATTCCGCTCAACGACACCGGTCGCAAACAGGCCCGGCGCAACGGTATGGTGATGAAGGACTTCCTCCCAGACCTTGGCAAGACAGCAGATGATTTCATCTTTGTCAGCTCACCCATGATCCGCGCGCGGGAGACCATGGAAATTCTGCGCAAGGAAATGGGACTGGATCCGCACGATTACAAAGTCGATGAGCGCCTTCGTGAAATCACATTCGGCAATGTGGAGGGAATGACCGTTCCTGAAATGATGGTCGAGCGTCCTGAAGTCGTTCGCATGCGGCGCGAAGATAAATGGGGCTATGTACATCCCGAAGGGGAAAGCTACAAAATGGTTTCTGATCGCATCTTCGAATGGATGTCAGAGCAAAAGGATCCCATGATCATCGTTGCACATGGCGTGGTGATGCGTGTGTTGCGCGGCCTGCTCTGCGGGTATGCACCAGCTGAAATCCCGGATCTTGAGACGCCACAAGACCAGTTCCTTCTTTGGCGCGATGGCTCTGAGGCGTGGATTTAAAGTTCAGATCCAAAAGAATACGGAGACACGCGGGTCCTTCCGATCAATGGATGTACCAATGCGTGCTCTCACGTCCAGCGCTGTACCAAGCCTTTAAGATTGGGGGCTTACAACGCATTTCTTGGTCGTTAAATTGATCAGGTTTTTGCGTCAGCGATAAACTGTGACACATAAAGTGAATACCATAGCAAAGGCAGTCCACGACATTTTGGAATGCTTTGCTACAATCTGCATAAAGACCAGCTAAACAGGCTACCTAAATCAGTTGTAACTCGTTATTTTCAGGCAACAAGAGCAGAACGCTCACCTATGAAATCTCGAAACTCTTAAACTTTTTGGAAGATCTTGATGAAGACGTCTCGACCACTCAAGGCAATCAGCAGCAATACCGTTTTTGGAGAGGGCGATGTCTTCGTACTCTTCGGCGAACTTTTTGGTCGCGGATATGCGACTGGCTTGATCGATCAGGCAAAGGCAGCCGGGATGACAGTGATCGGCATTACTGTCGGTCGTCCGGATGAAAACAACAAGCCACGCGCACTGACACCAGAAGAGCTTTCTGAAGCAGAAGCCAATCTGGGTGGCAAAATCATCAACGTGCCTCTGCGTGCGGGTTTTGAGTTGGATGCGCCGGAAGGTACTGCGACGCCAACTGATCTGGTCAACGAAATGACCATTAAAGATTGGCAGGATCACAAGCTCGACTGGGATCATGTTGAGATCTGCCGCGATCTTGGCTCCAACCGTTTCAAAGGCGCTCTTTCTCAGGTCATGGAACAGCTGGATACCATGATCCCTGCGGGTAAGAATGTCTTCTTCGCTCACACAATGGCAGGCGGTATTCCGCGTGCAAAAGTGTTTATGGCAATCGCGAACCGCATCTACAAAGGCCGCGGCGCACGCTACATGCCATCCCAATCTCTTATCGAGAGTGATCTGGGCAAGCTGATCCTGCAAAACTTCGAGGAAGTAACCGCAAACAGCTTCGGTTACCTGCTGGAAGCCAGTAAGACGCTCCGCGATCGCGTGGAAGCAGCTGGCGGCGAAGTGCGCTACACCGCCTATGGGTATCACGGCACCCGCATCCTGATTGAGGATGAGTATCGCTGGCAGACTTACACAAACTACACGCAGGGCTACGCTAAAATGGCTCTGGAGAACTTTGCTGAAAGCGCGTGGAAAGACGGCGTGAAGGCAACAGTGTTCAACTGCCCTGAAATCCGCACCAACTCTTCAGACGTGTTTGCAGGCATCGAGCTGTCTCTCTTGCCACTGCTGCAAGCCTTCAAGAAAGAAGGCGGTGGCGCATGGGTGGATGCACTCTGGCAGAAGTGTCAGGGCATGCTCAAGCCGGAAGCATCTCTCGATGACGTTCTGCAAAAGGTATCTGACTATCAGACCAGTGAGGCGATGCAGCCGTTCTACAACTTTGAAGCTTGGCCAATGCCAAACTCAGCGGAGCAGGTAGACAAAACCGTTGGCACCTCGCAGGAAATCGTAGATCTGCATAATGAACGCAATGTTCTGGTCAGCGACGAGCTTAGCCAGCACGTTGTTGCAGCAACTGGCATGCTCATGTTTGGCGAAGCCAGCCAGCCAGAAGGCCCGGTTCTGTGGCTCGACCATGATCTGGTCGCAAAACGACTTATTCAGGAAAACAACGCTTAAGCTTTATCCAAGGCTGACATCCTGACTGAAAAGTTTGAATGAATAAGAAAAGCCCGGGTACGTGACCACCACGCTACTCGGGCTTTTTGTATGAAATATTGCTCGTGCGCTAAACTTGCCGGTGCCTGAATGCGCTTTGCACCCCCTGCGATCCTTCATTTTTAGTCGTAGATCTGGAAATAGGCCAAAATCCAGTTCGTTCATTCGGGAAAATTACGCAAGTGCTGCAAGGCTCTCAATTGACCTGCCGTCGGAACCCACCTAAAACCACTGTAATTCTCAGAGCGCGTTCTGGTTGATTGAAGAGAGTCAGCCGAACAGGGCGTGCTCATGCTCTAAAAGTGAACTGCTAGAACATGTCCCACAACACCTTTGGTCATCTGTTTCGCGTAACAACATGGGGCGAAAGCCACGGACCAGCGCTTGGCTGCGTCGTCGATGGTTGTCCGCCTCTGCTTCCAATCACAGCAGAAGAGATTCAGGTGTATCTGGACCAGCGCAAGCCGGGGCAAAACAAGTTTACCACCCAGCGCCGTGAACCGGATCAGGTCAAAATTCTCTCTGGTGTGATGGTGGATGAAGACGGCGTACAACGTACGACCGGTACGCCCATCTCCCTGATGATCGAGAACACTGATCAGCGCTCCAAGGATTACTCCGAAATTAAAGAACGCTACCGTCCGGGCCACGCAGATTACGCCTACGATGCCAAATACGGTATCCGCGACTATCGTGGCGGTGGACGTTCATCAGCACGCGAAACAGCATCCCGCGTAGCTGCTGGTGGTTTGGCGCGCAAAGTCATTCCAAACATCCTGATCCGCGGCGCACTGGTCCAGATGGGCCCGCATAAGATCAATCGCGACAACTGGGATTGGAACGAAGTGGGCAACAATCCATTCTTCTGCCCGGATGCGGAAGCTGCCAAGTTCTTCGAAGAATACCTCGATGGGATCCGCAAGGACGGTTCTTCAATTGGGGCCGTGATTGAAGTCGTCGCAGAACATGTGCCAGTGGGTCTCGGTGCCCCGCTTTACGGCAAGCTGGATCAGGACCTCGCATCAGCCATGATGTCCATCAACGCTGTGAAGGGTGTTGAGATCGGCAACGGTTTTGAAGCTGCATGTTTGACTGGTGAAGAGAACGCCGACGAAATGCGTATGGGCGAAGATGGCAAGCCTGACTTCCTGTCCAATCAGGCAGGTGGCGTGCTGGGCGGTATCTCTTCCGGTGCGCCGGTCGTGGTTCGCTTTGCTGTAAAGCCAACCTCTTCCATCCTGACACCACGCAAATCCATCACCCGCAGCGGGGAAGAGGTCGACGTGATGACCAAAGGTCGTCACGACCCTTGCGTTGGCATCCGCGCAGTTCCGGTTGGAGAAGCCATGATGGCCTGTGTTCTGGCTGACCATGTCCTGCGTGACAGAGGCCAGTGCGGCGAACGATAAAAGGCCGCTCAACCTCTAATTTCATTCTTATTGAAAAGGCGCTGGCAAAACCGGCGCCTTTTTTGTTGTTTGGAAGGGAAGCTTTAGGATGAAAATAAAGTATCACCCCCAAAAAAAGGGCTTTGCTGGTAATTGCACTGACTAACACGAGCAAGGTCATGTTTGCCGGAGGAAGTGTCCAAAACGCACCAGTCCTCAAAGTGATACTTTATTTTCATCCAACTGGAGCACGCTTCTGTTGGATGAGGCGTTTCTTTATATTGGCCTGCCTTCAAGCTCTGGATGCATTCCAAAAAACTTATCCCCCTGGTTCAAAACCATGCCCATACTAAGCGCATGCCTACGTAACGGGCTGCTGGCGGAGCGACCGTCAGTTTGTCGTAGGTTGGGCGGGGCTTCTGGAAGACGTAACGCACCTTTCAGAGGTCCGGTGAACCGAACTTCAAACGTGACCGCATGGTTTGAGGGGAAGGGCCCAGGACTATAGGGTATCACGCGGTGATAGATACACGAGCACCGGCAGTAAAACCTGCTTTTGCGAAAGTGTCTATCAAAGACGGAGGAACTGTCTGGCTAGGGAAACCTGACTGGGTAAGCCACTGTCTTTTCAGGAAACTGACTATCGTGCCTTATAGGCAAAAGAGGCGACGTTGTTCATCCAAAGAAAGCCCGGGCAAGGCGTGTAGCCAATGCCGAAGACTCATTACTAATAAATAGCGCAGGTATTGCCTGCCGCCTTGCTCATCCCGACCTTCGGGAACTCTGGTCCAACACTGCATGGGATGCCATGCGGTGATTTCAGTGCTTGCTCTCCTAAAATACGGGGCCGAGGCAGGGCAGTTAGTTATAACCGAGCGCGTTCGCGCAAAGCCGCAAACCGTTTATTCACCTCAAGATCAGGAACAGATACGACCTAGGTAGAAAGCGGTAAGCTTTTTTCAGTTTGCCTCTTGATTTCCAGCGGCAAAAGCGCGATTTCAGTATCACTGAAAATTACATAGCCAAGGGGCTAGGATTATGCGCTTGACTGAATGGTTGGAAGACGCTGGTGAAAGCAGGAGTGCCTTTGCACGCCGCGCTGGTTTGTCTCCTGCATCTGTAACGGCTCTGTGCAACGACCCAAGCGCATGGATTTCTCGAGAAATGGCCCAGAAAATCGCTGAAGCGACGGGCCATCAGGTGACCCCCAACGATTTTCTCGGACTAAAAGAAAACAAGGAGTACGTCGTGTCTCAAACAAGAGTAGCCGAAGCCCTGCGCGCCTTCGAAAACGGCGAGATGGTTGTTGTAACTGATGATGATGATCGAGAAAACGAAGGCGATCTCATCGTAGCAGCCAACATGATCACCCCTGAGCAAATGGCATTCATCATTCGCCACACCTCTGGGATCGTCTGTGCTCCGATGACGCTCAAAGAAGCAAAGCGCCTGCACCTTGAGCCGATGGTCGCCAACAACGACGCTCCACTGGCAACTGCGTTCACCGTCTCCGTGGACTATGCGCCGGGCCTGACAACAGGCATCTCCGCTGAGCAGCGCTGTGCAACTGTTCGCGGCCTTGCTAACCCAAATGCTGGCGCAGCTGACTTCGTTCGTCCGGGTCACATCTTCCCCTTGGTGGCAAAAGAGGGCGGCGTCCTCATGCGCTCTGGCCATACAGAAGCAGCAGTCGACCTATGTAAGCTGACTGGCCTGCCAGAAGTCGGCGTCATCAGCGAGCTGGTGAATGACGATGGTACTGTAAAGCGCGGTGAGCAGGTTGAAGCTTTCGCCCGTGAGCATAACCTAAAAATGGTTTCAGTCGCGGATCTCATTGCATGGCGTCAGCGTCATGAAAACCTCGTAAGCCGTATCGATGAATTCGACGTAGAGACCACAGCAGGCAAAGCGCGCGCCATCGTGTATTCTACTCCGTTCGACAATGTTGGCCACTTGGCGCTGGTTTACGGCGACGTGCGCGATGGTCAGGATATTCCGGTCAGACTTCATCTGGAAAACGTTCTGGATGATGTGTTTGGGCAAACCAAACCTCTGGAAGCAATCATGGAAGACTTTGCGGAACGAGGCCGAGGCATTATTGTTTACCTGCGTGAAGGTGCGGTAGGCGTTGCAAGCAAGTCCAACCGTCATCGTGATAACCTGGAAGCTGCTGAGCATGAGCAGCACGATTCCGCTCAGGGCCGGTCTGAAGACTGGCGCGAAGTTGGTCTCGGTGCGCAGATCCTGAAAGATCTGGGAGCCAACTCCATCCGGGTTATTGCATCGCGTGAGCGCCACTATGTTGGCCTTGAAGGCTTTGGCTTGAAAGTTGAAGCAACGGAAACACCGGCGGACTAACGAATGAGCCCCCGGCGCAATATGGAAAGTGGCGGGGGCATGTCTCAGTTTGATCTTGATCCATGGCAGGAAGAGCAAAGCTCGGCTGAACCATTCACACTGGGCTATCGCAAAGGGACAGGCGAGCCGGTCGTTTACGGCAGCCTGCTGCTTGGGGCAGCTCTTCTTGGTACAGGCATTGTGAGCGGTTCACTGATCCCTGCATTGGCATCCCTGCCTGTTTTCCTCAGTGTTCAGTGGCATTACCCCTTCATCGACAAACGCCCTCAAATTGCAGCCAATGAAACCGGGCTATATCTGGAGAGACTTGGTGTTCTGCGTTGGTCAGCAATTGCAGATCTTTCCCTCTACAAAACAGCTGTCCGCACCATGGAGTTCAACCAGCTGCATATCAAACTCAAGGGCCCCATAGAGGACTGCCTCGTAAAGCGAGAGCCTCAGTCTTTACCGCGTTTGGCCATGCGAAAGAATTGGCGCTTGAAAAAAGCCAAGTCGAACGCACCAGTACTTGAAGTGGATTTACATCTCCTTGCGTGTGATCCTGAGATCCTGTTGCAAAGAACTAGGCAGTTCTGGCGTGGGTAATGATGTTTCTCTGCAACACTGATCTATAAACAATCATTGAGCAGATTAAATACCTCAGAATTCTTTGTTTGGCCGCAAATCCGCTTATCCTGTTACAAGACGTTAACACTCTTAACCTAACTTTTATTAGGAAGGACAGGACCCGGAAGGCAATTATCATGCAGCTGAACCGCACGGAGACAAAGGGAAACACATGCAGCTTTACCAGTCTGGATAAAGATTGGGGGGCAGATGATGATTATCTTTTCAACTTTGCTTGCACGCCAGGTGGAAGCGTTTTGCAAATTGCCTGCGGCACAGGTGCACTGTCCAACGCGCTTTCCAGACAAGGCGTAGACACTGTTGGCGTCGACCGAAATCCGAAGAAAATCGCACAAGCCGTAAAACGGTCTGAGACGGTAACGTGGTTGGAAGCAGATGCCCGAACGGTGCACCTCAATCAGAAATTCGACCGCATTATCATTACTGGTAATGCTTTCCAGGCCTTTGCAACCAACACGGATCAGATCCTCGTTCTCCAAACCATCGCTGCTCATCTGAAACCAAATGGCAAATTCGCCTTCGGTATGGAAAACCCGAAAGCACGCCCATGGGAGAAGTGGGGCCAGAAAGGCAAACCTCTTTTGGTCCGCTCGGTTGAAGGGCAAAGAGTGTCGCTGTGGCAGGATACAGCCGGGCCAGACAAAAACGGTCTCGTGTCCATGCAAACCCACTATGACAGCGACGGTCAGCATTACTCTAGAAACAACATGCGCCGCTTCGTGCATCGCGATCATATCCGCGACCTGTTGGAAGCCGTTGGCCTGCGCGCAACAGCTTCCTATGGAGACTGGTCAGCACTCAACCTGAATGATGCTGCACCTTTCATTATCGTCAGCGGTGGCCTGAGCACCTAACGCTCCTCAGGCTCCCAGAACTTACACCCCATCAATAATCGTCAGGCTACACTTAGCAGCACCATGACGGATTTTGGCAACAGGGGCATACTCCGGACAGTTCAAAAACGCCTGCGCTTTTTCCATGTTTGGAAACTCCACGATGACGAGACGGTGTGGTGTCCATAAATCACTCTCAACCACATCCATATCACCGCCACGTGCCCTGTAGATGCCGCCGAAGCTCTCAGCAATCGGGCGAGCCTGGGCCTTGTAATCCTCATAGGCGATGGGATCTTCAATTTTTGTATCAACAATGACGTAAGCTGGCATATACTTCTCCTGTAATTGGAAAAGAACCTACCTGATTTGGTTGTCTTGGGAAATTACGCGGCAGACTTAGTGCCGTTATCTTTAGGGGAAGGCTGCCCTTTGCCTCTTTGCCGCTTGAAATAACGTGGGCGGGTCCGGCGGATGATCTTCTTGAAACGACCACTGGATCGCACTTCAATCCAATGCAGAGCCTGATTGAGCCAGGTGAAGTTTTTCCTGTGCCGCCGTACGAATTTTGCAAACCTGCGGCTTGTGGCAATCAGCAGGACTGTCCCCAGCGCCAACAGCGGTACGCCCGTTGGAATAGGGGTCCAGACCGTGAGCAGGCCCAGTACGATGCAAATGATAGCGGCAAAAACTGAAAGGCCCTTGATCAATGGCTCGACCACCTGTGCGCGTCACAAACTTAGTTAAGTATACACAAGGGGCGTGAAGCTTCCGTAACACGGGCTTTCAAACTTAGGGCAAATATCGAAAGTTTAGGGAAGGCGGCAAATTACTCGCAACTTGCCGCCTGCATAATCACCGCTTATGCGCCGCGTTCCAGCAGAGCAACCACTTCAACATGAGGGGAATAGAGAAACTGGTCAATCGGCACAACGCGTTTGATCTGATAGCCACCGTCCAGCAACTCTCGAATGTCACGAGCAAAACTGGCAGGGCTGCAGGAAACAGCAACGATCTTCTTGACTGGAGATTTTGCAAGTTCCTGTGCTTGGGCAAGAGCACCAGCACGCGGCGGATCAAACACCACACCATCAAAACCTTTGCCAAAGTTATCAAGCTCTTTAGCAACAATTGGTCGGCGGAACAGATCACGGCGTTCAGTGGTGACTTTCTTAAGGCCCTTGGCACGGCGCAATCCAAGATCAAGTGCTTTCAGTGACGTTGCTTCGCCTTCCACCGCATGCACATTGGCAAACTGTCCGATATTGAAGGTCAGCGTGCCTGCACCGCAGAACAGATCAGCTACACGCTTGCAGCCGCTCAAACCCTCTGAAAGAAGATCGCCCATGGTTTTTTCGGCGCTCAAGGCTGCCTGAATAAACCCACCGGAAGGGATTGGAACAGCGACGCCGCTCATGTCCAGTAAAGGAGGACGGATCTCAATAATTGTCTCACCATCAACAGTCAGGCGTGCAAAGTCATTCTCAACAGCACCCTGTGACAGTTCAAGGTAATGTTTGTCTTTGTTTTTACCCAACCCACCAATAGCAACATCAAGGCCGCTCTGTGTTGTCGTCACGGTGAACTTCAGTTCGCCCTTACGCGGCAAAATTTCGCCAGCAAGCTTGCGAAGTCCGGGCACAGCTTTCATGAGCTCAGGCGCAATCACAGGGCATTCTTCAATGTCTACAAGTCGGTTGGATTTAGCTGTGTGATAGCCAAACAGCACTTTATGGCCTGCTTTTACAGCTGCAAACACAGCACGGCGGCGACTGCCCTTGCCGCAAACCACCACATCTTCCACTGGCGTTTCAATGCCACGGGAGGCAAGCGCGTCAATCACTTGTTGCCGCTTGAAGTCCTTGTAGGAAGGCTCATCCATATGCTGCAAAGAGCAGCCGCCACATGTGCTGAAATGCTTGCACACGGACGCGATGCGATGCGGGCTCGGCTCAATGATCTCGTTAAGTTCCGCACGTGTTCCTTGCACCTGGGCGCTGACAAGCTCGCCTTCAAGTGTATAGGGAACAAAGATCTGTCCGGCATCGGTCTCAGCAACACCATCACCTTTATGGGCAAGGCGTGCAATACGGAGGGTTTCTACAGTGGCTTCAGGCTTCTTAGACATGGCACAGCGTTTACAGCGCTGCACTGAGACATGCAATGCTTGATCTCGCGAAGTCCGGCATTCTGTTTGAGGGAGAATGGGCGGCGATGTTTAGTCTTCGATCTGATCTAGGGGAAGTAATCCTCTGTGACGCAAAGGTAATGTGGAAAATTGCTGTATAGGCGTACTCAGCGCCACTTTATACTGAGTTTCAGATGAGATTTTGTCGATCTATTTAAAATGTTCTCTGAAATAAACTTTTTGTTTGTCTATTTGATCGATTTCCCAACGTAATGTGCTGGTTGCATGCGTGTGGGTATACATTCTATGGCTGCAACTTTCCCAAAAATAATCGGCGATGTTCTGTAGGAGTTTTCAATGGCGTCTTTGAAATTAAAAGGGAAATTGACATTTTGGGTTGTCGTGATTGCGCTGGTGTCGATGGTTGCCTCATCGGGATCTGTCTTGTTCATTGGGGCAGGAGTTATTGAAGAACAAGCAATCGGGCTTTCTAACGAAATCGCCAAGGAAAGTGCAGCCGTCGTCAAAGCTGAGTTGGATCAATCTTTTGCCGTCGCGCGAAACACAGCCAATGCATTAGATGCACTCAGGAAAAGTGGGGATGCTAATCGGGACGCTTCTGCTGAGATCCTCAAAAGCGTCCTCAAGAGCAATGAACAACTGATTGGCAGTTGGGCGGCTTGGGAACCTGATGCATTTGATGGCAAGGATCAGGATTGGGCCAATAAGCCATATCATGACCAGACCGGAAGATTTATCCCGTACTGGTTCCGCTCGGGTGGACAGATTGGCCGGGAAGCACTTGTCGATTATGAAAAGGATGGGGCAGGTGACTACTACTTGCTTGCACAAAGAAGTGGTGAAGAGATCATTCTGGAGCCCTACACCTACTCTGTTGGTGGCGTGGATACCCTAATCACATCTCTTGTTGTACCGGTGGATGGCTTTGGAGCCAGAGACGGTGTTGCCGGTGTAGACATTGCTCTCTCTGACATACAGGAGCGATTGAATGGCATGCATCCCTATGAGGAAGGCTATCTCACGCTGATCAGCTCTTCAGGAACAATTGTCTCCAATCCAGATAGCCAGCTTGTCTCCAAAGCTGCTGGTTCAGCTGGTTTTTCAAAAGCAATTCTTGAGCCGTTAAACTCCGGAAAAACCCGCATTCTGCCCAACACGCAGGTCGGTAATGTTGAGATGCTGCAGGTTGGTGTTCCAATCAGCATCGCAAAAACCGAAGAGCCATGGCTGCTGGTGATTACGATCCCACGCAGTAAGATCCTTGAAGCATCCAATCAGATGTTCTCGCTTGTCTCTGTCTTGGGTGTGATACTCGCACTCTTTGCAGCTTTAGGTGCATGGATATTTGCCAGTTCATTGAGCAAGCCAATTTCTTCTCTGACCAGGGTTATGGGTGAGTTGGCCTCAGGAAATCTGAATGTCGATATCTCAGAGCGCCGCCAGCAAGATGAGATCTCGGACATGATCACCGCTGTACGGGTGTTCAAAGACAATGCCATCAAAGTAAAGGAGATGGAGGCAGACAAGAAAGAGCAGGAAAGTAAGCGCAGAGCAGAAGAGAAGGCCACGCGGACGAAGATTGTCTCTGACTTTGAAAAGAGCGTGGGCACCGTCGTGCAGACTGTTTCATCCGCAGCCACAGGCATGAAGTCATATGCCGAGGTGCTTGAGCCTGCTGCAACGAGAGCGCAGTCTCGTGCACAAGCTGGGGCAAGTGCTGCAGAGGCGACCTCTGTTAACGTACAAACCGTTAGTTCTGCAGCGGAGGAGCTGACAGCATCCATTCGCGAAATTGGGATGCAGGTTGATCTGGCCTCAAGAACGGTTGCAGTGGCAGTCTCTAAGTCCGAGCAAACCAACATCACCGTGCGCGGTCTTTCCGAAGCCGTGCTGAAAATTGGCGAAGTGATTGATATCATCAATGCCATTGCCGATCAGACCAACCTTCTTGCCTTGAATGCCACTATTGAAGCGGCCCGAGCTGGGGAATCTGGCAAAGGGTTTGCCGTAGTTGCTAATGAAGTGAAGGATCTGGCTAATCAAACAGGGCGGGCAACCCAAAGCATTGCTGAACAGATCAGCGGCGTTCAGGAAGCAACGCAAGGAGCTGTTGATGAGATCGCGGGCATTTCCAAAACCATCAGCGAACTTGACGAAGTAGCCTCCAATATTGCTGCTGCAGTTGAAGAGCAGGGCGTGGCAACCAGTGAGATTGCCAGAAGTGCCGAGCTTGCATCCAACGGAACCAAGGAAGTCTTCGCCAGCGTAAATGACATAGGCAAAGCGGCAGAGGATACCAGCGATTCCGCGTTGAGCGTAAAAAAGGCCTCAGTGGATCTGACTGATCTTGCTGAAGAGCTCAAAGAACGCGTGGAAGGCTTCGTGTCTCAGCTACGCGCATAATTGCGAGCACTTTAAAGAAGCACTGGAATACCCTCTCCTGAGTACTTCTATGCCTCGGGAGAGGGCTTCACGATAACTATGATGGTGTCTTTTGGCAGGCCATCAGATACTCAGCATTTCCGTCACCACCTTTGATCGGCGAGGAAGTGATGCCAAGGACGGACCAACCCGGTTGGGCATTCATCCACTCTTGCAGCTCAACAGAGATCTCCTCTGCAATCTCAGGAGCAACAAGACCACCTTTCCCAATCCGCTCACGTCCAGCTTCAAATTGTGGCTTGACGAGGAAGACGCCTACAGCACCATCAGCAGCCAGCTCAAGAGCTGGTGGTAAGGCAAGCTTCAGAGAGATAAAGCTTACGTCCGAAACCAGAAACTCCGGATGCTGGCCTTCTAGATGTTCAAGCGTCAACTCACGGGCATTCAGTCCGTCTTTACGGACAACCCGTGGGTTGTTGGAGATCTTATCCGCCAACTGACCATGTCCAACATCAATGGCATGGACAATCTGAGCACCATGTTCCAGCAGAACCTGCGTGAAGCCTCCAGTCGAGGCGCCAATATCAAGGCAGATCTTCCCAGCAGGGGCGAGGTAAAAATGCTCCAGGCCTTTGATGAGCTTTAATGCAGCGCGGGAGACATAGTCAGAGGCCGGATCATCGATAGAGATGTCAGGTTTGCCCGCTATCTTCTGCGAAGGCTTTTTTGCAGGCGTACCGTCTATCATGACTGTGTTGCGCAAAATTGCATCACGAGCACGGGCCCGCTTTTCAAAATAGCCATGTTCGACGAGGAATTGATCAAGCCGCATATGTCACCTGACTGGGATGATTAAAAGCTTAGCCTAAAGGCCGAAGCAACCAGCCAGTGCATTTAACAGTTTGTCTGAGAAAAGCAAATTGCCATAGCGCATCCAAAGGAATGCGGTGGCTGAGATCAGCAGAAGTCCAACGACGGCTGTGCCAGCATAAAGAGCTGCATGATCTTTCATGTCTTCATCCAAAAAAGGGTGCCTGAATTCTCAGACACCCTAAACTTTTATGAGCTACCAAGCAACTTTCTGATTTTTGGAAGCGCTGTTTCTTCAGGTTCCTGATAGCTGATGGTTCCCACGAAATCCAAATCACCGTTCAGCATGTAAACCGCTGCGGTGTGGTCCATGGTGTAATCACCGTCTTCCAAAGGCACTTTTCTCGCATAAACGCGGTAGTCTTTGACGACTTTTTTAACCTGGTCGACGGAGCCTGTCAGTGGAACGACGTGAGAGCCAAACGCAGCAACATAATCTGCAATAACGTCTGGTGTATCGCGTTCAGGATCAACGCTGACGAAAACGAAGTTCAGATCATCTGCCTTCGGGCCCAGATTATCAATCCATCCCTGCATATCAGAGAGGGTTGTTGGGCACACATCAGGACAGTATGTGAAGCCGAAGAACATCAGAGTTGGTTTGCCATCGAGGTTCTTGTCAGTAAAGACTTGTCCCTTGCCATCAACCAGCTCAAACGGGCCTCCGATCTGCACTGTGGCAGCCTGCGGGACATCCTCTTTCACAAATTTCATCACTGTTACAGCAGAAACTGCGGCAACGAGCAATGCGACTGCAGCCCACGCTCCATATCGAATTGTTTTCGCAACGTTCATCTTAATCCACCCGTGCACATTTCAATTGGTTAGTGGTGCATTTTACCGGATTTTGCACCCATTTTCATAACTGGGAATGTCACTTCAACTGGACCGGCTTTTTCGAATTCCAGAGTAACTTTGAGTTCTTCACCCATCTTGAATGGCTGTTTCAGACCCATGAACATGACGTGGTAGCTGCCAGGCTTCAGCTCAAGAGTCTTGCCAGCAGGAATAACAACACCGTCTTCCAGCTTACGCATTTTCATTACGCCATCATTCACAGCCATTTCGTGAATTTCTGTACGCTTGGCATAGCCAGAAACTGCGCCAGTCAGGTGCGCATCTTCACTGCCGTTGTTGGTGATGGACACAAATGCGCCTGCACCTTTAGCTTTTGGTGGAGTAGCACGGGACCATGCGTCTTTGATGGTCAGGTCGCCATGCTGAATGCTGTCCGCAAGAGCAGCAGAACCGGTGAACGCAACAAGAGCTGCTGCAACAAGAAGAGCACGTGTTTTCATAATATCCATCCAAGGAATAGCTCCCTACCTGTAAACTCAGGTAGAAGAGATCAGTCAAATCAGGTTTTGTTGATCAAGAAGAAAAACTTAAGCGACTGGAGGAGCTCGGATGAGGAAATTATGACCGCGGAGGCTTCTGTCATTTACGAGAGCACTATCAAGGGAGAGAGAACCGGCAACCACAAGGGTAGGACTCTGCCAGTTCTCGGGCTCTATCGAAAAATAAGTCGCCTGTTTGGACGTATGCGGGCACATGTACGTGCAATCGCAGCCTATTCCCAGCGGATTTTCGGTATGAGTGGAGCCTTCGATTTTTGCAATATGCGAGCCGCCTGAAGGGGCACACAATTGCAAGAGCGCAGCAGCCGACGGATCAACAGCTGCGCTGGAAAAACTCAGGACAAGCAACAGTACTCGGGCCAGCATCGCAACGCCAGCAAGCAAGACGAGCGGATGCCGCTCGCTTCTGAGTACATGTAATGTATTACTCGGCTTGACCATGGGTCTTTCTTAGTTGCTTCCGCTGAGTGTGTCTACACTCAGCCAGAAGGGAATCTGGAATTATCCTGAGTCTCATCAGTTGTAGGCGGATTCTCATCCTCATCATTGCGATTTGGCAAATCACCAACTTCTTCTGATGCCATGCCCTCATCCTGTTCATAGGCAGGGAACTCCTCAGGCGGAATAACGTAAGGATCTTCGATATCTAGCGGATCAGGCGTAAGCACGGCACCCATGTTGGATGTTGCACCATATTCGAAGTCTGTCTTCTCCAGGTCTTCGTCTGCAGGGCGAATAACGAGGCGACTGACAACAAAGAGCGCAAGAGCCACTTCAACGAGAGCCACCCATATGAAAAGCCCTTCAGGCCCGATACTGAACATCAGACCTGCTGCAACTGTGGGTCCGATCATCGACCCGATTCCGTTCGACATCAGAACGCCGGAAGATGTCTCAACATAGTCTTCTGCTTCCACATAATCGAAGGCGTGGGCAGCAACAATCGCGTATGTCGGCTGACTGGCCATGCCCAGGATCAGGAATACGGTGAACGTAGTCCAGAAGTTTCCACTCTCAAGTGTAAAGAGGACCAGAGCTGCCGCTGCCGCACCAAAGCCCAAGAGCAAAATAATGATACGACGGTCAACGCGGTCAGACAGACGACCAATCGGCCACTGTGTAATCGCACCACCTAGAACGATGGCCGCAGCAAAATACGCTGCTTCGTTGGTGCTGTAGCCGATCTGCTTGGCGTATAGCGGAGCCAGCGCCCACATGGAACTGTTAGCAAGACCAATCAGCAAACAACCAATCAGCGCCACAGCTGAGGTCTGATAGAGGTTGATTGGGCGGAACCGTACCAGCGTAATTGGAGCTGGCTGTACTGCCTTGGTAAGCACAACGGGAACCACCGCAACGCTGACAAAAATTGACGCAATTGCAAATGGCACAAAGGTACTAACGTCAAAGCCCACAATCATCAGCTGGCCACCCATGGTCGCACCCAGATAGCAAATGATGTAAAGCGACATGACGGTGCCGCGGTTCTCATTGGTTGCCCGGTCATTCAACCAGCTTTCGACAACCAAAACGATGCCAGCAAAACACACACCAGTAATGATGCGGAAAAGTGCCCACGCCAAAGGGTCCACCAGAATAGGGTGGAGTAGCGCGGCACCAGACATCAAAGACACCAGTGCAGCAAATGCACGGATATGACCGGCCCGCAGAATAAGAAACGGACCAAACAGACACCCAATCACAAAGCCAATGTAAAAACTGGACGAGATCAGACCAATCTGGAGGTCTCCAAATCCGGCCAAATCAGCTTTGAGAGGGATAAGCGTCGAAGAAAGTCCATGCCCTGCAAGAATCAGGGCGGTGGACAGCATCAAGGACGCAAAGGTTGCGAGCAGCAGTATCATGCGCGTACCAGCCAACGATGTAAAACTGGAGTCACACTACATATCATATGCAAAAAGAAAATAAGGAGAGCAGCGAAAGCTGCCCCTCATTTAATTTTTTGATGAGTTATGAACACAAATACAATGTTCTACACCAGCCTTAACGGCAAATCCTCTGCTTTACCAAGGGTTTCAAAGACCCGGTGTACAATCCCTGATGCATCTAGTCCGGCATCTTTGTACATGGTCTCTGGCTTCGCGTGGTCCTGAAAAACGTCCGGCAGGATCATACTGCGAACTTTAAGAGACCCATCAAGCAAGCCGTTGTCAGAGAGGAACTGAAGCACCTGGCTTCCGAAGCCGCCAATAGAGCCTTCTTCGATGGTGATTAAGACATCGTGTTCTTTGGCAAGGCGCCCGATCATCTCTGTATCAAGCGGTTTGGCAAAGCGCGCATCAGCAACCGTTGTTGAAAGACCCGCTGCATCAAGCGTATCGGCAGCCCTCAAGGCTTCCTGCAAACGACCGCCCAATGAAACCAGAGCAACGCGGGAACCTTCTTTTATGATACGACCTTTGCCGATCTCCAGAGGCATGCCGACTTCCGGCAGATCAATGCCAATGCCTTCACCGCGTGGATAACGGAAGGCGATCGGGCCTTCATCATAAGCCGCAGCGGTGGAAACCATGTGAACCAGCTCTGCTTCATCACCAGGTGACATGATTACCATGCCCGGCAAACAGGAGAGGAACGTAGTATCAAATGAACCAGCATGCGTTGCGCCATCCGCACCAACCAGACCAGCGCGGTCAATCGGGAAGCGCACAGGCAGCTTCTGGATTGCAACATCATGGACGAGCTGATCGTAGCCACGCTGGAGGAAAGTTGAGTAAATCGCACAGAACGGCTTGAAACCCTCAGAGGCAAGGCCGGCGGCGAACGTCACAGCATGCTGTTCAGCAATGCCCACATCGAACATGCGGGTTGGATGAACTTTCTCAAATACATCCAGACCAGTTCCGTCCGGCATAGCAGCTGTGATGCCAACGATCTTCTCGTCTTTGTTCGCTTCTTCAATTAGTGCATTGGCGAAAACGCGAGTGTAGGCAGGTGCATTCGGTTTCGGCTTAGACTGCTCACCTGTCACAACATCAAACTTGGCAACAGCGTGATATTTGTTGCTTGCATTTTCGGCAGGCAGATAGCCTTTACCCTTCTGGGTCACCACGTGAACGAGGATCGGGCCTTCTTTGGCATCCCGGACGTTCTTTAGGACTGGCAGAAGGTGATCCAGATTGTGCCCATCAACAGGGCCAACATAATAGAAACCAAGCTCTTCAAACAGTGTGCCGCCGGTAAAGAAGCTGCGGGCAAACTCTTCTGCCTGCGCTGCTTTTTCCTGCAGTGGTTTTGGTAGTGCGCTCGCGACCTGTTTGGCTGCCTCGCGGAAGCCCTTATAAGTCTTGCCGGAAACAAGACGTGCAAGGCTCGCGGAAAGGGCGCCAACGGGTGGAGCGATCGACATGTCATTGTCGTTCAAAATAACAATCAGGCGGGAGTTCAGCGCGCCCGCATTGTTCATCGCTTCATAAGCCATGCCAGCAGACATGGCACCATCACCAATTACAGCAATCACATTGTTATCGCCGCCGGCAAGGTCGCGGGCCACAGCCATGCCAAGGCCAGCTGAAATAGAAGTGGAAGAGTGCCCGGCGCCAAATGGGTCGTAATCACTCTCAGAGCGCTTTGTGAAGCCACTCAGGCCGCCATCCTGACGCAGTGTGCGAATACGCTCTTTGCGGTCAGTCAGAATTTTGTGCGGGTAACACTGGTGTCCTACATCCCAGATCAACCGATCTTTGGGCGTATCGAAGACATGGTGGAGCGCAACGGTGAGTTCAACAACACCTAATCCAGCTCCTAAATGCCCTCCTGTAACAGAAACAGCATCAACCATCTCCTCTCGAAGCTCTTCAGCAACTTGTTGAAGGCGGTCCTCGGGGACCTTCTTGAGATCAGATGGGTTTTGAATTTGATCTAGCAGGGACATCTGGGTCTTCTTAAGTCTTTTGACTATTTGGCAGCTTAACACAGAACGACCCGACCATGGCATATGTTCCAATTTATGGCCGAAACGACTGTCTTCCGTAGTTGAACACGATTATAGCAAGCCTGCCCACTGTGCAATTGCCTGTCATGAATAATTGATCGTTTATGCTAGGTCCTTTTGTAGGGATGCCTCCTCAAAACCTGTGTCAATAGGGGATGAGAACGTATTTTTTTTCATTTGCTAGTATTAATTGCGCTTTTGTCACCCCATGGGGTGATGCAATCTGCGACGAAACGTCCTATGTCGAATGTGTGGTCGATGGGGCCACGTGCACAGTGATCGACTTGGGGCTACGGTTTTCGTAGCCCCCTTTTTTTTGCCTATACCAATATCTGGCGATAAATGAAGAATACTTGTCGATTTAAACTAGACCGTCCGGTCGGTTATACGATCTATCCAGTGCTTTGTATTCTCCGTCTTGAAATAATATTTTGTGAAATATCTCCGGTTAAGTATTGTTCCAATTAAAACTTATCGGCTCAATAGAATAACAGGTGTGTTATGTGCTCAGTAGTTTTTGTCCAATTTTATTTAGTAGGCTAAATAATAAATTATCACGAAATTTTTATCACTTAAGTAAAGCGATGTTCTTGATGATTCAGGCGCAAATAAAAACCCCGCTCAAGGCGGGGTCTGTTGAAAAATGAACGCGTGTACTAGATCGAAAATTCTAGTTGCTGGAATTAAACTAGAATTTCAATTCCATATAAGCTGAATTTATTGGTCGTCCAGCGCTTCTGTACCAACCGCGTTTCCAGATGTGTTCATCTGGATTTTCTCTACCTTCTCTTCTGCAGCTTTAAGCAGTCCATCGCATTTTTCACGCAAGGCTTCACCGCGTGCATAAAGCTCGATGCTCTTTTCCAGAGGCACGTTACCTTGCTCCAGATTGCGAACAATGGTTTCCAGCTCAGCTAGTGCTTGCTCAAAGGAAAGGTTTTCAATGGAACCGGCTGCTTCTTCTGTCACCAAACTGTCCTCGCTCAGTCGGGAGTAGGTGCACTCCCAATTAGTAATCCATCAATGTCATTACATGAGCGGCGGCTGATCGCGCAAGACCTTCTAGATCATACCCACCTTCTAAAAGCGAAACGACACGTCCCTGACAGCAATCATCTGCAATTTCGATGAGCTTGCGAGTTGCCCACGCAAAGTCCAGCTCTGTGAGACGCAGTCCACCAAGTGGATCCCGCTCATGAGCATCAAAGCCCGCGGAGATAATGATCAGATCTGGTGAGAAGTCACGGATACGCGGTAAGATCGCGTAATCAAGGGCTTCACGGAACTGGGTTCCATCATCGCCTGCTGTGAGTGGCGCGTTGACAATGTTGTTATGCTCACCTGTCTCATTCACTGCACCTGTGCCCGGAAACAGCGGCATTTGGTGAGTGGAGGTGTACATCACAGTTGGATCGTTCCAGAAGATTTCCTGTGTGCCATTGCCGTGGTGAACGTCAAAATCCATGATCGCCACACGTTCCAGCCCATAAACGTCTTGCGCATAGCGGGCAGCAATCGCGGCGTTGTTAAACAGGCAGAAGCCAGAGGTAAGAGCGGATTCTGCGTGATGTCCTGGAGGTCTGCAAGCTGCAAAGGCGTTGGAAACGCGCTTACTCATCACCTCATCTACACAGCGTGTAGAGCCGCCGACAGCTCGCATCGCCGCTTCCCAGCTTCCAGGAGACAGGTTGGTGTCTGGTGCAAAGTCGATGAGCCCTTCTTCGGGGTTCATGTTGTGGATGGAATTGATGTAGTCAGAGCTGTGGACCCGGGCAATATCCTGAAACGTTCCAAATGGTGCGATATCGCGATCCAGCATGAAGAACCTTTCGTTCTCAAGCATACGATCAATAGCCCGCAAGCGGTCGGGGCGTTCTGGATGACCAAGCGGAGTAAGATGATTTAAAAAAGCCTGATGGTGCAGCAGCAAAGTACTCAAGATATTGAACCCGTTAAAAATGAAATCAGGTACACAGCCAGTTTTAGAGCTCGCTCCGGTAAAGCAGTTAGAGCGCGAAGTGGGCACACTTGCTCTAGTGTGATGGCACCTAAATCCAATCCTGTGAAAAATTGGGCGAATTACATATACAAGTCCACATTGCTGAGCAATCTGTCAATTGTACACCCCTCCAGTTCATCTCGGTAATTGGGATGAGGTGCCTATAAATCTCCGTGGTTATGCCTGCGTGGAATGCCTCACTGTCCGTGAGTAAGACAAGAAAAATCCGGAGTGCGTGTATAACACGCAACCCCGGATAAAGGTGCGAGCAATCTGTGTTGCTCGTGGGGGAGGTCCGCTGCATCTCTAAGAAATACATGACTGTAATATTGGGCCAATTCTTTAAATTTGCACGCTGATTATTCGCCCTCTCCTTGAATTCATACTGAGTGGAAAGAGAAAAGGTTAACACCTATTCTTATGGTGTTGCATAAATACAATAAATAATACAATAAACCCAAAGTATTCAGGGGGAGTTATCCTGTGCTCTCAACGGCTTGCAGCGGAGAGGGCTTGGGCAAATACCAAGAAGAAGGTAAAGCGCTACCTTTTTTCAGTACTCAAGAGAGTCTTGAATCGCGGGGAGCGGCAGCGCGGGCAAGGCGGTCATTAATAGCTTCGCCCAGTCCATGATGAGGGATTGGCATGACTGCTATTTTTCCGTTTTCTCCAAGATCGGCCTGACGGAGTGCTGTAAACAAACGCGCAGCAGCCTCGGTCAGATCTTTTGAGTCGCTGAGTGGAACCAGCTTGGCAGCTTTATCTGAGCCTTCGGGCAGGTCAGCACCGAAGGTAATCAACGCTTCCCCTTCAGCCACATCCTCTGCATTCAGGCGAATGTGAGAGTTGGGGGCGTAGTGGGATGTCAGCATTCCCGGCGCCATCGGGGCGCTGTCGTCTGTTCCTGCCCGCACCAGTGTTTCACCAAGCACAGCTTCAATATCTTCACGGGCAAGGCCACCAGGTCGCAGAAGTGTTGGGCGGTCTCCCACAAGCGAAACGATTGTTGATTCAACCCCAACAGAGGTCGCCCCGGAATCGATGAGGTAAGACAAGTGATCTTTAAGATCGTTGATAACATCTTCTGCCGTCGTGCCGCTGATCCGGCCAGAAAGGTTGGCCGAAGGTGCGGCCAGAGGGCGTCCCGTATGCTTGCACAATGCCCGCATCACCTCTGAACGAGGTACTCGAAGCGCAATTGTTTCAAGACCTGCCACTGCAAGGTCTGAGACCGGGCTGGTTGGTCGCTTTGGCAACACAAGAGTCAACGGACCCGGCCAGAAAGCCTCGGCGAGTTTGAGCGCGCGCTCATCAAAAAAAGCGTGGGTTTGTGCAGCTTCCAGACTATCTATATGAGAAATTAAGGGGTTGAAACTTGGACGCCCTTTCGCCTCATATATACCAGCACAGGCTTTGCCGTTGGTTGCATCTGCTGCCAGTCCATACACCGTCTCAGTAGGTATCGCGACGAGTTTGCCATCGCTCAGCGCACCGCAAATATCCTGGAAAATTTGCGTGTCTTCCAACTGGGTGTCAGATGGGTTTAAGCGCCAGAGTTTCATACCTTTTCTTTCTTACTAAGACGAATGTAGGGGGCTACCTGCCTCTAAGGGACGCTTGACGTATAGGTTAATCACACTACTGTCCCAAACAGGAAAAATTCTGTAGCGGCCTTTTGATGGGCAAAAGCCAATTCGTCAAGTCGCTATAGCGTATTCCCGAGAAGTGAGCGTCGGTTTTCGGATGAGAGTATGCACGAACATACGTGTATTTCCGAGGAGTGGCCGCCAGCTGTCGGCAAGGACTACGCATAAATACATCTCTAAGGCAGTTTACTGGCCCTATATGGAAGGCAGGCGGCTTTAGAAGGGGAGGAAAACAAAATGTATCGTGCACCACTGAGTGAAATTGTATTTACGCTGAAAGAAGTAGCAGGTTTAGGACAGCTTCAGGCGCAGCCGGGACAAGAAGAGCTTTCAGACGATTTGATCGAAGCTATTCTGGGCGAGGCCGCAAAGTTTGCAGAGGAAGAGATCGCACCTCTCAACAGGGTTGGAGATGAAAATCCGGCACAGTTGATCGATGGAAGCGTCAAAACCTCTCCGGGCTGGAAAGAGACCTACACTAGTTGGCGTCAGGGTGGTTGGAGTGCTTTGACGGGCGACCCGGAGTATGGAGGGCAGGGCCTTCCAAATATGCTCCATGTTGCTGTATTTGAGATGTGGAACGCAGGCAGCATGGCCTTCACCCTGTGCCCTACACTCACCACAGGCGCTGTAGAGGCCATCGAGAAGCATGGTTCCCCGGAACTCAAAGCCAAGTACCTCGAAAAGCTCACCAGTGGCGAGTGGACAGGCACAATGAACCTGACTGAGCCACAAGCAGGCTCAGACCTGAACGCCCTGCGTGCCAAGGCAGAGCCTGTGGGAGACGGGTCCTACAAAATCTCTGGCCAGAAGATCTTCATCACCTATGGTGACCACGACATGACGGAGAACGTGGTCCACCTGGTGCTGGCACGTTTACCGGACGCGCCAGCTGGCACGCGTGGTATTTCGCTGTTTGCAGTGCCGAAGTATTTCGTCAACGACGATGGCAGTCTTGGCGAAAAGAATGACGTGACCGTAGCAGGTGTGGAGCACAAGCTCGGCATCCACGGCTCTCCAACCTGCACCATGTCCTTTGGCGATAAGGGCGGTGCCGTTGGGTGGCTCATCGGTGAGGAAAACAGAGGCTTAGCCTGCATGTTCACCATGATGAACAACGCCCGCCTCGCAGTAGGTGTGCAGGGCCTCGGCATCGCAGAGCGTGCCTTCCAGGAATCCCTGGCATTCTCATTGGACCGCAAACAGGGCCGCGGCGTTGGGTCAAAGACCGATGGTATGGATCCGATCGCGGTTCACCCGGATATTAAACGTACCCTTCTTTCAATGAAGTCACAGACACAGGTTGCCCGCGCAATCTGTTACGCCTGCGCGCACGCACTGGACATGGCGAAAGTCGCGCCAGATGCGGACCAGAAGAAGTTCTGGGCAGAGCGTGCTGGCCTGCTCACACCAATCGCAAAAGCACTCTCCACCGACTTTGGGGTGGATGTCGCCTCGCTTGGTATCCAGATTCACGGTGGTATGGGCTTCATTGAAGAAACCGGCGCAGCCCAACATCTCCGTGATGCACGCATCGCTCCAATTTATGAGGGCACCAACGGTATCCAGTCCATCGATCTGGTGATGCGTAAACTGCCAATGTCCGGTGGCGATCAGGTGCGTAGCCTCATCTCCGAAATCAAAGAGATCGCAGCGAGTGTGAACGCCGACAACACCGGTGAGCTGGGTGATCTTGGCACCAAGCTTGATGCAGCCGTTGCTGATCTGGAAACCGCCACCGAATGGATGTTGGCGGCACAGGCCGATGGGAAGGTTCCTGAAGCGCTTGCAGGTGCGACGCCATACCTGCGTCTGGCAGGTATCACGCTGGGCGCAGGCTTGCTGGCAAAAGGCGCAATGGCATCCAAGGATGCGCCGGAGACGTTGAAGAAGCCGCGCTACCTGATGGCGCGCAGTTTTGCAGAAACTGTTTTGGGTGAGAGCGCTCCGTTGAAAGACGACGTAACACGTGCAGCTGAAGCAATCCTTGCATTCGATGCTGCTGAACTTGCCTGATCCAAGAGGCAGTCAACCGTATTTAAAGGGTGAGGCGGAACTGGCCTCACCAATCAGTTTGGGAGGGACACATGATCAGTATTGAACGGGACGGCGCAGTCCAGATCATCCGCATGGATCGCGTAGAAAAGAAAAATGCACTGACACAAGCCATGTACATGGATATGGCAGACGCGCTGAAGACAGAAGATGAAAGCATCCGCTGCCATGTCATGCTTGGCCGTCCGGGTGTTTTCACCGCAGGCAATGATATTGCAGACTTCCTTAAGGCCGCAATGTCAGGCGAAGGCTTGGAAGCTGGCGGCGTAGGCAAATTCCTCGGTGCACTCCATGAGCCATCCAGACCTGTTATCGCGGGTATCGATGGTCCCGCTATCGGCGTGGGCACCACCATGCTGTTCCACTTCGATATGGTGTTTGCTACGGAAAATGCGCTCTTCAAAACACCGTTCACCGATCTCGGCATCATTCCTGAAGCAGGCTCAACGTTGATTGGTCCAGAGACAATGGGTTACCACAAAGCGTTCGAAATGTTGGCCCTGGGTGAGAGCTTCACTGCCGAGATGGCTAAGGAAGCGGGCTTCGTAAATCACGTGGTATCCCCTGATGAGCTTGAGGGCCGCGTGCTTGCAATAGCGCAGAAGGTAGCGTCCAAGCCTCAAAACGCCCTGCGCATTTCCAGAGAGCTGCTGCGTGGCAAGCGTGAGCCGCTTGAAAAGCGCATTTTTGAGGAAATCGGTCTCTTTGCTGAGCTGCTTAAATCTGATGAGGCTCGCGAAGCCTTCATGAAGTTCATGAGCAAAGCTTAACTCGTTCAGATGCGGTGTTTATCGCCGCATCTTACTTCAGGAATTTGGGGGAAACATGGGAAGTCTGAAGGGTAAAACACTGTTCATTACCGGTGCATCTCGTGGAATTGGTCTGGCGATTGGCAAGCGGGCAGCACAAGATGGCGCGAACATTGTGATCGCTGCAAAAACGGCAGAACCGCATCCGAAGCTGGAAGGAACGATCTACACAGCGGCCAAAGAGGTTGAGGATGCCGGAGGCCAGGCGCTCCCGCTCGTGGTTGATGTGCGCAGTGAAGAGAGCGTCGACAATGCAATGAAGGCAGCTGCTGAGAAGTTCGGCGGCATTGATATTGTGGTCAACAATGCCAGTGCGATCAACCTGACACCGGTTCAGAAAATCGACATGAAGCGCTTTGACCTGATGCACCAGATCAACACGCGCGGTACTTTGCTTTGCTCAAAACTGGCGATCCCGTATCTGAAAGAAGCCGAAAACCCGCATATCATGATGCTTTCTCCACCGTTGGATATGCAGGAGAAGTGGTTTAAGAACCACACACCGTACTCCATTGCCAAGTACGGCATGAGCCTTGTTGTATTGGGACTTGCCGGAGAGCTGCGCTCTAAGAAGATTGCTGTAAACGCCCTTTGGCCGCGCACAACCATTGCAACGGCGGCCGTTCAGAATCTGCTTGGTGGGGATATGATGGTTCAGGCAAGCCGGACACCAGACATTCTGGCAGATGCGGCACATCTGGTCTTCGCAAAACCGGCAGCAGACACCACAGGCAACTTCTTCATTGACGACACGTTGCTTGCGGAAAACGGTATGACCGATTTTGACAAGTACCGCGTGAATCCGAAAGTGAATCTGCAGCCAGATTTCTTTGTTCCCGATGACAGCGTAGCGCCAGTCAGCCTGGCTGCAATCGAAGCTTAGCTTTGATCGCTGAGGCACTCTGCTTCTGAGAATTTCAAAGCGTGGCAAAATAAAAGGCGGGGTAACCCGCCTTTATCCTATAGCGTATCGCCGAAAAGTGGGAGCCGGTTTTCGGATAAAGATACGCAAAACAAAGGCTAAAGCAGTTCAGATGCTTCAACTTAAATGCGAACTGCTTTAGGTAATGATCAGTCGAACTCGGGACCGCGGGCTGTATACGGCTTCACTTCTTTCCAGACGCGCATCAGCTTTTCAAGCTCTTCATCGGTCTGTTCCGGCAAGACAATCTCAAGCCCAACAAGAAGATCGCCGTGGCCACCTTCTTTTTTCGGCAGGCCCTTGCCTTTCAGGCGCATGGTTTTACCGCTGCTGGTATTGGCAGGAATTGTCAGGTTCACTGCGCCGCCAAGAGTTGGAATGCGCACCTTACCGCCAAGAACGGCTTCATAAAGGGTGAGGGGAACATCTACTCGAACATCCTCTCCATCCACTTTGAAAAGCTTGTGTGTGGAAATGCGGACTTCCACCAGAGCATCACCAGCCTGACCACTCTTCGCAGAAGCAAAACCTTGCCCCTTCAAGCGGATTTTATCGCCGCTCTGCGTACCTGCTGGAATTTTCACGTTCACGGTCTTGCCGCTTGGCAATTTCACCTGAACCTTGCCATGGTGCGCGAGGTCTTCAAGTGTGACACGTGCAATCAGATTGGCATCAGCGCCCTTGGTAGGGCCAGCATGGAAATGAGATTCACCACCACCTGCGCTGCGGCGTTTACCACCGCCAAAGCCACCAAGAATATCATTGAGGATATCGTCGAAGCCGCCAGCATCCTGAGGACCACCTGCGCCGCCGTGACCATCGCCAAAGCCTTGCTCAAACCGGAAGCCACCACGACGTCCTGAGTTGCGGAAACCTTCGAAGCCGCCGCCACCACCTGGGCCGCCATAAAACTTCGGTTTGCCTTCCGCGTCTATCTCACCGCGGTCAAACTGTCCGCGCTTGTCTTTGTCGCCCAAAATTTCATAGGCTTGGTTCGCTTCAGAAAAGCGCTCCTTAGCCTTTGGATTGTCTGCATTCTGGTCCGGGTGGAATTGCTTGGCCAGTTTGCGAAACGCTTTCTTGATCTCTGCCTCGCTGGCATTTTTGCTAACACCAAGAACAGAATAGGGATCTCTCATCGTCATCCATCAAATTGAAATAAGGGCAGTTTATAACTCACCCATTACATAACCTTGAGTTCGATGAGGTGCAAGCAGCCGCAGCCGAACTTAGCTAATCAGACGTGAGTATTTCAGTAGTTTTAGTCTATTAGGCTACATCGCGTTTGCGAAACTGTAGCGAGAGGGAGTTATTCAGTGGCAGTTGCATCTGCCTGAAACGGAGCAAGCTGGACAATCTTCATTTTGTGATTGGTATCTGGGCAGCTGCGTCCCTGATAGGCTCTGACGCCGCCAACAGTGTTTGCGCTGGTCACAAAATCGGTGCAACCCGCAATGCTTTCTGTTTTATCAACGGACATGAGAGAGGTGATCGTCCCACTGTTGCCGCTGACGGGGTTAGTCCAGGCCATAGGTGCAAACCGGTTTTTGGCTTGCCCACTCTCGTTCAGAGCTTCCTCAATGGTATTCGTAATAACCGTACGGTCGGTGCGATGAATCTCGCTATCCGCGACCTTTTGCTTGGTATCAACTGTCTCTGTCAGGTTCAGAGGTTCTTGATACTCACTGTTGTTCACGGATATGGACATCTGAGTGCAGGCAGGAAGTGTCAGCAAGAGCGCAGCCGAGACAAAACACGACTGGCGTAAACGGGTTTTCTTGCTATACAAAACTGCCATATTACTACTAGAGCCTCAGGTTGAATCCGTTGTTTTAACGAATTCCGGTTCATCCACAGTGTGAGGATCCTAAAGGGACTATTAACTATGAATGGTGACATCCAAAATCTGGAAGAAAAGTTTACAAATAGTTACTCCGAAAGCGTAGAGGTTCCTTTTCAACTATTTGGTGAATGGCTTGCACTTGCAGAAAAGAACGAGCCTAATGATCCTAATGCCATGTCAGTCGCGACTGTAGATGAGAATGGCATGCCCAATGTACGGATGTTACTCCTTAAAGGTTACAGTCCACAGGGTTTTGTGTTTTATACAAACTTTGAAAGCACAAAAGGCCGTGAAATTCTTGCTCACCCTAAGGTTGCTTTGTGTTTCCACTGGAAAAGCTTGCGCAGACAAGTCCGGGTACGTGGCAACGTTATCCACGTAACTGAAGACCAGGCCGACGAATACTATAACTCACGGCCACGAAAAAGCCGCATTGGCGCCTGGGCGTCCAAGCAATCCCGGCCATTGGAAAGCCGCTTCGCGCTTGAGAAAGAAGTTGCCAAATACGCTGCCAAGTACGCTGTTGGTGACATTCCGCGCCCCGAATATTGGAGCGGCTGCATTTTGGAACCATTGGAAATCGAATTCTGGCACGACCGTGCCTTCCGTCTGCATGACAGATTTGTCTTCAAAAGAGATAGCGCAGAAGATCAATGGGATAAAGTGCGTCTGTATCCATAATGCATTTCAGATGAAGGCTGAGCGCATCTCAAACGTGGTGCGCTTCGTCATTTATCAGCACCAGATCATGAGCAGCTATATAAAGCACATATAGCTATGGGGCAGGGCTGCGGGATCGTTACGCAGAAGACGTAACGGTTGATGCTTCTACGGGGCAGGCATAAAAATAAGGCGGCTCGCAATCCTGCGGGTCGCCTTCTTTATTCAGATAACCAGATGTCCGTTCAGACCATCAAGTTTCTGCAAAGCCATGTCCAAATAAGATGTGGCTTAAGCATTGAAGCAGTCATCAATGTGATTGGAATACATAATCAAGCAATTCGGTTCTTGAAAAACAAGCTGGAATTTTTGATTTGTAGCCCCTGACGCATCAGTCAGTCGGAAGAGGGTATTCTTCCTGAACCTTAGGCTGATATGCCTCTTTCTGCTTACCGTTACAGCAGTTTGCAGCATTGACAGCCTGAATGCCCACTGGACGATAAAGTTTGTCCAGATCAGGTTTAGCGTTTTTCTTTTGTTGCTCAGTCGTTCCGAAGGCCATTTTAGTCCGTCCCCTTGGGACAAGTTGTGTTGCAGAAATCGCGATGCTTATCCGGAATGAGTAGCCGGATAGCCCGATATAAGCGTCAGCTCATATGCAGGAGTGATACTCAAATCGGGCATGAATATGTTAGCGCCAAAAAAACTAAAAAAGCCAATCTAATTTCGAGGGGGGAATTTCCCAATAAACTCAGCAATTTGAATGCATGAAACATGACGTTAACTAATTGCTCAGCAGGCTTTCCGGAAATTATTATTATTATACAAAAGGATAGGATCTCAGGTTGTGAGCTAGTTAAAATTATCGCGACTAAACCATTAATGTATCAGGCTATTTTGAGTGACATTTGGCCGCGATTTCCCTGACTGCGAAACTGACAAAAAACTGTGTATTTAGTGTGCCAAGAAGCTTGTGGCCGATTGATTAGCATCGCTCATAGTGATTGGTGCTCGTAATACCCTGTATAAGTGCGTAGATTGAGCCGCTTGCATAAGAACTATTTTGCTCGGGTAATCTCCCGAAGACGGTCTCCCATATAAGCCGTCCAATGCGCTGAAGGAAAATGACAATGAACGTGCGCGCCGTACTGTTTGATCGCGATGGAACTCTCATTGATTTCAATAGGACATGGGGCACGGTGCTCCAACATGTTCTGATGGATTTGGCAGATGGAAATCTAAAGCTGGCTACTGAACTGGGTCGTCTCGTGAAGTTTGATTACGCCAGCTGTGCCTGCGAACCGGGCAGCCCTATTCTGACCAATCCGCCAAGCGGTTATAGTGAGCCGTGGGCCAACCATCTTGGTGTTGAGTTCAATCGCGCGTTCCTGGATCGCATCGAAGACCTTATTCTGGATCACGCTGCAGATTGCGTTGCAGCATTTGATGACACAGCATCATCTATCAAAGCCCTGGCAGCTGCTGGTTTGCCGATAGGTCTGGCAACGAATGGTACAGAAGCAAGTGCCATAGCCCAGCTCAAGCGCCTTGGTATTCTCGACTACTTCACATTCGTTGTGGGCTACGACAGTGGGCATGGCGAAAAGCCAGAGCCGGGCCAGCTCTTCGGATTTGCAGAACACACAGGTATTGAGCCTCAGCACATCGCAATGGTGGGTGACAGCCTTCACGACATGCATGCAGCCCAAAACGCAGGCATGGTGCGCGTTGGCGTAACAACCGGCGCTTTGACCGCTGAAGAGCTGAAGGATCACTGTGATCACCTCCTCGACAGCCTGACTGATCTTGTGAACCTGGTTGGCCTGAAGGCGACAGGCGAGGGCGCTGCTGCTTAATAAAATGCTGCGAATGCGGCGGTTCATCTGTCGCAATTCCCCTCTCTCAAAATCTGCGCGAAAATAATAGCAGTATTCAACCCTCGGTAATTCTGAACTGCTAGTATCTGGTATCGTAACGTAAAGAGCTGTAACCTTCATGCCGAATGGTTACGTTGAACTCTGAGCTGCAGATTGAAGAGAGTGGGATAGAATGACCCTGCAATTGCCCTTAAGACATTCCCGCACTGCCTTGCGCAGTCGTCGTATCGGCGCAATTGCGATTCCGTTTCTTATTCTCTCCGTTGCAGGCCATTACTTCGAGTTGTTCAACACAGAGGTGCTGCTCGTTCTGTTTGTGATCGGCTTTTTCATGGGGGCCGCCGCGATTGTGCTGGCCGCCATGGCTGTGGTTGATCTTTGGAATAATGGTGGCAAAGGGTTTGGCAACAGCTTTCTGGGCACGTTCTATGGGGCCATCGTCCTCGCCCCGCTTTTCATCGCGACACTGGGGCTCTACCTGTTCCCGCCGCTCAACGATGTCTCAACAGATATGGACGAGCCACCTGCGCTAATCGCCGGAGATCGCATTGACGATGAAATTGAGCAGGACAAGCAGCTCATGCAAAAGGCCAGCTATCCTGACATCGTCCCGCGCCGGTTCCGTCTGCCTCCTCCTGAACTGCATAATGCGGTTTCCAACGTGGCTTCCAGCATGGGGTGGAAGGTGGTTTATGAACTGCCTGCGGGTTTCCCGGATGAGCCCACCTATCTGCTTATGGAAGCACGCATGCCATACTTCTCGTTGAAGGATGATGTCGCCATTCGCATTCAGCCCGATAGAGTAGGCACACTTCTGGACATCCGTTCTGCGTCCCGCTTCGGCAGTCATGATTTTGGCACCAATGCCCGCCGTATCAGAGGGTTTCTCGCAAGCCTAGATAAAGTGCTCTTGCAAAACTACGGCATCACAGCACGGGTTGAAGAGCCGGAGCTGGTCCTGCAGGATGAGGCCGAGCAGCCATCTCCGCTAAAAATTTCGGAGAGCGTGCCGCTGCTGGAAGCCCCGTTAGAGCTACCACCTTCAATTGCATCCATGTTGAAAGAGCGTGGGGCCGCACCAATCCCATCACAAAAGCCTGCGCAATAAATCGCGAGTATCTCTCATAAGATCAGCTGTTGTTTTGGGGTGTGTGGTCTTGAGATAAAAGCAGACCCAGAAACGACATAACCAGCGCCGGGGAAGCACTGGTTATGAAAGCTTGCGTGAACAACGAGTACCGCTTTAAGGCTATCGCGAAACTCTTGAGAGTTCTGAAGCCGGGGAAGCCGTTGAACTCTATGAATTCAATATGACTCATTTAATAGCATATGTGTGTGATAATTGTCACGACCTCACAAAAAAATACGCCCAGAAACGGGCGTATCTTTGATAACTCAAAATATTGCTTTGAAATCAGGCGTTTGCTTGGATGCGAAGATCTGCAAAAACATCTTCCAAACGTTTGATAGCCTCTTCAACAGTTGATTTTGGACAGGCCAGATTGAATCGCAGGAACGTTTCTCCGCCTTTTCCAAATGTGCTGCCGATGTTAACGGCGACCTTGGCCTGCTTCTGGATACGCGTCACGATCTCATCAAACGGCAGGTCTACCTCTTTAAAGTCGACCCACTGCAAATAAGTGCTCGCCATGCGCATCACCTTTGCGCCGGGGATTGCAGCTTCCAGCCCTTCAATCAGCAGCTCCTGATTGGCCGCGATGTAGTCGCAAGCCTCAGAGAGCCACTCATCGCCATGGTTGTAAGCCTCAGTCGTGGCCTGTGAGCCAAGCGGGGTGGCGTGAACTCCGCAAGCTGTAAAGACCTTGCGGATTTTATCACGTAGCTCTTTGTTGCTGATGATGCACGCAGCCGTCGCAAATCCAGCCAGATTGAAGGTCTTGGAAGCAGATGTGAATGTAATCGTCTGCTCTGCAATCGCCTCAGATAAGGTCGAGGTCACCACATGCTTGGAGCCATCCAGAATAAGGTCGTGGTGGATCTCATCAGAGATGATCAGGATGTTGTGCTCAAGGCAGAACTCGCAAATGCGGGTCAGCTCCTCTGCAGTCCAAACACGACCACCCGGGTTGTGAGGGCTACACAGCAGCAGGATCTTGGTGCGTTCATCAATCTGATTGGCCAGATTGTCAAAGTCCATGTAATAAGCGCCATCACGCTCAATCAGCTGGCTCTCAACAAGGCGGCGGTTGTTGTCGCGCACGGCGCGGCCAAACGCGTGGTAAACTGGTGAGAACACCAGGACGCCATCGCCTTCCTCAGAAAACGCCTGAATAGCCATGGAGTAACCAGCCACAACTCCCGGTACTGTGGTGATCCAGTCTGCAGATACATCGAACTGGTGACGACGCTTCATCCAGGAAATGACGGCCTCTTTATAAGGCGCATCATTGCCGTAGTAGCCGTTGATCCCGTGCTCCGCAGCGCGGGCAACCATGTCATTCACGGCTTGTGGCGGGCGGAAGTCCATATCAGCAACCCACATCGGCAAACCGTCATCAGGACTGATGCCATAGCGACTTTCCATCTCATCCCATTTCAGGGAATGAGTGTTTTTGCGATCGATCTTCTGGTCAAAAATACTGGTCATTACGTCTCTAAATGTTGGAGAGATCGGTTTCTCTGGGGTGTCCTGACAGTGTGTAAGCTGAGCTAAGTCAGCTCACGCAACGTGAATTTTGCGGAGAGTGTAACCTTACCATTGCACAAGACAACCCCTTGCGCGATGAGATCATCCAGTTGTGCAAGAACATTGAGCGCCGCTGCGCCATGAAGCTTTGGGCCCACATCCGTGTAAATGGCTTTCACCATGGTCATGACGTCATCATCCCCAGCGTGCAAACGTTCAAGGATAGCATCGGAGCGCATCTGGCGGTGCTGCTTCAACTGAGGAAGAAAGACCTTCGGGTTGTTCACTTCGCCGCCATGGGACGGGAAATAGCGAGTTTCACTGCGCGCTATGAGCTTGTCCAGCGACTTCATGTAGGCGTTCATGGAGCCGTCTGGAGGCGCCACAATGGTCGTGGACCAGGCCATCACATGATCACCCGGCAGCATCACACCTTGCTCAGGAAGGGCGAAAGACAGGTGATTCTCTGTGTGTCCCGGCGTGGCAACCACTTCAATTGTCACACCATCAACAGAGATTTTGGCACCATCTTCCAGCTCTTCATCCGGCGCAAAGTCCTTTTGAGAGCTCGCATCCATGGGCGTCTCCGCCATGTCTGCAAACGAAACAGCTCGTTTGTGAGGCCCGCACCCCATCACGGGAGCGCCTGTCTTTTCCTTCAAAGGGCCTGCAAGAGGGGAGTGATCCACATGGGTGTGGCTGACTAGAATAGCTTTCACCGGTCGGCCATCAATGGCCTTCATCAACGCGTCCAGATGCTCCAGATCCATCGGGCCCGGATCGATGACAACAACCTCGTTTTTACCAACAAGGAAAGTGTTAGTTCCTGCAAACGTTAGGGCACTCGGGTTATTGCAGGTCACGCGCGACAGCTCATCGGTGATCGCAACAAGCTCACCGTGTCGTGCATCAAATTCGCGATTGAAGTCCATCTTACTCATGTCAGGTCTCTCCCATTACCTCCATAAATAAGCCTTTGGCAAATAAGAGGCAATGGCAACTAGGCCTGATTGATGGTCGACTTTCTGCTCACGTCCCTAAGATCATGACAAAGGGCTCAAAACACCAATTTTCAGAAAGCTTCATTTTTATATTGCAATTAAGAATGAGTTGCAACTAGACTGCAGGAAGAAACAGGATGCCCGCAGAAATTCTGATGGTATCTTTATTTAAAGAGCTCAGGACGAAGATATTGGCCAATGACAAAGCGGCCAGATCGGAGAACTGCGAAAGATGAAGAGCCGGAAAGTTTGCTCAAGTCGTTTTAGAAAGTTGGATTTTATGCGCTACTTCAAAGCTGCTGTGTTGGCAGTGACAGTGATGGTTTTCGCAGGCTTCTCCAGCCTGTCAGCAGCACTTGCAAAAACTCCGATCAATGCAGTTGCCACAGTTGGCATGGTTGCTGACGCTGTGCGCGCCGTTGGCGGAGACAATGTGACTGTAGAAGCGCTGATGGGAACGGGCATTGATCCGCACTCCTACCGTCAGACCCGCTCCGATGTGGTGAAGCTGGGCCGCGCAGATGCAATTTTCGCAAATGGCTTGTTTCTGGAAGCGCAGATGGAAGATCTGCTGCTGAAGTTGCAAGAACGCAAGCCCGTCTTCTTCATCGGTGAAGCTATCGACCCTGCCAAACTTGAAGGGTCAACCGCGTACACCGGTCGCTATGACCCGCACGTCTGGATGAGCCCGACCCTGTGGCAAGGTGCGATCGATGGTGTGACTGAGGCCTTCGTCTCGATGGACCCTGAAAATGAGCAGGAATATCGCAGCAACGCAAAAGCCTATCTGGCGCAGGTGCAGGAGCTTGCAAAATATGGCGACAAGATCCTCCAGACCGTACCGCAGGAGCACCGTGTCCTCGTAACCGCACATGATGCCTTCACCTATCTTGGTCGCGACTTCAATCTGGAAGTGGTTGGCATTCAGGGCATCTCCACCAACTCAGAAGCTGGTTTGCAGCGGATCGAGGCACTGGTTGATCTTCTTGTGGATCGCAAAGTCACAGCCGTGTTTGTTGAATCGTCAGTATCAGAGCGCAACGTGCGTGCGCTGGTCGAAGGTGCAGCTGCCAAAGGCCACAAAGTTGAAGTGGGCGGTGAGCTGTTCTCAGATGCGATGGGCCAGTCCAATACCTATGAAGGAACGTATATCGGTATGATTGACCACAACATGACCACGATTACACGCGCTCTGGGCGGCGAAGCACCGGCTCAGGGTATGCAGGGTAAACTTGGAGCAGGTCACTAAGATGCATGATAGAAGTTCCTCCGGTCTGCACTTGCTGCACGACACTGACACCTCAAAAACTGTGAGCCCGCAGGACCTGCCGTTCACCGTGCAGGGCATGACAGTCGCTTACCACCACAAACCTGTGCTGTGGGGAGTGTCGTACTCCGCACCCAAAGGCTGCCTGACAGCCATCATCGGCCCGAATGGGGCTGGTAAGTCGACATTCCTGAAAGCCGCTCTTGGCCTGATCCCGAAACTCTCTGGCGACACCAAAGTGTTTGGTGCGCCAATCGAAAAGTCACTGAAGCGTATCGCCTACGTTCCGCAGCGTTCTGCCGTGGATTGGGACTTTCCGGCAACGGCCATTGATGTTGTGTTGATGGGCCTTTACGGCCAAATCGGCTGGTTCCGCTGGCCATCCCGTAAACACCGCCAGAAGGCGATGGATTGTTTGAAATCCGTGGGAATGCAGGACTTTGCAAACCGTCAGATTGGTCAGCTTTCCGGTGGTCAGCAGCAGCGCGTGTTCCTTGCAAGAGCCCTGGCGCAGGATTCTGAAGTCTATCTCATGGACGAACCGTTCGCTGGCGTGGATGCTGCAACAGAAAAAGCAATCGTAGCCGTGCTCCGCCAACTGGTAGCAGATGGCAAGACTGTTCTTGTGGTGCATCACGACCTTGAAACCGTGCGTGATTATTACTCCCACATCCTGCTGCTCAATGGGCAGCACGTGGCAGACGGTCCGGTAGAAACAACTTTCACTGCTGAGAACCTGCAAAAAGCGTATGGTGGACGCCTCGCCAGCACTCAGCTGGATGGCCTCTCTGAAGCCTCAAGCGCGTAAGGCGACGTCATGGAACAGTTCTTTGCCGCCCTTACTCTGTCCGCAGGCTACAACACAGCGCTGGTTTGCATTGGCGCAGCCCTTCTGGGTGCGGCCAGTGGTGCCATCGGTGTCTTTGTTTTGCTCAGAAAGCGGACACTGATTTCCGATGCAGTCAGCCACGCAACACTTCCCGGTGTGGCACTCGCCTTCATCATCGCACAGGTCTACTTTGACTCAGGCCGCTCGCTGCCAGTGCTCCTGTTTGGTGCAGCCTTGTCGGCTGGCCTCGGTGTTCTTGCTGTGGACTGGATCAAAACCCACACCCGCCTGACAGAAGATGCCGCCATCGGCACCGTACTCTCCACCTTTTTTGCCGTGGGTATGGTACTGCTGACGATCATCCAGTCCATGTCCATTGCGGGGCAGGCTGGTCTGGAAGGCTTTCTGCTTGGCGCGACCTCTGGCATGCTCAAGTCTGAAGCGCTGACCATTGCAGTGGCAGCAGCACTCGTTGGCCTTGCTGTCGTGCTGCGCATGAAAGAATTCTCACTGCTTTGCTTCGACGAAAGCTTTGCAGCGGCCTGTGGCTACAACGTTCGCTGGCTGGACCGCACACTCCTCCTGCTTTTGCTGGGTATTGTGGTGATTGGCCTTAAGACAGTAGGCCTCGTTCTCATCATTGCTTTGGCAATCATCCCTCCTGTGGCTGCCCGTTTCTGGACAGACCGCGTACCGGTGCTGGTTGCCATTGCAGCAGGTATTGGCGCCTCGGGAAGCTACATCGGAGCTGCTCTCTCAGCCAGCGCACCCAATATGCCAACAGGCGGTTTAATCGTGCTGGTGCTCTTCAGTTTCTTTGTAGTTTCCCTGCTGATCTCACCTGTCAGAGGCATTCTGGCAGCGGCACTCAAGCATTACCGTTTTCAGCGCATCGTGCACTTGCGACAGGGCTTGCTTGCCATCGCACACGATGAACCAGTGCTCGAACCGCTCACCCGCTCCATCCTCCGCCGCGGCGGGTTCATGGGGGGCGATGGTCAGCCAACGGTCAAAGGCCAGTCAGAAGCACGTCTCATTGAGCGGGACCAGAAGCTCTGGAATCTCTACCGTGAAATGCATCCCGAAGAGTCCCATGCACTGGCAGACTGGTCGCTAAAGCCAATCGGAGAAGTTCTGCCCGCTGATACGGTCAGAGTCCTGGAACAGGAACTGAGCCCGCATGTTGTACGGGGCGATGAAACAAGCCGTGGAGGAGCAGCCTGATGGATATTTTCCTGCAATTTGACCTCCCAAGCATTCTTCTCGGATCTTTGGCAGCGCTCGCCTGTGGTCTTCTTGGCAACTTCCTCGTTCTGCGCAAACAGGCGCTCATGGGCGATGCGATTTCCCACGTGGTTCTGCCCGGCATCGTGATCGGCTTCCTGTTCACTCATGAGACCAGCTCCTGGGCCATGATGCTCGGGGCAGGGGGAGCAGCCATCTTCGCAGTTCTCCTGATTGAACTTATCCGCCGCATCGGCAATGTGGAGCCGGGGGCTGCCATGGGTGTGGTGTTCACCACCATGTTCGCAGCAGGCGTTGTCATTCTGGAGCAAACCGGGACTGCTGGCGTGCATCTGGACGTGGAACACGCACTCTACGGTAATCTGGAAAGTGCAATCTGGCTGGATGCCTATTCCCTCTCAGATCTGTGGAACTGGCAGGTGCTCATGACCTTGCCGGAAAGCATCAAGCAGCTGTTTGTTGTTAACATGCTGGTGATTGTGTTCATCGTGCTGTTCTTCAAAGAACTGAAGATCTCCAGCTTTGATCCGCTGCTCTCCGCAAGCCTTGGCTTCTCGCCTAAATGGCTCGGCCTTTCACTCATTGTTATGGTGGCAATCGCTGCTGTTGCTGCATTTACAGCTGTAGGATCTATCCTCGTGATTGCCATGTTCATCTGCCCGGCAGCAACGGCGCGTATGTTGACAGATAATCTGAAAGCCCAGCTCTTCATCTCCGGCATCGCATCTCTGTCCGCCGGCCTGTTCGGCTACCTGCTGGCAGCGTTCGGTCCAGGCCTGCTGGGCTACGAGTTCTCCGTGTCCGCAGCCGGTATGATTGCTGTTGTCGCTGGTCTGCAGCAGGTGCTTGCCATGTTGTTTGCTCCGCACTACGGCGTCGTTATGCGCCGTCGTCGGCAAAGAGCGCACGCAAGCGTCTGATAGAGCCTGTAGGCCTCGACAATTGAAAGGGAGTACCTGAAAAGGTGCTCCCTTTTTTAGTTTGCCAAATAAATAACAGATTGAAATTACCTAGAGTTTTCAGGTCAACATATAGAAATATAAATACAATATTGCCTAGCCCGCTAATAATGAGCTACGCTCCATAAGTTAATATACGTAAATTGTCATGGGTCTGTCACAGGTTGCAGTTAGCTGCCTAGGTGATGGAACCGGAGAGGTGCCGAATCTAAGTATCGCGCCTTGGTTGCTATTAAGAATTCTTTGTCTCTTGAGGGCCCGTAAATGTCTATCTCTCGTCGTTCAGTTATAAAAGGCACTGCCGCAGCCTCCGCTGCTGCTATTGCTGCTCCTGCAATTTTGAAGGCCTCTGATGCGCTGGCATCTTCTGGTCAGGTGAATGTTTTCGCGTGGGGTGATTACGTTCAGGACAACATGATCAAGAAGTTTGAAGGTGACACAGGTATTAAGATCAACCTGTCCACTTTTGGCTCCAACGATGAAGCTGAGCAGAAGCTGAAAGCAGCTGGCGGCAAGGGCTTTGACGTGATCTTCCCATCCATCACCAACGGCGCCAACTACTACCCGGATGACCTGCTGGCTCCTCTCGATGAAAGCAAGCTCAAGGTGGATGCTGTTGTGCCTTCCATGCTGCGCGACAGCGTAAAGCTGGGCGGCACCTACCGCGGCAAGCGCATGCTGCTGCCATTCGACTGGGGCACAGAAGCAATCACATTCGACAGCACCGTGTTCCCGCTTTCTAACGAGGAAGTGTCCTTCGGTTCTCTCTGGGCGCCAGAAGCAAAAGGCAAGGCGGCTTTCCGTCAAAAGTCTGCTTTGATCGGCACCGGCCTATACCTCGATGCAATCGGCAAAGTGAAATCTGACCGTATGCTCGACGTCTACAAAACTGAAGAAGACGCCCGCCGCGTTTGGGACGAAGTGGCCAAGTTCATCATTGAGCGCAAAGCAAACATTGCTGCATTCTGGAACAACGCAACCGAAGCAACAAACGCCTTCAAACAGGCTGGCGCGTCTATCGGCCAGACATGGGACACAACCGGCCTGCTGCTCAGCCGTGAAGATGCTAAGTGGAAATACCGCATGCCAAAAGAAGGTGGCATGACCTGGATGGATTCCATGGGCATTCCAAGTGGTGCGGCCAACACGGAGCAGGCTTACGCCTTCATCAATGCGATGCTTGATCCAGAAATGGCTGGCATGTTCAGCTCAAACACCGGCTACAACTCCGCTGTTGTGGGCGCTGCAAACCATGCAGGCGAAACCTACAAGAAGCAGTTCCTGGAAATTTATAACAACGACACGCTGGCGAACCTGTGGTGGTACCCGGCAGATACGCCGTGGTTCGCCCCACTGCGTCAGGAATACGTTGATAAGATCACCAACGCATAACGACGTTGGCAGCAAAGCGCGGCATCAGCCGCGCTTTGCACATCCGCTCCTAAGAAATGCAGCAGCAAGACTGCGCACCTTGTGAGCAAGGACTGTGCACTGGTCAAAGTGTCAGGCACGCAGAAAACCCAGATTTCCAATCTTTAAAAGATTGAAGCGAAGCAATAGGCACTTCATGCACGGCAATGATGTAATTCTTGAAAACCTCTCCATGAGATTTGGCGATTTCGTCGCCGTTCAGCCCACTGACCTGAAAATCAACGCTGGTGAGTTTTTCTCCATCCTCGGCCCGTCTGGTTGTGGCAAAACAACCATTTTGCGCATGATCTCCGGCTTCCTCACCCCCTCTCAGGGCCGTGTTGTGATTGGCGAGAAAGACATGTCCGGCATCCGTGCAAACGCCCGACCAACTGCCCTGATCTTCCAGAACCTTGCGCTGTTTCCGCTCATGAGCGTACGAGACAACATTGCCTTCGGTCTGGAAGCACGCGGCATCGCAAAGAAGACCCGGCTGGAAAAGGCGCAGGAGCTTTTGTCTCTGGTCGCGTTGGATGGTCAGGGCGACAAACTGCCAACAGCATTATCAGGCGGACAGCGCCAGCGCGTGGCCATTGCCCGCGCCCTTGCAGTTGAGCCCTCCGTGCTCCTGCTCGATGAGCCGCTCTCCGCACTCGACCTCAAACTCCGCCAGCACATGCGAGCAGAGCTGAAAGACCTGCAGCGCAAGACCGGCGTGACCTTCATTTACATCACGCACGATCAGGGCGAAGCGCTGACCATGTCAGACCGTGTTGCGGTCATGAACAAAGGCGTGGTGGAGCAGGTTGCCACCTCTGACGAGATCTACGCACACCCAAAAACGCCATTTGTGGCGAGCTTTGTGGGAGAGCAGAACATCTTTAAAGGCAAGGTTGTCGGCAAAGAGGGTGACTTCGCAATTTTGGAAACATCGCAAGGCAAGCTCTTTGGCCAGAACGCACACGGCTTGAACGAGGGAGAGGAAGCCATCCTCTTCGTGCGTCCTGAGCGAATGTCCCTTGAAGCAAAGCAAGGCCAGCAAAACGGCCTCACAGCCATTCTGGAGCGCCGCGATATGGAAGGTCCTTTTGTGAACCTCCATATGCGGGCAGGGGACCAACCCGTTGCAATCCACGTGACCAATGTTGAGCAAACCCATCAGCCTTTGGGCGCAGACCAGAAGCTCTGGTTTGCTGCTCAGGATGCTGTTGTGATGCGTCCGGGAGAGCTGGCCAGTGAATAGTCTGATCAAGAGTTATGGCAAAGGCCTGACCTCCCTCTTTATAGGCTTGGCTGCGATCTGGATTGTGGTGCTGATTATACTGCCGCAAATGTCCATGATCGACCGCGCCTTCACCTATGAAGACAGGGGCGGAGCCGCTGCAACGCTGGCCTTGGAAATTGATCGCGCCTATGAAGATGTGTTCCAGATCAACACCAGATTGGTGGAGCTTCAGGCCGAAAAAGAAGACCTGATCGCTGGCACGTCCACTGCTCCCCAGCAAGACAGTGCCTCCGCACTCAACCCGTTTGCCACCCCCGCACCCTCCGATGATACCACTGGCCTCAATCCATTTGGAACGCCGTCAGTACCGGAAGCAAACGATACATCAGGCCTGAATCCGTTTGGCGCACCATCAGCAGGCAACACAAGCGCGGTTAGTCGCAGCCTTGCCGAAATTGAGGCCGAAGAAGCTCCGTTACTGGCGAATAAGGGCGAGTTGGAAGCCCGAATTGCAACACTGGAAGCAACTGAGAAATCCACCACAGACGCTGTCGGTTTGGATACCTCTTATTCGCTCAAGAACTTCACCATGATGAGTTCGGTGCATTTTCAGATCTTCCTCGCCACCATCATCTACGCGCTGTGCGTCACCATTCTGGCGTTTGCGATGTGTTACCCGGTGGCCTACGCAGTTGCGATGACCACGAACCGAAATAAGCTCGCAATTCTGATGCTTGGGCTGTTGATCCCCTACGCAATCAATGAGCTGCTGCGCATCTTCTCGTGGATCATGATCCTGGAAAAGCAAGGCGTCCTCAACGGTCTGCTGGACTTGCTGGGCATCATCAATATGGAAGCGGGAGAAGGCTTCCGCTTTGTTGCCTCCAATGGTGCCGTGTTTACTGTGATGGTCTACGCCTACGTGCTCTTCATGGTTTTCCCGATCTACAACACGGTCGATACGCTCGACAAAAACCAGATCGAAGCAGCAAAGGATCTGGGCGCGTCCACATGGCGTATTCACTGGCGCGTGGTTCTCCCGCACGCCAAACCCGGTATCGCCGTTGGTGCTATCATGACCTTCATGCTCTCTGCAGGTTCTATTGCCGTTCCAAGTGCTGTGGGCCGTGGCCTGCACCCCGATTGGTTCTCTCAGGTGATCTACCGCCGTTTCTTTGAGGCAGACAGCTGGAACCAGGGCGCCGCATACTCGCTGGCGCTTCTGGTGGCCTGTATCATCTTTATTCTGTTTAACATGTGGGTCTTCCGCGTCGGCATTCGGGACATCGCGAAATGACATCAACAACACTCGAAAACGGCGCCATGAAAGAACAGGTTAAATCTCCCATTGATTGGGCCGCTGCCATCCTCAATGGCTATCTGGTGATCTTTTTCGCCTACATGTTCCTGCCCATGATCTTCATGGTGATTGCAGCCTTCAACGCGTCACCAACACCCTCTGTCATCGACTGGCAAGGCTTCACGTTGGACTGGTTCCGCGCTCTGCCAGAGGATCAACGTTTCATTGACGGGCTGTGGCATTCGCTAATCATCGCGCTGGGCGTCATTGTCATCTCAATCCCTCTTGGATTGGCGGGGGCTTTGTTGCTCACGCGGTTGCAATCTCAGGCCACCACATTCCTTTACACCGTGCTGGTGTCACCCATGCTCACACCGGGTATCGTGCTGGGGGCAACCACGCTCATCTTCTGGCGCGATGCCTTCGGGGTGGAAGGTGGCTTGCTGACCGCAACCATCGCGCAGTCCAGCTTTATTGCGTCCTACTGCATGCTCATGTTCATGGCACGCCTGCAACGGCAGGATATTGTGCAGGAAGAGGCGGCGCTGGATCTGGGGGCATCCTCCTTCTTTGTGTTCCGCAAGATCACGCTTCCATTCCTCATGCCAACCATTCTCACAGCCGCTGCAATCGCGTTCCTGCAGTCCATTGAAAACTACAACACCACCTTCTTTGCCATTGGCCCAAGCTGGACACTGGTCACGGAGATTGGCGCACGCATGCGTTTTGGTATATCCCCTGTCATCAATGTCATCGGTGTTCTCTTTGTAGCAATTACGATAATTGCTGCTACAGTCTACGTGATGGCTCGCCGCAGGAAGGGACGCGGCTGAGTGTAATTGGGGGATGCGATGACATCAGGCGAAATGGGCGTCTTGGAGCAATTTTCACTATGCAAGGCAGAGGTGCTTCTGCCTGCATCAGCTCAAAGCGCCTACGCATGTTTTCTGGAGAAAATCGATGCCTGGTGGCCCGCAGAGTACAGGTTCGCACATGAGGGCGTGCTCGGCATCGAGCCTCTGGTCGGTGGTTCATGCTTTGAGGATGTGGAAGACGGCAGGCGCTTGCATTGGGGTACCATTCAGGAGCTGGAGGAGGGCAGCAAGATTGTCCTCGCCTGGCAGATCTCTCCCAAACGCCTTTTGATTGAAGACCCGCAAAAAGCTGGCATCGTCACAATTCAGTTTTCAGATGTTGAGGGTGGAGCGCAGCTTAAACTGGTGCATAGTCATTTTGAGCGCTACGGAGACGGCTGGCGGGAATACCTGCGTGCCATGAACTCCAGCGCCGGATGGGCCTACTGCCTGAACAAGCTGAAAACTGCCATCGTGAAAATCTAGACGCATCGCTGACAAGCGAACGCCGGTTTTCGGATCAAGAGCCGCATTTAGGAGCCTTCATGAAGCTCAAGTTTCGTTGCCTGCCAGAACTACATGGACATATCCCAGAGCCTGTAGAAGCAAAGGCATCTTTGCCCGACTGGTTGAAAGACATCCCGTCAACGGTCGAAAGCGAGTTGCTGGGCAGCGAGCAGGTACGCACGCTCAAGCACTGCCCGCCGATCATTGACGGCTTCTCAACGGGTATCCTATTCAAGTTGCCCTGTGATGTGACCATGAAAGACGGCGAGTTCTCATGGCACTGGCCGAAGCCAGTCTCACCAAAAGCACAGCAAACCCGATCACCCATCGGCCTGCATGTGCCAGAACAGGCAACCGGTGCACCACTGGGCACGAACCCGGGCGATTTCATCATCAAGCTCAACAACTTCTGGAGTATCGAAGCCCCTGAAGGCATCTCGCTGCTCTTCACTCATCCACTTAACCGCGAAGAACTGCCGTTCAGGACACTCGCGGGCGTGGTGGATTGTGATCGCTTCAAAGGTGGCTTTGTTCATTTTCCAGCGCTTTGGAAAGACCCAAAGTTCGAAGGCACGCTAAAAGCAGGCACGCCGATCGCGCAGGCCTTCCCATTTAAGCGTGAGGCGTTGGAGTTAGATTGCGCTCCGATGGATGAAGCTGAGTTCGAAACCCACCTGGATACACAAGGTAAACTGCAGGCAGAACCGGGCCACTACCGCAAATCTGTCCGCGCCAAACGCTCCGTTGAGGCTTAGAAGGCAGGTGAGGCAAGCGCTGCTCTAAGGAAGTATTGCCTTAGAGTTCAACGGCACGCGCCCGAATGATCCTTGGCTCATAATTTTCAGCAATTCAGGCCTCACAGGCGGATTGTTGGCAAACAACCGGCGCAACATGTCGATGCCTTCATCATTGCCCTGCATCTGCATGGCTTCTGCCGCGCCAAGAACATTCTCAGCATCATTCTCCAACTCAGCCCGCTTCTGGAAGGCCTGCAGGGCCAAGTCTGGAACCTCCATGTGAAGCGCGATGCGGGCAAGGTTCAACAACCCATCACTGTCATCAGGGTAGGCTGCGGTGAACTCAGCAAAGTCATTGAGCGCTGCGGTGAAATCTTCCATGTCCAGACAGACTGCAGCCCGCTCAAACATCGCCCCTTTGTGTTGCGGGTTGAATTCCAGCGTCTTCTCGAAATTCTCAAGGGCCTGCAAATTATTGCCCGCTCGACGGCGTACAAGGCCAAGGTTGTACCAGAGGCTTGGATTGGTCTCGTCCTCTTCCAGCATGAGAAGAATGTAGGTCTCCGCTTCCGCCCAATCCTCCCGCGCAATAGCAGCTTCTAGCTTTTCGAGAATCTCTTCCATCGTTCGCCCTTCGTTACGCCCCACAAACGCGGTCCCATCATAGAAGCTGCAACCCGCTCGCAAGACCTATTTAAAGGCGCAGGCCATTTAAATACAATTACCAAAGGTAAGAGAGGGGTGACACTTCACTTCAATTGAGCACTAAACGCAAAACATGATAGTTGCATGACGTCTGCACTAGCGCGAAAGAAGGTTTGCCGATTAATTATTATTCCTCAGCTTCTCTTCTGCTTGATTTGTTAAACCTGCTAAATATATAACCGCAGCAACTCGTCGATATGATCTAAGTGGATGAAAATAGTTTGCCCACAGGCGCAGGCCCTCCAAGATCCTTGGTTTCGCTACGTCTTTGGATGTCTCCCTGTTGGGGAAACTGAAAAAATGAAGTGCCGTCGTCGCGAGAATGTCATGCTGGTCCTGTTAAATTCTCGGCCAGTCTTGAAAGAAAAACAACGTAAACGCACAGCGGCGTTTAGAGAGTGGCACGTATGTCCCTGGATACCGACAAGGAAGAAAAGCACGTAAAGCAGGAGCCGTTGAGACTGGGTCTCAACCGGCGGGCGGTTTATCGCAAACCCGTTGATGTGCGCTGGATTCTTCTGGCATCTGCCGGCATTTTCGCTCTCTTCTCCATAGCTTTTGACGTACCCGTCTGGGCCTCGTTCTTCGCCTACGCTCTCATTTTTGTTCTGGTCATCGGCGGCGGCATGAAAAGCCGCACCAAAGTCAAAGCACCAAGCGGTGTCAGCCGCAAGGAAGCCAGCGAGATCGTCGACCGCGGCATGAAATCCGCCGTCAACGCACTGCCGGACCCATGCTTCGTCGTCGACTACCGCGGCACCACCCAATACGTGAACCTCGCCGCACAGCGTCGCTTTGGCACCATTGCGGTTGGCGATCCTCTGTCCTTCCGCATCCGTGCACCATCCCTGCTGGAAGCACTGGACCGTGTCTCCAATGGCGGCTCTACAGAAGTCATCGACTGGACCGAGAAAGTGCCGATGGAACTCTGGCTGGAAGCGCACATCGCGCCGCTCTGGTCCGTCTCCAGCGGAAACCTCGCCGTCCCACGCGGACGCCCAGGCCTTATCCTCGTCGTCATTCGCGACCTGACCGAAGCGCGCCGTCTGGAGCGGATGCGGGCCGACTTTGTCGCCAATGCTTCCCACGAGCTGCGCACACCACTGGCATCACTGACAGGCTTCATTGAGACCCTGCAAGGCCCAGCCAAGGGCGATCCCAAAGCGCAGGACCAGTTCCTCGGCATCATGCTGGATCAGGCAGAGCGCATGCGCCGCCTCATTGACGATCTTCTGTCTCTGTCCCGCATTGAGATGAAGGTGCACGTTCAGCCGGAAACCCTCGTGGATCTCAGCTTGATCATGCGCCACTCCGTGGAAACACTGCTCCCGGTTGCGAAAGAATCGGGTGTTGAGGTGAATGTGAATGTGTCTGAGGAACCTGCCGAGATTCGCGGCGAGAAGGACGAACTCGTTCAGGTTTTCAGCAATCTCATCGAAAACGCGCTGAAATACGGTTCCAGCGGAGGGCGAGTCGATGTCACTTGCCGTCTGGACCCCGATTCTACTGAGACACCACACTGGATTGCAGAGGTCCGCGACTTCGGTCCGGGCATTGATCCTGAGCACTTGCCGCGGTTAACCGAGCGTTTCTATCGGGTTGACGTTGTCACCTCCCGTCAGATGAAGGGAACAGGCCTTGGTCTGGCCATCGTAAAACACATTCTGACAAGGCACAGAGCTCGCCTGGAAATTGAGAGTAAACCGGATGAAGGTGCTTGCTTCCGTGTGTTCATACCCGGCGCTGTTATTTATGACGAAAATGAACTCGATTAAAATAATATAATAAAATCAAATGCTTGTAATGTCATAAAACTGATACGCAACGTTCATATAACCATCACAGCCAAACGCTAGGTTACAGCCAGCTCGCAGCCGGGGCGCTGTGAGGTGAACGTAGTTAAACAGTTTTTTAAAACCAAGACTCCCAGGAGACTTCAGGTGAAAATCAAGGCATTCGCAAGCGTTGCAGCGCTCGCTCTCGCAGGTACCATTGCTGCTGGTTCCGCACAGGCTCGTGACCAGATCCAGATCGTTGGTTCTTCCACTGTTTTCCCATTTGCGACAGCAGTTGCTGAGCAGTTTGGTCAGAAGACAAACTTCAAAACACCAGTTGTTGAATCCACTGGTTCAGGCGGCGGCATCAAGCTCTTCTGTGAAGGCGTTGGCGAAAACACTCCTGACATCACCAATGCTTCCCGCCGCATGAAAGGCAAGGAGCTGGTGAAGTGTAATGAGGCTGGCGTAACTCCAGTAGAAGTTACCGTTGGTTTCGACGGCATCGTTCTTGCGAACTCCAAGGCTGGCACTCAGCTAGACCTGACACTGGCTCAGATCTTCCTCGCTCTTGCGAAAGAAGTTCCGGTCGATGGCAAACTGGTTGCAAACCCATACCAGACCTGGTCCGACATCGATCCTTCCCTTCCTAACTCGAAGATCGAAGTGCTTGGCCCTCCACCAACTTCCGGTACCCGTGACGCATTTGCCGAGTTGGCAATGCAGGGCGGCTGTAAAATGGTGCCAGGTGCTGCTGACCTCGGTCTGAAGAAAAAAGCGTGTCATGAAGTCCGTGAAGATGGCGCGTATATCGAAGCTGGTGAGAACGACAACCTGATCGTTCAGAAGCTTGATGCGAACCCGAATGCACTCGGCATCTTCGGTTTCTCCTTCCTTGATCAGAACGCTGACAAGATCCAGGGCGCAAACATCGCAGGCGTTGCACCAACATTTGATGCAATTGCTGCAGGCGACTACCCAGTGTCCCGCTCTTTGTACTTCTACATCAAGAAAGAGCACGTTGGCGTAATCCCAGGTATCGCTGAATACCTTGGTGAGTTCACCAATGAAGACACTTGGGGTGACGAAGGTTACCTGGCTGACAAAGGTCTGATCCCGATGCCAGCTGCTGACCGTGCAGCAGTTTCCAAATCTGCATCAGCGCTGACACCACTTGCATTCTAATTGCAAACGCTAAGAGAGCGGTCAGCATGTCCAGCTGACCGCTTTCCTGCATCCTCCAAAAATTAAAGCCAGATAAGGCGAAACAACAAATGTTCTGGACTTACGCTGCCCTTCTTCTACTGGTCTTCGTAACCGCGAATGTCTACGGGCGTTTCCGGGCGATGCAGGTTGCTGGTCATCAGCTCTCTGCACTGCATTCCCGTCCAAGCTACCATGGTGGATACCTGGCCATTCTGGCCGCTCTTCCAGCATTTGTCCTTTTGATTGCATGGGCAGTTGTTGAGCCGCGCTTGCTTGATACAATGGTGATCAGTGCAAAGGCCGAGATTGTCGAAGGGCTGTCCAAAGCAGAACTTCAGGCATTTCTGCGGGACGCGCGCGCCATCGCATTCGGCGGCATTGTGGCCTTCTCAGATGCTGGCAAAGAGCAGGCGGCAGAGGTGTTCAGCTCGCTCGCGCAAACATCCTTCTTTTTGAAAACAACACTGATCATCGCCCTGGTTGCTGGTGGTCTGTGGTACGGCAATCGCACCATCACACCGGCAATGCGAGCCCGTCATTTTGTAGAGCGCACCGTCATGGGATTGCTGATCCTGTGCTCCGCTGTTGCGATCTTCACCACCATTGGCATCGTTCTCTCGCTTATCTTTGAAAGCTTGATGTTCTTCCGCCAGATCCCAATTCTGGACTTCGTCTTCGGAACTCACTGGAGCCCGCAAAGCGCCTTTGAAGGGGCAGGGGCCGAGCACGGCGAAGCCAATACTGAAATCTTCGGTGCAATCCCGCTTCTGGTTGGCACCATGCTGATCACAGCAATTGCTATTTTCGTGGCCGCACCTGTTGGTCTGCTCTCCGCAATTTACCTCTCCGATTATGCAAGCACGCCAGTGCGCGCCATTGCAAAGCCAGTTCTGGAAATTCTGGCCGGTATTCCAACAGTGGTCTACGGCTTCTTCGCAGCGCTGACTGTGGCACCCTTTATCCGTGGCTGGGGCGAAAGCATCGGCCTGTCAGTCAGTTCAGAATCTGCACTGGCCGCTGGCCTTGTCATGGGCATTATGATCATTCCGTTCGTCTCCTCCCTTTCTGACGACGTGATCAACGCGGTGCCACAGTCACTGCGCGATGGCTCTGCCGGTCTTGGCGCAACCAAGTCGGAAACAATCCGCCGGGTTGTTCTGCCAGCCGCTCTTCCGGGCATCGTGTCCGCTCTGATCCTCGCCATCTCCCGCGCCATTGGTGAAACCATGATCGTAGTGATGGCTGCAGGGCTTGCCGCAAACATAACGGTAAACCCGCTGGAAGCTGTAACAACCGTGACCGTGCAAATCGTCACCTTGCTGGTCGGTGACCAGGAATTCGACAGCGCGAAAACACTCGCAGCATTTGCGCTCGGTCTTCTCCTCTTCTGCATCACACTTGCTCTGAACATCTTCGCTCTGCGCGTCGTGAAGAAATATAGGGAACAGTATGATTGATATCGCTCAGGACACTGCCGGATCTGCCATTGGCGGGCGTGTCAAAGGCATTCCTTCCGGCGTCCATACGACAGACGAAGCTCGCAAGCGCCTGAAAAAGCGCTACAGCATGGAAGCGCGTTTCAAAGCCTACGGCATGGGTGCCATCGCACTGGCCGCAACATTTCTGGTTCTGCTGCTCTTCACAATTGTCGGCTCAGGCTTGCCAGCCTTCACTTACAACTACGTAAGCGTGCCGCTCAATCTAAGCGCGGAAAAAGTCGATCCGGCCAACCCGGCTGGCGCAAGCTACAACAAGATCATTCGCGACGGTCTGAAGGCAGAGCTGCCATTCGCATCTGACCGTAAAAACCGCCGTGTGCTCTACTCTCTGGTATCCTCCGGTGCTAATGTTACGCTGCAAAAGCAAGCAATAGCCGATCCATCCATGCTGGGTGGGACTGGCCCGGTTGCGATCCCGCTCTCCGACTTTGCTGACCTTTATGTCAAAGGCTTGATCACGAAGAAAACCGAGATCGCCACCTCAAGCGCAGCAACGGTTTCTGGCACGGAAGGTCAGGTGACCATTACCGCGGAGAAACCTGAGTTTGACCAGATCCTTGCAGCGTTGAAGACCTATTATGACCGCGAGATCGAGTTGCTGACAGGCAAGATCGAAGCGCGTGGTCGTTCACAAATCAGCGTAAATACGAAGATCTCAGGCTTAGAGATCCGCTTGGCCAATGAGAAAGATCCTCTCGTTGCGCAGCGCCTGACCTCTGAGGTTGAAGGCAACAAAGCCGCTCTGGTCAAGATTATCAGTGCGCTGGAAAAGCAAAAAGCTGAACTGGTTACTCTACAGGGCCATCTTGCTAACATTGGGACTGGCGGCACACTCAACGCCAACATGCCAAGTTTCTTTGTCGAGGTGAACGGCGGAACCATTAAAGCGGAGAAGGTGACACCAACCAGCGTCACCGGTACAGCCTTTATTCCGCTGTCTACGGATGCTGCCGTGCCTGCTGGCCAGTGGGGCATTGAAGAGCTGGAAACACCAGAATCTTTCCGCAAGTTTTCAGATAAAGAGATCGCTTACACCGACTATCTGGTCTCCAAAGGCACTGTTGCAAACGAGTGGAACTCCATCTTCTTCAAGTCCGGCGCAAGCCGTGAACCGGAGATGGCAGGCATCTGGGGCGCAGCCGTTGGCTCCTTCTGGACCATGCTCGTCACCCTGTCTCTCTCGTTCCCAATTGGTGTGTCTGCCGCGATTTATCTGGAAGAGTTTGCACCAAAGAACCGCTGGACACACCTGATTGAGGTGAACATCAACAACCTGGCAGCCGTGCCATCGATCGTCTTCGGTCTGCTTGGTCTGGCAGTGTTCCTCAACGTCTTCGGATTGCCGCGATCCGCGCCGGTTGTCGGTGGTATGGTGCTGGCGCTCATGACCCTGCCGACCATTATCATCGCCTCCCGCGCAGCGCTTCAGGCCGTGCCGCCAAGCATCCGCGAAGCCGCACTCGGCGTCGGGGCGTCCCGCTTGCAGGCCGTGTTCCACCATGTGCTGCCACTGGCAATGCCAGGCATCCTGACCGGAACCATCATCGGCATGGCACAGGCACTGGGCGAAACCGCACCGCTTCTCATGATCGGTATGGTGGCCTTCATTGTAGACATCCCGGCAAGCCCGGTTGATCCCTCTACAGTGCTGCCAGTTCAGATCTTTATGTGGGCAGACTTCCCCGAACCAGCCTTCCAGCAGAAAACCTCTGCCGCGATCATGGTGCTGCTCGGCTTCCTGATCTCGATGAATGCAATCGCAATCGTCCTTCGTAAACGTTTTGAGCGCCGCTGGTGATTTGAAAGGCAAGATCATGGCATTGGAAATGACCACAGACACCGAGAGTGCAATGAATACAATGATGAGCGCCCCTCCAGCTGTTTCAGCTGAAGGCGAAACGCTTAAAATGCGTGGCCGTGATGTAAAAGTGTTTTACGGCGACAAGCAGGCCCTTCATGGTGTGGATCTGGATGTGCGCAAAAATCAGGTGACGGCGCTGATCGGCCCGTCCGGTTGCGGCAAGTCCACCTTCCTGCGCTGCCTGAACCGCATGAACGACACCATCGACATTTGCCGCGTGCAAGGAGACATTCTCCTCGACAATGACGATGTCTACGACCCGCGCATTGATGTGGTGGAGCTGCGTGCTCGCGTTGGCATGGTGTTCCAAAAGCCCAACCCGTTCCCAAAATCCATCTTCGAGAACGTGGCTTACGGCCCACGCATCCACGGTCTGGCACAAGGCAAGTCAGATCTGGAAGATATTGTCGCAAGTTCCCTGCAACGTGCAGGTCTTTTTGAAGAAGTCAAAGACCGTCTGGATGAACCGGGCACAGGCCTTTCCGGTGGCCAGCAGCAGCGCTTGTGCATCGCGCGCGCGATCGCAGTGTCTCCGGAAGTGATCCTGATGGATGAGCCATGTTCTGCACTGGACCCGATTGCCACCGCGAAAGTGGAAGAGCTGATCGACGAACTGCGCCAGAACTACACCATCGTCATCGTCACGCACTCCATGCAACAGGCAGCCCGTGTTTCCCAGCGCACCGCGTTCTTTCATCTGGGTAATCTGGTGGAGGAGGGGTTGACCAACGACATCTTCACCAACCCAAAAGACCAGCGCACGCAGGATTACATCACTGGCCGTTTCGGTTAAAAATAGAAAAACAGGGTGTCTTAAGGAGACCTTCCGATGAAAGATCATATCGTCTCTTCATTCAATGAAGAGCTGAAAGAACTGGCCGGACGTGTCGTTGAAATGGGCGGATTGGCAGAAACCCTCGTTCATGACGCTGTCACCGCACTGCTCAGACAGGACCGTGAGCTGGCAACACGTACCATCGCTGCCGATCAGCGCCTGGACAACATGCAGGCCGAGCTGGAAGAGCTGTGCATCTCCGTGATTGCACGCCGCCAGCCAATGGCAAGCGACTTGCGCGACATCATCGCCGCCATGCGCATTTCCAACGATCTGGAGCGCGTCGGTGACATGGCAAAGAACATCGGCAAGCGAACACTGGCGATTGAATCTGAGTTCAACAACAAACAGCTCGCTGTGGGCGTTGAGCACATGTCTGATCTGGCGCTGGAGCAGCTCAAAGCCGTTCTGGATGCCTACACCTCTGGCGATCTTGAGGTTGTCCAGCGCGTACATGTCCGCGATGACGAAGTGGATGCGCTTTACACCAGCCTGTTCCGCCAGCTGCTCACCTACATGATGGAAGACCCGCGCTCCATCACCATGTGTGCGCACTTGTTGTTCTGCGCAAAGAATATTGAACGCATCGGTGATCATGCAACCAATATTGCAGAAAACATCTACTACATGATTTCTGGAAATCAGCTTCCAGCTGACCGTCCAAAGACGGACGAATTAGCACAGAGTACAACCGTGTAAAGCGTGTTCACTTATAACGAGCAGAACACACGCAATTGCTTTATAAGAGAAGGTGCAAAGAGAGCACTTTAATATGCCTAAGATACTGATTGTAGAAGACGAAGAACCGCTAAGCCTGCTGCTGCGCTATAACCTTGAAGCCGAGGGCTATACCGTTGACGTGTGCGCAAGAGGAGATGAGGCGGAAGTCCTGCTGCAGGAAAGTCAGCCGGACCTGCTCTTGCTGGACTGGATGCTTCCGGGCCTCTCCGGCATCGAGCTCTGCCGTCGCTTGCGGGCACGTTCTGAAACCGAGCGCATGCCGATTATCATGCTCACCGCGCGCGGCGAAGAGTCAGAGCGCATCCGCGGTCTGGCGACCGGTGCTGACGATTACGTCGTCAAACCATTCTCCGTTCCAGAACTTATGGCCCGCGTTCGTGCGATCTTCCGCCGTGCATTGCCAGAAGTTGTCTCCACAATGCTCAAGTCTGGCGACATCGAGCTCGACCGCGAAACCCACCGCGTGCGTAGAACAGGCCGCGAAATCCACCTCGGTCCTACGGAATATCGCCTGCTGGAATTCCTCATGAGTGCACCGGGCCGCGTTTACTCCCGTGAGCAGCTGTTGGATGGTGTCTGGGGCCATGATGTTTACGTTGATGAGCGCACCGTGGATGTCCATGTAGGCCGCCTGCGCAAAGCCATCAATAAAGGCCGCATGAAAGACCCAATCCGCACGGTCCGCGGCGCCGGATACGCCTTCAACGACCAGTTCGCTATAGGTTAAGTGTTTAAGGCAAAAAAGGAAATCCAAAGCCGCCTACCTGCGGCTTTTGGGATTTGCAGTCTGCCTTGCATCAGCAGCAAGACGCTCGACCGCGCAGCAAAAAGCCGGGTACTGGACCCGGCTCAAAACTCATTCTGTCAGTCTGTTCTAGCTCGCGCGGCGATTGCGGCGGTCACTGACAGGCTGATAAGCAATGCTGCGGTGATGCGCGCAATAAGGTGTGCCTGCATCTGACTGGCGACCACAGAAATAGAAGTCGTCAGAACTCGGATCACCAATCGGCCACTTACAGGTACGCTCATTCAATGTCAGGATAGAAGCGCGCTCTGAAACCGGAATAAAGAGATCTGAGGACGGTACTGGAGAAATTTCTGGCTGGATAGCTTCAATCGGTTCAACTTTAAGGGCGTTGGCGCCTGCTATCGTTGGCTGAACTTGTCGGGGACTTGGGGTAGGCGCAACAGCTGCAATCGCTTCAGCCACTGTTGGTTTGGTTGAGGTGACGACTCTTGCCGCTGGGGCAGGTGCCTTTCTCGTCTTGGTTGCACCGCCTCCCGACTTAGCACGACCTGAAAGACCAAGGCGATGAACCTTACCAATCACCGCATTACGGGTCACATTGCCAAGTTCCCCCGCGATTTGACTGGCGCTTAACCCGTCTGCCCAAAGTTTGGTTAGTAACTCTACACGTTCTGCTGTCCAGCTCATTAAAGGGCCCCGTCTTCCTTCAGTGGCGCGCAAAACAGCATTCGCTCAGTTCGGACGCATCCGAAAGTGCCGCTTACCTGAGCGTGTGTGCTTGCAGCGTTCAGTAACTACGAGATAGTGTATAACTCTTATCACACAGTACTATATCGGCGTTCCTACGAGCAATAACCTCAAAGAATTGAGGTGGGGAAGACTCTGGTTTTCCCCAGAATTGCCGTACTACTACTTACCTATAACAGCCTTCTTGTGGTGGGAGAAGATTATCAATCTAAAGAATAGGAGCTGTTTGTTAAACCAAGTTCCACCGCATTCTTTCCAACACAAAGTAAGAGCTGATAGCGTTACCCCGTTGATATTTAATACATATATTTACCACTGAAAAACAACTAGTAAAAAACACTAGTAAACTACAAATTGCATAGGACAAGAACTAAGCGCACTCCTCTCTCATATGCCGTAGTACACGCTAGAGGTGTATTGAATAAACCTTAAGAACCGTGGAAAAAAACTGGTCATAGAGCAGGGGATTTAATCTCTACTCCATCCTCTAAAAATGCCACAATGCATGCTTCTTCCGGTAGCAGCCCGTTTGAGCTGCACCAGAGGGAGACACACAAGGCTGGCAGCCAATTCCTGAACAGGAGTAAGGTATTGCTGGCAATACGTGTTATTGACTGCCCTGAGGGAACGCGGTTTATATGTCGCTTCTCTTAGTTTCAAAACGCCACACGGCGTTTTTTGTTTTTGTAGCAACCAAGATTTTTGAGCAGATCGAAAGAGCTCAATCCATGAGGAGTAAGAAATGACGACTTCGTCGCTAATGCAGACTTATGCACGCTCAGACCTCGCGTTCGAGCGTGGGGAAGGTGTCTGGCTGATTGCGGCTGATGGTCGACGATACATGGATTGTGCTTCAGGTATTGCCGTCTCCGGCTTGGGTCATGCACACCCAAAACTCGTTGAGGCGCTCAAATCTCAGGCTGAAAAGCTTTGGCACGTCACCAATCTCTATACAATTCCTGAAGGTGAGAAGCTTGCAAAGCTGCTGACAGACAACACCTTCGCTGATGTTGTGTTCTTTACCAACTCTGGTACGGAAGCAACAGAAGGGGCCATGAAGGCTGCGCGGCGTTACCACTTTGCCAAGGGCAACCCGGAAAAGAACCGCATCATCACCTTTGAAAATGCGTTCCACGGCAGAACCATGGCAGCGCTCGCCGCTGGTGGTCAGCAAAAGTACCTCGAAGGCTTCGGCCCTGCGCCAGAAGGTTTCGATCAGGTGCCGGTTGGTGATCTGGATGCAGTCAAAAAGACCGTTGGACCAGAAACTGCAGCGATCATGCTGGAGCCTGTTCAGGGCGAAGGCGGTATCCGCAGCATGGATCCGGCCTTCCTGAAAGGCCTGCGTGACATCTGTGATGAGAATGACTTGTTGCTGATCTACGATGAGATCCAGACAGGTGTTGGCAGAACCGGCAAACTCTTTGCCCATGAATGGGCAGGCGTTGCACCGGATCTGATGGCAATTGCAAAAGGCATCGGTGGTGGCTTCCCAATGGGTGCGTTCCTCGCAACCAATGAAGCGGCCAGTGGCATGGTTCCTGGCGTTCACGGCACCACTTTTGGCGGTAACCCGCTGGCAATGGCTGTTGGCAATGCTGTTCTGGAAACGGTTCTGGAACCAGGCTTCCTGGAAGCTGTTCAGGAAAAAGGCTTGCAGCTGAAGCAAAAGCTGGCCTGCGCTGTTGATCAACACAGCGATGTGTTTGAGCTGGTGCGCGGCGAAGGCCTGATGCTTGGCTTGAAATGCAAAGTGCCAAACACACAGGTGCTGGCCCACATGCGCAACAACGGCCTGCTGCCGGTTGGTGCCGGAGACAACGTGCTCCGCATTATGCCGCCAATGACCATTACCGCTGAAGAAATTGACCTGCTCGTTGAAAAGATTGAAGCCGCTGCTGCGGACATGGAAACCGAGCTGAAAACTGCCGAGACTGCCAAATGACCACTATGACAAAACCACAGCACTTTCTCGATATCAGCGATTTTTCAGGCGATGACCTTCGCCAGATTATGAAGGTCTCCAATCAGATCAAAGCCACCCGCAATGGTGTTCATCGCGGGCAGGGCCCTCTGGCAGGCAAAGTGCTCGCCATGGTCTTTGAACAGCCATCCACCAGAACCCGCATCTCCTTTGATGTAGGCATGCGGGAACTTGGCGGCGAAACCCTGATGCTGACAGGCGCTGAGATGCAGCTTGGCCGCGGCGAGTCCATTCCTGATACCGCCCGTGTTCTGTCTCGCTTTGTGGACATGATCATGATCCGCATGCTGGACCATGATGCTGTGAGAGAACTGGCAGAATATGCTAGTGTTCCCGTCATCAACGGCCTGACCAAGGTTTCGCATCCTTGTCAGATCATGGCCGACATCATGACATTCGAAGAACACCGCGGAAGCATTAAGGGTAAAACCGTTTCCTGGGTGGGCGACAGCAACAACGTTCTTTACTCTTGGATCGAAGCGGCAGCGAAATTTGACTTCAAAATTAACGTCGCCGCACCAAATGAACTGACAGTACCTCTTGAATGGATCGAAAAGGCCTATACATCCGGTGCTGAACTCTCAGTAACAGACGACCCGTTTGCTGCTGTGAAAAACAGTGATTGTGTTATCACCGATTGCTGGGTGTCCATGGGCGATGACGAAGCACAAACGCGTCATAACCTGCTGGCTCCTTATCAGGTCAATGAACGCTTGATGAGCGAAGCCAACGATTCATCTTTGTTTATGCACTGCCTGCCTGCGCATCGTGGGGAAGAAGTGACAAATGAGGTGATCGACGGCCCGCATTCTGTGGTATTCGACGAGGCAGAAAACCGACTCCACGCCCAAAAAGGCATTATGGCGTGGTGCATGGGTGCTTTGCCTGAAGGATAAAAAAGTAAAATGACAAATACACCTGCTCAACCGACCGCCGCTGGCGTTGACGCTGTCGTTCCATTTGCTGTTGAAGCACTGGACGTTCGCGGTCGGGTTATCAATATGGGGCCGGTGCTGAACTCTATGCTGGCGCGGCACAAGTACCCTGCGCCAGTCAACAAGCTGCTGTCAGAGGCAATTGTCCTGACAGCCATGCTTGGCAGTACCCTCAAGTTCGAAGGTCGCCTGACCTTGCAAGCCCAGACCGACGGTGCAGTCTCCACGCTCGTTGTTGATTTCAACGCGCCTGACGGGCTGCGTGCAATGGCGCAGTTCAACGAAGACAAGGTCGCCGAAGTCGCAGCCAAAGATGGGTTCAAACCAGATCATCTGCTCGGCAAAGGACATCTGGCTTTCACCATTGATCAGGGCGCGCACACCAGCCGCTACCAGGGTATCGTGGTCCTGAATGGCACCACCTTGGAAGAGGCTGCTCACGAATACTTCCAGAAGTCAGAGCAGATCCCGACTTTCGTCCGCCTCGGTGTGGCTGAAGTGCTGACCAAAGCAGAAGAGGGTGGGGCTGATCACTCCTGGGCTGCTGGCGGCATCATGGTTCAGTTCCTGCCTCAGTCTCTGGATCGCCTCAAACAGGCTGACATCCATCCGGGCGATGCACCGGAAGGACATGAAGCGCACGAGATTGACGAAGACGACGCATGGGTCGAAGCGCGCTCGCTGGTCGAGACCGTAAAAGATGATGAGCTCATCGATCCAAGCCTGACTGTCGAAGGTCTTCTGTACCGCTTGTTCCACGAACGTGGTGCATCCGTCTTCTCCCCGCAGCTGATGGCAGATAAATGCACCTGCTCGGAAGAAAAGATCACCGCCATGATGCAGAACTTTTCTGAGGCAGATAAAACTGAGATGAAGGCGGAAGGAACCGTCCACATCAAGTGCGACTTCTGCTCCAAAGATTATGAGCTGGACGCGAACAAAGTGTTCGAGGACTAAAGCGCGTTCCGCTTGATTGGATTCAATCAAGCGACAAGAATTCGCTCAGACAAAAGTGATGGCAGGCAGTGTGAATGAGCATGAATGCTGCCTGACACAACAGTTCAGGAAAAGCGTAAAAAACGCAAACCAACGCACAAAAAAACGCTGTCAGAAAATCTCTGGCAGCGTTTTTCTTTAACTCATTGATATTGAATAAGAATTACAGCTAGACGCGATCAAAGATTGACCCCATGCGCGGGCTGAACAACCGATCATAGGTTTTAAGAAGCATCATATCCGTCATGCTTGCCACGTAATCACAGACGATCCGTGAACCTTCTTCAGTTTGTTCGAAGTCAGCATAAACCTCTTCCGGCAAGAAGGCTTTGGGCTCGCTCATCAAGGTTTCAAAGACAGCCACCACCATGGTTTGTCCTTTAAACTCAAGATGCTGCACATTTGGTGCTTGAATAACACGTTCAAACACAAAGCTTTTCAGGGCTTCAAGCACCTTATTATGACCTTCTGGCAGCACCGCTTTGTACTTCAAAAGCGGCTCGCTGAAGACCTCGCTTATCTTGATCTGAGCAGCCACGATAAAGAAGTGAACCAGCTTACCGATGAACTGCTTTCGCCGATTGGCATTGCCAAACAGCCCGGCAATCATCTGCTCGTAGGCATTGCCGGTATACTTCTCCGGATTGCTCTCAATCAGATCATCCAAGAATGCCGCGCAAACCTCTGCTGAGATATCCTCCCGGAACTGCTCTTCCCGAACCAGCCCTAAAGCAATTGCATCTTCAAAATCATGGACCCCATAAGCAACGTCATCAGCCAGATCCATGATGGAGCAATCCCATGATTTAAAACGGGATTTTCCGTGCTTGCCGTCCTTGGATTCAAAACTGCAGAACAGCGAGCGGTCCCGCTCAGAGAGTGGTTCCAGCACCCAATCGACAATCTCTTGTTCCCCATCCATGAAGCATTTGGGCGGGGCAGAACGCTTGCGATCAATCAGGCTCACTGCAGAGGTATTGGGGTTAAGCCGCGGGGATAACTCTGGATTATGGACCCGGGAAAAGGCCACCGGATACTTCATCATACCCAGTAATGCCCGCCGCGTCAGATCAGCCCCATGTTTGGCCGACATCTTCTCCAACCGGGAAACAATGCGCAGGGTTTGGCCGTTGCCCTCATACCCGCCGGTATCGCGCATACAGTAATTCAGCGCAACTTCACCCCCATGCCCAAAAGGCGGGTGCCCGATATCATGACAATAGCTGATTGTTTTTACGAGGCTTTCTTCGGGAATGTAGTCGTAGGCCGGATGATCCTTGAAGAACGCCCGAAACTGACGCGTGATGCCCGATGCGATCTGCGCAACTTCCAGTGTATGGGTCAGGCGGGTGCGATAAAAGTCGCTGTCGCCCAGATTTAGGATTTGGGTTTTCCCCTGCAGGCGGCGGAATGCGTGAGAATGAACGATGCGGGCATAATCAACGTCATAGGGCGTCCGTGCATCATCTGACTTGGGAACCCATCCACTTTGACGCGCAGTCCAAACAACATCACTCACTTCAAAAACTCCGCAATAAATTGAGCAAAAAAAAGCCCCGCACAATAAAGTGCAGGGCAAAAAATATTAGGAAATCAGCGACTTAAAGAACTCTGCGGTCTCTTTCGCAGATTGTTCAATATTGCCTTTCCAGGTCGCGGGAGAAGCACCGCGCGGGGCAAGATCGTGGTTTCCATCCTCCAGCCAGAAAAGCCGAACAAACTCAGGTAAATCAACAGCTTCCACCTCAGCCTGATGCCCCATCTGATCCCGGTCACCTTGTGTAATCAGAATAGGACGAGTGGATTTCTGCAACGGCTCGAGCCGCCAGTCCGCCAGCTCTTTCTTCGCTTCTGTATGAAACGGATACCCAAGACAAACAACACCAGCAATGCGCTTCGGCAGGCTATCTCCACCCGCCAGCATCGCTGCAACACGCCCACCCATGGACTTGCCGCCAATCAGGGCAGAGCCTTGAGTTTGTTCAAGAATATCCTGCACAGCGCTCTGAAATTCGCCAATGAGTTTGTCTGCACGCGGAGGAGGAGCCTTCTTGCCTGTCTCCCGGCGTTTTGCCATGTAAGCAAATTCAAACCGCGCAACAGCAATGCCATTCGCAGCCGCAGCTTCCGCAAACCGGTTCATAAAGTTGGCATCCATCGGCGCACCCGCACCATGAGCCAACACAAGAGTGCCATGGCACTCACCTTCAGGACGTGTCCATAAAATCTCAGTCATGAGGCTATTTTAGCGCCTCTTTCACGACAAAAGTGACAGGAAATTTACTTGTCCCCGTCTTCAATAAGACCCATATTCAAATTAGCTAATATAAATGCGTAGGAAATACGCGCTAATCGAACGGAATTCATCATGGAAGAAGGCGTCATTCGCCTGGGAATATTTGCGGGCGCATTCTTAGTGTTCGCATTCTTGGAAATCTTCATCCCAAGGCGTTCAGAGAGCCAGGAGCGACCAAGGCGATGGTCAACCAACCTTCTCCTGTCAATAATCAACACTCTGATGCTACGGTTCGCCTTGCCTTTTGCTGCAGTATCAACAGCTTACTGGGCACAGGTAGAAGGGTTCGGCCTGGCCAACTGGCTGGCGATCGACCCAGTTATAGCAGGTGTCATTGCCTTCTTCGCGCTCGATTTTGCGGTTTGGGCCATGCATGTAGCCAGTCACAAAGTCCCGTTTCTATGGCATTTGCATAAGGTTCATCACACTGATCCACGCTTTGATGTGACAACAGCTCTGCGCTTCCATCCGCTGGAGATTGCCGTCTCTATGCTTTGGAAGGTGATCGTCGTCGCACTGCTCGGCGCACCCGTTCTCTCTGTGGTGATTTTTGAAGTTGTCCTCAACGCAGCCGCCATGTTTAATCACGCAAATATCAAACTCTCTGACAGAGCAGACCGTATCCTACGTTGGATGATCGTGACTCCGGACATGCACCGTATCCACCATTCCACCCGACCCATCGAAACCGATAGTAACTATGGCTTCAACTTCCCTTGGTGGGACAGGTTGTTCTCCACTTATGTGAATGATCCCAAAGGCGGTCAGGAGAACATCACCTTCGGTCTAAGCGAGTTTCAGGGCAAAGAACCACGCCAGCTCGGTTGGGCATTGATGTTACCCTTCAAGGCTTTAGCACATGTGCAAGGTTGGCTTTCCAGTCGCGTCAACAAAGACGGCACACCTAAAGTGTGATGATCAGAAGAAACCGCGGGGGAAATATCTGAGATAGAGTTCCCCGAGACGACCGTTGGATTGAAGGCGGGTAAGACCAAGATTGATTGCATTCAACATCTTGGTATTGCCTGCCTTTGTTGCAATCGCCAATCCGCCGCTGAAGTAACTCGGATCCAGCCACGGCCCTCCTGCAAACTTGCAGCATCCGTCTGCAGTGCGTGTATCCAGCCAGAATGACAGCCTCATTCCATCGCCAAACAAGGCGTCTACAGCTGACTTTGACAAGGCATTTCGGGCAAGCTCTTCATTTTCAAATGGAACAGCAATTGCGTCCGTAAAGAACCGTTCCAAAAACGCTTCATGACGCGACCCTTCGACAACTGCAATGCGCTTTCCGCCCAGAGTTTCTGGCAGAGGTTCCAGCGTACTGTTCCTGCCAACAACAAAGCGCCCCGGAAAACGCATGTAAATCTGAGAAAATGACAGTTTCTCAAGAGTATCCGGTGTCATGCTCACTCCGGCAATGACAGCGTCGGCCTCACCATTAAACACCGTATTGGCCAAGTGGTTAAATGGAATGATCTTCAGGCTACAAGCGGCCTTAAGGCTCTGGCAGATCTCGCGGGCAAGATCCACGTTGTAACCCATCAAACGCTCTTCACTATCGCGAAAAATGAAGGGCGGAAAGTTATCTGCTGCAATAAAGCGTATCCGCTCCGGCGCTTTACCGGTTGTTGCAAGACCGGACTGCCCGCCAGAGAACAAAGGGATGGTTACCGAAGAGGAGCCAGATCGGGACCTTACTCCAATTTCAGAGCCACTGTTTCCCCCTCCCAACAATGGAGAGCTCTGGGAAATCTCCCAGGTATCTGAGCTATTTGCATTCTGTGCCATAGCATTTGACGCCGCGAAAATGAGCGGCTGGGCACTACATAAAATCAGCAATATGAAGAATATGGGGAAACGCAAAAGCTATCCAATCCAGTTTGCAACAGAGCGTAAGCCTAACGGGAAATTCTCAAGGAGATACTAAGTGAATGTCTGCGTAAGGGGAAGGCCCGTAACTGAAGATCAGCCTCCTAGATTAACGAGGGCCGGGGTATCAAAGGGCTGTCAGGAATACTCCGAGATATCAGTTGGTAATGGGCTGCCTTTCTCAGTACGACAGGCCAATACTCTACGTTCGTTATCTCTTTCGATTGGTTGTATTGAAAGCGCACGCTCGGTTGAAGCAGGACAAGCCCTGCGAAGCCGCATGACAGCGATTACTCCCCTAGAGCAATCCATCGATGATCCTACGCCTCATGAACGTGCTGGACCTCTTATCAAAAATATCTCCAAGCCTTCGCTCAAAGGCCAATATGTTCCAGAATTTGTGCGTCTGAAAAACGCGTTGGAACAGGAAGTCCTGCTGCAATGCAATTGCTCCGAGGCCTTGATTGATTTCGCAAAGTCCAGAATGACGGCGGAAGACAGATGCACCAGCAATTATCTGATTGAACAAGGATTTCTCGATGCCTCAGTGTTCTACTGGGGTATTTCCGGCAAAATGAATGTCCGCTATGCGTCTGATGGCAGCCTGTCAGCTATTGCGCCAATTGATAAAAAGCTAAAACCATTCGAGACTGAAGGGATTTTGTTTGTTCCGGCACTGGACCTCAATCAAAAGGTCGTCTTCGCAGCAGCACCACTTGGGCACCAGCTTGAGGCTTTTGAGCGAGCTCTAGGCTATTTCGATGAAGCCACGAGCAAGATTGTACTGGTGACACCGGAGTACCAAAAGGCGTTGACGGTAACGACGGCCAGCGCCAACGCATTGGCACAAGACGATGTTTCAATGTCGGCAGTGTATCGCTTTTTGCCTTCACAGCGAAAGCTGCTGACAGTCTCTCCAATCATCTTTCTGGGAGCACTTGGCTTCGCGTTTGATGCATTGTTCTGGGGCCTCCTTATTCTGCTGACTTTATCACTCGGTGTCACTGGGTTGCTGCGCCTTGCATCCTTTTTCACCTATTCTGACCGGCAAGAATTCACTGTGCCAAAGCTGGAAAAGTGGCCGCACTACACCGTGCTTGTCCCACTTTACAAAGAGTCAGCAATCTGCCGCCAATTGGTTGATGGGCTGGATGCGTTGGATTACCCGAAAGATGCGCTCGATGTGATCTTTCTGGTCGAACAAGATGATGAGCTGACACAGAAAAACCTCCGCAAACTGCTGAAGAAGTCGATGCGGATGATCATCCTACCTCCCGGAAAACCGCAGACCAAACCTCGTGCGCTTTCCGTTGGCCTTGCGGCGACAAAAGGTGAGTTCGTAACGGTTTTTGACGCAGAGGACAGGCCTGAGCCACAGCAACTGAAAAAAGCCATCTGCCAGTTCGCTCTCGAGGGCCAAGATGTTGCTTGCTTGCAGGCTGCATTGTCCATCGATCACGCTGAGGAAAGTTGGTTGGTTCGTCAGTTCGCTTTTGAATATGCGGCACTCTTCGATGTCTTCCTGCCATTTCTGTCTCGCAAAAACCTTCTGCTGCCTCTGGGAGGGACATCCAACCACTTCCGTGTCAGCGCATTGCGGAAAGTTGGCGGTTGGGATCCATTCAACGTGACAGAAGATGCAGATCTGGCAGTCAGATTTGCGCGGCAAGGATTTAAGACACACACGCTAAACAGCTCCACTTTTGAAGAAGCGCCGCTTACGCTCAAAGCCTGGCTACACCAACGTACTCGCTGGCATAAAGGATGGATACAAACGCTGGCCGTTCATCTGCGCAATCCAAGGTTGGCTTACAAGCAGCTCGGCCTGAAAAACTTTGCCTTGCTGCTCCTAACATTCTTTGGCGGCATGCTGTGTCTATGGGCTGCGCCATGGACAGTTTGGATGTTTGGAAAGCTTGCTCTGAATTATTACAGCACCGGAATACAAGCATTTGATGCTTTCAGCATCTATGCCATGTTCTGTTTCCTCTTTGGTCTTGGCGGCTCTGTTGTCACGGTCTTACAAGGCAGTGCAAAGCGCGGCTTTCGCCCTCGAACCTGGGAGATTGCAAGTATCCCACTCTATTGGGTTCTTGGGTGCATCGCCTCTTACAAAGCCCTCATCGAGTTCGCGATAAAACCGCATTACTGGCGAAAGACGGAACACGGTATTGTGCGTCAGAGGGGTAAAGTGAAGAGTGCTCAGAGCTTATAGGACTGCCGAGATACTAGGTCTTCCATGGCATCTTGAGAGCATCCACGGTGAGTTCGCACGGCTGCCCCTGATAGAATTGCTCAAGCAGCTGATGAAACACTGTTGGATCATCTGCAGCATATGCAAAGAGCGTTGCACAGCTGCGTACTTTCAAACTGTCGATTTCACCAAGGATTTGCTTGGAAGTGAGGTCAGTGTACTTGAGCAGTAACCCACTGCATCCACGCAGCCGCGAGGCCAAGAGAGGATAAGCAAGGTATCGCTGAGCTTCTTCAAGATCGGCAATGCCAAAGAAATGTGCGGTTGAAGAACGACCCAGTTCACGTAATTGAGGAAAGATGAACCAGATCCAGTGCGAAGTTTTCTGGCCTTGTGAGAGCTCCTGTACCACTTCTGAAAATACTGGGTCCTGGGCGATGACAAACCGGGTTATGTCATCCTTCGTCGTTTTTACCATTTGATACTCGCCCTCAAGTCGTCATCGTTGCGGTTACTTTCCGCCGACCAGTCTTTCATATTGGTTCTCAAACTCGCACGACAGATACAAAAATCCTGGTGGAAATCTGGAGTTGTCTAAGAGTGAAGTATATTTTTAGACCCAAGCATAATGAACTGTTCTCTTTCCTGGTGTTTTTCTGAGTTGGTTATTGCAGAAACATAAAAACAGCCGGTTTCGGAGTTTTAATTGCCATTCCCTAACGTAATGTCTCGGTACATGGACGATGCGAGAAAAACTTCGTGCGATCATCGAAAGTAAGGCTTGGGAATACACAATCATATCTATCATCTCCCTAAATGCGATAACTTTAGGGGTGGAAACCAGCCAGACTGTTCAACAACATTACGGCCCAATACTCCGCACATTGGATGACATCGTAGTGGGCATATACGTGATTGAGATCTCCCTTCGCGTGTTTGCATATGGCTTACGCTTTTTCAAAGGAGCTTGGAATCTCTTCGATTTCTTTATCGTAAGCATTGCGCTTATTCCAGCCACCGGCCCTGCAGCCATACTGCGGTCACTAAGAATCCTTCGTGTTCTACGTCTCATCTCAGTTGTCCCATCGCTGAGGCGCGTGATCGGAGGGCTGGTTCTAGCATTGCCAGGGATGGGCTCAATCATGTTGCTTCTCTCTCTGGTGTACTATGTGTTCTCCGTTATGGCGACGCAGCTCTATGGTGAGACTTTTCCTGAATGGTTTGGAACAATCGGAGCCTCCGCTTATTCTCTGTTTCAAATCATGACATTGGAGGGGTGGAGCGACGCAATTGTCCGCCCCGTCATGGATGTCTATCCAAATGCCTGGTTGTTCTTCATACCGTTCATCCTGACCACCGCACTAACAGTGCTGAACTTGTTCATCGGTGTCATTGTTGCAGCAATGGAGGAAGAACATGAGAGGGATGTGGAAGAGCATCACCATTATGTGCGAATGGAAGCAAATGCGATTATGAAAGAGCTCAGGACTTTACGGCAAGATGTTGCGAAGCTGAGACGAAACCGTAAGGCTTCTCATAAGAAAACACCAGAATTGACCTAGACAGCATTCTCAGAGTGTGGATGGCGACCCTTGCGAGCGCGACAGCACACCAGCACAAAACTGGTGTGCTGACCTTTAAGAAACCTCTTTGATCTTCTTTGAGTAGCGCGCCCCTTGATTAGCTAAGGTTGTATTGTGACACAGATAGGCAGAGTTTTTTTGAGCGACTGTCAGTGCTTTTAGTAAAGTTGGTCATGTACCGAAGCGGCGTGAGGGAAGAGAAACACCGCAAATGCCAGCTCTGAGCTGGGCGTATTTGAGGGGTGTTAATCTTAGATTCCTGCTCTACTTGAAAGCGATAGCCGCGATTTTGACAAAATTAGCACAAGTTTATGTTAGCTCTTGTGGAAATGGTCAAGCCTATGAAAACTATAAGTTAAATTTGGTGGTATTGTTTTGATTTTACTACCGTAAGTTCTTGGTGATTTCTTCATCTATACCAGTCACTATTTTGTTGCCCCCTTTCAACTTGAAAACGTCAGATAATTACTTAGGGTGGGCCCAAATTCGAAGTGTGAGGTCAAGTGTCGAAATGCGGGCGAAGTTGCGATCCATCATTGAAAGTCGTCAGTGGGAATTCACAATCATAAGTATAATCGCGTTGAACGCTATTGTCCTTGGCTTGGATACAAGCCAGATGCTTATTGCCCAATACGGTCATATTCTGCGCTTTCTTGATGAAGCGATCCTGGTGATTTTTGTTGTTGAGCTGACACTGCGTATCATCGCGTTTGGTCCGGGGTTCTTTCGGGGACCGTGGAATCTCTTCGATTTCTTCATCATTACGATTGCAGTCATCCCGGCAACTGGTCCGGCAACCATTCTGCGGTCCCTCAGGATCCTGAGAATTCTGAGGCTCATTTCGGTCGTTCCCTCGTTGCGAAGCGTTATTGGCGGACTGATCCTCGCACTTCCAGGCATGGGCTCAATCGTCCTGCTGATGGCGCTCGTCTTTTACGTCTTCTCCGTTATGGCCACACGCCTGTACGGCTTGGTGTTTCCTGAATGGTTCGGCTCAATTGGAGCATCTGCATACTCGCTGTTCCAGATCATGACTCTGGAAAGCTGGAGTATGGGGATCGTGAGGCCAGTCATGGAGGTGTTCCCAAATGCTTGGTTGTTCTTCATTCCCTTCATCTTGTGCACCGCCTTCACCGTTCTAAATTTGTTTATCGGTATAATCGTTGCAGCAATGCAGCAGGAGCACGATAAGGATATTGAGCAAGATCGTATCAACGTGCATGAAGAGACCAAGGTTGTCTTGAAAGAACTAAAAGAGCTGAAACTTGACCTAATGGATGAACTGGAGAGGCAACGAAAAGCCCGCGATTAGAGCTGTTTCAGCAAAATTACTTAGGTTGTTGATCAATACGCCAGCTCTTCAGCTTATGATCAAGTTCTGATGAAGTAATCTTGATCACCGCGCGTGTGGATTGCGAGCGGGCTGTTATAGGCACCTTGGAAAAAAAGCCCTAAGACGAAAAGCATATCTGATAGGATACGATATGTTTGATGCAAAACTCCGCGGCTATATAGACCCACCTCTCAATAGAATGGGAAAAGCGCTGGCAGATCTGGGAATTACTGCAAATGCGGTGACCTTGGTCGGCCTTGGATTTGGCCTTGCGGCGGGGGCAGCGGTGGCCGCTGGGCAATTTAACACAGCCTTGCTGTTTATCTTGCTCAATCGCTTCGCAGACGGGTTGGACGGAGCCATCGCCAGAGCGGTCGGTTCCACGCATCTCGGCGGGTTTTACGACATCACATTCGACTTCATCTTTTATGGTGCAATTCCACTGGCCTTTGCATTTGTCGCTCCTGAGCAGAATGCTCTGGCCGCGGCAGCCCTACTTTTCAGCTTTTACATTAACGGTTCCACTTTCCTTGCATTCGCAACACTAGCACAGAAGTTGGGCATGCAAACCTCACTACGTGGCAAGAAATCCTTCTATTATCTGGGAGGGCTTGCTGAAGGCTTTGAAACCATTGGTGTCTTCGTCGCATTTTGCTTGTTCCCCACTTACTTCTCATGGGTTGCGTGGACTTTTGCTGCGATCTGCACACTTTCGGCCATTTCTCGCGTTTTTATGGTTCGGCATATGGTTTTGAACCACCCAGATCCTTCGGTGTGAGATCGCCGCTCTTGCGAAGATCGGGGTGAAAAGGCTAGACTTATTAAAAATAGGATGCGTACTGCTGTTGTATTTGCAGTGGAATTTTCCTTAGAAATGGGTTGTGCTATGTATCGTGCCGTTACCCGAAATATACAGATCACTGTCGAACCGTATTATCTTGCTGAGGAGTCCACTCCCGAAGATGAGCAGTTCTTCTGGGCCTATACGGTCTCAATTGAGAACCTGAGTTCTGATACCATCCAACTGCGCTCTCGCCACTGGCATATTATCGACGCCAACGGCAACACGCAGGAAGTCAACGGGGCAGGTGTGGTTGGTGAGGAGCCAGTCATCGAACCCGGTGGGTCGTTTCAGTACACGTCGGGCTGTCCACTCAATACCCCTTCAGGCATCATGACGGGCAACTACCGCATGCAAACTGAAAAGGGCGAGTCCTTCGCGGTGAAGATACCAGCCTTCTCGCTGGATCTGCCGGATATGGTCAAGACTGTGCATTAACAGCTGCAGACAATGTCTTGCAGCGCAAAGAGCAGGATTGCGGGCAGTCGCGCTGCCCGCCAATCAGATTGAACTGAGTTATTGCGTGCGGAAACGGGCCTGTGCGCCGCGCTCAATCGCTGCGATCGTCAGCTTGTCCAGCTTCAGGTGGTCGCGCAGCAACTGCAACATACGCACTTCTTCAGGGCTAACTCGCAAATCAGCCGCAGCAATTTCAACACCAAGAGCATAAGCCGTGTCATGCAATTTGGTTGGCAAAGACTCTGCCACAAGCGCCAGCGTTGTGTTCATGCCGTTTTCGCCAGAAAGACGCTCAGCGCACTGCTGGGTAATCTTGATCAGGTTATTGTCGTCAAAATCTTTGAAGACAGGGAGAATGCCCACAATATCGCCAAGCTGGCGAAGCTCAGCATCGCTCATTGCGCTATCTGCGGCGGAAACCATCACCATCACATGAATGAGGGCTTCTTCTACGCTCAGTAATCTGTCTATTGTACCCATATCTCCCCAAAGCGAAAAGCTTTGCCTCTTGGTTTGCTTTAGTTTTTCGCTCTGCCAAATGATCTGGCGGCGGCTAATGATTGCAAAGGTAAGGGGGCTTCCGGCCTCATACAAGGGGGTAGAGCCGAAAACCCGAGAACTGTCATTGACGCGGGCGCTAGTTTTACATAAGTTCGCGCAGCTTTCCGGCATTAAATCCTGCTGAGGAAAGCGAAACTCAGTTACAATTTAATCTCCAAATACGGATCTCAAAATCCATGTCTATGAACAGTTTGCCTCAACTCGATCTCAGCCCAGAACTTATCGAGGCGGCACAGGCATCTAAAGCCTGGCCGTTTGAAGAAGCACGCAAACTGGTCAAACGGTTGGAGAAGAAACCCAAGACCGGGCCGGTCTTATTCGAGACCGGCTATGGTCCATCTGGTCTGCCTCACATGGGCACCTTTGGCGAAGTTGCACGCACTACCATGGTGCGCACCGCTTTTCGTGTGCTGACAGAAGACAAGATCCCGACCAAGCTGATCTGCTTTTCAGATGATATGGACGGCTTCCGCAAAGTGCCAACCAACGTGCCTAATCAGGAGATGATGGCGTCATTTCTTGGCAAGCCACTGACCAGCGTGCCGGATCCATTTTCCAACGAATACCCAAGTTTTGCAGCAGCCAACAACGCAAAGCTCATGGCGTTTCTGGATAAGTTCGGCTTCGAGTACGACTTTGTCTCCTCCACCGACTACTACAAGTCCGGTGTGTTTGATAAAGCGCTCCTGCGCATGCTGGAAGTCTACGATAAGATCATGGCGATCATTCTTCCAACTCTGGGTGAAGAGCGTCAGGCCACATACTCTCCATTTCTTCCAGTCTGCCCGCGCACAGGTATCGTGCTGCAGGTGCCAATGGTCGACCGCAATGTCGAAAAAGGCACTGTGACCTACATTGACCCTGAGACTGCAGAGCGTATTGAAGTGCCAGTGACAGGCGGCAACGTCAAATGTCAGTGGAAAGCTGACTGGGCGCTGCGTTGGTACGCGCTGGGCATCGACTATGAAATGGCTGGTAAAGATCTGATCGACAGCGTGAACCTGTCTGGCAAGATCTGTAAGGCTCTGGGCGGTCCTGCTCCGGAAGGCTTCAACTACGAGCTCTTCCTGGACGACAAAGGCCAGAAAATCTCCAAGTCCAAAGGCAACGGCCTGACGATGGAAGAGTGGCTCCAGTACGCCAATCAGGAAAGCCTGTCCCTGTTCAACTTCCAGAAGCCGAAAACTGCGAAGAAGCTGTATTTTGACGTCATCCCGAAAGCGGTTGACGAGTACTGCACCTTCCTGTCCAAGTTCGACAACATGGATGCAGCGCAGAAGCTGATGAACCCGGTCTGGCACATTCACTACGGTACACCGCCAAAAGAAGAAATGCCGATCTCCTTCGCGATGCTGCTCAACCTAGTGTCTGCATCCAACGCAGAGAACAAGGACGTCCTGTGGGCGTTTATCTCTCGCTACGCACCGGGCTCTTCTGCTGCAACGCATAAGATGCTGGATGAGCTGGTCGGCTACGCAATTCGCTATTACGACGACTTTGTGAAACCAACGAAGAAGTTTAAAGCACCGGATGAAGTTGAGACAGAAATGCTCACCAAGCTGGATGAAGTGCTTGCTGGCCTGCCTGCAGAGACTGACGGCGGCGATATCCAGAACGCAATTTACGACATTGGTCGTAATATTGAACGTTATCAGAACACTGCAAAGCCGGGTCCTGATGGGCGTCCTGGTGTTGCGCAGATCTTCTTTTCTGCGATTTATCAGGTACTTCTGGGACAAGAGAAGGGACCGCGCTTCGGATCCTTCATCGCCCTCTACGGTATTCCGGAAACTCGTAGTTTGATTGCAAAAGCACTTGCAGGAGAGCTTGCAGCGTGATGAATTAGCCCCCTCAAACGAGGGGGCTTTTTTTTATGTCTTTTCCTAGCTGGCTAACTTGGGCACTTTTACCGGTCTACATTTTCGAAGGCCTACGTGCTCGTGCAAATTCACTAAGGCTGTCACCAGCACCTGGTCCGCAATTTGGTGCGGTTTCCGGTCAGGGCCAGGCGATCAATCTGCTTGTTATTGGCGACTCCTCCGTTGCCGGAGTGGGGTTGGACCACACGACAAACGGTTTAACCTGCAAGATGGCCCACAAAATTGCAGAGGTAACCGGACAGCCTGTTAAATGGCGGGCTGCTGGCAGTAATTCTGCAACCTCCAGCCAGATCCGCGATGTGGTCGTACCCAATCTGCCGCACGCCGACTACACACACATTTACATCAGTATCGGTTTTAACGACCTGAAGAACTTTCGCTCTGGCAAGGCGTGGAAGAAAGGGTTTGGCGAGCTGATTTATGCTTTGCGTACCAAGTACCCTCATGCACGGATTTACTGGTCCAACCTCATGTCACCAATGAACGTGCCTGCGCTTTCGTGGGCGCTGGGTGCTGTTTTGGAACCTCGCCGCCAGATGATCAATCGTGTTGGCACGCAGCTGTGCCATGAGCGTGGCGCTATTGCCATTTCTGTAACGCCGGGAATAACGGCAGAAGGTTTTTGTGAGGATGGGATCCACGCAGAGCCGATTGGTAATCAGCACTGGGTGGATCATGTGGTCAGCGAGCTGGTGCAGGGCAACCTGCTAGGGCTGGAAGATCAAAATGAAGTAGAAGATAAACAAGACCAGATGGACGGCGCCCTGTAGGGCGTTCGTTCGGGTACCTGTAAAGGTGATCATACTCAGTATGAGTGTCAGGAGGAGGAGGATCATGTCCGTATCCTTCACACCCAGCACAATATGAATGTCAAAGATCCCGGCTGCAATCAAAACAGCCGGGACTGTCAAACCGATGGTCGCCAGAGCTGATCCAAGGCAGATATTAACAGAGCGCTGAAGCCTATTCGACAACGCTGCTCTAAAGCTGCCCAACCCCTCAGGTGTCAGAACCAGAAGCGCAACAAGAACACCACCAAACGCAGCTGGCATATGGAAACTTGCGATACCAAAGTCCACCAGCACCGCGAACTTCTTGGAAAGCAGCACGATCGGTAGCATGGTCAGGAGCAGGAATGCGGCGTGATAGCCTGTTGAATAGATCTCCAGATCATGATGGTGGTCATCATCGTCGTGGGCGTGTTTGTCGTCTTCCGCCTCATCCTTCGCCATCAGGAAGGACAAAGCCACACCAGAGTGTGGTTTGGGCTGAATGAAGAAGGACTTATGCCGGATGCTTTGAGTCGCCAGGAAGATCGCATAGAGCAGACTAATCATCACCGCAAACGAGATCTGCTGTCCCGTGGAAAGGGAAGGGTCAGCGGTTGAAGTCGTATAGCGGGGAAGGATCAGAGAGAATGTAGCAAGGGGAATAAGGACTGAAAGGAATGAACGAGCGCCCTGAGTGTTGAAAGGCTGTTCTCCGTACTTGAGCCCTCCCAATAGCAAACTGATGCCCACCATGCCATTCAGCACGATATTGAGCACCGCCAGCATCGTATCCCGTGCCAGAGGCTCGTTTGTCCCACCTGTCAGCATAATAGAAACGATCAGGGAGACCTCAATGCCGATTACTGAGAGCGTTAGGATCAGCGTTCCGTAGGGCTCTCCCAGAATGACGGCCAGACAGTCTGCATGGCGCACCACACCAAAGGCGCACCACAGCATGACACCGAAGAGCCAGATAAAGCAGAACATCTGCACAAGGAGACCGGAGGTGGGCAGTAACAGATCCGCCCCAGCCAGAAAGAAGAAGGCTGTGGTTGCAGCACCTGCAAGAAAGCAGGCCTCTCGTTTAAGTGTATTCCAAAACCCTGACATTATGTTTTTCTTCTCCAAGGCCCTGTAAAAAATGAATTATTCTGTGGCAGACGTCTCCGCAGTCGCGCTGTTGCGTGGACGCCAGATTATTGCAGGCTCACCTTCCATCACCAGCGGCGTGGTTGAGGTGCTGTCATCATCCAGCTCCTCCCAGGAGTTCACCAATGTTGCGGTTTCATCCTCGCTCAGCTGAACCAGCTTGGAACGCCAGATGCCCTGTTCGGAGCGACGCGCCCGTGCCGCGATCTGTTTTAGTGAATCTGGAGCATCGCGTTCTGCCTTTGCCCAACCGTTTTCAACCAGCCAAGTGGCAAGATCATGTTTGCCCACACTGCAGGAAGCAGCATATTCATCTGTTTGCACAGATTTCATATCCGAACAAGTGACACGTTTCTGACGGATGAAAGCACGCAAAGCCGTCCGTGCTCTGATACCGCATGGCCATCTTTCACCATCTTCACTGGGGCATGTTGTGCTGAGCGGTACAGGTTGAATGTGATGAAGAGAAATTCTCTTCTTTTTATCACTTAGCGTTGCCCCATCAACGGCAACTGGGCGGTACAACACCAGTTCTTTCGGCGGAGGCTGGTTTGACCTGCGTGCCTCTTTGACGTGTGCAACACGCTGGAGCGGTGTTGTGACGGGTGGAGGCGGCGTTCGGTTGCCGCCAACATTGCGGAGCGTTTCAGGATGCTTGGGCGGCGTTTTGGGGATCTTCGCCTCAACAGCAACGCGGGCAGCTTCAAGAGCGGCCAGTTCCAGCTGTTTCTCTTCTGCTGTCGGCTTATGCTCAACAGGAAACGAGGAAGGGCGGTACAGTGTGCGCGCATTCCCACGCAGGGCCGTCGCTGCATTGTATCCTGTAAGCGCATAATACCCGGCGCCAAGAAGCAAAGCTCCAAAAAGAATACTCGTGGTCTTGGTAATCCGCATAAGCGCCCTGTTTGCTTATTGGCTCACCCATGAAACCCTTGCTGTCCAGATCAGGTCTGCAACTTGAACCACCCTTGGCTTATCGTCAGGGGTGTCCCGCCGAAATTCAATGCGCTCGTTTGTTTGCCGCTGCAAAGCACCGCAATGAAGATCTCCGGATTTAGTTGCTATCAAAACATGATCATGACGCCGCAATGAAGCCTCGGGAGAGACGATTAGAATTTGTCCTTCCCGGTAGTATGGTTCAAAACTATTACTCGAAACTTCAAGCGCGAAGAATTTCTCACTCTGAGAACTGGGAAAAATGAAGCTATCGCAGAATTTATCCAACTGAAAATCGGTAAGCTGCTGCGGATCAACCTCCCGTAACTCATCACTCGTGCACAGATAAGCTGGAAAAGACCTGAAATGTGTACTTGAGATCTCTGCTTTATCTTGCAGCAAAGCGGCAAAGTCCGAGAAAGGCATCTGGGTGACTTCCAGCACTTTGGCGAGCGACTCCGTGGAAGGCCAACGAGGGCGGCCATCTGCAGCGAACCGTTTGGAAGGATTGAAAGAGGTCGGATCTAGCCCAGCCCTGCGCGCCAGTCCTGAAGGCGTCAATTGGTGCAGCTCGGCCAGCTTATCAAGCGCAGCCCAAAGGTGTTCGTGATCCAGCATATGTCCTCCAGCAGCAGCAACGGCGTTACCTGAAACGAACGCAGATATGACTAAAAAAGCTAACTGCACCCACATCTCAAAGAAATCTTGTATGTGGTGAATAAAATCCTATTGCAAGCTCTAGACGAAAGAGAGGGGTTGCCAGTCACTGATTTGTGGATGTAAGAGCATGACTTCAGTTGAGTAGACGTCTCTCCTGAAAGGCAAGTCCCATGTCCCTCATATTCAAGATCGCCCCCAAGGCGCTTTGGCAAGAAGCTGAAGCAGCCGGTTTCTTTGCGGGTGCACCGATCGATCTGGCCGATGGTTACATCCACTTTTCCAGCGCCGAGACCGTGAAAGAAACAGCAGCTCTGTATTTTGCGGGACAAACTGACTTACTGCTGATTGCCGTCGAAAGCGAAGATTTCCCTGAAGATCAGATGAAGTGGGAAGCCTCCCGGGGCGGAACGCTCTTTCCGCATCTCTATGGTAAGTTTCCTGCCTCCAAAGCTGTATGGGTCAAATCTCTGTCCTTGGATGCAAATGGCAATCACGAGTTTCCGGAGCTGTAAATGTCGATTGAAAACCTCATAAACAAAGTCGGTATCCGGGCACTGCATTGTCTGGACCCAGAGACCTCCCACAACGCAACCATCAAGATGCTGGCCTCAGGTCTGGCGCCAACATTCGGCCAGATCGAGGACAAGGCCTTAGAATACAAGTGGGGCGTTCTCACCTTCAAAAATCCGGTGGGTATGGCAGCAGGCTTTGATAAGAACGCTGAAGCAATTACCCCACTGATGAAACTTGGATTCGGGCATGTTGAAGTGGGAACCGTTACACCGTTGCCGCAGGAAGGTAATCCAAAGCCTAGGAATTTCCGCCTGAGTGCAGACCGTGCTGTGATCAATCGCTATGGCTTCAACAATGACGGCCACGATGTCGTCTACGAGCGCATCCGCAAAGCAGGCCGCACACCAGGAGTGCTTGGTATCAACGTTGGCGCAAACAAGCTCTCAGAAGACCGTGTTGCGGATTATGTTCTGGGCATAAAGCGCTTTGCAGAACTGGCGGACTATCTGACGGCCAACATTTCCTCTCCCAACACACCGGGCTTGCGAGATCTGCAGGAAAAGGATGCGCTGGGACATTTGCTCACAGCCATCATGGAAGCGCGTAACGAGCAGGAAGACCGTCTGGGCCGTAAGGTGCCCGTCATGCTCAAGATCGCACCAGATGTGACCGATGAGGCGCTCAAGGAAATCGCAGAAGTCGTCCTGACCAGCAAAGTCGATGGCATGATTGTCTCCAACACCACCATCGTCCGCCCATCCACGCTGAAGGATCAGAAGCAGGCCAAGGAAGCAGGTGGCCTGTCAGGCGCACCTCTGTTTGAGCGCAGCACCATCGCTTTGGCGAAAACCCGACGCGCAGTTGGCCCCGAACTACCGCTCTTTGGAGTAGGCGGTGTGGACACACCAGAAAAAGCAGCTGCAAAGATCTTCGCAGGTGCAAACCAGATCCAGCTTTATTCCGGCATGGTCTATGAGGGGCAAACGCTGGTGAAGAAGATCAATCATCATCTGTCGCGTCTGGTCGCCGCACGCGGTGTTGCCAACTTGCAGGAACTTGTCGGCATCGACAATGACATCTGGGCAGATAAATCGTTGGAGAGCTAAAGGCGCATTCATATCGGTAAAGGGGGCCGGGCTTCGGCGAAGTTCGGCCCTTTCTGTGTGAAAACGCCAGTCAAAGACATTTGCCTTCCCTCAGAGCGGTATAAAATCTCCTTTGACTGTCAATATTTAATGAACAGACAATCTATATATTGTAATATTGTTCATTCTCCATGGTGCTCTACCTTCGCTGTAAGAACAACACGAAGGAAGACCCATGACCAAAGTTCTCGTTTTATATTATTCAAGCTACGGCCACATCGAAACAATGGCAGAGGCCATCCGTGAGGGGGCTGAAGACGTCGCCGGAACGACTGTGGTCGTGAAACGCGTGCCGGAACTTGTGCCTGAAGAGGTTGCTGTAAACGGTCACTTCAAGCTGGATCAAAAAGCACCAATAGCGCAGCCGGGTGAGCTGGCAGACTATGATGCCATCATCTTTGGAACCCCCACTCGCTTTGGTAATATGGCATCGCAGATGCGTAATTTTCTGGATCAAACCGGAGGGTTGTGGGTTGGTGGTAAGCTGATTGGCAAAGTTGGCTCGGTGTTTACATCCACCGGAACAGGCGGTGGTAACGAGACAACCATCACCAGCTTCTGGTCGACCTTGGCACACCATGGAATGATGATTGTCGGACTTCCATATTCAAGCCAGGAACTGGCCAAGATCACTGAAGTGCGCGGTGGCTCCCCATATGGCGCCAGCACCCTTGCTGGCTCGGATGGCTCTCGCCAGCCAAGCGAAGTGGAGTTGAAGCTGGCCCGTGATCAAGGGCGCCATGTTGCAACAATTGCAAGCAAGCTCGCCAGCTAAATCCTACCTGTGCGCCTGTTTACGTCAACGAGATGCAATTTTGCTGATCCCTTGATGGGAGCAGGCACACCCGTAACTCATAGTGCTCAAGGCCGATAAGGCCAGCCCCATACATTTTCCGATAAGAGTTAATTCAATGACCACCCTCAATCACGCAGATACTCATCATCAGGGTATCGTTTTAAACGCCAGTACATTTACTCCTCATAAATTCCTATCTGAAGCACTTGGCCCGTTTGAGGTAAAGATCGCCCTGCAGGCAGCAAGCTTGAATGCGCGGGATCAGATGATCCGAAAGGGCCTGTACGGCGAAATGCCTGCGGATCTTGTGCCTTTGTCCGATGGGGCAGGGGAAGTTATCGCAGTGGGTGAGCAGGTTACAAAGTGGTCTGTTGGAGACCGTGTCATGCCGACTTTCTTTCAGGATTGGCTGGAGGGGCCTTTCCAGCCACATGCCCTCTCATCTGCACTCAGCTCAGCTGAACAGCCGGGTGTCTTAAGAGAGCAAGCGAAGTTTCATCAGGACACTCTTGTACGCGTACCAGATCATATGAGTTTTCAGGACGCGGCAACACTCCCTTGTGCTGGTGTCACAGCATGGCACGCCCTTTTTGAGCAACATCGTACGTTGCGGCCAGACGACACTGTCCTGATACAAGGTACAGGCGGTGTTGCAATCTTTGCTCTACAACTCGCCAAAGCGTTTGGCGCCCGTGTTGCTCTCATCAGCTCCTCTGATGAAAAGCTGGAGAAAGCAAAGGAGATGGGAGCGGACATAACCATCAACTACAAAACAACACCAGATTGGGATGTCGAACTGAGAAAACTGACAGATGGGCATGGCGCTGATGTGGTTCTGGACCTTGGCGGTAAGGAAACACTGGAGCGATCCATACGTGCCGTAGCCGCTCATGGCTTGATCACGCAGGTAGGCGTTCTGACAGGTTGGGCTCACGCCCCTGAGAACATCAGTCAGCTGGTTCTAAACAACTCCTCGCTGTCAGGTGTTCTGGTCGGCTCCCGCGCTTATTTTGAGAACCTGTGTGCGTTTGTCTCCAAGCACCAGATCAAACCGCTCATAGACAAATCCTTCTCCATGTCCCAGATCAATGAGGCCTATGCTTACATGGATCAGGCACAGCACATGGGCAAAGTCACCATCGACATTGCTTAGCATGTGACTTGCGTCTTGCCCGGGTATGCATATCGGGCAAGACAAGCTTTCTTCAGCAGAGGAAGTCCTGAAATTATGCTTTTTGGAGAGCACCAAAATACTGACGTTCGCGAACCACACAGAGATAACTAAGGGTCAAACCACGCGCCCCGAAAAACACCAGCAATGAGAACCACAGGCCGTGGTTTCCGTAGAGCGGATAAAGCAGGTAATAGCTGGCAAGAAATAGAATGGTGGAGACCACAACAGAGTTCCGCATGTCCTGAGACCATGTCGCGCCAATAAATACGCCATCCATCTGGAAGGCCAACGTGCCAATGATCGGCGTCAGTACAGCCCAGATCATATAGGTACGCGCTGTTTCTCGCACCTCTGTATGCGTTGTCAGCAGGTCAATAACTGGTCCGCCAGCCACCCACAACACGACTGCCGCACCAAAGGAAAGCCCAAAGCCCCAGCCGATGGACAGCCGCAGTGCTTTGCGGAAGGCAGTCCGCTGTTTGGCTCCGATTGCTTGCCCAATCACCTGTTCTGCAGCTGATGCCGTGCCATCCAGAAAGAAGGCTGCGATCAGAATGAACTTCTCAAGCACAGCATTGGCGGCAAGCACCACTTCTCCCTGAGCAGCACTGCGAGAGGTAAAGAAGCCGAAAGCAAATAGCATCACCATGGACCGGATCATGATGTCCCGGTTCAGTGCCAGCATCGGCTTCAGTTTCTCCCAAATGATGATCTGAGAAAATGAAGGCAGGCGTGCACCGCGGAGTTCGCGCTTGATTAGAAAAAGGCCGAGGCCAAATGTAAGCATCTCGGCAATAAAGGTTGCCACGGCGACACCGGGAATACCCCAGTCAAACACGAGCACAAACACAACAGAAAGCACCATATTGATGACATTCAGGAAGGTTTGAATGAGCAGTCCGATACCAGCTTTGCTGAGGCCCAGGTACCAGCCAAGAATGGAATAGTTGGCGAGTACAAACGGTGCTGAGAACGCACGGATCGCAAAGTATGTGGCCGCGGCTTCCTGTACCGCATCCGTCCCGCCAATAATAGGTAAGCCAAACCTTAGAAGCGGCCACTGTAAAAAGATGACGACAATGCCGCCAATGATACCCAGCAGAAGGGCACGGGCGAGCACTGCACGCAGTTCATTGCCATTGTTGGCACCAAGAGCCTGAGCAGCAAGGCCTGTCGTTCCTGCGCGTAAGAAATAGAAGAAAGCGCCAATCACATCAAAAAGGATCGTGCCAACAGCCAACCCACCCAAAAGGGCCGCATCATGCAGCTGTCCAATCACAGCAGTATCAACTAACCCCAGCAATGGAGTAGAGATATACGCCAGTGTCATAGGAACGGCGAGCGCAAGGAAAGAGCGGTTCGTCACCTTGAAACTTGTAGACACGCAGGAGACCTTCAAACGAACGAGTGCAGCACCAGCAAGCAGCTCAAAATGGATTGGATAATCAAAGTATCATTGGCATATTGGTTTGTTCTTCGTTTGTCCATACCATATTGCGCAGACCTGCTATAGATAAGAGTGTACCTCCCAAACATGGGAACCAGTTTTCGGATCAGGAAACGACAAAGCCAAAGTGATTTCAGAGAAGGTACTGCCCTTGTGAAGCTCCCAATCGTGCACCATCCAGCCTACACGGCAGACATTCCCGAAAATCATCGGTTCCCAATGCGCAAGTATGCTGAACTGGCTCAGTGGTTGAAACAAACCGATCCAGACGGTGCTCTTTATGATTTCCATGAGCCAGAGCCAATCTCCAGAAAAGACCTGCTGCGGGTGCACGCAAAAGACTATGTAGATCAGGTCCTCAGCTGCAACGTTCCCCACGCCATCGCTCGTGAAATCGGCTTTCCCATGACCCAAAGCGTTTCCTTCCGAGCGCAATGCGCAACAGGAGGGTCTTTGCTCACGGCAATGTTGGCTCTGGAACATGGTGTCGCTTGCAACACTGCCGGTGGGTCGCATCACGCCCGTATCGCGCAAGGAGCGGGGTTTTGCGTGTTCAACGATGTAGCCGTCGCGGTGAGGGCGGTACAGGCCATGCGCATGGCACGCCGCGTGCTCATTATTGATCTGGATGTCCATCAGGGAGATGGGACGGCTGATATCTTCGCACATGACACCAGTGTCTTCACACTCTCCCTCCATTCAGAAAAGAACTATCCCGTCCGAAAGAAAGCCTCCACACTGGATGTGCCTCTGATTGATGGCATGGAGGATGACGAATATCTTGAGATCCTGGAGGACACGCTCAAGCAGGTTCTCAACACCTTCAAAGCCGATCTGGTGTTCTTCAATGCGGGTGTTGACCCTCATCATGATGACCGCTTAGGGCGCCTTGCTCTCTCTGATGAGGGACTGAGAAAACGAGAAGAACTGGTCTTTAAACTGGTAAGAAATGAGGGACTTCCACTTGCAGGTGTGCTGGGAGGTGGTTATTCGTATAATCTTAGACTATTGGTTAACCGGCATTCTAATCTGTATCAAGTGGCAGCGAAGTACTTATGATTCAAAAACAAGTCCTATTTATATAAAATTTTAGTAAAATATAATATTCCACCTTTAAGAACTGAATAAGTAAATGTGTCTTGCCATTTTATGAAAAATGCGCAGTATCCCCTCCGTAAAGTGCAAATAAAATGCCTCGGAAGGCTAGGAGACACGTATGGGTGTTGTGGTCACCAATAGAAGCGTTGTACTGGATACTGCGGATTACATGATCCGGGAAAGCGGGCTGTTGGGCTTGGATGTCGATCAGCTTGCCAGCAGTACTGGAACAAGCGAGCAGGATATCTCGAAAATGTTCTCTTCCAATAAGGGGGTAGAGCATGCCGTGCTGCAAAGGTACATCGACCGCTTCCTGCAGATCCTGGGTGACCCTTCCACGCAAACCCTTCACTTCCGCAGAGCGCTGGATACATACATTGCCGCCTTCCAGGCAGGTATGGCAGATGGTGGCGAACTGTTCCTCTCAGCGGTGCTGGGCGATAAGGACGAAGAACTGCCGGATGAACTTCAGGAACTTGCTGCGACTTTCGCTCGCCGCAACCGTGTCTGGTTGGCAGACCTGCTGGAATACAGTGGCAGCTGGTCCTCTGAAGAAGCGCTGGTGAAATCCGATTTCGTGCTAGCAGCACTGGAAGTCGCCGTTTTGATTGGCAACACAAGCGAAGATCCGGAGATCTTCGACAACTTGTCAACCAACATACACAACATCTGTATGCAGTAATGGTTTCCCTGCCGGAGCAGGCGCGGTTAACGCCCGCGCCAGTTCATAAGGCGAGTAATGAACCACAACGGCACGACGACGATGGCTCCAAGGAAGAAGTAGGAGCCAAAGCGTTCAATCGCTGAGAAGCCCATATTCCAGATTCTGACAAAGAAGTCCTGCACGGAATAGATCAGGCTCAGCGGTGAAAAGTCCAGCGCAGCCAAAACAATCCCAACAATCAAAGATAGAAAAATCAGCCGAATGAGAACGCGCCCCGGCGAGTCTCCCAGAAAACGGTTGAACTTATCGTTTGACATCAAAATCTCCGCAAATTTTAAAGCGCACCGCAAAAGCCAAAGCCGGTTTTGGAATAAGAATACGCGCTGAAATCAAAGGCTAAAGCAGTTTGACTGTTCTAAGTTTAGTGCATACTGCTTAACATTGATTTCTATATAGGAAGCCTGAGGGATATTGCATAGATGCAAATCCAAATTGTACGCTCAGGTTAGTGCTGAAAGTTATTGGTGTGTCGTTTATTGTCTACGCTGCGGAACCACACGACGCAGATCTCCTCGCAAACATCCGTGTTCAGGCCATGCGCGAAAGCCTCGAAGCGCTGGGTCGTTTCGACCCTGAAAGAGCACGTGAGCGTTTCCTGAAAAGCTTTGCCTGCGAAGACACTTTCAAGCTCGTGAGCGGACAGCAGATACTTGGGTTTTATGTTCTGCGGGACCGGCCAGACCACATCTGGCTGGATCATCTCTACCTCCACCCAAGCGCTCAAGGCACTGGCATCGGAGCTGCAGTAATCGCCCGGATCAAGGCACATGCGGTTTCAAACGGAAAACCCATCCGCCTTGGTGCGTTGAAACAAAGCAAAGCCAACGCCTTTTACCAACGTCACGGTTTCCAGCATACCCACAGCGAAGACTTCGACAACTACTACGAACTCCCGCTGGAAAGCATCGAGCCAAGTCCGCCAGTTTTCATTCTGAAACGTGCCGAACCGGAAGATATCGAACAGCTTGCAAACCTGCGACATGAGGCAATGAAGGACGAATGGGCAGCCAACGGTCTGACGGACTACGCCCTTGCGCGCAGACATTTCTTTGAAGACTACAAACCGGAAGCCACACTAAAGATTGCGCTAGACGGAGAATTGCTCGGCTTCACAGCAGTGCATGAATATCAGGACTACATCCATCTCGACATGATCTACCTGCACCCGAAGGCACAAGGGCAGGGCATAGGTGCGCAGATTGTTGCAAACATCAAACAGCACGCAGTTCAAGTCAGCAAGCCAATCCGCTTGGGTGCGCTTCGTGTCAGCAACTCCAATAAGTTCTATCAGGCACAAGGCTTCAACTTCACGCACAATGTGGAGTTCAACAATTATTACCAGTTCACGCCTGAGCCTGTTTTCCAATTTGAAACAGCAGCGCCGGAAAACTTCGAAGAACTCCAGCACATTCGCTATACGGCCATGAAGGAAAGCGCGGAAGCCAATGGGTTGTTTCAGCACGACAAAGCCCGCGAGATCTTCCTAAGCGAGTACGCCCCTGAGAAGACCCGGAAAATCCTGAGGAACGGCAAAACCATCGGCTTCTATGTAGTCCTGAACCACCCTGATCACCTGTATCTGGATATGTTCTACCTGCTACCTGAAGCGCAAGGCCTAGGCATCGGCTCGAAGATCCTGCAACAGATCAAGGATCAAGCGGATGAGCAAAACAAACCCATCCGCCTCGACGCCCTCCGCATCAGCCGCGCCAACGCCTTCTACCAGCACCACGGCTTCCACCTCACACATTCTGAGGGCGTTAACAACTACTATGAGTATGCGCCGAAATGTTCAAAGTGGTGCTTAGAACCTGCAAACTCCTCTGACTTCGACTTGCTCGCAGACCTCTGCCATCTGGCTATGAAGGACAATATGGAAGCCAATGGCATGTTCGACCATGAGCTCTACCGGCAATACTTCAAAGACAGCTTTGATCCTGCCTCTACATGGAAGATCATCGAGAACGAAGACGTTCTGGGCTTCTACGTTTTGTGGGACAAACAAAACCACCTCTATCTGGAGCGTCTTTACTTCCACCCGAATGCACAAGGTCGCGGTATAGGAGCAAAGATCCTCAACCTCCTGAAGCAACAAGCCACCACCCAAACCAAACCCATCCGCCTCGAAGTCCTCCCCAAAAGCCGCGCCAACGCATTCTATCTCCGCCAAGGATTTGAGCTAGTTGAAGAGAGGGAAGAGGAGACGGTCTATAAGTTTGCACCTGACAGTAGTTTAGCTTAGTTGCCGCACTGTAGACGCATTAGCACCTAAGACAGCAGTTTTCTCCCGAGTACGACTTAACAAGCACCGGTGAAGGTTACGCCTGCCCAGTTTCCGGCAGTCAGATCTTCTGGTGAAATCCAGAGTTGGATGTTCCCGGCTCCATAAGAGAAGCCGATTGTGTTATTATCTTCGAGTTGCAGAAGAAGAAGTTTTTTCTCTGAAAGAGCAGTCTCAACATGGCCTTGATAGTCCGCTCCTATGCCAAACATCTGATGCGGTGTTCTACTCCTGATCACTTGCTCGAAAGCTGAGAGGCAACTTGAAGGCAGTTCTGAAAAGCTAACTCGTTCTGCATCAAGCAGACTCTTAAAGGACTTACTCTTGCTTCCTAAGCAAGAGCTTAGTGCTTTTCTGACAGCGTTTATCATGTCATTGAGCGAGTTTGAACTGGTGGCATCAAAGAGGCGCGGTAGATTGACTTGGTCACTTTGCGCTGATGACAGCACTCTTAGCGAGTGCGACGAGCCCAAGCCCAAGATTGAACTAAGAAAGTTGCTCAAAGGATCTTGCTTCGCTTTGCCAGCTGTGGATTTTTTAACACCCTCCAGACTTACAAACTCGTCAAAGCGTTCCATCAACCAGCTGCGGAACTCATTCTGTTTGTATTCTGCAACAGTCGCGTGAGGAGAGTAAGTTAATGCTTGTTGCTGCCAGGAAAGTACTTCTTGATGAAACTCCACGAAAAGGCTGGATTTCATGCGTTTGCGTTTTTGTGACAATGGCTGGTAGTGCAGTTCGTGAATGAGTTCTTGGCAAAAGATATCCACTAAACCCCATCTCTGCGGCCAATCAGAACAAAATGCCTTACAGAAGTGATCGTTTAGTACATTCTCTGTACCATTCGCGTAGCTCATAAGCTTGGTTTTGTAAGCCACCGATAAATCTGACAGTCGAATAGTTTCAGGCACGCCCAAAAAATACTGATCCGCTTTCTGTTTTCCAAAAGCTAACGAGTACGCTTCATATCTTGAGTTCTTTGTGAAACTATCAATCCGTTCATGTGTCCTGTCTGGCAACTTATCGATCTCAAAGTAATCAGGAGACCGAAACGTATTGAAGGCAATAGGATCGTATTCAACTTTACGCAGGTAGCCTTCATCAAACTCTCCGGTAATGGAGCGCCCACGAGAGTGGTGCATGAAATTACTTGCGTTTGAGTAGAGCGGGCTGTGCTGAGGAATATGTTTGATCAGATTATCACTTATAGGATGATAGATCACTGTAGCCGCATCTGCATCTCCGTCTTCGGCGGCACCCACGTTGATGAAAAAGTAGAGAATACCGCTTCTTACCATACCTTCTGGAAGCCAAGGCAACTCACCAATGTTAATTTGCCCCAGAAACATGTCAGCGAACTGCCCAAGCTTACCATCATCGTTTGGCCATTTAAAATCAGGCGAAGCCAGAGGTTTTCCGCCGAAATAGCTGGTCGTTTTACCTTTGGGTAACCTGAGTTCGAGCGCAATTGCAGTATGCGTATTTTGTGCAATGAAACTCTCAAATGCGTCTTCAGTTACGGTCATCATTGGCGCTCCAACCAGAAAACAGAACGATTAAGGTACCATCTAGAAAAGTTTCCAAGCTGAACTCCGTAATGTAGGCCAACAAAAAACGCCGGCGAGATTTCTCCCACCGGCGCTTCAATCTCAAACCAGACTGCTGAGCAATAAAGCTCAGCCTGGCCTGTCTTACTCAGCAGCTTCTGCGACAGCCTCGGCAGGGGAGAACTTACCGTAGTAGGTCTCGCCAGCGTCTGCCATTGCGCGCAGCTGTTTGTTTGGTGCGAAGCGGTCGCCCCATTTGGCAGCCAGCTTGTCACAGCGCTCTACGAACTCTTTGGTGCCAATGCCGTCGATGTAGGACAGCGTGCCACCGGAGAACGGTGCAAAGCCAAAGCCGAGGATAGAGCCAACGTCTGCTTCACGAACGTCTGTCAGGCAGTTCTCTTCAAACACGCGAGCGGTTTCAAGAGCCTGAATGCCGAGCAGACGATCCTTCAGTTCTTCAACGTCGAACTCATCGGCAGACTTGGATGGGCCTGTGATGTCTGTAATGCCAGGCCACAGAGCCTTGTCTTTGCCTTTGTAGTCGTAAAAGCCCTTGGTGTTCTTACGGCCAAAACGCTCATTCTTAACAACCATTGCATCCAAAATGGTGTCAAAACCGCTGTTAGGATAAGCATCGCCAAGGTCTTTCTTGGTCGCTTCCTTAATCTTCCAGGCAAGGTCCAGAGCAACTTCATCACCCAGAGACAGCGGGCCAACAGGCATGCCTGCCATCTTGCCAGCGTTCTCGATCATGGCTGCCGGTACACCATCGGAAAGCATCATGATGCCTTCGCGAACGTAAGTGCCAACCACGCGGGAGGTGTAAAAACCTCGGCTGTCATTCACAACAATCGGGGTCTTCTTGATGGCTTTCACGTAGTCCAGAGCAACAGCTGTTGCCTTGTCCTCGGTCTTCTCACCCAAAATGATCTCAACAAGCATCATCTTGTCGACTGGAGAGAAGAAGTGAATGCCGATGAAGTCAGCTGGACGGGATGACGCTTCTGCCAGTGATGTGATCGGAAGAGTAGAGGTGTTGGACGCATAAACTGCGGAAGCTGGCATAGCTGCTTCAGCTTTTTCAGTCACAACACGCTTCACTTCGCGGTCTTCGAACACAGCTTCAATCACCAGGTCCACATCGCTCAATGCGTTGTAATCGGTGGTTGCAGTGATCAGGCTCAGCAGCTTCTCTTTTTTCTCAGGAGTAGACTTGCTGCGCTTGATTGCTTTGTCCAAAAGGCCTTCAGAGTAAGCTTTGCCTTTGTCAGCAGCTTCCTGAGACTGGTCGATCAGAACAACCTCAAGACCAGCTTTTGCTGTGACATAAGCAATGCCTGCACCCATCATGCCAGCGCCAAGCACACCAACCTTCTTCAGTTGTGTCTCAGGCACACCAGCTGGACGGCGAGCCCCTTTGTTCAGCTCCTGCATGGAACCAAACAGGGAGCGAACCATAGCGGCAGCTTCTTTGCTCTGCAGAACATGGGCAAAGTAGCGGCTCTCAATGGTCAGGCCAGTGTCCATTGGCACCATCAGGCCTTCAACAACAGAGTGCAGCATGTAGCGTGCGCCCGGATAGTTGTCATAGGTGTTCTGACGGTAAATCGCATTTGCAGCAGGCCAGAATTGCATACCGGATGGGGAGTAAACCTTACCGGTTGGGATTTTGAAGCCCTTCTTGTCCCAAGGCGCAACTGGGTCAACGCCCTCTGCGAGCATCTTCTTGGCAGCAGAAACCAGCTCAGCTTCAGGTGCAACGGCGTCAATCAGCTTCAGGCGCATGGCCTTTTTCGCATCAAGGTTCTGGCCCATCAGCAAGAACTGCAGGCCACCCTGAAGGTCACCAACCAAACGCATAACACGCTGAGTGCCACCAGCACCTGGGAACAGGCCAACCTTCACTTCAGGAAGAGCCATCTTCAGGCTTTCCTCAGCGCCGATGCGCTTGTGACAGGCAAGCGCCAGCTCAGTGCCACCACCCATGGAAACGCCGTTGATTGCAGCCACATATGGCTTGCCGGAGGTTTCCATTTTACGGAACACGAGTGAAAGCTTGCGAGTGCCTTCAAACAGCTCTTTCGCAGCACCTTCCGGGTCAACGCTCTGACGCTTTTTAAAGCCGGCAAGAGCCTTGCCAATCATGGAAAGGTCAGCACCAGCGGAAAACGCTTTCTTGCCAGACGCAACCACAACACCTTTGATGGCGTCATCAGCGGTGATGTCGTCGATGATTGTGTCCAGCTCGTTAATGACGGACTCGTCAAACACGTTCATCGGCTTTTCAGGCGAGTCCCATTTCAGAACTGCAAAGCCGTCTGCATCGGTTTCAAGGGTAAAGTGTGTGTAAGTCATGTTCGTCTCTCCCCTTAAACGCGCTCAATGATGGTTGCTGTGCCCATGCCAGCACCAATACACAGCGTAACAAGAGCAGTGTTTTTGTCCTGACGCTCCAGTTCATCAAGAACTGTACCAAGGATCATTGCGCCGGTTGCACCAAGTGGGTGACCCATTGCAATTGCACCGCCGTTTACGTTCATGTTGGCGTGGTCAATCTCAAACGCCTGCATGTAGCGCAGAACAACAGCAGCAAAGGCTTCGTTCAGCTCAAACAGGTCGATGTCGCCAATTTCCATGCCAGCGTTTTTCAAAAGCTTCTCGGTCACATCAACCGGACCTGTCAGCATGAGTGCCGGGTCAGAACCAATGTTTGCAAACGCTTTAATGCGTGCACGTGCTTTCAGGCCATAAGCCTCACCAGCCTCTTTCGTGCCCATCAAAACAGCCGCAGCACCATCCACGATACCGGAGGAGTTACCAGCATGGTGCATGTGGTTGATCTTTTCGATCTCAGGATGTGCCTGAATACCAACAGCATTAAAGCCGCCCATGTTGCCCATCATCTCAAAGGATGGGTTCAAACCTGCAAGTGACTGCATGTCTGTTTGTGGGCGCATGTGCTCGTCATGGTCCAGAATGGTCAGTCCATTGATGTCGCGCACAGGAACAACTGAGTTCTTGAAGCGGCCTTCATCCCATGCCTGTTTTGCACGACGCTGGCTTTCCACGGAGTATGCATCCACGTCATCACGGGAAAAACCGTATTTGGTGGAGATCAGGTCAGCAGAAACGCCCTGCGGCATGAAGTAGGCAGGAATAGCCACCTGCGGGTCTGCAGGCCAAGGACCGCCCGATGCACCAAGACCAACACGGCTCATTGCTTCAACACCGCCGGAAATAACCAGCTGGTTCTGACCGGACATGATCTGGGAGGCACCCATGTTCACAGCATCCAGACCAGACGCGCAAAAGCGGTTGATCTGCATACCAGGGACTGAGCGGTCATAATCTGCTGCGAAGACAGCAGCGCGTGCAATGTCAGAGCCTGCATCACCCACTGGGTCAACACAGCCAAGCACAACGTCGTCTACAAGCTTCGTATCAAGCTCATTACGGTCTCTGATGGCTTCAAGAGCGTTCGCTGCAAGGCGCGCTGTCGAAACTTCATGCAAGGAGCCGTCTTTCTTGCCGCGCCCGCGTGGGGTGCGCACATGATCGAATATAAGGGCGTCTGCCATATTGTCCTCCGCAAAAATTGGTCAGGCTGGTGTAGGCAAGGGGTGGCCGGGCATCAGGTCATAAGGGGCTACCCAATGGGGCAGGGCCTTAATCCGCTCAAGCCATGCATTCACATTTGAATAAGGGCCGAAGTCCACACCAATCTCTTCTGGCCAAAATAGGTATCCGCACACCGAAAGGTCTGCGATTGTTGGGCGATTTCCAACAAGGAAGTCACTGTTTGCAAGGCGCTGGTCCAGCACCTTCAAAGTGGCGATGGTCCGGCCTTCAAAAAAGCGGGTCACATCGGTTTCACCGGTCTTCACCATGGCTCGCATATAACGCAGGGTCGCCACATAGCTGGTCAGCTTGTGGTTGTCCCAGAAAAGCCAGCGCAGGATTTCCCGGCGTTCTTCCTCGCTCTCCCAGCCAAACGTGCCAAGCTGCTGGGAAAGGTACTCCAGTATCACAGCAGACTGGGTCAGCCGTGTTTCTCCGTGGATCAGCACGGGAATCTCCCCCATCTCGTTCTGCTCACTGCGGAACTCAGGATCGCGGGTTGCACCATTGAAAAAATCAACCCAAGTCGGGGTCCATGATGCCTGGGAAAGCTCCAGCATCAGCGCAACCTTGTAGGCATTGCCGCTTTGCGCAAAACACTGAAGTTCATATTCCGCCATATCGCACTCCTAAAATCTGTCAGCTTAATATATCAGATTGAGAATAGGGCAGGACAAGAGCCCGGGATAGGTCCCGGGCCCTCGAGTTACGGTAATGTGATTAGAACGCTTCTGCGTCCAGGCTCATCATTGTGTCCGCACCAGTGGAGATGCGAGCCAGATGAGCTGAAGATTCTGGCATGATACGCTCCATGAAGAAGGTACCAAGGGTCAGTTTGGTGTTCAGCCAGTCTTCCTTGCCGTTTGCGCCTTCAGCAATTTTTCCTTTTGCTGCAATCGCAATCTTGGTCCACATGTAACCAAGAGCAACAAGGCCAAACAGGTGCATGTAGTCGTTGGATCCGGCACCCGCATTGTCCGGGTTCTTCATTGCGTTCTGCATAAACCACATGGTCGCGGCCTGAAGGTCCTTCAAAGACTGCTTCAGCGCTGTGGTGTAAACGCTCAGCTCTTCATCGCCTTCATGCTCTTTGATGAACGCACCAACTTCTTTAAACCATGCCTGAATAGCGCGGCCACCGTTTGCTGGCAGCTTACGGCCAACAAGGTCAAGCGCCTGAATGCCGTTGGCACCTTCATAGATCATGGCGATACGAGCGTCGCGAACGAACTGCTCCATACCCCATTCCTGAATGTAACCGTGGCCACCGTAAAGCTGCTGAGCCATCACAGCGTTGTCAAAGCCCTTATCGGTGATAACGCCTTTGATCACTGGGGTCAGAAGACCCATGATGTCGTCAGAAGACTGTCTTTCAGCTTCATCCTCGGAAAGATGAGACACATCACCATGCAGGCCAGTCCACATGTAAAGAGCACGTGCCGCTTCGTTAAAGGAGCGGATAGTCATCAACACGCGGCGCACATCCGGGTGCACGATGATTGGATCAGCTGGTTTATCTGGTGCCTTAGGGCCGGTCAGGGAACGACCCTGCAGGCGATCCTTCGCGTAGATAACCGCGTTCTGGTAAGCCACTTCTGACTGGGACAGACCCTGAATACCAACGCCAAGACGCGCTTCGTTCATCATCACGAACATGGCGCGTAGACCTTTGTTTTCCTCACCAACGAGGAAACCAGTCGCATCGTCATAGTTCATGACACAGGTCGCATTGCCGTGAATACCCATCTTCTCTTCAATGGAACCACAGGAAACGCCGTTCATTTCACCCGGATTGCCGTCTGCATCGAGCGACTTCTTCGGCACAACAAACAGGGAAATACCCTTGGTGCCAGCAGGAGCGCCTTCGATGCGAGCCAGAACGAGGTGAATGATGTTCTCGGAAAGATCGTTGTCACCTGCAGAGATGAAGATCTTTGTACCGGAAATCTTGTAGGAGCCATCCGCCTGAGGAACAGCCTTGGTGCGCAGCATGCCCAGATCCGTACCACAATGTGGCTCGGTCAGGTTCATGGTGCCAGTCCACTCACCCGTTGCCATCTTAGGCAGGTAGGTGTCCTTGATCTCGTCACTTGCATGAGTGTGCAGAGCAGCCATCGCGCCAGCTGTCAGACCCGGATACATGGCAAACGCCATATTGGCCGAACAGATGTACTCATTCACAATGCCGGAGAAGATCGATGGAAGACCCTGACCGCCATACTGCTCAGGAACGGACAAACCACCCCAACCAGCTTCAACATACGCATTGTAGGCTTCTTTAAAGCCTGGAGGCGTTGTCACAGAGCCATCATCATGGCGGATACAACCAGCTTTATCGCCAGAATGGTTCAGCGGCTGCACGATCTCCTCAGAGAACTTTGCGCCTTCTTTCAAGATGGCTTCAACTAGATCCGGCGTTGCCTCGGAGAACCCAGGCAAGTTGGAATGTTTTTCGTAACCCAAAACATCTTTGAGCAAAAAGAGAGTGTCTTCGACGGGAGCACTATAACTCGGCATAGCAATTTTTCCTTCCGACCAACCCTTGAGGCATGGCTTTAACGTTTGCGTAAACGTCAACTTGTGACGGAATATAGAGCGCCCTCGCGCCTGCGGCAAGTTATACCCAAGTGTAATTTCTTAGGGGTAGGTACGTATCCGCGGAAACCCGCGGGTTTGTACCTCATAACTTCCCTGTGAAATCTTAGTGTGCCCTGCCTCTGGCACTATGAAAGTGACGTGTAAGCTTTGTCTGCCCCTCAATTTTAAAGGGAGAATATGGCGTGAAAGTGAGAATCGCCGCTTTTGGAAAACTCGATAATGCGGCTTCCGTCCACACGCTTGGCCCAGCCTCGCTCCAGAAAAAACGAGAGCAGGGAGGTTCCCGCAATTCCTGCCAGATGCGAGCGCCGAGCACTCCAATCCAGACAGGATTTACACAAAGGGCGGCGCTTGCTCTCTTTGTCCGGTAGCACCACGCCCAGTTCACTGAGGAAGGATCGCCCGTCGCCGGTCAGATGAAGCTGCTCGCCGTCCTCCACCAAAAACGCTCGTGCCAGCAGACTGTCATAGGCCTGCACCCCGTATTCTCCAGCCAGATGGTTGTAGCAAACTCGGGCTTTGCGCAGGGCAGGCTCCTTCGGTCCCGTCCGCACACGGGTCATACCAGCGCGCATGGCAATCCCGCTCATGGCTTCCAGCAAAGCCGCAACATCAGCATCTGCCAGATTGTAATATTTGTGCCGTCCTTGTCTGCGCAGGGTAACCAAACCGGCCTCCGCTAGCCGTCCCAGATGAAAACTGGAGGTCTGAGGCGTGACACCAGCCTCTTGAGCCAGTTCACTGGCCGTCAACGCCACGCCGGTCATAAGAGCCTGCAACATGTTCGCCCGTGCCGGATCTCCAATGAGCGCGGCAATCCCGGCAATATTCGGACCTTCTTTCATGTGGGGTTCCATCCTTAAAACGTACTGGATGACTATAGCACACACGCAGAATTGATTGTTCGATCACGATCGAAACAATTGCGCAGACCAGCTTGCTACACCGGGGACATCGAAAACTTGAACCGGAGATTTGTGATGCTCACCTGTGTCATCCGCTACCAGATAGACCCAACGAAAAAGGCAGAATTTCAACAATATGCACGCAATTGGGGGCAGGCGATCCCACGCTGTGGAGCAGACCTGATTGGCTATTATGCCCCTCATGAAGGTTCCACCACATTAGCCTATGGCATCTACAATGTGCAAAGCTTGGCTCACTATGAAGAATACAGAGCCACTCTTGCAAATGACCCACTTGGACGCGAAAACTATGAGTTCGCTATGAGAGAGAAGTTCATCCTGAAAGAAGACCGAACATTTCTCACTCTTGCATCCACGCCGCATGCAAAGCCGTAATCGCCTTACAAGCCATGAGAGTTCCCAGCATGATTGCCGTTATTTTTGAAGTTGAACCCTTCGCAAACCACAAAGCCAGCTATCTGGATATGGCCGCCTCAATTAAGCCTGAACTGGAGAAGATCCCGGGGTTTATCTCGGTGGAGCGATTTCAGAGTCTCACCAATCCTGAGAAAATTTTGTCACTGTCATTTTTTGAGGATGAGGAAGCCGTGAAGCGCTGGCGTACTCAGGAAAAGCATCAGGAGGCGCAGCAACTGGGAAAAAATGAGTATTTCCAGAAGTATCGCATCCGCGTGGCAAGCATTTTGCGAGATTATGGTTTGGATAACAATTAAATTAAGACAATTCGGAAAGTTCGAGGTCATCCTATAGGTGAAAAATATTGAACGTATTCCTCAGGAATAAATTCGAGCACCTACTGAGCCACTAGAACAAAAAAAGGTGGGGTAAATGCCCCACCTGATCGAGCTAGAAATCAGCCACGTTTCTCACGCAGCATACCCTCAACAATAGTGACGGTTCTCTGCAGGTCTTCGACCGCTTCATCAATGTTGGCGCGCTGACCTTCAAGCACTTTAATCTGCTCCTGAAAGCGGCTCAGTGCCACTTCAAGCTGTGTGACCTGGCCGTCACGCAGATCATAAAGATCCAGCATACTGCGGATTTCAGTGAGAGAAAAACCGACACGTTTTCCCATCAAAACCAGCTTCAGGCGCGCCCGATCCCGACGGTTGTAAATGCGATTAAGCCCGTCACGCTTAGGATTCAAGAGGCCTTTGTCCTCGTAAAACCGAAGAGTGCGGAGGGTAACATCAAATTCTTTTGCCAGGTCGCCAATGGTAAACTGTGTCTTCTTTCCCTTACCCAGCTCATTGGCAACAACATCAACAATCATCTCATTGATATGTAGGGCTTCGCTCATCTGCTTGACCTGTTCTTCTTTGCTCTCACGACGCTGTCTCTAATGTACGACACCCGTACTTAAGTACATGCTAAATGATGCACCGCGCAATTTCTATCAAGTTTATACATTGGCAAGAACACGTAGGTCCAGCGTGCGCGGCTCGATAACCCTTAATTCGAGTAAATCGGGACACGAATTATTTTCATGAGTTTGTTCCGTACTCCCTGAAATTGCAGGGTATCTGCACGATTAGGGCCGTAATTCACATTCCTTAAGGGCTCTTCACGCAGAATTCGAGCTATTAACCCGCTATTTACCCTAACGAGTAAAAAACTAGTCCTACGAGTTTTAAGACCGGTGCAAAACCGCAAAGTGATTCGTTTCTTGACCCAGTCACAGACCACGTAAAGTGGTTGACGTTTATTTTTATAATGTGATTTGAGCAGGGAAAGATGACATGGCGCGGTCCGGACAGTTTTATGAGGCCCTTCAGGCATGTCTTGGAATAAACCAGAATTTGGAAAATCCGCTTCAGACAAGTCCTTTGGTGAAGGGCTGGATGCAGACCACGTAAAGTGGTTGGAGGAAAGTGGAATGGCCCAACAAAATCCTGCAGCAGCAAGGCATGCGGCCCATTCTCCCTATTCTGATGATTTTGGCACAGCGGCACAGCAACCCTACGGACAACCCCATCCCACGTCTCAGGAAGCTGCGATGAATGAAGTTGCGCAGGCATTAAGCCGCCTGATGCAGTCTGAAGGCCGTACGCCCCCCGCACATGCAGAGCCACAGCCACGCGCTCATGCTCCACACATGCAGGCACCGCATGAGCGTGATGCCCACATTCGTGAACCCCATGTGCGTGATCCCCATATGCGTGACCCATGGCACCGCTCTGACCTGAGATCCGGTCTGGACCATTCAACAAGCCCGCATGCCTATGAGGATCAGTACAACCCATCTGCCGATCAATATTCTTATGCGCGCGCTGGAATTTCGCGTGATCCGCTCATGCACCCACGCCCACCAGTGATGCGCAGACAGGAACAGGCTCCTTTACCACAGGCTCCCGAAGCTTATGCGCCGCAGCGCCATGCCCAGTCATATGCTGAGCCCGCACCAATGCAGCCGCGCACGCACCAGCCATCAGCTCATCCGGCAGCCCCTATACAGGCGGAAAAGCCGGAATGGGCTGCGCCAGTGGCCAGACAGGAAGAAGAGTCCAACGCGGAAAATTCCAAGGTAAAGCGTATCAGCTCTGTGTTAGATGCCTTGAATGCCTTGGATGAACGCTTGAACTCCCTGGCTCATAATGAAAATGAAAAAGGGAAGGGTGTTCCGCCTAAAGCTGAAAATGCTGCGCCTATGCAGGAGCCAAAGCCTGCACCTGTGGAGCAAAACTGGGCACCTGCCGCACAAGACTATGCTCATCCTCCCGTCACTCAGATGGAGCCTCGCTTCAACGCAGGCGCAATGCCACACGGTGTAGAAGCACGGCAAAGCCAGAGACCAGCAGCTCCGCAGCCATCACAAACTGCGGAGTATTCTGAGCTCAACACAATGATTGATGGCCACTTCAAGCAGCTGGCCAGTCAACTGGATACATTGCGTGAGCCAGATGAAGCACGCTTTGAGCAACTGCATGATGGCATGCAGACACAGCTCAACAGCCTGCGCGATGAAATGATGGATCGCACCTCAGACAATCGCTCGCAGCTCTCCGAGATTATTGGTCGCCTGCGCGATGAAGAGGGCAACGGCCTGTTGCTGAAAGAACTGCGCCACGAACTGGAGCAGATGAAATCTGCGCTGTCCCGCTCTGACATTGAGGATAGCCTGAACGCTCTGGGTATGGCGCACGCATCCATCCAGTCTCGCTTGCAGGAACTGGCAGAAAAGAATGTTGACCCGGCGATCTACGAGAGCCTGTCTGAGCGTATGGCCGAGGTGGAAAACCAAATCCGCCAGCTGCCTCGCGTTGATCAACTCAACTCGCTGGAAAACCGCCTGTCCTCCATGGGGGACCGTCTGGAAGATGTTTTGCTGCGCTCCGGCACCGCTGGTCTGGAAGTCGTCCGCGATGAAGTTGCTCAGCTGAGACAAGTAATCGACCGTCTGGACTCAGGCCGCATGATCCATGATGTGGATCAGCGCATCCGGTTCCTGACAGCCCGCATGGATGAGCTGGACCACTTCTCTGCCATCCAACGCGATATCCAGTCTCGCCTCAGCAGTGTTGAAACACGCATGCCGGATGGTGAAGTGATTGACCGCTTGCATGGCCGTCTGGACTCCATCTCCAACATTTTGGCTGAAGGCCCGGAAAAAGCAGGTAACAACGATCAGCTGAACCGCTTGGAAGATCGCCTTTCCGATATCGGCCAGAAACTGGACCGCATGGAGAAAAGCCCGGAGGCCTCAACTGGCTTCGATCAGGCTTTCTCTTCCATCGAAGGACGCCTCGACCATCTCTGCAATAAAGTGGATGGCATCGAAGTTCGTCTGGCGGAAACCTCTTTCGAAGTTGCTCTGAATGAGAATGAAAGTGCGGCTCTTGCCCGTCTTGAACAGCGTGTAATGACGCTGACCCAGATGGTTGAAGACAGCGCGCACGCTGGATCCTCCGACAAAGCGATGTCCATGATCCGCGCCGAGATCGCGGAATTGCGCGGCCACATCGGCGCATTGGCAACCTCTGGCGACATTGAATCCCAACTGCAGGAGCTGGCTGCAACCATCTCCAGCCCGTCTGGTCTGTCCTCTGATGTTGAGATTGACCGTCTGGAACAACAGATTGCGGACCTTTCTCACAAACTGGATATGTCTCAGACCCAGTTTGGCGCGATCGGTAATCTGGAAAACAGCTTCGGGACCATCGAGCAAGAAATCAAAGGCCTTCACACCGATATGGTGGATAAGGCACAGCAGATCGCACAGGACGCAGTAAAGGCCGCAACAGACAATCTGGCTCTGGGCAATGGTGCAGAGCAGGGCGAAGCTGTTGAAGCTGCAATCTCCGCACTGCGCCTCGACCTGCAATCTCTGCTGGAAGCATCTGGCCCGAAAGACGATGTAGATCAGCATGCTCTGCAAGATGTGCGTGATGTTCTGGGCACCATTTCCCATCGTCTGGAAAATCTGGAAAGCATCCGCCACGCCATCGGCAACACAGAGATCTCCAACGAACACCAGAAGCTGGTTGGCGACACGCAGATCAGCAGCATTCTGGGCGCCTTCACAATGGGGCGTAAGGGTAACTCGGCTGATCAGGCCGCTTTGGCAGCTGAACCGGAAGGTCCACGCAACCGGAAGGCTGACTTTATTGCAGCGGCCCGCCGTGCTGCGAAAGCAGCGGCCAAAGAAGCGAAAACAGCCAAGCAGGAAGAAGAAAAACCTGCATCTGGTACAAGCAAAGCACCAGAGCGGGCACGTCGTCTGCGCGACTACATCAGCCCGAACCGGACCAAGAACATTGAGGTTCCTGAAAACCTGCGTGCCAAAAAGGCAGCTGCAACGGCTGAGGTTCTCAGCAAACTTCAGGTGGCCGAAGAACCTATTTCTTTAAGCTCAGAAGACATCGTAAGCGAGACAGAAACTGCGGTGAAAGAGCCGATCAATCTGTCTGCTGCACCAGTTGAACTGGGCAAGGTTGAAACAGAAACAAAAGGGAAGAAGAAAGAAAGCAAATCCAGCCGCCGCCGCGCAATCATGCTGGCAGCCGCAGCTCTTCTTCTGACCATCGGCGCGTTGAAAGTGTACGACACAGGTCTGTTTTCCAGCTCAGACAGCGTTGACACAGCAGGGTCTGACACACCGCCAAGCATCATGGCACCAGATGCGCCAATGCCGGGCAAAGATAATTCCTCGTTGCTGAGCGGTGGTGTAGACGCGATTGCTGCTCCTGATGTTGTGAGCCGTGTATCCTCCATGCCCTCTGGTGCAGAGTTACCATCACCCGTCAGTTCCACAAGCATCTGGCAATCTGGCTCCGCCACTGCACCGTCCGAGCCGACCAAAGAGTTGATCTTTGGTCAGGCAACTGACATTGGCGGGGCAAATAGCAAAGCACAGCCAGCTCAAAGAGTTGCTTCCAATGGAGCCGCTGATCCGATCACAACGGCAAGCGTCCCAACCACACAGGCAACTGCCTCTGGGTTTGGCGAGCAGGTGACACCAATCATTCCGCAGCAGCCAGTTCAGCAAGTTGCGCCAAAACAGTCAGCTTACGATCTGCCGTATGCAATCGGTCCGATTGATCTGCGCACAGCCGCCGCCACTGGCGAAGCCGCCGCCCAGTTTGAAGTGGCCCGTCGCTACACCGAAGGCAATCTGGTTCCGGCCAATCTGGGAGCCGCAGCGGACTGGTACCGCAAAGCAGCAGCCCAAGGTCTGGCGCCAGCGCAGTACCGCCTCGGCAGTTTCTATGAAAAAGGCCGTGGTGTTGAGAAAGATCTGGCACAGGCACGCGACTGGTATTCACTGGCAGCCGCGCAAGGCAACATCAAAGCCATGCACAACCTCGCTGTTCTCTTCGTAGAGGGCATCGATGGCAAACCGGACTACACCTCCGCCGTCAAATGGTTCCGCATCGCCGCTGACCATGGCGTAGCGGACAGCAAGTTCAACCTTGCCATCCTTGCAGCGCGTGGCCTTGGCATGAAGCAGGATTTGGTTGAAAGCTACAAGTGGTTCGCCCTCGCAGCCCTGCAAGGCGACGATGACGCCGCCGGAAAACGCGACGAAGTTGCCGCCAGCCTGACCAAGCGCCAGCACGGACAGGCTCTGGAAGCAGTCGCGACCTATCAGATGAAGCCAGTCGACCCTGCAGCCAACAAAGTCATGATCGACACCAAGTGGTCCGGCAAGCCGAAAACCACAGTTTCACAATCTGGTTCCCCATCTGTGAAAAAAATACAGCAAGCCTTGCTCGATATGGGGTATGATCCAGGCAACCCAGATGGTGTAATGGGACCTAATACACGGCGCGCAATCAAGAGTTTGCAAGCGCGCCTGGGAATGGAAGCAACGGGTGAACCTGATCGGCGTCTGATGACGGCGCTGGCCTCTCAGACCATATAATTTCACGTTACTAGGGGATTTCTGGTTAGATTTGCACTTGCTGCTCCGCGTAGATTGACAGAGCGTCCGGAATGGCGCTTAACACTCTACAATGTTGTTGGATAAAAGGTGACTCGGGGCGCACTGTCAGGTCATCTGAGTGACCCGCGGTGCCATTTTGCAGATCTATCTACCCATCGCAGAACTGCCGATTAATGTCTTCATGATCTTCGCCATGGGCGGAACCGTCGGGTTCCTCTCAGGGCTTTTCGGCATTGGCGGCGGATTCCTGCTCACGCCACTGCTCATTTTCTCCGGAATTCCGCCAGCCGTCTCCGTTGCAACCGTCACCACACAGATCGTTGCTTCTTCGGCTTCTGGTGTGCTGTCATACTGGCGCAAAGCGGGCATTGACTTCAAACTCGCTGGAGTTCTGCTGTGTTCTGGTATTGTGGGCTCGGCAATCGGTGTCTGGATCTTCGGCATCCTGCGCAGCCTCGGGCAGCTGGATCTGGTGATCTCGCTGGCCTATGTCACCTTCCTCGGCACCATCGGCGTGCTGATGCTGGGTGAATCCATGAAGGCCATCATGCGCCGCAAAAGCGGGAAAGCACCTGCTGGCCGCAAACCCGGACAACACAACTGGGTGCATGGCCTGCCGTTCAAGGTCCGCTTCCGCAGGTCCAAACTCTATGTGAGCGTCATCCCGATCTTCGGCATCGGCAGCTCCATCGGGTTCCTCGGCTCCGTTCTCGGCATCGGTGGCGGCTTCATGATGGTACCAGCGCTCATCTACCTGCTGCGTGTACCGGCCAACATCGTCATCGGCACCTCGCTGCTGCAAATCCTCGGCACTATGGCTGTGGCAACCTTCCTGCATGCCATCAACACCCAGTCCGTTGATATCGTGCTCGCCCTGACGCTCATGATCGGCGGCGTGATTGGCGCCCAGTTCGGCGCTCAAGTGGGGCAGGGCATGCGCGGTGAGCACCTGCGCCTCGGCCTCGGCCTGCTGGTGCTGCTCGTCGGCCTGCGCTTTGCGTTCAACCTTATTGTAGAACCGGAAGACCTCTATTCCGTCAGCGTGATTGAGGAGCCTGTCAAATGAGACAAGCGATGCACTCACTCACAACGCTGCTGACGGTCTTCTTTCTGGCACTCATCTCTGGGGCGCCCGCTCTGGCTGAAAAGCTCGTGTCTGCCGTCTCATCCTCTCACGTGGCCATCACCTCCAACTTCACCGGAACGGAGATTCTTGTTTACGGAGAGATTGCGCGAGACGCAGAAACCGTCTCCAGAACCGGTAATCAGGATGTGGTTGTCGTTGTGGAAGGTCCGCTGGAGCGCGTCACCACATGGCGCAAGGACCGTATCGTTGGCCTCTGGATCAACGCCACCTCGCAAACCTATATCGCTGTCCCAAGTTTCTACGCCGTCCACGCAACCGATGACCTGCGCAACATCGCATCAGACGACTGGCTCAAACAGTACCGCATTGGCCTGGAACACTTGCCGCTTGCAGCCTTGGGCACCCGCGCGCCAGCGTTAGAGCGCAATGCATTCAAGGCAGCGTTTCTGCGCTCTCGTGTTCAGAACGGCCTTTACTCGCAGATGTCCAAGTCCATCAACTTCCTGAGCCCAACCCTGTTCTCCACCACAGTGGACCTTCCAGCCACAATCCCGACGGGCGACTACAAGGTCACGACCTTTCTCTTCAGCGGCGGCGTGCTGCTGGACCAGCAGGAGCAAGTGCTGACCGTGGCGAAAACAGGCTTTGAGCAGGTGACGTTCAACCTGTCCCGGCAACATCCGGCAGTCTACGGCGCACTGGCCATTATTCTGGCTCTGTTCACCGGTTGGCTCGCAGGCGTGATCTTCAAGAAAGATTAGGAAGTAAAGTTCTGACGTACAGATAAAAGAAAAGGCCCTCAAATCAGAAGGGCCTTTTTTGTTATTCGCTTAGGAGCTTAGAGGCAGTGAATGGGAACAATCGCCCGTTGCCCAGCATGAACACCGAGAACCGCTTCTCGGCAAACACATCAGAAAAAGCTCTGTCCATCACATTCAGGCCACCTGTAAGCGCGCCAAACGCTGGCAGCACAAGGCGGTTGCCATTGGTCGCAAAACAGGCTCTGCGAATAGTACGGCCCATGCGGCGCACTTTGGCTGCTGGATGCAAATGCCCGCAAATTTCGCCGCGCTCGGCGCCTTCAATCGGCTCATGCCGGAAACTGAGGGATTTGATGGACAGCTCTTCATAGCGCTCACCGCAAATGTGTCCGGCAATCTCAGGGTCATGGTTGCCGGTGATCCAGATCCACTCACGCCCCAGCTGCATGGTTGCCAACATGGCAAGATACGCTGCTGGCATGCGCTCGGAGCTTTCGCAGTCGTGGAAACTGTCACCAAGGCAGATCACGCGGCGCGGATCGAACAGATCGATCAGGGCGGAGAGCTTTTCCAGTGTGGTAGCTGTATCATAAGGAGGCAGCATCAGGCCTTTGCTCTTGGCAATGCTGGCTGCTTTTTCCAGATGGAGATCGGAAACCACAAGGGTCCGCTCTTCTGGCCACCATAGGGCTCCACTGTCGTGAAGGCCAACAAGTTCTCTTGCGAGAGACAAGTCATGGCATACAGGAATAGGTTGACGATAACTCGGTTCTACTCGTGGCTGCAACTGACTGTTAAGTCTCACAATTGGGCCTCCAGTATTAAATCATCTGCTGCGTCCGCCAGCAGTTCTTCAGTCGCACTTCCGAAGATAGGCTCTTTTCCAATTTCAAGAAGAACCGGAACAGCCAAAGGGGAAACGCGACCCAAAGCACTATGCGTGATTCTTTTGTCGATACGAGAAAGAAAGTGACCTAACCGAGAGATATCCAGAAGTCCTGTAGCGGCATCCGTCCAAGTTGCTTGTAAAAGCAGGTGATCGGGCTCGTGTTCGTGCAGTACGTTATAAATAAGATCCGTATTTATAGTTATCTGCCGCCCGGTTTTCTCTTTGCCAGGGTGCCTTCGCTCTACAAGACCAGAGATCATAGCGCAATTTCTAAAGGTACGTTTCATCAAACTACTTTCAGCAAGCCACGCTTCAAGGTCATCACCAAGCATATCTTCTTCGAACAGTTCATCCAGTTGCAGGCGCCCGCTTTTGATGGCGGTACCCAGATCTGTCAGCCCCCACAGGGCCAGTGAATACTCAGTTGCCACAAACCCCAGAGGATGCAGACCAGCGCGCTCAAGACGGCGTGTCAGCAGCATTCCCAGCGTTTGGTGAGCCAATCTGCCTTCAAACGGGTAGCACACAAGGTAGTGCTTATCGTTCCGCGGAAAGGTCTCTACCAGAAGACGTTCATAATCTGGTAACTGTGATTTCTCTTTTTGTAATTCCAACCATTCACGAACCTGACCTGGCAAAGAAGACCAACTGTTTGGATCAGAGGCAAAGTTGCGTACACCTTCAGCAAGATAGGTGCTGAGCGGAAACTTACCCCCCTGATAACTTGGGATCTTCGGGTCTTGTGAAGCGCTGCGAGATACATAGGCCTCGCTCTCCTTAAGGCCCTCAAACTTCAGCACCTGACCAGCAAACACAAAGGTGTCACCAACAGCAAGCTGTTCAATAAACCACTCTTCAATCTCTCCCAGCATCTTGCCGCCAAACCCAAGAGGCCGCTTGCTGTTGGCTCCCCGTGGTTTCACCTGTCGTACTTTAAGGGTTGCTGCATCTAAAATTGTGCCGGAGTTCAGGCGATACTGCTGGGCAAACTGTGGGTGGGATACGCGAAACAAGCCCTCTTTGGTTGGGCGCAACTTGGCGTATCTGTCATAGGCTTTCAGGGCATAGCCACCAGTTGCCACAAACTCTACAGCTTTTACAAACAGATCATAACCCAGATGCCTGTAGGACTGACTGCTGATCACCTCTTCATAAAGCTGTTCAGGCTCAAACGGCGCAGCACAGGCAACGCACATAATGTGCTGGGCCAAAACATCCAGCCCGCCCTCACGAAGAGGAGGGGTATCTTGCTCTCCTGCTTCAGAGGCTTCCAGGGCTGCCTGACATTCCAACACCTCAAACCGGTTGGAGGGTACCAAAATGGCCTTGGAGGCTTCATTCATGCGGTGATTGGCGCGCCCGATGCGCTGTGCCAGTCGGCTTGCTCCTTTAGGAGCACCCACATTAATCACCAGATCGATATCGCCCCAGTCGATGCCCAGATCCAGCGAGGAGGTACACACCACAGCTTTCAGCTGGCCCGCGGCCATATGCGCTTCCACCTTGCGGCGTTGCCCCACATCCAGCGAACCATGGTGAAGCGCAATGGGCAGCGTATCCTCATTGATGCGCCAAAGTTCCTGAAACAACCGCTCTGCTTGTGAGCGCGTGTTTACAAACACCAGCGTAGTGTTGTGGGCTTTAATCTCCTCGTAGATCTCCGGCAAAGCATAGATGCAGGAATGACCAGACCATGGAAGACGCTCCTGCGTTTCTAAAATGGTGATATGAGGCTTGGCTCCACCTTTGGCCTGCACAATCTCAGCATGGCGAACGTCTTGTGACAGAGGTTGCTCTACCAGATAGGCGCGCAGATCATCAGGGTGAGCAATTGTGGCCGAAAGCCCGATACAGCGCAGGTTAGGCGCCAGCTTGCGCAAGCGGGTCAGAGCCAGTGCAAGCAGATCCCCGCGCTTGGATGTCACCAGCTCGTGCAACTCATCCAAAATGACGTAGTGCAGATCAGCAAACAGCCGCTCGGCATTCTTGTCAGAAAGCAGAAGCGAGATTTGCTCTGGTGTAGTCAGCAAAATATCGGGTGGAAGACGTTTCTGGCGCTGCTTCTTGTGGCTGGGCGTATCGCCGGAGCGTGTCTCCAGCTTGATGGAAAGCCCCATCTCCTCAATTGGCACCTCAAGGTTCCGGTGAATATCCGTCGCCAGAGCTTTGAGGGGAGACATGTAAAGCGTGTGCAGACCGCCTGTTCCAGCAGCCTTCGCTTCTCCGGCCTTGCGCTTGTCCACCTCACGTTTTTGATGCAGGTCCACCAGCGAGGGTAAAAAGCCCGCCAGTGTCTTACCGCCACCGGTTGGAGCGATCAGAAGGGCGGAATTGCCAGAGGTCACCTTGTCAAACAGTTCCAGCTGGTGGGCACGCGGTGCCCAACCACGGCTGCCAAACCAATCGTCAAAGACTGAGGGAAGGTGAGAGGTATCTGTCATAAACGACGAAAAGGTCCGATCCTGAAAACAGTTGAGCGCACTTTGCCACCAATGATCACATGTGCCAATCAGAAATGGGGCAAACCAAGAACATTTTAGCAAAGAGGAGAAGGGAGGGGGATAAACCGATCTCACTCAACCCATTGGTGTCAAACCATGAGATTTATTCTGTGAGGTGGTCGGGATATCGGCACAAAAAGCGGAAAATACCCATGAAATTTGTTTCCTTCTGAAAAAAGGACTGGCAAACTGAGCCCTATCCACGGCATATAAGGGAAAACGGGCTCCAGAAGCCTTACCTTCGTGAAAAATGCTGGCACATCAATAAGCTGGGAAAAGGGGCAGTCACTATGAGTGTTCAGGACGAAACAGAACTAATGCTCTCCGAGTTGTTTGATAGCTATGCAGATGCCTATGAGGATTATGACGCCGGGCTGATTGCAGATTGCTTCGCGTTTCCCTGTGTAATCTGGCAGCTGGAAGAAGGCCATGTCTTCAACGACAAGGCTGAGCTTTGCGAGAACATCGAAGCACTCCTTGAAGTGCACCGCGAGCATTATGTAACCTCTTCCATCTACGAAGTGGTGTCCTCTCACATCTCCGGCTCTACCGCGAGCGTCAGCCTCGACTGGCAGCAGGAAGATGACGAAGGCGAAGCGGTCTTCGATTTCACCTGCCACTACCTGCTCATCAACATCGAAGGCCGGTGGAAGATTGCAAGCATCGTGAACGAGCCTGCCTGATTGAATTTGGCTCAGCAATGAAGAATGAAGCTCCCGACTGCGAAGTTTGGGGGCTTTTTTGTATCCAACGCACAAAGAACGCCTTTAACGCAAACCAACGCACAAAAGAACGCAAAGGGGTTTTGACGACCTCATCCCGTTCGAAATGGGCTGCATTTTGCATAAACTCCCACAAAAACAAATCTTTATAGCTGCTCATACGGTCTGCGCGTTTTTGTGAACGCCCGCGCAGGGCTTTCTCATTGAAATCTGTCTGTTTTTGCAAGAGGATAGACTGAGTGTATACATTGGGGAACAATCATGACTGCACAGATCGATTACTTCTATACGCACCTGTCACCATGGGCGTATCTGGGCCATCAGGAATTTCTGCGCATCGCGGATAAATATGATGTCACAGTAACTTTTCGGCCAGTCAATCTTGCCGTCTTGTTCCCGCTGACGGGCGGACTGCCTCTGGGCAAACGCCATCCGGCCCGCCAGAAGTATCGGTTTATTGAACTCCAGCGCTGGGCAGAAAAGCGCGGCGTTTCAATGAGCTACAAGCCAGCCCATTTCCCGACGGACATCGCACTGGCAGATTCCATCGCAATTCGTCTGCAGGAGCAGGGCGGCCCGGTTGGCACTTATTCCCAGAAAGTCTTCGAAGCTGTCTGGCAAAAAGACCTGAACGCAGCCGATGAAAACGTCCTGACAGCCATCCTGAATGAACTCGGTCTGGACGCGGATAACCTCATCGCAGCTGGAAAGTCTGATGAGATGCTGGAAGCCTACACCGTCAACTCCCGCATGGCTGAAACGGCAAATGCCGTCGGTTCACCAACCTACCTGCTCAACTCCGAGCCATTTTGGGGACAAGACCGTCTTGACCTGCTGGAAGATGCGTTGAAAAGTGGCCGCGGCCCTTATCAAAGCCTCGAGTAGTCCCCATTTCACACCTATGTCTGATCGGATGGTCAAGGCGCTCTGATTGCTGCTAAACTGAAAGCCATATCTGCCAGCAGGTATGGCGCTGCAATCTCCAGCTGCTCTAAATCGTTGATTTGAAACAGAGATGGGAAGAAATCGTGAAACAGTCTTATCTGGCCAGTGGAATTCTCGCGGTCATCTTTGCGATGAGCGGACAAAGCGCATTTGCCCAAACTGAGCAGGATGTGCCCGTTCGCTTTGAAATGCAGCAGACGGATAAAGGGCTGGTTCGCCTCGATACCCGCACGGGGATAGTCTCACTCTGCGCCACCAAGGCCGAAAAACTCGTCTGCCAGCCCTCCCTCGACGGCATCATGGTCTACGAGGACGAAATTACCCGTCTGGAAGCAGAAAATGACAAGATGCGTCAGGAACTTAGACGCATCTCAGAGGCACTTGCTACCCTGACCGAAGACGCCAGCATCGCCGCAATCAAACCCGAAGCAGGCCTCGACCTCTCCATCACCAAACAACAGGAAGAAGGCTGGTTCGGCGACGAGGAAGAGCAAAAACTGGAAGAAGCACTGGAGTTCACCGAGAACGCCATGCGCCGTTTCTTCTCTGTTGTTGAAGAAATGAAAGACGATTTCCAAAAAGCCGAAAACGAACAGCCAGCACAGTAACAGCGGGCATAAAAAAACCGCCTTCCAAGGAAGGCGGTTCTTAACGCGTTGATCGCAAAGCTTACTGTGTTTGTAAGGCGACCAGTGCTGTGCGGAAATCTGCGGTCAGAGGAACAGTCTTACGACTGTTCAGATCCATGCTGATAGACACCTGATCACACACCGCCGCCAAACGCTTGGTGCGAGATTCAAACAAATGATGGCGGATCGTAAAGGTGTTTTCCTGAACGCTGGTCAGCGTAGAAATCACCAGACCCATATCCCCCAGCTTCAGCGGGCTGATCCAGGAAAGCTTCTGCTCCAGCGCAACCCGGCCATATTCATTCTCATCCAGCCACGCTGTGTTCATCGGAGTCCGCTCCCACACATGTGCTGCTGCATCAGAGAAGCAGGCAAGAGCAAACGCGTCTTCAGCTTTCTGTTCAGCATTCAGATGACGTGGCAGAACTGTTGAGCGGCCAGTAATCTGCGCACCGCTCTTGAGTAAATCATCAATGGTCGGTTTGCCGGAGAACGGGCTTGGAGAGATACCGCGCGGGACAGCTGGCTTGGAGATATTCTCCTCAACATCTTTGAAGCGCGCACGCAACTGCTTTGCAGAACTAGGATTTGGCGTATATCCGTCGATAGCTGTTGCACAAATTTCCCCGGTGGAGCCTTCAATCATTTCATGCACAACAGAGAGCATGTGCGGCCCATCAAAGGCCACATAAGACTTCACGGTAATCAGGGATGCAGCAACCAGCTCTGCATGGTAACGCACGTGCCGAACACGGCGCGCACCAACCAATGCTTCGCTAAATCCGGTCATCATTCTGAATTGACGGTCAGCTTCTTCAAATTTGGAGAAGTAAAACTGCACGTTCAAATGGTCGTTCTCGTCGCATTCCCATGTATTCACAAACGAGAGAAGTGTTTCTAAGCTTGCCATATCCAACCCTTTGTGCAGCCTCGGTCCATAAGCGCTACTGCGATACCTCACTAATTATTAATAATTAGGTTAGGTCGAACCGAATTTCGTCCGAAAAAAACTATCTATCCTTTGGGTGCTCAGCTTGGCAAGAGCAAGATCAAAACTTTGAAAAACATGACATCCATGGGGATAAACCTCAAGTGAAGTCTCCACCCTGGCAGATTTCAACCTGGACGCGAGAAAACAAGTATCATCCAGTAGTGGATCTTCTGTACCTACACTTAGCAGCGTTGGCGGCAATCCTTCTAGTCGTGCATACAAAGGGGAAACAGCCGGATTGTCCGTATTTTCCTCTCCCAGCAGAAAATGCCGGCTGAACATTTGAAGGTCGCGGGTTGTTGGAAAAAGCACCTCCTCACCCCAAAGGCGAGCAGACGGTGTAAGGCCGATGTCATACCAACCTGATAGTAAAACCAAGGCCTTAAAGGGGATCATCCCATGCTTGTCACGTAACCGTAGGGCGGTCGTCAAAGCCAGCGTTGCCCCCGCACTCTCCCCGGTCAGAGCGAAGGAGTTCCAACCATACTTACTTGCACCTTCATTCAAGATCCAATGACAAGCCGCTTCACAATCATCAGGTCCTTGAGGGAAGGGATGTTCTGGAGCAAGCCGGTACTCAACTGAGATTACATCTAACCCTATAGTCTTCGCCATGCTCTCTAGGTAAGGATCCTGAAAAGAGGCAGAGCCGAAGACAAAGCCTCCACCATGGAAATGAATAATCACACCTTTTGATGAGTTATTGTCAGCTTTGAAGAACCGCAGAGTGATAGAACCGTGCTGTCCCTCAATCTCCAGATCTTCAGCCTGCTCCGAATAAGTGGGGATAGGAAACGCACCAAGCCCCTGTAACCGGCGTTCACGGGTGACAGTTGGGGGGAAACTCCATGGATCAGGAAGCGCGCGCAGCTGTTCCGTCATTTCCTTGTTAAATGCCTTTGCTTCAGCGACGGCCTCTTGACTTATCGACAGAGGAGCGAAATTCTCGGACATGCAGTTTCTCCGGAAGCGACAATAAGATGTTGCCAAGATGTTTATTATAGAAGTTGTCGCGCAATCTCGCGTCAATGACAACGACACGATCTTAATTAACGAATAATAAGGGGATGGATTTCGAACATGTCGGGTTGGTCAAAAACGAAGAACAGCTGCGAAGTCTGGACCATCGATAGTGGTCAGACGCAACTCTCTCAATCTATGGGACGACTGGTGTTCATGACGGAAGGTTTGGGCTTTTATGAAGTTACCAAAGAGATCCGGGAATGGGCCAAGTCGCTTCAATTGAAAGACGGACTGCTCACATTGTTCGTTCGCCATACCTCGGCCTCTGTCACCATCCAGGAAAATGCCGACCCAACTGTTTTGCAGGACCTGCAAAAGGCCCTGGTAAATGTCGCACCTGAAAATGGTGGGTGGCTCCATTCTTATGAAGGTCCGGATGATATGCCTGCCCACATCAAAACGATGCTCACAGGAGTGTCCTTGCAAATACCGGTGGTCGACGGGGAGTTGGATTTGGGGACCTGGCAGGGTATCTACCTGATCGAGCATAGAAGAGCGCCGCATAGACGCTCCATGACCCTGCATTATCTTGGTTCCTGACCGCTAGTGAACGTCAGTCAGAAATACTAGCCACAACACTTACGAACCAGAGCCCCAGAGCGACAACCATCGCACGTTTGGAGTACTCGTGATAGGCGGTGCGTAGCGCGTCGCTTTGCATCCTGTTTGGATCTTGCCCACTGCTATCCTGCCCCTTGATCAAGGCCCACGCATCATCGCCTTCATGGTTGCCGTTTGGCATGATCCAGGCCTTGTAAACCAGCACAGCACTCAGAGCGATTGCGAGCATGGCACCTGTGCGAAAGGAACTGGCTGGATCAAAGCTGAGCGCTGCCATAATGAGGAGCACGCCGAGGCAATAAAATCCGCAGATACGAGCAACGCTGGCACGGGCAGCACGTTGTAAAGCGTCCATAGGTTTCTCCTAGGCTTCTATTGGAGATAAACTATAGACGCAGCTCTATTGAATTCGACTTAGCGGAAGTTGTAAATTTGAATCGGCGTAAATGGACTGCAAACGACCTTTGGTGTTTGTAAGGGTTTACTTACAACTTTCTGAAAATTACGTCTTAATCTCTATGAGTTCTTCTGGTTCATCCTTGTCAGAAGTATCAGGTGGATCTATCGAGAGGTCACGTTCACCTGGTTGCTCTAGTAGACTTGCCAGATGAAAATGCCGCTCGTCCTCGGAAAAAGTAACGTACGAAAGTGAAATTCCGACGGCAAACCCAAGGAACACACCGAGCAGCCCGCCCATCTCCGCAGGAAACCCAAACCAGAAACCGGTAGAGCCACTGGTCACCGCAAGAGCGTAAAACAAAGTCGCCAGGCTGCCTGCAAGCATTGCGCTGTAAGCCGCAGTTGCGTGAAACCTGCTCCACCAGCATGAAAGTACAAGCACAGGAAAGAAGGCTGCTGCTGCAAGGGAGAGCGACAATGTCAACATGTCCAGAAACAACAAGCTCTCGCTATAGGCCAGGTACGTGACAAAGGCACAAATCAGCAGCACCACAACACGTGCCAGCACGATCTTCTGGTTGAGTGAAGCACGCGGCAGCACCAAAGCCTCAATGAGATCTCGCGAAACGCTTGTTGAAAGTGCCATTAAGAGGGCCGAACTTGCCGCAAGTGCTGCTGCAACAATCCCGGACCTGATCAGCGCGGCAATGAGACCGCTTTGATGACCTTGATCCAATGCGTTCGGACCAAGCAAGCTCTGAAGCCGCTCATCTGCCAGCAATAGGAAATAAGCCGAACCAACGACCATCAGGAGTAAAAGGAAGGAAAGAGAATACCCGGCCGCACGACGAGAAGACGACGAACTACCAGTACCCAAAAATTTGCTGAGAAGGTGGGGAAGGCTAGCCATGCCAATGGCAAAGAAAAGAGCTGTTCCAATCAACGGCCAGAGCCCACCAGCATATGGACTTTGCATTAAGAACCAACCGATACTCGTATTCTCAAGATCAATGATTGCAGTGAGTTGCTCTGTGAGCGAGGTGCTGACAACGCTGGTGAAACCGGCATTTTCAGTGATCATAGGTGATGTCAGCTGGTCTAACCCTAGCAAGATGACTGGCGAAAGACAGGCAAACACCATCAGCACGCCTTGTAGAGCCTGGGTCCACACAGCACTGCTGACACCGCCAAGCACAACAGAAATGAGCAACACCATAGAAAAGAGCAGAATACCTGTCGTAGAGGTCGCGCTGAGAGATGTTGCCAGTACCTGACCGCCAATCAACATCTCGGTGCATAGGAGAGGAATGCCAACAAGAATAACCAATCCGCTGGCGATCAACCGAACCAAATTACTCTGCAAACGGACACCCAAAAACTCAGGAACCGTCGCTGAACCAAACTTCCGGAGAGGGGAGGCAAATAGCACTGCACACAAGACAAGACTGCTCACCCATCCCAAAACAATTGGGAAGCTGATGTATTCTGGCAGGAAAATGACAGAGAGAAACAGCGGAAAGAAGCTGCCACCAACAAAGCATGCAGCCAAGGTCACGCCTGTCAAACCTGCAGGCACGCTCTTACCGCCCCAATGATACTCGGAGAGCTTCATGGTCCGCGCCAGAACACCTACCATGGCGAATACCAGCAATGGCAGCAAAGCCATCAACGCTTCAATGAGCACGACAACAACACCAGCTTTCTCCATAACTGCAAGTAAGCCAGTCAGCAAAAAGAGTGCGAGCGTAAACAGAGAAAGCGCAAGCGGAAGGCCTTTATATTGCGAAGGATGAGGATCGAGACTGGAGAGTGTCATGATGTGCTCCCCCGTCGCTGAGATGAACCAGTGCTGCCTTCATCAAGCCTGTCCTGTGCACCGCAAAACCATGAGATCAGGATACTTGCGACGAAAAACAGGAGGCATCCCCACACATAACTGTTTGAAAGAGAACCGAAAAGCCCACTCAAATCATTTTGAGGGGCATTGGGATCAGAGCCGGGTGCTCCATAAAAGATAGCGACGCCAAAGAAGATGAGCCAGAGAATGAGCGTTGCAGCCATGAGCGCACGTGTTTTGGTCCAGTAGGCGACTCTATTTGGTGTACGCACTCCCACCTCCAGTAATGATTACCCAACGTATACATACTCTACAGTCCCCTAAGCGAACCGCTAGACTAAAATTCTACTACCTAATACTAATCCCCAATCCTTGAAGTGCACAAAACAGAAAAACGCACGATTTAGGTAGCCCATACTTTGGGAGCAACTCTTGAGTTCTCTGCATGCCTTCTTGCAATATCTTAATGATTACTGACGGTTTTGTGGTAAAAGTACGTGAGATGAGTGAAAACAATCAACTTCATGCTTGCCAGCACCTCCCTGTTTCGCATAATGCTTTTGTATAGGGGGATGCGACCGGTTGAAACTCCGCGGAGTTCTAAGGTTGTAAAATATCTATCGTGGCGTTTTGGGAGAGCTGCGAAATTCTCGTTTATGCTCCCGAGGCGTCGAAAACTGCAAATCTGATGATCTTATTTCGACGAGACGGATCGAAGATCATTGGAGGCAGTCCACGACAAGAAATGGAGGAGCACAGCGTGCACAACGCGGTCCACCGCTTTATTATCGCTGATGACCACCCGCTGTTCCGTGGTGCAATGCGTCAAACAATCGAGAAACAGTTCGCATCGGTAAAGATTATCGAGGCTGGGAGCCTTGATGAAGTCACCGCTGCTCTCGATCGGGAGGAAGACGTAGACATGATCCTTCTGGATCTGTCCATGCCGGGCATGCGAGGGTTCTCTGGATTAATGTACTTGCGTGCTCAATATGTGGGTGTGCCAATTGTTGTCGTTTCCGGAACAGAAGATCCGACTACAATTCGCAGTGCCATTGAGTTTGGCGCGTCCGGGTATATTCCAAAGTCACTTGGTATCGATGTCATTCAGGATGGTGTTTCAGTAGTTCTGGAGGGAGGCGTTTGGATTCCACCAGACATTGACCTGAACACCGTTGATGAAGCAACCAAAATGGCTCAGCGTCTCGCGTCTTTAACACCGCAGCAAGTGCGTGTGTTGATGATGCTTTCGCAAGGTTTGCTGAATAAGCAGATCGCTTATGAGTTGTCTGTATCTGAAGCGACTGTAAAGGCGCACGTTTCTGCTATTTTGCAGAAGCTGGGCGTTGAAAGTCGGACACAGGCAGTCATTGCAGCGGCAAAAATCGAAGCTGGTCAGTGGCAAAGCATTGCTGGCTAGGCATTCTTCGAGATGATCTACGAAAAAAGGCGCTCTTTGGAGCGCCTTTTTTGTTGGCAATGCCAAATAAATGTCTGCTGAAAGATCACGTATCTCCGAGAGCTGCCTTACAACGCATCAGATGTGCTCTGAGCACAGCTGGCTTCAGCGGTTTATGGATCATCTCCATATCTTTGTCAGAGGCTTCTGCCCGTACCTCAGCTGTTCGGTCTGCAGTAATAAGCATAGCGGGGAAATGGACACCAAACTTCCAGCGCAAGTGAACAACCGCTTCAATGCCAGTGCCCTGATCCAGGTGGTAGTCTGCCAGAATAATGTCTGGCTGTGTCTTGCTGGCATAGATCGCCTTGGCAGCATCCTGTGCATTTGGGGCGGTCAGCACGTTGCATTTCCATGTCCGCAACAAAGACTCCATGCCTTCCAGAATCTGAGGTTCGTTGTCGATGGCCAGCACATTGAGACCAGCCAGCTGGCTGACGATAGCGCTAGGTTGAGCTTGCTTCGCGGCAACCGGCACGCTCATGGCCTCTTTAATGGCAAGAGAGAAGCGAGAGCCTTTCCCATCCTGAGACTTGAGTGCCACGTTGAGCGCCAACACCTTACTGATGCGTTCTACGATAGAAAGGCCAAGCCCAAGCCCGGAGGCAATGCGTGCTCCATCATCAAGGCGACGGAATTCCTTGAAAATCAGCTCCTGTTGCTTCTCTGGAATGCCGATCCCGCTATCGTAGACCTCAATATTCGCCATGTTGTTCTTCGTTTTGCGAACGCCAACAACCACACCACCTTTTGTGGTGTACTTCAGCCCATTCGAAATGAGGTTCTGCAGCAAACGCCGCAAGAGACGCCGATCTGAGCGTACGCACACATCAGTGCTGCGGATTTTGAGCTTAAGCCCTTTTTCCTTGGCAATTGGAGTGAACTCCACGCGCAGCGGATTAAGAATGTCATCAAGGCGGAACGTCGAAATCTCTGCTTTGAACGCACGCGTATCCAGACGAGAGATATCGAGAACGGCACCAATGATCTCCTCCACAGACTCCAGCGAGGCCTCGATATTGCTGACCAGTTTACGGTCTTCCGGGTCTCCGTCCATGAAGCGGTCTGTAAGGGTAGAAGAATAAAGCCGCGCCGCATTCAAAGGCTGCAAAATGTCATGGCTTGCAGCTGCCAGGAACCGCGTCTTGTCCTGATAAGCCAGCTCAGCTGTCTTCTTTGCAGCCTCAAGCTGCTCATTCACCTTTGTCAGCTCTTCGGTCCGGTCACGAACCCGCTGCTCCAGATTCTCATTGGCGCGCGCCAGAGCTTCCTCTGCAAAGACACGCTCTGTAATATCGGTGTAGCTGGTGACCAGACCACCATAAGGCATCGGGCTTGTACGCACTTCCAACACCGTGCCGGTGCTGACCAGATGTTCCTGATAGGTCTCTTGGCGATTGATGAAGTTGTGCATGCGCAGGCCGACAATCTCGTCAACGTCGCCATCACCAAACTCGCCTGCCTCCGCAATATGGCGGATCATCTCTTCAAGCGAAGTGCCAACTTGTCCAAATTTGGCCGGCAACATAAGCATTTCGCGATACTGTCGGTTCCAGCAGATCAGACGCAGATCCTTATCATAAACCGAAATACCCTGCCGCACTTGGTCTAGCGCGATCTGCAAAAGATCACGGTTATACTGAATAGCCTCAGTCGCATCATCCAGCAGCTTGATCGCTTCCTGAGTGCCCGGGTCTCGCCGTTTGAGCAAAAGGGAAAGCACCAGTCGTGCGGAGGCTGAACCGATTGCACTGGCAAGCAGTTGCTCGGAAAAACGCAGGATCACGGCATCGGCTTCTTCGCTGCTGTCAATCGTGATGCGATGCTCCGCAGCATAAGTATCAAAGGAGCGTTGTGTCCGCTCTTCTCCAACATAGCGAGAAATCGTTGCTTGTAGATCTCCGATCGTCACTGTTGTTCGCAGCTTCCTTAGAGCAGGGGCCTGCGCAATCCCGGTGGGCACAAAAGTGTTTGCCTGTATACGCTCAATCGCAGTTGGATGCCGCGTGAGTGAGAAGACCACATAGAACAACAGTCCTGATAAAAGGCTCCAAAGTACACCATGCACAAACGGATCCATATCAAGATACAGCAGTGCTTCAGGCTTCAGGATCTCTATGCCGAACGGCCCATCATTCAGGATGTTTGAGCCAAAGATGCTCTCACGTGCAAAGACAGGAAGCAGTAGCGTGTAGAACCAGACAGCAAATCCAGCGGTCATACTAGCAATCGCGCCGCGCGCCGTTGCTCTGCGCCAGATCAAGCCACCGATAAAGGCTGGAGCGAACTGCGCAATTGCTGCAAATGAGAGGAGACCGATGCTTGAAAGAGCCGCGCTATCACCTGCAACGCGATAGTAGACATAGCTTCCCAGAATGACGAGGAAGATTGACATGCGCCGAATGCCCAACACAAGCTGGCTCATGTCTTCGCCTGAAGTCGAGATAATCTCGTCTTCACTACGCCGGCGCAGAATGATCGGCATCACCAGATCATTGGAAACCATGATGGAAAGCGCAACGGTGGTCACAATCACCATGGCTGTAGCGGCGGAAAGGCCACCAATAAACACCAGTAAGGTCAGCCAGTCAGCATCATAAGCACGCGGCAGCGCCAGCACGAACATGTCTGGATCAACCGTGTTTCCTAAAATCGTCAGACCTGCAAGGGCAATTGGTACGACAAACAGGTTGATAGCGATCAGGTAACTCGGGAACAGCCATGTCGCCCGTTTCAACTCTGCTTCACTGTTGTATTCCGTCACGGTCACATGGAACTGGCGCGGCAGAAGCACAATAGAGAATAAAGAGAGAAGCGTAATAACGGCCCACTTGCTCGCGTTGATATTCGTGAACAGATCCTGCGAACTGTTGGTGTTGGCAAAGGAAGCGTGAAGGAGATCCCAAGGGCCATCAAACAACATGAAGGTGACCCAGATACCGATCGCGAGGAAAGCAATGAGCTTAACGACGGCTTCAGTAGCGATGGACAGCATCAAGCCTTCTTGGTGCTCGGTCGCATCAATATGACGAGTGCCGAACAACCATGTAAACACTGCCATGAAAATGGCGATCATCAGTGTTTCATCACCGAAGATCGAGATCTCCGCATCATCAAGAGACAATAATGGATGCAGTACAATTGTGCCGACAGACAGATCCAGTGCCTTCAGTTGAAGTGCGATGTAAGGGATCATGCCGATAAAGGCGATCAACGTTACAATCGCGCCAACCATAGGGTTTTTGCCATACCTGGCAGCAATAAAGTCGGCAACGGATGTAATTTTCTCCGCCTTCGCAAGTTGGATCACTCGCAGGATCAGCGGAAACCCAAAGGCGAACACAAGAATAGGCCCGAGGTAAATGGCAATAAACTCGAAACCATTTCTCGAAGCAGATCCAACAGATCCAAAAAATGTCCATGATGTGCAGTAAACGGAGAGTGAGAGGGCATAGATGAGTGGCCGCCCTCTTGTCTTCTTAACGCGGTTCTTGGCGACTTTGTCACCGTAACTCGCGATAACAAATAAGAGCAGTATATATGCCAAAGCGACAAGGACTACGATCCAACCTTGAAGCATGCTTCCCCCGCCGGACTGGTAGGTCCGTTACTTCCATTAAATGTTTTTTGTCTCTCAATGTTGCACAGTTGACCGATCTTTTGTGAAAGGCAAGAGTTCAATACGAGTTATTGCGTCTTTGTAACTGTAGATTTTTCCGACCGCGACGAAAGGCTATGAGTTGGGACAGCAACGCAATTCTACCAAAGAGAACCTGCTGGGTGCCTTTGAAAATATCGAGAATGTATCTCTCGACAGTCCAAGCTGGCTGAAGCGCATCTATGCTTTCTTCTTTTATAGATCCGACTTGGATACCCTTGCTAAGTTAAAAGGGTATCTTGGGCGCAGTGCGGCCTATCTGACTTATAAGAATGTGCAGGAATACTCCCGCTCTCGGGCTGGTGTCCATTGGAAGACATTACTCGATGAGGAAGATTTTCAGCAGGCGCTGGAAGCCTCCCGTTGGAACTCTTTCTCCATCACGGTTGAGCTTGTTGGTGAAATGGCTCTCATTGTGTTGCGACAAAAAACGAGAATGGATCCGCAGGATCTTGCAGGCATGATCGGACAACTCCTCAAAGAAATCTTAGTCGAACATCAGGAAGCTTCCGTTTGCTCAGTGCAGGAATGGACATCTGCGGCTCAGAACATGCCAACCAAAATGCGCACTGATGCTTTGGTACCAACTCGAAGTGTTGCCGACATTGCAGCTACACAGGTCTCAAAGATCTTTGGAAGTCTGCCGGTTCACAAACGTCTGCATGGTCACGATGAGCTGTTACTTCTCAACGGATTGAGGTTGAACCTTTTGCAGTTGCAGCATGAGTTCTCAATACGTGCCAATTTCAAAGCGCTCACTGAGTTGGCGCAAAACCATCAAATCCGATCTCCTGATCCCGACTTGTAAGCGGCGAAATAAAATTTCAATTGGCAAACACGACTCAAAGAGAAGCTTCGATAACGGAGCCAAAGAGCCGAAAACGTTGTGCTTCGGTGGAAAACATGGGTTCAGGGCATGATGTATCCTGCGACATATACGCGCCGTATAGGTGAACACGCTTACTACTTTTGGTTTACTCTACTTAGTCTTATTCCAAATTACGCAATGATTTTGCGTCACCACCTAAAACTCGTAAAATAATATTTTACATAAACTAACCTAAGGGTTCTCTGGGTTTTGCAATAGGTAAGTGCATTATCTAGGCGGGGGTTCATCTCGCTATCAATGTCTTCAAACTTCAAATTTACACGCTCAGGTTTAGAGAACGCTCGTCTCCTACGTAATATATCAATGAATTAGCGGGAATTAATCGTTAAATCAGTCGCAGGCTAGGTGATTGACCTAGCTCGGGCCATGGGATAGCTGATTAGTCAAAATACCCATCTAGATACCCGTTTAGATAAGCGTACGGGTACGCCTACAACAACTAGGAAACTACTATGGTCTCCTCTTCATGCTTGCACAGTGTTCTGGATACAGCCGTTAATGGCATCATCGTCATAGATGATAACGGAACTATCCTGATCTATAACCGTGCTTGCGAGAACATGTTTGGCTACAAGAGCGCCGAAGTCGTTGGCAAGAATGTCAACACATTGATGCCGAGCGCCATAGCTAAGCAGCATGACCAGTTCATTCGGAACTATCTGAAATCCGGAGACCCAAAAGTTGTCGGCATTGGCCGCGAAGTCGTCGGTCGCCATAAAGATGGAACCGAAATTCCAATAGAGCTGTCCGTTGGTGAAGCTCAGACCGAAAGTGGCCACCAGTTCATTGGCGTCCTGAAAGATCTTCGGGCAACCAAGGAATATGAAGAACGCCTTCGTGTGTTGCAATCTAACCTGGTGACGATGACCCGAGTGAATGCGCTGGACGAAATGGGCGCTGCGATTGCGCACGAGGTTAATCAGCCACTCACTGCTCTGATGCTCTATCTGCAAACGGCAGCGCGCCGTGCAAGAGCTGCTGATCAGCCTGATGATCCTATGATCAGCCTGATGGATAAGGCTGTGGTGGAAGCTGAACGTGCTGGCCATATCATCCAGCGGATGCGTAATTTTGTTGAACGGCAAGCTCCGCAATGCATCGGAACAGGCCTGGCAACGCTCATTGACGATTGTCTTGAGCTCGTCCGGGTAGGGCACGAAGCGGATGATGTCGAGTTTATCTCTACTTTCGTGGACTATAACTACCAGCTTGAGTTGGACTCCGTACAAATACAACAGATTCTTGTAAACTTGATCCGAAATGCAGGCGAAGCCGTAAAGGATCAACCTGTTAAGCAAGTAATTGTCTCCGTCGAACGCGACGATGACAATGTGTTTGTTAAGGTTATGGACACTGGACCGGGGCTGGATGAGGAAGCAGTGTCGCACCTTTTCAAGGCCTTTACTGGGACAAAGCGGCGCGGTTTAGGTATTGGACTTGCGATTTCTCGGAGTATAGCCCAAAACCATGGTGGCGATTTACTTGTAGAGCCATATGAGGAAGGTAAAGGTGCAACCTTCACTTTGAGGCTCCCGGTAAACTCAAAAGCAACGAGCTAAGCTGAAGCTGTTGTTTAGAACAACAAGAATAAGGACCTGAGCAATCATGACCATGCCGTCTGTGATCCATATTGTTGACGATGACCCAGCGGTTCGCGACGCGCTTTCTCTGCTGTTTGAAACAGAAGGGTTTCGCGTAAAATCCTTTGCGAATGCTGAAGAGTTTCTTGGTGGGGTAGAAGAAGAAACACCGAACTGTGTTCTTCTTGACGTTCATATGCCAGGACGCTCAGGCATTGATATTCTGAAAAGTCTGAATGGTGAGAACTTCCCTGCACCAATCTTTATCATTTCCGGTCAGGGCGATATCCCAATGGCTGTTGAAGCGATCAAATCAGGCGCTTACGACTTCATTGAAAAGCCGTTCGACGTTGAATCCATCATCTCCCGTGTACGTGAAGCTGTTTCCAGAAACGCGCAGGCAAGTGGTGCAAACACACTGACATTCCCTGGCGCAGAAACTTTGACACCACGCGAGCGTCAGGTGCTGACTGAGATCACTGCTGGCTCTTCCAACAAGGAAGCTGGTAGAAACCTCAAGATCTCTCCACGTACTGTTGAAGTTCACCGCGCGCGCATCATGGAAAAACTTGGTGCACGTAATGCTGCGGATCTCGTCCGCATCGTCCTCACAGGTGAGCCACCAGCTGCTTGATGTAGCGCAACTTCATAGGGAATGACTGGCTATACTTTCGGCCAATCTTGTTATTCCCGAGTGTTACTACGCATTACAAGACCCCAGCGCTTGGTTATGGTGACTGGTGAGACAAAGTGCTGCACCTTTGTGCTTTGTCTCATGAGCTACGAGAACAACGCTGGGGTTTGTTGTGATCTATATTGTCGAAGATGATGTATCTGTGCGAGATGCAATTGCTAGGATGTTTGAGAGCCTCGAACTTTCATGCGCCGCTTTTGCAGATGGAGAATCGTTTCTCTCAGATGCTTCACCTCGTATAGATGACACTGTCTTTGTTGATCTGCACCTTCCCGGATTAGCGGGATCTGATCTCATTGAGAAGGTTGCTGCTTTGGATGAGGCGCCACAAATTGTCGCAATCAGCGGCCAGCCTCTCTGGAAGATTACGCGAGATTTACCAAAAATCACCACAACGCCTGTTGTTCGTAAGCCATTGAAAGAACAGGATTTATTGGTATACGTGTAAACTTGATCTAACGCAAAATTTCGGTTGTTTCAGATCAAATTACTGAGATATGAACCTGCTCTATAAGTTTTAATGCGTATTTTGACGTTGCATTCTAATCAGTAAATCTGCATCAACAGGTCAGGCAAGCAATGACGGATGTTTGCCATGGCCAAGCGGCATTTAGAGAATAGACGAATAGTTCTCGCTACTTGCCTAGGCACGATGTTTGCGGAGATATCCGCGAGGAGGGATTATGGTATCGGCCACATTGACAAAGCTTAGCGACCTTGATGGCCAGGCACCATTCAGCGGTTGTCAGGAAAACTTCAAGCAGCCAGAAGCCGCGGGAAAGCATCTTGGTCGTAAGCAGCGTTTGTCTGCGCATGACGTGCTTTTCTACGAAGGTGACAAGGCAGAGCGCCTCTATGAAGTCGTGCGTGGGGTTATGATGCTCTACAAGCTGCTTCCGGACGGTCGCCGCCAGGTGGTCTATATTCTGCGTGAAGGCGATATGCTTGGTTTTTCCAACCGTGACTTCTTTGACTGCACGGCAGAGGCGTTGACCGAAGTTGAACTGCAGGTTTTTGAAAGCCGCGAGATCTCTACATCTCCGATGATGCAGCACTATGTAAATCGTTGCTTGCTCTCCCAGATGGAGATCCTTCACGAACATACAGTTCTGCTGGGCCGTAAATCAGCACTGGAGCGCGTTTCTACCTTCCTGATGAGCTTGGTGCCAAATCGTGGCGGACACGGCTGTTCAGGCCCAAATGAAGAAGGTCGACCAGATACCAAGACTGTTGCACTGTCCATGACTCGTCAGGAAATTGCCGACTATCTCGGTCTGACCATTGAAACCGTAAGCCGCGTGATTTCTCAGTTGAAGCGTCGTGGTCTGATCAAGGTTGAAAAGCAGGACAGCATCCACATCACCAACATCTGCGGCATCTGTCAGCTGACCGGTATGCACTAAGAAGCTCGCTGTAAGATCAAAGATGCCCGACTAAGGCATCCATAGTACATGAATGAAACAGGCGCTGAAAACTCAGCGCCTTTTTTGTTGTCCGGACAAAAGAAAAGCGGCCCATAAAGGCCGCTTCTTTCATCATTGGATCAGGTCGCGATTATACCGCAACAGAGTGGCGTGCTTGCTGAGTTGCAAGATAAGTATCAAACGCAGCTGCTACAACGCGTACATAGCGCCGGCCTGCATCAGTCACGCCAACAACGGTGCCCTCTAGGGTCGCAACACCATCATCAATCATCTCCTGCATCTCAGCTGGAATGCTGTCAAACTCACTGACTGGCAATCCGTGCTTTTCTGCAGTGGCTGCGTAATCGACCTCATAGTAGGTCATCAGCTGCATGATGATTTCAGCGCGGCACAGATCAACTTTGTCAACGGCAATGCCTTTCTTGATCGGCAGCACGTCATCGACAACCATGCGCTCCCATTCGCGAGCCGATGGTGTTGTTTGTACATAGCCCTGTGGCAAGAAACCAATGGAGCTACAACCGAAGCCGATCAGAGTGTCAGCTGTATCTGTCGTGTACCCTTGGAAGTTCCGGCGTAGGCGGCCTTCTTTCAGGGCGATTGCCATCTCGTCAGTTGGTAGAGCAAAGTGGTCAAGACCGATCACTTCATAACCAGCATCGACGAGTGCATCACGAGAAACGTCCGAAAGGCGGATACGCTCGTTCGCGCCTGGCAGGTTCTCTTCTTTGATCAACTGTTGGTGTTTCTTGAACCAAGGTACATGCGCGTAACCGAACAGAGCAACACGGCCCGGCGCAAGTTCTTTGGTGTACTCAACTGTCTCGCGAATTGTCTGCTCAGATTGTCCCGGCAACCCGTACATCAAGTCAAAGTTGATATCGTTCAATCCAACATTACGAAGAGCGGTAACAGCCTTCATCACTGTTTTGTAGGGCTGAATGCGGCCAATCTGTTTCTGAACGTCTTCATCAAAGTCCTGAACGCCCAAGCTGGTCCGTGTGATGCCAGCCATCTTAAGTGTCTCGGCCAGATAATCACCAACGGTTCTCGGATCGAGCTCGATCGCGTGCTCAATGTCCTCGGAGAAAACGAAGTTGTCCTTCAGCTTTTCGACAATCTTCAAAAAGGCTTCGCGCGGAACGAGACTCGGTGTGCCGCCACCCCAATGGATGTGGTGCACCAAGCGGCCTGTACCAAGGCGCTTCAGCACAAGGTCGATCTCTTTGAGCATCAACTCCACATACGCAAGCACCGGCGCTATCTTGCGTGTCGCCTTGGTGTTACATCCGCAGTAATGGCACATTTCCTGACAAAACGGCACGTGCAGATAAAGCGACAAAGGAGTGTCATGAGGAATACTCTCCAGCCAGTCACCATAGAGAGACGGTGTCACGGCTTCACTGAAGTGAGGAGCCGTGGGGTAGGAGGTATAACGGGGTACGTTCAGGGACGCATATTTTTGCTCTAGATCGGTCATGACGCTACCATACGCAAATGGACTAATTGAACTTTGATCCCTGTCAACAACACTGAGTTTTTAAAAAACTCAAGTCCCTTCAAACAATTCGCGGCTGTTTGCGAACAGTTCTAAACTCTCTGATTGAAATTATATATTGATTGGTTCTATCAAGATTGATCATATGAATTTCAATTCGTACTTCTTGTGTCGTTATGACCTGAGGAGGTAACGCCGTGAGCGGAAAAGACATTCTGACTTTAATTGGAGTTCTTGCGCTTGGAGGAGCAGGAGCTGCTGTCTTTGAACTATTGTCTCTCCCCGCTGGTTTTCTGGCAGGGCCAATGGTTGCCTTGGTTCTGGTAAAGTCTCTTTCTCTGCCATTGATCGGCGACCAGGACTTCACGTTTCCTACAATGCTAACGTCCACCAATTACATCTTCATCGGCGCTGCTATGGGATCTGCGGTCTCTCCTGATTTTTGGGAAGGTGCTTCTTTGTGGCCTTTGTCGATGTTGGCACTGGTTGCTGTTGTCGGTGGCATCACCACAGCGGTCTATCTTTACGCCTACAAAAAATGCAAGTGGGGAAGGGATGAGGCATTCTTCGCGGGTTTGCCGGGCGCACTTGGAATGACAGCCGCACTTGCGCAGGAAAGAGGGGCGCCTATGGATCGGATTATGATCGTGCAGCTCGTACGCCTGTTTCTTCTGATTGCTGTCCTGCCTTTGATTGTCACAAATATGGTCGATCCAAACGGGTCGGTTGACGTGGCGGCTCAAGATGTCGAGGCGACGTTAAGTTTGGCGGCTGTTATAGAACTTATGACTGCTCTTCTAATATGCGCGATCTTTGCGGTTCTTGCCCAGAAGCTCAAAGCGCCTGCAGGACTGCTCACCGGAGCATTCTTTGCCAGTGCGGCTCTTAACTCAACGGGGCTGTTGGAGTTTGCTTTGCCAATATGGCTTGCAACGCCTTGCTACATCATAATGGGAACCAATGTTGGCCTCTACATCGGAAAGATGGACAGCAGCACCCTCAAACCCATGCTTAGCACGTCTCTTGTGGTGTTTGTGATCAGCCTGTCAGTCGCGCTAACAGGGGCACTGATGATCTCTTGGGTTCTGGACATCTCATTCGATAAAGTTTTTCTGGCCTTTGCTCCCGGAGGTATGGAAGCAATGCTTCTTATATCCATCCTGCTGGACATCGATCCGGTGTTCGTGGCCACACACCAATTGGCTCGCTTTATGGGGCTTTTAGCATTCATGCCGATTGTGACTAGATACGTGTTGGGCCCTGCATCCGCGCAAAAAACAGATGCCACGGAAAACCCAGTCGCGACCTAGGTGAAGTGACACCACGAAAGTTTTGTGCGCTGCGGTATCATCAAGAGAACTTATCTAGCTAATCATGATTCTATATATGCGTGCTCCCACCGCTCTACCTATCAAATTACGCTAATCTTTGCGGGAACTGCTGAAACTCGCTTCAGGCTGCGCCAAAACAACGCATCTTGGCCTAAAATCATGTAATATATGACGAAAACCCAATAATGGGGGGTGTAGTTGCGAATTAGAGTAATTTTATTTTTTTTGTTCGAGTTCTTTTTGACATGTATCAAGGGCGGGGCAATTTGCCACCCATAGAACTACGGTCAGGTAGTCCTATCTGGACGAACTTGTTTACTTTATATGGGGCGAACATCATGGGTGAGCGGAAAGTCAGATATCTGTCGCTTGAAGAAGGCGGTTACTCCGTACTTCTTTTGGTAGCAGCGATTTTCTGTCTGATCATTGCAGGGAAAACCTGGGATCAGGTCTTGGCATTTCATACCGCTTTGATAGCATTAGCATCACTGGCAGGTATCTTTTATATTTTTCGCCGATACTTCGACGGAAACAACAGTCCGGCACCGTTAGAAATTAACGGCAAGCCGAACTATAATATGGGGCCCGTAAAATTTGCTACGTGGGCTTCTGTTTTTTGGGGTATCGCTGGCTTTTCAGTCGGTGTGATTATCGCTTCGCAGTTGGCATTCCCAGCGCTGAACTTTGATCTGCCTTGGACTAATTTTGGACGTCTCCGTCCTCTCCATACTTCAGCCGTGATTTTCGCCTTCGGCGGCAACGTGTTGATTGCAACATCGTTCTACGTTGTGCAGCGCACGTGTCAGGCCCGTTTGATGGGTGCGATTTCGCCTTGGTTTGTTGTTCTTGGCTATAATCTGTTTATCGTTGTTGCAGGTACCGGCTACCTGCTTGGTGTTACACAGAGTAAAGAATACGCTGAACCAGAATGGTATGCAGATTTGCTGCTGACTATTGTCTGGGTGGCTTATCTTTTGACATTCTTGGGCCCAATCTGGCGCCGTAAAGAAGCTCACATCTACGTAGCCAACTGGTTCTACCTTGCGTTTATCGTGACAATTGCAGTTCTGCATCTGTTTAACAACGCGTCTATTCCTGTCAGCATCTACTCCACCAAATCCTACATTGTTTGGGGTGGCGTTCAGGATGCGATGGTGCAGTGGTGGTACGGTCACAACGCTGTTGGCTTCTTCCTGACTGCTGGCTTCCTGGCAATCATGTACTACTTCATTCCAAAACGTGCTGAACGTCCGGTGTATTCTTACCGCCTGTCAATCGTGCACTTTTGGGCGCTGATCTTCCTATACATCTGGGCCGGTCCTCACCACTTGCACTACACGTCTCTGCCTCAGTGGGCAGGTACGCTCGGCATGACCTTCTCCATCATCCTCTGGATGCCATCCTGGGGTGGTATGATCAACGGTCTGATGACGCTCTCCGGTGCTTGGGACAAGCTGCGGACTGACCCTGTTCTGCGCATGATGGTTGTTTCCGTTGCATTCTACGGTATGGCGACCTTCGAAGGGCCTTTGATGTCCATCCGTGCTGTGAATGGTCTGTCACACTACACTGACTGGACTATTGGTCACGTACACGCTGGTGCGCTCGGTTGGGTTGGTTACATCTCCTTCGGTGCTCTGTATTGTCTGGTTCCTTGGCTTTACAATAAGTCTTTGTACTCTTTGCGCTTGGTTAACTGGCACTTCTGGGTCTCAACACTGGGAATCGTGTTCTATATCTGTTCAATGTGGGTATCCGGTATTATGCAGGGCCTGATGTGGCGTGCATACGACAGCCTCGGCTTCCTTGAGTACTCCTTCATCGAAACAGTAGATGCGATGTACCCGTTCTATGTAATGCGCGCATTCGGCGGTCTTCTGTTCCTCGCAGGTGCATTCATCATGGTTTACAACCTTGTGATGACTGTTCGTGCCGGTGAAGCGGTTGAAAGTGCAGATCAGTCTGCCCTGGCGCCAGCGGAATAATCGGGAGATCACGAATGTCTGCTTGGAAAAAACACCAAATCTTCGAGAAAAACTCGCTGATCCTGATTGTTGGCATCGTCATCATGATCTCAATCGGCGGTCTCGTAGAAATCGTGCCTCTTTTTTACCTGAAGAGCACGATCGAAAAAACTGAGGGTATGCGCCCTTACACCCCGCTTGAGCTTGTTGGACGTAACATCTACGTACGTGAAGGCTGCTATGCCTGTCACTCACAGCAGATCCGTCCGATGCGCGACGAGCTGGAGCGTTACGGTAACTACTCACTGGCAGCGGAATCTATGTATGACCGCCCATTCCAGTGGGGCTCTAAGCGTACCGGTCCTGACCTTGCTCGTGTGGGCGGTAAGTACTCTGATGAGTGGCAGCGTGATCACCTGATCAACCCACGTTCAGTGTCTCCGACCTCTGTGATGCCCGGCTATCCATTCCTGATGGATGCCAAGCTCTCCACAATCGAGATCGAGAACCATCTGAAAGTGAATGCATTGTATGGCGTTCCTTACTCTGAGGAACAGATTGCAAACGCTAAAGTGGATCTTCTCGCTCAGGCCGAGCCTGACAGCGATGCAGCAGAAGGGTTCGAAGAACGTTATCCTGATGTTCTCATCCGTGACTTCGACGGCAACGCCAAAGATGTGACTGAGATGGATGCACTTGTGGCTTACCTGCAGATGCTTGGCACACTCGTAGACTTTAGCCTCTACGACGAAAAAGCCAACTTGCGCTAAGGAGAAGATGATGGACGCGACTTACACCGCTCTTGCACACTTCGCGCAAACTGGTGGCCTGCTCTATTTCATGGCAATCTTTGCAGGCGTAGTTCTTTACGCTTGCTGGCCAAGTAATGGGGAGCGCTTTAACGATGCTTCACAGATCCCGCTTCGGGAGGACGATTAATGGCTGAGCACAAAAAGGAAATCGACCAGGTAACAGGTGTTGAAACCACTGGTCACGAATGGGATGGCCTGAAGGAACTCAATCACCCGCTCCCTAAGTGGTGGCTCTACATGTTCTACGGCACCATCGTATGGTCCGTGATCTACTGGATCCTCATGCCAAGCTGGCCATTGGTCAATGGCTACACAAAAGGCCTTCTGAATTACAGCCAGCGTGCGGTAGCGACGGAGAATTTTGATGTAGCAGCAGCAGAACGTGCAGAAACCGGCAAGATGCTTCTCGAAGCATCTCTCGAAGAAATTCGTGACACTCCGGCACTGCTCGAGTTTGCTATGGCTCAGGGTGAAGTGGCATTTGGTGACAACTGTGCACCTTGTCATGGAACTGGTGCGACAGGCTTTGAGGGCTATCCAAACCTTCAGGACGACAGCTGGATCTGGGGTGGCGATTTGGACACCCTGTCAACCACTATCTCTTATGGTGTTCGTGCGGAGCATGACGAAACCCGGTATGCGGAAATGCCTGCATTCGGTCGTGATGAGCTGCTTGAAAAAGAAGAGATTATTCAGGTTGCAAACTATGTCGGTTCTGTAGCTGGTCTGCCAACGCAAGAAGGCGTTGATCTGGAAGCGGGCAAAGTGATCTATGAAGAGAACTGTGCTGCCTGCCATATGGAAAACGCCAAGGGCGACTTGGAAACAGGTTCTCCGAACCTGACAGCACCAACCTATCTCTATGGCAAGTCTGTAGAAGACATCATCGCGCAGGTGAATGCACCACGTCACGGTGTGATGCCTGCATGGATCGACCGTCTGGGTGAGACCACAGTTAAATCACTGGCTGTGTACGTTCACTCTCTCGGTGGCGGTCAATAAGATCTCTGAATATTTTTGAGATGACGACATAAGCGAGGACGCGTAAGTGCCCTCGCTTCACTTGCACAAAGCACATCGCCAACTGAGGAAGACATTATGTCTAGCCAAGTTGAACCCATCGATAAAGAAGAGGACGAAGCCTGGTTCGCGTCAGCGGCTAAAGTTTACCCCATGGAGGTAAAAGGCCGTTTTCGGAAAATCAAATGGGCAATCCTTTTTATTACCCTTGGAATTTATTACTTTACTCCCTTCATTCGTTGGGACAGAGGGCCTTTGCTCCCTGATCAGGCTGTTCTCGTCGATTTTGAGAGAAAAAGAGGTTACTTCTTCTTTCTCGAAATTTGGCCGCAGGAAGTCTACTACCTTGCCGGTTTGCTCATCATTGCATCGGTAGCTCTGTTTTTGATGAACGCGATCGCAGGTCGCCTATGGTGCGGTTATCTTTGCCCGCAGACAGTTTGGACAGACCTGTTCTTTCGCGTAGAAAGCATGATTGAAGGCGATCGCCGCAAACGGATTACGCTGGACAAACAGCCTTGGAATGCAGAAAAAATTCTCAAAAAGGGAACAAAGCATTTTCTTTGGCTAATGATTGCCTGGTGGACCGGAGGGGCGTGGGTTCTTTACTTCGCGGATGCACCAACCCTTGTATATGATCTTGCAACAGGGCAAGCTGCATTCTCTGCTTACGTCTGGATTGGAATCCTGACGTTCACCACCTACTCGCTGGCTGGTCATATGCGTGAGCAGGTCTGTGTGTATATGTGTCCTTGGCCACGTATTCAGGCAGCTCTCACTGACGAGCACGCTCTAAACGTAACCTATCGTTATGACCGTGGTGAACCTCGTGGTCACTTGAAAGAGAGCAAAAAACGCATCGCAGATGGCTTGCCTGCGGGTGACTGTATCGACTGTAACCAGTGTTTCTATGCATGTCCGACAGGTGTCGATATTCGTAAAGGCGCGCAGCTCGATTGCATCCAGTGTGGCTTGTGTATCGATGCCTGTGACTCGATCATGACTAAGGTTGGCAAGCCAACGGGTCTGATCGCGTATGACACGGACGACAACATTGAGCGCCGCGAAAGAGGTGAGGCATCAGTTTATCGTCTGATCCGTCCTCGTACTGTTGTCTATACAGCAATCATTGCGTTGATTGCGGGTGTGATGTTGTACGCACAGCTCAACCGTTCCATGACGGATCTGTCTGTCGTTCATGACCGGAACCCGCTCTACGTTCAACAAAGTGACGGGTCCTTCAGAAACGGCTACTCGCTTCGCCTGCTGAACAAACACAACAACGAGCAATCCTTTACGCTGAGTGTTGAGGACATGCCTAAAGGGGCGACCCTTGAAGTTGTGGGCATTCACAAGAATGCGGCTGACGTGACAAAGGATACTCAACTGAGTTTGTCGGTAGATGCTGACACTACTCGTTCTGTACGAGCACTCGTGTTCTCTCCAGCTGGTGTCGAAATGCCAAGTTCTCTGCCTATGAGCTTTAAGCTGGTGGACACAGAGACTGGTGAAACAACAGTGATCAGCGACTTCTTCCGGGCACCCGGCAAATAGTCGTCACAGGCTGTAAAAACACCTAATTCAACTTGCGTGATAAGGGGTACGCCCCTTATCACTTAAACGATCAAAAAGGCGAAGCTCACCCCCATCTTATGAGCCGCCAAAAAGGAGCTAGGATATGACAATGGCTGTAGACCACAAGTCTCCGCGTAAACCTCGGCAGATTACCGGCCGCACGGTTCTGTTCAGCCTCATTGCGTTCTTCGGCGCTATCGCTGCAATGAATGCTGTTATGGTCTATATCGCAATTGACACCTTCCCAGGACTGGAAGTCGATAGTTCCTATAAGGTAAGCCAGCGATACAACAAAGAAATCGCCAACGCGAATGCTCAGGCCGCTCTTAACTGGAGCGTAAATGCTGCCATTGAACGCAATGGCGACGGTTCTGCTCATGTGCGCGTTTTGGCAAAAGATAAAGCCGGTGCTCCGATCACCGGTGAAATGGTAACCGTTAAACTGCACCGCCCAACAATCACCGCAGCTGATCAGGATCTTATATTGTCTGAGCGCTCCGCAGGTGAATATGTAGCCAATGCATCTGGTATTGGGGCTGGCAACTGGAACGTGGTCGTAGAAATCGCGGATCGAAGCGATAAGACGCTTCCGATTTTCCGTTCCAAAAACAAGATTTTCTTCGCTGAGTAAGGCGGTAATAGCATGTCTGCGCCTGAAAGGGATTGGGCGGCATTCGTAACAAACACCGACGATGGCAAGGCTCATATGGACCTTGCCGTTGACGGTATTACGTGTGCTGCATGTATGTACGAAATTGAGCGCGGCCTCCAGAAGTTGGATGGCGTAGAAAAAGCACGCGTGAACCTATCATCCCATCGTCTCTCAGTTGACTGGGATGGCGAAAAGACCAACCCATCTCCTATTGTCGATCTTCTCCAAAGGCTGGGCTATAAAGCGTATCCTTTTGATCCTGCGCAGGTGAAGTCGCGTGGCGATGCCGTCGGCAAGGAGATCTTGCGGGCGCTGGCTATTTCTGGCTTTGCAGCAATGAATATCATGCTGCTATCCATCTCAATCTGGTCTGGTAACGCATCGGATATTGATCCAGAGACCCGGTCTTTCTTCCACTGGATTTCCGCACTCATTGCATTGCCGACCGTCGTTTACTCTGGCCGCATTTTCTTTCGCAGTGCCTATATGGCAGTGAAAACAGGTCGTTTGAACATGGACGTGCCGATCACGATCGGTGTGTTGCTCGCAACTGGTCTGTCCATGTGGCAAACTGTTCAGGAAGCCGAACACGCTTATTTTGATAGCGCGGTGATGCTGCTGTTCTTCCTGCTTGTCGGGCGTTATTGCGATCATCTCATGCGCAGAAAAACGCGTTCTTTTGCTGAAAACCTCGCGACTTTGAAAGCTGAGAGCGCTGCAAAGATACAAGAGGACGGCAGTGCACTCGATGTACCTCTGTCAAAGTTGTCCGTCGGTGATCGCGTTTTGGTCAGAGCCGGTGAACGCATTTCCGTTGATGGCAAAATCTCGACGGGCACATCAGAAGTCGATCAGAGTTTGGTGACAGGTGAAACCCTCTTGCAGCCCGTTGGGGAAGGGGACCTTGTCTACGCAGGTACCATGAACACCTACGGCGTGTTGGAGATTGAGGTAACAGCCGCAGCCAAAGGCACATTGCTTGATGAAGTGAACAGACTTCTGGAAACGGCCATGGAAGGTCGCTCCAAGTACGTTCATATAGCAGATCGCGCCTCACAGCTTTACGCGCCAGTTGTTCACGCCGCTGCGCTTCTGACACTCGTGGGCTGGATCATGCTTGGTATGGCATGGCAACCAGCTTTGGTCATCGCAATCTCTGTACTCATCATCACATGCCCATGTGCTCTGGGACTGGCGATACCCGCAGTTCAAGTTGTTGCAAGTGGTTTGTTCTTTAACGAGAGAGTTCTGCTGAATGCTGGTGATGCGATTGAGCGTCTGGCGACAGTTGATACCATCGTGTTCGACAAAACTGGCACACTGACACTGCCAGAAACCTCACTCTCAGAAAAACATGACCTTTCAGCAGACCAACTGGAGCTGGCTGGTCGTCTTGCTCTGTCCTCGTCACATCCACTGTCGCAGGCCATAGCAAGAGCCACCGGCGCACAACAAGCGTTGCTGGATGCAAAGGAGAGTGCGGGCAAAGGGGTTGAAGCTATCATTGATGGCGTGCCTGCTAAGCTAGGTTCTCCGGCGTTTTGCGGTGTTTCTGACGAGCAGCTTGAGCAGGCGAAAATACTACAACCCGATGCTTCCTTTGTGGCCTTCCAATCGGGAGATAAAGCAGCACAGTTGCTGCCTGTTGGCCAATTTATGAGGGAAGGGGCAACTGACACGATCCAGAAGCTCAAAACTGCGGGCTTCACAATTGAAATCTTCAGTGGTGACCATAAAGGCGCCGTAGAACATGCAGCACGGGTACTTGGCGTTGAAACCTGGCAAGCTGCTATGAAGCCTCAAGACAAGATCGACCATATCGAAGAACTGAAAGCACAAGGCAAGAAGGTTCTGATGGTTGGTGATGGTCTCAATGATGCGCCATCGCTCGCCGCAGCAAACGTATCCATCTCACCTGTCTCTGCTGTTCACGTCAGTCAGGCAGCAGCAGATGCCGTTTTCCTTGGAGATAGCCTTGCGCCTGTCATGAGTGCGCTGACAATCTCGAAGAAAGCGCGCTGGGTGATGAATCAAAATCTCGCCATTTCTGTTGTCTATAATATGATTGCAGTACCGTTTGCGGTGCTAGGTTTTGTCACACCTCTTGTTGCAGCCTTGGCTATGTCGGGTTCTTCCATTATTGTTACGCTCAATGCTGTACGCCTGAGAATGCTCGCAGGCTCATCTACTCAGCCCAATTCGGAGGCCTGAACAGAACTATGGAAGTCTTAATCTACCTCATTCCGATTGCGTTGTTTCTTGGTGGCGCAGGTTTGGTAGCGTTCTTGTGGTCCTTGCGTTCTGGCCAGTATGATGACATGGAAGGGCCTAAATGGCGCATCCTGGATGATGGTGACTTGCAGGAAAATAGTGCACCTGTAGAAGCTGCGAAACGCAAGGTTTCCTGAGTAGATATCTGGTCGTTACTAGTTGTATTTAGCGAAAAGCATAACGAGATGAGAGGCTTGTAAGCGATCCGCTTCAAGCCTTTTTCTATGCGCCAATGTAGCTAACAAAAAAGGCCGGCAAATATGCCGGCCTTTTTGCAATGAATTGAAGTGGTTTTTAGCCGCCTGCAAACTGATAAACAGCCTGACCTTGCGCAGCATCCAGATCTTCTTCAGCTGGAGCATCGGTGAATGGCAACTCAAGCGTCTGCCATACATCCACCAGAGCATCACGCAGGTGGTCAATCAGAGCATCGTTGTGAACTGGACCCGGAGTGATGCGCAAACGTTCTGTACCGCGTGGAACTGTTGGATAGTTGATTGGCTGAATGTAAATGCCATGCTTATCCAGCAAAAGGTCGGTTGCCTGCTTACACAGATCAGGATCAGCAACAAGCACCGGAATGATGTGCGTGTCAGAAGGCATCACAGGAAGACCTGCCGCTTTCAACACGTCTTTCGTGCGCTGTGCCTGACGTTGTTGGCCTTCACGCTCTACGCCGGATTCTTTTAGGTGCTTGATGGAAGCTGTTGCAGCCGCAGCAAGTCCTGGCGGAATAGCAGTTGTGAAGATAAAGCCCGGAGCATAAGAGCGAACCGCATCAATGATGGTCTGAGAAGCGGTGATGTAACCGCCCATCACACCAAATGCTTTCGCTAGAGTACCTTCAATGATGTCGATGCGATCCATAACATTATCGCGCTCAGCAATACCTGCGCCGCGTGGACCGTACATGCCAACAGCATGCACTTCATCGATGTAGGTCATTGCATTGTACTTGTCGGCAAGATCACAAATGCGCTCGATCGGTGCGATATCGCCATCCATGGAGTACACGGATTCAAACACGATCAGTTTTGCGCGGTCGTTTCCAGCAGATTTGAGCAGGTCTTCAAGGTGCTCAAGATCATTATGTCGCCATACTTGCTTGGAAGTTCCTGCGCCGCGAACACCCGCAATCATGGAAGCGTGGTTCAGCTGGTCAGACAGGATCAGGCAATCAGGAAGCAATTTTGCAATTGTTGAAATGGACGCTTCGTTGGAAACAAAACCGCTGGAAAAGACGAGGGCACCTTCTTTGCCATGCAAATCAGCAAGTTCTTCTTCAAGCTGTACCAGAGGGTAGTTCGTGCCTGAGATGTTACGCGTGCCGCCTGCGCCTGCTCCCATACGCTGAACGGTTTCCGTCATGGCATCAATAACTTTAGGGTGTTGGCCCATCCCGAGGTAGTCGTTTGAACACCAAATGACGATTTCACGGAGGTTTTGATTTTCTTTACGCCAGAGAGCGTGTGGGTGACGCCCTGCAATGCGTTCGAGATTAGCAAATACGCGGTACCGTTTTTCATCCTTCAAAGAAGCAATCGCTTCATTGAAGATATTTTGGTAGTCCATTTTTTGCCCCTTATATTGCGGCGGTATTATTTGGCGATACTTTAGAGTTAGCCTAAACTTAGCGATAATCCTTATCCCTGTCGAAGGACACATTGACGCGGTCCATGGAATTGCGGATTTATCAAAGGATATTTTCACCTAACGCATATCAGCCTATATATATCGCAGACATAGTCTTTGACATAGAACTATAATTGGGCAGTCTTGCAATTTGTTTTGTTCTCTGCCACACCTTGTAACTAATAACTGAATTTCTGTTCTAATTTAATTGGGTTACGTCAAGTGACCGGGGCATGACTGCGTGAGTATAGACCTCTCATCCTTATCGTTTTTGGTGGTTGAAGACAGCGCTTACATGCGCACAATCCTGCGTACAATGCTTCAGAGTTTTGGGGCCCGGAAAATCGTCGAAGCGGAAGACGGGGCTTCTGGTCTGGAAGCGATGGATCGCGCTAATCCGGATATCCTGATTCTCGACTGGGTTATGCCAATTCTCGATGGTGCAGACATGGTACGCATGATCCGTACCCAGAATAATCCGTACGCTTATATCCCAATTATTATGGTCACAGCTCATACTGAGCGCAGTCGCATTATTGAGGCCAGAAAATTGGGCATTCACGAGTTGCTGTGTAAGCCAATCTCCGCCAAGTCGCTCTATCAGCGCATTGCCTCAATTATTCTTCAGCCAAGAGATTTTGTGAAAACAGCAGGTTACTTCGGCCCCGCACCGCGTGAAGTCCGCGGACACAAGAAGAACTGGGACGGAAATAGCATGATTGGCGAAGCAAACTCAGCCACCATGGTCTGAGCTCTCTTATCCGTAATCAAACATGCAATACCTCCTTGGAAGCGTCGAGCTGCCCCCAAGGTGGATCACCCGTGACGCCTACAGAGCGGAGAGGGCCTTGATTGCCTGGTCCCATTTTTCTGATGGAAGACTGGATACCAATCGGATGAGTTTGGCGAACTCTGCTTCTTCAAGTTGATAGCGAAGCATCTGTAACTCTGCTTCGGAAAACTTTCCGTGTGCTGCTGTTGGGACATCTGCGTCGATGACTGCCTGATCCATTTTTACCTCCTGAAACTCCAACAAAATGAATATCAGCGGACACTTGCACGAGAGCTCATGCAGGTGCGCTTGGGCGGCATACCCTCTTCCCCGATCCGCAAAACGGTTGGTTGGAAAACTACCCCAATACGCCCCCAAGACCACAGAAACGTCGCAGGACTCCCGCCACATGTAAACCAACTCCAAGATGAAATTTGGTCGAATTGTGGCACGTTGTATCTCAGACACAGTGCCGCAAGGGCAGGTGAGGCTCAGCTCAATGACGTGGAATTTTATTTCATTGAGCTGATATTTATGTGTTCAGGTGAGTTTGTTTGTTTCGCGGCTGCTTTGGATTATCGATGGATTACCGTTGATAAGTGCGATTACTCGCCCTCAGAAAAGTCTGTGCGACAGAGAAGGCTCACGGCAGAGTTGTAAATTGTTCTAAAATTCTTTGATTTTTTAAAATCAGATTTCACAGCAAGAATGCGATATGCCTGATGCAGTTCAGTGAAATGATCAATTGTGAAGAAGAATGGTGCTGCCGGAGAGATTTGAACTCTCGACCTCTCCCTTACCAAGGGAGTGCTCTACCCCTGAGCTACGGCAGCGCGCCGAAATTTGTGCAGTGCTGTTAGAAGAATGGTGCTGCCGGAGAGATTTGAACTCTCGACCTCTCCCTTACCAAGGGAGTGCTCTACCCCTGAGCTACGGCAGCATCGCATAAATATGAAGCACTTAAGCGCTTCTCATATCTTCCAAACCAGCGTATTTTGCAACGAGGTAAGTGCTCCGCAGGAAGTGCCCTCGGAACGAGGAGGCTTATGTCATAACCCTTTTAAACCTGCAAGGGGTTTTATTGGCAGTTCTGTGGAAACTGAATAACACAGCGAAATGAGAGCATTGCCATGCACTTGTCGTATATTAGGGCACTTGGCTTCAATCCCGTCCTCGTGTACCTGTTGAGCATGACAGATTCAAAGAAAACCGAAACGACGGGCAACCAGTTAAAGTCCGCAGCAAAGCCAAAAAGCGACCCAAAAGCAGATCGTTTGGCCGAAGCCTTACGTGCCAACCTACGTCGTAGAAAACAGGCTGCTAAGAAGAGCACTGACGAAGACTAGAGATTGCTGTATGCGCTCTACCCAATAGCGAGGGCGTTAAGTAAAAATCTAGCATTTATCGCTAAATTGGAAATATATGGAAATCTCGCCGAAAACTGCAGGTTTTGGGCGGAGTAGGATATTGCGGTCCTTGTAAGTCTTGCTAATGCGAAATATCAGCAGGATCTATTGGGGAAAACCGTTGGGGAAGAAACTAGGCAGAAGCGCTGCCTTGCTTATGCCACAGCCCTGATGTTAGTGGACACGATCAATTCTTCTTCAAATTTGTGTTTCCCGCCGCGGGCTTTATTGGGGTTATAGAAGTATGGACAAAATTCGTATTGTTGGTGGCAATCAGCTTAATGGTGTTATTCCGATCTCAGGCGCGAAGAATGCTGCGCTGCCTTTGATGATCGCGTCACTGCTCTGCGAAGATACGTTGACCCTTGAGAATGTGCCCCGCTTGCGTGATGTCGCACTTCTCACTCAGATTCTCTCCAACCACGGAGTAGACTATTCGGTCGACGGGAAACGGGCTGGTCAGGATACAATGACCGGTCAAACTGTTCACCTGAATGCCAGCAACATCGTCGACACAACTGCTCCATATGAGCTCGTGTCCAAAATGCGTGCAAGCTTCTGGGTCATCGGTCCACTGCTCGCACGTATGCATACAGCTCGTGTGTCTCTGCCAGGCGGTTGTGCAATCGGTACCCGTCCGGTTGACTTCTTTATCGATGGTCTGAAAGCACTTGGCGCTGATATTGAGATGGATCGCGGCTATGTTCAGGCAGATGCCAAAGGCGGTCTGAAGGGTGGCCGGGTTGTCTTCCCGAAAATCTCTGTAGGTGCAACACATACAGTCATGATGGCTGCGACATTGGCCAAGGGCGAAAGCGTGATTGAAAACGCCGCTCAGGAACCAGAAGTCACAGATCTTGCAAACTGTCTGATCGGTATGGGCGCAAAGATCGAAGGCGCAGGCACGGATACGATCCATATTCAGGGCGTAGACAGTCTGGGTGCACACCGCCATCCAGTTATTCCTGACCGCATCGAAACCGGCACCTATGCCATGGCCGTGGCGATGACGGGCGGTGAAGTAACTCTGGAAGGCGCACGCGGCGATCTTCTCGAAGGTGCATTGGATGTCCTGCGCCAGACCGGCACAGAAATCACTGAAACCAATATGGGTCTCAAAATTAAACGTAACGGAGCTGGTATCAGCCCGGTAGACGTTTCCACTGAGCCTTTCCCGGGTTTCCCAACAGATTTGCAAGCACAGTTCATGGCGCTCATGACCCGCTCCAAAGGTGTGAGCAAGATCACTGAGAACATCTTCGAAAACCGTTTCATGCACGTTCAGGAACTGGCACGTCTTGGCGCCAAGATCACACTGGACGGGCAGGTGGCTTCTGTTGAGGGTGTTGAAACCCTGCGCGGCGCTCAGGTCATGGCAACAGACCTTCGCGCATCTGTTTCTCTCGTCATCGCTGGTTTGGCAGCAGAAGGCGAAACGACGGTCAGCCGTGTCTATCACCTTGATCGCGGCTTTGAACGGCTGGAAGAGAAGCTGTCGCGCTGCGGTGCCGTGATCGAGCGTATCTCGGCCTAACAAAACTGAAGCAAAAGATTTAAACCCGGTCTGTTTTTCAGTCCGGGTTTTTTCATGGAGATTTTCTCAAAGAAACTGGATCACACCTTCATGCTTGAAATCTGCTCCGTTCATTCATAGATGTTTTTCTGTAAATTGTTGTAATAGTAAGGATGTCTTGCGCTATATACGGTGCGCGAGGCTAGGAAAATCTGCAAGGGATCAATATGGAACAGGTAAAACCAATGAAGCTGATGGCGCTGGATCAGGAAGATTTGCAGATCATCTCTTCCATGGTGCAGGACAGTGTTCTGAAACTCGCAGATATCAAGTACTTACCTGCCGAGCGCCGCCTGGTGCTGACTATGAACCGATACCTTTGGGAAACAGACGAAAACAACCAGAAAAGAAGAATGCGCGCACGCTCCGTTCTTTCTGTTTCTCGGGTTGATGCAGTCAAAGCTCAGAAAATCAACCAGACAAACAAAGACATGGTCCTGTCTTTGCTCTGTGTGCTGTTTGAAGAGACAAATGCACCAGCGGGTCAGTTGAAGCTTGAGTTTTCCGGTGGGGCTGCTATTGCAGCAAATATTGAGTGCATCGAAGCACAACTGGCAGATCTGGGCTCCGTTTGGGAAACTGAAAGCAGACCTGAACATGACCTAGAAGGCTAGTTGGAAAGCGCGGGATAGTTTCGTAAAATCCCGACACAACCTGAAGGCTTGGACTGCATCTCTAAAAATCTGACATCATCTCGGGAAAAACAGTCCCGGGAACTATAGTAAATTGGGAACGATAACGTGGCGATTAAGCTCTCCTCAAAGTCTGAAGGTTTCGAAGAAGAAATCCGTGCCCTGCTTGGAAGCAAGCGGGAAACTTCAGAGGATGTGGATCATATCGTGCGCGACATCCTGCGGGATGTTGAGTTGCGCGGTGATGCGGCTGTGCTCGAGTACACCAATAAATTTGACCGCATGTCGGCCAAATCTATGGACGAGCTGAAAGTAACTGAAGCAGAGATTGAGGCAGCTGTTGCGCAAATCCCTGCTGAAACACTGGAAGCCTTGCAGCTTGCCCATGATCGTATTCGTTCCCACCATCAAAAGCAGCTGCCTGAAAGCTACACCTACAAAGACGCCATCGGCGTAGAGCTGGGTGCCATCTGGACTGCAGTGGAAGCCGTTGGTGTTTATGTCCCCGGTGGTCTTGCCAGCTATCCATCCTCCGTCCTTATGAACGTTGTCCCTGCGAAAGTGGCTGGCGTTGAACGGATCGTAATGGTGGTTCCAAGCCCTGATGATGTGCTCAACCCACTCGTGTTGGCTGCAGCTAAGATGTCCGGCGTCTCCGAGATCTACCGCGTAGGCGGCGCTCAGGCTGTTGGTGCACTGGCATACGGCACAGAAACGATTGCACCGGTCTCCAAGATTGTTGGCCCTGGCAACGCATACGTTTCAGCAGCAAAGCGCCGTGTATTCGGAACTGTCGGCATCGACATGATCGCCGGCCCATCCGAAATCCTCGTTGTAGCTGACAAAGATAACAACCCGGACTGGGTCGCCGTCGATCTGCTCTCTCAGGCAGAGCATGATCCGGTGGCACAGTCCATTCTCATCACGGATAGCGAAGAGTTGGCGGGAGCTGTAGAAGAGGCCGTTGAGCGTCAGCTCACCACGCTGCCACGTGCAGATGTTGCGCGTCAGAGCTGGAATGATTTCGGCGCGATCATCACCGTCGACAATTTGGATGACGCTATGGTGCTCTCCAACCGTTTTGCACCGGAACATCTTGAACTGTGTGTTGATGACCCTGATGCGCTGCTGCCAAAAATGAGAAATGCTGGTGCTGTCTTTGTTGGGCGTTACACTCCAGAAGCGATCGGCGATTATGTGGGCGGTTCAAACCATGTGCTGCCGACAGCTCGCTCGGCCCGTTTCTCCTCTGGCCTTTCTACGCTGGAGTTCGTGAAGAGAACCTCGCTTCTGCGCTGTAACCCGGAAAATCTGGCACAGATCGGCCCCGCAGCCGTCATGCTGGCAGAAGTGGAAGGCCTGCAGGCGCATGGACGTTCAGTCTCCATCCGCTTAAACCACTAGTTAACTGATCCAGTAAGGAAAAGATCGCTTGATGCACAAGGAAGTCCCTGTAAACGAAGAACAGAGACAACAAGGAATAGAACGCCTTTTTGAGGTGGTCCTTGATCCGGATTCTATTGTGCGCGCCGACAAAGACGTCGAGCGGGAGCGAAAAATTGCGATCTTTGATCTGGTCGAGGAAAACATGTTTTCTCCGGTCGGGCCCGATCAGGGCCCGTACCGACTGGATCTTGCTATGATCAAGCGCAAGCTTGTATTGGGAATCCGCGATGAAATGGGAAGCGAAATAGCAACCCATATCCTCTCGCTCACCCCTTTTAGGAAGATCATTAAAGACTACTTCATGATCTGTGAGAGTTACTACGATGCAATTCGTAGTGCCTCTCCCAAGCAGATTGAAGCAATCGATATGGGGCGTCGTGGACTGCATGACGACGGGGCCTGCATATTGGAAGAACGCCTGAAAGGGAAAATCACCATCGACCATCAAACCGCCCGACGACTGTTTACGCTCATTTGCGCCTTGCAGCACCGGGGGTAAGTATGGCCGAGTTTATGTCACGGCCAAGTTCCATCCTGTTTATCTGCAGAATGAACGCCGTACGCTCTCCGATGGCAGAGGGGCTGACCCAGCTGCTCTATCCCAAACAGGTCTATACACGCTCCTGTGGCGTCTTTGCAGGCGAACGTGATCCGTTTGTCGATTCTGTTATGGATGAACTTGGGATGGACCTGAGCAATCACCATCCCAAGACATTTGAGGATCTGGCTGAGGACGGGTTCGATCTTATCGTTACACTCGCGCCGGAAGCACATCATAAGGCATTGGAGCTGACACGTACGCAGCATGTGGATGTTGAGTACTGGCCAACGATCGATCCAACGGTAGCCACAGGAAGCCGTTCACAGATCATGGATGCGTACAGAGCGGTGCGTGATACGCTTAAGAGAAAGATAGAACAACGTATGCAATAAGCTGCTGAAAATGCTCTACGCGTGGCCTTTGCATGTGTTTTCCACCCCAAAACATGGAATATGCGGTAAAACTCGTGAAACTGCCCTCCAAGAAATGGTGGTAGCCTGTTCACTTTTGACGAGTTATCCGGTAGGTTCCGCGAAAATTCCATTTAACAAATCAGGAATCCTAATGGCTAAAGAAGAAATGCTGGAGTTTCCAGGCGTCGTCGTCGAACTCCTTCCTAATGCGACTTTTCGTGTGAAACTTGAAAACGATCACGAAATTATCGCTCACACTGCTGGTCGTATGCGTAAAAACCGTATTCGCGTTCTGGCTGGCGATAAAGTGCTCGTGGAAATGACACCATATGACCTGACAAAGGGTCGTATCACCTATCGCTACAAATAAGCGATCCACTGAGCGCGGGTTCATGATGAACCTGCCTTAGTTGAGCTCTGGTCTGTAAATTTATCGGGGAACTGGCATATGACCAAAGAACTGCCGTTAGTATTGGCCTCCGGGTCACCACGTCGTCTGGCGTTGCTTCAGCAGATTGGTATAGAACCGGAATTCCTCTTGCCCGCAGACATTGATGAGACGCCTGTGCGTGGGGAAAGCCCGCGCGCGCTGGCTCAAAGACTTGCACGCGGCAAAGCCGCCGCTGCACGTGTTCTGATCGACCGGGATGACGAAAAAGCGCATTCCCTCATCCTGGGGTCTGACACGGTTGTTGCAGTTGGTCGCCGCATCCTGCCAAAGGCCGAGAGCAAGGAGCAGGCAAGTGTCTGCCTTCAACTGCTTTCTGGTCGCATGCACAAGGTTTACACCGGCGTTTGCGTGAACATGCCTGATGGTGTGGTTCGCACAAAACTGGTTGAAACCCGTGTGAGGTTCCGTCGTCTGTCTTCTCATGACACGGAAAAGTACCTCGCCTCAGGGGAGTGGCGTGGCAAAGCAGGCGGCTACGCTATTCAGGGCCTTGCTGGTGCGTTTATCGCACGTGTGATCGGGTCTTACCCAAGTGTTGTCGGTTTGCCTCTACTGGAGACCGCAAGCCTCTTGCAGTCAGCTGGCTATCCAACTCAAAAGACATGGGACGAAGACGCCGTTCCTGCTGCATAGGCAGGAGAAGGCTAAAGCTAACGCGCGAACCCACCCACAGTTTGCACGTACCGTGGTGATAGGCTTGCGAGCGCGTTGCGCAGCTCCTGTGTTGGCTTGCCGTAAACTGTCATACCTGTCGGGTGCAGTGTGTCCATAAACTGCTTTGCATATGTGTTGGAGAACCACGTCAGGTGCAGCATTGCCGAATTGCTGTCCTTAAAGCTCGTAAAAATCTCGCAGGATTGACCATCTTCACTCAGGTACCAGACATAGGCTGTGGTATCACCCTGCATCTGCTGGACTGCTTTCACCATCTCCACCATCAGTCCTTCAAAGACTTTTGGTTCTGCGGTGGCCAGGTGCGCTGTTAGAATCCAAGAAACTTCATTGTTCATTATACGCTTCCCCGGTTTTCGCGAGATACTCTCAAACTCATACAGAACTCAGAGCGTATCCCTGAAAAGTGGTTCTGGTTTTCGAATAAGGATACGCACATGTTCAAAAGTGCCTGCCTGTGAGTAATATTAGTCTGAACTTTAATCGCTGCAAAGTTGTTTGCACCTAAACTGTTTAACACCTTAAATTTAGGAGATAATTTCCAGTTGTGAAGAGGTGGGTGACGCATCGTTACTCTTAATTCGGCAAAACCGTCAAAATGATCTGTTTTTATCTCTTGATGTCCTGCGTAATTCTGGCTAGAGGCACTGGCAGATGCTCTGCTGAGCCGGATAGGCGAACAGTCATGTCGTCGAAGATCAAAACTAGCAGTTGAGAGAGATGATGAAGAAGCCATCAGCAAAATGCCCGATCTGCGAGAAACCAGCACAAGAGGCAACAAAGCCGTTTTGCTCAGACAGGTGTAAACAAGTGGATCTCAACAAGTGGTTGAGTGGTCACTATTCCGTACCCGCAGTTGAGGAAGAGTTCTCTGAAACTGATATCTCTGACCTAGAAAATTCACGTATTCTGCACTGAGCATTTGGGGATAAATATTTCGAGAATCTAAGGGTTTTTTCGATAAATTTTACCAAATTAGGGCGTTTTCTACCTCTGATTTATTGAGCCAACAAGTTGATATATTATAAGGATTCTCAACAATCCCACCCCTTGTAATGGATGCTAAAAAGGCTCGCGATAAAAAAGTCAGGCTCTGAATTTTTTTTCAGTTAGATGGCGAAATATATCTCCTTTAGTCTTGTGCCTGTCACAGTTATGGGCAATTGTACCGAGCGTGTTCTTGGGAGGTTTGCGCGGATATAGAGATTCTCGCGTAGCCGTCTCGTTAAATTGCTTGGGGCAATTGAATAAAGGCAAGACCTATGAAAAAGCATCTCTTGGGCGCAACTGCGCTTTTGTTGTCTTTTGGCGTTTCCGCGCCGGCTATGGCAGAATTTGATCTGACCATTTTGCATACGAATGATTTCCATTCCCGCATTGAGCCAATCAACAAGTACGACTCGAACTGTTCCGCAAAGGATGATGCAAAAGGCAAGTGTTTGGGTGGCACTGCCCGTTTGGAAACAGCAATTAAAGAGCGCCGTGCGGCTGCGAAAAACTCTATCCTCGTGGATGGGGGTGACCAGTTCCAGGGTTCTCTGTTCTACACTTACTACAAAGGTAAGGCTGCTGCTGAATTCATGAACACTCTTGGTTACGACGCAATGACTGTCGGTAACCACGAGTTTGACGATGGCCCAGAAGTTCTCCGTGGCTTCATGGATGCTGTTGAGTTCCCTGTTCTGCTTGCAAACGCTGACGTTTCTAAAGAAGCGAAACTCGTTGACGTTCTGATGCCAACCGCGATTGTTGAGCGCGATGGCGAAAAGATCGGCCTGATCGGTCTGACTCCAGACGACACCAGCGACCTTGCAAGCCCAGGTGAGCATGTTCACTTCTTCGACCCAATCCAGGCAGCAACCACTCAGGTAGCAAACCTGCAGGCTGAAGGCGTGAACAAGATCGTTGTTCTGTCTCACTCCGGTTATGACGTTGACAAGAAAGTTGCTGCTGCTGTTGCTGGCATCGACGTGATCGTTGGTGGTCACACCAACACATTCCTGTCCAACACCTCTGACCGCGCTGAAGGCCCATACCCAACTTGGGTTGAAGGTCCGGACGGAAAGAAAACTGCGATCGTATCTGCATACGCTTACGGTAAGTTCCTCGGTGAGCTGAACGTGAAGTTTGACGACAACGGCGACGTTGTTGAAGCCGTTGGTGAGCCAATCATCATGGATGCAAAGGTTGCTGAAAACGAAGCAATCAAAGCACGCATCAAAGAACTTGCTGGTCCGCTTGACGAAATCCGCACCGAAGTTATCGGCGCAACTGCAGCACCAGTAGATGGTGACCGCAAGTCTTGCCGCGCACGTGAGTGTGAAATGGGTGTTCTCGTAGCTGACGCTATGCTTGCAGCAACCAAAGATAAAGGTGTTCAGATTGCAATCACCAACGGTGGTGGTCTGCGTGCTTCCATCGACGCTGGCGAAGTAACCATGGGTGAAGCTCTGGCAGTTCTTCCTTTCCAGAACACTCTGGCGACTTTTGAACTTCAAGGTAAGTTCATCAAAACCGCTCTGGAAAACGGTTTGTCCAAGATCGAAGAAGGCGCTGGTCGCTTCCCACAGGTTGCTGGTCTGAAGTTCACCTTCGATGCGTCCAAGCCTGCTGGTGAGCGTATTGTTGAAGTAACTCTGGAAGACGGTTCTGCAATCGAAGCAGACAAGGTCTACAAGCTTGCAACCAACAACTACGTTCGTAACGGTGGTGACGGTTACAAGATCTTCTCCGCAGAAGGCAAAAATGCATACGACTACGGTCCAGGCCTTGAGTTCGTACTTGCTGACTTCCTGAAAGCGCAGGGCGGTGCATATGAGCCTAAACTGGCTGGTCGCATCACTGACGCAACTGCAAAATAAGCTGATCTTGTTGAGCAGATGAAATTAAGCCGGAGGCACACGCCTCCGGCTTTTCTTTGTCTTGCTCATTATTGCTCTTTTTAAACAGAGGCTTGCACAAAAGCGCATTGACCCCTTACAAATATGCAGCTTCAAAATCTCAAAAGGCGTGTGAACGTGAGCATTCTCGAAACGGAACAACAAAGGCTCATTGATCGTTTTCACGCGCAAAAGCCAATCCGCTCATGGTCGATGATCATCTCGATCTTTGGAGATTGCGTTGCGCCGCGTGGTGCTGAGCTCTGGATGGGGAACATCACCGAGATCATGCAGATGGTTGGGGTCAACTCAGGTGTGGTCCGCACGGCTATGTCTCGTCTGGCCAACGATGGCTGGTTGGAGCGCACACGCATTGGCCGCAACTCGTTTTATCGCCTGACCAAAATGGGTCGCGAGACCTTTGATCAGGCAACGCCCCGCATTTATGCTCGTGGTCCTGCCAAAGGTAATGGCAGTTGGATCACAGCAATTTTGAGTGAGGGAGAGGGGCGTGCTGAACGCCGGGAACATCTGACAGATCAGGGCTTTGGCGTGATTGCACCGAACGTGTTGATCAAACCAAACATCGGACAGCAACTGCCCAAGTCTTCCGACAAGATCGTGTTTATGCAATCCACGGCACCGCCAGAAAGAGCCGTGCAGCTTGCCCGGCAGGCCTGGAATCTGGAAAGCCTGCAACAGGGCTATCACGAGTTCATTGAGAACTACAGCGGCCTGCAAGCGCTTCTTGAGTGCGGCGCGCGCGCTCCTATTGCGCCGGAAACAGCTCTGATCATCCGTATCATACTGATCCATGACCTTCGGCGACTGGTTCTCAGAGATCCGGAATTGCCTCTGCAAGCCCTGCCAGAAAAGTGGGCGGGAAGTGTTGCACGAGAGCTTGCAGCAGGCATCTACAACACTCTCAGAGACCACGGTGAGATCTGGCTTGATTCTAACGCCAAGAATGCAGAAGGCACGCTGCCACCTCCTGAGCCCGCTTTTTTTGAACGGTTCCAACCTTTGTAATCATTAGCGAATTTAGAATTGTCCTAAAATGCACTCTTAAATGTTACAGAAAATACTTGTGAGAATGATATTCTGTGACATATTGAAGCGGAAACGAACATTGGTGTGCTCTTGGGAGGGACCTTACCTATGTATACGCAAGCATTGAACAACCCGGCTGTTGAAGCTGGTGTTGAGGACGAAGAGAAGCTTGCTGCTTTTCAAGCTCGCATTGATCGTGAAGAGAAGATTGAGCCCAACGACTGGATGCCAGCAGCCTATCGCAAGACGTTGGTTCGGCAGATCTCTCAGCATGCGCACTCCGAAGTGGTTGGCATGTTGCCAGAGGGCAACTGGGTGACGCGTGCTCCGTCCTTGAAGCGCAAAGCCATCTTGCTCGCCAAGATTCAGGACGAGGGTGGACATGGCCTCTACCTCTATTCTGCCGCAGAAACTCTGGGCGTTTCCCGCGAAGAACTGGTCGATCAGTTGCTGAGCGGCAAAGCCAAATACTCTTCCATCTTCAACTACCCGACCCTCAACTGGGCTGATGTTGGTGCTGTCGGCTGGCTGGTCGATGGCGCCGCGATCATGAACCAGATCCCGCTATGTCGCTGTTCTTTCGGACCTTATTCCCGCGCGATGATCCGCATCTGTAAGGAAGAGAGCTTCCACCAGCGTCAGGGTTACGATCTTCTGGTTGCCATGATGAAAGGCACAGCGGAGCAGCAGGAGATGGTTCAGGACGCTGTCAATCGCCTCTGGTGGCCTGCACTGATGATGTTTGGCCCGTCCGACAAGGACAGCAAGCACTCAGCTGATAGCATGAAGTGGAAGATTAAGCGCTTCACCAACGATGAACTCCGTCAAAAGTTCGTCGATGCCACTGTGCCTCAGGCAAAGGTTCTTGGCATTTCTCTGCCGGATCCAGATCTCAAGCTCAACGAAGAAACTGGGCACTGGGAGCATGGTGAGCCGGACTGGGACGAGTTTTACAACACCATTAAAGGCAATGGCATCTGCAACAAGCAGCGGATGAAAGACCGCATCAAGGCGCATGAGGACGGTGCCTGGGTGCGTGAGGCTGCGCAGGCGTACGCTGCAAAGCAAGCCGCAAAGAAATCAGCTGCTTAAGGGAGGGCGGAACATGAGCGAACAAGCAACACCACTTTGGGAAGTTTTTATCAGAGCACGCAATGGCATGTCCCATAGACATGCCGGTTCTGTCCATGCAGCTGATGCGGAAATGGCATTGCAAGCAGCGCGAGACGTTTACACACGCCGCGGAGAAGGGCTGTCTATCTGGGTTGTCCCGTCAGCAGCTATCATCGCGAATGATCCGGACGAGAAGGGCGAGATGTTTGAGCCAACAGCTTCAAAGATCTATCGCCACCCGACATTCTATGAGTTGCCTGACGAAGTCGCGAATATGTAAGGAGGCCATGATGACAGATACGGCACTATTTACATATTGCATGCGGCTGGCTGACGATTCCGCAATCCTGAGCCAGCGACTGGGCGAGTGGTGTGGTCACGCTTCTCATCTGGAAGAAGACATCGCACTCACCAATATCGCGCTCGATCTCATTGGTCACGCCCGCGAGCTCTACACCTACGCAGGTCAGATCGAAGGCAAGGGCCGTGACGAAGATGCCCTGTGTTTCCATAGGGTTGAGCGGGAGTTCAACAACCTTCTGCTTGTCGAACAGCCCAACGATGACTTCGCGTATGCCATCATGCGCCAGTTCCTCTTCTCTGCGTTTATGCTTCCTTTCTGGGAAGCAATGATGAGCTCGAAAGACGAACAACTGGCAGGTCTGGCCGCAAAGGCAGAAAAGGAAGCAACCTACCATCTGCGCCATTCTGCAGAGTGGGTGATCCGTCTGGGCGACGGCACCGAGGAAAGCCACAATCGTATCAATAACGCGCTGGAGTTCCTCTGGATGTACACCGGCGAGATGTTTGAGTGTGACGAGGTTGTATCATCGTTGGTTGCCGAAGAAGTTGCCATAGACCCTATGTCTATCAAGCACTTATGGGACGAGACGGTGAACACGGTTCTGGTCCGGGCCAATCTGGAACGTCCAACAGAAAGCTGGATGCAGACGGGTGGCCGTAAAGGTGAGCACAGCGAGCATCTGGGACATATTCTGTCGCCAATGCAGTATCTGCAGCGCTCTTTCCCGCAAGCCCAGTGGTGATCGGGAGCTAACCCATGGCAGTTGCAGCGAAAATTCTGAGATCTGAGTTGGACCAAAAGGCCTGGGATGCGGTGTGCGATGTGCCCGATCCCGAAGTGCCGGTGCTCACTATTGAGGATCTGGGTGTTCTGCGCGATGTGCACGTGCAGACTGATGGCTCTGTGCAAGTGAGCATCACACCAACCTACACAGGTTGCCCGGCCATGAGCATGTTCGCTTTCGATATTGAAGCGGCTTTGCTCTCTGCAGGTTTTGAGAGGGTGGATGTCAAGACCGTCCTCACTCCAGCCTGGACCACCGATTGGCTCACAGAAAAAGCGCGTGAAAAGCTAAGGGTTTACGGCATTGCACCTCCAAACGGCAAGGCATCACGCCGGGCCTTGTTTGGTGAGGAACAAGTCCGTTGCCCCAAGTGCAACTCTGCCAAGACCAGACGTATTTCCGAGTTTGGCTCGACCGCTTGCAAAGCGCTTTACCGCTGCAATGATTGCTCCGAGCCTTTTGACTATTTCAAGTGCATCTGACCCGTTCGCCTGAAGGCACCGGTAGATGTAAGGGAGGAAACCATGTCGCCACGGTTTCATAGATTGAAGATCAAGTCAGTCCATCAGGAAACAGAGGAAGCTGTCTCTATCGCCTTTGAGATTCCTGCGGACTTGAAGTCAGATTATTCTTTTATTCCAGGGCAGTACCTCACCCTGCGCGAATTTATCAACGGCGAAGATACACGCCGATCCTACTCCATTTGCTCGTCTCCCAAGGATGATGACATCCGCGTTGCGATCAAGAAAGTGGAGGGTGGCCGCTTCTCAAGCTTTGCTCTGGATCATGTCTCTGTTGGCAATGAGATTGACGTGATGACCCCAATGGGCCGCTTCAATCTGCCAAGAGGAACCACTGAAGATGCAAGGGTTTACGCCGCATTTGCAGCAGGGTCTGGCATCACGCCAATAATGTCCATGGTGCAAGCTGTGCTGGAAGACGAGCCGAACAGTCATTTCTTCCTGTTCTACGGCAACAAGAATTCTCAGAGTGTGATCTTCAAAGACCAGCTTGATGACCTGAAGGATCGCTTCCTCGATCGTTTGAGTGTCTACCATATTTTGTCTCGTGAAGAGCAGGAACTGAGCCTCTTCAATGGTCGCTTAACCTCTGAAAAAATTGAGGAATTCATCACAAAGACCGTTGGCGAGAGTAGCATCGACCACGTCTTCCTTTGTGGTCCGGGTGACATGATCGAGGCCGCCAAACAAGTCTGCCAAAGCCATGGTATTCCTTTGGAGCACATCCATAACGAACTGTTTGTACCTGCAGATGGCAGTGATCCGCACGCAGCTCATAAAGCTAAGGATTCCAGCGCTGTAGACCATAAGGCCAAGGTCTCCATGATCGTTGATGGTGCACGCCACGACGTCACTTTGGAGCCGGGTGAAACCATCATTGATGGTGCCCTGCGGTTGGGCATAGAAGCACCGTTCTCCTGTAAGGGCGGAATGTGCTGCACCTGCCGCGCCAAGGTGGTCTCCGGGAAAGTCGACATGGCCGTTAACTACTCGCTGGAACCATGGGAGATTGAGGCAGGCTACGTGCTCACTTGCCAGTCCAGACCGAAAACGGATGATGTAACAGTCGATTACGACGACATCTGATCTATCAAACAGCCAGTTTGCGTTGGTTTGAAAGGAAAAGCCGGAATTTGCGTTATTCCGGCTTTTTTTGCGTTCTTATGCTTGCTGAGCACTCTCAGACAGCTTTGGCACTGGAATCGGGAACACCAGATCGTAAACCCAGTTGTAGACGAAGGCGTAGATCAGGAAGAACACCGCAAAGCCGATATCAAGCAACAATGCCTGAACGAAATTCATCTGCAACCACCACATGATTACAACGATGCCGAACCCGAGCAGTCCGCCCTCAAACAGAAGGGCGTGCACAACGCGCAGAGCGATGGTTCTTGGCTGGGTACCGCGGTTGGCCACATACCAATTGTCGAAGAGCCAGTTGTAAACAAAGTTCCAGCCCATGGCGATCAGGGACATGATCAGTCCGAGAACACCGATTTCTGCAAGGGAATGACCCGTAATCCAGCTTCCGAACACTGCGACGATTGAAAGGGCGATCCCTTCAAACAACACGGAGTGCCGAACTCTGTCCCAGAAACTTCTCATGTCACACCTATCTTTCTAAGTAGCTTTCTGGATAGATATATTCAAACTATCTTTCTGGCAAGGTTTAATTTAGAAATCCGATAAACTGTGATGAGGATCTCATGTCGAAAGCCTACCCAATGGGCAAAGCCCTTGAGCAAATGCGCCAGAACTGGCCGGAAGCTGTCTCTATTGAAACAGAGCTGTTTCTCAGTATGAACCGGTTCGCCGAAATCCTCGACCAGAACTGCACGAAAGAGTTGGAAGTCTACGGTCTGACCAATGGCGCTTTTGAGGTGCTGGTGGCACTGCGAGGCTGTCCTGAGCCATGGGAAATGTCCCCGAGTGATCTGTACCGCGCTCTGCTGATGACATCAGGCGGCATGACCAAAATCCTCAAGCAGCTGGAAGCGGATGGTCTCGTGACACGTATTGACCACGACACCGACAAACGCAGCAAGATCGTACGTCTAACAAAGGCGGGGAAAGCCACTGTCGAAAAAGCCATGGAGAGCGTGATGGCCGGCGACCGCCGCGTGATCTACCAGAACCTCACCAAAGAAGAAGTCCAATCCCTCCGCGACACACTCCTCAACGTGGTTGTGAAGCTAGGCGTGTAGGAGAGGAAACTTATCCGCCCGGACGACCCTTGGCGTGGTTGATCAGGGTGAGGGCCTGTTCTGCGGAAAGGCGGGTTGTTGGGTTCAGCTTGAGCAAGCCGATGATGGCCTCCTTCATGTTTTGCGGAACACCCGCTAAGTGCCGCTCCAGCAACACGCGCAGCTGAGTGGAGTCTGTGTTGGCACCATTGCGGAAGTCAATCAGATCTCGTTTCAAAAGATCGGAGGCTGAGCTTCCGGCAACGGCTGTCACCAGCAAAAGACCAGCAGACCATGCGTCAATCTTCTCACTCAGGTTCTCATTGTTGGGGCCGGGGTTGCGCGCTTCCGGCGGCATAATGTCAGGTGTACCGCTCAGATCAAATCCATCGGGCTCGCCATCGCCAGTTCCTGTCGCAACACCTTCATGCGCGGTTGCAAGGTCGTAATCAATGATCACCGGCACATCATCACCTTCCTCACGGAACATGATGTTGTTGGGCTTCAGGTCCTGATGAACGATGTTTCGCTTGTGCAGAAAGTCCAACCCATTCAGCAGGCCATTGGCAAAGGCCTCGGCCTGTTCTTCTGGCAGGCCTTTGTCTTCTGGTATGCGCTCTGCCAGATTGCCGCCCTTGAGCTTTTCCATCACCATGAAGGGCTCTTGCTCATCTGTGATGCCGGTCCCTTTAATCTGCGGAATATTCTCGTAGCCCTTCGCCTCATCAAAATCTGAGAGGGCAGTCAGGATTTTAGCTTCACGCAGAATCTGAGGAACCCCAATGAAAGTCAGTGGTTCTCCCTCTTCAATTTGCACCGCGTTCGGTCGTTTTAAAACGGCATTTTCCATATGCGGAAAGTCTTGCAGCACACCTGTGGCGCCATGGGCAAGCACACCGGGTTGATCATGGTTTCCATCCACGATTGGGGGTGGAACATGCTGGTTCACCCGCAAGCTATGCCGTGTCGGTCCATAAACATTGCCACGAGCACCGGCATCACGTCCTCGGCGCTGCTGCACCATCTGCACGCCGGTTGGCACGCTGTCCGGCTCAATCACCAGTGTGCCATTTCGTTTTCTCTGAACCCGGATAGGGCTGCCTTCCTTGGGCTCTTCGTTATAAACCCGCTCCGGCTCTTGGGGTTCTGGCTCAGGTACCTGTGGTTGCGGCTGTTCCTCTGGCACAAAGTTCGGATTGTTCTGCTGCATCAGCGCAAGCGCTTGCTCAGCCGTCAAACGTTCAGCCACATCAACCCGCATCATGCCTTTGATGGCCACCTTGATGTGTTCCGGTGCCGTACCCAGCCGGGCATCAAGGGCTGCATCAACCGCTGCCTGATCTTCACCGGCTAGTCTGGCTTCTTGAACCAGCTGTTGCTGGCTTCGCTTGCCAATGACAGCTGCGGCAAGACAAAGGCCGCCGGTCCAGGAATCTGCTTTGGGGGTGATCTTCGCCAGATTAATCTCGTTGCCTTGTTTCTCTGGTGGCTGCATGTTCGGCTCACCATCCCGCTCATAGCGGAATTCTTCGTAGTCATCTGTGGTTGCGGCAATACCTTCTGTGGCGGAGGCAGCATTAAAGTCGATGATCACCGGTTCAACACTGTCCTGTTCGCGGAACATGATGTTATCGATCTTCAGATCCTGATGGATCACATTACGGTTTTGCAGAAAGGAAATCCCGGAGAGCAAACCTTCTGCAAACTGATCCAGTTGTGCTGGAGGAAGACCTTCATTCGCGATGCGATCGTCCAGCGTGCCCCCCTTAAGGTTTTCCATGATCACGAAAGGCTCACCATCACCAGTCACGCCGGAGCCCTTCACCTTGATGATATTCTCAACGCCCTTGGCGCCTTCAAACTCACCGAGGGCGGATAGGATAGTCGTCTCGTGAATGATGGACTCCATCCCCAGAAACTGCTGGTTTTCTCCCTCACCAAAGCTGTAAGGGCGCTTGATGACGGCGTCTTCCATATCTGGATAGGTTTGCAAATATCCCGTACCACCACGCCCAAGGGCCTGTTGAGCCAACGCGTCACCCTGAAGAGGTGGTGTTATTTTGCCTTCAACATCCGTAGACAATCGGGTGGGTGCATAAACCGCGTGGCGGACACCGTCCAAGCCAGCGCCATGGCCTGTCGCGATTGTGCGGGGCACAGAGTAAGGATCAATGACCATCGTGCCATTTTCTTTATACTCCACCTGCATCCGGCTGCCGGCTTTAGGCTGCTCATTGAGGCGATCTTGCATTGGAACCGCAAGCGGAGGCATATTCGGCATACCTTGCGCGGGCGGATCTTGTGGCGCATCTGGCGGCTGAACCTCAGCATCATTGACCCGAACCTCTGGCCGCACTTGGTTCTCAGGACCACCAACAGGGATCTGCTCACCTTCACCGTCAGGTCCAAACTGCAGATTGAGCTCTTGCCCCATCGCCTGAACCCAGTTTTCATGGTCTGGAGCAGGGTTTTCGTTGGGTTGTTGTTCCCTATCGTTGCCAGGAGCCATAAGCTCGCCCTTCTTGCCGACAATCTTAATCAACTGACCAATTATGACTCGGGGACGTCTCTGCTGAAATAACAAAACCAAAGAAGGCTAAGTAGTATTACCATGCCAATAAAGGTGGCCGAGATACTCTATTCAATATTGCATTTGATCTGAGAGAAATTGAGCTGAAGAAAACAGCGCAACGCATAAAGGAAGGTGAGGGGATCAGTGCAATGAGAAAACCACTTGTAACGCGGCGTTGCTTACTCTCCCAGCCAATGCACGCAGATAAATCGGCACTCCGAGGACTATTCACCAATGAGCAAACGAGAATGTTTCTGGGTGGAAAGCAAAGCCCTGCATCTATCGAAATCCGATGTGCAAAGGTGATCTCTGAAACGGGAGTGTATCATGCCACAGTGCGATCCAGAAGAGCCAATGAGTTCCTCGGCCTGCTCAGTTTAGCTCCTTACCATCAAGGAGAAGACATGGAAGTTTCCTACGAGTTCCTGCCGGAACACTGGGGGCAGGGATATGCAGAGGAAGCCCTCAATGCTTTCCTGCCATTCGCGATGCAGGAGCTGAACCTGACATCCATTCTCGCTGAAACCCAACTCCAAAATAGTCGCTCCATCCGCCTGCTACAAAAGCTGGGCATGCAACAAACCCGGCAACTTGAACGATTTGGCGAGCAGCAAGTTGTGTATCGGCTTGATCTTTGAGCAACCGGCAGAGGCTGGGTCTTCTTAGCAGCATGTTGAAAAGCACAACTGGCTCTTGATTGCAGCAAGCTAGATTTCTATCCTTGCAACAAGGCTAAGTCCAAGCCTCCGGCCTCCAACTCGGGAAGCATTTTACATGTAGGACTTCAGGACCAGAACCATACTGTTCGAGCAAGCGCATAAGGAGGGACTGCAATTTGTGCTCTGAAGAGAGGGTTCTTCAATGAAACTATCCAGTCCTGTTCACCAGCTGAAAAGACAAGCAAAGCTCACCGCGCGCGAAAGTGGCATGCCGTTGCATGCGGCGCTGGATCAGCTTGCACAACAAGAAGGCTATAGCAGCTGGAGCCACCTGTCGGTCTCAGGCTCCCGGTCTGGTCGGGCTCAAAAATGCTTGCGCCAGTTGGACGGCGGAGATCTTGTTCTGATCGCAGCACGGCCGGGTCAAGGCAAAACCCTGTTTGGATTGGAACTGGCCATTCAAGCCAGCAGAGCAGGGGGCGAGAGTTACTTCTTTACCCTTGAATACACGCCTGCAGATGTTTTGAAGCGTGTATCCCAACTTGGTTATAATCCTGCTGAGATGAGGGATGCTTTCCATCTGGATTGCTCAGATGAGATTTGCGCCAGCTACATCATCAATGAACTTCGGGATGCGCCCCATAAGACGCTTGTTGTCATTGATTACTTGCAGCTGCTTGATCAGAAACGGCAAAACCCGGAACTCTCATCCCAGCTCAATGTGCTCAAAGAGTTTGCACGGAAAACAGGCATTATCATCGCATTGATATCGCAGGTGCAAAGGGACTTCGATCTTGCGAGTAAATCCTTACCAGACCTGTCGGATATTCGTCTTCCAAACCCGGTCGACCTGACTGTCTTCACCAAGTCGTGCTTTCTCCATAGCGGAGAGATTGCATTTGAGATGGCAAACTAAAACACCCAATTGGTGCTGAGCCAATGCAAAGCAGCTGCCCCAAATAGGATGCGGCAGCTGCACACTTTGGTTCTGAAGCTTATCCCAGCATCCCTGCAGCTTTCACCGCTTTCACGCAATCTCGCTCTTCCATCAGCTTCTGGAAGGCGTTGAACTTTGGAAACGGAGTGATGTCCACACCATCGCCCTTGAGCCATGTGCTCACCACGTAAAGGTAGGCATCTGCAATGGAGAAGGTTTCGCCAAGCACGTATGGGCCTGTGATGATGTTCTCTTCCACATAGGCGCAGCAGGCTGTCATGGTCTCTGGCACCTTGGCACGCATGTCCTCCCAGCTCGCTTCCTTATCTGCCCAACGGGCACCACGAAGCTTATGGGCGTGGTTCACATGCATGGTGGAGGCCAGATAGTACATGGCCTCACGCATCTTGGCGGCCTTAAAGGGATCAGAAGGCTTCAGGCTGTCATCTGGAGCAAGATCAGCGACATAGTCGAGCAGCGCGCCAGCCTCTGTCAAAATACCATGGTCTGTCACCAGAACAGGAACACGGCCCTTCGGGTTCACCTCTAACAGCTGCGGACGGCTGACGTCAGGGTTCCTAAAATCAATTTTGTGCGTGGTGTAGGGTACGCCGGATTCTTCAAGAGCAATGGCAACGGCAATCGAGATCGTGCCGGGGGCATAAAACAGTTTCATAGGTCACTTATGTTCGCTGGAATGATCAGATGCCCACAGACTATACGCAGCTTCACCAACCCGCAATTGAGGTTATTGTGACCTGCACTTAAGTCGGCAGTCCTAACGCCGGTAAAGCTCTCCCTGCATGTCGCGCTTCAAATCCATGAGTTCATCTGCGAGAAAATCCACAAAACGGCGAATCCGCACGGTTTTGCGTAAATCAGCATGAAGCACGATCCAAAGCGATTGTCCTAACTCAGCTTTTGTACCGGGGACGCGGCAAAGATCAGGGAAGAACTTTTCAAACACAACGGGAAGGTAAGAGATACCGCAGTTCTCTCTCAATAGCCGAAGGCGCATATACCCGTCGGACACCATGTGCCGGATGTCAGCGTGAGGGAAGGGGCTTTGAGCGACCCAGTTGGCCGCCTGTGTGTCTCCCGGCCACCCAATCCACGAAAGACCGGAGCCTTGCGGCCCGGACTGTGCAAACACGGTGTCAATGTAGGTTTGGCTTGCATAGATGCCGACGGTCATGGGGTAGAGTTTGCGGGCAACCACATCCTCGCTCACTTCATAGGCCGCACGCAGAGAAACATCTGTCTCGTCCTTGTTGATCTCCTCAACGGCAGAAGTCAGTCTCAGCTCCACCTGAATATCAGGATAGGCCTCCTGAAACCTGCTGATGATCGGAGAAATCACATCATAGGCAAAGGTGGGCGTAACAGAAAAGCGGAGCGTCCCTGCTTCGCTCTTGTCCAGCCCCTCAACGCGTTTGCGCGCATTGATGATCACCTGTTCAGCCTGCTCAGCAAACGGCAGAACGGCTTCGCCGGCATCAGTCAGTTTGAAGCCTTTGGTGGAACGACTAAACAATGCCACCCCATAACTGGCCTCAAGAGCCTGAATATTGCGGTTCACAGTGCCATAGTTGGTCCTAAGCAACTCAGCGCCCGCCCGCAAACTGCCCGCCCGCGCAACAGCAAGAAAAGACGGCAACAGCTCCCAGTCCAATGACCTCATGGTATCTCTTTTGTTACATTATAGTAATACGATGTTTCTTATCATATCATTCTTGTTCTCTTTGTGTAACGTAAAATGCACTCCAGACATAATCAGGAACCCGCCGTCGGTTCCTTTTACGATTGATGATTGGAGCACCCGATGACAACACGCTATCACCCGGTCTTAGTAGCCCTGCACTGGATCCTGGCCCTTATGATATTTATGGCTTTGGTGGTGGGAGGGCCCATCATGGCAGCTATGGAAAGCACCGACCCGCAAAAACTCACTGGCATGACCGGACATATCATCTGGGGCATGGTCGTTGGGGTACTCCTGCTCCTGCGCCTTATCACTCGTTTCGTGACAATGAAGCCTGCAAAAGCAAACACGGGAAAAACCGCGCTCAACACGGCCGCTGGGCTGACCCACTGGGCCATGTATGCGCTGGTCGCAGGCATGGTGCTCTCTGGTCTCGTCATGGCCAACAACGCAGACCTCTTCGCAATAACGCTGGGCGGTTCCGGAGACCCACTCCCGGCAGATCTTGCAGTATATCCTGCACGTGTCGCCCATGGTGTCATCGCAAACGTGCTGACTGCTCTGATTGTGCTGCATGTTGGTGGATGGGCGTTTCACCAGTTTATCCTGCGAGATCGTCTCATCAGCAGAATGTGGTTTGGAAAGAGACAAGCAGCTTCGCAGGCAGAGGCCGGGCAACAAACGCTGGAAGTCTGACCCGATCCAAACTGGCTGCATGGGAAAACCGGCAGCCAGTGCCTCTCTTTTGAGGGTCAGCCTTTCACCCGTGCGGGGTTGCCCACCACGGTGGCTCCGGCTGGTACGTCTTTGGTCACCACGCTCCCTGCACCAACAATGGCTTCATCGCCAATGGTCACGCCCGGCATGATGATCGCAGCACCGCCAATCCACGCTCGCTTGCCAATGGTCACGGGCTTGGCAAACTCCAGCCCTGCGCAGCGCTTCTCAGCGTCTTTGTGGTGTTGGGCGCAGTAGATCTGCACATTGGGGCCAAGCATGGTCTGGTCACCAATGTGGACAGGCGCAGTATCTAAAATCGTGCAGCCTGCATTGAGGAAAACCCGCTCGCCCAAATGAATGTTGATGCCATACGCGCAGTGAAAGGGTGCTTCAATGATTGTGCTGTCAGTGGAACTGCCAAGCAGAGCGCGCAGGGCAGGGCTGATCCACCCGCGCTTGCTTGGGTGCAGGGTCCGATGCTCATGTACAGCGTGATAAGCCGCTTGCCGCAGCGTCTCCAGCTCGTCATCGATGCAGGTGTACCATTCACCTGCTTCCATCTTTTCGCGTTCTGTTTTCATGGTGGGTCTATTCCTTGAGTCTTCTGGTAACTCTCGGAAAAATAGAAGAGTCTTGCAAGCTGCATTTTACTGCAATAAGGCATTTGAGAAAAAGGCAGGCATCGCACACCGCAAAGCCTGCCTGTCATTTGGCAAAACCCACAGCCTCAATTGGAGATCCCCACAGCGCGGTGAAGGTACTGCGCCTCAGAAAGCTGGCGACTGAGAAAACCGGCAATATCGGAAGGGGCAATCTTTAGGGAAAGGCTACGTTCAGAAGCTGGGAAGTTCTCTTTGTAGCCGCCAGTTGCAAGAGCTGGTGCAAACGCGCTGGGCCGCACGATAGTCCAGTCCAAACCGCTGACACGAACCAGTTCCTCCTGTAATTCATGGTCTTTGAACACAGGCCTCAATAACCCACCAAACATGACCCGCTTCCAGAAGAAGTTGAGGTTCGGCCAGCTTTCATGAGCACCCAGAGTGGACTGACAGACCAGCCGCTTCACCCCATGTTGCTGCATTCCCAAAATGACATTGCGCGTACCAGCAGACCGGATGGTGCTGTTGCGCGACATCCCCGCGCCAAGCGTAATCACCACGGCATCCTGTCCCTCAACCGCGGCGGCAACTGCATCGCGGGATGCTGCATCACCAGCCCGGAGCGTCAGGTTTTCATGTTCAATCTGTAACTTGCTTGGGCTGCGGGCAAAGGCCGTCACCTCATGTCCATCTGCCAGCATCTTATGCGTGGCGAGTTTGCCAACAGTGCCTGTTGCACCAAATACGATAACTTTCATGGCTCTATCCTTTCAGCTTTACGTGGTGTCAAGTTGACATCGTGTCAATCGCACCTATATTGACATCATGTCAAGTCAGAATATTCCCACTCGTGATCGCATCCTCAAATCCACATGGCAGTTGTTGGAGGCCGGAAATGGCAGTGCTGTGCGCATGTCAGACATCGCAAAAGCTGCAAAAATCAGCCGTCAGGCGCTCTATCTGCACTTTCCCAACCGGGCAGATTTGCTCACTGCTACAACGCGTTATCTGGATGAGGTGCACGACATAGATGCCAAGCTGGCTAAAAGCCGAAGCGCTGCATCCGGTACGCAAAGACTGGAGATCTGGGTCGAAACCTGGGGCAATTACATCCCAACGATTTTTGGTGTGGCCAAAGCTTTGATGGCCATGCAGGAGACCGATGAAGAGGCAGCTGCTGCTTGGAACGACCGAATCTGCGCCATCCGTGATGGCTGCGAAAAAGCGGTTCAAGCGCTCAAGGCAGATGGCGCACTGACGGACAGCATGAGTGAAGAAGAAGCAACCGATATGCTTCTCACCATCCTCTCCGTCCGCAATTGGGAACAGCTGCGTATCGACTGCAACTGGACGCAAGCCCGCTACATAGACATGATGCAGCAGCTCACCGCAAAGGCGCTGGTGAAATCATAAGAGCGGCAGGCGAGGCTTAGCTCGCCAGTTTCCCCTGTATGGACTGCGAACCGTTCAGCAACAACTGCACCACCAGATCCGCGTAACCTTCGCGGGTCAGGTCGCCGCCCGGCTTAAACCACAGATAAGACCAGTTGAGCATGCCAAACAGGCTCATGGTAACGGGCTTGATCAAAGCACTTCCATCGCCAAACTGCGGGTTTGTGGCCGCAACCGCCTTGGCAAAGATGGCAACCAGTTTGCGCTCCAGCTCAATGATGTCCTGCTTCTTCTCTGTTGGAAGAAAGGACAGCTCATTGATCTGCAACTTATGCTCAGAATCTGCGTCCTCATAAGCCAGCAGTAAAGCACGGCACAGGCCGCGTAAGCGCTCCAACGGGTCCTGCTCTGCCTGAGCAACACTTTCCACCGCGTCCACCAGCTCTTCAAGGTGAGCGCTGATGATGTCAATCAGCAGCGTCTCTTTGTTCTCGTAATAGTGATAGAGCAAAGCCTTGGAGAAACCACAGATCTTGGCGAGCTGTGCCATCGAGGTTTTGTCATAGCCTTGCTGCGCGAAGGCGCGCGCCGATAACTTTAAGATGGATTTGCGTTTGTCGTCATAATCCGCTGCTCTGGTGCGCGCCATGCTTATTAATTCCGTTAGTCTTCTTTAGGCCGCAGGTCGATAACCCGTGTGGCCTTGCCTTGGCTTCGTTCTATGGAATTTGGCAGGCCCACGTCTACCCCAACCGAAATTCCAATGTTGTTTTTCACATGAACCGCCAGTTCCTTGGCGCTTGCCAAACGATCAGCGTCAGACGTTGCATGTGCAGCGGCTTCCACGTTGACGGTCAACTGATCCATGCGCCCCTTGCGGGCAATCTGGATCTGGTAGTGAGGGGAGAGCCCGTCACAGCGCAGCATCTGCTCTTCAATCTGGGTCGGGAACACATTCACACCGCGTACGATCATCATGTCATCAGAGCGACCGGTGATCTTTTCCATACGCCGCATCTTGCGGGCCGTACCCGGCATCAGACGGGTCAGGTCACGGGTGCGATAGCGGATGATCGGCAGACCTTCCTTCGTCAGCGTGGTGAACACCAGCTCACCTTCCGATCCATCCGGCAAAACCTCACCAGTTACCGGATCGATGATTTCCGGATAGAAGTGATCCTCCCAGATGTGTAGACCGTCCTTGGTCTCCACACACTCCTGCGCCACACCCGGACCCATAACCTCTGAAAGCCCATAGATATCAACCGCATGCATGTCGAAGGCTTGCTCAATCTCTTCGCGCATGGAGTTGGTCCATGGCTCAGCTCCAAAGATGCCGATCTTGATGGAACTCTTGCGCGGATCAAGGCCTTCTTTGCGATACTCATCCAAAATGGAGAGCATGTAAGACGGGGTGACCATGATGATCTCAGGCTTGAAATCTTCAATGAGCCGTACCTGCCGCTCTGTCATACCGCCTGACATTGGAATAACGGTACAGCCAAGCGCTTCCGCGCCGTAGTGCGCACCCAGACCGCCCGTAAACAGCCCGTACCCATAAGCGATGTGCACTTTGTCACCCGGCTTACCGCCTGCCGCACGAATGGAACGCGCAACCACACCAGCCCAGGTTTCAATGTCTTTCTTGGTGTAGCCGACAACGGTAGGCTTGCCAGTGGTGCCAGAGGATGCATGAATACGGCAGATATCCTCTTCCGGAACAGCAAACATCCCAAACGGATAATTGTCGCGCAAATCCTGCTTGGTGGTGAATGGAAACTTCGCCAGATCAGCAAGGCTTTGCAGATCATCAGGATGCACGTCAGCTGCATCAAAACTGTCTTTATAGAACTTTACGTTCTCATAGGCGTGCCGCACTGACCAGCGCATGCGCTCCAGTTGCAGCGCTGCGAGGTCCTCCCGCGCAGCCGTTTCAATAGGCTCCAGATCGGGCCTGCGTTCTTCAACCTCCAACATTTTCTCCTCCTCAAATGCTGGTTATCCATAAAAACTAGGTGCTTAACTCGATATGAGTCCCTTTGATGGTCCTCGAGTTTCCGCGAAATTCTGCAATATGTGCGCCGTCCTGATTGCGCACATGAATGTCGTAAATGCCGGATCGGCCTTGCACGGTAAGTTCCTCGGCAGTTGCCGTTAAAACATCATCCTCAAAGGCTGGGGCGAGATACGTGATGGAACACTGAAAGGCGACAACACGCTGGTTGTGGCTGTTGCAGGCAAACGCAAAGGCGCTGTCCGCAAGGGTAAAAATGTATCCACCATGACAGGTTTTGTGCCCGTTGGTCATGCGCTCTAACACCTTCATGGAAATCACAGCCCGTCCGGGTGCTATCTCGTCCAGCGTCATTCCAAGCGCTTGCGTTGCTTCATCTTCGTCCCACATGGAGGCCGCAACGGCCTCCGCCAAGTCCTGCTTGTTCATCAGCGCTTGCCTGAATACTTTGGAGCCCGCTTGTCCATGAAGGCAGTCACACCCTCCAGATAATCCGGTGTACGGCCCGCTTCACCCTGATAATCCCGCTCAAGATCAAGCTGCTCATCCAGTGTGTTGCCTTCTGAAGCATTCAGCGCTTGCTTGATCAAGCCAAGCCCAACAGTTGGACCGACAGAAAGCTCCTGAACCATGGCAGTGGCTTCTTCAAGGAATGTCTCGGCAGAAGAGCACTTCCAGATCATGCCCCATTCCGCAGCCTGTGCAGCGGTGATCGGCGTACCCAGCATGGCAAGGCCGCGCGCACGGGCAGAGCCGACAAGACGTGGCAGGAAGTAGGTGCCGCCAGAATCCGGCACCAGCCCGATTTTGGCAAAGGCCTGAATAAACTTGGCTTTCTCAGAGGCGATCACGATATCGCACGCCATGGCGATGTTGGCGCCTGCACCAGCTGCCACGCCATTGACCGCACACACGATTGGCAGGTTGATCGACTTCAGCTTGCGGATGAGGGGATTGTAAAAATCGCCGATAGTCTGAGTAAGATCGGGTGGAGGAGAGTCCGCTGTTGGCTTAACACGGTCACCAAGGTCCTGACCTGCGCAGAACCCTTTGCCAGCTGCTGTCAGCAAAATGGCGCGGCAGTTGTCATCTGCGTCCGCAGCTTCCAGCGCCGCGTACAGCGCACCGTGCATCTCGTCATTGAACGAGTTCAGCTTGTCAGGGCGGTTCAGCGTAATCACGTGGTAGGTGTCATGCACATCCACCAAAATGCTCTGCTCGGAAATGACAGTGGTCTCGCTCATGGTTTCTCCCTCCAAATAGATCAATCATCACTCCCCAGTGAACCACCGAATCTCCTTCAATGAACTTCCAAATTCATGAGGAGAGCCCTCTGGAAAACCTAATCACTTCGTAGGCTGGTCGATGGTTCTAGCACTTTTTGCTTGAAATGACTGACCGGTCGGTAAATTATTGTCTGGAAGTGAAACCGCTGTCAATTGGAATTCAACTCACACATTGGTCGAAGAAGCACTGCGGTAGGCGCAGGTTTTTCGAGGAGGAACAATGAGTAACTTTTTTGAAACGCACAAAGACACGCTCTTTCAAGCAATAAAGACAAGTAAATCAAGAGACTACTGGTCTGCTTATCCTGAGATCGCATCCGGTAAGATCTATGGTGAAACAGCAAAAGACGATCAGCTTGCAGAATTTGAGGGGATTCTTGGCAAGCCATTCGCACTGGGCCAGCCAACCAACGGCAACTGGACAGGCGCAGAATCGTCTCCCTATGGCAAAGAGCTGGGCGTCACCTATGAAGATGCTGATCCCGCAGAGCTGGTCAAAGCAGCCTCAGAAGCAGGCAAGAGCTGGGCGAAGGCCACCGTTGAAGAGCGCGTTGGCGTTGCGCTGGAAATGCTGGCTCGCATCAACAAAAAGTCTTTCCTCATCGCCAACGCGGTGATGCACACCTCCGGTCAAGCCTTCATGATGGCGTTTCAGGCAGGTGGTCCACACGCGCAGGATAGGGGATTGGAAGCCGTCGCTTATGCCTATGACGCAATGACCCAGACACCAACTGAGGTGACCTGGACAAAGCCGCAGGGCAAGCATGACCCGATCGTGCTCGACAAGAAATTCCGCGTTGTGCCACGCGGTGTTGCGCTGGTTATCGGCTGTGCAACCTTCCCAACCTGGAACACCTATCCGGGCATGTTCGCAAGCTTCGTTACTGGCAATCCGGTCATCATCAAACCGCACCCAATGGCGATCCTGCCAATGGCCATCTCCATTCAGATTGGCCGGGACGTGCTGAAAGAAGCAGGCTTTGATCCAAACGTGATGATGCTGGCTGCTGACACCGCGGACGCGCCAAAGACCAAAGAGCTTGTTACCAATGATGCTGTAAAAATCATCGACTTCACCGGCTCCAATGCCTTTGGTGCATGGGTGCGTGAAAATGCAGGCGATGCATTGGTTTACACCGAGGAAGCAGGCGTCAACGCGATTACGATTGAATCGACCGACAACCTGCGCGGCATGGCCAGCAACATCGCGTTCTCCCTGTCGCTCTATTCTGGTCAGATGTGCACCACACCGCAGAACATCTTCGTTCCCCGTGATGGCATTGAAACCAATGATGGCAAGAAGAGCTTTGAGGAAGTGGCAGAAGCCATCAAGATCTCGTTGGACAAGCTCCTCGGCGATCCGGCCCGCGCAGCTGCAATCCTTGGTGCCGTGCAGAACCCGTCCACACTGGAACGCATTTTTGCAGCAGGAAAACTGGGCAAAGTGATCCGCTCATCCGAGCCAGTGGAAGGCATGAACGGCGCACGCTCTGCAACGCCAACTGTTGTGGCTGTCGATTCCAAAGAAGAAGAAGCCTACATGCAGGAGCGCTTCGGCCCGATCTCCTTCATCATTGCCTGTGATGACATTGACGATGCCATCGCCCGAGCAGCGGGTTCAGCCAAGAGCCACGGTGCAATCACCGCAGCGCTGTACTCAACAAAGGAAGAGGTGATTGATCAGGCCACTGACGCCTACGCATGGGCAGGCGCACCGCTTTCTGTGAACCTCACTGGCAACATCTATGTGAACCAGTCAGCAGCTTACTCTGACTTCCACGTCACCGGCGCCAACCCGGCAGGCAACGCCAGCCTCACAGACGGCGCCTACGTCGCCAACCGCTTCCGCATCGCCACCGTCCGCCGTCAGGCAGCCATGGCATAAGCCGAAGTTTTGGAAACAAAAAAGGGCCGGTGCAATGCATCGGCCCTTTTCATACTAAAATCTGAAAGCAGCTTAAGCGTTTGCGAGATCGCGTGCTTTAGCAACTTCTGCAGTTGCTGCTTCTGCCAGCTCAAGAGCTTTCAAACCGTCGAAACCGTTTGGAGAGATCTCGGAACCACTGGTCAAAGCGTCAACGAAGGCAGCCAGCTCAATGCGGTAAGCTGCTTCATAGCGCTCCATGAAGAAGTCCATGAGAGGCTCAGCAGTGTAACCTTCGCCGTTTGCAACAGTCACAGTGGTGGTACGCATGTTTTCTGCAGACACCATGCCCTTAGAGCCGTGCACTTCCACGCGCTGGTCGTAACCGTATGTTGCGCGGCGGGAGTTGGTGATGGTGCAGATCTTGCCGCTTGCCGTTTTCAAAGTTGCAGTTGCCGTGTCCACGTCACCAGCTGCGCCGATCTCTTCAGAAACGATCGCGCTGCCCATTGCGTTCACTTCAACAACTTCTTCGCCAAGCAGGAAGCGAGCCATGTCAAAGTCATGGATCATCATGTCTTTGAACAGACCGCCGGAGCGCTTCACGTAGTCGACTGGTGGCGGGGAAGGGTCACGAGAGGTGATCTGAACCATCTCAACGTCACCAATCACACCAGCTTCAATCTGGCGCTTCACTTCAGCGAAGTTCGGGTCAAAACGACGATTGAAGCCAACCATCAGCTTTGCGCTGGTCTCTTCAACAACCTTCAGGCATTCGCGCACACGGTCACCATCCAGATGGATTGGTTTTTCGCAGAAGATTGCCTTACCAGCACGCGCAGCCTGCTCAATCTGCTCAGCGTGCAGATCAGTTGGGGTCGCGATGATCACAGCATCAATAGCCGGGTCATTCATGATGGCATCAAGGCCGTCAACACGTGCACCTGTCTGAGCTGCGATCTCTTTTGCAGCATCTTCAAACGGGTCGAACACAGCAGCCAGCTTGGCATTTTCAAGCTGGCTCACAGCTTTTGCGTGGGTCTTGCCAATACGGCCAGCTCCCAACAGGCCAATTGAAACAGTCATAGCTTATCTTTCACAACAGCGTTTATATCGCGCATTTCCAACGAATGCCTGGTGGTTTCCGGAGAACCTACGCGTTTATTAAACGCATGTTCCCAGCAAAATAGCTCTGGGAACATGCGGATATCAGGTGCCTTAGGCGTCCGCAGGTTTAGCGTCGCGCTGAGCAATCCAGTCGTGGTCAGGGTGGTTCTGGAAGCGCCATTTGCGCATCGGGCCAGCCATCACATTCAGGTAGTACATCTCGTAGCCATAAGGGGAGCCACACGGATGGTGACCTTTTGGTACAAGCACAACATCCCCGCTGGACATGGCAATCGCCTCATCCAGCTCACCATCTTCAGTGAACACACGCTGGAAGCCGAAACCTTGGTCCGGGTTGAGACGGTGATAATACGTCTCTTCCAGATAGGTCATTTCCGGGAAGTTATCTTCATCATGACGATGCGGAGGATAAGAGGACCAGTTGCCCTGAGGGGTATAAACCTCAGTCACCAGCAGGCTCTCTGCAAAGTCTTGGTCTTCCATGGCAATCGGGTGGATGTAGCGGGTGTTGGCACCAACGCCGCGCTCAACACTTGGAATATCATCCGGGCCAATCACACGGGCAGGATAGCTGCCGTCTTTTGCAGGGGCAGTACACACAGCCAGTGTCAGCTTGGTAACAGCGGTTGCGCTCCACTCAGCTCCGGCAGGAACGTACACACACCATGGCTTGATGCGCTCAAACACGTTCTTGCGCTCACCAAGTGTGCCAAAGTCCTGACCATCGGAGGTGATGGACGCTTTGCCTTCCACGATAACCAGAATGGCTTCTTTGCCCTTCATCAGCTCCTTGGCGCTTGCGCCCGGTTCCAGATGGTAAAGGCCAAAGCCAACGTAGCCCCAACCGGCGCTTTCAGGCGTGATGTCATGCACCTTGCCCTCTTTACCATTGGGTTTTACGAGAAGCTTGCTCATGCGACTACCTTCTTATCAAGACCAGCGCTAACAGCCATCTCGCGCAGTGCTATCAGGCCCATGCTCTGGTATGTGAACGGATTACGCTGATCAGGATCCTGCTCTGCTTCAATCACCAGCCAGCCCTCATAGCCATGCTCGGCTGCAACCTTCAGCACAGGTTCAAAATCAACGCCGCCTTCTTTATCGCCAGGAACGGTGAACACACCGCGGCGGACGCCTTCCAGGAAGCTCAGGCGCTCGCCTTCAACCTGTGCACGGACAGTCGGGCGAACGTTCTTCGCATGCAAATGACGCACACGAGCCATATGCTTCTTGGCAACTTCTACCGGATCTGCACCACCAAACCATGCATGGCCAGTGTCCAGCAGCAGGTAGGTGTTCGGTCCGGTCACGTCCATAAAGCGATCAATCTCTTCACCGCTCTGTACCACAGTACCCATGTGGTGATGGTAAACGAGCGAGATGCCCTGTTCAGCACAATAAGCAGCAACCGCTTCAACGTCAGCGCCAAACTTTGCCCACTGGTCGTCAGCAAGCACAGGCTTGTCTGCCAGCGGTGTGTCATCAGCACCGTGGATCGCGTTGGAAGTTTCACAAGTGATGCAGACCTTGCAGCCCATGGCTTTGAGCAGGTCGAGGTGCGGCTGGATCGCCTTCTTTTCCTCTTCAACGCTATGCGCCAACAGGTTCAGGGAATGCCAGCCGGAAACAAAGGCAAGACCATGCGGGTCGAGCGCAGCTTTTAAAGCAGCTGGCTCGGTTGGCATCTTGTGGCCCTTTTCAATGCCGTCAAAGCCGATTTTGCCAGCCTCGCTCAGGCACTGTTCCAGAGAAATGTGCGCACCAAGAGTACGGTCGTCGTCATTGCTCCACGCAATTGGGTTGGTTCCGTAACGGATCATTGGCCTTAGTCCCCCAAACGCTGATTGATCAGCGCATGCTCATAGCCCTTGCGAGCTTCATTAACTTCTTTTCTTTTTGATACTTCTGGCACAGCAACATCCCACCAGTGGCCACCTTCCGGCATGGTTGGCAGCGGATCGGTGTCGATCACAATGCAGTAGGACTTGGTGCTGGCTTTTGCACGCTCCAGAGCTTCACTCAGCTCATCAATGCTTTTCACGTGCTCAGAGGTTGCCCCCATTGCACCCGCATGAGCAGCAAAATCAATGTTGGATGGCTCAACGTGGTAAGCGTCATCCAACAGATTGTTGAAGTTGTCACCACCGGTTGCCATCTGCAAACGGTTGATGCAGCCGTAACCGCGGTTGTCCAGCAGCACCAGAATGATCTTGTGACCCAGCATGACAGAAGTCGCCAGCTCGGAGTTCATCATCATGTAGCTGCCATCGCCAACCATGACGACCACTTCGTTCTCAGGCTTGGCCATCTTCACGCCAAGACCACCGGCAATCTCGTAGCCCATGCAGGAGAAGCCGTATTCCAGATGGTAACCACCCGGCTTGTCGGTCTTCCAAAGCTTATGCAGTTCGCCCGGCAGGCCGCCAGCCGCACACACAACAGTGGTGTCAGCGTTGGAGGCACGCTGAACAGCGCCAATCACCTGCGCATCAGTTGGCAGCTCATTGCCGCCCTCAGGGGCAGCTGTTGCATTCTCAACGGCGCAGAGCCAGGTCGCAAGGTGAGACGCAGTCTCGGTCGCAGCCTTCCAGTCGCCTAAGTTCTGGCTGAGAGCTTGCAAGCCAACACGCGCATCACACACCAGCGGAAGCGCATTGTGCTTGCCACTGTCATAAGACGCGGCGTTCAGCTGCAAGATACGACGATCCGGGTTCTTAAACAGTGCCCAGGAGCCTGTCGTGAAGTCCTGCAGGCGTGTGCCAACTGCGATGATCAGATCAGCATCTTCCGCAATCGCATTCGCAGCAGCAGAACCGGTCACACCAATACTGCCCAGATTCAGCTCATGATCCCATGGCAGAGCGGACTTGCCAGCCTGCGTTTCAGCAACCGGTACATTGTGTGTCTCAGCAAAGCTCTTCAGATCATCCGTTGCCAGAGAGTAGTGCACACCACCACCAGCAATGATCATTGGCTTCTTCGCAGCGCGGATAGCAGCAACCGCAGTTTCCAGCTCCAGCGCATCTGGTGCAGGGCGGCGGAAGTGCAGGGTGCGCTCTTCAAAGAAGCTCAGTGGCCAGTCAAATGCTTCTGCCTGCACATCCTGACACATGGCCAGAGTTACAGGACCGCACTCAACCGGATCAGTCATAACCGCCATAGCGCGTGGCAGAGCAGTCAGCAGTTGCTCAGGGCGCTGGATGCGGTCATAGTAACGGCTTACAGGGCGGAAAGTGTCATTTGCACTGACGGTGCCATCCTGAAAGTCTTCAATCTGCTGAAGTACTGGGTCCGGCGCACGGTTTGCAAACACGTCACCTGGCAACAGCAGAACCGGCAGGCGGTTCACGTGAGCCAGCGCAGCAGCAGTCACCATGTTGGTCGCACCGGGACCAATAGAGGTGGTCACAGCCATCGCACGGCGACGGTTGGATGCTTTGGCATAGGAAATAGCCGCATGGGCCATACCTTGCTCGTTGTGACCGCGGTAGGTCGGCAGCGTGTCCTGAGCGTGATAAAGCGCTTCACCAAGACCCGCCACGTTACCGTGACCGAAAATAGCCCAGACCCCAGCAATAAAGCTGTCTCCCTCAGGCGTCTTCTGGGCTGCTAGATAGCGAACCAGAGCCTGCGCGGCTGTTAATCTGATCGTGCTCATGCAACTTCTTTCTTATCCATTCGGGCCTGCTCCCAGACAGATCCGAGGCCTTCAAATTTTGCAGCCATGTTAGCGATGGCTTCTTCGTCAGAAATGTTTCCGCCAAGCCACTTTTCAGCAGCTTCAGCAAAAATAGTGCGGCCCACAGCAAAACCTTTCACAAGGTCATACTTGCCTGCAACCTCAAAGCTCGCAGCGAGCTCCTCAGCTGGTGCATCAAGGCCAAGAACAACAATACCGCGGCACCAAGGATCATTTGACTTGATCGCGTCACAAGCTTTCTGCCAGCCTGCGTCAGTCTTCAATGGCTCCAGCTTCCACCAGTCAGGGTAAACACCCAGATCATAGAAGCGCTGAATAATAGTCGCGGTGGTATCATCATCAACCGGTCCAACCTTGGACGGGATGACTTCCAGCAAAAATTCCAGATTATTTTCACGGCATGCATGCGCAAGGCGTAAAATGGTCTCTTCCTGACGGGCCTTCATCTCAGCGCTGTCATCTGGATGGTAGAAGCACAGCACCTTGACCACATGCTCAACCGGCCATTCCGCCAGCTGCGAACCAAGGTCTGGGCCGATCTCCAGCTCCAGTGGGCGAGAGCCTGGCAGTTCAACCGGACGGCCAATCCAAAGACCGGAACCCGTTGCTTTGAACAGAGCTTCCTCACCAAGACGGCCATCGCATAAAATGCCGTAGTCGTCACCGCCAGCACGAACCTGTTGAGCAGCTTTGAGGCAAAGCTCTTTAAACTCAGGGATCTTGTCTTCGGACGCGCCAACTTTGGCTGCCATGTCTTCCAGCTGAGAGCGATGGTCGAAGGCAAACACCTTCATGTTGGACCACTCACCCTTGCGGTTGGTAGACCAGTGGATCTGCTCCAGCTTCTTGTCTTTGCGCAGAGCATGCTCGGAGGAACCGTTATCAAGGAACCACTGCAGCTCTTCCCAGCTTGGGTAAGCAGGCGCACAGCCATGACGGGACACAGCAAACGCACCACACGCATTCGCATAGGTGAGGGTGGTCTCCCAGGTTTCATCCTTCAGCCAGCCGCGCAGCAGGCCAGACATAAAGCCATCGCCCGCGCCAAGCACGTTGAACACTTCAATCGGGAAGCCCGGACCGGACTTGCCATCATCAAGGCTCGCGCCAATCTCGTCTTCAAACACCACAGCGCCCATCGGGCCACGCTTGCAAACAAGAGCAGCCTTGCTGACCTTGCGCACGGCATTCAGCGCTTCAAGCGTGTTGGTAGAACCGCCTGCGATATGGAACTCTTCTTCCGTACCAACGATCAGATCAAACAGGTGCAGGTGCTTTTGCAGCTCAGCAGTCACCTTTTCAGAGGCGATGAAACGCTCTTCACCATCACCATGGCCCGCAAGACCCCAAAGGTTCGGGCGATAGTCAATGTCCAGAGCCGTGCGGGAACCGTTCTCTTTCGCAAGACGCAGCGCTTTTAAAACAGCAGCTTCCGTGCGTGGATGCGAGAGGTGGGTACCGGTAACAGTCACACAGCCAGCTGAGGCGATGAACTCAGGATCAATATCATCTTCGCACAGCGCCATGTCGGCACAGTTCTCGCGATAGAAAATCAGCGGAAACTGCTCTTTGTCGCGAATGCCAAGAATAACAAGGGCGGTCAGGCGGTCCTTGTCAGTAACAAGACCATCAACGCAAACGCCTTCTTTAACCAGCTGCTCGCGGATGAAGCGGCCCATGTGCTCATCCCCTACGCGGGAGATAAGGGCAGATTTCAGCCCAAGACGGGCTGTTCCGACTGACATATTGGTTGGTGAGCCGCCGACATACTTATTAAATGAAGACATGTCTTCCAGTCGGCTGCCAACCTGCGTTCCATACAGGTCGACCGATGACCGGCCGATTGTGATGACATCAAGTGATTTCAACGGATTCTCCCAATCAGGTACTAGCATTTCCTGAAAGATTACATATTCCAAAAATAATCACAAGTGGAATATCTGTTCAAAATAGAATGAGCTTTGTTCCAAAATTTTAAACAGGCTCCTTTCCAATTTCAGTCCTTTGCCGGCTTCCCGTTGATTCCTTAGAGGTACTCTAGGAGAGGGACGTCCACTTTCGCGCATCGCCAACGGCAACAGCGATAGAAGTCGCAAGACACATGGTTGTGGAGAGTGATCTGAACGCGCCGTGCTCGGCCTCATTAACCTCCAGAACGGTTGAAGAAACGCGGGCAATTGGAGACAGAACGCTGTCGGTCAGGGATATAACAGAGACGCCCCGACCAAAGGCCTTGCTCGCAAACTCAACCACCTCAGGAGAGTAGGGACTGAAGGTCGCCACAAACAAAGCATCGTTCTCATTGATGAACTGAACACGCTCTTCCAGAATGCCGCCTGTGTATTCCAGAAGGTTCGTTCTCACGCCCATCTTGCCCAATGTATAGTGTAGGTAGCTGACGACCGGGTATGCACGTCTCAGGCCTAATAAGTGTATGTTTTCTGCAGCTGACAGCGCTTCAATGGAGCGCTCAAGAGCGACTGTGTCGACCTGGCGCAGAAGATCATCAAGCGACTGTTTGGAGCGTTCTACAAAGTTGCCAAGAATGCTGCCCGGAGTGTTTGTTCCACTCTCGCGGATCTTCGTCAGGCGCTCTGTATACTCAGAGTTGCGGCCAACCAACTGTCCCTGAAAGATCTGCTGCATCTGCGAGAAGCCGTCAAACCCAAGCGTTTGAGCAAAGCGAACAAGAGTAGAAGGCTGCACGCCTGCAGCACTGGCAATCTCAGCTGTAGTGCCAAGAGCGATTCTGTCTGGATTCGCCAAAGCATATCTTGCGCACTGCAAAAGGCGCTTGGGCATGCTGTCCGAAAGAGTACTTATTCGAGCTTTCAGGCTCTCGTAATCCGAGGGAATGTCTGGGCTAATTGCGTCTAAATTCTGTGTCATGAAAAAAATCTATTCCAAAACTTGAAAAACCGCAATGTACGTTCTATAAATTTGGAATGAATTTTCTGAATTGCTAAAATTTGGATGAATTCTACGATTGTAGGGCCGGTTACACGTGCTCTGTCCATCACCCTTTTAAAGTGCTGATTCAGCACGCATTTGCCGCAATCAGGCTTGCGTTGATATAATGGGGGGTGATGGGTGCTTTTGCCCGTGGGACGGCTGAGCACTACAATTCGTGCGGAAACGCATTCGAACTCTGGTGTTTGTGGACGAGATAAACATCAGACTTCTAGGGGAAACCCTAACTTAAAATTGGCAAACGCCAATCTTGGGAGGTTTATATGAAAATGACTTTACGCGCGTTCGTAGCTGCTGCTGCGATCATGACTGCACCTGCTGTAATGGCTGCTGACATCATTGTTGTGAGCCACGGCCAGGCAAATGACCCATTCTGGTCTGTTGTTAAAAACGGTGTAGACAAAGCAGCAAAAGACAGCGGCGCTAACGTTTCTTACCGTGCTCCAGAAACTTTTGACATGGTGGCCATGAGCCAGCTGATCGATGCAGCGATCGTTCAGGAGCCGGACGGAATTGTTGTGTCCATTCCAGATGGTGACGCGCTCGGCCCATCCATTACCAAAGCAGTAGAAGCTGGCATCCCTGTCATCTCCATGAACTCCGGTAGTGATGTGTCTGCAAGCTTTGGCGCTTTGTTGCACGTGGGCCAGGATGAGTATGACGCTGGTAAAGCAGCAGGCGAAAAGCTTGCTGACATGGGCGGCAAAGTCGGCATCTGCGTAAACCAGGAAGTGGGCAACGTGTCCCTTGACCTGCGTTGTGACGGTTTTGCAGCTGGCTTTGGCGGCAACGTAACTGTTGTTCCAACCAACAACGATCCAGCTGAAGTTGAAGCGAAGATCAAGGCAACTCTGGAATCCAACGAAGACATCGACACCATCATGGGTCTTGGTGCATCTCTCGTAGGTGAGCCAGCAGTGGCAGCTGTTGAAGCAGTTGGACGCACTGGTGAAGTTAATGTTGCAACCTTCGATATGTCTGCAGGCTTCCTGCAGTCAGTCGCTGACGGTAAAGCAGCATTTGCAATCGACCAGCAGCAGTTCCTTCAGGGCTACCTGCCCGTTATCTTCCTGGCTCTCAATGCAGAGTACGGACTTATCCCTGGTGGCAACGTTCCATCCGGTCCAAACCTGATCACCGCTGATAAAGCCGGTCAGGTTGTAGAGCTGTCCGCTCAAGGCATCCGCTAAGGAGCTTTGCTGTGGGAGGGGTGCACGCATCCCTCTCATTTCATGCAAAACTGAGGGAAATAAAATGTCCGATCTTGCTGTTGAGAGCGCGGACGAAAGAGTAAAAAACGTCTCGCTCATATCCCGGCTCATGAAGCGTCCTGAACTCGGCGCCATTGCTGGCCTTGCTCTCGTAACAATCTTCTTTCTTTTTACTGCTGACCCTAAGATGTTCACCCTCGCGGGGATCCTGAACTTCATGACGCCTGCTGCCCAACTCGGCATTCTGGCAATTGGGGCGGCACTTCTCATGATCGGCGGTGAGTTTGACCTCTCCGTTGGCTCCATGGTTGCGTTCACAGGCCTGATTTTCGGCGCGGCAATGGTCACCTTTGACCTGCCACTCTATGCAGCGATCATCGTCACCTTCATGGCTGCTGCTGCGATGGGGGCCATAAACGGACAGATCGTCATCCGCACAGGTCTGCCATCCTTCATTGTAACGCTTGCGTTCCTGTTTATCCTGCGCGGCCTGTCTCTGGTTGGCCTCAAAGCGGCAACCGGCGGCTCAACTCAGCTGCGCGGCATCCGTGCAGAATTTGAAGGCAGCTGGCTTGCTGACTTCTTCAGTGGAGAAGCGTTCACACCATTCTTCTACTGGCTGGCCGAAGCTGGCTGGATCGACACCTTCAAGTCCGGCAAGCCGAAAGTAGACGGCATCCCGGTTGATATTCTCTGGTTTGTCCTGCTGGCACTTCTGGCAACTTGGGTTCTGCTTCGCTCCCCATTTGGCAGCTGGATCTTTGCAGCGGGTGGTGACAGCAACGCAGCAAGTAATTCCGGCGTGCCAGTGCGCAAGGTCAAGATGTACCTGTTCATGTTCACCGCATGCTGTGCAGCTCTTGTCGCAATCCTGACTGTTATGGATGCAGGCTCAACAGATGCTCGTCGTGGCTTCCAGAAGGAGTTTGAGGCAATCATTGCAGCGGTGATCGGCGGCTGTTTGCTGACAGGCGGTTACGGTTCCGCAATTGGTGCTTTCTTCGGCTCCATCATCTTCGGAATGGTGCTGATCGGCCTCAGCTACACCAACATCGATCAGGACTGGTATCTGGTCTTCCTCGGTTCCATGCTGCTGATCGCGGTGTTGTTTAACAACATGATCCGCAAGCGCGTCACAGGGGAGCGCTGATCATGACGACACCTATTGTTGAGATGAAGAACATCGAAAAGCATTTTGGCTCTGTCATTGCTTTGGCTGGTGTTTCGTTCTCCGTCATGCCCGGCGAAGTGCATTGTCTGCTTGGTGACAATGGTGCAGGTAAATCCACCTTCATCAAAACCATGTCCGGCGTGCACAAGCCAAGTAAGGGCGAGATCGTCGTGGATGGTCAAAAGCACGTCTTTGAAAGCCCACGTGATGCCATGAATGCAGGCATTGCAACGGTGCATCAGGACCTTGCGATGATCCCCCTCATGTCCATCACCCGCAACTTCTGGCTTGGCCGCGAGCCGGTTAAGAAGTTCGGACCAATCTCTTACTTTGATCACAAGTACGCAAACGAAGTGACCATGGAAGAGATGTCCAAGATGGGTATCAACCTGCGTGAACCAGACCAGGCCGTGGGCACACTGTCCGGCGGGGAACGTCAGACAGTCGCAATCGCACGAGCCGTTTACTTCGGCGCGAAGGTCCTCATCCTCGACGAGCCAACCTCTGCTCTTGGCGTACGCCAGACTTCAAACGTGCTCTCGACTATGGACAAAGTCCGCAAAAAGGGTGTTGGCGTCGTGTTCATTTCGCACAACGTACGCCACGCCATGGCAGTGGGTGACCGCTTCACAGTGCTGAACAGGGGCAAAACCCTCGGCACTGCGAAGAAGGGTGAAATCACCGCTGAGGAACTACAAGATCTCATGGCTGGCGGGCAGGAGCTTGCCAGTTTGGAGGCATCACTGGGCGGCACTGTTTGATGTGTATTCCCGAAGATCGCAGATCGGTTTTCGGGTCAGGCATACGCAACATTCAGAATGTTCAGTGAGACACTGAGGAGCGGCATTGCCCGATCATGCCGCTCCTTCATTTTATCAATGCCCCGCCTCATAGCACGTTCTATTCTAGGGGCACTTCCAGGATTACTGAGATGGAAAAAATCGGCGTAGGTCTGATTGGAACCGGATACATGGGCAAATGTCATGCTCTGGCATGGAATGCTGTATCCGGTGTGTTTGGTGGTGAGCTGAAGCCAGAATTGGTGACGCTTGCTGAGGTGAATGAAGAGCTGGCAGCAGCACGTGCAAAAGACTTCGGCTTTGCCAAGTCAACGGGCAACTGGCGCGATATGTTGGCAGATCCCGATATTCACATTATCTCGATTACCACGCCGAATGAGTTCCACCCGGAAATGGCAATCGCAGCTCTGGAAGCTGGCAAGCACGTCTATTGCGAAAAGCCAATGGCTCCGTCCTACGCGGACGCGCAGAAGATGCTGGAAGCCTCCCGAAAGTCCGGCAAGAAAACTTTCCTGGGGTACAACTACATCCAAAATCCCATGATGCGCCGCATCCGTGACCTGTTGAATGCAGGTGAAATCGGAGAAGTGCTGCAAGTCCGACTGGAAATGGACGAAGACTTCATGGCCAACCCGGATGATGAATGGGGCATCAAAAGCGGCGCAGCTTCCGGCTTTGGCGCACTGGATGACTTTGGCGTGCACACCATGTCTCTCCTCATGGCTCTGGACCTGCGCATCTCAAAAGTCATGTGCCACATGACCAAACCATATGCGACCCGTAAGGACGCAGCAGGCAACGACAAAGCTGTTGAGACCTATGATGCAGCCACCGTGCTGTTTGAACTGGAAAACGGCGGCAACGGCACCCTCCAGCTCAACCGCTCTGCATGGGGCCGTAAAGGCCGTATTGCAGCGCAGATCTTCGGCTCAAAAGGGTCTATCGTTTATGATCAGGAACGCATGAACGAAATGCACGTCTACAAAGCTGAAGGTGACGTGGCAGGGCAGGGCTATACCACGGTTCTGGCAGGGCCAGCCCATGCACCATACGACCGCTTCATCCCGGCTCCGGGCCACGGTCTCGGCTTTAACGATCTGAAGATTATTGAAGTAAACGAGATCCTGAAAAGCCTCCAGGGTGAAGACAGTCACCTTATCGACTTCGAACGCGGTATCTTCATCGAGGGTCTCGTTCAGACCATGGCCAAATCTCACGAACAGGCCAGTTGGGTCACTGTCTAAGGTTTTTGAGAATGAGAGAGAATTAAGGGCGCTTGAACAGCGCCCTTTTTTATGGCCTGACTTCTTTCGTGCAATACACTCTGCGAAAAAAAAGATTTAACCCCCTAAAAGCCTTTGGGAAAACTCATTGAGGTGCTGGACAGAAGAAATCTGGCACCCTATAAGACCCTCACCTCAGCGGGGCACACTGCCCAACGCGAAATGCCCGGATAGCTCAGTTGGTAGAGCAGCGGATTGAAAATCCGCGTGTCGGTGGTTCGAATCCGCCTCCGGGCACCACTTATCTCCTTGAAATTACTAGATAATAAATCGAGCATTCGCTCAGCTTTCTCAAGGTTTGACACTTTTTTCGGCATGGTTTGACACTTTTGCTCCAACCGCTTGCTGAACTCTTCCCCGCGCAAAGTGATTTCCTTCTCAAATCGGACAGCAATATCCGACATGCTTTTGCGCAAATCAGCTCCCTTGGCATAAAGCCGTGCCATCGCTTCTGTCTCATGTCCCAGTGCGGCGGCAAGGTCTCTGTCGTTCAGCCCAATCTCCCGTAAAATAGTCGCCACCGTATGCCGCAGACCATAAAGAGTAAGGCCCGGCTCAATCAGGCTCTTGTCTTCTAATTGGATGCGTAGTTTGCGCCATGATGCTCTGAACCCCGAAACAGTCCATGATTGCCCTCTGGAGTTTGCGCAAAGCGTTGGCGCTTCGTGATCTGGCGCTTCATCAAGAGCTGCTTTCAAAGGTGCGATGACAGGCCAAAAGACTGGGGCCCCTGTTTTGGCTCGCCGGGTTGAGATGAAACCATTTTGGTATTGTTGCTTGGCAAGTGTAAGCGCGTCTTGCGGACCAAGTCCCGTATACATCATCAAGGTAAGGGCAGGGACCATCTGAGCAGGGGCGTGTTTTAAAACGATCCTGCGCTCGTCATCCGTCCAGGGCCTGTTGGCGATTGGAGCGTTCTTAGGTTTGCGAATGGATTTAACCCCAAGAGCAGGGTTTTCTTTGACGAACCCACGTTCTTTGCCCCAAGAAAACAAAACAGAGAGCACTTGTTTTACATAGTTAGCAAAGCGCCGCTTACGCTGTTCCTCTGCTTTATCTCTGAGTTTGACTATGAAGGGTGAGGTAAAGCGGGAGAGGGGTGTGTTGTTGATTGGCGCCAGATAATCAAAGACCTTCTGGTAGTCCGACTTGGTGCGCTCAGCCAACTCAAGAAAGGCAGAGCTGGCGCGATACTTGTCAATCAGATTGCCGAGCGTGCCCGGCCTGCTGGTATCAGCCATTGACATCAAGCTTGTCAGTCGCTCGCATTCCGCCAGAAAGGCAGCACTGCCAATTGGCGCTTTTTCCAGATTGATCGGCTCACCAGTCTTGCGATGATAACACCGCAGCTTGCCATGCTGGTCATTGAAGATCTTAAAGCCTTTGACCCGGATTATCGTCATATCAGGCTCCCAGCTGATTGAGGAGATCATCATCCGATGGACGGCTGTCTTCCTTTAAGCCTTCAATCCAGCGATCCAGATCCTTGACGTCCCAGACCTTGCGCCCTCCGGGAAGAAGAACAGCGGGAACCGGGCAATTGGCCAGGAAGCTGGTTGCACTTAGTCCGCAATAGGAAGCCGCATCAGCTCTCTTCAGCATGCGATACGGCTGGATACTCAAGTTCAACTGCGCTCTCGCCATATCGATCCCCTCTCGATCTTCAGGCTATAGAAGTTTTGATGCCGATAGCATGGGCCTGTGATTTAATGAGCCAAAGCGATTACTCGCTCTCCTCACGAACCTTTGTGCAAGACACCAGCACTTTCAAAAACAAAGCGCCACAATCGACAATATGATAGGCAGGCTGACGTTTTGAGCTTCGCATAATCTGAGTGATCGCCTCCAGAAGCTCTTCCAGTCCGAGATGCATCTCTATCTGAATATTTTCCTCATCCATTGCATTGTTGCAAAGGCAGAAAACACTACTTTCTGTGCCAAGAATACCAGACCATTTGTTGGCGAGCTGCTGTGAGACAGTCCCGGCAATCAGCTCTGCAATCGTATTTGTGCAATGAGAGCGTACCATGTTGTGGTAGGTGGCAACGGCCATCAGATCATTAAAGGTATATCGGGTCCAGCCTTGGCGCTCGCCCTCAAGCACCAATTGCTTCCGCCGCCTCCAGACCCGCAACGTCTCGATATTCATCCCAACGATCTTGGCAACTTCGGACGCCGTATATGTACGGCTGTAAGTGTCACTCTTCCCAGTCATGCTCGACTCACTTCTTGAATTGGGTCGAGAGTACCATTTTATTTAAATGGGTCAAGCGAAACGAAAGTGAATCTTCTAACTTACTGGTTTATATGGAGTGTCATGCTTTGGAGTTATGAAGAAGCTTAAGAGATGGATTAAACGCTTTGATGTAGTAGCAGAGGGGCCATTACCGGACATTGGAGTGGTTCTAGCTGAGGTTGAGACATCCTCAGCCGAAGGCTTCTAAAATAAACAAGTTCACGAACCAGAATTGCTCAACTGACCATTTGCAGGTTAGATAGACAGTGCTTTGTGCTTTTACCTCCTCAGATTGCAAGCCATTTTGCAGCTTTTGCAGCAACCCTTCTGCAGCAGTTTCATTCCCGACAACATGCGCCTTAAGCTCACCTGCGCAAAATGCTGAAAATCTGCACAGATGATGGATAGGTTCTGCAAAATAGCGTGGCACAACGATTTGCATGAAACATATTCTTACACACCATCAATTTGCGGCATTCTGGTTTGGTATGGCCTCAGCAATTCTGGCGTTTGAGCCTTTCCTCTGGCTGGTCCGAACTTGGTTTGATCCTTCCTATTCTTCTGGAGCAGTTTATCTTGTTGCCATTGCGAGTCTGCTCATCGTCTTAGCCGGGGTTTTAACACGTTTTCGCAAGAAGCTAGAGAACATCAACTTCACCAAAAGCGGTTATTTTTGGCGACAAAATCAGCGCCTATTTAAGCAAAAAGGCATTGACCGCACATTGCCATATAAACTGAGACGAGACAGTTGGTGGTTAGATTGAATGTTGAGGTAGATAGATCCAACATTTGATCATATACGGTACTAATCTAGGACCACGCGTGAGTACCAATGAGTGACCTCAATCAGCTAGCGCCGAGGCGCCATATGCAGTCGTTGAAGTGTTTTACAATGGGCAGCGAGAGGTTTGCCCGATAACTTCTACAATTACTCTTTACTGATCAGAGACTACTAAATCTCGATCCTCATTGAATGCAATGGGTACGTTGCGAAGTAGATATCATTAAGATAGTCATCCGCCCTCAATATGAAATGTGTCAACGCATGCCTGCAAACGCTTTGCGAATAGCATCCGCCATCGCGCCGCAGGTCTTGGTGTCGATGTTCGAGCCAAACTCAATCACCAGCTTGGATGCGGGCAATGCCGGAAATCCCTGCTCAGCGGAAAGCGGCGTGATGTCAGCCCCTAACATCCCTGCTCTCAGCACTCCGACAGCAACACCTGCGCGCACTGCTGCCGCAACACCTGTTGCGCTCTCGCTGGAATAGACGACCCGGTAGGTCTTCCCGCTCTCGTTCAGCGCATTCACCGCCATGTCCCGCCACCAACAGTCACGATCAAACAGCGCTACGGGCAAAGGATCAGCTTCATGCACTGCATGGGCGCGGGAGGCTGCCCAAACGACCTGCTCATTTTTTAACGGCTCCATGTTCAGCCCCAGTTCAGCAACCTCATGCACCGCGATATCCATCTGCCCAGAGGCCAGAGCCGCCGAATATCCAGTGCTCAAAGAACGCTGAACGTTGAGCTCCACCTTGGGGTTATCCCGCGCAAACTCGGCAATAATCTGCAAAAGCAGCTCGGAGCTATAATCATCAGGAACTCCAATACGCAACACCCCGGCAAGCTCTGCCCCGGTGAGCTCAGCAAAAATGTCGTTGAGCTCCCTAACAACCTTTCGGGCGACAGGCTCAAGCCGTTCCCCCGCAGCTGTAAGACGCACACCGCGCCCATGGCGCACAAACACAGCTTTGCCCAGCAGCTCTTCCAGTTTTCGGATCTGCACGCTGACAGCAGACTGGGTGCGATGGATCCTCTCCGCACCAGCCAAAATGCTGCCCGTATCCCTGACCGCAAGGAACGTTCTGAGCAAGTCACTATCCAGATGAGGCATGATAAGATTTCGCTTTCATTGATATCTGAATTTAAAGCTATTCGTTTCTTTAAATTCTTTCAAGTTGCTACCTTGCCGGCAACTTAAGAAAGGATGCTCCATGGCAAGCGAAAGCGCCCTCGCTCTCACAATCTCAAAGACGAAAATTCTGATCTCCATCGCACTCATGCTCATGGTAGCACTCGCGATTGCTTTTCCTATCCAAGCCAAGGAAACCCTCGTATTTGTTGCAATCAGCCTGCTTAAGGTCTCACCTCTGGTTATTCCTGGCATACTCATCGCCGCATGGGTGAGCGCCAGCGGTGCTAGTCGCCACATTGCTGAGGTCTTTAACGGCAATCTGCTGAAAACCATTATGGCCGCCTCATTGATAGGCGCGGTCACACCCGTGTGTGGTGTCACTGTTTTGCCGCTCATGGCCGCTCATGGCCGGTCTACTGGCCGCCGGTGTGCCACTCGCTCCGGTTATGGCCTTCTGGTTGTCATCACCTGTCACAGACCCAGCAATGCTTGCCACAACGGCTGCCACCCTGGGCATAAGCTTTGCCATTGGCAAAACCATTGCCGCTATGGGACTGGGCCTATTTGGTGGGGCCATAACCGCATTCGCCAGCAAACGCCCCTGGGCTCAATCAGTACTGCGTGAGAACACCCTCGTCGGAAACCTCGGCCAGACCTGTCAATCCGGAAAGGTTCAATGGACCATTTGGCGCTCACCAGCACATCGCCGTCATTTTCGCGAGGAGTTCATCGCAATCACCCGACTTGTACTGATCTGCCTGATCCCGGCCTTTGCCGCTGAGTTCGTGCTTCAAAGCCTGCTGGAACCTGAAGCCCTGACCGCATATGTCGGCGGCGATGTTTGGTGGGCCATTCCACTGGCAGTGTTTGTTGGTGCTCCGGCTTATCTGGATGGCTACGCCGCCTTGCCGTTAACCCGCTCGCTCATGGACCACGGCATGTCCTCTGGCGCAGCAATGGCATTTCTAGTGTCCGGCGGAGTGGTCAGCATCTGGGGTGCAATGGCAATCTTCCCAGTCCTGAAGATCAAACCGTTCCTCCTTTACCTCACCCTCGCCGTAACAGGTTCCATGACTGCGGGCTGGATCTTTGGGTTGATAAACTAGCGATATTATCAATGATGAATTTGGGAAGGGCTCAACCTTGAGTTAACGTCTGACGACGATGGTGACTGTCAATGTCCGCTGTTAGATAGCTGTTACATGCCAGAAGTGCCTAGAAACTTGGGCCAGAAGCAGACATTCGGGCGGTTCCATCATGGGTTGAAGACGCTATTCACTTAACAAGTGAATTTATTGCCTTTCTTGCGCGATCTTGGAGATTTGTTTGATCGCTGTTCTTAAGTCTAGTTTGGGGACATCTCCGTGATAGGAGGGTCTTTCATCAGAATGAACCATAAACCGGTCTTGATCAGCTACTTTGATTGCTTCGCACGCTGTATAGAAACCTGATTTCAAGGAGCGACTAGAATTTACTTTACACTCGATTGCAACTAGCCGATTTCGTTGTGCTGGAAAGTTAAGCACAAGATCAATCTCGGCATTCTTGTGGCGATAGAATTGAGCTTCACAACGACCATTTGCAGCATGGATTAGAGCTTCAATTGCATAACTCTCAAAGCTAGCCCCTTTAACGGTATCAGGTTGTAAATCCAATTGCTCCCAAGTCTCGATACCCAACAGAGTGTGTAGGATACCAGTATCCCTTAAAAAGACCTTCTGATTTCGGGTTAAGCTCAACTTGCTGCGAGCAGGGTAACTAGGCAGGCGCCGCACCAGACCCAACCGAACAAATACTCTAATCGCATCACGAAACTCCTGTTTTGTAACAAGAGGACACCCATCCTCGTTGAGTTCAGACCCATTTTTATTCGCTAGCCAAAGGAGTATTTGATCTAACGGGAGACCTCTTGCAATCCCAAGACAGGAGTAATCACGATCTAAGAGGATACCCAACATGTCATCGCGCCATTTCATGCTAAGTTCATCAGTCTCCGCTTCAAGGCTTTCAGGGAAGCCGCCACGAAGCCAATGTTGATGAGGTGCGGGCGTTTGATCATTAACTGGAGCTGATGCTTCGGGAGGGGTATCTATCGGTCCAGCTGAAAGAGATGAATCACTTGCTTCACCGGTGGTCTCGTTAATCTGCAAAGGGTTAACATCAATCGTTGTCACGAGGCCAGGCAATGCATTTCGCAAACCCACGGAAGTGACAAAGTCAATTGGAGCAACAACTAAGTGTCCATGTAGCCGACCTTCGTCGGCTTCGCGCACCTTAGCGCTAATAGCGTCAATCGATCTTGCATCTACATGGTCTAAAATAAAGACGCCGGTTCCTGACAGGATGTCTGCGATCTCACGGCAAAGCTTGGTATCAGGGCGTTGACGTCTCCATTCAGCAAGAATGGATGTACGGCCAACACGAGGCAACCCCTGAACCACCGTAACTTTGCTCCGCGTAACAGCCTCGTCAAGTTGTTGGAGAGCGTAAACACGTTCCACTATGATGGCCGTGTTAAATTGAGAACAACTATCGCAGTCCGTCCATCATGTGCCGAAGCACTGTTCGCAATGAGTGCTTTTCGAAGTCCCTCAGCAGTTTTCGGCACTTCGATGCCTTTAGGCGGCTTACGGAGTTTTTTGGAAGTATCCTCGCCAAACCACAGAACGACATAAATTCCGTATCCTGCGCGCCTGTCGTTGGAGTATAAGCGATCAAGTTGCCGGTCAGCTGCAGTCCAGAGGTCTTCGTGCCATTGTCCCTTAAGCTCTATTGGGACCATTAAATTCGCAAGTGTACACTCAATATCGCAACGTTTATCATCTCCCAAATGGCCTTCCGGAGACGCAAGAATTTCAAATGGAAGTTTGCCGTCAAACATCTTCAGGATGGTATCTCTACACTCATCCTCTTGTTTGGGCTCCTTGCCATTAAAGAAATCTTTGTACCAGTCGCAACTGCTGCCATGAACAGCTCTTTGCACATCAACCAGCTCTTCAAGCATTACCTCTTGAAGCTGCTCAGCCTTTGTAGGAGCTTTATCGGTGACAGTGCTCACAACAGTAGGTAGGTCAGGAGCAGTCCATTCGGACTCCACTCGTTTGCGCTTTTGCTCTGCAAGCACATTACGCAAGAATTCAGTATAGCCATCCTCTACGGAGTCTTTGAGCTCTATCAGCAACTCAGTCGCTTCAGGAGACACATCGTTTCCGAGACGATTAATCAAAGAAATCAGGTAATCTGAAGCATCCCATGGATTTTCATTTCCATGCGTCATGCCCCGAGGCCAATCAGTTTTCGGGAAAACAGCTCTGAATGTCGCAAACGTCCATGCTAGTAGCTCCAAGCCCACAGAAGTAAGATGTGATGACAAGTTTGATTGACCAGTCCGCTTACGAAGTTCCCATAGTAACTTTGGGTCTATCGGGAGGTTTCGCTCAAGCCTCTCTCGTGTTACATCGAAATCTACAATTAGGCCAGCAGCATCCCATGTGCGACGAAGTTCGTTACTGATCGCCGTTTGCAAACGGTCTGACATTAGTTTTTTGACCAACATAATGCCAGCTGGGACCGTTATGAGCCTGCCTAAAATCTCAGCTTCTGCTTCTTCTGAGAGATTTGAGATGTTCTCAAGCCATTCGCAGCCAAGCTCACCAGCCAAGTCAACATCTTCGTCACTACGCATAAGGTGATAAAGGCCAGTGACGTGTTGATGCCCGGCTTTGAGTTTGGGCTCTATCAATAACCGTTGTGTCTCTTCCCAACTCTTTATTGCGCGTAACTCATTCTCTAGCCTGCTATTAAGGCCTGAGATTCCAGCTTTTTCAGCAATTGGATGCTGTTCAAGCTCAATGTAGCCGGCCATTAAACGCTCATCAGAAAGCCCCTCGAACCCGCGTCCAGTGCGTGAGCGTTCAGCAAGAGCTGCAACGATGATGTAAGCTGCATCCCATCTTCGCCCTTCAGCATAACTGCTAGCAATGTCCGTCGCAGTTGGTTTTGGTTCTTCTTTGGTCAGAAATGTTTCAAAACCTTCGAGTACTGCTTCGCGTAGATCGGCCCCAAGCCACTGTTCAACCCGCGCTGGCCCGTTTGAGGTTTCATCTCCAATATCTCTATATAAGTTCAGATAGGCTTTCGCTGGATTAACGATACCGCCATAGTCACCCTTGCGCACCTCTTCAATACGATCTGCATATTCAGAGCGTGTTTTTTTGCGGGTCTCTTCACGTTCAGCTGCTTCTGTTTGCTTCCGCTGCTCTTGTTCAATTTGCCATTGCGGGACTTTGGGGCTCTCAAGTTCATCAAGCCATGCTTTATCCTCCGCATTATCGCCAGCAAACCGAAGAGCAAAATCTCTTATTGGCTTTCCTTCCTCTGTGCCATGGTGAGATAACTGAACCAAATCGCGCCAACGCGGGTCTCCATGCCTAATTTGCTTAAGCAGCCAAAGAACATCGTCTTCATTGGGATAAAGCCCGAATTCCCTCATTCGCCAAGCACGCTGCCAGATGTTCTGATCGCTTTTCAGTTCCAAGAGCGCGTAGTGTTGCACGGCGCGGCGAAGATCATCCGTGGTGCGGAGAATTTCTGCAATGGCTTTTTTCGATGCGTCCTGCAATCCACGATCAGGGTCAAAGGGCATCAGCCAACGCCAAAGTCTCTCAGCTGTTGGCGCTTTCTTTAAAAGGTATCTGGCAATTAACTCAAAAACTAAATCTGTGAGCTCTTCAATGCCACCTTGTTCATCGAATGCAAGTTCGCCCGTTGCTTTAAGATCTTCACTTCTATCAGTTTCAGCTAGCATACCCGCTATACCGTCAAGGAGTGCTGGAATACGGTCAACTGGGAGGTTACGGCCTAAACTGAATAGATTGTTGACCCCGTCCTCGGGAAGGACATAGTGAGCTTTAACGAGAGCAAGGATTTCAGTGTCGTTGAAGCGCTCGAAACCAACACTGTCCATCAGCTCACCGCCAAGCCTCACACAGTCTTCGCCACCTTCTTTAAACAATCCAGCAACAATACTGGTCCATTCGATAGAAGTATTGAGCTCTGTTAACCGATCTCCCGCTTCACTCCTTATTGCATACACCTCGTTTGCGTCGCGCAATAAGCCCAAAAGCTTATTCTGTAGTTTTGGTACCAAGTCAGAACTCTTTAGAACTTCCAAGATAAGCAAGCGGAAACCAAACTCATGCGACCTATCTGTGATGATCTTGCATATCTCGGGCAACAACCCTGGTTGCACCAAGCCATCAGCCCGATATTTTGACCAGCCTTTAAAACGAGGATTTTCTTCTGAAAGTTTGTGCAATGCAGTTAGTAGTGCTCTGCTTTTTGATTCATCTAGCCAATTTGCATCCGCATACTCCAAAACGCCTATGGGATCTGCTGCAATGATTTGATTAGCCAGTTCGCCTGAATGATAAGCCAACCATGCATGAAGGCCTCGAAGGCTTGCTGGAACTAAAGCCAGACAGTGAAACAGCTGAAGTAGTCTTCGTTTCTTACGCGGAGTATCTGCTTGTTTTGCAAGCCAACGGGCTCCCAGAAACTCTGCAACAGCACGGTGCGTGTATGTAAAGCGCTTGGGTGAAAGGGCTTCAAATAAGCGGGAGCCCAAAATATCTCTTATCTGGCCTGCGCCCGGCAAGACAGAAATTTCTGCGACAGGAATATCGAACTCATTTGGGGCAACATCGCGGGATAATGCTTCCTTACCTGTAAGAATTAATGTGGCAAAAGCAGCTCCCGCAGCATCGAGAACCTCCGTTTCCGATAGGTTTGCCAGAATAGTATCAGCTTTTACCTGACGGTGCTCTTTTCGCAGCATTTTGGTTGCTTCAGAAAATAAATCTCCTTTAGAGTTTGGCAGGTTCCCTTGCTGGGCGACTGTTTTCACCATGCCCAATGTCTGAGGATTGCACCATAAGCCGCTCAGCCCAAGTTCCTCCAAACGGCAGACTGTGAGCTCGGCCTCCTCGTCGCTTAATTTATCTGATAAAAAAGTGACTGCGTCTTCTCTTGAGAAAGGCTCCAGATGCAACTCAAGAGGTACGCTACCGTATTCTTCGAGAATGCTTTCTAAGGCTGTGGCGCTCCGCCAATCTGCGACGCGGCAGGATAAAATGAACTGCGGTAACCCCAGTTCAACTAACCGGGCCAAAACTCGGTCGATCACATCTCCATCGTGCAAGGCTGGGACTTCATCAAGTGCATCAATCGCCAACGTACTAGCATCACCAATCAAGCGTTTTGGATCAGGAGCTCTAAGAAATGCTCGGGCAGTGCAATAAGCAATATTGTTTTTAGATTCCAAGCTTTTGAGCAGCATAGATTTGCCCATACCAGCTTCACCAAGCACGATCAGTGATCGGTTATCACTTTTCAAAGAATCTAGGGTGACAACGGAAGATTTTTGGCCTTCCCAGAACCTCAGCTGACGTTGAAGAATCCGTTTTTTCATAAGATCTACTCTGCCGCAGCCACAACGAAAAACGCAATATGTTTCTATTTGTCTGCGTCAAAAATATGTAGGTGATTTAGCACGCTCTGTAGCCTCAAGTGAACTGCGCTCATTTGCTTAAGCCGCTCATCTCATCAAGAAAGACAGTGACTAAAGAAGCAATCAGAAATTGAAAATAGTCATGGCGTTTCGTAACAACACTACGCACCAATGTCCGCAAATGGTCACACATTCCCACTACATGAAGTCATCACAACGAGTTGTTTCAGCTAAGATAGTTTCAGCTTCGGCATGAATTATACGAGTTTGTGGGCAGTAGCCTGCGTCTTTAGCCTCATGAGCATAAACGAGCAACAACATGAGGTAATTATCTATGAGTAACTGTGTTCGTACTTTATGGAGAGCATCTGTTCTGTCTCTCTTAATGTTTTCGTCAGCGGTAGCCCAGCAGACGACTTTGGAGTTTGATGCAAAAGAGAGTGATGGACTTTCCGTAAAAAGCAAAGCGCTTTATCCTGAAGGGCTGGAGTATGATGCAAAGCGTGAACGATTTTTACTTGGCTCAATAAGAAAAGGCGAAGTTATCGCACTTTACAAGGATGGGACTACAACTCGTTTGGTTGATGATGAACGCCTTCGTTCGGTAGTTGGAATTTGCGTTGATGCAGAAAGAGGGCGATTGCTGGTCAACAGTTCTGATTATGGCGTAGCAACGCGCAGCGCTCCCTCAGATAAGTTCGCATCAGTTGCCTTGGGGATCTACGATTTAGCGACAGGCGCCCCTCTAAAGTTCATTGATTTGTCAGATCTCAAGCCCGCTGAGAAAAAGTTTGCAAATGACCTAACAGTTGATGCGGATGGCAATGTCTACGTCACGGATAGCCTGGCTGCATCCATTTACAAAGTTACGCCATCCGGCGAAGCCAGCGTGTTTCTTTCGCATGATAGGTTTCGTGGTGATGGATTTAATTTGAACGGTATTCAGTATCATAAGAATGGGTATCTTCTTGTGGCCATGAAAAGTGATGGTTCGCTTTTCAAAGTCCCTCTAAATGATCCATCAGCCTTCACTGAAGTAGCATTGCCTCAGCCACTCATTGGAACCGATGGCCTCGTCTTGAATGGCCCTGATGAGCTTATCGCAATCACCAATCGTGCTTCTGGAGTTGTCTCCAACACGGTGTTCCAGCTCGTTTCTGATGATGACTGGAGCTCTGCATCAATAGGGCAGACATTCAAAACGGGTGATGTTTACCCAACCACTGGAGTTGTCGCGAAAGGCAAGCTTTACGTCAACTATGGTTACCTGCACACGCTTGGTAGCGCCTTGAAAGAAGGTGAGGAGCTCAAAGACACTTTTCACATCCAGCATGTGGGGTCTGAGTGAAGAGCAAACACGATCTTTTCTGGAACTGACAGCTCTAAACCCACCAGATGGTGGGTTTAGTTTTGGCTGTTGCTTAGACTGAACCTCTAGTCCAGTAAAGCAAGCTTTGCGGCCAAATCTCTCGCTTTTGCATGCGCATCTTGCACGGAGGTCTTATGTCGTTTGTCATTAAATTCTTGGTATTCAGCTGTGACTTCAAACAGTTCGTCAACCCCAAGATACCCTTTCAGGGTTCTGATATGCGGCATGAGATGGTTCCAGCTTTCACGAATGCCACCAGGCCCAAATCCGAACTCTCCTGAAGAGGTGATCGCAACCAACTTCTTGCCAAATAAAATTGGTTCCAGCGGATAATCACCACGTTTAAGATCGAAGCTGAAGGTCTTGTTGATACGGATCACCTGATCGAACCAAGCCTTTAGACCAGCTGGCATGCCATAATTGTACATCGGCGTTGACAGGACTATGATGTCGGCTTGCTCCAATTCAGCAATTAGACTGTCTGACTGAGCAAGCAGTGCATTTTGTGTGTCACTCCGGCTTTCTGGGGCAGTGAAAACCGCTGCGATCCAATCCTGAGTTATATGATCTGGTGGATGCATACCAACATCGCGGCAAATCACTGTGTCATTTGGTTTGTGCTGTTGCCATTCCTTCATGAAGGTTGCTGAGATGCTGCGGGAGATGGAGTTGTACTCTGGAACAATGCTCTCGCTTCCCCGAATACTGGCGTCAATTTGTAAAAGCGTTGTCATCAGAGACGTCTCCTTGTGTTTGCTTTTCTGGATCGTGAGTGCACCGGAAGTTATGCGAGTTGCTGCGAGAACAAGTGCGAAAGGTCTCCGACAAATGCGCGCTTGAGCTCGCATTTCTTGAAGCACCAGACATCATCCACTTTAGAAAAAGTATCGAAGTAATCCGCCGAGAAGATTGGCTTTAAGGGAAGATCAGCTGTCTGCTGTATTACAAGGCCATAGCGCTTGCAGGTTGCAATGCAGGCCTCCATATCAATCTCAAGCTGGATGTTGGTAGAGATGTGACGGGTCTTAGGTGTCCCGTCCGGCTGGAGTAAAACAGTAGATAGGACACCTGCTAATAAGGCCTCTTTTCCTTGATGCATGCTGCCCTCCATGCCCCATTCGCCATCAGTGAAGAGTTCGGCAAACCCTTCCAGGTCTCCACCATCCAAAGTGAAGCTATAGCGATTGAGAAGTTCCAGGATCTGATCATGATCACTGTACTGCATAGCTGTCATCCTCCTAACTCAACCGAGACAGAAGATGGCGGCTTAAATCGCCAAAGAGCGGCTTGCGGATTGTGAGCTTAGAGTATCGCCAATCTCCGTTTTGCTGGCGGATAAACTCATCAAAATACTCACCTGAGTAGATAACCTGCAATGGAAAGTCATCGGCTTGCTGAACAACGACGACATATCGTTGGCACTCAGCTTTCCCAGCTTCTTCATCAACTCGTATGTCCAAGTTCGTGGACATATGACGGGTGCGGGGTGTTCCGTCTTTGTACAAGATTACTCGCGTTAGAACTTGATCATACAGGTCCTTGCTGCCATGAACTGGATCCGAGCTGTCAAAGTGCCAACTTGCCTCTTTAAACAAGGCGGCAAACCCTTTCAGATCTCCGGAATCCAGAGTAAAACTGTATTGATTGATTAGCTTTTGAATTTGATCTTGCGACCGCATGGGACTGCCTCTGCCATTGGCTCTGTATCTCTCTCATAGAGATCAGAAGGTCAGGCACAGTCCTACCTTGAGTACAAAACAGAGAACAACATCAGAGATTTCAGCTGACGGCTGAATGAGATTCAGGGCATCATTTACTTCTCAAAGAAACGCTGACCAATTACGCTGTCGCGAAACAAATCTGCTTCATCCAGCAGCCAATCCTGAAACACCTGGACTTTTGCCCTGTTGGCTGAAGACTTGGGACAAACCAAGTAATAGCTTTTGTTTTTGACAGAATAATCGAATGGCGCAACCAAGCGTTTTTCTTCAAGGTCGCGTGCAGCTGCGATCAGACTAACCAAAGCAACCCCATGCCCATCTCTGGCCGCTGAGATGCACATATGCTCTTCGGAAAACGTATTGACCGGTTTTTGCGGAGCAAACCCAAAACCTTGATTTTGGAACCACCCTTCCCAGCTCGGGTCTTTGTCTGAAAATCCTGTCCACTCATATTGTATCAACTGGCCTTTCTGAAGCATTGATAGCTCTGGCGAAGTAGGCAGATAATCTGGAGCACACACAGCTGAAACATAATCATCCAATATCCAGGCAGCGTGTAAGTCAACATGATCGGGCTCGCCATATCGGATTGCCAAGTCGATGTTGTCTTTTGGAAAGGTAAGTAACTCATCGGAGCCCAGAACTTTCACAGCAATCAAAGGGTTCTGCTCTGAAAATCGCTTGAGCCGCGGTACCAGCCAGTTTGAGGCAAAGGAGTTGGTGGTGGTTATCGTCAGTGTGCCATCAAGGTCATCATTCAAGAGAGCCGCAGACCCGGCATTCAACTTCTCAAAAGCGTCCCGGATAAAAGGCGCGTAGATCTCACCTTCTTTCGTTAAGCGAAGCGACCGCGGCAGACGATGGAACAACGCCACCCCAAAATGCTCTTCAAGGTTCTTAATCTGATGACTGATTGCCGTCGGCGTTACATGTAGCTCCTCCGCCGCATCCTTAAAACTCAAACGCCGCACAACCACTTCAAATGCCTGTATGCTTTTTAGGGAGGGGATTTGAGGCATGGTTAGCTGATACTCTGTTTGTGAGGCGTCTAATGTAGGTTGGTGCAGATACCAGTCAACACAATTGGTACGTGAGTTTGGTTTTCTCCAGAACCTGAACTCTAGCACAATGCAAATAGCTAGTAGCGGCCGTAAACGAGATTGCGTTCTGGTAATTCTCATTCGTACCCATCATGGCAAAACCTCGACCGCCAAATGGAAAGGTAATGCCATCCACGGAGAAACTGAATGAGAATTGCACCGAGGATTACCTGAGCTTGATGCTTTTGGGTTCATGGAAATGATGCACCCAATACCAAGCAAGCTAAGCATATGCAGTATGTTCAAATTCCTAATTTCTTCATGATATTATTGAGCTAAGTTGCTGGATTTAATGGTTGATCCAGTACTTGCAGGCCAGTTCAGCTACTTTCATCTCAATGTCGTAGGGTACTGGTTGTGGGGTGTTGCTCAACGTTGAAGCAGCTGTTGCAATGCGCTCAATGCTCAGCGTCTGCAACGCCAGCCCCAGATCCATAATCTCGATTGGATTGCCATCACCCGCTGATAGATTAACCAGATTGGCGTCCGACAAAAGGAACAGCTCCTTGTCACCATCTGGGATCTGATAGGCGGTGATGTGTGGCCGGATTTGCTGGTGAGAAGAGCTAAGCTCAGCCAGAGCTCGTACATCAATCTCACGCTGGAAATGTCCTGCATTCGCAATAATGGTTTTATCGCGCATCAGCTGGAAATGTTCCTTGCGAAGCACGTTATCACGGCCTGTTACGGTCACAACTATATCAGCATCAGGCAGAGCTGCTTCTAATTTGGAAGTGTAGAAGCCTTCCATATGTGCTTCGAGACGAACAAGAGAGTTACTCTCAACAACCGTGACATGGGCGCCCATGCCTCGAAGTCGCTGTGCTGTACCTGCTCCACAGTATCCATAGCCAATAACGACAATTTTCTTACCGTGCAGCATCACATTGGTGGCCCGCATAATGCCGTCAACGACAGAGGATCCCACGCCAAAACGGTTTTCGATGATCCGCTTAGATTGGGTGTCGTTGATGATGAGCGTGCTCCACTTGTCGGAGTTGAAGTCCTCGCGGAGCCGGTTTGCACCTGTCGTTGTTTCCTCTGTTGCCCCCAGAAGAGTTGATTGCAGATCTGCAAATTCGTTACCGGTAAAAATTAGCTCATGCAAATCCGCGCCATTGTCTGCAATGATGTCTGGTTTAAAGCGCAGGATTTGCTTGCAGTACTCCATATGATCTTCAAAGGTCTCATTCCTTTGAGAAAAAACATGAACCCCGAAATCTTTCACCAAGGCCGCTGCTGTCTCATCCTGAGTTGATCCGGGAGAGCCTGTGAGGGCAACCGTTGCACCACCTTTGGTAAGTGCCTCCATCCAGACACCGGTTTTCGCCTCAACATGAAGGCACACACCAATCGTCAGGTCTTTGAAAGGTTTCTGCTGCTCCATGCGTTCAATGATACTGTTCATAATAGGCATATGAGCCTTCGCCCATTGAATGCGTTTGGTGCCTTCTGGTGCCAGGCTTACATCCGCTATGTCGTATGAACATTCTGCAAGTACTGTGCTTGTATTATATGGCAATGATGCCTCCCATTATTCCGACAACAATGCTCGTATTGGTTTTCATAGTGAGAAGGCTAAACTGTTTGGGAAACGACGAATAATATGAGTAAGTTATTGCTCATAGAAATTTTCTATGACCTACTGCGCTGATAGATCTTAATAGACTGAGTGCATCATGCAGGACTCTCGGCCCTTGAACCAGATACAGCCAAAATGGACAGCGATGCTGAGGCGCCTCAGTTTTCGCCAGCTTCTCTATTTCTGCGAGCTTTGCCATTTTATGAACTTTCGCAAGGCAGCAGAGAGTTTAGGAGTAAGCCAGCCAACCCTTAGCCAGCAGATCTCTCAATTGGAGGAAAATCTCGAACTGTCCCTGCTTTCCAGATCAACGACAGGCTTTCAAGTTACAGCTGAGGGTCAGCAATGCCTGCGATTGTTTCAATCTCTGCTCAACGATTGTAGCGAAGAGCTGGAGAACATTCACAGCAAGGCGCAACAGCAGGAGTTGCGAGTTGGTATTCCAAGCTACCAGAATTTCAGACAGATTGATGAGTTGCTTAGAGGTTTTAGGGTGGCTTATCCGAGCATCTTCACCCATCTGATTGAGTTAACAGCAGTCGAGATGTGTGAAGCGTTGGCATCGAACAAGATTGACATCGCATTCATGTCACAACCGACCCCTCTGGAGCTTCCCAAGAACCTGAAACAGTTGGTTTTTTGGTCTGCCCACTATGAGTTATGCTTGGCGAAGTCTCACAAAATGGCCAACAAATCGGTGCTAACCGCTCAGAATGTCTCTGATCTTCCATTAATTCTGCTGCCGGTAAGTGCGCACCCGCGCCAATATTCCTTTCAGATTGATGCTCTAAAGGAATTAGGAGCTATCCCGCAGATCTATCCCTCAGCAGTGACAAACGTTAGCGGTCAAATCGGCCTAGCTGCGTCTGGTGCAGGTGCTTGCATGATTGTTCCTGGTACTATGGAGCTTACACCGGATGTTTGCTCAATTCCCACAACGCCCCCATTGCCAGAGATGAAAATGACCATCTTCTGGCGAAAGAAGACCCTCAATCCTTTGGTTGAACGCTTTATGTTGCTGGTTAAGAACTACCAAATCTAGATCCAGCATACGATTACAGTCTCAACAACATGCCTCAAACACGGCACTAAGCAGAAACTCTCTGGTGACACCAGATAAAAGGTTTGCTTGCAACGGCCTAAGCAATGTCATTGAGAGCATTCTAAGTCGCTCAGCGGTCCTATACGGTTCGAAAGAAATGTTGAGTGCAAGTTTTCAACTAAAATATGATGATATAAAAAACTAAACTTAATTAGATTTTGACGCTAATCAAAGCTAAGGGTTCTTGTATTTTTGTTCTTCTTCATTTTTTCATCTAATAGATGCGTTGCTGAGTGAAATTAACGTATGAGGAGATCGAAAAATCTAAAATAGGTTGCATATATATAATTGATTAAACTTTAAATTGTTTTGCATGATTAATGCACTCATAGTTTGGCCTGATTATTTGTCGTCATTTTGAGGCCGCTATGTCTGACCAAGCTCCAACAAACACTTCCAATACTGCCCCTGTTATTATTTCCTCCGAGGTTGTTTCCTCTGTCACTCATGTTGTTGATGCGCAGGGTGCTGCAGTGGATGGTTATGGCTCCAGTGTTGCGGTGAATGGAGCTGGGACGGTTGTTGTTGGTGTTCCTGGAGATACTGAAGGCACATTGTATGCGAGCGGTTCCGTTGTCGTGCGTCAGCCAGATGGAGCTGGCGGTGTTACTGAACTCAAGCTGACCGCTCCAGATGGTGTCAATGCAGGTCAGTTTGGCAAGTCTGTCAGCATAAATGAAGCTGGTGTGATTGTGGTCGGTGCTGCCGCTGATGACGATAATGGATCTCACTCAGGTTCCATCTATGTTTATCGTCCTGATGGTTCTGGTGGTTACTCTGAGCCTGTTAAGTTGATTGCATCGGAAGGAGCTGCAGGGCAACTGCTGGGTAGTTCTGTTGCCATCAGCGAGAGTGGAGTGATTGTCAGCGGCGCCCCTCAGAGCACTGCGAATGGTGTGCCGGTTACAGGCGCTGTGCAAGTATTCATTCCCAATGACGACGGCAGTTATGACAATGTGACCTTGAGTGCCCCTGATGGTGTCCCAGGTGCAATGTTTGGTGCTCATGTCTCGGTAAACGACGCGGGACTGGTTGTGGTCGGAACGCCTGGTGATGATGATCTTGGCTCCCAGAGTGGATCTGTCTATGTCTACCAACCAGATGTTTCAGGAGACTATGGTGTACCGGTCAAACTGACATTGCCGCAAGGGGTGACTTACGATCAGTTCGGCAGCTCTATTACTGTAAATGCAGCAGGTCTCATCGTTGTTGGTGCAAAGGGAGCTGATAGCGCCGATGGTGATGCCGGAGCGGTTTATATCTATGCACCAACTCCAGAAGGAGCATATGCAGCTCCGATCACTCTGACAGCCTCAGATGCGTCCGCTCAGGATGGTTTCGGCAATGCTATTGCCATGAATGAAGCTGGTGTGATCGTTGTCGGCGCCAGCAATGATGATGCGGTGGCCTATGGTGCAGGCTCTGTCTATGTTTATGTGCCAGATGGGCAGGGTGGTTATACCCAAACCAAGCTTGTTGCGCCTGATGGTGTTGCAACAGATGCCTTTGGCAGTCACGTTGCCATCAGTTCGGATGGTACAGTGCTGGTTGGTGCCCCAGGAGATGATGACCAGGGTTATAACTCCGGGTCCGTCTATGTGTTCAAGCCCGATGCATTGGGCAACTACACCCATCCTGCAAATGAACTGGCGTTGTGGGAGACCACCGATACTTCCCCGATTACCCAGAGCCTTCAGTTGATCTTTACGGATGTGGATGTATCTGATGATGCTCACACCGCCAGCATCACAGATGTCAGCACAACCGGTGTCACTTCCGGCCTGTCATCCTTGAGTGACGATGATCTTAAAGCTCTGCTGAGCGTTACAGGAGTTACGTCTTCGGCTTCAAGTGTGGAAGGCTCTATTGATCTGACCTTCTCTGCTGCTTCCACCGTGTTCGATTATCTGGCAGCAGGTGAGCAGGTTGAGCTTGCATTCACTGTGACATTGGATGACGGCAATGGTGGGATTGCGAGCCGGCCGGTAACAGTCACTATCGTCGGCACCAACGATGCTCCGGTCGTCTCTGATATTGCTGCTTCCACCTCGGAAGATGACAGTGTTCTGATCGGGCCCGCTTATATCGACCCGGATGCATCCGATACAGCCACCATCACGTTTGATGCCAGTGGCACGACAGGTGAAGTGTCTCTTATTGATGGCAAATTCCAATATGATCCGAACGGTCAGTT
>NZ_FOSK01000003.1 GCF_900114245.1 Pseudovibrio ascidiaceicola | reverse complement strand
GTGGCGCTCCGTTGCACCTGCATGCGGTGGAGGAGCTTTTGGAGGTGATTGACGGGACTGCAGAGATCACTTGCGGAGACGACCGGTATGTTGCGACAGCCAATCAGAGTGTCCTGATCCCTGCCGGGCGTTTGCATGGTTTTTGTAATGTGGGTGAGGGCGCGCTGCATGTGCGGGCGACATTGGCTGCACCAATCTTTGAGGCCAGTTATGAGAGTAGCACGGAGGTTTCCCGACGCTGGGTGCCGGATGGGACGTTGTGATGTGGGTTTAGAGGCTGGACTGGCTTTCTGGAGGCAAGTTCAATAGATTTAGCCGCATTCTTCCGTTAGTTTTGCGAAGACCTTACATGGGCTGTTGGACGCTGGGAGGCTGTCGTCGGTTTGGCTTGTAAGAGAAAGCAAAAGAATACCTGAAAAGCGGGGGAACAGGATGTTTGCCAAAGAACACATCACATATGAGCCAGTGGATCTGCCAGATCGTCTGGACCTGAGCGATGAGCAGATGCTTGAAGCTGTGAAAGGCTTTTATGACAAGATGAAGCGTCGCCATACGGTTCGGGATTTTTCTAATCGTCCTGTCGCTCGTGAAGTTATTGAAGAATGCATTCGCACGGCTGGCACGGCTCCTTCTGGTGCCAACCATCAGCCCTGGCATTTTGTGGCCATCTCTCAACCTGAGTTTAAGAAGCGTATCCGGGATGGTGCGGAAGAAGAAGAGCGCCGGTTCTATGACGGCGGCGCGGGTGATGAGTGGATCAAAGCGCTTGAGCCGATTGGCACCAATGACGACAAGCCTCACCTGGAAGATGCGCCATGGCTGATTGTTGTGTTTGCACAGCGTTGGGGGCAGTTTGAAGACGGGACGCGCTACAAAAACTACTACGTGCCTGAAAGCACTGGCATTGCTTGTGGTTTTCTGCTGACGGCGCTGCACCATGCAGGGTTGGTTTCGCTGACCCATACGCCGAACCCGATGAAGTTTTTGAATGGTATGCTGGATCGCCCTGACTCTGAAAAACCAATCATGATCATTGCAGTTGGTCACCCGGCTGAAGATGCCAAAGTGCCTGCGGTGGCAAAGCTGAAGAAGCCTTTGTCTGAAATCCTGACGGTGGCGGATTAGAGCTTTAAGTGCTTAAGCCGTAAGGAGTTCATTACCACGCAGAAGGAAGACAGGCTCATGGCCAGCGCTGCGATCATGGGTGAAAGCAGCGCTCCGGTGAAGGGGTAGAGAATGCCTGCTGCGATGGGGACACCTGCGGAGTTGTAGACGAACGCCAGAAAGAGGTTTTGGCGTATGTTGCGCAATGACCCGATGGCGAGCTTGCGGGCACGCACAATGCCGGTGAGATCGCCGTTCAGCAGTGTGATGCCTGCGCTTTCGACGGCAACGTCGGCGCCTGTTCCCATTGCCAGCCCTACATCGGCTGATGCGAGGGCAGGCGCGTCGTTGACGCCGTCGCCAGCCATGGCGACCATTGCTCCGGATGCATGGAGTTGATCGACCAGTGTCTTCTTGTCTTCCGGCAAGGCTTCTGCTTTGAACTCATCAATACCGACAGAGTTGGCGACGGCTTTGGCTGTCAGGGCATTGTCTCCTGTTGCCATGACGACTTTGATGCCAACCTCATGCAGTTGTTTGATGGCCTCCGTTGCGTTTTCCTTGATTGGATCGGAGATGGCGATCAAACCGATGATGCCTTGCTCATTTGACAGATAGATGCTGGTGTTGCCTGAAGCACTCAGGGTTTGGTGCTTTTGCTTCATGTCCTCAGAGATCTTGTCGGTGAGGTTGAAGATGACCGGATTGCCGATGGCGTAGAGTTGGCCCTCGACTTTCGCGCTAACGCCTTTTCCGGTGTGGGCCTCAAAATCCTCAGAGTTGGATAAGGACATCTTTTTGGTTGAGGCGGCATGGACGATTGCTTCTGCCAACGGGTGCTCGGAGCCTTTTTCGATGGAGGCTGCGATGTGTAGGAGTTGGTCCTCGGTGTAGCCCTCAGAGAACGACTGGATTGAGGTGACGGTCGGTTTGCCTTCTGTGATGGTTCCTGTCTTGTCGACAATGAGTGTATCGACTTTGGACATGAGCTCCAGTGCAGTGGCATCTTTAATGAGCACGCCTGCCTGCGCGCCTCGGCCACTGGCGGTCATGATGGACATGGGCGTTGCGAGACCAAGGGCGCAGGGGCAAGCGATGATGAGCACTGATACGGCGACAATGACGGCGTAAGACAGGGATGGTGCGGGGCCGATAAGCAACCAGATGAAGAAGGAGAGAATGGAGATGCTGACCACGGTTGGGACGAAGTAGGCCGAGACCTTATCTGCCATGCCTTGAATAGGCGCGCGTGAGCGTTGGGCAGAAGAGACCATGGAGACGATCTTGGAAAGCATGGTATCTGCGCCAACGTTTGTTGCCTCAATGATCAGCGTCCCGTTTTTGTTGAGTGTTCCGCCTGTGACTGTGTCTCCTACCTTCTTCTCAAGGGCGACGGGCTCGCCTGTGATCATGCTTTCATCCAGATAGGATTGACCATCGACAACGCGAGAATCGACAGGGACAGCCTCACCGGGGCGGACACGAAGCCTGTCGCCCGTCATGATGTTCTCAAGGGGCGCGTCATATTCTGTGCCGTCTTCCAGCACGCGGCGGGCGGTTTTGGGAGCAAGGTCAAGCAGGGCGCGGATGGCATCACCTGTGCGCTCACGGGCTCGCATTTCCAGCACTTGTCCCATGAAGATCAGAGCAAGGATGACAGCTGAGGCTTCGTAATAGACCGGCGGATGGCCTGTGGCAGTGCGGATGCTTGGGGGGAACAAGCCGGGCAGGAAGGTTGCCACCAGAGAATAAAGGTAGGCGGCGCCGACGCCCAGGGTGATGAGTGTCCACATGTTGAGGTTCCATGTGGTGATAGACTTGAGGCCGCGTTTGAAGAGCGGGATGCCTGCCCACAGGACAACGGGTGTTGCGAGGACAAACTCTACGTAGATGGCTGTGGGTTCGCCGATCCATTCGCGGAATGGGAGGCCGATGAAGGGGCCCATGGTGATGGCGAGCAGGGGAATTGAGAGAATTGCACTGAGCCAGAAGCGTCTGGTGAAATCAACCAGTTCGTGGCTGGGTTCATCATCGTTGGTGACTGTCATGGGCTCCAGTGCCATGCCGCAGATAGGGCATTCGCCGGGGCCTTTTTTGATTATCTCCGGGTGCATGGGGCAAGTGTAATCGGCATCCTGTGCCTGAGTATCCTGCTGCTTTTTGCTGTTGCCAGAGGCGTAGAAGTAGGGATCTGTGTCGAATTTATTGAAGCATTTATCGGAGCAAAAATGGTAGGTCTTTCTGGCAAAATCAGCTGAACGGGTGTCGTCAGTAATTGTCACCGGCATGCCGCAGACTGGATCCTGCTCCGTGGGGGAGGTGGCATTGGGTTGTGGTGTGTTTGATGCCTCGTCCATTGGTCAAAAGGCTCCCTGATCCAGCGCGCACGCGTTTTACCAGCGCAGATCATATGCCTTTGCAGTGCCTTAAAGGATTAAAGCCCCATGGGACTTAGCACTATCACTAGGCTGAGCTTAATGGAAATGGCGGTATTTGGATCAAGTTAACCTGAGTATTGGTCTGGCAGCCATGGAGAGCTGTTGGCTTCCATTACTAGGCACCGCTTTGCGTCTGAACCAGCCTCAGATGCGGTTCCATTATCATGGCGAATTTACGGATGATTTTTTCGATGTAATCCGGGTCGCTGTGGAACTCCTGCTGGAAAATCATGCCGCGGATGAAAGAGCGCCAGATGAGAAGAGTCAGGGTTACATCTTCTATTGCCTCTTCATCCAGGCCCGGTGGCAGGAAAAACTGGTTGAGCTGCTCATTCCAATCTTCCAGTTTGGGGGAGATGCGCAGGGACAAGGCTTTGTCTGTGCGGGTTGCCATGATGATTTCAGAGAAGGCGCGACCCTCTGGTGTGTCGATGATGTTTTTCCAATAGGTTACGAGCGCGTCGGCGAGTGTCCCGTTATCAGAATGCGTTACCTGCGCGAAGGGGAATGAGTTTGGGCTTTCTTGTTGGTAGTGGCGCAGAATTCTTGAGAGCAGGAAGTCGACCGTTCCAATCACCAGATCTTCCTTGGAGGGGAAGTGGTGCATCAAGGCACCTCGACTGACATCAACACCTTCCAGCACGCGGTTGATTGAGGTTTCTGCATAGCCGAGCCGGTCGAGGCAATCGATGGTCGACTTAATGAGGGCTTTGCGTGTGTTTTCACCGCGCTGCTTCTTCTTGTCTAACTTGCTTACCATGATCAACCTTAGCCTTAGGAAGGGGTTTTCTCTGAAACACTTGACGTATTGGGAACTAGTATATACCGTACGTTTGGTATGTAAAAGAGGTTTCCGTTAAAATGACCATGAAAACCACGGAAAATCAAAGCTCTAGTAAACGTAAGCAGCCAATTCGCATTGGGGGGGCTTGCGGCTTTTGGGGTGACTCTAACGCGTCAACCGGGCAATTGTTGCGCGCTGGAGGGCTCGATTACATTGTTTACGACTATCTGGCAGAGATCACTCTTTCCATTATGGCAAGGGCGCGTCAGAAGTCTCCTGATCTTGGATATGCGACGGACTTTGTCGAGCAGGTGCTTGGCTTAAATCTGAAGGCGATTGCTGAATCCAAGACGAAAATTCTCAGCAATGCTGGTGGCGTTAATCCGGAGAGTTGCGCTGCCAAGATCCGCGAAATGATTGCAGTGCAGAAGCTGGATCTGAAGGTTGCTGTTGTCACTGGTGATGATCTGCTGGCGGAGGCTGGAGCATATCAGGCCGCTGGTGTGACAGAGATGTTCTCTCATGAGGCCTTTCCCAAGTCAGAGAAGGTTGCCTCCATCAATGCCTATCTAGGTGCACAGCCTGTTGTTGCTGCTCTGGATGCTGGTGCCGATATCGTCATTACAGGCCGATGTGCGGACAGTGCGTTGACCCTTGCTGCATGCGCACATGCCTTTGGCTGGGATTGGGCGGATTATGACCGCCTCTCCGCAGGGAGCCTTGTTGGGCATTTGCTGGAGTGCGGGACGCAGGTTACTGGCGGCAACTTTACGGACTGGCGGGATGTGCCGGATGTGAAGAAGATCGGTTATCCGATTGCGACAGTTTATGAAGATGGCAGCTGTGATTTGAGCAAGCCGGAAGGCAGTGGCGGGCTTGTGAGTGTTGGCACGGTTGCTGAGCAGCTGGTCTATGAGATTGGTGATCCGCAAGCTTATTTGCTGCCTGATGTGACCTGTGATTTTTCGCAGGTGAGGGTTGAGGCGAAAGCAGCTGATTGTGTGCATGTTTCTGGTGCGAAAGGGCGTTCAGCGCCTGAGAGCCTGAAGGTTTCAGCAACCTGGGCGGATGGGTTCCGTATTGGGTTGATGATCCCATACGTGGGCTTTGATGCTGGTGAGAAGGCGCAGGCGTTTGCGGACCTTGCTCTTGGCCGTGCCGAGACGGTTATGAGAAAGCTTGGTGCGCCCGGCTATCAAGAGGTTTCCGTTGAGATCGTGGGGGCAGGATCTCAGGTTGGCGCAGCTTCTGTGAGCCGGGGCACCTATGAAGAAGTTGTCCTGAAGATTGCAGCGCGGCATGTGGACCAGCGTGCTGCTGGTTTGTTGTTGCGTGAGCTGACCGGATTGGGGCTGTCTGTTGCTCCGGGGATGACAACGTTTAATGGTGGGCGGCCTAAGCCGTCGCCGGTTGTACGGTTGTTTTCGTTCCTTGTTGAGCAGTCGGCGGTTTCGCCTCAGGTTTCTCAGGAAGGAGAGGCTGTTCCGTTTGAGCCTGTGATTGCAACGGGCGTGGCAGCGGCTGTTGAGGGTGCTGAGGTTCCTGATGTGGCTGGGGCTGATGAGGCGATGGTTGATGTTCCGCTGATCAAGCTGGCTTATGCGCGTAGCGGTGACAAAGGCGATAAAGCGAACATCGGCGTGATTGCGCGGAAAGCAGAGTGGTTGCCGTGGATTGCGGCGGCGCTGAGTGAAGAGGCAGTTGCGCAGACCTTTGCGCATTTCAATCCGGGTAAGGTGGTTCGTTTCTACCTGCCGGGCTGTCATGCGCTGAATTTCCTGATTGATGATGTGCTTGGCGGCGGCGGCATTGCTAGCCTGAGGCTGGACCCGCAAGCAAAGGCGTACAGCCAGATCTTGCTGACGCAGAATGTTCCGGTTCCGCAGTCCATTGCGCAGGAGGTGATGTGATGAGTGATGCTTCAACAACTTCCCCCGTTCTTGTGGTTCAAAAAGATGGTTGGATGACCATCACTTTGAACCAGCCCGAGAAGCGTAACCCGCTGACAGGCGAGGTGATTGCTGAAATCTCCAAGGTGCTGCGAGATGTGCAGGATGATCGCAGTGTCCGTGGGATCACGTTCACGGGGGCTGGCGGCGTGTTTTGTGCTGGGGGCGATCTGAAGTCCTTCCAGCAGATCATGGCTGGTGGTGATGAAGCCGGGGCGATTGCGCAAAAGATCAGTCTGGAAGCTGCAGCGTTTTTTGGAATGATCGCCAATCAGCCGCAAGTGACCATTGCTTTGGTGGAGGGAGCTGCCATGGCAGGGGGGCTTGGTATGGCCAGTGCCTGTGACTTTGTGATCGCCACGCAAGATGCCAAATTTGCTTTTACTGAGACGCGGATTGGCTTGCCGCCTGCTCAGATCGCTCAGTACGTGACCAAACGTCTGGGCTACCAAAAAGCCAAGAAAATGCTCATGTTGGGGAGCAAACTGACCGGTGTTGAGGCCTTTGACATTGGTCTGGTCGACAAGGCTGTTGCAGATCAGGCAGAACTTGAGGCAGCAGAAGCGGATTTAAAACAGCAAGTGCTGGCATGTGCGCCAGATGCTGTTGCGGCCACGAAGCGGGTGGTTGAGGAGACGCTATTCCTTGAACAGGAAGATCTGCGCCAGAGTGCAGCTGCCTATTTTGCAAGAGCTATCGTTGGGGAAGAGGGGCAGGAAGGTGTGAAGTCGTTTTTACAAAAACGCAAACCCTCTTGGGCTCCTTAATTAGCCCCTTAAATTCTGGGGTATGCGTTTACCCGGAAACAGATGTTCGAATGCGGTGAAGGAAGAAGAAATGCAGGGTATGCTCATATTCGTATGAGCTGACTATAATGCCGAAGTCTATCGCGCAATAACGATAGTGTTGGAACCAGCGGGGAGGCTGAACCAACACATCAGAGGAGGGAACATGGGTACACAGTACGCACTGCCAATTGAAATGCTGCAAAAATGGGCCACAGAGAAACCAAATTCGGTTTATCTGCGACAACCCGTGAACCGGCAGTTCATAGAATTCACCTGGAAGGAATGTTACGACACCGTCCGGCGTGTGGCTGCTGCGCTCCAGTCAATGGGTTTCCAGCCGGGGGACCGGATTGGAATTCTCTCCAAAAACTGCGCAGAATGGTTTCTGGCTGACTTTGCAACTCAGGCCGCTGGTTATATCTCAACACCAATTTATTACACCGCTTCTGCGGACACGATCAGCTACATCATCAATCACGCAGATATCAAAGCGCTGTTTATGGGCAAGCTGGATGACTTTGCGCCAAGCCAGCAGGGTATTCCTGAGAGCGTGGTCAAAATCGCGCTTCCCTATAACACGATAGATTGTGAGCACAGCTGGACGGAGCTGGTCAAAACGAATGATCCGTTGCCAGAAGACAAGCTGGCCAAGCCTGAGCTGGATGAGCTGTTCTCCATTGTTTACACCTCTGGCTCCACCGGAAACCCGAAGGGCGTGGAAGTCACCTGGCGCAATATTGCTTATGGCGCATGGTCTCCAACCCAGTCTCTTGAACTGGGGCGTGAAGAACGCCTGATCTCCTATCTTCCGCTGGCGCATATTACGGAGCGTGCTCTCATTGAGCATGTGAGCCTTTATGCTGGTGTGGTGGTGAGCTTTGTGGAGTCGCTGGATACCTTTGCAGAAGATTTGCGTGCTGCTGAAGTGACCATGTTCATTTCTGTGCCGCGTCTCTGGATGAAGTTTCAGTCCAGTATCCTTGCCAAGGTCCCACAGAAGAAGCTGGACAGGCTTTTGAGCATTCCAATCCTGAGCTGGTACGTGAAACGGAAAATTCGCGGACAGCTTGGCCTGACCAATGCAAAGCTAATTGGCAGTGGATCTGCGCCGATCTCCAAGGCGGTTCTGGAATGGTACCAGAAGCTGGGTATCAACATCACTGAAGGGTGGGGCATGACCGAGACCGCTGGTCTTGCGTCCTCTCACTTCCCCTTCCGCGCGGATAAGGTTGGCACAATCGGCACTCCGCTTGCGGGGCTTGAGATCAAGATCACCAATGAAGGTGAGCTTCTCATTCGCGGGGATGCTGTGACCAAGGGGTACTACAAAGATCCTGAGCTGACTGCAGAGACCATTGAGGATGGCTGGTTCCACACTGGCGATAAGGTTGAGCAGGATGCTGATGGGTTCTTGCGTATTACAGGCCGGGTGAAGGAAATCTTCAAATCCTCCAAAGGCAAGTACATTGCGCCAGTGCCGATTGAGGCCATGCTGTTTGACAATACGTATGTTGAGCAAGCCTGTGTAATGGGGTCTGATTTAGCGCAGCCTGCGGCGGTGGTGTTCCTCTCCAGCGAGATGACTGATGGTCTGTCACGCGAAGAGGTGCGTACGAGCCTTGAAGAGACCTATCACAGCATCAACAGCGCCGTTGAAAGCCATTTGAAGCTGAGCTCCATCATTGTGGCAAACGACATGTGGACCATCGAGAATGGCTATCTCACCCCGACCATGAAAATCAAGAGAACGCGTCTTGAAGATCGCTATCAAGAGGTGGTGCAGGGGATGCCTGATCGTCCGGTGGTTTGGGAAGATGAATGCGGTGCCGCGGCTAGTGCGCCTGCCTGAAAGGATGACAACGGTATGGGGTGACGTGGTCACCCCATACCGGGATTTTTGAGGCGATCGCCTCTTGTTTGAATAAGCCGCGTCAGTGGCAGGGAGAATTTGGAATGAGCAATGAACCGTCCCGTTACGCATCAGTCCTGCGAGAGGGGTTGTTTGATGGGCAAACAATGATTGTGACTGGGGGAGGCAGTGGCATTGGTCGTTGTATTGCCCATGAACTTGCAGCGTTGGGTGCCCATACCGTTCTCCTTGGCCGCAAGCAGGCAAAGCTTGATGCGGTGGCTAATGAAATCCGTGAGGATGGCGGCGAGGTTTCAACTCACTCGCTGGACATTCGCAATGAAGAGGCTGTTGGCGAAACTGTTGCCAAGATTGTAGCGGAGCGTGGTGTGATCCATGGCCTCGTGAACAATGCGGGTGGGCAGTATCCAAGCCCTGCGGCCTCAATCAAGAAGAAGGGCTTTGACGCGGTTGTCGAGACCAACGTCACAGGCGGCTTTTTGATGGCGCGCGAAGTTTACAATCAGGGAATGCGCAAGAGCAAAGGCGGCTCCATTGTCAATATCGTTGCGGATATGTGGCGCGGTATGCCGGGTATGGCGCACTCTGGTGTCGCTCGGGCCGGGATGCAGAACCTGACCATGACGCTGGCGGTTGAATGGGCCGAGGCTGGTGTGCGGGTGAATGCGGTTGCGCCGGGTTGGATCGCATCTTCTGGCTTTGACACCTACGACGAAAACTTTATCAAAACCATGTTTGCACGGATGGCAGACAACAACCTTGCTCGCCGTCTGGGCACTGAAGCTGAGGTTGCCTCGCTGGTGAACTTCCTGCTGTCTCCGGGGGCAGCATTTATGACTGGCCAATGCATTGGCGTGGATGGCGGAGCGCCGCTCTGGACCAACCTGATGCCGGTTGGCGATAATGCAAATATGAAGGAATACCAAGGGTTTCACCGCTATGAGAAGCCTAGGGCCCTTCAAGCTTGGGAGAAAGACAGATGCCCAAGTTAACCTCAGGTATTGATAGCGGCAGCGCTGCGTTTGCTCAGAACAAAGCTTTCATGGAAGCTCTCATTGAAGAGTTCCGTGGATATGAGGCAAAGGTTCGGGAGAACTCCGAGAGCAAGCGCGGGAAGTTTGAGAAACGTGGTCAGTTGTTGCCGCGTGACCGTGTGAGCTTGCTGCTGGATCGTGGGTCTGCGTTCATGGAGATCTCCACGCTGGCTGGCCTGAAAATGCATGATGATGATGGCAAGAAGAATGTCGCTGGTGGCGGCTCTATCGCTGGTATCGGTTATGTTGCCGGAAAGCGCTGTCTTGTGGTGGCGACGGACTCTGCGATCAAAGGCGGCTCTATCTCTCCGATGGGACTGAAGAAGACGCTTCGTCTGCAGGAGATCGCCAAAAAGCAGAAACTGCCGATTGTTGCGCTGACGGAAAGTGCTGGCGCTAACCTCATGTACCAATCTGAGCTGTTTGTTGAAGGCGGACGGGCGTTTGCCAATCAGGCGCGTATGTCTGCGGCAGGCATTCCGCAGGTAACGGTGGTGCATGGTTCATCGACCGCTGGTGGCGCCTATATGCCGGGGTTGTCGGACTACACTGTTGTGGTGCGCGGCAAATCAAAGATCTTTCTGGCCGGTCCTCCGCTGCTGAAAGCAGCGACGGGTGAGATTGCGACAGATGAAGAGCTGGGTGGTGCAGAGCTGCATTACAACACAGCTGGCACAGCAGAATACATGGCTGAGGATGATGCTCACGGCGTCGAGACTGCCCGTGAGATTGTTGGTCATCTGCCTTGGGATGCACCGGTAGAAGCGGAAGGTGGCAAACAGCCGTTTTATGATGCCACGGATCTGTTGGGCATCGTGCCTGAGGATGCCAAGAAACCGTATGATGTGCGCGAGATTATTGCGCGTATCACGGACGGTTCTGACTTCCTTGATTTCAAGAAGGAATTTGGTGGAGCCACGGTTTGTGGTCATGCTCGCATTGATGGGCAGACGGTTGGTATCTTAGGCAATAATGGCCCGATTGATCCGCAGGGTGCGGTGAAGGCCGCTCAGTTTATTCAGCTGTGTTGCCAGAGCAATACGCCGCTTCTCTTCCTGATGAACACCACTGGCTATTTGGTTGGCCGGGATGCGGAGACAGGCGGGATCGTCAAGCATGGGTCCAAGATGATCCAGGCGGTTGCCAATGCCACGGTTCCTAAAGTGACCATTGTGGTTGGTGGTGCCTGGGGTGCTGGTAACTACGGCATGTGTGGCCGTGGGTTTGATCCTGATTTCATCTTTTCATGGCCCTCCGCCAAGGTTGGCGTGATGGGGCCGGAGCAGGCAGCGACGGTGATGAAGATCATCACTGAAGAGAAGTTTGCGAAGATGGGACAACAGATCCCGGATGGCATGACAGACCAGATGGCTCAAAAGATCGTTGATCAGATGTCACCGGAGACCACGGCGCTGTTTGCGACAGCACGGCTTTGGGATGATGGGATCATTGACCCAAGAGACACGCGCCGCGTTGTTTCTATGGCCCTATCTGTTTGTGCAGATGCCAGAAAACGTCAGCTTAATCCAACAGCATTCGGGGTCGCGCGCGGCTAGGCAGAGCAGCGCCATTCGGCTCTTTGAGTACAGTTCAACATGAGGGTTTCACGATGGAATATACTGAAGAACATCGGAAAATGAAAAGTGCGGTGGTCAAGTTCGTCGAGGCCGAAATCAACCCGCATGTGCAGGAATGGGAAGAGGCAGGTATCTTCCCGGCTCATGAACTTTTCAAGAAAATGGGTGATCTCGGTTTTCTTGGTGTCAACAAGCCAGAAGAGTATGGCGGGATGGGCCTTGATTACTCCTATCAGGCCATGACCATTGAAGCGCTGGGCGCGTGTGCCTGTGGTGGTGTGCCCATGGCAATTGGCGTGCAAACCGACATGGCGACCCCGGCTCTTTCACGTTTTGGATCTGATGAGCTGCGCCGGGATTATCTCGCTCCTGCGATTGCTGGTGACATGGTGGCCTGCGTTGGCGTTTCTGAAGCTCATGCCGGGTCTGATGTGGCGAACATCAAGAGTAATGCGGTGAAGGATGGTGATGACTACATCATCAACGGCTCCAAGATGTGGATCACCAATTCCACTCAAGCGGATTACATGTGCATGCTGGTGAACACCAGTGACGGACATAAGCACCAGAACAAATCGCTGATCGTCGTGCCGATGGATAGTGCTGGTATCACCAAGTCGGATCGTCTGAACAAGCTTGGTCAGCGCTCTTCTGATACGGCGCAGATCTTCTTTGATGACGTGCGTGTTCCTCAGCGCAATCTGATTGGGACCGAGGGCGCTGGCTTTATGTACCAGATGCTGCAGTTCCAAGAGGAGCGCCTGTGGTGTGCTTTATCGCTTGTTGATGGCATGGACCGCATTATTCAGCTGACGGAAGATTACTGCCGTGAGCGTGCTGCGTTCAATCAGAGTGTTCTGGACTTCCAGGTGGTTCACTTCCGCTTGTCAGAACTGCGCACTGAAGTAGAGCTGCTGCGCGCGCTTTCTGAAAAGTGTGTTGAAGCCATGGTGCGCGGTGAGAATGTGACACGTCTTGCCTCCATGGCGAAGCTGAAGGCTGGTCGTCTGTCTCGTGAGCTTGCGGACTCCTGTCTGCAGTTCTGGGGTGGCATGGGTTACATGTGGGACAGCCCTGTGAGCCAGTTCCTGCGGGATAGCCGCCTGACGTCCATTGGTGGCGGTGCTGATGAAGTGATGCTCTCCATCATTTGTAAGCTGGATAATACGTTGCCAAACCCAAAGAAGAACCGTGCAATGCAGAAGGAAGCAGCTGAATAAGCTGTTTTCTGATGCGAGAAGTTTTGGCACTGTGAAGGGAATTTTCGATGTTTGATAGTGTCCTGGTCGCCAATCGGGGGGAGATTGCTCGCCGAGTGTTCCGCACTGCGCGGCAAAAGGGCTATCGGAGTATTGCTGTTTATTCCGAGGCTGATGCAACGGCTCCTCATGTTGAAGATGCTGATATTGCAGCGTGTATTGGCGGGGCGACACCAGCAGACTCCTACCTGAATATTGAAGCTATTTTGATTGCGGCCCGCAAAACCGGGGCGCAGGCCGTGCATCCGGGTTACGGGTTTTTGGCAGAAAACGCAGAGTTTGCGCAGGCGTGTGCAGATGCGGGACTGGTGTTCATTGGCCCGCCTGCGGAAGCGATTGAGCTGATGGGCTCCAAGCGGCTTTCCAAACTGCGGATGATTGAGGCGGGTGTGCCGTGTGTGCCGGGATATTCCGGTGCGGATCAATCAACGGAGACATTGGCTGCGGAGGCGGCGCGTATTGGTGTGCCGCTGATGATCAAGGCATCTGCTGGCGGTGGTGGGCGTGGTTTGCGTCTGGTTGAAGACCTGAGTGGGCTTGAAGACAAGCTGGCGGCTGCAGCTTCTGAAGCTGAGAACGCTTTTGGGAATGGCGAGCTCATTCTTGAAAAGGCGGTGATCAATCCGCGTCATGTCGAGATTCAGGTGTTTGCTGATAATCATGGCAGTGTGGTGCATCTGGGGGAGCGGGATTGCTCTGTGCAGCGTCGCCACCAGAAGGTGATTGAGGAAGCGCCGGGACCATCTGTGACGCCGGAAATCCGCGCGGCGATGGGGCAGGCTGCTGTTGATGCGGCGCGGGCGATTGGTTATCGCGGTGCAGGTACAGTTGAGTTCTTGCTGGCCGAAGATGGCAGTTTCTATTTCATGGAGATGAACACCCGCTTGCAGGTGGAGCATCCGGTCACTGAAGAGATTACCGGTCAGGATCTGGTTGCGTGGCAGCTGGATGTTGCTGCTGGTAAACCTTTGCCGTTGAGCCAAGAGGATATTTCCTTCAGTGGTCATGCCATGGAGCTGCGGCTTTATGCAGAGGATACGGATGCTGGCTTTCTGCCACAAACGGGGACTGTACTGGCCTGGAATGGCAATGAGCTTTCCATTCGGGTTGATAGTGCCATTGAGCAGGGGAGCGAGATCTCATCCTACTATGATCCGATGATTGCCAAGCTGATTGCACATGGCAGTGACCGGGATGAGGCGCGGCGCAAGCTGTTGCGCGGGCTGGATGAGCTGGTGCTGCAGGGGCTGGTTCACAATGGTTCCTTCCTGAAAAGCGTTTTGCAGGACGAGGTGTTTGCGGCGGGCAAGGCTACGACAGCGTTCCTCAATGACCGTGAACTTGGCTCTGTTGCAGCTGACGCAACGCGAGAGCTCATGCGGGATCTTGCCGTTTGCCTGTTTGCGCGAAGCAAAGGTCAGAACCGCTGGACGACGGCGACACCTCTGCCAGTGAAGATCAAGCTGGATGGTGAGGAAGTCTCGGTGTGTGCAGACCTGCGGGTTCATGCAGGTGAAGATCGCGGCGGCATTGTTTTTGAGGTGGATGGCGTTCGTCGCACTGCCTTTGTGAGTGAAGCGTCTGAGGGTGGGCTTTGGATCTCGCTGGAAGGGCAGACACAGTTCTTCGAAGAACAGAGTTTCAGTTCAAAGAAGGAAGACAGTTCGGCTGCGTCCAGCTCGATCATTGCGCCGATGCCGGGTGCGGTTGTCGCTTTGAAGACAGAGCAGGGTGCGCAGGTCTCCAAAGGAGATGTGCTGCTGGTCCTCGAAGCGATGAAGATGCAGCACGAGCTGACGGCGCCGCGTGATGGCGTTGTTGCTGAGCTTGGGACGCAGGAAGGCGCGCAGGTGAACAGTCGTGACGTGCTGGTTCGTCTGGAAGAAGAGACCGCCTGAGGTTTTGTACGAGTGATTTTGTGCCAGTGATTTTGTGAATGACCCGCAGGTTTTGCGGAGGAGAATATGATGAGTTTGAGTCTTCCTGACTTCGGATTGAAGCGCAAGTCCACCATGTTCAACGAAGAGCATGAGGCTTTTCGTGATGTGCTTTCTCGTTTCATTGCCAAGGAGATCTCTCCTTACGTCTCCCTGTGGGATGAAGCCAACGAGTTTCCGCGTGAGCTTTACAAAAAGGCGGCGGATGTTGGATTGCTCGGCATCATGTTCCCGGAGGAATATGGCGGGACGGGTATCGATTATCCGTTGTCTTATCTTTCCGCTGTTGAGCTTGGTCGCGCGGGAAGTGGAGGCATCAATGCGGGTTTGATGAGTCACACCATTGGCACGCCTCCGATTGCGCACCTTGGGTCTGATGAGTTGAAGGCGCGGGTGATCCCGGCAGTTTTGGCAGGCGAGAAAATTTCGGCGCTTGCGATCACTGAGCCAGGTGGTGGGTCGGATGTGCAGAACCTGAAGACGGTTGCCCGCCGTGAGAACGGTCACTACGTCCTTAATGGTGAGAAGACCTTCATCACCTCTGGTATGCGTGCGGACTACTATACGGTTGCTGTACGGACGGGTGATACAGGCATGGGCGGTATTTCGCTGATGCTGGTTGAGAAGGGTATGGAAGGCTTTACGCAGACGCCGTTGCACAAGATGGGATGGTGGGCCTCTGACACTGCAACGCTGCATTTTGACAATGTGAAAGTACCAGTCGAAAACCTGATTGGTGGAGAGAATGCCGGCTTCATGGGCATCATGATGAACTTCAACAATGAGCGCCTGTTCCTTGCCTCTGCATGCTACGGGCATATGCTTGGTGTGTTTGAAGAGGCGCTTGACTGGGCGAAGCAACGCGAGACGTTTGGCAAGCCGCTGATTTATCGTCAGGTCATCCGGCACAAGTTTGTTGATATGGCGATGAAGATGCAGGCCGTTCGGGCGGTGCTGGAAGAGCTGGCGCAGCGGCTGCAGTTGGGCGAAAGCCCGATCACCGAGATCTGTATGGCGAAGAACCTTGCTACCAGTACGCTGGAATATGTGGCCAATGAGTGCCTTCAGATCCTTGGTGGTGCAGGTTACATGCGCGGAACCAAGGTTGAGCGCATTTACCGTGAGACCAAGGTGATGACGATTGGTGGTGGTTCCTCCGAGATCATGAAGGATCTGGCCAGCCGGCAAATGGGTATCTAAGAAATCTATGCGCATTAAAAAAGCCCCGCTCATGAGCGGGGCTTTTCTATTATTTAGAGTCTGGTGCGTTCATCTACATTCCACACCAGACTCTATCTTTTTTGTTGGAGCGAATTCATGTCGTTTGATTGAAGCCAATCAAACGGAACGCGCTCTAAGCACTTTCTTTAGAGACTGACTGTGCCATCTCGTTTGGCGTTGCGCCGGAGATGCCCAGTTCTCCAAGGAGACTGTCGACCAATGGAGCCTGAGAGCGATATCTCAGGGCTGAGTTGACCAGCTGATCGGAGAGACCGGCAGACCCTTCTGCTGGTGTTCCGTTGGCTGCTGGTGCTGCACCACCCAGACCATCGACCTGAAGGATCTTGATCTCGTCAATGTTTTCCATTGGCTTCACGCTGGCGCTGATGACTTGTGGCAGTGCTTCGATAAGAGCCAGTTTGACCTGCATCTTGATCTGCTCTGGTGACAGGAGGTTGGATGCCTCGTTGAGGATGCGCTTACCTTCTGCTTCTACCGCAAGGCGGAGTTTGTCTGCTTCTGCACGGGTCGTGACAGCGTCTGCTTCCGCGTTTGCTGCAATACGGATCTGATCCGCATCGCCGCCTGCTTTCAGACGAACTGCCTCTGCGTGGTCTTCTGCAGCTTGCTTTTCAGCTTCTGCTGCAACAGTAACGGAGATAGCTGCACGTTCAGCGTCCTGAGCTGCTAGAACCAAATCAACCTGTTTTTGTCGCTCTGCTACTTCGATTTCTCGGGCGGTGACAACCTGCTCTTCTGCCTTGATCGCAATTGCGCGGGCTTCGTTTGCAGCAGCATCAGCGGTTGAAAGCGCTTTGGACTTTTCAGAGACTGCAATTGAGCGGTCCTGTTGGGTCAGCTCAAGAACCTTCTCTTTCTCAATGCGGGTTTCTTCAAGAGAGCGGTCTTTGAGGATTTCCTGCTCTTTAACTTGATGTTCGGAAGCAAGGGAGGCTTGCTTGATCTGCAGTTTGGATGTGATATCTGCCTGCTCTGCATCACGGCGACGTTCGGCCTGTTCCGTGGCAATCAATGCTTGCTGCTTGGCTTTGCGAATTTCCAGATCTCGCTGCTGTTCCAGTGAAGCGTATTCTTCCTCACGGGCGATTTCGAGCTTATGTTGCTCGGCTTCGAGGTTTTTGCGGCGGATCAAAACCTCTGTGTCCTGTTCAATATCATTCCGCTTTCTGCGGCGCTCTTCAATTTCTTGCGTGAGCTTAGTCAAACCTTCTGCATCGAATGCGTTGTTTGGATTGAAGTATTCCATGCGGGTCTGGTCAAGACCGGTCAGGGAGACTGATTCCAGCTCAAGGCCGTTTTTCAGCAGATCTTCTGAGACCGCTGCCTGTACCTTCTGGACGAAGGAAACGCGCTGTTCGTGCAGTTCTTCCATTGCCATTTCGGCAGCCACGGCACGCAGAGCATCGACGAATTTACCTTCAATGAGGTGCTTCAGATCTTCTGGCTGCATGGTGCGAGTGCCTAGGGTTTGTGCGGCATTGGCAATGGATTCAATAGTTGGCTGAGCACGCAGGTAGAACTCGGCGACCACATCAACACGCATTCTATCGCGGGTGATGAGTGCTGCTTCATCGGCTCTGCGGACTTCAAGGCGCAAGGTGTTCATATTCACCTGAATGATGTCATGAAGGACCGGTAAGACAATTGCGCCGCCGTTCATGATGACTTTTTGTCCGCCAAAACCAGTCCGTACAAACGCGACTTCTTTTGAAGAGCGAGTGTAGAGGCGGGAGAAGACAATGCCGATTGCGAGAAGGGCAATAAGGACAACGGCTGCGAGGACGAGCATCTCAGTCAGTCCAGTTGCTGACTCCAAGGCGGAGTTTTGATTTTCTGTAAACATATTGGGCCTCAAATTGAGAGATTAATCTGCAAGCGTGTCTGAGCGAGGTGATAAATTTTTGTGTGGGTTCGCAATTGCTGTGAAAAGGGAGCCTTTTAAGCCGACAAGCAAGACTTCGTCTCCCTGCATTAATGTGATGTCTGGCTGGTCTGGAATGACCTGCACGTAATGTCGTGTGCCAAAAGTATCCGTGACGCGGGCTTCTGCCTGCAAAGCCATGGTCGCATTGCCAAGTGTCAGGACTGCAACTTCACCCACCAAGTTGTTTCGTGAGCGTGCGTCTGTCTCTTCCTTGGGCATGATGCGGCCAATGGCATGACCAGTTGTGGCGGTGAACCAGAAGCTGACAATCACTGTCGGGATGAGCGCCATCCAGAAGGGGATTGATGAGCCTAAGACAGATTTAGCGGTGTACTGTATCAGCACACCCACGATGCCGAAGCTGGTAAGCAGGATAATCAGCAAGACGATGAACGGGACCTTGCCCACGGCCAGCCACGCCAGGAATCCGTCGACGGGGCCAAGGCCGACCGCGTCTACTGAGATGTCGGCATCCATATCGACATCCGCATCGATATCCAGATCCGGCAATACATCATCGACCAGACCGGAAAGAGATAGCCCGAACACCATGCCGACAACTTCGAGCAGCGCCAGAGCGAGCATGACGAAGATGGCGAGCGTGAAGAGATAGGTCTCGCTTGAAAAAAGTAGTTGTGCCAATTCATCCCCCAATGAACACTATGATTGCCGGTTGCTGTTATTCCAGTTCAGCTTCCAGCGCAGCAAGGCGCTCTTCTACGCGGTGATCGCGGGTCATCTGATCCAGCTTTGCGAGCTTTGCATCGTCGGCCATACTTCCTGAGTTTGTGATACCCGGTACTCCTGTAGCCGCTTTCATTGCGCGATCAAATGCAGAGTTGGCATTTTCAACGGCTGTATTGAGCTTGTGATCGCTGCTTCCATCTGCGGTTGCGCTTTGTGATGTTGCCGCATTTTTCTGCGCAACGTAAGCGTCCAGTTGGTCTGACATTTCGCGCTTGCGGCCCTGAAGAGCGAGGATGGAGTTGTTGAGCTCCTGTTCTTCATCACCAGCATCGGCAATTGTTTTTTCCAGGACCGGGATTTGCGCTTCCAGATCCATCTGGCGGGCAACTGCCGCGCGGGCCAGATCCTTCTCGCCAGCGCGCAGGGCAATGGCGGTTTTCTCTGAGAGTTCTTCGTGAGACTTGTTGGTCTCGGCGAGCCTTTGACTTGCTACGTGCTTTTTGACGGCTGCTTTGCCGAGAGCATCGCGGACGTCTTCAACAGCGCCGTCGAGTTCACGAATAGCCTGTTTCATCACTATGTCAGGTGCAGTGCTTTCGACGGCATCAACAATGGAGTTGGCAGTTCCGGAAACCAGACGACCTACGCGAGATAAAAGAGATTCAGACATTAAGTCCTCCAGTATTACTTCGAGTTTAAACGGTTGCGCAAAAGTTCGGTTGAGCTGCGCATATCATCGACAAGCTCTTTGAAGAGTTCCGGGTTTTGCAGGCGCGGGTTTCGTCTTAATCCGGCCTGAAGCACCAGCTCAATGAGCTCAAAAAAATCTTCTGTAACTGCAGCTTCTGCATCCTTCAGGTCTGTTTCGCCAGCTTTGCCAGCCAATTCCCCGAGAAGGAGCGGAAGACGATCAGTCAACAAACGTAGCACGTCAGACTGGCGATCGCTTTGGTCGAGCATATCGCTTGCTGGCTTTACCAGTTTCCGCGCTGCAAATGTGTGCGTGCCATCGCCCAATGATGCGAAGCTGTTTTCCGGTGCGGCTATGAGTGCCCGGATTTTATCACTTGGCGTTTTGGCCTCCGGAAAGTTCAACCGGGCCAAGCGCTCCGATTCCTCTTGCGTTAATCGCACGCTTAACGAAATGGATCTTGATGGCATGTAGCACCTTTGAATTACAAATGTAGTTCTAATGTAATTGCAATTTCTGATTGTTCAAGAGGCTAAGCTAAAGTTTTTTTGATTTGCAGAAAATGACATTGACTAAAATGCGAGCGCTTAGTTGGTTTTTTGGTGAATGAACTCTGAGATCTCACAGTAGCTGTCTGGATTGGTCTTCTTCAGGAAGGATGATGTTGGATAAGGTGAGATTTCAAAATGGCGAACTCGCGTGAGGATAGGTGTGATTGCGGCTCGGCAGGTGAACGTGGGGCAGGTGAACGTGGGGCTGGCGAGTTTGGTGATGCTGTTTGGGATGAGCCGGAGCGCCTGCATGTGCGCAAGAGTTTGATCCCGGAGGGGGATAACACTGCCTTTGAGCGGATCATGGGTGTTTCTGACATCTTCCCCATCAACTACCTCAGCCGTGGGGTCGCTGCTGCACGGTCTATCTGCAAGGTTCAGTTGTATCGGGGTGGACGTATTCCGGCGGGGGCAGGGTCTGGCTTTCTGGTTGGGCCGAACCTGCTCCTGACCAATAACCATGTGATCCGGTCGCGCCAGTCCGCAGTGCGGGCCTCGGCTATCTTTCAATATGAGATGGATGAGGATTTTTCGCTTGGACGGTCTGCCGAGTTCTCGATTACGGATGAGATCTTCTTCACCAGTGCGAGTGACGATCTGGATTTCAGTTTTGTCTCTGTCGAAGAGGGGAATAAAGAGGCCAGATCCCTCTCTGACTTCGGATCTTTGAAGCTGCTGCCTCAATCTGGTAAGGCGGTGAAAGGTGAGGCTGTTTCAATCATTCATCACCCCAATGGCGGGCTGAAGAGCCTTTCGCTTCGCAACAGTCAAATCCTGAGCGTGCATGATCACTTCATAACTTACTCAAGTGATACGTTGCCGGGTTCTTCTGGTGCGCCGGTGCTGAATGACCAATGGTTGCCAGTGGCTTTGCATCACCGCAGTATTTCTCATCCATCCAACCGAAACCGCTGGATTGCGAACCGCGGTATCCGGATCAGTGCAATTCTCACCAACCTGAAGCTGCATGCGTCAAAGCGCAACACCGACGCAATGAGGATTACTGAGCGTCTTGGTTTGTAATTAATCAGTAATATCAGCTCACTAACCAAAGTTTTATGTTGATATACGTAGTTCAAAGTGACTAATGGGCATAACGTATATATCAATCCTCTTTTTTCAGAATGCTGCTAGATAAGCGTCCATAAATAGAAGAATAAATCTACATGATAGATCGATGACAAGATCCGGCGTTATAAGCAAAACAATTTTGGGACTTCTGGGAAGCGTACTCTTTGGTGGCGCGGCAGTTGCACAAGTGTGTCCAACCGCAGACACGATGAAAACCGGAATGGTCCTCATAAACAACAGTATTCCCGCACGTTTGTTCGTTCGACTTGAAGATGACGGGCAGGTTACAGAACTGCATCTGAATGAGCGATATGTGGTGGTGCGTGATCAGATCCATGTTCATGAGAAGGGCTTGTTCCTCTCCTATGAACGTGGTGCTCACACCAATCGGACTTACGTGCCTGATATCCCGTTTGCTGAATTCTTTCCGCTTGAAGTTGGTAAGACCTGGACAGCATCCATTGATGTGTTCGAGAACGAAGACCTTGTACGCAGAGACGTGCCCTACACGTTTTCCGTTGGTGAACCCGACCGTCTGCAAGTTGGCAGCTGCGCCTATGATGTGCTGGATGTGACGCTTGAAACCGTCAGTGCTGAGGGTGAGGACATTGTCACCAAGTATGCCTACAGCCCTGAGCTTGGAACCATCCTTAGAGGTGAAGGCCAGCATCTCTGGACATCTGAAGGTGGTGTGATGCAGTTTGATGAGCTGCGCGTTGTGCGCAATAAACTGGTGCAGTGAAAAGGGGAGACGTGGGCCTCCCCTTTCGCAGTTTTACGCGAGTACTTCGCGGCTGATCAGTTCCTTCATGATTTCTGAAGTACCGCCGTAGATGCGCTGGACGCGAGCGTCTACGAAGGCGCGAGAAACGCCGTATTCTCTCATGTAACCGTAGCCGCCATGGAGCTGGAGACAGCCGTCTACAACGCGGCCCTGCATTTCTGTTGTGCCGAGTTTGGCCATGCTGACGGTGGTGTTATCGAGCTTGCCTTCCAGGAACATGCGGCAACATTCGTCAACGAACGCGCGGTGGGTGCGGACGTCGGTTGCCATTTCTGCCATTTTGAAGCGGGTGTTTTGAAGGGTAGCAACTGGACGACCGAAGGCCTGACGTTCTTTGACGTAATCAGCTGTCATTGCCAGTACGCCTTCGGCACCTGCAACAGCGCCAACAGCGAGGGTAAGTCGTTCGCGAGGGAGCTCGTTCATCATGATGTGGAAGCCAGCATCCATTCTGCCGAGGCAAGCGCTGGCCGGGACGCGGAGGTCCTCAAAGAAGAGCTCGGATGTATCTGAGGAATGCAGACCGATCTTGTCGAGGTTCTGACCGCGTTTGAAGCCCGGGTTGTCGGCTTCAACGAGGAAAAGGCTGGTTCCTTTGGAACCGGAGACATCCAAATTGGTGCGTGCCACAACGATGACAACATCGGCATGCTGACCGTTTGTGATGAAGATCTTGCTGCCGTTGATGATGTAATCATCGCCGTCTTTGCGTGCGATTGTGCGGATGCCCTGAAGATCAGAACCTGCTGCTGGTTCAGTCATCGCAATGGCGCCGACGCACTCGCCTGTCACCATCTTTGGCAGATACTTTTGCTTCTGCTCTTCACTGCCGTGATTGAGGATATAAGGGGCAACAATATCGGAATGCACGCTGAGAGAAACGCCCAGACCAGAACAGTTGGCGCGGGTGAACTCTTCAATGATGACCATGGAAAAGAGGAAATTGGTGCCGAACCCGCCATATGCTTCCGGGGTGTCTACAGAGAGCAGGCCCTGTTCGCCCATCTTGTTCCAGATGTCGCGCGGGAAGATATCTGCCTTCTCCCATTCGTCGTAGTGCGGGAGAATCTCTGCGGTGATGAACCGCTTTACATTATCGCGAAAAAGCTCAAGTTCACCTTTCAGGTCTTCGTCAATCATATCCATCCCTTTGTATTTCAAGCAGAAACGACGCTCTCCCAAATTCATCTCCCAACAGCGATTTAGGGTCGTTTCTTTACGTATACGGCAAGCCTAAGGGAGGCGATCAATCTGCGCAACTGGCGATGAGTATTAGGCGATTGGCATAATTGCTGTTGGTTGTGACTTGACTCTCCAAAACTGGCATTTATATATTAGTGAAAACTAAATTAGAAAACATACATTTTGACCATGGTATCGCGCATGCGTTGGTCAGTTTCTCCATCAACCGAACTTTCCTCTGCAGGGGAAAGAACGAGTATAAAACATGACTGAGTTTACCCCATATGCCTCGTTAGCCGGAGGCGTTTTAATCGGCTTGTCTACGGTCATCCTGTTGCTCGCCAATGGGCGGATTGCGGGGATTAGCGGCATTTATAGCCGTTTGTTTGAAACGGGTCCGCTTGCCAATGGCAAATCGGCCTGGGTGCATGGTGAGAAGGGCTGGCAACTGTCGTTTGTTGTTGGGATCGTTCTTGCGCCTCTGCTGCTGATGGCAGGGGGATTTGAGATTGAGCAAGTGTTTACAGGAGACTTGACGCTGATCGCGATTGCGGGGGCTCTTGTGGGATTTGGCTCGGTGTTCGGAAGCGGATGCACGAGTGGGCATGGTGTTTGTGGTTTGTCGCGTCTGTCTGTTCGTTCGCTGGCCGCGACGGTCACCTTTATGTCGGTCGGTATTGCCGTTGTGTTCGTTCTTCGCCACGTGGTGGGGGGATAACATGCAACGGATTATCGCTGGTTTTTTGGCTGGCCTGACCTTTGGGGCGGGGCTGGTTGTTGCGGGAATGAGCAATCCTTTGAAGGTGCAAAACTTCCTTGATGTGTTTGGAAACTGGGACCCTAGTCTCGCCTTTGTGATGGGCGGCGCCATTCTGGTAGCGGCTCCGTTCTTCCGTCTGGCGCGCTTTCTGCCGCGTCCGTTTGTGGCGGATGACTTTCGGGTTCCAACGTTTCAGCAGATCGATAAACGGTTGATTTTCGGGTCGGCTACATTTGGTGCGGGATGGGGATTAATTGGTTTGTGTCCGGGTCCTGCACTGGTTTCGGTTTCATTGCTTTCGCCGCAGGCGATTGTGTTTGTTTTATGCATGACGGCGGGGATGCTATTCGCGAGACTGGTTGCCAGCCTCTCAATGCGAAGAGCACTGAAAGAGGCCTGATACGTCATGCGTTTCTTAGATAAATCATAGATTTAGGAGCGAGAAGGTTATGAGCAGCTATCCAGTGCAGATGGATCAGAAAGTGGAGATCAAGGATTTCTTTGATCCGGTATCGAACACCATCACCTATGTGGTCACAGACCCGGAAACAAAGGCATGTGCAGTCATCGACAGCGTGATGGATATCGACTATCCAGCAGGGCGCGTCAGCTTTGAGCATGCCGATGAAATCATTGCTTACATCCGCGAGAACGATCTGAAGCTGGAATGGTTGCTCGAAACCCATGTGCATGCAGATCACCTGTCTGCTGCGCCGTATATTCAGGATAAGTTGGGCGGCAAGATCGGCATTGGTGAACAGGTGACAGTTGTTCAGGGCGTGTTTGGTAAGGTGTTTAATGCAGGCACCGAGTTTGCCCGTGATGGCAGCCAGTTCGATAAGCTGTTTCAGGATGGGGATACCTATCAGATCGGGAATCTGAAGTGCTTTGCGATGCATACGCCGGGGCATACACCAGCATGTATGGTGCATGTGGTTGGTGATGCTGCGTTTGTGGGGGATACCCTGTTTATGCCAGACAGCGGTACTGCCCGTGCTGACTTCCCGGGTGGTGATGCGTCTTTGTTGTATGCATCCATCCATAAGGTCTTGAGTTTGCCCGACGAAATGCGTTTGTTTATGTGCCACGACTATGGTGCGAATGGGCGTGAGATTTTGTTTGAAACAACCGTTGCAGCTGAGAAGGCGGAGAACATTCACGTAGGTAATAGTACTAGTCGTGAAAAGTTCGTCGAAATGCGCGAAGCTCGGGATGCAACGCTTGATGTGCCTAACCTGATTGTGCCGAGCATTCAGGTGAATATGAGAGCCGGCCGTTTGCCTGAGGCAGAAAACGAAACCGGTCAAACCTATTTGAAAGTGCCAGTCAATGTTCTCTAATCTACTTCAGAAAATTTCAGGTGGTGGTGGTGGCCAGCTGCGTGCGCGTCAACTTACCGAGGATTACTGGGTTGCTGGGCAGCTCTATCCTGAGGACATGGAGAAGGCACGAGAGCAGGGTTTCCGGTCTATCGTTTGTAACCGTCCGGATGATGAAGCGCCGAACCAGCCGACTTATCTGGAGGTTTCTGGGGCAGCTGAAGAGCAGGGTCTGGAGCACATTTACATTCCAATTGGACCGGGGACAGATTTTGCTGAAGCTGGTCAGGAGCTGATTGATTTTCTTGCGGAAGCACCAAAGCCTGTTTTGGCGTATTGCCGGAGTGGGAACCGGTCTACCATGTTGTGGCGCTCGATTAATATGTAAGCGTTGCCAATTGGTTAGGGTTGATGATGCCAGTGAGGGAGACCTTGCTGGCATTTTTGTTGCCTCAGAGATTTTGAAGTGGCTGAGGGGGATAAGTCTCACACGTTGAGGGCGATGACGCCGAGGGCGATCAAAGTGATGATGGTGGCTGTGATGCGTACGCCGAGGTAGTTTCGCGATGTGATTTCAAGGTTCTGGAGATAGAAATCAACAAACAGCATGCCTGAGAACAGGATGATAAGTCCCAAAATGAAGATGATCGGAGCGGTAAACAGGAACAAGCACCAGCCGGAGAGTGCGACAAAGTTGCTCCATAGCAGCAACCATGCACGCCTTGGATGAGGGGCGATGAAGAACATGCCCCACTGGCTTCCGGCCATGAAGGAGAGGATGACAAGGGCGTACAAACTCACTGCGATGACAGTTGCGCCAACCAATGGGAGAAACGAGTAACCTACTGATAAACCTATAGCTCCGGCGATAAACGGAATGGTTCCGGCCAGAGCAAGGCACGCATAGAGCAGGGGCAGTTCTCGGTTCATCAGGTTTCAGTCCAGCTCATTTCTACTCCTGATAAAGGCTAGCGGCTAAGGCTGAAGGTAGTCCTGATACGAAGTTGCTCTTTTGAATGAACTGCTCAATACCTTAGGGGCACCACCAGACGGTCATAACCCATGAAAGTGCTCACCATGCAGCAAGAGATACTCACCACAGCCCGAATGATTGCAGAGGAGGTTGGTGCTTATGCTCTTGAGGTCTTTCATGACCGTGACAAGCTGCAGATTGGCAGCAAAGGCTTGTTGGATTACGTGAGTGAAGCGGATTGTGAGGTTGAGCGGCGCATCAAGAAGGCGTTGAGTGATGCCTTTCCCGAGCATGGTTTTAAAGGGGAAGAAACGGGGGGTGAGCTGGAACCTCCGTGCTGGGTTATTGATCCGATTGATGGGACGACCAACTACCTTTACGGGCGGCCAGACTTTTGTATTTCCATGGCTTTTGTTGATGAGCAGGGACCAGCGGTTGCTGTTGTCCATGCGCCTTTTCACCGCCGTACGATTTATGCGGCGCGGGGGATAGGGGCATTTGAGGATGGCAAGAGATTGCGGCCCAGACAGGCTTGCGACCATGAGCTGGTGGTGAACCTGTGCTTTAACTACAAGCAGGAGAATAACCTCGACTTCCTCAACAAGGTCAACCGGTTGGTGTCAGAGCAACACCAGATCCGTATTTGTGGATCTGCGGCGTGGGCGTTGTGCCAGGCAGCGACGGGGCAGGTGGATGGTGCCTACAATGGCTGCGTGAACAGCTGGGATGTGCTGGGCGGCCAGCTTATTTGCGCTGAGGCTGGTCTTGAGATTGGGCCTTACGTTTATGAGCAGGGTAGCGTCTACGCCTATCCGAAGGGCTCTGTGCTTTCAGATATTCTGGTTCCCTACCTTTAGGCGAGGGCCTCTGGAGCGGGGATATCTGCTTTGCGTTGTTTTGTGCGTTCGTTTGCGTTGAATGCGTTTTTTCTGCGTTGCTTGGGGTTTCTGGTCCCACGGTAGACGGGCAGCCCGTTTTGCTGGCTGCCCGAAAAGTTATTCCCCTCAATGCCCGGTGCGCTAGGTTGGTTTTAATGCTGCTTTTCTTCGGTGTTCCTTTTGCATCATGTACAGGGCAGAGAAGATGATGACCGCTGCACCGATGAGGGTGAAGGTGTCTGGCAACTCGGAGAAGAGGACAAGGCCGAGCAGGGCGGCGTAGATCAGTGAGATGTATTCCACACTGCCGACCACGCTGGCTTCTCCCAGTCTGAGGGCTTTGATGCCGACCCATTGGCCCAGAGTGGCGATGAGGGCCATGGCGGTGAGGAGCAATAGACCGAACAGGTCTGGGGTCTTCCAAAGCCAGAACATGGGTACACCTGCCATGAGGCCGACGAAGACTGCCTGATACCCGAGCAGCGTTGCGGTGCTCTCAGTTTGAGAGAGTTTGCGGACGCAGACTACAGCAACAGCTGCTCCAAGGGCGCCTGCCAGTGGGATGAGCGTGTAGAGGCTGGCAAAGCCGTCAAAGCCGGGGCGGATGACGATCAATACGCCGACGAAGCCAAGGATGATGCCGGTGATGCGTGTTCTTGTTGTTGTCTCACCCAAAAACAGAGAGGCGAGAATGGCAACAAAGAAGACCTTGGCAAAGGCAAGTGTGGTTGCTGTTGTGAGCGGGAGGAGTGCAACCGCCCAAATGCCTGTTGAGAGCGCGATGAAAGCGCCTGTCAGACGCAATGCATGAGGAAGCGGATGCCTGGTTTTGAAACCATGGGGGAAGGTTTTGATGAGCATGGGCAAGGCAGAGGCAAAGACAAAGCATTGCCGGAAGAAGAGGATCTGCAGCACGTGATATTCTGTCGTTGCGATTTTGGCCAAGGCGGAGGTGAGCGTGAACAACGCCGTAGCCAAAAGGGCCCAGAGGACCCCTTTGAGATTGTTTGACATGAGGGAATAACCGAGATATTTTGAATGGTAACTTGGTACCATGTTACCAGATTCGTTTGTGGTGTAAACCATCCGATGCGCGAGAGGCACACATGACACGACGTAAGATTGAACGGGTGCAGACCGGAGTGCGGCTTGAAAAACGAGTGCTGAAGGTGCTCAAAGCCGTGGCGGCTCATCATGAGATGGGGCTGGGGGACCTGGTTGAAGGCATCGTGCTGCACAGCTTTGAAGGCAAGGCGCCTTTTGGTCCGGAGACGCTGGCCTTTATCGCAAATATGCGTGAGGCTTATGGGCTGGATCTGACTGCAGAAGACAGCCACAAGCTGATTGAGGCGGAGGAGTAGAGCGCTTTGCTTTGGGGAGATCGCGGTACTCGGGAGGTGCCTCGATGCGACCTGCGCCGAATGGAATGCAGCACGCTCCCAGATTAGCCGGGAGCATGCGTTTCATCGTGGTTACTTGTTCAGGAACGGGCGTAGCTTGCCGGCCAGCTCTTCTGGATTGTTGAAGTGCGGGAAGTGGGCCGCTTCTTCTATGCGTTCCAGCTTTGCGTTCGGGATCGCGTCCTCATAGATCTCTGAAACTGCGAGTGGCTGGAAGTCTTTATCGCCATGGATGATCAAGGTATCAGCGGTGATGTTGCCCATATGTGAGCTCCAGTCATGGCGTCTGCCAAGGCCGAAGAACTGAGCACGGGTGTACCAGCTGCCGAAGAGATCCTGTGAGATTGGCGGGGCGCCTTTGATGGTGTCGCCCGTGGCTTTGATGAAGTACGGCAGGAAGTCTGCATCCAGCTGTTGCAGGCTGGCTTCATCTTCTTTGAAGACCTGACCAAGGTCCAGATAGCGGCGCTGCCATTTATCGTAGGCTTTGTGGTCCCGCTCTGGCAGAAGTTCACGAACGTTCTCGAACAAACCTTTGTTGCCAGAGGGGAAGACGAGCAGGTCTGCCGGGTTCAGCAAGACGAGCTTGTCGACATTTTCCGGGAATTCAGCGGCATAGAGGGAGGCCAGCAACGCGCCGTAGGAGTGGCCCATGAGAATGAGCTTGTCGTCTCCCAGCAGTTTACGGATGCGTTCAATATCCGCCAGTTGCTGAGAGATGCCGAGGGTGCTTTCCAGCAGCTGGATCTTTGTCCATGTGCTGTCTTCTGCGGGGAAGCGGTCGAAGGGGCGTGTGGAACGGCCTACACCGCGCTGGTCGTAGTAGTTGACGCGGTACTCGTCTGCGAGCAGGTCAAAACCCGGTGCGCTTGCCATTGTTGGAATGCCGGGGCCGCCATGAATGAAGAGGATGTTACGGCCTTCTCCGGTTGAGAAGTGTTTCAGCTTCACATCTGGTGCGACTTCCCAGAAGTCGTCGGAGATGCCGACGGGGGTCAGGTCAGTGCGCTGGGCTACGGTGCCCGGCTTGAACATGGGTTGTTGCATCATCCACCAGACAACAGCGCCGCCGATAGCAAACAGCAAGCCAACCAGAACAACGAGTAACAGAAGCATCTTTTTGCCGCTTACCCTCATAAAATCACTCCTTCATTGCAGCGGAGCCCAATGAATCATATGTGCACCCATCCGGTCTATAGCGAAGAGAACGTGCACGGCCAAATTTGTAGTATCAGGACTGTACTCAATTGAATTTGCACGTGCTTCGCAATTCTTGCGGAATTTGGCTCATGAATGGGTTTTGTAGCTTTTGTTCCGAAATCAGACTTTGTCTGACATATTCATGCGTCAATCGCGTTTGGAATGACCTGAAATTACATTTTCTTGCGCTTGCCTCCGAAAAATCTCGTATTTCTCTTGCGATCTCTGGTTGAAGCGTGTTTTCTAATTCGCGTGAATATTTCTTGTTCACTTCATTACACCAGTCGAGCGTCCTTTTTGATTTTCCGGTGACTGCTCAGACTTCTCATAGTGTTTGGGGCAGACGATTTTATGGCGCTTATGCGCTGTAGAGTATCCTGTCTCTCGTATATTTTCCCGGGGGGGCTATGACGCTTCTATCTTCCATTACAAAATTGGCGACAGCTGCAGCTATTGTTGGCGGCGCGGCGCTGTTCTCTGGTCAGGCTTTGGCGCAGGACCTTAAGTTCTTTACCATCGGCACTGGCGGTACAGCTTACACCTACTACCCGGTTGGCGGCATGATCGCCAATGCGATCTCCAATCCTCCGGGCTCTCGTGCGTGTGATGCTGGTGGGTCTTGCGGTGTACCGGGTCTGATTGCTTCTGCTGTTTCTTCCCGTGGTTCCGTTGATAACGTGAACGCGATCAACTCCGGCCTGCGTAACTCTGGTTTCGCGCAGTCTGATGTTGCTTACTGGGCGTTCTCCGGTACTGGCACCATGGAAGGCAAAGAGCCGATGAAGGATCTGCGCTCGATTGCAGCGCTGTTCCCAGAGCATATTCACCTGATCGCAAAAGCTGACAGCGGCATCAACTCAGTTGCTGACCTCAAAGGCAAGCGCGTGTCTTTGGATGAGCCGGGATCTGGCACATATACGGATGCGAACCTGATCCTTGCAGCTTATGGCCTTTCCACCTCTGACATCACTGCTGAAGCGCTGAAGGGTTCTGCTGCGGCGGAAGCACTGCGCAATGGCAAGGTGGATGCATTCTTCGTGGTTGCTGGTTTCCCAACTGGTGCTGTGGTTGAGCTGGCGTCTGCTGAAGACATCAAGATCGTTCCGATCACAGGTCCTGAAGCTGAGAGCCTGGTTGAGAAGTACGGCTTCTTTGCAAGCTCTGACATTCCATCTGGTGCATACCAGGGTGTTGATGCAACAACCACTTTGACCGTTGGTGCACAGTGGATCACCAGCGCGAAAGAAGACGATGAGCTGATCTACAACATCACCAAAGCAATGTGGAACGACAAGACCCGCAAGCTGCTGGATGTTGGCCATTCCAAAGGCAAAACCATCACGCTGGAAAGCGCGACGGACGGTCTTGGTGTGCCGCTGCATCCGGGTGCTGAGCGTTTCTACAAAGAAGCTGGCCTGATCAAGTAAGGCCTCGCCATCTTTGATGATTTTGCGGTGCCCGGTAGATATCTGCCGGGCGCTGCTGTTTTCAATCTAAACGAAACGCAGGGCTGATGTCTCAGGATACGACAGATCAATCCCTTGAGGAGCTGGAGCGCAAGTACGATCCAGACCTCACATTCAGAGCGGCTGGTCCGGTGCTTGCTGTTGTTATAACAGCGGCACTCGTTGCCATGTCGCTTTATCATTATTACGCGTCCGGCTTCGGGCTTATTCGAGAGCTTGTCCATCGCGGCATTCACCTTTCGTTTGTGCTGGGGCTGGTGTTTGTTCTCTTCAGCTTTATCAAGAGCACGAGCAGTCAGCCTGCGCCGTCTGCGTGGTGGCGCCCGAGCGGTGTACATCTGTGGGACATTGTGCTGGCGGTGATGGCTGTGGCTGCTGCAATGTATTTGCCACTGCTGCCAGCTGAGGCGGTTGCCTCCCGTGTTGGTGCACCTGCGCCGATTGATGTGTTCATGGGTACCGTGCTGCTGGTGCTGGTGCTGGAAGCTGCGCGCCGGTCTGTTGGGCCAACGCTGCCGCTGATTGCGCTGATTTTTGTTGGCTATGCGGTGTTTGGCATGTACGCACCGGGCGCTCTGCGGCATCCGGGGGCGAGCTGGACGGGGCTTATCAATCATCTTTACATGACGAACCAGGGCATCTACGGCATCGCCATTGGGGTGGTTGCCAAGTATGTGTTTTTGTTTGTTTTGTTTGGGGTTTTGGCCACTCGCATTGGCCTTGGGCAGTTGTTTATCGATCTGGCCTCGGTGATTGCCGGACGCTATGCAGGCGGGCCAGCCAAAGTTGCGATCTTCTCCTCAGCCATGCTGGGCACGATCTCCGGCAGCTCCATCGCAAATACGGTGACCACGGGCTCACTGACCATTCCGGCCATGAAGAAGGTTGGTTACCCGCCGCACTTTGCGGGGGCTGTTGAAGCGACGGCATCAACGGGCGGGCAGATTACGCCGCCGATTATGGGGGCGGCTGCCTTCATCATGGTGGAGTTTCTGGAGATCCCATACCGCGAGGTGCTGCTTGCGGCGATGTTCCCGGCGATGCTGCATTACTTCGGTATCTTCGTGATGGTGCATCTGGAAGCCAAGCGGCTTGGCTTGCGTGGTTTGACCAAAGATGAGCTGCCGAAAGCATTGGTGGTGATGAAGCAGCATTGGCTCTCCGTCATCCCGCTGGGCATTCTGGTCTACTTGATCATCTCCGGTAAAACACCGGATTTTGCAGCGGTTTGGGGGATTACCGCGTGTGTGGTTGTTGGGATTTTAAACCCGCATAACCGGATGGGCATCAAAGACCTGATTGAATCGCTGGCAACGGGAGCCAAGTACTCGCTTGCTGTTGGGGCTGCCGCTGCGGCTGTTGGCATTATTGTTGGTGTGGTGACGCTGACGGGGACGGGCTTCCGGCTTTCGTTTGTGGTGACACAGGCTGCTTCTGATCTGGGTGGCTTCATCGCGTCTGGTATGCTTGCAGAGTATGTGACGCAAAATGGGCTGACGTTGTTCTTCACGCTGCTGTTTACAGCGGTTGCCTGTATCATCATGGGTGCGGGTATTCCAACAACGGCGACTTACATCATTCTGGTTTCCATTGCTGCACCTGCGCTTGCCTTGCTGGGGGTTCAGCCGCTGGTGGCGCACTTCTTTGTGTTCTACTACGGGGTGCTGGCGGACATTACACCGCCTGTAGCGCTGGCTGCTTATGCCGGGGCTGGGATCGCGGGGGCGAACCCGTTCAAGACAGGTAACACCGCTTTCCGGCTTGGCATTGCGAAGGCTTTGGTTCCGTTTGTATTTGTCTACTCTCCGGCCTTGTTGTTGGTGACGCCTGAGTTCACCTGGTATGACCTGACCGTAACGCTTGCAGGTGCCATGTGTGGCATTGGCCTGCTGGGCGTGGCGTTCTCTGGTTACATGCTGGCTGGTCTGAACAAGTTGGAGCGGTATTGGACAGCCTTTGCGGCGATGTTCTTCGTCGCACCGGGCTTACAAACCATGGCAATCGGCGGTGCGCTTATGCTGCCTGTTGTGGTGCGGCAAGTGATGGCACGCAAAAACCAGCAGCTGATGACGCAAGACGCTTAGCGGCGATGTTTTATGAGTGAGATAGCCCCGCCGGATGAGAATGTTCGGCGGGGTTTTTATTGGAGAAGGTTTGAGTGGTTGTGACTGACATTAAGAGTTTGCTTGGGCAGCAGCTTCCGGCGCTGAAACTGCGGGCAACTAATGCTGAGATGATTGATTTGTCAGCATTACCGAGTCGCACTGTTGTCTATGCATATCCAAGAACGAGCCCTCCGAATGAGGGGCCGATTGAAGGGTGGGATCTTATTCCGGGTGCACGTGGATGCACACCGCAGTCCTGTGCGTTCCGGGATCATTTTGGTGAGTTAAAAGCTGCCGGGGCACAAGCGGTGTTTGGGCTTTCCACTCAGTCGACTGAGTTTCAATCTGAAGCCGTTGAACGTTTGCATCTGCCGTTTGTCTTGCTTTCTGATGAGAAACTGGAATTGACGAAGGCAATGGAGCTGCCAACCTTTGAAGCGGGTGGCATGGTTCTGCTTAAAAGGCTGACCATGATCCTTAAAGATGGGGGGGGTGAGCACATCATGTATCCGGTGAGTGATCCGGCTAAGAATGCTGAAGACGTGATTGCCTACCTGAAGCGGGCTCGGTGACAAACCCCGCCGGATGCACCAATCCGGCGGGGTGTTTTGATTATGCGGCTTCGGTTGCCTCCTCCGGGTAGGCTTCTTTGATCCGGTTGGCGTAGGCGACAAGGTTGGGGAACTGCTCGACGGTTTTTTTCCAGCCGGAGAAGGGCAGGTTGGAGAGGGTGCAGAGGATCTGCGCACCTACGGCAGCATCAGCAAAGCACGGGCGATCGCCGAGCAGGTATGGCTTGTTGCCTAGCTGGGTAGAGATGGCCTGCAAATCTGCGCGGCCCAGAGCGAGACGCTCTTCCCATGTGTGCTGGCCGTAACCGTGGTTGTTGACTTTGGAGATGACGCTTTTGCGGGATTCGTTTGCAAGGGAGCTGCGCATTTCCGGTGGCAGGATACCGAAGAACTGATCTTCGATAACAGCAAAGTTCTCATCTGGCAGCCAGCGGGTACAGACGGTCACGAAGTACAGAGAATGCTCTGCCATGCGCATGAAAGCGTGGGCCACAGCCAGTTCTGCCTCAGAATAACCACCTGAAAAATCAGCGTTATAGTTGATCACCAAATGCCGTCTGATGAACTCGGAATCGGCGATGAGCTCTTCTTGGTCCTTCATCACTGGGAGCTTGCCTTTGGGGGCGGTTTGCAATGCTGCTGGGCCTTCCAGAACGTCATAGGACAGGCCTGCCATGGCGAGCAGGATGTCTACTTTCAGGCAAAACGGGCTTGCGCTGACACCATCGAGTTTTGCGCTGAATTTGTGGTTTGTGAGCATTTGCTTTCTCCGCTTGTGTTTGGTGGGGGATTGGTAGCAAAGTGCTCCTGACAGCATTGTGTCAGGAGTGTTTCGCATTCCAAACTTATTTGGAGGAGTTCATGCGCAGGGCAGATCGGTTGCTACAGATCGTTCAACTGTTGCGGCGTCATCGAGGGCCGGTGACAGGGGATGCCATGGCGGAGGAGCTGGAGGTTTCTGTTCGCACGCTTTACCGCGACATTGTCAGCCTGCAGTCGACTGGTGTGCCGATCCGCGGTGAGGCTGGCGTTGGTTATGTGCTGGATGAAGGGTATGATCTGCCGCCGCTCATGTTCAACAGTGATGAGCTGGAGGCGGTGATGATGGGGCTGCGCCATGTGCAGGTGCGTGGGGATGAACAGCTTATTCGCACGGCCAGTGATGTGATTGCCAAGATAGCAGCGGTGCTTTCTCCAGAAGCGCGGGATGAGTTTATTGAAGCGCCACTGTATGCGCCGGATGTGGGGGTGGAACCTATTCCCTCCGCGCGCATTGAGCTGAGTGACGTGCGCAAGGCGATCCGCGGGCAAAACAAACTGCGACTTATCTACGAGGATGCGCAGGGCGAAATGAGTGAGCGTCTCATATGGCCGCTGAGCCTGACGTTCTTTGCGCAATCACGGATGATCGTGGCGTGGTGTGAACTGCGCAAGGACTTCCGCGCGTTCCGGACAGACCGCGTCACCCACATGGAGGTGCTGGAAGACCGCTACCGCGAAAACCGTGTCACCCTGCGCAATCGCTGGTGGAAGCTGGAATTGGCACGGCGGGAGAAAGAAGCGGCGGAGAAGGCTGATTGAACCCGTTTAAGACAAGTATGATAGGGCGGCATCGACCAACTTTACCGTTCCAATTACCCAAGGTATTCCAAATACTAAGACACTTATTAACCTTCCATCGCATCCTAGTTTTTGCCAAAAACTTGCTATCCCATTTGTTGACCTTTCACAGCATCCCGGATTGTAACTACGCGGATCAAGAGAGTTATAATCTCTAATCCTGCGTTGTGTGCTTTCAGAACTGGAGCCTAAACAGCCGCTCCAAAGTAACAGACTCCAAAATGAACCAAAGAATGCAATTATTAGTGCAGTGATATCGAGATTGTTATGCTTGGCGGTCTGCTCGTCAAATTTTACTGTGACGGTTGGATTCTCGACAGCGATTGAAATAGATGGTTTTACGTCTCCGATGATTGAACCTGGTGTTTCTGCTTTCAGAAGTTCCGTAGAAAGAAATTCAAGTTCTGGAAAGCCTGCCTTTTCCCAAACTAATATCCCAAATACCGTTACTAGCGCGAGCCAAAGTAAAATCATTGATCTGCTGATATGGCTATTGATGCGCGATACAGAAAATAACTTCGTGCTATCTTTTAGCAAAACAACTTGAAAGAGATTTCCAACTACGTGCTTCTGTAGGTAGTCAACGTGGTTTTCCCAATTCTCCTGCCAAGCTTTACTGCCTTTGTTGACTTGGTGCCATGCGGTTGCTGCAAAAAGGCCAACGGTAGCAATCAGAAGTGATAGGGCATCTGTTACCTCCGATCCTTTTATTGCTTGAATCGCTACAAAACCTGTGAGGGCAGCTGCTGTGAATGCCCAAAAGTATGCTGCACGTTGCCAGTAGAGCTGGATTTCAAACTTCCGCGTGTCAAGTGCCGTTTCGAACGCTTTAGTAATTTTGCTTTCATCATCTGGGTTAGATGCTGGGTAAAGGTCTAATTCTTTCAAATATCTATTGGGATCAGATGTCATGATACTCACTCCGCTACCACTGCAGTACCGTGAGAAACAGTGTCTCCGGGGAACTGGATAACGGTGTCGTTCTGGGTCAGACCAGAGCTGACCTCGGCCATGTCTTGATTGAAGGCGCCGATTGTGAGGAGTTGGAGGTGGGCTTTGCCGTCGACGACTTTGAAGGTGGCCCAGTCGTTGCCTTCGCGGAAGAGGGCGGTCATGGGAATGCGCAGGACGTTTTGGCCGTGCCAGGTTTCGATGGCGGCGCGCAGGTGGAAGCCGTGGCCGAGTTCCAGAGCTGGGGTATCCAGATCCAGAATGGCGTTGACGCGCTGCTCTTCAATGCCGAGGGCTGAGACCTTGGTGAAGCCAGCCGGGTCAATGCGGCGGACGGTTGCCTTCAGGGTGTTGCCGCCCCAATCGACCAGCGTTGCTTTTGCGCCTTCAGCGATTTTCACGGCTTCGGTGGAGAGCAGGTCCACGACCACCTCGATATTTGCAGGATCGCCTAGTTCCATCAGCAGGGCGCCGGACTGGATGGTTTGCTCGCTTTCAACGGCCAGATTGAGGACCACGCCGTTGATCGGGGAGATCATGCGTACGGCCAGTTCTTCTGAACGTTCAGGATCCTGAGCGATGTGCGGCTCAATCAGACGGGCTTTGGCGCTTTGCAGGTCGCTGCCCCGTTGGGCGATCTGGGCTTCTGCGCTTTGGACTTTGGCTGCTTTCAGAGTGACGTCAATTTCCACTCGCTCCAGCTGTGCATCAGAGATGGTTTTGGAGCGGTTGAGGCGCTGGGCGCGGATGAGCTCTGACTTGGCCAGTTTGTGTTCTGCCTTGGCGGAGGCGAGCTGGGCTTCTGCCAGTGTAATAGCGGCTTTTGCGGTTTCAACGCCTGCCAGTGCTTCTGCCTTGGTGCGGGCGTTCATAAACGGGGTGGTGAGCGGGTTGATGGTGGCAACTGTGGTTTCGCCGCGGGATACCTTATCGCCAACCTCCAGCAGGGAACGATCGACCCTTCCGGCGATTGGGGCGGAGATTTTGTAGATCTCCTTCACGCGGGTTTTGCCGTCTTCTTCCACGGTGACCACCAGATCACCGCGGGTGACCTTGGCCGTTTCAACGGAGATTGGCTTTTCCTGCAAGGCCCAGCCGAAGAGAAGGAGAACGACCAGAGCGATAGCGATGTAAGCGCCTCGTTTGACGTATTTACCGTTCATTCCTATTCCCTCGTTTTTAAGGTTTTGATGAGATCAAGTTTGCCTACACGGCGGCGCACGATGAGCGCACAGGCCAGTGCGGCTGTGAGAATGACAAAACTGGCGATGGCGTAGGTGCTTGGCAGCCCCACAAGCGGCACGCGGAAGAGATCGCTGGCGAAGCCCTGTATCATCCCTGCTGCCATGCCGTAGCCGATGAGCCAGCCCATGGGCTGTGCCAGCAGGACGATCATCGCCATCTCTACCAGAATGACATGGAAGACCTCCTGCTTGGAGAAGCCAATAACGCGGAGACTGGCGAGCTCGCGGCCTCGCTCTGACAGCTGGATGCGGGCGGCGTTGTAGACCACGCCGAAGGCCACGATGACGGCGATGGTGATATAGGCCACCAGCATGGAGGTGAAGCTCTGGTCCATGAGCTCGCGGAACTTTTCGCGCGAGAGCATCTGCATGGCGATGCCGCCAAGGCCCGGTGTTTCCTTCACAGCGTCGTAAAGGTCATCAAGTCGTGTGCGGTCGATGTTGATGGCCAGATCAGAGATGCGCGGACCGGTGGGCACAAGGGCATTGAGGGCATCGATGTGCATGGAGGCGGAGATGCCCATGTAGCTGGTGACGGTGCCGGACACGCGAACCTGCCGCTCAACGGAGTTGTGTTTGGTGAGCTCTACGGTGACCATCTCACCCGGCTTTACGCCCAGCTGGTTGGCGAGATGGGTTGGCAGCATGAGGCCTGTGCGGGGCATCTGGATGGCGCGTTCATCAAGGTCCAGAATGCGGGAAAGGTTGGCGTTGGTTGGGCGGCCTGTGATCGCGACGCGTTTCTCCTTTGGGCCAAAACGCAGGATGACGGGTTCTTGCCTGTAGGCTTCTGCGGTGAGAACGCCGGGCAGGCGCAGGATATCATCGAGCACGCTGGGGGCTTTGTCGTCGGCGAGTGTCAGGCGGGCATCTGCGGTTTCTGCTTTGTTGAAGGCCACGTTGATCATGTGGTCCATGGAGTTGGTCAGGAACAATGCAGAGACGAGCAGGGCCAGTGAGAAGGAGACGCCAAGGCTGGTGAGTAGGCTGCGCACCGGATTGTGCATGAGATGGCGCAGGCCCATGGTGCTGAGCTGAGACAGGATGCGTACACGTCTGGACTTGAGCGAGAGGAAACTGCGGAAACGCGGCGGTGCTGGTGGGCGCATGGCGACTGCGGGTGGCAGGCGGGCGGCTTTCATGATGGAGGAGAATGCGCCACCCAGAGCTGCGGCCAGTGAGATGATAGCGGCGATGAGGTAGAGATCCGGGCTTTCATCGAAGACGAGGAAGGGGAACGAGAAGTACTGCGCATACATCTGCGTCATCAGGCGGCCCATGTAGTTGCCTGCCATAGAACCGATGCCAACGCCAAGGAAAGCGACGATGGAAACCAGTTTGGCGTAGTGACCGGCAACGGACCATGAAGAGTAGCCGCAGGCTTTCAGCAGGCCGATCTGCTCGCGCTCCAAAGCGATCAGGCGAGACAGGATCATGTTGACCAGAAACGCGGAGACCAGCAGGAATATGGGCGGGAGCACCTTCGCCATTGCGGAAAGCTGGGTGAGTTCCGCATCCAGAAACGCATGAGATTGCTGGTCTTTGCGTTTGTATGCGCCGGTGCCGCCGTAGGGTTTTAGCAGGCGGTCGAGCTTTTCCAGAACGCAGGGTGTGCAGGCTCCTCTGAGCAGCCTCAGGGAGATGTCGTTGGCTGCGTTCTTCATATCGAACAGGCCTTCCATGGCGGATTGGGCCATGAAGAAAACAGCGAAGCGGCGGTCATCGGGAACCAGATCTCCGGGGCCGAGGGCGTAGATGAACTCGGGGGAGAGGATGATTCCGGTGATTTCGAGGTTGAGCTTTTTGCCGTTCAGGGTGGCGCTGAAGGTGTCTCCGGGGTTGAGGCCATGTGCTTTGGCGAAGCGTGAGTCGAGGGCGACTTCGTTGGTGCGGGAGCCTTCTGGCAGGCGGCCTGCTCTCAGGTAGAGGCGGTTGACGGCTGGCTTGCTGCCTGCAGGCAGGGAAAGGGCGATACCGGCAGCGGGCTCGGCCATCTGCGGGATATCGAGAATGGCTGAGCGGACGATGCGCATTTCGACGGCTGCAACGCCATCGATGGCGGCGATGCGGTCTTTCAGGTGATCGGGGGCGCGGACGGCCTGCGCGAAGATGTGGCCGAAGCGGTATTGATCGTAATAGGTTTTCTGCGTTTCGCTGAGAGAGCGGTAGGCTCCCTGGGCGAGGATCAGCGTCATCACTCCGCAGGCCATGACCAAAGCAATCGCAAGCACTTGCGCCCACAGGCGTTTCAGGTCGCGGATTACTTTTCGGTCAAGGACGGGCAGAGCTACCATGCAACCTCCGAGGGCTGCTTGGGCGTCTCGTTTTCGTGCGTGCTCTCAATGGCGCCGTCTTTGAAAACGTAGACACGGTTTGCCATTTGCTGGATGGCAGTGTTGTGCGTGATGATGGCTGTTGTAGTGCCCAGCTCTTTGTTGATGCGCTGCAAGGCTTCCAGCACCAATGTGCCGGTTTTGGTGTCGAGTGCGCCCGTGGGCTCATCACAGAGCAGGACTTCCGGTCGCTTGGCGATGGCGCGGGCGATGGCGACACGCTGCTGTTCACCGCCGGACATTTCTGCCGGGAAGTGGGAGGAGCGTTTGCCGAGGCCGACCAGTTCCAGCGCTTCCTGCGGGTCCATCGGGTTTTTGGCGATCTCGGTTGTCAGAGCCACGTTCTCCCAAGCATTGAGGCTGGGAATGAGGTTGTAGAACTGGAAGACAAAGCCAACGTAGTCGCGCCGGTAGCGGGTCAGTTCGCTTTCGCTGAAATCGGTGAGGTTCTTGCCCATGAAGGAGACTGTGCCGGAGGTGGCGTTGTCGAGCCCGCCGAGGATGTTCAGGAAGGTGGATTTGCCGGAGCCGGATGGTCCGAGCAGCACAACCATTTCGCCTTCGAAGAGTGTCATGGAGACACCGCGAAGTGCGTGCACCTCAACCTCGTTGGTGACATAGGTTTTGGTGGTGTTTTCAGCGATGAATACTGGCGTTGGCATAGGGCCCCCAACCTGAATGTGCAGCTACATTACACTATAGCCTCAAACTCAAGTTGTATGGCAATGATCCCACTCAAGGAATTGAGTAAATTCCCTAGGTCAGGTGATGCTGCGTGGCGGGGCGCCTACAGATTTGCGGAAAATCAGTTCAGGGTGCCAGAGGCATTGCAGCTCTTTGATGTCTGCGCCTTTGAGGTAGTTCATCGCCATGATCGCAATCTCACGACCTGCATCGCGAAGCGGTGAACGGGTGACCGTCAATGGCGGGTCCATATCCGCAGCTTGTGCGAGAGGTACGTTATCATCGTGCGCAACAATAGAGACTTCTGAGCCGATCTTGATGCCAAGTTCGTTGCAGGCTCTGTAGGCGCCTTTTGCCATGACCACGCTTGAGCAGAGCAGGGCGGTTGGGCGATCTTCCAGCTGCAGGATCTCCATGGCGAAGGTGTAGCCGTTTTCTTCTGACATAGCGCCTGCACGCATATAATCAGGGTTTGGCGTGACGCCTCGTTCCTTCAATGCATCCTGCCAGCCGTTGAGTCGGTCAATGGCGTAAACGCGGTTTGGATGGCCGTTGAGGATCGCGATCTTGTCGTGACCCATTTCCAGCAGCATCTTTGTGGGCTCGTGGAAGACGCCGTAGTTGTCGATGTCGATGTATGAGTAACTGTCACAGGTGGCGGTCCGGCCATGGACGATGAACGGCATGTTGAGGTCTTGTAGCAGACGGATGCGCTCTTCACTCAGATCCACGTTGGACAGGATGACCAGATCGACGGTGCCTTTTTCCGCAAAGCGGCGGTAGACGTCCACTTCCTCACTCTGCGAGGAGGAGATCATGATGTCGTAATCCAGCTCGGATGCCTTCTCTGAAAGACCTGTCAGAAACTCGATGAAATGCGGGTCGAGAAACATGTTCATGTCAGTGGGGAAGGCGATGCCGATTACGCTGGAGCGTCCGGTTGCCAGACGGCGTGCGTTGACATTGGGGCGATAGCCATAGGTCTTTGCTGCCTCTGAAACCCGGTTTCGGGTAGCAAGAGACACGTCAGAATACCCGTTCAGAGCTCTGCTGACTGTGGTTTGTGAAAGACCGAGATGACTGGCTAAACTCTTAAGATTCATAATATTTCAATGGCTCAAACTTGCTGTGCGCCGCGTTTATAGCCCCTTTTTCTCCCGCATGCTTGTGTGAAATCTAGCCCAGAAGTCTCCCTAAAATCCAGTAGGACCTTTGTCTTTTCCAAAGCGCTTTGGAAACGGTAACGGAGACAGTGGAAAACTGATATTTTTCAGAGATGCAGTAAAATACCACATATGACGAGCTCTAAACTTAGGAGAATTCAGCTATTTTGTGGGTGCTGCGTTGCAAAATAAGACGCCAGATGGACAGCCTCACAAAAGTTCCTACGGATTTTTACTATTGACTTAGACCGGTGACTAAACTTTGCTTGTCTCAAAGCGCTTTGGGAATCTTTTTGAAAGATGACCAGTGTTTGGGGAGCCCTTCGCTCTGGAGGGGTAATTAATGGCCAGACAACGATTGGGAATTCGTTGAATCAAGGGCCATGGACGAAACAGGGAGGCGTCCCATTATGGGTATCCGTCGTACATTATTAGGTTCTGCTGTTGCTATTGCTGGTATGGCTGGCGTTGCGGGTTATGCAATGGCTGCTGAAGTTACCGTTGTTTGTGGGAGCGTTGGTCAGGGTGCTAAGCTCTGTAAAGGTGCTGCAACCGAGTGGGCCAAAGAAACTGGCAACACCGTCAAGTTTTTCGCTGCACCTGCATCTTCCACCGAGCAGCTGGCCCTTTACCAGCAGATCCTGAGCTCTGGTTCTTCTGATATTGATGTTTTCCAGATTGACGTTATCTGGCCAGGTATCCTCGGAAGCCACCTTGCTGATCTGAAGCCATATTCCAATGGCGCAGAAGACATGCACTTCCAGCCAATCGTTGCGAACAACACCTACAAAGGCAAGCTGGTTGCGATGCCTTGGTACACTGATGCTGGCCTGCTGTTCTACCGCAAAGACCTACTCGAAAAGCATGGTGAAAAGGCTCCTGAAACCTGGGGTGATCTGACTGCAAGCGCGAAGAAAATTCAGGATGCTGAACGCGCAGCTGGCAACAGCAAAATGTGGGGCTTTGTTTATCAGGCGAAGGCTTATGAAGGTCTGACCTGTGACGCTCTTGAGTGGGTCGACAGCTTCGGCGGCGGCGATGTTGTGAACGCTGATGGCGATATCACCATCAACAACGAAAAAGCTGCAAAAGCTCTGTCACTCGCAGCGAGCTGGACCGGTACAATTGCTCCGGCTGGTGTTCTTTCCTATCAGGAAGAAGATGCACGCGGTGTGTTCCAGTCCGGTAATGCGGTGTTCATGCGGAACTGGCCTTATGCATGGTCTCTGGGGCAGGCTGACGATTCCCCGATCAAAGGTAAGATCGGCGTGATGGCTCTGCCTAAGGGTGGAGAAGAAGGCAAGCAGACTGGTACTCTTGGTGGCTGGCAGCTGGCTGTTTCCAAATACTCCAAAGACCCAGAAGCAGCTGCAAGCTTGGTTATGTACCTGACCAGCAAGAAGAGCCAGAAACAGCGCGCTATCGAGGGGTCTTACAACCCTACCATTGCTGAGCTGTACACCGATGCGGATGTTCTTGCAGCGAGCCCGTTCATGGGTCAGTTGAAAGACACCTTCACCAACGCTGTAGCACGTCCATCCCGTGCAACTGGCTCTAACTACAACAAAGTTTCCAATGCATTTTACAATGCAGTGCATGACGTGCTTTCCGGCAAGACCGAAGCAGAGGCATCCCTTGCGAAACTTGAAAAGAACCTGAAACGCATCAAGCGTAAAGGCTGGTAAGTCTCCTCCCTAGACTTGCGATCTGTGTTGCGGCCTCCCGATGGCCGCAACACTGAACCGAGCTCCTGGGTGGTTCCTTGGAGTTTCCCTGAAATAAAGAAACCAAGGATCAGAGGATGACCCTTGCTCTTCAGCAGGATGGTACAGCCACTCGTAAGGCAAAACGCTCCAATCTGAGCTCTGCCAGATTGCGCGCCGCGTGGCTTTTTCTCGCCCCCATGATGATTGCTTTGGCCGCTGTTGCAGGCTGGCCGTTGCTTCGCACCATCTGGTTGGGTTTTACCGACGCAAACCTCACAGATCTCAGCCAGTCTCAATTCATCGGCTTTGAGAACTATCTCTCGTATTATGACGGAGAAGCTTATGGCGTTCTTGTTGATGCCGAGTGGTGGAATGCGGTTTGGAATACTCTCTGGTTTTCTGTCATCTCTGTTGGTTTAGAAACTCTGTTCGGGCTTCTCATTGCGTTGATCCTGAATGCGGAGTTCAAAGGACGCGGCCTTGTGCGGGCTGCGGTTCTGATCCCTTGGGCGATCCCGACTATTGTTTCCGCCAAGATGTGGGGCTGGATGCTTCACGATCAGTTTGGTGTGATTAACGAAATTCTGCTGGGTGTCGGCATTCTGTCTGAGCCGGTTGCCTGGACGGCTGATCCTTCCACCGCGATGTGGGCTGTGATCATGGTGGATGTCTGGAAAACAACACCGTTCATGGCATTGCTGACCCTTGCTGCGCTTCAGATGTTGCCCGGCGACATCTATGAGGCGGCCCGCGTGGATGGCATCAACCCGATCCGTGTGTTCTTCAAGGTGACGTTGCCGCTGATCCGTCCGGCGATCATCGTTGCTGTGATTTTCCGCAGTCTTGATGCGCTGCGTGTGTTTGATCTGATTTACGTGCTGACGTCCAGCTCCACCTCGACCATGTCCATGTCAGTCTATGCAAGGCAACAACTGGTTGACTTCCAGGAGGTTGGCTATGGTTCTGCGGCTGCGACGCTGCTGTTCATTGTGATCGCTCTGCTGACGACCATTACCGTGGTGGCTGGTGGGCTGAAGTCCGGTGAAGGAGAACAATCATGAACAGGCAGATGAAGTCTATTCTGTTTTACACACTCGTTGTTGTGGTCGTGATTTTCTCGGTCTTCCCGTTCTACTACGCGATTGTTACGAGTTTCCGTAGTGGGCAGGAGCTGTTCAATCCGTCCGTGTTTCCAACATCCTTCACGACGGGGAACTATTTCTCCATCTTCAAAGAGCAGCCGTTTGGTCTCAATATTCTGAACTCGGTGATTGTGGCGACCTCGGTTGTGATCCTGTCGCTGATTATCGCAGTGACGGCATCTTATGCGCTGGCTCGTATCCACTTCCGGGGCCGTGGCTTGTTGTTGATGACGATCCTGTCGGTCTCCATGTTCCCGCAGGTGGCAATCCTTTCTGGCATGTATGAGCTGATCCGTTCCATGGGACTTTACAACTCTCTGCCGGGTTTGATTATCCCGAACACGGTGTTGACCCTGCCGTTTACTGTGTGGGTGCTGACCACCTTTATGAAGGAGCTGCCGAAGGAACTTGAAGAAGCTGCTGTTGTTGATGGAGCTTCTCCGCTGACCATTGTGCGCCGGATCTTCCTGCCGCTGATGTGGCCAGCGATGGTGACCACTGGTCTGCTTGCTTTCATCGGTGCGTGGAACGAGTTCTTGTTCGCACTCACCTTTACTCTATCCAACGAAGTTCGCACCGTGCCTGTGGCGATTGCCCTGATGTCCGGTGCAACTGAATACGAGCTGCCATGGGGCAATATCATGGCTGCTTCTGTGCTAGTGACCGTCCCGATCGTGGTCCTAGTCCTGGTGTTTCAACGAAAAATCGTCGCTGGTCTTACAGCTGGTGCGGTTAAAGGATAACTGGAATGAACCTCTCTACCCCAATAAATGAAAATACAAGCCATCGCGTTCTGGCGAACGATCCGGATTGGTGGCGGGGCGCAGTCATTTATCAAATCTATCCGCGGTCTTTCGCAGATAGCAATGGCGATGGCATTGGTGACCTTCCAGGCATTACAGAGAAGCTGGACTACATCTCCGATCTTGGTGCTGATGCGATCTGGATTTCGCCTTTCATGAAGTCGCCAATGGATGACTTTGGATATGATGTTTCTGATTATGAAGATGTTGATCCAATGTTCGGCTCTCTGGACGACTTTAAAGAGCTGATTGCCAAAGCGCATGGCAAGGGCATTCGTGTGCTGATCGATCTGGTGATCTCGCACACCTCTGATCAGCATGAATGGTTTGTTGAAAGCCGCAGCAATAAAACCAACAGCAAGTCTGACTGGTATGTGTGGGCAGATCCAAAGGCTGATGGGTCTCCGCCAAACAACTGGCTCTCCATCTTTGGTGGTTCTGCCTGGCAGTGGGACAGCCGTCGTTGTCAGTACTACCTGCATAACTTCCTGCGTTCTCAGCCGGATTTGAATTTCCATTGCGAAGAAGTGCAGCAGGCTGTGCTTGATGCAGGTCGGTTCTGGCTGGAGCTGGGTGTTGATGGGTTCCGTTTGGATACCGTGAACTTTTACGTTCATGACAAACAGCTGCGTGACAACCCGCCTTATCCGGATCCGGATAGTCTTGCGGATGTGACTGGCGTGAACCCTTATGCGTTCCAGGACCACAAGTTCGACAAGTCGCAGCCAGAAAATCTGCCGTTCCTTGAGCGTTTGCGGGCTGTGATGAACGAGTATCCAAACACCACCACTGTTGGTGAGATTGGTGCGGGGCATGAAGCCAGCGAGATCATGGCGCAGTACACCTCTGGTGAGGGACGTCTGCACATGGCGTACAGCTTTGATCTGCTTTCCAACACGCCAACTGCAAAGTATGTGCGTGAGCGGGTGACCAACCTGCAAAACATTGTGACTGAGGGTTGGCCGAGCTGGGCGATGTCCAACCACGATGTGAAGCGTATGGGGTCGCGGCTTCCTGCTGATGTTGATCCTCAGGTGGCCACGCCAGCTTTGATGGCGTTGAGCGCATCGCTGCGTGGTAGCCCATGCATTTATCAGGGTGAGGAACTGGGCTTTAAAGAAGCTGATGTGGCTCTGGAAGACCTGCAAGATCCTTATGGCATTGAGTTCTGGCCTGAATATAAAGGTCGTGACGGGTGTCGTACGCCGATTGCATGGACCAAAGACGGTGGCTTCACCACTGGCAAGCCTTGGCTGCCAATGGCGCAAGACCATCTGGAACACAGTGCGGAAGCTCAGGCTGGAGATGAAGCTTCTCCTCTTCGCCGGACAGCGAAGTACCTGCAGTGGCGTAAGGACCAGAAGGTTCTGCAAAAAGGGTCTTTGGGCTTTGTTGATTTGGGAGAAGATGTGCTGGCGTTTGTGCGTGAGCATGAAGGCGAGAAAGTGCTTTGCGTCTTCAACCTGACAAATAATGATATGCGTGTTGCTCTGGGTGCGTACAGCTCTGCTGCGTTGCTGGAGGGGCATGGATTTAGTGCGGAAATGGACGGCGAGGCACTCAACCTGCCTGCATGGCAAGTGGCTTACTTGCAAATCTCAAAGAACTAAGCTGAGGGCAACACCATGGCAGATGTAACACTCAAGGGTATCGTCAAGGACTTCGGGTCAACCCGCATCATCCACGGCGTTGACTTGCAGATCAAAGATCGCGAGTTGATCGTGTTTGTTGGGCCATCCGGCTGCGGTAAATCGACTTTATTGCGCCTGATTGCAGGGCTTGAAGATATCACTGATGGTGACATGTTCATTGACGGAGATCTGGTGAACCAGCGCTCTCCTAAGGAACGCAAGATAGCCATGGTGTTCCAGAGCTATGCTCTTTATCCGCATATGAATGTTTATGAGAACATGGCGTTTGGCCTTGAGCTTTCCAAGCATTCAAAAGAGGACATCAAAGACAAGGTGATGGAGGCGGCTCGTATCCTTGAGCTGACTCCGTTGCTGGAACGTAAACCGAAGCAGCTTTCTGGTGGACAGCGTCAGCGCGTGGCGATTGGCCGTGCGATTGTTCGTAATCCTAAGGTCTTCCTGTTTGATGAGCCGCTCTCCAACCTTGATGCGGCGCTGCGTGTGCAGATGCGTATTGAGATTGCCAAGCTGCATCAGGACATGGACGCCACCATGGTGTACGTGACTCATGATCAGGTGGAGGCAATGACGCTTGCAGACCGGATTGTGGTGCTGAATGCTGGCCGGATTGAGCAGGTTGGTAGCCCGCTTGAGCTGTACCATCGTCCGCGCAACAAGTTCGTGGCTGGCTTCATTGGGTCGCCGAAGATGAACTTCATTGAGGCGCAGGTGACAGGCGTTGCTGAAGACGGTGTTGAGCTGTCGGTTATCGGTTCTGATCCTGTGAAGGTTGCTGTTGATCCGACTGGCCTTGCTGTTGGCGATAAGGTTGAGTTTGGTATTCGCCCTGAGCATATGGGCAGCGGAACGGAAGGCGAGCTTTCCGGGAAGGTCGAGGTTATTGAGGAACTTGGCGAGAGCCACTTCCTGCATGTGCGCTTGACCGACGGTTCTTTGATCACCGTTCAGGGCAGGGGCGATGCTACTGCGAAGGCCGGTGAAAGCTGCAAAGTGAAGCTGGATTGTAGCCATGCGCATGTGTTTGGCGGTGACGGATTCGCGTTTTCTAAATTGGGAACGTTAGGTCAACATGAAAAGACTGCAACTCTTGAGGGTGCGTGATAAATAAAATTGCTCACAGGCTCACTCCAATTTGGCATAGTGTTCCAGCGCTGCACCTTGTGTGCAGCGTTTACTTTTTCTGAGACGCCTCTTCATTTCTTAAAACGATTAAATAGCTGATTTTTTTAGACTGAATCAGGCTCGATCATACCAATTGACTAGTCCGTTAGGGGAGGTTTGATTACTGGCAGAAACCGCAAGGTTAGCCTTCCAGAATCAAGCAAGGATTGAGCTGGCACCTGGTATTCTTTGGCTGAGCTCAACCAAGGGTACTTGTTCCCTTTCTTAAAAAGTGAAAGAATTTAATCAGTGATTGCACTTAGATGCGGTTACAATTCTTTCGCCTTCGCGCGACTAACGATGTGAAGGCATTTTATAAATAGGGGAGCATTTTTAAATGCAATTTAAGCGTAGTCTTCTCTCGCTGGCGCTTGCTGCAAGCGTGGCGATGCCAATTTCCGGCGCTATCATCTCTGAGGCTGGTGCTGCAACACCACCAAACATGCTTATTGTTGCTGGCCGTATTGACGACATCATTTCCCTTGATCCGCAGGAAATGTTTGAGTTCTCCGGTACAGACATGGCGAACAACATGTATGACCGTCTGGTACAGCTGAACCCAGCTGACCTGTCCAAAGGTTATGAGCCAGGTCTGGCAACAAGCTGGGAAATCTCAGAGGATGGCAAGACCTTTACCTTTAAAATGCGTGAGGGCGTCAAGTTCCACACCGGCAACCCTGTTACTGCAAAGGATGCTGAGTACAGCCTTCGCCGTGCAGTTGCGATGAAGAAAACACCGTCTTTCATTCTTACGCAGTTTGGCTTCACTCCTGAAAACATGAGTGAGACAATCAAAGCCGTTGATGAGAACACTTTCCAGATTACGACAGATAAGAAGTACGCTCCTTCTTTCGTACTGAACTGCTTCACTTCTGCAATTGCTTCTATCGTTGATAGTGAACTGGTTAAATCCAATGAAGTTGATGGCGACTGGGGTAACGGCTGGCTGAAAACCAATTCTGCGGGTTCTGGCGCGTTTAAGCTGCAGAGCTGGAAGCCAAATGAGTCTTATTCTCTGACTGCTGTTCCAGGTTACTGGCGCGGTGAAGTTGCGATGAAGCGCGTTATCGTGCGTCACGTGATGGAATCTGCTTCTCAGCGCCTGATGCTGGAAAAAGGCGACGTTGATGTTGCTCGTCACCTGTCTCCAGAAGATATTGCTGCGATCTCCACGAATGAAGACCTGAAGGTTGAAGACACGCTCCGCGGTCGTCTGATGTACATCTCCTTCAACCAGAAGGATAAGGCGCTGTCCCATCCGAAGGTTGCGGAAGCTCTGAAGTACCTTGTTGACTACAAAGGCATGACCGGTTCCTTCCTGAAGGGCCAGTACACAATCCAGCAGGCGTTCCTTCCGCAGACCTATATGGGCGAACTGAAGGACACTCCATTCTCACTGAACGTTGAGAAAGCTAAAGAGCTGCTCGACCAGGCTGGTTATGCTGACGGTTTCGATGTTGAGTTCATCGTTCGTAATGCGACTGAGCGTGTTGAAATTGCTCAAAGCTTGCAGAACACCTTTGGCCAGGCTGGTATTCGCGCATCTATCACACAGGGAACTGGCAAGCAGATCCTTGGTCGTTACCGCGCACGTGATTTCCAGATCTACGTAGGCGCATGGGGTCCGGATTACCCAGATCCACACACAAATGCTGATACCTTTGCAAACAACCCGGATAACTCCGATGAAGGTAAGCATGTTGGTAAACTGGCATGGCGTAACGCTTACCCAGCAACAGAACTGACCAAGCTGACCGATCTGGCTGTACAGGAAAGTGATCGCGAAAAGCGTGCTCGCATGTACGTGCAAGCTCAGAAGACCTTCCAGAAAGAAGCTCCATTCTCAGTTATGTTCCAGCAGATTGAGCAGAACTCAATGGCTGCAAACGTGACCGGCTTCAACCCGGGTGGCGCTATCACTGGCGTATTCTTCTGGCCTGTAAAAAAATAAGATTGGCTAATCACAAATGAGCATCGCTGACTCTACAGCGACTGTGGCGCGGCGAGGGTTTACCTCGCCGCTCTACAAGATTTTAAAAGGTTTAATCGCTGGCCTTTTCTCCATTGCCATCACTATGGTGGGGCTTCTTTTCGTCACCTTCATTATTGCGCGTGTTATGCCAGTTGACCCGGTTCTCGCGGTTGTTGGTGAGCGTGCTTCTCAGGAAATTTATGAAGCTGCGTACAAGGCCATGGGTCTTGATCAGCCGCTTTATGTGCAGTTCATGCTGTTCTTGAAACAGGTGGCGATGGGCGACTTCGGGATGTCGACGCTGACAGCGCGGCCTGTTGTTGAGGATATTGCCCGCGTTTTCCCGGCTACATTAGAGCTTGCGACCTTGGCGACTATCGCTGGCGTTGGCATTGGTGTGCCGATGGGTGTTTTGGCTGCTGTGAATGAAGGCCGCTGGCCTGACCAGCTGATCCGCCTTGTTGGCCTGTTTGGCTACTCCATGCCGATCTTCTGGTTCGGCTTGATGGGGCTCTTGATTTTCTACGGTATTCTTGGCTGGGTTAGTGGCCCGGGTCGTATCGACATCTACTTTGAAGACATTGTTCCTGTCGTTTCAGGCATGATCCTCATCGATAGCCTGATTGCAGGTGAGATTGATATCTTCTGGAATGCAGTGAGCCACATCATTCTGCCGGCAAGTATTCTTGGCTATTACTCCATTGCCTATATTTCTCGTATGACCCGTTCGTTCATGCTGGAACAGTTCTCTCAGGAGTATATCACCACGGCGCGTGTGAAGGGTGTTTCTGAGACTGCTGTGATCTGGCGTCATGCGCTGCCTAATGTGATGATCCCGCTTATTACGGTGATCGCGCTTTCCTATGCGAACCTGCTGGAAGGGTCTGTGCTAACTGAGATCATCTTCTCGTGGCCGGGTCTGGGCAACTACATCACCAATGCTCTGCTCTCTGCCGATATGAATGCGGTACTGGGTGGAACAGTCGTGGTTGGTGCTATCTTTGTTGGCCTCAATCTCTTCTCTGACTTTATGTACAAAGTGGTTGATCCGAGGGCACGATGACAACAGCACCTGTAAAATCCAACGTGCCTGACAGAGCTGGCTTGAAAGCATGGCTCTCCTCTGATGCACCTACATCCCGCGGACATGCACGTGCTGTGCAGTTTTATATGGGGTGGATGAAACTCTATGAAAACAAGCTCGCGTTTCTCGGGTTCTTGATTATTTTGAGCCTGGTTCTGATGGCGATTTTTGCGCCTCTGCTGGCAACAACTGAGCCAAATGCCCAAGATCTTGCCAAGCGTTTGACTGCGCCGGGAGTGGATGGTCACCTGCTTGGAACTGATGAGCTTGGCCGTGATATCTGGAGCCGCCTCGTTTATGGTTCACGTATCACTCTTCTGATCGTGGGCATCGTTGCGTTCACAGCCCCGGTTTTCGGTTTGTTGATTGGAACTGTTGCGGGTTACCTGGGCGGCTGGGTTGACCAGGCGCTTATGCGTTTGGTTGATATCTTCCTGGCGTTTCCCAAGCTTATTCTGGCGCTTGCCTTCGTTGCTGCGCTTGGGGCTGGTATTGAGAGTGCGATTATTGCGATCAGCCTGACGGCATGGCCTCCGTATGCGCGTATTGCTCGCGCGGAAACTCTGACCATTCGTAATGCAGATTATATTAGCGCTGTGCGTTTGCAGGGTGCTGGTGTCATGCACATCATTGTTGGGCATGTGTGGCCGCTGTGTCTGTCCTCCATCATCGTGCGTGTGACGCTTGATATGGCCGGGATTATTCTGACAGCTGCTGGCCTTGGTTTCCTTGGTCTTGGTGCTCAGCCTCCAGAGCCTGAGTGGGGCGCAATGATCTCTGCTGGTCGCAAGTTTATTCTGGACCATTGGTGGGTTGCTGCCATGCCGGGTATGGCGATCTTTATCGTGTCCTTGGGCTTCAACCTGCTGGGTGATGGTCTGCGCGATATTCTTGATCCGAAAAAGAGCCAGAGCTAGGGGGCGAGAACCATGAGTGATACGCTTTTAAGCGTTGAGGACCTTTGGGTTCGTTTCCCGACACGCAGTGGTACAGTTGATGCCGTTCGTGGCATTTCTTTCTCTGTCGGGCGTGAGCGCGTTGGTATTGTGGGCGAAAGTGGCTCTGGCAAGTCTATGACCGGACGGAGTATTTTGCGCCTGATCCGGTCTCCGGGCCAGATGGAAGCCAAGTCGATTATGTTCAATGGTGAAAATCTGCTGGACTATTCGGAACGGCAGATGCGGAAGATCCGTGGGCACCAGATCTCTATGGTGATGCAGGATCCGAAGTTCTCGCTAAACCCGGTTCATACGGTCGGCAAACAGATCTGTGAGGCTTTGCGTCTTCACACCAAGGCGTCTCGTCGTGAGGCTCGTCAGGGCGCACTGGAGATGCTGGAGGCTGTTCAGATCCGTAATCCTGAGCGTGTGTTCGACTCTTACCCGCATGAGCTTTCAGGCGGTATGGGGCAGCGTGTGATGATCGCGATGATGCTGATCACCGATCCAAAACTGCTGATTGCTGATGAACCGACCTCTGCATTGGACGTGACTGTGCAGATGAAGGTGCTGGCGATTATGGACAAATTGGTGCAGGAGCGCGGGATGGGGCTGATTTTCATCAGTCACGATCTGAACCTTGTCTCTTCGTTCTGTGACCGCATTATCATTATGTACGCTGGACGTATTGTGGAGACCTGTAAGGCCAGTGAACTGCATAATGCGACACATCCTTATACACGTGGGTTGCTGAACGCGCTGCCTCGCATTGAGGAGCCCAAGGGGCGCCTTGAAGCTCTGCAGCGTCAGGACAGTTGGAAGCAGGAGGCCAGTGTCGATGCCCGGGTCTGATAGTGCTGTGATGGAACGTAAGCCATGGGTTGCGGAAGCAACAAAGGATGCTCGCCTCGAGATCAAAGACCTCAACGTCTATTTCGGTGAGGGAGCGGATCGCTTTCAGGCTGTCAAGAATGTGAGTGTCAAGGTTCAGCAAGGCGGCAGTTTTGGTATTGTCGGTGAATCTGGTTCAGGTAAATCAACTGTGTTGCGCGCTGTGTGTGGACTCGTTGAGAGCTGGGATGGTGAGATCGATATTGATGGTGCACCTGTCTCGCATAAGCGCGACAAGGCTTTTGCCCGTAAGATTCAGATGGTTTTTCAGGATCCCTATGCGTCCTTGCATCCACGCCATACTGTAGACCGAGTTTTGTCAGAACCCTTGAAACTACATGGGTTTGACGATGTTGATGGTCGTGTGCTTCGGGCTTTGGATGATGTTGGACTCGGAGCTGATTTTCGCTTCAGGTATCCGCATCAGCTTTCCGGTGGACAGCGACAGCGTGTGGCCGTTGCACGTGCTTTGATGTTGGAGCCAGAGATCCTGTTATTGGATGAGCCAACTTCAGCATTGGATGTGTCTGTGCAGGCGGAAATTCTGAACCTGTTTGCTGATCTGCGTAAGGAGCATAACCTTACTTATGTGATGGTGACGCATGATCTGGCTGTGGTTGCGCATATGTGTGATGAGATTGCCGTGATGCAGCATGGTGAGGTTGTTGAGGTGATGGATGTGGAAGCGATGCGAAGCTCCACACCAGAGACAGCTTACACACAGGAGCTGCTTAAAGCCTCCATGGGGTATGATGCAGAGTTCTTCGGCGACAGCTGATCTGTGAAGCATTTGATGACTACTGAAAGCCCCGCCCTTGTGGTGGGGCTTTTGTCATTTAGACTATATCGCCCAAGTCGTTGGGCGAGAGTGTCTTTGCCAAAGGGCAACGACACATTGTGAATTTCTGATAGGTCTCTGATTCTCTTTGCGTCTTTTTTTGATCCCACACTGGGTCGCTTCCACCTCTTCCTGAAGCAAATTTCCTTTCAGAAAACGGTTAAAAACTAGCTCGTTGGTGGAGAAAAACGTAGCGCCTATATGATAGTTGGAACTCATGTGCAGAAAATGGCTTACACCAATGAGTTCACTGTGAATTTCTTAATGTTTTCTGTTATAACCAACCGGCTTAATTCTACGAGTACATAAGCTGAAACACTCGCAGATTGGCTTGGGTGTTTTCTAATTGATCTACGGTGTCTTCTTTGAGAAGTCTTGACGAAAATCTTATTTCCCATATTCCTCCGTTCCGAAAGCTGGAACGCGTTGATATCAGAGAGATTTTGGACGCAGCGACGCCAAAGCGTTTCAGCGCGGGTCAGGCTATTTTCGAAGAGCATGAGCCAGCGGAACGGTTTTTCCTGCTGCTGGACGGTCATGTGCGCGTTATTCGCACCACGGCTTCTGGAGATCAGGTGATTGCACGTCACATCGTAAGTGGCGAGCTTATGGGCATTGCCTCCGCAATTGGCAGGACGACTTATCCGGCCAGTGCTGTGGCGATTGATGACTGCCTTGTGTTGTTCTGGCCGACAAGCCTCTGGAAGACGTTTGTCGAAAAGTACGATGGATTTGCGACGGAAACCTACAAAACCGTCGGAGAGCGTATCTCTGAAGCGAATAACCACATTCTGGAGCTGGCAACACAGCAGGTCGAGCAACGCGTTGCACGGGCTTTGCTGAGGCTTGCTATCCAAAGCAGCCGCATCACTGACGAGGGGATGGAAATTGATTTTCCTCTCACACGCCAGAATATCTCTGAGATGACCGGCACAACTTTGTACACTGTGAGCCGTTTGCTAAGCGCTTGGGAAAAGCAAGGAATTGTGAATAGCGGGCGCAAAAAGGTCATCGTGACAGAGATGAATAAGCTGAAGACTCTGGCTGATTTGGACCCAATGGCTGACTCTTGAGTGCTGCCGAGTGATTGCTTGAGTGTTACTAGGCATAAATACCAGTATTCTCGATTTTATATCCTATTGTTTTTAAAAGCATTTTTCTCCTATATCCGGTAATTACCGAATAGGTTGTTCTAGCACAAACTTCCCCACTGGCGTCAATTTTATCATCTTCGGGACCGTAACCACGATAGGATTCCGTAGATGTCAGAATTCCTTACAAAATCGCGGGCACGAAATATTTTTTATGGGGGATCCTTATTCTTCATAGGCATATTTGCCGTGCTCTCAATCGACAGCCACCTTTACGTCGTCAATGAATCGACTTCAAAGGCTGAGCTCACTGACGAGGTTGTCCTCGGAAAGCACGTTTGGGAAAAGCATGCTTGCATCAACTGCCATACGTTGCACGGGGAAGGCGCTTACTTTGCTCCTGAAGTCGGCAACGTGATGACACGTTGGGGCGTGCTGGATGATCCGGATGATGCAGCTGAGACACTTGGCTCCTGGATGGAAGCCCAGCCTAGCCGTATCGAAGGCCGTCGCCAGATGCCTTTCTTCGATCTGACCAAAGAAGAAGTCCGCGGCCTCTCTGAATTCTTGCGTTGGGCTGACAAGACCAACACGCAAGACTGGCCACCGAACGACGCTGGTTAAGGGGTGGTATTATGAAATACAGTTCTCAAAAAGTCGCGTATGCTTACTTCGTAGCTGCGCTTGGCCTATTCGCAATCCAGGTTCTGGGCGGCTTGCTCGCTGGCTGGATTTATGTTGCACCTAACTTCCTTTCGGAGTTGCTGCCGTTCAACATCGTTCGCATGTTGCACACCAACGCACTGATCGTCTGGCTTCTGCTTGGCTTCTTTGGTGCGGCTTACTTCATCATCCCGGAAGAGAGCGAGCGTGAGATCCACTCCGTTAAACTCGCTTACATTCAGCTGATCATTCTCGTGGTTGGTACACTGGGTGCTGTTGTCAGCTACATCATGGGCATCCATGAAGGTCGTGAATTCCTTGAGCAGCCGCTCTGGGTTAAAGTCGGCATTCTTGTTGCTGCGTTGATCTTCCTCTTCAACATCTCAATGACTGTGTTGAAAGGTCGTAAGACTGCGATCACAAACATTCTGGTAATTGGCCTTTGGGCTCTTTCCCTGCTGTGGTTGTTCGCATTCTACAACCCAGACAACCTGAGCCTTGATAAAATGTACTGGTGGTACGTTGTTCACCTTTGGGTAGAAGGTACCTGGGAACTTGTGATGGCTTCCATCCTTGGCTTCCTGATGCTGAAACTCACCGGTGTTGACCGCGAAGTGATCGAGAAGTGGCTCTACATCATCGTAGCGACTGCTCTGTTCTCCGGTATTCTTGGTACAGGACACCACTATTATTGGATCGGCTTGCCTGGCTACTGGCAGTGGATTGGTTCCGTCTTCTCTACTCTGGAAGTCATACCATTCTTCCTGATGATGACCTTCTCCTTCGTCATGGTCTGGAAAGGTCGTAAGAACCATCCAAACAAAGCAGCTCTGCTGTGGTCTCTCGGTTCCGCAACTGTCGCGTTCTTCGGCGCTGGCGTATGGGGCTTCCTGCATACTCTGCACGGTGTGAACTTCTACTCACACGGTACACAGATCACTGCAGCGCATGGTCACCTTGCCTTCTTCGGCGCATACGTTGCTCTGAACCTTGCAGTGTTCACCTACGCAATGCCAATGCTTAAGGGTCGTAATCCATACAACCAGGTTCTCAATATGGGCAGCTTCTGGCTGATGACCGGTGGTATGTCCTTCATGACCTTCGTGCTGACATTTGCTGGAACCATCCAGACACACATGCAGCGTGTTGTTGGTGAAGACTTCATGTCCGTACAGGACCAGCTGACAGTGTTCTACATCATGCGCTTCGGTGCTGGTGCGGCTGTTGTGATTGGTGCTCTGCTGTTCATCTACTCCTTGCTCGTACCGCGCAAAGAGCTGTTCACAGAGACCTCTGGTTCCAAACCAGTGACTGGTAGTAGTCCTGAAGCCCAAGCAGTTCTGGAAGGTGGTCGTTAATGACTGTACAGAACCACGTTTTTGATGTGCCCTATTATCAGCCTATCGCCGATGAATGTGCATTATTTGAAACGGCTTTTAACAAAGGTCTGCCCCTTCTTTTGAAGGGGCCGACGGGCTGCGGCAAAACCCGTTTTGTGGAACACATGGCCGCAAAGCTGGGTCGCCCGATCTACACCGTGGCTTGCCACGATGATCTGTCCGCAGCAGACCTTATTGGTCGTTACCTGCTTAAAGGCGGCGTGACTGAGTGGGTTGATGGCCCGCTGACCCGCGCTGTTCGTGAAGGTGCGATCTGCTATCTTGATGAAGTGATTGAAGCACGGAAAGACGTTGCGGTTGTTTTGCACCCGTTGACCGACAACCGTCGTCGTCTCATCATTGAGAGAACTGGCGAAGAGCTGCAAGCTCCACCGAACTTTATGCTCGTTGCCAGCTACAACCCCGGCTATCAGAACGTTCTGAAGCAGATGAAGCCTTCCACACGGCAGCGCTTCCTTTCAACCACCTTCGATTTCCCTGATGCGGAAACTGAAGTGCAGGTTGTTGCTAAAGAAAGCGGACTGGATGTTGAGCGTTCCAAATTCTTGGTTCGTCTTGCTGGCCATATCCGTGGTCTTTCCAGCCTGGATCTGGAAGAGGGTGTTTCCACTCGCTTGCTGATTTATGCTGCATCCCTGATTGCTGGTGGTATGCCAGTCGAGAAAGCACTGCAATACTCTGTTGTTGAACCATTGAGTGATGAGCCTGATGTTCAGGTTGCGCTTCGTGATTTGATCGCAGTTGTTTACGGGTGAGCCTGATGAAAGAGCAAATACTGGAGTTTTTAGAGCCTGAAGAAGCCGTAGGTAATCTGTGGCATGATTATGCTTCAAGCCTGGGTGCTCCAGTGCACCACGAGGATATGGAGGTCGAGCTGGCTCAGCTGCGCACCTCCGTGCAAGTGGTGTTTCGCGGGTTAGGTGGTGAAGCTAAAGTCGAGATCAGTCAAGCTCCGGCGACAGCTTCAACCTACCGCATGCCCGTAAAGCGTAAGCTCGGCAACGCTGCAGAAACAATTTTTCTGCCAGAGTTTGACGGCGAGCGTTTGAGACTTCCGCCGGTTCTTGGCGTGTTCCCAAAAGCAGAAATGAACCGGGCCCACTACATCTGGCTTGCTGCCTTTGCAGCGAACTGCGATGTGCAGGCAAAACCAGAGGATCCGTTGCAGGCGGATGTTCAGGCATTGGCTTTGGCCAAGCAAGCCATTGAGCGTGTTTGGGGAAAGTGTGTTGGTCTTCACGACTTTTTCCGTCAGTCCTGTGAGTTTCTTTTACAAACCCGTAAACGTCCAAGTCTTCCTGAGTGGGAAGCTGCAGTTGAAGCGATTGTTCTGGAATTGCTTGGCGGGCCGCGAGCTGTCACCAACACGAGCGCAATCATTCGTAAGGCGATGGAATGCGTCGATGAGCGCTGGAAGCTGAAAGCTCCGAACGGATACTGCCCGTTTGCGCCTGTACCGATCTGGGTTTCAAGTGAGTTGGTCAACGGTGAACGTGGTGAAGAGCGCTCGGATGAGCAGGCTCCGCCAACGCCGCAAGGTGCCAATGCATCTTCAAAACGCAAGGCAAAGCGTGAAAAACGCGAGCAAGCGGATCGTAAAGACAGTTTTATTCTACATCGGTTTGAGGCCATCCTCTCATGGGTAGAAAGCATGAACCTCAATCGTAGTACCGATGACGACGAAGAGGAAAATGCGCAGAAAGCTGCTGATGACCAAGATTATATCAGCCTTTCAAAAAATCAGCGGAAAGCAGCGACGCGTTTGCGTTTGCACCTGGATTTGTCTCCAGAAGATGCAGACCACGAACGCCTTTCCGACAAGTTCACATATCCTGAGTGGGATCACCGTCAACGTAAGTTTTTGGAAGATCATTGTCGTGTTCTGGAGAAGGATGCCGAGCCCGATTATGAGAGCGTGTTGCTGACGGATCCTTATCATAAGCGCCGTATTCGTCAGGTGAAACGCCAGTTTGAAGCCTTGCGTCCAAAGCGGATCATGCAGATGCGGCAGGCTGAGGGCAGCGAGCTGGATCTGGATGCTTTGGTGACGGCTCAGGTTGATCTGAAAGCTTCCGGTTATGCATCTGACCGTATCTTTCAGGATGCACGTGCTGTTGAGCGCGATCTTTCCGTAGCTATGTTGCTTGATACATCCCGTTCTACCGAAAGTGCGGTTGGTGATTCCAGTGTTATCGAGATTGCGGGGGCCGCACTTGCTGCTCTGTCTGGCGGTATTGATGCAAGTGGGGATCATCTTGGTGTCTGGGGGTTCTCCTCCCTGAAGCGCGATCGTGTTTTCATGAACAAGGCCAAAGACTTCGATGAACCGATGACTGATCAGGTGATCGCGAAGATTGGGTCACTCAAGCCTTGCTATTACACCCGGTTGGGAGCGGCAATCCGGCATACAACTGCGCAGCTTGCCTTGCAGCAAACACAGCGGAAGCTTTTGCTTGTACTAACAGATGGAAAGCCGAACGATCTTGATCACTATGAAGGTATTCACGGCATTGAAGACAGCCACATGGCTGTTCGTGAAGCTCGCAAACAAGGCATGGCCGTTCATGGTGTGATTGTTGATGAGGATGGGCAGGATTGGTTTGCCCGTATCTTTGGCAAAGGTGGTTATACGCTCTTCCCAAATCCGGAGCGTCTTACACGCGCGCTGCCGGATATCTACAGAAGCCTGACAAGGGAGTATTAGATTATGAAGCTTTTCTATATGGTTATGGGCTTTATGGCAGGTCTGCTGCCTTTGTCCGCAATGGCTGCAATTTCTGGATACCAACGTCCTGTGCCTCAGCCACAAAGTGCGACTGCTGAGCTTTGGTTTGGTTTCGCTACGGTTATGCTGGTTGTCTCACTTTATGTCGTGCACAGGGTTGTAAAAGGCAGATGAGCGAAGAAGACCTCAGCAATCGCATCAGCGTAAGAAGGCTGGCACTCTATCTTTACCCGCTGGGTATTGGAGCGGTCGGTATCAACCTTTTCTTCTTGTCTCTGATTTTTTCATGGGTTGGATGGCCGGTGATGTCACCTTACCTGGCGATGGCTGGCGGCGTTGTTTTGGGCTATCCGTTTGCGTATCCCTTTGCAAAACATATCCGTTACCTCATGGATAAATCGGATGGTTTGCTGGACTGATTAACTGCTTTGCGAGCATGGGAAGCCGAGCGCGATCTATATAGATCGCGCTTTTTTTTGTGCGCAGTGTTCATCTGATTGTTCTGACTGACAGTTTTATCAATTCAGAAGCAAAAATTAATATGCCAGCATAGTGTTGTTCCGCTGGAGTTGTGCTGCGTTCCATCTGATTTGGTGTTTCCTGACAGGAGAGACAACAGTTGCGAGCGTCTGTTGCCCCAATATCGCTAGCTAGTTTGATGAAGCAGGGCCGCCTTCTGCTTGCATGTCTTTGTTTTTGCGCGGTTTTCAATAGTATTGCGCAAGCGCAGAATTCTCGCTGGCCACTGAACTGGGGTGATTGGGAGACGGCGACCGGAGATTGGGGCGGATACCGGACGAAACTCAACGATATGGGTATCGATCCAGAGCTCAATTACACCCATGATATTATGGCAAATCCGGTTGGCGGCGAACGGCAAAGTGCTGCTTATGCAGGTGCGCTTGATGCAAGTATCGACTTCGATCTCCAGAAACTGCTGGGTTTGAATGGAACCAGCTTTAGCTTTGGTTTGTATCAAGGTTTGGGGCGGGATCTATCCGGTGAAGATATCAATAATGTTTTTGATGTTGCGCAGATCTTTATCGGAGATGTTTTCGGCATTTCACAGATGAACATTTTGCAGAGGCTGGCGAATGATCGGGTGGAGATTGCGATAGGCCGCCTCTCTACGGGGACTGACTTCGCTTACAGCGATGCGTTCCCTCTCTACGTGAACAGTGGTGTCAACGGGAACCCCGTACAATTGTTGGAAAACTTGCCGTCGTTTACGACACCTCCTTTCAGTCAATGGGGTGTTAGAGGAACGCTTAAACCGCAGGAATCCCTTTATCTTTCTGTCGGTGCTTATAATGCGGACCTGAATGCACAGGACAACGACAGTCAGGGACTTAACTTCAAGTTCAATCCTGAAGACGGTGTGTTGGTGATTGCAGAAGGTGGTGCTTTAGTCGGGCAGGAGAAGACCAGCGCTTATTTACCGGGGCGGTATATGCTTGGTGGTTATTATGACACCAGTGACTACACGCCATTTACCGATGCCAATGCGACGGAAGAGGGTAACTGGGGGCTCTACTTCATTGCGAACCAGATGGTTTATGAAGAGCAAGCGGATCAAGGTCTTAATCTCTGGGGGCTTTTTACATTTGCGCCACAACAAAGCATCAACAGTTTGCCTTATGGAGTGAGTGGTGGCGCCTACTACAAAGGGCTGCTTGATAGCCGCGATAATGACATCACGGCAGGTGCATTTTATCTTGGTTTCTTCAGCGATGATTTGCCGGGACAGACCTTTGAACTGGTGTTTGAGATCAACCATCGTTTCCAGTTTACGGAATGGTTCTATACGACAGTCGATGGGCAGTATGTGGTGAACCCAAATGGACAGACAAATATCTCTGATGCGTGGGTTGTTGGCTTCGAAATGTCCGTTGATTTTTAGGTCCAAAGACGTTGTTTTTTCAGAAAAATAGCTCGTTTTCGAGAGTGCAAATCACTTGCAAAAACCATCCATGCACGACAAAGAAAAAGTACGTGGAAATCCACTGTAATCTTTGCGTTTTTGTGTGCGCTCACTCGTTCTGCAAAGTGCTCTGGCCTTCAGAAAAGCAGTACAAAATTTCAGCTTTAAAATAGTTAGTTTCAGGTCCGAATTTTGATGTGCTCTGATGAACGCACTGACTTTACTTCAGAAATCACTAAATTAGTTTAGTTTGAAGTAATTTGAAATATGGACAAAAGCTAAATTATCACGGAAACGTGAGATGTAAACTCAAGTTAAATTTAAATCTTGAGTTATTGGTGCCAGTATTTCTGAAGCATTCAATTTGATTGCAATCAAAATACAAAAGTAATCTCGTTGATATATTTTTATCAGTTCAGTTGAGAAGTTGATTCTATCATGCAAACGCAGATGGGAAGGCGGCATTTTCTTGGTATGTCCAAGTATGCGGAGGATAAGCCGTGTCCGCCTTACAGTATTGGCAAAGTTGAATTTTCCGATGTATGCACCGGTTGCGGTGACTGTGTTTCGGCGTGTCCTGAAAAGATCCTTCGAATTTCTGAGCGGAGTAGGTTGGCTGTTGTCGATTTTGGGGTGGGACCCTGCACCTTCTGTGAAGCGTGCGTCGACGTTTGCAAAGAGGGAGCACTGGTCAAGACCGAAGCTGCACCTTGGGCAATGAAAGCAACGATCGGCTCCAACTGCCTTTCTTATCAAAAGATCGCGTGCCGGGCTTGCGCTGACTTTTGTGAGTTGAGGGCAATCCGATTTCATCTTGGCCTGGGTGGCCAGCAAATTCCTGATTTGGACAGTGAAGCCTGTACCGGGTGCGGTGCCTGCCTTGTTGCTTGTCCCAATGGATCCATCGAAATGCGCGAAATTAAACTCCAAGAGGAGGTTCTATGAACATTTGCGGCGTTCTCGTTAGTTGTTTAGCGGGACAAACCCAAGAGGTTTCTGAAGCATTGTCCGCCCTGCCGGGCGTGGAAGTTCATATCACCAAAGAGGATACAAGCCAGCTCGTTGTGACTGCGGAGGATACGGAAGAGTCCTTCGCTGATCAGCAGGTGCTGGAAATTCACCGGACGCCGGGCGTCGTATCCGCTGCACTTACCTATCATCAATTCGAACCAAACACCGACCCTGACTTGAAGGCGGCCTAACGGGAGGCAAAACATGTCAATCACGGCATCTCGCAGAGATATTATAAAGTCAGCAGCGGTTGCAGCAACTGCTTCTGCGGCTGGCATCGCTTTACCAAAGTCCGCCGAGGCTCAGGGAAAAGCCTCCGATATACGCTGGGACAAGGCTGTTTGCCGCTTTTGCGGAACAGGCTGCTCTCTCCTTGTTGGTGTTAAGGACGACCGTGTTGTCGCCACACAAGGGGATCCTGACGCACCAGTGAACCGCGGCTTGAACTGTATCAAGGGCTACTTCCTTTCCAAAATCATGTACGGCAAGGATCGCCTGACAACGCCGCTTCTTCGCAAAACCGCTGGCGTTTATGACAAGCATGGTGAGTTTGAGCCTGTTTCCTGGGATGAAGCTTTCACTGTCATGTCCGAGAAGTTCAAGGACGCATTGAAGGAAAAAGGCCCAACCGCAGTTGGGATGTTTGGCTCTGGTCAGTGGACCATCTGGGAAGGTTACGCTGCTTCCAAATTTATGAAAGCTGGTCTGCGTTCTAACAACATTGATCCGAATGCCCGTCATTGCATGGCATCAGCTGTGGCTGCTTTCATTCGTACCTTCGGTATTGATGAGCCAATGGGTTGTTATGATGACATGGAGCTTGCCGATGCATTCGTGCTTTGGGGCTCGAACATGGCTGAGATGCACCCAATCCTCTGGTCACGTATTACAGATACCCGTCTGACCAAACCGGGCTGTGAAGTTCATGTGCTCTCCACCTTCGAGCATCGTTGTTTTGAACTTGCTGACAACGGCATGGTGTTTACGCCACAGACGGATCTGGTGATCCTCAACTTCATCGCCAACTACATCATCGAAAATGATGCGGTGAACTGGGATTTCGTCAACAAGCACGTCAACATCACCAAAACCGCGACAGATATCGGTTACGGTTTGCGTCCGAATGATCCGCGCGAGCAGGCTGCCGAAAATGCTGGCTCCGGCAAGATCTCCAAGATTGACTTTGAGGAATATAAGCAGCTCGTTTCCAAGTATACGCTTGAGTATGCAGAGGAAATGTCTGGTGTTCCTGCCGACAAGCTTCTGAAGCTGGCGAAGATCTATGCTGATCCTAATCGGAAGGTCATGTCTCTCTGGACAATGGGCTTTAACCAGCACTCACGCGGCAGCTGGGTGAACAGCCTTTGCTACAACATTCATCTGCTAACCGGTAAGATCTCTGAGCCAGGCAATGGTCCATTTTCTCTGACAGGCCAACCATCAGCGTGTGGTACTGCCCGTGAGGTTGGAACATTTGCGCACCGTCTGCCTGCAGACATGGTGGTCAAAAATCCAAAGCATCGTGAAATCTGTGAGACTGCCTGGAAAGTTCCTGAAGGAACAATTCCTGCCAAGCCTGGCTACCATGCAGTTCTGCATCATCGCATGCTTAAAGATGGCAAGCTGAATGCCTACTGGGTTCAGTGCACGAACAACCTGCAAGCAGCCCCTAATATGAATGAGGAAGGCTGGCCGGGGTATCGCAATCCTGAGAACTTCATAGTTGTCTCTGATCCATACCCAACCGTTACAGCAATGGCTGCTGACCTTATTCTGCCAACGGCGATGTGGGTGGAAAAAGAAGGGGCCTATGGTAACGCAGAGCGCCGTACCCAGTTCTGGCGTCAGCAGGTGAAAGCCCCGGGTGAAGCCATGTCAGATGTCTGGCAGGTTATGGAGTTCTCCAAGTACTTCAAGACAGAGGAAGTCTGGCCTGAAGAACAGCTTGCCAAAATGCCTGAATTGCGCGGCAAGACACTTTTTGAAGTGCTTTATGCAAACGGTGTTGTCGATAAGTTCCCGGTCTCTGAAGTCAAAGAAGGCTTCAATAACCATGAGTCCGAAGACTTCGGCTTCTACGTTCAAAAAGGTTTGTTTGAAGAATACGCCGGATTTGGGCGTGGCCATGCGCACGACTTGGCTGACTTTGACGTCTACCACAAAGCGCGCGGTCTTCGCTGGCCAGTGGTTGATGGCAAGGAAACTCTCTATCGCTTCCGCGAAGGATACGATCCTTACGTTAAAAAGGGCGAGGGCGTTAAATTCTACGGTAAACCTGATGGCAAGGCGAACATCATCTTCGCGCCTTATGAACCGGCTGCAGAAGTGCCAGACAACGAGTATGACCTCTGGCTCTGCACCGGGCGTGTGTTGGAACATTGGCATACAGGTTCCATGACGCAGCGCGTCCCAGAGCTTCACCGGGCATTCCCGTCTGCTGTTCTGTTCATGCATCCGCAAGATGCACGGGAACGCGGTCTTCGTAGAGGGCAGGAAGTCACTATCTCCACTCGTCGTGGTGAAGTGCTGACACGGCTGGAAACCCGAGGTCGGAACAAGGTTCCAAAAGGCTTGGTTTACATGCCTTTCTTCGATGCAAACCAGTTGACCAACAAGCTTACGCTCGATGCCACTTGTCCGATTTCGAAAGAAACCGACTACAAAAAGTGCGCTTGTAAGGTGGAAAGCGCTTAGAGCAACCCTCTGAGCAGCAATGGATAAGAACCATGTCTGATCTCAAAAAGACAGGCCTCAGCAGTGCAAAGCGTCGCCAGTTTCTTGGCGACGCGGCCCGCACAGCGTGTGGCTGTGCTGTTGCTGCGACGTTTCTGACGGTCTATCAGGCGCAGGCTAAGGCTTTTCCTGCCGACGCCATCAGACCGCCAGGAGCACTTTCTGAAGAAGAGTTTTTGAGTGCCTGTGTGCGATGCGGACTGTGCGTTCGCGATTGCCCATATGACACGTTGAAACTCGCCGAGCTTGGTGAAACTGGCCCGGCAACAGGAACGCCATACTTTACAGCTCGCGATGTGCCTTGTGAAATGTGTGAGGATATTCCTTGTGTTGCTGCCTGTCCGACAGGAGCGCTGGATCATTCTCTTACTGATATCGATGATGCTGATATGGGTGTAGCTGTTCTGATCGATCAGGAGAACTGCCTCAACTTCCTCGGTTTGCGGTGTGAGGTTTGTTATCGGGTTTGCCCGCTTATTGACGAAGCGATCACGCTCGAAATGACACCAAACACACGGACGGGCAGTCACGCAGTCTTTTCGCCAACTGTCTATGCAGATGTCTGCACGGGCTGCGGTAAATGCGAGCAATCGTGTGTTCTGCCGGAAGCTGCAATCAAGGTTCTTCCTCGCCGCATTGCCAGAGCTGAGAGTGCTGAGCACTACCGGCTTGGTTGGGAGGAAAAAGCCAAGGCAGGAAATGCCTTGGTACCCGGTGTGATCGATCTACCTGACCGTGTGCCGGATGCTGGTGGGTTTGAGCCTGTATTCCAGCCAGGGAAGGGGCGGCCATGACAACTCATGCATTAGACGCTCATGCACCAAAAGAGAAGAAGAGAAGCTGGGTGCTTCGCAACAGATTTCTGTTGCTCAGACGGAGCACGCAATTGCTCATTCTGGCCCTCTTCCTTGCAGGGCCATGGGCTGGCCTCTGGATTGTTAAAGGAACTCTGACCTCCAGCATGACGCTGGATATCCTTCCTCTGACAGATCCGTTCCTGCTGCTGCAGACTATAGTGACAGGACATTGGCCTGAACTGACAGGTTTGATTGGTGTTGCCCTTGTGGTTGGCTTCTATGCTGTCTTTGGCGGTCGGCTGTATTGCTCATGGGTTTGTCCCATGAATGTGGTGACCGACAGTGCCAATTGGCTGCATCGCAAGCTTGATCTGAAGAAAGGATGGCAGCCGAAAAAGCATACCCGATATTGGGTGCTGGCAATGACGCTGCTTGTTGCTGCCGGATCTGGCTCTCTTGCTTATGAGCTGGTTAATCCTGTGACCTTGCTGCACCGCGGATTGGTGTTCGGCATGGGGTTTGCCTGGGCTGCGGTGCTGATGGTGTTCTTGTTCGACACCTTTGTGTCCCGGCATGGCTGGTGTGGGCATCTTTGTCCTATGGGAGCTGTCTATGGGCTGCTCAACACCAGGAGCTTGCTGCGGGTTTCTGCAAAAAACCGGGATGCCTGTGATGACTGTATGGACTGCTTCGAGGTTTGCCCTGAGATCCACGTGATCTCTCCGGCTTTACGAGGCAAAGGGGATGACACCCCGCTGATTGTAAATCGAGACTGTACGTCTTGTGGTCGCTGTATCGACGTATGCGATCTGGATGTTTTCAGTTTCACTCATCGTTTCGATACTCAACTTATTCAACCTACTTCAATCGAACCGGGCCCCCGCGATCCGGTCACGACCAAAGCTATGGGAGGTCACAAATGAAAACGGGAGTGCCTTGGAAGGCTATCACCATTATGGCGGTTTTGCACCTTACCGGCTTTGCTGCCTTGAACGCACATGCAGAGGGGGTAAAGTCACTGAGGGGTGTACAGGTTGATGAACCTGTCTTCGTCGAGCCGATTGCTCGTCCGCAAAATACTCGGGTGAACCGTGAGTTTCGCCAGCAACCACCATTGGTGCCACACAAGACTGAGGCTTATCAGGTCGACTTGAAAGTCAACCAATGCCTGACGTGCCACGACTGGGCCAATGCAGGTGAGAAAAAAGCGCCAACCCTGTCCATGACACATTATGCAGACCGTGAAGGACGTCAGCTGGACCGAGTTGCAGGTACACGCTGGTTCTGTACGCAATGCCATGTTCCTCAAGTCGATGCTGATCCATTGGTGGAGAATGAATTTACTCCGTCAAGCGAACGCTAGATGGCACTTCTGACTGGAGGAATTTAATATGAGCAATCAAGGCGCTATTCCCAGTAATGATCAGGGACCTGGCTTGTTCAAACGGATCTGGCGGTTTTTGAGACATCCTGCAACGACAATTTCTGCAGGCGCTCTGTTGCTGATTGGTGTTGTTGTCGGTGTGGTTTTTTGGGGTAGTTTCAACTGGTCCATGGAGATGACAAATACCGAAGAGTTCTGCATCGGCTGTCATGAGATGGAAGCAAATGTTTATGCGGAATATACCGAAACAGCTCACTATGCGAATGCATCTGGTGTACGGGCAACGTGCCCAGACTGCCATGTGCCGAAAGAGTGGGTGCACAAGGTGGTTCGCAAAGTACAAGCTTCCAGAGAACTATATCACAAGGCTTTGGGCTCCATTGATAGTCCGGAGAAGTTTGAGGAGAAACGTCTTCAACTGGCAACCAATGTTTGGACTGCAATGAAGAAAACTGACAGCCGCGAGTGCCGCAACTGTCATGAATTCAACTCCATGGACTTCGTTCTTCAGGAAGGTCGTGCCTCTGCCGCTCACTCTGATGCATTCAAGGAAGGCAAGACCTGTATTGATTGCCACCAGGGTATCGCTCACAGCCTACCAGCCAACGCGCTGGAAGCTTACAAAGAGAAAGTCTCTGCTGTTTATGATTAGGCATCGCTTATGCTAATTGTACGGGACGCTTGAATAGTAACCCACCTTTGAGAGTTCTCGAAGGTGGGTCTTTCTTTACTCCTACCAAAGTAAGTGAAGCGAATCAGCTGTTGAAGAAACTGCTGATTGTCATCTGCTCGAAGCTCTCATCTGTGTCGTTGCTTGATCCAAATCAAATGAGGCAAGGAGAAGCAGCCTGAGATGTGTTTAAAATGACACAAATATGAGTATTTTATTCATGTATTTTACTTAGGTGGCCATTTTTACATTGATAGATATCTCAACTCAATAATATGAGTAATTAACTCATATTAAAGGTTGTAGGGATGTCCAAGGGTTTTGTCTCCGGCTTGATGACCGGAATCTGCTATCTTGCACTGCAGTCAGGTGCATATTCTCAGGAGCAAACAGAGCCACAAGAGCTCGGGCCAATTGTCGTCACAGCTTCGCGTAGTGAGCAAAGTCTGGATGAGGTCACCCGCTCCGTCGCTGTGGTTGAAAGCGAGCAGATTGAGCGATCTGTTGCGGATAGCGTAACTGAAGTTCTGCGTGATGTTCCTGGTATCAAGATTATCGATAGCAACGTTGCAGGTATGAAGCGGATCAGCATTCGTGGTGAAGAATCTTCGCGAAATGTTGTGCTCGTAGATGGGCAAGAGATCTCTGATCACACTTCTTATGGCGCTGTATTCCTGATTTCTCCGTCTGATATCGAACGCATTGAAGTCGTGAAAGGGCCGGGCTCGGTCTTACATGGCTCAAAAGCTATCGGCGGCGTTGTAAATATTATCACTAAGAAGGGTGCCGATCGTGCCGTGCAGGTTGAGGTCGGAACAGCCTTCGATTCCTCTACTGATGGTATTACGGGTTTCAGCTCAGCTGCTGGTACTGTTGATCAGTGGGACTATCGGTTTTCTGCTAGCAAATCCAAACATGGTGATCGCGAAACAGCAGATGGTACGCTGGAAGGCAGTGCTTTTGAGAACCAGAGTGTAACTGCCTATGTTGGTTATACTGGTGACCAACACAAAGTTAGTATCAAGGCTGAGCGATTTGAGCAGGAAAGTGAGGTTTACACTGATCCTGCCGATATCGGGTTTGTGATGCGTCAGTTTGATATGGATCTGCCAAAGCGAGACCGTTCCAAAATTGGCTTATTCTATGACTTTACCGATGTAAACGAGAGCATTGCTAAGGTCCATTTGGATGGATACGTCCAGCAGATTGATCGTGTTGCACTGGTTGACTATGAGCTAGCTCCTCCTGGGGCGCCAATTATGAAGCGTGAGAATAAGACTGAGAGCGAACTGCTTACATTCGGCCTGAATGGACAAGTTGATCTGACCCTAGTTGATAACGTATTGACCTCAATCGGCTTTCAAGCTGTTCAGGATCAATTAGATAAGGATAGCTTCAGCACTGGTAAGACCACTATCAGCGTTCCTGGGCCTGTTTTCCCGGTCAATATTACAGAGCGAGATGAGGCCAAGCTTACGACTTTATCAGCGTTCCTTCAAAATGAGTGGGATCTGAATGATGATCTTACACTGACCGCTGGTGGCCGTTATTATTTCGTCACTAGTGAGAATAAAGGTACAGCGGGTGATCGTGATGAGAGTGATCAGGCATTTGTGGGGGCTTTGGGTGTAAACTATACGGGCTTTGAGAATTTTGCACTAAGAGCGCATGTGTCTCAGGGATATGTATATCCGACACTCCTACAAAGTACACTGGGCTCAGTATTTTCTCCTGCTGGAAAAATTTATGGCAACGCTGACCTTGATCCGGAAACGTCAGTGACCGCAGAGATTGGTGCGCGTTACGACGGCGGGCACTTGATTGTTGATGCGAGCGCGTTTTATACCGATGCGAAGGATTACATCACATCGGTTGATTGTGATGCAGCAGTTCATGGTTCAAAGTGTACCGCAAACTCAGATATTTACGTCAATATTGATGCGGCTAAGACTTGGGGTCTTGAACTTGCTGCTTCCTATCAGTTTGCTGAGCTGGCAGTCACTCCATATGTCAATATCACTTTGATGCGGCGTCAATTTAGCTCTGGAGCAACCAACACCTTTGATACAGACACGCCGTTGGTATCTGGCCGTTTAGGCGTGATGAAGTCTTGGGCCTTTGATAACGGAGTTGAAGCCTATGCTGATCTTTACAGTCGCTTCTCCAGCGAGCATCGGCAGAAGGGTAGCAGTGGCATCGATGAAGAGGATGGTTTTGCCACGCTTAACCTAGCAGGCGGCTTTTCCTACGACTTCGATGAAAAGCGCACGTTAAAAATGCAAGCAGCTGTCGAGAACATCTTTGACCAAGACTATAAACCATCTGTCGAAGAACTAACTGCACCGGGCCGGGCGTTTAAACTTTCCGCGAGTGTCATCTTCTAGTTTTCTAAGCCCTGCCCTTATTGCGGCGGGGCTGTATTTAAAGGATATCATCACATGAAAACCGTGCTTCTCATGTTTCTGCTAAGCTCAGCGGGGGCGAATGGTGAGGTGGGTGCTTCCTACGTTGAAAAAGACAGTGTTGAAGAATGTCAGCAAGGCATTGTTGCGTTGAAGGAAATTTTGGCAGAGCCACGCTTTAAGATCCATTATGCTGGTTGCCACCAAAGCTCTGCCCATATCTCCGAGTTTGAACATCCGGGTGCTGATGATGAAGGCGATAAGCCGGAGCGGTTCGTTTATCTCAACAGGATAGAAGAAGGTCAGTTGTTCGTTTCTGAGGCTGATAGCCTTTCCAGTTGTGAGGCGAGCATAAGCAAAGACGAGAGCTGGTGTGCTGTGAGCACGCAGAAGTTGTTGCAGCGGTAGCTAGACCTATGCTTTGCTCCTCCCATGGGAATTCTAATGTTACTTTGGGGGGAGTGCGAATGACATCTCAAGAAAAGACAATCTGGATTATTGGGGCAACTTCAGGGATTGGTAAGGAGCTTTGTAAGCTTTATGCGGATGATGGCTGGCAGGTTGTTGTGAGTGGCCGCCGCGTTGGGCGACTTGAGGTGCTGAAAGAAACCTATGCTGGGGTGACGAGCTTACCGCTTGATGTGACGGATAATGAACAGATAGTTCAAGCCGCCCACGACTTTGGTGAAAATGCCAGCCTGCCTGATTTGACACTTTATTGCGCTGGCGTCTTCCACATTGGTGGCCTTTCGACGCTAACTGACGACGTGTGCGTCAATGCGATGGACACGAACTATTTCGGTGCAGTGCGGACCATACATAACTTGTTCCCACTGCTGAAAGAACGTGGCTCCGGGCAAATTGCTATTATTTCCTCGCTTAGCGGGTATGGAGGGCTGCCTTACGCTGCAAGTTATGGCCCTACAAAAGCTGCGCTTATCAATCTTTGTGAAGCGCTGAGGCCGAGTTTTGACCGGGCAAACCTCTCTCTTTCTGTTATCAATCCCGGTTTTGTAAAGACCGCGATGACTGAGAATAGCAAGTTGCCTATGCCCTTTATCGTGAGTGCGGAAGGAGCTGCCAAACGGATCAAGAAAGGGCTTGACCGTAAGAGCTTTGAGATTGCGTTCCCGTTTCCGCTTGTTGCGGCTTTGAAACTGCTTCGGTTTGTCCCTTATTGGGCATATTTCCGACTGGTTGCTCTTACAGCGGGTAAGCGAAATTCTTCATAGAGATAAGATTAGGAAGGTTGGAGATGGGGTGATCTCTGACCCTCCTTGGTTTCAGGTGCATGTGTCATTGCTTGCTGTAACTCGGGTAGAAATGCCCAGATCTCTCGGTTGAGTTTCACAAGCTTCTCGATTGCATTTCCCATTTGTGTGATGCGCGCGTCGTCCACTGCCTTGATTTCACCGAGCTGGATCTGTCCGTTCTTGCGTTGGATGCGCATGGAATGGGTATGCGTGATTTCGCCTTGCTGGTTCTGTTTGAAAGTTGCGTGGCTAAACTCATTTCTTAGCCGGGTACTTTCGTTGAAGATGCGAAGAATGCGGCGTAGCTTCTTTTTCAAAGCCACATCTTTCAGCTTTGCGTCGGCAAGACGTTCTATCAGCTCCAGCCTTGCTCTCGTTGTGTTGAGAGTGCCGAAGACCAGCGTTGCGGTGAGTTCGTCGGTCTGCATGAGATGCTGCAGGATGTAGATGAACGTGCTCTCATTGTTGGACCAGCTGTAATTGATGTTTCCAATCAAAGCGAACAGGAGGTTGCGCCGCCCGGCTTTGTTGGGTGCAATTCTATCAAGTTCGTCAAAGTCAGGTGAATGGGAGATTTGATCGTGCATCAAGCGCGCCTGTCTGAGAATACTCGTTTTACAGCCTATAATTACGTTTCTAACGCTAGGGTAGCAAAGCTAGGGCGTTATTTACAGAGCGCGACGGGCAGGTTTTGCTTGGTGACTCTTTGATTGAACGTCTGAGGAGTGTTGGTGAAGTAAATGAGGCTTAGATTTGATGATTCCTGAGATTTAAAGGAGCATAAGCCACAGTGACTGAAGATATTCTTGAAATACCTGTGAAGAAATTTATGCGATCTGGAATGTGTATTACTGGGCGGACTGTGCCTTTAAATTAGAGTATCGCGTTCTTTTATTAGTCGGCAAAGTTTGGTTATAAACCTATAACTTTTACACTCAAACAGTGTTTAAGCTACCTTGAGAATTCACTGCATATTACATAGGTCACTGAAAACCTATTTCTTGATCAGGTTGCTATGTGATTTAGATGACACTGTCATTATTGAGACCAATAAACACTTCCCTGTTAGGAGTGCTTACCTGTTTTTTGGTAATATTTAAAACACTAATTTGCAAATACTAACGTTAATTAATTATTAATATCATAGAATAACATAGTAATTATTGTCTAGTTCAATTGAGTGTATTGTTGATTTTTACCAGATATTACTCTTGGTTTGTCTGTTTTTTAGGCCGTGGTATAGCTTCCGCCGCTTCCAAGAAGAATATTATTTCTTATTTATTGGAAGTTTTGTTTGGAGGAATGGAGTCTATTCGTTTTAGCAAGAGCATTTAGTTAGTAATTAAGCCAGAATTCCAGAACCAGCGCATATTTTATCGGTTACTTCGTTTTCTGAAGCCGACGTGTTGTTTATCGTGCAGATGATGCATTTGTGCGAGCTGGAATCTTGCGTCCAAATTCGGGGTTATCCGAGTTTACAAGCCATTTGCTTGTTCCGACCTTTGGTCAGAAAGCTAAATCGAAAAGACAGCCTTCAAATCATGGAATGAAACATTTTTTCAATCCTCAGGAGAACCTGTGGCAACCAGCTGACGCAAATGATCGGCTTCTTGCAGGGCAGTTCTCCGAATACTTGGAGACGACATGTCTGGTTACAATCCATTTACTGATGGCACTGATACGCGTATCCGCGCAGAGCAGGATAACACGCTCGGTGATAAGGATGTTGTTGAGCACAATGGTGATAGCAGCGCTGAGGTGCTTAATGACGGTTCGTTAGACCAAGAGGTCTTAGTGAACCGTGATGATCTGGTTGATACGATCGCACAGGCTGGCGATGGTATTCAGGATATAAATGCCGCTCTTAAGATTGGCGATGACCTGACCATTGATGCAAGCTCTTCTGCTTCAGCTAATGGCAAAGGCGTTGCACTTGCTTTTGATCAGGGCATTGCGACTGGTGCAAACCAACAGAGCAATGATGTCTCTGGTAGTGTTACTGGTGGAAATTTTGATGCATCTTCAGTTGGTGGTGACGGTACCGGTGTGAATGCGCATCAAGCCGGTGCGGCTGCAGAAGATAATGACACAGACACACTCCTTCGTGCAAACCAGTCCAATTTCGCGAATGATCTTGATACGCTCGACAATGTTACGGTTACGAACGACGGTAATGCTGAACAGCGTGTGAAGGTGAAAGGTGGCGACGCTGACTCCGGGAACGGCATCATTGGTAATGGACCAACTGATATTGCTGGTTCCAACGTTGGTGTTGGTGATGATGAAAGCATCACTGGTTCTACTGCTGCGCAAGCAGATGCTTCTGGCCTCGCGCGGAGCTTTAATCAGACACTACAGACTGGCAGCAACCAACAGGGCAACAATGTCGATCTTTCGATCACAGGTTCTGATGTAGATGTTTCCAGCGTTGGTGGTTCTGGTGCGGAAGCTGTTGTCGGTGGGGCTGATTACACTTCCGGCAATTCAGATACCAACACTCGCGGCCGCGTTACACAATCAAACGAACTGAATGATGGTGTTGGCGGTGGCTTCGGCGGTAACAACATTGACGGTGCTATTGCAAGTCCCGAGGTTGCCAACCTCGAAGACTCTCTGCAGGTTGTTAAAGCCAAAGCAGGTAATGCATCCAGTGATGATGGCATCAATTCAATTGACCATATCGGATCATCTGCGTCTGTTGGTGGTGACGGAAGTGTAAGCGGCAGTGCTGTTGCATCTGCTTCAGCAAGCGCTGTTGGTGTTGGTTTCCAACAAGATATTTCTGCAGGCAGCAATGCCCAGGGCAACTCTGCAAGTCTTGACATCACAGGTACTGGCGTTGGCCAAGCGACTTCTGGTGAAGATAATGCGACCGCCGGTATTCAAGTTGATGCTAGTGCCAATCCTCAACATAACGATTCTGAAACTGGCTCGAATGCTCGGTTTAATCAGTCTAATGATGCTTACGATGCCGACGCAGTTTTAGATCCTAGTCTTCATAATGAGGGACATTCCACTCAGAAGGTTGAAGCCTACGGTGATGATGCGACCGCTGGTGATGGTATAGACATGAATGGTGGCCGCCTAGGTGCGGAACACGTAGTCGATGATGGTTCCATCACTGGTTCGACGCTTGCCAAGTCTGACGCTTTGGGTGTTGCAGCAAGCTTTGAGCAAAAAGTCAGCACTGGTGGCAACTCACAAAGTAATGCTTCCGACCTAGGCGTAACTGGCTCAAACCAAGTTACCGCATCAGCTGGAGAAGATGGTGCTTCCGCATTCTTGAATTCAGACAACCCATCCGTTGATGGCGATCATCGAACAGGGACACGTGCTGAAAGCAATCAGTCTAATGCTCTTGGTGACAAAGACGAGATTGAGGATGCAAATGTTTGGAACGAGCACGACAGCACACAAAGTGCAGGTGTAACTGGCGGCATCTCAAATGCTGGTAACGGTGTCTCGCTTGATTCCGGTACTTCTGCTGCAGTGCACAGCAACTTTGATATGAGTGGATCTGCTACGGCTTCTGCAAATGCTCAAGGTGTCGCACAGTCCTTTACACAGTCATTGACCACAGGCGGAAATGCGCAAGGTAACTCTGCTGAAGTCTCTGTGATTGGTGCAGAAATGACCGCATCAATTGCTGGTGAAGACAATGCTGGTACTGCTGCAGGACCTGCTTCGCTTTTGGCTGGTAGAGGTGACACTAACACCAACACCCGATCCTTCCAATCTCAAGAAAATGAGATGTACGAAGGTGATACACTAGATGATCCTGATGTCGTCAATGACTGGCAGGCTGATGCTGAGCAAACTGTCACAGTTGATGGTGGCAGTGCGACTGCGGGTAATGGTATCGAAGCCCTTGGTGGTAACCTCGGTCCTGATACTGTTGGTGACGATAGCTCCATCTCTGGCAGTGCTTCTGCAAGTGCAAACGGTGTAGGCGCAGCGATCAATTTTGGGCAGACGCTCAAAACTGGCAGCAATGCTCAATCAAACTCCGTTGATGTCGATATTACTGGCGGTAACAAAGCAGTTGCAGCGGCTGGTGAGAGTGGAGCTACTGCTGGATCAGTGCCGATCACACCAGTAGACCATGACACCACAACAACCTCGTGGAGTGATCAGAGCAATCAGCTTGGTGATGTTGATGAAATTGAGCATGCAGACGTCACTAACTGGGGCCATAGCACTCAGACTGTTGATGTAGACGGCGGAACCGCAACTTCTGGAACTGGTATTGTTCAGACTGGTGGCAGTTCAACCAACATTGATGGAAATGAGAGCATCTCAGGCTCCAGTTCAGCATCTGCTGACGCAACAAGTGTTGCTCAGTCCTTTACGCAGACACAGGTGACAGGTGGTAATGCTCAAAGCAACTCCGCATCTGTTTCTGTTACTGGTGCTGATGTGAACGTTGCTTCTGCTGGTCAAGACGATGCAGAGGTAAATGGTGCATGGGCTGGAACTACAAACACCGATAGTTTCTCAGGTGGCTTCCAGGGTAACACCGCTTACGATGGCGATACTATCTGGGATAGCGATGTTCGTAATTTCCATGATTCCACTCAGGACGTAACTGCTACTGGTGGCACAGCGACTGCTGGTGATGGTATTGCATCTAGTGGTGATGGCCAGATTGGAGCTCAAGGTGCACCTGGTGTTGAGGAAGACAGCAGCATAAGTGGACTTTCCAATGCTGGTGCTGATGCAACGGCTTCGGCAGCATCGTTTGAGCAGGTTCTTAGCTCCGGTAGTAATGGGCAGAGCAATTCTTACGATGCGAGCATTGTAGGTGCTAACTCTGGTGTTGCTGCATCTGGTGAAGACAATGCGACACTTGGCCAGTTTGGTCAGGCAGCTGCAGCTGGTCAGTCTGATACTGACTCAGCAGCTGGTGCATGGCAGGAAAATACGCTTGGTGACCAGGATGAACTGTTCGGTCCTGACGTCGAAAACCTCGATATGGTGGACCAAGATGTCTCTGCTACTGGTGGCACAGCTACAAGTGGTGCTGGCATTAGTGTTGCTGATCGTGATGGAGACGTTGGTGCTGCGCGTGTCGGTGATGATTCTTCGATCACTGGTGTTACGCAGGCATCTGCAGACGCAACTGCTTCTGCGTCTTCCATGAACCAGAAGTTGTTTTCTGGCGGTAATGCACAGAGCAATGACCTTGATCTGAGCGTAACCGGTGGCAGCAGCAATGTTCAATCAGCTGGCGAAGATTCCAATGTAGCCTTTGCATCCGTTAACGGTACCGGCCCTGCAGGAAACGGTGGAGTAGACTCTACAGACTCATTGCTTGGCGGATATCAGAGCAACACCATTTATGATGGTGACAGCATTTCTGATGCGGATGTCGCTAACTACTCATATGTTGAGCAAGATGTTACAGCAACGGGTGGTACTGCGAGTGCCGGTGTTGGTTCTGGTGGAATTGATGGCAATGATGTGAAAGGTGCGCTGAACGTTGGTGACAACGCGTCCCTCACAGGTAAGGCTTTGTCATCTGCTGATGCTGTCGCTGAAGCCTCTGCATTCAATCAGGTAATCTCTACCGGTGGTAATGCGCAAGTTAACTCCGCAGACGTTGACATTGTTGGAGACAACAAGAATGTTATTTCTGTTGGAGATGACAGTGAAGGTGGAGCTTCCAGCTCAGTTCGCTCTGGTACCATTGCTGGCAACGCTGATAGCCTTGCGTTGTTCTCACAAAATAACACAGCCGGTGACAACGACCAGATTGATGAAGCCGATGTCGAAAACTTCGATGAGCTAACTCAGACTGTTACGGCAACTGGTGGTGATGCTGACTCAGGTGACGGTATTACTGATCCAGTGAGTTCCTTTGTTGCCAATGGTTCTGTTGGTGATGACTACACCGTAACTGCGGAAGCTGTTGCTTCTGCGGATGCTACGGCGAAGACATCTGCCTTCAACCAAAGCCTGTACTCAGGTGGGAACAAGCAGGTTAACTCAACTGAGCTTGATGTTACTGGCCAGAACGACACGCTTCTCTTTACTGGAGAAGATGACGGTCTTGGTGCGCTGGACATCACACCATCTGGTAGCCCGGATGGTGGCGGCGGGTTCTTCGGTACTCTGGATGCTAACGGCACTGACACCATCTTCGGCGCTGAGCAAGCAAATGCATTGTACGATCAAGATACGATCACCAATGTGGAAGTTCATAACCATGGGACGCTTGATCAGAACATCGTTGCTGATGGTGGTCAGGCCATGTCTGCGGATGGCATTCACGATGCTGAAAGTCTCTTCGACTTCGGTACCGGTGATGATTACAGCGTGACAGCTTCTACGGCTGCTACCGCTGATGCTCTGGGTGTGGCGAATGCCTTTAACCAGACAATCGTCATGGGTGCGAACGTTCAGGCCAATGCTGTTGATGTCAACGTCGTGGGCGGTTCCTCAACCGTGAACGTGGTTGGCGAAGATGACCTTGCATAATCCAATCTAAACAAGACCTGCGCGGAGTGATCCGCGCAGGTTGTTTTATATATCCATATGAGATTGTTAGGATATTTTATGCTGTCGCAGGCTATAAACGAATTGAGCTGGCATTTTCTCGGCTACATGAAGATTTTTGATAGTATCGCTACAGCTGAACAGAGCTTTGATGAAGCCAGGTTTGCCCAAGACACTATTGTGATTACCCCAGTGGAAGTGGTTTACTCCCGTGGAGATACCGCAGAACTTCCCTATGAGAAATTCTACAGCCTTCCATCGCTGTTGCCAGAGATTGGAACGCTGTCACAAACCCGTCTCCCTTATTCGGTTGAGACGCCCGTAACTGCTTCTGAGTTTGCTCCACCTTCTGAAGTTGTACTGTTTGAAGACGATGCAGGCCCGGATCTGCCGCAAGGTGGAGATAGTGGTCAAACACTGGACTACACCTATACAATCACCTTCACTTATCGTGATATTTATGCGCCGGACATTGAAATCAACCTCGCTCAGGAAAATGCCCTGACGGATGATGATTTGCTTTTGTCCAAGAGTGAGTTCGGGAATGATATTCCTGAGTGGAACTCAGATGAAGTGCTGGATCAACTGCTTGATGTTGCGAGTGACATTGAGCTGGATACGCTCGATCAGATTTTTGATGATGGTGATGCGCAAAGTGCGGCTGATGCCATTGGTGAGATGCTGGTTCAAAGAGTGGAAAATGATGCTCCCAATCCCTCTTTTACAAGTGGCGAAAATATCGGTGAGCTGCCTAAGGATGAGCAGGCCGAAGATGATACCTCTGAGGATGAACAGAACGATAGCAGCTATGTGACGACTGGAGACAATGAAGCGGTCAACGTTGCCTCAATTGTGGATCTGAGCGAGTTGAAATGTTCGACTGTTGTGATGGGGGACTACTACGCCACAAACTCGATCATTCAGAGCAACCTATATTATGGTCCTACAGATCAGCCCGCGGACACTTTGGTCGGGCAGGGACTTGATGAGACGGTTGTCTTCAATGATGCCAATGTGACGTCCGAAGGCGAGTACATTATCTCCTCTGCGGTTACTTACGACAACCCTGACTACTCCATGAGCGTTGATGTTGTCAGCGGCAATTTTTATGATCTGAATATTGTTAATCAGAAGAATTTTCTTTCTGATGATGACTGCGTTTCATATCAGTTGAACAACAGTGGTTATTATGTCCAGACCGGTGACAACACCCAGGTCAACGCGGCGCAGTTGATTGATAATATTCAGAATTACGATGTGATTGTTGTTCTTGGAAACTACTATGACGTCAACTACATCAGTCAGAAAAATATCCTCCTAGACGCCGATTATGTTGACGTGACTGGCGCATCTATCAATGAGACCGGACGGCATAATGTGCTGACCAATGAAGGTACGATCAAGAACATTGGTGGCGGGTCGCTGATGAAACCGATGACCTCTGAGGTAAACGGTTTGGTGGATGCGATGGATGGTCGGGCAGGAGACTACGAGTATACCGCCTCTTCAGCGACAGGTGGGTTGCCGATCTTACCAAGCACTGATCTGAAAGTTCTCTACATCACTGGCGATTATTACCAGATCAACGCGATCGAGCAGATTAATGTTCTTTCGGATGCGGACTATGTGAAGATCCATGAAGAACAAGAGAGTGATGGTGTTCTCACGCAGGTTATTAATGGTGAGGTCGTTGAAGATGATCAAGATGGTTATCTGGACACTTCAAGCAACAAGACGAGCAACAAAGCAACCATCATCGATTATGATAGTCAGTCGGGCTTTCAATATTTAGATGGCGAATACTCAGAGGAAGACATTGTTATAAAAGTCAATATCGTAGTCTCTGAAGAAGATGATCTCGAAACAGCATTGAATGGAAATACAGATCTGGTTTCGGAAGTTGTTGCATTTACTGGCAATGACGGTGGTAGCGAAACCGGAACGTCGCCCGCGTTTGTTCCTTATGCGGGCGAGAGTGACATGGTCTCCGATATACTTGTTTGATTTTAATAGGTTTTTATAGAGAGAATATATGTTTAAAGCTCGAGCGACGAAGAACAATAGCCGGCAACGTGGGGGGCAAGCGAGCAAAACATTGCAGGTGGATGGTGTTCAACAAGAGCCTGTACATGGAGAAAAGCTCGCCAGCCAAAAGGGCAATTTCGCCTCCAGGAAGAATGGAGGGCCCTATGAAGATATCGATTTTCGCAAGTTGATGCAGAATGGATTGGCGCGTGCCAAGGTAAACCTGCTTTATGTTGGCTTCTTCTCGTTTTGCGCCAGTCTTCTCATCCTGTCTGTTCCAATTTACTTATTCCAGATTTCAGACCGTGTTTTGACGAGCCGGAGTGTTGATACTTTGGTGATGCTGACAGCCATCGTTATTGGGCTTGTGCTTGCACATGTGCTGTTGGATATGTTCCGGCGTTTTATGCTGATGCGGGTTGCTGTTGATGTTGAAACACGCCTTGGCGGGCCTGTGTTGAGCGCAGCGGCGCGAGCGTCTCACAACGGTAGTAGTCAGGAATTTCAGGCTCTTTCCGACCTTCAGCAGTTGCGAAGTTTTCTGACTGGTTCGGTTCTTCTGACCATCATGGATGCACCGGTTGCTCCCATTTATCTGTTCGTTGTTTATCTGGTTCATCCGCATTTAGGGATGATTGTGACGACGACTATTTTATTGCTCCTTGTGCTTGCAAGGATCAATCAGAAGTTGACAGCCGTTCCATTTGGTAAGGCCAATGCGTTTTCTTCGCGTGCCAATCTGCAAGCCGAAGCAATGGCACGGAATGCGCAGGTCATGAATGCGATGGGGATGATCCCGGAAGGCGTGATTATTTGGGGTAAAGAGACTGCAGAGTCTTTGAAAGCTCAGATTATGGGACAAGATCGAAATGTCTTGATTTCGGCGATCTCAAAATTCATTCGCCTGTCAACGCAAATCACGATGCTGGGTTGGGGGGCGTGGCTTGCGCTCTCAAATGAAATTACTGGAGGGATGATTATTGCGGCTTCTATTATTGGCGGCCGTGCGTTGGCTCCGGTTGAAGGCATTATTGATGGTTGGAAGAGTTATGTGGGCGCTAAAAGTGCATATGGGCGTATTCAGAAGCTGCTCCATACTTCGCCCCTCAATGTACATAGGTTGCGCCTGCCGAATCCTGCGGGGCGGTTGAGCGTTGAGCGCTTGCTTTTCGTTCCTCCGCCCAACAAGCGGGTGATCTTGAATGGTATTTCGTTCCAGCTTTCTCCCGGTGAATCTTTGGCGGTGGTTGGAGCTTCTGGTTCCGGCAAGAGCACGCTTGGGAAGATGTTGGTTGGTTCCCTTATTCCAACGGCCGGTAATGTACGGCTTGATATGATGGATCTGCGGAACTGGGATAGCCGGCAACTTGGTGAAAACATTGGGTATCTGCCACAGGATGTGCAGCTTTTCCCTGGTACGATCAAAGAAAACATTGCTCGTATGAACCGTGAAGCCAAAGATGAAGATGTCTTCAAAGCTGCGCAGATGTCGGACATTCATGAGATGGTTTCGCAGTTTTCGCAGGGTTATGAGACTCAAGTTGCTATGGATGGTGCACCGCTTTCTGGTGGGCAGCGACAGCGTATCGGATTGGCACGCGCGTTTTACAATAATCCGCGTTTGCTGGTGCTAGATGAGCCGAATTCTAACTTGGATACAATCGGGGAGCAGGCACTCGCTCAAGCTCTTGAACGCGCCAAGCAAGATGGCATGACTGTTATTGCTATTACTCAACGGCCTGCTTTGCTTCGTTGTGTCGATAAGATCATGATGCTGAAAGATGGGACAGTTGCTGCCTTTGGCAGCCGCGATGAAGTGATGCCATTGATAACTGGTAAGCGGCCCGGCATTTCTCAGCATCAAAATGCACCGGGGCATAATCTGCCAGCAGCACAACCAGCTGAATAGTCTAAGCTTTTTTATTTGGTGATTTTTATGTCTACTAGAGCTCTTATACTTGATGGAAGTTGGTATGAGGATGTGCCCCGCACAACTCGTGCGCCTATGTTGGCTAGTTTTATCGTTATTGCCTTTACATTTGCCGGATTTGGGTATTGGGCTTCCAGTGCCCCCATGGCAGGGGCTGTAGTCGCCTCTGGCTCTTTTGTTGCCACCGGGCAAAACAAGATCGTGCAGCATTTCGAAGGTGGGATCATCAAGGAAATCCTTGTGAAAGAAGGGGATGTGGTTGCTGCTGGTGCCGTACTAGTGAAACTTGATGAGACAGCAGCAAAAGCTAACCTTGAACGTTTATTGATCCGACAGGCACGCCTTCAAGCTATTCAGGCGCGTTTGACGCAAGAGGCCAAAGGTCAGAAGTCATTGGTGTTACCGAAGGAGCTCTTAAGCACTGCACAGGAGCCCAAGATCAAGAGTATCATTCTCAATCAGTCGTTGACCTTCAAAGCCAGAACTCGAAAACTTCAGAGTGAAATTGATATTTTTACGCAAGGTATTGATGCGCTTAAGGAGAGGATACAAGGTGGCCAATCGCAGCTTGTTGCGGTGAAAGAGCAGATGGAGCTTTTTCAGGAAGAGCTGGATTCCAAACAGAAAATCCTCGGAAAAGGCCTCATTCGGAAATCTGACGTACTTCGAATTCAACGCTCACTTGCAAATCTCAAAGGTGAGGAAGGTCGTATCCTTGCTGAGATTGGAGATGCAACCGAACGTATCGCCAGGGCAAAGGCACAAATCGTTAGGGCGGAGAATGAAGCCTCGCAAACCGCTGTCGGGGAGCTCCAGGTTGTTAATGCTGACCTGGATGATGTGAGTGAGCAAATACGTGCAGCGCAAGATGTTTTGCAACGCGTTGAGATCGTGGCGCCTGTGCGTGGGATTGTGGTTCGGATGCGTTATCACACGGCAGGTGGTGTAGTTGAGAGTGGTAAGGATCTAATGGAAATCCTACCTCTTCAGGATGAGCTTATTATTGAAGCATCAATCCAAACCACTGAGATCGACAACGTGAAAGAAGGGCAGAAGGCAATGGTTCGCCTGACGGCTTTGAACCAGCGTATTACACCTATGTTGGATGCAAAGGTCGTATACGTTTCAGCGGATGCGTTGCGAAGCGAGGATCCGATGAGTGTCTCAGCTGATGTATATAAGGCGCGTGTGAAATTGGATCGTGAGAAAATTCCTGCACATCTAAACTTCAAAGCAACTCCAGGTATGCCTGCGGAGGTGTACATCACAACGAGAGACAGAACCTTCTTCGATTATCTCATGGAGCCTGTTCGCGACAGCATGTCGAGGGCCTTCAGGGAGCCGTAACACTGGTCTAGTTTAGGGGCTTGTTGGGTTAAGCAGGTTCAACGATATGGCCTGTCTGTGAGTCTATACTTCTTGGTAGAAAGTTTAGTGCTCAGCAGCCTCTACTAAGAATGATTCAAAGGAGAATAGTAGGTCTGTACCTGCTTTCTTCATGAGACTCACTTTTGTTACTGCACTCTTATTTGCTTAATTGTGCGGGTGAGCTAGCTTTAAGTGAGTGTATATGGATCTATATTCACAACTGTTTAGTGCAATTTGAAGAAAATTTTTTATTGTGTTCTCAATGTTTCAGTAACTAATTAGGCAGTCCTTTGATTTGTTGTAGAAATCCCTGCAAACTGCCGCTTACGTTAGCTTTATTTCGTCGATGAAGGAAACTAAAGCGTCTGTGCACTGGCGGTGGACGACTGGTGTATGCCGATAGGTAAATAGAACCACAAGTTTGATACTAGGCATTTAATGATAACTATTTGGCATTTCTTAACACTGTCTCCTTAAGCGAAGATAACCATGGGGTGAATTTGTTCAACTGCTGCGGGTGTTTGTTGCCTTCGGCAGTTAGGCTCGTGGTGGTAGCTGCATGACAACAATCGTTATTGTCGATGACAGGGCAATTAATAGAAGTATCTTTGAAAAGCTTGCTCTCGCTGTAGATGCATCTGTCAAAGTGCACTGCTTTGCTTCGCCGGTTGATGCTCTCGAATATATGGAGAGCAGCGTCCCCGATTTGATTATTACCGACTACAGCATGCCGGAGATGGATGGTGCTGATCTAACGCAAAAGGTGCGCGCGCTTGAGCATTGCAGCGATGTACCGATCGTCGTCATCACCGTGTTTACGGATCGTTCGTTTAGAATTCGTGCGCTGGAGGCGGGCGCAACTGATTTCCTACAAAGTCCGGTTGACCATAATGAGTTCGTCAGTCGAGCCAGAAACCTACTTGCTCTGCGAGAAGAACAAAATGCGGTCAAACGTCATGCCCGCTTTCTTGAGCAGGAGTTGGTCAACGTTGAGCAGCAGAGCAAGGAAGCTCTGCGAGACTCCCGTGAACAGCTGGCGCAGGTGATTGATAGTGTTCCGGCTATGATCACGACCAGCACACGAGATGGGCTTTGTGCGTTCTCGAATGCGGCTTGGGCGCGCTTTCTGGACTCGACCACAGCAGAACTTGTAGGTGAGGATACCTACGGCAAGTTTGATAAGTTTACACGTGAGAGAAATCGCCGTTTGGACCGGAAGGTTTTCATTACGGGCAGAGCTTTGCCGCCCTATGAAATTGAACAGCGAAACCATGCTGGTGATATCTTCCACTTTATCGTTACAAAAAGCCCTCTACTGGACGTTGATGGGAACACAACGCATGTTGTGACGACCGCAACCAATATCTCTGATCGCAAACGTGCAGAAGCGCACTTGCTTCATATTGCGCACCACGATGCGTTGACGGGTTTGCCAAACAGAACCATGCTTGGTGAGCGCATTGATGAAGAGATCTTCCAGTGCCGAAACAGCGGTCGTAGCTTTGCGCTGCATTTTATTGATCTGGATCGCTTTAAATCTATCAATGATGCTTTGGGTCATCGTACAGGTGATCGCCTCCTGGAGGTGCTTGCAGAGCGTTTGTTGCGCTGTGTAGATGGCTCGGACCTAGTTGCGCGATTGGGTGGTGATGAGTTTGCCATTCTCCAGACTGATTTGAAGAGTTCAGAGGAAGCTCTACGCTTTGCTCAGCATTTGGTGAGTGTGGTCGAAGAGCCGTTCCATATCAGCGGGCGAGAACTTCAGACGAGTGCCAGTGTCGGGATTACCAAATACCCTGAGGATGGCCTTAACAGCGAAGAGCTACTGCGCTGCGCAGATATGGCCATGTACCAGTCTAAAGCTGATGGCGGAAACACGTTCCACCTGTTCTCGACGAAGATGGATCACCACGTCAAAGAAACTGTCGCGTTGGAAGCCGAGCTGCGGAATGCCATTGAGCATGATCAGCTGGAGCTGTTTTATCAGCCGCAGATTGATTTGCGGACCCAAGAGATAGTTGGTGCTGAAGCTCTACTGAGGTGGAACCGGCCAGATTATGGTGTGGTCGCTCCAAACGTCTTCTTGGGAACAGCTGAAGAAGTTGGTCTTATTCTGCCAATCGGTGAATGGGTGATTTTTGCAGCTTGTCAGCAGGCAAAGAAGTGGTTGGACTTAGGGGTGGCGACACCTCGGATTGCTGTGAATATTTCGCCGACACAATTTCGCAAACAGAACGTACCGCAGCTTTTGAAAGATGCTTTGGTTTCTTGCAGTTTGCCACCGGATAAACTTGAGATTGAGATTACAGAGAACATCGTTCTGCATGGTTCTGAAGCAACTGTGCGTGATTTGCGTGAGATCCGCGAGATGGGTATTGCGGTTTCGATTGATGATTTTGGAACGGGTTATTCCTCCCTCGCATACCTGAGCAGATACTCCGTTGATTGTCTGAAAATTGATCGGTGCTTTACGCGAGATATGATGACGGATCCGAACAACACGGTCATCATCAAGGCAATTGTTGGTTTGGGTAAGAGCCTCGATCTCTCCATCATTGCAGAAGGTGTCGAGACCCGGGAACAGGCTGAGTATCTCACCGATGCAGGTTGTGAAATGGCGCAGGGCTATCTGTTTGGCAAGCCAGTCCCTGCTGATGATTTTTTACGTCTCTTAGAAGAGCAAGCGGCAAACTTGCAAGGGAACGGGCAGCAGAGAGCGTTGGTTGGGGCGGAGTTTGAACTATGAACGACAATAGAAAAACGAAGCTGCAGCTGCTCCCGTTGAGCGGATTAAAAGATCTATATAAGCGCATCATTCAGTTGGGTGGCGGTGAAGGCGAGATGTCTCTGAACCGTTTTATGTTCACTTTGCTGATCACGCCTTATCTTGCTTCCAACATCACTTTTGGATCTCATGAGAATTTCCAAACCAATGTCATCATGACCACGTTCGGTGTTGGATCTCTGGTACTGCTTGCTCATTTGCTCTACTCGCAGAACATCAGTTCGCTTCGTCGCGTTCTCGCGATTTTTCTAGATGTCGGAGCGGTCTCTGCCGGGCTGTATGTAGGAGGGGAATACCTTTCAATCCTGTTCCCTATCTATCTTTGGGTGATCTTCGGTAACGGTTTCCGGTTTGGGTTGGATTATCTGGCATTGGCAACAATTGCCTCTGTGAGTGGGTTTGCAGTGGTGTTGACAACCCCATACTGGCAAGGTGAGTTCATTCTTGGCTTGGGTTTGCTTGGGTGCCTCGTTGTGGTGCCGCTCTATGCAAGCAAGCTCATCAGATCTATGACCGCAGCACAGCAAGCTGCTGAAACCGCTAATAGAGCGAAGACACAGTTCCTCACCGCTGTCAGCCACGAATTGCGGACGCCGTTGAATGCGATCATCGGCATGGGGGATCTGATTCAGGATACGCAGTTGGACGCTGAGCAGCGGGATATGGCGAAGACCATAAAGTATTCCGGTAGCTCGCTCCTTTCCATGATCAACGGTATCCTTGACTTTAGCCGGATTGAAAGTGGCCGAATGATCGTCAGTCAGACGGTCTTTGACATGAACTCGATCCTGCGTGAGGTGACACAGATTGTGCAGGGGCAAGCGCGCGGTAAAGGGCTGATCATTTCGCGCTACGTGGATAGTAACTTACCTCCTCTCCTCGTGGGTGATGCACGTCATATCCGCGAAGTTCTGCTGAATATTGCTGGCAATGCTGTCAAGTTTACCGAAGAAGGCTCGGTTTCCATTCGCGCAGTTTGCAAGGAAACTGATGGTGGTGAAATTCGCCTGCAGCTGGAAGTGAAAGATACTGGGATTGGCATTTCTGAAGATGCTCAGTTGCGCATTTTTGACCGCTTCACACAGGCTGATGACAGCATTGTGGATCGGTTTGGCGGGACTGGTCTTGGCCTTTCTATTGTACGCGAAGTTGTCCGGGCGATGGGCGGTGAAGTTTTTGTCACTAGTCAGCCGGGGCAGGGCAGTACCTTTACTATTGAGCTGAAGGTTGGGCGCGCTGTCAGTGATGAGACTGTTCGGCTTGAAGTGGAAGATGGGGCTGTTGCAATTGTCTCCAAACGCAAGGATCTAAGAGATGTTTGCGCTGCTTCTTTGCTGGACTGTGGCATCGAGCATGAATGTTTTGAGACTGTTGGGAGTGCCTTTAGTGCTTTGCGTCAGCAAACCTCCAGTGATGGTGGGAAGATCGTTCTCTTCGTTGGGGAAGATGTTCTGGCAGCAACCTCGGACAGCCTGCACTATGCGCTCAAATCGACTGGTCACCATCACAACGTTCATCTCATTCCGGTTTACTCAGCTGCATCGGAAAAAGAGTGTGAGGATGTTTTTCAGCCAAGTATCGTTTCTTCGATCAAGGTTCCGGTTTCCACGCAAGCTGTTGCCTGGGCTCTGAGAGCTGCTGGTGCGGAGGATGCGAAATCAGGGATGGAGCTCAAGGAAGAACTCCAAGCTTACTTCAGTCGCTATATCGGGCTGAATATTCTTGTTGCTGAAGACAACAAGACCAATCAGCGTGTGATTGAAAAAATCCTGCAAAAAGGTGGCCATACCTGCAAACTTGTCAGCAATGGCGAACTGGCTCTGGATGAGTTGGAAGAGAACTCTTACGATCTGGCGATCATGGACATTAATATGCCGGTACTGAACGGTATTGAGACCATCAAGCTGCACCGTATTACGGAACTTGGACAGGATCGTCTTCCGATTATTGCTCTGACAGCAGATGCAAGTCGTGCGGCTGCGCGGAATGTGCAGGAAGCGGGGGCAGATGCATGCGCGACCAAACCGATCGAGCCGCAAAAGCTTCTGACACTGGTTGATGATGTGATTGCAGAAAGCGGTGTTTACGAGAACATCACCCGCAAGAAAATTGCGAATAGTCAGGTCACGTCAATTTCCGAGCATCCTCGGTTTTCTTCCGAAGTTTCCTCTGGGATCGACTATGCAAGCCTGTCGCAATTGAGAGCACTTGGTGGTCTCGATTTTGTTATTGCTGTGATTGAAGATTATCTTAAAGACACAACACAGTTACATCGCGATATTAAAGCTGCATTTGAAGCTCGGGATGCTGAGCTGTTACGGGCAAGTGCACACGCGCTTCGTTCTGCTTCAGTGAATCTTGGGGCAACGGAAGTTGCGAAACTGAGTGATGATCTGGAGAACTTGCCTGCGCCGCAAATACTGATCTTGGGTGAAGACATGCTGCGTAAGCTGTCAGGGAAGATAAAACGTGACCATGAAAATTTGAGTAGGTATCTACAGCAGCTCAAGCAGGAAGGAAATAATCCTATCAACCGCTTGAGCACATTGGATTTTTCTTAGAGACTGTGCGGTTCTAGAAAGCTTGCTTACGTACAGATGGAGCGCCAAGACGATCCTGAGCCTTGGTCAGGCGTTCCATCTTTTTCAAATCCTGATCGGACAAAGACAGAGCAGCGTCGACCCAGATTTCGACGACGTCAATCAGTTCTTCATAAGCAACTGGCTGCACGGTGCGGCCTGCGCGATAAATAGCAGAATGAGCGGTGTGTTTGCGTGCGTTCTTGGCGATGTACTGCTGAACTGCAAACGGCGCTTCGCCTTCTTCGACAACCTCATGAACAATTCCCATTTCATGAAGCTCTTCAGCTGAGTAGAGACGACCACTCATAAGCATTTTTTCTGCAGTGCGGCCATCAACCATGCGTGACAGGAAGCTGTAAGCACCCATGCCTGGGAACAGATTGAACAGAACCTCAGGAAGTCCGAATTTAGCTTGACGTTCTGCGATAATTACATCGCAAGAAAGCGCAGTTTCAAATCCACCACCTAATGCATCTCCCTGAATCATGCCGATTGTGACGATTGGCAGGTTTGAAGAGATGGCGTTGCGGTAAACAACATCAATGCAATCAACGGCATACTTGTGAAGCTTCTCGCGGTCTTTTTCTCGAATAAGCTGGATGAACAAGTTAAGATCACCGCCGAGATTGTAAACACCCGGAATGCGAGATGCGACGACCTTGAAGTTGATCGGGCACGGGTCAGCTGGCTGATAAGTCTCAAAAAGACGCTTCATCACGGCTTGTGACTGTGCAAGTTCGCTCAGTAACTCAGGTGCAAAACAAGGACGCCCTTCGCTTTTCATATAAAGCCAAAGAGCTTTTGTTGTTTCGTCGAATTCCAGATCAACCCAATTCAACTGAACAGACGCAAATTGCTGCGCAATTGAAACAGCGGCGACATCCATAACTGGATGTGTGCCAGACTTTAAGGATGGCTTTGTTGTTCCAATTAAGGAAGGAAAGTTGGATCTATGCCCCGTTAGATCAGACATCTCAGCCCCTACAAAATTTGCCTATGCGTTACAGTGGTTTTGGCACACCCCAGATCAGTCTATTTTTTGCTTTCGACTGTATTATGTGCAATCAAACATGGTAAATAATATATTAATACCAATATGTATGTCGAGTAAAAAAGTTTTTGCACTGCGAGCCTGAAGTAGTTACCCCGCGTCATTGTGACTAAAATTTTAGCTTTATTGTTAACCATAAATATTAACTGTTGGACTCTTGAAGCTTATAGATATGATTACTTAAGAGTTGGAGTGGGGGTTCCCAATAGGTAACATGAAACTAAGCTGAAGCTTGTAGTAAACAATTCAGTTATAAGTGGAAATGGAACCCGCATATACAAGCAAAAATAATCATCAGTTTTAGATCTCTCAAATTGTTACTTAAATCAAAGTATAATATTTAAAATATTAGTAATTCATACATTGCGAAAACTAGCTAACGCTCACTTGTTGCTTGTTTCGTGGGCTGAGCAGACAGTGTTCTCTGATTGAGATAGCGTATTTTATCACATGTTCTTGGTGCATAAGATCATCTTATGGACCTTTTAAGAAATCTGAGATCCATATAAAATATAATAAATACAATAGCTTATGTGATGTATGGGGCGCCTTGTGGGATTGTTGTCGTTGATTACTGCTATCACGATTTGCGGTTGCAGTTATCAGGCTTAACTAATTTTTCTAAGATGTTTTGCCTAAAAAATTGGCATTTATATGCTTGATGAACTTTTGCTGTCATAAGTGTCGAATTTTTTGCACAAAGCGTGGAAAACTGCTGAATTACGCTGATTTTGAGGTGTTAAACAGCAAATCACTTGTCCGGAATTACGTAAGAAGGACCGCTCTTGGTATAGCAGAGAGCGGTCCTAAGCTTCAGTTATGCACCTTTGGGAGCGTCAAATGCTGTGACGATTGGCGCTTCTTCTTCCAGTTTTGCAATGTCAACGAGGCACGTATTTGCAATGGTTGCCTGAGACAGTTTTGATGCACCTTTGTCAATGGTCAGAGTATTTGCATGGCCATACTTACAACGCGAGCCGATTTTGCCTGGCTCCTCTGGATCGTACCAGCCTCCTTCGCGCAGGCGGATAACGCCTTCGCGTAAGTCTGCTGTTACATATGCACCTGCGAGTGTCTCACCGCGTTCATTGAAAACGCGAACAACATCGCCGGTTGTGATGCCGCGTGCTGATGCATCGTCCTCTGATATCCATACTGGCTCACGGCCTGCGATGGTGTAGTTGTTGCGGGTGGAAATGTTGTTGGTCTGGGAGTGGATACGCTCAACAGGGTGTGGTGAAAGCATATGTAACGGATACTGTCTTGCTTTTTCAGAACCAAGCCATTCAACGGGTTCAATCCAAGTTGCATGGCCTTTACAGTCGTCGTAATCCATATCCGCGACGGTCTTGGAGTAGATCTCGATGAGACCAGATGGTGTACCTAATGGCTCAAGCAAAGGATCTTGGCGGAAATCTCCATGGCGGGTGTATTGTTTTGCTTCCTCAGTGGTTGGAAATTCAACATAACTTGTTGGATTGGACCAAAACTCGTCGAAACCGGGCATGTCGAGGCTCTTGGCTTTGCCCTGAGCCAATGCTTTGCCATAGAGTTCGCGAAGCCAATCTTTTTCGGATTTACCTTCCAGATATTTGTCGCCAAAGCCAAGTCTCTCAGCGATACCCTGATAGATGTCGAGATCATTCTTGGATTCGAACTGTGGTTCAACGACCTGATGCATAGGGAATAAGTATTTGCCTGAGGCTCCTCCGCCCATTTCCATGTCGTTGCGCTCAAAGGCTGTGGTTGCTGGCAGCACGATGTCAGCAAATTTAGCGGATGCAGTCCAGAAGATATCTTGAACGATTATGGTTTCAGGACGCTGCCATGCTTTCAGCATGCGGTTGCGGTCTTGTTGGTGGCTGAGGGGATTGCCACCTGTCCAGTAGATCAATTTGAACTCAGGATATGTGTACTTGCGACCGTTGTGATCGATGGTTTTACCCGGGTTCAGTAGAGCATCGGTGATACGTGCGACCGGCATTGCAGGAGGCATGTTTGCTGGTGCTTTTCCACCAGATAAACCAGGAACGATTGCGTTGTTTGCTGATGGAACACCTGCACATTCGTAGTGCCATGAATAGCCGAAGCCACCACCTGGTTTACCGATCTGGCCAAGCATTGCCGCAAGGGTGACCATCATCCAGTGTGGTTGCTCACCGTGGTCAGCGCGTTGCATGGACCAGCCACCCATGATCATGGTCGTGCCGTTAGCCATTTGCGCTGCGATTTCACGGATATCCTTGGCAGGTAACTCGGAGAGTTCGGAGGCCCATTCAGGTGACTTTTCGATGCTATCGGTTTCACCAAGTATGTAGGCTTTGAGTTCCTCGTAGCCAACGGTGAACTCTGATAGGAAGTCTTGATCTACCTTTTCGGTTTTGATCAACTCATGGGCGATTGCCATCATGGTTGCTGTATCAGAACCTGGACGCGGAGCGTACCATTTTGCATTCAGGTGCTTCGCAGACTCTGTCATCAGAGGATCGATAGAGATGACATTTTTTCCTGCATCACGCAATTGGTCCAGATAAGTGAAACCTTTGTGATCAGGAATGACCCAACCCATATTGAGCGTTTCTTGCGGATTACAGCCCCAAAGGATGATGTTGTCGGTATGCTCTAGAACGGTCTCATAGCTGGACATTTGGGCGTACACTTCCGGGTTGCCCATGATGTGTGTCATAATGATCTGAGCTGCGCCGGTGGAATAATCGCCCACGCCTTTGGTGTAGCCGCCGTTCATGTTGAGTAGGCGGTAAAGGCCTGCACGGCAGTTATGAAAGCGACCAACGCTCTTCCAACCAGGAGAACCGCCATAGATCGCTTCCGGACCGAATGTATCACGTACGCGGCTCAGTTCTTTGGCAACAAGCTCAAATGCCTGATCCCATGTTACGCGAACAAATTCGCCTTTACCGCGATCTTCAATGTTGGCCTGAGGACCGTTCTCAAGGAAGCCACGACGGACCATTGGGTACTTGATCCGGCTTGGTGAGTAAACAAGCTCAGGTGTGTTGGTAATATTTGAAGTCGGGCGAATGTCGTGCTCGAAAGGTTTCGCTTCAACAAATCGGCCATCCTTCACAACAGCGCGGAAAAGTCCCCAGTGCGCGCCATTCAAAACTTCCTTGGTGCCAGCAGCAGCAGCGTGAGCAACCTTCATCAATAATGGTGAACCCATGAACGCAATCGCAGAGGTGCTGAGCAAGGTAGACAGGAAACGCCTACGTGTCATCCCTTTGGTTGATCTTGTGTTTTCGGTGATCATGCTATTTTGAGCGGACATGATGTCCCTCCAATTTCCCAGTTTTATGTGTTTAGTGCAGGGTGCTAAGGTCACGCTCGATCTGAGCGCGGAGTAAGTTGGCGCAGGCGAGGTAAAATCCGTCACTGTCGTAGGTTGAACAGTCTTCGCTGAAGCCTTGTGAAAAGGATTTCAGATGCGTTTGTAGAAACGCTTTCAGTTCGATTTGCTTGTCTGGCAGTAAGGACAGCTCAGAGCAGAAGCTCAGCATGGTTGTGATGTGGTCAGCAGGTTCTGAGAAGCCTTGGTTAGGGGCCAGCTGATGCTCGCGATAGATGTCTTCTATTTCCACGACACAAGGGTGGTTGAGAGAAGTTTTACCGGTTGCATAGTAAGAGGCATAAGGCGGAGCGGATTTACGGCCGCCAGCTCCCAGAAACAAGCTTGAGAAGATGACACAAAGATCCATGATCGCGGATGCATTGTGGCTGCGCTGATCTAGATTGAACTTCAGAAGGTCTACGGCGTCCTTGAGCTGATTCTCGCAACGAAGCTCATCCAACAGCTGACGGAGTTCGCCGGAGGTTGCTGATTGCAGGAAGGACGTGTCTACCTCGGTGCCGAAGACACCAGCGAGAAAGCGATAAGCTGCTGCTCTTAAGAGGCTTTCTGTGGTGATGTCCGATAATTCATACATGGCATATTCCTTTGATAGAGGCGGTTGGTGCTGTTTGGATCAATGCTTGCCTTTGCCGCCTGTGTCCTGAGCATTGAGCTGCAGGTATCTTTGGAGAAGGCGTTGTTCGTCTTTGCTGAGTGCGGTGTAGCGCACCATCGATTTGAGAACGCCGATCCACTGGTTCGCCATGAAGTGACTTGGAGACGGTGCGTTATGACAAACAGAGCAAGAGTTTTCGTAGAGGTCGCCAGCGTAAGACCAGAGTGCTTTGTCCTCTGAAATCATGTTTTTTTTGTCCATGAAGCCAGTGAAGCTGACGGCTGTCCATTCCTGACCAGTGCTCTCAAGCGTGATGGTTTCGCCACGGTCAACAAGCGGGACTGCAGTTTTACTGAGTGCAGTATTGAAGATGCGCTGACCTTGCATTGCGTAGATGATTTTCTCTGCGCCTTTTTGGCTCCAGCCACTCACTTTTACCTTCACACGTTTGCCGCCGGAATCAACTGGTTCAACGGTTGTCGCAGGCAGGACGCGGCCAGCCGCTTTGCTGTCCTCGTCGTTGAGATAGATGCTCGCGGTTGCCAAAGTGGTGAGGTGAGATGAATTGTAATTGACGGTTTTGGATTGTTCTTTCAGCATTTCGAATGCTTGCTTGGAAGCTGCTGAAAGGTCTGGAAGTTTGTGTGCGATACCTTTGTGGCAATCGATGCAGGTGCTGCCCTCTTTTATGGCTTTAGGGTGCATCTTTTGTGCTTTTTCGCGCTGCCCATCTATTTTCATTGTTTCGAAGGAGTGGCAGTTGCGGCATTCACGGGAGTCTGTTTCTTTCATGGTCTGCCAGACATGCTTGGCGAGACGTAGGCGGTTTGCTTCGAACTTTTCTGGTGTATCGATCGAAGGGGCGATAAACTTGTGGTAGAGTTCGTTAGATGCCTGAATTTTGCGAATAATCTTCGGGCCCCATTCTTTAGGGACGTGGCAGTCGGGGCATTCAGCTCGTACGCCTGAGTTGTTCTGATAGTGAACTGAGGTTTTGTATTCTTGGTAGACTGGCTGCATTTCGTGGCAGGAGGTGCAGAACTCCAGCGAGTTAGTTACTTCCATTGCAGTATTGAAGCCGCCCCAAAAAATGACACCGCCGATGCCGCCTGCGATAATAAGAGCAGCCAGAGGAAGTGGGCTTGCTGCCCACATGTGTTGCCAGAGCCTTTTAATCATTTTTTTGTTCCTGAGTGCCCTACAGGAAATTGTGATCCTGCTGTCTGATTGGTCGCATTCCCAGCGACTGATTTATCTCTATGGTAGCGGGTGGATGTGAATTGGGTTCTGGCTTGGTATGAACAGACCGAAAGAAATTGTAAGAATTTGTAAGATCTTGATGGCAGCTCTTGTTGGCATTTCCCTCACGGGATATGCACATGCAGAAACTTGGACTGCAGTGACATGGGAGAAACTGCTGGATTTTTCGTCATCTCGAAAAAATGTTTCTTATGAACCACTTACTAAATCTCGGAAAGCGTGGCGTCTTTGTGCGCTTTATCCGCACTTGAAGGATTCATATTGGCTCAGCGTTAACTACGGCATGGTGAAACAGGCTGAGAAGCTGGATATAAGTCTTCGCGTTTATGAAGCGGGGGGGTACTACCAGTTGGGGCAACAGCAGAAGCAACTGCAGGCCTGCGCAGACAGCAAACCGGATGCGATCCTTTTGGGGACAGTTTCTTTTGAGGGGCACTATGATCTTCTTGAAGAAATCTCCAGGAAAACGCCAGTCATTGCTTTGGTGAATAACATCCGTAGTGATTTTATTTCTGCTGCCACTGGTGTTGACTGGGATGAAATGGGTAGCCGGACTGCACAAGTAATTACGCAGAGACACCCGGCTGGAACGGTGCCTGTGAATGTGAGTTGGTTTCCCGGTGCGGGCAAGCCCGGCATTTCCTCAACTAAGTTGAGTGCTTTCAAATCTGAGCTAAAAAAATCTTCGGCCAATCTATTGAATACACGCTATGGGGACACCGGAAAGCTTACTCAACTCTCGCTGATTGAGGATGAACTGGAGAGTGAAACTACTCCAGCTTATCTCATTGGGACTGGCGTTTCGGCAGAAGCGGCAATTGGTGCACTCAAAGTTCGCGGGCTTTCGGATGAAATTGAGGTTGTTTCTGGCTATCTGACACATGGTGTGTTTCGTGGCATCAAGCGTGGCAAAATCATAGCTTCACCCACTGATCAGCCGGTTCTACAGGGTATGATGGCTATTGATCAGAGCATACGCTTGTTGGAGGGCAAACCGTATCTCAAGCATTTTGCTCCTGAGATACAGTTGGTGACGAAGGGCAATATTGCCGAGATTGATTTGGAATGCTCGCTGTCTCCAGCTTCCTTTAGTCCAACTTATATGGTGGATGCGAAACGTAATGAAGAGAACAAGAGCAACTAGGTGATCCGTTGAATACTCGCAAAACCCGCATACTCGTTGTTGAAGACGAAGCGATTTCTCGCAGGAAGTTGGTTGCCTACCTACAGACAGAGAGCTTTGAGGTTTTGGAGGCCGCAGATGCTGGCCAAATGCATCATGTACTTGAAGAATTCACGATTGATATTGTCTTACTGGACATTAATTTGCCTGACGATGATGGGATCAATCTGGCCAGAACTTTGCGGGCTACATCCAATATCGGTATCATTTTGGTTACAGGTCGGACAGATGAAATAGATAGGATCATCGGCATCGAGGTCGGGGCAGATGATTACATCACCAAGCCTTATAATCCTAGAGAGTTACTTGCGCGTGTTAAGGCGTTGCTGCGCCGCTCCGGGCAAGTTCAGCCTCGTGTTGATGAAATCCATGCGCATCGATTTGGGCGGTGGACGTTGAACTTGATGAAGCGTGAACTGATGGCTGAAGGTGAGGATGGCTTTGCCTTGACGAGAGGTGAGTTTCAGCTGCTCAATACCTTTACTTCGAAGCCGGGAACTGTTCTGACCCGTGATTATCTAATGGATCATATCAGCCACCGCAGCTGGTCACCCAATGACCGCTCCATTGATGTACTTGTCGGCAGATTGAGGAAGATCCTGGAAGATAATCCGAGGAAGCCGACGATGATTCTTACTTCACATGGTGAGGGTTATATCTTTGTAGAAAGTGTTGAGGCTTTATAGTCTGCAAGGGCTTTAAGCGCTTTTTGCAGTGCATATGGCAGCGTATCAGGCTCTTGCTGTGTAGCTTCTACTCTTGCGCACAGCTCCCTTAGTTCCGAAAGGCCTAAACTAGCAGCAGCGCTTTTAAGAGCGTGGGCAGATCTTTGTTGCTGCTCGGGGGTTTGGGCTAAAAGAACACGATTCAGCAGCTGCTCAGATTCCGCCTTGAATAGATCAATGATTTCTACAAGAGCAGCTTCTCCTAACGTCTTAACGTCCTGATCGAGTGCTTCTTGATCAAGAATCTTTGTTTGCGGAAGCATGCAAGAGACTAGTGCGTTTTCAGCGGGTATTACTTTGTTGTCATGCAGTAGAGTAGAGCGAAGGATTTGATGCAGTTCTGTTTGCTCGAAAGGCTTAGCAATGAATCCATCCATGCCTGCTTCGTTGCATTTGTCGGCATCCACCCCAATAACATAAGCAGTTGTTGCAATAATAGGCGTTGTGGCGAGCGTAGTGTCTCGAAATTGCCTAATACGCTTGGTTGCTTCCAACCCATCCATTTCCGGCATACTGACATCCATCAATATTAAATCTGGATGTTCACTTTGTAGCAGCTGCAAAGCTTCTAGGCCGTTGTGCGCTTCAACAACCGTCATGCCCAGTTTGAAGAGCATACTACGTAGAATAAAGCGGTTGGTTTCGATATCCTCGGCGATCAAAATCTTAGCAACAGGTAGTTTTTCTTGATTAGACAACAATGGTTTACTGTGGTCGTGGTTGCACACTTCTATCGGCAAGGTGAAGGCAAATGTGCTCCCAACCTGAAGCTCGCTTTCAACGGCAAACGTGCCTTGCATTCCTGAAACCAGCTTGTCACAGATTGCAAGACCAAGCCCGGTTCCTCCATAACGGCGGCTGGTCGAATCTTCTGCTTGAGAAAATGCGTCGAATAATGATGGAATCTTATCGCTGGGAATACCAATGCCGCTGTCCGAGACTGAGAAGGTGAGTTCTGTTTGCTCAGAATTTGCGTTTACATGCAGTCTGATACCGCCAACCTCCGTGAACTTGATGGCATTGCTCAAGAGGTTAGAGAGCACCTGATAGAGGCGAGCAGGGTCTCCAAGGCATCCGTCCGGTACGTTCTGTGCAACATGATCGGTGAGGTTCAGGTTTTTTTTCTGGGTGAGCGGCGTGAAGAGAGAAATCAGGCGCTCGATAATGGTGTGTACTGAGAACGGAATTTGCTCAAATGCCAGTTGGCCTGCTTCAATCTTTGAATAATCCAGAATGTCATTGAGGATGCAAAGCAGGACGTTTCCAGACTCTGTAATTGTGCTTGTTAGTCGCTGTTGCTCTGTATTGAGCTGCGTGTCTTTCAGCAAAGATGCAGTGCCTAAAATGCCGTTCATAGGAGTTCTGATTTCGTGGCTCATTGTCGCCAGGAATGTAGATTTAGCTCGGTTGGCCTCTTCTGCCTGTTTGCGTGATTTTTTCAGTCTAACGGCCTCTTCTTCCAGCTGTTGGTTAACTTCAACAAGTTTTTCGGTGCGATCTTCAACAAGCTTTTCCAACTCGTTCTGGTAGCGCTGGAGTTCTTGATTGACCTTTACTTGCTGTTCTTCCAATCGACCTCGCACAACTGCTGTTTGTCGGAAGACTTCGAGTGTCTTGGCCATGGTGTGGAGTTCATCAGAGCCATAATCGTTGATCGTGGAAGATAAGTTCCCTGAGGCCAGTGTCGCCATGCCTTCGTGAAGGCGGGAGAGGCGTTTGAGGAGGTTGCCTTGCACGTAGAAGTAAACAACAGCGAAAGTGACGAGCAAGGAGATTGCGGCGAGGGCAACGAGTGTGATCTGCCCGGCGGTGATGGCTAAACCGGAATCTTTGATGGCTTGATTGATCCAATCCTGTGAGGAGGCGGTGATCCGCTCAACCGCGTTGGTGAGTTCTGTGCTATGTTCGGATGCTTCGATTGTGAGTAGTTCGACTTGTTTGTCTAATTTCAGCAATTGGTTACGCAGGTCAAAAACATCGGCGCTATAAGACCCTTCAGTCTCTATCTTTATGTGTTGAAGGAGCTCTGTGGCTTCAGACTGCCTGCCTGGGTCGCTGGCGAAGCGGAGGCGGCGTTCGATGATTTTCCAAGACTGTGCGAAGTCTTGTTTGAGTTGAGTGATGTTTGTGCTGTCCAGCTCTCTGGCGACTGTATTGAGTTTGTGCGTCAGCAAAGTAGAGAGAAGTCGCAGCTCTGTCATGCGCTCGAGCTGGTCGAGGTTGTCTTCAGCAATTCCATCTAAAGCACTCAGAAGTTTCTCTTCTTCCTGTGTTTCTTCAACAAGATCATAGGTACGGACGATGGCGGCCATAGAGCGGGTGTAGGCGTTCTCGACAAGCGTACGTGAGATTTGAGTTAATCGGTCAGAAGCGTTGAGTGCTTTTGTAAAAGCTGCGTTGAAATGTGAAAATACACGCACACGCTCAGCCATCAGCGCCTCTTGTTGTATGGTCACATTAAAAAGCGCATTTGCCGCGATGTGCACATGGTTGAGTTGTGGCTCCAACGTTTCGCGCTGAGTGAGATGGGTGATTTTGTCCTGAATGCTTGACTGGGCTTGTGAGAGAAAGCGACGTTGCTGAGCGAGTTCTTCGAGGTTTCTGGCGCGGGCTAAAGAGGGCAGGGAGGAGACGACGGCCTTGCTGGTTTCACTGATCTCCTGAGCCAGCAAGAGGTTCGGCAGTGCTTCCTGAGTGATGCGGTCTTTTGCATCTTCAACGGCGCTGAAGCCAAGCCAGCCGGTGCTTGCGGAAAGCAGCATGCATAAAACGATGGCGCCGAACGCCAATAGCAGCCGCCCTTTGATGCCCATTGCGATCATTATGCCATCCATAAATCCATCTCAGTTTTTGACTATCTGCCGGAGGGAGTACATGGCAACTCTGTATGACGCCGCAAGACAACGTGTCTCAGGGTGGAGGCTTGACCTAATTGTTGGGTATGGCTTCGTTGTTCTTTGCGCTCTACCTTTTTGGGGAGTTTGATGGGCTGCCTTGAGGAGAAAAATGCGGATGCGTTTGCGCCTGGTGCTTGGGGATCAGTTGAGTTTGTCTCTTTCCAGCCTGCGCGATGCCAAGCCGGGTGAGGATGTGATCTTGCTGGCGGAGGTGCGTGAGGAAGCGACTTATGTTCGTCATCACAAGAAGAAGATTGCGTTTCTGTTTTCGGCGATGCGCCACTTTGCTGAGGCGTTGAGGTCTCTGGGGCATCGCGTTGTTTACGTGAACTACGATAGCGCTGAGAATACGGGCAGCCTGTTTGGGGAAGTCCTTCGATTGATGGAGGCTGAAACTGTTTCTGAACTCATTGTAACGAAGCCTGGTGAATACCGCCTGCTGGATGAGATGGAGAGCTGGCAGGAGCGACTAGGTATGCCGGTTGAGCTGCGTGAGGATGACCGCTTTCTCTGTTCCTCTGAAGGCTTTCAAGAGTGGGCATCCGGGCGCAAGAGCTTACGGTTGGAGTACTTTTATCGAGAGATGCGACGTGATCATGCCATCTTGATGGAGAGTGACAAACCGCTGGGTGGACAGTGGAATTATGATCATGACAATCGCAAGAAGGCGCCAAAGGAGTTGGATGTGCCAGCTCCTTTTTCTGTTGAGCCAGACAGGGTTACAGAGGAGGTGCTGGCACTTGTTACGGACCAATTTCCCGAACACTTTGGTGATTTACAGCCGTTTTCTCTTGCAGTTACGCGTGAGGATGCACTTAAGACATTGGACCAGTTTGTTGCTGAGCGTCTTGGCAAGTTTGGGGACTATCAAGATGCGATGGTTCAGGGCGAACCCTGGATGTTTCACAGTCACATCAGCTTCTACCTCAACTGCGGCTTGTTGCTTCCGCTCGAATGTGTTCGGGCAGCGGAACGAGCGTATTTTGATGGAACTGCTCCGCTGAATTCTGTTGAGGGCTTTATCCGGCAGATTGTGGGCTGGCGGGAGTTCATTCGGGGGATCTATTGGCTCTCTATGCCTGACTATGCAGGACTGAATTATTTTGAGGCCTCTCGAAATCTGCCTGAGTTCTACTGGACTGGAGAGACACAGATGAATTGTCTGCACCAGTGTATTGTTGAGACAAAAGCAAATGCCTATGCGCATCACATTCAGCGGCTGATGGTGATCGGGAATTTCTCGTTGCTTGCCGGGCTTGCCCCCAAACAAGTGAGTGAGTGGTATCTCGCAGTTTATGCAGATGCTTACGAGTGGGCTGAGTTGCCCAATGTGAATGGAATGATCCTGTTTGCGGATGGTGGGCTGTTTGCTTCAAAGCCATACGCAGCCAGTGGAGCTTACATCAACAGAATGTCGAATTACTGTGAGCACTGCTCTTATTCTCACGCTACGAAGACAGGTGAGAAAGCCTGCCCCTTCAACTACCTTTATTGGAACTTTCTGCATCAGAATGAAGAGAAGCTCCGAGGCAATCCCAGAGTCTCGATGATCTACCGCAGCTGGGACAAGATGAGCGACAGCAAGAAAAACGAGATCAGAAGTGATAGCCGTCGTTTTCTTGCTCAATTGGATGGGACGCAAGCGTGATCTGAAAGTTTCCTCGCTGCGTAAGATCAATCAGAGAGGCGTTATGGCAGAACATGAGAAGCTTGTTTGGATCATTGGAGCGAGTTCCGGCATCGGAGCAAGCCTTGCCCTTTTGTATGCGCGTTCTGGATCTCAGGTAATTATCAGTGCGCGGAATGAGAAGAAGCTTCAAGCTGTTGCTCAGGATGCCAGCAATGTTGAAGTGATGCCGCTTGATGTGACTGATCGAGTGCAAGTTGCTGAGGCGTTGGAACGTTTTCAGCAGACCGGCAAACTGCCTGACCTCACGGTGTACTGCTCAGGCGTCTACTTTCCCGGTGGCATTGATGTGCTGAGTGAAGAGCACTCTGTGGCTTCCATGGATACGAATTATTTTGGTGCTGTGCGTGTGATTGCGGGGCTCTTTCCGTTGCTTAAACAGCAGGGGAATGGGCACATCGCAATTGTCAGCTCATTAAGTGGGTATTGCGGCCTTCCCAACGCTGCCTGTTATGGGCCAACCAAGGCCGCACTGATCAACCTTTGTGAGAGTCTGAAGCCTGACTTTGACAAGGCTGGGATTGACCTGTCGCTTGTAAATCCGGGCTTTGTAAAGACACCTATGACTGACAAGAACACCTTTGAGATGCCGTTTCTTCTGGAACCAGAGCAGGCTGCCAAGGATATCTATCATGGGCTTGAGAAGCGTAAGTTTGAGATTTACTTCCCATTCCGTCTTGCCGCTATCATGAAGATCCTGCGCTTGTTGCCATACGCTCTCTACTTTCCGGTTACGAGAAGGATGAGTAAACGATGACTGAGAGAGCTGATCTGAGGGCTACAGCAAAGAAATATGCGCTTTTCTTTGAAGAGGTTACGCCGGAACGTATCGAAGACGTTCATGAACTCATCAGTGATGATGTGCACTTCATTGATCCCTTTAATGATGTGAAAGGGCGCGCCAACTTCGAAAAGGTCTTTCACAAAATGTATGAGGATGTTCAGGAGCCTAGGTTCAATATTCTTGATCTGGCCTGGTCTGGTGATCTGTGTTTCATGCGTTGGGATTTTACCTGCAAGCAAAAACTGCTTGGCAACTGGGGCGTGCGAGGGTTGACAGAGGTGCATTTTGACAAGGATGCCAAAGTTTGTGCGCACTATGATTACTGGGATGCTTCACGCCATTTCTATCGCAAGCTGCCGGTTGTTGGTGCGATGATCAGGTGGATTGCATCGCGTGCTGCGATCTAAAGGAATGGTTGGGCCTGTATGGCCCAACTTCATCTTCTTCAACCTGGTTTCTTAATCTGAAACAAACCAACATTGATGGTTCCCTCAGCAAAGCCAGCTTCACAATATGCCAGATAATAATGCCACATCCGCTTGAAGCGGTTGTCGTAGCCGAGCTTAGCAATTTCTGGCCAACTCTGGAAGAATGACTCTCTCCAACGGACGAGTGTTTTCTCGTAGTCAGCGCCGAAGAACTCGCGCGTCACGAGTTGCAGTTTTTGTTGTTCAATTTGTCTTGCAAGTTCCTTAGCTGAAGGCAGTAAGCCTCCTGGGAAGATGTAGCGCTGAATGAAATCAACGTTCTTGCGGTAACAATGGAACTTTTCGTCCGAGATGAGAATTGCCTGAATGACAGCGGTACCACCCGGCTTTAAACGGGACTTCAGCTTTTCAAAATAACCGGCCCAGTTCTCTTCACCTACTGCTTCGATCATCTCGATTGAGACAATGGCGTCGTACTGGCCTTCCGTTTCGCGGTAGTCGCGCAGTTCGAAGGATGCACTTCCCTCAGTTTCTTTGGATTGAAGGCGGGATTGGGCAAATCTGAGCTGTTCTTGTGAGAGCGTGATGCCGTGTACATCACGACCGGCGGTGCATGCATGTTCAGCAAAACCGCCCCAGCCACAGCCAATTTCCAAAATCTGTTGGTCTGGCTGTGTGTCGGTCATTTGCAAGACACGGTCGTACTTTCTGCGCTGTGCTTCTTCGAGTGTTTCGTGCTGTTTAAGCTTGTAGGCCGATGAGTACGTCATGGTTTCATCGAGCCACTGGCTGTAAAAATCATTGCCAAGATCGTAATGGAACGCGATGTTGCGTTTGCTGCCGTTCAAGGTGTTTGCATTTGCCAAGTGACGCAGGCGTGCGAATGCGCGTGAAAGGAAGCCGCGCTTGGTGACTGACTGCATTATCTGTTTGTTGGCCACCAGCAAATCGAACAGGGACCTCAGGTCGCTGCATTGCCAGTCTTCTTCCAGATATCCTTCGGCCAGTGCCAGTGAGTTACCGGAAAGAAGCCTCCATAAAAGGCGAGTGTTTAAAATCTTTACGGTTACGACCGGGCCTTTCCCGGACGGGTTGCCATAGGAAAGCATTTGATCATTGGGAAGGATGATCCACAAATGACCTTCTGAGAGACGGTGGAGCACACGGTCTAGCAATGTCTTCCAGAGTTTTGAGGAGAGGTTAAGCTCCGTCATTTTTGCGTGGGTTAATGGGCTGAGGGAGGAGTGATCTCTGAGTGTCATGGTTGTCTCCCTGAGTGAATTTTTGTCTTTTTGAGTGCTGGAGCTTGCTTGTGCATACCCGTTACGATGGATGCAGGCGGTGATGGTCGCTTGTAAAAGCGGGCACCTTTGATCCAGAGCTTTAGAGCTTCAAAATGAATGAGACCGAGGATTTTTGCCGAATTCTGGAAGTATTGAAGGCCAATCTTCAGGAGGCGCGTGGTTGTTGCTGCCTTTTGTTTTCCCTGAAAACTAGCGGTTAATACAGGCGTACTGTCCTGTGTCAGCCGTATGATGAGTGACACATGATCTGTTGGAGGACGCGCAACAAAATGATAGTGGCCGGAGACTTCCAGAAACGGTGACACATGGAAGTTTTTTGGGCATGAGTGGCGGTAGGCCTGTTCAATGCCTTGATGTTCAGATGGCGCTATTTCAACGGCGTAATGGTGCATGTCACCAAAGGTGTTTCGAACCTGATAAAGAATGGCTTCCAATCTGCTCTTCGAATAGCAGTAAAACACACTGATTGGATTGAAAGCTCTTCCTAAAAATCTGGGGTAGGCGAGGAGCCGTATTTGCTCCGGAATGGTGGTTATCTGCGCTTGTTTCAACACAGCTTCTACATAGTCGCGCAGGGATGAATGACCATCTTCCATGTGATCTGATGGATGGAAGCTGAATAGGTTGAACCGGCCAACGGACAGCAGGCGTGACATCTGGTTCACATCCTGCAATCGGTCGATGTCGATTGAGAAGGAAACAGCCTTATAACTGAGTTTGTGTTTGATCTGATCATGACGGCAGTGCACGACATCTCCCAGGTAGATCCTGAGCGGTGCATTTGTGGATTTCTGCTGTCGTCTTGTCAGGATCATTCCGCAGCCTCCTGATAGCTTCCGTAGGGCCAGTCTTCAGGCAGGCTGATACGTCCGTTCGGATTTTCGCATGTCCATGGTCGCTGAACGTCACCAAGTGCTTCGGCCACGGCCAGACCAGATTGCAGTCCGTCCTCATGGAAGCCATAACCCAGGTAAGCCCCGCAGAACCAAGTCCGTCTTTCTCCCTGAATTTGCCAAAGTTGCCTTTGAGCGGACAATGCAGTTTGGTCAAAAACGGGGTGAGAATATTGGAAGGTTCGCAATACGGAACCTTCAGCAGGCTGATGGCTTGGGTTGAGGGTGACAAACACATCCTCAGAGGTGTTCAGTCTTTGAAGGGCATTCATCCAATATGTCACGCACAGAGCATTATTTCCCATCTGATTGCCGATGAAGTTCCAGGCGGACCAGGTTGTTTTGCGTTTCGGCATGAGGGAAATGTCGCGATGCAGGATGGCGATGTTTCGCTGATACCGGATTGATCCGAGGATCTGGCGTTCAGCCCGAGAGGCGTTGCCTTCCGCATTGAGCAGTGCAAGTGCCTGATCTGAGTGACAGGCAAACACGACATGGTCGTAGGAGGTTGCGTGACCGTTTCTCGCGTAGACTGTGATTGATCCGGGTTTGCGCTGAATATCTGAAATGCCAGCATTCAAAATAATTTTGCCGGAAATCTCTGAGGCGAGTTTTTGAACGTAGTTGCGCGACCCGCCTGAAACGGTGCGCCATTGTGGTCTGTCACGCACTTGTAAGAGGCCATGATTGCTGCAAAAGCCGATGAATGCACGGAATGGAAACTGCAAAAGCTGCTGTGGGGGCATGGACCAGATGGCTGCTCCCATAGGAAGCAGATGTTCATTGATGAAAGTGGCTGAGTAGTTGTTTTGGCTGAGATAGCTTCCCAGTGATATAGATTGGAGTTTTGAATCCTCAGCATCTTGAGGTGCTTCCTTATAGAAGCGGAGTGTCTGAGAAATCATGCGCAGGAAGCTGGGGCGGAAGAGGTTAGATTTCTGGGCGAACAGTCCTTTTAAACCTGAGCCAGAATACTCGCGCGATCCTTGTTCCAGAGAAACTGCGAAGGACATCTCGGTTGGGTCTGTCTGAACATCCAAATGATTGAAGAGTGCAGTCAGATTGGGATAGGTTTTCTCATTGTAGACGATGAAGCCGGTATCGACGGCTACGTCTTCGCCGGCAATTTTCACACTCTGTGTATTGGCATGCCCGCCAAGACGATCATCCTTTTCATAGATATCTACATCGTGGCTTTTTGAGAGAAGCCAAGTTGCGGAAAGGCCGGCAATTCCACTCCCAATGACTGCGATTTTCATAGCTCACATCCAATCTAAAGTTTCTCTTTTTAGGAGCGTTGATTGGAAATGGATCACCTTAGGCAGGAAAAAGTGATCCAATTGACAAGCTGTTTGGTAAAAAGACTATGTGAGACAACCCGGCGGTTTGTAGAGCGATGGTTACGATGCAGCTTCAAAACAATGATGGTGAGAGCGAAAATATCCTGACCTCTGCAGATTTGAGCGCTTTGCTCCAGTCGCTTGGACGGGAGCGGTCTCGTGAGATCTTTCGCCAGCTCTTTGAGTTCTTCGCTCCTCGTCTTAAGACCTACTTTTTGAAAGGTGGGGCAACCTCGGAACTTTCTGAGGAGTTGGTGCAGGAAACATTTGTGATTGTGTGGCGAAAGGCTGAGATGTTTGACAGTCGTAAGGCTTCAGCTTCGACATGGATTTATACGATCGCTCGTAACCTTCGGATTGATCGTTTTCGTAAAGAGCGGCGATATCTTTACAAAGATGATCAGTTTTTTGCCAATGAACTGGTTGGAGAAGAGACACAGCTTGATGACCACTACCAATCACAGCTTAGCGAGCGGGTGAAGAAGGCGCTTCCCCTGTTGCCAGCAGAGCAATCGACCATCATCAAGCTCGCGTTTTATGAAGATGCCAGTCACTCAAAAATTGCTCAGTATTTAGAGCTGCCGCTTGGGACCGTCAAATCCCGGATGAGACTTGCGCTTGCGCGTTTACGGAAACTTTTGGAAGGGGTGGACCTATGATCAACCATCACCTTAGCGATGAAATCGTATGGGCTTATGCGACAGGGTCTTTGCCTGCAGGACATGCCTTGCTCGTCTCCTGTCATCTGGAGCTTTGCCAAGGATGCAAGGCCCGCTTAGCTGAAGCTGAAGTCCTTGCAGGCGCGATGCTTCAAACGAGTGAACAGCAAAAACCTTCTGATGATATGTTCGATCTTTTGATGGCCCGAGTTGAAAATGAACCAACCCTATCTGCGGGCGCATATCTGGCCGAGCCCAAGCCCGAGAAGGGCGTGCCATCGGCGCTTTGGGATGTGCTGGGGCACGGCTATAACGGTATCAAATGGAAGATGGTTGGCCCGGGAATCAGACAGTTCATCTTGCCGATCAAGTCAAGCGAAGGCGAGAGTGCTCGCTTGTTGAAACTGTCTCCGGGTTTCGTCACACCTGAGCATTCACACCACGGATCAGAAATGACGTTGGTGTTGCAAGGGTCCTTTAGCGATGAAACCGGACGCTATAAGATTGGCGATGTTCAGGAAGCAGACGAGCATGTACATCATCAGCCAATCGCAGATACAGAAGAAGATTGCATCTGCCTTGCTGTGACTGACGCACCGTTGGACTTCAAAGGCTTCTTTCCCAAACTTCTGCAGCCACTCTTCGGGATATGATGTGATGTTGTGGCTGTAGTTGTTCTGAGCTGCTTTTGGGTGAGTTGACCTGAGAAATTTTCATAAGAAAGAATAGGCATAGCGTTGTGTTTTGTCTGCGCATATGGTGTGGGGCCTGTTGCATGGAGCGCCGATGTTGTACCTCAGGTTTGTCCTCGCTGTTGTTGCTTTGTCTCCTGCTTTATTGCTTTTGAGTTGCTCCAGCGACAAGGTGGAAGAGATGCAAGCGCCGTTGAATGATGTTTCTCGCTGGGGCGTCCAACTGCAGGATATTGAGATCAAAAAAATTCATAGATCAGATCTTGATCTTGTGGTGATTGATTACTCCAAGGACGGCACTGCGCAGGGTCGGTTTTCCAGTTATGAAATTGCAAAGGCCAAAGAAAAACCGGATGGTTCGAGACGTCGTGTGCTTGCTTATCTCAGCATAGGTGAAGCAGAGGATTATCGGGATTACTGGAAAGATACCTGGCAGGAGAGCCCTCCCGAATGGCTTGGTGATGAAAACCCCAATTGGCCCGGTAATTACACCGTCAAATTCTGGCAACCAGAATGGCAAGGCCTCATCATGGCCTATCTCAAGCACATCATTTCCGCCGGATATGATGGTGTATATCTGGACGGTGTTGATGTTTTCCAGCGGTATGATGAGCGTGATCTAGCGCAGGCCAGAATGGCGAAGTTTGTTGGCAAAGTTTCCAGGCTGGCGAAAGCGCAAGAGCCCGGGTTTATTATCGTTGCTCAGAATGGGGAAGAGTTGCTGAGGTTTCCAGAGTATCGCGATGAGATTGACGGGATCAGCAAGGAAGATTTGCTTTATGGGGCCTATAAAGATGGAGCCCGTAATAGCCCTCAACTGATTGATTGGAGTTGGGGCTTTTTAGCTGAAGCGCGCAGGGATGGCTTGTCTGTCTTCGTAATCGAGTACCTGGAGGATGGAGACAAGCGCAGGCGCGCGCGCGAAGAACTTGATGAGTTGGGTGTGATCTCTCTCTTTACCCGCAGGCCTTTGGATACGTTGGTCGCCTTTTAACGAAGAGCTTCGTACCAGGTGTTGGGTCTCAAGGAGAGCCGTGCCTGAAAGAAGATGTGCTGGTCCAGCTTTCTGAAGGCATTTTGCAATGTCGCCACAGCGAGGAAACTTGCGGTCAGGCAGGCGACAAAGTAGCCGAAGCCAAGATATTCCCGAGGAAGAAACAAGGTTGTGTAGGTACAGCTGGCGTTGAGCAATAAAAATGCGAGCTGCAGCAGCATATTCTCCATGTTTTTATTGATGAAAATGAGTGTTGTTGACGCTGCGAAAAACAGGAATTGAAAGAGCACACTGATTGCCGCAATTCGGATAATCGCAGCTTGTCGGTATTCAAAATTCAGATATTCGACCACCATTGGCGAGAACAAGACTAGCAGTGCACACAGCGCTAGCTGGATTAGAGTGATGCGTCCCAATGTATAGATCGCTTCTGTTTTCAGGTTTTCTGATTTCTCGCGGATCTCGACGAGGGTGCCATGTCCCGTGATTGTTTGGATGTAGGATCTGAAGTTTCGAAAGAAGTTGGTTTCGGCTTCAATCAGAAACAGCGCCAATGGCGGGATTAAAAGAAGCTGGGCTATGAATATTGAGCTGTCATAGGCGGGGGCATGCCGCAGGCCGCTGGGCAGAAGCTGGCCCTCTGCACTTTGCCAGATGATGACCTTGTCGACCCATAGGGCACTGATGTTGAATATTGCGGCCAGTGCGAGGGGCCAGTAACGCTTCATGGCCCCTGCAACGTATGTCAGCGTTGCTTTGAAAGCATAGTGCGATGTGGGGAAGGTGAAGAGGACTTCGATTGAAAGCCAGAGAAAGCACAGCAGGAAACCCAGACTGAAGGCGCTCAACAAATGAAACTCGCTGGGATTATGTACTGTGCTGTAAATGATGAGCCCGGTTGTCAGAAGTAAACCAGTTGCAAAAGAGAGGCTGACGCTTCTGTAGCTTTGCAAGCTTGAACTAAAGCCAAGGGCAATCCAGAGCAGGCTGGCGATCACACAGGAAATGATGATGCATATCACGTCATGAAGGGGGACATTCAGGAGCATTATCAGGATTGGTGCACTGACAATTGCAGTCACCAACGCGCAGACATAGAGCGCGCCTAAATAGATTTGCGGAATAAGATGGAATTTTCTGAAATATATGGAGTCTGAGGCCATCCTTATGGCGATGATCAAGACGGGTGCGCTTGTGAGAAGCGATAGGCCGAGGATGTAAATCAGTTTTGTTCTGAAGCCGGTGAGCAGCGGCAAACCTAGTTTCTGTTCAGTGAGAAGTGAGATGAACAAGACACAAAGGATGAACATGAGCCAAGGGCCTGCGATGACCATGCTTGCGTGGAAGACAGCCCGTACATGAGACGACAGATCGCCTTTGTGAGTTAGACGTTGCAGCTCAAAGCCGATGCCTGCCATTCAAAGTCTCCGGTTCCGTGATATGATCTTAAGTTTTATGCAAGCAAGCGCTTTGCTTTTGGGTGCTGTGTTTCGAAGTTTCGCTCATACAAGTCTCTGTAGGATTTGAGTGCTTGCTGCTCGTTGTAATCACGTTCTATGCGTTGCCGCAGCTGGGCTCCGTATTGCTGGCGAAGCTCATCGTCTCGGAGTAGTTTGGCCATGGCTTGTGCTGTTGCGGATGGGGACACGAGCTCTGTGATGATGCCGCCGGATCCGAGTGGGTGGGGATCATCTGCTCGCCCCTCCAGAACCTCTCTGCATGAGCCAACATCTGTTGCGACACAGGGAATTCCAGCGGCTCCTGCCTCTAGAAGGACGAGGGGTTGGGCTTCGCTCAAACTGGTGAGTGCGACGAGGTCGATGGAAGGTAGGTACTCGGCGACGTTGACCGGACCTGTGAATGTGATTGTTTCTTCTAGGTTCAGCTGCGTTGTAAGCTTCTGACATTCCTCGAAGTAGGTGGGCTCTTCGTCTGTTGGGCCCAAGATGAGTGCAGTCACATCAGGTAGTTCATTTCTCAACAAGCCAACCGCATGAATGAAGCTTTTAACGTCTTTAATTGCGACCACGCGCCCAATGAGCGCTACGGTTGGTTGGTGGTTGTTGTAGCCCGCTTGTATGGCCTTGAATTTGTTGAGGTTGATCCCGTTGGGGATGACTTGCACTTTGCTTTGGCAAGCTCCCTGAGACAGCTGCATCAGCTGGTTGTCTTTGTATAGTGTGGTGATGTCTGAACAGCTGTTGTAGCAACATCTTGCAAATGCTTCGAAGGCCGAGATCCAGAGATCACGCAGGTCGAGGCGAGGGTCATCCAGCGAAAACCCTTTATTGATGCTGTCTTCGATCCAGTCGGCAAGCAGGATCTCAATGCGGCGTTCGTTGGTGTAGATGCCGTGCTCGGTGATGATTGCCGGTGCATGTGTGCTTAAAGCTGCTCTTGCTGCAAAGAGGCCTGCGTATCCCGTTGAAATGGTGTGGTAGACCTTGGCTTGAGGCATGGGGGCTTTGAGGATTGCGAACAAGCCGCCGAATAGTGTGTACCAAGCCCAGAAGAAGTGATGGAATGAGGTCTCTGGCAGGATCTCCTCGTACATCTGGCAGATGACGTTCCATGTGAGATCTGAGTTTGTCAGCTGGTTTATGGACCAGGGGTGCTTTGTGGAGTTTACGAGACGATCAAGATTATACAAGCGGGCTTTGCTGCCGTTTTTCAGGAAGGCGCGAAGCTCTCTTGAGATGCCTTGTGTGCTGGATGAACTGTAATCTGGTGCGGGTGCTGGATCATGGATATCGAAGAGAGCAAGTTCCTGATAGTGCTTCACATTTGGGGGTAATTTGTATTTGGGTGTACCGTTTTGTGAGCTGGAGAGAACCGCAACAACAGAGAAGGTGAGATCTGGCAGGCCTGAGACAAGCCAATTGATCCAGGAGGATACGCCTCCCGCAACATAAGGGTAGCAGCCCTCAACGATTATGCAGACGTCTGTTGTTGACGAAGAACGCATACTACTCACTCTCTCAGTTGACCAAGGCCTTTTCGTGCGCGGGCAGAACTGCTCTTCGTTCAAGCCTTGTTTTTATTCGCTGGTTCATTGCACAGGCTTCCAGATCTTTGACGCGCGTTAACTGCTTCAGGCAAAGCTGTGCTTCTTTGAGAGCTTCTTTTTGAATGAGCCGGTCTGCACGCAAGAGGGTTAGAGCTTTCTCAGCTTCGGGGCGTACATCCGTTTTCAGGAACTTGCGCAGCGTGGATGTCACTTGCTCTCGCTGGGATATGTCGATGAGTTGAGAGAGAGCTGCAGCCTGTAAACGTGTGATTGCGTCACGTCGTTGCTCTGTTGATGCTTCAGCAGGGAGTGTGACGATCTCTGAGATATCGTTTTGAAAGCGTTGCTTGAGTTTGGTGTAAACAGCGGCTGCCTGAACGCGGATCTCTGGCTTGTCGTTTTTGAGTGCGGCCTGAAGGAACTCCAGCAACTCGGGCTTGTATTTGAGCGTAATTATGGAAAGAGCTCTTTTGATATCCTGAGTGTTTCCTGACGCAAAGATCTTCTGGAATGGCTTTGGTGAGCCATTTGTCATGTCCAGCGACCGGTTGCTTATGATCTTGCTGAAAACGTCGGCTTGTCTGGTTGGCGCATCCTCAAGCACAAGAGTTGTGTGCCATCTGGCAAGCTTGGCGGTTTGTCTTCTGCCATCCAATTGCATCAGGACAGAAGCTAGCAATCCTCCAAAGGGGCCAAACAATGCGAAGAGAAAGATGCCATAATCAAAAAGCGCAAATCCGATGCTGTGTATGTTTCTCATGAGCAGAAGGCAGAGCATTACCGACAGGCAATGAAACGCAACAGCAGGCCCGATTACCTCGGACTTTTGGCTGATCTGCGAGACGAACCAAGCCTCGATAATCGTTGCGGTTACGACGACAACCGGCAGCACGATTATTGAGAGGCTGAAAGGTTGCTTGGTGGTTGGTGTATCGAGCAACGTATCCTGAACCATACTAGATCACCGAGTTGTCGAACCTGTTGCTCGTTTGGGGAGCGTTGATTGAATAGAAGGCGACGAGGTTATCTGGTGCTGGTGTTATGTTGTGGTGAAGGAGGTTATTTGAGAGTGCGCTGCTGATGGCTTCTAACAGGACAGTGGAGTCTTCTTCGAGGAGGTGTGCTTCCAGTTGATGGAAGATGATTGCTCCTTGTGGTGTCCTGGTGTCCGTCTGTGTGCTGTTTGAGCTTGGAGTTCCAAATAGAAACATCAGACTCCCTTTGGGTGTGTGAGACCTGATCAGTCTTTTATCATTGGCCGAAGAGGTTGGTTTAGCGGTGTCCGGATGGTGGATCAGCCATGCTTGTTCTTGCTGCTCACGCGAAGGTTTCAGCTCAGATAATGTCGTGATGTTAGAATGAATAAGACCGAGGCGCTCATTTGAGTACTTGAAGAGGCTGTATCTGGTCGTGCCGATCAAGTTGGCGAGAATGTTGTCCAGCTGTTTGGTGTTGCTTTGAATATCCAGAGTGCTCAGCTCGTCAATTGCCCTGCACACGCTCACCGGGCTTGTGGTTTCCATCGAAGCAATACGACTTTGCAGGTTTTCGGCTTCAAGCGTGAGTGTGGTGCAGTAATCAGAGATTGTGTCTCGTTGTCCCAGGGCATGGGCCAACTGGCTTTGGAGCCTTTGATTTTTGCGAAGCAGCGATGTCCTGAACTCCCCGAAGATAATAGCTGTCAGAAGCCAGAGGGTTGGTTCCAAACCTGTATTTGTGAAGTACTGAAAGAAGCCTTGCCCGCCCATAGTTTGTGGTGGGATGTACCAAAGAGTGACTGCAAGTGCTGTCAGAACTGCAAGAATTCCGGAACGGGTTCCGAGAATGGAGCTGGCAATAAGTATCGGGATCCATACAGGGCTCGGTGAGAGGCTCCAGAGTGAGAGTTCGGCATGCAGCGTGGACAGTACCGGGAAGGGGAGGAACAGCAGGAAGACTTCCAAGACGTGGTATCGCTTCTCGGGTGCACGTTTTGTTTTCTTCTTTTTATGATGTCCAGTGTTACTTGAAAAATACTGATCCGAATACATCACGAATAAATAGTCCTATTGTCAAAAATATCAGTATAGATTGTGTTTAAAATCTTTGTTTATGGCCGGGAATATTTACTTGCTGTTTTATTTATATTCAACTCTATGGAAAGTTAGGGTATTAAGTTCGGGGTTGGATATAAAATGATTTGTTTGCAATAAGTATACAGTCTTAAATTACTTATTGGTGTCTTCAGGATGCGTGAAGTGCGTAACGATTGTTCTTTGTACTCCTTCGATATTGAAGGTAAGTGGCAATTGTTTTTAGGTGGAATTACTAGGCAGGTTCGCGCCCTTATTTTCTACGGTTTTGCGCTGTTTTGCTTTGTATGTTTCATCAATAATTCGCAGGCAGGTTTGGTGAAGCGAGAGATTATCGGGTTGTACGATAGCCTTCGTGAAGCGGAGCCATCTGCAACGGCAATACATAATTTCCTTGAGATGCCATTGAACCATCTTGGTTATTCGATCCGGTATGTTGACGTGAATGCGGGTTTGCCGAAGGTGAGCCAAGCGGAAAACGCGGCGGCTGTTGTGAGCTGGTTTCAGGGTGCATTGGTTGACCCTGATTTATATTTTGAGTGGGCTGATAAGCAGGCGAGTTCTGGACTGCAGTTTCTTGTGTTTGGTGAGACCGGAATTCGTGATCTGGAGGAGGATGGAGCAGCGTTGAATCTGTTTCTGCGGCATCTGGGGCTTCGGTTTGAGACGGGTTTTGTGATGCTGACAAGCGCCTCGTCAGAGCTTCGTCTGGATTCAGAACTGGTTGCCTTCGAGCGGCCCTTTTACAAGATACTTCCGGGATACTCACTGGTTACGCGCATATCCCCAGATGGGCTGTCGATTGCTTCCGTTCAGCCGCCCGTGCGTGTCGCGGCGGAGAGAACAGAGTTGGCGTTTATTGGAGCTGGAGGAGCTTATGTTCAACCCGGATTTGCGATTGCCACAGACGATGTGCTTAACCGGCAGAAGTGGTTGATTGATCCGATTGGATTTCTTCAACGTGCGCTCAAACAGGAGCGCTTTCCTATTCCGGATACGTCGACGCTGATGGGGCGCCGAATTTACTTTTCGCACATTGATGGCGATGGTTGGAACAACATCTCTTATTCCTCCAAGTATCAGGGACAAAAGGCATTATCCGGCGAAGTGATGCTGCGAGAACTGATCGAGCCCTATCCTGATTTACCAGTCACTTATGGTTTGGTGACGGCGGATGTCGATAGGAGTGAGGGAGGCGATGATCGTGGCGTTGGTCTGGTCAGAGAGTTGTTTGCTCTTCCGCAGGTGGAAGTGGCCAGCCATACCCATTCGCATCCGTTTCATTGGGCTTTCTATCGGAATTATGACCGTGCAAAAGAGCTGGCGCTTATTCGTGAGAAGAATGTTGCGCAAGAGCCAGCTGCCGTAGGGCCTGTAAGCTGGCTTTCCAGACGTTTCTTTGGTGAGAGTGGCAAGGCTTCTTTCAAGAACTATCTGGCACAGAATGTGTCTATGCCTCGCTATTACATGCGCAAGCCGTTTTCGCTTGTGGGGGAGATCGGCGGTTCTCTTGCTCAGGCTGAGAGCTTTGCACCGAAGGGCAAAAAGGCGAAGTTGTTCTTGTGGTCTGGTGACACGCAGCCGTTTGAGGAAGCACTCGCGCATACACGCATGCTTGGTGTTTACAACATGAATGGCGGTGACACACGGTTCGACCGGGACTGGCCTTCTCTGAGTTATGTGGCCCCCTTATCCCGTCAAGTTGGCGCAGAGCGGCAGATCTATGCTGTCTCCAGCAACGAGAACACATATACGAATGATTGGACGGGGCCGTTCTATGGATTTTCTCAGTTACATCAGACGGTTGATAATACTGAGAGCCCGATCCGGTTGAGGCCCTACAATGTGTATTACCATACATATTCTGCGGAACATGACGCATCGCTCAGAGCGGTTCGGAAGCATTTGGACCGTGCGCGTGATGGGGCTTATCTGCCCATTTTTGCCTCGCAGTATGCAGCGATTGCGAATAGCTTTTTTGGGGTGAAACTCTATCAGACTAGTGATCGCAGCTGGCTTGTTTTGAACCGGGGGCGTCTTCAGTCGTTTCGTTTTGATGATGCAAGACAATGGCAGATTGATTTAGCGAAGAGCAAAGGTGTTATTGGTTCTAAACACCACCAAAACTCGTTGTATGTCTCGCTGGATCCGGCAGTTCGTGTCCCTGAGATTGTGCTGAACTCATCGCATAACGCAGGCGATGAGCATGTCGCCAGCATCACGGAAGCCCGATGGCAGGTTTCCGATTTGGTGCGCCAGCCTTGTCGTATTGGTTTTCGTGCATTTGGGTTTGGGGCTGGGGAGTTCCAGTTTCGTGGACTGTCTTCGAGCCTTTATCGGGTGAAGGTGAGGAGAGAGAATGAGCTTGTCTTGAGTGATGACGTTCAGCCTTTGCCAGATGGATCTTTGCGTTTGGATCTGGCTGTATCCGGCATGGAACCGTTGGATATTTCATTGATATGTAAAAACTGGGCTTCGACAGCACGCATGGCGGTGAAGGGGAGGCAGCCATGATCCGCTTCCTCAAGTATCTGTCGCTTTATCTGCTGTTTCTGGGGATCGGTTATGCGCTTGTTCCGGGGCAAACAGAGAAGATTGCCGTCCAGATTAAAGAGCAAAAGTATCATGAGGCTCGGAAGCATTTGCTGGCCTCATTTGAGGAAGACGACAGTAGCCCGGAGGAGTTTCTTCAGCTTGCAGAAATTGCAGAGCAACTGGGGTTCGTTGAGGAAATGCACCGCATGCACGAGGCGTATATTGAACGCTCCCCTGATGATCTTTGGGTGCTGCGTAAGATTGAGCTTTACCATCGATTGGCAGGTGACTTTCGGGGATACGTGGAGACCTTAAAGGCGATTGCACGGTTGAGCGATGAGCCTGAGGATCGTGATAAGTTGCTCGCTACATTGCAGTTTGAAGGGCTTTATGAGGAAGAGCTCTCAGAGCTTTCCTTCTTTGAAGCCAAAGGGGTGTTGAAGCCTAAACAGCTCGGCCGGTTGGGCATGTTGCACTTTCAGGGAGAGAGGATGGAAGAGGCTGCTGCGGCTCTTGCCATGCATCACGAAAGTGCTTCTTTAGCACCTAAGCACTGGCCTGCACGTTTGGCTTATTTTCATAGTCTGCTTGAAATTGGTGACTTTCTCAGAGCCGAAACTGTTGCTCTCAGTCTGCGAGAGACCAAGGAGCCTTGGGCAGATTTTGACTTCCGGAGCGAGTTTTTGCGGTATGGCCGCGATGAATACATGCGGGAGGCCGAGGTGCCTGAGGGGCTAGCCACCATTTTGTCTTGTGTCATCAGACCCAAGGAGGGTGATCAAGACTGTCCATGACATCGTCATTTGAGAGGCTCTAGCTGATGCTTTTGAAGATGCACCAGCCTCAGTTGTTGGCGTCTCTAATGCTCTCGGCTACGCACTGCCGCGGATGACCAGTTCAGGTTCTACCACGACAGACATTTCCTTCTGGTCCGGGTCTGCAAGGCGGGCTTCCAGTGTGTTCATGAGGTTTTGGACAATCTCATCGATTGGATTGGTTGCTGCGGTGAGGTCAAAGCAGGGCCAAGCTGCCATTGGCATGTTGTCCGACCCAACAACGGCAACATCTTCCGGAACGCGCAGGTTCAATATGGATTTTGCTGCATTCAAAACTCCAAGAGCTGCAGCATCAGAGACACAGTAGAAAGCGTCGGGTGGATTATCACTTTGCAGAAGGTTCAATGCTGCCTGCAGGCCGCTTTCGAAATCAAACCGGGTTTGTGAAATGCCGTGGGGTTGGAGGCCCGCTTCGCCTAGTGCTTCCAGATATCCTTCGCGGCGACCAGTGTCCGCTGTGATGCCTTCAATACCGCCGATGTACGCAATCTTTTTACACCCGCGTTTGATCAGATGCCGTGTACCGAGTAAGCCGCCACGTTTGTAGTTCAACCACACACAGTCTGCGCCTTTTACGGTTGGACCCAGTCCTGTGTAGATCAGCGGCACGTGCATTTTCTTACTGTTCTCGATCACTTGCAGATCCACCGTACCAGCACGGACTATGGCGGCTGAGACTGGATACATCAGCGCTTTGCCAAGTGTTTCGGCAATATTTTCTTCTTCCTCAGAGCGAATTTGAAGGGCCCATTTTCCGCGCTTTTGCAGGGCGGTCGACAAGCGATTGAAGAAGTCTTTGTCGTACATGCCATCGGTGTTTCCAAAGACGACAGCTACCAGATCTGATTCTTGTTTGATGAGCGAACGTGCAAGTGCGTTGGGGCGATACCCCAACTCAGAAGCGACTTTTAAAATGTGATCGCGAGTCGCTTTGTTGAGGCGATTCTCTGCTGTGAACGCACGGGAAACGGCAGAGACAGAAACGCCTGCGGCACGTGCAACATCTTTACCTGTCAGTCTTTTCATCGCTTCTTACTATCTTGGATGATTGTCATTTTAACTTCAAAGAAGTCGCTTAGAAGACCTCTATTGCAATCGATTGCCAAAACTCATAGCATAATGCTTTGGTTGCTTAAAGGGGGGCAAGTTTCCGGAATGGTTGGCGTAGGAATCGAAATCGAAAAGCTTTGTGTTGGTTACGACAAGACCCGTGTTCTTCATGACATTGATCTTGAAATCAACTCTTCTGAGTTTGTTGCGCTGCTGGGTTCATCCGGCTGCGGAAAGACAACTCTTCTGAAAAGTCTCTCCGGTTTCATCAAACCCATGTCGGGACAGATCCGCGTTAACGGGAATGATGTTGCACAGTTACCACCCGAGCAACGCAACATGGCAATGGTGTTTCAAAGTTATGCGCTGTGGCCTCATATGACGGTTCGTCAGAACATGGGGTATGGCCTGAAGCTGCGTGGGATGTCCAAGGAGCAGATCAACCGGAAAGTTGATGAGCTGTTGACGCTGCTGGGACTTGCGGACTTTGGGGACCGCAAAGTACCCAACCTGTCTGGTGGTCAGCGTCAACGTGTGGCCCTTGGCCGTGCACTGGCCGTCGATTCCCCGATCCTGTTGCTGGATGAACCGCTTTCCAATCTTGATGCACGCATTCGCTTGTCCATGCGGCATGAGATCCGTTCTCTGCAACAGCGTATGGGGCTGACAGCTGTGCATGTGACCCATGACAGGGAAGAGGCGATGGTGATGGCTGATCGCATTGTTATTCTCAATGGAGGGCACATTGCGCAGGTGGGCACACCGCTGGAAGTTTATGAGCAGCCAAAGTCCAATTTTGTAGCGACTTTTATGGGTGCTGAGAACGAAATTGCCCTCAATGTTGAGCGTGCAAATGGAACTTTGAGCATTGCAAGGCAGGAAGCCGTCAAGGCTGCCAGCTTGAGCGTTTCAAACGAGATTGGTGATGGAGGTGTGAACTGGCAGGCATCAGCTGCCGGATCTGTTCGGGGGCGTTTCCGCTCCAGTGCAGCACATTTGCGTGCCGATGAAGCCGTACCTGAGGGGCATTTGGCTCTGGCCGGTAGGGTGACACAACTCAGCTATCCGGGGGGGGTATTTCGCTACGAAATAGAAAGCGCCGGGCAGCTCTACATGATCGACGATCCTTGTCGATATGCAGTTGGCGATGTGGTGACGATCTGCGTGCCAGCTGGTGGGCTTCACCTTTATTCCGAGGCGGCCTGACACCTTTTTTAACGTGAATAGAACTTTTTTCTCAACGATCTTAACCCAGGAATTTTGAGTGATGACACTTAAGTCAGTTCTTACAGGTGCAATCTCAAGTGCTGTGATTGCTGTTGCCCTGCCTGCGTCGGCTGAAACCCAGTTGAACGTGATGACTGGCGGCTCCCAGAACATGGTTGAATATGTGACCGACTATCTGGGCCCGCTTTTTGAAGAAAAATACCCAGGCGTGAAAGTTCGCGTCACTGGGACCGGTCCGGGAGATGCTGGTTCTCAGAAAATTCTTGAGAAGCTGGAAGCGCAGTCTGCCGCGGGTAAAGAGCAGTGGGACATCGACGTTATCGTTGCTGCACAGAAGAAAACTGGTGAGATGAAAGAAAAAGGCCTGCTGGCTGATTTCCGCAATAACATCGAAACCGGCAAACTGGTTACGCGTGCGACTGCTGAAAATGCGCTTGGCGTTTATGTTGGTGGTTATGTGATGCCAATGTTCCATAGCCAGACGGCGATTGCTTACAATCCGGCTTTGGTGCCAAACCCACCAGAGTCTTATGACGAGCTGCGTGCATGGGTAGAGAAGTACCCAAAACAGTTCGGCTATAACGGCATCAAAAACGGTATGTCCGGCGTCGCGTTTGTGACTGGCTGGATGTACACCTACGCTGGCGATACCAAGACTTTGCAAAGCGGTCCGTATGATCCGGCGAAGAAAGACACCTGGGCGCAGGCTTATGCTGATCTGAAAGCGTTCAACGAGAACGTGACTTTCACTCCGGGTAATGCTGGTACTCTGGACATGTTGAACCGTGGTGAGATCGTCATGGGTCCGGTTTGGGTCGACATGTTCTATTCCTGGCAGGGCGATGGCCGTATTCCACCAAATCTGAAGCTGAAACTGATTGCTCCGGGTATGCCTGGTCAGCCTTACTACTACGCAACACCAGCGAAGGCTGCGAACAAAGATCTGGCTGAAAAGTTCATCGAGTTGGCAACCAGCCCTGCTGTGCAGGCCGAAGGAATTGTGAACCGCTTCAACTGGTACCCAGGCATCGATGCAGACCACGTGAAAGCAGCTTTGGACGAGGAAGTGTGGACCAAGCTATTCACTGACGTCACACCTCTTGAACTTGCTCAGAAGGGTAAACCGTTCCCGATTGGCCCTTACTTTGACGACATCAAAGAAGGCTACGAGAAGCAGGTTTCTAACTAAGCACATCTGAGAGAAACCGGGAGAGGCGGCCTGTCTCTCCCGGCATGTTTGGTTTTGGTGAGAGGTGGTGTCCATGAGTGGACAAAGTATGTCAGTTGGGCCGGGTCGGATGGGAGCAATATTACTTGTTGCACCTGCATTGTTGATGATCGGCTTTTTGTTTGTTTATCCCTTTGGCTATTCTGTGGTTTCAGCCTTCACAGACAATGGCGAAGGCAGCTGGCATATCGCCAATTTCACCAAGGCTATTGAATTCTATTCCAAAGATATTCTGTTCACGATTGTGATTGTCAGCCTGTCTACGGTTGTTATCGGCGTGCTGGCTGTTGCAATTGCGGGCTATCTGACGCTTGGCGAAAACCCGACGGCTGTTGCAGTCCTCAAGTGGCTTTATCGGTGGCCGTTGTTTATTCCGTTTATTGTGAGTGCGCAGTTGATGCGCACCTTCTTGGCGAAGAACGGGATGATGAACAACATCCTCACAAGCTCCGGCATCATTGAACCATTGGCCGCCCAGAGCTATCTGGACTGGCGAGGGATTGTGATTACCTTTGTCTGGAAGCAAACGCCGTTTGTAGCACTGCTTGTTGCGGGCGCTATGGCTTCCATTGACCGCACCACGATTGATGCTGGCCGGATTTTTGGGGCTTCCCGACTACGCATTCTGATTGAGCTTGTGGTACCGCAGATTGCGACGACCCTGATGGTTGGATTGATCCTGTCTTATGTGGTGATGCTGTCTGTTCTTTCTGTGCCGCTCATGATCAACGCGCAGTCGCCGACTATGCTGACTGTTGATATGGCGTGGCGGATCAACTCCTACGGCGACTATGGTGTCGCTAATGCGCTGGGCATCATGTCCTATCTGTTCACCGGGGTGGTTGCGTGGTTCTATCTGCGTCAGAGCCTGAAAGATAAGGGAGCATAAGATGGTGCAAGCTGCTCTTTCTTCCACTTGGGTGCGCACAGTTACCCGCGTTCTCACCATGAGCCTGCTGGCTTTTGCGATCTTTGGTCCAATCACCAACATGCTTTTGTGGGCTGTTGCTGAGGTGTGGTACTTTCCTTACAAGCTGCCTTTGGAGTACGGCTTTTCCTTCTGGGAACGGGTTTTCCGCCCTGAGGGCAATGCGACTGAGGCCTTGTTCTCCAGTATCTGGATTGCACTGCTGACTGTGGTGGTCAGCCTGGCGATTGCCATTCCAGCTGGATATGCTTTGGCGCGTGGGAAAATGCCTTTCCGCTATCTCATCATGCTGCTGTTTCTATTGCCGCAGGCCTTTCCGGCGGTTGCTGTACATATGAATGTTGCGCGCATTTTCTATGGATTGGATCTGACTGGTTCAGTTGCTGGTGTTGTGCTGGTTCACGCCAGTCAGGGGCTTGTGTTTGCAGTATGGATTGCAACGGCTGCCTTTGCTGCTGTGGATGCGGAACTAGAAGCTGCTGCGCGTAACATGGGGGCAGGGCGTTGGCGGACGTTTACGGACGTGACATTGCCGCTGGCTCTGCCGGGTGTCATGGCGAGCGCGATCTTTGTGTTCCTTATCTCCATGGATGAGTTTACCGGAACCTACTTTGTTGGTGCGCCGGACGTGGTGACGCTGCCGATGTTGCTGTTTACCTCCAGCATGGAAGGCAACTATCAGATCGCGTCCATCTCCTCCCTGATCCTGCTGGTGCCATCCGTCGGCTTCATGCTGTTTATTGAGCGGTTCCTGAAAGCGGACGTGCTTGCGAAGGTGGGGAACTGAAATTGTTCCTTACCTCAAATGTTGTACCCAGGTCTCAAAGCGGCGGCCTTCGGTTTCTTCTTTTGTTGCGTGAGCAAGAAGCGCTCCTTTTTGCTCACGTGCATCGCTTGGAGACATGCCGAAGCGTTGCTTGAAAAGGCGGCTGAAGGAGCTTTCGTTGGTAAAACCGTATTCCTGCGCAATCTGATAGATCGACGTGAATTTATTGGTTGATGACAGGATTGCACGGGCAACCGCTCTTAATCGATACTGACGGATGTAGGAGCTTACGCCGCCCAGTGGTTCAAATAAAACGTAGAGGTTTGCTCGGGTAATTCCTAAGGATTTGCAGAGGTAGGCGGGGGTGAGATTAGGATTGTTCAGGTTTGCTTCGATAATCCGGCGGGCTCTGCCAAGGAGAGCTATCTTGATGCCGGATTGCTCCTGATCACTGTGACGTTCGTTTGATTGTAAGCAAGCAGCAAGAAGTCCGATAGAGGCGGGTATTATGGCCTGTGCTTGCTCGTAGCTCATGGATAAGCTTTGCTTTGCAAGCAGGCAGATGTGTTCCTTGAGAAGCGTCACCAATGGATCTGCCGCGTGCAGAATAGAGTTGTGCAGGTCTGCAGCATCTTTCACAAGAGGGTCTAACTTCGAGCGCGGAATGAGCATTGTGAAGTTTGAGTAGGCGGTTTGAGTTGAGAACGCCTCTTGAGAGAGGTCGACAAAGATGCAGTCACCTGGCTTGGATTGGTGGCGGGTTTTATTAGACCAGAACTCACCACTTCCAGATTTCTTTATGAGTAACAGATAGTGATCAAGGCCGTCGCGGGCCATTGCTGCTGAGCTGCGATTGGCGAGATGGCTTTGTGCTTTCGCGTCGGACAGGATGACGTTTTCCAGCAAAACCGATTTGATGTCACCAAAGAATGTCTGCCTGCTCTGTTTGCAGCTTGCTTCAACCTCATAAAGGCAACCGAGGCTCTCTCGCCAAAGATCAAACCGCTCGTGTTGTTCTACAACATTTAATGAGAAGTGATTTCGGGGAAGAGTAGATGCATCACTTTGTTGCGCATTCATCAAAAGGCTTTCAAAAAAAGGCGATAAGAAACTCTAAATACGAGAGTAAAGCGAAAAACATGTGTCATGCAAATTGTGGGTTTTAAACTTGTGCCTTTATCATGAGCAGGTGTGCTTCCTTATCCATCCGGGAGGCTGCTTTCTTCCGAATTTTTAGGGAAAGTATTATACAATTCAGATTGTTACGTGGTAACCGAGCAGTTACATCTGCTGTGGGATGTTCCGAGGATGTATCCTTCATAGGTGTAGTCGAATGCTTCAGCCTTTTTCACGGTTCAACCGCCGCTTAATTTTGATCGGATACGGTCAAAAGCTCTTTCAGGTCTCCTAATGGTAGTCAGGCAAGGCTGAGTGATGCCGATGGAAATGAATGCACTGCTTGTACTTCTCATTGAAGACGACATGGATCTGGCGGCGACGGTTGGTGATTTTTTGTCTTTTGAGAATATCGAATGTGACTTTGCCTTTAATGGTCAGGCAGGCCTCGATAGCGCACTGAAAAATCAATACGATCTTATTTTGCTTGATCTCACGCTGCCTAAGGTTGATGGGCTATCGGTTTGTCAGCAGTTGCGAGCACAGAACATCACCTGTCCGATCCTCATGCTGACTGCGCGTGATGCGGTGAGTGATCGCGTTGCCGGATTTGAAGCGGGTGCGGACGACTACCTGATCAAGCCCTTTGCCTTTCCTGAGTTGGCGGTACGTATTCGTGCTTTGCATCGCAGGAGTAAAGGCCATTGTAATGCAGTTACAATCGGGGATCTGGAAGTCAATTTGAGTGCTCGGCAGGCGGTGCGAGCTGGGCGTCAGTTAAAACTGTCACCGACTGGATGGATCTTGCTTGAGCAACTGGTTCGCAGCACCCCCAATGTTTTGAGCAAACAAGAGCTTGAGAGAGCTGTTTGGGGTGACCAGGTACCTGCCAGTGATAGTCTTAAAGTGCACCTTTATAAACTTCGCCGCCAAGTCCAGCGCCCTTTTGAAACGCAGCTTTTGCATACAATTGCGGGCTCCGGCTTTGTATTGAGGCCCTGAGGGAAGTGTCAGATGTTTCTATTTAGGCGAAAAAGAAAGAAGGCAAAGACCCTGAAGAGGGAGCTGCGCAACTGGCTGCTTGCTTTCGTTGGTTTGCTTGTCATCGTCTATACGATCGGTCTGTTTTCTTATCTGATTGCTGGGTTGAAGTTATCAAATAAGGTTGAGCTAAAGAGCTTTATACTTGCCTATGAAAAAGCATTAGAGAAGCAGCCAGCACACTTGCCTCCTGAAGACGCAAGGATCTTCTCGACCTTCAAATATGAAGATCTGCCAGAGATGGTAAAGAAGGCTTTTCCAAAAGATGAAATTGAGCTTGGCCATGCTGATATCGAACCAGTTGGTGAAAGCGGGAGAGCTCCAGAATTCGTCATCTTTTTCCTGGCTGAGCGTCTTAATGATGGTCGTACGCTCTATGTTGTTCGCATGTTAAAATTCAATGAGAATCTGGATACTGGGGGGATTCTGGATTTTGATTTTCTTGAGCGCGTCATGTTTGTTGGTGGCGCTATTATTCTTGTTCTTGTGTTTCTGTTGTCGCAGTTCCTTAATCGTCGTATCAATCGCCGCATTGCTTCATTGCAAGAATGGGCTGATACGTTGAATGAGACGAGTGCAGTCGAGCGACGGCCCGATTTTCATTATGATGAACTGAATAAAATTGGTGATCATCTGAGTGGTGCTGCGCGGAGACTGGGACGATTTGTTGAAAGAGAACATTCCTTCCTGCGTCATGCCAGCCACGAGTTGCGGACCCCGATTACGATCATCTCTGGCAGTACCAGTGTCATGGAGAAGATTGCGACAGATGACAAGCAGCGCAAAGTAACTGCGCGGATCAAACGTGCAAGCCATTCGATGGAAACAATTGTGGCGACGTTGTTGTGGCTGGGGCGGGAACAGGAACCTAATCCGGACTTTGAGAAAGTGGATCTGTCGGCACTTCTTGATGAAGTGATTGAGGATCATAAATACTTGCTTTGCGGGAAGGACATTGTGCTGAATGTGAACCTTCCAGCTCTAACTGTTGACGCGCCCAAGGTACCATTGAGCATTATTGCAGCGAACATCATTCGCAACGCTTTCCAGCACACACAGTATGGCCAAATTGATATTTCGGTTAGTGCTCAGAAAATCGTCATTTCCAACCAAGCGGCTGACCTTTCAGAACAGGAAAGTGAGATTGTTTTTGAGGAGAGTTATGGTGTTGGTCTGTCGCTTATTCGCCGGATTGCAAGCCGTTTGAACTGGACATTTCAGATAGAGCAGATTGGCGATCACGTCACGACACGTTTGATTTTTTGACGGATGTATCTGGAATAGTGTGTAAGCATAGAAGTGATTATTTATTAATAGGTTACGTCGTTACTCTGCGATAATCCCCATTGGGATATTTCTCCCCTAAGAATTTATAGGGGTTAGGATATGCGGTCTTTATCGCACATGCTCATTTTTGCTGCATCGGGTATTTTGCTGGCAAGTTGCGCAACCGGGTTGAGCACTCAACGGACGACGTTTACGGAAGAAATGGCCGTGAAACAGACACCCGCTGAGTGGAACCAAGGTACGTCTTCTCAAGCGCAAAACCTCTCGTCACTGCTTGCATTGAGTAGTGACAAGAAGCTGAACACACACGTGGATGCGGTGTTGGCAAACAACATCTCTCTTCGTCAGTCAGTGCTTGATTTACAAAAAGCAGAGCTGGAGCGAGATAAGGCATCTGGTTCACTTTGGCCAACACTAACATTTAACAGCAGCTCAGATCGACAACGCTCAAAGTCTGCCCAAGGGACGTCTTATGCCAGTTCTGTTGGCGGAGACCTCACCGTTAATTGGGAAGCTGATCTTTGGGGCAAGCTTTCTGATCGCGCGCGCGCATCTGGCCGGACCCTGAACGCGAGCGAACATGATTTGCAGGCGGCACGGGCTTCTCTTGCAGCGCAAGCGATGCGGAACTGGGTGCAGCTCACTGCATTGGAAAAACTGGCTGATCTGGATCGTTCCCGCATTTCCAGCTTAGGGAACACTGAGCAGATCATTTCTGATCAATTTACGCGTGGCATCGGGGAGCTGAGTGATTTGGAAGCGGCACGATCTGCCACCGCCAATGCGCAATCCGATCTGGCTGATCGTAAGCTGCAGATTGATCAACTTAAACGGCAAATGCAGGTTGCTGCCAGCCAGATGCCGAACACTCATTTTCGAACTGGTAGCTTGCTCCCCAACGTCAAGCTGCCTAAAGGCGCCATGCCAGCCACCACACTTGGACGGCGGCCAGATCTTTTAGCTGCTTATGAGCGGGCTGCAGCTGCGGACCTGCAACATAAGGCGGCTTATAAGGACTTGCTTCCGTCTTTTTCTGTCAACTTTACTGCAAGTGATCAATCTGCAAGTCTTGCAGATTTGTTGAATGGAGGTCCGGCATGGCGTCTCCTTGGTTCTCTGTCTGCACCAATACTGGATGGCGGCAACCGCCGGCTCACAGCAGAGCAAGCTGATCTGGATGCTGCCCGCCTTTGGCTGACTTACCGTCAGACGTTATTAACGGCTGTTATGGAGGTGGAAAATGGCCTTCAGAATGAACAAACATTACGTAGCCGCGAGCAGATTCTAGGCCGAGCGCTGAAACATTCTCAAAGCAATTATGAGCAATACGAGCGAAGGTATCGTGATGGTCTGACCGATATCGTGACCTTGCTGTCTGCGGAGCGTGATGCATTTGCTGCCCGGCAGGCGGTGGTCAACATCCGCAGCAGCAGAATGCAAAATCGTGTTGATCTGGCTGTTGCTTTTGGCATCGGCCTTTAGGCGGGCACTTTTATTCCTTCTCAAACTAACAAGCAGTTCCCAATATGCGTAGTACCCTTCGACCATTTTTGGCTTTCGGAGCATATCCTTCGAAAGCACTTCAGGCTGTTTGCCTTTCGATGCTGGCTCTTCTGGCTGGGTTGGCTGCTTCACAGCCTATTATGGCACAGGAAGCCACAACACCTACTTTGCCACGGCCTTTGGTCTCAGTGGTCACGCGAGAGGCCAGCCCCGAGGCTGTTGAGTTTACAGTCTTTGGTGCTGTGAGTGCGCACTATCAGCAGCAATTGACGAGTGAGGTGACGGGCCGGGTTGTGGGTCTATCCTCGCAACTCGAACCGGGTTTGATGCTCACAAAAGGCGATGTTCTGGCTGAGATTGAGGATAGCAGCTATCGGGCAGCACTGGCGACTGCTGAAGAAAATCTTGCTAGTTCAGAGCTCTCCTTGTTGCAGGAAGAGCAGCGCGGCAAGCAAGCGGAGCTGGATTGGGAACGGGCGAACATCAAAGGAAGAGAAGCTTCTCCGCTGGTTTTGCGAAAACCGTTTTTGAAGCAGGAGCAATTGAAGCTCAAAGCTGCTGCGGCCAATCTGGTAGAAGCACAGCGTAACCTTGCAAACACCCGCATTGTAGCTCCGTTTGATGCTGTCGTGATCTCGCGGAGCATTGCGCCTTCCAGCTACGTTACTGCAGGTACGCAAATTGCCGAGATTTATTCGACCGATACATTGGATGTTGAGGTGGCTCTGACGCCTGTTCAATGGCAATTGCTGCTGACCGAGAAGGGTAATTCTCTCAGTGTCAATGAGATATCGGCACGCGTGTTGAATGAGGCTGGTGTGGAATGGCCCGCCAAGATCACTTCAATTGGGGCAACTGCGAATGCTCAAACACGTCAGCAATCCTTGCGATTGCAGATTGAACCTCGCAATGCACAGGGCACTGTCATGCGCCCGGGTACATTTGTGCGTGTGATGCTCATAGGGCGAGAGATTCCAGACATAGTCATGGTTCCGGCATCCGCCATAACCTCTCAAGGATATGTCTGGACAGTTTCTGATGACAGCCAGTTGGAACGGCATCTTGTGACGCCTTTGTTTACCCGTGTTGACGAGGTGGCTTTGGATGTGAGCGCGTTCCCTTCGCGAGGGCCCTGGAAGATCGTGGTGAACCCGATCAGTCGTTATCTGCCACAGCAGATTGTAACCACTCAGGCTGCGGAGTAAGCCATGCAACAGAGTAACCACAAAGGGTGGATCGCCTGGTTTGCGCACAACCCGGTTGCGGCGAACCTGCTTATGATCTGCATTTTTGTTGCTGGTGTTTACACGGCAATGAACATTCGCACTGAGGGTTTCCCGGGATTTGAAGCCAATCAAGTCACCATCAGCGTTGAATACAAATCAGGTGCTGCGCAGGAAACCGAACGTGGTGTGACGGAGAAGATTGAGCGTGCATTGACGGGGACCGAAGGTATTAAAAAGGTCACCAGCACCTCCACGGCGAGCAACTCTTCGATTGTAATTGAAAAGTCGTCAGGCACTGATCTGGATAAGCTTCTTTCGGACATCAAAACCAAGGTGGATGCTGTTTCTCTTCCTTCCACTGCTGAAAAGCCAGTTGTGGTGCGCGCGGAAGAGATTGAAGACGCCATTCAAGTTGAGCTCTATGGTGATGCGGATCCAGATGTTCTGGATACTGTTGCACGACGTATCAAAGATCGCTTACTTGAAGACGCACTGATCCCTTCTGTCACCATCAGTGGCGAGCGGATACAGGAGATATCGATTGAAGTGCAAGAAGAAGCATTGCAGCGGTACAAGCTCAGCTTCGATGAACTGGTTCGGCAGGTAGGTAACTTCTCGCTCATTTCTCAGCAAGGCAGTTTGAAGAGTGAAAACGGTAGGATCCTAATCAAAGCTGACAGGCAGGGTTATTTTCTGCAAGACTTTGAAAGCATTCCGGTTGTGACTCTTTCTGATGGCACCGTTGTGCGATTGCAGGATGTTGCAAAGATTACGGATGCTTACACGGATGATCGCTCAATCTACCGCTATCAAGGACTACCTGCCAGAAAGCTGAGCGTGCAGCTGATCGGGAAAGCCAATCTTATTCCTGCTGCAGTGCGAGCACGTGAAATTATCAATGAGGTTGAAGCCGAAGACAGCTTGCCCACGAACATCAAGTTTGATTTTTGGGAGGACGAGAGCGAGAACATCTCAGACCGTCTTTCGCTGATGATGAAAAACGGCCTGATGGGGATGGGGCTTGTACTTGTCACTCTAGCGCTATTTCTCAACTTACGTACGGCTTTTTGGGTTGCGATGGGACTACCAATCGCTTTCGCAGGCGCACTCACTTTGATGGGAGATTCCTTTTGGGGAATGACACTCAATGAGATGACCACGTTTGGGTTCATCATTGCGCTTGGTATCGTGGTTGATGATGCGATTGTGGTTGCTGAGAGCGCACATAGTGTGACTGAGAAAGAAGGCGATGGGATTGATAACGTCATCAAGGGCGTCAAACTGGTCGCCACACCTGCAATCTTTGGTGTGCTGACGACAATTGCTGCTTTCTACCCAATCACGCTGGTGACTGGACGGCTGGCGGAAGTGTTCTCGGTGTTCTCCTGGGTGGTGGTCTTCTGCCTTGTGTTTTCGATCATTGAATCCAAGTTCATTCTGCCTGCGCATCTGGCTCATCTGAAGCATAATGCAAAGCCTGCTAATCCGCTTTCTCGTGGTTGGAAGGTTATTCAGAACGCTGTCAGCGGCGGCTTGGAGCGGTTTAAGCAAAGTGTTTATCGCCCCTTGGTGAAGCTCAGCCTCAGAATGCGTTATCTGTCTGCCTTGTGCTTTGTGGTGCTCTTTGTGGCGGTGGTCTACATGGTGCCTTCTGGGATTGTGCGTGTTGTGTTCTTTCCAGAGATCCCACGTCAAATCGTGACTGCGACCTATAAAGGCGAGCCTGACCTTGGTTATGGGCGACTGTTTGCTGAAGCGAACCGGATTGAAGCGGCGGCTCATGAATTGAAAGCGCAGTTGGATGCTGAAGTAACGTCTGGTGTTTCTCCGATCACTGGCATTGAGATGCAGGCCAGTGACGATGGAAACGTGACTGTGCTGGCAATTGCTACACCGCCAAGCGAGCGTGACATTACCGCAAATGAGATTGCAGAGCGCTGGCGCAAGCTGGTTGGACCTGTTGAAGGGGCGCAAACGATTAAGTTTGCGGCTGATGACTTTGATTTTGCTGATTTCAGAGTGGAGCTACTACTGGATGATGTTGATCAGTTGATTGCGGCTAGTCAGTACGTTGAGGATAGGCTCTCAACCCAGAACGGCGTTTTGTCGGTTACCAATGACTTCAGGGCTGTGCGTGGGCGATTGAACATTGAACTCACTGATTATGGACGCTCCGTTGGCCTGACGACCTCTGCCATTTCTGAGCAGGTGTTTCAGGCTATCGGCGGCGCAGAGATACAGGAGTTCCAGCGGAACCAGCAAGAGGTGAAGGTTAGGGTGCGTTACCCAGAGGCGCAGCGGAGCTCTGCTGCAGCCTTGCAAACGCTCTATGTTCGCACTCCGGCTGGTGATCCTATCTTGCTGTCCTCCGTTGCAAACTTGCATTCTGATCTGACTGTAGATGAGATCTATCGCAGTTCACGCAAGCGGGTGGCGACACTGGATGCGCAGATCAATAAAGACGAAATCGCCGCTGATGCATTGGTTACCTATTTCAATCAGGAAATCTTGCCAGAACTACAGGCAATGTATCCCGGTGTTGCCGTTGATTTTGGGGGAGAGGTTGAACAGCAACGGGAAGCAATTGGTGGGCTGATGACTGCCTTTGGAATTACGATCATCGCGATCTATGTTCTGCTTGCGGTGCCGCTCAAGTCTTACACCCAGCCGATTGTGGTCATGATCGCTATTCCGTTTGGTATTACGGGAGCGATTATCGGGCACTGGATTGTTGGTATCCCCGTTTCCATCCTCAGCATCAACGGGATACTTGCTCTCAGCGGTATTGTGGTGAACGACAGTCTGCTTCTGGTTTCTGCCTTTAATGACAATAGGGCTGTCGGTATGCCAATGCGTCAGGCTCTTGTTGCAGCAGGAACTCAGCGCATGCGTGCCGTGATCCTAACCTCGACGACCACGTTTGCCGGGCTGGCACCAATGATCTTCGAAACCGCTGAACAGGCTCAGTTCCTCATTCCTGCAGCGGTGTCCTTGGGCTTTGGAATTCTATTTGCAACCTTGATCACCTTGTTCCTGATCCCAACGTTCATGATGATCCTGGCTGATGTCGGGAGATTCAAAGCGGGGGTGATGAGGTTGTTTTTTCCAAGGCCAGAAGCTCCGAAAACACCTGAAGTTTCGGTTGCTGGTGAGTGAATGCAGGAAGCCTGAGGCTGATCTCAGTTAAGAAAACTGGTGCAAGCAAACGGTGTAAGCTGTTTGCTTGCTTTTTTTTGCATGGCATCACTAGAAGTAAGAAACTTGAGTGCAATAATCATAATAATGTTGTGCTATTAGGTGATAAAGATATTTGATCCGTTTGGCTGCAGAAGTTGCTGCACTCCTCCTTTCTGGGAAAAGAATATGCTGAAAAAAGCAATGAATGCGTTTGCGTTTGCGATCACCTACAGTGCACTTACTCTTGCCAGTGAAGCTGCTTCTGGGCAGAGCGGAGGCAATGAAAGTAAACTGGCTGAGAAGGTTCCGGTTGAGCTTTTGATGACAGATCATCCTCTCGTGGATACGGTCTGGGATTTGAAAACAGGCAAGCAAATCTCTCAGGCTGAACTGTGGAAGCGTGCTGCCGACAAAGATCATATTTTGGTTGGCGAAAAACACGACAATCCGCGGCATCATGAAATTCAAGCTGAAGCTCTCAAGCAAATGGGTGCTGCTGGCCGTAACCCATTTATTGTTATGGAGATGATTGAGCCAAAGTATCTTAAGTGGTTGAAAGAGCTTAAGCCTGAAGATGTTGCAGGATTAGCCGAAAAGCTGGAATGGGAACAGCGCGGTTGGCCAGCATGGCATATGTATGAGCCGATCTTCAATGAAGCGGCAGAGTTTGGCATGCGTGTTGTGCCGGGGGCACCTGAACGGGAGCTGCTTCTTAAGGTCGGTCAAGGGAAGCAACCTTCTGAAGAGAACGCCAAGAGCTTCAGATGGAACCAGCAATATAGTGAAGAGCAAAATAACAGTCTGCTGGATGAGCTTGAGCGCTCGCATTGCGGCGTTGTACCTCGCGAGAACCTAGGACCAATGGTGGGGATGCAACGCATCAAAGATGCCTCAATGGCATCGTTCATGCGGACAGCAAAGAACTCTGAGCGTGGTTCCATTCTGATTGCAGGGAATGGCCATACCCGTAAGGACCGCGGTGTTCCATGGTGGCTTGATAGCAAAGATAGCACACTGAATCTTGCGGCTGTTGAGGTGGGCGCTGGCAAAGATCAACTGAGCGACTACAGCCTCGCTGATGTAAACCGGTTTGATTACGTCTGGTTCACCGGCAGAGTTGAGACGACTGATCCTTGCGAAAAGTATGCTGAACTGCTGGAAAAAATGGGTAAGAAGCATACTCCGAAGAAATAGCGTTCAGGGCTGGCTTGAGGTTTAGTGAACTGGCTGTAAGCGAGAAGCAATTAGTTATTATCAGGACAGGTTATCAGCAGTGTAAGTTAACTGGAAAAAAGGCTGCAATTACAGAATTGCTACAATTTGAATTGACATGTTCTATTTATGCAACTCTAGATGGTGCTGTTTTGTCGGTTCTAATTTTGGTTATGGAATGAAGTATACACGTTTGTTTGTTTTAGGTTTGGCCCTGCTTGCTGCCGGTTGCCAAACAGTGACGGTTCAACAGGTGCAGTTTGACAAAAAACCAACAGCTGCACATAAGAAAATACTGATTAATGCAGTAAAAGAGAATTTTTATGATCCGTACAGCATTCGAGATGCTGAGCTTTCTAATCAATTAAATTTTTCTAACGGAAGTATTGGTTACTGTGGACGTTTAAACGCTAAAAATACGTTTGGAGGCTACACAGGGCGACTATATGTTCGAGTGATCATAAAGGGCAGCCTTATTATGCATTATCAATCAAATAGTATCTGGTGCAAGGCGAACCAAAGTCAGATTAAGTGGAATAGATTTCCCGAACTTGAGAGGCTTTAGCCGCAAGTTCGAGGGGCCATTATCGACCTAGAGGGCGCTTGTTGAGCGCCCTTCACGCATCAAGATGTTATATGAGGCACCAGCTTCTGTTGAGATTGATTGGATTTTGGGTGCTACTAAGGATGAGCTGAGCGAGATTGCAGATCAGGAGTTCTAATAACCGCTATCATGTTACAGCATCCAACCTGGTATTTTCCTGCTTTGTTAGTCGCCTCGGTCAGCCTCGCGTTGCGTTTTCCGCAAGCAGAGGGCGACGGAAATGGTCTATTTCTTGCTAAGTCGTGTGCTGAATTGGGAGATTGGTAATAACTGCGCGAGTGGAGGCAATGTCACTGCCGAATGCCACAGAAAAGCGCTAGCAGATACCCATGAACTTCGTGGCTCGCAATGTCTAGAATAAGTGATACTTGAGTGAAGCGTTTTTTGATTTGAAAATAGTGAATTGAAAAGTGTTTAGAAGCGCTTTGGGATCTAAAAACAAAAAAGACACCTTACGGTGCCTTGTCGTCTCGATCTTCGTTTGAAGAGAGATGGTAGCGAGGGAGGGACTTGAACCCCCGACACGCGGATTATGATTCCGCTGCTCTAACCAACTGAGCTACCCCGCCATCCGGTGCGCTATGTTGCGGTGTTGACCGCCGCGCTGTGAAGGGGTGTATAAGGCCCCAGAGGGATGGCGTCAAGCGTTCTTAGGTAAGTTTTGTGGAAATATGATCTCTTGTGAAAAACTCCATGAAAACCTAGGGTTAATGCCAATTTCGTAGAGCAATAACTGCCAGTTGTAGTTGTCAGGAACAAGAAAATCTCATTTTTTGCCAAGTTGGAAATTCTGGAGTAGCTTTTCTAGGATTTGTGGAGTGGTGTCGTGTTGGGGCTGAGCAAGGTACAGGCTAGAGAGCTCAAAATAAAACGCCCCGGTGACGATCAGGTCAGGCGGGGCGGTTTGAATAATTCGGTTAGTTGGCAATGCTTTAGCTTGCAGGAAAGCCTGCTGCTTCCCAGCCTTTTCCGAGCAGTGCTTTGAGGGCTGCTTCTGCGCCTTCTTGCTTCTCGGCCCGCTGAATCCAACCGCCGCCGAGAACGCGTGCTTCCTGACCGTCTTTGTCGAAGAAAACGCAAGCCTGGCCTGGGGCCACGCCGAATTCGCCTGCTACCAGCTCGACAAAAATGTTTTCGCCGCTCTTGCGCAGAATGGCTTCTGTTGGTGGGCGGGTAGAACGCACCTTTGCATAAACTGTGATGCCGTCTTCCGGCAGATCATCCAGTGTACCTGGGCCAATCCAGTTTACTTCGCGCAGTAGTAGGTTGTGGGTTGCTAACGCTTCTTGCGGACCAACAATCACGCGTCGTCCATCTGCATCCAGATGAACAACATAGAGAGGGTCACCAGTTGCAACTCCGATACCGCGGCGCTGACCGATGGTGTAATGGATGATGCCATTGTGTCGGCCAAGAATGCGGCCATCCACATGCACGATATCACCTGGTTCTGCTGCGTGCGGGCGAAGCTTGGCAATAACGTCTGTGTAGCGGCCTTCCGGCACAAAGCAGATGTCCTGACTGTCATGCTTGTCAGCAATTGCCAGTCCAAACTCATGCGCAAGTTCGCGAACTTCTGGTTTGGTCATGCCACCTAATGGGAAGCGCAGAAAATCGAGCTGTTCCTGTGTTGTTGCGAACAGGAAGTAGCTTTGATCACGGTCCAGATCGACAGGACGGAACATGGCAAGCTGATTGCCTTCCACGCCTGTACGGACATAGTGACCTGTGACCAGGACATCAGCGCCCAAGTCCTTGGCAGTTTCCAGAAGGTCTTTGAACTTGACGGTCTGGTTACATGTTACGCATGGAATCGGTGTTTCGCCATTGATATAGCTGTCCGCGAAGCGTTCTATGACCTGCTCTTTAAAGCGGGATTCATAATCCAGAACGTAATGCGGAATGTCGAGTTTTTCTGCAACACGGCGGGCATCGTGGATGTCTTGCCCGGCACAGCAAGCGCCCTTGCGTTGGATTGCTTCGCCATGATCGTAGAGCTGTAGAGTGACGCCGACCACATCATAGCCTTCGCGTTTCATCATTCCGGCAACAACCGATGAATCAACGCCGCCTGACATGGCAACAACCACCCGTGTGTCTTCTGGGCGGCCGGGCAGGCCAAGACTGTTTAGCATTCCAATTACCTCATCCTGTAGGCGCGTTTAAGTGAGAGCCGTATCTATAACATCACGAGCAGATTTCAATCCTGGGAGACATTGAAGTCTGAAGCGCAGATTAGTTTCTTTTGCTTGCTTAGTGCTTGCTGCGCTCTGGCGATGGCTAAACGCGGGCTCTCTTTTAAACGCTTCGCATGCGTACGCTTCGAGCGTGCTAGTTGGCGGGAATATACCTAAAACTCGACGGAAGGCCAATCTTTTTGATTGATGTTTTTACTTGCTGGGCATTTGTTGCCGAGGCAGGGGCAATAAATGATCTTGTTGTCTGTTCTTTGAAATGTTGAATTTAATTTATCTATTTGAAATTGTTTATATTTTCTTGGTTATGTGATTGGCCCGCTAATTGCATATCTGCGCGCAAGATGTCTTGACCATCGTTGCTGATGGTGTGTGCTGCGTAGTTTGAGGAATATATGTCGCAATCTGCTTTGCTGAGTTTAACCGGTCCTGTTCAGCCGCAAACGCCTTTAGGCCCCATTGTGGGGCAAGGTGGTAATGCGCTGCTTGGTGAGAGTGTGCTCGGCCAAAATGCCGATACTTTCTCCGGTCTGCTCGCCAAAGCTTCTGAGGGAGATGGTGCAGCGGCAACTGCAGTGGATCTCTTCTCTGGTGCTTTAACTACTGGCGGCGATCTACCGGCTTTAAGTCCAAATCTCATCAAGGATGAAAATGGTGAGAGTACAGTTGCTGGTTTGGCTGGTGATCTGCCGCTTTCCACTGTTTCTCAGGTTCCATTGTCAGGCGCGGTTCCGGGATTGGGGGCAGTTGCGACCACTAATGATGAAGCGCGTCGTGTCAATGGTGGCGAAGGGAAAACACCTTTTGTTGCTTTGCCACAAAATGTCCAGGAAGTAGGCAGTCAGCCAGCCTTAGCGGAGAAAGCAAGCGGAGCGGAAGTCGATCAGCCGGTCACTCATGTCCAAAACGCTGCTCCTGTTGCAGGTGAGGGTGAGGCTATCTCTTCCAAGACAGGTGAGAGTGCAGTTGCAAATCTTGGTACCTTACAGCTGGCGGAGCGTGGTGGGCAGATCTTGCCGCAGGCGGATGATAGACCGGTAACAGCTCTGGCGGGTGCTGCTGCTCAAGAGGCAGGCGTTGTAAGTGCTGCGCAGGAATCTAAAGACAACACTCGTAATGCTTCAGGCTTGCAATCGGGCGTAACGTCCGAGCGGCAGGTTACCACTGTCAAACAAAGAGATTCATCTGGGCCTCAGTTAAATGCGCTGGAACTCCCTGCTTCAGATCAAGTAGCTAAGGTTTCTCCTGAGCTGATTGCACGTTCTCCAGAGGTCTCTGAGCAGTCTCCGAACTCTGCTGCTTCACCACAAGTTCAGCCAGCGAGCAATGGGGTTAAGGCAGAGCAAGTCGCAAATATAGCTGGTAATCGTGCTGTCACGACTTCAGAGAGCGGAAGCGTTGAAACAACCGTTAACTCAGTCAGTGCTCCTGTCGAAAAGACCACTGCAGCGGCTCGTGTTGCGGTTGAGGCAGATGTCCGGTCATCTCAATCTGTCGCTGGTCGTCAGGTTAGTGAGCTGGCAACAGCGTCAGAAGTGAAGAGCCTCAAGGTTCAATCCGAGCCTGTGCAGGCGCAATCTGCTGAGGGTAAGGGAGCTGTTCAGACTACTCGCGGGGATGTTCTTGTTGCTGACGTTGAGGCAGACGCTTCCTTAGAAAAGCCGGTGCTTGTTCGACAAACTGATCGTGCAGGTTCAAGCTTTGTAGGAAACCAGCAACGAATAGCGCAACCTGCATCTGTTGACGGTGATGGTGACATCATTTTCCCGAATGTGACTTCTAAGCCTGATGCTTCTTCAGAAAAGAATGGCCAGGTTTCGCAGGTGCAGAAGGTTGTTGAAGTCGCCTCGGCGCAAGATCATGAAATCGGCGTTCGTTCTGCGGAACAGGTGAGCCGGACTGCTGCTGTGACCACAGCTGCGGCACCGATGGTTGGGAAAGACAAAGCCGCTGGTGGAGTTGTGCAAGTGACATCTAGCTCTGAAGCCGTCGCCGCGGTTGGTGATGCTCCCGAGACCGATGACCTTACTAGTGCTCTGACCAAGCCTGCAGAACAGACAGCATCTGCTGAAAAGAAAAATACTGCGTCTGCTGTCAGTATTCAGGTGAAGGTACCACAGGCAAATGAGCAGGCTGCCTCAACAACGGCACTCGGTTGGGGCTTGGCTGCCGGTCCATTGGATGGATCTGACACTGAATTTGATTGGGAAAGTTCTGAAGCAATCTCCAGCACTGCTGCACGTTCTGACACGGCATTCCGTTCAGTGGGTTCTCTGCCAACCTCTACACTGAGAAATGTTGCGAATGCTGTGTGGCCTGAGATTGCCCGGCAGGCAAGTGGCGGCGTTGATCGTTTTGAAATCCGGCTTGATCCCAAAGAACTGGGTGGAGTCGATGTTTCTCTTGAATTTAGTAAGGATGGCCGCGTACGGGCGCATTTGATTGTTGAGAGACCTGAAACTCTTGAACTTTTGCAGCGAGATCAACGTGGGTTAGAAAAGGCTCTTCAGGAAGCTGGGATCGAAAGCGATAAGAGCTCTCTTCAGTTCTCACTTGGAGGGCGTGGCTCGCAGACTTCAGATCAGCAAGAGAACCGACAGGCCAATGTTGGACAGCTGGATCGAGCGTCAGAAGGCACTGAGTTGCCAGATGAAAATTATCTTGCACATAACAACTTAAATAGTGCTGCCCGCGCTGGTGGACTGGATATCTCGGTTTGATGCCGCGCACGAGGATATAGACAATGACTACAATTAACGCTCTGACACCGAATGCAGACACCTCTGGCGCAAGCACCCAGAACAGCATCAATGCCAACTTCGATCTGTTTATCTCATTGCTGACCACACAGGTGCAAAACCAGGATCCGTTGGAACCTCTCGATTCGGCTGAATACACGAATCAGTTGGTTCAATACACGATGGTTGAGCAACAGGTTGCAACTACAGAGAAATTAGAGGAGCAGCTCACTCAGCTGAAAACGCAAAGTGCGAGTCAGTTTGTAAACTATATCGGTAAGGAAGTGACTGCTCAGAGTGCGTCAGCGCAGCTCAAGGATGACAAAGCATCTTGGAACCTTGATGCAGTTTCCGAAGGTAAGGCAACCATTACTGTTAAAAATAGTGAGGGTGCTGAGGTCTATCAGGAAGAGATTGATCTAAAGGAAGGTGACAACACCTTTGAATGGGATGGTGTGGCGACAAACGGCACAAAAGCTGGCGATGGCGCCTATTCCATTGATATTATTACCAAGGATGCCAACGGTGAGCCTTTCGCAGTTCAGACTGAAGTGAAAGGGAAAGTGGATGCTGTCGACTTCAGTACTGGCGACATCATTCTGCACATGGGCGACCTCAAAATTCCCGTGGGTGAGGTCACTGGAGTCAATGGAATTCTGTAGTAGTTAATATCCACTAAGATCCCCGGTTATGAATCTTACCAAAACATTGATGGGGGCTTAGCCAAATTTTAAGCGCCTTGTTCTATTCTCATCCTCAGCTTGGTCATGGTTTGTGTGAGAGTAGAATGACCGAACATATACGTTCACGAGTAAAATACGTCATCGGCCCCGATGGGAGCCCTCTGACGATAGCGGATCTTCCTCCTACCTCTACAAAGAGATGGGTTATCAGGAGAAAAGCTGAAGTGGTTGCAGCTGTGCGCGGAGGCTTATTGTCTCTGGATGAAGCATGTAACCGGTATACTTTGACGGTTGAAGAATTTCTGTCTTGGCAGAATTCGATTGACCGACACGGTTTAGCCGGCTTGCGCGCTACACGCGTTCAGGACTATCGCAGCAACTAGTAAGCTTCAGGCAAAAAGGGTGTCATGCCCAAACAGGTTTGAGGTTCTGAAAAGGCCGGCTGTCTCAGCCGGCCTTTTTGTATGCGGAAGCCACATTTTGTACAATTTTACAGATTAACCATGATGTCTTAACTGCTTCGGCAAAATCTGCCGAACAGGCCGCACAAGATTCATTCGACTCTTCAAAAGCCTAGTCAAAGGCCTTTCCTGCGATATTCCACAATGCTTCTTTGTGGGTAGATTTCCCGTTTACCGATTATTAGGGTTTCGTTAACCTTTTGTTAACTCTAAGGCGGGCAATTTTTACCTACCAGCAAATCAGGGGCAATTCACGCCAATTTCCAAGGTGTTGAGAGTATTGCTGGTACTTTTTGAATGAGCGATTTGAACGTACGGGGCGGCAACTGTGAGTGGAATCCTTGACTTCTTGAAAGGACTTGGGCCCGCGCGACTGGCAGCGATGGGGGCGATGGCTGTTACGTTGATCGGCCTGTTCGGTTTCATCATTGTTCGTGCGACAGCACCGCAGATGGTACCACTGTTCACGGACCTTACTCTTGAAGATGCTGCTGCGATTGTTAGTCAGGTTGAATCTCAAGGTGTTTCTTATGAGTTGGGTGTCAACGGACGTAGTGTTCTTGTACCTCAGGAGAACGTTCATCGTCTGCGCATGACAATGGCGGAAGCTGGCCTGCCATCTGGTGGTGGTGTTGGTTATGAAATCTTCGATAAGACAGATACGCTTGGTGCAACCAGTTTTGTACAGAACCTGAACCGCCTCAGGGCTCTTGAAGGCGAACTTTCCAGAACTATACGCAGCATTGGCCGTATTTCTTCTGCGCGTGTTCATTTGGTGATCCCTGAAAAGCAGTTGTTCCAGCGTGATCGGGAACCGCCGACAGCGTCTATTGCAATTAAGGTGCAGGGATCTTTGTCTGGTGGCCAAATCCGGGCCATTCAGCATCTTGTGGCTACGGCTGTTGAAGGGTTGGAGCCTTCTTACGTTTCTATCGTTGATGAGCGCGGCACTTTGCTTGCCAGCGGAACCGGCGATAAAGAGGGGCTTGCTGGTGGCTCTTCGCTTGATGAACGACGTTCGACAATGGAGGCTCGCCTGCGGCAACAGGTTGAAGAGATCCTCAATAACGTCGTTGGAACCGGTCGTGCTCGTGTACGGGTTGCTGCAGAAATCAACTATAACCGCAAAACCGAGACGCAGGAGCTGTTTGATCCTGATGGGCAGGTGTTGCGTTCCTCTCAGAGTAAAGAAGAGAACGCCTCTTCCACCAATGGTGAGGAGACGGTTTCTGTTGGCAACCAGTTGCCGAATGCAGACGCAGCTGGCAGTGCGACCGGGTCCAAGGATGCCTCTAATGTTTCTGAGGAAATCCTGAACTACGAGATCTCCAAGAGTACTGTGACGGAGATTTATGAAGCGGGTGGTTTGGAGCGGTTATCTGTAGCGGTTCTGGTTGATGGTACCTACACAACAAGTGAGGATGGCACGCAGACCTATCAGCCGCGTAGTAAAGATGAGCTGGAGCAAATTGCTACTCTGGTTCGGACTGCTGTTGGCTTTAACAAGCACCGTGGTGACACTGTTGAAGTGGTCAATATGCGCTTTGTCGAGGCTCCGCTTCAGGACTTTGGTGATAGCGACGGTGGGCTGTTCGACTTTACACGCGCTGACATCATGAAGTTTGCCGAGCTGGGCGTTCTGTTTGTGATCACCATCCTGCTGTTGATCTTCGCCGTCTCTCCGCTGATGAAGCGTATTCTTGCTAAAGAAGAAGAGAGAGCGGCAGCTGCAGAAGGTGGTGTTCAGATGCTGCCAGATGGTACGCTGGTTGCTGAGGGCCCTGCGCAAATTGGAGGTGTTGTTGGTGAAATGGAGGAGGTTCCTGCAGAAATGCCAACAGCAGAATGGATTGAAGACGCCAAAATGCAGGCAGCTCTCCATCAAAGTTCAATTCAGCAAATAAGTGAGTTGATCGAAGATTCTCCGAGCGAAGCGGTCAATATCGTTCGCGGTTGGTTGAACGAGGCAGCGTAGGATGAGTGAGGAGATACTGCAGCAGGAATCGACCGAGCAAGCCTTATCAGTCTCATCCGGAGTGGCTGAACGAGAGCTTGGAGGAGCAGAGCGCGCAGCCGTTCTGCTCTTGGCGCTTGGGCAAGAGTATGGAAAGGCCATTTGGGCCGGACTGGATGAAATTGAAGTGCGTCAGGTTTCTAGTGCGATGGCGAGCCTTGGCCCTGTGACGCCGACCATGCTGGAAGAGCTGTTTGTTGACTTCCTGAAGCGGCTTTCCACCCGTGGTGCATTGAACGGGAACGTGGATGTTACAGAGCGCCTGCTGAACTCTTTCCTGCCAACGGATCGTGTTGCGATCATTATGGAGGAAATTCGGGGTCCTGCAGGTCGGAATATGTGGGAGAAACTTTCCAACGTTCCTGAAAATGTTCTGGCGAACTATCTAAAGAATGAGTATCCGCAGACCATTGCAGTGGTTCTTTCCAAAATTCAGAGTGACCATGCAGCTCGCGTTCTTGCGCTTCTGAATGAAGAGCTGGCGCTGGATGTGGTGAACCGCATGCTGCGCATGGAGTCAATTCAGAAGGATATTCTGGAGAAGGTTGAGCAGACACTGCGGGTCGAATTCATGTCGAATCTGTCCCAGACCAGTCGTCGTGATAGCCATGAGATGATGGCCGACATCTTCAACAATTTCGACAGACAGACCGAAGGCCGCTTTTTAGCTGCGTTGGAGGAAGATAGCCGTGAGTCTGCAGAGCGTATCCGCAATCTGATGTTTACCTTCGAAGATCTGCTGAAGCTCGATTCCGGTGCCTGCCAAACCTTGCTGCGCAATGTTGAGAAAGATCAGTTGGCAATGGCCCTCAAAGGGGCGTCCGAGACTGCTGTTGTGTTCTTTACGGCCAACATGTCTTCACGTGCAGCAAAGATGCTGCAAGAGGACATGGATAACATGGGACCTGTGCGCCTGCGTGAAGTGGATGAAGCGCAGAACGGTCTCGTCCTCAAAGCAAAAGATCTGGCAGCTTCCGGTGAGATCACCATCAACAAGAAGAAAGGGGAGGACGAACTTGTCTACTAACCTCTTCTTTCCTTTGATCATTCCGGGGGCTTGCTAATGGTTACTGTGATGCCTCAAGGCGCTGTCCGGCAACGCTTTTTGTTCGACACAAAGTCAATCGATGAGGTTGAGGCCGATGCAGCTGTTGAGGATGTGCCGCCGCCGGAGCCAACCATTACTGTTGCTGAGCATAAGCAGCTTTTAAAAGCTGCTGAAGAGGCTGCGTTTGCTCGCGGTGAGATGCAGGCCCGGCAGGCGATTGCTGAGCAGCAGAAGCTGAGTGCACAAGAAGAACTGGTGGTGTTGCGGGAGCGACTGGAAGTTGCTCTGGGTGATCTTGAAAGCCAGATCCGCGCTCAAGAGCAGAACCTGGTCTCTATGTGCTTCCTGATTGCGCGCCGTCTTTGTAGTCACCTTATTGCGCGTGAGCCGCTTGCTGAAGTTGTGGCATTGCTTGCTGAATGTCTGGCTCCCTTGCGCAAGATCCCTCAGATTTTGATTGAGGTGCCGACAGAAGATACGCACGCGCTGGAAGACATGGTTGAAGGTCTGGTTCTGAACAGCAGCTTTGAGGGCAAGGTGCATGTTGTGAAGTCCGAGAGCATGTCGCGTGGCGATTGCCGAATTGAATGGCCAGATGGTGGGATTATTCGTGATCGTCGCAAGACGGTTGAGCATATTGAACAAGTCATAAAATCCCATTTCGACGCCCGTGAGCGGGCCAGTCGAGCGGCGTGATTTTAGTTTTTGCCTATGACCGGGCTGGCGATGGCCGGTGCGGGATCAGAAAGGTTGATTATGAGCAGTGATGAACAGGGAATGGTGCTGGACCAACACCAGAGTACCCAGCGCGCTGGTGGCCTGGATGAAGAAGGTGCAGGCGGCGTTAAGGCAGCTGAGGATTTAGAAGCTGTTTTTGATGTTCCGGTCCAACTGGCTGCTGTGCTTGGGCATACAAAGATGAAGGTTTCCGACCTTTTGCATTTGGATACCGGGATCGTCATGGAACTCGACCGGAAGGTCGGCGAGGCCATCGACGTTTACGTGAATAACAGGCTGATCGCACGCGGCGAAGTTGTGCTCGTGGAAGACAAGCTTGGTGTCACCATGACTGAAATCATCAAGGCGGATAAGTGATTGTCATGGGGCGTAATGGAAAGGAACTGACATGCGGCTCTTGATCGTTGGGACCCTTGGCGGTCAGCTGACGACCGCAACCAAGATCGCGATGGAGCGGGGGGCATCTGTTACCCATGCGCCTGGCGCTCCTGAGGCCATGAAAGTCTTGCGCTCTGGTCAGGGTGCGGATCTTCTGATGGTGGATGTCAATGAAGATATCGGTCAACTGGTAGAACTGACAGAACGCGAGCGTATCCATGTGCCACTCGTTGCGTGCGGGTTGGGAACGGATGCGCGCGCGGCTGTGTCTGCCATTCGGGCTGGTGCAAAGGAATACATACCGCTGCCGCCTGATCCGGAGCTGATTGCTGCGGTACTGGCTGCTGTTACGGAAGAGCGCGAGGATCTGATCTACCGCGACGCAGCAATGGCAAGCGTGATCAAGCTGGCCGAGCAAGTTGCTCCTTCTGATGCATCGGTTTTGATTACGGGTGAGTCCGGGTCTGGTAAGGAAGTGATTTCCCGCTTCCTGCACAGCAAGTCCAGTCGTGCTGATAAGGCGTTTATCTCCATCAACTGCGCTGCAATTCCTGAGCATCTTCTTGAATCCGAGCTTTTCGGCCACGAGAAAGGTGCTTTTACCGGAGCTGTTGCGCGCCGTGTTGGTAAGTTTGAAGAAGCCAATGGCGGCACCTTGATGCTTGACGAGATTTCCGAAATGGATGTTCGTCTGCAAGCCAAGTTGTTGCGCGCTATTCAGGAGCGGGTGATTGATCGCGTTGGTGGTAGCCGTCCGGTTCCCGTTGATATTCGCATCATCGCAACATCCAACCGTGATTTGGCTGAAGAAGTGCGGAATGGCGGCTTCCGTGAGGATTTGCTGTACCGTCTGAATGTTGTGAACCTGAAGCTACCGGCACTGCGGGAACGTCCTGCGGATATTCTGGAGCTGGCAAGTCACTTCATTGAGATTTATGCGAAGGCGAATGGCACAAAAGCTCTGCCGATCTCTCAGGAAGGGCGTCAGCTTCTGCTGGCGAACCAATGGAAAGGGAACGTACGCGAGCTGGAAAACACCATGCACCGTGCTGTCCTTCTTTCCTCTGGTGCTGAGATTGATGCGGACGCTATTCGTATGCCTGATGGATCGCCAATCGCGATGGGGGCTGGGCAGCAAACCGCTGCGCGTGCGGCTCATGCAGCTGAAGCAGTCTCGCGCGATATGGTTGGGCGTACCGTTGCTGATGTGGAGCGTGATCTCATTCTGGATACGCTGGATCATTGTTTGGGGAACCGTACCCACGCTGCAAAGATCCTCGGTATTTCGATCCGCACGCTTCGCAACAAGTTGAACCTTTACACCAAAGAGGGTGTTGAGGTTCCAGGGCCAGGCGAAGCACGCGCTGGCACTGCAGACGCATAAGAACGGATAGGGCGCGGCGATGTCTGAAGAGACAAATACACAAGCAGCTCAAGGGGGAAGCGACAGCGCTCCTTCTGCTGCTCGCGTGCCCGGATTAGGTGCTGCTGGTAACTCAGCGTTCTTTCAAGATCTTTGGGGCGCCATAAAGCAAGGCGACCTTGGACTTGCAGCAGGTGTGATGGTCATCCTTGTGATGCTCATTGTTCCGATGCCTGCGATGCTTCTGGATATGTTCCTTGCCATTTCGATCATCTTTTCCGTGATGATCCTGATGGTGGGACTTTTCATTCAGAAGCCTTTGGAGTTTTCTGCTTTTCCGACCGTGTTGCTGATTGCGACCATGTTGAGGTTGGCGTTGAATATGGCGTCGACGCGACTGATCCTGTCGCACGGACATGAGGGATCAGATGCTGCAGGCAATGTGATTGCGGCCTTCGGCAGTTTTGTGATGGGCGGTAATTTCGTGATCGGAATTATCGTGTTCGCAATTCTTGTGATTGTGAACTTCATCGTTATTACAAAGGGTTCTGGCCGTATTGCTGAGGTTTCTGCCCGCTTTACGCTGGATGCTATGCCCGGTAAGCAGATGGCGATTGATGCGGATCTGGGTGCAGGCCTGATTGATGAGGAGACTGCGCGGACCCGTCGTAAAGAGCTGGAATCTGAATCTACCTTCTTCGGCTCCATGGATGGTGCCTCCAAGTTTGTGCGCGGTGATGCGGTTGCCGGTCTGATGATCACGTTCATCAACGTGATTGGTGGTATCGTTATCGGTGTGATGCAGCAGAACCTGACGTTCGCTCAGGCTGCCGAAAACTATACGCTGCTGACAATTGGTGATGGTCTGGTCTCTCAGATCCCAGCACTGATTGTTTCCACCGCTGCGGGTATTCTTGTTTCTAAAGCGGGCGTTGAGGGTGCTGCTGATAAGGCGCTCGTCCGGCAGTTTACCGGCTACCCAAAAGCGCTTGGCATGTCTGCCTTCGTGATGGTTGTGCTGTCGTTTTTGCCGGGCATGCCGATGTTACCGTTCCTGGCATTGGCGGGTGCTGCTGGTTATCTGGCGCGCCAAGCAAGTAAGAAGCATGCTATCGAAAAAGCGGTGGAAGTCGCTGCAAAAGTAGAAGCTGAAGTGCCTGAGGAGCCGCAGGAAGCACCAATTTCCGACAGCCTGAAAATGGATGTGCTGCGGATTGAGCTTGGTTATGCACTGCTGCCAATCATTAATGGGCGCAATAAGCAGGAAACGGATCAGGTTACCGAGCAGATCAAAGCGCTGCGTCGTCAGATTGCCTCTGATATGGGCGTGATCATGCCGTCTGTGCGCATCCTTGATAACATTCAACTTGGCGCGAATGACTACATGATCAAGGTGAAGGAAGTGGACGCAGGTGGCGGGTCCCTGTTCCCGAACCAGTTTATGGTGATGGATCCTGCTGGTGGGCAAGTTCGCCTGCCGGGGACACATACCACTGAGCCAACCTTTGGTTTGCCTGCGACCTGGGTGGAAGCGCAGTATCGCGAAGAAGCCAATCTGCTTGGGTATACGGTGGTTGATCCGGCAACGGTTATTTCTACGCATCTGACAGAGACCATCAAGTCTCACATCTCCGAGCTCCTCACTTACGCAGATGTTCAGGTTCTGTTGAAGAAGTTGGATGAAGAGCAGTCCAAGCTGGTGGAAGATATAGTTCCGACCCAGATTTCCATCTCTGGTATTCAGCGTGTGCTGCAGGCTCTACTGGAAGAGCGCATTTCTATTCGTGATCTGGGAACAATTCTGGAAGGGATTGCGGAGGCGATTGGCTCAACGCGGAACCCGAATGCCATTGCGGAGCATGTTCGTACTCGTCTGGCACGCCAAATCTGCTCTGCCAATCAGGCGCCCGGTGGTTATCTGCCTTTGATCAGTCTGAGCCCCGTATGGGAGTCTGCATTCCTTGAAAGCATCATTGGGGATGGAGATGATCGTCAGTTGGCTATGGCACCTTCCAAGCTGCAGGAGTTCGTTGGTTTGGTTCGTGATGCTTATGATGCAGCGGCTAATCAGGGTGAAGTCCCTGTGCTGTTATGCTCAGCTCAATCACGTCCATTCGTGCGGTCCATTGTTGAGCGTTTCAGAGCGCATACGTTTGTTATGAGCCAGAACGAAGTTCACCCGCGTGCGCGCCTGAAAACAGTGGCAAGCATATAGGATCTCAAGTGTTTCGTGAGATCGGGACACTTGCGGCCTTTGTTTCTTCCCGCTACCCAGAGTGCATTGTTTCTTCCTAATTTGAGAGAGCGAGATGGCGCATATTCAACTGGATCTTGATGGATACACAGACTTGCCAGAAGGCAAAGTCGCGACTGTGGTGACGCATCTGGAGATGTTGGAGAAGCCTGCTCTCAAACCGATTGAGCGGCCTGACCTTACGCTGGAACGGGCCGGAAAGATCGACTGCACGGAATATCGAGCCCTCTTTAAACGTGTGGGTGAGCCGTGGCTTTGGTTTGGTCGTTTGGTGATGAATGATGCTGAGCTGGAAGCGACACTGAGCAAGCCGACAAATGAGTTCTATTGGGCTGTGAAGGACGGTGAGCCTGTTGGTATGCTTGAGCTGGATGTCGCCAAGGAAGACGAAGTCACGCTGAGCTATTTCGGGCTTGTGCCAGAAGCTGTTGGCGATGGGGCTGGTCGTTGGTTGATGAACCATGCGATCAGCAAGGCTTTTTCACGTCCTGAGGTGAAGCGCTTCTGGTTACACACATGCACAGGGGATAGCCCACAGGCACTGCAGTTTTACCTCCGCAGTGGCTTTAAGCCCTTCAAACGGTCCATTGAAGTTGCTGATGACCCGCGCCTCAATGAGATTCTTGACAGATCCTGCGCTCCTCACATCCCCTTTTTGCCATAGGCTAGAGCAGGTTGAGGGCTAGGAGTATCCGGTAAGCCTGATGCAATCGCGCTTGCATGCAGTGGTTTTCTTGCGCAACCTTGAAGTTGTGCGGCAGAAATCCTTCAGGGTTGGTGTTGGAAAAGTGGCCCAAAACGGGACAGTTAATGAGGTTTCATTAGAGTTTTATCTAGGATGTGTTAGTTTCCTTTTACCATGTACCTTTGATTAATCGTGGACGATGTGTGAGGGCTGCACGCAAATCGATTGGTTATACGTAGGTTGAGGGGCGGTTGAGACGGGGTGTGTTCAACCGGATATTCGGGAGCTGCCATGTCAGAGCTACATGACAACGTTGTGCCTCATGAGAAGGTGCGGTCGCTGAGAGATAGTATTCGCAAAGTGCGCGTTGCGGAGATGGAACGGACAGACGTTGTTGTGAGCCTTCAGGAGAGCGAGAAAGCACGCCTTGAACTGCTCAGCGAAGAGCTGATTGATGTGTTCAAGGAAGTCCCTGAAGACGATGACCAGTTTGCCTTCCAGATTGTTCCTGGTACCCAGCCTCGCCTATGGATCGACATGACCAGTCATGTGTTGATGGGCCGTGACCGCCACTCCTATCGCTTTGTAAAGGAGACCCGTCTGGGACGGATGGTCTTGCTTGAGACTGCCGATATTGATGATATGGCGGACTGCATCACCGAATATATTGCCGAACGGATTATCGAGAAGGAACGTGCGCTGGAAGCAGACTGGATGCTCAACCGTATTCGTCAGCAGGATGTTCCAACTGGTAAAGGGCTGGATCAGCTTAAGCAGGAGAATGCGCGTAAAGCTGTTACAGTCAAGCGTAATAAGGCGCGTGACTTCTTTATTCTGATCTGCGGGCTTTTATTGGGAACTGTTATCGGGGCAGCAGGTCTTGTTGCGCTGGCGCTTTATGCCAACCCGTTTGCTGGTTAAGCGCCTTCTTTGTGAGAGGCACCAGAATGCCTCTCTATTTTCACGCGTAATCTTGATCTGAAAGCAGGACCCATTTCTAGCATGCAGGCTCTACGCTGCCTGCCTTAAACCGGGTATGGACAGGTCGTGCTGTGCTATGTGATGCACGCCTTCTTCTGCCGTTGTAAAACCGCGTTCTTCCATAATGCATGACCAGCCATCGCCATCTTTTTCAATGGTGAAGAGGTTGTAGCGAGCGGGTGGCTTATGGCCACTCAGGCCATTTGATGCGGATGGAACGCAAATCACTGGCACCGGACCCTCTGGTCCGTTGATTTCCATGCGGGTTGCCCGGTGGGTGTGGCCATGGAGAACCAACTCTGCGCCATGTTCTGCAATGACATTGCGGAAGCGGCTGGAGCCTACAAGGCGCTTGTACCACGCTGTGGCGTTGCGCACAGGCGGATGGTGCAACATGACAACACGGAAATCACCGCGCTCTTTTGCGCGTCTTAGCTGATCTGCCAGCTCCCGCAGTTGGTTGCTGCTGATGTGGCCTGTGGCCATGAAGGGGCCAGTTGCTTTGGCAGTGGAGAGGCCAATAATCGTGACGTTGCCTCGTCTGCGAGCAAATGGAAAATGTGGATCAGTTCCCAGCGGCGGTGTCAGCCCTAAACCCGGATCGCTTTGCATGTATGGACGCCAAGCGCCATAGGCTTGCTTTAAAGCGCCAGGGACATAGGCATCATGATTGCCAGGTGTCAGGGATAAAGTCTCGGGGGAGCCAACGGTTGCGAGCCAATCTTTGGCTCCAGCAACCTCTTTAGGCAGTGCGATATTGACCAAGTCTCCGCAAAGCGCAATATGATCCGGCTGTTGTGCATGGATATCGCGGATCAGCGCATCAAGATAAGAGTTGGTCATTGCATGGGCGCGGTTGCGCCGCCAATTTATGTAGCCAAGAATACGCTTCGAGACCAACTGGACTGGCTGAACGTCCGGCAATGGACCCAGATGTGGGTCGGATATATGTACAAGCTTAAACATAGCCTGCGCATCATCGCTGCATTGCGCCTGAGGTCAAGGAGTTTTCCTTAATTCTGGGAATTACCCTCAAGCGCCTTTAACAGATCGGCAATGCTGACTTCCAATTTGCCTTAAAGGCAAGAAGATGGACGCAAAACAGCAGTGTCGTGGGTGTTTGCAGAATTAACTGCTGGTGCCCAATGGAAGCGTTTTGTACGACGGAAACGAGCGAGAACTTTAGTAAGCATGACGTGTTACTCCTGCGATCCGGGAAACGCGGATTGGGTGTCTATTATAAGTAGGTGATGGGGCCGCCCTGATTAATTTTTGGGCGTATGCTTATTCTTTGATCTCTTTCTACGCCTATCCTGTGGGTTGTGTAGTGTTAGTTTTGCAAGGGTGGTATGCACTTTTTGCATGAATGATATTTCAGAATATAGTGCTGTTATATCAGTGTTTTATATTGATTGTGAGGCCAGACGTGGCAAGCTTTAAGACGCGAATTATCAATATACTGGTGCAATCGGTGGCTCTTTTGAGTCGTGGAATGACGATGGGTGCGCGCGTTGCGGCATTTGATGCTGAAAACCGAGTCCTTCTCGTACGGCATCAATATCTGCCGGGCTGGTATTTTCCTGGTGGCGGTGTCGATTCCGGGGAGACGATGGCGGAGGCAGCTCGCAGGGAACTGGCGGAAGAAACAGGATATGGATGCGGGCCAGATGTGGCGTTGCTTTCCATGCATCTTAATCGTGGTGGAACAGGTCGGGACCATGTCGGCTTCTTTAAGGTGAGCCTGACTGAGCAAGATCCAAACTGGAAAAGACCGGCTCTGGAAATCTCAGATCTACAACTGTTTGCGTTGGATGCTTTGCCTGATGATGTGAGCCCGGCGACGCTGCGTCGTCTGCAGGAAATTGCGGGTGAAGCTGAGCCTGATCCCTATTGGTAGTTGTTTTTCAAGGACCTACATGAAAGTGGCCTACAACTAACGAATACGCATCTGCACTTAGTTTTGTGCTTTACGACAGAAAATTTGCGTGTTAGTTAGTCAGATGAAATTATATTTCGTGTGCGCTGGCATGCGATGAACCGAGAAATTGGGGTACGGGCCTTATGGCTATTTGCTGGGAACAGCGACGACGAATGAACGCGCGGGACTTGCTCTCGCGTGGTGCATCGTGCCGTCCTGTTCTCAGTGTGCTCCCAACATCGGTCTAACTGCCCGAGTCACACGGATCGACGGTCTTCCTCCTTCGATTTGTGGTATGTGACATGATAGTTTCAAAATGGCTGGTGCGGCAGGAAACCCCAGCAGATTTCTCCGAGATTGAGCAGATGCAAGCAGAGGCGTTTGGCCCTGCGCGTTTTGAGCGGACGGCGTTCAAGATCCGTGAAGGCGTTCAACAAGCTTCTCAGTTATGTTTTGTTGGAGAACTCAACGGTGAGATTGCCGGGTCTGTGAAACTCACTCCCATCATGATTGGCAATAGTCAGAGCATGTTGCTGGGGCCGTTGACCGTGAAGGCTGCCTATAAAGGGCAGGGGCTGGGTCGTCTTCTGCTGACGACAGTTGCGGCTGAGGCCAAAGCGCAGGGCGTTCAATCCATCCTGCTGGTTGGTGATCATCCTTATTATGGGCCTCACGGTTATGAGCAGGTGCCTCATGGACAGATCACTTTGCCGGGACCTGTTGATCCGGACCGGTTGCTCGTTTTGAAGTTGCAAGGTGGGCAAATGCCGACTGGGGCCGTGGTTGGTGGCTATGTGAAGCCTGCGTTGGTCGCCACAAAGCAGAGCGATAGCCAGCTGGTTGACATGATGCAGGGCTCGCTGGCAATGGCGACATGAAAGGCTGAGCAGGAGAATTAGATCATCCTGTAGATTACTTTTCCGTCTAAGATGCTTTTCTATCGTCCTTCGCGGTACCAGGTGAAGGACAACAGCCCTAACAGCAAGGCGAGGCCGAGGAAGCCGATGAGGAGTGGATAGCGGTCTATGCCATTCAAGATGCTGGCATCTGTTCGTTTGATGCCGATCCAACCATTCCCATGATATTGAGCGGATGACCGTTGTGCGATGACATTGGGTAGTGATAGGGATGCGCCGTCGTCGCCGCCGATCCGTAAGGCTGCTCCGCCTGTTTGTTCAGTGATGCCAGACAGTTTGTCTGCGGTGGAGACCACCTCGAGAAACTCTTTTGGATTTGGCGGGCCGACGTTGATCAGTGCGGTGTGTGCACCATCAGTTGCTGAATAGAGGCCGAGTTCATCTGCTTTGATGGATGCGGTCCAGTGTCCTGACGTATCCTTTATCAGCTCCAGCTGTTCTGTTTTGCCAGAGGGAGTTGTGAGGGTGACCGGATCAACCAGATTTGCAAGGGTTTGTCGTTCTGTTAGCAGATTTGAACCGCGCAAAGACAAGCGCAGGGCTTCTTCTTCCAGATCCGGTTCTTTCATGAGCCAATGCGCTAGCCTACGCAGAAGCGGGACGTGCGGGCCTCCACCTTCATATCCTCTTGCCCAGAGCCAGACATGATCAGAGAGCAGGGCGGCAACGCGGCCTTTGCCGACGCGGCTGAGGACGAGCAGAGGCTTGTCGCCCAGCGCAGTCATGATGGGCTGACCTTCTTGCACATTTGCGCCGACGAGGCGGAACCATTTGCTCCACTGTGGCGGGCTTTCGCCTGCTCCAGGTAAGTCGCGTGTTACGGGATGGCGCAGGCCGAGCTCTGAGACATTGGCAAAGAAGGGTTCTTCAAAGACCTCACCAGTTGGAGATGCTGGAAGCACACGGCCCAGCGGTGTTCGGAAGATGCTGTTGGCTTCTGCATAGTCAGGGCCACCTGCAATGAGGACTGCACCGCCGTCACTGACGTATCGTGCGATGTTGTCGAAGTAGAGCAGGGGCAGGACACCGCGGCGTTCGTAGCGGTCGAAGATGATGAGGTCGAACTCGTCGATTTTGACAGAGAACAGCTCACGGGTTGGAAAAGCGATCAGAGACAGCTGGTTGATTGGGGTTCCGTCCTGCTTTTCTGGTGGGCGCAGAATAGTGAAGTGGACGAGGTCCACGGAGGCATCTGATTTGAGCAAGTTGCGCCATGTGCGCTCACCTGCATGAGGAGAGCCGGAAACCAGCAGGACGCGAAGATTTTCGCGGACGCCATCAATGGTGACGAGTGCGCGGTTGTTCAGCGGTGTCAGCTCGCCATCGAGTGCTTCCACCTCAAACTCATAGATATTCTGGCCACCGTGTTCGATCTCAACAGCGATCTCAGCTGGATAGCCTGAAGCGATAAACTGTTTGGACAGGATGTCGCCATTGCGGCGCACTATGATTTCAGCGCGATTGCCGAACGGCTGCGGGGTTCCTTCCTCAATCAACTCCAGCTGGACAACCTGTGTTGAGCCGACCAGACCAAAGCGTGGGGCTTTGGCGACTTTCAAGCGGCGGTCAAACTCGCCTTCGCGGCCTGTGATGAGTGCATGAACCGGAGCGGAGAAGCCGAGCTTTTCAGCTGTGACTGGCACATCGTGTATCTGACCATCGGTGATCACAATGGCTCCGGCTATTCTTTCTGGTGGGACGTCTGCCAGCTCATTGGAGATTGCAGTGAAGGCGCGGGTGCCATCGCCGCTTTCCATGGAAGTGTCATTGAGAGAAACTTGGCGCAAATCAATGCCATCGAGGGCTTTAAGTTGGTTGACGATACCCTCTCGTGCAGCCTCGGTCAGCTCTGCACGGTTCTCCAGCTGTTGGCTTTGACTGTTGTCGGAGACGACGACAACGGTACTTGGCAGGTACTCTCGATCCTCTCGTAAGACTGCCGGGTTGAGCAGGGCCAGAACCAGCAAAGCCAGGGCGGCGGAACGGATCAGAGCACCGCGCATGCCGACGAAGAGGAGGTAGGCACAGACCAGAGCTATGATCACTCCAAGCGCGATAATTGCCGGAAGGGGCAAAAGCGGGTCGATGGAAAGAGACCATGTCATGTGTGTAGCTGTGCTCCGCGTCTTGTTTACTGGCTTACTATTGGCCGATACGTTCCAGCAGGGCAGGGATGTGAACCTGATCTGCCTTGTAGTTGCCTGTCATGGTGTACATGAGGATGTTGATGCCTACACGCGCCGCCATCTCACGCTGATTTCCGTCTGCGGGAATGGTTGGATAGAGGTAGTTCCCTTCCGTATCGATGGCCCATGCTGCGGCGAAGTCATTGCCACTGATCATGATGGGCGAAACGCCATCGCCTGCACGCACGGGGCGGCTGCCGTCAGAGGTGGTTGCGCTGGCCTGTACCCACATGGGGCTTTGATTGTAGCGACCCGGGAAGTTATCCAGAATGTAGAAGGTTTTCGTCAGTACATGATCTTGCGGAACAGGTTCCAGGCTAGGGATGTCCAATCCGCGTAAGAGCTGCTGAAGCTTCAGCTTGTTTGGTGAGTTTGAGCCGGTTCCAAATGCATCTCTGGTATCAAACAGGATTGTGCCGCCGTTGCGCATGTAGGCGCTGATCCGTGACATGGCTTCTGGGCTTGGCATCTGCATGCCAGCATCAATGGGCCAATAGATAATCGGGAAGAAGGCCAACTCGTGGTTTTGCAGGTCCAGACCAATTGGAGCTTCAGGTTCTAATGCAGTTCTGTCTGTGAGCAATCTGGTGAGTCCGAATAACCCGGAGCGGCTGATTTCGTCCACCTCTGGCACGCCTGTTAGCACATAGGCAAGGCGCGTATCTAATGAGGCGTCAAGGGCGAACTGTTCTGCGTTGTCTTGTGCCCGTGATTTATCTGCGCCTGTCAAGCTCAGGCTGGAGGCGATGAGCAGGAGAATGGCTGCGTGCGTGAACTGGCGGCGGCGTAGTTTACCAGAGAGCCAGAGAAGCGCGAGGGTGTCCAGCAAGGCAAGCAGGATTGCGATGGAGAAGAACCAGCCACGAAGGTCCAGCGGTTTTTCTGAAGGGTAGTCGAGTATCTTTGCCATGGACAGAGGCTTCAGATCGAGTGGGATCAGGTTGTCCTCATCTTCCATGAGGTTGAGTGCGCGGGCTGCATCGTCGGTGCCGTAGAGACCCGGGGGGGTGTCGCGGCCCGGATGGGTGGTTGCAAAGTCGCGCTCCAAAATAGGTTTATGATTGGCAGAGGGCGGCGTGAGTTTGCCATAGCCATCCAGCATTTTAAGCAGAGGCAGGGCAGATGCAGATGTTGTTCCTTCTTCGTCATCTGGATTGAAAACTGCGGTTGATGAAATGCTTGTGATGGCCCGTAGCATATCCACAAACCCACCGGACAGAGGCAGGTTGGACCACTTGGTATCAGGAGTGACATGGAACAGGACAATGGTTCCGTTACCATGTTTCTTAGCCGTGACGAGAGGTGTTCCGTCTTCCAGAGAAGCCCATGTTCTGTCAGGTAGGTCAGCAGTTGGCTCTGCAAGTACCTGGCGATTTACGGTGACGTCTTTGGGCAGGCTGATTGAGCGGAACGGGCTGTTTTCAGAAAAGGATTTGAGTGCCTGCGGCTCTTTCCAGGAGAGGGAACCTCCCAGTTTACGATCGCCCAATCGGAGGGCAACGGGGATGAGAGAGTCTTGCTTTTCCGGCAGCTGTGGGCCAGCGAAGCGTATCAAAGTGCCGCCCTTGGAAACCCAACTGGCGATGTCAGCCTCTGTGGTTTTAGGCAGGGTGCCGACTTCAGCAAGGACTAGAACGGAAATGCCTTTGTCAAAGTAGTCGGAAATGGCCGTGGTGATGTCTGTGCTTTTTGCTGGTGGAAGGTCTGCGAAAGGAGCCAGCGCGCGTTCTAGATAATAAAGTGGCGAGAGCAGAGGCTGGGAGCGGTCAGAAAAGCCGCCAGCGAAAAGACCAACCTTACGGCGCCGCCATTGTTCATCTACGAGTACAGTGCTGCCAGCGCTGGCCTTGCCTAAAATGGAGAGCTTAGTGATATCGTTGCGCAGCTCTGATGGCAGTTCCAATGAAATTTCGGCGGTGCTTTGGCCAGCTTTCATCTCGATGGTTTGTTCTGCAATAGCCCGTTGCTTGCGATCAAAGGCTCGGACCGTCAGTGTCTCGGCCAGTGGCGCAGGATGGCGGAGGACTGTAGTGGTCATGGCGCCAGCGGTGTTTTGTAACTGTTTGAGCGCGTAGACCGGGGTTTCGGAGCGATAAATGAGGAATGAGCTTTCGCGCACATCTGAAGCTCTTGCAATGCTGGCCAATCCCCTTGCAAAGCTTGTGGTGGATGGTTCTTCTAAGGGAGAGGAGAACCACAAAATTGCACCGGGAGCGTTCTGTTCTGCTTGCTTTTGCAAGGCTGGAATGAGCTCTGACCGGGCAGCTTGCCAACCTTGAGGCGTTAGGGCGCGAAGTTGATCGGCAACCTCCTGCGCACTGGAAAGGCGCATGGGCTGGGCTGGGCCATCTGCGGTGGTGACCAGCATGACGGTTCTGTTGTTCTGCGCTGCGCCGTCAACCATCAGCTCTGCCATGCGGATTTGGCGATCCCAATCTGCGGAGGCATCCCAGCCATTGTCGACAATGAGCCAAAGTGGGCCTGTTTTAGGCTCTGCAATATCCAGCGGTTTCCAGACAGGGCCAGCCATGGCGATGATCAGGATTGCTGCCAGCATAAGGCGCAGCAGGATTAACCACCATGGGGTGTGCTGCGGGGTTTCCTCTTTATTGCGAAGAGAAAGTAAGAGACGCAGAGGCGGGAATTTGACGTGTGCTGGCTGTGGCGGCGTGGTGCGGAGCAGCCACCATAAGACGGGTAGAGCCGCGAGTGCGGTGAGAACCCATGGCGCAGCAAACCCGATTGGGAGAAGAGAGCCCATCATTGATGATCTCCTCTCATTTTGTGTTGTGGTGCGTCTGCCAGACGGGAATGAAGCAACATTAACGGCTCGACCGCTGGGCGGTCTGTGTGGTGCAACGTATAGCTCCAGCCGAATTTACGGGCGAGTGAGTTGATCTGGTCTTTATGCGCAGCGAGGCGGTGCAGGTATTCTTGTTGCCAAGTTTGCGCGCGGCCTGCCTTAAGCTGCTCTCCATTCTCTGGGTCTTCGAACTGGGTAGGGCCAGTGAAGGGAAAGGTTTCTTCAATCGGGTCCAGCAGTTGAATGAGATGCCCCTTGGCGCCTGTGCTGGCGATGTTGGCCATCCACTCTTCCAGCTTTTCCGGTGGGTCGAGCAGGTCAGAGAAGAGCACAATCTCAGAGAAGCGGCGGATACCTTCCGGATTTGGCAGTGTTGCCTCTGGGTTTTCGTGGGCTAGAGTTTCAGCAATGGTTTGCACACCATTTCTACTGGCAAGTGGTCTTGTCAGGCCTGCCAGGCCGACACGCTCGCCTGCTTCATTCAAAGCATAAGTAAGAGCCAACATGAGAAGCAGAGCGCGGTCGCGTTTGGAGGCGGTGGCTTGTCTGCTTTGGAAACGCATGGAGGCGGAGAGGTCTGCCCAGACCCAGATGGTTTGGGCTGCTTCCCATTCGCGCTCACGCACATACAAGTTGTCGTCTCGGGCAGAGCGGCGCCAGTCAACTTGCTGGGCGGCTTCACCAGAGAGGAAAGGGCGGAATTGCCAGAAGGTTTCACCGGGGCCTGCGCGGCGGCGTCCATGCCAGCCTGCGGTGACATTGGCTGCAATGCGTTTTGCCTCAACCAGCAGCTCTGGCAGGGTATCAGCAAGGGATTGCGCTTCGCCCGTTAAGCCGAAGATGTTTTCCTGTCTGTCTTGAGGAGTGGTCCTCGAAGATAACATATGCGATCCTGTCGGCTTGTTGTTAGGCGATGCGTTCTTTTATGTCTTTGAGCAGTTGCGGAATGGTTTTTCCGTCGGCTCTGGCGGCAAAGGTGAGTGCCATGCGGTGCTGCAGCACAGGTTCTGCCAGTGCCATGACATCATCAACGCTTGGAGACAGGCGCCCGTCCGCTAATGCGCGAGCGCGAACAGTCAACATGAGTGCCTGACTGGCGCGCGGACCGGGACCCCATGCGATATAGGGCGTGAGGTCTTCAAAGCCATCGGCTTCGCCGGGGCGGGCTGCTCTGACCAGTTTCAAGATGGCGTCCATGACGGTTTCGCCGACCGGAATGTGACGCACGAGTTGTTGCATCTCGCGCAGCTCTTCAAGTTGCAGCACCTGTTTGGATTTGGCTTCCGTTGCACCTGTGGTTTCGAGCAGAATACGGCGTTCTGCATCCATGTCCGGATAATGGACATCAATCTGCATGAGGAAGCGGTCGAGCTGGGCTTCCGGCAGAGGGTAGGTGCCTTCCTGTTCAAGCGGGTTCTGAGTGGCCAGTACGTGGAAGGGGGCAGGCAAGTCGTGGTGATGGCCTGCGATCGTAACGTGGTATTCTTGCATGGATTGCAGGAGAGCGGACTGGGTTCGCGGGCTGGCGCGGTTGATCTCATCCGCCATGAGTAGCTGGGCGAAGACCGGGCCGGGAATGAAGCGGAAGGAACGCTTGCCGTCCGGGGCTTCCTCCATCACTTCTGAACCCAGAATATCAGAGGGCATCAGGTCTGGTGTGAACTGGATACGGCTGGAATCGAGGCCGAGCACTGTTCCCAGAGTTTCTACCAGTTTGGTTTTTGCAAGACCGGGAACGCCGACCAGCAGGCCGTGCCCGCCGGAGAGAATCGTCACCAAAGTGCGTTCGACAACGCTTTCCTGACCAAATATGGAACGGGCGATTTCCTCTTTTGCCTGTCGGATTTTCTCACAAGCCGCCTCTGTACGTGCGACTATATCCTCTGGTTTGGGGGGCATGCCTGTCATATTGGTGTTCATCGCTGCTCTCTTTTCGTCGCGCGTTGCAACCCTGCCTAGCTCACCTTTGCATCATACTCGGTTTTAAAAAAGGCGATCCCTAGCAAATTTATAGGCCTGTACTTTTCAGCAATAGGCTGACTATGCAGGCAGAAGTGCAATGCAAGGCGCGAAAGCCAGTTTCAAAATGTTTTGATATGATCGGGGTCAGAGCATCCCTGGGTTATAGTTTGGTTGGCTCTACCCTAACGGCATTTCTGTGAACAGATAGTGAGTCTGAGGGCTGAGAATCCGTTAGCCCCTGAGAATTGAGAGCATTGCGTGCTGAGTTGAGGACGCCAATGACGTTTCTATCTTGTAGCCTTGGTGCTTATCGCAAAGGTATAACTTGGCGCGGGCTTTGGGGGAGGGTAGCGTTAGAGCTTGCGTGACACCATATTACCCCAATAGTGGTGTGTTCCGATGTATTGGTAGAATGACCGTGGTGAGCGAACTTAAAGAAAAGAGCATTCCGGAAATCAAAGAGATGCCCAAAGGGCTTCAGGCTTTGATTTCGCGTGCAGGACAGTCCAAGAGCCTGCCTCCCATCCATCTTTGGAACCCGGAGTTCTGTGGTGATCTGGATATGCAGATCAAACGGGATGGATCCTGGTATTACATGGGCACGCCCATTCTGCGTGAGGCTCTGGTGCATCTGTTTTCGACTGTGTTGAAGCAGGAAGAAGACGGCAAGTACTATCTTGTAACGCCAGTTGAGAAGATTGGTCTGACCGTTGAAGATGCGCCGTTTGTAGGCGTGGAGATGGATATTCACCAGCAGGACGGAGAGCAGGTGATTACCATTCGGACCAATTGTGGTGATGTGGTTGAAGCAGGGCCTGATAACCCGATCCGGTTTGTGCAGCAGGACGAAGATGGTGGGTTGAAGCCTTACATCCTTGTGCGTGATCGGCTGGAAGCGTTGTTTGCGCGGACACTGGTTCATGAGCTCGCACCGCATTTGCAAGAGCGGGAAGGCGAGGGCGGACGGGTTGTTGGCATTGAAAGCCGTGGTGCATTCTTTGTGGTGGATACGGTCCAGAACCTTGGATTTTAGGAAGAGACATTAGGACGGCGTATTATCTTGTCTGAGTTTACAGCAGAGAATTTCAGGTCTCGGGTGATGGATCGGCTGACCGACCAAGCCTATGAACCTGCAGGAGATCACATCCTTAATCCGGATCTGCCTGATTATGGTGAGGATCTGGAGCAAGTGCGGGATGCTGCTGTTCTGATCGGTATTGTTGACCGGGGAACAGAGGCGTCCATTCTTTTGACGCAGCGCACCGCACACCTGCGTTCTCATGCAGGGCAGATTGCTTTTCCTGGCGGCAAAATTGACGAGGATGATGACGGGCCTGTGGGTGCTGCCTTGCGAGAGGCGCATGAAGAAGTTGGCTTGGAATCTGATCTGGTGGAGATCCTGGGAGATCTCGGAGATTACTATACTGGTTCCGGTTATCGGGTTGTTCCGGTTATTGCCACTGTCAAACCGCCGTTGATCCTTTCTCCCAACCCGGCAGAGGTGGATGAAGTATTTGAAGTGCCTTTGTCTTTTTTGATGAACCCTGAGAACCACCAGAAAAAAAGCGGAGAATTCAGAGGCAAAACACGCTACTATTATGCCATGCCGTTTGAGCAGCGTTACATATGGGGTGTCACCGCTGGCATCCTGCGCGTGCTTTACAATAGGGTTTATGCCTGATGATACGAATGCTCCTGACACATGGGTTGTTGTTCTTTGTTCCATTTATCGCCTACGCGGTGTGGGTGATGGTGGTACGCAAGGCAAAGAAAGACAAGCGGTTTCGCGATGGCCCGATGTTGTGGTTGAGCATCAGCGGAATAGCTCTTGTCATCGCCAGTCTGATGCTGCTTGCAGAAACAAGCCGTGCGCCGCTTGGGTCGCAATACCGACCAGCGCAGGTGGTTGATGGTGAGTTTGTTCCAGGTGGATACGAGACACCTCAGAAATGACCAGATTACAACAGAGCAGCTGGCTGACGAGTGCGGCTGTTCAGCGAGCTTTTGACGTTCTGGAACAGGACGATGATGTTGCGCGTGCGGTTGGTGGAACCGTGCGCAACTCCTTGCTTGGCGAAGTGGTTGATGATGTTGACATTGCCTGCACTGCCTTGCCGGATGTGGTGCTTGCCAGAGCGGACGCTGCTGGCGTCAGAGCCATTCCTACTGGTGTTGACCATGGAACGGTGACGCTGGTTATTGATCGCCAACCGATTGAAGTGACCTGCCTGCGTGAAGATGTTGAGACGCACGGGCGTCATGCGACGGTGAAATTTGGACGGGACTGGACAAAAGATGCGCAGCGCCGCGATTTCACAATGAACGCGCTTTATGTAGACCGTCATGGTGAACTGTTTGATCCATTGGGCGGGCTTGAGGATTGTCTCAACCGACATTTGCGTTTTATTGGCGATGCGCATGCGCGTATTCGTGAGGACTATCTGCGCATCCTGCGGTTCTTCCGGTTCTTTGCGACTTACGGGCAAGGTGAGATCAACGCGGATGGGTATGCTGCCTGTATTGAGCTGAAAGATGGCCTTTCTCACCTTTCCAAGGAGCGAATTACCAAGGAAGTTCTGAGAACGCTGTCTGCACCGCGTGCTCTCGATTCTTTGTTGCTGATGGAGCAGGGCGGTATCCTGCAGCTTATTTTGGGTGATGAGGCTGCGAGCTCTCGTTTAGCGCGCCTTCTGGAACTTGAAGAACTGCCAGAAGCAGCTCGTCAGCCGGTGTTGCGGCTTGGTGGTGTTGCAGGACCGCAAGTTGCTGAGCTCCTGCGCCTTTCTAATGCGCAAAAGAAACAGATTGAGATTGCTGCTGATATTGCGGAGGTGCTGCATTCACGCGGGCAGAGCAAACAGCAGTTGAAAGCGCTATTGGTTGCTCATGGAACGGATGCTGTTGTTGATGGCGTTTTGACAGCATGGATGAACGATGATGTGTTGAGTGAAGCGGAGCTGAAAGAGCTGTTGGCTTTTGCGCAGAACTGGGAAATCCCTAGTTTTCCACTGACAGGCAAGATGATGATTGCTGGTGGTATTCCTGCTGGACCTGATATGGGCAAAGCGATGCGGCTGGCACAGCAAGTCTGGGCTGATGCGGATTATCAGCAATCTGCTGAGAGTTTGCTTGAGAAGGTGAAAGTGCTGCTGGCTGATGAGGTGAAGTGATCATGAGTGTCAAGCTGCGTGGCCATCACTTGCTATGCGTGCTTACATTTATCGGGCACGGCTATTCTCCTGCGTTTTCCAAGAACTACGAGGCTGTAGTGAAGCGTCTGAATGCAGGAGAGGCTGCTCTACTGGTTGAGGGGCCGGATGAAATTTGTGCGGTTCTGATCAATGAAGAAGAGCAGCCGCATTGCTTTAACTGCAGCGTGGTGGAACGAGATAGTGCGGCAGTGAAGCTGATCTCTCGTCTGCTTGGGACTGAGCTGTGTGTTGGTGATGAGATTGTCATGAACTCGCATTTGGTTGCTAAAATGCGGAAAGCATATGCTGAGGATGTTTTTAAGAAGGCCTGCCAAAACTGCGAGTGGGTGCAGTTTTGTGATGAAATCTCCTCATCTGGCTTTCAAAAAGTCTTACTTCGCCATCCAGAGCATCACTGAAGCCATTTACCTTTATTTTGAGTGGCTTAAGCCGCTTCAGGATTCTTATCTGGCGCGTATTCTTGCGCGAAAACTGGCTTCTACTTTTCGCGAATGCAGTTTGGTCTTCAAATTTTAACAGAATGCCCCCATATGGAGGGCAACATGAGTTTACGGGCAGGTTTAGGGGTTACATGCTTGCATTGAATAAGTTTCCAAAGTTTCTCACCTTATTGGTGTTCTCGATCGGTCTGATCTTTGTGACAGCTGACTTTGCTGAGGCAAAGCGCGGGTTCAGTTTCGGTAGCCGTGGCTCTCGCAGCTACTCAGCGCCGAAAGCGACCAAGACTGCGCCGACAACAGCTCCGGTTCAGCGGACCATGACACCAAACAACGGTACCAACGCAGGTGCGCAGCAGCAAAATGCGGCTGCAGCTTCCAAGGCAGCTGCAGGCCAGCGCCGTGGTTTGTTTGGCGGTGGTTTCCTCGGCTCCATGTTGGGCGGTCTGGCGCTAGGTGGATTGCTGGGTATGTTGTTCGGTTCAGGGTTCGGCGGTATGGCCGGGTTATTCGGCATGATCATGCAGGTGTTGCTGATCGGCGGTGGTATCATGTTGTTGATGCGCTTCTTGCGGGGCCGCCAACAGCCACAGGCCGCTGGCGCTGCCCATGGATACCAGCAGGAGCCACAGCAGAACCAGTCGTTCAGCTTTAATGATGCGGGTGCGCAGGATGCGCCGCGTCGTTCAGGATCTTCTGGCATTCCGAACACCGGTTTTGGTGGCAGTCAGGCGTCTCAGTTTGAGGAAAAACCTGTCTTTTCTACCGAAGCGGATGATGAAATCGGGCTGACTGCAGATGACTTTGATGCGTTTGAGACGCTGCTGACAACCGTTTGGACTGCTTACGGCTCCGAGGATTACGGTAAGATCCGCGAAATCGCGACGCCTGAGATCATGGGTTACTTTGCTGAGGAACTGGGCAAGGCTGCATCCAACGGTCTTGTGAATGAAGTGCGCGGTATCAAGCTGCTTCAGGGCGACCTGAGTGAAGCGTGGCGTGAAGGCGACAAGGACTACGCGTCTGTCGCAATGCGTTATGAGTCCATTGATGTGATGCGTGAGCGGGCCAACAACAAAGTGGTTGAAGGCAATCCGGATGTGCCGGAAGAGCGGACCGAGATCTGGTCGTTTGTTCGCGATGCCGGTGAGAACTGGAAGCTCTCAGCTATTCAACAAGCTGATTAATCAGAGCAGATAATAGAAATTGGAAAGGGGCCTCATGGGCCCCTTTCTCTTTAATGGTTCGATGGGTCTTGTGCCGCTAAAGCAGTTCGCGTTTTAACTGAAACACCTGATCTGCTTTAGCTTTTGCGTATCACCGGTGTTCAATTTTCGAAGACATGCTTTAGGTTGCGACAGAAAGCTTTACATCGATGTTGTTGCGGGTTGCGTTGGAATATGGGCAGACCTCATGCGCCGCAGCGACGAGCTCTTCTGCCTTGGCTTTGTCCATGCCTGGTACGGTAACAGCCAGAGCAATTTCCAGACCGAAACCACCTTCTGAACGTGGGCCAATTCCAACGGTTGATTCTACGTTTACGTCAGCAGGCAGAGCGATGTCTGATTGCTGAGACGCTACGAACTTCATAGCTCCGATGAAACATGCGGCGTATCCAGCAGCGAAGAGTTGCTCTGGATTGTTGCCTTCACCACCTGCGCCGCCCAGTTCTTTTGGGGTTGCAAGTGTCAGTTCCAGAGCACCGTCCTTTGTTTTTGCAGTGCCGTCACGGCCACCGGTAGCAACTGCGCTTGTTTCGTAAAGAACGTTAACTGGCATTTGGTATTCCTCGTTGTTGTTATGTATCGTGCACGATTAAATCCTATGCGATATAGTTAAGGAGAAATATGGGGTGCTGTCAATCAAAACGTGAATTAATCGTGTACGATTTAGTTTGACGGCTTTTATCCTGATGGGTAGAACGAGGAAAGAAGATGTTATTCAGGACTGGAATACGGTAATGGCCGAGAAGAAATCTGAAGAATTTCAAGGCTTTGGTTTAGATCAGCATTTGTGCTTTGCCATCTATAAGGCCAACCATGCCTTCAATCGGTTCTATAAACCGGTGATGAAGCAGCTTGGTATTACTTATCCGCAGTACATCACTTTGCTTGCTCTTTTAGAAAAAGACCATCAGCGCGTGTCTGAGCTGGGGGAGCGTCTGTTCCTTGAGTCGAACACTCTGACTCCGCTGCTTAAGCGCCTTGAAGAGATGGGCTTTATTGCTCGCGAACGCTCCAAAGAAGATGAGCGGCAGGTCATTGTCAGCCTGACGAAAGAAGGGCGAGATCTGAGCGACGGCGTGATTGACGTGCAGCACTGCGCCTTTTCCAATCTGAATGTGCCGGTGGAGACCATCGGTCAGCTGGTTGAGCAGCTCAACGATATTCAGGAGATGCTGACGGATGCCAAGGAAAAGGTTTCCGGTTAGGGGTCAGCTGCCGGGCAACATTTCCTTTTCAAAAGGATCACGGCCATGTTGGTCAAACAGGCAGCACAGTTCCTGCACTTCTTCCTTTAGCAAGACAAACTGAGAAAAGCCAACGAGCTCTCCCTCTATATGGATGGGAGAAACGGTGACGAGAATGGTTGTGGTTCCATAAGGATTGGCCACGTAGCGCACCGGGTCTTTGCGGCCATCTTTGAACAGCTGCAACATTGCATCAAATCGCGGGTTGGTTATGGTCCGGCGATGGTTGTCCTTCACGTTGTGCCCAATATGCCGGGGCTTGCGATCCAGATTTTCTGAGGCCCATTTGTTGTAGTAGAGCAGCTTGCCATCTTTATCGATGATGGTGACACCGATACCAGCCTCTTCCAGCAGGCGGTCCGCCCAGCCGGATAACCTCCATGCCTCCAGAATGCGTTGTTCAGTGACTTCCGGCAGTTCGTTTTTATTGTCAGTCATGCCTGCTTACTCGCTGTTCGCAGAAACTCTAGCGAAGGCGAGTAAGCAATTGCTTTCAGAAATATGCGGGTTTTCTAAAACTATGAGAATGCAGCTGCCGTTTTGAACTTGCGCTGGCGTGCCCAGAGAATGCCCAGTGATCCGGCTGTCATGATGACGCCTGCCAGAATGGCGATTGGAACTGGCAGTGTTTGAGGCAGGTAGCCAGCTTTGTCAGCGAAGAGCTCAAACAGCAATGAGGTGAACGGCAGAGCGGCGATTGTTGCGACATAATTCTGACTGCCGACCAGATTGATGGCCTGCATGGACAGGAACATGGACACACCACGCAATGAGATCCCGACAGCGATTGCTGCCACCCACATGGTTGGGCTCCAGACCTGTGTCAGGTCGATGAGTGGTAGATTGCTGGTCCAATCTGCTGCTTGTTGCGTTGCTGCAGTGCCATCGGTGATGAGGGAGAGGGCGGCGAGGGCGATGAGCATGATCAACGCGCTGGCAACCAGCATCACGCCGCTGAGCGAGGCGCGTTTTTTGAGGTCATCCCCCTGATTTTGTGGATGAAACTCAGCAATAATAACGGAGGCAACCACTGCGAACTCTGAGAAGATCATCAGATAAACGGCTGGGTTGGTGTAGGTGCCTTCCAGAGATGAGATTAGCAGGATAACGCCGAGAATAATGACCAGATGACCGGGAAGTTCCAGAGCGGTGGGCAGCCGGAAAAACAGGAGAGCAAATGCGAGTGCAGAAAACGGGACGGACACAAGGCCGAAGAAACCTGCGTTTGCGGCGCTGATGTAAAGCAGAGAGGCTGTGAAACAGGCTGCGGAGAGGACACGGGCAACACCATAAGCCCAGGTGTATGGGCTTTTGAGTGCGTCCATGGTTGCGCCCAGCTTTCGGCTGACAGCGATGAGGAACAGGCCGCCAAACATCAACTGAATGATGGTGAAGATCCACGGATCTAGATTGTAGGTAAGCAGCAAGCCTTTGCTGATAACAATAAGAAACGCCCAGCTTACCATGGTGGCAAGGCAGACAATCAAGCCCTTGGGGGTCAAACTTAGTACTCCTCTCCGACGAACTCGCCGGTGATTTTCAGGCCATCAATTCCGGTCTGGCCGTTTTCTTTATAAATGCGTCTTGGATACGCCCCTGCGTGATTGGCAATATGATCAGCAAGTTGCTCAGAATGTGTGACGAGCCAAATCTGGCTTCTTTCTGAGGCTTTGGCGATGACTTTTGCCAGAGGTTCCAGCAGATCAGGGTGCAGGCTTGCCTCGGGTTCGTTGAGGGCGATGAAGGAAGGCAGGCGGTAGGACAACATGGCCCCAAGCAAGGCCAGATACTGCAGTGTGCCGTCAGATAGTTCCTGAGAGGGGAAGGCGCGCCGGATCTCTGGTGTTTGCAGAGCGAAGCGGCAATCCTGCCCATTGGCCTCAATGATCAGTTGGCTGCCGGGGAAGGCATCATCCACGGCCTCTTGCAGATAAAAGGTATCCTTGCGGATTTCCTTGAGGGTGGCGAAGACCGCTGCCAGATCATTTCCGTCTGATGAGAGCGTGGGGGTGGTGACATTGGGGCTTGGACGGCGCAGCAGGCTGTCTCGGTCACTGCGGAAGGTGTGATAAAAACGCCAGTCTGCAATTGCGCGGCGGACCAGATCCAACTCAGGAAACTGACTACCATCGCGAATACTGGCGAGCGCTGTCTCGGAAGGCAGAAGCTCGTTGTCGTAGGTTACTCTGCTGCCGTTGCTGGCGCGCAGAAAGGCACTTGGGCCTTTGCGGTTCATCAGCACGACAGACTTGGCGCCCGTCATCAGCGTGAGTTCTTCTTCTCTCACCATGGTCTCATAGGGAAGAGCGGGATCGGAGATAGGGTTGGGCAGACCCAGCTGGATGCGATAGGAGAGATCTCCCAGATCAGCGCGCAGGATGATGCGTTTTTTCTCGTGGGTCTTCAGGTCACCTGCCCACATGACGCTGTCTACGCCACCTTCCTCTGAAACGGCGCGGGTGATACGGCCCAGCGCAGCCTGTTGCAGAAGCTCGAGCGACTTGTAGAGATTTGTTTTGCCTACGCCATTGTTGCCGACAAATACATTGACGGCACCAACACGCATGAAAAGCTTATGTACGGACCGGTAATTCTCAATACCGATCGCCGAAAGAGGGGGCATAGACATCTGGTGAAACTTTTTTGATATATCTTCGGTAGGTATGATTGAGAATAAGCAGGTTGGCTCACGAATGTAAATTGAACCACAGTGGTCATGCACCGGAAATTCACGTTTTGTTCGCCTGTGGTTGAAGATACCCTGTGCTTCATGGCAGGGTTGTCCAAACTGCTTTATGGTTTCGTTGTCGTGTGTTCTCGCCTGAGAGGGATCGTTCCTTTTTCGAGACTGCGCTTAAGAGGAAAGTGTCAATGTCTGATCAAAATTCTGATGGTATGCGGCAGGAATCCGATAGCTTTGGTGTGCTGGATGTGCCCATTGGCAAGTATTGGGGCGCGCAGACCGCACGATCTCTGATCAACTTTCCCATTGGCCGGGAGCATCTGCCGCCTGCGCTGGTCCATGCATTGGGCGCGGTGAAACTGGCTGCTGCCAAGGTGAACATGGAAGAGGGGCGTCTGCCAGAAGATCTGGGCAAGGCCATCTGTCAGGCCGCGACCGAGGTGATTTCTGGCAAGCTGGATGCGCATTTCCCGCTGGTGATCTGGCAAACAGGGTCTGGCACACAGTCCAACATGAACACCAACGAGGTGATTGCCAACCGAGCCATTGAGTTGCTTGGCGGTCAGATTGGCACCAAATCTCCTGTTCACCCCAATGACCATGTGAATATGGGGCAGTCTTCCAACGACACCTTCCCGACGGCCATGCACATTGCGGCAGCTTGTGAGATCAACAAGGTGTTGCTGCCCGCGCTGACACATCTGCACGACACGATGGAAGCCAAGGTGGCGGCTTTTGCGGATATTGTAAAAATTGGCCGGACCCATACGCAGGATGCGACGCCTTTGACATTGGGGCAGGAGTTTTCTGGCTATGTGGCGCAGTTGGAGTATTCCAAAGAGCGTATTGAGCAGAGCCTTGTGGGGCTTTATCGGCTTGCGCAAGGTGGTACGGCTGTAGGGACTGGGCTCAACTCAACGCCAGAGTTTGCCAGTGCTTTTGCTACCCATGTGAGTGAGGTTACTGGTTTGCCGTTTGTGACGGCGGTCAATAAGTTTGAAGCACTGGCCACGCATGATGCGGCTGTGTTTGCACATGGTGCGTTGAATACATTGGCGTGCTCACTGATGAAGATTGCCAATGACATTCGCTTTCTTGCTTCTGGTCCGCGTTCTGGTCTTGGTGAGATCAGTCTGCCGGCCAATGAACCGGGTTCCTCCATTATGCCGGGTAAGGTGAACCCGACCCAGTGTGAGGCTGTGACGATGGTTTGTGCTCAGGTGATGGGCAATCAGACAGCAGTGAGTGTGGCTGGTGCGACAGGGCATTTTGAACTGAATGTGTTCAAGCCTGTAATTGCCAACAGCCTGTTGCAATCCATCGAGCTGCTGGCAGATTGTATGGTGAGCTTTGCGGACCGCTGTGTTGTTGGCATTGAGCCGAACATGGAGCGGATTGAAGAGCTGTTGGAGCGGTCCTTGATGTTGGTGACAGCGCTTGCGCCCACTATTGGCTATGATAAAGCAACCGAGATTGCCAAATCAGCGCATAAGAACGGCACAACGTTGAAGGAAGAGGCTCTTCGTCTTGGCTATGTGTCTGCGGAGGAGTTTGACCGTGTTGTCCGGCCAGAAAAGATGGTCAGACCTGGGTAGGGTGGTTGCCACCTATCATGATGTCCAACACGTGTTTCAGGCAGGCTTTTGCGTCTGCCTCCTCTAGCTGCTGAGCCCCAATGAGCGTTGCGTAAAGGATCTGGCTGTTGGTCTTTGCATGCTTCTTGGTCTGCGGGATTTGTGAGAACAGGTTCTCGACGTATTCCAGTCGCCGTTGATCTATCTTGCTCATATAGGTGCTGGCAAGTTCATCAAACTGTGCCCAGTTGCGGATCGCGGCAGAAACGCCGTTTGCGCCATACTCCAATGAGACTTCCTGTGCTGCGATCTCAATCAGATCAAAGAGACGCTGTTTGGGGTCGGGGCTACCTGCATCCACTTGCGCGATGATTTGTTGTGTGGCCAGTTGCTCCCAATGGTCCAGCATTGCTTTTTTTAAAGCAGCCACATCCTTGAAATGCCAGTAGAATGAGCCCTTGCTCACCTTCAGTGTTCTGGCAAGTGCTTCTGCCTTCAGGCTTTGCGGCCCTTTTGCTGCCAGGGACCGAAAGCCGCCTTTGATCCAGTCTACTGCTGCGAGTTTGGTTTTCTCTGTCATTTTGCCACCATACGCTACCGTATTGACATGGTCCAGCTTTAAGCTACCATACGCTACCGTATGGAATCAAAAATGAGAGAAGTCCTATGAATAAATGGCTGTTCGCTTCTGGTATCTTGTCGTTGCTGTTGATGCTGGTACATGTGTTTTTAGGTGGGCCAGAGATCCACGATCCTGTACTAGGCAGTACTCTTAATCCGAGAGTTATTGCGGTGTTGTCGGTGGTCTGGCATGGGATCACAGTGGTGATGCTGGTGAATGGTGTGTTGTTGCTGGCGGCGGCATATCGACCATATTTGGTTATCGGTGTCGTCTGGGTGGTGATCGGCCAATATGGCGGCTTCGCCCTGCTGTTTATCTTTTACGGCCTCTCCCATCTGGGAAACCTGATGGCTATGCCGCAGTGGGTCGCGTTTACGATTATCGCTGGCTGTGTGGCGATGGGAATGCGAAGAGCTGGGAAACAGAATGCCATAACGGGTGTTACTGTTTAAGCTTCTGAAGCTGTTGCATTGCGAAGAGAGCTATTTAGCCTTGGGTTATTGCACGGTAATTGAGATGGGTCAGATTACAGACAGCAGGAACAGCTGCCTCCCCTGGAAGCCCGCAATCTGACCAGTCGTTTGAAGATGAGGCGGGGCGTTTATGCTCTGATTAAGTAGGATGCTCCCCCGACCCTTAGGCCGGGGAGCTTGTTGTGTTTGGTCTGGCTTATGGCCACTTTACCACTGGTGGCATGGAGGACAGGATGGAGGAGACGTTTCCGCCTGTTTTGAGGCCGAAGATGGTGCCGCGGTCGTAGAGGAGGTTGAACTCCACATAGCGGCCACGACGGACCAGTTGTTCCTCGCGCTGTTCCAATGTCCATGGGGTCAGGAAGTTTTTGCGGATCAGTTTTGGGTAGATGTCGAGGAAGGCGTTGCCGACGGATTTGGTGAGGGCAAGGTCTGCATTCCAGTCGCCGGTGTTGTGGCGGTCGTAGAAAATGCCGCCAATGCCGCGTGCTTCGTTGCGGTGAGGCAGATAGAAGTACTCGTCACACCACTTCTTGAAGTGATCGTAATCTGCGCCCGGATGGTCTGCGCAGGCTGCTTTCATGGCCTCATGAAATTCGACAGTATCCGGATCTTCCTGCGTGCGGCGTGCGCTGAGCACAGGTGTCAGGTCCGCTCCACCACCAAACCACTGCTTGGTGGTGACGACCATGCGGGTGTTCATATGCACGGCTGGTACATTTGGATTGTGCATGTGAGCGATCAGAGAGATGCCTGAGGCCCAAAAACGCGGGTCTTCGCTGGCACCAGGGATCTGGTCGCGGAACTCAGGTGAGAACTCGCCGTGTACACTGGAGACGTGAACGCCAACCTTCTCAAAGACACGTCCATGCATCAGGGACATGACACCGCCGCCACCGTGGCCACCGCTGTGGTCTGTGCGTTCCCATGGGGTGCGTTCAAAACGCCCGGCAGGCTGATCTGAGAGGGGGCCGTCCTTTTCCCCGACTTCTACTTCCAGCTGCTCAAAGGCATTGCAAATGTTGTCACGCAGCTGACTGAACCACGCGGATGCTTCTTGTTTTTTGTCTTCCAGATCGGCAGGAAGCGTATTTTGTGTCTCGCTCATAGTCCCTCCTTGAGCGCAAAGCGTTCTTTGCTGTTCTATGTAAGGGAGCGCAACTGAGAAGTACAGGTGAGGAGGGCCGGGCTATTTGGATCTGTCGAGGATGACCGGATACTTTTCCGGCTGGACGTAGTTGCCGTCACATTGGGGCTTGGCGCGGAACTCTATCAGGTGCGGATAACCGTCAGATGAGAACTTGTGAACCTCGTAGGTGCCACAATCTCCAAGCCCGCGGCCTTTCATAAAGCTGGTCAGATCTCCGGTTTTGATGTCCCAGACACCGTTGAAGACCACATCCGGGTCGCTGTTGTCTTCTTGTTTTGGGCGTTCGAAGGTCAGCAGTTTGGCTTTGTTGGGCTGTTTGGAATCTACACGAATATAAAGGTGTGCCATATTGCAGGGGCTTACGGAACAGGCGAATTCGAGAACCTGCACATCTTTGCTGAACTGTAGGAGGTAGTTGCCGGTCAAGTCGTAGGCGTCTTCCCAATCACAGGGGTAGGCTGCATCCAGCATGTTTATGTAGCGGTTCAGAACAGACGGGTCATGCTGTGTGACGGGTTCGACAGGTTCGGCGTGTAACGAGCTTGTCAGTAGAGCTTCGAAGAGAACAGTTGCTGCAAAACAGGCTGTGAACGTTCGGGGCAAGGTTTGGAACACGGCGATCTTCCTCATTAGACAACCCTAAAGCAGTTCGCATTTAAGTTGAAACATGTGAACTGCTTTAGTCTTTGTTTTTGCGTATCTTTATCCGAAAACCGATATCCACTTTTCGGAGATACGCTGTAGTCTTCTGGCTGTGTTTCTGAAGATGCCTTGCTCGCCTTACTCTTGCGCTAAAACTTTTGGTTTCATCACGCTTACCAAGAAGCCTCGGGCTTTAAGTGTTTTGTTGGCTGCTCTTACTCAGCGGGGAAGATCAGCGGGTAGTCCGTTGGCTCTCGGAATTTGCCGTCACACTCGCGCTTGGCGCGATACTCCACGAGTTCCAAATAGCCTTGGGATGTGAAGCGGTGGATTTCAAAAGAGCCGCAATCAGAGAGGCCGCGATCCACTGTGAAACTGGTGAGGGCGTTTCGATTGTGGTCCCAAAAGCTGTTGAACAGAATGTACCGGCTGGTGTTGGGCTGGCCCTTTGGTCGGTCCAGAGAGATGAGTTTGGCAGGCTGCTTGGTATTGCTGGTGCGACGGATATAGAGGTTTGCCAGATTGTGCATGCCCACAGTGCAGGAGAATTCCAGCACCTCGACGCCATTGCCGATGTCATAGAGGTTATACCCGCTGCGTGTGTGTGCATCATGCCAATCACAGGGGTATATCTCGTCCAACAGGTGAAGATATGGTTTTAGTACGGCTTCGTCATGCAGGTTGGCATGGAGGACGGGTTCCACCGGTGCACCTGCGAAAGTGGACTGTGGAACTGATAGCAAAAGTGCAAAGCAAAACAGATGAGCGAATTTTCTCGAAAAACTCTCAAACATCGCAATAAAAACCTAAATCGCGCAAAGCAACGCATTCAATAACGCAACTAGTTTAGGTTGTGTTTTAATCAAAAACAATCTGTTTGACGAAGGGCTTCTCCCAGGACCATGCCAGTGGAAACAGCCATGTTGAGAGACCGCATGCCGTTCTTCATAGGAATCAACAGTCTTGCATCTGCAATTTGATGGATATCCTCCGGAACGCCGGAACTTTCGCGGCCCATTAGGATCAGATCATCTTTCTTGAACGCAAACTGCGTATAGGGGCGTGATCCTTTGGTGGTCATGAGGATAAGTCGGCGCTTTTCTGCTAACTGCCATTCACGAAAACTCTCCCAATCCATATGGCGTTGGAGTTTGGCGCGCTCGATGTAATCCATCCCTGCACGTTTAAGTGCATGATCTGACAGCGGGAAGCCTGCCGGTTCGATCAGGTGTACCGTCACATCCATGCAAGCGGCCAGCCGTAACAGGGTTCCGGTGTTCTGCGGAATGTCTGGCTGGTAAAGGGCAATATCTGGCATGTTGTCGGGTGCTCGCGTTGGGTCCTAAAAGAATGGCTTATGGAAGCATCTCTTGGGCATCTAGAGGAACCCGGGGAAAATCTCCAGAAAAATCATAGAGTTTGTTGATAGGTGAGGCGTTCCGCTGGGCGAAACCTAATGGAAATCAAGAGGTTTCATCGGAATTCGTGATATATGTTGCGAAAAAGATACACCACATCCTAAAGTGGTTTTCCGTATTTTTTGGGGCTAGGCATCTCTCCGCCTTTATGAGTATAAGCATCTCGCACCGGCCGAGAGCCCTCATCTCACTTGACGAGACTCTCCGAGTTGCTGATCGCCCGATCAGCTATTTTTTAACGTTGGAACTAGGGAGACATACATGAATACTGAATTTGTGCTCGTGAACGTAAATGTTCTCCCAGCGACTGGCGCATGCGCTATGCATCCCGCCAAAAACGCAGGCTACGCCGTTTCCGCTTAGAAGGCGGATTTCCAACACTTTCTAGCTCGTATTTTCTTAATGCAGCCCCTTTCACGGACGTATTGCGTCTGCGGTTGCATGCATATGTTGTCGGAGTATCTCCAATGATTACGTCATTTATCTGGGCGCAGATCGCGTCCCGTGACGGTTCTGCATCTCAAATTCCGGTCGATGGTGGCCGGTATGTGCGCTCGGCTGATTCTGAAAAAGGATCATTTTCTCAAAGCCTGGGGCACGCGTTCTGGTTCTTGATGATTAGTGCCGGAGTTGCATTTTTTACAATTATTCCAACGCTTTACGCTGAGTTGGCGTCGGTTGAAATTGTAAGAGCAAACGGAATCGATGAAGCTGGCTCTCTGTTTCAGGGACGTCTGGTGGATACCCTGGTTGGCGCTTTTGCGGTTGGGGTTGGAATTGCCAGTGTGATCTGGACTTTTTCCGGCTCTCCGAGAGACAATCGGGATCCTTACGATCGAGATGAGCGGCTGCAGTAAGCAGCCGTCATCCTCTTACCATGTTGACGTGGTAGCGCACCTCGCAAACCAAATATCTTAATTGGGATTTGTCATGTTCTCTTATTTTGAGAAGCTTATTGACCCATTCAAAATGGAAGAGATCGAGACCCCTCCAAGTAAATTTTGGGGCTTTATCTGGTATTATACCAAGCCTGTTTCAATATTACTTGTTGTAATCGCCTTTTTCGCTGCGGCTATTGCCGTTCTTGAAGTGGTCATCTTTACGTTTATGGGTGATTTGGTGAACTGGTTAGGCACCGAAGACCCTGAAACGTTCTTCGCTGACAACTGGGGACACCTGATCTGGATGGGTGTCGTTCTTCTTGTAATATCGCCAATCATGTCAGCAGTTTGGGAGATGTTCTTCCATCAAGGGTTGGTTGGTAACTATCCAATGCTGATTAGGTGGAAGGGGCACCGGCAGTTACTTCGGCAAAGCTTGACTTTCTTCCATAATGACTTTGCTGGTCGCATTGCTAACAAGCTGATGCAGACCTCTCTTGCTGTGCGAGAAGTTATTACGCGTATTGTCGATATCTTTGTCTATGTCATTGTTTATTTCCTGGCTGCGCTTGTTGTGCTTGCGAGCGCGGATTGGCGTCTTGCATTGCCTATGATTGGCTGGCTGACTTCTTACTTCCTCGTCATGTACGTGTTTGTTCCCAAGCTTAAGCGTATTTCGAAGAAGCAAGCGGATGCCCGGTCTGTGATGACTGGCCATATTGTTGATGCTTATACGAATATCTCGACCGTAAAGCTGTTCTCGCATGCATCGCGCGAAGAAAATTATGCCAAAGGTTCCATGAGCACTTTCATGGATACCGTGCATAAGCAGATGCGGAATGTGACCAAACTGAACATCTGCCTGACACTGATCAACAATCTGCTCTTGTTGTCTCTTGGTGCTCTGTCCATCTGGCTTTGGCAGAGGGCTTTGGTGACAACTGGTGATATTGCGATTGCGATTGGTCTTGCCTTGCGTTTGCAGGGCATGTCTCAGTGGATCCTTTGGGAAGTTGCTGGTCTGTTTGAGAATATCGGCACTGTGCAGGACGGACTGGGTATGTTGTCTCGACATACGGAAGTCACTGATAAGCAAGATGCGAAAGCGCTTGTTGTTTCTGATGCGGAAATTCGCTTTGAAGGTGTGAAGTTCCACTATGGCAAGGGCAGTGGCGTTCTGGAGAACCTTTCGCTCAACATTAAACCGGGTGAGAAAATCGGGATTGTTGGTCGCTCTGGTGCGGGCAAATCTACCCTGATGAACTTGTTGCTGCGCTTCCATGACTTGGAAGGTGGGCACATTGCCATTGATGGTCAGGATATTCGCGGCGTGACGCAGGAGAGCCTGCGTCAGAATGTTGGTGTGGTTTCTCAGGATACTTCTTTGCTGCACCGGACGATCCTGGAAAACATCACCTATGGCAAAGACGGTGCAACTCTGGAAGAGGCAACTGAAGCGGCGAGACGGGCTCATGCTCTGGAGTTTATTGATGGCCTGAAAGACCCTGAAGGGCGGACTGGCTTTGATACTCTGGTGGGCGAGCGCGGTGTGAAGCTCTCTGGCGGTCAGCGTCAGCGCGTCGCTATCGCGCGTGTCTTGCTGAAGGATGCTCCGATCCTTGTTCTGGACGAAGCAACGTCTGCTTTGGACTCAGAAGTGGAAGCTGCGATCCAGGAAAGCCTGTTCGAATTGATGGAAGGTAAGACAGTTATTGCAATTGCCCACCGACTTTCCACAATTGCGGCAATGGATCGCCTCATTGTCATGGATCAAGGCAAGATCGTCGAGATGGGTACCCACGAGGAACTTCTGAAATCTGAAGGTATCTATGGAAACCTCTGGAACCACCAATCTGGCGGTTTCCTTGCACAAGTTGCCGCCGAATAAGGATTCCTGACAGGGAATCAAGCGGTTTAAACCAAAAGTGGTTCGGGGAGAGTTTGCGTCCTATGGTCCCCGAACCACTCGACTTTTGACTCATATTTGCGTGTCAAAATCTCAATTGATCCCGTTTTTTTCCTCTTATGCCCAAGTTGTCTGCGACAATAAGTCCGCAAATTTTTAACCAGTCTAGACAAGTGCGACCATTGGTGGCAGATAGCATCCGTCAATATAAGTGCGTATTTAGCGCATTTTCACCTATGTCTTCTTTGCGGTGTATAGACAGTGACCGGTTTTGACTGGTTGCGGGCCTGTCCTCACAGAAGAGATCGTAGGTGTTCTCTTTCAATTTTGTTTCGAGAGGACGCGACCTTGGAACACACGGACACGGCTGAACCGTCACGCCGCGATTTTCTTTACATCGCGACCGGTGCCGTGGGCGCGGTCGGTGCGGGAGCTCTGGCTTGGCCCTTTATCCATCAGATGAACCCCGATGCATCTGCACTGGCTTTGGCTTCTATCGAAGTTGATGTTTCTGCGGTTGAAGTTGGGCAATCCATCACTGTGACCTGGCGTGGTAAGCCGGTCTTTATCCGTCAACGTACGGAAAAAGAGATCGCTGAAGCGACAGAAGTGCCTATTGCTGATCTACCAGACCAGTTTGCACGTAATGCTAACCTAGAAGATGGTGCGGACGCTTCTGACGCAAACCGCGCTACGACAGGCAAAGAAGCCTGGCTCGTTATGGTTGGCGTTTGTACGCACCTAGGCTGTGTGCCTCTTGGTGAAGCTGGTGAATACGGCGGCTGGTTCTGTCCATGTCACGGCTCCCACTACGACACTGCTGGTCGTATTCGTAAAGGCCCGGCTCCAGAAAACATGCTCGTGCCGCCTTACAAGTTTTCCGGCGACGACGTTGTTGTAATCGGCTGACGAGGCCCTTTCAGGAGGCAGCTATGGCTGGTCATTCTACTTATGAACCGCAAAACGCTGGCGCCAAATGGCTTGAGCGTCGTTTGCCGGTACTCTCCCTTGTACATGGGAGTTTTGTTGCGTTTCCTACCCCGAAGAACCTGAACTACTGGTGGACCTTCGGCGGTATCGCATTCTTCGTGCTCGTTGTTCAGCTCATTACCGGTATCGTTCTGGTGATGCACTACACGCCGAATGATGCGCTCGCATTTGCTTCCGTTGAGCACATCATGCGCGATGTGAACTACGGTTGGTTGATGCGTTATCTGCACTCAAACGGTGCATCCATGTTCTTCTTTGCTGTGTACATCCATATCTTCCGCGGTATGTACTACGGTTCTTACAAAGAGCCGCGCGAACTTGCATGGATCCTGGGCGTACTGCTGTTCTTCCTCATGGTGCTTACTGCATTCATGGGCTACGTGCTTCCTTGGGGCCAGATGTCTCTTTGGGGTGCAACGGTTATTACGAACCTGTTCTCTGCAGTTCCAGTTGTTGGTGAAGCAATCACCACATGGCTCTGGGGTGGTTTCGCAGTTGGTAACCCAACACTGAACCGCTTCTTCTCACTGCACTATCTGCTGCCGTTCGTGATCCTGGGCGTTGTGATGCTGCACATCTGGGCGTTCCACGTTGCTGGTAACAACAACCCAGTTGGTGTTGATCCTAAGTCCGAGAAAGATACAGTTCCATTCCATCCGTATTACACGTTGAAGGATCTGTTCGCGATCGTTGTCTTTATGATCCTGTTCTCCTGGTTCGTGTTCTACCTGCCAAACTATCTGGGTCATGCTGATAACTACATTCCAGCGAACCCAATGGTGACACCAGCGCATATCGTTCCAGAATGGTTCCTTCTGCCATTTTACGCGATCCTGCGTGCGATCACTTTCGATGTTGGTCCAATTCCTTCCAAACTCGGTGGCGTGATTGCCATGGGTGGTGCGATTGCGATCTTGTTCGTGTTGCCTTGGCTTGACACTTCCAAAGTTCGTTCAGCGAATTACCGTCCTGTTTACCGGTTCTTCTTCTGGCTCTTCTTCTTCACCACAATCATGTTGGGGTGGCTTGGATCTAAGCCTGCTGAGCAGCCATACATTGCCTGGATCCAGTTCTTTACGGTCCTCTACTTCGCACACTTCCTGATCGTTCTTCCAGTTCTCGGACTGATCGAAACGCCTCGGAAAGTTCCTGACTCAATCAACGATGCAGTGCTGGGTAAGTCCAGTGATGCGGCTTAAGGGCAGGGGATTTTAAAGATGAAAAATCTATTGTTCAAAAGCGCTCGTGCTCTGGCTGTTGTTGCAGGTCTTGCTGTAGCTGGTCCGGCTCTTGCAGCTGGCGATGGACCTCACGTAGAAAAGCAGCCTTGGTCTTTTGCTGGCCCATTCGGTCAGTTTGACAAAGCGCAGTTGCAGCGCGGCTTCCAGGTGTACCAGGAAGTTTGTTCTGCCTGTCATGGACTGAGCTACGTCGCATTCCGTAACCTTGCTGAGGAAGGCGGACCAGGTTTCTCTGTTGATGAAGTGAAGGCTCTTGCAGCTGAATACTCCATCGAAGATGGCCCGGACAGTGAAGGTGAAATGTTTGAGCGTGACGGCAAGCCGTTCGACAAATTCCCATCACCATTCCCGAACGAGCAAGCGGCACGTGCTTCTAACAATGGTGCTTACCCACCAGATCTTTCTTTGATGGCAAAAGCGCGCGCTGCCCTTCGTGGTTTCCCTTGGTTTGTTCTTGATGTTGCTACGCAGTATCAGGAAAACGGCCCGGATTACCTGTACGGCCTGCTCACTGGCTACCATGAGGCACCTGAGGGTGTTGAGGTTCCAGAAGGTCAGTATTACAATCCTGGCTTCATTTCAGGGTCCACGCTTGCAATGGCGCCTCCGCTTTCTGATGAGCTGGTTGAGTACTCCGACGGTTCTCCAATGACTGTTGATCAGTATGCTCGTGACGTTTCTGCATTCCTGATGTGGACTGCTGAGCCTCATCTGGAATCACGCAAGCGTATCGGCTTTGGTGTGATGGCATTCCTGATCCTGTTCGCATCGCTGCTGTACTTTACAAAGCGTAAGATCTGGAGAGATGTTGACCACTAAGGTCACATTTATAAATTCAAAAAGGGCTATCCTAATCGGGTAGCCCTTTTTTTTGGGGTTGGTGGCTGGATTTGATGTACCGCCAACTTCCCATCAGTGAATCAGGTAAGGTTGCGCCGACACAGGCAAAGCGGAGAGAGCAATATGCAGGCGGTTCTGGGCATTATCGGAGGTTCTGGCCTCTACAATATCCCTGGTTTTGAAAATGCCCGATGGGAACGGATCGAAAGCCCGTGGGGTGAGCCAAGTGATGATGTTTGCATCGGCGAGATTGGTGGTCTGAAGGTTGTTTTCTTACCTCGTCACGGTCGCGGACATGTGCACTCTCCAACCGAGATCAACTATCGCGCAAATATTGACGTGCTTAAGCGGGCTGGTGTTACTGATCTGATTTCCGTCAGCGCCTGCGGATCCTTGAAAGAGGAGTATGCTCCGGGAACTTTCGTTCTTGTTGACCAGTTCATTGATCGTACGTTTGCGCGTGAGAAGAGCTTCTTTGGCACAGGCTGCGTGGCGCACGTCTCCGTTGCTGACCCTGTTTCGCCGCTGCTGGTTGATGTTGTTGAAAGTGCTTGTCAAGAAGAGGGCCTTACGTATAGCCGTGGCGGCACTTATCTGGCTATGGAAGGTCCGCAGTTTTCTTCCAAGGCAGAAAGTCATCTCTACCGGTCCTGGGGCTGTGACGTTATTGGCATGACAAACATGCCAGAAGCCAAACTGGCCCGAGAAGCAGAAATCAGTTATTCAACTGTGGCGATGGTAACGGATTACGACAGTTGGCATGCTGACCATGGAAATGTCGATATCAACGCGATCATCAAGGTTTTACATGAGAACGTAGAAAGCGCTCAAAAGCTTGTGCTCGCTGTTGCCCGGAAACTGCCGAAGGAGCACCAGCAATGCCCAGTTGGCTCCAATACGGCACTTGATTTTGCGATTATGACTGCTGACGACAAAAGAGACCCGGCACTGCTTGCAAAGCTTGATGCTGTTGCTGGACGTGTGCTGCGCAAATAATCGAGCACAGATCGCTTATGGGGCTCTCATTGAAGGGCCTCTGACAGAAAATAATGCAATTCAAACGCGGAAATGACCATGACTGACAAATTTAATACAATCTCAGAGGAGCTGATTGCGTCCATCCGGACCATCCCAGATTATCCGAAGGAAGGTATTCTGTTTCGCGACATCACCACTCTGCTGAGCGAGCCTCGTGCGTTCCGCCGTGCCGTCGATGCATTGGTGCAGCCATGGGCTGGTTCGAAGATTGAACAGGTTGCTGGTATCGAGGCGCGTGGTTTCATTCTTGGTGGTGCCGTTGCGCACCAGCTCTCCGCCGGTTTCTTGCCAGTGCGCAAGAAGGGTAAACTGCCGTTCAAAACCATCGAGCAGGAATATGAGCTGGAGTATGGTACCGATACCATCGAAATCCACTGTGATGCTGTGAAGCCGGGTGACAAAGTCATTCTGGTTGATGACTTGATTGCGACTGGCGGAACTGCAGAGGCTGCTGTGAAGCTGCTCAGAAGCGCTGGCGCTGATATTGTGGCTGCGTGCTTTATTGTCGATTTGCCAGAACTGCAAGGACGTGCAAAACTGGAAGCACTCGATATTCCTGTCAGGACATTGGTGGAGTTTCCCGGTCATTGAATGACGCCTTTGTAGAGAATGGCCCGCAATTTTCTGAGGCCTTCAACCACGATTTTGAATTGCTTTTGAAATGGCGCCGGGATGTGCGCCATTTTAAGCAGGACATTATTGATCGCGAAACCGTTGACGAGCTTTTGCGATTAACTGATCTTTCCCCGAGCGTCGGCAACAGTCAGCCCTGGCGCTTTATAGAGATGAGCCAACCTGCAAACAGAGAGGCTGTTTATCTCAATTTCCAACAGGCAAATTCAAAGGCTTTGAAAGGCTATAAGGGTGAGCGTGCGGAGAGCTATGCCAAGCTCAAGCTGCAAGGTTTGACCGATGCTCCGCTGCAATTTGCCGTTTTTTGTGATCTTGATCCAACACAGGGAAGTGGGCTCGGGCGGCAGACTATGCCAGAGACGCTGGCTTATTCTTGTGTTAGCGCAATTAATTGCCTCTGGCTTGCTGCTAGAGCAAAAGGCATTGGCGTCGGTTGGGTGTCTATTCTCAACCCGGACAGTATCGGGCAGTTGTTTGGTGTTCCTGAAAACTGGAAGTTTGTTGCCTATCTTTGCATAGGTTACCCCTGTGAGAACAACGAAGTCCCCGAACTGCAGCGCACTGGCTGGCAGGCACGTACTGCCACTGAATTGCGAATGTTAAAAGATATTGATTTAGTCAGGCCAGAAGCCAAACAGGAGTCTTCTTCGTGTCAATCCAAGTAAGAGCAATTGAACCAGAAGATCGAGAGCAGGTTGTTGAACTGCTCGTTACCCGGTGGACCAGTCCTGAGCAATTGCTTGATGGTGAAACGGTGGATGCCTCACGTCTGCCTGGATATCTCGCTCTGGATGAAGGGCGTCTTGTGGGGATGATTACCCTGATCAAACGTGATCAGGAATGGGAGATCCTCACGCTCGATTCGCTGCAGCGTTGGGGCGGCATTGGTACGCTTCTGCTGGATGCTTCCGTCGATGCTGCACGGCAGGAAGGCCTTGGCCGGATTATGGTGCGGACCTCAAACGACAATCTCGATGCATTTCGGTTTTATCAAAGACGCGGCTTCCGTTTAGAAAAAGTGGTGCAAGGCGTCATTGACGAGGAGCGTAAGTTAAAGCCCGAAATACCAGTCACAGGCTTGCACGGCATCCCGCTGCGTGATGAAGTGATTTTTGGCCGCGACATTACCGGAAATCGATCTTAGCTTTACATTCAAACGGTCTTTGATTAATTTTATGAAAGATTGAATAAAATTGTACATGAGGGTTGTGTTGTGATCGTCCGCATAATCGAATTGGTGCGACGCTATAGAACGATACGGCTCTCCTTACTGGCCACTGTACTGGATTGCTCTGTCGATGAGATCCTGTATGCCGTTGATGGCCTGGAAAACAACAATATCATGCGCGTGCGAGGCAGTTCCCTGGTTTCGAATGAGGCCATTGCAGAGAGTGATATCAGCGTGCGCATGCATTCTCGGTTTGCCGAGAAGAATGCCATTGGCAAACTTGCAGCCAGTCTGATTAAGGATGGTGAGCGTTTGCTGATTGAGGCGGGCAGTACGCTTTCCCTTTTTGCCAATCATCTGAAAGAGAAGAAAGATCTCTCCATCGCGACGACGAGTCCGCTGATAGCGGAGAGTCTTGTCCGCCATAGTCGTACGTGTAGCGTTGAGCTGATTGGCGGTAGGCTGGAAGCGCATACCACTGCGCTTCATGGTGAAGAGACGCAGGCGCGTATTCGCGACCTGCAGGTGGATTGGACCATCCTGAGCCCTACGAGCATGTGTATTCAAAAAGGGGCCTGCTACTTCCACAAGGTTGATGCTGAAACCAGCTTACTGATGCAGCGTAGTGCGAAGAAAACCATGATGCTGAGCGACAGTTCTAAGTTGGGTGTCCCTAGTCGTTACACAGCGCAAACAATGCAAGGTGTTGATGTCTTTATTACTGATAATAATGGGGAATTAGGCTTTGCTGAAGTGGATCATCATCTTAGAAAAGCACGCGTTTTTCATGCGATTTCAGAGGATGCTGACAGCGAAGATTTCATTCTTCTGAATAGTTGATAAATTTTAATCTTTTTCGATAAAAATGAACGTTGTTTACTACCGGAATAGTATCTTGGATCTAGGCCAATTTAGATGATTAATGACTTAATGGTGGACGTTCTTGCCAATCTGGTTAAACGCCACAGACGTATTTCATTGACTGCCGCGGCAGATATTTTAGGAATGGATTTTGAGGAGCTCACCAGTCTGGCAAAGGTCTTGTCGGATCGTGAGGAGTTTGAACTCTTCGATAATTCAATTTGCTTCCTCATGCCACGAGACCAGGATGCCTATCGGGTAAGGCTTCGCAGCCATTACATTGAGAAGTATGCAATTGGTCGGCTGGCAACCTCCTTCTTTAAGACTGGTGACCATGTGGTTGTTGAGTCCGGAAGCACAATGACAATCCTGGCGCAGCATCTTGCTCAGGTGCAGCAAATCAAGGTTTCGACCAACTCATATGCAGTCGCCTCTATGATGATTGGGGCTGAGACGGCTGCAGACATCCATGTGATTGGCGGCAATCTCTACACAGACGGGCAGGGGGCTTTGGGGCCGATTGCTCTGGATACTGTTGAGAGCCTTGAGGCGGACTGGGGAATCATTTGTCCCGTCGGTTTGTCCACCGAAGGGGATCTCATGTACTACGTGGAAGAGGAGGCTAAGTTTGCGCGGGCGGTCATGGCGTCTTGCAAACGAACTATGGTGCTGTGTAACTCCAGTAAAATTGGTGTCCCGAGCCGGTTTGTTGCCAATTCATGCGCTCAGGCAGATATGCTGATCGTGGATAGTGGTGTTGAGCCGAGTATTCTTGATAAGCTGATTGCACAGGGCGTGAAAGAAGTCCATGTGGCTGATGTGGAGGCTGAGGCTTCCAGCGAGATCGTATTGCTGGATATCTGATTTTTATCTCATTGATTTTTAAATAAAAAAGGCGCTCGATTGAGCGCCTTTTGTTTTATAGCGATTGTGCCATAAATCTATGTGTTGAATTTGAAGAGCAACACATCGCCATCCTGAACGATGTATTCCTTGCCTTCATCGCGTGCTTTACCTGCTTCTTTAGCTGGGTTTTCGCCGCCAAGCTCAACGTAGTCGTTGTAAGCGATGGTTTGCGCGCGAATGAAGCCGCGTTCAAAGTCCGTATGGATGACGCCAGCAGCCTGAGGGGCTTTGGTGCCTCTTGATACGGTCCAGGCGCGTGTTTCTTTCGGGCCAGCTGTGAAGTAGGTGATCAGGTGCAGCAGGTTGTAGCCTGCGCGGATCAAGCGGTCGAGACCAGGCTCTTCCAGACCCATGTCAGCCATGTACTCACGCTGTTCTTCGTCTTCCAGCTGTGCAATTTCAGCTTCAATCGCGGCTGAGATGACAACAGAGGCTGCGCCTTGCTCTTCTGCCATAGCCTGAACCTTAGCCGATAGGCTGTTGCCTTTGTCTGCAGATTCTTCTTCCACGTTACACACGTAGAGAACTGGCTTTGATGTGAGCAGGTTCAGCATTTCCAGCTGTTTGACGTCTTCTGGGTCAGTCAGGCCAAGTGCGCGCACTGGCTTGCCATCCTGAAGAATTGCGAGAGCCTGTTCCATGATCGGAAGAGCCATCTTCGCGTCTTTGTCGCCAGACTTTGCTTTTTTAGCGAGCGGCGCAATACGCTTTTCGAGGCTTTCCATATCAGAAACCATGAGTTCGGTTTCTACGGTTTCTGCATCAGCGATTGGATCGATCTTGCCATCAACGTGCGTGATGTCATCGTCTTCGAAGCAGCGCAGAACGTGTGCGATTGCGTCTACTTCACGGATGTTTGCAAGGAACTGGTTGCCCAGACCTTCACCCTTGGATGCACCACGTACGAGGCCTGCGATGTCTACAAAAGTCAGGCGGGTCGGGATAATCTCTTTGGAGCCCGCGATTGACGCGATCTTGGACTGGCGTGGATCTGGCACAGCAACATCACCAGTGTTTGGCTCAATGGTGCAGAACGGATAGTTTGCTGCCTGTGCCGCTGCTGTCTTTGTCAGAGCGTTGAAGAGGGTAGACTTACCAACGTTAGGCAAGCCGACGATACCGCACTGAAAACCCATTTACTCTTGTCCTTTCGATCCAAACAGCTGCTCAAGCGCTGACGCGAGCGGCCCTTTTTTGTTAGCTTCTTTGTCTTGGTAGCCCGTTGCCTTTGGAGCTGGCTTTTTTTCTGGTTCAGGCTTGGCGGTGTCCTGCTTCTTTTTAGCAGCAGCCTCGCGAGAACCATCCTTTTTGTAAGGTTTGCCAGAGCCTTCCGGGCGAGTTGCCAGTGTCACCTTATTGGCGAACTGGTTGTCGTTATGTTGTGCAAGCAATGGAGCGTTATCTGCAACGGCCTCCAAAAGAGGCTCCAGCCACTCCTGATCCGCTTTTGCAAAGTCACCCAAGACCCATTGATGTACGCGGTCTTTATGGCCGGGATGGCCAATGCCAAGGCGTACACGACGATAGGCATCTGTGATGTGTGCTGTGATTGAGCGCAGGCCATTGTGACCTCCGTGACCCCCGCCATTCTTCATGCGAAATTTCGCAGGAGGCAGGTCCAGCTCGTCATAGAGCACGACAACGTCTTGTGGGGTGAGCTTGTAGAAACGGAGTGCTTCACCTACAGAACGACCGGATTCGTTCATGTAGGTCATTGGCTTCATCAGCAGGACTTTTTCGCCTGCCAGAGTGCCTTCAGAAACCTGAGCCTGAAAGCGAGCCCGCCACGGGCTGAATGAGCTATGGCGGCGATGAATTTCATCTGCCGCCATGAACCCGATATTGTGACGATTACTCTCGTATTTAGGGCCTGGATTACCGAGGCCGACTAACAGCTTCATAGGTATTGTCCCAAGCCCTAGTTAGAGAATTACTCTTCGCCTTCACCTTCTTCAGAAGCGTCGTCGTCTTCTTTCAGACCAGCTGGTGCAACAATCGTGGAGATTGTGAAGTCGCGGTCTGTAATGGTCGGAGCACAACCAGCTGGGAGCTTAACAGCAGAAATATGCTGAGAAGAACCGAGGTCGGCAGCGCCAAGATCGATTTCGAGAGCTTCTGGGATAGCGTTCGCAGGAACAGTCATTTCAACGGTGTGACGTACAACGTTGATAACACCACCGCGTTTCAGGCCTGGGGAAGTTTCTTCGTTCAGGAACTTCACTGGGATTTCAACGGTCAGAGTAGCATTTGCAGAAACACGCAGGAAATCAACGTGCATCAGAGTGTCTTTAACTGGATGCAGCTGGAAGTCTTTTGCAATTACAGAAGTCTTTTCGCCGTTCAGGTCGATTGTACCGACGTGAGACAGGAAACCGCCCTTATGCAGGGTCATGGTTGCTTCTTTAATTGGCAGGTTGATAGACACTGCTTCTTTTTTGTCGCCGTAGATTACTGCTGGTACAAGACCTTCACGACGAGCTGCACGAGCGGCCCCCTTGCCGGCCCGTTCACGCACCTGTGCTTTCAGCTCATAGCTGTTTGCCATGGTGGAATCTCCTAGTTTGATTATAAAAGTAAGGCCGCGGGAGCGACAGAATTCTGCGCTCAACTACGGCCAACTCCGCACGCCTCCTCCAAGGGTGTCGACGTACGCGGCTCGTATAACCGATACTCCCAGAAAGAGCAAGGGCAACTGCCGAGCCTACAATAAGAAAAACCGGGGCGTACCCCGGTTTCTCAAAGCTTGTGATTAGAGCTCGTCGCGTTCATTTGCATTCACGCATCGTACTCTAACACCTTTGTTGGAGCGAATTCTTGTCGTTTGATTGAAACCAATCAAACGGAACGCGCTCTAAAGCGAATTATGAATCGAACAAGCTGGAAACAGAACGTTCCTGCGATGTGCGGTTGATCGCTTCGCCCATGAGTGGGGCAATAGAAATAGTGCGGATGTTTGGAGCGGCCTGAACAGCAGCGGTTGGCTCAATGGAATCGGTGATTACCAGTTCCTTGAGCTTGGATGCTGAAACGCGTGCAACTGCGCCACCTGAGAGCACGCCATGCGTAATATAGGCCGTGACTGATTTTGCACCAGCAGCAAGAAGCGCATCCGCTGCGTTGCAAAGGGTTCCGCCTGAATCGACGATATCATCCACGAGGATACAATCGTAGCCGCTCACATCACCGATGATGTTCATGACTTCGGATTCACCAGGCTTGTCGCGGCGCTTGTCAACGATGGATAGAGGAGCTTCAATGCGCTTTGCTAGTGCACGCGCACGAACCACACCGCCAACATCCGGAGAAACAACCATGACGTTGGTTGTGTCATAGTGCTCTTTGATGTCACGGGTCATCACCGGCGCACCGTAAAGGTTGTCGGTTGGGATGTCGAAGAAGCCCTGAATCTGCGCAGCATGCAGATCGAGTGTGAGAACTCTGTCTGCACCAGCATTGGTGATCAGGTTGGAAACGAGTTTCGCAGAGATTGGCGTACGAGGCGCTGACTTACGGTCCTGACGGGCGTAGCCAAAGTATGGAACCACTGCGGTAATACGACGTGCTGAAGAACGGCGGAGTGCATCAATGATGATCAGCAGTTCCATGAGGTGGTCATTTGCCGGATAGCTTGTAGGCTGAATGACAAAGACGTCCTCACCGCGCACGTTCTCCTGGATTTCAACGTAGATTTCTTGGTCTGCAAAGCGGCGAACCTGGCACTTCGCCAATGGTACATCAAGATACTTTGAAATTTGCTCGGCCAGCGCGCGATTGGAGTTACCCGCGACGATTTTCATAACCCGCAAGTCCTTCTTGGGCTTTGATCTCACCCTGTGACATTCGTCGGTGGTGAGGTGGAAATTTGCGTCCCTTGGTGGAACCCGATTTCTTCTGGTAAGGCGTCCTGACAGGTCGCCTTGCGCGCCTTTTAGCAACCTCGTCTTACGCCGACAATAGCCAGAACGCACAGCAGCTCAGCTTTTTTGCAAAAGCTGAGCTGCATAATCGTGTATCCTATTGATTTTATTAGGTCACTTGCTGTGTAACCATGCTTCTAAAGAAGCAATTGTTCTGGTCGCAATTCTTCGCAGCGCGTCACTTGAAATCGATGCCCATGGGTCACCAGAGTTGCCGCCAGTTTGCTCCTGACCATCAATCCGATGAACACGGTTGCCATTTGCATCAATAATATCAAATACATAGAAGACGGTGGTGGTATACTGGTCTCCAGCTGCGGTCAAGAATCCTTTGACTCGGTACGTTGCTGGTGCACCAACACGTCTGACGAGGTTGAGATTCGCTGCTGCTGCGCGATTCCCCAGTTGCCCAGAAAGATCGTCGGCAATATTGCCAGGCAGTCCGGTTAGCTGCTCAAATGCAAAAGTTGCTTTTGCCGGAGAGACAGTTGGAGGAGCTGACTTGGTTTCAATCATGTCCCCGATGCTGGAAGGGGGAAGAGGGTTTGCTGCACAGCCTGCAAGAATTGCCATAGCGGCAATGATTAATACCCGAGGTAAAAGTACGAGCTTCAGCATGTCAGTCCTTAAAGTCCACTCAGAGAATCAGCGTGGGGTGCCCCAATAGATTCGTAAAGGTTAATTATGGCAGTCTTTACCCTGCCTTCACAGGGAGGTCGAGAGAAAGCTGTGATAAGCTTTCAGGCCCATCTGCGTGTGTGATGTAGGTTTGGCCCAAAGTCATAGCGGTTTCGCTGTCTGAATCCATGATGATCATGTGCATAAACAACACCATGTTTTCCTGAATTTCATGTGCATTTTCTTTGAAAGCCATATAGGGCGGCTCCATCCAGCTTGGTGTAAAGCGGGCACCAAGTGAATATCCGCAGGCATTGAGGCGGTGTGGCATCAGGCCGCGATCATCCAGAATGTTGGCGTGTGCAGCAAACAGATCGCCAAACGTATTGCCCACCTGCATGGCTTGTTCAACAGCCAAGAGAGCATCTTTTGCAGCGCGATGGAGTTCCAGATGGCGCGGTGTTGGCTCTCCGAGAATAACGGTGCGGATGGAGGCTGCGTGATAATGGCGGTAAACGCCCGCCCATTCTATGGTGAGCTGATCGTTTTCTGAGAGCGTTCTGCGGCCAGATTTGTAGCGGCAGAGCAAGGCGTCAGGGCCTGAGCCAATGACAAATTCGTTGGCCGGATAGTCGCCGCCGCCTTCAAATACTGCGCTTTGCATCTTTGCCAGAATGCGGCCTTCGTCGGCTCCAGGTTTGATTTCTTCCATACCTGCAAGGAAAGCGGCATCGGCAAGCTTGCCGGCTGTGCGCACATATTCGAGCTCTGTTGGAGATTTGACCAGACGGAGCTCTTTTATGATGTCGGAGGCGTCCTCTACGTCTGCGAAGGAATGGAGAGATTCGTCTAATAACCGGCCATTGGCAGCGGTGAGGCCGTGGGTGTCATATTCTACGCCGATGCGGGTGCCGAGCAGATCGAGATCAAACAGAAGCTCTTTGACCTGACCAACCGGAGATTTGCCAGCCACATCCATCCAGAGGCGAATGTCTTTGAGGTTGGAAGTGTTGCGGGCTTGTCGCAGGTCAGCAGAGCGGGTGAGTAGGATGGGCTCTTCACCGGGGCGGTAAATCAAACACTGGAAGAAGCAGTAACCGAAGGTGTCAAAACCTGTCAGCCAATACATGCTCTCCTGTGCGAAGATCAGCAGGCAATCGAGATGACGCTCTTTGAGTTTGGCGTCCAGAGCAGCACGGCGCTCAGCAAATTCTTCCGGTGCAAAGTGCAGGGCCATGGTCTTCTCCCAATCCATAGTTCGCAAAGCAATCTGAAACAGAACTTACTCTTGCTCGCCCGTCAGCACAATCAGGCGGTCAACATGATAGTTGATATCTGGCGTCCGTAATCTGGTTCTTTGTTATGGGTGGTTCTTCGGTAGGAGAAGAACCTATCCGCATCTGCATATGTGCATAGTTCGAGGTCGATGACGTCTTTGAGGCCGAGTTTGTCGAGTTGAGCTTTGATGAAAGCTGGCAGATCAAACATGCTATGCAGTGGCTTTTCTGAGGGAACGAAGAAGCGTTGGTTGTCCTGAGACTGTTCGAGGAAGCGCACCACAAACTCCGGGCCAACCTCATAAGCCTGCTGCGAGATCATCGGGCCCATCACAGCGGTGATGTTTGATGGGGTTGCACCCAGTTGCTGCATGGCTTGAATGGTGTTGGGCAGGATGCCGTCGACGGCGCCTTTCCAGCCTGAATGGGCTGCACCGATAACTCCGTTGTCCGGATCAGCGAACAGGATCGGGCCACAGTCCGCAGTCAGGATGCCGATGGCGAGGCCGGGCGTGCTGGTGACGAGAGCGTCTGCGCGTTTGTCATCCTCATCAGCAAAGGGGGCAGATACGCTCAGAACCTTGGTGGAGTGGATCTGGTAGGGCGTGACCATCCGTTCAGGCATTGTGCCGAGCTGGGCGGCGACGCGGCGGCGGTTTTCCAGAACGTCTTCGCGGTTATCGCTTGAGCCCAAGCCGACATTGAGGCCTTTATAGATGCCGGAGGAAACGCCTCCTTCGCGGGTGAAGAAGCCATGTGAAAGGCGTTGCATTGCTTCAAGCTCAGGCACTTTAATCATTGGCTTCTCCTTGTTGTGGTGGGTTCAATTCTGGAATGGAATTGGTTTTTCTGATGTGTTGATGATGCAGAGGACTTTGAAGAGGTTTCCCATCTGATCATCGGCAGCGAGGCGCTCCACGTCTTTACGGATCTGGTCCTGATCCAGCGTGGACTTGCCGGTTCCAAGTTGTCCGGCGCGCTCCAGCAATCCAAGGCCGAGCAGAAACTCGCCCTGACCGATTGGGCCGTGGACATTGGCTCCTTCTGCAGTGGCTGCGCTGGCGAGTGCCTGAAAGTTGACGTGGGCGGTTAAGTCCGCTTCGCCGCAATGTTCCAGTGTGGAAACGTACTCGTGTTTTTTGAGGGCCTGGAAGGTGTCGCCGGTGGCAGTTTTCGCATAGCCGTAGTCGATGAGCAGAGCGGCGCCACCATTCGCTTTGAGACGCTGTCCAATTTGTGAGGCAATCGCGGTGGAGGCGGGAGACAGCTCCAGCGTATCGCCCATTTTTGCCTGCAATCCGGCTTTTGCGACATCGGCTGGAGACAACGTACCTGAGCCTATACCGAATGTGAGGTTGCCATTATCATCCAGTCCAACACAGCGTTCACGCCAGCCGTGCTCGGTGAGTTGGTACTGGTGGATCGGCAGGGCATCAAAAAGCTCGTTGGCAACGAGCAAGGTTGGACCATCCGGGATGGTCTCCAGCGTGTCGTGCCACTTGATTGTGTAGGCTTTGAGCAGCTTACGCTGTGCTTTGCGTAAGGATGGGCTGGTTTCTACCAAATGGATCTGAATGTTGGCGAGCAGCTGCGGGCGCAACGAGATAACGCGCAGGATGTCTTTCATCAAGGTACCGCGGCCCGGACCCATTTCGATCAGATGCACCGGACCTTTCAAATCCTGTGAAAGCCATTGATGCATAAGCCATGCGCCAATTAACTCGCCGAACAGCTGTGAGATCTCCGGCGCAGTGGTGAAGTCACCTTTCGTCCCGAATGGCTGCTGGCGCATGTAGTAGCCATGTTCGGGATCAGACAGGCACATGCCCATGTATTCGGCGAGGGGCATTGGACCATGGTCCGCGATGCGCTTTTTGATTTTTGCCTGAAGAGGCGTGGCCGCAGAGCTGGTCATTTTGCTTCTTTGTTTTCTGTGTTTCTTTTGAGTGCCCAAATCACGACGACAATGCCGATCAAAACCATTGGCAGGCTCAACAGCATTCCCATGGTAAAGAAGCCTGCGAGGTAGCCGATGTGTGCATCTGGTACGCGGTAGAATTCTACGAAGGTGCGTGCCAGACCATAACCGATGGCGAAGCTGCCCGCGAGTACGCCGGGTTTTTGCAGCAGTTTGAAGCGGTGGGACAACAGGCGCAGCACGAAGAACAGAAGTGCTCCTTCCAGCGCTGCTTCATAAAGCTGGCTTGGGTGTCTTGGTTCTGGTCCGCCGGTTGGGAAGACAACGGCCCATGCCACATCTGTTGGGCGGCCCCAAAGCTCTGAGTTGATGAAGTTGGCGATACGCCCGAAAAAGAGGCCGATTGGGGCTGCTATAGCGGCCAGATCAAACATGGTCCAGCCGGACAGGCCGCGTGCTCTGGAATAGATGATCAGCACAACAATCATGCCCAACAAGCCACCGTGGAAGGCCATGCCTCCCTCCCAGACAGCCAAAATGTCTGCTGGATTAGCGAGGTAGTAGGGCAGATTGTAGAACAGGACGTAGCCGAGGCGACCACCCAGAACAATGCCGAGCGTTGCCCACATGACGAAGTCGTCGATGTCCGTTGCTGTGGGATGAGCTGTCTTGTTCCAAAGAGGCGAGTTGCGGACGGTTACGATCATGTAGCGCCATGCAAGAAGAATTCCGGCGATATATGCCAGTGCATACCAACGGATGGCCAGTGGTCCGAATTCAATCAGAACCGGATCAATCATCGGGAAAGGTATTGCTAAGAGCGGCATATGAAACCCTTCTATTATTAAAGTGCCTTGCGCTCAGTGGCCCTCGCGCACTTCACTCTAATTCGGTTTATTTGAGCGCATTGCAAGTGTTTGATCGGAGGTTATCAAACCTCATGCGCTTCAGTTCAGCGAGCATTCCGATAAGTGAAGGATTTGGTCAAGTGGTTTGTGGCAGGTGTTCAACACAAGCTTTCGGCATCTTACTGACAGGTTCTTTAGGGTTCTGGGTGCAAATCGGCTCTCAGCGCTTGAAACTGACGGGCCGGACCAATACTTGTTTGTAAGAGATAAATTTAAAGAGGACGCCATGAGCCAGTCTCCAAATCGCATGTTCGACGAGTTTGCAAAGCTGATGACCGATGCCGCTGGTGTTGCGCAGGGTGCCAAGCGGGAAGTAGAAACCGCATTCCGAGCGCAGGCCGAGCGTTTCATGTCGGATATGGATTTGGTTTCGCGTGATGAGTTTGACACAGTCAAAGACATGGCGATCAAAGCGCTTGATGAAGTTGAAAAGCTTGAAGAGCGCCTTGCAGCAGTAGAAAAGCGCCTTGCCGATCTAGATGAAAAAGCTGCGCCAGAAGACAAAGCGTAGGTTTGGCTGAAAATTACATGTGAATATGCTGTGGGCGGCTTTGAGTCGTCCACAATTTTCGCAATGATCTGTCTATTCCCCCTATAGGGGAAAGGCCAAATCTATCGGTATATTGGCAAAAAAGGGATTCGATGTCCTGCATCAATAGTTCCGGTCTGGAACTTCCTTTGTAGTACATGCTTCTATCCAAGAGCACGTAAGTGTCTGGTCCATGATCACTCAACCCGCGTCCGTCCGGAGTGGGTAGACAAACCATTCCTCAAACGGAAAGAGGACCGGAAATGAGCCTTATTGAGTTTGGCACGGAACGCCCCCTGAATCCGGTTGATACCATTGAAAACCTTGCAACCGGTAATGACTGGTCCTTTGAACGCCTTGGTGATGACGAGATTTCCATTTCGGTTACAGGGACTTGGTGTGATTACCACGTAACCTTTTCATGGATGGAAGAGTTGGAAGCACTGCATATGGCAAGTGCATTCGACCTCAAGGTTCCTGCTCCCAGAAAAGATGAGATTGTTCGTCTGCTTGCGCTCATTAACGAGCAGCAGTGGATGGGTCACTTTGATATCTGGGGTCGTGAAGGTGTTGTTATTTTCCGTCAGTCGCTTTTGCTGGCTGGTGGTGCAGAAGCCAATTCATCTCAGATAGAAGTCCTTTTCTCCAATTCTCTTGATTCATGTGAACGGTATTATCAATCGTTCCAGTTTGTCGTGTGGGCTGGCAAGACAGCACAGGAAGCGATGGAAACTGTGATGTTTGAAACTGCCGGTGATGCATGAAACTAACGAATGAACGCCCGCTTGTTCTGATTGGAGCAGGCAAAATGGGTGGTGCCATGCTTGCCGGCTGGATGAAGCAGGGTATGGCACCTGAGCATGTTGTGGTTGTTGACCCCAACCCACCATCTGACACCCTTGAAACCATCACTGCAAACAGCATCACCTGGCACAAGAGCGTGCCAGAAGGTGTTGTGGCCGGTGTGTTGCTGATGGCTATCAAACCGCAAATGATGGAAGCTGTGCTGCCAACACTCACCAATGTGGCGGATGAGAGCAGCATCATTCTTTCTGTGGCAGCTGGGACAACGATCAAGCGTTTTAAAGATACGTTTGGAGCTGCGCAGCCTGTTGTGCGCGTGATACCGAATACGCCTTCTCAGGTAGGGCGAGGTGTGACTGCAGGTTATGCTTCGGTTGAAGTTCAGGATGAGCAAAAGGCTCTGATGAGCTCCCTGCTTGAAACAATCGGCGTGTTTTACTGGGTGGATGCAGAGGAACAGATTGATCTGGCAACAGCTGTCAGCGGTTCCGGTCCTGCCTATGTGTTCTATCTGGTTGAGGCTATGAGCGAGGCTGGTCAGCGATTGGGGCTGAATGCCGAGCTTGCAGAGGCCTTAGCCCGCGGAACAGTTGCAGGCTCTGGTGAGCTGCTTCATCAATCTTCTGAGAATGCCGATGTTTTGCGTAAGAATGTGACCTCTCCCGGTGGTACGACAGCAGCTGCACTTTCCGTGCTGATGGGGGATGACGCTTTGACAAACCTGATGAGTGACGCTGTTGCAAAGGCAGCTCATCGCGCCACAGAACTTGCTGACTAAAACAGCACTTCTTTGTTGAGGTGCTTTAGATTTTGCTGCGGCGTATCTTTATCTGAGAACCAGTTTCCACTTCTCTGAGATATGCTTTCAGCAGGTTCCAAAATTGCTCGATATTGAAGTAAAGCCTCGGTTACTAGACTAAGGCTTTTTCTTTGTATCTGGGTTGCTCCTGTGTGTATGATTAGGTGTTGATGCGTAGTTAGAGCAGGTCGCGTTCATTTACATTCACGCTCCGCACTCTAACTTCTTTAGTAGAGCGAGTTCTAAGTGTTTGATTGACGCCAATCAAACGGAACGCGCTCTGGAGTGTTGGCCATACAGGAGCGTGCCATGCCCACCGAAAAGACCCATCAGAAAGTCATCGCAAGTTTTATTGAGTTGCTGGAAACACACAGGATTGAAGAGATCACTTATACAGCGATCGCAGATAATGCTGGTGTGAAGATTGAGGTGGTGCGGGCGTGTTGCAATGGAAAGCTGGATCTGCTGGCAGCCTTTATGCAGGACATTGACCAGAAAGTTCTGAAAGAGCGTGATCCTGACCTTATGGATGAAACACGGCGTGATCGGCTGTTTGACGTCCTCATGTGCCGGTTAGATATCATGGAACCGCATAGAGAGGCGATCCGTAACCTACGCAAGACAGTGGTCAAGGACCCGGCTTTGGCCATGCATATGCACAAGCTGGTGACACGCTCGATGAAGTGGATGCTGGTGGCAGCTGGCATTGAAGAATTTGGTTTGCGCAGTGTCGGCATGTCCAATGCTTTGGCTTTGGGTTTTGAGCGGTTGGTTCGTGTTTGGCTTGAGGATGACGCACCGGGGCACCCGAAAGTTATGGTTGCCGTTGACGATATGCTAGCGAACGGTGAAAAATGGATGGGCCGTGCTTGCCGCGTTGAGAAAGTGGCAGCTCCCTTTATTGAAGGCCTGGGACGTTTGTGCCAGAGACCTTCGCGCCCAGCAGGTAAAAGCACACCTCCACCTGAAACTGCGAATGGTGGGGCTGAAGCCAGTCCCTAAAGCAGTTTGTAGTTAAGCTGAAACACGCGAACTGCTTTAGCCTTTGTTTTTGTGTACCTTTATTCGAAAATCGGTTTCCACTTTTCGGATAAAGATGCGTTGTAATTTGAGTTATTGAGAAGAATATGGACCAAAAAGAAGATACGAAAACCATCGGTATTGATGATTTTTTGAATGTGGATGTGCGTGTTGGCACTGTTGTTGAAGCCGTTGATTTTCCCGAGGCCCGCAAGCCCGCGTACAAACTGAAGATTGATTTTGGTGATGATATTGGTGTGAAGAGAACGTCTGCTCAGATCACTGCTCACTATACGCCTGAGGCGCTTGTTGGTCGTCAGGTTATTGCTGTTGTGAATTTCCCACCACGCCAGATCGGGCCATTTATGTCTGAAGTTTTGACACTTGGGTTAGCGGATGAGAATGGAGATATCGTTCTGCTTCATCCCGACAGCAAGGTGCCTAACGGTGGCCGGATGCACTAAAGCAGTTCGTATTTAGGTTGAAACATCTGAACTGCTTTAGCCTTTATTTTTGCGTATCTTTATCCGAAAACCGGTTCCCACTTTTCGGCGATACGCTGTAAGACGCTGGCATTCTGTTGACTGTGATGGGTATCCAGAGTGACTGGTTGGTTGCTCTGGGACCTCAACCGTCATGCCGGGAAAGCGGAGCGCTGATCCGGTTTCCAGTGCGAAAGGTGCTGGCGTTGGTGAGTGTAGCTCTGGATCCCGCATCAAGTGCGGATGACGAGGGAGAGGGGGGGCTCTAGGTCCCGCATCGCGCTACGCTTGTGCGGGATGACGGTGGTGGGCAACAGCAGCCCCCAAAACCACCAAGGCTATCCTGCACTTGATGCGGAATCCAACAAACTTCACGCGCCCTCAATGTCCTCCAGAAAACCAAGCCGCAAACGCCCAAATCACCCTGCGCCTCACTCCTCGGTGTCATCCCGGGCGGAGCGTCGCGGAGACCCGGGACCCATAACCGCTTGCTTTACTATTTTGCTGAGACGTTCGAGCAATCTCTGACACTGGGGGTATGGGGCCGGGGTCATCGCCCGGGATGACATCGATGGGTGGGGCAAAGACTGTCTCAAAAAACTTATTCCCCTCCCAGTTTTCTCCCATATTCTGAGAGACATGCCCACGCAACGGGCTGCTGGCGGACCGTCCGTCAGTGAGGCGTGGGTTGGGCGGGGCTATCAGAAGAGGTAACGCATCTTTCTGGTGGTCCGGTGAACCGAACTTCAAACGTGACCGCATGGTTTGAGGGGAAGGGCCCAGGACTATAGGGTATCATGCGGTGATAGATACACGAGCACCGGCAGGGGAACCTGTTTTTGCGAAGGTATTTGTCAAAGACGGAGGAACTGTTTGGTCAGGGAAACCTGACTGGATAAGCCATTGTCTTTCCGGGAAACCGGCTATCGTGCCTTATAGGCAAAAGAGGCGACGTTGTTCATCCAAAGAAAGCCCGGGCGAGGCGAGCAGCCACTGCCGAAGACTCATTACTAATAAATAGCGCAGGTATTGCCTGCCGCCTTGCTCATCCCGACCTTCGGGAACTCTGGTTCAACACTGCATGACAGGTCATGTGGTGCTCTTCGCATGTCCTGTACATTGTGGGCTAGATCGGAATGCGTATGCGAACGCGCAGGCCGCCCAGTGGAGATTGACGCAAGAAGATTTCCCCCCCGTGACTTCTCACAATATCTCTTGCAATCGCCAGGCCGAGGCCTGAGCCACCGCTGTCCTGATTGCGGGCCGTATCCAGCCTGTGGAAAGGACGGAAGACGTTCTCTCGTTCTTCACGCGGGATGCCCGGGCCATCATCATCAACTGTGATAATCAGCCAGTCAGGTGTTCGATTGCCCTTGATGCGCAGCGTCTTGCCATAGCGTGCGGCATTGGAAATCACGTTCAGCAGACAGCGCCGGAAGGCTCGGCCTTTGACGATGACAAGTGGATCTCCGTCGAAGGAGGATGCAACGTCTGCACCAACAACCTCTGCCTCAACCTCCAGATCTTCAAGCATGAGCGAGATATCGACTGGGGCAGGCGGCTCGTCACCATAGCCTTTGGAGAAGGAGAGATAGTCCTCCAGCATGCGGTTCATTTCGTCGACGTCTTTACGCAGAGCATCCGCCTCAGGAGATTGAGGAAGCAGAGCAAGCTCAAGACGGAACCGCGTGAGGATGGTTCGCAGGTCATGGCTGACACCAGCAAGCATGGTCGTACGCTGATCAACATGGCGCTCAATTCTGCGGCGCATGTCAACGAAAGCAAGAGCCGCACGGCGGACTTCACGAGCGCCATGTGGGCGGAAATTGGAGACTTGCCGACCCTTGCCAAACTCCTCAGCAGCGTCTGCCAGTTGCTCGATTGGCCGGATTTGGTTTCTAAGGAATAAGACCGCGATGATGATCAGAACCAGCGAGGTGGCGACCATCCAGACGATGAAGATATGGGAGTTCGACGCATAGGTCTGGCTGCGACGGGCGATGATACGAAGCGTTTTGTCTTCGAGCTGGATGCGGATTTCGACGTACTTTGAAGCGCCGACGGTATCAATCCAAAACGGTTTGCCAATGCGTGCAGCAATTTCACGGGTCATGTACCGATCCACCAGATCAAATAGCGGTCTTGGTTTTGGTGGTGGTAGAGGTTCTTTGGGAAGAACTGTAACGGATAGACCCAGTGCACCCGCGCTGATTTGCTTCAGTGTCGCGTAGTTGTCGTCATGATTGTAGGTTTCAGTCATGTCGACAACAGCAGCAATCTGCCGAACCACCGCCTCAGACAGGCGGCGCGTGACCAGATCGTAGTGGCGCTCCATGAAAACGAAAGCGAGGACTGATTGCAGGATCAGGAAAGGGATGACGATGATCAGCAGTGCACGGACATAAAGGCCCTTCGGTAGCCGATAGTGCAGCCAGCTTGTCACCGCGAAGTAGGGCTTTAAGAGCGTTCTGATCCATTGTGGGAGTGTGAACCGGTTTGAAAAGCCCATCGTCCTCTCGCTGATTGCGTGTGTGCTGGCTGATATAATGGCAGCTAGTTGGTAATAAGCCGATAACCTATCCCACGCACAGTCTGCAGGTACAAGGGATTGCCGGGGTCTTCCTCAATCTTTCTTCTCAAGCGGTTCACCTGAACGTCGATTGTGCGCTCGCCAAGTGCAGCATCTGCTCCCACCAGATCAGTTCGTGCTACAGTTTGACCAGGTTTTTCTGCGAAGGTGTTGAGGATCTGCTTTTCACGGTCTGTCAGGCGGACATGCTCGTCATTGCGTTTCAGTTCGCCGCGTTCTGCGTTGTATTGGAACGGGCCGAACGCCAAGACTTCGAGCTTCATTTTTGGCTTTGGGCCACCTCTGCGGAGGATGGCAGAAATTCTAAGGAGCAATTCGCGTGGTTCAAACGGTTTTGAGACATAATCGTCGACACCAGCTTCCAGTCCCTCAATCCGATCTTCAATATCGGAGCGAGCTGTAAGCATGAGGATAGGGACAGCTTTGGAACGGCGCAGGTCTTTTGCGAGCTCAATTCCGCTTTCGCCTGGCATCATGACGTCCAGAATGAGCAGGTCGAACTCCAGGCCGGATAATCTGCGACGGGCTTCTTCTGCGTCTCTTGCGACGGTTACCCGAAATCCACTTTCACCGAGAAACCTTTGGAGCAGGTCGCGGATACGACTGTCATCATCAATCAGGAGAATGTGAGGTGCATCATCTTCCAGAAGAGCAGAGCGGGCCACGGTAATTCCTCAATCTGTTTGTTTGGTGATGAGACGGGCAACTTCGCTACGTTCATTCTCATCAATCATAAGATATAAAAACTGGCGGACAATCTCATCACTGCCATCTGGCATCATTGAGATCGCCTTATTAATACGTTGGGATTGGAGTTTGGATAACCGGGCACAAAATTCTGTACCCTTTTCAGTGGTATAAAGCAGGCGCTGACGGCGGTCCAACGCTCCTGGTTCCTGACAAATGAAGTCATCATCCACCAACTGTTTCAAAACACGTCCCAAACTTTGCTTCGTGATTTTTAAAATGTCGAGCAGGTCAGAGACTCTGATTCCGGGGTTTCTGTGCACAAAATGAAGAACACGGTGATGGGCACGACCAAAACCCAGCTCATCGAGAAGCACATCCGGATCACCCGTAAAATCGCGATAAGCGAAGAAAAACAGTTCAATAAGGTCAAACCGTGGTGAATCGCTGTCTTTTTTATTCATTTCCTGTCCCGGATAACTGCCTATTTTTTAATCTTACAAAAAATACGTCAGTCATGTTGACTTATTTCAGAATGATAGTTACAAGTTACTCATCGCTGAAGAAAGGAAAGAACTCAACACGTCGCATGTGCGCAATAGTTGAAAAATTAATTTCTTCATCGGTTTTACATCGTGGATAGGTATTGATCATCTGTAGTTGTAATACGGCTGCTCTGTACACCTATCCTTTCAGAATTCATTGATTTAGCTAGAACACACCTTGACTGGCAAGGCCTTGCTTTGCCTGCACCGTGAATTGTTCGCCATATGGAGAAGAGAAATGGCGGGTATACCCTTTGATCAACTAGAAGGCTCAATCTGGTTGGATGGAAAAATTGTTCCGTGGTCAGAGGCCAAGGTGCACGTGCTCACGCACGGTTTGCACTACGGAAGCAGTGTGTTCGAAGGTCAACGCGCCTATGGCGGCGAGATCTTCAAGCTGGAAGAGCACACCAAGCGCTTGCATGCGTCTGCAGAAGTTCTGGGCTTCACTATTCCGTGGAGCGAAGAACAGATTAACGGTGCGTGTAAACAGATGCTGACTGAGAACAATCTGACAGACGCTTACCTGCGTCCGGTTGCTTGGCGCGGCAGTGAGATGATGGGCATTTCTGCTCAGTCCAACACTATCCATTTGGCAATTGCTGCATGGGAGTGGCCGAGCTACTTCTCTCCAGAAGAACGTTTGAAGGGTATTCGTCTGGATTTGGCGGAGTATCGTCGTCCTGATCCAAAGACTGCTCCGTTCAAATCAAAGGCTGCTGGTCTGTACATGATCTGCACGATTTCGAAGCATGCAGCGGAAGCCAAAGGTTATTCTGATGCGCTGATGCTTGACTGGCAGGGCCGTGTTGCTGAGGCTACTGGTGCGAACGTGTTCTTCATCAAGGACGGTGCAATTCATACTCCGATTGCTGATTGCTTCCTTGATGGCATTACGCGCCGCACTTTGATTGATCTGGCGCGTGCTCGCGGTATTGAGGTAATTGAACGCCGTATCATGCCAGAAGAGATGGAAGGCTTTGAACAGTGCTTCCTGACAGGATCTGCTGCTGAAGTGACACCGGTTTCCGAAATCGGACCGCACAGTTTTGCTCCGGGTGAAATCACTAAGCTGATGATCGAGGATTACATGGCTGCGGTGCAGCCTGCGAAAGAAGAGTTGCTTGTAGCAAGCTGATTTCTTCGCTGCATAAAAATTCAAAGCCCGCTGCTCTGACTGAGTAGCGGGCTTTCTTGTTTTATTCGGCTGCGAGCTGTTGCTCGTGTTGCGGTCTGAACAGTTTGCCGTTTTCAGTGATCAGCACGCAGATCAAGCCAAGTATTGAGAATAGTGCCACACCATATACGAGAGGTAGTTCGGTCCCGTCATATAGCTTGCCAATGCCAGCGCCGAGTAGGGCTCCGATCAGGGTCGTGATGAAGCCAATCATGGCTGAACCTGCGCCAGCAACGCGGCCCAATGGTTCCATTGCCATGGTGTTGAAGTTTGGACCAATGAAGCCGAAGAAGAACATTGCCAGAGATTGAATTGCGATGAACGAAACAATGGTCAATGAACCGCTGTAGGCGATTGCTGCTGTCAGGACTGATGTTGCCGTGAAGCCGAGAAGTGCCATGTGAGACATCTTTCTCAGACCATACTTCTCTACCATCTGAGAGTTCAGGTAGGAGGAGAGGGCCATTGCGATTGAGATGGCTGCGAAAACTATTGGGAACAGGTCAGCGAGTGCAAAGCGTTCCATGAAGACTTGTTGTGCGGAATTGATGAACGCAAAAAGACAGGCAAAGATGAATGTCATTGCCATCATGTAGCCAAGGGTCACACGTGTGGTGAGAGCTAACCGATATGCACTGAGGACAGAACGCAATTCCAGTGGGCGTTGGTTCACTGGGGCGAGGCTTTCAGGAAGGCGCATGGAGCACCATACAAGAAGGAGCACGCCAAACAGCGTGAGGGCGGCGAATACGCCTTGCCACGGAGCGACCCAAAGGACGATCTGTCCGAGGAATGGAGCGATCACTGGGGCAATCTGGAAGGCAACCATGACCAGGGACATGACCTTGCCCATTTGACGACCACTGTACCAGTCCCGGATCATTGAAATGGATGCGACGCGCGGTGCTGCAGCGCCTATACCTTGAAGAGCTCGAGCCGCGAGCATGTGCTCATAGCTTACAGCGAACGTCGAATACACTCCGCCAATGATGTACAGGCTGAGGCCGATTAACAGTGTGGTTCGGCGACCGATCGTATCCGAAAGTGGACCGAAAAAGAGCGAAGCAAAAGCGAGACCAAGCATGTAGGCGGTGATCACCAATTGGCGATCATTGTCGGGGACAGACAATGCAGCGCTCATGGCCGGAAGAGCCGGGAGCATCATTGACGTCGCAACCGCGTTCAGCGCCATAAGCGCTGCAACAAGGCTGACAATTTCCCATAAGGAAAGCCCAGGATGAGGTGCTCGCTCATGCTGCAGATCAGAAACTGCAGACATCAGAGACCTGTTTGTTGGGTGCAAAAAAGGTAAGAGGTCGCGATTGCGACCTAATAAACTCAAATTAGCTTCTATTTGAACTGGCAAACATGGCTATGTCAAGGCAAGTGCCAGCTCATTGTTGCGCACTGCATATTTATGAATCGCTGAAACTATTTGGGTTTGTCTTCGTTCCAGCGCGCTGCATCGGCATCATCAACTGCTTTGGCCTCGACCCAAGTTCCATCAGAAGCCTCTTTGAGATGCTCTTTCTTCCAGAATGGTGCCTGAGTTTTTAGGAAGTCCATTAGAAAGTCAGAGGCTTCGAAGGCTGCGCGACGATGTGAGCTGGTTGCTATGACCAATACAATATTGTCACCTGGAGGAATTTTGCCAAAGCGATGGATGATCGTGAGGCCTGTCAGAGGCCAGCGTTCAACGGCTTGCTGCGCAAACTTTGAGATCTGAGCTTCGGCCATGCCCGGATAGTGTTCAAGTTCCAGCGCTTCTAGTGTGCCGCCTTCATCCCGGCAGAGGCCTGTGAATGTAACGATAGCTCCGACATCTTTGCGGCCTTTAGTGAGGATTTCGGTTTCTGCTAAGACGTCGAAATCTTCAGCCTGAACGCGGACTGTAAATTCTGTGGTGGTGCTGTTTGTCATGGTACTCGCAGACTTTGAGAGATGCTGGAGGGAAGGTGCTCCTCAACCGCCCGTCATTGGCGGGAAGAATGCAACTTCTTCAGTTCCAGACAAAACGTGATCTTCTTCCACGTGTTCCTGATTGACTGCAATGCGAATGGTTTCTGGTTGTTCGAAGGCAAACGCATAACCTTCATCACGAGCTGCGAGCCAACTCATCAATTCGCCAGCGGTTTTAACAGTTTCTGGAAGCTCAATGGTTTCCTCAGAGGTTCCTGTGCGCTCACGCAGCCAAGCGAAATAACGAATTTTCATGAGAATGAGCCCCGGTATTGTGTGGCTTCCTTTTTGTGGAAGCCTTGTCTTTTACAGGAATTAGTCTTCAATCAGATGGCCAATTCCGGCGCGGAAGTAGTCATACCCCGTATATAAGGTCAAAATCGCTGCGACCCAAAGTAGCACTATACCAGTTGATGTGGTGTAGGGGAAAACAACATCGCCCGCATCACCTGCGAGCAAAAAGCCTAAGGCAACGAGTTGGACAGTGGTTTTCCATTTAGCCAGTTTGGTAACAGGGACCGAAACACGAAGCTCAGCAAGGAACTCACGCAAGCCAGAAACAAGGATTTCCCGGCAAAGAATGATGATAGCGGCAAAGATAGACCAGTTTCCGATTGTTTGATCCCATGCCAATATAAGGAGGCAAACAGAAACGAGAAGTTTGTCGGCAATTGGGTCCAGCATACGGCCAAGAGCGGACTGTTGCTGCCAAATTCTGGCGAGGTAGCCGTCAAAGAAATCTGTGATTGCAGCTATGAAGAAGATACTTAATGCAATCCAACGGGCGGTGTGGGTTGGGAAGTAGAAACACACAGCCAGAGCTGGCACAGCAGCAATGCGGCCGTAAGTAAGAATATTTGGAAGCGAAAATATAAGCTTACGGGACATATGAACCTTCAAGTTTACGCGGCTAACAAGCGCTCATAGGCAGGGTGTGCACATCCAAGTGCGTCCTGTCAATTGTAGCACGCTTATTTGTGCAGGACTTCAGGGGAGTATACGGGATTATGTAAACATCCCGTCACCCATTTCCTTAATGATCTGCTTTGCCTTGCGTGAAGAGAACTCTTTTGCTTCATCCTCAGAGCCATGTGTGTCTGCGCGGATAAAGGTGTGCTCTTTGGTTTCTTCACCAAATTGCTTGGTGATGCGACCTGCAGTTTGCCACTGTCCTCCACGGCGAGAAGGTTCAGAGTAAATCAGGTAGCCTTCAAATTCTTCTGCCTTCGCAGCTGGCGTAGATTTTTCATCTTTGTTGCCGCCAAACAGATTTGAGAAAAAGCCCATGTTTGTTCTCCCAGACTAAACGTAGTTTTAGTGGTCTACAAGTTCGCACATCATGTCGGCGAGTGCATCCTTGTTTTCACCCGTTGGTTCCCCAAGTTTGCGCATGGACCAGTGTTTTCTGCAAAGCGAGATGTAGGATTCCTCACCGCCGATGACAACCTGATCACCTTCTTCGACAATGTTTCCGCTTTCGTCCACGCGGGCCACCATTGTTGCTTTGGATCCGCACCAGCAGATGGTTCTCACTTCGCGGAGGATATCTGCAATGGCGAGGAGTGCGGCACTGCCTGGAAACATCTTGCCCTGAAAGTCGGTTCTCAAACCGTAAGCCATTACAGGAATTCGAAGATGGTCCGCAACATGGGCCAGCTGCCAGACCTGTTCTTCTGTCAGGAATTGTGCTTCATCGATGAAGACCGCGTTGAACTGGTGCTCTTTGAGTTGTTCCTCAATACAAGCGAACAGATCAAGCTTTGTGTCGTAGATGAGGGCTTCTGATTTCAAACCTATACGCGATGAAATTTCTCCGACCTTGGTGCGATTGTCGAGGGCTGCTGTGAACAGCAAACTGCGCATGCCGCGCTCCTGATAGTTATAGGAGGCCTGCAGCAGCAGAGTGGATTTACCAGCATTCATTGCGGAGAAATTGAAATATAGTTTTGCCATTGGCCCTTCGCGGCGCGGCGCGCCTCATCGCGTTCAATCTGATTAGGTCTTCATACATGGATTCGTGAGAGAGGCCAGAACCCTGGGAGGTTACTCACAAGGTTCCACGGCAAACTTTTAGCGTGAGGCGTATCCAGCAACCAAACTTGGCAATTCACGCATGCAGGCTATGGAATGATCCGGCAGAACAGGGGATCGATTGGCATGCTGCAGAGGGTTAAACCAGACAGAAGTGGCGCCGATATTGTTTGCGCCTGCGATGTCGTGCTCCAAAGAGTCGCCGACATGGATGAGTTTGTCGGGGCTTATGCCAGCCATTGAAAGCATAGCATCAAAGAGGCGGGGATCCGGTTTTTTGTAGGGATACTCTTCTGCCATTACCACGAAGTCGAAGAGGTGGGCGATGCCAGCGCTTTTAGGGCAAGAGTTGCCATTGGTGATGAGTGCTGTCTTGTAGTTTCGCTTCAGTGTTGCGAGCGTTTCTTTGACATGAGGGTAAAAATAAGGGTCTCCGAAGCGGACTTTCTTGAAGATTTCCAGCGCCTGCTCGGACAAATCCTTAGCATTGCTCAGTGGATTAAGTGCTTGTTCAAATGAAGCTCTTCGAGTTTCCAGTAAGCGAATGTTGTTGGGGCCTGCGTCTTCAATGAGGGATTTATGTATCTTTTTGAGGCGTTTGGGGGTGATGGGTTTGTCGGAGTAATGGCTTAAAAAACTTGCGGTGGTGATGAGGGCTTCGTCCAGAATTCGTTGAAAATCAAAGAGGGTTTGGTCTGCATCGAAGGATATGAGTAATTCTCGTGGCATTCCAAATTTCCCTCCGGACTAATCCTTAGAAAGTTATTATATGCTTACTTTAGGGTAATATGTGAAGTGTTGCGAAGATTGGAAAATGGTCTGAGCCGACGTCTTCGTCAATTAAGAGGTCTTTGATTATTATTTCTTCGGAAGAGGTGATGTGATCGACTTTTGATCCCAACACTTTTCCAAGAAATGGATTGATAAAATATCGAGTTGTCTGCGGAATGAGGCTGGTAAATGTTGTTTTCAGCTTCAAATCTGAGAGTAATTTCTGGAAGGTATCTGACCAGACAGGTGTGTTCCAGTCCCCTAAAACCATAATGGGTGAATCTGTCTGCTTTTCCCGGATGTAATTTGACACGTAATTCATGTAGGTCGTCCGTCCGTCGAGGCGACGCTGACTACGTGGGCTTGCCGGGTGGATCGCATAGAGCTGGATCAGGGTGCCGTTGATGTCGAGATCTGCGCTCAAGAACTCGCGCGGAATGTACCCGTTTTGCCCGAGGCCAGGTATATGAACCCGTTTTGAGTTTTTAAGCGGAAATTTGCTGAAGACCGTGAGATCCGTGTCACGCTTCGCTGGCGGTAGGATAGCGTATTGATAATTCTCAGTCAGGAACGTTTTCAGACGAGGAGTTGCGCTTGCGGTTTCCTGAAACACGATCAGGTCTGGTTGTCGTTTTTCGATGAGCTCCTGTAGGGCCTCCTTTTCAAACTGCATATGCAGGAGGTTGAGACTCATGACGTTGAACGACTTGCTCTTGGGGTGGTTCTCCAGAATTGCGACAGGCTGGGTGACGAGTCGGATGCTGGTGACCATCCAGAAACTAGAGATGATTAAGCCTAAGAGGCATAGTAAATGGAGCCAGTGTAGCTTTCTAGCCATTACGAGCCAGAGTAGGAGACTGACGAAACCCAATGCGATAAGTTGCGGGATGAAGAAAGCTACCGCTTCGCTCAACAGATTTCCTGGAGCGAATAATGAGGCAAGGAGCAGGAAGGTGACAGCGAGTGTTCCTGCGCGCACCAGATGAAGCAAGATCGGGGTATTTCGCTTTTTCTTTGATAATACCCTGTCTGAATGCACTGCTCTCACCTTTGGTTGTTAAGTTTTGATGAGAATAGCGCAGAGTCGTTTTCTATTTGTGAAAACAATGCGTTATCCCGTGATTATTCGTGGAAGTGGTTGTAGATCAGTTTTGCAATGCTTTCGGAGATGCCCGAGACAGCGCGTAAGTCATCGATACCTGCTTTTGAAACTGCTTTTGCAGTGCCAAAGTGACGAAGCAGAACGCGCTTTCTTGTTGGACCAATACCCGCGATTTCATCTAGCGGATTTGCCACGATCGCTTTTTTGCGGCGGGCCCTGTGGGAGCCGATCGCGAAGCGGTGGGCCTCATCTCGCATGCGTTGCACAAAGTAGAGGACAGGATCCCGTTCAGGTAGCATGAAACTTTGTTTGCCTGTGACAAAGAACTTCTCGCGCCCTGCATCGCGGTCGGGGCCTTTTGCGATACCGACCAATGGGATGTCCGTGATACCCATCTCTTCGAGTGTTTCGCGGACAGCGCTGAGTTGGCCTTTACCACCATCGATCAGAACCAAATCAGGCCATGCAGGGATGTCAGTGTTGGATGGCGCGACATCCTGCTCATCTTCACCAGCTTTTTGCTCAGTTTTTGATTGTGCGGTGAACCGGGCGGCTTGTTCGTAACCTTCTGGGTTCTCTTTTATCAAGCGAGCAAAACGGCGTGAGAGTACTTCTCGCATCATGCCGTAGTCGTCGCCCGGGATCAGGTCTTCTGACTTGATGTTGAACTTTCTGTACTGGCCTTTCGCAAAACCATCAGAGCCTGCAACGATCATTCCACCAACTGCGTTGGTGCCTGAGATGTGGGAGTTGTCGAAAACATCGATGCGACGTGGTGTGCGGTCCAGGTCAAAGGCTTCAGCGACGCCCTTCAAGAGTTTCAGCTGGCTGGATGTCTCGGCAAGTCTCCGGCCAAGAGCGCCCTTGGCATTCGTGAGTGCGTGCTCCACCAACTCGCGTTTTTCGCCGCGCTTTGGAATTGCAACTTCGACCTTGCGATTGGCCCTTGCTGAGAGGGCTTCTGCCAGTAGTTCTTGCTCTTCCAGTTCATGAGAGAGCAGCACCATACGTGGCGGCGGTTTATCCTCGTAGAACTGGGAGAGGAAGCTCTCCAGAATTTCTGAGGGTTCGTAGCTTTTATCCGCTTTTGGAAAGTATGCGCGGTTGCCCCAGTTTTGTCCCGTGCGGAAGAAGAAGACCTGCACGCATGTCTGACCGCCTTCCTGATAAGTGGCGAAGACATCTGCTTCATCAATGCTCTGAGGGTTGATGCCCTGGTGACTCTGAACATGTGAGAGTGCGGCGATGCGGTCGCGGTAGACGGCTGCTTGTTCAAAATCGAGGTTCTCTGAGGCTTTTTCCATAGCCACTGCCAGATCTTGCTTGATGAGCTGGCTTTTGCCCGAGAGGAAAGACTTTGCCTCTGCGACAAGTCCTTTGTAGTCCTCGATGGAGATCTCACCGGTGCACGGTGCAGCGCAGCGCTTGATTTGGTAGAGCAGACAAGGGCGTGAGCGGTTGGAGTAGTAGCTGTCGGAGCAGTTGCGAATGAGAAACGCCTTTTGCATGGCATTGATGGTGTCATTGACAGCACCAGCGGATGCAAACGGTCCGAAGTAGTCGCCTTTGCGGGCACGGGCACCGCGGTGTTTGATTAGGGCAGGGGCTTCATGATCTGCACTGATCAGGATGTACGGAAAAGACTTGTCATCACGCAGGAGCACGTTGAAGCGTGGGCGTAAACGCTTGATCAGGTTTGCTTCCAGTAGCAGGGCTTCTGGTTCTGTGCGTGTTTCAACGAACTCCATAGCAGCGGTTGCCATGATCATTCGCATGATGCGGTTGGATTGGCCCTGAAGCCGCGTATAGCTGGTGACACGCTTCTTGAGTGAGCGGGCCTTGCCGACATAGAGGACTTCTCCGTCCTCATCAAACATGCGGTAGACGCCGGGCCCAAGGGGCAAGCGTTTTACGAAGTCTGCAATGACTTCAACACCCTTTACGCCAGGTTTGCGCGGGGCGGCGTTGCTTTCAAACTGGATGTCTGGATTGCTTTGGGGCACATCGACATTGTCTTCTGCTTGAGCAGGCATGTCAGATGTGTCTTTGGCCATGATCCAATTACTCTCGGTGTATGCTGAAATAAAATATGGAAACGCACCTTATCCGATTCAACGGCAGGTGCGGTCTCTCAGAAGTGTTTTAGTTGTGTGTCCTAGATGAAATCCAGAGCAAATACGCCGTAGATGTAAGCGACATAGGCAACGCTAAGGAATATGCCCCATGCTTTGCCAAGGCATAGACGCTTGGCGGCAAAGATATAAAGGAGTACGGCACAGGCTAGCATGACCCAGATATCGTAGACGAGGATCTGTTCTGGGATCGGGATTGGAATGATTGTGACCGTGATGCCCATGATCGCCAGCAGATTAAATACATTTGAGCCAATGACGTTGCCGAGAGCCACTGCTGAATGCTGACGGAGGGCTGCCATGACGGTTGTCGCAAGCTCTGGCAGCGAGGTGCCAAGTGCAACGACGGTCAGACCGATAACAGCATCGGACACGCCCCAGGATGATGCCACATCAGTTGCCCCGGAGATCGTCAGCTGGGCTCCAAGCGGCAGGCCGATCAGGCCCAGAACGAGAAAGAGTGCTGCAATTGCCTTGTTTTCTGGAACGGAATCGACGTCGAGATCATCTTCTTCATCTCCATCAGAAGCCGTTACACAGCAAGAGCCGTTCTCTTTTTTATGCTTCTTGGTTGCGCGTACTGAATCCCCCAGAAAGATCAGAAGCAAAACAAGAAGGCCGATACCTGCATAATGGGTTAGCGTGCCCATGAAGCAGAGTGCTGAAAAAATGACGGAGACCACAAGCATGAACAGAGCGTTTCTGTGAGCTCCATTTTCATCGCATGGCGTTGTTGCGATCAGAGCAGGTACACCAAGAACCAGTAGCACGTTTGCGATGTTGGAGCCGACAACATTACCGATTGCAACGCCGCTGACTCCGTCGAGGGCAGCTTTCAGAGAGATAAAGAGTTCTGGTGCAGAGGTACCAAAGGCGACAATGGTCAAACCGATGATGAGAGTTGGAATTCCCAGAGCCTGAGCAATTGACACAGCGCCGCGTACAAGCAAGTCACCGGCAAAAATCAATAGTGCGAGACCTCCGAGGAGGGCAGCATATGAGAAAAGCATAGGCTGAAATTCCAATTATGTAAGGTTATTTGCTACACCAAAGGGGGCATACAGGAGTCTGACCGGGTATATAGACAGGTTTGCAGCGTTCTTGAAGTGTCTCAGATCACTTTTGACAGCAGATCTCTGCAAAAATTTCAGTTGGTAGAATTGATCACAGCCTGTGTGTAGTAAAAAGGCCACTCAAATAGTGTATATTACCTAGCGTAAACAATAGGTTGTCAAATGCGCCATATTCTTTCTGTAGTTTGCCTTGAATTAACCAGAATTCGTGTCAGATCCAGCCACAAAGTCAAATCATACCTTTCTCCATCCCGGGGCGGTCTCATTTGATCGCCTTCCCCCAGCGGATGCGTTTCATGCGCTCCGTTTATAATTTGTTGGAGAATGATACATGCTGCGTATTGCGTCTTGTACCGCTATTGCTTTCGGTCTGATGGCCGGCACTTCCCTTGCTGCTGACCTCCCTCAGCCAGTACAGCCAGTTCAGCCAGAAATTTCTTATGAAACACCAGCGACCTTTTCTGCGTATGACTGGTCTGGTGCTTACATCGGTGCCAACGCTGGTTGGGGATTCCTCGGCGCTGATGGCAAAAGCGGTGCATCCGGTGCATTGGATGACGACCAGAATGGTGTAACTGCGGGCGTTCATGCCGGTTACAACTTCATGGTTGCTCCAAGTGTTGTCCTGGGTGCTGAAGCTGACATTCAGTACAATGACCTTGAAGAGAAAAGCGCTGGCGTAGAGCTGCAGTCCGACTGGAACGCAACTGTTCGCGCTCGTGCAGGTTACGCTCTCGACCGTACGCTTGTATACGGTACAGGTGGTGCTGCATTCAAAGACCTGACTGCAAAATCCTCTTCAGGCAAGGATGAGAAAACCGCTATTGGTTACGTTGTAGGTGCTGGTGTTGAACACGCTGTAACCGACACTCTGACTGCTCGCCTTGAATACCTGTATCAGGACTTCGGCGATCAGAAGTTTGACTTCGGTGGCGACACTGAGAAAACTAAGATTGATGAAAATCTGGTACGCGCAGGCGTTTCCATGAAGTTCTAATTGAACTGATTTTCTGCTTTAAAGGCGCATGCTTCCGGCATGCGCCTTTTTTGCTTTCAGCTTCTTTCAAGCATTTCTGGTGCCTGTGTTTCGTTGTAGGCCGGAACCTGCGCAACGAAAGCTTCATGCCAACGAACCAGTTGCGGGTTGTTCTGCCGCCAATCCCCATTCGCTCGTAAATCGAGATAACCTAATGAACAAGCAAGAGCGATCTGGGCACAGTCCGGAATGCCATTGGTTTCGGCTGGAGTTGGCAAAGGATGGTCATTGAAGGCTTTCAAAGTGCGATCAACTTTTCCTTGTTGCCGGTCGATCCAGGTCCGGTTCCAGTGTTCCTCTGGATGGTTCCTTGTTTCAATCTGAGCCTGAATGGCGGCATCAGTGATGCCATCCGCCATTGCTTGTTTTGTCAGGGCTGAGATGCGGGTGTCGTCTGTCGGGATGATTTTGCCTCCGCCAGCCAGAGTGTCGAGCAGCTCCAGTGCGACGCGGCTATCATAGACGATGTCGCCGTTTTCCAGCAAAAGTGTCGGGACTTTTGCAAGTGGATTCTGCTCGTACAAAGAGCCCTCGGATGCTCTTGTGTCAGCCCAATCGACTTTCACCAGTTCCTGAAGTCCCAGAACAGCAGCAGCGATACGCGCTTTTCGTCCATAAGGGGAGGTTGGTGATGTGCGGAGGATGACCATTTTGCCTAAACTCCCGGCTCAGCTTTGGTTTTGTCAAATGACGGTACGCTTGAAGCGAAGTCATCCAGCCATGCAACGAGTGTTGGATATGATTTTCGCCATTCACCAGCGAAACGAAGATCAAGATACCCAAGAGCACATGCGAGTGCGATCTGAGCTGCATCAGGTGAGTTGTGTTGGACTTTTGGCAATGGGTTGTTTTCGAAGGCTGTCAGCGCACGATCAACCTTGGCCTGTTGGTAATCCACCCAGTCCTGATGCTTCTTCTCTTCAGGACGCATACGGCTTTCATAAACGATCTGGATTGCTGCATCGCAGATACCATCTGCAAGAGCTTGTTTGGTCAGAATTTCAAATCGTTCAGCACCTGCTGGAAACAGCTTTTCGCCACCAGCTGTATAGTCCAGATATTCAGTGATGACGCGGCTGTCGTAGAGTACGTTGCCGTCTTCAAGGACAAGACATGGGATTTTACCGAGTGGGTTTTGCTGGCGGAGCGTGTCATTGGGATCGAGTGTCTGTGCGACTTCAACATTCACTTTGTCTGCGAAGCCTAGCACGTACAGTGCGAGCTTGATTTTGCGACCAAATGGAGAAGCGCTGGAGGAACGGAGAGTTTGCATGGCAGCCACCTGTAAAACACTAGATCATGTTGCAACGCGCATCCTTATCCGAAACCCGGAGGTGCATTCGGTGATACGCTCTAGGAGAATTGAGTGGTCTGCACGATATCCGTGTTTCTTCCAATAATGCAAGGGACTTCGATTTGATTGTGTCAGAGCTTGCGGTTACTGGGTGAGCTCCTTCGCAAAATGCTCGACAGCAATCCAATCTGTAAATTCGACGGTGAGTTTGGGGTCTGTCGGGCCATTGGTCATCTTCATGATGAGTTGGATCATTACCCGATCCCACGGCTTGTAGTCAGGATAGTTGAGAGCACCTGCAAAGACAGCAGCCTTCTTTGGCTCAAACTTCGATTTCTCCAAGTATTTCCTGAGGTATGCGTTGGTTTGCGGGGTGCTCTTCTCCGGCTTTCGGGCTGTCAGGTTGACTGAAAAGAAAGCTGTATGTGCCTGATTCAGTTCGGCCAAATTGCGGCTGACAAACTGGCGAACCGGACGTAAATGGAAGCCATAGCGGATAGGGGCTCCAATGAGAATTCGGTTGTTCTTCAAATCAGTTGGGAGCTGTTCCACCCCTGTTACAAGAGGGAGGAAGACGATCTTTTCTCCATTCTTTTCAAGAAACTCTGAGATCTTGCCAATTATTTTTTAGTTTGGCCATCATGACTGGCGTAGGCGAGATAGTATTTCATCAGTTGTGAACCCGTAGGACTGTGCTGAGATCGAATATAAATCTCATGTGCACACAGTCCTAGGAGGCATGATGTAGCAAGGCGTTGCGTTAGCGGGGTATGATTTCCTGCTCTGGCCTAACTGTCCGGCATTCGCCATCGTAGACCCTGAACTTGTCGAGGCCGTCAAGGCAAGCTTTGACGCCCCATGAAAGGCCAAGGAAGCCATCATACTGCACCAGTGCATAATAGATGCGGTGGCGGGTGTCGTCGCTTAGTGTTGCTACGCCATTGCAATAGCGGCGACCCACTGGGCTTGGCCGCCTGATCGTGAAATCCGACTCGCGAATTTCTTCGATCAGTTTGATCTCTAATCCGTCATAATAACTTGGAACAGCACGTGCGATTTGTCGTGCGACGGCTCTTTGTGCCGAACCGGAGTCACAAGCTGGCAGATAATCGCCGGACCATCCGAAATAGACTTTCTCATTTGGATCAATGAAATCCTCTTCGTCTATCTGCGGGATGGTTGTGTCATAGCTCCCCGGAGGAACCAGATCAGCAGCAAACGTCGTTCCGGTGGCAACACTTAGTACAGTTGTAGTCAACAGAGTTAGGATTGATCTCGCGCGCATTAACACTCTCCACGGAAAGGCTGGCTGGTCTGAAGCAGCGGATAGCTGCCTGCAGGAAGCGTTTATGCACCAGCCTCTTTGTGAGGCGCGACGAGATACTAAAAGCGCATGAGCTTTGGCCCTGCGCTTCTAGCAATCAGTGATTTGCTGTTTTGGGTCAATCAAAGGTTCTGAGGGGTTACTCAGGAATAACCTGCTCCACGTTCCATGACGGGTTGATGCCTTGCGTCAGAGTTTTGCAGAGCCATGGCAGGGCGGCGTTCATGTCTTTTGTGAGTGTCCAAGGAGGATTGATGACCAACATCCCGCTGGCCTTCATTGGCGCGTCCTTGCTGACTTTACCAGCCGACAATTCGATTTTCATAGTGTTGCGGATGCCAGCTTCGTCAAGTGTAGCAATGAGTTGGCGAACTGCACTGAAGTTTTTGACTGGATACCAAATAGCAAATGTTCCAGTTGGCCATCTCTTCCAACCACGGATAACACCATCTGCAACGCGTGCGAATTCATCTTCCACTTCGAACGCCGGATCGATCAAGACGACACCGCGTCTTTCTTTTGGGGGGAGGAAGCTACCCAATGCGAGCCAGGCATCCAGTGCAATGACCTTGACCTTTTTGTCCCCGCCGTAATTGTTTTTCAGCTCTTCAAAATCTTCTGGATGAAGTTCTGTGAGCGTCAGGCGGTCCTGCTTTCTGGCTAGCATGCAAGCAATTTCAGGGGAGCCAGGGTAAAATTGTACACCACCGCCCGGGTTGAGATTCTCGACTGTTTCCAGCCAGGGCGCGAGAACTTCCTTCACTGGATCTGGCGCATTGCCAAGGTTTTCCAGCACTTTGCCGACGCCTTGCTGCCACTCTCCGGTTTTCTGGGCTTCTTCAGAGGTCAGATCATACAGGCCAATTCCCGCATGCGTGTCCAGTACTCTGTAGGCTCCATCTTTTTTCTGGAGGTACTTCAAGATGTTGGCGAGGACGATATGTTTGAGTACATCGCCAATGTTGCCTGCGTGGTAAATGTGCCGATAGTTCATGGTGGGCGCCTGTTGGCCTTTATCGTGCGCTGCTGCCAGGGTGGAGTTCTCTAGAGGCGCTCTTGTTAATAGGTTTGTTGTCGGCCTTATAGTCTGATGGTGGGCAGGGACACAAGGCGCAAAGCACTCTACTGAGCCCAAAACTAAAGGCAGCAAAGTGCTGCCTTTAGTAAATCAACAGTGCAGGTCCTAGGCGGTTAGTCCTGGCCTATGCTGTCAAAGTCGTCGCGCATCTCTGGCTGAGATTCAGCTGTGTCAGATGAAGCTGTGCCGTCTTCCAGTCGCAGTTCAACTGCCTTTGGACCTTTGCCCCGGCGATCAGGTTCTGTCTCAAAGGAAATCCGCTGCCCGCTATCAAGCGTCGTCAGACCGGAGCGCTCAACAGCTGAGATATGGACGAATACATCGCTTTCGCCATCATCTGGTGTGATGAAGCCGAAGCCCTTATCCAGCTTGAAGAACTTGACAGTGCCAGATTGGCGAGGTCCCCGTTCAACTGGTGGGTAGCTGCGACGTCCGCCGCCTCCACCGTTTGGTCCGTCCCGGAAGCCACCGCCTCCGCCGCTACCACCACGGTTGCCATACCCGCCGCCACGGTCATTGTCGCCATGCCCGCTCGCGCGATAGTCGTTATTCCGGTCTCCGCCGTATCCTCCCGGACTGCGGTTACCGTAGGGACCTCTGCGTTCATTTTCCACCACAGGAGGCGCGTAGGCGCCGCGCTCGGAATCTCCTGGAAAATATGCTGGTGCCCCAAACTCCGGGCCGAAATTCTGCGAATCCCCAAATTCGCGCTTGCCGCCTCGCTTGCTGCGTGGACGACGACCCGAATTCCCATTATGCATTACAATATCGCCTTTCCTGCGGATTTAAACCTGCCAGTATCCGCATGTACTCGCTTTCTCAAAGCCAATTGCCCGTCCGAAAACACACAAAAAATAAATCAAATGTCTTATTGGGGCTTTGGTTAAGAGCTCCTACCTGCCTTGCATCGCAAATACTCCCTAATTGCTTGGCCGGTTAATAATAGTGGCCAGTTCAACATAGGCAGTCTTTACGTATGCGCGGCATATCATAGGGTTCAGTTTGGTAATAGGGCAAGCTTTTCCTAGGGAAGGTGGAGGTAAAACCCTATGAAATTGGGGGTGTAGCCAGAAATGGGAGGATAAAATCACATTATTTACATCTAAAATATCGAATAATTTTGCGAAGATAAATGATATTTGCATGTTTGACTATCGCTGCAATCATAAATGGTATTTGCAGAGGCTTGGTTTTGGGGTTGTATTTGAAAGTCGTAATATTAGCAGGTTTCTGAAAGGGCTGAGAGTAGCCCAGCATATCTGATTACTGTATGGTGCGAAGAATTCGGAATTTGGAGATGAAGCACTTATGAGTGATGCCAGCAATAAAGCAGATCTGACGGGAATTCAGATAACTGTTGTACCGGTCACTGCCTTCCAGCAGAACTGTAGCATCGTCTGGAACAAGAATACGCGTAAAGCTGTTGTTGTTGATCCTGGTGGGGATGTGGATCACATTCTTGCTGCACTTAAAGAGCTGGATGTGACGGTAGAGCATATTCTCATCACTCATGGGCATATCGACCATATTGGCGGTGCTGCTGAATTGGCAGAAACGTTGAATGTTAAAGTGATTGGCCCTCATGAAGATGATCGCCCACTGATTGATCGTGTTGAAGATCAGGCCAAACAGTTTGGTTTGGATGCCGTCAAGAAAGTGGAGCCAGATCAATGGCTTGTTGAGGGTGATGTGGTTACTGCTGCGGGTGCTGAGTTTCAGGTTCTACACTGCCCAGGTCATGCTCCTGGGCATGTGGTGTTTTACAACAAGGACCTGAAACTGGCGATTTCGGGCGATGTGCTGTTTGCAGGATCGATTGGGCGAACTGATCTGCCGGGTGGTGATCATGATACGCTCATCGCCTCAATCAAGGAAAAGCTTTTGCCGCTGGGTGATGACATTACTTTCCTGCCTGGGCATGGGCCAGCTTCTTCGCTTGGCCACGAAAGGCTGAACAACCCATATCTAAAATAACCAATGGTTATCTGAGAGCGTGAAGGGGAGTTTGTGCTCCCCTTTTTAACGAAGGATTGCCTGGAGTTCGTCGATGCGCTCGTTGATGAGCCAGCCGTAGTAATTTTCTCGGGGCAAATGAGCGGGTGTTATTCTGCGTTTGTTTCGGTAAGAAATGGCACGTTCCCAAGGGTTTCCGAGATTATATAGGGTAGACGTGAGGCCTGGGTTTTCGGAGATATCGACGTTAGCGACTTTTTTGTAGGCGTTTATGGCGTCTCTAAGTACTGCAGCGGTGTAGTGAATTGATTTGTTTGGATCCATCACCGTTTTGTAAAGGCCAGACGCATCTTTGGAGCTGAGTTTTGGCAGACCGCTGATGCTGCTGACCATGTCATTCATCTTTAATGCGGTGAGCGGCGTTATCTGGCCCAATCCAAAGCTTTGCCCTGCGAACATTGGTCTGAAAAAGGCTCTGTGAAAGGGCTCTCGTGGGTAGCGGACTGCGCCGATTGTCTTGCCCATGAAACTTGTGTTCCAGACGAGTTCGTAGCATCTCCAGCGACTGTTGCTGGTTTCCTCTCTGCGGCATGTGTTGAACTGCGGGCGCTTTACAAAACTCCAAACTTTCTCTCCATCATGTTGGAAAGAAATAGGAATTCTCGCGTATTGCAGGGCCTTCATGTAATAGCCCTGAGCGCTGTCGAGGCTATCGTAATTGTAGGTATGCTCTCCGACGATCGCTCCCAGGATATGGACCGGGTCTATGTTGTAAAGGCTGGCGACCTTCTTGATGTTCTTGATCAGGCGGCCTTCTCGTTTAAGCACTTTGAGAATGCGTTGAAACTTTTTTTCATAGGTTCGTTTGAAGGCTTTGGTACGCGTTGCAGATGCGCTGGGGATGGTCGGCTGGCTTTGAAGGCGATTGCCAGAGGGAACCACAAGCGGAACATTTGCCTGTGCTGAGCTTAGCAAGAAGTCAGGTGAAGATAATATTATGGCTGTTGCTAGAATAAATGCACTTGCTTTTCGGTGTAATGTCATAGCAATCGAACTCTGCACTATTAATTGCTGTTGGTTTTGATTGCTTTATGTCTAGATGAATTGTCCTAAAAATCTATTCAGAAGCTAGTTTTTGCTTACACTCATAAGTGTGGTGCTATTTTTTACAATTATGTCCATTCAGGTATTTCTTAAATTCATTCGCAACTGAAATGCGCACGTGTGTTACGCCGCTTTGAATAAAGCCCAGTTCCGAGGCTGCTGCTTTGGAAAGATCAATCAAGCGGTTTTGAGCATATGGGCCGCGATCATTTATCCGTACTGTCAGAGATTTGCCGTTTGACAGGTTGGTTACAAGAACTCTTGTGCCCATTGGCAGCGTTAGGTGAGCTGCCGTGAGCTTGGCCGGATCCATCATTTCCCCGCTCGCCGTTTGGGACGTGAGGGCATACCAGGAGGCTTCTCCGCATTGAGATGTTCTTTTAATTTCCACCTGATGAGGGCGCAGGATGAAGGCGACAGACACAATCAAAATGGCGATGATGAACAGGAGGAGATCGTAAATGCGACCATTGCGATGAGCCAAGCTTTTGTTGTTACAAGACATTCTGAGGCCTATTGGCAATTTAGCTACGCCAATTATACAGGGTTTCCCTTGTTTTAGGGACCAGAGAGATTTTCTGTGTTGGTGAGTTGGTTTATGTAGATTGAAAAAAATGATCACGTTTGTAGCGGTGCGTACCGCGCGAACATATTCCGGATAGGGGAATAAAGTGCAGCAAAAGCCATTGACTGGAAGACTTATCCTCGCGGATGTCGCCCGCGGCCTCGCGCTCCTGACAATGGCAATCTATCATTTCTCCTGGGATCTTTCTTGGTTTGGTGTTGTCGACTGGGATGTTTCCGGTTCGCCGGGGTGGCGGTTGTTTGCGCAGTTGATCGCGGGCAGTTTTCTGTTTCTGGTTGGGTTCAGTCTGGTGCTGGCGCATAAAAGCGGTATCCGGTGGGAAAGTTTCTGGCGCCGGGAGATAAAGGTGGCAGTTGCTGCACTTGCGGTTTCTGTTGCGACTTACTTTATCTTTCAGGATCAATGGGTTCGTTTTGGAATTTTGCATTCCATTGTTGTGTCCAGTCTTCTTGCCCTGCCGTTTTTGCGCGTTCATTACGTGTTTGCGTTGTTATGTGGGGCAGGGGTGATCCTTCTCTACCACTGGCTCGGGGATTATGTGCTGCCATATCGCCAGTTTTTCTGGCTTGGGCTCAACTCTCTGCCCGAAGTTTCCGTTGATTATGTGCCACTTATTCCTTGGTTTGGACCTGTGCTACTGGGCATCGGGTGCGGGGATATCCTGCATCGCTATGACCTTTTGCGGCTTTTGCGCGGTTCTGCGTCGCCAAGCGTTATTTCGCGTTGTTTTGCGTGGTTCGGTCGACATTCCCTTGCGACTTACCTTCTGCACCAACCGATCCTGTTCGGGGTTGTTTGGGCTGGCGTGACTGCTGGGGTGCTTAGTACCAATGCGGGGGATGTTCAGGTCAGAAGCTTTCAGCAATCTTGCGTGATGGCTTGTAGTCAGACCGTGGATGCTGGCGTGTGTGAGCAGGCGTGTCGTTGTACCTCCTCTGAAATGATGAACCGGGGTGTTTGGGAGGATCTGTTGACCAGACCGAATGATGCGGATGTGCGTGAAATTGCACAGCAGGTCTTTCAGGTGTGTCTGCGGCGCTAGGTTCGATGTTCCCTTTGCGGTAAGATTTGTCCCCTAGCCTCCAGGTGGATATGCCCGTGCGTAGCTGATTGGACTGATCTGTTTGTGAATCAGTCAGGCAAAGCTCTCTGTAATTTCGGAGTGTTGAGCAGTAACTATTCTGTTGCGCACCTGCTCCTCTGAAAAAATATACATTTTCTGGTAGCTGAAATCTCAGGGAGGCATTCCTGAGGTCTTCTGTTCCTAAAAGATACCTCCTTTTACATTGTTACCTAAACGTAAGCTTTGGAATTGAATGAGTTTTTCAAGATCCAGGTTGAGATATCGTTTCTATGAGTAAGTCATAGTTTGCTCAATTGTGCAGCTAACATAAAGTTAGATTCAGAAGAAAAACACTCAAAACTACAGATAGATGGTATTGACCACGATAAATGTACGGATAATATATCACTCGGTAAATATACGCAGTTATTATGAAGTGATGTTGAGATTTTCGTACTTGTGGGGGAAGTATAGTCGCAATCTATGCTCAAATAATGTTTTAAACATAGCATCACCTCTAAGAGGTGGGCTCTTCTTTCACGACATATCTTCGCATCCCTTCAGGAGTGAGCTCGGTTTTGGGGAATTACCAGAAGCTCACGAGTATGGGGGAAGAGAATGCGGGTTTTGAAGAACGCAGGCCGTGGCCTTGCAGCAGGCTGCTTCGTGCTGGCCGGATCAAGTATCGCCTTAGCGGGGGCATGGGATACGCTTGGCATCGGCTCGTCTGAGCTGCTTTTTGCGCCTGAAGATTTTGTGGTTGAAGGTTCCGTGACTTATGTTGATCGTAACGTTGACTATGTGAGCACGAATGCAACTGCTCCAGATGGTCCGGTTAAGACGCGTGCGACTCCAAATATCTGGAATTATCAAGGTGCAATGAAGTTTGCCATTACCGATAGTGCTGACTGTTTAGCGCGCTTTAATAACCCACTTTCGATTGAGGAGGATATGGATCCTAATTGGAGGGGGCGCTTTTCTGGTTATGAAACGCAGGCGAAGGCGTTTGCTTTTGATGCTACATGTTCTTACAAGTTTCAGGTCGGTGAGGGACGGTTCATTCGTGCGATCGCAGGGGCAAAGGCTCAGCATCTGAGTTACTATTCTAAGGGCGCCCATTCGTCCGGCGCACCTGCTGAAGTGGATCTGACTGCTGATGGATTGGATTATGGCTGGCGTGTTGGTGTTGCTTACGAGATTCCCGCTTATGCGATGCGAGCCAGCTTGATCTACGATTCACAGATTGAATCGAAGCTTGATGGAGATACCTCCGTTGGTGGGAGCAAGGTCTATGATAGCGTCGCATCTCTGACACTGCCACAATCTGTCGAGTTAAATGTGCAGTCAGGTATAGCTCCAGGGTGGTTGGTTAGCGCCGGAGTGAAGTGGGTTGATTGGTCGGTTATTGATGTACTCTCTGTAGACAGTGCTCATCCTGCTACAGGTACGTCTGTTGGAGAAACAGTGCATCGTAAACTCAATTTTAAGGACGGTTGGACTGTGAAAGCTGGCATTGGACATGCTTTGACCGAGCAGTTGAGTGTTGGTAGTTCCTTGCAATGGGACCGTGGGGTCGGAGGCAGTTATTCTGATACCTATACGCTTGGTCTGGGCGGGTCGTATGCGGCCAACAAACATGTGAAGTTCACTCTGGGAACCGCTGCAATCTACAAGACGAGTGGGACTGGAGATGCGAACAACACAGCTTCTGGTACTGTTAGTGAATACGATTATGACAGTTCTTGGGCCTTTGCGGTGAATACTAAGGTACGTTTAGCATTTTGATATCTGCTTATATTTGAACTTTCAGAAAGCCGGAGGCATTGTCTCCGGTTTTTTTGTTTTGGAGGCTCGTGCCGCGATTTGAGGGGAAACCCTCACTGTGGGTGATTTGTGCAAGGCGCGGCTCAATTTGTGCTGTTTGTGCAACAGTTTTGTGGAGAAATGAGCATGTTGGATTGTTGGAAAACCTATCCCAAAACTCTTAAGTAACTTACGTATAGGTAAGTTTGACTATCGTCTAATGCTTGGTCGCTCTTTACGATTAACTGATCTTTGTTTGAGATTAGTAAATATAACATCCTAATTTACCTTAGGTTATATTAAAGTCTAGAAAAGCTTACCCAAACGAAATGGTGTAGTATTTATACTATGGGAGGGGTGATTATTTCTCTCAATGCGCTATGCATGCAGTCAGAACTATATCAGTTTGCTCTGCAAATTGGTGGGAATGCACTGGCGCGAGACACGTTGATGCTCGTTAAGTGCGGATAGCATGTGTGTCGCATTGGGGCGAAACGCGTTGCAATTTCCGTATCTTAAGCAAGTGCTCCCAACTGAATGAACCTAAAATCGGTGTTTTAAACACTGTGTACGGGGAAACATAAGGGGGAGAGGGCATGCGTGTTCTCAAGACATTGGCTCAGACAACTGTTCTGGGCTGCGCGGTATCCATGATTCCTGCTGCTGCATTCGCTGGCGGCTGGTCGACTGAAGGTATCGCAGACTACGATCTACTGTTTGCAAAAGAGCGCTTCGCGTTTGAGGCTCAGTCAACAGTAGCGCTTCGCAATGTTGACTTTAAAAATGCAAATACAACAGTGAATGGTTCGCCAATTGTGGGTATTGCTGCAAATCCAGGTGATGATAGCGCTGATGATATTGCGCCAAATGTCTGGTTTAACTCTGGTTCTGTAAAGTTTGGGCTTACCGATAACCTTGATCTTTTCGCACGCATCAATCAGCCATATGTGATTAGCGAGCAGCCGGGCTTTGATTGGAGTGGTCAATACGCTATCGGTGAAACTAATGCCGATGCTCTCGGTATTGATGCGATGTTGAGCTACAAGCACGAAGTTTCTGAGGGTAAGTTTGTTCGCGTTTTCGGCGGTGTTCGTTCTGTGACTGTTGATTATGAACAGCTATCTAACACTCTGATCGTCCCACCTTTAACGCCTCCGCCATTTGGTGCAGCAGGTGTTGCTGTGAACGTTGAAACTGAACGTGAGTATGGTTTCCGTTTGGGTGCGGCATTTGAGGTGCCAGAGATTGCTCTTCGCGCATTAGTGTCCTATGAGTCCGAGATTGATTTGGACCTCAATGGCGATTTTGTTGTTGCTCTTCCGGCTGCTGCCGGTGGGCCGGTCAATGCTGAGGCAGCTGCTAGCGCAACGCTCCCGCAATCCATTGAAGCAAAAATTCAGACTGGTGTAGCTCCAGGTTGGCTTGTCTCTCTCGGTGTTAAGTGGACTGATTGGAGCGTGTTGAACGAACTGGCAGTTAATCTGGATAGTGCAGATCCAAGAGCTCCTTCCAATCTAGTCCGTTCTTTGAATTATAAAGATGGTTGGATTGTTGAGGCCGGTGTTGGTCACCAGCTTACCGAAAAACTAAGTGTGGGTGGTAACCTGACTTGGGACAAAGGTATTGGCGGTCCTTACTCTGACTACTATGCAGTAGGTCTTGGTGGTTCTTACGATTTGACAGAGAACCTCAAGTTCACTCTTGGTGGTAAGGCAATTTACAAAACTGCTGGTGAAGGCTCTTACGACATCACCAGAACAACAGCTGGTACGCCTTCAGAAGTTAATGCTGAATACGAGTACGACTCCTCCTGGAACTTCGCGGTTTCTTCCAAGATCCGCGTAGCGTTCTAAGCTTTTGTATTTTTGAGAATTATGGGGCCGGGGATGGTGATCTCTGGCCCTTTTTTATTTTTGGGGTTGAGGCGATGAGGTGGCATTCGTAGCGGTTGTTGTGGCTGAAGCGGATTTCGACGGATGGTTGTTTGAACTTATTGTTGATCCGGAAGATCACTGCTTGTGCGCCGAGACTTGAAAGATGGTCGGGCAGTTTGTTGCTGAAGAACTTGTAGTGAGCTTTGATTGGGTGTGCCGTCATTTTGATGACCTCACCGGCGACAGCGATTTCAGCAAAGGCATAGGTTGAGCTGGTGTCGATTTCATAGTCGACGAACACCGCCGTTCCACGAAACTCATCATAGATTTCCTGACAATGGTCGGTCATGGTTGAGGAGGCAGAGCCGGTGCTCACTGCTGTTCCAAAATGTGCAATGGGCAACATGAGTTCTTCTGTGACCAGTCGTGCGTTTGCGTGTCCGATTGAGCTCAAATGGACTGTGGCAGCAATGCACAGCACTGTCGCTTTTGCACAAAATGGTCTGTTTTGACGGGCAACTGCTCGGCGAGGCATTTGCCTTACTGTCTCAGCTTAAAGGCTTCAGTGCTCAAAAAGCATTTGTCTGTTGGTTGGTCTCCAGCTGCAATGATGTGCACCACTTCATCGTCGAAGTCGTCTTCCATTGTAAAGATGACCCTTAGAAACCCTTTGCTTTTCAAGATATCTGGCATCTTGTCTGAGGTGAAGGAATAGGTTTCCGGTATGCCGAGAGGGGTGAGCCTGACTTCAGTGCTTTCCACCAGTGCCACAGCTCTGTTTTGGGTTGGGCTGATCTGATATTCGACGAAAACTTCCTTACCCATGCCGAACTCGTACTTTTTCTCGCAGGCTTCTGTCACAGCTGGGTCTGATGAGCCGTCTTCCTTTAGGCCAATGATGAAATTGAGCGGGACGAGGACTTCGCCGCTGACGTTTTTGGAAGGCGCGGCCTGGGGTGCTGTGGTGAGGAAGAGGGACGTGGCAATGAGGGCGATTGTACCAAGTCCGAAATGTAGCTTTGTCATTCTTATTATTCCTGCTCGGTATGAGAGATGAGCGTCAAGCTGGTGTGAGAGCGATTTTGCGGTTGGTTTCATTGAATGGAACACGCTCTGGCTGTTGTGGTGCAGTCTGCGGCAACCTCAGGCATCACTCAATTCAATGCAGTCAGTCTGGTTAAGAGAGGGCAACGGGTTCTTTCAAATCTTTGCTGAGAAATTAAGAGGATGATTACACGAGAGTGATGGAACGAACTAAGAACATACTTTCTTTTCCAAATGACTCACGGCATAGTGCACCCATGACTAAGCGCCCTACAAAATCTTCCAATTCTTCTTCATTGCCTGAAGCTGAGGGATCCACCTCTGGCTTTGGTGAAGCTCCGCAGCCTGCTCTTTCTGGCAGTCCGTTGTCAGGTTCTGTTTCAGACTGGGCAGATCAGATTGCTGATGAAGATCTTTCCGGGCTGAAAGCTCGCAAAGAAGCGGAGCAGCCGAACGAAGAAAAGGCTGCTCCGAAGAAGAAAGCTGCAGCGAAGCCAGCGGCCAAAAAGCCTGCTGCCAAGGCGAAAAAAGCACCTGCCAAGTCTGCGCGGGGCACGTCTATGGGTGCCACGAGTGATCCGCGTGAGCGGGCCAAGGGTGGTCTGAACCCGGTAGCCGGGCTGGATATCTCGCTGGAAGATGCTGAGAAGCTTCTTGATAGTCACGTCAAAGAGACGAAGAAAAAGAAGAAGAAGGCTAAGGAAGATACGATCACCGGGGCGACAGCGACTGTACAGGCGCTGGCACGGCTGATTGAGCAGGGCCGTTCTGATGAATCTGGAGAGGATGCCTGGGTTCCGCACCGACCGGAGCGTCCGTCAAAGTCCGAGGGTGGGGTTCCTATTGTTCTGGAATCCGAATTTGAGCCCAAAGGGGACCAGCCGACAGCGATTGCGGACCTGAAAGAAGGTCTTGCGGATGGCGATAATACGCAGGTTCTGCTGGGTGTTACGGGTTCTGGTAAGACCTTCACCATGGCGCAGTTGATTGCGCAGACACAGCGCCCGGCGCTGATCCTTGCGCCCAACAAGACGTTGGCGGCACAGCTGTACGGGGAGTTCAAAAGCTTCTTCCCGAACAATGCGGTCGAGTATTTTGTTTCCTACTATGATTACTACCAGCCCGAAGCCTATGTGGCGCGGACGGATACCTTCATAGAGAAGGAAAGCTCAATCAACGAGCAGATTGACCGGATGCGTCACTCCGCAACCCGTTCGCTGTTGGAGCGCGATGATGTGATCATCGTGGCGTCGGTCTCCTGTATCTACGGTATTGGATCGGTTGAGACTTATACAGCCATGACCTTTAAGCTGGAGGTTGGCGAGAAGATTGAGCAGCGGCAGTTGCTGGCGGACTTGGTAGCGCTGCACTACAAGCGTAATGATGCGGCTTTCCAACGAGGAACGTTCCGCGTGCGTGGGGATACGATTGAAGTGTTCCCAGCGCACTATGAGGATCGGGCCTGGCGCATTTCCCTCTGGGGTGATGAGATTGAAAACATCACCGAGTTTGACCCGCTGACGGGCAAAAAGTCCGGTGAGCTTCAGTTGGTGAAGATCTACGCGAACTCGCACTATGTGACGCCGAAGCCGACGCTGAACCAAGCCATCAAGTCCATCAAGACAGAGCTGAAGCAGCGTTTGCAAGAGCTGAATGATCATGGGCGTTTGCTGGAAGCGCAGCGGCTGGATCAGCGGTGTACGTTTGATCTGGAGATGATGGAGGCAACGGGTGCCTGTGCGGGCATTGAGAACTATTCCCGCTATCTGACGGGGCGTGCACCGGGTGAGCCGCCGCCAACGCTGTTTGAATACCTGCCTGACAATGCGCTTGTGTTTATTGATGAGAGCCATGTAACCGTGCCGCAGATTGGCGCGATGTACCGAGGTGACTTTAGACGTAAAGCAACGCTGGCGGAGTATGGCTTCCGTCTGCCGTCCTGCATGGATAACCGGCCTTTGCGGTTTGAAGAGTGGGACGCGATGCGGCCTCAGACGGTTGCTGTGTCAGCCACACCGGGCAACTGGGAGATGGATGAGAGCGGCGGTGTGTTTGCCGAGCAGGTTATCCGTCCGACCGGTCTTACTGATCCAGATATCGAGATTCGACCAGCGAAGACGCAGGTGGACGATCTGTTGGGTGAGGTGCGTGAGAAGGCGGCCAAGGGCTTCCGTACGCTGGTGACAACGCTGACCAAGCGTATGGCAGAGGATCTGACCGAGTATCTGCACGAGAATGGTGTGCGGGTACGGTACATGCACTCTGATATTGATACGCTGGAGCGGATTGAGATCATTCGTGATTTGCGCCTTGGCGCGTTTGACGTGTTGATCGGGATTAACCTGTTGCGTGAGGGGCTTGATATTCCCGAATGCGCGTTGGTGGCTATTCTGGATGCGGATAAGGAGGGCTTCTTGCGCTCTGAGACGTCGCTGGTGCAGACCATTGGCCGTGCCGCGCGTAACGTGGATGGCAAGGTTATTCTTTATGCAGACCGCATGACCGGCTCCATGGAGCGGGCGATTGCGGAGACCAACCGTCGCCGGGACAAGCAGGAAGCCTATAACGAAGAGCATGGCATTACACCGGAAAGCGTGAAGCGTTCCATCGGCGACATCATGGAAAGCGTTTACGAGCAGGATCATGTTTCTGTCGATGCCGGCTTTGCCGAGGAAGGGGCCACGATTGGTCACAACCTCAAAGGTCATATTGAGGATCTTGAGAAGAAGATGCGCGAAGCAGCAGCTGATCTTGATTTTGAAATTGCGGCGCGTTTACGTGATGAAATCAAACGTCTGCAGGAGACAGAGCTCGCGGTTGCTGATGATCCGATGGCACGGCAAACGTCTGTTGAACAGCAGACTGGCGGCTTTGGTGGGAAGAAGAAGTACGGTGCTTCTGGCAACCTGCCCAAGGCGGAGGCTGATAAGGCCGATTCTGGCAGCAAAGTGCATAAGCCACGATTGGGTGAGATGGGGCCGGGAACGGACCTGCCGACGCCTGCTGGAGCCACAGGCGAGAAGAAGCCACGCCGGACGTCTTCAGGGCGCAGTTCAGGCGGGCGCCCAGGCACGCGGACTTATCGCAAGAAGAACTAGGGCAGGCTTAATTGATGCTCGTTGAACCTTGGTTCGGCGAGCATTCGTTTTGTATCGCCAGTGTTGCTCCAATCTACGCAAGATTTTAGCGTTAGAGCTAAACGTTACCTAAAGGCCATCGCATACCTTACACTCGCCTTTCAAAAAGGCCGATGTAATTGTGAGGAAATAAACATGGCCCCAACATCAATTGGACTTTCAAAACAGGCACGAGAACAGACTGCGAAGCATCTGAACAATCTGCTCGCTGATGAGTTTGTATTATTGATGAAAACGTGGAGCTGTCACTGGAATCTCAAAGGCCCCAACTTCATTAGCCTGCATGAGCTGTTGGATGAGCAGTATCATGCGCTTGTTGATTTTGTTGATGATATTGCTGAGCGTGTCCGGGCGCTTGATTGCGTAGCTTTGAGATCTCTGCATGATTGCCATGAGCATACACGGCTTAAAGAAATGCCTTCCGAAGGTGCTCTTCCAGACGAAATGGGTATGATTGCTGGTTTGTTGGATGATCATGAAACCATTATTCGGGAGCTGCGAACCAGTCATGACAATGTTGAAGAATACGAGCATGATGTGGGAAGTGTTAGTTTAATGGAAGACCTCATCATCAAACACGAAAAAATGGCTTGGTTCCTTAGAGCTCACCTTGAAAAATAGTGCGCCAGGTTTTTTGGGAAACGCGTAATGGTGACGCCTACAGATTGACTGGTTATGAGCCGTGTTCTTTCGCACTGGCCTGATTTGGATAAATCGTATAATCCTCTGCAACGGTCTGAGTGTGTGCTGATAGCAGTCGCATTTGATCCGCTATAGTGGAATTTGTAGTAGGTGATTGGCGTTTCATGATAAAACACATTGTTTGGGACTGGAATGGTACCCTGCTGGATGACTTTGAAATCACGGCGCAATTTGGCATTGATTGTTTTGCCAAGGCTGGGCTGAGTGGCGTGACCTTTGATGATGTTCGTGAGCACCATACGCGTCCATTCGCAGACTACCTCAAATCACTGTTAGGGCGTGATGCCACTGAAAGTGAGCTTGCCAGCTTTTACAGTGATTTCAGTAAGGTCTATGAGCCAGCGATGTATGATTTGCCACTGGCGCCTGATGCATTTCACGCTCTTGAGACCATAAGCGGAGCTGGAAAGAGCCAGTCGATTTTGTCCATGGCTCCCCATGAAGAATTGGTCTCGCTTGTGCGCCACAATGGCATTTATGAGCGCTTTACCCGTGTTGACGGCGCGCGGGATTTGAAGAAGCATTTTAAGATCGACGCACTCAAAGTGCATTTTGACGAGCTGGGTGTAGAACCTGCCAATGTTTGCGTGATTGGTGACAGCATTGATGATTTTGATGCCGCTAACGGTCTGGGAGCTTCGGCAGTTCTGGTCTCAACCGGCATGTACTCCCACAACCGCCTCGTCGCCACAGGCGCTCCAGTCGCCACCAGTCTTACCGGTGCTGTCGCTGAGGCGCTGAAGTAGCTGCTGTACTTACAGGCCGTCGATTAAATCGCGGCCTGCGAGGAGTTGGAGGGACGAACCTTCCAGATCAGTTCCAACGGGCTCGCTGTGACCACCCAGATGTTTGGCGAGAAACAGCTCTACCATGGCATGATAAGCACGGCGGTTGTGCATCTTCTGAATGCCGTGACCTTCGTCCGGGAAAAGGCCGTAGGTGACTGGGATGCCTTGGTCTTGCATGGCGGAGACAATTTGCTCTGACTCTGACGGCTTGACGCGTACGTCTTTGCCACCCTGAACGATCAACAACGGTTTTTCGATTTTCCCGACATGTGTGAGAGGTGAGCGTTCCTTTAGGAAAGCGCGGCCTTCTTCAGTTGTGTAGTCGCCAAGCCTTACTTTGTGGACGGATCTCCAAGGCTTCCAATATTCAGGAACTGTGTCGAGAAAGCTGATCAAGTTGGAGATCCCGACCAGATCAATCCCACATGCGAATTTCTTCGGGGTTTGTGTCACACCGGTGAGCGCTGCGAAGCCGCCATAGCTGCCACCCATAATAGCGACGCGGTCCGGGTCGGCGATGCCGTCCTCAATGGCCCAGTCCACAGCATCCAGCAGATCAGTTTGCATTTTGCCGCCCCATTCTTTGTTTGAGGCATTTACGAATTCCTTGCCAAAGCCGGTGGAACCTCTGAAGTTGACGGACAATACCGCATAGCCGCGGTTGGCTAGCCATTGGTGTGTTGGGCTCAGGCCCCAAAAATCTCTCCACCATGGCCCACCATGCACGAGTAGCACCATAGGGCAGGGCTTTTCTGCATTAGTTGGCTGTGACAGATAGCAGACCAGATTGAGGCCATCCCTTGCTTTTATCTCTATGGGAGACATGCTGGTCAATGGTCGCTTTGCGAGCTCCGGTTGGCAGGAAAACAGGAAGGTGCTTTTTTCAGCTGATCTGTCGTAGCAGTAGAACTCTAAAGGCACGCTGTCCTGCACATGCGTAAGAATGAGCTTCTCAGCATCTTCTGAGAGGCTGTTGACCTCTATATCCCCCGAGAACTGCTTCTTGAATGATGCGAGAACTGACTCAAATTGTGGATCTATGGCAGTCCAATTGCTGCGAGCAAATGTTGCTGTGGCTGCTATGGGATGATGGGTGTGCGGGTGGAGTAACAGGTCGCTGATGTCTGCCTGTGGGTCCTCTGCAAGCACCGTGGAGGATCGTGTCTGGAAATCTTCCGCCACGGCGGCGGCCTTGTCTCGTTCACGACTATCGATCCAGAACAGGATTTGCCCATCCTCGCTGAATTCAATGGGTTTGGTGGTCAAACTGTCTTCAAAGGGGATGAGAGTGTAACGTTGCCACTCTTTGCTGTCAGGTCGATGAAGAAGTTCAATCTCGCCGTTGTCGGTGTAGCGGCGGGCAAGGCGGACGTTGAAATCGCTGTCAGTCATGAAACCTGAGAACTGGTCATTCTGTTCAATGAGTTCGCTGTGTCCGGTTTCGAGGGAGACTTTGTACAGGTCGAAGTACTTTGCTGACCTTTCATTGTGAGCAATCAGAACTTCGCCCGGGTGTTTTCTCGATATTTCCTGCAGATAGGCTCTTACACCGTATGTTGGAGTTAGATATCTGGGATCTGTGCCATCAATAGGGACGCTCAGGATACAGAAGGTTTCATCACCAACTTTGTCTTGCGAAATCAAAATGTGGCGGCTGTCGTAAGTCCAGTGGATTGTGAAACCGATATGGCGATCTTCAAAGTTTGTGAGGGGGCGGGCAGATTGTGGGTCTTCAGTGCTAGCAAGCCAAAGGTTGTACACGCCGTTGATTGGTGCCAGGAAGGCGATCCAGTGACTGCAGGGACTGATTGCGACCAGCGCTCGTTCAACGGGATCGAAGAATGTCTTGCGAGGGATGAGGCGAGTTCGTTCCTTAAGCTGCATGGTCAGAAGCCTTAAATTTATTGCAGAAAAAGCAGGTCAGGCCTTGGAATAAGCGGCCCGGAAAATCGATGGATGAGAACTAAGCGAAAGTATCGCAGGTGCTTCCGACCTTGTCCAACTTCTGAGTGATGCGCAAATCAGAGCTAGATGCTGATCGCTGAAGGCTGCTTAAGGAAAGAGCAAAAGTCATTGATAGTTTTTGCTGAATAAGCTGCGTTAGATCAATGCGGACTGCTAGTTATGGACGCATTGTTGATAATAATTCCGAATTGCAGGTGGACGTTTCTCGATGAAAAGAATTCTCTCAACCCTTCTTGTGAGTGTATTGATGGCGGGTGGTGCTCTTGCTGGGGAGGGCAAGACGTATTCCGTTAATCAGGTGACTGATGCCAGTGCGAACACGCCTTCTCATATGTTCCGCTTTGAGCCAGATCTGCTTGAGGTGCCGCTGGGCGCTACTGTGAAGTTTGATAATTTTGATGGGAATCATACGGTTATTTCGATCAAAAAGATGACGCCGGATGGTGGTCCGAAGTTCAAGTTCAGCAAGATGTCTCCTGATCGGAATGTTACCTTTGATACGCCGGGAATTTATGGTGTGACCTGTGGTATTCATGGCCGTTTTGGTATGGCGATGATCATCAAGGTTGGTGAGGACAGTGCTGAAGATCTAGAGGGGGCACGTTCTGTGGTGCCAGGTGGTCGAATGGGGACCAAGATCTCCCAGATATTGGATCGGCTCGAAGGTAAGTGAGCGTGTAGTGCTTGCGCGGAAGCTAGATAGAATAAAGGCAGCCAGTTGGCTGCCTTTTGTGTTTCGTGCTGATGCTTTTAAGGCTCTATTCTGCCTGCGCCATGTTTCGTCGGGATTTGAGGTAGTGAGGGCCGACTTCAACCAGCAGGATACCGCTGAAGATGAGGGCGCAGCCGACCAGTCCGATCGGTGCGATGCGTTCGCCCAGAATGACGGCAGCAGCCAGAGCGGCGAAGAGGGCTTCTGAAGACAGCATGATGGCCGCATCGGACGGCGTGGTCCATTGCTGGCCAAATGCCTGGAAGGTGAAAGCTACGCCTCCGGACAAAGCCCCTGCGAAGAAGATCTCGAACCATGCATCCTGAAGTGCCTGGACAGAGTAGGTCTCGAAGAAGAGTGAGGCTACCACACACACCACGCCGAGGAAGGCGAACTGGATGACTGCAACGGTGATTGGGCGACCAGAGGAGGTCGCAAGACGTCCAACGAAGATCACTTGAAGCGCCCAGAAAACTGCGCACAAGAGCATGAGCAAGTCGCCGCCATTTAATGCTGTCAGACCACCGCCGAGCAGGTAAATGCCAAGGAGGGTGAACAGGCTTGCAGGCCACACGAGGAAGTTTGGCTTTCCTCTGAAGAACACGGTGACAAGGATTGGCGTCAGCACAACATAGATCGCGGTTAGAAAACCGGCATTGGTGACGGATGTTATCACGATGCCATACTGTTGCAGAACAGTACCCAGTGTGAAGGCAACACAAACCATTAAAAGCGCTGGAAGGTGAGCCTTGCCAAGTTTCTTGGTGCTGTGCACGCGGCGCTCACGCAGCGCAAATGGCAAGATCACCAAAGTGGCGAGGAGAAATCGCAGGCCAGAAAACTGCAGCGGTCCAAGACTTTCCATTGCAGTTGATTGCGCGACAAAGGCCATGCCCCAAATGAGGCCGGCCATGAGAAGAAGTATGTTTGCAGATGCCCTAGTCATCCCGCAGCTGTACTGCAAGCGAATAGGTGCTGCAAGCGGTCTGTCAGCGCTTCCGTTGAAATTCTCTCAAGGCGATTTTGAGCTTCTTGATGATGTCAGATACGTAGCGTTCATTTGCATTCACGCATGGTACGCTGGCTTCTTGTCTTTGAAGCGTGGTCTTATCATTCGGTTGGAACAACCAAATGGACTAGTCTCTAAAAGACAAACAGGACCATGACCATTATGCCAACGAAGGCTGCTATGACTGTGGCCGCAACAGGCCATGGTGATTGGGCATGACCGACGTGCTCTTTACGATGGTAGTCAACTGGCGAGGTTCTCATTGTGCTCCCCTGCGGCCCTGGTCAGTTGTCGTCCTGAGTAGGGGCCAATAGACGCGGATTACATCGAATACAGAAAGTATATATTACTGGATTTTGGTGTGTTCGAGATACCACAGGTTGAGCTTAAGCAGATCACTCAATTGCAAAACTGCTATTGCCCATATTTTCTCATAGATTCAGAGCTTCGAGACCAGCCTCAAGATAATCAGGCAAGAGGGGGAGGCCTAAAAGGTAAGCTGAGACCGGAGATGTGGATCGCTCACGGGCTTCAGAGAAGGCAATATCCAGGTCGTTCTGATCATAATCACCGCGCCCGATCCATGCGATGGCGACCAGTTCAGTCGCTTCGTCGATGTTCAGGTCGTCGATGATCTCTCTCAGTTCAGACTCAGAAAAGTCGTCATGCTCTTCTTCTGCAAGTCCGTCATGGTGGTGAACGTTTTCCAGCTTTTCCGTGTCGAAGGAGAGATCGCCTTCGTGCCCGTCCTCGTAAGTGTCTGGCAGGCTTTCGGAAACAGCGCGCGCTTTTTGTACGATCAAGCGAACAGTATCTGCAGATAGTGCTAGTTCTACGGCCATCGTTCGTCCCCGCTTATTGCTGTAACAGAACGTTACTCCTGTTCGGAATTATTCTGCAAGTGGAACTTATGGAACACCTGCCTGCAGTCCATTCGGGCTGTGCAGCAGTATGGCGCTGGTGAGAGTAATAGGCGATTTAAGCAGCGGAAAAGAAAAGGGATTTGGTTAAATGAGCGTTATTGAGCAGCTAAAACTTATCCTATGTAGTTCTACTGAGCGGAATACTGGATATCGTTATGGTTAAAAAAAACAGTATATACCGTTAGGGTAGGGGTTGTTTGTGCGCTGCACCTACGAGTAGCATTTGATGTAAGGGCGAGAAAACAATCAAATCTCCCAGAATTTCTAGGTGCTGGCGGACCTGAGTGCTTTGTGCTGGCAGGGGTGTTTTTTACCCTGTCGGCACATCCAAATGCAGCGCCTCTTTCCTGAAAATCCAAGCTTAGTTTTTGAATGCGTAGATTTTTGAAAGCACGAAGTTGAAGGTCATAGACACCAGTGTGGCGAGGATGACAGCCAGATAGGTGGAGAAGCCTTCGATCAGGGTGATCAGCGCACCATAGGTGCTGTAGTTGATGACCGCTCCCACACTGTTGACCAAAACGAATCTCACATACTCCCCAAACGGACTTCCTGCCGAGCGGAAGGTGAAGATGCGATTCCAGAACCAGTTGTTGGTCATGGCAATCCAGATGGAGAGGATTCGCGCAATAAGCGGGTCAAGGCCAACCACCTGCCAGAAAAAGGCGAGGGCGACCAGATCGACCACAAGACCAGAGCAGCCAACCATCCCAAAGCGAATGAACTGATTTTCGAGTAGTTTTCGCAGCAGGCTTTTCACGGAATTCGGGCTCTCATTTCTGATGGGACCAGCTAAATCTTCAGGTCTTTGGCTTCAGAGGCTGCTTAGCTTTGTTCCTCTGGAAATACAAGAGACGCAGCGTCACAGAACTCCTGATTATATCTGGGGAGTAATATTTGAAAAAATCTGCAGTCTTTGGCGAAATTTGAGCGGAAAAACTGGCGTGTTTGCGCTTGCCAAGCTTTGGTCCGCGCCTTAGGGTCTGCCCGCACTTATTTTGCGAAGAACGTACCCGCTTCTATTGGAGGGCATTATGGGCTTTATCGCTGACTCGCTGTCTCGTGTGAAACCATCTGCAACGATTGCAGTGACCACGAAGGCACGCGAACTGAAAGCCGCAGGCCGCGACGTTATCGGCCTTGGTGCTGGTGAACCAGATTTTGATACGCCAGACAACATTAAAGCTGCTGCAGTTGCAGCTATTAATGAAGGCAAAACAAAATACACAGCGGTTGATGGCACTCCTGAGCTGAAACAGGCAATCAGCGCCAAGTTCCTGCGTGACAATGGCCTGAAGTATGAGCCAAACCAGATTACTGTCGGAACCGGCGGTAAGCAGGTGCTCTACAATGCATTGATCGCAACCATCAATCCTGGCGATGAAGTGCTCATCCCAACGCCGTACTGGGTGTCTTACCCAGATATGGTGCTGCTGGCTGGTGGTGAGCCTGTTGTTGTTGAAGCGGATCAGAAGACCTTCAAGATCACACCTGAAGCGCTGGAAGCGGCGATTACGCCTAAAACCAAATGGTTGATCTTCAACTCACCATCCAACCCGTCTGGTGCTGGTTATACCCGTGATGAGCTGAAAGCTCTGACCAACGTGCTGTTGAAGCATCCGCATGTCTGGGTCATGTCTGACGACATGTACGAGCACCTTGTCTATGATGACTTTGAGTTCACCACACCTGCTCAGGTTGAGCCTCAGCTTTATGACCGCACTCTGACCGTGAACGGCGTTTCCAAAGCGTATTCCATGACGGGCTGGCGTATTGGTTATGCGGGTGGTCCTGCTGACCTGATTAAGGCGATGGCGAAGGTTCAGTCCCAGTCCACTTCCAACCCATGCTCCATCTCTCAGGCTGCTGCGGTTGAAGCGCTGAATGGGACACAAGACTTCATCCCGATCAACAACAAGGTCTTCCAGGATCGTCGTGATCTGGTTGTTTCTATGTTGAACCAGTCTTCCGGTCTTGAGTGCCCGGTTCCAGAGGGTGCGTTCTACGTGTTCCCATCCTGTGCTGGCACCATTGGCAAGACTGCGCCATCCGGCAAGGTGATCGAGACTGATCTGGACTTTGCAGGTGAGCTTCTGGAGACTGAAGGTGTTGCTGTTGTGCCGGGCTCTGCGTTCGGTTTGGGTCCAAACTTCCGCGTTTCCTACGCGACTTCTACTGAAGCTCTGACTGAGGCTTGTACTCGTATTCAGCGCTTCTGCGGAAACCTGAAGTAAGCTTATCTGGAAAAAGAGCGCCGAAGACCTCTTTGGTGCTCAGCTTTCAATACAAAAAAGGCGCTGCATCACGCTGCGCCTTTTTTGTTTTAGGTGTTTCGCGAGACTGGATGTTTAGTCCGGGAGGAGAGCATCCAGAATGTAACTGTTGTTGACGAATGTGCCGCGGCTTTCCTCAACCAATGTCTGTGCATCGGCGAAGGAGAAACGGACGCCCGCCATGATAGAAGCGTTTTCGAGCTTCTCAGAGCGCAGGTCTGCGAACATTGTCATGCCGTTGGCGGTTTCTGTACCTGGCTTGAACTCCATACCCATTGCGTAGATATGGCTGTCGCGCAGATAGCGGTAACCCGCGTAAAAGCGTGCGTTTTCGCTGGCGTAGTAAGATGCGGTTGCACCACCCATGACTGAGCCCGTATCGTCGATCATCTGAACGCCGATAAGGCCATCAACAGACAAGTTCTCAAAGTGAACCTGTGCTTCTGCACCTACGTAGCCGAGGGAACCGGCTCCACCGTTGATTTGCGCTGCAGAGCCAACAACACCGAAGTAGTTGTAGTCCTGCGTGCGGAAGCCCATGCGGCCTGTGCCAGCATAAAAGCCATAGTCTCTTGTTCCGCCTGCGGTCGCATCAAATTGTGATGCAAAGCCTGGACCCTGCCCGAAAGCAGCTGTTCCTGACAACAGGCCCAGCATCTTGCCTTCGAGTGCTCCGAAAGCAGTGGTAATGCGGGCATTGATGGGATTTGCCTGCGCGATCGCTGGAAGAGTTGCAATGGCTATTGCACCGGTTACGCCAAACAAAAGTGTCTTCAAATTTGAGCGCATTGCTGATTCTCCGTACTCAATTTCTGAGTGGAGAGTCTCGTGTTTTATTTAAAACATTGTTCTAAAGTGTCCCAAAATGGGTCAAATCATTAGGCTTAACATCTATGGTTAATAATCGGTTTACAGCTTTATGAAACCTTCCAGGAATGTAGGGTTTATCGATTATTTTGCTGTAAGTCCTTCTGCATGCAGGACTTCTCGCAATTTGCTTTAAGCGACTTAAGAGAAGCTTAGGGTTAACACGGTGATGTGACGGGCAGCGCAGGTGGGCCTGCAATACGTTTATGGTGAAAATCCTAATCACAAATTCTAACGCATATCACTAGGTAAAAATAACGCCGGAACTAAGCGGGGTGTTCACTCTGATCGCAGCAAGGCTTTGACAGTCTGCATGCTTTGGTTTCCCATTGTGAAAAGGTCGTAGAGCCTGAGCACTGGAGAATAATAATGAGAAAATGCCTTGCTTTTGCTGCTGTCGCCGCTCTTGGTTTCAGCACTTCCGCCTATTCTGCAGACACACCTGCAGCTCCTGCTGAAGAGCCAAAGAAAGATCGCCCAGGTGTTGAAGTTGGATCCTTGACTTGTGATCTGGTTGCTGGGACCAACTTCATTGTTGGCTCTTCTCACGAACTTTCCTGTGTCTTTAAATCGCCAAGTGGCAAGCGCATCGAAGGATATACCGGTACGATCAATAGCTATGGCATCGATATCGGTCCCGTCACATCTGGAACGTTGGTGTGGGGTGTTGTTGCTCCGAAGGCTAACCTGAAGCCTGGTTCTCTTGCCGGTAGTTATGGCGGTGTGTCTGCTGGTGTCACACTGGGTGCCGGTGTGCAGGCGAATGTCCTGCTGGGTGGCTTGAACCGCTCCATCGCTTTGCAGCCTTTGAGCTTGCAGGGGCAGACCGGAGCGAACATCACAGCGGGTGTTACAGGGTTGCGGTTGACCAAGCAGTGATCCCTTAAATCTTAGGGAGATTGAGAATCCTAACCCTTTGATCTTTATAAATAGCGCCGGTTCATATTGTGCGGCGGACTGTCACGCTTCAGTCCGCCTTTGTTTTGGCGCTTGCATATCACTGTGTTTCCGAGTGACGATACTTATCCAGAGTCTTATAATACTCTGGAAGGCGCGTGTGATTTTGCGCCGCCGTGGCGCAAGCGCCCGTGCCTGCTTCCCAACCCAAACAGGGAGTATGGATCATGGGAGACAAGCATGTCGGAGTTGCCGGAGGCAGGGTTCGCAGCCCTCGTTCGGTTGCCATAATTGGACCTTTCGCAAGTGGCAAGACCACACTGCTGGAAGCTCTTCTCGCACGAACGGGGGCTATTGGGCGACAGGGAAGTGTTGACGCGAAAAGCTCACTGGGTGACAGCAGTGACGAAGCGCGTGATCACAGCATGAGCGTTGAGGCGAACATTGCCACCTGCACCTACAAGGGCGATCACTTCACATTTATCGACTGCCCTGGATCCGTAGAATTTCTTCACGAAGGCAACAGTGTCTTAAACGGCGTAGATATTGCCGTTGTGGTTGCTGAGCCAGATGAAAAGAAGACAGCAGCTCTTCAACTCATTCTCAAATCACTTGAACAGCGGAGCATCCCGCATGTTCTCTTCCTGAATAAAATAGACAAGGCAACAGGCAGTGTGCGCGCGATGCTTCAGGCATTGCAGCCAGCTTCGAGCCTTCCAATGGTGCTGCGCCAGATCCCAATCTGGGAGGATGGCACTGCGACAGGCTTTATTGATCTGGCGCTGGAGCGGGCCTTTGTCTACCAGGAAGGTAAGCCAAGCAATACCATCGAGATTCCAGATGATGAGCGTGCCCGTGAGGTGGACGCGCGCTATGCCATGATGGAAATGTTGGCAGATCACGATGACGTTCTCATGGAGCAGCTTTTAGAAGACGAAGCGCCTGAGAGTGAGGTCATTTTTGATGATCTTGTGCAGGAAATGCAGCGCGGCGAAATCTGCCCTGTGTTCATTGGCAGTGCGATCAAGGGCAATGGCATTCGTCGCTTGCTGAAGGCTTTGCGCCATGACGCTCCAGGTATCGTTGAGACGCGCAAGCGTCTTGGGCTCAAGGAAGATGACGCCGTTCTTCAGGTGCTGAAAACCTATCACACTTCACATGGCGGAAAGCTCTCTGTTGCCCGTCTGTTTGGTGGGTCTGTGAAGGAAGGTGCGCTTCTTTACGACAGACATGGGGAAGAGTATCGGCCATCTGGGCTGTTCCAAATGCAGGGTTTGCAGCCAAAGAAGATTACGGAGGCTGTTGCTGGTGATCTGGTGGCTCTTGGCAAGCTGGATAATATTGAGACCGGCATGACACTTGGTGTTGGTGCCAAGCCTTCGCAAAGTCTGTTTATCGTTGATACTCCAGACGCTGTTCTTTCCAAAGGGATCAAGGCGACAGAACGGAAGGATGAAGTCAGGCTCTCTACGGCGCTTTCCAAGTTGGTTGATGAGGATCCATCCCTGAGCATTACCCAGGTCCAGAGCACGGGTGAGACCGTATTGGAGGGGCAGGGGGAAATGCATCTGCGGGTTGCTCTTGAGAAGCTGACAGGGCGCTATGGACTTTCGGTGAAGAGCTTTGAACCTCGCATACCATACAAGGAAACCATTCGCGGTACGACTGAGCTGCGCGGACGCCATAAGAAGCAAAGTGGTGGCCACGGTCAGTTTGGCGATGTGGTGCTGGCTATCCAGCCTATGCCACGCGGTGAAGGACACAGCTTCAACGACACGATTACCGGTGGTGTGGTGCCGAAACAGTACATTCCATCTGTCGGTGATGGTGTGAAGGAAGCTCTTGAGAAAGGGCCTCTAGGCTTCCCGGTCGTGGATGTGGCTGTGACGCTGAAGGATGGCTCCTATCACTCCGTCGACAGTTCCGATCAGGCTTTCCGCATGGCAGGTATTCTGGCCATGAAAGATGGTTTGAAGGAATGTAAGCCAGTTCTTCTTGAGCCCGTTGATAAGGTTGTTGTGGCCTGTCCATCAGATACCACAGCCCGTATCAATGCGATTGTTTCCGGTCGCCGTGGACAGATCCTTGGATTTGATGCCCGCGATAACTGGGATGGCTGGGATGAAGTGGAAGCGATGATCCCTGAGAGTGAACTCAGCGACCTTATTGTAGAGCTTCGCTCTGCAACAGCTGGTGTGGCAACGTTTTCTCGTAACTTTGACCATTTGGCCGAGCTTTCCGGTAAGGCTGCGGACAAAGTAATTGAGGGTGCAACAACACCAGCCTGATACTCCAGAGCTTGCGCGCGTATTCTTGCCCGAAAACCGGAACCACTTTTCGGGAATACGCTCTAAAGTGAGACAGAAAAAGAACCCGGGGCCGTGCTCCGGGTTTTTCTTTGGTGGTAATGCTTAGGCGGTCTCAGCTTTGCTGGTCAATGCGTTTAGCTCTTTTATGAAACTTGCCATTTGCACCTGCCCACCCTTTGGGGCTTCAGGCCACTCGGTCACTTTGATGCCCCAGTATTCTCTAGACGTGCCTTTGTAGCGTGGCATGAGCCAGACATGGAGGTGTGAAACGGCATCTCCAAATACCCAAGTGTAGACATGCTCGATTTGAGAATGAGCATAGAGAATGCCAGTTACACGCCCAATGAGAGACCCAAGCTGCGCCGCTTGTTGTGGGTTGAGTTCTGACCAGTTTTGCACATGAACGCGTGGCTCAATGATCAGGGCGCCAATCAGGTTGGTGCTGTCCTCAGTGCGATCTGGCGCGTGGGCCACCACGAAATCGTCATAGCCGTCAATGCTCATCGCCAAGTCGGGTGAGAGGGTTTTGTGCTTAGTACAGACAAAGCAATCAGTCATGGGACACTCAAAACAAAATAACGTGGATCAAAAGAATGGTGCACCATAGCCTCTTGTGATCAATCCTGTCATCTGCGTTTGATTGGTGGCAGGGAGGCTGTTTGGGCCATGAGGCGGGCGAGGATGGACCAGTCTTCGTCTGCATATCCGGCTGCGATTGCGGTACGGAGTTGGTTGGCGATGACTTCTGCTGTGGGGAGAGGTACTCTGAGGTCCCGAGCTGTTTGCTGCGCTAGATTGACGTCCTTCAAGCCCAAGGCGGTCTTGAAGCCGGGAGTGGGGTTTTCCTCGCGGGCGATGAGAGGGGCGTATGCTTGATAGATGGGCGCGCTGAACAGTGTCTCTGTTATCAGCGTGAGGAAGGTCTCCGGATCTATGCCAGCCTTTCTTGTAAGAGTGAAGCTTTCGGCCAGGGCTTCTACTGCCGCCGCTATCATGAAATTCATGCCCAGTTTGGTGACCGCAGCTTGGCGCGGTGTTGGGCCCATCCAGAACTGCCGCGTGGATATGGCTTCCAGCACAGAGCGGACTTCGTTCATTGTATTGCGCTCGCCAGCAGCAACGGTGACCAGTTGCCCTTCTGCGGCTTTGTCTGGCCGGCCAAGTACTGGCACACACAGGAACCGGACATTGGCACGCTCATGGGCAGCAACGAGACGATCTACCATTGGTGGGCTGATGGTGCTGTGGGAGATGGAGATGCTGTTTTCTTTGAGTGGGAGCGCCAGAGTGTCTCCGGAAAGATAGACGGCTTCAACAGCCGCATCGTCTGACAGCATTGAGCAAACGATATCGCAGTCCGTGAAGTTTTGCAGGGATGTGGCTTGCTGTGCTCCCTCCGCGACAAGGCTGGCGGCTTTTTCCGGAGAGCGGTTATAGACCTTCAGCGCATGGTCTTTGTTAATGCGCTGGGCCATTCCAAGGCCCATAGCGCCAAGGCCGATAAATCCTAGTGTCATCGTGTCGCTCCTTTGCCCTGTCTGACATGCACTGTGCGTTTCAGGATAAGTTGGAGGCGTGTTTGAAAGCGTGTCATCAACCCGCTGAATTTGAAGAAATCTAGACTGGTTGGGTGCTTTGGTCTGGGAAGTCAGAGAGTCTGCCTTTTTTGATCACGAACAGGATCACGGGGGGTTTACTTGAAGTTTAAGGGGTTTCGCCGCTAATTCATAGGCGAATATTGGTAGACATTACCGTAACCCTTACCTGCTTGGAGATGGCAGCATGAACATTATTCATAGGCCTGAATGGATTATTCCGGAAAGAGAAGCGACACCTGAAGATGTGTTCTTCAACCGGCGCAGGTTTATGAAGGGTTTGGGCGCTGTTGGCCTTGGTCTGGCTGCTGGTGGAACCGGCTTGGTGAGCAATGTGTTTGCCCAGGATGGTAAGGATCCAACACTTGATCTCTATCCAGCCAAGCGGAATGCTGATTTCACTCTTAAACGCGCAATTACGCCTGAGAGTGTGACATCCGTTTACAATAACTTCTACGAGTTTGGTTCGCATAAGCGCATTTCCGGGGCTGCTCAGGCGTTGAAGATCCGTCCATGGGCCATCACCATTGATGGCATGGTTGATAACCCGCAGACCATCGATTTTGATGATCTGGTGCGCAAGATGCCTTTGCAGGAGCGTCTTTACCGTCACCGCTGTGTTGAAGCGTGGGCTATGGCTGTGCCGTGGACTGGTTTCCCGCTATCCGAGCTGGTGAAGTATGCTGGCCCGCAGAACGGTGCCAAGTACATCCGCTTTGAGACCTTTGAAGATTCCGACGTGGCCAGTGGTCAGCGTCAGTTCTGGTATCCGTGGCCATACGTTGAAGGCGTGACTATGGATGAGGCCATGAACGATCTGGCATTTGTTGCAACAGGCATCTATGGCAAGCCGTTGCTGAAGCAGTATGGTGCACCGATCCGTTTGGTGATGCCATGGAAGTACGGCTTCAAGTCCATCAAATCCATTGTGAAGATCACCTTTACTGATCAGCGTCCGGTGAGCTTCTGGGAGAAGATTGGCCCAAGCGAATACGGTTTTTGGGCCAATGTGAATCCAGAAGTGCCGCATGCACGCTGGTCGCAGGCTTCTGAGCGTTTGCTGGGTTCGGATGAGCGTGTGCCAACACAGCTTTACAATGGCTATGCGGAGCAGGTAGCGCACCTTTATAAGGATCTGGAAGGACAGAACCTCTATCGATAAACGCTTGCTGATAAGCTTTTAAATGGCCTGGGTGGTTAGTTGCGAATGAGCAGCAAAGCCACCGGGGCTTTTTTTGTGCGCGTTGAGCTTTGGTGCTGGATTTGGCGAATTAGCCTATTCACTCAATGAGTTTTTAGAGCTGTAGGATTAGGCAGGATTGAACTGGAAGGATAACCTGCCTGTTGTTGTGGATAACTGAAAAATGGCCTGTCCTCGTCAAAAGAGGAATCAAAACGGGCCGCTGTTATTCTGCCGGAATGTGCAGAGTGATTTGACTGCCGAGCCGTTCCGCCCTGTCAGCTTCGCTTATGGCGTGGGAGATTTCGCCATAGATTGCGAAAAGTGCGCAGGCAATCAGAGTGTAAAATGCTTTTCTCAGGTCATTCACATCCATTACCTCGGATATTTGCCAATAGGTATGATTCGATAAGTAAAGGATGCAAGCTGATTTGTAATTTCGCTTATTAAGGGTGGTAAAATTTCACTGTTTGAAGATTTACCTAGGAAAAATATAGTTAATTTGAGTGGTAGTTGCAGAAACTACTAGTTTATGTGAGTTGGGAATACCTTGAATCTGATGGGTTTTCCCGGGGTGGTGCTGCGCAATAGCCTGATGAATCCGCATGTCTCTGCGTGCATCTGGGATAGTTGATTTTTTAGTGTGCCTAAGAAGTAAGCGACCCTAGGTCTGTTTTTAAGCAGTGCGATTTTACGCAGTTCAACTGCACTTGCTGGCTGCTGCTATCACTTTGCAAAAGATCTTCCAAAACAGCTCTTTAACGCGTCTGATGAACATCCGCCTTTGTATGCTGCAGGGTATTGCAGGAAGTTTGCTAGCTAAAAGGCTTAGGGAGACCCTTGGTCATCTTCGGCATTTGCGAGCATTTGGCAAAAAAAAACCGGACCATGCGGTCCGGTTTCGAAGTGATGAATGATAAAGCACCTAATGGGTGCAATCACCTTCCAGAGGGGAACAGTTGATCGGATGTTGATGTCACTGGGAGGAGAGGTGTGACAACAACTGATCAACAGCAGGTGTATATATGCAGTGCAGCGCCGAAACAGCAATCCTTAATTTTTGCATTGCAGCTATGCATTTTCAGGGGAGCTCAAAGGGGTCGGAACTTCATTGCAGAATCTGACAACTATCAGATAGCTAACTCTGCGTAAGATATTGTCATTTCGGGATGGAAGGGCGTAAAAAAGGCCTCTCAGGCGGTCTGAGAGGCTTCATAAGCGATCCGGGATATTTTTTATTTTGCAGTGCAAAACTTAAGGTTGAAACTCCTGAGCAGGCTAACCAAGCCAAATCAGGTCTTTTCCGGAGTGCAGGCTTAGTGTGTCCAGCGTTCTGCATAGGAGACGAGGAAGTCTCTGAATGCGGTGACACGAGCGGTGTTTTTCAACTCGGATGGATACACGAAGTAGGTATCAAAGCTTGGCAGCTCTTCCTGTGTGACGGACATAACGCGTTTGATGCCTGCACCGGGTTCAACCATGTAATCCGGCAGGATGGCGATGCCGACGCCGGTCTGTACGGCTTTCTTGATGCCAGACAGGTTGTTCACGCGCAGGGAAACATCGCGGCGCTCGCCGTTTGGCAATCCGGCAGTTGCAAGCCAGTTCATCGCGCGCAGGTAGGAGGCCATGTTGTCACCGATGGTGATCAGACGGTGATGGTCCAGATCATCAATGGTGCTCGGGCTGCCAAAGCGCTCAATGTAAGTTGGTGAGGCATAAACGTGGAAGTGCACTGTAAAGAGCTTGCGTTGAATGAGATCTGGCTGTGTTGGCTGGCGCAGACGGATGGCGACATCTGCCTCGCGCATGCCCAGATCCAGCTCGTCATCCATACAGATGAGCTCCAAACGCATGTCCGGGTAAAGATCCACGAACTCGTTGACACGGGCGGTGAGCCAAGTGGAGCCGAGGCCCACTGTGGTGGTGACGCGGAGCGTACCGCTTGGCTTTTCCTTGGTGTCTGTCAGGCGGGACTGAACGGTTTCCAGTTTCAGCAGAACTTCGCGGGCGGTTCTGTAAAGAAGCTCGCCTTGTTCAGTTGGAATCAGTCCACGCGCATGACGGTGGAAGAGGGGGACACCAAGCTCTGCCTCAAGTGCACTGACCTGACGGCTGACAGCCGACTGGCTCATGTTGAGAGCTTCGCCTGCGTGGGTAAAGCTTCCTGCCTGTGCTGCTGCATGGAAAATTCGCAGCTTGTCCCAATCCAAAGAACGGCCTGGCATTTGCTTTCCCCCCAATCTTCCCAGTGTCTTATTCTGCTGCTTCGGTTTCAGATTCCAGAGCTGCCAGGTAGCGTTCTGCTTCCAGTGCAGCCATGCAGCCCATTCCTGCAGCGGTCACAGCCTGACGGTACTGCTCATCAGTCACGTCGCCTGCTGCGTACACACCCGGAATGGATGTCTGAGTTGAATCAGCTTCAGTCCAAATGTAACCGGATTCCTTCATCTTTACCTGATCTTTGACAAGGTCAACCGCTGGAGCGTGTCCGATGGCGATGAATACGCCGTGTGTGGACATTTCTGAGGTTTCGCCGGTCTTACGGTTCTTCAGGCGGATGCCAGTCACAACAGCTGGGTTTTCGGTGCCGAGGATTTCATCCACTTCACTGTCCCAGACCACGTTGATCTTCTCGTTTTTGAAGAGACGTTCCTGAAGGATTTTTTCAGAACGCAGGGCATCACGGCGGTGAACCAGCGTAACTTTATCTGCAAGGTTTGCGAGGTAGAGTGCTTCTTCAACAGCGGTGTTGCCGCCACCAACCACAACAACTTCCTTGCCACGGTAGAAGAAGCCATCACAGGTTGCACATGCGGACACGCCGCCAGCCTGATACTTTTCCTCAGAAGGCAGGCCGAGCCATTTTGCCTGTGCACCGGTTGCGATGACGAGCGCGTCTGCGGTGTAGAGGGTACCGCTGTCGCCTTTCAGCTCAAACGGGCGCTTGGAGAGGTCAGCTTCCAAGATGGTGTCGTAATCAATCTTGGTACCGACGTTTTCGGCTTGCTTGCGCATTTCTTCCACGAGCCATGGACCCTGAATTGGATCTGCAAAGCCTGGGTAGTTTTCAACGTCGGTGGTGATGGTCAGCTGACCGCCAGTCTGCACACCTGTGACCAGAAGCGGTTCCAGCATGGCGCGCGCGCCGTAGATTGCGGCGGTGTAGCCAGCAGGGCCGGAGCCTACGATCAGGAGTTTGGTGTGCTTAACAGTCATTTCCTCAGAACCTCAAATTTCGTGCGCGCTTGGATAGTACCAGTGCCGTGTTAGGGAGGGGTTCTATCCGCTCGTTTGCTTTTGTTCAATCGCTTTGGATATGGCATCTGCAATATCCGGTGTAGCGTCTATCGGTTCATAAGTAGGTGCTAATATGTCTCCGGGGAAGGGATGAAGTACTCCCAAAGCCTCCATTCTTGATAAAAACCTATCAAACTTTCTGTGACTACCTGTTGGGCGGAAGCCGTAGATAGGCTTTCCGGTGGCTGCAGCTTCTCCCACCATATTGGTGGAATCTGTTGTAACCACTGTGATTTCTGCGTTGGCCAGGTACTGGGCGATGGGGTTTTCACCCTCTCCATTCCAGAAGAGATGACCTTCTGATCTGCCCAGATCATGCAACTGCGTTGCCAGCTCTCTGGGAGTGCGGCGGGAGCAGGTGATCATGAGCGAATGGGTTTGCGACAGGTTCTTAAGTGCGGCGAGAAGCGTGTTGATATTGTCGGGCGTAAAGGTGTGATGCTGGGAATTACCGCCAATCAGGACAGCTGCTTTTGGCTTTGGCAGCGCTGCGATTGCCTCAAGCGGGTTGTCGCGTGCGTCCTGTAACTTTTGCGCTGAGAAACGGTGAGGTGACGTAAGTGTTGTTACTATGTTTTTCCCAGAAATTCCGTCATGTTCCGGCGCCCAGACAAAATCAGCAAATTTGCTGTTGATCTTTGGGTCCTTGAGGAAAACAGTAAAGGTCTGGCCCTTGGAAAGCCGCTTTAGTGCGCGTAAGTAGGGCACCGCTCTGCGCCCGGATGCAATCGCGACCGCGGGATATGGGGGTGCAAGCGGGCTTTCTGGTTTATGTGGTGCGTCTTTGGGATCGATTGGTCCCCAAGGCATTGCGTAGGTAAAAAGCTTGCGGGGGGCAACTAATCGAATTTCGTAGGGAAGTCCCAACGCGTCGGCTACACCGATGCATTGTGCTACGTCTCCGATCTTGCCATCTGTTAAAACCCACAGGTTTTGCGACATTTTGTTCCCCCAGCTTTCGGGAAGTGTCTGCAAAATGCTATTTGTTGATATAGTCTGTCGCAAATAAGCAATAAACTAGCATTTCGCCTAACTTCGTGTTTTAGGCAGTGTTGTAAAACAGGTTAACTGTTAATCCAATAGGACAAGCAAAGGAGACGAGCTTGAAAGCGCGTCTGGATTCGATCGACTGGCAAATTTTGAAGGAGCTGCAGGGAGACGGCCGCATTACCAATGTGGAGCTGGCTCGTCGTGTAGGAATTTCTGCGCCCCCATGTTTGCGCAGGGTTCGAGCCCTGGAAGAAGCAGGACTCATTCGCGGCTACCGCACGCTACTTGATGAGAAACAACTGGGATATGAAGTCACCGCCTTTGTCATGGTTGGATTGCATAACCAAACAGAGAATGACCTCGTCGCATTTGAAGCGCAAGTCAAGGAATGGCCGTTGGTTCGGGAGAGCTACATGGTGTCAGGTGAAGTTGACTTCATCATGCGCTGCACGGCTAAAGATCTGGAAACCTTCCAGAACTTCATTATTCGCGATGTGACCTCCACAAAGAATGTGGATCATGTTCGCACTGCACTGACCATCCGCCGTATCAAGGATGAGCCAAACGTGCCGATTGATAAGCCTGAGTATTTCTAGGCTTTCGATCTGGGAGAATTTGCAAACGGCCTTCGCGTAGGAAGGCCGTTTTTTTTATGCGTGGCTTTGCATGCTGGCAACTGGGTTATGTCCACTTGCCAACGGTTATGGTGACTGTGCCAGACTTCACATTGTCGGTCGTTTTTGAAGGCACTTCTGGGCCGTCATAGGGGCCAACCGGGTTTTCATCCATGCTGAAGCCATAGGCTGCCTGATTGAGCATGAGGGACGGTTTGCCGGAAAGACGTGTGTCGTTTCCATCACTGTCGCTGTAGTGCAGAAACTTTGAATAGTAGTGGCATGTCTTCCCTGCCTGATACCACTTGCTCCAATCGTTCCATTTTGAGGTGCTAAAGGCTGTCTGCGCGCTTTCTGTCGCTTCGGCGGTCAATACGCCGTCCAATGCTACACCGCGGCACAGCGCTTCCCAGATGCAATCCTGAAGCAAGCCTGCATCGCCTGCAGCCCCTGCTGGAGTTAAGTCGACACCAAAGGACTGCTGGAAGACGTACTGACTGCTCTGCAGGCCGCTTTCCGGTTTGTAGAAGTGGAACGTGCCAGCTGGGCCTGTCAGCGTATATCCTTGGGTTTGCTTGGTTGAACCAGAGCGAGCCTGAGTGGTGCAGCTTCCTTCATACAAACGAGGAGCCGCTTTTGAACCGAGATTGATGCTCAAGACGTTTCCCGGTGAGAAGAAACGGTCAAGGGTTTCATCCCAATAGGTTGCCAAGGGATCATCCGTCGTTTTCTGGTAGTTGCCGGATTTTGAAGCGAGCCAGTCGTTGGGATCACAGATGGCAAAGAACTGATTGTCGACAATGGGTGGCTGGAACCCGCCTTTTGTGAGCGGCGTAGAGTATAGCAGAGGAAGGAAGTGAGCAGCTGCCGGATCTGTCTTTGCTTCGTTCTTCATGAACTTTGTGAAAGCCTCGGCAATCTGAGACCGTGTTACATCTTTGCGCATGCCATATTGTGGGCCATCCGGACCTTCGACATCGAAGCGAAGGTTGAGGCCAAAGCCGCTCACAGCGGAGAGATTTAGTTGAGCATCCAGACCAAACTCAAAGACGTCGAACGGGCCGGGTGCCTCTACGCCGGGCGTATTGGCATAAGGGTACTGGGTGTACTGGATTGGGTTGTTGTTCGTGATTGTGAGGTCCTGCGGCTTGTCTTTGGAAACAACAAACAGGAAGCGGTCATCACCGTTGGTTTTGTCCTCTAATACTACATCGCTCACATCAGAGAGCTTTTGAAACGGAACGCTGGTTGGCGCTTTTGTCGTGCTTGGTCTTGTGAAATTGCTTCCTTCCAAGACCTTGAAGTGTTCCTGTGATCCTCCGTTGATCCAGCCTGCGACCCAGACATGTGCCGTGGAGCCGGGCAGACCGCTTTCATCGACCAGTTTGAACTTGATGGACATTGCGTTCCCTTTTTTGTTTTTCTTCTTGGTGTTTCGGGACGTGTGCCAGCTGGTTTTGTGAGCGGCGATTCTGGATTGCAGATGCAAAAACGGCCCTCTTGAAGAAGGCCGTTCTGGAATGCTTGAGCTGTCGCCGCGACAATCAAAGGCAGCGGATGCTTGAGAAGAAATGAGAGATTTCTTCTGAAATTGCTTCGCTCTGCTGGCTGAGCTCTGTCGCGGCGGATGTTGCCGTGGCAACAGCACGCTTGGATTCGTCAGCAGTTGCAAGGATGTTGCTTAGCTCGCTTGTCACGCCCTTCGCATTTTGAGAGGCGGACTGAATGCTCGAAGAGATTTCGTTGGTTGCGATGGCCTGTTGATCCACTGCATCAGCAATTGCAGTTGCTGTTGAACTGACCTCCTCAATCTTTTGGGAGATAGCTGAAATCTCTTCCACGCAGCGCTTGGTTTCACTCTGAATAGCGCTGATCTTGGAGGCGATCTCGTCAGTTGCCTGACCTGTCTGGCTTGCAAGGTCTTTCACTTCGCTTGCCACAACGGCAAAGCCGCGGCCTGCATCACCTGCACGGGCTGCCTCAATGGTTGCGTTGAGGGCCAGAAGGTTGGTCTGTTCCGCAATTGCGCTGATGAGCTCTGTCACTGCGCCAATCTCGTTGGTTGCTGTCTGCAAGCCGAGGACGGTGTCGTTGGTGCGTTCTGCATCTTTGGAAACAGTCTGTGCTGTTTCTGCAGAGCGGGTCACTTGCGAACCGATTTCGGCGACGTTGGCAGACATTTCTTCAACTGCCGCCGCACCGGAGTGGACATCTGAGGCTGTGTAGTCAGCAGACTGGCTCGCAGCTTCTGCAGCCATTTTGCTTTGCTCGGATGTTTCGCGGAGAGTGAGTGCAGAGTTTTCGACGCGATTGCCGGCTTCTGCCGTCTGCTCTATCCGCTTGGTGATTGTCCGCTCAAAAGCGTTGATGGCATCTTCAAGCTGATGTGTGCGCTCATCACGCTCTTCTGTGTAGTGACGATGGTAGGCGGAGACTGCCTGGCCCATGTCGAACATAACTGCTTTTTGAAGAGCAATCAGGCTGCGTGACAAGCGCCCTGGCGAAAAGCGCATCTTGCTGGCGAGCACTTTGGTCAGCTCTTCCAGAATAAACGTATAACCACCGATATACCAATCCGGCTCAAGGTCAGTGTACACGTGGGCGCGGCCAATCTTGTCAACGCGCTCCATGTAGGTGGAGTCAAAACCGCCGGTGAACAGGATCTTCCAGTGGCTTGCTTGAGCTGATTTCAAGCCATCAACTTTGCCGGATACCTTTTTCTTCAGTTCCGGATCACGCTGAACGTGGTTGTAAAAGTCACTCAAAATCTGTGTTAGGTGGCCCTCAACACTGGGCCAGAGATCTGAAAGTGTTTGTATGGTCTGACTATCAATTTTGAAAAAACCGAGCTGGCTTTTCAGACCTGAAAATGAATTGGTGGTCATGGCAGCAAATTTCCCGTCAATTTGTCGAGATCATTTGCATTTACAAGGGTTAACAGTAAGTAGATTTATCCATGCAAAATGCCGAATATATACTTATAATTGTGTTGGTAAGCGCAGATTGTGATGTGATATGAGCTTTTTAGGCAGGGATACGTGCTAGATTGTCGCAGGGTTTTGCTGCTTTTTCAGATTTTTAAAGTAAATCCGTTAACTTATCGAAGAACCGATTGTTTGTTCTGTAATTAGTGGATAACTCGTGTGGGTTGCATAAAAAATGCCGCTCAGAGCGGCACTTTCATTTCTTGAAATCATATGGTTCTGAAATTCGGCAAAGATTATCTCAGTTCATGAGAAGTCTTGAAACGCTGAATTCAGCTCTACAATTTGCTTAACCGAATTCGACTTCGACGATCTCGTAACCGCGTGCACCGCCTGGTGCAGTCACTTCGACGCTATCGCCGACAGACTTGCCGATCAGTGCGCGTGCAATTGGAGAGGAGATAGAAATACGTCCACGTTTTACGTCAGCTTCAACATCACCAACGATCATGTATTTCTTTTCTTCCTCGGTATCTTCGTCAATGAGAGATACGGTTGCGCCGAATTTGACAGTATCGCCGCTGAGTTTGGTCAGATCGATGACTTCTGCAAGTCCCAGAAGGGCTTCCAGTTCGTTGATCCGGCCTTCGTTCAGGCTCTGCTGTTCCTTCGCTGCGTGGTATTCCGCATTCTCTGAAAGATCACCGTGAGCACGTGCTTCGGAAATGGCTGCGATAATGCGCGGGCGTTCTCCGGTCGTGCGATGCTTAAGCTCTTCTGTGAGCATCACATAACCTTCCGGCGTCATAGGTACCTTTTCCATGGCTCGTACACCTTTCTTACGTTGTGGTGGTGTGGCCCATCACACTAAAAAACTGACCGGGCTGAGAAGCCTCAACCCGGACCTGTTAAACTATCTTAGCAGAAGTAAGATTGTAGGGACCTTACTTCAAGCGTTTTCGCTCGGAAAGCTTCGATGCCTTGAGCTGCTGCTACGGCCCCTGCCACTGTTGTGTAGTAAGGAACCTTATTCATCAGCGCAGCTTGACGAAGCGACCGACTGTCGGAGAGTGCTTGTGCGCCTTCGGTTGTATTGAAGACGAGCTGAACTTCTCCGTTCTTGATAGCATCAACGATATGAGGACGCCCTTCAAGCACCTTATTGACCTTTGCGCACGGGATGCCTTGGTTTTCCAAGTATCTTTGCGTGCCTTCGGTGGATATAATGGAAAACCCTGATGCTACAAGTTTTTTAGCTGCTTCAAGAATTTTCGGCTTATCTGCATCCTTCAATGAGATGAAGACTGTTCCACCTTCCGGAATAACGGTGCCTCCGCCGAGCTGTGACTTGGCGAATGCGAAGGAGAAGTCGGTGTCCAGACCCATGACTTCACCAGTAGAGCGCATCTCAGGGCCGAGAACCGTATCAACACCCGGGAAGCGAGCAAACGGGAAGACTGCTTCTTTCACTGCGACATGATCAAGCTTTTTCGGCTTGAGATCGAAGTTTGACAGCTTCTCGCCTGCCATGACGCGGGCTGCGATTTTTGCAATCGGTACGCCAATGGTTTTTGCAACGAACGGCACTGTTCTTGATGCACGTGGGTTCACTTCTAGGACGTAGATCTCTCCGTCCTTGATTGCGAACTGCACGTTCATGAGGCCAACAACGTTGAGCTCCAGAGCGAGTTTCCGGCCTTGCTCTTCCAGTCTGGCAAGTGTTTCATCATCCAGCGTGTAGGCTGGCAAAGAACATGCGCTGTCGCCGGAATGGATGCCGGCTTCTTCGATGTGTTCCATAATGCCACAGATGAAGACGTCTTCACCATCACACAGAGCGTCCACATCCACTTCTATCGCGCCGTCGAGATAGCGGTCGAACAGAAGCGGGTTGGTGCCGAGCAGGGTGTTGATCTGGCCGGTTTTATCGTTCGGGTATTTGGCGCGCACATCATGTGGAACCAGCTCTGGCAGTGTGCCGAGCAGGTAGTTGTTGAGTGCTTCCTCGTCGCGAATGATCTGCATTGCACGGCCGCCCAGTACGTAGGATGGGCGGACAACGAGCGGCAGGCCAAGCTGGTTGGCAATGAGGCGGCCCTGTTCAACAGAATAGGCGATGCCGTTTTCTGGCTGTTTCAGGTCAATTCTGTGCAGCAGACGCTGGAACCGGTCACGATCTTCAGCAAGGTCGATCATGTCTGGAGATGTGCCGAGGATTGGGATGCCAGCTTCTACGAGTGCCTGTGCCAGTTTCAAAGGTGTCTGACCGCCGAACTGAACGATAACACCCTTCAGTGTGCCCTTGGAGTTTTCAAGGCGGAGGATTTCCAGCACGTCTTCTGAGGTGAGAGATTCGAAGTAGAGGCGATCTGAGGTGTCGTAGTCTGTTGAGACTGTTTCCGGGTTACAGTTGATCATGATGGCCTCGAAGCCAGCATCTTTCAACGCAAACGCGGCATGACAGCAACAATAATCGAACTCGATGCCCTGACCGATGCGGTTTGGACCACCACCCAGAATGACAACCTTTTGCTTCTCGCTCGGGTTTGCTTCGCAAGACGGCAGACCCGGCGTTGGTGTCTCGTAGGTGGAGTACATGTAAGGCGTTGGGGACGCGAACTCTGCGGCGCAGGTATCAATGCGCTTGTAAACTGGCTTCACGTCGAGCTCAGCTCGTAGAGCAGCAACTTTGTCAGCAGTCGTTTGGCTGAGAACCGCAAGACGGCTGTCTGAGAAGCCCATGGCTTTGACCATGCGCATGGCGGTTGCGTTGTCTGGCAGACCGTGCTCGGTGATCTTTGCTTCCATGTCCACGATTTCCTGCATCTGCTCCAGGAACCACGGATCAATCTTACAGATGTCGTGGATTTCTTTTGCAGAAGTGCCCAGACGCATAGCCTGCGCTACGTTGAGCAGGCGATCTGGTGTTGGGACAGCCAGGGCTTTGCGGATCGCGGTGTAGTCTTCGCCTTGGCCAAGACCTTCGACTTCGATTGGGTCGAGGCCTGTCAGGCCTGTTTCAAGACCACGCAGAGCTTTCTGGAGGCTTTCCTTGAAGGTCCGTCCAATGGCCATCACTTCGCCAACTGACTTCATAGCTGTTGTCAGGGTTGGCTCGGAGCCCGGGAACTTTTCAAACGCAAAACGTGGGATCTTGGTGACGACGTAGTCGATTGTTGGCTCAAACGATGCTGGTGTTGCACCACCGGTGATGTCGTTTTCCAACTCATCAAGGGTGTAGCCAACAGCGAGCTTTGCCGCGATCTTCGCAATCGGGAAGCCTGTTGCTTTAGATGCCAGTGCGGAAGAGCGGGACACACGTGGGTTCATCTCGATCACAACGAGACGGCCATCTGCCGGGTTGACCGCGAACTGAACGTTTGATCCGCCTGTTTCAACGCCGATCTCACGCAGAACCGCAATCGAGGCGTTCCGCATGATCTGGTATTCTTTGTCGGTGAGGGTCAGGGCAGGGGCAACCGTAATGGAGTCGCCCGTGTGGACGCCCATCGGGTCGATGTTTTCAATGGAGCAGATGATGATGCAGTTGTCCGCTGTATCGCGAACCACTTCCATCTCGTATTCTTTCCAGCCGAGCAAGCTTTCGTCGATGAGCACCTGACCGTTTGGAGACGCATCGATACCGGAGCGAACAATCTGTTCGTACTCTTCACGGTTATACGCTACGCCGCCGCCTGTTCCGCCAAGGGTAAAGGCTGGGCGAATGATGGCTGGCAGACCGATGCTGTCGATCTGGCGCATGGCTTCAGCATAGCCTGAACCGCGATCATACCCAGTGATGTTGCCTTCATCATCAAGGATTGGCGGAGAGGATGCGATTGCGGCGCGTGGATTTTCCAGCCCGATCTTGTCCATGGCCGCGCGGAATTTCTCACGGTCTTCAGCCTTGTCGATAACGTCGGCTTTCGCACCGATCATCTCGACACCGTGTTTTTTCAGCACGCCTTTGCGGTCCAGTTCCAGCGCACAGTTGAGTGCGGTCTGTCCGCCCATGGTTGGCAGGAGCGCGTCCGGCTTTTCCTTGGCGATGATCTTTTCAACGGCGTCCGTAGTGATTGGCTCGATGTAGGTCGCGTCAGCCAGATCCGGATCTGTCATGATGGTCGCCGGATTTGAGTTCACCAAGATAATTCGGTAGCCCTCATCTCGCAGTGCCTTACAAGCCTGAGTTCCAGAATAATCGAACTCACAGGCTTGACCAATCACGATGGGGCCAGCCCCGATGATCATGATAGATTGGATGTCATTGCGTTTAGGCATGGTGACTCACATATGCTCGCGTTTAAGCACCAGTGCACCCGATTGGTGCTCTGGTGGTGCCCTCTTTAGGAGTATGTCGGCTGAGCGCGCGTTATAAGAAATATTCGCGTAATGATAAACCCCGACGAACGCCTATTTCCGAAATAATCCGGTTTTTTTTCTCAAGACTTAAGGGGAGTTTATTCAGCTAAAGTCGAGTTCTCTGTGGTTTTCTCACCATCAAAGTCAGCAATACCAGTGCTTAAGGCATAGCAGGCCAGCCGGACAGACTTCGGAATTTCTACCGGTTTACCGTCACGATTGCCGTTTTCGTAATACTGAATCATTCGTTTTTTTAAGCCGAGGCGTTCCGCTGCCTCTTTTTGCTTATAGCCCATCGACTTGCGCCAAGCCCGAAACTGAGATGGTTTCATGATACTAACCTAATGATTCCCAGACTGAAAATTCATTGTACAGACTGATGCATAATAATCTGCATTCGTACTATTGCATATAACAGAATGTAAAAAGCGCAAAAATTGCGTCATTTATCTTGATGAGGCGCAATTAGTGCGCTTATAATTGTGGCGTTTCAGGAAAACTCCCGTAAGCCTGTGTGATTTCTTTGCATAGAACTGAGGTGGCTTTCCATTCACGCGGCTCATCAAGGAGATAATCATGTTAAACGAACTCATCCTGTATCGGGCTAATCTGAAGGGCAAAAAGATGGATGTTCATCGTCATGCGACTTTCAGATTTCAAATCAGACGGATCGTCAATGGCCTGTTGAAGGGCTAAGCGCAAGTACGTGTTTGATGGTAAATTGAGTTTACCTGCTGAATGCGGTGTCTTTCTTCTGGCTTGCACATGCTGAAGATGTTTCAATTAATGAAATTGGGTGGCCAAAATTGTGCGATGCGCACAATCTGGCACTTTTGATCTAGTGAATCTTTGGGGCATCTTGCCTTTTAATGTGACAGATTCCACATTATCCCCTCTGTACGCGACGGCAGTTCAAAGTTTTGCAGCGCGAAAAATGAACATCCTGTTTAAAAAATGTGCAGAGTGATCATTTGGTCAGCCAATTTTCGTTTTACTGAGAAAGAATAAAGTCAGAGCAGATCTAAAGAAGGAGAGTAGTTAGAAGTTATATTGCTCACTCTCGCTATCTCTTCGTCATGTTCACATATTATAGACAATATGTAATTGACGCTTCTATAGTATATTAGCTCAGATAACGCAGGAACATCTTTGGAGATTTGGCGGAAAATGTAGAATAAATCAGCGGAGCTGCAAAAGTAGGTGCCGCTATTTTTTTATAATACTTATCTAGTATAACTACTTATGATGTTAATTCTCGGATGTCCTAGTGTATACGTTGCATTTACGAAGTAAAAAATACGATGTCGGGCTATATTTTATCAGTTTCCTTGTGTAGATTATCAATTGTCCAATATGAATTATCATAGATTTCATTGAGGACTTTGAAAGTGGGGGTACTCATTCCTCACTGGGGATGCATTGAAGATTGTTCAAATGAACATCGAAAAGCTTCCGCAGTGTGAGTGGGTATCAAATGCTACTGCATAAGCTAGTACAGAAGTGGGGGAGTACAAAAGTTATTAGGGGAATTCATGGAGGCACCGGGTGGGGAGCTGAAATGATGAGCTTTTGTAACTCTTCTAAGGTTTAACATACAAACCACCGGGCAAATGGAAATGAACAGTATTCCTAGTAAGCTAGATGTCGCTGCGGATATCGCTGGACCTATTCGTGAGGACGATGGGGACGGTCAACTGCTCGCAATCTCTGAAATGTCAGAGTTGTTTAGCGTCACTCTGCGTACACTTCGATTCTATGAGGAGAAGGGACTTCTTAACCCAGTACGTCGTGGAGCACGCCGCTTCTACAGAGGTCGCGATGTGAGCCGTATGCGGGTCATTTTGCAGGCCAAGAAGATCGGTCTGACGCTGGCAGAAGTTCGTCGTATTATCAAGCTCGTTGAGGGTTCCAGCCCTCGTCCTGAGCAACTTAAAGAACTTCAGGAAATTTGTGGTGCGCAAGAGCAGCTGCTTCATGAGCAGGAGCAAGCGCTTCAGGAACAGATTGCAGAAGTTCGCGGTGTGTCTCATGCACTGAGCAGCATGCTGGAAACAGAAGCGGCTTAATTGCTTCTGTAAGAGTTACGGAACCCGGCTCCCTTGGTGCCGGGTTTTTTGTTGTCCTGACGTTGCTGAAGCGGTGTCTCCGGTCATGTTCTGCTCGTAGTCAGGCAAAAGAAAAGCGGGGTACTAGACCCCGCTTTTATTCATTCTGCTGTGCCGTTTTGCTTAGAGTACGTCGCGTTCTAAGCGGCTGCAGGTGTCTTGTGGTTCTCAATCAACTCAATGAAGCGAGAGAACAGGTAGTGGCTGTCTTGTGGGCCTGGAGACGCTTCCGGATGGTGCTGTACTGAGAAGACAGGTGCATCTTTTACACGCAGACCGCAGTTGGTACCATCAAACAGGGAAACGTGTGTTTCTTCCACGTTGTCCGGCAGGCTGCCAGCACTCACAGCAAAGCCGTGGTTCATGCTGGTGATTTCAACCTTGTTGGTGGTGTAATCGTGAACCGGGTGGTTTGCACCGTGATGGCCTTGATGCATCTTCGTGGTGGTGCCACCAAGTGCAAGCGCGAGCATCTGGTGACCCAGACAGATTCCGAAGACTGGCAGACCTGACTTCACGAGGCTGCGGATGGTTGGAACCGCATATTCACCAGTTGCAGCTGGATCGCCGGGGCCGTTGGACAGGAATACTCCATCCGGCTTAAGAGCGAGGACGTCTTCAGCAGAGGTGGTTGCAGGCACAACAGTCACGCGGCATCCAGCATCTGCCAGAAGGCGGAGGATGTTACGCTTCACGCCAAAGTCCAGAGCAACCACATGATGGCTTGGTTTGGTCTGGGCGCCAAACCCGTCATCCCAGTCCCAGGTGGTTTCGTTCCAGTCGTAGGTTTTCTGAGTGCTTACGCCTTTTGCAAGGTCCATGCCTTCCAGATCCGGGAGGCTGGCTGCTTCTGCTTTCAGGGCTTCCACATCAAACTCACCATCAGCGTTATGAGCGATAACGGCGTTCTGCATGCCTTTTTCGCGAATGAGAGCTGTTAATGCGCGGGTGTCTACGCCGGTCAGTCCAACAATGCCTCGTGCCTTGAGCCATGCGTCGAAGTGGTTGCCAGAGCGATAGTTGGAAGGAGTGGTGATGTCGGTGCGCAGAATCGCGCCACGTACGCCAGAAGTGCCTTCCATATCTACAGTCTCAACATCATCTTCATTCGAGCCCACGTTACCAACATGAGGAAATGTGAAGGTGATGATCTGTCCTGCATAGGAAGGGTCTGTGAGAATCTCTTCATACCCGGTCATTGCCGTATTGAAGCAGACTTCGCCGGACGCTTTTCCAAGAGCTCCAACGCCTCGGCCTTCAATGACTGTACCATCTGCGAGAACGAGGAGGGCGGTAGGTTTAGGTGCTGACCACGCGTCTTGAGCTTTCATCACTTGCTTTCTTGATACGGTTGATGACAGTATGCGTCCATCTGAAACGCACCGAAGGGACTTGACTTTGGCGCGTCACAGTCGCATCAAGGCCGGGACCATAGGAGAAGGGGTTCCTCTGGTCAATATCACTCGTGTAGAAATAATAGCGCTCGAGTTACAGGAAATCAGCCCAAATCGGACGGATGAGACGTATTATCCGGGATTTGGAGAGCCTCTTTTAAAGTTTCCGCGTCAGGGTTCCTTTAGTATGTTGCGAGACAAAATAGCGAATGCGCTGAAAGCCGCGCAAGAAGACACTAACAAAAGACGTGCCGCCACGTTGCGCCTGATCACCGCTGCCATTATGGACCGGGATATGGCTGCTCGTGAGCAAGGCCGTGATGGCTTAAGCGACGAAGAGCTGATGGACCTCCTGCACACCATGCTTGTCCAGCGTGAACAGGAAGCGGCGCATTGTGAGGCGAGCGGTAAAGTAGAGCTTGCTGTGCAGGAGCGTGAAGAAGCGGAAATGATCCGTGAATTCTTGCCGTCTCAGCTCAGCGAGTACGAAATGAAGCTTGTTTGTCAAACAGTTGTCGAGTGCGTTGAAGCGCGCGGACTGCGTGATATGGGCCGCTGTATGGCTGAGTTGAAAGAACGTTATCCGGGCCAGATGGACTTTGCGAAAGCCAGTTGCATGGTGAAGCAGATGCTGCGTGCTCCGCAGTAAGCCAGCGTTTTTGGAGCACTTACAGGCCGCCGCGTCGTCGTGATGCGGCTTTTCTTTTTTCCTGAAGCGATTAATTGAGTTCAGCCAGCGCAAATGGGGGTTTTGCTGGCTTCTTGGGGCCTTCGCGGCTATATAATACCCAGCTCAGCTGCTTTCAGGCCACTACGACAAATTGGACCACTATGCGTTTCGATCAGCTCTTTCTTGATGACATTCGCAACCGCGTCTCGCTTACAGATGTGGTAGGGCGGCGTGTAACCTGGGATCGGCGTAAATCGCAGCCCGGAAAGGGTGATTACTGGGCGTGTTGTCCCTTCCATTCAGAGAAGTCTCCCAGCTTTCACGTTGATGAACGTCGCAACCGCTACAAGTGCTTTGGCTGTGGTGAAAGTGGAGATCATTTCAAGTTTCTGATGGAGACTGAGGGCCTCAGTTTCCCCGAAGCTGTGGAAGAACTAGCCGGTGTAGCCGGAATCGCCATGCCTGCACCCGATCCTCAGGCGGCAAAGCGAGCTGCAAAGCGCAATTCTCTGACCGATGTCTGTGAGATGGCGGCACGCTTTTTCCGGCATGTGTTCCAGTCTGCTGACGGACGCGCTGCGCAAGAGTATGTGCAGCGGCGCGGTTTGAGTGCCGAGACGCTGAATGAGTTTCAGTTCGGCTTTGCACCTCCGGGACGTGATAATCTGAAGAAGGCTTTGATGGCGAAAGACGTCACTGAAGCTGAGCTGATTGAAGTGGGTTTGCTCATTAAACCCGAGGACGGGCGTCCGTCTTATGACCGGTTCCGCAATCGTCTGATGATCCCGATCCATGATGATCGTGGCAGGGCGGTTGCTTTTGGGGGCCGGACCATGGATCCGGATGGCCAACCGAAATATCTGAACTCACCGGAGACACCCGTCTTTCACAAAGGAACGATGCTGTTTAACGCGCATCGTGCACGGCAGCCTGCTTATGAGAGCGGGCAGGCGATTGTGGTGGAAGGGTATATGGATGCCATTGCCCTCTGGCAGGTTGGCATCAAAGCGACGGTCGCGAGTTTGGGCACTGCGTTTACCGAAGACCAGATTATGCGGCTTTGGAAGTTTGCTGATGAGCCTGTGGTCTGCTTTGACGGTGACGTTGCCGGTATTTCTGCAGCGCATCGAGCCGTGGATCGCATTCTTCCGGTTCTCACCAGCGGCAAGTCCTTCCAGTTTGCGTTTTTGCCTGATGGGCAGGATCCGGATGATGTGATTAATGCTGGCGGCACTGCTGCTATGTATGGAGAGATTGAGAAGGCTTTGCCGCTTTCTGAAGTGGTTTGGCGCCGTGAAAGCGAGCAAGCCCGGATTGATACGCCTGAGCGCAAGGCTGCGCTGGAAAAGGCCGTTGAAGATCTGGTTGGCACCATCAAGGATGAGCGCGTCCAGAAGCGTTACCGGATGGACTTGCGCCTTAAACTCTCCAATTTGTTTTACGAGGAGAGCCGCCGAAACCGTGGCAAAGGCGGCGGTGGTCGTGATGAGGGTTGGCGCGGCAATAAGAAACAAGGTGCTGAGGATGAGTGGGCCTCTCGTGCCCGCGTTGAAGCGCCTGATACACCTTCTTATGGGGTGGAGCGCAGCTTCTGCACCATGTGCCTGATGTATCCGGAGCTGTTTGACCGCCACTTTGAACGGATTTCGCAGCTGACGTATTCCAACGAGCTGCACTCCATGTTTATGACGGCGTTGGTTCGGATTGCGACGGACCTTGCTGAAGGTGCTGTTACGCAGATCTACAACAAGCTGGATGAACGGTTCTATCAAATCCTGCAGGAAGCTATTGTGAGTGCGAGTTCTGAAAGCGATGGCAGCAAGGCAAGTACCTTGCGCCGCTGGGATGCGCTGACCAACCGTCTGCAGGTTTTGAAGGAAGATCCGCCCGAGGACTTCGTGGAGATGCTGTTCCTGAATTATGCAGATATGCTTGAGTTGCGCATGTTGGAGCAGGAGCTTGAACATGAAACGCGGGCCATGGAGCAGGATCTGACCGAAGAAAGCTGGGGCCGGTTTCAGGCGCTTACACAGGATTTGGCTCGTCGGCGTGAGGATTGTCTGCGTGATGAGCAGGAGCTGGCAGAGCGTGCTGCGAAAATGCGCTCCTCAAAAGGATCTGCTCTGGCTTGATCTGAGTGGAGGGATTCCGGGTCTGCTTATCTGCTCGCCCCAGAGGATCTGGTGGGAGCAACTTAAGGTAGAATTGTGATGGAAGAACTCTTGTTTTTCAAAGTTATCCAGAAAAACAGGCAATGAACTGTCCAAAATCCCCCAGAATCAGATTGACCAAGCCGAATCGCCCTTGCGAATCACAAAAGGCGGGCTACATACACTAAGTCAGACAGCCGATACGAGCGCCCGTAGACCTTAGATGTCTTTAAAGCGGCGATATCATAATCGGATAATCAGCGCTGTCGATGCCTGGAATGTGCCGGATACGGCCTAAAACGGTAGGGATACCGGTGAGTAGTCCTGCCCGAATGAGTTTTGGGTTTTCAATTCCGTGAAAACATTTTGATACCAGGGTTAAGTCAGGTTTAAGGGACTTTGCGTTAAACCCCAAAGTCAAATGTGATTCAAATGCCGCCTGTGTGGTCCAAACACGGGGGTGATTGATTGCGTAACGCGATAGTTCGCTGGAGCACGACCAGCGACTTTGGAGCAGAATATGGCGACGAAGGCGACACAAGCTGAAGATACGCAGGAACCGGCAGGCGCAGAGGGACAAGATGGTCCGCTCTTGGATTTGTCGGTCGCCGCCGTCAAGAAAATGATCAAGTCCGCAAAAAAACGCGGATACATCACTTATGACGAACTGAATGAAGTTCTTCCACCTGATCAGGTGAGCTCTGAGCAGATTGAAGACACCATGTCGCTTCTTTCTGAAATGGGCATCAACGTTGTTGAGGCGGAAGATGCAGAAGAAGGTAAAGAGGAAGAGGAAGCTCCACCCGCTGTAGACGGCGGTGAGTTGGTTGTTGCTTCTTCTACTGCTGTTACCAAAACGACAACTGCTAAAGAACCTACAGACCGTACCGATGACCCGGTGCGTATGTACCTGCGCGAGATGGGCTCTGTTGAGCTGTTGTCCCGCGAAGGCGAAATTGCCATTGCAAAGCGTATTGAGGCTGGCCGTGAGGCTATGATCTCAGGTCTTTGCGAAAGCCCGCTGACCTTCCAGGCGATTATCATCTGGGGTGAGGAACTGGCTGAAGGCAAGGTTCTGCTGCGTGACATTATTGATCTGGATGCAACCTATTCCGGTCCTGATGACAAGAACGGCCCATCTGATGATGACCTTTCTGAGCAGGAACAAGCTGGTGAGGGTGAAGTTCCTGAGGCTGTGCGCCTTAAGGAAAAAGAAGAAGCCCGCAAGCGCAAGGAAGAGGAAGCCCGTAAATCTAACGGTGCTGCTGCTCCTGCGGCTGCCGCTCCGGGTGTACCAGGTGAAGCTCCTGCAGAAGGTGGCGAAACCACTGAAGATGATGACGACGAGTATGAGGCAAACGTTTCTCTTTCCGTGATGGAAGCAGAACTGAAGCCTATGGTCGTTGAGATCTTTGACAAGATCACAGAGGACTACAAGAAGCTGCGCAAGCTTCAAGACCAGCTGGTTGAAAACAAGTTGGCCAACAAAACTCTGTCTCCGTCTCAGGAGCGTCGTTACAAAAAGCTCAAAGAAGACATCATTGTTGAAGTGAAGAGCCTGCACCTCAATGCCAACCGTATTGAGACACTGGTTCAGCAGCTTTACTCCATCAACAAAATGCTGATGGGTTATGAAGGTCGCTTGCTGCGTCTTGCAGACAGTAACGGCGTGAACCGCGCTGACTTCATCAAGCACTATCAGGGTTCTGAGCTGGACCCGAACTGGATCCGCAAAGTTGCAAACCTTTCTGGCCGTGGCTGGAAGAAGTTTGTGACCAATGACGGCGACATGATCCGCGAACTGCGCGGCGAGATTCAGACGCTTGCGACTGAGACTGGCCTTGAGATCACCGAATTCCGTACCTTGGTTTCCATGGTGCAGAAGGGTGAGCGCGAAGCACGTATCGCGAAGAAGGAAATGGTGGAAGCGAACCTTCGTCTCGTTATCTCCATTGCCAAGAAATACACCAACCGTGGCCTGCAGTTCCTGGATCTTATTCAGGAAGGTAACATTGGCCTCATGAAGGCGGTAGACAAGTTTGAATACCGCCGCGGTTACAAATTCTCCACCTATGCGACCTGGTGGATTCGTCAGGCGATCACCCGATCCATCGCGGATCAGGCGCGTACCATCCGTATTCCGGTGCACATGATCGAGACGATCAACAAGATCGTTCGTACCTCTCGTCAGATGCTTCACGAGATTGGCCGTGAGCCAACTCCGGAAGAACTCTCTGAAAAGCTGCAGATGCCGCTTGAGAAGGTGCGTAAGGTGCTGAAGATTGCTAAGGAGCCTATTTCCCTTGAAACACCGATTGGTGATGAGGAAGACAGCCATCTTGGTGACTTCATTGAGGATAAAAACGCCATCCTGCCGATTGATGCGGCTATTCAGGCGAACCTTCGTGAGACCACGACCCGCGTTCTGGCATCGCTCACACCTCGTGAAGAGCGTGTCCTGCGCATGCGCTTCGGTATCGGCATGAACACCGACCACACTCTGGAAGAGGTTGGTCAGCAGTTCTCTGTTACCCGTGAGCGTATTCGTCAGATTGAAGCGAAAGCCCTGCGTAAGCTGAAGCACCCAAGCCGCTCCCGCAAACTGCGGAGCTTCCTGGACAGCTAAGCTGCTGCAATGGTTGAGAATTAAGAAGCCGGTCTCTGTGAGGAGGTCGGCTTTTTTGTTGGGTCGAGACTTTCGAAGTGAAACTGTAAAGCCGTCATCCCTGACTTGATCAGGGATCCAGAGCGGGCCTTGATGCTTTTAGCTCTGGCCCCCGCATCTCGCTGTGCTTGTGCGGGGTGACAGCAAGGCGGGCTGTTCCGTTTAATTGTAAGTTAGGCTGCCACTGTCTTCATCTTCTTTCCTTCTGCCAACATCTTCTGAATGGAAAGGATATGTGCGGTGAGGAAGAGGGGGACGAAGAAAGCGGGGACGAGGACGAGGGGGTAGTGGTCTACGATGTTGGGTGCGTCTGTTGAGAGCAGGTGGAAGTAGCCGTTTGAGGTGAGGACGCCGGTGCCGATTGCAGCTACAAAATCCAGCAGGCCGAGAATGTGGACGCGGATGATGAGTGCGCGAGCGTTGGAGGCGTTGCTGCGGGCTGCTTTATAAGCAAACACGGCCAGAATGCCTGTTGCTATATCTCCAAGGCCCGCTGGCATGGCAAATTCCCACGGTACAGGCCCCATAGCCCAACCCACCAGAAACACAAAGCCGATCACGCGCAGGATTTGCAATCCCATAAAGACGCTTTGGTCTGTGGCTTGCAGTATCGCGCGCCCTGCTGCCGTGAAGTTTGCCAGGACCCATACGGTGAGGGAGCCGCCCAGAAGCAGGAGGATCAAGCGTGGAACCTGTGGGGCTTCAGTGGGCAGCGTGAACAGGTTTGCTTTGGCGAGTAAGACTGCTGCTGCGAACCATACTCCAAGGAGCGTGATGAAGATTCCTATGGCCCACCTTTGTGAGCTTGCTGGTAACTGAGTGTGTGAGGCCCGGTTTGCAACGATGGCAATCAACGTGGCCGGGAAGGCGAGAGCAAAAGATAAAACAATGGATTCCAGAATAATTGAAGTCATGGGATCTCTCCTTGGTAACTTCAATATTGGTAGTGACTTCAATAATAGGAGTCAATTCCGTTTTTGAATTGACTGTGCTACGCCTGTTTGCATGACTGAGTTTGATCCTTCTCTTTTGCCGCCAGAACTTGCTGGAATTGACCGCGATAATTGCCCAATCATGCGCTCACTTGGCGTGCTGGGTGATCCGTGGAGCCTTTTGATATTGCGGGAGTTCTTTCTGGATGGTCCGCGCAAGTTCAAAGACCTTGAGGTTGGTCTGAAGGTCAGCCCCAACACGCTCTCAACTCGCCTGAAAAAGCTGGAGGAGCACGGAGTCCTCAAAAAGCGCTTCTACTCTTCCCATCCCCCGCGCGCCGACTATGTGCTGACCGAAAAGGGCCAAGCCGTCGGCCCCATCCTGTTGGAACTGCTGAAATGGGGCGAGGCATTTGGGTGAGGTGACGGGCTGGACTGGTTCAATTGTGAGCTATTGATGTAAGTTGGTGTTCCGGTGTTTCTGCGAGAATTGTTTTGTCTATTTTGATGGAGCAGGGATATGGAACCGGAAGATATGCGGCGGGAGCTGGATGGGTTGCGGGCTTCGATTGAGCGGAAGCCGAGCAGGGGATGGGTGATTGCGACTTCGATTATCACGACGCTGCTGGTTCTTGTTGTTCTTGTCGTGATTATGATGTTTGTGATGATGAACCGGATGCATCATTCGGGTTGGCGTGGGCATGTGCCTGACAGGTATTTTGATCAGCCTTTCCGTCAACCGCCTGCACCTCCACCGGGGCAGCCGCTTCCGCGTTGAATTGTTTTTGTGTTGAGCACCGGCCAGTGCCTGAACCTTTGGCGGATCGCGTCCCGGGTTATCTCCACATTTGCGGCACATGCTTGTTTGTCCTTGTGTACGGTCAGACCATTCTTGGCATTTTGAAAGCCAGTAGGGCGGCTATGCCTGCAATGCCTGCCATGATGAGGAAAAGGATTGGGCCGGACTGGGATGCATTTTCCAGTGTGATTAAATCTTGAGCGCCCGGAACAGAGAAGCCAGAGAGGCCTGCCAGAAGGCCGGCTAGTGCTGCACCAATTGCCATGCCTGCGGCTTGCAGCGGCCCGATAAAGCCGGAGGCTCTGTCGCGCTCGTCGTCAGTTTCGGCGTAAATGATTGCCTTCTTCAGGAACTGGCTGCTCATGCCAAAGCCTGCTCCGTTAAAGACGGAGGAGAGCAGAAATATCCATAAGGACATGGTGTAGAGCGAGACAACTGTGAGCAGTGTGCCAGCAATGATGTTTAAGGTTCCCAGACGGATCAGAGAGGTTTGGGCGTGTGGTGTCTGCACGCGGGCGACAATCCATGCGGCGGCTGTCCATGTGAAGGCTGTAATGGCCATGGCATAGGACGCCTGAGTGACGGAAAGCCCCCAAAGAACCTGACCCATGGCAGCGCCATAAACAACGCGGGCGGCGCTGGCGATGGACAGCAGCAATGTGACCCACATGCCAAGGCCCAGAATGCCCGTGAACTTGAATGCGCTGCGCGGAATGAACGGGGTCGCGCTCTGCTTATCCCATTTCACAGCAAGGAGCAGCAGGAGCAGACCAACAACCAAAGCGCCGGTGATGTGGGGAAGGCTGCGCAGCTCGCCCACATAGGCGATGAGCAACACCGCCACAGCCAGAAGCCCAAGGCGGGGGAACATGCTCATCTTATCCGAGGATTGAGTGGATGTGCTTTTGTCTCTTGTGGTGGAAGGGATGACGGTGATCGCCAGCACGAGCAACATCAGAGACAGGGGCAAGTTGGCGTAAAACACGGCGCGCCATGACCAGCTTTCTGTCAGAATACCTGCGGTGAGCGGACCAATGCCTGCGGAGACTGCCCAAACTCCTGAGAGCAGAGCAAAGACCGAGGAGACGGCGTTTTCCGGATAAAGGTCTGAAATCAACGTGTAGCAGAGGGAGACGATCATGCCTTCTCCCAGGCCTTGCAGCATTCTGCCAAGCAGCAAGTGTTCCAGCGAGTTAGCAGCGCCGCCAACGAATGAGCCTGCCAGAAAAGACAGGGCTGCTGCGATAAAGAGGGGGCGTGCGCCGATGCGTGCTTTTAAGGACCCTGTGACCGTGCCCGCCAATATGGAGCCGATCTGAAAAAGACTGAGCACCCAGAAGGCGCGTTGCTGGCCGCCAAGATCGCGGATGATGTCTGGCATAATAGCGGAGGAGAGGAAATTGTTCATGCTTGCCGACCCAACACCCAAAATCATGATGAGAGACGCAAGCCAACGACCATCCATGGTTAGCTTTTTGAAAGGGGATAATGGAGCTGCTTGTGCTGCGCTGGATATGGTCATGAGTAATGCCTATTTAGAAATATATTACTTGTCTAATTCGACGCATTTAATAAGTAAAGTATTTTCTTATTAAATTAGGCTCGTCTCCTTGATGAATCGATTTTGCAAAAATTGGCCCAACAGAAATTGGCGGATTGTTCCTTTTGTTTCGTAGGCTTAGCTTTTCTACAGCACGAGGAGGTCCTTTTTTCGGCAGATATGAAGGTAACGCGAATAGTATGGTTTTGTGTGGGCACTTGGCGGTCGTCCACGTGATGCTTTGCGCAGTTTTGGGTTGCTGAAACGACGAGAAATGCTGCGTGCTTGGTGGGGTGTTCTGAAGTGAGGCGGCTTCAGAGTATGCATCACTGAGGAATGTCTGGGGTGGATCCTATCAGATCCCGATATAGGAGCACCAGTGGGCTGTGCATGTTGACGGACTATGATGATGGCGGCTTTAAAAAAAGAAAACCCCGCTTGGGGCGGGGTTTTGAGAGGTTGCATTGGAGGCTTGTGTTACTGCACAAGTTCGTAGGTTATTGTAACTGATGACGAGAGGGTCTCTTGTCCTGCTGCAATTGGCGGGGCACTGTCCATTTTTGCAGCTCTCATCGACATCATTTCCGGGTAGGGGCTTGGGTTATACCCGGCTTCGGAAATACTAAGCACTTTGCCAAGGCTAACACCGGCAGCTTTTGCGTAGGTTTCGGCTTTGGTGCGCGCGTCTTGCACGGCGCTTTCACGGGCTTCATCAATATATTTTTCAGGATTGGATACGCCGAACTGGATCTGGCCAACATCGTTGGATCCGTTTTGCACCAGCATGTCCAGTGTGGTGCCCAGTTTGGTGATGTCCTTCAGGTTGATGCGGATGCCATTCTGTACACGATAGCCAACAATCTCAGGAGCTTTTGGCTCATTGTTTTTGAGGCGGCGGTTGTCGTAGATCGGCGAGATATCAAAACCGGTGGTCTGGATGTTCTTTTTGTCGATGCCTGCGTCTTCAACATCCTGCAGGATGGCGCGCATGGTGACAGAATTTTGCTGAAGGGCAGACTTTGCATCATCGCCCTGAGTGATAACGCGGGAGACCAGTGTCGCCATATCAGGCGCCACGTTGACCGATCCCTGGCCAGAGATTGTGATCTTGCCAGTTTGTTCAGCAGCCTTGGCATTTACACCGCTGGACACAACAAGGGCGGCGGCAACAAGACCTGCGACTGCCAGCGCGCTCATACTTGGAAGACGCAATTTCTTCTGTTTGGTCTGCATTAAATTCTCCAGTTTCAAATTTGTTGAGGCTGATGCCTGATCCGGGCTGCGGACTGTCATTCTTGATCAGCCGAATATCGAGAAATGCAATTAGAAGTTACAATTGCGGCGGCTCTCGGGCGTGATCATGTCAATTCACGGGTTTGATTTTGATGATCCAGGATTATCGGATCGCCGACATTTCCATCTCCCGACAACAAGATTGCAATGGGGCGTGAAGATGGGAACTGAGCGCAAATGATGATGGCAAGCACAACAAGCGGCACGCATAGCACCATTCCTATGACACCCCATAATGCGCCCCAAAAGCTCAAGGAGATCATAATAACGAGGGGTGAAATGTTAAGTTGTGTGCCCATCAGACGTGGCTCCACCAGATTGCCGAGAATGAACTGAACTGCTCCCAGCCCAAGAGTAATCGCGATAAATGGTGTGAGGGTGTCGAAATAGACGAGTGACAGCAGGCTTGGGAAGATGACTGCGATCAGAGAACCGATCGTCGGGATGTAGTTGAGCAGAAAAGCAATGAACCCGAAAAGGGCTGCGTAAGGCAGGCCTGCCCAGGATGTGATGCCATAGGTGAGGAAACCGGTGATGATGCTGACACCGGTTTTGATGCCCATGTAGTGGCGCATGCGACGGCCAATCTCTCCGCGGATAGCGAACGCAAGCTGTACGCGGTCAGAATCTTCAAAGAGGGCAGCGAGCTTCTTGTCAAAGGTTGCCGCCTCGAAAATCATGAAGAGAACGTAGATGAAGACCAGTGAGCTGGATCCGGCCAGACTGGTGAGAACGGATGCCCCGGTGCTGAGGGCTGCACTTAGCGAGAAGTTGGGCAGGATGTCTGAGAGCTGGAGCGGCTTTTCCATATTCAGTTGAGTGGCGAGCTTGAGCAGCAGCTCATCCAGTCGTCCTTGATAGGTTGGCGCATCGAATGCCAGCTGCTGCAGGTTGACTGAGACGATGTTGAACAGGATGCCGACGACGTAAAAGATTGCGAGCAGGGCCAGCAGAATGGTGAGTGGGCGCGGCAGATACGGCCCAACCACTGGTAAATGTCGCAGGGCAGAGGACATGGAGTTGATAATGTACCAAAGCACCAATGCGATAATCAGGGGGATGATGAGGGAGCGCCCTATGAAGAGTAACCAGCCAATAATCACAAGAAGGAACAAAGAGGCGGTGAACTTAATGAGAGGCTGGCGCATCATGCACTCCAAGGGGTCAGGCTGCCGGAAGCTGTTAGTTTTCACATAGTCTCTTAAAATCAGGTATTTATAAAGCATTGTGATAAATGCTCTGTTGATCTGCCGGGGAAAAGGCACATCCCCAAGTTTCAACAGGATCTGCCCCGTTCGTTGCTTTAATCAATTTACTCAGCCGTGGTTATTGGTGTAGAACCTGTCTTCGGTAAGGGCCTGTAGCTCAACTGGTTAGAGCCGTCCGCTCATAACGGACTGGTTGGGGGTTCAAGTCCCTCCGGGCCTACCACTTTTCCTATCTTATTCATTTCTCTTTTAGAACGGCTGGCTTGATGTAACTTGCATTCAAGTCATGCATATGTGCTATCTGCATGATGTAATCGTGTGGGCTCTGTTAGAATTGATATTTATGCCACTATGAATTTATAGGTAATATATTCTATCAGACATCTACTAGGTGAAATTAGTTTAAAGTAATCACTTGGTTCTTACCTTGTTAAAAGAAACTAATACCTCGATATGTCGAGAGATGACACAATAATGTTCCCCTAATATACCAAAGCTACATCGATACAACTGACACTTTCTTTCTCAGAAATTTATCGTGAAGTCCTCGTTAGATTAGGGGTTGCTATGAGACTAAATTCTGCTCTCGGGCTTATGCTGGGGTGTGTCCTCAGTGTTGGCTCCTCTCACGCACAACAACTTGTTTATCAGCCGACTAATCCGAGCTTTGGCGGATATGCGGCGAATACTACCCACCTGTTTGCAACAGCGAATGCCCAGAAAACTGCGACTGTTGGAGGAAGCAACAAGTATGGTTCCGGGTCTGGTAGTGGTGCTGATGGTTCTGGCAGTAGCCTGGCTGATTTGTTTGTACGCCAGCTGCAGAACCGATTGATTTATGCTTTGGCGGATCAGGTATCCCAGGCGATTTTTGGTGATGACCCAAAAGACAGCGGCACTGTGAGCTTTGGCGACCAGAAGGTTTCGTTTGTTCGCGGCACAGATTCCATTCAACTGCAGATTATTGATGAAAGCACAGGTGCCATTACCGATATCACGGTTCCTGTCCTGCAGGACGGTACTCCCATAAATTAATGCCAGGTTATTGATATGATGAAGAAATCCATTGTTGTTGCCATGGCGTTGTCGTTGTCTGCCTGCGGGCCGGTAACACGCATGGCATTTAGTCCCGGACCTCAACTTGCAACGATCTCGGTGCAAGCCAGCAAGCTGAAAAAGCTGCCACCCCCGAAAGAACCAGTTTACGCTGCGGTTTACAGTTATCAGGATCTGACGGGCCAGTATAAGCCATCTGATAAAGTCCAGACGCTGTCACGATCTGTGACGCAGGGCGCTGACACGATGCTGGTTCGTGCGCTTCAGGATGCCGGGGATCGTAAATGGTTCCGTGTGGTTGAACGAGGCAATCTTGATGCCTTGCTGAAAGAACGTCAGATCGTCACGCAGATCCGGAAAATTTATCTGGGCGAAGACAAAGTTGATCCGAAGGTCCTGCCACCGCTGCTTTATGCGGGCGTTCTGTTTGAAGGCGGTGTGGTTGGCTATGACAGCAACACCCGGACTGGCGGCGCAGGGGCACGTTATCTGGGCATTGGCGGAAATGCTGATTACCGGCAGGATGACGTGACGGTTTCGCTGCGTGCTGTCAGCACTCGGACCGGTGAAGTTATGGCCAATGTGATGGTCCAGAAATCCGTTGTCTCTGTTGGGCTGAAAGGCGGTGCGTTCCGTTACATCGCTTTGGATGAAATTTTAGAAGCCGAAGCGGGCATCACAAAGAATGAGCCTGTTACCCTTGCGGTGCAGCAGGCCATTGAGAAGGCGGTTTATTCCATTGTTATGGAAGGCGCGCGTGTTGGAGCCTGGAGTTTTGAGAATCCGGCTCAAGCCAATGCTTTGTATCAGGAATACACATCTGAGAAGGCACAGGTCACCCAGCGTGTAAAGGTTAAAAAGGCTCGCCCCCCATCGAATATGGGTCCTTACAGAGGCAGTGTTCCACTGGCACGATCAAACCTGTGGGCGAATAAGAAATCTTAGGATGTTGCAAAATGTTCAGCAGTTCTAGAACAACATCCATCTTTTTACTCTTGATCCAAAGTTTCTCTAAGCCATTGAAAATAAGTGACTATGAGAAATGGTGGCAAGAGATCTCGGTTACCGTAAAAACGGTAATAGAGGGTGTGCGACCTCGCAAAAACTCACACACCCTCATGTCGCAACGGAGCAAATTTGATTGGTTACAATCTCCTTTGCTCACCCGAACTATTATAGGTGAAGGTTCGTAATTATGAAGCAAATTCTTATTTTGTCATGTTCAGCTTTGGCATTTTCGGTTGCTGCTGCACATGCGGGAGATGGTAATGCATCTTCCCTGAGCCAGATAAATCTTGCTGGTGCAGGCAACACGGGTACAATCACCCAGATTGGCGACAGCAACAATTCGATTGTTGAGCAGACCAACACTGCAGGTGGTGGAAACACTGCGACTATTATGCAACGTGGCAGCAACAACATTGCAGGTAACAATCGCACTGCTAACACCAACCATCATGGCCGAATGGTGCAGGATGGCGCCAGCAATGAGCTTTCCATCTGGCAAGATGACAACCAGATGGTTGGGAATGTTCGTCAAATGGGCGATCAGAACTCAGCCAGCATTGAGCAACGTGCGGACGGGGTTCCACCTGTGCGAACACCTGATCACCGTGTCTGGCGTGTGAAGCAGACTGGCGCGGCAGGTGCAGCTAATGCGCAGAATGACCTGAAAATTGATCAGCGCGGCGATAGCAACGTGGTGGTAGATGTTGAACAAGAAAATACTTCTGCAACTGGCGGGGTGAATACAGCAACGATCACTCAGCGTGGCTCCTATAACGGCGCTAACATCAATGGTGTTCCACCAGATCCGGCAGGCGGAAATGCATCTGGACCATCTCACGGGGCAAAGTTGATCCAGGTTGGTTCTTCCAACGACACATCAGCTGTGCAACGGGGTGATCGCAGCAACTTCTGGCTTGAGTCCAGAGGTGACAGCAACATGGTTGATCTGGCTCAGGATGCTAGTTCGAACCAGTCCTACACTAAATCTGTCATTGAAGGTGACATGAATGATGCTGGCTATCGTCAGTCCGGTGACATGCAGGATATTGATGTTAGCTTAGACGGCAGCAACTTTATGATCCGCGCGCGTCAGTCTGGAACCTCTAATAAAGTTGATTACGTGGGTGCTGGTACCAACGGCAGAGTTTCCATTCAACAGTCTGGTGCTGGTAATGCCTTCTCCGGTCATTCATGGGGCGATCGGCAATATATTGCTGTGAAGCAGTCTGGTGATAACAACGGTGTTTACATCGATGGCTTGAATGGTCCTAACCTCAACAAGTTCTATGTGTTGCAGACGACAAGCGACAACGGCGTAACTGTTGGTGTTGTTGATGGTAGCTATAACCGCCTGCAGTTCATTCAAAAAGGTGGTGATAGCAACAACATCGATTTTGAAGACGTTAATGGTGATCAGAACAAGATCTTCCTCACCCAGAACGGTACCGGCAACTCGATCACCGGTAATGTTGGTAATCGGACTGACGCTTCTACCAGCAATGATAACCACATTCAGGTCGGGCAGATCGGTGATTACAACCAAGCGGGCGTTTCTGTGATGGGAAGCCACAACAGAGCAATGGTTGGCCAGAAGGGCGACTTCAACGTTGCTAATGTCAGCCAGACGGGTGACAGCAACTCTGCGACCATTAATCAGGGGGCTGCCAGTGTGGGAGTTCCAGCTATCGTGACTGACAGTTCTGTTCCGTTCAATACATTGATGGGCTCCAACTGGTAAGTCTATCAGCCCCGGCCTACGGGCCGGGGTCTTTTCAGTTTTAGTGACTGAATCCAGAAAAAATAGAAACCGCTGTGATGTGATGGAAGTGGCGTAGTCCACTTCCGGAGCATTGCAATGTTGTTTGGGCGTGTTGGTTTTTTCGTTTTTGGTAGTGCTGTTTGTGGTGCTCTTTCTGGCGGTTCTGCCCAGGAAATGGCGGTTATTCCGCAAGTTGATGTCTCTGGATATCAGCAGGATGCTTCAACCTCTCAATTACTGGAGGGTAAGAGCGCAAAGGTGTTTACGGGTAACATTCCTCAAGTGACGGAGTTTGGTGGGAACACGATCAGTCTTCGGGGGCTGGAAGAGAGTTACGCCACTTTGATCGTGCCCGTGATGCCGGAACTTGTGAGTGATGTACCTAACTCTCCGGTTGCCGGGCAGGGACTCATTATCGGGACTGGGAATACGGTGCTTTATGAGGCTGAAGGAACGGGCAATGGCTTTGGGTTTATCCAATATGGATATGGCAATGCACTCTCTGGCAGAGCTTATGGGCACGACAACAATGCGCTGGTGGGGCAGTTCGGGAACAACAACCGCGCGCTCTTCAATCAATTTGGAGATGGAAATTCTCTAAGTATCATGCAGGGGCAATAGCCTTCAGTGGGCTCCTCGCTCCGAATTTTCGGGTGATGGATATGTTTAGGAAATTAGCTGGTTTTATTCTGGCATCTGTTTTGATGCAGCCTGCGGCTTTTGCAGGTGATGGGAACACGGCTCTCATCCGGCAGGTGGGGGACAATCACGAAGTTCAGGTTTCGCAAAGTGCGAGCAACAGTGAGGCTACTGTTTTGCAAGGTGGAGACACTCTTGCTGCAGGTTTGGGTCAACAGGCTTTGCGCGGAACATGGTTTGTTGGCAAGATCTTTGGTGCTTCCAAAAACACGTTGGATACCGCAGATAATGTTGCTGCGCTTGCAGTGCGCAACAGCTTTCTCGCACCTTCTGCTGCTGGTGTTGGCAATGAGGCGAGTGTTGTGATTTCGGGTGATAATTCAACCGGTAACCTGTTCCAGACGGGGGATGGCAATCAGGGGGCTGTGGAGGTGTCTGGCAGCAATTCCAAGGGTACGTTGTGGCAACATGGCAATAACAACGAAGCCGGGCTTGCTGTGACGAGCAGTGGAACCAACGTGCTTTACACGCAGCGTGGCAATGGGCTTAAAACCTCTGACATCAGTTCAGGAAATACGCTCACAGTTCATGCGCCCGGCAACACTGTTATGGTGCATCAGCAGTAATTAGGTCCGGCGTTTTGCGATTAGGTGTTCAGGGCGTTTTCACGCTCTGCCATTGCCAGAGCACCGCGCAAGGCGTCGTTCTTGGCGGGTACGAAGAACTGCTTCAGGTCTGGGGGCAGAAAGGCATCGTAGGCGTGGCTCAGGCCACCGAGTAAAGCGATGGGGAGTTTGCCATCGTCGCTTAAAAGTCGCAGGGCTGAGGCCACGTAGGTGGTGCCTTCCTCAACAATGTCGAGGGCGAGCCGGCTCTGTTGCTTGGCGTAGATGAGGATGATGGGCATGAACTCGCCGAAGTCTTTTGGCTTTGCGGTGCGTGCAAACTCGGAGAGCTTACGCGGATCATCATCAAACTGACGCAGAATATGCTCCGTTAGCGGGCACAGGCTGCGCAGGCCGTCATGGGCGAGCAAGGCTTCTTCCAATGCGCGTTCGCCCATTTTGGCGCCGCTGCCCTGATCTCCGCAATGGAAGCCCCAACCGCCGAGATAGTAGTGCTTTTCGCCTTTACGGGCCATGAAGTTGGATCCCGTGCCGAGAATGCCGATGACGCCGTCGTCGGAGCCGTGGGCGCCTTCCAGTGCAATCAGGCTGTCTGAGACAACCTGAACGGCGGCGAAAGGCAGGTTTTCTGCAAGGCCGATAGGGTCGTTGTGGGCGTTTGCGCCTGCCAGGCCCAACACTGCGAATGTTTGTTGCAGGGCTTCTTCGGTCAGGCCCGCGTCCTTGCAGGCCTCTTTGGCTGCGTGGAGAATGGAGCTGAGGCTCTGGGTCGGATCGCTGTAGATGTTGGCTGATCCGGCTTTGCCGCGCCCCAGCAAACGTCCATCTGCCGTTGCGATTGCAGCACGACAACTGGAGCCGCCGCCATCAACACCCAGAATGTAATCCATGAAGCTTGCCTCTGTTCGTTCCAATCCCACTGCTGTGTATGGCAGCAGGTGTTTAATGCATGGTTGAGACTTGTCAGTTTTAGCGGCAGTGGTTTGGTGGCGCGTGTTTGCTAATGGCTGTTGTGGGATGTGCAGGACGGCCGGTTTTTAGATGAGCTAGCGCCTTGCATTGTGTCGTGCCTTGTAAAACACAAGCGCGCTGAGGTGTTTAGGTCTGCAGCGCGCTTATGGCATTTTCTGGCCGATGGCTTGCTGGCTGAGAGCGGGGTTGCTCACAGGTGCCTGTCTTACTTCGTGTTCACCCGTGCAGAGAGTTCTGCTGCGGATTCTTTGCGTTCGGAGTAGCGGTCGGTCAGGTAGTCGGAGTGGCCGCGGGTGAGGTGGGTGAACTTCATGAGTTCTTCCATCACATCCACCACGCGGTCGTAGAGGGACGAGGGCTTCATGCGGTCGTCTTCGTCAAACTCCAGAAACGCCTTGGGAATGGAAGACTGGTTGGGAATGGTCATCATGCGCATCCAGCGGCCCAGAACGCGCATCTGGTTGAGGGCGTTGAAGCTTTGGGAGCCGCCGCTGACTTGCATCAGAGCGAGTGTCTTACCCTGAGTTGGGCGGACTGCGCCAACGGAGAGAGGTACCCAGTCAATCATGGTTTTCATGATGCCGGTCATGGAGCCGTGGCGCTCTGGGGAACACCAGACCTGACCTTCGGACCACATCATCAACTCGCGCAGTTCCTGCACCTTGGGATGATCAGGCTCTGCGTCATCAGCCAGTGGCAGACCGCTTGGGTTGAAGATGCGCGTCTCGGCGCCGAGTTGCTCCAGAATGCGCTGAGCTTCCAGCACCGCGAGGCGGGAGAACGAGCGTTTGCGCAGGGAGCCGTAGAGCAGCAGGATGCGTGGGGCGTGGTCTGGCGCATCGTCCTCGCGCAGGGCATCGGTCTTGATGGGGTGGAAGCTGTCGGCCTCCACCTTTGGCAGATCTGTCAGATCGAAAGAAGTCTCAGACACGGATTAACCCTTTGCCGGAATGACGACTTCGCCGTCTTCCTTGGTGAATGCACCGATCTGCTCTTCATCCAGAATTTCCAGCAGGACGTCAGATGGGCGGCAGAGGCGGGTGCCTTTGTCGGTGGTCACGAAGGGGCGGTTCATGAGGATTGGGTGTTGCTCGATGAAGTCGATGAGCTGGGCGTCGGTCCACTTTTCATCGTCGAGGCCGAGTTCCTCGTAGGGCGTGCCTTTTTTGCGCAGGATTTCGCGCACGGTGAGGCCGCTGTCTTTGATCAGCTTTTCCAGTGTAGCGCGGGAAGGCGGGGTTTTGAGGTACTCAATAACCTCTGGTTCCATGCCTGCTTGCTTAAGCATGGCGAGGGTGTTGCGGGAGGTGCCGCATTTTGGGTTGTGATAGATGGTCGGGTTCATTTGGTCTCTCCGATGGGGTCGGTCAACGACAAGGGAACGGGTTGAAGTCCAGACACAGGGTTGGATCGCCGTTGCAGCAATCCTGCGTGAGGAAACGAAGCAGGCCGCGCATGGTGTGCGGGGCAATGGCATAACGCACGACACGCCCTTCGCGCTGGGCGGTGAGGAGCCCGGCGCGTTCAAGCGTTGCGAGGTGGAAGGACATACGTGTGGGGGCGATGGACAGGTCCTTGGCGATCTGTCCAGAAGGCAGGCCCTCAGGCATTGCTGTCAGGATGAGGCGGAAGGCGGCAAGCCTGTCCTTATGCGCCAGTGCGGCGAGTGCTGCGACGGCGTCGTCTTCCTGCAGATCTGTGGCGGTATCACCCTTAGAATTCTCAGTCATGTGAGAATACTACAAATATCCTTGTAGTATTGCAATGAGAGTTTTTAGAGGAAGAAGGAGAGGGAGGCATTTATTGTTTTTGAGGAGTGCCTCCCTCCCTTTAAGCCAATGCCAACCTGTCAGGCATTGGATGGTCCAGATGGGGGATGTGCGCTGTGTTTAGCCGCGTGGTGACAGGTGGAAGAGAATGACCTCTGCGCCTTTGCCGTTGGTCAGTTCAAGTATGCCCTTGCCTTCTGCTTCAATGGCATCGCCATCTGTTAGCGTTTGGCCGCCTATCTGCACTTCGCCCCGCGCCACGTGCACGTAGACGGCACGCTCATCTGCCAGCTCAAAACTGATGGTGTCAGCACCATCCAACTTGCCGGAATAGATATCGGCGGCGGCCTCTGTGCGGATGGAGCCGTCACGGCCATCTTGAGAGAGGAACAGCTGGAGTTTACCGTTGCGGGCTTCTTCGCTCAGCTCCAGCATTTCATAGCGAGGCGTGGTGTTTTTGCGGTCTGGTATCAGCCAGATCTGGAGCAGGTGCGTTTCGTCCGTGCTGGATGGGTTGAACTCGGAGTGCTGTACGCCGGTGCCAGTGCTCATGAACTGGATGCCACCTTTGTGCACGGTGCTGCCATTGCCCATGGTGTCTTTGTGTTCCAGTGCGCCTTCCAGCATGTAGGAGAAGATTTCGAAGTTCTCATGAGGGTGCATGGGGAAGCCACCATCCGGGCCGACCCAGTCATCGTTGATGACGCGCAGATTATGGAAGTTCATGTTATTGCGGTCAAAATAGCTGGCGAAGCTGAAAGAGTGGGCGGACTTCAACCAGCCTGCATCGGCGTGACCACGCTCCTGAGCTGGGCGAATTTTGACTCTTAAATCAGTTGCGATCGTAGACATGGGGCTCTCCTAATTTCTTAATATTTACAGTGGTGTCGTCATGCCCTTAAAGATATTCTAGTGCTCAGAATGAACAAGGTAAGCTTTGGTGATCTGATTGTTCGTCATTAGTGAACGAACAGATTCGGCGTGTGTTTGCGGAAGCTGCGAAAACCCCCTCTTAATTTCACGAAAATTTCGCAGGGGGAGGTGCCAGAACAGATTCCTGTGCGCTACTTGTGCCAAAGCCCCTAAATCTGTGGGTTAGCGCCACGCTTTAAAGACTTCTGTGTAAACCCTATGCCTAATTTGCGGATTGGTTAATGAAACATTTCCGAGTCATGATGCAGCTGTCCTTCAAAACGGCTGCATTCAAGTCTTGGAGCGTGGAACAGGTAGTATGGCGTTGAAAATCCTGCACACAGCAGACTGGCATATTGGCCAGAGTCTGAACGGCTGGTCGCGCACCTATGAGCATCAACAATTCTTCATGGAGCTTGAAGAGTTGATTGAACGCCATGAGGTGGACGCGCTGGTTGTGGCAGGAGACGTGTTTGACAACCAGAACCCATCCGCAGACGCCACGCAAATGCTGTATGAGGCTTTGGCCCGGTTTCGGGAAAAGCGCCCGCATCTTGTGACGGTGCTGACTGCTGGCAATCATGACCCTGCCGGACGTGTGGAAGCGCCGGGTGTGTTGCTTCAAAAGATCGGCGTGCAGGCGGTTGGTATGGTGCGCCGACAAGACGGTGGGCTGGATCTTTCCCATCATCTTGTGCCGCTTCAAGACAGTGATGGCGCTGTGAAAGCCTATGTGCTGGCGCTGCCGTTTCCTCGTGCTACAGACTTGCCGGGGCTGAGCTTTTCCTCCTCTGAAGAGGGCTCACCAGTGGTGCGGGCTGTGGCGGAGCTTTATGAGGCGGCTGTTCAGCAGGCTCGTGAGCAGATTGGCGAGATGCCCCTTATCGCGACGGGTCACTTGCATGTGGCTGGTGGTTTGGAATCAGAAGGGGCGGAGCGCCGAATTCTGATTGGTGGTGAGCACGCCATGCCGTGGGAGCAGTTTCCTGATGATCTGACCTATGTGGCGCTTGGGCATTTGCACAAGCCACAGAAGGTGGGCAAGGAGACCATCCGCTATTCCGGGTCTCCGTTTCCTCTTTCCGTCACCGAGCAACATTATAAGCACGGCGTTAATCTGCTGAGCTTTTCTGATGCTGGCGTGCTTTCGCTTGAACGGCTTGAGTTGACGCGGCCTGTGCCGTTCCATCGCCTGAAGGGCGATGGTGGTTTGCTGCTTGAAGAGCTGGTGCCTGCGCTGGATGCGTTGGAGCTGGATGCGGACCTGCCAGTGGAGCAACAGCCGTTTGTGCATGTGGACCTGCGACCTCAGGTTTCAGCTGGTGGGTTGAAAGCTGAGGTGGATCAGATCCTTGCGCAGTATCCAGTGCGTAGTGCTGGTGTTTCGGTGTTGCGGCAAAAACCGCAGGAGCCAATAAGTGCGGAGGCTGAGACTTTGATCCGCCTTTCGGAAGTTCAACCGGATGAGCTTTTCAAATCTGCTTTTGAGCGGGTGCACGGCGTCGAGCCGGAAGCCAAACATCTGGACTATTTTTATCGCGCTATCGCAGAAGCGGAGGTTGAGTAATGCGTATTCTAGCGGTGCGTGGCGAAAACCTTGCCAGCCTGGCGGCTCCGTTTGAGATTGACCTTGAACAGGAGCCTTTGAACGGGGCTGGTTTATTCGCGATTACCGGAGAAACGGGAGCGGGCAAGTCCACATTGCTGGACGCCCTGTGTCTTGCGCTGTTTGGGCAATGCCCGCGTTTGAGCGCTGCGGGAAGCAGCGACAGTGTGCCGGATGTTGCCGGTGCTGAGCTTCGAGAAACAAACCCGCGTACCGTGCTCACACGTGGTGCTGCCTCTGGCTTTGCCGAGGCGGACTTTGTTGGGGCGGATGGAACGGGATACCGCGCGCGTTGGACTGTGCGCCGGGCTCGTAACAAGGCGTCTGGACGCCTGCAGAACGTGGAGCGCTCGCTGGTTCGCATTGAAGACAATGCTGCGGTTGAGAGCGGCATCAAGCAGGTGGATGCCGCTGTAGAAGAGCGGTTGGGACTGACCTATGACCAGTTTAAGCGGACTGTGCTGTTGGCGCAGGGCGATTTTGATGCCTTTCTGAAAGCCAATGACAATGAGCGCGCTGCCTTGCTTGAAAAAGTGACGGGCACGCAGCGCTACAGAGATATTTCCAAGCAGATTTTCCAGCGCTTTACTGATGCGAAGGATGTAGCCTCAAAACTGGAAGAAAAGTCTGATGTGGCAGGTCTTTTGGAAGAGGAAGAGCGTACTGCCCTTTTGGGGCAGTCAGAGGAGCTGGAGACGCAGTCCAAGTCTGTTCAATCGGACATGGATGCGATTGCCAAGTCGCTGGGCCATTTACAGAAGCTGGATGAAGCGAAGACAAAGCTGGCGTCAGCGCAAGATGAGTTTGTAGCTTTGAAGGCCCGCCATGAAAACGCGAAGGCCAAGCGGGATCTGAAAGCGCAGTTTGAGCGCATCAAGTCTTTAGAGCCTGTGAACCACCGTGTGGTTGAGGCCGAGAAGGATGTTGCGGGCACGCGTGCAGCTGCTGAAAAAAGCCAGGTGATGCTGGAAGGCGTTCGTAAAGACCTTGCCGGCAAGGAAGAGCAGGCCAAACAGGCTGATGCGGTTTTCAATGAGCTGGAAGCTGAACTTGCCAAGTTGACACCGGAATGGAGTGCGGCAGAACAGCTGGACACCAAGCTGGGTGAGCTTGAGGATGAGGGCAAACAGCTGCGGGAGCGATCTGACACGGCTGCGGCGGAGGCCAAGCAGGCGGATGCAGCGCTGGCGGAGCACACAAAATCGCTGGAAGAGCAGAAAGCGTTGCAAGCCACTGTGAAAGAACAGATGGGACGGCTGAGTGCGACCAAGATTTTAAAGGACCGTCAGGATAGCTTGATTGCGGATCTTGATGAGTTTGAGAGGGTTCAGGTTGCGCTTACGAATGATGCGACCCGTCTTGTGGAGATGCGCAAGCGCGAGAGCGAGCTTAGCGAAATCCAGAGTACTCTTTCCGCTCAACTGGAGCAGTTTGTCTCTGATTTGGAAGGGTGTGAAGGAGAGTTTGCTGCCAAGAAAGGCGAGATTTCAGCTCTTGGTGCAGATAATGCCCGTAAAAGCATGGAGCAGCTTTCTGCGTTCCGTCAGCGGGCTGAAAAGTTGCAGGAGAATTCTCGCCACTTTTTGAAAGCCAAGCGCAACAAGCAGGCAGAGAATGAGACCTGGCAGAAGCTGGTGGACCAGATGGCTGGTTTGCAGCAGGCAAAAGGCAAAGCGGCTAGCGAGCTGACGCTTCGAGGGGAAGCCCTTGAGAAAGCGCGCGGCCTTTCCACTCTTGCTGAGGCGGCGCAAGGCGATCAGGTGAAGCTGTTGCGCGCCGAGCTGGTGGACGAGGCACCTTGTCCGGTTTGTGGCTCTGACCACCACCCCGTAGATACACAGGAGGGCCGGGCTGCGTTGGACACGCTGTTCGGCGACGTGTTTCTACAGCGCAAGGAAGCGGAAGAAGCTCGCGCAGCTGCGCAGCGAAACCTAGACGAGATCAACGGCCAGATTGCAGCCTGCGAGGCATCGCAGAAGAATGCGTCTACCCTAATGGCTCGCTATGGCAGTGAGGCAGATGCGCTGCAGGCTGAGGCCGAAGGATTATGGAGCGCATTGGACGCACCATTTGCTCTGGACCTGACGCTTGATGGTTTGCTTGAGGCACCAGACATGCTGGATGCTGTGCTTGCGCAGGTGGCGACACAGGCCGATGCGTTGCGGGCAGTGTTGGTTCGCGATGAAGCGCTGCGCAAAGAACTGGAGCTGCTAGACACCAAGCTGCGTGGTTTGCGGGATGCGCACCAGAAAGCCGTTGGTGATCAGGTTAGCAAGGCTGAAGAAGTTTCATCTATCAAGGTGGCGCTCTCTGGCGTGCAAGGTCGTCACAACGAGAATTCTGAGGCACAGTCACGACTGGTACAGCGGCTTAGTGAAACGCTGTTGGCTGGTGGCATGGTGTTCGGGTCCCTTGGTGCCGAGTTACCAGCGCTAAAGGCGAGTTTGCAGGAGCGAATCTCGACCTGGGAGCAACTGGAGCAGCAGGAGGGAACAACTTCTGCCGCGCTGCAATCTCTGGACCAGAAGACGAGTGGTTTGAGTGAACGGCGAGATGGGCTTGCCAAGTCCTCTGGTGAACTGTTGCGACAGTTGGAGCAGCTGCGCGTGTTGCATCAGCAACGGTCTGCTGAGCGGAAATTGCTGCTGGGCGGGATGGCGACAGGGACGCATCGTGCCGCGTTTTCTGAAAAACACAGTAACGCAAAAGAACGCAAAAATAACGCTAGCAACGCACAAAACAACGCAAGAGAAGAATTTGGGCGCATTGAGGCTGGATTGGCAGCGGCAAAAGCAGCGGAGGCAAAAGCAGCCTCTGCGCTAACTGGCTGTGCTGACAGGTTAAATGCGGAACTGGCGAGCTTGGGGCTGACGAAAGAAGCCTATGACGGATTGCAGGAACGGAGCTCTCAGGAGCTGGACGCGTTGGTTTCCGAACTGAAAATGCTGGATGACGCTTACTTAGCAACGCAAACGGCTGTTTCTACCTGGGAGAAGGAGCTTGCTGCTGTTCAAGCGCAGCCATTGCCAGAGAGGCCTCAGGCAGAGTTATCCTCATTGTTGGAGACTTCGAAGCAGGCGCTTTCTGAGTTGCAGGTAAGCAAGGGCGCTCTTTCTGAAAGGCTACGTGCTGATGCCGTCGCCCGAGAAAAAGCTCAGCAAATCATGGGCTTGCTGCTGGAAGCGAAAGAGACTGCCAAGACGTGGGGGGCGATTTCCGAAGCGATTGGCTCTGCGGACGGCTCCAAGTTCCAGAAGGTGGCGCAGGGTGTTACTCTCGATTTGCTGGTGGAGCTGGCCAACAAACAGCTGCATCAACTGAAACCACGGTACCAGCTGAAACGGGCTGACTTCGGTCTTGGCCTTTTCGTCATCGACCGGGATATGGGCGATACACCACGCTCTACACGATCGCTAAGTGGCGGAGAACGCTTCCTTATTTCGCTCAGCCTCGCACTTGCGCTGTCCGGTTTGGAAGGCCGTCAATCGTTCGTTGATACGCTCTTTATCGACGAAGGTTTCGGTTCTCTTGATGCTGAAAGCCTCGACCTTGCCATTGATGCGCTGGAGATGTTGCAGGGGCAGGGGAGAAAAGTTGGCGTTATTAGCCATGTGGAAGCGCTGAAGGACAGAATTCCGGTTCAGGTTCAGGTGGTTAGGCAGGGTGCCGGACGGAGCCGTGTGGCTGTGAATGCACCAGCAGGATGGTGATAAGTCCTGCTGGCTGCCTATTGTCTTAGTGCTGAAATGCTGCGCTAGTCACCTGCATCTATCATGCCCAGAGCCTTGTCAGCTGCTTGTTTTTCCTTCTCTTTTAGCTTCAGAGAGGTTTCTTGCAGGGCTGCGATATACTGATCTAACGCCTGAATTTCCAGATTGGCATTGCTGACATGTTTTGCCATTTCGCTATCCAAAACTTGCGGGCGACCAATCAGGAAGCCTTGCACTTCATCGCAGGATTCATTGCGCAGCAGCTCTAATTCTGGTTCAGTTTCAACACCTTCGGCGATGACTTCCATTCCCAAAGCCTGCCCGAGATCGATGACAGCACGGATGATTGCTGCCAGTTCTGGCGTCTGTGTTACCCCACTGACGAAGCTGCGGTCGATCTTCAGACGATCAAACGGGAAGCGGCGCAGATAGCTGAGAGACGAGTAGCCGGTACCAAAGTCATCAAGCGCGATGGTGATACCTAACTCCTTGAGTTGCCTCAGAGTATTGAGTGCGCGGCGGTCATCGTGGATCAGCACGCTCTCAGTAATTTCCAGTTCCAGACGCTCCGGAGACAGCCCACTTCGCGCCAGTGCACCCTCAACCTCTTGTATGAGGTACTCATCACAAAACTGCACCGGACTGAGGTTCACCCCCACACGATACCGCTCCGGCCACTGAGACGCTTGCGCACAGGCTTCATTCAGAACCCAACGGCCAATCGGAATGATCAGACCACTTTCTTCCGCAACCGGAATGAAGTTGTTCGGCCCAATTTGGCCTTTCTCAGGATGGTTCCAACGCAAAAGCGCCTCGAAGCCGACGATGGAACGGGTATCAGAGCGAGCTTGCGGTTGGAAGTGGAGCTGAAGTTCTTCATTTTCCAATGCGTTACGCAGGTCACCTTCCATTGTTCTTCTCAGCAAAATGGCTTCTTCCATCTTGTCTTCGAAGAACGCGAAGGTGTTTCGGCCAGCTTCTTTCGCCTCATAAAGCGCGATATCTGCCTTGGACATCAACTCATCCGGATCCGTCCCATGGTCTGGAATCAGCGCGATACCAATGCTGGCGCTCGTTCTGACCGTGATGTTGTTGCCAACATGGATCGGCTTGGACAAGACCTCTAGTATTTTGTTGGTCAGCAGACCGACTTCAGCCGTTGTTTTCAGGTTGACCTGAATGATCGCGAACTCATCCCCACCGAGACGGGCAACTGTGTCGTGGTGGGTTACACATGCATTGAGGCGTCGGGCAACTGTCTGGATGAGTTTATCACCGATTGGGTGACCATATAAGTCATTGATATCTTTGAACCGATCCAGATCCAACAACATGACTGCTGAGATCGATTCTTCTGCGTTTGCCTGGTTTTCGATTGCTTTCTGGAAGCGTTCGCGGAAGTAGGTGCGGTTCGGCAGGCCAGTCAACATATCATGCTGCGCGAGGTGGAGAATGCGAGCTTCGTCTTCTTTCTGCTTGCGCATATCGCGCACGGCAGAGACGCGAAGGTTTTCATCTGCCACTTCCATCAAGCGACCGCGGACTTCGATTGGAATCCGTTCACCAGACTTGCTCAGGAGCATGACTTCGTTCGGGGTTGGCTCGTTGGCGAGGATCGCAGCCCGCGCTATCTCACGGTAGTCGGGTGCGACGTGAGACAGCAAGCTGGTGCCGCGCATTTCGCCTGCCTGATAGTCAAGCAACTCATAGAGCACGTGGTTACATTCCACGATGATACCATCTGTTGAGATGGCCAGGCCTTCGAAAGCGCCTTCTGCAAATGTGGCGAGTTTGCTGAGTTCTTCCTGCTGCTTACTGTTTGATGTTTCGCTGATTTTCCGCCGTTTCTCGTCACTTTGCAGTTTGTCGAGGAACGAGTTGAAGAGCGAGGCGAGACGTTCTTGCGGGTCATTGTCCCGTACCGGCAGACGCTCATCCAGCTTGGCGTCATGCCACACCAGTTTGCCAATCAGGTTCTCCATCTGGCTGATGGTGCTGACAATTGGAGACACATTCAGGTCGATTTCATCGGCTTTGCGGAACTGCCCCGTAAATTTGAAAGCCGTAAACAAGACTAAGCCCGATAGGAAAGCCCAAAGGATGGTCAGCAAAGCTCCGACGGCCTGAAGTATGAAGTTATCAAGGCTAAGTCCGGCCAGTGCATGGCCTGCTGGCAGTGCGGTTGTGAAGCCGAAGAGGCCAATCAGAGAGCCAATTCCAAGACTGGTGTAGTAAATGATGACCTTGTGGGTCTTAGACCTTGCATAGATGATGCGTGCAACTGCAATAGAAGCAACTGAAGCTGTCAGAGCAATAAGAGCGACGCCCGCTACGGTCAGATGCTGGGCATTTCCGAGAACAGAGGATAAGCCGCCAATCATGCTCAACAGAATGGTTGGGTACATGACCTTGCGAGGTGCGAAGAAGCCGAGGGCAACGCCCAATGTTACCGAGACACCAGTTGCGACAAGAACGTTGAAGATCGCACTGCCCAACTCACCTGAATAAATACTTGTATTACCAACTGAAAAGCCAATGCCGCCAACGGCCATCAGTGCCGCGCCTGCTTTGATCCGCAGTACATTGTAGTTTTGTGTGTTGCGCAGAATGTACTCAGGTAATGCTGGAGAGTTTCGCAACCCGGTCACGAACATGCCGGAAAAGGCTACAAATGTCGCGAGCAACGTGACCACGGTGCCGCCGCCAATCTGCTCGAAACCGACAGATAGAACTGTGTTTTGGCTAATTGGATGAAGCAGTAAACCCTGAACGCCCTTCAGATAAGCAGGGTAGATGACACTGCCGATGGACAGTGCGAGAATGATCGTCGCACGCAGTGTCAGCTGATGCGATAAAGGCAGATAAGCCACGACCGCGATCATGGCCGCCATTGCAGCGTGGATTGCAGCGGCGTGGATGTCTCCTTGTGGTCTGAACTCTACTTCAGACTGCCAGAGGATCAATTGTGCAGTCACATCAGGCAAGTTCAACGTTGTGTCGATGAGCAGGCATGCTGCCGAACTGATGGCGATAAGGAGAAGGGCACGGTTGAAAAACCGGGTTGCCCGCATGCGCTCCTGAATAAACAGACTGGAATAGACGATCAGTATCCCAAGGACACCAAGCGCGAACAATCCTACAGACAATATGGTCCATAGGTTCTGCTGCTGAGTGAGCAGCTCAGCTTGATTGAGCTGATTGTGCAGGCCACCTGTCGCAGGATCAAAAATCGACGCATACGACGACGCTGACATGAAGTGTATCGATAAACCAATTAAAACGAAAAGGAGCAATACAGGAAGTATGAGGGCTCGAAAATGCATTTGGGTACCCCAGGAAATTCCTCGGCATAATTGTTTGAAATTATTGCGCATTTATTAAGAATTCTAGGGGGGAGCGGGTTTCATTCTAAAAAGTATTGAAAAGAGTGACGCATATGACGTTTATCTGACGCTTTCAAAGAAAATTTATAAAAATTGTAAGTAAATGTTTCGTTGAGTGAGATTATTCATATACGTGAATACTCGTACTTATCTTCAAGTTGAGAGAAAAGAGAGTGTGGCTGTCAATTATGATTCTCTTCTCTTTTCACAACAGCATTTAGTTCATTTTTTATGGGCAATTGATGTGCATTGTAGTTCACCATCTTACTGAAACAACTTTCAGGTGGTCTTGAGCGATGCAGTGGTCCAGCTTGTTCTTATACTCAGCGGTTTCGGTCTTACAGCCAACTGGTGGTGAGCGGGATAATATCTTGCCGAGTTGGAGCTCAACCACAGCGCGTCACGGTATCGTGGAAAGTATTGAGCGTATGGCTCGGGCCGGGAGCCCGGAATATGTGAAACTTGATGACCGTGTTGCTGTTTTGGTTGGCGATGGTGCTTTGTGGAGTGAGGCACTGGCTGGCGCAGACAATGAAGTTATGCCACCCGAAGCTGGCGATAATTTTGGTAGCTTTGCTGATTATTCTGAGAATGTGCGTGCTCATCTGTCATTACACGGGCCAAAGGCTATTGGTGCAACGTATCGAGAGTTCGCCTTCCAGCCTTTGAAGGAGCTGGTGGGTTTTTTGAAAGAACATCACTTCCAGATCTGGGTTTTAAGCTTTGGAGACCATGAAGTAGATCGCACTATGGCGGAGTTGAACTACGGGCTTCCGAGATTTCGGGTTATCGAGGTTACTCCTCACGCAACGGCGCTGTCCTCAACAGATCTTGCTCGAACGATTTGGGAGAGGATAGGTACAGCACCTCAGATTTTTCTTGGACGATCTCACAGTGATCTTGGCTTGCTGAAGCTTGCTGGCAAAGGTGAGGGAGTGCTTAAAATCCAAATTTCTGCCAGCCAAAATACTTCTACTCACACACCAGATTCAACTCCTGATAAATCTGGAGAGCAGCAGAACTCATGGAGCTTTGTGATTTCTCCTAATGAGCATTGGCTAAGGAAATATTCGTGGCAGGCACCTTCGGAGAGAACTTATAGTAAGAACTAATAGAAAATACTGAGACCTTCGTTGCAATCTGCATGAGATATATTTGATCTATTCTAGTTTTAATCGATTGAAAATCTGAGTGCATTTGTAATGTTAAATAATATCCGATGTTTCTGAGGTAATTTTATTTATTTTGATGAAGATCAATGAAGAGGTGGGGCACTCTGATATTTCTAAATACAGCTTCGGCTGGCACTCGGATGGGGGAGTGTCAACTTTCTTAAAGGCGTGTACCAACGGGTACACGCCTCTTTTTTTGCCTGCAGCTCTGGCGGGTTAAAAGGGCCATTGCATTCCTCTGATTGTTGCTTATCCCAACTGCCTCTTATTTCTAGTTGTGTCTTCTCCTGTAATTTAGGATATTCCCGCTGTTGGGTTCTGTAGAAGCCAAGCTTCTTGGATGAAAAGGGAATGCGGTAGGGATGACCAAAGATGGGCCCGAGCCGCAGCTGCCCCCGCAACTGTTACGTGGTGCGTTCTTCTTAAAAGCCACTGGAGATGATCTCTGGGAAGGCGGAGAGCGCAAAAGCCATGAGCCAGGAAACCTGCCCGACATGACATAAACTCATGACCGCACGGAGGGTGCGAAGAGGAGCATATTATATGCATATTGAACCGGGTTACGTTTCCGCCGCCAAGGTTATTGCTGCCAATGCAGGTGCAGTCGGTGTTATTGTGTGGGGCTGCAAAGAGCAGGCCTCAGAATTTATGAAAGATCCGCTGATTCCTGTAAAAACGCTGTTGGCTGCGGTTTTCTTCTCTATTTTCATGCAGAGCTTCCATATGTCCGTTGGAGCATCCGAACTCCATTTTATCGGTGCTATGGCCATGTATCTGACGCTTGGATTTACACCTGTTCTTCTTGGGTTTGCGCTCGGCTTGCTGTTGCAAGCGTTCGCGTTTGATCCGCAGGACATGTACCATTTGGGGGTCAACAGCCTGTCTTTGATGCTGCCGCTTATCTCTGTACATTATTTGAGTGGCCGTCAGTTGTTCGCTAAAGATCTGACCAAACGTCTGACTTTTGCGCAGATCCTGAAGTTGGATGCGATGTATTATGCTGGTGTAACCGGCATGGTTGGTTTCTGGCTAATGATTGGCGATGTGGCTACGCCATTTACAGCTTGGGCGCAGTTTGCTCTGTCTTATCTGGCACTTGTTGCCTGTGAGCCATTAGTCACCTTTATTGCAGTGAAGGGACTTAAGGCCGTTGAAGGTAATGCAATTGTTCGGAACCTGACCGTGGTTCCGCAGCTGAAGCTGGCATAAGTTTTTTCAAGTTTGCTTGTCATTAGGGCGGCGGTGTAAATCTGCTGCCCTTTTTTCTTGCGTGTAAGTGATCAATCATTGTCGTGAAATTCCTCGTATCAGGAGAAAAAGCGACGGATTTGATCGTCGTTGAAGTGTTATGGATTGCCCCATGGCGCTGCTTCCACTATGAGTGCTCTCCAGAGATTTCATTATTTACACAGATCAGGAGATGCAGGCAGTCCATGGCGCGCCAGTTCATCTATCACATGCACGGGGTCTCCAAGGCCTACGGTGCAAAAAAAGTACTCGACAATATTCACCTGTCTTTCTACCCGGATGCGAAAATCGGTATCCTTGGTCCAAACGGTGCAGGTAAGTCTACTCTTTTGAAGATCATGGCTGGTCTTGATAAAGAGTACACTGGTGAAGCATGGGCTGCAGAAGGTGCCAAGGTTGGTTATCTTCCGCAGGAACCAAAGCTGAATGAGGACAAGACTGTCCTTGAAAACGTAATGGAAGGGGTTGCGCACAAGCAGGCTCTTCTGGATCGTTATAACGAACTGATGATGAACTACTCAGATGAGACAGCCGATGAAGGTGCTCAGCTGCAGGACATCATTGATGCGCAGGACCTGTGGAACCTGGAAAGCCAGGTTGAGATGGCAATGGAAGCGCTTCGCTGCCCTCCATCCGACTCTCCTGTAAACAACCTTTCTGGTGGTGAACGTCGCCGTATCGCGTTGTGTCAGCTGCTCTTGTCCGAGCCTGACCTGATGCTGCTTGACGAACCAACCAACCACCTTGACGCTGAGACCGTGCACTGGCTGGAACGCCATCTGCGTGAGTTCAAGGGTTCAGTTCTGATCATTACCCATGATCGCTACTTCCTTGATAACGTGACTGGCTGGATTCTGGAGCTCGACCGCGGTCAGGGCATTCCTTATGAAGGCAACTATTCCACTTACCTGACGCAGAAGACCAAGCGTATGGAGCAGGAAGGCCGTGAAAACATGGCTCGTTCCCGCGCTATCAAGCGTGAACAGGAATGGATGGGCATGACGCCGAAGGGCCGTCAGACCAAGTCAAAAGCGCGTATCAATGCTTATGATGCTCTGTTGACCGCTCAAGAAGAGCGTATGCCTTCTATTGAGCAGATTCTGATCCCTGTTGGCGAGCGTCTGGGTAACAACGTTATCGACGTTCAAGGCGTTTCCAAAGGCTTTGGCGATCGTTTGTTGATTGATGACCTGTCCTTCAAACTGCCGCGTGGTGGTATTGTTGGTATCATCGGTCCAAACGGTGCTGGTAAGTCGACACTCTTCAAGATGCTGTCCGGTCAGGAAAAGCCAGACAGCGGTGAAGTGGTTGTGAGTGACCGCGTGCATCTTGGTTATGTGGATCAGTCTCGCGATAAACTGGATGACAGCAAGACCGTTTGGGAAGAAATCTCTGAAGGCGCTGAAGTGATCTATCTCGACAAGAAAGAGATCAACTCACGCGCCTACTGTTCTTCCTTCAACTTCAAGGGTGCAGGACAGCAGGCGAAGGTTGGCGACCTTTCTGGTGGTCAGCGGAACCGTGTGCACCTTGCAAAGGTTTTGAAGTCTGGTGCAAACGTTCTTCTGCTCGATGAGCCGACCAACGACCTTGATACTGAAACACTTGCAGCGCTCGAAGATGCGCTTGAAAACTATGCTGGTTGTGCCGTGGTTATCTCGCACGATCGTATGTTCCTCGACCGTCTTGCTACACACATGCTGGCCTTTGAAGGTGATAGCCACGTTGAGTGGTTTGAAGGTAACTTTGAAGACTACGAAAAAGACAAGGTTCGCCGCCTGGGTGCACACGCTGCAGACCCAAGCCGCATCAAGTACAAGCCACTTACTCGTTAAGTTTCGCTTGCTTGAAAGAATTAAGGCCCGCATTTTGCGGGCCTTTTTCGTTTCTGATCAGATGGTTAGTAACTCAAATACAGGTTCACGCCGCAGAGCTTCTGTCTGCGCGGCACCACCTTCGCGGTCGCTTCGAATTTCGTTGCGATAACTGGCAAAGTCCCAGTGGTGAGGGGCAACATCTGATGCTGGTCGTTCACCTGGTTGGATTCCTGCTTGAGAGAGTTTCTGCTCGATGGTTTCGACAAAGGATTTGTCATTCTTCAAATCTTGTGCCGTGTATTGGGAATCCTCAGCAGTTGGGCGCAGGTAGAGAGTAAACTGGGCGCCGACCTGTACGCGGGAACCTTCTGTCACGCGTGACATGTCGGTTACTTTCCATTTGTCGACCGGCGAGTCTTCAGAAAAGAGAAGTGTGTTAATGGCATCAAAGGCTTGTGGTACCTGACTAGGCTCGATGCTTAAATGAATTTTGTCGCCAGCAAACTCACCTTTTGCGCTGGCATCAATGCGCTTGGTGTGGATGAAGCTGTCTTGGCTCTCAATATTGAGCGTTCGCCAGCCACTGTTCTCTGAACCCCAGCCACTGTTCTTTGCTGCTTCGAAGTTTGGTGGGTTTGCTGCAGGGCGGAACACTGGTGCCGGCAGGTCTTTCACTTGCTGCGCAATCGCGTCCTGCTTACCAGCCAAACCTCCTGGTTTGTTGGCTTGGTGGTTTGTAGCAGCTTGTTGTTGAGGTTGGTTGAGCTGCAATGGTGGGACTTGCAGTTTAAGAGATAGTCCGAACTTTGGCATGAGATCCTCTCCTCGCTTGAAAACTTGAAGGTTGCGTCATCAGGCAGGGCTGTCTGGTTCCTGTGCTGCTGCAACCTTTGAGGGAGAAACTAGGGAATGTGCATCGCGCATTACGTGCTGCTCGACACTGATCACGAAATTGTTTTCAGATCGGTTGTTTTGAAGTCGCTTGTCTGGGAAACCGCTATTTGATCTTAGGTGGGATTTTGCTGCTGAGTGGCGGAGCATGGCATGCTCCGCCGTTCGCTGATAGCTCGAGATCAGTTACCAAGCGCCTTTGCCATGGTTGCTGCCCATTCATCAGTGCCTGTATCTGAACCGTATTGAGTGGGATATTGCCACCCCATCACGCCGGCAAAGTCAGGTTCTTTTGCGAGTAGAGGTGTGATGAGGTTGTCTACGATCTCATCAGCGGGCATGTAGCCGTTTACTGCGGCTGAGCCGACGACATTTTGCAGTGTGGTTGGTTTGCCGAGAATAAGCTTGGAGATTGGAACACCGGTTGATGCGATTCCGATAATGCTGGAAGGAAACGTACTTCCGTCAACCAGCTCAGTACCCGCGACTTTTCCTGTTTCCTCTTCAGCTGTTTCACCGACATACCACTGATTGTTGTAGTACTGGATGTTGTAAAGATCGACTGCGTCTCCTGCATTCTTGGCCACATCAACGTACACTTGTAAGTACCCGGATCCACCATAAAAGTATGGTGCTTGCGGTGCATGTGTTACGAAGTTCTGGTCTTCAGGAAGTTTTGATTTTAACGCCTTGGATAGATCAACCAGAAAAGTTGGGGCGTCATATCCAGAGTAGTTGGTATCCTCCCAATCGATATCAACACCATCAAGGCCATGGTCGGTTACCATCTTAGTCAGCTGTTGAACTGTGTTGTCGAGGTTGTTTGCAAGGGCGGCCCAGGCAGCAGTTGTAAAGACTTCGCCACCGATTGAAATCAAGACACGTTTGCCAGCTTTTTTCAGATTGCTGATCAAGTCCGGTGCATTGAACATGGCTTGAAGTTCTGTGCTTGGGGAGAGATTTCCGGCTTCATCGCTCACGACAAAGCAAAGAATGACTGTTGTATAATCGCTCTCTGCCATTTCAGCGATGAGCTGTGCATTTGTGCTGAGAGCGTAGCCGACAATTTCTTTATTCGACATCTGATTTCCTTTTTTCTCTTGTGCTCAATGAGCTCGCGTTTAGCTGACGAAAATCAGGAGAGGTCGTGATCTGGTAAGTGTGTCTTAGTTAATGCTTTTAGAGCTTCACGTGAGACTTCGGCCCGGTGATGGGAGACGAACCATCATCTATATTCATGTCTCATACGTAGATGTGCTGATGTGACGCATGCGCGTGACTGTTAAATTGATGTAAGTCAACTCTGTGTTCTTCCCCCATCAATCAATAACGGGCACTGTAATGAGCGATACAACTCTGTCTTCTGCTGAAGCTCAGCAGGATAATGATCCATTCTTCTTTAAACTTCTTTTTCTTGTTCCAATCATCGGTTGGTTGTTCAAAGATGCTGTGCATGGCAACAGTGAAGCAAAATACTATTTCTGCGCGAACTTCTTTGTTGGATGGGGTTTAGCAATTGCATTCTTCGGGTATGCTGCGATCATCATCCCTGCTCTGTGCCTCGTAGCGCTTGCATTTACTTGGATTATTGGTGTTTGCCGATAATTTATAGAGACTGATCTTGCTCGCCGCTTTCATTGGGAGCGGCAAGCAGCTCTTCAGCGGTAATCCTTCCGCCCCATGATGTGATGGTGGCTTCCATCTCATCCGCGACGCAATACCGGGCGGCATCCCGATCCAATCCTTCCCTCAGCAGGTCATCATAGTCCGTGTATTGATGACGGACGTAGCTGGTGGTTGCCAGGAAAACAGCAATATGAGCTGGTAGATGGCGAAGATGTTGTTGGTTGGCTTTAATTCGGATTTCAGAAGCATCCAGAAATGGAACATGCGGAATAAGTGTGCCGAGGGCGTCGCTGATTGCTCGTTGTCTTTTGGTTTTGCTCACACATGATCTCTTTGCGCTGGTGTTGTGCGCTAATTTATCATGGATGATGGCAGGCGCGACATTCTTCTGCGTGCCATGTTTGTTTTTACTCTCTGGATTGGATCTGGCGAGATGCCAAGCACGTGTTTCTTGTAAATCTCCGAAAAGCGTTGCTCTGGGCCGTAGAATGCGCCTTGAACGTATTCTGCTCCCAACTTTTTCAGCTTCTCTTCTGTATTTGCGTTTTTGATTTCCGAGAGGATGATCTCGATGTTCAAGGCATGTGCGAACTCTGTTGCAGCAGAGAGCAATCGTGCCGTTTTATCATCTTCAAACAGCCGTTCCACAGAACCTGCGTGTAGTTTGATGTAGGAGATCTTCAGCTTCTGGAAATGCTCTACCTTCAATCCGCCGGAGTCAAAGTGATTGATGCACAACTTGACGCCTGTGTTTGTTAGTTCATTCAGCTGGCTAATGAGGATATGAGCGTTGGCTCTTAAGAGAACACGCGAGGGGATCTCCAGTGTGAACTTGTCTGGCGATACATTATTTTCCTGCAGAAGGTAGCTGAGGTCATCGCAGAACCCTTCCTTTAATAGGGAGGGAACAGGGACACGGAACAAGAATTCCCAATGTTGCATTGGAGTGTTCTGGCAGGCACGCATGGTGTGAATGATGGCTGCAATTGTTGTCTCGCCAAGAACATTGCTGAAGCTTGCGCTGTCAAAGATGTTTGAAAGGTCGCTTCCCCGAGCAATTTCTAATATCTGAGAGGGCCATTCGGGGCGAGCCTCCAGCATTCGAATTTGACTTGTTTGACCGAACCTTATGGGCTGGAAGATCGTTCCGACCTGGTTTTGCAAGAGTGCCTGTTTCGCGGTTTGCTGAAGAGTGACCTGTCGCTCCAACCGGGTACGCATGACCTGATTGAACAGACTGGCGCGATTGCGGCCCCTCTTTTTTGCATGATACAGAGCTGTGTCGGCACTATCCTGCAGCTCCTTCACAGTGTTTGCATGGCGTGGGAACACCGCAGCGCCGATGCTGACCTTTGGCCGTATTTCGCTGTGGTCATGATAAATCGGGTGGCTGAGAGATATAGGCAACTCTTCAAGCAATACTCTGATCTGATGACATGTGGTGTCTTCTAAGAGCAGGGCGAACTCATCTCCGCCCAATCTGAGGGCAGTGACGTTTTCACATTCCATCTGCTTCAAACGGTCTGAAATGGCCACTAAAGCCGCGTCGCCAGCGGCATGTCCGTGAGCGTCGTTGATGACTTTCAGATGATCCAGATCGACATAAAACAAAGCCACGCGTTGATCTGGGTTTGTCACGCTCTCAATGGCGTCCGAGATGAGTTGCTCAAAGCTTTCTCTGGTTCGTAGGCCGGTCAACGGATCAATATTGCAGACTGTGAAGATTTCTCGCGGAGTGGTTTGCTCTGGTGGTAGCAGGTACTTTGTTGCTGCTGTGCCATTGATTGGGAGTGTCCCGCTCAAGTCGTTTGTTGAAAGGATGCGTAACAGACCGGGAACCAGAATTCTCGCCAGATTTCTGAAATTTTTGAGTTTCTTGCTCAGATCTACGTTTATGAGTTGATCTGAGGTTGTATCTGGCTGGAAATGTGCTTTGGGAAAGTGGGTCGTATTGTTTGCATCGGACTTACAGAGAATACCTACGACGGCGATTATTTGCGCGTGTAGGTAAAGAGGCATGAGTGCAATGAACTGCGTTGCAAGGCGTGGTGATCTGACAGTGGAAGGCGTGTCTTCGCTTTTAAACCTATGTGGGAAAATTTGGACATCATCTCCGCAGATTGAGGGCTCCGTAATCTTTGAGAGCAGACTGTTGAGTTGGTTCTTATAGGGCTGAATGCTATCTGAAACGAAGAGTTCTGAGCCGTTCACTTCCTCTGAGTGATTGACCATTATGAAGGTGGGGAGTTCGAATAACTTCTCGTAGACGCGCAGGACTGACTGAGCGAATGGCTGCGGGGGCATCTCTACTGGATGCAGGTTCGTTTTATATGCCGGGTACTCGATATTGTATTTTGTGTTGCCTGCTTCAGACATCATTCCCACCACTATCAACCAATTATTTACCACGCCCTTATTGATAGGGATTATGTGCTTTTACGCAAAAGGAAAGCGGGGGGCTCTGTGAGAATTAAGGGGCAAGGTTTATGTGAATACTATAAAAATACTAGGTAAATTTTAGGAAAATGGGGATAAGCACCTTCTATTTTTCTGATTTATATGAAAAGTGAAATTTCTTATTTGTGCATTACATATGTAGAAGAGTAATTATGATGCATAATCTCTTATAGTTCAAAGACAATACTATTTTATGGGTAAGTTATCAGTGATTCCTTCGCGTTGTTTTCTGATGTTGGTGCACTACAGCTTTTGCTTTATTAGGAAAGCTAAAACTTTTCATATAATTTCGATTGTGCTATGAGATGCCTATGAGTGACCGTACGAAAGATCGTTTGATGTACGCGCTGAAATCGCGCGGACCTAACACAGCTGCAACCATGGCCAAACACTTGGGCGTGACGGCTGTGGCCGTACGTCAACATCTTGATGCGTTGCTGGAAGCTGATCTTGTTGAGTTTGAAGACCTGAAAGGGACTGTAGGGCGTCCACGCAGAACCTGGCGTCTTTCTGAGACAGGCAACAGGAAGTTTCCTGATAATCATAGCGGTGTACTGGTTGATCTGCTTGGAAACATCAAAGACCTTTATGGGGACGATGGACTGCAGCGTCTTATTGATGCGCGGGCTGATCAATCCCGGAAGTCCTATCTGACTGCGATGAAGTCTGCAAAGACCCTCTCTGACAAGTTGCATTGTCTCGCTGAACAGCGCAGTGAAGAAGGGTACATGGCTGAAGTTCTGAAGGATGGTGAGAATGGCTATCTGTTTGCAGAGAACCATTGCTCTATTTGTGCGGCAGCCCGGTCTTGCCAGCACTTCTGTCGGTCAGAGCTAGATTTGTTTCAGGAAGTTTTAGGAGATGATGTGCGCGTCGAGCGTGTTGAGCATATCCTGAAAGGCGATCGGCGTTGTCTCTATAAGGTCTCACCCAACTAAGCAGCTCGCGACCTCGCGTTCTTCCTAGACCAGAATTGACAGAAGCATTGCCAGCTCCACGCGGCTGCTCACGTTGAGCTTTGCGTAGATGTTTTTGCGGTGTGTGCGCAGCGTGTTCTTCGTAATGTCCAGATCTGCTGCAATCTGAGGTTCTGTTTGCGTGCCAGACAGCTGTTCCAGAACGATTGCTTCCTTATCCGTCAGGCGGAAGAGGGCGGTTGCCTTCTGGATGTTGATTTGCTGCTGGATTTCCAGATCTGTGACGAACAGAAAGAAGAGATCGTCGAACTCAGTATCGACCAGGCGTATGTCGATATGGATTGGGCGCAGAAATGCTTCATCTCTTCTGAGGACGAGTTCTTGCTGAACATCAAGATCAATTGTTGCAGTAGCCAGACTTTGTGCGTTCTGGAATTCGCGCTGGTGGCTAGGGTCGGTGAACTCTAGCCTTCCGGTGCTGACCTTGATCTGGGGTGTTTGCTCAAACAGACGCTTTGCAAACTCGTTGCATTGCAGGATAGTTCCATTGCCCTGAATAATGGCCACGCCCTTTTGTAGCCGGTCAAGGCTGTCTGCAAGGAACTTGCAGAATGCTTGGTCTACAATTCGGGCGGTCTCTTGGTTCAAGGTATTGGATTCCTGTTTTACACCAAGCAACTAAAATCGGCTGATGGTGTAATAGTGTGCATTTGAGTGGAAGGAAGTTCATCTAAAAAAGAGTCGTTCTTCTAATCCATATTCTATAGCTTAGTGAGAAATCGATAATACGTATGCAGTTGCACGGTATATTTTTCGGTTATTCACAGCAACAGGGTAAATTAACTAGCTTCATTAGTTGGTGACGTTGCGCAAACACCTTGCGAGTGCCATGTAATCCTCGCTTTTAGGTGAAGTTTTTCGCCAGATTAAACCTATCCTACGGGAAGGTTGAGGCTCTGCAAACCGCAAAAGTGTTATGCGATCGTCTGCGATTTCTGTATCTGCGCAAATTTCGGGCAGGACGGTTACGCCATATCCTGCGGCGACCATGTGCAGGACAGTTGCTATACTTGTTGCGCCTACATTAGCTGATTGATTTTGACCAATTGATCCACAAAAGCTCAGTGTTTGATCTCTGAGGCAGTGTCCTTCTTCAAGCAGCAGCAGGTTCTCGCCGTGCAAGTCGTCTGCTCCCATTCTCTTACGCTCGTCTATGTTGCGTGAACTGGATACAGCTAAAAGGAAATGATCTTCAAAGATTGGTACTTCTTCCAAGTCTGGTTCTTCGATGGGAAGGGCTGCAAGGATCACATCCAGTGTGCCATGCTTGAGCTCACTCACCAAAGATGCTGTTAGAGTTTCACGGAGATTGAGCTGAAGATCCGGGTACTGTTTTATCAGAGCGGGCAGCAGTTTAGGCAGAATGTATGGGGCAAGTGAAGGGATGACGCCGAGGCGTATTATGCCACTTAGTGGGGATGCTGCGTGTTTTGCATAATCCTTGAGGTCCTGCATTTCGCGCAGGATCTGGTTGGCTCTTCTGGCAATTTCTTCGCCTTCCGGTGTGATCCGGATCGAGCGTGCGTTCCTCTCGACAAGGCAGAGGCCTAGTTCTTTCTCGAGATCACGGATTTGCATAGAAAGTGCTGGCTGGGAGACACAGACTTCTTCTGCTGCATTACCAAAGTGGCGATGCTGATGAACGGCGATGAAATAGCGGAGTTGTTTGAACGTAAGCATAAGGATCAGGATATCTTATGAATATAAGAAATTGAATTCACATGTTCTGATCTAATTTTTACTGGATTATTGGCTTGAGGTCAGGTGGAGGCGCTGCGCTCCAAGGCGTCAGAATGGAACGACTCAAGACGACCGATTTTAAGAAGTTGACCTTTTGGTAAGGAATTCGATGAGTAACAGGCCTTAATTGTTGATGCTGTTACTCAAAATTTGGGGACGCTTTGATAAAAAGAGCGCGCGTCGCAAACAAGTCGTTAACGGATGTTGGTCTGCTCGCAACATAGATGAAGCTTGTTAAGTCTCAGTGATATTTTTGTAACTCGTTGTTGTCACTTATCTTTTTAATTAAATTTCTGAAACCTGTTCTAACGGGAGAAAACTTATTGGTTTTTTCGCTTTCTGAAGCATGCAAATCGCATGTTGTTTTTTCTAAATTAACTAAAAATAGAATAGATTGAGTTAGGTTTTGTTTAATCCTGTTCCATAGGTTTTTATCAGTTTGCGTATCCCATCGGTGTTTTAAATGTCATCTGACTTGGCTTCTCATATCGTTGACTTCAATTCTCTCGCGCTTGAAAATAATATTGAGCGGCGTTCAGAGCTTGCGCGTCATGTTGCGCTTTTGTTTGCGCGGACGTGGGAACGGTGTTCTGACGATCAGATTGATATTTATGACGGTGTAATGCTTCGGCTCTCAGAAATGGTTGAGCGGCATGCGCTAAGTTACATGGCGGAACAGCTTTCTGAAGTGCGTCGTGCGCCAGAGCAGACTGTTCGCAAGCTTGCCTTTGATGAAATCGAAATTGCAGAGCCGCTTCTACGGAACTCAAACGTGCTGCGTGAGAGTGATCTTGTCAGTATTGCACGCAGCAAGAGTGATGATCATCGTCTGGCAATTGCGAAGCGGGATGTCATTTCTGAGAATATCAGTGATGTGCTGGTCAACCTTGGAAGCACCGAGGTGAAGCAGACTGTTGCTGCAAATGATGGTGCAGTGCTTGGTCAGCGCAGTGTGAACTCGCTGATGACTGATGCGAAAGGGGACGAAGTCCTTCAGCTGGCCCTTGGTCAGCGCGCGGATTTGGCAGATGCTCATATTGAAGCGCTCATCAATTTTGCTAGTGAGCAGGTCCGCAAGCTTTTGATCAAAGAAGGCGCAACTGAGGCTGCTGGGAAACTGCCGAAAGCTGCTCGGATTGCAGCTGGCAAACTTTCTAACGAGTTCTGGCTGGGCCGGTATGATTTTGAGACTGGCCGTGGTCGCGTTATGGAGCTGGTCCGTGAAGGCAAGCTGACTGAAAATGCTTTGCGTGCATATGCAGAAGAAGATCGGTTTGCTGAAGCGGTTGCTGCGTTTGCGATGCTGGCTGGTATTGGTCACGCAGAAGCGCAGCATTGGACCGTGCGGAATGACACTGAGCCTTTCCTTGTGGTGTGCCGCGCCTCAGGTTTTGGGATGATGACTGTTCAGGCTCTCCTGAAGATTGGGCCATGGCGTTACCGTCTTTCCAACTCCCAACGGCAGGCTGCGTTGAAGAGTTATCAGGCGCTTGACCAACAAGAAGCCTATAAGCAGTTTATCACCTGGAAAGAGCAATGGATGGCCTGACCCATTCAAAAATTTCAGTGGTTTTGTGAGGGTCGCATGTGCGGCCCTTTTCTTTTTTCAATTTAGTCCAAAAGTCGAATGTTTCTGCCAAAGTAACTTTAGGTGCTGTTCGTGTTTACTCCTGCTGATTGGGTTTTGTAGCCAAAGCAGGATTGATGCAAATAAGAAAAAGCAAAAAAGTTTCTTCTGACAGTTCTAAGGCGGACCGCTTTCTCAATTTCCTTATCTCCTTTCTGACGCTTGCTGTTTTGGTTGGTATGGGGCTTTTGCTGCACATCAGTTTTGTTGCTGCACAAACACCTGACCCACAGACCCCAATCGTTGCAGCTCCCATGGTTGATGCTCAGGAAATGGTGACGCAAAGCGAGCCAATTCCTATGGAGGGGGCACCGCTTGTTTTTGGGCTATCTAACGGACTGGAGCTGTTCTCTCTGGAAAACATTGACCGTTCCAGCCAGTCTCTGAATGCTGTTTTGAAGGATCTTGGGAATTTTCCCAAGCACGTCCATAATGCACTGGAACGGGCGCGGCCCGATACGAGTGTTTCGTGGGTCTGGCAGATATTTGCGCTGACGCTGTTTGCAGTGACGCTTGGTTTTGCGGTTGAGCTGTTCGCAGATAAGCTCTTTGCAAAGAGGCTTTTGCGATTTTACCGCGGAATGCCGGAGAGCAGAGCCGAGAAGATCGGATTTCTGTTCTCAAGATCACTGGTGCAGATCGCTGCTATCTTTCTACATGTGATTGTAACGTTCGGGCTCATTCTTGTTATTTCCGGTAATACAGAGAGTGTGCGGCATGCTGCGCTGATCTTTGCGAGTTTCTACTTCTTCTTTCGGCTTCTGATGGTTTTCGCGCGGAACTTTCTGGCTGTTGGGAATGAACCTCATCGAGTTGTTCCGCTGGATGACCAGGTTGCCCGGTCGTTTCTGAATTCAGTTATTCTGTGCGGCGGGATTGCTTTCTTCCTGTTGGCATTTGGCAGGTGGATGAACCATTTGTCTCTCAATGCAAATGCTCAGCGGATCCTTGACCTTCAAAGCGGGTTGTTTCTGGCGGTTTCTGCTGCGTTGATTTGCTATATTTTTCGCAGGCCTATTGGAGGTTGGTTTACCAGGGAGCATGCCAGCACTCAGAGACGGCGGGTTTGGCGGCGGTTGTTTAGCCAAAACTGGCATTTGGGCGCTTTAGCGTATTTTCTGGTGGCGTGGCTGGTGTTTGCTCACCGCCTGCTCTTAGGGCTGAGCTATGACAGTCTTCTGTTACTCGCGCCGATTATGGCGATCTTGGCCAGTGTCTTGCTCTACGGTATTTTGCTTCTTGTCATCGATAAATGGTTGTTGCCTCCGATCAATATCGACAGGCTGCAGGATGCTTTTGTTGAAGAGATTGTGCTGGTCGAGGAAAAGGCCGGGCACACCTACAATCAAGAGGAAGTGAAAGCGGAAGCTCGGGCACATGCTGCTGAGAAAGAAGCTGGACGACAGCCCTATCGCCAACTGCTTGATCATGGCGCTCGGCTTGTGACGCTGATGTTTGGTCTTGCGGTGATCATTGAGGCGTGGGGGATCAATCTTTTCAAGCAGGATGGGTTGTTTGGTAATCTGGTGGAAGTCGCGTTGATCGTGTTCTTTGGCTACATGGCCTACCAGGCCGTTCACATTACTATTCAGCGGCAGATTGAAATTTCGGAGAGTGATAAGAGTGGGCAGGCCAAGATGGGACGACTGGCGACTTTGTTGCCGATCCTGCGGAACTTTCTGCTGATCTCCATTGTGGTGCTCTCCGGCATGGTTGCTCTTTCTGAGATCGGCGTGAACATTGGTCCCTTGTTTGCCGGTGCTGGCGTTGTTGGTCTTGCTGTTGGCTTTGGTGCGCAAACACTCATCAAAGATATCTTCTCAGGCGCGTTCTTTCTGTTGGATGACGCCTTTCGAACAGGTGAGTATATTTATGTCACCAACAATGTAGAAGGGACGGTTGAACGGATCTCTATAAGATCCATGCAGCTGCGACAGTCAGATGGCCTCTTGAATACAGTTCCGTTTGGCAATTTATCGTTTGTGAAGAACTCATCACGCGACTGGACCATGATGAAGTTAGCGTTTCGAGTCACATACGACACGGATGTCGACCGGATGCGGGAGTTGATCTCACAGTTGGGAGATAAACTGCTCGATGATCCTGAGCTCGGTCCGAAGTTTCTGGAGCCTCTTCAATCTCAAGGCATTACGGCGCTGGAGGATTCCGCGATGATTGTGCGGGTCAAATTTACGACGCGGCCTGGGGATCAGTATGTTCTGCGCAAGGCTGTATTTGCTGGCATTCGGGAGATTTTCAACCGCGAGGGCATCACTTTTGCCCACCGTGAGGTGAAAGTTAAGATCGATGAAGGGGGTGCTGGTGGGCGGTCTTTCTCTGACTCACAGAAAAAGGCAGTGGGTGGTGCTGTTTTGCCGTTGATTGAAGACGATGACACGAACCGCTCTGCAAAGGCTTAAATGCTGTAATTCCTAGCTTTTTTACTCTGTGTTCCCTCCGGGAATGTCAGAGTTGAATTTTGATCAGCCTATTTTCAAGGAAAACTCAGAAAAACTATTCCTCTTTTGGTGCGAGAAGGGAATGTTCCTCCTTGTCATCGAGTTCTTATACGTATAAAGATATCTTTATATCAGATTATTCGATCAGTTGGCGGCGGTAGTAGGCTTGATAAAGACAGTGAACAATGAACCGGAAGGGAAACTCCCTGTAGAGGACCTGGTGGGCTGCTTGCGTGCCTGTGGAGAGACGACACGTATTCGTCTGCTTGCTTTGCTTGTGCTTGGTGAGCTGACCGTGAAAGATCTTACAGTCATTCTTGGGCAGAGCCAGCCTCGGATTTCGCGACATCTCAAGCTTCTTTGTGAGGCAGGAGTGATCAAGCGTTATCCGGAAGGGGCCTGGGTTTATTATCGTCTTGGTGAAGGTGGGCCGGCTGAGCTGGCGCGACGTATTGTTGCGCAGAGCGAGCAGGACGATCCGGTGCTTGCCGCCGATCATGAGCGATTGGTTTCGTTGCGCCGTGCAAAGGCTGAGGAAGCGGCGGCTTTCTTTGCTGCACGTGCCAACAACTGGGACAAGGAGCGTAGTCTTCATGTGCCGGAAGTTGCCGTTGAAGCTGCGATGCGTGCACTCGTCGGATCCAAGTCCTTCGATACCCTCCTGGATCTTGGGACTGGAACTGGCCGTTTGCTGGAGTTGTTCAGTGAACAGTACGAGCGTGGCATTGGGATTGATGCAAGCCAGAACATGCTTTCTGTTGCGCGGGCTAATCTGGACCGTGCAGGCCTGCAGAAAGCGCAGGTGCGTCAGGGCGATATCTATGCGCTGCCGGTTGCGCCAGACACAGCCGATCTGACTGTGGTTCATCAGGTGCTTCATTATCTGGAAGAGCCTGGGCGGGCAATTTTGGAAGCTGCCCGTGCTTTGCGGCCAGGTGGTCGTCTGTTGCTTGTAGATTTTGCTCCTCACGAACTGGAGTTCTTGCGGGAAAAGCATGCGCATCGTCGTCTTGGCTTTTCTCAGGGACAAGTAGGCAATTGGCTTTCCGAGGCTGATCTGGAGCTTGTTTCAACGAATGATCTTACCCCGGGCGCGGGGGAGAAAGACAAATTAACCGTTACCCTTTGGCTCGCTCAGGATCGTCGGGTTGTGACCGACCTGCCTGTAGCGGATCAGACCAAGGAGCTTGCTTAGTTATGAGCGAACATAGTATCGATCGCCGTTTTAGGCTCAATGGAGCCTCTGACATCTCCGTTTCTTTCGAGTTTTTTCCTCCAAAGAGCGAGAAGATGGAGCAACAGCTTTGGTCGTCAATCAAACGGCTTGAGCCTTTGGGCCCAAGCTTTGTTTCTGTCACCTATGGTGCTGGCGGATCTACCCGTGAGCGTACTCACTCTACGGTTTCGCGTATTGTGAATGAGACAGCTTTGAAGCCAGCTGCCCATTTGACCTGTGTGGATGCCACCAAGGAAGAAGTGAATGAAGTCATTCGCTCTTATTGGGATGCCGGTGTTCGCCATATTGTGGCACTGCGTGGTGACCCGGCTACCGGGCTCGGTGAAACCTACCATCCACATGAAGGTGGTTACCAGTCTACCGCTGATCTGGTGGCTTCCATTCGTTCCATTGGTGATTTTGAAGTTTCTGTTTCAGCCTATCCTGAGAAACACCCAGAATCTCCTAGCTGGGAAAGTGAACTGGATGTTCTGAAGGCGAAGGTGGACGCTGGGGCGACCCGTGCGATCACGCAGTTTTTCTTCGATAACGACCACTACTTCCGTTATGTGGATCGGGTTCGGGCTGCTGGCATCAATATTCCAATCATCCCGGGTATCGTTCCTGTGACCAGCTTCAAGGGCATTTCCGGTTTTGCGAAGAAAACTGGAGCTTCTGTTCCAGGTTGGTTGGCGCACCGGTTTGACGGTCTTGATGATGACCCTCGTACCCGTGAACTGGTTGCTGCAGCTGTTGCTGCCGAGCAGGTGATGAGCCTGGCAGATGATGGTGTTGAGGACTTCCACTTCTACACAATGAACAAAGCAGACCTCGTTTACGCGATCTGCCACATGCTTGGTCTTCGGGCAAAACAGGATGTGAAAGCATCTGTCGCTGCCTAAACCCAATCCACGTACATAAAAAGATATTTGTCGGATTACGGTCCCCAATCGTAACCCGCAAAAAATAAAGACTAGAAAAGATCGGATCCCATGAGTTTGCAGGTGAAAAAGACCGGTTCGGACATTTTTGCAGCCCTAGAAGCAGCCGCCAAGGAACGTATCCTTGTTTTAGATGGCGCTATGGGAACTATGATCCAGAATCTTCAGTTCAATGAAGCGCAGTTCCGAGGTGAGCGCTTCAAGAGCTGGAACCAGGATCTGAAAGGGAACAACGATCTTCTGATCCTGACCCAGCCAGATGCCATTCGTGATATCCACCTGCAGTATCTGAAAGCGGGCGCAGATATCATTGAGACCAACACGTTCTCATCGACTTCTATCGCGCAGGCTGACTATGCGATGGAGAGCATTGTTTATGAGCTGAACAAGGAAGGTGCCCGCCTTTGCTGTGAAGCTGTTGAGCAGATGAAGGCAATTGATCCGTCCCGCCGCCGGTTTGTGGCTGGTGGGCTTGGTCCAACAAACCGGACGGCCTCGATCTCTCCAGACGTGAACAATCCAGGTTTCCGTGCAGTTTCCTTTGATGATCTGAAGGACTCTTACGCTGAAGCGACCCGTGGTCTCGTTGATGGTGGCTGCGATCTCATTCTTGTTGAGACCATCTTTGACACCTTGAACGCAAAAGCGGCCTTGTTCGCGATTGATCAGGTGTTTGAGGAAAAAGGCATCAAGCTGCCGGTTATGATTTCCGGCACGATTACCGATTTGTCTGGCCGTACATTGTCGGGTCAGACACCAGAAGCATTCTGGAACTCTGTCAGTCATGCTGAGCCGTTTACGGTTGGCCTGAACTGTGCGCTGGGTGCTAAGGAAATGCGTGCGCATGTGGATGAGATTTCCCGTGTTGCGGATACTCTTGTTTGTGCCTATCCGAATGCGGGTTTGCCGAATGAGTTTGGTGAATACGATGAGAGCCCAGAGTACATGGCTGGCCTCATGAAGGAGTTTGCCGAGTCTGGGTTGGTCAACGTGGTTGGCGGGTGTTGTGGGACTACGCCGGATCACATCAAGGCCCTTGCTGATGCGATGGAAGGCTTGAAGCCGCGCGCCTTGCCAGAAGTGCCGCGCCTGATGCGTCTGTCCGGTCTGGAGCCGTTCACCTTCACCAAGGAAGTGAACTTCGTCAACGTGGGTGAGCGTACCAACGTGACGGGGTCTGCGCGGTTCCGCAAACTGATCAAGAACGATGACTACAATGCTGCGCTGGATGTGGCCCGTTCTCAGGTTGAGAATGGTGCGCAGATCATCGACATCAACATGGATGAGGGGCTTCTTGATAGTGAAGAAGCCATGGTTACCTTCCTCAATCTGATTGCGGCTGAACCGGACATTGCAAAGGTTCCAGTGATGATCGACAGCTCCAAGTGGACTGTCATTGAAGCTGGCCTGAAGTGTGTGCAGGGTAAGGCTGTGGTGAACTCGATTTCCCTGAAAGAAGGGGAAGAGAACTTCATTGCGCAGGCCAAACTGATCCGCCGTTATGGTGCTGCTGTTGTTGTGATGGCGTTTGATGAGACGGGGCAGGCGGACACGCTTCAGCGCAAGACTGATATCTGTAAACGCTCCTATGATGTGCTGGTGGACAAGGTTGGTTTCCCACCTCAGGATATCATTTTTGATCCGAATATCTTTGCGGTAGCGACTGGTATTGAAGAGCACGACAACTACGGCGTGGACTTTATTGAAGCGACCAAGTGGATCTCTGAGAACCTGCCATACGCTCATATTTCCGGCGGAGTTTCCAACTTGTCGTTCTCCTTCCGCGGGAATGAGCCGGTTCGTGAAGCGATGCACTCTGTGTTCCTGTATCACGCCATTCAAGTTGGCATGGACATGGGTATTGTGAATGCTGGTCAGCTGGCTGTTTATGATGACCTTCCTACTGAACTGCGCGAGCTGTGTGAAGATGTGGTGCTTAACCGGCGCTCAGATTCCACTGACCGCCTGCTGGATGCTGCTGATAAGTTCAAAGGTGTTGGTGGCAAGAAGCGGGAAGTTGATCTGACATGGCGCGAAGGTACTGTTGCCAAGCGTCTTGAGCACTCACTGGTTCATGGTATCACGGACTTTATCGTTGAGGACACGGAAGAAGCTCGTCTGAACTTTGATCGTCCGCTGCATGTGATTGAAGGTCCTTTGATGGATGGCATGAACGTGGTGGGTGATCTGTTTGGCGCCGGTAAAATGTTCCTTCCGCAGGTGGTGAAATCCGCCCGCGTGATGAAGGCGGCTGTTGCCTATCTGATGCCTTTCCTTGAAGAGGAAAAGCGCCGTAGTGGGTTGGACGAGAGTTCCTCCAACGGCAAGATCCTGATGGCGACGGTGAAAGGCGATGTGCACGACATTGGTAAGAACATTGTTGGCGTTGTTCTGCAGTGTAACAACTTTGAGGTTATCGACCTTGGGGTGATGGTACCAACGGCCAAGATCATTGATGAAGCGCGCAAGCATGATGTCGATATCATTGGGTTGTCCGGCCTGATCACACCTTCGCTTGATGAGATGTGTCATGTGGCTTCTGAGATGGAGCGTGAGGGTTTGGATATTCCGCTGCTGATTGGTGGTGCGACGACCTCTCGTGTTCATACAGCGGTGAAGATCCATCCTAACTACTCCAAGGGTCAGGCGATTTATGTCACTGATGCTGGACGTGCGGTGGGTGTTGCGTCCCGGCTGGTGAGTGAAGGCGGTCGTGAGACACTTTATGATGCAACGCGTGTTGAATATGCAGATGTTGCTGAAAAGCACGCACGGTCTCGGAACAAGAAGGTACGGGCGACCATCGAGAAGGCTCGTGAAAACCGCTTCAAGCCTAACTTTGACGGATATGCTCCAACCAAGCCTAAGTTCATTGGCACCAAGACATTCACCAATGTCTCGTTAGAGGAGTTGGTGAGATACATTGACTGGACACCTTTCTTCTCAACCTGGGAGATCAAAGGGGCCTATCCTGCAGTGCTGACAGATGACCGCTATGGTCCAGCAGCTCAGGCGCTTTATAATGATGCGCAGGAGATGCTGAAGGAGATCGTAGAGGGTAAACTGCTGCAAGCAAATGCTGTGGTTGGTTTCTGGCCTTGTGCTCAAGACGGTGATGACCTGGTGCTTTACACCGATGAGAGCCGTACAACTGAGCTGAACCGTCTTTATACCCTTCGCCAGCAGATGGACCGGAGTTCCTCTGATCGTGGGAACGTGGCTCTTGCGGACTTTGTTGCCCCGATTGACAGCGGTATCCCGGACTATGTTGGCGGGTTTGCTGTGACTGCAGGTATTGGTGAGGATGAAATTGCCAAGCGCTACGGCGAAGCTGGTGATGACTACAATAAGATCCTCAGTCAGGCGATTGCTGACCGTTTGGCAGAAGCACTTGCAGAGCGGATGCACGAACTGGTGCGTACTGAGCTTTGGGCCTATGCGCCGAATGAAGGTCTGTCTAATGCTGATCTGATTGCAGAGGACTACGATGGTATCCGTCCAGCACCGGGTTACCCTGCGCAGCCTGATCATACTGAGAAGGGTACTCTTTGGGAGTTGCTTGATGCGGAAGCGCAGACAGGCATCTCACTGACCGAGAGCTACGCGATGTGGCCGGGATCTGCTGTGTCTGGTCTCTACTTCTCCCACCCTGACAGTCACTACTTCGGTATTGGCAAGATTGAGCGGGACCAGGTGGAAGATTATGCAAAGCGTAAGGGTTGGGAACTGGCAAAGGCAGAGCGCTGGCTGGCTCCGATTTTGAACTACAACCCGATGGCTCGTGAAGCTGCCGAGTAACCTTTTGAAAAATTGAGATTTAGAAGGGCTGCGGATATTTTTCGCAGCCCTTTTTTTTGTCGGATTGTCGCTGGTGTGTGCAAGGACTGTTTCCAATTAGTGATCTAATCATTCGATGCGGTTCCACTATGTATGTTCAGGAGAAGACAATAGCTCCTGTTTTGGGGCATAGGAGATGACCGATGAAGAAGACAATTTTGAAGATCCATAGCTCAGCGGCAACGGCTACATCCGTAACCCGTCAGCTTTCCGATGAGCTTGCCTCTAAGATCTCCAATGACGGTGACACCGTTATTGAGCGTGATCTGAACTCCCCGATTACCTTCATCAATGAAGCGTGGATCGGCGCTGCTTACACCCCTGACGAGCAGCGCAGTGAAGATCAGAAAGAAGGCCTTGCGCTGTCTGATGCGCTCATCGCAGAGCTGAAAGAGGCGGATGTGCTGGTGATTGGTGCGCCGATCTACAACTTCTCTGTGCCAGCTGTTTTGAAGGCATGGGTTGACCAGATTGCACGTGTGGGTGTGACCTTCAATTACACCGAATACGGCCCACAGGGCCTTCTGACGGGCAAAAAGGCATACATCGTTGCAGCAGCTGGCGGCGTGCCTGTTGGCTCTCCAGCAGACTTTGCTGTGCCTTACCTCAAGCAGGTGCTTGGTTTTATTGGTGTGAGCGATGTGGAAGTTGTTGCAGCGGAAGGTGTTGCTGTTGACCGTGATGCAGCCATTGCACAAGCGCAGAGCACAATGGCTGGCCTGACAGCTGTGGCAGCGTAACTGATACGCAAAAGCAATTTATTATCTTGAGCCCACCTTGGTAACAAGGTGGGTTTCTTTGTGCATCTGGTGAAGTCTTGCCTTCGATTTTTATTTTGTGAAGGACTTGGTCAGTGTGGGGGAGGGGGACTATAGCAAGCCGATAACGACAGCACCAACAAATGCAAATGCAAGTGTAATTGCGACGGCGTTAAAGCTTCGTGTGACAGTCATGGATTTATCTCCCGTTACTCACTAGCTGTTTAAAGCTTATGTGACGGAAGCCGCCTTAGGAAGCAAAAAAATGCCATTTTTCATGGCACTGCTAGAAAAGCACCTAGGATCACTGAAAATTTCTATAGCGAATAATATGTGTAAAGCCGGAGGATACTTTCTGGTTGTTTTGTGAAAGACCGAGGGAATTCTTGCGTTTCCTCTGTCAAATCAATATGCAGGTTTTCTGCAGCTTCGCGAATGCTCGTCGGGCTATACTCTTGCTTTTCCCGGGGTGAATTGGGCGTGGATAGTTTAAAACATTCATGACAATTCAGGCGGGAAAACGGAAATATTCAGCATTGAATCAGGAACAGCACCGGGCAAACGTCTGTTCAAATCGAGGATTTCGAGGTGGGTTACAAGACAGGTGGGAACGCTGCCGGAAGACTTTTGTCTGCCGTTTTGGTTGTCGGCATGTGCATCGGCGCTGCACACGTTGGTGCCACACCGATGCCAAAAGCTCGTCCTTATGTTGGCAATTCAACCTTATTGCCTCCGATGCCTCTTCCTCAGAGCAAGGTGAGTGTTCAGCCTTCGCCTGTTCCAGTAGGTAAGCCGCTTTCTCTTGTTCCGGTACCTCTTGAGAACCAGCGCGTTTTTCCTCCAGCAAGTACTGCGAGGATGTGTGTGCTCCGTGGCTGGAGTGTTGAGATTTCAAGCGCTGTTGACGGGCCGGGCGGATGTGGGATTGATCAGCCTGTTTCTTTGCGCTCTGTTGTTGGCGGTGGTCAGGAAATTGGCTTGACGATGCCAGTGCAGATTGAGTGCGAGCTGGCGCAAAAGCTGGATGGCTGGATGCAAGATGTGGCGGTGCCTGCTGCTCGGCGGGAGCTGGGTGTTTCAATCACGCGCATTCGCACCGCTGCGGGGTATGCTTGTCGTGGCCGGAATAACAAACGCGGTGCGAAGCTCTCAGAGCACGGCAAGGGTAACGCCATCGACATTGCTGGTTTCTATTTGTCTGATGGACGGGAAGTGACCGTCGAAGAGGGCTGGGATGGCTCTTCAGCTGAAGTGCGTTTCCTGAGCAGCTTGCATAAGGGAGCATGTGAGCGTTTCACGACTGTGCTGGGACCAGAGGCTGACAGGTACCACCAAGATCACTTGCATTTTGATCAGGGTTGCCATGGCAAAGGCTGCAAGTATCGCGTTTGCAAATAAAGCAACCGGCTTGCGATTTGCTGGCCGGAAGCCAGATGTGGGAACGCCCACCTGATCGAGACGGGGCTTTATCTCTTTCAAGCGGGCGTGTTCTGTGATGACAGGGCTTACTGGCAGAAACGGTTTTTGCCAGAGTAGGTGCGATAGGTACCGGTGTTCGGGTTGAAGCTTCTGTATTTGTTGGTGCAGTATGCAAACCAAGCCGGGGACCACGGGGCTGGGGCTACAGCCTGAGCGTGATAAACCGGTGCTGGTTGGTGGTGCACCACTGGCGGACGGTATGCCGGTGGGCGATACGCTGGTGCTGGTGGACGGTAGGCTGGGCGTGGTGGTGCAACGTACTGAGGTTGCGGTGTCACTGCATTGCCGATGATGAGACCTGCTGCCAGACCGATAACGCCGATTGCAGCTGCTTCACCTGCATTGATGCCGTGCTTCTTATGCTTCCTCTTCTTACGCTTATGGTAATAGTTGTTTTCAACGTAAGTGTTGTTCTCAATGTACGTATTGTTTCGCGGGCCTGCCTGAGCTGCAGAAACGACTGGCAACATCATTGCCCCTGCAAGTGCTACTGAAATTACTGCTGATGCTTTAGCCATTTTCGTCTCCGTAAACGGTATTTCGTGTTTGTTGAGACTAATTAACCAGAGATGGCCTGAACCTTCTTTGAGAGCGCCATTCATCTTCTGTTCATGTAGATGAATAGGTCTGAAAAGTTATATAAATCAATTTATTAGATGCTTGAAAAAATGTTTAAGACACCAATTTCTCGCTGATTTTTAAGTTGAGTATGTTATTCACCTTACTTAAAGCAGCGTGTTGTCCTCTCTAGATTATGGAGGCCACTTTTCGGGAATACGCTTAAGTGGAGATAGACAAGATCCAAGAATCTGAGCAGGGTCAGATTGGGAAAAGTGAGGTTGGTATGGAAAAGAAGATAGATCCAATTCGTGAGACCACCGATGAAGCACGCGCTCTTGCCAAGAAGCTGATCAGATCTGTCAGATTTGCTTCTCTTGCTGTTCTGGAGCCAGAGACCGGCTACCCAATTGTCAGCCGTGTTGGTGTCAGCTCGGATGTTGTTGGTGTGCCGTTTATGCTTGCCTCCAGCCTTTCCAACCATTCTCAATGCCTTGAACAGGATCAGCGGGTGTCTTTGCTGATTGGTGAGCCGGGCAAGGGAGATCCACTGGCTCATCCGCGACTGACTGTCATCGGGCGCTTTGAGCGATTAAGCAAAGGGGATCCGCTGTGCATTGAGCTGCGCAACCGCTATTTGATGCGGCATCCAAAGGCCAAGCTCTATGTCGATTTTGCTGATTTTGACTGGTATCGCCTGCATGTTGAACGGGTGAATATGAACGGCGGATTTGGCAAAGCGTTCTTGCTGGATACCGAGGATGTCCTGTCTTCTGACGAAGAGCGTGAGCAGCTTGCGGCAACTGCGCATGATCTTGTTATTCGCATGAATGAGCGACACGCTGATGATATTGGTGCGTTTGCCTCGCAAACCTTCAAGGTTGGCGCGTCAAAATGGGGGCTGGTGAGTGTTGATGGTGAGGGAGCTGATTTCTTTGATGGAGAGGCTGTTTACCGCCATTTCTGGGATCAAACAGTGCCAGCTGCAGAGCTTGAAAAGCTGCTAATGCAAACTCTTGGTTGTTCTGTGTAAAACCATGACGTAGGGTTTTGCTCATGTTGTTGTTCTAGTATGGCAACTATGCATGCGTGAAGCAAAACAGGATTGGTGCGGAAATGAACAAAGAGAATTTGGATAGCGCGGCTGGGGCAGAGGTGTACTCCGACAAAACTCTGCGTATTTATGACCTGCTGGTTCTGCGGTTCTCCAACACGTTTCTGTGGCGTTGCTCCGCTTCAAAGGCACTGAGTTTCTTCAACCGCAATGTCAGTGCCAATCACCTCGATGTGGGGGTTGGCAGTGGCTATTTTCTGGAGCACGGGCGTTTTCCGGATAAGACGCGTCTGGTGCTGATGGACCTCAACCAAACCTGTCTGGACTATGCCAAGGCCCGCTCTGTAGTGGCAAATGTCAGCACGACCCAGGCTGATGTGCTTGAGCCGATTGACTGGACCGACGCCAAGTTTGACAGCATCAATCTGGGTTATCTGCTGCACTGTCTGCCGGGGTCCATGAAGCAGAAGTATATGGTGTTTGAGAACCTCAGACCGCTGTTGAATGATGGTGGGATCTTGTTTGGCTCGACCATTTTAGGGGAAGGGCAGAAGCCAAACTGGGCCGCGCGCAAACTAATGGGCTTTTACAACAGCAAGGGCATCTTCTCGAATGCTCAAGATAACCTCGATGATCTGCGGTCCATTCTGGAGACATACTTCAGGGATGTTACGATCGAGGTTGTTGGCGAAGTTGCGCTGTTTAAAGGACGTGTGTAGCTGCCTCTTGCGGGAAGAGTACAAGGTCATCCTCGGGTGACCATGGCTTCCATTTTGTGCCAAACACAGTTTTAAAATCCGGCTGGTCGATGCGTTCGCCCAGCCATTTTTTTACGCTTGCAGGAGCTTCGCGCTCAAAGCGTTCTTTATCTGCATTGGCGAACTGGCGTACGAACGGGAAGAGTGCCTGATCTGCGAGAGTCGGGCGATTTCCGAACAAATACGCTGAGCTTTCAAGGCGTTCAGCGAGCTTGGAGAGCTCCTGAATGGCGAGGGTGTAGTGTTCGTCTGGATCTGCACCTTCGTAGCGCGTGGAGTACTTGTATCTGTCCAGATTGCGTTTGAAGTCGCCGTCCATCTCTTCAATCAGCTGCAGCATTTTTTCCAGCGAGCCCGTCTCTGGTGAGAGCCAGCTCTGAGGGTCGTTTTGCTGCAAAGCCCAGAGCATGATCTCAAGGCTTTCCTCAATGACGGTTCCATCAGTCAGTTGCAGGACGGGAACGGTTCCCTTGGGCGAGATCTCCAGCATGTGGGCAGGCTTGTTGCGCAGCACGATTTCACGAAGGGCAACGGTTGTCTGGCTTGCGACCAATCCCAGTCTTGCGCGCATTGCGTAGGGACACCGACGAAATGAATACAGGATCGGGAGGGAGGTCTGCTCAGCCATGCTTTCTGTTGTCTGCCTTTGATTGATCGTTTTCAGCAGCTGGTATTTCTAATGAATCCACTGGAGCAATACCAGCAGATTTGCGTTCATAGGCCTGAATTGCTTTTTCTTCTTTCAAAAAAGCTTCGATATGCGGCTGCAGTGGGAGCTTCGTAGCCAGCGTTTCGGTTTCTTCCAGCACTGCTGTAGTTGGGACAAAGGCCTTTTGTGCGCGGTCGTACATGCTGACGCGCACCAGACCAGTGGCGGCAACGATGCCTTTCTTTGGGCCTTTGGTGAAGATGAAGCGTTGTTCCATCACACAGGCTTCGTCCGTCCAATACACAATCTCGCTTTCGAGCTTGAACGGCTCGCCAAACGGGAGCTCGCGCCGAAAACGGACGGTGGCGTGGTTGGCCAGTGGTGTCCATTTGTTGCGGAATATCGCCTTGCCAAGTTTGGTGCGGCTCATGTGGTCCACACGGCCAAAGTCCATCATGGCCAGATAGCGGCTGTTGGTGAGATGGATGTTCATGTCAATATCAGAGGGGAGAACACGCAGGCAGACAACAGACTTGCTGAACATATCTGCTAGTTTTTCCTGAAAAGGGAACTTAAGGAAATAAAGTATAAGTCTAAACCAGAGTTGCATTTCTTCTCCACGTGATAGCTCACGGGCTCTCACAAAAATCTAATGGATTTTCCAATAGGGAATTAAGTTTCCTATTACGTTAGGTGTGTTGTGCCAGATGTTTAAAGATTTTTCTAGTTATCTCTTTGTGTGGGAGATTGCGTATAGCTCAACGGAACTTGCTGCAATTGCGGGCGCTTTTTTCTTCGCGGCATTCGTCAAAGGCGCGACAGGCCTCGGGTTTTCAACGACTTGCCTGCCGTTTCTGGTTTACGCGGTGGGGTTGAAAAGAGGAATTCCGCTCATCTTACTGCCCAGTATTACCAGCAATATTCTGGTGATGGTCGATGCCGGATCTTTCAGGGAAATGGTGGTCCGTTTTCGCTGGATGTTGCTTGCAACTGTGCCGGGGATTCTGCTCGGCCTTTGGTTTTTGGATATTGCACCTGCTCAGGAAGCTGTGGTGGTGCTGGGTTTTGTGCTTATCAGCTATGCCTTGTTTGCTTTTTTCACACCGCACCTGAAACTTTCCTATGAGATGGAGCGGCTCCTTGGGCCTGTCAGTGGCTTTTTTACGGGCGTGGTGAATGGCATTACCGGTTCGCAGATCATGCCTGTGATGCCTTATCTGTTGTCGCTTAATCTGAACAGCGAGCGCTTTGTGCAGGCGATCAATTGCTCTTTCACGCTGTCCTCTTTTGTGATGGCGGGAGGGCTTTACTATCTTGGACTGCTTGATCTGAGTGCACTGGGTGTTTCTGCATTGGGATTGGCGTTTGTGTATCTGGGCACCAAGCTTGGCTCGTTGGTGCGTCAGCTGATGTCGCCCTCGGTCTTTAGAACATCAATTTTGCTGCTGTTGTTCGGGCTTGGCCTGAGTTTGTTGGTCAAAGGATTTTAGCGGCTCCGCTCTAGGCTAACTGGTGGTTGATGGATCCCTTCAGTTTGCCGCCGCAGATGATAGAGATTGTTGCAAGTTCGCGCCTAGGCTCTGCTTCATGATGGACATGGATGCAGACATGGCAATGGCGGCGGAGTATCTCGGCTATACGGCCTTTGAGATCGGCGTCATCATGTTTACGTTCTTCTTTGCAGCTTTTGTGAAAGGCCTTGCCGGGCTTGGGTTTACAACGATCTGTCTTGCTATCCTTGCCTACACGGTTGGCCTGAAGAAGGGCATCCCTCTTATTGTGGTTCCGGGGCTCATCAGTGATCTTATACTGGTTTATGAGGCCGGGTATTTTCGAGAGTCGTTTTCTCGCTTCTGGCGGATCTATCTTTATTCGGTGCCGGGTGTTGTCATTGGGCTCTGGTTTTTGGGCTGGGCCTCCACGCATTGGCTGACGATCCTGCTGGGGTTCGTCATCATGGCGTTTGTGGGATACGCGCTGTTGTCCAAGAACCTGAAGCTGAGAACGCACTGGGAGAAGATGGGGTGTTCGCTCTCCGGCTTTTCAACCGGATTACTGACAGGGATGACGGGCTCACAGTTGATGCCGATCACGCCGTTTCTGGTGTCTCTGGATCTGCCTCGCAGTCACTTCATTCAGACGATCAATAGCTTTTTCACCGTTGTGACCGCCACGATGATCCTTGGGCTGACTTATATGGGATTGCTGAACCTGGGTTCATTTGCAATCTCAATCACCGGACTGGTGTTTGTCTATATTGGTACAAAGAGCGGCAATTATATTGGTCGGCATTTCAGCCCGGCTTTGTTCCGCTATTGTGTACTGGTGATGATGTTTTCCTCGGGCCTTGGGCTCATCATAAAGGAGCTCTGGCTTAATGTAATGTGATGACCAGTCTTCTTGTAAACAGGTTGAAGGGTACTTAATTGCACATCAGTCTCAACCGCGAGCGTGAACCGCGCTTTAGGAAAGTTTTCTGACATGGTGATCCTTCAATTGATTGGGGGGCTTGTTCTGCTGCTTGTCGGCGGGGAAGCCCTTGTGCGCGGCAGTGTGGCTGTTGCGACGCGTCTGGGTGTTTCCAAGCTGTTTATCGGCCTGACGCTCGTTGGTTTTGGTACATCCATGCCCGAGCTTGTGGCGAGTTTACAAGGTGCGCTTGCAGGTTACCCCGGTGTTGCCATTGGCAATATTGTGGGCAGCAACATCGCTAATGTGCTGTTGATCTTAGGCATTACCTCTGTGATCTTGCCGATTGCGGTGAACCGGGAAGCGTTTCAACGCGATGGCGCTGTGCTTGTGCTTTCAAGCTTGATTTTACTGGGTGTGATCCTGACGGGATATTTGTCCCGACCGGCTGGTTTCATTCTGATTGCGCTGCTGCTGTCCTACACACTCTTCAGCTACTGGTCAGAACGCAAAGCAGGAAAAGCAGCAGCCCAAATTTATGAGGCTGAAGCAGATCAGGCGAGCTATCCGAACCTTTCCATTTGGTGGGGACTTGCGATTTTTGCCGTGGGTGTGGTTGGCATTGTTATCGGGGCGAGTTTGCTGGTGTCATCTAGCGTTGAAATCGCTCATCACTTTGGGGTCTCCGATGCGGTGATTGGTTTGACGCTGGTTGCGATCGGTACTTCTTTGCCTGAGCTGGTCACTTCGGCCATCGCTGCGGTGCGCGGCCATGCTGAGGTTGCGTTTGGCAACATTGTTGGCAGTAACATCTTCAACATATTCGGCATTGGCGGCGTAACAGCTCTTGTCGTGCCAATCCCGGTTCCCTCTGAGATCGCGCAGGTGGATATCTGGGTGATGGTGGGTACGGTTGTGCTGATGGCCATTGCCTGCATTACCGGTTGGCGAGTGAGCCGCAGGGAAGGCGTGTTCTTCCTCTGCTGCTACGTAGCTTATATGGCCTTTCAGCTGATGCCCGGCTTACGTGCTGCTGTTGGTATCGTGTGATCGCTACACAATACTCAGAGAAAAACTTATCCCCCTCCAGCCTAATGTACTTATGCTTTTCATATGCCTACGTAACGGGCTGCTGGCGGAGCGACCGTCAGTGTGTCGTAGGCTGGGCGGGGCTTCTGGAAGACGTAACGCACCTTCCAGAGGTCCGGTGAACCGAACTTCAAACGTGACCGCATGGTTTGAGGGGAAGGGCCCAGGACTATAGGGTATCACGCGGCGATAGATCCAAGAGCACCGGCAGTAAAACCTGCTTTTGCGAAAGTGTCTATCAAAGATGGAGGAACTGTCTGGCTAGGGAAACCTAACTGGATAAGCCATTGTCTTTTCAGGAAACTGACTATCGTGCCTTATAGGCAAAAGAGGCGACGTTGTTCATCCCAAGAAAGCCCGGGCAAGGCGTGTAGCCAATGCCGAAGAAACTATTTCAATAAGTAGCGCAGGCACTGCCTGCCGCCTTGCTCATCCCGACTTTCGGGAACTCTAGCTTCACCACTGCATGGGATGCCATGCGGTGCTGTTGGTGTTTGAGGGCGACTAGATTTGCAGATTTCTGCTCTCTGAGGTATTATTAGCTAAGTTTAGCTAAGGTAAGGTGCCATGAAGGTCAATATGCATGAAGCGAAGTCCAATCTATCCAAACTTGGCGAAAAGGTTTGGCAGGGAGAACGCGTTGTCATTGCTAAGGCAGGTAAACCTTACCTCGATCTCGTGCCGCATAAGGCACAGTTGAAACCGCGCAAACCGGGGCGCTTCAAGGGGCAGATCAAATTGGCACCTGACTTCAACGAAGAGATTAAAGAAGTTACCTCAGGCTTTGAGGGGGAGGAATGAGACGTCTTCTCCTCGATACGCATGCTCTTTTATGGTGGCTTGGTGGTGACGCGCAGTTAGGGGCCAAAGCGCAGGCTATAATTGCAGATCCTCATAATGAGGTTTTTGTAAGTGCCGCCAGCTCTTGGGAGATTGCAATCAAGCAGAACCTCGGAAAGCTCGCAGCTCCCAAAGGACTGGCCAGTATCATTGAAGAAGAAGGTTTCTTGGGCTTGCCAATCTCACTCTTCCATGGTGAGCAGGCTGGCTATCTCCCAGAGCACCACAAAGATCCGTTTGACCGAATGCTGATCGCACAAGCACAGGCGGAAGGTTTGGAGATTGTGACTTCAGATGAGAAGTTTGAGGCTTATGGAGTGCGGTTGGTGGGAGCTGAGGAATAAAAATGTCTGGCTGATGAAGCCAGACATTAAAGAAGCTTCTTGAAGTTTTTCTTGTTATCGATTCAGTACAATCACCGTAGTTAACAAAACTGTCTAACAGGGCGTATCGTTCTAACAAACAAGACTTCTACCTTGGCTTGGGAGATTCCTGCTCTTCCTTGATTGACCGTTCAGGAGGAGGTGGTGGAGGAGGTGGAGGGTTTTTGGGTTTTTCATCGGTCATCTTCTAGGTCTTTCTCTACTGGTTTCCGTTCCGGTGTCCAACCTTCTCGAATGACGCGTTCAGGTGGCGGCGGTGGAGGTGGTGGAGCTTTGTCTTTGTCCTTGCCGGTCATTTTGTGTTCCCTGCTGAACTTGGGTTGGTCAGCTCTATTTTGTAAGTACTGTCATGGAACTCTTTTTTTAAACTTCCTAAATGAAAGCATCCAAATGTTATTAATGTCAGGAATAGTGATAGGCTCAAGAAGCGATTGGAAAAATGAATATTATAAGATCTATTGTCATTACTTTTTGAATTTGTATCGGTGCAAGTAATGTACTTATCAATTAGGTAGTTATAGATAGCATTGCTTGTCAGATTTTCAGCGTCTTCATAGTCTGCATAGTGTTTCTCTAAAGTCTTGGCGTACTCTCTTGTAGCTCCTGAACTCGGAAGAAACCGGTACTCAGAGCCATGCCATGCAAATATTAGATAAGTAATGCTAAACGACAAGAGTATAGCGTTTAATATCATTAGTAAAATCCAGGCAGTGTAGAAATCTGCGCTCGTCGGAGTGACGTTGGATAACATGTAAGAAAGTACGCCAATGTTGGAAACTATTATGGCTGCTGGAATCTGTATGCGTGAGTTGATACTTTCTCTCATTTGGATTTCATGAAAGTAAAGCTCTTTATAGATCTCAAAAATATCAATATGTTTCATGATTCGTGGAATGCTATATGTTGTTTTAAAGATAATAACCCAGAAACTAGAGCGTTAAACTGAGAATATTTAATCAGTTTATATTTTTCTTTTAGAAGGTTCTGGCGTCAGCAAAATAAAAAACGCCCGACTGGGTGAGCCGGGCGTTTTTATTATTTGTGATCTTAAAGAAGCTTAGTCTGCCTTGCCCCAGCCGCCGCTGGTTGGGGGGACGACTGTGATTGCTTCGCCTGCTTCCAGAATTGTCTGGTCGCAGCCTTTCAGCTCTTCCATCTGGCCGGAATTGCGGCGCACGTAGGTGCGGCCTTTCTGGCCATCTTCGCCGCCTTGCATGCCTTTGGGTGCTATGGTTCTGTGGGATGCGAGGATTGCGCAGTCCATTTTCTCCAGGAAGCGGATGGTGCGTTTGGTGCCGTCACCCGCATGCCACTTGCCTTTGCCGCCTGTTTCCTTGCGGATGTGGAAGTCTTCCAACAGCACAGGATAGCGGAACTCCAGAACCTCAGGATCAGTGAGGCGGGAGTTGGTCATATGGACGTGAACGCCATCAGTGCCGTTGAAACCGGGACCAGCCGGAGAGCCGGAGCAAAGGGTCTCGTAGTACTGATAGGTGTCGTTGCCGAAGGTCAGGTTGTTCATGGACCCTTGCGAGTTCGCCATGGCACCAAGGGCTGCGAACAGCGCGTTGGTGATGTGCTGTGAGGTTTCCACGTTGCCTGCCACAACAGCTGCCGGATAATGCGGACGCAGCATGGAGCCTTCTGGCACCACAATGTTGATTGGGCGCAGGCAGCCTGCATTCATCGGGATGTGACCTTCGACCATGACGCGGAAGCAGTAGAGAACTGCGGCGCGGGTGACGGGTTCCGGTGCGTTGAAGTTGTTTTCTTTCATCTCGCTGGTGCCAGTGAAGTCCACGGTTGCTTCGCGCTTGTCCTTATCAACGGTGATCTTGACTTTAATGGTTGAGCCCTGATCCGTTGGGTACTCGTAGGAACTGTCTGCCAGTGCTTCGATCACGCGGCGGACGCTTTCTTCGGCGTTGTCCTGCACGTGGCCCATGTAGGCTTGCACGGTTTCCAGACCGAAATGGTCTGTCATCTTGCGCAGTTCCTGAACGCCCTTTTCGTTTGCTGCGATCTGGGCTTTCAGGTCAGCCACGTTCTGGTGAACGTTACGAACCGGGTATTTGTGGTTGGTGAGCAGCTCGACCAACGCTTCTTCACGGAACTCGCCCTGATCCACCAGCATGAAGTTGTCGAACAGGACACCTTCTTCATCCACTGTTGTGGCGAGCGGGGTCATGGAGCCTGGAGCGGAACCGCCGACATCAGCATGGTGACCACGGGAGGCTGCCCAGAACAGGATTTCGTTGTTGGCATCGTCGAAGACCGGAGAGACAACGGTGATGTCTGGCAGATGGGTGCCGCCATTGTATGGGGCGTTGAGTGCGAACACATCGCCCGGTCTGATCTTGCCTTTATTGAGAGAAATGATCGCCTCAACAGAACGGTCCATGGACCCCAGATGCACCGGCATGTGCGGGGCGTTGGCAACCAGTGCACCGTTTCGGTCAAAGACTGCGCAGGAGAAGTCGAGGCGTTCTTTGATGTTTACGGAGTAGGCGGTGTTCTGCAGGGTCACACCCATCTGCTCTGCGATGGACATGAAGAGGTTGTTGAATACTTCCAACATCACCGGGTCGGCGGTGGTGCCGAGAGCGACTTTCTTCTCCAGCGGGATGGTGCGGGTTAGAATGATGTGGTTTTTGGCGTTGACCTCAGCATGCCAGCCCGGTTCCACGACGATGGTTGCGTGTGGTTCCATGATGAGGGCAGGGCCTTGCAGCTTCATGCCCGGCTGGAACGCATCACGCTTGAGGATGGAGGCATCCTGCCATTTGCCGTTCGCGTAGAACTGGGTTTGCTCTGCAATGGCAGGGGCGTTTGCTGCCAGCGCTACGTCTGGCTCCTGCAGGCCAGCGCCGCCGCCAATGGCTTCCACTTCGAGAGCTTCGACCACAATGGTCTTGTTCTCGTAGGCAAAGCCGAACTGTTTGATGTGGTTCTGAGTGAAGGACGTGATCATAGCGTCGAGATCACCTGTGTTCAGATCCACAGCGATTGGTGTGTCGGTGCCGTCGTAACGCAGGTGCGCGCGTGGGAGGACGGTGAGTTCGTCTTCCGCAACACCCTGATTTTCGACTTCGCTCTTGGCGTCTGTTGCAAGACGCTGAGCCAGTTCTTCCAGAGCGGAGAGGTTGTCGGTGTTCAGCTCTTTGACGACTGCTTGTTGGCGGGTGGCGCGGATATCCGCAAGGCCCATGCCGTAGGCAGAGAGGATGCCGGAGAGCGGGTGGACGATCACGGTTTTCATGCCGAGGCTATCGGCCACCATACAGGCGCTCTGGCCGCCAGCGCCGCCGAAGCAGGTGAGGGCATATTCGGTGACATCATAACCGCGCTGAACGGAGATCTTTTTGATGGCGTTGGCCATGTTCTCAACAGCGATCTTCTGGAAGCCTTCTGCGACTTCCTCGCCGGTTCTGCCATCACCGATTTCAGCGGCCAGTGCGTTGAACGCGTCTTCGACTTCTTCGATTGCCAGAGGCTCGTTCTGGTTTGGGCCGAAGATTTTCGGGAAGTAGTCAGCGTTGAGTTTTGCTGTCATGACGTTGGCGTCGGTGACGGTGAGCGGGCCACCGCGTCGGTAACACTTTGGACCTGGGTTTGCGCCAGCGGAGTCGGGGCCAACCTGGAAGCGACCGTCTTTGTAGTGGAGGATGGAGCCACCACCTGCAGCCACTGTGTGGATCATCATCATTGGTGCGCGCATGCGAACGCCAGCCACCTCGGTCTCAAACGCACGCTCAAACTCGCCGTCGAAGTGGGAAACATCCGTGGAGGTGCCGCCCATGTCGAAGCCGATGAGCTTTTCGAAGCCTGCCATTTTGGAGGTTTCAACTGCGCCAACAACGCCGCCAGCCGGGCCGGAGAGAATAGCGTCTTTGCCCTGGAAGAGGGAGGCGTCGGTCAATCCACCGGAGGACTGCATGAACATGAGACGGCAATCGGTGTTCTGGATGTCGAGTTCATTAGCAACCTGATCCACATAACGGCGCAGGATTGGAGAGAGGTAAGCGTCAACCACAGTCGTGTCACCACGGCCAACCAGCTTCATGAGCGGGGAGACTTCATGGCTGACGGAAATCTGCGGGAAGCCGACTTGCTTGGCGATCTCCGCCAGCTGCTTCTCGTGCTCAGGGAAAGCGTAGGCATGCATCAAGACGATGGCGATGGAGCGTGTGCCATCAGCGTAGGCTGCTTCGAGCTGGGCTTTGATCTGGTCAAGGTCTGGAGCTGCTTCAACAGTGCCATCAGCGCGGACGCGTTCATCTGCTTCCAGAACCTGATCGTAGAGGAGCTCTGGTTTGATGATTTCTTTGGCGAAGATGTCCGGGCGGGCTTGATAGCCGATTTCCAGAGCGTCGCGGAAGCCTTTGGTGATGAGCAGAAGGGTGCGGTCACCCTTACGTTCCAGCAGTGCGTTGGTCGCGACTGTGGTGCCCATTTTTACCGCCCGGATCTGGTCGGATGGGATGCGGGTGTCTTTGGCAACGCCCATGAGATCGCGAATGCCCTGAATGGCGGCGTCTTTGTAGGCCTCAGGGTTTTCGGAGAGGACTTTATGGGCGCGTATTTCTCCTTGAGGTGTGCGTGCAACGATATCTGTGAAGGTGCCGCCGCGGTCGATCCAGAAGTCCCACTTGCCCATTGTCATGTTTTGTCCCACCTCGATTTGAAATCTTATTCTGTGATACATCTACAAAATGTAGACATATTGTCAATGTGAATATGCGAGAGTCAGGAGAAACGCAGCGATTGGTATTGAAATTTACGTGGATCGGTCTTTTAAGAGAGGTTGTGTGATCTACGTAAACTCTCGACATTATGTTGCGCGAGATGATGCGAATCTGCGCAATTCTAACTTGGTGGTTGTGAGGTCGAAAATGAGTGATGCTTTAGAGCAGAAAAATACTGGCGGGCTGGGCGTTGGACCGGTCGTGTCCTCATCGCACCTTGCATCAGGTGAATTGCCTGCACTGTCTGAAGTGGAATTTGCGGTGACGATGATGGTGAATGCCTATCATCGTTGGATGGTGCGATGCATGGCAGCTGCAGGGCAGGAGGGGTTATCCCCTCTGGAAACGCTTGTGCTTCACTCGGTCAATCATCGTGAACGCTCAAAAACGCTGGCTGATCTGTGCCTCGTTCTGAACATCGAGGATACGCACACGGTGTCTTACGCTTTGAAAAAACTGGAGAAGGCTGGCCTAGTGCAATCCGGTAAGCGCGGTAAGGAGAAAATTGCCGAAATTACTGAGGAAGGGTGTGCGCTTTGCGATGCTTACAAGCAGCTGCGTGATGCCTTGCTGGTGAAGCCTGTGAAAGAACTTGGACTTGATGAAGCCGAGTTGTCCCGGCTTGCATCTGTTTTGCGTAGTGTGTCAGGTCACTATGACCAAGCCGCGCGGTCCGCTGCTGCGATGTAACCTGATCGCAGCAGGTATCTATCATTGCTTACTTAATCGACATGCTCATTGTGGGCGAGACCTGTGTCTCCCATGAGCAGTTTGATCCATCCGGGCATTTTGCCGGTTCTGCGCAGCGCACCATCTATGGAGAATTCTCCCCCTCCTGTCGTAGTGAAGCTAAGATAAGACGCAAACAGGATTAGCGGCAGCTCCCATGAGACGGCTGTAGCAAAGGAGACAAAACCGTGCTCCAGTGCCCCGCTCAACGTTGCTGCAAACAAGATATAGGCGGCTGCGAAGAAACAGGAGAGACGGGTGAGCAACCCGAGGCCGATACCAATTGCAATGGCCAGTTCTGCCAAGCCTGCGGCATCAATAATCATTGCAGGGTCGGGATAACCGAGTAGGGAGAAGAACTCTACATGCTCCATGTAAGGGAGAGATCCGGCAAACAACTTGTCGGTGAAGTGTGGCACCATCACAAAGCCAACCAGAATGCGGAAGAAGGTGAGTTGCCATTGCCAAAGTGTCAGGCCGCGGCCTGCTGTCTCAAATGAGTTGCGCTGGATTGTGCTGAGGAACCAGATGAGATTGACGAAGAAGGCAAAGGCAAGAGGCCAGCTGAGCAGGTATGCATAATAGAGTGAGGCAATCCGCCAAGCGACGAGTTGGCACAGCAACATGCACAAAAAGCCGAGTGTGAAGTTTTTCGGCACGACGATCACGACAAAGAAGAACGCCAGTGCAAGCCAGATCAGCATGGGCCGGAGTGCAGATTCTGGAATAGGTGACATGAGCACTTCCAGAGAGATGAGTGCTACGACGCCCAGCAAGAGAGCTGTGATGAGGGATTGAAGCAGCTGGAAGAACGACAAATAGTGGAAGGGCCGTGCAGTCTCAGCAAGATCCTCCTCTTCGCTCATGTCCTCAGTGTTTGCATTGCTCTTGTCTGCCATAGCTACCTCACAGCGAATCCCAAGCGTGGGTCATTTGTGTCAAGGTAGCGTGCTGCACCTAGCGAGAGATATCCTGCTATTCTCGCTAGGCTTATTTGAGAGGTTATCCGACGTAGGCAGCTTCGATCTGCTTGGCCTCTTGTGTTCCAAGCGTGCAGCGGACATTTGCGTGCGGATTGGCCGGATCAACGTTAGATGGTTTGCCGAAGTAATAACCTTGAACGATATCGCAGCCGCCGGCTCGCAGGATTTGGGCCTGCATTTCTTCTTCAACGCCTTCTGCTGTGATCAATACGTCAAGTGAACGGCCAAGACCGATAATCGCAGCAACGATTGCGTCGGTGTGGGCATCCTTGCCGATGTTCATGATGAAGCTGCGATCGATCTTAATTTTGTTGAACGGGAAGCGAGAAAGGTAGCTTAGGGAAGAATAGCCAGTGCCGAAGTCATCCATGGCGATGGAAACGCCCATGTTCCCGATTTTCTTGAGTGACTTCACCACGCTGGTGGTATCGGCAATCAGAAGGCTTTCGGTGATCTCGATCTCAAGGCGCTCAGGTGCCAGCCCAGATTCTTCGAGGGCTTCTGAAATCTTCTGCTCGATCAATCCGGTCTTGAACTGTGCAGGCGAGAAGTTGACGGCGACTTTCAGGCTTGGGTCAGCCCAGCTTGCCGCATCAGTGCAAGCCTTTTTGAGCACGTATTCGCCGAGCGCTTCAATAAGGCCTGTGTCTTCTGCGATCGGGATGAAGACTTCTGGTGAGATGCGGCCCTTTTCCGGATGGACCCAACGTAGCAGGGCTTCAAAGGCTTTGAGTTTGTTGTCTGCCAGACCAACCTGAGCTTGATACACGACTGAGAACCCGTCGAGCTTTAGGGCACGGATCATCTCTGTTTCCAGCTCGCGGCGACGTTCCAGCTCTTCATCCATGCTGGACTCGTACCAGGTGTAAGTGGAGCGTCCACCATTCTTGGAGCGGTAAAGCGCCAGGTCTGCGCAATGAAGGAGGCGGGAGGATCGCCATGCTGCATCGGTTGCCTGAGCGATGCCCATGGATAGGGAAATCTGGATCTCTTTGCTGTCGATGACGCAACTGGAGTTGGTGGTTGCCATGGCACGCTGGGCAAGCACGGTGATGTCGTGGCTGGTGTATTCCCCTTCGATCATCACGGCGAACTCATCGCCAGAAAGACGCGAGACGAGGTGATCGGTGAAGACGAGCCGCAACCGGTCCGAGATGATTTGGAGAAACGTATCGCCAGCCGCATGGCCGTGGTTGTCGTTCACTTCCTTGAACTTATCAACGTCAATGGCAATGACGTATACATTGGAAGCTGTGATGGATGCCTTTCGAAGTGCTTTGTTCAACTCGTCCGAGAAAACCGCGCGGTTTGGCAAGTGCGTCAGTGGGTCATTATGCGCGAGGAAGCGGATTGTTTTGGAGGTTTTCCAGCGATCATGCAGCCCTTTCCAGGCGAACATGATGGAGGCGATTGCTACGACGAGGACCAATAGGAATGCAAAGGCCGACCCGAAGGCGATTGCATCCATAAACACGACGGTGTTGAGTGCTGGTTTTGTGGTGAAGATAAAGCCACCACGGGCTTTGTTGTCATCATTCACATAAGGAATGACGACGCCAAATTTTGGTATCCGCCATTCAAACCAGTTGAAGTTGGAGTAGATCACCAACTGTCCTGAGTTGAGCGCTGAGTGCCATGCGTCATAGGCGGAGGGGTCGGACAGAATTTCGTTGACTCGGTCACTGGTCATATCCCGCGGGTGCACGGCCAATGGGCGGCCGGGAACGTTGACGACCAGCAGTTCGAATTCTTCAAACTGCTCGACCAGAGCTTGCTTAACCGCAGTGGCTTTGGTTGCTGGCAGTTTCCAACTTGGAGAGATGATTTCGGTGGTTGGGGCCGCGCTGGAACCGCGCAGGCCAAAGTTTAACGGAGAAGAGACATCCTTTTGTCCTGTGTCTTCACTGGGGGGTGCCTCAAGAGGATGGTGTGATTTGATGATATTCTTTGCTGTGTCGAATTCTTTTTGAGCTTCACTCTTGAATAAATAATATAAAGTCGCTTGGTCAATGGCATAAAAGCTTGTGGCAATGGCACCAATCACAGCAAACACTATGCCGGCGTAAAGTAATTTACGATGTGGAGGTATCGTTTCCACTTGAAATCCCCATCCCGAAACGCACGAAATAATGTGCGCTGGCAGCAGGCAACTGAGAAGTTAGTTGGCGCTGTTACCTGTATGTGTACTTAATTAATAGCGAATATATCTGTAAAACATTACCCATGTGTTTCATGGGGTCATATTTTGAGGGCAAGCTTGACTGAGGCTTGAACTGAAATCTGGTAATGGGCACTTATAGATAGCAGTGGGCAAATAAAACCCAAGGGAAACAAACTATTCAGATTGATAAATAATTTGTTAGGTATAAACCTGATTTGCGGTGACTAATTATTTTGCTGTCTATTCAGGCAAAATTGTCAGGCAGATTGAACAGAGAGCAGGATGCCAATGAATTTTTGGGGCAGCTTTGATAAGATTGTAGGCGCGTTGCAAACCGGTGGTGCTCAATTGGTTGATCGGCTGCAACAGCTCGTTCAATCGGTTGGTGAAGCACGCCGGAACGTTGCCTTTACGGTCGCTATGATTGCCTTGTCTGCAAAAATGGCAAAAGCCGATGGTGTTGTGACCCATGACGAAGTGATCGCATTTTACGATCTGTTTGAAATGCCAGCGGGTGAGGAGCGCAATGTTTCGCGGCTCTTTCAACTGGCTCAGCAGGACGTGGCGGGCTTCGAGACCTATGCTTCCAAGCTCTCGGTGTTGTTTGCAGAAGATGAGACGACGCGCACGGATGTGCTGGATGGCTTGTTTTATATAGCCAAGGCAGACGGCGTTATTCATGAAAGAGAAGTTGCCTACCTGAGCCGGATTGCTGAAATCTTTGGAATCGATGCTGTTGGCTTCTCGCAGATTAAAGCCCGTCATATAAGAGGTGACGGAGATCCATATCTGGTTCTTGGCATTGATATGGCGGCGAGTGATGAAGAGGTGCGTTCCTGCTATCGCAAGCAAGTCCGGGAAACACATCCTGATCGGTTGATCGGTCGAGGTGTCCCTGAAGAGTTCGTCAAGATTGCCAGTGATAAGCTGGTTGCATTGAATAAAGCGTATGAGCAGATCTGCGCGGAACGAGGAATATGAGCGTTAAAACTGAATGCGCAGTGCCTGCGCGTCTTCGTCCATCTCCCAATCACAATGAGCGCCGCGCTCCAACTGTTGATATGCTGATCTTGCATTACACAGCGATGGAAAGTGCCGAGAAGGCTATTTCCTGGCTGTGCGATCCGCGCTCTGAAGTTTCCTGCCACTATCTGGTTGATGAGCTGGGTATGGTTACGCAGATGGTACCGGAAAGTCGCCGGGCCTGGCATGCCGGTGTTTCCAGTTGGAAGGGCGAGGATGACCTTAATTCTCGCAGTATCGGAATCGAGATTTCCAATCTGGGAGATCAAGAAGAGGGAACGCGAGGCTATCCTGATGCGCAGATCGAGGCCGTGATCGCTCTTGCCAGGGATATCTGCGAGCGCAACAGTATTTCACCAGAGCGGGTGCTCGGGCATTCTGATGTGGCTCCGTCCCGCAAACAGGATCCGGGTCGTCATTTCCCCTGGGCGCGATTGGCTGAGGCTGGTGTTGGGCATTATATTGAACCAGTGGAGCTTGAAGCTTCGAGCTTCTTTCAGGAAGGTGATGAAGGGCAGCCGATTGAAGCTCTGCAGTCGCTTCTGGGGCTCTATGGATATGATGTATTGGTCAGTGGTGTGTTTGATGAGAAGACCAAATACGCAGTTGTAGCGTTTCAGCGTCACTTCCGTCCTGCGAAAGTTGACGGAATTGCTGATGCGCAGACCATTGCGACACTGCATAGCCTACTAAAAAAGCTAAAATCCTTCTGATTGTGATAGATGTCATTGAAATATCAGCAAAACAGGGGCTAATACGTAATTGAAATACGATTTGATTACGTAGCGGAATGTCTCTGTTTTGTTGAAAAGTTTCCTTAAGTAAGGCTGATATGCCCTGTGTCAGCCTTTTTTGTGCCATAAACTAAGGTTTATGCCAGTTTTTAAACATTAAAATTGTAACTTTTCGTGATCAGACCTGTCTGATTTTCGTCTCATCTTCTGAAGATAAACACTCCTGCTCAAAACATGATTGCCAGGAAATGAAGATGAACCTTACAAAAATAAAAAATAACGTAGTAATCCCCGTTCTTGCTGCAAGTGTTATGCTCGGCGGTGTTGTGAATACCAATGTCTTCTCAGATGAAGCTGAAGCAGCTACAAAAAAGGGAAGCTACGTCAAGCTGATCGAACAGAAAGCCAAGAAGCACGGTGTCCCGCACCATATCGCGAAGGCTGTTGTTGAAGTGGAAAGTAACTTCAACGCAAGAGCCCGCGGCCGTGCTGGTGAAGTTGGTCTCATGCAGATTAAGCCATCGACCGCACGTGGTATGGGTTATCGCGGCTCGACCAAGGCTCTTTATAAGCCAGAAAACAACATTGAATGGGGCATGCGATATCTGGCTGGTGCTTATAAGCGCGCTGGCGGAGATCTGTGTGGAACCATTTTGCGCTATAACGCTGGCCATTATGCCAAGCGTATGAACCGGATTAGTGCCAAGTATTGCAAGCGCGTTAAGGATATTATTGCACGCAGCTAGATGCATCTTGCATATTCGGGCGGGGGACGGTAAGTTCCCATTCAAAGTTTCTTAGAATTTTACGAATGTCTGACCGACGGTCAGTCTGTCTGCAAGGACATATCAGGGTGGTTGACCGGGCAAAGTCAACCACCCTAACTTTTAAAATTTTAGGCGAATTCCCCGAAAATTAGGCGAACTTTCGAGCTGCATTTGTTGGCGAAGCGGGCACCTTCACGCCATCCAGTAGTTTCCCATCATCAATAGGCTGACCGAGTGACGTTGTGACCGGAACAACGCCAGCCCAATAGGGCAGTGCGTAATCTTCCTCATCGTCAACTGGTGCGCCCTGACGGATTTTTGCTGAGGCATGTTCAATCTCGATTGCGATAACACCTGTCGAGATCTGTTCTTTCTCCGTCATCGGGCGGACCTCATCCCATCTGCCAGGCAGAAGGTGCTCGGTGATGGCCTTGAGGGAGTCCCATGCTTCCTGATGATCAGTTACCAGGCGGGCGGTGCCGTGAATGACGGCGGTTCGGTAATTGACGGAGTGGTGGAAAGCTGATCGTGCAACAACAATGCCGTCGATGAGTGTGAATGTCAGGCAGACTTGGGAGTCTTTGCTCATCTTCTTCACGATCCGCGCAGCTTTGGCGCCGTGAATGTAGATGGTGCGGTCCATAACCGCAAAAGCCATGGGAATGACCATCGGGCGGTCTTCATCCATGAAGCCAACATGGGCGACAAGGGAGCTCTCCAGAATTGGGAGGATTGTGTTCCAATCATAATCCGCGCGCAGACTTGTTCTGACACGAGCAAATTTAGGTGGCTTGGTTTCACGAGTGCTGGTGTTTGGTGCTGCTTCGAGTGTCATTTCTGCTGTCATTGTCTTAACCGTTTCTGGTCCCCGGTTTTGAGCGAAAACGGCAATATGGGACCAGTTGGCCCGGCAAGTGGTTTGAGTTTTTGCTCTGACTGCTTGCCGGGTTTTCTGTTTCATTTGTGCACCTTACCTCCGCTGCGGGGCGAAGAAGTATTGCGCTGATACGTATTCTCTGTAAAACTGGTCCTGCATATAGATCCGCTTAATCTAATTATGGGGTGCCAGTTGTTTGAGTATGTTGTGATGATCAATCGCGAGGTCAGCACTCCGCTATCGAGTCAGATTTATCAGCAGTATCGGAATGCAATTCTGAAGCGGCGTGTTCCTGAAGGAGAGCGGTTACCCAGCTCACGTCAATTGGCGACCAGCCTTTCTGTTTCTCGCAACACAGTGAACACGGCTTATGACCTGCTACGCTCAGAAGGTCTGGTGGACGTGCGATCTGGTGCTCGGCCTGAAGTCGTGGCCTTACCTGAGGTTGAAGGGGCTGTTGCTGAGGGTACGGTTCGTGAAACGGCGTCACCGCTTTCATCGCGTGGTAAGCGATTTTCTCTTAATCATCGTTACACCAGCCCGTCGGGGCGGGGTGTTTTCATGCAACCGGGTGAGCCTTCGCGAGAGTTGTTTCCCAAAGAGCAGTGGGCACGGAGTTTGCGACGTGCAGCGCGATTGCTCAATGGCAATGCCCTTGGGTATGAACACACTTCTGGCCTGCCGGAGTTGCAGCGGGTGCTGGCGCAATATCTAGCGCAGGAGCGCGGCGTGGTTTGCTCACCGGAGCAGGTTCTTGCATTCCCAACCACACAGTCGGCACTCTCGCTGATGTCCCAGTGTTTCTCAGAGGAAGGGGACGTGGCACTGCTTGAGGAGCCGGGGTATCTGGGCGCGCGATCTGCCTTCTTTGCTGCCGGACTAAAAGTACGGGCTTTAACAGAGATTGATCAGACTGAGCGTGCCTCGTTGATCTACGTGACGCCCTCGCACCAATACCCAACTGGCCGGCGTATGGAAATGGGCGAACGGTTGATGCTGTTGAAGCAAGCTCATGACAAAGGTGCGGTGATCCTGGAAGATGATTATGACAGTGAGTTTTTGTTTGAAGGGCGGCCTATTGCAGCATTGCAGGGGCTGAGCGACCGTCACTCCGTGATCTATATAGGAACCTCTGCAAAGTCTCTGATGCCGGGGATCCGACTTGCTTATGCTGTTGTCCCTAAAGAGCATGTGGTGGGGTTGGAGCTGGCGCAGCGGGCATCGGGTGCATTGGCGAATGTGCATGTGCAGATGGCTTTTGCAGACTTCATTGAGAGTGGGCACTTTCGGGCGCATCTGAATAAGATCCGCAGTGCATATCATGAAAACGGTGCTGCTCTTTGCCAACTTATTGGAGAGCGTTTTGGTAATCAGGTTGGTGTGTCCATGCCAACGGGAGGTCTGCAAACCTGTCTTTATCTGCCAGAGACTTGTGATGATGTTGCGGTTGCAGACCAGATGAACCAGAGAGGCTTCGGGGTTAATCCGCTTTCCGTATTTTATCTGGGTGCCCCTCAAAAGGGGCTTGTTGTCGGTTTTGCTGAGGCTAATGAAAAGCTGCGGTACGGGTTTGTTCAAGCCCTTGAGCAGGCGATGGAAACAGCTTGAGATCGTGTGCAAGCGTAATTCTTTGCTTGACCTTTTTCCTTAGGCTCCGTAGTTCAGGTGCACCAGTCGGCCGGACGGTTGCTGCTACAAGTGCTGAAAGGCCGTAGTGGAGGAAAGTCCGGGCTCCATGGAGACACGGTGCCGGATAACGTCCGGCGAGGGTGACCTTAGGGAAAGTGCCGCAGAAAGCAAACCGCCAGTGCATGCATTGGTAAGGGTGAAAGGGTGGGGTAAGAGCCCACCGCGTTTTTGGCAACAAAAACGGCATGGTAAACCCCACCGGGAGCAAGACCGAATAGGGGCGGCGCGGAAGTTTACTTCCAGTCATGTTTCCAGACCTGACCGCCCGGGTGGGTCGCTAGAGGTGTTCAGTAATGGGCATCCCAGATGAATTGCCGTCGCGTACAGGGGTAACACCTTGTGCCTTACAAAACCCGGCTTACAGGCCGACTGGTATTTTCCCAAAAAAGTAAGCACCGCTTTGGGAGGCGGTGCTTTGAAGGTGGTGGCAAACGTTGAGGGCTTTGCCACTATGTTTGACCTGAGAAGTCTTGAGCTAGTTGGGTTTAGATGCGGATGACGAGTTTGCCTTGGTTGGAGCCGTCGAAGAGTTTGTTGATGGCTTCAGGGGCTTGTTTTAGGCCGTCAACGATATCGAGGCGGTATTTGATCTGGCCTTTTTGAGCGTAGGCGCTCAGTTTCTCAAAGATTTCGCCGAAGCGGTGTTGCTGGTCGATGATCACGAGGCCTTTCAAAGTGAGGCGCCGGGCTATGGCGCGGACCAGATGTGGGCCGACGGATGGTTCTGTGTCGTTGTAGATGGAGATCAGGCCACACAAGGTGATCTTGCCGCCGATCTTCATGTTGTCGAGAGCAACTTCAAGAATTTTGCCGCCTACATTCTCGAAATGACGATCGATGCCGTCCGGTGCGTATTTTGCAATCATCTCTTCGAGGTTTTCGGTCTTGTAGTTGATGACTGCGTCGAAACCCAGTTCGTTCAGGAGCCAGTCTTTCTTCTCATCAGAACCAGTAACGCCGATGACCTTCAGGCCTTCTGCCTTTGCGATCTGGCCGACGAGGGAGCCGACGGAGCCTGCTGCGCCGGAAACCAGGAGGGTCTCTCCAGCTTTCGGTGTGTCGATCAGCTCCATGAAGCCATGGTAGGCGGTTGCGCCGGGTAGGCCGAGAAGACCCATGAAGTGTTCCAGTGGGAGATCGTCAGGCAGAGGGACCAGATCTTCACCGGTGGTGACGTAGTACTCACTCCAGCCAAACATGCCGTTCACTCGTGTGCCAACCGCAAAACTTGGGTTGTTGGAAGCTTCTACGATGCCGACGCCAAAGCTGCGCATGGTTTCGCCGATGCGGACTGGTGGCATGTAGCTGCCTTCATCATCGTCCAGCCAGCCGCGCATGGCCGGGTCCAGAGACATGTAGACCTGCTTGACCAGAACTTCGCCGTCTTTCAGGTCTGGCAGGTCTTCCTGCAGTACGTTGAAGTCGGTTGGCTTGATCATTCCATTTGGGCGGGATGCTAATGTAACTCGTGTGTTGTTCATATCATTTTCGCGCACAGCGCGTACCTAATTGTTTTATTGGAAGGTTTGATTGATCCAGAGCTGAGAAAACTGGTCTGGATCAATCCGTTTGGAAGTGTGGAAAGGATTATGCTGCTACGCGGAGGCCGGAGTATTTTTCCACGTAGTCTGCGTTGCTTTTGAGAAGCCCACGAAGCCCCTTTTTGAATTGGAACTTCATCAAAGGTGTCAGAAGTTTGCCGAGGATGCCCATCTTCGGAGTGAAGCTCATGGTCATGGTGATACGGGTTTTGTCTGGACCTGTTGGCGTGAACTCGAAGATTGCTCGGCCATCTTTAAAAGGTGCGTTGGTGTCGTAGATGTCGATGGTTATGCGCTCGTTCTCCAGATATTCGGAGATGCGTTCTTTCAGGAAAGTTTTGCCATCGGTGAAGTCGCATTGACGAACTGCGCCAACACCGGTTTCCTGCTTTTTGCCGAGCAGGTATGAGGCGCGCAGGCCGGGGTGGAACTTGTCGATATTGCCGTAATCGTTCCAGCTGTCCCAGACAGTGGAGACGGGGGCATTTATGGTTTGGTGAACTGCAATCGAAACCATCTGAACTCTCCTCATATGTGTTAAGGGGAGGCAGACAAAACAGAGGCCAGAAACCCTCTTGCGTCATTGGGGGACGGGTCTTGTCTGCTTCCTTGAGAGAATAGATAGCGTGGCTGATTTTAATCCGGTAGGTAGATAAATATGGACATGATGGTTCAAAAATGGACCATAGGTCAGTGGTGTTGCTATGAAGGTCCGAAGATTTAGGCAGATTGCCGTGTTGGGGTGATCACCAGTTCGCGGATGTTCACATTTTGCGGTTGATTGTAGGCAAATAGCGTGGCGTCGGCTATGTTTTGTGGGTCAAGTGCGCCGCCTATTTGTCGCTTCTGTTCTTCGTAATATTCGCGGATTTTTGCATCGCGCGTGCTGGAGGGGAGAGGTGTTTCTACCAGACCTGGCACGATGGTGATGATACGGACGTTGTGACCGGCCACCTCTTGCCGCAGTGCTTCACTGAGACCGTGAACAGCAACCTTGGTGGCCCCGTAGGCCGCGCGCATGGGGAAGGGCTTCTTGGCGGTCATAGAGCCGATGTTGATGATGGTGCCTGAGCCACGTTGGTACATTGCTGGCAGTACTGCGTGGATGCCGTTGAAGACGCCGCGCAGGTTCACGTCGATCATGGTCTCCCAGTCTTCAGGGTTCTGGTCTTTAAGCTCGCTCAAGAACATGCAGCCTGCGTTGTTGATGATGGCATCTGCCGGGCCTAACGCCTGTTCTGCATGGCGGATTGCTTTGATCATATGCTCGCGGTTTGTGACGTCGACTTTGCTGCAGATCGTATTGGGAAGGTCCATTGCCATCATGGGTTCCTTGTACAGTGCCAAGAGCAACAAGGGGTGCCCGTCTTTGCTGAAGGTTTTTGCAAGGGCTGCCCCGATGCCCGAACTGGCACCTGTGATCACAACAAGAGGCTTTGTCATGGGTCTGTTTATGTTCCGGTCATAGTGAGCGAGATGATCCTTCAATCCATTAGCCAAAATTGTTTTCTGAAGCTTGTTGGGAGCGCCTAAAGTTTGCTTCTATTCGTTGGTGTGCAACACTTAGCGCGTTGGGGATTACTGTTTTGCTGGAGGGGGGAATGTTATTGGGGGAGCTGGGTTCCACTTTAAAGCCGGAGATGGTGGTGATCCCTGCTGGTGTTCTGCATCAGAAAGATGATCGCAAAAAGGAGCGATGGACAGCTCAGATCCAGTCGTTTGCCGCCTCAAGGTATCCGGTTACTCAGGGGCTTTATGCAGCTGTTCTGGATGAGAGACCTGCTCAGTTTAGTGGCGATGACCTGCCTGTTGAGTCTGTCAGCTGGTTTGATGCGATCAGGTTTTGTAACCGCCTTTCTGAAAGCTACGGTCTGAAGCCTTCCTATCTTGTGCATGAGGATGGAGTGGTTGAACGATGCACCGTAAGTGATGGGTTTCGCCTGCTTACAGATGCTGAGTGGGAGTATGCCTGCCGGGCTGGTTCTCAAGGGACACGCTATGGTCCGCTTGAAGATATTGGGTGGTTTGCCGGAAACTCCTCTGGAACTTCGCAGGCTGTCGGGGGCAAGAAACCGAATGAGTTTGGGCTCTACGATATGCTGGGCAATGTCTGGGAGTGGTGCTGGGATCTGTATGATCCGGTTGTTTATGGAGAGTATCGCGTGTTTAAAGGCGGTGGTTGGGCAGATGATGAGCGCGGTTGCCTTGTCACCAACAGGCGGCGTAGTCATCCCACCTTTCGCGTTGAGGATCTGGGCTTTCGTATTGCGCGGTCTATGAGGTTGACTGGTTCAACCTGATCAAGTACCCATAAATCAAATCATGTATACAATGGAATACAATAATGGATTTTTGGGTTTGGGTTTCTTTTGTGCTGATTTCCGCGGCGAATATTGTCACGCCGGGGCCAGCGATCCTCAACACGGTGCGGCGGGCTGCGCAGTTGGGGATGAGCCGAGTTTTTCCGACTATCCTAGGTAATACGCTGGGGCTTGCGATTGCAGGTGCATTTTGCGCGGGCGGTGTGGTGAGCTTTGTGCTCACCTCTGAGGTTTTGTGGAGCTTGTTCCGGTGGTTAGGCGTTGGGTATCTGGTCTGGCTTGGGCTGAAGTTTATCTTCAAGCGTGAGGAGATTGATTTATCGGGTGATGTCAGCGTTTCTGTTTCTGGACTGACGCTCTTTTGGGAAGCATTTTTACTGGCGGTGACCAATCCCAAAGCGATCCTGTTCTTTGTTGCACTGTTCCCGCAAGTCATGAGCTCTGAGCTGGCCTTGCTGCCACAAGCGAGCATTCTGGTTGCAACATTTTGCGGCATATCTGTTCTGTCTTTGAGTGGCTATTCTGCGTTGGCCTCGTTGTTGCGGGCGCGCTTTATCACTCAGGCGCGGTATCGCCGATTCCGTGTTTTATCGGGCTTCGTTCTTTTTGGGTTTGCAGGGAAAATTGCAAGTGAAGTGCGGTAAAACCGGTTTGCTTTTGCTCTTATGGCAGTGTTCCAACTTGAAAGTTGAGGGGGCTTCGCGCAGATAGAAGGTAACTGCAAGGAGATCTTCTATGAGAACAGAATTTGATCAGGAACTGGAAGAACGCCTCGTTCGCTATGCGGCTATTGATAGCCAGAGCGATGAGACGTGCTCGGAGTCCCCAAGCTCTCAGATCCAGCTTGATGTACAAAAGGTGCTGCGTGCTGAGCTGATGGAGATTGGTGCCAGTGACGTTGAGCTGACCGAGTACGGCGTTGTTCTTGCCACCATTCCTGCGACTATCGAGACGAATGGGCCCGTGATTGGCTTGCTTGCGCATGTGGATACGGCCCCAGCCTACCATGCTGAAGGTGTGAAGCCGCGTGTTCATCGTGCTTATGATGGCTCAGCAATTTCCTTCCCGGATGCCTCTGAGCTGTCCCTGTCTCCTGAGAACTCCCGTTATCTTGGTGAGAAGATTGGTGATGACATTATCACTGCCAGCGGAAGCACTTTGCTGGGCGCTGATGACAAGGCTGGTGTTGCGATCATCATGTGTCTTGCACGTCATCTGCTTGCAAACCCGCAGATCCCTCATGGCAAGCTGCGCATTGCGTTTACGCCGGATGAAGAAATCGGGCGTGGTGTTCATGACAAGCTGCCGGGTGCTCTGGGTGCAGATTTCGCTTACACGCTGGATGGCGGCAAAGTGGGCGAGTTGAACTATGAGAATTTCTGTGCTGATGGCGCGACAGTAAAGATCACTGGTGTTTCCGTGCATCCTGGTTATGCGAAGGATAAGCTGGTCAATGCGTTGCATCTGGCAGGCAAGATCATCACCATGCTGCCGCAGGCCACGATGACACCTGAGACCACCGATGGTCGTGATGGCTTTATCTTTGTTGCCGACATGGTGGGCAATGCAGCTGAAGCAGAGTTGCATTTTGTGCTGCGTGATTTTGAGTTGGAAGGTCTTGAAGCAAAAGCTGATTTGCTGGAGCAGGTGTGTGCGGCTGTGCAGGCGAGCGAGCCGCGTGCTTCCATCTCTTGTGAGGTGAAAGAACAGTATCGCAACATGCATCATTGGCTGCGGGATGACATGACCCCAGTTGAGCTTGCAAAGGCAGCTTATGAGGACATGGGCTTGAGCGTATCTGCCAAGCCGATCCGTGGCGGAACTGATGGTTCTGTGCTGACTGCGAAGGGTACATCCTGTCCGAACATCTTTACGGGCATGCAGGAAATCCATGGCCCGTTGGAATGGATCAGCGTGCAGGATATGGCATGTGCGACACAGGTATGCCTTAAGCTTGTTGAGCGTGCAGCGAAGTAAACTGAACTTAGCAATCACGTCCTGAGAATAGGAAACCGCCGGCTACTTGGTCGGCGGTTTTTTCTTTGTCGTTTTTCGTCTGTCTGATGCCTTGAGCATGCGTTGGAAGGAGGGGCACTCCATGTGACTTGGGGCGGGGCAGTCGGCCACGTGGTGCAGGACATCGCGCAGGGCTGTAAGCTCCTTGATTTGCTCATCAATCAGATCAGCACGTTCACGGATCTGCTCTCGCGGGATCTGAAGCTGCCCTTTTTCTGAAAACATGCCTGCAATCTCTGTCAGCGAAAAACCACCTGCCTTGGCGAGTGTGATCAGAGAGAGTTTCGTCAGGATTTGCGGCTCGTACTGACGTCGGAGACCGTGCCGCGTTATGGACTGAATGAGCCCAACTTCCTCATAATATCGCAGTGTGGAGGGCTTCACGCCTGAGCGTTCGGTGATCTCTCCAATATCCAGCAGTTTCATACTTGACCTCAAGTTGACTTGAAGTCGTATCCTGATCTCAACAGGGTAATTTTGCAAGAGGATAAGCAAATGAAACAAGTGCACGTGGAGCCCGAACAACAGGTCTGGAAAGACCCCAGAGCAATTGCTCTTTTAATGGCGGCTACTTTAACAGTCATGGCGAACGCAACGATCAGTCCTGCACTTGCTGGATTGGAGGAGATGTTTCGGGATGATCCGAATGTTCTTTGGTTGTCCCGACTTCTGGTCTCAACGCCGTCGCTGACTGTTATTATCTGTGCCCCGCTGGCTGGAGTGATTGCAGATCGCTACGGTCGGCGGGCACTGTTGCTTGTAGGTGTTTTGCTGTTTGCTGTGATGGGAAGCGCTGGCATGGTCCTGCCGGATCTGACGAGCATATTGGTGAGCCGGCTGGGACTTGGCATTGCAGTTGCCATGGTGATGACGGCGCAAACAGCTTTGATCGGTGACTACTTTGTCGGCAACCAGCGCAGCTCGCTGATGGGATTACAGACTTCTGCTCGCAACTTTGGCGGCTTTCTCTTTATCTCAATGGCTGGATTGTTGGCCGTCACCTCTCCGCGGTTGCCGTTTGCAATTTATGGGCTCGCGCTGCTCATGGTGCCGTTCTTGTGGCGCTATATCAGCGAACCAGTGAAGCATTCTGCTGTTGCAAAGAAGGTTGCAAGTGCAGAAGACGATGGATCTCCGGCTTGGGTCTGGTTGTTGGCAGCGCTGGCTTTGCTACAAATGCTGACCAATATGATCTTCTTCCTCATGCCGACACAGTTGCCGTTCTTTTTGGATGCTCAAGGTTATGACAGTGCGAGTATGACAGGTGCTGCGCTGGGCGCGTTGATGTTGACTGGTGGCACAGCGGCTCTGCTTTATGGGCGGATTAAAGCACGTGTTGGTTACAGTGGTGCATTTACGTTGGCCTATGGGTTTATGGCGATTGGGTTGATGTTGCTGACCTTGCAGGAAACCTGGAGTGTGTTCCTTGGAACGGCCTCTATGGGGGCCGGGTATGCGCTTGCGATGCCGAACTTTCCGGCGATTGCACTTCAAGTGGCTCCGAGTTTCCGGCGTGGTATGGCAGGTGGGGTGCTGACTTCCTCCGTTTTCCTTGGCCAGTTCCTCTCTGTTTTTGTCAGCATTCCTTTGATTGCTGCGGTTGGATTTGCCGGGACGTTTCGGATTGTAGCCACTGTGCTGACCTGTATGGCGCTTATCGGCTTACTCGTCTTTATCTGGCGCTCAGTCCGCCGTGCGGCAACTGCGTTTGTGCGAATGGAAAACTGAGTGTGATGAGCTTACGAGAACGTCAGCTTTTGAATGTGTTATGCGCATTTTTTGTTGATGCTCTCGCTCGCTCTGGAATAGTACGTAGACCGCGCAAATCGAAGCTGTCATGGTGCTCCGATTGCCGCAAAATATATGCGGCGGGATGAGCGCTTAAAGCAGTGAGAGCGAGCCGGAATAAAGGTAAGCAGCTTTAGGCGATGTAATGCCTTTGACATGTAAGAGCAAAGGCATAACTGAAAGCAGTGCCTTTTGAGGCCTTATCTTGGAATAGCCGCATGAGTGATTTGCCGGTTTTAGGCGCAGCAATGTGCGTCAAACATCTTCCCCAACATCGTGAATGGTTGCTGGAACTGCCTCGGGACCTTGAGCTGCAGGATTTCTATAATTGGAACTTGCTGGACAACGGGTGCGATGATCTGGTCGCAGAAGCAAAGAAGCTTCTGAATGGACATGAGGGGCGTCTTGGTTTGCATGGCCCGTTCTGGAACTTAGATCTATCTGCGGCTGATCCGCTGTTTCAGCAGGCTGTCCGCAAGCGGTTGGATCAGGGCATCGAACTGTGCGCCAAGATGGGTGCAGACCAGATGGTGCTGCATAGTCCTTACACGATCTGGGATCACAACAACCTCGATCTTTATGACAATGGTCGCCAGATGAAGCTGGAAATGATCCATGCAAACCTGAAGGACGTTGTTGCCAAAGCGGAGGACATGGGTTGTGTCATCGTGTTGGAGAACATTGAAGATCTGGATCCGTCCTACCGATTGGAGATCCTGAAGAGTTTTGAGAGCGAAGCTCTGGCGCTTTCAATTGATACCGGCCATGCTCACTACATGCACTCCTGTTATGGCGCGCCACCGGTTGATTACTTCATCAAGTCAGCGGGTGATGCTTTGCAGCACGTGCACATTCAGGACATTGATGGCCATGCTGACCGTCACTGGAATCCGGGTGAGGGGTCTATTCCGTGGGCGCCTCTGTTTGCGGAACTGGCAAAACTGAAAAGCAACCCACGCCTGATCCTTGAGATCATGGATGAGACCACTTTGCGCAAGGGTGCAGATTATCTGGTTGGGCTTGGTCTCGCCAGATAACGGCTTAGTTTGCGTCTTCTGATGAGGTTTGAGGTCGGCAGAGCTGCCGGCCTCCTTTGTTTGAGCGATCAAAATAACCAACAAAACCAATTGTGATCGTGGTGCGTGACGTGTCTTTCCGGCAGAAATTATCGACTCAGAACAATCGTGGGTAGGTATGGGAAATTGCCCCACTGTGCTCTGAATGGGCATGGAATTTCATGGCCCGACATGGGAAAAACGGAGTTTTGCCAAGGCTGATAGGTTAAAATCACTAGAGCTAATCGGCGAAATTCTTTCTTCGCCCTTTGTAAAAACTGTGAGTACTTCTGGTTGTAATCGCAATTTGGATGCGTGTAACTCGCAGAAATCCCTGCGTAAACTCCTATCAATACTTCGTTTACCATAATTGGTGATAACTACCAGATGTTAAGGGGCATTCTTTTCGGTTTGGGCTGGTGGGTTCATTGACGTCCCATGGCATCCCATGGTATCCCATAGGCTCCCGGGATATTCCGGTTTGTACTTCAGTAATCTTGTTGTTTTTGCCTGATTTGAGCGCTGGCTCTCCAAGGAGTGGAGAGTTGTTTGATGTGCCGATGACAGATCAAGAAGATCTGGCTCATTAAAGAGAGGACCAATGGCTGGTTTTGTTTCGCACTTCACCAATCGGGTGGATGCAAAGGGTCGTGTATCGATCCCTGCGCCCTTCCGTGCGGCGTTAGCGAAAGACGGCTTTGAGGGACTCTACTGCTTCCCATCTCCTTTTCAGGAGGCGGTTGATGCAGGTGGTAACGGACTTACAGCTGAAATCCAAAAACGACTTGATGCGTTTTCGACGCTCTCAATGGAGTACGACGCTCTGTCCACGGCGCTTTATGGTGCCAGTGAAACCCTGAAGATTGATCGGGATGGCCGGATTGTTCTTTCTGAGATGATCCGCAACCACACCGGCATTGATGGCGAAGTCACCTTTGTTGGGCAGGGGTTTAAGTTTCAGATTTGGGAACCTGTGAGGTTCGCCAAGCACCGCGACGAGGCCATGAAGCGGGCGCTTGCAGTATTGTCCTCCGGCGGTGCGCCGGGGACAGCAGCCGGAGGGGCACTATGATGACGGGCGGCGACGGAGACAAATCCGGTATCGCTGGCGGACCAGCGCGTCACATTCCAGTCCTTCTGGAACGGGTGCGGGAGGCAATGGCCCCCGCGCCGGGTGATGTGATTATTGACGGCACGTTCGGTGCTGGTGGTTACTCCAGGGCTTTTCTTGAGGCTGGAGCCAGTGTGATTGGCGTTGACCGGGATCCGGATGCGATCCGTGACGGTCGCGTTCTGGAACAAGGGTCTGATGGGCGCTTGCAGCTGGTTCATGGTCAGTTTGTTGATCTTGAGGATCATGCACGTGCGCTTGGCTATGATGCTGTCGATGGCGTGGTGATGGATCTTGGCGTGTCTTCCATGCAGTTGGATCAGGCGGAGCGTGGTTTTTCGTTCCGGTTTGATGGGCCGCTGGATATGCGCATGGAACAGGATGGTCCAAGTGCGGCGGACGTGGTGAATACCATGGAGCGCAAGGACCTGACACGTATCATCGGAATGCTTGGTGAAGAGAAGCGTGCTTCCAGTGTTTCCCATGCCATTTGTCAGGCGCGTGAAGAGAAGCCTTTCGAGACAACGCTTGAGCTTGCTCGCGTTATTGAAAAGGTGGTGAAGCGTAATCCGAAAAAGGCAAGCATTCATCCAGCAACGCGGACCTTTCAGGCACTGCGTATCTATGTGAATGGTGAGTTGCATCAGGCAGCTGGTGCTCTTGCTGCGGCTGAGCGGATTTTGCGTCCGGGTGGGCGTTTGGTTGTTGTGACGTTCCATAGTTTGGAAGACCGCATCGTGAAGCGGTTCCTTGCGGATCGTTGCAAGACCCGTGGTGGTGGATCACGCCATATGCCAGAGATGGATATTCCTCCTCCGACTTTCGAGTTTATCGTGAAGGGCAATCAGGATGCCAGCGTTGAGGAGATTACTGATAATCCTCGTGCGCGTTCTGCTCGTTTGAGAGCTGGTCGGCGTCTGGATACGCCTTCGCGGGAATTAGATATTCATGCGGCAGGCGTTCCACGCCTTGCTTCATTCCACGGTCTAGGAGGCTAAGCTATGCTGCGCTTCGTAAATCTGTTCTTTGTTGTTGCGGTGGTTATTGGTGCTGCGCTCGTTTACGACATCAAGATGTCTAACGAAAACCTTGCCGATCAGGTGCGTCAGCTTTCTGCTGAGATTGCCAAGGAAAAAGACGATATCCGTTACTACAAAGCCCAGTGGAGTGTGCTTAATCAGCCCGGGCGTTTGCAGGGTATCGTTGATCGTTACAATGATATTTTGAAGCTTGAGCCACTGCGTGCGGAACAGATCACGACACTGAAGGCGTTGCCGGTTAGGCCTGTTCTGATGGAGCCAGTCTCTGCTGATGCGATGAGCGGTTACGCCAGTCGCGTTACATCTGTGCAGTAAGGGAGGGGCTCGTGGCCAGGAAAGCTGACAGCTCCTTTTTGCGGCGGTCTAATGTGAACCAAAAGCATGGCACAAGTGCGATCCGGCTTCGTGGTCCGGGACGCTCGCGCATTTTCTTTGCGATGACGATTTTTGTGTTTGTGTACGGGGCTATTGCTGGTCGTCTGATCCTGCTTGGTTTGCAGGATGGGGATCCTGCTGAGCGGTTCCTTGCTGCACAGAGTTCCGTTGCTCAGGCGCGCCCTGATATTGTTGACCGCAATGGTGAAATCCTTGCGACCGATATCAAGAGTGCTGCGCTTTATGCTGAGCCGCGCAAGATCCCTGATACGGATGAAGTCTTTGATGGACTGATCTCTATTTTGCCGGAGCTGGATACGCCTGTCATCAAGAAGCGTCTTGAGAGCAATGCGCTGTTTACTTGGCTCAAGCGTGAGATCTCGGTTGAACAACGTCAGGCTATACATGCGCTGGGTCTGCCGGGGGTTGGCTTCCGTGAGAGCAATAAGCGGTTTTATCCAGGAGGTCAGACGGTCAGTCACATTCTGGGGACTGTGAATGTCGACAACCAGGGCCTTTCCGGCATGGAGAAGTACGTCGATCAGGCGTGGCTGAAGGATCTGCAGGATCTTGGCTTTACGCAGGATCGGACCATGGAGCCGGTCAAGCTTTCGGTTGATCTGCGTGTTCAGCATGCGGTGCGCGATGAGCTGCGTCGTTCCATGGAATACTACAAGGCTAAGGCGGCCATGGGTGTGGTGCTGAAGGCTGACACTGGTGAAGTGATCGCCATGACGTCGCTGCCGGACTTTGACCCGAATAACCGTCAGCAAGCACTTGAAAAAGCACGTATGAACCGGGTGACCGGCGGTGTGTTTGAGATGGGTTCCATCTTCAAGGGCATTACTATCGCGATGGCGCTGGACAGTGGCAAGGTGAAGCTGGAGGATGGCTTTGATGCCACCAAGCCTATCCGTGTTGCAGGTCAGAAGATTGATGACTTCCACGGCAAGCGTCGTGTTTTGTCTGTGCCTGAAGTTTTCATTTACTCCTCCAATATCGGCACCATCAAGGTCATGCAGAAAGCGGGCATTGAGGAGCAGAAGGCATTCCTGAAAAAAGTGGGTCTGACTCAAAAAATGAACACGGAGATTCCTGGCGTTGCGCGGCCTCTGCTTCCACCGAAGTGGAATGACCTTGCCGCAATGACGATCTCTTTTGGTCATGGTTTGGGGGTAACGCCGCTGCAGATGGCTGTTGCGGGTGCAACGCTGGTCAATGGCGGTAAATATCTTGAACCAACGTTCCTGCCTCGCAGTGAGGAAGAAGCTGACAAGCTTGCTAAGCAGGTTCTGAAACCAGAAACCAGTGAGATCCTTCGGTATCTCAACCGTGAAAATGTCCTGCGTGGATCCGGGCGGCGTGCTGCTGTGCCGGGTTATGATGTTGGCGGTAAGACTGGAACAGCGCAGAAGGTTGTGAATGGCCGTTATGCTGAAGGGGTTTATCTGAATTCCTTCATGTCGGCGTTCCCGATGTCCAATCCTGAGTATCTCGTTTTGATTGTTTTGGATGAGCCGCAAAAAGTGGAGGGGCAACGTTATTCCACCGCAGGGTGGAATGCAGTGCCAACCACTGCATCTGTTATCCGCAGAATTGCACCAATGCTCGGCGTGGTGCCTGATTTCGCAGATGACGCAGAAACAATTCCGGTTTCCTATCAGAACCGGAACTAAACAGGAGAATTGAATGAGGCAATACACGGAGATTTTGGGGAAATATGAAGACAATTGTTCTCCAAATCTGGTTTGCCACATTCATGTCTCATAGGCCGGACATATCGACGCTATGTTGCTTAAAGACCTTACAAAACAAGAGATAAACTCCGCCGAGGGCGAAGGGCCAGACGGGGTTGATACTCTTAATATTTCAGGGCTTACTGCTGATAGTCGAGCAGTGGAGCCCGGTTTTGTTTTTGCTGCCCTTAAGGGCGCGAAAGTTGATGGTGCGCAGTTTATCGAACAGGCCGTGGACGCGGGTGCTGCTGCTATTTTGATTGATGCGGACAGACTTTCTGATGAAATTCGCAAGCAAGCCAAACAGGTTCCGTTGATCGCTGCACAAGATGCGCGCCGGGAACTTGCTTTGATGGCTGCGGCTTTCTCTGGCAAACAGCCGGAGAAGATGGTTGCAGTGACTGGCACTGCGGGTAAGACGTCAGTTGCCGTTTTCGTGCGTCAGATCTTTGAATATGCCGGGCTTGTTTCCGCCAGTCTTGGAACTATTGGAACCGTCACATCGACAGGGCAGAGCTATGGTGGATTGACCACACCTGACCCTGTGTCTTTGCATGAAGACCTTAAGCGTCTGGCTGAGGATGGGATTACCCATGCTGCGCTGGAGGCGTCCAGCCACGGGTTGGACCAGCATCGTCTTGATGGCGTGCGCCTTGTTGCGGCTGGCTTTACCAATCTTGGCCGAGACCACATGGACTACCACCCAACGGTGGAAGACTACCTTCAGGCAAAATTGCGTTTGTTCCGCGACTTGCTGCCGGATGATGGTGTGGTTGTCGTTGATCCGGAAACGCAATTTGCTGACCGCGTTCTGGCGATTGCGGAGGAGCGCGGCCTTAAGACGTTTACGACCGGTGTCTTCGGCGATGATCTGAAGGTGCTTAGCGTTCAGCCGGAAGGGTTTAGTCAGGTTCTTGAGCTGGAAACGGCTGAGGGTGTGTTCTCTGTTGCATTGCCGCTGGCTGGTGATTTTCAGGTGAGTAATGCGCTGATTGCTGCGGGTCTCGCGATTTCTGCTGGTGTGGAGCTTCAAACTGTTCTTGAAGCGCTGACTGTTCTGCGCGGCGCGCCGGGTCGAATTGAGCATGTGGGCACACGTGAAAACGGCGCTCTGGTGTTTGTTGATTATGCTCATAAGCCGGAAGCGCTGGAGAATGTGCTTGCAGCTTTGCGCCCCTTTGCGGCTGGTCGCCTGATCAGTGTGTTGGGATGTGGCGGTGATCGTGATGCGGGTAAACGCCCGTTGATGGGCGAGATTTCTGCTCGTCTTGCGGATGTTTCCATTGTGACTGACGATAATCCGCGCACGGAAGATCCTGACAAAATTCGTGAGGAGATTGTTGCTGCCTGTCCTGCTGCTCTTGAGATTGGGGATCGTGCACTTGCCATCCGCCAAGCGGTGAAGATGCTGCAGGAAGGTGATGTGCTTTGTGTGGCCGGTAAGGGGCATGAAATAGGGCAGATTGTTGGAACGGAAGTCCTGCCTTTCTCTGACCATGAAGAAATCCAGAAAGCGCTGGCTGAAGCTTCTGCTGAGAATGGTGCCTCTCCTGCTGTTGAGAATGATCTCCCTGAGATCTCGCTTGATCTGGATGAGATGGATCTTCTTGCAGATGAAGGTGATGAGCTTGCTGCTGCAGACGCGCTGGATGATGATGATCTATTGGCTGCGGTTCAGGCTGGTGTTGAGGAGCTGGAAGCTGCTCTGCCGGAAAATCCTGATGATGCGCAGGACCAAGAGGAAGAAGACTGGCTGGCGCTGGAAGAAGACGTTCTGGGTGCTGATGATCTGGCAGATGCAGAATTAGCTGATGTTGAAAGCCATGATCCTGATTTTGGCAAGGATGGCTTTCCGAATGTTGCGGAAGACACACCGGATGCACTTGAAGACGAGCTGCTGGGTGATTTAGCGGCTATCGAAGCCGAAGCCGAAGCCGAAGCCGAGGAGAAGGTTGAGACAGACGCAGAAGCAGAAGCAGAAGCAGACGCTGAGAGTGCTCCTGCACCGGAAGAAGAGACAAACGCGGATGCGGATGCATTTCTTGCGGATGAAGGTCTCGAAGAGGTTGCTCCCAAGGTCACTGAGGATGTATCGCAGTCCACTCAACCGGATGAGCAGGACGGCACAGAAGCATTAGGTGGATTACCAGCTTCTGAGGAGCCTGCTGAGAGGGCTGAGACCGCTGCTTTTGAGAGCAAAACCGAAGAAAAACCAAAGCTCAAGTCAGCGATAGACAAGCCTGAGTGGACTATCGTCCCCCATATCAACCTATTGGACCCGGACATTAAGTCGGAATATGAGCGGCAAATGATTGAACTGCCTGAAATAGACCGTGGGCCGCTGTGGCTGCTTAACGATTTTCTGGAGGCAGTAGATGGGGATGTTTACGGTGATCTGAGCGATGACGTAACCGGAATCTCTATCGATAGTCGGGTGATCCAACCCGGAGATGCCTTCTTTGCGATCAAGGGCGAGAACTTTGACGGTCATGCATTTGCCGGAACAGCTGTTGAGGCTGGTGCCGCCGTCGCTGTTGTTGCGCGTGACAAGCTTGCGGAGCTGCCGGAAGGTGGCCGATACGTGGCTGTTGATGATGTGCTTCAAGCGTTGGAGCGCCTTGGTGTGGCTGCCCGCGCTCGCTCCAAAGCACGGATCATCGCGGTCACTGGTTCTGTCGGCAAGACAGGTACGAAAGAAGCTTTGCGTCTTTGCCTGTCCAAGTCCGGTATAACCCATGCGCCTGTCGCGAGCTTCAATAACCATTGGGGCGTGCCGCTGACATTGGCGCGTATGCATGCTGATACTGAGTTTGGCATCTTTGAGATTGGCATGAACCATCGGGGTGAGATCACTCCACTGGTGAAAATGGTTCGTCCGCATGTGGCAATCGTAACCACTGTGGAACCCGTGCATCTGGAAGCCTTTAACTCAGTTGAAGATATTGCGCGTGCAAAGGCCGAGATTTTCAGTGGTATTGAGAAGGGCGGCGTGGCGATCCTGAACCGGGATAACCGCCAGTATGATTTGCTGCGTTATCTGGCAGCTGTGGCCGGGGTACGGAACATTGTTAGCTTTGGCATGCGGCCGGGTGCTCAGTCTATCGCCAAGAAAGTAGCTGCAAACCCAGATTGTTCTTGTCTGAATGCTAATATTCTCGGACAGGAAATTTCCTACAAGATCGGCGCTCCGGGCGCACACCATGTGATCAACTCACTGGGCGTGCTGACTGGGGTCATGGAGCTGGGGGCAAACCTAGCGTTTGCTGGTCTGGCTCTGGCGGAAATGTCTGCCCCGAAAGGGCGTGGTGCGCAGACCGTTCTTGATGTGAATGGTGGCACGGCGTTGCTTGTTGACGAGAGCTATAATGCCAACCCGGCGAGTATGCGCGCAGCCATCGAACTGGTGGCTGGACTGCCAGTTGCGAAGAATGGCCGTCGTATTGCCGTATTGGGAGATATGCTCGAATTAGGTGCAGATTCCGACAAGTTGCACGCAGACCTTGCGCGTGAACTGGAGCGCGCAAAGATCGACGTGGTTTATTGTGTGGGTACTCACATGAAGGTGCTCTGGGACCTGTTGCCTGCACAGACCAGAGGCGCCTATTCAGAGATCTCCGACAAACTGGAAAAAGACCTGTTGTCGGAAGTGCGTCCCAACGACATCGTGATGGTAAAGGGCTCCCTTGGAACCCGTATGGGTCCACTTGTGGATGCCTTGAAGAAACGTTTTCCTGAACCGGCTGCAACCGGTAAGTCCTGAGGTTGACTAAATGCTATATTTGCTGGCGGAGCTTTCAGAGGTTTATCCTTCCCTGTCTGCGCTGAATGTTTTTAAATACATTACGTTCCGTACCGGCGGCGCGATTATGACTGCTTTGCTGTTTGTGTTCCTGTTTGGCCCACGCATCATTGATGCGTTGCGTTCGCGTCAGGGGCATGGGCAGCCTATTCGTGAGGACGGACCTGCGAGCCATCTGCTGACAAAAAAGGGTACGCCAACCATGGGCGGCCTGATGATCCTTTCCGGGATGATTGTGGCGACGCTGTTGTGGGCTGACCTTCGCAACCCCTACACTTGGATCGTTCTGGGTGTGACTGTTGGTTTCGGCCTTATTGGTTTTTATGACGACTATCTGAAAGTCACCAAGTCTTCGCACAAAGGCTTTGGCGGTAAAGCGCGTTTGGGTCTTGAGTTCCTGATTGCAGGCCTTGCTGCTTTTGCGGTGACGCTTCTGGATGCCGAGCCATTTTCTACCAGTATCGGCTTTCCGTTCTTTAAAGAGCTGACGCTGAACCTTGGTCTGTTCTTCATCCCATTCGCTGCCTTTGTTGTTGTTGGCGCGGGCAATGCGGTGAACCTGACTGATGGTCTGGACGGTCTTGCGATTGTGCCGGTGATGATTGCTGCAGCGGCTTTTGGTCTGGTTGCATATTTGACTGGTAACGCTGTGTTCTCCAGTTACTTGCAGATCCACCATGTCGCGGGCACTGGTGAGCTTGCTGTTGTGTGTGGTGCAGTGATTGGAGCTGGGCTCGGGTTCTTATGGTTCAACGCTCCACCAGCTGCGATCTTTATGGGTGATACAGGTTCTCTGGCTCTGGGTGGTATGCTGGGCGCGATTGCTGTTGCGACCAAACACGAGATTGTTCTTGCGATCATCGGCGGTTTGTTTGTGCTGGAAGCGGTTTCTGTGATTGTGCAGGTGGCGTCGTTCAAGCTGACTGGCAAACGTGTGTTCCGTATGGCGCCAATTCACCACCACTTTGAGCATTTGGGCTGGACTGAGAGCCAGGTGGTTATTCGTTTCTGGATCATTGCTGTTGTGCTGGCCCTTGTTGGTCTTGCCACACTGAAGCTGCGCTAGGAGGTTCGACACATGATCCCTATCCGTCATCTTGCAGGCAAAGAAGTCGCGTTGTTCGGGCTCGGAGGGTCCGGGCTTGTGACTGCGCGTGCGCTTGAGGCTGGCGGTGCTCGGGTTGATGTGTGGGACGATAATGAGGCCAGCGTTGCCACCGCTGAAGAATACGGGCTTGCTGCGATCGATCTGCGTGAAGCGGATATGTCCCGCTACGCAGCACTGGTTGTTGCGCCGGGTGTTCCGCTGACGCATCCGACACCGCACTGGAGTGTGGAGCGGGCGAGGCAGGCTGGTATTCCGGTGATTGGGGATGTGGAGCTTTTCGTCAATGAGCGGGAAGCGGTTTGTCCTGAGGCGCCGTTCGTTGCCATCACTGGGACCAACGGCAAATCCACCACGACAGCGCTGATCTCTCATGTGCTCAAAGAATGCGGCATGGATGTTCAGATGGGGGGCAATATTGGCCGTCCGGTTCTGGATCTCGAAGAGTTTTCCGAGGATCGTGTCTATGTGGTTGAGGTCTCCTCCTACCAGATCGATCTTGCGCCAAGTCTTGTGCCGGATATCGGGGTAATGATGAACCTGTCGCCGGACCATCTGGACCGGCATGGGAACATGGAGAATTACGCGTCCATCAAAGAGCGGATCGTTAAAGCGGCGCGTCTTGCTGTTGTTGGCGTGGATGATGAATTCAGTGCAGCTATTGCGCAGCGCCGTGCAGAAAGCGGTGAGCCGGTTGAGCTGATCTCTTGTCTGGGGCCTGTCGAGTTTGGCGTTTATGCTGAAGACGGTAAGGTCTTTGAGGTTTTTGATGAAGAGCAGGTGGTTGTGGCTGACCTGTCTTCCTCCAACACTTTGCGTGGCTCTCATAATGGGCAGAATGCCTCTGCTGCTGTTGCGGTTTGTGCAGCACTTGGGCTGGAGCTTGACGAGATTGCGGCTGCGCTTGCGACCTTCCCGGGTCTTGCGCATCGTTTGATGCTGGTTGCTGAAGCAGGCAAGGTTTTGTTTGTGAACGACAGTAAGGCGACCAATGCAGAAGCTGCTGCGCATGGGCTGGCAGCGTTTGACCGGATTTATTGGATTGCTGGCGGTCGTCCGAAGGCGGGCGGGATTTCTTCGCTTAAAGCCTACTTCCCGAAGATTGTTAAAGCGTACCTGATCGGCGAAGCGGCGGAAGAGTTTGAGCAGGAACTAAGCGGCTCAGTTGAGGCACACAAGTTCGGCAGTCTGGATATGGCTGTTGAAGCGGCAGCGCGCGATGCGGCGCGTGACAAGAGCAAAGAGGCAGTGGTTCTGCTGTCTCCAGCTTGTGCGTCCTTTGACCAGTTCAAGAGCTTCGAAGTTCGCGGGGATGCATTTGAGAGAGCGGCTGTTGCTGCTGCCAAAATGCTGAATGGTGAGGGGGCACGCTGATGGTTTCACGTACAGATCGCAGTGCGTTTGCAGAATGGCTCTGGACGATTGATCGTTACATGCTGATCGGCATCTTCACGCTGATGGTGTCTGGTCTGGTGTTGTCTCTTGCAGCGAGCCCTCCTGTTGCTGAACGCCTCGGGCTTGAGAGCTTTTACTTTGTGAAGAAGCAGGCGCTTTTCCTTATCCCAAGCGCCGCTGTGATGCTGGGCGTTTCTGCGCTTTCGCCGCGTTATATACGCCGCGTGGCGTTGGTGGTGTTCTGCGTGATGTTGGTGCTGTTGTTGGGCACGCTGTTTTTCGGGTCTGACATTAAAGGTGCGCGGCGCTGGGTGAGCTTGTTTGGTGTTTCCATTCAGCCATCAGAGTTTATCAAGCCTGTGCTTGTGGTGATCATTGCGTTCCTGTTGTCTGAAGGGCGCAAAGCGCAGGACATTCCGGGGCAGCTGATCTCCATTCTTCTGTTTGGCATTGTGGCCGCCATGCTGGTGGCGCAGCCTGACTTTGGGCAGACCATGCTGCTGACTATTGTGCTGTTTGCGTTGTTTTTCCTGAACGGGCTTTCCTGGCTGGCGATTGTGCCGCTCGGCGTTATGGGCATTCTTGGCGTTGCTGCAGGCTTTACGTATCTGCCGCACGTGCGCGGGCGTATCATGCGTTTTCTGGATCCGTCTTCCGGAGACACCTACCAGATCGATAAGGCCATCGACTCCTTCATTGCTGGCGGGTGGCTTGGCCGTGGTGTGGGTGAAGGTACGGTGAAACGGATTTTGCCGGATAGCCATACAGACTTTATCTTTGCGGTGGCTGCGGAAGAATACGGCATCATCGTTTGTGTGGTGCTGGTGACCGTGTTTGCGTTTGTCGTGCTGCGCGGTCTTTACATGGCAACGCAGGATCAGGATCCGTTTGGCCGTCTGGCGTCGTCCGGTCTTATCGTCATGTTTGGCCTGCAAAGCACCATCAATATGGCGGTGAACCTCAACCTTATGCCTGCGAAGGGAATGACCCTTCCGTTGATCTCATCAGGTGTGTCGTCGTTGATGGCGATTTCCCTGACGATGGGTTTTGTGCTGGCGCTGACGCGGAAACGCCCGCAGCCGCGCAAGAACCCGATTATTACCGTTACCCGTGCTGCCCCTGTGCAGCCTGCCTAAAAGAGTTTTGCCTGTGTCGGAGAGTGAAATGAAGCCAAAGATTATGCTCACTGCTGGAGGAACGGGTGGTCACCTGTTTCCTGCACAAGCGCTGGCCTGTGAGCTGAAGCGCCGTGGGTATGGTGTTGAGCTGATCACGGACAGTCGCGCAGACAAGTACGGCAGTGCTTTTCCAGCAGATAACGTGCATCTGGTCAAAAGCGACACCATTCGTGGCAAGAACCCGATTTCTCTCGCCAAAACGGCGATCAAGCTTGGCTTGGGTACGTTGCAGGCCATGAAAGCAATCCGCGCAGCTAAACCTGCTGCGATTGTTGGCTTTGGCGGGTATCCGACCTTTCCGCCAATGTTTGCTGGCCGTCTCTTAAGTGTTCCATCCATTTTGCATGAAGCCAATGCTGTGATGGGTCGGGCGAACCGGATGCTGGCCAAAGGCGCAAGTGCCGTTGCAACCAGCTTTCCGCTTAAAACATTGCCTGCTGATCTGGCTGCTAAAGCGACCATGACCGGCAATCCACTGCGTGACAATGTGATCGCGGTGTGTGGTCAGGCCTATAACGCACCAGAAAAAGGTGGCGCTTTTCATCTGCTGGTGTTTGGTGGCTCGCAGGGTGCGCGCGTGTTCTCTCAGATTTTGCCAGAGGCGTTGAAGCTGATGGCGCCGGAAGATCGCGAGCAGCTGGTCGTTGTGCAGCAGGCGCGACCTGAAGATCTGGAAGGACTTGAAAGCTCCTATCGCGAGATGGGTGTTGCGGCGCAGGTTGCGTCCTTCTTTACTGATTTGCCTGAGCGTATTGCGGCGGCTCATCTGGTTATCAGCCGTTCCGGTGCTGGTACTGTATGTGAGCTGGCAGCGATTGGGCGTCCTTCTATTCTGGTGCCTTTACCGGGTGCTCTTGATAACGATCAGGGCATGAATGCGAATGTGCTTGCTGAGGCAGGTGGCGCATGGCCGATCCCACAAAAAGAACTTGATCCGCAACGACTGGCCCGTGAGCTGAAAGAACTCATGGATAATCCGGGCCGTCTTGCACAGGCAGCACACGCAGCACAGGCGCAGGGCGCGCCGGAAGCTGTACAGCGCCTTGCGGATCTGACCGAAACACTTGTTGGTGCTGCACCGGCGAATGAACAAAGAGAGATTACCTCATGAAAATGCCAGTAGACATTGGGGGAGTGCACTTCGTCGGTATCGGCGGCATTGGAATGAGCGGTATTGCCGAAGTGCTGCATAATCTTGGCTACCGTGTTCAGGGCTCTGACATGTCCGAGAATGCAAACGTGCAGCGTTTGCGTGATAAGGGCATCAAGGTCATGGTCGGTCATGCTGCAGAGAACCTGGAAGGCGCTGATGTTTGCGTCATCTCTTCCGCTATTAAGGGTAGCAACGTTGAGCTCAAGGCTGCACGCGAAAACAACATGCCTGTTGTGCGCCGCGCCGAAATGCTGGCTGAGCTGATGCGCTTTAAACAAGCGATTGCCATTGGCGGCACACACGGTAAGACGACGACGACCTCCATGGTTGCGGCGCTGCTGGATGCTGGCCACATGGATCCGACTGTTATCAACGGCGGCATCATCAACGCATACGGTACCAACGCCCGCATGGGTGAAGGAGACTGGATGGTGGTTGAGGCGGACGAGTCTGATGGGACGTTCGTCAAGCTTCCTGCTGATATTGCTGTTGTAACCAACATCGATCCTGAACACCTTGATCACTACGGTGATTTTGATGGTGTCCGCGCTGCGTTTGCCCAGTTTGTTGAGAACGTTCCGTTTTACGGTTTTGCGGTTATGTGTCTGGATCACCCAGAGGTGCAGAGCCTTGTGGGTCAGATTGAAGACCGCCGGATCATCACTTATGGCACGAACCCACAGTCTGATGTTCGCTTTACTGATGTCTCGACTAAGGGTGGCAAGTCCATCTTCACCGTGATCATTCATGATCGCCGCGGGGATAAGGTGACTGAGCTCAAGGATCTGGTGTTGCCAATGCCGGGTCTGCACAACGTTTCCAATGCGACAGCTGCGATTGCTTTGGCGCATTCTCTCGGTATTTCTGATGCGAACATCCGCAAGGGTCTGGCAGGATTTGGCGGAGTGAAGCGTCGCTTTACGCATACCGGGACGTGGAACGGTGTGGAGTTCTTTGATGACTACGCGCACCATCCCGTGGAGATCAAGTCCGTCTTGCATGCGGCGCGCGAGGCAGCTGAAGGTAAGGTGGTTGCTGTGATGCAGCCCCACCGCTTTACACGCTTGCAGAGCCTGTTTGATGATTTCTGTGCCTGCTTCAACGATGCAGACAAGGTGGTGATTACCCCTGTGTTTGCGGCTGGTGAGCAGCCGATTGAAGGGGCTGATCAGGCTGATCTGATTTCTGGTCTGCGTGCTGGTGGTCACCGTTCGGTTCACAGCATTGCCGGTCCTGATGAGTTGGCTGGCAAGATTGCAGAGCTGGCGGAGCCAGGTGATCTGGTGATTTGCCTTGGTGCAGGGAACATTACTCAGTGGGCTTACAAGTTGCCTGTAGAGCTGGAAGCGCTTTCTCCCAAAGGAGAGACTGTATGAGCCAAACTGTAAGCTACCCTGATCTGCTGCCACGGCTTGGTGATGCTGTCGAAGATATCCGTGGTCGTCTGATCCCGAACCAGCTGCTTTCTGCGGTGACATGGTTTCGGGTGGGTGGCCCTGCGCAGTTGATGTTCCAGCCTGCTGATGAAGCTGATCTGGCTGTGTTCATGAAGGCACTGCCTGAAGATGTGCCTGTGACTGTGGTTGGGCTTGGTTCTAACCTGCTGGTGCGTGATGGCGGCATTGAAGGTGTTGTTATTCGTTTGCCAATCCGCGGGTTTGGTCAGGTCGAGTATCTGGGCGGACATAAGCTGCGGGCAGGGGCGTGCGTTCCTGACAAGAAGCTGGCGGAAGAAGCGGCGAAGACCGGTACTGGTGGCTTCGCGTTCTACACCGGTATTCCAGGTGCTGTTGGTGGAGCGCTGCGCATGAATGCAGGGGCTCACGGCACCGAGACAAAGGACCGCGTTGTTAACGTTAACGCGGTGACACGATCCGGCGAAATCCTGACTCTTTCCAATGAGGAAATGGGCTATGCGTATCGCCATTCTTCTGCGCCAAAGGACCTGATTTTTACCAGTGCGGTGTTTGAAGGTTTTGCGCAAAGTGAAGACGAGATCCGGGTGGAAATGGCTGAAGTTGTTGCTCATCGTGAGAAAGCACAGCCCATTCGCGAGAAAACCGGTGGCTCAACTTTCAAAAATCCTGAAGGCAACAGTGCCTGGAAGGTGGTTGATGCAGCTGGATGCCGTGGATTGCAGATCGGCGGCGCAAAAATGTCGGAATTACACTGCAACTTTATGTTGAACGTTGCAGACGCTACCGCTCACGATTTGGAAATGCTTGGCGAGACTGTTCGCCGGGATGCTCTGGCAAAGACAGGGACGCGTCTGGAATGGGAAATCAAGCGTCTTGGGACGTTTGTGGACGGAGCGGCGATTGAGCCGTTTTTGGGTAAAGCGGACTAACTCCGTTCACGTGTTGTTTTAGGCGTTTAAATCAGGATTGGGTTTTGTGATGACCAAGCATGTTGCAGTTTTGATGGGTGGATGGGTTGCTGAGCGACCTGTTTCTCTGTCTTCAGGCAAAGACTGTGCGGACGCTCTGGAAGCGGCTGGTTATCAGATCACGCGTGTGGATGTTGACCGCAACATTTCTGCTGTGCTTCAGGAGTTGAAACCGGACGTGGCATTCAATGCGCTGCATGGGCCGTTTGGTGAAGACGGAGCTATTCAGGGTATTCTGGAAGTTCTCGATATTCCGTACACCCATTCTGGCGTGATGTCGTCTGCGCTTGCCATGCATAAGGAAAAGGCGAAGGCCGTGATGATGGCAGCTGGTGTTTCGGTTGCCAATGCCGTTGTGGTCAGCCGCGCGGATGCTGCGCGCCGTCATGTGATGGAACCGCCTTATGTGATCAAACCAATCAATGAAGGATCGTCCTTCGGTGTGCTGATTGTGAAGGAGGGGCAAGAGCATCCTCCGCAGGAATTGACACGCGAAGATTGGCAGTATGGTGATTTGCTCATGGTCGAGCGTTACATCCCAGGTCGCGAATTGACGTGCGCGGTGATGGGTGATGTGGCGTTAGGGGTACTAGAAATTGTACCGCTGGGTCACACTTATTACGATTATGACGCAAAATACGTCCCAGGCGGTTCACAACACATACTTCCTGCGGAAATTTTACCATCTGTTTACCAAGAAATACAAAAATCAAGTCTCAAGGCACATCAGGCTCTGGGGTGTCGCGGCGTTACACGCGCCGACTTCCGTTTTAACGAAGGACCCGGTGGCCTAGGAGAACTGATTTGTCTTGAGGTGAACACTCAACCCGGCATGACGCCAACATCACTGCTCCCGGAAATCGCGGCACATGCCGGGCATGATTTCCAAGAATTGGTGAGTTGGATCGTGGAGGACGCAAGTTGCGGAAGATAAAGGCAAAATTTGATGCATTGCGGGAACGCACAGGCGTCTGGAGCTATCGCTTCAGAAGTCGTGGCGTATCGCGTTTGCACCAGAGACCCGCTTGGGGGGTCACTGGATTTTTTGCACTTATCCCATCCTGGGCACCAACTGCGGGTGCTTTTGGCTTCCTTGCTTTGTCCGCTGCCTATGGCATTACGCTGGGTGGACACGCACGTAATGTGAGCGAATCAGTTACATCCTCCGTTGGTTTCGCGGTGAATGAGATCAAAATGGAAGGTTTGCAGCGTGTTACTGAGTTTCAGGTGCTGGAAGCGCTTGAACTTCACGAACGCCCTTCTTTGATGTTGTTTGATGCAGCTGACGCGAAAGAGCGTCTGGAAGATATTGCCTGGATCCGGAATGCGGCCATCCAGAAGTTCTACCCCGGTACGCTGCGTGTGATGATCAAAGAGCAAGAGCCTTATGCGCTCTGGCAGCGTGGGGACATTACGTCTGTCATCACCAAAAAAGGCGAGGTCATTACCGATGAGGTGGATGGCCGTTATGCGAATTTGCTTCGCGTGGTCAATCACGGTGCGCAGCTGCGTGCTGGTGAGATCATGAGCGAGCTGGACAATTTCCCAGGTATCCGTGCCCGGGTGCGCGCTGCAAAGCTGCGCTCCGAACGACGTTGGGATCTTGCCTTGGAAAACGGAATTACAGTGCGTCTTCCAGAATTTGATGTTGGCGATGCGCTGGCTGAACTTAAGAAGCTAGATGATCAAGGTGGTTTGCTCTCCCGCGATATCGTTGCGGTGGACCTGCGTTTGCAGGATCGCGTTGTGGTGCGTCTTTCGGATGACGCCGCCATTCGCCGCAAAACCACCATCGAGCAACGGGGTACGCCCTCCAACTCCGGGAGGGACACATGAGCTCGAATAAGAACGTGATTTTTCTGCCGCGGATGCGGCCTTTGCCAAGCCGCAGATCTGTTGTGGTTTCTGTGCTGGACGTCGGCTCCACGAAAGTGTGCTGTATTATCGCGAAATTGGTGCCCGGTGACGAGGAAGACCTGATGCCGGGCCGTTCGCATGGCATTGAGGTGCTGGGATACGGTTATCAGGCGTCTGCTGGCATGAAGTCTGGCGTTGTTGTGGACATGGATCAGGCTGAACAGGCGATCCGCCGCGCGGTTGATCAGGCCGAGCGTATGGCCGGTGTGATGGTGGAAACGCTGCTGGTGACCGTCAGCTGTGGCCGTCTGCAGAGCGAGATCTTCTCCGCCACTGTGCCGCTTGGAACTGAAGGTGTGACTGAGGCCGATATTCAGCGTGTGCTGGCTGCCGGGTCTACCCATACGGCTACCGAGGGACGAGCGGTGATGCATGCGCTGCCGATCTCCTACGGGCTGGATGGTAACCGCGGCATTCGCGATCCGCGTGGCATGATGGGCCGCAAGCTGGGCGTGGACATGCAGGTGGTTTCAGCAGAAGTGCCGCCGGTGCGTAATCTGGAGCTTTGTATTGAGCGTGGACACCTGCAAGTGGAGTCACTGGTTGCGACGCCTTACGCGGCAGGCCTTTCCACGCTGGTAGAAGACGAGATTGAGCTGGGTGTGGCCTGTATTGATATGGGTGGTGGCACAACCACGCTTTCGATTTTTGTTGATGGGCAGATGGTGCATCTGGATGCGCTGGCTGTTGGCGGTAATCACGTCACCATGGACGTGGCGCGCGCGCTCTCCACACGGATGGAAGCTGCTGAGCGTTTGAAAGTTTTACATGGGTCGGCCCTGCCAAGTGTGGTGGACGACCGTGATTTTATTCAGGTGCCGCCCGTGGATACGGATGGCGATCTGCCAACGCAGATCCCCCGGGCGATGCTGACGCGGGTTATTCGCCCGCGCGTTGAAGAAATATTGGAGATGGTGCGAGACCGGATTGTCGCTTCTGGTTTTGCAGGCCGAGTGGGCAAACGTGTTGTGCTGACAGGTGGGGGCAGTCAGTTGACTGGTCTTTCTGAAACGGCACGACGCATTCTTGGGCGCAGTGTGCGTCTGGGGCGTCCGCTGGGTATTTCCGGTTTGCCAGAGGAAGCCAAGGGTCCGGCGTTCTCGGCAGCTGTGGGCCTGCTGATTTATCCGCAGGTGGCACAGATTGAGCAATTCGAACCCCGGCACCAACGCCGTGGCCTTAAAGGGCGCGGGAGCTATCTGGCTCGAGTTGGTCAGTGGATTAGAGAAAGTTTCTAGTGGGGATCGCATAACCCCCACTATCACGAGTTTCGCCAGATGCGGCGGACGCACGAGAGGAAGAACGACGTGCCCGACTTCGGGCATGTTATTAGGGTCGCGAGGTTAATATGACAATCAACCTGAAAATGCCTGATATTCAGGAATTGAAGCCCAGGATCACCGTATTCGGTGTTGGTGGCGGTGGCGGAAACGCCGTAAATAACATGGTAACGAGCGGTCTTCAGGGCTGTGACTTTGTTGTTGCAAACACGGATGCGCAAGCATTGGCACTTTGCCAGGCTGAGCGTGTTATCCAGATGGGCGTTGCTGTAACTGAAGGTTTGGGCGCTGGTTCCCAGCCTGAAGTTGGTGCAGCTGCTGCTGAAGAAGTTATTGACGAGATCAACGATCACCTGTCCGGCTCGCATATGGTGTTTATCACCGCGGGTATGGGTGGTGGCACCGGTACCGGTGCTGCGCCAGTTGTTGCTCGTGCTGCGCGTGAACAAGGTATACTGACCGTCGGTGTGGTTACCAAACCCTTCCAGTTTGAAGGGTCCAGACGTATGCGTGTTGCCGAAGCCGGCATCGAAGAGTTACAGCGTAATGTTGACACTCTTATTGTTATTCCAAACCAGAATCTGTTCCGCATTGCGAATGCACAGACCACCTTTGCCGATGCCTTCTCCATGGCTGACCAGGTGCTGTACTCCGGTGTTGCGAACGTCACTGACCTGATGGTCAAAGAAGGTCTCATCAACCTCGACTTTGCTGATGTACGCTCCATAATGCGTGGCATGGGTAAAGCGATGATGGGTACCGGTGAAGCATCCGGCGAACAGCGTGCCATCCAGGCTGCTGAAGCTGCGATTGCTAACCCGCTGCTTGACGAGACTTCTATGAAGGGCGCGCGCGGTCTGCTTATCTCCATCACTGGTGGTAACGATCTGACGCTGTTTGAAGTTGATGAAGCTGCTACTCGTATCCGCGAGGAAGTAGATCCAGAAGCGAACATCATTCTTGGTGCGACCTTCGATGAATCTCTGGACGGTATTATCCGCGTTTCTGTTGTTGCCACTGGCATCGACAAAGAGCTGCGTGAAGATATCTCTCCTGCAGAGGTTCGTATGGCTGAACTCACAGAGCGTCTGCAGAGCGCTACTACGCCTACGCCCAGTCCAGCGGTAGCTGCGCCGGTAGAAGTAGCTCCTGCACCCACCCCAGTTCGTGCGATGCGCGCGATGGGCTCCGCAGCAGCCGAAACACTTATGCACTCTGAGCCGGTTGCTGTTGCAACTGACCCGGAAGTGGAAATTGCTCCTTATCAGGCCCGTCGTTATGAGCCTGTGCAGGAATATGATGCACTTGAGGAACCAACGCAGGCTTTTGACGAGCCTACCAATATTCCTGAGCCATTTATTCCACCTGTTGCACAAAAGGCAGAGCCTCAGTCACGTATGCCACGTGTTGAAGACTTTCCGCCAATTGCACAGCGTGAAATTCGTGCGCACACGGAAACTCCTGCTGCAGCGCCTGCTCCACAGCCGGCAACTGCAACTCCTCAGCCAGCACCAGCCACTATGGCTCAGCCGGTTGAAGAGCATGATGAGCATCATCTGGAAGAAGAGCGCCGCCCAATGGGTCTTCTGCGCCGTTTGACTGGTGGTCTTGGCCGCCGTGAAGATGAGCACATGGAGCACCATGAACCAGTGCAGGCAGATGCGTTTGCTGAGGCTCCACGCCAGCCAGCAGCGCCTCGTCCTACTGAGACCCAGAATCACGGTGCAGCCGGGACTCTGGACGCTGGTGGACGCCCTGCGCCTGCACGCTCTCAGATGATCGAAGATGATCAGTTGGAAATCCCGGCGTTCCTGCGCCGCCAAGCCACCTGATTATCAACAGAACTCGCGCCTCTCGAGCAGCAATCCGGATTTTTCCGGGTTGCTGCTTTGCGTTTTTAAGTGAAATTGTCGGTAAATGTACCTAAAATTTTCAGGACGTTACAAACCGTAATAAAGCTTTATTTTATTTGGTAAGCTCCAAGAGCTATGTTCCAGCCAACCCGCAGAGGGTATTCGAAAGTAGTGGCTCATGAGGTTCAGTATGTACCTGGAGCGGAATGATAAAGGCTGGAACAATATGGGAATGCGTGTCGAAAAACAGACAACGCTTGCAGACAGTGTAACCTTGAATGGTATTGGGGTTCACTCCGGCGGTCCAGCTTCCATTACTCTTCACCCTGCAGACGCTAATTCCGGCATTGTTTTCCATCGTAGCACCAAGGGCGGCTACGTGCAGACGGAAGCAAACTGGAAGGAAGTCACTGCAACTTCTTTGTGCACCGTACTTGGTGATCCTCATGACAGCGGCATCTCTACCGTTGAGCACCTGATGGCTGCTCTGCGCGGTATGGGCGTTGACAATGTGACCGCTTACATTGACGGACCTGAGATGCCAATCATGGATGGTAGCTCCGAAGCATTCGTTGAAGCTATCGACCGTGTTGGCCTGAAAACGCTTGGCACAAAGCGTCGTTTTATCCGCATCAAAGAAAAAGTTCGTTACGTTTCCGGTGATCAGTGGTGTGAACTCAACCCGTTTGACGGCACCCGTTTTGACATCACCATCGATTTCGATCACGAGAAAATTGGTTGTCAGCAGCTCAAGTTTGACCTGACACCTGATTACTTCCGTGATGAGATTTCCCGTGCCCGTACCTTTGGTAGCGTGCAGGATGTTGAGAAGCTCTGGAAGCTTGGCTTTGCCATGGGCTCCTCTTTAGAGAACTCCGTTGCTCTTGACGGTGATCGCGTTCTGAACCCTGAAGGAACCCGTTGGGCAAACGAATTTGTACGTCACAAAAGCCTTGATGCAATCGGTGATCTTGCTCTTGCTGGTCTGCCTATTTTGGGCGAGTACCGCTCCTACAAAGGCGGTCACCGTATGAATCACTGCATCCTTGTGGAGCTTTTCAAGAACCCGGATGCTTTTGAGATTGTTGAAGCTGATGTTGCTCTGGAAGACCGTCATGGACGCGAAAAAGGTCATGCCGAATTGATTGGCGGACTGCAGGCTGCAGCATTTGGCCCTAACGTCTCCTGAGGCTAAAATAGTTATTCAACGGTTTTTGCCTCTATTCCGACATAAATTCGAGGCAAATGCTGTGGTACTACGTGACGTTATCCAAACATTGAGATAGAAGCGTGAACTGGGAGGGATTTTACCCGAATCCCAACACGATAGGAGTCGGAAACATTGCTGCGTTCAGATGCTGCCGGGACTGCTTTGGGGGCTAATCGCCTCAAAAGAGCGATTAGATATACCTCTTTGGCGTTGGCACTCGTTATTGCGGGCTGTGCAACCAAGGATGATGTTGACGATCTTGCGTTGGATGATACGCCTGCGGAAGTGATGTTCAATGAAGCTTTGGCTCTTCGCGCTTCTGGCGACACACAAGCAGCAGCGAAAAAGTTCTACGAGCTTGACCGCATCTATCCTTACTCCGAATTCGCGCGTAAATCGCTGATCAACATTGCTTACCTGAACTTCAAAATGGGTAAGTATCCTGAAGCGATTTCTGCCGCTGAACGTTTCACTTCGCTTTATCCTGGTAATAAGGATTCTGCTTACGCGCTCTACATTATTGGTGAGTCCTACTTCCGTCAGATCCCAGATGTGGGTCGTGATCAAGCTGTGACTGCCAAAGCGCTGGAAGCAATGCGTGAAGTTGTTCAGCGCTACCCAGATTCTGAATACACTAAGCAGGCTCGTCAGCGTATCCGCGCGACGGAAGATCAGCTGGCTGGTAAGGAAATGGAAGTTGGCCGCTACTACCTAGCACGCCGTAACTACCTTGCCTCCATCAATCGTTTCAAGACTGTGGTGAGCAATTATCAGACCACCCGCCACGTTGAAGAAGCGCTCTATCGTCTGACCGAAAGCTATTATGCGCTTGGTGTGACGAACGAAGCACAGACAGCTGCAGCAGTGCTGGGACACAACTTCCCGCAGAGCCAGTGGTACAAAGATGCGTTTTCTCTTTTGAAAAAGGGCGGTCTGGAGCCACATGAGAACAAAGGCAGCTGGCTTAGCAGGGCATTTGGGGATATGAAACTCCTTTAAGCCTTTCAAGGAATCGGAGTTTCCTAGACTACCATGCTGGCATCGCTTTCTATTCGGGATATCGTTCTCATTGATAAGCTGGATTTGCATTTCAGCGACGGCATGAGTGTTCTGACGGGTGAAACCGGTGCAGGTAAGTCTATTCTTCTCGACAGTTTGAGCCTCGCCCTTGGTGGGCGAGGGGATGCCGGACTGGTTCGGCATGGTCAGGACCGCGGTCAGGTGAGCGCGGTTTTCGACGTTCCAATGGCGCATCCTCTGCGCACCCTTCTTCAGGAAAATGAACTAGAACACGATAGCGATATCATCTTGCGCCGCGTGCAGGCGTCTGATGGACGTACACGTGCGTTTGTGAACGACTCACCGGTAAGTGCTGGTTTGCTGCGGCAGATCGGAGAGTTGCTGGTTGAGGTTCATGGACAGCATGATGACCGTGCACTGATTGATCCTGAGAGCCATCGTCAGCTGCTGGACAGCTTTGGGGGGCTGGAAGGTGATGCTGCGAAGGTGGGGCAGAGCGCGAAAGCGGTTCGTAGTGCTGAGAAGGCTCTGAAGGATCATGTTGCTCGCATTGAGGAAGCCCGTCGTGAGGCGGATTATCTGCGCTCCAGTGCTGATGAGCTGAGCGCGCTTGACCCTCGTGATGGGGAAGAGAATGAGCTTGCTTTGCGTCGTCAGGATATGATGCAAGTGGAGAAGATCGCGGGCGATCTGCGCGAGGGCTATGAGGCGCTTGACGGACCAGCCTCTCCAATCCCTGAGCTTTCCAGTTTATTGCGCCGTCTTGAGCGTAAGGTTGATCTGGCGCCGAACTATCTGACAAGTGTGGTTGAAGCTATCGGCGGTTCTCTGGATCAGCTGGAGGAAGCGCGCGGTGGTTTGGAACAGGCGCTGCGTGATACCGATTTTGACCCGCAAGAGCTGGAGCAGACGGAAGAGCGTTTGTTCGCATTGCGGGCTGCGGCTCGTAAATATTCTGTGCAGCCGGATGACCTTGCTAAACTGCGGGCGCAGATGGAAGGTGATCTTTCCGATCTGGATGCTGGTGAAGAGAAACTGCAAGCGCTGGAAAGCGCTGTGGAGGCCGCCAAGCAAACTTATGACAAGTTGGCGGCTGCGCTCTCAAAGAAGCGCCAGAAGGCTGCTAAGGGACTTGAGGCTGCTGTTCATGCTGAGCTTCCAGCCCTGAAGCTGGAACGGGCGCGGTTTATCATCAATATCGAGAGTGATGTTGAGCAACGCGGGCCGTCCGGTATCGACACTGTCGAGTTTTGGGCGCAGACCAACCCGGGCACCCGTCCAGGACCGATGTTCAAAGTTGCTTCTGGTGGTGAACTCTCCCGCTTCCTATTGGCGTTGAAGGTGTCGCTGGCAGACAAAGGGTCTTCTCCGACACTGGTGTTTGATGAGATTGATACCGGTGTGGGTGGTGCAGTGGCTGAGGCGATTGGCGTGCGTCTTGCCCGCCTTGCGAACAGTGTTCAGGTGCTGACGGTAACGCACGCACCGCAAGTGGCAGCGCGTGCCAATGGTCACTTCCTGATCCGCAAGGATGAGGTGGAGAAAGACCGTGTTGCGACCCGTGTCACTGAGATCGCTGAGAGCGACCGTCACGAAGAGATTGCCCGGATGCTCGCTGGTTCCACTATCACCGAAGAGGCCCGTGCCGCAGCCAAGCGTCTTATGGGCCAAGAAGAGCTGATTTAACGCGCTCTTCCTCTTTGCCGGCATGTGTTCCCCTTTAAATTTGCCTTCTTACCACCAGTAGGCGGGATAGGCTGAGCGTTTGCTGAGTTTTAGGAAAACCCACGCCACGATCACCAGTAATACAGCGCCTGTTAGTGTTGGAAACAGCAGGAAATCCCAGCCTGGCTGAGCCAGAAAGATGATGACCGGGTTTGAGCCTGCTGGCGGGTGAACGGTGCGCGTTGCCATCATCAACGCAATTGCCAGCCCTGCTGCCAAAGCAAGTGCCCACCAAGTGGGACCGAACAATGTAAGGAGCAGCAGTCCGACAAACGAACTCAGACCATGGCCTGCGATTATGTTTCTTGGCTGTGAGAAGGGTGCTTCTGGAAATCCAAAAATGAGAACGCAGGATGCGCCGAAGGAGCCGAGCAGCAAGGCAGCTTCGAGGCTACCATCCATCAATGCCAGAATTGCGATGGCAACAATCCCGCCAAGCCCTCCAACGAGAATGTGACTGAGTGGATGTTTTGCAGGCAAAGGGTTGCCAGAGGATCTGAAGATATTCTCAAACTGTGCCATTGGGATATCCGTGCATTCATGTTTATTTTTAAGGAGACCGATTGGTCTACTTGTGTAAGTAGACAATTCGGTATACCTCTGTCAATCAGATTTAAATATGGAGTATCTGGTATGTCCGCGAAGCGTCAGAATTTGGTGCTCGGTGCCTTTGAATTGTTTTATGAGAAGGGCGTGCATGCTGTGGGCATCAACGAGGTGCTTGCGGCCTCGGGTGTCGCCAAGAAAACGCTCTACAACCACTTTGCCAGCAAGGATGAGTTGGTATTGGCTGTGCTGGACTATCGAAATGATGCCTACTTGAAGTGGTTGGGCGAGCGTCTAGAACGTGTCGACACCGGTGCTGGCAAAATCGATGAATTATTTGATGCTCTTGATGACTGGTTCAATGACCGAGAAGAGGCGTTGCATGCTTTTCGTGGGTGCTTCTTTATCAATGTGAGCGGTGAGTATGGGCAGCCGGAGAGTGCGATCTATCAGAAATGCGTGGAGCACAAGCAGGCCGTCGAGGAGCTGATTCTTGCTGCTGTTGCGCTTCTGGGGTTGTCTGAGGATGACAGTGTGGAATTGACAGATGCGCTCAGTGTTTTGAAGGATGGAGCAATCACCAGAGCACGTGTGCAAGCGGATCTTGGTGCGGCTCAGCGGGCAAAGAAGACTGCCCGTCGTTTGCTTGCTGGCTTTCTAGGGGCTTGAAGCTTAGCTGGATGTACTCTTCTGGTGTTGATCAGCACTCGTACTCCGCTTCCATATAGATGGTGAAGCGGAGGGCTAGAATTATAGCGAGAGTTTGGGTGGCGGAGATGCCGAGCATGATGGCGATCTGGTACTGGACGGCCTCGATCGGGTTGAAGCCACCGAGGATCTGACCTGTCATCATTCCGGGTAGCGAGACCAGCCCCAGTGTTGCCATGCTGGCGATAACGGGAGAGGCTGCGGCACGCAGGGAGGCCTTGACGAGTGTCCTTCTGGCTTCGAGCTTGGTGGCGCCCATGGTGGTGAGCAGTTCGATGTGTTCCTTATCTTCCGGTGTTCTCAGATTAAAGCGGCGCAGGGCAATGACTAGTGAGCCCAAAGCATTGCCAAGCAGCATGCCTGCAATGGGGATGGTTATCTGTGCGGAATACCACGGCACAGGGCGGCTGAGGATGAGGATGAACATCAGCAGCACGGGCAGCATGGCAATCAGGACTGCTGCGGTGAGTGGTGCTGCTGATTTGAGGCGGGGCATCTGAGCGCGGCCAGCCGATGTGATCGCGGCGATCGTCGCCATGGCAACCAGCCAGAGCAGGTTGAGGGCCAGATTGTCCAGATCGAAGACAGTTTGCAGGTAGAACCCGATGACCAACAGCTGAATGCTCATGCGGGCGATGGATATTGCCAGATCCCGGGAGAGGTCCTTCAGGCCCATGGTCCAGAGTAGGGACAACGGGATGATCGCTATGAGATAAAAGAGAGCCAGATCACTCCACGCGACATTTGAGGTCATTGCGCATGCTCCTGTGGGCCTGGCTGTGCAGGTTCGGGCAGTTCAATTACCTGATCAATCTTGCTTTGAAGGTGGGCGTCATGGGTGACAGCCAGTAGTGTCCCGGCGTTATCCATCAGCAGGTCGCCACAGGCGAGGGCATGGGCTTTGTCGAGGGCAGCTGTGGGTTCGTCTGCAATCCATAACGGGCGCTGGAGGAGAAGTGCACGGGCGAGTGCGAGGCGTTGACGTTCTCCGCCAGAAAGGCTGCTTGTTGCCTGATCGAGTGTTGCGTTGGGCAGACCTGCTGCTATGAGAGCCTTCAGCATCTGAACATCTGATGGCCTGCGTTTGTGGTTGGCTTGCAGCTCAAACGGAGCCAGCAGGGCATCGTGAATGTGATCTGCCAAAGGGCTGACGCGTTGAGGCAGCCAGTTGAGCTGTTTGTGAAGCTGCGTTCGTCCGCCTGCTGTGTATGAGACGCCGTTGAAGAGCATCTCTCCTGCCTCTGGTTTATCCAGCCCTGCGAGAATGCGAAGGAGAACTGTTTTGCCACGACCGGAAGGAGCGCTGAGGCACAGTTTGTCGCCTTCATAAAGCTTGAAAGAATAGGCGTGAAAGAGCTGGCGCCCTTGCTTGATGACTGAGATGTTTCGCGCCTCAATGAGAGGCACACGCTTCGCGTCTTGAGGGGCAGTCATTGGAACTCCTGATTGCAGGAGGGAGAGTTCCCTAGTTACCGCTGAAAATCAAGGAGGGAGTGGTGGGCAGAGCGTTTTGGGAGTGGACCTTATTTGGATGAGCCAAGGTCATGTGCTTATTGAATGTGAGGGGCATGGTCTGAGCCGATGCCCCTTACAAAATCGCCCAATTAAGAAGTTGGGGTTTTAGCTTTGTTCATCAGCTTAATCTCAGCAGGGGTCAGCTTACGGGAGCCTTTGCCGCGCTTGAGAATGAAGTTAACCGGGTTTGGATAGTGGTCCAGAGTTGCACCGGTTGCTGCGTCAACGCCGACGCCGATTACACCACCAAGCAAGACATTACCAGCCATGCCAGCTGCGCCCTTGCCGCTGACGCGGGTCTCAACATCGATGACCTGTGTCTGATAGCCAGGCGCAGATGCGGTCAGCGTAAATTCTTTTTTGCGTGGTACGTTGATGACGCATGGACCAACACAAGAATGAGCTGTTGTTGAAGTAATCTTCGCGTGCTCAGGCTCCACGTAGATCTTGATGTCTTCAGTTGTGCCGCGAACAACTGTGCCGCAACCTGCGAGAAGAACGCTGGATGCAACAACGCCAACTACTAGATAAGTTTTCAATTCCATATACCCCATAATTACGTGGGGGCTTAGTAGGCTCGTGACACAATTCAGTCAAATTTCTTAATGAATTATCTGGTGATATCTTTAACGAATAAGTTGTAGGTAGGGATTTATTAAATTTTAGATTATTCTGAAATGCGTAGAATAATTCAGCTTTTCTGCGCAAACATTGTTTCATTTTCCTAAGATATTCTTAAATTACGTAGCGTATTCAAATAATTAACTTGATATCTCTTAAACTCTCCGGCAACCAAGAATTTGTGTCTGCGCAGAGCCCCATCTGAAAACTGAAAGTAAATTAGGGGTAGCGCATAGATGGAGGCCGGTAGATGTTTATCTCGTTCGCCCGCTTACAGATCTATTTTGTCATCGCGCTGCTGCTGATTGCGGTGGTCTATCCGCTGTATCTGTTTGGATCGGTGATGGGCCTTGATGGATTCGATTTGCGCAGGGTGGGCGGTGACTTCTATCAGTTTCTGCTGGCCTCTCGCATGGCTGTGGCAGGGCAGGCGGCGCAGCTTTATGACTTTGGCTGGTTCTATGGCGAGGTACAGCGCAATGTGGCTGGTGGCTCTGGCTTTTATGCGTGGGTGCATCCGCCAAGTTTGCTGGTCTTTCTGGTTCCGTTGTCTGGATTGACTTACCTGCAGGCTTACAGCCTCTGGATGGGAATGGGAGCGTTGCTCTCGTTTGGTGTTGCTTTCAGCCGAAAAGCACCTATTCGAGCTTTCACCTTCTTCATTTTTGCCCCAGCAACTCTGGTGAACCTGTTTTACGGTCAGTTTGGGATGTTGGCTGGCGGGTTCCTTTATGGCGGGTTGCGCTTGCTGGATCGGCATCCGGCGTGGGCGGGTGTGTTACTTGGGTGTGTTTCCATCAAACCTGAGCTGTTTATGCTGATCCCGATTATACTGATTGCGCACCGCAGTATTATCGCGCTGTGTGCCTGTGTGGCGACGGTGGCGTTTCTTGTTGATGCCTCTGCTGTGTTCTTTGGGTCTGGTCTTTGGTGGATCTATCTGGATACGGTTCCGTCCTTGCTGGCAACTGTCATGGACCAGGGTGATGGCAGTTTCCTTTATCTGATCCCGTCTGCATTTGGTGCGATGCGTGCGCTTGGATTTTCTGCGACGGCTGGATATCTTGTGCAATTGCCCTTTACGGTTTTGGCGTTCGTGGTGGTGTTCTGGCTGTTTATGCGTGAGCGTGAACCGATTGCCCGCAATCTTGCCGTGACACTTTGTGTTTTGCTGGCAACGCCTTTCCTGTTTCTCTGGGACTATGCAGTGCTTTCTCCGGCGCTCTACCTTTATGCGACGCGGACCGGTCTGTTTGATGATGATGCGGATTCTCCTTTTGTGGCGCCGCTCCTTTTGTTTGCGGTTTATCTTCTGCCAATCGTCAATATCGCGCTGGCGGCCCATGGCTTCCCGGTGGGACCAATCTTTACGGCGCTGGCACTGGCTGCGGTGCTAACGCGGCTGGTGGGTGTTGATGACATGCAAGTTAGTGTAGCGGACGATATTGAGGAGGGGGATAACTCCCTTTCGGATGAGCGTAAAAAGGATGAAGGGTTTGGGGCGACCTGAGCCTGTGCCGCCCTTATACATAGGAACGCAGATTTCACGTAAAAAACGCAGATCAACGCAAAATCACGCAAAGCAACGCAAACTGCGTAAACTCGTGGGCTAACTTTTCTTGGGCTCAGGGTAATTCCTGTCTAAATCTTGGCTGTTCCGGGTGGTGTGTTATTCCCGGTGGCGATAAGACTAATCCCCAGTTGATGATTAAACAGGTGAGTAGACCGGTGAGCCTTGCTGATACCTCTCAAAAAGAAATTGAAGCCCTGAACGCGGAAGAAGCTGCGCTGGAGCTGGAGCGGCTGGCGGGGCTGATAGCTGAGTATGACGCAGCCTATCACACCAAAGATGCGCCGATTGTTGATGACGCGACCTATGATGCGCTGCGCCGCCGGAACGAGGCTTTGGAAGCTAAGTTTCCTGAGTTGGTGCGGGCAGACAGTCCGAGCAACCGGGTTGGTGGTGCTGTTGCTGACGGGTTTGGCAAGGTCACTCATGCGGTGCCGATGCTCTCATTGGACAATGCTTTTTCTGATGAGGATGTGCAGGACTTCATTGGCAAGGTGCGCCGCTTCCTGAAATACGATCCGCTGATGGGGGCCCTCGCGGTGACGGCTGAGCCGAAGATTGATGGTCTTTCCCTTTCCTTGCGCTATGAGAGCGGCAAGCTGGTTTATGCAGCGACCCGTGGTGATGGTACCACGGGTGAAAATGTGACTGCTAACGCGCTGACCATTCAGGATATTCCGCAGGAGTTGCCTGCGGGTGTGCCGGATGTGGTTGAGGTGCGCGGTGAAGTTTACATGAGCCATGCGGACTTTGCGGCGCTGAATGCGCGTATGGAAGCCAATGGCGGCAAGGTGTTTGCAAACCCGCGCAATGCGGCGGCAGGGTCCTTGCGCCAGCTGAACTCTGAGATCACCAAGACACGTCCGCTCAAGTTCTTCGCCTATGCCTGGGGCGATATGAGTGAAGTTCCGGCTGATACGCAGATGGGCATGGTAGAGCTGTTTGGCAAATGGGGTTTCCAGATCAACCCGCTGATGAAGCGTTGCGAGAGCGCCGAGGAACTCTTGCGTGTCTATCATGGGATTGAGGAGGATCGCTCTGGTCTTGGTTATGATATTGACGGTGTGGTTTACAAGGTGGACCGGCTGGATCTGCAGGGCCGTCTTGGTTTCGTTTCGCGCTCACCGCGTTGGGCAATTGCTCATAAATTTCCAGCAGAGCGCGCGTTTACAACGCTCAACGCCATTGAAATTCAGGTAGGCCGGACAGGTGCTCTGGCGCCAGTTGCGAAACTAGAACCTGTCACGGTTGGCGGTGTTGTGGTTTCTAATGCCTCTCTTCACAATGAAGATTACATCAAAGGCATTGGTCAGGATGGTGAACCCATTCGAGATGGCAAGGACATCCGCGTTGGCGACACGGTAATCATCCAGAGAGCCGGTGATGTTATTCCACAAATCGTGGATGTGGACTTGGGTAAGCGGGCTGAAGATGCAGCTCCGTTTGAATATCCTGAGAAATGCCCGGCCTGCGGTTCTCATGCTGTTCGCGAAGTCAACCCGAACTCCGGCAAGGTAGATGCTATTCGGCGTTGTACCGGTGGTTTGATTTGTCCTGCGCAAGCGATTGAGAAACTTAAGCATTTTGTTTCTCGCAATGCCTTCGATATTGAAGGACTGGGCGAGAAGCAGGTGGAAGCGTTCTACGAATATGACATGGATAAAGGTGGTATTCGCACACCAGCGGACATCTTTACGTTAGCGGAACGGGATAAGGGGTCTCTCAATAAACTGCGGTCTCGTGAAGGATTTGGGGCTGTTTCTGCGCGCAAGCTGTTTGAAGCTATTGATAGCAAACGGCAAATTGAACTGAACCGTTTGATTTTCGGGCTTGGTATTCGCCATGTTGGTGAAGGAAATGCCAAGCTTCTGGCGCGTGCGTACTCTTCCTGGAGTGCATTTGCTGAGGCTATGATTGCAGCAACTGACACAACTTCAGAGGCTTATCGCGAACTCAACGACATTGACGGAATTGGCGGTACGGTTGCCAATGCTCTGGTGGAGTTCTTTGCAGAGGAACATAATCGCGACGCTCTTGCTGCGCTGATTGACCAGATCACACCGCTTGATGTGGTTGTTGCGGATAGCTCTGACAGTCCAGTTGCGGGAAAAACGCTTGTGTTTACAGGTAGTTTGGAGCGTATGAGCCGGGATGAAGCAAAGGCTCGTGCGGAAAGTCTGGGCGCGAAAGTGTCTGGCTCTGTTTCCAAGAAAACTGATCTGGTGATCGCAGGTCCGAAGGCTGGGTCCAAACTCACCAAAGCGCAAAGCCTTGGCGTTCAGGTTATCTCCGAAGATGACTGGTTCGAGCTGGTCGGCGATCAATAACAAAAGAGCGAGGGAGCTTTGGGGCTCCTCTCGCTGCATTGGTAGGTTTGCGGCAAAACCTACTTCTGCGCCAGTGTTGCTCTTAGGCGGACAGATGCTTCGGCACGTCCGCCGATATAGAGCATCATGTTTTTGCCGTCTGTCTGAACGCTCATTGGGATGGTTTTTTCAATCTGCTTCTTCAGCGGGTCGTAATCTGCTTCAGCCTTCTCAAGCGCTTGCAGGGCACTGTCGTATTCCCGGATTTTCTTTTTGACCGCTGGCTGAACCTTGAGCAGCTTTTTGAGCTCTTTCGCCGTATCGCGATAGTTGGGATCAGTCTTTGGGTCTTTATCCTGCTGCTTCAGCTGGCTTTCCAGCACTTTGAGCATTTTGTGTTTTGCCGAGATATCCTCTTCCAGTGATTTGGAAGCCTGTACAAAACGGTAGGTTCTTGCTTTTGCTTTTTCAAGCGTAGCGATATTAGACCGTGCCTTCTTCATCTCAGCTGCGTCTTCGACATGGTTGTCGTAGGTCAGCCGGATTGCAGCCTTGCCTTGAAAGATGAGTTTGTCGAAGCTTGCAGTGTCCGCAGCATGTATATCCATTCGGCGTCTGATTTCTGCCCAGATGCTTGTGCGGTTTTTATAGAACTCGTCGTAGTTTTTATATCTGCAAATGACCTTCGGCATATCTCAAGCTCCATTCCAGTTGCGGTCAGATGTTCTTCAAGAGCAACATCCATGAGGGTGAGAGTGGGCAGGAAATCTTAGCGACATCTCTCAGGAAACCGCGGTAATTGAGCAAAATTTGAGGATGTGATTGAGAGCTTGAAGGGGCTTTCCATTAGAAACACCAGTGGGGCACGGCGGCGCCACCGGCGTTTCCTAAGGTATTTTAATGAGTTGCCTAGCCAATTTGCTTGCGGATCTCTGCCAGCATTGCCAGATGGGTATGGATGAAGGCAACCAGAATAGTTGCTGTTGCCACATCCACGTTCACGGGCTTTTTACCTGCTTCCGGTGATTGAACCTTCAGCAAGTCCTCATGACCAGTGATTTCAGCGGAGATGTATAGACGGTCAAAATCCTCACCGTTTTCGGCTTCCAGCTTCTTGTAGATGTCTTCCAGAGCGGCCGGACGCGGGGGAGGTGTGGCACCTGTGGATTCAATTACTTTTGAGACTGCAGTTTGTTCTTCGCTTTCCAGCTCTGCAAACTGGCGCACCAATGGATTGCTGGCCTTCATTGTCGCCATTTCACTGATGGCAAGTGAAAATGGGCTGATTGTCAGCGTCTTGTTGGTGTAATCGGTGGAGCCGTGGTGGTTGGCCTGGGCGGAGGAAACCAGAGCAGGTGCTGCCAGTAAGGAACCGGAGATGCCAATGAGGGCGTTCCGGCGTGTCATGTGTAACTTACCAGTATTCATAGTTTTTCTTTCAGGTTGTTACAGTGTTTTTTGTCTTTCGGAAGTGAAGATATTCCCGTTGCTAAACTGAGTTATTCCCTGTGGAAGGTATACGCATACTTCCTCTTCAAATCGCTAAGGCAGCTCCCGGTTTTTCAAGTATCCGGGATCTGGCTTGATAAAACATCACAGAGCAAAGCAAGTGTGAGGCAAGAGTTACTGAGTGAAGATGTCTCACCTTACAAAACGATGTGTATCTCTTTGCTGACGCCTCGCTTCTTCAATGTTGTTGCTATATTGTTCTTCGTTAAGTATTGGAGATTCTCCCTCTGATTTGAGAGGGGTATGCGTTCAAAGGATCTAACGAGCTCAATGGCAAACTCTTCTGGCCCACACCATCGCGAAATACCTGCTCACCCTGCTGATCCTCTGGCTGCACCACAGCCCAAGGCAGGTGGTATAGCGGCGAGGGCCATGGCTGCACGGCAAACCAACGCCCCAGCCTACATGGAAGGATTGAATGCAGAACAACGACTTGCTGTTGAAACGATCAACGGGCCGGTGCTTGTGCTTGCAGGTGCCGGGACAGGTAAGACCCGTGTTCTGACAACACGTATCGCGCATATTCTGGCAACAGGTCACGCCACTCCGGGGCAGATCCTTTCTGTGACCTTCACCAACAAAGCTGCCCGCGAGATGAAAACGCGTATTGGCGCTTATATTGGTGATGGCGTTGAAGGTATGGCCTGGCTCGGCACATTCCACGCGATCTGTGTGAAGATTTTGCGCCGCCATGCTGAGCTTGTTGGATTGAAGTCGTCCTTCTCAATTTTGGATACGGATGATCAGGTTCGTTTGATCAAGCAGATCATTCAAGCGGAAGGTCTGGATGAAAAGCGTTGGACGGCAAAGACTTTTGCCGGACTGCTGGACAGCTGGAAGAACCGCGGGCTTACACCCTCACAGATTTCAGCTGGTGAAGCTCAGTCCTTCGCTAATGGCTTGGGGCGCAAGCTTTATGAGACTTATCAGGAACGACTATCTATTCTGAACGCCTGTGATTTTGGTGATTTGCTGCTGCACTGCATTACGATCTTCAAAGAGCATGACGACGTTCTGAAGAGCTTCCAGCATCGCTTCCGTTATATGCTGGTGGATGAGTATCAGGATACCAACATCGCGCAGTATATGTGGCTGCGCTTGCTGGCGCAGGGCAATCCGAATGTGGCCTGTGTTGGTGATGATGACCAGTCCATTTACGGATGGCGCGGTGCTGAGGTCGATAACATTCTGAGATTTGAGCAGGATTTCCCGGGTGCGACTGTAGTGCGTCTTGAGCGGAACTATCGCTCGACCAGCCACATCCTATCTGCTGCCTCTCATCTGATTGCCCACAATCAGGGCCGTCTTGGTAAAACCCTTTTCACTGACCAGATGGGATCTGAGGAAGAAGAGAAGGTGCAGGTGACCTCGGCCTGGGATTCTCAGGAGGAAGCGCGTTCCATTGGTGATGAGATTGAAGCGCTCCAGAACCATGGGCATTCCCTAAATGAGATGGCCATTCTTGTGCGGGCGTCCTTCCAGATGCGCGAGTTTGAAGATCGGTTCGTCACACTTGGTTTGAACTACCGAGTTATTGGCGGTCCGCGCTTTTATGAGCGCATGGAAATCCGTGATGCACTCGCCTATTTCCGCTGTGTTATGCAGACGTCAGATGACCTGGCTTTTGAGCGTATCGTGAATACGCCGAAGCGTGGGCTTGGCGAAGCCACGCTGAAAATCGTTCATGCTTATGCACGGGAACGTGCTATTCCGCTGATGATTGCTGCGGAAGAGTTGGTGCAGACCAATGAACTGCGCCCGAAAGCTCGTGCTGCGCTGGCGGATGTGCTGGGCATGTTGGAGAACTGGCGCAATCAGGTTGAGACCATGAGCCATACAGAGCTGGCGGAGATCATTCTTGATGAGAGTGGTTACACCCAGATGTGGCGTCAGGATCGATCTGCTGAAGCGCCGGGGCGTTTGGACAACCTGAAAGAACTTATCCGCTCTATGGAAGAGTTTGAGAGCATGGCTGGCTTCCTTGAACACATCTCGCTGGTGATGGATAAGGACAGTGATGCGGAAGAGGATGCGGTGTCCATCATGACACTTCATTCCGCTAAAGGTCTTGAATTCGATACGGTTTTCCTGCCGGGATGGGAAGAAGGCGTGTTCCCGAACCAGCGGGCATTGGATGAGACAGGGCAGGCTGGTCTGGAAGAAGAGCGGCGTCTTGCCTATGTGGGTGTTACCCGTGGCCGCAAGCGCGTGAAGGTGTGGTTTACCTCCAATCGCCGCATTCATGGGTCCTGGCAATCCTGTATTCCTTCGCGGTTTCTTGATGAGCTGCCTGCAGACAGCGTTGAGGTTGTTGAGGCTTCCAGCTCTTACGGTGGGTATGGTCTGAACAGTGCTGGCGGTGGATATGGTGCCAGCCGGTTTGACAACAGTGATCCGTTCCAGAGCAAGTATTCGACGCCGGGTTGGCAGCGCGCGCGCAAGGCGCAGGCTTCCGGGCAGCAGTATGGCAAAATGCATGGTGGTAACCAGAGCCGTCGGGCTAAGAAGGCTGGCCCGATGACCATTGAAGGCGAGCTGGTTGCCAAAAGCGTGACTGAGGCAGGAAGTGATTTTGCGATCGGTGAGCGTATCTTCCATATGAAGTTTGGTTATGGATTGATCGGCGATATCGAAGGGAACAAGCTTACCGTCGATTTTGAGAAAGCTGGCCAAAAGAAAGTGCTCGATAGCTTTGTTGAGCGGGCATAAGCTGCAACTCAAGCGTTAATTACCTTTAGGGTAGATTGTGCTATCTCTCTTCTAAGTTGTGTTGGGAGGTGGCAATGAATGAGGTGGTTCTCGCGCTTGCGATGATTGGTGTGGCAGGTGTTGGTGCACAATGGCTTGCCTGGCGATGGTCTTTGCCTGCAATCGTCCTTCTGCTTGTTGCTGGCTTTCTCATTGGTCCTGCCACAGGTGTTCTTAGTCCAACTGCGTTGTTCGGTGATTTATTGCGTCCAACTGTTGCGCTTGGCGTTGCCGTTATTCTGTTTGAAGGCGGTCTTTCCCTTAACTTTCAACGTATTGGCGGTGTTGAGAAAGCGGTTTGGCGGCTCGTTCTTATCGGTGCGTTGATTGCGTTCTTATTGGGTGCGCTGAATGCTCATTACTTAGCTGAATTAAGCTGGCCATCGGCTCTTGTGTTCGCAGCCATCCTGATTGTGACCGGCCCAACTGTCATCATTCCACTGCTGCGTCAGGCGAGACTAGAGCGACGGGTGAGTTCGCTGTTGCGCTGGGAAGCAATCCTTGCTGATCCGCTTGGAGCGCTGCTCGCGGTGTTCATGTTTGAGGGCTACCTTGTTTATCATGGAGACCATGGTTTTTGGGTGCTGGCGATCCGGGCCGTGGCTGGGCTGCTGTTTGGTGGTGTTGGTGGCTGGGCGCTGGGGCGTGGGTTGATCTGGCTGTTTGTCGGTGGCCGCGTTCCTGAGTTTCTCAAAGTTCCGCTGATTTTTGTGAGCGTGATGGGCGCCTATGCACTTTCTGATTTGGTCTTGGAAGAATCTGGTCTGCTGACGGTGACGGTTCTTGGGCTGGTGCTTGGTAACTCTCGTCTTGCCAGTCTTGAAGAGCTGAAGCGGTTTAAGGAGGCGGTCACGATCATTCTGGTGTCTTCTGTGTTTATTGTGCTTACAGCTTCCGTTCAGCTTGGCAGTCTTGCTGAGTTTGGTTTCGAGGATCTGGCGTTTGTTCTGGTGCTGTTGTTCGTGATCCGGCCTATCTCGGTTTGGGTTGGAACCATCGGTGCTCATCTGAGCTGGAAAGAACGTTTGCTGGTTGGGTGGATTGCGCCGCGCGGCATTGTTGCTGTTGCAGTTTCCGGCTTGTTTGCAAGGTCGCTTGTTGAGCATGGGGCTCCTGATGGGGAGCGGCTGGCGGTTCTGTCGTTTGCTGTAGTGGTTGCAACTGTGTTTGCGCATGGGTTTTCGCTTGGGCCGTTTGCGCGGTGGCTCGGGCTTTCCAGTCATTCCGGGCCGGGTTTACTGATCGTAGGGGCGAGCCGTTTTAGCGTTGCGCTTGCGACCAAGTTGAAAACGCTGGATGTTCCAAGTCTTACTGTTGATCGCAACTGGGGCAAACTGCGGCTTTCGCGCAATGCCGGACTTGCGAACCATTATGGCGAGGTTCTTTCTGAGGAAGTTGAGAACGAGCTCCCGCTTGAGGACTACAGCGTTTTGCTCGCTGTGACCGACAATGATGATTACAATGCGTTGGTGACCACAAACTTTGGACCACTTATGGGGCGAGGGGAGGTGTATCAGTTTGCGCCTTCAGAAGAGCAAAGCGAGAAGGAAAAATTTCGCCGTGTTGTGACACTTGGTGGTCGCCCCTTCCTGACACCAGAACACAGTTATAACGACCTTGAAACGAAGATCCGTGAAGGCTGGTTCATCAAAGCCAGTGAGTTGACAGAGACTTATGGCTGGACCGAGTTTCAGGAGACCTTGCCGGAAACGGCCATTGTGCTGATGGTGATAGACCCGACCAAGAAGCTTCGCCCGCTGAATGGTTCCAAGCCTGCGATGCCGGTTTCTGGTTCAACAATACTTAGCCTTGTTCCCTGTGAATATGCTGCAGAGCGCGAGAAAACCTCGTGAGCACTGGCTTTTCGGAGCTGCACCTTCTATACGCCTAGGCAAAGGTTTTCACTGAGTTTTGTTAGCTCATCGTAACTAAGGGATTTTGCATGGACACGATCCGGGTTCGCATTCCGGCACCTGAGGCTGAAGCAAAAGCACTCTCCGATATTATGGAGGCACGCTTTGAAGATGACGGGTTCCCAGTTGCCGTCTTTGAAAGCTCCAAGGACGGAAAAACTTGGACCGCAGAAGTGCTGGTTCTGGAATCTACAGTTGATGACGCAATCAATCTGGTTGAAATGCGTTTGTTTGATCAGTTTGAAGGCGGCGTTATTCCAAGCTTTGCTGAAGTTGAGGCGTTGCCTGACATCAACTGGGTCGCCAAATCCCTTGAAGGTCTGAAGCCGGTTCGCGCGGATCGGGTTATCGTTCATGGTGCGCATGATCGTGATGCTGTCGGCCAGTCTGATATTGGTATCGAGATTGAAGCGGCGCAGGCCTTTGGTACCGGTCATCACGGTACGACTGAAGGATGCCTCTTGGAACTTCAGCGTTTGTTGAAGCGGCACAAATACCACCGCATGCTGGATCTGGGTACCGGAACAGGTGTTCTGGGCATTGCCCTTGCCAAGCTGACTAGTTCTGAAGTTCTGGCGACCGATATCGATCCTATTGCAGTGGAAGCTGCGATTGATAATGCACGCAAGAACAATGTGGGGCCTCACTTCAAAGCGTTTACCGGTGCTGGTGTAGATGATCGACGCTTTAACGAGTTTGGCCCGTTTGATCTGGTTGTTGCCAATATCCTTGCAAAGCCTTTGATGCAGATGTCTGCTAAACTGTGTAGCAATCTTGCGCACAAGTCCACGCTGGTTCTTTCCGGCTTGCGGACTGAGCACGGTCCACGGATCATTTCTGCATATGGGCAGCAGGGATTGAAGCTTGTGCATCGTCGCGAGATTGACGGGTGGTTAACGCTGACCTTTGCCAAAGGCAATTGGGACTCGTAAGGTCTGACAGACTGCCATTAATTCTGAACCCTCATTGCTTATGCTGTGAGGGTTTTTTGATATCTGGCTGAAATGCAGAAAACAAAAAACCTTTGCTTCCAGATCCGGCAAATTGGGAGGAAATTGCCGGGGAAGCAAAGGTTTTTTTGTGTGCCAAGCAACTGGGAGGAATTTGCTTAGCTTGCTAGATACTGGGAGGAGGTATCCAGCTGTATAAGTGGCATTTCTAGCGCTTTATCAGCAGCTGATGGATGCCGGCCATTTTTGTCGTGCAGATCACTTTGGGAGGAGGTGTGATCCGCCGGTTTGCTTTGGGAGGGAAGCGCCCCGTCGACAAGAGGAGTTATCTATTATTTTAGTTTGTAAAAAAAGAGATAGTTTCGCATGACACTTATGCATTTTTTGCATGTCTCTGTATTGTCATGATCTGAATTTGCATGGAGTACATAGCAGATCTGCGTATACCGCATGGATTGTGTACTTCTGTATCCTCTCGACCTGAATTGAGAGCATAAATTCCTCTGAGGAGCCGTGTTTGTGTGGTTGAGTTGCGTGCCGATCGGCATTAGCCTTCCGGCATGTTTCAGAGCTTTGACACAGTAAATGATAAATCTCGTGGGCCGGTTCGGTTGGCCGCTCTGCGAGACGAGCTGGCCTCTCGTGGGCTTGATGGCTTTTTGGTGCCGCGAGCAGATGCTCACCAAGGTGAGTATGTTCCTGATAGTGACTGCCGCCTTGAATGGCTGACAGGTTTCACCGGTTCTGCCGGCATTGCTGGCGTGCTTACTGAGAAAGCGGCTGTTTTTATTGATGGCCGCTACACCATTCAGGTGCGGGACCAGGTGGACGAAGATGCGTTTGCCTATCGTCATCTGATTGATGAGCCGCTGACGGGCTGGCTTCGTGAGAATGCGGCAGAAGGTCAGAAGATCGGTTACGATCCAATGTTGCATCCTGTTCGTCAGGTGCGCTCCCTGAAAGCTGCCTGTGAAAAGGCCGGTGCTCAGCTGATTGCCATTGAAAGCAATCCGGTTGATGCAGTGTGGAGTGATCGCCCTGAAGCGCCGCTTGGTGCAGTGAAAATGCACGCGATGCAGTTTGCTGGTGAAAGTGCTGCAGACAAGATCAAGCGTATTGGTGAGTTGATTGCTGGAAAAGAGGCGGATACAGCGCTTCTGACACAGCCAGACTCCATTGCATGGCTGTTGAACATTCGTGGCAGTGATGTGATGCATACGCCGTTGCCACTGTCTTTCGCTTTGGTGCCCACCAAAGGCAAGCCATCGCTGTTTATTGATGGACGCAAGCTTTCTAATGAAGTGCGTGATGAGCTGAGTGCTCTTGCAGATATTGCAGGACCGACAGAACTTGCACCTGCGCTGAAAGCACTGGGTAGTGAAGGCAAACGGGTTCTCATTGATACCGGTCTTGCTGGTCAGGCTCTTTATGATGCGGTTGCTGACAATGGCGGCCATGTTGTGGAAGGGCAGGAGCCAACTCTGTTGCCTAAGGCTGTTAAAAATCAGGCTGAGATTGAAGGTAGTAAAGCTGCACATCTGCGTGATGGTGTTGCTTACGCTGGCTTCCTTGCTTGGTTTGAGAAAACAGCGCCTCTTGGCGGCTTGAGCGAAGTTGTTGTGGCTGAGAAGCTTGAGGAGTTTCGCCGTGAGACGGGTGCTTTGAAGGACATCTCCTTCGACACCATTTCAGCTGCTGGTCCTCATGGTGCGATCTGCCACTACCGCGTGAGTTATGACAGCAATCTGCCGATTGAGCTGAACAGTGTGTATCTGATCGATTCCGGTGCTCAGTACGAGGATGGTACGACAGACATCACGCGTACACTTGCTGTTGGGGCTGTGACCGCTGAGCAGTGCAAGCACTTTACGCTTGTTCTGAAGGGCCACATTGCAATTGCGACTGCACGTTTCCCTGTTGGGACGACTGGGTCTCAGCTGGATACGCTGGCCCGTATCGATCTTTGGAAGCAAGGTCTCGATTTTGACCATGGTACTGGTCATGGTGTCGGTTCTTATCTGGGTGTGCATGAAGGTCCGCAGCGGATTTCCAAAGCACCAAACAGCATTGCGCTGAAGCCGGGTATGATCCTTTCCAATGAGCCGGGTTATTACCGTGCTGATGAATATGGCATCCGAATTGAGAATCTTGAGCTGGTTACACCTGCGGCTTCAATCGAAGGCGGAGATCAGAAGATGCTCGGTTTTGAGCCTCTGACGCTGGCGCCGATTGATCTGCGCATGGTGGACACCAAACTTCTCTCTGAATTTGAGTTGAACTGGCTGAATGCTTACCATGCACGTGTGCGTGAGTTGGTTGGCCCGTTGCTGGATGATGAGACTAAAGCATGGCTGGAAGAGGCGACACGTCCGGTTTCCTAAGCTGCTTTTGTTTTTCTTTGAGATATAGAAAACCCCGCTTCATGGAGCGGGGTTTTTTGTTTAGATGACAGTGAGTGCCAATCTGAGCACGACAACACTGACGACACCCAGTGTCATAGCTGCCAGCATTGGTAGGCGCAGGGCTGCAATCGCGGTGATCGCTGTTGCGGCGGTCTCTGCGATGCCGGTTGCGAAGGCCGTTGGGGCCACGACCGACATGAGGATTGCTGGTGGAACGGCCTGTAATGCCGCCTCAGTTCTACCCGAGAACGTGACGAACTTTGTCAGCACCAGCCCTGCTATGCGGGTCAGATAAGTTCCTGCTGCCATGACCAGAATGGTGAAGAGGACGAGCGGATCAACTGCGAAGACTTCTGACATCATGACTGAAGTGCCTCCGCAGGTTTCTGGAGCCTATTTGGGTTGTCGTCATACTGAATGGCTGCTGCAATAACACCAGCAATAGCGCCTGCAATTATGTACCAGGCACCCGGCACGAACTTGTGTGTGAGAACAGCAGCAAGACCGCTGGCTGCGAGGACTACGCCCGTTTTGCGGCCTTGCCAGAAGCCCATGACCAGACAGATGAAGAGAGCGGTAAAGGCAAAGTCCAGACCGTAGCGGGATGGATCGCCCATGACAGCACCTATCAGGCTTCCTGCGACTGAAGCGGCTTGCCATGTGACGAAGAGGGTGAGACCGACACCCAGATAGAAGCTGAAGGTTGTGTGCTGTTTCATGGCACGTTGCTCAGACAGTGCCCAGACTTCGTCGGCTAATATGAAAAAGCCGAGGTATTTTTGCAGGGGTGTCCAATGGCCGAGTTTGGGGGCAAGCGATGCACTCATAAGCACGTGGCGCAGGTTGATCAGAAACGTGGAGAAGGCAATGGTGAGCCATGGGAGCGGGTCAGACCACAAGTCCAACGCGAGGAACTGAGAGCCACCTGCAAACACGAAGGAGCCCATCAGCAATACTTCCAAAGGAGACATACCCTTTTGTGCCGCGAGAGCGCCAAACAACAGGCCGATAGGTGTCGCGGCGAAGATCAACGGGAAGAACGTTGTTACACCGAGAAAAAATTCATTAGGGCCAGCGTTGACCGCTGATTTGTTCTGATTGCTTTTCACAAAACCCTCCTAGAGCATGGAGTGGTTTTAGGTCAGAGTGACCGGTGTCGTCTTGAATGAAATTGCGCTTCTGGTATGCCGCTGTGATTAAATGGAAATCACAGATCGCTGGAACGCTGCTGGTGTGGTGCCTACGCGGGATTTGAACTGACGCGTGAGATGAGCCTGATCTGCAAAGCCGCAAAGCGATGCCGTCTCGCTTGGAGAGGTTCCACGAACAAGCAGGCGTCTGGCATTTCGTACCCTCACGTCGGTCAGGTAGGCATGTGGTGTTTGCCCAGTCGCTTTCTTGAAGGAGCGGATGAGATGGTACTTTGAGCGGCCCGAGATGTTCACCAGATCATCCAGATGCACGGTGCCCATGAAGCTTTCTTCCAGATACTCCCGCGCTCGCGTGATCGCGACAGGATCTTTTGATCCGGTGATGTTGTCAGTGAAGCTGCCGTGTTTTGCGAGCATCTTGGCGAAGATCATATAGAGCGGCTCTTCAGCTTCCAGATCAATGGAGCGGTTCTGTATGGATTTGTGCGCTTCGACGAATTCCTGACAGAGCTCTGGGTCATGGACACAGGCCTCCGGGAAATAAGGTGTTCCGCTTTGTGGTTTGTCCGTCAGATCCTCTGCGATCTTCTGCAACAGGGAGATGCTGGGATAGGTCATCCGGTAGGTGTAACCGTAGCCCTCCGGTATGCCGTCATGAAGCTCGAACGGATTGACGAAGACCAGATCTCCAGGGCCAGCGAATATCTGCTGTCCGCGTTGCCAATAGCACTGACAGCCCGAGAGAATACCACCGACAACGAACGTATCGTGAGTGTGAGGTTCGTAGACATGGGTTCTGAAACTTGCCGCAAGGCATTCCAACCCATCAAAGCGAGGCGCACGCCAGAATTGTGCGTTCTCTCCCGAATTGAGCGGAGTTGCTTCTAAGGCAATTTTTTGAGTGACCGGCTTCATAGACCCAATTTATCCAGCGAAGACAAGGATGTCTTGAATGAGATTGCTGTTTTTTACGGATGGGTCAATGGAGATTATCTGGGGTTTGGCTAGCGGTGCTCCTCAACATTCGCCTGAATGAGGGCTGAATTGAAGTAACGTAACGCCTTCACGTGGCTTGCGTAACCAACAATTTCCGTCGGGTTCTTGGGGTCAATGACGGGCAGGGTGGATTTGCCAGCATCATCGAAGGTTCTGAGTGCTTTTTCGAGCGTATCCAGCGGTGCCAGGAACGGCTCTTCTGACTCTGGGTCGAAGGTTGTATCGGAATCCGGCCTTGGCGGATCTGCGAAATCTTCAACATGAACAATGCGGACGAGCCATTTGTGGGCACCGTCTTGCAGCATGACACCGCGCATTTCCAGCTGCCAGTGGAAGTAGGACCGGCCATGGATTGCCTGATTGAGGCCAGTGGAAATGGAGACAGCGATCAGTAGTGCAATGGACAATTCGTAACCACCTGTCAGCTCGAACACGATCATGGTGGTTGAAATTGGTGCGCCAAGGACAGCTGAGGCGACCGCTCCCATGCCTAAAATAGCGTAGAGGCCGTGGCTGGAAGCCATTTCGGGCAGGTGATTTGCCGCGATCAGGCCAAAGGCGCCACCTGTCATAGCGCCCAGATACAGCGAGGGTGAGAAGATGCCGCCGCCGAAGCGGGAGGCGAGTGTGATGGCTGTTGCTATTGTTTTTACAACGAGCAATGAGAGCATCAATGTGAGTGGCAGTTCTGAGTTGAGCGCCCCATCGGTTGCTTCGTAACCAACGCCGATGATCTCTGGATAGAAGACAGCGATAGAGCCAACCAATGCGCCGCCGATGATCGGGCGAAGCCAGATTGGCATTTTGATGTTTCTGGCAAGCCAGTCTGAGCCGATCAGTGCGAACTGAAAGGAGATGGCAACAATTGCGCAAATGATGCCGAGCAGCACGAAAGCCGGGAATTCCCAGTATGTGTTGATCTGGTAGTGGGGAAGAATGAAAGCCACCGCTTCGCCAAAATAGAGGCGAGACACCAGTGTTCCCATGGCTGAGGAGAGCACGATTGGAACGAAAGCGGACATTGCGTAGTGGCCGAGGATGACCTCGTGTGCGAACAGTACGCCTGCGATTGGTGCGTTAAAGCTTGCGGAAACTGCACTTGCGACACCTGCAGCGAGCAGGATGCGCATTGTTGAATCGGGGAGTTTCAGCTTGGAGAAGACAGAGGTGCCGAGTGTGGCGCCCAAGTGAACCATGGGGCCTTCACGACCTGCGCTGGCGCCACTGCCGAGTGAGATGACTGTGATGAGTGCGGAACTGAGGCCGGGCCAAAAGGGCAGGCCGGTTCCTCCATGGGCTCGTGCTTCAATCACGTCTGCTACGCCGCCAGCACGTTGCTTCTTCTGGATGGTTTGCAAAAGGAGGCCCACAATTGCGCCGCCTATGACGGGTGCCAGAACAATCACATACCATGGTTGCGCGTTGGCCGCGCTTATCATGCGTTCGGAGACAGTGCCGAGCGATAACCACTGAACCAGACCGATGCCAATGCGAAACAGGATCGCTGACCCGCCCACAGCAGCTCCGATGATCAGCGCAAGGAGCCAGACAAGCGGGAGCCGCGATGACATGAACAAACGTAAGTTAGGTTCGACCCATTTATAGGCTATACGCATTGCGATTTTCAGCGGGTTAGCTTGGTTTGGCATAATAGATTAAGCGATACGACAATGAATGATTGGCACTGTCTTTAACGAGATTCCCCGGCAAACGCTAATCAGGATATGCTCTGATCTTCGGATTTCGGATCATTATTTTCGATAAGCACTGAGAAACACTTAAGGAACCTCAAGAGGCCGCAACGTCAAGGTGGGTTCAGCCTTGCCAAAAGCTCAATTATGCTGACCATGCAGAATACTATAATTCCAATAAATGCCGAGGCGTGTCTCGAAGTTTCGACTATATGCTTGGAAGTGTGCTTCCGGGGGGAAGTATCTGGAATATAAGGGAGGTCTGCCATGTCTCTGACGGGGATGCAGCTGAATGTTACACGTAATGCCGAGGGGATCGACAAAGCGATTGCGTTCTTGAGTGAGAAGTTTGGCGATCGCTGCCAGACATCCATGAGCTTACGGGAGCAGCACGGGCATACGACATCATGGCTACCAAACCAACCGCCGGATGCTGTTGTCTTTGCACAGTCGACCGAGGAAGTCTCTGAAATCGTAAAGCTTTGTGCTGACCTGCATGTGCCGATCATTCCGTTTGGCAGTGGTTCTTCTCTCGAAGGGCATCTGAATGCACCGGGCGGCGGTATCTCGCTGGATCTCTCTCAAATGAATGAGGTTGTCTCCGTTCATGCCGAGGATCTGGACTGTGTGGTTCAGCCGGGTGTGACGCGCAAGCAGCTCAATGCTTATTTGCGCGATACTGGCTTGTTCTTTCCGATTGATCCGGGCGCTGATGCCACCATTGGCGGTATGACAGCGACACGTGCTTCGGGTACCAATGCGGTGCTTTATGGGACGATGAAGGATATGGTTCTGGCGCTGACGGTTGTCATGCCTGACGGGACCATTGTGAAGACTGGAAGCCGTGCCAAGAAATCATCTGCGGGATATGACCTGACGCGCTTGATGGTTGGCTCGGAAGGCACGCTCGGGGTGATCACTGAGATTACGTTGAAGCTGAAGGGCATACCTGAAGCAATTTCAGGTGGAATTGCTTCTTTCGATAGCATTGCAGATTGCTGCAACACGGTTATCGAGGCGGTACAGTATGGCATTCCCGTTGCCCGTATGGAGCTATTGGACACACTGACCGTCCAATCCGTCAATGCTTACTCAAAGCTGGATTTGCCAGAATCGCCGCTGCTGCTTGTGGAATTCCACGGCTCTGAGGCTGGTGTGAGAGAACAGGCTGAGCGGTTTGGTGAGATTGCGGCTGAAAACTCTCTGAAAAAATTTGAATGGGCGACGGATCCTGAAGAGCGCAACAAGCTTTGGGCCGCGCGGCATGACGCCTATTGGGCTGGCCTTGGACTGGCACCTGAGCGAACCGGATTGTCGACAGATGTCTGTGTGCCGATCTCTCGTCTGGCCGATTGCGTGACAGCTACACATGATGACATCGAAGAAAATGGCCTGATAGGTCCGATAGTTGGCCATGTTGGTGACGGCAACTTTCATGTGCTTGTGTTGACGGACCTGACTGACCCTGAGGACATTGCCAAGTCTGAAGCGTTTGTTGAACGTTTGAATTACCGTGCGATTGAGCTGGGTGGAACCTGTACTGGTGAGCATGGTGTGGGGCAGGGCAAGATGAAGTATCTGCCAAAGGAACATGGGGCAGGGGTGGCTGTGATGGCTGCAATCAAGCGTAGTCTTGACCCACTGAATATAATGAACCCTGGTAAGATTGTTGCCTTAGATACCGAGTAAAGAAGTGCCATAAATACGCACTTGCTTCGTTCCGTTCGGAAACATTGCCTTAAGTCGTTGCTGTCGTCTTGTTCCTGCTGTAATTCACATAGACAAACAAGTGTTTGCATGCAGCTCATAGGCGGACAGCGCGGCAAGGCGTGAGGTTCGAAGTGGGTAAAGGAGCTTAACGTTGAATTCGGTTTACATCACCGTCGGTGGGACTTTGATCTTGGCGCTGGTCATCGCGCTTGTTGGCCCTTTGGTCATCGATTGGTCAGCTTATCGTTCCCTGTTTGAAAGCTATGGTGAGAAAGTTCTGGGGCATCAGGTGACGATCCTCGGTGAGACCGATGTCCAGCTGCTGCCTGCTCCGTATGTGAAGCTCTCTGACGTTCGTGTTGGTTCTGTCGAAGATCCGCTGATGACCATCAAAGGATTTGAAGGCCGTATTGAGTTGCCTTCGCTTTTGCGCGGCGAAGTGCACGTCACCGAGATGAAACTCAACGCGCCAGAACTTAGCCTTTCTCTTGATGAGGAAGGCCGTCTTGATGTTTTGCAAACCAATTCCCGCCGTTCCGTTATTTCTGAAATCGATCCGACCTCGCTTATTCTGGAAGGGGTGAGCGTTCAAAATGGGTCTGTCGTGCTGACTGATGCGCGCACTGGCGAAGTGCGCCGCGCAGGCAATGCGAACCTTGAACTTTATGCTGGTGGTTTGCAGGGGCCTTTCAAAGCGGAAGGCGCAATGCTTTATGAAGGCGTGCCTTACACGCTGAAAATCGGTAGTGGCCGAGTGGAGCGCAATGGTCAGATCCGGGTTAAGACGCAGGTGTCTCCTGCAAATGTTGCGGCTCAATTCTCAACTGATGGCTTCCTGACACACCAAAACGGTGTGGTTTCCTATTACGGAGATGCTGAGGTTCAATCTGTTGTCAGTGAAGGCTCTGACGCGCTGGAATGGGCCGGCAAGAGTAAGTTTAATCTGGACGGTGAGCGACTGGAACTGACTGAGAGCACGTTGCGTCTTGGCTCAGAAGATCGTCCGATTACCGCTGAGGGTGGCGGGATTTATAGTTTTGGGCCAGAGCCAGAATTTCAGGCTGTTGCTCAGTTCAAACAGGTTGATCTGGACCGGATGATCGGCGGTGGGCCACAGCGTCCGCTGGTCCCGACCGATGTTGTTCTCACGCGACTGGCTGGTGGCTTGAAGTCGTTGCCGCTGCTGGATGTGAAAGGCAATATGGATCTGACCGTTCCTGTTGTGGTGGCGGGCGGTTCTGTTGTTTCCAATCTGAGTGCCTTACTTGAATCGACAGGAACCGGCTGGAAAATTGATGAGCTCTCTGGAGAGTTGCCGGGTCGTAGTTTGTTCAAGACCAGCGGTTATCTGGAGCTGCGCGGTTCTGCCGGGTATCAAGGTGACTGGGAAATCTCTTCCCGTCAGCCACATCAGCTGGCGCATTGGTGGTTGGGTGAGCGTAAGGACGCTTCCAAACGGCTGTCTCCTGTTGCGTTGAGAGGTCGTGTTGAAGCTGGTTCGGGCGCTCTGCGACTTCCTGATCTTCGGATTGATGCAGGAGATGTACGCAGTGTAGGCTTAATTTCATTTGAGCATCCGCTGGATCGCAGCCCGTTGATCACCGTTGATATGGATAGCGACCGCGTCAATCTGGATGAAATTCAGCGTTACGTGGAAGCTTTTACAGGCAAAAAGATCAAGCCAAGCGCAGTTGATATGTCCATGCGGCTTTATGCAGATGAGCTTGTTGCCAGTGGCGTGAAAGCAAAAAGCATGGCGGTGAGTGCGAGCCTGAGCCGGGATACGCTTTCCATTGAGCAGCTGAAGATCCGTGATTTTGCTGGTGCGTACATTGATATGAAGGGTCGTATTGATGATCTGAGTACGACGCCACAGGGGAATATCAAAGGCACGCTGACTGCGTCATCTCTCAGTGGTGCGGTTGCTGTTTTGGAAGAATATGCGCCTGACCATCCGTTGATCGAGCGCTTGAAAACGGCTGCTCCGGATCTTGCACCTGCCAACCTTAAAGCAGAGCTTTCTGCTTATGCTGAGAAGGGGCGGACCGATATGTCTTTGAACCTCTTTGGTGAGGTTGGTGTCAGTGATCTGGATCTGAATGGCACCTTTGAAGGCCGCATTGATGACTTCGCAGAAGGTGACCTTTATGCGGAAATGACGCTTGGCGGCAAAGATGGCGTCAAGGTGCTTCGTCAGCTTGGGTTCGAGGCTATCCCAATTACGCAACTGCAACCGGGAGAGGTTCGCCTTTCCTTGTCTGGTAGCCCTCGTGATCAACTTGCCTTTGGGTTTTCAAGTGATCTTGTTGGGCTGAAGATCCTCTCTGATGGGACCGTGCGTATTCCGAACCGGTCTGCTGCTGTCTGGTCTGCCAAGGTGGCGTTGCAGTCTGATGATTTGGCGGATTATGGACTGGCATTTGGCAAGATCTATCCAATTTACTCCGGTCCTCTCAAAGCAAACCTGAGTGGTCAGCTTGAAGGACGTGGGCGGGACTTTAAGCTCTCAGATCTGAAAGGCCAGCTGGCTAATATGGATCTTTCTGGTGATCTTGAAGGTACTTTGAAAAAGGGTGGGCCTTTAGAGGCATCTGGCAAGTTGGAACTGTCTGAGCTTGATATGCGTAGTCTGAGTGAACTGCTGCTAGGTTCCAATGTTTGGGCTGGTGTGCTGCAGGAGGATTCTGTCTGGTCCTCGCAGGCGTTGGGGCAAGGCCTTGCTGATGGTGTGGATTTGACGCTTGATGTGAAGAGCGACCGCGCCTTGTTCAGTGATGAGTTCCGACTGGATGCCGCCAGTGGTCAGCTTCGGTTACGTTCAGATCAGCTGTCTATCAATGAAGGCACTGGTCGTTTTGCGGGTGGTGAGTTCTCGGGTGCCTTCGATCTGCGGCGGGATCAGGGGCAGGCGAATCTGTCTGGCCGGTTACGGTTGGATGACGCTGACTTTGAAGAGCTGGCCTGGACTGATGAAGGCCGTGCTTTAGCCACTGGTCAGTTGCAGGCAATTGCTGAGTTTGAAGGAAGCGGACGCACAATCTCAGGTCTTGTTGCAGGTCTTTCAGGTGGTGGTACTTTCAGCGTTACTGATGGTGAAATTCGCCGGATCAACCCAGCGGCCTTTGATCTCGTGATCAAGGCAGCGGATGCGGGTCTTGAGCTGGATGAGGCTGCTATTCAAAACACCTTTGCGGACCATCTGGATGCAGGGTCTATTGCGTTCAACCGGGTTGACGGTTCATTGGGCATCGCCAGTGGGCGGATACGGGCGCGTAACATCTCCGTTGATACTGCTGGAACCACATTGTTTGGCTCTGCGCTTGTTGATCTGGAGAAGTGGGCGCTGACAGGCGATGTTTCCATGAAGACCCGTGATGAAGCACAGAAAGTTGCCGGTGCTGAGCCTCAGGTCGCTATCTTGTATTCTGGGCCGCTGGAAAACCCAGTGCGCAAGCTGGATACCGGGCCTTTGCTCTCCTACCTCAATCTTCGTGCAATTGAGTTGAATGTGAAACGCATTGAAGAAGAGCAGCGCAAGATTGCTGAGCAAGAGCGCATGCTTGATGAATTGAAGAAAAAGCGGGAAGAGGAAGCCGCACAAAAGGCGCAAGCTGCAGAGGATGCGGAAAAGGCTCGTCAAGCCGAAGCTGCTGCTGCAGCTGAGCGTAAGCGACAGGCGCAGGCAGACAAAGAGGCGAAAGCCCGTGCTGCTCGTCTAGCTGCTGAGGAAGAAGTGCGCAAGGCGAAAGCAGTTGAGGCTGTGAAGCGGGCTGAGGAAGCTCAGAAGGCGGCAGAAGCAAAAGCTGCTGCGGAGGCTAAAGCTGCTGCTGAAGCAAAAGTCCAAGCCGATGCTGAGGCCAACAAGAGTACAGTTCAGGACTTTACTGCGCGTATTCGGTCTGTTCTTGACGGAGACGCCACTGCAAAAAAGCCCGTTAGCCCCTCTGTTGCAATTGTTGACCCGCCCAAACCGCGGGCAAAATCCAGCCTACCTGCATTGGAAGCTCCGGTGACCATTGGTGGCGTGAACGAGGCGACCGTGCCAGCGGGAGAGGTTGACCTGCTTGGGCCTATCATCCAGTCAGGTGCTCCGAAAAATCTTGGCGTGCTTGAGGCAGGCAATGACAATCAGGTCTTACGTGGACCGCTGCCTGATTTGCAGACTGATGAACGCGGAGCGCCTAAGTTCATTGAGCTGCCAGGCGGTCGCCTGCTGCAGGTTAACTGACCAGTTGGCTCTGAAAGTGCTTGAGCACGGCGACGCGGATACAGCTTGAGAGGTTGTTTTCCGGGTTCCGCTCATCATCAATTGAGGCGATTGCTGCGGTAATATTTTTACCCTGACTTCGCGCAAAATCTTCCAGACCAGCCCAGAACTCTGGCTCCAGCGTGATGCTGGTTCTATGTCCGTGGAGGGTGATGGAACGTTTCTTGAGGCTCATAGGGATGTCTCAGTCTTCATCTGTAGGTGATGATGAGGAGACGGAGGCCAACTTGTGACCTTCAAAGCGTTTTGTCTGCAGGTCTGCTTCTGCATTTTCCTGAGATTTTTCGGCTTTTGAACGCCCGAACTTCCGGCGGTTTTCCGCTGCGGACAGGGCTTTACTGTCTCTGGCCTTTTGTTTGCGGGCCTGACGCAGGTTAACAACGGTCGCGCTCATACAATCACCCATTACATGACGTTGATGAGCCGACCGCTCTTATCTTGATCGGAAGGATCAGCTCTTCTTGCGGAAAGCATCCAGAGAAACAACCTGCGCACTTCCGTTGTCATCTTTGGAAGTCTCGTCAGAGTCAGTTTTCTCTTTCTCTTCCTCAGAGTCTGAAGCTGTCTCTTCTGTTTCGGAAGCAGCTGCGTTAGCTTCTTCTTTTTCGTCCTGTTCGACAGCCGATTCCAGACGTGCATGGAACTCTTCTACAGAGTCCAGATCACGTTCCGCAATGCGGAATTCTGCAGGCAGTTCTTCACCGGTCTTGCCAGGCTCAAACTCAAGAGCAAACTGGACAGACGGGTCGAAGAAACCCTTAATTGCAGAGAACGGAACATACAAATGCTCCGGAACACCACCAAAGGACAAACCAACCTCGAAAGCGTGCTCAGTGATCTGCAGGTCCCAGAACTGGTGCTGCAGCACGATCGTCATTTCTTTCGGGTAACGTTCCCTTAAGCGGTTTGAAATCTTGACGCCAGGGGCCGTGGTTTCAAAGGCAATGTAAAAATGGTGCTCTCCGGGAAGTCCTGCCCGGTTGACCTCAACCAATATCTTTCGGACTGCGTTTCTCAGCGCGTCCTGAATGATGATGTCATAGCGGATTAAATCTTCAGCCATGTCCGGCACCGCTCATCCTTTGCGTTTTTATTCGGCCTAACTATAGCGTAGAGGCGACAAAAAGGCCTGTCTTTTATTTCTATACCTTGAATAGGCGTAGAATAAGGAAAGAGCCTTTTAACACTAAAGTGGAGGCTTCTGTTGCCAGGTGCCTCCGAACCCCGCCTGAAGGTGCTAACCAACGGGACTTAGTGGACTACCGGAACTGCATTACGCAGCTACAGCGTTGTCCATAGCGTAGTTGTCATTTGCAACTATCATTTTGGTCCGATAACGGTGGTACCATGCCGAGCAAAAACAAAGCCTTTACGCCCTCGTCGATCCTGTTTCGCCCCCCCAAAGACCGCTGGAGTACAACGGGCTTTGGTGGAGGCGCCGGGTACCGCCCCCGGGTCCGAATGGTTTATTGCGCTCGCAATTTATTGCCGTAGCCAGCGAACTGGCAGGGGGAATATAGGTGTACGCACTGGTAAATGGAAGGGCAAAAGATAGCGGTTACTGTGGCAGGGCTAAGAGAACCTGTTGACAAAGCGGCATATTCACAGGCCAATTTGAACAAGTGGTGGTGTTGAAGATTTGTAAATGACGCTTTTGCTGGGATTTGCCTAAGGCGGAAGCGCTCAAGCTATTTTCCCGGTCTTTTTATCGACGGAAGCTTGGGGTAAGACCCCATATGCAAGATGGCACAGAAGCGATTTTCGGTAGATTGGCTATACTGTGCGCGACTCGAATCGTAAAACAGGAGATGATCCTTCGTGCAGCAATATCTAGAGCTGATGCGCCGTATCATGGATGAAGGTGTGGTCAAGGAAGATCGTACCGGAACAGGCACCAAGTCTGTCTTTGGTCATCAGATGCGGTTTGATCTGTCCAAGGGCTTTCCGGTTGTCACGACCAAGAAGCTGCACCTGCGATCTATCATTCATGAGCTGCTCTGGTTTTTAGCGGGTGATACCAACATCAAGTACCTTAAAGATCATAAGGTGCGCATCTGGGATGAATGGGCAGATGAGAATGGCGACCTGGGGCCTGTCTATGGTTATCAGTGGCGCTCCTGGCCTAAGCCTGATGGTGGTTCTATCGACCAGATTGCAAATGTGGTGCAGCAGATCAAAACAAACCCGGATAGCCGCCGGTTGATTGTTTCTGCCTGGAACCCCGCGCTTGTTGACGATATGGCGCTGCCGCCTTGTCATTCACTGTTCCAGTTTTACGTGGCAAACGGCAAGCTCTCCTGCCAACTCTATCAACGCTCGGCAGATGTGTTCCTGGGTGTTCCGTTCAACATCGCTTCTTATGCATTACTGACCATGATGATTGCGCAGGTTTGTGATCTGGAGCCTGGTGATTTTGTTCATACGCTTGGTGATGCGCATCTTTACTCCAATCATATGGAGCAGGCTGAGCTTCAACTTTCCAGAGAGCTGCGCGCCTTGCCTGTTATGCGTATCAATCCAGAAGTGAAGGATATCTTCGGGTTTTGCTACGAGGACTTTGCTTTGGAAGGTTATGACCCGCACCCACACATCAAAGGTGTTGTTGCGGTTTAGTTGTCTTTGGTTTTTTTAAAAGGAGTTCCCATGCGAACCCTTATTTGCGTTCCGGCGCGTATTGGATCAACCCGTTTTCCGCGTAAGCCGCTGCACCCAATTAGTGGACGCAGCTTGCTGGAGCGCGTTGTGCAGGTCGCTCGTGTCGCGGCAAAACAAACTGGTTCTGATTATGTGGTTGCGGTGGACCATGAAGAGGTTGCCGAACATTGTCGCCATATAGGTGCGCCCTTTGTGATGACTGATCCGGAACATCCATCCGGGACAGATCGTGCGCTTGCTGCCTCCAGAGTACACGGCACTCATCCTGAGTTTGTTTTGAACCTGCAGGGTGATGCGCCGTTTACACCGCCAGAGCATGTTTCTGCGTTGATCCAGGCTGCTGCGATGCGCCCTGATGCGGACGTATTCACGCCTGTTATCCGGCTGGACTGGGACGGGTTGGACGCTCTTCGTGAACACAAGAAAGCCCATCCGTTCTCCGGTACAACTTGCGTACGCAGGGACGATGGAACGGCTCTGTGGTTCTCCAAGAACATTCTTCCGGCCATTCGCAAAGAAGAGAAACTGCGGGAGACCGACAAGCTTTCTCCTGTCTTCCGCCATATCGGGCTTTACGGCTACCGCGTTGATGCTCTTGAGCGTTTCAACGAGCTTGGGCTTGGGTATTACGAGCAGATGGAAGGGCTTGAGCAGCTTCGCTTTCTGGAGAACGGTATGGTTGTCCATGCAGAAGAAGTACAGCCGCCTAAGCTTTCCATGTCTGGTGTGGATACGCTAAGCGATGCGGAGCTTGCAGCACAATTGATTGCTAAATTTGGCGATCCGTTTGATCATCTGGAGACTGGCCTTTGACGCGCGTTTATATTCTCAGACACGGCAACACTTTTGATAAGGGCGATGTGGTTACGCGCGTTGGTGGCCGTACAGATTTGCCGCTGAGTGTTTCTGGCCTGGATCAGGCTGAGAAGCTCTCTGAGCACTTTGCTGATCTTGGGGTGACCTTTGATATGTCGTTCTGCTCTCCGCTACAGAGAACGAAGCAAACGGCGCAGATCGCACTGAAAACGCAGGCCGAAGAGGTTGACCTGAAGGTTCTGCCGTTTTTGGTGGAGATCGATTACGGGCCCGATGAGAACAGGCCTGAGGAAGAAGTCCGCGCCCGGATTGGGGATGAAGCTCTTCGCGCGTGGGAAGACGAAGGTGTGCCGCCGAATGGTTGGCACATTGACCCGCCCGCTGTGATTGGACGCTGGCAGGAGTTTTTTAAGTCTGCTCCCAAAAAGTATCCAGGCAAGACTCTTCTTGTGGTGACCAGTAACGGGATTGCACGCTTTGCATTGAAAGCATTGGCGGATCAAGGTGCTGGTGCTGACCTGAAACTGAAGACAGCTGCTTATGGTGTGTTCGATGTTACAGACGAAGGCCAGCCGTTAATGCTTAGTTGGAATGTGAGGCCGTAGGTTCTTTCTGCTGCCTGAACTGGTTTAGATGGGAGCTTGATGCTCTCATCAACTGAGTACGACTTGTCTCTTGCCGATTGAGGATAGGATGAAGCAAATTTCGATGATCTCAGCTGTGGCTGAAAATGGTGTGATTGGCGCAAACAATGACATGCCATGGTCTGTTTCTACCGATCTGAAGTTCTTTCGCAAGACGACAACTGGTAAGCCCGTGATCATGGGGCGTCGGACCTTTGAGAGTATCTGCACGACGCTTGGCAAGCCTCTTCCTAACCGCAAAAACGTCGTTATTACGCGTGATCCGAACTACGCTTATGAAGGTGTTGAAGTGGTCAGCAGTCTTGGTGATGCGCTTACACTTGCGAACGACATTGCTGAAAATGACGGTGTCGATGAGATCATGATTGTGGGTGGTGGGCAGATATATAAAGAAGCGATGCCAAAGGCTTCTACTCTCTACATTACCCGTATTCATGCTCAGCCAGACGGTGACACGAAATTCCCGGATATCCATGAGGGTGAATGGGAGCTTGCCGAGCGCACGCCGTTTGATCGTGGTGAAAAAGACTCTGCAGATTCCTCATTAGAAATCTATCGTCGCAAGCTTTGATCTACACTGATTAGTTGTTGCGCGTTGACGACTTTGTTGAAAGGTCAGCGCGCAAGGCAAGGCGGTGAGCAGTATGGGCGTTGCGTGCGTTGTTGGTGCTCGGCAAGCGGCCATGAAAGCCCGTTCGGTCCATAATCAGCAGTGTGTTTGCCTCTACCTTTAAAGGTAGGAGAGGTGGTAGATCCAGATCTTGCAGATCACTCAGTCCTGTGATGGGCTCATCGTCCTCTTCTTCTATCTCTGTATAATCGAGGTGGCGCTGGTACTCCCAGAAAATACGTTGTTCTGTCATGCGATGTGAGCCGGGGATGTAAAACATTGCGCCGTCTTCTGGTGTGATTTTTTCCAGAAAAAGCAATGCAATTGCGCCGGGCGAGAATGCATCGTGCTCAATTTCAAAAGGTGGTGCGTTGCTGCCTTCCGTTTCAAAGCGGAAGGACGGTGTGCATTGTGCCATTGCCTCAAGATGATATGCTGGTTTGGCTTTTCTGCCTGCTGAGAACTGAAGCGGTGGCGGAATAAGCTCGTCTGTAATGGCAGATTGCAAAAAGGGTTGCCTGAGAAGGTGCGTATAGTTCAACGGTAGTGTGAAGCTTTGTGAGTTATGCCAGTTGGAGAGGAGTCGCTTGTTACGGTCTCTCTGGCCGACAAAATAGTCGAAGGCCTCAAATTTAAGTCTGCGGAAAAACTCGCGGGGCAACACATCATGTTTGATCCAGATGCCATGGGTTTGCAATGTCTGAGCGCAAGAGAGTGGCAGGGTCGAGTATAGTTTTGCCTGCTTTTCAATCTTTTGGCTATGGAGATCGGTCAGCTCGCTATGAAACCAACTGGGTATCGTTCCTTCGTCCCACTCCGATTGATAGGAGGACGAAGGCAGAAACCTGCGTTGCAAGCTGTTCATGAGGTGTTTTGGCTTTATTGCCCGCATACGCATCCCCGCCGCTCTTCATTAACGAGAGGTTAAGGGGATCGGTGCTTTGGGTCTTTCCTTCTGTTTCTGCTTGTGAAATCTGCCTAAAGATTAGTTTCTGGCAGTAATTGACTTGCAATTTGAACGCTGAAGACCAAGATAAATAAGAGTTTGAGGCTTGCTTTTCGGGAGTAAGCCGCGAAATTTTTGAGGTGGAATGTCCCAGTTTCTTGAGCTTAAAGACTTCAACGAGTTCAGCGTTGAACAGCTCTATGCTTTGCTAAAGTTACGTTGCGATGTGTTTATTGTTGAACAGCAGTGCGCATATCCAGATATCGATGGGCTCGATCCTGTCAGTAAACACATTCTCGTGATGAATGATGCCGGGCATATTCTCGGGGCGCTGCGAATCCTCTTGAAATACGAAGATGGCGATGTGTTCAAGATTAGCCGTGTGTTGGTCTCAAAGGATGCGCGCGGGCAGGGTATTGCCGGCAAGTTGATGAATGCTGCGCTTTCTTACTGTGCAGCGACCAATGATGATGCGCGCGTGGAGCTGCAGGCACAGGACTATCTGCAGGACTTCTATGGCGGACTTGGCTTTTACGCCACTTCGGAGACCTATCTGGACGATGGTATTCCGCACATTGATATGCGTTTAAGGGTGCCGCCTGAAAGCTGAGAGCCCGAAACTCTGCACGTTTCTACTGTGTCTTGGCTTGGTTTACGTTTTGTTGAGCAAAACAGCAAGAATTTGCCTGATTGTGCCTCTAATTCTTACAGCTGAAATTTGCAGGTAGGCTCTTGTACGTCGGTTGAAACGTGCGAAAGAAGGCTTATCTTCTTCAATAATGTCCGGTTTCTGTGGGGTTTTGGTGTTTTTCCGTAAAGTGCAGCCTTTTGGCGTATCTGCATTCGTTGAAAGGCGCTGGTAACTTGCCTATAACCCTAATCAAGTAATAGTTGGCTTAGTCTAACTCTCATCTATTTGTCGGTTTGTCCGGCAGCATACCTAGTAAAGGGATCTCTCTATGCCTTGGAGCAATCAAAGCGGAGGTGGCGGCAATAACGGCGGCCCTTGGGGGAACTCCGGCGGCAACAAGGGCGGTGGTGGCCCTTGGGGCGGCGGCGGTGGTCCACAGCGTGGCGGCGGAAACGGTGGTGGCGGTAATCCACCTGATTTTGAGGAAATCCTCAAACGCGGTCAGGATCAGCTGAAATCCGTTCTACCTGGTGACGGCGGCGGCCTTGGTTTTAAAGGCATTTTGTTCGCTATTCTCGTTGCCGTTGTTATCTGGCTTGCTACCGGTATCTACCGCGTTGAACCAAGTGAAGTTGGTGTGGAACTTGTGTTCGGTAAGGTCGTTGGACAAACTGAGCCAGGTTTGAACTACAACTGGCCATATCCGGTTGGCGAAGTGCGCACTCCAGAAGTGCTGCGTGTTCGCGAATTGACTGTTGGTATGGAAGAGTTTGTTCGTGGCAGCTCTATCAATCAGCGTGATGTGCCTGAAGAGAGCCTGATGTTGACCGGCGATGAAAACATCGTTGACGTAGACTTCAAGGTTCAGTGGCGTATTCAGAACACTCCTACCGGCGTTCAGGAATACCTGTTTAATATTCAGAACCCAGAAGGCACTGTGAAAGCAGTCGCTGAAAGCGCGATGCGTGAAGTTGTTGGTAGCTCCCGCATTGATTCAATTCTGACTGAAAACCGTGCTCCGATTCAGATTGCAGTGCAAAAACTGATGCAGGAAACACTCGATAACTACAAAGCTGGTATCGAGGTAACTCAGGTTCAGATGCAGAAGGTTGATCCACCTGCGCAGGTTATTGAAGCGTTCCGTGATGTTCAGGCAGCTCGTGCTGACCAAGAGCGTATTCAGAACGAAGCACAAGCCTACGCAAACAAGATCGTCCCTGAAGCTCGTGGTAATGCGGCTCGCGTTTCTGAAGCTGCACAGGCGTATCGTGACAAGACCATTGCGAATGCAAATGGTCAGGCACAGCGCTTCAGCAAGATTTATGAGGAATACGCGAAGTCTCCTGACGTTATTCGCCAGCGCCTCTATCTTGAGACCATGGAAAATGTCTTGAGCAAAAATCCGAAAATCATCATCGACGGAAATGGTCAGCAAAATGGTGTTGTGCCTTATCTGCCGCTTGACCAGCTGAACAAACGTGCTGGAGGAAACAACTAATGAAAAGCGGTCTTCTTGGCATTGTTATAGCTGCTATCGCTCTGGTTCTTTACTGGTCGGCTTACATCATTACTCCAACTGAACAGGCGCTTGTTCTGCAGTTTGGTGAGGTGAAAGCGCAGGAAACTGAGCCGGGTTTGAAATTCAAGTTGCCTTGGCAGAACGTTATCGTTCTTGATAAGCGTATCCTTGATCTCAACATGCCTCCTCTGGAAGCAATTGTTGCTGACAAAAAACGTCTGACTGTTGATGCGTTTGCTCGTTACCGTATCACCAACCCAGTGCGCTTCTACCAGTCTGTGAACAACGTAAATGAAGGTGCACGCCGTCTTGCGACGTTCCTGCAGTCTTCACTGCGTTCTGAACTGGCAAAAGCAACCTTCGTACAAGTGGTGCGTGATGATCGTTCCGATCTGATGGAAAAGATCCGTCAGGACGTGGACAAAAGCGCTGCTGCGATCGGTATTGATGTGATTGACGTGAAGATCCGTCGTGCAGATCTGCCAGAGGCAAACTCTCAGGCAATTTTCCGCCGCATGCAGACAGAACGTCAGCGTGAAGCGACTGAAATCCGCGCACAGGGTGAAGAGCAGTCTCGCCGTATTAAGTCTCGTGCTGATCGTGATGCAACCGTTCTTGTTGCTGAAGCACAGCGTGATGCTGATATCATCCGCGGTGATGGTGATGCGGCTGCCAACCAGATCTTCGCAGAAGCTTATGGCAAAGACCCAAGCTTCTTCGAGTTCTATCGTTCCATGCAGGCATATACCAATGCTCTGGAAGGTGGTGATACGTCTCTGGTGCTGTCTCCTGACTCTGACTTCTTCCGCTACTTCAACGATCCAAGTGGAACGCGGAGTGCTCCGGCGGTTGGTGCACCTCAGTAATGAATGATTTTATTGTGGCTCTGGGACTTGTCCTCGTTGTTGAGGGAGTTGTTTATGCTCTAGCCCCAGGCCATTTGAAGGAATTCATGCGGAAAGCTCAGGAAATTCCTGATCAGTCTCTCCGTCTTGGTGGTGTTGCTGCGATGGGATTGGGCGTGTTGATTGTATGGTTGGTGCGTTCGCTTAGTGGCTAGACGCAGATTTGCCAATGATACAACTGCGAGAAATCAGCCTGACGCAGTTAAGAAATAAATGTTAGTTTTGCCCGCGCTTTATTAACCAAGCGCGGGCATATTTGTTTTCAGTATGCGTTCTGGTGAAGTGTTTGTGTTCACCTGATAATCTGAGGAGATGGCTTATGGCCGGTGTTTTCCCTCGCCTTGAGCTTGGACGATCAATCAAGGCAATTGTTTTTGCGAGTGTACTTGGAGTTGCGGCTGTGACCGGCAGCTTCGACAGTGCTCGCGCAAGCGGCCCAGAATCTCTGGCAGACCTTGCTGAAGAGCTTGGTGATGCTGTGGTCAACATTTCGACTGCGCAACGGGTGAAAGCCAAACGGTCTCTCCAACTGCCAGATGTTCCTGAGGGATCTCCTTTTCAGGAATTTTTCGAAGAATTTTTCAACGGGCAAGAACCTGAAGGTGAAAGCCCGCAGCGTGTTCAATCGCTTGGTTCCGGTTTTGTCATTGACGGTGAAAAGGGCATCATTGTTACCAACAACCATGTGATCGAAGGTGCGGATGAGATCACCGTTAACTTCAATGATGGTACTAAACTGTCAGCACAGCTGCTCGGATCTGATGAGAAGACGGACCTTGCTGTTTTGAAGGTTGAGCCTCAGTCGACCTTGGACTCTGTGAAGTTTGGTAGCTCCGAAGTGCTGCGTGTTGGTGACTGGGTGATGGCGATCGGTAACCCGTTTGGTCTTGGCGGTACAGTCACAGCAGGTATCGTTTCTGCACGAAACCGCGATATCAATTCTGGTCCTTATGATAACTTTATTCAGACCGATGCTGCCATCAACCGGGGAAACTCGGGTGGTCCGCTGTTCAACATGGATGGTGAAGTTGTCGGGATCAACACTGTTATCTTCTCACCTTCCGGTGGGTCTATCGGCATCGGCTTTGCCATTCCTGCAGAGACTGCTACCCGTGTGATTGCGCAGCTGCGTGAGTTTGGCGAAACCCGTCGCGGTTGGCTTGGTGTGCGTATTCAGCACGTCACTGAAGAGATTGCTGAGAGCCTCGGTATGGATAGTGCGCGTGGCGCTTTGATTGCTGGCGTGACTGAAGGTGGACCAGCGCAGGAAGCTGACATAATGCCTGGTGATGTTGTGCTGAGCTTTGATGGCCGGAGCGTTCCTGAAATGCGTGATCTACCGCGTATGGTTGCGACCACAACGATTGGCAGTACTGTTCCGCTTATGGTTTTGCGCCGTGGTGAAGAAGTCGAGCTTGAGGTTACTCTCGGACGTCTTGATGAAGTGGCTGAAATTGAGAAGGTTGAGGAAGAGCAAGAAAGTCCAAAGAGCAAAGCGGATGAAACCGTTGTGCTTGGATTGTCTCTGGCTAAAATCGATGAGCCTCTGCGTGAACGTTTTGCCCTGTCAGATGAAATCGAAGGCGTTGTGATTACCCGCGTTGCTGAAGGCAGTTCTGCTGAAGATAAACGTGTTCGCGCTGGTGACGTGATCGTTGAGGTGGCTCAGGAGCCTGTTGCCGCGCCGAAAGATGTGGTTGCTATGGTTGAAGCTCTCAAGGCAGACAAACGTCGCTCTGCCTTACTGCTGCTCTCCAATGGATCGGGGGAACTGCGGTTTGTGGCGGTCCGCATCGAGGACTAGTCTGTTTAAACCAGACATGAAAAAAGCCGCTTCCAGATTGGGAGCGGCTTTTTTATTTGAAGGCAAAGAAACTTAGTTCTTTGCAAATTCGTCGTGGCTGTAGCCTTGAATGTAGAGTAGGGCTGTCAGGTCGCCGTAGTTGATCTTAGCGCGAGCTTCTGCTGCCACTTTCGGCTTTGCGTGGAAAGCAACGCCCAGACCAGCAGCGCAGATCATGGCAAGGTCATTGGCGCCATCGCCCACTGCGATGACGTCTTCCAGTGCGATGCTTTTTTCCTCTGTTAGCTCGGTGAGGCGGTCTAGTTTCGCTTGTTTGCCAAGGATCGGTTCAGCAACCTCACCAGAAAGCTTGGCTTCTGCTTCCAGAAGGATGTTGGCCTTGTTTTCATCGAAACCGATGATCTCGGCTATCTTCTGCGTGAACGAAGTGAAGCCGCCAGACACCAGTGCAGCATATCCGCCGTTGGCTTTCATGGTTTGCACGAGTTCTCGTCCACCAGGTGTGAGTGTGATGCGGTTTTCGATGGTCTTGCCTATGACTTCGGTGCCCAGGCCCTTAAGCAGGGCAACACGCTGGCGCAGAGCTGGCTCAAACTCAATTTCGCCACGCATAGCGCTCTCGGTGATCTCGGAGATTTTCTCTTTCAATCCCAGCTCAGCTGCAAGTTCATCAATGCACTCCTGTTGGATCATGGTGGAATCCATATCTGCGATCAGGAGTTTCTTTCTGCGGCCATTCTGGGGTTGAATGAAAACATCAACTGGTGCATCTGCAAGGTTTGTGCGAATAGAACTTTCGAGTTCTTCAGGTTCTGCGTGGCCCTCAATTGTCAGGTCCACTGCGATGTGTGGGTTGAGAACCTTAACCTGAGGCGTTGTAGGCAGAAGGGCACTGACCTTCTCAACGAGATCCTCAGTGACAGCGGGTTTGGCTGGATTGGAAATGAGCGTGACAACAAACGACATAAGCAGCTCTCGGACTGTGCAAGTGAATGGCACTGGAAAAAGGCCTGTTGCGGTGTTGATAGCCGGACCAACAGCCAGCGGCAAGACAGCTCTTTCCATTCAGCTGGCAAAAGAGCTGAATGCGTGGGTTGTTAATGCAGATTCCATGCAAATCTATTCTGATCTACACATTTTGAGCGCGCGCCCAAGCGTGGAAGAAGAATCGCAGGCACCGCATCACCTGTTTGGCCATGTGCCCAGTGACCAGCCTTACAGTGTGATGAACTGGCTGACGGAGTTTGAAGAACTGTTGTCTGACGCGCGGCAGGCGGGTCGCCCGCTGGTTGTTGTCGGGGGGACTGGTCTTTACTTCAGGTCTGCGCTGGAAGGACTGTCCTTGATGCCCGATATCCCTGAGGATGTGCGGCAGCATTGGAGAGTGTTCTCACAGAATGCAGCAGCAGGGGCGCTTCATAACGCTCTGGGAGAGCGCGATCAGATTATGGCTGACCGTTTGCATCCATCAGACACGCAGCGCATTGTACGCGCTCTGGAGGTTATTGAGGGGACAGGTAAGTCTCTATCAGTCTGGCAGAATGAGCGCAGTACTCCTTTACTGAGCACAGATGAATCCGTGAGAGTGGTGTTATCGCCAGATCGCAAGGTGCTGCACGACCGGATCCATCGCCGATTTGATTTGATGGTGGAGCAGGGAGCGGTTGAGGAAGCGTGCGCGCTTTGGGCCAAGGGTCTTGATCCAAACTTGCAGGTGATGAAGGCGATTGGCGTAAAGCAGCTTGCAGAAGCCGCTCAGGGACTCACCAGCATGGACTGGGCAGTTGAGAAAGCTAAGACTGAGACGCGTCGCTATGCGAAGCGACAATCCACGTTCTTCAGGGGACAACTTTCGACCTGGCAAAATATCGACCCGCTCAAAACAAGCGAAATTGAAGCTTTTGTTGAAACTGTGAAGACTGCATTTTCTCATCGATCTTAATGCTGGCTTTTATTGATTGGCGAAAAACCTTGTTAAAATTGGCAGATAGATAGTTTTACTGATGAATTTCTGAGTGACATCTTTCTATGGTTTCTTTAAAGAGAGGCGCACGTTTGGCAGAGGCCGCCAAACAAGCCATACTATCTTCCGAGAAATTTAATTTGCGGCGGAGCTGAGGCTCCTTAGAGCTCTGGTCGGTGTGAGAATACTCCACCGACCAGTACTAATTTTAAGTGATTGTGATGAGTTGTATAAGACTAGGTTTACCTTAAGTCATTGTGCGGCTCGCATAATTGGCGTTATCTGGCAAATCTGTGGTATCTAAAGATCGTAATTTCGCCTTATTAAATGTTGTCTGCATACTTTCTTCGAGAAAATCCTACTGAATTTCAAAGGATTGCATGAAGCAGGACTTCTGACGCTTTTTAGACATAATGAAGTGCCATCAAGCATTCGCCTTTGAATTTTGATGGTATTTAAAAGCATATTGCATGCATTAAGGCGGTTGTAATCTGAGGGATAACTCTCCAGATGTGACCTGAGGCTGTTGGTCTTACGTGGCTAGTTTTTCTGGCTGGTTGGCGTGTGATTATAATGGAGGAAGCAAGCGTGACACTCCCAATTCTGGAAACGAAACGGCTGCGGGCACGACCCTTTACCTCTGATGATCTGGCAGATCTTGTAAGTCTTCATAGTAATCCAGAGGTCAATCGTTACTTACAGCCCACCAATGTGGCCTGGGATGTTTCGATTGTGAAAAAACGGCTGGCAAGCTTTATTGAGACTCAGGAGCTGATGGGTTTCAGTCAATGGCATCTGTCGACGCATGATGGTGAGTTTGTTGGTCGTGCAGGTTTCTCTCTTTACGAGAAAACTGCCGAAGTCGAGATGGACTACACTTTGTTAGAGCACTTCTGGAACAAACGCTTCGGTAGTGAGATTGCGCAGGCGCTGGTGGAATGGTTCTTTGAGAACACCTATTACTCGCACCTTTTGGCCTTTGCCCATCCAGAAAATCATGCTTCCAAGAAAGTCATGAAGCGCGCAGGCTTTGAGTTTCGTGAGACGCGTCTGGTTGACGGATTACCCTGCGAATTTTATCAGGTGCTAAGCCCAAGCTGTCAGAAGCTTGCTGTTCCAGCCTGAGCAGATGCAAAAAAGCGCGGGCTTTCGACCCGCGCTCTTTCCATGAAAATTGAATGACTTAAACGGTGATCGCGTCTTCGACGTTGACCTGACGCTGACGACGGATTGTCAGCTTGTTCAGTGCAGAGACATAGGCGCGGGCAGAAGCGACCAGAGTGTCTGTGTCTGCGCCTTTGCCGGTTGCGATTTTGCCGTTGTCTTCCAGACGAACGGAAACTTCAGCCTGAGCATCGGTGCCTTCTGTCACTGCATGTACCTGATAGAGGGACATGTTTGCGTCATGCGGCCAAATTGCCTTGATTGCGTTGAAGGTAGCATCAACCGGGCCGTCGCCTGTGGCTTCACGGGTTTCGTGCTTGCCGTTGACGTCCATGGTCAAGATGGCTTTCTGAGGTCCACCAGTACCAGCGATCACTGTCAGAGCGATAACCTTGACGTTCTCGCTTTCGATTGTGATCTGGTCTTCGACCAGGGCTTCAATGTCTTCGTCGTAAACGTTTTTCTTGCGATCTGCCAAGTCCTTAAAGCGACGGAAAGCTTCCTGCAAAGCGTTGTCGCCCAACTCATAACCCAGCTCAGACAGCTTGTCTTTGAACGCATGGCGGCCAGAGTGTTTGCCCATGACCAAAGAGGTTGCACGAACTCCAACATCTTCCGGACGCATGATTTCGTAGGTTTCTGCGTGCTTCAGCATGCCGTCCTGGTGAATGCCACTTTCGTGGGCAAATGCGTTTTTGCCGACGATTGCTTTGTTGTACTGGACAGGGAAGGAAGAGACTGCAGAGACCAGCTTAGAGGCGCGGGTCAGATAGGCTGGATCGATGGTGCATTCATATGGCAGCACGTCGCTACGTGTGCGCAGGGCCATGACGATTTCTTCCAGCGCGGCGTTGCCAGCGCGCTCGCCCAGGCCGTTGATGGTACACTCGATCTGACGTGCGCCGCCTGCGACACCAGCCAGAGAATTTGCAGCGGCCAAGCCCAAGTCGTTGTGACAATGTGCTGAGAATATTGCCTTATCTGAGTTCGGAACATTCGCGATGACCTGCTCGAACATGGCTTGATACTCAGCAGGTGTCGCGTAGCCAACGGTATCTGGCAGGTTGATGGTTGTTGCACCGGCGTTGATGGCGGCGTCAACACAGCGGCTCAGGTACTCGATGGAAGTTCGGGTGGCGTCCATTGCGGACCACTCGATGTCGTCGATCAAGTTGCGGGCCTGTGTTACCGTTTTGGTTATGATCTCCAGAACCTGCTCTTCTGTTTTGTTCATCTGGAATTGCAGATGGATTGGAGAAGTGGAGACGAATGTATGGATACGGCCTTGATTTGCCTGCTTAATTGCTTCACCAGCGCGGTCAATATCCGCTGGGATTGCACGGGCCAGGCCTGCGATTACGGAGTTTTTAGAGCGTTTGGCGATTTCACTGACCGCTTCGAAGTCACCCTGAGAAGCAATTGGAAAGCCTGCTTCAATGATGTTGACGCCCATTGTGTCAAGTAATTCTGCGACTTGCAGCTTTTCTTCCAAGGTCATGGAAGCGCCGGGAGATTGTTCTCCGTCGCGCAGGGTGGTGTCGAAAATAACTACTTGGTCTTTAGCGGATGCGGTCATTGGTGATGCCTTCAACTTTGCCCCGACAGCTTATGTGTCCTGAATAGCGCCTGGGGATTTTTCTTCATTCTCAGATATTTAAGAGTGATCCCCTAAGTGCCCGCCCAGATACGGGGCCGCCGACGCCTAGGGGCATCTAAGTAGAAGGAGCGCGCGTAGGAAGAGGCCGCCATGCGGGCGCATGGTGCTGTTTTCATTCAGATTGTCGCGGTTCGCGATCATTATCTGTCAGCTGCCTTTTCGTCGCTATGGCTTGGAATCAAAGTTTTCCAACTACTTACGTGTCAGATACCTGTTTGAAATTACAAGCCAAATCTTCTTGTAGCGTTACCGAGTAAGTCTCGTTTTTGCCTAATCTGTAATTTTCCTAGCGGATATGAGGGTTAAACGCAAGAATTTTACTCAAAGACAGGGCTCTGATTACTCAAAAGTATATGCAGCTCACGCTGAGATAATCTCAATTGGCTCACAGAGCAGTCCCAATATGCGGGAGATGCGGAGGAGGCGGAGAGCTCTCCTCCAGTGTTATCGATCAAAGGAGCAGTTCGCCTCGGGCGAGGATAACTGCCTGCCCACCTATGCGGTGAGCGTGAATGGCGCCAGACCGCATTTCCATTTCCAGTGAGATGGAGGAGGGGCGGCCCATCTTGAAGCCTTGCTCAATGAGGTACTTGTGTGTGCCGTCCAGTGGCTGGTCGAATTCTGCGATGGACCCGGCAAAGGCGGCGACTGCTGACCCTGTTGCAGCATCTTCGCGTGGCAAGCCGTTTTCCAGATAGACCATGCGCGCGTGGAATGCGCTGTCTACGTGGATGGTCTGGCGGCAGTACGCAAAGGCATTGTTGTGGTCGATGGTGCCGAATGCCTCTTCCCAGTATTTATGAACTGGCTGGATACGGTTGATCGCGTCCATATCTGCAACTGGAACAAATGCAAATGGCAAACCTGCTTCCCAGGCTTTCGGCTTGTGGTTTTCGAATGTGATTTCATTTGGTTCCAGAGACAGTGCTGCAGCAATCACATCTTTTTCGCCGAGCTTCTGGGCTGGCTTTGGCAGTCTTGGAACATCAAACTCGGCAGAGGTGGCCTTGTCTTTTTGCAAGGCGACTGCACAGCGTACCAGTCCGACTTTTTCCTCTAGCAGCACCAGTGCATCCATATCGTTATCCGGTGCGCCGAAGCGGTTTTCGGCCATCAACACGGCAGTGCCTACGGTTGGATGGCCTGCAAATGGCAGTTCCATGGACGGAGTGAAGATGCGGATCGAAGCGTTGTGAGCGATATTGTCTGGTGGCAGAACGAAGACAGTTTCGGAGAGGTTAAACTCACAGGCGATCTGCTGCATCTGAGCGTCTGACAATCCCTTTGCATCCAATACAACTGCAAGCGGATTACCTGCCAGCGCCTTATCAGTGAAAACGTCTAGCAGGGCATAAGGTCTGGCCATTTTTGAAGTCCAATTATCTCAGTTGGGCGCTGCGCTTGTGGTCTTGCGTCACAAGCGCAACTTGCGAAAAATGTTTGCTTGAGCGCCACTCAAGATTGTTTTGGCGCTAAATACAAGTCTGCAAATGAATATAGCTCGTTAATTTAACAGATGTGCGGTGAGCGCCAAGGCATATGGGGGGACGCTGTATTCCTTCAGGTCGGCAAGGGATTTCACGATAACTGCTTCTTCCAACTCAGGTTTTTCCTGGTTTGCGTTGAAATGTGCAATTTTTGAAAGGATTTCGTCTGAGGTGAGTTGCAATGTTAAAATACGCGCGATTGCGAGGCGTGGTCCGTCTTCCACTGCGAAGACGTCCCCCAGCTCACCCTGATCCAGCGTGAAGCCTGTTTCTTCTTCCAACTCGCGAGCGATGGACCCAAAGATATCCACCTCGCCGGTAGGAGTGATATCGTTGAGGTCAAGATTGCCGCCGGGTGGGTAGACCTGACCTGCGGTTGCCGTGTTGCCTGCCATTTTGCCAAAAACGAGATGACCCTGACTAGAGCGGAGGACTGCGCAGCCAAACAGGTTTTTAGCGCCTCTGTCAGGGAAGCCCCAGTCGCGCCATGCGAGGAACTCGGAATAGTTGATTTCAACCAAATCACCAGAAAACTGTTTCTGGCTTAAGGAGTATTGGTACAATGATAGAACCTTACCATCCCAGAGATCCGGGTTATCGGAAATCAATGTTTGCCAGTTTTCCTTGATTGCCTCATGATTATTGGTGGCGAAATCCCAAGTATCTGAGGCGCTGAGGTTCAGGTTAATATCAGCGATCTCGTGGATTTGTGGGGTGAGATCTTTTTGCATGTGCTCAATCGGGCCGGCATCTTTGAAGGCACTGGGTCTGTTGCTTGTGCTGTGATAGCCGTGGCGCTGATAAAAAGGGGCTGCGTTTGCATCTGACTCAAGGCGCATTGTGGTGCATTGCATGCGTTTGGCGGCTTCTTCAGCGCCTTCCAGCAACCAGGCCCCATAGCCTTTGCCGTGTGCCTCGGGCAACACAAACAGACAATCCAATACTGCGGTCTCAGTGCTTTCCTTAGTGATCCGTGCAAAGCCGAGCGGCTTTTCCTTCTCGGTGATGACAAGGATCGGATCTGCCTCGATCATTTCCGGGGTGATCTTCCAGTGCTCGCAAAACTGCTGCATGTCCTGCGGGTCATACCCCCAGTGGCCTTTGGCAGCGTGCATAATATCTGTAAGGGCAATGGCTTGGCTTTTTGCGGCAAGCCGCATCTGGCAATGCATTCTTGTTAATTCTCCAAATTCAACCAGCACCTTTTGTGCTTAAGCCCGAGAAAGTCGAGGCCAAAGATTTGCCAGTCTTCTTTTCGGTCTAGTTGAAACAACCAGCCAATAGTGGCCCAAAAGAGGAAATGGTTTCAAGTGACCAATGTGATTTGAAGGATATCCAACCCGAAAAGATTAGAGATTAACTATTTGCATGAGGTTCGTAGGCTGACAAGAGCTTTCCGGGCAAACATGGCCTGTTTGCCCATTCGCATGGCGCTCTTTCTGACCCGTGACATTCACAGTTGAGAAGGTACTCATGCGCATTTTATTGTCACTCCTTTGCTTGCTCGCGGTTGCCTATGGCCTGCCTGCCTATGCTGTGAGTTGGCAGGCAAGTGGGAGTGAGAAGGAACTGCTGCTGACCAAGGGTGTTGGCGGGCTGACGCTTCTTCATAACCGGGCAGGGAAGATCCATCGTTCCACACGCGCGGAAATGTCCAAGAGTGCGCTGATCTCCTCTTTGAATGCAGAGGCGCTCGCTGGCAATGCAGAGGCTGTTTTCGGGCTGGCTGTGGCGCATGAAATGGGGCATGGCGTGCCGCGTGATTTGCCCGCGGCTATGGAGCTTTATGAAAAAGCCGGCGAGATGGGGCTTGCGGCGGCCTATAACAATCTGGGTGAAATCTATCGGCAGGGCAAGCATGGTGCGCCTGATGCGGAGAAAGCCCGCGAGCTTTATCAGATTGCTGCAGATTGGGGCGATGCCTGGGCGCAGAACAACCTTGGCCTTCTTTATCTGCATGGCATTGGTGTGGCGCGGAATCCGAAGCTGGCCTTTTATTGGGTGAAAGGCGCTGCCATGGCGGGGTTGATGCAGGGCATTGAAAACCTTGCTGGCCTGTATCGTGATGGCGTTGGCGTTGAGCGGGATACCTCGCGTTCTCGTGTGCTTTATCGCAAAGCTATTTCCCTGGGCTCTATAGATGCGCATGTGCCACTTGGTGAGCTGCTGGAGAATGGGGATGGCGGCGAGGCGGACCTTGCTGCTGCAATTCGGCATTACCGTGTTGCAGCTGGTGAGGGACATTTGCTGGGCAACCATTATCTTGGCACGCTTTATGAAGACGGTGTCGGGGTCAAGCGAGATCTTGAGCTGGCCTTCTTTCATTACGAGCGTGCTGCACGGCGTGGGTTGGCGCGATCGCAGTTTGCACTGGGGCGGTTTTATCTGCTGGGGCAGGGGACAGAACCAAACCTGCAAAAGGCGATCCGGCTTTACAAGACTGCAGCCAAGCAAGGCAATGCGCAGGCCCTGAATGATCTGGGTGTGCTTTATGAAAATGGGCGGGGGGTGCCGCAGTCCTATGAGTTGGCGTTGGAGTTCTATACGGCTTCATCAGCTCGTTTTCCGTTTGCCCTGACCAATGCGGGGCTGCTGTATCTGAACGGGCGCGGTGTGCGGCAGGATGTCGACTTGGCGAAGAAGTTGTTTCAGCAGGCCTCTGAACGAGGGGAGCCTGTAGGGGACGTGCTGCTGGGTAAAGTTTATTTGCAGGGCTTCAATGAAGAGCCTAACCCCGGTGAAGCTGCGCGGATGTTTCTGCTTGCTGCGTCCAAAGGGGTGCCAGAAGCGTTCTATCTGCTTGGGTATTGTCATGAAAGCGGGCGATGTCTGGGCCGTAATCTTGTAAAGGCTCGTGATTTCTACAAGATGGCTGCTGAGCAGGGGTATCCCGAAGCAGAGAGTGCATTGCGTCAGCTTGAATGGCGCCTGAGAACTCAGAGCAACAATTAAATGCAAAAAGAGCCGGTTTTGCGCCGGCTCTTTTAGGTATTGGTGCAAGCATGCTATTTGCTTGGCGTACTCTGGTTGGCCTTGTCCAGTGGAACGGGGCGTACGATGTTGAACCAGAAATCAAAGCTGTCCAGCATTGCGAGCAGATCAGTCAGCTTAGAGGCTTCGCCATCCACTGTGATCATGCCGGATTTGATGGCCTCATCAAACGTTTCCATGCCCAGCATAATGTTGTCGAGTGTGCTTCGGTCCAATGTCACCGTCGCATCTGCATCATCCAGCTGATAACCTTCAATATGGCTGAGGGCTGCGTTTTGCAGTTCCATTGCATATTTTTGGTCCGTATCAGGGAAGACCCAGTTCAGCTTGATTTGCTGGTCGCCCGCCTTTGTGTTGTTCAAACGCATGGCTGCGTAATCAAAGAGCAAATCTACATCCATGGAGCGGATGATGTCTGGGCTGGCCGTATCAACGGCAGGTAATTCCTGAATGCCAGAGCGTAGCTCTTTAGCGCCGGAGAGGTAGAAGTTGCGCCATGGACCGGATTCTGCCTGATAGCCGAGTTGCTCTAAAGCATCCGCCTGCAACTGTGCTGCATCCTTGTTATCTGGCTGTGCAAAGACCAGATGGTTGAGCACTTCTGCCACCCAACGATAGTCACCATTGTCAAAGGATTCCTGCGCTTTTTGCAGAAGGATCACCGGGCCGCCCATGAACTCGACGTATTTGGGGCCGGAGAGGCGCTCTGGGTATTTGTGCAGTGTGGCGGGGTTGCCATTGAACCAGCCCAGATACCGAACGTAAGTGGATTTTACGTTGTGGTTGAATGAGCCGTAATATCCGCGGGTGCTCCAGTCGTTTTGCAATGTTTCCGGCACTTCCAGCATTTCTGCAATCTCAGTCATGCGGAAGCCATGGTTGGCGAGGCGCAGCGGCTGATCGTTGATGTAGCGATAAAGGTCACGCTGGTTGCGCAGGTGTTTCAGGATGACGTCATTGCCAGACAGATGCCAGTGGTGCGGGGCAAAAAGGGTTTCAACGTCCTTGCCGTATTTGTAGATGGCCTCGTTGATGTATTTGGACCAACCCAGTGGATCCCTGAGTTTCGCACCGCGCAATGAGTATGTGTTGTGCATTGTGTGAGTGGCATCTTCTGCGGTGCAGAGGGCTTTGAACTCTTGAATATAGAAGAAGAACTCTGAAGGAGCCTCTGAATCCTGTGCCATCCAGAAGTCGAAGGTCAGGCCGTCGATCTTATGGGTTTCGCCGTTGTCCTTGATGATATCAGTTGGCGGAATGAGTGTGACTGTGCCGCTTGATGTTGTTGGGCCGAGGCCCGCGCCGACCTGTCCCTCCGGAGAGTGCGGCAGCAGGTTGCCGTACATGTAAGAGGCGCGTCTGCTCATGGCGTTGCCAGCCATTACGTTTTCTGAGACGGCATGCTCCATGAAGCCTTCAGGGGCATAGATTTTGACCTTACCGCTGGCGACATCAGCTTCATCCACCACACCGCGCACACCGCCGAAGTGGTCCACATGGCTATGAGTATAGATGATGGCTTTGACCGGCTTTTTGCCGCGCTGGGCGTAATAAAGCTCCAGTGCATAGCGGGCGGTTTCCTCTGAGATCAACGGGTCGACAATGATGATGCCTTCGTCGCCCTCAATGAAGGTGATGTTGGAAAGGTCCGCCGCGCGCACCTGGAAGATACGTTCGGAGACCTGAAAGAAGCCGCTCAGCAGAATGAGTTGGGATTGGCGCCAGAGGCTAGGGTTGACGGTCTCCGGGGCAATGGAGCCTTGCATGATGAAATCAAACTTGGAGAGGTCGTAGACGATATCTCCCTTGGCATTTTTAACCACACCGCCATCCGGGAGCGGAGCGAGGTAACCTGCCTGCGCATCCTTGAAGTCTTGCTCATCGGAAAAATGCAGCTGCTTCAGGATGTTTTCGTAAAGATCTCCGGTGAAGCGTGTCGCCGGTTTAGTGATGGTCTCTGCCGTGGTCGCGGTGAGCGACACAGACCATGCGATGCTTACGCCGACAGTGGTGCACAGGATTTGGCGGGCAAGGGATTTCTTGGTTTTATTGAGCGTCATTCCCGACCTCCAGAGTAGAGTTGCCCTTCTCCTTATAGACGTGCGGTTAAAGCCTCAGCTCAACCACTGTTTGAAATGAGGTTTTTGGTTGCTGAAGGCCTAATGAGACGCTGCAACCACGGGTTATTACGTTGAGGGTTTGCGTTTGTTGAAGCGCACCATGAGCCGTTCTGAAGGATCCACTCGGATAAAGCCGTATTGGCTGTACAGGTCGTGAGCATCGGGCGTTGCAAGGCCGATACTTTGGACCTCTTTGACGTCTGGATGTGAAAGAACTTCCTCCAGCAGTTGCTTGGATAGTCCTTTGCCGCGATGTTCTTCAAAAACGAATAGGTCGCACAAATAGGCAAACGTGAGTTTATCTGTGATCACGCGAGCAAAGGCGACCTGTTCTCCACTGGGCAAGTAAGCGCCAAAACAGATGGAATTGTTCAGAACAGTTTCGAGTGCTTGTGGTGGTAGTCCTTCCAAGCGCCCGGATACCTCAGAGAGGAACCGGTAGACACGTTCCTTTTCAATTTTGGAGATATCGGTGCTGAACGTGATCATTGGTTCGCCTCTGCTTCAATGTGAACACACTTCGCTTTATTGAGGGAGGGTGCTTTCTTGCGCAGTTTATTTCTTGGCGGTTGAGTGATCTCTTAAATACGCAAGACGCTAGGTTTGTTGGTTAGCGCCCTGCGAATATCATATGAACAAATTGTTGGAGGAGTGCGTTGTCGTCTGCTCTCCTAAACTTTCTGATAGGCCGTCTTGTTGTGTCGTTCCATCATGCGGTCGGGGGCGCCAAGTGGGGTGAAGCCGAATTGTTTGTAGAGGTCGTGGGCGTCTGCTGTGGCCAGAAGGATGCGGCGGAGGCTTTGCAGCTCGGGGTGGGTATCGATTGCTTTCATGAGCTGTTTGGAGAGGCCTTTGCCCCGGTGCGCGGGGATTACAAAGACATCACACAGATAAGCAAAGGTGGCTTTGTCTGTGATGACGCGGGCGTAGGCAACTTGTTCTCCGTTTGCCAGATAGAGGCCGAAGCACAATGAGTTTTCTACGGATCTGTCAAAGACGTCACGCGGCAGGCCCTTGCTCCAGTAAGCGTCTTTAGAGAGGAACTGGTAGAGCTTATCGCGCTGAAGTTTGTCTTTGTCGGTTGAGATTTCGATTTCCAGAATTTGGGTCATTTTGAGTTGCTTAGTTCAGGAGGTTTGGAGGCTGGTTTCAGGTTTCGGTGCCCGGACAATCAGCAAAATTGCGGCGGAGAGCAGTGTGAGCAGAGCGGAAAACTGGATGGTGTTTCCGAATGTGGTGATGCTTGCCACTGTACCGGTCATCATGTTGCCAACCAAGGCGCCTGCGAAAATGGCATTTGTGTAAGACGCCGTCGCGACCCCCGGTCGATGCGGTGCGTATGCCTGGATGAATGTGAGGCCAAGCCCGACGTTGATGCCATAGTAGAGACCTTCCAGAGCGCAGAGCAGGTAGATTTGAGATGGATCGGTTACCCGTACAATCAGAAGGAAGAAGAGCGTTCCAAGCAGAGCGGAGAACAGCATAGCGTTTTTCTGGCCCAGCTTTTGAGCAGGCTTAACGACAAAAAAGATGGCTAAAACCTCGACGAAACACTTCACTGAGAAGGCGAGGCCCGGTGTTGCCGTTGGGAAGCCCATTTCCTCGATGAAGAAGACGGGACCTGCGGATACAAAGATGACGTTGGCCGAGGTGAGTGCGAATATGGGCAGGCAGGCGAGGATGAGGGCGAACGGAACTGGCTCAATCCTACCATTCTCGCTGGTTTTGATCGGATGGTGGGTGGTGAAGCTCTTGGGGACGATCCAGATGCCCATTGCCAGCCACAAGACGCTGATAACGCCTGCTGTCGGGAAAATGGAGCTGACGCCGAATATGCCGTAGAGCGTGAAGGCCAGCGGAGTGCCGACCATCCAGCCTAATGACATGGCAATGCGTAAATGTGAGTTGAACTTAGCGGGTTCCCGATTGGTTTGCTCTGCGAACAGGCGGCCAAAAGAGAACATGGTGGAGAGCACGCCACCTGAGACACCCATGAGCGGCACACCCATCAGCAACATCCAGTAGGCTGGTACCGTCGATTGAAGGCCCATGTTGAGCATGTAAAGCGTGGAGCAGAATATCAAGATAGGCTTCAGCCGTGCTCCGGCATCAATACGTGCGCCGAAATAGCGGTTTGAAAACAAAGTGATGGCGGTTGAACCAACGATGTAGACCGCGAGTTTCCATGCTGGCTCGCCTAGCTCTGTGACAACATAAGAGCTGTAGAGCGGGATGAGGCAAGCAATCGCCAAAGAGCCAATGAGCATGTAGGCGTGAATCAGTATTGGGAAACGATCCAGCATTGCCAGAGCCGCAGGAATAGAGCGCATGGGGAATCCAAAGGTGAGGGGAAAAGGCTTATGGAGTCACGAGGGAATGTACGTATTGATACATCTCCTTGAAGGAATTGCAAGCAGGAGATGTTGCCGTGCATTTATGCGCGCTGTGTCAGCCAGCGCAAATGCTCAGGATGTTTGTGCAAGCTGCTGGTGTTGGGGGGGCTTGATGACCAATAGGATTAAGGTGGCCAGAGCTGCCAGGCCGACGCTGCTTAAGATTGTGTTTTGGAAGGTGGTGTAGGACGCCACAACTCCAGTAAGGACGTTGCCAGCTAGGCCGCCGACGAAGATGGCATTGACGAAGTAAGAGGTTGCGATGCCAGGTTTGTGACGGGCATAGTTCTGGATGAACGTGATGCCTACACTGGCACAAATGCCATAGTACATGCCCTCAATGATGCAGAGCATGAGCACTTGTCCAACAGAGGTAGCGCTTGTGATTGTTGCAAAGAAGAGCATGGCGCCAAGGCCAGAAAGTAACATCATATTCCGCTCGCCAATCCGCTGTGTTGGCTTGATTGCAAAATAGATGATGATGACTTCAAAGAGGCTTTTGGTTGCAAAAGCCCAGCCGGGGACGGAGACCGAGAGGCCCATCTCCTTGATGAAGTAAACGGGGCCTGCCGAAAAGAAAACGCTGTTTGCGGCGGACAGGGCAAATACGGGAACACATGCGATCAGCAACATCATGGGAACTGTGTTGGCAGTGCTGCTTTCCTGAGCATGCTTCTTGATGTGAGTTTTCAGTGTTGCGGGGATGAACAGCAGGCAAAGGGTGAGCCAGATGAAGGCTGAAATAGCTGCTGCAAGATGGATTTCCTGAAACCCATAGGTGCCATAAAGCAGGAAGGCTGTAGGCGGACCAAAGACCCACCCAAGCGACAGGCAAATACGCATGTGAAGGTTGAAGGTGCCCGGATCGCGTCCGGTCTGCTCGGCAATCAACCGACCCGTGGAGTACATGGTGGAGAGCGCGCCAGCACTGATGCCGATCAACGGAATGCCGAGAATGACGAGAGACAGGTAGGAGGGGGCAGTCAATTGGATGAGAGCATGAACAGTGAAGGCGCAAATGTTGATGAGAAGCAATGGTTTGACGCGGTTGCCACCATCAATCAGACCACCAAAAATGCGGTTGGTAGCAAGAGACACAACCGAAAACCCACCGATGACCAGCGCAAGATTAAACGCGGGTTCCTGTAATTCCTCGATGATGTAGGTGCTCAATAATGGGATTACGAAGGCAATCGAAAATGCGCCAAAAAACATCACTGCGAAGAATAAAATTGGGAACTTATCAAGTCTTTGTAATGGACTGCTAATAGGATTCAAGAAAAACTCCACGCCCTAACCTTGCAAAAGATGGTTTCGGGCCAATCGCTCTAATACTACGTAAATTACCTGATGAGGGTGTTGTGTAAAGTGAGCAATTTTAAGCACAGAAAAACACAGTGAAGGCTCTGGTTTTTCTGGATGTCGTGGATCTCTAAGCCTTTGGAAGATTATTGATTATTGTTGATTGGATAAAGGTGAGCTGGATTTATTCTGTTTGAGCATCGCTGCTTTTCTTCTCGAATATTGACGGTTGGTTTTTTCGAATTGGCTGGGATATTTTTGGAGTGATTGGTGGGAGGTCTGGATGCTCTTTGCCTTTATTCTTGCTCTTACGGGTATTTTATTTGGCGGTCTTATCGCCATCTTGTCGGTCTATGCGCTGATTAAAGAAAAGCGATTTGTTGACAATGAGGGGCGCGTTGTTGAGCTTGAACTTCCATTTTTTGGCAAGCTGAAAACAAACGCGGCGCCGATTGCTGTGACGTTCATCGGTGGAGGATTGATTGTCTTTTGCCTGCAGCAATTTGGCAATTCTCCCAACCTAACTGAGCTTGTTGCTACGGTCAGAATTGAGCAACCGCACTCTGTCAACATGGTTGCGCTGGCGGTTGTCAGCGATGAATGGGATTCCGTGGAGAGCTGGGGCAACGAGGAAGAGCTTGAGATCAAGTTAACCGTTCCCAGCAACTGGAAGTCTTATAACGGGTATCTGGTCCCGTTGGGCGATCCGGATGTTGCTCCCCGATTTTTTAATGCAGGCGAGAAGTTTAAACCGACCGTTGTTTTGAGCAAAAACCGCTAAGGAGGAGCGTAGATGATGATCCGCCATTTCGCTCGTTTTGTGATGTTTTTCGCCTTGGTTTTGGTCAGTATACCAGCGTTCTCAATGGGGGGATGTGAGGGGAGTGATGCCGTGACGGGTGCGCCTGCTGCCTCGGTGTGTGGGCAGGCGGTTGATGATCAAAATGAACCTATTGCGAATGCTCCATTGCTGCTGAAAAACAAGGATAGCGATAAGGCCATTACTGTGTTCACGGATGATCAGGGTTTTTTCAGAGCCTATAATCTTGATAGCGGTGAATATTCAATTGAGCTGCCAGAGGGTTTAGCAAAAGAGTTTTCGGTTGCTCCCTCTGATGAAGCTTTGCCTGCCAGCAGTGTTGCAAGCAGACGAGACAAGAAAACCATAGAGATTAAAGAAAAGAGCTTCTTTCAGAACATGCTCAGTTTGCAGCCTGATGCCGTTGATGCCGGGAAAATTCAGCTTGAGGTTGAGCCGAACCTGCAGAGATAAAACCGGGTGACCAGGTCTTCAGTGCATTGATCTTTATAAAAACAATCAGAGCGGCAGTTGAGATTAAATTCAACTGCCGCTCTGATTTTGTTTTATGCGTATCCTGCGATGAGGATCAGATTAGTTCTTCGCTTTGTCGACCAGCTGGCCAGCGGAGATCCAAGGCATCATTTCGCGGAGCTTTGCGCCAACTTCTTCGATTGGGTGCTCGTCGTTCAGGCGGCGTGTTGCTTTGAATTTCGCGCCACCAGCCTTGTATTCCTGGATCCACTCAGAGGTGAAGGTACCGTTCTGGATTTCTTCCAGTACGCGCTTCATTTCTGCTTTGGTCTCGGAAGTCACGATGCGCGGACCAGTCTGGTACTCACCCCACTCAGCGGTGTTGGAGATGGAGTAGTTCATGTTGGCGATGCCACCTTCGTAGATCAGGTCTACGATGAGCTTCACTTCATGCAGACACTCGAAGTATGCCATTTCTGGTGCGTAACCAGCTTCGGTCAGAGTTTCAAAGCCAGCGCGGATCAGTTCAACCAGACCACCGCAGAGAACTGCCTGCTCACCGAACAGATCGGTCTCACACTCTTCGCGGAAGGAGGTTTCGATGATGCCGGAACGGCCGCCACCAACACCGGATGCGTATGCCAGACCGAGGTCTTTTGCGTTGCCTGTTGCGTCCTGATGAACAGCGATCAGACAAGGTACACCGCCGCCTTTCTGGTATTCGCCGCGAACGGTGTGGCCTGGGCCTTTTGGTGCAACCATGAGAACGTCGATGGTGGACTTAGGCTCGATCAGGCCGAAGTGAACGTTCAGGCCGTGTGCGAAAGCGATTGCAGCGCCGTCACGGATGTTGGCTGCGATTTCTTCTTTCCAGATGTCTGCCTGCAGCTCATCAGGAGTTGCCATCATCATCAGGTCGGCGTCTTTTGCAGCTTCTGCAACAGTTTTACAGGTGAAACCGTCTGCTTCAGCTTTCAGGCGTGTTGTGGAACCTTCGCGCAGAGCGATGGTGATGCCTGCAACGCCGCTGTCCTTCAGGTTCATTGCATGTGCTCGACCCTGAGAACCGTAGCCGATGATGGTGATGTTTTTGCCCTTGAGCAGGTTCAAATCGCAATCGCGGTCATAATATACGCGCATGGTACTACCCTTTGTTTCGCCCGTGCCTTTCCCAAAGCACGTATGGTCTAGTTTTTGGTCTGCGTATCCCTGAAAAGTTGTTTCCACTTTTCGGGGATGCGCTTTAATTCTGCGCTCCGTAGAGCTGTATGAACTGTTTGACTGCTGTTTGAGCAGCCAGTTCCAAGTCTTTTGCCGATGCCTGTGCGGTGCCGCCCAGAAGCATGCGGATGTGCTGATCGCGGACGACCAGCCCGTAGAGTGTGCTGTAGGCTTCCTGCGGATCTTCGCAGTGCAGGTAGCCAAGTGTGCATCCTTTTTCCAGCAAAGCTGTGGTCTGTCTGCCAATGCGGGCGCGGCCACTCTTTTCGAGGATAGCGCCAAGACCGGTTTCAGATTTGCTGGCTTGCCCGATGGCAAGTCTGTTCAGGGCCAGAGAAACGTCGCCGGAGATGGTCTCCAGCAGGTTTCTGGCAAATTCTTCTAATGCGGCGCGCAGGCCGTCTTCGCTCATGTTTGCAGCTGGATCAGCACCCGGAATAACCTTAGAGGCCTGACGGGTAACGATTGCAGCAAGCAATCCATCGCGATCTCCAAACCACTTGTAGAGGCTCTCTTTCGAGCATCCCGCAGCACGAGCGATAGCGGCTGTTGTCAGCGCTTTTTCACCGCCTTCCACGAGCAGCTCCAGGGCTTTGTCCAGAACCGCGCGCTGGCGGTCTGTAAAGTCTGGTTGTTCTGGCTCAGTGGACATATGCGGTTCTAATTCCAGCGGTTTGGCTTGTTTGATTTTCTGTACCGTACGGTACGGTTCGGTTATGCCGTAGAATCGAAATGGATGCAACAGGAAAGTGAGGGAAAATGCAGTGTGAGCGCAACAAAATTAGGTGTCTTAGGGTGAGTTTGGTTTGATCATTTCTCATTCACGCAAAAAAATGCCCCGAAGGTCTGTGCTCCTTCAGGGCATTACTGATCTGAACAAAGGTCAGTTCAGTTGGGGGCTCTTAAATTATGCATGTGCAGCATTTGAGCTGGCAGATGCATCGTTGTTCTGATCCATGCCACGATCCACTTTCCATGGGCGGTACATTTCCAGCGCAATCATGACTACGACGAGGGCAGCTGCGGTGATGAGGCCGAGCATCCAGAAGGGCAGGGATGGGAACAGATCTGCGTAGGTGATCTTGCCAAGGCTGCCCATGTCCAACACGCCGTCAATGAGGGATTTGTTGTAGCCATAAAACGCTGCACCCATGATGCCGCCGATGATGGTGAGCCATGCGTCTTTGTAGCCGCGGCCAATCTGGGCGAAGACTGTACCGGGGCACGCGCCTGCGATGGCTATGCCTGCACCGAGGATAGTACCGCCGACGATGATGTTGCCAACAACAAAGCTTTTCGGGTGCAGCTCAGCAAGGCCGAGTGCGGTCAGGCCAGAGAGAACGACCAGACCAGTTGCTGTTGCTGCAAGGAACATTTTAAGCATGGTGTAGTCTTTGAAGAGGAACTGACCGATGAGCACGCCGGGTTCCATGACGCGAGACTTTTCCAGTGCGACACCGAAGATGATGCCCATGGTGAGGCCGAGGATAACAAGCCAGAAAATTTCCATATGACCTCTCCTTAGGATGCGCGTTTGTAAAGAAGATTGGCGGTGACGATGCCACCTGCGAACATGGCTGCAACAGCAACACTGGAGCCAACGCCAAGCTGAGCAAGACCTGAGATGCCGTGGCCTGATGTGCAGCCGCCTGCGATGCGGGCGCCAACCAGCAGAACGAAACCGCCGATGAAACCTTGCAGGAGGCGGGCAACTGGTGCCGAGCTTGCGCCAATGTTCTTCCAGCTGGCGGATGAGAAGCTGGCTTTGCGGCCACTTGCTTTGTAGGAAATCAGCGCACCAAGAGCGATGCCGATGACCAATGCGCTTTGCCAGAAGTACTTGTCCTTGGACATGTACTTGGCGAAGTACTTGATCTCCGTGATGCTGGAATCAAACAGCGAGAAGATGAAGCCGGTGCCGGTGACGAAAGAGGATGATGCCCCCAGCGCAGTATCAACCAGCAGAAATGCCGGGATTTGCAAGAGCCCAATAATTATGCCCGCCAGGTAAGGGGACCAAACGTTTTGCCTGAGAAGATCCAATTGATTGCCCTCCGATCTCTCCTTAATTTAGTATATTAATATATGCTAATAAACTAATATACAAGAGGGATTTGTAGGGGAAGCGTGATTTAGATGAGCTGAATGAATTTGTTCTTCCAGCAAGATCATCCAGATATAACGCAATAGTTTCATTGGTGTTGGTTAGGTTACCTGTTGTTTTCTGGATGAACATCCATCTGCATTTCAAATATATGAAATATGGAATTCATAGTCCTACTATTGGTTATTGTGAGACCGGCGTTTTCCTTCAGGATGTAGTTGCTTTGCATTCGGGAGGGATGATGTCTTTATTTGAGTATAAAGGGAATGATGCGCGACAGCTCATGTCTGATGCTTTGGACTTGATGCTTTATAGTTATCACGGGTTGGATGATGCGCTTGGGAGTGCGTATCAAGCCAACGGGTTCTCGCTGGGAACACTGGTCGGAACTCTTTGGGGAACTGAAGATCAGGCCGGATTGTTGAGCGGAGAGAGTGAACAAGCGGCACGCGACAGGATTGAGGAGAAGGGATGGACGGTCCTTTCTGCTGCTGATCTTGAGTATGATGGAGCAATCGTTGATCACAACGGGACGTTTCAGGGAGAGACGTTCAAGTTCAAAGATGCTCAGGCAGACGTGTTGGCCAAGTATGATGATCAAGGCAACATCACGCAGGTTGCGCTGGCGTTTCGTGGAACGACGGGGACATTAGACAACATTGTTACCGACACGATTGGGGACGTGATCGACTATCTTGAGTTCTTCAAGGATGAACCGCATTACGTGGAAGAGGCATTTGGAGGGCTGCTTGCTGCGCTGAAGGACTTCATGGTTGGGCATGGTCTGGATGGCAGTGATCTGGTTGTGACGGGCCATTCGCTGGGTGGCGGGGCTGTTGCCAACATGGCAGAGCGCAGCAATGACTGGCTGGATGGCTTCTTTGTAGATGCCAACTACATGGCGTTTGCGAGTCATTATACGCCTGAGGACGGAGCTGCTGTTCTGGACAGCGGGGCAGAGCTTTTCAGCTTTGATCTGGAAAATGATCCGGTGCCCTCGACGATCTCCTCTGATGGTCTGGATCTGACGGGCAATGATACGGACTATGGCTACGACACCAGTAATATCGTCATTTTCAACGATTGGTATGATACACCGCTGTTTTGGGATGGCGGCGGTTTGCTCAACTTACCGAGCTGGTCGGCGCACCTGCCGTTTAATTACAGCACAGCATTCAATGCGATCAATGCCTCCGAGTTCTATGGTGAGATGAGCCGTGACAGTGTGTTGATCATCTCCGGGCTTTCTGATCAGAAACGTGATGATACGTGGGTTGAGGATATTCAAATTCCTCTCGATTCAACCGGTCATCACGGGCAGGACGCCTACATCCTTGGTTCCGCCTCCGATGACTTGCTGCGTGGGAACGATGGCGATGATGCGTTGGAAGGGTTTGCAGGTGATGATCATCTGCGCGGGGAAGATGGCAATGACCGGCTGCTCGGTGGTGCAGGAGATGACATTCTGGAAGGTGGTGACGGCAACGACGTATTGCGGGATGGTGCGGGCCGTGACTTTCTTGTTGGAGGAGACGGTGCCGACACGTTCTGCTTTGAGGATGATGGCATGAAGGATGTGATTGATGACTTTGACGTTGGCGAGGACACCATTGATCTTTCCGCTGCCGGTGTAAGCTCATTTTCGGAGTTGGATATCAACGAGACTGTTTTGGGAGGATGGATCACCATATCCTACGGCAATGATGTGCTCGAGGTGGATACGGGATGGTTGTTCACTCATAGCCTAAGCGCCGAAGACTTTGTCTTTGCGTAGTAGCGAACTGGCTTCCCTTGCTTGTGTCAGGTGAGGGGAGCCTAACTTGTGCCGGTGACTGCCTGCTGTGATTTGGCTCGATAGGCACGTTCGTTCTTCAGTAACTGAGGAGCATTGAGGGTGCTGATCGGGACGGATTTGTCTTTCGGGATATCCTCTGTCACCTGTAGCGAGAGATAGCGGAGACAGCACACGCGCAGGAAGCTGGTGAAATTGCCCAAGTCATGTCCGGCTTCAATGGATTCATTGTGCAGGCGTGTCAGAAGCTGGCCAACGGACATGTCATCACGCTCAGCGATTTCTTCAAGGATGGTCCAGAAATAGGTTTCCAACCGAACACTGGTCACCATGCGGTCAATGCGAAGGGAGCGTGTGGTGCTCTCCCACAGGTCAGTATCTGCTTTGATGAAAAGCTCGCACATGGTCCCCTCCGCAATTGTCTAATGCCGCTGCTTAAGCATAAGCAGGCTGGTTCAACAGGGCAAGGAACTGCTTGAGCCATGCTGGATGAGCTGGCCATGCTGGCGCCGTGACCAAGTTGCCATCGGTGACTGCATCAGCCACGTCAATGTCAGCGAACTTACCGCCGGACATGGTGACCTCTGGTGCGCAGGCTGGATAAGCAGAGCAGGTTCTGCCCTGTAACACGCCAGCTGCAGACAGAAGTTGTGCGCCATGGCAGATGGCGGCGACCGGTTTGTTCTCTTTAAAGAAATGACGCACCATGTCCAGAACGGCTGGGTTCAGGCGCAGGTATTCTGGTGCACGGCCACCGGGAATGACGAGTGCGTCATAGTCCGCCGGGTTGATGGCGTCAAAGCTGGCGTTGAGTGTGAAGTTGTGACCGCGTTTTTCGGTGTAGGTCTGGTCACCTTCAAAGTCATGGATGGACGTTGCGACGGTGTCGCCTGCCTTTTTATCCGGGCAAACGGCGTGAACATCATGACCAACGGCGCCCAAGGTCTGAAATGGTACCATGGTTTCGTAATCCTCGGTGAAGTCACCGGTGATCATAAGGACTTTTTTGGCAGACATGTTTCCCTCCCAGATGTGGCTGCGAGGGAAACCTAGCAAGGGATGAGGCTAAGCGGGTAATAGCGTATTACTACATAGCTCAGCCTCATCCTGGAGGTTTAGTCGACTTCGTTGGTTGAGAGGGAAATCCAACGTTTCAACTCAGGCAAATCGGAGCCTGCTGCAGTGCGGTCGTTTTCCTGCAGTGTTGTGGTGCCGAACTGGAAGAATGCGCCAAAACGGAACTCATGGACGGTTGGCTCGTCAGACTCATCCCCTTTGATCTGGAAGTCATGACCGTTGTAGGACGCGCTGAGACCAACTGGCAGAGCAGTGAAGCTTTGCTTGAACTCTGCGCCCCAGCTGAAGATGTTCACTTCGCCGTCGCGTGCATCGCTTGGGCCTGGGCGATTGTAGCGATCTCCGGTGACGTAAGACAGAGAGCCAGTCAGCTTGGTGTTTGGTGTAAAGTAGTAGCTGGCACCACCGCGTGCAAACAGGCCGTTGTCGATGGTCTCGTACTGATCATCGTCACCATCCAGGAAACCAGCCTGACTGAATAGGGTGATATCCTGAAGGTAATACTGGCCTTCAAGGCCGATGAACTGGAATGTCTTGTTGGACGTGTCGTCGCCACCGTCAACAGTTGCGCCGCCACCTGCGAAGACGCCAAACAGGCCTTGCTGTGGGTCTTTGTAGGCGAAGTGGACTGCACCCAGACCGTCGCGGAGGGTGTTGTCGCCGTCTTTGGTGTCGAACTGATAGTATTCGATGTCACCATCTACCTGCAGGCTGAAATGCTGGAAGAGTGGGATGGCGTAGGAGCCGTAAAACCCGAGTGTTTCCGGTTGATGATCTTTGGTGTCGACCTGATCAGACTCAAGGTATGTGCGACCCACATTGACGCCGACGAAACCGCCTGCGTTGAGCTCTAACGGAGCCTCTGTCTGATGGGAGGCTTCCTGCGCACTGAGGGGATGTGCAGCAAGGGCCATAGGGAAGGCTAGGAGGTATAAATAGCGCATGTTTCTATTATTCTTGATGGGGTGTCCTTAGGGAATGTCCAACTTAGCAGAAATCCGTATCCCGACAATTTTTTGGCAATAAACTATTAGTTATCTCTACGAGTGTTGCTGATCTGCACAGTGGGTTTAGGCACTATTATTTTCATCATTTCATGGGGTTGATGTGATTTTTGTCGATTATTTGCGTTTGGGTGCCTGTGTATCAATTGTACTGCCTAGGTAGTCTTGATGCTTTACTTGCAACTTCTGCGGATAAGGGATTTAGTTTAAAGGTCGCCAAATTCTTCCACGCTTTGCAATCTGCGTTGACTTTAAGGTGCTTGGTACATCTTGGAGTAGATCAGGCATGATGACGTTTTCAGAAGAGCAAGCCGCCTCTAAGGAGGCGTTGGCCAAGCAAATCGGGCAGTTGAAGCAGCGGGGCGTACATTCGGTTATCACGCAGGTTCCGGATATGAACGGGCTTTTGCGGTGCCGACTTCGGCCTCTGGATGGGTTGGAGAAGGGATGTTCCACCAATTCTTCGCTTTACCTCATCCCTCACGGTGACGGGCAGCCGGCAGGTGAGCAGATCTACGAGTCTCCGCATGTCTGGTATCATACAGGCTTTGGCAACTTGCACAGTTTGGCAGATGGTAACACCCTGTGCCAACTGGGGTGGCGGCCTGAGGTCTCTGAGGTTCTGCTCAACTGCTATGAACGGGGTGGAGAGCGCTTTTCACTGGATGTGCGCCGCCCGTTGGCAATGCTGGAAGAGAAACTTGCCGAGCTGAAGTTCACCATGAAAGTTGGGATGGAGTTTGAGTTTGGGATCTTTCACTTTGACCGTGCATTGGTTGAGGCAGGCGAGCATCATAAACTCAAGCCGTTTGGTCATTCACTGCAATATGACTCGGTCAATCGTGATCCGGATTACATGGATCTGATGGAAGCGTTTCGGGTGCGTATGGACTCGCTTGGCATCGGGGTGTCCTCAATGGAGAGTGAGATTGGTTGGGGCATGTATGAGGTTGCCTTGTCGCCAACCTCGCCGTTGCAGGCTGCTGACAATGCAGTGCGGGCACGTCATCACCTGAAAGAGCTTTGCCGGGAGCATGATCTGATTGCGACTTTTATGGCGCGTTATCAGCCGATGGGGCAGGATTCTGCGTGCGGAACCCATGTGCACATCAGCCTCTACGACGAGATGGGGCACAATGTGTTCTATGATCGGGAGGCGGTGTTGAGTGAGCGGGGAAGGTTCTTTGTAGCGGGGCTTCTGGCGCAAATGCAGGCGTCTCATCTGGCGTTCCGGCCAACCATCAACTCTTATCGGCGGCTGTCGCGGTTTACAGGGTGTCCTGAAGAAGTGTGTTGGGGAGAGGAACACCGGGTGAGTGCGGTGCGTGTGATTTCCAGCCCTGATCCGCAAGCGATCCGTTTGGAGCATCGGTGTCCTGGAGCTGATACCCATCCGCATATCATTGTGCCGTTGATTGCCGCCGCTGGGCTAGAGGGGCTTCGCAAGAGAGAGGAGCCTCCGGCGATGCTGATTGGTGATCCGGGCAAGGATGAAACCTTGGAGAAGCTGCCTCGGTCTCTGGAAGCGTCATTGGAACTCTTCCGGGAAAGTGACTTTGTGAAGGAGGCATTGGGTACGTCGCTAGCGGATCAGTATGCGCGTAGCCGGGAGAATGAGCTGAAGGCGTTCAAAGCGTGGATTGAGAAAGACATCACCAGCTTCGAGTTTCTGCGGTATTTTGAAGGGGTTTGAGCTCTGTAGTGGCCTACAAAAAAAAGCCCGCTGTAATGGATCACAGCAGGCTTTTTCTTAAACTCGGTGGCTCTTATAGCTCTACAGGCTCGCCGAGAGCGTGGCGGAAGCGGCGGACGCTTTGGGTGAAGCCGTGTTCCAAGGCATCGGCGGTGAAGCCGTGGCCAATGGAGACCTCTGAGATGTATGGTACGCGCTCAATCAGAGCTGGCAGGTTTTCAACGGTGAGATCGTGGCCTGCATTAACCAGAAGGCCTGCTGCCTTTGCAGCTTCTGCGGTTGCAACGACTTTTTCCAGCTCGACCTTTTCTGCTTCCTTGTCAGAATGACAGGCACCGTAAGGGCCCGTGTAGATCTCGATACGCTCAGCGCCTGCTTCAGCTGCAAGAGCTGGCTGGCTTGGGTCCGGGTCTACGAACAGGGAAGTGCGGACGCCCCAAGTCTTTGCCGTGGCGATCACATCTTTCAGGAGGTCCATGTTTTGGGAGAAGTCCCAGCCGTGGTCTGAGGTTTGCTGGGATGGATCGTCCGGGACAAACAGAACCTGTGTCGGGCGGGTTTCTTTCACCAGTTCCATGAAGCGCTCATCCGGGTAGCCTTCAAGGCACAGCTCTTTGCCATGCAGCTCTTCGCGCAGCATCTTGGAGATGTCTTCAACATCGGTGCGGCGAATATGGCGCTCATCCGGGCGAGGGTGCACGGTGATGCCTTTGGCTCCTGCATTGAGAGCGAGGGCCGCCAGATGCGTAACGCTTGGCCACGGAACGTCGCGGCGATTTCGCAGAACTGCTACAGCGTTTACGTTGACGGATAAGCGGCTAGGCGTCTTCATGGGGCATACTCTTTTTTGAGTCAGAGCATGTTGCTTTTGTGCGTTGTGCTCTGACTTTTTTTGTTCTTCACGCATCCTTACCCGAAAACCGGTTCCCACCTGTCGGGGATACGCTCTAGATTATCAAAATAAAACGGCGTCTTCACAGACTTGCAAAAGACGCCGCTCAATATCAATAGGACAAAATTGTCCTCTAACTGTTAAATTTCATCCTGCAGGTCTTTGAGACCTTGAGAACCGCGTGAAAGTGCGGCAACGCCTGTACGTGAAACCTCAACAAGACCGAGTGGTGTCAGGATTTCGATGAACTGATCGATTTTATTGGTGCGACCTGTGATCTCGAAAACGAAGTGATCGATGGTTGCATCAATGACAGTTGCTCGGAAAGCTTCTGAAAGGCGCAGGGCTTCCAGACGTTTCTCGCCTTCACCACGCACCTTGATCAGGGCGAGCTCACGCTCAAGCGGCTTTTCCTGATTGGAGTTGCGTGCTGCAACGGTCAGGTCGCGGACGATATGCACCGGTACAAGGCGATCCAGCTGGTGGCGGATCTGCTCGATGATCTGAGGAGTACCTGTGGTCACAATCGTGATACGGGAAACGTGTTTCTCGTGCTCAGTTTCAGAGACGCTGAGACTGTCAATGTTGTAGCCACGGCCAGAGTACAGGCCAATCACGCGGGCAAGAACACCAGGTTCGTTGTCTACAATGATAGATAGGGTATGTGTTTCGAGGACATCGCTGGTTTCGGCTAGGAAATAGGCCGATAGAGCGTCTGTTTTCTGTGCGTTCATAATGGTTCTCCCAGCTTACCTATACCAATGACTTGCCAGCGGTGTCGATGGCGTTTGCAACGGCTTCATCAGTTGCTTCATCTGGCAACAGCATTTCGTTGTGCGCTTTGCCTGATGGGATCATTGGGAAGCAGTTGGTCAGCTGAGCGACGCAGCAATCAAACAGAACCGGACCCGGTGTCTCAATCATTTCCTGAATGGCGTCATCCAGTTCACCCGGTTTGGTAACACGAATACCTTTGCCGCCGTAGGCTTCTGCCAGTTTTACAAAGTCAGGCAGGCTTTCAGTATACGAGTGGGACAGGCGGTTGCCATGCAGCAGCTGCTGCCACTGGCGAACCATGCCCATGTAGGAGTTGTTCAAAATAAACGTTTTAGGTGCCAGACCGTGTTGAACGGCTGTCGACATTTCCTGAATGTTCATCAGGATGGAGGCATCGCCTGCAACGTTGATACACAGCCCATCTGGATGGGCAACCTGTGCGCCAATGGCTGCTGGCAGGCCATACCCCATTGTGCCAAAGCCACCTGAGGTCAGCCAATGGTTTGGCGATTCAAAGCCAAGGTACTGGGCCGCCCACATCTGGTGCTGTCCAACCTCGGTGGAGATGTAAACATCCTTGCGGCCTTTGATGGCTGCGTTCAGACGCTGCAATGCGTACTGAGGCATGATGACATCGTCGCTGTGGCGGTAGGACAAGCAATCCCGCGCACGCCACTTGGCGATCTGTGTCTGCCATCCCTTCAGCTCTGGTTGAGAGCGGAAACTGGAGGCGCGCCAGATGCGAACCATGTCTTCCAGAACGTGAGCCACATCGCCAACGATCGGCAGATCAACATGGACGATCTTGTTGATGGAGGATGGGTCGATGTCCACGTGGATCTTGGTGGAGTTCGGTGAGAAGGCGTCCAGACGGCCCGTGATGCGGTCATCAAAGCGTGCACCGATACAGATCATCAGATCACAATCGTGCATGGCCATGTTGGCTTCATAGGTGCCGTGCATGCCCAACATGCCGAGCCACTGGTCGCCAGAAGCCGGATACGCGCCCAGACCCATCAGGGTGGAGGTGATCGGGAAGCCTGTCTGATCCACCAGCTCACGCAGCAGCTGACTTGCAGCCGCGCCGGAGTTGATGACGCCGCCGCCTGTATAGAAAACAGGGCGTTTGGCTTTTGACATCAGCTCAACAGCTGCGCGAATGGCAGTCATGTCGCCTTTCAGCTGCGGGCGATAGCTTTTGTGATTGCTTGGGTTTGCTTGCGGACCTTCATAGGTGCCGGTGGCAAACTGAACATCCTTTGGAATATCGACAACAACAGGGCCGGGACGACCAGATTGTGCAACATAAAATGCTTCATGGAGAATGCGAGGCAGATCATCAACGTCCTTCACCAGCCAGTTGTGCTTGGTGCATGGGCGGGTGATGCCAACGGTGTCACACTCCTGGAACGCATCAGACCCAACGAGGTTGGTTGGTACCTGACCGGTGATGCAGACCATGGGGATGGAGTCGAGCATGGCGTCTGTCAGGGCAGTCACCATGTTGGTTGCGCCCGGACCAGAGGTCACCAGAGCAATGCCGGCTTTGCCGGTAGAGCGTGCATAGCCTTCAGCAGCATGGCCTGCGCCTTGCTCGTGACGGACAAGGATGTGCTGGATCGCGTCCTGCTGGATCAGCTCATCATAAATGGGTAGAACTGCACCACCAGGGTATCCAAATACATGTTCCACCCCGTTGTCCTTCAGCGCCTGGAGAACCATTTCAGCGCCTGTCATCTCCCGTTGCATCATCAAGTCCTTGTTGCCTGTATCTGCTCGTTTTGCCTGATTGAAGGGTGTGCAATCAATCCGACTGTTTGTTTTGCAGAGGTGCTCTTTTAAACATCACTGCGAATTAGCCATAAAAAAAGGAGCCGTTTGGCTCCTTGTGCGCGTCTAACCGTTCCGAGTGAGCTTGCTCACTCCGGCGACGCGCGTCCCACCACGATAAGAAGAATTGAAGTTTGCATTTTGGTATTGGGAGCCTCAGGGCTCCACTCTCCCTTAACATAATTCCAACCGTGAAAGAGATTACCGCGCTTCACCATTGAATCGCTCAGGTAAACTCTGAAATTCGGGGAGAGATTAGGCTTAGATACGTAAAAGCGTCAAGTGGCTTCTTCTTAATGTTGCGCCGCAAAGACCTCTCGTTTTCTTGAGTTATCTGCAACAGTCAGCGTGCTTTGCAGAAGTTGCGTCACGGAAAGTTCTACTCGCTCTGTTTGCATTGGCTTTTCTAAGCGCAATTGTTGCGCTTGAGCGAACCCGCAGAAATACGGGATTTTGCAGTGCGATGATGGTGGAGCGACTTTAGCTGCAGTGCACGCCTGTGATTGCTAAGAAGATTTGAGATAGACCGTGGCAGGGAGATCTGTGAAAATTTTGCGTTGGACTAATTGATAAGAAGGCAGTTTTGCGAAAATTGCGGTGTTTTTTCGCGTTTCGCACTTCTGAATTGTGTTTGTGCTGCGAAAATTCGTAGATTTGCATAGGTTAGTCTGGGATAAGTTTACTTTACACAAGACATTTTCGAAAAGTTGCACGTAGGGCCTTGCGCTCTCGCAAAAGGCTTTATATACACCCGCCATCGCTTCGGCGGGAAACGTTTTGGGTGTATAGCTCAGTTGGTAGAGCAGCTGACTCTTAATCAGCCGGTCTAGGGTTCGAATCCCTATGCACCCACCAACAGACGTCTCGTGTTTAGTGAGCCCGTAGCTCAGCTGGTAGAGCAACTGACTTTTAATCAGTAGGTCCACGGTTCGAACCCGTGCGGGCTCACCATTTAACCTCATGGTATATAAAGAGGTTTAGCAAAGCTCCCTTCCGGGAGTTTTTTGCTTTTGAGCTTTGTGTCAGCACTATGTAAGCAAATGAGAGTGTTTGAAAGCGCAATTTCACCTCTCTTAGTTCCTACAAATACCCTTTCAAATTAATTCTGGAAAAGCTGTTAATGTCGTCAGTATGCAGGCTTCCCATAAAGTTAGTGCCTTAGAAAGCTGTCAGAGAACTGTTGCTTGTCGTCAGAGCGCAATTTCAGTGCCTTTGATAAAGGGCATATCTGCTTGAGGCAAAGATCAAAAAGGGCCTGAGAAGCATCACGCTTCCCAAGCCAGAATAGTCCGCGAGAGGCAAAACCTCTCTTCATTCCGTATTTTTAGTCTTTGGAGATTTCCAGCGCACAAGGTTCGAGCAGCACGGAAATCTTCTCGCTACTTCCCTGCACATCTTCAATGTGATTGCGCACAGTATCAAACAGCGTCAGCAACGCTTCATATTCCTGTGTGTGCTCCATGCGTTCACTCAGAACCACACTCATGGAATAAACCAGATTTTTGAGGTGGTTGGTTGCTAGGCTAAGCTGGTCCACTTCATTGCGAAGGGATGTATGGGCACATTTCTCTTTACCAGTATCAGTCATTACGAAGCCCTCTTCGTTGGCTTGTTGAACAAACCACTCGACAGAGAGCTTTCGACAACCCACTGGCGAGCGGGAGGTTCGAAACCTGACGAAGACAGTCGGGTTTATTCCCCTGCAAAGGGTAATTTATTCATCGCCCTCCCGCCCATAAGCGAGAGTTTGCGTTTGGAGAGCTAGCTCCAGACACAAAAAGACCGCAGAAATGGCTGCTGTGCCGCATCGCCGAGGTTCCGATGCCGCAGGATGGCATGTGATGATTGATGCAAGGTGTCAATGCAAGGCAACTGAATTCCTCCACAATCCCATAGGATTAGCGGGATAAAATGTGAGAACAGCAACAAGAACCTCAATACCAAGCCCTCGCGAAAACCACATAGCCGCTTGCACCGTGGTCTCGAACTACCCGCAGGCAAGCAAAGGCCCAGGAAGGACCCATGATGTTTTGAAGAAGAAGAGATTGGATCATATCCAGCCTAACGAGCATTTGCCGCCCTTTAAGATAGCTAAAGTCAATACCC
>NZ_FOSK01000006.1:312646-353031 GCF_900114245.1 Pseudovibrio ascidiaceicola | reverse complement strand
CGCAAACTCCAAAAAAACAAAACAATCTCACAAAAACTAAAATTCAAACAATTCAACAACTTCATATATCAACCCAAACATCACAAACACCCACCACAAAACCGCAGAAACAAGCCAATAACACCAAACCAAAACAACAAAAATTAACAAATCCAAAATTTGCACAGACGGGGATATCCAGCTCTATCAAACAGAATGCACACCTTCCACGGCCTCATTCAGCCCCAAACCACCACAAACGTCCCTCTGATACTTCAGCGAGTCGCTCAGCCGCCCGAAACCGCTCTCACCGGGTTTGCGTTCTTTTGCGTTATTCTGCGTTGTTTAGGTGTCAGCTGCGCGATTGTGCGTTCCTATGTCAGCAAACCGAACAAAAGCCCGATCCAGCCGCCCGATCCCACAACTCCAGCTCAGTCCGGCTTATCCCCCTCACCACCAGGCCTGAGGCAGACAGCTAAAACCCGACTTATGCCCGCCTCACCAAAATCTGCCGCAAACCATCACAACCCGGTCCAGCAAAACCAGCCTCAGCGCCCCGGCACCTCCACCGTCACCGTTTCACCGCCATAACCATGAACGCTGTCCTTGGCCCGAACCACCACCCGCGACATTCCCGCTGGAATCTCAACACCACTCAACGAACGTGTAAACGGCTGCTCATTCACATGCGGATGCGCCAGCGTCCGCACGGCCAGCACTTTACCGTCTTCAGAAAGCACCTCCCACGCATCTGCATAGTGGTCCCACCCTTCATCACCATGGCGCACGGTCACATCAAACCGATAAGACCCATCGGAAAGTTCGGTCACATCCGCTTTCACCACATCGGCCTCTCCCGCCAAAACCTGTGTCGCCAGCAAACTGAGGAATAGTCCAGAAAGAACAGCACGCATAAAAGCCTCCTTTAGAGCGCATTCCGGTTGATTGGCTTCCATCAAACCCAATGAACTCGCTCCACCAAATAAATCAATGCAAAACGCGCGACTATAAAGGCACGCATCAAACTCCAAGTTTGCAGCGAGGCTAACGCACCACCACCAACCTGCAAGCCACAAAACCTCAAAATATCTTGAGCAGCCAGCCGCTCTCACTCAGTCATGTATATAGATGGGAGATTTGGGCACGGATAAGAACACAACCAGATTGGCGAACACACCAATCACCAGTCCGGGCATATCAAAAGGCGAGTTGAGCCCGCTCTGCCACAACACCGTAGCAACCACCCCGGTCACAGCACCTGCAAGAAAAGCCGTGGTCCCACGGCGCGTGCCATAGATAGCAGCCACCAGCGGCACCAGCACAATCGGTGCCCAATAATTGTAGGCGTAAATCAGAATATCCAGAATGCTCTCTATAGAGACGGCAAACACAATAGAGAGCAGCCCCACAACCAGCGTCACCAGCTTGGCGATGAACAGCAGATTCTCCTCACTCATCGCCTTGCGCTGCAATGGCCGCCAAACATCATTCACAAACGCAATACTGGCGGAGTTGAGATAAGAGTCGGCGGAAGACATCACAATCGCAATCACACCAGAAAACACCAAGCCCTTCAGCACCGGCGGCATAACGCTCACAATCACGAAAGACATGGCATTGTTAGGGTTCAAATCTGGGTCCAGCGCCAAGGCCACCAAACCAATCGCCCCGGTGATCGCGAAGAACAGAAAAGAGAACAAACCGGAATAGAGCGTCCCTCGCGCCGCGGCCTTGGCCGTCTTCCCCGCCAGCAACCGCTGCATATAAGGAGGCACAAGCGTCTCCCCAAACATGAAGACAAGAATAAGCCCAATCAGCCCCATCCAGCCAAAGTCCGGCCCGGGCAGGCTCAGATGATCCGGCGGCACCGCCGCAAACAGCGCATCAACACCGCCTATCTGATAAATGCCAAAGCCCAGAACCAGCGGCATGCCAATCGCCAGAATAACGAACTGCACCACATCGGTGTAAACCACCGCCCGCATACCGCCCAGCGTCGTATAAAGAATGACGATACCGCAGCCGATCCCGATGCCCCAGAACCGGTCCAGCCCAAAAAACACATTGAAGATAACGCCAATCGCGCCAACCTGCGCGCCCACGATGCCGCAACACAGCATCAAACCGCAAACGCCCGTGGTTATTCTGGCCAGCTTGCCATAGGCCTTGCCCATAACATCACCAACAGAGACCGCATCGGGAAACGCCTTCATCTTGGGCGCAATCAGCGTGGCAACCGCAATCTCTTTACAGCTGAAGCCCCACAACGCCACAATATTGGCAACACCATAAAGAAACACTTTTTCTGCATTGCCGGTAGAAAAGCCCCCGCCAATAAAAGAGGCAGACATGGTGGCGAAGATAACAAGAGACCCAAACTCACGCCCCGCCGTCGCATAATCCTTCAGCCCCCGCTGTATCCGGCCACCCCAAAGCCCCACCACAAGAATGCCGACCAAATAGCCAGCCACGATAATCATATCGATCATCAGCAGGGGTTCCTTTTAGACAACACAGGAGCAATCGCGCCGTATCTCTAACAGGAAGACATTACATGAGAGTGAGACAGACCATTAAAAGGCGGGGTTTGGGGGAAGTCACAAAAATTGCAGCCTATCATTTCCTCCCGGACCACAACCTAATAGACTGAAAACAGACTAACAAACAAACCCGAACTGGATGTTCTCAGCATGCGGATACTGGCAGATTCATTAAAAGAGCTAGGTCTCAGCTCAATCGCTATTCTATTTTTCATATCTCTTTTAGGCGTACTAATATTTTTGTTTTCAGGGTCTATTCGGGAACTTGTACTTTCAAAACTTTTTACGAGTAAAAGTAAGAAGATTAGCGGAGAAATAGACAAGTACGTTTCAATAATTGATGAATGCAATAGCCACTTGGAGATCGCAGAAAAAAGAAATCTAGACCCAGATTATCACCGTCATGTTAAGCAAAAACTTGATGATGCAGTCGAATGTTATCTGAAATTAGAAACTCAAAAAGATCTAATCTCTGGAGATGCCCCTGACTTCACGACACAAAGCGAAATGAACGAATATGCATACGACCTACTGTGGCAAACCCAAAAAGAACTAGCTGGTTTAATTGAGGAGTTGCTCTCTTTACCAGATTTATCTGCTCAAGAGATTGAAGCTTTTAATGCGAGCCAACGCTCTTGGGAGACATTTTCAGATCAACAAGCTGTTTTTTCTAGCTTAGTTGCCGAAGGTGGTACAATGCAGCCGTGTTTATGGGCATCTGACAAGTATGATAAGTCTTTAGAACGGATTGCAGACCTTAAACAAGAACTCAAAACTCGAAAGTCATTTTGAAGAACTCAAAGCAAAAATACTTGTTTATTTCAAAATTTGGCAACGTCTCATCTACAATCGCCCCAGAAATGTCGATTTTTAGAATGTTCAGAAGAACGGACGACCTAACTCAGTTTCTCTTTTTACTATACCTAAATTAAGTTGTTGAGCTGAGCTATCCCAAGGAAGGGTCGTCACTATCAGCTCATCTTCATCTCCCCCAACTCTCAATGCACCAAGACCTTCTTCACTGCACTCTTGCTGTGGCAATCTGGAGAAATGAATAATTAGACCATCAAAGTAAAACCTAAATATCGGTTCTACTCGTAGTTCGCTTCCCATTTTCGGATTCGGGACAATCTTGTTCATTGCAAGCGGCGAATGGTTATGTTTCACACCCAAAGTAGACAGCTGCATTAAACTAAGAGGATAAAAGGACAGAGGATTTGGATTTGCACTAGCAACCATTAATCGCAATTTCTCTAGATCTTCTATAGGTAGAGATACTTCATGAAACTCAGGTCTTTTAGTTGCAGCAGCTCGCCAAAGAATACTCAAAAAGAACAAACGTAACTTCTTCCAGTCACCGCCTTTTAGAACTCGAACAGTCACAGCCTCCCTTTCAGAAGGTGAACCGAGTAAAGAAACTTGCGCACCCCAACCGCTCCATACTAGTTTATGTTTCCGTAGCTCACTAATTGCCCAGTCATCATATGCTGCAAGTATGTCTTCTCCTTCTCTAGTTACCAGCTGAGGATCATACCAACTGCTAGCGCACCGAGCTTTTCTTCCATACTCCATTTGTAACAAGCCAGGTCCAAGACCGTCGGCTTTAGTAAGTGCCTTGGGTATAAGATGTGAGTCTACAAACTTCCCTTGGCGCCGTGTTAACTGACAGACCCCCTCTCGAACCCGGTTTAGCTTTTTCTTTCCCACAACCATCCTCTTCGTATGACTACCTGCCTCAAACCAGCAGCGATTATGGGCTACTTTCTGGCCATCAACTCAAGTTACAGGCAATACTACAGAAGTACCCTCCCATAAATTGCATACACAAGATTAAAACAATCATGAGCTGCAAATTTCAAAGCTCAGGTTTGATTGGACGGGATTTTTGAAGACATGAAAATCTTTTTCATGACACTACTGGTACTGGTCATTGCATTTGCAGCTTGTTACGCGATCCGGCAGGGCGTATTTGATGCAGAAAGAGTGCGTCTGGTTCGTATGCTAACCAACAATGATTCAAGAGCAATTCAGGTCGCAAGAGCGATCGAGGCGGGTGTTACTGAAAAGAACACCAATGCAATTCAACATGCGATTGGAAAAGAGTTTGTCGTCAAACCAGAGAGCAGAAGTGTCACCCTAGCTTGGTATCTCATTGAGTTTTTCGCCTTTACGCACCCAGAGCACGCTTACTTTGATTGGAAAGATAACAGCGAGGAAATCGCCCCGGAGTTTGACGATATGCTGACGAAACACGGCATATCTGAAAGGCCTGATATGGAGCTGCTGAGAGAGCATGAGGATGACTACTACTCAGAACATACCGCCTTTCCAGTCAATCTCGCCCATTATGCGCCCATATTTGACAAAGCCGGCCTCGCACTCGTCACACTGGATGCCAACTGGGATTCTTACTACGTCTTTGTTGTCGAGAAATCGACCGCTTACGCTTGGCGCAATGTAACCATCGAAGATCCTAACAAAGAGGATCGCCTGACCATCCAGATTGTAACCCCGCCTCAGGAAAACCTTTCCAAAGCTCAGGATCTGGATGAAGTGTTTGATATGATGATGTCCTCACCTGGCCGGATACCAGTACCCTACAGCGCATCACTCCCCTTAAAGAAGATCCTCACACTCTGATAAAAGCACCCCATCTCACGCAGCTATCGGAGCCGGCTCAACATCATACTTGTTCGGCCCCTTGGTCCCCGCAGCAAAACCGGCGTTCAGCATGCCAAAGATAGCCAATAAAACAATCAGAATACTGACAATAAGTGGGGCTTCATATTCTGGGTTTTGATTGAAAAAGCGGAGGTAGGTTGTGGGAATGAAGAAGTATGGAACATACCACCAGCCAGACTTGCCAATATCGTGCAAGCGCCTGACCAACAACGAGAGCTGGACGTAGTAGAAGGCTGCAAACAAAAGAGCCACGAGTGAAAACTTAACAGTGTCAGAACCAACTTCGAGCGGATGGACCACATACAAAAGAGTAGACAAAAGCAAACCAGTCCATGACAAACTCAACAACCAGAACTTCGCTCTGCCCAACCTGCCTTTAAACCCAAGATAAAACATCCCACCACCATATTGCTCATGTGCGTTGAAGTCGGTCTCGCAACTTTAAAGCTCCCCAACTCACCGCAGTATTCCCAAATTATTGAGGGTGCAGATAGCAAACCTGTTTTGGGTGCAACACCGATTGCAAGTGGCAAGAGGTGACCCTTCGCAACTGTCAGGAAAGCCCGCACTGAGGAACTCTCATTTGCTCGTGACAGACAAGATCTCATTGATCTCCTGAACACCATAAGCATCTACTAATTTATTTAGCTGCCTGCAGTTGTGTGACTGTCAAATACATCACATAGTATGTATGTCTAAAGCATTCATGCAGCAGGAGATGGCGCGTTGAGTGAGGCAATTCAGGCGGCACCCATCGCCGGTCTTCCAAGAAACTCATTTTCACTGGATTCCATTCGGCGAAAAGACAGATTTGCCTTCTGGCGAGAGAGTTTAGCCTGTCTTTGTGAAGCTGAAATACATCGCGGTGAGGATCAGCTCGATTTCTTCGGCGAGATCAAATCTGTGCTGTTCGATTCCCTCATGCTCTCTCAGGTGACAGCGCAGGCCCATATCGCCAACCGCACCAATGCGGCGATGGCGCGAGATGGCGTCGATCATTATTTGCTGATGGTTCATGATGAGGGGGACGCCGAATTCTATGCAGGGCATAAAAGCGTCAGCCTCAACAAGGGCGACTGCATTTTTCTGGATTTCTCGCAGGAAGGTGGCTCATTCTCCGGCAGTTACAGCAATCGCTCCATTCTGATTGCCCGCGAACAACTTGCCCCTCTGTTGCAAGGCCCGGACGACAGCAATCTGAAAACCCTCCCGGCGGCCCATCCACTCAATGTGATTTTGCGCGAGCATCTCTCGTCAATCAGTGCGCAAACCAGCAAACTCACCATGCAGCAGGCCCAGCAACTCGTGCCCGCCACCATGGGATTGATCGCAGCGTGCCTGAATGGAATGCCCCATGAAAGCGAGGCAGGACAGGAAGGCGTCAATCTGGCCTTGATGACCCGCGCCCGGCGCATTGTTGAGGCAAACCTGACCAACCCAAACCTATCGCCCGACTATCTGGGCGGCGCCATCAATGTATCGCGCAGCAAACTCTACGAGTTGTTCCTGGCCTTCGGTGGCGTCAGCAAGTACATCCGCGACAGACGCATGAAAGCCGTCTTGCGCGCACTGCTCGACCCACGCAACGCTTACCGGGCGACCTATCAGGTGGCGCTGGATTTCGGCTTCCTGAATGAAAGCAGCTTCAGCCGCATGTTCAAACAACACTTCGGCTACTCCCCCCGCGAAGTGCGCACAAAATCCTTTGAGGTCACCGCTGCCGTTCAGGGAGATCTCCAACGAGGCCGAAAATACGAAGACTGGATCCTGAACCTCAGCTAGAACGGCAGAAACACCGGAATGAGCAGCGTCGCAATCGCCAGCGCCATGATCTGCAGTGGCACGCCAATCACCACGTAATCCTTGAACCGGTAGTTCCCCGGCCCCATCACCAGCGTGTTGATGGGCGATGCCACAGGCGTACAAAACGCCGTCGAAGCCGCAATCGCAACGCTCATGAGGAATGGCTCAGGCTGCACCCCCATAATGGACGCCACCTCAAACGCAACAGGCGCAATCAACACCGCCGTCGCCGTGTTCGACGTAAACTGGCTGAAGACAGAGGTGAGCAAAAACAGCGACATCAGCATCACATAAGGCGAGCTATTGCCATAAAGCGCAACAATCTGGTCCACAATCAGCAGCAACCCGCCCGTTTTCTCAAGAGCAGTCGCCATGGGGATCATCCCCGCAATCAAGATCAGACTGGGCCAGTTGATAGAAGTGTAAGCCCGATTAACCGAAACACACCCCACGCACACCATAGCCGTCGCCGCCAAAACAACCGCCGTCACACTGGGCACCACGCGGAAGATGATAAGCGCCAGCATAACCGCCAGAATACCAAGCGCGACTGGCGCCAGTTTGCGCCGGGGCAGATAGTTCTTGATCTCTTCCGGAAACGCCAGCAACAGAAAACTCTCCCGCGCTGCCTGCAGCTTGCTGATGTTCTCCCAGTCGCCCACCACCAGCAACTGGTCCCCAAACTTCAGCTCAATATTCCCAAAGTTGCCATGCAGCGCCTCGCCTTTACGGATAAGGCCAACAACGCTCAGGCTGTGATTGGTCCGAAACCCGGCCCCGCTGATCTTTCTGCCAATCAGCTTAGAATCCGGTGCCACAATCAGATCCGCCATGCCAAGTTCGCGAGCAGAAAGGTGATGCCCCTCCTCACCCATCGGCAACTGTTCCAAACCGATGCAGGCAAACACATCTTCACTGATGGGCTCCTGCATCACCCCAAACACAATATCACCAGCCTTGAAGGCCCGGTTTGTCTGAGTGGAGGTCACCTTCAGCCGCTTTGTCGTGGTGGAGGTATACTCCAACCCAAACAATGTCAGCCCGACCCTGCGTCGCAGTTTGGCGCTCACAACAGTTTGGCCAACCAGCTCGGAATCTTCACTCACCCGCAGACGAACAATCTTATCTTCAATATCGTAGGCTTCCAGAAAACCCTGCAGTGTGCGGCGCCCCTGTTCGGTCGCCCCTTTTGGCCGCTGATGACCGCGCAAAAACAAGCGCCCATACACCAGCATGTAAACCACTGCGACAATCAGAATAACCAGTCCAATCGGCGTGAAGATGAAGAAGTTGAACGGCTCCATGCCCGCGTTTTGCAACTGCGCATTGGCAATCAGGTTGGGCGGTGTCCCGATCAGGGTCAGCATCCCGCCAATCAGCGCGCCATAAGCAAGTGGCATAAGCAAGCGGGATGGAGAAAGGTTGGATCGGCTCGCAAGACGAATGGCAACGGGAATAAAGATCGCCCCTGCCCCCGTGACGCTCATGACAGAAGCCAGCGCCGCAACCGTCAGCATCAACAGCACAATCAGCTTCCACTCCTGATCGCCCGCAATCTGAACAATCTTGTCGCCGACTGCATAAGAAATCCCGGTCTGGGCCAGTGCCTCACCAACAATGAACAGTCCGGCAATCAGAATAACAACCGTAGACCCGAACCCCGCGAGCATTTCAGAAGGCGTCAGAATACCAGAGAGGCCAAGCGCCAACATCACCATAATCGCAACAAGGTCCAACCTCAGCTTGTCAGAGACAAACAGGATAACGGCTGCAAGCAACACGAAGAAGGTGAAGAGCATTTCCCAAGACATCGTCTTAGCGTCCTTCGCAAAGTAGATCAGTGTAGTCTGGTGTCAGTGATCGTGCGGTGTATACGAGGCATACGCGACAAATCCTAATAAGACAGGAAGCCTTACAAATCCTCGCTTAGTTTATCGTGAGTTATAAGTAAACGTTTTGCTGCCAAACCGCGTATTTGTGACTGTGGATATATTATAGGGCATTACACCTATACTTTATTCAATTTCGCAAAAGAGGCCTTAAAGGCAGAATTCAGCCGTTAAATGCTGTTGGCACTCCTCAGCCCCTCTCTCCATTTTGGCAGAATACATGGTTTCACAGTGCTGCGGGATGCCTTAGTGTTATAGCAATACGGCGCATTGCACCTCACGCCTGACTTCCACAATTGGGGATGTCATCTTCATGCTGCAATCATTCGCTCCGGAGTTCTGGCTGGTGGATGGACCAGTCATCACCGCCGCCCTCGGCTTTCATTATTCAACCCGTATGGCAGTCATCCGCCTGCAAGATGGCGGGCTCTTTATCTGGTCCCCCATAGCCTTGTCAGAAGAACTGAAAAACCAACTAGATATTCTCGGCCCCGTTCGCCACACCATCGCACCAAATCATCTGCACGACAGCTTCCTCACGGACTGGGCCACGGCTTATCCTGAGGCCCAACTCCATGCAGCGCCTGGTCTGGCCGAAAAGAGGCCTGATCTGTCTTTCACCTCAACCTTAAGCAACAAAGCCCCGGCAGATTGGCAAGATGAGATTTGCCAGTCCGTAATAGCAGGCAACTCCATCACAACAGAGGTTGTGTTCTTTCACAAAGCCAGCAGAACAACGCTGTTCACTGACCTATTGCAAAAATTTCCAAAGGGGTGGTTCATAGGATGGCGTGCCCTCATTGCGCGGCTCGACTTGATGACAGAACCGACACCAAGTGTTCCACGCAAATTCCGCGTCGCCTTCCGCGATAAGGCAGCAGCTCGCAAGGCACTCAGAAAAGTTCTCGGCTGGCCGACAAAAGCTGTCGTGATCGCACACGGTGATCCGGTAACCAATGACGGTGCAGCTTACCTTGACCACGCCTTCCGGTGGTTGAAGGTCAACTCACGCTAGCATTTCCACACACTGGAAAAAGCAAAGCGGCGGAGAAACCAAGTTCCCCACCGCCAAAAATTCCAAATCTCAAAAGAGCCTTCACCCCTATTAGAAAGGCCGGAAGAAAGCACCGAGCAAGGCTGCGATAAGAACAAGCTCAACAACAAGCGGAGGGATAACGTCTTTGACAAAACCATCTGCCAGCAAGCCAACCACACGGCCCAGCGCAACAACACCCAGCAAAATGGCAACGGCCACATAAGCTTGAGGCTGCACCGTCACAAACCCAATAATCAAAAGCGCAACACTTGATAAAAACAGTCCACCAATCACAGAGCGAATGGTGCTCAGGCCCGCAACGCCAACAGGCTCAAGCGCAAAATTCTTTGTCATACGAGACGGGGCAAACATTGAGACGGTGCCCAGGCCGAGAAGCATAAGCGTAGGGGCGCCAACCATAATTTGATAGATAAGTTCCATTGGTTCTCTCCAGATTAAATGAGTTGGGATTTAGACAAGTTGGTGGACAGCCTGATTGGCGTTGTCCTGAAAACTGTGATTGCTGAAAGCAGAATAAAGAGTGGCCTGATCAGTCAGCTTACCGACAGCACCTTCACCAGCACTGGCGTAAAAAACACCGCTCTTGAACTTCGGGTCTAAAATGCAGTCCACATAGCGCTTTGCACCATCTTCAACGCCATGCATCATGCCCAGCAGAGGCATCAGAACTCCGCCCACATGCTTGAAGAAGATCCTCTTAAGGAAGGGCATATCATCAAACCCGTTGGTGCCAGTGGTGCCGCCCGGGCTCATGGTTACAAAACGAATGTGCGGGTGCTGACGAGCCATGGAAGACATCCAAAGAGCGCCAATAAGCTTCACGCTCGCATAGGCATCCATTGGATCACTCTTTTCGGTAAATGTGCGCCCATCCGCTATGGCTCGAAACTCATCTACCGAAGCTTCTTTCAGCACTGGGCGGGCAACACCCATCTTGGGTATGCCGCGCGCAGCTTCAGAGCCCGCATAAAGCACGGTGGAAGTGATCAGCTGACGCTCCAGCATCTCATCCACCAACACCACATGACCCAACAGGTTCACGGCATAAATGTTGGTGACACCGTGTGCAGTCATGCCATTGGGCGACCGGCCACCCACGCCGCCTGCATTGAGGATGAGAGCATCCACCGGCGTAGTCATCTGACTGATGGCCTGACGAACGGAATCAGGATCCATCACGTCCATCAGGATAATTTCGAAAATTTCGCGCTTGGCTTCAACTTCAAGAGCAGCTTTTGCTGCTCGAGCTTTGGCCTCATTGCGACAAGCGAGGTAAATTTTCTCAATACTGCTGGTCTTTGCAAGTTGACGCGCCGCCTCACGGCCTAGCCCTGCATTCGCACCGGTAATTAAAACAGATCTGATCGGAGACATTGCTGCGTTTCCTGTTGAAGTATGTTCGATGAAGGAAACGTACGCTGGTTGAATTTTGAAGTGTAGACGGGTAAAAATGGACGCTATGTTCCAAATTTGAACCGTCGGATATAGGCCTGACCATGCAAGAAAACTACGCTCTGAACTGGGATGACCTGAAGTACTTTCTGGCAGTGGCCCGCAGCGGAACACTGAGAGGCGGTGCAAACCTGATCCGCGTCAACCACACAACCCTTGCCCGAAGACTGGAAGTTCTGGAAGAACGGGTCGGCAGCCGTCTGTTTGACCGCTCCAAGGCGGGACTTGTTTTGACAGAACTAGGCGAAGCGCTCCTTCCCTACGCAGAGCGAGTGGAAGACGAGATGACAGCGGCCTCGCGCATCATTGTTGGACGAGATGCAGAGCCGCAAGGCACCATATACGTAACCATGCCCCACGGTCTGGCCATGACGTCAATCATGGATGATCTGGTCTTGTTTGCTGATAAGTATCCGGAAATCGAACTGAACCTGAACTTCACAAACAATGTCGCAGATCTGACCAGACGAGAAGCAGACGTTGGCTTTCGCATCACCGATGAAGTGACACAAGACGTTGTGGGCCGAAAGCTTGTGCAGATGTCACAAGCAGCGTATTGCACGCGGGAATACGCTGAAAAGATCAAAGATAACAGCGGCGAAGGCCTGAGTTTCATCGGGTGGCACGAGGCGGAAGGTGAGACAACCGCTCCGTGGATTGAAAGTGGCTGCTACCCAAAAGCGCTCTTAAAGCACAGGGTTTCAGAACTGGTGCCGCTTATTTCTCTGGCCGCCGCAGGTTTGGGCATGGCCTATATTGCCTGCAATTTGGGCGACAGGCATCCCTTGCTCATGCGTGCACCCTTCCAAAAGCCCATGCCATACCGCAGCATCTGGCTCCTCCTCCACCGCGACCTCCGCAACACCGCCCGCGTCCGCCTCTTCGTTGACTTCATAGCCCAACGCATCACCGCCCGCCGCAACGAATTCTGGGTCGCTGGGACGAAATCTGACAGTTAGGATTCGGAAAGGTAGGAGTGGCTCGCCAAAACAAGAAACTCACCCTTACCTTTCAGCCGCAATCACTCTCAATATGTCCCCTTCTCCGGAAAGTGCTTCGCACCGTCGGCAGCCAGTTGGAAGCCAGTCATGTAGGGGTCACGATCGTCAAGGAAGAGGGTATTGTAGCCGGTTTTGCGAGCCCAGCCTTCGATGGTTGGGATGATGCCGTCATGCCCGCCCACTTTCGCTGCTTCCTTCACACCGCCAACAAACACAGAGCCGATGATGGACTCATGGCGCATGATGTCGCCCACCTTCAACTCGCCTTTGGCGTAAAGGTGTGCTAGCCGAGCGGAGGTGCCGGTGCCACATGGGCTGCGGTCCAGTGCCTTATCGCCATAAAACACTGCATTGCGCCGATCAGCAGCATCCGAGGTCGGTTTGCCGGTCCATTGAATGTGACTGATACCGTGGATGCGTTCATCTTCGGCATGAGTCACGGAGTACTTCTCATTCAAAGCAGCCCGCAACCGCGGACTCCAGTCGAGCAACTGTGAGACACCCACATTTTCAAGGCCCGGGAAGTTCTCCTGTTCCTCAACAATGGCGTAGAAGTTGCCACCATACGCCACGTCAACGCTAATCTCACCCACTCCAGGCAAATCAACGCTCAAGCCAGTCTCCGCCAAATAACTTGGCACGTTGGTCAGGCGAACACTCTCAACATATCCATCTTTTTCAAAATACTCAGCCACCACAAGACCAGCTGGTGTATCCAGATACACTTTGCCCGGCTCGCGAGGTTCAATAAGTCCTTCCTCCAACGCCATGGTAATGGTGCCTATGGTGCCATGCCCGCACATGGGCAGACAGCCAGATGTCTCGATAAACAATACCGCCACATCGCAGTCAGGCCGAGTTGGAGGAAAAAGCATGGAACCGGACATCATGTCGTGTCCACGCGGCTCAAACATCAATCCGGTTCTGATCCAGTCATAGCGCTTGAGAAAATCCGCCCGCCGCTCCAGCATATCATTGCCGCGTAAAGCTGGCGTGCCGCCCGCAACCAGTCGCACGGGGTTACCGCAGGTATGCCCGTCAACACAGAAAAAACTCTTGGAGACCAAGCTCCCCTCCCCTTATTCCATGGCATCAATACAAAATGCCGGCGGTCAACCGATGGAGCCCTCTTTCTCCCCCGGCAGCACCGCACTTAAAATCGTTGAGCACTGTAAAGTGTGCAATCTATTTTTGGTGTCTCACCGCAAATCAGGTCACTGACCAGCTCAGCCGTAATGGCTGCTTGTGTGAGCCCATGATGACCATGCCCAAACGCATAAGTCACGCGGTCGCTTTGTTTCGAATGTCCGATCACTGGCAGCGTATCCGGCATAGAAGGCCGATGCCCCATCCAGCGAATGCCATTTTCACGGTTCAAGCCGGGTAACAAACGAGATGCCTTCTCTGCCATCGCGTCAGCCCGCTTCCAGTTGGCTTCCATCTCCAAGCCGCCAAACTCAACCGCACCGCCAATCCGCAATCCGTGAGAAAGCTGCGTCACCGCAAAGCCAAGTCCTGGCACCATAACAGCGTGCTTCAAAGCAACATTCGGCTCAGAAAACGTGGTGTTGTATCCACGCTCCGTCTCCAGCGGCACCTTGTCTCCCAACTGAGCTGCCAACGTCTTGGACCATGCGCCACAGGCAATCACCACATGATCACTCAGGATTTGCTCCTCACCTTCGCGATGCAGAACAATGTGATCGCCCTGCGGCTGAACATGGGAAACCGAGGACTTGAGGATCTTGCCACCGTTGCGCTCAAACTCTTGCGCAAGGCTCAGGCACAAGGCATGCGGATCATCCACCGTCATCCACCCTGGAACAAGCGCCCCCCCAACAACATGCTCAGAAAAATCAGGCTCCAACTCGCGGATCTCATCTCCAGTGAGTTCCTGAACCTCAATGCCGTGATCCCGTTGCTTCTGCCACTCGCTGCGAACACCCTCAATCTGGCTCTGCTCGGTGTAAACCTCTAGGCAGCCTTTCATGAACACATGATGCCGTGTACCAGAAGCCTGCCACAGCCGCTCCCATGCAGGAAGAGAGGCTTTATTGATCGCAGCTTTGCCGAGAACGCTGTTTTTCAGTTTATCGGGAAGCGATGCCCGCGAGAACCGCAGCATCCATGGCAGGATCTTGAGTGCATAAGCAGGGCGCACAGAAAGTGGCCCCAGCGGGTCTAGCAACCAGCCGGGTATTTTCCGCCAAATGCCCTTGGATGCCAAAGGCGCAACATCGGTCCATGCAATGCCAGCCGCGTTGCCACGGCTGGCCATTTCACCCGGACCATTGCGGTCAATCAGAGCAACCTTATGGCCTCCTTGCTGAAGGCGCAGGGCTGTTGCCAATCCAACAACCCCGGCTCCGATTACATGGATGTGTCGCATAGCTCTTTAAGCTCCGGCAGTTCCGGGCGGCATGCAATAGCATCTTCCACCACCTTGATGACGCGTGCACGCTCAGCACCGGACAATGCCAGACGCGGCGCACGGACACGGTCATTAGAACCGATCGCAACCATCTCTGCCAACTTGATATTTTGGACTAGATTGGTGGAGACATCCAAGTCCAGCAACGGGCGGAACCAACGGTAGATCTCAAGCGCTTCCTGATAACGCCCAGCTTTTGCTAGCTTGTAGATCGCAACAGTTTCACGCGGGAAGGCAACAACAAGACCAGCAACCCAACCATCAACACCCATCATCAGGCTCTCAAGCGCAAGGTTATCAACACCTGTCAGCACCTTGAAACGATCGCCAAAGCGGTTGATCACTTCTGTTGCACGGCGAATGTCATCGGTGGACTCTTTCATCGCAACAATAAGCGGCTCGTCTGCCAGCTCAGCGAACATGTCCAACGTCACATCAACACCGTAAGCAACCGGGTTGTTGTAAACCATCACCGGAACGCCACCAGCTTTAGCAACTGCCTTGATGTGAGCCACAGTCTCATGCGGAGCAGAGCGGTAGGGCACGCCCGGCAGAACCATCAGACCATTTGCACCAGCAGCTGCAGCATCCGCTGCCGCTTTCTTCGCGCGGCGCGTAGAGCTCTCGCACACAGTCATGATGACGTGCTTGGACCCACAAACCTTTTTGGCAAGCTTGAGAATTTCGATTTTCTCTTCTGGCTCCAGCGCCATCGCTTCGCCAAGAGAACCACAAACAATAATGCCATCGCAGCCGGCGTCCATCTGCAGCTGGAAGCAACGCTCCATCTCTACAAAATCAAGCTCATCGTTCTCTGTAAACTTTGTTGTGACAGCCGGGTAAACACCAGTCCACATTTTGATTATCCTCACCTGTGATATATTACAGGCAATATGACCCCCAAACCCTCAAAGGTCAATACTGTGATATATCTGAAAACAAATTAATCCAGAGTCACAGTGGAAAAGCAATAAATTCAGCAAGTTAATAACGCTGCGGAAAGTGTGTAACCGGCAATCCGACACCTCCCGCAGCTCAATTTCACGAAGTTCAGGAGGCCTGAGAACGGGTCCGAGAAACAGCATCATGCCAACCAGAGAGTCGCTTCTCACGTTCAGCCGCATCCATGTTCGGCTCAAAACGACGGTCCAGATGCCAGCGCTTGGAGAATTCCTCCATGCTCGGCCAAACACCCGCCTTCATACCCGCAAGCCACGCAACACCAAGCGCGGTGGTTTCCTGAACAACCGGGCGATCCACCGGACGGCCAAGAATGTCCGCAAGAAACTGCATGGTCCAGTCAGAGGCAACCATGCCGCCATCAACGCGCAGCACGGTATCACCATTCAGCGGAGAGCCCATGTCAGAAGACTTGGAGTTGATCAGATCAACAGTCTGGTAGCCAACACTTTCCAGTGCCGCCCGTGCAATCTCGTCCTGACCGGTGGAACGGGTCATGCCGAAAATCGCCGCACGTGCCTCTGGGTCCCAGTATGGCGCACCCAGACCAACAAACGCCGGAACCAGATAGACATGGCTTTCCGGATCAGCATTCTCAGCCATCAACTGCGTCTGCGCAGCGGTCTCGATGATCTTCAGCCCATCACGCAGCCACTGCACAGCAGCCCCAGCAATAAAGATGGAACCTTCCAGCGCATAAGTCGTTTTGCCGTTGATGCGATACGCGATTGTGGAGAGCAACCGGTTCTTGGAATAAACCAGCTCTTCACCGGTGTTCAGCAATGCAAAGCAACCAGTGCCATAGGTGGACTTCACCATGCCCTGCTTAAAGCATGCCTGCCCAACCGTTGCCGCTTGCTGGTCGCCAGCCACGCCATAAATCGGCAACTCGGCACCAAACAGATCAGCTGTGATTGTGCCGAAGTCATCCGCACAATCTTTCACGTCCGGCAGCAGGCTCTTCGGGATGTTCAGCAGAGCCAGCAGCTCGGCATCCCAACGGTTTTCGCCGATGTTATAGAGAAGAGTACGTGAAGCGTTGGTCGCATCAGTCACATGGGACTTGCCACCAGTCAAACGCCAGATCAGCCAGGTATCAACGGTACCAAACGCCAGTTCCCCAGCTTCTGCCCGTGCACGCACGCCCTCAACATTGTCCAGAATCCAGGCAACCTTGGTGCCGGAGAAATAAGGATCAAGCAGCAGACCAGTCTTGCTGGTAAACAGCTCTTCATGACCCGCCGCTTTCAAAGTGCTGCAGAAGGCAGAAGTTCGCCGGTCCTGCCAGACAATCGCGTTATAAACCGGCTCACCAGTTACGCGATCCCAGATCAGCGTTGTCTCACGCTGGTTGGTAATGCCCACGCCGATAATCTGCCCAGCAGCAAGGTCAGCACCGGACAAAGCCTCACGGCATGTTTCAACAGTCGTAGTCCAGAGGTCCTCAGGATCGTGCTCTACCCAGCCTTCATGCGGAAAATGCTGCGGAAACTCGCGTTGCCCGACACCCACACTTTCAAAACTGTCATTGAAAACGATCGCACGTGTTGACGTCGTCCCCTGATCAATGGAGAGCACCCACCCTGTCATTTATTCCTCCCGGAAGAGGGGTCCCCTCTTCGAAAATCCAATTTGGCGCCAGTTTGTTTTCTAAGGCGCTGAAACAATCCGATGATGAACGTAGAATGTCACGTGCCAAAATACAAAGGTATTGGCCAGCCTTTGTGTATACCATCCCATACAAGGCGCCATGACATAAAACAGGCTCTGCCTTTCACTAGGAAAAACAGAGCCTGAAACTTAACCAGCCATGCGGTTGGCTTCAAAGTAGCTGGCAAGGTAATGCTCCAACACACCTGCAGCTTCCTTCGGCAGATGCAATCCCAGCTTGGAACGCCGCCACAAAATGTCTTCCGCAGTCACAGCCCACTCCTGCTCAATCAGCCAATTGACCTCACAGCCATAAAGGTCACCACCGATATGTGCGCCCAGCTCAGCAGTGGTTTTCGCATACCCGAGGATCTTCATGGCATCAGAGCCATAGGACCGCACTAGGCGATAGGCATGATCATGTTCAAGGAACGGATAAGCTGATTTCAAAGAGGCAACCTTCGCACCAAAGTCACCCGGCTCAAAGTCACCACCCGGCAAAACACTGTCTTTGGTCCAGCTGTTCTTCTTGGCAGCTTGAGGCAGATAATCCGCCAGCTTCTCCAACGCATGCTCTGCCAGACGACGATATGTGGTGATCTTGCCACCAAACACGCTCAGCAGCGGCGCCTTGCTCTCACCTTCGTCCATCTCAAGAACGTAGTCACGTGTCGCAGCACGGGCTTCGCTCGCACCATCATCATAAAGAGGACGCACACCGGAATAGGTTCGCACAACCATGTCCGGGGTCACTTCTTTAGAGAAGTACTCACTCACCGCGCTGCACAGATACGCAACTTCATCGTCAGAGCACGCAACACCAGATGGATCACCCTGATAGTCGACGTCAGTAGTCCCAATCAGCGTGAAGTCATCTTCATACGGGATTGCAAAGACGATACGGCCATCTGCATTCTGGAAAATGAAGCTGCGATCATGACCAAACATCTTCGGCACGATAATGTGGCTGCCCTTCACAAGACGCACATTCGCCTGACTGTTCAGGCCAATTGCACCTTTCAGAACGTTGGATACCCAAGGCCCAGCCGCATTCACCAGTGCTTTCGCATGAATGAGCTCAGTCTTGCCACTTTCACTATCGCGAATTTCAACGTCCCAGCCAGTCCCATTGCGAGAGGCCCGCACAACCTCAGTGTTACGGCGGATCTCGGCACCGCGCGCAGCAGCATCACGCGCATTCAAAACAACCAGACGCGCATCATTCACCCAGCAATCGGAATATTCGAAACCGCGCGTGAAAAGAGACTTCAGGCCATCATTGAACGGAGCGCTGTCGAGCGGCACAGTCTTTGTTGCCGGCAACAGTTTACGACCACCCAGATGGTCATACATGAACAGGCCAAGGCGTAGGAACCAGGCCGGACGCAGGCCCTTGTGGTGCGGAAGAATAAAGCGAAGTGGCCAGATGATATGCGGTGCCATGTTCAAAAGAACTTCGCGTTCCTTCAAAGCTTCACGAACAAGACGGAACTCATAATATTCCAGATACCGCAATCCGCCATGGATCAGTTTTGTAGAGGCCGAAGAGGTCGCGCTTGCAAAATCAGTCTTTTCCGCCAGAAAAACTGAAAGTCCTCGTCCGGCAGCATCACGAGCAATGCCGCAGCCGTTGATCCCGCCCCCTATGACAAATAGATCATAGCTCTTACTCATGGTCTTGCTCATGACTGGCCCCTCAATGTCACGGTTCTCGCCAGTGAATCCGTGAAAGCACGCATATTCATTACGCCGAACCTATTCGAATATTTTCGAAAGTCAACGAAACCTATTATCATATATATGTATTAAAACGAAACTCCCACAAGCAAGAGAAAAAAACGCTTGTTTGGCTTATTTCTCTCGTCAATTTGTTTAACATTGGGCAACAGCAAAAAGGCGCGTTCGTAATCAAAACGAACGCGCCTTTTTCATATGAAACCGAAACTGCCTTGTTTCGGTATCTGATTCAGTTCAGGTCACATCAGCTCTGGCCATCCTCTTCCGAGGTATTGTCCCCTTCGTTGCCTGCAGCCTTGGAGCCACGACCTTTGGCCGGCGCAGCTTTCTGCTCAACCTGAGGCACATCCTCCGGCTTGCTGTCCCCTGCCACATGGTAGGTCACTTGCGGGAATGGAATATCAATACCACGCTCATCAAACACGACCTTCAGATACTCATTGTACGCTCGCCCGATTGCCCACTGGCTGCCCGGCAAGGTCTTGATACGCGCCCGAATATTGATGGCAGAGTCACCAAACGCAGTCACGCCATGCATTTCCAGCTCACCAAGGATCGCAACATTGTGCGGCGTTTCTTCCAACCGGCGGAAAGCTTCCTGCATGGCTTCTTTGGCCACTTCAATATCAGTGTCATACCCAACGCCCATAACCGAAACCGCATAGGCAAAGTCGCGGGTAGAGTTAGACACACTCGTCACAGAAGAAAACGGAATGATGTGTGACGTGCCATTGAGATCACGCAGCCTGACACTGCGAATGCTCAAACGTTCAACGGTCCCGGAAATCCCGCCAACTTCAACGAAGTCCCCCTCGTTCATGGCATTCTCTAGCTGAATGAAGGCACCTGTAATCACGTCCTGCACCAGTTTTTGCGAACCGAATGAAACCGCCAGACCGACAACCCCAGCACCAGCAATTAACGGAGCAATCTGAATACCAAGTTCAGACAGTGCCAGAAGTGTAAACATCACGATCATCAGGATAGAAAGCGCATTGCTGAACAGCTGAAATAGCGTCTTGGTACGACTGGAGACAGTCTTCCCTTCCCTCTCCAGAATGCGCAAGTCAATCCAGGACATAATCGTCAGCCAAAGAGCAAAGCCGATAAGGATAACAATCACCGCAGACATCATAGAGTTTGCAAAGGTGATCCCATCTCCCGTCCAGATCCATTGCCAGAAGTTGCCAACGCCCCAGACTTCCAGAACACCAACAACCACGCACAAACCAACAATAACCCGCAGTACCATGCAAACAGTCGGCAAGAAGGAATTCAGCCTGTCCTCAAACGTCGGTAGCACATGGTCCAGCGCATCATGAAGGTCGATCCCTTTGCGGATCACCCGCGTCAGCAACATCATGATGCCGAGCCCGATGAAGATGACAAGCAGGGACATCGCGCTGGTTCGGGCAATATAATTGATTGCATCAAGCGGCGTCCGCAGCCACGCAACCATGATCGCGAAGACATAAAGCAGCGCCAGCAAATGCCAAACGAAGCCCAGTCCCTTAAAGAGCTGAACGGAGAAATTGGCTCCGGTGAAGCTCTCGGCATACCTGCTGATTGCATCCCTGACCCGCAAGCGGGAGCGAAGAATGATCGTCACTAGATAGACAAGGCAGATCAACACAACAGTGACACGCACACTGCCCGCTAGCTGTGCAGAGAAGTTCACCCCAACCATAGGCACAGCCAAACGAACACCAAACCCAAGGATGCCGACAATCAGGATCAGATGTCGGGCCCAAAAAACAGCCTCCGGATCTGAGAATGGCAACAGACGGAAGGAAGGCCTGTGCGGTGCAAACACAAACCGGATCACAACACGCGACATTTCAATCAGGAAGAACGCATTGATGGCAAACAGCTCAACATTGTTGATGCTCTGCACCGCTGGATCCGTCGAAAAGATGTAGGCCGATAAATAGCCGACACCAGACGCAATACCCACAAAGGCAGCATCAAACACAGACGTGACCGCCAACAATCCAACACGGAAGAACAGGGAATGATGATTAGGCCCCTTCTCATGCCGGCGCATGTAAGCCGTTGATGCCTTATGCAAAATAATCAGGACGAGATACGCAGGCAACAGCACGCGGATGATACTGAAAATCCCATCCCACAATCGCGAATGGTCCACGTTGGACTGGCCATCCAGCAAGTCCTCATAACCAGACAATCCTGAAATGATGAGCGTGCCAAAATCGTAAAAGCTTGAAACTCCATCCTGCACATAAGTCCCGATCTGCGCGGCAATCGTTGCCTTCGCAGCCGGGTTGGAAGATGCACCCGAACCAGAGGCCCCGTTCGCCTGCTGCTCCTGCAGAATTTTGATAAGAGCCTCACGCCCTTTCGGGTCTTCAAGCACCTTTATCAGGGCTTGTTTGGCCTGCTGCACATCAGCCCCACCCTCAGCAGCGGAAGAAGAGGTTTGAGCCTGCGCAGTACTGGCAAAACTGAGAAAGGCCGCAGCGAATGCCGCAATAAGAAACCGGAAAAACATGGATCACCCAGAATGAAAACGAGCAAAATTCAAGCGAACATTACTGCTTTACACCATAAACGAGAAGATCCAGTGAAGACAAACCGACAAAATAACCCTGCGCAATCAGAGTTTTTGACAGATGAAAGCATGCAGAGGCTATCTGGCAACCCGCCCAACCATAAATGCAGCAACTGCCGTTGAAAGCGTCGCGGCTGCATAAAACCACAGCCCCGGCAAAACCTGAGCGCTGGCAAGGCCGCTTGTCTTGGCTGCAAAAATCACCAAGGCCACCAGCATCACATCCATCATGGACCACTTCCCAAGATAGCTGAGCGCCCGCAGCCACTTGCTGGTTGACCGATGCAATGCGGAAATACCAAGGACGAGAATTTTCAGAGCAGGTAGAAAGACAGAAAACAAAAACACAAGCCCGGCGATTGAAACCTCACCTTCGTCATAGAGCCCGCCAATCACCTGCAACAGGCTCGGCGTATCCTCCAGAAAATAGAGACGCTCCATACTCAACAACGGCAATGTCAGACCCAGACCAAACGAAAACGCGGCAATTGGGATTAAAAATCCAAGTAAAACAGGCATTAAGGCTCCTGAAGCGTCTTTCCGAAAATTGGACACTGCTCTGATCCCAGCACGAGACCCTGACGCGACAGCCTATAAATAAACATTGGTGAAATGAAAGCAACCACGAGGTATCGCACCGCGAACAGGCGCAGTGCGATCAATAAAGGATAATGAAGAGGTTAAGACCAGTTCGGGTTATCAGAGCATCAGGCCATTCTAGCAAAGAACAAGAGACACTCCTAACCTCAAGGAGAATTAGCGACGTGCCATCCGCCCCGCAATGTCGTCCATTCCGTCTTGCTCAATCGCATCCATGGCAGCACGCTGACGTATCTGGTCGCGCTCATCCATCAACTCGATCTTTTTCAATTCGGAAACAGCATCAGTCAGCTCATCCTGTGCTTTCTCAAGCTGAGACTTCAACTCTTCAGTCGAGTGCTTCAGGTTATCTCGGCGCTGTGCTGCCGCGCGAGCGAAAGTCGGATACGCAAAATGGCTGACATCATCAATGCCAACACGCTTCTGCTCCTGAACAATCTGGTTCTCCAGATCTTCAGCCATTCGATCAAAATCACTCAACATCGTTTCAATCTGAGTCACCTGACGGCGCTTCTCATCAACATTGAACTTCTTAAGCTTCAAAAGGCCTTCACGATTCTTCATACGCAATACTCCCTTTACCGGAGAGTGAGCTTACGCCTGAGTCATTTCCAAAAGATGAGCAAGCTGGAAATATCCCTCTTCAATTGTAGTTTTTTCCCCCTTCATTTGCCCCAAATACGCTTCCAGAGCGTCATTTTTGGCAATTGCCTCATCAACAAGGGGGTCTGCACCTTCTTTATAGGCACCCAGACGGATCAGTTCTTCCATATCCGCATAAGCAGACATCAGCTGCTTGGCACGCCGGAGAATCGGTAAGGCTTCTTCAGGCACACAACGCGGCATGGTTCGACTGACAGATTTTAGCACGTTAATAGCCGGGTAGCGACCACGCTCTGCAATCCCGCGCTCCATAACAATGTGCCCATCCAGAATACCGCGCACAGCATCGGCCACAGGCTCATTGTGATTGTCGCCCTCTACCAGCACAGTAAAGAGTGCTGTCACAGAGCCTTTACCAACAGCACCTGGCCCGGCCCGCTCCAGCAATTTCGGCAGTTCAGTAAAGACGGTTGGCGTATACCCTTTAGATGTCGGCGGCTCACCAACAGAAAGACCAATCTCACGCTGCGCCATGGCAAAACGGGTAACCGAGTCCATCATACAAAGAACGTTCTTACCCTCATCACGGAAATATTCAGAGAGAGTAAGAGTGAGATAAGCCGCTTCCCGGCGCATCAAAACGCTTTCATCCGAGGTCGCGACAACAACAACAGATTTCGCCAGCCCCTCCTCGCCCAGATCATCCTCGATGAATTCCTGAACCTCACGTCCACGTTCACCAATAAGACCAATGACAGACACTTCTGTTTCCGCATTCCGCGCCAGCATGGACATAAGGACCGATTTACCCACACCAGACCCGGCAAAAATACCGAGGCGTTGCCCCTGACAACACGTTACAAAACTATTAAGGGATCTGACACCCAGGTCGATCGGGCTCCCAACACGGGCTCGTTCTGCAGCCGGAGGTGGTGAATCACGCAATTTTCTCGGGATCGAACCGAATGGAAGAGGTCCTTTTCCATCAATCGGCTCGCCTAAAGCGTTAACAACACGCCCCAGCCAGGCACTCGATGGATGAACAATACTCTCGCGTGAAATCAGCTTCGCCTTGCTACCATGACGCACACCATCGAGCTCGCCAAATGGCATACAAAGCGCTCTTCCGTCTCGAAATCCGACGACTTCAGCTTGAATTGACGCTGCGTTCTCCCCTATTTCTATTAGTAGACGCGCACCGACGCTCATGGCGTAAACAGGCCCTGCAACTTCAATCAGAAGTCCCTTAACTGCTTCTACTCTCCCATAAATTTCGGTTGGGAGGCATGATTCGATTTCTGCAAAAAGCGAGTCCAAAACAGATTCCCTATTAATCATTTTCGTCGTTGGTAACCGATCGTTTACGCTTCTGCTTAATGTTATTGGGGAGACTTTGAATGGCGTATAGCCCTTTCAAGGAAACGAAGCGTCTAAACATGGCTTTCAGTAGCACTTGATTCGATTGAAAGCCAACCGGTCTCAAATTGATGAACAGGAAAGGTTACACCCTTGAATTCTAGGTTGTACCCAGAGAACTGTTCTACGTGAGAGTAAAACGCTTGCGGTAGCGATTCGAGTTCTGTTAACCATAAACTCATTCAATTGAGTCGGGTTTATAGTATTCCTTCGCAACGGTTTGTGTTTTTGGGCCGGCGCGACTGCCCAGGAAAGGCAACACGAGGGGATTAACATGCGTGTATTGTTGATCGAGGACGATAGTGCTACTGCACAAAGCATTGAACTGATGCTCAAATCCGAGAACTTTAATGTCTACACGACAGATCTCGGCGAAGAAGGCATCGACCTCGGCAAACTGTATGATTATGATATTATCATGCTGGATCTGAACCTGCCGGACATGTCCGGTTATGAGGTACTGCGCACACTGCGAGTATCCAAGGTAAAGACACCTATTCTTATTCTGTCCGGTTTGGCTGGCATTGAAGACAAGGTCCGTGGCCTTGGGTTCGGTGCTGACGATTATATGACGAAGCCATTCCACAAGGACGAGCTGATTGCACGTATTCATGCAATTGTGCGTCGTTCTAAAGGTCATGCCCAGTCTGTTATTGTTACCGGCGACCTCACTGTTAACCTCGACACCAAAACTGTCGAAGTTGGTGGTCAGCGCGTACATCTGACTGGTAAAGAATATCAGATGCTAGAGCTTCTTTCCCTCCGTAAGGGCACAACCCTCACCAAGGAAATGTTCCTCAACCACCTCTACGGTGGCATGGACGAACCAGAGCTCAAAATTATCGATGTGTTTATTTGTAAGCTGCGCAAGAAGCTCGCTTCAGCAACAGCTGGCAAAAACTACATCGAAACAGTATGGGGCCGCGGATACGTTCTGCGCGAACCAGAAGAGAAAGCAGCTTAATAAGCACCACCACGCTTTATCAGCTGACTTTCAAAGAGTTTCAGTAGAACCCCCCTTACAACCCTGATTGTAAGGGGGTTTTTTATATGTGCTCCCCTTCGCATTATGCATCGGCAACACCTCCAATGTTTCAAGGAACAAGCCAGATGCAGCCATATGACGAAGGATTCTATGACAACCAGCAGGATGGCTCGCTCGCATCAGCCAAAGAAGTCCTTCCCATCATTTTTCAACATCTGTCACCTGAGAGCGTGATAGATTTTGGATGCGGTACTGGCAGCTGGCTTCTGACAGCAACACAACTTGGCGCAAAAGAAATCCTCGGGCTCGACGGTGCATGGGTGCCTCAACCGTCCCTTCGCATTCCGGCAGAGGATTTTGAGCAGGTTGATCTGGAAAAGCCGGAAAGCATTCAAACCGGGAGGCACTTCGACTTGGCCATGAGTCTTGAAGTGCTCGAACATCTATCAAGTTCTGCAGCCCATACAATCTTGGAAAAAATGACTGAAAGCGCCGATAATATCTTGCTCTCAGTTGCAGTCCCAGAACAAGGCGGTACCCACCATATCAACGAGCAACGGCAAAGTTATTGGGCAAAACTTATGGAAGAGAAAGGGTTCTTCCCGATAGATATTGTCAGACCTGCGATATGGAACAATCCTAATGTTAGCGTCTGGTATAAGCAGAACATCCTGCTGTATTCCAAAACAAATCAAACAGCCGCACAGCCAATTTCCCCGTTCCCGCTAGATATCATCCACCCCGATCTTTACGAGAATACCGTCGCAGACCTAAGAGGCCGCGTAACAAAACTCAGATCAAAGCAAATCAAAAACAGGATCCGCAAGGTACTCGGCATAAAACCGAAACTCCCGCATTAACCCGAAAGAAGACATACTTCTGATTCTGATATAACCATCTGAATTCAAAAGAACTTCATCCTCAAAGTCGCCAAAGCTTGCACTTTCATGAAAGTAAGCGGAAGGTCGGTTCATCAAGCTTGATGACTTCCGAAACACACGAGGATACGAAGATGCAATCTCTTGCAGACCTGAGATCTATCGGGACCATCACAGCAGCCAACGGACGGTTCCAACTCAATATCCACCCAGAGTACACGCCAGCCCTCCTGCACCTGTCAGATTTCAGCCACGCACTCATCCTGTGGTGGGCAGATCAGGCAGTAACAGAGCAAGACCGGAGCACTCTGCAGTTCCCAGCTCCATATGCCAAAGCAAATAATGAGATCGGCACGTTTGCCTCAAGGTCCCCTGCCCGTCCGAACCCAATCGGCCTCTCATTGGTTTCACTTCTGAACGTGGATGAGCAAAGTGGTCTCATCACCATCCCTTACATTGACGCAGAACCCGGGACACCGCTGTTGGACATAAAGCCCTACTTCCCTGCTTCAGACAAAGTCGAACAAAGCAACGGACCAGACTGGTGCAAACACTGGCCTCAATCCTATGAAGCTTCAGCCGACTTCAACTGGACAGCTGAGTTCACATAGCAAAGCCAACCGTTAGCCTCTGCACTCAGTACAGAGGCTAACAGGTAAAACACCTTCAATAACGCCTAAGTGTATTGCCCATCATGGGTCTTTGTTGCCATGGTGCGGCCATGAGGCTTTTTATTCTTACATCTATTGTCATGGTCGCATTTGCCGCCAACTCAGTTCTGAACCGTCTTGCTCTGGCAGACGGAGAGATTGGGCCATCTGCATTTGCCAGCATTCGCGTTACTGCTGGCGCACTCATGCTTCTGGCACTCATCTTCTTTCGGGGCGGCAATAAACCCTCACTCTCAAAGCCCAACGTCACAGCAGTCCTTGCGCTGTGTGCCTACATTCTTGGCTTCTCGCACGCTTACATCTCCCTTGATGCTGGCTTCGGTGCGCTTTTGCTCTTCGGAGCCGTGCAAATCACCATGTTCATCGGTGCATTCATTCAGCGCGAAAACCTCACACTCCAAAAATGGATCGGCGCAGCGCTCGCCTTTTCCGGCCTCATTTACCTTCTCTCTCCTTCAAACACAGGCATAGACCCGCTTAGAGCAGGATTGATGACAATTGCCGCCATCGGCTGGGGGATTTATTCCATCATCGGTAGAGGCGCAGCAAACCCGCTCAAAGACACAGGAATGAACTTTCTCTACGGTGTGCCAATCATCTCATTGGCGCTACTTCTGTTTCCGGACACAACCACAATCACAGCTTCAGGCGTTCTCCTCGCCATCATCTCCGGTGCCATAACCTCCGGACTTGGCTATGCTCTCTGGTACGCAATCATTCCGCAGTTACAAACAAGCACCGCAGCAGTTGCTCAGCTCACCGTACCAATCATCGCAACAGCCGGTGGAATTGTATTCCTGGCAGAGGTCATTGATAGCCGCTTCATCATCGCGACCACATTGGTGCTCTGCGGTGTTGGGATTTCCGCCTATCGGAGAAAACCCAACACACCCTGACAGTTACTCAGGCCTGTTCTGCTCATCCTCATGGCCAAGCTGCAGCTGATAAGTTGCGGGTACAAATCGGAAGCCCTCTCCCACAGCTTCAACAAAGCCCATGGCAGGGAACGGCATGTGGTAGCCAATAAACGGAATGCGTTCTTCCGCAATCATCCCGAAGATACGCCGACGCGTTTCCGCTGCACGCGCTTTGTCGATGTCAAACACCACACGCCAATCAGGATAGGCCAGTGACCATACAAAGTGGTTGGCTGTATCAGCTGTGAGCATCAGCTTGCGTCCGTTAGCTTCAACCATATACGCCATATGCCCGGGTGTGTGGCCATAAGCCTCAACGGCGGAGATACCTGGAACGACTTCTCTGCCCGGATCGATAAAGTCGAACTTGTCTTTGAGCGGCAGAACATTTTCAGCAAAAACGCGAGCGCTTCCATTTGCGGCTGGACCAAGCTTTTCCCAGTAGTTGAACTCAATCGGGCTCGTTACATATCTCGCATTCGCAAAAGTCGGAATGCCGTTTTGCATCAGTCCGCCCGTATGGTCCGCATGCATGTGCGTGAGCACCACCACATCAATGTCACCGGGCCGTATGCCTGCCGTTGCCAGCGCCTTCAGCAAATTCCCACTTTGCGGCTGAGCAAGAACACCCCGTCCAGTATCAAACAAAACGAGTGCATCACCTGTATTCACCAGAACCGGTGTGAAGAAACCTCGGAACTTGTTGGAGGAGATAAAGTGATCATGGCTCGCTTTTTCAAACACCTCACTCGTCTGCTCCATACCAAACGTGTCTTGCGGGTGCTCAGCAACAAAGGTGCCATCGAGTAAAGCGTAGACCTTGAACTCACCAAGCTGAAATTCAGTTGCAGGCGCACGCTGATCGGAACTTTCAATCGGAGTTTCTGCGGCAGCTTCCAAACTCCGCATCCCTGTTGCAAGCAATCCACCTGCACCCAGAGCAAGGGCACCTCGCCGGCTCAATTTCAAGAAATCACGAGAACTCATCACTCACACTCCATTAGCCTGACACACCACAAACAAAGGTGGTCAACAGTCACAAACTATCGGGAAACTCTAAGTATCGTTTGGAGAAATTTACTCGCATTGAACTTGAATTGCGACTGACGACAACCAGTCAAATAGTAAATTTTCGTTCAAAAAAATGAGAGAGTCAGCTCGTATTTCCGAAGAGCAGCTGCGGTTTGCGAATAAGAATACGCATAAAATAAAGAGTGAGAGCTTAGTGCGTGAAGACATATGAACACACCAAGTTCAATAAAAAAGGCCAGCAAAGCTGCTGGCCTGTTTCATTCTATATCCCTAAAACCGGGAACCAGTTGCTAAGGCCTGAATGGTAGGCCGCGTTTTGGAAGGTGTGGTCGAGGGCTTTGCTGTAGAGCGTGAGAAGCTGGAGGAACCAGCCGGACGGCTTGCAGCCTGCTTCTTGCGGTATACACCACGCAGATTTGGATAGGGCTCAAAGCCATCCGTCAAACCAACCACAGTTTCCGCAGCACCAAGCACGAGGAAACCGTCATCCGGTAACTGCCGATAGATGCGGTTAAGCACATCAATCTTCGTCTGTTGATCAAAGTAGATCAGCACATTACGGCAGAAGACCACGTCAAACTCGCCGAGATGGCTGAAGTTTTCCAGCAGGTTCAGCTTACGCCACTGCACCATAGCCCGGATTTCCGGAGCCATCTGCCACAGCTCACCCTGCTGCGAGAAGTACTTCAACAGCATCTGAATAGGCAGACCACGCTGAACCTCGAACTGGCTGTAGATACCAGTACGCGCCTTTTCCAGCACTTCGGTAGAAATGTCAGTTCCCAGAATTTCGAAACGGAATGTACCGATCTTGGCCTTGTCTTCTTTCAGATACATGCTGAGAGAATAAGGTTCCTGACCAGTAGACGCCGCCGCACACCAGATGCGCGCACTCCGGCGTGTTTTACGAGCCTCAAGCAAATGAGGAAGCATCACATTCCGGAAGTTCTCGAAAGGGCTCTTGTCACGGAAGAAGAATGACTCATTGGTCGTCATAGCTTCGACCACATCATTCTGCATAGACATGGAGCCCGGCTTGCTGATCGCAAGAATAAGCTCACTCAATCCATTCAGGCTGTGACGTCGAGCAACTGGCATCAGTCGGCTTTCGACCAGATACTGCTTTTCATCGGAAAGAACGAGGCCGCTACGGGATTTCAGAAATTTCTTCAAGAAATCATATTCAGAAGTCATCATCGCGCGGCTCCTTTTAAGATACGCTTGACATGTGCACCAATCTGATCGAGAGGCACGATACCGCTGCAGTTCCCAGTACGGGCAGCAGCACCTGGCATCCCCCAGACAACACTGGAGGCCTCATCCTGCGCGATGACGCTACCGCCTTTACCTGCAATGACATTGACGCCACTTGCGCCATCACTGCCCATACCGGTCAAAACGAGTGCCAAACACGCGGTACCGAAAACTTCGGCTGCACTTTCAAAAAGTGGATCCACAGATGGCTTACAGAAATTGACGGGAGCTCCGTCTTCGAGCAACGAAACCGCCTGCCCGTTCTGCTTGCCGATTTTCAAATGAATTCCGCCTGGAGCGACATAAACGTGCCCAGGTTTCAATACATCCATGTGCTCAGCTTCTTTTGAAGGAAGCTGAAGTTGTTTATGTAAATGCTCTGCCAGAATTGTCGTGAACGTACGCGGCATATGCTGCGTAATCACAACAGGCACCCTCAGCAAACCATCGCGTGCATCAGTCAGCACACGCTGGAGCGCTTGTGGCCCTCCGGTAGAGCTGCCAATCACAAGAGCACGCGGCACGACCGAAGAATACGATCTGAGCGTAATCTCCTGCTTTCCAGCAGCATTTAGCCCCATCCCGCGAGGACGTCGCAACGCCGCACGCGCTTCAGTTCTCTCAGCAAGGGCATCATTCTGTTTTTTGTGCGGATCATTGACGATCTCGGCACGCATTCTACGAGCAGGTTCTGCTGTCGTTCTGGTCCGCTTAACGCGCTTCCCACCGCGCCCAAGCAACCGCAGTTTTTCCAGCAATTCCCTCTGAAACTCAACCGCACCAGCTGTTTGGCCAGTCGTTTCAGGCTTGGCGACATAATCGGTGGCACCAAGAGAAAGAGCCTTCAAACTCACTTCAGCATTCCGTCGCGTCAGCGTAGAAGCCATCACAATGATAAGATCGCGTTTCTTCTCAAGAAGTTTCGGGAGAGCTGTCAGGCCATCCATCACGGGCATTTCAACATCGAGCACAACCACATCAGGGTTGCTGCGCTCAATATCTTTTACAGCCAATTCACCATTACGATGGGTTGCAGCAACTTCAAGATCTGGATCTGCTTCAATCCACCTGCTGAAAAGCCCACGAATAACAACGGAATCGTCTACGACCATGACCCGGATAGGTGCCATCTGACCAGATCTCTCTGACTTCGGCTCCTCAACTTTTGCATACATGCCCAGCCGGCCCATATCCATTACTTAGACCAATCCAACTTCCTGAAATTTCGCTGAAAGAATCTCCCGATCAAACGGTTTCATAATGTATTCGTTCGCACCGGCCCGGATAGCCTTGGTGATATGAGCAACGTCGTTCTCTGTCGTACAGAAAACAACAATTGGGTCTTCCCCGCCGTCTTCCTCACGAAGCTTGGCCAAAAACTCCAGCCCGTCCATGACAGGCATATTCCAGTCCAACAGAACCGCATCCGGCATTGACGCTTTACAAGCATCAAGTGCCTTCTGTCCGTCCTCGGCCTCGGTGATTTCAAATCCAATGTCCTCCAGAATGCGGCGGGCCACTTTGCGGATTACGCTGGAATCGTCAACAACCAGACACTTTTTCATTAAATCGGCTCTCTCGCTTCGAAGGTATGCTTTACGCAGCTTTAGGTTCAATCAGGGAGCTGAGCAGACGGTCCACGTCAAGAACCACCATCAATCGCCCGTCCAGACGATGAACCCCGCCGGAAATTTCGGCCCAACGGAAATCAAGGTTGGATGGGTTTGCTTCCATCTCGTTTCTTGGCAAGTTGAGTACCTCTCCTACAGCATCAATAACAAGGCCATAGGACTCCCCTTTGTACTCAATACCAACAGCCATCATGCCTTGGTCAGCATCATTTGGCTTGAGATGAAGCTTACGACGCATATTGATAGCAGTCACAATGCGCCCACGCAGGTTCAGCACCCCTTCCACTTCAGGCGGAGCCAAAGGAACCTGCGTTACTTTTTCAGGAACAAAAACATCATGCACCTGCGAAATCGGCAGACCGAACAACTGGCTGCCAATCACAACAGTCACATACTGGATGTGATCGGCACTGCCCTGACGGTTGTCATCACCGTCGACTGTGGTGAGCTTATGAGCGGTCATGCTGCAACCCCGAATTCATTGGTCAAAACATCTTTGAGCGCTGCCAACAGACCTGGACGGTCAAACTTGGCCACATAATCATCGAACCCGGCCTGACGGCCTTTTTCGATAGAAGCCGGTGTCACAACTGCGGAGAGCGCGATGATTGGCATATGACGGAAGCGGGTATCACGGCGCAGGCTCTCACAGAACTCATAGCCACTGATGTCCGGCATCTCGATATCGGTCACAATCGCAGCAAAGTCAGTGCCTTTTTCCATCAACTCGTAGCCACTTTGGGCACTGGAGCAAACGGTGACATCATAACCAGCAGCTTTCAGAACCGGCGTCAGCATGTTGCGGAAGAATGCACTGTCATCGAGGAAGAGAAGTTTTCTCACCTTCGTTGTCGTATCAACTTCTTTACGCATGAACCAGTCGTCAAAGGCCAATGGCAAGTAGTAACCGAGGTCGATAACTTCGGTAGCACGCTCACGAATGATCGCAGAACCAAGCACACCCTGACGCTCAGAAAGCACCTCAATCGTCATCCGGTCTTCAACAATGTCCACGATCTGATCAACAACCAGACCCATTGAACGACCATTGTCAGAGAACACCAACATAGGCTGAGTACCCTCAGACTTATGACGATCCCCTTCATTGACGTAGACCAGAGGCATCAGCGAACCGCGGTACTGTACCAGATCACGACCATTGGAATGTTCGATCTTGTTGACATCAAACTCTTCAAGGCGTGTCACCAGCGACAGCGGAACGGCTTTCGGCTCATCAGAACCAGCACGGAACAGCAGCAGCGAGATTGGCGCGTCAGCATCAATCACATGATCCTCAGCGTTTTCGTACTCATCTTCAGCTGTATCGGTCAGAGTACCGGAAGCATGGCTCGCCATCGCACTTGCAACGCCGTTCGGATCAATGATCATGATCACAGAACCGTCACCAAGAATGGTGTTACCGGAGAACATGTTGATGTTGCGGAGCATGGAAGACATAGGCTTCACAACAATCTCTTCGGTGTGGAACACACCATCAACAACAACGCCGAAGGACTGACTGCCAACCTGCATCACAACGATAAAGCCGTTGTCTTCATCAAGGTCAGCCTCTTCAGTCTGACCAAGCAGTTCCGACATATGCACCAATGGCAGCAGCTTACTGCGCAGGCGCAGAACAGGACGATCTTTAAGACGTTCGATGCGATGTTCAGAGTTAGACTGAACGCGAACCAGCTCAACAACAGACAGCTGAGGGATCGCATAACGGTCACCACCAGCTTCCACGATCAACGTGGATACAATAGCGAGTGTCAGCGGGATCTTGATGATGAAGCTGGAACCACGACCTGGTGTCGAGCGCAGATCGATCGAACCACCAATGAGCTCAACATTGTTCCGCACAACATCCATGCCAACGCCACGACCAGATACGCTGGTCACGTTGGTAGCGGTAGAGAAGCCAGCAGCAAAGATGAACTTGTAGATCTGATGATCTGCCATCTTTTCAAGTTCAGCTTCAGTGGTCACACCGTTCTTAAGCGCTTTTTCCTTGATCTTCTCAAGGTTCAGACCACGACCATCATCCTTCACTTCGATGATGATATGTCCGCCTTCGTGATAAGCAGAAAGGGTGATGTTACCCTTCTCAGGCTTACCAGCAGCCACACGATCTGCAGGCTCTTCCAGACCATGGTCGGCAGAGTTACGGATCATATGTGTCAGCGGATCCTTGATGAGCTCCAGAACCTGACGATCAAGTTCTGTTTCCGCACCAATCATCTCAAGACCGATAGGCTTATCGAGTTCCTGAGAAAGATCGCGAACAATACGTGGAAGCTTCTGCCATGCATTCCCGATTGGCTGCATGCGGGTCTTCATGACCCCTTCCTGCAACTCACCGGTAACGTTAGACAAACGCTGAAGTGGAACTTTAAATTCGCTGTCTTCATGACGACGCACGATTTCCAGAAGCTGGTTGCGTGTCAGCACCAGTTCAGAAACCATCGTCATCAAATGTTCCAAAGTCTCAACATTCACACGAATGGACTGGTTGGAAACACCTTGACCAGATGCCTTACCTTTTGCGCTTGGGTTCTTCGGCTTGGCAACTTCTTTCTGAGAAGTCTTCGCTTCCGCCACATCAGCACCAGCTGCTGCAACAGCATCGCTGTCTTCCTCAGTTTCTTCTTCAACTGCAGGCAGTTCAATCTCAACTTCAGCTTCCTGGAAAGCGCGTTCAAGATCATCAAGAGAAACTTCACCAGGACGCAGAGGCCGCTCCAGCACCTGATAGATGTCGGTGCCGACTTCTTCCTCAGCAGCTTTTTCTTCCGCCATCGCTGCCGCCATTTCGTCAGCCATGTCGTCATTGTCAGCGCTTAAGGAAAGGCGTTCCAGCTCATCAATCAGATCACGGTCCGTGCCATCAGGCTCAGCACCGTTAGCAGCCTCAAGATCCGCAAGAATATCTTTAATGCGATCAATAGAAGCGAGGACAAGCGTTACCGCTTCGTGTGTTACAGGAACACCGTCGCGGAACTTGCCCATCAGGGTTTCAGCAGCATGAGCAATCGCTTCCAGACGCGGCAGGCCCAAGAACCCACAGGTGCCTTTGATTGTATGCACTAACCTGAAAATGTTATTTAGAATGGTGGCGTTATTCGGCTCTTGCTCGAACTTCACCAACTCAACGTCTACAACATCCAGGCTTTCATTGGTCTCAGTGAGAAACTCTCTGAGAAGATCGTCCATGGCCCGCACCCACTCAATGCTTAGGGGAGCCTCAAAAACCGAGACTCCTAAATTTCACTAAGGTTGAGTGTTAAGCGAAACGGTTAACATAGGTTGAAAGATTGTAAGATTCATCCAACCTACAATAACTGGTTGTTTTTGACAGAGGATCAGACAGACTCTGAAACTTGAGTATTTGCCTTGCATATGACGGCATCACCGTCTTTCAGAAGCTCGATATTTAGACCCGCTTCACCTGCCAACAAAACCGCATAGATCGGTTGAACAGTGTGGGCATCAATGCGTTCTGGCTCCTGACCAGACAGAATCTCACTTACAACCTGAGGGATTCGCGCATTCGTCCCTTCAGCTTTAAGGAGAAAGTTCGGGGCGCCCTCATCCCCTTCCATACTGATGGTAATGGTACCACCCCGTGGAACACACTGATTCATGAGCAGCAGCAAGTTCAAAATCAGTTTGACCTGATTCTTAGGCAGAAGCAGGCGTGGCATGGTCCACTCCAGATTCGCCTTTTCATTGCTCATGTATCCAGTAGCAACTTCTTGCGCATCGCCCAGGTCGATTGAAGCACCAGCAGATCCGGCAGCACCAAAGGCAAGACGCGCAAACTGAAGTTTAGCAGAAGCCTGACGCGCTGACTTGCGGATGAGGTCCATCGCAAAGTCTGCCATGTCCTCATTGCCTTCTTCATCCAGCACTTCCAGACCGTTCGTGATCGCCCCGACTGGCGAAATGATGTCGTGGCACACACGGCTTGCGACGAGTGCGGCAAGATCAAGAGATGACAAATCTTTAAATACTGACATAACCGCTCCAGAACTTTGGCCAACGGGCCCTATGATTGATTCGAGATGTGGCGAAAAAGGTACATTCCTGCTGGTTTAATTCCAAGCTGGACATCATTGATATGGACCGCATTTTACATCGCGTGCACGACTTTGTGCCTTCGCGAGCAAACTCTCCGGTGCTGTCAGAAACAAAGCCCGGTGCTCACGGCTCTGAAACAGCAATAATCGCTGGTTATAAACAAGGTAGATTTTCGCCAATCCCTCAGCTCGGTAGCCTTGCGCAAGTGAGAGGGCATCGCATCCCTGAAATAATGGGGCATAGACCTCTGGAGCATGCCGAAATGCATCTCGGTTGCCCTCGTTGCTAAACGCCCAAACGCGTCCTCCCCAAGACAGCGTCAGGTCCTCACGCCCCTTTTCAGGAGTTTCCGAGACCTGATAGGTCACTGGATCACACATGGAGAGCGTGTAGGTGAACCGCTCCTGCGCAGCCGCAATAACTGAGGTGGCGCACAAAAAAACGATAGAACTCCATAGAATCTTGCCAGTTTGCGCAAATTTTCTGTAGAAAACCTCAGAAATCATGGGAATGTCCATCCAGAGTCCGAATCACCTGCATTAACTAAAGCAACAAGTTCGACAAGAGATACAAAATTCATGACTGCAGGCCAACGGGATGCACATCATTTACCCAGCTATACCGTGATTAACCACTAGGTAGATGTAAGGCACTATAACTTGTTGTACCTAAAAGTTGCACTATGCCCTTAACATTTGAATTGCTCTGAACAATCCAAATCCTCGGGTTTCTTAGAAGGAGACGTTGGCATGATGACGAGCCTGTTCGCCAATCTGCGCAACAAAGCTGCAATCGTCCTTTGCGCCAGTTTCGCACTGCTGGCGCTCAACACACATTCATATGCGCAAGCATCCGTTGATCAGTCGCGCTACCACGAGAAAGATATCGTCACTGCAGGAGGTGAGTTTTTCGGCTCCATCTCCACGGGCCTTGCAAAGGTTGTTGAACGTGCAGTTCAGCAGTACGGCGAGCCAAACGGATATATTCTGGGGCAAGAAGGCTCCGCTGCATTCTTCGCAGGCGCAGCTTATGGTGAAGGTACGCTGTACACTCGCAACGCTGGCAACCACCAAATCTTCTGGCAGGGTCCGTCCCTGGGCTTTGATGTTGGCGGCGACGGCGCCCGCGTTATGATGCTGGTCTACGATCTGCCAAGTGTAGATGCTATCTATCGCCGTTATGTTGGCGCAAAGGGGTCTGCATACCTCGTTGGCGGCTTCGGCATGCAGGTTTTGTCCAACAACGATATCTTCGTTGTGCCTGTTCGCGCAGGCGTTGGCGCCCGTCTTGGCCTCAACATGGGCTATTTGAAATTTACTAGGAAGCCAACATGGAATCCTTTCTGATATAACTAACCCTGCGTTAGTTATATTTTGGCAAGTTAGTGTGTGAGAGAATGCGTTTACGTCTGCAGCAGTCCCTCACACCCGTTCAACAGATCAGGCATAGTTTGTGATAGAAATTGCACTATACATTGCACTGGGTTTCTTCCTCGCGAGCATTCTAGCGCTCGCCGCCCTCCCCTTTATCTGGGGCCGTGCTGTACGCCTCACGCGGAAAGCGATTGAGACGTCTAACCCCATAAGCTATGCCCGTGCCACAATGGCAAAAGACGCGTTACGCGCTCAACATGCCATTGCGATCCGCCAAATGGAGGTTCGCCTCGAAGGGATGACGGGAAAGCTCGCAGAGAATGCATCTGCGCGCTCTGCCGCTGAAGCCGAACTCGCGGAACTCAAAGAAGAGCTCAGCGTTGTTCAGCTCAAGTCAGCCCGCGAACGGAAGAACATGGCCCAGAAAGCAACACGCTTCCTCCGCCGTCGAAATCCATCCGAACCAATCCCGTTCTCCGCTGATGATCGCATCACGACAGAACCGGAAGCAGAAGTTCAGGACGAAGCTCCAGCACAAACTGCAGATGCGGTCACCTCCGCCGAGATCATCGAACTCAGCAAACAGGCTGCAGCGGAAAAAACACGTGAGTTGGATGCTGAACTGAAAGAAGACACAGTTGCGACCAAACCGATAGGTCCGATCGATACTTCTGACCTTCAGGACATGGACAACCCTCTGGCAGAGCTGGCAACGCAGATTTCCCAGCAAGTTTCAGAAATGACCGCTGAATCTGAAACCAAGCATCAGCCAACGTCCCCGGCAGAAGCCGCCGAACTGGCTTCACGGTCTTTCACCAAACTGAAGAGCCGCTATGGTTCGCTGGAACGAGAGCGCGATAACTTGAAGCACGCGCTTCAACTCGAAAAAGCGGCGAACGAAAAAACTGCCAAGCGCAGCACCAGAAATCCGAACATTAAAACGCCCGAGCCTATGAAAAGCCTAGAAAACGATCTGGACGAAGCAAAGAAAACCATTGAGCAGCTGACAAAGCAGCTTGAGGAGAGAGCAAACAGTTCTTCAAAGATCGAAGAAGCAATCGATCTGCGCAATGAACTGAAAGATCTGGCTGCTCAGATTACAGCGAAGGCAATCTCTGAGAACCCTCCACTCTCCGAGAAGTATGACGAAGTCCTGAACGATCTCAGCACAATCGCAGCAGGCGCCCCAAAGGCGGAAGCACCAAAGCCGAAACCAACACGCGCCAAACGCGCTCCGGCAAAGCCACGCACCCGCAAGCCGGCTGCCACAAGTAAACCAGCCGCGTCTAAAAGCGCTCCGGCAGCAAAGGCCGACAATGCCGCCCCTACACCGCAACCCGATAAAAATCTGGCGGAGCGTATCGCAGACGCGAGAAAAACCGGCAGTTCAAGCGGTTAAGCCCAAACAACCAGTTCCAATGACAAAGGCGCCAGAAGGCGCCTTTTTTTGTTTCGATTTGCGTATACGAACACGCGCAAAATAAAAAGTGGAGCTTGATACGCGAATAAACATGAACGCGACACGCTCTAAAGGGCTCCGAACAGAAGTTAGGCCTCTGTCGTATTTCGAGAGCCATTGCCCGGCTCCTGCTGAGCCTTACCAGCCACTTCTACCAGCCGCACCTCATTGTCAGCCAGCAACTGCCGATAGTCCTGCGAAACCAGAGTATCTGTCACAAACGTATCCACTTGAGCAATATGGCCAATGCGAACTGGAGCCGATCGCTCAAACTTAGTCTGATCAGCCACCAGAATAACGTGCCGCGCATTCTCTATGATCGCCTGCGCCACGCGCACCTCACGATAATCATAGTCCAGCAACGCTCCGTCACGATCCAGAGCAGATACACCAATCACAGCATAATCAACCTTGAACTGACGAATAAAGTCCGCGGCAGCCTCACCCACAATGCCACCGTCAGTCGCGCGCACCAGCCCACCAGAAATGATGACTTCATTTTCTGAGAACGGGCGCAGCGTGCTCGCGACATTAAGATTATTGGTAATGATCATCAGACCACTGCGCTGGATCAGCGCCCGCGCAACCGCCTCTGTGGTCGTCCCGATGTTCACAAACAAAGAAGCACGATCCGGGATCAAATCCGCCGCCGCCTGCCCAATAATCTCTTTTTCTTTGCCTGCCAGATCTTTACGAGCAGAGTAGCCAAGATTTTCAACGCCAAATGCCAGAAGTGCGCCGCCATGCACACGGGTCAGCAATCCTTGGTCGCTCAACTCTTTCAGATCTTTACGTATTGTCTGAGGAGACACAGAAAACCGTGTGGCAAGTTCATCAACTTCCACCTTCCCGGTCTCTCGGGCAATATCAAGAATAGAGTTGTGGCGCGAAACCAGCATCATGAATCAAGTCCGATAATTTTTTTGTACATTGCCATCAGTCTATAATCTGCGATGTTTCACAGTACTATAGCCAAAAGCACAGAAGCATCCAGACGACTATTAGATGAGTTCAAAACAAAAGTCCTCTTGCCTCTGCTCCCCTACTCTTAGTACTAATACGTCACAAAAAGGGGACAAGCTGCAACTTTTTCCATCTTTGTCATGATACCGCCCAAAGAAGCCCGTTAAAGCTCACGCGGATCAATACACTGTCTTATCAAAGTTCAGCTAAAAAAGCGAAGAGGGACAAACCGTGACTCGCGTAATGGAACGGCCACACAGTGCCAATAGGTTTGCTGGCAAGAAACCAGCTGCACTGAAAAGCAAACTCCAGACTGCTGAGGCTCGCATCGAAGTTCTTGATGACATCGATGCCCTGAAAGAAATGAATGCTCAACTCAGCGAAAGCCTGGCAAAAACCGTCAGCAATGAACCTCAGACAGACGAAAAACTCTGGGCTGATGTTGACGGAGATAAAGAAGACCACCATCTGGGCGCAGGACTAAACGGCCGCTGGTTCTAAATCAGCCCCAGATCTGTCTGCTGCAAAACACCAACTCACCATCTCGAAGTGCTGCATCCCCCCATCTAGGGGAACACACACCATATCTTCTTCATTGCAAAATAGCGGTTTACATAGCTCAGACACAACGTATATGGCGTGAGGAAAACTCTGCTTGCAGATTTCTAGCTGATGTACTGGGAAGAAAAGGAGTGGTACGCCCAAGGGGAATCGAACCCCTGTTTCCGCCGTGAAAGGGCGGCGTCCTAACCGCTAGACGATGGGCGCTCACA
>NZ_FOSK01000006.1:0-312436 GCF_900114245.1 Pseudovibrio ascidiaceicola | reverse complement strand
TGGTACGCCCAAGGGGAATCGAACCCCTGTTTCCGCCGTGAAAGGGCGGCGTCCTAACCGCTAGACGATGGGCGCCTAGGCTTCGCTTTCGCGATGGACGGGGGTATATTGGCTAATCCCCCGCTTGGCAAGCCCCCTCCTCGAAAGAAAAGGGGGGTTATCCACCTATCTCGCAACAAAATCCGTACGTGCGATTTTTCGCCCGGTAACTGGATCAATATAGACGAGAGCCTGCGTCGGACCTTCTTTGACCAGCATCACCAGATTTCCGTCCATTTGAGTAACAGACAGAACCTGTGCTTCAGGGCCAATCGCAATTGTTGCTGCAATATTATCTGCGCTAACATTGGAATTATTGGCATTAATCTTATAGAAGATAGCAGCAAAGACAGCTAATAAGCCAAGCACCATGACAAGGCTTGACCCCATCAAGAGGCGGCGTAACTTCGCTTGAAGCCTCAAAGCTGCTGGATCAAGTTCGTTCTGTACAGCCTCATCGCTGTCAGTATTAGGATCACGCATGAACGATAAATCTCCTGAGGGCACCCAGCCGCTCACAAACTCTGTAATTGCCGATGAGCAGCAACCAACAGTCATCACCCCGGAACCGGAAGATACCGGCCGCCGCTTGGATGCTGTGCTTGCTGCGCATATAGATGACTTCAGTCGCAACCGACTTCAAGCCTTGATCCGGGCTGGTCAGGTTCAAATTGGCCAGCGCACGGTGTTGGAGCCTAAATATAGAGTCTGTGCCGGAGATACAATCACTCTTATTGTTCCTGAGCCGGAAGCTGCAGAACCCCAGCCAGAAGACATCCCGCTTAACATTGTTTATGAGGATGACGACCTGATCGTCATCGACAAACCTGCAGGCCTTGTTGTGCATCCAGGTGCAGGGAACCCAACTGGCACACTGGTCAACGCTTTGATTCACCACTGTGGTTCATCTTTGTCTGGTATTGGCGGCGTCAAGCGCCCTGGCATCGTTCACCGCATCGATAAAGACACAACAGGGCTGCTCGTTGTTGCCAAAAACGACATGGCCCACCAGGGCCTCGCAGCTCAGTTTGCCGACCATGGCAAAACCGGCCCTCTCGAGCGCGCCTATAAGGCGCTTGTCTGGGGTGCGCCAACAGCACCCAAAGGCACTGTAGACGCCAATCTGGCCCGTTCAACTGCAAACCGGCAGAAAATCTCAGTACTGAAAACCGGCGGTCGCCACGCAATCACCCATTGGCAGGTGCAGGAACGCTTCGGCCCTCAAGATGCAGCACCCGTTGCAAGTTTGATCGAATGCCGTCTGGAAACAGGCAGAACCCATCAGATCCGCGTACACATGTCCCACATCGGAAATCCGCTAATAGGTGATATGGATTACGGTTCTGGCTTCAGAACTAAATACAATAAATTTCAAGAACCACTGAAAACCCAGTTGGCGGACTTCAAGCGACAGGCCCTACATGCAGGACTTTTGGCGTTTGCGCACCCAAGAACGCAGGAATTCATGAAGTTTGAATCGGAGTTACCTGCTGATTTTGCTGGTATTCTTCAATCATTACGAAAAATTTAGGTCAAAAACATTGCCGATCTGGTAGCGTTTTGGCCACAATGTTCCCATATAGAAACTTCAGGTGCGCTTCATCTGAAGGCACCAATGTGTGTTTGCCGAAAAGCCTGATCCTTCGATCAGGCGGGAACACCAAGCAAGGAGGGGTGCTTTATGGCCCGTAACCTACCAGCCCTCACGGGCGGCGAAGGCGGTCTGAGCCGCTATTTAGACGAAATTAGAAAATTCCCGATGCTTCAGCCGCAGGAAGAGTACATGCTCGCCAAGCGCTACCGGGAACACGACGAACCTAAAGCTGCTGAAAGACTTGTAAATTCTCACCTGCGTCTCGTTGCAAAAATTGCAATGGGCTACCGCGGCTATGGCTTGCCTCTGGGCGAAGTTATCTCAGAAGGTAACGTCGGCCTGATGCAGGCTGTAAAACGTTTTGAGCCGGACAAAGGCTTCCGCTTGGCAACCTACGCCATGTGGTGGATCAAGGCTTCCATTCAGGAATACATCCTGCGCACATGGTCGCTCGTAAAAATGGGCACCACAGCAAACCAAAAACGCCTGTTCTTCAACCTGCGTCGCGTCAAAGGCAAAATTCAGGCTTTTGAAGATGGTGATCTGCGTCCAGATCAGGTCCAGCAAATTGCGACAACTCTCGGCGTAACCGAAAAAGAAGTTGTTTCCATGAACCGCCGCCTGGGTGGCGACTCTTCCCTGAACGCACCTCTGCGTTCCAGCGAAGGTGAATCCAGCGAATGGCAGGATTGGCTCGTGGATGATGCTGAAAGTCAGGAAGCTGTACTAGCTGAACAGGAAGAATACGATGTCCGCCGCGATATGCTGAAAAATGCAATGGGCGTACTGAACCCCCGTGAGACCCGCATTTTTGAAGCTCGTCGTCTTTCTGAAAGCCCGATCACTCTGGAAGAACTCTCGACCGAGTTTGGCGTAAGCCGCGAACGTGTACGCCAGATTGAAGTGCGTGCTTTTGAGAAGGTTCAGAAGGCCGTTCAGGAAAGCGCCATGGCAATGGCAGGTCATGAGGCAGGTGCATAAAGTATGCTCCCCTCATGGGGCTACCGATTTCTCAGGTAAAGCCAAAACTTAAAGCAACTCGCGCAGTCAACATGACTGCAAAGTGCTTTAAGATGCCCAACTGCATAAAAGTTGAGTTGAATTAACTTAAAATACAAATCAACTGTAGGAACACCCTTTTAAATAAACAGCTAAGCTTGTCGTCCCCTCAGAGCTTTCCTAAGGTTAATGATGAGGGGAATTTATGTGAGTTGGGTCACTTCCCCTTTGGGGGGGGGAATTACATGTTCGGCTCTAGCTGGCTGTCACAAACCAACCGTGCACTTGCAGCGGTTGTATCCTGTCTATTCATTACAATAGCAATACTCGTCCGCACCCTATACCCGCAGGTACTGGATAACGTCGGATACCTCAGCCAAAACGCGCTGCAATTGGCATGGCCAAACACAACTTCTGCACCGCCAGTTTACACGATCCATCTTACGCCAGAATCAATCCAGCAAACGCAGGAGCCGATATATCAGCGTCTGGAGCTCGCACAAATCCTTCAAAAGCTGGGGGAGTATAATCCCAAGCTTCTGATTATAGATGCAGACTTCAGAAAAGCAGACCCGGCCTCCCCCACCTTAAGAAGCAGAATCTACGACGACCTGCAGCCTTCCTTGCGGGCAACTTATCCAAACCACGACCTGCTGTTACAAACCATCATTTCTCATTATCCAGTCCTGCTCAGTAGGCCGTTGACCAAGGCCACAGCGGAAAAACCCCCACTTTCCAACTACATAAGATTCTCGCAGGCCACAGGATACCAAAACGATAACCACTACGCTCATGGCTCAAATGCACTGCTCTATCCGCTTCAGCACCAAAGCAACTCAGCACAGTTGCCATCCCTAGCGCTAGCGGCATGGAGCCTATCTAATCAGGCAGAAGCACAGCCGTTTCAAACCGCACAAACAGAGCATGGCTATCAATTGGAAAGCGCAAATGTCCAAATTCCAGTCACTGCAGATACTGAAATGCTGGTGTTCAAAACAAGAGCTTCAAGCGATGCAATCCTGACAGCAGATGAAATCTTACAGAATAGAGTATCCTCTAAACTCTGGCCCCCAGCTTCTGGAAGCTACTTCGTCATCGGCACACAAAACAGAAGCTCCCAGCGACACGCACAGGCACTTCAGACACTTCAATCTGGTAACTACCTCAAGATTCCCACATGGGCACAATACGCTGAAATCATATCGCTAATCGGATTTGGACTCGCCGTCACAATCATCTCAGCTACACAAGGCTTTTGGTTAAGTCTGGCACTTACAGGCGTTGCTGCCTTGGCCATCAACGGCGTCGCATTCCACCAGTTCGCTCTCCAACACAACGTCCTTGAAGCATTTTTCCCATCCCTCATTCTCCTGCTGATATTCGCTTTCTCCTGCACAATCCGGCGTGTGACATTCAAGAGTCACAAAAACCAAACAACTGAGCGTTTTGCTGGAATTCTCTCTCCCAAACAGATGCAAAAGGTACTCGCGAAGTTAGAGCAGCTCCCTCTGGAGGGCCAACAACGTGAAATCACAAGCCTCTCGACCCGTTTGAGGCACTTCCACCGATACTATGAGGGTTTGTCTCCTCAGGACCTCGCAAGCTTCTCCAACGGCTTCCAAACCGCCCATCTGGATGAAGTGCATGTCCAAGATGGGACACTGAACACGCTGAGCACTTCCGGCCTGAACGCGTACTGGAACGCGCCGCTCAATGATCCATTCCACGCAGCTCATGCTTGTCGAACAGCCATTGAAATGCAGAAGCAAATGGCACGTTTCAATCTCAAGGACCGCTTCAATTTCAACCAGAAAAATATGAAGGCCCACGCAGTCACAGTCGACATAGGCATTTCAACCGGCCTGGCAACGCTTGGCGAAACAGGTACACGGCGCCATTTCAGATATGCCCCGCTCGGAAAATGCGTCGATTTAGCGGAAGATTTAGCCCGTCATTGCAAAGAGGCTGGTCACAGCATTCTTATATGCGAAACCACCCGTGGTCAGATGCCTGAGCTGGCAGCACTAGAGACCATCCCAGTCAAAACCAGCCGATACCAGATGCGTTCGTTTGCGTTGCTGGGCGATCCTTCACTCGCATTCTCAGAAGGCTTCCTCAAGCTCAAGAACGTCCACTGCAACATGGTCTTCGCGCTCTTTGAGGAAAATGACAAGAAGAAAGCTCTCATATTGGTCGATGAATGCAAATCACTCTCTGAGGGCGAGTACAACGCCATCTATGCTGCTTTTGAAAAATACATCCTTAGCGACTTGGCTCAACACGAGGCGGTCAAGGATGCAGCGCAATAACGGCATTTGGCAGATAAATAAAAAGAGCCCCCGAAACTCGGAGGCTCAAAATTTAGTTTAGGCCTATACTGGTTAGCGCAGTTCAACCGCGTAGGTTTCAACTGGAGGCGCTGTTTTAATGAGCCCTTGCTCAATCAGAAAGTTCGCAAAGCGCTCATAACGACCATTGTCCAGAGCAGCGGGACGGCTGGCAAAACGCGGCAAAGTATCCGCCCAGGCACGCTTGTTCAGCTCATCATCCAGGTTTGGATAAACTTCCAGGAAGCTCTTCCAGGAGTCCTGCGGATTGTTCAGCAGATAAACAGTAGCCGCCTCAATCGCATTGATGAACTTCTTCAAACGCGGATCATCCAGCTTGTCTTTGTGAGCCACATAGATCAGCTCATCATAGACCGGCACACCGTTCTCTTCCGGGTAGAACGCGCGGCCTTTAGCACCTTCTATCTCCATCTGGTTCAGTTCAAAGTTCCGATAACCACCAATCACCGCATCAACTTGCCCAGCCATCAGAGATGGTGAGAGCGAGAAGTTCACGTTGATCAGCTCAACATCGTCAGAACTCAGACCTGCAGTGGAAAGCATCTTCCCAAGCATGGCGTTCTCAAACCCGGATGTGGAATAACCAATACGCTTGCCCTTCAGGTCTGCAATCTCCTTGATCGGTCCGTCTTCCAACACAATCAAAGTGTTCAGAGGCGTAGAGACCAGCGTCCCAATCCGCATCAGTGGCATGCCCTCATCAATCTGCGGGTGCAGCGTCTGCTGATAGGAAACCGCAATATCACCCTGCCCAGCAGCAACAAGCTTCGGCGGCATGGAAGGATCAGCAGGCTCAATCAACTCAACATCAAGGCCCTCTTTCTCAAAGAAACCCCGTGCCTTGGCAACCACGATTGGTGCATGGTCTGGGTTCGCGAACCAGTCCAGCAGCACAGTCAGTTTATCCGCAGCCTGCACTTGAAGCGTGCTCGCAAGCATTGCCGCACCAAACAGCATACCTAGTTTTTTCATAAGGTTACGTCCTCATACTCTGAGACCTAGATCTCTTTCTGCCAATAGATCATCCGAGAAGTAGCGAACTCAACAACTGCCCGCAGGCTCAACACCATCACCGCAAGCAAAATCAACGCCGCAAACATCGTCGCTGTTTGCATGCGTGCATTGGATTGCAACATGATGAAGGCCAGCCCCCCTTTAGCACCAACCCACTCTCCAACCACCGCCCCAATGGGAGCAAATACCGCAGCAATGCGCATACCAGATGCCAGAGAAGGCAAAGCTGCTGGAATGCGTATGTAGCGAAGTGTTTGCCAGCGGTTCAAGCTGTGCAGCTTACCAAGATCAAGCAGCGACTGATCAGTCCTCCGCAAACCATCGAAGAAGGTCGAGGTCACAGAAAAGAAGATCACAATCACCGCCATAACAACCTTGGAGGCAAGCCCAAAGCCGAACCACAGCACCAGAAGCGGTGCGATTGCAAAGACAGGAAGAGATTGAGTTGCTGCAATCGGGGGCAGCAGAAACAGGCGTATCCGGTCGGACATTGCCAGCAAAACAGCAAGCAATGCCCCTGCACTCACACCAAAGAGAAAGCCGAGAACGGTCTCCCAAGCGGTAATGCCTGCATGATGCAGCAGAAAGACGCCCTGATTGAGAAAAGCGGAAAAAACCGCTGCCGGACCTGGCAAGAGAAACGGAGGAAACTCTCCAATCCGAACCACACTTTCCCAAATGGCGATAAAAAGCAAAATCCCGAAAAGACTTCGGAGAATTCGTTTCAAAGCTCGCTTCAGCATGCAGACTCCCAACAATGGTATTGGGCATCACAAACAGGCGGAAGAACGGAGCTACATTAGCTCTCTGGGATGTTTTCAGCACAGGATCTCCCGTTACATCAAAATGCAAACATGGAGATCCGGGAAGAATGGCTCAGGTCCCGTCCCTTCGCCGGCATTACCCGGATCAGGTTCAAAGGGTTTAGCTCATCGCAATCTCAGCTTTTCGGAAGAAAAGCACCCCTCGGAATAGCAAAGAACATGCGCGTTTCTGCCGAAGGATGCAAGCAGATTTTACTCTGATGGACGACAGCATAATGAAAAAGGCCTCAGCTCAAAGAGAGCCAAGGCCTTTGAAATCTAAGCTAAACAGCTGAAACTAGATTACTTCCAGCTCTTGATTGCCTGCGCGATAACTTTGTTGCCGGTTGTGCCTTTTTCAAAGGTCAACATTGCTCGGCGACCGCTGTTGTACAGCAGTGGAACATCTATCCACTCACGCTCAGCAAGACGCTTCAGGTTCTTCGCTTTTTCTTCATCACTGTCAGACAGCGCAATCCAGAAGAGAGTGTCAGAAACCTTCACGGCAGCACCATCAAGCGGATCACCTGCTTCGGACTCTGTCTTCTTCAGGATCAGGCCAGGCACCTTCTCAACGCCCTTGCCATCAAACCCTTCTGGGAAGATGAAGTTCAGCTCAAGCAAGTGACTTGCTGGCAAAGACTGATCGCTATTCGGCTTCAACGTCATCTCAACAGAGAAGTTACGAGATGGTAGCGTAGCAACAGCCTTGATGACAGAATCGCCATTAGCTTCATCCAATGACCAAACGACATTCCCACGTGATGCAGAACCTGCAGCACCCGGCGTCAAAGCTTCTTCGTAAAGAATACTCTGTTGTGCGACTGGAGAAACCGCAGCTTCAGTTCCAATGGTTTCAGCTGGCGGAACAGAATTGGTCTCAACTGCAGTACTTTGCTGAGCAGGTTCCGTCACCGGCAAAACCTGCGCAGAAGATGTGTCTTCTACCGGTGCTGCTGGAGCTTCAACCACACGCACGACTGGAGGCTCAGTTACTGCCTCGGTTGGCGCTGCGCTGGAAGAATTCCGCGTAATCCGGGTCGTCTGCACCCGTGTCGCATCCGGCGAAACCTTTGCCCCTTCATCAGATGGCAACAAGCGGTCAGTGTTCTTCTTCGGCGTGCGTTCCGGCTGAACCCGAAGCGGCTCATCTTCATTCGAAGGTGCGCTCTCTGGCGCAACAGTCTCACCGGTTTCAACTGGAAGCACTAAAGAGAGAATAACATCGCGCAGACTATAGACACCTGCGGTAACGCCCAAGATTATCAGTATGACCACAATTATACCGACAATACCCGATGTATTGGAAGGCTTCAGCCCTTCGTCCTGCTCAATCGCATCGCCAACGCGTTGCGCAACCGCTGGTTTGCGGGAGGAAGCAGGTTTACGGCTCGTCTTTGGCTTAACCTGGGCCGGCTCATCAATCTCAGGACGCGACTTACCTTTGGTTTCCAGCTTAGTGCGACGTGCTTCACCCGGCACCCAGGAGCGCTCTTCTGCGCTCGTCTCAACAGCACCTTTGGTTGGCAACGAGGCAGCAGGTTCACCCGTCTCTTTGTCATCCATGGAGCCAAGGTCAGGCTCTTTGCGCTCGCTGGAAGCTTCAGGCAGCTGATCACGCGCCATCTGATTGGCCTGATGAGCGGCGTTGCCAAGATCCTGCGCAGCACGAACCGCCTCTTTAAACACATCTGCTTTAGCAGCAGGTGCTTTCGGCTCATCACGCGCTGGAGTATCGGGCTTTGCACCTGCCTTAGGCGTATCGCCAGCAGGCGGTGGTGCAGCAGAAATTTCTGGAGCTGCAGGTTTTGGAGCACTTGGAGCTGGGGTGGTTTTAGACCGCCCCAACCCGAGAGACTCACGAGCAGCTTCCGCTTCGACCTTACGAATGGCCTCTTCAAGCTTCAGCTGCTCCTCAGTGATCTGGGAGGGAGACAGAGGTGGGTCGTAACTTTTAAGTTGCTTTACAATTGCATTCCGCGCGCGTTGATAAACTGCCCGCCGTGCAGAACCTGTGTTCTCTTGTAAACCAGCTACCGCTTTTTTTAGAACGGAATTGTAGTCCGCCATTTAACTGCCCATTGCCCCCAGAGCTTCATTTCAAGACTTAATCCTGGAATGGATTCTGAACCAGGATTGTGTCATCACGTTCAGGGCTTGTTGATAACAGAGCAACCGGAGCACCAATCAGCTCTTCAACATGCCGAACGTATTTCACAGCTTGTGCTGGCAATTCTGCCCAAGTCCGTGCGCCTTTGGTCGTTTCCTTCCAACCAGGCAGGGTCTCATAAATAGGAACAACCCGTGCCTGAGCACCTTGAGATGCTGGAAGGTAATCGATTCGCTCACCATCTAGCTCATAACCAACACAAATCTTAATTTCATCCAGTCCGTCCAAAACGTCAAGCTTTGTCAATGCAATCCCATTGATTCCGCTGGTGCAAACGGTTTGACGGACAATCACTGCATCAAACCAGCCACACCGACGACGACGACCAGTGTTCGTTCCAAACTCGTGCCCGCGGGTACCGAGGAACTCACCAACTTCATTCTGCTGTTCGGTTGGGAACGGACCTTCACCTACACGAGTGGTGTAAGCTTTGGTGATACCCAGAACGTAATCGATGGAGTTTGGACCAAGACCACTACCAGCAGCAGCCTGACCTGCAACTGTATTGGAAGAGGTTACAAACGGATAAGTGCCGTGGTCGTTGTCCAACAGCGCGCCCTGCGCACCTTCAAACAACAAACGCTTACCTTCGCGGCGTGCTTTGTCCAGCATGTACCAGGCTTTATCCATGTACGGCAGGATCTTATCAGCAACGTCTTCCAGCTCTTTGTAGATGGTCTCAGCAGAGATCTCATCGCGACCCAGACCGCGCAAAATCGCGTTGTGGTGTGTCAGCAGACGATCAATCTTCGCTGGCAGCGTGCTCATGTTTGCCAGATCCATCACGCGAATTGCACGACGACCGACTTTATCTTCATAAGCAGGGCCGATACCGCGTTTGGTGGTCCCGATTTTGGTGCCTGCCGGGCTTGCATCTTCACGCAGGGCATCCAGCTCGCGGTGCAGGCTCAGAATAAGAGTAGCATTGTCAGCAACACGCAGAATTTCCGGGGAGATCTTAACGCCCTGCTCTTCAAGACGTGCAATCTCAGCAACCAGTGCATGAGGGTCAATCACAACGCCATTGCCAATGACAGAGAGCTTTCCGCGAACAACACCAGATGGCAGCAGTGCCAGCTTGTAGCTCGTTCCGTCAATTACAAGCGTATGACCTGCATTGTGTCCGCCTTGGAAGCGTACAACAACGTCGGCTTGCTCTGAGAGCCAATCGACAAGTTTACCCTTACCTTCGTCACCCCATTGTGACCCAACTACGACAACGTTGGCCATGGTTCTTCAGCCCTCCTGCGGCTGCCAGCGTATTCCTAAAATACGCCGTCATACGATTTGCTATTTCTGTATAAAGTGGCTTGCCAGCTCAGAATGCAAATCGTGAGAGACAACATAAGAAACCCCGGCGTAAGAGCCGGGGCGCAGTTACAGCGCCTTATAATCTGTCAATCTCTTAAATACGAGCCCTTTTCCTTCAAAATTAGGCCAAGACTGTAATTTTTGCGATCAGAGTGAACCTCTGTTGATTGTTTTACTCGCAAATCGGGTGGTACAGCCACAACAGCCAGTGATATTACTAGCTCAAGTTCCAATTTCTCATTTTTTGCAATTCCTGCAAGAAATTTCACTAAGTTGAAGACGCTTTATGAACGCACAAAAACTTGACTGGCTGGGCTGGTCTATTCTTCTCTTACTAGGCACCTTGTGGGGCGGCGCATTCTTCTTTGCCAAAGTCGCAGTCGCAGAATTTAACCCCATCACACTTGTCTTCTTAAGAGTGGCAATCGCAGCACTCGCCATGTGGTGCTTTTTGCTCATTTCAAAACAGTCCATACCGCTTTCCGCAAAATGGATTGGCAGTTTCCTCCTGTTAGGTTTCTTAAATAATATAGTCCCCTTCTCCCTTATCTTTTGGGGTCAGCAATACATTGCCTCCGGATTAGCGTCCGTACTCAACGCCTTCACACCTATTTTCACGATGATTGTCATGCAGGTCTTGAGCAACGAGGAGAAACTGACAGCAACCAAGCTCGTAGCGGCGGTTATCGGTGTTGTCGGAGTTGCCATCATGGTTGGCAGCGACGCATTGAGCGGCGCCAGCAATCAGGTTTGGCCTCAGCTCGCAGTTTTAGGAGCCGCTCTTTCATACGCGTTCGCCGCGTTCATCATTATGCGCCTCAAAAAACTACCACCAGCAGCTTTGGCAACTGGCCAGCTGTCCGCTTCAACGATCCTGCTGATACCTGCGCTCATTTATACCGCACCAACTCAGCAACTGATGGAGGCATCCGCTTCAACATGGGCAAGCGTTCTCATTCTTGCTCTCGCTTGCACAGCTTTTGCTTACATCCTGTACTTCCAGCTTTTCAAACTTGCAGGAGCAACCAACGCAGCTTCTGTCACACTCGTAATTCCGGTCAGCGCAATCATTCTGGGCGCTATCTTCCTAAATGAACGCCTCGAAGCCAACCACTGGATCGGCATGGCAGCAATCTTCATCGCACTGTTACTGATTGATGGCCGCTTAACCAGCATATGGATAGGCAAAAAACAAGTAATCGCATAACAAAAAAGCCTCCAGACCCTACCGCAGTTAGGATCTGGAGGCTTCTAATCAAGTTGCAGCTCGCAGTATCAGCAACGCTTCAGATAGGCGGCCAGAATATCGCGTGCGGCAAGCAGATCACTCTTATCAATCATCTCGGTAACTGTGTGCACATAACGTGTGCCAACCATGATACCAACAGCCTTCGCACCAGCAGCAGCTTGCTGAGCAGCGGCCCCATCCTGTCCGCCCCCCTTCAGCATGGTGCGCTGATATGGAATCTCCTCTTCAATTGCCAGATTTTCAATTTCTTTCACAAGTTCCAGATCGGCAATGAACCAGCCGTCCTTCACGTGAAGTCCAAACCCTTTACCTTGCTCAGTCGTTTGATCTTGCTCTGGCACCCCAGGCGTATCGCAAGCAAGCGTAATATCAACGCCAAGGCCGATATCTGGTTTAATGGCATAGGCCGCAGTCTTCGCTCCGCGTAGCCCAACCTCTTCCTGACAGGTAAAAGCAACATAGATTTCACAGGAATGATCCGCATCCCCGAGCGCGCGCATAGCTTCAATACCTAGCCAGCATGCTACACGGTTATCCATCGCTTTGGAGACAACCTTTTCACCCATCTCGATCAGCGGCTCATCAAGAGTGACCATGTCACCTACTTTGACCACGTCCTTGGTCTTCTTACCAAGGCCAAGATCAATAATGAACTCAGTAACTTCAGGGATCTTTTTGCGTTCTTCCGGTGGAGCAATATGAACTGGCCGCCCAGCCGGATTCATTACAGCCTTCAGATCACCTTCATCAGTGGACACCAACACACGGCGGGAAAAGAGATTGCGTGCATCGAAACCTCCAACCGGCTGTACGTAGACGAAGCCTTTATCGGTGATATGAGAAACAAGAAAGCCGATCTCATCCATATGACAGAGCAGCATAACCTTCTTTGGTTTATCACCATTTTCAGGCGCCTTGCGTGCATCACGGCGACAGATAAGAGATCCCATTGCATCCGTTTGAACATCATCAAACAGGCCTTCAATCTCTTTCAGAATTATCTCGCGTACTCGATGCTCATGCCCCGGAACACCAGGGGTTTCACAGAGACGGCGCAGCAGATCAATATTCATAATAGCTTTCTACTTCGAAATGGAACCAGCCTGCATCATGGCGCCAAGTTCAAAGATAAGCAATTTCCACCAGTCTCATGACCACCGGAAAAAGAAAAGGCGGTCCGAAGACCGCCTTTTCCTCATCTATACTTATAAAATAGCTTAGCCCTGTTGAGGGAAATGCAGCAGCTTCGCCTGGTTCACCTGCTCAATCGCAGCAATTTCATCCACGGTCGTCTCAGCAATTTCGCCATCAATCTCAACAAGACAGATCGCTTCTTCACCTTCAACCTTACGACCAAGGTTAAACGTCGCAATGTTGATCTTTGCATCACCAAGAATGGAGCCCAGCTGACCAATGAAGCCCGGCTTATCCTGGTTGGTCACATAGAGCATGTTCTCGCCAAGCTCTGCTTCCATGTTAATGCCTTTGATCTGAATGATACGCGGCTTCTGATCACCAAACACTGTACCAGCAACAGAACGCTCCTGACGCTCTGTGATAACAGTCAGGCGGATATAGTTTTCATAAGCACCATGCTGCTCACGGCGAACGTCTTCGATCACGATACCGCGCTCTTTCGCAACTTCCGGAGCAGACACCATGTTTACGGTCTGCAGCAGAGGACGAAGAACACCGGTGAGCGCTGCAGCGGTCAGAGCCTTCACGTTCATCTCAGCAACATCGCCTTCGTATTCAATACGAACCGCTTTGATGCCTGTCTCTGTCGCCTGACCAGCAAAGGAACCAAGCTGCTCCGCCAGCTTCACAAATGGAGCGAGGCGCGGCGCTTCTTCCGCAGTAATGGATGGCATGTTGAGAGCGTTGGAAACAGCGCCATTAACCAAATAGTCAGACATCTGCTCAGCAACCTGCAGCGCAACGTTTTCCTGAGCTTCAGAAGTAGACGCACCAAGGTGAGGCGTACATACGAGGTTTGGAGCACCAAACAGAACGTTCTCTTTAGCTGGCTCTACAGTGAACACGTCAACCGCAGCACCCGCAACCTTGCCGCTATCCAACGCAGCACGAAGAGCATCTTCGTCGACCAGACCACCACGGGCACAGTTGATGAGATAGACACCATCTTTCATGGTCTCGATTGCATCCGCATCAATAATGTTACGGGTACGGTCAGTCAGTGGAGTATGCAGTGTAATAAAGTCAGCGCGCTTGAAGAGGTCTTCCAGCTCAACCTTCTCGACACCAAGGTCAATAGCACGTTCATGAGACAAGAACGGATCGAACGCAATCACCTTCATTTTCAAACCGATAGCGCGATCCGCAACAATGGAACCGATATTGCCGCAACCAACAAGACCCAGCGTCTTGGAAGTGACTTCGTTACCCATAAAGCGGGACTTTTCCCACTTACCAGCCTGCGTGGAAACATCCGCCGCCGGAATCTGACGGGTCACCGCAAACATCATTGCAATCGCATGTTCAGCAGTCGTAATCGCGTTACCAAACGGGGTGTTCATAACAACGATACCCTTGGCAGTCGCTGCCGGAATATCAACGTTATCGACACCAATACCAGCGCGTCCAATCACCTTCAGGTTGGTCGCTGCTTTGATGATTTTTTCAGTTGCTTTAGTCGCGGAACGGATCGCCAAACCATCATACTTGCCAATGATTTCTGCGAGTTTTTCTTTGTCCTTGCCAACATCTGGCAGGAAGTCAACATCGCAACCGCGTTCTTTGAAAATCTGAACTGCTTTATCAGAGAGTTTATCGGAAATAAGAACTTTAGGAGCCATCGGGCTAACCTTTCAAGTCAACGAAGGTATCCTCCCATTCATATGTTGCGGGAGCCAGATACACTTCTTGCGTCAGGTTAACCGGTCACACTGGGCGACCGGAACTTTTTCGTTCAAAAAATAGGGAATTTAAGCAGAAACCAGCTTTGCTTTTTCAGCAGCAAAAGCATAATCCAACCAAGGAATAAGCGCTTCTACATTGGCAGTTTCAACCGTCGCACCACACCAGATCCGAAGACCGGACGGCGCATCACGGTATGCTCCAATGTCGAATGCCACTTCTTCTTTGTCGAGCAGGTTCACAATCGCTTTGGCAAATGCAGCCTGTGCTTTGTCATCAAGCTTCGTGATTTCCGGATCAACAATCTTCAGACAAACAGAAGTATTGGAACGGGTTGCCGGGTCAACTGCCAGGAAATCAACCCAATCAGTTTTCTCAGCCCAAGTCGTGATCGCAGCGGTATTTGCATCAGCACGAGCAATCAGTGCTTTTAGACCACCCAGTTCTTTGGCCCAACCCAAAGCATCCAGATAATCTTCTACGCAAAGCATGCTCGGCGTGTTGATGGTTGCGCCTTCAAAAACACCATCGATCAACTTGCCGCCTTTAGTCAGACGGAAGATCTTCGGCATCGGCCATGCAGGCGTATAGCTCTCAAGGCGTTCAACAGCACGAGGTGACAAGATCAGAATCCCGTGAGCAGCTTCACCACCCAGCACTTTCTGCCAAGAGTAAGTCACAACATCAAGCTTATCGAATTCCAGCTCCTGCGCAAAAGCAGCAGAAGTCGCATCGCAGATGGTCAGGCCTTTACGGTCTGCAGGAATAAAATCACCATTCGGCACACGCACACCAGAGGTGGTGCCGTTCCAGGTGAAGACCACATCGTGGTCAAAATTAATGGTGTTGAGGTCTGGCAGTTCGCCATAGCTCGCTTCAATCTTGCGTGCATCCGCAAGCTTGAGCTGCTTCATAACATCGGAAACCCAACCGGAACCAAAGCTTTCCCAGGCAACCATGTCTACTGGGCGCGCACCAAGCAGCGACCACAGTGCCATTTCAACAGCACCAGTATCAGAAGCAGGAACAATTCCGATTTTGTAATCAGCAGGCACTTCGAGGACTTCACGAGTCAACTCGATAGCTTCTTTCAGCTTCGCCTTACCAATCTTAGCACGGTGAGATCTGCCAAGGGGCGCGTCTGCAAGGATTGCAGGTGTCCAGCCCGGACGCTTGGCACATGGACCCGAAGAAAAGTTCGGGTTTACCGGCTTTGTGGCCGGCATTGTCGTATTCGTCATAATGACTACCCTTTCAGATAGGTGCCCCTCGTTGGGGAGGGGTGTCCCACCGACGGGTCTATGCGAAACGACTTATCTCGTCAACAAGTGTTTTTTTGCAGAGCAACATTCAATCAATTAAACGCTGCGTACGATTAGATATATTTTGTGTATTCGCCCAGTGGATAACCAATCTTTCAATTCTACGAACTCTCCAATTTCAATCAAAAAAAGAGCCTGTCGCTGGACAGGCTCTGGAGTGTTTTGGTCAGCATTCAAACTGGAGGCGCTCCAGCCTGCGACCTAATACTTTGTAACGATCGGCTGGTCATATCCACCGCTAGAAGACCCACCAAACTCATAGCGCAACCCAACACGCACTTCATGCGCTGCGAGATTGTCATACTTAATGCCAGAGGTCTTGCCATTACTGGAAAATGACTTGGTCTTCACGGCACCAATGTTCAGATAGCGGTAGCCTGCATCAATCTTCCAGTTATCATCGATCTCATAGGACGTGCCTGCCATAAGAGCCCATGAGAAATTCCACCAGTGCCCTTTAGGATATTTGACTCTGGTACCATCAGGATTGATTGCACGGACGCTCTTTGCATTCACGTAAGAGGCACCAACACCAGCTCCAACATAGGGAGTGAAGCCATTGTAATACCCTAGGTCAGCATAGACATTCCAAAGAACAGTCCAGACATCCAGTGTCGCAAATTCATCTGAGGTGCCGGAGGTACTACAAGTACCAATACACTCAGCTTTTGCTGTAAAGTCAGCATCCCATTCGTAGTCCAGTGTCACATCTGTGCGAATGAAGTCATTCACGCGATAACCAACACCAACACCAACAACACCGGTTGGCTCCAATTCTTCATCATTGAACTTGATATGAGAGAATTTCGCTTTGGGATTCTGATAGACCTTGTAGCCGATGTCACCACGCAGATACCAACCACCACCGATTTGCACTTGTGGAAGCTCGGGCTCTTCTACGAATACAGGTGCTGGGAGATCTGCTGCATAAGCAACACCAGACAAAACCAGCGCAGCTGCAGTCGATGTCAGCAACTTACTAAAATACTTCATGCTTATGTCCTCTCAAACGGCACCTGTCACGCGAGATGATTGCCCTTAAATAAAACCTAAGCATTTTCTACAGCGAAAGAATTACCTATAAATTAACCAGTATTATTAACCCTAATATTTATTATTAACAAACAACTAACAAGCACGAATCAAGCAAATATCAGATAGTTAATTTGCATTTACTTATGCGCACCGCAGATTTCAGAACAAAGAAAGCGGACATCATGAAATGCCCGCTCTCAAAACTCGATAAATTAAATAATTTCAGTTAGCTAGCCGCTGCCTTTTTAACGGCCTCAACGATGCTATCTACCACCTTGTTGAGAAGGTTTGCATCATCAGCCTCACCCATCACACGAATAAGTGGCTCGGTTCCAGAAGCGCGGATAACAAGGCGCCCCTGTTTACCAAGCTTCTCTTCTCCGGCCTTAATAACCGCCTTAACAGCCTTATCTTCGAGAGGTTTACCACTCGCATAGCGCACATTCTTAAGGATCTGAGGCACTGGAACGAATCGGTTACAAACCTCTGAAACCGGCTTCTTCGTCTTCTTCACGCAAGCAAGAATCTGCAGCGCAGCTACAAGGCCATCACCAGTTGTACCAAAATCAGACATCACAATATGGCCGGACTGTTCCCCGCCTACATTGAAGCCACCTTCACGCATCCGCTCAACAACATAGCGATCTCCAACTTTGGTACGTTCAAGAGAAAGACCAAGACCTTTCAGGAACCGCTCCAAACCGAGGTTCGACATCACAGTCGCAACAATACCAGGCGCTGAAAGACGCCCATCTGCTTTCCAGGATTCAGCAATCACTGCCATCAGCTGATCACCATCAACAACCTTGCTGTTCTCATCCACGATGATCACGCGGTCTGCATCGCCATCCAGCGCTATCCCGATATCCGCCCGAACTTCGTGAACTTTCTTCGCAAGCGCTTCAGGAGCAGTGGAACCACAGTCCTTGTTGATGTTGAATCCATCCGGATCAACACCCAACGGGAACACTTCAGCACCCAACTCCCAAAGGATCTCTGGAGCAACCTTATAGGCAGCACCATTCGCACAATCGATCACAATGCGCATGCCATTTAAGTTTAGGTCACGTGGCAAAGTGCGCTTGGCGAACTCGATGTAGCGATCTTTCATGCTATCAATGCGCGTTGCACGACCGAGGGTATCTGGTGCCGGCAAACTCTGGCTCATATCACTATCGATGAGGCGTTCAATCTGAAGTTCAACCTCATCAGACAGCTTGAACCCATCAGGACCAAAGAACTTGATACCGTTGTCTTCAAACGGGTTATGACTGGCAGAGATCATCACACCAATGTCCGCACGCAACGAACGCGTCAGCATCGCAACAGCTGGGGTTGGCATAGGGCCAAGCACAAAAACATCCATGCCCATCGCAGTAAAACCAGCAACAAGTGCGTTTTCAAACATGTAACCAGAAAGGCGCGTATCTTTGCCGATGACCACGCGGTGCCGGTATTTACCACGGCGGAACACCACACCAGCAGCCATTCCAACCTTCAGCGCAACTTCCGCGGTCATTGGCCACTTGTTTGCAGTACCGCGCATTCCGTCGGTGCCAAAGTATTTTCGCGACATTTAATGTTTCCCTGAACTCTCAAATGCGGAGCGTATCGCTCTCGATAAATCTAATTGAAATGGTGATACACGCTTGCCCTTGCCTGGTCCTGTCAAATGATGTGTCCAATTATTACGGTTCACCCGCAATGTGACGCAGCAGCAAAGCCGAATTTTCACCCATACAAAAGCCAAACAGTTGAGCCTCAATAGCAAATGCCCGACTGAACAGCCGGGCATTTTATTCTTTAAAGCACCATCAAGAAGACTGGCTGTTAGCTCTGAGGCTGTGGGTTAAGCCCGTCGGAAGCCTCACCGCCGTGCTTCTTTCCGCCAGCAGTAGGCACGCCAGTAGAGCGCGGAGTCGATGGACTATCATCACCGGTATCACGCACAGGCTGCTCACCATCAAGCATCTTGCGGATTTCATCACCGGAGAGAGTTTCATACTCCAGCAAGCCCTGAGCAATCAGGTGAAGCTGATCTTCGTGTTCACGTAGTAGCTTGTTTGCAGTCTCATAACCCTGATTAACAAAGCTCTTTACTTCAGCATCAACCATTTTCTGAGTTTCATCAGAAACATTTTGGTTTTTCGCTACAGAGTGACCAAGGAAGACCTCTTCCTGGTTCTCGCCATAAAGCAACGGGCCAAGCTTATCGGACATACCAAACTGCGTCGCCATAGCCTTCGCAAGCTTGGTTGCCATCTGGATATCGCCGGAAGCACCTGAAGTAACCTTCTCATAGCCGAAGATCATTTCTTCAGCAACACGGCCACCCATGGCAACAGCAAGGTCAGCTTTACACTTCGCACGGGTCAGAGAAACCTGATCTTTCTCTGGCAACCGCATCACCATACCCAGCGCACGACCGCGTGGAATAATAGTTGCTTTGTGAACCGGATCAGATGCAGGCATGTGCATCGCAACCAGTGCATGTCCAGCTTCGTGATAAGCAGTCAGCTTCTTTTCTTCTTCTGTCATGACAAGCGTACGACGTTCCGCACCCATCATCACCTTGTCTTTAGCATCTTCAAACTCAGCCATGGTGACCAGACGCTTGGAGCGGCGCGCAGCAAGAAGCGCAGCCTCATTCACAAGGTTCATCAAGTCAGCACCAGAGAAACCAGGCGTTCCGCGAGCAAGTGTATGCACGTTTACATCTGGAGCCAAAGGCACTTTACGCATGTGAACTTTGAGGATCTTTTCACGGCCAGTAACGTCTGGATTTGGCACAACAATCTGACGGTCAAAACGACCCGGACGCAGAAGCGCAGGATCAAGCACGTCAGGACGGTTGGTCGCCGCGATGATGATCACGCCTTCATTTGCCTCAAAACCATCCATCTCAACAAGGAGCTGGTTGAGGGTCTGTTCGCGTTCATCGTTACCGCCGCCAAGGCCAGCACCACGATGGCGACCAACAGCATCAATCTCATCGATGAAAATAATGCATGGAGAGTTCTTCTTCGCCTGTTCGAACATGTCACGAACACGAGAAGCACCAACACCAACAAACATTTCAACGAAGTCAGAACCGGAAATGGTGAAGAACGGTACGTTTGCTTCACCCGCCACTGCTCGTGCAGTCAGGGTTTTACCAGTACCAGGAGGGCCAACCAGCAGCACGCCGCGAGGAATACGACCACCAAGACGCTGGAATTTCTGCGGGTCACGCAGGAACTCAACAATCTCCTGAAGATCTTCCTTCGCTTCATCAATGCCTGCGACGTCTTCAAACGTCACACGGCCAGAAGACTCGGTCAGCAGTTTCGCTTTAGACTTACCAAAGCCCATAGCTTTGCCACCACCACCTTGCATCTGACGCATCACAAAGATCCAGATACCGAGGATCAACAGCATTGGTAGCCATGAAATCAAGGCTCCAAAGAGAGAGAAACTCTCGGAAGGTGGCTTTGCGTTAATCAAAACGCCTTTGGTTTGCAGCACATCAACATATTTGGCATCACTAGGCGCATAGGTCTGGAAAGTACCGCCATTGCTGTATTTGCCGGTAATCTGTTGTTGTTGAATCGTGACCTCACGGATATCGCCCTGCTCAGCTTGATTGATAAACTGAGAATAAGCAATTTCATTAGTGTTGCTTCGTGAGGTCGGATTCTGAAAGAGCTGGAACAGCGCTATCAGCAACAGACCGATAATCACCCAGAGGGCAAAATTCCGGAAATTGGTGTTCATTTCGATCCCTTTACCGCAAGGTGGCGGCGATCCTCGCACGTGTCTCTGTCAAGATCATAGCGAGCCCTAATGGGCTTTCTACGTTTTCCTGAGAATGACACAGATTCTTTCTCAGTTTTCTTAAGGCCAACGGAATTTTGCCGGTTACCCCTGAAAATTCAGGATTGATGCTCCGTTAATTCCGACTTTACCAGCCCAGACGTTCAAGTTGCATTCCTCTAAAGCATAAATGCATAGATTTAACAGAACGCCAGCAAAACCAAGATTTATTCAAAATGTTCTGCTCACTGGGACCATCGAAATTCCGTAGGTCCTCGATCTTACCTCAGCATCAGCTGTTGTTCGACCAATCTTCTTCCAAGGCATGTAGGATACCCCACCAGCAAAAACAATAAGCGGAGCTGTCAGAAATGCTGTTTTCAGCCAGTTAGCGGGAATTTCTAGCTCAAAATCTCCACACAGCTCTTTTTGAACATAAGTGATTTTGAAACTTTCCGCAGAATGCGCCGCTTTATAACGCCAGCGATCATCCCATATTCCCTCATCTCCCGGCTTAACCTCAATCTCTGGCAAGCCAGCTCTACCGGCCTCTCGAAAGCAAAACCAAATGGATTCGTCATGCGGTTTTGCCAGCGCAAACCGAACCCCGCCAAGAGTGGCCGCTCGGCTTCCATCCTCTGCTTTCAAGGTCTCGTAAAGCCCTTCAAGCTTGGCAAGGCGCGGCATGTAAGGAGCACCGGAGATGTAGCGTACAAGACGTCCAACCAACCTCAAGCCGATCTCATCGGGAATGTACTCTAGGCACGAACTGTCAAAACGGACGGGCCCAGCACTGTGAAACGTACAGGACTTCTCAGCAACTTCATCCACCCACACATCAATTGCATCAGCAGCACGGGACATGCGTCGCGCCGTGTCGGAAAGCTTCGCCGCAGTCAGCCCAAGTTCGTCAAGCTCCTGCTGCGCTTGCCGAAATTTTACACGGGTGAACTGCTCATCTTCATTAGATGGATCTTCAAACCATGGCACCTGGGCAGAATGCAAAAGCGACTTAAGCCGAACCTTGCTGGTTTCGAGCAGTGGACGGCAGATCTGAAATCCGTCTATCTCTCGGTCCTTACGAATGCACGCAAGCCCATAAACCCCACTGCCCCGCGCCAGACGCGTCAAAAACGTTTCTGCCTGATCTTCCAGATGATGTGCTAGAAAGAGCGCCTCACATCCGTGATCTTCGGCAGCCTGCCGCAAAAGAGCATAACGTGCATCTCGCGCTTCTGATTGAATGTTTGAAGACGGCTTCTCACCAACCCAATGCAGTGTCTCATGTGGCACTTCAATACGCGTACAATACTGCGCGACGCCAGAAGCTTCACCGGCAGCCTCAGCACGCAAACCATGATTGACGGTGAGAGCGTAAAGTTCAGGCGCAGAAAACCCCAATTCCTGCGTCCACTGCTTCAAGAGGTAAAGCAGCGCCATAGAATCAGCACCGCCGGACACACCAACGGCGATCCGGCGGAAAGACTTATACTCTCCGAAAAGCTCATTCAGCTCTTCGGAAGAAAAGAGAGCAACTTGATTAGAGGCAGTTGTCACGTTTCTGTTGAACCTTGGCCTGCTCCAGCACAGCAGGGGCTGCAAACTGGAAATTGGCGAGAAGCTGCTCGTAGGTTTCACAAGCAGCGGGCGCATTCCCCATACCTGTAAGGGCAGTCCCCAATTTCAGCAAGCTTTCAGGAGCCAGTTCACTCTCAGGAAAATCAGTATAGCTTTTTAGAAAAGCTTGTGCAGCGTTCTCATACTGACGCTGAGCCAGCAGGCTTTCGCCAAGCCAGTGCTGCGCATTCGCAGTCAGCTCATGATCAGGATACATGCCAAGGAACGTATCAAAGCCCTCAGTAGCAGCAGGGTAGTTGCCACCAACCATCAAGCCATAAACCGCATTGTAGTCCGACTGCGGGTCACCGCTCAGCAGTTCATTCACACTACCAGAAAACTGAAGAGAGCCAGAACTTGGTGCAAGTGTTGAACCAGTGGGCGCAGCGTTGTTGCCGCGTGCAATCTGAGAAAGATCCAATGGACCGCTGTTCGTTCCCTGAGCAGGCGTGTTCAGTGTTGAAAGCTGCTGGCTTCGGTTCGCCGGGGCTGTCGTGCTTGGTTGCTGGACAACTGGAGGCTGGACAACACGAGGTGTCTGACCTGGATTTTCCAACTGCTGCAGGCGGTACTCAACGTCCTCCTGAGAACGCCGTAGCGCATCTTCAGTCAGACGCAATTTATGATTTAGCTCTTCAACCTTGCCTGTCAGCAAGCGAACCTGCTCCTCAAGTTGACCAAGACGGGCAGTATTTTGAGCGGTCTCATCATTCTTAGATGAACCAAAAAGCTGCGCAGATGCAGGTAAACTTGTAGAGGTTACAAGCGCAAGAACAACAAAGCTTGTTGCAATACGTCGGTAAAGAGCCATCAATTATCTCCTGAGACACCCTTCAGGGGCCGGGTCGGAATTTCTCATCTCTTGGCAAGAGGAAAAGACGAAAATAGGGCACACATTCAGTGTTTCTCTCCTATTTGCGGCTTCTCCCCGACCAATTTCCGTTCTCCTACAAGTTTGCAGGAGTTTCAACAAAAAAGGCTCCCCCAAATTAGGGAAGCCTTTTCTAGATATCAGCAAGTCAAACTCAATTACTGACCACTCAGAACTGTCACAGCACGACGGTTCTGGCTCCAGCAAGAAGCCGCATTACAAACCGCAACCGGACGCTCTTTGCCGTAGGAGAGTGTTTTGATGCGAGTTGGGCTAATGCCTTTTGCAACAAGGTATTCTCGAACTGCAGCTGCACGTCGCGCACCCAGTGCAATGTTGTACTGGCGGGTGCCGCGCTCGTCAGCGTGACCTTCAATCGTAATTGAGTAGTTTTTATAGTGTTGCAGCCACTGAGCCTGCTTGTCCAGCACTGCGCGAGCAGAACCATCAAGGGAGCTCTGGTTGTTGAGGAAGAATACACGATCCCCAACATTCACAACGAAGTCCTGTCCAGAGCCAGCTGCAACAGAACTATTGCCACTGGTCAGTTCAGGGCGTGTCTGCGAACAAGCTGCTGCGACGAGACACACAGCCACCACAGCGGCGAAACGCGCTCCGCGCGCGAACAGCGTCTTTGACATTTATAGAATCTCCTGTCCCTCAAACCCCGAGGGTTAAAAAAGCCCTAGACCAACTTGGTTAAGGGTAACTTGAATTTATTGGTTAATGAAGTGCTAATGACCCCAATTTCCCGCGAGAAATTGGGGGTCTCAGTTTCATGGTTAGTCGAGCAACGGAGACCACGCCGGATCTGAAGCAAAGTTTGGCGTCTGAACCAGCTGTTCGTTATAGCCGGTCAGGTCAACTGTCCAGACCTGAGGACCACCCTGCTCGCCCACAGTATCGCGGAAGAACGTCAGTACACGTCCGTTTGGAGACCAGGCTGGTCCCTCATTGTGATAGCCTTCAGTGAGAATACGCTCACCCTTACCATCTGGGCGAATAACACCAATCATGAAGCGCCCCTGATGCACCTTAGTAAAGGCAATCAAATCACCGCGCGGCGACCACACAGGCGTTGAATACTGTCCTGGCCCAAAGGATATGCGTGTCGCACCGCTTCCATTTGAGTTCATCACATAAAGCTGCTGAGAACCGCCACGGTCACTTTCAAACACCACCTGACTTCCATCCGGAGAGAAAGAAGGACTGGTGTCGATAGCGGCTGTATTGGTCAGGCGCGTAGTCCGGCGTGTCCGGAGATCCATGAGATAAAGGTTCGCATTGCTGCCCTGCTGCAAGCTCATGATGACCTTTTGACCATCAGGAGAGAAGCGCGGCGCAAACGTCATACCTGGGAAGTTTCCAAGAACCTCACGCTGCCCGGTTTCAATGTTGAACAGGTAAACCTGCGGATTACCGCCTACATAAGACATGTAGGTCACTTCCTGAGAGACAGGAGAGAACCGAGGTGTCAGCACAAGGTCATCACCACGAGTCAGATAGCGAACATTCGCGCCATCCTGATCCATAATCGCCAGGCGCTTACGGCGCGCATCCTTCGGTCCGCTTTCATCAATAAAGACCACGCGGGTATCGAAGTAACCTTTTTCACCAGTCAAACGCTGGTAAACCGCGTCGGAAATGATGTGTGCCAGACGGCGCCAGTTTTCTGGTGTGGTGAAGAACTGCTGGCCAATCAACTGCTGACCGGCAAACACATCCCACAAACGAAATTCTGCCCGGATCTGTCCGTTTGCCTGCTGCGCGATAGAACCAGTCACCAAAGCCTGAGAACCAATGGTTCTCCAATCGCCAAAGCGCGGCATGGTGCCCACATTCATTCCCTGCTGAATATGCGCTGTCGGATCAATCGGGCGGAATAAGCCCGAGCGCTGCAAATCCGCTGCAACAACTTGAGAAATCTGCCCTGCTACGTCTTCCTGCAAGCCGGAACCTGCAAAGGGAGAAATTGCAATCGGCATAGGTTCAACGTTGCCCTGAGTAATATCAAGCTCAATCAGGGCATATGCAGGTTGAGAGATCGCAGCAACAGTAACAGCAGCAGCCACAAGGCGACATGCATGACGCCATAGCTGCTTGACTCCTGTTGTACGCATTGGGTTAAGCCCCATCACAAAGGACATAGACCTAAGCTCCTTTCAATCTCAATACCTAGTATCCAAGCATGTCGCGAGGATCAAAATTCAAGATGACGGTTTTCCATGCATCATATTTAGCTGCTGGCAGAGAATACGGACCGCAGCGATAGACCGCGCGTTCTGCACTGCTTGCAGCAGCTCTGAATGTTGGGTTACTGCTGGAATTCAGAACCTTCATCTGCCCTTCAACTTCACCAGTACGGCTCAGGTTGAATTGCAGACGAACGGTCAGATCTTCAGCACCAGCTGCACCCACAGGCGGGTTCCAGCACCGGGCGACCTGCCCGCGAAGCGCATCCAGTTCAGACTGGCTCATCTTCACGTTGGTCTGACCCAATTCGGATCCAAGAGAAGCCGGCTTGGCAGACTTTGCAGTCCCACTCGACTTCGCATTCGTTTTGTTCAGCAAAGCCGCCATCTTCGAGTTAAAGTCTTCCTTCTTCTTCGGCTCTTCCTTCTTCGGCGCTTTAGGGCGCGCTGGAGGCTTGGGCTTGGAACGTGGACGAACTTTAACGACCTGCTTTGGCTTTTCTGTCTTTTCTATTTCAGGACCAAGTTCTGCAGTCTCCACAGGCGCCTTCTCTTTTGGCACCTCCTTTGGAGCTGGCTCTGGTTCAGCTGGTTCTGGTGGCGGCGGCGGTGTTTCAGCCTGCTGCACTTCCTTCTTCGCTTCCTGAACCTTCTTCACCTCTTTCTTAGCTTCACCGGTCTTTTTCTCCGGTTCTGGCTTTTCTGCAGGCTTCTTGGTCGGCTGCAAAGCAGCCTCTTTGATTTCCTTCGCTTCTTTTGTGCCCAGCTGCAGCTTTGTCAGCTCGCTCACAGGCACAAGATCCACGGGCAGTGAATCCACCGGGGCAGTGTTCAGCTCTTTGCCGAAGTTAAGCGAAACCGCTCCGGCAACAAGCACGACCACGTGAACAATTAGCGATGCGATAAGGCCTGCACGCATTCCCGGTTAACCCTGCTCCTCTAGAGTGACGAGCCCAATGCGCTTGTATCCAGCTGCATTGATGCGACCCATAACTTTCATGATGATTCCGTAATCAGCATCCTGATCACCACGCACGTAAATACGCTCGTTGTAACCATTCTCGGCAATCGCACCGAGTTTCGCGATCAACTCATCGATAGGGATCTCGGTATCCTGAATGAACACGCCCCCATCGGACTTCACCGAAATCGCTATCGGCTCAGTGTCACCCTCCATCGCTTTTGCGCGAGTTTCAGGCAGGTCAATCGGCACGCCGACAGTTAGCAAGGGAGCTGCCACCATAAAGATGATCAGCAGTACCAGCATCACGTCCACCATCGGCGTTACGTTGATCTCGCTCATCGGTGCGTGAGAATGCCTGCGGCGACCACGTCTGCCACCTGCACGACCACCACCACCAGCTGCTCCAGTGCTCATACCCATGGGTTATCCTCGCTCATCAATGCGGCGAGACAAAATGGCGGAAAACTCGTCTGCAAAGCCTTCCATACGCGCGGCAAGCTTGCCGGAATCACTCTGCAGTTTGTTGTAAGCAATAACCGCCGGAATAGCTGCAATCAGGCCCAAACCGGTCGCAAACAGCGCCTCGGCGATACCCGGAGCCACAACGGCAAGGTTGGTATTCTTGGAAGCCGCAATGGACGTAAACGCATTCATGATGCCCCACACCGTACCAAACAGGCCAACAAATGGAGCCGCACTGCCAATCGTTGCAAGGAACAACAGGCGCTTTTCAAGGCGCTCAACTTCGCGGGAGATGGTCAAATCCATCACACGGTCAATTCGCTGCTGCAAGCTGGCAATCGCAGGCTTATCGCCTTCATGAGAGCGCTTCCACTCACGCATCGCAGCCACGAACAATGCAGACATGCCGTTATTCGCGCGGGAGGATAAAGACTTATAGAGCTCTTCGAGAGACTGGCCGGACCAGAACACATTCTCAAAACGGTTCATCTGGCGACGAGAGCGACCGTATAGAACAATCTTGTCAAAGATAATCGCCCAGCTCCAGACAGAAGCAGCGATCAGACCGATCATTACAATCTTGACGACGATGTCTGCTTCCAGAAACAACGAAATGTAGGACAAGCCCGAACCCGGAGCTGCACCCAGCTCAACAGATTGCACGTCCTGAGCCGTTGCAGCCAATGGCGTCAACAAAGCCGCCGCTGCGCTCATGGCCACAACGAGTTTCATCACCTTAGAGTTCATGTAATAAGGACCTCTTGCCCTGATAACCCAAAGACCTGTCCACGGTAGAACCCCTGCCATGGACACAACCAGTCTATTAAACATTTAGCAGCCTTCCTGCCTGTCGAATTTGGCGAAACTTCGACTACAGCCAGCATTGAAGGCATAAATGAAAAGACCTGTTTAAGGTTACTGAAGGATTAAAAGGTTTCCAGTCCCGTTTACTTTGAATGAATATTGGTGATTTTTCGCGATGATTATTGCGCTTATTCGCCGTTCATTTGGGCGACTAGATCCTTGGGCAATCTGCGTGGTTTCCCGTCTGCAGAAATAGCCACAGCAGTCACACGTGCTTTGATCAAAACTTCGTCACCACGCATAACTCTCTGGCTTATAAACATCCGGACACCCTTCACTTCACTGATATCCGTATGAACTTCAAGCACATCATCGATTCGTGCAGGCTTGAGAAAATCAATGTCCATATGACGAACAGCAAACGCCAGACGCTCCCCATGCATGCCTGAATCCAGCTCATGATGATGCACACCGCGCATACGCAGCAGCTCAGTGCGGCCGCGCTCCATGAACTTCAGATAAGCTGCGTGATAGACGACCCCGGAAAAATCGGTGTCCTCGTAATACACACGTACAGGCAAAATATGTTCGTTGCCGTCAATTCGTCCCGTCAGATCGGGCCAATTTGCCTCAGTTTTTTTAGTGTTCATATCTGCAGATCAGTCTTCAGCGTGTTGAAAAAGAGCCATCTGAGGTGCATTCGGATTATCAGGCACCGCCAAACCAAGGTGTTTAAAAGCGATTGGCGTCAAAATTCGGCCACGTGGTGTCCGTTGTAGATAGCCATTCTGGATAAGGTAGGGCTCAACAATCTCTTCAATCGCATCACGTGGCTCAGAAAGAGCTGCTGCAATCGTCTCGATCCCAACTGGTCCACCACCAAAGTTCAGGGCTATCTGCTTCAGATAACGCCGATCAAGACTATCAAAACCAGCGCTGTCCACTTCCAGCTGCCGCAAAGCCCTGTCGGCGAGCCCATTATCAATCTCAGCATCCCCGGCCACAATCGCAAAGTCCCGCACACGGCGCAACAAGCGCCCCGCAATACGAGGCGTCCCGCGGGAACGTTTGGCGATCTCTCGTGCACCAGCATCACTCATGCCGATTCCCAAAAGCCGCGCGCCGCGCTTCACAATCAGCTCCAGTTCTTCTGGAGTATAAAACTCAAGCCGAACAGGAATACCAAACCGGTCACGTAACGGTGTCGTCAGCAAGCCAATACGGGTCGTTGCAGCCACCAGAGTAAACTTCGCCAGATCAATCTTCACAGACCGCGCAGCTGGTCCCTCACCAATGATGAGATCGAGCTGGTAATCCTCCATTGCCGGATACAGCACCTCTTCAACCGCAGGGTTGAGACGGTGGATCTCGTCAATGAACAGAACATCCCGATCTTCCAGATTGGTCAGCAACGCAGCAAGGTCGCCTGCCTTTGCAATCACAGGACCAGACGTCGCACGGAAATTCACACCAAGCTCGCGCGCCATAATCTGCGCCAGTGTTGTCTTGCCAAGGCCCGGAGGCCCAACAAACAACACGTGGTCCAGCGCCTCACTTCGTGCTTTCGCCGCTCCAATGAAAACCTTCAGGTTTTCACGCGCCTGCGCCTGTCCGGTAAAGTCATCCAGTGTTTGCGGACGCGTGCCACTATCAATCTCGTCGCCCCGGATTTCAGGAGTAACAAGGCGATCCTCACCCTCATTCATTACGCAAGTTCCTTAAGGCCGAGGCGAATAAGTTTTTCAGCGCTCGCATCTTCACCCGCCGTTTTCACAGCAGCTGCCACAGCAGCGGACGCCTGTGCAGGCTGATAACCGAGATTGGAAAGAGCCGAGACAGCATCTGCAACAGGCCGGGACGCCACATTTTCCGCAACGCTTTGCGAAACGGCAATGGTGTCATCTTCAACAGAAGCGAAGGCAGGCGCCTTGTCTTTCAGCTCTGTCACGATACGTTCTGCCACGCGCTTACCAACACCCGGCGCCCGTGTAATCGCAGTCTTATCGCCCAGCGCAATCGCATTCGCCACTTCAGACGCCCGCATGATGCCCAAAATGCCCAGCGCAACCTTCGCACCAACACCTTGAACAGTCATGAGAATGCGGAACCACTCACGCTCGCTGTCCTCGGAAAAACCGAAGAGCTTGATCATGTCCTCACGCACCATGGTCTCAATAGCCAGCACAGCGGCTTCGCCTACGCGCGGCAATTGCTGCAGCACACGAGAGGGGCAATGCACCTGATAACAAACACCTTGCACATCCAGCAGGACGAAATCATCGCCGTAACTGTCGACGATACCCTTGAGTTTCCCGATCATTTCAAACGCGCCTCCGCTGCGGCCAGACGGCCCGTTACACTACCCCGGTGATGACTATGGCAGATCGCAATCGCCAGCGCATCCGCCGCGTCGTCCGAATTAAACGTCGCCTTCGGCATCAACACCTTCACCATCATACGGATTTGCTCTTTTTCCGCATGCCCGGTTCCCACCACGGTCTTTTTCACCAGGTTCGGAGCATATTCTGAAACCACGAGATTGTGCAGAGATGGCACAAGCAGAGCGATCCCCCTCGCCTGTCCCAGTTTAAGCGTAGCCCCTGCATCCTTGTTCACAAACGTGTTCTCAACCGCAGCTTCAGAAGGATCAAAGCGTTCAATCACTTCTTGCAAGCCAGTGTACAGCTGCTTGAGACGTTCTGCGAGAGAGTACTTGTTGTTGGATTGTATCGTGCCGCTCCCGATGAAGCTGACGCGATTACCTTTGGCATCAATAATGCCCCAACCAGTGTTCCTGAGACCAGGGTCAACACCCATGATTCGAATTGAATGATCCATAGAACAAACCGGTAACGAAAAATCTCCGAAGACGCTAGCCAGTAACCTCAACCAATCGCCTAATCCGCTAAAATTCAGGAGTAATCCACGCGTTCCTGCGTCAGTTGCAGATTAGGACCCGCAATGATTGAAGCCTTGTACGCCCACTCAGCCTTGCAGTTGTCCTTAGTCGCAGGAGCCATCCTTCTGGCCGGTCTAATGCGTGGTTTCGCTGGCTTTGGGTCAGGCATGGTCTGGATCCCGCTCGCCGCACTGGTCATCGGCCCAAAGCTCGCTGCGGCTACACTTCTCATCCTCGACACCATCATCGCATTGCCGCTCATTTTTCCGGCAACCAAGCTCTGCCGATGGAAAAGCGTAGTGCCTGCTGCCATTGGAGCGATCCTTGCTGTCTCTGTCGGCGCATGGATCCTCGCCAACGCACCACCCATCATTCTGCACTGGGGCATATCCATCGTAGTCCTCGCACTACTCGCCGTCCTCATGTCCAACTGGACCTATTCAGAGGAACCCAGCCGCAAGCAAAACCTCAGTGTCGGTGCGCTCTCCGGCTTGCTTGGCGGTTTCAGTCAGATGCCGTCCATCCCCATCTACACGCTTTGGGCCACCGGCCCCCATCCACAAAACATAATTCGAGCCAACATGATTGTGTTTATCGCGATAGCCGATGTCTCCGCCTATGCCTCTTACGCTTACAACGGTCTTTTCACAAAAGAGCTCATCCCGGTCCTGATCATCGCAGGCCCAATCTATCTGGGCTGCCTTATGTTTGGTGCGAAAGCCTTCAAAAGCGCACCTCCCACCTATTTCAAATGGGCAGCAAAAGGCATCATCTTGCTCGCAGCAGTCGTTTCGCTGCCATTCTTCCACGACCTCTAACCATACCCGCCTCATCCAATTTCCCGCAGTTTCACAAGGCTAACGGGCAGATTGTCATCTCTTGAAGGGGGTAATTGAGAAATTCTCGACAATTCGGCCAATTGTCCCGATTGGAGGAAGGCACCTTCGTAACTTATAGTCCGCACAACTAGGAAGCCTTAAACCGATCTTCTCAGCAGAGGCATATATGCTCCCAGACGTCGCAGGACTCGAATCCCCGACCTTCTTGATGGTGTGCGCAACCATAGCGCTCGCTGGGTTGACTCGTGGGTTTGCCGGGTTCGGAGCCGCGATGATCTACATGCCCATCGCCTCAGCTATTATGGAGCCAAAACTGGCCGCGGCTTCCCTCCTCATGGTCGATGCAACAATCTCACTGCCCATGGTGGTCTCTGCCACCAAAATCTGTGATTGGAGAACGGTTCTCCCCGCAGCAGGTGGGGCAGTGATCACTGTATCTATCGGAGCATGGGTACTCACGAATGCCGATCCCTACGTATTACGCTGGGTTCTGTCCGCGGTGGTCCTCCTCCTGCTTATCATTTTGATTTCAGGCTGGCGCTATACCAAGGCACCCAACAAACGCACGTCTTTCGGTGTAGGCGCAGTTTCTGGCCTGCTCGGCGGCATGACACAACTGGCTGGCCCTCCGGTCATCACCTACTGGATGTCAGGCCCCCTGCCCGTCAGCGTTATTCGCGCCAATCTGATCACCTACTTCTTCTTCACCAGTTTCGGCTCATTTGCGGCGTTCTGGTGGAATGGCCTGATCACACAGGAACTGCTGCTCCTCTCACTCCTGATCTGCCCGGCATATGGCCTGAGCATCTATTTGGGAGCCAAAGGCTTCTCACGATCAAGTGGTCGTTCGTACCGTGCACTCGCTTATTCACTCATATTGGGAGCTGCCATCACAAGCATGCCAATTTTGGATGGAATTCTCAGATGAACTAAGACCAGACATGCGTTGATAACGGCCACAAGAAGCCAAGAACAACCGACACATCTTGCGAAACAAAGAAAAACACCTTAGTTTCCGCAATAATATCCCTATAAACAGACGAAAAAACCAGATTTATGCCAAAAACATCGCTCGACAAGATTGACCTAGAAATCCTGAAAAATCTTCAGGAGGATGGCCGCCTGACCAATGTAGAGTTGGCAGGTAAGGTCGCCCTGTCCCCATCTCCATGCCTGCGCCGCGTTAAAAACCTCGAAGACAGCGGCGTGATCAACGGCTACCAGGCATCCGTAAACCGCAAGACTGTTGGTCTTGGCATGACGGTCTTTGTCGAAATGCGCGTAGGCAAACAGAGCAAAGCGCAGATCATGTCGATCATTGAGCGCGTCACCTCTCAGCCAGAGGTCGTGTCGTGTCATCTGGTCTCAGGACAATCCGATATCCTTGCTGAGATTGTTGTTCCAACGCTGGAAGCCTATGACGTCTTCCTCTCAGATTTCTTGATGTCACTGGACGGCGTCGAGGACGTACGGTCCAACTTTGCCATCCGCACACTCAAAGCAAACGGCGCATTGCCATTACAGCATCTAGAATCCATTATCGACGACGATTAATCAATCACGAGGCGTCCTCGTTTTTACCTGAACCGGTAACGATCTGCGCCATACTGACCAGCTCGGAAATCCTGTCCTGAAGGAAGTTGCTGTTTTGAGCGATGAGCAGCATCTGCCTTTGAAAAAGACAGAAAAAGTAAGCACCAACGCAAAGCCCCAGTCCAATAAGGGAGAGGGGCTGCCCGAGCAAAGCAAGGCCGATGTAAAGCAAAGGTGGGAATACGGTCACAGTGACTGAACACAGGGATACCCACCACTCTCCCTTATGAAAACCATTAATCGGCATGGTCAAAATAGCCGCTGTCGCAATCAGGCAGCGCTCTTTCATAGTTCGTGCAATATTCACTGCCTGCCGCAGATACAACGCCGTCAACAAGCCAGCTACCGTCAACACATACGGTGCACTTAGCACGCAAAAGCCATAGATCCGCGCCACCAACGGCGCCCTCTCCTCCCAGACACCGGAAGGCGTTTCCAGCACGGCACCGATAACCAGCAGCGCCGCGTAGGCAATCGCCAGCAAATGTAACCGCCATGCCGAGCCTATGGCATGCTCAATCACGCGAACCTTATCGTTTTCCTCATTCACGAACTTGCCTTCAACTCTGATCATGGTCGCAAAAAGGTTTCACAGAGCCCCGACTAAGCCAACTCCATTGAAATCAGGGGCGCACTCGCAAAGCAAACACGCAACAAAAAAGGCGGCACGCAAAACGCACCGCCTTTAGAAAACTTAATCAGAAACAGGCTTAGCCGAGCTTTGCCATGATTTCCTCTGAGATGTCGAAGTTAGAGAAGACGTTCTGAACGTCATCATCATCTTCCAGCGCATCCATCAGTTTCATGATGGTGCCAGCTTTCTCTTCGTTCACTTCTACAAGGTTCTGCGGCTTCCAGATGGTCTTCACAGACTCAGCTTCACCCAGCGCTTCTTCCAGTGCTTTGGAAACCTCGGAGATGTCTTCGAAAGCGCAGATAATGGTATGGCCATCTTCGTCGCTCTCAACATCATCGGCACCACCTTCGATGCCAGCTTCCATCACTGTGTCAGCATCACCAGCTTCAGGCTTGTAAACAAGCTCGCCAACACGATCGAACATGAAGGAAACAGAACCTGTTTCACCCATGGAACCACCGTATTTGGTGAAGTAGGAACGCACATTGGCTGCAGAGCGGTTTTTGTTATCAGTCAGCACTTCAACAATAATCGCGGTGCCGCCTGGACCATAACCCTCATAGCGAATCTCGGTATAATCAGCACCTTCACCAGCCTGAGACTTTGCAATCGCGCGGGCAATGTTGTCCTTCGGCATGGACTGGGCCTTCGCGTTCTGCACAGCAAGGCGCAGGCGCGGGTTCTTGTCCGGGTCAGGATCACCCATTTTAGCAGCAACTGTAATCTCTTTGGAAAAGCGAGAGAACAGTTTGGAGCGCACAGCATCCTGACGTCCTTTGCGGTGCATGATGTTTTTGAATTTTGAATGTCCGGCCATAGGTCTTCCCGGCTTGTGTTTAGAATAAAACTTAAAGCTCAAAGGAGCGCTCACCAAGCCGCTGATAGCTTGGACAGCGCTCTCCCCGACACGCATGTCGCCTAAACGTCGAGCAAATTTGATGAAAGCTTATAAGACGCTTACACGACAAAATCCAGAGCAAGAAACTGCGAGAGAGGTCCCGACCTTCTTCTTCCCTGCCAATCACCGTGTAAGCATGACGTTTATTCAGGCTCAGCTGTTTGCTGCACTTGGCCAGAATGGTGGGATAATCTGCGACAAACGCCCACCAATTCGGACCGGAGAGACATGCTTGGCCAGGCCAGTGCGGTCATCCGTCTCAACAGCAACACCACAAATTGTTGCCTCACCCAGCGCAGGTGTAAAACGGCCACCATTCATTTTGCGCAGGAAGCGATTGACTGGCTCTTCCTTATCCATACCCAGAACAGAATCGTAATCGCCACACATACCCGCATCGGACATATAGGCCGTACCGCCCACCAATACCTGATGATCAGCAGTCGGAACGTGCGTATGTGTGCCAACAACCAGAGATGCACGGCCATCACAGAAGTGGCCCATCGCCTGCTTTTCACTGGTCGCTTCGGCGTGCATATCAATAATGATCGCATCAGCCATAGCGCCCAGCGGGCAGTCAGCCAGAATTTTGTCGATAGCGGCAAACGGGCAATCCAGCGCATCCATATAAACGCGGCCCATCACATTCACCACCAGCACGTCAGCACCGTTTCTGGCACGGTAAAGGTTTGCACCCTTACCCGGTGTTCCTGATGGATAGTTTGCAGGGCGCAGCAAGCGGTTCTGACGCTCAATATAAACAAGCGTGTCGCGCTGGTCCCAAATGTGGTTACCAGTGGTCACAACGTCAGCACCAGCATCCAGCACGTTTTCGAGAATTTCTTCGGTGATACCAAAGCCTGCTGCAGAGTTTTCGCCATTCACAACGACGAAATCCAATTGGTTGTCTTCAACAAGTTGAGGCAGTTCGTCAGTCGCGGCATTGCGACCAGCGCGCCCAACAAGATCCCCAAGAAACAGCAGCTGCATCTATACACCCTTTCAAACGTATCCCCGAAACGCCCATTCGGCTTTCTATCAGGACACGCACAAAACAAAACGTAGAACATGACGCGTAACTGCATTTAAACGCAGACATGCCCTGCCACGTATTCCAGACCTAAGGCTTTATAATGAAAGAATACGCGCACATCATTTGGACCAAATCAGATCCGCCAGTTGCCCAGCATTTCATGTAAAACGCTTGAGACTCTATGCCTGACAAATCACTCTAATCACCAGCTCTCAGAAGCCCACGATCCGTCAGGATTCCATCCAGTTGACGATCATGCGGCTCCATCGGAACCTCTTCTACCTCTTGAACCGCAAATGCAACCCCAATCGCAATGAGATTGGTAAGTTTTTCCAGTTCACTCAATGCACGGTCGTAAAAACCTTTGCCATATCCGATGCGGTTGCAATCCTGATCAAAGGCAGACAAAGGCACCAGCACCACATTAGGGTGCACAACCTCGGCCTCAGGCCCCGGCGCCATACTGCCAAAGCCCGCAGGTTCCAGCGCCCCATCCTGGTCCAAACGGCGGAACTCAAGATCATCCCCAACGACAACAGGAAGACATAAAGAACACCCGGTCTTTGCCAGTGCATCCATCAACGGACGCGGATCAACCTCATCTCGAATAGGCCAAAACCCGGCAACAACCGATCCCGGCTCCACTCCAAGCTCACCAGCATACCCAACAAGATCAAGCGACCGCTCAATCCGCTCCACTGGCGATAGAGTTGCTCGTGCAGCAAGTCCGGCTTTCCGCACGTCTCGCTTGGCCAGTTTACAATCGGCATTCTCGGTGTCTTGAGACGTCAACACGCACCTCACTTCTGTTGAATAGCGCATTCCCGAAAGGATTAGATCACTTATTGGGACACAATACGCATGAACGACGCGCATTATGGTGCAGCCTGCGAAAAATCGCAAAGCAAGAGAACATCACTGAAATGAGAGAGGAAAACAAAAAGATAAGAGCGCGCCACGACAGCCGTTGGAGAGTGTGCAATCCCGGAGAACCTACTATGTAGGTGGGCGCCGTGTCCCCAAGCCCACGAGCGAGGGAAGGAACAGCTCCCAAAGGAATGCGTAAGGCCCCGGGGATATGTGTCTCCTGACAAACCGCGCAGCAACGCAATGGGTGATATAGGCCAGAGCCGATATAATTACCAGTCCTTCTGATAAAACCTTCACATTAAATCAAGCGTAACCCACTGTCATAAACAAGTATCGCCAGCTCGTATGCGAGCGCTTTTTTAAGGCTATCAATTCGATTACCGAGAACCGTTCATAACGCAAGGGCATGTTCTGCAGCTTCTTCATAGTTTCCGCGTAAATAGGGGCACAAGAAAAGGAAGCCGGATTTCAAGGCCCCTGGGATTTTTCGAGAGGAAGGAAAGTTGAATGTCAAACAATGCGTTTGCAGGCGTTCAGAAGCTCGGGCAATCCTTGATGCTGCCAATTGCAGTGCTGCCAGTCGCAGCAATCCTCCTGCGCATCGGACAAGCTGACCTTCTTGATCTTCCCTTCGTTGCCTCTGCCGGGAGTGCAATTTTCGCCAACCTGGGCATGTTGTTTGCCGTAGGTATCGCAGTTGGCTTTGCCAAGGAGAACCACGGCGCAGCAGCTCTCGCGGGTTTGGTCGGCTTCCTCGTTGCACAACAAGGCGCTGTTGAACTGGCAGGGCTCAGCCAAGAACAAGCTCTCAAGATGGAAGGCCGTATTGCAGTCCCGGTCGGGATCATCATGGGTGTTACGGCAGGCCTGCTCTACAATAAATTCCGGGATATCAAACTTCCCGATTACCTCGCCTTTTTCGGAGGCCGCCGCTTTGTACCCATCGTGACCGGTCTCGCGGCACTGCTCGTTGCCGCCCTCTTTGGCTATGGCTGGCTTTGGTTCGATAGAGCTTTAATCTCCCTCACAAACACAATCACGCATATGGGTGATGCAGGGTTGTTCCTCTATGGCGCTTTGAACCGGTTGCTGATCGTCACAGGCCTTCATCACATCCTGAACAACATCGCTTGGTTCATTCTGGGCGACTATATTACGGCCTCTGGAGATGTTGTCACCGGCGACCTGAACCGCTTTTTTGCGGGAGATCCAACCGCCGGAGCCTACATGGCTGGTTTTTTCCCGGTCATGATGTTTGGCTTGCCCGCCGCATGCTTGGCTATGTACCATTGCTCAAAGCTAGAAAACCGCAAAGTCGTCGGAGGCATACTGCTCTCTATGGCGCTCACGTCATTCCTGACCGGCATCACTGAGCCCATCGAGTTTGCCTTTATGTTCCTGGCCCCTGCACTTTACGTGATCCACGCAATCCTCACAGGCGTCTCGATGGTTGTCATGAACGTGCTGGGTGTGAAGTTGGGCTTTGGTTTCTCGGCAGGTTTGTTCGACTACCTGATCAACTACGGCATCTCCACAAAACCGCTCCTGCTAATCCCGGTAGGCGCAGCATTCTTCGCCATCTACTATTTTCTGTTCGTGGCAACCATCAAGCTCTTCAACCTAAAAACCATGGGCCGTGAAACTAAAAGAGCGGATAAAACAGCAGACAACCTCTCCGACACGAACAGCAAAGCACATGCTTATCTGGCAGCCTTAGGTGGATCAGCCAACCTTTTGGAAATAGATGCCTGCGCAACCCGGTTACGCCTGAAAGTGAAAGATAGTGATGCCATCAATGAAGCGGATTTAAAACAACTCGGCGTTCACGGTATCATCAAACCTGCTGCTGGCTCTGTCCAAGTGGTTGTTGGCCCGATAGCGGACCAACTGGCAGGCGAGATAAAAGAAGAAACAAAGAAATCTTAAGCCGCGCTTTCGTCTTCGCGCAGCTCGCTGTCCATATCAGCGCTCAACTGCTCAATCTTGTCTGCGCTTTCCAACAGGCGCGCGACAATCTTGGCTTCTTTCTCACGATGCTCTTTTTCAAGCTCTTCAATACGGCTCAAATACCGCTGCTCTTGTGCAGCCAGACGCTCTTCAACAGAAGCCTCGGCTTTTCCAAGCTCTTCGATACGCCCTTCAGCAGCGCGCAATTTCCGCTCAACTTCGGCAAGGTGATCCGTCACCATGATGCCCGCCATCACGGTTAAGCGCTGATCGCCAATCTCACCAAAATTCTCTCTCAGGCTACTGATGCTGTCGTCAAAACGCTGAGCAAGACCGAGAAGCCGTTCTTCCTCACCATCATCGCATGCCATGCGAAAGCTGCGATCATTGATTGTAACTGTAATCTGCGCCATTGATCTTAGCTCTCCTGTCCGTCGAGAACAGTACGAATGGATTCCATGGCAGCAACAAGGCGGCGGGAAACATCTTTGTTGACATCTTCAAGTCGCGAACCACGCGCCTCGGCCTGATCAAGCTTTGATGCCAGCTGTGTTCGATCCTCACCAATTCTCTGCAGGTCGTTTTCTAACGCATCAAGGGTCTTGTCACGGGACGTCCTGCGATGAAGCGCCCCCTCAAGCTTCGTGATGGAGGCAGTAATACGATCCAGCGCACGATCCAGATCTTGCCCACTATCCATCTTCACCTCTGACATCTACCTGTATCCGTACTCACCAAAACATCAGTCACCATTGGGAGATGGTAACCCGACCTAATCCCGTCTAGGGAAGCGGAAGACAATTATCCATTAGCTGGAGGGAATCGTCGAGCTTTATTCACATCATATCTTAGGAATATGCGAGAACCATCTCATTTATCAGTGATTACAGAACTTACAAAGGCCTTCGACTCGGAAAATTACCCGACGCAACATTCGTGAACAAAATACAAGCTTCGCCACCATAAAAATCTAATGAACACGCATTTTACGCTAAGCAAATTCACTCATTAAAGAGACCTTGGCAACATAACTTATGTTGACAAATGCTATTCAAATTTCAAAAGCGCTCAACTTACGCAATAAACGGCACCAGAAGAGCTCAGTTTCATTGACTCAACTTTCTGACCTGCTATGTCTCCTTCCGTTATTCGTTCGTGGACAACTGCCAATTCGCATTAGTCTGGGGCAAAGACTATGGCACCTGTCATCGAATTTACACTAGCTATTAGTAAAGAACCGGCTGCCCTGCCGGGTCGACAGCGGGAATAAGATGACCGATCTCGAAAAGCACTCTCGCATGGCGAATGCGATACGCTTTCTTTCAATGGACGCCGTTGAAAAAGCAAAATCTGGCCACCCAGGACTTCCAATGGGTGCAGCCGACATCGCAACGGTCCTGTTTTCCAAGTTTCTGAAGTTTGATCCGAACTCCCCGAAATGGGCAGACCGCGATCGCTTTGTGCTCTCCGCAGGGCACGGATCCATGTTGCTGTATTCCACACTCTATCTGCTGGGATACGAAGACTTCTCCATTGAACAACTTCAGCAGTTCCGTCAGCTCGGCGCCCGCACATGCGGCCACCCGGAATTCGGTCATGGCGCAGGTATCGAGACCACCACTGGTCCTCTCGGCCAGGGCCTTGGCAACGCAGTTGGCATGGCAATCGCTGAGCGTCTGCAGGAAGAGCGTTTCGGCAAAGACCTCGTAAACCACTACACCTACGTTCTCGCAGGTGACGGTTGCTTGATGGAAGGTATCTCTCAAGAATCCATTTCTCTGGCAGGTCACCTCAAGCTGAACAAGCTGATCCTCATCTGGGACGACAACGGCATCACCATTGATGGTTCCGTAGATCTGTCAGACAGCACCGATCAGATCGCACGCTTCAAGGCATCCGGCTGGAACACCATCTCCATCGATGGTCATGATCCGGAAGAAATCGAAGCAGCGTTGACTGAAGCTCGCAAGAGCGACAAGCCAACAATGATTGCGGCGAAAACCACAATCGGCTTCGGTTCTCCAAACAAGTCCGGCACCAACAAAGTGCACGGTGCTCCTCTGGGCGCTGAAGAAATTGCAGCAACCCGCGAAGCTCTTGGCTGGTCTGCTGAGCCGTTTGAAGTACCAAGCGACGTTCTCGATGCATGGCGCATCTCAGGTCTGCGTTCCGCAAACGCTCGTAAAGAGTGGGAACAGCGCTTCAACGAAGCAAACCCTGAGCAGCGTGGCGAGTTCGAGCGCCGTTGCCGTGGCGACCTGCCATCCGGCTTCGACGCAGCAATCGACGCTTACAAGAAAGAGCTTGCAGACACTCAGCCAAAAATGGCGACCCGTAAGGCGTCCCAGGCTGTTCTGAAAGTAATCACAGGTGCTGTGCCTGAAACCATCGGCGGCTCTGCTGACCTGACTGGTTCCAACAACACCAATACAGAACATACACCACCAGTTACTCCGGACGATTTCTCCGGACGCTTCATTCACTGGGGCATCCGTGAGCACGGCATGGCTGCAGCAATGAACGGTATGGCGCTGCATGGCGGAGTTATCCCCTACTCTGGTGGCTTCCTGATCTTCTCCGATTACTGCCGTCCATCTCTGCGTCTGGCAGCCCTGATGAAGCAGCGCGTCATTCACGTAATGACCCACGACTCCATCGGTTTGGGTGAAGATGGCCCAACACACCAGCCTGTGGAGCACTTCGCGGCTCTACGTTGTATCCCAGATCTGCAGTTCTTCCGCCCAGCGGACATCACTGAGACCCTGGAATGCTGGCAGTTGGCGATGAAAGCCGCTGATAATCCAAGCGTTTTGGCTCTGACCCGTCAGAACCTGCCGTCCCTTCGTCCTCACTACGAAAGCGAAAACCTGTGTGCCAAAGGCGCATACATCATCGCTGACTGTGAAGAAGAAGCGACCGTTACTCTGTTCGCAACCGGCTCCGAAGTTGAAATCGCAGTCGACGCGAAAAAAGAGCTCGACGGCAAGGGAGTTGCGACCCGCGTGGTCTCCGTCCCTAGCTTCGAACTCTTCGAGCAACAATCTGACGCATATAAGAATGCCATCATTGGTGGTAGTCCGGTGAAGATCGCTGTGGAAGCGGGCGTTCGTATGGGTTGGGATCGCTTTGTCGGTTCTGATGGTGGTTTCGTAGGCATGTCAGGATTTGGTGCCTCCGCCCCTTACCAGGAGCTCTATGAGCATTTCGGGATTACTGCTGATGCAGTGGTCCAAGAGGCAGAAAAGCGCCTTGGCGATAGCGATAACGCCTAAAGCTGACTAAATGAAGCTTCTGGCTCCTCTCAGCCAGAGGCCTCTCAGAAGACGGCCGGCAAGAGCTGGCGAATATATAAAACGAGGGCGTTTTTTAAGACGCCGTACCGAAAGAGGTTCTTAAATGGCAGTCAAGGTAGCCATCAATGGCTTTGGTCGCATTGGTCGTAATGTTCTCCGTGCAATCATTGAATCCGGTCGTACCGACATTGAAGTTGTAGCAATTAACGACCTCGGCCCGGTTGAAACGAACGCACACCTGCTGCAGTTTGACTCCGTACACGGCAAGTTCCCTGCAAAAGTGACCGTAGACGGCGACACAATCGATTGTGGTCGTGGTCCAATCAAAGTAACCGCTATCCGTGATCCTAAAGAATTGCCTTGGGGTGAAATGGGTATCGACGTTGCGTTGGAGTGCACCGGCATCTTCACCGCAAAAGAAAAAGCTTCCCTGCATCTGGAAGCTGGCGCAAAGCGCGTTCTGGTTTCTGCTCCTGCAGCAGGCGCTGACAAAACAATCGTTTACGGCGTAAACCACGACACCCTGACTTCTGAAGATCTGGTTGTTTCCAACGCATCTTGCACCACCAACTGTCTGTCTCCGGTAGCTTACGTTCTGGACAAACTGGTTGGCATCGAAAAAGGCTTCATGACCACCGTTCACTCTTATACCGGTGATCAGCCTACTCTCGACACAATGCACAAGGATCTGTACCGCGGCCGCGCAGCAGCTCTTTCCATGATCCCAACCTCCACAGGTGCTGCTAAGGCTGTTGGCCTGGTTCTGCCTGAGCTGGCTGGTAAACTGGACGGCGTTGCAATCCGCGTACCTACTCCAAACGTTTCTGTTGTTGACCTGACCTTCATCGCGAAGAAAGAAACTTCCGTAGAAGAAATCAACGCAGCAATCAAAGCAGCGGCTGAAGGCGAACTGAAGGGCGTTCTTGGTTACACCGAAGTGCCAAACGTTTCTTGCGACTTCAACCACGACCCACACTCTTCCATCTTCCACATGGACCAGACCAAGGTCATGGAAGGCACAATGGTTCGTATCCTTACCTGGTACGACAACGAGTGGGGCTTCTCCAACCGCATGGCGGACACCGCTGTTGCGATGGCAAAGCTCATCTAATCAGAAAAGGGCCGCTTTTAAGCGGCCCTTTTTTCTCACATATACCAGTGCGGAGTGATCCAATCCCTGAGCCGCACCATTCAGTGCGAATACTCCCATAGATTTGATCACGAACTCCGCAAAGTCTTTCTGTAAGTAAGTCGACCAGTATAAGGTCACAGACAGAAATTCCGGAGATTTTTATGTCTTTCAAAACTCTTAGCGACGCCGAGCTTTCCGGCAAACGTGTTCTCGTCCGCGTAGACCTCAACGTTCCAATGAAGGATGGCACCGTTACCGATGCCACCCGTATCGAGCGTGTCCTGCCAACCATCCGCGAAATCTCCGAGGCTGGCGGCAAAGTCATCCTTCTCGCACACTTTGGCCGTCCAAAAGGCAAAGTAGTCGAAGAGATGAGTCTCGCACCTGTTGCTGGCCCTGTTGCAGACCTGCTTGGCAAACCAGTTGCTTTCGCTAAAGATTGCACTGGTGACGTAGCCAAAGCTGCCGTTGATGCAATGGCTGACGGCGACGTTCTGCTTCTGGAAAACACCCGCTTCTATGCTGGTGAAGAAAAGAACGATCCAGAATTCGCAAAAGCACTGGCTGCAAACGGCGACCTATACGTAAACGACGCATTCTCTGCAGCACACCGCGCACACGGTTCCACCGAAGGCATTGCAAAGCTGCTTCCTGCATTCGCGGGCCGCACCATGCAGGCAGAACTGGAAGCACTTGGTTCCGCACTTTCCACCCCTGAACGTCCGGTTCTGGCAGTTGTTGGCGGCGCAAAGGTTTCCTCCAAGATCGATCTGCTCGAAAACCTCGTGTCTAAAGTAGACATTCTGGTGATCGGCGGCGGCATGGCAAACACCTTCCTCGCAGCTAAAGGCGTGAACGTCGGTAAATCCCTGTGCGAGCACGATCTGGCTGACACAGCAAACCGCATCATGGCAGCAGCTGAAAAAGCAAACTGTGAAATCGTTCTGCCAACAGACGCTGTTGTTGCATGGGAATTTGCAGCAAACACCAAGAACGAAACTGTTGCTCTCGATGCAATCCCAGCAGACGCAATGATGCTCGACGTTGGCGCAGCTTCCATCGAAGTTGTGAAAGCAAAAATCGATGAAGCGAAGACCCTCGTTTGGAACGGCCCTCTCGGCGCGTTTGAAATCGAGCCATTCGACAAGGCAACTGTTGCAGCAGCACAGCATGCAGCAGCACGCACCAAAGAAGGTAAGCTGAAAACTGTTGCTGGTGGCGGTGACACCGTTGCAGCGCTCAACCACGCTAATGCAAGTGAAGATTTCTCTTACATCTCCACTGCTGGCGGCGCGTTCCTTGAGTGGCTGGAAGGCAAAGCACTACCTGGCGTTGTTGCTTTAGAAGCATAAGACAGTTAGTTCTTACATTATTCTGGATTGAGGGGCCTTTTTGGTCCCTCTTTTCGTTTTATTCTCGCTTTTGCCTAGAATTTGACACAGCCTCTTGAAAAAGAGAGCAAGACGCTGTTTAGAACTTATCCCAATGAATGGGCCAGAGGCTTGACGTAGGTTACACTACCGCCATGATCTCTTTTTACTGGAATTTTATCAGGAGCAACCTCAGTGCATCCGCGTCTGTATCTTGTCACACCACCAACCTTTGACCTCGACGAATTCGAAGGACAACTCAAACAAGCTTTGGAAGGTGGCGACATTGCGAGCCTGCTGATCTCCATGCCGGACGCAAACGAAAGCGACCTGCAGGCGGCTGCAAAGCGTCTGGTGCCACTGGCACAGGCCAAGGAAGTTGCTGTTCTGATTGAAAACAACACCCAGATCATGGGTCGCTCCGGTGCAGATGGCCTGCACGTTTCCGGTTCTGACAAGGATCTGGAAGAAGCCATGCAGTCCTTCTCGGAAGACCGCATCATCGGGCACGCAGGCGTCAAGACACGCCACGATGCCATGGTTGTTGCTTCTATGGGCGTCGATTACATGTTCTTCGGCCTGCTTTCACTCAATCAGGAAGAAGAGCCACATCGCAAATCACTGGACTACGGCACCTGGTGGTCTGAAGTGTTCGAAACGCCATGCGTCGTCCTGGCGGGCACCTCAGTTTCCTCAGTTGACACCGCAGCCCAAACTGGCGCTGAATTCGTAGCAGTACGTGAAGCTGTCTGGAATCACCCTGAAGGGGCCAAAGCAGCCGTTGAGCAGGCCAATGCAATCCTCTCAACACACACACTGGCGGAAGCTGAGGACTGATATTTTGAAGTTGTCTGGTTCTATCAAACTCGTAACTGTCGCAGCTGTGACCGGCCTGCTCGGCTTACAGGGCATGGCTGTTGCACAAACAACTCCGAGCGGTGGAACCACACCTCAAGGCGCAAGAACCGTTGATCCGTATAATCCAAACGGATCAACCCTGCTGCCCTCTCCTCTTTCAAAAGCACCATTCATTCCGCAGGTTTCACCAACGCCGGAAACCATTAAGGGCGACCCCGCCTATGGTGCCTTCCAACGCGGGTGGTACCTGACAGCTCTGGCACTGGCGACCCGTCAGGCTGAAGCTGGCATCACCAGCTCCAAGACGCTGCTCGGTGTGCTTTACGAATCCGGCAGAGGCGTCCCGCAGGATTTGCCATTGGCCGCAAGCTGGTATGAGCTCGCCTCAAATGATGGCGACCCGCAAGCAGCATTGCGCCTCGGCCTGCTCTATCTGGCTGGTGCTGGCACAACAGCTGACAAGAACAAGGCCGCCCAGCAGCTGGAAAAAGCTGCAGCTGCCAACATTCCCGAAGCACTCTACAATCTCGCCCTCCTTCATCAGGAAGGCAAAGTCCGTCCGAATGATCCCAAGCTGATCAAAGACCTGCTGGAACGCGCCTCAGAAACCGGCGATGCCGACGCCATGCTGGAACTTGGCATCTACCTGAAGGACGGCCCGGAAGAAATCCGCGACCCTCTCCGCGCCGCCTTCTGGATGGGCCGCGCCGCCCGTCGCGGACTGGTTCCTGCGCAGATTTACTACGCAACTCTGCTGTTCAAAGGCGAAGGCCTCGTCCCGAATGAGACCGAAGCTGCTGACTGGTTCGAGCGCGCAGCAACCAAAGGCAACCCAATCGCCATGAACCGCCTCGCCCGCATCTACGCCAATGGCCGTGGTCGACCGGTTGATCTGATTGAAGCCTCTGCCTGGCAGTTCCATGCAGGCCGTCAAGGCATTCTGGATAGTGAGTTGGAAGCGATTTCCAATTCTCTTTCTCTAGAACAGCAAGAGCAAGCTAGCAAACGCGCAGCAGCAATCGGAATTAAGATTGGTGCATCTCCAGTACTCCAATCAACTCAATAGATCTCAACTGAAGTTCTTTTGATGATAAACCTATGAGTTTTTGTGTAAAATTATCAGCAGATAAAGTATAGGAAACAGATAGACTCCAGCACACATCACATCAACTTACAAACGCCCAGCTTCGCGCAACGTCAGACGATTAATTTACTCAAGTCTTTTAATCGCAAAAGAAAACCCATGAAGCAAATAAGTATATTCATCAGTCGCTTGGTGCTAGCCTTAGGTATTGGTGTAATTTCATTTCTGACATTTGGTGAAATGGTCAGAACTGGCTTACTTGATATTGGCACTTCCAACCAAATAGCTGGGCTGGGCAAGGTGGTAACTTTCGTTCTCAGCGTCGTCTTTGTTGTACAGATTACTAAGCGCAGAAGCGATAAAAAGCCCTAAGATTTTCCGCACTCTCCTTGTGGATATGCACCGGAATGTAGGTTCGCGGTGAGCATCCGCTCTTTTTCCTTGAAAAACACGCGAAATTATGTTGCACAGACCTCCAGACAGGCTGCGATCCTAGGCCCAGCGCCAATCCGCATCAGCCTTTGCTAAAGCATATCCCTGATAAGAGCCAACCGGGCGACAGATCAGGATGCGCATGAAAACAAAAGTTAAGAATGTGGCGCGTAAAGATAAGTGAACGCGACATGCTCTGAACTTATCAAACTGATTGGTAGTTCTATGAAACTCAATGGCAACGAAATTAAGCCGGGCCACGTGCTTATGCACCAGGACACACTTTGGGCTGCGGTTAAAGTTCAGCACGTGAAGCCAGGTAAAGGCGGCGCATTCGCTCAGGTCGAAATGAAAAACCTGCTCGATGGTCGTAAACTGAACGAACGCTTCCGCGCAACCGAGTCCGTTGAGCGTGTTCGCCTTGAGCAGAAAGACTTCCAGTTCCTCTATGAAGAAGGCGACATGCTGGTATTCATGGACAACGAAACATATGAGCAGCTCGAACTCCAGAAGGAATTCGTTGGTGAGCGCGCAGCATTCCTGCAGGACGGCATGACCGTGACTGTTGAACTGCACGAAGAAAAGCCAATCGGCATTTCTCTCCCAACCCACGTCACTCTGGAAATCGTAGAAGCTGACGCAGTTGTAAAAGGTCAGACCCAGTCTTCCTCTTACAAACCAGCAGTTCTGGAAAACGGCGTACGTTGTATGGTGCCTCCGTTCATCACCTCCGGTGAGAAGATCGTTGTAGACACCGACTCCGTTGAATACGTTCGTCGCGCAGAGAAATAATCTAAAAGCAATAAAGATGAGGCAGCATACGGCTGCCTCATTACCCATTCAGGAACGGTGAATAAAAAATGGCACGTACGGCCCTTTTAAACGTAATGGTTCAGGCTGCGACAAAAGCTGGTCGCTCTCTGGCACGGGACTTCGGCGAAATTGAAAACCTGCAAGTATCCCGCAAGGGCCCAGGTGACTTTGTCTCCCAGGCAGATCACAAAGCAGAAAAAATCGTTCGTGAAGACCTTCAAAAAGCACGCCCAACCTACGGCCTGCTGATGGAAGAATCCGGCGAGATCGAAGGTACAGACGGTCAGCACCGCTGGATCGTTGACCCGCTCGACGGCACAACAAACTTCCTCCATGGTATTCCGATCTTTGGTGTTTCCATCGCTCTGGAACGCGCTGGTCAGATCGTTGCAGCCGTGATCTACAATCCGATCATGGACGAACTGTACACTGCAGAAAAAGGCGCTGGCGCATTCTGTAATGACCGCCGCCTCCGCGTTGCAGCACGTAAAGACATGACCGACTGCCTGATCGGCACCGGCATTCCATTCATCGGCGTTGGCGACCATGGCCGCGCGCTGAAGGAAATCCGTCACGTGATGGGCGAAGTTGCAGGTATCCGCCGCGCTGGTGCAGCTGCACTGGACCTGGCATGGGTAGCCTCCGGTCGTCTCGATGCATTCTGGGAAAACGGTCTGCATCCTTGGGACATGGCGGCAGGCGTTCTGCTGGTGCGTGAAGCTGGTGGTTTCGTGTCCGATGCCAACGGCAAGGACGACATGTTCGAAACCCGCTCCATCATCGCAGGCAACGAGTTCACACACCTCCAGATGCGTGAACTGCTGGCAAAAGCCAAGGCCTAATAGCTAGGTCGCTTAGCCAATACAAGTTCCAAAAGGCAGCTTGCTCCGGACCACTCCGGCAAGCTGCCTTTTTTGTTCTCAAAATCCTACATCCGCACCTGAAACTTCTTCGCAAGCACCTTCACAGCGGCATCCTCACTCAAACCTGCGATAGCTTGAATTTGCGCGGGCTCGTCAAAGAAACACTTCATCACGGCAATAGCGGGTGATTGATCCCAGTGTGCCCTGTCCACCTGCGAAATCTCCTGAGTGAGCCGCTGGTGGAACCGGTGCAGAGCAAACTTCGTGCTGTGCTTGGTCAGCGTATCAATGGCATGTCTCTTAATCTCCGCAACAACGGTACTTCGCCGCGCAGACCCACCCTGCCCAGTCGTAATATTATGCTTACGCGCATATTTCTGCATGGCTTGCTGATCACCCGCAATCACCTTCTGAAGCTGTTTGCTTTGATAATGGTGCACGCCCCATCTGATCAACCGCGTGGCCACAAAGGCCACTGAGCCCAAAACAAACGCCCCGCCAATTGCAGCCCCAACCGGTCCAGCCGCAGCTGCAACGCCAGCAGCCGCAACGCCTCCAGTGGCCGTCGCAACAACACCCGCAACACCGCCTACAGTCAGCGCAGCAAATCCAAGCCCGTCAACCGCAGACAAAACAGCCTTACCAATCTTGGTGTTTCGCGCCTTGGACTGATTGTTCGCAATGGTCTTTGTAATCATCGCCAGCTCCGCGTCCCGCGGTTGTGAGACCTTCCGCGATCCGTCCAGCCCTGAAACTGGCACCTCCTGCTGCTCTGAGAACAAGCGATGCAGAGCTTGCGCCTTTTTACCGGTCTGATGGTGCTTAAAAGCTTTGATAGCCGTGACACTGGCATCATAAGCCGACAGGCCAATCGCAAGTACACCAACGCCTGCTCCAACAGTGCCGGCAGCATAACCCAACCCGGTCGTAACCAGAGAAACCCCTTCAACATTTGAGGTCAAAGCTCTTTCCGCGATCGCCATGCCATCAGCAACCATGGCAAGCCCCCACACTTCTGCAGAGAAAATACTCACATGCATCTGTTTGTGGTAGTCATCTCGCATGGCCTTCGCCAGCTCAGCATTTTTGCCATAATTGGCAACAAGCCCGGTCAGTGTTTTATGAGCCCGATCAGCCTCTCGCACTCTCTGCTTAAGTGCGCCCTCAAGATGATCCAGACCACCCTTCAAATGCGCACTGTCAGTGGTGGAACTCTCGCCATAATGCAGCGCCACTTCATTGCGCAAAGTGGTCAGGCACTCAGTCTCTCCAGCGGTTCCCATCTCAGTTTTAACGTAAGCGTCCAAAGCAGCACTCGCGCGTGGTGATAAATCAGGAAACACCCCATGCAAAGCAACACCAAGTCCGTCCTGGGAAACCTTACCTGCCTTTACCGCCTGAGCCATCGTATCCAGCAGCGTTAAAGGGGAACCGCCACCTTTCTGCACATCCTTGACCATGCGGGACAACGCAGCCACTTCAGCAATATTCTTTTGCGCCTCAAGAAACTGCGAAGCCTCAGAGCGAAAGGTATCCAGTGCTGCATCCGCAGCTTTCATGCTCGTATAAGCAGACCGCGCTGAAATCAGGCTCTGGATTGCACCTAGAGCGTAATAAAAGCTGGTAAACCCGAAGCGACCATAAGCAACGCCATCCGTTATCGGGATTTCACCACGGAAAATCTCTGCGCGACCATTCACAGCTCCGTTGATCAACGGCGTGACATTGTGAGGAAACTTACCCAGAACATTTCTCACAAGCCCCTCTGTCTGCACGCCCTCAACAGCGGCTCCTCGTGCAGTCACCCGGGAGGGATGATACCCAGCATCTTTATCCTGCCCACCCGCAATCTCGGAAAGCTGCTTGGTCCGAACTTCATTCCATTCTGTCTGGCTGGCACGCAGCCGCGACTGCGCTCTGCCACCATCCAGCGCCCGATCAAGCGCAGGTTGCCTCTCTTCAACGTGGCGGTGTAGGTCTTTAATGACAGGCCCAAGAACACGCAGGGTCTGGCGGTTCGGCGTCGCTCCCCGTGCAATTCTCTTAAAGTGATCGACGAGGGTTTGCTTGGTCTCAGCCTGCTCAGGGTCAGAAAACGAGACAGCCGCCAGCTGCTTTTGCAGGTCAGCAGCCCGCTCTTTCGTTAGCAAGCTTGGGTCTTTGGCAAATGCCTGCAGCTCCTGCAGCATACGGTTCTCAGCACCAACCCCAGCAACCTTGTCACCAAACCGGGCCGTATGGCCCAGATAATCACGCTGAACAGGTTGAAGCTTAAGACGTGAATCCAGAAGCGCCCGCTCCATGGAGGAAATTGCAGGTGCCTCTGGTGCGAGCCGCGCAGTTTGCCCGGACACGCCAGAAGAAGGAACACGCCGGGGCTGAAAACTTGCCAGAGAGACCCTGCTTTGTTGAGAGGGAACACGCGCGTCTCGCCCACCACCAGCTACAGGTACTGCCGAAAGCCGGTAAGGCATCCGCGCAGACTGAGTATTGGTCCGCACCCTTTCCGGTCTGGTCTCTGTCGACCCAGAAGCCAGACTAACATTTGAACTGGCCGTACTGGCCTGCGTTGATATTCCGGTATTCCTCATAGTGGCGTCCCTCCCAAACCACTCAGACCAAAATATGCTCTGAGGACCACTGGCTTTCTGCGTCTCCGGCGTTGACCAGCGAATGGCGCAGCTGCAAAGCCTCACCAATAAAGCTCTTCAAAGCCTCCATCAGGTGTTCAACCGGATCAGTCATTTGCAAAAGGAGGTGTTGCCGCACAGCATAGCGCTGCCGGGCATCGAGTATCAGGCCACAGGACGTCAGTTGGCCCACACGAGCCAACAGGGTTTTCAGTTGAGGCAATTCCAGATCATTTTCTGGAAACACATCAGCTTCCAACTGAACCTCATAGCGCCGTTCCTGAAACCGCGCCCAAATCATTGTCGTAAGATGATGTTCATCAGAGTGAAGGGCAACTTGCCCAGCTCCGTTCGGCGCCAGAGCAGGCAATTGAAGCTCCGCCGCCAAACCATCAAATAGGTCTTGTAATTCCGTTTCCTGACATCGCTCCAAAATGCTCTCCCAAACAACTGCATGAAGCAAAAGCGAACAGGACAAGCCTAGAGAAGCAGTTGATGCACAAGTGTATCGAAGAGCACAACCACACCGCTAAGTTGATATTTTATTTCTCTACAATTCTAATCATTGAAATAAAATAACCCAAACTCAATAAAAGGTGCTGAAAAGAAGCAACGTGTATGGATGCTCTCCTCACACGTTGCCCAGCAGTCATGCGTAAACCTAAAGCAAAAGGTCTTCCTAAGGCTTTGGTCTCACGGCTTCATGCAAAATTGCAGGTTTAATATCAAGCAGTTTGGTCTCATTCAGGCAATCAAGACCCCGAACAGTAATCACACCATCTCCGATACTTAGAATTGGCAATTGAGAGACTGCAATGGGGTTGGGCCGATGAGGTGAGCGAAGCGCGAAACTCCCAATAAGGTCATCAGTTGAGTGGCTGCACCCTTTCTGCTGGATGAGAGATCTTTGCGTATTTTCAAACCAGTACAGCAACATAATCGCCTGCCCCGGCTGAAGGCCCTTTAATCCTGCCCAATAATCATGTTTCAGGATGACTTTGCATTCTGGCCCTTCAGGCTGAATGTTGTTCGGGCAATCCTCAACATCAAAATACGGGGTTTCAATATGCCCGATATAGATAAGTTCTCCAGTCATACTATACTCCTTAAGCTTCTTCCCTGCCGGAAATCACTGCGTAAATAAGGATCGTCACGACGATAATCGTGCCACCGATGAAGCTTTCCTGGTGCGGTATCTCACCAAAAAAACCGAAGGCAAAAAGAGGGGCCAGCACCGTCTCTATCATCAGCAACATGCCAACCTCTGGCGCTGTGATATAGCGCGTCGCAACTTGAGAAAGGACACGACCAAATGGAGCGGTAAACAATCCCATCAAGCCCATAATGACCCATGTGTTCAGGCTGTAAGTGGACGGCGCAGCGAGAAAAAACATAGCCACCGCCAACAGGAAGCCACCAACACCAACGCTCGCCATGCGGCTGACACCTTGATACTTGCGCAAGAGTGTTTGATTGAGAGACAAACACGTCACCGCTAGCCCTGCCAGTACATCCCCCATAAGAGTTCCGGACCCAAACGAACCGGAGACAACAATCGCAATTCCAATCATTATCGAAATGATAGAAATCCACGTTGCGCGTTTCGTCACCTCCCCAAGAAAAAGCCAGCTGAACGCAGCAGCTAATGCTGGTGAGATACTGAGGATAACAAAAGTGTTGGCGACCGATGTCAGCTTGATACTCAGCACCAGCGAAGAAGCACTCCCCAACATCAACAAGCCGGAAAACAAGACTGGCCATCCGCTCGCCCGCAACGCCCCAATCACCCCGCGCTCATCCCGCATCTGGATAAAGAATGGCATTGAGATAGCTGTAAAAAGCCCGAATAAGAATGCTGTATCAAACCCGCTTACACCCGAATACCGGATGAAGATCGGGTCAAAGCTCATCAGCACAGCACCCAGCAGGGTGATAAGAATTCCGGATACTCTCAGATTTTTCTGGTCTAACGTGTACCCTGTTAGATAAGACATGATGTATACCTTCAATAATCATACCGCTCAGTATGATTTATTCAGATACACACGAATGTCAACAAAATCATACTGATTGGTATGATTTTGTTGCAAAGGGCAAAGTATGGGGAAGATCGAGCAAAACAAAGAGAAGAAGCGCCGTGCGATTCTGGAAGCAGCACAACACGTGTTTCTCTCAGAGGGCTATATACTGGCCAGCATGGACAAGATCGCTGATCAGGCTCAGGTCACAAAGCAAACGGTTTACCGTTACTTCTCCTCCAAAATCGACCTGTTTCAAGCAACCTTGATGCACATGGGATCCGATTCAGAAGACAACTTCTTCGATCATCTAAAAAAGCCTGACACAAAGGATGCTCTGGAAGGTTTTGGTGTAAGCTTCATCCATGCGCACTTATCCAGCAATCACCTGAGCACATTCCGCTTGCTGGTGGCCGAGAGCGCAAAAGCACCAGAAATAACAAGCACCTTCTTCTCGGTCGGCCCCAATGAAACCGATACACCCCTCGCCGTGTTCTTTACCGACAGGTTGGGTCTGGCTGAACCAGACACAGCCGTCCGGCTCTGGACGTCAATGCTGCTTGGCTTCAGAGACTGCGTTTTGATGGGAATGCCCCGCCCTTCTGATCAGCAGATAGAACAGCATGTCAAAGCCGCCACAGAGCTGCTGTTAGCCAACACGGCCAAGCAACAAGCCTAGACAACCCAAAGGCAAGATAACGAGCACGATTAACCTGAGAGAAATTATCCATTAAAATTTAGAGAATGCCCTTGACCTCAAGTCGACTTGAAGTGGCACTTTGCCGCCAACTCCTTATCAGGAAAGGCAAAGTCATGCACACAACAAGTCTTCTGATCAATGCTATACTGCTTGGCATTGGCGCAACAATTTTCATGGATCTGGTCGCCTGGGTGCGCCTGCGTTTTTTCGCGATCCCATCTCTGGATTACCGGTTGGTGGGTCGTTGGTTGCTGAGCATGCTGCGCGGGCAGTTCCAGCACCAAAACATCATGCAGAGCTCTCCGCAGCCGTTTGAACGCTCCACCGGATGGATCGCCCATTACGTCATCGGCGCTGTATTTGCGTTCTTTTTGCTGGCTGTGACCGGGCCCACCTGGCTGCAAAACCCAACCATCCTGATGCCCCTCATAATCGGCCTGCTTTCAGTGGGCTTCCCCTTCTTCTTCATGCAACCAGCGTTCGGTTTTGGAATTGCTGCCTCCAAAACGCCAGCGCCAGCAATCGCAAGAACGAGAAGTCTTATCGCCCACCTTTCATTCGGCATAGGCCTTTACCTCACCGGACTATGCCTCAGCCTACAGCGTATCGCCGAAAAGTGGGAACCGATTTTCGGATAAAGATAAGCAAAAACAAAGGCTAAAGCAGTTCAGATGTTTCAACCTAAATGCGAACTGCTTTATTGCTGCTAACCGGAGCAACATCGGCTGCTACTTCTCCTCATCCCGCAGCTGATCAATCACAGCACGAAACTCACTGATGCCCGGCAACAGCACAGAGACCTGCTCAGGTGGAAACCGCTCAGCCAGCTTTTGAAACAGTGGCTCCAGCTGCTGCACAGCATCATCACGAAACTGCCGCCCCTGCGGTGTCAACCACACCCGCTTGGAGCGCCCGTCATCCGGGTTGGGGCGCAGTTCCACAAAACCGTGCTTTTCCAACCCGCCCAGCGTATGCGTCATGGTTGTTTTCGCAACTTGAAACGACCGGGCAAGCTCCAGCGGAGTGGCGCCATCAAACCCACGGCTCAAATGGCTGGTCACCCCAAAATGCGAAACCAAAAGACCCTTTGGCAGCCGCGCTTCCAAAAACGCGGAGCCAATCTGGTTTATAATCCCTGCCTCAACGAACATGGAAAAAAAAGGTGTCAGATCGCGGGACAGGGTATCGTCAGACATTCGCCACTCGTGTTTCCAAAGGCCAGCGTGGGCTGGGATCAATTTTGGGACCATACCCCAATCGTGCAAGCATTTGAACAGTCTCACCCGGGCCAGCCAGCATTTCGTGCACCGCAGAATAATGCTCTGCCATTTCAGGAAACTCCTGCAGCGCCTGACTCACCGGCTGCATGGAAAGGCCCAATCCAGTTGCCGCAAGCTGCAACCTGATCCATTCATACCCTGCTTTAATCTGATCAACCCGCGAATTGCCCGGGCTGGTGACCACCGCATACGCCTGCGTCGCATTCATCGCATCCCGGATCATATCCCGCCCCTGCTTGAAGCTTGAGCTGGTCTGATCCGCCTGATCTTCGCGGCTCAACATCCCAGCGAGCATCAGGCTTTCCAAAAACGGACCACTCAGTGCAATACCATCCGGGTTCGCCTCAATCTCGGCTTTACCAAACCGCATCAAATCAACGCTTTCCATCATCACATGCTGCGTTGTCAGCTCAACATCCATGGCTTCCCATGTCAGCTTCCGCAGAGCTGCCACCTCAGCCTTATCGCTTTTGATCGTGGCATAGTCAGCCAAAACCGCTTCCGCCTCTGCTGAAACAGACACATCCTTATAAGCCTGCCGGTTGGTGTGCCGCTCAAAAACATGCGCAAACAGCGGATCAGGCGTGCCCCCCTTCGCGAAGTAGGCCGTCGCAACGGGCCCGTCTTCACCAAGCGGAAACAGCTCCGTCTGCAAATCGTACCCATCTTCTGCCGCAGCCATGCGCAACAATTCCAGAAAACACCCCATGCCAACGGTCAACTGGCGGTCAAACGGATCAGTCTCTGGCAGGTTCAATCTCTTGTCGCGGTAAATGGCCAGCATGTTGCTCCCACGCAATTCAGCCACCCAAGGCTGACGATTGTGAGGGTTCGGCGCAAGCAATGCATAGGACAGCGCCTTCATCCGCGGCTCAGTGTAAGCGCCAGCAGTGTCCCAGGGAGCCAACGCCCGTGTTGGACGACGTGTCGCCAGAAATCCACCAGCTGAGGCAGTCGCTGCCACAACCACACCACCACCCATTAGGCCAATCATCTTGCGTCTGGAAAGTTTCATCGTTCAACTCCATTTAGTGCGATATCGAACTATAAACACACCACCACACACAAAACAAGTGCGATATCGAACTATTTTTATCAAACCAGTTCCAACCACCCATCAATCAGAGCCTTTCCCACAGCCTCAAAGCCAACAAATTGAGGCTGTGGGTTTGCTCCTCATTCGTTTTCTTAAAGTAGATTGGACCACCAGTGACCGCGACACAGACCAGCATTTGGAACGGGACGACCATGCAAAACACCCATCCAACTCTTCCGGAAGGGACCCGCATTTATGCAACGGGAGACATCCACGGCAGGCTGGACCTGCTGAAGATCATGGGCAATGCTATTGAGAGCGACCTGAAAAAACGCCCGGTGACCGACCCGATCTCAGTCTTCCTCGGAGATTACATCGATCGCGGCCCGGACAGTCAGGGCGTCATTGATTTCCTTGTCGATCACCACCACCGCACCCCGCGCCAGATCTGCCTGAAAGGCAATCACGAAGCCTCACTGCTGGAGTTTTTGGAGGATGCGGGCACGCTCTATCACTGGGAGGATCTGGGCGGCACCGAAACCCTGCTCTCCTACGGCCTCTCCATTCATGATCTTATGGGCTCGGCAGGCGCTGAAAGCGTGCAGACCATCTTTAAGGAAAACCTTTCCAAGCTGCACGAAACCTTCTTCGAATCCCTGCCCCTCCACTACCAATGCGGAGATTACCTGTTCGTCCACGCCGGTATTCGCCCAGACGTTCCGCTGGAAGAACAACGCGCAGAAGAACTCATGTGGATCCGCGGTCCTTTCCTCAATTCGCAAGAGGACTTCGGCGTCTTCGTCGTCCACGGCCACACCCCCACAGAGCGTATTGACCGCCACCCCAACCGGCTCGGTGTAGACACAGAAGCCTACGCCTCAGGCCGGCTCACCTGTGCGGTGCTGGAAGGCCAGGACATGAAGTACATCACCGCCACCACCGACGGCTGGGAACTCTTCGACTTCATCCCCACCCACAAATAGCCCCCACACAGCAAAGCACTGGCCTGCGGAAGAATGACAGCTCCGCAGACCAACAGGACACCCACTGAGGGCTGCATCCTAATTAGTCAGCCTCACGCGAGGAAAAGCGATTAGCCATTTCACTAAGAAGATGTAGCAATCATGCAACTACTATAGATTTTATACCTACATAGATTTCCATTATGAGTTGCATATTGTATGCATCAATCATGCTTTCTCGTCGTTTCATGTGAGTTTTAAAATGAAAAAGAATCTCTTGATCGCTCTTGCAGCTGCTGCAATTTCTACAGTCGCCATGACATCCGCAAATGCAAATGAATGGTACGTTCAGGGCACTGGTGGCCTATCTTTGGGCAAGCTCACAGTACACATCGATGGCGATGATGATGGGTCCTTTAAAGACGAAGGATTTAACGGCCGTATTGGCGCTGGCACATACCTTTCCAACAATGTCCGCGTTGGTTTGGAAGGCGGATACGCTGCATTTTCTGAAAATGATACAGATCTCGATGTATGGGACATTTTGGCAGTCGCATACTACGACTTCAAAAACGAAACCGCCTTTACACCATACATCGGCTTAGGCGCTGGTTTCTCGCAGGTGAAACTCGATTTTGATAATGGGGTCGACTCCCTCAAAAAATCAACCAACCACTTCTCTACGAAATTAGGCGCTGGTGTTGGCTACGGAATCTCTGAAAATCTTGAGCTGCTCGCTGAGTACTCGTTCCAGTACAATTTCAAGACAGAGGCATTCGAGGATGCCGATTACTCCGCTCACCAGAACCAGTTCAACGTAGGTTTGCGCTACTCTTTCTAAGAGAGTTCACTCAACATCATTTCAAAAGCGGGTTGCCTCAGGCAATCCGCTTTTTTATTGCAGAAGGTACACTCATCCCCACGCACAAATGGCTCCCACACACAGCAAAGCACTGGCCTGCGGAAGGATGACAGCTCCGCAGACCAGCAGGACACCCATTGAGGGCTGAGCAAGGGTGTTAGAGGCCGCCCTTCAGGTGCCGATCACAGTGATCGGATCAGGAAGGCACTGTCAGGTTTATTGGCTGCGGACGATCGACACCGCTCCCGGCGAATCCCCGAAAAGCACCCGCTCGCTTTGGGTGGAGATGCGCTTTGGATAGTGTTCCGCAAGCCTTTTCTAAAGCCTCCAGGCGGTCTCGAAAGGCATAATGCAAAGTGAGCAAAGCATCCCGCCCACTCGGTTCCTGCATCCTCTCACTCAGCACAAGCTGCTGAATATAAGCAAGGTTCTGCAAGTCCGAGACAGCAATGGTTACTTCGTCAATTTCATTCTGAAGAGTATTTGTGGCGCTACACGCGCATGCGGAGTCGGTCATATTCAAAGCCTCGTTGTTGGCTGTTGAAGGACCGCAAGACAAACGAGTTTTCTACGACCCGCTGGCGAGCGGGAGGGTAGAAACCTGACAACGACAGGCGGGCTTATTCCCTCCCGAAGGAGGTGTTGTATTCACCGCCCTCCCGCTCATAGCAAAGGCTTCGCGCCCTTAGAAAAAAGGCACAAAAAATCCGCCAATTACGGGAGCGGGTACCGCGCTGAGAGGTTTCTACGCCTCACCAGCAAATGTGGAATGAAACACGCATCTTGTCAAACTGCAACTTCTAACAAGTGTGCGTAACGGGAGAGGTGTCATCCCCCTGCATCACCACCAACCCACCGCCGTCATCCCGCGCAAACACAGTACGACGCGAGAACCAGTGCGACACAGTAAGCCGCGAGCAGTATCCCCGGTGTCTTCCCGGGCGAAGCGCAGCGCAGACCCGGGATCCATACCCACAAACCTGCCGCTTAATGATTGAACCGCAAATACAAGTCATCCCACTTCGGGTTCAGGCCTTCAATCGCATCGATCTTCCAGACCCGGCGCCATCGCTTCACTTGCTTCTCCCGGCGGATCGCGTCATTCACATCCCTGAATTGCTCAAAGTAAACCAGCTTCGAAACACCATATTTCGCGGTAAAGCGACACCCAACCTTGCTTTTATGCTCATAAACCCGCCGCGCAAGATCATTCGTCACGCCAGTATAAAGCGTCCCACGCGGCTTACTCGCCAGTATGTACATGAAGTAAGACATGGAAGCAGTTTGGCCACCACAACACGCTCCCACAATCACCCAAACACACCATCATCATTTGAGGGACCACCTCATAGATCCTGGCTCAATGGCCGGGAAGACACCGGTGTTGCAGCGGCGGCCAGTGGCCAACCACTAGCCTACACAGGGAGCTCAGTAAGGCATCCATCAATAGCACCACTCCACCTCGTCATCCCGCGCAAACGAAGTGCAACGCGGGAACCAGAGCCCCACGCACAAGCCTCGCAATACGGCACTGGATACCGGATCAGCACTCCGTTTGTCCGGTATGACGTTGGGGACATAGCTCTCAGGCTTCAACAACAGACATTGCCTCACTAACAAACCACCGACTGCCAACAACACTACGCCTTGGTGTCATCCCAGGCGAAGCAAAGCGAAGACCCAGGGACCAGAGCTAAACCCGCAGTCCTCCTCAAATAATCCGGATACCGGATCTCCAGTACGCTCCATCCAGCATGACCTTAGGAACCATCCATTCTGACAAAAGCTATGGATGTCGAAGCCGAATTAACCTACTAAAGATCATTGCATCGGGTTGCTCTGGAGATATTGAAAGTGGCAAGTTTAGTAGAAGAAATCCAACGTGAAGCATTAGACACGAGAACCTCTATTACAACACTGCTCCGAAAGGTAAAACTTGCTGCTGCAAAGCTAAGGCTGTCTGAGATTGAAGCGTGGGTAGATAATGAACTAAATGGCTATTTCAATAAGGATGTCCCTCCTTATCGTAAAGCAAGAGGTATTCCTAAAGCGCATAATCCATTTAATGGTTGGATTCCCATTATGGATAGAGATGGCAGCCTTATAGAGCTCATTAGTCAGGTTAAGCTTAGACAAGCAATTTCAGCAATAGAAGATCTTCTTACCAACGGTGATGGCGACTCATTTCAAGTCCCATTACCACCTAAGTTAATAAGTCAGTTAAATGCACAAGCAGGCTTTGAATTTGGTGAAATGGTCAATTTTATTGGCCGAGGTGCTTTGGTAAATGTCATAGACCAAGTTCGGACAAAAGTTTTGGACTGGGCAATCGAACTTGAAAAGTCAGGAATAAAGGGCAATGGGATTTCTTTTAATGCAGAAGAGATACAGGCCGCTAAGAACAATGCAGGGATTAACATTGGCTCTGTCGGCACGTTAGTTGGGGTCATTGGAAATCAAAATCAGGTCAACGATATAGTTGGAGGTAATCTGAACACCTCTGAGGTGAGACGCTTAGCCCAGCAACTCGAGATCAACTTACCCGAATTAGTGTCCTCAGGAGCTAATGAAGACTTTCTATCACCAACTATTCAGAAGTTATTGAACGAAACTGAAAAGCCAGATCCAAGTAAAAAAGCGATTAACGGCTTACTTGGCGATCTCAGAACTGCGTTGGCTGGCGCAACTGGCAACCTCATGGCTACAGGTGCTCTTTCAATGATAAACAGCATACTTGGTGCATAGTCAAACCAAGTATGCCGACTAGACATACAAAGTAGAGCTCCGATATTGAGCGTCTGAAATCGCCGCCGCAAGAAAACTTGCAATAATTTATTGTGAGAAGAACACCTATTCAGTCTAGCAAAACACCAAACTCACACCATGACCACATCCCGCCCAAAACACGGCAGCACGCGCACAAAAATGCGACTTATTTAAAAACTTACGCTTTTCTTGCCCAATCGCAGCGATTTGCGGTTTCCTATTAACCGGAAATCGCGTTATCTAAAGACATCATTAACTTTAAAGCGGGTTCTGCTTGATTGGTCTGACCAGACAAAGAGAAGCCGCTTTGCTTTAGATGTACGCAGGATAATGGCACGCGACTACGATCCCTACAGTCTGTCGAGCCCACAGGTTTACCTGTGGCGCATGATTATTTTTCTGGTCCTGGCAGGCTTCATCGCCTTTGTCCTGATCGGGCAAATCACAGCAGCCTTCATGGCAAACCCCGCATTGAACGGCCTGATCGTAGGCGTCGCAGCACTGGGTATACTTCTGTCTTTCAGGCAGGTCCTGCGAATTTTCCCGGAAGTATCATGGGTTAACGGCTTCCGCCTCGGCGATCCACGCCTGGAGGTACGCCGCCCACCTATCCTTCTGGCGCCAATGGCAACCCTGCTTGGCAACAAAGCAGGCGACATGACCATCTCGCCAACCACCATGCGCTCTATGCTGGATTCCATCGGCATGCGCTTGGATGAATCCCGCGAGATTTCACGTTACCTCACCCGCTTGCTCATCTTCCTCGGTCTGGTCGGTACCTTCTGGGGCCTGATGCAAACAGTAAGCGCCGTGGCAACCACCGTCAGCACGCTGAATGCAGCAGGCGGCGATGCCAACGTGCTGTTTGAAGATCTGGTCTCCGGCATCACCGCACAGATGACCGGCCTCGGCATCGCGTTCTCCTCCTCCTTGCTTGGTTTGACCGGTTCCCTCGTTCTAGGCTTCCTCGACCTGCAGGCAGGACAGGCACAGAACCGCTTCTATCAGGAACTGGAAGACTGGCTCTCCACCCTGACGGATATCGATCCCGATGAGCTGGGCAACGGCACATCTGCTGATATGGCAGCAGACCTGCGCGTCACCCTCGACAAACTGCGCAAGTCTATGGAAGCAAAAGGCGCTGAGCCGGATGACAATTCCAACGCTGCCATGAGCAAACTGGCAGAAGGCATTCAGGGCCTCGTCCAGCACGTACGTTCCGAGCAAAAGATGATGCGTGAATGGGCTGAGGCCCAGTCCATGCAACAGCGCCGGATTGAACGCTTCCTGAAAACGCTCACCGCAGAGGTAGAGCGGGAGAAGGAATAAAGCATGGCTGGTGTACGCACACGCAGGTCTCAAAACAACTCAGAGGATTACTGGCCGGGTTTCGTGGATGCCATGTCCGCACTCCTGCTGGTGTTCATCTTCCTGCTCTCCATCTTCATGATTGCGCAGTTCTTCCTCAGCCAGCAGCTGTCTGGCCGGGATAAGGTGCTCAACCGCCTCAACCAGCAAATCGCAGAGCTCACTGAGCTGCTGGCGCTGGAAAAGGCGAGTGTTGGAGATCTGGAATCCACCATCTCCTCCCTGCAATTGGGGCTGGATCAGACCGCAAGTGAACGGGACCGTCTTCAGGGCTTGCTCAACGAACGCTCCGGCCAGATTGATGAGGCAGGCGGTGCTCTGGCATCCCTGCGTGCAAAGCTGGAAGGCGAACAGCAGATCAGCGATAAGGCTCTGGCACAGGTAGAACTGCTCAACCAACAGATCAGCGCCCTGCGCCGCCAGATCGCCGTGCTGGAAGACGCACTGGACGCATCAGAAACGCGTGACAGAGAAAGCCAGACACGCATTGCAGACCTTGGCAAGCGGCTCAACGTCGCCCTCGCCCAGCGCGTACAGGAACTCTCACGCTACCGCTCCGACTTCTTTGGCCGCCTGCGCGAAATCCTCGCCCAGCGCTCCGATATCGAAGTTGTCGGCGACCGTTTCGTGTTCCAGTCCGAGGTGCTGTTCTCCTCCGGTGATGACGAGGTCAACCCACAGGGCAAAAACCAGCTGGATATCCTCGCAAGCGCCATTTTGGAGCTTGAAGGACAAATCCCCGCCGAGATCAACTGGGTCCTACGCGTGGATGGTCACACCGATGCCCGTCCCCTCTCCGGCACAGGCCGCCTGCGCGACAACTGGGAACTCTCAGCCGCACGCGCCATCTCGGTGGTCAAATACCTCATTGCTAGAGGCGTAGAACCAGACCGCCTGGTCGCCGCCGGCTTCGGCGAGTTCCAACCCCTGGAAGAAGGCACCAGCAATGAGGCCAACGCCAAAAACCGCCGCATCGAGCTAAAACTCACACAGCGGTAAAGGCCGATAAAACCAGACACAAAAACAGGCGCTTGAGCATGAAACTCAAGCGCCTGTTTTCATTCTGGATACCGGATCTCCACGACGCTCCATCCGACATGACGGCGGTGGGACTTCAACCAGCAAAACTACAATCTTCTCAAGAGCACAGCACCAAAACGACGTCATCCCTGACTTGATCAGGGATCCAGAGCCTCATCTATCCGTCCAAGGCTATAAAAAGTGCTCAATGGGATAGGCTTAACTGACGCAAAACAACTAGCCTTCAAGGCATGAGACAACCGTTATGCGGACAAACCGGACATTCGTTGCATTGCGATAATTCATAAGAATGAGAAGCGACTGCCAGTGCCCAAGAGCTAGAAGCTGACATTTGACCACTTCAGCCAATGATTGCCGAGCCTGCACAGCAGAAATCTGTATCTCGTTTTCGAAAAGCTTTTTTTCGTAGAATAATCGATTGAGGACTGAATAAGGGCGGGGTTATCCGAGCCTAAAATAGCCATTCAGATTACTCAGAGTGAACTGCCGCTCGTATTGTAAACATGAGCGGCCAAGTGGCATCATGTAGTTTGCAGAACTTTTTGAATTGCCACATGGACTACGAACTGCTTATCTAAGAGTGGGGTAGGATATCCTCGATTAGCCCACGTCTGTCGTGGAAAATTATCTGATGTAAAGTACGCATTTCCAATTGCACCAACTCTGTATAGTATACTTAAATGTTTGCTAGCATCGTTGTCTACATCAAATACTCTTTTATTGACGTTTGAATTGTGTTCAATCATCCGCGCTCGAAAATCCTGTAAACTGAAAACGCTACTTTTTCCTCGCAGCAAGGAGAGTGTTAGCTCAACTTCTTCCTCAAACATAGTTGCTGATAGTTCTTCTTTATATTCGTCCAGCATCGCGATGCCAAAACTATTGTCATCATCAGCAAAGTGCTTGGCTTCAAACTTCTTTGCTCCCCAAGCACGTTCAACTGCGGCAAGGAGGCATAACAATACTCCGCGCGGCCTATGCCCACCTTGATCAAGAATATATTTTGAGAATTGTTTACCTGCGACTTCTTTTGGGAAATATTTTGTTAGGGCGTCGTCCTGAAACCCGCCAGTTTCTTCAATCTCAGATCGTATAATTTTATTTTCAAAGATATCGAGTATCGTACTCCTCTGATCATTTTGTGGCTCCCAGCTAAGACTTGCGCCAAACGCCCTGGTAATTTTTCCTACTTCTTGTGAAGAGCCAGGAAACGATTGCAAGACTTCAGATCTTACGGCGGCATAATACAAGACGTCGATGTTACATTGCTGGAAGAGAAGGTTGGTACTATAGATGGCAAAAATTAGATCACGGACCATTCGGCGATCTCTTTCGCCAGTTCCGTCTTTTTCGAGAGAAAACTCTAGCTCATCAAAATAGAGCCTACACTTTACCTCTGGCTTAAGCTTAACCTTATGGAGGGCGTCTTGCACAAGGCGCACAAGGTCTAAAAGCGCGATTTCATCTCCAGATACTTTACGAGCATTAATTTCCGCACCTATCTCTGTTTGCAGAATTCCTGTATCAAACTTGAGCTTAATATTACCTCTTGCCCCTTCAACTTTTACAGATTCGAAAAGAGCAGAAAATTTGTCTTTATTTGCCTCCAAAAGTAACGCAATATCCCGAAAGATGTCTTTACCTTCGATTACATCGCTATCATCTAGCAGCCTTAGAAAATTTTTCAGTAAGTACCATTCCCAAATCGTTCGATAGTCGGTGTCCATCGAGTAGGAACCAACGCCTTCTACAAATATCATTTTGGCCAATTTGTCCAAATTGTTACGGTCTTCATGCCGAATGTTACTTTTGAATAACACTAAACGTGAATATTCGGCTACTTCACCTCTCATTAAATAGAGTAAGAGAGTGGTTTTCCCCGATCCTTTAGGGCCAATTATTAGATATTTTGCCCCTGTCTTCAACTCACTGATGTCGGTTCGAGGCGGAGCCACAAATGAATTTTGAAGAACCATAGAATTAGCTTTATCTTGCTTCATAAATTCGTGCAGCGCATCGGGATCGCCGAAACGAATTTTCTGAACTTCAATGTTTTCTAGTGTAATCATTTTGGGTTTTCTCAAATGGTGTTTGTAGCCGAAGACAAAGCATCATTCCCGACATTAGGGAGCAGTGTTTGGACTAGAATCATATCTGCAATTGATTGTGGCAATGTATGGTAGGTAAATAATAAGTCCAGACGGAATTCAATTCATTACACGTAGCCGACCCTCCTCCTCTACCAACTCTGTTGGTAAGCAAAGACCGCCACAGACTAAAAGCTGTCGCAAGACGCATTTTGCACCAATGCTCGTTTTACCCAGCATGAAGGCCTCTGTGTTTCGGTAGCGCAGCTAGCGAGGGGGCTCGACAGTCTCCAATCCGAAATCGACCTGCGGTTGAAACTTGCTGAGAAGGCTCGAATTTCATATCACGGCCAATGTCCACAAAGGTCACAACAGCAACATGCGGCACATGTGAAAGGTCGAGCGAAGCTGGACGGCAGCTATGGGCTCATACCCACCTCACAGCACTCACGGACACCTCCTCCCCTCAATCCGGCTATCACACACCTTTACACGAGACAGATAACCTGACCATTTCGCAATATCCGCCTTACGCACCTTTGAGCGCCAGGATTTGATGACAAAATAGGTGCGGAGATGCAGCTGGTAAGAAACAAACCGAACTCGTAACCGTTCTCGCGCCCCTTTTTCAGCAAGCGCCCGTCTTGCTGCTTGCAGATAGGGCTCTTCACCTGCGTATACTGCTTCTCCAGCACCTTCATTGGTACTCGACGAGAAAAGTGGATCTGGACGGTCACCATGTCCTTCCAGGTCTTGAGGGATTGCCCGTGCGGGATCATCTCTGAAACCAGCAGCCCATTCTTGTTCTGTGAAAAGGCAACCTTGTAGCCCTCAGGCATCCCGACCAGAAGGTTCTCATCCTTCAGGCCAGAGGCAAACGAAACACCACTTGCAACAAGCAATGCCAATACAGCACCAAACAATCTACGCATCAGAGCAACGATCCAATCAATCAGGATTTGAAGTGATGCTACATCATAGCCTCAAACCTCAACAAGGGGAGTAACTTCCCTGATGGAGGAGGCCAACGTGCTGCCAGCAAATTCAAAGCTCCCCAACCTGCATGGCACCAATGAACACAGCAACGCAGCCAGAACGTAAAAAACGCAGAATAACGCAAAGCTGCACATAGCAACGCAAACACGAAAAAAGCCGCTCCCCGGTAGGCAGCGGCTTTTCATGTTATCCAACAAAGGAAAGGGCAAGCTCTTTTAGAGTTATGCCCCTTCCAAGCGCGTTCCATTTGATTGAGTTCAATCAAATGATAAGAATTCGCTCTAAAGGCGCTCTTAGCGCTCGTCTTCGTCCTCATCGCTGTCACCAGTGGATTTGAAGTTCGCGAACACAGCATCTGCATCCACGGCTTCTTCAACTTCACGGGTCTTCGGCGCAGGTGTCGCAAACGCAGCAGCCATTGCTTCTTCGCTTGTTGTTTCATCAACAGGCAGAAGGGATTGCGGCTCTTCACCTTCAATCGGTTTCGGAGCGTTCTTCGCAGCTTTCTCAACTTCAATGTCCAGCTCAATCTGGGAACACAGCCCCAGAGTAACTGGATCCATCGGATCAAGATGCGCAGAGTTCCAATGCGTTCTTGTACGAATTGCTTCAATCGTCGGCTTGGTTGTGCCAACAAGACGCATGATCTGAGCATCAAGCAGCTCAGGATGGTAACGTACAAGCCACAAAATTGCGTTCGGGCGATCCTGACGACGAGAAACAGGAGTGTAACGAGGACCTTTGCGCTTGTTCTCTGGAACACGCACTTTGGACTCGAAAATCTGCATACGGTAGCGCGGATCGTTCGACGCTTTTTCAATTTCGTCGCGGGTCAGCTGACCTGCCAGAACAGGGTCCATACCCTTGATGCCCTGAGCAGCTTCACCATCAGCGATCGCCTTCACTTCAAGCGGATGCAGCTTACAAAACGCAGCAATCTGATCAAAGCCAAGAGCGGTGTTATCTACCAACCATACGGCTGTTGCCTTTGGCATAAGCGGCGCGTTGGACATTGTATAAATCCCTCCTGAGTGCTCCACAGCCTAATCAAAGGTGGCGAAGCCGAATTCCATAAGAGTTTTTGGGAAACTTGAGCGCACTATACGCTCACATTTTCCCAAAAGCAAACCAGATCAACACAGGCCTCCACCATCTTTAGGAAACCTGTGAGAATTCAAAACCGGCCTATGCACTTTCCCTAGGCAACCTTGAGGATGATCTTTCCGATATGACCGGAACCTTCCATCCTGTCATGCGCGGCCTTTACATCACTGAGATCAAAGACCTTATCCAAAACCACCTTGACGCGGCTGGTTTCCAGCAGTGGCCAGACCTTCTCACGAAGAGCCTCAGCGATCTGACCTTTATACGCGTTGGTCCGTGGTCGCAGTGTTGAACCGGTGTGCGTCAGCCGCTTCATCATTAATCGGCTAAAGTTGACATTTTCCGAAGGCCCATGAAGCGTCGCAATCTGGCAGATGCGCCCATCAACCGCCGCAACAATCCAGTTCTTCTCAACGTAATCGCCGCCAACCATATCGAGGATCACTTCAACCCCCTGCTTAGCTGTGATGTTGCCAATCTCTTTTACAAAGTCAGTCGTGTGATAGTTGATCGCATAGTCCGCTCCGAGTTCACGAACTGCCTGTGCTTTCTCCTCAGACCCAACAGTTGTAAACACTTCAGCACCAAACACTTTTGCCAGCTGAATGGCCGTTGTTCCGATCCCGGAAGACCCGCCATGCACAAGGAACTTCTCACCGGACTGAAGCCCCAAACGATCAAACACATTGGACCACACCGTAAAGAAAGTCTCGGGAATGCCAGCGGCTTCCTCCATAGATATCCCCGCAGGTACGGGCAGAACATGAGCAGCAGGCGCAACACAATACTGCGCGTACCCACCACCCGGTGTCAGTGCACAAACCCGCTCGCCTAAACTATGAGAAGCAACACCTTCTCCCAGCTCTACAATCTCACCGGAGACTTCCAATCCCAGCAAAGGAGAAGCCCCAGGAGGTGGCGGATATGCCCCCGTCCGCTGAATGACATCTGGACGATTTACCCCCGCCGCATGAACTTTGATCAGCACCTCACCAACACCAGGCCTAGGGACATCAACCTCTGCAATTTCAAGAACTTCCGAACCTCCGACGCCATTCATAACAACGGCTTTCATTTGTGCTGAACGATCATCTACTGTCATAAGCTGCCTCGATTTTTGCAAATAGCGAAACTGCTGCTTGCTCACCTTCTCAATTAGGTAAAGAATAGTTAGCAACAAGTGCCCGTCTACCCCACCAAAGGTGAATTCTCGCATTTTTGAAAAAGAGAATACCCCAAAGGCCAACACAAGGAGTTCATAAACGCTATGGGTTTATTCGATGATGATGACACACCTCGCCCAGCAACCTCCGGAGTAGTGGTGGGAGAGCCCCTCACGAACCTTTCAATCCACGAATTAAGTGAGCGTCTTGAGCAGCTTAAGGCAGAGATTGTGCGCGTTGAGAATGAGATCAAAACAAAATCTAACGCCAACACATCTGCAGAAAGCTTCTTTAAGTAATCAAACAATATTTAAAACAGAAATTTATTCAAATTCATATAAATGCAAGATACAAATTGCAAATAGATGATTTGGATACTTACAATTTACGTATCGTTAACCATTTTAAATTAGAACTTAGTTATTCCAGTTGATCTGGAACCAGAGTGAACGTTCACTCTGCTTGACGCCTCCCTGTTAAAACACCTCAGAGCCGCACCGATGCGGCTCTTTTTTTTCTGCCCATGCAACACCCAGTCCCGGTTTAACCACTCTATTCACAACCATGAGTTGGCACGGGCTTTGCTCCGTTCAGATTGAAGTAAGATCTCTTGCTCCATTTCGAGACAGTTTTATTCTTTCTAATAGGCTCACTTCAATTTTCGAGCCGTAATTGTTTCAGACTGGGAATTTAAAGGACGCGAGTGAGAGAAACCTAAGGCAGTTATTGAAGGGATTTTTAAGATGGGTGAATTCAAGACTGAAACTGGGCCAGAGAACACCTTCAACTTCGCGCAACGGCTCATGTCCTCCCAAAACTTCACGGAGCTTTTCCGAGAAGGTATGGGTCTTATTGAAGACACTGCATCTTATCTTGATGGCCCGGGAAGGAAACAGAGCAAAGCTCTTGGTCCCGCCGCTTCTCTTGCTTACGCAACCGAGTCCATGCGCCTCACCACGCGCCTCATGCAAATGGCCTCCTGGCTTCTCCTGCAACGGGCAGTCAATGACGGTGAGATTGTACAAGCAGAAGCTCAGAATGAGAAAAACAAAATCCGCGTCGATAATGCGACCAAGGAAATGCAGAACCCGGCCTGGCCAGACCTGCCAGACACACTTCGCACCCTGATCGAAACCTCATTCCACCTGCAAAGACGCATCAAGCACGTCGATAGCATGCTCAAGGAGGAGCTCCTGCGCGAACAAGCGGCAAACACCTCCAATCCAGTGGGTGATCAGCTCTCTCAAATCACAGCAGCGTTTAAATAGCCTGATAAGTTTCGCTAGCGCCAAACTCCGCTAGCAACCCTGCGCACTCCTCAAACGCGCACAAAAAAACCCGAAGCAAACGCTTCGGGTTTTTTAATTTCGCAAACTTCAAAGCAATTATTTGCCCAAGAAGCCACCAAACTTGTTGGTGAAGCGGGACACGCGACCGCCACGGTCCATGAGCTGACGGTCACCACCAGTCCATGCTGGGTGGGAGCTCGGATCGATGTCGAGCTGCAGGGTGTCACCTTCTTTACCGTAAGTAGAACGGGTGGTGAATTCGGAACCATCAACGAGCTTTACGGTGATGGTGTGGTAATCTGGATGGATGTCCTGTTTCATGACTAAACTGTCCTGTCAGCAACGGCTGGGCCGCCTCAATCAAAAGATGGGCTTAGGGCTGGCCTGAAGCATCGGTAGAAAGAAGCCGCACTTTTCCAAGAACGGCACAATTGTGAAGGGGTCTATACCCCATCCAAACAGAGGAAACAAGAGGGTACAGCCCGCAGAAAACCAGAGAAAGCGCTTGTAATTAAATCTATCGGGACACATCTACTGCATCATACGATAAACTTAGATGATTTCGCAGATATCCGGGGGTGGCATGAGCCAGCGGGACTCAAACAATCGGGAAAAGACCTTGCGTCCGCTCGCAACACTTTTCCCTTATCTTTTAAGGCACAAGGCCCGTCTGGTTCTGGCAACCTTTGCTCTGCTAGCTGCAGCTGGCCTCACTTTGGTTCTGCCAATAGCCGTCCGCTACATGGTTGACTACGGCTTTACCGGCGACAATCCCAATTTGATCGATGACTATTTCATTGTCATTATTTTTGTAATCGCGCTACTCGCCCTCACCAGCTCTCTTCGTTACTACATGGTCATGATGATTGGTGAGCGAGTCGTGGCGGACTTACGCTCTGACGTGTTCCGTCACCTCACTTATTTATCCCCCTCATTCTACGACAAAACAAAGTCCGGCGAGATCATTTCACGCCTGACAGCCGACACAACCCTCATTCAGTCAGCTTTTGGAGCCAGCGCATCCATTGCCCTGAGACACCTGCTGATGTTCGCCGGTTCGACGACCCTAATGGTCATCACCAGCCCGCGCCTCTCCTTGTTTGTATTGCTTGCGATCCCGCTCATTGTCCTACCACTGCTTGGCTTTGGCCGTGCAGTTCGTAACAGAACCAGCCATGCCCAATCCACACTCGCAAATGCAATTGCTTACGCAACAGAAGCACTTGGTTCCATCCGCACACTTCAGGCTTTCACCAATGAAAAAAGCGTTTCAGACAGGTTTGCAGGAGATATCGAAACAACTTACGAAGTTGCTCTCATCGCCACCCGCGCTCGCTCATTCCTGATCGCCACAATCATCCTGATCATCGCTTCAAGTATTGTGGCGGTACTCTGGGTCGGCGCATTGGACGTGATTGATGGCCGTATGAGTGGAGGTCAGCTCACGCAGTTCCTCATCTACTCCATCATCGCTGCAGGGGCTATGAGCGAACTCTCTCAGGTATGGGGCGAACTGGCAAAAGCTGCGGGTGCAGCAGACCGCATTACGGGGCTGTTACATGCCCCATCCGAAATTAATGCACCAACCAACCCAGTCGAACTTCCCTCTCCTGCCATTGGTGAGCTCGAATTTGATGATGTCGACTTCCATTACCCAACAGCAAAAGAAGCTGGTGTCTTAGAGGGACTGAACCTTTCCGTCAAAAAGGGCGAAACGGTCGCGATTGTCGGCCCGAGTGGCGCAGGCAAGTCCACACTGTTCCAGCTCTTGATGCGATATTATGATCCAGTTGCAGGTAAAGTTACACTCGACGGTATCGAGCTGAACTCAGCTGATCCACGAGACCTACGCGAGCACATCGCTCTGGTCCCACAGGACACCGCAATTTTCGGCAGCTCAATTGCAGAGAACATCGCATTCGGCAAAGAGATCGCATCCAGAGAGCAGATTATTGAAGCGGCAAAGTTCGCCTTGGCTGATGAATTCATCAACAACATGAAAGACGGCTACGACACCCTCATTGGCGAGCGTGGAGTAACCCTCTCAGGGGGCCAACGACAGCGTATCGCGATCGCCCGGGCCATCCTGAAAGATGCCCCTGTTTTGCTGCTGGATGAAGCCACCAGTGCGCTGGACGCTGAAAGCGAGACCATCGTTCAAAAAGCGCTCGATAAGCTTATGGAAGGCCGGACCACGCTGATTATTGCGCACCGTCTGGCAACTGTCCTTAAAGCAGACCGTATTGTTGTTATGGACGGCGGCAAGATCGTGGAAGAAGGTACCCACGACACGCTGGTCGCCCAGAACGGCCTTTACGCCAAACTCGCCAGAATGCAGTTTGAGATTGGAGCTGAAGCGCTCAACTCGCAGGAAAAAGCAAGTTAGAGCATATTCCAAAAAAGGGGTTCGATCTTCGGACTGGAGTACTCTAAACAAAAAAGCCGCGCTTTCAGAAGCGCGGCTTTTTCAATTCTATCTGCGAAGATTACTCAGGCTCACGCACATCCACTGTATAGTTCAGCGGCATCCGCGCGCCATCAGCGTAAATGGTCTGCCCGGAAACGTAGCTCGCATCATCTGAAGCAAGGAAAGCAGCAATGCTGGCCACTTCAGCAGGTTGTCCCAAACGACCAAGCGGTGTCCGGGAAAGAACCGTTTCCATCTTGCTCGCATCCTGCACAACGCTCTTGAGCATCTCGGTCTCAATGGACCCAGGACCAATACCGTTCACGCGAATACCGTGTTTTGCCAACGCAACAGCCGAAACGTGCGTCAGCTGGTTCAAGCCACCTTTAGAGATCGTGTAAGGGACCTGATCAGGGATCGCCAGAACACTATTCACGGAGCTGATATTGATGATTGAGCCAGCAGAACCGCCCTCTTCAACCTTCTCGACCATGTGCCGCGCAACAGCTTGTGAGCACAAGAATGCCCCCTTCAGGTTGACGCGCAGAACCCGATCAAAATCATCTTCGGAAAGCTGAAGAAAATCACCAGCAGCTGTGATGCCAGCATTATTAACCAGCACGTCAATGTCACCAAACTCATCCAGAGTGTTCGCAACCATGTTGCGCACATCAAGGCGGACACTTACATCGCAATGGCAGAACGCCACATGCCCAAACTCGGAGAGAGCTTCCTGAGCAGCTTCACCGGCACGCTCATCCGCATCGGAGAGCATGACTTTGGCGCCATCTTGCAAAAAACGCTGCGCAATAGCGTAACCGATGCCTTGAGCGCCACCGGTTACAATCGCAACTTTCTTCTCTAGTTTCACTTTGAAGATACCTCTGGCAATGCCGAAATTTCGCCGACCTTAGTCTCAAAGCCTAAATATGTCGATGCACTTCTCCAGTAAAACTGCTTAGCTCCTCTGAATTTAGCTGACAGATGCCACCCCACGAACAGAGATCGCTTCTGCAATCTCCTCAAGAATGGCAGGGTCATCAATTGTCGCTGGCATCTTGAACTCTTCACCATCTGCAATCTTCCGCATAGTCGCACGAAGGATCTTACCAGACCGCGTTTTTGGAAGACGTTCAACGGTAATCGCCAGCTTAAAGGCAGCCACCGGACCAACCTTTTCTCGCACCAGAGCAACCAGCTCTTTCTCAATCACAGCAGTCGGTTTTTCAACACCACTCTTCAGAACCACAAAACCGCATGGCAACTGACCTTTGAGATTGTCTGCGATGCCGATCACAGCACACTCGGCCACATCCGGATGCTCAGAGAGGACTTCTTCCATGCCTCCAGTAGACAGCCGGTGCCCAGCCACGTTGATGATGTCATCGGTACGAGCCATGATGAAAAGATAGCCCTCATCATCCATAAGACCAGCATCTGCGGTCTTGTAATAGCCTGGGAACTCAGTGAGATACGCTTCCTTAAACCGGTCGTCGGCATTCCAAAGCGTTGGCAGTGATCCAGGTGGCATCGGCAGCTTCACAACAATGTTGCCAAGTTCACCCGCACCAAGCTCATTCCCTTCGTCGTCCAGCACACGCATATCGTATCCCGGCATCGGGACAGTGGAACTACCCAGCTTGATAGGCAGCTTACCAAGGCCAAGAGGGTTACCAGCGATGCACCAGCCAGTCTCCGTCTGCCACCAATGATCGATGACAGGCACGCCAAGCAGGTTTTCCGCCCATAAAATGGTATCTGGATCAGCTCGCTCTCCCGCAAGGAACAGCGACCGCAACCCGGCAATGCTGTACTTCGCCAGCTCTTTACCTTCCGGATCTTCTTTCTTGATCGCACGGAAAGCGGTTGGCGCAGTAAACAGTGAAACCACGGAATGCTCGGAAATCACCCGCCAAAACGCACCAGCATCCGGTGTTCCAACTGGCTTACCTTCATAAAGAATAGTCGCGGCCCCATGAAGCAGCGGCGCATAAACGATGTAAGAGTGACCAACCACCCAGCCCACATCAGAAGCAGCCCAGAACACTTCACCCGGATCAATGCCGTAGAGGTTCTCCATAGACCACTTAAGTGCAACCATATGCCCGCCGTTGTCACGCACCACGCCTTTCGGCTGTCCGGTCGTACCAGAAGTGTAGAGCACGTAAAGTGGGTCAGTTGCAGCAACAGGAACACATTCGGTGGTCATCTTTTCTGCCACCGCAGTTTCCATCAGCGCGCCCAAATCAAAATCACGGCCTTCAATGAGGCCAGCAATCTTTTGCTCACGTTGCTGGATAAAACAGAAATCAGGTTTGTGGGAGGACAGTTCGATAGCACGATCCAGCAGCGGCTTATATTCAACCACACGACCCGGCTCGATACCACAAGACGCACTGATGATGGCTTGAGGCTTACAATCCTCGATACGAACAGCCAGCTCTTGAGCCGCGAAACCGCCAAATACAACAGAGTGAATAGCACCAAGACGCGCGCAGGCAAGCATCGCAAACGTCGCTTCAGGGATCATGGGCATATAGATCAGCACCATAGTGCCTTTCTCAACGCCCTTCTCACGCAGCAGCGCAGCCATAGCTCCCACTTGCTCCTGCACTTCCAGATAGGTGTAAGTGCGCTTCTCACCAGTCACGGCGCTGTCGTAGATAATCGCAGGCTGCCCTGGACGACCATGCTCTACGTGGCGATCAACACAGTTATAGCAGGTGTTGCACTCGCCTCCGACAAACCATCGTCCATATGTGCCTTGCGAAGCATCGAAAGTCTTGGTGTAGGGCGAGAACCAGTCAATGCCCTTAGCAGCTTCATCCCAGAAGGCTTCTTTGTTTTCTTTCCATCCATTGTAGATGTCGTGGTATCGGCTCGTCATAGCTGCTCTCCTCCCATGCACCCCTGCATAGTACCTGTCCACAGGTTCGGCTAAGACTGAGCCTTGAATGACCTAAAGGCAAGTTTTGCTATATTAGAAAATCGGCTTATAACTAAAGATGACCCTATAGTTTTCAACCCGCCTATTTCTTAGTTTCCTCTTAAATAAAAAGGACTTGCCTGCACCACTGCGGGAAATAAATCATGCTGCCAATTACCGATCCCTTCTTCTACCTCTGTGCAATACCTGCTGTTTTCATTGTTGGCATGGCCAAAGGAGGATTCGGGGGCGGCCTTGCCCTTGTCGGTGTGCCGCTTATGTCATTGGCAATTCCACCTGTGCAGGCAGCAGGAATACTCCTCCCGATCTTGCTAGTTATGGACGCAGTCGGGCTTATCTCTTACCGAGCAATCTTTTGCAGAAAAACATTGGCTATTCTCATACCAGCAGGTCTGATGGGAACCCTGATCGGCTACTTTGCAGCAGCCTACATTTCTGAGACCCACATCAGGCTGGTCACTGGAGCAATCGCTTTGATCTTTGTGCTCGACTATTGGTTCAACAACAAAGCCAACAAACCGCCGAAGCCTCAGAATGTATTTTTAGGGGGATTCTGGGGCACTGTTTCTGGCGTCACCAGTTTCATCGCTCACGCAGGCGGAGCCCCATTTCAGATGTATGTCCTGCCCCTCAGACTGGCACCACCAGTCATGGCAGGCACCGCTGTCATCTTCTTCTCAGTCGTGAACTTCTCAAAGGTGTTCCCTTACTTCGCCCTTGGTCAGTTTGATGCCAAGAACATCGCAACATCTCTTGTGTTGCTCCCGTTGGCCCCTCTGGCGACACTGGCAGGTATTAAGATCGTAAAACACATCAACAAAGAGCTGTTCTACAAGATCACTTACGCAGCGCTGTTTGTTATCGCACTCAAACTGATTTGGGATGGCGCATCAGGCTTTTAAGGCGTGTTATACGGTGCAGAGAAAGGATGTAGCATAAGCCATCAACTACGTGAGTATCAGTCGCGCTCACCCAAGCCGTGGTAAAGCACACTCTTGATCATGCCGATTGGCCCGTCGACCTCAAAAGCAGCATCCGGCATTGTCTTCCAGGTCACTCCGTTATGAAAGAAGCCCGAGGGGTCGGTCAGATCCAGATCACCACGCGCAGGCGAAACAATCCGATACCGAACTTGCTTTGCATTATACATATCTGACGGCTTACCAGCGTATTCTGAGCTTGGAGGTTGCCCTTCGACCCACGAGAAGAAGTAGGTACGCAGTTGATCTGCCATAGTACCTGTCGAATTAAGCTGGCCAAAGTTGAGTTGAAGTCCGACAACCAGACAAACGGCTGTCGATATCGCCCAAAGATACCAATGATCGCGGATGTGATTCAGAATAACAGCACGATTGAGATAGAGCTGGATTAGAACAGGGAATGCCACCAGCAGCACAAACCACTGCGCATCCTGTGATCGCTGTGGTCCAAGGGTGAAAATATAACCCGTCAGAGCCACGGTAATCGCGCAGAAAACCACGCCAAAAAATAAGGCGATCTTCCCCTGTCGATTTGGTGTCACTACGGTCATACGAGCCCTGCTTGTTCGTCACTCACCGTATCAAACGGGTCGCGATTTATTCTTTTATCAGACAGGTCTACATTACAAATCGAAAGGCAAACGGGGAAGACTTCTGAGGTGTTGCAAATTGTCGCGAGCGTTTGTCTTGCCCAAAAACGCAACAAGATTTCACCTTTACCGTTAAGTTAAGGTGCCAGTTGCAACCACCGCATTTAAATTTGCCGAATATATCGACACCAATCCACAAAACATCTCAAAAATACTTATAGATGAAAGTCTAATAGCAAGAAGACCCTCAGACTAACATCTAAGTCATCTGAACTACCCCCTACGCCTATACTCAGATATATCAAAATATGCGACACTCTTAATTCCAAGCTCTTCACCGGAGCCAATAACTATCTTGGGAAAGCTGATAGCCAGCTCAAAGGATCTTCGCAGTTCTCTTGAGCGGAATTTGAATGCCTGGGGAATTTCATGAAAAACAATAGTCCAAACACATCATATTTCGACAAAGACCTCCCAAAAACCGACGCAAATTACACGCCGTTAAGCCCGCTCAGTTTTCTGGAGAGAGCTGCAAAAGTTTTTCCAACCCACACAGCCATCATTCACGGTAAGATTCGCCGTTCTTATAGCGAGTTCTACGAGCGCTCCATCAAACTCGCGAGCGCCCTTGAAAAGTACGGTATCGGCAAGAATGATTGCGTGTCAGTCATGCTGTCCAACACACCACCCATGCTTGAAGCTCATTACGGCGTGCCTATGGCTGGTGCAGTACTCCATGCACTCAACACCCGTCTCGATGCCGCTATCATTGCATTCCAGATAGACCATGCGGAGAGCAAGCTGGTGATCGTGGACCGCGAGTTCTCGAAGGTCATGACCGAGGCGTTAGAACTGGCAGCCGTGAAGCCGATCGTCGTGCTCTACAACGACAAGGAATTCCCGCAATCAGCTCCCACAATTGGAGAGTTGGAGTACGAGGAGCTGATTTCCAGCGGTTCAGATGACTTTAAATGGCAACTTCCTGCCGATGAATGGGATGCAATCTCACTCAACTACACATCGGGTACAACGGGAAACCCGAAAGGTGTCGTTTATCATCATCGTGGTGCCTACCTTCTCGCCCAAGCAAACATCATCACCGCAGCCATGGGCAAAAAACCAGTCTATCTCTGGACACTGCCAATGTTCCACTGCAATGGCTGGTGCTTCCCATGGGCTTTGTCACTCGTTGCCGGAACGCACGTCTGCCTCCGACAGGTACGACAAGCGCCAATCTGGAACGCGCTGGCGGACGAGAAAGTCACGCACCTCTGTGGTGCTCCAATCGTGATGTCTACGTTACTCAACACCCCTGAAGATCAAAAACGTGCATTCACCCACGATGTTGAGTTCTTCACCGCAGCAGCTCCACCGCCTGAAGCTGTTCTGGCCGCTATGGCAGAGGAAGGTTTCAACGTTACCCACCTGTATGGGCTCACAGAAGTCTATGGCCCTGCCGTCGTCAACGAATGGCATGACCATTGGAATGAGCTTCCCTCATCGGAACAAGCTGCGTTGAAAGCCAGACAAGGGGTCAATTACGTCGCCTTGCAAGACCTTGCTGTGCTTGACCCCGAAACCATGAAACCAGTCCCTGCTGATGGAGAAACCATCGGCGAAGTTATGTTCAAGGGCAATGTTGTGATGAAAGGGTATCTGAAGAACCCAACGGCAACACAGGAAGCCTTCGACGGTGGTTGGTTCCATTCAGGAGACCTGGGCGTTCAACACGAAGACGGATACGTCCAACTCAAAGACCGCTCCAAAGACATCATCATCTCAGGAGGTGAAAACATCTCATCCATTGAGGTCGAAGAGGTCCTTTACAAACACCCGGAAATCTCTGCAGCAGCAGTGGTCGCCCGTCCTGATGACAAGTGGGGGGAGACTCCATGCGCATTTGTGGAATTAAAAGAGAACAGCAGTGTGACGGAAGACGATATCGTAACCTACTGCAAGCAACATCTGGCCAGTTTCAAATCACCAAGAACTGTCGTCTTCACAGACCTGCCAAAAACCTCAACAGGCAAGATCCAGAAGTTCGTATTGCGCGAAGAAGCAAAAAAGATCGACTGACCTCAAACAAAAAATGCGCCGCTAAAAGCGACGCATTTTCTATTCAGTTAAGAAAGAGGAAGCTACCCTGTCACTCGTAATCGCGAGATCTCATCCTTAAGCTTCAACTTTTGCCTTTTTAGATTGCCTAGTTCGATCTCATCCATCGACGGATGGTGCTTGGCTGTTTCCAGCTCCCTCTCAAGGGTAGCATGGCGGCGTTCCAGCTCAGTCAAATGCTCACGGATGGACATAGGTTTTGATCCTCCTACATTGTCTCTGTTACAGGAGGATGATGGCACCATTTTATTGAGTTGTCGAACGATGATTAGCTGTTTTTTTCGGGCCTCTACAACGCGAGATCGCTAATTCATGAAAAACTTAGGGAACTTATAAATGACCCAGTAAATTTAATGGGTTTCAAATTCTACTCAAAAGAGAACTCCACTAAGTATTCAACCCTATATATACGCTGCGTAAATCCGCCATGAGACAACACTTCCTGTAAGAATCGAGAGACTCTTGTTCATCATCGCTGCACATTCGGTATACTGTCATCGAGCGGCAAATTGCGACAACGCGCCCCACCAGATTTGATCAATGATGGGTCTCGTTGCACACAGACCGATAAGTGTCATGTGAGGACAAAAACTATGACGGAAGACAACCTCGATCAGGATAGCAAGCGTTCCGAGCTCGCTGAGTTGCGACAGGAGCATCGGGATCTTGATCATTCTATCGACGCGCTCATTGAAACGGGACGGGCGGATGTTCTCCAGCTGCAACGTCTAAAGAAGAAAAAACTGATGCTAAGAGACCAGATTCAAGTACTGGAAACACAGCTCTTACCTGACATTATTGCCTAAATTAGAGGCAGAGCTCTAACCTTCGTATACTATTGGCATTTCTTATTGTAATTGGGTTGAAACACGCCGCGTTATTTCTATAATCCGCGCTTTCTTCCCAGACGCTCAGAGGGTGCCCGTTTTATGAACCGCACAGATCAGCCAGAAGTCGCTATCATCATGGGAAGCCAATCCGATTGGCCAACCATGAAAAATGCTGCAGATACGCTAGAAGCACTGGGAGTTTCCTATGATGCTCGCATCGTCTCAGCACATCGCACCCCGGACCGTCTGGTAGAATTCTCCAAAACAGCAAAAGAGAACGGCTTCAAGGTTGTTATCGCTGGTGCTGGCGGTGCAGCCCATCTTCCCGGCATGGCCGCATCCATGACCCCGCTGCCGGTATTTGGCGTTCCAATTGAGTCGCGTGCCCTTAAAGGACAGGACAGCCTTCTTTCCATCGTCCAAATGCCGGCAGGCATTCCGGTTGGCACTCTTGCAATCGGTCGCGCAGGTGCTGTCAACGCAGCATTGATGGCTGCTGCTGTTCTGGCACTCAACAATCCGGAGATCGCCGCCAATTTGGATGACTGGCGCGAAAAGCAAAGTCAGGCTGTGGCTGAAAAGCCAGTCAATCCGGAAGAGTAAGAGTTTCAGAGGCGCCCATTTGCAGGCGCCTCATTTGTTTCAAGCCGCCCCTAACATCTGGCCCCTAACATCTGGAAAGTTTCGAAATGGGTTCCACACTACGTCCTGGCGACACGATTGGTATTTTGGGTGGAGGCCAGCTTGGCCGTATGATCGCACAAGCCGCCAGCAGGATGGGCCTGAAGTGCCATATCTATTGCCCGGATGAAAACAGCCCCGCTTTTGAGGTCTCAGAAATGAAGACCATTGCGGCATACGAAGACGAACAAGCACTCACCCAGTTTGCAAAAAGCGTCTCTGTTGTTACCTATGAGTTCGAAAATGTCCCCGGCGAGACAGCCCGCATTCTGGAACAGTTCGTTCCAGTTCGCCCTGGTCCGCATGCGTTAAAAGTCTCCCAGGACCGCCTAGCAGAAAAGACCTTCCTTTCAGAAAAAGCCGCAACGCAGGTCGCTCCGTTTATAAAAGTCGACACACAGGCAGAGCTGGAAGCTGCGCTCATGGAGCTCGGCGGTCAGGGCGTACTGAAAACGCGCCGATTTGGATATGATGGCAAAGGCCAGATCATGATCCGGACACCTGAGGATATCGAAGGTGCCATGAACAAGCTTGGCAATCAGCCATCTATCCTCGAAGGCATTGTCCCATTTGAAAAAGAGATCTCCGTCATCGTCGCTCGCGGCGTGGATGGAACAGTCAAATGCTACGATCCGGCCGACAATTACCACAAGAACCACATTCTGAAGACTTCCAGCGTACCAGCAGACATCCCAGCAGAAACGACGCAGGAAACCATCGAAATGGCAACCCGCATCGCCGTTGCGCTTGATTATGTCGGAGTGATGGGCGTGGAGCTCTTTGTCGTCAGAAATGGCGATACCACCGAGTTGAAAGTCAACGAGATCGCACCACGCGTTCACAACTCAGGCCACTGGACAGAAGACGCCTGTCCAGTGAACCAGTTTGAACAGCATGTTCGCGCAGTTGCTGGCTGGCCACTTGGCATGCCAACCCGAGCACACAACGTCATCATGGAAAATCTAATTGGTGATGATGTTAACTCGTGGGAAGCAGCATTACTGGAACCAAATGCTCACCTGACCCTCTACGGCAAAGCAGAGACACGGGAAGGCCGCAAGATGGGCCACATCAATCGTCTCTCCCCAAAATCCTGATCGCATTATTCTACAAAGAAAAAGCCCCGAAGATCTGCTCATCTTCGGGGCTTTATTTTGTTTGAGCCGAACTATCCCAGCCTCACGAGACCAAGTTGATCACGTTTCTGGAACCGGATCAGCAACAGGATACCAGTGATAAAGAGACCACTGGCCAAACCAACCCAGATCCCTTCTGGCCCCCAGTTAAAGGTGAACGCCATCACATAAGAAAGCGGCACACCAATAATCCAGTAGCCAATCACCGCAATCACCATCGGCACTCGCGTATCTGAAAGACCGCGCAGAACACCACCAGCAACCACCTGAATACCATCAACCACCATGTACACCGCTGCAATAAAGACCAGCGGCACACCAAGGCGGATCACATCCGCTGCATCTGGATTACTGCTATCCAGATAGAAGGAAATCAGCGTATCAGGAATCGCAACAAACAAGACCGCACCAAGCAGACCAATCACTATGGACCAAATCAGAGCCACCCAGCCAGCACGTGTAATGCCATCAGCATCGCCACGACCAGATGCAATGCCAACACGCACAACAGCAGCGTTAGCAAAACCAAGCGGAATCATGAACGCAATACCAGAGAGCTGAACTGCAATCCCGTGAGCTGCAAGTTCCAGCGTCCCAATCCAGCCCATCATCAGAGCAGCTGCAGAGAACAAGCCTACTTCAGCGACCAACATGAGGGAAATCGGCCAACCGAGACGGAGGATTTCAAAGAACGCAGGCCAGTCAGCACGCCAGAAGCGAACAAACACCTCATACTTGCGAGACTTCTCTTCCCAAAACACATAGGCAATCAAAATCACACAGGACGCCAATGCTGTCACAACAGACGCAATCCCGGCACCAAGAATGCCCAGTTGAGGAAAGCCGAAATAGCCAAAGATCAGCACATAATCGAGAAGTGCATTGACCACAGCACTCACTACAGTTGCCCACAACACAATTTGCGAACGTTCAATGCTGGTGAGGAAGCTGCGAAGCGCCGCCACAAATAACGATGGATACATCGACCACTGAACAATACGCAGATAATCGGCAGCAATGGCAGAAACCTCGGCGTCCTGCCCAAGGGCCAGCAAGAGACTCTCACCATTCCACAGCACGACCATCGCAAAAGTCGTATAAATGAGCGAAATCCAAAGGCCCATGCGCGAAGCACGACGCACATTACGTATGTCGCCTTTACCCTCGGCTCTGGATGCCAATGGCATAACGGCTTGCAAGAACCCAAGTCCTGCCAGCCATGTCAGAAAGAACAATTGCAAAGCGAGCACGGATGCTGCCAGCTCTGTTGCGCCAAGCCAACCGATCATCAATGCATCAGTGGCATTGATTGCCATCTGCGCAAGTTGCGCACCGATCAACGGCAATCCCAAAATAAGCGTTGCATTGGACTCCCCCCACCATGCAGACATGGATGTGGGTTTGGCAACGCTGGTGCTTTCAACCCGCGTCATCATAAGCTCCTGAAGAAAAGGGCATGGAGCCCCTCCAGAACTTGAGCCTCTCAAGAACATAAACAAGGCTGGGTCCTGCAATTGACCACAGTGCCTCGCTGGGAGGAAACTTCCTATCATAGAAACAGATCGACAAAATCCCAGTGGCTTCTTGCCTAAGCAATACCGCTAGTGAAAATGCCGATTACGCTACTTTGCAAAACTCTTCGGGAATGTCCAGAGGAATAAAGCAAGGCGCATTATCACCGCCATAGACCATAATGTGTCCGCAAGGCACTTCATACCAACCTTGCCCGCCCTTTTCCAAAGGCTCGGAGACAACACTCAAGTTACTGTTATGTAAGCGGTAATATAGGCTCGGAACGATCTTATCACTAGAGCAACGTACAGCATAAAGGCGCTCACCATCAGTCAAGGCCATCGCTACACGCAATGGAGCAATGACATCATTGCAACGCATAATCTCAAGTGTTTTCGTGAGGACCTGTTGCACAGCCCCCACAGGATCGACATCCAGACCATGACTTAACATGGCGAGAAAAAGCGCTTCACTGTCTGTTGTACCCTGCCGGTAACGATAAAAGTCGTCGCTGATCAAACCCTCAATCTGCCGGCGGATATCATCATACCCCCCAATCTGCCCGTTATGCATGAACATCCATTTGCCAACAGCAAACGGATGACAGTTGGAACGGGAGGTAGCAGTGCCAGTAGACGCACGCACATGAGCAAAGAACAAAGAGGATTTGAGGTGCTTGGTAATGCTCAGAAGGTTCTCATCACCCCACGCAGGCTGCGTATCACGATAAAGACCTGGCTCAGCCTTGTGACCGTACCAACCAATCCCAAAACCATCACCATTGGTGTTCACCTTGGCTTCCGCACAATGCAAGCTCTGCGCAATCAGAGAATGGTTGGGCATTGAAATCAGCTCTTCCATAAAAATGGGAGCTCCACGGTACGCAAGCCAGCGGCACATTACATTATTCTTTCTTCTGGTCTATTACCCAAATGAGGTCACTAGAGTATGCATGATCCATCAGCACGTATAAACCCCTTCCCTCGAACTAGAGTAACGAGTTTTCTCAGCGATCGTTCCGTGGATCTAAAGAGAGTCTCTCAATCGCAACTCTCGCGAGTCGAATGGACTCACTCGACTCATTTCCGAAGTCAGAAATGACGAGCAGCGTTTGAAGCGAATTACATTCAAATTTCCACCTCGATTTCCACTGTTCAGAAAAGCTCCTGTGACTTTTTTCAGCGTTGCAAGAGAGACTCAACCATACACAATCAATGGTTGTATTTCGCAAAAATAATTCCATACTCAAAGTTACAATGCATTTTGAAAGCTTTTTTTACTTATCTTTTACTTTACCCTCGAGCGTGCCGATGCCCCAATTTGAAGAAAATAAACACATGCTGCTGAGATTGCCTTGCCCCACAAGAGGTATTCCCCCCTTTCCCATCTATAAATTAACATAGATTCTCAAGTAAGGAGGTAGACAGCCCCCACACAGTCTGTTAGTTACCCCGTCAAGAAGCGACGCATCAGCGGCGACGGAGTTCTTGTGACCCGTGCATATGCGCTAAGCGTTGCTATCAATCATTTCATCTATGTCGTTCTGGATACGTAATCCAGAATGCTCGAAGGTAAGGATAAACGCGTGCAGGTTCTCGTTCGCGATAATAACGTCGATCAGGCGCTTAAAGCGCTTAAGAAAAAGATGCAGCGTGAAGGCATCTTCCGTGAAATGAAGCTTCGTGGCCACTACGAAAAGCCATCTGAAAAGAAGGCTCGCGAAAAGGCTGAAGCAATCCGCCGCACTCGCAAACTGGCTCGCAAGCGCGCACAGCGTGAAGGCCTGTTGGTCGGCAAAGGTCGTCGTTAATCCGGCTGCACTCGGGACATCACGCAGCTAAGGCTCAACTATGTTTGACGAAATGCGTGTGAGCGGACCGAAGCTAGAATTCAGAACGGACTAACCGGTAAACCGGTTGGTCCGTTTGTTGTTTATGCTGGTTCAATTGACCTTTTTTTGCCACACTAAAGTGTAGGCTATCGTGTCATTGCAAGGACTCTTTAAGAATGGGGCACATTCTCGTGAACAATAAACTGGCTAAAGGCATCTGTGCGTGTCTGCTCGCACTTGGCGTTGCAGCATGCCAATCCAACTCATCTGGCCTTGTTTATCAGAATGTGCCTATCGACAAAGCTGTTGGCTCTTCCTCCAACATCGACAGTCTGAGCGCTGTTGTTGACGCAAACCCAACCGACGCTGACGCCTACAACAAGCGCGGCATTGCATATGCAAAAGCTGGACGCCTTGATCAGGCTATTGAGGACTTCAACAAGTCTCTTCAGCTGAGACCAAACTCTTATCAGGCTTACGCAAACCGAGCTTTGGTGGAGCGCCGCAAGGGCAACACGTCTCAGGCAGTGCAAGATTACAGCTCAGCACTTTCTATCAAGCCAGATTACGTGAAGGCCCTGAACGGACGCGGCAACACCTACCGCTCTATCGGTCAGAACACAGCAGCGCTTCGTGACTACAACGAAGTCATTCGTTTGAACGCCGGCGATGCACAGGCCTATCACAACCGTGGCCTCATCTATCAGGCGCAGGGTCTACAGGAAGCAGCCCTCAATGACTTTTCATCGGCTGTTGGTCTCAACTCCCGCGCATATTCACCTCTGATTGCGCGAGGAGTAACCTACCTTTCTCTGAGTGATCCAAAATCTGCACTCAAAGACTTCAACGCTGCGATCGCACTCAATGGCAAGTCCGCATCTGCTTGGGCAAACCGTGGCCGCGCTGAAGAAGCTCTGGGGCAGATTACAGAAGCCCGCCAGTCCTACAGCAGAGCACTGCAGATTTCTTCGACAAACCAGATTGCGAAGGAAGGCTCCCAGCGCCTATCAACGTCATCTGGCGTTCCGCAAGCTTAAGCTCACAAACCATCTCGCTTCCAAAGGCCGGGTTCTCCGGCCTTTTTTATTGTCTTGCTTTCGAAGATATGGACAGTATCCAGTTAATCTCGTCACGCCAGTCAATCATGCGAATGGGTGTTCCGTGAGAGCCTGTTTCGAACAGTCGGAAGCGCACCGGATACTGTTTCTTTTTACCAGTGAGCACCTCGAACAACTGATACTGCTTCTCCCAACTGTAAACTCTGTCAGCACTGCCATGCCCAAAGACAATCGGCACGCCCGTCTTATACGCTTCACTCGTCGACAACCGCTGATCCGTCGCCCCGCCCAAGAACATGAGGCCGGACAGCGGCCCCGCTACACCGGCCTGATCAGCAAGCCCATAGCAAACCTGCGAACCCATGGAACCACAAGCCACAATCACCTTGGCCTGAGGCGCTTCTTCTCGGTATTGCGCAATCAGCTCGCGGATTTCCTGAGTACCCCTAGAGCTTGCAAGCTTCACATCAGGAGACAGATAAACCCCACGATTACGCACCATCAGGTTTTTCAGGCGATTGAAGTTACCACCAAATGTCCAATCGGCATTCCCCTGCTTTCGATTGCCACCCTTACCATGCAGATAAAGCAGTAACAGCTTGGTGTCGGCGTCAGGAGCCCCAACTCGGATGTGCTTACGCTTATTCCCCGCAAGCACAGCTGAGCGCTCCCGCACATACCAGGAAGGCCTGCTAGAGACGTAACGCCCCTCAACGCGTCGTTCCGGTATTTCATCCCGATCACGCAAATCACGCTGGATCTGATAATCGAGCCGCAAAAAGGCTCCATTCTTCGACTGCTCCAGCACGCGCGGATAGGCAAACAGCTCATTTTTAAAAGGCTTCAATTCAAAACCGGCAGCCTGCGCGACCGACAAAGTCACCGCAAGTGCGCTGCCAACCAAATACCCAAGGATCCTGAAGTTGCCTTGCATGCAGCACCTCCGTAAGAGCGCGTCACTTAAGGCTTCAGGTAGTCATACATAACCCGGCCATAAGGGAGTGTAAGGTCAGTGATGAAATGAACACCACCGAGTGACTTGAGCATTGGCAACTCAGCCACTGGTGCATTGGCATGGTGGAACAATTGCAGGCTTGCCGGACCAGACCATGCCCCTTTCACCGTCACATCAGCCGCCTCATAAGCAACCAACTGAGCGATAGCCAAAGAACCATCAACATCTGGAATGAGCTTCAGATTAACCTGAGTTTTCTGAAGCTTCTTAAGAATCGCATCAGGGTGACACTGCGTACCATGCTCCACATCATAAAGAAGATGCTGGTACTTGTAGCCCATGGTCGCAATAGCGATGGTCACATCATCAAAGACCAAATGCCCGGTCAATGTTGCTCCCGATATACTCAGTTCCGGTTGGCCAAGTTTTTTCGGAAAACCCCAAATCTCACGCCCACCAAATATCGGCGGTGTGTCATCAAGAAACATTTGCTGCGTGAAGTTCACAGGATGATCGCCAAACTTGGCAGGGATCACGATACCAGACTCGGTGTAGTCCCCAAAGCCAGCAGAATCTGGCATGCGGATCACCTCGAACATCACCGTGTTGGACCCATCCGGTTCCAAAGGCTCAGGCAAAGCTTCTCGAATTGCGTCGGGATCACTTTCATAGGAGACCACAAAAAACTCGCGGTCGATAAACCTGTATGGCCCCTTGGGATAAGCAGGAGAAGCAATCGGCATAGAAGCCTGTTCAAGAATATCGGCAATTTTCATGGACCACCTCGATCATGAAAGAGTGGGAACCGCGGCCAAATCACCAGCCAGCGCGCTCTCACCATAAGCACCGATATTTTAGATGTTGCCCCTTGGGTTTTAGGGTGACACTTTCAGAGCTCACCCCAAACACTTTTTTAATCAGCTTGTTACATCAATTTCTTTGAAAGTTGCCAGCGGCGCTTTTTCGCGGATAACCCAGTTCAAGGCACCAAGCTCTGTTTTCAAAGTTGGATGAACCAGTCCCAACACGCGCAGTTCACTCGCACCAGTGCCTGCATGGGTTTGGTTCACACGACTTGCGATATTGAGTGTGGTCGTTGACTGATCAACACTCCAACCAACTCGGTCACCTGCAACAAAGGCGACCTTGCGCCCTGTGCGTGTCGCACCAATCGGAATACCTTCAACCAGCTCAACAGAAGCAAGACGCTCTGTATCAATATGATAATCAGCGATCATCATCAGACCCAGCAGGTAATAATAACCCGCCTCTTGAGAAAGCCCCTGTCGGCTAGCCTGATCAATCAGATCATTCCTGCCGCGAACACCCTTCAACGAGTGCAGGCTTGCAACGAAAATCATTTTTTCACCGCGCGTCATAGAAGTAGCGCTCAGGAATGCTCGTGTGCTGCGCTGGCGAATGGCCATATCACCAAGCATCTCGCGCATCGTCTCATCGGCAACGGTCGGGCTGGCCTTGAGAGCCTCGCTTAAGTTGGTTGTTGCCAGAACTCCACTAACTGCCGTACCAACGCCACCCGGAATAAACACAGTTGCGAGATTGGTCAGACGGTTAGACGTTGCATAAGCCCAGGCAGCCTTATCAAGCGCGTCAGAGAGTGGAGGAAATGTCGTATAAGGGTCAACATTCGCCGCAACAGCTATATAGCGTCGGGCTTTATCTCGGCCAACAACAGCCGCAGCAACACTCTCAACCGCAGAGGTCTTCTTTCCACTTTCCTTAGACGGGGCAGTCGCTCCGGAATTTCCGGTAATGGTGTTCACAGTACCATTCAGCAACAAGCCGACACCATCAGCCGTGGAACTCAGTGTCTCTTTGGGAGAGGTTACAAGGCTACCGAGAAACGTCAGAGGTTTGGCGACCGCAGTCACAACGCCCTCACCCGCCTGAGAAACCGTATCCAGTTCTTGAATGCCCTTCAGCGCATGAAGTTCATTAATGCGCTTCTTCAATGTCGCCGTACCGCGCACTTTATAGGTCTTGCCATGAACTTTGAGGCTGTAAACCAGCAATGTCCCGTTCCGCAAAACCGGCGGCACAATCTCGTAATTACTGCCACGCGCAGCAACACCTTCTTCCTTCAGAATCTGGGAAAAACCAAGATCAGTTGAGGCAGAATGAGATGGCGATGAGACAACTGCAACCACAATGAAAATTGCAAGCAGCAAGGAACAGCGCAGAAGAACGCGAACAGTTTGCGCAGTAGACATATGATACCCGAACTCAGAACAACTCTTATTAAAGGCTCTATTCTTCAATAATGATCAGAAAAGGGCAGCGCCTCTGGCAAATCTCGGGGTTGAAACGAAAAATCGCAGAAGCACACAGCTCCTGCGATTCTCAAAACCTTAAAAACCTGAGGGTTTCTTAGATTGTCAGTACAGCTGTCACCACACAAGCAAACAGGAATACGATTCCCGGCACAATGTGTGACCTGTCACCAGATGCCATACCAACACCAACAGCAATCACTGTTGCGATTGTGGTGATGCTTGCCCATACCGTCCCGGCAGTGCCACCAAATCCAATCATTGCAATAACGAGTACAAATGTAAGAGCTGCAAGAATTCCAACCTTTGAGAAGTTGATGAAGTTCTTGTAGGTCTTCTCGTGTTCCTCATAGTCCATAACAGACGCGCTCCCGTCAGCCATGCTTCCCCCTCGAAACAAGTAGTTTTCCTAATATCAGTCTTTAACACCACATGGTCCGGTGACGCAACTTCCCTAAAGAACCGCTCTGGAAATAACCTAAGTGCCGGGGATAATTCTAACGGCCTGAGTATGTGCCTCAATCCTCACCAGTCAAACCACATAAGTCCAGTTGGTGCTTTTGATGGGCATTCAACGCATCCAGCTCAAATCCATCAATCTGCTCATTAAACAGTTGATGGAAGTTAAGCTCAGCTCGCAAGTGAAGGAAAACAGATCCAAGCCCAATTGCTGCCCGGTCCATAAAAACAAAGTACCGAGGTATTTTCACTGGCCCCAGCTCTTTGAGAGACTGATGCACCCGAAACGCTTCCTGCCGTCCATAAGCTGCTGGAGAAACCCCATCAGCAATCGAGCGCACCCGATCACTGAGCAACGGGCCAAAAATGAAACTCGCCCAAATATTCAAGGTCTCAATAAGCTCGGTCGTCAGCCCATCAAAACCCCAAGTCTCATAAGCAGCGACAACGCGATCCTGATCATCTTCGAGCAGGCCGTGATACAAATCTACCACGCCTTGCACAAAGTCTGGCGGGAAGATGCGCACACACCCATAATCCAGCAAATTCACACCAGCTGGCTCCGCACCATCCTCAAAGATCGTGTAGTTCCCAAGATGGGGATCGCCATGGATCACACCATAATGCGCAAACGGATGCCACCACGCCTTAAACATCACTTGCGCAATCTTGTTACGCGCCTCCAGCTTTTCTTGTCGATAGGCCAGAAGCGGACGCCCTTCCAGCCAACTCATGGAAAGCAAGCGCCGTGTTGACAGACCTTCAAACACGTCCGGGATCCGGATCTGCTCATCTGTAGCAAAAACATTGGCGTAAAGCTTGGAATGCCGAGCTTCCCGGCGATAATCTAGCTCTTCCCGCAGTCGGTCACCAACCTCCTTCGCAATCTCAGAAGTCTCAATCGCGGGTCTGAATCGCCGATGCAGAGCAAGCAGCATGTCAAATTGGTTCAGGTCAGCTTCAACCGCACTATCCATATCCGGATATTGCAGCTTACAGGCCAGCATTGCCCCATCCTGATCATAAGCTCTGTGAACCTGACCAAGAGAAGCCGCTGCTGCTGGTTCCTTCTCAAACTTATCAAACTTGCCTTGCCAACCAGGGCCAAGCTCAGCCCGCATGCGCCGTTTAACAAAAGCCCACCCCATAGGAGGTGCATTCGCCTGAAGACTTGCCAGTTCTGCTGCATATTCGGGAGGCACGGCATCCGGAATCGTCGAAAGAAGTTGCGCCACCTTCATCAGTGGCCCTTTGAGTTCACCAAGAGATTCTGCGATAGAAGCCGCATTCTTCGCAGGGTCTTGATCCCAACCAAACAGCTTACCTGCTGCAAGCTTGGCTGCGATGCCACTCATATTTCCTCCAACCTTGGCATAGCGGCCAATGCGGGCGGTCATTCTGTTTGCTTCCCGGTCACGAGATGAAGGCATATGGGGTTCCTGCGTCTCACACTCTTATTGCAATATATAGTGCACTGCAAAACCTAGCAGAAAACGCAGAGAACCCAAGGGCACTTTTAGAAATTACCTAATCACATATTTGCTCAGGCTTGCTCAGCTCTCTCCACAAACTCCAGTTCAAGCAGGCTTTCAACAGCATTGCCATGCGAAGCAACATACTCGCCCCGACCAGAAACACGCTCAAATCCTCCGGTTCCGGAACCGGGCACTACAGTCATCGAAGAGCAAACAGTCTCCCCATCAAACACCCCGCTCTCCTCGACAAGGAACGTGCCTTCATGTGAACCATATCGACCAGAAATCTGCGTGTACCCCGAGTATTTGCCCTCTTTCTCTGTTACATAGGCCAAAAGATAAAACATGCTCACCTGCCCAACGATTTCTCCGCTGAGGGGTCCCTGAGCGCGAACTGATGCAAACTTGCTCGCCATAGAAAACGCTTCTGCGATCTCTTCTTTCCATTCTTCAACTTTGTAGGTGCATTTAATCTTTGCCATTTTCAGCTCCTTGCATTGGGAGCCAAACACCTACTGCGTCAAAACCAGAAGGGCTTGTAAAAGCGCGACAGCTGCTATCTTTTATGCCTATGCCAAATCAGGATAACACCTCAAACCAGATCAGCGGCTTGCTAGACCAGCAACGCAGCCTCAAACACTTCAATCTGGACTGGCTCACTCCAGCTGAGCCATTACAGGAAGCCATCGAGTTCTATTGGCTGATCACATGGGACCTGCGAGGCAAGCCTCCATATAAGCAAGCAAACCTGCCCCACCCATCCCAACACATTGTCATCGACACATTGCAGACGACAGGCGTGTTTGGCATTAACACAGGCGTTTTCCATTACACCTTGCAACAGAGAGGCCGCGTATTTGGGGTAAAGTTTCGCCCGGGAGCCTTTGCAGATTTCTTCCGATACAGCCCATCCTTGCTCCTCAATACTCACGAAAATATTGAACCATTCCTCAGTATTTCCGAGCAGCAACTGGTAGCTAAGCTAAAATCGGCTGATGATCCAACAGCATTCGCGATCCAGATGGACTCCCTTCTGATTTCACATAAACATCCCTCAACTTCTAAGGCGAAGGATGCCGGTGCACTCGTAGACCTCATCGCGACAACAGACGAAATTAGCAATCTGAAAGATCTTTCCGGGATCTCAGGTTTCCAGCCAAGAACAATCCAACGCCTCTTCCAAAGCTACGTCGGCGTTAATCCCAAATGGGTGATCGAACGCTACCGCATGCTAGCCGCGGTTAATGCGATCAACAACGGACAAGACCTCAACCTAACAGACTTGGCCCACTCCCTCGGCTACTTCGACCAATCCCATTTCAACAACGCCTTCAAGAAACTAACAGGCCACACACCAAGTCATTACCTACCAGCGTCTCAGCCTTCCTAAACACGTTCCCCAGCGATCATATCAAGCGCTCGTGCGATAGTTGATGCGTGCGTTTTGATGCCTTTGTAGTCCAACTGCTCATCAGTTAACTCAAGCAACTGCGTCTTTAGGCCTTGGGCTAGTTGATCACCATCCGGATGCTCTAACAGGCCATGAACGGGATCATGATGAACCCTGATAGTGAAGAGGATATCTCCACTGTTAGGCAGACGTCGCAATGTCTGCTTCTCAACGCGCACATAAAGCTGCTCAAATGCCTGATCAGCCTCACAAAGAACTTCCCCGCGCAAACCTGAAATCGGATGATGAAGCTCAGCGTCCGTATACAGAGACCAGTTCAGTCGCCAAACGGGCTTATCTGCTTCCAACCTTTCAAAAATCCGCTGAACCATGTGTCCCATGCGATGTCCATTGAAATCCGGTACCCCTTCATGGATTGCACTCATTGAGCCGCCGAACTTTTCCGCTAGAGACCAACTGGAAGGAAAACACAGGCTTGCAGCAACAAGTCTATACCCATCATCGCCTTTACGCATCAGCACCAGATCTTCCTGAACGACACGGGAGATAGCTAGTAGTGGCGGTTCAGCACAAAACGATAGCTCAACACGCTTCCCTGCATTCTTCACGCTAAGAGAATTGTCCGAGTGACGCTCATAAATACTGGGAAATTGATCAAGCAGATGGACAGCAAGAAGATCTGCTACTTCGCGCTGAGCTGCTTCAGTATCCGCTTCTGCCGCAAACACAAACCTCTTAGGATCTGCAATCAGTCGCTCTTTTTCATCAAGATGGGCAGTTAAAAACTCATCGGGCTCAATCCACTCTCTCAAATCAAGAGGCTCAAGCCCAACGGTAAACGGTCTCTTAGAGCCATCATAAGGTGTATGTGCAAATCGCGACATAAAACGCCCTCCCCATCCAAAACATGCACCGGAAGGAGGGCGTTCTTCAACCTATACGGATTACCCGAGCTCTTTCATGAAATGAGCAAACGAAATAATGCCTTCTGGCCACGGCCCTTGACCGCTCTCAGAATTGATATGGCCACTTTCACCAGCATCCTGCAAACGTGCATTCCAGAGCTTGGCAAGCTGCTCCGCACGCTCGAAGGTGCAATAAGGATCATTGCGGCTCGCCACAACCTTGGCATGGAACGGCAGCGGGGAAGTTGGAAACGGACCAAAGCTATGCAATTCCGACGGAACACATGAGGTATCATCCACATCTGCAGGCGCAACCAGATAAGCACCCTTCACCCAATTCTTGATACGAGGTGCAGCGTGAATCACTGCAACAACACCAGCAGAGTGCGCAACAAGCACCACCGGACGCGTGGCTTCTTCGACCGCCTTCACAACGGCATTCACCCATTCCTCAAGGTCTGGCTTGCTCCAACTGCTCTGCTCAACACGCCGACCAGTGGAGAATTTTGTTTCCCAACGGCTTTGCCAGTGGTTTGCGTCGGAGCCATGTAGGCCGGGGACAATGAGAATGTCCGCCTCAGAAATCTTCATAAGGTTCCTCAATACGTGGTCGTGCTAAAAAGTCTGGCAGCTTAATAGGACGAAAATACCCAGTTTTCAAAGCGCCAGCCCAATCTCCACGCTGATTACGCGCAGCTTTTCTACTGGCATGATCCCAATCGTAGTTCACCATTCGCTCTTCAAAGGACCACCGTGTCCCAACCCGGGTCACAATCATGTACCGCGCATGAGGACTTCCAACTTCCATCGTATGTGCATGAGGCTTGTCATCATCATAGGCTGGCAGCCCAACACTGCCTGCATTCATCACGATTTGTCCGGTTGTCTCTAACCAGATGACCCGAGGGATGTGGGAGTGCCCACAAACGACCAGCGGTGACGAGACATCGCCAATATGCTCTAACACATACTCCGGTGATGCAATTCTGGTGTGATCCCCACAAAGCTCTTCAGTGAGATAAACATGATCAGCTGATGGCGTGCCATGGCACAGAAACACATTCTCTACATGTTCCATTTGCGTTGGCAGTTGCTTCAACCATGCCTTGGATTCATCAGAAAGGAGAGAATAAGCATGTGCATCGCTAGGACCCATCTTGGATTGGACATGGTCCACCAAATGCCGGTCATGATTGCCACGCACAGTAAGCCAGTTTTCTGCGATAAGGTACTGAGCCGTTTCTTCTGGCCACAGCGGTCCGGAAACACAATCACCCAGATTAAATACCAGATCCGGTGACTTCCGCTTTATGTCGCGATGAACAGCTTCCAGAGCAGGCAGGTTACCGTGAATGTCCGAGATAACCGCAATTCTCATAGCAATGACTCCTGATCGACATCAGCCCTATTAAAACTAAGAAGGACCATGTTGTCAGCGAGGTTCACCCAGCAGTGTCAAAACATTGCCAAACGGATCATGAAAATGTGCAAGAACTCCGCCCCACACCTGCTTTTCAGGCGGGCTGGTAAAGGCAACGCCTTTCTCACAAAGGCGCTCATAAGTATCGACGATATCATCGACCTGAAGTGACGCACCGAGAAAGCGACCAATGTATTCTTGGTCTTCCTCGTTATGCGCTTGCTCAATAATGAGCTCTGCGTTGTCGAGCTTGGCACCAAACGCGCCAAGCTCTGGCATTTCCCAGCTAAGAGGAAGACCGAGCGTTTCGGCATAAAACTCCCTGGCCTTTTCGATATCACTCACGAAAATCCGTAGACCATAAAGCTTCATCTTCCCCTCCACTGCTGTGTACGGGTTGCTTAGGCTTCGCCAAACACCCGCTTAAAGATCACATCTACATTCTTGGTGTGGTAGCCAAGGTCAAAGCGCTCACGAATTTGCTCTTCAGAAAGATGTTTGCGAACATCTTCATCCGCCAGCAGTTCAGTCAGGAAGTCCACCTTCGCATCACCAGAAACCTGGTAGCTGTCCCAAACCTTCATCGCATTACGCTGAACAAGGCGGTAGCTATCTTCGCGAGATGCACCAGCCTGCGTCAGTGCCAGCAAAATACGCTGAGAGTGCACCAGACCACCAAGGCGATCCATGTTACCCATCATACGCTCTGGGTAAACCACTAGATTTTCCATCACGTTGGTCAAACGAGCCAGCGCAAAGTCCAGTGTTACAGTCGCATCAGGACCGATCATACGCTCAACGGAAGAGTGCGAGATATCGCGCTCATGCCACAGTGCAACGTTCTCCATAGCAGGCAATGCATAAGAACGAACCATACGAGCAAGACCGGTCAGGTTCTCAGTCAGCACAGGGTTCCGCTTATGCGGCATCGCAGAAGAGCCCTTCTGGCCTTTTGAGAAGAACTCCTCAGCTTCCAGAACTTCCGTGCGCTGCAGATGGCGTACTTCTGTAGAAAGACGTTCGATAGAGGATGCAATCACACCCAAAACCGCGAAGAACATGGCATGACGGTCACGCGGAATAACCTGAGTGGAAACAGGCTCAGCACCCAACCCCAGCTTCTCAGCAACATGCTCTTCAACACGCGGGTCGATGTTTGCAAAGGTACCAACAGCACCGGAGATCGCACAGGTTGCGATCTCTTCGCGAGCCAGCTCAAGACGCTTCTTACAGCGATCAAACTCAGCATAAGCCTGAGCCATTTTTAGACCAAAGGTCACTGGCTCAGCATGAATGCCGTGGGAACGACCGATGGTCACTGTGTCTTTGTGCTCGTAAGCACGGCGCTTCAAAGCAGCCAGCAGCTTGTCCATATCGGCCAGCAGAAGGTCTGCTGCACGAACCAGCTGAACGTTGAAACAGGTGTCCAAAACGTCAGAAGAGGTCATGCCCTGGTGCACAAAGCGTGCTTCCGGACCAACGATTTCAGCAAGATGTGTCAGGAACGCAATCACATCGTGCTTGGTTTCACGCTCGATCTCATCAATCCGCGCAATGTCGAAGGTAGCTGGACCACCCTTCTCCCAGATCTTCTCAGCAGATTCTTTTGGGATCACACCCAGCTCTGCCAGAGCATTACAGGCATGAGCTTCAATCTCAAACCAGATGCGAAATTTCGTTTCAGGAGACCAAATAGCGACCATGTCAGGACGCGAATAGCGCGGGATCATGCCAGTCCTCGTATGCGTTACAATTCTGTCGCAGGATGTAGCAGGACAGGCTCTCTAGAACAATGCCAGAAAGCTCTGGTAATGCCGAAAAAACGCGTTTTTTAGAGAATTCAACGTTGCTATGCGTACTATGAATATTTCTTCATCACCCGAAAAAAGAACCTGCAATTTTCAGTCAACTTGTCTGCAACCAAACACAATCAAATCCAAGCCGGAAATCCCCCTTGGCAGTATCTGTTGCATCGTGGTTCATGACCAACTTGAGCTCTGCAAAACTTCCCTTATGCTGAGCATCTAAGACGTTTCAAAGTGGTTCTTGAGGGGGAAGTCACATGCAATTGGGTGCATTTTCAATCAGCCTGACGGTTAAGGACATCAAAGCATCAATCTCGTTCTATCAAAAGCTCGGCTTCGCATGCGATCCTGGTTGTGATGGCACAGATGGCTGGGCGATCATGAAGAATGGCGAGACTATCATCGGGTTGTTTCAGGGAATGTTTGAAAAGAACATGCTCACCTTCAATCCAGGATGGGATCAGGAAGCACAAGCCCTTGATGAGTTTATCGATGTGAGAGAGCTCCAAAAGCGCTTGAAAGCTGATGGCATTGAAGTTCACGGACAAGAAGCAGACGAGACCACATCAGGTCCGGCAAGCTTCACTGTGATTGATCCGGATGGAAACCCTATTCTGATAGACCAACACCGCTAGTGGGCAAAGGACCAGCAGTAAACAAGAGAGCCAGCAAAGCCATATTATAACTCCGACAAACGTTGAGCTTCAGTAAGCTACTCAGTTCCCTCTACACTCCTCTCAGTAATCCAGTGAGGTTTGTGAGTGACTGTGCCTTCAAGTGAATTAGCCAATACCAAAGCCTGTTACCTAGAGTTCAACACCCCGAACAGGCAAACGCATTTCATTGAAAGTACATTCTACCTCCACGACGATGGAACGCTCTCAGCCCAAAGCAAAGGCAACTTCGCCTCTCCCTATGCTTCGTTACGGTTCGAGCATCACGCAGACCATTCAGACACCCCATTCAAGCCGAAATACACACCTCCTAAACTGACAGCTTCACTTAAGAAACATCCGGTCATCGGCACCATATGGGGGATGAGGTTTAAGCACTTGCCACCCAAAACCATTCAGCATCCATCATACCGTATGCAAGAGCAAATCGTAGCCGCTCTCCAGCAACATACTCTGGCTCGGTTAAGTATCGAGGGCGTCCATCAAACCCTTATCGAAATATGCGACCTCTTGATCTCGTCCGTACCCGATAACAGTTTGCCACAATATGCTGATGATCGGCCTGACAAGAGGTCAGAAAGGACAGCGCGCCGACATTTCAAGGCGCATATGGGTCTATCCCCCAAGCCGTTCGCGGGGCTCAATCGGTTTCACGAGGCTCTCTCTGATATCACCAGAACCAACACCTCACTCACTGATATCGCCTACGATCACGAGTTTGCTGATCAGGCTCATTTCAGTCGGGACTTCCGCGAAAAGACGGGCCATACACCAGCACAGTTCCGACAAATCTGGCGCAAGACTGAAACTGTCCGTTTCCTTCAAGACTACGAGAGCCACCCCGCACTAAGACTTGGCATAGTTGCCACCTAACAGATTCAGATAGACATTTTCGGAGATAATATGAGTGAGTTTACGCCTCGATTTGCAGGTTATGAGAAGAAAGTACGAGACAGCTTTGCCCGTCAGCCAGCCATGGCCTCATTGGGTATTGAAATCGCCAGAGTAGAACCCGGCATCGTCGAGCTGACCATGCCGTACAACAAGGATTTTACCCAGCAACACGGCTTCCTCCACGCTGGTATCGTCACCACAGCCCTCGACAGCGCAGCCGGCTACGCAGCTTTCTCTCTGATGGACGAAGACGCTGCTGTACTTACTATCGAACTCAAAACCAATCTCATGAACCCAGCTACCGGAGACCATTTCATCTTCAGAGCAAAAGTAGAAAAACCAGGCCGCACAATCACCTTCGTCAACGCCACCGCCTACGCAATTAAGGACGGCAGTGAAAAGAAAGTCGCCACCCTATCAGGCACCATGATGTCCGTCCGCGGCAGGGAAGATATTCAGCAGTGAGCATAAACAAACCCGCAGCAAACTATACATGGGTCACCAAAGTCGATAACATGCAATCTGATACGTTCTTCGAAAGGACTAAACATGTCAGGTAAGGCGCAGCACGTTGTTCCGAGCGGTAGTGGCTGGAGTGTGCGAAGAGCAGGTGCGTCAAAGGCCAGCCGAACATTTAAAACGCAAGATGAAGCAATTGCTGATGCCCGTAAGAAAGCCCAGAGGCAAAAAACAGAGCTGTATATACATGGGCGCGATGGCCGAATTCGTGAGCGAAGTTCCTATGGAGAGGATCCCTTCCCTCCGAAAGGATAAATTTTGTTTGAAAAGTCCGTTTTTATTAATTGTCCATTTGATGCCGAATATGCACCACTTTTAGAGGCAGCACTTTTTACAATCGTTTACCTCGATTTTCAGCCGCGTTTAGCAACAGAAAGTCTTGAGGCTGGAGAAAATCGATTAGACAAAATCATTGAGCTCATACAAGCTTGCAAATACTCAATGCACGACCTGTCGCTATGTCGAGCACAAGAAGCAGGTGAAGCTTTTCGAATGAATATGCCATTTGAGTTGGGAATAGACTTAGGTATTCGGCGAAGTGCAGCCAACCGGTTTTCTCAAAAGCGATTTCTCATTTTTGAAAAAAATGCATTCGACTTGAAACCGACTCTATCCGATTTAGGAGGACAAGATGTGCTCCATCATAAGGGTAATTTCGAAGAGGTTATCAGACACACCCGCAATTTTCTTCACATAGAAACACAAGTCCATGCTCCTGGAGATGCAAAACTGATTTCAGAGTATTCCACGTTTCAAGGCTGGATGTATGAGAAGAAAATCTATGAAGGTCACTCAGAGCGTAATATTAAAGAACTCCCAACAACTGAACGCCTAAATGAAATGCTAATTTGGAACCAGTTGGGCCGTCCCCCAATTTTTGAACCCATAGTAGAAAATAAGTGACGGCGAGAGCAAACGCCCCCGCCTCTTAAAAACATCAAACCCAGTTTAGCTTACGCCTTATCCATCTCTTCCAGCTCATCAATGAACCGCTCAATCACAGCCAAGCCTTTCTGCCAGAAGGCTGGGTCCGTTGCGTCCAGACCGAATGGAGCCAGCAGCTCGCTATGGTGTTTGGTACCGCCCGCTTTCAGCAGGTCGAAATACTTCTGCTGGAAGCCATCCTCAGCTTCTTCGTAAACCGCATAAAGCGAGTTCACGAGGCAATCACCGAAGGCATAGGCGTAAACATAGAACGGCGAATGGATGAAGTGCGGAATGTAGGTCCAGAAGTTCTCATAGCCGCCTTCCAGGTCAATCGCCTCACCGAGGCTTTCTTCCTGAACGCCCATCCAGATTGCCGAAATCTGCTCAGCAGTCAGCTCTCCTTCCTTACGCAGCTCATGCACCTGACGCTCGAAAGTATAAAAGGCGATCTGACGCACAACAGTGTTCAGCATGTCTTCCACTTTGGCAGCCAGCATGATCTGACGCTTTTCAGGCGTCTCTGCCTTCGCGAGCAGATCCTTGAAGGTCAGCATCTCACCAAACACAGAGGCGGTTTCAGCCAAGGTCAGCGGTGTCGGTGCCATCAGCGCGCCGTTTGGTGCAGCAAGAACCTGATGCACGCCATGACCAAGCTCATGCGCCAGCGTCATCACATCCCGAATTTTGCCTTGATAGTTGATCAACACAAACGGATGGGCACTTGGCACAGTTGGGTGAGAGAAAGCACCCGGTGACTTACCTGGGCGAGCAGCAGCATCAATCCAATTCTTATCGAAGAACTGCTCTGCAATTTCGGAAAGTTCCGGCGAGAATTTCGCATAAGCATCCAAAACGGTGCCTTTTGCTTCATTCCACGGAATATCGCGCGTATCAGCTTGTGGTAGCGGCGCATTACGATCCCAGAAATTCATCTTCTCAACGCCAAGCCACTTGGCTTTCATCGCATAATAACGGTGCGACAAACGCGGATAAGCAGCACGGACCGCATCAACCAGCGCATCAACAACCTCGCGTTCAACACGGTTGGCAAGGTGACGGCTGTCAGCAATATCATCAAAGTTATGCCAGCGGTCGTAAGTATCTTTATCTTTCGCCAGTGTGTTCATGATCAGCGTAAAGATGCTCAGATTTTTACCGAAGGTTTTCGCAAGCGATTCAGCAGCCTTCTTGCGCATGTCCCCATCAGGTCCTTGCAGCAAGTTCAATGTCTGCTCAATGGAAAGCTCTTCACCATCAATCTCATAACGAGAACCAGAGATTGTCTCATCAAACAACCTGTTCCACGCTGCAGCGCCGGTCACGTGCTTCTCATGAAACAGCTGTTCAATTTCCTCACTGCGTTCATGCGGGCGTTCTTTGCGCAGGTCTTCCAGCCAAGGGCGATAATACGCCAGCTTTTCGGAGTTCAGCGCCTTTTCCAGAACCTCATCTTCAATCTTGTTCATCTCAAGTGACAAGAACAGCATGTGAAGGCTCGCAGTCGTCAGCTTTTCCTGCACATCACCATAAAACTTCTGACGAGCTGGATCTGTTGTGATGCTGGTGTAAGCCAGACCGGCAAAAGAGCCGATACGCCCCATCAGATCTTCAAGTTCCTCATAACGACGCACGATTTCGGCGAGCTCATCGCCAGAACGTGCTGCAATTTCAGCAAGCTTGCCTTTGCAGTCTGCTTCAAACTGCTCTGCCAGTTCTTTCGCTCGCGCCATATCCTGATCAATCGCGGGATCATCAATAGAGCTGTAAAAAACTGAAAGGTCCCACTCCGGCAGTTCACCAAGGGCAGAGCCTGCCGTGGCTGCATCAGCGCTTTGATAGGTGATGGAAAATGGAGTGACGTGCTTGAGTGTCATATGAGCGTCCGATTATGGGATGGCATTGCGCCAGAAAAGAAACCTGAGGTCTGCAAAACAAGTTCTGCAGTACACTGTTTTAATATGCGTCCAATCCTTACACATGCAATGGCGTCTTTTAACAAGATCCCCAAAATGAAGTGGGCAATTTGTTTACCAAATTAGGTGCAGGATGACCTGAATTGGCACACTATGCATTACTGCCCAATCGATTTGAAGGGATTTCCCATGGCACAGCGCATTTTGATCGTAGATGACGATCCGGTCCAACGACGCTTGCTGGAAGAAGCCGTAAAGCGTTTCGGGTACCGTTCCAAAAGCTGTGTCGATGGTCGCGAAGCGCTGGAAATCCTTACAGGAACTGCCCAAACAGAAATCGATCTGGTCATCCTTGATCTGATGATGCCAGAAGTAGACGGCTTTCAGGTCCTGAAAGAAACACGCGCCGCCAAAAATGCAGTACCTGTCATTGTTCAGACGGCTAATGGCAGCATCGAAACTGTTATCGAAGCAATGCGCGCTGGTGCACAGGATTTCGTTGTAAAGCCAAGCCGCCCTGAGCGCTTGCAGGTGTCCATCACCAACCTTCTCAAAGTTGCTACGCTGGAAGGTGAACTCACCCGCATCCGCAAGCACACAGAAGGCACCCTCACCTTCGATAATATCGTCACACGTTCCGAGCCGATGGATCGTGTCCTGCGATTGGGCGAAAGAGCTGCCTCCTCCAACATTCCGATCCTCATAGAAGGCGAGTCTGGAGTTGGTAAAGAACTGATCGCGCGCGCTATTCAAGGCTCCAGCGAGCGCCGGTCCAAGCCATTTGTCACCGTAAACTGTGGCGCTATTCCAGACCATCTGGTGGAATCTATTCTCTTTGGTCACGAGAAAGGTGCATTCACCGGCGCTGTCGATAAACACATGGGCAAGTTTCAGGAAGCCAGCGGCGGCACTCTCTTCTTAGACGAAGTCGGCGAGCTCCCACTGGAAGTACAGGTAAAACTCCTGCGCGCTCTGCAAGAGGGTGAAGTCGACCCAGTTGGTGCACGCAAGCCGATAAAAGTAGATTTCCGCCTGATCTCGGCAACCAACCGTCGTCTGATCGATCAGGTGAAAGAAGGTAAGTTCCGGGAAGATCTGTACTATCGCCTCAACGTCTTCCCAATCTGGATCCCACCCCTACGAGATCGTAGTGAGGATATTCCTGAGCTTACTCGCCATTTCCTAGCGCGTTTTGCTGCAGAAGAAAGCAAACCTCAAGTCACGGGCATCACTTCTAACACGGTCAATATGCTTAAGAGTTATGACTGGCCTGGCAACATTCGCCAACTTGAAAACGCAGTATTCCGCGCCGTTGTCCTGTGCGATGGTCCAAGCCTGACATGCGATGACTTCCCGCAAATAGCTCAAGCGACTGATACGCCAATGAGTTACGCGGCAGCACCGCCTGCCGGAAACAAAGAACCGCAAGCTGACGTCTATTCTTCATCCCTAAGTGTAGCGAGTAAATGGGAGGAACAGCAGGACGAACGATTTCTTCAGGTCGAAGCCGTTTCAGCCTTCGACGCGGAGCAACCTCCCTTTGGATACATGCGTTCACTCGATGGCGAAGGCCACGTGCGTACGCTCATCAGTGTTGAAGAGGAAATGATCCGGACAGCGATCTCCCATTACGGAGGCCGTATGACCGAGGTTGCTAAGCGTTTGGGCATCGGGCGCTCAACGCTTTATCGCAAGCTGAAGGAATACGGTCTGGAAGAAACTCCGGAAAGCAAAACTGCGCACTAAAGCCCAGTTTGCTGGATGGTTAGAAGCTAATGGGTAAGTCTCACGCAAGCCACAGGCGCGCGTGCATCTCAAGAAATCGATAAAGCATAGCGACTAACAAAAAACCGTGGGTTTAAGTTCATATCACTGATCCTTGAATTTAAAACATCACGCTGTCGTGCTATCTCAAAACGCATTAGTGTATATGCGTAATAAATATAAGTTTGGGCAAAACAACACTCTTAATTCTTAAGGCATTTTTCTTGTGCCTATAAAGATCAAAGAGTTATCAGGTGGGTAGTCATAAATGTTTGGTAGAACGAGCACATCAGCATTGCTCGCAGGGGCAGTTATTGCGCTTTCGTCAACTATGTATTCTGCGCAAGCCGCAATTCCTGACAATTTTGACGAGCAGCTCGAGCAAGTAAACCTCGCTCAGTCGAATCCTGTTGCGCAGGAAATTCAGCAGGCACTTAGCAAAAAGCACCGCCGCCAGAACTTCCATGCAAAACGCGAAGCAGCAGCCGCAAAACTGTTCTACGAAAACAGAAGCTTCCAGCCCGCCTGGATCCTGAAAGGCAAGCTCTCCGCCAGCGCATTGTCCGTTATGGAAACGTTGCAATCAGCCGAAAAAGAAGGCCTGCACGCCGCCGACTACCCGGTGCCAGCAGCAGGCTTCAATGCAGATGGCAAAGCAACCCCAGAGCAAATTGCAGCAGCAGAGCTTGAGCTGACCCATTCTATCCTCAAGTACGCAGAGGATGCCCAGGCAGGTCGCGTCAGCCCCTATGCAATTTCAGAGGACATTACCCTTCGCCCAGAAAGGCCAGACCCGATTGAAGCGCTGACATCCATAGCGCACTCGGTTGCTCCAGCCAAAACTCTAGCGGCTTTCAATCCTCCGCATGCAGAATACAAAGCGCTGAAGAAGCAGCTTGCTGAACTAAGAGAACATACTGAAAATGGCAGCCTCGAAGAGCAGGTTGTCATTCCAGCCGGCAAAGTCCTGAAAGTTGGAGTAAAAAGCTCCCGCGTTGCCGTTCTTCGCGAGCGCCTGAGTGTTCCAGCAGTTGAATCTCAGATGAACGTCTACACGCAGGATCTGGCTTATGCAGTTGAGGCATTTCAGGCTGCAAACGGCCTGCATCCAGATGGCGCAGTTGGCCCGCGCACATTGCTTGCCCTCAATGGGCGCGTTAGCGGTGACCCAATCAATGACGTGATTGCAAACATGGAACGCTGGCGCTGGATGCCGCGAGAGCTGGGCGAAACCCATCTGCGCGTAAATATTCCAGAGTTCATGGTTCGTTTGAACATGGATGGCTTTGTTCTTTATGAAACCCGCGTCGTTGTTGGCAAACGCTCCAACAAGACACCGGTTTTTTCAGACAAGATGCAGCATGTAATCGTGAATCCATACTGGAACGTCCCATATTCCATCGCATCAAAGGAGCTTTTGCCGGAACTGCGCGCAAGCAACCCACAAAGCTACCTGCAAAAGGGCAACTACGAGATCGTGTACGGCGGCAAGATCGTTGATCCTCGCCGTGTGAACTGGGATGCTGTGACCTTCAAGCAGATCCGCATTCGTCAGCGTCCGGGCCGCGGCAATGCACTCGGCAAAATCAAGTTCATGTTCCCGAACAAACACAACGTGTACTTGCACGACACGCCGTCTAAATCGCTATTCAATCGGTCTGAGCGCGCCTTTTCACACGGCTGCGTCCGCGTGCAAAACCCGTTTGAATTTGCCGATGCATTGATGGCCACGCAAAACACGATGACGGGTAATTACATCCGCTCACTTGTCGGCAAGAAGCAGACCCAAGTGAATCTGCAGAGGGATATCCCGGTGCATATCTCTTACTTCACCGCATTTGTGGATGAAGCTGGAAAGCTGCAAAGACGTCCGGATATTTACGGACATAATCAAGCAACGATCGACGCTCTGAATCTTTAAAATCGTCACTATCCACATGTATCCACAATAACATGACGACTTATGCGTGCGGATTCGCGCGCATTTGTCGCATGTAAATAGCGGAATCTGGCAAAAAACTTGGATTGTTGCCGTGAAGTCACTAGTTCGCGTTAATTGTAACTAAAGTAAAGGCTCATTAACCTTGTCCGCACTAGATAAAGAGGTGGGGCTCTGGGGTAAGGTTTTAGCCGATAACGCGAAAGCGAGATTCAATTGCGTGACATGATTGCATTCGGGCGCTCGGACTTTGGTAAACGTCTGCCTGGCATTTCAATGCTGGTCGCAGCGGTTCTTTGTGCGTTCTTCCTCACCTCAATTGCTTCGGCCAGTGCGAGCACACGCACGCTCAAGCTGTACTTCACCCACACGAAAGAGCGGGCGGAAATCACCTTCAAGCGGAATGGCCGCTATGACAAAGAAGGCCTTCGCAAGCTCAACAATTTCCTTCGGGATTGGCGCCAAAAAGAGCCAACGAAAATGGATCCTGAACTGTTTGACCTCATCTGGGAAGTTTACCAGAAAGCAGGCACAAGCAAGTACATCCATGTTGTCTCCGCTTATCGGTCGCCTAAAACCAACAACATGCTCCGTAAGCGCTCCAGCGGTGTGGCTAAAAACAGCCAGCACACCAGAGGCCGCGCAATGGACTTCTTCATTCCCGGTGTAAGCACAGCAAAACTGCGCGCGCTTGGTCTGCGCCAGCATGTTGGCGGCGTTGGCTACTATCCGCGCTCAAATACGCCGTTTGTTCACATGGACACCGGCTCTGTACGCCATTGGCCACGCATGAGCCGCTCTCAATTGGCAAAGGTATTTCCAAAAGGTGACACCATTCACGTCCCTTCCGATGGAAAACCAATGGCGCGTTACAAGCAGACGCTTGCCGCTGTAAAACGGAAAGATTCAGGCCGCTCAACCAGTGTTGCCAGTCGCTCCACTTCATCGTCAAAAGCAAGTGCTAGGGCAAGCTCGTCCAACAGTGGTGGAAGCTTCTTCTCCCGCCTGTTCAGCAATTCAGGCAACAACGAAGGAAGCAAACCGGCACCAACTCCGGCAACAAAAGCACCAAAAGTGCGTGAGCCAGATCCAAGTCGCCGGGTAGAAACCGAGTTTAACGCTATTCCGCAGCCAAAAGTGGCGTTGCTGGCAACTCAGCCAGCAGCGAGCCCGGTTCCTGGGGCGGCATCACCATCGATTTTGGCGTCAGCAAAACCATATGCAAAGCCGCAAGAAGAGAGCGAAGCAACGCCTGCACCAGCAGAACAGAATCTCAATCTGTTTGCCTCCGCTCGCCCGCGCATAAAACCACAACAAATCCTTCAGGTCGCCGCTTTGCCGGCGGCCACCCCTGCAACGCCGAAGCGCGCTCAAGTTATTCCGCAAAAAGTGGAAACACCAAAGGATGGCATTGCAGCGATCATTGCAGCAACTGGCGAGCAAACACCTGACAGCCTCCGTCCGCTTGTAGGCACACAACTTGCCTACGCCTCTCCTGCCGCGAATACAGATCTACCAAAGAGCAAGTTCAACAAAAAAACTGCGCTCACTGCACAGGCTCTCTTCTCAGAGCAGCGCCTGCCAGACTTAATGCCGAAATCACAACCAGCTCAACAGACTGTTGTGACAAAGGCCCCAGTCTATGGATCTCCGTTGGTAGGTTTCCATTCTGCACCAGAAGCAAACGCAGTGCTGATGCTTGATCCAACATGGACAGCAAGCAACCGCCGCACCATCACCATGCAGCACCCTGACCAGAACCAACTGGCGGTTCTGATGAGCCCTGTAACAACGGTTTTAAAGGATGCTCTGACCCAAACGCCATACCGCTCAATTCGCAAACGGATCAACCGCGGATCAGCAATTGCATGGCTGGACTCGATCTATACAGGCGAGATGAAAGTCTCCTCCAGATAGACCACCCACTATAATAAATGCTCGCCAGCACGGCATCAAATGCCGTGGAAGCACTCTCCTGCCCTCAGCTAGCCCATCCAATACCAACAAAGCCAATCACCACTGCCTGTTCAGGCACCTCTCAGCACTCCACAAACACAAAAAAGGCCCCTCACCGCAGTAAGGAGCCTCTTTCAGAACTCGCGCTAAGAGCCAGCTCGCGCATACATATAACACGCGGTGCTCTCACCAGTTGGAGCGCTTATGCGTCTTCCATTACTGGGCCTGCCATGCCGAGAGCATGCAGGTAAAGATCGAGGATTGCCTCTTCTTCTTCACGCTCATGCGGCTTGCGTTTACGCAAGGAAACGATTTTGCGCATTACCTTCACGTCAAAGCCGTTCCCCTTAGATTCCGCATAAACATCCTTGATGTCGTCCGCGATAACTTTTTTCTCTTCTTCAAGACGTTCAATACGTTCAATAAAAGCACGCAGCTGATCTGCTGCTACACCACCGGCATCTGACATATGAAATCCACCTTACGTTCGTGCGAAACACCATTAACCTTGTTGTCTTGCTGCCAGAACTGAGCACACGGGTCAACCGTTCACGACCTCTTTTCAGCAACCTTTACAGGTTCTGGGGGATGAACTGAATTTCAATGGGAATATAAAACAGCTGCCTCAATTGCTGCACAATCTATTGGCACTGACCTGACGGAAATTCATCCTAGCATTGTGGCCCATTTCCCCTATCTGACATTCATTATCAGGTAGCCCCAGTAGATTGGCACAAAAATAAGTGCCGCTACGTACGCATTGATACCTCGATCAAAACATACTCACAATTGTCCAAAGATAAATCTGCGCGACAAATTCGCTCTCTAAATATATCAGAGAACCGATCTGCTAACTAAAAGTCTTCACTCGGAAATTTAAGATAACAAATTCACGTTTTCCATTCAGCGGAACATGTGCCTCAATCAAAACTCGACAAAGTGTCGCAGTATCAAGAAACAACTTTGGACTCCGCTACGTAATACGAGTTTTTGATAATCTCCCAATGTTCATTATTCAGGGTCCCAAACCGGACATTTGTCCGAAACGCTGTTTATCTCTTTGTCTTATCTTTCAAAAAATCAGTTCTAAAAAGGGCAGGAACTGTGGGAGGTAACACTGTTTTTTGGCTTTTCTCTTGATTCCATGTAGAACTCAGGCCAATAAAGATATTCAGATTCCTAGAGGTAAGGTCCGACTTTTGGATCATATTTCAAATGTTAACGGGGGTCGTCCACACTCATCCAGAGTAAGGGTGGCGCAACCAAAGCATGACATGTCGGGTTTAAGCCAATTCATGATCCTGCCGTTTTTGCATGGTCAATGGTGAGTTGGGGCAACGTTCTTTACTCAGAACAACCTGTATTACCCTTTAGTCGTGCTCGAAATCACGTCGGCCATGGGCTGAACCACGTTGACAAGGGCATCAACTGAACGCATTAAACTGCCGTTTGTAGCTGTACATATGACTGTTATGAGAACATCCAGAAACGACTTCGCATCTGCTGTAATAAACCGTTTTCGGAAAAATTCACTGGCTCTTGCCTGTGTTGCTTTTGGAGTTCTGAGCTTTCAGCAGATCCCCTCTGCTAAAGCGGACTTTCGCGCATGTAATAAGACCGAAAGCACAGTTAACATCGCAATAGGCTACCGCGATGGCGCCGATTGGATCACCGAAGGATGGTGGACCATCGACAAAAACACCTGCGACACACTGGTGTCCGGGGATTTGGCGTCACGTTACTATTACTTGTACGCAGTACAAACGGATCAAAATGGCGAATGGGATGGCAAGGCGTATATGTGTGTACGTCAAAAAAAGTTCACCATTCGCGGTATAGAAGACTGTGTCGCTCGCGGTTATGAGCGAACAGGTTTCTTTGAAATAGATACAGGCGAGCAAAGCAGCTGGACGGTCCAGCTGACGGAGCCGGTAGAGCAAGGAACAGGTGGACGATGAAGCGTAATAGACGGGTCAAAATTCTAGCAACTCTCGGCCCGGCGTCTTCCGAAAAAGAAGCAATCAAACAGCTATGGCTTGCAGGTGCCGATGTTTTCCGCATCAACATGAGCCATTCCTCCCACGAAGTTCTCAACAATTTGGTTGGTCGCATCCGCGAAGTAGAAGCAGAAGTAGGCCGTCCAATCGGCATTCTCGCTGACTTGCAGGGTCCTAAACTGCGCGTTGGCACTTTCGCAGATGACGCAAAGCCAGTCCTAGAAAATGGCGCAACCTTTGTTGTAGACGCAAACGACGCTCCAGGTGACGCATCCCGCGTATACCTCCCACACCCAGAAATTCTTGGCAGCCTCGAAGTTGGCCACCGCCTTCTTGTAGATGATGGCAAAGTTTGCCTGCGTGTAACTGAAGCGTCTCCAAAACGCTGCGTGACCACTGTTGAAGTGGGCGGCAAGATCTCCAACCGCAAAGGCGTTTCTGTTCCAGATACAGAAATCCCTGTTGGTGCATTGACCGAAAAAGACCGCGCAGATCTTCTTGCTGCTCTCGATGCAAAAGTTGACTGGGTCGCACTGTCCTTCGTACAGCGTCCAGAAGACCTCATCGAAGTACGCAACACCACTCAGGGCCGCGTTGGTGTTCTGGCAAAAATCGAGAAGCCTCAGGCAATCGACCGTCTCTCAGAGATCATCGAACTGTCCGACGCAATCATGGTTGCCCGTGGTGACCTTGGCGTTGAAATGCCACTCGAGCAGGTTCCAGGCCTTCAGAAGCGCATGATCCGCGCATGCCGCAAAGCTGGTAAGCCAGTTGTTGTTGCAACGCAGATGCTTGAAAGCATGATCACTTCTCCAGTGCCAACCCGCGCAGAAGTTTCTGACGTGGCAAACGCAGTGTTTGAAGGCGCAGACGCAGTGATGCTCTCCGCAGAATCTGCTGCTGGTGACTTCCCGACAGAAGCCGTCACAACCATGGACAAGATCGCCGTGGAAGTTGAGCAGGACGAGAACTACCGTTCCATCATCCATGCTCAGCGTACAGAACCAGAAGCAACCGGCGCTGACGCAATCACTGCTGCAGCTCATCAGGTCGCTGAAACTCTGGATCTGGCAGCGATTATTTCCTACACCGCATCTGGTGGCACAGCACTGCGCGCATCCCGCGAACGTCCTGCAACACCAATCATTGCGTTCTCTCCTGAAATCTCCACAGTTCGCCGCCTGACCATCGGTTGGGGTCTGCACTGTGTTGCCAATCAGGATGCAGCGACTGAGGAAGACCTCATCGACCGCGCATGCTGCCTTGCAAACACCGAAGGTTTTGCAAAGCCAGGTCAGCGCGTTCTGGTTTCCGCTGGTGTTCCATTCGGCACCCCGGGTTCCACAAACATGCTGCGTATCGCATTTGTGGGTTCCAAAGACGCATAAGTCGTCAGAGAGCACCTCTTAAAGCAGTTAAAAGCCCGTGATTTCGTATCACGGGCTTTTTTCTTTCAATCGATTAAATGAGCTTGTTCCAACGCAACGAACTTCAGAAAACACAACCAAGCTTTAAAACGCCCACTTGAAATCTGTGAGCCATTCACTCTCACTCCAAAGACGACGAGCAACCTCCGGGTTCAGCGCATGGCTAGCGATCTGCGCTCTTCCAACCGATCCAACAGTTTCCATACGCTTTGTTGGGCCATAGTAGCCATTCGGTTCAACTTCCAACCCAGCTGCAGCAAGCACCGTTGGCAGCGCACCTCGCTCAGCAGACTGCGCGAACATGCTATTCATCCATCTATACGCCACACTCATCCAGCCTGTCGGACCTGTACTCTGCAAATTAGTGGCTGAATAACCTGGATGCCCCATAGCGACAAAAGAAGAACTCCCTGCATCCGACAAACGCCGCTGAAGCTCCAATCCAAACATCAAAGTGGCCAGCTTACTTTGCGAGTAGGCTTTCATAGACGCATAATTTTCACGCATCATCAGGTCGTTAAAGTTGATCTTGCCCATCTTGTGCACAAGGCTAGCGACCACAACAAACCTTCCGTTAGCAGCTTCAACATTAGGTTTGAGCAAGCCAGACCATAGAAAATGTCCTAGATGATTGGTCGCAAACTGCAACTCATATCCATCAACACTCTTCAACTCTGGTGTCTGCATAATGCCAGCGTTATTGATGAGAGCATCAATCTTGGTGTATCGTGAAGCGATGATTTCCGCTGCATGGCGAACAGACGAGAGATCACTCAAGTCCATCTGGACGAGATCAATTTTTCCCTTCGCTTGGATTTGTAATGCGTGTTGGGCAACTGAACCTTTTTCAGTATTCCGGCAAGCAATGACAACATCACCACCTGCATTAGCAAGCATTCTTGCCGCTTCAAAACCAATACCGGAGTTACCGCCTGTTATGATATAAGTTTTACCCTCAAGAGAAGGCAGTTTATCCGCAGTCCAGTTGGATACTGCGCTGCTCTTGTTCGCTGTGCTCATTTCAATCTCCAATGCGCGGCACCCGTTCGTGCCGCATAATAAAGTTGACAAAAATTACTTAAATTGTCAACTAGGTAAACATGAAAACAAACTTTGACAAAAAGAAGGCGTTGGGCGTTTTTGCTCAGTATGGCTTCCGAAAGACCTCAGTCGGTGACGTTGCAAGCGCGGTCGGCCTCTCACGCCAATCGCTCTACAAAAAGTTTGGAAGTAAAGAAGAGCTGTTCCAGACAATCATTGAGGAGTACTCCGAAGAAGTCGGTCTCCAAGCGCTGGACATTCTTGAAGACAAGACCAGTGACTCCAAATCTCGCATCCTACGCGCTTTGGACACGATCATAGGTCAGCATGTCGATCTAATGAGAAACTCCGTCCATGGCGCCGAACTGGTTCAGATGGGTGAGCAGGTCATGTCTGCCGTTGGAAAAGGCATCATGCCTCAGGTCATGCTCAAAATTGCGGACGTAATCCTGGAGACGCATGAGAACCGAAGCAAAGAGCAAGCAGAAGACGATGCCTTTATCCTCTACACCCTCGCCAAGGGGCTCTCTCTGACAGTCTCAAACTACACAGAGTATAAATCAGGCATCACTAGAGCGACAAACCGCCTGCTGGATTAAGAGTACTCTTAGAAAGCTTAGTGATACTGCCCCCACAGCTCCTCACGTAAGCTTTTAACAGCGTCCTGAGCATTCTCCAGCAATGGATAGATGCTCAGCACATGTTGAAACACCTCAAGTGCCTTGTCGTTCTTTCCCGTCTTTCGAAGGATCATGGCAAAACCAGAGAGCGCAGGATAATGTCGCGGCTCAATCCGGAGTACTTGCTCGATGTCAGCAAGTGAACGACCCAGATCCTCTTTCAAGAAATACACAGTCGCCCTACGGTTCCACCCCTCCACATATCCGGGATCTAAACGGACAACCGCGTCCAGCAAATCAAGCGCTAAACCGTACTCTTTCCCTTCAATGGCTTTAGCAGAACGCATCATAAGCAGATCAAGTGTATGGCTCCCAGACTGCATGAAGAGGCTGTGTATGCGTCGAGAGATCGATTGTGCATCACCCAACGTATCCGCATCTCTCAATTCAAGGAACAATGCATCTAAAAGCTGTCCGCGCGTGTAATGAGCAGGAACACCATGCCCCGGTGCAGATCGACCTATCTGAGCCGGACCTCCGGCAGGGCCATTAAGAGCAGCCTCCGGGCCGATGCTAAGCTTAGGATGCCCCTCTGACAGTCCACGAGTAATTTGCACCTCTACGGGGCTCGCAACAGCCACAGTGCGCTCAGAAGCATCTAAGCGCTCCCCTCCCACCGCAAGCAGCAAAAAACACGCAAGCGCAACTGCACCGCAAGCGCCAACGCAACACCTCAACCTGTCAGATTGTCGTGAAAAAGAAGTCCCTACCGAGAGACCGGAGAGCTGAAATTGTAGAAACGACGACGCCCCTCTAACGGGGCTGTTTGGGCGAGCAAACAAAAAAAACCGCATGGCAAAAGCATCTCACTTTTGCCATGCGGCTCGCAACTCTTAGAACCAAGGGTTTTTCGCGCTGGTTTAGTTTAAATCAACGCAGAAAAATTAACCCTGACGTGCTTTAAAGCGCGGGTTCTTTTTGTTGATGATGTAAACACGACCCTTGCGGCGTACCATCTGGTTATCACGATGGCGGCCCATGAGTGCCTTAAGAGAATTCTTAATCTTCATTATCCTACCCCCGGTTAGGGTCAATTTTATAGGGATCCTGAAGTACCACGATCCGCCAGTGAAAAGAGGCGCCAAGCGCCTCATGAGTACAGCCTCTGATCTCGCCGCGCTGCATTCTTACGAAGCGGCGCAGGACCAAAATCGAGGCCCGCTCCGCCGGATATACATCTAAGATGTTAACCGACGAAAAATGGTGGGCGTGACAAGGATCGAACTTGTGACCCCTACGATGTCAACGTAGTGCTCTCCCGCTGAGCTACACGCCCGAAACTTTCAAAGAAGCTCGTCCGTCAGCGCTTAAACGCTGCGGTGGAGAGGCGTATAAGAGGAATTTTGAGAACGTGCAAGTCCAAAAATGGAAATTTGCTATCTCTTTCCACATTCACCCCTCAAAACTAACTAAACGAGCATTTTTTCCACTTCGCGCACCAAATCTTTTAGGTGAAAAGGCTTGGAAAGAACCTTTGCATCCTGTGGCGCCTTGGAATCAGGATTCAACGCAACAGCAGCAAATCCAGTGATGAACATAACCTTCAGGTCTGGATCAAGTTGAGTAGCTTTTCGGGCTAACTCAATACCATCCATCTCTGGCATCACAATGTCAGTCAGCAATAGGGCAAAGGGCTCTTCGCAAATACGTTCATATGCGCTCTTTCCATTATCAAAGGAAACAACAGTGTGCCCAGCCTTCTCAAGTGCCTTAGACAAGAACTGGCGCATGTCATTATCGTCTTCCGCGAGCAGAATTCGAGACATGTTCGACAACCTTAAAACTCCAGGTGCAGCGACGAGGTTCTCTTTTCAGAGCCGCCCCGTAAATAAATAGAATATGTCAGACGCACTCACCCCCCGCAATCCGACAGATTCCGAATACCGTACGCTGTTAGGAACAGGAAACTACTCGGGAACACCTGTCAAAACAATAGGGACAAATGAAACAGGTTCACTTCTAAAGAGACTTATGCGTCAACTGAGGGTCCAGAGCCACACCGCCCTCTCAAACTACGCAAAAACTCGCGCATCTCTTGCCTATTTCATAAGCAAACTGTCTAATGTCTGGCCCATACGCTGATCTCGCTCTATACTAGGAAGAATTGCGGCGATTAAGGAATGTAGGCTCTGTGACAGTTTTGGAAGATCATCAGATTAAGGCAATAGCAAACTACAGCAGTGCGCTAGACGCCGCAGATCAGGTACCCGCATTTGAGGTGCTCTCCCCAGATGAACATTCTGTCCCTTTCATTTTTAACAGCCCCCACTCCGGGCGCGCGTACCTTTCGTCGTTCCTTCAAGCCTCTCGGTTGGACACCACTCAGATCAGACAAAGTGAAGATGCATTTGTTGATCTTCTCATCAAGGATGTCGAGCAACTAGGTGCACCGGTTTTAAAAGCCAACTTTCCGCGTGCTTACCTTGATGTGAATAGAGAGGCCTACGAGCTAGATCCAAAGATGTTCCATGGCAAACTCCCAAAGCACATCAATTCGCGCTCTCTGCGCGTTGCAGGAGGTCTTGGAACCATCGCCCGCATTGTGGGTGAGCGGAGAGAGATTTACCACACACGCATCCCGGCAGAAGAAGCGCTGGATCGCATCGAGCAAGTCTACAAGCCCTACCACAACACACTGCGTGGCTTGTTGAGCAATGTACAGGACAAGTTTGGTCTAGCTGTCCTTGTTGACTGCCATTCAATGCCGTCTGCCAACTCAAACAAGAACCACGACCCTAAAGCAGATTTCGTTATTGGGGATAGGTTCGGCACCAGTTGCTCTGCCTGGCTTTCATCCTGTGCAGTCGGGCTATTGCAAAACATGGGCTACAACGTAGCTCTCAACCGCCCCTATGCTGGCGGCTACATCACAGAAAACTACGGCAAGCCAGAACGCGGCGTGCACGCGCTTCAAGTTGAAATCAACCGCGCACTCTACATGGACGAGCACACCCACCAGCCACACTCTGGGTTCCATGACCTGCGCAAAGACTTGATGGAGTTCATCACTGCCTTGGTCGAGATGGTAACAGAAAGCTTCACCAGAGAAACTTTGGCTGCAGAATAACCTGCAGCCCTAATTTATGTTGCATCAAAAACCGAGCCAGTAGTCGTAAAGTCTCTCAATATCAGAAGAACACATAAGAGGCATGGCACCTTTCAGGACTTCATCTGTCCAATCCCACCATTTCATCTCCAATAGCATCTGAACCTGCTCTTCAGAAAAGCGGGAACGCACAACTGTAGCTGGATTACCGACCACGACGGCATAGGCCGGTACATTCTTCGTCACGACCGCACGGCTGCCAATCAATGCACCATTACCAATCTGCACTCCCGGCATAATCATCGCTTCAGAGCCAATCCAGACGTCGTTGCCAACACATGTCGAGCCTGCTGGCTTAAAACCGTCCTGTGCTCCTTCAAAAGCAGGCTCATCAAAATAATGAAATGGAAACGTTGTGGCCCACTCAGGACGATGTCCCTGGTTTCCTGCCATCGTAAACACTGCCCCAGATCCGATAGAGCAATACGCACCGATAATCAGTTTGTCTTGCACTTCTTCATCTGAACGTAGGTATCGGGCACAGTCATCAAAGCTGTGGCCGTGATAATAACCAGAATAATAGGAATGCTTTCCAACAATCATGTTGGGATTGGTCACCTGCCCCTGAAGTGGGATCCCCTTAAACGGACTCTCAAAAAAAACGGACTCTCAAAAAAATTCGGCACTCTATTCTCCCCCTGCCTGCCCCTCCCTACGACGGAGAACATTAACAACCAGACAAAAAAAAGGCCGCGCTCATCTGGAGGCGGCCCTTAGTCTAGGGAGGAAACGCCCTTCGCGAAGGGCGGCGCAGACACTGAATGTCGCGCTGCAACAAGACTCGCATCGCATCGCAAACACGTCAAGCATTCAGCACGGTAATCGAGCTGTTCCTATACGAATTGGCCAGTTTGTATCCTTGAGACAACACCCTGATTTTTCAGGGATCATAGCCGTTGGTATGAGTTTCACGCGATAGTTTAGCAGTAAGTCGTAGACACCAACGCGTGGCTTCAACAAGAGCATGCGCAAACTAAAACCGGCCTCAGAGCTATAGGCATTTGCACTTTTCCAAATCCTGACTATGGTGCGCATGCAATTGACTGCTCCTACCGGATAAATTGATATGACCTCTTCCAGTTCTGATTACGCCTTTCTTCACAAACTTGCTGACGCGGCAGATGCTAAAACCATGCAGCACTTCCGCAGCGGCTACGAAGTAGACAACAAACTGGAAGCAGGCTTTGATCCAGTCACTATTGCGGATCGTTCTGCAGAAGAAGCAATCCGCGCGGTTCTGGAAGCCGAGCGTCCAGATCACGGTATCATCGGCGAGGAATACGGCAAGGTCCGCGAAGATGCGGAGAATGTCTGGGTTCTTGATCCAGTCGACGGCACACGCTCATTCATTTGCGGCACACCGTTGTGGGGCACACTGATTGGCCTCAGAACCAACGGCAAAGCCTCTCAAGGCATTATGAGCCAGCCGTATAACAGCGAGCGCTTTTGGGGTGATTGCAACGAAGCTTTCATGACTGGTCCACTCGGCAAGCGCACCCTGAAAACCCGCAGCTGCGCATCCTTGTCAGAGGCAATCATCACCACGACCGAGCCGGCCTTGTTCAATGAAGTCGAGCGCCCGGTATGGGACACGATCTGCGCAGAAGCTCGCCTCACCCGCTACAGCACAGATTGTTACGGCTACGCCATGGTGGCAGCAGCAGGCTTTGATGCAGTCATTGAGACCGGCATGAACACTTACGACATTCTTGCCCTGATCCCAATCATCGAAGGCGCTGGCGGTTTTGTCACCAACTGGACCGGAGGCAATGCAGCAGACGGCGGGCAAGTGCTTGCCACAGGCGACAAGCGCCTCCACGATGAGCTGCTCACCAAACTGGCGCAAGTAGCTGTTTAGTCCGCGCTTCCCGGAATAAATGCATCAAATGCAGCCCAGAACTGCTCACGATAAGGATCTCGCTCCATTAGAATCTCATGGCGAGATCCTCGAATCTCCAGAAAACTCATACCTGGGCAAGAGCGACAGACTTCCTCTGCATCGTCAGTCGAGACGATCTGATCCTTTCCCGCGCCGATGACTAAAGATGGCACGCCGAATTCAATCTGAAATTCAGGCTCTCTAAAGCGCTCTGTCGCCAATCCCATAGCACGGAACCAGCTCACCGTCGGAGAACCCAACCCCAACTGAGGCGCCTCTTCAAGAATAGCATTCATCCGCTTAAAGCGATCAGGATCAGACGTGAGCGTATTGCCGTCATAGTCGACAAGAATTTTGTCATTGCCACCGGGAACAAAAGCGTTCCCCATGCCAACCCAGACAAGCGTCTTGGCAAGCGCACTTGCCATCTTGACCATACGCCCCTTCATAGCAAGACCGACGAGGGGAGCTGTCAGCACCGCCCGATCAATCTTGGTCTTCAGCCGCCGATTAGCATGCATAACCACAGCACCGCCGGTTGAGTGTGCTAGCAGAAAGTGCGGCCCGGGACAGTCAGAAAGCGAGACATTGTCCAAAACAGCTTGCAAATCCAGAGCGAACTCATCAAAGCTCTCAACGTGGCCGCGCCGCTCGTTCTTTAACAAACGCTCAGAACCACCCTGCCCACGCAGGTCAAAAGCCACCACATAGAAACCACGTGCCCGCAGTTCCTCAACAACCTCAAAGTATTTCTCAATAAACTCAGTCCGGCCTTGGACAAGGGTCACAGTCCCCTTGAGCGGAGACCCGGTCGGAGCCCAACGAGCCCAACGGATTTTCACATTGTCTTCTGTCTGGATAAAACCAGACTCCGTTCCCTCAGGAACCCGATTGAAATCCGTATTGACCAGTACCATCAGCGCGTAACCTCTAGTTCTCTCACTCTCAATTTGATAGCCTTTCCAAGCAACAGGCCGCAACCGCAATTTCTGGAAGTTTTTTCCATCTCAGTACGCGGTAACAAGGATATTTACATGCAAGACACAGACCCAACATCTGTTTCCCACGAGATTACCAGCCTCGCTCAGCTCGAAGAGCTCTATGGAAGTCCGAAACAAATCTCTATCGATAAAGAAGTCGGCTATATTTCTCCGCACTACAAAACCTTTATCGAAGCCTCCCCTTTCTTCGCGCTCACAACTGTATCTGAAGAAGGAACCGACTGCTCTCCACGTGGGGACCCTGCAGGCTTTGTAAAGGTCATTGATGAAAAAACCATCGAGTTTCCAGACCGACGCGGCAACAACCGCATCGATAGTTTGCGTAACATCGTCCAGGATCCACGCGTCTCTTTGCTGTTTATGATCCCCGGTGTCGGCGAAACCATCCGCATCAACGGAAAAGCCAAGATCTCTGTAGATCCGGCTCGGCTGGAAGCTCATAAGATAGAAGGCAAGCTGCCAAAATCCATCATGGTCGTCACGGTCGAAACCATCTACTACCAGTGCCAGAAAGCGATCTACCGCTCAGGCCTTTGGACAGAAGAAGCAAAGGTAGACCGGAAGACAGTTCCGACTGCCGGACAAATGGCACAGGCACTGTCAAAAGTTGAGTTTGACGGTGACGCCTATGACAAAGCTTATCCGGGTCGCATCAAAGAAACAGCATATTAGAGCCCAAATGCCGAAAGACCTGCCTTGATCGCAAAGAGGCAGGTCAGACGGATAAACAGATTAAGATCTCGGGAATGCCCTTTAGTACCCAAGGTAACGATATTTGATGATCCAGCCGCTATAGGCATCAACGACCAAACGAGCTCGATGTTGGCCCTGCCAGCTGGCCTTTACAACGTAAACATCACCCTTGCGCTTCACTTTCTTGAAATTCCGGTAGCCCCAGGCACGCAGACGCCGTTTGATCTGCTTCTTGTTCAGTGCATGGTGTTGTCCGTGTCCCCAATGACGGTTCTTCTTATAGTGAGCCTGCGTGACCTGAACGCTTACGTTTGGTCCGTCATAGGTGAATTTAGCGCCTGCATTTGCCGGAGCCGCCGCACCAGAAACTCCAAGAGCAACAACAGCTGCAGCGGCCAGTCCGGTTACTTTTTTCTTCAAAGCATTCATCTGTTTTCTCCTTGTCGGCAATAGGGTTTGCCTGAATACAAGGAGAACGTAACAAGGCGCGGATGTACGGGATCAGAAGCGTCTGTTCAGGTTCTGTTAATCTGAAAATGCGGGCACCATTCCTGCAAAAACACCTATTTTGAAAAAAACTCTTGAAACTTATTCGCCCCGTCCCCATCTCAAAATCACAGGCGCCACAGAGTGGGTCTGACACCGCTTAGAACCTTCGCCACTAATGGGAAGGCACTGTAAGCAAAAGGAAAATTTCATCGTCCGCGCGCTTTGCGGCGAAGGGTGAACGTTGCTCAGATGGCCTTAGGGCCACACTAAAGAGGACACATAAAATGCGTCATTTCGATCTTACCCCCCTCTACCGTTCCACTGTTGGTTTCGACCGTCTTTTCTCCATGCTGGATTCAGGAACGGAACAGCAGGGATCAGCTTATCCCCCTTATAACATTGAGCGCACAGGAGAGAGCGCATACCGCATCTCCATGGCCGTCGCCGGTTTTAAGGAAGATGAACTGACGATTGAAGCTAAAGAACATGTCTTGACTGTTTCCGGCGAGAAAAAGCCTGAAAGCGACGAAAAAGAAGTTCTCTACCGGGGTATCGCCTCCCGCGCTTTTGAACGCCGCTTCCAGATCGCCGAGTATGTGAAAGTGATTGGCGCAAGTTTGGAGCACGGATTGCTCCACATTGACCTCATCAGAGAAATTCCTGAGGCAAAAAAACCGCGCAAAATCAACATCACGGCTGGAGACAAAAAAGAACACAAACAAATTGAAGGCGAAACAGTAGCTCACTAAAGCAGCCTAAAGCCCTCGCGAGGACCTTCCTCCCAAACTCCCACCCTCGCGAGTGGCCACCCTTGTAACATTCTAGATTTTCTAATGTCTCTCAAAGATTGATTGGCACGCCCCTGCCAATCAATCCTACTCAAATCAACAGGTTCCTCCTCCGCAATCCTCCCATGCGGATTTGTCTGGCTGCCTCTCCCCCCAGTAAGGGCCAGACACAATCAACGCCCCGCTTGCCCCAGCGGGGCGTTCTTTTATGCGCGCTTCAGCAAGCACAGAGAAACTCTCTCTCTGCATCTGATTCTATTTTCTGGAATTACCGCGTTCCCCATGACCACACAGCCACTTAAGAATTATCGAGTGGTAAGTTACACGCAAAATAAGAAGGGTAGGTTAGTTCACTTAAGGCCTTGCCTTGAACCCACTGGACTGACACCGCAAGGGTTGGCCTCTAACACCCTTGCTAACCCCTTGCAGGTGCCCCGCTGGTCTGCGGATTTATATCCCTCCGCAGACCAGCATTCTATGCCCTTCTGCTCCACACCGCAATCATAAGATGCAATCGCGATACAGGCTGTTTGACGTAATTACCCACGCAGATGCGTCAGAAACTCGTCTACCATCTCTGGTGTGGTCGCAAAGCAGGTCACCAAGCGAAGGAACACTTCATCTTCTGAGACGAAATCCGCTGGAATATCATAGAACTTCGCGCCAGCTGCTTCCAAACGTGCAGCTTGTGCTTTGGTGAACACCGGGAACAACTCGTTGGCCTGTGGTTCAATTGGCAAACGCACGCCTTCAATATCGCGCATACCATCGGCAAGACGCATGCACATCGCGTTGGCATGACGTGCTGAAGCGAGCCAGTCATCGTCCTTCAGGTAACCTTCAAATTGCGCAGAAATAAAGCGCGCCTTTGAGAAGACCTGTGCAGCCCGCTTGCGCAAATATTCAAAGCCCTCGGACTCTTCAGGGTTGAAGAACACAACAGCTTCAGCACACCAGCAACCGTTCTTAGTGCCACCGAAGGACAGAACATCCACACCGGCTTTCCATGTCATCTCTGCTGGAGAAACATCTAAAGACACCAGCGCATTTGCAAAACGAGCGCCATCCATATGCAGTGGTACATTACGGGAATGAGCTACGTCCGCCAGCGCCTGAATTTCATCAAGTTGGTAGATGGTCCCAAACTCAGTCACCTGAGAGATAGAAACCGCGGCAGGACGGCCATGCATCGGATTATTATCTGGTACTTTGTTCATCGCGGTACGCAGCGCATCAGGCGTAAGTTTGCCATGTTCGCCACCAATACCAATCAGCTTATTACCAGCCGTAAAGAATTCCGGAGCATGGCACTCATCAACATTGATGTGTGCATCTTCATGGCAAAACACTGCCCCACCCGGCTTCGCATAGGTCGCAAGCGCCAGGGAATTGGCTGCTGTTCCTGTAGAAACCAGAAACACGGCAACTTCTTTTTCAAAGAGATCATTGAACTGCTGCTCGATAGAGCGGCTCAATGGATCAACCCCATAAGCGGTGGCAAAGCCGCTTGTATGGTTCGCAAGTGCAGTCATAACTGCACTCGTCGCACCTGCCCAATTGTCACTCGCAAAAATCATAGGATTTGAATAACAATATACCGAGGGAACTCAAGCCATTTATTGACCTTAAGGGCAAAGCTCTCCACGAGAAGCCCTTTAGGAGAGCAACACACTCTCAGAAGCTCCAGAAAGGTGCTCTTTTTTAAGGTCAGCCTTCAAAGTTAGAACAAGTGGGCAATGATCTGAGACCTCAGGTTTCTGCAATACTTGAAACTTCTGGATCTCATCGACCTGATCAATCAGCAAGTAATCAGCAAACTTACCTGGCTTTTTGTAATAGGAGTTCCGAGTAGTTTCGACGCTATAATGATTGACCAACTCAACCAAACCGTCTTCCTCCAGCATACGAATAGTCTCGCTGTCAGGCTCAACATTGAAGTCACCACATACTATTCTCAGATCACCAGCCTCAGAAACTCCGCGCGAAATATTGATCAACCGCTTCGCCTGGTCGAAGCGTTCTGGCGTGTCCATCTTACCATTCAAATCACGAAGGCCATGCATGTGGGTGATGCTCACAGCACGGTCTGTCGCATAATCATAAACACGAACTCCATGCGCATTACGAGAGCGTGGGTGGTCTCCATAACCATCAGCAGAATAGTCTTTGTGCACGAACCCTTGCACCTGACCAATAATAGGGAAGGAACGATGCACAAATGTTGCTAGCCCCCATTGAGAGGGGACAGACTGCTCCCCATCCCAGAGCACACCCTGAGCAGCAGGACAGAAGACAGGCACATGCTCAGGCAGCGCTGCGCAAACATCACGGAAGAAATTAGCACGCTGAGGTAAGACGTGATCACCATCCCGATAAGTCAGCCAGTCCTTATCGCTTTCTGGTGTGTGAACCACCTCTTGCAGGCAAAGCACATCAGGCGCGGCCTGAGATAAATACGGCAGCAAGTCAGAGTAGAGCGTCCCTCCCCAACCATTCAGGCACATAATCTGCAACGCCACCTCCTTTAGCTCAGTCTGCGCAAGCTCTAGTCATATACACAAACGAAAAAGAGCGCATCACTTCATCAGTGACACGCTCCAATATCTGAATGAAAACCTATAACTCTATCAGGCTCTCAATATAAGCCTCATGCGTGGCTTTTCGTATCTGAAATACCCGTTTCGTGATGAATGCCGAACCATTTGCCCAACACCCAATCCAACGAGAACACTCCAGGACCACGGATCACAAGCACAGTTGCCAGGAAGATCCACAGTGCGCGCTGATCAAAGATCAGAGCAGACGGATGACGGTCAAACAGCGCACCAATTGTCGGCATATCAACACCATGACCAACCACGTCCACGATAGACATAACAATCACAAAGCCAATGAAACCAATGCTTGCGGCACGAGTAAACAGGCCCACAACAATAAGCACCGGAATGATCACTTCACCCCATGTTCCCAAAAGCACAATCAGGCCATAGGGAAAAAACGAGATCTGAGAAATATCGTACCCAGCCGCCTCGGTAATATGCGGCAAGATCTGCGCATATGCACCGGTTGAAGGGAACAGGAACCCAAGCGCACCATCACCAAACTTGGTCAGCGCTGAATTCCAGAAGTACATAAATAGGACGCCTGCGAAAAGAAAACGCGCAGACAGGCCAAGAAACCAGCCTTCAGTTACACGCTCCAGCCAGCCAAATACGCCCTGATATAAATTTACAAGCATTCTCATCGGATTCCTCCTCTGGTGCTTTCCACCACTCGGGGGCCTTACCGCCCGGCCCCTCGCAATCAATATTAAGCTTTGACGTCCACGCTCGCGAACACGCGTGCGCTCAGCAGGCAGCCCAATGCCTGCGACAGATCAAAGAATTTGTAAGAGGATGAAACTGCTTCCGCAGCTTCCCCCAATGTCTTGCCAAAGAACAATAAATCGGCGAATGCCGCTACGTCCTGAGCCAGTCCGGTCAGTGTCACGTCCATGTCAGGTCGGCAAATCAAAATCACTTGATCAGCCTCAGGCGTGACACCTCCCACGTCTTCCGAGCGGTTCTGTTTCCAGATCTCGCTAAGCGGAAAACGGGAGTAAATCAGTCTATGTGCAGGGATCGGCGTAAACACCGCATCCCCCAGTTTTGCTGGATCAATCTTGGATAATACATCCGGCGCAACAGGCGTCGCATTCGGCCCGTGGTACACACGCAACCATGCCCACTCCAGCGCTGCGACGTCTTTCAGATATGGATAATCTGCAAGGGGAGGAAACGCCCCAATGAACTCGGAGAACTTGCCCCCAAACTCACTAAGTACCGGCTGCTCTGGTGGATGCTTGCGCACGAACTCCGCAGCAAGTGCCCGGAAGTAATCACGCCCGACCAGATCATGCACTGCGGGAAAGTTGGCAGCCATCGCATCAATCAAGCTCGCCATCACGTTGTTTCGGTAAACCCCATAACGCTTCTCAGAAGGATGACCATCACGCCCCACAACCCCATCGGGTACAGGGACGGCTGGATTCATCAGCCCATCAGAAAACATGTCAAAACCTTGCATGTTTGACTGCAAATCCTGCAAAGGAACGCCAAAACCTTTCAACGCAATCTTTTCCTTAATGCTATCAGGCGCTTGGGACATGATCACCCCGCATCTCAGAAGCTTTGGCCTGCGCTTCGATGTGGGATTGGATCACCACATCCGCCTGCTCAGCTTCATAAGCGAGGATATCCCAGGTCGGAATATTCGCATCCCATTCAATAAGAGTTGGTTGAGGTCCAGTCCGATCAATTGTCCGCGCATAAAGCGACCACACAGGATCAGCAACTTTACGATCATGTGCATCGATTAGAAGAGGATAGCCCAGCTCGTCTGTTTCTGGCGCATGCCCGCCAAGGTGAATTTCCTGAACATGTTCAACCGGGAATCGGTCCACATAATCTTCAGGAGAACCACCAGAGTTCGTCGCAGAAACAAAGACATTGTTCACGTCCAGCAGCAATCCGCAGCCAGTTCGTTTTACAATTTCACGAAGAAACTCAGTTTCTTCATAAGTGCTTTCCTTGAAGATCACATAAGCACTTGGGTTTTCAAGCAACATCTGACGACCAACGAAAGTCTGCACCTCATCAATATGATCAACAACTTGCTGCAATGTCACCTCAGTGTAAGGCAGAGGCAGAAGATCATTGAAATACTCGGTGTCGTGCGTTGACCAGGCCAGATGCTCACTGAAAAGACCCGGATCGTACCGGTCAGCAACATCTTTCACACGAGAAAGGTGCTCCTTGTTCAGTGGATCAGCACCACCAATAGACAACCCGACACCATGAAGAGAGATAGGATAATCACGACGGATCGCCTCAAGGTAACCGTGTGGAGGACCACCGGCACCCATATAGTTTTCCGCGTGAATTTCGAAGAAGCCCATATCAGGTTTGTCATTGAGAATACGATGATAATGATCAGCTTTTAAGCCCACGCCACCTCGTGCAGGTAGTTTTGCATTGACTCTTTGCGCGCACATATCAGTACCTCGTTCTATATTATGACTTCTTCTTAAAGAAACACCGGAGGAGGAAAACCCGCCCCGGTGCAACGCAGTATATTTTAAACTAAAGCGATTAGTGAGGCAGATCGCGGGAAAGTTCTTTCAAAGAACCTTTACGGTCACCTGGGACTTCAATGGATTCACATGTACCGGTTGGTACGAGGGTCCAAGCATTGCCCTGATAGTCAACAGTGGAAGTACCTGCACAAGTGGTGCCAGCGCCCGCTTTACAGTCGTTTTCACCAGCAAGGGAAACGCCGTAACATTTTTCCTTAGAAGCAGCTTCAGCAACAGTAATGTTCGCACCAGCTACAGCAGCAGTAACAGCGGTTGCAAGTACAGCAGCGGACAACGTTTTTTTGGACATTTCAAAACTCCTCAATTGAAATTCGGCGATGTGTTCAACAGGTTTGGTTCGCCTCTGAAGACAGTTCTGACAAAAAACTCGATCAATGGGAAATCAAACACATGTTATTTTCACGCGATTAAATCAATAAAATGAGATCATCGTCCTCACAGGTTCGTGAATAGTTGAAATATTATTGCATCTAACTTGAGTTTTAGATGCCAATGCGACAATCGGCCTAATAAAATTAAAAGAATAGAAATAAAGACTTTCTGAAACGCTCTTGCTCTACCCTCTGAAATCTGGCATGTTCGCGACGCGGAAAAGGACAGGAGTGCTGTCCTTATTATACCGCATGCGTTGATGACAATCTGGAAGACAGCTTCCAAGCGATCCACCTAAGAGATCCACACAACGCAAAAGAGAAGGATGTAGGCGCGTTCCCAACGCCGCGACATTCTCCCCCAAATGTGTGCCATGCGGACATATCGCAATGCACTCGCCAAAGGGGTAAGATAGATCGGAGGAAACTCCGAATGGGCGGCCCTATGTATAAAGAGGCCGTGCTTCATTCGACAGATCCGGGGCAAGCCGTGCCGGGGCTTCGAACGAGCCGCGAGGAAGACCTCCCCGCGACCCGAACGAGGAAGTGACCTTAACCAGTCACATTGAGATGAGCGAAAGTGAGGCCAAAAATGGCAGAAAAAGGAGGAAACACGATGCATATGAGTGGGGGGGAACCTATGAAAACCCGAGCTACCACCACAGGCACCGTTACGGAAAAACTCCGCACTGCTGCCACTGAGGGGCTTTACAATCCAGCCAAAGAGCACGATGCCTGTGGCGTCGGCTTTATAGCTAACCTCAAAGGCGCACAATCTCACCACGTGGTACAAAGCGGCCTGCAGATCGTTGAAAACCTGACCCACCGCGGCGCAGTTGGCGCCGACCCATTGATGGGCGACGGTGCAGGTATGCTGACCCAGGTCCCACACGAGTTTTTCAAAGAAGAATGCACGAAGATCGGATTCGATCTTCCAGACGCTGGCGAGTACGGCGTTGCGTTCTTCTTTCTTCCACAAGATAAAAAGCTCCGCGAGCAGTGCGAAAGCATCGTTGCGGAATGTGTTTCTGATGAAGGTCTTGAAGTATTAGGCTGGCGTGATGTTCCGGTCGACAATTCTTCTTTGTCCAAAGCACCGGATATTGCAGCAACTGAACCTGTATCCCGCCAATTGTTTGTAACACTACCAGACAATACTGATGGTGATATTCTTGAGCGCCGCCTCTTTATCCTGCGCAAAGTAATCTCCAACGTCGTACGCGAGAAATCCGAGGGCGTAGAAAAAGGCTTCTACGTCGTTTCCTTCTCAAGCCGCACAATCGTTTATAAGGGCATGTTCCTCGCTTACCAGCTTGGCGCCTACTATGACGATTTGCGCGACGAACGGTTCGTCTCTGCATTGGCGTTGGTTCACCAGCGCTTCTCAACCAACACTTTCCCATCGTGGGATCTGGCTCACCCATACCGGATGGTTGCTCACAACGGTGAAATCAACACCCTGCGCGGCAACGTAAACTGGATGGCAGCCCGTCAGGCGTCTGTGTCTTCTCCAGCATTTGGTGACGACATCAATAAGCTGTGGCCTATCTCTTACGAAGGCCAGTCTGACACAGCATGTTTCGATAACGCATTGGAATTCCTCACCACTGGCGGCTATTCCCTTGCGCATGCAGCTATGATGCTGATCCCGGAAGCATGGGCCGGTAACCCGCTGATGGACGAAAACCGTCGCTCTTTCTATCAGTACCATGCCTCTATCATGGAACCATGGGACGGCCCTGCAGCAGTAGCCTTCACAGACGGTCGTCAGATTGGCGCGACACTTGACCGTAACGGTCTGCGCCCTGCCCGCTACATCGTCACGGATGATGACTTTGTGGTTATGTCTTCTGAAGTTGGGGTTCTCGACATTCCAGAAGAGAAGATCATCCAGAAATGGCGTCTCCAGCCGGGCAAAATGCTTCTGATCGATCTGGAAGAGGGCCGCATTGTTTCTGACGAAGAAATCAAGCGCCAACTCTCCACTGCCAACCCTTATAAAGACTGGCTTCACCGCACCCAGATGGTTCTTGAAGATCTGCCATCCGTTCGCGAGCGCGCGCCGGTTGCTGGTGAAACCCTTCTCGACCGTCAGCAAGCTTTTGGTTACACGCAGGAAGACATCAAGCTTCTCATGCAGCCAATGGCAACCGTTGGTCAGGAAGCACTGGGTTCTATGGGTACTGACACACCTGTGTCCGTCCTCTCAGACAAATCCAAGCTTCTGTATACCTACTTCAAGCAGAACTTTGCGCAGGTCACCAACCCACCGATCGATCCGATCCGTGAAGAGTTGGTGATGAGCCTCGTGTCCTTCATCGGACCGCGCCCAAACCTGTTTGATCTAAAAGGTCTTTCGACCTCCAAGCGTCTGGAAGTGCGTCAGCCGATTCTCACCAATGCTGATCTGGAAAAGATCCGCGCCATTGGTGATATTGAAGACAATCAGTTCCAAACCAAAACCCTCGACATCACCTACTCTGCTGAGAAGGGTACCGAGGGTATGGAAGATGCTCTGGAACGCCTGTGTGCCCGCGCTGAAAAGGCAGTTCATGGTGGTTACAACATCATCATCCTGTCTGACCGTGTGATCTCACGTGCCCGTATCGCAATCCCTGCACTGCTGGCGACAGCTGCCGTTCATAACTATCTGATCCGCAAAGGTCTTCGTACTTCAGTGGGTCTTGTGGTTGAAACGGGTGAAGCACGCGAAGTTCATCACTTCTGCGTTCTGGCCGGTTACGGTGCAGAGGCAATCAACCCATACCTCGCATTCGAAACAATCCGCTCAATGCATTCTGAAGGGTCTTTCCCTGAGGAAGTGGATGAGCATGAAGTGGTCTCTCGCTACATCAAAGCCATCAACAAAGGCATGCTCAAAGTCATGTCTAAGATGGGCATCTCCACCTATCAGTCTTACTGTGGTGCGCAGATTTTTGATGCGGTTGGCCTAAACTCAGAGTTTGTAGAAAAATTCTTCTTCGGCACAGCAACAACCATCGAAGGCATCGGCCTGAAAGAAGTTGCTGCAGAGACTGTTGTTCGTCATCACGATGCGTTTGAGGACATTCCTGTTCTGCGTCGCTCGCTGGATGTTGGCGGTGAGTATGCCTACCGGACCCGTGGCGAAAACCACATGTGGACCCCGGACAGCATCGCCACTCTTCAGCATGCAGTTCGTAACAATCTGCCTGAAAAGTATCTGGAATTCGCCAAGGAAGTAAACGAAGCCTCTGGCCGTTATACAATCCGTGGCATGTTCCGCATCAAATCAGCAGAAGAACTGGGACGCCGTCCAGTCAACATCGATGAAGTTGAGTCTGCAGAAAACATCGTCAAGCGCTTCTCAACGGGTGCAATGTCTTTCGGCTCAATCTCTCGCGAAGCTCATACATCGCTTGCGATTGCTATGAACAAGATTGGCGGTAAATCCAATACCGGTGAAGGTGGCGAAGAAGCCGAACGCTTCAACCCACTGCCGGATGGATCTCCAAACCCAATGCGTTCTGCGATCAAGCAGGTTGCTTCAGGCCGCTTTGGCGTGACAACCGAATATCTGGTCAACTCTGACATGATCCAGATTAAGGTCGCTCAAGGTGCAAAGCCGGGTGAAGGCGGACAGCTGCCGGGCCATAAAGTGGATGCCGTGATCGCAAAGACACGTCACTCCACACAAGGCGTAGGCTTGATCTCACCTCCTCCGCATCACGACATCTATTCAATCGAAGATCTGGCACAGCTAATCTACGATCTGAAGAACGTGAATCCAGAGGCAGATATCTCCGTCAAGTTGGTGTCTGAAGTTGGTGTTGGAACAGTTGCAGCAGGTGTTGCTAAAGCACGAGCAGACCACATCACGGTCTCTGGCTTTGACGGCGGCACAGGTGCATCTCCGCTCACTTCTTTGAAACACGCTGGTTCTCCATGGGAAATGGGTCTTGCTGAAACCCAGCAAACGCTCGTTCTCAATGGCTTGCGCTCCCGTATCGCTTTGCAGGTGGATGGTGGTCTTCGTACAGGCCGTGACGTGCTTGTTGGCGCGCTTCTCGGTGCTGATGAATACGGCTTCTCAACCGCTCCACTAATCGCAGCTGGTTGCTTGATGATGCGTAAGTGTCACCTCAACACCTGCCCGGTTGGTATTGCGACCCAGGACCCGGTTCTGCGGAAGCGCTTTAAGGGCACTCCAGAACACGTCATCAACTACTTCTTCTATGTTGCTGAAGAACTTCGCGGCTTGATGGCGGAACTCGGCGTCAGAAAACTGGACGACATTATTGGTCGCTCCGACATGCTCGACAAAGAAACTGCAATCAACCACTGGAAGTCTGAAGGCCTTGATTTCTCAAGGATCTTCTATCGTCCAGATGCGACCCAGGAAGAAAGTCGCTGGTCACAGCTTCAAGAGCATCCAATCAACGATGTTCTGGACCGTGAGCTCATTCGCAATGCAATGCCAGCGCTGGAAAGCAAAGAAAAAATTGAGTTCCCAGCGAAAATCAAGTCTGTTGATCGGTCTGTTGGCGCAATGCTTTCTGGTCAGATTGCTAAACGCTACGGCGCAAAAGGTCTCAAAGACGACACCATCCATATCTCGATGACAGGTACGGCTGGTCAGGCGTTTGGCGCCTTTGTTGCCAAAGGTGTGACGATTGATCTTGAAGGCGACGCAAACGACTACGTAGGCAAAGGCCTCGCAGGTGGTCGCATTATCGTACGTCCTCCAGAGAACACACGCATCGTACCGGAGAACTCCATCATTGTTGGAAATACCGTTCTTTACGGAGCAACCAGCGGTGAAGTGTATTTCCGCGGTGTCGGCGGTGAGCGTTTCGCGGTTCGTAACTCCGGAGCAACTGCGGTTGTTGAAGGTGTTGGTGACCACGGATGTGAATACATGACCGGCGGTGTTGTTGTTGTAATCGGACAAACTGGCCGTAACTTCGCAGCAGGTATGTCCGGTGGTGTTGCTTACGTGTTGGACGAGGATGGTACCTTCGGCTCCCGTTGTAACCTTGCAATGGTAGACATTCAGCCCGTGCAAGAAGAAGATGACCTGCTCGAAAAGCTGCATCACCATGGTGGCGACATCGAGTACAAAGGACGTGTGGATCTGTCAGCTGACATGACACGCCACGACGACGAACGTCTGCGTCTCATTCTTGAAAACCACGTGAAGTATACTGGTTCCACCAAAGCTCAGAATATTCTGAATGACTGGGAGAACTGGCGTCCGAAGTTTGTGAAAGTTATGCCGGTTGAATACCGTCGCGCGCTTCAGGAAATGAAAGCAGCGCGTCTGGGCCTCGCGGCTGCGGAATAAGAGGGGAAGACATGGGTAAGGTAACTGGCTTTTTGGAGATCGACCGGCAGGAGCAAAATTACCAGCCGGCATCAGATCGCATCCGCCATTTTCGCGAATTCACAGTTCCGCTCTCGCAGCCGGAAGTGGAGCGTCAGGCAGCTCGTTGTATGGATTGTGGTGTCCCGTTTTGTCACGGCCCAGCAGGATGTCCGGTAAACAACCAGATCCCCGATTGGAACGATCTGGTGTTCGCTGGCGACTGGGAAGAAGCATCACGCAATCTGCACTCAACCAACAACTTCCCTGATTTCACCGGACGCATTTGTCCGGCACCATGTGAGGAAGCTTGTACGCTTAATCTGGAAGACATTCCGGTTGCGATTAAAACTGTCGAGCAGGCAATTGTAGATCGCGCCTTCAAGGAAGGTTGGATCAAGCCGGAACCAGCAGCCACCAAGACAGGTAAAACTGTTGCGGTTATTGGGTCTGGCCCTGCAGGCATGGCGGCAGCTCAACAGTTGGCTCGTGCTGGTCACACAGTTCATGTTTATGAGCGTGAACCAAGTGCTGGCGGCTTGCTGCGCTACGGTATTCCAGACTTTAAGATGGAAAAACACTACATCGACCGCCGCGTAGAACAGTTGGAAGGAGAAGGTGTAACCTTCCACTACGGCTGTGAAATCGGCAAAGACGTAGAGTTTGAAGAGATCCACACACGTCACGACGCAACACTGCTTTGCACTGGTGCAGAACGTCCGCGTGATCCGGGCATTCCGGGCATGGACCTCAAAGGCGCTATGTATGCAATGCCTTTCCTCGTGCAACAAAACCGCCGCGTTGGTGGTGAAGATGTATCGGGCGAAGAGCCATACTGGGCTGGCGGCAAACACATCGTTGTTGTCGGTGGTGGTGACACCGCATCTGACTGCGTTGGCACCTCCTTCCGTCAGGGTGCTTTGTCTGTAACTCAGATGGACATCCGTCCAATGCCGCCACTGAAGGAAGATAAGAACCAGTTCTGGCCATACTGGCCGACAAAGTTCCGTACTTCTACCTCTCAGGCGGAAGGTGCAGAACGTGAGTTCTCCGCGGCAACGCTCGAAATCGTAGGCGATGAGGACGGTCACGTGACAGGCGTGAAATGTGCTCGTGTGGATGAAAAACGTGTTCCGATTGAAGGAACCGAGTTCATTCTCAAAGCAGATCTTGTTCTTGCAGCTATTGGCTTCTCTGGCCCAAACATGGAAACTTACGTCAAAGAAGCAGGTGACGACCTGGAACTTGACCCACGTACAAACGTGAAAGCCAACACCGAAGACTACAAGACCTCCATCAAAAAGGTCTTTGCAGCAGGTGACGTGCGCAAAGGCCAGTCACTTGTGGTCTGGGCTATTCGCGAAGGTCGTCAGGCGGCTCGTTCAATCGACGAGTTCCTGACAGGTTCCTCCAACCTGCCACGCTAAACACAGCGTATCGCCAAAAAGTGGGACCCGATTTTCGGATAAAGATACGCAAAAACAAAGGCTAAAGCAGTTCAGATGTTTCAATCTAAATGCGAACTGCTTTAGCGGACAATCAAACAACAAAGCCCCGGAAAGCCCCGCTTTCCGGGGCTTTTTGATATTGCTCCACTCTTTCTCACTCATACATTCTGAGTTGAACTTGCAAGCACTAAAAGCACCGCATGGCTTCCCATGCAGTGGTGAAACGAGAGTTCCCGAAGGTCGGGATGAGCAAGGCAGCAGGCAACACCTGCGCTACTTGTTAGAGATGAGTCTTTGGCATTGGCTACGTGCCTTGCCCGGGCATTTTGATATGGACAACATCGCCTCTTATCCTGAAAGACACGATAGCCGGTTTCCCGGAAAGACAACGGCTTTGCCCGGATAAGTTTCCCCATCCAAACAGGTCCATTGCCTCTGACATCTACCGCTCTGACCAGCAAATGCCACTGCGTGATGCCCTTCAGGCTTGGGTCCTTCCTCTCAGACCATGCAGTCACGCCTGAAAATCGGTTCCACCGGACCTTTGCAAGATGCGTTACCCCTCACAAAAGCCCCACCCAGCCCACGACACACCGACGGACGGCCCGCCAGCAGCCCGTCACGTGGGCATAGAATTAGTATGAGGGCATATTTGCGTAAGGGGGATAAGTTTTTGGAAAATGCCCTTTATCAATCACTCAACATTTCCAGGACAAAATTTAAACTCCCACAAATCCAGGGTGAGTTCATAGATGGCAATGCCGCTCAGACAGGTCGACACTGGACCGCAATTCTGAAAGCAAGCAATCAAGGCCCTCAACGACAGAAATGCCCAGACATCGGATTTCCTCCGTTGGCTTCAATAAATCTGGCACCATGACCGTGACCATGCCTGCGGCGGTAGCCGCACGGATACCGGTATGGGAATCCTCCAAAGCAAGGCATTGTGAAGGTCGGCCGCCCACTGCGGCAGCAGCCTTTAAGAAAGTCTCAGGATGCGGCTTGCCGAATTCGACATCCGTTCGGGTTACGACAGCATCAATTCGATCAATGATCCCCGCTTTGTCCAGATGATCTAGAGCCAGCGCTCGAGGGGTGGAGGTGGCTACGGCTCGCGGAATGTTAAACTCTTTCAACCAATCAAGTATTTCGCTTGCACCCGGGCGCAATGGAATATTCTTCGCGCACAAGGCGCGAAACCGATCCCGACATTTTTCATGGTATTTATCGATCGCAAATTCATCGCCGAAGTGCGCCTTCAGCTTCGCGTCCCCTATTTCTTTAGGAGAGCCGATCAAGCTGAGATGAAGAATATCATGCATGTTATGACCAAGGTCCTCGCATGCACCGAAGATGGCCGACCGATAAAGCCTTTCAGTGTCTAGCAGCAACCCATCCATATCAAATATTACAGCGTCCAACGGTACAGGAAACATCCACGGCTCCTTCGTCGTGTAGGCATTTTCGGTTAGAACTTCATTTCACAGTCGAGCGGTAATCTACCCCGTGCAATTACCAACGGAAGCCGCCGCAGAATGTTCGAAAATTCACAAGTATGGAAGATGTCCTTGTTACATCAGCGGTTATGGCAAAAATGCGGTCCGAGCGACACACCGTGTCTTTGAACTCTCGAACATGTCTCAGGCCATTTTGATTCCGTCTTTCTCCATGTCTTCCAGAGCTTGAACGTCACGAAGGCACACTTTGGCGTAACGGACTACAGACAGCGTAATTACTACAATCGATGAGAGAGCATTCGATGCTTGTCAGGACGTTGTGTTTAAACGAAAAAAGAAGGTCTCCAAACAGGAAGATCTGAGTGTAGCGCACCTCAACTGTTGGATGAAAATAAAGTGTCACTCTGAGGACTGGTGCGTTTTTGAACACTTCCTTCGGCAAACATTACCCTGCTAGTGTCAGTTTGCACGATTACCGGCAAAAGCCCCCTCCTTTTTTGAGTGATACTTTCTTTTCATCTCACATCTGGCGCTTCTGTATAGAACTTAGAACCTTTGATTAGAAGATTCAAAAAGTGGCCTGATCTCCATAACAACTCACGACGCAATCTCTAATTTTCACTGTTTGATCGCTTCTCCCTTAGGAGTTGAAAGCTGCTTAGGCAGCTTTCACGTTCTCAAGGAAACTGGCAACTTCAGCCCGCAAGTTCTCGGAGAGATGACCCAATTTTCCAGCAGCCTGATGCAGATCATTCGAAGCATCTTTTGTTCCCTGAAACTCACTGTCCAGATCCAGCATGTCTGTCGCGACCTGTGACACATTCAAGTGCGCGCTATTCAGATCTCGGGAAATATCTTCAGTTGCCTGCTTCTGATCACCAACAGCTTCATTAATGCCAGTCGACAAGGAGTTGATCTGCTCAATCGTCTCACCGATTGAACGGATTGCTATCACAGCTTGCTCAGCAACCTTTTGCACCGACTCAACCTGCGTAGAAATCTCCTCAGTCGCTTTGGAGGTTTGACCAGCAAGGTTCTTCACCTCACTTGCGACCACAGCAAAGCCACGCCCAGCTTCCCCTGCACGCGCCGCTTCAATTGTCGCATTCAGCGCCAATAGGTTGGTCTGGTCAGCGATTTGATCAATCAGCTCAATCACCTCACCAATCGCCTTCCCACTTTCCGCCAATCGCCCGACAATCTCATTGGTCTTATGCGCATGCACTGCTGCATCCTGCGCAAAGCGGGCAGCCTGTGTAGTGTTATCGCCAATCATCCCCGAAGAACGCGACACACCTTCTGCCGCTTCAGCCAATGCTTTCACGGAGGTTTGCGTGGTTTGCGCCACATCACTGGAAGATGTCATGGCACTGTGGGCTCCTTGCACACTTGCATCCAACTCTCTGGAGCGTGTCTCCACGGCCTGACTGATCTCCAGCAAATCATGCACAACATGACCAACTGAAGCCTCAAACTCCTGTGCAACGCTGGCTAAGGCATGCTTGCGTGCATCTGCCAGTTCCAGCTCCTGCTGTATCTTGGCTTTTGCATCAGCTTCAGCTTTATCTTTCAGCACAACACGGAACTGGGCAATAGAACGAGCAATTGCACCAATCTCATCCCCCCGCTCTATGCACTTGATCTCAGTGTCCAACGCGCCTTCAGCCAGCGCATCTAGACCACGTTGCAACGCAGCCATGTTGTTTCTCATGCCCCTTGCAATGACAACAGCCACAACAAAGAACAGAGCCCCCACAGGTGCACAGACCATCACAATGTACATAAGATTGTCGACAAGCAGCGTCTCCAGCGCGCTTTGCCCATGATCAGACATAAGCTGCGACCTTAACGCCTCATCTCCCAGAGCAGACGTCAACACATCGTATATTGTAACAAAGGAAAATAGCGTACCGAGTGACATGATTGACATGGCCAGAAATACGACCAAGACAAACTTGCCCACCATCGATAGCTTAAAAACATGCGGTTGGGTAACCATCAATAGCCCCACTTCACCCATAAGTTTAATGTGAGTAATGTTACCCATGTATGTAAACAGAACACTACCATGAGGCTATGAATTGCATACATTTTCGAAAAAACAGCGATAAAATTTAATTTTCTGCAGACATTTCTGAATCTCAGCCAATATTCAAGGCATAACTGGCAAAGAATACTTCAAATATTAAAATCCGGTCCAACGCGTGTCGTCAGCACGACCAGAAACCTCTGGCAATGCTTCTCCAGAGACAGTCAGTTTGAACAGATCACTCCCCGCTGCAGCTTTCCCGCCTTTATCGTCAGGTCCGATAAGCTTGGTTTCGGGAGAAGTTAAGCGTCCAGTCAGAACAATAAAGTTCGGATCATCTTTCACACCTTCAAAAATGAAGGCCGTCGCACTACCAAATATGCGCGCGATTTCTCGCTCCACAAAGTAAGCAACTTTCCGGTATCCGGCCCAGGTAAAGTAGACCCCGTCCGTCGCCCTCAATCGGCGGCGCTTACCAGTAATATCTGGGCCATGAGGCGTATACTCTCCCTCCTCACTCTGAAAGGCAGCCCAAATATCAACGAAGATACCTCCAGCAGGTTCAACTTGCTCTTTGAACAAATCATTGAGATAGCTGAAGTTAGCACTCGTCAGATACTCTTCAGCCGGAGCAAGCCCCACCCAAATCAGAGGTAACTGTTCATTCCGAACAGCTGCAACCAGGGACGCTGTCCTGAAGCGGTACTCTTTCTTCCACTCTTCCCCTTGAAACTGCAGTTCTTCAGCGTAGCTGGCAAGCTGCCCATCAATAACGCCTTGTCCAACAACCTTGATGTTCTGGTTATCGCGTGCGCCCAGGGAAACAACCACAAGACCTACGTCTTCACTCTTCAGCACAGCTGTCACATCTTCCGGCCAGTCCGGATTTTTATCTGCAACAAGACCCGTTCGAGGATAGACAAGTTTTTTGACCTTAATCGAAGGTGTCTCAGCATAGACAGCCTTCAAACCATCAGCCAATCCCATCGCCAGGTCATCACCAATGACCAGCAGGACCTTAGCGTCCTTACTCTTTTCTTTCTCAACGATCTTAGGAGTATTCACTGCAGCGACGCCAGCACTACGGTTTTTACGCGTTGTGCTTCTGCGTCGCTTCTTTCTGGTTGGATTCGCCTGCTCAATTCTTTTGTTGCCACCACCAAACAACCAGCCAAAGAATGACTTGTTGCCTTTTTTAGGGGCGCCTGTGCTGTTGGTTCGCACCTGAGCTACAACCTCAACGGGCACAACAGAAACACTGATAAAGCAAAGGCTTACCAGCGCCACAAACATAAGGGACAAAAAGGATCGTTGCATAATCGCGAGTCTCCAGCAGGAACCAACCACCAGCATTGGTTTCCTGCCATTAGGAAACCCGATTATGTTCTACCTTGCAACCTATTAAGAAGCTTTATTGAATCGTGACCATCTGGAACCAGTCCCGATGCTTTTTGATAAGCCTGAATAGCCTGACGGGTTCTTTGGCCAATCTTTCCATCTACAGCCCCAGGTTTATAACCCTTATCGGAAAGCCCCTTCTGCAACGCTTTTTTCTCGCTAAATGTCAAAGGGCGATCGCCGCGCGGCCATTCCACAGCAAACCCAGAAAGCCCGAGTAAACGATCAGAAAGGTGCCCAACTCCAAGCGCATAAGCACTAGAGTTGTTGTAGCGTTTGATCACGTAGAAGTTTTTGAGCAACAGGAACGCAGGGCCATTAGCTCCCGCAGGTGTATAAAGCCGCGCCATGTCAGCTCCACGTGGGAACTTCGAACCATTTGCTCGCTTCACACCAAATTTGCCCCAGTTAGCAACAGATTGCTGCTTACGTTGGTTGCTCAAGCGGTAATTAAAGTTTTTCGGCAGAGTAACTTCATAGCCCCAGGTCTGCCCGGACTGCCAACCCATCTTATTGAGATAGGCTGCTGTTGAAGCCAATGCATCAGGAATGCTATTCCAGATATCTCTTTTACCATCGCCTGTGATATCAACTGCATAAGCTTGGTAAGTTGTTGGAATGAACTGGGTATGTCCCATGGCACCCGCCCAGGACCCCCGCATCTGCGCAGGCGAAACATCACCATTTTGAAGGATCTTAAGAGCAGCAATCAGCTGTTTGCGCGCATACTTCCCGCGACGACCACCATTATAGGCCAGCGTAGCTAGAGCACGAGGCGTTGAACGAACAATCGATGTATTGTCGAGAATACGCCCATACGAACTTTCCATTCCCCAAATCGCCAGCACCACATGGCGGTTCACGCCATATTTAGCCTCAATCCTATCAAGCCAGCCAGACCATTCATCCACCATACGACGCCCATGGAGCACGCGGTCTTCTGAGACTGCACTATCCAGATACTGCCAGATAGCACGCGTAAACTCAGGCTGGTTCTCTGCACTCTTCTTAATTCGCGGGTCAGGTGTCATCCCCTTGAAGACACGGTCGTATAGTTGAGCATTAACGCCTTGAGCTACAGCAGTCCGCTTATAGCTTGCAATCCATTTTTGAAAATCACTCCCCTGAGCAAAGGCGTAGGAGTTGCTGAAAAATAGAAACCCAGCGCACAAGACAGCTGGCAAAGAAGAAAATCGCATACTGCTTTCTCCGGTCACCCGAATGGGAGTTTGTTAGGCGCACTTTGCGCAGTCTTTTTGCTTAGCCCTCGGAGGCATTACTGCCATGACTGTCAACCATGGTAAAAAAAAGGCCGTTTTTAATCAAAACCCCTTTTTAAGCTTGTCAATTCTTACTAGTTGCGTCTTTGAAAAATTAACACGCTCTGAAACACTTCAAGAATTCAACGTCTTATCCGAAGGCCAGCTTCAATGAGGCTGCTCGTGTAGTTGCTATTTGGCGTGGAACTCTCAAACGCTCGGAACGTGTAGCGAGAAAGCAGTGCTGCATCCTTGGAGAAAGCCCACACCAAACCGAAGGACCCAGATCCTTCCTGCTCAACAATATCTACCCCTTGATACGTCCTGTAGGTGTAGCCAAACTGGACATCACCAACCAGATTCTGAGTAAACTGATGTGCATACCGGGCATCCCCTGCGTAGAGGATTGAACCTGAGGCTCCACTGATGTTCGTTCCGCTAAAGCTGGTTGCTCCACTGACAGTCACAGTATCCCGGCGTGTAGGAGACCAAACAAAAGCTCCATCAAAAATCAGTCCCTGCAAAGCTTCAAGGCGGTCGTCATCCAGATACTCAGCCCGATAACCAATCCCAAACTGCCCCCGAAGCTTGGGCCCACGATCAACACTAACGCCAGCTTTTACAAAATAGCCGCGTGATGTCCTGTCGAAGCAGGATGGATCACTGTTACAATCTTGATCGTATTTCCGGACAAGAAACCCACCTTCCAGATAGGGCTCAAATGCCGCTCCAGTATCAAATGATGTACGCAAAGTGGCATCAAACACAGTATTATCGCGAGGCTGCGAACTACTCATTTGCCCGCCGTAAACTGCGCGGTCAACACCAATACCGCCACGCAGCTGAACCAATGAAACTTGTCTGTTGAGCGAGAACCGACCACCAATTTCCTGCACAGAGTTGGTACGCCCGGTCGACGCCTCATTCTCAGCAGAAGAACGCTCTTCTCGCGAGAACGAATAAACACCATCAATATCAGCAGTTGTCAGATCGCCCAGATCAAGGCGTACATTCCCACGACCAGTGACAACAGGTTGGTTGTTATCAGGTTCATTGAAGAAAGCACGAAGGCTACCTCGAAGCTCCAACCCGAGTTCGTGCCGCTCCCAATTAGAGACCACACCAACCGCCGCATCAACTTCATAAAACCCATCCGGTGTACCACCATTTGCCTGCTCAGCATTGTCGGTCCAACCAAGCCCAGCATCAAACGAAGGCGTCAGGCGCAGCGATCCTAGCTGAATACCAACAGGTCGGTCCTGAACAGTCTCACCATCAAAGATGCCTTCATCAGCATTCCCACCTCCACCAACCGGTCGTGAAAGACGCGAGACAGCTGCGACTCTCTCCGAAAACTTGGCCGCCCTACTACTGCGACTAGCACCAGTGAGTTGCTGGTTAACAGTAGAAACGGGAGGCTGAGTTGCGGTGTGTGATCGCCCTTCTTCAATCAATTGTTCAAAGGGCGCAGCATCCGTTTCAGAAGGATTTTCAAAGTCCGCATTCGATTCATTCTCAAAAGCGAGACTATCCCTGAACTCCAGATCAATGGTTTGCGCAACTGCAGAACACCAAGGAAATGCACCCAGCATCAAAATACAGATCAGAATTGACCTGTTTTGAATACTCTTCAAAACGTCAGGGCACAACCACATAAAATATTCCAGCAATCCACCTTCAAATGAAGGAAATTCAACAAGCCCCACACTCGCCGAACATGGTTAACGTTTCCTTGCAAAGAGGTACTCTACTTCTGATTGTTTTCTCGACTAAGATTTGGTAGAGGGGAAACCAAGTCTTGCCCCAGAGTGTTCACAATGCACTCTTATCTAGTGCAGGAATCTTGCTGCAAAAGCGTCATTGTGCTCCCGAGAGCAAAGCTAAGAAGTAGTGCCAAATGCATATGCCATCATTTCTAACGCATGAAGACCGTCCTCTGCGTCCGGCTGAAGAGTGGATACACTCTGCTACAAAGACGATCGAAACTGAGGTTGCTGCGCTCAATGCGTTACAGGCAAGTCTTTCCAACGGCTTGGCAGAACCTTTCACAAAAGCCGTAGAGACAATCGCTCACTCAAAAGGCCGCGTAATCGTCTCTGGAATTGGCAAGAGCGGTATCATTGGTACCAAACTGGCTGCGACGCTAGCATCCACCGGGACACCCGCTTTCTTCGTACACGCAAGCGAAGCAAGCCACGGTGACCTTGGCATGATCACCGAAGATGATGTGGTCATTGCACTGTCTTGGTCTGGCGAAACCCAGGAACTTGCAAGTCTGCTCGGCTTCACACGCCGCTTTAAGGTTCCGTTGATTGCTCTCACCCGCAACGCAGCTAGCGCACTTGGTCAAGCCTCTGATATCTGCCTGACATTGCCTAAAGTACCAGAAGCCTGTCCTCATGGATTGGCTCCGACATCCAGCACGTTGATTCAGCTGGCCCTCGGAGATGCGCTCGCCATTGCTCTTTTAGAAGCAAAAGGCTTTACGGCTCAAGACTTTAAGGTATATCATCCGGGTGGCAAACTAGGTGCGAGCCTGATGCATGTAAAAGATGTCATGCACACGGGGGATCATTTGCCAGTTGCTCAAAACGGTATGCTCATGAAAGAAGCTCTCGTCTTGATGACCCAAAAAGGGTTTGGCGTTCTTGGCATCACCAATAATGACGGAGTACTCATTGGCGTCATCACGGATGGTGACTTACGCCGTCATATCAGCCCGAACTTTCTCGATATGAAAGTTGAGGATGTCATGACACATAATCCAAAAACAATCGAAGAAACGCTTTTGGCTCCGTCAGCACTGGAAGTGATGAACTCACTCAAGATCAGCTCGCTCTTCATTGTCAGCAATGGCAAGCCGGTTGGGATCATACGCACACTCGACCTTCTGAAAATCGGCGCGGCCTGATTCGTTCTTAGAACAAACTCTTCAATGCCCGAGAGATCCCCATCCTCGGGCATTTTGTTTCTCAAGGCCATCGTTGGTTCACATCTTCCAACAGCCCCACCCTATTTTTCCCATTTATTAGGATTTGGTTAGCCTTAATACCCCAAATTAACACTAGTTAAATTGCCTCATCATAGGCGCACATTCGGGTAAGCTAAATGGATCTAGCCACGATAATCGGAGTTATCGCTGCTTGCGTAACTGTGCTGATAGCTATCTTTCTGGGTGGAAGCTTCAGTCAGTTCGTTGACCTTCCTTCCATCTTGATCGTGGTTGGTGGCGGTCTCGCAGCCACACTCGTCAGATTCCCTCTAAATGGGTTGCTCAGTGCTTTTGGTATGGGAGCAAAACTCGCTTTCACCCATAAGAAAATTGAACCTCGCGAGCTTGTCGAGAATATCGCTCATCTTGCAGAAACGGCTCGTAAGGAAGGTCCTCTCGGTCTGGAAAATGTCGAGATTGAGGAACCGACCCTCGCCAAAGGCATGCAATATGTGGCTGATGGTTACGACTACAATCTCATTCGCGACTCCATGGAGAAAGAGCGAGACCTCTACCTGACCCGCTTGAATGAAGGCGCACGCGTATACCGCGCGCTTGGCGACTCAGCTCCTGCCTTTGGCATGATCGGGACACTTGTCGGTCTGGTACAGATGCTTGCGACTATGGATGATCCATCCACAATCGGCCCCTCCATGGCAATTGCGCTTCTGACAACGCTGTACGGCTCACTCATCGCAAACGTTGTGTGCATCCCGGTTGCCGATAAACTGGACTCCAAATTTGAGCAGGAAGAGCTAAACCAAACCCTCGTCATCGACGGCGTTTTGCAGATTCGTGAAAGCAAAAGCCCATCGCTGATCCGCGAAATGTTGCTCGCTTACATCCCAGAAAAAGGCCGCAGCGATATGATCGAAGCGGCAGCTTAGTCCTTCGGGCAAGGGAGAAACACAATGGCAGGCAGAAAAAAATCAGCTCCCGCAGGCGCACCCGCATGGATGCTTACGTTTGCTGACTTGATGTCTCTTCTTGTGTGCTTCTTTGTTTTGATTATCTCGTTTTCCGTACAGGACAAGCAGAAACTACAAGTCGTTGCAGGTTCTATCAAAGACGCATTCGGCATCAAACAGGTGACCAAACGCGCAGGCGTTCTTGAAATCGAAGGCGTACCACTACGCGATTTCATGAAAGACATCACCTACGAGAAGCAAATTACAGACGCTGATTTTGCAACTGAGAGCCATCCGGAAAAACGCAAACAAGGCCCGGAAGCAAACACTCACACCACCAAGAAGGCAGATATCGAAAAGCCGAGGCAGTTTGCAACCGCAGTTGTTTCACTCCGTCAGGCATTTCAGGAGATGCCCGAGATCACAGAGATCTCTAACAACATCATTCTTGAGGAAACTGACGAAGGCCTTAACATTCTGATCGTGGATCAGGAAGGCCGTTCAATGTATCCGGAAGGGTCGAAATACCCTTATGAGATCACAAGACGCCTTCTCGCTAAAATGGCGCCTGTCCTGGCAAAAATGCCAAACCGTGTCCGCATTACCGGGCACACAACAACTGGACAGCTCATCACAGCTCCAAGTGAAACCGGCTGGGAGTTGTCAGCAGATCGCGCAAACACAGCGCGACAGATTCTCTCCGAGTATGGCCTGCCTTCAAACAACATTCATTCTGTCGTGGGAAAAGCTGATTCTGAGCCCCTCTTCCCAAATGATCCATATCTTGCAGCAAACCGTCGCATATCAGTTCTGCTGATGGCAGAAGAGCCGCCGCTGCCACCAGATTTCAACCCATACCAATAGATCTTAAGCTTCTTCACCTTCAGAAGCAGCTTCCACGATGAGTGTTGTGCCGTCTTGGCCGACAACTTTCACATGGGCACCTGCCGGTAAATCCGGGCCGTTTACACGCCATATGGAATCACCGATCTCAAGTGTGCCTTTGCCATGAGCGAGTGCTTGCTTCAATACAAACACACGCCCTTGATATCGGCTCCCTCTTTTATTGAGATGCGGATCACCTTCTTTGTCATCGTCTTTAACAGTCAAACGACGACCGATAAGGAGGAAGCTGACGGACAAGACGCCCCACAGCACAAGCTGCCAACGCCAGTCCATATCAAAGTATGCAACCAAAGCACCAACAACGAGAGCCGCTGCCCCAAACCAGATCAGAAATGAGCCTGGAACAGCCAACTCAAGCCCAATAAGAACAAGCCCGGAAGCAAACCAAACCCAAGGTTCGATACTGTTTTGGAACAGCTCAATCAGCATATCGATCAGCCCTCTGAATTACCGGTGTTTGGAATGCGGCTGGAACGTCGGTGTTCGTTGTCCCTCAGTACTTCTTTGCTTATTTCAGCAATACCGGCGAGGCTTCCAATCATCCCAGTTGCTTCCATAGGCAGAATGAGAGTTTTCTGGTTTGGAGACTTTGCAAGTTCACCAAACGCTTCAACATATTTGTTTGCAACAAAGTAGTTGATCGCGCCCATGTCACCTTTGGCAATCGCCTCAGAAACCATCATGGTAGCCTTAGCTTCAGCTTGTGCCAGACGCTCACGCGCTTCAGCATCGCGCATAGCAGCTTGCTGGCGGCCTTCCGCTTCCAAAATGAGTGACTGCTTCACACCTTCAGCCTTTGCGATCTCAGCCTGCCGAGCGCCTTCTGCTTCCAGGATAGAAGCACGCTTTTCACGCTCAGCTTTCATCTGACGACCCATCGCATTAACCAGATCATTTGGAGGGTTAATGTCTTTGATCTCAATGCGGGTGATCTTCACGCCCCAAGGCTCACAGGCTGCATCAACAACACGCAGCAAACGAGCATTAATTTCATCACGATTGGAGAGCAGTTCATCCAGGTCCATCGAACCCATAACACTACGAATGTTGGTCATGGTCAGATTTAGAATCGCATTCTGTAGACCAAGAACTTCGTAGGCTGCCTGAGAGGCGCTCAACACCTGATAGAAGGTCACACCATCAGCAGTAATCGTTGCGTTGTCTTTGGTGATCACTTCCTGTGCAGGAACATCAAGCACCTGCTCCATCATATTCAATTTGTGACCAATCTGGTCAATAAATGGGATGATGATGTTCAGACCCGGGTGCAGTGTCTTCCTGTATTTTCCAAAGCGTTCAACCGTGTAGTTATAGCCTTGTGGGACCATCTTCGCGCCGGCAAATACAACAAAAATGATCACGGCCACTAAAATGAGGACGGTAATCGAACTACCTGTCAAAATATCCATATCTATTAGTCCTTTGGAGGAATTTGCCTAAACTATCGTAGCTTTGTCCCATTAAAACCAGAGAAAACTGCACGAATAAATGCCAAAGAGCACCGCTTCCCAAAAGAAACGAGTGCTCTTCTTTACATAGTAAATTAAAACTTAATTTCTAGATCCAGCCCTGAAGCTCACGGCGAACCACATTCTCCAGCACGGCCATACCTTCAGGAGCATCATTGAGACATGGAATATGCGTAAACTGCTCCCCTCCATGTTCCTCAAAGATCTCCGCTGCTTCACCAGCGATTTCTTCCAGAGTTTCAAGGCAGTCAGCAACGAAACCTGGGGTCAAAACAGCAATCCGTTTGACACCTTCTTTTGCCAGTTTCTCAACTGTCTTGTCGGTGTAAGGCTGTAACCATTCTTCCGGTCCAAAACGAGATTGGAAGGTGATCTGAAGCTTCGTCGCATCCCACCCCAACTTCTCTTGCAACAAGCGAGTCGTTTTCTGACAATGGCAGTGGTACGGATCGCCCTTATCGAAGTAACTCTGCGGAATACCGTGGAAAGACGCCAGAACCATCTCCGGCTCTTCATCCAGCTCACTGATCTTGTTCTTGATCGAAGCAGCAAGCGAGTCGATGTAGGTCTCATCATCATGATAAGGCGGTACAATCCGGATGGTCGGCTGCCAGCGCATTTTCAAAAGCGCGCGGAAAACCTCATCATTTACGGTCGCTGTCGTCGAAGCTGAGTATTGCGGGTAAAGCGGGAAGACGAGAATACGATCGCATCCCTTTGCCTTTAGCGCATCAAGACGGCTCGCAATGGATGGATTGCCATAACGCATGGCCCAATCGACAACAACATTTTCGCCCAGACCCGAGAGCATCTCAGAAAGCTTGTCCGACTGGCCACGCGTAATGGTGCGCAGAGGGCTTTCATCCAGCTCGTTGTTCCAGATCTCTTTGTAAGCCGCACCAGATTTCTGCGGGCGCTTACTTAACACGATACCATGGAGAATTGGCAGCCAGAGAAAGCGCGACCATTCAATGACGCGGCGGTCCGAAAGGAACTCTGCCAGATAGCGACGCATGGACCAGTAATCTGTCCCGTCTGGTGTCCCAAGATTGACGAGAAGCACACCCACTTTCCCGAAGGAGACCGGAGGGTGGTTTTCTTGCTTTGTTGCGTTACCGCTTGTGCTCTGGTTCATGAGACCCCTATGCGCATCAGATCCAATCCAATTGCTAAATAGAGTTTCCCAATGCTCGCGCCAAGGTCAAACCCTATGATTTTCTGATTATTACCGTGAAACTACCCAAAATAGAAAAATGCCAGCCCACATACGCAGACTGGCATTCTCAAAATCGATCAAATCAAAAGCTGCTATGCAGTCACTTCACGTTCGTCAGAAATCACTTTACCATCGTTTGGCAAGGTATTTGGAGCAACCAGCTCCACATCACCATTCAAGCCAGTGTGCTCTTTCAGAGACTTTTTCAGGGCTGCGATAAAATCGTCACTCGCAGCTTCAGTCTCCACCTTCAGGATCATGTGGTCCTGCTCACCCTGACGCACGACTGAGAGGCGTGCACGCCCTGCTTCATCGCCAGCATTTTTGCGAAGGCGCTCAATCTGTGCCGGGTCAACAAACATACCCTTCACTTTGGTGCGCTGATCTGCTCGTCCCATCCACCCTTTCAGGCGCATGTTCGTACGACCACACGGCGAAATACCCGGCAACACTGCAGACAAGTCACCCGTTGCAAAACGAATAAGCGGATAGGTTGGCGAGAATGTCGTCACGACCAACTCACCAACCTCACCCGGCGCAACAGGCTCTCCTGTTCCTGGACGAACGATTTCAATAATGAAATCTTCGTTGGCAATCAGGCCTTCCATGGCTTCACTTTCATAAGCCACGATACCTAGATCAGCCGTCGCATAGGCTTGCAGAACCTTCACGCCGCGATTTGCGTATTCCTCACGCAAGCTCGGATAAAGGGCGCCACCGGAAACAAGACCATGCTTGATGGAGCTTACATCCGCCCCCAACTCGGCAGCACGGTCTAGAATAACCTTCAGATAGTCCGGAGTACCGGCATAAGCCGTTGGGCGCAGGCTCGAGATCGCAGAAACCTGCATATCCGTATTACCGATACCAGCAGGAAACACCACACAACCATATGCACGTGCACCCTGATCCAGAATGAACCCACCCGGTGTCATGTGATAGGACAGCGCATTGTGAACGATATCGCCCGGACGAATTCCAGTCGCATGGAACGCGCGAGCTGATTTCCATGGATCAGCTTCAGATCCCTGCGGTTCCCAGATTGGTCCCGGAGACATAAAGATGCGTTTGTATGTAGAGAAATCGCCAGCAGCAAACCCGCCAAGTGGGGGCTCTTCAGCCTGAGCAGCAAGAAGGTCCGACTTTCGGAGAACAGGGAGCTTAGCCAAAGCTTCACGGCTCGTGACTTCAGCTGGATCAACATCTGCCAGATGTTTCGCCCAACCAGATGCCTCACTCTTTGCCATGGCAATCTGCCCTGGCAACCGAGCCATCAAATCGGCTTCACGTTCCTCTGGAGACCGGATCTCCAATTCGTCAAAATATTGGTGTCCCATAGAAGCCCTCCCATGGCCTCAAACATTTTCCCAGCAGGAGACGAAAGCCTCCCGCGAATTTATTGGACAGGTACTCTAGTTAAACCCGACAGGATCAACACGGCCCTGACAATCAGATTGCACTGGCTTCGCGGCCAACAGTAACTCACTCATCGGGGTATCCGGCTCAATTCGGCCCTTTAGATTGATAAAGAGCTCGGTAATTAAGCCACCCTTGCAACGCACCTGAACGCGGTTCCCTGCGCCCGCACCAAACGTTTCATCAAACGCCGCACGCACCTGCGCTGTGGTCAGAACCTCACCGATATTGGCAGCAAACAGATCACGGACAGCTGAGCTATTCAATTGCTCCATGAGGTCGAGAGATTCAGCGTAATACTCTTCTGGACTATCGCTGTAACAAGTGCCGTGTTTGACCCATTCATAACGATCCAGATAGGACTGCGCCCCTGGCATGACTTTGTTCAGTTCTGCTCTCGTCTGATCGCTTAAGCGGATTGAGTTCAACCGATGACGATTTTCACGGTCCGTCAGGTTTTTCTGGGCTTCAGTAACCCCACACCAGAAATTCCCCCGCGGCTGCGGCCACAGCCCGTGAAGAGCAAAATGGTCCGCGTCATAACGCTCACCGGTCTGGTTGATACATTCCGGCAGATTTTGGTGTGTCTGACAAAAAGCAGGCTGCCAGCTCGCGGCAAGCAGGAATTCCGCATCCGCAGAAGGCCCCTGTACAGCTGGGCGAATAACTTTCGATCCCGAAGAATCGTCAGAGCCGTTGTCAGCACCTTGTCCGCTACCATCGACTTCGACCATATGCAGACCACAGGAAACATCCACCCAACGCTCAGTCGGATTTACGCCATTCATGCGAATGAAGTAATGAGATGCCTGCAACTTGTTCTTCCCAAGCAATTCATAGGCACGCATGCGCTCCACATAAACACTTCCCGGATTTGTCTGCTTACGGAAGGATTGAAACGCTGGACAGGCCTCCTCGGCAAGAAAGAAGCCCTCCAGTTTCACCTGAGAAGCAGCAGGCAAAACAGAGGCCGCGCTCAAAAACGCAGCCCCGACAATCACTTTAGAAAGAAAATGCATGTGGTCCTCCAAAATACCTTTTGCAGCAATAAGCAGCATGCAGATTATTCAAAACCAGATACATTGACTTCCTGTGACAGTTCACCCCCATGTTTTGAGGGGCAAGTTCTCAATTAATGTAGATTACGCCAACCACCGTTTGCGGCGTTTGTAGTGTTTGCCATCACGGAAGGATTTACGCCCTTCTCCGCCGACACCTAGATAGAACTCTTTCACGTCTTCGTTTTCACGCAGAGAATCTGCATCACCATCCAGCACAATACGGCCAGCTTCCATAATGTACCCATAGGTCGCGTATTTAAGCGCAACGTTGGTATTCTGCTCAGCAAGTAGGAAGGACACACCTTCATTCTTGTTCAGCTTCTTCACAATCTCAAAGATTTCTTCCTGCAACTGAGGAGCAAGGCCCATGCTTGGCTCATCCAGCAAAATCATGTCCGGGCGGCTCATCAAGGCACGACCCACTGCACACATCTGCTGCTCACCACCAGAGGTGTAACCTGCTTGGGAGCCCCGACGCTCACGCAAACGCGGGAAGTAGTCATACACCATTTCCAGATCGCGCTTGATCTCGGCATTACCATCTTTGCGGGTGTAAGCGCCTGTCATCAGGTTGTCTTCAATGGAAAGGTGACCAAAACAACGACGGCCTTCCATGACCTGAATGCATCCGCGCTGAACCAGTTCGTTCGGAGAAAGCGCCTGAACTTGCTTTCCTTGAAAAACAATATTGCCCTTCGTCACTTCTCCACGTTCTGCTTGCAGCAGGTTGGAGATTGCTTTCAGGGTCGTTGTCTTACCGGCACCGTTCGCACCCAGCAGAGCAACAATACCACCCTTAGGCACGGTCAAAGAAACACCTTTGAGAACCAGAACCACGTGGTCGTAAATGACTTCGATGTTGTTGATAGACAAAATGTCTTCGGCAACCTGCAGGTTAGCGGCTGGTGCCTTGGATTTTGATGTCTGTTCTGCAATTGCGTTCATGAGATCAGCCTTAACCTGCGAACATTCCGATTGTTTGAATTAGATAGGTTGGTCGGGCACCACCGCGCCCAACCAAAAACAACAAGGCTTAGTTACAAGCAAGGTCGCCACGACCTGGCCAAGGAGCATTGTTTTTCGCGTAGTCAGCAGCTTTTTCCAGCTCAAGCGGCTTGATCAGTTCACGGTTTGGAGTCAGCAGGTCACTTGCCTGTACAAACTCTTCGCCGTTCCACTCAAGCATCCATGCACCGGAGTGACCAGTGTGGTTGTCACAAGCCATCTTCAATGGAGGTGTCATGCCCTTCATGCCCAGCTCTTCAAGGCGAGCCGCAGTGATGTCCAGATTTTCAAGGCCCCAGCGCAGCTGTTCAGCATTGATATTCTTTTCACCAAAGTTGTCCTGAGCAGTTTTCGCTGCTTCAGCAAGGATCATGGAGATGATGATACCGCGCTGATAGAAGATGGTGTCCATGTCAGCTTCAGATTTGATTTCTGAGTTGCCTTTGGAAACAACATGCTTACGGATGTCTTCAAGCACCGGGAAGTTACCTGGAGCGTTAAAGCTGACAGACTTGTAACCCTTCGCTTTTGCACCAACGTTCTGCAGGTCAGCATCAGAGCCAGACCACCAGATGCCAATGAAGTTTTCCATCGGGTAACGTGTCTTAACCGCTTCGGTGATCGCACCGGCGTTCATAGCACCCCAACCCCACATAACGACGTTGTCTGGACGCTCACGACGGATCTGCAGCCACTGTGCAGACTGGTTCTGCATTTCTTTCAGACCAACCGGGATCGGAACCAGCTTGAAGTCATGCATTTCAGCAAGCTTTTCCAGAAGCGGAATTGGCTCTTTTCCGAACGGGTGGTCAAGGTGAAGAAGAACGATCTTCTTACCTTTCAGCGAAGACATGTCACCACTAGCAATGTAGTCGAGGATCATGTACGCGCCGTCCCAGTAAGACACTGGTGGGTTAAACGCCCAGGCAAATGTATCACCGTCTGACATTGGCGAGAAACCGTAACCAGGTGCCAGAATTGGAATACGGTCCACGTTCGTACGCGGCATAACCTGCAAAGTGATACCGGTTGACCATGGCTGTGTTACGAGAGCTTCTCCCTTAGTCTTCTCGTAGCACTCAACGCCTTTGTTGGTGTTGTAACCGGTTTCACACTCGATGTAATCGATTGGCACACCACCGATACCGCCATCACGCTCGTTCAGCATAAGCATATAGTCACGCTGGCCGTTCATGATTGGCGTACCAGTACCCGCAAATGGGCCGGTACGGTATGTCAGGTTTGGAAAGTTAAGGCCGTCTGCTGCCATTGCAGCAGTGCTCATGGCAACTGCAAGGGCACCAGCTGCAACAGCCTTACCTAAGTTCGTAAAGTGTTTCATATTTTCCTCCGCGTTTGCGGCTCCCGCCGCGGACCATTTCCTCTATTCCCCAGCTGCTCCCGCAGTTCTTTATTAGTGAGGGAATGGCCAAATGATGAGCTTTTCACGAATAAGCGCCCAGAACCGCGCAAGACCGTGAGGCTCGACAATCAAGAACATGATAATGAGAGAACCAACCACCATAACGTTGACGTGTTCCATGGTGGCAGAACCAATGCTCAGACCAAGCATTTCTGGCAGCAGGTTCAGCACAACCGGCAGCGCCACAATCAGGATCGCTCCAAGGAAGTTCCCCATCACACTGCCAAGGCCACCAATGATCGCGATAAAGACGATCTGGAAACTCATTGGAATATCAAAGAGATTTGGCTCAGCAGCACCTTTCCAGAAAAACACCATCAGCGCGCCGGCAATACCCACGATATAGGAGCTGACAGCAAAGGCAGAAAGCTTTGCACGCATCAAGTTGATGCCCACCAGTTCCGCAGCGATATCCATGTCGCGAACAGCCTTCCACGTACGGCCATAACGACCACGTGTCAGGTTGATCATCGCAAAGGTCACGACGGAAACAATGCCAAGAACAAAGTAGTACTGAACCATAGGTGACGCATTCGGGCCTGTTACAACAAGACCGAAGATGTCCATGGTGCGCACTTCAATCGCGCCGGATGCATTGTAGTTGTAAAGCCACGCCCACTTCTCAAAGAGCCACACCAGGAAGAACTGCGAAGCAAGCGTCGCAATCGCAAGGTAGAAACCTTTAATGCGCAGCGACGGCAAACCAAACGCAACCCCAACCGCAGCAGAGAAGAAGCCAGAAAGGAACAACGCAACAATGATGTTCATTTCTGGGAAGATCGTAGTGATCTTGTAGCAAGCATAAGCGCCAACGCCCATGAAACCCGCAGTACCCAGCGAAAGCTGCCCGGCATAACCGGTCAGAATATTCAGGCCAAGCGAGGCCAGAGAATAAATCAGCACTGGCACAAGCAGAGCCTTGTAGGTGAACTCCGATGCGAACATCGGAAAGACCACATACATAGCGGCAAGGATCACAACCAGCAGGACCATATCCTGCTTGATTGGGAAGAGCGCCTGATCACTTTCATAGGTCGTTTTGAACTGACCAGAAGTTCTGTAAAACACGTCAGGCCTCCCTTACACGCGCTCGATGATTTTCTCACCGAACAGCCCTTGCGGACGGAACAGCAGAACAATCAAAGCAAAGATAAAGGCGAACCAGGTTTCGGTGTTGCCACCAAACAGAGGCTGACCCCAGTAAATTTCGAAGACTTTTTCCAGAAGGCCGATGGCAATACCGCCGATAATCGCGCCGGATACAGATTCCAGACCACCAAGCATCAGCACTGGCAAAGCCTTGTACGCAATCACTTCAAGAGCGAAAGACACCCCTGCACGAGCACCCCAGACGACACCGGTAGCAAGAGCAATCACGCCTGCAATAAACCAGACCAGAACCCAGATAGTGCTGAGGGAGATACCAACAGACAACGCTGCAGTATGATCATCACCCAGCGCACGGATCGCACGACCCATCGCGGATTTGTTCAGGAACACCAGCAGGCTGATAACCAGCACAATCGCCATGACAACCGCGAACACATCTTTTTCTTCCAGAAGAAGGAAGCCGCCGAACGGTTCAAACTCAATAGCACCCGTTGGAATACCAAGCGCTTCGGTAATCATCACCTTGTTCTCACCACCGAACACAAACTCACCAAAACCGATGAGGAACATGGTGATACCAATAGTCGCCATGAACAGAATGATGTCTGGCTGTCCTACAAGCGGACGAAGCACAACACGCTCAACGCTCATTGCCAACGCATACATAATGCCAAGAGTAAGCGGCATCGCAATTGCAGCAGCAACAAACTCGTTGCCAACAAACGGAACCAGGAAGGTATGCAGGCCGACCAAAGACAGCGCAGCAAACACAACCATGATGCCTTGCGCAAAGTTAAAGATGCGCGAGGACTTAAAGATAAGAACGAAACCAAGTGCAATCAGCGCATAAAGAACACCAGAGACGAGACCTTCCCACAACACCTGTAGAAAGAAGTCCGGCATTCCGTACATCTGAACAAATGGATCAATTAGTACATTATAAAACGTTTCCATGGGGTGCTCCCTAGTGTGACACGCCCAGATAGGCATCAATAACTTCTGGGTTGCTCTGCACTTCTTCTGGCACGCCATCAGCGATTTTGCGGCCATAGTCCAAAACAACGACACGGTCGGAAAGGTCCATCACAACACCCATGTCATGCTCAATCAGAGCAATCGTAGTGCCGAGCTGATCATTCACATCCAGAATGAAACGGCTCATGTCCTCTTTCTCTTCCAGGTTCATCCCTGCCATCGGCTCATCAAGCAGCAGCAGTTCTGGCTCCATCGCCAACGCGCGGGCAAGCTCAACACGCTTCTGCAAGCCGTAAGGAAGCGTTCCCACTGGTGTGCGACGGATATGCTGGATTTCAAGAAAGTCGATGATTTCCTCAACCTTCTTTCGATGCTCGATTTCTTCCTGCTGAGCAGGGCCCCAATAGAGCATCTGCCAAAACATGTTCCGCTTCATCCGCGTTGCACGTCCCGCCATGATGTTATCCAGCGTGGACATGCCCTTAAACAAAGCAACGTTCTGGAAAGTTCGAGCGATACCCTGACTAACCGCAAGGTGCGGTTTCATAGACTTGCGCTTCTCACCATTGAAGGTGATCACACCTTCCTGAGGCTGATAAAAACCATTGATCACGTTGAGCATGGACGTTTTGCCAGCACCATTGGGACCAATGATCGCCCGAATTTCCCCCTTCTTGATATTGAAAGAGATATTCGTGATTGCCTTAACGCCGCCAAAGGAGAGAGAAACGTTCTCAAGATCCAGCAGAACCTCGCGCTCCTCGGCCCTTTTTTTGACCTCTTCGAGCGTTGGATCCATTACAGTCATTCTGCCGCCTCCCGAGTCGCGGACATTGCTTTAGTGCTATGGGTGTCCATGTCACGGATCTCGACAGTGGCTTCGATCGTGCCTTGACGGCCATCTTCGAAGGTCACCTCGGTCACCACATGCTTGGAGGTCTCACCCGCATAGAATGCTTCAATCAGAGGCGCATAACGGTCAGCAACGAAGTTACGACGTACTTTCTGAGTACGCGTCAGCTCGCCATCATCCGGGTCCAGCTCTTTATGCAGAACAAGGAAACGTTTGATCTGGGCACCAGCCATCATTGGTTCTTCAGAAAGATCCTTGTTCACCTGATCCACATGGCTTTGGATTGTTTTGTAAACGTCAGGATGCGCAGCCAGTTCCTGATAGGAAGCGTATGCAATGTTGTTCCGCTCAGCCCAGTTACCAACTGCAACAAGGTCAATATTCACAAAGGCACAAACGTAGTCGCGCTCGTTTCCGAAGGTCACAGCTTCTTTGATGTTCGGGAAGAACTTCAGCTTGTTCTCAATGTACTTCGGCGCAAACATGGAGCCGTCAGTCAGCTTGCCCACGTCCTTCGCACGGTCGATGATCTTCAGGTGCCCATTCTCAAGGAACATGCCAGCATCACCAGTGTGAACCCAGCCATCCTCAGTCTTGGTATCTTTCGTTGCCTCATCGTTCTTGTAATAACCAAGGAACGCGCCCGGTGAGCGATACATGACCTCACCACTCTCAGCGATCTTCACCTCAACGTCTGGCATAGGAACGCCAACCGTATCAGCATAAATCTGCCCATCCGGCTGCGAGGTGATGAACACGGAAGATTCCGTCTGTCCATAAAGCTGCTTCAGGTTCAGGCCGATTGAGCGGTAGAACTTGAAGATCTCAGGACCAATCGCTTCACCTGCGGTGTAAGCCACACGAACACGAGAAAAACCCATCTCATTCTTCAGCGGCCCGTACACGCAGAATTCACCAACAGCATACTTAATGCGCTCAAACAGAGAGACTTTCTCTCCATTCAGAATGCGCTCGCCAACCTGGTTTGCGTAATTGAGGAAGTAGTCAAACAGCTTCTTCTTCATCTTGCCCGCATCTTCCATGCGAACTGTGATGTGCGTCAGCATACCCTCAAACACCCGCGGCGGTGCAAACATGTAAGTTGGGGCGATTTCCTTACGGTCAATCGAAACTGTTTCCGGACCTTCAGGACAGTTCACACAGTACCCGGCTGTCAGACACTGTGCGTAGGAGAACACATGGTCACCAACCCATGCCATCGGCAGGTACGCGACTGTGTCTGCATTCTCATCCAGATTATCGAACTTGTTCGCGTTCTGAACAGCAACAACGAGGTTATTGAAGGTCAGCATCACCCCTTTCGGACGACCAGTCGTACCGGAGGTGTAAAGGATCACAGCAATGTCTTCACTCTTGCCAACACTGACAGCATCAAACCAGTCATCTGCAAGCTTCTCATCGTTGTCGAGCAGAGTTTGCCCGGCTTCCTGAACGCTCAGGTAACGATGAAGGCTTGTGTGGTCGTAATCACGAAGGCCTTTAGGGTCTTCGTAAATGATGTGCTCGAGCAGCGGCAGCTTCTCGGACATCTCAAGCAGCTTATCAACCTGCTCCTGATCTTCAACAACCGCAAAGCGCACTTCTGCGTGGCCAAGAACGTAGGCGATCTCTTCTGCTACTGAGTCAGAATAGACTGGGATCGGAATACCACCCAACGCCTGCACTGCGGCAAAAACCCAATAAAGATGCGGACGGTTTGCACCAATCACCGCAACCTTGTCGCCCTCTTTGCACCCAAGGCTCTTGAGCCCCAGAGAAAGCTTGCGCACTTCTCCAAGGACCTCACGCCAGGTCCAGCTCTGCCAGATCCCGAGGTCCTTTTCGCGATACGCGGGACGATCCCCCCATTCCCGCGCATTCCGAATAAGCAACTGCGGAAATGTGTCCATACCCGCTGACGGAGGCACCTGCATCTTTGAATCACCTCTCACCAAAGGTCATCTTGTGCCTTTGGTCTGCCTGTTTACTCTGAGGAAATACGAAAGACTAATAGCCCCGCCTCGCAAGTCCTCCACCTGCGAGCTCCTCCCTGGACTTATTCTTAGCAAGATACGAAAGCTTTTTTAATGGGTTTTATTCATTGCGCGTTGCAACCTTGAGCACTTGTGCAATGCAAAACTGTGATATTTCAACGAGTTACATTCAAAAAAGTCTATACTAAGGTATACATGCATTATATTTGTCACGCATAAGCGAAATACTATAGGTAAATCAATGCCCAATACTTTTGATTAGGTTTCAATTCCTTTTTGTAGATCATTGGACTAAGTCAAAAAAGAATCACTACTTTGGGCTAGTGGCACTGCAACAAAAAAGGGGCGCGAATACTCGCGCCCCTTACATATACTAAGCGATTACTACTTTTAGCCGTAGATCACTTTCGGCAACCACGTCGCCATTTCCGGCAGGTACCACAGGATGATCAGCATCAGAACCTGAATGAGAACAAACGGGATGATACCGATGTAGATATCCGTGGTCTTAACTGACGGCGGAGCCACACCACGAAGGTAGAACAGCGCAAAACCGAACGGTGGTGTCAGGAACGACGTCTGCAGGTTCACAGCCATCATCACACCTAGCCATGCAGGGTGCATCGGTTCACCGTTAGGCATCTCAAGCTGCAGCAGAATTGGCGCAACAAGCGGAACCACAACGAACACGATTTCCAGGAAGTCCAGGAAGAAGCCAAGCACGAACATGACCAGCATCACAGCGATGATAGCGCCCAGTGCACCACCCGGCAGACCAGTCAGCGCTTCCTTCACCAACTCTTCACCACCCAGATCACGGAAAATCAGAGAGAAAAAGGTTGCACCGATCAGGATCACAAACACCATACAGGTAATCTGTGTGGTCGACTGCATCACTGGCATAAGCACTTTCTTTGCCATCACGCGGTAAAGCGAAACGAGCAGCCCATAAGCGAGCACCGCGCAGGAAAAACCAGCAACCCAGATACCAATCATATCACCGGTTGGGATCTCGTTACGTGCAACACGCAGATCCATGAAGGATGTCAGAACCAGCATCACAATAAGAGACAGCACAGCCAGATACACCGGCCAAGGCTTATCTTCTTGCATGCGGTATCCTGCAAGCAGCAACGCGCCAACAGCACCCACAGCAGCAGCTTCAGTTGGTGTCGCAATACCTACGAGGATTGAACCAAGCACCGCAATAATAAGCGCAATAGGCGGCACAAGAGCGTGAAGAACCTGACTGAGAGTTGGTCCAGCAGAGCCATCATCACGCATTGGAGGCGCTTTGTGCGGCTGTGTAAACGCTACAAACAGCTGATACACAATGTAAAGGCCAACAAGAGCAAAACCCGGAAGAAGCGCCCCTGCAAACAGATCCCCTACAGAGAATGGATCTGGAGCAAAGTTACCCATCTCACGCTGAGCGATCTGGTAGCCGTTAGAAAGCTGGTCAGCAAGAAACACAAGCACGATGGAAGGCGGAATAATCTGCCCCAACGTACCGGAGGCTGCAATCGAACCACAGGCAAGGCGCGGGCTGTAACCGTTACGCAGCATGGTAGGCAGAGACAAAAGCCCCATGGTCACCACGGTAGCACCCACAATACCGGTTGAGGCAGCAAGCAAAGCACCCACAATCGTTACAGAAAGCCCCAGACCGCCGGGCATACGCCCAAACAACCGGCCCATGGTTTCCAGCAGTTCTTCCGCAACCTTGGAGCGTTCCAGCATCACACCCATAAAGATGAAAAGCGGAACCGCAATCAGGGTTTCGTTAGACATGGTGCCGAAAATTCGGCTCGGAATAGCACCAAGCGTCACGCTACCGCCAAAGAACGAGGCGATCAGAGCGAAAATCAGTGCAACACCAGCAAGAGTAAATGCAACAGGGAAGCCCGCCAGCAAACAAATACAGGCAACCGCAAACATCAAAATATCAAGAGTATGAAGAAGTCCATCCATCTCCGATTACTCCTGGATCTGACGGAATGAGTCGAGTGCCTTCTTGTCACCGCGAAGGGCAAGAACACTTCGAAGAATAATGGCGACACCCTGTAGGGAAACGAGAACGGCAAAGGCAATGATCGCACTCTTCAGGAGATACCGTCCTTGAATGCCGGAAGCCTCCTGAGATCCTTCCCAGATTGCCCAGGAACTGGCCACATAGCCCCATGACCAGTAGATAATCACCGCACACATCGGAAGAAGGAAGAACACCGAGCCGAGCAGATCAACCATCGCTTTGATGCGCGGACGTGCATCACGATAAAAGATATCAACCCGCACGTGTCCATCTACGCTGAGCGTATAAGCAGCAGCCAGCATAAACAGGAAGCCGTGCATGTAGGTGATGGATTCTTGCATCCAGATGGAACCGATACCGAAAACGTATCTCATCACCACCACTGTAAACTGGACAAGCACAATGCCCAGAGACAGCCAGGCGCAGCTTTTGCCGATGCCGCCATTGACTGAGGTAATCAGGTTCATTAGGGCGCGCATGCCCGCCTCTTCGTCTTGGTCTAAACCAAGCCTCTAGGATTATTATTGGGCCCCAAAGGCCTGAATAGAACTTTTTGAAAGAAAAGCTCCCCGCAAGGAATGCGGAGAGCTTGTGCAGCAATAGGTAAAATTAGCCCAGGATACGATCGCGAGCTGTCAGGTAGTTACGCTCAGCAAGGCTGGACCATGCAGAAGTTTCCTTACGAGACTTAATGTAGCTTTCGTAGATGCGCTTGGAGATGTCATCTGTCTCAGCCACTTCAGCAACAACTTCTTCAGCTTTACGGCCAATTGCATCAAACACGTCGTCAGAGAAGTCACGAACCTGAACGTTGTGCTTGGTCAGGAGAGTTTCCAGAGCAGCACCGTTGTTGTGGTTGTACTCAGCGAACATGTAGTTGTTCTCTGCCATACATGCAGAACGGATCAGTTCCTGCTGACCAGGTGTGAAGCTTTCCCAAACACCTTTGTTCATGCCGAAGGACAGGCCAGCACCTGGCTCATGGAAGCCTTTGGTGTAGTAGTACTTAGCAACTTTATAGAAACCGAATGCCATGTCGTTCCATGCACCAACCCACTCAGTCGCATCGATCGCGCCAGACTGCAGTGCAGGGAAGATTTCAGAACCAGGCAGCGCAACAGCAGATGCACCCAGACGGCGAAGAACTTCACCACCCAGACCAGGCATACGCATTTTCAGACCTTTGAGGTCTTCAAGAGAGTTAATCTCTTTGTTGAACCAGCCGCCTGCCTGCAGACCGGTGTTACCAGCCAGGAAGGATTTAACGTTGAACTGACCAGCCAGCTCATCCCAGAGCTGTTGACCGCCACCGAAGTGCATCCATGCTTCCAGCTCAGCAGCTGTCATGCCCATTGGAACGGCAGTGAAGAAGCCGAATGCTTTGTGCTTGCCGAGCCAGTAGTAGTCAGCAGCGTGGTACATGTCAGCTGTACCATTGGAAACAGCGTCGAAGCTCTCAAATGCAGGAACGAGTTCACCCGCAGCAAACAGCTTTACAGTCAGCTGACCTTCACTAGCAGCAGTGATGCGGTCAGCGATGCGCTGTGCGCCGGTACCAAGACCCGGGAAGTTCTTAGGCCAGGTGGTGACCATTTTCAGTTCGCGCTTACCAGCTGCGAGTGCTGGAGCTGCAAGAGTAGCTGCGCCAGCGGTTGCACCTGCCAAACCAGCATTTTTCAGAAAACTACGGCGGTCCATAAAAACTCCTCCCAAGAGCTTCTTAAATCAAATCTCTTTATGCCTCCGCAGAATTGAACCTCTTCCATTGAGATCTCTGCGACAACATGACCAACTTCTTATAACCCTAAAACTACGTGAAAATACAAGGAAATCTGCACCCTATTGGACAAATTAATTATTCTTGGATCAACTGAGCGTACCTCATCTATGCGTTATCAACCGAAACCAGCCGCAACGTAACTATCGAAACATTTTTAGGAATCTCCGCCCTTAAGGGCTAACAATCAACCTTCAAAATTGAAATTCATAGCCTTTTATTTCAATGTTAATAAGTCAGTCTACATGACCTAACTGACTTGAGCGTTGCTCCATTATTTTTTGGGCGAATGAAGCCACACAAATGGTAGATGCTTTAAAATACAATAATTTAGAGGAATCTAATCTACAGTTTCAGCTGAAACCGAGCAGAAGCGCGCAGACGCGATGCTACCCGATAAATCCGAGGCTTTAGCTTCAATCAGGTCAGCATGGAAAAGCGAAGACAGCTAACATTCAAAGATGCGCTCAGATGTGCAAACAGCTATCCACACGAAGGTGTAGTTTTCTACACGTTCGCGCATTAACGATAGCGCGAATTTCTTCGAAAACACCCATACGAAATTGCTTGAAAACAAATTTTTCAGGCATTTCGAGAGCGATTCTTCCAAAAATTGCCGTAATCTAGAACAGACCTGCCGTAGCGCCACCATTCAACCCGACAATCAGCATCAATGTTCCCATCAGCAAAATAGTCAGAGCACCAACCACCTCAAAACCGCGTAGAATAACCATACCAGCCTGACTGTCGGCACCCCAGATCCGCAAGGCAACTTCACGTGACAGAACTGCGAGACTCGCCAGAACAGACACCGTAATGCCTGTCCCCAATGCCATCACAAGTGTGGAGGCCACACCTGCCCAAATCATGCCCTGAGAAAACGCAAACGCAAGCACGATCAAAGCACCGGTACAGGGGCGAAGGCCGACAGCTAGAATAATCGACCAGATGCTTGTGAGTGTCATAGCCGAGTTCTGAACCATCTTCGGATCAGGCGCATGCGCATGCCCACAACTGGAACAAACTTCACCATGCCCTGCGTGCTCATGGTCATGGTGGTGATGGTCGTGATCGTGGTCATGAGAATGCCCGCAGCTGGAAGCAGGTTTCTTGCCAAACCATGGTTTCAAAACACGTTGCCAAACAAGGTAGAGACCAAGCACGAAGACCAGCACATAAGAGCCAAGTTCAAACCAGCGCGCCGTCGCATTAATCGCAGTACTGGTCAGGTGCAAGAGAACCCCTGCTCCACCGACCAACGCAATCGCTGTCACCGCCTGCGCAAAGGCAGAGGCAAAGGACAGCGCGATCCCTTTCTTCAAGGTCTGCTCATCCGCAATCACATAAGATGAAATCACCGCCTTACCATGCCCCGGCCCTGCAGCATGAAACACGCCATAAGCAAAACTGATCAACATCAGAAGCCAGCCAGCAGAAGGGTTGTTGCGGAAGTTTCTCAGCGCACTTGTCAGCTTTAGATAAAACTCATTCTGCAAACGGGTAATCGTCGCCATACCCTGCTGAAAGATATTCATATCCGGGCCGCGCAGGTCAGCATCAGCAGCGCCCACATTCTCACGCTCAGAAACGGAAGATAACGCCATTGCATCACCACCTTGCGCAAGAACAGCCACCGCATCCTCTGCAGTTGCAGGAGCGCTCTCAACCGGCTTAGGCGTGATCTCAGAGATGAACTTGGTATTGCCTGTAGTCGCAGCTGCTGTCACAGCGCCATCGCAAGACACAATCACCTGATTGACAAGAGCAGAGGTGTAACTTTGCAGAGCTTCAGGAACATTACGCTGATCTGCCCCAATAGTTGCCAACTGAGCAGCAATTTGCCCATCCAGCTCCGGCGGATGAACCAGTTCAACGGAGCATTTGCCTGGGGCATTGCTCAGTGAAACAGCCGTATCCCCCTTAGGCCACTTAAAATCGATGTAATAAGTTGGATCATATACGTCGAGCGTGATCGGCTTATCAGCTTTGATCTTCTTTTTAAGCGGCAAGGAAAAGCTCAGCTCCACCAAGGACACAGGGCTCGTGTCTGGCTGGCTGCGCCCAGCAGCAACCTCTTCCGCAATTGCCTGCTTGTCCTCTTCGCTGATCAGCCAATAATCATCAAAAGCCACATTGACCATCTTCATCGAAGGCTCAAACGGCTGAGAAAAATCTATCTCTGTTTGACTGTCATCACCGAACGTGAAGTAACCATACTCGCTGAGACCTTGAATATTGATCTCGGCAAGCTCAGCCAGCTCATCCTTTTCGAAAAATCCATTCTGATTGACGTCCAGCCCCTGCACTGCATAGGCTGTATACAGATCATCAAACAGCCATTTGTGCCGGATGTGAGTCAGATACCCGTCATCATCAAACACCAGCTCAGCGCGCGCCTGCACAAACATGTGCGGATGTGCTGCAACCTGTTGAGAAGGCAATAGAAATACCAACAGCATGCAGAATGCGGTCAAAAACCGTAGGAGCTTATGAGACATGGTGCCTTAACAATATGTGAGAACCCAGTACGACAAGTGTAATAAAATAACGGCAAATTCAAGACCCATTTATTGAAGGTCGTGAGATACGTTTTTCCCGTAATTTAGAACCATTCGGATAATTCTTCCGAATTTGATGCCCATCACCTACGAAATAAACCGGATATTGCTTTAAGAATAAACCAATATCCCCGCAACGCTTCTTGTTCAATTTCGTTTGGGAGGGCTGAATGAACGTGCCATTGCATAATAAAATAACGATCGATACCTACATGACCCCATTGGATCATCCAGAATTCGCTGGCCACGAGCAAATCGTATTTGCAACAGACAACGAAACGGGCTTGAAAGCGATCATCGCGGTTCACAATACCAACCGCGGTCCCGGTCTCGGTGGATGCCGCATGTGGAACTATGCAAGCGCGAATGAAGCTCTGACTGATGTTCTCCGCCTATCAAAAGGCATGACCTATAAAAACGCGTTGGCTGACCTTGCTTTGGGAGGAGGAAAGTCAGTCATCATCGCAAACCCACGCACTGACAAGACCCCAGAACTTCTCAGAGCATTTGGCAGACACATCAACCGTCTGTCCGGCAGCTACATCACGGCAGAAGATGTAGGCATCAGCTCAGACGACATGGAAATCATTGGCAGCGAAACTCAGTTCGCTCGCGGAACTGACGCAACTGGCTTTGGCGATCCATCTCCGTACACTGCATTAGGAACCTTCGTCGGCATCAAGGCAGCCGCCAAGCATAAATTCGGCTCAGAAGACCTATCCGGCCTGACTGTTTCCCTGAAAGGGCTAGGTCATGTGGGATACGACGTTGCTCGCCAACTGCATGAAGCAGGCGCCCGTTTGATCGTCTCCGACATCTATGATCCGGCAGTAACACGCGCCATTGAAGAGCTCGGCGCATCCAGCGTATCTCCAGACGACGCACATCTCGTCAAAGCAGACATCTTTGCTCCGTGCGCGCTTGGCGGTGGCCTGAATGCTGCGACCATCCCAGAGCTGAAAGTTGCTGTCGTCGCAGGCGCAGCCAACAACCAGCTAGAAACTCAAGAAGACGGCGCTGCTCTCATGAAGCGCGGCATCCTGTACGCACCAGACTATGCAATCAATGCAGGCGGCGTAATCTCTGTTGCTCTGGGTGAGCCTGGTGCATCAGATTCAATCGTACGCCAGAAGACCCTCGCTATCGGTGGCACGCTTGCTCAGATCTTTGATCGAGCCGATGCAGAAAAACGCCCAACCAACATCATCGCAGATGAGTTGGCAGAAGAGCGTTTCCAGCATCACCACAATCCGGCTTAAAACAGAGGGTCGCTCTAATCCTCTTTGGGTACAGGCCCATCAAGCATTTTGGGGCAGTCACCATACTGCTCCAATTGCTTGTGCCAGTTGACCATGTAGTCAACAAAGGCGCGCACCTTCGCTGACAGATGCCTGCGATGCGGATAAACCGCGTACATCGCAGGCCCAGGCACTTCGTAGTCTTCCAATGCTGGTATCAGCGTGCCTGCCATCAACTCTTCCAGCACATAAAAGATCGGCAAACGCACAACGCCAAGGCCTGCCAGCGCCGCTGCAACCGCAGTCTTCGCACTGTTCACATGCATCGGTCCTTTAACGGGAACAGAAAATCGCTCCCCATTTGCCAGAAACATCCAGTTGGTCTTGTGCTTGTAGTTGGTATCAATAATGCACGGCATATTCGCCAGATCACTTGCCTTCTCAGGCATGCCATGCGCTTCCCAATACGCAGGAGAGGCACAAACCACGACACGAACGTCACGGATCTTCCGCGCAATCAGGCTGGAATCCTCAAGCTCGGCCACACGGATAGCAACATCATATCCTTCCTCGACAATATCGACGAAGCGATCTTCCATCTCAATATCCAACTCAACACGCGGATGTTCTTGCAAAAACGAGGCAAGCACTCTGCCCAGCGTCGCTTCAGAGAACGAACGCGGAGCACTAAGCCGCAGCCGACCTCGCACTTCCCGGTGATCTTGCTGGACAGCATCCTTCAGGTCATCAAACCGTTGCAACAGCTCACCAGCTTCACGAAAATAGGCTTCACCAACCTGTGTCAGAGAAATTTGACGGGTCGTCCTGTTCAACAAACGCACGCCCAGTTCATCTTCCAGCTCGCTCACATACTTGGAAATAAGCGCCTTGGAGCGTCCCATATCACGTGCTGCAGCCGAAAACCCGCCGCTTTCTACCACCTGCAAAAAACATCTAATTCGTGTGATGGAATCCATCGATCAAACCTCTTACAGCGTATCTCCGGAAAGTGGACGCCGGTTTTTGAATAAAGATACGCACAAACAAAGGCTAAAGCAGCTCATCTAGACTTATTTGGAATGCAAACCGCTTTAGGTGGTCGTCGTCACTGTGTGCCAACCTGCTGCTTTTCGCGATGCTTTCGGCGGCGCCTTACACGTCCACCAAGCCCGGCCAGACGCAACATAAATAAACCAATCGCAAAACCAATCCCAGCCAATACGCCGCCTTCAACCGTCACAGGCACCGCAGGCTCAAAATCTTCCCAGGTTGCTTTGGAGATCTTGGTGTCTGGTTCTCTCAGAAAGATCCAGACCCGCTCAAAGGCCGCAGCACTCGTCATAGCCAACTGCTGCTCTTTCAGAGCATCCAGACGATCCAGTGACCGTTCAACACTCTCACCGCGCAACTGTACAAACTGGTCAGCACTCTGAGCCATATGCTGTAGGGCTGCAGAAACGCTCCTGTTGGTAGCAACCGCATCCGCAACAAAGTCGGCTTTCACTTCTTCCAGCGCATCAATGGCTCCACCAATGCGCTGACGATATTGCTGAGCAAACTCAGGAAGCTGAGAGGTCACAGTGCCGCTTACAAGCGCAACGCCAAGCGTCAAAACTCTTGCAAACATCATAGCAAACCTCCCACACTCGAGTTAATCCACCAGCGTGATGACTCCAGCAGCCCCTTCTTCCGTACCAAAGGCCAACCGGTTGCCCTTCTTATCCCATGCAAGGGCAGAAACAGGGCCAGCACCCGGACGGCGCAACAGCACCTCAGCATTGTCATGGAAACGCACAGCCATCACCATTCCGTCCTGATAGCCAATCGCCACCATCTCTTCAGTCGGATGACAGCAAACGGTCGTAACCATGCTGTCACCACGTACGCCAAGTTCCAACGGTGCCTGCCCCATAGGCCCACTCTTGCCCATAAACGGCCAGAGGATCGCAGCCTGAGCGCCAGAGGTCGCCAGATACTTACCCTTGGCAGACCAACTCACAGACTTCACCTTGCCCGGATAACCGGTCATGCGCATGTCCTGACTATCCGCCAGACGCCACCCATGCAGAGCGTTCTCCTGCATCGTGGTCACAAGGTACTTCCCCTCAGGCGAATACGTGACAAGACTATGCGCCCCCTTCCAGCTCAACTCTTGGGGATCACCAGCGGCATTCACCCAAAACAAAGTCACGCCATCATAACGAGAAGCAGCAAGACGCATGCCTTTCGGCGCAAAAGCCAGACCAGCAAACGCACGCGGCAGCTGAAACTCTTTGATCTCGCCGCTTTTCAAGCGAACCCAAGCCGTACGACCAGATGCATAGGCCACACTGTCCTGCGGGCCAGCAGCAATAATGTCGATCCATTTGCGTGGCTGCTCAGCAAGTTCTTCAACACGGCCATCACTATGGACCTTGCAGATCCGGCCATCGCCACCGCCAGTAATCAAAGATTTGCCATCCAGAGATGGCGTTGCACAAAGCAAACCGTTTTTGTGAACCGGCGTTTGTGTTTCCGGCCCACCAGCAAAAAAGACAGAACCTTCACCACTGGCAAAGGCAGCAACATCACCAAGAAAGCTTGCAGAAACAACAAAGCCATCAGTATCAAGAGGAGCAGTTACAGGCACCAGAACTTACTCCGCAACACAAGCTTCAAACGCAGTTTTCAGCGCAGCGCCATCCAGCTCACGACCGATGAAGACGATGCGGCTTTCACGCTTCTCATCATCCCGCCAATCTCGCTGATGGTTGCCCTCCACAATCATATGAATGCCCTGCACCACATAGCGCTGCGGATCATCCTTGAACGACAGGATTCCCTTCATACGCAAAATGTTCGGCCCCTGAAGCTGTGTCACCTGATTGATCCAGTCAAAGAAGACTTTCGGATCCAGATCGCCAACAGTAAAGGAGAAAGACTTCACAGAATGCGTGTCTTCATGGTCGTGATCACAGTCAGGCCCGCATTCATGGTCAGCGTGGCCATGATCATGATCGTGGCCATGATGGTGATGATCGTGATCATGGTCGCAATCAGGACCACACTCATGATCGTGCGCGAGTTCAGCTTTTTTCAGGAACTCCGGATCCAGATCGAGAATACGATCCAACTCAAAGGCCCCACGATCCAGAACATCCGAAATCGCAATCTGACAACGCTCTGTATGATGGATCTTCGCATATGGGTTGATCTTACGGATCGCCGCTTCAACACCAGTCAGTTCTTCTGCTGAAACAAGATCGGTCTTGTTCAGCAAAATCACATCAGAAAACGCAATCTGATCTTCAGCTTCTTTGGTATCCTTCAAACGCTGCTGAACATGGCGGGCATCAACAACCGCAACAACAGCATCCAACTTGGCGGCTTCACGTACGTCATCATCCATGAAGAATGTTTGCGCAACAGGAGCCGGATCTGCAACGCCGGTGGTCTCCACGATGATCGCGTCAAACGCACCCTTGCGTTTCATTAGGTTTTCAACAGTACGGATCAAATCACCACGAACAGTACAGCAAATACAGCCGTTGTTCATTTCATAAACTTCCTCGTCAGACTCAACGAGAAGGTCATTGTCGATACCGATTTCGCCGAATTCGTTGACGATCACAGCATAACGCGTGCCATGGTTTTCGCTCAAAATACGGTTCAACAAGGTGGTTTTACCTGCGCCCAGATATCCGGTCAGCACGGTAACAGGAATACGGCTATCAGCAGCCTCGGACATTTACGTCTCCTTGGATGGGTGCGCGCTTGCTTAGTGCCGGCGCATAAATCTCGTGCCCTCAATATAGACAGTTGCTCTGCCAGCAAAAGACCCTAGCTGCTGATTAGCTGTTATCGCCCCTTCTGTCCCCCAGGAATTGGCGAGTAACTCTCAACCAGCATCACAATCCAAGTTTGCGCCGAAGCTCCAGAACAAGCAGAAAACCGATGCAAAAGATGATGAAGAACACCACAAAGCTAATGGCAACCGGCATACTGCTGTTCAGCAAGGGAGAGAAGAAAAACATATAAATCAAAATCATCATCGCCATTGTCACAACAATGCGCGCCGGGCTTCTCGTTACAAACTGAAAAACACCCATAGACCTGATCTTCTCAGGTACACGAAGACCACTCATAAAAATCTCCAATCAAAATACATAATGATCCTAGGCGCGTTATTTGACAGAAGCAAGAAGCCAACACCGATGGCTTAAACGGGACCGCCCCACCTCCAGCACTCAACCCACTCAACTAATTTCCGTTTGCATTCAATCGTTTCCATCCCCTACCATCCAGCCAATTGTTTTGGGGAACTGGGAGGCCAACCATAATGCTGAAAACCGTAGAGGCATTTGACCGCATCGGGGACGAGAACGCATTCGCCGTTTTGGCACGTGCAACTGAGCTTGCTCAGCAGGGCCGCGATATCATCAATCTCGGCATCGGCCAGCCAGACTTAAAAACGCCGGCACACATCGTAGAGGCAGCCGTCAAAGCCTTGCGCGATGGCCACCACGGCTACACGGGTGCAACGGGCATTCTCCCACTCCGCGAAACCATCGCATCAAGCCTGCATGCGGAAACAGGCACGCATATCTCGCCAGACAACGTCATGGTCGTTCCCGGCGGCAAAGTGACTATGTTCATGGCAATCCTGATGTTTGGTGAGCCAGGCAAAGAGATCCTCTATCCTGATCCCGGCTTCCCGATCTACCGCTCCATGATTGAGTTCACTGGAGCAACCCCAATCCCAGTGCCAATCCGTGAAGAAAACGACTTCGCTTTTTCTGCGGAAGAAACCCTCAATCTGATCAATAAGCGCACAGCACTGCTTATTCTCAACTCCCCAGCCAACCCAACTGGCGGCGTCACCCCGCGGGCAGAGATAGAGAAGCTGGTGAAGGGATTAGAAAACCATCCAAACCTGCCAGTCCTATCTGACGAGATTTACTCCCGCATGACCTATGATGGGCTCAAGCACACATCCTTGATGGAGTTCGAGCAACTCAAAGACCAACTCATCCTGCTCAATGGCTGGTCCAAGACTTGGGCTATGACAGGCTGGCGCATGGGATATTCCGTCTGGCCAGCTTCTCTCATTGATAAAGCCTGCAAGCTTGCCGTGAACTGCTGGTCATGCGTCAACACACCCAGCCAATACGCAGGCATTGCCGCCATCGAAGGCCCACAGGATGCAGTTGATCAGATGATGTTGGCTTTTGACCGCCGACGTAAGCTCGTAGTGGAGGGATTAAACGCCCTGCACGGCATCTCCTGCAATACACCCAAAGGCGCCTTCTACGCATTCCCGAATATCAAAGAAACAGGATGGCAAGCCAAACCCTTAGCTTCAGCACTCTTGGAGGAAGCAGGAGTCGCGCTCATCGGCGGACCTGATTTTGGTGTCTTGGGAGAAGGATATCTGCGTTTCTCCTACGCCAACTCAGAGGAGAACATCAGCCGTGCATTGAGCCGTGTGGGGGATTTCCTAAGCACCCACACCAAATAGACAGATCAGGAAAACTCTAACGCTGCGCCGTCACCACTATGGCCTTTTCGATCAGGCCGGAAAGGTCCGAGGCCTTACTGTCCTGTTTCACAGGCTGCATGATGAGAAATAGAGAGGAAGGCCCAATTGAGGTCAATCCATCAAGCTCATCAATATCAAACTGAAGCACGACTTTCCCGTCTGCATCCATCAGCGACAAGCCATCATCATAGCTCCACTGCCATGCTGTGGCTTTGGAGATCGGCGCATAAAGCCTCTGACAGTTCTTTGTCTCAAACGCATTGCCATATCCGCTCACAGCAGGCTCAGACCCGAGCTGCGCAGAGCAGGTTTTAGACGACAACACATCAGAAATAGACCAGTGGCCAGAAATGACACTGGCTTGACTGGAAAGGGCACCAAAGCTTGCTAACGCCAGGGTTGCGCCAGCAGTTACTACTGTTTTTCTCAAAATCCCATGCATGCGAATAGCCTCCAGGATCTGTTTTATGTACAAATTCTGGGCGCAATCAGTTAACTCAAGGTTAACAGGAAATTAAATGTGAGATAACAGATCTAAAAACATAACTTATTCATGGATTTAACTCAAAAACAAATACACGCATTACTTGTTGAATACAGATACAATCTAAAATAAATCTAATTACATACTAGTTATTATTTACATTGAGTGCAAAACACGTCTGCTTTAGGTGATTTGCTTCACAAATCTCCGATCCCTTCGTCTTCTAAAGTCGGCGGCCCTTCCCGCAATCAAAACAACAACAAACAAGGAAGACGAAATGGCTTACGTTATGAACCAAGCCTGCAATCCTCAAGCATTGGCAGAACAGGAGTTTGCCACGCCCACAGGACTGCTAGATTATGCAATCACCACAACATTGAACTCCTGCATCGGCGTCGCGGTCCGCGTTGGCAATCGCTTCATGGTTGCGCATCTCGTCATGTACGGCCAACAAATCCCTTATGTTTCGCCAGCCAACCTGCAAATCTTCAACCCGGCAGATGCAGACACAGTGTTTGCTTACATCGACAGCCTGCGCCTGCAAGAAAACTCTGCCAACTTCGACGAAGCCATTTTATTCGGAGCAACGGATGAATGGAGGAACACCGGTGGAGCGCTCACCAACGGCTACAACCGCCTGCGCGACCTGATCAGGCAACGCAACAACAACCAGGCTCCTGTCAGCAATGATACAGGCGACGGCAAGCACATTATCCGCATTCAGGGCGGCAACTTGAATATCAGGAATATCGGCTAAGCACCAAGCCAGCATAAGGAGCGCTCAATGATGAGCGTTCCACCCTGTCAAACAAACTAGTCGCGTAAGGAACCTAGCCGACGAGAAGAACCATACATGTCATGGCGAGTGTAAAAAAACCAAACATCTTCAAGTCTTTATGATCTTCGATGCTTCCGCGAGAACTGACCATGACGAAACTCCAAACGCAATACAAGATGCCGCTTAGATAAGCGCGGCATAGTAAACATAGAGTTTCAATGCGGCAGTTTCACGATCACCTAACTGCCACTTGGCTTCAAATGGCAGTTACTCACGGGTCGCGCACAGCCCGTCCACTGACACCAACCGCTCACCCGGAGGCGGCGCACTCTCACGAATGCGAAGCTTGGGCTCAATTAACGTCAATTCGTTATTGAGCTTTTCGCCATTCATTTGCGAAAGCATGAGTTCTGCAGCATTTACGCCGATGGTTCCAGCCCCATTGTCCACAGTGGTCAGGGCAGGAGTCCGATTTTCCGTGCCCTCGGTGTCATCATAACCAACAATTGCCAGGTCAGGCCCCGGCTCAACGCCAAGTCGGCGAACAGCACTCATCACGCCCAGCGCCACAAGATCGTTGAAGCACACCACAGCTGTTGGCCGTGGATCCGTCTGCACAATCTGCTTGGCAATGGTGCGGCCATCATCCTGCGTCATCAACTCAGGAATATCCAGCTGCTCATCCGCATTGATCCCGGCATCCTCGAGTGCAGAGCGCCAGCCACGGTTCCGATCACGCCCGGCAGAGCTGCCACGCCGCCCACCAACCATCGCAATCTGGGTATGCCCTTGCTCAATCAGATGTTTTGTAATGCGGTAGGATCCAAGAAAATCATCCCCACGCACACAAGGTGCATCCGCGCCAGCCACATCGCGACAAACCAGCGTCACTGGCACCCCTTGCCGCACAATGGAGTTGATGTCCTTATCAGTCGTGCCAACCGAAGCGCACAGAATAAGCCCATCAACCCGATGCTGCAGCAGCGTATCGGTGAAATGTTTCTGCCGCTCGACAATATCGCGGTGATTACAAATCAGAATGGTCTTGTTGTGCAGCGCCAGAGTTTCTTCCAGCCCACGAAACACCTCAGCAAAATAAGGATTGAGAATATCGTGAACCGCCACCCCAATCATATTGGATTGAGATGTCCGCAAAGATGCAGCTGACCGATTATAGATATAGCCCACTTCCTCAGCATAGGCTTTCACCCGTGCTTTCGTGGCTTTGGCGATCAAAGGGGAATCTCTCAAGGCCAAAGAAACCGTAGCCGTCGAAACGCCCAGTTTCTCGGCAAGATCGCCTAATCTCAATGGTTTACCTGTGCCGCTCAATGCCGATGTCCTCGCATATCCAGCCGGATCCAGTTTGTATTCTTAAGCACTTATGCACAGCAACATTAGCAAATAGCAATACTCCACACAGCCAACAAAGAGAATTGATTACGAATTCTCAAGTTTTGACGCCTTGCCAAACCCATCAAACATGCTGATATTTTTCACTAAAATACATAACCAGATGACGGGTATCGAGAAAATGTATTCAGACTTCAAATTATTCGCCCAATACAATACCTGGATGAATGCACGGCTTTACGAGTGCGCGGAACAGCTGAGTGACGCACAACTAAAAGAAGACCGCGGCGCGTTCTTCAAATCAGCCTTCGCGACCTTCAATCACATAATGGTGGGGGACCTGACCTGGTTGCGCCGTTTCGCCAAGCACTCTCAATCCTATGAGAGCCTGCAACAGCTTGACCAGTTTCCAGTACCGACAGCGCTCACATCAATTCCATACGACAGCTGGTCAGACCTGAAAGCAGCACGGCAAAAGCTGGATGCGATCATTGAAGAATTTGCAGGGGACATCACCGCTGCCCAAGCGGAGAACGCTCTCACCTATGCCAACATGAAAGGTATACCTGCAACGAAAAACTTTGGGGATCTAGTGCTGCATTTCTTCAATCACCAAACCCATCACAGAGGGCAGATAACAACCCTGCTCACTCAGTTTGGACTGGAAACACCAGATACAGATCTGCTGTTTCTCTGCCAGGACGCTTAAATCAATAAATAAAATCATAGGCCTGTGTTCAACGCAGGCCTTGCGCCTTCAGCTTAATCAGCAGCTTCCAGCTCTACCTTGCTCGTAGCCTGCTCTTGCGCAGTCTTGTCTTCATTTTCCAGTTCATCTTCCAGATCCGGATCATCTTCAAAGCTGGCAGACAGGTTCTTTTCAACCTGGCGCAACAAGCGACGCAGCTTCTTGCGGTCTTTATCATCCATACCTGCAAGTGCTTCTTTCTCAAGACGCTTCCATGCACGATCTACCAGCAAAATTCGGTCGCGGCCTTCTTCACTCAAAAACACACGGGCAAGCCGACCGTCTGTCTCAGAAATGCGGCGAAACACAAGTCCCTGAGCTGTCAGGCGTGTCACCATTTTTGTCACGGTTGGCGGCTGAACACCAAGCGCCAGAGCCAACTGGCTCATGGTCTTGCCATCAGTCTCGCTCAAAACTTTCAGAACAGCTTCCTGCCCCGGATGCAATCCAATGCGCGAAAGATGTGCCCCAGAACGCGCCCGCTGCGCCTTCGCTGCCTGCGCAAGACGAAATGTCGTGCTTTTCTTAAAATTGAAACCCATGGTCTGGCTAATCTCGCTGCTGTCCTAATCAACGTAAAACGCCCGAAAAAGGCAAGTGCACAGCAGTGATAGCCGCCGAATATATAAGCCAGATGACAGTTCGACGATTAATTAGTGACCTAATGAGATTTCTTAGGTGTTTAAGCTCTTTAAGTTCTACTCAGTGGGATTTTGGAGGCATAGATCTGGAAAACTAATATTCGCTATTGAGGAGGGAAACGTGACATGAGCTAAACTGATTGGCATTCTAGCGTTTAAAGTTGCTTTCAAACGCAAACTTTGAGGTGTTATGTAAGCATTCTCGGTTGTTTTTATTGGTGATTGAAATGCTTCGTGTTGTGATTTTATTTGCTTTGCTTTCCGGATCAGTTGCGCAGGCAGAAACTGTCGATGTTCCTGTGCTAGCCGATGGCAAGGTTGACCTTGATGCTATCTATTCAACGTTCAAAGCAACCACCTATGCAGTAGAAAAAGGACGTATGCCAGAATTCACGGGATCATTTCTCGAGCAGTCCTTCTCTGCAATCTATGACAACTCCGACTTCACAAAACCTTTCGATCTGATCATCAAGTCCACAGACCTATCAGAAAATGCATACTTTATGTTAGCTGTTTTGCTAAACGACATTATTTGCTTGGAGCCCAAGCTCCCCCCCAACAAACTTCTTTGGCAAGAAACTGCTGTATCGTTTAGTGGTGGATGGAAAGTACAGCTCTCTTGTGCTGAAGCTGACTAATTGAAGCACATTTTAGTTGATCTTTCTACGCGGATACTTTTACCCGATGTCCCATCGCTCGCTCCAACGCATCCACCGCTTCACGGCAATACGAGGCGTACTGTGATTCCATACGATAGTTTAGCGAGCGTGGGTAAGAAGCATCCAATGCCATATCGTAGGTAATACGTCCCGGTCCCGCCGCCATCACAACGATGCGGGAAGACAAAAACACACTCTCATAAACAGAATGCGTCACGAACAGGATCGTCCAGTCATGGGCAGACTTCAGCTCAAGCAGATCATCATTGAGCTTATTACGGGTAATCTCGTCCAGTGCTGCAAACGGCTCATCCATCAGCAACAGCTTCGGCTTGGTGACAAGAGCACGAGCGATGGAAACCCGCATCTTCATACCACCGGAAAGCTCTGAGGGCATCTGCGTCACAAAATTGGAAAGTCCGACCATCTCCAACGCTTCTTCAACGCGATCCTTCGCATCATGCTTGGAAACACCCTTCACCTTCAACGGCCAGTAGACATTCTCAAAGGTATTGGCCCATGGCAGCAGCGTTGGTTCCTGAAAAACAAACCCAACCTCTTCCTGCCCGGATCGGATAATCTCACCTGAGCTAGGCTCCTCCAACCCAGAAATGAGCCGCAGAATAGTAGACTTCCCACATCCTGACGGCCCAAGAATACTCAAAAACTCCCCCGCCCGCACATCCAGATCAACCCCATCAATAGCAGTTGTGCCATTATCAAAGGTCTTAGAGATGTTGTTTAGGGAAAGGAGGGGGGAGTTCATACCAGTTCCTCAAGTTGAGTTATAGTGTCTAGTATATCAATCTCTGATTTTCAGAAATTGAGAAAGAGAGTTATCGACAGTTCACACCGACACCCGGACCACAGGTAATTTTATTATCAGCAGTACTCCGCAAGAGGCTACTCAAATATGCAAAAGAACGAATTGGATTACGTCTCGGATCAGCTGACAGAAATCTATTCCTTACTGATGAGTTAAACTCTTCAAACATCCGTTCTCGTTCATTATCAGTTAGAGTAGTAGCGCCAACTCTATTAAATGCCGACAACATATTTTCACATTGCGTTCTATAAGCATCCGAGTACACTCTGTTAGGCAACATCTCCAGTCGGACAACCTCACTCCTCCATCGATTAACAATTGTACTTGTTGTGAAAGTCAGATCAGCAGCATCACGTGGCTGTCTATAACTAATCGAGTCAGAATATTCCGCATTGGAAAGAACACCATCGCCGCCTGCTAAAACCACATTGCCAGGCCAGCCCGAAATTGTTGCGACGGGAGAAAGCCTAACATTGTCTTGCAGTTTGCGTAGTAAGCTTGAACCAAGTCCAGCGTAGGGTCTGGCTCCAGCTTGACAAGAGACTGTGATGATTTCATCAAGACGACCAGCACCACCTTGTGCATTTCGAATGTTCCGAGCAAACGTTGCATTTGCCATCTCACCTACAGAGCCACAAGCTCCGTGCGATGTAATAAATAATTTATCAATTTCATCAAAACCATTGTTGCCAAAAACCTTTACGACGGTTCCATTTGGTTTCATATAAAAGAGGTTTATATACATCCGATTATTGTCTGGTTGCCTTTGCATTTGTGCCCAAATCACATCACGTGGATTAGTAAACTTCGAGCAGTATGCCTTTGTAATAAGTATCCCACCTGCAGCCCCAGCCTCGCCAGCCATCAGCCCAGCCAGTGCCAGTGCAACGCCGCCGAGCAGTCCTTTTCGTGTTTTTCTGGAAAACATAATCGGCTTCTCCTTCTTATTGTTAGCCACCAAGAAGGACGGGGCATTGCTCCCCGCGTGAGCCATTAGCCTCAACAGCCAATCACCAGAGTAAACGCCTCCCTACCCACTACCTCTGAAAAACCAGAGCATCCCACGCCTTCCCCCATGACGTCCGCGCTCCAACGCGTTACTCTGCGCGCAAGACAACAAGCACCGGATAAGAGTATGAGCGCCCTGCCCCGCCGTTTTTGGCATGAGATGACAACGACTGACTTCTCTGAGAATGACACCAGCGAATGGATCGCAGTGTTGCCGATTGCGGCAATTGAGCAGCATGGCCCTCACCTGCCGGTCTACACGGACACCTGCATCGCGGAAGGGCAAGTCGCTCGCACGGTTGAGCTTTTGCCTGATGATCTGCCAGTCACATTCCTACCCGTTCAGGCCGTCGGCAAGTCAGACGAGCATCACTCATTCCCGGGTACACTCAGTCTTACATGGGAAACCGCAGTCAAAGCCTGGATTGAGATTGGGGAATGTGTTGCCAGAGCAGGCATCCGCAAACTGGTGCTTGCCAACTCCCACGGCGGCAACTCACCGCTAATGGACATCATCACCCGCGATCTGCGCCTAAAACACAACATGCTCGCCGTGGAATCCAGCTGGCTCCGCTTCGGGCAACCGGAAGGCCTCTTCTCCGAGGAGGAATTCACCTACGGCATTCATGGCGGCGACATCGAAACATCCATCATGCTGGCTCTTCGCCCGGATCTGGTGCGCATGGATCAGGCAACAGACTTCACCTCCACACAAACCAACCACATCAACAACGATGCTTACCTACGTGCCCATGGCCGCCATCAATATGGCTGGATGAGTGAGGACCTGAACAAGACCGGCGCTCTTGGCAACGCGGCTCTCGCGACAGCGGAAAAAGGCCAGGCATCCCTCACTCACGCCACTCAGGAGTTCATAAAACTCCTGCGCGATGTGGAACGTTTTGATATGTCGTCTTTCAACAATAACTAGAGCAAACCCTAAATTAACGACGTAATTTCAATGGGATAGATCTTCATAAAAATTCCTCTTGCTATAAATTGTCATTTATGACAATTTACTCCAAATAAACACATGAGGTTGGCAATGAAGATCTGTCTCATCAAAGCATCTGCACCGAGCTATTTTAAAGATTACAAGAAAGCGCGTGGAGGCCCGCCTCAGTCCATCTTCTCAGCTGCGGCAGCAACCCCCCGCCATTTTCAGCTGGAGATGCATGACGAAACCATCAGGATGGTCGATCCCCGTAAGGTGACCGCCGACCTCGTAGTGCTTTTCTTCGCAACCCCGGATGCCAACCGAGGCTACGAGCTCGCCTCAGCTTTCTCGGAAAAGGGCAGTCAGGTTGTGATTGGCGGTCTCCACGCCACCTTCATGCCAGAAGAAGCCAGCGAATATGCAGATGCGGTGATGACAGGCGAATGTGAAAATGTCTGGGATGAGTTGCTGCAGGATGCGCAAAACCGAAGCCTCAAACCAAGATACACCGGCACCTACGCCGACATGTCCAAGCTTAACCCATATCCGCGCAACCTCATCACCGCAGAACAGTATGGCTGGGAATGGTCAGTGCTTGTCAGTCGCGGCTGCAAACACAATTGCAGCTTCTGCCTCATCCCGGGCATGCTCGGAAAAACCCGCTATCGTCCGATCCCAGACATAATCAATGAGATTTCCGAAATGGAAACCGATTGGGTCGAACTTCACGCCGATCACCTGACTGAGGATCGTGAGTACGCTTTGGAATTATTCAAAGCATTAGAAACGCTCAAGATTAGATGGGCGGGCGAAACCACTATTCGCATAGCAGATGATCAGGAACTTCTGGAAGCCGCAGCAAGGTCCGGTGCGAAGTACTTGCTCATTGGAATAGAAACCCCATCGAAGGCAGCACTCAAACGTGCTGGCAAGGGTTTTGTGAAACCTGAAAACTTAAAATCTCAAATTTCTAACATTCATACACATGGAATTATTGTCGACACTACAGCTATTTTTGGCTTCGACGAGCATACACCAGAAATTTTCATCGAAACCGCCAAGTTCTACCATGACATAGGGGTAGATATTACCGCACCCGCCATCGCCATCCCCTTCCCCGGCTCTCGGTTCTACAAACAGCTGGAAGAGGAGGACAGATTGCTCTCTGACAACTGGGGAGAATTTGATGGGGCCCACGCGGTCTATCAGCCAAAAAACATGACCTGTGAAGAGCTTGAGGCAGGTGCAGAAGAATTCTCGCAGCATTTTTACTCAATGTCGCGGTCAGCTTCGAGAAAACTTCGTCAGATAAAAGATTTCGGGTTGGCAACCACGCTTCAGATTACGTGATTGCCAGCGCCTCATACCATAGGAAGGATGGCTAAGCCTAAAGGATCCCAACCCTTAAACTTTACCGTCCAAAAAAGGAGAGCTTAGAACAGTTCTACTGTCCCTACAGCTCTCCTTTTTCCAAAATTTCACCCCACAAAGACGCATCAAATCCAAGCAAAAGCTGCTTTCCACCAGTAATAAGTGGCCTTTTAATTAATGAAGTTTCCTGTGCCATCAAGGCGATAGCGCTGGCCTGGTCCGTCACACCAGCCTTGGTTTCATCATCCAATTTGCGCCATGTGGTACCCCGTTTATTCAAAACAGCGTCCCAACCGAATCGCTCGCAGGCCTCTATCAGCGCATTTTCATCTGCACCATTTTTCTTGTAATCGTGAAAATTGTACTCGACTTTTGATTCATCCAGAAGTTTACGAGCTTTGCGAACACTGTCGCAATTGCGAATACCATACATAATCAACAAGATCAGAACCCTTCATTTCCTCATCATTAGATGAAATATACTCATCTTAACGTTGGTGTGTCTCTCAACTGACACGCATTAAACCGCAAGAAATACATCCCTTAGCGCCTGAATACGCTATGAAATTGCGCTGCGCCCACATTAATTCCTCGTTTCAACTACGCAATGCCCCCTAGACGCATTCATTCATATGGGTAATATCACTAAGACGCTAGAATCCGCCTAATAAGTGGTCGGCGAAACCAGAGGGGCCCTGCAGAACAATTAATTTTCTGCATGAGGGGAAAAGGGGAGTTAATTTAGAATGCGTTTAAAGATTGCATCCGCTGCATTGGCAATGACGCTTGCTGCTGGAACTCAGGTAAATGCTGAAACGCTGAAGTTCGCATTTCAAGGGACTTACAATCAGCTAGATCCATACAGCTTGAACGAAACATTCACCATGGCCATGCACGGCAATGTGTATGAAGGTCTCGTACGCCGTACAGCTGATCTCCAGATCGAACCTGCACTTGCAGAGAGCTGGGAAGTTATTGAACCAACCCGCTGGCGCTTCCACCTGCGCAAGGGCGTCAAGTTCCACAACGGCAACGACTTCAATGCTGACGACGTGGTTTTCTCTGCAAACCGTGTTCGCGCTGAAGGCTCTGACCTGACAACCCGCATCGCTGCGGACGTTAAGGTTGAGAAAGTAGACGACTACACCGTTGATTTCGTCCTGACAGGCGTAAACCCTATCCTGCACTCCGAGTGGTCCACTTGGTACATCATGGATAAGGAATGGACTGAAGCAAACAACGCTGTAAAAGTGACAAGTGCTTCTGACACCAATCCAAACTATGCATCTTTGAACACAAACGGCACCGGCCCGTTCAAGATTGCAACGCATGAGCCAGGCGTTAAAACCACTTTCACCGTAAACGACGGTTGGTGGGACCAGAAAGTACACAACCTGACTGGCGTTGAGTTCACTCCAATCGGATCTGATGCAACCCGCGTTGCAGCTCTTCTCTCCGGTGAGCTGGACATGGCGTTCCCAATCCCGGTACAGGACATCAAGCGTGTGGACAGCAATGCAGGAACATCTGCACTGACCGGTCCTGAGCTGCGCACCATCTTCCTCGGTTTCGACCAGAAGCGTGATGAGCTGACCTACTCCAACATCAAAGGCAAGAACCCATTCAAGGACGTTCGCGTTCGTAAGGCGTTCTACCAGGCAATTGACGTTGATGCGATCAAAGCGAAAATCATGCGTGGTCTGTCCGAGCCAGCTGCTCTGATGATTTCACCATTCCTGTTCGCAAACTCCGGTGACTTCTCCCGCTACCCGTACGATCCAGCAGCTGCGAAAGCACTTCTCGCAGAAGCAGGTTATGCAGACGGCTTTGAAGTTGGCATGGACTGCCCGAATGATCGCTACGTCAACGATGAAGCAATCTGTCAGGCAACTGCAGCATTCCTTGCGCGCGTAGGCATCAAAGTAAACCTAAATGCACAGCCTAAAGCGAAGTACTTCGCCAAGATCCTGGCATCTGGCGGCTTTGACACTTCCTTCTACATGCTCGGTTGGACCCCAGGTTCATTCGACAGCTACAACGTTCTGCTCAACCTCAACAACTGTCGTGATGACAAAGGTGCTGGCGGACCATTCAACCTGGGTGGTTACTGTAACCCACGTGTTGATGAGCTGACAAAAATGGTTCTCTCCGAAAACGACGAAGAGAAGCGTAACAGCATGATCTCCGAAGCCTACACAATCCTGAACAACGAAGTATCTCACATTCCACTGCACCAGCAGGGTCTGGCTTGGGGTGTATCCGACAAGGTTACTCTGAAGCAGCGTGCGGATAACGAGTTCCACTTCAAGTTTGTAGTGAAGAACTAAGTTGACGGCTTAACCAACAAAATAATAACCCGGCGCCCTTGGCGCCGGGCGCCTCTATTTTCAGGAACAACTATAAAACACCATGTTTGGCTTTATTTCCCGGCGTATCGCCATGGCTCTCGTGGTCATGTTTGTCGTAGCCTTAATCTCCTTCCTGCTCTTCCGCTTTGTTGGAGATCCTGTAAACCAGATGGTGGGCATTGAGACCACCCCGGAACAGCGTGAAGCCCTGCGCCAGCGCCTCGGCCTGAATGACCCTGTTCTCGTTCAGTTTTTCCGTTATGTCCTGGGCGCAATCCAGTTTGACTTCGGTAACTCCTACCAGTTCAAGCAGCCTGTGGCAGACCTGATCGGTCGCCGTCTGCCTGCAACTTTGGAGCTGTCCTTCGCCTCTGCAATTTTTGCATTGCTGCTGGGCATTCCAATGGGCGTTTACACCGGTCTGAACCGCGATTCCTGGCTCTCAAAGATGTTCCTGTCGGTATCTCTTGTAGGTATCTCTCTGCCAACATTCTTTATCGGCATCCTATTTATCTTCTTCTTCTCGGTCACATTGCAGTGGCTGCCAAGCTTTGGCCGCGGTGAGGTCGTTGCACTGGGGTCTTTCTGGGACACAGGCTTCCTGACCATCAGCGGTCTGAAGGCCATCATCCTGCCAGCAATTACGCTTGGGCTGTACCAGATGACCCTCATCATGCGCCTGATCCGCGCTGAGATGCTGGAAGTAATGCGGACCGACCACATCAAGTTCGCCCGCGCTCGCGGTTTGCCGAACCGGTCTGTCTATTACATCCACGCCCTCAAAAACACGATGGTCCCTGTGATCACCATCACCGGTCTGCAGCTCGGCTCCATCATCGCCTTCGCGATTATCACCGAGACCGTGTTCCAGTGGCCGGGCATGGGCATCCTCTTCCTGCAAGCCGTGCAGAACGTGGATATTCCGATCATGGCAGCTTACCTGCTGCTCACCGCTTTCATCTTCGTGTTCATCAACCTCATCGTAGATATTCTCTACGTCGTGATTGATCCACGCCTGCGCACCGAACGCGGCCGCGCATAAGAAACGGTAAGGACAATAATCATGACAGATAACACACCAACCGTTTCCGGCAGTGAGGCTTCAGAAGCCCCGCGCTCCGCAATGGCCCGCTTCCTCGACAGCGACTTGCTGCACAGCTTCCTCAGCTCCAAGGTGACAGTCCTCGCGGCCTTCACCACGGTAGTGTTGATGCTCGCAGCCCTGTTTGCTCCGCTCATCGCTCCGTTCAACCCGTTCGATCTGGCTCAGATCAGCATTCTGGACGCCCGCATTCCGCCTATCGGCATGGAATGGTCTGACTCACGCTACCTCCTGGGCACAGATGATCAGGGCCGTGATCTGCTCTCTGGCATCCTGTACGGCATGCGTATCTCTCTGGCAGTGGGCTTCCTGTCTGTGGCATTCGCCGCAGTCCTCGGCATCTCTCTCGGCCTGATTTCCGGTTATGTCGGTGGCCGCACAGACGCGATCATCATGCGTATCGCTGAAGTTCAGCTCACCTTCCCGGCCATCTTGCTGGCGCTGCTCATCGACGGCATTGCAAACGGCATCTTTGGCAACATCGATCGTGAGACCTGGGCAATCTGGATTCTGACATTCTCCATCGGCCTGTCGTTCTGGGTGCAATACGCACGTACAGTTCGCGGTTCCACTCTGGTAGAGAAGAACAAAGAGTATGTTCAGGCCGCCCGCGTTATTGGCATTCCGGCATGGATCATCATGATCCGCCACGTGCTGCCAAACGTGCTTGGTCCGGTTCTGGTTATTGCAACCATCAACCTTGCTCTGGCGATCATCACAGAAGCAACCCTCTCCTTTCTTGGCGTTGGTGTTCCATCAACACAGCCATCTTTGGGCACCTTGATCCGCATCGGTAACGACTTCCTGTTCTCAGGTGAGTGGTGGATCGCGATCTTCCCAGGTCTGGCACTCGCGATCCTCGTTCTGGCAGTGAACCTGCTGGGCGACTGGCTCCGCGACGCATTGAACCCGAAACTGCGCTAGGGAGAGAGACCATGAGCATCTTAGATATTCGCGGCCTCACCGTTCAATTCCCGAGCCGCAAAGACGTCTTCACGGCGTCCCGTAATGTCAATCTCTCCGTAGACGCCGGTAAAATTCTCGGCGTGGTCGGAGAGAGTGGCGCCGGCAAGTCCACCGTCGGTAACGCCGTCATCGGTCTTCTGGAAAACCCGGGTCGCATTGCCGAAGGTGAAATCCACCTCGACGGCCAGCGTATCGATAACCTTGCAGCTGAAAGCATGCGCAAACTGCGCGGCAAGCGCATTGGCATGATCTTTCAGGATCCACTGACCTCTTTGGACCCACTCCAGACCATCGAGTTCCAGCTGGTCGAGACCATCCGCCTGCACCTGCCACTTTCCAAGTCAGAAGCCCGCGCCCATGCGGTTGATCTGCTGGATCAGGTTGGCATTCCAAATCCGGAAGAACGCATCGCGCAATACCCGCACCAGTTCTCCGGTGGCATGCGCCAGCGTGTGGTGATCGCTCTCGCTCTTTGTGCAGACCCGGAAGTCGTCATCGCAGATGAGCCAACAACCGCGCTCGACGTTTCCATTCAGGCTCAGATCCTGAAACTGATGAAGCGTCTGTGTGAAGAGAAAAACGTGGCGATGGTCGTCATCACCCACGACATGGGCGTGATCGCAGACCTCACCGACCACGTTGCGGTGATGTACCGTGGCGATCTGGTCGAATACGGCGAATCCAAGCAAGTACTGGGCGCTCCAAAGCACCCATACACCCAAAGCTTGATTGCCGCTGTTCCACGTCCGGACGTGAAAGTACACCGCTTCCCGCAGGTTGATTACATTGAAGGCTCCGCAAAGCCTTTCAAGCAGATCGACATCTCCACCCACTGGCTGGGTAAAGCACGTGACTACAAGTCTGTCGATGGTCCATTGCTGGATGTAAAAGACATCACCATGAAGTTCCTCACCAAGGACGCATGGATTTCTAAAAACAGGCAGTACTTCACCGCTCTGGATAAAGTCAGCTTTGACATCCACGCAGGCGAAACCTTCGGCCTCGTGGGCGAAAGTGGCTCCGGTAAATCAACGATGGCCCGCGTCATCACTGGTCTTTACCATCCTGCAGGCGGCACAGCCCACTTTGCAGGACAGGAACTGACCAGCCTGAAAGACAAGAAGCAGGTTCTGTCGATGCGTCGTCAGATGCAGATGATCTTCCAGGACCCATTCTCCTCGCTGAACTCCCGCATGCGTGTGCGTGATATTGTGGCTGAGCCAATCAAGTTCCACAAACTCGCCAGCACCAACAGCGAAGTGAACCAGATCGTTGATGACCTTCTGGAACACGTCGGCCTTGGTGTTGCAGCCGCTGCTAAGTTCCCGCATGAGTTCTCTGGCGGCCAACGTCAGCGTATCTCCATTGCCCGCGCCTTGGCGACACGCCCTCGCTTCCTGGTATGTGATGAGCCGACCTCTGCGCTGGACGTATCCATTCAGGCACAGATCCTCAACCTGCTCAAAGACTTGCAGGACGAGCTGGGCCTCACCATGCTGTTCATTAGCCACGACCTCGCAGTCATCCGCCAGATGTGTAACCGCACCGGTGTTATGCGCCACGGCCAGCTTTTGGAAGTTGCTGATACAGAGGAACTCTTCGACAGCCCAAAACATGCCTACACCAAAGAGCTCCTCTCGCTGATGCCAAGCATGGACGGTCTGTCGCGCCAAAATCTGGAAGAAGAGCTGGCCTAACACCACTCACATTCCCAATAATTTGCAAAGGGCCCCAAGTGGGCCCTTTTCTTTTGTCTGCAGAACCAACAATCCAGCCACTTAAATGTGATGCCCCAACCTACATCTCAGGCAAACTCGAACCTTGAGTTCCATCCAAAAATCAAATATGGAATATTATTCGAATTATATTCCAGAATCAAAAAACGATGGAACCAACCTCATGCAACCTTCTGGCAAGCAGCAAAAAACCAGAGTTCGCGAAGAAGCAATTTTGGAGAAGGCGCGAGAAATCGCTATTTCTGAAGGAATTGGCGCCCTGAAAATGCCGGAGCTTGCCAAGCTATCGCATGTCTCCGTCGGCACGCTCTATCGCCACTTCGAAAGCAAGCAGGACGTCATAGCCGCCCTGGCATCCCAAGCCCTTGATATCCGCCATCAAAAACTAAAATTAGTAATCGATCAATTTCAAGAGCCTGAAATGCGATGCCTCGGCGTCATCATGTTGGACTTTCTATTCAACATCGCCCATCCAGACGTGTTCCAAATAGAAATGCAATGTGCCTCACCTTCTTTCTGGCAGGAAACCCATAATATCAGGCGTCACAATCATCAGATTGTAGCCTCAGATCTCTCTTCTTTTCTGGAAAAGCTCTGCTCAGAAATCTCTGGAACCACCACCGACCCCAAACACCTGACAACCGGCCTCTGGGCCTTCGTTTCAGGCATCTCGTTGGTTTGGTATGGCATGCCCCACGATCAGCCAGACAATCTGGAAGACGCCCTCGCCTTTCTCAGACCTCACCTCATGAATTTCATCAAAGGGTACGGGCTGCAGTTCTCTAGCACCCCGCAACCCCTCAATCAGCTCGAAAAGCATTTTCTCGCAACAAAATCCCAATGGCTTTGGACTCTGAAAGGAACAACAACAAATGACGTTCATTAAGCAATGTATGATCGCCGTTCTGTCACTATTTGGCGCGCAGATCGCAGCTCAGGCAGAACCAACTCAGCCGGCCATTTACATGGTCACCCTGCACACAGCAAACTTCCCTGAGATGAAAGCTTTCTTCAAAGACAAAATGAAGATGAAAATAATCTCAGAAAATGGAGAGTTCGCGGAGTTCAAATCCAACGGCCTCAGACTGTCTCTCGCCAGCCATGAATACCTCAGTTCCTTCCTGAACGCTGAAACACTCAATGGAATCCGCACGGGTTCAGGACTGGGCATCGGCTTTAAATATGAAACCCCAGCGCAGGTCGATACCGCATACGATGCCCTTTTAGCCAACGGCGTTAAAAGCATCGCTGCACCTGCTCAACAGCCCTGGGGCGAATACACCGCCTTCTTTGCAGACCCCGACGGGAACGTTCACGAGCTGGTTGCCGACACCAAATAAAGCTAGCAATTCAGATACAAAGGGGCCCAATACGGCCCCTTTTCTTTTACCTGCACGCAACGTGATAAGTTAACACCACGACACAACCTCTAATTCAATAGCGTTTAAACTCCCCAACAACCACTTCAGCTTGCATTATCTTAGTAATGAAGCAGTCAGATACACGCGTAGTTTCATTAAGACTGCACCCATTAATCTCTGCGCGTCCGCAAGGACTCAAAGCTACAAATCTGAACTTTTTCCGATCAAAGCAGGCTCAAAAATGAAGAAAACAACTGCTACCATTGCTGGCCTTGGTGCACTGGCTCTTTTCATCTCACCAGTCTTGGCCGACAATCACGACACAGGCCAACCCAAAGTCGAGTTCACTGACCTGTCTCTGGTCGACGGATCTCCTGATGACGGCACCTGCAAAGCCCGTTACTCCAGTGGCTTCACCGCAACTCAAAAAGATAACAAATCCGACACAAGTCAGGATCAAGCAGCTTCCGACAAGGACAATGGCGTTCTCATCGAAGAATCTGATGGTGTGGTTGGTGAAGGCATCTTCACAATCTCAAACACCTACGACATCGTCTTCGACGACAGCGCAGACACCCCGTCTGTCGAAGTACAGATGTTTGCTTCAGGTCTGATCGGTGAAAATCCAATTATTGGCGTGTTCTCTGACGGAACTTGTCGCGGGCACATTACAGTCCAACATGCAGACAAATCCTGACACAACGCCCTCCTACTTATTCAAAGCCAAACAGAAGCTTTGGCCGGATAGGAAACCAAATTCTGATGCCACGCCATTCATAAATGGCGTGGCATTTCTTTTTAACTAGCGTCCTTGACACAAGCCCCTAACACACCAGAGATCATCCAAAAACCTAGGCTTTCCGCCAAATGATTGCGCTGTCAAACATTCGCCAAAGTTTCGACTATACATAACAGGTTCGCGCCTTCTAACCCCGTGAACGATGACTGTCATGTTCCTGCGCAACTTAATAATTGGAGTAACAATCTTACTCCTTATCTCTTTCCTAGGAATACTACACCCGGTCGGCGACAGCCTGTCAGTTGTCCGGTTGCCTCTTGCTATCTTGCTCGCGGTTCTCACACTCTTCAGCTATCGCCAACCCACCCTGATGATTGCAGGCTTCATAGTCGCGATAGTCAGCAGCGCAAGCGTATTATGGGCGTATCACGGACAAAGCATCCCCAAAAACTCGGACATGAGTGTCTATCAGAAGAACCTGAGTTTCCGCCCCGGAGATCGCTCGGACATCCTGAATGACATCCTCATGCTGAAACCTGATGTGATAACATTTCAGGAAGTCCATAAACGCCACCTGCCCCTCATCAACGCACTCAAAAAACACTATCCTCATCACATCGTTTGCCCGTTTGCGGCAGTCGGCGCGGTCGCTGTGCTCTCTCGCATGCCACTTGCCTCTGATGCGTATCGCTGTGAGATCGGGTTGGGTATAGCGGCGCTACACGTCCAAAGCCCGGAAGGGCCGCTCTGGGTCGTTTCCATCCACCAGCACTGGCCCTGGCCATTTCAGCAGGATGATCAGGCCGAACAGATCATTCCACTGCTCGCTGATCTGGATGGACTGAAGTTGATTGCGGGAGATTTTAACATGGTCCCGTGGTCACATAATCTGGATGAATACGCCGCCGCCACAAACACCCAACTGGCCGGCCCTTTCAAAGCAAGCTTCCTGTTCAAAGGCACCTATGCCATGCGCATTGACCACGTCCTTGCTCCAAAGGGCGGAAAGACCTTTCTCCGCCCCTACTATGGCTCCGACCACCACGGGTTATTTGCACGAGTAGACCTATAGGCGGCCTCACTGCTTGCGTGCGACGATGAAACGCCCCATTGGGGATGCGGGATAATTGCCAATCTCAACAATCTTGAAACCTGCCTGCTCAATCCGGCGCCCCAAGTCCAGCTGCTTGAAGTAGGTCACGTAAGGCGCATACCCCACAAAACGCATCACATTGATCAGCCAGCGCCAATAGAAGGCGGAATCACCCAGACATGGCGTTTTGGAAATGAGCAGCCCGCCGGGCTTCACAAGTCGCTGGACCTGATTGATTGCCTCCACCGGACCTTTGATCAGATGGATCACATTATACGCCATCACCACATCATAGGTCTTGCCATCAAGAGCAGGACCATCTGCTGAGGAATGTACAAAACTTACATTCTCAATGCCATCGTCCCACGCTTTTTCACGCCCGAACTCAATCATCTTTCCGGAAATATCGCTGGCGGTCACATGCTTGACATGCTTGGCTAAAAGCATCGCCGTCGCGCCACTGCCACACCCCAGCTCCAACACCTCTTGCTCCGGGGTGAGATAAGAACGCACACGGTCCATTGCCTTCTCATAGGAAGCAACATCTTTCATTGGTCGCGCCACATAACCCGGCGCATGTTTGTCCCAAAATCCTGCGGAATTCGCCATTGGAAACCCTCCATTTCCTGCAGTGTATCCATGCATATTCTCAAAACAAATTGCCAAAATTCGCAGTTGAGTTATACAAATATGCATGAATTGGCAGAGCGTCTCATTCGACTGGAATCAGGCCCGCGCTTTCCTCGTCACAGCAGAGGAAGGCTCCCTTTCGGCTGCGGCAAGAGCCCTCGGCCTCACACAGCCCACGTTGGGCAGACAGGTCTCCGCACTGGAAGAAGCCCTTGGCGTAACACTGTTTGAGCGTGTTGGCCGCTCTCTCACCCTCACACAGGCAGGCTTTGAACTGCTGGAGCATGTGAAATCCATGGGAGAGGCCGCCAACCGCATCTCACTGGCAGCTTCCGGCCAGTCTCAGGAGATCGACGGAACCGTCTGCATCAGCGCAAGTGACACCGCTTCTGCCTTCCTCCTCACGCCAATCTTAAAGCAATTGCGCGAGATCGCACCCGGCATTCACATGGAGATTATCGCCACCAACTCCGTCAGTGATTTGCAGCAACGCGAAGCAGACATCGCCATCCGCCATGTCCGCCCGGAGCAGCCAGACCTGACAGCAAGGCTGGTAAGAGAAACCACCGCACACTTCTACGCCAGCAAAACCTATCTGAACCGCAAGGGCCGTCCACAATCGGCCAATGACATGGCAAACCACGAATTCATCGCCTTCGATAGGCCAGACAAGTTCCTCAAGTACTTCACAGATTCAGGCCTGCCACTCACAGAAAGCAATTTCAAACTAACAACCGCAAGCGGGCTGGTGGGGTGGCAACTGGTCAGAAACGATCTCGGCATCATCGTCATGATCAAAGAGATTGCAGAAATGTTCCCGGAAATGGAACAGGTACTGCCAAGCTTTGAGCCATTCGTCGTGCCCTTCTGGCTGGCAACCCACCGCGAACTGCACACCTCAAAACGCATCCGCCTGGTCTTCGACCTCCTAGCGGACACACTCTCAAGCAAACAACTGCTAGGCTGACACCGGCTCTTCGGCTATCACATAATGCAGTTTCTTGAACTGCTGACGCCATGCAGAAACCTGAGGCAGATACTGCGCGGGCTGGTCCGAGCGCAGAGCAGCTGCAATCAATCGCGCCATCTCATTCGCATGGTTGGTACCAATACCCCAGCGCACTAGCTCAGGCGTCCCGATACGCAGCCCGTTCATGTCTCCCTCAACCTCAGCAATCGGCAAGCCAATGCCACAGGCAAGGAATCCAGCCTTACGGAGTTTCTTGGAAGCCGCCTGCCCTCCCCCAAACGAAGCTGCTTCAACAGCAAACTGATGTGACTGCGTAAAGCCCTGTGCCTTGGCAAACACAGGAATACCCTCCTCATCAAGCGCCTGTGCCAGAGCTTTTGAAAGAGCAATCATCTCAGCAGCATACACTTGCCCGTAATCTCGCCAATCCAGCATGGTCACCGCCAGCGCGGCAGACTTCGCTGCATCAAAGTTGGCAGTCATCCCCGGAAACGCGATAGCATCCATACGTTCAACCAACGCAGCGTCATTGGAGACGATCAATCCACCCGCAGGCCCACCAAGGCTCTTGTAGGTGCTCATGGTCATAAAATGAGCGCCTTCATCCAATGGGTTCGACCAGGCTTTGCCAGCAATGATCCCGCATTGATGCGCCGCATCAAACATCACCTTCGCACCCACTTCATCGGCGATCTCGCGAATAGCCCGCACAGGATGTTCAAAGAGGTTGAGACTGGACCCAACCGTGATCAGTTTCGGCTTTTCTGCTTTAGCAAGCTCACGCAGCCCCTCCACATCAATGGTGTAGCCATCCGCATTCACGGGCGCAGGCACAGTACGCAAACCATAAAGCCCGGCACATCCCGCAATGTGGTGGGTCACATGCCCTCCAATCGAGGCTGGAGGCGCAATAATGGTGTCCCCTGGCTGACAAGTCGCCATAAACCCATAAAGATTGGCGATAGCACCGGAAGGAACCCGGATCTCAGCATACTGCGCATCAAACACTTCCGCGCTCAGCTCAGCCGCGATCACCTCAATCTCTTCAATAGCTTCCAGCCCCATCTCGTATTTATCACCGGGGTAGCCGAGAGATGGGCGAGAACCGATGCCAGAAGCCAGAAGCGCTTCAGCCCTTGGGTTCATCACATTCGTAGCCGGGTTTAGGTTGAAGCACTGATCCTCATGAATTTCCCTGTTCTGAGATGCCAACGCATCCAACCGACCCAAAAGAACTGCAGAACTCTGAGCCTGCGTCCGCTGCGCAACCTCCTGCACCAGCCCTTCACATTCAGCCGGAACCCAATTTCGTTTCGCTAAAACCATCACAACCTCCCAATTGCTGAGAGGAGTGTGCGGACAGAACGCTTGAGAGCGCAAACCAGAATATGTAATTATTGGCCTAGAAAAACTAAGGCTAAGTCATGTCAGTCTCTCCTTCCCGTCCTAAAGGGCCGCCTCTCAACGCTCTCCGCGCGTTCGAAGCAGCCGCCCGCCTCGGTGGTTTTGCTAATGCAGCAGAAGAACTGAGCGTCACACCCGGCGCCGTCTCGCAGCATATCAAAGCACTGGAAGAATGGGTTGGCGCAGACCTGTTTGAGCGCCGCTCTCAAGGTGTCCACCTAACGGAACTGGGATTGGAAGTTGCTCCGCATTTCTCTAAGGCCTTCGATGAACTGGGCAACGCAGTCCGGCAAATACGCGCCAAAACCAGCCGCAAAACCATTCACATCGCCGCCCTGCCAAGCGTCGCCCAACTCTGGCTTTCCCCTCGCCTGCCCAAAATCAGAGAGGCTTTGCCAGAGACCAACATCTCCGTCATCGCACTGGAAACGCCGCCCAATCTGGACCGTGAGATCTACGACCTTTCCATCTTCATCGGTAAGCCCAAAGGCACAGCTCACGAACGCATCATCTCAGAAGATCTCATCACCCCGGTCTGTTCTCCTGCAACAGCAGTGAGTTTGAAAGAACCACAGGACCTTGAGACAAAAACCTTCCTCCACGATGTGATCTGGGCAGAGGACTGGCAGATCTGGGCCAGCACAAATGCACCAAGTCTGGACGGCTTGAGCGATGGCCCAAGTTATTCCCTCTACGCCATAGCATTGGAAGAAGCGAAGAACGGCGCAGGAATCCTCATGGGCCACAAAGTCCTTGTCGAACCGTCTTTGAACAAAGGCGACATCAAAGCCCCTTTCACCCAATGGCAACCAACCGAAAAATCCCTCATCCTGGAATGCGCCAGCCTGCCAACCCCATCAAAAGAGATCACCCAGATCATCTCACTCCTGCTGGCATAGCCTTCGATCAGACGCCGCTCGTTCCCATTACGTGACTATCCACAGAGCGTCTTTCCGCACCAAAGGAGCAAGGAGTGGTCAAACAGCGCAAAACCCTATGTGTTCTCTGCAAAAATGATCAGGCTGAGGTCTTGGCTGCGATCAGGATCACAACACGACTACATCACATAGGAGAGCTTGCGTATTTACCCTCTCTACAACCTCTTGACCCGCCCTCACCAATGGTAATAAGTCCTGAGGGTCTGAACTCGGCAACCGAAGATAGCTCTGATGAACGCACCCTCAGCCTCTGCAGCCCAAACCGTCAAACTCGACATCACCGGAATGACATGTGCAGGTTGCGCATCTCGCTTGGAGAAGACCCTCCAGGCAACCGAGGGTGTAGTCAAAGCCACGGTCAATTTCGCACTTGAAATGGCAGAGGTGGAACACCTGCCTCAGGTCGCCGCAAATGATCTGGTGGACGTGGTCTCAACAGCTGGTTTTGAGGCAAAGGAGCGCCGGGACGAGGCAGAGGCAGCAAAGAAGGCTTTTGAAGAGCGCGAAGCACATAGCGACGCAGAAGAACGCAAAACCTTTCAACTTTTCGCGCTTTCAACGCTTCTTGCGATTCCACTAGTCATTCCAATGGTTTTGATGGCGTTTGGCGTGCAGTTCGAGCTCTCTGGCGTACTGCAGTTTGCATTAGCAACGCCAATCCAACTTTTCGTCGGTGCGCGATTCTACAAAGGGGCATTTGCAGCGCTGCGCCATGGCGGCGCCAACATGGATGTCCTCGTCTCGCTAGGCACATCTGCCGCTTATCTATACAGCGTTTATAACGTCTTCTTCGCAGCGCAGGCTCAGGCGACAGACCTCTATTTTGAAGCATCCGCCGTCATCCTCACCCTCATCTTGATGGGTAAGTATCTGGAAATACGGGCGAAACGTTCCACTTCCGCGGCTGTTCGTTCTCTGATTGCTCTGCGCCCAACCACAGCCAACAAAATCGTTGGCGATAAGATTATCCCCGTCAGCATCTCAGATCTGCGCCTCGGCGATTACATTGTTATCAAACCCGGCGAGTGCGTTCCAACCGATGGCCTGATTGAAGAGGGCGAGAGCGAGCTGGATGAATCTATGCTCACCGGTGAGAACCTGCCCGTACACAAAAACAAGGGTGATCAGGTAACCGGTGGAACAATCAACGGAGCAGGTGCAATTTTTGTCCGCACCACTGCCCTTGGTGAATCAACACGCTTAGCTCAAATTATCCGCCTTGTAGAAGGCGCACAGGCCTCCAAGGCACCGCTGCAAAAATTAGTCGACAAAGTCGCAGCTATTTTTGTTCCCGTTATCGTGCTGATCGCCCTCGCAACCTTCGCTGGCTGGATGCTTTACTCCGGCGATGTCACAACAGCCGTCAGCGCATCGGTCGCCGTCCTCGTCATCGCCTGCCCATGCGCACTGGGACTTGCTACCCCAACAGCACTGGTCGCGGGCACCGGCGCTGCTGCGAAGGCGGGCATACTTATCCGCGATATCGAAGCGCTGGAACGCGCCCATAAGGTCGATACCATCCTCTTCGATAAGACCGGCACGCTGACCATCGGCAAGCCAGTTCTGACGGATGCTCAGGCGTTTGATCGCAATGACGACCGCCTGCTCACAATCGCAGCCAGCATCCAGCTGGGCAGTGAGCATCCCCTTGCAAGCGCACTTATCCGCGCTGCGGAAGAGCGCAACCTTAAGCTCACCCGCCCACGCTCCATCAAAGCTATCCCCGGCAAAGGCCTGATTGCGGAGCTTACTGGTCAGCAGGTCTCCATCGGCAACACAGCCCTGATGAAAGACCTGAATGTCGCCCCATCCATGATGGGTGACGGCCTTGTAAAGACTTATGAATCCTCAGGTAAAACCGCAGTCACAGTCGCTCTTGGTGATCGTGCAATCGGTGTTCTCGCCTTTGTTGATCAAGCACGGGACTCCGCTCGTGAGGCTGTAGAATCCCTTAAGAAACAAGGCATTCGCACAGTGATGATCACCGGCGACACCGAACTCGCGGCAAAGAACATCGCAGATCAGGTCGGCGTTGACGAATTCCAGGCACGCGTTCAGCCAGAAGGTAAGAACGAAGTCGTAAATGACTTGAAAGAACAAGGCTATAGAGTTGCCATGGTCGGCGACGGCATCAACGACGCCCCTGCTCTGGCAGCTGCAGACCTTGGCATCGCAATGGGCTCCGGCGCTGATGTTGCATTGGAAACCGCAGGCGTCACACTCATGCGTTCCGAGCCGAAGATGATCCCGGCAGCGCTGGACATCTCCAAGGCAACCCTCAGAAAAATCAGACAAAACCTGTTCTGGGCCTTCATCTACAACATCATCGGCATTCCGCTGGCAGCACTGGGATTGCTCTCCCCTGTCATCGCAGGAGCTGCCATGGCCATGAGTTCTGTCTCCGTGGTTACCAACGCCATGCTGCTGCGGCGCTGGAAACCGAAAAACATGAGCTGATATCACCAATCCAGCCCCTGAATGACAAGTTCAGGGGCTTTTTTGTACCTTCTGGTCTTATGGTTGACCAATACAACCATTTCTTAGAAGAACTCCGACCAATCATACGAGAGCAAAAGTGAAAAATAATGCTTCTATTCTCCTATCAAGCTGATCCATTACAAATAATTCGGTTAGACGGAAAACAAATAAGCTCTTTATAAGGTCAACCAATATATAAAATGGTTTGACAACTCCTCAAATCCATCCAATTCTTTCCATTACATATCGCAGCCTCAGCATTCTATAGTTTCATCTCACGAATACATTCGCTGCGATCACTCGGGGGGAAGTGTATGTTTACGAGAAAGATTGCCAAAGCCACAGTTCTGTGTGCAGCTCTGCTTGCAACAACTTCATTCGGCTACGCGAAGACATTGAAACTCAGCCATAATCAGGGACCAGAGCATCCTCTGCACATCTCCATGCAGCACATGGCAGACAAAGTTGCAGAAGCCACTGATGGCTCTCTCAAAATCCGCATCTACGGCAACGGCGCACTGGGAACGCAAAGGGAATCCATGGAGTTAGTGCAAGAAGGCACCCTCGCAATGGCCAAAACCAATGCCAGCGAACTAGAAGCCTTTGAAGAGTCCTACTCAGCACTGAACCTGCCTTACATCTTTGTAGACGAGAACCATTATTTCGATGTTCTCAGCGGCCCAATCGGTGATGACATCCTTGCAGCATCGGCAGACAAAGGCTTCATTGGTCTGACCTTTTACGTGGAAGGCGCCCGCTCCTTCTACGCCAACAAGGAAATCCACTCACCAGCTGATCTCAAAGGCATGAAGATCCGCGTCCAGCCGTCACCCTCCGCAATCCGCATGGTAGAACTGCTCGGCGGCAGCCCAACGCCGATATCCTGGGGCGAATTGTACAGCGCACTTCAGCAGGGCGTGGTTGATGGTGCAGAGAATAACCCACTGGCGCTGACCACGGCCCGTCATGGTGAAGTCTCCAAGGTTTACTCCGATGACGGCCACACAATGATCCCGTCCATCGTGGTCATTTCAACTACTGTCTGGAATTCATTAAACTCCGATGAGCAAACAGCAATTCGTGCTGCTGCCAAGTCCTCCATGCACTTCCATCGTGCGCAATGGAACGAGATGACCAAGAAGCATATAGAGCAGGCAAAGTCCGAGCTTAATGTGAAGTTTATTGAGGTGGATAAAGCACCATTCATTGAAGCTGTTCTACCGATGCATGCAGAAGCAGCGGAAAAGTCTGAAAGAGTTGGCTCTCTGATCACACGCATCAAAGCATTGACCCAATAAGCCTTCTAATGGAATAAGAAAGGTCAGAGTACCAAGGCAAATCTCTGGCCTTTTGTCTCGCTTGCAAATCTGCTTTATTTAGTATCTTAAGCGTGCAGCAATCACTAAAAATCCGCCAAACCGCGCAGGCATGGGAGAATGAGCGAAATGGATGGTCAGCGTCGCCGCTATCAGGAAGTAGCTGAGGTCTTGCGCAAAGAGTTAGGCAACGGAACGTTCAAGGTTGGGGATCGCTTGCGCCCGGAGCGCCAGATTGCTGAAGAAATGAACGTTAGCCGCTCACTCCTGCGCGAAGCTATGATCATGCTTGAGATTGAGGGCTTGATTGATGTACGCAAAGGATCAGGCACTTACGTTGTGCGCCTACCGGATGCGGAGCAAGTTACTCCCACTTCAAATCTGGAAGACATTGGCCCATTTGAGCTCCTTCAGGCACGCCAGCTTATGGAGAGCAACATCGCCGCCTTCGCAGCCTCCATGGTCACCAAAGCAGATATCTTGCGTATGCGTGATGCTCTGGAACGTGAACGCGAAGACCTTGCAAAAGGCTCCGGCGGGTATGAAGCGGACGAAGAGTTCCACCTGCTCATAGCAGAGGCCACGCAGAACTCTGTGCTGGTCGACATGGTCAGAAACCTCTGGCAACAACGCACCCGCTCCAGAATGTGGGATAAGTTGCACGAACGCATCTTTGACAATACCTATCGCGAAGAATGGCTCAACGACCATCAAGACATCCTTGACGCCCTGCAGCGAAGAGACCCGCAAGCAGCAAAACAAGCGATGTGGCAACACCTTGAGAACGTCAAGAAACGCCTGATGGATTTATCAGACGTCGATGATCCTGCTTTTGATGCCTACCTGTTCCAGCAGGATCCACTCACGCCCGCATAACCCACCAACGGGCATTAATCTGGCACATTTCATAATACCATTGCCAAATAGGGATTATATCTTTGATAAATTCCCATAGACGTTTTGCACCCTTTACAGGGGGGTGCGTTCGCGAGATGTTTACTACGTAAAATCAACAAGAGTGGGATGGAACAAGCTTCCACTTCGCACGCTGTGCATAGGGTGGCCCGGCAATCATGCACGAGATTGAGCTTAAGCTTTCTGTAGACGAAACAACTCTGGAGCAACTGGCTAAAGCAAAACCGCCAAAAGGCTTTGCAGTCAGTGAGCAATCCGTAAAACGTCTCCGTTCCGTGTATTATGACACGCCAGATCACACGCTCAAGAAAGCCCGTATCTCACTACGAACACGCCATAACGGCACCAATTGGCTGCAAACCATCAAACAAGGTGGTGGCATGCAGTCCGGGCTCTCCAAAAGGATCGAGCTGGAACTGCCAATTGAAGGAATTGAGCCAGACTTCAGCGTGATTTCTGATAATGAAATCAAGCAACAGCTCATATCTCTGCTGGAAGGTAAAGAATGGGGAGTTCTGTTCGAAACCGCCATCACGCGCACTTTGGCCTATTATACGGACAAAGCAGGTGCGAAGATTGAAGTGGCGTTGGATTCCGGCATAGCCAAAACAACCTCCGAAGAACATCCGATCCATGAAGTAGAGCTGGAACTCATGGAAGGCCCGGTCGAAAGCTTGTACAAGCTGGCAAGCGCCCTCATGAAAGATCGACCAATTCTGTTTTCCAACAGCAACAAAGCAGGCATTGGCTACCGACTGGCAAGTGGTGAACCACCTGAGCTCCCATCAGAAGCGCTCCACTCCAACTACATAGAGTTAGAGCCAGAAGATAACGCAGGCTCAGCCTTCCAAAAAATCCTCAACGAATGCCTCAACCAAATCGTCGCCAACCGCTCTTGCGTCCTTCAACAAAATATCTCTGAAGGCCCACATCAGTTACGTGTCGGACTGCGCAGATTAAGAAGTGCGTTCAACATCTACAAAGCGGCGTTTCCGAACAATAACACCATCGCTGAACTCGATGCCTCCGCAAAGCAACTGGCAACAACTGCAGGAAATCAAAGGGATATCGATGTGCTGGTGGAAGATATCATCACACCCGTCATTCCGTTATTGCCAGACACACATTCTGTAGAGCCTCTCTTTGAGGCCATTCAATTGGCGCATGTGGAAGCACAAGTCGAACTGAGACAAGAACTGATCGATCCAAAACTCAACAACTTCCTACTCCAATTGGGAGAGCTCGCACACAGCCCAGCCTGGAAAGAGAACCTGGGACTAAGTGAGTTCAAGAAATTGGACTTACCAATCGAAGTTTTCGCCCAGCACGCATTATCCAAGCGCTGGAAGGCCTGCGAAAAGCGCGCAGAGAACTTGCAGGACCTCACCATTGAGCAACGACACGATCTCCGCAAAGCGCTCAAAAAACTGCGTTATACGGTTGAATTCTTCCGCTCTCTCTATGAACCAGAAGACCTGCGCATCTTCCTCAAGTGCCTGAAACGCCTGCAAAATACCTTCGGCTACCTGAACGATGTTGCCATGGCAGATCGTCTGGTCGCGATGAAACTTCCGCAATCCTTGCAAAACAACGAGGTTTCAACGGTCATCGGCTTTGTCGCTGGCTGGCATCAGGCCCGCACCGACAACGCATGGCTGGAAGCTCAAGAACGTTGGAACGCCGCCGTAGAAGCACCCAAGTACTGGCTCTAAGCAAAAGCCTAGTCATTTCTGACTGTTAAATGCATCCGGTCAGCAGCCACATAGGCACGACCAATTTGTATAGGCTCACCACTGGCAGTCACATTGATAGATTCCATCACAAGCACAGGCGCCCCCTCGGAAATCTTAAGCAATTCAGCATTCTGCGCACTACAAAGCGCTGCCGTAATCCGGGTTTCCTGACGCCGATAATCGCCAAAACCATACTTCTCCATGATCTTGGTGATCGAGTTGGTCTCATTCAAATCTGAAGGCAGATTGGGAAAACGAGAGACCTCAAACCAGCGCGTTCCTGCAATAACCGGCGTGCCATCTGCATAACTTACGGATTCGCATTTAAACAACGCAGTGCCCGGTTCAACCTCCAACAACTCCGATGTGTACGCATCTGCAGCCACTTCGGTTATGCGGAAGATATCCCCATAAACCTCCTGCGCCTGACCAGACAAGTTCTCCGAAAACCGCGTACGCGGCCCGATTGGATAGACCAATGGCGCCTTTGCGACAAATGTTCCACGTCCTTGATCTGAGCGCAAAAAACCTTCTTCAATCAGAGTGGAAATCGCACGTCTAACAGTATGGCGGTTGACCTCGAAACTATGAGCAAGCTCTTGTTCTGTTGGGATTTTCTCCCCCTCAGAAACCTCAGCTCGAGAAAGCTCAGAGCGCAGTACTTCAGCAATCTGCTTCCACATGGCAACGCCCGCACGTCGCTCAACAGGAGAAAAATCAAATTTCATCGCATTCGTCATGCCTTCGTCATGAAACAACACTAATCAGTTGGCGAGCAAAATATTTGTCTATACAACTAGACAACATTAGTTCTAGCTTAGCAACCAAATTCAGGCGCCCAGACACAGTTCTCCGTGAAACCACAGGGCGTCACCACACAATGCCAGAGAACCAGTGTGTTCCTGAAAGTTAAAGGGGCTGAAATGACGGCAAGTTCGCTCAAAGAGCAATCACCGGAAATTGCAGCTAGGCAGAGTGCCATGGGCATTCTGGCAAAGGCCTCAGCGCAAGACCTTGCAGAAACGTGGAAAAACCTCAGCTTAGAACCGAACTATACCGTTATCCGCCCGGCGGAAATCGGACTTGTGATGGTTCGTGGCCGCGCCGGTGGCACAGGTGCCCCCTTCAACATGTGCGAGGCAACCGTCACACGATGCGTCATCGCTCTGGACGATGGCACCACCGGATTTGGTCAGGCTCTTGGTCGCGACAAGCAAAAGGTTCTACAGGCCGCCTTGGTAGACGCGCTCTGGCAGCAATCAGAACACCGTGATCTCATTGAGACGAAGGTTCTGCAGCCTCTGGCCAGCACTCAGGAACAAGCGGAAAACGAAACACGCGCTGAAGTCGCTGCCACCAAAGTTGATTTCTTCACCATGGTACGGGGAGAGTAATATGAGCACGCAAACAGCCTCCTCAATCTTTGCTAAAGCGCCCGCTCCGGGCCTGGCAGATCCAGTCCACGACGCACAGTCCGTATTCCGCTCCGCTATGAACGCACTGGCTCAACCAGGCACTGTGCAGCAACTGGACGATCTCAAGCTGAACCCACCGGCTCCGCTGTCTATAGCTGCAACTGCGCTCGTATTGACACTTTGCGATTATGACACGCCACTCTGGCTGGATCCTGCGCTGGCAGCGAGCGAAACTGTCAAGAATTACATCCGTTTCCACACTGCAGCACCCTTCGTTGAAAGCCCGGCAGAAGCTGCTTTTGCGCTGGTCTCGGACGCAAAACTACTCCCAGCGGTCGCAAGTTTTTCCGCTGGCACTGCCGAATATCCAGACCGTTCAACCACAATTATCCTAATGGTCGATGAGCTCACTGAGGACGACGGCATCACGTTAAAAGGCCCGGGTATCAAAACAGAGCAGCAGTTCAACGTCGCTCCCACACCTGCAATGTTCTGGCAGCAGATGCAAGACAACAGCGCGCTCTATCCCCTCGGCATCGACGTCATTTTCGCCGGAGCCAATCAGGTCGCAGGCCTGCCCCGCTCCATTAAAATCACCGGTTTGGAGGCTTAACTCATGTATGTTGCTGTGAAAGGTGGCGAGAAAGCCATCCGTAACGCTCACAAGCTCATGGCACGGGATCGTCGCGGCGACACCAGTGTACCATCACTCGGGCTTAAGCAAATCTCCGAACAGCTTTACCTCTCTGTCTCCCGTGTGATGGCAGAAGGATCTCTCTTTGACGCAGAACTGGCAGCACTCGGTATCAAGCAATCTCGCGGCGATCTCATCGAAGCTGCTTTCCTGATGCGCGCTTATAGGACTACGCTGCCACGCTTCGGATACTCCAAACCAATCGACACTGCCAAGATGCTGATCCGCCGCCGAATTTCCGCGACTTATAAGGACCTCCCCGGCGGACAGTTGCTTGGCCCAACCTTCGATTACACCCAGCGCCTTCTCGATTTTAAGCTGGCTGCTGATGGGGAAGCACCAGCACCAGAAACACAGGAGTTCGAGAAGGAAGAGGTGGTTCCCCGTGTCACTGACCTTCTCAATGATGAAGGTCTGATCGAGCCGGATGAGCCAATCGCACCCGATACTCCAGTAGGAGACATCACCCGCGAACCGCTCACCTTCCCAGCTGATCGTGACCTACGCTTGCAGAACCTCGCTCGCGGCGACGAAGGCTTTCTGTTGGCACTTGGTTACTCCACCCAGCGCGGTTTTGGCAGAACGCACCCGTTCGCAGGCGAAATCCGTCTTGGGGAAGTCGAAGTTGACTTCTTCATGGAAGAGCTGGGTTTCGAAGTTCCTCTTGGCACAATGACAGTCACCGAATGCCAGATGATCAACCAGTTCCAGGGCTCCGCTTCCGCACCACCGCAGTTCACTCGCGGTTACGGTCTGGTCCCCGGTCAGGGAGAACGCAAAGTCATGGCAATGGCTCTGGTGGATCGATCTTTGCGAGCTGAAGAGCTGGGCGAAGAAATCGACTCCCCGACACAAGATCAGGAGTTCGTCCTGTCTCACTCAGACAACGTGCAGGCCACTGGCTTCGTAGAACACCTCAAGCTCCCGCACTACGTCGACTTCCAGTCAGAACTGGAGCTGATCCGCAAGGTGCGAAAAGAGTGGCAAGAGAAACGCGAAGCAGCTGAACAGGAACTCGTAGCGGAGGCAGCACAATGACCGAGCGCGTTGAAACACAAGGCATCTCCGGCGAGCATTACAACTTCGCTTATCTGGATGAGCAAACCAAACGCATGATCCGCCGCACAATCCTCAAAGGCATTGCGGTCCCTGGCTATCAGGTTCCTTTCGCTGCCCGCGAAATGCCAATGCCGTACGGCTGGGGAACCGGCGGTGTACAAGTGACTGCCGCAGTCATCGGCAAGAACGATTGCCTGAAGATGATCGATCAAGGCTCAGACGACACGACAAACGCGGTCGCCCTGCGCAACTTCTTTGTCGAAACAACTGGCGTAGACACCACCACAAAGACAAAAGACGCCAGCATCATCCAGACTCGCCACCGCATCCCGGAAGAAACTCTCACAAAGGATCAAGTGCTCGTCTATCAGGTTCCAATCCCTGAACCACTCCGCTTTCTGGAACCACGTGAAACCGAGACCCGCAAGATGCACGCGCTGGAAGAATACGGCCTTATGCATGTGAAGCTCTACGAGGACATCGCAAAGTTCGGTCACATCGCAACGGCTTACGCCTACCCGGTCATGGTGCAGGACCGCTATGTGATGGACCCTTCTCCAACACCAAAGTTCGACAATCCGAAGATGGACCAGATGGAAGCACTTCAACTGTTCGGAGCAGGCCGCGAAAAGCGCATCTACGCCATCCCGCCACACACCAAAGTGGTGAGCCTCGATTTTGAGGACCATCCATTTGAAGTGACTAAGTTCGAACAACCCTGCGCAATCTGTGGCGCAGAAGAGGTCTATCTGGATGAAGTCATTCTGGATGACGATGGCAACCGCATGTTCGTGTGCTCCGACAGTGATTTCTGCGAGGAACGCCGCGATGCCGGTCATGTCGGCCACCTTGGAACCAATCCTCTGGAAGCAGAAGGAAACGACTAATGTCCATGGATATTCAAAGTTCTGAAGACCTTCCACTGCTTCAGGTCAGTAACACGACAAAGCTCTATGGCGGTCGCATCGGCTGTAAAGACGTCAGTTTCGATCTCTATCCGGGTGAGGTGCTTGCAATTGTAGGCGAGAGTGGCTCGGGCAAAACAACGCTGCTCAACAGCCTTGCAACGCGCCTCACCCCGACCTCAGGTTCGGTCAACTATCGCAACCGCATGGGCCAGATGCGCAACCTTTATGAAATGAGCGAAGCCGAGAGACGCATGCTCATGCGCACCGATTGGGGTTTTGTCCACCAGCATCCAGCAGACGGATTGCGCATGACTGTCTCTGCAGGGGCCAATGTGGGTGAACGCCTGATGGCAGTTGGTGCTCGGCACTACGGTAACATCCGCGACACTGCAACCGATTGGCTCGGCCGCGTTGAGATTGCAGAAGACCGCATTGACGATGACCCACGCGCATTCTCCGGCGGAATGCGCCAACGTCTCCAGATCGCCCGCAACCTCGTCACCGCCCCACAGCTGGTCTTCATGGACGAACCAACTGGCGGCTTGGATGTGTCTGTTCAGGCACGCTTGCTGGACCTCCTGCGCGGTCTTGTCGCCGACCTCGGTCTCTCCGTGATCATCGTAACTCATGATCTCGCAGTAGCCCGCCTGCTCTCTCACCGTATTCTGGTGATGCGCCACGGTCACGTGATCGAAAGCGGATTGACAGACCAAGTGCTGGATGACCCGCAAGAGAGCTACACCCAGCTCCTCGTCTCCTCCATCTTGCAGCCATAAGGACAAGACAATGACAAACACTCCTAAAACCAAGGTGCTTGTTTCTGACCTTGCCAAGTCCTTCAAGATGCACTTGCGAGATGGCTTGGAAATCCCGGTCGTCTCCGGTGTAAACTTCTCCGTTTCAGCAGGAGAATGTGTGGTTCTTGGCGGTCCGTCAGGTTCGGGTAAAAGCTCAATTCTGAAAATGATCTACGCCAACTACCGTTGCCAAAAAGGGCAGATCCTGATCACGGATGGTGATGAGATTGTCAACGTAGCCGACGCAACTCCGCGCCGCATTATCCGCCTGCGCGAAACCACAATCGGTTACGTCTCACAGTTCCTCCGCGCAATCCCACGCGTCCCAGCACTCACGCTGGTTGCCGAACCTCTCATGGCGCAAGGCGTTGCAGAAGACGAAGCGTTTGAGCGCGCTGGCAACTTGCTTTCCCGCCTCAATGTGCCAGAGCGCCTCTGGCAGTTACCACCAGCAACTTTCTCGGGCGGAGAACAGCAACGCGTCAACATCGCCCGCGGTTTCATCGCGCACTACCCGATCCTTCTTCTCGACGAACCAACCGCCTCACTTGATGCAGCAAACCGAGCCGTTGTCGTTGAGCTGGTGGAAGAGAAGAAAACGCAAGGTGTAGCAATGGTCGGCATTCTTCACGATCATGACGTTCGTGATGCCATTGCGGACCGGATCATCGACGTAACTTCATTCGCGTCGGCTGCATAAAGCATATCCGAAAGCGATATGCAGAGAAGGGAAACTCGCTCCATGACAAAGCCCCCCAAAATTGCGGAGACGGTCATCGAGTCAACCGTCACCCATCGAGAGGCTGCGATTGGCAAGCAATGCGAAGTGCTTGGTCCAACCTATCTGGAATATTGTGAGATCGGCGACTACTCCTACATTGGCCCGAACTCGACGGTTGCGGACACCACAATCGGCAAGTTCACGGCCATTGCATCCAATGTTCGCCTTGGTCCTCCCAATCATCCCTTGGAGCGGGTTTCCCAACATCGCTTTACCTACACACCAGAATACTACCGGGAAGATAAAGAACGGGATCACCAGTTCTTTGCTGACCGCAGAGCTGCGCGTGTCACTATCGGCAATGATGTTTGGATCGGACACGGCGTAACCGTGCTACCCGGCGTAAAAATTGGCGACGGCGCGATCCTCGCAGCAGGCGCAGTGGTTGCAAAAAACGTGGAACCCTACACCATCGTGGGCGGAGTTCCGGCTAAACCGATCAAACGAAGATTCTCCAAGGAAGCTGCTGATCGACTGATCAAACTCAAATGGTGGGATTGGCCAGAGGATAAAATCTTCGAGCGCCTCCCTCTGTTTCAATCGATGGCTGTGGAAAGGTTTCTGGAACACTTCGAACCAGCCTGAGGTGTCATAGGACTGACACCGTTTGCCCGGTAATTCGAAGCCTAAGGATATTCTGGATATGCGTTACTCAATCTATTTCACACACCCACAATCAGCCAAACTCACAGAATTAGGGAGCCAATGGCTCGGGCGCTCGGCGTTTTCCAATGACAGCCTCGCGCACCCGCACTTGAACGAGTTTGAGCCTGCGCACTTGCACTCAATTACCGAAGATGCACGTCGCTATGGCTTCCACGCCACTATGAAACCGCCATTTCATTTGGCCGAAGGCAAATCACAGGAAGATGCGAAAGCGGCTTTCAGTGCGTTCGCCAAACAAACATCTGCCTTCACCATCGAAGGATTGGCGCCAAACTTCCTCGGCAAATTTCTGGCTCTGACACCGACACAGCCATCAGACCAGCTCAACGGGCTGGCAGCGCAATGTATCAAACAGTTCGATCATCTTCGCGCACCTTTAAGCGAACAAGACATTGAACGACGCCGCAAGGCAAACCTGACACCACAGCAGGATGCCTATATGCTGGAGTGGGGTTACCCCTACATTTTCAAGCATTTCCATTTCCACATGACCCTGTCAAAACGGCTGGAAGAAGAAGCGGAACGCAAAGCGCTCCAAGCTGCCGCAGAAGACCACTTCAAGCCTGTCATTCATCAACCAATCTCCATTTCGCACCTCGCCCTCTGCGTAGAACCAGAGGCTGGCGCGCCATTTCAAGTCATTGAAATAAGACCATTGGAAGGACAAGTAGCATGAGCGATGTATTAGTCGGCGAAGCGCCACATCAGACATCAACAATGGTCGAGCCGCATACACCAATGACCTTCACCAACGCAAAACTGATCCTGCCTGATCAGATGTTGGAAGGCACACTGGCAGTCGAAAATGGCATGATCAGCGATTTAAGCGACGGCACCACATCCAACGCATTGGACTGTGAAGGCGACTACCTCATCCCCGGTCTCGTCGAACTGCATACCGATCATCTCGAAAACCACTACAAGCCACGCCCTGGCGTCACATGGAATGCAGTCTCTGCCGTGCAGGCCCACGACGCACAGATTGCCTGCTCCGGCATCACCACCGTGTTCGATGCCCTGCGCGTTGGAATGGAAGATGATGCAGACCTGACAGCACAAGACATGCGAGCCATGGCCGATGCAATCGAGATCGGCCAGCAGGAAGGCCGCCTGCGCGCTGACCACTACATCCATCTACGCTGCGAAGTTTCCGCCGACAATTGTGTGGAAGGCTTTGAACTGTTCAACGACGATCCACGCGTTCGATTAGCCTCACTTATGGACCACACGCCAGGACAACGCCAGTTCACCTCTCTGGATCAGTTCGAGCTTTACTACAAAACCAAGAAGGGTTTCTCGGACGAGCAAATGCAGGAGTTCATGCTGCAAATGCAGGCCCGTGCAGATCGCAACTCCGATAAGAACCGCCTTGCGATCGCAGACCGCGCCAAAGCTGCAGGCATGATGCTGGCCAGCCATGACGACGCGACCCTTGCCCACGTTGAGGAAGCAAACAAGTTTGGCATCAACGTCGCTGAGTTCCCAACCACCATGGAAGCGGCAAAGGCCTCACACGAAGCTGGTATGGCTGTGCTGATGGGTGCTCCAAACGTGGTACGCGGCAAATCTCATTCCGGTAACATCTCTGCACGAGAGCTGGCTGAGGCAGGCTATCTGGACGTTCTGTCTTCTGACTACGTGCCAGTCTCCCTTCTGCAAGCAGCCTTCTTGCTGGCCCAGCAAATTGAGCGCATCTCCATTCCCGAAGCCGTACAAAAGGTAACCAAGATCCCGTCAGAGGCTGTCGGCCTTACAGATCGCGGCGCACTGGAAGTTGGTCGCCGCGCGGACCTTGTGCAAGTGCGAATGGTTGGCGACGTGCCAATCGTCCGTGGTGTCTGGCGCGAAGGATATCGCGTCGCATAGCACAGCTGATGAGAGGGGGATCTATCGTGACGGTTTTAGATACAGCTCAGGAGCAAGCAAAAAAACTTGGCCCTGGCGCACTGATCATGGTCGTTGGGCCAAGTGGCGCAGGCAAAGATACACTGATTTACGGCTATAAAGAGCAGTGTGAAGGCGATGCAAACATCATGTTCGCCCGTCGCCTGATCACCCGCCCTGCGGATGCTGGTTCCGAACCGCACGAAGCAGTCTGCCACGAAGACATGTCGGAGCTCATAGATCAGGGACGAGTAGCATTATCGTGGCCTGCTCATGGATTGACCTACGCTCTGCCGGAATGCGTCGATCACCACATCGCCAAGGGCGGGATTGCCATTGCAAATGGCTCACGAAAAGCCTTGGCAGAAGCCGTTGGCAAGTATGAGAAACTGCTGGTCGTACATATCACAGCACCAATCCACGTGCTCGCGCAACGCCTGTCCATGAGAGGCCGCGAAACCACAGAGGATATCGAGCAACGTCTGAGGCGCGCAGATCTTTCGCTACCGGAACTACCGCATCTGGTGGAAATACAAAACACAAACGACCCTCAGGACGGCATCAAGCAACTGGAACAAGCAATCACGGCATTTATGCGCTGAGCTTTTTCATTGCCTCTAAGCCCAGCAGGTGCGCGGTGATCATGCCGAACAAAGCCGGAGCAAATTCGTACTTGAGTGGAGCAAACTCAGGCTCTTCGTAGAGTGTCACCAGAACTGGCGGTGGATTAGTCACTGGCCATAGTCCGGCAACGAACACATGAATGCTGAAGAAGACACTCATCGCCTCTTCAGCCTCAAGCCACGGCAACCCTTTTTGCAAAGCACTCGTTGCCCGGGCAGCCTCAGCCAGCAATGCGCGTTTGAAATCACGCACACAATCAATGGAGATATTCTTCTCCATTGTCGGAGCAATTTCACTCATCAGCTCACATAACACCTGACGAGAGGCAAACATCTCAGCCAGAAGCTTCGCCATATCAGCAGGAGCCATCTCACCCGGAACTTCCTGCTCCAGATCTTCAATCAGCTTCACAAAATCACGCAGCAGCAACTCAACCAGAATGGCTTCCCGCGTTTCAAAATACCGGTAAATGTTGGATTTCACGATACCTGCACGGCTGGCAATCGCCTGCAAGGTCAGTCCATCTACGCCGTCCTGCTCAAGCACGCAAGTTGCGGCACGTATAAGATCATTATGGCGCTGTGCCTTCGCTTCGGCAGATCTGGCGCGCTGAAAACTCTGGTTGGTCATAGTTTGGTGATAGGTCTCATTCCAATCCATGTCAATTAAACTTGGCAGGGTCCATTGACAAACATCCGTCAGACCATAAGTTAAGAGAACAAAAGTCTCCTAACTATAAATTTACGGGATCGCCAGACAAATGTACCCGAAAATACCTCTGACCGTGAATGGTCAAAAACAAGAGATTGAAGCCGACCCGGAAATGCCACTTCTGTGGGCGCTTCGGGACATAATGGATATCAAAGGCCCTAAATTCGGATGCGGCATCGCAGCTTGCGGCGCATGCACTGTTTTGATTGATGGGGAGGCCGTGCGCTCTTGCTCTCAGCCTGTTGGAGAAGTCGAAGGTGAGATCACCACCATCGAAGGCATTTCCCAAGGCGATGAGCTGCATGCTGTTCAGCAAGCATGGATGAAACACTCCGTCCCTCAATGTGGTTACTGCCAATCGGGTCAGATCATGGCTGCTGTCGCTCTGTTGGAAGAAAATCCGGACCCGACAGATGAAGATATCAGCGATGCTATGACCAACCTATGTCGCTGTGGCACCTATCCGAAAATCAAAGCCGCGATCAAAGACGCAGCACAAACGCTGGGAGCTTGAAGATGAGCCGATTGGGAAAATACACCCGCCGTGCCTTTCTCGGCCTTGGCGTTGCAGCCGCCGGTGGCCTTGCCGTGGGCTTCTATTTCTACCAGAAGCCCTACGCAAACCCGCTGGATGCCAAGAAGGCTGAGGGGGAAACACCGTTCAATCCTTATGTGATGATTGATGAAGACAACACCATCACTATCATCGCGCCACGTGCTGAGATGGGTCAGGGCGTCCACACAACACTGGCAGCTCTGGTCGCCGAAGAGCTGGAAGTCCCTCTGGAACAGGTAGTTGTCGAGCACGGCCCATCCAGCCCCGCTTACTTCAATGCAGCAATGCTGGAAGAATCTACGCCCTTCCCGTTCTATGATGAAAGTGTCTTGGCTGAACTTGCGCGCGGCTCTATGAAAATCGTCGCCAAGTTCCTCGGCCTGAACATGACGGGCGGCTCCTCCTCCACGACGGATGCCTTCGTGAAGATGCGCGAAGCTGGATATGCCGCAAAGTTCGTCCTACTGAAAGCAGCAGCAGAACACTTCGGCACCTCAGAAGACAATCTCACACTTGCAGATGGCACCATCACAGACAAAGCTTCCGGCAAGTCCGTCACTTATGGAGAGCTGGCAAGCAAAGCAGCCGCGGTCTCGCCACCAAGCGAAATGAAGCTTAAGAAGGCCAGTGACTGGAAGATCCTTGGCAAAACCCAAAAGCGTGTTGAGCTGAAAGACAAAGTCACCGGAGGCCGAATTTTCGGCATCGACGTACAACTACCGGACATGCTCTACGGCACTGTAAGAATGGCCCCGCGCAAAGGTGTCAGCCTCAAGAACTACGACAAGACTGCAACACTCGCCATTCCTGGCGTCAAAGATGTAGTCGAAATCAGAACAATCACTGGCGAAGGTCTTGGCGTTATTGCTGACAACACCTGGGCAGCGTTCAAAGGTGCTGAAGCCTTGGAGGTCGAGTGGGATGATCCACTCTCACTTCAAAACTCCGATCAGATGTGGTCCGTCCTTGAAAACGCACTGACGCAAGAAGCCACATTCGAGTTAGGCGGTACCGGATCTGATGCAGAGGTGTTCACATCCATTCCGGAAAGCGAAGCTGTATCAGCACAATACCGTGCCCCATTTCTGGCCCATGCCACCATGGAGCCGATGAATGCAACTGCCCAGCACGACGGAAGCACAATCCGTGTCTGGACCGGAACACAGGCTCCCGGCCTCATTCAGTCTGTTGTCTCCAGTCATTTCGACATGGACAGCGCGGACATCAACGTCACCACCACTCGTCTCGGTGGGGGGTTCGGCCGTCGTCTGGAAGTCGACTTTGCGCTCTATGCTGCCGTCATTGCCAAAGCAACTGCGCCAAATCCTGTAAAAGTGACTTGGACACGCGAAGAAGACACCCAGCACGACACTTACCGCCCTATGGCGATTGGTGAATTCAAAGGTCAGGTGACACCGGACGGCACTTTGAAGACCATGGACATGCAGGTGGCGTCCCCATCCATCATCCAGAGCGTAATGCCAAGGATCTTCCCGGGTATCAGCCCTATGGGCCCAGATAACACCGTGCTCGATGGTGCCTTTAATCAACCGCTGGACGTTGAAAACATCCGTTGTCAGGCCCACGTGGCAGATCTTCAGGTGCCTATTGGCTTCTGGCGTTCAGTCGGCAACTCCGTCAACGGCTTCTTCCATGAGAGCTTTATGGATGAAGCAGCACATAAAGCTGGTAAAGATCCCCTTGAGTTCCGCTTGGCACATCTGACCAGCGATGAGTTCCGACCAGCACGGGAAGCCTTAAAGCGTGTGGCCGAAATGTCAGGTTGGGGTACACCGCTGCCCGCTGGCAAAGGTCGTGGCATTGCCCACGTTCTCTCCTTCGGAACATGGACCGCGCAGGTGGTTCAGGTGGACGTCACAGATAACACCGTCACCATAGAGGAAGTTTGGGCTGTTGCCGATCCAGGTATCGTTCTTGATCCGGGTATGTTCAAAGATCAAATCATGTCTGGCATCAACTTCGGGCTCAGTCAGGCACTGGGACAGGAAATCACATGGGCTGATGGCAAGGTCGAGCAAGCCAACTTCGACACCTTCGATGCCATGCGCATGTATCAAGCCCCCAAGATCACCATCGAGCTGCTGGAGAACTCTCCACGCATGGGCGGCGCAGGCGAACCCGGCACACCACCATCAACGCCAGCATTGGCAAATGCGATCTTCGCAGCAACGGGCAAGCGCATCAGACAGATGCCACTCAGCAACGAGATCGACTTCATCTAACAACAAAAAAGCCCGGAGCATTCCCTGCTCCGGGCTTTTTAATTTGCTTGTACGCCGGTTAGTCAGTCAGGAAACCAGCTGGCATCCCAAATGCCTCCTCCAGAGAGGTCAACGTTGCATCCGTATCCGCTGTTCCATCTGCAACAGCTTCCACATTCACATTCCCCGGCCCACGCGGCACCACATCACGTCGCTTCAGATCACGCTTGGGTGCCGCGATCACCCGTGACTTCTTCGGTGTTGTAGCCGCAACCGCAGGCGCTGATGCTTCACCCGGCTTAGCCACAGGCATGACAATCTTGGAGGTATCAGTGTTCGCGACAGCACCTTCAGCAAGAGGAGGCAGATCGCCGCCTCCAACCGAAGCTGTAGTCACATCACCATCTTTCGCAGTCGGCTGAGCAAGAACGGTTGGCTCCACTACTGCATTCGCGGTAGTTGAAGGTGAAGCAACAGCCGCATCTTTTGCAGCAGCAGCTCTCAAACGCTGTGCCTCTTCAACTGTCTTTGCAGTTTCAAGGTCCTTCGCCAATTTCTCAGAAAGCTTTTGTGTCTGCTTCACATCACCAAAGGAAGCACTCGCATATTCCTGAATGCCGACAGGTTCAAAGCTCGGCAGGTTGATCGATCCACGGATCTTCAACGGCGCCATATCCGCGGTCTGCGTTGTTGCAGCTGCCTCATCATCCAACTTAGATTGGTCCAGCAGGCTTGGCTGCAAATACCAGAGCACCTCACCATCTTTGATGTTGATCGCACCACGCCCTTCAATCAGCGCGGTTTTGCTCTGCAACGTCAGTGCTTGAAACTCTGCGGTGCCCTGATCAAAGATCACATCTGCACCCCAGCTGGAAAACTCAGTCTGATCACTGTCTGTAAACGGCCAACCTGTAATGCCTTTGCCTTCGACAGAAGCAACCAACCGATCCACATCCAGTTCATGCAACATACCATTGCCAAGCTGGAAGCTGAGTGCACCGCCCATATTGACCCAGAGATCACTAGGCGTCTTGCCGGAGGTGCTCACATCCATTTCTGCATACAGATTGCCATCAACACGCGGCATATCTCCAAGTGAAGCAAGGAATGGAGCTGCATCAATACCTTTCAGCGAAAACTCAGCAGCAACGCCCGGTTTAACTGTTGCACCGTTTAAAAGAAGCTTGCCAGCGCCCTCACCCTGATAAAGACCAACACGGGCAACATCCAAAGCCAGTCGGCCATCAGACAGCGCAGCTTTCAGCTCTGCATTCTGCCCACGAAGCGCACCAAGCTTCAGGTCCTGAATGGAAAGCGCCAGGTCCAGATCAAAGCTGCGCAGGACGGAGAAATCATAAGCGCCTTCGCCCTTGGCATTCTTTTCATCACTGCGAGAGAACATCTTGTCGAAAGACGCGTGCGCAACTTCCAGCTCTCCGCTCAGCTTAGGAACTTCGCCTGTATCCAGACGACCGGTTCCTTTGAGGCTTGTATCATCCAGTACAAACCGCGCATTTTTAAAGGCAACACCACTGTCATCTGCTTCAAACTGGCCAGAAAGCTCCAGCTTCTGACCACGCAGATAGCGAGGCAGAGGTCGGCCATACCAACGGGCAAAATTACTGAAGTCATCCGTTTGGAAAGCAAAGATCCCGTCAAAACCATCACGCAAAGAATACGGACCAGTCAAACTCCCGGAGAACATCTCACTGGAGAACGCAAGATCGATATTCGCATCAGAACGGAGGCCACCTTGCAAAACAATCGGCTCACCATGCCAGCGCGCGGTGCTTTGCAGCTGCAACGGTTGTGATAGGCCGGAGAAGACAAACGTAAGATCCATGTCATCGAGAGCTTCATCACGCCCTTCAACCGCCAGCATATTTGGCAGTCGAATATCCGCGACACGCCCCTTCCGTAGGATTGCGCCACCATCAACTTCCAGTGCAGCAATCAACTCATCGTAGGATTGGCCAACGCCGTAGAACGAAGCATCTACATTAGCAAAACCGGATGCAGGAACATCCAGCCCAACCAAGCGCAGAAGCTGCTCAAAATTCAATGACTGTCCGCTGACCTGCCCCTTCAACTCATAACCGTCTTCAAGGTAGTTCAGCGCAATGTTGCCGCCAAAGCCAACAGAACCTGCTGTGATGGAAAGGCCTTTTGTACGAACACCACGTTGACGGAACTGCAGCTCACTTGTCAGAGCACCGCTGCCAACACCTTCTGGCAAGTTCGCATCCTGTTGTGCAGCAACAGCAGCTAGACTTGGCAGCTCAACAGAAACTTGCAGGGTGCCAACAGGCCGCGCACCAAAGGCAAGCTGGCCATTAAAACCAACTTTCTCTTGAGCAGGTCCAGTTACATGAGCCTCAATAGACGTCGCACGAGCCTCGCTCAGCGCTGTAACTGATCCAACGCGTCCACCAACAATGTAACGCTCGTCACTCTGATTAAACGCACCTTCCGCCGTCAGGCCATCACCGCCATGCTCAAAGTTAAGTACGAGATCAATCTCAGAAAGAACTAATGGTGCTTCTTGCTCAGGCTCGCTGTAGGAAACCACACCTTTTTGAATGCTAACAGAATCCAGATCCAGCTGCTGCATAAAGGAAGCAACGCGGCCAGCAATATTTGCAGCAACCAGAGAGGGCTCCCCTTTTGCACCCTCAGAAAGCTGTGGCTGCCAGGAGGCGCCGCCTTTCTGATCAAATTCTAGCGTCCACTTTGGCTGAACAAGCTCAATGTTGCGGATGATATTGCCACCAGTCAGCAAACGCAGAGAGTTCAACTCGAACCGGGCTTTCTCAATCCGTGCAAACTCAATCCCGTCAGCTCGCGCAACACCTGCAACGCCAACATTATCGACTTCAATCGCCAGTGTCGGAAACAGATCCACACTCGTGCGCCCGTCAAGACGCAACTTCCATCCGGTTGCTGTCTCAAAAGACTCTGCAATTTGGGCTTTCAGCTGTTTCTGCGGAACGAGAAGCGGTGCAAGCACCAGACCACAAACCACAAGAGCGGCAAGAGCTCCAAAAATAAGAAGAGAGCGTTTCATTTAGTCTTAGTATCCTAGTGGACGATTTCGTGAGGCCCGAAAAAGGACTCTCATGTAAGCAGCTTGTACTCAACAAATACAGGGCAAAAAGCCCGTAGAAAACGTCTAAATTATGATTGGTTAAAGCCTTTCAAGACCCAGAACAAAAGCACAACCTATCCTCAACCATTGCGTTCTATCATATTTGCTCCCAATTGTCGCAGTATCACGTGGCTTCAAATTGGCGTATTTCTGTCCTTTTCCTTGGCATTTGTAATTGTTTTTGCGTATCAATAGTAATCCATTCGGATCTGAATCATCTTTAAGCACAACAGAAAAGCACTATTTAAAAGTGCAAGAAAACCAATAGTTGCACGGAGCACATGAATGCTGGACGCCCTGAAAAAGTTCTTCAAAGACCTGTCAAACGAGCAGGAAGAAGCTGACCGCTTTTCTGAAGACGATGAACGGCTGGCGGTCGCAGCGCTCATGTTCCATATCATCGCTGTAGATGGCGAGATTGAACAGCAGGAGCTGGACCAGTTAAAACGCGTCTTACAGCAGCAGTATGAGCTGAATGAGGAAGACACAAAAGAGCTGATGGACCTCGCCAAAGTGCGGGATGAAGATGCAGTCGATCTCTACGGCTTCACATCAGTCCTCAAGCGCAAGCTAGAGCCGGAGCAGCGTCTGACAGTCATCGAGGCTCTCTGGGAAATGGTCTACGCTGATGGGTCCGTCCATGAATTTGAAGACAACACAATTTGGCGCGTTGCCGAGCTATTAGGCGTGTCCTCCAGAGACCGCATGCAGCTTAAGCAAAAAGTAGCCAAGCGACAGAGTGGCAATAGCCCGTCTTCGACCTGAAGGTTTTGATTTACAATGTTAGAGCGGAATAATCAGCACCCAGCCAAAGTTTTGGTGGTGCTGCATCAGGAAACATCAAATCCCGGCCGCGTCGGGCAGCAATTGGTCAAACGCGGGTTCGAGTTGGATATTCGCCGCCCTCGTTTTGGCGACCCACTACCGGGCACACTTGCTGACCACGCGGGCTCTGTCATTTTTGGTGGCCCGATGAGCGCCAATGATACTGATGATTTCGTGAAGCAAGAGATCGACTGGATCAGCGTTCCTCTCAAAGAAAACAAACCCTTCTTGGGCATCTGCCTTGGTGCACAAATGCTCTCCAAAAACCTTGGTGGCCAAGTCACAGGCCATGATGATGGATTGGTTGAAATAGGCTATTATCCGCTGGAAGCAACTCAGTCCGGCACTGACCTTATGAAATGGCCACAGCAGGTCTATCAATGGCACCGGGAAGGCTTCTCTCTTCCCACCGGCGCTGAGCTTCTGGCTTCAAGCCCGACCTACAAAAATCAGGCTATCCGCGTGGGAGATAATGCATTCGGCATCCAGTTTCACCCGGAACTCACCTACGCCATGATGAGCCGCTGGACCACTCGCGCAGCAAGTCGTCTTGTATTGCCTGGAGCCAAAAAGCGCGGCGAACACTTCCGCGAGCGTTTTGTGTACGATCCGGCAGTTCTGCATTGGCTAGACAACTTTATGGACAACTGGATCGGCTACGCATCTGAACCCGCCAGTCATTGGTCATCCCATTCAGCTAAATAACAAAAAGGCCCGGTCATTGCCGGGCCTTTTCATATAGGTTCGCACTTTGATTACTCAGCTGCAACAGCCTCTGCGCCAGACATCTTTTCGCCCGGCTGCAGGATTGGAGAACCAACTGGCAGAACATCACGACCACAAACATCTTTGTAGATGATGTGCGCCATAACGTACCAAGCGCAGAATGAACACAGGATCAGCACGTAACCAGCAATCACGTTGAAGAACGCCGGACCGAAATGACCCAGAACCAACAGAATGAAACCGAGCAGCAGGCTGCCAAAGATGGAAGCTTCTGCAGTGTGAATGTGCAGAGCGCCGTAGAACATAATGCCAGTGTAGATGGTGAATGGCAGAAGGAAGAAGCCGATGTCAGAATGGGAAGATGTATAAAAGCCCAGTTTGTTGCCAACAAGAATGCCTGCAAACGCCAGCCAGAATGCACCGTAAATGGTGAAAGCGCTGTAGCCGAAATTATTGCCAGTCTTACCTGTCTGGAAACCTGCTACCAACTGCGCAAGACCGCCAACAAAAACACCAAGCCAAAGCACTGGGCCCATGTTTTCCAGAAGACCAATGTTCACCATTTGCAGAACAAAGGTCGTCATACCAAATCCAGCAAGGCCGATAACTGCTGGGTTTCCTGTTTTAGTTTGCACGGTTGCACCCTCAATAAAAAACCCAACTCTGGCCCGGTAGGAAGGCAGTTCCTAAAGATCAGAAATTGGGAAACACACTGTTGAATTAATTGGAGCGCTGAATACAGAAGGGCTTGGACAGGAACAACCGCACTACTACGGAACGTAGCAATACCTAACGTCATGCGCCACCCAAACGAACACATAAAACATTGATACTTATATATATTTTACGCTCAAAAACAAAAAAACCAGCAATGCATAGTGCTCATGCACCAAACGCATTGCTGGTTAATCCAGACTAGCAAATACCTTCAGGGCTTATCCCTTAAAGGTAACAATCAGATCTTTCGCATCAAGCTGATCACCCGGAGCCACACAGACTTCGCTGATCTCGCCATCACGCTCGGCATGAACAGATGTTTCCATCTTCATTGCTTCAATAGAGACAAGCAGATCGCCAGCTTTCACAGCCTGACCAGCCTTTACAGCTAGCGTGGAGATAACACCTGGTACCGGCGCACCCACCTGAAGCTCATTATCATCATCAACTTTACGGCGTGCAGGCGTGTTTGCCGCACTGTGTGTACGGTCGATAATACGGATGTTCCGCGGCTGACCGTTCAGCTCAAAGAACACACGCTTTTCACCGTGCTCATCAGTTTCACCAATCGCAAGACAAGAGATAACCATTGTCTTACCTGGCTCTAGCTCAGCCATGATCTCATCGCCGACCTTCAAACCGTAGAAATAGGTCGGCGTTGGAAGCACACTGGTCGGACCATACTTGTCCTGAGCTTTGGCAAATTCAGTATAAACCTTCGGGTACATGAGCATAGAGGACAGTTCTTGCTCTGAGCCTTTGCGGCCAAGAATGCCTGTCAGCTCATTACGCTTCGCATCCATGTCCTCAGCTTCAAGCAAAGACCCCGGACGAACCGTGATTGGCTCTTGTCCCTTCAGAACTTTCTTCTGCAGTTCAACAGGCCAGCCACCCGGAGGAATACCAAGATCACCATGCATCATGTTGACGACGGATTCTGGGAAGGAAACTTCCTTGTTCGGATCAATAACATCTTCCGGTGTGATGCCCTGAGACACCATCATCACCGCCATGTCACCAACAACCTTGGAACTTGGCGTCACTTTCACGATGTCACCAAACATCATGTTCACGTCCGCATAAGCCTTCGCCACTTCGTGCCAACGCATTTCAAGGCCAAGCGAACGCGCCTGTTCTTTCAGGTTGGTGAACTGGCCACCTGGCATCTCGTGCAGATAAACCTCAGAAGCCCCAAAGCGCAGATCACTCTCAAATGCACGATACTGAGTACGAACAGCTTCCCAATAGAAGGAAATCTGCTGGATACGGTCGGTGTCCAAACCACTGTCGCGAGAAGTTCCCTTCAAAGCTTCAACAACAGAGCCCATACATGGCTGAGATGTCAGACCTGATAGGGAATCCATCGCCAGATCAACAATGTCGGCACCGCTCTCAACAGCTGCCAAAACTGTAGAGGCTGCAATGCCGGAGGTGTCGTGGGTGTGGAAGTGAATCGGAATATCGATCTCATCTTTCAGCGCCTTGATGAGAACCTTCGCAGCCTGCGGCTTCAACACACCGCCCATATCCTTAATACCAAGAATATGCGCACCTGCAGTTTCAAGCTCTTTCGCCAGATTGACGTAGTACTTCAGATCATACTTCGGACGTGCACTGTTCAAAATGTCGCCAGTATAGCAAAGCGCTGCTTCACACAGCTTGCCTTGTTCCTGAACCGCATCCAGAGACACACGCATGTTCTCAACCCAGTTGAGGCAATCAAACACACGGAAAACATCAACACCAGACTCTGCTGCCTGACGCACGAAATGCTGAACAACGTTATCTGGATAGTTTGCGTAACCCACACCGTTGGATCCGCGAAGCAACATCTGCATCAGCAGGTTAGGTGCTTTCTCACGGACAAGACACAGACGCTCCCACGGATCTTCAGTCAGGAAGCGCATGGACACATCAAAGGTCGCACCACCCCAACATTCCAGAGAGAACAGCTCAGGCAAACCCTGCGCATAGCTATCAGCAACCTGTGCCAAATCGTAGGTACGCATGCGTGTAGCAAGCAAAGATTGGTGCGCATCACGCATCGTTGTGTCGGTAACAAGCACTTGCGGCTGAGCTTTTACCCACTTGGCAAACTCTTTAGGTCCAAGCTGCTCCAGCTTCTGACGCGTCCCATCCATTACTGGCAGCTTGAACTTCGGCGCCACAGGTGCCGGTGCATCAGCTGGTGGTTTCGGACGTCCCTTTGTTTCAGGGTGGCCGTTTACAGTGACATCAGCAATGTAGTTCAGCAGTTTCGTCGCGCGGTCTGCTGTTTTAATGTTCTCAAACAGCTCAGGCGTGTCATCAATAAAGCGCGTTGTATAAGAATTGTCCTGGAAGGACGCATGTCCAATGATCCGCTCAAGGAAAATAAGGTTGGTCGCAACGCCGCGAATACGGAATTCGCGCAGTGCACGATCCATTCGAGCGCATACTTCCTCAGGCGTTGGCGCCCAGGCGGTCACTTTCTCAAGCAGTGGATCGTAGAAGCGTGTGATTACCGCACCGGCATAAGCCGTGCCACCATCAAGACGAATACCAAACCCTGTCGCACCACGATAAGCACTCAGGCGGCCATAATCCGGAATGAAGTTGTGCTCAGGATCTTCAGTCGTAATACGACACTGAAGCGCGTGACCATTCAGCTCAATCGCATTCTGCTCCGGAACACCGGTAACCGTTTTATCACCAATGCGACCACCTTCCGCAATGCGGATCTGTGCCCGAACAACATCAATGCCAGTGACTTCTTCAGTAACAGTATGCTCTACCTGAATGCGTGGGTTTACTTCAATGAAGTAAACCTTGCCGGTATCTGCATCCATGAGGAACTCAACGGTGCCCGCACCGCAGTAATCCACTTCGCGGCCAATCTTCAGTCCATTCTCACAAAGCTCACGGCGCTTTTCTTTATCAAGGTAAGGCGCAGGTGCACGCTCAACCACTTTCTGGTGACGGCGCTGAATAGAACAATCGCGTTCAAACAGATGTACGAGATTGCCATGCTGATCACCAAGGATCTGAACTTCAACGTGACGGGCGCGCTCAACAAGCTTCTCGAGGTAAACCTCATCCTTGCCAAACGCAGCTCTCGCTTCACGTTTCGCTTCAACAACTTCGCGAAGAAGCGTCTCTTCATCTCGAATAACGCGCATGCCGCGGCCACCACCGCCCCATGATGCCTTGAGCATCACCGGATAGCCGATCTCCAAAGCAAGACGCTTCACTTCTTCCATGTCTTCAGGAAGTGGATCAGTCGCAGGCATAACGGGAACACCAGCTTTAATCGCCAGTTCACGTGCTGCTACTTTGTTACCCAAGCGGCGCATAGTGTCCGGCGATGGGCCGATAAAAATAATTCCGTTTTCAGCGCATGCTTCAGCAAACTCTGGACTCTCGGAAAGGAAGCCATAACCTGGGTGGATTGCATCAACGCGTTGCTCTTTCGCTACGCGGATAATCTCGTCGATAGACAAGTAGGCCTCAATTGGGCCCAGGCCTTTACCAACCTGATATGCTTCATCAGCCTTAAAGCGATGCAGAGCTAGCTTGTCTTCTTCGGCAAAGACAGCAACTGTCTGGAGACCAAGTTCGTTCGCAGCTCGAAAAACTCGAATTGCAATCTCTGAGCGGTTAGCAACCAATATTCGTTGAATAGCCAAAGTAGGTCCCCCAGTCTCTATGTATTTTGGGGCTTTATAGTCGAGCAAATCCCTCCATGGAAAGATTAATTTATAGTCACTTGAGCCATTACTATATTTAGCGGGTCACAAAACATTAAGAAAACGGGGAAATTCTAAGGAATTTATCGTACAATTGAGAAAAACTAAACACGTAAAAATATATACACAAACACCGTAAATTTTGACTTCTCTAATATATCTCAGAGAAAATTTTCTACTTTTACGACTAAAGGTGCAACTTTTATCCGATCGCTCATGTGCAAACAGCAGGATTCGCGATGCGAACCCTGCCGAGAGCATAGGTCGGTGTCATTTTGGCTTAACGAATTAGGCCTAGCCGGAAACCCTCGGCCACCGCATGTGTTCTATTTGCAGCATGTAGTTTTCTGGCAGCGGAAGCCAGGTACCAATCTGCCGTATGCTGAGAGATGTTCAGAATCTGACTAATCTCCCAACTTGTCTTACCAGCAGCAGACCATTTCAGGCATTCAAGTTCACGAGGAGTAAGACGGTGACGAGGACGATTGGTGTTAGCCCCAACCAACTCGCGGATCTTATTGCTCGCATAAATGCCAACCAGATGAAGAACACTGATTTCGCGTTCATTCAGACGGACTTCCGGCCCACCAAAAATCAACATGCCTTGATAGCCTTGAAGGCCATGTACTGGCACGCAGACGCCGTCATACATTCCATAGTCACGCGCTTCGGACAGAACTTGCTGTGCAGCAGCAGTAATATTGCGATCACGAGCAACGCTTGACCATAAGAATGGACGACTTGCAGTGCGCGCCTTCGCAACAATCGGATCGTTTTGTACGTAATCACGGTCGAGATAACGTTGTTGCCACTCAGGGCGCCAACCACTCAACATAATTGACCCATCAAAGGATGCGCCAGCTTCGGGGATCGCAGCGAGACAGAAGCTTGTAAAGCCAAAAGACTGGCCAAGTTCAGCAATGCGCTTAGAAACACCTTCGGATGTTTCTTCATTATTAATAGATTCAACAAATTCTAGTGCAGCAGTCAACGGATTCATTTTATACACCCCTACATATTATGCCTCCAACAACCTTACTCTACGCAATATCCACTCAATATAGAAGGTGTATCTATCACCCATCTTCTATTCGAGGCTCATTGTTTTCATATTGGGAAAGAAATCTATTCAATTTAACTTCTATACCAATAGAATTACGTCCATATATATTGACATTGTTAAATTGCACTATGTCTTTTTCGAAAAGCTCTGACGGAAAAACTTTAAACTTAAAGATCGAATTAGTATTTCTTTGAAAAAAGCTATTGTTAGGAGCAGGTTAATAAAACGTTAACCTTAGATTGTGCACTCACCAATACGGATGCGTATGTAATATAGGAAAAATATTCCAGCAATTAGCTAGGTATCGCAGTTAGATTCCGTGTTTCTTTTCATTCTGCATAGATGCAAAAAACTTAACGATACAGCTGAGGGGAAAGCGGGGATAACTCCTCCCCGATGAAACTCACTGGTTAAAACAGAAGTGGCAACAAGCCTTATCTAACACTTATCCGCAGCATGTCTGGGGGCAATTAGAACTGGCAAAATTTATGCTAATACAAGACATTTACTAATGAAATCGGCTAGTAACAACGGCGAATGTGTTACACATAACTCGCACAACCTCAGGCTTCTTGTAACCATTTAACACGATGTAACCTACCCAAAACGGCATATGCTGCACGTTATAGTCATGCATCTTATTCAGCGAAAGCAACACGCGGACGATAACGTATACGCAAAAAACCCTTTTATGCCGGTATGAAACTGAAACTTCATTCCAGCGCTCATCGTCAGCATTTTTCGTCTTTATTCATTCCAGAGCTTTACAGCGATTTTCTCTGCCATATAAATGCCACTTCATTGGGTGAGGCACCGCACGGGCATTTTCAGTATCCCAGCCAAAGAATTGGGTACCGAGATACGTTTGGCCACAGACTACGGAATTGCACTTCTAGATGAACAAGAACACGATGCACCGAACAACAAGATCACGGTCTGTCACTGCGATTTTGGGGCCAACGAACACTGGTAAGACCCATCTGGCTATCGAGCGGATGAGCGCGTACTCGTCTGGCCTCATCGGATTACCACTCCGTCTGTTGGCCAGAGAAGTCTACGGTCGCCTTGTAGAGAAGAAGGGACCCGATCTTGTCGCGCTGATTACAGGCGAAGAAAAGATCATCCCGAAGAACCCACGCTTCTGGGTCTCTACAGTCGAGGCAATGCCAAAAGATCTCGACGTGGATTTCGTCGCCATAGATGAAGTGCAGCTGGCTGGTGATCTGGAACGTGGTCATGTCTTCACAGACCGCATCCTGAATTTGCGCGGCAGAGAAGAAACTCTGCTGCTTGGCTCTTCGACAATCCGCCCCCTGCTCGAAAAGCTGATGCCGGGCTTGAATGTGATCACTCGTCCGCGCATGTCCATTTTGACATACGCAGGATCCAAGAAGATCACCCGCCTCCCGCGTCGCTCTGCAATCGTCGCATTCTCTTCTGATGAAGTGTACGCCATCGCAGAACTGGTTCGCCGTCAACGCGGCGGTGCAGCAGTTGTCCTCGGCTCCCTTTCTCCACGAACGCGCAACGCACAAGTTGACCTGTTCCAAAACGGCGACGTTGACTGGCTCATTGCCACCGACGCTGTAGGCATGGGTCTCAATCTGGATGTGGACCACATCGCGTTTGCTGGACACCGCAAGTTTGATGGCTATCAGTACCGTCAATTGACTCCGTCAGAGACTGGCCAGATCGCCGGACGAGCAGGCCGACACTTGCGAGATGGTACTTTTGGTGTAACGGGCCGGGTACCCGGTTTTGACGATGAACTTGTCTATCAGCTCGAATCTCACGAGTTTGAGCCCCTCAAAGTGCTGCAATGGCGCAACCCAAATCTCGATTTTTCCTCGATTCGCGCACTTTTGCGCAGTTTGGAGCATTCTCCGCGAGAAGAGGGCTTGACCAAAGCCCCTCCGGCGGAGGATATCGGTGTTCTCGAACTTGCTAATCGTGACAGGGACATTCTTTCCCTCGCGACGACGCAAGAAAGAGTTTCATTACTGTGGGATACCTGTCAGGTTCCAGACTATCGCAAGATAGCTCCGGCAAACCATGCAGATCTCGTAACAGGGATTTATTCCCATCTGATCCGGGATGGAGCCATTCCGGATGATTGGTTTAACAGTCAGATAAAACTGGCAGACAAAACCGATGGGGATATCGACACACTGGCGAACCGGATAGCACATATCCGTACGTGGACCTTTGTGGCAAACCGTGCCGACTGGCTGAACGACCCTGCTCATTGGCAGGAAGTGACGCGCGGCATAGAAGATCGATTATCAGATGCCCTTCACGAACGGCTTACACAGCGGTTTGTGGATCGGCGAACCAGCGTATTGATGCGACGTCTGAGAGAGAACAAAATGCTCGAAGCGGAGATCACCGCAACCGGAGATGTCCTTGTAGAAGGACAGCACATTGGCCAGCTTCACGGCTTCCGCTTTGCTCCGGATGCAACGGCAGAAGGACAGGAAGAAAAAGCTGTCCGTGCTGCGGCCCAAAAAGCACTAGCTAGCGAGATTGAAAACCGTGCAGAACGGTTATCCCGCGCGCCCAACGAAGAGTTCATCCTCTCCGCAGACGGCACATTAAGATGGCAGGGTGAATCTATCGCCCGCCTGATAGCTGGTGAACAGACCCTGCGCCCATCCCTGATCATTCTTGCTGATGAGCAGTTGACGGGACCTGCACGCGATATGGTGCAGGAGCGCCTTGATCTATGGATCAAGACACACATCGAAACACTCCTGAAGCCACTTTTCGACCTGGAACAGGGCGAAGAGATTGAAGGCATCGCTCGTGGCGTGGCATACCGCCTGACCGAGAGCCTTGGCATCCTTGAGCGTCAGGAAATTTCTGATGACATTCGTCAGCTTGACCAGCAGATGCGCGGTTCACTCCGCAAGCTTGGTGTTCGCTTTGGCGCCTATCACATCTATGTCCCTGCTCTTTTGAAACCAGCACCAAGCCAGTTGCTCGCGCAGCTCTGGGCGCTGAAAGAAGGCAAAGGCGAGATCAAGGGCCTAACTGAACTCCCTCAGCTGTCCGCATCTGGCCGTACATCCGTTCCTGTAGATCCGGAGATCGAAGGCGCACTGTATCGCGTCGTAGGCTTCCGCGTTTGTGGTCCACGTGCTGTACGCGTCGATATTCTGGAGCGCCTGGCAGACATTATCCGTCCACTGGTCGCCTGGAAACCTCTGGAAGAAGGCGTTGAGCCACCAGAAGGTGCTTTGGCAGAAGGCGGCGCATTCACTGTCACTGTTTCCATGACCTCCCTGCTCGGTTGTGCAGGCGAAGACTTCACAAACATCCTGAAGTCTCTCGGTTACCGTTTGGAAACACGCGAAGAACAGCGCCCTGTCGCCAAGAAACCTGAAGCTCCAGTTGAAGCACCAGAAAGTGCAGAAGTTGAGCAGAGTGAAGGCGAAACTGTAGCACCGGTAGCAGAAGAAACTGCAGCCGAAGAGACCCCAGCTGAACCAGTAGAAGAAGCAGCACCAGCTGAAGCTTCTGAAGAAGAAGCTGCCGAACCAGAGATGGAAACAGTTACTGTTGAAATCTGGCGCCCGGGTCGTTTCGGTGGACGCCGCAACAACAACGAACGTCAGCGCAATACACGCGGTGGCAACGAACGTCGTGGCGGTCCTCGCAGCAACAACGCTCAGCAGCGTCGCAATCCTGGTAAGCCTGGTGGTAAAGGCCGTGGCTTTAACAAAGACCAGAACCGCGGCCAGCAAGGTAAGCCTGCTCCACGCAAAGACAAGCCGTTGGATCCGGATTCCCCGTTTGCAGCGCTGATGTCCTTAAAACAGAACTTGGAAAAGGGCGACAAATAGTCGCCCCTTCGGGCTAACTGATATGGCAACACCAGAAGCACAAGAGTCTCTTCGCGTCGACAAATGGCTCTGGTATGCCCGCATAACAAAATCTCGGACACTGGCACAAAAGCTGGCAGTGTCCGGGCATGTTAGATTGAACAAAGATAAGATTGCGGCAGCCAAAATAGCTGTAAAGCCCGGTGATGTACTGACCATCACAATGCCGCGACGTCTTTTGATCCTTAAAGTGTTAAAACTAGGCACCCGGCGAGGTCCTGCCCCTGAAGCACAGTTGCTTTATGAGGACATGTCTCCCCCTCCACCGCCCAAGGAAACACAGGTCCAGGTTGCCAAGCGCGAGGCCGGTGCAGGACGTCCAACTAAACGAGATCGACGCCAAATCGCCCGGATTCGGGGCTTCAACGAAATTGATCCTTTTTAGCGACCACTTTAGGCAAATTTTGCCCCAATATTGCAATCTCTTCGCCTATGACAGCGCTTGCACTACCCACTGAAAACCGGTAGCAAAGAGCACAAGTTTAAAGGACGAGAAAATCGTCAGGGCCACGAGAGCCCGTGCCATTTGTCTTCAGACAAATTTGCAGCGCCAGAGACTAAGAGGATTGCGATGACATACGTCGTCACAGACAATTGCATCAAATGCAAATACACCGACTGTGTTGAAGTTTGCCCGGTCGATTGCTTTTACGAAGGCGAGAATATGCTCGTCATTCATCCAGACGAATGTATCGATTGCGGTGTATGTGAACCGGAATGTCCAGCAGATGCAATTCTCCCAGATACTGAGCCAGGCTTGGAAAAATGGGTTGAGCTTAATGCTGAGTATGCAGAGAAGTGGCCGAATCTAACCGTTAAGAAAGATCAGCTTCCAGAAGCTGCTGAATTTGACGGTGTTGCAGAAAAACTCGAAAAGTATTTCTCTGATAAGCCAGGCACTGGTGACTAGAGCGCGTTCCGTTTGATTGGCTTCAATCAAACGACAAGAATTCGCTCAACGAAAGATATTAGATTACGATGCGTGAATGTAAATGAGCGCAGCGTGTTCTAGAGTCCCAAAAGTTTAGAGCTACCAAATATTTATTATTTGCCAGACAGTATCCGCGGATGTCTTAATTCCTCTCTTGCTTGAGAGAGGTTGGAAATCCGTGGATAATGTGCTATACAGTTTTTTACAGTCATTTGGCAGTCTGGTTGCACCCTCCCCATTCGGAGGTTTTTTTATGGTCGCAGTTCCACTGAAGTGCGCACAATAATTTACTCCAGCATTCGCCGAAGTAGCCACAACATAGAATTCGACTGATCACATTTGAACGCGGAACCAATTGATGCGAGAAGTAGCTTTCCGCATACATTGGACTTTTCACGTTTTTCCAAAGAGAAAGATGCGGCGAACGCGCTGCATCTAGGTTGGTTGCGTCTCCCAGACAGCAAACAACCACTGCGCAGGAGAAGTATAGCGTATGGCCACACCCGCAAAAAAGACCGCGCAGCGTCAGGGGTTTAAAACAGGTGAGCACATCATTTATCCATCTCACGGCGTTGGATTGATTACTGCAATTGAAGAGCAGACCGTAGCTGGATACTCTCTTGAACTCCTCGTAATTGACTTCGAACAGGATAAGATGACGCTCCGTGTTCCAGTTGCAAAAATTGCTTCTGTTGGAATGCGTAAACTGTCTGACGCATCTACCGTAAAGAAATCTCTTGAGACCATCGCAGGTAAACCTCGCGTGAAGCGTACCATGTGGAGTCGCCGCGCACAGGAATACGAAGCAAAGATCAACTCTGGCGATCTCATTTCAACCGCTGAAGTTGTTCGTGACCTTTATCGCTCTGATTCTCAGCCTGAACAGTCTTACTCCGAACGTCAGCTTTACGAAGCCGCATTAGACCGTATGGCACGTGAAATCGCAGCTGTTCAGAAACAGACTGACACAGAAGCAATCAGACAGATCGAAGGCGTTCTTTCCACGTCTCCAGGTCGTGCTGCCAAAGTTGCTCCAGCAACTGATGGTGAAGGCGGAGGTCAGGAAGAGGCAGCTTAATCAACCTCTCCTAATCTAACTGATTAAAAGAAAGCCCTGCTCCAAGCGGGGCTTTCTTTTTTTGTCAAAGATCCAAATGAGCTTCAGCGCCGTATCTCAGTTAAATCGAGGGAGGCGTAAGTGGCATATTATGAAAGAGATCAGAGTGTCGGCCCTCTTGCCCGTTTAGCAAGAAAAGCCCCGTATCTGTCAAAAGAAGAAGAATACAAGCTTTTGGAAGGCTGGATTGTAAAAGGCGACCACAGATCACTCGATAAGTTGTCCCTATCTCACTCCCGCTTGGTCATAGCTCAAGCACTCCGCTTCAAGTCATACGGTGTCCCGCTCTCTGATTTAATTCAGGAAGGCCACATCGGCCTCATGGAAGCGGCCAACAGGTTTCAGCTCTCTAAAGACGTCCGTTTCGCCACCTATGCATCCTGGTGGATCAAGTCATTCATTCAGGACTACGTGCTCCGCAACCAATCAATTGTTCGCGGAGGAACCTCATCTCGTCAGAAAATGTTGTTTTTCGGCTTCAAGCGCTTGCGAGCAGAACTCTCAAGCAAGAATCCAGATCTGAATGAAGAACAGCTGCATCAGCGTATCTCTGAAAAGACAGGAGCAAAACTGCGAGACATCAGAATGATGTCTTCCAGACTAAGCCGGAGTGATACATCCCTCAACGCCAGCCTGAAAGGCAGCGAAACAAACCTTCAGCTACAAGATACCCTTGCAGCTGACGAGCCTCTTCCAGATGAACTTGTCGAGATGCATTTAGACCAGGAGCGCGCAAAGCACCGCCTATCCAATGCAATCAAAACACTGCTGCCACGTGAGCAACGGGTCATTAAAGACCGTAAACTTGCAGATGAAAGCGTTACGTTGGAAGCACTTGGTAAGAAACTCGGCGTCTCAAAAGAGCGCGTTCGACAAATTGAATCGCGCGCAATGCAAAAATTGAAAGACGCCCTTGTGCACTCGGATGGTTATGACGCCAGCAGCTCATAAAATACATCGTCAAAAACTAAAGTGAATTAGCTAGCCCTGCTTAAAAACGGGCTACTTCAATCAGTGATGACTTTGAGCAACTCACCTGGCTTGAAGCGTTGGTTCGCCTTAACCTGGTTGAGGATCGTGAACAGCTCCAAACGACGCGACGGCTCAATACCGCTCATACCAACAGCAAGCTTACGAGCTGTCTCGCCACCCTTAGCCTGAATGATCTTAACTCGAAGCGGGTTAAGGCGAGCTTGTTCCGTTGGGCTCAACTGTCGGAAGCTACCCAGAGATTTTTCAAAATCGCGAGTAAAAACAGCGGTTGGAGAACGATTTGCAAAAATGAACCGATATCCGGTTAAACCAATACGAACAACACCAATGCGGAATGACCAACCATCTGTAATTGCAGAGCCAATAACAGCTGGCAGACCATTGATCGTGGTCGGACGTACACTGTTATCAATCAGACCGTTGATCCAGCCAGATAACATATAATCGGTTAAGCTCGCATATCCCGTCAAATCAGCGCCATCAAAACGCATCGCTGTACCGGAGTTATTACTCGCCAACACAGCCTCGGCAGAGTTCTCAAGCACAAACCCCTTTGGAACGCTGAAGGAAATGCCAAGACCTTTGTGAAGGAACTGCCGCGCACGAACGTATCCTTCCAGCGGATCATCACCAAACAGCATGCCATCCAAGCTGGTCAGATAATCCTCACGGCCACTCAGACCAATCCCCGGCGCACCAATCTGTCGCGCACTACGAACAGCGCGTTGAATACGATCAGGCGTGTTCGGATGAGAAGAAAGAAAGTCTGGCGCAGAACTACTTTGCCCACCAAGCTGCTGATAGCGCGCAAATTGCCCCATCGTGTTCAGGAAGCGCGCTGCGGCGTAAGGGTCATACCCAGCACCAGCAAGTGTTCTCACACCCACATCATCGGCTTCAAGCTCTTGCTCCTGAGAAAAGCGCGCGAACTGAACCTGCTTTTCCTTGACTGCGGCATCAATGGTCTGCTGATCTTTGCCGATATTGGTCATCACTTTGGTGACGAACTCAGCCTCTTCAGCCTGACGTTGGCGCTTGATCGCATGGCGTGCTGTCACATGTGCCATTTCGTGAGCAAGCACAGCAGCAAGCTCTGACGTATCATTGGCAAGCGCCAACAAACCGCGCGTCACATAAAGATAACCTCCAGGAAGAGCAAAGGCATTGACTGCAGGGCTGTTGAGCAAAGTGATACGGTAGTGCGCTTCTGGGTCTTCCGAAGCTGCAACAAGACCACCAACAACACGCGCAATAGCTGCTTCAGCCTTACCATCCTTATAGACACCGCCATAAGTCGCGACGACACGCGGATGCTCTCTCGCCCCAACGTCGCTTCCAAGCCCAGTTCGCAAGCTACCTGGTTTTTGAGCGCCTTGATTGGCAGAGCCGGTCAGCTGACACGCAACAAGAGCTACGGTCACTGCAGATATCACTAGCATTCTCAGGCTTGTCTGAAGTCCAGACAATGCACTACTCAAAGTCATTCGCGTTTCCGGCTCTTTGCCTTAGTCCAGAAGCTCCAACTGCGCTGGGTGCTTTAGCTCTATTAATGGTCCTTGGTTCAGTTGCATAACGCCCCTGAGGCGAACTCGCTTACCTTTCATCACTGAAAGATCATGCCCGAACTCCGAAAAATCCGCCAGCGTTCCCCTTTGAATAATCCCGGTTAAATCCTCTGTCCAGCGCCCACCAAAATTCAAGTATGTTTTGGATCGTGTTTGCCCAACAGAAATCAGCTTGGCTTCCACAATTCCGTAATGACCGATTTGCTCGTAGCTAATTGACTTATAATCATTAATTACATTTTTAATGACCCATAATCCAACATTTTTCTCGCGAGCCACACTCTCCAAATTAATAAGGAATTTCAAGCAATTGAAAGCTCTTAATTGTGGCCTAACAATGGCCATTCCGGCTTTGACCAGCCTGACCGACAAGTCGCCCAATTCAGGATCAAGCAGAATCGCAGGGCGGCGTCCCCACCGATCCTTTTGCGCCTTCAACGCTTTTATCCTGACCTCCCGTTCCTCAAAAAAGTCATCAATCAACAACAGGCCCTGCTCTGGCACTGTTAAATCTGCGAGATAATAAAACTCACCATCACTCGCGGCAAATCTCAAAGGATTTGCGAGAACCTCACTCATCCTGATAGTCGGCAAGCTCTCATCAAGAAACAAACCCTCATCACACGGCGCCGCTAACACGGCTCCCATATGGCCCAACAAGAAGTAGAAAAGTGCAACAGATCGCCTAAACACAACAACCCACCCGCAAAGTCATAATTGGGAATTATATCAGGTCGACGTAGCCAGAACGCCCCCGAGAACTCTCAGAGAGCAAACACAGAAGACACCCAGTGAGTAAATTCTCTTGTTTGAACTGATACCTAGCTTGTTCACAGAGAAGCAATCTATCTCGCCTACAGCCAAGTTTCATGATATTTGAGAACCCGCTGCATCTTCAACGGATGACAACATCTTATGCGTATAGATCCGGTTTCCGGATAACACACGCCTAAGGCCCCGTAGCTCAGCTGGATAGAGCGGCCGCCTCCTAAGCGGCAGGTCAGTGGTTCGAATCCACTCGGGGTCACCATCCAAACTTAAAGCTTGAAGCAGTTCTTTCATTTGCATTTAGCTAATTGAGCCCACCATTGAGGCATCCCAAATTGCACATGGAAGGTAAGCCATGAACTATATATCCAATGTGCTCAAACGGTGCGGAGATAACCTTCGGAACTGGTTTTACAATTGGATGGCCTGGATCAGTCGGCAGAAGAAATAAGAGCACAAAGCCTCCCTGATCCTCCCATACATATACTAAAAATGGGAAGCTGCACCTCTGCTTCCCACCGTCTCAGCTGCGCAAAATCAGAAGACCCATCGCCCGGATTGCTCAACGAGACGGCAAGGCCAGCACTCACTGCCAACGCCCCTCTTTTATTGCATCGCCTCTCTTATCTACATTCGCTCTTACATGAAATTTCAGGTCCCCACCCCACCAACACGCATCGACAAGCTACGTATTTTCACTCACCGAATCTATTTTTTAGGCATCAGCAAAGTGAGCCTATGTCGCTTTTTTGAGATATATTTCAGTTACATATCACAAATAGTACCTAGGCAAGATGAAGTCTCGACCAGACACTCGCCAAACGTTTATGCAAACAAACAAAACAAGCAAATTCAGATAGTTATTTGACCGTTACGCTTTAGTCAGGACTGACAATTCAAAGATATTTCAGAGTACTTACGGCATTCATAGATGAATGCGAATAACGTTTTTCCCAATACTGGTAGACTGAAGTCGTATACATGTAATGTTGACATATCACCGATACGTGCAATCCCTCTATACATAAAAACTAATGTTTCGGGGGGAGGCCCGTACATGGCACCAATACTAGAAATCAGTGACCTCAAAGAGCGTGCTCGCAGACGCGTTCCAAAGATGTTCTTCGACTATGCCGACTCTGGTTCTTGGACCGAGAGCACTTATCAGGCAAACGAGAGTGACTTCGCGAAGATCAAGCTGCGTCAGCGCATCGCGGTCGACATGACAGACCGCACACTTGCCACCAAGATGGTCGGGCAGGATGTCTCCATGCCGGTCGCGCTGGCACCAACCGGTCTAACCGGAATGCAGCACGCCAATGGCGAAATTCTCGCCGCACAGGCAGCTGAAGAATTCGGCGTACCTTTCACGCTTTCAACCATGAGCATCTGCTCTATTGAAGCTGTTGCGGCAAAAACCACGAAGCCATTCTGGTTCCAGCTTTACGTGATGAAGGATCGAGACTTCATCAATGCCCTGATCGACCGCGCAAAGAACGCGGGCTGTTCTGCACTGGTTCTCACATTTGACCTGCAAATCCTGGGTCAACGCCATAAAGATTTGCGCAACGGCCTGTCTGCCCCGCCAAAGTTTACACCAAAACACATCTGGCAGATGGCAACACGCCCAATGTGGTGCATGAAAATGCTCACAACGCCAAACCGCACCTTCGGCAACATTGTTGGCCATGCAAAAGGGGTTGGCGATCTCTCCTCCCTGTCCTCATGGACAGCTGAGCAGTTTGACCCGCGTCTGAGCTGGGATGACATTGAGTGGATCAAGAAACAGTGGGGCGGCCCGCTGATCCTCAAAGGCATTCTGGACAAAGAGGATGCACGCCACGCAGTCGACTCTGGCTGTGATGCGATTATCGTCTCTAACCACGGCGGACGTCAGCTCGACGGCGCACCGTCCTCCATCGAGATCCTACCGGAAATCGTGGACGAGGTCGGTGATAAGGTGGAAATCCATATCGATGGCGGCATTCGCTCAGGTCAGGATGTACTGAAAGCCATCTGTCTTGGCGCAAAGGGCACCTACATCGGCAGACCATTCCTGTACGGTCTGGGCGCAGGCGGAAAGCAAGGCGTGACACAGTCATTGGAAATCATCCAGAAGGAACTGGATACCACCATGGCGCTGTGTGGCCGTCGCGATCTCAATACACTCAATCGCGACAACCTGTATTCCATCAGAGGTGAAAAAGTCTAGAGCGCGTTCCGTTTGATTGTATCCAATCAAGCGACAAGAATTCGCTCAAAATAAAGAAGTTAGGGCATGAGGCGTGAATGCAAATGAGCGCAACATGCCCTAACACCCGCAAGACATTCAGTCGGGAGACCCAACAGTCTCCCAGCTGTCATTGCGTTCAGAACGAACAATCGCATCAATGATTTCCATGTTCTGGATCGCGTCAGCAACGCCATAAGGCAACTCTTCTTCACCTTTGACCACACGAGAGAACAGCTCTCCCTGCAGTGTATACTGATCGCAGGCAGCAACGCGCTCCACTTCAATCGCACCATCCCCCGGCAAACTGCCAGAATCGAGACGTAAGATCGTCTCTTCACCAGCAGGTGCATTGAACGGGATGAGGATTTCCAGACGCTTGGCTGTCCCCACCAGATTGATACGCTGATACGGTGCAGACTGGGTTGAGACCGTAAACTGAGCCTGACGCCCCTCACCAAAATCCATCATCACAGACGTCAAACGGTCCGTGCCAAAGTTCTTGTCACGATCAACAAGGCTCACAACACGCTCTGGTTCAGCATCAAAGAAATAGCGCGACGCCACAATCGGGTAGCAGCCAATATCCATCAGCCCACCACCGCCAAGCTCTGCTTTATTGCGAATGTTCTGCGGATCCTGATTGCTGTAACCAAAGAACGCCTGAATGCTCTGCAGCTTGCCCAGCTCACCGGATTCAACAATCTCAAGCGCTCGCTGCCATTGCGGGTGCGCGCGCACCATAAAGGCTTCCATAACGAAGCGGTTGTCCGGCATTTCCAGTAGAAGACGCGCTTCATCTGCATCAAGCGCAATCGGCTTTTCGCAAAGCACGTGCTTTCCGGCCTTCACAGCCTCAATCGTCATTGGCACATGCATGTGGTTTGGCAGTGGATTGTAGATCACATCAATATCAGGATCAGCCAGTAAAGCCTCGTAAGAGCCGTAGGCTTTCTCAATACCTAATTCAGCAGCAACCTTCTTCGCATTCTCCTCATTACGAGAAGCAATCGCGACAACCTCAACGCCCTTGGCTTTTTGAAGTGCAGGAATAACCTTGTCGCGGCCAATCCGTGCAGTCGAGAGCACGCCCCATTTAACCATCATAATTCTCCCAATCTATACTGCAGGAACCGCTATTTAGTGCTCTCACAAACAACCACTTTCTGCCCAACCTCAGTTTTTGAAAAACGGTCGAGTTCAGAAATAGCCGAGATGATGTGATAGAGTGAGCTGGCCGGCGCCGCTTCCTTCACAAAGCTACCATCCGGCAAAAACTTGTCTTTCCAGAGACCTGCTGGCACATCCTCAAAGAACAGCTCCAACGCCTTCAGCGCATCCTGCATGGATTGGCGATACCGAGGCCACTCACTCTCAGGAGTACTCTCCAGCATGGCGATAGAGCCTTTAAGCCACTCAGCCTGAGACCACAGACGCGCCAGTGGATCACGCATGGAGAAGTCATCATTGATGCCCATCACCGCCACACCGCGCTCACGGTCCACACCGTAGACCTCCGCAATCTCAAAGAGACGTGCAGCAGCAGCTTTGGCACGCCCATCACCACGCAGCTTGTTCCATCGGCTCAGCAACCAAGCCCACTCAAAGTGGTGCCCCGGCTCAAGCGCCCTGCCCTCATCACCCGGCATCGGAGACCAGTCCAGCGCAAAAAACTCCCGCAAACCGCCCGTTTTCTCGCAGATGAAGTGTTTGAGGCAAAGCTCGCCCAGCTCATCTGCCAGCGCGGACCAGACAGCTTTCTGTTCAGCGCTCAGATTCTCAGAGCGCTCCCACTCAAGGCACATTTCAAACAGATGCATATGCGGGTTGGCACCCAGTGGTGCACGCGCAGGCTCAGCTTCCTGAAAACCAGCAACAGGGTGCTTGAAGCGGTTCTTCAACACATCAAGCAAAGCGCCAGCTTTCGCACACGCTTCCTCACGCTGTTCACTGTTCACATCAGCAATGCTGGAAAGAGCCAGTAGCGCAAAGGCCTGATTGTAAAGATCAAACGAAGTGTCGAGCAGCTCACCATCGGGTGTCGCAAGCGCACCGATATATCCATCAGCAGTACCGTATACCCGCTCCACATAGGCTTGCGTGCGCAGCGCAACATCCATCCAGGGGCCGTCCCAGCCCAGACGTCCGGCTTCACAATACACAAACACCATACGAGGGTTGACGCGACCACGTCTGTTATCCGCGCTGCCTTCACAATCCAGTGTGATGGTCTCAGCAAAACCACCATTTGCAGCGTCTTCGCCAGCCTTCAACCAAAGCGGCAATGCATCTTCAAACAACCACGCGCGCAACTTATTCAGGTGATCGACAATCACTTCCGGTACTCCACACCATCCGCAGCCCGCTCCCACGAAACCCAGATGGCCTCCATATATGCAAATGAAATCATCGTGCTGAAAGGTTCGACTAAAGGACCAAAAAACACAAATCCGAACCTACGACGAGTAGGCGATAAGACAAAGCCAAACGAGCAAGTTTTTGGGGGATTATGAAGTATCAGAGAGTTAGTGGTGCCGCTGAAAGGACTCGAACCTTCGACCCCATCATTACGAATGACGTGCTCTACCATCTGAGCTACAGCGGCGTTCCAACTGGCACAAGGGGTGTGCCGGAAAGTGGAAGTTTGATACCCAAGCTCCCAATAAGATGCAAGTATGATTTGCATTGGCAGAGAATGCATCCACCAACAATCTACAAAGGCAAGAGACGCGAAAAGAGACGCGCGCCTTGCCTATGCATTTTTCTTAGCGGAAGAACCTAAAACTCTGATCTTTTGGCGTTTTCGGATCTTCATCGTCTGGTTCAGGCCCTGGGTCATCAGGAAGCTGAGAAAGCGGGAACTCCACCAGCTTCTCATCTTTCTTCTCAGGCTTTTCATAGGATGAGCTCGCGCCTTCCTCCTCAGTCTTGGAAGGCTCCTCGACCTTTTCCTCGGCCTTTTCATTGGCTTTGGTCGGCGCCCAGCTTGAAGATTCCACAGGTACGACAGTGGCACGTGGCTCTTCAGCCTTGGCTTTCTCATCCGGCTTTTTCTCAGCGGATGTCTCTTTCGCCGTTTCTGTCACAACAACAGGCTCTGCGGCGTCAGGCATTGCGGCTGGGGCTGCCACAGGCTCGTCCTTCACTGCAGTGGGTTTTTCTGCCTCCCGCGGTTTAGGCACAACGATATCCGCCTCCACCGGTTCCTTCAGAACCTGTACAGGGGCAGCCAGTTCAGGCGGCTCAAACAGCTTGTCATCGATAACCTCAATCAACGGTTCCTGATCCACGGCACCTTCCGGTGCTGCCCACTCATAGGCATCCACACGGCCTGTTTTTGGAGAAACAGGCGCCCAGTTGGCGGAAACAACACCGTCCGCGGTCCAGACCTTATCGCTTGGCGCACGCACAGCGCGGGACAACCACTCACGAATGCGGCCCTGATCACCATGCTCACGCTCTTCAAGATCAGCCATCAGCAAGAACGCACGTTGCGTTGGCTCAGAGCGCAGAACGCGCTTGAGTTGATCGCGCGCTTCATCAAACTTCTTGGCTTCAATCGCAGCAACAGCAATCGCAATCGCCCCCTCAGAAGAGTAAGCACGCATGCTTGCCAGTGTTCTGACGCGGCTCAGTCGATCAGTGACGGAATCACCAGGACGAACATGGGCGTAAGCATCAGCAAGATCTGGGTGCGGGCTCAACTTCCACGTCGCCTCAAGGATCTTACTTGCTTTGCGAACATCACCTGTCCGCGTCCGCAGACGGGCCGCAACAATCGCGGCAGGCACCAGCGAGGGCGCAAGGCCATGCGCTTCAACAGCAAGCGTACGCGCACGATCCGGATTTTCGTTCTCCAGCTCAAGAGCACGCGCAGTCAGCAGAACAGCTTTCTGGCGACGAAGGGTTTTCTTATCCAGCATGCGAGCAGCATAGTTGCGCTCAAGCGTTGCAATGGCTTCTTCCCAATCACCGGAAACGGCCTGATACCCAAGTACCGCATTGCCTGCCCAACGCAGACCCGGAACCAGATTAAAGGCTTCCTCAGCAAAGTGGCGCGCTGCTGCAGGCTCACTTTCCCGCTCCGCTTCAATGTAAAGGCCGTGCAAGCCCACAGCCATGGAGCGATCATCTTCCAACATCGCCTCAAACCGGCGACGGCTTTCTGCATGATCACCATCCAGTTGCGAAGTCTGCGCCAAGAGAAGACGTGCAGCAGGCTCGTTACCGTCCAGCAGTTTGTCTGCCTTCAGACCAAACTTGCGCGCATGCAGCGTATCGCCAGAACCAAGAGCCAACAGTCCCTGAGACAAGGCATCATAGCCTTTGTCTTTGCGGCGGCTCTGCATGAAATGGGAGACCAGCGTCGGTGATTTCCAGATCAACCGGAAGAACCCCCAAGCCACAATCGACGCCACAATGGAAGCACCAAACGCAACAACAGCTGTCAGCAAGCTTGCCTGAACAACATACCCTTGCCATTCAAGCGTAACGACGCCCGGACGATCTGCCATCCAGGCTCCGCCAAGAGCCAGTAAAAATACAAACGCGAAAAAGATGAGAACGCGGACCATGTCCTTCGCTCCTTTCCGATACTACTTGTTTTCAGAAACAAGCGACTTCAAAACTTGAGCGGTGATTTTTTTCACCAATTCATCTGCTGCCAAACGGGCTTTCACCTGCTCAGCCCACGCTGCACCAACCTGTTGCATCGGTTCTGGCAAAGCATCATAAGCCTTAATCGCTCCGGCAAGATCACCCGCAGAAACCCGGGATTCCATCGTGCCAAGCAGCTCGCTGGAACTCGTCCCATCACTGTCAGTCGGCGTGCGGACAGAAACGAGAGACTTGGCGCTTGAGAACAGACGATCAACCACATCATCATTCTCACTCGTCAACGACACAGCACTCATATCACGCGCGACCTTACCAAATCCGGCAATCAACGCCGCAGAGGAAGGAATACCACTCGCAGCGCTTGCCTTCAGTGGCGCGAGCTCAGCAGCATCCCCTGGCAGCACAGCTTCAACAGCAGCCAGTTCCGCTTCATAGGTCTCACCAGAGTCCACAGCATTGCGCAAAGAGGCAATCGCGATGGCACGTGCGGCGCGTTCCTGAGCACTTGCAGTGCCCAGGGCCTTCTCCAACCGGTCAACACGTGCAGTAATCTGCTGTGTTGTCTCGGCATTCGCCTGCGTCAGCGCTTCAATTTTGCCTTCAAGAACTTTCTGCTCAGCCGTCAACTTACCAATCTGCGCAAGCGCTTCATCCACCTTGGAACCTGTCACAGCCAACTGTGAACCAAGGTCCTTCAGCTGTGTCGGCGCCTCTTTCAAAGCTTGAAACTGCTTCTGCAAATCTGTCAGATTGCCTTGCATGCCTTTCAGAACCTGCTCAGCATTCTTTCGGGTCGCAGCGGTCAGATCAGCAACCTGCTTCGCCAGCTGATCCTGCGTCTTCTTCATGCTCGCAACAGCAGCACCATCACCAGCAGCCCCATTTGAAATGAGCTCGTTCAGTTCCTTAATTTCTGCACCAAGCGTAGAAACCTGCTCTTGCACCTTCGCAGTTACACCAGCAGTCGCATCACTCAACTTAGTACTGGTTTCCTTCTGGATCGCGTCCAGCTGATCAGTCAGGTTCTGAATGGTTTCCTTGGCAGCGAAACTACCTGCCGCATGATCTTTCAGCGCCGTAATTTCCTGGCTCAGCTGCGAATAGCGGTTCTTGGAGCTTTCCAACAGGGCCTGAACTTCAGTCGCATTCTGACCAGAGCCAGCGCCAATCATCTGGAGCATGCCAACCTGATGCAGACCAACCCCAGCACCGGCAACAATCAATGCACCAATAACGCCAGCGGCAAGCATCGCGCCAAATCCAGCGCCTTGCTTGGGCGGATGCGGAGGCTTATCAGCAGGCCCGCCGGGGCCTTTACCGGAAGGCGGAGGCGGTGGTGGAGGCGTATCCTTACCGCCCGAGCCAGCCTTTTCGTCTTTACTCTTCACAGGCTCTTTTGCAGCAGAAGCGGTTGAGGTTTTGCTGGCAGCAGCCGTCTTCGCAGTAGAAGACTTAGCAGCGCTGGATGCAGCAGCGCTCTTCTTCTCGTCCGCTGCCGCTTTTGTCGCGTCTGCAGCGGCCTTTGCGCTTGCAGCAGCAGTAGGCTTGGCTGGTGTTGAAGAAGACTGAGCACCCGCAGCTGGTTTAGCGCCCGCCGCAGGCTTGGCAGCAGCTGCCTTGGTCGCTTCAGTATTTTCAGTCTTCGCAGAAGATTGTGATTGTTGTTTACCGGTTGGCGGCACAGAGCCTGCCTTGGTAGAAGTCGCTTTGCTCGCAGCAGGCTTGGCCGCAGGACCAGCGCTCGCGGCAGGTTTATCAGTCTTGGAAACGTCTTTCGCGGGCAGGTCAATCGTGACAGGCTTTCGGGATCCACTGGAGAGCGGAGATTTCCGTGATGATGTTCCACCACCCGAGCCTGCCCCGGTGGACGCACCACCCTTTTTGTCATCAGCAGCCATCAAAACCTCCTAGAATGGCGCGTTTCAAGCAGTTTCCAGCCGCGCCAATTTTCATAGTCACGCAATCTCAACAAGGCCTCCTAAGAGGCCTCTTTCTTAACATAAGCATCCCTTTAGCAAACTGCTATCAGGGAGAATTAGCACCTTGCCAAACAAACTACGACTTCTCCATAGGGCCCAGAGAAGTTCAAATCACTTCCTCTCAACTTATCGAACCAGAGAGAAGTTCAAACAAGCTATCCTCACGCGGCGTTTTCGCAGTAAAAACCTCGCCAAACGCCCCGGCCTGCTCTGCAACCCGCTTTGAAACACATAATGCTTTCATAGAGTTAAGAAACACTATGGTTTTTTCAAGATTTGAAAGGCTGAGAAAAACTTGAATTGTTCGTGGAGAATAAAACAACGCACAATCCAACGCTTTTGCTTCTATCAGTCCTCGGGTTTTCTCAGAAAAGCCAGTCGCAGCAGCCATTTGGTAGACCTCCACCATACGGCAGGCAATGCCCTGTTGCTCCAGTTGTCCGGCCAGGTCACCACTGCGGTCAATCGCTGCAGGGTAAAAGACAGGCCCCGCCTGTTTGCTATCCGCAATCAGTCCGCCAAGGGAATCAACATCCCCATCCGCACATATGATCTCTTGGAAACCGGAAGCCTCTGCAGCTTTGGCTGTCGCCTCACCCACAGAATAGAGAGGAAGGTGCTGTAGCTGTGCAACAAGACCATTGAAGACAAGGGCTTCAATGGCATTCGCGCTCGTCACAGCAATCGCTTTGGCGTCCCCAGCCACATCTCCGCGAACGGTCAGCGGCTGGAAACTCAACATCGGCTCAACAATCACCTCGTGTCCCATAGCAATCAGCTTCTGTGCAGTTTTATCCGCTTGAGGCTGAGGACGGGTCACGAGTATTTTCATTAGAGCTCCAAAAAGTTCGGGCCAGACTTCGCTTTCAGTTCTTTGCCAAGCTCGCGGCCAATCTCTTCAGCATCGCTTAACGGGCCTTCGCCTTCAACTGTGTGCGTCTGGCTGCCATCGGGCTTGATCACCTCACCGCGGAAACGGATGCGATCACCTTCCACATGGGAAAGACCGGCAATCGGCGTCCGGCAGGAGCCATCCATCTCAGCCAGATAAGCACGCTCCAGCAATAGGCGGCTTTCAGTCTCTGCGTGATGGATCGGCGCAAGAATGCGTGCCGTCTCTTCATCACCAAGACGTGCCTCAATACCAATCGCGCCCTGCCCGACAGCAGGAAGGAAGTGCTCTACATCCATCAAAGACGTCACCAGATCACCTTGTCCCAGACGACGCAGACCAGCGTAAGCAAGGAAGGTTGCGTCAACCACACCTTCACCCAGCTTGCGCAAACGGGTCTGAAGGTTACCGCGATACATCACTACATCAAGATCAGGGCGCAGACGCTTGATCTGTGCCTGACGACGCAAACTGGAAGACCCAACCACAGCACCCTGTGGAAGATCTGTCAGCTTTTCCACCTTTGGAGAAATGAAAGCATCGCGCACATCTTCACGTGGAAGGTAAGCGGTCATACCCAGACCATCCGGCAGAACTGTCGGCATATCCTTGGAAGAGTGAACTGCCAGATCAATGGACTTATCCAGCAAAGCTTCCTCAATTTCCTTGGTGAACAAGCCTTTGCCGCCTGCTTCGGAAAGAGGCCTATCTTGAATTTGGTCTCCCGTTGTTTTTATAACAACAATCTCGAAGTCATCATCGGTTAACCCGTGTGCCTTCGCGAGACGAGCGCGTGTTTCATACGCCTGGGCCAGTGCCAGGGCGCTTCCACGTGTACCAATTCTTATAGGTTTTGTTTGCAAGGATCACATTCCCAATGCTAGGGGCTCATGTTAGATGAGCGACATAAAATCATCGGCCCGCGAAATCAACCATGCTTTGCGCATGAGAGAACGACAAAAACCAAGCGGCCAAAGGAGACCAAACGTGCTGACCATCCTCGGCATAGAAACGAGTTGTGACGAAACTGCCGCTGCTGTCCTTGAGATTGATCAAGATGGCAAATGCGTAATTTTGTCCAACGTGGTGCATTCTCAAATCGATGAGCACACACCGTTCGGCGGTGTTGTACCAGAGATTGCGGCGCGCGCCCACATTCAGTTGCTGGATGGTATCGTAGATCAGGCGATGAAAACAGCAAATGTGAAGTACTCTAATCTATCCGCAGTTGCTGCAACCGCTGGCCCCGGCCTCATTGGCGGCGTCATCGTAGGCTTGATGACAGCAAAATCCATTGCCATGGCAATCGATAAACCATTGATTGCAGTGAATCATTTGGAAGGTCACGCTCTCACCGCACGTATGACGGATCAGGTTGAGTTCCCATTCCTGTTGCTCCTCGTCTCCGGTGGTCACACCCAGTATCTCCTCGTAAAAGCTCTTGGGGAATACGAAAGATTGGGCACAACCATTGATGACGCGATTGGTGAAGCGTTTGACAAAACAGCCAAACTGCTAGGTCTGCCTTATCCCGGTGGTCCGGCTGTAGAAAAAGCTGCAAAACTTGGTGATCCAACCGTCTACAAACTGCCACGCCCACTTTTGGACCGCCCCGGCCTCGACATGTCTTTTGCCGGGTTGAAGACCGCAGTGCGCACCGCAGCCTTAAAAGAAGAGCCTGTCAGCGAGCAAACCGTCAACAACCTGTGCGCCTCCTTCCAGGAAGCTGTCGCGGATGTCCTCGGAAAACGCAGTGCACGAGCCTTCGAGTTATTCAAAGAGCGCTATCCGGATACGCCTGTCAAAATGGTTATCGCGGGCGGTGTTGCAGCAAACGAAGCAATTAGGATTCGTCTAAACGAGGTTGCCGCAGAACATAGTGCAGAATTAATCGCACCGCCGCACAAACTGTGCACAGACAACGCCGCAATGATTGCATGGGCGGGAGCAGAGCGTCTGAGAAAACTCGTTGCCGAAGACCCTTCCATTCTGGAGCAAAACGGCAAGGGCGACGACATGAACGAAGCCCCACGCCCACGCTGGCCGCTAGACAAAATCTCCGAAAGCGTCGTTGGTTTCGGTCGCAAAGGCGCGAAGGTTTAATCAACCTACGAAAGCAATCAGCATGCATACCTCTCAGGATCTCGCAGTAACTGCGGGATTTTTTAGGATTGGAACATTGAAAACTTATCCCCCTGCCCTCAACCGCGCTTATTCTCAGTGTTGTGCTCACGTATTCGGGCAGCTGGTGGACCGTCCATCAGTGCGGCGTGGGCTGGGCGGGGCTACCGGGTGAAGTAACGCATCACCCGGCGGGTTCGTTGAAACACCCCTTGAAAGTCTTTAGTGCAGGGACCAAGCGGAAGCTGGTCACCCGATGGGCGTCTACACTGGCAGGCGTTTAGCTTTCACCGACAATCACATTTGCCTCTGGCAAGTGTGTGCATCGTTGACAGTGCCTGCTCCCAATGCCTTTCGGAGGAGATCTTGTTTCATACAAAAACGCCCGGGCAAGGCGAGCAGCCAATGCCGAAGAAACTAATTTACTCACAATGCGCAGGCTCTGCCTGCTCGCCTTGCTCACTCCCGAACTTTCGGGGCATTCAGTTCCACGCTGCAGGCAAAGCCATGCGGCGCTAAAGCGCGTGTCATACTGCTATTTATGTGCAAACTGCTATAACGCCTTGCTTGCAACAAACTCCTGCAAATAACATCTGCCAAATTCAAACAACATCGATTTGATTGATTCATGGTGGAAACGACATTGCAGCCTCGGCACAAAGCCTACGTCTATATGACCTGCGGCACACACCTTCTCGTTTTTGATGAACCGGAAACCGACATCGCAGGCACATTGCAGGTGCCAGGTGGAACACTGGATCCGGGTGAAAGCTATCTGCAAGCTGCCAAACGCGAGTTTGAAGAAGAAACAGGCCTCAGTGTTTCCGGCGCACTTGAGCAATTCACTGGCCATGACTTCCTGTATGACGATGCCCTCACTTCAGGTCCAGAGCTACACCGCCGCAAATTTTTCCATCTCAAAATTCAGGAAAAAGCAAAGCAGACTTGGGATCATTACGAAATGAGCCCAAATGACGGTGGAGATCCTATCCTCTTTCGCTTCTTCTGGGTTGATTTGGCAGACAACGAAACTAAGTCCAAGCTAACAATGCACGGAGGGTTCGATATCCCTCTTGAGCAACTGTGTGAACGACTGAACATCACCCAATAAGGAAAACAACATGACCACTGCTCTAAACAAGATCGCTGTAATTGGCGGAGGATCTTGGGGAACTGCGCTCGCCTTGGCAGCCGCAAGAGCAGGTCGGGAAGTCTCCTTATGGGCCCGCGATGCAGAAACCATCGCCGCAATCAATGCCAACAAACAGAACCCGAAATACCTGCCCGGCATTGAGTGGACAGAGCAAATCACCGCTACCGGCATCCTCAAGCATGCTGTCAGCGGTGCCGATGCCCTCTTGCTTGTAACACCAGCGCAGACAACCCGGGCGATGACAGAAGCGATCAAGCCGTTTCTAAAGCCAGCGACACCAATCGTTCTCTGCGCAAAAGGCATCGAGCAATCAACCGGTCAGCTCCTTTCTGAGGTGATCAAGTCCGTCGCGCCAGATGCCATTCCCGCAGCGCTGTCTGGCCCAAGCTTCGCGCATGACGTGGCAAAGGGCTTGCCAACAGCCGTCACAATTGCAGCTGAAGACGGCGCAGTAGCAGATCAGCTTTCCGCAGCACTCGCCTCAAAAAGCTTCCGCCCTTACGCAACTGATGACCTCATCGGCGTACAAATTGGTGGCGCTCTCAAAAACGTGCTCGCAATCGCTTGTGGCGCAGCCGTCGGCTACGGCCTCGGTGCCAGCGCACAGGCAGCACTGACAGCCCGCGGCTTCGCAGAACTGAGCCGCCTCGGCATGGCACTCAATGCCAGAAGCGAAACGCTCACAGGTCTGTCTGGTCTTGGCGACTTGGTCCTCACATGTTCCTCAACTCAATCACGAAATTTTGCCTTCGGCTTAAAGATCGGACAGGGTAGAACTCCGCAGGAATTGGTTGCACCGGGACAAAAGCTTGCAGAAGGCGCTCACTCCGCTAATATCGCGGTCGCCTTGGCAACCGAACATGGTGTCGACATGCCAATTGCAAACACCGTGTCACAAATCGTAGCTGGGAAAATCGACGTCGCACAGGCATTGAGCGACTTAATGACGCGCCCCCTCAAACGAGAGACACACCCCTAGTAGAATCCTTTTAAGCTAGGAATTGCCTGGTTGTATATCAGGGATCAAATGGTTAGGTTGAAAACCTGCTACTGGAGTATCCAATATGCTGTACGCTCTCATCTGCACTGATAAGGCGCATTCTGAAGACCTTCGCCAAAAAACACGTCAAGATCATCTCGATTTCCTCAAAGGTCTTGGTGATCGTTTGAAGGCAGCGGGACCTTTCATGTGTGATGACCTCGTATCTCCGACAGGTTCGCTGGTCATGATTGAAGCCGCGAACAGGGACGAAGCATTGGCAGTAGCTAATGAAGATCCTTATTCACTGGCAGGTCTCTTTGAATCTGTTGAGATCCGTCCTTGGAACTGGGTAATTAAGAACCCGGAAGCCTAATTTTGTTGTAAGTATTACAACACGTCAATTTTGGAGCACCAGTCTCTCATTGTAGGCAGGTGCTCTTTTTAATGGAGGCAAAGTTGCAATACTGGCTGTTCAAATCCGAACCTAACAAGTGGTCCTGGGATCATCAAAAAGCCAAGGGTGAAGAAGGCGAAGAGTGGGACGGCGTACGCAACTATCAGGCCCGCAACTTCATGCGCGACATGAAAATCGGTGACCGTGGCTTCTTCTACCATTCCAACATCGGCAAAGAAGTTGTCGGCATCGTAGAGGTCTGCGCGCTCGCACATCCAGATTCCACGACAGATGATCCACGCTGGGAATGCGTAGACATCAAAGCCGTCAAAGACCTTCCGCAGACAGTAACGCTGGCGCAAGTGAAGGCCGAAGAACGTCTTTCCGACATGGCTCTCGTAACGTCCATGCGTCTTTCTGTTCAGCCGGTAAAGCCGGAAGAATGGGCCGTTGTTCTGGAAATGGCAGGCATGGACCCATCAGAGGTCTAAGTACCGATGACAATTACGGACCGGCGCGCATTTATTTTGGAGCAGACACGAAGTCATCCTGTTCCTCATGCGCCGTCCATACTTCTTCACCTGGCAGACGAAAGCGTCGATCTCTGGCGCATGGGTGAAGAGGAGCTGGAAGAGCTGGGAGTCCCTTCCCCGTTCTGGGCATTTGCATGGGCGGGTGGACAAGCACTGGCCCGCTACATTCTCGACAATCCCGAGACTGTTAAAGACAAACACATCCTCGATTTCGCCAGCGGCTCAGGCCTCGTTGCCATCGCCGCAATGAAAGCCGGAGCAGCCTCAGCTATCGCAGCAGACATAGATCTCTTCGCTGCAGATGCCGCACTTATCAACGCAAACCTGAATCAGGTTACAATTCAAGTCAGCACTAAAGATCTTCTGGGAAGCTCTCTTGGTAATTACGACCTGATTTGCTGCGGCGATGTCTTTTACGACCCGGATATGACCATAAGGGTTCTTAGTTGGCTAGACACCAATCCTAAGGAAAAACCAATTCCGGTTTTAGTCGGAGATCCTCAACGCTCCTACTTTCCAACTTCACGTCTCACCCACCTGAAAACCTATGAAATTCCGGTGCAACGAGAGCTCGAAGACAACGAGACTAAAAAGACATCCGTCTACGCATTTGCCTGAAGCAAGAGTGCCAATCACCGACTAGGCCTGCTCATTTCCTCAAAGAACCGTGCAAGCGACTCCACATTCGCATCCGCTTTATAGGGAGACGTCAAAGCACACTCGACAGTCACAGTGCGCTTATCGATCTGAAGCGAGAAATCACTCGTCAACGGCCACATGCTCCAACTGTCACGCAAGGAGTTGTAGCGCAAAGAGGTTCCAAACAGACCACCATTTACGAGAAGATTGATAGAGACATTGCGTCGAAAATCAAAAGGACCAGTTTCAAACTCGGCTTTGGCAGGTAAAAGGCTGGTGTATCGATTGGCTTTGTTGAGAAACATCCATTGCTGTTTCTCCTCTGTGACATTCCGAAAAACACTCCGATAGATCGCCATACTGCCTCACTGCTGCTGAAGTTGAACAAACTGCAATATGTGACCTGACGTCAGCAATAACTTAGCGTGATTAAGCGGTCCTCGGGTTAGTTAAGGAGCCACATTGGCAGTTCATTTAATTTTACTCAACTGACCCTTTTGCGATTGATTTGCTCTTGCAATATTTCACTGCACTGGGCCAAAGTGAGGTTCATTTTCTAATCTCAATAAGAATCCGAAGTATTTGAGGGAGCACTCCGATGCCAACCATTAATCGTCTTGCAGAAATGCACGATGAAATCACCGCTTGGCGCCGTGATTTTCATGAACATCCTGAAGTTCTTTATGAGACACACCGCACATCAGCAAAAGTAGCCGAAATCTTGAAAGAGATCGGCGTTGATGAAATCACCACAGGTGTGGGTCGCACAGGCGTCGTTGGTGTTATCAAAGGCCGCAACGGCGGCGCAGGTAAATCCATCGCTCTTCGTGCTGACATGGATGCTCTTCCAATGGCCGAAGAAACCGGCAAGGAATACGCATCCAAAAACGAAGGCGCCATGCACGCATGTGGTCACGACGGCCACACCGCAATGCTGCTGGGCACAGCAAAATACCTTGCTGAAACCCGCAACTTCGACGGCACAGTTATTCTCGTGTTCCAGCCAGCTGAAGAAGGCGGAGCCGGCGCAAAAGCAATGATGGACGATGGCCTGTTTACCCGTTGGAATGTGGACGAGATATACGGCCTGCACAACCAGCCAGGCACTCCAATCGACCACTTCGCGACCCGCTCTGGTCCACTAATGGCATCAACCGATGAGTTCACCATCACCGTGAAAGGCGTCGGCGGCCACGCAGCATACCCACACAATACAATCGACCCGGTTGTTGTTGGCTCACAGATCGTATCTGCTCTGCAGTCCATCGCATCCCGTAATGTTGGACCACTGCAGTCTATCGTAATTTCCGTGACCTTCTTCCAAGCTGGCACTGCATACAACATCATCCCAGACACAGCAAAACTGGGTGGCACCATCCGTACGCTGGATCAGGATGTTCGCAAGCAGGCTGCTCAACGCGTAAAGCAGGTTGTTGAAGGCGTTTGCGCAGCAAACGGTGCTGGCGTGGACTTTGACTTTGCAGATGGGTACCCATCTACATCAAACCATCCAGACCAGACTAAGTTCGCGACGCAAATTGCAGCCGAAATCGCAGGCAGCTCAGACAAGGTCGACGAAAACATCGACCCAACCATGGGCGGCGAGGACTTTGCGTATTACCTCGAAGAAAAGCCGGGTGCTTTCATCTTCCTTGGAAACGGAGAGTCTGCGGGACTGCACCATCCGAAATATGACTTCAATGACGAAGCTATTCCATATGGCTGTTCCTATTTCATTAAACTGGTTGAAACTGCGATGCCTGCAACCTAAAATGCACATTGCAATTTTCGAAGCCTCGGATTTTTCCGGGGCTTCTCTATATTAAAAATATTCAGGCCATTACCGTGCAAATATCTAAACAAGCTATTGAAGTTGCTCACAAACGAATTCAGAAATACATTCGCAAAACTCCATCTATTGTGAGCGGTAACGGCACTTTTGGCCTGAAGTACTCCATTTCTTTGAAACTAGAACACCTGCAGCATTCAGGTTCCTTCAAAGCGCGTGGAGCATTCAACTCATTACTAAACAACTCAATTCCAGAAGCTGGTATAGCAGCAGCCTCAGGTGGCAATCACGGTGCTGCCGTTGCCTGTGCAGCTCATGCTCTCGGCAAGAAAGCCAAGATCTTCGTCCCTGAGATTTCCAACCCAGCGAAGATCGATAAGATCCGCAGCTTCGGCGCAGACGTCCATGTCGAAGGCTCCGCCTATGCGGATGCTGCAGCTCTGTGCACTGAATACCAGAAGCAAACCGGCGCAATTGATATTCACCCATTCGACGCCATAGATACAATCAACGGCCAGGGCACCGTAGCATTGGAATGGGCGGAACAAAGTCCTGATCTGGATACCATCCTTGTGGCTGTCGGTGGCGGCGGCCTCGCAGCAGGTGTTGCAAGCTACTATGCAAACAGCCCCACCAAAGTCATTGCCATAGAGCCATTTGGCTCCTGCTCCATGAACGCAGCGCTTAAAGCCGGTGAGCCAGTTGATGTCGAACTGGACAGCATCGCAGCCAACGCACTGGGTGCAAAACGATGCGGCACCTTCCCGTTTGAGGTCGCACGAAACCACATTGCGCAATCCATCCTTGTCGAGGATGACGCTATTCTCGCCGCGCAACGTCGGCTCTGGAGAGAAATGCAGCTCGTCGTCGAACCAGGCGGCGCAACAGCCCTGGCAGCTCTGATCTCCGGTGCATACAAGCCAGAAGAAGGCGAGCGCATCGGCGTCTTATTGTGTGGTGGTAACGCTGAACTCATTCAGGTCAACAACACCCTGTCCGGTCGATAAAAGAAAAGCGGTACATCCATAAGAAGGTACCGCTCTCGAAACTCTCTAAAGAACTTTCCGCAAGAAACTGCGCGTTCTTGGATCATCTGGGCTCGTGAAGATCTTCTCAGGTGGGCCTTGCTCAACAATGCGCCCGCCTTCCATAAACAGAACGCGATCCGCAATCTCTTTTGCAAATGCCATCTCATGGGTCACGATCAACATCGTCTGATGAGCCTGCGCAACGCGGGTAAGCAGCTGCAGCACCTCATCAACCCATTCAGGATCAAGCGCAGAAGTCGGCTCATCAACCAGCATCAGCTCCGAGTTGCTCGCCATCGCACGGCCAATACCAACGCGCTGCTGCTGACCACCAGAAAGAGACGCAGGATAGGCATCAGTCTTATCTGCCAAACCGATATCCCGTAGGATCTCATCGGCCCGCTCAAACGCAGTCTCTTTGGCTTCACCACGAACGGTGATCAAGCCTTCAGCAATATTCTCACGCGCTGTTTTGTTGGCAAACAAGGCGTAATTCTGGAACACAAAGGCCGTTCTCAGACGCATCTCTTTAATCTGCGCGGCATTTGCTTTGCGAACGTCGATGCTCTTGCCATCAAGAACATACTCGCCCTCTTCTGGCGTCTCAAGAAAGTTGAGACAACGCAGCAAAGTAGATTTACCAGTCCCGGACGGACCAATAATAGCGATACGTTCGCCTTTTTTGATATCCAGGTCGATCCCGTTCAACACAGGGACACCATTATAGATTTTTGTGAGCCCGCGGATCTGGATCATCTGGAAACAGCCTTTGAAAGTCGGTTTTCAATTTGGGTCTGAACGAAAGCAAGGCTCTCAACCACAGCCCAATAAATAACGGCAACGACAATAAACGTCTCGAAGTACAGGAAGCTTCCTGCTGCTTCTTTCTGCGCAGCACCCATCAATTCAGTCACACCAAGCGTAAAGGCCAGACTGGTGCTTTTGATCAGATCGATGAAGTAGTTAATCAGCGTTGGCGCAGCAACACGCGCTGCTTGCGGCAGAATAATCCGGCGCATCATCTGACCAGTAGACATACCAATCGACTTTGCTGCTTCCCATTGGCTACGGTCAACACCCAGGATCGCCGCACGAATACTCTCTGCCATATAAGCGGAAAAATGCAGAGTCAGACCGATAATCGCAGCAGAAACCCCATCAATCGCTGTGAGGAACGAAAAGAGCTGCGGCAAACCGTAGTAGAACAAAAACAGCTGCACCAGCAGCGGCGTTCCACGAAAGAAGCTGATAAAGAGCCGCGTGATTGCATCCAAGACAGGAAAGCGCACCACGCGGATAATTGCAAACAGCGATGCAAGTATAAGCGCCAAAATCATGGACACACTTGCCATACCCAAAGTTAGGGGTAAGTACTTTAAAAGGATCGGCAAAAGGCCGAGCATGTAGTCCAGATCTAAGGCGCGCATAATCAGTTCTTATTATTAGAGCATGCCCTCGAACGACGGGAGTAAATTCCCGAAGGCATGAAAAAGGAAAAGCAGTTCCACCAAAGATTCTTAGATGTGAACTGCTTTACTAATTCTGAACGGACAGCTTAGTCAGCTTTGGTGATGTCCGCTCCAAACCATTTGTCGGAGATCTCAGCCAGCTTGCCTGAAGCCTTCAGTTCGTCGATTGCAACATCTACCTTAGCAGCCAAAGCTTTACCATCTTCATCAGTACGGAACGGCATTGCGTTGCGAATTTCAGAGAATGGAGCACCAGCCAGCGCCAGCGGCAGCGGAGTTTCTTTGATCACCTGTGTTGCACTGATGCGGTCATGAATAAACGCATCAACACGACCAAGAGCAGTATCCTGAGCCAGGTTGCTTTCGTAGGTGCGGATGTCGATTTCATCAGCAAATGGCAAACCGCGCAGAAGCTCTTCAAAATTGGAACCGAGGTTTACAGCAACGCTCTTGCCTTTAAGGTCTTCAACGCCGCCGATTTCTTCGTTGCCAGCTTTCACAACAACCTGCGCACCGTCATAAACGTATGGCTGGGAGAAGGTGAACTTGGCTTCACGCTCAGGCGTAATGGTGATCTGGTTCGCAATAGTGTCAATGCGGCCAGCTTCCAGAGCGCCAATCAGGCCGGAGAAGCTCATGGTAACGAATTCAACTTCATCACCAGTCTGCTTAGCAATCGCACGAGCAACGTCAACTTCAAAGCCCTGCAGAACGTCCTGCTTGACAAATGTGAATGGGAAATACCCACCAGACATGCCCACACGGATTGTTTCAGCCTGAGCAGGAACAGCCACGAGAAGGGCAAGTGCAGCAACAGTAGAACGAGAGAACATAATCTATTCCTGATTACTATTATTTTGTTGAGCTCGTTCTATCAGAATGAGGAAAATTTTCTACAATTAGCGGAGCTGTGAGCTTATTTAAATCAAATAAACTACCAATACTGGAATTTATTAGAACCAGTTACCACAAAGTCTCACATGCATAAAAAATACTTCCTATAAGGCACTCGGAGACAAAATCTCATTTGAGAACATCTTGTCATTTCCTGCAATTTTCCAGCAATATCACGGAGATGTTACAGGTAAAACGTGCAGTTACCCCTAGTTTTTAGCCAATACGTATAACTAGGGACCTACCCCTTTGAAAAAAAATGCTCCCCGCAAAACAGAGAGCATTTCTGGTTCAGATTTGAAGCCTTTTGTCAGCTCACCATGTCGAAGAACTCAGCTTCAAGCTCACACATATGAGTAAAACTCTCTGAGATCTCGCTTTGGCGCTTCACACGTTCTTCTTCGCCAATCGAGTTCACTTCCCGCTTGATCCACTCAATGAACTCACCAAACTCATCGGTCGCCAGAAACTCAACCCACTCAGCAAGGTATAACCGCTCAGGTCGTGGCTTGGCAGCTTCCCGATGGCCCCATTCACGATAGATCCACTCAGAAGCCAGCAATGTTGCCATGCCATCAACGTAGTGACCTTTGCCAGCTGTCGACAACAGCGTTGCGCCAATTGCCCGAGTAATCGTATTGGGCTTTGCTGCCTCATAAACCTCAGGCGCGATGCCCAGTTCTTTAAAGGTGCGTTGAAAATATCCCAGTTCATTGGAAGTCAGCTGTTGTGCAAAGCCAGCCAAACGCGTCTTGGCAGCCATTGTCGGCGCTTTGGCAATCAAGAATCCCAACGCGGATGCCAGATCCTGAATGTAGTGGTAATCCTCCAACAAATAACGGGTGAACACCTCAGCACTCACTGTGTCGTTGCCAACAGCACTGGTAAACGGGTGATTGATCGCCTTATTCCAAGCAGGTCCTGCAGATTTCACAAGCCAATCCGTAAAGGTCTCATCCGTATGGGTGATCTTGTAGTTGGCATAACTTGCAGTGTTCAGCATTCTCGTGTGCCTCCCAACACATTGTCCTAAAGCGCATCCTCCTAATAGTGGTTCGGATATTCCCAAAAGGACACGCATGGCAAAAACGCTAAGAGCAGGAAGCGTCAATCTTGAACAACGCAAAGTGCTCTGGCTTACATCTACTTCGAACAATGCCACTCAGAGTTACGCTGCACTAGACGGAAATCACCGTATATGCCCCCTGCAATTTTAGGGGTATCATCTCGCGCCCGTCGTACTGCACCACAATTCACCCTCTATTTTGCCGGGAAAACTAAGCCTTCCACTCATACAAAATATCGGGCGCACCTTCTTCATTCTCTGAACCGCTTGTCCGCTTCACTTCCTTAAACCCATGCGCTTCGTAAAATGCTCTCGCATCCACATTCCTGACAAAGCACATAAGCTTCAGATTTCCGGGAGAGTGAGCTTTTGCTTGGTTTAAGAGCCTTGTACCAACGCCCTTCCGCAGGTGCCGCGGATCCAGATAAAGCTGTTCTACCCAGTCATCTTTGGTGGCCATCATACCTATGATTTGCTCATCTCCCATGACTATTGTCAGTTCATTCTCTTTAAAAACAATATTCTGAAAGAACCAAAGATCTTCTTCTGGTGTGTGCAGTCTAGGTATAAATGAAAGGCATCTGTCTCGCGAATACCGGTACATACGAGCGACCTCAGGCAACTCATCATACTGCGCAGCTCTAATTTCAAGTGTCTGCATATTCCCCCCCATAATTTGGCAAAACTTAGCATAACCTTAGCGTAAAGTACCCCTGCAAACACCAGTAGCACCACATGGCGTCCCATGCGGTGGTAGAGTTGGGTTTCCCGAAGATCGGGAGGAGCAAGGCGGCAGGTGGTGCCTGCGCAGTGTGAGTAAGTTAGTTTCTTCGGCATCAGCTATCGCCTTGCCCGGGCTTTCTTGTAATGAACAACGTCGCCTCTTTTGCCTATAAGGCACGATAGCCGGTTTCCCGGAAAGAAAGTGGCTTATCCAGACACGTTTCCATGCCCAAACAGTTCCTCCGTCTTTGATAGACACTTTCGCAAAAGCAGGTTTTACTGCCGGTGCTCTTGGATCTATCACCGCGTGATACCCTATAGTCCTGGGCCCTTCCCCTCAAACCATGCGGCCACGTTTGAAGTTCGGTTCACCGGACCACTGAAAGGTGCGTTACGTCTTCCAACAGCCCAACCCAGCCTACGACAAACTGACGGTCGCTCCGCCAGCAGCCCGTTACGTAGGCATAGGTTCAGAATATGGGAGGAAAACACGAGGGGAATAAGTTTTTCAGCAAGCGCCCACCACCGTCATGCCCTCCCGAGCCGGGGCCCATACGATAATTGCGATATACCGCGAGTGAAACGTTGCCGTGAGGCATTCATGGGTCCCGGATCTTCGCTACGTACCGCGCAGGATGTTCATGGGAGAACGTGGTGGCCTCTAACAAAAAAGGGCACCTAAAAGGTGCCCTTCCTAATCTCAGCAATTGCTGAAAAGCTTATGCAACAGCTTCTGCTTTTGGCTTGATAAGGCCGCGATTCACCAGAACCTCTGCAATCTGAACGGTGTTCAGCGCTGCGCCCTTACGCAGGTTATCGGAAACAACCCACATGTTCAGGCCGTTCTCAACGGTCGCGTCTTCACGAATACGGGAAACGTAAGTCGCATCTTCGCCAGCACACTCGTAAGGAGTGACATAGCCGCCGTCTTCACGCTTATCGACAACCAGAATACCCGGCGCTTCGCGCAGCAGGTCCTGAGCTTCTTCAGGAGAAAGTGGGCTATCCAGTTCCATGTTCACGGACTCGGCATGACCAACAAACACAGGCACGCGAACAGCAGTACAGGTTACCTTGATGGTTGGATCGAGCATCTTCTTGGTCTCAGCCAGAACCTTCCACTCTTCCTTGGTGTAACCATCTTCCATGAACTCATCGATGTGCGGGATCACATTAAACGCAATGCGCTTGGTGAACTGCTGAGGCTCAATCGGGTCGTTTACGAAAACAGCGCGGGTCTGGTTGAACAGCTCATCCATCGCGTCTTTACCACCACCAGAAACAGACTGGTAAGTGGAAACAACGAGGCGCTTGATGCCAGCTTTTTCGTGAATTGGCTTAAGTGCAACAACCAGCTGTGCTGTGGAACAGTTCGGGTTCGCGATGATGTTCTTCTTCTTGAAGTCAACAATATCATCAGCGTTCACTTCAGGCACGATCAGCGGAACATCCTGATCATAGCGCCATGCAGAAGAGTTATCGATGACAACACAGCCCTTGGCAGCAATCTTTGGTGCCCACTCTTTCGCAATAGAGCCACCGGCAGACATGAGACAGATATCAACATCGGAGAAATCAAAATTCTCCATCGCTTTAACTTTCAGCGTCTTGTCACCAAAGGAGATTTCTTTGCCCTGAGAGCGGCGAGATGCCAATGCAATCACTTCATCAGCCGGGAAACCACGCTCTGCCAGAATATCCAGCATTTCCGCACCCACATTGCCGGTAGCACCTGCAATTGCAATCTTATAACCCATTGGTTTTGTCCTCTTCGTCTCCCCCGCTGGCTTCCGGAGGCTAACTGCGCCCGGTGAGCCCTCTGGCGCCCTCCGTCCCGGGGAGAGCGCGGGAAAGAGAGGCACCTTAGACGGTGGTCTTTGTCGTTTTCGTGGTGATTGTCTTGGTAGTTGTTTTAAGCGCAACAGAAGCCATGCGCGCGGTCATCGCACGTTTCATGGTTTTCTTCATGTTGGTCATCGCAAACATCATGCTGCTAAACACTACCTTCAAAATTGATCGCGCAGAACCTGCCTATAACCACATCATTTGTCAACAGGCATATCTCACGCAATTTAAAGTGCGCAACGATCAGTCACCCCAGCGCACCGGGAAACCGCGGATTTCAGTCAGTTTTCAGAGAAACACTTAACAATCACCGAAGTAAGGCTGACATAATCTCAAAAATAAGCGTCATCTGCGCCGCAGATGTAATCTGGAGCTGTCCTAAAAGTCGCATCAACCATGACTTGCATGCATCATATGCAGCAACTAGTAATATTTTAAACGCAATTTAATCTTCCGGATCACTGCTCTTGAGCTGCATGGTCATGAGCAAACCCAAACTACAACTGGCGACGCAGAATACACAATGAAGTACTCTAAGATATTATCAGCCTTGATTATTGGCCTGACCGTAACCGCGTGTAACTACGAGACTGAAGTTAGCCTATATGCGAGTGACTTGACGAAAGACACAGAAGGCAAACCGATCCTCGCTCCGGTCACGCTCGTGGGCAAAGGAACATTCTCAGAAGACGACTGTGAGAAAATTCGCGGCAAGGTCGAACCAGCTGTCCAACGCTCATTTCAAAACGCAGAGTTCAAAGGTTGCGCAAAAGCTCCGGACGGTATCGATCGCACAGTTTCATTCAGTGCAAGGGTACCTGTTTATGTCGGCTCATGGGAAGACAAAATCGGTTCAAGCGAGTTTAAGGGAGCATATGGGCTGCTCGTGGCTTACGAGCAGGAAATCCCAAATATAAAGAAGGTCATGTTCATCAAAGGCGCAAGCTACGACTACTTTGCAAAAGAACTCGACAATGCACTCCCTGGCTCAAAAATGTCCAAAGACGGTGCAGGAATCACACTCGAACTTCATAATGATATGTCTCAACAGATCACGTTTAGTGGCAGCAACTTCTTCGTAAACGGAACTCCATATGGAAATGTTTTAGTAAATCTTGCGATGACGAAACGCGCTAACATCAAGGTAAAACTTTCAGATGCTGGTGCTCAATATCTCTTCACAAAGGGCTCTGATGTAATCGGCACAATCAACTTCGAGTCCAAATAGAAGTTCCATTCATCCGCTAGCTTTAGAGGCATCCACGGATGCCTCTAAAGCACATCCCCAAACGCAGTCACGAGCTTCCCACCAAGCGCAACTTGCCGCAGTTCTGGCACGCAGCTTTCCGAATCCAGATCAGCGGCCCACTCCACATCAACTGTGTAACCACGGTGCGTCAGCTCTTGCCCGCTCACACAGCCCTTTAGTGCACCATGCAAATCATCTGTACACGAAAGATAACCAGCTCGCGCGAACGAGGCTTCTGACGACATTGGGCAATTCAGCAAATGTGCAAGTGCGCCACAAGCCAACTGGTCCTCCAAAGCAGGTCGTAAACTCCCATCCGGCCACTTCTCCCCTGCAGCAAGCAATAAGACCTTGCCGGAAACCTCCGCCAGATAAGCCACAACCGCAGAAGCATTGCGAAGCGCAGCCGCAAACACTCGCCCTTCTCTCGGCAGAGCAGAAAGCGTCGCACCGTTAGGGCTGGGCAGCACCAACACATCGTCAGCGGTCAGCCCCATGAGCGTTGGTGGAGACAATGAGTAGCCACCCTCACTGCGTTTCCCAGCACAAACCCCACCAATCTCAGCAGCCAGCGCTTTCCCATGGTCACGGTCAGCCACAGGCACGACCAGCGCACCTCGGCCACAAGCTACAGAAGTCGCTGTCGAGAAGCTCAGGCAATCAACAATCACAGTCGCAGCATAACCATCACTGCAGGCGTTTCGCCCCCATTCCAAATGCACAAAGTCAGCCATAAACAACCTCAGAATAATAAAACCGTGGGCACCGGAATAAGTGTGCCAATCAATCCTTGCATGGTATCGCGTCTGCACTCAGGTTGAACAGAGCGATCAAAATCACAACGGAATAATGATGGACCTCCTTACTCAATTGCAAGCACTTGCTGCCGATCTCGAACGCTCTCAGCTGCCGGAGGTTTTCAAGTATGCATGGTGGGTCTATCCGGCAATCAACACAGGCCACATCGTCGGGCTCGCAATGTTGTTTGGCTCCCTCGTCCCGCTTGACCTGCGCATGATGGGTATGTGGCGCTCCATTCCGCTATACGACCTTGCACGCCCTCTCACGCGCATTGCCCTTCTGGGAGGCCTGATTGCCATCGCAACCGGCATCTTCCTGCTCTCAGTCAAAGCGCAAGTATACGTCAATGCGCCTATATTCTGGGCCAAGTCAGGCTTTTTCACCCTCGCCCTACTCAATGCGTTGTTTCTGCGCTTCAACAAACCCTGGCGCTACTTGGCACAGGTAGACTCCCGCGGAACTATTCCGCGCTTCAAGTCCGCCGGTTTCATCTCGCTGTTCAGCTGGCTCGGGGTCCTGATATGCGGCAGAATGTTTGGGTATCTCTAGCCCAGCAGGTCAGGCATCTTTCCCATTCTTCGTGGTGCAAAAGCCAAGCTGAATATAACGGACAAAACCAATGATCATCCGCACAGAGCTACCATCTGAAGTTGAAGCAATCCGCGATCTTGTTTACGCAGTTTTTGAAAACCATCCACATCATGAACCCGGTGCAAAGCCAACCGAGCACCTGATCATTGACCAGCTGCGCACGAATGGTGAACTGACACTGTCACTCATTGGAGGGCAAGCTGGCGGCATGGTAGGGCATATCGCTTTCTCTCCAGTAACCATTGATGGTGAGGATAAGGGCTGGTATGGCCTTGGTCCGGTGGCTATTGCTCCGAAACATCAGGGCAAGGGCTTTGGCTCAGCCTTGATCGTGGAGGGAATGCAGCAAATCAAGCAGCTTGGTGCCAGAGGTGTCGTTTTGCTTGGGGAGCCGGAATATTACAGTCGCTTCGGCTTTCAGCAAGCAAAAGGCCTCGTCTTCCCCGACGTGCCAGCAGAGTACTTTATGCAGCACACCTTTGAGGGAGAGACACCAACCGGCACCGTCGCTTATTCCGCAGCCTTCACAGCAAGCTGATATGATGAATAATTACGGCTACTCGTCACATTTATCGGGTAGGGCCTGGCTCAAGGGTTTATCCGTTGGCTTCAACTCACCCTTGTTGATCGCAATTGGCGAGTAAGGCGGATCGGTAATCGTGCCCGGCACCACCATATGTAAAACATAACAGCCAGCATAAACCTGAGAAGTCCCGTCGGAAAGGTGCGTTTCAATCGCTACCGGAAGCGGCCAATAAAGCTGGCTCATACCTGCATCTGGCTGGGTAGACCCATAGCGCAGCTGCACGGACTCCGTTGTTCGAAACCCTTCTTTCCACTCCTCAAAGTTCTTAGGTGGGGTGCTGAAGTAGCTATACGCCTGCACATACTCCTTGCGGTTAATGGCATTATAATAGCTTTCAATCACCGCTTGGGGGGTGCTGCGGTCATCCATGTAAGGAATGCCATCAAACACTAGGGCATTGGCGCTTGATGCGCCACAAACCGCCAGTATTGCGCAGGCTCCGGCAAGCTTATTTTGATTGAACATGGTTGTGTCCTGTTACTTTTTTAAGTCACACAACCAAGTTCAACAAAGAGAGGCTAATACAGTTTTAAACCACTCACTGCGCTCTCATATAGACCGCTTCGTTGGTAAACGAACCAGCATCCAGCAAGTGTACAGTTTGATAAACCGTAAGCTGAGAGCCGTCTTCATTCAGCTCGCGCTTGGCAACCATAATGCTTAGGCCGCCGCGCTTTGCTTCAGAAACCAGATCACCATCTGTATTCAAAGAAAGGGAAAGCGTATCCGCAAACGGATTTTGCGGCATAGGGCGATCCTCCCCATCAGGAATGCCTGAGAAGTTGGCCTCAACGGTTTCGCCTTCGCCTTCAACGGTTTTCATGAAGAAGCCGATTTCGCCATTCTTCTCGACAATTTTCAAACTGCCACCCCAAGGCACAGAACCCTGCTCATAGCTTGATGCATCAGGATCCAGAATCCAGGTTCCGAGGAAGGGTCTTAAACGTTCATCCATGCTCTGTCTTTCAGCAATACTTCTCAAAATTTGTCTTGGCTCAGGCTTATGCCGCACAGGGGTTTTTCGCGCAACCAAATCACACAGCTAACTCCCGTGATTAACATCCAGTGGCCAAACTGCCAAAAAACCAATCTTAAAGCAGCAGGCACATCTAACGGAACCTTTGTGCTCTTCGCTGACAATCACAAGCAAAAGAACTCATTCAGGAGGCCCCATGCTCAAACGCTTTGCCAACAAACCGATTGCCTTGTTCAAGATCAGCTTAGCCCTGCTCGCTTTTGTTCTTCAGCCAATGGCGGCAAATGCCTGCACCAGCTTCGTCCTGTCCACCGTCGAAAACATTAAAATGTATGGTCGCACGATGGAGTTTGGCAAGCAGATCCCCACTAAAATTGGGCTCATCCCACGCGGTTACAAGTTCCAATCTCAAATCAATGATGAGCCCGGCTACAGCTGGACCGGAAAGATTGCAGTCATCGGCGCCAGTATCTTCGACAGTTCAGCCTTGGTGGATGGCATGAATGAGTACGGCCTGTCAGGTGGCGCCCTCTACTTCCCTGGTTTTGCAGGCTACAAGAACCCATCACCAGACACTACGCAACGCACCAAGGAAATCAATCAGGTAGACTTCCTAGTCTGGATGCTCTCAACGTTCAAAACAGTAGAAGAAATCAAAGTCAACTTGGACCAGGTATCTCTGGTCGGAACCTTCTACGAGAATATGGACGAGATCCCCCCCCTGCACTACACCCTGCATGACGCAGCAGGCTTTTCTATTGTCATCGAACCCGTAAATGGCGAGCTGAAAGTCTACGACAATCCTTATACCGTGCTCACCAACTCTCCAGACTTCGAATGGCATGTCCAGAACGTCCGCAACTACCTGTTCCTCTCCCCATTCAACATCGGCTCAACCGAAATTATGGGACAGGAACTCACCCCCTTCGGTCAGGGTTCTGGCTTGCTTGGAATCCCAGGTGATCCAACCCCGCCATCCCGATTTATCCGGGCACTAGGTTTTATCTCCACCATTGACGCCTCTGAGCTGAACAAGAACCGGCTGGTGACAATGGAGCACGTGCTGAACAACTTCGATATTCCCAAAGGGTTTGTAAGGCCGGCAATTTCTCCAACCGAGCAAGAACAGGAAGCCAACGATTACACCCAATGGTCCGCCATCGCGGACATCGAAAACAAGATCTACTACATCAAAACCTACGAGAACACGACGCTCCACGGCGTCAGCTTTGATGACTTCGATGTAACCAGCGGCCAACTACAGTTTGTGAACCTGCCGAGCCCAAAACCAACACAGCCCCTACTGCCACCTATGCAATAAAAGGTGCTAATGCATCACAATACCACGTCTATCTTGCTTCGATCTTCCTTACCTTTTCAAGGACTTCAGACAAGTATGACAGCGCAAACTCCGCAGCTTCTATAGGGGTAGGAATTTCTATTTCCTTACCCTTATGCTCTCGCGGTACCGGATATTTCTTCCCATAATTAGTAACCGATTTTAACTTAACCTGCGGCCCTATTTGCTTTATCAATACAGGCTTTCCATCTAATGGACTAATTTCCGGAGGGTTGCCGCCCACTCCTCCTAGCACTCCATTGTTTATTGAGAAACTTGCCCTGAACGCCTTGCTAAACTCTGGGCCACCCCCACCAATTGTTGTAGCGCCAGGCACCGTTTCTGTTACTTCTTGAATTGAATGTTCTTCTGCATTTCTTGCTTGATGCAAATATTGCATCAGTGGATCTTTTTTTCTCTCGGCTTTTAATCTCTTAAAGGCTTGCTCTGTCCTCTCAGAACCTTTCATTGCTTGTTCCAGCGTAGAATAGACTCCATTTGCTGAAGTCAAAAAAGAACGCCAGTTATCTTCGTATTCATTTACTGTTTTACTATTTTTAATATTTACTATTGCTTGTGTTGCCTGTTCAAATCTTCTTTCAGGCTTTTTTAAATTCATAGCGGGCCATTTCTTAATTTACGAATTGTAGTAATTTTACTTCTTGCTTCCTCTTTTAGCGAGAAGGTTTGTATGCTTCACTTGAACAGCAAGCCGATCAGAACTTACTTCTAGGATCAAGAGCTAGCTCCCTCGCAAACAGATCTTATTTCCCTTTTATAAGCAATCATAAAAAACAGGGCTTCCGAACCAACGGAAGCCCTGCTTCAAAATTCTAGAATTCTGGCAGTCGCTTATGCTGAAACACCTGCAAGAGCAGTCAGTTCAGCAACAATGGCATCGCCCATTTGTGCGGTGGTGATGGTTGCTTCACCATCCTTCGCAATGTCTTTTGTACGCAGACCTTTGTCCAGCGCATTGGAGATTGCTTTTTCAACCATGTCGGCCTCTGCAATCTTCTGGAAGGAGTAGCGCAGCGCCATAGCAAAACTTGCAATCATTGCAATTGGGTTAGCAGCACCTGTACCAGAAATGTCTGGAGCAGAACCATGTACTGGCTCATAAAGAGCTTTACGCTTTCCGGTAGAGTCATCAGGCGCGCCCAATGATGCGGAAGGCAGCATACCCAGAGAACCAGTCAGCATCGCCGCAACATCAGACAGCATGTCCCCAAACAGGTTGTCCGTTACAATAACGTCAAACTGCTTTGGCCAACGCACCAGCTGCATGCCGCCAGCATCTGCCAGCATGTGGTCCAGCTCAACATCAGCGTAGTTTGCTTTGTGTGTGGCAGTTACAACCTCATTCCAAAGCACACCGGACTTCATCACATTGCGCTTTTCCATGGAACAAACTTTGTTGTCACGGGTGCGTGCAAGGTCAAAGGCAACACCAGCAATACGCTCAATCTCGTAGCTGTCGTAAACCTGCGTGTCGATACCGCGCTTCTGGCCGTTGTCCAGATCGATGATTTCTTTCGGCTCACCGAAGTAAACACCACCGGTCAGTTCGCGAACGATCAGAATGTCCAATCCTTCAATGACATCCGGCTTCAAGGAAGACGCATCAGCCAGCGCTGGATAGCAAATCGCAGGGCGAAGGTTTGCAAACAGGCCAAGGTCTTTACGCAGGCGCAGCAAACCAGCTTCAGGGCGCACCTCATAAGGTACGTCGTCCCATTTAGGGCCGCCAACAGCACCAAAGATAACAGCATCAGCTGCCTGCGCTTTCGCCATATCTTCTTCAGAAATGGAGACGCCGTGTGCGTCGTAGGCACTACCACCAACAAGGCCTTCGTCATACTCGTAAGTATCTTCGCCCTGCTCGTTGAGCCAAGCGATAACCTTTTTTACCTCCTCCATGATTTCAGGACCAATTCCGTCACCAGGAAGAAGCAAGAGCTTGTTGGATGCCATGGGTCAATATCCCCGTATTCTATAAATTGAAGTTGACCATTTGTGCCGCCTCACACCAGTCATTGCAAGGTTCAATATTTCAACGAAAATGGATGGGTGCTCAACTATTGCCACGCAGACAGGTTTCTTTAATCCCACTATGCTAGGTTTCTGAGACTGAGAGTGGAAAGTTCTAAGGCACTGCAAAATATGCATAACTTGTTAGTCATAGGCGGATCGGGCTTCGTGGGTGCGTCTCTCATCCCGGCGCTACTTTCGAAGGGATATAATGTAACCCTGCTCAACAGAGGCACACGCCCTGTTCCGGGAACCAGGCAGTTGGTTGCAGACAGAAACGATCCCTTTGCCATGCAGCAGATCGCTGATAAATTTGAAGCGGTAATCGATACAAGCGCTTATACGCGAGAGCAGTCGAGGATTGCATTCAACACCTTCGGCATCCATGCCAAAAAGTGGATTCACCTCTCCAGCGCAGCGGTTTACAAAGAAACCAAAGGGCACTTACCGAGCGAAAAAGACCCGATCGGTGGAGCGTCTGTGTGGGGTGTTTATGGCAGAGACAAATCTGAAGCCGATCACTTCCTGCTGAATCAGGAACATACGCCTGCCGTCGCCATCCGCCCGCCTTACCTGTATGGCCCCAACAACGATATTGACCGAGAGCAATTTGTTTGGGCACGTGCTTTAACAGAACGCCCGATCATCTTGCCCGGTGATGGCCAGACCAAACTGCAGTTTCTGCATGAAGAAGATCTCGCCAGCTTCATTCTTTATTTGTTGGCTATGCATGCCATGCCGACCGAAGCCGTCAATCTGGCCGACCCGCATATCCTGACCATCGAAAAGTGGGTGAAGATGCTCTGCAGTATTGCGGAAATCGAGCCGGAAATTCTCTATGGGAGTGACATGGCCCCCGGCATCCCGGCTCGTGAGTATTTCCCCTTCCGCGATTACGATTGCGCGCTCGATGTAACCAGGTATTTGGAAAACTTCGACTGGCAGCCGCACTACAAACTGCGGGAAGGTTTTACGCACACCTTCAAAAGCCACAGCAAAGAGGAGCTCGCCAAAAGCTCCCCTCCGACACTGGCTGAAAAGGCGATCGAGTACTAAGTTGGGAAGCGGCTACTGGTATCGCCCATGCCGCTCCAACATCTCGATTCGATATCCATCGGGATCAGTCACAAAGAAGAACCGTGCCAGCAACTTGCCTTCCACGAAGAACTCTTTGATGTCCTCAGGAGCAAGCCCTTCCTCCTGAAAACGCTTATGCTCAGCAGCAAGTCCATCCACACAAAACGCGATGTGGCCGTAACCGTCACCTAAGGAGTACGGTTCGCTGCGGTCTTTGTTGACCGTAAGCTCAACCTCAAAATCATTTTCAGCATTACGCAGATAAACCAGAGTGAAGCTGTCAAAATCCAGTCGCTCAGCAACCTCCAGACCAAACCCCTTGCGGTAAAACGCAAGCGAACGCTCTTCATCCAAAACCCGGATCATCATGTGAATTGCTTTTGCCATGGAAGGACCTCTCAGCAGAATTGACTGCAAGAGGAGTAGGTCGCGCAAGCTACCCCCGTCAACCGCAACACGACGCAAATTCAAACTGCCATATACCAGTTCACAAATCTTGCTCAATTGAGCGCATCCACTTGCAGTAAAAATGCACTCCACCTATGATCGTGGTGTGGTTAGGACACCCGCCGCTCGCAAGCATACCGCTCTGGTGAAGCTCCATATTTTCTACATCAAACCGCATTATTTCAGCGGTTTACTGGCAACGCGAGCCCCAGCTTTTTCCCGCTTCTGAACTGAAAGCAGTTTTGATGTCAGACGTTTCTTCTTCCAAACCGGACAATATTTTTCTGTCCGGCTCCATACCTATACTCTTTGCAAAAACCGCAATCCCCCTCAGCCTTGTCATGATGGTCAACGGCTTACACACGGTCGTCGACGCTTATTTTCTGGGAACCTACGTGAGCACACAGGCGCTGACAGGCGTCACACTCATGTTCCCTCTCTTCATGATTTTGGTGTCCCTGTTCACGCTCGTCTCCAACGGCTTCGCCAGCATCTACGCAAGGGCTTTTGGCGCAAACAACCACCGCATCGCAAAAAAAATCATCGACAGCGCAATCGCCCTCGCCTTGATCGTCTGCGGCAGCCTTATAGTGAGCTTTCTGGTCGCAGGATTTCAGTTAGCTCTGTTCCTGACCAACGGCTCTGACGAACTAGCCCGTATTGGCTATCAATACATGGCGATCCTCATTCTGGGTTCACCGCTAGGGTTCGTCCTATCCATCAACATCGACAGGCTCCGTTGTGAGGGACTACTACCCCTAATGACAGTCATCACCCTGAGTTCTGCATTCCTGAACATCTTCTTTGATTGGCTCTATGTGGTTCAATTCGGCTGGGGCGTGGCAGGCTCTGCTTATGGAACATTGACTGCACAGTTGATTTCCCTAGTTGCGCTGGTCGTCTACTACACATCCAAACGCGGGAAACTTTCCTTCCTGAACTGGCGACCAGTGAGCTTCCAATGGAAGTCCCTCATCGCCCTTGGTGTCCCCCAAAGCCTTGGCTATACGGGTGTTTCTCTGGCTGCAGCCGTCACGCTGTTTGCAATTCAGCTTTGGGCCGGAAGCAACTATGAAGTCACCGCTGGAGCCTATGGCATCATCACCAGAATGATGACCTTCACGTTCCTGCCTCTGCTGGGTCTCAGCATGGCGCTGCAATCCATTTCAGGAAACAACTACGGCGCCCAAAAACACGATAGAACTGCGCAAACCCTGAAGATCGCAATCATAATCTCGCTCATCTATTGCGGTGGAGTTCAGGCAATCTACTTCCTGTTCAGCTCCCAACTGGGCGCAATCTTTGTCGATGATGCAGCCACAATTGCAGACGTCGAACGCATCATACCAATCGTGTCTATGATGTTCTTCCTCTCTGGTCCATTGATGATGGTAGGCACATTCTTTCAGGCGATCGGTGACGCTGCCCGTGCAGGCATTCTGATGCTGGCCAAAACCTACCTGTTCGCAGTCCCGCTTACTCTCATCCTGCCTTATGCAATGGGAGAAGCCGGTATTTGGTACGCCAGTGTGTTCTCCGAGGTTCTCCTACTGGCGCTCACCTTTGTCATCGTGCTCGCCCACAAACGAGCCGCCGCTCCGGCTACAGTTCTCGCGAATACATAACCAACCGCCCTCGCATACGCAGCAAAGTATGCGAGGGTCACAAGTTTGTCGGCAACCTGTACCAAACAAGACAGCAGCCTCTCCTCCCCCTCGCTAAACCTAGTCTTACAGATGCACAAACTTGCAGCAGACAAACCGTCTTCACTCCAAGGAACAGCATCAACGACATATAAGTCCTATGGTGAGGCGCGCGAGACTGCATGACTGATTTGGTAAACGCACTGCTGATCGAACTCGGCAACAGAATTGGCTTTGACAACTTCTCTTTGAACGAAGATGGTCAGATTTTCCTTGGTCTTGATCATGACCTCGCCATGAGCATCGTCTGGCGAGACGAAAGCCAGACCCTGCTTTTCAACGCAGTTATCAGCAAACGCGATACCAACAGTCCGCAAGTCCTTGAAGCCCTGATGCAGGCCAATTGCGTGTTTGCTGACAGCCATGCCATGGCGTTCAACATCAGCCCAAAAGCAAGTTGCGTAAACCTCTCCATGGTGGTGACGATCTCCGACAGGTCCTCCTTCGCTTTGCACAACAAGCTGGACATGTTCATTCGCACAGCCGCGTCCTGGCACGAGCGCCTCAAAAATCCTGAAAGTCTCAGCCCAAACTGGGATAACCCAAACCACATCACCCCCTGCCAGACCGATAATTTCGCAGATTTTGGAGCAAGAGTATGAGCACCGTTGAACTCTCCAGTTTTGTAACTGCAGCCCAACTCGACAACGGTCTGGACAAACTGCACACTACGCAAGAGGCCGTTACACAACGCACCTCTCATACATCGGTTGGCGGAAAAGTGCTTTCCTGGGCCAAACTCCATATCACTGGAGATAGCCAGAAGTCTGCAGACCAGACCCGATTTCAGGAAGCATTAAAAACAGAATTCGGCAAAGACGTCGGTGAAGCCGCTTACAAGGCTTTCGTACCAGGTGATGGGAAAGCCCACAGCCTGACCAAAGCACAAGTACTGAGCTCGGTTGAGTTGGCACTCACAACTCAGGAAAATAAAGCCGAAGAGCTCAATGTAACTACACAAGCGGCTATCCTCACAAGCATCACCAAAACGCATGGTGCAGAGGTAGCAGCCAATATCACCAAATTGCTGGAAGGCTCCAGTGAGTTTACAAAGGCTGGCGAAAATCCTGAGCAACTAAAAGCAATTGTCTCACAGATTGCAGAAGATGTTGCGAAGAATCTGGCAGCAATAGACGCAAGCATCACTCAACACATCGAGGCACTGGGCGATCCAGAACACTTGAAAGTAATCGCATCAAGTGCTGGTATCCAGATAGATTGGGACAATGTTTCTCCCGGGCAAATTTTCAACCTTCAGGAAAACACAAAAATCAAACTGGAAGAGCAGTCCAGACCAGACAAATCAAACACTTTTATTCGCGGCAGTTTGAAAGATGAACAGGTACAACAGGCAGTAGGCAATCAGCTACGGGCCATTGCAGCACTGCAGTCAGTTAGCGCAGGCGGTACTTTGCTTGAAAGCGTCTTTTCAGAGTTGGGCCTGCCCGCAGAGAAGATAAGCGCAGGGGCATTCGGTGAAATCGCAACCGTATTGAACGGCGTCTTCAACACGGTTTCCGGTCCTGAAGGCACGAACGACATTACTGATCAGATCGAAGATATTCTCCAAAAAAGCATCATCAACAGCGCTGTTCAGGACGTGTTGAAATCGACACTGAGAGAAGCAGCGCAAACAGATGAGTTCAGCTCGCAAATTGCCCCGTTTGTGCCTGAAGGAACCCCAAAAGAAATAAGGGCCGCGCAGAAATGGTTGCCTGATATAGCTGCCAAGGAAATCGTGCGTTCTATAAAAGACGGCAATGACTTTCAGGAACAAGGCGGCATCGTCAACGCAGCAAAGGCTGAGCTTGGCAAGCAGATAGAATCAGCTCAAACCGCCAATGAAATCATCAAAGGCTTTGTAGAACATCTGACCGCTGATGAAATCAATGCAGAGCTGCTGACCGAGTTTATAGCAAAGCACTCCAACAATGCGGATGGCTTGGGTGGTGACGACAACAAGTTCGCCGCAGAGCGTCACTTCACGAAGATTTTCAAAGAGCACCCGGAGATCCAGCAACAGCTAAACAACGCTTTCTGCTCCGAGAAGCTCAAGGAAAATTCGCAAGTTGTGAGTGAGGCTATCGAGCTCATTTCAACAAATGTCGAAGAACAGCTGGTCAATCGTCTTCAGCAGGCTGGGAAACATCCGACAGAAGCTTATGCGACCGCTTCAGTGATCTCATCCACACTGAAAGGCCCATTCGTTCAGTTGTTTGCACCCTTACTGGACTCGTTAGATTCCCCTGATGAAAACACAATCTCAGAGGGTGAATTCTTGGAACAAAAGCAGGCAGTAACAGATGCCTTTTTCTTCCCGAGTGATCCGTCGGAAAACGCAACTGGAATTGCAAACGGTCTCGTAAAGAGCTTCCATGATCTCTTTGCAAGACACGACTTGCAGCTCAGCTTCTAATAAAGCAAAGCGTGCCAGCAGCAATTCAACTGCTGACACCAATCCCCTTACAGCAAAATCACAGCAGTTCCGCCAAGCGAGAGCAGTGCACCACCCCAAGCCAGCGGGCGGGGCATGTTTCCCGTTCGCATCCAGAGCAACGGCAGAATAAAGACAGGCGACAACGAACCAAGAATGCTGGCAACGGCTGCATCATAATGAGCATAGGCATAAAGCAGCAGCGAGACAGATATGCCATATCCAATGAAACCGGGCAGCACGACGCGGAACAACAGCATCCAGCTCATCTCTGTTGAAGCCTGAACCGCCGAGACAGGCATCAATCCAACCAGGGCCACAATAAACGCAGCGCCGGTAACCCGCACCGCGGATGCCGCCAAAGGCTCGGTCCCTGCAACAAGCAACGGCTTAAGAACAAGCATTCCAATCCCTTGCGAAGCAGCTGCAACAAGCGCCAGCAACACAATCACAACCAACCCGCCACTGCGACGAGTAGCTTCAGTTTCCTGATCAGAACTTCCAAACAAAATCGCCAAGCAAATGCCGAAAAGAGCGATTGCGATGCCAACAATTTCTGTAAAGCTCAGCTCTTCACCAAGAAACGCAAAGGCAAGCACAGCAACGATTGGCGTTTTAAGCGATAGCAGCAGCTCCGTTTGCCGTGGCCCAGCCCGACGCAAACACGCCATCAAAGCCAGGTTTCCAATAATCACGCTGACAACAACACTCACCACAAAGGCAGGCCACTGGCTCCAATCAACAGTATGCCAATACCCCAACACAGAGCAAAGCAAACACAGGATCGCCCCGGATGTAAGCAACTGAATGCGCGTAAACTCAAAAACCCCAACACGTTGTAGCGGCCGGTGGGCCAACATTGATCCACACGCCCACCCTAAGGAAGCCGCCAGGGCAGACGACACCGCAAAAACAACCATAGCAAAACTCTCCAAACGTGCTACAATAAAAGTAGCAAGACACCGCTACAACAATCATAGCAAAAAGGAAAGCCCCATTTCTGTGAAAATACCTAAGGCAGGCAAACCGGTTCGTGGCTCAAAATCCGGCAAACCAATCATGGTTCTCTTTGATTTGCTGGGTAGACGATGGGCTCTTGGCATCATCTGGAACCTTTCAACTGGCCCGCAGACCTTCCGCACGCTCCAGTCCAATTGTGACTCTGTCTCACCCACTGTGCTCAATACGCGCTTGAAAGAACTACGAGAATGCGGGATCGTCATGAATGGAGAAAGCGGCTACGAACTGACAGCAGAAGGCGAAGACCTGTTCACCTACCTGCAACCCTTAGGCCACTGGTCTCAAACATGGTCCCATGCAGCCAAATTGAAAGATGACCAATGAAATTCAACCATATCGGCATTCCAACCAAGGGATATTTCGAGGAAGAGATTCCCCTGCCTCACCTGCACATGACCGTCAGCGACCACAAAAACAATCCCTTCGGCATCCAGTGGCAGCGTTATGATGAAGGTGCGCCCTACCCTGAAATCGTGAAGACAGTGGCGCATGTGGCGTTTGAAGTTGACGATTTGGCAGAGGCGTTGAAAGACCAGAAGGTTATCATCAAACCCAACTCCCCTATTGACGGACTCACTGTCGCCTTTATCGAGGTAAATGGAGCTCCGGTTGAGCTGATGGAAGTTGACCGTACTATCTGCAAAGAAGACATCTAGCCCAGCGCTCACACCTAACAGCAACTTAATGCCACCAAGGCGCTTCCCACCTGCACTCTCAGTCTTTTTTCAGGCCCTCAATTTAAAGTTTAGAGCATCAAAGACTATGCCGGTGGCCCATGCAGCAGGAAAAACCGCCCAGCGCTGAACACAAAATCGCATTCATCCCCTTGGTGCTGATCACCACAGCGCTGTTCATGACCCTGCGCAACATGCCAATGATGGCAGAGACCGGTATGCAAATGGTCCTGCTCAACGCCATCACAGTGTTTGCTTTTCTCATTCCAACAGCATTAATTTCAGCAGAACTTGCAACAGGCTGGCCCCAGAACGGCGTATTCCATTGGGTCGAAGCAGCTTTCGGCACGCCCATCGGCTTCGTGGCTGTATTTCTGCAATGGATCCAGTCCATCTTCGGCGTCACATCAATCGTCGCCTATGCCACCGCAACACTCACGTATGCCTTTGATCCGGAACTGGGCTCAAATCGCTACTACATCACCTTCTCGGTGCTCGCCGTCTCTTTGGCTGCAACACTGATCAATTTCAGAGGAACAGAAACCTCAGAGAAAATCTCGGGTTATGCGGTCTCCGTCGGCGTCTTTTTTCCCTCTGCCTTGCTGATCCTCTTTGGCATCTATTACTTGATCTCTGGCGAACCAATCGCCCTCAACACATCCACTACAGTCACAAACTGGGTTCCTTCACTATCAGATACCACCAGCCTCGTCTTCTTCATGAGCTTCGTCTTTGGCTTTGTCGGCATCGAAGTTTCCGCATGTCATGCAAACGAAGTTGAAAACCCGCAAAAGAATTATCCCCGTGCGATCTTCACAGCAGCAATCGCAGGCTTTGTCATTACCCTTGCGGGTGGGCTTGCGGTCTCACTCATCCTCGAAAAAGGCAATATCTCCAACATCAACGGAGCCCTTCAGGCTTTTTCCGCTTATCTGAACGCCTATGGCCTTTCCATTCTCACGCCCTTCATTGCCTTGCTGGTTGCCGTGGGCGCTGCCGGTCAGGTCAGCACCTGGATTGTCGGTCCCGTGAAAGGGATGTGGGCCGCTGGCAGAAAAGGCCTGCTGTCTGCACGCTTTGCGAAAGCCAACAAAAACAACGTCCCCACAGCACTCCTGATCCTGCAGGCATCGCTCATTTCATTAATTGCCCTGAGCTTCATTCTCTTCGAGGACGTCAACTTGGTATTCCTCGTTCTCACCTCAACAGCAGTACTACTCTATTCGCTGATGTACCTGCTGATGTTCATAGCAGCCATCCGCTTGCGCTATACTCATCCGCATATCCCTCGCCCTTACAGAGTCCCCGGAGGTAATTGGGGCATCTGGCTGCTCGGCATCATCGGCATGCTGACGGCCATAAGCTGCTTTGCGATTGGCTTCATTCCTCCGCCAGCCCTGCCATTCTCATTAGAGAGCTTTGAAGGTCTTATGGTGGTGGCTGTTGTTCTGGCTCTGCTGATTCCGCTTAGCATCTGGTTCCTACGCCGCAAGCAGATCTTGCATTCCCCCAAAAGTAAGGGGCAAGAGTGATGGGCAAAACACCACGCAACCAGCCAAAGCACCACATCACCCTTTGGCACCTGGTGTTTATGACCACAGCCCTCTTCATGACCATGCTGAACATGCCACTCATGGCACAAACCGGCATGAAGATCCTGTTCTTCAACACAGCAGTGATCCTCTGTTACATCCTGCCTGTAGCCCTCATTTCAGCTGAACTAGCAACAGGTTGGCCCAAACATGGTGTTTACACCTGGGTGCAGGAAGCCTTCGGCGCTCCCTTCGGGTTCATGGCAGTCTTCTTACAGTGGTTTCAGGCCATTTTCGCCATGGTCGCAACCGTAGCCTACACCACTGCAGCCCTCGCGTTTGTGTTTGACAGGCCTCTTGATGAAAACCCATGGCTCATGTTCACGGGAGTCATCATCATCTACTGGGGCGCAACCTTCGCAAATTTCAAAGGCACAAGAATTACAAAACGCATTGCCAGCGTCTGCCTACTGGCAGGAACGATCTTCCCATCTCTCACCATGATTACATTGGGCCTGCTCTACGTCTCAGGCCCTGCTCAACCCGCTATTGATGTCAGCCTCACCACCGCCAATATCATCCCCTGCCTCTCTCAAACCTCAACCTTGTTCCTCTTCCTAAGTTTCCTCTTCGGCTTCATCGGTATGGAAGTTTCAGCGGGCCACGCAACAGAAGTTCAGAACGTTCGACGCACTTATCCAATCGCAATCCTCATCGCAGCACTGATTGGCTTTTCAATTTCTCTTCTGGGTGGTTTGACAATTGCCATGATCATTCCGGTAACGGAGATCTCAAACACGCTTGGGGTCCTGCAAACCTTCACAATACTGCTGGATCACTATGGCGTTCCGAACATCTTACCCATTGCAGCCATGTTCATCGCTGTTGGTGCCGCCGGGCAAGTTAGCACTTGGATTGCAGGACCAGTGAAAAGCCTCGCAGTCGCAGGCCGCGATGGCATGCTACCCAAATTCCTGCATGGCTCAAACACTCACGATATGCCAGTGCCACTCATGTTGGTGCAGGCCACCATCGCGACACTCATAGCAACCGCTTTCCTGCTTCACGTAAAGACCAACGAGGTCTTCTTGTACCTCACCTCAACAGCGGTACTGCTTTACTCCGTCATGTACTTAATGCTCTACAGCACCGCAATCCGGCTGCGCTACAAACACCCAAATGTTCCGCGGACCTATAAGGTCCCGTTCGGCAACTGGGGCATCTGGGTGTTGGGCAGCATCGGCTTCAGTATCTCACTCATCGCGTTCATCATAGGTTTCCGACCTCCAGACGAACCCGACTTCCCGGCAACAACTTATCTGGCAATCATTATCCCAGGCGTGTTCCTCACACTCAGTATTCCGTTCATTCTCTGGAAGGTCCGCCACCCCAATTGGAAGTCCCGCAAACAAGTAAAAAAGCCGCGCCCTACACCATAGAACGCGACTCTCTAAAACTCTATCGAACCAACACTTTGATTGGCTCTATTCCTCTAAAGAAGTTTAGTCCTCAGCTTCCTGCTCTTTCAACCGCGCACGCAGATCCTGTGCATCTTCAAAGAGTTCGGTTTCTTTATTCATAACCCGCAAAGAACCGGAACCAATATCAAACCAAGCACCATGGATATCCAGATTCCCCTGAGTGACAAGCTTTTCAATAAACGGGAATGTCATAAGGTTCTTCAGGCTCTGGCGAATACCGGCATATTCCAACGCAAGCTGAGGATCCTCATTTTTGTCAACCGGAGTACAAGCCAGCGTGATTGCAGCCGGTTCCAACATCTTGATCCACGGCCCGACAAACTGACCAGTCTTGCTGAGCTTGCCATTACTTTCGCGGAAAGCTTGAACACCACCACATTTGCAATGCCCCAGCACGACAAGATGTTTCACCTTCAGGCCAGTCACAGCGTACTCAAGCGCTGCGCTGGTACCGTGCGTACCGCCGCCTTGAATAAACGGAGGCACAAGGTTCGCCACGTTGCGAACCACAAACAGCTCACCCGGTTGCGCATGGAAGATACCTTCAGGAGTAACCCGGCTGTCACAGCAGGAAATCACCATTACTTCAGGTTCTTGACCATAGATGGCGAGGTTTTGATATTCCTCTTCAAACTGGCGATAAATCCGCTCTTTATAAAGGCCGTATCCAGTCAGCAGTTCTTTCGGAAAATCAGTCATGCGTCGCCATCTCGTTAGTGTCGGTATTGTCTGCCTATATAGCTAAGACAAACGATCTTTCAACTGGCGAAAAGACCAGAAACTTAAAAGTCTTCCCGCGTACATCTCCACAATGTACCTTGCCTGTCTCTCGAAAGACAAAACCTAATTAGCTTCTTCGAGCCATGACTTCTATCTCAACCTTCATCTCTTCCTTGATGAGGGCACAGATAACCATGGTCGCTGCAGGACGGATTTCACCAAAATACTCACCAAGTACGGCAAAAACCGCCTCCACGTTACTCCGGTCAGTCACATAATAGCGCGCACGAACCACATCCTTGAGCGAGCATCCAGCTTCGCCAAGCGCACTTTTGATTGTTTCCAGCGCATTAACGACCTGTGCGCCCACATCCTCTGGCATCTGCATCGTCGAATAATCATATCCGGTCGTACCAGCAACATGGACAAAGTCACCATCTACAACTGCACGAGAATATCCAGCCGTCTTTTCAAAGGGTGATCCTGAAGAAATTAAGGTTCTCTCCGACATAACAACCTCCCTCAACTACAACCCAACATGCCACGGTAAACCACCAGCAGCATTCATTACTTGCAGGATACGACCGGGACAGCTCAGATCAATTGAGAAATTGGCGCCTTATTCCTGACTACTTGATGAGAAAAAGCAGCTCAACCCAAGCGCAGTCCATAACGCAATGCCAATCCAGTACATCAGCGGGTCTGCTGTTCTGTAGATGACATCATAAAGAAGCGTGTATCCCGCGTAGAGATCCCACGCGACCCACGCTAGCAAAACAACACCAACAATCCGCCAGAAAAAGCTCACCATGGGCGAAAACCTCCTGCCACTCATAGTAACGCTTTGATCTTGAAGAAAAACCTACGGTTTTAAGGGGCAAACAGTGAACAACACAGCTCAGTCACCCAAAGTGAATCAGACGACATTTGCTAACATTTTTACTGATTCGCTTGCACAATCCTACAATTTCAACGTCAGGATGTAGGTTTAGCTAAAAACACGACACAATTACCTAATCATATTCTATATTTAATTTGCTCATTCCTACTGATTCTGAGATATAAAGGGTCTCAAACGGACAGAAAGCTTGCTTGTTTCTCTCGAGTATTTTTGTCGATCATCTGAAGCACGGATTGCGGCAACCACCACATTATCCGTCAACCTATTGAATTTGTTCAATTAAACAAGTCAATTGGACAACCAAGGAAAATACAAGGGCACAAGAAAAAAGATCAAAAGCGACACATACTATGCGAAGTGTCAACCTTCTAAGGTGTTGCTTGATAACTAAAAATACTTCTTATTCAATGCCTGCCGTGTTGTTGTTGGGGGACTACATACATGACGTTAACTGCGGTTAAGACAAAAACGTCTTGCGGTAACTTTTTTGAAGATTTTCACGTGGGCCAGGTCATAAGACATGGAACACCAAAGACAATAAATGAAGGAGATACAGCTCTTTATACTGCATTATACGGATCTCGATTTGCGGTACAGTCGGGAACTGCTTTTGCAGAGGAAATTGGATACCCGTATTACCCACTGGATGACCTACTAGTCTTCCATGTGGTCTTCGGCAAAACAGTGGGAGATATTTCACTGAATGCCGTCGCTAATCTGGGCTATTCTGACTGCCGTTTCCTGATGCCTGTCTATGCCGGAGATACGCTCTCCGCTACGTCAGAAGTCATCGGGCTGAAAGAAAATTCAAACGGCAAAACCGGTGTTGTTTACGTGCGCTCTACTGGCTATCGCCACAAAGAGCCAGGGAATCCTGAAAAAGTTCTGGAATACACCCGCTGGGTCATGGTGAAGAAGCGTGATGAAAACGCATCTGCGCCAGAAACCACCCTGCCGGATCTGCTAGACGGAATTTCCGATGACTGCCTGGGGCAAGCCGTTCCAGAGCTTTCCATAGACAATTGGGACTTTGACCTATCTGGTTCACCATTCCGCTTCGATGACTACGAAGTGGGTGAAAAGATCGACCATGTCGACGGTATGACCGTAGAAGAAGCTGAACACCAGCTCGCAACGCGTCTTTACCAGAACACAGCGAAGGTCCACTTCAATCATCATAGCGAGAAAAACAGCCGCTTTGGCAAACGCCTGATCTACGGCGGCCATGTCATCTCGCTTGCACGTGCTTTGTCGTTCAACGGACTAGGCAATGCTTTCCATATCACAGGCATAAATGCAGGACGCCACGTTGCACCGCTCTTCGCGGGTGACACCGTTTACGCATGGTCTGAGGTTCTGGACAAAAAACGGATTGAAGGCAGAAACGATATCGCAGCACTGCGCCTGCGACTCGTGGCAACAAAAGATCTCATTTGCGGAAATTTCCCATACAAGAATAAAGAAGGGAAATACGAAGACGGCGTAATCCTTGATCTGGATTACTGGGTCGTCATCCCGGTTTGATCTTCAACGTATCCTTGAAGAGCTAAGGTCTCTAAAGGATGCGACAAAACGATAGAAATAAAACAACACAAAAAGAAAGCCCGGCGCACCATGTGCCCGGGCTTTTCTGATTTTCAATCAGCTCAAAGAATACACCTCATCACCTCATCAACAACTCGTCCAGATGGCGAAGCACCTCGACTGAAGCGGCTTCCATGCGCTTGTAGGCAGCATCTGCGCCTGCATGGTCTGCTATTCCTAGGAGGCGTGCGCATTCTTTGCCTTGCTCATGAACTTCGGCATGAACGGGCAACAGTTTCTTAAATGCCAGACTATCTCGCACACGAGCATCATCCACCTTGTCATACCACTTACCAAGACGGCACTGATGATGGTCCGATAGCTCACTCACCTGCAAATGACTGAGGCCAACTGACATTTCCGCAAGGTGCTTCTTCCAGATGATGTGGTCAGCCTTCGCGCGGTGCAGAATGAAGTTCGGCACGCCTCGTTTATCAAACTCGGTGAACTGCTCTTCAACGATGGACTCAGATTGAGCAACCGTCTGGATCACATGCTCAATCCGCTCATTTACATCGCGAGCATGCCCTGCAATTGCGTGGACACCGCGATTGATTTCGCTGGTAGCCTCTTCCTGCTGCGTCAGTTGGCGCGCAATCTCCCGCATCTGCGTACTCGCCACACCTACATCGCGCAGCACCTCGGAAATCAGGCTCTCCGCATTCTGTGAGTTATCTATACTTTTGCCGACCAGAGACTGTGCATCACTCACGGCTGAGTTCACATCATTCACGTGAGCCTGCAAGGTCTCAATGCGGCAGCGAATATCATCCGTTGCCTGCTGTGTTTGGCCTGAAAGATCCTTCACCTCAGAAGCCACAACAGCAAACCCCTTGCCCGCCTCGCCAGCACGCGCCGCTTCAATCGTCGCATTCAGCGCCAGCAGATTTGTTTGCTTGGCCAGCCCCTCAATCGTACCAACAAATGTGCCAATCTGAACAGCAGCTGCGGTTAACTCATTTGCAGCAGCAATCATGCTTTCAAAGAACCGACCAATATGCTGGCTGGCATCTGCGGATTCTCGGGTCGCGGTTTCGCCCTGCTGCATGGCTTCATTGGCAGATTCCACCGCATCAGCAGCTCCTTGAGCGCTGGAGGCAATCTCAGAGAAGGAAACGTTCAGCTCTTCAACACCGGTCGCAATTGTTTGAGCCCCTTCATCCGCTTTGCGGATATGCCAAGTGATTTGGGAAATTGCAGCCATAGATTCACTGGCTTGCAGAGAATACTCTACTGTCTGACCAAGGGTACGCTCATCCTGATCATCAAGTTTCTGCTTTAGCGCTTCAAAGCGCTCGTAGAGATCTCTAGAAACTCCTTCAACCTCAGGAAGTGGACGGTCTTCCATCAAAGCCGACAGAAGTGCATCAATCCCTTCGCGGTTGATGCCGCCCACATCTGCCTGATGTGATTCCTGAGCTTTAGGCGCGGTCTTCAACATTCCGGACCAGTTCATCTTGAATTACCTTCTAAACTGCACATCCAGTGCAGATAATTCCCTAGCCGCTAAGCTCTCACCACCACAACCTAGCTGTGCCGCCAGAGACCAAGCAAGTAAGATCAGCGTATTTACGTACCCCATAAAAAGTCATTCAAAACAACAAGATAAACTATCCCAACGTCACGCTCATACACTTGAATGACTCATGCTTAAAACATACATAAATTATTACTAATAATAGTTAAACATCTCAATAAACATGACTTTTTCTTTGAAGTTCAGTGAGTTGAGGCAAAATTCAGGCAAAACAAAAGCCCCGGTCTTTTGGACCAGGGCTTTGAATGCATCAATTCAGCTAAGCTATCAGCTGACTTCGTGCTTCAACGCATTACGCGCCAGCATCACACCCTGCTTTTTAGTCTTCAGAATCTCGCGAGCCTTCTCAAACTTCGGATCTTCCCAGAAAATCATGCAACCATTACAGCCACGACCACAACAACCTTCCAAGCCAAGACGAGGAGATTTTGGTTTACGATCCTGACTTCCCTCAGCAATCGCATCAATCAATCGATCGCGCTGGCTCTCATACTTGTTCTGCTGCGCATTCGTCGCTTCACCATGCGCTTCAATACGCTCTGCAGTCCGGTCCAGCTTCAGGCGGCTCCACTGCTCTGGTGTCAACGGACGCTCTTTACGCACCACAGTGTTCACCGGGAAGCGATCCTTAAAGTCCGCTGCATCGTCTTTGTCGAACAAGGAGAACGGGATTCGCACCAGCGGTTGCTTGCCAGCGTGTACTTCCTGCGTAATCTCACCAGACTTCGCATTTTCAAACTCATAGATACGCAGCAAGACACTGTCGTCAGACAGGGGTTGTAGGAATTCCAGCACTTCCCCGGCAACGATCTTGTTCTTCACTTTCATGTAGAACGCTTCGTCAGTCACCTTCTCAACAATGCCGGCAAACTCCCACTCACCAATAGAGTGTGTGTCTTCATAGTTATGAGCGTAGTTGTTCAAACGGCCTTCATGGAACGCAGTGGTGTAGCCACGGTTGGCAACACTATACATCTCATCCATGTACTTCTGCGGGTTCCAGTTCTCAGGGTCACGATAGTAGTCATCAATCGCCATGCGGTAGGCACGTGCAACAACCGCAACGTAGTACATGGACTTGCCGCGCCCTTCGATCTTCAGAGAATCCACGCCAATACGCAGGAAGTCATTCAGCTTCGGCATCAGACACAGGTCTTTGGAGTTCAGAATGTAAGAACCACGACCATCTTCCAGAATTGGCATTAACTCGCCAGGGCGGCACCCCTCTTCCAGCAAGAACTCAAACATGTCCATGTTGTCTTCGTTCAGCTCAAGCTCGTTGATCGTGCCATCTTTCATGCGCATGCGCACTTTGTAATTCCAACGACAGGAGTTTGCACAGTTCCCCTGGTTCGCGCCACGCTCTGCCATAAAGTTTGAAAGCAGGCAGCGACCAGAATAGGTCATGCACATCGCACCATGAACAAACGCTTCCAGACGGATGTCTGGGCACTTCTCACGAATTTCAGAAAGCTCAGGAAAGGACACTTCACGCGCCAACACAACCAGATCAGCGCCCTGCTCTTTCCAGAAATCAACCGAAAGCCACGAACAAACGTTCGCCTGCGTGGAAATATGCAGCGGCACATTTGGCAGCTCTTTACGCATAAACTGGAATACACCCGGATCAGCAATGATCAATCCATCCGGATTAATATCGCGAATGGTCTCAGCATATTCCTTCAGTTTAGGAACGTCTTTGTTATGAGAAAACAGGTTCAGCGTCAGATAAACACGCTTGCCATGCTTATGCGCAAATTCAATCCCCTCAACAACCTGCTCAAGCGTAAACTCTGCCTTCGTACGCAGGGACATATCTGGCGTACCAAGGTAGATAGCATCTGCTCCATAAAGCACAGCAATCTTTAGCTTCTGAAGGTTGCCCGCAGGCATCAGGAGTTCTGAAGTTCTCATAGTGGCGACCAAATTCTCTGGTGTTTTCTAATGCTCTGTTGTCGAGCTATTGACCAGCGCCTCGGCAGTGTCTTTGGGAAAAAGCAAAAGGGCGCGTATTTAGGGGTGCTTCTAAGGGATTTCATCAAGGATGAACAGAACAATTTTGTCTCACCCAGTTTGATGGGTTACAGCAATTCCATCGCTCAGCAACACACCACTCCAATAAATCCGTATAACTATGCTTACAAAGAAATGGGCAGATACCTAAGTACCCACCCAAATCATAAGAACACTCATGTAAGCTGACGGTTAATTGCCCCCGCCGTCAGCTACAAACAGCAACACTCGCTTAATCGACGAGCGCAGCCACTGGTTCATAAGCTTCTTCATCTACGAAATCGTAGCGCAACTGATTTTCAAACCAATCACGGAAGCTGCGAATTTTTGGCTCAGCTCCACGCTTCTCACGCCACATCAGCTTATGTTCACGACCATCCCGCTGATATTCAGGGAAGATCGGCACAAGGCGTCCGGCGGTTTCAGCTTCGGCACTCAGCAGATTGGACTCTAGAACAATGCCGAACCCCTTTTCGGCAGCGTCAAGAGAAAGAGCCGCATTCTCAAACACCATCATCTCGTTGACGATCGGGTTTGGAACACCAGCTTCAGATAGCCATGTCTCCCAGGAAACCGTGGCACCTTCACTGCGAATAATCGGCAGTTTAAGCAACTCATTCGGCTTTTTCGGGTAGCCAAGATTGTCCAGCAGTTCAGGTGAAATCAGCGGACGAAATTTCTCGCGTCCCAAAGAGATCTCCTGAAACTCTTCTGGAGTATTGGACTGGCGTGTGAAGACAAGGTCATAAAGCCCGCCTTCAATATTCTGATCAGAGCCACTGCTGGAAACAGTCACCGTGATCTCTGAATTATGCGCAGTAAAAGAGCGAAGGCGGCGCAGCAGCCAATTGCTGGCGAAGCTTGAGGAACAATGGATACTCAAGGTATCTCTGTTCCCGACGGCCTCAATAGTGCGCGTCGCAGTCGAGATTCTGTCAAATGCCTCGGCAATCTCCGAGGCATATCGATAGGCCGCTGCAGTCGGGAAAACCGCTCTGGAACGGCGCTCAAACAGCTCCAATCCCAGGTGATCTTCCAGCGCTTTGAGCCGGTGACTGACCGCACTAGCGGTAATTGCTAGCTTTTGGGCCGCCGAAACCAAACTCCCAGTTTCCATAACTGCACGAAACGCGACCAAAGCATTCAAAGGGGGCAAACGATTCATGAAATGCCTTATTCTTGATAGAGTGAGAGATACAACCAATATTCCGATTAATGATGTAGACGTAACATAGCGCCTCCCCAATTTGAACACCCTCAAATCAACTAGGTCACGTCAAAAATTATGTAAAAGAGCACATTTCCACAATAGATAACACCACACATGAACTACTCAATTATTGATAATCTACGGAATACTTTTAGGTATACAGACAAAATAATCGATATAAATTTCATTACAGAGAAAGAACATAACATTATCAATTTTACGCTAGGAGATCATAGAATAGCTCCTAGATACACGCCTAGGTTAAAGATCAAAAAAATTAACTATTCAACTGACGCCTGCTTTAGGTCGGACGAATACCAACATATGCAGCACGCGGACGTATTTGTTCTTGCATTTGATACTGTTCGAGCGCTTGAGCAATCCAGCCGCTAATTCTTGAAATACAAAACAAAATTCCTGCAGAATTTTTTGGTAAGCCCAAAATCTGCTCCAAAAGTGCTAGTGGAAAATCCACATTCATGTGCTTTCCGAAAAGCTCACGAGATCTTTCCAGCAACGGTGGGATCAGTTCAACAAGCGGGTGATCCAGCTCACTTTGCATGAGTTTGTCTAATAGAAATTCGCCCCTCGGATCAGGCCCGCCGTATACGGAATGCCCAAGTCCCGGCAGATATTCTCCGTTCATACATCGCTCTTGCAACACCTTCTCTATATCGTCAACTACATGAATATGCTTCAGCCAACTCAGCACACGCTCTGCGTTTGTTCCATGTCTGGGGCCCATAAACGCCCCAAGTCCGGAAACAAGAACAGCATGCAGCGGCGCCCGAGTCGAAGCAGCACATCTCACCGCATATGCGCTGGTATTGAGCTCATGGTCCGCACACAAAACAAGCGTTGCACGGATCAGATCGATGGCCTTTTCATTCTTCACACCCCATGCCTGCGCAATCTGTCTGTGCATCGGCTCAGTGCTCGGCGCTTGCATCAGCAACGCACTTGCTGCAAGGCGAATGAGGCTAGCCCCTTTCCGCTTGAGCAGCTCCTGAGACAATGTGTAGGCGGCGCTGTCTTGCTCCGGCCAGGAACAGAGAGTCACAATAGCTCGCTCAACTGGCCGCCGGTGCCCGTTCACCACCTCGACGGCATCTGGAGCAGGTTGAGCAAATGGATCATTCTCACAATCCCACAACAGCGTGGCCACACTCTCAAGCGTCCCAGCCTTCGCGAGTTCCAATGCAGATTGACCACGGTAATAATGCCCTTCATCTGTCAAAAGCGTCAGCTTGGTCTCAAGCACGCCCTTGGCAGCAGCACTACGCGATTGCCCTTCTCGCTCCTCAGGACCTTCTCCAGCCCGGCGACTTCTCAGGAAGCGAATGTCTGAAGCATCATAAAGCCGCGTCCGCCCCGGCCCCTGAACAGAGCGGATCAGCCCGCGGCTTACATAAGCGTAGAGCGTGGCCGGACGTACGCCCAACTCATTGGCAGCTTCTTTGGCAGAAAGATAAATAACTTCAGACATCGCACACCTATCACATGATCAACATTGATCATACGAAATAGACGTATTCACGCAATAGCTTTCAGATTGATTAGAAGTCCATCAGTTGTTCTTGGTCACATTAGCTGCTTCTGCGGCGTCAATCAGATCCTTGCCGATCTCATCTTCAAACTCGCCCCATACAGGCCGCATCACATCCGACCATTGTTGCCGCTGTTCCGGCGTCAGCTCACGGACGGTGTAACCCGCATCAACAATCCGCTGCCGGTTCTCTTCGCTCGTCTTTGCAGCTTGCCCGTTGGCCTTAACCAGCGTTTCCCGGAAGATAGTCAAAAACTGCTCCCGCAAATCAGGCTCCAGGCTTTCCAACCACTCCTTAGGTGCAAACACAACATAAGCCAGCAGCTGATGATTGGTTTCAGTAATCCCGTCCTGAACCTCAAAGAACCGTGACGTGAAAATATTGGACCAGCTATTCTCCTGCCCATCAACAACTCCCAACTGTAAAGCCCCGTAAACCTCTTTGAACGCAAGCTTCTGCGCACTCGCCCCCATCGCCTCAATCATCGCAACTGCCACATCAGAGTTTTGTACCCGAAACTTCAGCCCTGCCCCGTCAGAAGGCACGAGCAGCGGCTTATCAGCAGAAAAGTGCTTTAATCCATCAAAAAGGTACCCAAGCCCAACAACCCCAAAATCAGACATGACACCAAGCAATTCCTGTCCTTTTTCACTGGCAGTAAATCGCTGCACCGCGTCCATATCCTCAAACAGGAAAGGCAGGTCAAAAAGCCGGTACTTGTTGGTGTACACTTCCAGTTTTGAAAGAGAGGGCGCAGCCAATTGCACATCGCCCAGTATCAGGGCTTCCATCACCTTCTCATCATCATAAAGCTGGGAAAAGGGAAACACCTGCATACATGCCCGGCCATTCATCTCAGTATTCACCCGCTCTGCCAACATGCGCGCAAAATCCCCTTTGGGATGCCCTCTCGGTGGCACAACATGGCTGAACTTGATGACGACTTCACCAAGCTTACAATCAATCTGGGCAAATGCAGGTGCGGCAAAAACAATGCCCAGAGCGAGAATTACGGCAGTAAATGCTCTCCTCATCAGCTCCTCACGGCAACATTAGGGTACCCGCCCATTATCGCAGTTTACCCCCAAAATCCGCCTAAGCTATTGCGGCGCATTTGCCTCGAATAAGCAGCAACAAAAAAGCCGGAGCAGATGCCCCGGCTTTTCAAAACATATCTTGGTTCCAGCAAACTATCTGACGATAACCTCTGGCCCCATCATATAGGTCGGTAGCGCCGTGGAAAGCCATGGCAAGTACGTGACCAATACGAGGAATACCAGTAGAACCATCACGAACGGCGCAGCTGCGCGCACCACCTGCACCAGGCTCATGCCCGTTATGCCCGAGGTCACAAACAGGTTAAGCCCGATCGGCGGTGTGATCATGCCAATCTCCATGTTCACCACCATGATGATACCCAAGTGAATTGGATCAACGCCCAGCTCCACAGCAATCGGGAACACCACAGGTGCCACAATCAACAGCAGACCGGATGGTTCCATGAACTGACCACCAATCAGCAGGATTATGTTGACGGCAATCAGGAAGGTGAACCAGTTGAAACCCGCACCTAACATCCAGTCGGTAATGACCTGCGGGATACGCTCAGCAGTGAGTGTGTGAGCAAAGAGCAGCGCATTCACGATGATGAACATCAGCATGATCGTGGTCTTACTGCTCTCAACCAGCACTTTGCGTGTATCCCGGTGGAAAAAGGCAGGGAAGAAGTAAAGAACACTCAATCCAATGTTACGGACGATTGCCTCAAGCAGTCCTTCACCCGATTTACGCCATTTCTTGTCCTTCAACGGCCCCATGTCACGATAGATAAACAGAGCAATCAGACATGCATAAACAGCAGCAACAGCAGCAGCTTCTGTTGGCGTAAACACACCTGCGTAAATGCCGCCAAGGATGATCACGATCAGGAACATACCAAACGCAGCTTCAGCAAACGTAGACCACAGCACCCGAATGCTTGGGAAAGGCTGAGCTGGCAGATTTTTCTTACGCGCGATGATGTAGATCGTCACCATCAGCATCAAACCAGCCACAATGCCCGGAATAACACCGGCCAGGAACATGCGCCCAACAGAAACGTTGGTTGCAGCTGCATAAACAACCATCACGATGGAAGGCGGGATCAGAATACCCAGTGTACCAGCATTAGCGATGATACCTGCAGCAAACTCCTTAGAGTATCCAGCCTGACGCATCGCAGCAATCGCAATCGTTCCAATCGCAACCACAGTCGCAGGGGAAGAGCCGGAAAGCGCGGCAAAGATCATACAGGCCAGCACGCCGGCCATAGCCAGACCACCACGCACCCAGCCAACTGTCGCAACAGCAAAGTTCACGATACGGCGCGCGACGCCGCCAGTGGACATGAAGCTGGAAGCCAGAATGAAGAACGGGATAGCAAGCAGTGTAAAGTTCTGTGATGCATTGAACATCTGAATAGTTACAGAGCTCATGGAGTCATGAGAGAACAATGCGATGTAGAGAACGGAAGACAAACCAAGCGCAATCGCGATTGGTGCCCCGATAAGAAGCAGCCCAAAGAGCAGCAAAAAGAGAACAGCAGTTTCCATTGGGCTTAGTCCTTCAGCACGTCTTTGTTTTCTTCAACGAGCTCTTCAGCTTCGTGCGCGGCAATCATCGTGTCGCGTTGGCCAGTCAGAATGAACCAGCACATCTGCAGCGACCGGAAAGCCAGAAGGGCAAGACCGATTGGCAAGATGACATAGCCCCACCACCGTGGAACACGCTCTTTCACGCCAAACATCTCCTGATACCACTCAGGAAACTTCAGATCTTCCATGCCAATTGGAAGCTTGTAGTACTTGGCAACGTAGTCGAATGCACCGCCGGAAGAACCACGGTTATCAAGCCCGAGCAACCAGCCAAACCAGTCTGCATCAAACAGCAGCGCCGCATAAAGCAGCGTCACCAGCGCACCAATCAACCCGAAGGTGCGGAAAACCGGTTTAGGGAACAAGCGGATGAAAGCATCAACGCCAAGGTGCGAGCCAATTTTCAGGCCGTAGCTCATGCCGAAGAGAATAAGCCATGCAAACAGCACGCGGGTGAACTGTAGCGCGCCACCCCAACCCGAGTTAAAGCCGTACCGCATGACGACCTGCCAGAAGGTGACCAACGTCATCACCGCAAGGATGGTGGCGATAAACCCTTCTTCGAAAGCATCTATTATTTTATTTAGTCGAGACAAAGCGCCCTCCCCCAATAGCACTCTCATTTCTCAGTGTGTTGCGGCACGGAGAAAGAAACCATTGTGGTTTTTCAGGGTCCGCCCGGCCAATGGCCGGGCAGACTTATCAAAATGTATTGGATTAGTTGTTTGCTGCGACAGCAGCGTCGATCACATCCTGACCGATGTCATCAGCAAACTTGCCCCATACAGGCTTCATAACGTCAACCCACTGCTGACGCTGCTCAGGTGTCAAAGTACGAACTTCTACACCAGCTTCAATGATCTTCTGCTTGTTAGCTTCGTTGATAGCGGAAGAGCGAGCATTCGCATCGTTGGTCACTTCGGTGAAGATAGTGATGAACTGATCGCGAACTTCTGGATCAAGGCTATCAAGCCATTCCTGAGAGGTCACAGCAAGGTAAGACAGCAGCTGGTGGCTGGTTTCTGTAATACCGTCCTGAACTTCAAAGAACTTCTTGGTGTAGATGTTGGACCAGGTGTTTTCCTGACCATCAACAACGCCGGTCTGCAGTGCGCCGTATACTTCTTTAAACGCAAGCTTCTGTGCGTTTGCTTCCATCGCTTCAATCATCGCAACAGCAACGTCGGAGGTCTGAACGCGGAACTTCAGGCCAGCAGCATCAGCAGGTGACAACAGCGGCTTGTTAGCGGAGAAGTGCTTGATGCCGTTGTAAACGTAGCCGAGGCCAACAAAGCCGATGTCAGACATCGCGCCCAGCAGTTCCTGACCCTTTTCCCCTTGCGTAAAGTTGTTCACTGCATCCATGTCGGAGAACAGGAACGGAAGGTCGAACACACGATACTTGAGTGTGTAAGCTTCGAACTTAGCAAGAGAAGGCGCAGCGATCTGAACGTCGCCGAGCAGCAGAGCTTCCATCACTTTGTCATCATCAAACAGCTGGGAGCTTGGGAAAACCTGCATACAGGCTTTGCCATTCATCTCATTGTTGATGCGCTCTGCCAATGCAGTCGCGAAGTCACCCTTTGGGTGGCCGGTAGCAGACACAACGTGACTGAACTTGATAACAACTTCACCCGGATCACACGCTTCAGCAGCAACAGCCTGAGTAGCGGTGAACATGCCAGCTGCAACTGTGGCAGCAGTAATAATCTTCTTCATAGTATCCTCCCAGATGGAACGGAGCGAAGCCCCTCGCGATACTAAAAGCAATCTGCGTGCCAGTTTTAATACTAATAGTATTTTCAGCTACTTACGGATATCTACCTAATCATTCAAATTGCATTTGTTACGAATAAGTAACATTGACTACTCAAAAATGTGTCGAATTCGACACATCTTCATTCACCAATCTCGTCCTTACCAAGCCCGTACTTCTTCATCTTCTCATAAAGCGCCTTACGGGAAACGGAGAGGGCCTCGTATGTCGGCTTGATCTTGCCGTCGTTCTTCTCAAGCTCGACAGCAATAATATCGCGTTCATAGGTACTTACGCGCTCAGCCAGAGTACCGCTCTGCGGACCCGAAACGACAACCGCCGCGCCAGCTGCCTTTGGCTGACCTTCCAACCCCAGCACAAACCGGTCTGCCACATTGCGCAGTTCGCGTACATTTCCCGGCCACTCACGCTGCATCAGTTCACCGAGAAACTCCCGTGAAATCTCCGGCACTTCTTTCCGATAGCGCGCCCGCGCACCCCGCGTCAGATAGTGGAACAGCACCGGAATATCTTCCAAGCGTTCCCGCAGAGGCGGAATAGCCAGTGTAATCACGTTAAGGCGATAAAACAGATCCTTCCGGAACCGCCCTTCGTTAGAGGCTGCCTCTAAATCTTCCTTGGTTGCAGCCACAAAACGCAGATCCAGCGGAATGGACTTGTTTGACCCGAGCCGCTCAATCGTTCGCGTCTCGAACACCCGCAGCAGCTTTACCTGCAAGTCCAGTGGCATGGACTCAATCTCATCCAGAAACACCGTCCCGCCATGTGCATGTTCCAGCTTGCCAATACGCAGACCACTTGCACCAGTAAATGCGCCTTTCTCATGCCCAAACAGCTCGCTCTCGATGATATCTGCAGGCAGGGCGCCACAGTTCAGCGCTACAAATGGCCCGTCTTTGCGCAGGCCTTCTTCATGCAAAGCACGCGCGACGACCTCTTTACCAGAACCAGTCTCACCCAGAATAAGCACATCCGCATCCGTGCCAGACAGCGCGGTAATCGTACTCCGCAGCTCTTCCATGGACGGTGATTTGCCAACAATGCGCTCTTCCAGACCAGAGAGCTTGCCCAGTTCTTCACGCAGCACGCGGTTTTCCAGTGTCAAACGGCGTTTTTCCAGCCCGCGCTCAACAACGGCAACCAGCCCGCTAACCGGAAACGGCTTCTCTTTAAAATCATAGGCCCCGGCCCGCATGGCTTCCACTGCCAGCGGCACGTCACCATGGCCCGTAATCAGCACCACAGGCAAAGCACTATCGATCTCAAAAGCAGCTTTCATCAGATCAAAGCCACCCATCTTGGGCATACGGATATCGCTGACCAGAACACCATAGAACTCATGCGTGATGTGCTCGAGCGCTTCTTCAGCACGAGAAAACGACACCACGTGATAGTCAGCCAGTTCCAGCCCTTCCACCAGCGCCTCACGCATATCCTCATCATCATCGACAAGAAGAATGGTGGCTTTATCGATTGCCCATACGTCCATACTAAACTTCTTCTTCCTCAAGATCGCCGGAAGTCTCCGAGGCATCCTTCAGCACAATCACAAAACATGCACCACCAAGCTCAGATTGCTCATAGCGCAGCTGCCCTTCAAGATCCTCGATTATCTTATAGGCAATGGAAAGGCCAAGCCCCAATCCTTCACCCACATCCTTTGTAGTGAAGAACGGGTCGAAAATGCTCGCAACAACATCCTCTGGCACACCGGGGCCGTTGTCCTCAAAGCGGATAATCACTTGCTGCTCATGGTGAGCAACCGAAATCCGGATACACGGCTCAACTTGCACCTTCATGGCATCCAGCGCATTGCTCATCAGGTTCATCAGCACCTGCGCAAGACGCACTTGCCCAGCCAGAACCTCAATGGACTTATCGTCCTGCACCACCTCAGTGTGCACGCCCATCTGTTTGCAACGGGGGCCCGTCAGCATCAGCACTTCGCCAACAACGGCAGAAACCTTCACCGGAGTAAGATCACGCCCCGCTTTACGGGTGAAGCCTTTCAGGATTTGGCTGATCGCCGCCATGCGCTCCACCATGGCAACAATCTTGCCTAGGCTCTTCAACGCCCGGTCTGACTTACCGGTCTCAATCAACACCTGCGCATTTTCTGAGTGCGTACGGATCGCGCCCAGTGGCTGGTTAAACTCATGAGACAGCGCAGCAGACATTTCACCCAATGTCGCCAGCTTTGCAGACTGCACCAGACTGGCCTGTGCCTGTTGCAGTCCGGTTTCTGCTGCCTCACGTTCTTTCACTTCCTGCGCCAGCAAAGCATTCATAGTGGAAAGCTCACGGGTACGTTCATGCACGCGCTCTTCCAGCCGCGCCGCATAAACCTTGTCCTGCCGAATACGCTCGAGCAACCGCCGTCGCCGCTCACCCGCCATCCAGAACAATCCACCACTGACAACACACAGCAGCAAAGCCACCAGAGCAGCCCAGATAGACTGCTGACGAACCTGAGAAGTGTCGGCAAACAACACCACTTTCCAGTTCAGCACAGGCAGCTCCTGCTCAATCATCTGGAAGTTGGGCTTATTGAAAGGCGGGCTCAACCGCACAAGCTGGAAATTCAAATCATACCAACGCTGCTCAATCACCCCATTGAGAGTAGCGGACACACGTCCACGTCGCGTCGTACGTTGTGCAAACAACCGTTCACCACGCCAAGTAGATTGGTTAGTGGCAACCACAATGCCATTCTGATCAACAGCAACAAGACGATCCTTGGAAAGTGCCCAGGATTGCTCAACCCCCTCAAGGCTCACACGAACCGCAATAAAGCCGTAGTCCTGCTCCCCTTGCCGAACCGGAGCAATAAACACATAGCTGGCAGGTCCACCACTGCGCGATAGCACCAATTGCCGCCCAAGCCGCCCTTGCCGCGCCGCTTGCAACGCATCCGCATAAGAGGACATGCCCTGCTCTGCCATACTGGCGTTATCAACCAGGTTGGAAGCAACAATCTGGCCATCCGGCTTTTGGAACCAAACTTCCTGCGCACCAGACATACCAGCAATCACCTTGGCAACATTCTGCCCGCGCTCATGTTCATTATTGGCAAGGATCTGCACAATATCAGAGCGCCGCGCCAGCAACGGCGGCAACAAGCGGTACTTATCGAGATACTTCTCAAGCCCAGCGGCCTGCACAGATAAGGTCGCCTGCCCACGCGTTTGCAAGTCAGCCATATAAAACTGGCTGCTCAACTGCATCGCGACCCAGGCAACCACGAGCGCAAATATAGCAAACGTCACCAGTGCAACACTGGAGACCCGCTGCCATCGCTCAGATCTGCTTGTCCTGTTCACGTCGCTTGTCCGATTTAGAATATGGTGGCGATACCTCCCGAGACATCACCAAATGCACTCAATCACGTACGGTGTAACGCGTGTTCGTTCACTGGTCTAGCGCAACACTTTTGATCAAAGCAAATACCTGTTGTCCGGCAACCAGTTGCAACTCATGCACGGAGTGACGCGTCAAACGAGCCCGCAAATGCTGTTCCCCAACCCGGCAATCCACTTCAGCATAAGGGCCAGAGGTCTCCGTAATCCCTTCAATCACAACGGACAGCACATTACGAACGGATGCTTCCTCCGGCGCTTTACGAGCCAGAGCCACATCCTTTGCCTTGATGCGAATGCGGGCATCCTGCCCTACAGTACCCAACTGCCCCGGTAACTGCAGCACCTGCCCTTCCAGGCCAAACTCAGTGATCTGCCACTGCTCATCATAGGTGTTCAGCGTGGCAAACAGCAGGGAACCAGCATCCGGTCCACTCGCCAGTTGCGGCAGCTCCAGATTGCTCAGCATCTGCGCAATTGGCCCATGTGCCACCACAGACCCGGCATCCAGTAGCACCAGCGTATCCGCCAACTGCTCAATCTCACCAAGACTGTGACTCACATACAGCATCGGAATACCGAACTCATTCTTCAACTTCAGAAGATACGGTAGGATCTCCGCTTTACGCGAGGCATCCAGTGACGCCAGCGGCTCATCCAGCACAAGCAGCTGCGGATTGGAAAGCAATGCCCGCCCAATCGCCACACGCTGCTTCTCCCCACCGGAAAGACCATGAGGCCGCCGCTTCAGCAAGTGGGAGATACCCAGCAGCTCTGCAATCTCAGCAAGCCCAACGGCAGATTTCCGCCCCGCCGCCCACTGGCTGTAAAGCAGATTCCGCTCCACATTCATATGCGGAAACAGGCGGGAATCCTGAAACACCATGCCCACCCCGCGCTGCTGAATAGGCACGTTGATGGAAGCAGCCCGGTCAAAAACAACCCGCTCGCCCAGCGCAATACGGCCATTATCCGGAGCGGACAGCCCAGCAATCATGCGGATCAACGAGGATTTGCCAGCCCCTGACTTACCAAAGATCGCCGTGATCCCACTGTTCACCTCAAACTTGGCAGAAAGCGAGAAGTCACCCAACCGGCTGGAGATATCGACGTCAATCATGCTGCCCTCCCAACTTGCGGGAGAGGCGTCGTGAAATCACCTCAGAGAACACCAGCGCACAGATGGAAACCACAATCGCAATCACCGTCAGGCGGATCGCTCCTGCATCACCAGAAAGGCTCTGCATCTCCGTGTAAAGCGCCAGCGACAGCGTGCGCGTCTCACCGGGAATGTTGGAAACAAACGTAATCGTCGCCCCAAACTCACCCATTGCCTTAGCAAACCCAAGGATCGCACCGCTCAGGATACCCGGCAGCGCCAGTGGCAGCGTGATCAGCAGAAAGGTTTTGAGGCGAGACGTTCCCAGCGAATGCGCCGCTTCTTCCAACTGCCCATCAGACAACTCAAAGGAAAGCTTCACCGGACGAATAATCATCGGAAACGCCATGATCCCGGCAGCTAGCGCAGCTCCTGTCCAGCGGAAGGCAAACACAATGCCAAACACATCAGCAAAAAAGCTGCCCAACATACCCTGCCGCCCAAACAGCACCAGCAGCACATAACCCGTCACTACAGGCGGCAGCACAATCGGCAAATGCACCAAGGCATTCACCAGTGTGTATCCGGGAAACTTCCAGCGGGCGAGAGCATAGCCGAGCAGAACCGCAGGCGGCAGCGCAATCGCAATTGCAAGGCTCGCAACCTGCAGCGACAGCTGGATCGCTGCCCATTCTGCATCCGTCAGATAAAAGCTCAATCGCCACTCACTTTGAAACCATGAGCCTGAAAGATCTTGCGCCCCTCAGCACTCTTCAAAAACTCCATAAATCCTTCGCTAGCCTCGGAATGGCCAGAGGTCAAGGCTCCCGGAATAACAATAGCACGATGACTGTCCTGCGGAATTTCCGCAAGCACCCGCACACCATGTTCCACCTTCGCGTCAGAAGAATAGACCAGCGCCAATGGCACTTCACCCCGCGCAGCAGCGGCTAGAGCAACACGCACATTCTCCATGGGAGCCACCTGACGAGCAACATTCTCCCACAAACCGAGGTTGGTCAGCGCTTCTTTGCCATAACGCCCCGCAGGCACCGTCTCCGGCTCTCCCATCGCCAAACGCCCATCCGCTAATGCAGACTGCAAGGCTTCTGCATTCAGCTCAACAGCTTCTGCGCTCTGCACCTCAGAGCCAACCAGCACAAGCCCGTTGGAGGCAAGCTCCACCACGCTGTCATCCACCAGCACACCATTCTTCACGGCATACGCCATCCACGCATCATCCGCTGTCACCAGCACATCAGCCGGCGCACCGGCCACAACGTGGCGGGTGATGGTCTGCGAACCACCGAAGGAGAACTCTGTCTTGGTGTTATGGGATTGATCAAACTGCGCGCCAGCATCTTCCAGCACATCCTTCAGGCTGGAGGCGGCGAACACCAGTATCCGCTCCGGCTCCTGCGCAAACGCACCAGCCCCGCCGCCAACAAACAGCGCAAGGCTTACAACAGCTGCAGAACAAAAACGCCAGAAACCAGTCACAATCAGGATACTCCATTTCGCGAGTCCGACTGGAACTATAAGGACCTAACCCACCCGAACCACTGACTCATATCAAAGCCTGCATGGGTTTCGTCAAGCGTATTCCGCTCTAAGCCGCAATTGCTCTTAGCGCTTTCACCTTTTCAGAAAGGCCTTTCAGGTTCGCATCAAGCACCTTGCCCATCATCATTTTAAGCAGGGTCTGGCCCATCAACCATCCAAGCGGCCCATACTTCATGCGGTAATCCATGCTCCACACCACCAGAGACCGACCTTGGGTGTGTGGCTTTATGCAGATCTCCGCATAAGCCTCATGCAGCGGCATGGAGGGCGCCTCTGACAGCCGAACGCGATATCGGTGATTTGTCTCCCATTCGATCACTTCTTCAACCACGGAGTTACCATCCTCAAAGTGACAGCGCCGCTTGGAGCCAACCCCATCCGGCCCCTCCGTCAGTGCATCAACGGACTTCAACAGCGGAGCAAACTCATCGATCTGCATGAACTTGCCAAGCACATTCCAAATTGCATCCGCGCGGGCATCAATCATCAAAGAACGCTCAAAGTGTATCATCTGGATTTCCTCAGTCTTCGCAAACATCTTGCTTGGTGCTGAACCCTTGATACAGTGGCGCTGCTGACACCGTTGTGGCAGCAGCATGACAGCAGGAGCCCGCAATGCGTCGCACGGAACGCCTTTTCCACATCATCCAGATTTTGCGGTCCAGCCGGTCTCCTGTCACAGGACGCGCTCTCGCAGACGAGCTCGAAATCTCCCTGCGCACATTGTATCGCGACATGGCAGAACTCATGGCCCAGCGCGTGCCCATCACCGGAGAAGCCGGAACAGGCTACGTGCTGGATGATGCTTATGACATGCCGCCATTGATGCTGACTGCTAACGAATTGGAAGCCGCTGCACTGGGCGCCGCATGGGTGGCAACACAGGCAGATCCATCCCTCGCCCGCTCCGCCAGAGATCTGGTCGCCAAACTCTCTGCTGCCATCCCACAAGAGCTGCGCCCAATCATACTGGATGCTGGCGTCAAACCCATCGCAACCAAACCACCTGCCAGCGATCAGTTCGACGGCGTCATCCTGAGACGCGCCATCCGAAGCAGAACCAAACTGCAGCTCATCTACAAAGACCAGAGCGAGCAACTCACCACCCGCATCATCTGGCCTCTGTTCATCGCCTATCTGGATAAGGTCCGCTACATCGTCGCGTGGTGCGAAACCAGAGAGGACTACCGGCATTTCCGCACCGACCGGGTTCACTCTGTGGAAGTTCAAAAAGATAGATACCCCGGACGCCGCGCAGCACTCATCAAAGGCTGGGAACAAACAGTGGTTTCAAAACGATAAGCTTAACTCAGTCGCTCTACATATCCGGATCAATCAAAGACCGATGCACATGCATTCCGGCCCAGACACCGTCCCCCACGGCAAAGGAAACTGAATGCGGAACGCGGGCAACGTCACCACAGGCAAAGACACCACGAACGGTCGTCTCCTTGAACTCGGAAGTCACAAGCTGTTGCCCCATAGGGTGATCCTCCAACGCACACCCAGCCGTCTGAGCAAGCATGCTGGATGGATAGGTGTTGGAAACAACAAAGATCGCAGAAAACGGCAATGTACGGCCATCTTCAAGCACAATATCGGCAGTACCCTCAATACGACTGATCCCGACATCTTCGAGTGTAGCGCCCCTGCGAAGCAGATGTGCTCGTTGCTCCTCCTCCAGTGAAGACGCACCATTCGTGAAAAAGGTCGTTGGTCCCCACTCCGGCATAATCTCAGCCTGATGCAGAGAGACAGGGTTGAAGGCAATAACAGCGATTGGCCCGTCACTCAGCTCATAACCGTGGCAGTATGGGCAATGCAAAACCGATTTGCCCCAGCGCTCTAACAAACCCGGAATATCGGGCAGCTCATCACGAACACCCGTAGCCAACAAAATCCGGTGAGCAGTAGAATCCGCGCCCATATCGGTGCAAACACGAAACATTCCAATCTCACCAGAAATTTCCTGAACCGTCCCCGTATACCAAGTGAGCCCCGGATAGGCATCAAGTTGGTCTCTCGCCTGTTTCCATATGTCATCAGGCCTCATCCCATCCTGCCCCAAAAAACCGTAGGCATGCTCGGCAAAGCGGTTCCGTCGCTCACCTGCATCAATCACCAGAACAGATCTATGAGCACGCAACAATTGTAAGGCAGCGGCCATTCCGGCGTAACTCCCCCCAACCACAATCACATCATGCATCCTCAGGCCTCCTGCTGCTGGCGTTCAGATATTCGTCTCGCTCATCGCGCGCTAAAACACTCCGGCAATGATGCCTCAACTTCTGCAAAGGCATCATTAAACGCAGTAGGCAGGGATTACCCTGCAATGAGCTAAGGAAGAATAACGACTGCTTCCACTTCAAACAGCATAGGATCAATTGCCAGTTTGGGAACAGGAACCAGCGTCTGCGCCGGCAGCGTTTCTCCAAACATCTCCATCACATTCTGGGTCAACACCCCAAGCTTCGACGGATCATGGTCAACCACATAGACGGTAAGCTTGGCAACTTGAGCTGGTGTGGCATCAAGCGCATCAAGCACCTTTTTCAGATTTGCATATGACTGCTTAACCTGTACCGAAAAATCAGGCGAATAAGCGCCTTTGTCATCAGCACCACCTTGCCCGGAAACATAGGCAACCCGTGCGCCAGCTGGCGCTACCACGGACACGCTGTAGCCATGGGCAGACGGATCATAGAGGCTCTGGGGATTGACGATAGTGAGTTTATGCGCAGTTTCAGCAGCTGAAGCAGTGGTTGAAAAAGTTGTAGACATTGCGAGGAGACCTCCGATTACAAAAATAGTCTTTAAGTGCGACATGCCGGTTTCCTTGACCAGTTTCATGGAACTTGATGTGTTAGCTCTGTGCTGCACCTAAATACGAAGGGGCTCCTGACAATTCTTGTCAGCATGGTTATACTCAAACTCAATCATGCATAGACATGTTGAAACTGGAGACTGTTCGTGAGCCGCTCTGACCGCTTAATTCGTCTGATGCAAGTCCTGCGGCGATTGCCTTCCCCGGTGACAGCATCAAGGCTGGCCTTGGAAATGGAAGTTTCAGAGCGCAGCATCTACCGCGACATTCAAAGCCTTCGGTCCTCTGGCGCAATCATCGATGGGGAAGCAGGGTTCGGCTACACGCTGACAGAAGACCCCTCATTGCCGCCAATGCATTTTGAAGCTGATGAGGTGGAAGCGCTGGCTCTTGGCCTGCATACCGTCGCTAAACTTGGCAACATAGAGTTCACGTATGCAGCCCAAAATGCTTTGGTGAAGTTGGAAGCAAGCCTTCCGCAAAGTATGCGCCAACGATTGCGGCATGCGACAGTCGGCAGCCACATCTTGCGCAACACGCCTACATCAGAGGCAGACTTCCCCGGTCTTCGCGAAGCAATTTGGAATGAACAGGCGGTGTCTCTGAATTATCTGGACCTGAAGGACCGCCTGTCAAAACGCAAAGTCTGGCCGCTCACCATCTACTTCTTCAGCGAGGTTCAGGCCCTGATCTCTTGGTGCTGCCTACGAGAAGATTTCCGCATGTTCCGGCTCGACCGGATCCAGTCAGTTGAGTTCCTGGAGGAATCCTTCCGCCCCAAACGAGTAGGCTTGCTGCGTGATTACTTCGAACGCGAAAAAGAATGCGAATAACCGCAGGACACTCCCCTAAGCAGCAACCACCGCATTCTTCCGGTCCTCACGGATCATATCAGAGGCTTTCTCCGCAATCATTATTGTCGGGGAGTTGGTATTACCAGAGACGATGCGTGGCATAATGGAAGCATCAACGACGCGCAGGCCCTCAATGCCCTTCACCTTCAGCCGCTCATCAACCACAGCTCCCATGGAACACGTCCCCACAGGGTGGAAGATCGTGGTGCCAATGTCGCCCGCTGCAATTGCAAGATCATCATCACTAACAATATGAGCACCCGGCAGATACTCCTCCGGAGAGAACTCAGCCATCGCGCTGGTCTCCATAATCGTGCGGGTCAAACGCAGACTGTCCGCTGCTACACGGCGATCACTTTCGGCGGAAAGGTAGTTTGGCTGGATCTTTGGATGCGCAATCGCATTGCCAGACCCGATATGAACGCTGCCGCGAGACTCTGGCCGCAAGTTGCAAACACTGGCCGTAATCGCTGGAAACTCGTGTAGCGGATCACCAAACTTATCCAGCGACAACGGCTGAATGTGATACTCGATGTTTGGTGTCTCATAAGAACTGTCGGAGCGCGTAAACACCCCAAGCTGACTTGGCGCCATGGACATGGGACCAGACCGGCTCAGCGCATATTCAGCCGCAATTTTCGCCTTACCAATCAACGAGTTCGCCCGCTGGTTCAAGGTCACTGTGTTTTGAACCTTATAGATACTGCGGATCTGCAAATGGTCCTGCAGGTTCTCCCCCACCTGAGGCTGGTCCAGCACCATGTCGATCCCATGCTGGGTCAAACGCTCACCAGACCCAATGCCGGACAGTTCCAAAATTTGCGGCGACCCAATAGCCCCCGCACTCAGGATGATCTCTCCTGTACAGGCAGCCGAGGCCATCTCACCATTCACCATCATGCAAACGCCAGTCGCACGACGCCCGCCAAACACAAGCGCGGTTGCCTGCGCATTGGTCAGAACCTTCAGGTTCCCCCGGTTCTCAGCTGGCTTCAAAAACCCCTTGGACGTACTCCAACGCACGCCCTTGCGCTGGTTCACCTGAAAATACGAGGAGCCGAAGTTATCACCGCCGTTGAAGTCATCAATTTTCGGAATGCCAACCTCTTCGCAAGCATCACGGAAGCGGTCGAGGATAGGCCACGACAAGCGCTGCTCTTCAACGCGCCATTCTCCCCCTTCCCCATGCACCTCGGAAGATCCGGCATAGTGATCCTCTGACTTCAGGAAGTACGGCAGCACATCATCCCAGCCCCAACCAGTCAGTCCCAGCTGGCGCCAGTTATCATAATCCTGCGCCTGACCGCGCAAATACAGCATTCCGTTGATGGAAGAACACCCGCCCAGCAGCTTGCCACGCGGGTAGTTCAGCTTACGCCCGTTCAGCCCCGGCTCCGCCTCGGTCTGGAACCCCCAGTCCATGCGCGGATTGCCCATGCAGTACAAGTAGCCAACAGGGATATGAACCCACGGATGTTTATCGTTCCCGCCAGCTTCCAGCAGCAACACCTTCACATCAGGATCCTGAGAAAGTCGGTTCGCAACAACGCAGCCCGCTGAGCCAGCCCCAACCACGATGTAATCCCAGGTTCCCAATGCGCGCATGCCGGCCCTCCCAAGCCCTAAGTCTCTTTGTGGCCTAGGATAGAAACTGAGCCGGAGGTTTGCACTAGTAAGATATGTTTAGATCACCCGCGATGAGCCACCGCCGCAAAGCAACCGCGCCGTGCATAATGCATTTGAATGTAAGAGACATCCGGGTTCTCAAAGAAGCCTTCCAGCATCGGTTTGATATCGGCCCCTTGCGCGATATCAGCTTCAATCATCATGTGGTTTGCATCAAACCCGCGCAGCGATAACAAGCGAGAGGAAAGCGACACCGGAACCTCATTCTCATACGGCGTTGCATCCGCTGCATTCTCGCGCACAAAAATCGCATGAGAGGCTTTGTAAGGCGTGTCATTTGGCTGGTAAGCATAGTTCAGCAAAAACACCCGCTCCCCAACTTCAGCGTCATCCAGTGTGACACGGCAGGGGAAACCCGGTTTCTCATCAGCCACGTAAACAACCACATTACGCTTTGCCAGCTGCTCTTCGCTCAGGCCATTCAATGCTTCAAACTCGTTGGATTTCAATCCAGAAATAAAAAAAGCCATAGGTCACTCCTCAAGTTGGGAGCAACCTATGGCCTTCCGCAAACCGTAACCACCCGATTTGCGAGCAATTCAAATATCAGCGCATTCAGGCTTGCGCTTGAGCCGCCGCAATCGCCTTGTCCAGCTCCGTAACCAAACCACTATCCAGCTCCAACCGTGCAGCAAGCATCATCAGATAAGCCTGCTCTGCCGGAAGGTTCGGGTCAATCGCAAGACGGGATGCAGTGTAAATCTCAGCAGCTGTTTCCGGGCAAGTCGCAAACGCCACCACACGGTCAATGTCCAGCGGCGCACGCATCTCATCCAGCACAAACGCTTTTTCTTCAGCACCCAGACCAAGCTCATCCAGCTTCTCAAAAATGCGCTGCATTTCATCGCCGTCCACAGTGCCATCTGCCTTGGCCGCCTGGATCATCGCAACGATCAGCGCCATAGCAAACTCTTTGGCATCGCCAGCACCTGCATCCGGGTCAAACGCAGTACCAGTCGGGTCCGGCAAGGCAAGCGGTTCTGGTACAGGTACAACGGTTGCGGGCGTTGCCTGTGCCTGCGCAGAACCATGAGGCGCAGCTGCACCGCCGCCGCCATTGTTCTTACCGTCTTGCCATGTCTGGAATGCTTTGTAGGCAAGGCCACCAACCAGCGCCATGCCGCCGTATTTCACGGCCTTTTTGCCAAGTTTCTTACCCTTCTTGCTACCAAGAAGGTATCCGGCCAAACCACCAGCAACGGCACCACCAGCAAGGCCACCAGCATTGTTTTTGATGTACGACTGCCCTTTGTCCAAAGCACCACGGGCCTGATTGCCTCCGTTGGAACCTAAGAACTGATCAAGAAGTGCCTTGCTGTCGAACATCTGTAAACCTATCCCTTTGCTTTTGGACGTTACCCGTCAAATCTCTATGGAGATGGGAACCCAAAGTTTTCACTTCAAGATGCCCCATCCCGCAAAAACACAACCTGACAAAATTGTAATGTTTGACAGCGTATTCCCGAAAGGAGGACACCGGTTTTCGGATTAGAATACGCATCAGTTAATCTACTGCCCAAGCGGCAAATGATTGTCGTCCCGCAGAGTATCCATCGCGATGGAGCTGCGCACATTCTGCACCGCTTCATGGGGCAGCAGATCATTGTTGATCACCTCGCTCAAGGCCTTCAGATCTTTCACCCGGATCTTGAGCATGTAATCCATGTCCCCCGTCATGGCGTAGGCTTCTTGCACGCTTGGGATGGTGCGCACCAAATCTCGAAACAAGCGGGCGTTTTCCTTGTTGTGCGTGGCCAGCGCCACCCCAACAAACGCCATCACATCCAGCCCCAGATATTCCGGCGAAAGATCAGCCTTATATCGGCGGATCACCCGCTCCTGCTCCAACCGTGTCCGCCGGCGCGAAACTTGAGAGGCAGAAAGGTGAATCACCTCCCCCAATTCCTGATTGGTCTGGCTGGCGTCTTCCTGCAGCGCTGCAAGTAACTTAAGGTCAAACTGGTCAAGCTCAATCATCATTCGCACCAAATCAACATATGACGCACAATTTGTGCATATACTGCGTGATTTTACGTAAGAATGCAAACCTGTCGCGCCACAGATATTTCAGAATGACTCTAAATTGCAGTGTATCGCCGAAAAGTGGGAACCGGTTTTCGGACAAAGATACGCAGAACGAATAGGAAGGCAGTTTTCATCGTATCAAACGATGACAAACAGCCTTCATCGCCTTGTTTGAGGAGGAACAAATGGGCCCATTTCCGCATGATGCAGGACCAGCTGAGATTACAGCAGAAAACCCTGCTGGCACCGACGGCTTCGAGTTCGTTGAATTTGCCCACCCAGAGCCGGAAAAGCTGGACGTTCTCTTCCGCCGCATGGGTTTTGCGCCTGTCGCAAAGCACAAAAGCAAAAACATCACGCTCTACCGTCAGGGTGATGTGAACTACATCCTCAACGCCGAGCCAAACAGCTTCGCCTCCCGCTTCATTGACGAGCACGGCCCATGCGCGCCGTCCATGGCATGGCGTGTTGTGGATGCACAAAAGACCTTTGAGCATGCGGTCAGTCGCGGGGCGGAAGCCTACACCGGCTCCGACAAAACTCTCGACGCCCCTGCAATCAAAGGCATCGGCGGCTCCCTGCTCTACTTCATCGACAAATACGGCGACAAAGGCTCCGCCTACTCACAAGAGTTCGACTGGCTGGGCGAAGCGGATGCAAAACCGACCGGCAAGAGCTTCTATTACCTCGACCACCTGACCCATAACGTCTATCGCGGCAACATGGACAAGTGGTGGGCATTCTACCGCGAGCTCTTCAACTTCAAACAGATCCATTTCTTCGACATCGATGGCCGCATCACCGGCCTCGTCAGCCGCGCGATCACATCCCCATGTGGCAAAATCCGCATTCCGCTGAACGAGTCCAAGGACGACACCAGCCAGATCGAAGAGTACTTGCGCAAGTACAAGGGCGAAGGCATCCAGCACATCGCGGTTGGCACCGATGACATCTATGAGGCCACCGACAAGCTGGCAGAAGATGGCCTCAAGTTCATGCCCGGCCCACCACAGACTTATTATGACCGCAGCGCCGAGCGCGTAAACGGCCACACCGAGCCACTCGACCGCATGGCCAAACACGGCATCCTCATTGATGGCGAAGGCGTCATTGGCGGCGGCATGACAAAGATCCTGCTACAGATCTTCTCCAAAACCGTCATCGGCCCAATCTTCTTCGAGTTCATCCAGCGCAAAGGCGACGAAGGCTTCGGCGAAGGCAACTTCCGCGCCCTTTTTGAGAGCATAGAAGAAGACCAGATCCAACGCGGCGTCATCAAACAAGACGCAGCAGAGTAACTAGCAGTTGACCTGCTAGAAAAAAGACCGAAAGCGACGGGGGCGCTTTCGGTCTTTTTTGGTTTCAAGAGCACTTATCCTCCTTTAAGTCAGATTTGAGACAACAACTCGTCACCAAAATAATCCTCAGGTATAACTATAATATAACTAGCTTTATTTTTTCATTCTCCGCAGTATAATGTAAATATTGAAAACAATATAATTACAATAGTTTTACATTACCCACTTGAACACACGGTAACACACATGAGCTCAGATGCAGTCGATCACCCAAACCCTTCGGCAGCTTCACCTAAACCTGCTGATGACCCCGTTGTTGAGAAAATCGGAATATTTCAAACCATCCTGGAATTCTTTGCGGCAGGTGGCATTGAAATTAGACGAAGTGCGATGCCGTTTGTTATGACGCTAATAGCTCTGGGTGCTGGATATGCTTTCTTCTTCACGCAAATGAATACAGTGAAAGAAGAACTATCTGAGACGATTTCAACTCAACAAACGAGTTTTGAGGATGAGCTGATATCTGTAAAAGAGACGTTTTCAATTGTACAAGCAAATTTCAAAAATGAACTGAAAGCTGTAAAGAATGAAACACTATACAATTCCAATAACATTGATCACATTATCCGGTCCTTATCCGATCAGCCTGATGGATTTTGGATACAAAATATAAGTTTTTCCAAATTTGAAGAAAGCAAAGAAGTCATACTTCCTCTGACGAAAGGAGACAAAATTTCTCTGATGATCAATATTGGAGATGCTTACAGAAACAGCCTTAAGAATCTTCTTTTGTTTCAACTTAATGGCCAAGTTGTAGATCGATATAGAGATACTCACGCGCAGAACTGGATGAAAGCCAAACCGTTCATGCGAGGGACTCCAATCGAAGTATTTGAGTTTGAAGAGTTGATAACTGAAAGACCAGAATACCAAAAATTTGATTTCCAACTCAAGCCACCTGAAAATATCGGAGCACATTCAAATCTACTCGATAAACCGATTTCAATCCTATTTTCAGTTAGACGAGCATTGAGTCGTCAGGCGAAGAATGAAACCGGTCAAAGATAGAAAAGTGCTGCCAATGTATTTCATCAACCCTTCATTTATGAATCCTTTTTCATCATTGGTTCTATATAGTTGGATGCTATTTCCATTGCTTTCCGGCACTGCATCAGCAGAAAACAGTGTTCAGGCCGACAAAATGAACTGTCATCCGAGTTCGTGGACAGAGGTTGCACCCGCACTTGAGAAAAAACATGCTTGTATAAAAAAAGAAGGAACCCCCATAAACTTAACTATCCTTAGGTTTGCCTTGTCAGAGTTCAAGTTGGAGTTAACTGGATCTAGCGAGGCAGGTGAGGTGCCGAGCATCATTGATGTTGACCGTAAAGACGAAGACCCTACACTTGAGTTCAACATAAAATCTGTGGTTCAAAATTCGCCTGAGGCACTTGTGATTGCCGCAGCTGGGTACCCTCAAAACAACGAGTTGTTTATTCCTTCAGGATACCTTCGTATCAGTGGAAAAAACCTTGCATCTCAAGATACTAGAAGCAGCTTTAAGAGTGCTATTCTTTGCTTAAATGAAGGTGATGGCAAAGGCTCACGGTTGGTCGTGTTTAATGCATTTGAAAACTATACGCCAATCACACTGAACCAACGAGTTACTAACCCTGACAACTGTAAAGATGTTATTCAAGCAGGGCCACGGATCATTGAATATCGCGCACGTAAAGGAATTAAAGGCCCTACCGAAATAAAGCAAAATTTTACAGTACTCGGACAAGGCAACGGCCCAGCATTCTATGGCTATATTCTTTACAATCACACGCTTTTAAATCTATTCGAGTTACAATCAATCCTGCTTAACTTACAGGACTTTAGCGATGCAAATGCAAAAATGGATACTGATAAAAAGATGCGAGTTGCAACTGTAATTGCAACCTCAGAATTTTCTTCTTTAGCCATTAAGAAAACGTTGAATCAGAGCACAAGCCAATCTGCAGCTAATGAGGCACCGGATCAGTTAGATCAGTTTGAGTTAATTGGTAAGACTGATATTGACCAACCAACATTCCTCAGAATTCGCAAAAACTAATCCCGTTAGCAAGAGCAACTGAAAAAGCATTAATTATTGAGAGATAATAAGCCAACTGCTTGAGAAGACGCCACCCAACCAAAGCCCCAAAACTCACCCCAATACCAACGCCACCAACCCCACAATCCAGCCATAGCTCACCGCCACGCAGAACACCGTAATCGGCAGCATCCACCAGCAGAATTGCCAGAAGGTGAAGGGGGTGGCACCGAATTTCTCAGCTTGTTGGACGACGATGACGTTGCTGGCGGCGGAGATGATGAAGAGGTTTCCGGCCACGGTGGAGATGGTGGAGAGCATCATGAAGGTGGCGGTTTCGCCGCCATCCAGCAGCTTCAGGTAAAGCTCCACCACAGGCACGTTGGAAAACAACTGGCTGGCCCAGAAGCTCACCAATGCAGTCACGGTCAGATCCCCCAGTTCCCCCTGCAAGGAACCAAGCAGATACTGCAAAGAGCCGGACTGGTAGAGCGCCCCAGTCACAATAAACATGGCCACGAAGAAGATCAGCGTTGCCCAGTCCACTTCCTTGAAGACCCGCAGTCGCTCATCCCCCGCCAGATAGATCGGCAAACAAGACACCAGCCCCACCCAGCCAAATGGCAGCGGGCCAAGGTGAAAGTACGTCCGGCCCAAACTATCACCCGTGATGATACCCACCAGCAACAGGGCGGAGACCATCGCAGGCCATTGCCGACGGCTCACCTCAACCGCCTCTGCCTGCGTTTCCACCTCTTCAGATACCAGTGTACTCTCGTCCGACCCATTCTTCTTCACCAGCTGATGGAAGCGGAAGAAAACAGCCACAAGGCAGATGGCCCCTGGCACCAGAGCCCACACAATGAACGTTGCCAGCATATTCTGAAAATTGGCGGCATTCACCACCAGAATATTCTGAGGGTTTCCAACAGGGGAGACCATGGAACCAACCGTCACCGCCGCACACAGCGCCACTAGCACCACCGACAGCTTCCATTTAAACGCACGGCTCAGGATAATAGCGATCGGCACGCCAATCACCGCCGCTGCATCATTGGTCAGCACCGCCGCACAAATCGCAGAGGCCACAATGAACCACAGCAGCGCCACACCAGCGTTGGCCCGCTTCAACAACATATCCGCGATGTCCTGCGAAAGCCCGGTATCATACAGCGATGAGGCAATGCTGAACACGGCAAACAGATAGAAGATCAACTGCCAGTCCACCGCATGAAACGCAGCCACAGGCTTAATCTCTCCCAGCATCAACAACACAACCGCCCCCGCCAGCATGATGTGCCAGATCCGCACCATGGGAGGAAGCCACTGGCGCACCGCAATTCCAAGGAAGATGAGGGCGGAAACAGCAAGAGAAACCGACATGCCTCACCGTAGCCATCGTGGTTTGACAGCAGCTTAACCACCACTCCCACAATCGAGCGAAATCCTTGGCAGCTCTTTAGAGACCTCTCACTTATTCTCAAGCCAGATCACACAACATCCTAAGGTCTCCATGAAACTCAACAAGGCAATGCTTTCGACGAACTTCTTCGCCGGCGATGTCGTGGGTGGAATTGGGCCTTACCTTGCAATCTACCTGCTCACAGGCCTGCACTGGTCCCCCGGCAACATCGGCATGGTCCTCGCCATCGGCTCGCTGACAACCGTTGCCTTGCAAACACCCGCTGGCGCCTTCATCGACAGCACCCGCAAAAAACGCCTGCTCCTCGCCTCCTGCGCCCTGCTCATCGGCTTCGCGACCATCTCAATCCTGCTGTTCTCGCAGTACCCGGTGGTCATCTACATTGCGCAGATCTTCATGGGAATTGCCGTCGCCTTCGTCGGCCCCTGCATCGCCGCCATAACTCTGGGCATATCAGGGCCAGACCATTTCACCGTGCAAATGGGCGCTAACCAGGCTGCTAACCACTCCGGCAATGTGTTTGCCGCCATACTGGGCGCAGGCCTCGCACTGTGGATCTCGGCAGAAGGCGTATTCTGGCTTGTTGCGCTCATGGCCGTCGGCATGGCCATCAGCATTGGCATGGTCAGTGGCTCAGCCATCAACCACAACGCAGCCCGTGGCGGCTTGCACCACAATCCCGGCGATGGTGATGAACCATCCACCGTCAGCACCATTCTGGCAGACAAACGCCTGCTCACACTGGTGCTTTGCGTGTTCATGTTCCACTTCGCCAACGCCGCCATGCTGCCATTGGTCGGGCAAAAGCTCTCGGTCAACTCCAACGTCAACATAGGCGTCGCCTTCGCAGCAACCTGCATCGTCGTGGCACAGTTCTGGATGACCATCATGTCCATCATCTGCGCCGCCAGAGCCGACATATGGGGCCGCAAACCACTCTTCCTACTCGCCTTCTTCATTCTGCCCATTCGTGGCATGCTATTCATGTGGCTGGAAGACCCTGTCGCACTCATCTCCGTTCAATCTTTGGATGGAATCGCCAATGGCATCTTTGGCGTGATTATCCTGCTCATCGCGGCGGACCTGACCCGCGGCACAGGCCGCTTCAATCTGGTGCAAGGCGCCCTCGCCGCTGTGGTAGGCATTGGCTCCGCCGCCTCTAACTTGCTGGCAGAAGAAATCGTCCAGTTCTTCGGCTATTCCCCTGCCTTCATCACCCTCGCGATTCTGGCCTTCATCGGTGGCGCCATGTACCTGTTCCTGATGCCGGAAACTTTGCCAGCTCAAACAGATAAAGATGACGGAACAGCACCTCAACAAACGAGCTAGGACTTACGAATAGGTCACCTCAACTTTCGGGTGAAAACGCTGATTTATACGATTACTCCCTTTATTTACTGGTCCTCAAATACTTATGCTTATCTCGTCAAACAAAAAGAACGCGCTAGAAAACAAATGTTCAGAGCCTGAAGCGTGAATGCAAATGAACGCGGACATGCTTTGAACACACAGTGCAGGCCAGTACTCGAATGATCGAAAAAGCCAGTAGAGAGCAGGTTCGTCGCCAAAACCGGTTCGTGGTGTTGTCCACGTTGCGGCGTCACACCACTCTGGCCCGTGTCGACCTTGGCCGGCTAACAGGCCTCTCTCTTGCCGCCGTCACCTCCATCACCGCTGATCTGAAGGACCGCGGCCTGATCACAGAGGTCGAGGAACAGCCCAATCCAGATGCCAACACCCGTGGCCGTCCGCGCACCTATCTGCGTCTGCGCGATGATGTGGCCCATGTGGTTACGGTTAAACTCTCAGTAGACCGCGTTTCTCTTGCGCTGGTGGACTACACAGGTCACCAGCATGCAGAAGCCAAGTTCATGGTGGAGTCCTCAGATATGGGTGGAGAGGCATTCATCACCCTGCTCGCCCGCGAAATCAAAGCGCTCATGAAAACAGAGCCGCTGCTTGCCCGCACTGTCATGGAAATCACCGTGGCAACCCAAGGCATCGTCGGCAAGCGCAATGGCTCAATCATCTGGTCACCCACCATTGCAGAACGACAGGTGGAACTCACCGCCAAGCTCTCCAAGACCCTCGGCATCACCTGCACGCTTTACAACGACACCAACATGATTGCCGAGGCCCTGCACCGGCAGGACACTGAGAAGTACAGCGGCAACTTTGTGGTGGTGTATATCGACCGCGGCGTCGGCATGGGCATCTTCATCAAAAACGCACTCTACCGTGGTGAAACCGGAGCTGCCGCAGAATACGGCCACTCACCATTTACGCCAGATGGAGCTGCCTGCAGATGTGGCAAGAAGGGCTGTCTGGAAGCCTACATCGCCGACTATGCGCTCTACCGTGAAGCCCAGAAGCTGCCCAAGGAAACCTCTCCCTCCGCCATGTTCTACGGGCCGGAGTACATTCAGAACCTGCGCGCCAGAGCCCGCATAGGTGATGCACAGGCACAAAAGGTCTTCACAGATGCAGGCTTCGCTCTGGGCGTCAGCCTCGCCCGCACCATTTCCCTGCTGGACCCAAGCCGCATCGTCCTCACCGGCAAAGCCATGCAAGCCTACGACCTCTTCAAACACGGCATGAACAAGGGGCTGGAAAGCGGACTGCTTGCACCTTTGCTGGACTCAGTCAACTTGGAAGTGCTGCCATGGGATGAAGATTTCATCCTCCAAGGCCTGCTCATCAAAGCCCTGAAGCACCTGGACGAGGCACTTGTTCACTAAACGCCAAGGCACAGCTGCAATCAGTTGCTGCTATCGGGTTTTGCCTCCAGTATGGCGTCAATGAACGGTGCTTTACCAGCTAGATACTCTTTGATGCCATCAGTGTTTTCTGCCTCTAGCTTAAGCTTGAGGCACTGATATTGATCTTTCAATTCAGCATCCTGACGAAGCAAATCGCGGAAGCGCAGCATTCTAGAAATCTGCGAATGTCCTGTAGGACAGACATGCACTTTATGAGTCCGAACTCCATCAACATCCCGCCGATAGAAGTAATGTTCCGGCGAAAGATCTTTTCCTCGAGAATAGCCCAATGAACGCATAACGTTGTCTACTTCAGATGTGCGCTGCTGGCTGGAAACTTCGACCAGCATATCGATTTCAGGCTTTGCTGCTAATCCTGTGATCGCTGTACTGCCAACATGATAGATCGTAACAAGAGTATCTCCGAAAGCACCCGAGATACGTCCTCTTTCCTTCTCGAACATATTGGACCAAGCCGGATCAAACGCAGTAATTTTGCTGGTTAGCGCCAATGTCTGCCTCTCAGAAAAAGCATTGCTAGTTATATTACAATCGCGCAACTGATCAAAGAAAAAGCCGGCCCCAAAGGAACCGGCTTTCTCAAAATTCATTGTAGCTGACTTAGTTGCGTGACAGCATTGCAGAAGGCAATCCGCGCGCAATTGTGTGCGCAACAACAGCAGCAAGAGCAACCTTGATCAGGTCACCCGGAATAAACGGCAAGCTGCCAACCATGATGGCTTTCTCCATGGACATACCAGCTTTGTAGGCCAACACCGGCACACCGAACGCATGCACCACAACAATGCCGCCAACGACGCCAGATACAACCGCACCAAACACAACGTTCATGTTGCGCATGGCTTTCATGATCGCACCAGTGACAATCGCACCAACAAAGTAACCAGCCAGATAGCCTGCGGTTGCGCCATAAAACACCCCGATGCCACCGCGACCACCAGCCAGGAACGGCAGACCAAGCGCAACGAGGAACAGCAGCAAAGCAACGGCAAGCCCACCACGAACCGGGCCAAGCATCATGCCAGCCAGCATCACACCAAGCGACTGCGCTGTAATTGGAATTCCACCAGCAAGACCCAGCTCAATCTTGGGTACCAAACCCAGAGCCGCAATCAGCGCCGCATAAAATGCAATCTGAACAAGAGAACGATCGCTAGACATAGTCATCCTATCTATTTCTTATCACGGTCAAAGCCGTCAGCCCCACCTCGGGCTGTCAAAGCTTCGGCAACATGATCTGTCATTTTAATCGCGTGTAATGCAAATGGGGCAAGCAAGCGCCAGCTGTTGGCGTGGGCTGTTCTGGCTTTATACGCTTCTTGCAGCGACGCATAAACCGCCAGCAGCACCGGAACAAACCGGATAACCAAGGCTACTGCCAGCGAGACGCGTCTTGGGGAGATGCCAAACACACGCAGAGGCCGGAACAACGGTTCCACCGCATCCATCAAGGCCTCCATATGCGTTGTTATACTAATAAAATTGGCAAGGAGCACCATCGCCAATAGACGCAACACAGCAATAATGCCCTGCTCAATATCACCCAGGAACACGTGCACCAAAAAGATGATCCCCATCATCCAGAGCAGCGGGCGCACCACCTTCACCTTCTCCAGACCCTGCCTGCCAAGCGTCGCATAAAGCGCCACCACAAACAGCAGCAAAGCAGCAGAGAACCAAAGCGTGTTGAACGGGATGATCAGCAAACTCAGCACAAACAGAAAGATCAGCTTCACTCTGGCAGGAAGCCGATGCGCCCAACTGTTACCTGCCATGTAAAGGGAGATCATGCGCGCGCTATCCCTTCAAAATGAAGGTCCGCGCCAGAAAGCTCATGCTCCTGATAGGCTGCCAGCACATCTGCAGGCACACCAAATTGCTTGAGCTTGCCATCCTCAATCCAGAGCACCTTGTCATAGTCACTCAGCGCATCCAGCTCATGGCTGACAAAAAGGATCTGCTGGTCCAGCCTCTCCAGTTTCCGCCGCAAGGCTGCCCGCGTCCGCATATCCAGACTGGAAAACGGCTCATCCAGCACAACCAGCTTCGGCTCCATAATAAGCACGGCCAGAATGCAAATCAGCTGCTTTTGCCCTTCAGAAAGCTCGTGAACCGGACGCTCTGCCAACGGCTCAATGCCATGGTCGCTCATCAACGCGAGGCTCTGCACCTTTGCATCCACCTTGCTGACACCAATCTGGCGCAAACCAAAACTCAGCTCTTCAAGCGCAGTGGGAAAAATCAGCTGATGGTCCGGGTTCTGGAACACAAACCCCGTCACCCGTGCAAGTTTCTTCGCACCTTCCTCAGCAGAAACACCATGAACACGCAAAGACCCGGCACTCACCGGCAGCAAACCGTTCAGGCTGCGCACTAGAGTGGACTTGCCAGACCCGTTCCGGCCAATAATCCCAACCCGTTGATCCGGCAGTACAACACTCAGATCAGAAATGATCGTCGAACCACTCCGCTCAATGGAAACATAGTCAAAAATGATTGTTTTTGAAGTGTCGTTCACGCTGCTCATCGCCTGCCAAAGGAGTTGCATTCCTATACACAATGCAGAAAACCCACGCTATGGAAATCTGTAAGCTCTAGGCTGTCTATCTCTGCTCGACAAACCTTTTCCTATGTGCCACGTTCGCACCCTTTTCAGCAAATTATCAACTTAGAGGTATTGCCATGTCAGCCGAGCAGTTTACCGATGCACTTGTCGCCAACCATTGAGACCAGAACGCAGATCAATGGAAAAAAGACGTAGACGGTACGAAGCTCATTTCATTGTAGCGATCGTCAAATGAGTTTTGACTTGAAATGTCAGTTGCCCCTCTTGATTAGCATGAGGCTGCAAAAGGGCTTTAAGTTCATTGTAAAATTCGTGGCGACGCGAACCCAGCTTTACCAGCGCAAAAGTATCACGCGAATGTTGGCTCCAGATAAAGTCCTCAACAGTTTGCCGGAAAGGCTGCGAAACATACTCATTGGTTTCACGGATATTGATGTAGTCCAAATGTTTGGTTTGGGTCGCCCGCCATCTATTAGAATTAAACTCTTCACCTGAGATTTGAGGCACCCATTTTTTCAAAAATTGTTGCCACTCATCTTGCCACGGCGGCTGAAACGCTGCATCGCCCTTGATGATTGCAAGAAGATGATTTTCACTTAAGTGCTTTGCAAGTTTAGGGAACAGTCTGCTTGGCTCCATCCAGTGAATGCTTGATGCAAAGGTGACTGTGTCAAACTTACCCGTTAATGGTGCTTCTTCTGCTACAGCCTCCACCCACTCAAGGTTGTCTGCACTACCATCTTCCAAGGACCGGCCTAACTTGATCATGTTAGCGGATGGGTCTACGGCGCAAACATGATCAAAAACTTTGGTCATTGGTCTGGCAATTTTGCCCTCACCGCAGCCCAAATCCAATAAGCGGTGTGTTGCAGAAGATCGATCGATGATGCACTCGTAAATTTGGTGAGCATAAGGAGGGCGGTGCGGATAAAAACCAACAACTTCAGATGCTTTGAATGTTGCGCCGGCAATGTCTTGCAAGGGAAACTCTCCGGGTAAGACACACCATCCCTAGCCTCGTTATCAAGAGAGAGCAGGTATGCTTTAAGTGAATGAAGCTACTCAACTGCCCCGCGCCGCTTGAGTGATCCGAATTGAAAGTTAGTGCATAGTTGGCTTTTGGTCCACAAGCATGCTGCTCCTGCGAATGCCTACACGCCGTTGAATGGCGGCAATGGGCTCAAAGAACCTAATCGCCCATGCAACCAGCTCCAACGCAGGCTTTCCTGGCAAAAAGACAAGGAAGGAAACACAACAGGCCTGATTGTCTCCAGGTACTTCGACCAAAGCCAATTCGCAGAACAATAGAAGTTCGCCCGGCGCGGAGACCATTCAGAGATCCAGCGCTTCAGCGTAGCCAGATTCCCTTTTACCTTGAGCGACTATCTGAACCCCATCATCAAGGCAGGCCTTCAAATCATAAAGTTTCAGGAGCCCAAACCAACAGAAAAAGCGATCCGGCAGATACCGCGCTTCCACCTCAGGAAAGCTCTCTCCGCTTTCCTCCTGATGGTCAAAGCCATCAAGTCCGCCATGGCATAATCTAAAAGCTAGGCTAGTACATCCCGCAGGGAGGCAAGCCAGCCCTTAACTTTTGCAGACACTTTCGCCTGATCCAGATTTTCAAAAGAATCCCAGCTCCAGCCGTTCTCAGGGCAAAGCTCATCTAAAAATGCATGCAACTCTTTTTGCTTAGCCTCTGGCAAAGGTAACTTAGCTGCATGCCTCAGCAACAACACCTGTTCCTGAAGCCGCAAAAACACCCAGAAGGCTTCCATCATAGGCCGTAGTAAATGCGGCTGTGTCTGCCACGTATTGCCAGAAAACAGATCCTGCGTGACAACCGGCCCAGCCCCATGACAGTGAAACTGAACACAGCCCATGTACCCGGTCGTCGCCAGATCAGAATGGATCTTGCAGGTCCCACAATTCTCAAGATTTCGGCAAGGCTCACCTGCAGCTTTATCAAATGGGAAAACACTCGACTTATCAAAGGCAAGCGCCACACAGCACAGCGCTGCGCATTTCTCACAGTCAGCTTTCAGCCGGTCATCAAGTTGGTTCAGATCCATAGCGTCTTATTGGCACAAAACAGAAGACAGCGAAAGCAATCTCAAGTTTCGGAGGGATAGAGGGTCTCTCACCCATAACCCACTCTATTTAATGGGCTCCAATCAAATGCCAAGAAATCAGCAAACACAACGCCCAAGAGCATGGCGTGTGAAGCTTCGTATATGCGGCACCGAGCACCGAGCACCGAGCACCGAGCACCGAGCACCGAGCACCGAGCACCGAGCACCGAGCACCGAGCACCGAGCACCGAGCACCGAGCACCGAGCACCGAGCACCGAGCACCGAGCACCGAGCACCGAGCACCGAGCACCGAGCACGAATGAACGCGGCACTCTGCAAAGACAAGCTTATGAGTAAAGAAAGAACCTCAGAGGGGGATAACTTTTATTTGCAGATGCCAGCGTAACATCCGGAAAGCGGGCATAAAAAATAAGGAGAATTCCACGGGTGAAATATATGCCCGCAGGATGGTTCGATGATAGAGCCTTACCCCATTCGAACTCAAATGCGCGCAGTGCAAAAGCAAGACACAAAACCACTCAATAAGAACCGCGAGCAACGCACATTTCACGCAAATAACGCAAATCAGCACAAAAGAACGCAAACCTTAAAATCAGCACGAACAGCCATTCATAACTCTACGCGATCAGGCACCTTCAAGCTGCGACAAACCCAATCTCCTTCTGCAGTTTCTTGGTCAGTTTCTTCGCAATAATGCTATGCGCCTCAAGAACATAATCCTTGATATCTTCATCAGCCATCGCCTGTGCAGTCTCAATCTGAACCCACTTCGCCCGAGCCAGATAAGGCGCTGGAATAATGCCCTCTTGTTCAGTCAGGATCTGATAGGAAAGCTCCGAACATTTAAAACTGATCTTGATCCCTTTCATCTCCGGCCGGTCCTCTCCCCAGTTAGAACAGATCGCAAAGATCTTCCCCCCAACCTTCCAAACCGAAGCATTCCCCCACTGAATGACATTGCTCGTCCCAACCAAAGACTTGCAATAACTATCAAACTCATCCCGCGTCAACGTAGTCTCTCCCTCGCAATCAATAAAAGGCATCAAACACAGCCAATAATTGCAACGAAGATAACACAATCAATATGAAACTCAGCAACTCCTAAACCAACTGCCAGATTTGCCTAGTGATAAGGAGTACCCATCATACACACTCACTCCTATTCGCCTGAAGTAAGCATAGATCAGCTCTGTCCCGATTGCAGGCAGCCCATAGCATCGTGCTGTTACGGGCTCAGTCCCACCGACTTACATCCTGACACAGATCTGCCCTCTACATTACCTTCGCAAGCCAAGCAGACATAGCGGAGCAATCCAAGTACACACACCGCCAGCAAACGCAGATAGCAACTCAAAGTCGTCCCGGCTTCCGTTTAGCTCAATCACGCAACGCAAGGCATCAACTCATAAATGCTGCGACTTGATCGCCTGTTGCAGTCGCATTTAAGGTCAAAGCCGCGCCTCTTCTACAGGCTCGTTGCACGGCACCAGCTCATAAATACCGCGGCATGCTCGCCTGTTGCAGAAGTGAATGAGGTTTAAGGCATACCCTTCCCACA
>NZ_FOSK01000025.1 GCF_900114245.1 Pseudovibrio ascidiaceicola | reverse complement strand
GCTTCTCTTGAAACTGGCGGTGACATCCGCGCAGATGAGGTGACATCGCTGACCGCAGCCTCAGGCTCTTTTGTAAACTCCGGGCTGATTGGTGGAGATCAAACCACGCTGGATGCTGCGCTCCACTTTTCCAACTCTGGGACTTTAATTGGGCGGACCAGTCTCACCGCTATCGCTCAGCAAGCTTTCACGGCAACAGACGCCTCTAAGATTGCAGGAGGAAGTGTCAGCATTACCTCTTCATCTGCTTCGCTTGCTGGTCTGGTTGGTGCCGACAATCTATTAGATATTCGTACGCTGGATTCAAACCTTGTAAGTTCGGGCATTTTAATTGGAGAGACCACAACCTTGGTCTCTGCCCAAGGAATTGAGAATACCGGAAGTATCACAGGCAGGACGCGCGTCAGCCTGACAATGGAAGATGCTTTTTCGATCGGATCAGACTTTGCCGTTTATGGAAATGCTATTGATGTTACTGCCAGCAAGATCACCGCACATGGTATCCTTTCAGCTTCGCAGGAACTGGCACTAAACGCTGGAACTGGCGGTCTCCTCAACAGCGGCACGCTGAGTGCTCAAGATATTACTCTAAACTCTCAGTCTTCCATCACCAACAGCGGAACGATTTCTGCAGGCAATCTGCTGGTCGCAAAAGCGGCAGATACGCTAACAAACGCTTCTGTCATGATCTCTGGGGACGAGCTGAAGGTTTATGCCAAAAGCATCATCAATAACGGCGGGGTGATCTGGGCCAACGATAGCATCACACTGGCAGGAAATGAAGCTCTTAGTCGTGCTGAGCTGGTCCAGAATACCAATGGGCGGATTGAAGCGTTTCAGGGTGACTTGACTATCCGGGCAGATGAAGTCCGAAACATCGGCACAGCTCCCACTTTAAACACAAGCCAGATCATCAGATGGATTGAGACGGGACGAAGCGGTTCGATCAACCCTGACAAAGAGATCCTGAAGCTGATTGACCCGGCTTATCTGGATACCTCTGGCAAGGTTCGAGCTGAGTTCTCTGACAGCTATCTTGCCTTATGGAGTGATCTGCTCAGCGGGTCGCCGTTCCTTTCAGATGAAGCCAAACTCATCCTGAAAGTTTCCGTTTTGACCGCAAGCGGAACGCAACTCACTGACAGTTTGCAGCGCTTGTGGTCAAACATGTTTTCCAAAGCCAATGAGGCCGGGACACCTAATCCAGCATCTGCAATTCGTGACCTGCTTGACCCAACCGTGTTTGACCCTGAGGGGAACCTTCTGCCAGAGTTCTCAAAGGCCTATGTTGAACTCTGGGAGACACTTGCATCAGGAAACACAGTTGTTTCAGATGAAGTACGTGCAATCTTAGACACCGATGCCCTTGTATTTACTGAAAGTGTGGACCCTGACACTGGTGATGTCACCCGCACATTCACTAATGAGATTGTTCCAGAAATTGGTTTGCTATGGACGGCCATGTCGGATGGGGCTGATGCCAGCTATGATATAGTAAAAATTCTTTATCAGGATCGCTTCAACGCTGACGGCCAGCTGGCCGAGCTGGTTGCTGGCAAGGATATCGATATTGAAGCTGACACCATCAAGAACATCTTTGGCAACGTATCTGCAGGTGGGGATCTGGTCCTAACCGCCAATTCTGTTGAGAACAAAGCTGTCGGGGCAACACAGGTTCTCCTGGAAGTCCATAAAAAGCCAGATTGCTTCACCTGCCATGAAGGTGAGGTAGACTATTACGACACCTTCGGCGGTCGGATTGAAGCAGTTGGAAACGTTAATATTTCCGGCTCTTTGGTGAATGTCACCGTGAACACCTCAGACATGTCTATGCAGGACATGATTGATACGATGAACACATTCATCGAAGAGCGCAAAGCGGAAGGTGATCCCATCATGAACGGTGTGCCAGAGGTGCGCACCAAGACGCTGGATTTTACAGACACCAGAACACCCGATCATATTGCCCCTGTTGAAGGTGATGGCACTGATATTCGTGAAGTCCGTGCGGAAGATACGGGGTCGGAAACCGAAATTGAAACTGGCCCCGGGACACCGGATGTGGAGGTTCCTGAGGTCGAAGATGTTGATCAGGTAGTCGTAGAGACTGGAGGCGGCACGCCAGTTGTCGCGACGACTGACGTCACGAGCGTAACGCGGGTTGAAGTTGAAACGGGTGTTGAAACACCAGTGGTCACAACAACTGATGTGACGAATGTCCCCACGCAGACAGTCGAGACTGGAACCGGAACTCCGATCATCATTCCGGTCAAGACCGATAAGTTCCACACCACAATTGAAACGCCGGATATTGTCAAACCGGTAATAACACCCACAGCCTCCGTCGAAGAGCTTCTGGCCGAGGGGGTAACGGCGCTCGCGGAAACCAATCCTGACTTCACCGATTATGCGAACTTCATCACCTCCAACTATATGATGGATGTGGGCCGACTACAGTACCGGGATGATCTCATCAATAATACGGCTGATCCGCAAGCCGAGAACTTCAGGTCTGGAGACTATGATGCAAAGGTGGGGGCTCTTGATCATCTCAACAAACCGGTCTCCGTACCCAAGCCGGATGGCTCGGGCATGCACACAGTTTATCCGGAAAATACTCCATTTGAGCTGGATGGCCGCGGCGCTCTGATCGCAGGTCAGGATGTTAGCGTCACCGGGACTTCAATCAGTAACTCGGGCACTGTGTTTGCGCGCAACGACCTGTCGCTTGTTGGCGGGCTCATTACAAGCTCTGAAGGCGCGATCCTGGCTAAAGGTGATGTATCTGTCACCTCTCTGACAAGTGTTCTGCTTGAAGACACGAACATCTCGGGTAATGGAGTTGACATTCTTGCAGGCCAGCAGGTTGTCGGCAATGGTCTCACGCTTAATGCTGCCTCTGATGTTTCCATATCCGGCAGCGGCGGTGTGACCATCAGCGGGCTTGAGAACAACTTCACCACTGAGCAAAAAAGCCCGTCTCTGCTTGCAGGCTTCGATGAAAACGGCGAGCCGAAAATGGTGGTCACCTCTACCCGAGAGGTGAAAGACCAGCAAACCTCAACGCTTAATGTGGGCGGAAATCTGTCGATCCTCACCGATGGTGATCTGGTCGTCGCTGGAGCCGATGTTGATGTTGCCGGTGATGTAACTTTGACTGCTGGCAACGATCTTGCTCTGAGCTCCGTTGAGGTGGGAAGCAAAACCAAGTCCAAAAACTCGAAGACCGAAGTCAGCACCAGCATTGTCACTGATATTGATGCAGGTGGCAGCATCACGGCAACAGCTGGTGGCGATGCGGTTCTAATGGGAACGCAGATTGATGTGGGGGGTGAAGCCGATATCTCTGCCACAGACAATCTGGTTCTGGCTGCTGTTCAGGATGTGTATTCGTCTTATTCCAAAAAGAAAAAGAGCGGCTTCCTAAGCTCAAAAACCTCAATTAAGAGCGAAACCAAAGTCACCAATAAAGGGGTTTCAATTGCATCCGGTGGTGATCTGGACCTGCTTGCCGAAAATGGTGACCTGACAACCGCTGGCACTTCTCTTGCTTCCGGCGATGGAGATGTAAATCTGACGGCAGCAGACGGCCACATATACGCCGGGGCCTACACTGATGTTCAGAGCAAATACAGCAAGACCTCAAAGAGCATTCTGGGTGGCTTGTTTGGCTCCACCAAAATCATCAACAGCGTAGATAAAATCAGCCGTGGTACCGAAGCGCTTGCCGCACTCGATCTGTCCCTACTTTCAGGGGAAGACACCACACTCATTGGTGCGTTCCTGTCAGCGGGCAACAATCTGAACATCAACACAGGCGGAAACTTCGACGTCAAAGCGGCGATCAACAGTCAAAGAAGAGAGTTCTTTGAGCACGAGATGGGTTTGGTCTTGATGACCACCATCACAGAAAACAGTTATGTCGAAACCGCTGTTCTCACACAGTTCCTGGCAGGACAGGCCCTCAACTTCAATGTGGGCGGTGATGCAAACCTAACGCTTTATGAGATCGCTGGTGTAGATGCTAAAACGGCTGAAGAACTGTACCCGGAAGAACTTTTGGCAATTGCCGGCCTGCAAATCCTGCAAGAGCAGCTGGCAAATGAGTACTTCTACGACAAACAAGTCGCTCTCTCACCTGCCTTCAAGGCATTGGTTGCTATTGCCATTGGGTCCTTTGTTGTACCGGGCCTCGGAATCGGCAATCTGCTCGGCTTTTCGGCTGAGGTGCTTTCAACCAACGTCTACGCTTCAATGCTGGTTACAGGTCTGGAGAGCTTCACCGCGACTGCCATCGTAGAAAGCCTCGATGGGGTGGTCTCCGGTAACTTTGATCTCGGAGATATTCTGGCAGATGCAGCCTTCTCCGGCATCACCGCTGGCCTAACCGACGGCATCGGTCTGGATACATTCGGGATTGAGGTGGATACTAATCCAGACCTCTTCAACAGCCTGCTTGGTGAGTTTGGTCGGGGCAATCTTTCCATTGCCAACATCCTGGATGGTGCGCTCGACGGCCTCATCTCCAATGGTCTGTCCTCAGCGGTCTACGGCACCGACTTCATGGAAGGTTTCTCCTCGTCCATGATCAACACAATCGTCAACCTCGCCATGGCTGATGTTCAGTTTGAAATCGGCAGCCTTGGAGAGGGTATAGACAACTGGGAAGGCTCTCTGCCACATATGCTGCTGCACGGTCTCACCGGCTGTGCAGCTGCAGAAGCTACAGGGGCAAACTGTGCCGCAGGTGCGGCGGCGGCTGTGGCGCAAAGTATATATGCTGGAGCCCAAGATAATAATCTATCGCAGGAAGAGCAAAAGAGAGCACTCGCACGTTCGAAATTTATTGGGGCTCTGGCTGGTTTTGCTTTCTCTGGTGGAGATCCTGCAAATGTTTCCATTGCGGCAGCTATCGCTCAAAGCGGATTTGAAAACAACTATTTGAGCCACCAGAATATCGATGATTTGAGTTCAGCACTTGCATCATTGAAAGAACAATGCGGAGAAGACGGGAGTGCATGCTCTGACTATCAGGCTCGCCTAGATACCATCCTGACATCCTTCATGCTGATTTCGCGCGTGAACAACAAACGGCTTGCGAACTGTGCAACACGTGAGTGCATCAATGATCATATTGCAAGTGCAGCCAGCCTTGTTGAAATCGAGGACCAGCTGCGCGGTGTTTCATCAAGCTTTGTGAGGCATGCTCTGGACTTTCACAGGCTCTCTCTTGCAGAGGTTCGCTATGAGGATGTGGCTCAAGCGAGCGCTCGCGTGCGTCTCTTTGAGGAAGCTGAGTTCTTCAGTGATACGCATTGTGGTGGTACATGGGATAGCGCCTGCCAAAACCAGTTCCAGCAAGCTGTAGAGGATTTCAACAATGGAGTGGAGATCGGTGGGCAGGCCCAACTGGTTATTGCTGGACTTCTTGCTGGGGGACTTGTCGCACGCAGTGCCGTTGTGGGGGCACTGGAAGCGTGTGCTGGTTCCTGGCTCTGCGCAACCGGCGTAATTGGAACAGAAATAAGTGCCCAAGCACTGGCAGAGTTTGCAACGGGAGGTGCTGCAGCCAGCATAGGCTTCACCATTGCTGTTAAAGGCGGCAGCCGCGTGATGCAGGTGGGCGATGATGTCGTTGCGGTTATTGACGATCTTGATCACGTATTTTACCGAGCCGCAGACGATTTGGCAGACGGCACGCCTGTATTCCGCAATGCAGACGGAAATCTGCTGCGATTGAATGACACTGGTGATCTGGTTGCTGTAAATAGAACCGGAACGGTTTGGGATGATATTACGCCGACGCAAGAAGTATATCCCGGTTCTGAAATCCCTAAATCTTTTGAATTGTCTACTAAATCTGGAGAGAAAATTTGGGTGCACGGCAATGCTACTGAGCACCTAGCGGAATATGCTCAAGGGCAAGCGAAATACTATACGCCTGATGTTGTTCGACTGCATACACAAGAGCAAATCAAAAGTATGCAATCTGCTGTGAACTCAGCTACAACGAACGGGATAGAGTATGATGAAATTATAACTGTTGGAGGGTGGGAGCTTAAGTTTTCCCCTCCTAGAGAGGTTGGGCAGTTGCCTGCTCTTATTCATGCACAGCCAGCTTGGTAGAGTAATTGAAAATGGACTTAGAAATTCAGAGACCTGTCTATTTAGGTATGAGTATCGAAGAGATTGAAATGGAGAGAGTGCCATCCATCAGAATGGCAACTTCTATAAAAGCTCATCACCCTACTGGTGTGCTTGATTACACGGTCAATGACTTGTGGTTTGAATGCAGTGAATGGGAGAAGTTTATTCGAAACGTTAGAAAGCTATACTCTCTTGAAGAGGCGGAGGAGGCATCACTGAGCTCGATGTCAGAAGAGTTCAATTTGTTGGTGAGAGTTTCTGAAAACAAAAGAGTGGCTGACTTCATGGTGTCGCTAAATGAAAGAGGGCTGATTTCCGTTAAGATTGAGACCTCAGTTGCATTAGATGAAGTTGGTGTGATTGCAGATTCATTTTCCAACGCAAAATTTTGGTGATTTTTCCTCAATGGGGTGAAGCCACACGTGGTTCAATTTGCTTAGGCAAGTACACTCTCTCCTATCTTGAGATAGTAATTGAGTTTCCAGATCTAGTAAGATGACACACGCTACTGAAAAAATAGACCTGATAGCCAAAACGCTTGAAGATGATATCTTAAACAAGAAAATCTTTCACTTGTTGCAAAATATGAGAGAGATATCCCAATCTCTGGATTATAGACAAAAATCTGACACTTTTCACAATATGCTGAGAAGCTTCAATCGCATGTGGGGTGATGAGTTTTCGCCTAAAGATGAGACAGTATCACCATTATTAGATGACTTATTTGAACTGCATGGCTTTCCAGATGAAAAGTCAAATGCCAAGTGAAGCGAGAGGCCAACTCGCGCATTGTGCAGTTCACGAAATCTGGGAAAGTCAGCTTCAGAAGAACATTCCGCCAAGATTGAAGCAGACCATTTCAACTCTCTTTAGAAAAAATATGGTTTTAAGAAGTACCTTCAGTTGTTTGTGAAACGGTCGTTTGGCAGATGGTCAGGAAACTCAAAAATCCGCACTGATATTGTTGAATAATATTGTCTGTTTACCCTGTCTGGAAATCACCGTATGCTTTCCGTTACGTGACTTGGGTTTCCGGATGATTTGCTATGCTGGTTGGGTATGCGCGGGTTTCAACAGAAGATCAGAGCCTTGACTTGCAACGTGACGCGTTGCTGGCGGCTGGCTGCGAGCGTATCTATGATGACAAGATCAGCGGGACGAAAGCAGAGCGTCCTGGCCTGACCATGGCTCTGGATCAACTCCGGGACGGAGATACGCTGGTCGTCTAGCGATTGGATCGTTTGGGGCGCTCCTTAAAAGACCTGATTGCCCGTGCCGAGGAGCTGAAGGAAAGAGGTGTTGGCCTCAAAAGCCTTCAGGAATCTATTGATACGTCTTCAAGCGGTGGCCAGCTCATCTTTCATATGTTCAGCGCTTTGGCTGAATTTGAACGCAATCTCATTCGCGAGCGCACACAGGCGGGCCTCAGCGCAGCCCGCGCCCGGGGCCGTAAAGGCGGACGCAAGAAGGTCCTCAGCTTAGAGCAGAGAGCCCATGCGGTTGAACTATACCACTCGCGCCAACACACAGTGCTGGAGATCTGCAATTTGATGAAGATTTCCCGGGCGACGCTGTATGCCTATATCGATGAGTTTGCCAATGGCAAATAGAGGCATCCGCATTCCGCCCGAGACGCTGTTATCACTTAGAACACGGTTGAGCGGGTTGCCGCCGCGCTCAGCAGCACGGCGCGAGGAGATCAACCGGATAGCCGATATTTTCGGTGTCAGCCCGTCAACAGTCTACCGGGCTCTTAATGCGCTCCACAAACCCAAAGGCCTGCGCCGCTCTGACCGCGGTAAGCCGCGCAAGATCCCAGAACGTGAGATGGACCGCTATTGTGAACTCATTGCAGCCTTGAAGATCCGCACGACCAACAAGAAGGGAAGGCATCTTTCAACGAACAGAGCGATAGAGCTTCTCGAAGAGCATGGTGTTCATACGCCAGAAGGCCACTTCCAGCCGCAAAAGGGCCTCTTGAAACGCTCCACGGTGAACCGCTGGCTGAATGACTGGGGGCTGGATTACCTCTGCATGACACGCGCAACACCAGCAGTTCGCTTTGAAGCCCGCCATGCCAATGCTTGCTGGCAGTTCGACATGAGCCCGTCGGACCTCAAACATATCCGCCAGCCTGCCTGGATTGACCCCAAACGTGGTGAGCTAACGCTGATGCTCTACAGCGTCGTTGATGACCGCTCCGGCGTTTCCTATCAGGAATACCGCTGTGTCTATGGCGAGGATGCTGAGAGCGCCCTACGGTTTCTATTCAACGCCATGGCTCCCAAGGAGGACAGTGCGTTTCAGGGCATTCCCGACATGCTATATCTGGACAACGGCCCCGTCGCGAAGAGCCTGGTGTTTCAGTCTGTCATGGAAAAGCTCGGCGTTGTCTGGCAAACACATATGCCTGCAGGCTCCGATGGCAATCGCGTTACCACTCGCTCCAAAGGCAAGGTCGAACGCCCCTTCAGAACCGTCAAAGAGACCCACGAGACGCTTTATCATTTCCATGAGCCGGAGACCGAAGCGGAGGCCAATCTCTGGCTCAAGAATTTCATTGGCAAATATAATGAAAAAGACCATCGACGTGAACCTCTCAGCCGGATGGAAGACTGGAGCGCTAACCTGCCAGAAAAGGGCTTGCGTGAGATGTGCTCCTGGGAACGGTTTTGTGCCTTTGCCCGGGAACCGGAACGGGCAAAGTGGCAGCCGATGCGAGAGTTTCAGTTGGAGGGGCGTATTACGAGATTGATGGTGAGCTGGCAGGCGAAGAGGTGCTGTTATGGTGGGGGTTGTTTGACCATGAGTTGTTCGTGGAATGGAATGACAAACGATTTGGTCCCTTTCGCCCAGAAGGTGGCCCGATCCCGCTGCACCGCTATCGCAAGCGCAAACCCTCTGCCCGTGAAATCCGCGCAAAGACTGTGGCACAGCTTGCCGAGCAGATAAGCCTGCCGCGCTCAGCACTCGCTGGCGGGGCAGAAACAGAACGAGTTTCTGCTGATATTGTGCCCTTGCCCAAGGTCCGGTTTGCGGACCCTGATCCGTGGGGCGAGATCACCTTTGAGAATACGCTCAGCGCCCGCCGCGCAATCTCCGATATTCTGGGCCGCCCACTGGGAGAGTTACCTGCTGACGACCTGAGGTTCATTGGCGATCTCGTTGGCAGGACCCTTAACAAGGCAGAGATTGAAACCGCGATCAGGGACCGGTTCCGGCGCACGTAATTAAACGACAAGACATAAGGGGGAGGCATATGCTCAGCACACAGGTCATGAACCATTTTCGCATCGAGCGATCCTGGAACCAGGCGGGTTATTTTGAGACCGAACGGCAAGCACAGTTCAGCGACGATGTGATGGCGGCCATTATGGCGGGTCACCTGATTGCCATTTCCGGCCCTGTCGGTACCGGCAAGACGATGATGATCAACCGCCTGCAGGAACAGATCATAAAATCAAAGCAGATTATTGTTTCCCGCAGCCTGTCCGTGGACAAGCCACGCGTTGTTCTACCCGCGCTGATCACCGCCCTGTTTCTTGATATCTCTGGGAAGCCGGATCTCAAAGTTCCCAAACAGCCGGAGCAACGCGAACGAATGCTACAGGAGGCAGTACGCAAGGCACGCAAACCCATTGCCTTACTCATTGACGAAGCCCATGACTTACACGGTCATACGCTCAACGGCTTGAAACGACTGAAGGAAGTCATCAGTGCTGGTGGAGGAACCTTGGCTATCGTTCTTGTCGGCCATCCGCGCCTTCGCAACGACCTTAGACGGGCCACCATGGAGGAAGTCGGCCATCGTACTGTAAAGCTTGAGTTCAACAGTATCAGTGATGAGCGCCGTGAGTTTCTTACCTGGCTCCTCAACCAGTGCCTTGCATAGGGCGTGATGCCTTCGGATGTTATTGAGGAGGCCGCTCAGGACTTTCTGGCCGAACGCTTGTCCACCCCTTTGCAGTTTGCCGAACATCTGAACCGGGCATTTACCGACGCCTACCGGATGGGCGCTGAACAGGTCACCCGTGAGATCGTGGAGGAAACCATCTCCATCGGGTTTGATGATCTGGACGCCAAGCTGGCCCGGATCGGGTATGGCCCAAAGGCTCTGGCCGAGATGACGGACACCCGCGTTCCCGAAATCCGCCGTTTCCTCAAAGGGCAGCTGGACGCTGACAGAACCGACGAGATCTCAACCATAATGCGAAGAGCTGGATTGCCGTTATGACATCGACCGAAGAACTGTCAGACACTGATTTCGAGAAACTTGACAACTTTCTAGGCCCGATTGTGGGAGAGGAATAAAGTGTCGTACTCAGGCCTGTCGCCGGAAGCCCTAGTTTGCTGACGTTCATCGGGCTCAGAGCTTCGCGGGTGTAGTAAGTCGTTTGTGACCATTAGCGGCCATTCAACCTCAAGCTAGGAGCTTCCGACCAACGCGTAGCTTCAACCATAGGTCGATTTTGGTCAGCATGCTGTGGGAGGGTAATAAGCTTTCGTATCGACAAGCTCCCCAAGCACCAAAAACAGCCGATATGAGATGCCCACCAATATATAAAGTTGTATACTGTCAGCGACACATCTGCTCTTAACACCAGCTTTTTGAGTATTAAAGTTTCAGACTGATTGAGCCCTTTGTTATCTCAATCAGTCGTTCCCCAACTGACCGTCTCCTCTCGCTTTAGCAACATTCTGGCGGTAATGTCCTATCATGACAGCAGAGCCCAGACTTGACATTATCGGCGCAGCGCTTGCAGACTCAAGCCGTTCTCGCATCCTTTGCGAAATGATGGATGGCCGTGCGTTTACCAACAAAGAGTTGGCCTGCGCTGCCAAAATTTCCGCTCAAACCGCGAGTGTGCATCTCAAACAGCTTCAAGCAGCTGGATTGACGTCTTCTATCCGTAGTGGTCGTTGCGTCTACCACCGGATTGCAAGCGAAGACGTAGCATGCGTGCTTGAGGCTTTGGCAGGCCTATCCCCTACGGATCACCTGCATCGTGCTAAAATGCCCGAAGCGAATACCCTGCGAGCCCGCAGTTGCTATAACCACATTGCTGGCAGGTTGGGAGTGTTGATCACCAACCGCCTGGTCGCTTTGGGTATATTACGCATACAGGGTGAAGTCGTTGCAATCGACACAGCAGGTGAGGCGTTTTTCAACAAGTTGGAAATCGATGTACCAAACCTAAGTACATCTAAAAAACCTACCGTGAAGCTGTGCCTCGACTGGACAGAGAGAAGGCACCATATATCTGGGCCGTTGGCGACAGCGCTTATGGAAAAAGCCTTGAAAATGAACTGGCTTGAACGACACGGGGGAAGCAGAGCACTTGCAATAACTACACTTGGATATGAAATATTTGAACGTGATTTCGGCATTGTACGGAACCTCATCGACGGCACTGATTGACATTAACAGTTCGTCCGCAAGCGAACTGTTTGATCGCGTAAGTATTTGAAAGTCTGCTATTCCGAGTGTGAAGCAACCGGAGATTGACATGACTCTTCCAAACCTTACCACTGAACGGTTCACCCCAGAGCGCGGCTTTCGGATTACCGTTCAGATCCCCGATCAAAACGCACAGACAGTTGTGGAGCACGTTCTAAAAGAAACCCCGCTCAGATACGGCGATTACGACAGTGTCACATTTAAAACGGCAACGGGAGTACAGCAGTTCAGGTCACTGGGTAGTGGTCGAAACACTGCGACTGAAGATGTCGTGGTAGTGCCTTGTATGGAACTTTCGTTCTTTATTTTAGACGATGATGTATTGGTGGCTCGGGTTGTTGAAGCCATCTATTCTGCCCACCCGTATGAAGAGCCCGTGGTGTTTGTTGAAGCGTGTTTGCGAACACTGCACATTCGAGGCTTGGACGAAGACAATCCTAATAGGTTCTGGAATTCTGCGCCTGCGGATTGGGTTCCAGAAGAACATCGTTGATTAGCCCCAACGGCAGCAGAGTCCGCGCCCACCTGTTCAGGAGCACCAACGTACCAAGCCACTTGAGATTTTGAGGACGCCTATCAAGTATGAAACTATATTCCTCAGTATGCATCTTTATTACTCTCCCACACCTGCAGCTAAGTGACCTAAGCTGACATTCGATACTTTCGTGCCAACATTCCCAGCGAGGCGAACGCTGGCATGAAAGCGTCTTTTGTGAAGAGCCGAGCGCAAGAAATTAGCGAGCTTTTAGAATCTTCAGTTTGTCCTGCTTTGCTTTATTCTTGGTCGATTCCTCAGAACGGGTGAGAGATTTGGCTATCGCTTTTAAACTCATTCCCTTTGCCACGAGCATATGCAACTTTCGAGTTTCCTCGGGTGTCCACGCTTGACGGTGGCGTTCAAAGCGGTCTGTCATCGATTTCATCTACCTTATCATTGGGGTGAAGCTAGCATAAAGCATTGTCGTGCTCATTGCGCTAGTAAGCTGACGGGCAACAATATGCTTGGAGGGTATTAACAAGAGAAATAGGCTGTTTACACACGTCAGAGGTAGACTTATGCAACCGGGCTTAGCTAGTGCAGCATAGTGCTTGTGACCAGTTACGGACACTCGACCTAAATCCAAGCGCTTCCAGTCAGCGCATGACTTCAACCACAGGTCGGTTTTGGTCAGCTTGATACTAGGTGACCAAAGTAACCCTCTGTTTAGCTAGGAAGCCGTTTCATCCGATGTGGAAATTCAACTTTAAGTTGGTTTCATTTGGTTTGTCACTGGGGGTAAGGGTTTGACATGCGGTATTGTAATCATGGACAGCTACCTTGCGTCTAAAGGGACTTAGACGTAGAAGCTTCTCTTGCGCTGGTCCGGAGCTGCATGACTGTCACAATATTTCAGATGATTGAGACTTTAATCTCAACGGTATCGTGCCATATTCTGACAATTTCTAGGAGCGAGACTCTTAGAACTGTCGCCGTTCTTTACTCAGCTACTCCTCGCCAATTTCCCCCATGTCTTTGCTTCAAAATTTAGGTAAATATTTGAAGAATCAACCTAAAATTTATAAAGTGCCAAATACAAATTTGGTGAGAGTTGACATGAAAATTCTAAAAATTATTCCACTTGTATTTATCTTGACCGCCTGTGCATCTGCCTCAGTAATTCCTCTAGACAAAAGTACAATACAAATCACGGCACGAGCTGCACCAGCTTGTGGAGGACAAGGTGCGGAGAAAGTTGCCCTAAACCAAGCTGCAGTAGAGACACTGAAAAGAGGTTATAACAAATTTATTATCCTAAACACTTCAGCATCAAACAACGTAAAAGTGGCCGGATATACCCCTGTCTATAGCACGACCACAGCCAATGCCTCCATTTACGGTAACAACCTATACGGGACAGCGAACACCTCATATTACGGTGGCAATCCCATCTATGCGGGCTCCCATAACCAAGGTTTGATCGTTAAGATGTTTAAGAAAAACAGTAACGCAATTGACGCTAGGAAAATGCTAGGCCCAGATTGGGAAAAATCGCTTCAAAAGCAGACCATTAACTGCTTGTAGGGAGCCGTAGCGGGTAAAGCTATGTCATCCTCGCGGGCCAGACGGATATGCTAGTCGTAGCGTGCAATTTCCGTCATATCCTGCAACCAGCTCCACCCGCAATATCCTCCAGGCGAGTAAAGTTAACTCATAGTAGAACTGCCTAGTTTCTATTTAACCGGTCTTACGAAAAATCCTAGGATGTTGCGGCGTGACCATTGCTGACATTGGCCTTGCCCAACTCATTTTCCTGTTCGCGTCAGATTGCAACCTAATATTGAATTTCCTTTAGACCCTGCTAGTTTAAATATGTATATTCCACAAAACGCGCTCATTTGGGTGAAGCTGCTATTTTTTTTAGAGGCTGATATTATTCAACGACTAGTTTTCTCACTCGTTCTGAGCCACTGAGTGGTAGAAGCCCGTCACGTTGTTCCAGAAGCGTCAAAATACTTCGTTTTAACAACTCTACGGCGGAGAGGCGAAGGCTAGGAACATCTAACTTTTTTATCTTGTCCCTGTTTCCGTGAACGAGTGCACTTCGTGCGCTATAGATATCTTTTGCACGCTTAAATAGCTCCTCGCGACTTTCAAGGTTATCGCCAAGTAGTCTTGCTACTCCACTGGCGACTGAAAGGGCTATTTCTGCCCGTCCTCCAAATAGGCTTTCCAACCCTATGACCGCGTCCACCAGGCTGTCCTCGGGTTCATCACGACCAGTTGTGGCGCTAATGTATCGCTTGACCGCCATTTCGATTGAACTTGTATCTTTTGATCCAATCGTACCCATTAATTCATTCAGTCTCTTACATTCCTCTGGTGTGGCGATATGACTACGAGCAAGTGTACTTGTCGGGTTCGACCAAGAACATCGTGGGCCTGAAAACGGATCTACCGTTACAGTTGCGCGCCATCTAGCGGCGGTGGCAACTTCGATAGCCATTGAAGTCGCTAGCGGAACAACTGCACGTGACGTTGAATTTGTTTCCAAACTAATCTCAACCGGCCAATCTGACTTGAAGGTTGGAAAAGAACTTCTAGGCACTAATTTTACGTCAAAAGTACAGGGCCGTTGAAGCATTCCGCCTAGAATTCTCCCCTCCTCATCGATACTTGGCCGAGCAGTTGCCGGCATATGCCTAATAAGCCCTTTTGGGATATCTCGAAGAATGGGGGGATTTAGATCTATCCGAGTTTCAGCGGGCAAACCGACCAAATCAAAGATATCGAAAACCATCAAGGTCTGAGTTTTGTTGTTTAGTATAGCTCTGACGACATCCAGCATTTCCCACGCGGATTCAATAAACCCACTTTCAGAGCTATCATTTTTTAAGGACGCTAGGGCACTTCCTGCTCGTATTATATTTTCGTGCAAAACTGCTATATTGGTACTTTCGCCTTGGCCAAATGAAGTAAAGTATTGCGTACTTTGTGCGAACTCACTGGGAGCACCATCAGGAAAAAGCTTCATTATTATACTGTCTGATCTAACCGCAGAAATGAAGTTCTGAAGCTTAGTTGTATGAAAGATTTTAGGAAACTCCACCCGACCGAATGTTAAACCATCGCGAGGTTCCGGCATTAGAGTAAATGGATAAAAATCCGAGCAGATTTCAGCCAAAGCACTCTTAACTGTGTCGTCTGTCTTCCACACAACTGTCCCCCCCCCAGAAGTTCGTCTCAACCCTTTAAGGACCGCCTCTCCATTTTCAAAAAAGAGTGTTTGAAGAGTCACCAAATCTGAACACTCAAGTGGCAGATTGTGGACACGATCCTGCTTAGCCTGAAGAAGCACTTTCTCTGTGAGCTCTAATACAGTTTGTTGATCATTTGAGATAAGCAATCCATCAGTCAATAAAGCTTCGGTTTCTTGGACTTCCATGTTTAACACATATGCTAAAAGCGGAGGATTCAAGGCTCTAGTATGTTGAGGAACATCTGCGCTTTTTAAAAATGGCAAGCTTATTTCCTTAGGTGTAGCTGAAGTGTCGGGCGGCAAATCAACCAGAACCGAAGCACAATAAAACGCTGGTTGCAAGGGCGCTGAACGACCTGCCATCATAAGAGATTGCTGAGCAAGTTTGGATTTTGAACAATGGGTTGTTTGGTCTCCTTTGATAGGGAATTGGCTATGGATCCAGATTTACTCACGGTGTCGAAAGACGGCGCTGTCCTCCGACCGTGTCTTTGAAAACTAGATTGAAACTGCCACCTTCAACCCAAGAGGGAAGTCTCCGAATGGCTGCTTCTGGCCCACTTCAAGACATTCCTTACATGTGGCAGCTGACCAAAACTGGCCATTCGCTCAGCCTCTTGTGACTATAACTAATACGCTCCTACAACTTTTGTCCGCTCTCATTTATGACACGAAAATCACTCAACTCGAACACTCGATAGAGCTTTGACAAGTGCCATGATCTCGTCGGCAAACTTATCGGCTTGAACCGAGCGGTTATGGAAAACAGTTCGGTTGAGAAGTATTGCAGGGACAAGCTCTGCCAACAGATCCAGCTGAGGATGATCGGAACCCAGTAACCTCGCAAAGAGCTGACGAAGTGGTTCATCATCGTATCGATCGCGAATAGCTTCAGCTATACTTTTATCTTCTCTCAATGCCGCAATAACTCCAGGAAGCAAGTCTGGCTTGGAAGCATAAAAGTCCGCTTTTTCCCGAATAACTGCTTCTAAATCTGCTGCGGCATCATCACTGGAAGGTAGTGGAGGGTCAGGAAAAGCGCGAATAGCATCAGTTACCAAGGCTTCTTTTGTCTCCCACCTTCGGTAAATCGTGCCGAGCCCACTTCCAGCTTTTTCTGCTACATCCTGAACTCGAAGTTTATCAAACCCATGTTCGATGATTAATTCAGCCGTCGCAGCAAGAATAGCATCAGTCCGGTTCCGATCCCGCTTGCGACCGCGGGTAAGTTCAGCTCGCTGGCCTGATCTCTTACTCATGAAGATTTCCTAATCACTGCAAGGGTTGATTTCCATTTTAAACTTCTATACCGCTTATTACGATAATCAACAATTCCGGAATTAATGATTCCAGTATAGAGGTGGCCATGAGTTCTAAAAAGGCTTCAATCATCAAGCAAGCAAGTATGGTGCTCAACACTTTCACGCCACAACGAAGGAAACCCAATCCTCTCTATGCAATCCCCGAGGCAGACAAACACATATCAGGTAAGACAATTGTGTTTACGGGTGGAACTGATGGTATGGGGCGAGCCGCAGTTAGGATGCTGCATAAGCTTGGGGCAAACCTGATCATCTTAGGTCGCAACGAAGAAAAAGGGATGGCAGCGACACGCGAGTTAAATGCCATTGATGGAGGATTTGCGCAGTTTTTATTTTGTGATCTGGCATCAATGGAGAGTATTCGCTCTTGCGCTGAACGTATCATGGCCACTCACAAGCGCATAGACATCTTGGTTAATTGTGCAGGTGCTCAAGTCCCAAAGCGTACAATCACAACAGATGGGCTAGAGATGATGTGGGCGATAAACTATATCGGCCCCTTCTTGCTTACGAAGCTACTGCTGGAACGTCTCAAAGCCTCTGCACCATCAAGAATTGTGAATGTTTCCTCCGATACGGAAGCATTAGGTCATATTAATTTTGATGATCTCCAAACGAAACACGGCTTTGATGCACTAAAACCTTATGCTCAGGCAAAGCTTGCACTCAATGCGTTTACAGTTGAGCTGGCTGAGCAATTAGAAAGCTCGGGTGTCACTGTGAACGCGCTTAATCCTGGCTTCATTAGTTCCAACTTGCTGCGCGATCTAAGCGGCATTCCAGGTTTCTTTCGGCTAGTCATGCGCATTTTTGCCTCTCCACCCGAAGTAGGAGCCGATCGCATAGTAAGGCTTGCTATTTCGTCACGATACAGAAATGTAACTGGGACTTATACCAATGAAGACAAGATTTCCGAGCCCAATCCGGAAGCGAAAGACACAAGTATCCGAACAAAGCTCATGCAGATAAGCGATGCTTCAACGGCGAGATGGAGAGCCTCCTTGTCAGATGCCTGCAGATGACTAATCGTTACCTGTCATGGCACAAATGCTAAGAAATAAGTTTTGTAGCAATCAAGTTACTTTTATTAACAAGTAAAATGATAATATAAATCAAAATATAATACCTGTTAAGGGCATCAATTTAAATATTGATTGGGGCAAGGTCAAATATATCCTATTTCGATAACTTGAATTATCGCAAAGGATTCGTATGTCTACCAAACATAACTCCAGAAATTCTATATTAGTGGAGAAGGGCGATGCCCCAACAAACTTCGATACACCCTATACTTTAACACCGCGCGACACGTTTCACGGTTCTTTAAAGAAAGGCGGAGATGCGGATTTTGTTGCAGTTGTTCTGGAAGCTGGTGTTGAGTACGCCATCACTATGGATAGCAAAGGCCACAGCGGACCTTCGGACACGAGCCTGGCCATCTTCAATCCAAATCGCAGTGTTGCTGCTCAGGACACCGTAAGCGGGAATGGCAGTAAGTCAGAGATCACTTTTACTCCAGAAGAACGTGGCACTTATTATATTCTTGCTGGCTCTGGTACTGAGGGGCGCACTTCTGGAAATTATCTGCTCAGCATATCTGAGGGTACAGATCCCGTTGTGGAACCATTAGATCCAGAGGCGTTCACAAATGATCAGATCGCCCATCAGCTGACAGACGCCTATTGGGGATATCGCCGCGCATTTGATGTTGATCCTGGGGGAACTCTTACCGTTAATATCTCTGGCCTCACAGATGCTGGCCAGTATTTGGCAGAAAATGCTCTTGATGCTTGGACAAAGGTGACCGGCATCAATTTTGAGATCACCAATGACTACGCACAGATCAACATTGATGACAAAACAGACGGCGCCTACGCCAACTCATGGACCTTCCATGATAAAATAGAACGATCCTTCATTAACATTGGCACAGACTGGCTTGATCGGAGTGGCACGAGCCTGACTTCCTATTCCTACCAGACCTATATTCATGAAATTGGCCATGCGCTTGGCCTGGGGCATGCGGGGCACTACAACGGCAGTGCCACATATGGTGTCGATAATCATTACTCCAATGATTCCTGGCAAGCGACTGTCATGTCCTATTTTACTCAGCAACAGAACACGAGCGTTGACGCCAGCTACGCCCAAGTTATCACCCCCATGATTGCTGATATTCTTGCCATGCAGGATCTTTATGGCACAGCGGGAAATCTGCGTACAGACAACACCACTTATGGTGAAAACTCCAATGCGGGAGATTATTACGACGGAATTGCGGATTTAGATCTGGTCGCGTTCACCATTATGGATGATGGCGGCGAAGATACCATTGATTTCAGTTCTGAAATAAGTAATCAGCGGATTTCTCTCATTGAGGAAACTTATTCTGATGTACAGGGTCTGAAAGGCAACATGGCCATTATGCGTGGCACTGTTATAGAGAATGCTCTTTCTGGGTCAGGCGATGATGCATTAATCGGTAACGATGCAGACAACAAGCTTTATGCCAATGAAGGACATGATCTGTTGCAGGGTGGTAAGGGTAATGACTGGCTTTATGGCGGTGCTGGATTAGACACGTTGGAAGGCGGCCAGGGCAAAGACAAACTTTATGGTGAGGATGGCCGTGATGTTCTCGACGGCGGGACCGGCAACGATAAGCTATATGGCGGCAACGACCATGATATACTTCTTGGCGGTGGTGGTAACGATAAGCTCTACGCTGGTAAAGGGAATGATACGCTGGAGGGAGGATCTGGTAAAGATCTGCTATCAGGGGGCAAAGGCCGGGATATTTTTGTCTTTAATGCCAATTGCGGAGCTGACAAGATCATCGACTTTTCAGATGGGCTAGACTTTATCAGGTTTGACAGTGGAGCAAGTCGCTTAGAAGATCTGGCAATCTCAAGTCGTGGTGATGATGCTTTCATTTCCTATGAGGGGGGATCAATCCTCTTAACCAGTGTTGATGCCAACTTCATCAATACAGATGATTTTATGTTCGCATAAAGGTTTGGGAAGCAGACAATCCGCTTCAACTGCGGATTGTCTGTATCATAGCGCAAGAGACCAGTCACACAATCTATTTGCAGCTTCTGTTATGTATCGATCTAGACTGAAGCATCAGGTCCTTGTCCACGGCGGCTGGCAGCCCATTTAGCAGTCCGGCCTTTCTGCAGCACCCTGTCTACCATTTGAGTGCAGGAGCTGAGATAATTTTCAGGGTTTGTAAGAGACTTCAGCCGTTCAGTACCCAAAAGTTCCAGCACCTCTTTAGTTTCAACCATAAGTCGATTTGGACAGCATTGCGCTGGGTGACCATAGCGGACATTACGCCTCACCTAGATTACAGTTCTTCTCAGCCAAGCTTCAGATCGTCCGTCAGAGGCTTCATCAATCCTGGCATTCTTCCATACGGACGGAGCCGACCTTGGATACCGCTACATCAATGTCCACTTTCGTTATTTGGCGACGCCCTCAATGCTGCTTCCAGCTCTTCACTCAAACTTGCGGCCAAATCGAAAAACCGTCGCCGCACGGTCTCGGCGTAGGGATTGGCCTTCTCAATTGCTTCGAATACTTCTGGTGCATCATGCTGAACCATAGAAATCGCTTCAGATAACAAGTCAAAGCTCTTCGTTGTCATGCGCGTTGGCAGTGGTCCCATTCTCAATAGCACTTTGGCGATGAGGTGCGTGAGCCCTTGGACAACTGCTGCTTCTTGGTCGTGATCTTCTGGTGTCGTCACGATGACAGTCAGTCCCAGAATCTTGCGTAAAAACGCAACTAGCCTCGCATGTCGTTTTCCCTGAATGGGGCAGACAGCAATTTTTAGACCCTTTATACCTGTCGTGGCACTCTGAGGACCGAACAAGGGGTGAGACGCCACGATGTCTACATTGTCTGGTAGCAACCAGCGCA
>NZ_FOSK01000014.1 GCF_900114245.1 Pseudovibrio ascidiaceicola | reverse complement strand
GAAAAAGCAAGTCTCTCAAAAGCTGCTTGTTCATCAATCTTTGCACTGACCCCAGCATCGAGTTCCAGACCAAAAGGTAAAATCAAAGTCCCAGTTATTGGAGCGCTACTAGCTTGCTTATCAATCACAAACGCCAAAACACGTTGCCCTGACTGCTTAGATGACAACTCCTGCATCATCTGACAGATCTGCTGGCCCTCAACCGGAACGCAGCGGAGTGTCCAGTCCTTGTAAGTCTCCACTTGGGAATTCGGCAACTCTTGTGCCAGAGAGGGTGGTGCTGACAAAAGCCCAAACGCCAGCAGCCCAGACAGTATTTTATTCATCTAAGATCCATCATCCAAATATGATTTGCGCATTTATGCGTGCGGAAGATGATCTTCAGATACGACGAGCGTCAATTAAATATTTAAGTGCAAATTTAATTAAATAATCAAAATTAAATCCATTTATTCAAAATTACTTAAATATTCTCAATACCCACCATTGCTAGCTACTTTCGCAAGGCCAAGTGAAAAATAATCACCTATTAAAATTAAGCTTTCTTGAAACCTCAAAAGCTAAGAATGCATTGTCGAATCGCCAACGACATTACCGATGACAAGAATAGATCTAGCGCTTTTAAATAACGAGAATGGATTGAGACCCGGCCCTTATCAGCAAATGATGTTCCTTAAAACTGTATCAAGCAGAGGTTAATCAAGGTTACTCGCAGATCCCCCCACACGCCAATAAAGAACCTCGTCGACAAATCGTTTTCTAAACGTTCCCCAACATAACCAAATATGCAGCCATATGATAACCAACTTATTCGAGGGGAATCTGGAACCGAATATCTGATGAGATCCGAGAACAAATTACCAAACAAGCTGGGCCTCTCTTCTTGCGAAGTTGGCTGTTTGACTTGTTGACGCGTAAACTAACTTTACATCAAAGGCTCAGATCTAGGACTTGCCTACCAGTCCCCATTACGTGGATATCAAGGCAACAAACGGACTGCAACAACTTCAGGATTGTTGATCGGACTGAGTTTGGTTTTATCGAGGAGCTGTGCCACATCATAGTCTGAAAGCTGCACACTAACAAAACTTAGGATGTAAGCTGTATGGGTACGGCATCGTCCGGACTCCCCGTCTTATTGACAGAAATCTCATACTTCTCGCCAGATCTGGCCAAATGGCTTGAAAGAACAGACTGAGTTACTCAACGTCGGTAGACGCCCATATCTTAAACAAAAAAAGTTCTGTGACGCTGAAATGGCAGTTATTCCATCAAACAGAGACGCTTCTAATCTATAGTACTTAACAACAGTAATATACATACTCAGTAACTATAGAAAATTATGGATGCAAATATAATTGCAAATTTCAGAGGTAACGTTATGTTTGCACGTAGTGAAGGTAGACCACACCATCCTTCACCTCACAATATCATACTGTTAAGGTAGGAAAGAGACAATTCTGCAACGTGAAGAAACCTAGATTAGTCTCTCGTCAAAGTATCAATTAATATCTTGCCAGATTTACTAGATCACACTCCAATATATATACACAATCATTATTTCCCCAGTTTTAGCTTATGCGAAACAAAAAATCAAAATTATAATAAAAGCACTTTTATCTCACCTTACAAATAATTACCTCAAACAACTTAGCTAGGAGTCGATCATGCAAATTTTTGATTACTCAAGGAAAAGCAATCGAATGAGTCCAAAGTTACTGATAATACCGTTACTTAACAGCCTTGTTAGTTTTCCACTTATGGCTCTCACATCACTCCAAGGCGTTTTCGGGTGTGGGTCTCTAGTTGGGTCAGTGCGTCGTAGATCAGGACTGCGAACAGGCCGACTATGAGGCCGCCTTGTAGGACGTAGGAGGTGTTGTTGGTCAGCAGGCCTGCGATGATGACTTCGCCAAGCGTGTGGGCGGCGACGGTGGAGCCGATTGTTGCTGTACCGATGGCAATGACGACAGAGAGGCGAATACCAGTCAGGATCAGAGGTAGTGCCAGTGGAAGTTCTACTTGAATCAAACGTTGCCGACGGCTGAGACCTATACCTCGGGCTGCTTCCATTGTTGCAGGTGGCAGAGTTGAGAGACCGGTCATTGTGTTTTCGAAGATTGGCAAGATGCCATACAGAAACAGCGCAACAAGCGTTGGTCCGGCTCCAAAGCCCAGCATCGGTACAGCCAAAGCCAGAACGGCCACAGGTGGAAACGTCTGTCCCATGTTCGCAATGGTTCGTGACAGCGGTAAAAATGCCTTGCCTTGAGGCCGAGTAACGAGGATCGCCAGTAATACCGCGACAATGATTGCAGCAAGTGAGGCTACAGCAACGATCCCCAGATGGCTCAAAGAAAGTGACAGTAGCGACGTGCGATCATAAATCACCACAGCTCCGGGCGGTGTGAAGGGCTCAAATATGGGTGCAAACCACTCAGGCTGAAGGACCAGAGCAAACAAAAGCGATACAACAATAACCCTCAGGAAATTAGCCCGGCTCATGTGTGCCCTCTGCCCTGGAACGGATCGCTTCCAGTGTTACGCGGCCAATAGGACTGCCGTTGCGTTCTACCGGCAAAGCACTTCGTCCGCTCCAGAGGCAAACAGAAAGCGCCTCTCTCAGGCTGGACTTCTCGTCGAGAGGATCCCCTTCTGCAGTTCCGTTTTCAAGTATCTGGGAGACGGAAAGCAGAGATAGCAGGCGAAGCGGTCGATCCACCCCCCCGACCATTTCTGCAACAAACTCTGTCGCAGGGTTGGTGATGATTTCCGCTGGTGTCCCATGCTGCACCAACTGTCCCTGATCCATAACAGCCACCTGATCGCCCAGCTGTATGGCTTCCTCCATATCATGCGTCACGAGAAGGATTGTGGAGCCGAGCGTTCGTTGGATCCGGTGTAAATCGGCCTGCGCGCGCGTTCGAATGATGGGGTCCAGCGCCCCGAAGGGTTCATCCATGAGCAATAGGTCGGGCCGTGACGCTAAAGCTCGCGCCACGCCTACCCGTTGTTGCTGGCCGCCTGATAGTTCAGCAGGATAGCGATCCCTAAACTCATCTGGCGGCATGGAGAATAACTCCAACAGTTCGTTCACGCGCGCGTGGATCTTGTCCTTGTGCCAACCGAGTAGCCGCGGCACGGCGCTGATGTTTTTAGCAACTGTGTGATGCGGGAAAAGACCGTGGCCCTGAATTGCATACCCAATACGGCGGCGCAGCGCGTTTTTTGGCAATCCTGCAGTTGGCTCACCATTGATCCGAACTTGGCCAGTCGTGGGCTCTACAAGCCGGTTGATCATACGCAGTAATGTACTTTTCCCAGAGCCGGATGTGCCGACGATTGCGGTGATTGTGGCGCTCTCGATCGTCATAGATACGGCTTCGACAGCAGCTCGCCCGTCGTAAATCTTGGTTATGTTGTCGATCTCAATCATCCATGCCTCATCTGATTAGGGCGGGCCAGTTCGACCAGAATATCCATTGTAATTGCTGAGATAAGAGCAAGAATGACTGTTGGCAGAGCTCCAAGCAGGATCAAATCTGTTGCCGTCTGATTGAGGCCTTGAAAGACAAAGGTTCCAAAACCACCGCCACCAATCAATCCGGCGATCACCGCAAGGCCGATATTCTGCACCAGAACAATCCGCAATCCAGCCAGCATAACCGGGAGCCCAAGTGGCAACTGAATCTGTTTGAGACGTTGATGTCTGGTCATGCCCATACCGCGTGCTGCATCCAGCGTCAGGATTGGAGTGGCTTCCAGACCAGCCACAGTGTTTGCCACCACCGGCAACAGGGAATAGATAACCAACGCCAGAAATGCTGGCAGAAAGCCGATACCGACGACACCCAGTTCCCTGGCACCGGGAATCGTACTGCCGACCCAGGCAAGAAGCGGGATCATGATGCCGAACATCGCAAGTGAGGGGATTGTTTGCAGAAAGCTGAGTACTGGCAGAACTGCACCACGCAAGCCTTGGTTCCGGTGGCAATACACGCCAAGAGGGAAACCAATAGCAGCGGCCACAACAAGTGAGCCGAAAGCAAGGCCGAGATGCCGCCATGCTGCGTTGAAGAAGGCATCTTGTCTGTTGGCGTACTCTCTGAAGATTGACAGATCGGTCAAGGCTCCTGACCACAAGACCAATGCTGACACTATAATCGCTACCGCCAACAGGGCACTGCGCATTTTGGGGCCAGGAGAAAGAGAGGACAGAGCATCGGCCGCTAGCAGCAACAGGATGGCCAGCAAACACCAAAAGCCACTGCCTAGCGATACTCTGGCATATGTCCCAGCGCCTTCAAGAAGTGACGTACTGCCTTGCATCAGCAGCCAAACCAACGCTGCTATTCCGACTAATGAACCTGTAAAACGTACACTTTGCCAAGCGGATGGCAGGCCAAGGGCGAGCCCAATCACCACGCCAACCATACCTGGAATGATAGCTTCGGGTCCAGCCACGTCCCACACACGAACACCCTCGCCCGCTACAATACGATTGGCGGCAAGCGTTAGGAAAGGTGCGAATAAGGCAACCAGCCCCAGACTTGCGAACAAAAGCCCGGGGCCGGAGACGACTGATTTGATCCTGTTAGGCATAACCCGCGCAGTTAGTTCAGAACACCAGTCTTGGTCAGATAGTCTTTTGCAACCGCAGCTGCTGGTTCGCCGCCAACTTGGATGCGGCCGTTAAGCTCCTGTAAGGTGGCCAGATCCAGACCTGCAAATATCGGGTTCAAGACTGTAGCAACTTCCGGGTACTGCTTTAATACTGCGGCGCGAATAACCGGAGCTGGTTCGTAGACTGGCTGCACGCCCTTATCATCGGTCATAACAATAAGGCCTGTTGCAGCTACTCCGCCATCTGTGCCGTATGCCATAGCTGCATTGACGCCAGACGTACCACGAGCTGCAGCTTGAATTGTCGCTGCCGTATCACCGCCAGAAAGAACAACGGTCTGGTCTGGAGACAGCTTAAAGCCATAGGTTTCCTGCATCGCGGGAAGAACTGCCGGAGAAGAAACAAACTCTGTCGAGGCGGCCAGTTTCACATCACCTCCGTTTGCAACCCAGGCGCCGAAGTCAGACATAGTGGCAAGGTTGTGCTGGGAGGCCAATGCTCCCGTTACAGCGATGGCCCAGGTGTTGTTGGCTGGCGCGGGTTGAAGCCATACCAAGCCGTTCTTCTCACCATCCAGCTCAGCTGCACGGGCGTACCCAGCTTTGGCATCTTTCCAGACTTCGCTGTCCGCCTCATTGTGGAAGTAGGCTGCATTGCCCGTATATTCAGGATAAATGTCGATTTGGTCAGCAAGCTGCGCTTCGCGAACCACTTGCGTACCGCCAAGTTGCAGGCGGCGTTCTACTGGCAAACCCGCATCTTCTAACGCAAGTGCAATAACGTTTCCGAGGAGACCGCCTTCAGTATCAATTTTGGAAGAAACGACAATTTCAGCATGAGCTGCAACTGTTAAGGCTCCGGTCATGCCGATCGCAGCAAGAATACGATTAAATGTCATGCGAAGTATGCTCCTCAAAGCTCTCTATTTTTCAGCACTGCACTGTGAAATTTCTATTATGGGAAGAATGTGGCAGCCCTAAAAGGGCTATTGTCCTAAACTCGCGAGCTTAGTACGGAATCGATTTCGCCAAATCTGTCGAATATCATCTGAGATTTTCCCTCACTCGACTTCCCCCTCAGCTTCGAACACTCTTATAAAAACCATAAGTAATCCAGAGTTGTACCGAAGGCACCGCTCATATAGGTCGCCGCCTGTTCCCTCGCAACCCGCCTCTGGTCTCAAAACCAAACTTTATCCAGCGTTCATTCTGTCCCTCAATTCCCAAGGATATGCCCAGAGGAGTTCTGGCTGCAAGGTTTTGTTGAAATTGACGTTGTCAGAGATCAACAGTGATTTTGACGGATTTGTTTTTAGAAAGATCAATCCAATACATGAACTCAATTTTGGCCGTTATAGTGAGCAAGTTAAGAATTCATCTTGTTGGGAAGCAGTCCTGAAACCAAGGGAAGCAATACACGTCTGAAGCATGAGCAATAGCTGGTGCCTCTGTCAGGCATGTCTGGAACTTCTAAATGAGAGCATACTGTCTTTACCTATTTCTGATCTTGTAGAGATCACTGAAGTAATCAGGAGCCTTGCAACGCAGTTTTGATCAAACCTACGTCAAGGCGTGAGTTGCAATGAGATCTCGGTTCGTGATGATGTTTACGGGCCGTTTTTCGACCATTCTGATTACTCGCTCAGCTCTTTTAAAAAGAGCAAAGGAATACCTGAAATTCTAAAGCCAAGCGTTGACTGAACAGGAGATCCCATGCCTGACTCTCACCCCCCGATGAAAGCTTCTGATCGTCTTGTAGCTGCACTGGAAGCGGAAGGTGTTGAATACGTCTTTGCTGTTCCTGGTGAGGAAAACCTTGACGTTCTTGAATCCCTTCGTACCTCCTCAATTGAACTGGTGCTGAACCGACACGAGCAAGGGGCAGCCTTTATGGCCGCCACTTATGGGCGCCTGACAGGCAAAGCCGGCGTCTGCATGGCGACGCTAGGCCCGGGTGCCACCAACTTTGCCACCCCGGCGGCCTACGCTTTTTTGGGTGGGATGCCTATGATCATGATCACGGGCCAAAAGCCAATCAAGAAATCAAAGCAGGGCCAGTTTCAGATCATCGACATTGTTAGTTTGTTTGAACCGATCAGCAAGATGTCGAAAGCGATTGTGAATGGCAACACTATCCCTGCCCTTGTTCGCGAAGCTTTTCGTGTGGCTGAGGAAGAGCGCCCGGGTACTGTCCTTTTAGAGCTGCCAGAAGATATCGCCATAGAAGAGACAGATGAGCCTTTGCTGCAGCCCCACCCACGCTACTACGCCATTGCGGGTGATACAGTATTGAATGAAGCTGCAGACATGATCCGTAACGCCAAAATGCCCTTACTGCTTTTAGGCGCTGGAGCTAACAGAAAGGACGCTCATGCTGCCTTAAGCAGTTTTGCTGAGAAGACGCAGATCCCGTTTTTTAACACTCAGATGGGTAAGGGCGTTATTGATGAACGTTCTGATCTGTTCCTCGGCACGGCTGCATTGTCGGAAGGTGATTACCTACATTGCGCTATTGCACGAGCTGATTTGATCATCAATGTTGGACATGACGTTGTTGAGAAACCGCCGTTCCTGATGGAACCTGGGGGGACCGAGGTTATCCATCTAAACTATAAAGCAGCTCAGGTTGACCAGGTGTATTTTCCTCAGGTCGAGGTGGTTGGGGATCTTGCCCGTTCGGTTACCCGTCTTGGCGAGATCCTGGGTGGCCCGCTTGACTTTGATCGTAGTTACTTTCAACGCATCAAGAAAGAGACGGACCTTCACACATCTGAAGGTGGCGATGTTGCCCGTTATCCTGTGATCCCACAAAGAGTCGTCGCTGACACGCGCAGGGTGATGGGTGATGAGGATATTATCGCACTCGACAACGGCATTTACAAAATCTGGTATGCGCGCAACTACAAAGCTCATAGGCCTAACACCGTGCTTTTGGACAATGCACTTGCGACGATGGGCGCTGGCCTGCCTTCAGCTATGATGGCAGCGAAACGATATCCTGAACGGCGCGTTATGGCGATTTGCGGTGATGGCGGGTTTATGATGAACAGTCAGGAGCTGGAAACGGCTGTTCGATTGAAACTCAACTTGGTGGTTACGGTGCTGGATGACAGCTCTTACGGTATGATCCGTTGGAAGCAAGCGCATGCAGGCTTTGAAGATTGGGGCTTGCAGTTCGGCAACCCCAACTTTGTTGATTATGCCAACAGTTACGGCGCTACTGGCCACAGGATTACCCGTACAGAAGACCTGCTGCCCACTTTTGAAGCTGCCTTTAGCGCAGGCGGGGTGCATCTGGTTGATGTTCCGGTTGATTACAGCGAAAATCAACGGGTTCTGATAGATGAGCTTGCAGCCAAGGTGTGCTTGATATGAGCAGCACACTAGACGTTGTGAACCCGTACAGTCTGGAGGTTATCGGCAGCGCCGAGACCAGCGAATGGGATCAGGTCGACGGGATGCTGGCGACAGCACACCGCCTCTTTCGTCAACGTGATAGCTGGCTCCCGGCCTATCAACGGATCGAGATCCTGAAAAAAACCGCTCGGCTCATGGAAGCACGTTTTGAAGATTTAGCGTTCCAGATCGCCAATGAGGGCGGTAAGCCGTTGGTTGATGCTCGTGTTGAGGTTATGCGCGCTATTGATGGTGTGGAACTTTGTGTACACGAGGTTGGCCAAATGACTGGCCGCGAAATTCCGATGGATCTGACGGAAGCCGGGTCAGGCCGCCTCGCCTTCACCCAGCGTGAGCCGATCGGCGTGGTCGTGGCTGCAAGTGCTTTCAACCACCCACTTAACCTGATTGTCCATCAGGTGGCACCGGCTGTGGCCACGGGCTGTCCGGTTATCATCAAGCCTGCTCCAGACACGCCGCTGTCCTGCTTAGATTTTGTAGGTATGTTGCATGAGGCAGGATTGCCACCAGACTGGTGCCGTGCGGTGGTCTGCAACAATGAAGTGGCTGAACAGATGATCACGGATCCAAGGGTTGGGTTCTTCTCGTTTATCGGGTCAGCACGTGTTGGCTGGATGCTTCGCTCAAAACTGACACCGGGTGCGCGCTGTGCTTTGGAGCATGGTGGAGCGGCTCCCGTAATTGTCGGTGAAGATGCAGATATTGACGAGATGATCCCTCTTCTAGCCAAGGGCGGCCTTTATCACTCTGGTCAGGTCTGTGTTTCCGTTCAGCGCGTGTTTGCTCCCCCTTCTAAAGCGCAGGAGATCGCGCAAAAGCTGGCAGCGGCTGCCAAACTGCTGAAAGTGGGTGATGCCACTGATGCAACGACGGACTGCGGTCCGCTGATCCGGCCTGGTGAAGTTGATCGGGTTGAGGAATGGGTAAGCGAGGCTATCGATGGAGGAGCCGAGTTGCTGGCAGGTGGGAAGCGACTTGGACCGACTACCTATGCGCCTACCGTCTTGCTAAATCCGCCCGCCAATGTCCGCGTTTCGCAACTGGAAATCTTTGGTCCGGTGATTTGTGTTTACAGCGTCGATAGCATTACTGAGGCTATCGAAACTGCGAACAGCCTGCCGTTTGCGTTCCAAGCCGCTGTTTTCACTCAAAGCTTAGAGACAGCCTTCCAAGCCATCCAGCGTCTCGATGCCACTGCCGTTATGGTCAACGACCACACTGCCTTCCGAGTGGACTGGATGCCTTTTGCAGGTCGTCGCCAGTCCGGCTACAATACCGGAGGTATCGGCTACACGATGCATGACATGACACAAGACAAAATGGCAGTCATACGGCTTTGATGTTTCCTAAATAGATGCGCTGGACTTCTCAAAGCCCACTCGCGATCAGACATCCTGTTTTATGCTCTTATGAGCGGAGCTTTCAGGCGAAGCCGCTGAGTTTGATAGCGCTGGCTTATAGCTCGGGACGAGCACTCTTAAAGCTGACCTACAAACCTTTGAAATTAAAAAAGAATACGTATTTTCAGGTGCGACATAAAAGCTATTGCCTCCTGATGAACGCAGGAGTAAATGCTCGGCCCCAGCTTAGGGCATTCGAAGTATACGTACTTGTTTTGCTTAGAACCATCCTGAGTTGGACACATTGTTTTAAGAGGCCGTCTACACAACTGAGATAGCTTTACTTTGAAAAATGCAGTCCTCGTCACTCATGCGTCCTTTTTTTGCATTTTTCCGGCGCTTGTTGAAGCACGTGATGAGAATAAAACACAAGTTCAACCCTCCTGTTTTTATCAGCTCCATATCGCTGATCTTCCTGCTCCTTATTACAGCTGTGATCTGGCCTGAAGGCTCCCAAAAATTTTACAGCAACATACAGGACTGGATCGAAACAAATACTGGCTGGCTCTACATTCTGGCAGTGGCAATTTTTCTGCTGTTCATTCTTTTCATCATGGTAAGCCGGTTTGGTGATATCAAACTGGGACCTGACCATGCAGAGCCCGATTATGCTTACAAAAGCTGGTTCGCCATGCTGTTTTCAGCGGGTATGGGCATCGGACTGGTTTTCTTTGGTGTCGCTGAGCCGATCATGCACTTCATGTCGCCCCCTGGCATGGAAGGGCAAACCATTGAAGCTGCTCGTGAAGCGATGAAGATCACCATGTTCCACTGGGGCCTGCATGCCTGGGCGATCTATGGAGTGGTGGCTTTATCACTGGCGTATTTCACTTATCGCCACCAACTGCCTTTGTTGCCACGGTCTGCGCTTTACCCGCTGATCGGTGAGAAGATCTATGGCCCGATTGGTCATGCGGTTGATACATTTGCGGTATTGGGCACCTTGTTCGGTGTGTCTACCTCACTCGGTTACGGTGCGTTCCAGGTGAATGCTGGTCTGAACTACCTGTTTGATGTGCCAGTATCGACAACCTCTCAGATTGTTCTGATTGTGCTTATCTCCAGCATGGCAACGGCTTCGGTTTTTTCCGGCCTGGATCGCGGGGTGAAGCGTCTTTCTGAAACCAACCTCATTTTGGCTGTTTGCATCATGTTGCTGGTCTTGATTGTTGGACCAACCGTGACCCTGCTCCAAACTGCTGTGCAAAATGCTGGTGCCTATATGGGCGACTTGATCCATAAGACTTTCAACCTCTATGCCTATGATCGAAAAGATGACTGGTTGGGTGGTTGGACGTTGCTCTATTGGGGCTGGTGGATTTCGTGGTCACCTTTTGTGGGCACTTTTATCGCACGTGTTTCGCGTGGTCGGTCCATTCGCGAGTTTCTCGTTGGACTATTGTTTGTGCCGACAGGGTTCAGTCTGATCTGGTTCACAATCTTTGGAAACACAGGTATCGATCTGATCCTCCATGGCGGAGCTGATAATCTTGCAGAAGCTGTTTCGACTGACGTGTCTCTGGCTCTGTTCAAATTTTTTGAATACATGCCATTTTCATCAGTGCTCTCCATGCTAGGCGTTGTGCTGGTGGTCGTCTTCTTTGTTACCTCTTCCGACTCCGGTTCCTTGGTCATCGACAGTTTGACCTCCGGCGGTGACATCAACTCACCTGTCTGGCAGCGCGTTTTTTGGGCTGTGCTGCAGGGGGCTGTTGCAATTGTGCTGTTATCGGCAGGTGGGCTTGGGGCATTGCAAACTGCAACAATTGCCAGTGCGTTGCCCTTCCTCATTGTTATGCTGCTCATGTGCTTTGGCCTTTACAAAGCCTTGCAAGATGACGCCTTGCGCACCAAAAACCTGCAGATGCACCACACCACCGTTCAATACACAAAAAGCACAGTGGATTGGCGCCAACGCATCGGAACTCTGACTGAAAATGCTACCTTGAAAGACGCACGCCACTTCATGGCCACTGTCGGTAAACCCGCTTTGGAAAAAGTACAGGCAGAGTTTGAAAAGCGCGGTTTCAACGCCACGCTGACCGGCTCAAAGAACTATCGTTTGACCATAGAGCAGTCTGAGGAGACCGTCTTTGTTTATGGCTTGCGAAAACGCTATTTCACAACAGCATTAGCCATTGGCCCCGGCCATCTCATCGACGAAGATGAAAATGAGGATGAGACCGAAGAGGAAGGCACCAACTACTACCGCGTCGAGGTGTTCCTTGCCCAAGGCGGTCAGGAGTACGACGTGCTCGGCTACACCGAAGAACAGCTGATAGCGGACGTCGTCACACAATACGAACGCTTCATGCAGTACCTGCACCTATCACAATCAGAATTGCTTTGATCTAAAGAGACCGTCTTCGAGCCACAAGTTCGAAGACGGTCTCTCTTAAATGCTTGGTAGGCTACGCTGCTTCATTACTCAGCTTCCGATAGGTAAACATTTTCATCACACCTCTGTGAGCTATGCCTATCGGCACAATGACCCATTGCAACCTGTTCTAATGTTTTCCGCAGACACAAGGCCGTGGACGGCGGCAAGACATAGGGCGGAAAACTATGGTTGATACTAGTGAAGTATCGAAACTCGTCACGGAAGTGAGCGACTTATTCGTTGATGCATCCGTGTTTGCGGATCCTGCACGTGACAGTTGGCTGTTTCAGTTCACATCAGGTTTAGACGTGATTGCGACGTTGGAAGAAGACAGGCATGCCCTCGCCATCAGTGCGGAGTTAGGGAGTTTGACAGAAGAAAACCGGATTGATCTGCTGGAGTACTTTTTAAAGGTCAATCAATCCTGGGCAGGCACTGGTAGCCTGCGGTTTGCAATGCTGGCAGACACAGATAAGACCATCACTCTCCTCTGGGATGTCCCAATGAATGGGTTGGCTCGCCACGATCTTTTTGCTTCCCTTTCTGAGTTTGCAGAACGTGCGCAGGGTTGGCGGGAGCTTTTGAAAGCTGGTGTTCTCCTCACACAAGAGAACACAACAGAAATCCCCCAAAACTCCCTAAAAGTCTGATCCCCATAAGAACGAGGGCTTCCCCATGACCATCCCACAAGCGACTTCTACGACACCAACAATTGCCCCTGCCAACATCCCAGCACAGGCTGACACAACAAGCAGTCCGGCTCAGAGTTCTCCTCATCCGGCGTTGCACTCCCATCAACAAAAAGCAGTTGAAACGCAATCCGCTGTTAAAGATCAACTCGCAACGACACAAGGAAACGCTGGTGCTGACAAGTCACTGTATGATCTGATTTGTGTCGGGCGAGGCACATCAACTGCAGCCTACCTCACCAGCCTGAAACGGTGTGATTGCTCCATTGTTGCGGACAGCAGTAAGAACAACGTGCTTGTGGTTGGCAAAAATGATCCATGGGCTGGTGCACGAGGCTATGAAAAAGGCCATTACACGCAGTGCATCAACCAAGCACAACAGCTTGTAAACCCTGGCGATGAACCGATTGCATCCTCCTGTCTGGACCCGGTTGACAGAAAGGAATGGTCTCAGCTCAATGCACAACGCATTGATCAGGTCTCTGGTGGGAACATCCTTGATGCCGAAGTCCGCCAGATCAGCCGAGACAGCGAAACCGGCCTCTATAAGGTACAGACCGATGCAGATAGCGAGCCGCTTCTGGCCAAGAAGGTCATCTTGGCAACTGGAGCCGGCATTGAACGATCAGACTACGAGTATCATCACGTGCCGCCAGAGGTCGCTGACTTCAGAAAGTCAGGTCATCCAAATGCAGCCAACTGTTTGGATCTGGATCAGTTCCAGCGCAATGAAGCTGGAACACGGGATTTGACGGGATGTGTTGTGGCTGTCATGGGCCCCAATGCAGGTACAGACGCGATCATGGAACTTTCAACACGCGGTGTTGATAAGGAAAACATCTTCTGGATGATGCAACCTCATCAAAAGCCGGGAGTTGCACTGACATGGGATGTCCGTTCAGTTGGTATTGAAGCCACCTTTACCGCGCAGGAAGCAGGCAATGACCGCTCAGATGGCGGCACCGTGTTCCGCTATCAGCAGATCAACAATGTCACTGCTGGCGAAAACCGCCCATTGACCATCAGCACAGATGGCGGCGATTTTGAAGCAGACTACCTCGTATACGCGGTTGGTCAGCGTGGTGGCGGCACCAGCAGAACGGAAGTAGTCGACGGGACAGCTAAGAAAGTGCCGATCCTTGAGAAGCAATTGGCTTCGCAACTGCAGCCAGTTTACGACGTCAACCAACGCTTCAGTGATCTGTCTTCCGGCGGAGCGTGGCAGCACGTCGTGGGTCTGGAAGTTGCTGGCACAACAAAGACAGAAGGTCTGGAAGTGGTTGGCGCTGCAGCCATGCAGTCCAGCCGCGGGGTTCAGCATAACTATCTTGACGCAGATTTCAGTGAGCAGCTGGGGGCAATCCTTGAGAACAATCCCAAGTTCCGTTCCTTGGCCACCGAACACTTCCCGGAACTGTTGGATGCAAAGCCATTTGAGCAGCTCTTGAAGCCGGGATCTGGTCTAAAACAGCCAGGCGAATATGATGGCTCGAAGGCAGCACTGTTAAGTGCACTCAAAGCAAATGATGCTGAGCAATCTCTGAGTGACGTGAATGAGCTACTGCATACTTTTGATCTGCGGACCAAAGCGGCAAACGACCTGGGTGGTACAGTAAAACCAATCCGCGTCTCTGAGCTGCTGGCTCAAGGTTTGAGCCGTACACAACCCGCAACCGTTGCAGATCCACGCCTGATTGGTGGTGCACAGCTGAACATTGCGGCCCAAACGGAAAGCTTCAAACCGCAACAGATCACAACACCGGGCGGTATCAATTTCAACGAAGACCAGCAGACCATTGCTTTGTACGTTGCGCAAAACTATCCGGACATTCCAGCAGACAAAGCCAACGAATTCGTCGCCAACGTGATCGCACAACGCACAGATGGCAACCACTTACGTGGTTTCACACCAGAAGAACGTGCGCAGTTTGAAACTGAGTTGCAGGCGCTTTCTGAGTAAGGCCTGAGTTCATCAAACCGCTGATTGCTCGCTCACAGTCTGTTTGATGCAGACGTGAGCGTACAACCCAGCATGTTCATTTCAATTAAGTCAGGACAAGGATGAGTATCTTCCGTGAGCGAAGGCCTCATAAGTCCTGCACGTTCTGAGAAGAAACCAACATGCCAGTCACACCTGCAACATCAACACCTCAGGTACAAGAAAACCTACATAACACAGTGGCTTCAAGCCCCGCCGATAAGAGCATAAAGCTTCCACATTATCAGGAACGGCGTTTAAGTGATGTCGGAATAACGGTCAAATACAATGCAGGACTCTCAAGTCAGAAAGTAGAGAGCTCCTTAAAGGCTGTATCGATACATCGTGTGGTCAACAATGAAGTGGCAGTCACAACCAATGCTCTTCATAGCATCATCCCACCGGGGAGTGATGTGGTTATTAATCGAAGTGCCCCTCACATTACTCCAGCCTCTCCGTCACAAACGATCATGGGCACTCACCAAAGTATCCTGGAGACGAAAACATCGTTGTCTTCACTCCCAGATAGCGCCTTTTCCGTCATAGAAGGTACCTGGCATGATGCAAACACAGTCAGCATCGCCGCACCTGGAAACGTGTTTGGTGCATCTGGATGTCTTTCCTGCACAGATGTCTTACTGGAAATTCCGATGGTGACGGAGTTATCACCTGCATTCGAAGATGTAACCCAAGCGTTTGGCGTGAAAATCTTTGATGAAGGTGAAACCGTTCCTGTGAAGTTCGACAAATGCGATCTCAATGTCGTTGAATATCAAATTACACCGGCCAATCACCAATACTCTCTCGAAGAAGCCAATGGATTTTTCGTCGAAAGACATGAGTTCCCTCATATCTTTATGGCATCGTCAGACCAGGACGAGATCGTTATTACCGTGGGCAAACAGATTGAAGACGATCAATTCGCGCTGGCGAATATTAAAGTTCCAGATGGCAAAGCTATTATGCTTCCGGGAGGCACCATTCACACAGACAGTTTGTCTCGAGGAAACATCGTAATCATGCTCACTGAATGTGTGGGGGCAGATACAGTCCTTATGCACGATAAAGACAGCCAACCCATCACATTGCGTGTCGATAGCTCAGAACGCATCGGTCTTGCTGAGTGGCATCTGTAATAAGGCTGTAATGCCATTTGATTGGAGAATTTCTCTCAAATGGCATTTTCCTATGCACTTGATCTACAGATCTTAGAAATGAGGTGCGTAGAACAAACTCTTTCTTAGTGAGCTATTATTTCGCAGCTAAGTCACTACAAGCGATCTCCCCAGTTGGTTTGATCCTTTACCATTTAAATTACAGTCTCAAATTTTCTGCACTAAGAACTGAGAATTTTTGGCTTTTCGAACCTGTGCTACAGCTACCACCTGTTTTTTGCTGCGTCAGGTAAGTTGGAAAATGATCAATTTCGATGCTCTCAGAGATTCCAATACTCGTACAACTCCTTTTCAGTATCTGGTAGGGGAAAAAGTACTGACCAAAGAGCAAGCTGCTGATGTTCGCCGTGATTATCCCGACATCAAACAGACTGGGTATCTCCCCTTGTCTAAACTTGAAACGACTGGTGCATTCAAGCAACTTGTAGATGATCTTTATAAACCTGAACTGGCTGAAATTCTTTCGGAAAAGCTCAGTTTGGATCTAATGGACAAGCCGCGGATGATCACAGTGCGACGTTTGTCCAAACACGGTGATGGCCGTATTCACAACGATTCCAAATCCAAGATCTGCACCATGCTCATTTATCTTAATGAAGACTGGGATGACTCTGCCGGTGGTGCCATTCGTGCACTTAATGGAGACACCGACATGGGCGATTATGCGGAAGAAGTCTCTCCACTCGCTGGAAACGTGTTTGCATTCAAACGCTCAGAAACAAGCTGGCACGGCCATCCATCTTTCAAAGGCGAACGCTACGTGGTGCAAGTAACGTTCCTCATCTCTGAAGAGGAATTAGCACGGAAAGAGAAACGCGGCGGCTTTCAGACAAAGATTAAGAGACTATTTCGTTTTAATTAGCCGTGTTCAGAGTCTGGCAAGCGTTTCTCCTACAAGTTAAGCTCTATTAATCAGCGAGTTTCAGGTCCTTTTTCCAAAATACTGGCATCCCCGTTGATTGTTGAAACAACCGCCGTCTTTTTGCCGGCAGATCCAAAGGACTTGATGTCCGCAACGGTTGTTTGCCAATCTCCATGACCGAATGGCGTGTAGTTGATCATGATGTCTTCATCAGCAACGCGTTTGGACTTTAGATAGGCTTCGAGGATTTTGTTGGTTGTGCGTGGGTAAACATAATCGGTTCCAGCCAGAACCCAACGCTCGGCTTCTTCGTTTTCGAGAAGGTAGTCAACTGCCGGGATCGCTTGCTGGTTTGGTGCTGCACCGGTGTAAAATACGTTGCGTTGGCTTTCTTCTCCTTCACACTGCACTGGATAGAACAGGATACCGTTCAATTCTTCAAAAACAGGGAGAACTGACTTGCGAGAAACTGACGTCCAATTACCAAAGACCGCTGAAACTTCATAAACTTCCAGCAGTTCACGTGCCTTTTCTGCAAACAGTGGCCAGTTTGATGCGGGGTCAACGACAACAGGCTCTAACTTCTTGCCCTGCAGCCCGCCTTTCGCGTTTTGCTCATCAATGAGCATCAGCATGACATCTTTTAGAGTGGTTTCAGAAATGGCATTGTGCCGGACAGAGAATGAAGAATACCAACCTTGATCGTGTCTTCAGCCTGAGCTGCACTACTTAAAACAGTAGATGCCAAAATACTGCACTTGTTGCTGAAATAATTTTTTCTGAAACGAACCATTCCCAACTCCAGTTGCTTGAGTGAAAGCATCACTGATTGTTTCAGCGTGCTCTACGACTTCGAAACGTTTAAGTCAGCATTGTATTTTTGGGTTATTATTTATGCGCCCCTGGATTTGATCGAAGTTTAATCACAACAACGTATCGAAGGATTTAACAGGCAGGATGGAGGCACTTTTGTTGATTTCTTGTTTACAGAGAAACGTGGAGCTGACAAAACTTGGAGATAGGTTCAAACTGCATACTTCATTGAGGCCATGACTTACATCTTCATCATTTTTGGGGCTACATTCGGACTGATTGCTGTTCCTCTGGGGTTTTTCATCGGCCTTCAAGTTTCACCAGTACTTGCGAATATTCTTCTGTTCCCTTTTATTTCGGCCAGTTGGCTGTTGGATGTACCTCTTGGAGAAATGTCCAGCCTACTGCGCATTAGCCTCACAGTGCTGTCGGCAGTGGTCTGGGCTGGTTTGTTTGGCTTTGTTGGTTCGTTGCTCAAGAAGAAGCCTTCTTAAGCGGTTAAGGAATTACGATATGCACTTGCGGTCAGACCTGTGTGTTTCTGGAAGACTTTGTTAAAGTGGGATGCATCAAAAAAGCCGGAGCGGATGGCAACATCTGTGATGGTTGCCTCTGTTTCTCCCAGTAAGCGCTTGGCTTCTTCTACTCGTATATGACTGAGCGCTTCGGCTGGGGATTTGCCAAGGTCAGCCTTAAACTTCATTTCAAGACTGCGCCGCCCAACACCTAACATCTTGCAGAGCTGTTCAATACTGCGCAGGTTCTCAGTTTCCTGCTGCATCATCAGCACTGCTCTTTGAACCAAATTATCTTTTGCTTTGAGCGATGTAGGCAGAAACGGCTGGGCTTTGCTATCGTCCTGAGCTTCATCCACCATGAGAATATGCAAGCTTTTGCGCGCTTGCCGCAGGCCGACATGACGCTCTACCAGATGAGCTGCGACATGCACCGCACTGGTCCCCCCTGAACAGGAAATACGATCACGGTCCACCACGAAGATACGATCAGAGACTGGCTCCAGACCGTCAAATTGCTCCAGGAAATCCGTCCGGTGAAACCAGCTCACACAACATTTATAACCGTTCATCAATCCGGCACGATGCAAGATAAAGCTGCCAGTACACAGGCCTATCAATGGGACATCATTCGCTACAGCGGATTTCAAATACTCAACATAGCGTCGATCAAGGTGCTCAATGTGGTCGATCAAACCTCCAACAACCACCAGGTAATCAAAATGAGCTGGGTCGATCAAGTTGGTATCGGGATGGATGCGGACACCACAACTGGCTCGGATGGGTTCCATATCAGGTGCAATGACACTCCAACTGCATAGGATTGGTCTGCTGCTGTCTCCTTCATCGGCAGAAAGGCGCAGTACATCAATGAAGCTGGCGAAGGCAGACAATGTGAACCGGTTGGCCAGAATGAAGCCAACATTGAGCGCAGGACGAGATTGCCGATTGGTCCGTGTTAAGTTCTCCACCTATGTCTCCTGCGCAAAAATACCTCATAATATTCGCAAGGGTACCATACACAATTTTACATAGTGGGCAAACTCTCTTGAATTCCAAGGAGGTAGCCTTGTCAAAATTTTCCGCAATGACGCTCCTGAAAGGAGCGCTCACAGGCTATAAAAACGTTGAGCCGCAATGGCCTGACGCTGAGCTGAAAAGCGAATACGACGTCATCATCGTGGGTGCCGGTGGGCATGGCCTTGGGGCCGCCTACTATCTGGCAAAAGAACATGGCATCACCAATGTGGCGGTGATTGACAAGGGGTGGCTTGGTGGTGGCAACACTGGCCGGAACACGACCATCATTCGCTCGAACTACCTTTATGATGAAAGTGCGCGCCTTTATGACCATGCCGTAGACCTATGGGATGGACTTAGTCAGGACCTAAATTACAACGTCATGTTCTCGCAGCGCGGTGTGATGATGTTGGCGCACAATGTTCATGATGTGCAGAGCTTCAAACGCCATATTCACTCCAATCGTTTGAACGGCGTTGATAATGTCTGGCTCACGCCTGAACAGGCCAAAGAAAAGTGTCCGCCCCTCAATATCGCGGCCAATGCTCGTTATCCTGTGATGGGAGCCGCATTTCAGCAACGTGGTGGTACAGCTCGACATGACGCGGTAGCGTGGGGTTATGCACGCGCTGCTGCTGCACGAGGCGTTGATATTATTCAGAACTGTCCGGTTCTATCAATCGAACGAGGACCAGACGGATCTGTTACAGGCCTTCAAACTGCACGCGGTTTTGTCAAGGCTAAGAAGATCGCAGTCTCTGCAGCTGGCGGAACGTCTGTAGTGATGGATACTGCCGGTGTGCGCTTGCCCCTGGAAAGTTACCCTCTTCAGGCACTTGTCTCTGAACCTGTCAAACCAATCTTTCCTCAAGTGGTGATGTCCAACAGTGTGCACGCGTACATCAGTCAGTCAGACAAGGGCGAGCTGGTGATTGGTTCTGGGACAGATCAATACGTTTCTTATTCTCAACGCGGTGGGTTGCCGCTGATTGAGCATACACTGGCAGCCATTTGCGAAGTGTTCCCCATTTTCCGCCGTATGCGCATGCTGCGCAAGTGGGGCGGAGTGGTTGATGTGACGCCTGACCGCTCACCAATTCTGGGCAAGACCCCAGTACAAGGCCTCTACCTCAATTGTGGTTGGGGTACAGGCGGCTTCAAAGCGACGCCGGGCTCTGCGCATGTTTTTGCGCACACAATTGCACAAGATGAACCTCATCCTATCAATGCCCCGTTCACGCTCTCGCGTTTTGAAACAGGTCGCTTGATTGACGAAGCAGCTGCTGCTGCCGTGGCGCACTAAGGAGACAGCCTGATGCTTTTAATTCACTGTCCTTATTGCAAGGAAAAGTTGCCTGAGCTGGAATTTGAATATGCCGGTCAAGCACATATTGCACGCCCGGATAACCCAGCTGAGCAAACAGATGCTGAATGGCGCGACTATCTGTTCATTCGCTCCAATGTACGCGGTGATCATGCTGAGCAATGGCGACACTCACACGGGTGCGGGCGTTATTTCAACGCTCTGCGGAACACTGTGAGCGATAAATTCATCGCCACCTATGAGATTGGACAGGCCTGCCCGACTAGCCACGCAGAAGGTGAAGAGAACAATGAACAACTGGAGAGTTGACGGCAAAGGCCGCATCAATCGAGACAAGCGTGTTCGCTTCACTTTTGATGGCGTTTCTTATCAAGGATATGAAGGCGATACGGTCGCTTCTGCCCTGCTTGCCAATGGCGTTCATCTGATGGGGCGCTCATTTAAATACCATCGTCCCCGCGGTCCTGTGACAGCTGGGTCAGAAGAACCCAACGCGTTGATTGGAACGTCTCGCTCTGGCACAGGCCGTTTTGAGCCAAACACGCGTGCTACCGTTCAGGAGCTTTACGAAGGGCTGACCACTGTCAGTCAAAACAAATGGCCGAGCCTGAAATTCGACGTAGGTGCGGTCAACGATAAGTTGCATAAGCTGTTTGCTGCTGGTTTTTATTATAAGACCTTCATGTGGCCTAAGAGCTTCTGGGACAAGGTTTATGAACCAGTTATCCGCGCTTCTGCAGGACTGGGTGTTTCCCCAACAGAACCGGATGCTGACACCTATGCATCGCGCTATCTGCATACAGAGCTGCTCATTGTTGGTGCTGGGCCAGCTGGGCTTGCAGCTGCTTTAACTGCAGCTCGCAATGGAACTGAAGTGGTCCTCGTAGATGAGAACCGAGAGCTCGGCGGCTCTTTGCTCTCTGAGGCTCCATCCGCCATTGATGGGAATAATACCGAGAGCTGGCTTGCAGAAGTTATTACTGAGCTTGAAGCTCGTGACAACGTGCGCGTCATGACCCGCGCAACCGCAATTGGCTACTACCATGAGAACATGGTGGGCGTTGCGGAGAAGCTCACAGATCATATGGCACATCCGCCTGCGAATGCTCCACGAGAACGGATGTGGCGTATTCGTGCCCAAGAGGTCATTCTTGCTCAAGGTGCGTTGGAACGCCCACTGGTGTTTGATGGCAATGATCGCCCCGGCGTGATGATGGCCGGTGCAACGCAGACCTATCTCAATCGCTATGGCGTAAAGGTTGGCAATGCTGCTGTTGTGGTTACCTCTCACGATTCAGCATGGTATGCCGCCTTTGATCTTGCTGATGCAGGTGTCAAAATCCCAGCGATTGTTGATGTTCGCGCCACTGTGAATGAATATCTGCAGTCAGAAGCTCAAAAACGCGGGATCACCGCCAAAGTGGGTCACAGTGTAACGTCAGTCAGTGGCACAAAACGGGTTTCTGGTGTGAAAATCGGCAGGATCTCTGGCGATCAGCAGGTTGCAGACATCTCTTCTATCCCTTGCGATGCCGTTTTGATGAGTGGTGGATGGACGCCGTCGCTTCACCTTTTCTCTCATACCAAAGGCAGTTTGCATTGGGACGAAGAGAACGAAGTCTTCTTGCCCGGAGAGAGAACTGAACGTTGCCACATAGCTGGTGGCGGGCGTGGGTTATGGAGCCAACAGGCCGCCTTTGACGATGGTGTGCATGCAGCTCAGCAAGCGTTGACCTCGCTGGGGCAAAGTGCGCAGGCTCTGTCAGTTGATGTTGATGGGGATCGCGCTGGCTCTGGTGTTGTTATGGAAGAGCTACCAAGCAACAATGACAAGCTGGCACGTCGGGCTTTTGTAGACTTTCAAAATGATGTCACTGCAAAAGATATTCGTCTTGCAGTGCGTGAAGGTATGCTCTCCATTGAACATGTAAAGCGCTTTACAACCAATGGCATGGCGACCGATCAGGGCAAGATGTCAAACATGAATGGCCTGAAGATCGCTGCTGACGAGCTTGGGCGCCCTACTCCCAAGGTTGGCCTGACCACATTCCGTCCACCTTATACACCGACCACGTTCGGAACGTTTGCTGGCTATCATAAAGACGAGTTGTTTGAGGTAACGCGCAAGACCAACATTGATAGTTGGGCGGAAGAGAACGGTGCTGTATTTGAGCCTGTCTCCTTGTGGCGACGTGCCTGGTATTACCCAAAGGCTGGCGAAGATATGCACGCGGCTGTGGCTCGGGAATGCAGAGAAACCCGCGCTTCTGTTGGTATGTTTGATGCCTCTACTCTCGGTAAGATCGAAGTGGTTGGACCGGATGCCGCTGAGTTTATGAACCGGATGTACACCAATCCATGGACCAAACTGGCTGCGGGTCGTTGTCGCTATGGTTTGCTGCTTGGTGAAGATGGTTTCATTCGTGATGATGGTGTTATCGGGCGTATCAGTGAAGATCGCTTCCATGTGACGACCACGACTGGCGGTGCTGCTCGGGTTTTGACCATGATGGAGCACTTCCTGCAGACTGAATGGCCGGATCTGGATGTGTGGCTCACGTCTACGACGGAGCAATGGTCCACTATTGCGCTGAATGGACCGAATGCTCGCAAGGTATTGGAACCATTCGTGAAAGGTGCTGACCTTTCTGCTGAAGCCTTCCCGCATATGGCGCTGCGTGAGTGCTCTGTGGGTAGTTTTGAGGCGCGATTGTTCCGTGTGAGCTTTACTGGTGAGCTGGGTTTTGAAGTGAACGTTCCATCTGAGCATGGGCGAGCGCTTTGGGAGATCCTTTATCAGGAAGGCAAAAAGTATGACATGTGTGTCTATGGCACTGAAACCATGCATGTTTTACGGGCAGAAAAAGGCTTTATCATTGTTGGGCAAGACACCGATGGTACTGTCACGCCAGCAGATGCCGGACTGACCTGGGCCATTGGCAAGAAGAAGCCTGACTTTGTTGGCAAGCGGTCTTTGACGCGTCCTGACATGCTGTTGCCGAACCGAAAGCAACTGGTTGGTCTTTTGACGGAAGATCCGAGTGTTGTGCTGGAGGAAGGCGCGCAGATTGTTGAGACAGGCGATACAGCTATTCCCGCTAAGATGTTGGGACATGTGACGTCTTCCTACTGGAGTGAAGCATTGGGGCGTTCCATTGCTATGGCCTTGATTGAAGGCGGTTTCGAGCGGAATAGCACCTCAATAGATGTTCCAATGCCAGGTCAAACCCATCGTGCAACCATCAGCGGGACCGTGTTTTACGACCCTGATGGTGACCGGATTAAGATGTAAGGGAGTGGCACAAATGGCTTTCAATAGTACAGTTGAAACTCTGCCGCAAATGGGCCGTTTTAGTTTGCGTTGTAAGCGTGAAAACACCGTTGCTATGTCAAAAGCACTCGGATTTGAGCTGCCCTCATCCATCAGTGAGACCGCTCAATCCGGAAACCGGTCCGTGCTCAAATTGGGGCCGGATGAGTGGATGTTGACCTGCCTGATGGAAGAGCGGTCAGCTATCGAAAGATCTTTTGCAGCGATCTATCCAGATGCAGTTCATAGTCTGACGGATATTTCCAGTCGGGAAGTCAGCATCAGGATTTCAGGACCTGAAGCTGAGGAGTTGCTCACGACGTCCTGTCCACGAGACCTTGCTGTGTTGAAGAGTGGTCGTGGAGTGCGGACCATTTTTGATAGTGTGCAAGTGATCCTGACACGGGAAGACAATAACCAGTTTCGACTGGATGTCTGGCGATCGTTTGTGCCCCATGTGATGGGGCTGTTGACAGTCGCTGTTGCGGAGTTTGAATGCGGCCTTTAGGGCCGCATTTTTTTCATTCAAAACACCAATCTTGGTCAATGACGCAATGCTTCGATCATCGTCATTTTTTATCCCGCATTTGTGCGCTGTCACCTTACGCGGAGGTTAGGCGGCGAAGATGTTTTCAGGCGAAAACTCCTCTGAAACGTTGACTTGGGCTGGTGTATTTCACCGTGTGGTTGAGGTCATCTTCAAGTCACAGCGTGTGCATCGCAATGGCGTCGCATTTTTACTGCCAATGTGCCTCAAACTTCCTGCCACCATGAGATTAATTCGAACTAGATTTCCTGATTACTCTGGATTTTCGCGGGCTTGACGCAACGAGACCGTCTGTAAAAATTTAGAGCACTGTCACACTATAAGAGGGAGGCTTAAAGTGTATCAGTCAGTATTTTCCAATGCTTGTGCAAAATACAAGCCTTGCCACAAATCGACGAACTCTTGGCTCGACTGTGCTGAGCCGTCTTCAGTTCATTCCAACCGTTTTGATAGTGTGTGGCTGAATTCCAATCATGCCTCTTTGGCATTTTCTGAATTCACTTTAACAAATCATTCTAAGCCACTTAATAATAGTGACAATTCAACTTCAACTCATACAGAGATGATTGACGTTCTATCACCTTGTTCTTCACGATCAGGTCTGACACCTGATCATCTCAGCAACCTGCACCGGTCATCTTCCCAGGCATCATTTTAAGCCGAGGTATCTGAACATGAGCGTTCCGTCTTACATTCAAGATCTTATAGCTCACCGCGAAAAGGGCAAAAGCCTCAACGCCCCCTTCTATAGTGCTCCCGACATTCTTGATCTGGACATGGAAGTTTTCTTTCGCAAACACTGGATTTTCGTCGCTGTTGAACCTCAGCTTCCGGAACCGGGCGATTGCATTACTGTTGAAATCGGAAAGACATCTGTCCTGCTGTTGCGCGGTGATGACATGTATATCCGCGGCTTTCACAATATCTGCCGACATCGTGGTGCTAAGCTCATTGATGAGCCTGAGGCCACAATCGGCAACATTGTTTGCCGGTATCATGGGTGGACCTACAATGAGGATGGTGAACTCATTCTAGCCGAGCATATGGGCAAGGACTTCGATAAGACCTGCCATGGTCTGAAGACCGTTCATGTGCGCTCAATTGCAGGTCTCATCTTCATTTGCCTTGCGGAAAACCCGCCAGAAGATATCGAAGAGATGGCGCAGATTATGGAGACGTATATTGCGCCTCATGATATCGCCAACTGTAAGGTGGCCTACACGGCTGATCTGGTTGAGGAAGGTAACTGGAAGCTGACGCTTGAGAACAACCGCGAGTGTTATCACTGCGAAGGTACTCATCCGCAGCTTACCGTTCCACTTTCCGAATTTGGTTTTGGCTTTTCACCCGATGAAATGGATGAGCGGCGAACTGCGGACGTTAACAAGTACCTGTCCTTGTTGGAGAGCGAGCACAAGCGCTGGGAGGCTGCAGGCTTGCCATCAGCTGAAGTGGACAAGCTGGCCAATGCCACCAGTTTCCGGTGTATTCGCCTGCCTTTGATGGGCGAAGGCGAGTCCCACACTCTGGACACCAAGATCGCCTGTAAGAAGCTGCTTGGGAACTTCAAGGACGCCAAGCTTGGTGGTTTGAGCTTCTGGCATAATCCTAACTCATGGCACCATTTCATGAGTGATCACATCGTGACCTTTGCTGCTTTCCCGTTGTCGCCGGATCGTACGCTGGTGCGGACCACCTGGTTGGTGCACAAGGATGCGATTGAGGGAGAGGATTATAACCTCGATAATCTGAAGCAGGTTTGGATGATGACCAACCAGCAGGATGCGGATCTGGTGCGTCTGGCACAGCTTGGCAGTGAAGACCCTGCTTATGAGCAAGGTCCATACTCGGAATACACTGAACCTCATGTGGAAGCACTTTGTGAGTGGTATATTGAACGCCACAAAGCGCATATGCCTGCCGGTGATGTTGAAATGGCGGACGCATGACTCAGAACGTAACTTTTGATGACCTGAAGACTGTCACTGACTACGAGGAAGAACACTTCACCGAAGCGACCCGGATCCCCATGTGGGATCCGGAGGTGGATGATGTTCTGGTCTGCCGACAAGTGCGACAGGAAACACATGATGTAAAGACGTTCCTGTTTTCTGCACGTGAGCCTCGGGTTTTCAGGTTCTATCCCGGCCAGCACATGACCTTCGAGCTTCCTGTCGAAGGCATGATCATGCGCAGTTATACGATTTCTGCTTCTGCTGCGCGGCCCTATCGTGTTGAGATCACTGTCAAACGGGTCCCGGGCGGTCCTGGCTCTAACTGGCTTTTGGACAACATGCTGCCTGGCAAGGAAGTGAATGTGACCGGCCCGGCTGGTGAGTTCACCACTGATGCTACGCAGGAAGAAAAACTGCTCTTCATTTCAGCAGGCAGTGGCATTACGCCCATGATGTCGATGACCCGCACGGCCTGTGATCTTGCCGAGCCAACAGATCTGCATTTCATTCATGCTGCACGCACACCTGCAGATATCATCTTTAGACATGAACTGGAGTTGCTGGCCGCACAAAACCCCGCTTTCAAGCTCTCTTTTACTTGCAGCACCACGTCTGGATATAACAGCTGGAGCGGGTTTGAAGGGCGTTTGAGCCTTCAGATGCTGTCTCTCATGTCGCCGGACTTTAAGGACAGAAAGATCCTATGTTGCGGCCCTGCCCGTTTCATGGAAGGCGTGCAAAACATGCTGCAGGAATCAGGCTTTGACATGGCAAATTACCATGAAGAAAGCTTCGACTTTGGCGCTGAGACAGCTGGTACCTTTGAGGACCAGATTGCTGCACCGGAAATCAGTGACCAGACCTATCGCGTCACCTTCACCAAGACCGGACATGTGGTTGAGTGTGGACCGGGCATGACAATCCTTTCTGCAGCCCGTGAAGCTGGCATTCTGCCCATGGCATCGTGTCAACGCGGTATTTGCGGAACATGTAAATCTCAACTCGTTTCGGGTGAAACCGACATGCAACATGGCGGCGGCATTCGAAAACGAGAGATAGATCAGGGTAAAATCCTGATTTGCTGCACAACACCTATGTCAGACATTGAAGTGGACCTTTAGTGTTTGGCACTCCCCCATCCATTGCTTAATGACAAGAAAAAAGTGTATCTAAATCAATAAGAACGATAAGAAGGGTCCAGCCCAAGGATCTCTCCTGACCACAAAATAAACGGTCCAACACAGGAGAAGCTTCATGACTGATTTACGTAGTTCCGACCGGCCTCCGGCGGATACTTTAGATAGTCCATCGGACGAATTGGCAGACTCAGATTACAGTCTTGGCCAAGACAATATTGAAGGAAAATTCGGACCAATTGGTTTTGACATTCACAACCCGGTTTTTGCTATCTCAGCTTTAGCTGTCGTTGGATTTGTCGCCTACACCCTATTTTTGCCGGATCAGGCAAACTCTGTTTTCAGCCTACTCTTTTCAACTGTCACGAAAAGCTTTGACTGGTTCTTCATTGGCGCTGCCGACATCTTCGTGATCCTCTGCCTCGTTATCGTGGTCAGCCCTTATGGCAAGGTGCGCCTGGGCGGGAAGGAAGCCACGCCAGATTTCAGCTACGTAAGCTGGTTCTCCATGCTTTTTGCTGCCGGAATGGGCATCGGGTTGATGTTCTACGGCGTTTCTGAACCGATCAGCCACTTCGCATCCTCTCTGGGTGGTACGACCGTAGGCGCTGATGGCGTGCGTACAGACTGGGCGCCGCTTGGTGCTGCCGCGACACAGGAAGAAGCGATCCGTCTGGGTATGGCTGCGTCGATCTTCCACTGGGGTCTGCACCCATGGGCGATCTATGCTGTTGTTGGATTGAGCCTTGCGTTCTTCAGCTACAACAGAGGTTTGCCACTCACAATTCGTTCTGCCTTTTATCCGATTTTTGGTGAGCGCGTCTGGGGTTGGCCGGGTCATATCATTGATATTCTCGCCGTTTTTGCAACCTTGTTTGGTCTTGCAACCTCTCTTGGTCTTGGTGCTGTTCAGGCGAACTCTGGATTCAACAAACTGTTCGGCATGCCAATTGACAGCACGTGGCAGGTCATTCTGATTGCTGCGATTACCGCAATTGCGCTTGTATCTGTTGTGCGTGGTCTGGAAGCCGGTGTGAAGCTGCTTTCTGAGATCAACATGGGACTGGCCGCTTTGCTGGTGCTGTTCGTTGTTATTGCTGGTCCGGGCCTTGTGTTGTTGCCAGATGCTCTCAACTATCTTGGCGCTTATTTGCAGTATCTGCCTGCTCTTTCCAGCCCAGTTGGTCGTGAAGACGTCAACTTCATGCAGGGTTGGACCTCGTTCTATTGGGCTTGGTGGATTTCCTGGTCACCATTCGTGGGCATGTTCATCGCGCGTGTGAGCCGTGGACGTACTGTTCGTGAGTTCCTGGTCAGTGTTCTGCTCATCCCTTCTTTGGTTTGCGTGCTTTGGATGTCCATCTTTGGCGGCGCTGCGATCAGCCAGATCGTCAATGACGGTTACACCGCTGTTCAGCAAGCTGCTCTGCCGGTGCAGCTGTTCACAATGCTTGATGCGATGCCGTGGGCAACAATCACAAGCTTTGTCGGTATCATGCTTGTGATCGTGTTCTTCGTCACCTCCTCCGATTCCGGTTCTCTGGTGATTGATACGATCGCGGCTGGCGGCAAAGTGGATGCTCCAGTTCCTCAGCGTGTGTTTTGGTGTCTGTTTGAAGGACTGATCGCAATCGTGCTGCTGCTTTCTGCAGGCGGGTTGAAGTCTCTGCAATCCATGGTGATTTCCACGGGATTGCCGTTCACAATCGTCTTGCTCATCATGTGCGTTGCTATTTGGAGAGGACTTGCGAGCGAACCTCGCTAAGTTGGCTGACTAAGCTACCTCTAAATCATAGATGCCGTCGCAGCGCTCTCGTTGCGGCGGCATTTTTCTTAGGCAACTTGCTCTTCTGTCACTGGAAGACGACGCAGGACCTGAGGTGTGCAGCCATAGCGGCGGCGGAACATTCTGCTGAGATGGGACGAGTCACAGAACCCACAATCAACCGCTATTTGCGCGACAGACTTCTGGCTTTTCTCGATCAGGTGGCGCGCCAGATCCAGGCGAATGTTGAGAAACGCAACTTGTGGTGACGTTTCCAAAGACAGTCGGAAGTACCGCTCTATCTGGCGCTTGCTCTTGCCCATACGCTGAGCGATTTCCTGAATGGAGATCGGTGTATCGATGTTTTGCTGCATGATGTGCAGCGCGCGCTGGACGATCGGGTTTTGGGTTTTCAGATCAAGCGGGATTCCGGGTTGTGGTTTTTCAGCCTGATGTGCATCATCAATGATCATGATGTGCAGGCTTTTGTTGGCATGGGCGCGGCCAACATGCTTATCAACCAGATAGGCTGCCAGATGGGCGGAACTCACCCCCCCTGCGCAGGTTAAGCGATCTCTATCCACCACGAAGATCTGATCGGTGACCGGATCAAGTCCGTCAAACTGTTCTTTAAAGTCAGAATGACTGAACCAACTGACACAGCTTTTGTAACCATCCAGCAAGCCAGAGCGATGAAGCAAGAAAGCACCGGTACAGACACCGATAAGTGGGATTCCGGCAGCAGCGGCTTCTTTCAGGAAATTTTGATAGGCCGGGCTAAAATCCGTGCTTTCATCAATGAGACCGCCAACAACGACGATGTAGTTGAAACGTCGCGGATCTCCTAATCGCTCTTTGGGATGAACAGAGACACCGCTGCTTGACGGGATTGGGTCCATCGTGTCTGACAGGACCGTCCAGTTGCACAGGATCGGACGACTGCGATCCCCTTCATCTGCCGCGAGACGCAGGACATCAACGAAGTTGGCAAAGGCGCAAAGCGTGAAGCGTTTGGCCAGAATGAAGCCAACAGAGAGACGGGTCTTTTCTGGCTTGGAACCTGAAGTTCGCGAAGCGTTGGTCGGGTGCGATAGTGCCTGTGTCATACAAGATGCTTCTCTTCAAATTCAGAGCGAAACACTGCAATCACTGCATTGCTATTTCGATCTGAGCCTATCCAATTCCGGCCAGTTTCAACGTGTTTTCAGTGGCATACTTTTCCAGTTGGTCTGACCATGCTGACTAGCAAATTGCTCGGGTGTCTTCATCGTACCCAGTCTCCTTAGTGGTTTCAGCAGACTGGCTTTATGGGCATTAGCAACCAAGCTTAAGCCCATGCCGTATTTATACTTAATTTGAGTCGGCTTGGCTACGTATTCCATTTGCACTCGCATAAAAGTTGATCAGACGTGATGCTCTCAAAGACACTGATATAAATGTCGTAGGGGTCATCCCGATCTGACGCATATCTCCTATTTCTGAACGTAAAACCTCTCCAAATTGTTGGTAGGACAATGCAAAGAGTTGAGCAAAACACTTTGTTTCATTTGGCATTTTGATTGGGAGAGACCTGTTTCAGTGAGTGATACAACTTTCATCCTCCGCTTCACCTGTGTGGATCAACCAGGTATCGTCTCGACAGTGACGTCAGCCCTGGCCGCGCGTGGTGCAAATATTGTCGAAGCGAACCAGTTTTGTGATCGCAAGACAAACCAGTTCTTCCTGCGGGTTGCCGTGCGTGTGCCGGAGCACATCGACAAAGCAGCTCTTGAACTGGCCCTGTCGCCTGCCGTTGACCGATTCAAAATGCGGCTGAAAGTGGAAGATTTCTCACGTCGTCCCAAGGTCATCATCATGGTCTCCAGATTTGACCATGCGCTGCTGCATCTGCTTTACCAGATCAAAGTGGGCTGGCTTGATGCTGATGTTGTTGCCATCGTGTCCAACCACGCGGATAGCCAAGGCGTTGCGGAGCACGAAGGTATCCCGTTTTATCACTGGCCTATCACTAAGGCGAGCAAGCTTGAGCAGGAAGCCAAGCTGAGTGATCTCATTGAAAAAACGAATGCGGAGCTGGTTATCCTTGCACGTTATATGCAGGTGCTGACCGATGAGATGTCCAGCAAGTTCTTTGGCATGATCATCAACATCCACCATTCGTTCCTGCCAAGCTTTAAAGGGGCAAAGCCCTATCATCAGGCCCATGATCGCGGAGTAAAACTGATAGGTGCGACGGCTCACTATGTGACGCCGGATCTGGATGAAGGACCGATCATTGAGCAGGAAACTGAACGGGTGACGCATGGCATGACTGCCGAAGATTTTGTAGCAGCTGGCCGGGATATTGAATCTCGCGTGCTTGCGCGGGCTGTCAAATACCATCTGGAAGGCCGTGTCATGCTCAACAACAACAGCACGGTGGTCTTTACCTCCTAAGGCCAGCTCACAACGCCAACACTGCTCTGCCAACGTACCGAGAATTCATAGAAGTAAAGGATCGAAAACATGTCCGCATTCCCTAACAAAGCGAAAGTTGTGATTGTTGGCGCAGGCGGCATTGTTGGAGCTTCCGTCATTCATCATCTCATTGAAAATGGCTGGGACGATATTGTTGGTATCGATAAGTCCGGCATTCCGACAGATATCGGGTCAACGGCTCACGCCTCGGATTTTTGTTATGCCACCAGCCATGATCTTCTGACGTGCTGGACCACCATGTACTCGATGGATTTTTATGAGAAAATGGGTCACTACGCCCGCATCGGCGGATTGGAAGTTGCGCGTGTGGGTGATGATGAGCGCATGGCCGAGCTCAAGCGCCGGGTGGATTCAAGCAAAGCCTTTGGCACCAATGTCAACATCATCAGTGCCGCTGAAGCCAAAGAGAAGTTTCCACTTTTGGAGGAAGATCAAATCCAGGGTGCCTTATGGGATCCTGATGCTGGCCTTGTCGTTCCGCGCTCGCAAACTGTTGCGGGCAAGCTCATTGATCAGGGTGAGGCAACCGGTAAGCTCAGGATCTTTGCCAACACGTCGGCGTTGGAGCTCATCACAGATAATGGCCGTATCACGGGCGTGAAGACAGAGCGCGGGACCATCCATGCAGATCATGTTGTTGTGTGCGCTGGTCTTTGGGGACGTCTCATTGCGGAGATGGCAGGCGAGGATTTGCCTGTCATGCCAGTGGACCATCCCCTCACCTTCTTCGGTCCTTACAACGAGTTTGAAGGCACTGGCGCTGAGATCGGTATGCCTTTGCTGCGGGATCAGGGCAACTCTGCCTATATGCGTGATACAGGTGACCCGAAGAGCACTGAAGGTGGTCAGATTGAATGGGGCTACTATTACGAGGAAAACCCACGTCTCGTGCATCCGCGTGACATTTTAGAAAAAGACCAGGCCCGTTTGTCTCCCTCCCAGCGAGATCTGGTGCTTGAGGATGTGATTGAGCCGCTGGAAAAGGCGATGGAACTGACGCCGGTTCTGGCTGAGCTCGGGTTCAATGAAAGCCATTCCTTCAACGGGCTTTTGCAAGCCTCAGTTGATGGCGGTCCCTCCATGGGAGAAAGTCGGAAGCTGCGCGGGCTTTGGTATGCGGTTGGCATCTGGATCAAAGACGGCCCCGGCATGGGCAAGCTCATTGCGGACTGGATGACTTATGGCAAGACCCATGTGGATCACAACTCGGTGGACTTCTCTCGTTTCAACGAGTTCCAGCTGAAAGAGCAATACATCCATGATCGGTGCTGGGAGACTGCGAAGAAGATCTATAATCCGCCGGTCCATCCTCGTGAACCTTTCGCCAATGCCCGTGGTATCCGACGCTCACCGTTTTATGAGCGGGAGGTTGAGCTGGGCGGTTACTTCATGGAACTTGGGGGCTGGGAACGTGCTCACGGTTATGCTGCCAATGAGCACTTGCTGAACAAGCATGGCAACCGTGTTCCTGAGCGTGAGAACGAATGGGACAGCCGCCATTTCTGGCGTGTTTCCAATGCTGAGCATCTGGAGATGAGTGAGGATTGCGGCATCATTAATCTCTCTCATTTCCACATGACTGACATTTCCGGTCCGGATCACGTTGCGCTGATGGAGTGGCTGTGTGCCGCAAAAATCGGCGGTGACAAGAATATCGGCAAAGGCATTTACACGCACATGCTGGATGATGATGGCCATGTGCGTGCTGATTTCACGGTGTTTCGTATGGAAGACCGGTGCCGACTGGTGAATGGAGCAGATGCTGGACCGCGTGATCTTGTCTATATGCAGCGTGTTGCAGATGATAATGGCTGGAATGTCTCCATCACAGATGTGAGTGAGGATTACACGACCATTGGTATCTGGGGGCCAAACGCTCGTGAAAACCTACAGAAAGTCGTTGAGGACCCTGACGCTCTTACAGCAGAAAACTTCCCGTTTGCAGCTATTCGCGAGATCACTATTGCTGGCAAAACCGTCTCTGCCTTCCGCATCTCTTATGTGGGTGAGCAAGGGTGGGAGCTGCATATGCGCTATGAAGACGGTTTGGCTGTCTGGGATGCTTTGCGCGAGATCGGCGTGATTGCGGTGGGTGTCGAGACCTATGCAAACTCACGGCGATTGGAGAAGTCATTACGCTTGCAAAATGCGGACTTGCACACACAGTACAACCTTTTTGAAGCCGATCTCTCCCGGCCAAAGGTGAAGGCCGCAGACTTTCGCGGTAAAGACAAGCACGTGGAGTACCGCGCCCGTGAGGCTCAGCCTGCCATGTTGTGTACACTGGTGATGACCGACAATACTGATAAAGACGGCGTTGCGCGGTACCCCGTTGGCAACCTGCCTATTATGCATCCGGACACAGGCGAGACGCTCATGGATGAACTGGGACGGCGGTCTTACACAACGTCCATCGCCTACGGCCCGAGCATCGGGAAAAATATCGCCCTCGCCTATCTGCCGCAGGAGTACTGTGAGGAAGGGAAAAAGCTGGAGGTTTCCTACTTCGATGAAATCTATCCGGTTGAAGTCGCCGGAGTGGGATATGCGCCGCTTTACGATCCTGAGAACCTGAAGCCACGCAGTTAGAGCTTGTTAAGTAGACAAGCAATGGCCCCGGACCTGATTAAGGTCCGGGGCCAATTTTTATTCTTGCACAGTGTACTCAGCGTCTGGATCGACGTCGTTTATTTAAGCGTGTTCAGCTTCTGGTGCGCTTACTGCGGCTTTCTTGTTGTGAAAGATGAAGCCGATGAAATTCAAGAGGAGCTGAGCTGCAAGAATTTGCGTGGATTCAGATGGGTCATAAGCTGGGGCTACTTCTACGAGGTCCATGCCAACTACGTCTCCGCGTTTGCTGAGGCCCTGCAGAATTTCGAGAACGTCATAATATTGGAAGCCACCATGACTAGGGGTGCCTGTGCCTGATGCAATAGATGGGCAGAACGCATCGATATCAACGGTCACATAGTAACGTGCGCCTGCCGGAATGCGTTCCAGCACAGCTTCAGCTCCCAGCTCCCTCACCTGACGGACCGACAGAATGTCAGAGCCTCTTGCGCGGGCATCGTCATACCCTTCCTTAGCCGTGGAGGATACATTGCGAATACCCAGCTGGGTCATTCCTGAGACGTAGTCTTTTTCAATCGCACGGCGCATAGGATTGCCATGCCCCTCTGTCACGCCATGGCGTTCATCAACGAAATCAAGGTGTGCGTCGATCTGAATGACATGGATCGGGCCTTTTTCAGCACAGTCTTCCTCAAAGGCTCGGATGCATGGGATATTGATGGAATGGTCGCCGCCGATCACCACAGGAAGCGCACCAGCATCAAGGATTTTCTTGACCCCAAACTCGATGTTCGCATGGCTCTCAATGGTCTTGGTGTGGATAATGTCCGCGTCCCCAATATCAACGATACGGACATCGCTGCTCAGATAAGTTGCATCGTCTTCATGATCGTACGCACCAGCATGGCCGAATGAAAACAGCGTGGACGCTTCACGCACAGAACGTGGTCCAAAACGTGCGCCTGAGCGCCATTGTGCGCCAAAGTCAAACGGTGCGCCCAGAACTGCTACATCCGCATCAATTTGATCCCAATCGGACACATATTCTTTTTTTCCGAAAGTCGAAATTCCAACAAATGGCAGGTTGAGACGCCCGGATTTATAGCCGTGATCAGACATATTTCTTCTCCATTATTTCATTATCTGTAGGCGAGTTCTGGCAAGAACAACGCAATTTGTGGGAATGCCATCACAAGCCCTGTTGTCAGCAGCAAGATCAACAAGAATGGGGGAACTCCGCGGACGACATCCACAAATGGTCGGCGGAAAACAGCAATTGCCGTGAACAGATTGCACCCGAATGGCGGTGTGGCGGCACCAATGGCAACCTGCAGTGTGATGAGCACTCCAACCAGCACCGGATCAAGACCGGTCGATTTGATCAGTGGCGCAAAGATTGGCACTAAAATCAAAATCACTACGATAGAGTCGACAAACATACAGCCGATGAAGAAGGCCAGAATGATCGCCGTCAGCGTCATTATCGGTCCAGCCTCATTGAGCCCGAGCGAACTGATGATTGTCTGAGGCACTTGTGCGAAGGATAGCGTCCAGGAGAAGGCCGCGCCCGCTGCGATCAGGATGAACACCACGGACGTGATGGCCCCCGTCGACAAAGCGATATCCGGCAGATCGCGAAGGCGGATGGATCTGAAGATCAAAGCTTCCAGAACAACGGCGTACAGCACACAGATGGCAGCGGCTTCTGTTGGAGAAAAGACACCACCATAAATTCCGCCAACGATGATCAGCGGAAAACCCATGGGCCAGAGCGCACGCCTTACCGCATCAAACCGCTCTCCCCAGCCAGATCTTTCCAGCACTGGGATATCGTGTCTATACGCATGCCACATGCAATAGGCAGAGAAGAACGCCACGATGATGAGACCTGGGACGATGCCAGCGATGAATAGCTGTGAGATCGACGTGCCGGACACAACGCCATAGATGATCATACCGATTGATGGCGGGATGAGATAAGCCAGATCAGCGGCGTTGACGATCAACCCAATGGTGAAACTGTCTGAGTAGCCAGATTTCAGCATACGTGGCCGCATCGCGCCGCCAACCGCAACGACGGTTGCCTGCGTGGAGCCACAGACTGCTCCGAAAAGCGCGCAGGCACTGGTCACCGAGATGGCCAATCCGCCCTTGATGTGCCCCATAAAGCGCATCACCACATCAATCAGGCGATCGGCAGAATGACCGCGTGTAATGATATCAGCGGCAAGGATGAACATTGGGACTGCGACCAAGGCAGAGGGTTTGACCCCACCTATCATCTGCTGGACCAGTATCTGCGGACTAAAGTTTGGGAAGTAGATCAGGAACCCGATAAAGGCTGCCGAGATCAACGGCATTTTCATCGGGAATCCGAACAGCAGCAGAACGACCATGACCGTTAGCATGAGCTCTGTCATTTTGCGGTCTCCTCTTCCTTCTCAACGAAGCGCGCGACTGCGGCGGCCGTTTCCGGATCCTCATAGCTGTCGACCTCCAGATAGGAGACGTAGATTTCCTCTTCCGACAGATTGAGGTTTCTCAGAGCTGTTAAGAGATATTGGAGGGTTGCTAAGCCCAACCCGATAACCACCCAGATGTAAGTCAGATAAAGCGGCACCTGCAGTGCAGGCGTGACCCGGCCCCGGCTGGCAACTTTCGCTACATATTCAACGGCATACCAGGTCAGCGTCGCCATCATGGCTGCAGTTGTTATGGTGATCAAAATCATCAGGATCTTACGAAGCTTCTGAGGCAGAGCATCATAGATGGCCGACATGCGGATATGGATGCCCTTTCGCGTGGCGTAACCCAGCCCCATGAAGGTGATGATGACGATCAGAAACTCATTGAGCTCTTCGGAGAAATAGATCGACTGGTGAAAGACGTAGCGCCCGAACACATTTGCGATGGTGTTGACGGCCATGGCGATAACGCCCCAACTGAGGATGAAGACCTCAATCTTGCTAATCACACCGTCAACTTTCCCGAGGAGCTTAAAGGGGACAGAACGGGGTTCCATCTTTACCCTCCTCCAGTGTACCCACACCCCACCTTCAGAGATGAGATGTGGGGCTTCCTATTATTGGTGAGTTGATGCAATCTCAGTTTTCAGGGTCTTCAACAGCTCTTCGCCGCGAGATCCGGCAGCGTCTACATAGGCACTGGCCGTTGCTTCACTGCGAGCGCGGAAGACATTGCGTTCTTCCTCTGAAAGGACCACCAGATTGATCTCAGGCTTGTTTGACTTAATGGTGTCGAGACGTTTCTGGTTGAAATCAGAGACCACGCCGTCAATGAAACCCGACATTCCAGCCATAGTTTCTCTCACAAGCTTCTGACGGTCTGGAGAGAGCGTTTCGAACCAATCCGTACCGGCAACAACGGTGGTGACGAGTTCCTGTTCACCAGCCCAGATCAGGTAATCTGTAACCTCATAGAACTTCATCTCTTCGATGGTAGGAACCGGGTTTACCTGACCGTCTACTGCTCCAAGCTGCAGAGCGCCAAAGACCTCACCAAATGGCAGCGGCGTTGGGCTTGCACCCATATTCTTGTAGGTCTCCAGCAGGATCGGAGAGACCATGACGCGCATTTTGAAGTTCGAGAAGTCGTCTGGATTGCGAATTTCTTTGTTGGTGGTCCAGACCTGAGGTCCTTCTGAATACATGGTCAGGACTTCCAGACCGCGCTTGCGGAAATCCTGGTTCAGATCACCATAAATGGTCTCGGAATTGCTCAGAATGTTCGAGACTGCTTTGGCATCAGATGGAAAGAGATATGGCAACAGGAAAATCTGACTTTCCGGGACGATAGTGCCCAGATTGCCTATGGATACGTTGGTGAACTGAATGAGACCGTCCGTGGCCTGTTCTACCGTATCAGTTGGCGTGCCAAGCGTTCCCATCGGGTAGATCGTGATGGTCACGTCTCCATCGGTCTTGGTTTCGATGCGCTTCTTAAACTCCTGCGCATAGGCATCCATGATGGAGCCTGGAATTTCCTCGATGGCGAATTTCCAGTCTTCTGCATAAGCGCTCAGCGGGACTGTGCCCAGAACCATTGCAGCTGTTAGTGTCTTTAGCGATTTAAGAATTGAGTTCATTTCATCCTCCCACAGAACTGGTTCCCAATCTTCCTCGCTGCTAGCACACTAGATGTTGAACCTAGAAAAAATATCAAATAAGTTATGTTTACATGAAATATATCAATGTAATTAAATTAGCTGAGAACAGGAAGATCATTAGATGAAACTTCTCCGAAACAATCTGCTCGAAGCATTTTGTGCTGTCGTGGAATGTGGTGGTTTTTCGGAGGCGCAGTTCAGGCTGGGCATATCTCAATCCGCGATCAGCTGCCGTATTCGGGATCTTGAACTTGCTCTTGGTTATCGCGTCTGTGAACGTGGTCGCAGTGGCTTCCAGCTCACGGAGCGCGGTAAGATTGCCTATGAGAAGGCCTGCGAAATCATCCGCCTTGTAGAAGACTTTGATGCCGAATTGCTTGAGTTGCGCGGCACGATCACCGGACAGCTGCGCATTGGCATTGTCGACACGGTCATCAGCCTTCCGGGATTTCCGCTTGTCCCCGCCTTGCAGCGGTTTTTCTCAAAGGAGAACGACGTCAATCTGGAGCTGGTTGTTGCTTCTCCAAACGACTTGAAGGAAGGCTTGATAACGGGAAGTCTGCACATCGCGATTGCGCCGTTTAAACGAAAACGCGATGAGCTTGAGTACATCAAGGTCTGCAGTGAAAATCACTATATGTATTGCGGCAAAGCGCATGAGCTGTTTGCCTGTGACACCGATGAAATCTCGCCGGATATCCTGAATAATCACGCTGTGTGTCAGCGCTCTTACGACATGATTGTAGCGCGGGATGCCAAAGCCCCAGAGCCCAAAGCAATTGTTACGAACATGGAAGCGGCGGCAGCTCTCATCTTGAGCGGCAAGTTTCTCGGCGTCTTACCCGATCATTATGCCACCCAATGGGTCAAAACAGGAGAAATGCGCCTTCTGGAACATCCTGACCTGACATGGACATCAGAGTTTTACATCGCGTCCCGCAAGTCCCAAGCACACAGACAGGCTGTTGAGTGGTTCATCAAGGCATTGCTGCATGGATTGTAGGCGTTAGAGGTCAAACGCTGGATAGCAGGATGCTTGTTTCGCTGTTCATGACGCCTTCGATGAGGCGGACTTCGCGCAGGACGCGGTCGAATTCTGAGAGGTTTTCGACGCGGATATCTGTGACTAGATCCCATTTGCCGCTTGTGGTGTGGAGGACTTGCAGCTCAGGCAGACCGCGCAGTTTGCGGATGACCTGGGTGGTGTTTCGTCCCATCACTTCGATCATCATGACAGCTCTGATTTCGCCGCTGTCATAATCTTCTCGCACTCGTGCCGTAAAACCAAGCAGAGCCCCTGTTTCCAGCAGGCGGTCCATGCGTGTTTGTACAGTTGCGCGTGAGACGCCCATAATCTGTGAGAGTTTGGAGACTGGAGCACGGCCATCCAAACGCAGAAGGCTGATTAATTGCCTGTCGAGTTCATCATAAATATGTTTCGCTGTATGGTTTTGCTTCATAAGTGCTCTCAACCAATAAATTTAGCAATAATATAAAATTTGCCTAGCAATCTGTCAAAAACTATCTCTCATACTTAGCAAGATTGATATGTTTTTTGCAATTTGTACAGTTAATACTAGGGAAACTGTAATTACTTGAGGAAAGCTCATGTCAGCCCCTGCCCCGTCAGAACTCGCGTTTGTTCCATTTGTCAGTGTCGACAATATGATGAAGCTGGTCCATCGCATTGGCATTGAGACCATGCTCTCTGGCATCGCCTACTATGTGGAAGAAGATTTTCGCCGGTGGGAGTTGTTTGATAAGACACCCCGGGTGGCTTCTCACTCCAAAGAAGGTGTGATTGAGCTGATGCCAACCTCCGATGGTGAGACATACGGCTTCAAGTACGTCAACGGACACCCAAAGAACACAAAAGAAGGCCTGCAGACCGTTACTGCATTTGGTCTTCTGGCAGATGTTTATACCGGTTATCCGGTCCTTGTGACTGAAATGACCGTGCTGACTGCCCTGCGTACAGCGGCGACCTCTGCAGTGGTGGCAAAGTATCTTGCCCCTAAAGGCGCCCATACCATGGCGATGATCGGCAATGGGGCTCAGTCAGAATTCCAAGCTCTGGCAATGAAGGAAATCTGCGGGATCAACACGCTGCGGCTTTATGATGTAGATCCTAAAGCAACAGAGAAACTCATGCGTAATCTGGAGGGTCGCGGACTGACCCTGCAGGCCTGTAAAAGCGCAGAAGAAGCAGCTTTGGGCGCGCAGATCATCACAACTTGTACTGCAGACAAACAGAATGCCACCGTGCTTTCCGACAATATGGTTGGCACTGGCGTACATATCAACGCGATTGGTGGCGATTGCCCCGGCAAGACAGAACTTGCCAGTGGCATTCTGACCCGCTCTGATGTCTTCGTTGAGTATCCGCCTCAGACACGCATTGAAGGCGAAATTCAGCAGATGCCTGAAGATTTCCCTGTCACTGAGATCTGGAAAGTTATTACGGGTCAGGCTGAGGGCCGCAAAGACGAGCGTCAGATCACCTTGTTTGACGGTGTAGGCTTTGCAACTGAGGACTTCTCCGCACTTCGCTACGTGCGTGATCAGCTTAAAGGTACTGGTTTGTACCATGACCTGGATATGCTGGCTGATCCTGATGATCCACGTGACCTGTTTGGCATGGTGATGCGTGCAGAACCGGAAAACGGAGACGCTGCATGAACCGCACATCCGTTCAGGCGCCCGGCGCCGTCGTCATGGTTCGCCCGCACCACTTTTCAGTGAATGCTGAGACTGCAGCTGACAACGCGTTTCAGGCTGAGGTCACAACAGATTCAAAGCATGCCAAACAAGCGTATGATGAGCATACTGCAATGGTGGAGCAGCTTGAATCTCATGGCGTTCGTGTTCATGTTTTTGAGGGTGATACCCCGGGCCTTCCCGATTGTGTGTTCCCAAATAACTGGTTCTCTACGCATGCTGGTGGGCACGTTGCGATTTTCCCGATGAAAGCGGAAAACCGTCGTTTGGAGCGTCGTCACGACATTCTTGAAATGCTGAAGTCCGACTATCGTGTTCAGGATGTCATCGACTATTCCGGCCTTGAGCAGGATGGGCTTTATCTTGAAGGAACTGGCGCAATGGTGCTCGATCACATTGATCGTGTTGCCTATGCGGTGGAAAGCGACAGAACCAATCCAATTGCACTGGAGCGTTTTTGCACGCACTTCAACTTTGAGCCAATGGTGTTCGCTGCTGAAGATGACAAAGGCACGTCGATCTACCACACCAACGTGCTGATGTGCGTTGGGACCAACTTTGCACTGATCGGTACGGATATGATCACGGATACGGCGCGACGGTCAGAAGTTGTGGCACGCCTTGAGGCGACAGGTCGTGACGTGATTGAGCTGAGTAATGCTCAGATCTCAGGTTTTGCCGGGAATGCAATTGAGCTGATGGGCAAGGCTGGCCCCCTACTCGCACTTTCGCAAACTGCCTACGATATTCTGACTGAAGAGCAACGCGACAGGATCTCTGCATCCGCGACCCTGGTGCCGCTTGCTATCCCAACACTTGAACTGGCTGGCGGTTCTGTACGCTGCACAATTGCAGGTCTTCACCTGTCACCGCGCAGCTAATTCCAGCGAAACGAGATACGCCCGCCAGAGAAGCTCCGGCGGGCGTATTTACATCATTTGTAGAGATTATCTGAAGTCAGATGAGCAACGTTTCTTTCTTCGGGACGTCCTGAGTGTGTTTTACGACGCGCGGATTGCGTTGCCCCCAATCTGTATAGAGATCAGCCATGATAGTTCCAGAGGACGCCTCCGCCATTTGGGTTGTGATTTCAGCGGATTGCTGGCGACCAAACAAGACCACTTCCTCTCCCAATGCAACGCCAGTCAGATCTGTGACATCCACGACGATGGTGTTCATGGAAATTTTCCCCAGAACCGGCTGTTTTCTGCCCTGAATGAGGACGCTGCTTAGCCCAGCAAAGCGCCGCAGATATCCATTGGCGTATCCTAATGATACTGTCGCAAGCCGCTTGTCTTCATTCAGCACCGTCGCACGGTCATAACCAATCGTGCTGCCAGCGGGGAACTCTCCAAGGCTTATGACTCTTGCCTTTAATGTCATGGTGGTTTTGAAGCCAAGTTCTGACTTTACAATTCCGTATAACACCGCTCCACAGCGCATCATGTCTGAGTGAGGATTACATGGTGAGACAAGTGTCAGTGTGCTACCGGCATGCACCAGCAAGTTTTCACGTTGCAATGAGGTGTTGGCGACCACCCAATCCACATCCTTATGAAACCGTGCGATGCTCGTCTCAAGATCCTCAGGCAGATTTGAGGGAAAATGGGTACTCACGCCAATGATGTGCGGCCCCAGCAAATCTACAATACGCTTGCAAACCTCTTTGCCCTTCGGGGAGGAAAGCTCCAAGCCATCCCGCGACATTCCCCCTGCATTTAATGAGAGATGGTAGTTTGCAGGTGCACTGTTGGTTCTTCGGACACTCGCAAGTTCCAATGCCCCCTCCAGACTGCCCACTTGCTCCTGGACCTGAAGAGGCAAAGCAGCTTCTGCTTCATCACGAGTTGTTGCCCGCAACCGGAGCAAATCACCTTTGTAACCCGTATCACGAACAGTCTGTGCCTCTGCGTTGGACGTGATGCCAACATAACGAACATTGTTGCGTTGGATGATGGGCATTACGTTTGCAATACCATGTCCGTAGGCATCCGCTTTAACAACTGCACAAAACTTGGTTTTGTCGGGTAAGAGCCCGAGCGCAATCTTTAAATTCGCTTCAATTTGGGTGCACGAAATCTCGCACCAAGAGGAATACATTGGTGTTGCCATCTTCATATATGCCGATGTGAAAGTAATATTGGTGAGTTGCCTCAGCTCATTAGAGTGAGCTGAGGCAAAACTCTGATCAGCCGAACACCAGTTCTGGCAACCATAGAGCAACCTGCGGAATAAAGGTTGTGATTACCAGTGTTGGCAGCCAAGCAAACGCGATCATTATCAGTGTCGGCTTCATCATCTTGTTGACCGGGGCGTCCGTCACGCGAGCACCAAGGTAAAGCAGTGGTGCTGTTGGCGGCGTGATGTTTGCCATGCCCAGATTGACGCCAAGCACCGCTGCAAAATGAACTGGCTCCATACCGACACTTTGTACGATTGGCAGCAAAAGCGGCGCGGACAACAGCAAGCCGGAAATATCATCCATCAACATGCCAATGAGGATCATGACCAGATTGACCATAAGCAAAATGATGATCGGATTGTCAGAAACTGAATAGATCAGATCCTTTGCCATTGCCGGAATGTTCTCAAACACCAGAAACTGACTGACAATGAGCACCATAAGCACCATCATCATGACAACGCCGATGGTTGTGCCGGCATAGCGCAATGTTGGGAAGAAGTTCTCTCTATCAAGACCACGGTAGATAAAGAAACCGATTGGAATTGCGTAGATCACAGCAACACCAGCAGCTTCTGTTGGCGTCATAACACCACCATAGATGCCACCCAGAATGATAACAGGCATCAACAGAGCGGGCATGGCTTTGAAGCTTCGGGTGCGCAGTTCAAACGCGAACTTTCCGCCAACGCGTTCGGTCTTCAGATCCTTCACATTCCGCAGCATCACGAAGTTCACGATGCAAAGGAAACCAATGAGGATGACCCCGGGAACAACGGTCGCCAAAAAGCACTTGAGCACGGATTGCTGCGTGGTCCAGGCATAGAGAATTTGTGAGGAGCTTGGTGGGATCAGCAGGCCTAACGGACTCGCACTCACAATCAGCGCCGCAGCCATCCCTTCCGGATAGTTGGCTTTGCGCAGATGCGGCATCATGATGGAGCCGATGCAGGTCAATGTTGCTGCTGCTGAGCCGGAGATGGCTCCGAAGATACCACTTGCAACAACTGCAGCTGCGCTCAATCCACCCCGGACATTGCCCACCATAAGCTCAGCAAGGGACACCAAAGGAGCTGCGATACGGCCTCGTTCCATGATCGCGCCAGCCAGAATGAACAGTGGGATTGCGAGCAGAACCAGAGAGCTCACCTTCCAGTGCCCAGTTGGCATGAAGCCACTGACATCATGGCCACCAAACACTGCAATGAACAGCAGAACCGCGCCAAAGGACATTGGAACACTGACACCAATCACCAGCATGAGGCAGATTAGAATAAGGCTTCCCAGAATAATCATAGTGCTGGCTCTTTTGTTTTTGTTGTCTCTGGCATGACCGGCTGCAGCAGCACGTTATCGTCCTGTTGCTCACTCGGTTGCACTGCGGATTTGGCGGGGCCTTTGTTGATGAGAACGATCAGATGCAGCAGGCTATAGAAGGCCATGGTTGCAAAGCCGACCAACATGGCAAGACGTGGGACAAAGAACGGAATTCGAAGAGCAATTGTTGCGCGCCATCGGGGATAGCTGTCGATCTCGTCAATGATCATAAGCGCCGACCAATAGACCAGTGCCATGGCGATGATGAACTCAATTGCACCGATAATAACGGCCCGCACATGTGCTTTGCGTGGATCCTTGATCACATAGGTCAGCAAGTCTGCATTTACATGAGAGCCATCGTAGGTTCCCATTGCCGCACCGGCGAAATACATCCAGAAACAGATGATCAGCAGCCATTCTTCGTAGGCAAACAGGTCTGAGCCAAATCCGTAGCGGAAGATCACCACGAGAAAGAACGTGCCAGCCATGATGATGCAGCCGATGGCAAGCAACCAGGATTTGATCGTTACCAAGCGGTCGACAAATCGAGACCAGCCTGGTGAGAGGTGTTGTGAGAGTTCAGACATGAATGCTCATAGTTCTGGCTTAACTTCAGGAAAAGGAACGGGCAGCAACAGGCCACCCGTTCGCATAGGTGTCTTCGTGCTTATTTATCTGCCATCAGAGCATCGATGGTGTCTTTGCCAACGATTTCAGAGATTTGTGGCCATACGTCTGCCCGCACCTTTTCAGCGATTGCAGCACGGTCTTCATCAGAAACAGTCACAACCTGATAGCCGCTTTCCTGAAGCTTCGTGACGTATTGTGCTTCATTGTTTCGGCCCCAGGCAGCATAATCACGTGCCGCTTTGTCAAAAGCTGACTGGACAGCGGACTGCTGCTCTTGGGAGAGTTTGTCCCATGTACGGCTGGAGGCGTAATAGGTCGTGTTCTCAACCACTGCATTGTATGGGATGAAGGCTTTACCAACATCAGAGGTTGCAAAGGCGCTGTAAGCCAGCTGCGCTGTGCAGCAAATTGCACCATCAACCGTGCCCGCCTGAATGGCAGGAAAGACTTCGCCCCAGTTCATCGTGGTGGCTTTAAAGCCGATTGATTCAACGGTCGCTTTGATCACCTGAGAACTCCAGACACGAATGTTCATGCCTTTGTCGCCCGTAGTGCTCGCATTATCTGGCGTATCATTTGCGACCACGCCGATGAACCCTTCTGGTGCGTTGGCCAGAAGCTTGAGACCCAGACCTTCAAGACGCTCCGCAAAGATCTTGTTGAAGGCAGAACCTTTGTTCAGATATACTTTTTCAGCTTCATCCCAACTGCTCACAAGGTATGGCAGGGAGTTGATTTCCAAGACCGGGTCGCTGTGCGCATACACAACAGAATGTACCAGATCCACGTTGCCACGTGCAGCCGCTTCAAACAGCTCCTCACCCGCGCCAAGCTGGCCTGCCGGGAAGACATTTACCTTCAAATCAACATTGGCCGCTTCAATATCATTCTTAATTTGCTCAAGCAGCGTGTTGCCGTAATGCTCGACTGGCACAACACCAGCGAGTTTGAGAGTGGTTGCAGCAGAAACGCCGCTTGTCAGGCTGAGTGTCAGCGCAGTCGCTACTGCGAATTTTGTGAAATTGGTCAAGTGTCTCTCCTCCGGAAAATCGTTTTTTGCGCATGCCGAGTGCTGGTTGTGTGCGCTACCCCTTTTTGCTGCAACTAACAACCTACGCATAAATTCATAGGACCAAGAGTGGACGCATTAAGCAAGTTCATATATTTAATGTAGATATAAATTTGAGTAATGCCCCATGAATAGAACCTCTCTTGAACGCTTCTGTCGAAACCTCGATTGGAACCTGCTTTATACCTTTCTCATTATCGTTGAAGAGAAAGGGGTTACTAAAGCTGCTAAACGATTGCTGCTAACCCAGCCAGCAATCACCAACGCATTGAAACGACTGGAAAATCAATTTGATTGCGTGCTGATAGATCGGAATGCAGGTGAGTTCTCACTGACCAAAGCCGGACAGCTTCTCTATGAAGAATGCTTGGAAATTTATAGCGGGGTTTCACGCATCGCAGCGGTGCTGAAAGACGTGCGGGAGGATGTGACCGGACACGTTTCTATCGCTACGGCAACCCACGCCGAGTCACCTGTGATTGATGCTGCCTTTGTGCGGTTTCACAAGACACATCCTAAGGCAACGCTCTCAATTAAAGTTGCAACAAGCGGTGATGTGGTCACGCAAGTTAAACGCAAAACGGCTTCATGTGGGATCGGCCTCACCACAGCCCGTCAACCTGGCCTGACCTACGAGATTATCTACCGCGAGAGATTTGCGCTTTATTGTGGCCGGCTCAGCCCGCTGTTTGGGCGCGATGATATCCGCAAGGAAGAGCTTGCCCATGAGCCCTATGTGACTTTTCCAACCGATGAACCCGGCGGCGAAATGAGTGAATTTGCCATGGCGCGCAACAAGCTGGGCATTGAGCATTCACCCGTTGGCCGGTCCTATCATTTGGAAGAGTTGCGCCGATTGATCGAAATTGGTGTGGGTGTCGGACCTTTCCCAGTCCATGTGGCGCGGCCTTATGTTGAGGCGAAGCGATTATGGCGCGTTACCGATTTTGCAGATCTGCCGATCTACGACATTGCACTCATCACAAACTCAAAAACTAGGCACAATGCAGCGGAGGCTGCGTTTATTGAGATCCTGCGGGACGAAATTAAAAAGGTGTCTCTGGAAGACAGAAGCTATCTGAACTAGGCTTTATCGCTGGACCAAAACGAACACCCCACCTCAGAGAGAGATGGGGCTACAGGCAATTCAGCGAGCCTTAGTCAGTAAGTCCCAAAAGCTGTTCAATGATTGTTATGAATAGCTCTGCTCCGATTGGTATCAGTGCTTCCGGGAAGTCATAGTCTGGATTGTGCAGTTGTGGCTGAGCTTCTCCAGAACCCAAAAAGAACATCGCAGACTTTGCCCCATCCAATCCAAACCGACCAAAATCCTCGGACCAACGCATCGGATAGTCCAGTTCTCTCAATGGAGTGCCGATCCGCTTCGCAGCCTGAATAATCTGGTCACGACTTTCTGGGTGATTGACACAGGCGAGGAAAATATCGTGCCATGTGATTGCAACATCCAGATCAGGTGTTGCTTGTGCTACAGCCTCTTGCGCTCGGGCAATCATATCTTCCATCAATGCATCACTGATGGACCGCAGTGTCACACGCAGCTCACCGAAACCCGGCGCAATTCCAAACGTCGGCTCGCCCAAGCGGACATGTGTTAATGTGCTGAGTGTGAATTGATCATTCATCTCCCCACCAACACCGAGCTTTACGAGCTGATCCATCAACACGGAGATCGCCGAGGCCGGGGAAAGTCCATCTTCTGGTGCGGCGGCATGCGAGCTCTTACCGCGCAGGTTGATCTGCATTCCACGGGATGCACAGTTGGCATATTCCTGACAAATACTGACTTCACCCAAAGGTCGCCCTGGCAAATTGTGCAGCGAGAACGCAAAATCTGGTCGAAACTCTGCGAAATTCGGATCTTCAATCACAGCCGCAGCCCCTGCTCCAGTTTCTTCAGCTGGCTGGAACATCAACACAACACGCCCTTGCTTTGGGCGCTGACCGGCAAGTAAATGAGCGACACCAAGAACCATGGTCATGTGCCCGTCATGCCCGCACAGATGGCCACGGCCCGGAGTTTGTGAGCGGTACGGAACCTCGGAGATCTCTTCAATCGGCAACCCATCCAGCTCACACCGGATCATCACAGTTGGCCCATCTGCAATACCTCGGTATTCAGCGATTACTCCATAACCACCAAGCCCGGAAACAATACGATCTGCCCCAATTCGCTCGAGTTGCTCAACAATAAAGCGACCAGTTTGCTCTTCTTCACCAGAAGCTTCCGGCGCTTTATGCAGCGTTTGCCGAATATCTGTCAGGTAAGCAACTTGCTCAGCATTCAATTGGAACTGGATCGTATCCAAAATATAAATCTCCACACTAGTAAGCAGATGCACGCACGGAACCAGACTAAGCATCCCAATCCGCTCAGTTCAATCAGCAGGCGTTCTTATCCAACACAATTAGAAATTTGCAAGCACCGCTGATCGGATCTGACTGCATTCGTAACGGTTTACGACTTGAACGCAACTTCAGTTCAAAGTCTTGCAAACCGCATCCCCTTTTCACTCGCTAAAGTCGCAGGCGAACAGGTACGTGGCAAATACATATGCTGTATATTGGTATTCGGCGCTGTTATGGCCGTGTTTATTGAAGACCTACATTTTAGCTGGATGCTCATCTCGGATGAAACATCATTTATTGTCCCGATGTTAAAATCTGCTTCAGTACGGCATTATGACAAAACCAGACTGCTCCAAGATAGGCCGTTCCCTCACAATTGAGTCATTTTATAGGGCACCCAAAAATCTGCCAGTTCACTCGTGTAGAGCCAATAGAACTGTGTCAGAAACAGATAGGCACAAATAAGAGCTGCAGCAGAAAACCTCAATGCGTATCCGCGTATTTGAGAGATGATTATTGGGTAGAATAGAATTTGAACTGGGAGGAAGTACTTTCCGATTCTATCAACGATTACAGCTGAGGGAAGCATCGGCAATAGTAAAAGTGAAAATACAGCAATCCATGCCATCAAGTTCATAACCTTGTCGAACTTTTGGGGAAGCTTCACGTTTTTTCTGATAATCAGGAAACCAGCCGCAGGCAAAGCATTGAATAGTAACCTTATCAGTGCGCCTCGAGATCCGGCAGACGTTTCAACATATCGCAAGACGTAGACCCCGATACGATCAGCCAGCAAGAACTCTATCAGGAGTGCACAGATGGCCAGTATCGCTGGATATAGCAAAATGCGATTTTTTTGCGCGAGTACGAGCCAAAATATCAGGCACATAATAGCGGTTCGATGAAATAATGCCCCCATCAAAATGCAGACTACGAATGTCCACACACGATCTCGCGCCAGAAATGCAAGTCCAATCAAGATGAATCCGAGCGCAGTGGTTTGACGCACGTGGTCCATTGCCATGATCGTCACGATGTGCGGCATTGCAACTGCAACAGCAAGCCAAGGATAAGGCGTTAGAGCAGCGAACATCACTAGTCCAACAACCAAAACCACAGCGCAAAAGAAAAAGACACCAGTAATGCCCAGCCCCATCTGATGGGAGAGCCAATTCAAAAAACCATAACCGGCATCTGTAAAGGCCATTGCTTGTATAAAGGGTAGTTCAGTTATCAATTTGAAGATGTAATTGTACTGTATCCAGTCCTTTCCAACCTCAAAACGAAAACCTATAAAAACGCTCAAGGCAACAGCAAAAGACGCCAGCATAGCCCAGCTTACGACAGATGTGCGTCTGTCAAAAACGGACAGCATACTACCTGAATACACAACCCCACTCATGATGACGTATGGCCACATAGGTCTTATGCCTTTCGCTTTTGCATTCCAGCTGTCTGGTCGGCAGTAAAGCTGACTTTCCTGATTTGCCGCCCCAACTGAGCATCTCCTTCTGCTGGAGAAAAACGCTCAGCACCATTTCCCGGGAAGAATGTCATTTCTCCTAGTTTGAGGCCTGATGGCATGAAATAGAAATCTACGCGGACAAATCCGAAGCCTTTTGAGAGCTGACGTGCTGCCTCAAGAGCTTTATCGAGCAAGACTGGTTTGCGCATTGGGACCGGATTCCGGTCGTAGCACATTGAATATGGGAGAAGCTGCCAGCTCGTATCATACAGTTGTCGGGTATGGTGTGTGTACCGACCATGATCGACTTGAACAGCAAAAGGTTCACCGTCTGCACAAAAGAACTTAAAGTCCTTGGGTGGATTGCCTGTTTCATCACGCAACAACGGTTCTACGATGATCCGTTTGCTAAGCCCCTTATAGTTCGGCTCCCGGCTGCGTTTATAGTAGTCCTCAGAGAACCAACTTCTGAAGACTTCTAAGTCTTCCAAAGAAAAGGCCTTACCGTTCTGGGCGGTTCGGATCAAAGCTTCGCCACTGCCATGTGTCGATTTGGCAATAAGCTCACCTTCGAAATGGAACGCCTCAATATCCCAAGTATTCTTATAGACACCAAGTGTGGGCACAATCAGGTGCTCCATACCGATCTCAGAGAGCCATTTTTTTACTTCTGCCTTGTCTGTCACACGACTTGCGAGTGCAAGGTCCCCCCGAAAAGCCCATTTTTGCGCAAGGATATGCTCATTAAAACTGCGTGGCTTCCGCGGATTCGGGAAATATCCCAAGCGTTTTCGCGCGTTTAAGATAGAAAGTGCGTTGTCCCAGAAATGTCCGGTTGGAAGGAAGTTTTGTAGCTTCATGAGCTGTCACTCCTGGTCACGAGGTGAGAGTGTTAGATAAGAAAGTCGCCACACTCCGCAAGCTAACCAGCGAAGGCCCAGTGACCATGAAAGAATGGCTGCAGAGGATGCAATTGCTGCACCGTTGATGCCCAGATACGGGATCAATGTCGCATTTGCAGCAACGGAAAGAACACCCGATGCAAAGAAGATCCAAGCCGTGCGCTTTTGATGTCCTTGCATATAAAGCGCTTGCATAGTTGCTCCGTTTGCGGCCACAGCCAGATTGGCAGCGCAGAGTATGAGCATCACCGGATAGGCTGGCAGATATTCTGGCCCCGCTAACAAGGTGATAATATCGTCTCCCCAGACTGCGAGTGCCACGAGAGCAAACAGGCCGAAGGCGATTGAGAAGAGAACACTTTTGCGAAGGTATCCTGAGATTTTCAAGGGAGCTGTCGTTCTATCTGCTGTCGCAAGATAGGGCGCATAAAGGTGGCCAATGGCTTGTACGCCAAATGTGACAAGCACTGATGCCTGAGCGGCGATTCGGTAAATTCCAGCCTCTTTTTCTCCGGCAAGCACACCCAGAAGTATCGTATCGATCTGGCGATTGAAGATCAGTAGTCCTGTTACAATCGCGAAGGGAGCGACGAGGTGTAGCCATTGACGACCACCCATACGGTTTTCTTTTGGGACGGGTAGCAGGTTGTGAAGATATGGGCGGGAAAGCAGCAGACTCATAACAGTGATAGCGATCGCGGCTGCGATATAGGCAGCAACAGCAAACATCCAGCCTTGCGCCTGCATTTGCTCCGTCAAAAGAAACGCTGTCGCCAAGACTAACAATGGCACAAGAACGGTTCCGACAAGGATCGCAGCGTTTGGCCGGAAGCTGCCTCGCAGGACCCCTTCCATCAAGCCCGTAAGGCACAGGAACGGAAGAGCCAGTGAGAAGAGTGCTACACTTACAACAAAGGCATTCGCGTTTTCACTCAATGCCACAACTGTCCAAAGACAAACGATCGGCACGCCTGCATAAAGAAGAGACAAGCGAAGTCCGGTTGCCAGCAGAGGTCCTGCCTGTTCAGCTCCACTTCGTTCACGAGCAATAGCCACATGCTTCGTGATCAATGTCGATGCGCCGTTTTTGATCGGGATTGCCAGCAACATTATTGTTGCGAGCCCGAACGCAAAGACACCAAAAGCCGAAGGTCCAAGTATTCGTGCCAGATAGATGGTCATGGCAGCACCGGCCAACGCCTCAGTGCCTTTGAGGGCCAGAACCTTGATGCCAGCCTGATGTCTGAGCAGGCGAGCGATCATAGCTGTCGCCCCTTTTCGGAACACCTGCACTGTGCTGACATTGGAGTGAAGTGCTGTATTTTCATTTTGATTTGCACGGGACTAGAAATATCTTTCTGGAATACGAATACTATCACCAGGACGCAAATAGAGCCGTGCACCCGTCAGGTTCACCGGTACTTCATAGTTGCTGCCAACTGGCCGAATGAAGATGTTGGATGTATTCGCGCGATAAGAATATCCGCCCGCAACAGCGATGGCGTCCTGAAGGGTTAGTCCGTTCTTATAGGAGTACTCTCCTGGCCGTGCGACTTCCCCCTGAATGAAGAATGGACGTGAACTGATAACCTCCAGGCTCACACGCGGCTCCTTCAGATAGCCATCTTTCAAGGCGGTGATGATGCGGGTTTCCAGCTCTTTCACACTGCTGTTGCCAGCGGGAATATCACCAATGAGAGGCAGATCGAGCTTCCCTTGATCATCGACAACAAACTCCCCTGAAAGATCAGGCTCTCCAAACACCATGACACGCAGTTTGTCGCTTGGCCCAAGGCGATACACCTCCGGCTGTGAAAAGACGCGACCAGATGCCATCTGGCTTTGCGTGTTATGTTCTGCGAACTCGCCCGAAGCGCAGCCCTGCAGAAGGCCAAGGATAACAAGACCTGTTAAGCCATTGAGCAGTTTTTGCTTCACACCAATTCCCTTTTCTTCTGTCTTACCTCTCTTTCGTCGTGCGCCTGGCGCGGTTGCGAACCAATGCGCGACAAGAAAGAGTAAGCCGATGATTTTACGTACCAAAGTTGATCTGGGCTGGACTTTAAAGGCCCTCTGAAACTCATATGTAACTGAGATTTTGACCTAAGCCGTTGCCTGCAAAATTGAGGTATAGTGATCAACCACTATTCTCTCATCAAAGGTCTGTTCAGCCTTTTTGCGCGAGGCATGCCCCATCTCATTTATCGCGGTCTCACTCATCAAAAGAAATTGCCGCATTGCAGTTTCAATTGATTGCGTGCTTCTTGGCTCACAGAGGAAACCATTCTGGCCTTCATCAACCACATCCTTACATCCCGGAATGGTTGTTGTGATGATCGGGCGACCCATCGCAGCGGCTTCAAGCAGCGACCTTGGTGTGCCTTCCCGATAGTACGAAGGAAGAACAACACAGTCGGCATCAGCTACAACTGGACGAACATCCTTTACTGATCCCAGATATTCAACAACGCCGTCGGCCGTAAGCGTCTTCATATCGTCTTCACTTAATGCACCGGCCTTTCCGGAGCCTGACGGCCCTAATAAGACGAAACGGGCATCGGGGAAGTTGGGAGAAAGCGCACGAGCCGCTTCAACAAACTCCAGAACCCCCTTCTCGCGCAGCATGCGTGCGACGAGTGTAAAAGTGCGGCGATGACTGTTGCCCGGAAGAGCGGTTGAGTGGAAACTCGTAAGATCGACACCTGACCCAGGCAAAAGACAGGCCTGCTCTTTGGAAATCAGCCCTGTTTTGACAAAAAAGGCAAGGTCTTCCGGATTTTGAAGGAAGACCCGTGGGCACCTGCGAAATGCAGATCGATAAAGCCCTTTGATCAAACGGGCAAACAGATCATCACGGTCAAAGACGCTGCCCATCCCGGTGATATTCGGGACAAACGGAATACCGAGCAAGCGCGCAGACAAGGCCCCGTAGATGTTGGGCTTGATTGTAAAGCCCAGTGCGGCATCAGGTCGATATCGTCGTGTAATCCCGAAAATTCGCAGGAGCAGCTTTAGTTCAGCAACAACGGAGGTGCCGGTGGCATCCATGGGGAGCTCGATGTATCTCACACCCATTTTCTTGAAATCTGGCGTGTAGTCATCGCGAGGGGCTGCTGCAATGAGCTCATGCCCTTCTCGCAACAACTGCTCAATCAAAGTACGCCGGAAGTTGATTAGTTTAAAGCTGCTGTTGGCAACAAGAAGTATTCGCATTTGTCTTGTTCAATCAAATAAACTAGGTATAACAACAAACCCACCTGCCCCTGCACCTCAACCATTCAGAGCGACTGAGTAACTCAAGTAACAAATTGGCTTCTGATCCATGCTGGCCTGCGCCGCAGAGCCTATGCACGATTGCTGTAAGATTAAATTTTTACTGAACATTCCCAGTGAACACTTGACACCCAAAGCAACCTAGGACGTAAATATTTTACAAAAAGCAATTAAGTCAATTCAATAAAATGATTTTGTAAAGTATTGTGAGGATTACGCAAATTGAAATCTAAATTAATAAATTACCATTACTATTTCATTCTAATTGTAGTAAATTAACTACTATATCACAGCGAATTTCTCTTAATATACGCCTCAAAAAATCAGCAGAATTGCTGCAAGATTCACCCTCCAGCGACCTACAGACACCCTTAAGCATTCGAACTCTCAGTATTCTAGGGGCTCAAGAACGTTTGTTTTCTGCCAAAAATTCCATACAATTTAACTGTATTGGATTTTAGGGAAATTTTATGAAACATCCCGCAATGTCATTAAAGTATAGGTTAGTTAAAATTTTCGCATAATCGCAGATTAGAATAGTTAAACTATTATACGCATATTCATAAATTAAGTTATGTGGCAATCTATATTTATCTAATTGACTTTATTACTTGGAATCAAATACCTACCCCAATTGAAATCAGATTGTGATTGGTAAGATTTCTATGAAAAATCTAACTAATGCGAAGCTTAGATCTGATTTTCTGTTGCGTTACTCAGCGACCTAGTTGCGCCTTTGCAGGGGATATAGGCAAAGCAAGACTGGTCTGCAGTATCGCTGACAGTTCGTGAGATAGCTCTTCTGAGGGTGTTGGGGGCTTGCTCAAATTGAGACCATGGCGGGATGAAGTATTTCTTTCCGTGAGCGACAGTAGTTAGAAGTGCACCATGATTAGAATATTCGATGTAGTCTTTAGTTTTGCTATCTTGCTGATTGTATCACCCATCATGATCTTGGTAGCTATCTTAGTACGCACCAGGCTGGGCAGCCCAATCATTTTCAAACAAGATCGTGCAGGACTGAACGGTGAGGTCTTCCAGATTTACAAGTTCCGGAGCATGACCGAGGAACGTGATGCATCTGGCAAGCTTCTTCCGGACGATCGGCGACTAACTTTGTTCGGTCGTATCTTACGCGCAACGAGCATTGATGAACTTCCAGGTTTCCTGAATGTTTTGAAGGGTGAAATGTCTGTTGTTGGACCACGTCCTCAACATGCTGGCTTTTTGAAGCATTATTCGAAGCGGCAGATGATGCGTCATTTTGTGAAGCCGGGAATTACTGGTTGGGCACAGGTAAACGGACGCAATAGCATCGATTGGGATTCCAGGTTTGAACTGGATGTTTGGTACGTCGAGAACAAGAGTTTTTGGCTCGACATGAAAATCATCTTCATGACCATGATCATCGTTCTGCGAAGAGAAGGTATTAGCGCTGCAGGGCACGCGACCATGCCTGAATTTCGCGGCAGCCAACTTTCAGTTTCGCAGAAAGACTGAGCTTTACGAGTGAAAAGAGTGGCTAGAAACCGCTCTTTTCCTCGGTGATGAGGTCAAATTCGTTCAAGCAATGCTCTAAGCATTCAGATGCTCAGAACAGCACTTTCATCTCATGAAGCACGACATAAACGCATCGAACCAATACGGGCCCTTCTCGTCGATCCAGGCCCGTCACAGAACAAAAAACAGCAGCGGAAAATGAGTTCCAATCAAATGTGTAGCGTAAAGATTTATCTGTTGTCCTTGGTGCTTGCATGAATGGCGCGAAATTCACTTTTGCAGCCTGCATGGCCGTCTCAGCTTTTGATGCTGCGGCGGCTTCAGACCTTTCCAGCGCTCTGTTGCAAAACGGAGGTGGGTACAGCCTCCGCTCGCACCCGGAATACAACGCTCATGGTATTCGGCATGCAAACTGGATTTTCATGCCATCACTGACCTCCGGCCTCTCTTTCGACAGCAATCTCTATAAAACAAAAGATCATCAAGAGAGCAGCATGGTGGGTCTCTTTGCGCCTGCACTTTCGATCAATTCTGAGATGTCGCGTCACCGCATCCACTTCGGCTTGTCCGGGCAACGTAAGCAGGCATTTTCTAATTCGGATGCCTCTACGCTGTCAGGTCGTGCTTCAGCTGGAGCGCAGCTTGAAATCCTAAAAGACTTTGCTTTAGACCTCGGTACCAGCATTGAATCAAGACAGTATGGGTTGGGTGATGCAGATGGTTCTTCAGAAGCAAAGCACGGCGTAAGACGTGATGCTTACTCGGCCTCTGCCCGGGTCTCAAAGGTTTTTAATCGCCTCAGGTTCATTGGTGGCGGTTCTGTAAATCATTACAACTACCATGACGTTGAAGCCAAGGATGGCAGGACCATCGATCAAGATGCACGCGATGGCACGCGGTATAATCTGCTTGGCAAAGTCAATTATGCCTTTTCGCCCGGGTTCAGCGCATTTGCCAGCGCGGAATTTGATGTTCGCGATTGGAAGGCAACTGGCACAGAAAATCGGGACTCACATGGTTTTGAATTTCTGACAGGCCTGGAACTGGATAAGCGCGGCAATCTGCACGGCGCTGCCGGTATTGGTTACCTCAGACAGGATTATGAACTGGGCAGCCGCGGAGATATCTCAACATATTCCTTCAATGTTGATGTGCAATGGATGCCCTCTCCGCTTCTGGTTGTAAACTTCGACGGGCGTCAAGCGGTGGAAGAGAGCTCACTTGACGGATATGTCAGCAAACTCACTTCAACCGCCAAAGTTTCGCTGGATTACGAGCTCCGGCGGAACTTTGTCATTTCACCGATTTTCTCTTTCAAACGTGAAGACTTCGCAGGCACTGACCGCCGCGACAATACACTTCGCGCGAGACTGGAAACAAAACACCTCATCAACCGCAACCTGAAGTTCGGTGCCTACTATGACTTTGAAACGCTCAAGTCTACTGAAGCTGCAAGCAGCTACAGCCGGCATCTGATAGGGATCAACGCAAGAGTAGAGTATTGAGATCCATGCAAAATTCCCTAGCATCGAATGCCACACCAGAAGACACAATCAATCTTCGACTGGTTTTTCAGTATTTGCGCAACTATTGGGCGCTGGTCCTAGGTGTCACTGGTGTTGTCACCATCCTTGGCGTCACTCTTGCGTTTTTTGCTGCGCCTAAATACACGGCAGTGACTTCTGTTTATATCGAGACACGCGCGGAAAATGTCGTTGATGTGAAAGCAATTCTCAGCGGGTTTGGCTCTGATAACAAACTTTTGCAAAGTCAGATTGAAATCATCGGGTCAAATGGGGTTGCAAAGCGCGTTATCAATGATCACGACCTGGAAAATTCAGCAGAGTTTCGGCAAGTTCCTTCTTATCTGGCGGAATTGTTTGCAAAAATTACCGGGGAACCTCCTGCAACAACCAGCCTTGAGCAACGAGTTCTCGACGGACTTCATGTTACTTTGAACCGTAATACAACTGTTGTTGACCTCTCCTATCAGGCAGGCACTCCAGAGATGGCAGCTCAGTTGGCAGATGGGTTTGCCGAGGCATATCTGGCTGACAAACTGGCGACCAAGTATGATTCAATTCGCCAGGCAAGTGAGTGGCTGAGCATCCGGCTGGCCGAGCTTGGTGTAAAGGTCCGCAGCTCTGAGCAAGCTGTTGAGCAATTCCGGAATGAGTTCAACCTGCAAATCGCTGGTGGCGGAACGATCAACGAAAAGCAGATCGCGACACTGAACCAGCAGCTCGTGTTTGCACGCACTAAAACAGCTGAAGCTCAGGCGAGAGTAGACCAGATTGAGAAAGTACTTGTTCGTGGTGGCTCTACGTCTTCTTTTGCCGACGCAGCTCAGTCAGCTGTGATCACCCAACTGCGCGCTAAAGCCTCTGAAGTGGAACGTAAGGAAGCTGCTCTTACCGTAAAATACAGCCATAAGCACCCAGCTGTGGTGAGTGTTCGCTCGCAGTTGACTGATCTTCGGGCGCAAATTGAGAAAGAGCTGCAGCGCATCGTGGACACAGCCCAAAATGAGCTGGCGGTCGCACAGCGACGCGAAGCTTCCATCGCAGGTAGTCTTGAAGAACTGCGTGATGTCACCAACACAGAAAATCATGCCCAAGTGTATCTGCGTGAGTTGGTCCGAGAGGCTGCAGCAAACAGAACTCTCTATGAATCTTTCCTTGCACGTCTCAAGGAAACTCAAGAATTTGAGAAAATGAACTCTGTCAGTAGCCGTATTTTGAGTCCTGCAGAGATCCCAAGCAATGCAAGCTTTCCCAACAAGAAACTCTTCCTTCTTGTCTCTGCAGTTTTGGGTTTAATCATTGGCACAGCACTTGCTCTTCTCATTGAGCAGTTCGACAACACGCTGAAGTCAAAAGAGGACGTTGAAAAGCGCATTGGCCTCCCCCTCTTCTCTCAGGTGCCATTGATTGATGGACATGCATCAGCTTCAAGGCTCAAAACTTTCTTCAGTTTTTTTGGAAGCAAACATGCAAGCACTGCACGAGGGGCTAAAAACAACGATGCATTGAGTAATGAGATCACTCATTTTGCATCAGCAAACCCACTGAGCCATTATGCAGAGTCTATTCGTGAACTGCGGTCACGGGTCAAATTCTCTCGTTTGGACAACCCAATCAAGACATTGTTGATTACCTCAGCTATTCCGGGAGAAGGCAAATCCACGATCTCACGCAATTTGGCTCACTACACTGCCAAGGCTGGTGAACGGGTGCTGTTTATTGATGCAGATATGCGACGTCAGATTTCTGCGGATGCACCGGGAGATCAAAAGGAAAAAAGCCTTGCGGATGTCCTGACAGGAAAAGTGACCTTTGCTGAAGCTACTAAACATGAAGAAGGCTCAAACCTTTACTACCTGCCGGCTCCAAGCCACAGGGAACTTTGGGAAACAGCTGAGCTGCTCTCTTCCAAAGCAATGAAAACGCTGCTGGATGGTGCAAGTAAGTCTTTTGATCTGGTCATTATTGATAGCCCGCCGACACTGCCATTGATTGACAGCCGCGTGCTTTCTCATGTTGTTGACGCGACCGTGCTGGTTGCCTCATGGAACCACACTGACGGCGGTTTAGTCGAGCAGGCAAAAGACCTCCTGGACCAAACACCTGGAAAAACACTCGGAGTTATTTTGAACAACTTCGATGTGAGCAAAGCCAAACTCAATAAGCATCAGGCTTCTTACGGGTATGGCTACTACAAGTGACTTGAGCTACTGAAGTAGTGAAACGACACGTTCTCTATGGTCTTGCACAACAGACCATAGAGAACGCTCTCGACTCTCCCAAACCGCGATTTATCAGTGCGTTATTAAGCAATCTTCTGCCACGCCAACCTACTACACATTGCGTCATAGCTTATTTGTGATGTAGGAAGCGCCATGCTCGGCTCTTATGATCAGGGGATGCACCTTGTCTGAACAAATCGAAAATGCGGCCAGAAAACTGGCTGATCTCTTTGACACTTCCAGTCCTCTTTTTCCAACGGCCAGCGGTTCGCCAAAAGCGTTTGCAAATGGCTTAGAGGATGCGCAAAAGCGCATTGAAGAGCGTTTTAATGCGTTATGCGAGCTGGCTGCATTGCTTGATCGCGAGACTGAAAAGAGTGACTTGGCACAGGGTGCCGCAATTGATCTGTTCCAGTGCTCCGGCTTTTTCTATCTGGCATTGATGCAATACTCTGAAAACCTACCAAACTCGCTGCTAATGGCAGGCTATGACATTTCCGTTGGCCGCATGCCTCCGGTTGTTTCAAAGGCTCTCAAGCATGTTTCCTTTACGATGAAGAGTGCTGTTGCAGAAGACATCACCTTTATGTGCCCTCACCTTTCTAACCTCACAGAAACAAGTGAGTTTGAAGGACGTGCGCAGGTGATTTTGGATAAAGTTCTGGCGCAAGCTATTGCTCGCACCGCTCATGCGATTTCTTCGCTGGAAGAAAACGAAAAGCTCGACGGTTATGAAGTCACTGAAGAAGATAATGCTCTGCGGTCACGTTGTCAGGTTTGTGTCGAGTTGCTTGCAAAACTCGTCAAGCATTCTGCCAAACCACGTGAGCATGCGGAACGCCTCAACGAGTTCCAGGCCTTCCTTGGCAACGCGTAAACGAGCTTGCTTGATCAAACCATGGGATTCCTCTACATCCCATGGTCACTATAGTGTTTCTTCTCAGTTTGCAGCTTAATGCACGCTTATTGAAAACGTCGGCTAGTTTTCGGCAGCCATAGTGGCATCGCATATAGCGTTTTCTAGGGCCCAGAGGCGGTCCTGCCCCCATATACCGGTGGTCCCGATGCGAAAGCTGGGCACACCCCAAAGTCCGAGCTTTGTGAGCTCCTTTCGGTTCTTCTCTGTTTTTGCGCGCCAGTCTTCATTATCGACCACCAGACGTGCCTGCTGCCAATCCAGACCAGCCTCTGAGAGGATGCGTGACAAACCTCTGTCAGTGCTTGCATCAACACCCTTCGCCCATACGCTGGTCATGAAGGAACTGCAAAACTCTCTAAGCTTGCCATTTTTCTCAGCAAAGTCGAGAAGTGAATAGCCTCGCTCGATTGCCGTTCCCAATGGGTCGCAAATTCGGCCAAATGGAATAGCATGCAAGCGGGCTTCGCGCGCAGCATCAGCCAATATGTATTTTCGCTTCATCGGTGGCACTGGTAGGCCACGCATGACCATAGGCAGGACTGGCCGAATATTAAGCGTTACTCCCTGCTGATCAGCTAGCGCGCATGTACGATCAAACGCCAGATAGGAGTATGGGCTCCGGAACGAGAGAAAGAAAGAAATCGCCATATGCGTTGGAGGTGTATCAGCATACTCTTTTTGCGTAACTGTTGGTGCTAAGTTGGAGGCAGTAGGCCCAAGTCCAAGTTCATGTAAACGATCCTGGAGATAGTGGAGCCGGTCGATGCCCCAGTACCATTCACCGCCATAATAGAAAGTTGCGCCAAGATAGTGCCCGTATTCTGCCAAAAGCGCATCACCACAGGTTTTGGCATGATCAGCCTTGTCACCGCTTCCTGAGGGCTGGATCTTCTCTCCAGACCACAATTTATTGCTTATTTCCAGAAGCTTGCTCACGTTAGTATCGTCGGCGAGCACCTCTGACATCAATATTTCTGCCTGAATTATTTGATCCTTATCCGGGGCATCAAAATGCCCGTGTGCAAGTCCGTAGTGTTTAGCAAGGAAGGTCGCGTCTGTTCGTGCGTACGCTTCCAGCGCAGACCTTTCGGGTACTGCCCAATCAGGCGGGCCTGAGATCAGATGGATCTTCATCGTGACTGCATAGAGCCTTTGAAAGTCCCCAAGTGCTTGTAGCGTCAGGTGAGCGTATGGATCTGCAACATGATGAAAATAGTGGACTTCATGCCCCTCACCGCGTCGGCTGCGTTGTTTTTCAAAGGAGCTGCGTTTGCGCTGCACTCTTGTTTCACTCGTAATGTATTCTGCAATTCTCGACTTTATTGCTGAGCGAAAAGACATTGAGACAGCTCCTCCATCCAAAAATGAGGTGCAACGTTAACCTGCAATTTCTTTTGCCGCAACGAGATGCTTGATAGGTCTCTGCGGTATCAGAGACGTATATTCGCATGTCGTAAGCCGCTGAGATCCGCTCTCACCCTGTCAAATCTTACGGGTTGTCGGATAATCTTTTCTCAGAATACGCTTCAAACGTCCATTATGTGAGAATCTCATGCAGGAACGTTTGATACAGCTGCTGGAATCTGTTGCTGGAGCCGCTAAGCCGGTCAGCGCGAACGACCTTGCGCAGATGACCAAGCTGCCTAGAGCCACGATCTATCGAAATCTGTCGTCTTTGCTCCAATGCGGTTTTCTGGATGAGGTGGAGGATGGCAAACGGTATGTCCTGGGTATCCGGTTCATCAAAATTGCCCTCACCGGAAAATCAGAGTCTCATGTCATCAAGGCTGTCTCTGCCATGATCCACCGGCTTGTGATTGAGCTTGGGGAGACGGCTTTTCTGGCGCGATATCGTGGTGGCCGGGTTGACCTCATCCATGTTGAACCGCCCAGTGATCCATCGATATCTTATATTTATCCGGGCCTTGGGGTCAGGCCTGCTCATGCATGTTCCTCCGCCAAAGCAATCGCTGCTTTTATATTGCCAGAGCTGCGTGATGAACTGCTGGAAACCGAGCGTGTTCAATTTACGCCTGACACTCTTATGGCCACCTCTGACATTGCAACAGAGCTGCAAAACGTACGGCGTGACGGGTATGCGCTTTGTGATGGCGAGATTGATGATGGTGTCACCAGCGTTGCCGTTCCTATCATGGTTGACCGGCTTGGAGCACTCTTCAGCATGGGTGTTGTCGGTCCCTCAAACCGGATAAAGCCCCGGCTTCACACAGATATTTTACCTCTGCTCAAAAAAGAAAATATACGCGCAGCAGCTGCCATTCAGCACTGCTCAATTGTTGATGCCGAAAGAGCAAATTTAGTGGCTCTTACCGGCGAGTTGGAGGCAATTCGAAATACTCATTAATTGATTTCTATGGGAGGATCTTATGAATAGAAGAGAATTTGGAGCACTGGTTGTTGCTGCTGCGGCTGCTGCCGGACCGTTTAGAGCTTTTGCAGATGAAACCTGTCAATCACCGTATATGCCCAAGATCACCGGACAGGAAGAATTCGTATATGTCTGGACATTAGGCGTTGAGGGCATGGGAGATGAGCAAGACAAGCTTGTTACCATTGATCTACGGCCAGACTCACCCATGCGCGGTCAGGTGATCAACAGTCTCTCCGTCGGTGGACGAAATGAGGCGCATCATGGCGGCTTCTCAGCAGATCGACGCTATTTCTGGACGGGCGGTCTGGATACCAATCGCATCTTCATTTTCGACGTGCACACCGATCCCTCAAAACCATCTCTGCACAAAACTATTGAAAGTTTCGTCAAGGATTCTGGCGGTGTTGTTGGACCTCACACTTTCTTTGCCCTTCCCGGCAGCATGATGATCACCGGACTTTCCAATGATGACGATCATGGCGGTCGCACTGCACTGGTTGAATACAATGATGCCGGCGACTATGTGGCCACTTATTGGATGCCAACCACCAGTGATATGCAGGGTGCCGTCGCTGTGGGAGATGCTGTTGCGGACGGCTACGGATATGACATTCGCGCGCTCATTCGCAAGAACATCATGTTGACCTCCTCCTTTACGGGCTGGTCAAACTACATGATGGATTTTGGCCAAATGCTGCAAGATACCGACGCGATGAAACGGTTTGGTAATACGATTGTTCAATGGGATCTGCATACTCGTCAGCCACGCAAGGTCTTCAATGTACCGGGAGCACCGCTAGAGATCCGCTTCCCGTGGGGGCCAAACGCAAACTATGCCTTTTCTACCACTGCACTTACTTCCAAGCTCTGGTTGATTTATGAGGATGACAGCGGAGAATGGCAGGCCAAGGATGTTGCCGATATTGGCAATCCTGCGGACATTCCACTTCCGGTCGATATCTCCATTGCGGCGGATGACCAGACACTTTGGGTCAACAGCTTCATGGATGGCAAAACACGGCTCTTCGATATTTCTGATCCGCATAACCCCTCTCAAATTTATGAGAAAACCATTGACCGTCAAGTCAACATGGTCAGCCAGAGCTGGGATGGGAAACGGGTCTATTTCAGCTCCTCTTTGCTTGCGAACTGGGACAAGAAGGGGGACGATGATGTGCAATATCTGCGTGCATACACCTGGGATGGGAAAGAGCTGATCGAAGACTTTGATATCGATTTTTACAAGCTTGGCCTTGGCCGAGCGCACATCATGCGTTTTGGCAGTTCTGAGCTCTATACGAGCTAGACCAAACTCGTTTTGGGGCAGCACGCGTGTTGCCCCATGCCTTTTTAATTCATTAGGTCTGATGCATGCGTGTTTTGAAAAAACTCCTCATTTTCAGTGGTGTTGCTGCAACACTTCCTGCACTCTGGTACACCTTGATAGCTGGGCAAGCTGCACCCACTCGCCCATTTGCGGATGTATTTACCCCTCATGAAGAGTTTCAATTTGATCCTCCTAAACCGGGTTCTTACACACTGAACCGGTTCAAGACAGTTCCAGATGGGCACGTTCTGGATGTAAATGGACAGAGGCATTCACTTGCAGCGCTGACCAAAGGCAAGATCAATCTGGTGAGTTTTGTCTATCTGATGTGCGGAGATGAGAATGGGTGTCCGATCGCCATGTCGACACTCTTTGAAATTCATGATGCCAGCCAAAAGCTCCCTGGATTGAGGGAGGACGTGCAGCTCATAACAATCAGTTTTGATCCTGCCCGCGATACGGTGGAGGCCATCAACTCCTTTGCATACCCCTTGCAAATCGACGCGAATGCCGATCAGAAGCTTAAATGGCACGTACTCACGAGTGCAGACCTGACTGATCTGCAACCTATTCTGGATGGGTTTGGTCAAGTCATTGATCGCTCAAACGATCAGGAGGTCATCAATCACCTTTTACGGATGTATCTGGTTGATCGAGAAGGTATTGTGCGTAACGTCTATGGCCTTGGAACCATCGACCCGAGGCTCCTGATCACTGACGTGGAAACGCTTTTACTGGAAGAAAGCAGGTCTTGATGCGCCAGTTGTTTCTTCCATATATAATTGCCAGTTTCCTAAATTGGGCAGTTAGCGCACACGCACAATCACAGTGTATCGCAGACGCACAAGATTGGTCTGAGACCGCTTTGAAACGAAGCCTCTCTGCTCCGCTCGGGCTTCCACCCGTCCTCCACCCGTACGACAATTCGCCTAGTGTTGCAAAGATTGAGTTGGGCCGGAAGTTGTTTTTCGATCGGCGTTTGTCAATCAATCGCACAATGTCTTGCGCCATGTGCCACGTTCCAGAACAAGGGTTCACCAACTGGGAACTGAGCACAGCCATTGGAGTTGAAGGGCGCAGTCTTAAGCGAAACTCACCAAGCATTTTGAATGTTGGCCACCTGAATGTGCTGTTTCACGATGGCCGGGATCATGCGCTGGAGACGCAATTCATCGGTCCATTGACCGCGCGAAACGAGATGGCAAATCCATCTGCGGGGTATGTTGTTACCCTTTTGAACAAACTTCCAGAATACGCATTGATGTTTGAAGATGCCTTCGAGGCTCAGGCGTCTCTCGACAGGATTGGGATGGCCCTTGGCGCGTACCAAAGGTCAGTGCTCGCGGGGAACAGCCCTTTTGATCAATGGCACTTTGGCGGTGATGAAGCCGCAGTCAGTGCCGATGTGAAGCGCGGTTTTCAGATCTTTACAGGTAAAGGAAATTGCAGTGCATGCCACTTGATTGGAGATGATCACGCTCTCTTTACGGATGAGCGTTTCCATGACACTGGATATGCTCAACTGCGTGACATTGAGCGTCAAAATCCCCCGACAAGCATTCCTGTTCAAGTTGCCCCCGGAGTGGTGCATGAAATGGCTTTTTCAAAGATCCACTCTGTCAGTGCAAAGCGAGAGGCGGATCTTGGACGTTATGAGGTGACAGAAGACCCAGCTGACAGATGGAGATTTCGTACCCCCTCACTGCGCAATCTTACTGTAACGCCACCTTACATGCACGACGGCCATTTCAGCACGCTTTCCGAGGTCATTGAGTTCTATAACCAAGGAGGCTCTCAGATAAGCAGCCAAGATCCGCGCATCCGTCCGCTTGGTCTTACAGGAGTTGAAATGCGAGACCTCGAAGCCTTTCTACAGAGCCTTACATCTCCTGATTTGGGCTGTCTGATCAGCGAAGCCAGAGTATCACCACCCGACAATCACTAGGGCGCAATAGTCTTAGTCACCCACAAACGCACTCTACTTCTTCCGCTTCAGCAGATCCTTCAGTTTCTGGCGTCTGGAAGTGTGACGACCGAGGATTTTTTCCAGATTGCCTACATGCTCACGCAGAGTTTTCATTTCGTATTTGACTTTGCGAATGCTGTTATCTTTCAGCAAGCGCAATACCTGATATACCGATGCACTCGCCTTATTGCGGATCCCATCAAACTCTGCCAAATCCGTCGCTTCACCAATCGTGTTGCGTTTCACATTGAGTAGGATGAGCTTCTGGCCAATTTCATCGATTTCTTTTTGATAGCCCGGTACTAGTTGTGAAGTTGCGAAGCCCATATGATGGGCTTCGTGTAGAGCATCCAGTGCCATCATAAGCAACTCAATGCTTTCTTCGCCATCATCCCATTTGCTATTCGCAAGGTGATCCTTTGCGGCGGCGGCGTGCTCTTCGGCTTTCTGGATTATCAAACCATAGTATTCAACATCAGATGCATCCAGCAAGTCCTTAGCATTTACCTTGGCCGTATCCAGAAGCTGGTCAGTTGCAGCTATCGCGTCCTCTAGGCTCCCTTTTCTCTCCTCGTTATCTGCCTCAAAGCTATCCTCACGTTCCAGCCCCAGTCCCAGCTCCTGTGCCAGCTCTTCGGATGGTTTTACTGTTTCCTCACCTGCGTTGGCCAGCTCACTTTCAGGTCCAGACTTTTTCTTCCCTGACTTGCGTTTCGGCCCTTTTGCGCCTTGCTTGTCGAGGATTTCTTCCAGCTTGTCGAGGTAGTATTGCAGGGTGTTCAGTGCAGCCTGAGCGCGTCGGATTTCGCCTTTGAGAAGGAAGTCTTTCGCTTCCAATGCAGTGCGGATACCGATGGAGTGATACTTGCCGTAGTTTGCGGCATCATCTTCATCCTTGATGGTATCAAGCAGTTTTTCCATATCGGCGAGGTCTGTGGTCACATCCTCGACTTCCTGTTCAAGTTCAGGAACTTGATCCGCGATTGCTACTCCAGAATCATGCCTTGATTGCAGAGCATCATTCACAACACGAAGCGCAAACAACTCAAACTCGGCTTTTTCGTAGTCGCCCTCATCCATCAACCGCTGTGCTGCTTCGGCGTGTTCTGCACCACGCAGTTGCATGGCCGCGAAGACTTCTTTGTCCATGCCATCTTTAATGTCGTCTTTCATAGCCTCAAACTCAGCCAGTCTTTCCTTACTCTCCTTGACTGTAGCACCGAGTTTTTCCGGATCTTTTGAAAGAGGGACAGCTTCCTGAAGGAGTTCAAGTAGACGATCCTGCTGACTTAGAATGTATGTACTTTCCTTATCAGGTCCGAAGCGATCACCTAAGTTGATCAGATCAAGTGCACGTTCGATCGCCTGAGTTGCGGAGCGCTCGCAGTCATCAAAAGCTGCTGCAAGGTGTTTGATGTTCTCCAGTTCCGGGCGTCGTTTCACAGTGTCTGCAATCTGCTGTCGATAGACTTCAAACCCTGCTGCAAAGCTTGTTTTCGCGTCTTCAAACAAGCCGGCATAACGTTCCTGCTCGTCTTCGACCGCTTTTACTGCGGAGGTTGCCAATGCATTGAGTTCCTGCCCTTCTACGTAATCCCTTCTTTGAAGCGCCCCTCTCAGCTGTTCTATCAAGCCTTTGGCTTCATTGTAGCATGTATCGAAGTCGGCGAAGTCCAAGCCCCAATCAGCATATTTATCAAGGCTGAGACTGACTTTATCGATGCGCTCCTCAAAATAATCGGCCCGCTTACCCAGGCCCTTCAGTTGAGAATTAACAAACTGTTCGCTGACATTCCGGATACCCTCCATAGAGCTATAGTAATTTTGCACTTCTTGTAACAGTTCTCTCATCTTTTCAGTGACTTTCACGAAATCAGCGCGCTCCACCCCTTGGGAGATCTTACGCAATTCTTCTACACTTCGATTTAAGCCTTCAAAGTAGTTATTAAACACTTCTTCAAAATCGCCCTTACAGAAAGGAAGCCATTTCTCGTAGGAAGCCGGAGCAATTTCGGCTAATTTGTTGGCGTCTTCTAAGATCTTCTCACTTCGCATTTTGAAAACAGCCGCTTCTGCAAGACCTTGAGCTTGATCATCCAGCTCTGCGTTGGCCAAGGCGATACCCGCATCGGCAAGAACATCCCGTAGCTTGATGTTGACTTCTCTAATTTTTAGGAGTTCAACTACCGCGGCTTTTCCGGCCTCTGCACCGACGAGATCCTCGACAGTTTTGAAGCCATTGAGGATTTCGGTCTCTAAGCCATCGTAGGCTTTCTTTAGGTCCGGGAAGTTTTCAACCCGTCCCCTTTGATTGGACGCATCCATGTATTCAGACTGAACATCTCCATATAGAAGCACAAGATCGGTGTGCTCCATTTCTCTTTGGCTCAAAGCCAGATCTGCGCTCTTGAGGAAGTTCTGACGATAGGCTTCGGCTTTATCCAAACGCTCTCGACCTACCACAAGCTCTTGATTTTCAATAGCAACCTTCAGCTCCGCAACATTATCCATTGCTGCGAGATAGGCGGCATCGAAGGTAGTTAGATCAACATCCCATCCGCGCACGTACTCGTGGATTTTGTAAATACCCTCGATAGCAGCGAGGTAGTATTTAGCGCCTGATGTGAGGCCGGACAGCTCGGATGTCATGATTTGCTTGCTGACATCAAAGGCATTTTCCATTTCGCAGTATGCTTTTTTGGCTTCCGAGAGAGGTATTCTTGCACTAGCAAGGAAGAGTTCCTGGTTTTCTCTCATTTTCGGACCGGGAGTTGTCATCTTGCCGGCGCCGAGTGTCCATTCGGTTGCTTCGCTCAGGTTGGAGTTGGCCTGCTCAAAAGCAGTTTGGAAGCGTTGGAGGTAATCACCCTCACAGAAGCGTTCCCAAACTTTATGCCCCTCTTTAACAGCGGTTTTCATCTGTTTGATTTCGTAGAGCAGCAGCTTTAACTCACTGGCAAACAAAACCAAATCTTCGTGATCCTGTTTTTCCTCCAGTTGCTCCTCGGTCGGGTTTTCCTCTATGACTTCCCATTCAGATTCATCTAGTTGCATGCCTTCTGGCTGCATTGGTTGTGGTGGGTTGGTGAGGAAGCTGTTGAGGTTGGTCATGGCTTGCTTCAGGTCAGCAAGCGCACTTAAGGCATCGGTGATGCGGCTTTGATTGATGTAATCGAGGGCTTCGTTTACGTAGCCTGTGGCTACCATTTTGTAGCTCAAGAACTCCCCGCGGAGTTCTTCATTTACGATAGCTTTAGCAACGTTTTCAAAGGATTGGACCCTCTCAGCCGCCTCTTTTACTTCCAGCTTAAGTCCTTCAACCTTTGCTGCGGTTTGGGTGCCTCGTTCGTAGGCTATTTCCAGGCCGCTGAGTGCGATATTGGAATTATCGATTGCATCGTCGGCTTCATCGTATTTCTTGCGTTTGAAGAGGATTTCGGCCTGATTGGCGTAGCTGGCGGCTCGCTCATATAGATTATCGAAAATTGCAGCTTCTTCTTTATCTTTAAAGATGTCGCCGCGATCATTGAAGTAGGTGATATCCTCGCGCAGCTTGTCCAGTGTCTGCGCGAACAGTTCAGCATTTTCTTCCTTGGTGGCCGCAGTTTTGACCGTATTAAGGTATTGAAGTTTCTTCACTTCTCTCTGCAATTCTGGGACGGCTGCCTGTCCATAGGCGATTTCCTGATTGGCTTCGCTCAGGTTTTCCTTTGCGATGGCAGTTTCAGCCTGACTGATGTGATTTTCCACTTCACCAACGACCAGATCAAATTTCTCCAGATACCGAATGTTTCTGTCATCCGTCTCAGCGAGTTTCACATACTCCTGACGGCGGGCAATCATTGGTGCCACTTGCCTTTGCAGGAGAGAAAGCTGTTCTGCTGCGATATCAATGGCGGATTGCGCCTCTATGGTGAGGCCGCGCATGGCAGACAGATCATGTTTGGCGCGTATAAGCTTGGTTTCTGCCGCTGTTACATCTCCTGACAGCAGATCATTTTGCGCTTCTGTAATGGCAGCACGAGCAGACTTATCCGCATCTTTGAACTGGGGCAGAAGACCGCTGCTTCCCTTGATGAGATCTTCCTGAGTGCGCAGTTCATCTGCTTCCTTCGTCAGCTCAATTGCATCGCCTGTAAGCACCTTCACTTCGCTTTGGTTGCCGCCCTCGTTCTGAGAGGTTTCTGGTGAGGATGCCAGGCTTTGCAGCATAACTTGCTGGAGCGCACTGAGGTGAACCTCAGCGCTTTCAATGGCTTTTACAGCCTCAATACCCTTGCCAGCGGATGTGGAGGCAGAAGCCTGCTTACAGTCCGCTATTACAGCGTCATACTCTTTTTCAAAGTCGCCCAACACTTTGGGATCATGTTCGATTTCAACTTTGCGAGCACTAAGCTCGGCGGCTGCAGTTTCTGTCGCCTGCACCCTGTCTTCGACGTCTTTTTTTGCTGTTTCCGTCTGCATTTGTGCTTTGGCCAGCACTTCTCTGAGGATTGCAAGATTGTTGGACGCAGCGAGCATATTTTGCTTAGCGGTCGCGACGCTACCGCCGTTCAGCGCTTTGTTCAGGTCTGTTAAGCGGTCGCAGGTTTGGCCGTAGACATCGTCCAGCCTTGATAGATCGACACCCCAGGCTTCTGCCGGTGTACGCTGCTTGTGCAAGTCATCCGTTTTCTTCTGAAGTTCGGCAGATAATCCCCTCATGCCTTCAAGGCTGATCTCCTGACCTTCCTTGAAGTTGGTCTGCATGATCCGGAGGTATTCTTCTCCGCGATCCATGAAGGCCTGCATTTTATCGAGATCGACGAAGCCCTTTTTGTCTGGCTTGTTCATGATATCATTGGCTTGCCTGATGTTGGCTTCAGCCAGCTGCTTGGCGTCATCAAGTACCTTTTTCGTGACGTCTTCAATGAACACATCGCGCCGTTTACCTGCTATATGTACTGCTTTAGCAAGCGACTTTAAGTTCCTGCTTGCTTTAGATAATTCTTTTTGGTGGAGCGCTTTTTGTACTGCAATATCTTTTAGATCAGGCTGTTCTGCTGCAACCTCTGGCGGTGTTTCCTGAGCTTCGGAGACAGCTACTTTTTCGTGCCCGTTTTCGCCATCTGATACCTGTTCGTCCTCCGGCACATCAAACTCGACATTGTATCCGACCTTGATTGCTTTCAGGACTTCATGTGCCCAGTTCTCGTGCTCTTGAGGGAGATCATTCTCAGGCATTTGGAAACTCCGAAGTTCGGTGAAACTGTTGTTTCGCACTCTATTTGCGTTGCGCATAATTATGCGTTGTCGCGCTTCGGATATGGGAAAATTCAAGTCTTTCGCTAAAAAATGCGTTGCGGATACTTGATTAAGTTAATGTAAGTTTAGATACAGCCTGAATCTGTATTTGAGGCAAGATTTAAATACGCAATATGGAGTGCCTTATGCGCAGTAAATTGGGCGGTGAGCGGCTTTGCGTTGGTTTGCGTTGGTTTGCGTTGAAATGTGAGCACGCAGACGCCTACATGAGCTAGCACTCCTGATAAAATGAATCGGGAATGCTATATAACCTACTGTTATAACAAGTTATTTATTTAGTTCTCATTCAAGAATTTTCGCCCAACTTCGGCAAACAAGGCTAAGTCGTTTGCTGCGTCGGTTAGCGTTGTTTCGTAAAACTCCCCGTCCTTTATCGCTTTATAGAAAGCATCCAGTTCAATCCGGAACGGATCTTCATAGGACGGGCCAATCACCTCTTTGGTGGTCTGCTCATCGGTTGATCGTGTGATACTAAGTTGTGTCGGTAGATTACGAATGTACGGTGTATCATAAGTCACCTGGTACCGCTCGTGCTGGGTCAACACTTCGATGCCTGCATCAAACTCAGCAATGTCTGAGATGACAGCTTCGTACAGCGCTGTGAAGTGACCATAATCAAACAGGACCATCACCGTCTCACCGCCATGCTGCTTGGCGTAGCTCACAGCCTTTGGCATGCCGAGCAGATCACGCATGGCAGAGAAGCTGTGCGAGGATAAACCGGTCAGCACCTGATAGGCGCGCAACTGATCTTCGCGGGCGTCCTGCCCCATGATCTCACGGAGCATGGACGAGGTGCGTTGTTGCCCTTCCTTGATAAGCTCCTGCGGTACGTCGCTACCGCGGACGACGGGTCTCGTCTGGCGGGTGAAGTATGGCGCTTCGCGGATGATATCGCGGATACGAACGTGGCGGATGTTTTCCAGATCGGGCATGCGCTCTTTCAAAGCCAGAAAGCTGCGGGAGTAACGGCGCATGTACCCGACGAACACGACACTGCTGCAGTGCTTTTGTTCTTCCAACAATGCTGGTATCTGGTGCTTATTGAGGCAGACCGGCTTTTCGATGAAGACGTGCTTGCCGGCTTTCATCGCCTCTGACAAGAGATCTGCATGCAAATGATCTGGTGTCAGAATAAAGATTGCATCCAGTGAACGGTCCGCAATCAGGTCTGAGGCCGCAGCATAGCCCTTTGCAACACCGTAGCGGTCTCCGATGTACTCCATAAGCTCGTTGGAGACATCGCTGATGGCCGAGATGGTGAACCGGTTATCATCTGCAAGGAGTGGCAGGTGCATCAACTGAGCGACTTCGCCCAGCCCAATAATTCCAACGGACAGTGACATTGTTCTTCCTCAGACTTACGCGAGTTTTGCAATATAGGTGAAGTTGCGGCGGGCGAGTTCCAGAGGTGTTTCACTTGCGTTTTCAGCGATATCTTGCTCAACAACAACTGGTCCCCGGAAGTCCCTTGCCCGCAGGACATCCATAACCGCCGCAATATCAACGGCTCCATCTGCAAGTGGGCACATGACACCTGCAGCCAGAGACGCAGGAACGCTGAGTTCGCCAGACAGAACGCGCGTGCGCACAGCTGGATCAACGTTTTTCAGATGCATGTAGTCAATGCGGTCCCACTTGCGCTGCATATACGCGAGTGGATCCTGCCCCCAAAACGCATGATGGCCTGTATCAAGGCACAGGTTGAGCGGTGTGTTCTGCAGCAGATCATCAATCTGCGCTTCCAGTTCAACGCATGTGCCGATGTGGGGGTGAAAACTCAGCGCAACACCGTAGGTCTCCGCAAGCATTGCATGTGCCTTTGTGAGGTCCTCATACATGTGATTGCGTGCAGCCCGTGTCATCACACCGAGCTGGTTTGATGGGTAGACGTTGCTTTCATCCATCACCACCAGATGCTTAGCGCCAAGCGATGACAGGAGCTTACCTTGTGCTTGCATGTCTTCATGAAACCGGGCGCTGGTTTCCGGCTGAGAGAACGTGTGCACATGAGTTGCACCGATCAGGGTGAGATCATGCTGGGCCAGCATGGGCTTGATGACCTCTATATCCTTTGGCAGGTAGCCGAGCGGGCCAAGTTCGGTCCCTTGGTAGCCTGCGCCTGCGACCTCTGCCAGATATTCCTCTGGCGCGTATGCGTTGCCTGTTGGATAACAGACGCCCCATGAACACGGTGCATTCCCAATCAACATGCCGTGCTGTCCTATTCCGTTACTATGTATATTGGATTGGAAAGAGCCCGGATGATGGGCTGTTCCAGTATGTCTTCCTCAGTGAGCCCCAAAGGAAGCTTTTTGCCTTTGAATGCACCCAGGAATTCTGCAAGCAGCTCTGTGTGGTTTTCGCGCGCAACGATCTCAGTTCGCAGGAATCCTGTGACTGGCTGATTGAAGGAAGTCTGCTGTTCGTCTTCGGTGAGGACGTCTTCTTTCCGCAAGCCTGTTGCATCCACCCAGCGCAACACATCCCCTTTGGCGCCCTTGATGTGTACGGAGAAGTTTGAGGTATCCTTGGACACTGCCTCGCCCATTCGCGCCAAGCCGGAGGTGAGCGACAGGTGCGGACCGTCTGGCCCTTCGGTCACATATCCAAGCCCAGCTTTCATAGCGCTCAGCACCGCTTGCTCGCTGAGTTCGTCCAGCCAGAGCACTGTTGTCGGGCGGGCGAGCACGAGCGGCCCTTCTGGTAAGAGCCGGTCAGGCTGATGGTAGTCGCTGCCGCCAACAAGGGAAATCTGATGTCCATCGCTCAGGCGCTTCTGATAGCGTGCCAGTGACACCCAATTATACATGAGCCATGCAGATTGCCAGACTTCCATGCAGTCGGTCTCTGGCAGCTCGTAAGTCCAGTCGATCGGCGGTTTGTCGTGATTGATAGAGAACAGACCACCGCGGTCATGGGCCGCTTTGGCGACGATGTGGGCGTGGTCTGGTTTCGTCATGCGGAAGTCGAGCCAGTCATCGATGCCGAATACATTGGCGTGACCGACTGCCGTGGTGACCTCCATGCCTCTTACAAAGACAAGGTCTTGCGAGGAGTGCGGATGGAAGTATCTGCGCTGGGTGGTGGTGTTGTGATCTGCGATGGCCAGAAAGTCCAGTCCTGCCTGTTTCGCAGCTGCGTGGAGCAGCTCAGGCGCGCCGCGTGCATCGGAATGAAAGGTGTGGCAGTGCAGATCTCCCTTGTACCACCCTGCCCCTTGGCGCACCGGATTGGGTGTGACGGGCTGTGGTGCAAGCTTTCTGGGTGCCTGATCGAAGGAGATGGTGAGCTCAACATCCGCACCATTTTCCGGCACTTTATAAAGACCCAGGATGATCTGCCATTTACCCGGTTCAATCTGGCCGTGCACGTAGCCCGGTGTGGCGTCATCCAGTGCGATGAAAAAGCTGTCGCGGGCGCCCCCGCTCCAGCCACGAAACCCCGAGATTGCCGGAAACGGCGTGATCTCGGGATCAAGGCATCCAAGATCGATGATACAATCCTTAGCCTTGGGGTAATTCAGCGACACGTCGAAACGTGTCGTTCCTTCCGGCACCTCAAATTCCAGATAGAAGTACGGATCAGCTGTCTGATCCGCCTTCGTGATGTGGTGCTGTAATTTGAGGTGGTCCAGAGTGTCACTCATCGTCCAGTGCCAATCTGTTTCCGTCGGTATCAAACAGCGAGATGTGCTGACTGGAGAAGCCGAGAGCCACATCCTCTGACAGGATGATGTCGTCATCTGTGAAGATGCGGGCTGTGAAGCGAGCAGCATCCGGGCGTTCAATGGTGACAAGCTTTTCCGCGCCCATGTTTTCATTGGCGAACAGCTTGCCACGTACCACGTTTTCAGCTTCTGCTGTTGCACGCAGGTGCTCTGGACGGACACCCAGTGTGATGTTGGGGTTGTTGGCAACAGCTTCTGCAAAGGAGCGCTGCATTGGGATGTCTGCAACATCCAGACCGTCAGCTTTGACCTTCAGCCTGTTGTCTTCCACCATTGCTTCCACTGGCAAAAGGTTCATAGGCGGGTTGCCGACGAAATTTGCCACAAAGGTAGTTGCTGGCTTGCGGTAGATTTCCATTGGGGTTGCGAACTGAACGATCCGTCCCTGATCCATAACCGCAACGCGGGTGGCGAGTGCCATGGCTTCGGCCTGATCGTGTGTGACGTAAACCGAGGTCATGCCCATGCTGTGTTGCAGGTGGTGTAGGAAGCCGCGTGCTTCCAGACGCAGTTTTGCATCAAGGTTGGAGAGCGGCTCATCAAACAGGTAGACCTGACTTGGGTTGACCAGTGCACGAGCAAGTGACGTGCGCTGTTGCTGACCACCTGAAATCTGCGCTGGCAAACGATCTAGAAGATGGCCGATCTTGAGAACATCAGCGACTTCCTGCGCACGTTCGCCGCGGGTTGCTTCATTCTCACCACGAACTTTTAGCGGATAAGCGATGTTCTGGCTGATGTTCATGTGCGGGTAGAGTGCGTAATCCTGAAACACCATGGAGATTTTGCGGTCGCGGGGATGCAGGCCAGTTACATCTTTATCACCGATATAGATGCGGCCACTGGTTGGTGTTTCCAGCCCTGCAATCATGCGCAAGCTGGTGGTTTTCCCGCATCCGGAAGGGCCAAGCAGGCAGATGAACTCGCCGTCATTGATCTCAAAGCTGGCATTGGAGACTGCATTAAAATCGCCGAAAGACTTGGTGACGTTTTGAAAGGAGATAGAAGCCATTTTTGTTCTTCCGATTATGCTTTAATGCCGCCGAAGAACCGGAAACCAAACTTCCAGTTTACGAACAGATAGAGAGAGATGACAGGGAACGAGTAGATCAGCGCATAGGCTGCAAGCAGCGTAACGATTGGCGTTCCAGCTTCAGAATAGAAGGAGTAGATGGCCACAGAAGCAGGCATCAACTCGTCAGAGCGCAGCAGAATGAACGGGATCAGGAAGCTGCCCCAGATATTCACGAAGGCCCAGACCACAACAACCACGATGCCCGGACGGATGACTGGCAGAGCCACATCACGGAAAGCCTGCATGGAGGACGCCCCGGCGACCATCGCGCTTTCCTCGTAGGACTTGGGGATACCGTCGATAAAGTCGCGCAGGATGAACATGGCTGTTGGCAGCAGACCGCCAGCAAAGACAAGGATTACAGCGACATGGGTATCGATGAGGCCGAGCTTGGAGACGATCAGGAAGATTGGAACCATTGCCGCACTGCCAGACACCACGGAGGAGAAAAGCAGCAACAGGTATGTGATGCTTTTTTTGCCGGGAATGTCCGAGCGTGACAAAGCATAGGCTGCCAAAGTCGCTGCGAAACCGACAAGAACCACGCCGCCAATGCTTTGGATGAACGAGTTCAGCAATCCGCGCATTGCGAAGGTGTTTTCAAAGACGGTGAAGAAGTTTTTCAGCGTAAACGGACTTGGAATTTCCAGTCCGAGTTCTGCCCGCGCGTTGAAGGGAGCGAACAGGAACCAGATCAAAGGCAAGGCAAAGCAGATGCCGATCAGGGCTGCAAGAACAGAGAAGCTGATACGAGACAGAATTTGCTGGAATGAGAGGGTCATTATTCCGCTCCCTTATGTTTCTGTTTTGCGATGCGCAGATAGAACAGAGCAAAGGCAAGGTTGATCAACATGATGACCACGCCAACGGCGGCCCCTTTGCCAAACTCAAAGTCTTTAAAGGCGACGCGATACGTGTAGATGGACAGCAATTCGGTGCGGTATGACGGGCCGCCTTGTGTCAGCAGGAACGGGGTAAACACGTTGAACGTCCACATGGTGATGAGGATCAGATCTGTCACCACGTGCCCTTTGATGAGCGGCAAGGCGATGTCTTTGAATTTTTGGAAAGACGTCGCGCCAGCAACATCAGCGGCCTGAAAATAGCTTGGCGGAAGAGAGGCAAACGCGGAGTTGAACAGCATCATGGAGAACGCTGCACCGCGCCAGGTGTTGAAGAACACGATCACCCAGAACGGATTGTCCAGCAACCAGTCTCCCGGCTCCAGCCCGAGTGCTGTTGTCAGCATATTCAAGGTGCCGTTGTCGTAATCAAGGAAGGCGAACCAGGCGAAACCGATTACGACTTCTGGCAGAATCCAAGCCACGATGACGGCAGATTCAGAGAAAACCTTGACGTATTTGGGTGTTGATTGCAGCAACCACGCGAGGATCATACCCAGCAGCGCCTGCCCGATAAGAGCGGAGAGCAGCACAAACTGAATTGTAAGAATGAGCGAGAACCCAAACTGGCCTCGTGTGAAGAACGTTTCCATGTTGAACAGGGCGACGTAATTATCAAACCCGACAAATTCGGGGTTGAGAGCTGTTTTACCAAGCAGAGTTCTGTTGGTGAAGGAGACAAAGATCACCCAGAAGAAAGGGACGATCACAAATGCGCCGACAAGAGCCGCAGCGGGCGAGAAAAACAGCGTTCCCGCGCGCACAGACAACAAAGAGAAGTTCTTCAAAATACACCTTCCCAAGAAGGGAGATTACTGGATCGGAAGATCAGGGAGAGGATAAGGGCGCGCAAGATGAGCGCGCCCCGCTCCGGAGTTGGCGTGAGCCTTATTTGCTGACGGTGTTTTCTTCACCAACAATGGCGGTGACGTCAGATTTGTACTGCGCCATTGCCTGTTCTGGTGTCTGTTCACCGGAGACAACGGCTTCTGTCATACGCTGCACTGCAACAGAAACTTTGTTGTAGTAGGCGTTGTTTGGACGAGCTGTGGTCAATGGCAGAAGTGTCTGAGAGGTTTCTGTCAGGAAGTCAGAGTTCGGGATCCAGACATCATCACGAATACGAACACGCGGGTTGATCGCCTGGAATGCATCGAGCTGCTCTTTGGAGTTCATGTAGGACAGCAGAGCCCAGGACTCTTTTGGAGCTTTGGAGTTTGGATTGATCACAAAACCCGTACCACCGGACATGGTCACGAAGTCCTGACCACGGAAACCTTTGCCTGGCTCCTGAGCTGGCATCTTCTTCCAAGTCATGTTGACGTCGCGGTCTTTGACTTCAAATTCAGCGCCCGGCTTGGTGACTGAGCGGTAGAACCAGTCGCCTTCAACCAGCATGGCTGTTTTGCCATCACGGAAGTTTGCGAAAGTCCGGTTACGGCCATCACCAAGCAGCTGTGCGCGTTTGTCGCCAAGCTTTTCATCAACATAGATGGTTTTGTAGAGGTTCAGCGTATCGAGAATGCCTTGTGAGGAGACGATCCACTTACCGTTCTCGTCCAGCATGCCTTCGCCGGTGCCGAGAATGGCCATCCAGTAGCCCTGCATGGTGGTTGCTTCGCCCATGGAAACGCCCGCATTTAGCTGAAGCGGAGCGGATTTAGGCATTGCCTTCTTGATGGTGCGTGCCGCATCCAGAACGTCTTTCCAGGATGTTGGCTGCCATGTATCCGCATCAATGCCGGCCTGCGCGAAGATGTCTTTGCGCACAAAGATCATGCGGCTGTCAGTGCCAAGCGCGATACCGTAGGCCTTGCCGCCGTAGGACATCAGCTCTTTGGAGCCTTCAGAAATGTGAGACCAGCCTTCCCACTGGTTCACTTCTGCGCCAGCAACCTCTTCCAATGGCTTCAGCAGGCCTGCGTCTACGAAGTTTGGAATAAGGAAGCCGTCGAACGATGATACGTCCGCGCCTGCACCGGTTGAGAAGTCCAATGCAAGCTGTTGTGTCAGCTGCTCGTCTTTTCCGGCAAACTCTTTAAAAATTACATTTACGTCTTTGCCCGTGGCTTTCATCATGGTTTCAAAGCCAGGAATGACGCTTGTCTTCAGCCAGACGGCCGCTGCACTGTTCACGCCGCCTTCCACACAACGGCAAGTGATTGTGACGTCGGTTGCCATCGCTGGCCCGGCCAATGCTGTGGCAGCTGCAAGACCCAATGCATAACTACGCAATTTACTCATCTAAATTATCCCCCCAGGGCATCCTGTGTTGGTGTGCCTTGTCACTAATCTTGAGAAATCGATCAGTGAATTTAAAATGAACACGTTTTCACTATCCGTCAATACTGAAGAGAAAATCAAGAGGATTCTAAAATATTACGCCAGCAAATATTTTACATAAACGGCACAAATCTGTCATATTTTCGTCGTGCATAAAGAATGTTCGATTGACATCCTAGGGTTATATACGGCATTAATAGTGAACACGTTTTCATAAATCGAGTGGTTTTGAGTGTCAGAGCATCCAAACATCCAAGAGGCGAAACGCCCCGAACGCGCGACGGCAGATACAGTTGCCAAACTTGCAGGCGTATCGCGAGTCGCTGTTTCACGCGCTTTCAATCCACATGCCTCTTTGAAGAAGGAAAAGCGTGATCTGATTCTCAAGATCGCGAAGGAATTGGGTTACACGCCAGACATGGCGGGCCGCGCGCTGGTGACACGCCGATCTCATCTGGTGGGTGTGATTGTACCGGATGTGTGCAGCCCCTGGGAATCGCAGGAGATTGATGCGCTGACCACCGCCCTGCAAGGGGAAGGGTTTGCCACACTGCTCTTCAAGACCCGTACAGACCAGAGTATGGATGAGCGGTTACTGACCTATATGAAGGGCTTCAATCTGGACAGCATCATCGCTTTTGCCGAGAATGTTTCGCCGGATACACTGACCCATTCGCTGGGCCGTGCCGTGCCGATTTACGTGAGCTATTCGGAAGATGGCAGTTTGCCAAACCAGCCGGGCTCCACATCCGTCTTTGATCGCTTGATTGTTGACCAGAAGACCGGGATCGATCAGGCCGTTGCCCTGATGCAGGCTTATGGCTGCAGGAACTTTGCCTATCTTGGCGGTACGACTACATCCCTTGCGAATACAGAGCGTGAACGCGCTTTCAAATGCATCATGAAAGAGCGCGGCTTGCCAGATCCGTTGGTGCTGCAGGGCGATTATACCTATGAGACCGCCCTCGCCTCCACGCTGGACCTGTTCAAGGTTGGCGAAGGGGTTGATGGCATCTTCTCTGCAAATGATGTGGGTGCCTTTGGTGTGATTGATGCCTTGCGCTTTCAGCTGGGCCTGCGGGTTCCTGAGGATGTGAAAGTGGTTGGCTTTGATGACATCGCTCAGTCCGGGTGGCTGAGCTACAACCTCACGACTGTGAAAATCGATCTGGAAGATCGTGTCCGGGCACTCGTTCGGCTTATCTTGCGGCGCCTTAAAGACCCCAATGCCCCAGCCATGACTGAGACACTGCAGACCCGCCTGATTGTGCGCGGTACTGTCGGCTCATAAGAAGCAAAGAAATATGTCCCCAAATACTATTCACCTGATTTTCAAAACCCATCTGGATATCGGCTTCACTGATCATGCGGAAAAGGTCCGGCAGCGCTATCACGGTCATTTTTTACCGCAAGCGCTTGATACAGCGGAGCATTTCTATTTCGAAAACCCGCAGGACCCTAAGTTTCGCTGGACGACGGGCGCATGGTTGATCTGGGATTATCTGAACGAGGCGCCTGCATCTGACGTAAAGCGTCTGGAAGCTGCCATTGAGAAGGGTTTGATCCGCTGGCACGGTTTGCCCTTCACGACGCATTCTGAACTGATGTCACCTGCTCTGTTTGAGGCTGGTCTTTCCTATTCCAAAGAGCTGGATGAGCGGTTTGGAGTGAACACCATTGCTGCAAAGATGACGGATGTTCCTGGGCATACGCTCGGCATTGTGCCGTTGATGGCGAAAGCTGGCATCAAGTTTTTGCATCTGGGGGTCAACACCGCCTCTCCGACACCAAAACTGCCGGACGTATTCCGCTGGCAGGCCCCTTCTGGTGAAGAGGTTCTGGTGCTTTACCAAAACTCCTATGGTGCGACGCAGTTTATTCCGGGTGTAGCGGATGGCCTGAGTTTTGCGCATACGGAAGATAATATTGGCCCGCAGAACACCGGGCAGACGGTGAATGTATACCGCGCGATGGAACGGCAGTATCCGGACTATCAGATCAAGGCGGCGACGCTGGATGAATTCGCTGAGGTGCTGTGGCCACATCGGGAAAGCTTCCCCGTTGTAACACAGGAGATCGGCGACAGCTGGATCCATGGCAGCGCGACAGATCCTGTGAAATCAGCGCAGTATCGCGCGTTGCAGCGGGTTTATGATCAGTTTGCTGAAGACAGTCTCACGGCTCAAAGACTTTCCTTTGGTCGCAAGCTTTCCATGGTGGCAGAGCATACGTGCGGGGTAGATATCAAAACTTATCTACGCGATGAACAGGCGTGGGATCGTGGGGACTTTGACGCTGCACGCCAAAACGATCCGCGCTTTCAGTATGCTGAAGCGTCCTGGGCTGAACAGCGGGCTTATTGTAAGGATGCCGTTGCTGCGCTTGATAAGAATGACCAGAAGATTGCCAAGGCTGCGCTTAAAGAACTGTGCTGCCCGCTTCCTCATGCAGGTCCGTTTGAGATTATCAATGAGGCTGAGTTTGGCGGTTGGTCCATGGAGATCGACAGTGATAACGGCGCGATCAAACGACTGACTACTCCCGAGGGCACTGATCTGTTTGGGCTGGATGACAATCTGCTGTCGTTTACCCATGAAACCTATGATGCCAGCGATGTCAAAGCGCATATGGATGCCTATCTGACCCATGAAGAAGAATGGGCCATTCTGGATCACATCAAACCAGGATTGGATAAGGCTGGGACTGCGACGTCCAAAAGCCATTGCCCGAAGTTTGAAGGGCTTGCGGTTGCCGACGATCACGTCGTTCTTTCCTATGTCATGGCTTCGGATATTCCCGGCGCGACCTCCAACATTCAGCTGGCACTGAATGGGAGTGGCGACAAGCTGGAGATCACGCTGCGGCTTTACGGTAAGATCGCCAATCGCATGCCGGAGGCCGGGTTCCTAAGGTTTGCACCAGATGGTGCAGCACGCTGGCAATTCGATAAGACCGGATATTGGGTGGATGCCCATGATCTACCAGATATGAGCGGCGGTCAGTTGCAAGCGATTTTTGGGGCGAAGACACAAGCAGATCAGGAGATCCGCATTTGCCCGTTAGATACACCGCTTGTGGCGCCTGCTGATTTGCCATTTATGCCGTTCCAGCATCAGGCGCCCGCCTATGATCAGGGGCTGCGGTTCAATATCTACAACAACAAGTGGGGCACCAATTTCCCGATGTGGTGGGAGGGTGACTTCAGCGCTCGGTTTGTTTTGGAGATCGGCGCTTAATCCGTCAAACGACCAACAAAAAAGCCAGCTCACGGCATTGGACGTGAGCTGGCTCTTTGGGAGCGTAGGAATTTCAGCTTATTCGGCTGCAACAGACTCGCTGTCGGAGCCACGGGCATCCCACAGGCCCTGATAGATTTCCATCATCTCAGCAATGGTTGGCGTGACCGGGTTGTTGCCTGGAGAGCCAGAGGCAAGCGCCTGCTCTGCCATGGTTTCACAGCGATCCATGAACTCCTGACGATCAATGCCAAACTCTTCTGGTGTTGGCACGGAGAGCTCATCATTCAAGGCACGCAGCTCAATCAGGAGCTTGCGATTTGCCATAGCATCATCATCCTGCTCAGACGCAAACCCGAGTGCACGGGCTGCCTGCGCATAGCGCTCTGGTGCAGCCGGAATTGAGAAGGCTGTCACATCTGGCAGAAGCATTGCGTTGGAAAGGCCATGCGGCACGTGGAAGAACGCGCCAATCGGGCGGCTCATGCCGTGAACCAGAGCAACGGATGCGCTTGAGAACGCAACGCCTGCAAGGGTTGAGCCGAGCATCATCTCTTCACGCGCTTTTTCGTTGTTGCCGGTGTGATAGACTTCGCGCAGGTTCGGGCCGATCAGCTTCAGAGCAGCCAGTGCCTGACTGTCGCTGTATGGATTTGCCTTTTTGCTGACATAGGCTTCTAGAGCATGGGTCATCGCATCAATGCCGGTGTCTGCGGTGATGCGTGGTGGCAGGCTCATGGTGAGTTTGTAGTCCACCAGTGCGGCAACAGGCATGAAGCCGATGCCGACACACAGCATCTTTTCGCCGCGCTCTTCATCTGTGATGATGGTGAAACGAGTTACTTCCGTGCCAGTGCCAGCAGTTGTTGGAACCGCAATAACAGGCAGGCCCTGCTCTGTGACGTCTCTCGGGAAGCGGTAGTCACGCATCTCCCCGCCAAATTTTGCCAGAATCGCAATGGCCTTTGCGCTGTCAATCGGGCTGCCGCCGCCAAGCGCTACGATGCAGTCATAGCTGTCTTCCCGCGCCTTTTCCACACCCGGAAGGATGGAGGCGACGGTTGGTTCAGGCAAGGTGTCTGCAAAAACTTCGCTTTCAATGCCCTCAGCCTTCAGGCTTTCCTGCATAGAATCGGAATATCCCAGCTGAACCATCATGGGATCGGTGACGATGAGAGGCTTTTTGCAGCCGATTTTTGCCAGAACTGCAGGCAATTGAAGGGCGGCTCCCGCACCAACTTGCATGATGCGCGGCAAAATGATCTGAGATGTCATGAGAATGAACCTTTGGTTATTATCACCATCTGGGATGCCGGGAACATCCCAGATGGTTCGGGGTGAGAGCGCCTTACTCGGCTGGGGCTGCAGCAGGGGCTGCGTTGTCAGCTGAATAGGAATGCTCTTCGTCATCTATGGTGGAGATGATTTCTGAGACCTCGAGGTGGAGTGATTTAAGCAATCCCCACGTGGTCAGGATCAGCACGAAGGAGTACGGCAAAGCCGCCACGATCGAGGCTGTTTGCAAGGCTCGCAAGCCACCGGCGAACAACAGCACTGCAGACACGGCGCCGATGGAAAGGCCCCAGAAGATGCGGTAGCGGTTGGCCGGATTCTCGTCGCCCATGGACAAGATGGTGCAGATCACGAGCGTTGCGGAATCTGCCGAGGTTACAAAATACGTCACCAGCAGGACCGTACACATCGCCGCGCCGAGGATGGTGAGCGTGGAGCCCAGATCCATCAGTTCGATTGTGGTGTATAGAGCTGAGGTGATGTCTGCGTTCACCGCTTCTGTCACACCGCCGGCGCCGAACAGTTCCAGGAACATTGCGGTGTTGCCGAAAGTGGTGATCCAGAATGTGGAGAGCAGTGTTGGTGCCAGCAGGACGCCGAGGAGGAATTCCTTGACAGTACGGCCTCTGGAAATACGCGCGATGAAGATGCCAACGAATGGCGCCCATGCGATCCACCAGCCCCAGTAGAAGATGGTCCAGCCACCCTGCCAGCTGTTGCCCGGATCCGTTTCAACCCAGAAACCAAGCGGAATTGCGTTGGTCAGGTAATCGCCCAGATTGGTTGCGAATGACCCGAGAATGTAAACGGTCGGGCCAAAAATGAGGAAGAACACAAGCATCACCATAGTGAGGTGCATGTTGAATTCACTCAGGATTTTGATGCCCTTGTTCACGCCGCTCAGTACGGACATGGTTGCCAGTACGGAGATAACCGCGATGATGATGATCTTGTTGGTGATGCTGACTTCGAAGCCGAACAAGTAGTTCAGGCCGGTATTCATCTGCTGGGCTCCCAACCCAAGAGATGTAGCAATACCGAAGACTGTTCCGAAAACTGCAAGCAGATCAGCAGCGTGACCGATTGGACCGTAAATCTTATCACCAAAAATCGGATAGAGCCCTGAACGAACGGACAGCGGCAGGCCCTTACGATAGTGGAAATAAGCTAGTCCAAGACCGGAGAGTGCAAACAATGCCCAACCATGCAAACCCCAGTGGAAAATACTGATCCGCATTGCAATCTGGGCGGCCTCTGCGGAGTTTTCCTGCCCTTCTGCGATAAACGGATTACTTTGGAAGTGGTAGATTGGCTCTGCAATACTCCAAAACAGAATACCGATACCGATGCCCGCCCCAAAAAGCATCGAGAACCAGGAAAAGAAGCTGTATTCCGGCTTTTCGTCATCCTTGCCCAGGCGGATGTTGCCGTAACGGCTCATGGTCATCGCGAAGGCTAGAAATAAGAAAAAACTAACCAGGCCGATGTAATACCAAGATAGATTATTTGCGATGAAACCTTTGGCGGAATTGTAAAGCGAGCCAGCAGTTTCAGGAACCATTACAGTAAATAAAACAAACGCAATGACGAGTACTGTAGACCCGACAGCCATAACAGGATTAACACCTGTAAACAGGCCCTCCCCCGTCCTTCTTCCAGTATTGCTGTTATTATACATTTGTCCCCCTCAAGCTTTATTTTTTGCTGTCCTGATCGAAGGTTGAATTTTTGCCGGAGGGTTAAATTGTTATCAATCAACAAAAAAAGACCCATTGGTATAAAAATATTTATGAATAGTTTTACGTAGAGTATGAAATTCTACCCATACGAATGGGAGAAGTTAATGAAGAAGAATCTACCCCCGCTCAATTGGCTCAGGGCATTTGAAGCGTCGGCGCGTCATCTCAGCTTTACGCATGCATCAACAGAGCTCAACCTTACGCAGGCGGCGATCAGTCACCAGATCAAAGGTCTTGAATGTCAGTTGGGATCTGTCCTGTTTAAGCGATTGCCGCGAGGCCTGGAGCTGACAGATGCGGGGGCGGCATATCTGCCGGCAGTCCATGAATCCGTAGAGCGCCTGAAGGCGGCAACGGAAGAAATCTTCGGTCAAGGGCAGAACAATCTGCTGACTGTGAAGATCAACATGGTGTTCTTTATGCGCTGGCTTGCGCCGCGTATGAAGGAATTTCGCAAGCTGCATCCAAAGATCAACCTGCGGGTCACCTCCAATATCTGGCTGGACAACAAAGAAACCTCTGGAGACTGTGATCTGGAAGTACGGTACGGGCGTGGCAAATGGCCGGCCGTTCAATGTGACCGGCTGACACGAGACGAGCTATTTCCGGTTTGCAGTCCTTGCTATCTGGAAGAAAACGGGCCGCTTGAATCGCCAAAAGACCTTGCAAATCATAGTGTTTTGCATGTGATTGGATATCAGGAAGGCTGGGGGTACTGGCTCAAGCAGACCAAGCACAGTGACGTGGAACTGCGGCAGAGCTATCAGTTTGACACGCTTGTCACAGCCTTGGAGATGGCTGCCTTGGGAGAAGGCGTTGCTTTGGGCCGAACAAGTCTTGTGGAAAATGCACTGAAGTCCGGCCAGCTGGTTGCTCCACTGGAAAATCGCGTTCCAACAGAGGAAGCGTTTTATCTGGTTTACTCCAATACGAGCCTTGAGCACCCCCATGCAGTGACCTTCAGAAACTGGCTGCTGAACGCGATACATGAAGGGTAATCTCCCTTTTTGACAGGACACTGTCCCCGCGGCTCACGCGGCATTAAACAGGTTTGGTGGAAGAAATTTCAGCTTCCACCAGTCCGGCAAAGGCAAAATCAAACAGTTCAGAATTAGACGAGCTACAAAAATTTTTATGCCTGCACCGAAATTTAAATTGCTGGTTTCTACGTATGGGCCTGCCTATTGTTTTTCCAATGAAGTGAACCGTTGCTGCGAAGCATTTCACCCATAACAATCTGAAATCAAAGACATAATTATGTCTGGAATAAACTGAGAACCGTCGATGGACGGTTTCTGAGGATGATGTTGCATGGAAAAAAGACTTCCCCTTGAAGGTGTCAGAGTTGTTGACTTCGGTCAGCAGATTGCAGGTCCAGCTGTTGCTATGATCCTTGCGGATATGGGCGCAACTGTTATTCACGTCGATCCGCCTCAAGGGCCTCAGTGGGATCACCCGGCAAATGCGATTTTAAATCGTAACAAGAAATGCATCCGGCTTGATCTGAAGTCAGAAGCTGGCCTGCAAAAGGCATTTGAGCTGATTGCAGCAGCCGATGTGGTGCTTGAAAGCTTCCGTCCTGGCAAGATGAAGGACCTTGGCGTCGATTTTGCTGCCCTTCGTGCTGAACGCCCTGAGCTTGTTACGCTTTCAGTCCCAGGATTTGCCAGCAATGATGAGCTGCGCCGTGAGTGGAAAGCGACGGAAGCCATCGTGGCCGCTACATCCGGTGCGTTCACTGACATGGGCTTTAACCGCGTGCTCATGGGTCTGAACCCGAGCTTCTCTCCGCTTCCACTCGGTTCCTCTTATGCCACGACAATGGCGGCCAGTTCTGTTGTGATGGCTCTGCTCGCCCGCGAAAAGACGGGCCGTGGTGATACGATTGAAGTGCCGATTGCAGCTGCTCTCATGGAAGGCCTCTCCTACAATTCCGTAGTGATTGAGGGCATGCCAGAGCGCTACATGACCATGCGCGAGCACGAAATTACCCATCGCCGCGAAAATAATATCGAGATGGATCTTTCCTATGAAGATCTGCAGGAGTACCTCGACCCGTTCTACCGGACCTATGAGTGTGCAGATGGCCGTTATTTCTACGCGGTCTGCCCGTCTCACCGCAACCACGCCCGCCGCTGCTTGCAAGCTCTCGGTATTTACGAGGAGTTGCTTGCTGAAGGTTTGCCGGAAGTGAACAACCTGCATCTGCCTATCGCTGAGTGGGACGGGGAAACCTCCATTGGTGTTTATCCGCTTCCGAAAAAATGGGCCGATATCATTTCAGTGAAAATGAAGAAGGTGTTCCTCACCAAAACCTCTGATGAATGGGGCGTTATCTTTGGTGAAGGCCAGATTCCGGGCGCACCACACCGCACCACACAGGAGTGGGTGAACAGCGAGCACTGCAACACGTCCGGTCTGATTGTTGAAGTGAACGACCCTGAATACGGCCTGATGAAACAGCCCGGTCCTGTTGTGTGGTTTGAGGAGATTGTGGACTACCTGCTCACCCCCAAAGCGCGTGAGAACGTGACCTTTGAGGAGGCTCTGGCAACTCTGCAGGCCGTTGATAGCGCCGACACCTTGCCAGCTCCGACGGCTCCATCAGCCGACAAAGACGGCTGGCTTAACGACCTGCGTATTCTGGATCTGACCAATGTGATTGCTGGTCCGCATTCCACTGCATTCCTTGGACGTTTTGGCGCTGAGGTGATCAAGCTGGATCCGGTCAAACCGCTTTACGATCCGCTGATTGGCACGCTGTTTACGTTCCAGACCAATATTGGCAAGAAGAGCGCGCTGGTGGACATTACAACAGGCGAAGGCCGTGAGGCTTTTGAACGTCTGGTGAAGTCCGTTGACCTTGTGGTGATCAATGCTCCTGACCGTCAGATGAAGCCTCTTGGTCTTGACCATGACAGCTTGCAGGCAATCAATCCGGGCGTTCTGTTCTGCCGTCTGGACTGTCTTGGTGGACCAAAGCCGGGACCGAAAACCAACTACATCGGTTATGATGACATCATTCAGGCCAACAGCGGCATCATGAGCCGGTTTGGCGGCGTTGATACACCGGAAGAGCATGCGCATCTTGGTACTCTGGACGTGAACTGCGGCTTTGCTGCTGGTCTTGGGATGGCGCTGTCGCTTTATCACAAGCACAAAACCGGTCAGACCTCCCGTGCACGGACCTCTCTGTCAGCGGTGACCAATCTGGCGCAGATCAAGTTTGCGTTTGATTATGAAGGCCGTGCCCCGTTTGATGAAGCATCCGGACGTGATGCCCTTGGCAACCACGCACTCTCGCACTTCTATAAAGCCTCTGATGGTTGGATCTTTATGGATGCAGAAGACCATGAGTTAATCGACCTTGCACAGGTTGAAGGTTTGAGCGGTGTGGAAGAAGCAAATGATACCGCTGAGTTCCTGCGGGTCGCGTTTGAACAAGACACGGCGGAAAGCTGGTGTGAGAAGCTGAGAGCAGCCGATATTGCAGCAGCTCAGCCACTGGGCATTGAGCATCTGCGCGACACATATACCCGTACGGCTGATGGTGCGGTTGGTATTGATCGTGGCAGCTACGCATTTTCCACCTATGAGGATCATCCAAGTGGGCACCGCGTGACGTTGATTGACCACTACTCAATCCGCCCAGAGGAAGCCGCTATCCGCGCTTTGCCAAGCACTGAGGCTTACGGGAACTCAACTCGCGAGGTGCTCGCTGGCGTTGGATACAGCGATGAGCAAGTGGACGACATGATTGAACGGCGGATTGCAGGCACTGGTTGGGGCCGAGAGTTCCTGCCGAGCTGATTTGTCTTAAAAATGTATATCCCATTCCCATAAAGGGACCCACACAACAGGGATATGCTTTAATGGAAACCCCTCATAGAGCTTCAGGCTTTGTGAGGGGTTTTTGCTGTTTGGCACTAGTGTTCAGGCTTTTATTGCGTGCCCCCTGCGGAGACGAATGTGAGCAAAACTGCGCAGATCATCGTCAGAGCAAAAATCATTGAGCTGAGCATAGAGAGCCATGCAGGGCATCTGGTCAGGCCAAGGTATCGGGTCAGAATGATCCGCGCCTTAAACAGGATCAGTGCGGCAATGATCAGTGGGCCCACATAGACGAGTAGTTCGCTGCTGAACAGGCTGAGGCCGTAGCCGAGCAGAGTGAGCGCGACCAGAACCACCCAGGCTTTTAGCAGATCATTCATCTGGATGCTTTTAGGGGGTGTTTTGTTGGTGTTCATGATCACAGCCCCTGCCCCATAAGATAGAAAATGGGGAAAATGATCACCCAGATCAGATCAACCATATGCCAGAAGGCTGTGCCCGATTCCATGTTGTCCTCGGTGGGCCACAGGGCGATAATGCCGAGTATGATCAGGCCAAAGATCACATGAGCCAAATGGAACCCGGTGACCAGATAATAAAGCGTATAGAATGTGTTGGTCTCAACATTGAGGCCAAGGGCTAGCTTTTCCTTGTACTCGTAAATCTTGAGCGCAATGAACACGACACCGAGGCTTCCCGCCCCCAGCAGTGACAATCTCGTCTTTACAATCTCTTTGATTTTGGCAAAGCGCACTGCGATGGCGGCAAACAAGCCTGAGGTGAGCAGGATGATCGTGTTGAGCGTGGCAAGAGGCACATTGAGATGAGTGCGTGCCTCGCGATAAATCTCAGGATTGAGCAGTTCGTTGCCAGCGAAGGCCCACAACGCTCCGCCAAACACGAGGATTTCACTGACGATCAGAATCCACATCATGGGATCGCCGGGCAGATTTTCCAATGCCCAGGGAGAGACAGGCTGGTGATAGACCCGTTCTGCAGTCTCGTTATCTTTCTGGCAAACCTCGTCCATTACGCCCTTCCAGCCGATATGAGTGTTTGAGGCAAAAGTAGATCGGTTTGCCTGCGTGGTCCTTGTTGGAGCGCTAACTGTAGCTGCTCTTTGCTATCTCATTGGCTTGGCGATGGTTTGCTCCACCCAGTTTTGCCAGGAAGATACGAACGAGCTTGCTAACCGGGACAGTGGGCGCTGGTGAGGCACAAGGATGGAATAGCCAAAGGGCACTGTTGGCTCAAATGGCAGGAACACGATCTTGGAGGCATCCCCCCGGCTGCGCTGATAGCTGACTGCGCTCAAAGCATCCACCACTGCGCAGATCTGTCCGGCTTCGACGAAATGGAACAGCGGCAGGAAGTATTGGGTATCGATGCGGATATCAAAGTGTGCGTCACTGGATTGAAACGCGGCCTTGGTGGCCTCAAACGTGGAGTGGCTGGGCTGGAGCACGCCCATGGGCACACCGTCCAGATCCTTTGCGTGGATCACCTTTTTGCCTGCCAGAGATGATGTTTTTGGAATAGCGCACAAGCAAGTGCATGGGATTGTGGTGTCGTGTGACAGGACATCCTGCTCCGTGCCCACAGCTGCATCACAAAAGCCGATATCGAAGCTTTGTGCGGCGATCAGGTTGAGGATTTGAGGGGAGCTGCGCGTTGCCAGAGTGACCTTCACCTGCGGCTTGTCCTCGATGAAATTGCTGATGAACTCTGGCAGCAGATAAGAGGATGGGCCGGGCATGGCGACGATGCTCAGTGAACCTTGCACCTGATCGCGCATGTTACTGAGGTTCTGCTCAACTGTCTTCAAGCGGTCCAGAATGCCAGAGGCCTCCGAGAGCAAATAGTGGGCTTCCGGGACAGGAATCAGTCGGCGACCTTCGCGCAGAAAGAGCGGCATTCCCAAATCATCTTCCAGTGCTTTGAGCGATGCGCTGACGGCGGGCTGGGTGCGATGCAGGTTTCGCGCAGCGTGGCTGACCGAGCCGGTTTTCATTATCTCGCGGAAAACCGCCAGTTGCTGCAGATTCATGGGCACCTCAATATATAAACAAAATCTATCATAACCATAATATTTCGAATTTGCTTTTATGAATAAGGCTAACCACCATGAGGCTAATAATTATAAATACCTATCACCTTGAATTGGGCTTATCTGAATTTATTAGAGGGGGGATACTCATGGGATTATTCAGTAAATGTGCCGGGATTGCGCTTGCTTGCACGATGATCAGCGGTGCAGCTGTTGCGCAGGACATTAAGTTTTTCCGCATTGGCACGGGAGGTGCCGGCGGAACCTACTTCCCGATTGGCGGGATCATTGCCAACGCGATTTCTAACCCACCGGGCTCTCGTCCGTGTGATCAGGGCGGCAATTGCGGCGTTCCAAATCTGGTGGCGATCGCGCAGTCCACCAACGCATCTGCGCACAATGTGAACGCCATTCAGGCCGGCCAGATGGAAGCAGGTTTGACCGGGGCAGCGACACTTCATTTTGCCTATCACGGTTCTGGCAAGTATGAGGGCAACGCCAAGCCTGATCTTCGTGTGATTGCGAACCTTTACCCGGAAGATCTGCATCTTGTTTTGCCGAAGGGTGGTGAACTGGACAACCTTGCGGACCTGAAGGGCAAACGGGTTGGCATTGCGCAGGCAGGCTCCGGCACGCAGATTGCAGTTGAGCTCATTCTTGGTGACCATGGTGTCAACCGCGACAATATTGATGAAGCTGAGCTCAACAACTCTCAAAGCGCTGAGCGGACGGCTGATGGTCAGCTGGATGCTTACTTCTATGCTGCGGGTACACCAGTTGCTGCCATGATCCAGCTGGATAACACTAAAGGTATGGATCTTTATTCCTTCACTGAAGCTGAAATTGCTCAGGCGAATAAGACTGTTCCCTATTACATTCCATCGGTCATCCCGGCTGGCACTTATCCGGGCGTGACGCATGACACCAACACGGTGGCAGTGAGTGGTATGTTTGTGACCAATGCCAATATTGACGAAGAACTGGTCTACGAAATCACCAAGGCGCTTTGGTCCAAGACCGCTCGTAAACTGCTGGATAACGGACATCCGAAGGGCAAGGTCATCACTATGAAGAGTGCACTAGATGGCATCGATGGCATTGGTGTTCCGCTGCACCCGGGTGCTGAGCGATACTACAAAGAAGTTGGTCTGCTCGACTAATCGCAGTCTGACTTAAAACGGCAGCGGGAGTGTTCTTCCGCTGTCTTTTGTCGCCACCGGTGGTTTTGCTTTGCCGCGTTCTTTTACTCGCGCAGCTGCTGCAGTTGGAAAAAGCGATCCAACGCGCCCTCACCACCGCATGACGCACCCCAGACCCGGGAGGGTTCCATGCCCCTGCAATCGCACCTTGATAACAAGGCTCTGGAAGAGCTGGAGAAAAAGTATGACTCCGCTCTCCATACCCGTGACAACGGGCCAATCCTGACAAAAATGGTGTACTGGGCGACCATCGCCTATGCGCTCTACCACTTCTGGACCGCTGGGTTTGGCACCCCGGTTGATTATGTTCACATGGGCATCCATCTGGCCGGGCTGTATTTCTTCATTTTTCTGGCGTTTCCGTTTCTCAAATCCGACCGTGCCTTGGCCAATACGCCCGGCAAGTTTCTGAGCTTTGGCAATGTGCCGCTGCTTGACTGGGTGATCATGATCCTGGCGATGATGGGGTCGCTGTATCTGTGGTTCAGCTGGCGTGGGTTTGACCTTTTTGGCATTCAGGTTTCTGAGCAGGCTTTGCGGCAAGGCAATCCAGCCGGACCGGATATCTTCTTCGGCACCATCATCATTTTGACAGTGCTGGAGATCGCGCGCCGGACCATTGGTATCGTGCTACCGCTGATCATTCTGGTCTTCATTGGCTATGCGCTTTTGGGGCCGTATATTCCAATCCAAATCCTGAAGCATCCGGGTGTGGACTGGCGGCAGTTCGTCAACAACATGTACTTCCCGTTTGAAGGTATCTTTGGCGTTACGCTCTGGGTCGTTTCAACTGTTGTGTTTCACTTTGTGCTGTTTGGAGTTGTGGCGCAGCGCATGGGGCTTGGACAGTTCTTCGTTGATAACGCGATGATCCTTGCTGGACGCTATACGGGCGGACCTGCAAAGGTTTCCGTTGTCTCCTCAGCCTTCTTCGGCACTATCTCCGGCTCATCTATCGCCAATACGGTTTCCACCGGGTCACTGACCATTCCCAATATGAAGAAGCTTGGATATCCGGGTCACTTTGCGGGTGGTGTTGAAGCGGCTGCCAGTGCGGGTGGGCAAATCACACCACCTATCATGGGGGCTGCAAGCTTCCTGATGGCTGAATATCTGGAGGTGCCTTACACCACCATCGTTATTGCAGCGATTGTGCCTGCTCTGATGCACTATATCGGCGTCATGTCGATCGTGCACTTCACCGCAAAACGCCTTGGGCTTGAGGCTTACCCCAAAGACCAGATCCCGCAGTTTTTGCAGGTTTGGCGTGAAGGCTGGTTTACGGTGCTGCCGCTGATCGGGCTGCTCGTGGTGTTGTTCTCCGGCTACTCGCCCAACATGGCTGCATTTATCGGCATTTCGCTTTGTGTTGTTGTTGGGTTTTGCGCCATCGATAAGCCGCTGTCTCTGGCTGTGCCACTTGCATTGCTTGGCTTCATATTCTGGAAGGCCTCGCCTTACTCCGGTGAAGGTTTCTCGCCAACGATGGCCGGCGTGCTTGGCGCACTGACTTTGCTGGGCTGTTTGCATCGCAATGAACGGCAGAGCTTTAAAGACCTGTTCGACAGCTGTCATGTGGGCGTTCAATACGCGCTCGCTGTGGGTGCAGCCTCTGCGGCTGTTGGCATCGTGGTTGGTGTGATCAACACGACCGGTGTTGGCTTCCGTCTTGGCTTTATGGTCACCAACGGCGCTGCGGATATGGCGGCCTCGTTGGCTCCGCTGCTTGACTGGACGTCTCTTGAGGTGTTTGGACAAGCGTCCATTCAGCAGTTCCTGTCTCTGGTTCTGATCGCTATTGCCTGTATTTTGATGGGAGCTGGTCTTCCAACAACAGCGCTTTACATCATGCTTGTCGCGGTGGCTCAACCGGCTTTGGCACAACTGGGTGTGCCTGCTTTGGCAACGCATATGTTCGTGCTTTATTACGGTGTTATCTCCGAGATCACTCCGCCGGTTTGCGCCTCGGCCTATGCTGCGGCGGGCATTGCAGGGGCAAACCCGTTCAGGACTGGTGTGAGTGCCTTTACCTTAGGGCTTGGCAAACTCATGGTGCCTATGGTGTTCGTCTATGCGCCAACCATGCTGATTGTTTTGCCTGAGTATTTCACCCTTGTCTCCTTCCTACAGGTCACGCTGACCTGTGCACTGGGTGTGTTTGCTATTGCGACGGCCGTGTCCGGTTACTTCATGGCTCCACTCAACGGCCTGTGGCGTGTGTTGATGGCCATTGGTGGGTTGATGCTGGTTGCTCCAAGTCTTGGGTCTGATCTGGCTGCAATCCTTGTCATCGCGCCTGTCTTATTCCAGCAGGTTTCCAGCCAGCGCAACTTGCAGGCGGCGACGCAATGACGGAAGCTGTAGTACCTGATGTCACTGTGCTTGGTGCGGGACTGGTTGGCCTTTGCTGTGCTCTGTCGCTGGCGGAAAAAGGCTTACGCGTGCATATGGTTGACCGGGATGCTCCCGGTCAGGCCACCTCTGCTGGCAATGCGGGTATCATCTCGCCGTGGTCTGTGGTACCGCAGTCCATGCCGGGTCTTTGGAAGAAGGTGCCCGGCTGGTTGATGGATCCGCAAGGTCCCGTGACAATCAAGCCCAGTTACCTGCCCCGTGTGGCAGCCTGGGGGCTGCGGTTTCTCTATGAGGGACGGCAGGCGCGCATTCAGCCGATTGGCGATGCCATGCATGCGCTCAATCATGACTGTGTTGAGCTTTACCGTCATCACCTTTCCGGTACCGGGCACGAGGGCCTGCTGCAAGACAGCTGGTATGTGCATGCGTTTCGGGATGCCTCCCAAATTGATCTGAACGGCCCGGATTATGCCATGCGCCACGCTGTGGGGGCTGAGATTGAGGAGATCGGTGCTGCAGACTTGCGCGATCTTGAGCCCGCTCTGACCCATGAGTTTGAGGCCGCCGTTCTCATCAAGGGACAGGCACGGGCAGTCTCTCCCGGTAAGATCGGTGAAGTGCTTGCCAACAAACTACGCAATATGGGCGGAACCATTGAGCAAGCTGCGGTGCATTCCATCTTGCCGCGCGATGGCGGTGGCTGGCATTATGTGACGGAGACAGGTGAGTATTTTGCGCCGAAACTGGTGCTTTCCATGGGCGTGTGGTCCGCCAAGCTACTAAAACCACTTGGGGTCAAAGTGCCGATGGAGGCTGAGCGTGGTTACCATGTGTCCTTCAGCAATCCCGGTGTTTCCCTCACGCATTCCATCATGGATATGGACATGAAGTTTGTCGCCTCTTCTATGGAGAGCGCCATTCGGGTTGCCGGAACGGCTGAGTTTGCCGGGCTTGATGCGCCAGTCAACCAGAAACGGCTGGATGGTTTGGTGGGCCTTGCGAGCAAGCTGTTACCAGACTTGCGGATGGATGACATTAGCACATGGTCCGGACAACGTCCCAGCTTACCTGATAGTTTGCCTTGCATAGGTGAAGTTGATGGGTTCCCGGATTTGTTTGGTGCGTTTGGGCATAGCCATTACGGCCTGATGATGGCCCCAAAAACCGGCAGACTAGTCGCTGATCTGGTAACTGGCACCTCTCCTAACATCGATATGTCTCCCTATCACGTGACGCGGTACTGAAGGAAAAACTATGACCATTCATCCCGGTGGCCAGAATATTTGTGGCGTTTCAATCGGCGTTCTTTCACTGGAAAGCTATTTCCCGAAACCTCCCGGCCACATCAAGAACCCATCAAGCCTACCGTTTACAACGACCTATGAGATCCTGCATGGATTGACGGTACAAAAACTGCTGGCTGACTCCTCACCTAAGTTACTGGACCCGATCCTGAGTGCAGCCAAGCGACTGGAAGATCAGGGCGTTCATGCAATCACCGGGTCCTGCGGATTTCTGGCGATTTTTCAAAAGGAGATTGCGGCAGCTGTTTCTGTTCCAGTTTTCGTGTCCTCCCTCATTCAGGTGCCCCTTGCCTACCACATGACCAATGCACCCGTTGGTGTGATAACGGCCTCCGCTGCTTCGCTAACCGACAAGCATCTGGAAGGCGTGGGTGCTGCCCATTTGCCGATTGTGGTTCAGGGGCTGGATGATGCACCTGAGTTTTCAGCCGTGATCTTGCGCGGTGAGCGCACACAGATGGATCTTGGCAAGGTCACCGACGAGCTGTTTGCTGCGGCAGATGACATGATTGAGCGATCACCGGATATTGGGGCCGTGGTTTTGGAATGCACCGACCTGCCTCCTTATGCGCATCAACTACAAGCGCGTATCAAACGGCCAGTGTTTGACATCATCACCCTTGCCAGCATGGCGCACTCAGTGGCGCATCGGCATGCCTTTCCCGGTTTCATTTGAGTGGCTCACACGCCTTCTGTTTCATCTTCGTAAGATGGCAGTGGTGGGACAATATCGTCGGTGCACAGGTAGAGGTTTTGCAGGTTGAGCAAGGGCATGGGGTTTTCCGTCAGATTGGACATGATGTTCATGGCAATGTTCAGCTGAGCGGCTTTGCAGGAAGGCTTGTGTGCCTGCGCCCATGCTGTGATTGAGTTGGCGAGGTTTTCAAGAATATCCCCCTTCGGCGTGCCGTTCCTCCCGATAGTGACGGGGGTTGGTGGCAGAAGAGCGATTGGAAGGTCGATTGGCTCTTCTGTTAGGCCTTGGGCGAGATGATAGCTGTAGCCGATATTGAGCTGCAGCGTGATGTCGCCAACATATTCACCATGAAACAGCAGGTAGAAGAGATGTTCCAGATGCTCCTTGAGGCTCCGCTGATGAGGTTCATTTGTAGGGTTGCCGAGATATGCAATGTTAAGGGGTTGAAAGCTGGACAATGTGGGGTGGTACGGATTTTTGAAGGTCGCCGTTGGCGTTCTGAACACGAAACCATCCGTGATTTTGCCATGGATGTAGCTGTTGCGGATCATGTACATGGAGGCCAGCGCATCCTGCCGTGCGAGTACTTGCATGCCCGGCATGACGACCTGACGGTCACTCAAGGGCTGTGCAATATCCTGTGTCAGATAGGTTTGCTTACCCTTTGTTTTCTGCGTGTAATAGTAGGTGTAGGTCAGCTTTCCATCTACACATTCACAATTGTCCAGGTGGCTTGTCCAATTTGGAATTTCGACCACAGGGTCTCCGGTTAACTCTGCAGGCTTGGTACAGTCTTCCAGGATCAATTTCACGATCCAACGCTGAGATGTTTGTTCAGTGCCCTCGCTGTAGTCCTGATTTTCTTCCAAAATGCTGAAGCTGATTGTTTCGCTGCCCTCTTTTTGCGAGGCTGCCGCGAACATTGATAGGTTCCCGCTGGCGCTTGCTTTGCAGATGATATCTTCATTGACCTTGATAATCACAGCCAGAGCTTGTGCCGCCTTCTCGATAGCATCAGCTGACTGGTTACCAGCGTTTATGACCGGGACGTACTGATCCAGAACACTCGCTAGGTTGTTCTGGATGGAGATGAACTGCGCAAGTTCGGCGAAGGCATCCATGAATCCGGAGAGTTCACCTAGTGGTTTGTCTTTGAGGTTGAATTGGATTTGACCATGAGCTTTGTCCTGAAGGTAATGGAAGTTCAGGCCATACGTGTATTCATAGTCCCATTTGGTGATCTGGGAGAGTGTCTTGGCCCTTTTGTCATAGGCCGGACCAGCTTGTGAGACCATGCGCGGCGTTTCCGGGAAACTGCGCAGCAGGATGGGCACCTTGAAAGCCCCCAGCGGCTTTTCAAGAACTGGTGTGCCTTCCGCTTGTATTGGAGAGAGCCAGCTTGAAGCTTTGTAGTCGGCTATTCCCTGAACCGCGCTGATCTGGTGTTCCAGAGACGTGACTTTGTAGCTTAGATCCAGAGAGAGACATTCCGTTGTCTCTCCCAGTTTTTCTGAGGCCTGAAGTAGGAAAGTGAGCGGTTGCTGCGCTCCGTCCTGCAGTTTCAGTTTGGCAGAAGTTAGGGAAAAGAGACTTGCAAGAGATTTTGCTGGTGTTGGCTGCTGCGCTTCTTCCTGCGTATCTGGCGGGCAGTCTGTCACGCTGTTCAGGTTGATGTTGCCGTACAGCTGCGGTGTTTCTTCATCGCCTATCAGCGGAATGTTGGCGGTGATGTCCGCTGCGAACGAGAGGACAGCTTGTGTTGTGTAGAGATTGGAAAGCTCCTCCAGCAGCGTTTGCCTGAAAGTCTCTTGTGCGGAGCTCATCCGCGTGCTGCTGCCATCCTGATAGATGGGTGCCAGCATGCGTGTTGTGATCTGCGCAAGGCTCTTCTTTTGCTCCGCCAATGCCTCCATAAACCCGCCAACGGCGATTGGGCTCTCTCCAGAACATGAGATGCTCGTCGGTTTGCTTGTTGCAAGTTTGTCGATGAACAGGATTGCGGAGGAGTATTTTGGAGATAGCAGCGCGTCAAAGAACTCAAAGTACTGTTTCAGCCAGACGTCCATCTCTACATTCGAGAAGGTGCTCGGAACCGGAGTGCCCGTGAACTTTCCTGTGCTTACATCAAAATCATCCAGTCCGGCATAGGAGTAAACCGAGGTGCTGCGGGAGATCAGCGTGTTGCTGACCGGCAGCGGCGCGAAGATTTCTGGCTGGTTCTCATCTGTGATGTGGAATGAGATTGGGTCTCCTTGCTTGGCGCCGACACGAACACCCCACGTCGCATTGGAAGACACGCCAGCGGATGGTGCGTATCGGTTGATACCGGAGGCGACCATCATGCTGAAATCCGGACCATGGATAGACTGCGCGACACACTGCGCAAACTCAGCCAGAATGTCTGGCTTAGGTGTCGTGGACGTACTGGTGTCCTTGCCTGGTGCACTGACGGAGGTTTTTATGGCAACAGTGTTGGCGATAGATCGTGTCAGCGGATCAGCCGCATAATCACCGACCGCAATGCCATGGGTTCGTTTGAAGATGAGCTGTGTCGAAAGCTCAATGATCAGTTTTTCAGTGAGGCTGGTCATTGGCACAGTCACAGGCAGCGATAACGCTGGTATTGTCTCAAGGGCCTCTGTTTCCTCCGGATTGCTTTGTTGGATCAGGAACTGCTCGATACCTTGCCACCAGCCGATTAACTGCTCAAGTTCGTGCGCTGAAAGCTGATAGGTGTTGAGCGAGAGCGTCGACTTCACCTCTATTGCAAAGCCGTTGGGGTCGTTGAACTGGGCCAGCATGTCTTCAACAATAACCAGCGCCGAGTGTGCTCTTTGCTGGGCAATCTCCGGGTCCTGTCCTTTTTGTGGGATGAAGGGTCCACTATCAAAGCTGAACGTGATGAGGATTGTGAAGTTTTCCGGATCTGTTTCAGCGCTATTCTCAGGCTGCACTGTCCAGTTCGCAGAGGTAGAGGGCCATTGCGAGAGCGGGATGATCTGATCTGTGTACCCCTGAAGCGCCGGTTTGCGGTTCAGCTTTCCTGCAGGTTTTGCGGGCTCGTCCAGCGTTGAAAGGATCGTATTGCCGTAATAATCATTCCAGCCGAGTTGAGTTTGCAGAAGTAGCCCATTGGCACTGTACGGGTTGAGCTGCGTGCTTTCTGAAGCGCCCTCGGGTTTGACGAGACTGAGATACGAGATTGCACCGTGATACATTTGAGCATCGCCAGCAGACGCTTCCAGCACATACCGGACCTTTCCCTCATTGGGCGAAGTTGAACTTCCTGAAACGCCAATGGGTAGGCCCATATTGCTGGGTTTGAAGTCCTGATTTCCCAGGATCTTATAGGCCAACAGGCTGTAATTGTTGAGCAACAGGGCCGCTGCGTAGTCGTCACCTGTTCCATTTTTGGGAATTTCAGGAGCCTGCTCGCGCTGTGCATTGAGCGCCTGAACGCCGGGGTGCTCTCCGGGTTGGACTGTCAGCGGTCCGGCACGCAGAGTGAGTGTTTGACCGGGGACAAGCAGTTGCTCCATCTCTGCATTTGTGGTCGCAACAACAATGGGTTCTGTGCCGAAGTAATCCGCAATGTCCGACAGGCATGTACAGGTCGACAAGTCGTTGCTCAAGGTCTTTGCGCCAATTGTCAGATCAATTACGGGGAGCCGTAGTGGCGTGCCCGCAGGTACGCTTTCTCCTGTCAGGCGTGGGTTGATATGCATTAATGCGTCAATACTTGTCCCGAAGCGCAATGCGATGCTTGCGAAGGATGCATCACTGCTTTGTGGAACCCTATAAGTGCCCTGCTCAATACTGATGGTTTTGCCCGGCAACAGCTGGATTTTACCGCTCACAGATGCTTCCTGATCAGAGGCGAGAGTATTGGCAATGAGTGAGTTGAGGTTGGAGTGATAGCGCTTAGCAATACTCACCAGCGTGTCATCATTAGTGGTGGTGTGTTCTACCAGCTCGCCCTTTGCAGCTGCAGTCAACGATGAGCCAGAGCCAGCAAGCGGCTGTGCAGTTGCAAGCCCGTTGACGTAGGAGTGCATATACTCCTGATCTTCATGGATGATGACCAGAGATAGCGTCGCCTCACCTTTCTCGTTGAAGATATCCGGCGGTAATCCGGTTTGCCCGTCATCAGCAGTGTAGTAGAGATAGAAGCCACCGGAGTTGGTGACGCCAGCTTCCCATAGCAGTTTGACCAGTGACATGGGCGTGTTGAGAAGCGTTGGGCTCTGGCTCTCCTTTGCAGCCTCAAACAACAATTCTCCAGTTGGATTGGTCACCGTGGAGAGGTTGGTTTGCGAGAGGCCAAACGTGACATTGCTGCCGCCCTCACCCACAAAATAGGTACCGCTGCTTTGTGAGCCTTTGCTGTAGCCGAGGGTGAGAGATGCAAAGCTATGATCCGCTGAAAGACTTTGCAGCAATCGCTCCAAGATCAGAACACCAGCTGAACTCACCCCATTCAGCTCGTAGGTTGTTTTCAGAGCTGCATCCGTTGCGGCTTTGCCTTCCGCTGCTGGTGCGTTCGTGGTCTGAGCTGGTAGTTTTTTGATGGAGAATTCAATCGTTGACGCCCAGCCATAGTTCGTCAGCGGGGTTTTGACTGCCTTTCCGGTGGCCGCATCCATGGACACCTGTTCGACAAGGAGCTGTGGGGGCACAACAGCACTGGTCTGCGCGGTGCTGGTACCCAATGCAGTCAAAGCACCTGAAAGCGTCCACAAACGCAAGTATTGGGTGTTTGACGGCTTTTCGGCATCGGTGGTGGGAACGTTGATTGGCTCTGCACTTTGCCAGTTGATGAAGTGCGGGATTGGGAAAGCGCTTGGTTGTTGCTCTACCTTTGCAAGGAGAGAGAGTTGCTCTGGTCCGGCTGACAGATACTCTGTCTTCCCGTAGGTGTTGACGGCTTCAATACGTTGATAGTCCTTGCTTGCAGTCGCCTCGCTGTCGGGTGGTACATCCACCTCGTATTTCAGGGTGGTTTGGTCATTTCCAAGTGAGATCCAGTCTGCATCCTTTGGTTTACTCAACAGCAAGGAGAGACTGCTTGTCAGCGGCGTTGGAATGGCGAGCTGTTGACCGGACAGAGCGAACAGCCCTACCTCATTCGGCAGACTGAGCTTTCCAGCCTCATCCTTTTCAACCCAGATGCCCTCAACAAGTGGTGTAATGCCATCTGTTGGCAGACGCATGCCGTGGAAGTAATAGCGTGAGGCCATGCCTGACAGGTGGGTTATGCCACCGGTGCGCTGCACTTCCTTGATGAGCTCTCCAACAGGGAACTGAGGCAGATGCACGATGCTCAGACTACCAGCATCTGATCCTGTGTTGGAGCCTGATGCACCAGCAAACAGATCTGCAACCTCTCCGTTTGCATCTATTGCCAGTGCTTCAACATCGGTTTCAAACTTCTGCGCGATAGATGAGAGCGTGTCTGCGTCTGCTGCCTTTTGCGTGAATGCAGGCATCTGCAGCGTAGACCCGACAACCAGAAGGTTCTGTTGTTGCTGTATGGTGTTGCTGTTGGTCAGCTCGTCGATTGTGATCCCAAGAGCAGAGGCGACTGCACACAGTGTTTGCCCTCCAGAGACTATGTGCTTCTTCTCAGTTCCATCTGACGCTGTGTAATCAATCTGCGCACCACTGCGTAAAAGACCTGCGACTTTCTTGTTTTTAGACATGAGGTCAGAGGCTCCGACAGTTGCCTTGTATGGGTTGTTACTGGACAGCGTCTGGAAGGAGCTGCCCGCCGGTATGACAAGCGGTGCTGTTGGAATTGTGACGTCCGCACCTTCTGTTAGAGGATGACTGTTGTTGGCTTTGAAGAGATCAGTGAGTGTGAATTTCGCGCCAGAAAACGCACCTTGTTTGTTGATCCAACTCACAATAGCATTGGGTGTGTCTCCAGCTGTGAGTGGATAATTGAAGTCGCGCAGACCGCTCAAGAGGTTTTGCATCATCTGCTTCATAATAAGCATGAAGTAGTTTTCATAAATGTATGATGTAATTGATATTTTATCGCCAGACACATCTACTTCAGAGGATGGTTTCTTGCTCTCTTTTTCCACCTGAACACTGAGCTGGTTAAAGTAATCTGTTAAGTCCTTCAGATATTTGGTGGTTATCGTATTGTAGTCTGCAAAGGCATAGGAGAGCACTGTTTTGCTGTCTTGTTTCAGCGCGATACTAAGCGATGGCACCATTGGGAAATAGGTTGCCTGCGCTTCGCCCTGGCGTGAGGGCAAACCGATATCAAGTATGAATTGTTGCTGTAGGAATGAAGAGATGTCCTGCTGCGTCGGTGCGTCTGGCGAGGTTTCCAATCCGCTCAGGCTATCCAGTATGGCGTTGATCTCAACTGCACTGATTACGTGTTTGTCGATCTGGTCTGAACTGTGGCCTTCATCACCCATCGTGGCAGCTATAAGCCAGCGGGTCACCATCTTGGCCAGAGCCTCAAAACCAGTATCAGCTTGCTGCCCTGCTGCTTTCTCATAAAGTTCGGTGTCTTCCGGCGTTGCGGGGGCTGGTGCTGCTATGAACAGATTGACGACGTAGCATGGCAGTTGGGGTGGACGGGCCTCTTCAGAAGAAGACCAGTTCTCATCCTTTGCCAAGGTCAAACCATAACCCAGATGGATCTCTAGTGGGTTTTGAGAGGGATCTGCGGCGGGTTGCAGGTTTGCCCAGTTGAACACTACGGGAACCGTCTCATAGGAGTCCCTCAGCATTGGCAAGCGGCTGTAGAGTGCGAGGCGGTCCGCTATCGGTGCTGCCAGCAGACCCTCATAGGCTTCTGAATGATCCAGCCAGGGCGCGTCTTTCGGGTTCTGGATAGCCCCTAATGTGAAGGTGGTGTGGACGTGTGCAGAGAAGCTGAAGCTCACTTTGATGGTGAAGAGGCCTAGGTCAATCTTCGCGGATGCACGGACATCCACCTTCGCCGAGATTGTCAGTGGTATCGGCTCATATGAGGCGAGCCGGACCTGGGCGCTGACTTCGATCCTGATATTGACCGAGGCCTTGATGATTGCAAAATCAATGGAGCCATAAAGCTTGCCGATGATGCCGAAGGTGCCAGTGAGGGAGAAGAAGTATTCTCCCTGCAATGACAATGCGCTTCCACTGCCTGAATGCGTATCATCATAGGCGTTCCACTTGCCTAGAATACCTTGCAAAATACCAAAAGCGGTCAGACTGAAACCGGCTTTGAGAATGCCCATTTCAAGAGACTTGCCGAGCCCGAGCTGCGCGCCGAAGCCAAACACCAGATTGGGGTTGAAGAAACCCAGCTTGGATGTGGGTAGTCCCTTTACAGATGCCGCTGGCAACTTGCCAAAATAAAACCCTCCTCCGCCTTTTACCGGGATGCCTGGCGGGACAATGGCTTCAACTGAGAAAGAATGCGAGAAGTTGTTATTCCAGGGGAAGCCCACATCAATCTGGAAGTCGCCGTTGGTGTAAACTTCGATGCCGAATGTTGGTAGTGTGATTGTGACGGCGCCAACGTCAATGCGGCGCATGATTTCTGGCAGTTCAATTGAGGCGGAGAATTTGCCTAGCCCCGGTGAGACTTTTTTGTAGATGACCTGAAAATCCAGACCGGAAAAGATCTTTGCCGCTTTGCCGCTGCAAGCAATCCTCAGCGCATAAAGGCTGGGGTCTGTGAGGACTACCTGAAGTGTGAAAGTGTACTTTGGGCCGCTCTTTTCCAGCTCGCCTTGATGCTCCTGCCCCAACTCTTTGCTGGAATCGATCCTCAGAACACCGAAGTCAGTTGCAAACAGCCAGTTGATGTCACCGGCAAATCCGATATCCGGCACTTTCCCCACTGAAGGTTTGGGAAGATCCGCCAGTATATCGACAGCCTGCTGTACCGTGGTGATATCTTGCAGGCCTTTGACGTCTACATGCTGCCCACCAGCAAGCAAGCGAAGGTCAAGATACTTGTTGCCTGCGCCACCGGGACTAGGCGTCGTAGAGGGTTGATCAGCACGCCACTTTGGGTTCTTTTTTGCCTCATTACTATCTGAAATCGGCCACAAGAAATGGCCGTCAAGCTCGACAGAGACACCTGCAGTCTTGTTGTAGGTGAGCGTGATCCCCGTCACAGTGGCGATCAGAATATCGATTGGCCCGATGTCGATAGTGAAACTGACCGTTTTATTTTTGAAATTCCATTTGAGTTCGAAATCGGAAAGTTTGACGTCATTCAGCAGGTCAAAAGGTGCAGCGAGACCAAACTTGGCTCCAGTCATCCATTCCACAAAGGTTTCAACCATGGCACCAAGTGTGGTCGTATCTGTGAACTTGATCGTCGCAGTCTGATCATCGTCTACTTCTGCGGAAAACAGACCCCATGTGATGCCGAAGTGAGAATGGGTTTTGGCATACTCGTAAAATACCGTGAGTTCGATATTTTCCCAAAGGATGTCGGCAGTCAGCAAGGCATATTTGCCGTTTGCTTTTGCGGTTTCATACCGGACCAATGATCTTTCCGGGGGAATGAAGATAACCTCGTTATGGTCATCAAGCACCGGAATGCGTGCTTTACTGCCGGGCAACAGCAGCTCACTTCCGCCCGTATCTCCAATTTTTGCCGTGAAGGTCGCATCGCTCGGAAGCCAGCTTGGTCCGTCATCTTTGAGATCTACGGTGCCTGCGAACTCGTAATTGGCTGCTGACGTCCCGGTCCTGGTTGAGAAGGTCACATTGAGGCCTGATACGTCGATATCAAGTGCGCTCGTTGCCCAGCCAGTCCCAAGGTAGGCTGAAATGATCTGACTGATCTTGATGGGTGTGTCGCCCTGCTCCCCACGGAACGTCCAGAGATGGTTTTGCGTGTTGAATGTGGCTGTCACATTAACCGGGACGGGCTGAACATTTGGCAGACCATCGAACAGCGTCGTTGAGGCTTTGATGGACCCTACCGAATTGGTTCCAATGCCCTTTACCTGAATGTAGATGTCGTTGAGTTCGAACTTAGCGGGTGGCAAAGTGATCTGCCAGCCTTTCAAATCTACTCCAGCCTCAACAGAGTACGTGCTGCTGTTCTTGTTCTGCCCCGGAGAATACTCCAGTAACAGGTTTGCGATATCTGCATCAACATCAAGATGATAGCCGCTTGGCAGCAGTGCGTTCACAAAATCTGAGACAGGTAGGTTCACTCCATCCGGGCTGAGCGTTGCCGTGACAGTGGTTTGCGGATAGGTGGCAGAGAGATCGAGAATTGCAGGTTTGTCGCTTGAACCGATTGTAGCATCCGTGGAGGCCACCCAACTTATCTGGCGTTTGCCAGTTGGCTGTGATGCGGTGATCTCAAAGCTTAGGTTGTTCAGCTTCAATCCGCCGAACAGATCCCACTCCTTGCTGTCTTTCAGCGAGATCTGAAAGCTTTCTATGCTCTTGGATTTTGAGTCATAGTTGAAACGCAGACCGTCTACATTCAACTCATTCAGGTCAGCAAACTCAGAAGGGATTGAGTTTGCAAAATTCATCCCGCCGATGAGCGTGAATATGGAGTTCAGCGAAGGAGCAGCCTCCTCTGCAAATGTGCCCTGCACCACCATCTTGTTTTTGGCAGAGCTTGGGAAATCCATGTGGAATGGAATGAGCGTATCGCCGACCTCAACGGAGGTTTGTAAACCGCCTGTGAGGCGTGCGCCATTGCTGGAAAATTCAATGGACAGGCCTGTGTCTTCCAGTGCAAACCATTCCACCCCCGGTAGCTCCAGTTTTTCCAATGAAAGCTGGAGCTGGACTTTGTAATTGCTGTGGTTTTTACTCGCTCGCCCTGTGCTGGAAACAGTGAGCGTTACTTCCAGTTCCGTGCCGAGAAAGTCCGAGGTCTTTCCCTGCACGATGATCTTGCTGAGCTTTTTGGAGGTGTAAACGGGCTTTATGGTCACTGGGTTTTTTGCAGAGCCAATGGTCAACCCACCTGAACCCAACACTGTTTGCAGGAAGGTGTGAAACGGCCCTTCTTTCAGCACATTGGGGATCAGTGCGAGCACCCCTTTTTTTGTGCTCTGTGTCAGTGTGGTTTGCAGTGTTTGCAGATCAGAGAAGATACTGTCCGAGACGCCGCTGGCAACGGAAACGAGAGCAAATCTGGCCGCTAAAAACCCGAGCGCTTGTAAGAGCTTATCATTTTGCGGGGCGGTGTAATACTGTTTGAGACCATCAAAGTAGTCGAAGTATTCGCCCTTCTCAGAACGAAACTGTGTCTCCATATCCACGATGGTTTGCGCCAGTTCATTGGGCGGCATCGTTGCTTTGTAGCCTTCCTGAAACGCGGAGCTTCCAAGGGCAATCTGGTTTTTGGAGACATCCAAAAGTGTTGTAGTGGTTGGTGTTGTGCTACTGGCGGCCTTCCCCTTGCCGTTTCCAAATGTGCTCGGGTAAGGATTGGATGTGAAACTACCGAGTTTGAAAAACGGTTTTCCCAGATTTACAGCCAGATTAGCGCTTTGGGTGCCTTCCAGAACACTTGGCAATGTGGCTGCACCATACAGGTGTTCAATCACATCTGGTGGCAGGTCAGGCAAGGAAGTGACAACAGTCGCGCCCGGTTTCAATTTGCTGAGGAAAGTAGCACCTGCGGAGCCTGACAGATCCTTATTCAGGTAAATACCAGTGCCTGAAGTAGAGGTATTTCGGAATAGTTGCTGGCTCTTGCAATAAGCACTGATGTTCTTCGTGAGTTCATCAAGAGAGGTGGTTGCGCCCTGCTTTGCGGCGTTCTTTTGAGGAAAGTATCGCGCAAGGGTTTGCCATGTGGAATTGCTCAGATCATCCAAAACAGCGATGACAACGGGCTTTTTGGTAAAGCCTTTCTGCTTTTGCAGAAGTGCGGCTGCGGCGATGAGCTCAAAAGCAATCCCTTCTGCACTACCGACAAGCGATGTTTTGTCTGTCGATGAACTTGGCAGACTCGCAACCGGAAAGAACTCGATGCCGGACTGGCTGGATTTTCCAATAGCATTGCTGATATTCTGCGCTGCGCTCAGGACCTTAGTGTTGATCTCTGGGATCTTCCTCAGGTTCGCCCAGTTGAGCTTTGGGCTTAGGTCCTGCTTGAAACTGCGATAGGCAAACTGTGGGCCTTGCAGGACCAGCTGATCATCAAGATTTATGATCTGCTTGAGACCCGGTAGCACCACCATAGAGTTGGCGGAGCAGGTCTTTTCGGCCTGTGAGCAGTTTTCTGCTGTCCAGAGATAGGGCTGGAGCAAAACAAAATAGCTGCATTTCACAGCTGTCGCGATGCTGGTGTTGTCGATGTTGGGAATGCTGCCGCCACCACACAGGCAGAGCGGCATACTGCCAGACAGACCGGGCACTGAGCGATGGGTTATCTCGCCGACAGTGGTTTCCTGATAGGCGTGAAAGGTGATGGTGATGCCATCCAGCGTCATTGGTGCGCGAGAGGTCGGGTCAAAGCCGGGCAACAGCTGCGCCAGTTCCTGTAGGAGTGTTTTCTGGCCGCTGTCGTAGATCAGATCCACATCTACCTGAAACCCAAGGGAAATCATCCGTCGCATAAGGTTGACGGTGTTGGCGGCACTGCCTGATCTTTGGTCTTGTGACAGAAAGTAACGCAGTTTTTTGCCGCGCAGAAAATCCATGAGCCGTCCGATGATACCATTGGAGAGCGTTGCATTGAGATCCTGTGCAGCGGAGGCAAACAGTTGCACCAGATTCGAGAGCTCAGCAGACAGGCTCTCCTCATCAGGTATAGCAACGTGCTCAAATGGTTCGATTGGACTGTGCTCGTTCATCTTGCTGCACCAGTGCTGATTGAAGGAGTGATTTATTTGCTGTCAGCGGGCTCGTTGTTGTAGACTGCGTACCAGGCTAGGCCTGTGGTTTTGTCAGAGCCCTGACTGCCTTCATCCGGATCTGAAAACAGATAGAAAGATGTGGCGCCGCTTGGTGGAATTTTAGCCAATCCCAGAAACTTGATGGCGATCTCATTGAGAACAAACATGTATTGCTTGCTGGCATCAGCCTCTTTGCGATTGGGATTTTCCGTGTAGAGCAGCTGGATCGGGCCGTAGGACATGGAAAGCACGTTCTGCAAGCTGATCAGCGAGGCACCGTTGGAGGAGCCTGGCATATGGATGGCAGTCTTGGATTTGTAGATTTCGCCCGCCGAGTCCGGTGACCATGCCAGCAGCAAATCAGCGGTGAGGCCCAGTTTGCCAGCAAGATCTCCGGCGGTACCAAGGCTAACTTCGAACTTAAGGCCGTTCCATTTGTCTGACAGTCCTTGCTGGCGGACGTTGGTCACAACATCCAAGTATCCCATGGAAGCTGGCGTTTTATCTGCGCTGTCGGAGCTGACAAACCCTTTCAGTTGCAATGGCATAGTGGCAACGAGGCTACCATTGCGAGGCGTACTGTTTTTGCTGTCGAATGTCAGTTGAGAGCTGTCCCAAGTGATCTTCTGGCTCTCATAGGCGTTGTCTTGTGTGAAGCTCATTTGCAGGCCGAGCTCGTTAAACGCCAGTCCATTTTGGCTGGTTTGTTGGTCTGGCTCATTGCCGAAGGAGAACAAGTCGACCGGCTCGTTCTTGCCTGCACTGAGGATTGCGAAATCGAGGAAGCCAGTAAAGGCAAACCGGATGAGTGGTTCTGTTTGATTTTCCTGCGTTTTTCCGTGTCTGGAGATCGTGTTCATTCGCGCGGATGTGAACTCTGTCTGCTCCAAGATGTTGTTGTCGACCGTGAACAGATAGGGATGGGTTGCGGCCATGGTGTAGGACGGGTGGTTGTTGTTGTCCTGATAACTTGCTTTCATAATCAGCGACTTATACTGGCTGCCTTTGGGCTGTGGTTGGCCTGCCGGTAAAACGGGCTTTGAACTGACCGTATCGCTGCCAAAAATCTTGGTCATGGAAAGTTGTGCGAAGGAGGAGAACTTCTTTATCGCCGAGTTTTCAAAGAGCACTTTGAGCGAGAGCAGGATGAAGTCATATGTGCGCGTTGCAGAGGGCACAACTGGTTCCGGGCCCGTCGCGCCCTTTGGCACAATGAGATCATTATCTTCGTAGTAAATCAGACCAAAGACCGAGCTTTGCTTTTTAATTGCAATTTTCTCGCCGCTTGCCCCTGCTTTGATCTGATTGATGCGGATGGCGAGGTGGTGGGCATAAAACTTTGCAGGATCGCGCACGCCAGCCACAATACCGGCCAGTTGCTCGGGCGGTGATTTGATACGCGCGCGTAGCATAAGTACACCGGTCCAGTTGGGGTCGGCAGCAATCTGGTTGAAGCTTTCGAAGTACTCGGTTGCGGGGTTTTCATAGGCTGCTTTGAAGTAATCCTGAAGCCATGAGGAGACGTTGACCAGCTGGGCTTTGTCTGGTGTGTTTTCGCGCTCGGTTGTTGGAGCGGCGAAGGTTTCCTTTTGGGTCCATTTTTGCGGATTGGAGATGAGGTTGTCTTTTTCACTGCCCTTCGGATCGTAGAGTGGACCGAGTATTCCTTTAATAATCAATATGTTGGCGTAGTCACCAAAATCTGGCGAGTTGCCGACATCTGCTTCAATCTGCCAGTCTTCGATATTCAACGTGTTGAGGAAGGTTGAGCCTGCTTCACCTAATTCTGAAGGGTTTGCGGTAACCAGAAACAGTTGATTGGTTTGAAAGGCCTCTATGAGCTTGGGGGATAAATCTTTGAAGGCAAAATCGGAAGGTGTTGGTACTTTGATTTGAGCGAGCTTAACCTCCTTCCAATGACTGGCGTCTGTAGGCGATTGCAGCGTGGCGATCACGCCCAATGGGGTTGTCAGGGTTGCATCCCCCTCTCCTGTTTGCGCTTTACTCTCTCTGGTGTTTGATTGAGCATTGGTCAGAGACGCAATCACCTTGCGGCGGGTTGGCGCTACGATGCTTTTTTCAAACAGGGCGACATCACACTGAGAATAACTCGGGTCACCCTCATCCGTACCGCTGTAAGGGAACATGGGAAAGGCCTGACCTTCCATTTGCGGCAGTGTGTAAGCGGGACTGACGGTGCCCAGCAACTCCTTGTTTTCCTGCCATATTTCATCGTCATAGCCGTGCAGCGCGCTGCCGTGCGGTTGCGCTACATAGGTGATGGATACTCCACTTTTTTCTGCAGCATTCTCCGGTGGGAATACCTGTACATACGACGTTTTGTAGTTGCCTTTGAGCGGGGCACCTTTGGGTGCGGGGCGTCCAACGGGAGATGACAAAGGCAACGGGAATACCGGCGCGTAGGCTGGCTGATCGGGTACAAACCGCAGCCGTGCTCCATCAGAGAGCGCGTGTCTTGCAACACCTGGGACTTCCAGAAACTCTGTGCCGCCCAACCCGCACATGAAGCGGGCTTTTGTATCGCCTTTTGCGACTGGTGCGCAGACGAGGAAATCACCAACAGGACTGGCGATAAAACTATGAAGTGATGAGGCATTCTCGTAGCTCGGGGTGAGGATAATGCCTGCAGGCAGTGCATCACTCATATGACTGTCAGCGGTGATACCCTGTAAAACAACGGGCGCGCCGTAGGTGGTCCGGTAGAAGCTGTTCAGGGTTGGACCCTGCCCGCTCTCCTTTTCGGCGCGGAAATAGAAGGCGCAGCGGTTGGGGTCTGTCCGGTTATGCGTTGGGTAGTTGTTCAACGCGTCGGTGACGTCCACAATAAGCGTCATAGGCAGAGGATTACGGCTGCCATCATCGCCTGTGCCCAAGGCAAAGCGTTGACCATTGACGCCGGTTTTGGTCTCCGCATCTTTCGTAACCCATTGAAAACCCACATTCCATTGATCATGGAGAGCGCCGCGCTCGAACTCAGCATCAAACACGATTGCCCCACGATCCGGACCGGAACAGCGGATGTCTGCTTTGCTCACCGACCCTGTATCCGGGCTGAGATATCCTCCCAGTTGGATGGCAGATTCTGAGAGTTGGAGGTTCTCTTCATCTTCAGAAACACCGATATAAGCGCTTGAATAGAACTCGATGGTGAGCTCGGGCGCCAGAAGGTAGGACAGACTGCTGGTTGTCTCTGTTCCGGCGGCGTTGATGGAAAAGAAGGCTGGGCGTTGGCCTTTGTAATCCTGCGGGACTGGCAGCGGTGTTAAGTCTCTGGGAAGCCACATGAAACCGCGCAGTACATTCATGCTTTGCAGGTAAGCGTGCAGGCCAGATACCAGGTCCTGTTGGCCGCTCTCTTTATCTCCGCAATTCAGCGGGTCCGGGCAGTAGATGAAGGAGCCTGAATAGGTTTTGCTGGTGAGCGCGTCTTTGAGCGAAATGCGCTTGGGGAGCCTAGTTTTTCGGGAGGCTACCTTGCTGACAACAAACGCAAAGCCACCGGCGTTGTCGCCAGAGTTTGGAGCCAGATAAAGGCTTTTGCAGGTTTGTTGCAGGAATTCCATTGCTCAGCTCCCAAAGCCCAGTCTACCAACGGGGATAAAGACAGAATTCGGGAGCAGTGCTCCGCGCTTTTAAGGGGAACATAGGGTGCAGGCTGGCTTCAATTTGCGACAATTGAAGGTTCACAAAGTGAGCTGAAAAAGTTTCATCTGCCGGAAGCTGTTTTTGCTTCACAAATCCAAGACCTATTGAAATTACTATTTAATATCAGGTCGTTAGTGTGCATTGCACACCAAATGCCTTGTGAGCTGAAAAATGATCGTGTTTTTGTGCGTTGGTTTGCGTTTTTTACGTGTGAGCTGCGTTTTTTTGTTAAATACGCAAACGGCAGACTGATGAATACTCAGCCTGCCGTTTGCTCTGTCAAATCAGTTTAGGCGAAGGTGACGCCAGCCTTTGTCATTGGCAGTTCGGTCACACGTGGTCCTTTCGCGGCGATGGCGTTTGCCAGTGCCGGAGCGGATGGTGGTGTGCCCGGTTCACCGACACCTGTTGGGGCTTCGGTGGAGAGGACAATGTGTGTTTCGATCTCGCCGATATCCCCGATGCGGAGCGGTTCATAGTCCGGGAAGTTTTGTTGGACAACTTCACCGTTCTCCAGCGTGATCTCGTCGCGCATGGCGTGGCCGAGGCCGTAGCCGATGCCGCCTTCCATCTGTGCCTTGATCACGTCCGGGTTGACCGGGATACCGCAATCAACTGCGCAGGTGACTTTTTCGATCTTCACGCCGTTTTCTGCATCGCCTGAAATCTCGACGACTTCCGCGACATAGCTGCCAAAGGACTTGTGGACCGCGACACCTTGAGAGCGGCCCTCAGCGCCTTTACCCCAGTTGCCCTTTTCAGCTGCCAGTTTGAGAACGCCTGTCAGTCGTTTTTGATCTGGCGTATCGCCTGCCAGATGTGCCAGACGGAACTCAACCGGATCACGGCCCGCTGCTGTTGCAACGGCGTCCATCATGGCTTCCATGACGTAGGCGGTGTGGGTGTGACCAACGGAACGCCACCACAAAACGGTTGTGGCAGGTTTGATGTCCGTCAGGCCCGCAAACATGCCCGGGATGGAGTACGATGTTGGTGTGACACCTTCTACGGAAAGGTGATCAACCCCATCATGCACCGAGAACGCCTCAAACGGAGTGCCTTTGGAGATGGACTGGCCTGCAACGCGGTGGTCCCAGCCAGCGATGTTTCCATCCGCATCAAGACCAACACGAACCTTGTGTGCAAATGCCGGACGGTAGTAGCCACCGGTGATGTCATCTTCGCGGGACCACACCAGTTTGACCGGGCGGCGGCGATCCGTCATCACAAAGGCAAGCGCTGCTTCTACCTGATAATCAACCGTTGGTGTTGCACGACGACCGAAGGAGCCACCCGCGAACATGGTGTTGACCTGCACCTTGTCCATAGGCACCTGAAGGATTTGCGCAAGCGCTGCATGTGGTGAGGTTGGCATCTGACAGCCGTCATGCAAAATCACGCCACCGTCGTCCGTCGCCTCAATGGTACAGGTGAGCGGTTCCATTGGAGCATGAGCGAGCAATGGGAAGTAGAAGGTCTCTTCCACCACCTTGTCTGCCTTTTCAATCGCACCTGCAATTTCTGCCTGATCGTTTTTGGTCAGGTTGTATTCCGGTTCCGTGTTAACAGCAGCCATCAGCTCCTTATAGACATCCTCGGAACTGCGGCTTTCAGCAGCTGAGTTGTCCCAGGTGACCTCCAGAGCTTCACGTGCCTGCAGAGAGGCCCATGTGTTTTCTGCGTAAACAGCGACACCAGCTTTGTTGGGCAGTGTGGCCGCACGGATGAAGCCTTTGACAGGCTTTGCTGCGCTGTCATCAAAGGATATAACAGTTGCACCCTTGCGGGTGGCACGCTTGATGGTGACGACCATCTGGTTGTCAAACTGGATGTCCATCGCGTATTTGGCGGTGCCGTTGATCTTAGGCGGCGTGTCCTTGCGGCGCACACTGGCGTTGCCAATCAGCTTGAACTCAGATGGATCTTTCAGGCGCGGGTTTTCCGGTGCTGTCAGCTTGCTTGCAGCTGCTACAAACTCACCGATTGGCGCTTTGTTGCCGCCACCTGAGATTACGCCATCTTCCAGCTTGAGCTCGGCGACTGGTACATCCCAAGCCAGCGATGCAGCTTGCAACAGCACTTCGCGGGCCGCAGCGCCTGCCTGCCGGTATTGCTTGAAGCTGTTGAACATGGCGGTAGAGCCGCCGGTGCCCTGAATAGGACCAAACGCGGTGTTGTTGTAAAGTTTTGGATTGGACGGTGCGAACTCATACTCTATCGCATCCATGCTGACGCCCAGCTCTTCTGCGATGAGTGTGGTGAGACCGGTTGCCGGGCCCTGCCCTTTTTCAAAGTGCTTGACGATGGCAGTGACCGTGCCGTCTGCAGCAATCTTTACAAACGGGTTGAGCATGGTGGTATCCGCGCCATTTGCAGCGGCCATAACACCTGATGGGGCAACACCAATCACAAGAACAGCAGCGGCAGAGGCAGCAGCGCCTTTGAGGAAGCCACGACGAGAGGTAGAAACGCTCATATCAAGCCTCCATGATTTCTGATGCACGTACAATGGCGGAGCGAATGCGCTGGTAGGTGGCGCATCGGCAGGCGTTGCCGTCCATGTAGTCGTCAATTTCTTCCAGTGTTGGCTTTGCATTTTCGCTGAGCAGACCAACAGCGGACATGATCTGGCCGGACTGACAATATCCGCACTGGACCACGTCCAGCTCTGTCCATGCCTGCTGCACGGCTTGTGCTGGCGTGGACTTCAGACCTTCAATCGTGGTGATTTCGGCATCTTCCACATCTTCAATAAACGTCTGGCAGGAGCGGACAGGCTCGCCATCCAAATGGACGGTGCATGCACCACACGAGGCAACACCACACCCGAATTTGGTGCCGGTGAGCTTGAGTTCATCGCGGATCACCCAAAGAAGCGGGGTTCCTGGTTCGGCGTCGACCTTATGCGTCTGGCCGTTCAGCTTTAAAGAAATTGCCATCAAAAAAAATCCCTTTTTTGATCCGTAGCGGTTGGCTGGGTCAGCAATAATCTCAGGCACTGTTTGAATGGGGCAATGTTGTATGCGGAATGCGCTTTTCTGCTTTTTAGGCCTGAAACAGATGATCTGTAGTTATCCCTAGCACTCACCTCTCTCGCTTTCAGTGGCAAATCGCGCCAAAGTACTGCCATATCGCGCCACTATGTAAATTGGCACTGGCACACCTAGCAAAAATTCGAGATGAAAGAGTGGCAAGACCAATGAGACCGAGCCGAGCATGACGAAACACGCACATCTTTACCCAGGCGCTGCCATGATGGCGCAAATCATACAATACCTTGACCTGCCTGTTGACCGGGTGATGCGCCGTGCGGGAGTTTCAATCGAGCAGTTGGGTCCGACGGCCAAGGGCATCACACAGGCGCAGTATTTCGCCATTTGGCATGCGCTGCATCAGGAATATGGCGGCAACGATCTGGCAATCAAACTTGGGCACACCATCAAGCAAGGCACCTTTGTTCCGCACGCCTTTGCGTTTTCCTGTAGTCCAAACATTGAGGAAGGCGTAAAGCGTCTTGCGCTGTTCAAGCCTCTGATTGCGCCTATCCGGCTGGAAGTTGAGCGTACAGACAGTACCGTGTCGATCTTGTTTACCTCCAGCGACCCGACAGAACCGTTTCCTGAAATTCTGGCTCAGTTCGAGATTGTCTACTTCACCAATTGCAGCCGCACTTTTACTGGCGAGCCAATTGTGCCGCTCAGTGTGGGAGGTCCTGTTGGGGATCTGGACTGGTCTGCTGTTGAAGCGGAATGCGGGGTGAAGGCAACTCCTGCTCCGGTGGCGCACATCACCCTTTCGCTGCAGGACGCGACTCGCCCGCTGATCACACAGATGGAAGGCATGTGGGACACGTTTGAAGACGGGCTGCGCCAGAAACTGCAGAGCACGGGCAGCTCTGATGAGATGTCCCGCCGGGTGAAGAATGCGTTGCTGGAAAGCCTGCCAGCGGGGCAGAACACCATTGACGTAATCAGCCAGAACCTGAACGCCAGCAAGCGGACCTTGCAACGCAAACTGAAGGAAGAAGGCAAGAGCTTTCAAGACATTTTGAGCGAGACCCGCGCTGAACTCTCCCAGCACTACCTGGTACGTAGTGATCTGAGCATTCCGGAAATCTCTTATCTGCTTGGGTACAAGGACACCGGCTCGTTCTTTCGCGCATTTCACAGCTGGACAGGCAAGACGCCGATGGAAGTGCGTGGGATTGCTTAAGAACGACCTAAATTAGCCGTGCTTGAAGAAAGCTTCATGAAACCTTGGGCTGATAAGAGCCCGGCATGGCTATTCTATTTGTTCTTTCGGGATTGCCTGGCGTTGGTAAAACGACCTTAGCAAAGGCCCTTTCCCCACGCCTGCAGGCCGTTCATTTACGTATTGATTCACTTGAGGCTGCCCTCAAGACCTCCGTTCTTGCGATCTCGCGCGCAGAAGATGCCGGTTATGTTGCTGCAGCAGCGGTTGCCAAAGACAACTTGCTGCTTGGCAACAACGTGATTGCAGATGCGGTGAATCCGATTGAGATCACCCGCAACATTTGGCTTGAAGCGGCGCTGGGCGCCAAGGTGAAAGCGCTTAACATCGAAGTGATCTGCTCTGATGCGGCTGAACACAAGACGCGTGTTGAGACCAGACACAACGATATCTCCGCCCTATCCCTACCCAGTTGGGAGGACGTACAGCGGCGGCGATATGAGCCCTGGAAGAAGCATCGTCTTGTGGTCGACACCTATGAAAAGCCCATTGAAGACAATGTTGAAGAGGTCATTGAGGCCTTCAGCCAGCTGGTGCGGTACGGATCCTATTAGGATCAACAGAACCACGCTTGAAGCTCACTGAGATCCAAAGAGATTTTCCCTCGTTTTGTAACAGCCTATGCGATTTCTTCAGGCACAATTCAGTTTCATGTTTTTTGTAGATGTGAAAGAGTTGAGGCAAATATCGGGTGCACTTCGCCCTGCTGGAAGGAACACATGCGCGTATTGTTGGTTGAGGACGAGCGGCTGATCGCCGACGCAATCAAAGCTTTTCTGGAACGTCATGAATTTATAGTGGACTGGGTCGATGATGGTCTTTTGGCAGAAGACGCTCTGAGAACCGGAGAATTCGACCTGGTTATTCTTGATCTGGGTTTACCTGGTCAGGACGGTCTGGAGTTTTTGCGGGCCGTTCGCGATGACAAGGCGGATGTTCCTATCCTGATCCTGTCTGCGCGGGAGACCACCAAGAACCGGATCGACGGGCTTAATCTGGGTGCAGATGATTATCTGACCAAACCATTTGATATGGAAGAACTTCTGGCCCGGTGCCGGGCGCTGGTGCGCCGGTCTGCCGGACGAACACGAATGTTGCTACAGCACGGGGCATTGACGCTTGATCTGGACCAGAAGAAGGCCTGTTACGACAGTACTGAGGTTGTGTTGCAACCCCTCGCCTTCCGCTTGCTAACAATCCTGCTGGAGCGTCGGGGCCGTGTGGTTTCCAAGTCAGATCTCATGGAAAAACTCTATGGCTGGGAGGAGAATGCGGAAAGCAATGTGCTTGAAGTGTATGTCTCTCAGATCCGCCGCAAGACCACCCCAAAGCTGATCAGAACGATCCGGGGGGTTGGCTACATCGTGGATGAGGAAATCCCGGCATGAAACTTTCATCAATCCGTCGCCGAATACTCATCTTTCTGATCCCGTTGTTGTTTGTGGTCTGGGGTGTTTTCTCCGCCATTGTCTACAATTTGACCGAGGAAGAGCTCTATGAGACCCATGATGCACAGACCTTTCAGCTTGCCAGCGTAATTGCGCAGCTTCAAGGTGACACTATTTCTCCCGAACACTTGGATGAGCATCATGTGATTGGAGATTACTTCGTCGTTATTCGCGATGCTTCAGGCAATGATATATACAAGTCCTCCGACAAGGTGGTGCTGCCGAAAACACTAAAGCCGGGCGTTCAAGAAATTGAACATGGTCGGGACGATTGGGTTGTCTGGAACTTTCCGGGGCAAAAAACAGGTCAGCACTATATCATCGGTGTCATTTTTGATGAGGCAATCGAGCTGGCCGATCAGACAGTTGCGACTGTCTCTATTCCGCTAGCTCTGGTGCTCGTCTTTTCCATCATTGCGACGATATTTATCGTCAAACGCGGGCTTCGTCCTCTCACAGCTCTTTCAGAAACGCTAGCAACGCGGGAGCCGGGAAATCTGGGCAAAGTGACGACGGAGAAGCAGGCGGATGAGCTGGTTCCGATTGTGGACTCCCTGAACATGCTGTTTGACAAGATTGAAGAGCACCTTGCCCGTGAACAGCGCTTTATTGATGATGCGGCCCATGAAATCAGAACACCGCTGACTGTAGTGAAGGCGCAGTGTCAGGTGATTGAGCGGGACGCGCTGGACGATGCAACACGACTGCGGTTTGATAACATCATTGAAGGTGTTGACCGGGCCACGCATCTGGCCGCCAAGCTTTTGGAGCATGCCCGTGCAGGTCAGGATGTCCACAAAGAGATAACAGAGCACGACCTGCTGCCTGTTCTTCAGGAAAGCCTTGCACAACAGGCCCATGCGGCACTTGATAAAAATGTGGAACTGCAACTGCTTCAATCAGAACATGTGGAAGCCGTTGTTGACCCTGAAGATCTGGGCGCTGTGCTTGGTAATCTGATTGGCAATGCAATCCGGCATACACCGTCTGATGGTGAGGTGATCGTGGTTCTTGAGCGCCGTGACGATCATATTCAACTGAGTGTTGAAGACAGCGGACCGGGTGTACCTGAAGAATACCGTGAGAAGGTGTTTGAGCGGTTCTTCCGCATGCCGGGGCAATCAAGTTCTGGTGCGGGCCTTGGCCTGTCTATTACGCAAACTCTGTGTCGCCGCAATGGGATCGAGATATCCCTTGGCAAGAGCGAACGTCTGGGCGGAGCCTGTTTTGTGCTTAAACTGAAAAAGTAGTGTCGCAAACTTCAGGTAGGTTTCAGCTTATGAGTGATTTTAGGGGAAGCACTCAGATTGAAACCTACTCCAAAGCTGCGATTGCAACTCACACGGAGTTTTCTGATTATGAATGGTGTGCGATGTCCCCCAACGACGTCACTCACCTTTCATAGCCAGAGTTTCATCTGAGTGCGCATCATCAATTCAAATTGAGCGTACCGGAATGAAACCGATTGGCCTGACCTTCATTATCGCCAGCATCCTCCCCCCTCTTTTGATTTTCTCCCAGTTTGGTGGACAAGCAGACTCAGATGTCTTGCTGAGCCAGTATTTTGGCATGGTTTCCCTGATCTTTATGGGGCTGGTTCAGGTGATGGCCACACGGATGAAAGGCGTTGAGGCTCTATTTGGTCCGCTGGACCGCGTGTATGTCTTGCATAAATGGCTGGCGATTTTTGCAATTGCTGCCGCTTTCCTGCATGAAAGCATTGATGCGGATGCACTTTCGAGCGGGGACACGGACAGTCTTGCGAAAGAGCTGGGCGAGATTGGTTATTACGGCATCCTGATTTTGGGTCTTGGTTCTCTGGCAACCTTCATTCCCTACAATATTTGGCGCTGGACACACCGCCTAATCGGCATTTTCTTCGCTCTTGCTGCTGCTCACTTCCTGATGATCCCCAATGTGTTTTCATGGAGCGATCCGCTTGGTCTTTATGTTGCAGCCTTTTGTTTTGCTGGTATCGCGTCCTTTTTGTATCTGACTTACAAAGGCATGGTTGGACGCACAAAGACCTATGAGGTCGAAGATGTTCAGATTTACGGGCGCATCACCAGTGTGACGCTGAAACCTGAAGGCAAGCCTACCTCTCATAATGCCGGTCAGTTTGCTTACGTCTCCTTCGATCAGGATGGCATGGGCGAAGTGCACCCTTACACGATTGCCTCTGCCCCGCGAGAAGATGGCCGGTTGCGGTTCTGCATTTCTGCGCTGGGTGATTACACATCTCGCGTCCACGAGCTCCAAGTTGGCACAAAAGCTCAGGTCAGCAAGGGATATGGCGGGTTCCGCCAGTTTGCCTCCAATCGCGATCAGATATGGATTGCGGGCGGTGTTGGCATCACCCCTTTCCTGTCATGGGCTCAGACTTTGACCGGAGAGGAAACCGGACAGATTTACCTTTATTATGGCGTTCGCAACCGGTTGGAGAACCCGTTTGAAGAGGAACTGGATGCGCTGCAAAAGCGTCTGCCGAACCTTCATGTACAGTACTTTGAGTCTGACATGGGTGAGTACATTGATGCGCGGTTACTGAAAATCCTGCAGGGAAAATTCTTCGACGTGATGCCGATTGCATTCTGTGGTCCTGAAGTGATGCGGAAAGCATTGATGCGAGATCTGAAAGCCCTGAAGTACCCGTTGCGCCTGTTTCATTATGAAGAATTCCAGATGCGCTCCGGTCTTGGCTTACGGAAACTGTTTAAGTTTCTGGTTCAGCAAGTTAACCGGCATTCTGGAAAGTTCGCCCCGGCCAAGTAGAGCTTGGCCAACCGAAGGATAGCTGCATGACCTGCTGGTGCAGCTATCCTTTCTCTCAGGCCGAATACCATTATTGCTTGTCTGGTTTAGCGGCCCCTTCGAAAGGCTTAGGGGCGCTAAGATCAATGAAATTAAATCAATATATTAATTGAGATTAGGAGGGTTCAATCAGAACCAATAATTCTGCTTATTTTTAGGATCATTGGCTCATGACAAAAATCGCCTCCCGCTCGATTACGACCGACATCCCTGCTCCTTCCGATGATCGTCGCTCAAAGTCTCCAATCGTTTGTTACGAAGTGGATCACTTGCCGACCTATGACGCTGAGCTTTATCAGCAGGCTAAAGAGAGCTTAGAGAAGATTGACGAGGTCGTGGTGCCACCGCGTGATGGCAGGCATTTCAAGGTGCCTGCTGGCCATTTCTTCCGGATTGTGAGTGTAGAAGGCCCGCAGGTTGGTGATCTCAACTTGTGGAATGCCAATGACCTTAATGAACGGTTTTTCAGCGGCAAGACCCGCCAGCTGCATGCCTCTCACCTTTCGACCGGGGACAGACTATGGAGCACGATGCCTTATCTGCGTCCTATGGCAACGATTACGCAAGATACGCTGGACTGGTACGGCTGGGATGATGATGGCGCAGGTGTGCATGATGTGATTGGTACACGCTGCGACCCTTACACCAACCACATGCTCAAGAACGTGGATTACAACCATTGTTGCCATTCCAACCTGACCCGCGCTCTGGCAGATGCGAAAGGTCTTTCGCTGGATGGAGCTGAGCCTCATGTGCACGATGTGATGAACGTTTTCATGTGCACAGGCTTTACCCGCGATACAAACCAGTACTTCATGAAGGCCAGCCCTGTTCGTCCAGGTGATTTTATTGAGTTCTTTGCTGAGATCGACCTTCTGGGGGCGCTTTCTGCTTGCCCGGGCGGCGATTGCGGAAGCAGTCATTCAGACGACAACACGCCTTGCTACCCGCTTCTTGTTGAGATTTTCAAACCGGCAGAGGGCAGTCTGAAAGGCTGGACTGCCGCCAAACGCAGTGGTTATGCAGGTCGGCACCAAGCCTGATCTTGTTTGATTTGGCCAGACGCAGTTGCTCTTCGTGTTACGGCACGAGGACAGCTGCGCCGGATAGCCGTCCCTCACGCAAATCTTCCAGTGCCTGATTGGCCTGTTCCAGCTTGTAGGGAATGCAGTGGGTTTTCACGCCTGCTTGTTTGGCGAGGGGAAAGAACTCCAACCCATCTTCGCGGGTCAGGTTGGCAACGGAAACGACCTCCCGCTCCTCCCACAAAAGCGCATAGGGCATTTGCGGGATGTCGCTCATATGAATGCCGCCGCACACCACACGCCCGCCTTTGCGCAGAGCACTCAACGCGGCTGGAACGAGTGGACCCACGGGGGCAAAGATGAGGGCTGCATCCAGTTTTTCTGGTGGCTGATCTTCAGAGCTGCCTGCCCAAATGGCACCAAGTTCTCTTGCAAAGTCCTGGGCCTGTGTGTCTCCTGCTCTGGTGAAGGCATAGACATCACGACCTTGCCAGATGCAGATCTGCGCGATGATATGGGCGGCGGCACCAAAGCCGTAGATACCTATCTTTCTGCCTTTGCCAGCCTTCTTTAAAGATCGCCAGCCGATTAAGCCGGCACACAGAAGTGGCGCAAGCGATACCGGATCTGCGTCTTCATCCAGCTCAAATGCAAAATGCCGGTCTGCGATGGTGTGGGTCGCGAAGCCGCCATCGCGTGTGTAGCCCGTGAAAATGGGGTGATCACAGAGGTTTTCCTGATGATTTTGGCAAAAGGAACAACAGCCACACGTGTGCCCAAGCCAGGGGATGCCTACCCTACTGCCGATTTTGAGATCCTGAACACCTGCCCCACATGCACGCACTCTACCAACAATCTCGTGTCCGGGAATGAGCGGGAGTTTTGGTTTCGTGAGATCACCGTCCACGACGTGAAGGTCTGTCCGGCAAACCGCACAGGCTTCAACCTCAACCAGAATCTCACCAGAACGTGGTGTTGGTGGAGAACCACGTTCCTGCAAGACAAGAGGCTTTCCAATATCGATCAGAACCATTGCTTTCATGAGGGAGTTCCTTCTCACGGAGGCTACGATTGTGCTCAGATTACACGCTCTTGTCCTAAGAAAGTCTGGCGGTTTGCATGCGGTTCTTCAACGGCCATAAGCGACACAGAATTAGATCAATAATAAGAGAAAACCGAACCATTTATCACAACGCATATTTCATGAAGGTCCGTCATAACGGTCTGGTGTGCGTTTGCGCGCAGTTTGTTGGAGTGGAGCCTTGCGGAGATGCCAGACGCATCTGACCGCTGGTTTTCCTGTTTGAATACCTCTCATAATTAGGGTGAGTGAACCTCCGATGCCAGGAAATGAAGAAACAGAAGCCAGAACGGATCCCCCTGAAAATCACATGAGTTCCACTGAGGAACCCTGGGCTCGGCAAATGTTCGCATTGATTGGCGAGAAATTTCCAAGTTTGGCGGAAGCCTTTGGTGTTGTCATCGAGGCTGAACGCGAGCGGGAACGGGAAGAGCTTGCACAAGCAACTGCCCAGATGGACGAGCATGACCGTCTTCTGGCAGAAAAAGAAGCGCGACGCGACGCGGCGGCCACAATGACATTTGACGATAGTGGGCGGATCTTTGAGCTCAAAAACGAAATGGTCATGCTCCAAAACAATCCCCTTGAAGTGATCGATATGCCGGATACGCCCGATCAGACTTTAAGCAAGATGATTAGCGATCAAATCGCAGCTTTCAAGTTACAGAAAGAAGAAATTTTCCTAGAAATTCAGATCTTTAAGGGCCTCGAAGATGAGAAACTGGCTTTCAAAACTGCCCACGAAATGGTCGGGTTACTTTTGGATAAAGCCATTGTTCAAAGCGGCGTCTACAACTTTGCAGCTTGCGAGGTGACACTTGATGAGGTGGAACGCAAACTTAAAGATATGAAAAACCTCCTACGGGATGCGCAGGTGCATCCTGTAACCTACGTCAGTACCGAAGATCAAATTCTGATCGGCCAGGATGTTAAGAAGGTGAAGGAGATCATCTACGACTTGCAGGATGCTAATTACTCTGGTTTGGCAACTAGCCTACTTGTTGAGATGAACCAGTATCAGGACGCTGTATCTCGCCCCTCCGATGCGCGGTGGGAGGAGCTTATGTCTGATGCAGAGGCCTGTAAAAAAGCTTTGCCGGAACTGCGCAGCATGGCCAGATATATTGAGACCCTTTGTGAGAGTATGACAATGGTTCAGCCTACCACTGCTGCATCAGATACACTGGCGGACCTTCGTACCTATCAAAGTGATGAAACGCGTAATCTCTCGTCCACCCTGCGCGTGATCACGGAACTGAAGGGAAAGGCTGAACGCCGCGAAAGGTGGATCAAGCAAGACGAATGGGCCCAGAAAAATCTGGATGGACGGACCCAAAATTTTCGACAACAGCTTGAGAAGTTTGTTGTGTTTGATGCGGATCATCTGGTCGTCACGAAGGACAGCAAGACAGAAGCTCGTGCGCGCGCTGTTGACACTGAAGGGCTGGATAAAGATGTCATGGCAACCGTCCCGAAACGGCCCGACGGTAAGGACGTTAAGGCTGTTCCCCGTACAACGATCAACAAGCTTCTGGAATCTCTTGAATTTTTAGATGAACTGCGATCATCAGGCGTAACGGGGATGGAAGCCATTGCACTTGAAGAATTCATTAAGACAGAAGACATTCTGGCAGGCATCAACGCCAATCCAACTGGATACGATGACCTACAGACCCGTACTCAAAAGATTCTTGATAAGGTCGCAGCCACGAAATCTGGTAAGAAAGCGATCTACTACATTGAAGCTAAAATGAACCTTGAGGAAGATGTTCGTCTTTTACGCGAACAAGCACCTGATATGAACATCAACAAGGCCTTGGGTCGGTGCAACAAGCTGGACGGAGGGCGTCTGCAGCCTCTGCTCAGACAACTTGATGACGCTGTCAGTTTCAGAGCAGTCTTTGAAATGAAACTTGATCCTATTGAAAAGATTTTCAAGGAGATCCCAAGTTTGCTCGCGAAATTGGGCGCGGCGCGCCCTGAGCTTGCCAAGAGATTTAAGAGGATGAGGCAGCCCAAACATGAGAAAGTCTATCATGGTGAGTTAGAGTTAGAGCTGAAACAGGCCCAAATGACAGCCCATAACGCAGACACTGTGGATGATCTGAAAGAAGCTATCTCGCAGGTGAACGCCGTCAAAGTTAAAGCGGACAAGTATCTGGAAGAATTGAAAGCCCGGGTTACGCTGCTTGATGAGGAGATAGATGGACCTTACACCACCCCCCAGCAGGATGAATTCTTTGAGAAGATCGAAGAAGACTACAAAGCGGGTGTCCAGCTCGAGATTGATCGCAAGCTTGCCAAGGGCAAGTTCAATGAAACCTCTGGCCCAATGAAGGATGAGCTGGAAATGCTCACCGCAAAGTCCAAAAGCTGGAAAGGTGCAAAGGCGCTTTTGAAGGGCTTTCCTCGCATTAATGAAGAAACTTTCGACCCTACCCGCTTCAAAGATCTTTTAGCAGAGGTAAAGCTGCTTGAGCAGGAATGCGCCGTAAACTCTTCCTATGAAGAGAACATGGACCGTTTGAAAGAGATGAAGGGGATGTATGACGCGATGCGCGGTGAGCTGACCGGTTTTCGGGAAGATATTGCCAAGGATGTGGTCAAGTCCGCTGAGAAGGCCATCACCCGCATGGAGGCTGCAAAGGCCTATGCTGAAGGCGACTTCGTTACCAAGGTTGCCAGCCAACAAGAGGCTGGCCAAGACTACGTCAATACGGGCAGTTTGAAGCGGTTCACCACGTGTGTCACAAAGCCAATTATTCCTGGTGAGCTGCGGACATATGCGCAGATCATTGGTGACAAGAAGAAGTCACTTCCAGAGCGCAAGAAGGCCCGCGAAGATGCTTTGCGCCTTATACGGCCGTTGCTGGCGCGGCTCGACAGTGACAAGGCGATCAAGCTTTACAGGCGGCATCCCTTCAGTGAACTGGATAATGACGTCAATGTTCTGAGACCCGTTCTGGTGCAGCTTGAAGTTAAACTGTTGACCCTCGCGTCCTGATGCGTGCGAACCCTGCGGCATCAAACATGGGCGCTGGGCAGAACATCTGCAACCCTGAGGTGTGATCTGCATTTATACTCAGCAGGTTATCCATGAGATATATGCAGAGAGCGAATTAGTCCTTTTCCTTGAGGTTTTAGTCTGGTAGTTACCGATTTGCTCAGCAATGAGTGCCGGTCGCAGCCTACCCGGCAACAGCGAAAACAAGGACTAAACCTTATGAAGACTATCGTAATCTGCTCCGGCGGATTGGATTCGGTCACGCTTGCCTACAAGGTTGCGCGTGAAAACGAATTGCTCGGCCTCGTCTCTTTTGATTACGGCCAACGGCACAAAAAAGAGTTGGACTATGCAGCGCATGCTGCAAAGCAGCTTGGTGTGCCTCATCATATTCTGGACATGAGCCAGATAGGAGCGCATTTAAGCGGCTCCGCTCTAACCGATGATGTTGATGTTCCTGACGGCCATTATGCCGAAGAGAACATGAAGGTCACTGTGGTTCCCAACCGAAACGCAATCATGCTGTCCATCGGCTTTGGCATTGCGGCTGCTCAGCAGGCCGATGCTGTGGCTGCGGCGGTGCACGGGGGTGATCACTTCATCTATCCGGACTGTCGCCCTGGCTTTATCAAAAGCTTTGAAGCCATGCAGAAGCTGGCTTTGGACGGCTATGCCAATGTGAGCCTTTACACGCCATTTGTTGAAATCTCCAAGGGTGCCATCGTTGCTGAAGGTGCCCGGATCAACGTGCCGTTTGAGGACACGTGGTCTTGTTACAAAGGCGGAGAGAAACACTGCGGGCGGTGCGGCACCTGTGTTGAACGGCGCGAAGCTTTTGACATTGCGGGTGTTGAGGACCCAACGGAATACGCGGATCCGGACTACTGGAAAGCCGTGGTGGAACGAGCGGAACCATAATGTACAAAATCACAAAGGAATTTCACTTCTCGGCTTCGCACCAACTCTGCGAAATGCCGGAGGGACATCCCTGTGCGCGCCTGCATGGCCACAACTACATTGTGGTGATTGAACTTGCCAGTAAGAATCTGGATGAGCATGGCTTTGTGGTGGACTTCACGGAGTTGAAGCCACTCAAGCGTTTCATTGATGACGAACTGGATCATCGCCACCTGAATGAGGTGTTTGGGCATGATCAGGTCACCTCTGAATTTCTGGCCAAGACCGTCTATGAGTTCTGCAAAGGGCACTGGGTGGAGACCTGCGCTGTGCGTGTGAGTGAAACGCCAAAAACATGGGCGGAATACCGGCCATGAGTAAACTCAGTATCAGCGAGATCTTCGGGCCAACCATACAAGGCGAAGGTGCTTTGATTGGTGAACCGACCGTATTTGTACGCGCTGGCGGCTGCGATTATCGTTGCAGCTGGTGTGATACCTTGCATGCGGTGGACAGTGCCTATCGTCATACCTGGGATCAGATGGACAGTGCGGACGTCTGGCACAAGATTGAGGAACTGTCCGGTCATCAGCCGATCACAGTTTCCCTTTCTGGCGGTAATCCTGCCATTCAGGATTTTTCGCAAGTAATCTCACTCGGCAAAGCGAAGGGTTATAAATTCGCCATCGAGACACAGGGATCTGTTGCGCGGGACTGGTTTGCAGATCTGGATACGCTGGTGCTGAGCCCGAAACCGCCTTCCTCTGGTGAGACTGTCAATTGGGACAAGTTCGATGCCTGTCTGGACGCGGCCATCAACTCTGCCACCTGTGTGATCAAAGTGGTTGTGTTCGATGATGTCGATTACGACTGGGCCAAGCAGGTTGGCGAGCGCTACCCTTATCTGCCAATGTATCTGCAACCAGGGAACCATACCCCTCCTCCTCCTGAGGAAGCTGACGCCCAGATCGATATGGATGGCATCATGGATCGCATGCACTGGCTGGTGGACAAAACTGTTTCCGATCAATGGTTCAAGCCACGCATTCTGCCGCAGCTGCACGTGCTGCTGTGGGGCAACAAGCGCGGTGTTTAAAGCATATTCCGGCAAGCTGGTGATCAGCCTTTAATGACGGATATGCATGAGAACGAAGAATTCGAGAGAACAATGAGCAACGACGATATCTATAAAAATCTGACCATGCTGGGCGGTGATACTGTTCAGCCACAATCCCCTGAAGAAGCCGTTCTGGAACGCGTTCCGAACCCACAACAGGGCACGCCGTACGCAGTGCGCTTTACAGCGCCTGAGTTTACCTCTTTGTGCCCGATCACCAATCAGCCAGATTTTGCTCATCTGGTGATTGATTATGTGCCGGATGAATGGCTTGTTGAGAGCAAGTCCCTGAAACTGTTCCTGACATCTTTCCGCAACCATGGCGCCTTCCACGAAGACTGCACCGTTTCCATCGGTAAGCGTCTGGTGGACACACTGAACCCGATCTGGCTGCGTATTGGCGGCTACTGGTATCCGCGCGGTGGTATTCCGATTGATGTGTTCTACCAGACCGGTGAAGAGCCAAAAGGCGTCTGGATTCCTGAACAGGGCGTGCCGACCTATCGCGGTCGCGGTTAAACATTTGCCTGGCGTATTCTTATCCGAAAGCCGGCATCCGCTTTTCGGGAATGCGTCTTAACAGTTGGGGTTGCGAAAAGGCTGCCAACCCCAACTTCATTCTTTTTGAGAGCCTTAAGCCCCCATCAAAGCTTCAACTTCCGCCAGACTTGGCGCGGATGTAGCTGCACCGTGTTTGGTGGTGGACAGCGCGCCGCAAGCGGCTGCAAAGCGCACAGCTTCTGCCAGAGATTTGCCGCAGGACAGTGCATAGGCCAGGCCGCCGTTGAAGCAATCTCCTGCTGCTACGGTGTCAATCGCATTCACTTTGAACGGCTCGACAAAACCTTCGCTTGTCTCATCCTTGAAGTAGACGCCGCGTGCGCCCAGCTTCACAACAGCTGCTGCAACGCCTTTTTCACGCAGTAAATTTGCGGCATGGGCTGCTTCTTCAGCATTGGATGGGCGGAAGCCGGTCAGGATCTCGGTTTCGGTCTCGTTTGGCGTTGCAATATCAACGTTTTGCAGGAAGCCCTCCGGCAAGCCATCAACTGGTGCAGGAGCTGGATCAAAGATCACCTTACCGCCAGACGCACGGACTTTCTTTGCTGCGCTCAGGCAGGTCTCAACCGGAATTTCCAGCTGCATGAGCATGATTTCGGCGCTCTTCAGCACATCTGATGTGCGTTCCAGATCGCTTTCGTCAACGGCAAGGTTTGCGCCGCCAATCACGGTGATGCTGTTTTCGGAGTTTGCATCCACGCCGATGACCGCAATGCCGGTGCCGTGGTTTGCATCCGTGTGCACATGCTCTGTTGAAACGCCCATGTCCGCCAGATGCTGGGCAGCGATGTCACCAAAACCATCTTTGCCGATGCGTCCGACGAGCTGTGCGTCCCCGCCCAGTTTGGAGACTGCAACGGCCTGATTGCAGCCCTTGCCGCCCAGATTGATGGTGTAGCTGTGTCCATGCAGCGTTTCACCCGGCTGTGGCAACCGGTCAGAACGGGTTGTGATATCAACATTGATGGAACCGACAATGACGATGGACATGAATACTTCCTAGTTAATAACAGAGCTGCGGACGATCAGTTCCGGCACCAGCTTGATGACCGGTGGCATTTCTGTTTTTTCTTCCAGATGATTGATCAACGCTTCTGCAGCGCTCAGCCCAAGCTCAAAGCTGGGCTGTTTGATTGTTGTTAGTGTGGGTGCCATGTAGGACGCGTACTCAACATCATCGTATCCGATAACGGAGATATCTTCGGGAATGCGCAGACCACGTTCCTGAATAGCGCGATAGGCACCCATCGCCATCAAGTCGTTGAAGGCAAAGATGGCTTCGGGCTGGTTGTCAGCCTCCAAAATCTGCTTCATGCCTTCATAGCCGCCAGACGCGGTGAGAAGACCGGCGGATTGCCATTTAGCTTCGACAGGCAGACCTGCCGCTTCCATGGCTGATTTATAGCCTTTGTAACGCTCAATGGATCGTGGATGATCCTGCGGTCCCATGAGGCAACCGATTTTGGTCAGGCCGCTCTTGATCAGATGTTCTGTTGCCAGTCTTCCACCTAATACGGAGTCATCCTGCAAAGTGCAGGCGTTTGGGTGCGGGGCTGAATCAAGGATTGCTTTTGGCAGTTTACCTAGCTTGCTGAGCTGCTGGTAAAGCGCAGGGTCTGTTTTGGTAGTCATCACCAGAAGGGCATCAATGCGGCGCTGAAGCAAGGTGTTGAGGTTTGCCAGCTGCCTGTCGGATTGATGGCCGGAATTACACAGGATGAGACTGAAATTGTGTTGGTAACACCCCTCTTCCACGCCGCGTACCACGTCTGCGAAGAAAGGGTTGGAACTGCTTGAAACCAGCATGCCGATGATGTTGGTGCGCTTTACCTTGAGCGCGCGCGCCATCATGCTTGGCTGGAAGCCGAGAGCCTGAATAACTTCCTCGACTTTTTGCTTGGTCAGGGGTGCAACATAGCGCGTCTCGTTGATCACGTGAGACACTGTAGATGCGGATACCCCCGCAGCTTGTGCAACATCCTTGATACTGACCATTTCCGCTCCGGTTCTAAGAGTCGGGCCTGGCGCTTACGCCAAACCCGATCTTATTCAGATTACTTGCACTTACTTGGTAACAAGCTTCAGCGCAACTGGGGTATACGCATCGACTTTTTCACCTTTGAGGACTTTGTCCGCAGTGTCTACGCCGATGGAACCAATCATGCCAGCTTGCTGTGCAACAGTTGCCAGCATTGTACCTTCTTCAACAGCTTTTACGCCGTCGTCAGTGCCGTCAAAGCCAACAACGAGGATGTCGCGGTTAGCCGCTTCGATTGCCTTGATCGCGCCCAGAGCCATTTCATCGTTGTGTGCGAAAACAGCATCGATTTCTGGCTGTGCCTGCAGGATGTTTTCCATCACGTTCAGGCCTTTGGTGCGGTCGAAGTCTGCTGGCTGTACAGCAACAAGCTCGATGCCAGAAGCGCCGTGCATTGCTTTTTTGAAGCCAGTACCACGATCACGTGCAGCAGAAGTACCTGGAACACCTTCCAGCTCAACAATCTTGCCGCTGCCGCGCAGGGTTTCAACGATCAACTCACCAGCCATTTCGCCGCCGAGGATGTTGTCGGACGCCACGTGGGATTCCACAGTGCCGCGTGCTGCGCCACGGTCGAGTGTGACCACTGGTACGTTTTTGCGGTTTGCTGCGCGGATGGAGCTGGAAACAGCGTCAGAGTCTGTTGGGTTGATGAGCAGGATCGAAACGTTCTTGCTCAGCACGTCTTCCACGTTTGCCAGTTCTTTTGCAGGATCGTTCTGGCTGTCAAGAACAACAATCTTGTAGCCGAGCTCATTTGCGCGTGCTTCAGCACCTTCTTTCAAGGTCACAAAGAACGGGTTGTTCAGAGTGGACACGACCAGAGCCAGTGTGTCCTGTGCCATTGAAACTGCTGTGGAGCCGAGAAGAAGAGCAGCACCTGCTGCCAAACTTACTAGTTTTTTCATAGAAACCTCCCGAGGTTCAGTTTGATTGCTCACGCGTTTGATTTGCCACGGCTGTCGACGACAACCGCCAGAAGGATAACCGCACCTTTCGCGATCATCTGGTAGTAGGATGAAACATCCATAATATTCAGTGCGTTATTCAATACACCGATAATAAGGGCACCAATGATGGTGCCGAAGATCCGGCCTTTGCCGCCTGCAAGGCTTGTGCCGCCAAGAACCACGGCTGCAATTGCGTCGAGCTCGTATCCCAGACCTGCTGTTGGCTGTGCAGATTCAAGGCGAGCTGTCAGGATGATGCCTGCCAGTGCTGCGAGCGCTCCGCTGAGGGCGTAGACAAGAATTTTGACTTTTTTGACATTGATGCCAGACAGACGGGCCACGTTTTCATTGCCGCCAATGGCATAAACGTAACGACCGAAGCGGGTCTGGCTGAGAACGAACCAGCAGAGCGCAAAGATAACCACCATGAGGATCACTGGGTTCGGAATGCCGAACATGTAACCGCCACCAAACTGATAGAAGCTTTCAGCCACATCAAAGTAACCGGTGGAGATCGGGCGACCTTGCGTATAGACCAGCGTCGCGCCGCGGATCATGGTCATACCAACCAGCGTTGCAATAAACGGCTGGACATTGAAGTAGCTAATGATCACGCCACTTGTTGCACCAAGGCCCGCGCCAACCATGATGGTGGCGACCAGTGCGATGATGAGCGGTGTGTCCATGCCGATGAGGCTTGCGCAGATGGCGCCAGCGAAGGCCAGAATGGAACCGACCGCCAAATCGATACCCGCCGTCAGGATCACGAAGGTCATGCCCATGGCGATGACTGCGTTGATTGATGTCTGACGCAGGATGTTGAGCATGTTGTCGATGCCAAGGAAGTTGGCATTGGCGAAGGACACTGCGGCCATCAGGATGATAAGGCCAATCAGAGACTTGTTTTCACTGATAAAGTCGTTGAGCTTCATCTGTTTTACCCGTTTGTTTGGCCAGCAACGGCGCAGCGCATAATGTTTTCTTGAGTGGCTTCGGCTCGTGCGAACGATCCGGTCAGCTTGCCGCTGGACAAGACGTGGATGCGATCAGAGATGCCAAGAAGCTCTGGCATGTCGGAAGAGATCAACAGGATGCAGAGCCCTTCTGCCTTCAGCTTGTTGATGAGCGTGTAGATCTCGCGTTTTGCGCCAACATCCACACCGCGTGTGGGTTCATCAAGAATGAGGACCTTGGGTTCCGGCACCAATGACTTGGCGATGGAGACCTTCTGCTGGTTGCCACCTGACAGGTTGGAGATGATGGTGTTTGCATCTCTGGTCTTGATGGCGAACGCTTCGATGTATTCGCTGATGGTGACGGCTTCAGAAGCTTTGTTGACGAACCCGAGCGCATTGCAGAACCGGTCCAGCCCTGTGAGGGACATGTTGGTGCCCAACTCCTGAGACTGGACAAGACCTTCCTGTTTACGATCTTCGGTGACGTAACCGATCTGCGCTTTCACTCCGTCCTGCGGAGATCTGAGGCGGATTGCCTTGCCGTCAATTTTGACCGCGCCGCTTTGGATTGGATTGGCGCCGAAGATTGCCTTTGCAAGCTCGGTGCGCCCTGCTCCAACAAGGCCTGCAAAGCCGACAACTTCACCTGCATGCGCAGTAAAGGAGACTTCCTGTGCGCCGTGGGCGGTAAGCTTTTCAACTTCGATACGCACATCACCCGGAACGGCTGGTACGAATGGATATTGATCGGAGAGTTCACGGCCCACCATGTGGCGGATCAGGTCGTCCTCGGTGATTTCAGAGACTGGCCCCTGATGGACCATCTCACCATCACGCAGGATGGCTATGTCGTCGCACATCTGGAAGATTTCACCCAGACGGTGTGAGATGAAGACGAGACCTTTGCCTTGTGCCCGCAGCTCGTCCACGACTTCAAATAGGATGGCTGTCTCGATGTCGGTGAGCGCGTCTGTTGGCTCATCCATGATGATCACTTCAGCGTTCAGCGAGAGCGCTTTTGCGATCTCGACCATTTGCTGTTGTGCGATGGAGAGTTTGCCCAGTGGCGTTTTAGGGTCGATATCCTGCTTCAGCTGTGCGAGGTATTTTTTGCTTTCCCGTTCAATCACATCCCACTGGATTTTGCCCAGTTTGGTGGGTTCCCGGCCCAGATAGATGTTTTCTGCGACAGACAGCTCAGGCAGCAGGTTAAGCTCTTGGTGGATAATACCAATACCGGCATCCATGGACTGACGTGCCGTGGTGAACCTGACCTCTTTGCCCTTGTAGATCACCGTACCCGCATCGCGCTGATAGATGCCTGATATAATTTTCATCAGGGTTGATTTACCAGCTCCGTTTTCACCAGCCAGCGCCACAACGCGTCCAGCACGGATGGTCAGATCAACGGATTTAAGCACGTTGATCCCGGAGAAGGATTTTTCAATTCCCTGAAGTTCAAGAAGGGTTGTCACTGGGTGTCCTCTCCCAAAGCCCGAATGGTTTTCAGATTTTCTTCAGAACGTTACGCCTGAATAGAAAATCACATTGGCGTAGGGTGTGCATTCTCCGGTGCGCACCACTGCCCGGCATTTACCCGTTAATGCCTTGAATTCCTCATGAGAGACAGTTGTGGTCTCTACTTTGTTGCCCTGCACCTTTGCGATCTCAGCAATGAGCGAACGCAAGCGCAGGTGATAAGCTGGCTGGTGTTCAATCAGCTCTTCAGCAATGACAACCCGCTCCACCTGCATTTCAGCTGTGATCGCGCTTGCCGTTTCCAGCATGCCCGGCAGGCCTTTTGTAATTGCAAGGTCGATGCGTTCAACATCCTTGGAAATTGGGAGTCCGGCATCTCCTACACACAAGCCATCCCCATGGCCCATGTGAGAGATTATGGTAGAGACCGGAGCGTTTAAAAGTACGCCCTTCTTCATTGCAGCTGTTCCTCCGCGTTGTCTCGATTGAAGAGACGTTAGCAGCCGCGCATGGGTTACGCAACCGTTTGCGCAAACGTTTGCGCGAGTCAATTTTTGGAATCTTTCCAGTTCAATTCAGGCATACTGAAAGACCGTCATCTTTTCTCTGCGGCGCTGAATCGCAAAAATATCAGAGGTTATATGGATTTATTGCGGATGCGCTCTGGCCCTTTAGAGTGGGCTGACAGAAGGCACCTGCCCTACAACTGAGACAATTTGCGCCTATTTTTTATTAATGAGATCTTGGGGATATTAAACCCGAAGTCCTGCTGCCAAACAAAAAGCCCCGCTCCTTTTCAGAGCGAGGCTTGTGTCATTTCAAAGATCAGTGGCTGTTTACTTCAAATCAGGAACCGCTATGTGGTCCATGTCGGTGAACTCCTGATTTTCGCCAGTCATGCCCCAAATGAAGGTGTAGGACTGGGTGCCGACACCGCTATGGATGGACCAGCTTGGGGAGATCACTGCCTGCTCGTTGTGAACGAACAAGTGGCGGGTTTCCTGCGGTTCACCCATCATATGCACCACAGCGGCATCGTCCTTCATATTGAAGTAGAAATACACTTCCATACGGCGATCATGGGTGTGAGCTGGCATGGTGTTCCAGATGGAACCCTGATGCAGTTTGGTCATGCCCATGAGCAGCTGACAGGTTGGGAGTACATCCGGCACAAAGTACTTATTGATGGTGCGCTCATTGCAGTTTTCAGCATCGCCCAGAGTAACCGGAGAGGCTTCTGCCAGTGTGACCTTCTTGTTTGGATAGGTTCTATGTGCTGGGGCACAGTTGTAATAGAGCTTGGCCGGGTTCTGTTTATCTGCACTTTTGAAGGATACATCCTTTGCACCCATGCCAACGTAGAGCGCTTCTTCCTGCGCAACTTCGTAGGCTTCACCATCGACAGTGATGACAGCCGGGCCACCCACATTGATGAAACCGATCTCACGGCGTTCAAGGAAATAAGAAACACCCAGCTTCTTACCATAGTCAGCTTCCAGCACGACTTCTGTGTTCACCGGCATCACACCGCCAACGATGATACGGTCTACGTGGCTGTAGGTCATGGTGATTTCATCAGCAGCGAAGACGCTTTCAATGAGGAACTCGCGGCGCAGACCTTCGGTGTCCAGTGTTTTGGCGTGCTCGCTGTGAATTGCTTGTCTGATTTCCATGATGATCTCCTAAAATTCGGCAATTGAGCGCAGGTCTCCAGTCGCTCAATTTTTCAACTGCGCGTTATCTGCTTTTGGTTTTGTATTTCAGTTAGCGGGCGAGCCAGCCGCCATCGACAGCGATGGTGAAGCCGTTGACATATGAGGCTGCCTCAGAGGCGAGGAAGACGCATGGTCCTGCAACATCTGTCGGTTCGCCCCAGCGTTCTGCCGGGATGCGCTCAAGGATCGCTTGATTTCTGTCTGGATCAGCCCGCAAGGCGGTGGTGTTGTTGGTCGCCATGTAACCCGGCGCGATTGCGTTGACGTTGATGCCGTGCTTTGCCCACTCGTTTGCCAGCGCGCGGGTCAAGCCCAGAACGGCGCTTTTGGAGGCGGTGTAAGACGGGACACGAATGCCGCCCTGATAGGACAGCATGGACGCCACGTTGATGATTTTGCCGCCGTGACCCTGCTTTACAAACTGCTTTGCAACCAGTTGGGAGAGGAAGAAGAGTGAGCGGATATTTAGGTTCATTACCGCATCCCAGTCGTCCTCAGAGAAATCCAGCGCATCTTCGCGGCGGATAATGCCAGCGTTGTTGACCAGAATATCGACCTTACCGGTAGTAGCAACGGCGTCGGCGACCACACTTGGAAGCGCTTCTTTGTTGCTCAGGTCTGCGCGAAGATCAAAGAACTTGCGGCCTGTTTCGGCCATTACGGCAATGGTGTCTTTTGGCTCCACCACATTGACGCCAACGATATCGCAGCCAGCTTTGGCGAGCCCAACAGCCATCGCCTGCCCCAGGCCAGTGTCACAGCCCGTTACGATTGCAGTTTTTCCATTCAAATCAAACTGATTCAGCATATGTCTTATTCCTAAACAGCACTAAGAGAACTTGCAGGTTTGCTGAAGCAAACGTTGGTTACATGGCCGAGCTCGGTCTCCTGTTCAGACCAGCCTTTCGGCAGCGTTTCAGGCCGATGGATCACAACATCGTTGCACGTGATGTTGTTGGCCTGATCCAGCCAGAGACCCGGCAATCCGTTCGGGTACGGCTCCAGGCCGAGGATCTGGCCAGCTTCGTTTTTGACCCACGCGTTGCGGCGGCCCTGCTCCGGGTTATCGAGCAGGTTTACGTCATGCGGACTTGGACGCAGGTCCAGATAGTAAGCATCCGGGAACTTGCCTGCTTCCAGTGAAAGCTGGATGTTGCTGAGGGTGACACTCTCAATCTGCTGGGTTTCGTGACCAACAATGTTGATCGCTCCCTGCGCACGGCCTGTGATGCCGTCTGCTGCTACATCGCGCACATAGCCCGGCACATCGCCTGCAACACGTGGCAGCGCATTGATAGTGATCGCTTCGCCGCTGCCCCAGAACCCATCCGGCGTCTGCTCACACTGCACAGTGCAGTTGGAGAAGCGGATGCGCTCGATATCACCGCCATCTCGGGAGAAGATGCCGAATGCACGATTGGACTCGGTGATTGTGCAGGTGGTGAACAGCACATCCCGCACATCCTGATAGGTCTCTGTGCCGATTTTCAGGGCGCAGGACTTGGAGGACAGGATGGAATTGCTGACGATGATCCGCTCAGCCGGACCGTTGAGGCTTTCATCTTCCTTGCGGCAGGTTTTCACGCAGACCGCGTCATCGGCTGCGCGGATCACACAGTTGAAGATGGAGGCATCGGTACAGCTGTCGAAGTTGACGCCGTCTGTGTTTGGCATGCGCATGTCATTGAGAATGCGCAGGCTTTCCACCTTTAGCTGATGGCAGGCGATCAGGTGGATGGTCCACATGGGCGCTTCCACAATGGAAATGCCTGTGAGGCTGATGTCTTTGCAGTTTTCGAAGACGACGATACGCGGGCGTAGCATCTTCGGCCAGAACGTGCCTTCAAAGAGGCCGTCACGACCGCACCATTTATCGCTGTGGCCGTGGATGGTTCCGCTGCCGGAAATGGAGATGCCTTGCTGGTCACGCGCTGTGATGAAGGCGCGGTCTGAATCTTCCGCAATGACAGAGACTTTGCCAGCTTCATAGTCTGCATAGTCGGTTGAACAGGAAAGCTCGCAGCCGGTTGGCAAGTGCAGATCGACAAAGGATTTGAGTTTCAATGCCTTTGAGATCCACTGCCCTCTTGGCAGCACGACTTGACCACCACCAGCTGCATGAACTGCGTCAATCGCTTGCTGGACGGCATGTGTTATGTCTTTTTCGCCGTCTGCGACAGTGACATGGTGTGTATTAAGCGACATCTTGCAAAATTTCCTTAGCAGCAAGAAGTTCAATCAAAAGAAGGCTTGCCAGAGCCTGCCCGTATGGTGTGGGGGTGTTCGGAATGTTCCGGTAGAACTCGAAGTCATGCCCCATGGCCGTCCCGTCAGAGACTTCCTGAACAATCCCAGCCCCATCTATCCGCTCCAGCACGGCTGATGCTGCTTTGAGTGCCGGTTGCAGATAGCTTTCTGGCAAAATTCCCGTCCTCACGCCGCGCAGCAGGCCATAAGCAAAGCCCGCTGTCGCAGAGGTTTCTGGTGGGGAGTCCGGCTGATCAAGCAGAGTTGGCCACATGCCGTTTTCCAGCTGAAGCGGCAGCAAAGCTTCTACCTGACGGCGATAGAGCGCCTTGATCTGGCGGGCTGCCGGGCCATAACGTTCGCCGACAAGCTCAAAGAGCTCCGGCACTGCGATTGTGATCCAAGCATTGCCTCGCGCCCAGAACGCATCAGCGTAGTTGTGATGCCCGTTGAACGTCCAACCGTGATACCAGAGGCCACTTGCCGGATCTGACAGATACCGGCCATGGACGAGAAACTGGTAGTAGGCTTCCTCCGCCCAATCCGAACGATCCAGCCAGTCGCCAGCCACGCCCATGAACAGACCTGCCATGAAGAGTGTGTCATCCCAGAGCTGGCCGTCATTTTCGCGTTCCTTGACCAGATGCTGGAAGCCATCATCGACAGTCTTAGGCATGTCGTTGATCAGCCATTCCGCCCAATCTGTCACGATCTGCTTCCAGCGTTCGTTGTTGGTTTCCCGCGCCAGCAAGGCCAGGCACAACATGGGCGCTGTGGAGTTGATCTGACGCGGTGGCAGGCCGCGTGCGATCTGCATGTCGTACCAGTTGGCCAAATTGCGCTTCATGCGCTCATCGCCCGTTTTGCAGGCATGCTTGTAAAAGCCGTAGAGGCCGACGCCGACTTCCCAGTCCCACTCATCGAAATGAATGGACCCGTCGCCATCAAGCTCTGATGGAGCATCATTGATGCCCTTGAGACTACGGAACCCATCTGCCGTCAGGGCCAACGCTTCTTCAAGTCTGGATGTCTCAAACATGAGCTGCCTCCTGAGTTGAGCAAGATTGATCCAACCGTTTCAGACCAATGCGAGGAACGGGGCTGAGGTTTTCGAAGCTGATGCGCTCACCATTGGCTGTCAGTTCCCCTTCCCAATTGAGGGAGAGAGCGCCTTGTCCTTCGATCTCAGCGCTTAGGGTCAAAGCCTCCACATTCCAGCTGATTTTGCTGGCGAGCAGACGTGCTTTAAACTCAGCGAAGGTCTCTGTTTGCGCTGAGCCGGTTATGGTTAGCCACGCGTTGCGACGGCCTTCACTGCGGAACTCGACACCCGCGAAACAGCCGGTTTGCAGTGGTTCAATGCCGTTTGCGGCGAAGAAGGCGGTGAAGCCGTCTTTGACGCGGGCAAAGAGCCAGTTGCCGGTGAGTTCATGCTCATCACACACATGCAATGGTGCGTAGAGATGGGTGAAGTCCGCCTCTTCCTCAGCTCCGTTGAAAATCATCAGACCAGCTGGGCCTGATTGATCGGCGCGCGGAAGCGTACCGTTGCCAGACCAGTAGGATGGACGTCCACTGCCCCAGACCTGTGTTTCTCCCGGATGGTTGACCCAGAACCGCGCGTAAGGGTTGCCCGCAAGCATCACATCCTGCACGTGTTGCTGATGGCCATGTTGACCGGTCTTGTGATCCACCACGGTCGAAAGTTGCGCATCTGCGGTTTTGTAAAGCTTCAGCTTACCAGCATGCTCATGGCCCTGCGTATAGCTGGTCTCCAGAGCACGACCTTTCGGCACCCGCGCATATGCACTGGTTTCTTCTGGCGGTGTGTAATCACTCAACCCGATCATGGTTGAGGCGAAGTTGCCGGAGGACACAAACCCACTGCCCCATGCGAAGTGGCAGAGTGTTGCCAGCTCGCTGGCTGGGCCGGCAAAGATGTCCTTGTCGTAACACCGCCCCATGGTGCCTGCAGGCAAGCCGGACTGGGTGTGTAGGGCCATCATCTGGAAGATGGAATCCATAAGTGCTTTGGAGCGATCACGGATATCGGCATCCGGAGACAGATGATACAGTGCTGTCAGGCCGATAAGGTCGATCGGGTAGTATGGAATGGAATTCCACTCCGCCAGTCCATCCCGTTCCACGGTCTCAAACCACTTCAACAGCCGCTCATAGCCAACCTGCTTCTGCAGTTGGCCGTAGCGACCAGAGCAGAGAAACAGATCTTCCGGGAACATTGATCCCGCCAGATACTGAGATACGTGGAAGCAGAGTGTGTGGTTTTCACTCCAGAACCACATGGCATCATTGCCCGGCTCATCGAACCAATAGCGGAAGCCAAGGATGGTGGAACGGACACGGCGCCAGGTTTGCTCTGAAAGCTTTGTCCATGCGTGGTCTTTCCAGATCCAAAGCAGTGGCAGGAAGGCAAAATCAGCACAATCTTCACGCCGCGAGATCTTGCTCAAAGCTTCCAGAAGCAGCTTTTCAGCTATTTCCAGATCAGTGCCCTCATGCAGTTTAGCCAAGGCATGGGAAAGATGACTTCCGTCAGTCTGCGCACTGGATGCTAGAAGCTCTGCGCGGCGTTCTTCTAGTGTTGTGCCAGAACCTTGTTGCAAGTCTTTCAGGCACACAACGCCAACCTCACGCGCAACGCCAAGTCCTTGCGTTACGAGGGTAACCCGAACGAGGTTGGTGGCTGGTGCAAGTTCATCAACACATGGGCCAATCAGGCGATTGGAGCCTTTTGGCAAGGTATAGGCGTTCTTGCTACCTGCCAGCGTTGGCTTGAGCAGTGGCAGCGTTTCAACGTGGATCTGAGAGTCTTCCGGCAAGGCGCCGTCAAATTGCAGTTCTACATGTCCCTCAGAGTAGTAAAGCTTATCTGGCTGGACGCTGGAGATGAATGCTTCGGCTGCCTTGAGCGCCTCTGCATCATAGGAGGCGCTAAGACCAACTTGAAGATCAGCTTCTGTTGCCTCAGAGCCCTCATAGATGAGCTCCAAGGAGTAGACGGTATCACGCTCAGCGATGTCTTCCAGATGCACGAGGATCTCGTTGGCGCCTTCAGACAGGGCCAGCGTTTCGACGCTCTCCTGCGGCTTATTGCGCACCAAAGGCTCAAACGCGAAGCCAAGCTTCCCATTCGCCCAGACGCGAACACCGCCAGCGGTGCGGACACGGAACTGATAGTTGCCCGCAGCCGGAGCATTGACCACACAGCGCAGAACACGCTGCAGATGGGTTGGGCAGAACCAGAAGCCGCTGAAGTCCAGCACAGACTGCGACGGCTGGATGCGTGTCTCAGTCAGCTGGGCATCATGCGGACATGGAACCTCCCTGCCCTTCATGTCATTCCAGAAGGCAATGCGGCATGGCAGGTCACCGACATCCGTAAAACCGTTGATGTAGGTGTAGTTCACCTTGTCGGGCAGCGTATCTGCCTCGCCAGCAAAGGGTGTCTCCGTCAGCCCAGAGACCTCCCAATAGCTTAAGGGCTCACCCTTTTTGATCTGCCAGGGGAATTGTGTCTTTGGCACAAAACCACTCCTTGTAAATGGGGTACTTCTCAGGGGTTCAGGCGAGCGACAGCTCAATCTGCTCAATGCAGCTCACAAGCTCATGAAGCGATGAGATGGTGCGGGTCGGCTCTTCACTGGCATCAGTCGGCATCACGTTGCGGCGCTGCGTCCACTTATGGAAGATGCTCTTGTGGCCTGCTCCGTTTGCACCTTTGATGTCACGTTCAAGGTTGTTGCCCACCATGACAATGCTAGTTGCATCTGCTTCGCTCAGGCCGAGTGAAGACATGGCGCACTCGAACATTCTGTAATCGGGTTTCAAAACACCTACATCACCTGAAATGGTGTGTGTTTCGAAATGCTCCCACAGATCGTGTTGCCCTAAGATGTTCTCAAAGGTTGCGCGAGGGCCATCTGCCACGAGGGCAAGACGGTAGCCGCGGGAAACAAGCGTGTTCAGCGCTTCACGGGCATGTGGCAACAGCTCAGCGCCATAAGCAACATCGCTGCCTTCCCTTTTGATTTCAGTGCCTTCATCAATGAGTGTGTCACCACAATCCAGAAAGATGGCTTTGAAATGCGGAAGGGTTTCACGCAGATCACTAATGAGGTGCTTTACACGCTCCGGAATCCAACTTTCAACATGAGTCCATGGCAGCAGATCGCCCTCAGCACAATCCCAGCGCAGTGTTTCGCCGTAGGATGGCTCCAGCACCAAGCGCTGCATTTGCAGGCGTGCGAGGCGGTGTTCATATGGAGTGATCTCACCAAACTCCAGCGAGAATGGATTCCCCATATGAACACCATGTAACCCCGCCCCCAACGAGCACTCGTAACGGGTGTGAGCTTCACGTTCTTTCATGGCATCACGGGATGCAAAATGGGCGTGTTTGCCAGGTTCTGCCCAAAGTGTGACGCGGCCATTTTCAATCGGCAGGGCGTCACCGTTTTTCATTTCAACGCGTTTGCCGTGCTGAGAAGCTTCAACGGCGATAACCTGATCCTCAGCGTTCAGATGAACCCAGACGTGCTCCAGGTCGTAAAGATGCTGGATGTCATAGTCCCAGAAGATCGCATACTCGATGACGCGATCGGCTTTGGGCACAATCTCAAACTTACTGCTTAGTGATTTGCCTGCCTCAGAAAAGACAGTGAAACCAATGGCAGTTGGACGCCATGGCTCAGACCTGTCCAGACGCAAGACAGGCGCACATTTGCGAGCAAGATTAAGTTCGTCAGGTTCCTGAAGGCCTTGCCTCAAGGCGATGAGGCTTCCGTTGTTATTGGTCATAGTTTGCCCCTTGTAGCTTCAGGTCAGCAGAATGGTGACAGCGCACAAACCGTCCGCCTGCTGTTTCGGTCAGTTCTGGATTAGACATGTGGCAGAGTTCCGATGCGTGCGGACAACGGCTTGCGAATGCGCAGCCTGCAGGCAGGTTTGCCGGATCAGCGACTTCGCCTTTCACAAGACCGCGTTTTTTAGCACGGGCGCGTTTGGGATCCGGGATCGGGATTGCAGCGAGCAATGCCTCAGAATATGGATGTAGTGGCTGTTCAAAGAAGCTTGCGGTATCAGCGACTTCCACCAGTCGACCTGCGTACATCACGCCGATACGATCACTGATGTGCTCCACCATACTCAGATCGTGCGTAATGAAGAGATAGGTGAGCCCCATCTGCTCCTGCAGGTCCTGAAGCAGGTTGATAGTCTGTGCTGCGATAGACACATCCAGCGCGGATACGGATTCATCAGCTGCTATGAAGGTTGGGTTGAGAGCCAGAGCACGAGCTATGCCGATACGCTGGCGCTGTCCGCCACTGAACGCGTGCGGGTAGCGGCTCATGTTCTCAGGACGCAGACCCACTTTGCTCAACAGATCAGCAACCCGGTCTTCCAGCTCACTTTTGTTGGTGACGCCGATGTTGACGAGCGGTTCGCTGACAAGCTGCAGTAGAGTCATACGTGGGTTGAGTGATGCATACGGATCCTGAAAGATCATCTGCATGTGCTGCCGCAACTTGCGCATTTCAGCTTCGGATTTGTGCGTCAAGTCATGCCAGGCACCATCTGGATCTTTGAAGCGGATGCTGCCGCCAGTTGGTTCATAAGCACGCAACAAGGCCCGAGCCGTGGTAGATTTGCCGGATCCACTTTCGCCTACGATGCCCAGAGTTTCACCTTTTCTGATATAAAAAGATACATCATCAACGGCTTTAACTGCGCCCTGCTCTCTGCCCAGAAATCCCTTTTTAATCGGGAAGTGCATCTGCAGTTTTTCAACGCTGATCAGCGCATCATCAGGGATATGAATAGTCGTCATAGGAGTTCGCCCTTATGCCTGATGGAGATGGCAGCGCGCCATCTGATCGTTTTCAAAATGCGTTAGCTCCGGGATCTGACTGGTGCATTTGCCTGCCATCTTTTCAGCACAGCGTGTGTGGAAGACGCACCCAGTTGGCAGGTTGAACGGATCTGGCACCATGCCTTCAATAGTTTGAAGGCGATGACGTTTTTGACCATCCAATCGCGGAATGGATTGCAGCAACGCACGTGTGTATGGGTGTTTTGGATTGTAAAAGATGTCATCCACGGCTGCCGTTTCCACCGCATTGCCCAGATACATGACCGAGACACGATCTGCGATTTCTGCCACCACACCGAAGTTATGGGTGATGAAGATCACCGCCATGTTCAACTCATCCTGCAAGGACATGATGAGATCGAGGATCTGTGCTTCTGTGGTCACATCCAGCGCCGTTGTTGGCTCATCTGCCAGCAGCAAGCTTGGATTACAGGAAAGTGCCATGGCAATCATGGCACGCTGACGCATGCCGCCAGAGAGCTGGTGCGGGTACTTCTTCAGCATTTCCATCGGCTTTGGCATCTGCACCATAGCCAGAAGGTCTGCTGCCCGCTCCACCTGTGCTTTCTTGGAAAGATCGGTATGCAAGCTCAGTGTGGTCATGATCTGCTTGCCGATGGAGTGCACCGGGCTAAGAGCCGTCATCGGCTCCTGAAAAATCATTCCCACATGACCGCCGCGTAGTTCACGCATTTTACGGCTTTCTCGCTTCTCAGCGAGGATGTCGATAACTTCTCCGTCCGTCTTTCTGAACTTTACGGAACCGTTAGTAACGGTCGCGTTGCGTGGCAGCAGGTTCATGATTGAGCGTGCACTCAAGGATTTACCGCTGCCGCTTTCTCCGACAATACCAAGCACCTCGCCCGGTTTGACTGAGAAATTCACGCCATTTACGGCATTGACGGTGCCCTCACGCATCTCAAAGCAAATGTTGAGATCTTTGATTTCGAGAATGGTTTCATCCTGCATGATCCGTTCTCCTTATTTCTGATAGGGATCGGCAGCGTCACGCAAGCCATCGCCAAGGAAGTTGAAAGCAAGGATTGTCACGACAATCGCCACGCCAGGAATGAGGAGCCACGGAGCCAGAGCAATCGAGCGCAGGTTCTGTGCATCCTGTAGCAATACGCCCCAACTGATGACCGGAGGACGCAAGCCCAGACCGAGGAAGCTGAGCGCTGTTTCGCCAAGGATCATCTCCGGGATCGCCAGAGAGATTGCCGCGATCACGTAGGAGGTCATGGACGGCAGCATGTGACGGGTCACGATGCGGGTTTTGGTTGCACCAGACAGGCGGGCCGCCAGCACGAAGTCCTGATTGCGAATGGTCATGAAGTGACCGCGGACAACACGTGCTAAGTTGGTCCAGCCGATCAGTGCCAGAATGACTGTGATGAGCAGGTAGACGAGGATCGGATCCCAATTCACCGGAAGGGCTGCGGCCAAACCAAGCCAGAGCGGGATGGTTGGAATGGAGCGGACGAGTTCGGCCATACGCTGGATGACGGTATCAATTGTTCCGCCGATGAGACCTGCCAGACTTCCGAGCGTAATGCCGATTACGAAGGAGAAGAACACACCGATGAGACCAACGGAGAGCGTGACACGAGCGCCGTAGACCAGACGAGAGAACAGGTCACGACCGAGCTTGTCTGTTCCAAGAATGTAGATCCGGTTGCGACGACCTTCGACACCGAACAAGCGCAGTTTGGTTGGGACGAGACCCCAGAACTTGTATTTATCACCTTCGACGAAGAACCGGATTCGATTGATCTTGCTGGTATCTTCCTCAAAAGACAGACGCGCGGTTTCTGGGTCGCGCTGGCGTTTCAGGCCATAAACGAATGGGCCCTGAAATGTGCCATCTTCACTAAACAGGTGGATGGACTGCGGCGGAACGAACGGATGAAGTCTGTTGTGTTTGAACGGATCATACGGCGCCAGAAAACCAGCGAATGCGGCAACCAGATAAAGCAGGATGATCACGCCCAGAGACCATAGGGCTAGTTTATGTTTTTTGAAACGCCACCACATCAAGGTCAGTGGCTTGGCGGTGTAGGAGGAGTTTTCCTTCACCTCTGCTGCAGGTTCAACAGCAGTATCGCTTAGAGTTTGCTCTGACATAGTGCCCTCACGAATGACGAATGCGCGGATCGGTCAGCACCAGCAGGATGTCTGAAAGCAATGTGCCGATGATGGTGAAGACGCTCAGTATGAGAATGAAGCCACCAGCCAAATACATGTCCTGGTTCTGCAAGGAGCGCAGAAGCAGTGGGCCGGTTGTTGGTAGGTTCAGCACCACGGCTGTGATGACATCGCCAGAGATGAGTGCAGGCAAAGCCCAGCCAACGGTGGAAATGAACGGATTTAGAGCAACGCGCACCGGGTAGCGCCAGACGACTTGTCGCTCGCTTAAGCCTTGTGCGTAGGCGGTCTCAACATACGGTTTGCCCAGTTCTTCCAGCATATTGGCGCGCATGATGCGCAGCAGGCCAGCAGCTCCACCGGTAGACAGTACAAGCACCGGCACCCAGAGGTGGGAGAGAAGATCAATGAATTTGGCAAAAGACCACGGAGCGTTTTCATAGGCTGGCGAGAACAGTCCGCCAACATGGAAATTGAAGTAAAGGAACCCCATCCACATCAGCACCAAAGCCAGCAAGAAGTCCGGAATACCGCGACCGAGGAAGCCCAGGACGGTGAACAGATGATCGAGGAATGAATACTGACGCGTGGCAGAATATACGCCGATTGGAATAGCGATCACCCATGTCATCAACAATGAAAGCATGGAGATCAGCAGGGTGAGACCAATCCGATCCCAGATCAACTCAGATACCGGAAGTTTCCAGTCGAGAGACAGCCCGAAGTCACCGTGGAGCAGAATTCCGCCGATCCATGTGAGGAACTGCTCGTACATTGGGCGGTCTAAACCAAACTCATGACGAATGTGAGCTGCTGTTTCCGCATCAATGACTTCGCCAGTTTCTACCAGTTCTGCAATGTATGCTGTTACATAATCACCCGGTGGAAGCTGAATGATAACGAATGTGGCAATCGTAATAACGATCAGTGTCGGGATCGACCACAGTAGGCGATGCGCAATATAACCTGCCATATCCCTTTTCCGTTTTATTGTACTTGTAAGGAAGCATTGAAGTTGTGAACTGGCGGAGGCATCGGGATCGCCGCCGCCAGTTCAACCGCAAGGCAGATTAATCTTGGGAGAAATAGAGCTGCTGCGGATATGCGAGGCCAACGCCGCGTAACGCGTCGTCGTGGACGAACCCCGCAGGGAAGTTTTTCAGGCTGTTTTTACGCACGTAGACCGCAGGCGTTTCACCAACAAGCCCAACATGCCAACCGTATTGCTTGTGCAAGGTCACCATCTGCTGCGCATAGGCATTTGCTTCTTCAAGGCTATGTGCAGTCTGGGCTCCTTCCCATGCCTTCCATACATCTCTGATTGGATGATCTTTGGGGGGCTCTTCACCAGACTTGCCGTTGGTGCTCCACCAGTTGAAGTAGCTTTGCGCGAAACCGTAACGGCCCAGGAAACGCAGTGGGTCGGCTGTAATGACGGAGGAGCGATCAAACGTATCGAGGACCATATCGAAGTCAGCCGTATCAACGTGCTGCTGGTAGAGTGTGCGGTCAATGATGCGGACCAGAACTTCGATACCAACATCTTGCCAGTAAGTGCGAACGACTTCGAGTAGTTCGCCCTGGATATCCCATCGGGTTTCAAGTACGAGACTGAGACGGCGACCATCGGACATCAAACGATAGCCATCCCCGTCTTGTTCGGTCAGACCGATAGCATCCAAAAGTTCTGCTGCTTTGTCTGGATCGTACTCTGTCCAACGTGCTTCAGCTTCTTCATCGTAGAACGGAGAGCCGGAGATTGGGGAAGCCTGACGCGCCTCACCTAAGCCAGAGAATGCGAGCTCATTGACGGTTTCGCGGTCCACGGAGATGTTGAGAGCTTCACGGAAGCGAATGTCCTCAAACAGCGCCTGCTTGATTTTGTCTTTGGAATTCAGGTTCGGGATGATCGACCATGTGAGCGCCTTGGTCCATTTTTCAATGGTGTAGTCACCCTTGGCTTCGTTTTCCTTCAGCAGCGTGAAGTCGGCCACGTTGATGTGGCGGTTTTGGAGGTCGATTTCGCCTTGGATCGCCATGAAGTTGATGGCTTGAGGGTCTTGGAACAGCCGGTGCTCGATTTGGTCGATGTAAGGGAGCTGATTACCTTCCGCATCCACGCCGTAATAGTAAGGGTTGCGTTCCATCACGACAGTGTCAGATGGCGGTGGCGTTTTTACGCGCCAGGCGGTGAGAACCGGCATATTCGGATTGAACCACCACGCCTGAATCTGGCCTTTGGAATCCCACAGGTCCGTCCATTTCTTGGCACCATACTTGGCGATGGCTGCCTCTAACTTGGCCGTGTCAGCGTAGGCTGGGTGGTAGTCTTTGAGGTAGTGGAATGGCTCGATGAAGCCGGGACGATCCAGACCCGGACGACCGGTGCTCTCCTTGGCCAACACTGTCAGGAACAGCGGGTAAGGCTTTTCGAAGGAAACAGTGAAGGTGTAATCATCCGCAAAAGACAGCTTCATTGGCACACCGTTGGAGGTGTAAAGCGCTTTGATGGATGGCATCAAGTCTTCGTTGAGGAACACATCCTCATACCAGAAGCGAACGTCACGGGTGGTGACAGGTGCACCATCGGACCAGCGCAGACCTTCGCGGATTGTAAAGGTGAACTCGCGGGCATCTTCACTCACGGAATATTCGCCAACCCAGCCGGGAACAAGAGACAGGTTCTTGTCACCGTCCATGTAGGTTTCAACCACACGCTCTTCCATGAGCTTGGTTGGGCCCCAGCGGTCGCTTGGGCCTTTGAATGCACGCTTCATGACACCGCCATAGGTGCCGATGCTGTCGTAGACTGGAATGACGCGTGGATTTTTCGGCAGGCGCTCTTCAACCGGCGGCAATTGACCGGCTTCAACTAACTGCTTGAGCATGGGCGCTTCGTTATAGGCCCAGCCATTGGCGGCCAGAAACGGCAGCGTCAAAGCAGCAATCGACGTGAGTGTAACGCTCTTCATCAAATTCTCCCCC
>NZ_FOSK01000010.1 GCF_900114245.1 Pseudovibrio ascidiaceicola | reverse complement strand
GGGTAGCCAGTACTGCTCCGATGCTTATCAGCGGCTTTTATCGAGGCACAATATCACTCCTTCTATGAGCGGAAAAGGAAACTGCTTCGACAATTCCATGGTGGAGACCGTGTTCAAGACCATCAAGGCCGAAATGTTGTGGCGAACTGCTTTTCAAACCCGTCAGGAGGCAGAAAAGGCACTTGGCGTTTACATAGAGGGCTTTTACAATCCAACCCGGCGACACTCGGCGTTAGGTTATCAATCACCAATCGTGTTTGAGAGACAGAAAAGAAATATTGAGCAAAAGGCTCTCCACTTTTCATAGGCCACTCCACGCAGCGCCAGCGCTGGTGGGTCTATCACACAAACGATCTCAGCCACATCGAGTTGGAGACACTGTTCAAATTCGCGCTTGACCAGTTAGGTAATTTCCCCGCAGGCATTACTTTGGAGCGCCTCATCGGTCTATGCGTCGATGAAATCCGTGATGCTGCCGAAGCGTGGCCAGCTGATTGGGAAAGCTTCCTAGAAGACCTGTCCCCTGCCGCCAACGCCTATGCTGCGGACGACCCCGAAGCCGAGTGGTTTCTCTCACGCGACATCGTGCGCGGTGCCGGACGTAAGGAAAAATTCTGCCCGCCCGAACTCGCTTGGAAGGCCATCAAATTACTAGCGATCATCCATGAGCATAGTCAAGAAGGCGACCGCGATATTGCTGCCGAACTCAGCCACTTCAATCCCGATGCCTTCCGCTCTCTATTGAGCGAAACGAGTTTCCTCGATCGCAACCTGAATGCACCTTCTGCCGACATCATCGCTAACATCATCGAGGAACGGGTCATACGCCGCCACATGTGGGTGGCGCTGCGCAAATTCCGATATCAGCGGGACTATACCTTCCTCATCGAAATGGATGAAGGACGCATCAGGCTACGCGAAAAAGACGGGCCGCTATTCACGAACCCGCGCCTTCGCGGTGCAGGCTGCCGCAACAACATTGTCATTCCCGATTCAAGGATGCTAACCCACGCCCTCACCGGCGCTTCGACACTGCCGGATCATGCAGGTAAGCTCTACACGGTCAAGGGAGCGACTGCCCGCCAGGTGTTTCACCCTAAGCTGTTCCTGCAAATCGGACGAAAGGGCGGTCGCATCATTGTCGGCTCTGCAAACATCACTTCGTCAGGCCTTGCTGGTAATCTTGAACTGGTTGACACGATCAGTTGCGGTGAAGAAGATTCCGCAGATCAGCGCATGGTCGCCGCGGCATGGCAGTATCTGGCACGCTTTGTCGGTCACGATCAGGAAGCACTGCGCGGCCAGCAAGATTGGATGCTGGCAAGAGCGCCGTGGCTTCGGCAGGCGGTTGCCTCGACCGAGAAGATGGGCCTCGCCGACCAGACCGAAGCCGCGCTCCTGACCACCGGAATCGAGACCGGTATTGGTCAGCGCTTTGCCGGTCTCATCGACGAACCGGTCACACGGCTGATCGTCGTAAGCCCGTATTGGGATATGGGCCTTACAGCACTCTCTTATCTGAACGGACGACTTTCACCCGAAGAGGTATCAGTGGTGATCGACCCTGTGGTCGTCCAGTTCCCGAAGGACGCGGTGAGCGCACTATCCAACATGAAACTGTACCGTCGCAACCGGTATCGGGAAGGACGATTCATCCACGCAAAAACCATAATTGCGCAAACGCAGAACGCCGATCACGTTCTGCTCGGCAGCGCCAACTGCACGCTCGCGGCACTTGGTCGCGGGGACTATGTCGGCAAGAACGAAGAGGTCTGTCTCTATCGAAGACTGCCGCCCGATACTATCATACATGCGCTCGAGCTAGCCGATGTTCTGGATGAAGAGCAGACGATCGAGCCCGCAGAAATCGACGAACCCGAGCTCGATGACGACCTGCCGCTGGAAGAGCTGGCAGAAAAAGCCCCCGGCCAATTCGAGGTCAGGGTTGATGTGCTTGTCTGGCGACCTACATCGTTGATCGACCCGGCCGCTTGTACCATCGAACTGCTAGACCAAAACGGATCGGTAATCCCCTGCGCCTGGTCGCCGCTGCACAGTGAGCACAGTCTACGATTCCAGATTTCCGGGACGGATGTCAGGCCGTCCTTCGCCTGTCTGGTCTTCACTGACGGGCATCGGTCGGCACCCGCAATTGTCACGCTTATCGGCCGATTGAGCGCTGCCATCAGGGAGGCGCGCTCGCGCAAAACGGAGAATGCGCTGCGCGGTCTTGATGAAGAAACCGAAGCTGGTTTGATGCTGATGGAAGTGCTCGATTTCCTCGAACAGCTCGAACCGGATGCAGACAAGGACAAAGCGCCAATCTCGATTCCGAAGGCGGGTCACGGCGACAATGACGCGTCGGCGGCACACTATGAAGTGCTGAGCTACGAACAATTTATTGCCAGACGGCGTCCGCGCACTGCCCAAGCGAACTTGACACACAACAGCCTCGCGGGGAGTGAAGTCACGCTGGTGCGTGGATTCTTGAACCGCATCCTCGGCATCGACGGACAGCGCGACGAGATTGACGAGTCAGATAATGACTACCTGATGAGCGATGCGTTCAATCTCGATGATGAAACCGACAACGCGGAAGCCGCGATTGCTGCTGGCGTGGACTTCGGGAAAGAGGAAAAGACACTGGAAGAGGAAGAGCGGGAAGAAGCGGCGCGCAAATGCAAAGCGGCACAGCGAAAAGCCACCAAAGACCAGCTCGTCAGCGCAGCACTCAAGTTAGGACAGCGTATCATGGATCGACAAGAAACCGGACAGCTGGACAATCACGACATCCTACGCCTGCGCGCACTGCTGATGATCATCGCAGCTGCGTCATGGAAGGGATCGGAGGCCAACAAGGGCAACCAACCACCGCGCTCCTCGATCCAGGTCCTGCCTGCCGAAGGCGACAAGGACAGCTGGCCCTTTGTCATGGGGAGGCTCATTTTTGTGGTATTCGGCGGCAAAGATCCGGCCATCCGCCAGCTCTATCTAAGTAATGAGCATGACCAGATACCGGACGACATCGTCGAGTGCTGGGCGACCTGCTATTGGTGCTTCCAGGCCTGCATGCAGGCCTCGATCTCAGAAATCGAGAAGACACGGATCACCAAGCATCTCGGCCCGATCGCATCGTATGCCTACACCATGACGCTGCCGACCAAGGCAGAACTGCTCAGCGATAATATCACGACCATCCTTGACAGCATGAATGCACGCTATGCGGAGAAACTCGGTATTGAACCGGATGCCATCGAGAACGGCCACCGGTCGTTTGTCGAAGACCTGTTCGCACTCGGTCAAGCGGCAACCCAATCGACATCCTGAAGCTGATAAAGATGGTCGACTGCGGGTTGCGGATGTGCGGCGGCGCCTAAGATCTCGCGAGTGCCATCTTCCAGAAACTTTGACCACGAGTCAAAATGGCGTAATTTTTATAAGCGGACAACAATAAAATCGCGGAACTCGTACGTGCTATGAGTGACTGGTTTGGTGATGCTGCGCTGCGGCGTCATGGACCATGGCAAATGTCTGGTTTCGGAAGAAATTGCAGTGTGGTTTCTGAGGCAAGCGAGTACTTGATGAGCCATTACCTGACATTCGAGTGTTTCTCGCATGGGTTGCGCAAGTCTTTGCAGATGAGACTACGGTCTCTTTCTGAAGAGTTCATCTCAGTATATGATTATGTGAAGCGCCCGATAAGATAGGGGGCATTTACCTCCACTCGACGCAGCGTCGAGTGGAGGGAGATTGCGCAGGTGCAGCATGGCTAGAAAGGTTATGGCTGCCGGAAGTTTATCATCCAGCTCACTACTGGAGAAAGATAAAACCTGTTTATAGAGGTTGCAAAAACGTCTTTCGGACAAAGAAGGCCTCCGTTGTACAACCTGATTTTAGTCGAATGCAAAGCATTGTTAGCATTGCGGATCATGTTAAGCGATTAGTATGAGATTAGCAGTGTAACACAAAGCATATTGACAGTATTGGTCTTTAGTTTGTGTCCGTCCGGCGAACCCGGCAATTAGAAAACAGTAGCCAGATGGCAGCGAAAAAATAGTACTTCCATTTAAACAATTCACCAAAACGCTTAAATCCGCGACCTATCGTTATGAGAGCAATTGTGTAAAGAAAAGAAACAATCAAAAAATAGAATATAGATGTAAAAAATAACAGAAAAGATGGACAATGTATTAAAAGCTTTAGTTAGGTGGGTTGCTTAATAAAAAATCCAAAAATTCAAGTCTTTATTTGGTATTTTTGGATGTTAATAATATGACGGCGTTTCGATAATATCGTTGTTTTCTCTACCATAGCCTGTTTTAAAGTATTGTTATGGTTTAAGGAGGGTCGAGACGTGCAAATTGAGGTTTATTGTTGAATAATTAACTTATAGTTGCATTACCATGGGCGCCGCCTCATCGTACCCACTTGGCGTATGCAGTTGTTTTGCACAAGACTGAACAACAAAGGCTAGCGATTTGTGCGGGCCTTCAATCCAGTCGAAGGAACAGTCATGAGCATTTCAGAACAACAAAGCAATGAAGATCGAACATCAGGGCATCCCGTAATTGCGTGCTATGCGCAGGTGGGTGCGAAACTGGTCGGATCAGGCGCTTGGGGTCGCGGCATGCAGGGATCCGTGGCGATTTCCGCAGATGGCTGCACAGCGGTTGTCGGCGGCAGTGGTGATTACGAAAGCACGGGTGCAATCTGGGTTTTTATCAAGTCAGGCGATAGCTGGATCCAGCAAGGGCCTAAACTCACGGGCACCGATGGAATTGGCGCCTCCGGACTTGGGACATCCGTTGCTATTTCGGCCGACGGCAATACGGTGATCGCCGGTGGTAGCGGTGACAACGGAATGGTTGGAGCTGCCTGGGTCTTCACCAGATCCAAAGATGTCTGGACTCAGCAGGGCGATAAACTGGTAGGCACCGATTACTCTTCGTGTCCCATGCAAGGCGCTGCTGTCGGCATTTCATCTGATGGCAACACCGTTGCGATTGGTGGCAACGGCGATGGCGGTGCTAAAGGTGCGGTTTGGATGTTTACCCGCACGGCGGGCGGCTGGACGCAATCCGGCTGCAAACTGGTCGGCTCGGGCTACAGCACCAACGCAAACCAGGGCGTGTCTCTGGGCCTGTCTGGTGATGGGCAGACGCTGGTCGTCGGCAGTTTCGTTCAAGCGGTCCAGGACGCTCCGGTCTGGGTATTTGTCAATTCCGGCGGGTGGCAACAGCAGGGCAACTATCTGACGGCGACTGGCGCTGTTCCAGATCCCAATGGGCAGAACACATCGCTGGCCGTTTCACATGACGGCAATACATTCGTCCTTGGCGAAAATCAGGACAGCGACCAGACAGGAGCGACCTGGATCTTTTCCAGAGCCGGAGGTAACTGGACGCAGCAGGGCAGCAAGCTGGTCGGCACAGGAGCCTCCGGCAAAGCGGGCCAGGGCGGTGCGGTTGGTATTTCGAGCGATGGCGACATTATCGTCGTTGGAGGCGATGACGACAATTCGGATGTCGGTGCCGTGTGGGTCTTTCAGAACAGTTCCGGGACTTGGCTTCAATGTGGAGAAAAGCTGGTTGGAACCGGTGCATCCGGCGCGTCCCTTGAAGGAACTTCTGTAGGGTTGTCCGGGGATGGTCGCACGATCCTGTCAGGCGGGCCTGGTGACAATGATATGACAGGTGCCACCTGGGTGTTCGCGGCGCAGTTCATCAGCTGACAAAGACACCATCTGTCCGCACCCTTTGATTGGGCATTGTCCCCAGCAGCGATGTCAATTGGTGCCGGACCTAGCCGGGGGTGCAGTCACGCTTTGCAGGACTGTGCCTCCGGCTTGTCCAACTTTCTGCACTGCAGCGAATGTCAGCTTTGTCCGCATGGGGGATTCTGTGTTTCTATAGCACGGCTAAAGAGGAGCTCTACAAAGGTTTCAGATGCGAAGTCGACCTGCGGTTGAGAACACGCTGGGAAGGCCCGAATTCAGCATCAGGGTCAATGTCCGCTGTTGGTCACTGAGTGATTGCATATCGCAATAAGAGCTACTGCAGAAGGCTCTGGGTAAGCGCGTCTTAACTTATGATCGAACTAGCTGAAAGTTGGCTTTTGGCTCTGCTTTTCGAGAGCAGTATTCCTTTCGTTCTAATCGTTACTAAGCAATTTTTTTCAGCAATATCACTCCCCAATACGCGCTAGTCTACAGTGGTGTCCGTGATTGATGGGTTAGAGGATCTGATGGGGGATATTGTAGAGTGTGATCTGACACTCGTCGAAGGACTTTTCTTTAAAGATGCTTTCGGCAGTTTATGATTGGACACTCGAGGGTATCTGTTCGTATTTTTCAAATCTTTTGCCTAGCTGTTGGCCTGTAACTACTGACCGTCAAACTTTAACTCAACGCCACAAGAAAACAGTTCCCCCTGAGTGGCGGGATGATCATAGGTTGATGGAAATCCTTGAGAGTGGCAAGGCTCCCAAGAGAGCTGAGGAAAAGCTGGCAACTCAGCTGATATTTGAAACGTATTTGGCTCTGATATCTGCACTGCAGCGTGGTGAGCTTATAGTGAAAGGCTGCGACAGCAGCCTTAGCAGATGCCCACGTAGTTCCTGCCTCTTATTGGTGTTCTGAACTTTCGTATGTCTCATGGCGGCGAAATGAACTCTTGCGCATTGACGGTGATCAGCGGCAAGTGCTGGCCAAAGATTTGACGATATTTGTGGCTCAAAGTAATGAGGTAAAGCGCAGCTCAAAATCTGATAGTACAGGTCGTTTTGTTGAGGCTGAAGTCATACGTTTTCTGCAAGCTCTTGCAGATCGACCTTGGCAACGAAGAGACAGTATCAAGAAGGAAGCGTTACAGCTTTTTTCGGGATTAAGTGGTCGACATTTTGAAAGGCTTTGGGCTTTACACGCTCCAAAAGACCGCACAAAACCGGGGCCAAGGCTCAAGCTCTCTTTAGATCAATAATTCAGATCACCCGCACTGAATAATCGTGTCACCTATTTCTGTCGGTGGAATCCAAACAACATTTCCGCATCGCAAATGAGCGGAGATGATGGTTATGAGGACGGAACTGAACAGCGTTGAGAATGCTCTGATTACAGAGGCGGCGGCGGCGGATTATCTTGGAATTTCTATAAGGACCATACAGGCGTGGCGGTGGGCCAAGTTTCGTGAAGCTGGGAAAATCGGTAAGGTATCGACCTTCTGATATTCAGGCCTGGATTAAAGCCCATTTGGCCAGCTCCACGAGTGAAGTGGAGGCAAGGTCATGAGATCGCGCAATAAGCCACGGCCTCGCATTGATTTCCAGCACATAGCCAAAGCTGCTTTATTGCATGGTGATACGATCTGCAGGCAGTGGCTCCCCGGTGGACGGCTTTGTGGCTGCGAGTATACCGTGAAGAACCCGCGCCGGGTGGATCGACGGGCTGGCTCCTTCAAGACCAATATAGCTTCAGGCTTGTGGTGTGATTTTGCCACCGGTGAAGGCGGACGGGATTTTATCAGCCTTGGGGCCTATCTGTTTTCGCTCTCGCAGAAGCAAGCTGCATGCAATCTTGCGGATATGATTGGAGTGGATGCTTATGAGTGATCCGTTTGCTCCAATCAAAACAGACCAAGCAACCAAATCCAATCGAATACAGCCACAAAAGGCGATTGTGATGCCGGTGTCAGATGAGGCACCAGAACCACCTGCTTTCCATCCTAAATTAGGCGTTCCTTCGCAGTGCTGGACATATCGTGATGCAGCGGGCGAGGTGCTTGGATATGTCTGTCGGTTTGATATGGATGGGGAGGGCAAGAGCTTTCGACCGCTGTGTTCGTTCCAAGTTGGAGAGCAACTGAAATGGCGATGGGAGACGTGGCCTCAACCTAGGCCGCTGTATGGTTTGGATCTTTTGGCAAAAGCTCCAGATGCGCCGATTGTTATTGTTGAGGGGGAGAAGGCCGCTGATGCTGCAAGGCAATTGTTGCTGAAACATGTTTGTATCAGCTCGCCCGGTGGCTCGAATGCAGCTAAGAAAGCGGACTGGTCTGCTCTTATCGGGCGTGAGGTTTTTATCTGGCCTGATGCGGATGAGGCTGGGCTGAAGTTTGCCACTGATGTTGCTGTTTGCCTTGAGAGAGTTGGGGCTGCATCTGTAACGGTTTTTGTGCCGCCGGATGATGTTTCCAAAGGTTGGGATGCTGCTGACGCCTTGGCTGATGGGTGGTCATCAGAACAAGCTGAAGCCTTCGCATTGTCTTCTGAGGTAGAGGACGAGGCAGAACCCGAAGCTAAGCCGCGTGCGCGCGGTGGGAGTTTGCTTTCGGTCGCGCAGGATTTGGAGCTGTGGCATTCTCCGCAAAAGGATGCCTTTGCCACTGTGCTGGTGAATGGTCACAATGAACATTGGCCGGTTGAGAGCCAAAGTTTCAAACGTTGGCTGGTGGGGCGATATTATGAAAAGACCGGGCTTGCACCTTCAACGCAAAACCTAAGTGATGCCTTGCGGGTATTTGAGGTACGGGCGTTGGAGCAGGGCGCTTGCCATGCGCCCTTTATGCGTACTGGCTGGCAGGATGGGGAAAGCTGGTTCGATCTGGCAGATGAGAACTGGCAAGCGATCCGTATCAGCCGGAACGGTTGGGAAGTAGTGCAAAATCCTCCCGTCAAGTTCATCCGCAAGCAGACGATGTCGCCGTTACCTGTGCCTGAAAAAGGGTACCAGATTGAAGAGATGCGCCACCTCATCAATGCGGAGGAGGAGAACTGTAAGCTCATTCTTGGTTGGATGGTGGCGTGCTTGTGGGGGCGTAGTCGTAGCTATCCGGTTTTAGCTCTTGGAGGAGAGCAAGGCAGTGGCAAGAGCACTATGGCGCGGCTGTTGCGGTCGATTACAGATCCCTGTGCGGTTTCTGCGTCCTCTCTTCCCAAGGATGAGCGTGATCTTATGGTGATGGCGCAAAACGGGCATGTGCTCAACTTCGACAATGTCTCGAAAATGGAAGGCTGGCTCTCTAATGCGATTTGCCGGATGGCGACGGGGAGTGGGTTTATCTCTCGCAAATTGCATACAGATGGCGATGCCTATTGGTTTCAAGGAGCGCGGCCAGTGCTGCTTAATGGCATTCCGGCGCTGACTGAGCGGGCTGATCTGGCAGAGCGGGCACTTTCTGTTCGTCTCAAGCGGATTGATGAGGTGGGCCGTCAGCCGGAAGAGCTGTTCTGGCAGGAATGGGAGCAGCTCAAACCGCGTATGCTTGGCGCTTTGCTGGATGCGTTGAGCACAGCCATTCGCAATATTGAGAGTGTGCGTTTGGATCGCCACCCTCGCATGGCAGACTTTGCCCGGTTGATGGTTGCTGCCTCTTCAGGCCTTGGTTGGGAAGAGGACGAGTTTCTGGAGGCTTATGAGAGCAATCGGCGCGGCACGGCGGAAGCTGCGTTTGAAGGTGATCCAATTGCGGTAGCTCTCCATGAGTTTCTCATGGTTCGGCAAGGTGGTGAGAGCTGGGTGGGCACAGCAACTGAACTGCTGGCAGAGCTCAACATGATTGTGAGTGATCAAATCAGATCATCACGCTTTTGGCCGACAAAGGTGAATGCGTTTGGCAATGCGGTGGAACGGGCAGCACCGCTGTTGAGGCAGAAGCGGATACAGGTAACCAAGAAGGCGACGGGGGCAAGGCGGCTGATTTATCTGGATGTGATATAGCGTCTTCCTCTCTCAAGCATCGCGGGTCCTTCTCAGGCTTTTATCTGCCTACGGGTAGTTCGAGATCACGGTGCGAGCGGCTATGTGGTTTTCGCGAGGGCTTGATGTTCATGTTGTTGTTCTCAGTTTACATCGTCTAGTTTGGCCCAGTTAATCCCATGGGTTTGTGGAGGAATTCAGTTTCCCTGCATTGACACCTTGTCTCATACATCGCATGGTCAGCTTGAGGCGTCAGAACCTCGGTAACACGGCACCGCAGCCGTTTTCTGCGGTCTTTTTGTGTCTGGAGTTAGCTCTCCAAACGCAACTCTCGCTTATGGGCGGGAGGGCGGTGAATACAATACCCTTCACGGGGGAATAAACCCGCCTGCGTTACCAGGTTCTGAACCTCCCGCTCACCAGTGGGCCGTCAGAAGTCTTCTGTTGAGTGGTTTGTTCAGCAAACCTGTAACGGAGGTTTTATGATGACTGATACTGGTAAAGAGAAATGTGCCCATACGTCCCTTCGCAACGAAGTGGATCAACTTAGCCTCTCAGTCAGCCACCTTAAAAAATCTAGTTTATTCTATGAGTGTGGTTCTGAGTGAGCGCATGGAGCACACACAGGAATATGAAGCGTTGCTGACACTGTTTGATACTGTGCGCAATCACATTGAAGATGTGCAGGGAAGTAGCGAGAAGATTTCCGAGCTGCTCGAACCTTGTGCGCTGGAAGTCTCCAAAGACTAAAAATACGGAATGAAGAGAGGCTTTGCCTCTCACGGAATATTCTGGCTTGGGAAGCGTGATGCTTCTCAGGCCTTTTTTAGGTCGAGCTTCTGTCGATATGAGTTCAAGGAAAGGTGCTTATTGTGCAGGTTCTATTTGAATATCCTGAAGTTGCTCTTCTTGCCAGCTCGCATAGGTCTGATCGGTACCTTGTATGACCCAATCAACTCTACCATTTCGGCTTGTCCCATAAACGGCTTGTGATGCGGCACTTGGGCTGCCGAATGCAATATCTTCTTGAAACTCCCAAAGGTCACTTTTTTCGAAGGAGCCAGTTTGCCAGCATGAAGCAGCTGCTCTCTTGTTGATTTTACGTTAGAGCCAATTGAAGGCCGAGTATCTTTTCTAGCCTCAGACCCTTTTAGTACTACAAAGCTCCCCTCCAACTCCATTGCTGCTGCCTCAAGATTTGGCCGTTTTATCTCAAAAACTGGGCTAGAAGCCCCATCAAGGGTAGGGCGTGTTCTTAAATTGCTTTGTATGTTGCGTTGAACAAGACGCAATGAAGTTGCTCTTTTCTCATCAGACAATACGTCGGAAGTTTCCAGCTGAGGCTGAAACTCGACACGTTTTGGGGTTTCTCGAAGAAAGTCTAACCCAATGCTTGGAAGCGCTACTCGAAGTTGCTCTAGGAAGTAGTCCATATCAGCGATGTCTGCTTCGGGGAGGTAATCAAAATCAGGTGCTGTCCCGTTTAGTAGCGTTGCGCGGGCTTCTCTTTGTATGATCGAAATCAGCTGACTTTCGAGATATCGAACATGAGCTTTAGTAAGATTCTGGTCTTTGCTTGTGACAATGCATGTGTACTCCCAGAAATCTTTACTTGTGTCTTTGTTGTGCTGAAGCAGGCGACTTTTGACATTGTCGGTCTCTCCAACGTAGACCTGTGGTGCAGGTGATAAATTGCTGTCTTTGCCGACAAGCAGATACACGCCTGTTCGTGCAAGTTCATCGCGATCAAGAAGGTCTTTTAAACGGGTTCTCGGGCCGTACAGGATATGGCCGGTCCAGTTCATTATTTCTGCTGTCAGAACGCCTGAGGGGCTACCGTCTACAAGGAATAAGCGAATTGATCTGCCTGCAGTAGCCATTGTCGTCCTCAATAGTCTTTTCAGCGCAAAATTGTTGAAGGTGTCGCGTGGCACGCTTCATCTACATATAAGTGTCAGAGCCGCTGCGCAACTTATGAGGGTTGATGGCATCGGTGCTCTCTTATGGGAGTGTTGGATACAGTTAGCTTCGAGGCGGATACAACTGCTTACGACTCTCTTACAGTTACCGATGGTTGCCGCCCCGCAGAATACCTAGCTTCTGACAACTATGACGACATTCACAGCTTTTCCAGAGCTAAATTAGAGAAGATGTTGAGGGCATTGTGAGAGCAAAATCGGCTTCTGAAACACTCTCATTTGTTGACATAGTGCTGACACGAGGCCCAAATGCAAAAAGCTCCCGGGAGGGAGCTTTGCTAAACCTCTTTATATACCATGAGGTTAAATGGTGAGCCCGCACGGGTTCGAACCGTGGACCTACTGATTAAAAGTCAGTTGCTCTACCAGCTGAGCTACGGGCTCTTAGGCGGTGACCGCTGGGTCGCTGCCTGTGAGGGGTCTTCTAAGGATTGCAGGGGCTTAGCGCAAGCGCTTTTTTCGATTTTCCACACGGAGCCGCAATCGCACTCTGGAACGTTCTGAAAGCAACACTCTTCAAATACCTTCCCCTTCAAGATAGTGGCAATCGGCCTCGCCCAAATTCAATCAAGTATCAGTGAGCACAGAAACACCTGCCAACGCGTCGCCCTCATCTAAACTAACGAGCAATCCGATTTACGTACTAGGGCAAATTGTCTCGATTCCTCAGTAGAACTACAACCTAAACCCCGTCGCGCTACGTATTTTCACGTCAAGGTGAGAGCTCTAGTGTCTCTTTGATGTCAACGCCGATATCAAATAACATCAACAAAAACAATTACTTAAATAACACAAGCAGATACCCCGTCAGAGTACATCTCCACAAAATCAATCAAAAGTTGTGAAATATCTAAATACTGTGGAGAGGATCGTTTTGATCGATTAGTGGAGTTTGCTTTTTGATCTGTCGCAAAGAACTCACCTCCGAATAAGCGCACCTACTTAATGTATATTTTTCATGCGAGATAAGGTTTCTCGGAAATGCGAGCTCTCAGGTTGCGCACTGTCTTCCTTCTAATTTTCACGTTCTTTCTCAGTGCGTCGAACATCGCGATAGCTGCGTCGGACTCTTCAAGCCGTGTTCTCGACTTTGCCAAAAAAGTTGAGGTCACTAAGTTCTTCCCTAAGGCCGACAGGTATGGTGCGCTGCGCGAGGATATCGCAGTGCTGCCCGCAATGGCTGGCGATGACGTTCTAGGTTGGGTCTTCCTGACCACCGATCTCGTCTCCACAACAGGGTATTCCGGCAAGCCTATTGATACGTTGGTTGGTATCAATCCTGAAGGCATGCTTACAAGCGTTCAGCTGGTAAAACACGCAGAACCAATCGTTCTGATCGGTATCCCTGATAGCGAGATCAAAAAGATCACCGAGAACTACGCTGGTCTCGATATCAAGAAAGAAGCAGAGCAGGGCGGGTCTGCTCACGAGCTTGATATCATTTCCGGCGCGACTGTCACCATTATGGTGATTGATGATTCCGTTGTAAGAGCAAGCCTGAGAGTGGCTCGCACCCTCGGAATTGGTGGCCTCAAAGGCGCTACTGCTGACACTGGCCCAAAATTTGTCATTGATCCAGACAAGACAGAAGTCTCCGACTGGATGACAATGACCGGAGATGGCTCCATCCGCCGTCTGACGCTCGACGTCGGCCAGGTTAACGCTGCGTTTGTGGAACAAGGTAACCCCAAAGCCATCAAGCGTCCTGAGAAGGGGCCTGAAACTGACTCTTATGTCGATATGTTTATGGCGCTCGCTGACGTCCCATCTGTAGGTCGCACGATCCTGGGAGACGCAGAGTATGCCAATCTGAAAAAACGACTGAAAGAGGGTGAACATGCAATCGTGGTTCTTGGTCGCGGTCGCTATTCTTTCAAAGGAACAGGCTACGTTCGTGGTGGCATCTTTGATCGTATTCAGCTGATTCAAGATGATATTTCTGTACGCTTCAGAGATCGTCAACACAAACGTCTCGGCGTTGTGGCAGCAGGTGATGCGCCAACGTTCAAAGAACTGGACATGTTCACCATTCCTGCAGACTCTGGTTTCGATCCAAGCAAACCGTTTCGACTGCAGCTTCTTGTTCACCGTACAATTGGTGCGATTGAAAAAACCTTCCTGACATTTGATCTGGGCTATCAGTTGCCACCACAATACCTGAAGAAGGTTGAGGTTGCGCCCGTTGCCGTGGCGGATGCAGGGAATGGAGAGGGCGCAGTTGCCGCTCCTGCAGAAAACGGCCGCGTTGAGCTTTGGCAGCGCATCTGGAACGATCGCCAGGTTGATATCGCAATCCTGGGCATTGCTCTTACAATCCTGACCGGCGTTTTCTTCTTCCAGATGCAAGTTGCCAAGTCAGAGAAATTCACCTTCTGGTTCCGTATTGGCTTCCTCACCTTCGTTTTGGTCTGGCTGGGTTGGATGGAAAACGCACAGCTCTCTGTTGTAAACGTTCTGGCACTCTTCTCAGCGCTGACAACAGAATTCAGCTGGACAGCATTCCTGATGGATCCACTCGTGTTCCTGCTATGGTTCGCCGTTGCAGCAGCGCTTATCTTCTGGGGACGTGGCGCATATTGCGGCTGGCTCTGCCCATTTGGTGCGCTTCAGGAACTGACCAACAGGATCGCCAAGTTCCTCAAAGTTCCTCAGGTATCATTGCCGTGGGGATTGCATGAGCGCCTCTGGGCTGTGAAGTACATGATCTTCCTCGCTCTGTTTGGCCTGTCACTCTACTCACTGGCAGTTGCTGAGCATTATGCTGAGGTTGAACCATTCAAGACCGCGATCATTTTGAAATTCCAGCGCGGATGGCCGTTTGTCCTGTTCGCAGTGGCACTTTTGACTGCAGGTCTATTCATCGAACGGTTCTACTGCCGTTACCTCTGCCCGCTCGGTGCAGCGCTCGCCATTCCAGCACGCCTACGCATGTTCGACTGGCTGAAGCGCTACAAAGAGTGCGGCAATCCATGCGCTCGTTGCGAAAAGGACTGCATGGTTGGAGCGATCCATCCAGAGGGCAACATCAATCCAAACGAATGTCTGAACTGCCTGCATTGTCAGGTCTTGTATCAGAGCGACGACAAATGTCCGGTCTGCATTAAGAAGCTTGCCAAGCGCAAGAAATTCGAAGCGCAGACGGGTATTTCAAAGACGGAAAAGGGCACTTCCGTCAAACAACCGGCTTAAGCCAAATCTACTAGAAAGTATCAAGGGAGACTTTCATGACTGATAAAAGAGAGACAGGTCTGTCACGCCGTGCATTGCTCGGTGGTACTGCTAAAACAGCTGCTGTTGCAGGTCTGGGCGCGGTAGCAGTTGCTGGCGCAACTGGCGGCATCACTGCTGCACAGGCAGCAGAAGGCAACGATTTCCACGTTGCTCCAGGTGACCTGGACGAATACTACGGCTTCTGGTCTTCCGGTCAGGCTGGCGAGCTGCGCATTCTGGGTATCCCGTCCATGCGTGAGCTGATGCGCGTTCCTGTGTTCAACCGTTGTTCTGCAACCGGTTGGGGCCAGACCAACGAATCCAAAAAAATCCTGACAGAAAACCTTCTGCCAGAAACCAAAGAGTTCCTTGCAGCTCATAATATGGATACATATGACAATGGTGACCTTCACCATCCACATATGTCCTTCACCGACGGCAAGTATGACGGTCGCTACCTGTTCATGAACGACAAGGCAAACACACGCGTTGCACGTGTTCGTCTCGACACCATGAAAGCTGACAAGATCATCGAAGTGCCAAATGCACATGACATCCATGGTCTGCGTCCTCAAAAATGGCCTCGCACAGGTTATGTCTTCGCAAACGGTGAGCACGAAGCTCCACTCGTAAACGATGGCAAAATCCTTGATAAGCCAGAAGAGTATAGCTGTATCTTCTCCGCAATCGACGGCGACACCATGGAAGTTGCATGGCAGGTGATTGTATCCGGTAACCTGGATAACTGTGATGCGGACTATCAGGGCAAATACGCATTCTCAACCAGCTACAACTCAGAAATGGGTACAAACCTGGCAGAGATGACTGCGTCCGAAATGGACCACTGTGTTGTCTTCAACATCAAACGCATCGAAGAAGGCGTTAAAAACGGCGACTACCAGATGCTGAATGGTGTGCCTGTACTTGATGGCCGTAAAGGCTCCAAGTACACCGCATACGTTCCAGTGCCAAACAGCCCACACGGCTGTAACACTTGCCCAGACAAAAAACACGTTATGATCGCTGGTAAGCTGTCTCCAACAGTTTCCGTTATCGACGTGGACAAGCTGGATGCAGTGTTTGATGGTGCAGATCCACGTTCCGCAGTTGTTGCAGAACCTGAGCTGGGCCTCGGTCCTCTCCACACAGCATTCGATAACCGCGGCTTCGCATACACCACACTGTTCCTCGACAGCCAGATGGTTAAGTGGGACATCGACAAAGCGATCCGTCAGTACGCTGGTGAAGATATCGACCCAATCCACTCCAAGATTGATGTTGCTTATCAGCCAGGCCACAACCACACTTCCATGGGTGAAACTCTGGACGCGGACGGCAAATGGCTTGTTTCATTGAACAAGTTCTCCAAAGACCGTTTCTTGAACGTTGGCCCTCTGAAGCCAGAAAACGAGCAGCTGATCGACATTTCTGGCGACGAAATGAAGATCGTCCATGACGGCCCAACCTTTGCTGAGCCACACGACGTCATCATCGTTCACCGTTCTCTTGTGAACCCAGCTTCTGTTTGGGATCGTAACGACCCAACATTCGCTGATGCGGTTGCACAGGCGAAAGCTGATGGTGTTGATCTGGAAGAAGCAGAACACGTAATCCGCGACGGCAACAAAGTTCGCGTTTACATGCACTCTGCAGCTCCAACCTTCTCTCTTGAGAAGTTCACCGTGAAGCAGGGCGATGAAGTCACCGTTTACGTCACCAACATTGATGACATTGACGATCTGACACATGGCTTCTGTATCTCCAACTACGGTGTGGCGATGGAAGTTGCCCCTCAGGCGACTGCATCTGTAACCTTCATTGCTGAGCGTCCAGGTGTTCACTGGTTCTACTGCCAGTGGTTCTGTCACGCACTGCACATGGAAATGCGCGGTCGTATGTTCGTTGAGCCTCGCGACGCATAAGGGAGCAGCGGGCATGACAAGGTTGTTCTGGCAAACATTGCTGGGAGCGACGGCTTTGGTTGGCGTGAGCGTTTCTGCTCACGCCGCTGAGATCCTTGTTCCTGCACAGCCTGATGCCTTAGCCCGCGCCTTAGAAAAGGCGCAGGACGGAGACGTTTTGCGCCTTTCTGCTGGAATTCATCAGGGACCGGTCATCATCGATCGGTCTTTGGTGCTTAAAGGAGAGCCAGGCGCAGAGCTTAAAGGCAATGGCAAAGGCTCAGTAATAACTGTCGAAGCACCAGATGTGGTCGTCGATGGACTGGTGATTACCGGTTCAGGTCTTTCCAACCAAACAATTGATTCAGGCGTGAAGCTGACAAAAAAAGCAGATCGTGCCCGAATTACAGGCAATAAGTTCCTCAACAATCTGGTAGGTGTCGATGTACACGGACCAGACGATGCTTATGTTGCCGATAATCTGATTGAAGGACGTCGCGATCTGCGCCCGAATGAGCGTGGAAACGGCATCTATGTATGGAACTCACCAAGACTTATGGTGGAGTTCAACACCATCAAGTATGGTAGGGACGGTGTGTTTGTAAACACAAGTCCAAAAGATACTTTCAGAAATAATTATTTTGAAAATACTCGCTTTGCCGTGCACTACATGTATGGCAACAAAGGAGTTATCTCCAACAACATCTCAGTAGACAATCACATTGGCTACGCCCTCATGTTTTCCGACAAACTCACCATTACAAACAATGTTTCAGATGGTGACCGCGATCATGGCTTGATGCTGAACTACGCAAACAATGCTGTGATAACCGGAAACCATGTAAAGGCTTCCCCTGAAAAGTGTTTGTTTATGTACAACGCCAACAAAAACAAAGTCGACGGAAATACGTTTGAGCGTTGTGAGATTGGAGTTCATTTCACGGCTGGTTCCGCCAAAAATAAGTTTTCCAACAATGCTTTCATCGGAAACAAAACTCAGGTCAAGTACGTGGGCACACGTCACCTGGAGTGGACCTATGAAGGTCGCGGAAACTTCTGGAGCGACCACTCAGCCTTTGACATGAACGGTGATGGAGTAGCCGACACCGCCTACCGGCCAAACGACATGGTCGATCAAATTCTCTGGACGCAACCCGCTGCAAAGCTGCTTACCGGAAGTCCTGCTGTTCAACTCCTAAGTTGGACGCAGTCTCAGTTTCCGGCGCTTTTGCCAGGCGGAATCGTGGACACAAAGCCATTGATGCATGCGCCAGAGTTAGCAATGCCGAAGGTAGGAGCAAGAAGATGAACAATACAGTTCTTCGAGCTGAAAACGTCCGCATGACCTTCGATGGACGGGATGCTGTAAAAGATCTTTCATTTGAACTGGGAAGCGCAGAGAGGGTTGCGCTCCTCGGACACAATGGGGCAGGGAAAACGACATTCTTTAAGATGTCACTTGGCTTTCTAACCCCAACAGATGGACGGATTGAAGTTTTAGGCGCAGAGCCTGGCAGTGACAAAGCACGCGCATCTACTGCGTTCCTGCCCGAATCTGTTGCCTTTCAAAGAACATTGACAGGTGTCGAAGTTCTCAAATACTACGCAAAACTAAAAGGCGAAGATGCAAAAAAAGCCATTGGTTTGCTCGAACGGGTCGGACTTGCAGAAGCAGGAAGACGCCGCGTTGGGACTTACTCAAAAGGCATGCGTCAACGTCTGGGGCTGGCACAAGCATTGATTGGGACACCAAAACTTGTCCTTCTTGATGAGCCAACAAGTGGCCTTGACCCGATTTCTCGACAAAATTTCTACGATTTGGTGACTGAGATTTCAGGGAATGGAGCAACAGTTTTGCTGTCGTCTCACGCATTGACGGAAATGGAAGCTCGCACTGATCGCATCTTGATCATGTCCAAAGGCAAGCTGGTCGCAAACGATACGCTTGACCATTTGCGGACTGCAGCAAGATTACCAATCCGCCTCAAGGTGAAGTCGAAAGAAGAACCTGCTGAGCAACTGGCGAACCGCTTGGGTGGCACTCCGGTCAATTGCCGCTCGGTAGAAATTATGTGCGCACACGAAGACAAGATCGCAAGAATCGCTGCGGTCACCAGTCTTGGCGCAATGATCGAAGACATCGATGTCCATTTGCCAACGCTTGATGATGTGTATAAGCACTTCTCAGAAAAAGCAGATCTCGAAGATAGTGCAGGGGAGGTATAAGGTATGTTTCAACGTATCCTCACTGTAGCTCAACAAGAATTCCGGATCGGCTTACGTAATCGCTGGATCCTGCTTTCTGTTGTGATCCTGAGCGCGTTCTCAATGGCACTGGCCTTGCTCGGTTCAGCTCCTGCGGGCACACTCGATGTAAGCCGCATGACAATCACTGTGGCCTCTCTGTCCAGCCTGTCAGTCTATCTGGTTCCGTTGATCGCTCTGCTGCTCGCCTTTGATGCTGTCGCAGGTGAAATCGAACGCGGCACCTTGCTGCTGATCTTCTCCTCGCCAATGACACGAAGCGAGTTCCTTATTGGCAAGGCTGTCGGACATATCTGCGTTTTGTTGCTAGCCCTCACACTTGGCTACGGATCAACCGCAATGATGTTGGCAGCAACCGGCGGCGGCGACACCAGTGGCTTTATAGACTTTGCACGACTGATCGGAACCTCAGCTATCCTAGGCTTTGCATTCCTGTCTCTTGGGTACATCGTCAGCTCACTTGTGCGTCAGGTGACAACAGCAGCTGCAATGGCAATCGGAATTTGGCTGGTTTTGATCGTTCTTTATGATCTGGCTCTGCTCGGCGCTCTGGTTGCTGATAGCGAAGGCTTCTTTGCTTCCAGCGTGTTCCCATTCGCTCTACTGGCAAACCCTGCAGATGCTTTCCGCCTGTTCAACCTTTCAGCACTCGATGCCAACGCTATGGTCGGCGGTATGGCGGGTGTTGCTGAAAGTCTTCCATTCCCACCAATCGCAGCTCTTGCATCCATCTTCGCATTTGCGGGTGTTGCGATGTCTGGTGCAATCCTACTGCTTAAAAGGGTTTCCCCATGATGAAGAAACTATTCGTAGTCGTTGGTGTCACGTTGCTTCTGGCAGCATGTCAGGAAAAAGAAGAAGTAATCAAGCCAGTAGCGATGGAACTGAATGCCGAGGCAGCAGGATTTTACTGTCAGATGACGGTTCTCGACCATGAAGGCCCCAAAGCCCAAATCCACCTGGCAGGAAGCCCATTCCCGCTCTGGTTCTCACAGGTGCGCGATGCTGTTGCATTCACTCGCTTGCCTGAAGAGTCCAAAGATTACGTTGCAATCTACGTAAACGATATGGACAATGCAGAGAGCTGGGAGCAGCCAGGCAACAACAACTGGGTTGATGCCGATGCAGCATTTTTCGTCATTGAAAGTACGCAGAACGGCGGCATGGGGGCACCGGAGGCTATTCCATTCGGCACACAAGCGGGCGCTGAGAAGTTTTCCTCTGAAAACGGTGGTCAGGTTGTAAAACTGGCAGAAATTCCTGATGAGTACGTGCTCAAGCCAGTTGAGTTCGAACTCAGTGATGCTTCAAGCAACTAGCCCAGCCTATGCAATCTGAAAAAACAAAACGCTCCAGAAATGGAGCGTTTTGTCTACTGTTTCCATTGAATGGAATGTCGCTTCAGTATTTGCAACGTTGCGGATAGCCAACCCTCAAATCCGGATCTCCAACCACAATCAGCTCATCAGGATCACACGTCACACTTTCCGTTGGAGAGCTGTCAAAAGGTCTGAACTTGAGTGCACGGTGCCCGCAAATAAGTGTGGTTTCACCGCAAATAAAACCAACTTCTTCGGTGCTCCTATGCTTAACAATAGAACCAAGTTCAGGCTCACCAAAAGACATACCCGCAGTCAGCAAGTTCAAAAAATCGACTTCAGGAGTCGTATCCGCAGTATGCATGCTCGCTGTTTTCAAGAGGTCTTCAAAAATATCATGCCGCGCAGTCGAATGTTGACTATCTACTTCGTTTGAATGTTCAGCGCGATTTAAGTCGATGGGCATAAGAGTTCTTTCAACTAGAGAACTAAAAGCAAATGTAAAAATACCAACTCAGACGAACAGCCTGATTATGTCCAATCCTTATGCGCCTTTCATATAATCAAGAAGGGAGCACAAATTAGAGTTGAATTGGATAATAAATCCATATCGTAGATTTCAACAGCTGGAAAGGTAAATAAACTCAAGTTTTAAGTAACCTGAGTAATGCACATTAAAAGTTGAAAAACAGAGGCGCAACATTAAAGACAATTAGCCTTTGAAATACAATATCTTAATCAAGATTTACCTGAGATTAAAAAGACACAGTCATGACGTATGCACAATTACTAAGTTAAATTCATAAGGCAAAAAATCAGAGAAAAAAGCTGCATATCAACAGATAGGAATTAGGTAAATTCCCCCAACAATAAATGAGAAGATTAAACGGAAGGAATTGAGCTCAAAACGAGATTGACGAAAAGCGAGAGGCATGACATTCAATTAAGAACGCAATGTAACAAGTTGTTGGAAAATAGATTTTGAATTTCTAACAACAGTGCCAAAGAGACGGCAAGTTCGCAAGTTAATGCTACTTATTGCTCATTTCGTTTCAGCATCTCGTGATAAATACGAGCAAACATCATGGACACGAAGTTCATAGGCCCTTTACTGCCTGAGCCGTACACCTGCGCTTCAATTTCTAACGCCTGTGTCCATGCCTGATCAATTAAATCCAGATCAGTCTGCTTCGCATGCTCTTCCATCTCATTTAGAATTTCAGCGTCTTCGAGAAAACTGACATCATTGACACCGTGAATTCCAAAACGAAGAAACTGCTCGTTGACACCAAGAGCTTGCGCCAACTTTCCCAGAGTTTCCCCGCGAGGATTATCAATTAGACCTTTTTCGATCTTATAAAGATTGTCGTAACCAACGTTTGCACGTCGAGCTAAATCTTTGACCGTTAGGTCATTCTGTTTTCGTAGTTTTTGAAGCCGCTGTTGCCAAGTCATGGTCGCTCTGCAGTCACTAAAAACATAATCCCGTGGAGAGTTATTCCAGTTAGTGCAATTAATCTATGACTAGATTGATCGCAAATAAATAAGCAAATGAGATATCCGCAAGAAATAGGGGAGAGAGCATCTGCATTGTCTTTAGCCAACCATATTCCACTTTAAAATTGCTGAAGTAGCGCTTCTACTTAAATCTCAGGTTGTAGATTTAGTTTCGGCAAAAAGTGACTTGTGCACCTGTTCTCTCACCTCTGGTGTTTAGAACACCAATATTGGGCTTGTCAGATGAGTAGACCATGAGTAAATGGGGCAAAATCATTTCTGGAAGGGGATAAATGGTTGCCAAATAATCAAGGTACCGCCCATGCTGTTTACGGTATGGGGCGCTGGGGTAAAGATCTTCTCTCTGTGCTGCCAAACGGCGATATTGCACTTAGTAATCCTTTGATGCCGGACGCTCCCAAGGTGAGTCTGCCGGAGATCGTTCACGACCTTGAACAACGTGGTATCCATTCTCCGCTCTTACTTCGCGTAAGTTCGTTTCTGCAAAACGAAATCGCTCACATCAATAACTCCATGACAGATGCGATCAAACGCGTCGGTTATAAAGGCAAGTATCGCGGTGTTTTCCCGATCAAGGTCAATCAGCAGGCGCAAGTCGTTGATCGTATCGTTGAGTTTGGCCGTCCTTACTCCTACGGTCTGGAAGCCGGTTCCAAGCCCGAGCTTGTCATTGCCCTTGCGCACCGCTTGCCAAAAGACGCTCTCATTGTTTGTAACGGCGTAAAAGACGAAGAGTTCATTCGCCTCGCAATTCTTTCTCGCAAATTGGGCTTCAACACCATCATCGTGCTTGAAAGCCCAAAAGAACTCGATACCGTCATTAGCGTGGTCGAAGAGCTCGGCGAAGAGCCTCTACTTGGTGTGCGAGTAAAGCTTACCAATCAGATTGGCGGCAAGTGGGAAGAAAGCTCAGGTGATCGGTCCACATTTGGCATGAACACCGATCAGCTGGTCGCGGTCATCGATAAGCTGCGCGATGCGAAACTGATACATTGCTTGAAGCTACAGCACTCCCATCTTGGCTCACAGGTACCAGACGTCAACGATGTCCGCCGCGCTGTAGGTGAAGCCTGCCGCTATTTTGTTGAGCTGACGAGGGAAGGGGCCGAACTAACCCATCTAGATCTGGGAGGCGGCCTTGGTGTTGACTACACCGGTGAGAAAAAGGCGATTGAGAACTCAACCAACTACTCGGTCGAAGAATACTGCTCCAATGTGGTCGAAACTGTCGCCTATGCGATGGATGAGGCGGAACTCACCCACCCCACATTGATCACCGAAAGTGGCCGTGCAGTAGTGGCCACATCCTCAATGCTGCTCTTCAACGTGCTCGAAGCAACTCTGTTTGATGCACCAACCGCACCAAAGCCTGAAGAAGATGACCACCACATGGTCTCAGATCTTGCAGCTGTGGAAGGTTACCTCAATGCAGAGCGGCTTCAGGAATGTTTGAACGACGCTTCATTCTACCGCAATGAATTGCGCGCACTTTTTCGGCGTGGATATATTGATTTGCGTCAGATGGGCCGTTCTGAGCGCATTTATCTGCACCTCATGTCCAAGATTAAGGAACTGGCCCCACCACGAGGTGTTGCGCCTGAGATCGACGAACAGCTGGAGAAAGTGGCAGATATCTACCATTGTAACTTCTCTCTCTTCCAGTCGCTGCCAGACGTCTGGGCAATTGACCAACTCCATCCAATTGTCCCGCTACAACGCCTGAACGAAGCACCAGACCGACGCGCCGTTCTTTCTGACATCACCTGTGACAGCGACGGCAAAGTCGACAAGTTCATTCTGGCAGATGGCATCTCACCATCACTACCAGTGCACACTCTGGAAGAAGGCAAGCCATATTATCTTGGCGTTTTCTTTGTAGGGGCCTATCAAGAGACTCTGGGTGACCTGCACAATCTATTTGGCGACACCAATGTCGCAACAATTGACCTGAGAGCTGACGGTGGATTTGATCTACTTCAGGAAGTTGAGGGCGATACGATTTCACAGGTTCTCTCCTATGTGGAGTATGATCCGCGCGACTGCGTAGATGCCTTCCGCAAACTCATTGATGAGGCGGTTTCCGCCGGCACACTAAAGAACGCAGATCGACGCACGTTGGTTGCCGCTTACCGCGACAGCATCAACGGCTACACCTATTACGAATAATCCAAGGACCGGGGAATAGACATGAGTAAGACTCTGGTAATCGGCGCAGGCGGTGTTTCCTCCGCAGCCGTACACAAGATGGCAATGAATTCGGACATCTTCTCCGAAGTTACGCTCGCATCTCGCCGCAAGTTCAAGTGCGATGACATTGCAAAAAGCGTGAAGGAAAAGACTGGCGTTACCATCAAGACCGCTGAAGTTGACGCGATGGACGTCGCCGCTGTTGTCGCACTCATCAAAGAGAGTGGCGCGGAGCTGCTGGTGAACCTGGCGCTGCCTTATCAGGACCTGAAGCTGATGGATGCATGCCTCGAAGCAGGCATCAACTATCTGGACACCGCCAACTACGAGCCAGAAGACGAAGCAAAGTTCGAATATCACTGGCAGTGGGCGTATCAGGAACGCTTCAAAAAAGCTGGGCTGACAGCTATCCTCGGTTCTGGTTTTGATCCAGGGGTTACTTCTGTCTTCGCAACATGGCTTAAAAAGCACAAGCTCGAGACCATCCGTCAGATCGACGTTCTTGATTGTAATGGCGGCGACAACGGCAAGGCATTTGCAACCAACTTCAACCCGGAAATCAACATCCGTGAGGTAACGGCAGATGCGCGCCATTGGGAAAAAGGCGACTGGATCAGCTCACCTGCAATGACCCACAAAGTTGCTTTCGACTTCCCAGGCGTTGGCGAGAAAAACATGTACCTCATGTACCATGAGGAACTGGAAAGCATGAAAACGCACTTCACCGAAATTGAACGTGCGCGTTTCTGGATGACGTTCGGCGATGCATACATCAACCACGTACGCGTGCTTGAAGGTATCGGCATGACCTCTATCGAGCCGGTTATGCATGAAGGCAAGGAAATCATCCCGCTGCAGTTCTTGAAGTCCGTTCTGCCAGATCCGAGCGATCTGGGCGAGCTGACCAAAGGCAAGACCTGCATTGGTGACATTGCAACGGGTCAGGCAAAAGACGGCTCTGGCGAAAAAACCTATTACATCTACAACATCTGTGATCACGAAGAGTGCTATGCAGAAGTAGGTTCTCAAGCTGTTTCCTACACCACCGGTGTGCCTGCGATGATTGGTGCCGCCCAAATCCTGAAAGGGAACTGGAATGAGCCGGGCGTGTGGAACATGGAACAGCTGGACCCAGACAACTTCATGGACATGTTGAATGAGCACGGCCTGCCTTGGCAGGTTCATGAGCTCGACGGTCCGGTTCAGTTCTAAGCTCATGGCAGAAATGATGCAGACACAGGCTGGTGATGCGGGGGCCTTCAAAGAGTTTGATCTCTCCCGTGTGCCAAGTCCCTGTTTTGTCGTTGATGAGGTTGCGGTTCGCCGCAACCTCTCTGTACTTAAGGACGTAGCAGACCGCTCAGGCGCTCATGTCCTCGCTGCACTGAAGGCTTTTTCCATGTTCGCGCTAGCGCCAGTGGTGCGCGAATATTTGGATGGTACCTGTGCATCGGGGCTTTATGAAGCACGCCTTGCCCGGCAGGAATACGGCGGAGAAGTTGCAACGTTCTGCGCTGGATATAAAGCAAGCGAGATTGATGAGATCATTGGCTATACCGACCACATGATCTTCAACTCACCAGCTCAAAAAGATCGCTTCCTTCCAAACATCCGCGCTGCTGAGCAAAATGTAGACGTAGGCCTGCGTATCAATCCAGAGCACTCTGAAGGAGAGGTCGAGAAGTATGACCCATGCGCCCCATGCTCTCGTCTGGGTTTCCCAATCTCGCAGTTAAATGCAGAAGTAATGAAGGGCGTTGACGGCATTCATATGCACACATTGTGTGAGCAGGAATTCGAACCGCTCCAGCGCACGTGGGAAGCGATAAAAGACAAGCTTGAACCATATTTCTCACAACTGAAATGGATCAACTTCGGCGGCGGCCACCACATCACCCGTGAAGACTACAACCGCGAAGCGCTGATTGCCTTCATCAAGGATGTGCGGGCAACAACAGGGCTGGAAGTCTATCTGGAACCGGGCGAAGCCGTTGCACTGGATGCTGGCATTCTGGTGGGTGAAGTGCTGGATCTGCCCCAAAACACCATGAAACTGGCGATTGTCGACATTTCCGCAACCTGCCACATGCCGGATGTGATCGAAGCTCCCTATCGCCCGGCCATGCTGAACGAAGTGGAGGAGGGGCACACATACCGCCTTGGCGGCCCTTCTTGCCTCGCAGGCGACGTGATCGGCGATTACACACGGGCAGAGCCGCTGAGTGTTGGTGATCGCTTCGCATTCCTTGATCAGGCTCACTACTCCATGGTGAAAACCAACACCTTCAATGGTGTCCCTCTGCCAGCAATCGCGCTCTGGAACTCTGAAAGCGATGATCTTAAAATCATTCGCGAGTTCTCTTACAGCGACTTCCTGAACCGTCTTTCCTAAAGGTACGAAATGTCTGTTTTTCTTGACAGTGAGCTGACTGAAGCAGAACGCAAAGCAGAAGACGCTCTCTTCACAATTATTCCGGTCCCACTGGAACGCACCGTCTCATACGGCTCAGGTACACTAAAAGGCCCGCAAGCCATTATTGAGGCAAGCAATGAGCTGGAGCGCGGCTGTAATGGCGTTGAGCCATGCGCTTCCGGCATTGCAACGCAAAGCCCAGTCGACTGCGACGGACCTCTGCCAGAAGTTATGGAACGCCTCGCTCAACGTACAGAAGACGCGGTTAAAACAGGCAAAATTCCAGTCACTCTGGGGGGTGAGCATTCTTTGTCCTACGGCGCAGTCTCAGGCGTGGCCCGTGCTCTCGGCAAGCCAGTAGGCATTGTGCAAATTGATGCGCACGCAGATCTTCGCATCGCTTATCAGGGCGAAAAGCATTCCCATGCTTCTGTCATGAACCTCCTAGTAGAAGAGGGGAACTCTCTGGCTCAGTTCGGCGTTCGCGCGCTTTGCCAGCAGGAGATGGACAGCCGCAAAGACAACAGAGTATTTTTTGTCGACGCAGAAGAACTGGTCACCAAAGGGCTGCACACTGTTGACCTGCCAGAGGACTTTCCTGAGCACATCTACATCTCCTTTGACGTAGATGGCCTCGATCCCTCTCAGATGCCAGCAACAGGGACCCCAGTACCGGGAGGCCTTGGGTATTACCAGTCATTGCACCTGGTAGAGCATGCACTAAAAGGCCGCAAATGCGTTGGTCTCGACGTGGTTGAACTGGCGCCAGATGGAAATGCCGCATGGGATTTCACGGCAGCTCAGATCACCTATCGTCTGATGACTGCGGCAATGATCTCGCAAGACTAAAAGTTTGGTATTTTCAACAAACACAAAGAGCTGCAATCGCACGATTGCAGCTCTTTTTTATTGCAGGCAAGCAAGACGCCTCTAGCTCACCTCACCACAAGACCCAGCTCTTTCGCTCGCTCACTCAATTGGATGCACACAACTCCGCTTGCGTCTTCCTCTGCATCTTCCAGTGTGTGTTGCACTTCTCCTGCCAGACGAATGCTTTCCTGAACCAGCACAATATAATGAGGAGTCGCTTTGAGCTTGTTGTCTCGAATATAGTCCAACGTCCGCTCATGATTGATGCCAATATCGCAAAAGTTATCCATCGTATCGACCAGGAAGATCTCTTTGATCATTTCCTCAGCCGTCTGTGCAGCAACAGGCAACACAAATAAGGAGGTTAAAGCACCAGCTAAGCTCAATCGCTTCATGATAAAAATCCCCGCGGATAAAATGACAGTCTGGCGTCACCATATTCACCTGTCCATTAGGTAGATCTCGCTAAGGCATTCTTTGATTGCTACGAGCTAAACACTTCCAACCGCTCGTTTATTGATGGCCAGTATAGAGAGTTTGATTGGGGGGGCAGCGGGAAACTAGCTGAACCGGGAGCGTGCCTTCAGAAGTAAGACAACAAAAAACCCACCATAAAGGTGGGCTCTTTTGCTTTATCTATCATAAAGATAGATGGCGGAGAGGGTGGGATTCGAACCCACGAGACGCTTCCACGCCCGCTGGTTTTCAAGACCAGTGCATTCAACCACTCTGCCACCTCTCCGGCTGTGTGGTGTGGGCTCTATTTGGTTCATGCGACCTCCAAAGTCAAGCCAGCGAAAAACTTGTTCCACAGCATGAATTTAATTTTTTCACAGCGGAATCAAACAGCCCCGCCAAAACCGCCAATTCCCCTAAGGAAGTTAACCTTGCCAAAAATCTCTCTTTCTTGTGGAGACATTTTGATCGGATTCAGTTAAGGTTTATCGGCTATCTTTTTAATATTGGTTCAGTTTGTAGTGAGCTCGGGTGTTTTTGCTCAAGCAGACTGAAATCCGTCAGTGCCGAACATGTAGTGAGTAACAACGGTATGACTTCTTTACTGAATTGGGGCTATTCGGTGAAAGCACCAGCTCCCGAAACGATCAAACGTGTAGCGACCAGCATATCTGTAGTTGCCTTGTGCGCAGGCATTGCAGCCTGTGGTGGCGGCACAGACAAAGTGAAGTTCAGTGAAAAGAAATATGGCGTAGCTGCAAGTCCTCGTGTGGTGAAGGGCACCAAGCCAGTTCCCAAAGGGGGCGGACGCGCTGTTGTCGGCAAACCGTATAAAGTGGCTGGCAAGTGGTACTATCCCAAACGCGACGATAACTACAAGAAAACCGGCAAGGCATCATGGTATGGTCCAACCTTCCATGGTCGCAAAACAGCAAATGGCGAAATCTTTGATCGCAATGCGCTGACAGCAGCGCATCCAACAATGCCTCTGCCGAGCTATGCTAAGGTGACAAACCTGCAAAATGGCCGTTCCATGATTGTGCGCGTGAATGACCGTGGACCATTCCACGATAATCGCGTGATTGATCTGTCTGAGCGCGTTGCAGGAATGTTGGGCACCAAATCCAGCGGCGTTGCAAAGGTTCGTGTTGAATACGTCAGCCGCGCACCTCTTCATGGACAGGATGAGAAGAAGCTACTGGCCTCTTATTCTGGCAATGGCGGAAACTGGAACGGCGGCAACTCTGCACCTCGGACCATGTTTGCCTTTGCAAATCCTGTGAAACGCATTTCCGGCCCGGCTCCAATGCCAAAAAGCAGGCCATACGACACTCCAATTTATGCGGCGCAAAATGTGTTGGCGTTCAATTCCAGCCAGCTCGATCCTGCTGTGGTCTACGAACGTAACTTGAGCACGACACAAGTCGCGTCCGTATCCAGCTTCAAGAACCGCATCAACAGCGCTCTTGCGACAAACGCAAACCCAAATGCGCCTAAACCTGCGATTGCTGTACAGCCAGTTTCAACATCCTTTGGCAGCTCAATCCTTCCACCACCAAGTTCAGATGTTTATAAAACACCAACAAGTGACAGTGCACCAGCATTCCAGAGCGGAAACGCAGTTTCCTCTTACTCGTCACAGCAAAGGCTCAACAGTGCACATGAGGCATTTAAGTCGTTTTCAGGTGGAACTGGGTTGAAGAACTTACTGCTGCAATCTCGTACTGGTCAAAAACACTAAGTCATTTAGTTTTAAACGGCTTTACCCAGTCTGCTGACCTGCGTTAGTGTTTGTTTTAGGGGATGGGGCGTAGCATAGCCTCTCTAAAAACATTCAGGGAGACACAGGCGTGCAGGTTGGGTGGCAGAAGTGCAAACAGCATAAATCTCTAAGCAACTTTAAGCGCTGGCTATCTCCGGGTTGCTGGAGATTTTCAGCGATAGTAGCAACGGTGCTCTGCGCACTACTCGCATCTCCAGCAGCTCATGCAGTTGAGATAAAAGCCAAAGCAGCCACTCTTTATGACTTCTCCAACAAGTCACTAATCTTCTCAAAAAACTCTCAGGTTCTGCTTGCCCCGGCAAATCTCACCAAACTAATGACCGCCGTAACGGTGCAGCAGGCACTGCATGCCGGTGACATCACCCCGCAAACCACCTTCAAGGTCAGCGAACATGCCTGGCGGACAGGCGGCGCACCCGCCCGCGTCACCACCATGTTCGCCCGCCTGAACTCCTCTGTTCCCGTGAATGACCTGATGTACGGTCTTATCGTTCAGAGCGCCAACGATGCTGCTATCATTCTGGCAGAGGGGCTCGCAGGCAGTGAAGCCAATTTTGCGCGGGAGATGAACAAGCTTGCCAAGTCCATTGGCATGGAAAATTCCAATTTTACCAATCCGACGGGTTTTCCTGACGAGAACCACAAAACCACACTGGAAGACCTGACAATCTTGGCGGCGTATGTTCTGGAACATGAGCCTGAACTGCATTCTGTGTTTTCCATGGATCGCTTTACCTGGAACAAAATCACTCAGCGCAACAAGAACCCGCTTATTCGGGATATCGAAGGTCTTGATGGGTTTGGAGCCGGCTTCTCTGAGAGAGAAGGCTTTGCGGCGCTTGGTACGCTCGACAGTAACGGTCGCCGCTATGTGGCCGCTATTGCAGCATCCCCGACGATGCAGGATCGCGTTCAGGACATGAAAACTCTGCTGTTGCCAACATTCTCCGGTCTTAAACTCGAACAGTTTTACCGCAAAGGCGATCTTGTCAGCGACGCACAAGTGTATGGCGGCAAGAGAACAACAGTCTCGTTAAAGACAAATGATGCCGTCGCAACGCTTATCAATCCCAACGAAAAAGACAAATACCAACTGCGCGTTGTTTACAACGGACCTATTCCCGCACCGATTAAAGAGGGAATGGAAGTTGGAGAACTGCAGGTTCTTTCCAAAAATGACGTGATTTATCGGGCAACACTGGTTACAGGAGAGGATGTAGCCATGGGAGACCTGCAAGGCCGTGCTTGGGACGCGCTAGGTGAGTTCTTCTACCAGTTGTTCTAGAGAACCGGATTTCAGATCTACTGACTTCCGAAGGTCTTGGAGGCCTGTTCGACGTTGCCGGGTATTTTTATCAGTTTTGAGGGTGGCGAGGGCGCCGGTAAGTCTACTCAAATTCAGCGCTTACGCGACAAGCTCGCGTCCAAAGGCATTGAAGCGATCACCACACGTGAACCGGGCGGCTCTCAAGGCGCAGAACTCATTCGCGAAGTTCTGCTGTCCGGTGCTGCAAAAGGTTATGGCGTAACAGCTGAGGCAGTCCTTTTTGCAGCTGCCCGCGCAGACCATATCGATACGCTGATCAAGCCAGCACTAGACGATGACAAATGGGTCCTATGCGACCGATTTGCCGATTCATCCCGCGTTTATCAGGGCGAATCTGGCGTGCCTCCGCAAACAGTCGAAGCCTTGCAACAGGTCGCAATCGCAGGCCATAATCCCGATATGACCTTACTGATCAACGTGACACCTGAAGTCGGTTTGGCTCGGGTCTCAAAACGCACAGCTCCCGTCGAGTTTGACGGTCCGGATCGCTTTGAAACAGATACCTTGGAAACACACCGTCGCAGACAAGAAATGTTTCTGGATATGGCCCGTAATGAGCCAGACCGCATTGTTGTGATTGATGGTGATCAGTCTCAGGACAAAGTGACTGAAGATATCTGGCAGGCCGTCCAAAGCCGCTTTGAAGAGCAGATCAAACAAGATACGGCACGTCCGTAGGCAATCAGGGAAAAGAGAGTATGGCGAAAGCTCCCATAATCGAAGAAGTCCCTGAGTTCGACGAGGTCGAAGGCCTTCCGCTGCCGCGCGAGCAATCCCGCCTTTACGGCCACGAACTAGCAGAAACCGAATTGCTTGATGCTTACAGATCACAGCGATTTCATCATGCATGGATCCTCGGCGGCCCCAAAGGCATCGGCAAAGCCACTCTGGCGTTTCGTTTCGCACGCTTCATACTAGAGCACCCGGACCGCTTCTCTACACCTGTGATGGCTGCAAACAGCCTGTACGTACCGCCAGAAAGCCATAGCTCTCAAATGATTGCCGCAGGTTCTCATGCAGACCTTCTGCATCTGCGCCGTCCATGGGACTTGAAAGGAAAGCGTTTCAAGCGCGACCTTCCTGTTGATGAAGTGCGCAAGACCACAGGCTTCTTTGGATCAACGGCAGCAGGTGGAAACTGGCGCATCTGTCTTGTTGATTCCGCTGATGACATGAACCAGTCAGCAGCTAACGCTCTGCTTAAGATTCTCGAGGAACCACCAAAGCAATCGCTCTTTATCCTGCTTTCACACAATCCCGGACGTCTTTTACCAACAATACGCTCCAGATGCCGCAAGCTATCCATGCGCAAACTGGAAGAGCAGACTATTGAGCAAGCGCTGACTGAAATGGGCTGCGCTCTATCAGGCAACACGCAGGCTCTTCACACGCTGGCAGATGGCAGTTTGCGTCAGGCTGCATTGGCAGCAAACGGCGGAGCACTGCAAATTGCACAGGAGTTTACGGGCCTTGTCGAAACCGTCACCAATCTGGATATGATCCGCGCACATAGCTTTGCGGATAAAGTTTCGGGGCGCGGCGCAGAAGACGCATGGAACACATTTTTGGAGCTGACCCGCACATTCTTGAGCAATCAACTGCGTAAAGATGCAAGCACAAAGCCGGATGCGCTTGTCAGGTGGGCTGACTTGTGGGAAAAGGTGGGCCGCGCTGCCTCAACAGCAGATGCTTTAAACCTCGATCGCAAGCAAGTTGTATTGTCTTTTCTCGCTGACCTGCGGAAAGCAAGCACGAGCTGACCTACGTCTTTTTGGGCCACAAACCCAAAGAATTTTCCAGATTTAGATCCCGGATCAAAAGATCGCTTTAGGATATGACAGAAAAATCGCCTTTCTATATTACAACAGCAATTTCCTACCCAAATGGTGAGCCGCATATCGGCCATGCCTACGAGGCAATTGCAACTGACGTGCTGGCCCGCTTCCAGAAACTGGATGGCCGAGAAGTACATTTCCTGACAGGTACCGATGTACATGGTCAGAAGATGCTTCAGACCGCCGTCAAGGAAGGCATGTCACCTTCAGATCTTGCTGATAAGAACTCCAAGCTCTTCCGCGAAATGGTGGAAATGCTGGGCTGTTCTAATGACGACTTCATTCAGACCAACGAAGAGCGTCACTATAAATCCTGTCAGGCAATCTGGCAGAAAATGGCTGATTCTGGCGACATCTACAAAGACAGTTACGCCGGTTGGTACTCCGTACGTGACGAAGCCTACTATCAGGAAGGCGAAACCGAAGTTCGCGAAGACGGCGTTCGTTACGGCCCTCAGGGCACACCTGTCGAATGGGTCCAAGAAGAAAGTTACTTCTTCCGTCTCTCAGCTTACGAAGACAAGCTGATCGAGCTCTACGAGAAGAACCCGGATTTCGTAGGTCCAAATGCGCGCCGCAACGAAGTCATGAGCTTTGTCAAAGGCGGTCTGAAGGACCTGTCCATCTCCCGCACCACCTTTGACTGGGGCATCCCGGTGCCAGGTGACGAGAAGCACGTCATGTATGTGTGGGTCGATGCGCTGACCAACTACCTTACTGCGCTTGGTTACCCGGATTTGGACGGCGAAATGGCCAAGTTCTGGCCTGCTAACGCTCATATCATCGGCAAGGACATCATTCGCTTCCACGCAGTCTACTGGCCAGCATTCCTCATGTCTGCAGGCGTACCTCTGCCAGAGCGTGTGTTTGCTCACGGTTTCCTGTTCAACTCTGGTGAGAAGATGTCCAAGTCTCTGGGCAACGTCATCGCACCACGCGATCTGGTAGAAACCTACGGCCTCGACCAAATTCGCTACTTCTTCCTGCGTGAAGTTCCATTCGGTCAGGATGGCAACTACAACCACGAAGCAATGGTGAACCGCATCAACGCAGACCTTGCCAATGACATTGGCAACCTTGCACAACGTTCGCTCTCCATGATCTTCAAGAACTGCGAGGGTAAACTGCCAGTCCCGGGCGAGTTCTCTGATGAAGACAAGGCAATCTTGCAGCAAGCTGATGAGATGCTCGAAAAATGCCGTGGTTTCATGGCTAAGCAAGAAATCCACCATGCATTGGCATGTATCTGGTCTACTGTTGGGGAAGCAAACCGCTACTTTGCCTCTCAGGAACCTTGGGCACTGAAGAAGACAGACCCCGAGCGCATGGCCACCGTCCTTTACACCACCGCTGAGATCATCCGTCAGGTTGGCATTCTCGCACAGCCAGTCATGCCGGGCTCCGCAGCCAAACTGCTGGACCTGTTGGTGCTGAACGAAGACGAACGCTCATTCGCACTATTGGGTGAAGCTGGTCGTCTGCAAGGTGGTCGTGATTTACCGAAGCCACAGGGTGTGTTCCCACGCTATGTTGAGCCGGAAACAGCGGAATAAAACGCCAATTTATGTAGCTTTAAGGGGAGGCGCATATGCCTCCCTTTTTTATGAGGTAAATACGCTGGTATTTACCACTGAGATAAAACAAGAGGTCTACAGGACCTATTGACAGAATCGCGCTGGAGGCGCTTTTGCTGTGACCATGTTAGTTGATAGTCATTGTCATCTGGACTTTCCGGATTTTGCAGAAGAACGCGACCAGATCATCGAGCGCGCCCACGAAGCTGGCGTCAAGCTGATGGTCACCATCTGCACACGTGTCCGCAAGTTCGAGCAGATCAAAGAGATAGCTGAAGCCTACGACAGCGTTTACTGCTCTGTTGGAACCCACCCACATCAGGCCGGAGAAGAAACCGACGTCACCACTGAAGAATTGGTGGAGCTTGCAAAGCACCCCAAAGTCGTCGCAATCGGAGAAGCTGGTCTGGATTACTTCTACGACAACGCATCTCCAGAAGATCAGGAAAAGGTGCTGCGCACCCATATTGCTGCAGCACGAGAAACCCAGCTGCCGCTGGTGATTCATAGCCGCGATGCCGATGAAGATATGATGCGCATCCTGGAAGAAGAAATGAAAGCTGGCAGCTTCCCAGCGCTGCTTCATTGCTTCTCCTCTGGCAAGGAGCTGGCAATGAAAGGACTGGAGCTTGGTCTTTACGTCTCCTTCTCCGGCATTTTGACTTTTAAGCGCTCCACCGAACTGCGCGAGATCGCAGCAGAACTTCCGATGGATCGCCTTCTTGTTGAAACAGATGCTCCGTATCTTGCGCCCCAGCCATGGCGTGGCAAGCGTAACGAACCAGCTTATGTAGCGCACACCAACAAGGTTTTGGCTGAAGCACTGGGTGTTTCTGAAGAGGAAATGGCCGAAGCCACGACACAAAATTTTCTGCGCCTGTTTTCCAAAGTGCCACATCCGGCTTAATTGGCTAAACTCATGCGGCTTGTACTGCCATTGTATTTTGAGAGGACCGATGACCAGCAATTTTAAGGTCACTATTCTGGGCTGCGGCTCATCTACCGGCGTACCAAGGATTGGTGGTGATTGGGGCGAATGTGACCCCAATGAGCCCAAAAACCGCCGCCGTCGATGTGCTTTGCTGGTTCAGCGGTTCTCTGAAAAAGGCACGACAACGATAATTGTCGATACCGGGCCGGATTTGCGTGAGCAGATGCTGGCAGCTGGCGTCACACAAGTGGACGCAGTGCTCTATACCCACGCCCACGCAGACCACTTGCATGGTATTGATGACCTGCGCTTTTTCGCACTCATGCAGCGTGCCAAAGTGCCGGTCTACATGGATGACTTCACATCAAAGCGCGTCCGCTCTGCCTTTGATTACTGCTTTGTTACCCCACCAGGTTCCGGTTATCCGCCCATCCTGAGCGAGAATCGCCTGACGGATGGAGTACCTGTCACCATAGACGGAGCAGGGGGCCCAATCACTGCGCTACCATTTCTCGTTCATCACGGCGACATTGATGCACTTGGTTTCCGCTTTCAGGATCTGGCATACACACCTGACGTCAACGATATCCCGGACAGCAGCTTTCATGCATTGAAAGGGTTGGATACATGGATTGTAGATGCACTGCGTCAGAAGCCACATCAAAGCCACTTCTGCGTCAACGATGCATTGGAGTGGATTGAGAGGATGAAGCCTGCCAAGAGTATCCTCACCAACCTGCATTGCGATCTGGATTATGGACGCTTGCAGACAGAGCTTCCAGAAGGTGTTTCACCCGCCTTCGATGGTCAGGAAATTGAATTTCCAGCACATGCGACGGTCTGAGGCCGTCGCATTTTTTATGATACCTACACAGAATCATTGCTTGCCAGAACTCCGCATTTCGTGCTGATATAGATATATCAACGACATTTGCGTGATAAATATATTTTCCTACCCGTATTGCTCTGCTCACCACAAATCAAAAATAAATTCATAAAATACAGCATGTTAAACTGAAAACCGGCAGCGTTTCACATATTTTATGCTTAGATATTTTATATTTGAAATAATTTAAAAAACCTGTCACGCTTATCTCAAGTTGGAATTAGGCAGTTGCAGCCTAAGGGGGAGAGAGCAATGAAAGTCGCATGTCTTGGAGGCGGCCCGGCAGGTCTTTATTTCGCAATCAGCATGAAGCTACGAGATCCTCAACATGAGGTCACAGTCATCGAGCGAAATAAGTTTGATGACACCTTCGGTTGGGGTGTTGTTCTCTCCGATGAAACGCTGGACAACTTCAAGGTCAACGACGAAAAAAGCGCTGAAGCCATCCGCGCGCACTTTGCTTATTGGGATGATATCGCGGTTCACTACCGAGATACCTGCCACGTCTCCAGCGGTCATGGCTTCTGCGGTATTGGCCGCAAGCAGCTACTTCTGCTCCTTCAGGACCGGGCTAAAGAGCTTGGCGTAAACATGGAATTCGAGCGCAACTACACAAGCGCAAAAGAGTTCATGGGTGATTACGACCTCGTTGTTGCAGCAGATGGTCTGAACTCCACCAGCCGCACAGAGTTTGCCGAGTACTTCAAGCCAGACATCGACACCCGCAAATGCAAGTTTGTCTGGCTCGGCACCCACCAGAAATTCGACGATGCTTTCACCTTCATTTTTGAAGAGACAGAACACGGTTGGATCTGGGCGCACGCCTACCAGTTCGATGATGACACCGCGACTTTCATTGTAGAGTGTACAGAAGAGACCTATGAGGCGTTCGGCTTTGCAGATATGAGCCAGGCTGAATCGTGTCGGACTTGCGAGAGGATCTTCGAAAAGCATCTTGGCGGCAATGAGTTGATGACCAACGCAAACCACGTCCGTGGCTCTGCTTGGATCAATTTCCCGCGTGTGCTCTGCGATAAGTGGTCCCATGAAAACCTTGTCCTCATGGGCGATGCCGCAGCAACCGCACATTTTTCCATCGGTTCGGGCTCCAAGCTTGCCATGGAAAGCGCCATCGCACTGGCAGACTACTTGCACAGCGAAAACTCTATTCAAGACGCCTTCCAAAAATACGAGGATGAGCGCCGTCTGGAAGTTCTAAAGCTTCAATCTGCAGCTCGTAACTCCCTCGAATGGTTCGAAAATGTCGAACGTTACCTGCATCTGGACCCAGTCCAGTTCAACTACTCGCTTCTGACGCGCTCACAGCGAATCTCTCATGAAAACCTTCGTGAACGCGATGCAGAATGGTTAGGCACAGCAGAAGGCTGGTTCCAAAATCAGGCAGGAGTATCAGACACCGATAACGCTCCGCGCCCACCAATGTTCGCACCGTTCAAACTGCGAGAAATGGACCTGATCAACCGCGTGGTTGTCTCTCCAATGGCGCAGTACAAGGCAGAAAACGGGATGACCACGGACTGGCATCTTGCTCACTATGGCGAACGCGCCAAAGGCGGTGCAGGCATGGTTGTTGTTGAGATGACGTGCGTCAGCGCTGATGGTCGCATCACACCAGGTTGCCCGGGCCTATACGCATCTGAACACCAAACCGCTTGGAAACGTATCACCAACTTCGTACACGAACACAGCAATGCAAAGATCTGCTGTCAGCTTGGCCATGCCGGTCCAAAAGGCTCGACGCAGCTTGGTTGGGAAGAGATGGACGCACCGCTGAAAGACGGCAATTGGCCACTTCTCGCAGCTTCTCCAATTGCCTGGTCTGAGCAAAATCAGACGCCAAAGCAGATGGACCGTGCGGACATGGACCGCGTGAAAGAAGAGTTTGTGAACGCGGCGAAGATGGCAGATGCATCTGGTTTCGACATGATCGAAGTCCACTGCGCTCACGGATACTTGCTGTCCTCCTTCATTTCACCACTCACCAACCAACGTGAGGATGAATACGGCGGATCACTGGAAAACCGCATGAGATACCCGCTGGAAGTCATCAAGGCGGTGCGTGAGGCATGGCCAAAGGATAAGCCGATGTCCGTACGGATCTCAGCAACGGACTGGGTCGAGGACGAAGGCCTCACACCAGATGAGGCTGTAGAAATCGCCCGCATGCTGGATGCTGCTAACGTTGATATCTGTGACGTTTCCGCAGGTCAGACCAGTACTCGGGCTCAGCCAGTCTATGGCCGCATGTTCCAGGTGCCGTTTTCTGATCGCATCCGCAATGACGCTGGCATGAAAACCATGGCGGTCGGCAACATCTACGAACCAGACCACGTAAACTCCATTTTGATGGCTGGTCGCGCAGATCTTGTCTGCTTGGCACGTCCGCATCTGTCAGATCCGTACTGGACGCTGCACGCAGCTGCTGATCTTGGCGACAAAGGGGTTTACTGGCCAGAACCTTATCACCCAGGTCGCGACCAGCTGTATCGTCTCGCTGAACGAGCTGAGACCATGAAAGTTCGGGTGTAAGGAAAAGCGGTTTGAAAAAGCATGCAATCATAACGGGTGGCGGGACCGGAGTTGGGGCCGAAATAGCCCGCCACCTCGCTGAGCTTGGAGTGAATGTAACCGTCGCCGGGCGGCGGCAGGAGCCTCTGGACTTGGTGGCAAGTGCCAGCAGCCGTATTCGCGCAGTCACTGCAGACGTTACCGATGAAGGTTCAATAGCTCAGATGTTTGAAAAAGCATCAGAAGCAAACGGACCGGTCAACATCGTGATTGCCAATGCAGGGGCAGCAGAATCCGCTCCCTTTAGCAAGATCGACAAGAATGATTTTCAGCGCATGCTCGACATTAACCTGACTGGAACCTTCCTGACCTTCCAAAAAGGACTGGAAGCTCTGAAAGGGCAGGAGTACGGACGTATGATCGCCATTGCTTCCACGGCAGGCCTGCGCGGGTATTCCTATGTCTCCCACTATGCTGCAGCCAAACACGGTGTCATTGGCATAGTTCGTTCGCTCGCGCTGGAACTTGCCAGCAAGCCATTTACGGTCAATGCTGTGTGTCCTGGATTCACAGAGACCCCAATGTTGCAACGCTCGATCGAAAACATAATGCAAAAAACCGGAATGAACGAAGAGCAGGCACGAGTTGCTCTTTACAAGGACAACCCACAGCAACGCTTCATCCAACCGGACGAAGTTGCTGCAACAGTGGCATGGCTCATCGGAGATGGTGCGCGCTCGGTGACTGGGCAAGCTATCTCCGTATCAGGAGGCGAGACCCAATGACAGCCTCACAGGAAATGCTCAAAGCTGACAAGACAACCGACGACAAGTCCCGCGTTCGCCTCTGGTTGAGGCTGCTCCGCGCCTCTCGTGCGATCGAAGGCGAACTGCGAGAGCGGCTACGGACAACCTACAACGTGACGCTGCCACGTTTTGACGTCATGGCAGCACTTTACCGGGAGCCAGAGGGCATGCTCATGTCCCAGCTCTCAAAATACCTGATGGTATCCAACGGCAACGTCACCGGCCTCATAGATCGCCTGACCACGGACGGACTGGTTCAGCGCACATTGAGAGACGGAGACCGGAGAACCTCTGTGGTTTTGCTGACCAAAGAAGGCCGCGAGAACTTTGAGCAGATGGCAGCAAGTCACCGCGAGTGGATCAATGAGCTGCTCTCTCACTTTTCTCCTGATGAGGCAGAGAGTCTTGCTGAAACCCTGAAGGTATTTGCAAGCGATTGGGAGGGGGAGGCCCGATAATGCTGACAACTTACAAAATGGCGAATTTGCAGCCAAAGCATTTCCTCTGGCGCATGGAAGGCGATGTCGCAGTCATCCAATTGGACCGCCCGGACCGCAAAAACCCGCTGACCTTTGAAAGCTATGCTGAGCTGCGTGATACATTCCGCGATCTCGTATATGCAGATGACGTCAATGCCGTTGTGATTGCGTCTAACGAAGGCAACTATTGTTCAGGTGGAGATGTTCATGACATCATCGGTCCACTTGTCGCCATGGACATGAAAGACCTGCTGAAGTTCACGCGCATGACAGGCGATCTGGTGAAAGCCATGATCAACTGCACCAAGCCTATCATTTCAGCTGTCGACGGCATCAGCGTTGGCGCTGGGGCAATCATGGCCATGGCATCAGATCTGCGCATCGGCACGCCACAAGCAAAGACAGCATTCCTGTTTACCCGTGTAGGGCTCGCAGGCTGCGATATGGGCGCCTGCGCAATTCTTCCGCGTATTATTGGGCAGGGACGTGCTGCAGAACTGCTTTACACAGGCCGGTCCATGAGCGCAGAAGAGGGTTACACTTGGGGCTATTTCAACTCCATGTCCACCACAGAAGCACTTGAGGCCGATGCCATTCGCATGGCACAGCGCATCACTGCAGGACCAAACTTCGCGCATGGCATCACCAAGACCCAGCTCAACCAAGAATGGAACATGGGTCTGGATCAGGCAATTGAAGCCGAAGCACAGGCGCAAGCCATCTGCATGCAGACCAAAGATTTTGAGACCGCCTACAAAGCTTTTGTTGCAAAAGAAAAACCGGTCTTTGAGGGGGCATAAATGGCTGACACCACCTTCCTCACATGGCCATTCTTTGAAGAAAAACACCGAGAGCTGGCCGAAGCAGTTGAGAACTGGTGCTGCGAGAACCTTCCAGCAGACCACTCAGACACAGACGCAGCCTGTATCAAGCTCGTCAATGATCTTGGTACCGCTGGTTTCCTGAAGCTCACTGCCGTTGATCCGGCAGATCCCAAACCTCTGGATGTTCGTAGCCTTTGCATTATGCGCGAAACACTGGCCCGTCACGACGGTCTGGGAGACTTCGCCTTCGCCATGCAGGGTCTGGGAACAGGCGCCATCAGCCTGTTCGGCACGCCAGAACAGCAGCTGTGGCTCAATAAAACCAGAGCAGGCCAGACGCTTTCTGCGTTTGCGCTGACAGAACCAGACTCCGGCTCTGATGTTGCAAACATTGAACTTTCCGCCATCCGCGACGGCGATGAATATGTGCTCAATGGCGAAAAGACCTGGATATCCAACGGTGGCATTGCTGGCCTTTACGTTGTCTTCGCAAGGACGGGCGAAGCACCGGGTGCCAAAGGCATCAGTGCCTTCATCGTACCGGCGGATACTCCAGGCTTAAGCGTTGAGGAACGCCTGGATGTGATGGCACCTCATCCTCTGGCACGGTTGGGATTCAAACAACTGCGAATTCCAGCTGCAAACCGCATTGGGGGAGCTGGAGAGGGCTTCAAAATCTCAATGTCAGTTCTGGATGTCTTCCGCTGTACTGTTGGCGCTGCTGCTTTAGGCTTTGCCCGCCGCGCCTTGGAAGAAGCCGTAGCCCGCGCAACAACCCGCAAACTGGGAGATGGCGTGCTGGCCGATATGCAGATGGTGCAGGGCCATCTGGCAGAAATGGCAATCGACATTGATGCCTCTGCACTCCTGATCTACCGCGCTGCATGGACGAAAGACATGGGGGCAGCACGGGTATCCCGTGAAGCGGCCATGGCAAAGCAGTTTGCAACCGATCAGGCTCAACAAATTATTGATAAGGCAGTGCAAATCCACGGGGGCGAAGGCGTCCGTTCAGGCAATACTGTCGAAAAACTTTACCGTGAGATCAGAGCTCTTCGCATTTACGAAGGGGCATCCGATGTTCAAAAAATAATAGTAGCAAGGCAATTGCTTTCTCAGGAGGGGAGAAATGCTGGGACCAAGCGCGCACAAGGACACCTTCACAAGGGACAGGCTGCCACCAATTGATCAGCAGCCAGTTTTCCAGCTGGAGGGGTTTGAGTACCCAGACTACATCAACGCCGCAGTAGAATTGACCGACAAGATGGTTGAACGCGGATTTGGTGACAACATTGCTCTCATCGGCAATGGCAGAAAACGCACCTACAAAGAGCTTGCGGACTGGACGAACCGCATCGCTCGTGCCCTGCAGGAGGATTACGGAGTAGAACCGGGCGACCGCATTCTCATCCGCTCCGCCAACAACCCGGCAATGGTCGCCTGCTGGCTGGCTGCTACAAAAGCAGGCGCCGTGGTGGTCAACACCATGCCAATGCTACGTGCTGGCGAGTTAAGCCAGATCGTCGACAAAGCCGAAATCAAATTGGCCATGTGCGATCTACGGCTTATGGAAGAGATGGAGCTTTGCCTTGAGCAAAACGCCTATCTGACCAAAATCGTGAGTTTCGACGGCACGGCCAACTTTGCTGGCGAGATGGATAAGGTCGCACTATCAAAGCCTGTCCAGTTTGACGCTGTCCAAACAGGTCGGGATGATGTGTGCCTGCTGGGTTTCACATCCGGCACCACCGGACAGCCGAAGGCAACCATGCACTTCCACCGCGACCTGCTTATCATCGCAGATGCTTATGCAAAGGAAGTGCTGAATATTCAGCCATCGGACGTGTTTGTTGGCAGCCCACCATTGGCCTTCACATTTGGCCTCGGCGGCTTGGCGATTTTCCCGCTTCGGTTCGGTGCAACTGCAACCCTACTGGAAACGGCAGGACCTAAGCAACTTATTGAGATCATTGAGACTTACAAGGCAACGATCTCATTCACAGCACCAACGGCTTACCGCGCCATGATGGCAGCAATGGAAGAGGGGGCAGATCTGTCCTCACTGCGCATCGCAGTCTCAGCGGGAGAAACATTGCCAGCACCAGTGTTTGAGCAATGGAAAGCAAAAACTGGCATTCCAATGTTGGATGGGATTGGCGCAACGGAAATGTTGCACATCTTTATTTCCAACCATTTGGAAGATGCCATGCCAGCAACCACAGGCCGGGAGATCAAAGGATACTCGGCAAAAGTGGTTGATGAGAACATGCAGGAGGTTCCACGCGGCACAGTTGGCAAACTTGCCGTAAGAGGACCAACCGGTTGCCGGTATATGCAAGATGACCGACAGCAGAAATATGTACGCGACGGCTGGAATTTGACAGGTGATGCCTTTTATCAGGATGAAAAAGGCTATTTCCACTTCGCAGCCCGCGCAGACGACATGATCATCACGTCCGGCTACAACGTTGCCGGGCCAGAGGTCGAGGCTGCTCTGCTAAGCAGTCCAGAAGTGTCCGAGTGTGCTGTTATAGGCGTGCCTGATGAGGACCGGGGACAGATTGTAGAAGCACATGTGGTGTTGGTGGAGGACCACCCACAAGATGCAGACGTAATCAAACGTCTTCAGGACTATGTAAAATCTACTATAGCGCCCTATAAATACCCTCGTTCACTTAAACTGGTAGATTCGCTACCAAAAACCGCGACTGGTAAAATTCAAAGATTCCGTCTGAAGGAACAGCTGGTCGAGGATAAATCAGGGGAACTTATATGAAAAAACTCGTTTCAGCCGGAGTAGCCGCCCTTCTGTGTTGTACAGCTGGCGTGGCGCAAGCCGAAGTTAAAATTGGCATGATCACCACCTTGTCAGGCGGTGGCTCCACACTCGGTATCGACGTCCGCGATGGCTTTGAGCTCGCACTCAAACAAGCAGGCGCATCCGATGTTAAACTGCTGGTAGAAGACGACGCCCGCAAACCGGACGTTGCCAAGAAACTGGCAGACAAGTTCATTCAGAAAGACAAAGTAGATATCCTGACAGGTATCATCTGGTCCAACCTGGCAATGGCTGTGGTTCCAGCTGCCACCCGCAAAGGCACGCTCTATATCAGCCCGAATGCAGGCCCATCTGCGCTGGCTGGTAAAGCTTGCCATGAAAACTACTTCAATGTGGCATGGCAGAACGACAACCTCCATGAAGCGATGGGATCTCACGCCAATAAAGCTGACTACAAGAAGACCTTTATTCTGGCACCAAACTACCCAGCTGGCACCGACGCTCTGAAGGGCTTCAAGCGGATGTACAAGGGTGAGTTGGCAGGTGAACTCTTCACCAAGCTCGGTCAGGATGATTACGCAGCAGAAATCGCACAAATCCGCGCTTCTGGTGCAGATAGCGTGTTCTTCTTCCTGCCAGGTGGCATGGGCATCGCGTTCATGAAGCAGTACGCACAGTCTGGTGTTGATGTGCCAGTCATGGGCCCGGCATTTTCCTTCTCACAGGACATTCTGCCTGCGATTGGCGATGCTGCACTCGGCGTGGCAAACTCCTCACAGTGGGGTAAGGACATTGAGAGCGAAGTAAACGCTAAATTCGTCAAAGGCTTCAAAGAAGCTTATGGCCGCCTGCCTTCACTTTACGCTTCTCAAGGTTACGACGCTGCAAATCTGATCCTTTCTGCAATGGAAAAGGCAGATGTCAGCGACAAAGATGACTTCCGCGCAGCTCTGAAAGAAGCCGACTTCGCTTCTGTGCGCGGTGACTTCAAGTTCGGCAACAACAATCACCCAATTCAGGACATTTACGTTCGCGAAGTGGTGAAAGAAGATGGCCAGATCACCAACAAAATCGTTGGTGTCGCAATCAAAGGCCATCAGGATGCATACGCATCCAAGTGCCGAATGAAGTAAGCCAACACATTGAAGTAAAATAACAATCAGCGGGGAAACCCTAATCCTTCTCCGCTGATCCCCTATACTGATGTCACAATGAAAAAGAAGCCTCGGGAATATCATAAATGACGGCAGCTTTGATTTTTGAGCAGGTATTGAACGGGCTGCAATTCGGTCTCACTTTGTTTCTGATGGCAGCTGGCCTCACGCTGGTCTTCGGCGTTATGGGCCTGATCAACCTCGCTCATGGCTCGCTTTACATGGTCGGTGCCTTTTGTTGCGCTTGGATCACTCAGCAGACCGGCTCTTTCTGGCTTGGTCTGGGTGGTGGTGTCCTTGGAGCAGCAGCAGCTGGTGCACTCATCGAAATGCTTGTCATCCGCAGGCTTTATGACCGCGATCACCTCGATCAGGTACTGGCAACCTTTGCTCTCATTCTGATCTTTTCTGAAGGTACCCGCATGGTCTTCGGCTCCATGCCACTTTACCTCAACATCCCAGCTGCTCTGGGGGGCACCATGGCGTTGCCCGGCGTAGAAGCTTATCCAGTCTACCGCCTGTTTATCATTCTTGCAGCGCTGGCTGTTGCCATGCTTCTTTATCTGCTCATTTCTAAAACACGCCTTGGCATGCGGATCCGCGCCGGTGAAAGTGACCGCGAGATGATCGCTGCCTTAGGCGTTGATATCAAAACGCTTTACACCATTGTTTTCGCATTGGGTGCGGCCATCGCAGGTCTATCTGGAGCTCTGGTCGGAGCATTGCGCTCCGTGCAGGTCGGCATGGGAGAGCCTGTGCTCATTCTGGCCTTTGTTGTCATCGTGATTGGCGGCATTGGATCAATCAAGGGTGCTCTCATCGGGTCTATCCTGATTGGCCTTGTAGATACACTGGGACGTATTTTCATACCTGTCATCCTGAAGTTCTTCATGGAAAACGCCAGCGCAAACAGCATCGGGGCAGCTCTGTCTTCCATGCTGATCTATCTGATGATGGCAGGCATTCTGGCCGTAAAACCAAAGGGGCTTTTCAATGCAACGAACTGATACAGCTCCTAAACCCGTCAGCATGCCAAAGCTGAGCCGTGAGACCATCGTCAACATCGCAGTCATGGCAATCCTGCTGGCTCTGCCGCTCTGGGCATCTTCCATCGGAGAAGATTACTACGTCAACCTGGCAAGCCTGATCACAATCTTCGCTATCGCCGGAGTCGGCCTCAACTTTGCCATCGGCCAAGGCGGAATGGTCAGCTTCGGTCATGCAGCCTTCTTCGGCATCGGCGGCTACACCACTGGCATTGCAGCCTTTCACAGCTTTGAAGAAACACTCTTCGTGGCCATGCCCTTTGCCATCTCCGGCACCAACCAGATGCTTATTATCTGGATTGTCGCAATGGTCATTTGCGGAATTGCAGCCTTAGCAATTGGCGCAATCTCGCTGAGAACCGAGGGCGTCTACTTCATCATGATCACACTGGCATTTGCCCAGATGATCTACTATTTCGCCATTTCCTGGCCGACATACGGCGGTGAAGATGGGCTCTCAATCTACCTACGCAATCAGCTTCCAATGGTGGACGCCGAAAGCGCGCTGACCTTCTTCCTCGTCTGCTTTATCCTGCTCCTCGGTGCAATCTTCGTCTCAGCACGCCTGTCAGGCTCCCGTTTCGGAGCAGCACTCGGCACTGCTCGTATGAACGAGACACGACTGGCAACCTCGGGTATTGACCCGTTCCCGATCAAACTCACGGGCTTCGTTATCTCCGCAATGATCACCGGCCTTGCTGGGGCACTGTTTGCCGAGTTGAATGGCTTTGTAGGCCCCTCAATGCTCTCCTGGCACCGTTCTGGCGAGATTATGGTGTTCGTCATCCTCGGCGGCGTCGGGCGCCTCTACGGTCCTGTAATCGGCGCAGCGCTGTTCGTGCTGCTGGAAACCTATATCGGCGAGTGGACGCAGCACTGGCAACTGCTGCTTGGTCTGGCCTTGCTTGGTGTCGTTCTGTTCGCCCGAGGGGGCGTCATGGGCATGATCGCAGGGAGAGCACGTCATGACTAAACCGGTTCTTGAAGTCAAAGGCCTGCACAAATCCTTTGGTGCTTTGCAGGCGACAAAAAACGTGTCCCTGGACCTGAAACCTAATGAGATTCATGCTCTTATCGGACCAAACGGTGCGGGCAAATCAACACTCATTGGCCAAATCGCAGGTTGGATCACACCCGACAGCGGCAGCATCTATCTGGATGGTGAAGACGTGACCTCAGAGACAGTTGCTAGTCGCTCCCGCAAAGGCCTTGGACGAAGCTTTCAGGTCTCTTCACTGGCCATGGAAGTCAGCGCACGTCGCAATGTGATGCTCTCTGTACAAGCCAGTCAAGGCTCCAGCTTCCGTTTCTGGAAGCAAACCAAGTCCGACGAGGAACTACGCGAAACAGCCAGAAATTGGCTCAGAAAAGTAGGACTTAGCGGGCGCGAGGATATCGCTGTCTCAGAATTGTCTCACGGTGAGCGCCGTCAGGTGGAAGTCGCCTGTGCTTTGGCACTCGCACCCAAAGCTCTCTTGCTTGATGAACCCATGGCTGGTCTCGGCCCGACGGGATCTATCCAACTCACAGAATTCCTTGAGGAAATTCGCCCGGAAATCCCGATTCTACTCATTGAGCACGACATGGATGCCGTGTTCCGTCTTGCAGATCGCATCACGGTTCTGGTGGGCGGCGCAGCCATTCTGTCAGGCTCGGTCGATGAGATCCGCGCCAGTGCGCTTGTCAGAGAAGCTTATCTCGGGGAGGAAGCCTGATGCTGTTGGAAGTCAAAGGCTTAGAAGCCCATTACGGCGCCGCACAAGCGCTTTTCGGCGTAAACCTCTCCATCAATGAAGGCGAGATGGTAGCGATGCTTGGCCGCAACGGCATGGGCAAATCTACCACAATCAGCTCTATTTGTCAGATGGTTACGCCAACCAAAGGCACCATCGAATTCTGCGGCCAAAGCCTGAACCGCATGTCCAGTCACAAAGCTGCCCGCTTGGGTCTGGGATTGGTGCCAGAAGGTCGCCGCTGTTTCCCAAACCTGTCTGTTCTGGAAAATCTCAGCGCTGCCGCCCGTAAAGGCGCGTGGACACTGGACCGCGTCTACGACTTGTTTCCACGCCTCAAGGAGAGGAAAAGCCAGAGCGCCAACACGCTGTCTGGCGGAGAGCAGCAGATGCTCGCCATCTCCAGAGCATTGATGACAAACCCGAAATTGCTGATCCTTGACGAAGCAACAGAAGGTTTGGCACCGGTTGTACGCGGGGAAATCTGGCAGGCGATTGCGAGGCTTAAAAAGGAAGGACTGTCCATTCTCATCGTCGACAAGACGCTGAAGGAGCTCCTTCCGCTGGCTGATCAGGCCGTCATTCTGGAAAAAGGCGAGTCAGTCTGGGCAGGCCGCCCGGATACACTCACCGAGGAAATGAAGGACAGATACCTTGGTCTTTGAACGCACGATCAAAGTGATCTTCCAGCACTGCGATCCCGCTGGAATTGTCTTTTATCCCCGCTACTTCGAGATGATCAATCAGGTCACAGAAGAGTGGTTCGAGCAATCGCTTGGCACGTCGTTCGTAGACATTCATATAAATCAAGGGGATGCAGTCCCCACAGCCAAGATCGAAACAGAGTTCAAAAAGCCAAGCAAGCTTGGTGACGAACTTTTATTCACGCTTCAGGTTTTAAAGCTCGGTCGCTCCAGTGTGCATCTGGAGTTCACAGTCACCTGCGCAGACCAGCTTCGGCTCACAAGCCGCTCGGTCATTGTCTACGTCACAGGCGCAGATAAAAAACCAGTGAGTTGGCCGCAAGCCATTAAAAAACAAATGGAATTTTTCCTGAAGGAAGAGGGACCTTCATGACAACACAACAAGCACTGTTCAAATTTCTCCAGCCGGAAGGTTGGAAACCAGCCTCCGGATATGCCAATGGCATTATGGCAGAGGGCACACCAATCTTTCTGGGTGGTCAAATCGGCTGGAATGGTCAGCAGGTCTTTGAGAGCGATGATCTCATTGACCAGATCAAGCAAACGCTTGAGAACATTCGCGAAATTCTAGCCACTGCTGGCGCGAAGCCAGAGCATGTGGTGCGCCTGACATGGTATGTGGTCGACAAGAAAGACTACACCGCTCGCCTGCGCGAAGTTGGCGAGGCGTATCGCTCTGTGTTTGGGCGCCATTTTCCATCCATGACCATGATCCAGGTGGCTGATCTGGTAGAAGATCAGGCCAAAGTGGAAATTGAAGCAACGGCAGTACTGCCAAGAGCGGAATAACATGATGCGGGATTGGGACGCGGCCTATCATAACTCCGGAGCAGTGCCAAACGCACAAGAGCTGTTCGATCAATGGGTTGAACGCTCCAAAGCGTTTCGCGAGAGCTCAAAAAAACAGCTGGATATCGCCTACGGAAGCGGGGAGAGAGAGAAGCTCGACCTGTTCTTCCCGCAAGGCACTGAGGCGTCCAAAGGGCTCGTCATGATCGTTCATGGCGGGTACTGGAAGGCCTTCGATAAGTCCGCCTTCAGCCATCTGGCAAAGGGGGCTGTCGAGATGGGTTACACCGTTGCCATACCGTCTTACGACCTCTGCCCAGATGCAAATATTGTCAATATTACCAATCAGATGCAGCATGCTCTTGAAGTTTCAGCTGAACAAGTTAAAGGACCGATTCACCTGACAGGTCATTCTGCTGGTGGTCACTTGGTTGCACGGCTTGGCTGCAAAAATCGGATGATACCAGACAGTATCACTAGTCGGATCAAGCACATCCTCGGCATCAGTGGGGTCTATGATCTGCGACCAATCCGCAGGACAGCAATGAACGACATTCTGCATATCGACGAAGCGGAAGCGCTGGCAGAAAGTCCGGTGCTGCACGAACCTCTTGATAATCTACGCTTTACAGGCTGGGTTGGCGCTGAGGAGCTGGCAGAGTTTCGGCGGCAAAATGCAGCCCACTGCGCAATGTGGGGCGGCTTTGAAACGCAGATCACTGCCTATGAGGACCCCGGCAAAAATCATTTTACCGTGGTAGAGGCACTGGAACAGCCAGACAGCTTACTCCTCACAACTATATTGAATACATAATCACAACCTACTGAAATATATAGACATTATAAAAACCACGCGACTTTGCGTTCTTATGTGTAATTTTGCGTGGTTTAAGTGATTCATGCGTTACTTTAAGTTGCTATGTAACTGCGTTGATGAATTCATTTCATCAGAAAACGCCCGTCACAGCAAACGACACAGCCCAGCGCATCAGACTGAAAAACCTCCTCGCACTCACCATCCATCTTAACCTATTGGATAGGCTATTCACCAAATGGAGAGTTGTGGAACCACCATCAGCCGCTCTAAGGTTGACCCAACAACGCAAACCGGAGTTATCCGCCCAGCGCGGCTTTCAGGTAATCTAATCTGACGAGCCAGCTCTGCAAGGCATCAACTCTGGAAACGGGCACTTTCTAAGATGTCCGCATGCGCAGGACTTGGCTGACTGGGGAGGCATATGTGACAGCAGCAAAAGCGGGACCACTTTCAGGACTTCAGGTGGTGGAGATGGCAGGCCTTGGCCCAGCGCCCATGGCCGGACAATTGCTTGCAGATCTGGGAGCCGATGTCATCGTCGTCGATCGCCGCACCGGCGAGCGGATCGACAAGGACGTCAACCGCAGAGGCAAGAAGTCCATAGCGCTCAACATGAAGAGCGAAGAGGCAGTCAAAGTCTTCTTCTCCCTCGTTGAGAAAGCCGACATCCTGATCGAAGGCTTCCGCCCCGGCGTAATGGAGCGCCTTGGCCTTGGGCCGGACGAATGCCTCGCCAAGAACCCGGGCCTGATCTATGGCCGCATGACAGGTTGGGGGCAGGACGGGCCACTGGCTCATGCCGCCGGCCACGACCTCAATTACCTCGCCATGACCGGCATGCTCCACGCCATTGGTGAAGAAGGCCGACCACCCGTGCCACCACTCAACATGGCAGCAGACTACGGCGGCGGGTCCATGTTCCTGCTGCTGGGAGTATTATCAGCCCTGTTTGAACGCACCAGAAGCGGCAAAGGGCAGGTGATTGATGCAGCCATGGTCGATGGTGTACCAGCCATGATGGGCCTGATCTACTCCTTGCTGGGTCGCGGCCTTTGGCAGGACAAGCGCCAGACCAACCTGCTGGATGGCGGCGCACCGTTCTATCAATGCTACGAAACCTCAGATGGCCGCTATCTGTCCGTCGGCTCTCTGGAACCTCAGTTCTTCGCTTTGCTGCTGAAAGGGCTGGACCTTCCGCAAGAGCTTTCCAAGATCCAGATGAACATGAAAGAGTGGCCTCAGCTGGAAGAACAAATCGGCAATGCCATCAAAGCAAACACACTGGATCACTGGACCGGTGTCTTTGCAGGTACCGACGCCTGCGTTGCTCCTGTGCTCTCCATCGAAGAGGCAAACGCAGCCTCTCTCAACACCGAGCGCGGCAACCGCATCCGGCTCAATGGCGTCACACAGGCAGCACCAGCACCACGCTTCAGCCGCACAGTTCCGCAAACACCTGAACCAGCAGGAAGAACCGGAGACGATACTGCACAGGTTTTACAGCAGCTTGGTTTCTCTGAGGCAGACATCGATGAAATGCAGCAGAGCAAAACTTTGGCCTGAATCTGCGCTAATTAACGATGCGAAACAAACTGTGAGAGGAGAGGGCCTCAGCACTCCCTCCCACGTCATAACTGCCTCAGCCCAATCCTCTGAGAACATCCCATGACTGAGGGCATTCTCTCGAATCTCCTAGGGTAACTTTAATCAGGTTACTGCGAAGGAGTGCACCAGAGTATGCTGGTAACAGATGCTTTTGTATTATTGTTTCTTGTTACGCAGGGCCTCTTTCTCGTCGCCTCATACGTTTTTGCTGTATCTGGCGCAGATGACCTGTTCGTTGACACCCTCTATTACACCTTTGTCGCCTGGTATCGCGGCCCATTAGTGGGCAGAACTGAAGAGCGCCTGTTTGAAGAAACAGGGCACGTCCCGCCCAGACCGCTGGTCATCATGTTGCCCGCGTGGGATGAAGCCGCAATCCTCTATCCCGCCGTCACAGGCATCATGCGCAGGCTGGACTATCCATCCTATTGGATCTTCATCGGTGTCTACCCCAATGATGAAGCCACACAGAAGGCTGCAAGCCGTCTGGCAGCCGAACATGACAACCTGCGCGTCGTCACCACCAACAATCCCGGCCCAACTTGTAAGGCTGACTGCGTCAACACCATTCTTGCCGAAATCGAGAGGTTCGAACAGGAGCAGAACATCTCCTTCGCCGGCATTGTGATGCAGGATGCCGAAGACATCCTCAATTCCAACGCCCTGCACATCTTCAACGCCAGTCTGGAACTTGCCGATGTAGTGCAACTGCCTGTGCTCTCGTTACCCCGTAGACGCCGGGACCTGACAGCAGGCCACTACATGGACGAGTTCGCCGAGTTCCATTCCAAGGAAGTCCTCGTCAGGGGCTTCCTGACCGGAACCGTTCCGGGCGCTGGCGTTGGTACCTGCTATTCCAAGAAAACCATCGAGACAGCCAAATCCATTTCTGGGACAGATGAGAACGGCATACCGGAAATCTTCAACATCAGCTCCTTGACGGAAGACTATGACCTTGCCATGCGGCTCACAGGGAAGGGGCTCACCCATCGCCTGCTCTGGGTCCACCCGACAAAGAAAAGCGACCACACGGACTTTGCAGTCACACAGGAACTGTTTCCCTCCGGCTTCTGGCAAAGCGTACGCCAGAAAACCCGTTGGACCATCGGCATCGCGTTTCAGGGCTGGGCACAGCTGGGGTGGAAAGGAGGGCTCGCTGATAAATACTTTTATTGGCGCGACAGGAAGATGGTCTTCTTCAGCCATGCCATCATCATCGGCTACATCTCACTAATCTTCTACTGGGGCCTTCGCCTCTATGAGAAGCTGGCACCGGATGCATACCATTTGCCGCCACTTCTGCCAGAAGACAGCCCGTTCTGGTATGTAATCTGGTTCAACGTGCTGCTGCTCGCCCACCGCCTTATCCAGCGCCATATCTGGACAGGCTACCACTACGGCCTGCGCGCATTGGCTCCTGTAACTCTGCGCTATTTCGTATCCATCATCATCAACTACATCGCCATGATGCGCGCCATCAAAACATGGATCCGACATCTGGGCACTGGCGAAGTTATAGGCTGGGACAAGACCGCTCATGATTATCCGGATGAAGAAAGTCTGGAACTCACAATTCCTGTAGAGCAGGAAACGCACTCATGACCCGGCCCCAAACACCCCACAACACACGCACAAATGCCAATCGAAACTCGGCATTCTATCTGCTGTGGGTCATCATGTTTGCGCTTGGCTTGTCCATTCCAACACAATCGCAAAATCCAGCACCGCCTTCAGAGCCAGTTACCCCCGTACCTTACACCCTTCAGCAAAAAGACGAGTACTACATCAGTTTATTGAAGGACCGTCAGGACAGCCAATCCCTGCTGCAAAGCACGTGGCGCGATTACCGCTCCTATCCCTTGCTGGACCTGGCCTACCGCCTGCTGGCAGAAGGACGAAGCGAAGATGCCCTGAAAGAGCTGGATGAGCTGCTCAAGCAAGATCCCAATCATCTTGTGGCCCGTTGGCAAAAAATTCAGCTGCTCATCGGCCTCAATCGCCCAATCGCGGCAATCGATCAATTGGAGATCCTGCAATCCCAATCGCCCGCCTTCAGCCGCGGTTATCTCTCTCTGGGCCATCTGCAAATGCTCACGGGTGAGTATGCGGAGGCCTTTGATGATTTCAGACTGGCGATCGAGACTGGCAAACTGTTGCCAAGCGACCGGGAAGAAGCCCTTGCAGGCGCAGCAGAAGCAGCCATTAAGCTAGGCAAAACCAAAGAAGCTCTCCACGCCCTGAACATTCTGCGAGAGCTGGGCGCTGCCACTCCAAGGCAAAGGCTCATCAGAGCGGATCTTTTGCTCAACTTCAATCAATTGGAAGAAGCGCGAGACGAGTGGGAGGATCTTTCCAAGCTGGACAATGCACCAAGAACCCAGCGCACAGCAATTCTGAACGAAGCCTTCCTTCTTCTTGAACAAGGCAAGGACGAAGACGCTTACCGTTTGCTGCTGCGCGGTGAAATGAATGGACTGTTTACTGGCCGCCAATCCTCCGCTTTGGAACAACGCACATTCGCCAGAGCTCTGGCCGCCAGTGCGCTCAATTCTGGTCATCTGGACGAGTTGCTGACCTTCCTCAACCCCGGGCGCATTGATCAACTAGGATTGTCCACGCGCGTTCAGCTGGCCTACGCTCTGGTGAAAAAAGGCTCCAGCGCTGAGGCTGAAATGGCGCTTCTAACAGCAGATGGCCGGATCCTCGACACCAAAGCCTCCGGGCCAGAAGAAGCCGCCAACTACTATCTGGCACTGGCAGACATCGCCATTCGCGCCGGAGATGATGCCAGAGCGGTCACCGCAGGCCGATTGTTGATCAAGCTCACCCGCAGCCCGGAATACGGCCTACAACTCAGCAAGCTGGCCCTCAACAACGGCTGGGAAACACAGGCTATCAACGCTTTGGTGGAACTGCGCGCCATTACCCAGTTTACCGACCAGCAGAAGTCACCTGAAGCATGGGTAGAGCTGCTGCAAACCCTATCAGATTTAGCACGACGGGCAGGGGATCTGGATCTCGCCAATCAGGTTCTCAAAGAAGCTGAAATTTTGATGCCCAACTGGCGCATCACAGCAAAAAGAGGGCAGATTGCCCTGCTCTCCAACATGCACCGCATCGCTTCCGCCGTTCTTCAGGATGCCCTTGCGCGAGCTCAGAAAGCCCGCGCTGACGGTGCTTTCAATGAAAACGACAAGAAAGCCTATGCACGTCTTCTGTTTGATCTGGCAGCCGTCTCTGCAACCAATGAAGACTGGACCAGCACGCTTGACTATCTGATCGCGGACTGGAAGCTGCAGCCAGACCCGACACTCGTTCTGCCAGCATATCTCATGCTCAAGGAAAGCACCGCAGAAGGTGTCACGGCCCGCATGTGGCTGAACTACGTTTTCAGCTACACCAACACAGCAAACCTGTCAGACGAAAACAAAAACAGGTTTGCCATGGCTTTCCTTGCACTGGCGCGCCTCCTGAAAACAGAGGGGCAGCTTCAGGAAGCCGTGAAAATGTACCGACAGTCACTGCGAATGGCGCCAACTGCAGAAACCCGCCTGGAAGCCGCTTATCTTGCCTTGGAGCTCAATCACCCCAAAAGAGCTCTCATGTTGCTGCAACAACTGGACCAGACCAAAAATACCGATGCGATCTTGGCAATCAGATGCGAGGCTTACCGCGTACTCGACCGCAACCTGGAAGCTCTGACATGCGCACAACAGGAGCTTCAGGCCCAGCCCATGAACGCCGACAAGCACCTGACGCTGGCCAGCCTCTATCTGCGACTGGGAGACAAGGAGAAAGCCAGACAGGAGCTACAGCAAGCGTATGAGCTCAGCCCAAACCTCGCCACCGCAAGCCAGCTCGGCTTTCTCTATCAGGAGTTGGGAGAATATAACGCCGCACAGGACTGGTTTCAGGAATCCTTTGAGGCGCATGACGATCAGAGCGCTGGCATGGCGCTGCTCTATCTCAACCTACGCCAGATGCAATATGACGAGGCAGCGCGCCTCATGGCCAAGCTTGATGTCTCCAAGCTCTCTCAACAGCAGATGGCCGGGTATTATGCTGCCCGAGCCCAACTCACGCTCCATAGGGGTAATCAGTCCCCAGAGGCACTGGCAAACGCTCTGGTGGACCTGCGCAAGGCACAGTCCATCTCTTCAACGCAGGACATCCGTTTTTCCGTGGTCCAGGTTCTGTTCCAGCTGGATCAACTGGAGGAAGCAGAGGCCGCATACGAAAGCCTGCCAGCAAGTGATCATAAAAACCCGGCAACCCTTGCTTTGGGTGGATATCTTGCTCGTGCTCAGGGTGACACTGATCTGGCGATCACGCGCTTTGAAACCTCGCTGGAGGAAAAGCCAGATCAGGCGAACCTGCAGGAAGATCTGGCCTATACCTATCTGTCAGCCTTTGAAAACAAGAAGGCTGCTGAACTGTTTCGCAAGCGGATTGATGTGCTGCACCAGCACCAGCGCAACATCTATGAACAGGACAAACTGGAGCGCTTCCAACGGCAGCTCCGTATTCTGGAAATTCCGCTCAGCTTCCTGTTCTTTGACGGCATCAGCCCCTCACGGCAGAATGAAGAAGAAATAACAGGTGCTATCCTGGGTATCCCGTCCAGCAGTCCGTTCGGTACATTCGAAGTGGCGTGGCGACCTCCCGTGATCGGTTACCAGAATGGCCGCGTCTTCGAGATCATCGCCCGCGCCCAATGGCTCAATGAGCGCTACAGCTTCCGCCCCAATCCCGACACCTACCAGACCATCGTCGGCCTGCGCTTCAAACCTTTCATGACGCAAAACCTGAAAATCGGTCTGGAGCGGTTTTTCAAAGGCGGCAGCATCACAGAAGACAACTGGCTGGGGAGGGTGCTTTGGTCCTTCACCCGCGGAAACGACTTCCTCCCGCTCTACGATATATACTCCGGCGAGCCCATCGACAAAGAACCCTACATCAGTCTCTATCTGGAAGGTGGTCGTTTCTTCGAAAAGGAAAAAACCATTTTATTCTATGGAGATGGCCGACTTGGTTACACTTTTAGGCTCGATCCTAACCTGATTTTGTCGCCCTTTGCGTATTCCATAGGGAGCGGAAACTGGAACTCCCAAACCAGCGCTGTGGCAATTGAAGCAGGGCTGGGAGCATCTTTGAAGTGGAGAGGGTGGTACACCGAAGCCTATGGTGACCTGCTTCAGCTGGAAGTGTTCGGGCGTGTAGGACACGAAGTATTAAACACAGATGACAGTGAGACCAGCCGAGTGCTTCTTGGGCTTCAAGCAAACTTTTAAACGCTTCTTTTTTGGAGTGTTTTGCCTCGCTCTCATCACATTCATGTTGATCTTAAAAGCCTATGCGCGGCAGGATTCCGGCACTAAGGAATGTATTCCTATACATATGAGCTTCATACAGCCTTGGGGCGATGAATATTTTCCTAACCCTAGATTATGGCGCAGCGAACTCCTTTCACATCAACGACTTGGCATAAACGAAGCCATCCTCCAGTGGACTGTTTGGGGAAGCGATCTTCAGGACGAAATCAAGCTGCCTATGTGGCTCGAAGCCGCAATCATGGGCGCGGATGAAGCTGGAGCCAAACTCTGGTTCGGCCTCAGATATGATCCATCCTTCATGGAGAAGCTGCAAAAGGATGGCCAGACCTATCTGGACAATCGCTTAGCAGAGACCGAAAAGCTCGCCGCGGCCATAAAGGCTCAGATCAGCTACACCGCACATCCCACTGAGGTATTTGCGGGCTGGTATATACCAGATGAAATTGACGGCAATCTGCTGTTGGATAGCAAGCTCAGAAAGCTCGTCACCGGGTACACAAAACAAACCCGCGCAATCTTGAACCGCATCCTCCCGGGGCCTGTTGCCATCTCTGGATACACTGATTTGAAAACCATTCCGCGAAAGCTGGCCGCTCATTGGAACAAGCTCATGGCAAAGTCGTCCATGGACATTCTGCTGCTGCAGGATGGATTAGGGGCCAAGCTTATGGAACCTTATTCCAGCCGCAACTTGCAACGCGCCATCAGCGCAGCCTTTAGCACGCAAGATCATACGGTTATCCCGGTGGTGGAAATCTTCGAGATTGACCCGAGAACACCAGATTTCAGCACAATCCCAACCACGCTCGGCACAATGAAAAGCCGTTTGAAGAACGCAAGTTTTTCGCCCACACAGCCTTTGGCCTTGTTCTCATTATCCAGTCACATCCTGAAGTTCGACAACAAACACAGTCGCGAGATCAAAGAGTTCCTTACACAGAACGCTCATGTCTGCGGTGCAAGCACATTGGCGAATGCAGAAGCTGCCGAATAATCACAAGGACCGTAGCGCATAAGATGAAAGAACCAGAGATCATCGGAGCAGGCCCGGACAAAGTGCTGTGCATCATCGGCACTCGTCCCGAAGCCATCAAAATGGCGCCGGTCATCTCTGCAATCGCAAACTGTCCAGGGCTGCACGCCCATGTACTGATGACAGGCCAGCACCGCGAAATCGCATCTAACGCACTTGAATCCTTCGACATTCACCAGATCAATTGGCTCGACATTTCGAGTACAAGCCACAAACTGGCTGATCAGGCAGGAGAACTACTCAAAGGCATCAATGCCTATATGGCCGTGCACCATCCCAAATACACGCTGGTTCATGGCGACACCACAACAGGGTTCGCTGGCGCACTGGCAAGTTTTTACAGCGCAGTGCCCGTTGGCCATGTGGAAGCCGGCTTGCGCAGCGGCGAACTGAGTGATCCATTCCCAGAAGAAGCCAATCGCAGGCTGGCAGACCAACTGTGTCATAAACTGTTCGCACCAACATCCATCGCCAGAGACAACTTGCTGCGCGAAGGCTTAAGTGACGAGAAAATACTCACTACGGGAAACACGGTAGTCGATGCCGTGCGCCATCTGTCACGCAAGATCAAACCAGCCCGTGAGCTGGATGAACTCAGGAACGTTCTGGGGCCGCAAAAACGTTTGGCGCTGGTAACCACACACCGACGTGAAAACTGGGGCGATCCCATGCGCCACATTTGTCAGGCCATAAAACACATCACAAAAGCCCATGAGGATCTGCAGGTCGTATTGCCGGTCCATCCAAATCCGGTTGTCAAAGACATGGTCGAGTCCGTGCTCAAAAATGTGCCACGTGTACATCTGGTCACGCCGCTGTCATATGAAGCGCTCATCGCATTGGAACGTGACGCAGACCTGATCCTCACAGACAGCGGTGGCATTCAGGAAGAAGCACCGGAGTTTGGAACACCGCTACTGATCCTGCGTAAGACCACAGAGCGGCCCGAGGCACTGGAAAGCGGACTTGCAAAACTCGTTGGCACATGTGAGCAAACCATCACGGATGAAGCCGCGCACATCCTGAAAGGCAAACACACAAAGATCGATCGCAAAAATCCGTTCGGTGACGGCCACGCATCACAACGCATTGCAACCGCTGTCGAAACCCACATAAACTCAACACACTAAGCTCAAACTGACCTTTTACGTTTTAGTTCCATAATCTACCTTATGCGTATTTGGCATATACGGCCCGTACGAAGGACAAAGGTAGCTTCACGCCTCCAAAATGTGCGATTTCAACATCTGCGATATTGTCATAATCCTGGTACATCTTTCAAACGATCAAAGCTCAAAGGTAAGCCGCAGAAAGCAATTCGAGCTGATCCCAAAGAGCCCCCGATTTCTGCCGATCCATACCAGCATCATCTTCAGGCAAATCCATAACTCCCCAGACGTTGTGCCAATAGGTTCCGCTAGGAACATCTTGCGTCGCCGCAATAAGCGCAGCTTGTGCCCCGAGTTCTTCCGATATCAGCAGTCTTTTGGCCAACCAGCTTCTAAGCCCGCCTTGCTCAGCAAACCCACCAAAACCGCTCAAAATAACCCCGGGGTGAATAGCATAGCTCTTGAGAGCCGGATAGCGTATCGCGAGCTCCCGCATCTGCCACAAATTGCCCAGTTTGCTCCCGCCATAAACCCGGTTGCTTGAGTAGTTCAACGGATTCACATCACAGGTTTGAGCCATGACATAGGCATCTCCCGATGTCATCACAATGCGTGCATCCTCCGCAAATTTGCCTTGCTCTATCAAGAGTCGATACAACAGATGATGGCCTAAAACATTGACAGCAAAGGTCATTTCAACCTCGTCAGAAGCCATTTCATGGTCGTGCAGCAAAACACCTGAGTTACAGATCAATATATCAATTTTCTGATCACCCACTTTGCCAACCGCATCCGCCACAGACTGCAAGCAAGATAGATCGCATTTAACTTGCCGGAGATCAGCAATCCCTCCCTTACCCTGAGAAATGCCGCGGGACAGAGACACAACCTTGGCCCCCCGCGCAATCAATCCTCGGGAAACATACTCGCCCACACCCGCTGATCCGCCTGTTATCAGAACAGTTTTTCCGTCAAGTCGTGGTCCGGGAGGACAAATACGGGTTCTCGCCCCCTGACGAAACATACACCGTAAAAGGCGCAAAATACTGGATTTTGGAGGTTTAGATGGGGTGAGGCCTATGGACACTTTTTTATCCTTGTTTACAGTCGGTCAAGATCGATCGACCATAATACTTGACTAGATTACTAATCCAGTCAAGTATTGTTTGTAACACCTCGGATATGTGATGACTCAGTTTAATTTCGCCCCAGAGTCCCAAAAGGCAACCATTCAGACAGCGCATCTGCTGTTACTGCAAGCCGCTCGCCTTAGGCAGAAGCTACAAGCGGCAGTGACAGAGGCATGTGATCTGACCTTGTCAGAAAAAGAGCTTCTTGGACGCGTCCAGCAGTCAGGAGGTGAAGTGCGAATGAGTGATATTTCCAGTGCCCTGATGTTCACCGAAGGTGGCGCAACGAAGATCATTGGCCGACTGGAGAAACAGGGCCTCGTCACGCGTCATAGATCAGAAACGGATAAACGGGTTATCCTGATCAACATTACGCAGGAAGGTGAAAGCAAGCTCACGACCGCTCTTAACGCCATGGCAAATGTCGCCTATCCGCTTCTGACCAAAGTGTATTCTGAGGACGAATGCGCCGAGATGACACGTTTACTCAAGAAACTTGATGAGCATATTGACGAGGCTTGAACTCATTGAATGCACCACCACCCAAATACACAAATGCCGCAGACTCCTATGCACAGTCTGCGGAACCAAAGCATTTTCAGGCTCTAAAAGTCCATCACGATCCGGCCTTCAATCTTGCCATTGCGCATACGGTCAAAGATGTCATTCACATTATCGAGCGGCTCTGTGGTGTAATGCGCAGCGACCTGGCCTTCACCAGCAAACTCCAAGGACTCTCGCAGATCATTTCGCGTGCCCACAATGGAACCGCGTAAGGTTTTGCGGTTGAGCACCATATCAAAGATGTTGAGTGGGAAATCCTCAGGAGGCAAACCAACAAGGCTCATAGTGCCGCCGCGTGCCAACATACCAACACCTTGCTGGAAGCTCTTGCCAGCCACTGCCGTGACCAACACGCCCTCAGCACCGCCGCCAGCTTGCACTTCAGCCACTGGATCGCACTTGAATGCATTGAGCGTCATATCCGCGCCAAGTGATTTTGCAAGCTCCAGTTTGTCCTCTGCAATATCAACCGCAATCACATGTAAGCCCATGGCCTTGGCGTATTGAACAGCCAGATGCCCCAAACCGCCAATACCGGAAATCACAACCGTTTGCCCCGGTTTTGTCTCAGTTTCCTTCAGTCCCTTATATACAGTCACGCCCGCGCACAGGATTGGTGCTGCTGGTGCAAATTCAAGTTCTTTCGGCAAATGAGCGACAAAATTCGGGTCTGCCAAAGCGTATTCTGCAAAGCTGCCATTGACGCTGTAACCAGTGTTTTGCTGGCTTTCACATAAAGTTTCCCAGCCATCAACACAGTGACGACAGCAGCGGCAAGCGGTGTGAAGCCAGGGAATTCCAACACGATCCCCCTCTTTCACCGAAGTGACATTCCGGCCTTTCTCAACCACAATTCCCACGCCTTCATGGCCCGGAATAAAGGCTGGCGTCGGCTTGACTGGCCAGTCACCTTCAACAGCGTGAAGGTCAGTGTGACACACGCCAGTGGCCTCAATTTTCACCAGAACACTGTCATCATTTACTGTAGGCTTTTCAACTTCACACACGTCCAACGGTGCACCAAACTCGCGCACAACGGCCGCTCTCATCATAGACATGACGGGCTCCTTGACCTGTTCGGGCCGTAGTGGCCCAGATGCATACAGGGAAAGCTAAATTTTGCAAATGCAGGTATGCAGCACCAGCATTCAACCCGAGCCTAACAAACCTCCTGCTAAGTATAAAAGAGATGATATTTCAAGGATGCCAGCGCGGTTAACAGCGTTACTCACCAGTCATTCAAAGTTAAAAAGGCTTGTTCTTTAATACAAAACCCGAAGACTAAAATCAGGTGTATTCAAGGACATACATTTCCGCAAAGTGAAACATATTCATCAACTTAGGCTTACTACGTAGCATTTCAGCACATTCACCTGAGATCATTTCACTCTCGTGAGTCTAGCGAAGACCTGCCACTCCCCCCTACTCCTTACACTGCACAGAATGATTGATCTCACACAGTAATAACAAGTAAAAATCAAACTTATGCATAAGGTAGATTATGGAATTACTTATCATTATCACATTATAGCATAAACCATATAAGTATTCAATTATATAAATACTTACGGATGATCATCACCATCACTCAGACCAAGCAAACGTCTCGCGCGTAGGATCACAGGAGCATCGACCATCTTGCCATCAACAACAAAAGCGCCTTGTCCTGCCGTATCCTTTTGCTTTTCAAGCACATTCAAGGCCCACTGAACTTCCTCATCACTGGGTTCAAAGCACGAATTGACAACGCTGACTTGAGAAGGATGAATGGCAAACTTGCCGTTATATCCCATATCTCGCGCATTGCGGGCTTCATCCTCAAGTCCTTCAGGATCATTGAAATCCAGAAACACACCATCAATGGCCCAAAGATGGTTCTGCACGGCTGCATTCAGCAGCTGTCCACGTGGCCATACAAGACTGTTCCAGCCCATAGTACCGCCCGTCTCTGCCGTATAGTCCGCATACCCAAAAGCCAGTGCATGAAGCGGTGCATGGGTTGAGGCAATCGCTTCAGCATTGGACAGTCCGGCTGGCGTTTCCAACAATGCGCAAATCCGTACCATCTCTTTGCCAGGATGTGCGCGAAGGAGATGATCCAGTTGCTCCAGGTCTCGCGGGCTCTCACATTTGGGTAGAAAAATCCAGTCTGGCAAATGCGCCAGTTCCAACAGACACAGCACATCCTCCAACCCGCTTGGCGTGCTCAAAGATGAGATGCGAACACCAATTTCACAAGTCTCATGTTCACGCAACTCATCTTGCAGACCACGCAACAAATCACGCGCTGCAGACTTTTGCTTTTCACAAACACCGTCTTCAAGATCAAGCACCACACACCCTGCTCCCGATGCCGTCGCCTTCGGGAAAAGATGTGCTTTATCTGCAGGTAAGAATAACAGGCTCTTCACACCGGAACTCCAACTTAATCCATTGATGCCGCTCAGGCAGAATGTAGATCAGTAACAATTAATTTCCTGAAAATGGATAGGGTCAACCTTACCCCTTTGTCGATGAACTCCGGAAATCGCATGCCTGCAGAAAACTACGATCAGCTGTATAAGCAGAAACTAACGAGCGCTGATGAGGCCATCAAAACGCTTGCAAGAGATACAAAGCTGATCACCTTCGGGTGTTATTGCGGAACCCCTCCTCGCCTTACGCGTGCCTTCTGCGAAGCCGCTGCTGCCGGATACTTCCGTGACACACCAGATGTTTACCTGCTCCGCTCACGTAAAGAGATTGTCGATCAGTTTTCAAATGTCGATGTGCTCAAGCAAATCAAACTGCTCTGCCCTTTCTTAGGCGGAAGTTTTCGTCATCTTGCGGATCGCGCTAAGGAGTTGAGGCAGAGCCATCCGGATCTGATCATTCCGCACTATTTGCCAGAGCATTTTAGTCTGTATGCAAGAGGTGTTTTCGCCCGCCATGGCAAGCCCAATGTACACCTGTTTCAGGTCTCTCCCATGGACGAGCACGGCTATTTCAGCTTTGGCGTGGATGGCAGCATGTCTATCCCCCTCGCATTTGAAGCCGGTCAGATCATCATTGAAGCCAATCAACATATGCCGCGCACTTTTGGGTCTGGGCTGGTACACATCTCTCAGGTCTCAGCCCTCATTGAGCACAACAGTGACCTTATGGTCTTGCCGAAAAAAGTGCCAAGTCCTGAAGATCATAAGATCGCAGAGTTTGTGGCTGAGCTGGTGCCAGACCACGCCTGCATTCAACTGGGCATTGGCGGCGTCCCAAATGAAGTTGGCAAGCGTCTGAAAACAAAGTCTGACCTTGGCATTCACACTGAAATGCTGGGAGATACGCTGTTCGAGTTGATACAGGCCGGTAACGTATCCAACCGGTATAAACAGCTCAATGTCGGGCACACAGTTTTTAACATCGCGCTGTTCTCCAATCACGACTACTACGCATTTCTCGACAACAACCCCACCATGGCGTGCCATCCAGCCCACTACGTCAACAACCCACACATCATCGCCCAAAATGATCGCATGGTCTCTGTGAACTCCTTCGTGGAGATTGATCTCTTCGGACAAGTGGCCTCAGAATCCATCAACTGGCGCCAGATTTCCGGCAGCGGTGGGCAGCTGGACTTCGTCCGCGGCGCGTTCCGCTCCAAAGAAGGCATTGCCGTGCTGGCAGCCCATTCCACCGCGAAGAATGGCAGCATTTCCAAGATAGTCCCACGCCTGCAAAACATCGTCACAACCCCGCGCAATGACGTCAGCTATGTGGCCACAGAGTACGGCTGCGCCAATCTGTTTGGCATGTCCACCTCAGAACGCGCCCACGCCCTCATTGAACTCGCCGCCCCACAATTTCGAGATGAGCTGCGCGAAGAAGCAAAGAAACTGACCATCTACTAGGCTGAGAGGAGCCCACCATGTATTCAGCCTACGCCCAAATCTCGGAAAATCGGTTTTTGGAGATCTATGGCCTTAACTTTGAAGAATTTTCCGTTGGCCAAGTCTTCCACCATCGTCCCGGCATGACGGTTTCTCAGCAGGAAAATGCAGAGGAAGCGTTGGACACCTTCAATGCGGCAATGCTGCATTACGACGCTCACTATGCAGCCCAGACAGAATTCAAAAAACCTCTGATGGTTTCCACACTGACGCTGCAAAAGATCTTCGGCATGAGCTGGAAGACCTTTGCCAGAAAAGACCGTATCACAGCGTTCGAAAACATCTCCATGACTGCGCCCATCTTCGGCGGCGACACGCTCTACTGCAGCAGTCAGATCATCGCAGTAGAAGAAACTGAAGACAAAACCGGCCACGTCACCGTAAAAGCCTGCTGCACCAATCAGGAAGGCGTTGAAGTTGCCAACCTCACATACACACTCAGCATCTTCAAAAAAGGCAAACACCCGGTCTGGGGCGATCTCCCCAATACCTGTAGTAATCCTTGGTTTCTGGCCTATCATCAACGTGAGAATGGGTCCCTGCAGGAAGAAACAGGCATCTACTTTGAAGGCTTCGGCAAAGGTCAGATCTTCGAGCACAGTCCGGACATCACACTCCACTCCTCCTCCATGCTCCGCCACGCCGTCCAGAGCATGCAATGGCACCCACTCTACCGTGATCATGAGTTTGCCCGCGAAGTCTACGGCAGAGACCGTCTGCCAGCATCAGAACTGCACGTGCTCTCACTGGTCACCGCCGCCACCACAACCACCTTTGGCCGTGTGGTTGCCAATCTGGGGTGGACCGATACAAAATTGTCTCGTCATTTCTATGCGGATGATCGCTTCAAAGTGCAAAGCGAAGTCCTGTCAAAGCGAGAAAGCCGTTCCAGACCAGACCAAGGCATTTTGACCGTAAAAACCGTCGCGCACGATCAAACCGGCGCCGAAGCCCTCTCTTACACCCGCACCCTCCTCGTCTATCGTCAGGGCGGCGGTCCATATGCAGCCGCTGGCTATTGATTGGAGAGCAAAAGAAAAACCCCGCTCATACGAAGCGGGATTCATCACTATTCTTATTGAAGGCTCTAGAGGAACCTTCAATAGCAACCAATTCACTTAGACAAACGTGAAGTCGTCCTGATGCAAATCAGTGACATTTACGCCCCTCAAGGTGATCGAAGTATCTTCGTCAATCGTGATGACTACGTTGGAACCGCTGTCTTCAACAGAAGCCATAACAGCATCAAAATCAGCAAAGACTGAGCTTTCAAACTCGATCACATCAAAAGACCCTGCTCCTGCCTCAAAGTCGGTGATCACATCATGCCCACTTTCACCTGTAGCGAACTTGAAGGTGTCATTTCCTGCTCCACCTGAGAGTTGATCGTCACCAGATCCACCAGAAATAACATCATCCCCGTCATGCCCATTGATGGTATCCGCATCCACCCCACCTTTCAGCACCTCAGCATTCTCACTGCCGTTGATTGTAAGTGGAGTACTATCAAAGATCTCGATCACTGGTGCTGTATCGGATGGCTCATAAACGGTGCCATCAGGTCCGACATAGTTACCGTCTTCATTAGGTACGAAGACGTAGACGGAACCAGAGTCTTGTCCTTTGTCATCGTCGTGACTTGCACTTACTGTAACAACACCGTCTTCATTGATAGAAATGTCGTTTCCGAATGCGTCAAAAGGATCCCCAGCACCGCTGTCATTTGCACGTAATATAATTTGCAAATAGTTTCCAAAGCCGTCTGGAACATACACAACTGCAGCATCCTCAGAGTAGTTGGACGCGATAACCCCGCTACTATTGGTCGCTACTTGTGTGCTGTTACGATCCGAGTTCAGTTTTGTTACAGTGTAATTTCCCTGACCATTTGGTTCATAAATCCACACAGCTCGCAGCCCTGTGGTAACAATCGCGCCATCATCTCTAACTACACCACGATATCCAAAAAGATTGTCCGTTTCTGGAGGCGTAAGTTGCATTTCCGTATATCCTCCAGATCCATCTGGAGTGAATACGCGTGCTAAATCATTTGGCCATCCAGTAAACACCACACCATCGTCATTAAACGACATCTCTGCACCAAAGCCATCTGGTGAGGTTAACTTTGCTTCAACGTAGCCTCCAGATCCATCTGGCGTGAATATGTAAATAACATCTGTGTGTCCATAGTAGTTAGCTGCTGCGATCACTCCGTTATCGTTAATATGGAGGCCATGAACTCCCAATATACCTTTTTGAGAAATTGAAATTTTGCTTTCTGTATATCCACCATCTTCATCAGGGGTGTACACATAGACCAAGCCTGAGCCATGAACGTTGGAACCAGGTACTGCGGCGCCGACAGCAATGACACCAGAGTTGTTTATCGCCACATTTTCACCAAATGCCCCAGTTCGCCCACCGTCAGACGCCATCAATTTGGTTTCGACAAAAGTACCGTCTTCATTTGGCCTATAGACATACACTGATCCAGAATTACGACCATTGTCATCGTCTCCATGTGAACCGACAACAATTACACCTTGATCATTCACTTGCGCATGTCGACCAAAATTGTCCTCTGCTGCCCCATCCGAAGCTAAGAGTTTTGCTGGACTAACCGCAAAGTCACTCTCTCCATTCACAGTTACCGTTACCGTCTCAGTCGAACTCCCACCTAAACTGTCAGTCACCGTATAACTGAATGTATCAGTAGCAACTTCTCCATTGTTTAGGTTGTTGAACTGCCCATTCGGATCATACGTGAACGTGCCATCATCGTTGATGGTGACTGTTCCTGACGTGCTGCTGGTATCAACGGTGAAACTATGAGTGTCATTGGTATCTGGATCAACGAACACAGGAGATACAACAACAGAATTGCTTTCTGTGGTACTGACGTTTACCGCAGAAGCAACGGGCGCATCATTCTCACCGATGATTGTCAATGTCACGGTTGAAGTATGACTACCGCCATGATTATCAGTTACGGTGTAAGTGAACGTATCAGTACCAGTTTCTCCGTTAGACAGGTAATCAAATACAGGGTTTGGAGTATACTCGAAGACGCCGTCACCGGTTTTCGACAGCATACCGTCCAGTTCATTTGTATTTACAGAGTAAGTGTGTGTGTCTCCAAGATCGGGATCTTGGAAGATAATACGAAAAACAATCCGGCCATCTTCATGGGAAGTCAATTCAACCGGGTATGTTATAGGCGGAGTATTCTGACCTTGGCCCTTACCATGCACCGTTATCGTGACTGTTTCGGTTGAACTCTCACCTGCTGCATCAGTCACCATATAAGTAAATGTATCGGTCGCTGTTTCACCAACATCAAGATTATCGAACTTCCCATTAGGGTCATAAGAGAAAGTCCCATCCTCGTTGATTGTAACAGCACCTAACGTACCAGATGTATCAACCGAGTAGGTGTGGTTATCCGTACTATCTGAATCTGAAAATTCGGGAGCAATTTCTATTGCTGTGGTTTCATCTGTCTGCTTCGCAATTGCGATAGCCACCGGCCCGTCATTTTGTCCAGTAAGTGTAATCGAGACAGTCGATGTAGAGCTCTCTCCCGCCGCATCCGTAATTGCATAGGAAAATGTATCTGTAGCTGTTTCGCCCGCGGCAAGATAATCGAACTCTGTTCCAGGATCATAGTGGAATGTATCTTCACTAACAACTGTTCCAGTACCGATCATTTCATCGGTTTTAAGAACAAGGCTATGAGTGTCTGAAAGATCTAAATCCTGAAAAAATACGCGAACCGCAATAACACCGTTCTCGGATGACGTAATCTGAACGGGATAAGAAAATGGTGCAGTGTTAGGCATTGAACTCACTCCAATATATTACACATGCACATTACGAGTATTTTCCTTGCGTGAAACTTATAATTGCATAGCAATACTCGACACACCTACTATTTGTGAATGCTACGCTCTATTTTCAACGCCCAGCCTACTGATCCCACACCCCATTCTCCTATGATGCAAACTCGTACAGGAGATCAGTAACACGTGGGCCTAACTCTCATCGACAAGACCACTTGGCAATTAGAAGCAGCCAATAACAATGCGAACCTTTATCGGCATATGCTTGAGGCCCATGGCATTCCTTATGAGTGCTCCGATGAGCTGTTTCACACCACTGTGCTGCCCCTTCCGTTTTACTCCAGCATCGTGACGCGCCTTCCGGCAACAAAACCTGAGCTGATCAATGACCTCACACGCACTGCAACCTTTGATCTTTATGTCAAAGACAGCTTTGCAGATTTGTCTCTGAAACAATTTGGCTTCAATAAGCTATTCGATGCCTGCTGGTTTCACCTCACTGAAACGGTCATAGAAGACACGTCAGGCTGGGAGCAGGTAAAAACGGCTCAACAATTGGAGCATTGGGAGACAGCATGGAAGGCAAGCGGCAACCTGACAGACCGGCAAATGTTTCCACCTGCTCTTCTCACCAATCCGAACATGACCTTCTGGGGCTTTAGGAAGGCGGGACAGTACACCAAGGGCTTCATCGGAAACAGTTCTGACAACTCAACTGGCCTCTCCAACACCTTTGCAGGTGCACTGTCCCCTCAAGAGTTCAGACAAATGGCGGGCCTGTTGCAAGCATGGCAACCATCAAAATCCATAGTCGGGTATGCACGCGATGAAACGCTCCACTGTGCCACGCAGGCAGGCTTTGAAAGCTCCGGAAACCTGACAGTCTGGGTCAAACCATTCTCATCAAGTTGAGCTCTCGTGCGAGCAACAACACCCAATCGCTCAAACTTTCATCGAACACCATTGCCTCTTGCAATAAAATGTGAGGCGTAAACAATTGTTTCCATTGTCGTATTTCATCATCACACCCGCAGAAATTTGGTCACAATTCGCGTCTACTTCTCCTGTGCAACATATCGTTTCAGGAGAAAAGCCATGGCCATCGAGGTTTGGCTGACTTACGTCCTCGCCTGCACCATCTTACTCATCATTCCCGGACCAACGGTCCTTATGGTCTCCAGTTATGGCATCAGCCAGGGCCTGAGGGCCGTTGTCGCCTCAGCTCTTGGTGTGAGTTTGGGAAGTATCTTGCTGATCTCGGTCGCATTGGCCGGGCTCGGCGCAGTCATATCAACCTCCGCACTGCTCTATGACATTCTGCAATATGCGGGAGCGACATACCTCATTTATCTGGGCGTCAGCATGTGGCGCAGGAAATCTGTCCTCAAAGACCAGATGGAGATTGTGGCAACGACCCGCCTGCAAATTTTCAGAGATACGTTTCTGGTCTCAGCCTTCAACCCCAAAGACATGCTGTTCTTCGTCGCCTTTCTCCCGCAATTTGTAGAGGACACGATTCCAGTCATTCCGCAGTTTATATTGCTGGGAACAACCTTCGTGGTCCTCGGTGGCATCAACACCATGTTCTGGACCTCCATGGCAGGCAGTTGCAGTGCCATGCTCACCGGAGGCAAATGCGCAAAACGTCTCAACAGGATCGGAGGCACCGGTCTGCTGAGTGCCGGGCTATTCATCGCACTGTCAGGAAAGTTTCCATAAAACTCATAGACAGGGGCAAGAACTCAAAGTCTCACCAGTATTTCTCAAAGGCCGACCTCTACCCAAACAGCATCTACATGGGTAAGCTTCTCATTTGCTGCACACTTTGAGATATCAGCTCAAAGCCTTTCAACTCATCACCTGTTCATGATCGATCAGGCCTTTCCGGAGAACACCATGGCATTTGAAACATGGATCGCGTTTGCCGCGGCAAGTATCCTACTGTTGATCATACCTGGCCCAACCGTCCTGATGGTCGTCAGTTACAGCCTTAGTCAGGGCAAACGCGCTGCAGTTGCCTCCGTTACTGGGGTGATGTTGGGGGACCTGTTTGCAATTACAGCAGCTCTTGCAGGTCTTGGTGCTGTTTTGGCGGCCTCCGCCATGCTCTTCCAGATCATGAAATACATTGGTGCAGCTTATCTGATCTATATCGGCATTAAGATGTGGCGCAGCAATTCCGGCCCATCTACACAAGTTGATATGCCACAGGTTCCGGCTTTCCAGATCTTTAGAGACACCCTGCTGGTCACCACCTTCAACCCAAAGGGCATGCTGTTCTTCGTGGCGTTCCTGCCTCAGTTTGTTGACCAAACCCAGCCTGTGTTGACCCAGTTTTTCATTCTCGGCCTCACCTTCGTAACGCTTGGCGGTGTGAACACAGTGTTCTGGGTGACCATGGCAGGCGGATTGCGCAAAGTTGTCAACGGACCAAACACACTCAAACGCCTCAATAAGGTTGGCGGAACAGGCCTTCTGGGTGCAGGCATTTTCACAGCCCTATCTGGTCGGGTGGGCTAATAAAAAAGCCCGGAAATTCCGGACTTTTCTCACATTATCGAAGAAGTGTTTTCAAGGCGTCTGCGACAATAATCGTAGCCGCCTTTAAGTCCGACAGCTGCAAATGCTCATCCGCCCCATGAGCATTGGCTTCCAGAATGGAACGCGGTCCTGCACCATAAAGCACTGTTGGAATACCAGCCTCAGCATAATGGCGGGCATCAGTGTAAAGCGGAGCACCTGTGCTTTTCAGCTCAATGCCCAAAACCTCTTTGGCAGGCCATTTCAACGCTTCCACCAGTTTTTTGGCTCCTGGCAATTCGCGCAGCGGCTCAGCAATCATAATGCGTCGACACTCAACCTCAACACCGCAATCATCCGGCACCAAAGCTTCAATCAACGCAATCAACTGCTCTTCTACCTGTTCGCCGTTCTCTTCAGGGATCAAACGCCGGTCAACGCGAAGCGAGACACGCTCTGGCACCACATTGGTATTGATACCACCAGATATGAGCCCCACGGTGATCTGAGGCGATCCGATACCGTCCTGATCACTCTGAATAGACTTGAGGCGATCACGTTCCTCATAAAGCGCAGCGAGAACAGGCGTTGCTGCTTGCAAGGCATCTGCACCACTCTCTGGCATCGCAGCATGCGCCTGACGTCCACGGAAGATCACTTCCATGTGCAAACAGCCGTTGTGAGCCGTTGTCGCAGCATAGGAAAACCCTGCTGAGATCGCATAATCCGGCTTGGTCAGCTCCTGCTCCAACAGCCACTTCGGCCCAACAAACCCACCAGCTTCTTCGTCATAGGTCAGGTGCAGCTCAACGGAACCTTCCAGCTCATCCGCATACTCACGAAGAGCCAGCAACGCAAAAGCGTAGGTGGCAAAATCTCCTTTGGAAACCGCAGCCCCGCGCCCGTAAAGAGCACCATCATCAATCTCGGCGCCATAAGGGTCTTTGGACCAACCTTCCCCCGGAGGCACCACATCACCGTGAGCATTAAGAGCAATCACCGGACCAAACCCATCGCCAAACGTTTCACGAATGATCAGGTTGGTCACGGAAACCATGCCGTTCTGGCGCACAAATGGTTCTGGAACAGGGTGTTTTTCAACGGTAAAGCCAAGGCCTTCAAGCAGCTCAGCAGTCCGCAACGCATGGTGCTCCGTATCCCCTGGCGGGTTGTCGCTTGGCACCTTGACCAATTCGCGCAGGAACTCGACCTGCTCCGCAAACCGGTTTTCAATCGCGGCCTTCATGAATGCTCCCCTTGAATTTTACAGTAGCAGTAATCCAATAGATAACGGTGATGGTTGCAAGCATCTTATAGCGCAGCCCCCCATGTTCCAGTGGATTATTGCCCATTACGTAACTGTAGCAAGCACTTTCCGGCAAGGGTCAGGGACTGCAAGCACTCTGTTCATCTGCCACCAGATCCTCCAGCCGAAAGCTGAAGATCCGGCAGATCTGACGCAAAGCCTCCGCAAACTCATCCTTTGCAGAATTCTGCAAACGAAGCTGGAAAGCCTCCAGAATCTGATGCTTGGTCGCACCCTTCACCGCAAAGATGAAAGGGAAGCCATAATTGGATTTGTAGGTGCCGTTAAGCTGGGTGAACTGCTCATATTCCGCATCACTCAGTTGATCCAATCCAGCACCCGACTGCTCATTCGCCGAAGCATCGGCCATTTTACCCGCCCGCGCTGCTTTGCCAGCAAGGTCAGGATGCGCGCGGATTAACGCCAGCTGCGCCTCTTCATCCGCATCATGAAGCGCCTTCGTGAAAGCGTCGATCAAAGCCTTACGAGTAGCGAACGGCGCTTCTCGCTGGGCAACCGCTGCAACCCAGGGAGTATGCTCTGCAACACCGCCAAACACCTCGACAAAGGTGTCCAGCGATAACCGGTTCACCTCATCCAGAGAATAAGTCACCATCGCTTCAGTGCCCCTGCAACCAGGCGCCAAGGATCTCGCGCTCTTCTTTGGTCATCCCTGTCTCATTGCCAAGTGGCATGGCAGAGGACCGCACCGCCTGCGCCATGATCAGGCTGTCATAGCGCTGCAGATCAGCAATGCTGTCCAGCTCAATGTTTTTAGGCGCTTCTGTAAATGCCTCATTGGTTGGCGTTGCACTATGGCAGGCCGCACAATGGGTCTGCGCAATTTCCAGCACGTCACTGTCTGGGATCGGACCGTGTCCACCACCAATCTTGGCTGGCTGTGTCACAATGAGAGCCACAAACAGACTGACAGCTGCCGTAGGCAAGGCCCACCAGAAATTGGCAAAGTTGTCATGTGCATCATGACGATTGATGAAATGGCGCACCATGCCGCCCATCACGAGGATCAGCGCAACAACCAGCACAGGCTGGCTATGCCCCGTCAGCAACGGATAATGGTTGGACACCATCATCAAAAGAACCGGCAATGTCAGGTAGTTGTTATGAACCGAGCGCTGCTTGCCAATCAGGCCAAGCGCTGCATCAGGTTTACGTCCTGCCAGCAAATCTGCGGTAATTTTCTTCTGGTTCGGAATAATCACCATAAACACATTGAAGGCCATGAACGTGCCGATCAATGCACCAACGTGAATGAGAACCCCACGGCCTGAAAAGACCTGAGAATAACCATAGGTCGCACCCAGAATGATCACCAGAAGGCACACGGCCAGCAAAGGTGTATTCTTGCCAATCGCCGAACGGCACAGGCGATCATAAATGATCCAGCCAAGCCCAAGAGAGGCGATGGAAATTGCGACAGCCTCAACAGGCAAAAGCTTCATGACCTCAGGGTCAATGAGATAAACTGTTGCGTTGAAGTAGTACTGAACGCTCAAAAGAGCAAAACCTGAAACCCAGGTGAGATAAGCATCCCACTTGTACCACATCAGGTCTTTCGGCAGCTCTTTCGGTGCCACCATGAACTTCTCAACATGGTAGAAACCGCCGCCATGGACTTCCCAGGCGCTGCCAAAAATGCCCTCTGCCTGCCCTTCCCGTTTGCGCAAGGAAAGGTCAAGAGCGATGAAATAAAAAGAGGTCCCAATCCAGCCCACGCCCACAATCAAGTGAAACCAGCGGAAAAGCAGATTGAGCCATTCACTAAGGAAGGTGGCTGTCATTGTCTTGTTCTTTTAAGTTCAATTGAAATAAGTGGACAGCGGGAGAAAGCCCCCACTGCAGAAATCGGCGGAGAGCACCCTGAAAAAATGTGGCGCTCTCCGAAAATAAGCGAAAAGCTTATTTAGGCAGCTGGTCGTCGATGCCTTTTACGTAGAAGTTCATGGAAAGCAGAGCTCCATCATCAGCGCTCTCACCAGCTTTCAGGAACTCAGAGCCATCCTGCTTGGTGATTGGGCCGGTAAATGGCTTCAGCTCACCAGATTTGATCGCAGCAAGTGTTTTTGCAGCTTCATCTGCAACATCCTGCGGGATGTTGGTGAACGGCGCCATGTGAACCATGTCAACGTCCAGACCACCCCAGGTATCCTGGCCCTTCCAGTTGCCGTCCATCACAGCCTGCACGCGGGCAATGTAGTAAGCGGACCAATCATCGATGATCGCAGTTGCCTGTGCCTTAGGCGCAAACTTGATCATGTCAGATGCCTGACCAAAGCCCATGATGCCACGCTCTTCAGCAACCTGCAGAGGCGCTGGGGAGTCAGTGTGCTGAACCATGATGTCAACGCCCTGATCGATCAGCGCTTTTGCAGCATCAGCTTCACGGCCCGGATCGTACCAGGAATTCACCCAGATGGTTTTGATCTTGAAGTCCGGGTTCACAGACTGCGCACCCAGCATGAAGGAGTTGATGCCACGCACAACTTCAGGAATCGGGAAAGAACCGATGTAACCAGCGGTGCCGGACTTGGAGATCTTAGCAGCGATCTGACCAAGAACATAACGACCTTCATAGAAGCGAGCGCCGTAAGAAGAAACGTTCTTCGCCTGCTTGTAGCCAGTTGCATGCTCAAACTTCACTTTCGGAAACTTGCGCGCAACCTTCAAGGTTGGGTTCATGTAACCAAAGGAGGTTGTGAAGATCAGCTCGTGACCGGAGCGGGCCAGACGCTCAATCGCGCGCTCGGCATCCGCACCTTCTGGCACGCTTTCAATGTAAGTGGTTTCAACTTTGTCGCCAAAGTGCTTTTCAATCGCCTGACGGCCCTGATCGTGCTGGTAAGACCAGCCATGGTCAGAAACCGGACCAACATAGATGAAACCCACTTTCAGTGGATCAGCAGCATTTGAAGCCCCTGCGGAAAGACCAAGTGCAACTGCAGCAGTTGCTGCCAGCTTGAAGATAGTGCGCATTGTGCGCTCCCCTTTATAGGTTAGAGCGTATCCCCGAAAAATGGTTCCGGTTTTCGGATAAGGACACGCATAAGCCTAAGCCTGCACTCCAGCCGCGCAACACCCTAACAAGCGCAGCGGAGTACACCAATGAGAACCAGATGAACGAAAGCTCCAAACAAATGCGATAGGAACAGCCCCGAAAGATCTGTTCTGCGCATCTGTGCGCTCTCAAGTTGTTTCCTGCTTTGTTGTATCTCGCATGTATATGCGATCTTTTATTCGCGTGCGGGCAGGTTTCCGCGATCTGTGCAACGGTGAACCGTGTTATTTGCACTCAGAGATCAAGGTCTCTGTTATCTTCGTTCTCTCGCCTCCATGTATACGAAGGTCGAAATATTGGCAATTTGACCAATGTCTACTATGAGCGCATTGGCCAAATCAGGTTCTTCTTAGCGATCAGGCACAAAAGGCTTACCAAGACACGCAGGTGTATTCACCTTGGCAAGCGTCTTATTGCGCGAGATCATGATCAGCACAATGATGGTTGCCAGATATGGCAGCGCAGACATCAACTGCGTCGGCAAACCAATGCCTGCGGCCTGCGCGTGGAACTGCAAAATCGAAACAGCGCCAAACAGATAAGCCCCAATCAGCACACGTGCTGGACGCCAACTTGCAAACACCACCAGAGCCAGCGCAATCCAGCCGCGGCCCGCTGTCATGCCCTCAACCCACTGCGGGGTGTAAATAAGCGACAGGTAAGCACCAGCGAGACCAGAACACGCTCCGCCAAACATCACAGCCAGATAACGCACCTGAATAACGGAGTATCCAAGCGAATGTGCTGAGCCGTGGTTGTCACCAACAGCACGGATGATGAGGCCGGTACGGGATCTGAACAGCACAAAGTAAACCGCAATCACAAGACCATAAGAAGCATAGACCAGAATGTCCTGATTGAAGAGCAGCGGACCAACAAAAGGAATGGCGGACAACACTGGAAGAGCAATAGGTTTCAGGCTGATGCCCGGCTGCCCGATGAACGCTTCTCCAATCATTCCGGAAAGCCCAAGCCCCAGAATAGTCAGCGCAAGACCTGTCGCCACCTGATTGGCCATCAGATTAAGCGTAAGGAAGCCGAACAGCAGGCTCATGGCAACGCCGGAGATCATGGCCGCCACAATCCCTATGTAAGGAGAACCGGTCGCCTGTGTCGCAGCAAAACCCATCACGGCGCCAACAATCATCATGCCCTCAACACCAAGGTTGAGCACACCGGACCGCTCCACCACAAGCTCACCGATCGCGGCAAGCAACAGTGGCGTAGACGCGGTGATGATGGTCAGAAGAACAGCTTCGATCATGGAAAGATCAGACATTGCCAGCCTCCTTCATGCTTTTCGCGCTGGAAGCAAACTTGAACCTGTAAAGAATGAGCGTGTCGCAGGCGAGCACAAAGAACAGCAGCATGCCCTGGAACACACGGGTCACCTTGTCAGTCAAACCAAGGCTGACCTGAGCAGATTCACCACCGATATAAGAAAGCCCAAGCAACAACCCGGCAAACAAAATACCGATCGGGTTCAAGCGACCAAGGAACGCCACGATAATTGCGGTAAACCCATACCCTGGAGAAATAACGGGTGTCAGCTGCTCAATAGAACCGGAAACTTCCGCCATACCTGCCAGACCAGCCAAACCGCCAGAAACGAGGAAACCGAACCAGACAACACCATTGCTGGAAAAACCCGCAAAGCGACCGGCACGTGGGGTCTCACCCATCACCTTGATCTCAAAACCTTTGAGCGTGCGAGACAGCATCCACCAAACCACCAGAACGGCCAGCACAGCGAAGATCATGCCAATATGCAAACGCCCTTCACCGATTTTCGGCAGCACGTGTGCCGCATCAAAAATCCGGCTCTCTGGGAAGTTGAAACCATCCGGATCACGCCATGGGCCACGGACAAGAAAGTCGAGAATGTACTGTGCGATGTAAACCAACATCAGACTGGTCAGGATCTCATTGGTCCCAAACCGCACCTTCAAAAACGCCGGAATAGATGCCCATGCCATACCGCCTAAAATGCCCATCAAGATCATCAAGGGCAGCGCCAGTGGGCTGGTAAAGTCGTAAAACAGGACCGGAATGATGGATCCAGCCAGCGCGCCCATAGTGAACTGACCTTCTGCACCAATATTCCACGAGTTGGAGAGGAAACAGACAGACAGTCCAACCGCGATCAAAACCAGCGGACCAGCTTTCACCAGCAACTCTTCGATGGACCAGCTGGTTGTCAGAGGCTCAATGAAATAGGCATAAAGCGCGTCAATCGGATTGTAGCCCATGCTGACAAACAAAATAGAGCCACACACAAGGGTGAGACCAATCGCAATCAGCGGTGAAACAACGGTCATCAGCTGAGAGTGCTCAGCGCGTTTTTCAAGTTCAATGCGCATGGGTCTCTCCCGCTTTTACTGCAGGGGAAGCAGACTTGCCCTCACCCATACCCGCCATCAGAAGACCAATCTTCTCACGCGTCATTTCAGAAGCCGGTTCGGCTACAGAAAGCTCACCACGAGAGATCACGGCAATCCGGTCAGAAATCTCATAGATCTCATCAAGATCCTGCGAAATCACCAGAACAGCTGAACCGCCTCGGGCCAGATCAATGATCGCCTGACGGATCAAAGCCGCAGCGCCTGCATCAACGCCCCAGGTCGGCTGATTGATCACCAGTACTTTCGGCACACGGTCCAGCTCACGACCAACCACAAACTTCTGCAGGTTACCACCGGAAAGAGAACGAGCCTCAGGATTGTCATGAGACATGCGCACATCGTAAGAAACGGTGATGCGCTTTTCCATTTCAGCTGCAAGCTTCTGGTTCAGCATGCCGTGTTTGATCAGTGAAGGCTCAGTTTTATAGCGCGTCAGTAAAATATTGTCCGAAAGCACAAAGCCCGGCACCGCGCCATGACCTAAACGCTCTTCCGGCACAAAGGCGGAGCCAAGCAAACGCCGGTCATTGATCTTGCGCTTGCCAACCGGCACACCGCAAATCTCAACCGCATAAGCATCTTTGACCTGCGTCTCACCAGAGATCGCATCAAACAACTCGCTCTGGCCGTTCGCAGCAATCCCGGCAACGGCAACAATCTCACCACCGCGCAAGTCCAGATTGACGTCCTTAAGCTCAATGCCAAATGCGCCATCCGATGGAATGGACAGATTACGCAGCTTGAGCATCACATCGCCCGGCTGTGCTTCAGTCGCACCAGCGGAAATATCATGAACATCACCACCCACCATCATACGGGCAAGGCTGGCTGGTGTTTCCTCAGCAGGATCACACCCACCCACCACACGGCCATGACGCATGATCGTGGCGTTGTGGCAGATCTTCTTCACCTCTTCCAAACGATGAGAGATGTAAAGGATCGCACAGCCTTCAGAGGCAAGGCGCTGTAAGGTGACAAAAAGCTGATCCGCTTCTTGCGGGGTCAGTACAGACGTAGGCTCATCCATGATGATGAGACTGGGGTTCTGCAAAAGGCAACGCACGATTTCGATACGCTGACGGATGCCAACCGGCAGATCCGCAACCAGTGCTGCAGGATCCAGAGGCAGGCCATACTTTTGGGAAACCTCAGTAATACGTTTGGAAAGAGCCTCGATTTTCTCGCCTTTAGGTAAGGCCAGCGCGATGTTTTCAACCACACTCAGTGCTTCAAACAAGGAAAAGTGCTGGAACACCATGCCAACGCCCAGTTTGCGGGCAGCCGCAGGATTCGAGATTGAAACCCGTTTCCCCTTCCAGAGGATCTCTCCCGCACCCGGTTCAAGAGCGCCGTAGAGAATTTTCACGAGCGTGGATTTACCCGCTCCGTTTTCGCCCAGCAAAGCATGAATTTCACCTTGCTTAATGACGAGATCGACATTGTCGTTCGCTAGAATGTCACCAAATCTCTTGGTAATACCCTTGGCTTCTATGAGATCTACGCCCTCTGCCACCGGGCCAGACCTCTGTTCGTTTTCCATCGTGTTATCCGTTCCCCCAAGCAAAATTAGATCGAGATGTTCTCCCTGAACCTAAGAAGCAAAACGAAAACCTCCCTGAGCATTGCTCATTTGCTTTTCCTTTACCACTAGAAGTTGAGCAGCAATGGAAATTGCAATATCAGACGGTTTTTTGCTTTTAATCTCAGTAATTCCGACCGGACAAACAAGCTGTTTGCTCTGCGCCTCCGATACCCCGGAGTCTTTGAACCGTTTTAGTGTTCGCGCGCGCTTTGTTGCACTGCCTATCAATCCAATAAATGCCAGATCGGTTCTACGAACAGCGGCATCTACTATAGCATGATCACGCTTGTGATCATGGGTCATTACGATGACATAGTTTCCCGGCTCAAGGTTCTTTACGACGACTTGAGGCTCATTTAGATGAATGCAGCGAATATTGGAAGGTACATATTTAGGAAAAATTTCGCGCCGTTCATCAATCCAGCTGATCTGAAAGCCCAATGGGGCCATTGCAAGCATCAAAGCCTTGCCAACATGCCCTGCACCGAACAGATACAGATGAGGTCTATCCTCCCCGAACCTCTCCGTCAATTTGCCTTGATTTAAAACAATTTCAGCAGAATCAGCCCTGCACATTGCAGGGGGTAATACGTGCCTTTCAAGTAGCCCGGAACTGCAAGTATTTGCAGTCGTTGAAAAAATTCCCACCTCTTCTTGTGTGGAAAAATCTTGTGCACGACCACGATAATTGAGATCAAATTGCTCAAATGCGATTTCAACCCGCCCGCCGCAGCATTGTCCAAGGTCAGGACCAAGCGCGTATGAGCGTGTTTGGAAGGCGGCACCGCCCTCTTTCATCAATGAAACAGCTTCATGCAAAACATCGTATTCCAGACGCCCACCACCGATGGTTCCTTTAAACGACATATCGGGGCGTACGACCATCCGTGTGCCGGTCTCACGAGGAGAGGATCCGGCAACATCCAGTATACTCACCAGCACACAGCGGCCAGCAGCATCCAGAGCAGACAGAACTTCACCCCAAACCCGCATCAGCTCACCTCTCCCGCCTTGATCGCTTTAACAGCTTTCAAGATCGCTTCAGGCGTTGCTGGTGCATCCAGTTTCGGCAAAACACCCTTGTTCAGGCTCGCAACCGCATCGTTGATCGCGCAAAAAACAGAGATTGGCAGCATCAAAGGCGGCTCTCCAACAGCCTTAGAACGATAGATCGTTGGCTCAGGGTTCCCGTCACTCTCATAAAGCGTCACATTAAAAATCTCAGGAACATCCGTGGCCGTCGGTATCTTGTAGGTAGACGGAGCATGTGTCCGCAGTCGGCCAGCATCATCAAACCACAACTCTTCCGTGGTCAACCAGCCCATACCCTGCACAAAGCCACCTTCAATCTGGCCAATATCCAGTGCCGGATTGAGCGATTTGCCAACATCATGAAGCACATCAACCCGTTCAACTTTCATTTCACCGGTCAACGTATCAATCACCACCTCAGAACAGGAGGCACCATAAGAGAAGTACAGGAAAGGCCGTCCCTTCACCCGTTCCCGATCCCAGATAATCTTCGGTGTTTTGTAAAACCCGGAGGAGGAAAGATGTATGCGATGCTCATAAGCAAGTTGAGCCAGTTCTTTGATAGAAAGCCTCAGCGTCCCATCAATCAGCATCTGATCGTCACAAAGCTCAATATCCCCCTCAGAAACCTCAAAATGTTGAGCGCCGAAGGCTTTCAGGCGCCCGACAATCTCACGGCACGCAATCGCGGCAGCCATACCATTCAAGTCAGTACCGGATGAGGCTGCAGTTGGAGATGTGTTTGCAACCTTGGAGGTATTGGTCGCGGTGATCTTCACTTTCCCAAGGCTAACACCCATCTCAGTCGCTGCGATCTGGGCAACTTTTTGATAGAGACCCTGCCCCATCTCTGTGCCGCCATGGTTCAGGTGTACGGACCCGTCCCGGTAAAGATGTACCAGCGCTCCCGCCTGATTGAGATGTGTAAGCGTAAACGAGATGCCAAATTTCACTGGAGTAAGAGCAATCCCTCTCTTCAGGATCGTATTCTCAGCATTAAACACTTCAACGGCTTTTCGGCGTGCACGATAGTCGGAACTTTGCTCCAATTCATCCACCAGCGCGGCCAGCACGTCGTGTTCATCAACCGACTGCCCATAAGGCGTGGTGTTCTCACCCTCGCGATAGAAGTTCGCCTTACGCACATCAAGTGGATCCTGCCCCATCTTGATTGCAATCGCATCCATCAGCCGTTCCGCAGCAAACATCCCTTGAGGCCCACCAAAACCACGGAATGCCGTATTGGAAACTGTATTTGTTTTCAGCCTCTTGGAACGGATGAGAACGTCTGGATAGAAATAGCTGTTATCCGCATGGAACATGGCACGGTCATTGATCCCAAGCGATAAATCCGCAGAGTGACCACAACGCGAGTTCAAATCAATCTGAACCGCTTCAATCTTGCCCGATGCATCACACCCTGCAGCCACATCAACCAGGAAGTCGTGACGCTTTCCAGTCAGGATCATATCGTCATCACGATCCAATCGGCATTTACATGGACGCCCCGTTGCATATGCAGCCAAAGCCGCCAGCGCCGCCCATTGGTTCGCCTGAGATTCCTTACCACCAAACGCACCGCCCATACGGCGCACTTCAACGGTCACTGCCGCCTCATCAACACCTAGCACTTTCGCAATGGTGTGCTGAACCTCCGTTGGATGCTGGGTGGAGGAATGTACAGTCATGTCCCCATCTTCACCGGGAATAGCAAAAGCCATCTGTCCTTCAAGATAGAAGTGCTCCTGTCCGCCAAGCGCAAAACTGCTCGTTACCGTGTGTGCTGAACGTCCCAAAGTGTCTTCAGGTGTCCCCCGGCGAAACTCATAGTCTGGCAGCACGGTCTGCTCAGCTTTGAGAGCATCAGCAACGCTCACCAGAGGCGTTTCTGCTTCAACCTCAATCTGTGCCAGTTTAACAGCCTTGCGCGCCTGTAAACGGCTCTCAGCCACTACAAGAAACACCAGTTGTCCATGAAATGCGATGCGATCCGAAACAAGCACCGGATCATCTCCCATAGCGGGAGAGCAATCATTCACACCTGGAATATCCGCAGCTTCCAACACCGCAACGACACCGGCAGCTGCTCTAACAGCGCTCAGATCGACTGTCACCAGACGGCCACACGCTTCATGTGACGCATACCCCGGCGCCACATGAAGCGTGCCGTACGGCTCGATCATGTCATCAATGTACGTCGCAGTGCCAGCTACGTGTTTTTCTGCACTGTCATGTTTGTAGGATTTTCCAACAACCTGAGAGGCCGAGGTGCGTTCCTCTGTCTTTTCAAGAAGATCAGTTGACATGAGCGCCTCCCTCAACCAGTTCACGTTGCCCAAAGACACGCGTTTTTTGCGAGGATGCAGCAGAGATTTCCAGCAGGGCTTTCTCTAAAAGCCCTCGCACAATATCACACCGATAAGTGCTAGAGGCCCGCATGTCAGTCAAAGGAACGAATTCACCCTCGATAATATCCAACGCACTCTGCCAACTGTCAGGGTCTTCCAAGGATGCCCCAACCAGAGCTGCTTCGGCCTCATTTGCACGTTTTGGGATGCCCGCAACACCACCAAATGCCATGCGAGCACTCTTCACCACACCGTCTTGAACTCTCAGACAGAACGCAGCCATTACCGCAGAGATATCCTGATCAAAACGCTTGGTAATCTTGTAGGCCCGGAACTGCTCATCTGCACTCAAACGCGGCACATTGATCGACGTCAGCACTTCGTTCTCAGCGATGTCCTGCTTGCCATAGTCAATGAAGAAATTCTCCAGCAGCAACGTGCGACGCCCACGATTGCTTTGCAACTCGATCTCGGCCCCCAACGCAATCAGCATCGGTGGCATATCCCCGATGGGCGACCCATTGGCAATGTTTCCGCCAACAGTACCCGATGCCCGAACCTGCTTGGAGCCAATCCGGCTGATCACCACATCCAAATCAGGATCAATGGTTTTCAGGAACTGCTCGGCAACAGCATAAGATGCACTCGCACCAAGCCGAATGCCCTGTTCATCCTGATAACAAGTGCTCAGACCATTCACACGGCCAAGATAAATGACCTTGGGCAGATCACGCAGATGCTTAGTGACCCAAAGCCCAACGTCTGTCGAGCCGGAAACAAGGGTAGCCTCTGGATGTTCTCCATAGGTCTCCAGCAAACGCTGAAAGCTGCTGGGGGCAAAGAAGAACCGTTCACTATCACCCACATGAACATCCTGCGCATCCTGAAGAGCTGCAAGTGTGCTCTCTGTTTCTGCTGCACGGGCCGCAAATGCATCATTCAAACCACCGCGACACGCCTCCAAAGCAGCATCAACAATAGGTCTGTAACCTGTACACCTACACAAGTTCCCAGCAATCCACGTGTTCACATCCTGCCGTGTCAGACCCGGCGTATTGGCGTGATAAAGCGTGAAGAGGCTCATCACAAAACCGGGCGTACAGAACCCACACTGTGAACCGTGCAGGTCAACAAGTGCCTGTTGGACCGGGTGTAATCCGTCAGGTCCTTCCAGATCTTCTACCGTAACAAGCTCACAGCCATCAATCTGGCCAAGCAGTAAGATACAGCTGTTAACGGGCTCATATACGAGTTTGCCATCATGCAAACGCCCAAGCGCAATGGTGCAGGCACCACAATCCCCTTCGCCACATCCTTCTTTGGTGCCCGTTGAGCGCTCACTCAGGCGCAGATAATCAAGCAAAGTTGCCGTTGGTTCAAAATTGTCCAACTCGACGACCTGACCTTTTCGAAGGAAACGGATTGCTGTGCGCATCAACTCAGCTCCCCCTGTAGGTGGTGTAACCAAAGGGAGAAAGCAGCAGTGGTACATGATAGTGGCTGCTTACATCCGCAATACCAAAGCGGATCGGAACAACATCAAGAAACGCAGGCTCTGGGAGAGCAAGACCTTCGCTTCGCAAGTAGTCACCTGCATGAAACTGCAGTTCATAGGTGCCCACAGTCAGGCTATCACCTTCCAGCAACGGCCCATCCACACGCCCATCATTGTTGGTCGAAAATACACCGATTTTGGAAAAGCTGTCCCCATCGATGCGAACCAGCTCAACCAGCAGCCCTGCCGCTGGTTTCCCCTGAGCACTGTCCAAAACGTGGGTGGTCAATCGCCCCATAGTTGCCTCGTCTTTCAAATGGCAACTGCAATAGATGCCAGAATCTAAGTGAAACTACAGAGTGCACGACTATTTATGATAACAAAAGAACAAAAAAGTGTCATGCGTGATGCCATTTAGGCATCAATTTTAGGCAAAATCTTCTCCAATCTTGCCTCTGCTTGCTCAAGAAAAATCGCTGGAGCCAGCGCAAGCCCACGTAATGATGAGGTAATGACGCAAAAATGGCCGCGTGTCAGCTGCTCATCAATAAGCGGCTTGAAAAGCAGCCGCTTGCTCGCCAACTCCTCCTCCAACCCAATGACCGTCTGAAACGCCACCATTTCACCTGAGCGCACCAAGTGCTTCATAAACCGCAGAGAGTTTGCTTCCACACTACTTTGCCCACCAATGGAACTGTGAGAGAGCGCCACGTCCAGTCGCGCACGAATAGAGATCCCTGGCGCAGGCATGGCAACCGGATACTCAAAGCACTGTGCCAGACTAAGTTGTTTTTCACCTGCCAGCGGATGCGTCGGAGCCATGATCGCCCCAATCTCCAACGCCTTCTTGTAGGTGATGTTGAGCGCATCGGTATCTGGTGGTTCAAAGGTGAAACCCACATCCACTTCCGCTTTCTCAACGGCCTGCGCAACTCGCTCAGCCCCCATCACCTGCACATCCACATGAATACCGCTATAGTCCTTGTGAAACTGCGCAATCACCTCAGGCAACAGCGCCTCAGTCACACTTTCAACCGTTGCAATGGAAACCACACCGCGACGAAGACCTTTAAGCGCATCCAGCTCCGCACCGGTCGCCTCCAGATCGGATAGCGTCCGCCGAATATGGGCCAGCAGAATTTCCCCTGCAGAGGATAGACGGATCGTGCGGCCAACTCGCTCAAACAGCTCCATTCCCAACTGCTTTTCCAGTGTGAGAATTTGCCGGTTCACCGCAGAAGACGCCACATTGAGCTTGCGTGCTGCCGCCCGAATGGAGTTCTCTTCCGCAGCCGCTGCAAAATAGCGAAGCGCTGGGCCGTAAAGATACCGCGACCGATCCATCAATCCTCCCAATCCCTCAACCGTGTTTAAGGAATAATTACTGTTGCACCGGTGGTTTTACGCCCCTCCAGATCGCAGTGCGCCTGTGCAATGTCCTTCAGGCTGTAGCGTTGGTTGATCTGAATATTGATTGTTCCGTCAGCCACAGCGGCAAACAGGTCCCCAGCGGTCTCTTCCAGCTCCCAACGCTCCGCAATGTAGTTGAACAGCGTCGGACGCGTCGCAAACAGTGAACCTTTTTGAGAAAGAATGGCCATGTTGAACTCAGGCAGTGGCCCGGATGACTGCCCAAAGGAGCACCAAAGCCCACGCGGTCGGAGACAATCCAGCGACGCTGGAAATGTATCCTTGCCCACACTGTCATAAACCACATCACAGCCACGCCCATCGGTGATCTGGCGCACCCGCGACACCCAGTCCTCGCTCTTGTAATTGATCACATACTCATAACCATTGTCCTGAGCGAGCCGCGCTTTTTCTTCCGAACTAACCGTCCCAATCACCTTCGCCCCAAGCGCAGAGGCCCACTGGCCAACAATCAGCCCGACACCGCCAGCTGCAGCATGGTAAAGCAAGGTCGTATCCGCTCCCACATTGTAGGTCTCCCGCAGCAGATAACGCCCAGTCATCCCCTTTAACATCAAAGCCGCTGCTTGCTCATCACTCACACCTTCAGGGATTTTTACAAGCACACTTGCGGGAATATTACGCTCTTCACTGTAAGCCCCCAGCGGCCCTGCATATGCCACACGGTCCCCAAGAGCGAGCCCTGTCACACCTTCCCCAAGCGCAACAACAATCCCCGCGCCTTCATTACCCGGAACAAATGGTACCCCATTTGGTGCCGGATAAAGCCCGGAGCGGAAATAGGTATCAATAAAGTTGAGCCCGATCGCAGTGTGCCGAATCCGAACTTCACCATGCCCCGGGTCTGGCAGGTCAACATCCACGTGTGTCAGAACGGATGGATCACCAGTTTTTTCAACGCGAACAGCAAAGACCATATGGATTATCCCTTATAAAAAGCTGGAGACGGAGTTTGGACAGATTGCAGTTAAGTTGCAAGCACCTTTGGGGAAACTTGCGTGCACGAGGGGAAATGCGAAGGCCAAATAAAAAAGCCCGACCAATCGGCCGGGCTTTAAGAAACTCATTTATCGAGAATCACACCTTGCGGAACAGCTGGTGAACAGCTCCGACGCAAAACAGGTAGAGGCTCGTTGCTGTAATCAGAGCAAACAACCAGTTTTCAATGACGAAATCCTGATAAAGCGCAACCGCAAGAGCGGCACTCCATACGATGAGAATGCCTAGAGTTAGTGGACGCCATTTGACGGTACGCACCGGATGCACAAATTCAACAGGAGCAAACGTCAATACAGAACACAACACCACCATTCCGATGATGATCCAGGGCGGAGACTGCAGTGCAACCAGCACAACAATCACCATATTCCAGACACCAGGGAATCCAAGAAAGCCGCCGCTTTCGGTCTTCATGTTACCGTCAGCGAAATAGATCGCGCCGGTAAACACAATGACGGCACCAGACAAAAGGCCCCAGAATTCTGAGAGCAGGCCACTTTGATAAAGCGCGAAAGCAGGCAGGAAAACGTAGGTCGCGTAATCAATCACCAGATCCAGAATAACGCCGCTCCAACGCGGCAGCCGATTCTGAATGTCATATTTACGTGCTAAAGGACCATCCAGCCCGTCGACAACAAGTGCCACCCAGAGCCAGAAAAACATCATAGGCAGATTGCCGTTCGCTCCAGCGACAAGCGCAAGCAACGCAATGGGAGCCCCCAATGCGGTGAGAATATGAATGAGGAACAGCCGGGAGTTGGTCTGACCGGTCAACTTTGGGTCCTTTGTTATTCTTTAAGTGCAGGTACCACTTAGAACAATCTATCGCCCAAAGCTTCAATAAGAGGTAAGTCCACCCGAGCGAAATAGATGTTTGCACCGCCCCATAGCAGAAGTGCGATACCTATTCCATAGCTTGTAAACGGTGTTTTGCTCTTTTTTTCAAGTGTCATTATGAGACCAAGCAGCGCGATCCAAATAATATTCATGATTCCCACTGCAAACATAAGCACCATGAGTGCCCAACAGCACCCCAAACAGTACAAACCTTGCTCAATTCCAAACTGGAAGGCACTCTGTTTTTGCTCACCAGAATGCAGAGCCAATGCAACATTGGGTGTCCGGCACCGGTCAAGACAGGCCTGCTTGGCAGGCGTAAACTGATAGATCGCAGCTGCAATGACTGTTGTGATTGTCAGTGTAGAAAAGACCGGCAACATCATCGGGCTCATCACGCCCAGCTCATGCAGCACACCTTGGGCAACGGTCGCAATAACGGAAAACGCAATCCAGACTGCCAGATAGCCGCCAGCCACCACGTAAATAGCTTTACCGCCACGCGCTTCATGATAGGTCTGCAGCATGGGCATGGCAGTCGGCAACATCATGGCAAGCACCATCATGAACCACATCACAAACAGCAGAAAATAGTCATAAAAGCCCATATTCAGCAGCGCTGGCATGCCAAACGCTTCCTGAGCCAGAGGCAAACACAGTGAAGCCAGCTGAACACGTACATGCTCAGGCAGGCCCTGGAACATGTTGAACTGATTGAACAGCTCCATGCCCGGCCCCATCTCGCCCATATCCATACGAGAGATCATGTCGATGACCATGGCCGCCAGATAAACCCAGCCTAAAACCACAGCACCACCCAAAACAATGTACGGGAGCCGATAGGACAACTGTAAATCCGTTTTCGGACTGGTAACTGACATAACCAACCTCAAAATCAATCAGGACAGCCGAAACTCTGCGGTTCCGGAACCGGCGCAACTTATGCAGCATCTCTAATAGACCAGTAATAGTCCCAATGCGACATTGATTTAGTTCAAATCTAAACTGGAGCCTGCGACATGATGAAGCTGGCGCAACGAGACCTCTCCGCTTTCATTAGGGGACTATCCGCGTGCGACACCTTGAAACCGATAGGTTTTATCCCCTAGATACTTGGGTAATAGAACGCAAACAAAATGCGGAACGAAAAAATGGCAGCCAATCTTGCAACAGACAGCACCAAAGGCAAAAGCAACGACCTCACGCCGTCGCAGGAAAAGAGCTACGATTGCGCTGTAATCGGCACAGGCCCGGCTGGTATGATCGCCGCCCTTGCGCTCGCCAGCAATGGACTGGAAACTGTGCTTGTCGGCCCGCCAGTCAACCTCAACGACGCCCGCACCACCGCGCTGATGGACGCTTCCCGCCAGTTTCTGGATAACATTGGCATTTGGAAAGACTTGCGTTCAGCGTTTACACCGCTGGAAAAGATGCGTCTGATCGACGGCACCGATCGCCTGTTACGTGCGCCGGAAACTACATTCTCTGCCTCAGAACTGGACCTGCCTGCCTTCGGCTACAACATCCTCAACAAGGATCTGAACCGAGTATTGTTTGATCTTGTGAACAACAACGAGCTCATTGAACTTGTCGAAGACACAATCAAAAACGTCAACAGCAATGATCATAAAGCCACCATTGAACTGAGCAGTACGCCAGACATCAGCTGTTATGTTGTCATCGGCGCAGATGGACGGAATTCTGTGGTGCGCCGCGCCGCTGGCATTGAGACTAAGAACTGGAAGTACCCGCAAGCGGCACTCGTTCTCAATCTCAAGCACGACCTGCCACACTACAACATTTCAACCGAGTTCCATCGCAACACCGGTCCATTCACCATGGTCCCACTTCCGGGCAAGACGTCTTCCCTTGTTTATGTGGAAACGCCAGAGCGCGCCGAAGAGCTGAACAATTACAAGGACGAAGCACTCGAAGCCGAGCTGGAAAAACTCAGTAAGTTCATTTTGGGTTCGTTGAAACTGGCAAGCCCGCGGCAGGTTTATCCGCTGTCTGGCCTGACAGCTGTTCACATGAGCGGTAATCGCTCACTGCTTATGGGAGAAGCTGCCCACGCCTTCCCGCCAATTGGGGCCCAGGGTCTCAACCTGTCTCTGCGAGACATCGCAGTTGCAACTGAACTGCTGGCAAACGCCAAACACACCAAGGCAGATATGGGATCAGCTGAGCTGCTGCAAAAATACGATCGCAGCCGCAAAGCAGACGTCATCAGCCGCACAACTGCCGTAGATCTGCTCAACAGGTCATTGCTGACGGATGCCTTACCTGTTCAAATGCTACGCAGTCTGGGACTCTATACAGCCTCCAGAATCCCACTCGTCCGCCGCCTGCTGATGCGCGAAGGCATTGCCCCATCATGGAGCTTGCCGACACTTATGCGCGCGCAGGACAATTAAGGCACCAGTATTCCTGATTGAATGAGATAAATGAGCGTTGGCAACGTAACAACGGATGCCAACGTTCCGTACAGTACGGCTGTAGAGGCGCGCTCCACATAGCTCGAATAATGCTGTGCCAGCACATAAACATTCGCAGCTGGTGGCAAAGCAGCCATTAAAACAGCGGTTGAGATCCACAGACTATCAAAGCCCCCAATCCACTCCAACAACACAAACACAAGGATTGGATGCACCACCAGCTTGATAAGCAGCAGGATCGGCAGCTCCTTCGCCGTTCTCCGGCTAGGCTGCAAGGCAATCGTCACACCCATGGCAAACAATGCACAAGGTGCTGCTGCTTGTCGCAAAAACGAGATGGTCTGATCGAGCGCAACAGGTGGCTTGAACTCAATCGCAGCAGCTAAAATGCCTGCAAACACCGCAAGAATAAACGGGTGTGTGATGATCTTCTTGAAAATCTCAAAGGCCAGAGGCCCAAACTTGATGTTTCGAGCGCCACCAATCGACATCATCATGGGAACGAGAATGAACAGCAGGATTGTATCAAAACACAAGATCAAAGCCGTCGGCACCGCCGCCCCTGCCCCAAGAACAGCAAGAGTAACGCCAGGCCCCATATAACCAATATTGGAATAAGAACCGACCAGGGCCTGCACAGTCGCTTCACCAATGCTACCGCGCAATATGAAGCGTGCAAAAGCATAAGCCAGCACAAACATGGCAAAGGTGGAAAATGTAGTCGCAGCGACAAAATCAAACGTTGCAAGCTCTTCCAGCGGCGTTTCGGAAAGCAACTGAAAGAACAACGCAGGCAACGCCAGATAAATCACGAAAAAGTTCATCCATGCCAAACCCTCGCGTGAGAGTTTCGCACCGCGACCAGAAACAAACCCCAGGAAGATGAGCAGGAAAAATGGCATTGCCAAATTAACAACATTGAGCATCTAAACCATTTCCCCATGCAATTTTTTAGTGTTCTCCGCATCCAACTGGAGAATGAGTTGCTTTTGAAATGCTGATTGGCTAATCACCATGTCCGAGTTGAGCGTATATAGCCATTCTACAGAGGTTGGCATACCGGCAACTACGACACTATAGTATGCGAGTAAACGGAACTGGAAAGCTCCATCCGCCCAAAGGCCAATATGAAAGCTAAAAAATCCCGTCGCCCACTGACACGTCGCGAGAAGCTCAGCTTTCGTGCTGAATGGCTGGCTCTAAGATTTATCGGCGGAATTCTGCGCTCTATGCCGCTGGATTGGTCCTCCGCTTTTATGGGAAACATGTGGCGCTTGATCGCCCCGATGACCCATAGGCATGCCCGAGCTAAAGCGCACATCATGGCCGCCTATCCGGAAATGACGCTCAATGAAGCAGATAAAATTGTCCGGGATATGTGGGAAAACCTTGGTCGGGTCTCTGCTGAAACCGTTTTACTCTCCAAAATCCACAAGGATCCGAGCCGCGTCACCTATGTAAACCCAGAGGTCTTTGAACCCTCAGTTGGTGAAGGCGCCGTACTTGTAACCATGCACTCCGGTAACTGGGAAGTTGTTTCCGACAAAGCAGAGGAACTTGGTCTCCCGCTCGCAGGGGTCTATCAAAAACTGAAGAACCCTTATTCTGAAGAATATTTGGTCGGGAAAAGAAACTTTCTCTATAAACTTGGCTTGTTTTGCAAAGGCCACGACACCGGCACAAAGATCATTTCAATCCTGCGTAAAAAGGGCTCGGTTGCCTTCGTCGCAGACGTACGCGATCACCGCGGCGTCAAAATTGAGTTTTTCAAACAACCTTCAGCAGCAACACACATTCCGGCTGCGCTTGCGCGTACTATGAACAAGCGCCTTATTGCTGTGGTTGCGCGCCGTAAAAAAGGCTCCCGCTTCGACATCATTGCCAAGGAAATACCGGTCGCACGCACCAAAGACCGTGTACAGGATGCAATCACCACAACGCAGGCAGTACACGACCAGTTTGAAGAATGGATCCGCGAAGAACCATCACAGTGGATGTGGATCATGAAGAAGTGGATTTAGCCAGTTCACTCACTGTGTACCGTCGCTAAACGAAAACTGGTGGCACACATAAGCAAAAACTGAAGCCCTATAATCAATTCTGACAAAAGACAAACGGCTTCAGGACTTAGCCCAAAGAGCTGATTTTGCACCGCACAATATTCTGTATACTCCCCTCTGAATTTCCATTTCGGCTCGGGAGGGAGCTAGCCAGATGAAAACTTATCGTTCCTTTTATAAACCTCTGGCCATTGGTGCCCCAACACCGTTTGCTGAGCCACCTGTCGCGCTGGAACGCATGATCCACTTCGTGCCCCCGCATATCAAAAAGATGCGTGCGAAGATCCCGCAGATGATTTCGCAGGTGGATGTAATTCTCGGCAACCTGGAAGACGCGATTCCAGCCGATGAAAAACTCAATGCCCGTGAGGGCTTCATCCAGATGGCCAATGACAATGACTTTGGCTCTACAAAGCTCTGGACGCGCATCAATTCACTGGAAAGCCCGTGGATACTGGACGACATCACTGAAATCGTAACCCGCTGCGGCAACAAGCTTGATGTGATCATGCTGCCAAAAGTGAACGGCCCATGGGACATTCACTATTTGGATCAATTACTCGCTCAACTGGAAGCCAAGGCAGGCGTGAAAAAGCCAATCCAGATCCACGCTATTCTGGAAACAGCTGAAGGCGTCAACAACGTAGAAGCCATTGCCACAGCCAGTCCGCGCATGCACGGCATGAGCCTCGGTCCAGCAGATCTTGCGGCCTCCCGTGGTATGAAAACAACTCGCGTTGGCGGTGGTCATCCTGACTATCAGGTACTGGCTGATTCCGACGGTGATGCACCACGCACACGCTACCAGCAGGATCTATGGCACTACACCGTCGCCAAAATGGTAGATGCATGCTTGGCCGCAGGCATCAAGCCATTCTATGGACCTTTCGGAGACTTCAGCGATCCTGCCGCATGTGAGGCTCAGTTCCGCAACTCATTCCTCATGGGCTGCCTTGGAACCTGGACCCTGCACCCAAGCCAGATTGGCATCGCAAAATCAGTCTTCTCCCCAGAGCCAGATGAAGTGAAATTTGCCCGCAGAATTCTGGAGGCAATGCCAGACGGAACGGGTGCAGTCATGCTGGATGGAAAAATGCAGGATGATGCGACCTGGAAACAGGCAAAAGTTATCTGTGATCTGGCTGATCTGGTCATCTCAAAAGACCCGGATTTGGCAGAAACTTTCCAATAATCAATCCTGAAGAGTGGTCGGCGCCACTCTTCAACCCTGCAGATGTGCATATCAATGAAATGTGAGGAGCTATTCATCCCCAAACGTCACATTTTGATCGGTTTGTGCTGCCTCTCGCCTCTTTGCTGCGCTATATAGCTTGACAATACGCGCATGACATGACCTTTAAGGCGCCCTGACAAGATACAGTATCTTCGAAAGCTTGGTGGATTATGGAGACAATTAGAACCGCGAAATTCAGAATTGGACAGGTCGTACGTCACCGCCTGTACCCGTTCCGTGGCATAGTCTTCGACGTTGATCCCACATTCGACAATACAGAAGAGTGGTGGGAGTCAATTCCCGAAGAAGCACGCCCAAGCAAGGACCAGCCTTTTTATCACCTTCTCGCTGAAAACGCTGAGAGTGAATACATTGCTTATGTCTCGGAGCAGAATCTGGAAAAAGACGACAGTGGCGAACCTGTGCGACATCCGCAGGTCGATGAGTTTTTTGATGAGACCACCGATGGAGACTACATCGTCAAGGATGTAGAAATTCATTAAAGCCGGTTCCTGAATTCTCTTCATGGAAACCGCATTTCTTCAAGATCATCAGATCAATAAAAAACCCGAAGGAAAATTCCTTCGGGTTTTTTAATTCTTAACGCGAAAACCAAATTACTGGTTTGCTTGACGCTGCTGCTCAATCAGCTTCTGACGAGCGGCCTCGGCACGCTTCTGAAGCTCAGACTGCAGGCGCTCCTGCTTTGCCTGGAGTTCTTCAGGCTTGATAGCTTCACCATCATAAATACGGGTGAACCCTTTCAAAGTAAGGTCGAATGGACGTGCCTTACCCTGCTGGTTCAACGTAGTAATGATCAGCTTGCCACCTTTTTTCAGGCCACCGATGAAGGTGTCATCAATAACCATCTCGGCAATACAAGCGTTTGGAAAACAAATTGTATATTTAGCTTCAGACTGTTTGCCACCATCAACCTGTACACGAAGACCAGGCTGAATCAGCATTCCTGGAGGAACAGCAAGGTGCAGCAACTTGCGGCTTTCACCGGTCACTTCACGCACGACAGCTTGAGCTAGGAACTGGCCTGTGTCCGTGCGCAGTTCTTGTGTGATAAGGCAAAATTCTTTCTTGGATTTAGGATCAGTGTTACAAACTTTCACCCAAGCATCGTCTGCCTGTGCATTCTGTGCAACACTGGTGCCTGCAAAGCCAACTGCGGCCATTGCTGCAATAATCCCACCAGTCAGAACGCCCTTAAAATTAACGGCCATCCCAAATTTCCTCAAAGTTTGATCCGGTGCAAAACGATGCCTCCGGCAATTACGCAGCAACCATTTTTTAAGTTCAACAGTGTTTTGACTGCTTGTTCGGCGCCAAGCATACTCAGAACAGAGCTGAAAAAAAGGCAACGCTTCTGTTAAATGCTACTTATGTACTCTTTAAACGCCTCGGAACCATTTTTCCACCTATAGATTGGGGTGGTTACTGTCCTTTTCCAAAGCCTCGTAGGCTGAAATTTCCTCAGAATCGTATTATTGCTAGTTTCTGCGGACGCCCTAGGAGAAATTCGAATGACCAAATTCCGATCCTATGTGAATGGAATAAACAATTTTACGAAAGGGCTTGTTGTCATTTCCGGTATGGCAACATTAGCTTGTTCAACTGCACTGGCTCAGGATACTGTTCCTTGGAGCCATGCTATTGCAATGCATGGGAAACCTGCGTTACCAGCAGATTACACCCACCTGCCCTATGCAAACCCGGAAGCTCCTAAAGGCGGTCGCCTTTCTCTCGGCGTTCAAGGTACCTTTGATAGTCTCAATTCCTTTGCTCTCAAAGGAGCATGGACATCCGCACGCGGCATGAAAGAGCGTCAGATGGGCTCTTTCATCCTGGAGAGCCTCCTTCTTCGCACCAATGACGAAGCATTCACATTGTATGCACACCTTGCTGAAGCTGTGCGGATGCCAGAAGAGCGGAACTGGATCGAATTTCGTCTGAATCCTGCAGCAAAGTTTTCCAACGGTGACCCGTTAACCGTTGACGATATTATCTTTTCTCTTGAAACCATCCGCGATCATGGCCGCCCGCCTTATGCACGCTGGTATGGTAAAGTCGTCAAGTTCGAAAAAACGGGGGCACATTCCGTAAAGCTGCATTTTAAAGATGGCAGCGACCGTGAGCTTCCACTGCTCATTGCTCTGGCCCCTATTTTCAACAGCCGCACAACTGATCCTGAAACGTTCGGCAACACCACGCTAACACCGCCAATCGGAACTGGTCCTTACACTTTCTCTGAAATTGATCCCGGTAGACGCACCACCTACACTCGCCGGGACGATTATTGGGCAAAAGACCTGCCTCAAAAAATCGGCTTTGATAACTTCAATGAAGTGACCGTTGATTATTTCAGGGATTACAACGCATTGCAGGAAGCGTTCCGCAAAGGGGACACAGAGGCACTCATCTATGGCAACCCAAGCCTATGGAAAAATGCAGGTGACTTTCCTGCGTTTGAAGAAGGCAAGGTTGTCAAAGACGTTTTTGAGCGCGGCACGCCACCAAGCATGACCGGCATTGCGTTCAATACCCGTCGCCCCCAGTTCTCTGACAAACGTGTCCGTCAAGCTCTTGGCATGCTGTTGGACTTTCAATGGATCAACAGAACCCTCTTCAATGGACTGTACAAACGCACAGACGGATATTGGGACAACTCTGACCTCTCCTCCATTGGCCGTCCGGCGAACGAGTTGGAAAAGAAGCTTCTTGAACCATACCCGAATGCGGTCACAGACGAGGTTCTGGCAGGAACATGGCGCCCATCCGAGGCAGATGGATCAGGACGTGACCGCAAGGTACTACGTGACGCACTAAGCCTCTTCAAACAGGCAGGCTACAATCTTGATCAAGGCAAACTGGTCAACGCAAAGTCCGGCGAGCAACTCAGCTTTGAAATTCTTGTTCGCGTTCAGGATGAAGAGAAAGTCGCGCTTGCATTGCAGCGCACGGCCAAACTTCTGGGCATCGAAATCTCAGTGAGAACGGTCGACGCCGCCCAGTTCGAAGAGCGTCGCGCATCTTTTGGGTTTGACGCACTCTTCAACACTTGGTTTGCGTCCCTTTCTCCTGGCGGTGAGCAATATGCGCGCTGGTCATCTCAGGCAGCAGACACCAAAAGCTCCAGAAACATTGTCGGCGCAAAAGAACCTGCAATCGATGCATTGATTGACGCCATGGTAGCGGCCCGCACCCGTGAGGAGTTTGTAGCCGCAGTCCGCGCATTCGACCGTGTTCTGATCTCTGGCTTTTATGCAATTCCGCTCTATCACGCCCCTGCTGAGTGGGTTGCACGATGGACAACCGTTGAGCACCCAGCCAAATCACCGCTGTACGGCATGCAGTTCGATAACTGGTGGGATGCACCTAAAGAGTAGATAAACACATAAAAAGTAGGCTGCGTTCTTGATGAAGGCAGCCTACTCAACAAAAGTGTCTATTAACCAAATTATCGAATCTCTAATTTCTCAGTCGCTTAGCGGACTTACCTTAAATGATACTGTCAAATACCGATGCCATTGCAAACCACAGCACAACTGGAGTTTGGGGCAATATCACTCTTGATATGTTGTTCCGCCGTGCTGCGCAAAAACATCCAAACCGCTTGGCATTGGTCGATGCACCCGACAGAGAAACATGGACCGGCGGCAAACCACGCCATCTGACCTATGCCGAGGCAGAACAGGAAATCAGCAGAATTGCTGGCTTCTTCGCAGCTGTAGGGATGGAGCCTGACCACATTTTGGGCCTGCAATCTCCCAATACAGTCGATAATGTTCTTTGCATCCTTGGCGCATTACGCGCTGGCCTGATTGTTTCCCCCTTCCCGCTGCACTGGCGCCACTCTGAGATTCTGCGCGCACTCAGCACAGTAGATGCCAAAGCATTGATCACAGCGGACCGTGTTGAAACCCGTATGCTCGGTGAAGAAGCGCGCGACGCCGCCGCTGACTTTTTCTCTTTGCGTTTCGTTTTTGGTCTCGGCAGCGACATTCCCGACGGCCTCATCGATATGGCACCTATGCTGGCTGAGAGCGGAGATTCCTTCCCGGAGCCGGTGGTAGATCGGGATGGCGCACCTGCCAATCATGTAGCCACACTCACTTGGGTTCACTCTGGCTCTGAAATCAGCCCAATCCCGCGCAGCCATAACCACTGGGTCTCCACAGGCCTTATGCCGTTTCTCGAAACAAGGCTGGAGCCGGGCGCGCGGATTTTGCTACCGTATATTTTGTGCGGAATTACAGGAATTGGCGCCGGTTTGGTCCCGTGGCTGCTGAGCGAAGGGACGCTGCACCTCCACCATCCACATGCTTTATCCACATTGACCGATCATGCACGCTCCATTGAGGCAAATTATATTTTGACCCCTGGACCGCTTGCTTCTCACATCGATGGAGCCTTGGAAGGCTGGAAAACAAACACAGTTGCCACATGGGCGATCACCTCTCCAAAGCCTGCCAAATACAAGGCTAAAGGAGTGGTGACAGACCTTCATGTGTTGGATGAATATGCACTGGTCGCACATTTGCGAGGAACCTCTGAAGAGCCTGTCCCGCTCATTCCAGGCAACCAGTTTGCACCAAGCACATCCACGCACGGCCCGTGTCTTATTAATATTGATCCCGTTGAAATAAATGAGGAAATTTCACAAGAATTTTCAACAACCGCGCCCGGATACCACCTCAAACTCAAGGGTGCAATGGTCCCGGATGCAGATTGGCCGACCAGCCAATCTCACCTGACATTCTTCAGCAATGAGCAAAATGAACACGGGCTCATTACTCAAATCCCTGTTGGCGTGCATGAGGTTACCGGAGCGATCCATGGCTTCGGAACGCCCGGTCAAAAAGCACCCGGATTGCTCGAACTGGAACGTCTCGACGAAATATACAGTGAATTCTCGGGGGTAAAAGAAGCGGCTGCTTTTCTGGTAGAAGATGAATTAATGGGTGCACGCCTTATGGTCGCGGTGGTACCGTCAGAAGGTCTTCTCGTTGATGTAGAAGCCTTTTACGCCTACCTCGACGCATCACGCGTCAGCCTGACAATGATGCCACATAGAATTCTGTCCCTGCGCGCCTTGCCATTGACAGATGATGGCACTGTAGACCGACAAAAATTGACCAGACGCTCCCAGCCCAAACCGGTGGAAGCGGTTGCCTGAGAGGATGAATGGCCGATCATAGCCAACCATTAGAGACTGAAACGCACGATTCCAGTTGGGGCAAAATCCTGCTGATCGCACCGGTGCACAATCATGTCTTTGATATGTTGGAGCCTTTGACCGTTCTGTCTGATCGACTTGTCGCAGTGCGAACAAGCGCACAGCTTATGGAAGAGCTTCAGGGCGCAAGCGTCCTTCCCATCTGCATTCTTTTGCCATGGCAGGAAGATAACCCTCCTGAGCTTGATGAACTCACGCAAACCATTAGGGAATTTCGAAAAGGCCCGGGAGTTGAAGTTCCACTTCTGATTATTACAACTGGCAGTGCGCCCGTCCCGCTGGATTTAAAGCCAAGCGCGACCGTGAGTGATGCGATACCACCAGATGTACTGTTGCCACGCATTGCTGGTTTGAGACGCCTGGCCAATAGAGCAGAAGAAGCACGCCTGCGCCGCGGCCTGTTTGGCCCATTACCGGAGTATAAGATCGAGTTCGGCCCGCTAAAGTCCGCAGGTCTGCTGGTCGCTGGCTATGGAAAGCACTTTGGACGTACACAGGCTCTGCTGGATATGCCTGTAGAGATCGTGAGCGGGTTCTCCTCCGATATGACGGAGGATTATCTGACGGCACGCCGATTTGAAGCTGTTCTGATCGACATGCCTGCATGGCAGGCTTGTGAAGAGATTGAGCGGCTGCGAGCTGACCCGCGCTACTTCAACCTGCCCATACTTGCGCATAGCGTTGACGAGGAATCTGCACACCTTCTCTATTCAGCAGGTGCAACTGATGTCCTGCTCGGCGACGTTAGCGACAAAGCCCTCACAGGCCATATCATCAGCGCCTTGCGCGCAGGCAGACGCCAACGTCTGACCGATGCAATCCTGACTGTTTCCAGCCAATGGCTTGCACGTCAGGATAATGATGACTTTCTATCCGAGCAAAAATATCTCAACTACCTGAAGCTTCTGGAAGAATCTACGAAACGGCGCGGAGAGTCCATCTATGAACTCAATCTTCTTGAGCTCATAGAACGTTTCACTGGCAGCAATCCTCAGGCATTTGCACAGCATCAAATGTATTGGAGCGGAACCGTTCTCTCCATAGCCATGGCCGTTTGCCGTGATGAAGACTTCGTCGCTAACATTGAAGGTCGTGGCCCGGTTGCTGTTCTACGCAGCAAAAAAGGCATGGAACAGCTCTCCAACCGCGTACTTGTCATGGTACGTACCACAGGCTTGGGCAACGGATAAGCTCTTCCACCTCCTCACGAAACTGTGAGAGTTTTCATGGAAAACTATCGGACTTTCCTGTTAGATTGTAGAGCTAACGCGACAAACCCATAACTGAGAATACAGATGTCTACTACTGCCCCGATTGTCATTGATGTTATCTCCGATGTCATGTGCCCATGGTGCTTCATCGGTAAACGCCGACTGGAAAAAGCACTGATGTTGCTGCCGGACAGCACCGTAAAAGTTCAGTGGCACCCCTACCAACTTGACGCGACGCTTCCTAAAGAAGGCAAGGATCGCAAAAAGTATCTGGAAGACAAGTTTGGCGGAGCTGAACGGGCAAAAGAGATATACACTCAGGTAAGCAATGCCGGTGCAGCAGAAGAAATTGACTTCAAGTTTGAGGCAATTACCAAATCCCCAAACACAATCGACAGTCACCGATTGATCCGCTGGGCGCGCTCTGAAGGCATGCAGGACGCGATGGTCGAAGAATTGTTCAAGCTCTACTTCACAGAAGGTGCTGACTTAACCGATAAGCAAGTGCTTATCAACGCCGCCGAACGCGCAGGGCTTAACAGTAAGCTCGTTTCTGATCTACTGAATACAGATCAGGACGTTAAAGAAGTTGAAGCAGATGTGGTCCGCGCTCATGAAATTGGCGTATCAGGCGTGCCCTTCTTCATCATCGATGGCCGCTTTGCGGTGGCTGGAGCAGAAAATCCAGAAACACTGGCAGCAGCAATCCGCCACGCCGAGGAAACAAAAACTGGCGAATAATTGCAGGCTCAGTGTTGTAACAATACTAAACGAACCGGAGATTGGTGTGTAAAGGCATGAATGTGGTATAATCCAGCTTTCAACTGATGGATTTCAATAGTGGCTCAACTCAACTTTCAAGGATATACTTGCAAGTATGGGCCTCAAAACATTCATTGCCTTAATGCTCGCGCCAATCGGAATCTGGATTACCAGTATCGCTGGCTTGTTGGTCATCAGCCAAACTACAGATTGCTCATTCTCAGAAGCCCGTGTCAATGAATGCATTATAGCAGGCGTTGACCTAAGTCATTCGTTCTATGATCTTGGTATGATGGCTGCTTGGGGTGTTTTGGCTGTGCCATATATGTGGGGTTATCTGTTTGCAGGCTGGCTAATATTCAAGATTGTTTCGTTTTTGTATAGTGTCTTCATTCGGATGTAGCACAACAAAAAAGCCGGCCCAATGGACCGGCTTTTCTAATTATCAAGCAACACTGAAGGTCTTATCCGCGCAGGATAGAACGACCAGCGAATACGCCCTGAAGACCCAGTTCTTCTTCGATACGGATAAGCTGGTTGTACTTAGCCATACGGTCAGAACGGGACAGAGAACCAGTTTTGATCTGGCCACAGTTGAATGCAACTGCCAGGTCAGCAATGGTGTTGTCTTCAGTTTCGCCGGAACGGTGAGACATAACAGAAGTGTAGCTTGCACGGTGCGCCATATCGACAGCTTCCATGGTCTCAGTCAGAGAACCAATCTGGTTCACTTTCACGAGGATGGAGTTTGCAGTGTCGTTTTTGATACCGCGAGCAAGGCGCTCGGAGTTGGTTACGAACAGATCGTCACCAACCAGCTGGCACTTGTTGCCGATCGCCTGGGTCAAAGACTTCCAGCCATCCCAATCTTCTTCAGCCATACCGTCTTCGATGGAGAATACTGGGTACTTGCTCACCAGATCTTCAAGGTAGCGAACCATTTCATCGGAACCAAGGATCTTGCCTTCGCCCTTCAGGTTGTACTTGCCATCCTTGTAGAACTCGGTGGAAGCTGCATCAAATGCAAGCATCACGTCGTCACCAGGGGTGTAACCAGCTTTCTCGATAGCGTTCAGAACAAAACCGATCGCTTCATCAGTAGAACCGATACCAGGAGCAAAGCCGCCTTCATCACCAACATTGGTGTTGTGGCCTGCTGCGGAAAGACCCTTTTTAAGGGTATGGAAGATTTCACAACCCATACGAACAGATTCACGCAGAGAGCTTGCACCCACTGGCATAATCATGAATTCCTGAAAATCGATTGGGTTGTCAGCATGCTCACCACCGTTGATGATGTTCATCATCGGAACTGGCAGCGTACGCGCACCGAAACCACCGACATAGCGGTAAAGTGGCATCGCAGCAGCTTCAGCAGCAGCTTTTGCAACAGCAAGGGAAACGCCCAAAATAGCGTTTGCACCAAGACGGCCTTTGTTTTCGGTGCCGTCAAGTTCGATCATAGCACGGTCAATTTTGATCTGATCTTCAGCGTCCATACCGCCGACAGCGTCAAAGATCTCACCGTTTACAGCTTCTACAGCGTCCTCAACACCTTTGCCAAGGTAACGCTCACCGCCATCGCGGCGTTCAACAGCTTCAAATGCGCCAGTAGAGGCGCCGGACGGAACTGCAGCCCGACCGAAGGAGCCGTCTTCCAAAAGCACATCAACTTCAACAGTTGGGTTGCCGCGGCTGTCAAGGATTTCGCGACCAATAATGTCGATGATAGCAGTCATCTAAGAGTACTCCAATGTACTTGTAGAGTGTGGAATTTTGGCTCTAAGAGCTTTTACCCGAGGTACTGCCCCCAAGGAAGAGAAGAGACCGTACTCCTCTGTAAATCCTTGGGAATAAACGAATGTATTTTGTCGCACCTCTACGTAAAAACGCAGTATTTCGTCACTTTCCTTAGGTGCCGTGAAATATCTAAAGCGTAAAACTTCCGTTTTTCGCGATCCGGTCAAACTCTTGCAGCCATAGCAGCAAGTCTTTGAGTCGGTTCAATGGGATCATATTCGGACCATCAGATGACGTAGTGTTGTCAGGATCGTCGTGTGTCTCCACAAACAGGCCTGCAATTCCAACGGCAACAGCAGCCCGTGCCAGTGTTGCAACAAACTCGCGCTGCCCACCAGATGTGCCACCAAGGCCCCCTGGCTGCTGCACAGAATGGGTCGCATCAAACACTACAGGTGCACCCATATCCGCCATGATCGGCAACGCGCGCATGTCTGATACAAGCGTGTTGTAGCCAAATGTTGCGCCACGCTCGCACAACATCACATTGGAGTTGCCACTCTCAACCACTTTGGTCATGACATTTTTCATGTCCCAGGGTGCGAGAAACTGCCCCTTCTTCACATTTAGCGCTCTGCCGGTTTTCGCAGCAGCAACAAGAAGGTCAGTTTGGCGGCACAGGTAAGCTGGAATCTGCAACACATCGCAGACTTCACTAACTGGCGCACAATGGTTTGGCTCATGTACATCGGTAATCACCGGCAGGCCGTAGGTTTCTTTAATCTCTGCAAAAACCTCCAGACCTTTGGCCATGCCCATACCACGGCTGGCAGACAGACTAGTCCGATTTGCCTTGTCGTAGCTCGCTTTAAAAACCAAACCTATGTTCAGCTCTTCTGCAATTTCTTTGACAGCCTGAGCCATTTCCATGGCATGCGTGCGGCTCTCCATCTGGCATGGACCAGCAATAAGAGAGAACGGCTTATCATTTGAAAAGACAGCGTTTCCGACTGAAACTTCTGAATTTGGTTGAGACACGAAGAGATCTCCTTAAAGGCGTGAATATAATCCAAAAGTTGATTAGGCGCTTTGGCTCAAAATTACAAGTGCGTGAACGCCCTGTTGTGCCTTTGATGAAGGTTTTACGAGGCGCACACCTTCGGAAACCCGCAGGTTACACCAGCGTCAAACAAGTTCACATCCTTCCCTTCATCTGCGTTGATTAAGAAGCTTCTGTTTGGATGCGAGCGCTTTCAAGGATCTCTCCTGACCGGGAAATGGATCAGTGCTTTTATAGCTCCTTTTCCTGCGGACCTTTACATTGAAAGGAACGACTTCGTATATACGCCCGCCGATGCGGACAACGAGGCGATCATCTGTTCTTGTAACGCAGACCTGCGCATTCTCTGAAGTCCTTGCCTTCTGTTTTCTGAGGCGTTTCTTCCTTTGGCTAAACTCTTGTTTTTGGCCTTTCAGTCTCTGCAGTTTTTCATCGAGCAAATCGTACTTTCTGGCAGTTACCTCATACTCATTCTGCAAAGCTTGATATCTGGCAGACCCTGCACCTCTGGTCTGCTTCTCCAACCGCATCAGCTTCTTAGAAAGGTGGCGGCACACATCTTCAGCAGCAGCAAGCTCATCATCAATCTCTGCGAGTTCCACCTCTCCTTGCTCCATAAGCTCCTCAAGGTCGTAGTCACCGCCCTGAAAGTGCGCCCACCGTCTCATCATGTCTCGATCTGCAAGCATTGCCTTGTACTGGGCAAGAGCCTCTTTGCTCAGATCCCAATCTCTAACACCTCTCACCCCGTGCTTCAGGAAGTGATCAATGCTCTTGTAATGTCGTGTAACTGTGATCATGGCCGGGCCCTAACACAAGAGAAACATCACAAACGTAGAGGCGCAACCACAAGCCAGATTCGCTTCCACTGGAACGTTTGGCAGATAAAGAGGCATTCCCGATCTCTGCATCGCATCAATTGCTTTACCCGATGATCATCGAATACTCAGCGCTTTTACCCATGAGCACGATCAGGCTTTTTGCATCGGTGGTCAGAGTGACCCCATAACTCTTTGCAATTTTGTCTTTCTCTTTGTCGTAGACGTCCAGAAGCTGCTCAAATTGCTTTTGAAGAGCTGCTCTTTGCGCAATCTTTTTTTCCGCAGCGGCATAACTATTGTTCGCAGCATCCAAATGTTGACGAAGCTGCTGGTACTTATCGTTCCCTTGGAGCTGCTTTTTGTCTCCGCTGACAGAAGCCTCTAGTTTTTTCATACCTGTGCTAATTTTATCGACCGCATCATGCGCCTTGATGTACTCATCCTGAGCTTTTGAAAGGCCTTTAACTGCTTTTTCTGCTCTTTCAATATCACCAGAGATTTTCCGCAGCTTGGGCTCATCCTCAACAAGCGACAAATACTTCTTCTCGATAGCGTTTTTATCGCTCGTTAGCTTCCCGTATTGAACGATGTCCTTGGCTGGAAGCTTATGCTTCTTCTCCATTTCTTTTTTGAAGGCAGGCACGCCGCTCAGGAATTCTTTGACATTCTTGTACTTTTTTAGTGCTTTAGGCATCAGACCCTCCCGGGAGTCTTTTACAGAGAGCAGTTGGAACTCAGCGATAACTAGCGGAGTTTTGTCCTTCAAAAAATTGCTTGGCATGTGTTTGGTAAAGAAATCATCTCCGAGAAAAACAGGATTTTTCGCGTTTTCAAAGCAAGCCGATACAAAAAAGCCGGGAACAGAAGTCCCCGGCTTTGACATCATTTCGATTTATCGTGGCTTAAATGACCCAAGTGTTATCCGACCCAATATAGCCATCTTTAAGCAGACGATCGACGATCTCATCAGCCAGAGCCTCAACAGTGCGCCCTGCCGTTTTCAGATGCAATTCTGGAGCCTCAGGTGCTTCATACGCGCTATCTATCCCGGTAAAGTTAGAAATCTCACCTTTCCGAGCCTTGGCATAAAGACCTTTAGGATCACGTGCTTCACATTCTTCGAGCGTCGTATCGACAAAGATCTCGAAGAATTCATCTGTATCCAACAAATCACGAGCGAGCTGACGTTCGGCCTTGAACGGGGAAATAAAGGAAACCAGTGTGATTAACCCTGCATCCACAAAAAGTCTGGATGTTTCAGCAACACGCCGGATATTCTCAACGCGATCAGCATCAGTAAATCCAAGATCCTTATTCAGACCATGGCGCACATTATCACCATCAAGCAGATAGGTATGCCGTCCAAGGCTCAGTAGCTTCTGTTCAACCGCATTCGCAATGGTAGATTTCCCGGAGCCGGAAAGGCCTGTGAACCACAGAACGGCAGGCTTTTGTCCTTTAAGGCCACCACGCGCTTTCTTATTCACATCCAAAGCTTGACGATGGACGTTAGTCGCCCGTCGCAAACCAAACCAAATCAGACCAGCAGCAACAGTCTCATTCGTCATTCTATCGATGAGAATAAAGCTGCCAGTATCCCGGTTTGCTTCATATGGGTCGAACGCAATAGCTTCAGAAAGTGCCAGATTACAGAACGCGATTTCATTCAGAGCAAGCTGCTTTGCCGCGTGATGATCGAACGTGTTCACATCTACCTTGTGCTTGATCTCAGTAACACTTGCCCCAATCGTTTTAGTACCACACTTCAAAAGGTATGGACGCCCGGGCAACATTGCATTTTCAGACATCCAGATCAGATGGGCGGCAAACTGGTCACTTACATCAGGACGTGAATGCGCCGGAGCCAGAACATCACCACGAGAAATGTCGATCTCATCAGTCAATGTCAGAGTGACCGACTGACCGTCATCAGCTCGCACCTGATCGCCGTCCATGGTCACAATCTTCTCAACACGGCTGGTTTTACCGGATTGAGCAACAACAACTTCATCACCAACATTGACAGACCCGCCGCGAACGGTGCCGCTATACCCGCGAAAATCCAGATTTGGGCGGTTTACCCACTGAACTGGAAAACGAAACGCTGCTTCACTGTGCTCTTCTCCAAGCTCAACATTTTCAAGATGTTCAAGCAAGGTCGGTCCATTAAACCAACTAAGTTTCTCACTACTGGTGGTGACGTTGTCACCAAAACGCGCAGAAAGCGGAATGACTTCACTAGTGTTAAAATCAAAGCCAGATGAGAAGCTCTCAAACTCCGCCTTGATCTCTTCAAACCGCTTTTGGTCATAGTCAACAAGGTCAATCTTGTTGACTGCCAGAACCACATGACGCACACCCAGCAAAGATGCAATAAACGCATGGCGACGTGTCTGCGTCAGCAATCCATTGCGCGCATCAACCAGCAAAATTGCAAGATCTGCTGTCGACGCACCGGTCGCCATGTTCCGTGTATACTGTTCATGCCCAGGCGTATCAGCAACAATAAACTTCCGTTTTTCAGTCGAGAAAAAGCGGTAAGCAACATCAATAGTAATCCCCTGCTCCCGTTCAGCCTCTAAGCCATCCACGAGCAAAGCAAGATCAATTTCATCCGCAACGGTTCCGTGCTTACGACTGTCTTTTTCAAGCGCGGCAAGCTGATCTTCAAAAATCAGTTTGGTATCGTAGAGCAAACGACCAATCAGCGTGGATTTTCCATCATCAACACTGCCGCAGGTCAAAAACCGCAGGAAACTTTTAGACTCTTGTGAGTTGATATAGGTGGACAGATCAAAAGCTTCTGCCACTGGCGCGATCTTGTTCATTTAGAAATACCCCTCACGCTTCTTCTTTTCCATAGAGCCGGAGCTGTCATGGTCAATCAGGCGACCACTACGCTCAGAAGTCCGTGCAATGAGCATCTCACTCACAATGTCCTCAAGAGTGTCAGCTGTGGATTCCACAGCTCCAGTCAGCGGGTAACAGCCAAGAGTTCTGAAACGAACATCACGCTGCTCAACTTTCTCACCCGGCTCCAGACGAAAACGATCGTCATCCAACATCAACAAAGTACCATCCCGCTCAACCACAGGGCGTTTGGCAGAGAAGTAGAGCGGCACAATTTCAATGCCTTCAGCCAGAATGTACTGCCAGATATCCAGCTCAGTCCAATTGGAGAGCGGGAATGCGCGAATAGACTCACCCTTGGCGATCCGACCATTATAAAGTGACCACAGTTCCGGGCGCTGGTTCTTAGGATCCCAACCATGGCTCGCAGAACGGAACGAAAAAACGCGTTCTTTTGCGCGAGATTTTTCTTCATCACGCCGCGCCCCACCGAAGGCTGCATCAAACTTGTATTGCGTGAGTGCTTCTTTCAGCGCTTCCGTTTTCATGATGTGCGTATAATTGGAGCTGCCATGATCAAATGGATTGATGTTGTTTTTAACACCTTCTTCGTTCGTGTGAACGATCAGGTCGAGCCCATACTTATCTACCGTGTAGTCACGAAAGGTAATCATCTCCTGAAACTTCCACGTGGTATCCACGTGCAAAAGAGGAAATGGAGGTTTGGAAGGATAAAAGGCTTTAAGAGCAAGGTGCAGCATCACCGCGCTGTCTTTACCAATAGAGTAAAGCATCACAGGGTTGTCAAACTCTGCTGCTACCTCGCGAATAATATGAATGCTCTCGTTTTCTAGTCGTCGCAAGTGCGACTGGCTATCAATGCCCATCACGGTCTCCAAAGGACGTGTCGTTAAGTCTTGGACCAGAGTTTAACGGTTGAGCATTGATGCGCCGAAGCTTACCAACCCGACCTTAAGCCATAATGGGAAATAATTTTTTCGTCCGCGACTGCTAAAAAGCACGGATTTGCGAAAGGCTTGCCCTGAAGGGTTTTGAGCTTGCCGTATGCAAGTGGCGCTCCACCCTCGACAATGACGGCTCCTCCAGCTGCACAAAGGATCGCCTGCCCGGCTGCGGTATCCCACTCCATCGTCGGCTCCATACGCGGATAAAAATCGGCTTTACCTTCTGCTAACCGGCAAAATTTCAAAGACGACCCAGCAGCAACAATCGACGAGTTCTCCAATTTCTCTAACAGAGCATTGGTCCGTTCACTGCGATGCGATCGGCTAGCAAGAACCCGCAGCTCTTCAGCAAAGGCAGAACAGCTCATTTCAACAGCCTCCCCCAACTCAAGCCCTTTGACTTCCGCACGGTAGGCACCTTGTCCAACGTGCCCCCAAAACAGCTCACCGGTCACAGGGGCAAAGATAACGCCTTTGGTGGGCATTCCATTCTCAATTAAAGCGATATTGACTGTGAACTCGCCATTCCGGCTAATGAATTCTCGCGTGCCATCCAGAGGGTCTACAAGAATAAACCGGGACCCGATTTCTGGCATAATTCCGGCAGCCATTGCCTCTTCGGCAATCACAGGTACATCTGGACAGAGAGTAGACAGGTGATTGAGGATAATTTCTTCGGCTTGCTGGTCTGCAATTGTGACCGGAGAACCGTCTCCTTTTGTCTCTGACTGAAAGCCTTCCTCATAAATCCCCAGAATTCGTTGTCCGGCTTCCAGCGCCGCAAGCTTAAAACCTTCAATCACAATTACACCCTTGATAGCTTTCTGTTCATCTTGGAGTAACTTTTAAAACAGCATGTTCTGGAGAAACAAGAGAGCTTCACAATTTCGCGATAATTGACTGCGAATGAACATCTCTAAAGAATGAGTAATTCAAATTTCGGGCAATCGAAGCATTATGTCCTAGGACAATTTCATTTGGTACCATTGACGAGCCTAATTTGCTGCAGATAAGTGCTAAGAAAATAATTGTTTCGATCTCCTTGACCTAAGGAATTCAAATATATGACACGTGCGATACGAAAAGCTGTTCTCCCGGTTGCTGGTCTGGGCACTCGCTTCCTTCCTGCAACAAAAGCCGTTCCAAAAGAAATGCTGACCATTCTGGATCGGCCTATCATCCAATACGTGGTTGATGAAGCTCGCGCTGCCGGGATTGAGCATATCGTATTTGTAACAGGCAGAAATAAGCAGGTGATCGAAGATCACTTCGACATTGCTTACGAGCTGGAAGAAACTCTGCGCCGCAGAAACAAAGACCATGCGCTGGAGCTTCTGGAAAAGATCCGCCCATCCGCAGGCACAACCAGTTTCACACGTCAACAGGAACCTCTCGGTTTGGGGCATGCGATCTGGTGCGCGCGCGACATCATCGGCAATGAACCTTTCGCAATTTTGCTGCCAGATATGCTCATGAAGGCACCGAAAGGCTGTCTCTCGCAAATGGTAGAGGCCTATGAGAACCATGGTGGCAACATCATCTCAGTGGAAGAAGTGCCGTGGGACCAGACACACAAATACGGTATTGTCGAGCGTGATACTCCACGCAATGACGACACCTTCTCCATCACCGGCATGGTTGAAAAGCCAGCAGAGGGAACTGCGCCGTCGAATCTTTACATCAATGGCCGCTATATCTTGCAGCCAGAAATTTTCGGTCTCCTGGAAAACCAGAGCACAGGTGCCGGCGGTGAAATCCAACTTACCGATGCCATGCTCACATTGATGGGCCAGCAGGACTTCCACGGCGTCGAATTCCGTGGAGAAACTTATGACTGTGGTTCTCGCTCAGGGTTCTTATCGGCAAATGTCGCTTACGCATTGGATGATTCGGAGCTGGCTGCGCAGCTGCGCCCAATGTTGGACAAGCTTCTTGTAAAAACCAGCTGAGTATCGGGATACGTGAAATGGAAAAAGTACTTGTAACAGGCACTGCCGGCTTTATCGGCAACGCTGTAGCCCTCCGTCTGTTACAAGATGGCTATCATGTCATCGGCCTGGACTGTGTCACAGATTACTATGACGTGACACTGAAGGAAGAGCGACTGAAGCGCCTCACATCCTCAAACCATTTCACAGAGGAACGGATCAGACTTGAAGATGCAGAAGCTGTTATGCGCATCTTCAAGCAACATGCTCCGTCAAAGGTCATTCATTTGGCAGCTCAGGCAGGCGTGCGCTATTCGCTTGAAAGCCCGCAATCTTATGTCGATGCAAACGTCACTGGCTTTTTATCCATGCTGGAAGGCGCGCGCGCTCATGGTGTAAAGCATCTGGTCTATGCTTCCACCAGTTCTGTCTACGGGCTGGATGAGACGATGCCATTATCAACGCACCGTGGCGGCAATCATCCGGTTTCATTCTATGCGGCTACCAAAAAAGCCAACGAGGCCATGGCCCATTCCTATGCCCACCTCTTTGACATCCCTTGCACAGGCCTACGTTTCTTTACCGTGTACGGTCCTTGGGGACGCCCAGATATGGCTCTGTTCAAGTTCACCAAAGCCATATTAGAGGGTAAACCTGTCCCTCTGTTCAACCACGGCAATATGATCCGCGATTTCACATACGTGGATGATATTGTGGAAGGTATTGTGCGGGTTGCGAACCTTCCGCCAAAACGTACGGATGATTGGGATGGCAAAGCAGCTGATCCAGCGACCTCCAGCGCCCCTTATCAACTCTTCAACATCGGCAACAGCGATCCAGTACAGTTAATGGATTACCTTGCCGCTATCGAAGACGCGCTGGGCATGACTGCAAAGAAAGAATTCCTGCCATTCCAGCCAGGAGACGTTGCAGCTACCTTTGCTGATGTGACGGATCTGATTGAAACAACCGGCTTCAAACCGCAAACCTCTGTAAAGGCAGGGGTTGCAAACTTCGTCAAATGGTACCGGGATTACTACAATGTGTAGGACATCCCAAGGTGCCATTTTATGGAAGAAATCGTCTCAGTTGTCGGGCTTGGTTATGTAGGCTTACCCGTTGCTTGTGCGCTGGCGCATGCCGGTATCAAAACCATTGGTTACGATATAGATCGTCATCGTGTTCAAGAACTTCTCGAGGGAAATGATAGAACTGCATCTGTCAGCAAGACGGCTCTTTCTTCCAAAAATCTGACGCTCACGTATTCCGCGCCTGATATCAGACAGGCGCGGATCCACATTGTTGCAGTCCCTACCCCAATAAATATCTCCAAGCGCCCTGATCTCGGCCCGATCAAGAAGGCCTCAAAAGTCGTTGGTGCCTTTATGAAGCCCAACGACATCGTTGTTTTCGAGTCCACAGTTTATCCCGGTGCAACCGAAGAGATTGCGATCCCTTTGCTACAACGAGAATCCGGCCTGCGGTTTCAAAAAGATTTCCAGATCGGATACTCACCCGAGCGGATCAATCCCGGCGACAAAAAACACACACTTTCCAACCTGCTCAAAATCGTTTCAGCCAGTTCAGAGGATGCACTTGAAACACTGGCGGAGCTTTATGGAAAGATCGTCAAAGCTGGTGTTTACAAAGCCTCATCCATCAAAGTCGCAGAGGCGGCCAAGGTCATTGAGAACACACAGCGTGATTTGAACATAGCTCTCATGAATGAGCTCTCCATGCTATTTCACGCAATGGACATCGATACACGCGATGTTCTGGAAGGCGCCTCAACCAAATGGAACTTCCTGCCATTTCATCCCGGTTTAGTCGGCGGTCACTGCATCGGCGTTGACCCTTACTACCTGACAGATAAAGCACATCAGCTTGGCTTCTCCCCTCAGGTTATCCTTGCAGGGCGAGGCACCAATGAAAGCATGAGCCGGTTCATTGCAACAGAAGTCATTCAGGGTTGCGTAAAACTTGCACGCCCCATGCCGCCTCGTATTGCCATATTGGGCATCACATACAAGGCAGATGTGCCTGATACTCGAAACTCCAAAGTAATCGACCTGATCCGAGAATTGGAGCGCTTCGGAGCCCACATCTTCGCAGTTGATCCTTTAGCCGATCCGGAACACACGAAGGAGCACTTTGGCGTTGAGCTCTACCAGGAAACTCCGCCAGGTGACTGTGATGCGGTTATTCTGGCAGTCCCCCATCATGCTTTCTTCGAGAACGAAGAACCTTGGCATGTGATGGAACGGTACTTAAGTGCAGAAAAAGTCTTTGTGGCGGATCTTCACGGTCTTTTAGAAAGGGAGAAGACACCAGAACATGTGCTTCTATGGCGCCTATAGAAAAGGCTTAGGCATTCTCACACCCAAGCCTTCATAGTTTCATGTTCGCTGAAGCTTATGACCAAACATAAGGCTCAATATCGCCACGCGCCCAGTCTTCTTTGGTCTGCTGGCGGAATTCCTCAAACCGACCTTCATCAATCGCATCACGGATGCCCTGCATCAGATACTGGTAGTAAGCAAGGTTATTCCAGGTCAACAGCATTGCCGCCAGACCTTCATTCACGCGCACCAGATGATGCAGATAAGCGCGGGAGTATTTGGAGGTTGCTTCACAATTGGATTGCTCATCCAATGGGCGCGGGTCTTCAGAATGACGGGCATTCTTCAGGTTCACCTTACCAAAACGCGTATAGGCCAAGCCATGGCGGCCAGCACGGGTTGGCATCACACAGTCAAACTGATCAATACCACGCGCGACACTTTCCAGAATATCTTCTGGTGTACCAACACCCATCAGGTATCGTGGCTTATCCTTTGGCATCGCTGGTGTTGTAATTTCCAACATCTTCAGCATAACGGCTTGAGGCTCACCCACGGCCAGACCACCAACGGAATAACCTTCCATCGGAAGCTCACCGAGACGCTGAGCAGATTCAACACGTAGATCAGGTACATCACCGCCCTGAACGATACCGTAAAGACCTTGCCCCTTTTCTGGTCCACCCATTTTCTCAAACTGAGCACGGGAACGTTCAGCCCAACGCAGAGACAATTGCATCGCACGTTCAACTTCGGCTCTCTCAGCAGGAAGCGCAATACACTCATCAAGCTGCATCTGGATATCAGAACCAAGCAGGCCCTGAATTTCAACAGAACGCTCCGGGCTCATGAAGTGCTTAGACCCATCATGGTGAGACGAGAAGGTTACGCCTTCTTCAGTCATCTTGCGAAGACCAGACAGAGACATCACCTGAAATCCGCCGGAATCGGTCAAAATGGTATGGTCCCATCCCATAAACTTGTGCAGGCCGCCAAGCTTGGCAATCCGTTCAGCAGTTGGACGCAACATCAGGTGGTACGTATTACCAAGAACAACATCCGCACCCAGATCACGCACCTGCTGCGGATACATAGCCTTAACAGTCGCCTGAGTACCAACTGGCATAAATGCAGGCGTACGAACCTTACCATGCGGTGTTGTGATTTCACCGCGGCGCGCCATGCCATCTGTTTTCAGCAGTTTAAAGGAGAACGGTTTGGTGTCCTGCTGTGTTTCACGAGATGTTTCGGTCATTTTGAAGCCTTCTTGAACAGCAGCGAGCTGTCTCCATAACTGTAAAAACGGTAGCCAGTGCTGATCGCATGCTCATAAGCAGCGCGCATTTCGTCCATGCCACTCAATGCGCTCACAAGCATGAACAACGTAGAGCGCGGCAAATGGAAGTTGGTCATCAGCGCATCAATGGCTTTGAACTGATAGCCCGGCGTAATAAAAATGTCGGTGCTCTGAGAAATCGGGGTGATCACGCCATCCTCAGATACTGAACTTTCCAGTATGCGCAGTGAAGTTGTGCCAACAGAAACAATCTTGTTGCCACGAGCACGTACAGCATTGAGTGCTGCAGCTGTCTCACCGCTGATCTCGCCATACTCAAAGTGCATCTTATGGTCTTCAGTCTTGTCGGCTTTGACTGGCAAAAACGTTCCAGCGCCCACATGAAGCGTCACAAAGTGTTTCTCAATACCCCGCTCTTCAAGGGCAGCAAACAACTGATTTGTAAAATGCAAGCCAGCAGTGGGCGCAGCAACAGCACCCTCATACTTTGCATAGATGGTTTGATAATCTTTGCGGTCTTGATCGTCTTCAGCACGCTTGGCTGCAATATAAGGCGGCAGTGGAATGTGGCCCACCTGCGCAATCGCAGCATCCAGCTCACCGGCAGAGCGGTCAAACTCGAACAGAATATCGCCAGCCTCGGACTTCTCAGTCACAACAGCAGAAAGCTCTGCGGTATCCTTGCTCTCCTCGTCAAAAGCAAAACGAACAGTATCGCCAACTTTCAGTTTTTTAGCAGGGCGAACAAATGCACGCCATTCCTTGGCACTGGCCCGCTGGTGCAATGTCACACCAACTTTTGCCGTCACGCCATCACGTGAGCGGAAGCCAAGCAGCTGTGCCGGAATAACTTTTGTATCATTAAAGACGAGTGCGTCACCCGGCTCTAAAAGATCAGGCAGAGACAGCACCTGATCATCTATCAGCAGTTGCTCACCATCGGGGCGCACCACCAACAACCGTGAACTATCACGCGGAACTGCCGGGCGGAGCGCAATGTTTTCCGGCGGCAGATCAAAATCAAAATCATCAACCAGCATAGGGTATCCAGCTTTACAAAACAGCAACTCAGCGCCGCACAGTATGTGGTCGCCATCTCCGTGCTGTCTTATTGGAATTATTGCCAAATCCGTTTGTTCTCTGCAGGCCTTGCTGTCACCTGTCCCGCAGTCAAACGATTGAAGCCAGAGGGAGATACCCCCTGACGCGATTTAGGTCAACCTGTTTAGAATAGCGCTGCTTCCATTTGCATGGCCCTAACAAAAAGGCCCGGCAAAATGCCGAGCCTTTTATAATTCGCAGTGCGTTCGCTATTAAGCGTCTGCAGCAACCTTCAAAGATACGATCTTATCTGGGTTGGAAACAGGTTCACCACGTTTGATCTTGTCAACGTTGTCCATACCTTCGACAACCTGACCCCAAGCGGTGTACTGGCCGTCGAGCCAGGAAGCATCGCCGAAGCAGATGAAGAACTGGCTGTCACCGGAGTTTGGATCCATAGAGCGAGCCATGGAGCAAGTGCCGCGAACGTGTTTCGCATCGTTGAATTCAGCTTTCAGCTTCTTGCCAGAGCCACCAGTGCCTGTACCTTGTGGGCAGCCGGTCTGAGCCATGAAACCGTCAATCACACGGTGGAACACGATGCCGTCGTAAAAGCCTTCACGTGCCAGCTCTTTAATACGAGCAACGTGGTTAGGTGCCAGGTCAGGACGCAGTTCAATAACAACGTTACCCTGAGTGGTTTCCAGCAGCAGTGTGTTTTCTGGATCTTTGATATCAGCCACGGGACTGTCCTTTATCTTAGAATAAGTCTGAGTGCAGACATAGCCTCTACTTGGCGTCTGCCGCAACCTGCATTTTGATGATCTTATCAGGGTTACGAACAGGTTCGCCGCGTTTGATCTTGTCTACAGCGTCCATTCCGGAAACCACGTCACCAAATACGGTATACTGACCATCAAGCCAGGACCCATCATTGAACATGATAAAGAACTGAGAGTTCGCACTGTTCGGGCTGCGGGAACGCGCCATGCCAAGAGTACCGCGCTTAAACGGAGCCTTGGAGAACTCAGCTTTCAGGTCAGGCATTTCAGAACCACCCATGCCAGTGCCGGTTGGGTCACCAGTCTGCGCCATGAAGCCGTCAATCACACGATGGAATACGATGCCATCATAAAAACCTTCACGCGTAAGCTGTTTAATACGCTTCACATGCTCAGGAGCAAGATCAGGACGCAGCGCAATTTCAACGCGCCCGTCTTTCAGGTCCAGATAAATCGTGTTTTCAAGATCTTTGGCGCTGGCGGTAAAAGGCATCATAAATGCGCCCAGAACCATCGCACATGCTGTCAGGATACGTAGCAAGATTTCTGTCCTTGTCTTAGTCAAGGCGTACCTCCCAAACTCCCAATTGGCTTTCGAAAAGAGATACGCATTCAAAACAAAATTTAGCGGGTGTTACGTGATTGCACATAAACGCGACGCGCTAAAAAAGTCTAACCCTATCAAATAGGCAGTCTTTTCTGTTGCGTTGTTTTTAAGCAATCTCAAAGCGCTTTTTGAGCGCAGCCTCAACACACTTGGGGACAAACGAACTGTAATCTCCCCCCATCTTTGCAATCTGGCGCACCAGTGTAGCCGTAATGGGGCGCATCACAGGTGAGCTTGGAAAAAATACGGTCTTGATGTCAGGAGCCATCGCCCCGTTCATTCCAGCCATTTGCATTTCATAGTTGAGATCGGTTGAATCTCGAAGTCCGCGCACCAGAATGTTGGAGCCATGCTCCCGCGCGGCGTCCACGACAAGCCTCGTAAAGGAGACAGTGCGAATACGAGCAGCATTCTCTGCTCCAAACTGTTCTTCACACGCAAGGCGGATCAACTCCACGCGTTCTTCAAAGGAAAACAACGGGGCCTTGGAAGCCTGAATACCAATGGCTACAATCACCTCATCAGCTAGAACCAATGATTGTTCCAGAATGTCCAGATGGCCATGTGTCATAGGATCAAAAGACCCCGGATAAAGTGCAATGCGCTTCATATAATCTCTCGCGTCACAAATGCCTCTCCCCATAAGCATCATAAATGACACTTACCTCTCGGGCGTTGGCGCGATTGAACCCATTTTCCCCATGCGTTTCAAGCTATTTCTGACAATGAGACCATAGCATTTAGGGCTGTTCCTGCAGAATTTGACCTATAGTTGAGACAAACTGCGGTGCCCTACTCATGGAACGAAGGACCAGAAACAAAAAAGGCGGAGCACATGCCCCGCCTTTTTCTAAAATCTACAGCAATTACTCAGCGCTTGGCGTTTCACCGCCGTCACCCTCAGATGCCGGAGCCTCTCCAGTGTCGCCACCAGCCTCAACGACGTCGTCAGCTTCAGCATTCTCGTCATCATCAGCTTCGCTAATGCGTTCCACCGCAACAACTTGCTCTTCAGCAGAGGTATTGAACACAGTCACACCCTGCGTCGAGCGACCAGCAATGCGGATGCCATTGACCGGACAACGGATCAGCTGACCACCATTGGTCACCAGCATAATCTCGTCACTGTCTTCACTGCGGAAAGACGCAACCAAGCGACCATTACGATCGTTCACCGTCATCGCTGCGATGCCTTTACCACCGCGACCGGTGGTACGGTACTCGTAGGAGCTCGTGCGTTTGCCATAACCCTTTTCAGAAACAGTAAGAATGACCTCTTCACTCTCATTCATCTCTTCAAAGCGTTCTTTAGACATGCCAGCATCTTCGAACGACACATTACCTTCTGCTTCCTCGCCGCGCATGGCACGGGAAAGCTTCAGATAAGCCGTACGCTCTTCTGAATCACACTCGAAGTGACCCAGAATCGTCATGGAGATGACGTGATCGCTTTCAGCAAGGTTGATCCCGCGAACACCAACAGAGTTACGACCAGAGAACACACGAACATCCGTTGCCGGGAAGCGAATACACATACCCGAAGAAGTCGTCAGCAGAACATCATCATCTTCCGTTGAAGTCATCACGTTGACGATGCCATCGCCCTCTTCCAACTTCATGGCGATCTTGCCGTTCTTGTTGATCTGAGCGAAATCGGAGAGCTTGTTCCGACGGATCGTGCCGCGCTTGGTCGCGAACATAACATCCAACTCAGCCCAAGTTTCCTCGTTCTCAGGAAGCGGCAAAATGGATGTGATGCGTTCACCCTGCTCCAGAGGAAGCATATTGACCAGCGCATTACCACGCGCCTGAGGACTAGCCAAAGGCAAGCGCCAGACTTTCATCTTGTAGGCAATACCGCGAGACGAGAAGAACAGAACCGGCGTATGCGTATTTGCAACGAACAGGCGGGTTACAAAGTCTTCGTCCTTCGTCCGCATGCCAGAACGCCCCTTACCGCCGCGGCGCTGCGCACGATAAGTGTCCAAAGGAACGCGTTTGATGTAGCCGGTATGAGACACGGTCACGACCATATCTTCACGCTGGATCAGATCTTCATCATCCAGATCTCCGCCGCCATCAGTAATTTCAGTCCGGCGAGGTGTCGCAAACTCATCACGCACTTCTTCAAGCTCGGTACGAACGATCTGAAGAATACGCTCACGGCTACGCAGAATATCAAGATAGTCCTTGATCTCTGTCGCCAGCTTATCGAGTTCATCGCCAATTTCATCGCGGCCCAGAGCAGTCAGACGTTGCAAGCGCAAGTCCAGAATGGCGCGAGCCTGATCTTCAGAAAGCTTGAACGTGCCATCTTCCTGAATAGCGTAGCGCGGATCATCAATCAGCTGGATAAGCGGTTCAATGTCTTTCGCTGGCCAATTGCGCTCCATCAGCTGACGGCGCGCTGTCGCAGGATCCGGTGCAGTGCGGATCAGATGAATAACATCATCGATATTGGCTGTTGCTACAGCCAAACCAACGAGAACATGAGCACGATCACGCGCTTTGTTCAGAAGGAAACGGGTCCGGCGGCCAATAACTTCTTCACGGAAAGCAATGAATGCTTTCAACATATCCTGCAGCGCAAGCTGTTCAGGACGCCCACCATTCAGAGCGACAACGTTACAACCAAAGCTCTGCTGAAGCTGAGAGTAACGATAAAGCTGGTTCAGGATAACATCCGGAACCGCATCACGCTTCAGCTCAATAACAACGCGCATGCCCCGGCGATCAGATTCGTCGCGAATGTCAGAGATGCCCTCAATCCGCTTCTCACGAACAAGCTCTGCGATCTTCTCGATCATAGAGGATTTGTTCACCTGATAAGGGATTTCAGTGACAATCAAAGCCATACGGCCTGAGCGGATTTCTTCCGTCTCAACCCGGCTGCGCATAAGAACGGAACCACGTCCAGTCTCATAGGCTGATTTGATGCCAGCACGGCCAAGAATAATACCACCGGTCGGGAAGTCCGGACCCGGGATGATCTCCATCAGCTCCGGCAGAGTGATTTCAGGGCGCTCGATCATTGCGATCGTGCCATCAATCACTTCACCCATGTTATGTGGTGGAATGTTGGTCGCCATACCAACAGCAATACCACCAGCACCGTTTACCAGTAGGTTCGGGTAGCGTGCTGGGAGAACTTCAGGTTCCGTCTCGGAACCATCGTAGTTCTCGTTGAAGTTCACGGTATCTTTGTCGATATCGGAAAGCTGTGTCTGAGCAACTTTTTCGAGGCGGCACTCTGTGTAACGCATCGCCGCAGCACGGTCACCATCAACCGAGCCAAAGTTACCCTGCCCATTAATGAGTGGCAGGCGCATGGAAAAATCCTGCGCCATACGAACAAGAGCATCATAAATCGCACTATCACCATGTGGGTGATATTTACCCATAACGTCGCCAACGACGCGGGCGGATTTACGGTAGGGCTTGTTCCACTCATATCCGTTTTCATGCATAGAATACAGAATACGGCGGTGAACCGGCTTCAAACCATCACGAACATCGGGAAGCGCACGGCTCACAATCACGCTCATTGCGTAATCGAGATAGCTGCGCTTCATTTCATCTGTGATAGAGACGGGCCGAATGTCGCTAGGTAGGCCACCTGGTGGTGTACTTAAGTCCTGATCTGCCAAGGATTATTCTCATCAATTTTAAGTCAGAATTCCCAGTCTTTATACCCGATTCAACCCGCAGAACCAAACGCCTTAAGCCCTGAAAAGGCACCTAATAACAACTACCTTACCCCACGGCCTCACCAACAACTGGTTACTAGGCCTTTCTACGCAGTTTCGTTACTCAAAAGCACCGCCCTTCCTCATAAAAATACTAAGTCAGACTCAGGGAGTGTAAAATCCTATCAAACTCTTGCCAAATACAACTTTGTCTGGTAGCGCCCTCTCAAGAACCGCAGAAATGCGGGTTAAAACGCCCGAAAGACGGGCCAACACAACATACAAGGTAAAGCGCAATGCTCATTGAGTTCCTCATCAATGCATTTGCCATGCTGTTTGTCACCATCGACCCGATTGGTCTGGCACCGATTTTTCTGGCCGTGACCGCCGGGGCAAGCAGTGTTGAGCGCCGACAGATCGCTATTAAAGCTGTGATCATTTCTGGCATCACGCTCCTGGCATTTTTCTTTGCCGGACGCCAGCTTCTGGAAGTTCTCGGCATCTCTCAAGCTGCATTTAAAGTTGCAGGCGGCCTACTGCTCTTCATCATTGCAACTGAGATGGTGTTCGAACATCGCCAGAAGCGTAAAGCTGAAAGTGCGGAAAAGGTTGTCGAACAGGAAGACTTGTCCCAGACAGCAGTGTTCCCACTGGCGATTCCGCTCATTGCAGGCCCGGCAACAATCTCTGCAATCATCCTGCTCGCCGGTCAGGCACCGGGCTTCTCAGGCCAGATGAGCCTGATCGCAGTCCTTCTCTCTGTGCTTGCACTCAGCTTCTTTGTGTTTTTGCTGGCAGCGCGCATCGATAAACTGCTCGGCTCAACAGTTCAGCTCATCATCACCCGTCTGTTCGGTGTGATCCTCGCAGCGCTGTCCGTTCAGTTCGTCGCAGACGGCATCTTCTCTTTAATCGAGATGCATTCATAATTCAGGCGAGCGCCCATACCTCTTGTGGGCGCTCTTCTCTCTAAATGAGATAGAGCTTGCAGTCCCAAATCCCCTTCGTAAAGTCACCCTTGTATTTTACGGAGGATTCGAATGGCTGCCCACGGCTCAAAAAAAGTGATTTTCGCCGCCCTTGCTGGCAACACACTCATTTCAATCACCAAATTTGCTGCCGCAGCCTATACCGGGTCTGCCGCAATGCTGTCCGAAGGCATTCACTCGCTCGTTGACACGGGAAATCAGGGCCTGCTGCTGCTTGGCATGAAGCGCGCTGAAAAACCTGCAGATGAAAAACACCCATTCGGATACGGCTCAGAAATTTACTTCTGGGCATTTGTCGTCGCCATCATGATTTTCGCTGTCGGCGCAGGCATTTCGCTCTACGAAGGCATTCAGAAAATTCTCAATCCTCACCCGATTGAATCTGCTCTGATCGCTTATATCGTTCTTGGGCTCGCAATCATTTTTGAAGGCTGGGCCTGGATGGTCGCCTATAAAGAGTTCAAAAAAACCAAAGGCAAGCGCCCTTTCCTTGCAGCTGTACGCGACAGCAAAGACCCGACAGTTTTCACAGTACTTTTTGAAGATACAGCCGCAATGCTCGGCCTGCTCGTAGCCCTTGTCGGCATCTACGGCGCTCAAGCTTTGGGCATCGCATGGCTTGATGGCGCAGCATCAGTCGTAATTGGCCTAATCCTCGCAGGCACGGCCTTTGTTCTGGCACTGGAGACCAAAGGCCTCCTCATCGGCGAAAGTGCTTCAGACGAGCTTGTCGCATCCGTGAGAGAAATCCTGCAAGCACCTGCAGCAGTAAAGGGTGTGAATGAAATCCGCACGCTGCATCTGGGTCCGAATGATGTCCTCCTCGCAGCCTCTCTGGATTTCGAAGATGCCCTGACAGCAGGCGCAGTTGAAGAAGTCATTTTCTCACTGGAAGATACGATCAAAAGGGCACAACCGCTGATCGGACGCGTGTTCCTCGAAGTTCAAGCTGCCCGCGATCACCAGATTCTTGAGGGCGAATAATCAAGGCTAATTCTTTTGCATAGAGATCAGCTCATAAGCGCTCTATGAAACACACCTATTTTGAAAGTCTTGGAGCAGACAATGACCATACTTGTAACAGGCGGCTGCGGATATATTGGAAGCCACATGACGTGGTGCCTTCACGACGCTGGAGAGGATTTTGTCGTCATAGACAACCTGTCCACGGGCTTCGATTGGGCCATACCGCAGAGCACTAAGCTTTACGAAGGCGAAATCACAGACCTTGATCTGCTCCAGACAATCTTCCGCAACCACGACATCTCTGCGGTCATTCACTTCGCCGGCTCAATTATCGTCCCAGAATCTGTCTCTAACCCATTGAAATATTATGAGAATAACACAGCAGCCTCACGTACATTGATTGAAGCTTGCGTAAAAAATGACATCAAGCATTTCATTTTCTCATCAACCGCAGCTGTTTATGGTGATCCAGAAGTTATCCCAGTTTCTGAAGATACACCCCTAACCCCCTTAAGCCCTTACGGCACCTCAAAGCTTATGACAGAACTTATGCTGCGCGACACCGCCGCTGCGCACGAGTTTAAATACACGGCTCTACGCTATTTCAATGTGGCAGGCGCAGACCCCGAAGGTCGCACTGGCCAATCCACCAAGAATGCGACACATCTGATCAAAGTGGCCTGCGAAGCTGCCCTCGGCAAACGCACCCATCTCGGCATTTTTGGCGATGATTTCGACACACCAGATGGGACCGGAGTGCGCGATTACATCCACGTTTCCGACCTTGCAAGCGCACATTACCTTGCCCTAAAACGCCTGCGCGATGGCGGGGATAGCATTATCATGAACGCAGGCTACGGTGACGGCTATTCAGTCCTTCAGGTCATCGATGCTGTGAAAGCCGTATCCGATGTTGATTTTGAGGTGAAAAAAGAACCCCGCCGTGCTGGCGACTCTCCAAAGGTTGTCGCAGACAACTCCAGAATCATGAGCAATCTGGAATGGAAGCCCCGCTTTGATGACCTGCCAACAATCGTAAAGCACGCGCTGGATTGGGAGAAAAAGCTCCAATTCAAAAACAGCCTTTAAACGCCATTGTGCCGGCTGAACTCCTCAGTCGGCACACTTTCCTGCGAACCACTCAACACTTCATCTATGGGATACGAATAACGCGATCTCCGGGCTGTATGCCCAATTCAGCCGCGCGCCCAGCCACCACTTCTAAAACATATTGAGCAGGCAAACCGGAAGGAATAATCTCTTCCGAGTACGGCACTGTGTTTGCAGCAATACTTTTCACTTTGTAATCAGACCCGATGAAGATGATATCAAGCGAAGTCGGCGTATTTTTCATCCAGAAATACTGAAGACCCGACTGCGGGAAAATGAACAGCATCCCTTGATCAGCCGTCAGATCCGTTCGGCCCATCAAACCTTGAGCCCTGTCATCAGGCGTTTCAGCAACTTCAACCTGAAACTCATGCGTTCCATTGGCACTACGCACCTCAAGCATCTCAGTTCTCATACCCGCAGCAACCGCTGATGTTATACCCAGCACAACAAAAATGAATGCAATTCGAAGAACCGTCATATAGCCTTAAACCTCGTTTTCTTTAGCATTGAGCCAAAGAAAAACCCTTGGCAAGTCGCCAAGGGCTTAAAATCAGCAAATCTCAGGAATGTGATCTGAAAATCGTCAGACTCTCATCAGTGGGATGCCGGAATGTGAGTACCGCTCCCAACAGGCCGAACTTCCGCAGCCATCTTGCCTTTCGGCCCATCACCAAAGCGCACCTGCACCTTTTGGCCGGGCCGCAACTCCGTAATACCGAAACGGCGCAATGTTTCCATATGAATAAAGATATCTTCCGTTCCCTCGCCGCGCGTTAGGAAACCAAAGCCCTTAACCCGGTTAAACCACTTCACTTCCGCGTCGATAAAGCTACCCTCTGGCGTCACCTGCACGTGCGTCCGAGAAGGTGGTAGCTGAGAAGGATGAACCGCATAACTCTCATCCATGGAAAGAATGCGCATCGCCTGCAATCCGCGCGGACGATTAAGTACCTCGCAAACAACACGCGCACCTTCATACGCTGTCTGATAACCGTCTCGGCGCAAGCATGTAACATGCAACAAGACGTCAGGCAGATCGTCTTCTGGCTCTACAAAACCATAGCCTTTGCCAATATCAAACCACTTGATTGTTCCTGCCACTTGAAGAACATCTAAGGCTGTATCGTCAACCAGGTCCTCGACAGAGCCTACCTGAGGCGCCGTTTTTACCACCATGATGAATGCCCCGAAATTTGCCGCATCTGAAATGTAACGCTCGATCAAAACCGAACACCACTTGATTCCACAAAAAGAATATCATTACGCCCGACGGCAAAAAGGTAAAAAATTAACAAAGAGCTAAATGATCCCCCATTGATTTGGTTAGTGTTGTCCTATCAACACCATTTACCTGAAGTTTGGAGGGGGTATAGCTAACACTACTGAAGATTTTATCCCATGAATCCCCGCGTTACTTTCAAAGTCTCCGCTTGTCATCAGATACACACTATTGCGGAGCATACCTTGCATATTCTGAATTCAGAAATACTGGACGCCCTTCCCTCTCAGCATTTTTCACGCTAGCTTCGCCCAACTTCAACCTCTGCTGGTTCTCACTTCACAGAGCCAATCCCATAAAAGAAAGAGTTCGACATGCGTTATCTACACACTATGGTCCGCGTCAAAGACCTTGATGAATCCCTGAACTTTTATTGCAGTATCTTTGGGCTGGAAGAAGTACGCCGCCACGAAAGCGAAGCTGGCCGGTTCACGCTGGTCTTCCTGGCCGCATCTGAAGATAAAGAGAACTTCAATGCATCCTCCGCCCCAGCCCTTGAGTTGACCTATAACTGGGATCCGGAAGAATACGCCGGAGGGCGCAACTTCGGTCACCTCGCTTATGAAGTCGACAATATCTATGAGACCTGCGAGAAGCTGCAGGCAGCAGGTATCACCATCAACCGACCACCCCGTGATGGTCGCATGGCATTCATTGTTTCTCCAGATGGGATTTCCATTGAGCTTTTGCAAAAAAGTGGAAGCCTTGAGCCAGCTGAGCCATGGCTCTCTATGAGCAACACCGGCAGCTGGTAATTCCAGCACAAGCTTTCAGCGTCTCAACTTCAATTGAGGCGCTGAAAACTAACAATAATAGAGAAAAGAATAGACCAAATCCATATTTGTGGATTGTTTGAATTATAAAATTTTAAGCACTAGACAATATCCTACTGAAAACTTATAAGCCTCCTCACACAGCGCGCCACATGCGCAAATGCTGTAGAGTGCGCCCATCGTCTAGCGGTTAGGACGCCGCCCTTTCACGGCGGAAACAGGGGTTCGATTCCCCTTGGGCGTACCAATTCTTTCCCTTTAATTTATTTCGTTTGCTGGCATTGCGTTTCTGCGCGTGCTGCTGCTCTTTTATTTTACAGCGCATCGCCGAAAAGTGGGAACCGGTTTTCGGATAAAGATACGCAAAAACAAAGGCTAAAGCAGTTCAGATGCTTCAACATAAATGCGAACTGCTTTAAGAGCACGCCCCCAAGCAGACATTTCACCACACCTCAAGCCAGCACCTCTAGTCGCGCCCTCCCTTTAACAAGACTTCGCACCAGAGCACAAAAAAGCCCGGTAGTGAAACAATGCTCACTCCGGGCCATCTTGAATTGTCTGCTTGGCTTAGAACGGAATTTCGTCGTCCATTCCACCGCCGAAACCGCCAGATGGTGCTTGACCACCTCCGCCGCCACCGCCGAAGCCGCCGCCCTGATTGCTGGAGCCACCACCGCCAAAGCCACCGCCCTGGTCGTATCCGCCGCCACCGCCGCCGCCGCCGCCGAAGCCACCGGACTGACCACCTTGGCTGCCTGCACCACCGCCTTCGCCGCGACCATCAAGCATAGTCAGCGTCGAGTTGAAGCCTTGCAGAACGATCTCGGTGGAGTATTTATCCTGGCCGCTCTGGTCCTGCCATTTGCGGGTTTGCAACTGACCTTCGATGTAAACCTTGGAGCCTTTGCGCAGGAATTGCTCGGCAACCTTCGCAAGGCCTTCATTAAACACAACAACACGGTGCCATTCGGTCCGCTCACGGCGCTCGCCGCTGTTACGGTCACGCCAGCTCTCCGAAGTAGCGATACGCAAGTTGACGATTGGACGACCGTCCTGCGTACGGCGAATTTCCGGATCTGCGCCCAAATTTCCAACCAAAATGACTTTATTGACGCTACCGGCCATTGAATTACTCCTAAGTCTGAACTCGCCCAAAGTTTAAGCGAGTTAAGTTGGCAAGTAACCTATGCTCCGCGCTCTACAATTCAAACAGACTTTCTCAAAGCCGCCGTGGTTGTCCACATTTCCTAGGCTTTCAGTCGGAATATCAGACGCCCGCAAGCAAGGCTCTCCACTCGTTCTATATTTGTTCCAGCACAATGCCTTGCAAAACTGCCAAGTTCAACTCTCAATTTTTCTAAAAGACAATTTTGCGCGAGCAAACTCAAAAAGGCTTGCTCCTTAAAATTGTTCCGTTTATGTTCCACCTGCTTTCTAGCGCACATTCTCCTGCATTTTGAGGATCGCGCCCAGACCTGTTTTGCTTTTTATATGCGAACTCGGCATCCGTGATAAAGGACAGTTCCATGGCGAAGTCGCCAACACATGACACACACAACACTCCCGCGCGCGCAGATCTTACGAAGCAGATTACTGTACGTGGCGCTCGCGAACATAACTTGAAAAATGTGGATCTGGATCTTCCACGCGATAGCCTCATTGTTATGACTGGCCTGTCCGGCTCAGGCAAATCTTCGCTTGCCTTCGATACCATTTATGCCGAGGGGCAGCGCCGCTACGTTGAAAGCCTAAGCGCTTACGCCCGCCAGTTCCTTGAAATGATGCAGAAACCGGATGTGGATCAGATTGACGGCCTGTCACCTGCCATCTCCATTGAGCAGAAAACCACATCAAAAAACCCCCGCTCCACAGTCGGCACAGTCACCGAAATCTATGACTATATGCGCCTTCTGTTCGCGCGCGTGGGCATCCCATATTCCCCGGCAACAGGCCTTCCAATTGAAAGTCAGACCGTTTCCCAGATGGTCGACCGCATTTTGATGCTGGAAGAAGGAACTCGCCTGTACTTGCTGGCCCCCATCGTGCGTGGCCGCAAAGGGGAATATAGAAAAGAACTCGCCGAGCTGATGAAGAAGGGCTTCCAACGCGTAAAAGTTGACGGCGAATATTATGAAATCGCCGATGCACCTACTCTGGATAAGAAGTTCAAGCACGATATTGACGTGGTCGTTGACCGCGTCGTCGTGCGTGAAGACATGGCAGGCCGCCTCGCAGATTCTCTGGAAACAGCACTAGAGCTGGCAGAAGGTCTGGCAACAATCGAGTTTGCAGATCAGCAAGACGAAAAGGGCAAAGCCAAACAGATCGTCTTCTCTGAAAAATTCGCCTGCCCGGTTTCCGGCTTCACAATCCCGGAAATCGAGCCACGCCTGTTCTCATTCAACAACCCGTTTGGCGCCTGCCCAACCTGTGATGGCCTCGGCACCAAGCTTGCTTTTGAAGCCGAACTTGTCGTTCCGGACCAGACCCTCTCCCTCCGCGGTGGCGCGATTCTGCCATGGTCCAAGACCGGCTCTACTTCTCCTTATTATACCCAGACACTGGAAGCGTTGGCGAAGCACTACAAACAGCCAATGACCAAAGCCTGGAAAGACCTGCCGGAAGATTTTCGCAATGCAGTGCTGTTTGGAACCGGCAACACAAAAGTACAGTTCGTTTACGACGATGGTACCCGCTCTTACAAAACCGAAAAGCCATTTGAAGGCGTTGTCGGCAACATTGAGCGTCGCTGGCGTGAAACAGATTCTCAAATGGTGCGCGACGAGCTTTCACGCTACCAGTCCGACCATGCCTGCGATGCCTGTAACGGCTATCGCCTAAAACCTGAAGCCCTGTGCGTCAAGATTGCAGACCGCCATATCGGTGAGATCACCGCCCTTTCCATCAAGACTGCACATGACTGGTTCTCCAGCATTGATGAGAAGCTCTCCGACAAGCAAAACGAAATCGCCTATCGCATCCTCAAGGAAATCCGCGAGCGCCTGAAATTCCTCAATGACGTTGGTCTTGAGTACCTTTCCATGGACCGTTCATCAGGCACTCTGTCTGGCGGCGAAAGTCAGCGTATCCGCCTCGCCTCCCAGATTGGCTCTGGCCTCACCGGCGTTCTTTATGTTCTGGACGAACCTTCCATCGGCTTGCACCAGCGCGACAATGCTCGCCTGCTGGAAACGCTGAAGCACCTGCGTAATCTGGGCAATACAGTTATCGTAGTTGAGCATGACGAAGACGCCGTCCTGACCGCAGATTATGTGGTGGACGTAGGTCCAGGCGCAGGTATCCATGGCGGTCAGGTGGTTGCACAAGGTACACCGGAAGAAGTGATGGCCAACCCATCTTCCCTGACCGGCAAGTACCTCTCCGGCAAAATGAGCATTCCGCAGCCGGATGAACCACGCAAGATCGACAAGAACCGTCAGATCAAGGTGTTCGGCGCACGCGGCAACAACCTTAAAGATGTCAATGCAACGATCCCGCTTGGAACCTTCACATGCGTGACAGGTGTGTCTGGCGGTGGTAAATCCACCTTCCTGATCGACACCGTCTATAAGGCAACAGCTCGCCGCCTCAATGGCGCACGCGACAACCCTGCCCCGCATGACCGCATTGAAGGTCTGGAGCGCCTCGACAAAGTCATCGACATTGATCAGTCCCCAATCGGCAGAACCCCGCGCTCCAACCCGGCCACATACACCGGCGCCTTCACTCCAATCCGTGAATGGTTCGCAGGCATGCCGGAAGCAAAAGCACGTGGCTACGCCCCAGGTCGCTTTTCTTTCAACGTGAAAGGCGGACGCTGTGAAGCCTGTCAGGGGGATGGCGTCATCAAGATCGAGATGCACTTCCTGCCCGATGTGTATGTCACCTGTGATGTCTGTAAGGGCAAGCGCTACAATCGCGAGACATTGGAAGTTCAGTTCAAGGGAAAATCCATTGCAGATGTGCTGGACATGACCGTTGAAGAAGCAGCAAGCTTCTTCTCTGCCGTGCCATCCATCCGCGATAAAATGGAAACCCTTGCCCGCGTGGGCCTTGGCTACATCAAGGTGGGCCAGCAGGCGACCACATTGTCGGGCGGCGAAGCACAACGTGTGAAGCTAGCAAAAGAGCTTTCCAAACGCTCAACCGGTCGCACGCTCTACATTCTGGACGAACCAACAACCGGCCTCCATTTCCACGATGTCGCAAAGTTGCTTGACGTTCTTCATGAGCTGGTCGATCAAGGCAACACAGTTCTCGTGATTGAGCACAATCTGGAAGTGATCAGAACCGCAGACTGGATCCTTGACCTTGGACCTGAAGGCGGAGACGGCGGCGGAACCATCGTCGCAACAGGCCGCCCGCAGGACGTGGCGGAGGTACCGGAGAGCTATACAGGGCACTTCCTCAAGGAATTGTTTGAAAGGCGAAGCGCCAACAAGCTGGATGCAGCAGAGTAAAAACCAAATGGCCGGGCACTGTCCCGGTCATTTTTTTTTGCAAAGACCACACTCCACAGCAGGCTCTTTCCATGCAAACAACACAAAATTCCAATTGCTGTCGCCCCACCACAAAACCTGCCCAAAATGGCCGACACATTGAAATATGATTAAGTTTTGAGCGCCAACTGCCTAAAAATAGCGTTCTCAGCCCCTCAGGTATGCAGATTTGTGCCCCAAATCACAAAACTACCGCACCGCACAATCGTTAATTTTGGCATTTATGTCGTTTTAAAGAGTGGTAGCGCCATCATTCGCCATAATGCCATGCATTTTTTGCATATCGGACATGCGAAATGATGTGATGCACAATTGGAAAGTCTTTTGTATAAACCAACTCAAGGCCGCTGAGGAACTCCTCCCAATTAAACCTCGGCAGCCTAACATACAATCCTCAGGCAGCACCTCCTCCCAAGCTGTTTGATGGTTCCTAAACAGAGATTTCCTCCCAGTTCTCTGTTTACTAGCTTCGCCCGTCGTTCCTCCCATCGACGGGCGTTAGCTGTTTTAGGGCCCCATTTTTTCTAAACGGCAGGCCTTTCCCCTCAAAAGCAAATGTACAAAAGAAAAGCGCACCAGCCTCGCTGATACGCTATCCAAATCATCATTGCTTTATGCGCATCACCGCGCAGCTCTTCGTCACCAGCTCATCCGCCTGACGGATTTTCCAGATCAGCACTGGTCATGGTCAGCCACTTAGTCATATGCAGAATATCCGGCGGCTTGCCATTACTCAGGCGCCAGCTGTCCACCACCCAAGGAATCTCAGTCGTCGTATCCACCACAACAGCTGAAGCATGCGGATATTTGCCATCAAGGAAGTACCCGCGAGAGGCAGGACGCGCCGCACGGTGGTATTTGAGCCAGCCTTGAGAATTCGCATAAATCAACAGGCTGGTCGTGTTGGTCGCCTCGTCAATGCAATCCATCTGCCCTTTGACATTGCCATTTCCCATATCCAGTCCGCCAATATCGTTAGACGACCCGACGACAGGGCCAACACGCCTCTCCTGCCATTGTACTGCTTTGGAAATTGCAGCACGTTCAGCTTCAGGGCTACGCTGACCTCGCTTCAAAATCGCGCGCAACCGCTGTTTGTCTTTTTCGCTAAACGTCACTGCTGTGCGATATTCGCAGCCGAAACCGTGGCAGATGTAAAGCGTATTACCTTTATTTTCGATACCGCCCATCTGAGTATACCAGGTGCTTGGCTTTCTATTAATTTGGCTCATGCACGCAGTTAGCCCGATTGCGCCAATTGCAATCACGAGAGCTCTAGAAATTGTCTTCAGTTTCTTATTTGAAAAATACATGTGTTTTTGTGAATCACTTTGCACAACCATGGAAGATTGATGGCCTAAATGATTGAACTGAGCAAGTTCAGAGGCTAAGCAATTCGCAAGCGATAAACACTTAGGCTTCATCAGACGCATTAGCGCAACAGAAGCCCAGTCGATTGGATAGGAAATGACGAAGCAGCCCATACACGTGGTTGGCGGCGGCCTGGCAGGCTCCGAAGCAGCATGGCAGATTGCGGAAAAGGGCCTGAAGGTCGTTCTGCACGAAATGCGCCCAACACGCGAGACCGATGCACACAAAACAGATGGCCTTGCAGAACTGGTGTGCTCCAACTCATTTCGTTCTGACGATGCTGAAAACAACGCTGTCGGCCTGCTTCATGCTGAGCTGCGTGCCGCCGGCTCCTTGATCATGAGATGCGCGGATGCCAACAAGGTCCCTGCTGGCGGTGCGCTGGCCGTGGATCGCGATGGCTTTTCCGAAGCTGTGCAAGCCGCGCTGGAAGGTCACGAGAACGTAGAGATCCTCCGTGAAGAAGTGACTGAAATTCCATCCGCGGAAAGCGGTCAGGTCATTCTGGCAACTGGCCCGCTCACATCTCCAGCTCTTTCCGAGCAGATCTTGCAGGCAACCGGCGAAGATTCCCTCGCCTTTTTTGATGCCATCGCGCCAATCATCCATACCGAATCCATCAATATGGACAAGGCATGGTACCAGTCCCGTTATGACAAAGTCGGCCCGGGAGGTACAGGTAAAGACTACATCAACTGCCCGATGGACAAAGAGCAGTACGAAGCCTTTATCGATGCACTGATCGGCGGCGAAAAGACCTCATTCAAAGAATGGGAAGAAAACACGCCCTACTTTGATGGCTGCCTTCCAATTGAAGTGATGGCGGAACGTGGCCGCGAAACCTTGCGCCACGGCCCGATGAAACCAATGGGCCTGACCAACGCCCATCAGCCGGACATCAAGGCCTACGCTGTGGTACAGCTGCGTCAGGACAATGCCCTTGGCACGCTTTACAACATGGTTGGTTTTCAGACCAAACTGAAGTACGGCGCGCAGGCAGAAATTCTCCGTATGATCCCGGGTCTGGAAGAAGCGCAGTTTGCACGCCTCGGCGGCCTGCACCGCAACACCTTCCTCAACTCGCCACGTCTTCTGGATGATCAGATGCGCCTCAAAGCTCTGCCTCACGTGCGCTTTGCAGGTCAGATCACCGGCTGTGAAGGGTATGTGGAATCCACCGCCGTTGGGTGTTTGACTGGCCTGTTCGCAGCTCATCAGGCGCTCGGAACAGACATAGCACCTCCACCAGTAACAACCGCGTGCGGCGCTATCGTCAACCACATCACAGGTGGTCACATTGATCGTGAAGATGGCTCTGGCCCGCGTTCATTCCAGCCAATGAACATCAACTTCGGCCTGCTGCCACCTCTGGACGAAATGCCAAAGCATCCGGAAGGAAAGCGCCTGCGCGGGAAAGAAAAGACCCGCCTTAAAAAGCAGGTTATGGCCAAGCGGGGTCTGGACGATTTCAAGGCATGGGTAGCAAACGTTTAACTCGCTTACACCATGCCATCAGATACAGGAAAGGCCGGACTTTCCGGCCTTTTTCTATTTCCGTGAGAGTTTGCTAAGTCGGCGAGACGTGCGCCACATGTGCCAAACACGGCGCATATGCGGCGCTCCACCGCAAACTTGCAGCGGCTCAAAACTGTCTTTGTCTGCCTCGTTGAAGAACAACTCCACCTGAAACACAGGCAAGAACGCTGGCAGCACTGACGGATCAATCCCTTCCAACGCATTCTCACAATCATCGAGGTGCTTTTTACTCAGCTCTATCATCTCTTCAAAAGCCGCCCAGAGCGCATCATTTGAGCGGTTTCCCTGCAAGGTGTTGGCCTCCACACCATGTCGTTCCATCACATCTTTTGGAAGGAACTGCTGATGCCGCGATGCCTGCCACGCCAGTGTCTGCATAAGGCCAGACATCGCATACGCCACACCACCATGCCCACATGCGTCAGAAACCTGACGATCTGCTGGTTTCCCACTCAGGATCATCGAGGCAAGCAGAACGACTGTAGAGTTAGTCTCCCCGCAATACCCTTCCAGATCATTGATGGTCGGCATCGGATCAGAATAAAGATCAAACCGGCGCGCAGAAATCAGGTTGAGGAACGGCTCTCTTGGCAGTTTATGATGTTCAATCGTCTCAATGATCGCCTGCGCAACCGGGTTGTGCATCACATCACCGTGGTCAGTGCCACTCAGCGCATCATGCCACCACTGCAAACGAATTTCTCCGGGCATCGGCTCATTCACCAGCTCTCGGATACGCGCAATCTCGCAGGCAAAGGCGTAAAGGGCAATCAAACTCGGACGCGCAATGATCGGAGCATACAATGTACTCAGGTAACGCTCGTAGGAGAAGCGTTTTACGAAATCATTACAGTGGTCATAGGCCTGGCTCATAGCTGGGTTCCACGCTTCTTTTAAACGTCTTCAACTGCAATAAACACGGCTGCTACAGCACGGTCTTCACCAAGAAGCACATTGTATGTGCGCACGGCAGCGCCAGTGGACATGCTATCGACCATGATGCCCTTCTCACGAAACGGCCCCTTACGAGACTCTGGAAATGGCTTCAGCTCGTCACCAGCACCGATTAGCAACACTTCAATATCATCAGATTCTGCAAGGATTTGCGCCAGTGCTTCATCCGTAACCTCGTCAAAGCTGGTAGGTGCCCAACCATAAACACCAGACGGCACACACATCAGCGATCCACGATGAGACATATCCGCAAATCGAAACCCGCCGTTTCCGTAGGCATCGATCTGAACCATGCTTGGATAATGCGCATCCCGCACCTCCAAAGGCTCTCCACGTTTTCCCATAGTGTCCTCCAATGGCTGTTTTCACCCAGTGTACGCGCAAATTGATAGCCTCTGTTTAATTACACGCGAAAGAATGTCCAATAGAAAATGGGGCTGACCACAACTGTGGTCAGCCCCATCTAAAATCTAAGCAGTTTCTGCTGGTTAAGCAGATTTTGCAGGAGATGTTTCGTCGTCTTTCTTGTCAAACACGCTGGTGCGAAGCTTCATGAGCATCAGCAGCGGAGAGGCAAGGAAGATAGAAGAGTAAGTTCCGATCACGATACCGAAGATCATTGCCAGTACGAATGACTGGATCACTTCACCGCCCAGGAAGTACAACGCAAACAGCGCCAGCAAAGTGGTCACCGATGTCATTGTTGTACGGGACAGTGTCTCGTTGATGGACTTATCAAGCAGCTCTTCCAGAGAAAGACGCTTGTAACGACGCAGGTTCTCACGAATACGGTCATAAACAACCACCGTATCGTTAAGTGAGTAACCGATAATCGTCAGCACCGCCGCAATACTGGACAGCGTAAAGTCCAGCTGCAACACCGCAAACAATCCAACTGTCAGCAGGATATCATTGAAGGTGGTGATAATCGCGCCAACTGCGAACTGCCATTCAAAGCGGAACCAGATGTAAAACATGATCATCAGCAAGGCAGACCCGACCGCCAGCGTTCCTGCATAAGCAAGCTCGCCGGAAACACGAGGTCCAACCACTTCAGTTCTGCGGAATTCGTATCCATCGGTAAAGGCACCACGGACACTCTCAACCACATCCTGCTGCGCACTCTCACCTTCGCCCTGAGATTCAATGCGGATCAGAACTTCGGTAGGACTACCGAATTCCTGTACCTGCACATCACCCAGATCAAGACCACCAAGGGTCCGGCGAATTTCAGAAAGGTTTGCAGGACCGCTTGTGGACTGCAGTTCGATCAGCGTTCCGCCCTTAAAATCGATGCCGTAGTTCAGGCCGATTGTCAGGAACAGCACAACAGAAAGAACTGCCGTAATTCCAGAAAACGGAAAACTCAAAACCCGCCAATGCATAAAGCGGAAATTGGTCTGCTCCGGAACAAGTCTAAGAAGTTTCATAGGATCATGCTCCGAGTTAGATTGGCAGTTTGGATGGACGCTTACGCTTCACCCATACTGAGATGAGGAAACGAGAGATGGTAAACGCAGAGAACACTGTGGTGAAGATACCGATCATCAGCGTAACCGCGAACCCTTTAACAGGACCGGAACCGATGAAGAACAGGATCACAGCCACAATCAGCGTTGTGATGTTTGCATCCAAAATGGTGCCAAGTGCACGCTTAAAGCCCGCATCAATCGAACCAATAGCAGAACGACCTGCGCGTGCCTCTTCACGAATGCGCTCATAAATCAGCACGTTGGCATCAACCGCCATACCAATTGTCAAAACGACACCCGCAATACCCGGCAGGGTCAGCGTTGCCTGAAGCGTGGTGAGCACACCAAAGATCAGGAAAACGTTGGAAGCAAGGGCAAGGTTCGCGATGATACCAAACTGGCCATAAGCCGCCAGCATGAAGATCACAACCGCCGCTGCTGCAACGATGGAAGCAACCTTACCGCTATCAATGGAATCCTGACCAAGGCCCGGACCAACAGAACGCTCTTCAACCACATCCAGACGCGCAGGAAGCGCACCAGCACGCAGCAGAACAGCAAGATCATTCGCACCATCAACAGTGAAGCTGCCGGAGATCTGACCGGAACCGCCTGTGATTGGCTGACGGATAACCGGAGCGGTGATCACTTCGTCATCCAGCACAATCGCGAACGGACGACCAACATTTGCGCGGGTCACATCTGCAAAGACGCGGGCACCGGCAGTGTTGAAGCGGAAGTTCACAACAGGCTCGTTTGTCTGCTGGTCAAACGCAACAGAAGCGTCCTGCAGCTCTTCACCCGTCAGCAACGGGTTTTCATCCAGCAGGTATGGCTGGCCATCAGAACCCTCAACAACCATCGTGCCTGCTGGCGGACGGCCTTGAAGTGCCTGTGACGCGCTCATTTCCTGACTGACAAGATGGAACGTCAGCTGCGCAGTCGCACCAATAATGTCCTTCAGGCGCTGAGGGTTGGATTCACCCGGCGCTTCAACAAGGATACGGTCAGTGCCCTGACGCTGAATGGAAGGCTCAGTCGTGCCAAGTTCATCAACACGGCGACGGATAACCTCAATGGACTGCCTCACAACGGAAGCAAGGCGCATGTCCAGACCTTCCTCAGAGAAAGCCATGCGGAACAGGCCGTCACCTTGAGGTTCAAGAACAAATTCGTTGACCGCTGCACCACCGAAAACGCCGGAGTTAAGCGGCTTTACCAGTTCAGCAAGACGCTGTTCAGCCTCATCGAAGCGTGCATTATCACGAATGCGAACCTGAACGCCGTCTCCCTGAATACCCAGGCCGGTGTAACCGATACGTGGGTTCTCGCGCAGGGCCCGGCGGATATTTCCAACCAGCTGACGGAACTGTTTTTCTTTGTAATCTTCCTTATCAACCTCATAGAGCAGATAAGCACCGCCCTGAAGGTCAAGACCGAGAACAATCTGGCGCTTAGGCATAAAATCCGGCCAGGATTGAACGGTACTTGCCGGGAAGAAGTTCGGCAATGTTGTAAAGATACCGCCCAGCACCACGACGATAATCAGGGCGATTTTCCAACGCGCGAAATGAAGCATGAGTATATGCCCGGTCCTAGAATAGGCAGACCGCTCTCACTGTGGCAAAGGCCGAAACAGGAAAGCGGTCTGAAACTACAGGTATCAAGGCGCGATTATTCGCCATCCTTAACAGGTTCACCTTTGGAGCGAACTTCCTGGATCATGGCACGAGCAATACGCACACGCGTACCTTCAGCAATGTCCACCTGCAGTTCAGCATCATCAACGATCTTAGCAACTTTACCAATCAGACCGCCAGAGGTCACAACGGTGTCGCCACGACGCAGATTGTTCACCATTTCCTGATGAGTTTTCATGCGCTGACGCTGAGGGCGAATGATCAGGAACCACATGATCACGAAGATCAGGACGAACGGCACAATAGACATTACAACGTCTGGCACGCCGCCTGCGGCCTGTGCATAGGCAGGGGTAATAAACATTAGTTTCTCCTTACCACAAATTCCCGAGGAACCTGGTGGCGTTCATTAAACAATTGGCGAGGTAAACCCCTCCAAAATTGACCTTGGCCCGAAAGAACAAGGATTTTGCGCTGGACTATACAGTCCACTCCAGTGTTTTCAAGGCATTGACATGCTAACTGGGACTTTCCCCAAGAGTATTGGACATGATACAGCTGTAAATAGGGATACTTGGCCGCAGATCAAATAGCAGAACCGCCGCTGAGACAATTTTTCACCTAGTGCATTATGCGTAAAGCCTATGCCAGCGCACCTGAGTTAATCACGTAGATACACATGACCACTAAAGAAAATACCTCTGAAGTCGCCCTTCTTACATCCAAGCTGGACGAGATTGTCGCCCTGTTGGCCAGCTCCCTTCCAAAGCCTCCGGTTACTGTTAATTTCGACGAAGCCGATGCCTTTGTATTCCACCCTTCCCCGTTTGAGCTTGCACCTGTACCCAAAGTCAATCGGGTTGATATTAGCCTGCTCAAAGGCGTCGATCACTCCAAGAAAATGCTGATGGAGAACACGAGTAGGTTCGCAGAAGGTTTTCCCGCCAACAACGTGCTTTTGTGGGGCGCCAGAGGCATGGGTAAGTCATCTTTGGTGAAATCTGCTCATGCAGCGATCAACGCAGCACACACGAACTCCGAAGGCGTCCGTAAGCTCGTCCTCATCGAGATTCACCGCGAAGACATCGAAGCGCTCCCTGCGCTGATGAACGAGCTGCGCGGCAAGCCTTACAATTTCATCATCTTTTGCGATGACCTGTCTTTTGATGGCGACGACACCAGCTACAAGAGCCTGAAAGCCGCTCTGGACGGCGGTATTGAAGGTCGACCAATGAATGTCCTCTTTTACGCCACATCCAACCGCAGGCACCTTCTGCCGCGCGACATGATGGAGAATGAGCGTTCAACCGCAATCCACGCAAGCGAAGCCGTGGAAGAAAAGGTCTCACTTTCTGATCGATTCGGCCTTTGGATTGGCTTCCACAAATGCTCTCAGGATGAGTATCTGGATATGATCTACGGCTACACAGAGCACTTCGGCTTAAAGCTCAAACAGGAACAGCTACGCGCGCAGGCTCTGGAATGGTCCACCACACGCGGCGCCCGCTCTGGCCGTGTCGCATGGCAGTTTATTCAGGACCTGGCAGGCCGCCTCAGTCAGACACTGTCCTGACAAATCAGATACACCCTCCAAAAAAGAAAAAAGCCCGCCACGTGAAGGTCATTAACGCGGCGGGCTTTACCTATGAAAAGAGTTCCAAGAAGAACCCTCCCCCTTTTATTAGGAGCGCGGTAGATGGTTCATGGGATCTACCGGCTTATTATCTTTGCGCAGCTCAAAGTGGAGCTGTGGCTGTGTCACAGATCCGGTCGCGCCAGCCATAGCAATGGTCTGACCACGACGCACGGCATCACCTCGGCGCACCTTCAGCTCTTTGTTGTGCGCATAAGCTGAGACCCAGCCATTGTCGTGACGGATCAGCACCAGATTTCCAAAGCCTTTCAGCTCATTACCGGCGTAAACAATGGTTCCGTCTTCTGCAGCTTTAATGTCTGTACCCGATGGAACAGCCAGATTAATGCCGTCGTTTTTAGACCCACCCGGCTTCACACCAAAGTCAGAAATAATCCGCCCACGCACTGGCCAGCGGAATGTCGCCTCATCGGCAACAGCAACCTTTGGAGCCTTCGCCGTCGCAACAGGCTGCACAGGGGCTGGCTTGGAAACCTCGGTCGGCTGCAAACGAACAACATCCGACTCAGCTTCAGAGATAACCGGAACAATCGGCTTTTGCGGCTTCTCTACACTCGCAGTGTGAACTGGTGCAGGTGCAAGAGAGTTTGCCAGCGTTCGCTGTGTCGCGACAGGAGCAGCCACTCGTTGTGGACTTAGGCCCGCCAAAGCAATTCTCTTTGGCTTCGGTACTGCATTTGAGGTTGTCACGCTGGCAACCGATGCCGGACGCTGTGCAACAGAAGCCCTAGGTTTACTCTTTGGCACAGCTGAAACTCGCAGAGGAGCAACGCTGCGAGCCGCCTGTCCCGTAACAGGCACACCATAAGATGGCTGCGCAGTCGCAGGCTGCGGAGCCACAATCGGCGTCAAAGACTGACTGCGATATGTCGTCGGCTGCTGCTGTGCACGATAGACCTGCGACGATGCAGGCTGCTGAATTGGCTGAAGCGAAGACGCAGGCACAGCTGCTGCTGGTGCACGCCTTTGCACCGGATAAGCTGCTGGAGGCGCATCACTGTAAACAGGGCGCGATCGCTCTCCCACATTACCCGGAGGAAGCAACGCAGCCGCAATCTTGGTCGCAAACACATCACGAGACTGCCTGGAAGCAGAGCCATTTGCATTCAAAGGCGCAACATACTGCGAAGGAATAGAGGCCGTCGTCTGAGGCTGCTGATTACTGGACGGCAACACACGAGCACTGGCTTTCGGCAAACGGTTCGACTTGCGAACCATCTTCACCGGAATAACAACAGAATCACCGGGCTGCAGCGCAGAGCTCACTGTTACGCGATTGGCATGAAGAATCTCGTTCGCCGGAACACGGTATTGCCACGCAAGACTATCAACACTCTCATTGGCTTTCAGCGTGACAACACGGCCACCAACCGCAGTCCAGCCAAGCGTGCCATCATTAGGCGCTTTAGCAAGTGCAGCAGGAACCAGAGCACTCGCGCGCGTGCGCTGGCTCACCGGAACAGGCTGTTTGGAAAATGTTGGCTGCCATGTTTGCGCCGGATACCCGCGCGATTGCGCAGACCCAGTCACAATAGGAGCATCGCTTGATGTTGGCGCAGGCAGCAAAACGCCCCGCTGAACAACAGACTTTGTGCTTGATGATGGAAGTCCGGGCGTCACCACAACGGCAGTTCGAGCCGGAGACGTTGGTTCATCAACATATTCAGATTTGCCAAACCGGTCCACATTGCCACTACAACCAGCAAGACCTGCTGACAGCAAAAACAAGGCTACACCGCGCCGCAATCTGGCTTTCTCACGGGAATGAAACTGCATATCCGCCCTACCCAATACAAATAAAAGGCTAACTGGCGTAAGTTTACTGACAACAGAGTTGATAAAGACTTAATTAAAGCCTCATTCCCCTATAGTTTCGCAGCTATTCCCGGAGTGAGAGAAAGATAGCGGAAGCCACCAAGGTCGGTTTCATCAAGACCGCGGCCACCTTTGTCATACTGGATCAGGCGGCAAATACCGCTTTCGTGCTTAATTGGCGCCAACAAACGCCCTCCTGGCGCAAGACGGTCGAACAAGAAGCCCGGCACACGGTCCAGCGCACCATTCAAAATGATACGGTCAAACGGGCCACCATCATCTTCTTCATCAACAGGTGCCACAAGACCATCTGCATGAATAACGTCGACATTATTGATCTTACAAGACCGAAGCCGCTCACGCGCCAGATCAGCCAGCGTCCGGTAGCGCTCCAGCGAAACAATGCGATCACAGATTTTGGAAAGAACCGCGCACTGGTACCCGGACCCACTGCCAATCTCCAGCAAGGAATGATCCGGTTTCATCTGCAGGAAATCAGCAACCTTCCCAATTAAGGATGGCTGCGTGCTCATCTGCCCGCAATCAATTGGAAATGCACGATCTTCGAAGGCCAGAAATTGCTGGCTGGCTGACAAGAATATTTTACGTGGAATAGCTTCAAGTGCACCCAGAACCTCAAGGTTCCGCACGCCCTCAGATCGCAGCTTCATCACCCATGCCGCTTGCTTGGCAAGGTTCTCATCAAAGCGACCATCTTCATCAGCAAACAGACTGTCTTCCATTTTAAAACACTCCGTCTATCTGCAGTGCAAAGCCTGATGGCAAACCAGCAAACTCAAAAGAACGCACCTTCAAAGGTCCACCTCGGCCCTTTGAAGAATACGCACATATAACCTCAGAACCTGACGCGAACCCGAAGGACCTCAGCAGGTTCTCATCATATCAGGACTTTTCGAGCGTCTTTTCCAACTGCCCCATCAACTCATCAGCTGTCAGGTTCAAATGCAAAGGCGTGACCGAAATATAGCCCTCTTTCAAAGCGCTGATATCAGTCCCTTCACGCGCATTGGGCACGCGATTTTGGAAAGCAAGCCAGTGATATGGATTACCACGGCCATCCTTGCGGCTTTCAATGTAGAGCGAGCCCGCATCGCGCTTGCCCTGACGCACAACCTTAACACCTTTAACCATGTCAGGCGCGTCTTTAGGGAAGTTCACGTTCAGCAGCGTGTCAGATGGCAGATTAAACTCCAGCAAGCTACGGATCACACCAACAGCATGCGCTTCAGCGGTGTCGTAGCTTGGGCCAAACTCAGAACCAAATGCATAGGCCTGAGAAAGCGCTATGGAACGAACGCCCATCAAAGTGCCTTCCATAGCCGCAGCAATGGTGCCGGAATAAGTCACATCATCTGCAATGTTCGCACCCCGGTTGATACCGGAAAGAACCAGATCAGGCGGTGTATCCATGATGGAACGAACCGCCATGATCACACAATCCGTTGGTGTACCGCGAACTGCAAAGTGACGGCTGTCAATTTCACGAACGCGCAAAGGATCATTCAAAGACAGGGAGTGCGCCACACCGCTCTGGTCGGTTTCTGGCGCAACAACCCAAACATCATCTGAAATCTGCCGCGCAATGCGCTCCAAAACCTCAAGACCCTCAGCGTGGATCCCGTCATCGTTGGTTAGTAAGATACGCATATCGCAGCAATTCCTCATATAAGTCGCGCAGTACAGCAGAAGAACGCAACCGCCCTTCTGCTGAAAATACGCTTACATCAATTATTAAGCGCCAATGACTTCAAGGCCATTCATGTACGGGCGAAGAACCTCAGGAACTGTAATTGTTCCGTCTGCATTCTGATAGTTTTCCATCACAGCAATCAGACAACGCCCAACAGCAAGACCAGAACCGTTCAGAGTATGAACGAACTTCAGAGCCTTCTCGCCCTCCACGCGGTAGCGTGCATTCATGCGGCGGCCCTGGAAGTCACCACAAACAGAACAGGAAGAAATCTCGCGGTAAGCATCCTGACCTGGCAACCAAACTTCAATATCGTAGGTTTTACGAGCACCAAAGCCCATATCACCAACACACAGTGTGACAACACGGTAGTGCAAGCCAAGCAGCTTCAGAACCTTTTCAGCAGACTCACGCATCCGCTCCAGCTCTTCCAGAGAGCTGTTCTCATCCGTGATAGAAACAAGCTCACACTTCTGGAACTGATGCTGACGCAGCATACCAGCCGTATCACGACCAGCAGACCCGGCCTCAGACCGGAAGCAATAGGTCAGAGCAGTCATACGCAGCGGCAGGTCCGCCTCAGCAAGCGTCTCACCGGCAACCACATTCGTCAGCGGAACTTCTGCTGTTGGAATAAGCCAGTGATCATTTGTCGTACGGAACAGGTCTTCAGCAAACTTCGGCAGCTGGCTGGTGCCGTAAAGCGCGTTATCACGCACCAACAGCGGAGGAGAAACTTCGGTGTAGCCGTTTTCCTGCGTGTGCAGGTCAATCATGAACTGACCGATCGCACGCTCCAGTCGCGCAATCTGACCTTTCAGCAACACAAAACGGGAGCCAGACATTTTAGCAGCGGTTTCAAAGTCCATGCCGCCAAGTTGTTCACCCAGCTCGTAATGTTCTTTCTGCTCAAAATTGTTACGCGGCTTTTCGCCATGCGTGTGAAGCAAAACGTTGTCAGCCTCATCCGCACCAAGCGGAACATCCTCATGCGGAATATTGGGGATAACAGCCAGAGCATCCTCGAGCGCCGCGTTCAGCTTGCGCTGTTCCTCTTCGCCGTTCTGAATAAAGCTTTTGATTTCGGCAACTTCAGCCTTCAGGGCCTCTGCTTTTTCCTTGTCGCCCTGGCCCATGGCCATGCCGATTTCTTTGGATGCGGAGTTACGGCGCTGCTGCGCCTCCTGAAGCTTGGTGGTGTGGGAACGGCGCGCATCGTCCAGTTCAACGAGCAGCGCAGCGCGTGGCTCTTGGCCGCGTTTAGCGAGAGCTGTATCAAAGCTCTCCTGATTTTCACGAATCCACTTGATATCAAGCATAACTTAGTAACCCCGGCAGGTTTGCCTTCAAATAACCCGCCGGGAAACTCATAAATCAGGATGGAAGTGAGACTAGGCCTCTTCTTCCGCTTCCTTCTCTTTACGTTTCTTCTCGACGAGCCTTACACAATAGATGGAGACTTCGTAGAGAAGCAGAGTAGGAAGTGCAAGACCGATCTGCGAAATCGGATCAGGAGGTGTTAAAATTGCCGCAGCTGCAAACGCAGCAACAACGGCATATTTCCGCTTACCCTTCAAAGACTCAGAGGTCACAAGACCCGCGCGTCCCATAAGCGTCAAAACAACCGGAAGCTGAAAAACCAGACCGAACGCGAAGATCAGAACCATCACAAAGCTCAGGTACTCACTCACACGCGGAAGCATCTCAATGGACGCTTGCCCGTCCATACCCATCTGCTGCATGGCCAGGAAGAAGCCCATCGCCATTGGCAGCACGAGGTAATACACCAGCGATCCACCAATCACGAACAAAACAGGTGTCGCGATCAGATACGGAATAAACGCACTGCGCTCATGCTTATAAAGCCCGGGCGCCATAAACATGTAGATCTGACTGGCAAGAACCGGAAACGCAATAAACAGCGCTCCAAACAAAGCCAGCTTCATCTGCGTGAAGAACCATTCATGCGGAGCGGTGTAGATCAGCTTGACTTCAATGCTTGCCCCAGCCGCTTCAGAAAACGGCTCGATCAGGAAGTTGAAGATGTCATTTGAAAAGTAAAAGCAAACCGCAAAGGCAATGGCGATCGCAATCACCGACTTCATCAGGCGGGAACGCAATTCGATCAGGTGCTCAATCAGCGGCGCACGCGAATCTTCAATTTCGTTATCACTCATAAAATAGCCGCCCTAGCTTTCATCTTTGCTGGAAGGAGTGCTTGCGGCACTTTCTTTTGCTTTTTGCGTGGAAGCCAGCTCAGCTGAAGAAACAACTTTCTGCGTCGGAACCTCTGCTTTCACAGGCGCAGCTTCTGGCGCACTGTCCGGCTTGCTCTCCGTAGAGCCCTCACCGTTCAGCGAGCTTTTCACGTCGCTTTCCGCAGTTTTCATGCTGTCCTCAAGCTTCTTCTTCTCGTCCGCTAATGTCTTTTTCAAGTCATCAAGTGGATTGAAGTTCTGTGCAGCATCAGCCTGCTTCCGCATTTCATCAATGCCGGTCTGCTTCTCCGCTTCTTTGACAGCGTCATTCAAACTAGACTGAAACTCGCCAGCCATACGCCGCACGCTGCCGATTGTGCGCCCGATTGTGCGCAACATGCCCGGCAGTTCTTTGGGGCCAACCACCAAAATGGCAACCACAGCAACAAGCAGCAGCTCTGTCCATGCGATATCGAACATAAAGAAGCCGTTTCGTTAGTGTCTCAATGACAGCCCGTTGCCAGGCTCTCATCATAGACATGTCGTGCCGCAAACGGCACATTCACTAGGGAAAGGCGTAGATCACAAACTCTAAGCCAGAAAACGCCGACTTTCCCTAGGTAAATTACACAGACTACCTTAAAGGAGACTTAGTCCTTTTTCGCGGTGTCTTCAGTTTTTTCCTGCGCATTCACGGTATCACCCGGCGCATGGTCGATCACTTTAGGATCTTCTTCTTTTTCTTTTGCTTCCGCAGCATCATCATTCAGCCCCTTTTTGAAGCTGTTGATGCCCTTTGCAACATCGCCCATCAGCTCGGAAATCTTTCCGCGACCAAACAGCAGAACTACGACAACCGCGATGATGACAATTTGCCAAATACCAATTGAGCCCATCAACCAAACTCCTTAAGAACCCTGAACTGTGTTTCGAGAGACACTACATCCCCCAGATACTAATAGGTAGTATCCAGAAGAATTACCCACTATGATTTACTGACGTCTCTCGCCCAAAAACCAAAACATTCTCTGCATTTATACACAAGTCTATGACATTTTCTGGGTAGAATTGTAATACATCCCTCGTACGAATACGTAGAAGACGCTCAATTCCATCAACTTGTACGTCCAGAAGATCTGTCTCACCTGCCATTGCGCGAGAAATTACTCTGCCTTTGAACTGTCCCTCACCATGGCATACCTTTAAGTGATGTGGTCTTACACATAAGGTCGCATGAGCCCCTTCTTCAAGGCCATTAGAGGAAAAATTCCCGATAGGCGTGACCACGCGGCCACCAACAACTTTTCCGGGTATCTCATTGAGATCGGAAAAGAATTTAGCAGCAAACAAACTATTCGGGCGGAAGTAGATATCCTCTGGCGTCGCCAGTTGCACCACCTCCCCGTTACGCATCAGCGCAATTCGGTCACCCACACGCAAGGCTTCTTCAGGATCATGAGTCACCACAACCGCTGTCGCACCTTGCATTTTAATCATATCCAGCGTCTGCGTGCGCACATCATCACGCAAGCGACTGTCCAGTCCTGAAAATGGCTCATCCATCAAAAGTGTATGAGGTCGCGGTGCCATTGCACGCGCCAGCGCAGCACGTTGCTGCTCACCTCCAGACAATCCATGCGGATAATCATCCAGATACTGACCGAGACCAACCATGTGCAGCGCATCACGCGCACGGCGCTCGGCCACTTCAGAAGAAAGGTCAGAAAGGCCAAACTTCACATTTTCAAGAATCGTTAGATGCGGAAACAGCGCATAGTCCTGGAACATAAGCCCCACACCGCGCTTTTCTGGCGGCAGAAAAGTCCGCTCATCAGCAACTACAGAACCATTGATCCGGACGCTTCCCTGCTGCTGACGCACGACACCGGCGGCAATACGCAGCACCGTTGTCTTTCCGCAACCAGAATGCCCCAGCAAACACAGCACTTCTCCGCTTTTCAAAGAAAGCGAAACACCGCGAACCGCAGGTAAGTCCCCATAATGATGGTAGATATTGTCAAACACCAGCCGTTCTGATGCTGCAACCTTCCCTGGCTCCATTCGTCCCTCATAAAACTTGCAAGGCGGCCGAACACAACATCGCGCCCCTTGCATGTGTTTATTTTTCTCCGGCGTCTTCTTCAAGTGCGCCAGTTGCAAACATTTCACTTTCTTCCAGAGGATCTTCATCTTCTGTCAGATCAATACTGTCATCCGGTGCAGGCACATGGAAGCTGGCGGGGATCGCACTATCAAGCAACCCTGCCCCTTTCAGCTCTTCCAGTCCCGGCAAATCCTTGATGTTCTCAAGACCAAAATGATCAAGAAAATCAAAGCTCGTTCCATAGGTTACAGGACGCCCCGGCGTTCTACGGCGACCTCGCATACGTACCCAGCCCGTTTCCAGCAGCACATCAAGCGTGCCCTTAGATGTAGAAACGCCGCGAATATCTTCAATCTCTGCCCGGGTCACAGGTTGGTGAAAGGCAATAATAGCTAAGGTTTCCAGCGCAGCCCGCGATAAGCGCCGCTGCTCAACCGCTTCCCGGTGCAAAATAAACGACAGATCTTCAGCAGTGCGAAACGACCAGCGATCCTCCGTAGACCGCAACTGCACGCCGCGCTTGCGATAAAACGCGCGCAGGCGGTTAAGCGCGCCGCGAATATCCCGGTTTCCCGGAATACGCTTTGTCAGCTCTGTAAAACTCAAAGGCTCCGCACTGGCAAAGATCAAAGCTTCAACCATGCGCTCTGTTTCCAGAAGTTCCCCGGCATCTGCAACTTCAATGGCCTCATCTTGTGCGACTGTGTCGAGCAGGTCTGGCGTTTTACTCATGACAACTCAACCTCTTTTTCCTGAAGCTCTTCAGCAGGCTCACCCGCACCAATCTCTTCCGGCGTCCGCTGTGAGGCACGCACGTAGATCGTCTCAAATGGCCCGGACTGCTGAATATCGATCACACCTTCACGCACCAACTCCAGACTGGCCGAGAACGCAGAAGCCATTGCCGTCGCCCGTTCCTGCGGATCTTCCAGATAAGCCGTCAAAAACCGCTCAATCGGCGTCCACACAGCGACCTGCCCCACAAGACGGGTCAGAATATCGCGCGCATCCTGAAGCGACCAAACCTCACGCCGCTTCACATGCACGGACGTCACCGAGTGGCGCTGACGCTGAGACGCATAAGCCATCAGCAAATCATAGAGCGTGGCAGTCCAAACACTGCGGCGTTCCACCGACACAGTTTCAGGAGCACCACGCGCAAACAAATCCCGTCCAAGACGCGACCGGTTCATCAACTTAGCAGACGCATCCCGCATAGCTTCTAATCGCTGCAGACGAAACGCCAGCGCTGCCGCCAACTCTTCCCCCGTTGGTTCGTCACTGTCTTTTTGCTGCGGTATGAGCAAACGGGATTTCAGATAAGCCAGCCATGCTGCCATCACCAGATAGTCCGCGGCCAGCTCCAGCCGCAAACGGCGCGCTTCCTTTACAAACTCAAGATACTGCTCTGTCAGCGCCAGAATGGAGATCTTGGTGATATCAACCTTCTGGCTGCGGGCCAGTGTGAGCAGGACATCAAGCGGGCCTTCAAACCCGTCCACATCAACAAGCAGGTTCGGGTCGCCAGTCGCGGGCTGTTCCACAGCTGCCGCACCTGCCAACGCCTCCTCTATCTGCTCTGTGGTCTCAACGTCGCTCAAGCATCAATCCCTTTAAAGCGCACACCTGAATAGAACGTCTTACAGCCTGGCTAGAAGACGCCGCCTTACACGACCGCACACAGCTCATCAAACTCCGCACGCAGTGCCGTTTCATCCCCATCAAACACTTGGGTATTTCGCTGCATAGCCGCTTCGATACGCTCAGCGCGCTTGCCATCTATCTCCGGCACGGCAGAAGCAACCACCTTCATCTCATCCAGTTCACCATTGCAATGCAGAACAAGATCACATCCCGCCGCAACAATTTTCTCAACCCTGCCCTTCAAATCACCGCCAAGCGCTTTCATGGAGATGTCATCACTGATCAAGACACCGTCAAAACCAATCGCTTCCCGGATAACCTTCTGAATAGCATAGGAAGATTGCGTAACAGGATGATCTCCGTCAATCTCTTTAAAGACGATGTGAGCTGTCATCCCCATCGGGCAATCCCGCAAGGATTTGAACGGTAAAAAGTCCCGCTCTTCAAGCTCCTCAAGTGGGCTTGTCACTTCAGGCAAGGATAAGTGACTATCAACCAGTGCTCGGCCATGGCCCGGCATATGCTTCATAACCGGCATCACACCAGCCGCAAGGCAGCCATCCATCGCAGCACGGCCCAAATCACTCACAAGCGCAGCATCAGACCCGTAGGCCCGCAGACCAATAATGTTACTCGCACCTTCAATCGGCATATCAAGACACGGAATACAGTTGGCGCTCAGCCCAAGATCACGCAGATCCAGCCCAATCAGCAAGGCATGCAGATAAGCAGCTCGTTTCGCCACGTCAACATCCTGCGCATAAAGGCGCCCAATCGTCCCTGCCGCTGGATAAATCGGCACATGCGGCGCCCCAAAGCGCTGTACACGTCCACCTTCCTGATCAATAAAAACAGGCGCATCCGCACGGCCAACAGCCTCGCGAAAATCAGCAGAAAGTCGGCGGATCTGCTCCGGCGTTTCCATGTTTCGGGCAAATAGGATCAGACCAAACGGCTGCTGGTCACGAAAAAAAGCTTTGTCCTCAGCGCTGAGCTCAGGTCCAAGGCATCCGGAAATGAACGATTTTAAAAACATGAGTAAAGCTGGTAGCTTGACGCTGGTACGGCGTCAAGCTCCAAAGCGTAGTCCCCGAAAAGGGAAAGCGTATTTAGTTGCGGCGAACGTAACAGTCGCCACCAGCAGATTTAAACTCACCGCAGAAGGTGTTCGCACTGGTCGGACCGTCAAACGGCACCTGAATACGGTAGTAAATGCCTTTGTCGCCAAGATCAGCACGCGTAATCACCGGCGTCACCAAAGCCATCAGGTTTGGATAGCGGCTGTTGTAGCGGCGGATCTGACCACGAGCATCCTCAACAGTGCGCACAGAAGCCACCTGCACGATGTAAGTACCACCAGGAATCTCACCCACAACACCTTCACTCGGTGTCGGAGTTGGAGCAATCGCCTGCGGATTTACAGCAGCTGTCTGCGTGTTCTGATTACCAGTCAGGTTCAGTGGCGCGTTGCTGGCACGAGACGTCTGCTGTGGTTGCAGCGGCGTCAGTGTGTTGGAGCGAACAGTACCACTGCCTGTATTGGCAGAGGCCACAACAAACGGCTTGGACTGTGGCACAACACTCACACCCAGAAGCGTGTTGCGCGTCTCGGTCCGTGTTGCCACCGGAGCGTTCGCAAACGCATCCTGCAAGCTTGTGGTTGTTGGCACAGCAGCAGTTTGCTGGTTAGCACTCTGGGTTTCACCCGGAAGTGGATCCCACTGCCCAGACGTTGCCGCTGGTGTGGTGCTACCCGTATTCTGTGGATTGCTGTTGCGCACAGTGCTGCTTGTAACAACACGTGGCTGCGCAGACGTATTAGCCTCTGCACCACCAGCCCGTTGAACGATGGTTCCGTCAGGACGAACAATAACGGTTCGCACCTTCTTCGTCGGGTTCACATCAAACACGCTGGACTTGGCAGTATCCGTTTCGCTGGACGCAGGCGGCAGTGGAGTAACAGCTGCATCTTCACGCTGAATCATCTTCTCACCAGTAACTGGCTGAGACGCTTCCTGCGGAGAAAAGACTTTTGCAGTGTCATTTTTAGGCTGCGCAGAAGGAGATGGAACCTCCTTCATTGGAGAGGCATCAGCGCGAATGACCGGTGGCGGTGTCGCATCTCCGCCTGCTCCGCCAAAGTCGAACAGGAACAAGCCGGCACCGCCAACCACAACAATCGCAACAATGGATGCAGCAGCCATCAGGCCTTTCCGCATACCGCCGCCACTGCGGCTCTCGTCTGCTTCAATCGGAACATCAACAGAAACGCGCGGTACAGCCTGCGGAAGAACACCGCCATCAAGGCTCGGGTCTTCTTTGCGCATGGCCTGCGCCACAGCATCAAGATCATATCCGCCAGGAGGAGGAGACTGCTCTTCACCCTGCTTTTTCGCAGCACTCATTGCCTCTTGATGAGCAGCTTCCGTCTGCGCCAGCTTCTCAGCAGCTGCAGGCCAGGACATTTCATCCAAAGACGTGTCGCTTGCAACGCTTTCGTCCAGCTGCCAGGCGTCATCGCCCTCATTGGCAAATGGGTCGATTTCCTGAGCAACCTGTTCAAAACCGGCGCTCATGCGTTCAAATTCATTCAGCTCTGCAGCCACTTCAGGACCGATTTCAACTTCCGGCTCTGGTTCTGGCTGCGGCTCCTGCGCAATTTCATCTGCGAAGATGTCATCAACGCTCGCTTCAATGTCTTGCGCAACATTGCGCGCAGGCTGAGGCGCAACAGGTTCAGCAACAACGCTCGGCTGCGCTTCACCTTCAAGACTGAACTCAGCCATCAAGGCTTCTTCAAGGTGCTTGGCAGGAATAACAGTTTCCTGTGCAGACACTTCAGGAGCAGTGATGTGCTCACCTTCAAGCTCAGCACCGGTGTCCATCGCAAACGCGGTCATATCCGGTTCAAATGAAACAGATTCAGCTGCAGCCGCCACATCATCATGCGTGCCACGCAATTGAGGCGCGGCAGGAGCTTCTTCAACCGCAGGCGCTGGTGCCGGAGCAGGCTGAACAGGTTTAGCAGCGGCAGCTGCGGTTGCACGCTCTGCAGCGCGCTCGGCGCGCCAGCTATCATAATCACTTTGGGAAAGCTCATCCAGAGCTCTCGGCGCAGCAGATGCCGCACTCTGCACAGGAGCAGCAGGCTCAGCCGCACGCGGTGTTTCAACTGCACGCGGAGCATCCGCAGTGCGGCGTTCCAAACGCTCACGCAAAGTCTGCTCAGGACGAACATCCCGTGCACCAACAGCATCCAGCGTCGGTGTCGCACGGCTCACGGACCGTTGAGGACGAGACGTCTGCTCACGCTCCACCTGAGACTGATTCAGAGAAGCAACAAGGCTCTCTTCAAGGTCGCGGGAAAGAATATCATCCATTTCCGGCTCTGCAGTCACGTCAGCGGCAGTCACAGACTGGCGCACAGGTGCAGGCGCAGGAACTGGCTTAGCTTCAGGCACAGCCACCGCTTTTGGAACAGGAGGAAGGTCGCTGACGTAATCAACAGCCTCACTTGGTGCACCAGCGGACAACGCAGCAGCACTTAAATCCGCAAATGGATCAGCATGTGCAGGTGACGCGGAAGTCTTTGGAGATGCAAACACAGCATCCAGAGCCGCAAATGAATCTTGAGTTGATGCAGGCTCATTTGCTTCAGCTGCACCCACTGAATAATCATCGGCCAACGTGGCATCCTGAGAGCCATGCTGTGGAGCATGATCGGCAGCAACGCTGCGCTCATCAGTTTTTGGAAACAGCGGACGGTCAGAGACTTCGCTTTCGACGCGAGAACTAGGACGGTACTGAGCAGCGCTCTCCCCGACAATTCTGGCAAGTTCTACGAGCGGATCTTGATCGCCTGCCCACTGTTGCGGTTCATCGCCTGCCGATTGCCTAGCAGAAACCTCACCCGGTCCCGGATACTTGGAGCGATTGGTCATTGCAGCGGTGTTTTCCCTTAAATAAGAGGCTCGCAATCCCCACCGCGAACCTCCAGTACTCTATCAACTATGCTCAGGCACTAGCGCATTTCATTTGGTGCTGTGACACCCAAAACATTGAGGCCAGAAGCAATTACCTGTGAAACTGCGTAAACTAACGCGAGTCGAGCTTTGGTTAATTCTGGCGTTTTATCATTAATAAAGCGTAATTGCGGCTTTTCCTTGCCTCTGGACCAGTGTCCATGCAGGGCGCTTGCAAGCTCATACAGATAGAACGCGATGCGGTGCGGCTCGTGATTTTCTGAGGCTCCGTCTACAATTCGAGGCCACTGAGCCATCTTCGCGACCAGTGCAAGTTCACCCTCATCTTCAAGTTGTGCAAAATCTGCAGACTGCAACTCTTCAGGGGTATTGGAGAACCAATCCAGCTCTCCAGCAGCCTGACGCAGCACAGAATGACACCGAGCGTGACCGTACTGAACATAAAACACTGGATTGTCTTTTGACTGCTCTTTCACCTTGTCAAAATCGAAGTCCAGCTGCGCATCGTTCTTACGATAGAGCATCATAAAGCGTACCGCATCTACGCCCACTTCATCAACCACATCGCGAAGGGTGATGAAATTACCAGAGCGCTTGGACATTTTGAACTCGGCGCCGCCCTTGAAAAGCTTCACGAGCTGACACAGACGCACAATCACATCCACATCACCGCCGGAGATCGCATTGCCGATCGCTTCCAGACGCTTCACATAGCCGCCATGGTCCGCACCAAGCACAAAGATGATCTCTTTGAACCCGCGCTCGATCTTGTCGCGCATATAAGCAACGTCAGCCGCAAAGTAGGTGTAGCTGCCATCAGATTTCACCAGCGCACGGTCACTGTCATCACCGTAGTTGGAAGAACGGAACAGAGTCTGTTCACGGTCTTCCCAGTCATCCGGCACTTCGCCTTTTGGTGGTGGCAGAGTGCCAGTGTAAACCAGATCGCGCTGACGCAGAGCATCGAGCGTCAGATCAATGGCATTCCCCTGACCATGCATGGTTTTTTCTGAGAAGAACACGTCGTGCTTAACGTTCAGAGCACTAAGGTCTTCACGGATCAAATCCATCATCTTGTCAACGGCATAGCTCTTGAGCATAGCATGACGTTCGCCCTCACTCATATCCTTCAGGCTCTCACCAAACTCCTCTGCCAGCGCTTTGCCGACGGGAATGAGGTATTCGCCCGGATAATAGCCCTCAGGGATCTGACCAATGTCTTCACCCAGCGCTTCGCGGTAGCGCAAGAAGGCGGACTTCGCCAGAGTATCGATCTGGGAGCCAGCATCGTTGATCACGTATTCGCGGGTCACATCGTAACCGGCAAACTGCAACAGGCTCGCCAGCGCATCGCCCACAACAGCGCCGCGTGTATGGCCCACATGCATCGGGCCGGTCGGGTTCGCGGAAACATACTCCACGTTCACCTTCAGACCAGCACCACGGCTGCCACTGCCAAACGCATTGCCCTTGGCAACAACATCTGCCAGCACACGCTCCCACAGAACCTTGTTCACGCGGATGTTGATGAAGCCAGGTCCGGCAACATCAACAGCATCAACTTCACTGTCCGCGCGCAGGCCTTCTGCAATCTTTTCGGCAAGATCACGCGGCTTCATCTTCAGCTGTTTAGCCAGCACCATGGCAGCGTTGGTCGCCAGATCGCCATGAGCAGCATCCCGAGGAGGTTCAACAGTCACACGTCGGAGATCCAGCTCCGGCGCGTCAGCAGCAAGGTCGAGACCCTTGACTACACTGTTTACCCTTTCGGCGAAGTCTGCAAAGATGTTCATTTTTAATAGCCTAGTTTTGACAGCTCACAGGGTTTTGCAAAGCCATAGCCCCACATAAACTCCATGAATTAATAGTGTTTGAATTGGCGCATTACCCCAGTTCTGGGGTATCGTCAAATAATCGTCGATGTTCGTCTATGGCATAACGGTCTGTCATGCCTGCAATGAAGTCACAGACCCTGCGGGCCTTCACATCATCACCCTCACCTTTCAGCCCTGTACACCAAGGTTCTGGCATTCTTTCCGGTGCCTTAAAGTAGGCATGGAATAAATCCCGCACCACTTTGGCAACCTTCCTGCGAACCGCCAGAACACTTTCGTGCCGGTACAGATTGGCAAATAAAAACTCTTTCAACTCGCGCTCTTCTCGCGCCATTTCAGTTGAAAAGGCAATAACAGGACCATTTGCATCACGAATATCCCCGCATTTCTTGGGAGAAACCTGATTAATTCGGGAAATACTCTCCGCAATCACGTCCTCTACCATGCCGGTAATACATCTGCGCCCAATCTCGTGAATACGCCGTGCATCCTCAAGACCGGGATATTTCCCGTCCACCTCATCCAGAATACGCTTCAGATACGGCACGTCTTTCATAGCCTCAAAACTGAGCAGCCCTGCCCGCAATCCGTCATCCAGATCATGCGCGTCATATGCAATATCATCTGCTATCGCCGCCACCTGCGCTTCAGCACTCGGCCACGACCAGAGCAGCAAATCCTGATGCTTGGCGTACTCACTCACAGCAAACGGCAAATGCTTGCCTTCAAGCTTGCCACACGGCGCGCCGGATCGATCCGTCAGCGGCCCATTGTGCTTCACAAGCCCTTCCAGCGTCTCCCACGCCAGATTGAGCCCATCAAACTCCGCATACCGGCGTTCCAGATCCGTCACGATGCGCAGAGACTGGGCGTTGTGATCAAACCCGCCATAGTCCGCCATGCATTCATGCATCACGTCCTCACCCTCATGCCCAAACGGAGTGTGTCCAAGATCATGCGCCAGCGCCAGACACTCCGCCAGATCCTCATCCAACCGCAGCGCACGCGCCAGCGAGCGCGCAATCTGGGAGACCTCAATGGTGTGTGTCAGACGTGTGCGGAAGTGGTCACCCTCATGATACACAAACACCTGAGTCTTATGCTTAAGGCGGCGGAAAGCAGCACTATGAATAATACGATCACGGTCACGCTGAAACGGCGTGCGTGTCGGGCTCTCCGGTTCTGGAAAAAGTCGGCCACGGCTGACTTCCGGATCAACAGCATACTCCGCCCGTGGCTGAGCCCCGTATCCTAACGTCTTGACCATTCTTTATCCCCCACCCCTTACAATCAGAAAATGCCCAGGTCATTCCCTGCGATTTTCGTATCACAGCAATGACATAACAGATGTAAAGGCCCTGTAAACAACCGCTTTCCCAAGCCAAATGTAATTTAGCAATAAAATACTATGGAAATTACCATGGAGACCACCTAAATTATAAGGCAAAGCGCATTCCCGAAAAGTGGCTACCGGTTTTCGGATAAGAATACGCAGATAAATAATCTTTAAAGCTGTTTAAGCAGCCCAAACCAAAAGCAAACAGCTTTAAAGAAAGTACGCAAGCCGAAACAAGACTGAGCTTATGACCCAGACCCCTGAAAACACTGTCGGCTTGACCGACAAGGCCGCAAAACGCGTTGCCCAGATACTGGAAACAGAAACCAATGGCAGTATGCTTCGCATTTCTGTCGAAGGTGGCGGCTGTTCCGGTTTTCAATACAAGTATGACATTGTAAAAGAACAGGAAGACGACGACCTCGTCCTCGCCAAACTCGGCGCGACGGTTCTCATCGACAGCATCTCCCTGCAATACATGGCAGGCTCCGAAATTGACTTCGTGACAGATCTCATGGGCCAGTCCTTCCAGATCTCAAATCCTCAAGCCGCCGCCGGCTGCGGATGCGGCACAAGCTTCTCCATCTAAGATAAGCCAGTCGCACATCAGGGGGATAAGTCAGACAACGGGCGTGAATGCATCCCAAAGCAACCACGCCCTACCAGCCTCAAAGCCCCACCACACAAAAACGCAGCTTTCCCGCTTTCCTCTCAAACCAACGCACATTTCAACGCAAAACAGTTATCCGCGCACTGCGTAGAACTTGTTCCCTCCCACGCAACACCCTCAGAGAGGCCTCATGCTGTCCTTTCAAAACGCACACAAGCTGGTTGTTTACGCGCTCCTGAGTATTGGCGTACTGCAGATCGTCACGTCGCTCATAGCGAACTGGCATTTCGGCGTCTTCGCTTACACTGCCGATCAGTTTGTGACCCAGGCATCTGTCCTTGTGAGTTCATTTGCAATCGGTGGGCAACTCATCGCACTGGCCTTCATCCTTGAATACCTCAAAAGGCTTTTAGATCAGAAAACCAAGTAAAGCCGCCCCAAGATTGCCCGACGCCATACGACAAGCCCTCATCCACACACAGTTGTGCTGCTCACCTTGCCCTCCTCTGGCACCGTGCTAGAACAAATCAAGACACATATAGACCAAGCAGCCAGAGCAACTGCTGCAAATGCATTGATGCGCAGAGCTCTGACCTCGCTGCTTCTCGAAGGGAAACCCGATGAAAATCGCAAGCTGGAACATTAATGGCGTCAAAGCGCGATTAGAAACGGTTCTCAAATGGCTCGAAGAAGAACAGCCAGACGTCGCCTGTTTTCAGGAAATTAAATCGGTTGATGAGAACTTCCCGCGCGCTCTGTTTGAGGAGCTGGGTTACAATCTGGAAACCCACGGCCAGAAAGGCTTCAACGGTGTAGCAATCCTGTCCAAGCGCCCGTTTGAAGAGGTCAACCGCCGCCTGCCAGGTGACGATGAAGACGAACAAGCCCGTTACATTGAGGCCGTCATAGCAGGCGACAACGAACCAATCCGTGTAGGTTGCCTCTACCTGCCAAACGGCAATCCGGTAGAGACAGAAAAATTCCCTTATAAACTGCGCTGGATGGACCGCCTTCACAAGCATGCCGTTAAGCAACTGGAAAAGGAAGAAGCCTTCCTGCTGGTTGGCGATTACAACGTCATTCCTGAGCCGGAAGACGCAAAGAAGCCAGAGGCTTGGGTCGGTGATGCCCTCTTCCGCCCGGAAAGCCGCCAGCGTTTCCGCGCCCTGCTCAACCTCGGTTTCACCGAAGCCGTCCGCGCCACCAATGGTACCGCCGGAACCTACACGTTCTGGGATTATCAGGCAGGTGCATGGCAACGTGACAACGGTATCCGCATCGACCACCTGCTGCTCTCACCGGAAGCCGCCCGCATCATGCAGGGCGTCGGCATCGACAAACACGTCCGCGGCTGGGAAAAACCATCAGACCACGTCCCGGTCTGGGTTGAACTCTCCGCTTAAAAACCGCGCTCGTTTTGAGCGTACCCTTCAAAAAATCTGGTGGCAACCGCGCCACCAGCCCTCCTTATTTTCCATCCAAAACAAATAAACAGAAGTCTGGGAGGACATCTGATGGCTTGGCAACCAGCTGAAAATCGCTACGACACCATGAAGTACAACCGTTGCGGGAAGAGTGGCCTCAAGCTACCTGCCATCTCCCTCGGTCTCTGGCACAACTTCGGTGAAACCACCCCACACCAGACCAAACGTGAGATGTGCCGCACCGCGTTTGATCTGGGTATCACCCACTTTGACCTTGCCAACAACTACGGCCCACCTCCAGGCAGTGCAGAAACCGCCTTTGGTGAGATCCTGCGCACCGACCTTGCCGGATACCGCGACGAACTCGTCATCTCTTCCAAAGCGGGATATGACATGTGGCCGGGACCATATGGCGAATGGGGCAGCCGCAAGTACCTTATGGCCAGCTGCGATCAGTCCTTGAAGCGCATGGGACTGGACTACGTCGACATCTTTTATTCCCACCGTTTTGATCCGGACACACCACTGGAAGAGACCATGATGGCCCTCGACCAGATCGTCCGTCAGGGTAAAGCGCTCTATGTTGGCATTTCCTCTTACAACTCCAAGCGCACCAAGGAAGCAGCGAAGATCTTGAAGGAACTGGGCACCCCATGCCTCATCCATCAGCCAAGCTATTCCATGCTCAACCGATGGGTGGAAGAAGACGGCCTGCTTGACACGCTGGAAGAAGAAGGCATCGGATCGATCGTCTTTTCCCCGCTTGCACAGGGCATGCTGACCAACAAATACCTGGGTGGCGTTCCGCAGGACAGCCGCGCGGGCAAACACGTCGGCTCCTTCCAGGAAAGCTTCCTCAACGAAACCACCCTAAACCACATTCGCTCGCTCAACGAGATTGCTGAGAACCGTGGGCAGACACTCGCCCAGATGGCTCTGGCATGGGTTCTGCGCAAAGGCCGGGTCACCTCAGCACTGATCGGCGCAAGCCGTAAGGAGCAAGTGATCGACTGTGCAGCCACCATCAACAATCTGGAGTTCACAGAGGAAGAGCTGACCGCCATCGATCAGTACGCCACAGAAGCCAACATCAACCTTTGGGCCCAATCCTCCGAACGCGAAGGCCCATCCCGCCCCGCGAAGAAGAAGTAAGGATTAAGCGCGCGGAGCATCGCTCCGCGCGACCTCAAGATATCTGATCAGCAAGTAGCTGCTCGGCGCAGTTTAAACTTCTTAGGCGCTTTGCATTTTTGCAAAATATACGGCGCCTTTTTGGAACGACTAAGTCCATAAGGATCCCCCTTCAATGAGGCGACGACACCTTTGGCGGAGAACTCCCGAGGTGTACAACTCCACTTGCCGCCACGCTTATCAGTGACCGGATTGTAAGTGTTTGAGCCATACTGGTAGCAAACCAATTTCCCGTCCACTTTCCATCTGCCGGGAAGAACCACTTTGTTTCCAGGGTACCAAAGGAAATTCGATTTATTCGATCCGAAATACTCTACCTGGAAACCATGTAACCGATTGAAGCTCAGATAAGTCCGACCAGCTTTCGGGTATTCAGGAAAAAGGTTCTCCTGATACATGATGCGGGAAAATTCCTTTTGAGAGGAAACCCCGGAATTACAACCCGCCAAAATCGCCAGCACGCCAACCATGAGCGCGCGTCGCAGCAACACCTTCATACTCAATCTCCATATATGCACATTTCACACAATTGGAGTAACAGCAGGAAATCAAACTTAGAAGTGCGCGCAAGCAAAATACAACTCATATCAAGAACAATCTAACAAGCTATATCATTGATATTTAAGTTAAAATATTATTTTAATAAAGGTATATAGAGGTTAGCTCATCACCCACTTCCATATCCAGACACTCTATCAAGACCGCGGATCCAGCCCCTTTTCTTCAAAGTACGCGATTGCTGTGTTCAGGCCATTCAGGGCGGCGGGCACGCCTGCATAGACCGCCATTTGCCAGATGATCTCAAGAATCTCGGAGGGCCGCGCACCTGAGTTTAGTGTGTGCTCAATGTTCATGGCCAATTGCGGCCCTGTATGGCCGCCCATCGCTGTCAAAGCTGCAATACTGCACAACTGCCGGGTCTTCAGGTCAACCCCTTCCCGGCCATAATGCTTGTCGTAGGCCCAGTCCACCACACTCTCAGACATACCGGGCACCGCAGCATCATATTTATCAGCAAGCTTCTTCTTCAGTTCAGGATTTAAAATACTCAGGACTTTCTCCGCATTCATTAGCCAGTCTCCTCAAGCCATAAACAATCGCCGATCAGACCTGCCTATCTGCCTCCTCTTGATAATCAGTGTGTTAATCATCGAGAAGTTGAGGAGATTGCGGCAAACACTCATCCCGCTCGCCCATCAGAGCAGCACGTCTTGTAAGTTCATAAGATCCCTTAAGAGACTGAAATAGTGAGAAAATGTAGCTCTCTTATAAAACCGGAGCATACGACTGTTTATTCCTTCTCAGATCTGCTAGGCATTTTTACGAGGAACAATCTGGATTGCGGAGCCACTCAATGCTTGAAGACCTTCAAACCCCTTGCCTTTTGCTCGATGAAGCTGCAATGCGCCGAAACATCAAAGGCATGGCGGACAGGTTCAAACAGATCGACGTTCCGCTGCGCCCGCACCTCAAAACAGCTAAGTCCATTGATGTCGCCCGCATTCTGCAAGAGCATGGCGCAGACCGCTGGACCGTTTCCACATTGAAGGAAGCAGAATACTTTTCCTCCTTTGGCCTCAAAGATATCCTCTATGCCGTCTCCATCATCCCGCAAAAGATGGAACGCATCATGCGCCTCAACCGCGCCGGCGCCCAAATGTCCATCTGTCTGGACAGTACCGAAATGGCAACGCACCTATCTACCATGACATTGGATGGCCCAAAGCCGCGCGTCTATCTGGAGGTCGATGTGGACGGTCACCGCACTGGCGTAAAGGCAGATCAACAGCGCGCCGTAGATGTCGCCAGAATACTTGCAAACGCATCTAACATGGAATTCGCCGGCGTTATGGCCCATGGTGGCGGCGTGAGCTATGCAGCAAACGGCAAGCAGGAGCTGGAAGCCGCTGCGGAACAGGAGCGCACAGCAACGCTTGCCGTTAAAGACGCCATTCTGGAAGCAGGCCTACGTTGCCCGCAAGTCAGCATCGGCTCCACACCAACAGCCCTCTTCGGAACATCATTTGACGGAGTTTCTGACGTTCGCGCAGGCGTTTACGTCTTTCAGGATGTGTTTCAGGCAAACCTTGGCATGTGCGCAATGGAAGATGTGGCTGCCACCGTACTCACCAGCATCATCAGCCACGCCCCACACCTCAACCGCATTGTCATCGATGCTGGCGGACTAGCACTCTCCAAGGACCGTTCCTGCGCAAGCCAAAGCAATGACTGTGGCTTCGGCCTTCTAAGCGATGCAGACGGCCACTTGGATCCACTGCTTTATGTGCAAGGTGTCAGCCAGGAGCATGGCTACATCACCACCAGAGACGGAAGCCCTCTTCCCTTCGAATTGTACCCTCTGGGATCACAGCTCCGTGTTCTGCCCAACCATTCTTGCATGACTGTCGCCGCCTATGAGGGCTACCATCTGATTGACGGAGACCATGAAGGAGAGTGGTGGCCACGCTGCAACAGATGGTAGGTCAACCCGTTCCATCAATTATATCGGTCACATCTCATTGAGCCCTACAGATTGTCGCACTAGGAAATTGATTGGCAAAAGTTTTTTCCAATTGCGGCACTCTGAATCTCTCGTGGATATCACCGTTTACCAATCAAGATTTGTGGTGAAATTGAGTCTTTTTGGCCACCTCCAGGTGCTGCCCAGAACCCTAAAAGTCGATTTTCCACCCCCGCCACTAATATTTCAAACTTCGCATATCAGCTATGCAAAATTGACCTACCTACATTATACTTACTATAATGTACTTAGACCGCACCTAAGTGAAAATGCGGGCGCCCTGTTACACTGTTTCGCAAACGCACAAAATCCGCACCTCCTAACACGTAATTTCATAAGCAAATTCATAGGACTAGAACCATTCCAGACCTCCTTGCAACGCACACAACTTGAGCGAGTTATATCACCACCCACAATTGGTCGCCCAATATCCAAAATGTATGCATTTGTATAATGTTGCCTTGCATTTTTTGCAGGTCTGCCAGCCATTTCGGAATTGACATAAATCAAGATGCGGCCCCACTTGAGGCGTACAGTCAATGTCAACAAGCACTGGACGCAAGGAAGCGTAACTCACTGCAAGCCTTTGGAATTTACTTGTAGCACCACGCTAAATTGCTCAAATGATGAAGGACCTAAAAATGGGCGTTCACCAGAACATCGATAAAGCTACCTCCGACACTCTTCCATTTCTGAAAGACGACGGACCCAAGGCTTACGCAGGTTTCAAAAAGGGTGACTGGAACAAAGAAATTGACGTGCGCAATTTCATTCAGCTCAACTACACCCCTTATGAAGGTGCTGACGACTTCCTTGCTGGCCCAACCGCTGCAACAACCAAACTCTGGGACAACGTTCTTGAGTTGATGAAAGAAGAAAACAAGAAAGGCGTTCTCGACGCTGACACTGAAGTTGTTTCTTCTATCGTTTCTCACGCACCAGGCTACATCAACAAAGATCTCGAAAAGATCGTTGGTTTGCAGACCGATGCCCCATTGAAGCGCGCTTTGATGCCTTACGGCGGCCTGAAAATGGCAGCAGCCGCTCTGGAGAGCAACGGTTACAAACTCTCAGAAAAAACCGCTGAGGTTTTCTCTAAGCACCGCAAAACACACAACGACGGTGTGTTCGATCTTTACACTCCGGAAATTCGCCGCGCTCGTTCCGCTGGCATCGTAACCGGCCTTCCAGATGCTTATGGCCGCGGCCGCATCATCGGCGATTACCGCCGCGTTGCGCTGTACGGCATCGACAAGCTGATGGAAGACAAGAAAGCACAGCATGCTTCTTTGGACGGCAACGTCCTGAACGAAGAAACATTGCGCCTTCGTGAAGAAATCTCTGAACAGTACCGTTCCCTCGTTGAATTGAAGGAAATGGGCGCTGCACACGGCTGCGACATCAGCCGCCCTGCAGAAAACGCTCGCGAAGCCATTCAGTGGCTTTACCTTGGCTACCTTGCTGCGATCAAAGAGCAGAACGGTGCAGCCATGTCTCTGGGCCGCACAACCACCTTCCTCGACGTGTACATCCAGCGCGATCTGGACAAAGGCGTCATCACGGAAGATGAAGCACAGGAACTGATGGATCACTTCGTCATGAAGCTCCGTATGGTTCGCTTCATGCGTACTCCAGACTACAACGCGCTGTTCTCTGGCGATCCGGTATGGGTAACTGAATCCATCGGCGGCATGGGCATCGATGGCCGGACACTGGTCACCAAAAGCTCCTTCCGTGTTCTGCAGACCCTTGTGAACCTCGGCCCTGCACCAGAACCAAACCTGACCGTTCTGTGGTCCGAGCATATGCCTAAGGGCTTCAAAGACTACTGCTCAAAGATCTCCATCGAGACATCTTCTGTTCAGTACGAAAATGACGACCTGATGCGTCGTTACTGGGGTGATGACTACGGTATCGCTTGCTGTGTATCTGCAATGCGCATTGGCAAGCAGATGCAGTTCTTTGGTGCACGTGCCAACCTTGCAAAAGCAATGCTTTACGCAATCAACGGCGGCATTGACGAAAAAACTGGCAAACAGGTTGGGCCAAAAGCGCACCCAATCACCGGCGACGTGCTGGAATGGGATGAGCTGGAACCACTTTACGACCAGATGCTCGACTGGATTGCAAAAGTCTACGTTCAGGCGCTGAACTGCATCCACTTCAGCCACGACAAGTACAACTACGAGCGCGTTGAAATGGCGCTGCATGACCGCGACATCCTGCGCACCATGGCATGTGGTATTGCTGGTCTGTCTGTTGTTGCTGACAGTATCTCCGCGATCAAAAACGCGAAGGTCAAGATCATCCGTAACGACGAAGGTCTCGCAGTTGATTACGAAATTGAGGGCGACTTCCCTTGCTTCGGTAACAACGACGACAGCGTTGATGTGATTGCAGAAGACATCATGAAGAAATTCATGGGCAAAATCCGCAATCAGCCAATGTACCGCAATGCGACACCTACACAGTCTGTCCTGACCATCACATCCAACGTGGTGTACGGTAAAAAGACTGGCTCTACTCCGGATGGACGTAAAGCAGGCGAACCATTTGCACCGGGCGCAAACCCAATGCATGGCCGTGACCAGAAGGGCGCAGTGGCTTCCATGAAGTCCCTCTGCAAACTTCCTTACGAAGACAGCCAGGACGGTATCTCTTACACCTTCTCCATCATCCCGGGCGCACTGGGCAAGGACGAAGCTGAACGGATCGACAACCTGTCCCACCTGCTCGACGGTTACATGCATGACATGGGTCACCACATCAACGTGAACGTGTTCGATCGCAAGACCCTGGAAGACGCAATGGAACATCCTGAACTGTACCCACAGCTCACCGTTCGTGTCTCCGGTTACGCTGTGAACTTCATCAAGCTGACCCGTGAGCAGCAGATGGATGTGATCAACCGTACATTCCACGGTCAGCGCTAATAGCACTTGGTCAACGGTCAGCGTTAACAGCGCTGACCTCTCAAATTCCAAAACAAGGCGCGGGGCTCAGTCCCGCGCCTTGTTTATTGCGACAAAAGAGCCAATCTCATGCGACAGGAGCGCACATGCACCGAAAATGAATGGCTGAGTTGCACAATTTCATCTTTAAAAACAAGGTCAAAGGCCTTACTTTTAAAGCATTATAAAAAGCAGAAGCGGCCCGAGGAAAAATCCTCACTCCCTATCCAAAACAGGCCGCTCGCAAACAATGATAAAGGACGCCAGCCATGCAAGACACCATGGGCTATGTTCACTCAGTAGAAACAGGCGGAACGGTAGACGGTCCGGGCCTGCGCTACATTGTGTTCACCTCTGGCTGTCCGCTGCGCTGCCTTTATTGCCACAACCCGGACACTCTAAAGCTGAAAGCCGGGAAACAATCCTCCGCCTATGAGCTTTTGAAGGACATCTCCACCTACCGCACCTATTTTGAAACTGGTGGCGGCGGCCTGACCGTGAGTGGCGGTGAACCTATGGCGCAAAAAGAGTTCCTGAAAACACTCCTTTGGGGCTGCAACCAGATGGGCGTTCACACCACCGTGGACACCTCCGGCTATCTGCACGCCAACCTCGATGACGAAACCATCGACATGGCAGACCTCTACCTGCTCGACATCAAATCCTGGGTACCAGAAACCTACAAGAAGGTCACCGGCGTTGAAGTTGGTCCAACTCTTGAGTTCGCAAAGCGTCTGGAAAAGATGGAAAAAGACGTCTGGATCCGCTTCGTACTCGTACCGGGTCTCACCGATGCACTCGAGAACGTTGAAGGTGTCGCGAAGTTCGTCTCCGAGCTTGGCAATGTAAAGCGCGTTGATGTGCTGCCCTTCCACAAAATGGGCGAACACAAGTGGCAATCCATGGGCAAAGCCTATCAGCTCAAAGACACCCGCGAGCCATCAGCCGAAGAAACTGAAGCTGCCAAAGAAACCTTCCGCAAGTACGGATTGGACGTGCACTGAGTAACTGCCACGCTTAGGCCACAGGCGCCCCAAAGATACCTGTCGATTACATGGGTTCTCCTGAATTTCAGGAAAAAGTCGCCACAATACCTTCCCAGACTTGCCCTCGAAAACATGGGGGCTTTTTCATGAGTAAACGAGTTATCCTCGGTGGGCTGGCTATGCTCACCGCAAGCGCATCAGTTGCAGATGCAGGCTTTAATCAAAGCAGAGCAGAAAAATTCGCTAAGAAAAACGAAGAGCACATCATCTGCTACTACCTCTACGGCGTGAGTAACCAGAGCAACAAGCAGGACATCGCCAGAGGCGTCATCACAGCCATGGCCTATGCCAAAGGCATGAAAAAACAGGAAGCCATCTACGCACTTGGCTACGGCTCCGGCAAGATCTCCGCCATTCTGGAAGCCGACCCAGACCACCGCGAAGATCTGATCAAAGAATACAGCAAAGACTGCAAATAGAAAAAAGGCTGCTATCGCATAGATAGCAGCCTTTTGAATTCTCAGTCTCGAAATCCCACTTTACTGTGGTTTTCCAAGCACCTTCAGCACATCATCCTTGGAAACGGCGCCTTCATAACCCATTTCACTGCGGATATGAGAGACCACCTGAATACGCTCTGCGTTGTCCTTGGCAAGCTTGCCAGTGCCATGCCACAAGCTGTTCTCAAAGCCGATCCGCGCATGTCCACCATGACCAAAGGCCAGCGCACCACATGCCGTTTCAGCCCGCCCAAAGGCGCAAAGCATGAACGGGTTATTCTGAGCGATATGAGCTGCCGCATCGCGAGCGCTAAGGAAACCAAGCAAGTCACGTGGATCGCTCTCCTGATCCTTAGCATAACGCCCCAGCACATAAAGCTGGCTGCCATACCCGGCCGGAACAACGCCCTCACCCATCAACAGATCGAGACGAGCCACATCTTCCGGAGCATACAGGATATGCTGAACCGCACGGCCCACCTCCTTCGCTTCATGATAGAACCGGCGCGCCAGATCCATATCACCGCCCTCTGGCGCCATTTCACGCATGGCAACAGAAACAGCCTCAGGCTCCACAGCAGCAACAACATCATACTGTTCCTGCGCGCTGTACCGACCAACAGCTTCGGTGGTGATCTGAACAGCAAGTTCAGGGCACTTGGCCGTCACTTCAAGGATCAGCTCCTTGTAAAGACCAGCATCCAGAACATGCTGCCCTTCCGCACCGCGCACATGGGCATGGAGGGCATCCGCGCCCTCCGCTTCCACGTTCACTGCGCAAGCAACGACATCTTCAATCGTCACCGGCAGCTGCGGATGATCCGCTTTGCCACGACGCGCACCATTCGGCGCGCTCATGATGAGCCGTTTTGTCATTAGACAGAAACTCCGACCTGCGTGAAACTCTCTTTCATTGCAAGGCTTAGCTTCTCAACGATCTCGCCGATATGACTGTCATCAATGATGAACGGAGGCGCGAGCAGAATGTGGTCGCCGATTTTTCCGTCAACCGTACCGCCCATCGGATAACACATCAGTCCAGCCTTCATGGCATTCTGCTTCACTTTTGCATGAAGCTTGAAGGACGGATCCAAAGGCTCTTTCGTGTCGCGATCCTTAACCAGCTCCAGCGCACGGAACAGACCACGCCCGCGAATATCGCCAACATGCGGATGCTGACCAAACTCGTCATGCAGCGCAGCGGAAAGCTTCTCACCCATGGCCCGCACATGCTCCATACGGCCCGGGGCAGTCAACTGGTCCATAACAGCAGCACCAGCGGCAGCAGCCAGCGAATGCCCCATGTAGGTATGACCATGCTGGAAGAAGCCAGAACCCGTCGCGATGGTGTCATAGATCTCTTTAGAACAGAGCATTGCACCAAGTGGCTGATAACCAGCACCAATCCCCTTCGCAACGGCGACGATGTCCGGACGAACCTCATCTTCGTTACACGCGAAGATATGACCGGTGCGACCCATGCCACACATCACTTCATCCAACACAAGCAGGATGCCGTACTTGTCACAGATCTCGCGGATACGTTTCAGATAGCCTTTAACAGCCGGAACCGCGCCCATGGTTGCACCAACAACCGGCTCAGCAAAGAACGCAGCGACCTTTTCCGATCCAACACGCAAAATCTCTTCTTCAAGAAGATTAGCAGAACGCTGGCCGTATTCTTCGAGCGTTTCACTCTCTTCTTTGTAGCGATAGGCGTAACAAGGATCGATATGAGACATTTCGATCAGCAATGGACCGAACATTTCACGGCGCCACTTGTTGCCACCAGCAGAAAGCGCTCCCAGCGTATTTCCGTGATAGCTCTGCCAACGCGCAATCATATGCGAGCGTTGGTTTTCTCCCTTTTCAACAAAGTACTGCCGTACCAATTTAACAGCAGACTCCATTGCCTCCGATCCACCTGAAACCAGATAGACACGGTCAATGCCTTCAGGAGCTTGGGCCACCAATTTATCAGCAAGCTCTTCCGCCGGCTCACTGCCAAAAAAGCCAGTGTGAGCGAACGAAAACTTATCCAGCTGGTCCTTAATCGCGTCGATCACTTGTTCATTAGAGTGACCAAGACAGGAAACCGCGGCGCCCCCACAGGCGTCAAGGTATCTCTTACCAGTGGAATCAATGAGGTAGCACCCGTCGCCTTTAGCAGCTGTTGGTAGTGTTACACGGGTATTTCTAGGAAAGATGTGGCTCATTTTACAGCCTCCGGGCTGTAGCTCTGTTGTTCGATTGACCGTCAATAGACACGCAAAACTACGCGTGACATTTTGCACAGGCACCACATTGCCTACGTCAAAGTACTTGTCCATAAAAAACTATGAAATATCTCCAGATTGTGATCGTAGGCACGCGCGCAAAAGACACTCGAGATATTTTACTACAAATTCCGGCAACAAAATTAAACGGGGTCTTGCTTGAGTAAGCAAAACCCCGTGCACCTAACGTGTAAGTTACTTAGTCACCGAAAGACTCACTCAGTAAAATTTGAATGGCCTAGAGCACGCCAGAGGCGGTGCGCCGCGTCTGACGAAGTATCCAGTGTGGCTTTTTCTGCGAGAACATCAAAAGCGTCATGACCAACGTCAGCGCCTCAGCCACAGGCAGGGCGTAAAACACGCTCATCGGCCCAATCACAAACCACAGGACGACAATCAGCAAAAGCGGCATAACCAGAGACCGGGACACCGCAATCAGTGCCGACTGGGTCGCGCAATGCATACCTGTAAAATAGCCGGAGAACGCGATGTTGACCCCGTTGAACAGGAAAACAGGCCAGATCACACCAATGATCTCGATCGTCAGCTTCACCGTCGCCTGATCTGCATCTCCAACAAAGGCGCTTGCCAGCAACATGGGCTGAAAAATCAATAGACAGGCCAGCAGCAAGCCAACAACGAAGTTGGTCCCAACACCAAGTGACAAAAACTGATAAATTCGGCGCGGTTTCCGAGCCCCAAAATTGACACTCACCAGAGGCCCGAGCCCCTCACCCACGCCATAAAACACCATGATGCCGCTGAAAAACAAGTAGTTCACGATAGTGAACGCAGCCACACCTTGGGCACCGATTTCGGTAATCAGGATCCAGTTAAACAGGAACACAACGATACCGCCAGAGCTTTCGTTGATGAACTCAGACAGACCATTATAGGCAGCCGTGTACATCACCCGCCAAGACCCAAAAGGCCGCAAAAACCGCAACTTTGCGCTTTTATTGGCAAAATGCAAAAGCAGAAACAACATGCCAGCCTGACTGGCCAGCCCCGTTGCCAACGCAGCACCCCAAACGCCCCACCCCAGATACCCGATCATCCAGGCATCCAGCACAATGTTGACCACGGTGATCATCACCATCCCTGCAAGGGAAAAGTTGGGACGTCCGTCAACGCGGACAAAGTGAGACAGTGCGACCGCAAGGCTCAAACCGGGAAAGAACCAGGCAACGGTAAAGATATACGTCTCCACCATCTCAGCAGTCTCCGTGTTTGCACCAAGCATCCGTGCAGCTGTTGGCGTAAAGATAAGCAGCAATGCCGCAAACACCACGGAAAAGGCCAAGACGCTGATCAGCGCCTTCATAAAGATGTTGGAGGCATCTCTTTCCCGTTTCTCACCGATGAACTTGCCAGCCATCACGGCAGCACCAACGGTCAGCATCACCACTACGCCAAAGTAGAGTGCAAACATAGGCGTGATCAGGCTAATCGCAGCCAAAGCCGTCGCGCCAACAAAGTTTCCGACAAAGATGCCATCAACAATACTGGCAGACGCAATGGAAATCATGCCAAGCACAGCAGGAACCGCAAACCGGAAAAACTCTTTCGCCGGATGTCCCCTGGTCATCTGCTCGTTTGCCATTGTCACTGACATGCTTTCCCCTTTGCCTTCGAGAGCGCCCTCCCGCATTTCCGATCAAAATTGAGAAGAATTTGAACTTGAACGATTGATCAACTTGGACATACGCTCAATTTCATGCTATGTCAAGATTGACCAATTTAAAGAGATAATCTGGAACGCTATATGGCCTATCTGGCGAAGGAAGAACGCCGCAAAGCAATCATTCTGGCAACACTGGATGTTGTGAAGGAAAATGGATTTGCTGGCATCACCACCCGTGCAGTTGCCAAGCAACTTGGAGCCGCAACCGGCATTCTTCACCACCACTTTAAATCACTCACAGATTTAAAGTGCGAAGCCCTGCGCTACCTGTCTCAAAAAAACGGCGACAACTGCATCTCGGTCTCCAAAGATCTTCCTCCAACACAAGCCCTGCTCCGTCTCATCAGCTTCAATGCAACTCCTCAGGAAAAAGCGGAGACCAGCATATGGATCAGCGCGGCAGATGAAGCCAACAGAGATCCGGAGTTTGCGCGTGTCTACGCTGAAGAAACCAACAAAAGCCATGAATGGATCTGCAACAACCTCAAGGAAGGTGTCCGGTCTGGCGAGTATACCCTCACCCTGCCCGCTGAACTTGTTGCATGGAAACTCATGTCATTGGCTTTCAATCTTTATGACGTGTCCAATCTGCCCGACACAGATCTGACACCAGACATGGCCGTCCAGATCCTTAAGGACGAACTGAAGTCAACACTCGGCCTCGACAGCAAAGACCTTGCGTCTCAGCTGCTTTCGAGCCATTAAGGTGAGACTTGATCACCGCACAACTTCAGAGAGCTTTCATGAAGAAGATCCTCATCCTCAACGGACCGAACCTGAACCTGCTTGGAATGCGCCAGCCAGAAGTTTATGGCTCCACCACGCTTGCAGAGATTGAAGATCAGTGCCGCGCCCACGCAAAACAGCTGGGTGTAGACCTGGAATGCAAGCAGTCCAACCACGAAGGCGAGCTGATCGACTGGATCCACCAGACCCGTCAGACACGGACCGCAATCGTGCTCAATGCCGGCGCTTACACCCACACGTCAATTGCTATCATGGATGCAATAGCCAGCGTGGAACGTCCTGTGATCGAACTCCATCTCTCAAACATCCATCAGCGAGAAGAGTTCCGCCACACCTCCTACATCTCCAAGGTCGCAAAAGGCATGATCTGTGGCCTGGGCGCTCACGGCTACACATTGGCCATAGACGCCGCCCTACGCGTTCTGGAAGAGGAAGACTAGGCAATGTAGAAAGTTGGCGTATGAGCTTATCAAACGCCTGCAGCAGACCAGCGTAGCTGAGCGGCTTTATCGGGCAAACTCAGAAATCTCAAGCGCTCGCTGAGTTCACTTGCCGTTATACTGCGCAACAACAACAAGCCCCAGAACGGGGTTTCCATCCTCATAGCGCGGCGTGATTTCATCAAGTTCAATCAGCGTAAACCCATTGTCCGCCAGCACTTTGCGTAGATACTCAGCTGAATGGGCAAACCTTCCGCGATTGCTCATCACATATGGTTTTTCTGAAAAAACCTCATCTGTGGCTGTTTCTGTTGTGAAGATTACCTTGCCATTAAGCTCTAAATTCTTCGCAAGGCCAGCAACAGCTTCCTCCAGTGCCCCAAGATAAATAAACGTATCGCCTGAGATGATTAAGTCCCAGTGGTCTTCCCAGTCGTTCTGCAGGAACTCAGTTAAGTCATTCAGGTAAAGATCATCATAAAGCTCTTTCTGATCAGCCTTATCAAGCATACCTTCAGAGAGGTCCACTCCAGTCTTATGCAGCGCAAGATCGCCGATTGCCTCAGCACATAATCCAGTACCGCAACCCAAATCCAAAAGGCGCTTAAATCTGCCCTCTGTGAACTTGCTAACCATTTCCTGAATAATCTGAGGAACCGCATAGTTGAGCTGTTTAGTCAGGTGCTGATCAAAGTTGTCTGCATAATTGTCAAAAGTCTTACTCACGCACTGCTCAGGCACTGTTTCGGGTGTGTAATTCTCATCATTTGATCCAGATGCCAACTGCTCTTGCTCGATAGCACTTAAATCCTGCTCTACATTTTTTAAAGCAAGCTGCTCGGCTTCTTCGGTCTTGCCTGCCTCTTTAAGATCCTGCACTTGGCAGTCGATCAAGAACTTTTTGAGCGCAGCATGTATTGGATTGTCTTCATCGTCTGAATTGAAGTTAATATTCATCATCGTGACATGCCTCCACCTAAAGCAAACAAGTTGTTTTGCTTAAAAGTTCTAAATCAAAAAGCATGATGAAGACTTACAGTGCTTGATAAATATCGCTTTGTATTTTTGTCAGGCAGTTTGGAGGCGCAGTTATCTTGATTGAATCCTATAAGAAATGACAGGTACAGCTTCGCGCTCCTAGGCCCTTGAATGTTTGGCCTTATTGAAAGAGCAAACTCTCCAAATCAGTCATAGTTCTTGGAGCTTCGCAGCTTCTTGATGTTGCCGCGCTGTTTCTTACCTTCCATCCGCCGGCGCTTAGAAGCGAGTGTTGGCCGCGTTGCCTTGCGCGTCTTGGGCACATAAGCCGCCTTGCGAATAAGTTCCAGCAATCGCTCCAACGCATCTTCCCTGTTGCGCTCTTGCGTCCGGAAGCGATCAGCCGTCAAGACGACCTCTCCCTTCAGTGTCAAACGTGAGCCTGCAATCTTGCGCAAACGACTCTTTAAGTCGTCAGGGAGAGTCGCATTTCCATCCAGATTGAATCGCAATTGCACGGCAGAAGACACTTTATTCACGTTTTGACCGCCCGGCCCGGACGCTCTAATGAAGTCTTCTTTGATGTCGCGTTCCTCAATTGAGTAGCGCTCGTTCACCTTTATTTTTTTACGCTCACTCATCTGACCCGCCCGTAACACCACGCATGCATAGCATTGATTGAAATAGGAAATTTTACTCTTTGGTCAAAAAACAACCCTTAAAGCAACACTGCACGCTATAATACCAGCCCTTCATATTTGCAAAGTTTTACGCAACAAAACCGCGCTCCACCGCAGGTATAGGCGAACGTATAATGCACGTATATGTTTGATATCGCTTGATTTAGTCAGGTCTTCTACCTAGTCTCAAATCCATATCCTACCAGAGGGTTAAATAATTACGGCGCTCAGCCGAACAAACAATATTCGTCTCAAGCGTTACTGGAGGGGAAATGACAGAGGCTAATATATTGGCGCGGGACGAGATCCAAGAGATCACCGGCCTGACCACAAACAACCTTGATGCCTACTGGATGCCATTTACGGCAAACCGGCAGTTCAAGAAAGATCCACGCCTTCTCGTGAAGGCCAAGGACATGCATTACACCGCCGCCGATGGCCGCCAGATTCTCGACGGCACAGCGGGCTTGTGGTGTTGTAATGCTGGCCATGGACGCCAAAAGATCGTCGAAGCTGTGCAGAAGCAGGTCGCCGAGCTGGATTATGCACCAGCCTTCCAGATGGCACACCCCAAGTCCTTCGAGCTCGCTGCCCGTCTTGCAGCGCTCATGCCGGACCCGTTGAACCACGTGTTCTACACCAACTCCGGCTCCGAGAGTGTTGAAACTGCCCTCAAGATGGCACTGGCCTACCACAAGGCCAAGGGAGAAGGCTCACGAACCCGCCTGATCGGGCGCGAGCGCGGCTATCACGGCGTCAACTTTGGCGGCATCTCCGTCGGTGGCATGGTGGCCAACCGCAAGCAGTTTGGCGCGATGCTCGCTGGTGTAGACCATATGCGTCACACCCACGGCATCGCGGGCAATGAGTTCAGTAAAGGTGTGCCGAAAAACGGCATTGAGTACGCTGAAGATCTCATGCGTCTCATCCAGCTCCACGACCCATCCACCATCGCAGCTGTGATTGTGGAACCAGTCGCTGGCTCTGCTGGCGTGATCCTTCCACCAGAAGGCTATCTGAAGCGTCTGCGCGACATCTGTGACGAACATGGCATCCTGTTGATCTTCGACGAAGTCATCACTGGCTTTGGTCGTCTGGGCACTCCGTTCGGTGTCGATTACTTCGATGTCATCCCAGACCTCGTCACCACGGCTAAAGGCCTCACCAGCGGCGTTGTGCCAATGGGGGCAGTGTTTGCTAGCTCCAAGGTCTATGATGCATTCATGACGGGCCCAGAGCATCTGATCGAACTGTTCCACGGATACACCTACTCAGCTCATCCACTCGCCTGTGCAGCTGCTCTGGCAACGCTGGATGTCTACGCTGAAGAGGAGCTGCTTACACGCGGCGCCAAGATGGCACAGTACTGGCAGGACGCACTTCACTCCCTGCGTGATTGTCCGAATGTGATCGACATCCGTAACATCGGCCTGATTGGCGCGATCGAGCTGGAGCCGATTGCAGGTGAGCCGACCAAGCGCGCCTTCACAGCCTTCCTGAAAGCTTATGAGAAGAACATTCTCATCCGCACCACAGGCGATACAATCGCAATGTCCCCACCACTCGTTATCTCTGAAAGTGAGATCGATGTATTGGTTGGCACGCTGCGCGATGTGCTCAAAAGTCTGGACTAACAGTTCAAAACACAAATCAGAAAGGGCGCCATCAGCGCCCTTTTTTATTGCAAAAACAAACCATTAAAAAAGAAACATGAATCATTGCATGATGCACTTCACTCATAACTGCACGCAGAGTGAGCGTCAGCCTTAAGCAGATCTGCGAAGCAGCTTAGAGCTCCCCGCCAACAAAGCCGTCACCAGAAGCGCAATCGTCACCGGCAACCCGAGTTGACGCTCCACGTCTGAAGATGTGGCAGCATTCCCAACCACGCTGAGCGTGCAAATAACAATCACAAGCCAATAGCTCCACGTCGGCCATCTGAATGCAACCACTTCACCGCGCTTCAAGACAGAACAAGCCATGAAGACAGCAATAAAGGCCTGAAGCAGAGAGAATGCCCTCATAGGCAACGGAAGACTACCTTCAACGAAACCTCCCATCGTCAAAGCCCCCCAAGGCATCCCCAAAACCAGAGCCATATGAAAGAGCACCAAATAGACCGCGATGCAGGAAAACAACACGGCTGAAACCTTCGCAATCATCTCAGATCACCCATCCAAATATAGAAAAAATCCGCCATCCTTCGTAGATCCCTGAAGCATAGTAAAGCAAAAAGCCCCCAAAAGGCAACGTAACCACTCAACACTAAAATCATAATTATCAATATGTTACATACACTTATTGAAGTTAATAATCATTAACCTTAACCAGCACCTCAACCCAGAAAAATACAAGTGAGAACAGTCACGCAAAACCCCTCGCCATCCTCTCGCCACCCTGATAATGTGCCGCCAATTTCAGGCATTACTCATCAGGACTCCCATGCTACCTTCCCGCGACATTTCCCGCCTCATCGAAATCATGAAAGCCCTCAGAACTCCTGAGACCGGCTGCCCGTGGGATCTGGAGCAGAACTTCAAGACTATCTCTCCCTACACAATTGAGGAGGCCTATGAGGTTGCCGATGCAATTGAACGCGAGGATCTGAGCGACCTGAAAGAGGAGCTTGGAGACCTGCTCCTTCAAGTCATCTACCACTCCCGCATGGCCGAAGAAGAAGACGCCTTCGCCTTTGGCGACGTGGTTGAAGCCATCACCAAGAAGATGATCCGCCGTCACCCGCACGTATTCGGAGATGATGAGCAAAAAGCTGCCGGCTTTCCAAAAGGCACGTGGGACCGCATCAAGGAAGAAGAAAAGCAGGAGCGCAAACAGCAACGCGCTGAGATGGGCCTCATTGATCAGATGCCACGCTTTCTGGATGAAGTTCCATCCGCATTTCCAGCTCTGACAGAAGCCGAAAAACTCCAACACCGTGCCTCAAAAGTCGGATTTGACTGGGGCGCAGCAGAGCCCGTCCTCGACAAGATCAAAGAGGAAGTGGAGGAGCTCACCGTTGAAGTCACAGCAAGCACGCCAGACCGCAGAAAAATTGAGGATGAACTCGGCGATGTCCTGTTCGCAATCGCCAACCTCGCCCGTCATCTGGAAATCCAGCCAGAAGCCGCCCTCAAACGCACAAACGCCAAATTCCGCCGCCGCTTCGCCCACATAGAAGACGCAGCAACAGCCGAACAACGCCCACTAAAAGACCTCTCCCTCGACGAGATGGAAGCCCACTGGCAAGCAGCCAAGAAGTTTGATCCGGCAAGCTGAAGAATATCATCGGGCGAGCAGACACCATGTTCGCCTGAAACTCAGTCCATTCACTCAATCAAAGGGCATGTCTCAGAGTTCAGCTCGCACAGGTATCCAGCCTTAAGATACGGCTGTATCTTGTCCCACTCCTCCAAAACCTCAGCTGCAAACTCTGGATGAGCAGGCCAGCCTGTCACGTCCACCGGGTACTTATTTGCAGGCGCAATCATCTTGATCACCTCTGGCCAATGCCGCTCCAACGTCATCAGATAGCGACGCGACGCACTCGCGCTACCAACGGCAATCACAGAACCAATGGCATCATAAAGCCCAAGCCCCTTCAAACGCTCAATTGAGAACTTCACATTTTCGCCCGTGTTGGTCGCACAGGTCTCCAAAATTATATGGCGCCTTGGCACACTGCCAGCAACAAGCGCCTCACACATCTCATGCGCCTCAAGCTGCCCTGACGCTGTGTACTCACCACCAGTAACCAAAACACGCCCAACAAGCCCATCACGCCATAGCCTCACCGTGACCTGAACCCGAGCCACAGCACTTCTGTGGGACCCAAACAGCAAACACAGATCAGCCTTTCGGATTTCAGTTCTGACAAGCAGGTAACGATTGATCTCGGCGATCAACTGAGGCGTAAGCTTTAAATGCGAATTGGCTGGACAAGTCATGACACAACCAGACTAACGGCCAAAACAACAACCAGCAACGCTGCACCGGGCGACACTCCTTCATTTCTTGCCCAAACAGGAAAGCTGGAAGACTGCACATAAAGCGAGTGAGTACGGCAAAGGTCCGCCCACCAACAAAAAAAGCCCCACTCATCCAAGCGGGGCTTTCCTGTATTCATCAGATCGGCGAAGCTAATCAGATCGGTGAGTAACCACCGTCGTCATCCTCATCACCGTCTTCTGAAGTCGGCTCCTCAGCCAGCTCCAGCCCGGTCACGAAGTACTTCGCGAAACGCTCACGCACGCGAGAGCGGTGAGCGTCTGGGACGCGGACAGACAAGCGGATGCCGTCCTCTGTATCGTCGCGCGAAAGGATCTCACAGTTCTGGTAGAGCCATGCATGGCCCTGCCCGTCACTATGTGGCAGAACCATCGTCACGGTATCCAGCTGCTCAGCCAGACGCGTCTCTATGCGAGCAATCAGATCGTCGATCCCGTCACCACTCAGCGCAGAAACCGCAACCGGCCCCTCATCAACCGAATTACTTTCCAGCAATTTGGCCCGATGTGCCTCGTCCAGCATGTCGATCTTGTTGTAGACCTCAATGACACGATCACTCTCAGACACTTTAAGACCAAGCATCTCAAGCGTTTCATTCACATCCTGAGACTGCGCCTTGGTGTCTTCATGAGCAATATCACGCACATGAAGCACAATATCAGCCTGAATAACCTCTTCCAGCGTCGCCCTGAAGGCAGCAACCAGATTGTGCGGCAACTCGGAAATGAAACCCACCGTGTCAGACAGAATGACCTCACGGCCATGCGGCAGCTTCAAACGGCGAAGCGTAGGATCAAGCGTCGCAAACAGCAGATCCTTGGCAAACACCTCCGCATTGGTCATGCGGTTGAACAGCGTAGACTTGCCAGCATTGGTGTAGCCAACAAAGGCAATAACCGGATGCGGCACTTTCTTACGTGCTTTACGGTGAAGCTTGCGGGTCCGTTGAACCTGCTCCAGGTGACCTTTCAGCAGCGTGATACGATCCTGAATAATACGCCTGTCGGCCTCAATCTGGGTCTCACCCGGACCACCAACAAAACCAAGACCGCCACGCTGACGCTCAAGGTGGGTCCAGGATCGCACCAGACGAGATTTCTGCCAACTCAGGTGAGCAAGCTCGACCTGCAGGCGACCTTCCTTGGTCTGAGCACGTTCACCAAAAATCTCCAGAATAAGACCCGTCCGGTCAATGACCTTGACGTTCCAGTCTCGCTCCAGATTTCTCTGCTGGATTGGGGTGAGCGGGTGATCAACAACAACCAGCTCAATATCTTCGACATCAATACGCAAGCGGATCTCTTCCACCTTGCCTGAGCCGAACAGACTTCCCGGTTTTACATTTGCCAATCGCACCAGACTTGAGGAGACAATCTCCAACTCGATTGCAGCTGCTAGACCAACAGCTTCTTCCAGTCTGGCTTGGGGGCTACGCTCGGCACCAAAGGGGCGCTCAGGAGCACCTTTCCCTCTCGCCAGAGCTCTGCTTTGAATGATCGGTACGATGACGAGTGACCGGGTTCCCCGGGTCACTTCGTCTTCGCCGGCCTCAACATTCGCATCGCGTTGCTTGCGGTTCAGACCGGCCTCTTTTTTAGATTGGGGCTTCATCAGCCTCCTGCTTTTTCGCCTTCTTCTTCAGCTGGTTCGAACAGCTGTATAGGGCTATTTGGCATGATTGTTGAAATAGCGTGTTTGTAAACGAGCTGGGAGTGCCCGTCACGACGCAATAATACGCAGAAATTATCGAACCAAGTAACTACACCTTGCAGTTTTACACCATTGATCAAAAAGATTGTCAGTGGCGTCTTCTGCTTCCTGACATGATTTAAAAATGTATCTTGAAGATTTTGAGCGCGGTCAGCCATAACTATTTTTTTCCTGTTCTCAGTGGACACGGCCGCGGCATCCACCATTTACTGTTCCCATCCTCGAAACGGCCAAGTGACACTCACAAACACAAGAGAGATGCCCCAACACTAATAAGGTGCGCCGTCTTTCCTAAGTTCCCTTCAGCAAACACCGGAGGCACTTAACCCCCGGCAACCGTCAGTTTAATCAACTCTGACGCTTCATGGAATGATTTTCTTAAGTCTTGAACGATTGGACCTGGCTTGCCATCACCTAAAATTGTTTCGTTTACTTTCACGACTGGCATGACAAGCCCCGATGCACTTGTTAAAAATGCCTCTTGTGCACTTTTTGCCTCTTCCAGAGAGAAACCGCGTTCTTCTACGGAAAATCCTTTCATTTCCGCCAGTTTTAGAACGCCCGCTCTGGTAATTCCTTTTAAGATTCCGTGAGTAGCAGGTCGCGTCACCAAAGTGCCGTTCTTTAGAATTATCCAAGCATTGGTTGAACCGCCTTCAGTTATAAGGCCTTTTTTATCCACAAACCATGCTTCGCGGGCACCAGACTCCTTAGCCTTTTGTTTAGCAAGGACATTAGGCAAAAGACCAACAGTCTTGATATCGACCCGATCCCAACGATTCTCTTCCACCGTAATAACGCCAACACCCTTGGCCGCAATTTGGTCCATTTTGTGTGACGGCACCGATTTTGCAGTCATCACCACAGATGGCGGCGTGTTAGCTGGCGGGAAATAATGATCACGTGAAGCCACGCCGCGCGTAACCTGCATGTAGATCAAACCGTTTTTCACCCGGTTGAGCGAAATCACTTCCTTCATCACCCGCATCAAGGCCCCTCGGGACATGGGGGAGGAAATTTGCAACTCACTCAGTGACCGATCCAGCCGGTCCAGATGCGCACTCATGTCAACGATCTGGCCTCTCCAGACCTCACAGACCTCATAAACGCCATCAGAGAACTGGTAGCCCCGGTCCTCCACATGCACGGCTGCATGAGAATGTGGCACATATTGTCCATTTACGTAGGCAACACGGCTCATCAGCCTCTCCTGTTCAGGATCATTCAACAGGTTATATCTAAGGGCATTTACTGAATACTATCAAGTGGCTAACAGCAGATAAAACTAGATTTTCCAAGCGGGATCACTGAGAAAACCTGAGTTTACGCTTTGGGAAGACAAAACCAACCCACCACCTGGTCGTTTAAGACCAGATATCTTTAAAATCACAGATTTAAGGGAGAGAGAAAAACAAAGGCTGCAGAGCCTTTATTGGACAGTCACGAACGCGTGCGCTGCAAACTTTGCAGTTTGATATTCCGGCACTTTCATATGCAAGCGCCGGAATTAATTGACATCAAAAAGCTCTAGAAGAACTCAAGTGACACGCGGAACATCTGTTCCACCTGACGCACTTTGTCCGCAATAGCAAAAATCACGACGCGGTCGTGCGCCTGAATGCGCTCGTCACCACACGGTGTCACCACTTTCCCATCACGCAAAATGCCGCCGATACGAATACCTTCCGCAAGCTCGACCTCACGCAGCGGACGCCCAACAAGCGGCGAAGTATCCAGCGCCTCGGCCTCAATCACTTCTGCAGCGCCATTTTGCAGCGCATGAACAGCCCGAATACGACCGCGGCGTACATGCTGCAAGATCTTGGAGATCGTCACCTGACGTGGGTTCACAAAGGCATCAATGCCCAAAGCATGCGCGAAGGCAGGATAGCTGGTGTTGTTCAACAGCGAGAGGTTCCGCTCACAGCCCATTTTCTTGGCCATCACGCAAGACAAGATATTGACCTCATCCTCGTTGGTCAGCGCAACCATCATATCGGAATCTTCAACATCCGCTTCCTGCAGCATCACCTGATCCAACGCACTACCGTGCAACACCACAGTTCTGCGCAGTTCATCAGCAATGCGAATAGCCCGATCGCGGGAATGTTCGATAATTTTTACTTTGGTTCTGCTTTGCTTTTCCTCAAGACGGCGAGCAACATAAGCACCAATGTTACCGCCACCAGCGATAAGAACACGTTTGGCTTCAGGCTCTTCGTGCCCAAAGATGCTCAATGTACGGCGCACCTGACCACGTTCACAACAAACGTAAACGAGATCCCCTTCCCGCATCATATCAGAGCTGTGCGGAACAAAGACCTTGCCTTCACGCGCGATACCAACAACCACAGCAGACAGATCCGGGAACAACTCCGTCAACTGGCGCAGCGGCGTATCCAGCACCGGACAATCACCACCACAGTCGATCCCGACAATGATCATGTTATCGTCGGCAAACCGCACGGTTTCCATAGCACCTGGCAACGACAAGCGCCGCAGGATCATTTCACCCACTTCGATTTCAGGAGAAATGATCACATCAATCGGCATGTTATCGCGCGAAAACAGGTTGCGATAATGAGATTGCAAATAGCTTTGCGCACGCACACGCGACACCTTGATAGGCACGTTAAACAAAGAGTGCGCCACCTGACACGCAACCATGTTGATCTCATCATACAAGGTCACGGCAATAATCATGTCAGCCTGATCAGCACCAGCCTGCGCCAGCACATCCGGATGCGCGCCATGGCCAATAAAGCCGCGCACATCCAGCGTATCACGAATGGCATGAACCAGCTGCGGGCTGGTATCAATCACAGAAACGTCGTTCTGCTCCGCCGCAAGCTTTTCGGCAATGCCGTACCCAACCTGCCCGGCGCCACAAATTACAACCTTCATAATTCAGTCCTTTGCTCCACCTCAAAGCTCACCAATCAGGTGAGACCAAGAGACTTGAGCTTTCGGTGCAATGCTGACCGTTCCATACCAATATATTCTGAGGTACGCGAGATATTACCGCCAAAACGCTTAACCTGTGCTTGCAAATATTCGCGTTCAAACTGTTCGCGCGCTTCACGAAGTGGCAAGGACATCAGCTCTTCGCCACCAGAAGACCCCGGCATACTCGGCACAGTAGATGCCACCTCAGCAGGCAGAAGGTCCGCAGTAATCACAGCATCTGAATCCGCTCTAGTCAGGATCATCAGGCGTTCAACATTGTTACGCAGCTGGCGCAGGTTACCCGGCCAATCATGCGTTTGCAGCACAGCCATCGCATCCTCACCAATCCGGCGCATTGGCAGACCAGTTGAGTTGGAAATCTGCTTCATGAAGAAATGTATCAACTGCGGAATATCCTCACGGCGCTCCTCAAGCGCAGGCACCCGCAGCGGCACAACAGCCAGACGGTGGTAAAGGTCTTCGCGGAACAAGCCTTCCGCAATCCGGTTTTCCAGATTGCAGGCACTGGAAGACAAAAGGCGCACATCCACCTTCACCTTGTTGTGCCCACCCAGACGGGTAAAGGTCTGATCTACCAGCACCCGCAGGATTTTATTCTGCGTTTCCAGCGGCATATCAGCAATCTCATCCAGATAGATGGTCCCGCCATGTGCCTCTTCAAAAGCGCCAACCTTACGCGGGGCGCTCTCGCTCTCTTCAATCCCGAAAAGCTCCTCCTCCATCCGCTCCGGCGTGATATTCGCCGCAGAAAGCACCACAAACGGAGACTTCGCCCGCGGAGACGCCTCGTGGATCGTTCGTGCCACCGTCTCCTTGCCAGAACCAGACGGCCCAGTGATCATCACACGGCTGTTGGTCAGGCAAATACGCTCAATCGTCATGCGTAGGTTATTGATGGAGGATGAACTGCCCACCAGATTGGAAACGTCTCCAGCCCGCTGCTTCAGTTCCTTGATCTCGCGCTTCATGGAAGAAGCTTCCAGCGCACGCTCGGTGATCAGAACCAGCTTATCAGCCTTAAACGGCTTCTCAATGTAATCGTAAGCGCCTTTTTTGATCGCAGAAACCGCTGTCTCCACGTTGCCGTGACCAGAAATGATCACAACAGGCAGATCAGGGTTTTCTTTCTTGATCACCTCAAGCACTTCAAGCCCGTCAAGCTTGCTGCCCATGAGCCAGATATCAAGAATAATCAGAGAAGGACGACGGTCCGCAATCGCAGCCAACGCTGCATCACTGTTACCAGCGGTGCGGGTATTATAGCCGTCATCCTCCAAAATTCCGGCGATCAGCTCACGAATATCTGCTTCATCATCAACAATCAGAATGTCACTTGCCACGGCTTATCACCACCATTCTTACGTTACATTTTCAGTGAAGGAAGGAACATCAAAACTGCGCAGCGTCAGCCGAACCATGGCACCATGTCCACCCTCAGCAACAGATGGCGCATCCAGCAGTTCAATTCCACCCCCATGATCTTCCATAATTTTCCGCACAATCGCGAGCCCAAGGCCGGTACCTTTTTCACGGGTCGTCATATACGGCTCCAAAAGCCGCGTGCGGTGCTCAGTTGGAAGGCCAATCCCGTTATCGATCACATCAATCGTGAGAACCGGACCTTCCCGATAAAGTTTCACCAGAACATTGCCCTGCTCCGGGATTTCTTCGCTCGTCAGATAAGCCTCAACAGCTTCCGACGCATTCTTGATCACATTACCAACAGCCTGCCCAACCAGACGACTGTCAAATGTTGCCCGTACAGCTTCATCCGGCACATCGGTTTCAAAATGAACCTGAGAATTGGCAACAGACACCATAAAGGTAGACTCGCGCACCACAGAGCGCAGATCGGCCTCTTCCATCTTTGGTTTTGGCATACGCGCAAACGAGGAGAACTCATCCACCATGCGGCCAATATCCCCCACCTGACGGATAATCGTGTCTACGCACTGGTCAAATACCTTACGGTCATCATCCTCAATACGCTTGCCATAGCGGCGGCGGATACGCTCTGCAGAGAGCTGGATCGGTGTCAGCGGGTTCTTGATCTCATGAGCAATACGGCGAGCAACATCCGCCCAGGCCGAGTTACGCTGGGCAGCCACAAGGTCCGTGATATCGTCCAGCGTCACCACAAAACCATGCTCAGAACGGGTCGCCTCTTCAGTCGTCACACGCACATTCACAGTCCGCTCACGCCCCTTGCGCATAATGGCAACCTGCGCCACCTGCGAGCCGCTGGAGCTTTCTTCAAGCGCTTTGGACACAACCTCTTGCACCTCTGGAATACTCTCGCAGATCGGCTTTTCCAGAAGCTCTTCTTCAGCCTGACTGAGCAGGTGTTTTGCAGAGCGGTTGACCATGGTCACATCGCCCTCATCATCAATCCCGATAACACCGGAAGACACGCCAGACAGCACCGCTTCACTGAAGCGGCGACGACGGTCAATCTGATCATTTGCAGCCAGTAGCGCATCCCGCTGCCCGCGCAACTGCCCCGTCATATTGTTAAAGGTCCGCCCAAGGCTCTCAAGGTCACCGCTCGCCTTCGCAGCTTCAACCTCAACATAATAGTTGCCTTTGGAAACCTGATCTGCTGCGCCAATAAGGTTACGGATCGGCAGCACAAGCTGATTGGCAAACCCGAAACCAACCCAGATGGAGGAAAGCAACAGCACAAGCGCAACGCCCACATAAACAAGCGCAAAGGCCAGCTGAACACCAAAGCGGCGCTGCTCCAGCTCCGCATATTCATTAACGCCAGCTTCCGCCAGACGCTGATATTCAACCACCCGAGGATCAAGCGCACGGGTCACATAAAGATAAAGATCATCAAAAGCAGAAAGCTTGATCACACCGCCCACAAGGTTAGAAACACCCGGCGCAATCAACACAGGAGCCCCGTCCTTCGCCTGGTTCATAGCCACTTGCGGCGGCAACAACGGCTCCACCTTCGGATCGCGCAACACACGCATCACAACGGTGCCGTCATTCTTTAAAACATATGCCCCCAGCAATCCGCGAACCCATGTCTGGGTCTCAAAAAAGCGGTCAAACCGAGTGGGATCGTAAAAATAAGAATTGCGGTTCAGATCCACATCACTGGCCATACCAATCAGCGTAGACCGCAGAGAATTTCCATGCTCCTGAACATAAGCGGCCGCAACCGACTGGGCATTGGTGATGATATTGCGCGTTCTTGTCTCAAACCAGCGATCAAGCCCCTGATCCAGCGTAATCGTAGCCACCACAGCAACAATAAACGCAGGCAGAGCCGCCACCAGCGAGAACATAGTCACAATGCGCACATGAAGCCGGGCCGCAGCACGCCCGCGCCGTCGCGCCTGCAACAGCTTCACAAGCTCAAAGATAATCAAGCCAATGAGCAGGAACACCAGTGCGCCATTAAATCCAAGCGCAATGTAAACAACCGTTTCAGAGGGAACGACAGGCGTCACGCCCATCAGCACCAGAAAGGACACCCCGATGGAACACAGCGCCAGCAACACCACGGAAAGGCCAAACATGCGAGACTTGCGGCCTTTCGCATCAAGTTTGCGGGTATGTTCTTCTGCTTTTGACTTGAAAATCATGAAACGCGAACCTGCGCACCTGTAATAACTTTATTAGTTTTGGAACCAGACTATTAGCACGAATTGTTGCCAAAATGCGACAATGGGTTTTATTAGTCACACTCTTGATGGGGAAAACTGGAGTGTCCGCATGTTAAAATAAGCGTGCAACGTGCAATCCATCGAGCCAGAGACCCCACCAAAACGCAAAATGGCGCAAGAGATCGCGCCATTTTGAAAGTTTCTGTTAGATAAAAATCGATTATCTGGAACTTCGGATCACCTGAACGTCCAGATCACGAATTTTCTTGCGCAGCGTGTTGCGGTTCACACCTAAAAGTTCAGCTGCTTTGATCTGGTTACCGCGCGTGGCTGCCAGCACGGCACTGATCAAAGGATACTCCACCTCACGCAGGATGCGGTGATAAAGGCCCGGAGGCGGCAAATCTTCACCAAACCCGCCAAAGTAATCCCCCAGATACCGCTCCACAGACCCACCAAGATCCTGAACCGACGGTGCATCCATGTCGTTCACGGCAGCGGAAGGCTGCGAGAGTTCCAGATCTATCAAACTGGCCGTAATGTCATCCTGCGGGTAAAGCGCAGCCAGACGGCGCACAAGGTTTTCCAGCTCACGCACGTTGCCTGGCCAGCGATAACGGCGCAGCTTATCAAGCGCTGCAACCTCAATCTGCTTTGCAGGCAAGCCTTCGCTCTCCGCTATGGAGAAGAAGTGACGTACAAGATCAGGAATATCCTCAGTCCGCTCCCGCAAAGGCGGAAGGCGGATCGGCACTACATTCAACCGGAAATACAAATCTTCACGGAACAGACCTTGATTGATCAGCTGGCGCAGATCTTTGTTGGTCGCCGCAATAATCCGCACATCTGTCTGGATCGGCGTCCGCCCACCCACTGATGTGTACTCACCCTGCTGCAAAACACGTAGCAAACGGGTTTGTGCTTCCATCGGCATATCACCGATTTCATCCAGCAACAGCGTACCGCCATCGGCCTGCTCAAACCGGCCAGAAGAACGCGCTTGAGCCCCGGTAAACGAGCCTTTTTCATGGCCAAACAGCTCAGATTCAATCAGATCTTTGGGGATCGCCGCCATGTTAACCGCAACAAACGGGCCATTCCGGCGCTTTCCGTAATCATGCAGCGCCCGCGCAACAACCTCTTTACCAGTCCCGCTCTCACCATTGATCATCACGGTCAGATCAGTCTGCATCAAACGAGCAAGCACGCGGTAGATTTCCTGCATGGCAGGAGAGCGGCCCACAAGTGGAATGTTGTCATTCCCCTCGCCGCTCATATCAAACTGCCGCCCCTTAGGTTCAGCAAGCGCTCGTCCGACAATGCCGGTCAGTTCTTTTAGATCAAACGGCTTGGGCAGATACTCATAGGCGCCTTGCTCAGAGGCCTTAATCGCGGTCATGAAGGTGTTTTGCGCACTCATGATGATCACAGGCAGCTCCGGACGCAGCTTGCGGATGCGCGGCAACACGTCAAACGCGTTCTCATCCGGCATCACCACATCGGAGATCACCAGATCCCCCTCGCCCGAGCTCACCCAGCGCCACAACGTGGTCGCGTTGGACGTCAACCGAACGGTATACCCCGCGCGGGACAGAGCCTGATTGAGAACGGTACGGATCGCAGAATCGTCGTCAGCAACAAGAATGGTTCCACTCGGCATACTCTTAGTCCTCAATTCCAGAATGTACGTCAGGCCCGGTAAAAGCAGGCATCAGAATACGGAAGGTCGTGCCCCGATTGCCACTCTCACACTCCACCACACCGCCATGATCACCTACGATCTTGGCAACCAGCGCCAGTCCAAGACCAGAGCCATTCGTCTTTGTCGTAATAAACGGATCAAACAGATGCGGCCGCAGATCTTCCGGCACCCCATAGCCGTTGTCGCGCACACAAAACTCAAGCGGTAGGCTCACACGCTCTTGAACGCCAGGCACAGACAAACGCACACCGGGACGGAAGGCCGTGGAGACAACAATCTCCGGCTCATTCACGCCGCTCAGCGCTTCGCTCGCGTTCTTGATCAGGTTGATAAAGATCTGCACCAGCTGGTCCCGATTGGCATAAACCGGGGGCAAGGAGGGGTCGTAATCTTCGACAATCTTCACCTTGGAGGCAAAGCCATTTTCTGCAACACGCTTCACATGATCAAGCACCACGTGAATGTTCACCGGCTCACGGTCAATCGGGCGCTCATCGGAAAACACCTCCATCCGGTCCACCAGCTTCACGATCCGGTCCGTCTCCTCCATGATGAGACGGGTCAGCGTGCGATCATCCTCACTGGCTGATTGTTCCAGCAGCTGAGCTGCACCGCGAATACCTGAGAGCGGATTTTTGATCTCATGGGCCAACATCGCTGCAAGGCCGGTCACTGTACGCGCTGCACCGCGGCTGGTCAGCTGCTTATCCAGCTTCTCCGCCATGGTGCGCTCCTGAAACAACAGCACAACACTGCCCGGAGCCTCACTTAAAGGAGACGCATGAATATCAACCAGTTTTTCCTGCCCAATGCGCGGCGTGCCAATGTCCACCTTATACTCATTGACCGCACCACCACGCTCACGAACCTGCGTAATCAAACCCAGCAGCGGACTACCAAACGGCACGAACCACGACACCTCACGGCGCTTCAGCATCGACAAACTAGCATGGAAAAAATCTTCCGCAGCACTGTTGGCGCCAGTGATTTTATCGTCGCCTCCAACCACCACAACTGGGTGCGGCAGGGAATCCAAAACGGCCTGTCCCGGCACACCTTCGCCCAAACCAGCATTAGCTTCCGTCAGAGTGTCTCCTCCCGTCTCCAACATCAGGCAGCACTCCTCATCGGTACTTGAACAAACCAGTCATAAAGGGTGTTTCGCACCAGGTCTGCATCCAGACTGGTCATAAGCCCTCGCATAAATCCTTGCGGCGCATCATCAAGCCGTCCCGCAGCTTCCAGATACCAGCCCATGTGCTTGCGGAAGGCTCGCACGCCGATCTCAAAGCCGTATTGCTCCAACATGGCGTCGTAGTGCTCCACAACAAGCGCGGCCAATTCTTCCCCATGCGGGTCAGCAAGCCGTTCACCAGTCTCCAGATAATGCGCGATCCGCCCCGGCACCCATGGGCGCCCATAAGCACCACGGCCAACCATCACCAGATCAGCTCCGGATTGCGCCAACATTTCATCTGCATCCTCAAACTTGCAGCAATCACCATTGGCCACCAACGGCACATCCGGAATAACATCCCGCACCTGCCGGATAGCCCGCCAGTCCGCTTTGCCCTTGTAAAACTGAGAGCGTGTGCGGCCATGTACGGTGATCATCTTCACGCCAGCATCTACCGCCCGCTTGGCAAGCTCTGGCGCGTTGATGGACGTTTCATCCCAGCCAAGGCGCATCTTCAACGTCACCGGAACAGACACAGCATCCAGCGTCGCCTCAACCAGCGTCATCGCATGGTCCAGATCTTTCATGAGAGCAGAACCGGAATAGCCAGAAGTCACCTTTTTCGCAGGACAGCCCATATTGATGTCGATCACATCCGCACCAGCTTTTTCAGCCATGCGCGCACCTTCTCCCATCCAATGAGGGTCTTTGCCTGCCAGCTGCACAATATGAGGATCAATGCCCTCACCTTCGGCCCGCATCAGCGATTCTGGGTGTCCGGTACACAGCGCTTCACTGGCCACCATTTCACTCACCACCAAACCCACACCATAGCGCAGGGCGATACGACGAAACGGCAAATCCGAAACGCCGGACATTGGCGCAAGAATAACTTTGTTTTTGAGAGGGATATTACCTATCGTAAGCATTACGCATATTTCTTGAAAGAGCCCAGTTGCACATTTGATAAGCAGCATATGAAGTTGCACATATTCTAACCAAACTAAAAATTTAGGCAAGGGAATATTAAAGAGAAGAGATTGAAGTGTTGAGCTTCGCTCTTAAATCGAGCAAAACCCTCACCAACACGGTTTCCACGCAGCTGCTCACGCCTCTTGGCATAAGGGAGCAGCTTCAACTCAATCAGGTGATCCAGTTTTGCAGTCCACTGAAAAAATTGCATGTATCATAGTTGCAGCCGGACGCGGTTCACGCATGTCGACGCAAAATAACAGCAGCCCAAAGCAATACCGGGACCTTGGCGGAAAGACTGTTCTGCAAAGAACACTGGAAGCAATTTTATCCGCCACACAGGTCGACCTTGTCCTCCCTGTCATCCACGCAGACGACGCTGAGGCCTATCAAGACGCCGCAAGCACGCTGACAGACAATCGCCTGATCAAACCTGTCACAGGCGGAGCTACACGACAGGCATCTGTAGCCTGCGGCCTCAAAGCACTGGAAGAGCACGCCCCGGACTACGTCCTGATCCATGACGCTGCCCGCCCCTTCATCACACCCACTGTGATTGAAGATGCCATCACAGCCCTGCAAAATGGCGCGCAAGCCGCGCTCCCAGCTGTGCCGGTGGCAGATACATTGAAGCGAGCGAACGCAGACCAGCAGGTTTTGGAAACCGTCGATCGCACCCATCTATGGGCAGCCCAAACACCGCAGGCCTTCCCTTATCCACTTATCTGGAAAGCTCATCAGCAAGCCATCAACCAAAATATCGACAGCTTCACCGATGATACGACCCTTATTGAATGGCAAGGCAAACCTGTCACCATCACGGCAGGCGACCCGCAAAACATCAAGCTCACCACACTCAAAGACATGACGAACGCACAGGAACAGATCGCCATGAAACAACTCGCAGACCTTGGCGACATTCGCGTTGGAACCGGCTACGACGTACACGCATTTGAAGACGGTGACGCCGTCATTCTCGGCGGCATTTCCATCCCGCACACCCAAAAACTCAAAGGCCATTCCGATGCTGACGTTGGCTTACACGCCTTGACGGATGCCATCTTCGGCGCCCTGGCAGACGGCGACATCGGCTCACACTTTCCGCCCTCTGATATGCAGTGGAAAGGTGCGGCGTCTGACCAGTTCCTAAAATACGCAATAGACCGGGTTCACAAGCGCGGCGGCATGGTCGCACACTTGGATTTAACGCTGATCTGTGAAGCTCCAAAAATCGGCCCGCACCGGGAAGAAATGCGCAAACAGATCGCGCAGATCTGCGACCTGCCCATTGGCCGTGTGGCTGTGAAAGCAACCACCTCCGAAAAGCTGGGTTTCACCGGTCGCCAAGAAGGCATTGCCGCGCAAGCCTGCGCAACCATCCGGCTTCCGTTCGAAGACTGAACGCCGCCAAAAATCAATGGGAGAGAACCATGACCGACATCCTCAGCCTTAAGGAAAGAGCACGCGTTCTCGTCTCCAGATACGCTGAAAAAAATATCAAAATCACCACAGCAGAAAGCTGCACTGGCGGCCTACTCGCAGGCCTGCTAACAGAAGTGCCCGGTTCTTCTGCTGTGCTTGATCGCGGCTTTGTCACTTATTCCAATGAAGCCAAGCACGAGATGATCGGCGTCCCGGTTGACCTGCTCATGAGCTATGGCGCGGTCAGCAGCGAAGTCGCCAAAGCCATGGCAAGCGGCGCCCTGTTTTGCTCCAGCGCCAACGTGGCCGTTTCCATCACTGGCATTGCTGGCCCGGACGGCGGCACCAAAGACAAACCCGTCGGACTTGTCCACTTTGGTTTTGCCGCTGACACCGAGGAAACCAAGCACGTGCAATGCCTCTTCGAGAACACCGGACGCGAGGGAATACGCTTCCAGGCACTGGTACAAGCATTAAAATTATTAGAAAATTTTATTGAAAACAGCTAATCGAAATTTACCTTCTCGTTAAAAGGGCACCAGGTAGGCACTACTACTTTAAGACATTCTAAGAAAACTTAGATAAAATCTGTTTTAAATTTACAACGGAATGTCACGGTATACCCATGAGAATTATTGCTAGTTTGTTTTTGGGCATGTGCTTGAGCACTTCAGCATTTGCGGCATCAGATGTATTCCTCATTTCAAGAGGGCTCGATGACGAGTTCATCGGCTCTCACGAAGTACAGAAAATGCCACGCGGCGGCTATAAGGAGCTGCGCCTGTGCGGCCAGTCCTATTGGGTACGCCCTTACTCCGTTGCCTGGACAAAGTGGGAAGAACAACTCGGCCACAAGATCCGCCTTGAAGTAAACCAGGGCTATGGCTGGGTGGTTCTGTGCACCAAACCAACAACACAGCTGAACCTCAAAGACGTTGGCATTTACGCTTCTCTTGAAAAGACCATGGAGCACGGTGACCCGGATAAGGAACTCACCAACCGTTTTCAGGCGATCAGACGCACCTTCGTTATGCGCAATGGCCTCACTCCAGAGCAAGCCGAAGCCGAAATCTCCAAAAACTACGAGAACAGAGGCTCCCGCCTGAGCCAGTTCCTGAACAATCGCGACAAGAATTAAGCGGCATTTCTGAGAAATCTCACGGTTCCAAGACAACGAGTGGGCTTAAATCATTACCCAAAGCCCGCTGTTCATACATGAAAGTATTGCATTTGAGCATGCTCAAATGCACACATGGCGACCTGCACAAACCATTAAGGTGAAGTCTCTCGGGCCCCACTGACGCAGCAAAAGACTTCTGACCGCAGAAGTTTATGATGATGCCAGCACCCTCAAAGGCGTCCGCAGACTCCTGAGGTCATCATTTCGATGGACCAAAAGCCAACCATGCATAAACTTTCTAATTTGGACCAATCAAGCGGCACAGGTCAGCAGGATACTAGCTTAAGCCTCCAACACCGCCCGCAATTCTAAAGGATTGTATTAGGCGCGCAATAATAATCAACTTGCACCTCTAAAGTTAAATTCAACCTTTGTGTGCCCTCGCTTGATCATAGAACTTAAAAAGCTGCTTCCTGTAACCATACCCCTCTCTTGGGAAACAACGTTTCGTGTGTTGGTCGCCTGTCCATTTGCTTTATTTATCAGCGGATGCACCTCCGCCCCCCAAAAGCATGCAGGATCATGTGATTATGAAAAGTTATTCGAAAATGCCATCAACCAATCAGGCTATAGTTTTTCCAGCAAAAACAAAGATCAGCTTAAAGTGATATTCGATCTGTTTTTTCATGAAATAGAAAAGAATAAATGCAAAAAGAGTAGTTCTTTTAATTATTGGGATGATCACGGGCTAACATTTTGGCAAAAATATAATGGCCTTAGAATTGGATATTTGCTTCGCTTAAAGTTACTTTCAAACAACGACATTTGCTTATCAGGCTTTAGGTTAACTAAAAGAACCGCTGCATCGTACCAAGTGTACTGCCAATACAAAGGATGGACTTGGTATAAGAAGGAGTAGGACAAATGAATGTGCAAAAGCATCGCATGATTTGAGGCGCACATATTATTAAACCAACCGCAGTAGTTCCTCTTGTTTCCGCTTCATCACACGTGGACATTGCTAGGGTTAACGCGTTTGGAAAAATTATGTGGCAAACCAACAGATTTTCCACCTGAGTCCTCACCGTTTCAAGCGCCCTCTGGTTATGGAAAACATTTATGAGCACGAAGGCCAGACAGGCCACGAGATCCTATTCATCGCAAATGTAACATTCCCGCCAGAGGCATTCACCACACAGGAAGCGATCACATTTCAGGAAGACAGCGGAACAGAAATCACCGCACGCTGGTTCGATCCCGAAGAGCTCACCCCAAACGGCGTTGACCTCTTCCCTGCAGGATTAAAGCAACACCTTAAGACCTTACGATAGCCCACACGAGAAAACGGATCACCCCAACAATTATGGAATATATTTAGATTATCCAGAAAAACGCAATTTTAGCCAGCATCAGATTTCAGATTTTTAGGTGCCGTAGATTTTATCGGCGCGGTCTTCAAAGGCGCTGGAGAATTTGCGGAAGGCGCGGTCGAACATAGCACCCATCATGGTGCCAAGTGTCCTGCTTTTGAACTCATAATTGATATAGAAGCTCACATCACATTCCTTTTCGGAAACCGGATCGAAGCTCCAGACATTTTCCAGATGGCGAAACGGGCCATCCAGATACTCAACCGTAATTTTACTCGCCTCACGATCAAGGGTTACGCGGCTGGCAAACGTCTCTTTAAAAACCTTGTAAGCCACAGTCATATCCGCCACCATCATTTCACGGTGATCATCAATCTTCCGGCGTCCGCGCACACGTAATGCTTGACATAAAGGCACAAACTGAGGGTACTGCTCCACATCTGCAACCAGATCAAACATATCATCAGCACTGTGCTGAACCCGGTGTGTGCTTTCAAAAGACGGCATATGCTCGCGTTCTTTTTCTTCTAGTTTTTCAAAAATTCTTCAGGATGCTCTAAGCGACCTTTTTCGATTTGCCAAGAAATTTTTCAGGTTTCCTTTCATCAAGTAGGCCGCTGTGAGCCAAAAGCATCATAAATTTTCACGTCGCAAATATACCGCGACGATCTAACGCAACCGTTTCATTCTCAAAACTCTGGTCAGTACTTAAAACTCAATTCTACACTATGCGCTAATACTTAGCTCCTTTTGAAAGCAGACCCAATGCTTAGTCCTTTTAAAATTCCCCGCTTCGCCAAGGAAGGCGGAAAAGAAGATTACCTCAAAACCACTAATACTCTTACAGACACCCCTGTACAGGTCATCAGCCGCGAAGAAACCGCTAAATATCATCAGATAACGGTGGTCGAAAACGGCATTGAACGCATCAGATACATTCCCCATCAAGCCAGGCACAAAACTCCGCTCATCTTCATTCACGGCATGTGGCATGGTGCATGGTGCTGGAAAAACTATCAGGAAAAACTCGCAGAATCCGGCTGGGAGAGTGTCGCCATCAGCCTGCCCGGCCACGGACATTCACCAGAGCAACGCCCCACAGCAGAAGCTACATTGGGCTACTACCTCCGTTTTGTGCACGAGGAGGTCGCTCATCACGACCAGCCAGCCGTCCTGATCGGCCACAGCATGGGCGGTGCTTTGGTGCAATGGTACCTGAAGCATGTCGGCGGCCTGAAAGCAGCCGTTTTTGTCGCCTCATGGACAGCCATTGATGTCATGCAAGACTGCTTGAAAAACGCCATGTCCATCGATTGGCTCGGAACAGCGCTGTCTCCGTTCCTGGGATACAAGTTCCAGTTCAGATCACCCAAAGTCGTGGCAAAATGGTTCCTTGCAGAACGCTCAAACCCGGTTGCGCAGTACATTCAGAGTCAGCTCGGGCCAGAATCCGACGTCGTGCTCTTCCAACACCGCCCACCGCAATGGTTTCCACCGCTGGATGACGAAACACCCAAACTGTGGCTCACAGCCAGCGAAGACGCCATCATCCCGTTCAACCGCTCCCTGCACTCTTCAGCACTCTATGAGGCAACGCATAAGATCGTACCTCATGCCGGACACGACATTATGCTGGAAGACAATTGGGAGGAAAGCCTGTCCTACATCACCACGTGGCTGCAAAACATGCGCACCACCAGAGCATTGGCAACCAACTGAACTGAAACAGATTCCTGAAGGAGCGCCTCACATCTTAAAGGGGGCGCTCATATGCCGATCCAACTAAGATGTCCCCTGCAACTCAACAAGGCACCTTGCCGTATCAGCCGCGTCCTCCGCATAAGCAGGATCACGATGGATAAGCATGGTTGAAAACGCCCCTTCCATCAGCAACACCACACGGCGCGCCAACACTTCAGGCTCCTTCACTCCAGCAAGCTCATATCGCTGCGCCAGCCAGGCCTCAAACTTCTTCTTGTGCTTTGCCCCCACCACAACAGCTGGATGTCCCGGCATATTGGCAAGTTCCGCAGCTGTGCGAATGAAACCACATCCCTTCCATTTTGGATGCCGGGCGTTTTCCGCAACACGCAGAAAAATCGCAGCCGTCTTGTCCGCAGTGCTTCCCTCCGCCTCATCAAACCACATCGCAAAGGCCTCCAGATTGGGTTGGTCTCGGGAGATAAGATACTCCGTCACCAGATCATCTTTGCTTTTGAAGTGATAGTAGAGCGTCTTCTTGGTGATACCCGCTTTCTCAGCAACAGCGTCCACACTGACGGCACGAATGCCCTCACCGTAAAACAGCCTGTTTGCAGCATCCAAAATGCGATCGCGGGTCCCCTGAGGAGTTTTCTGAGCCATGTATACTAACCAGTGAGTTTACTGAAGAGTGCGGCACTCCTACCCTAAAGTCAATCCATCGTGAACCAAGGGAAAGACCATGAAAAAGCTCGTTCTGTTTGAAGTCAGAGATCGCATCGCCCTGCTCACTCTCAACCGTCCGCAAAAGCTCAACGCACTGAACTACCAGACCAACGACCGCCTTCTGGAACTTCTGAACCGGATCGAAGATGACCCCAAAATCAGCGCAGTCATCCTGACAGGAGCCGGAGAACGGGCATTTTCCGCTGGAGGTGACATTCATGAGTTCTCCCAGAGTGTCACCAAGGGGACAGATGTGGCCGTCAAAGAGTTCGTAGGCCGCGGCCAGACCATGACCAGCCGCATCGAGAACTTCACCAAACCCATCATCGTCGCCGTTAACGGCATCGCGTTTGGTGGCGGCTGCGAAATCACAGAGGCCGCCCATCTGGCAATCGCCTCAGATCGCGCCGTCTTTGCCAAACCAGAGATCAACATCGGTATCCCACCCACCTTCGGAGGCACCCAGCGCCTGCCCCGTCTGGCAGGTCGCAAGCGCGCACTGGAATTGCTGCTCACAGGAGATCCCTTTGGCCCGGAACGCGCCTACCAACTTGGCCTCATCAACAAGGTTGTCCCTCACGGCGACCTGCTGCCAGAAGCCTTCGCTCTGGCAGAACGCATCCTGCGCCACTCCCCACTTGCTGCTGCCCGCATCCTCACCGCAGTCACCCGCGGCCTCAACACAACCATCTCCGAAGGCCTCCAAATCGAAGCCACTCAATTCGCCCAAATGGTCCCCACCAACGACATCCACGAAGGCCTCAACGCCTGGATAGAACGCCGCCCCCCAGCCTACTCAGGCGATTAGAAGGAGCGGAAGAAGATAGGCTTAAGCACGCAAATAATCATGGTCTTCGAAGTGAAGATGGAGGTCTGCCGTACAACTTCTGAAACACAGCATTAAAGCGTCGTATGCTCCCAAAGCCCGAAGCAAACGCGATCTCTGCCAACGTTAGGTCTGTGGTATCAATCAAACGCTTAGCACGCTGAAGTCTTACTGTGGCAGCAACCTGACTGGGTGTGGCCCCAAGATGCTGAGAAAATAAACGTGCTAGATGGCGGCTCCCTATGCCAAGAGTTTCAGCAAGTTGGTGGACAGTGCCATTATCAAGATACCCCGCATGGATGAGGCGCATCGCACGGCCGACTGTCGTTGCAGTCCCCATCCATGCGGGACTACCGGGCGCAGCCTCGGGCCTGCAGCGGAGGCATGGGCGATATCCTGCCTGTTCCGCTGCTGCAGCAGTCGGATAGAAACCAACATTTTCTGATTTTGCAGGCCGAACAGGACAAACAGGACGACAATAAATCCCGGTAGACTTAACTCCTGAGAAGAACACACCGTCATAACTGCGATCTCTTGCTAATCGCGCACGATCACACGTCTTCCAGTCTGGGAACTCTGCAACCACATCAATCATAGCAGCAGTAAATTCTCTTTATTTGAATCTGTCGATCCCAAATTGACGATGGAGTCCGTATCCAGCCAGTGTCACCAAATCATTTGTGGCAAGAAATAGTGGTTTTCTGAAAGGACAACTATGCCTCAAACATCTACCAAGCTCATGTCGGAGATCTGCCTTCTCATAATCCTGTCCTTCCTTTGGGGAGCTTCCTTCACCCTTATCGAAGTTGCAATCACCACCATTCCGCCAGCAACTACAGTTCTTTTCCGGCTACTGATTGGTGCCACGATCCTGATAGCCCTGGTCTTGATCTGCGGAATTCGTTTCCCAAATTCAGCCAAACGTTGGGGGGAACTTTTAGTACAGGGTATCCTGCAAAATGCGCTCCCTTTCACACTCATCAGTTGGGGGCAACTGCATACCTCCAGTGGTCTTGCTGGGCTCCTCAACACAACGCCGCCTCTATTTGTATTTCTGATCAGCTACTTTATTTTTCAGGACAAAGCCGCAGACATCAGAAAGTTCCTCGGCATACTAATTGGATTTGCTGGTGTTGGTGTCATCATAGGGCCTGCAGCCTTTGCAGGAGAGCAAAACTCGGTCCTCGGACAAGTCGCAATCACAGGCGCAAGCCTTTGTTATGCCTTAGCTGCCTTGAACGCAAAGCGCTTCTCTTATCAACCACCGCTGCTGACAGCAGCCTGCTCCATGACTCTCGCAGCTTGTCTTATGGCTCCGATTGCATTCATGCTCGACCAGCAAGTGAAGCTTTCACCATCAACTGAGTCTCTACTCTCGATATTTGCTCTGGGTGCATTCTCCACCGCATTCGCAATGGTGATCTACTTTCGCCTTGTGCGAACGCTCGGTCCTTTAGGAGTGACAACAGGAAGTTATCTCAGAGCCGGTTTCAGCGTATTGCTTGGCACATTGTTTCTTAACGAAGCCCTCACAACAAGCCTACTGACTGGCCTGCTCCTTATCTTCGCAGGCGTAGCATTCGCAACCGGACAGGTAAGAATTCCGCGGCAGAAGAAGAAACCAGCATGATCCAGTAATCCCCCCACAAACAAAAAAAGCGTCACACCTTCTAGTGTGACACTTTTAAAAATTCGTTGGTTGGAACCAGTGCTTAGTTGCCCTGTTTTGCCTTACGGGCTGCTTTCAGCTCGGCAAAGTCTTCGCCAGCGTGGTGGGAAGAGCGGGTCAGCGGGTTCGCGGAAACCTTCAGGAAGCCTTTTGCGTAAGCAATCTTCTCATAGGCCTTGAACTCGTCTGGTGTTGGGAAGTTCATCACCGGATGGTGCTTCTTGGTTGGCTGCAGGTACTGGCCAACGGTCAGGAAGTCCACATCAGCAACACGCAGATCATCCATCAACTGAAGCACTTCGTTGCGCTCCTCACCCAGACCAACCATGATGCCTGATTTGGTGAACATCTCAGGATCAATCTCCTTCACGCGCTGTAGCAGGCGGATGGAGTGGAAGTAGCGAGCGCCCGGACGAACCTTCAGATAGTTGGAAGGAACTGTTTCCATGTTGTGGTTAAACACGTCAGGCTTGGCCGCAACAACAATCTCAACCGCGCCTTCCTTACGAAGGAAATCAGGCGTCAGCACTTCAATAGTTGTTTTTGGAGAAGCTTTACGGATCGCAGCAATTACGTTGGCAAAGTGCGTCGCACCGCCATCGTCAAGATCATCACGGTCCACAGAGGTGATCACCACGTGTTCCAGACCCATGGACGCAACAGCTTTACCAATGCTTTCAGGCTCATTTTGATCAACTGGGCCAGGCATCCCGGTACGCACGTTACAAAACGCACAGGCACGGGTACAGGTATCACCCAGGATCATGAAGCTTGCGTGTTTCTTGGACCAGCACTCACCGATATTCGGGCAACCAGCTTCCTCACAAACCGTAACGAGGTTGTTCTTGCGAACCAGCTCGTGGGTCTCTTTGTAGACAGGAGAAGTGGGCGCCTTAACACGGATCCATTTTGGCTTGCGCTGAACAGGATTATCCGGGCGATGCGCTTTTTCCGGATGGCGCGGACGCTCTTTTTCCTGCATTGCAGACGCCGTTTGGCTTTTATGATTAGGATCGAGTGTATTTACCAGTGTAACCATATCAGTTCCGTCAGGTCCGAGACTTTGCTTCACACTTGCCTTAAGGGTCAGTGTCGCTGTCTCTTATAAGTTTAGTGGTCCATAACAGGAAATGAAGCATCTCTCAATGCCAGACACTGGTGTTCAGTCAGTTCCGCGCCTCAGGACCACGCCTATTCAAAGCCAATTGCATCCCCACCAATCAGTGAGGCAATCAGAGCAAACGCAATGGCGCCAACCATCGCAACGACCGCCTGGTCGAGATATTCATTCCCCAGGGAAACTTCCACATCCGCAAATTCGAACAGGTAAACCCCTGAAATACCACCGAGAAATCCGGCGATAATCAACACGGCGAACTCTCCGCCAACTGTAGCCATCACCAGCACAGTAGCTACAACGGCACAAACGGCTGATGTCACCAGCCATATGATCGATTTCATAAAGTCCACGGCTCTTCTCCTTTTTGATAAGAAGAGTACCCGGGAAAAATTAAGTCCCTCTCACTGGTAAAATTCCAGTGAGAGGGATTTGATTTACATATTTAGAGCGCGTCCGTAGGCGTCAAGAACACTTTCCTTCATCATTTCGGAAAGGGTCGGATGCGGGAAGACAGTGTGCATCAGCTCTTCTTCGGTGGTCTCAAGACCCATGGCAACGACGAAACCCTGAATGAGTTCGGTCACTTCAGCACCAACCATGTGGGCACCCAGCAGCTGACCGGTCTTCTTGTCAAAGATCGTCTTAACCAGACCTTCAGGCTCACCAAGAGCAATCGCCTTACCGTTACCCATGAACGGGAAACGACCAACACGCAGCTCATAACCAGCATCTTTCGCACGCTGTTCGGTCAGACCGACAGAAGCCACCTGCGGGTTACAGTAGGTACAGCCCGGAATCTGCTCGCTCTTCATCGGGTGAACATCAAGGCCGGAGATCTTCTCAATGCAGATCACGCCTTCATGCTCAGCCTTGTGCGCCAGCATTGGAGGACCAGCAACATCACCAATCGCGTAAACGCCAGGAACGTTGGTGCGGCTAAAGCCGTCAGTCACGATGCAGCCACGATCTGTCTTGATGCCAAGCGCTTCAAGACCAAGGTTTTCAATGTTACCAACAACGCCAACAGCGGAGATCAGCTTCTCAGCGGTGATTTCCTGCGTCTTGCCGTCTTTGGTCTCTACAGTCGCAGTCACCTGACCGCCACCCTTAACAACCTTGGAGACCTTCGCTTCCATCACAAACTTGATGCCCTGCTTCTCCATCTGCTTTTTCGCAATCGCGGAGATTTCAGGATCTTCAACCGGCATAATGGTCGACATCATTTCAACAACGGTCACATCAACGCCCATTGTCTTATAGAAAGATGCAAACTCGATGCCGATCGCGCCAGAACCCATCACAACAATGGATTTAGGCATTTTTTCTGGGACCATCGCTTCAAAATAGGTCCAGATGTTTTCTTTGTCAGGCTCAAGACCTGGAATAACGCGCGGCTTCGCACCAGTTGCAACAATAACGTGCTTGGCGGAGTAAGTGCCGTGGCCCTTCACACCCTTAGGTGTTGGGTGCTGTGGCTGCATAGCGTCTTTGGAAGAAGGCCCAACAGAGATCTCACCCGGCTTGGTGAGCTTAGCTTCACCCCAGATGATGTCGACCTTGTTCTTCTTCATCAAGAAGCCGATACCGCCATTGAGCTGACCGGAAACACCACGGGAGCGCTTCACAACAGCAGAAGCGTCAAAGCTCACGTTTTCAGCAGAAAGACCGTAGTCCTTGCCGTGCTGCATGTAATGGTAGATCTCAGCAGAACGCAGCAGCGCTTTGGTTGGGATACAGCCCCAGTTCAGGCAGATACCGCCCATATGTTCACGCTCGACAATCGCGGTCTTGAAACCAAGCTGCGCGGAGCGGATTGCGGTTACATAGCCACCAGGACCAGAACCAATGATAATCACGTCGTAGGCGTTGCCACTCATCTCTTTAACCTCGCCAAATCGGCATCAAGGAGCTTGAGGCTCCACATAAAGGTGGGAGAACTTGGAAAAGTTCTCCAAAACGTAGTCGGGCAGTTCTCCGCTGTCCTTAGCGACCAGCTTTCCTCTGCCATCGCCCGCATCCAGACGGTCCAGCGTTCTTTGCGCACGGCCCAGATAGGCATCATTCATGTGTTCGGTGTGCGAGTAAGCCTCGAGTTTTGTCACCACCTTGTCCATGTCCCCCAAAAAGCTGAAGTGCCAGCTGGAAGACCTGATCAATTGACGTCGCATAAGCCGGCTATGCCGTGTAAGAGCTTTCCATTGCCACAAAGCAGCCTCGAGAACAGGAGAGAGACTTTTGCTTTGATAAGCTCGCTCACGCCGCAAAGCCTGAGCACCTTTGAAAAACATCGCGCTGATCATTCGCGGGCACGAGGTAAAATCCGAGACATCATCTTTGAAATTCAGTCTGTATCGGAAAATATCAGCGCCAAAGAATGTCAGGCTTTTACAGCTCCTGGGGTCATTTTTCGCTCTGAGCAGCGCTTCCGGCTTTGGAATTTCATCCACGTCGGAAACAAGGATCAGATCTTTCACCGCAAGATCTTTAAGGCCGCGTTCTATGCAATCGCGTTGGTGATACTCCCTCGACCAGGCGTTCTGCGGTGTCTCCGGCATGTCCTCGACAATGATATGTCGGATCTTGCTCAAAAACGGTGCAAACCGCGACTTGTTATCAGCAAAAAAGAGAGGCTTTTCGTGTCCCGTAAAGGTCTTGGTGGCCTCTACAAGAATGAACTCATCCACCACATCGAAAAGTTCGCCCAAACGAATTTCCAGGGTATCGAGTTCGTTGAAAAACGTGAAGCCATCGACAACTTTGACCATATCATACGGTCTCCTTGCTCAAACGGTCTTCAGTTTACTCCACTCTATTTGCTCACACCTACCACTTGGATCTACCGGCAGAAAAGCAGGGGTTCCTGTTTCCTGCCGGTAAGTCCTGATTAAACCAGCATGGACATCGGGTTTTCGATGTAGCCTTTGAAGGCCTGCAGAAGTTCTGCACCCAGCGCACCATCCACCGCACGGTGGTCAGTGGAAAGGGTCACAGACATCACAGTCGCAGGAACGATCTCATCGCCCTTCACAACCGGACGCTTCTGACCAGCACCAACAGCAAGGATGGTTGCGTGCGGAGGATTGATCACCGCAGCAAATTCCTTGATGCCGAACATGCCAAGGTTGGAAACAGAGGTTGTTCCGCCCTGGAATTCGGTTGGAGCCAGCTTGCGCTCACGAGCACGCTTTGCCAGATCTTTCATCTCGATGGAGATCGTGGAGAGCGTTTTCTCTTCAGCGCGGCGAATGATCGGAGTGATCAGGCCACCATCAATGGAAACAGCAACACCAACGTCAGCATGCTTATGCATAACCATGCCGCTCTCAAGGTAAGATGCGTTGGCAGCCGGAATTGCTTTCAGTGCCAATGCATGCGCCTTGATGATCATATCGTTGACAGACAGCTTGTAAGCTGGCTTGCCGTCGCCGTCCTTCGGTGCAGAAGCATTGAGCTGCGCACGCAGAGCCAACAGAGCATCCAGTTCACACTCCAGCGTCAGGTAGAAGTGTGGAACAGTCTGTTTGGACTCTGTCAGGCGCTTTGCAATGATCTTACGCATGCCATCGTGAGGAACCAGCTCGTAGCTGTCTTCATCAAACAGCTTGAGGGTCTGTTCATCAGATGGGCCAGACGCCAGCGCAGCTTTTGGAGCCTCAGCAGCCTTCGGTGCGTCCGCAGCTTTAGGCGCGGCCTCAGCCTTGCCAGTGCCAGCAGCAATCGCAGCATCAACGTCACGCTTCACAACGCGGCCATGCGGGCCAGAGCCGTTGATCAGGGCAATGTCCAGACCATTCTGCTTCGCCAGACGGCGCGCCAGAGGAGATGAGAACACGCGCTCACCAGAAGCAGCCACCGGAGCAGCTGGTGCAGGTGCCACCGCTGCTGGAGCAGCAGGAGCTTCAGGCGTTGCCGGAGCCTGAGGAGCTGGCGCAGGAGCAGCAGGAGCTGCGTCCATTGCAGAAGCGTCTTCGCCCTCTTCCAGAAGGATCGCGATCGGTGCATTCACCTTCACGCCCTCTGTGCCTTCAGCAACCACGATTTTACCAATGGTGCCTTCATCGACAGCTTCCACTTCCATGGTCGCTTTATCGGTTTCAATCTCTGCAATCACGTCGCCAGCAGAAATTGCGTCACCTTCTTTAACCAGCCATTTGGCCAGATTGCCTTCTTCCATTGTCGGAGAAAGCGCAGGCATCAGAATGTTGATTGGCATACCACTTTTCTCCAATTAGGCGGTGTAGGTCACAGCCTTAACAGCGTCGATAACTTCCTTGGTGTTTGGCAGAGCCAGTTTCTCAAGGTTTGCTGCATATGGCATTGGAACATCTTTACCGGTTACGCGCAGAACTGGCGCATCCAGCCAATCGAAGGCTTCGCTCTGAACCTGATAAGCAATTTCAGAGGAAACGGAACAGATTGGGAAGGCTTCTTCTACAGTTACCAGACGACCGGTTTTGCGAACGGAGGCCAGAACAGTCTCCATGTCCAACGGACGAATGGTACGCAGATCGATCAGCTCAACAGAAATGCCCTGCTTTGCCAGCTCATCAACAGCCTGTAGCGCGTAGGTCATGCCGATGCTCCAGGAAACCATGGTCACATCAGTACCTTCGCGAACAATCTTCGCTTTGCCGATTGGCAGAACCAGATCTTCAACATCCGGCACGTCGAAGTGCTGACCGTAAAGGATCTCGTTTTCAAGGAACACAACCGGGTTCGGGTCGCGGATAGCCGCTTTCAAAAGACCCTTCGCATCAGCTGCGGTGTAAGGCTGAACAACCTTAAGGCCTGGAATGGAAGCATACCATGCTGCAAAGTCCTGAGAGTGCTGCGCACCCACACGAGCAGCCGCACCGTTTGCACCGCGGAACACCATTGGTGCGCCCATCTGACCGCCAGACATATAAAGCGTCTTACCGGCAGAGTTGATGATGTGGTCAATCGCCTGCATTGCGAAGTTGAAGGTCATGAACTCAACAATTGGGTTCAAACCTGCCATCGCAGCGCCAACAGCAAGGCCAGTAAAGCCATGCTCGGTGATTGGTGTGTCGATCACGCGCTTTTCGCCGAACTCATCCAGAAGACCCTGGGAGATCTTATAGGCGCCCTGATACTGAGCAACTTCTTCGCCCATCAGGAACACGTTCTCATTGCGGCGCATTTCTTCGGCCATCGCGTCGCGAAGAGCTTCACGAACGGTCATGCTCACCATTTTGGTGCCCGCAGGAATTTCCGGATCAGCAGGTGCAACGCTTACAACCGGTGCAGCAGGAGCCGCTGGTGCAGCAGGCGCGACTGGTGCTTCAGCAGCCACAGGTGCAGCCGGCGCAACAGGAGCAGCGCCCAGGTTGTCAGCAGCAGATGCATCTTCGCCTTCTTCCAGCAAAACTGCAATCGGCGCGTTCACTTTTACTTCTTCGGTGCCTTCAGCAACGAGGATCTTGCCAAGCACGCCCTCGTCTACCGCTTCCACTTCCATGGTTGCTTTGTCGGTCTCGATTTCAGCAATCACGTCACCTGCAGCAACGGTGTCGCCTTCTTTCTTAAGCCACTTAGCAAGTTTGCCTTCTTCCATGGTCGGAGAAAGCGCAGGCATTAAAATTTCAACAGCCATAATGTATTATCCCGACCTTAGAGCACGATATCTGTGTAGAGCTCAGATGGATCCGGCTCAGGATCGTTCTGTGCAAACTCAGCAGAAGCAGCAACAACAGCGCGTACTTCCTTATCGATAGCCTTCAGATCGTCCTCACTTGCCCATTCTTTTTCAAGAAGGCGAGCACGAACCTGTTCAATCGGGTCATGCTCAGAGCGCATTTTCTGGACTTCGTCTTTACTGCGGTATTTTGCAGGGTCAGACATGGAGTGGCCACGGTAGCGGTAGGTGATCATCTCAAGGATGTAAGGACCATTGCCTTCACGGCACCATTCCATCGCATAGTCGGTCGCAGCTTTCACCGCGCGCACGTCCATACCATCAACCTGAACACCTGGAATGCCGAAGGAAGCACCGCGCTGGCTAAGGTCTGTCGTGGAAGAAGCACGTTCAATGGAGGTACCCATGCCGTACTTGTTGTTCTCAATGACGTAGATCACTGGCAAGTTCCAAAGCTTCGCCATGTTGAAGCTCTCGTAAACCTGACCCTGGTTGGCTGCACCATCGCCGAAGAACGCCATGGAAACTTTGCCGTTCTCTTTATAGCGGTTCGCAAACGCAAGACCGGTACCAAGTGAGACCTGAGCACCCACGATGCCGTGTCCGCCATAGAACTCCTGTTCTTTGGAGAACATGTGCATGGAACCGCCCTTACCTTTGGACAGACCACCGCGGCGACCAGTCAGTTCGGCCATCACGCCGTTCGGGTCCATGCCGCAAGCGAGCATGTGAGCATGGTCACGGTAAGAAGTGATCATCTGATCACCTTTTTCCTTGGCCATCTCCATTCCAACGACAACAGCTTCCTGGCCGATGTAAAGGTGACAGAAGCCACCAATCAGACCCATACCGTAAAGCTGACCCGCCTTTTCTTCGAAGCGACGGATAAAAAGCATTTCGCGATAAGCGTTTAGCTCTTCATCTTTGGAGAATTCTACTAGTGCAGGTACGTTTTTCATCGCACCGCGGGCTTTGGTAGCACTTTTAGCGCGACCGCCTGAAGACTTGGATTGAGTTCCAGCCATGAGCCTCGTCTCTTTGTGACGTGAATTGGTGAAAGCACACTATCGCCCACAGCGCAGAATGCCAATATGAGCAGAAACACTTGGGGATTTATCTAAGATGCTGATTTTATTGATATTTTCAAGTTAACTTAAATTAGGTTAATTCAACCAAATCAACCCAATTCAAGTTAATACACGCTGATGTTTCAGTTGCGCATGATTGCAACTTCATTCACGTGCGCCAGATTAAGGGAAGCGCGAGCCCGCTCATCCACCATGTCTGGATCAAGGCTCTCCGGGTCAAGCAACATGACACGGCGTTGTAATTGCAGGCGTTCTTCCCGCAACTCATCAAGCTCCAATTCGAGCGCAAGAATCTCATGCTCAATCTGTGGTCGACCCACAAGACCCAGCTTACCGTTGAGCGCATGAAATGCAAAGTAGCAAAGCGCACCAATGGCAATACCCGGCACAAGGAGATTCTTTAGATAGGAGTGTTTTCGCTGACGTGTGGTAGCTAGCACTGACTGACCTACTCATTACAAAAATGGTCACATGCCCAGCACTATTTCACAACGCCCTTAACCAAGAGTTTCCGTAACAATTGAAAACTGTCTTTATCTGTTATTTTTTCTAAAACAGAGCAGTACCGTGTGCCCCCCCAAAAAAGGGCATAACTTTTGGCATCTCATTAAAGTCAACCAGACTGCGCCCCACGAATGGGGCGCTCATCCATTTCAAACCAGTCGGTTCAATCACTCTATGGAGTGAAATTACAGCGTATCGCCGAAAAGTGGGAACCGATTTTCGGACAAAGAGACGCAAAAACAAAGGCTAAAGCAGTTCATTGCTTCAACTTAAATGCGAGCTGTTTTAGGCCATCTCAACACGATGTTCATGTGACACCAGTAGATCTTCTTTTGGACCAAAGAACTCGAAATTGAGCTGTTTCTCAGGTACGCCGCGATCCTGAAGACTAGAGTAGAGACCAGCCATAAACGGCTTTGGCCCACAAAAGTAATAGTCCGCCTCAAGACCAGCAGACAGATTCTCCAGAAAACTATGATCGACTAAACCTGTTGAACTATTACCCGTGCGGAACTGGCCATCAGCCTCTTCGTCACTATAGCGATAATAGACTTTCAGGTTCTGGTTCTGGTGCGCAAGCTCATTTATTTCACCTTTAAAAGCCTGGACAGTCTCGTTCTGACTGGCATGAACCAGAATAACCTCTCTGTCTCCATCTCGCACAAGCGCTGCTTTCAAAATGCTCAGGATTGGGGTAAAGCACCTTTGTCTGCTGGTTTGAGGTAGAATGACGTTATGTTGCTGCTCTCAGCCTGTTTCTTAACAACCTCGAAGTCTCGGAAACCATCCCAGCCACCCGGTTGATCAGCTTTTTCCTTGTAAATCGTGCTTTCTCGCTCAATCAAAATACTAGAGAGAAAACCATAAGCCTCTGCCCATGCATTGATGATGCTATCTGTTGCCGCATCTCCCAAAACTTCTTGAATGGATGCAAGCAGGTTCTCACCGACAATAGGGTAATGTTCAGCCTTGATTTGCAAAGCAGCGTGCTTTTGCGCGATCAACTCGACCGCACCAGCCAAAACTTCCAAATTATCAATATGCAGCGCAAATGCAGTTACAGCACCAGCCAAAGCTCTTTGCTGAGTACCCTGCTCCTGATTGGATGTATTGAAGAAAGAGGCAACCTCTGGATTGCGCGAAAGCATACGCTTATAAAAATGCTGTGTTAATACCTCTCCATGCTCCTGAAGAATAGGTGCTGTAGATTTAACAATTTCAATGGTAGTTTGGCTGATCATTTGATGGGCCTCTTAAATGTGCATTTCAAATGCTAATTATTAACGAGAGCATACGGCGTCAAGATGCAATTGACAAAATTTACGGATTACGGCCTGAGAACACTCATGTATCTCGCCTCAAATCCTCAGCGTTTATGTAGTGTTAAAGAGGTTTCGGAATACCATGACATCTCCCGTAACCATTTAGTGAAGATTGTGTTACGCCTTGTTGAAGCGGGGTATGTTTCATCTTTCAAAGGCAAAGGGGGCGGTATGCAGCTGGCCAAGCCAAGCAACGAAATCCAGTTGGGCGATGTCATCAAATTACTGGAACCAAACATGACAATGGTGGAGTGCTTCGATCCAGCAACAAACACGTGCAGAATAACCGGTTCCTGCAACGTCAAGCACTACCTCTACGAGGCCTCTCAATCATTCATTGAAACCATGAATAAGCATACATTGGAAGACGCCATATCAACCCAATAATGCTCTTTAAGAAGCTGCATTGCTCCCATCGTCAGTTGAAGCGACAGAACTCAAGCAAAATTAATCAGCTCACAAAACCTTTCATCTTAACGCTAAAAACGCAAATCCGCGCACATAGCGACGCAACGCTGGGATTTCATAAAAACCCCAGCAAATGAGCCATTTAAGACGAAAAATCAGGCATTTTCAGCCAGCCGCGAGAGCTTAATCAACACAGCAGCGGTTCCCTTCAACCGATCATCCGCAGACGGCCAGTCACGGGTCAGCACCACCTTCTGATCAGGACGGATCTTGGCGAGGATAGTTTGCTCCGCGATGTAGGATACCAGCCCCGCTGGATTGTTGAACTCGCCATTGCGGAAAGCAATCACGATGCCCTTCGGCCCAGCGTCAATCTTTTCAACGTTCGCTTTGCGGCACAGCCCCTTGATGTAGACAATCTTCAGAAGGTGTTGAACTTCCTCAGGAAGTGGCCCAAAGCGGTCAATCATCTCCGCCCCAAAGCCATCGATGTCTTCAAGCTCCATGAGATCCGCCAAGCGGCGATAAAGCTCAAGGCGCAACTGAAGGTCCGGCACATACGTATCGGGGATAAGAACAGGCGTACCGATAGCAATTTGCGGGGACCACTTGTCTTCCTGGAAGTCCTCACCACCAGATTTGAGCTGCGCAACCGCCTCCTCCAGCATCTGCTGGTAAAGCTCAAACCCAACCTCTTTAATATGCCCGGACTGCTCTTCCCCAAGCAAGTTACCAGCTCCACGAATATCCAGATCATGCGACGCAAGCTGGAAGCCCGCCCCCAAATTCTCAAGACTTTGCAGCACCTTAAGGCGGCGCTCAGCAGTAGGCGTCAGCGTCTTATTGGCAGGAACCGTAAACAGAGCGTAAGCCCGTGTCTTGGAACGCCCCACACGCCCACGGATCTGATAAAGCTGCGCCAGACCAAACATATCTGAGCGATGCACAATCAAAGTGTTCGCGTTTGGTATGTCCAATCCGGACTCAACAATAGTCGTCGCCAAAAGCACATCAAACTTGCCCTCATAAAAGGCATTCATGATGTCATCCAGCTCTCCCGGAGGCATCTGCCCGTGAGCAGAAACCACTTTAACTTCAGGCACATTCTCTTCTAGGAACGCCCTCACCTCTGCCAAATCAGACACGCGCGGACACACATAAAAACTCTGACCCCCACGATAGTGCTCACGAAGCAAACTCTCGCGGATAACCATCGGGTCAAACGGGGATATAAACGAGCGCACAGCCAAACGATCCACCGGCGGTGTTGCGATAAGGGAAAGCTCCCGAACGCCCGTCAGTGCCAATTGTAGGGTACGAGGAATCGGGGTCGCAGATAGGGTCAGAACGTGAACATCACTTTTCAGCTCTTTCAACCGCTCTTTATGCTTCACCCCAAAATGCTGTTCCTCATCGATAATGAGAAGTCCCAGATCCCTGAAACCAATGGCTTTTCCCAGGAGCGCATGCGTCCCGATCACAACATCGACGGAGCCTTCTTTCAGTCCCTTCTTGGTCTCAGACAGTTCCTTACCGGGGACAAGTCGCGATGCCTGACGCACTTCAATCGGCAATCCATTGAAACGATCCGCAAAAGTCCGGTAATGCTGACGCGCCAACAACGTGGTCGGAACCACAATCGCCACCTGCCTCCCAGACATCGCTGCCAAAAACGCAGCTCTTAGAGCAACTTCCGTCTTACCAAAGCCCACGTCACCACAGATGAGCCGATCCATAGGACGCCCTGAAGCCATATCATCAAACACAGCTTCAATGGCACTCATCTGGTCATCGGTCTCATCATAGACAAACCGCGCAGAGAACTCGTCATAAGCCCCTTCAGGAGCCGTAATCGCCGGAGCTGTTCGTAATGCACGCTCAGCCGCAATCTTGATCAGGCCGTCGGCAATCTCAAGAATGCGCTTTTTCATCTTGGCTTTACGGGCCTGCCATGCCCCGCCGCCAAGCTTATCTAACTGAACTTCCTGATCTTCTGAGCCGTAGCGCGTCAGCAGCTCAATGTTTTCGACAGGAAGGTAAAGCTTGTCCGACCCCGCATATTGCAGCTCCAGACAATCATGCGGCGCCCCAACAGCTTCAATGGTCTTCAGCCCAATAAAGCGCCCAATACCATGCTCCACATGCACCACAAGATCGCCGGGCGCCAGAGCCGAGGCCTCAGTAAGAACATTCGCACCTTTGGACTTACGCCGACGCTGACGCACCAAGCGATCACCGAGGATATCTTGCTCCCCAATGAAGGCCAGATCATCAATCTCAAAGCCATGCTCCAGTCCAAGAAGGATCAATGCGGTCAGCCCAGCGGGTACCTTGCCCAACTCAGCAGAATTGCCCGCATATCCAGTGCGGTCCAATCCATGATCACTAAGAACTTGGGTTAACCGTTCTCGAGAACCCTCACTCCAACAAGAAAGAACCGCCCTCTTCCCATCCTTGGCAAGAGCAGCCACATGCTTGGAAAGCGCATCAAAGATATTTACATCACCAGCAGCACGTTCAGCCGCAAAGTTACGTCCCTGACGGCCACCCATATCAATCGCAGTCTTGCCTGTGCCCGGAGGCATCGCGAACGGGGATAATTGGGCGGAGGCTCTGTCTGCCACAAATGTGCTGAACTGCGTTTCCTGAAGATAAATAGCAACTGGTGGAATAGGCTTATACGGCACACCAGAAGAAAGCGCTTTGTTGTGAAGCCCGTCCTGACGCGCACCAAAATGCTCCTCAATCTGCTCAAGGCGCTCCTTGATCATGTCCTCAGCACTGGCATCCAGCACAACCGGCGTTTCACCAATATAATCAAACAGAGTAGAGAGGTTATCATGGAACAGAGGCAGCCAATGCTCCATCCCCGCATAACGCCGCCCCTCACTGATGGACTGGTAGAGAACATCCTCAGGCCCAGCGGCCCCAAAAGCAGTCACATAGTTACGACGGAACCGCGAAATCGTTTCAGGATCAAGAATGATCTCGCTCATAGGAACAAGCGTTAGCCCCTTCTTCTGGGCCAGCGTTCTCTGACTATCCGTATCAAAGGAACGAATGGACTCCAGTGTATCTCCGAAGAAATCCAGACGCACAGGCTCTTTGGTTGCCGGAGAAAACAAGTCAATAATGCCACCGCGTACCGCATACTCCCCGGTTTCTCGCACAGTTGGCGTGCGGGCAAAGCCGTTGACTTCCAGCCACTTAACGATTTTGTCGGGATTGATACGGTTGCCCGGCATAAACGAGAGAATATGATTGGCCGTCCACTCACGAATTGGCATCCGCTGCAAAGCCGCGTTCACTGTTGTGATCAGAACAAACTTCTTTTTCTTCGGCAGCCCCTTTGCCAACCGAAGCAATGTCAGCAACCTGCGCGCGACAATCGCTCCATGAGGTGAAACACGGTCATACGGCAAGCAATCCCATGCAGGCAGCTGAAGCACTTCCACATCAGGCGCAAAGAACCCCAGAGCTTCCGTCAGCGCCGCCATACGGGTTGCATCCCGCGCAACATAAGTCATCGCAAGGCCGCCCTCCTCAACTTCAGCAAGCACCTTTGAAAGCACGTAAGCCTCTGCTCCATCAGGAACGGAAGCAAGCGTGATGTTTTCACTTTTTTTGAGCAAACTTTCAAACACGGGAGGGGCAACCTTATTATTTCAAATCGTCGGCGGGCAATAAAAGGCACCTGATCTACAGCAAACCAAATACCACAGCGCAATTAGCTTCCAGCCTTGTCCTTGTAGTAATCAAGGATCTTGCGGAACAGATCTGTGTTTGCTTCATCAGGGACTGGCTTCGTACCAATAAACCATGAGAAGAGATCCTGATCATGATGTTGCAGGAACACTTCCAGCTCATCCAGCTCATCATCATTCATCTGCACAATATGCTTTTCAACGTAGCCGCCCAGCATGATGTCCATTTCCTTCATGCCACGATGGTGACAGCGGAAAATGATACGTTTGCGGCGGTTATCCAGTCCTGTGTTCTCGTTTTGATCTTCGCTCTGCGCACTCTGATCCATCGTCGTTTCCTTAGAAGGTCGCTTATCCTTGTCACTATCTGCAAATAGATAGGGCCAAAATGTTTCGCCTGTATACAACCCTTATTTTCATCTGTCAGTGTTTTCTTAAGGGCGTTGCACAAATCACAGGAACATGGCACAGATCAGATCTGCTGTTCACGTTCTGGTCTATATGGTATGCGCCCTACTCGCCTTGATCCTCTTTTCGCTTCGGTCACCAAACTTCCGGGTATCGGCCCCAAGATTGCGAAGACCATAACAAACCTGCTTGTCGGCAGCCCGGACCGCGACGCCCGCATTTCCGATTTGCTCTTCCATGTTCCGGTAAATGTTATCGACCGACGCTTGCGCCCAGGTGTCTCCGGCTCCCCCGAGGGGGAAATCGTGACGCTTGTGCTCCACATAGACCAGCATCGCGCACCTCCACGAGGCAGCCGTGCGCCCTACAAGGTTCTGGCGCATGATGAGACCGGAGCCATTGAGCTGGTATTCTTCCACGCACGCGGAGATTTCTTGCATCGCACACTGCCCGAGGGCGAGAAGCGCATAGTCTCTGGCAAGGTGGAATGGTTTAACGACCGCGCCCAAATGGTGCACCCAGATCATATGGTTTCTGAGGAAGAAGCTGAAAATCTGCCGCTCGTAGAGCCTGTTTACCCAATGACAGCGGGCCTTGCCTCCAAAACACTCCAACGAGCTATGGGCACCGCTCTTGAGTTCCTCCCGCAAATGCCTGAGTGGCAAAACCAACCCTTCATAGAGCAACGCGATTTCCCACCGTTTGATGTTGCCTTGCGGTCCATACATAAACCGGAGGATGCCAGAGATCTGGCACCAGAAGGCAAAGCCCGCGAACGTCTCGCTTACGATGAGTTTCTGGCAAACCAGCTAGCCCTAGCTCTTGTGCGCAACTCTCTGCGCCACATGGGCGGCAAAGCCCGCAAAGGGGACGGCTCCCTGCGCCGAAAGATCCTTACAGCCCTCCCGTTCGAACTCACAGACGGCCAGGAAGAAGCGCTGAAAGAAATCTTTGCAGACCTGGAAGAGCCAACCCGCATGTTACGCCTGCTTCAGGGCGATGTTGGCTCAGGTAAAACAGTCGTCGGCCTCATGGCAATGGCAGCTGTTATTGAGACAGGCGCTCAAGCCGCTATGATGGCTCCAACGGACATTCTGGCCCGCCAGCACTATGCTTCCATGAAACCTCTGTGCGATGCAGCAGGCATCCGCACCGCTGTTCTGTCAGGTAAAGACACGGCCAAAACTAAACGCGAGATTGGTGAAGCGTTGGAAGCAGGTGAAATCGACTTAATTGTCGGCACCCATGCGCTCTTCCAATCAACGGTCAATTTCAAAGACCTTGGTATCACGATCGTAGACGAGCAACACCGCTTTGGTGTCCACCAACGATTAGCTCTGTCCTCCAAAGGCGCCCACGTGGATGTACTTGTGATGACCGCAACTCCAATCCCACGCACGCTGGTCCTCTCTTACTTCGGCGATATGGACGTCTCCCGCCTGACTGATAAGCCCAAGGGCCGACAGGAAATCAAAACCGTCTCCATATCACTGGACCGCATTGGTGAGGTTGTTGACCGCCTGAAAGCAATGATTGCACAAGGGCAAAAGATCTATTGGGTCTGCCCGCTCGTGGAAGAGTCGGAAAAGATCGACCTTGCCGCTGCTGAAGAACGCTTCAACGATTTGCAAAACGCCCTAGGCCCGGTTGTTGCTCTCGTTCATGGACGTCAGAAGGCTGATGAGAAACAAGTCGCCATGGACGCCTTCAAAAATGGTGACGCCCGAGTGCTTGTAGCGACAACCGTGATTGAGGTCGGCGTAGACGTCCCGGATGCAACCATCATTGTTATTGAACATGCCGAGCGCTTTGGACTTGCTCAGCTGCACCAGCTCAGAGGACGTGTTGGCCGTGGAAGTCTAGCATCATCCTGCCTGCTCCTTTTCAAAGCCCCTCTTAATGAGACTGCAGCATCCCGCCTCAACATCCTGCGTCAAACCAATGACGGCTTTCTCATCTCAGAGGAAGATCTGCGCCTGCGCGGTGAAGGTGAACTCCTGGGCACCCGTCAGTCCGGCACACCCGGTTTCAGGCTTGCCTCCATTGAAGATCATGCAGACTTGATGGAAATCGCACGTGATGATGCAAAACTCATCATGGCCACGGATCCAGAGTTAGAAACAGAAAGAGGCGACGCCTTGCGCCACCTCTTGTATCTCTTCGCCAGAGACGAAGCTATCAAACTGCTTAGAGCGGGCTAATCTATTCAGCCGCGACGGTCTCGGGACCATCACCGCCTTTGCCAGCTTTCTTGCGTTGATGCGCCTCAACAGCCTTTTTATCCTCGCCCTCTAAAAGCTTCGGATACTCTGGGCTGACAAGACCAGCTGAAATAACCAGCTTTGCGGCATCTTCAACGCTCATGGAAAGCTCGATGATGTCCTCGCGCGGCACAAACAGCAAAAAGCCAGAGGTCGGGTTCGGTGTAGTTGGCAAGAAGACAGAAACCGTATCCGCTTGCTCTTCCAGATGCGCAGCAACTTCGCCCTTGGTGTCCGTGGCAAGAAACACAATCGCCCACAAACCTTTACGCGGATATTCAACCAAACCTGCTTTGGTAAAGTTGCGGCCGCTGTCATTCAAAACAGTTTCAAAGATCTGTTTCAATGCAGAATAAAGGTTACGCACCAATGGCATGCGGCCAAGAATGGATTCGCCAACGCTGATGAGCGAGCGCCCAGCAATGTTAGCTGTCAGGAAACCAATCACCGTTATTGCCAACAATGCAGCAAACAATCCAAAACCCGGAACTTCCACCGGCAGATAGTTATCTGGATTGTAGATAGATGGCAGGAAGGGCTTTACCCAACCATCAATCAATTGGATCAATGACCAACTCAGATAAAGCGTAATACCAACCGGACCCGTGATCACAAGGCCAGTAAAGAAATAGTTCCGCAGTCGCGTCATAAACCCAACGCGCTTCGGCTTTTTATCCCCGTCAGATCCCATCGGCCAAACTTTCCTAATTCGGGAACCCTCCGCTTTATATCAGCGACAAGGTGCAGGTATATCCGTGCTTCTTTACGAACTAGTGTATTTTGTCGGTTTTGCAAGTTCCCCTTGAAAAAGAATTCATGCTTCTCATCTAAGAGGGTGGATATGTTAGCCATGGTCGCCAGTTGATGCGCCAATAGCCAAACTCCCCCTATTGTCAGCACTCACCAACACGGCGTATAAGGCATATCATGCTTGCCGGAAGTGGAGCTCTCTGTGAAGAAGCTATTCTATATGACGCTTGGATTAGCCCTAGTGGCCACAGGGATCGTTGGCATCTTTTTACCGTTGCTGCCGACAACAATTTTCTTCATTCTTGCAGCAGGTTGCTTTGCAAAATCCAACCCACGTCTGGAAAACTGGATCCTGACACATCCAAAGATTGGACCAAGTGTCATCCAATGGCAGGAACATAAGGTCATCCCAAAAAGAGCAAAATTCTTTGCCTTCACAGGCCTGATCTTTGGCTACCTAATGTTCCTCAAAATGTCCCACCCCACAATCCTGCTGGCCGTTGCCGTCGCCCTCATGATGTGCGCCATAGCCGCCTACATAGCCAGCCGCCCCTCCAAACCACTGGCGACATGAAAGTGTGATTGGATAATCACACCTACTCCCCCTTCCCGTCACTCAGGTTATCCAGGATTGGGCAGTCGGGGCGGTGGTCGCCGGCGCAGGCGGTTATGAGGTGGGTTAGGGTATCGCGCATGGCGATGAGGTCGGCGATTTTGGCTTCGATTTCCTGCACGTGTTGTTGCGCGATTTTTTTGACATCAGAACTGCCGCGTTCTTTGTCCTCGTAAAGTGCCAGCAAGGCCCGGCACTCTTCAATGTTGAACCCAAGGGAACGGGCACGACCGATGAATGTTAGCTTGTGCAGTTCTGTTTCTTCAAAGATCCGGTATCCGTTTTCATTCCGTTTAGGATGAAGAAAGCCGATATCTTCATAATAACGGATAGTCTTGGTCGGGATGCCGGAGCGCTCTGCTACTTCACCAATATTCATCGTCGTTCCATCCCTTTTAGTGGGCCGTTGTCGCTTTGATCCAGCGTAACCGCAAAGCGTTGGTTAAGACAAACACGCTTGAAAGTGCCATAGCACCGGCTGCCAGAACGGGAGACAGAAGCGGGCCGCCGAATGGATATAACACGCCTGCAGCAACCGGAATCAGCAGTGTATTATAACTGAATGCCCAGAACAGGTTCTGACGGATGTTGCGCATGGTTTTCTGGCTGATGTGGAACGCATTGACCACACCGTTCAGGTCTCCAGCCATCAGGACAACATCCGCAGCTTCAATTGCCACATCAGTGCCCGTGCCGATGGCGATGCCAACGTCTGCTGCGGCAAGTGCAGGCGCATCATTGATGCCATCGCCCACGAAGGCCAGTTTGCCGGAAGCGCTCTTCCGCAGGTCTTCCAATGCATGGACTTTGCCGTCAGGCAGAACCTCGGCAATCACGCTATCGATACCAAGCTCGGCTGCAATGGCGTTTGCGGTCTTCTGATTATCGCCTGTGATCATCACAACCTTCAAGCCAAGCCCATGAAGGGATTTGATTGCATCTGGAGTTGTTTTCTTGATTGGGTCAGCAACTGCAATTACCGCTGCAACTTTCCCATCAATTGCAACGTAAAGTGGGGTTTTACCACGCGTTGCAAGTACCGTTGCATCGACAGAAAGCTGTTCCAATGCAATACCTTCACGATCCATCAGACGGTCGGCACCAACCAGAACATCTTGCCCCTGCACAACTGCACTGACACCAAATCCTGTCAGGGAGTTAAAGCTCTCTGGTTTTGGAAGTGCTATGCCACGTTCATGTGAAGCCTGCACGATTGCCTTTGCAATGGGGTGTTCGGAGTTTTGCTCAACGGCTGCAACCATTCGCAAGACATCTTCCTCCTCAAACCCCTCGCTCAGGATGATATCTGTCAGTTCTGGATGTCCGGCTGTGAGCGTGCCAGTCTTATCCAAAGCAACCACCTTGGTTTCCTGAAGCATCTGCAACGCGTCACCTTTGCGGAACAGAACGCCCAGTTCAGCTGCGCGGCCTGTACCAACCATAATGGAGGTTGGTGTTGCCAACCCCATGGCACAGGGACAAGCGATGATAAGCACAGCAACGCCGGCTACTAAAGCAAGACTAAGCGCAGGATCGGGACCAAACAGGAACCACACAGCGACGGTGAGGATTGCAACGGTAATCACAGCTGGCACAAACCACGACGTGATTTTGTCGACCAATCCCTGGATTGGCAGTTTGGCACCTTGAGCCTGTTCCACCATCTGAATGATTTGCGAGAGAACCGTATCATTGCCAACTTTGCTGGCCTGAACACTCAAGGCTCCCGTGCCATTGATCGTCGCGCCAACAACCTCATCACCTGACGTTTTTTCAACCGGGATTGGCTCACCTGTAATCATGCTTTCGTCCACGAAGGAAGAACCTGAGATAACGGCACCGTCGACGGCGATCTTCTCACCCGGACGGACCTGAATGACATCGCCGACAATGATCTCTTCAATCGGAACTTCTACCGTGACACCATCACGCTCAACGCGCGCAGTTTTAGCCTGCATGCCAACGAGCTTTTGGATAGCTTCTCCAGTCCGCCCTTTAGCGCGAGCCTCCAGAAAGCGGCCTAGCAAGATGAGGACGACAATCACTGCGGCGGCCTCATAATAGACGTTAACAGTCCCCGCCGGGAGCAATTGTGGCGCGAAGGTTGAAACGAGGGAGAAAACATATGCGGCGGAGGTTCCAAGCGCGACCAGTGAGTTCATGTCCGGCGCGCCTTTCAAGAGCGACGGGAAGCCCTTGGTGTAGAAATGTCGACCCGGTCCAAAGAGTACGACAGTCGTCAGGACGAACTGCAGATAGTAACTGTTCTGCAAACCAAGAGAGTTCTCAATCAGCATATGGACGCCGGGGATGAAGTGACTTCCCATTTCGATCAGAAAAACCGGAAGTGCCAGCGCAGCGGCGAGCAACACTTTGCTTTTGAGCTGCCGGATTTCATCTGTTTTGCGGTGAGCTGTTTCAGCAGGCTCGGTCTTTTCCAATGTAGCGGGATACCCTGCTGCAGTGACCAGTTCAGCAATCGCAGATGGTGTTGTTGCCCCGGCTGCGTAGCGCACTGTCGCGCTTTCTGTTGCCAGATTAACATTGGCTTCCAGAACACCATTTCCGGCTCGCAACGCTTTTTCAGCTCGTCCCACACAAGACGCGCAGTTCAGGTTCCCGACACCAAAAGTGATGCTTTCTGAAACCGCTGGATAGCCAGCCGTCTGAAGCGCATTGGCCACATCTTGCGTCGTGAGGGTCTCATCGTAATTGACCAGCACGCTTTCCGTTGCAAGGTTGACCGAAGCGCTGGCCACACCGGAAATACTCTTTAGGGCCTTCTCGACACGACCGACACAAGACGCACAATTCATGCCTTCGACTTGCATTTTCAGTGTTGAACTGTGGGACATAATTTCACCATTTCATTGTCTGTTGAAGGCACCCTAAGGGTTCCAGCCACTGGAAGGTCAAGACTAAAATCAACAAGGAAATGAAAAGAGTTTGGCCATCAGGTAATCGACAATCAAACATCACTTAGGCTTTGTTATCTCCTGACTTTCACAGGCCTCTTCTTCTCCGGTGATTTTATTCAATGCAGATAATCGGGCTTTCTTCCAAAGCACATAAATGGCGGGGATGACAAAGAGTGTAAGCAGGGTCGCGGTGATCATACCGCCAACCATTGGGGCTGCAATCCGTTTCATGATTTCTGAACCCGTTGCACTACCCAGCATGATTGGTATCAACCCGGCAAAGATGGTTGCCACGGTCATCACCTTTGGCCGCAATCGTAACAGGGCACCCTCGATAACAGCATCAAGGATATCTTTTGTGGTGAGGACCTTGTGTTCTTTCCGGGCAAACGCCACACGCTTGTCCCAGGAAAGGTTCAGGTAGAGCAACATGACAATAGCCGTTTCAACAGCAACACCTGCCAAGGCGATGAAGCCAACCAGCACGGCAACCGACAAGTCAAACCCTAAGGTGTAGACAAACCAGACGCCACCTGTCAGCGCGACTGGCAGGGACGTTAGAATAATCGCGACCTCTCCTACGCGGTTGAACGCAAGAAAGAGCATCAGAGTGATGATTAGCAATGTTACCGGCGCAACCAACTGCAAGCGTTCCTGAACACGCTCGATATACTCATACTGTCCTGACCATGTGATCGAATAACCAGCAGGGATTTGAACTTCGGAAGCGACCAGTTTTTGTGCTTCGCTGACATAACCACCAAGGTCTCGTCCCTCGATATCGATGAAAACAAAACCAGTTGGGCGTGCATTTTCTGAGCGGATCATACCGGGGCCGTCAACAATGTTGATATTTGAGACGGCTCCAAGCGGAATATGCGCACCGGATGGCGTCACAACGGGGAGTTTTTCAAGTTGATCCGGGCTGCTTCTCCAATCCTGAGGATAGCGTAAGTTGATGGGGTATCGCTCCAGTCCCTCAACGCTTTCGGCGATATCCATTCCACCAATTGCGGTTTGCACTACATCCTGAACATCCTTAATATTTAGGATATAGCGAGCCGCGGCATTACGATCGATATCAATCTCGATAAAGCGCGCACCTCTTGGGCGCTCTGCGTAGGAGGATAGCGTCCCCTCAACGCCTTTCACGAGGCCCTCAATCTTCACTGCAAGATCTTGAATGACCTGTAAGTCCGGCCCCGACACTTTGACACCAACAGGTGTTTTCATGCCAGTCGCAAGCATATCAATGCGGTTCTTGATTGGTTGAATCCAGACGTTCGTCAGGCCGGGAACCTGGACTGACTTATCCAGTTCCTGCCGAATTTTCTCAAGCGTCATCCCTTCACGCCACTGATCTTGCGGCTTCAGCTGAATGGTGGTTTCAAACATGGTCAGTGGAGCTGGATCTGTTGCTGTTTCGGCGCGGCCAAGCTTGCCGTGAACGGTCTTTACCTCAGGCACCTGCATGATCATTCGATCCGTCTGCTGAAGCACCTCACGCGCTTTGCCAATGGAGACACCGGTGTACAGCGACGGCATGTAAAGGAAATCACCTTCCTTCAACTCCGGCATAAACTCAGATCCAATCCAGTTCAACGGCACAAGAATGGACGCGACCAGAACCAGCGCAAAGATGATCGTTGTTTTGGGCCAGGCAATAACGCCTGCAAGTGCGGGCCGATACAAAGCGATGCATAACCGATTGACCGGGTTTTTAGCTTCAGGATGAATGCGTCCGCGCACAAAGTAACCCATCAGCACTGGCACAAGCGTGATGCTGAGAATGGACGCAGCCGCCATGGCATAGGTTTTAGTGAACGCAAGCGGCTTGAACAGGCGCCCTTCCTGCGCTTCCAGCACAAACACCGGCAGAAAGCTGATGGTGATGATCGCAAGCGAATAGAACAGTGCTGGCCCAACCTCGGAACAGCATTCGGCGACAATTTTCCAGCGGTTCTTATCGGGATTCGGTTCCTTCTCAAGTCGTCGATGCATGGCCTCGATCATCACAATGGCTGCGTCAACCATCGCACCAATGGCGATGGCGATCCCGCCAAGGGACATGATGTTCGCATTCACCCCTTGCAGGCGCATCACCAGTAATGCCGTCAATATGCCAAGAGGAAGGGAGATCAAAATGACCAAGGAAGACCTGAGGTGCAGGAGGAACACTGCACACACCAGAACCACAACCAGAAACTCCTCTGAGAGTTTGGTGGTCAGGTTGTCAATTGCTCGCTCAATCACTCCAGACCGATCATAGGTGGTTATAATCTCCACGCCTTCTGGCAGGTTCGGTTTCAACTCGTCCAGCTTGGCATGCACACCCTCAAGTGTTCTCAGCGGGTTTTCACCCCAGCGCATGATGACAACGGCACCAACGGAGTCGCCTTCCCCATTCAGATCTGCCACACCACGGCGCATTTGGGGCCCAAGGCGGATGTCTGCCACATCGCTCAAAGTGAGAGCTGCACCGCGCTCATTCACCTTGAGAGGGATTTGCTCCAGGTCCTCAATAGATTGGATATAGCCCGTCGCACGGACCATGTACTCCGCTTCTGCCATCTCAATCACACTGCCGCTGGTCTCGCGGTTTGCATTTTGGATCGTGCTCATGAGAGCAGGCAATGTCACGCCATAGGCCCGTAGCTTGTTAGGGTCGACGACCACCTGATACTGCTTAACCATACCGCCGATGGTTGCCACTTCCGATACGCCGCTGACAGTTTGAAGTTCGTACTTCAGCCACCAGTCCTGTAAAGAGCGCAACTGCGCCAGATCATGTTGGCCGCTTCGGTCAATCAAAGCGTACTGAAAAATCCAGCCAACCCCAGTCGCATCTGGCCCCAGCTCTGGCGTGACCCCATCAGGCAGTTTGGCTCCAACCTGCGCGAGGTATTCCAGCACCCGGCTTCTGGCCCAATAAAGGTCCGTGCCGTCCTTAAAAACCACGTAAACATAGGAGTCGCCATAAAACGAGAACCCGCGCACGTCGATCACGTCTGGCACCGACAACATGGCCGTGGCGATAGGATAGGTTACCTGATCCTCAATGACCTGAGGGGCCTGTCCGTCGTATGGCGTTTTGATAATGACCTGTACATCAGACAAGTCTGGAATCGCATCAACCGGAGTTTCTTTCAGCGCCCAGATGCCGCCAAGCGTCAGCATCACAGCCGCCATAAGCACGATCACCCGGTTCTTGATGGATGCACGTATGATGGAGCCAATCATTTTTCATCGGCCCCCACCGTATCAGCAGGTGTTGATGTTGAACCCTGATCTTTGGTATCTCGCAGTTCGACAAGGCTAAAGCGCTTGTCAGATCCTTTGGTGATGGCAAATTCAACAGGCTTTTCAAACTGGAAAGCATGGTTCTTCAGGTTTGCACGAACTGCAAACGTCGTTTCCATCGCCGGCCACTGCAGTTCTTCTATGGCGTCATGACGAATGGTGATGGAGTTTGTCTTTGCGTCGAATTTTGTCACTGTACCATCGCCCCATATGGGACCATCTTGCGCAGAAGACATGCGAGCCAAACCGGCTGAAAGTGAACTCTCACTATCAATCAGAAACTGAGCAGAGGTTACAACTTCCTCCCCTGCTTCAAGGCCCTGTAAAATCTCAGTCCTACTTCCTCCTCCAAAGCGGCCCGTTAGACCCGGAGTAACCATGCGTGGCTGAAACGTGCCATCCTCGGTCTGCAAGATAACTCTGTCAGACGATCCTGTTCGTATCAACGCGCTGGCTGGAACTGTTACCGCACTTCGCGTTTCAGACGGAATAATGGTCACACGCCCAAACATATTCGGACGCAAAACACCCTTAGAGTTGTCAAAATGCAATCGCACCGGCAGTGTGCGCGTCACCGCATCCAGTTCCGGATAGATGTAGTCGATACGACCCTCAAGCACTTGACCGGGCAGATGCTCAAAGCTTGCAAGCACGTCGCTGTTCTTGCTCAGGCGTGCAATGTCCTGCTCAAACACATCCACCATCAACCAAACAGAAGACATGTCAGACAAAGTCAGGGCTATGGAATCAGGCTGCAGATACATGCCATCTGCTGCTTCCAACGTGGTCACAACACCAGATTGAGGTGCATAGACCTTGAACACCTTAGCCGGAGAACTCGCCCGGGCCATTTCATCTATCTGAGCACTATCAATGCCGTAGTTCTGAAGCTGGATCCGGATGTTTTGCTCGACTTGCTTATCATTCCGGCGCACGGCCCGGATCAGGTCAGCACTCGCCACCGTCACCTCTGGCGCATAGACAGTGAAAAGCAGATCTCCTTTCTCAACCGGATCACCAACTGCACGGATATTGAGCTCCTTGATCCATCCTTCCGTACGCAAGTGAACCTGACTGGAACGATGCTCGTCATAGCCAACGAACCCAACGCTTTCGATTTTCTCTGAGATAGGCTCAACGCTGGCAGTCGCAGTGCGTACACCGATGCTGTTAATCACACCAGGCGACAGCACGATAGCATTCCCGGTTTGCGTCGCGTCCTGCCCTGCATAAACAGGAACGAGATCCATCCCCATGGGAGATTTTCCAGGTGCATCACGTCGGAAACTTGGGTCCATCGGCGCAACCCAGTATAAGATTTCATTTTCAGCACTGCCTGATCCAGCAGAAGTCCAGTCCATCGAACTTCCAACAAAGATCCCTAGCCCAGCCGAAACACTCGCCACAATCGCAAGCCCAGCCACAACCGCGTATCCACGACGCATCGGTCCTGTCCTGATTTACCAAACACCATTCAGACTTGAGGTTGCTCTACGACCGCTGAGATACTCACCATCCCAACCACATCCCTCCAAGCCCTAACAACAGCACCACTTTTCTTTACTTCTTCCGGCACTGCTCAACTTAGTATCCGACATACTAATCCTTCCAGTTACTGGAAGGTCAAGTGTGTATGAAGGGGGCAACTTTTGCTAGGATTACTGCTTCATAACCAGTATCTTCGCTCTAGATTTTCAATCACCCGCGCATATTCCAACACTTCTTTATACTTCGTTTGGAGGGAAAATCTGAGTGTCTGTTCATCACTCGTATTACCAAGAAATCCGCAGACATATACTGGTCAACACCAGTTAGATTGAGGTGCTTGACCCCGGCTTCAAACGCGAGCATGCGCGTATTAGTTCTTTTAAGAGGAAACGGATCACGGATTTGAGTAACTTGACTATGTCATTCAAGCAACAGGAACAAGGAGAGTTCTAAGTCAGACAGCGGATGATGAGTTCGCTTCGATTTATGACCAAAGACGTGATACTGCCTCCCAAGAGACAGCAAATCTCGAACCATTAGCCAGGGCTTGTATTCAGAATACTCAACGCTGCCTCGTCCTTCTTCGATAATTTTTGCAAATTTGGCGTCAGAAAACGCCTTATTCTTACCAGCCATGACAAAACCACTGGTTTAATGCTCCCCGTGCAAGCATTAAACCAGTGCTTTCTGTATGCAATACTGACTGCAGATCATAAACCGGAAATTCTTTTTAAGATTGGCGGACAACACCTCCAAACATCATTCAGAGATTTCGAATAAGTTTAAGTCTGGCTGGGCCAAAAGCTGCAATTCTCTAACCAGCCATTCGAGTAGCATGGCGTTTTGCCTCATTTCTCACTCCAGTAAGCAAGATCTCGGGCCAAAAAACAAAATTGGAAGGCGGGGGCTGAACACCGGTTACAATAGAGCCATACAACATAGGCAATGATTTGAAGCAGAAACCGGTGGTGCTTGTAACTGATCGGAACTGAGGTCATAGTCCTCGCTTACTCATTAAAACTGGGGCCAGAGTTAAGTTGATGGCGCTCCGTAAGGTCCCTTCCAGAACGGTATTTGAGGCCATATCAGACCTTCTGGGGTCAATTGACCAAAAGGAAAGAAGTTATCGAGAACCTGCAGCCGCGACAGGACAAAAAACATACCACTAAACATTCCAAAGCTGTTCAGTTTCGACATACGTACGGCTATTCGCGAAGAAGCATCAGCACCGAAAAGAGTGTGATCGAAAGGAAAGGTATAGCGTGTCTTATCGTCGGTTCTGAGCAGCACCCCATTCATACAAGGTAGACACGAAACCGGTTCATTATCCAGCATCATAAACCAGCGATGTCCTGCAGCATAATAAGGGCTACAGAAGCGTCGTGTTCCCCCGATTTCCTTTATTTTGACATCGCAAATCTGACCCGTAAGAGTATAATTCAGATCTACCTCATCATGAAGATTACTTGCCCTTGAGTTTTGCAAAAATCCTGGAAGCAAGTTGGAAAATCGAATGGACTTAACCCTACCAACAACATCACGATCAAATTCGTAGCATAGAATATCCCGGTCATCCGCAACGAGCGTCACGGTTTGAACAGCCCCAGCAGGATTATGCTGAGTATTAAATGCCACTTCTCGACCTTTGGACTCCAGAGCAAACCGGTCACCATGATCTATGATCAGCAGTTCCTGACCATTCAAGTCAATCCTCAAATAATCATCCACTTGGTTCACATTTAGGTAGAAACCTGCACTTTCGCAGACAAACCCATTTGCTCTTAATGTGTAGCGATCTGTTCCTGAAGCGTCGATGCATTCGCCTTCCTTGTCGGAAAATCTCCTTGAAAAACTGGTTTGAATGCCATGCTGATTATCAATAGTCCCCGATTGGACAATTCCGGTTACATAGTCAGTTTCGGTATTGAATCGAAAAATCGCGTGGTCAGGATCGTCGATAACTTGCCAGCTTTGATCTGAATAGCATTTAAATTTTTGCCCATTCAGTTTTAGGATGTCGCAACCCTCGTCCCTCTCAAACTGAGCAAAAAAGTGATCACTTGTAACAGCACTTAACCGACCAGTATCATCATAGGTGTAGCGAAAAACCCTGTCGTCAATCTGTTCCGTATCAAGAAGTGTACCCAAATAATTTCTTTTGAGAACCTGCTGACCATCGGTCAAATTGCAAAGGCGACCAACGCCATCAAACGCAGCATCCAGCGATTGCTGAGGTTGGTCAGTCAAGTTTGCATCCCATTGATGGACACTGGTTTTGATGTTTCCATCAGATTGTTCAGATCTTGCCAAATGAGCTGTTCGGGCAATGTCAAACACATCAGCACCCGTTGAGGAAAAGGTCCATTCCTCGGAACTACCTGCAACTGCAAGATCATTTATAAACCCGGAACGACTGAAACCCACTTCGACGGAGCGATCCTCCAAACCGACCGGTCGACCAAAGACATCCCGACCAATAACTTCGGTTCCAATCTCGACAAAATCAGAGTGATTATCAGCATGGTAAAACTGAAGATGCGATACAGGCACCACATTGGAGGAAAAAGGAGACAACAAAGGCTCGGATACCCCCAGAAAAGCCGCATGAAACAAACTGGACATACGGTCCAGAAGATTATGAGGCAAATCTACATGAATACAAGAAGAATCCCCGGAAAGAGCTGCCCGCCAGGTGGTTCTTTCAACAGGAGCCGAAAGAATATCATGCATATGGGCAAGCAATATCTCAGCTCTACCCTCTTTAACAGACTGCGGCAATTCAATGAGACCAGCTACCGACAAAGACCTTTTTCGTACAATCTCAGCTAAAGAACCGAATAACTCTGATGGAGAATATGGGGCTAATCGAGGTGTTTGTATCACCCCGTCAGTGAAGCTGAAGCTGGTATCTGGCGTTATAAGTTCCGACAGGGCTTTCGTATCTTGATCATACTTCAGCAACCATTCCAGACCCCGGAAATTCATCGAAAGCGGATTTCCGGCATCGTCATAACCAATTCTCAAAAGCTCCTGATCACCATCCCCTATTGACGCAAGCAGGCCCCATTCATCCTCATACGAGAATTCCAGACTTGTATCTTCACCTGCCTCCACCCTATGCAAGCGGCCATCTTGCCAGTGATAGGTAACGGTTCGCCCATCTGCCAACTTGAAAGAGGAAAGAACTGCTTGGTCACAATCAATGCTGAATTCGGTTATTGCGTCTCCACCACGGCGGATTACCGTCTTGTCAGTGGCTGGATAGGCACACTCCAACGGTGCCATGCCATGCCTGAAGCGCCTGTTCAAAAGCCGGTTATCACTATCTAGCTGCAAGGCTTCAAACGCACCTGAAGGTCTCACCCGGTGGGTAAGCTTCCCGTCTTCATTATACATATAGGCCCACTCTCCGGCATATTCCGAGCGAACCTGTACAAGCCTGCCATCATCATCATATCGATAGGAACCAACATCCTTTAGTTGACCGGTTACCCGATCCCGTTTGCTTATCCGATTGATCTGCAAATCATCACAATGAGTATCAAGATGCAGCCCGTCGCTGCGGGAAACACTGGTCAAATTTCCATATGCTGATCGTTTGAAACGGATTTCATCGCCAGCTTCATTATATAGCCTGCGCAGAAAAACTTTTTTACCGTCCGACAAACCAAACTCGTAAAACAATCCCCCTGCTACCCGAAAGGTCGGGCGCATATTCAGGATTTCAAGTTTCCAGTCCTTTACAACAGGATTGGTGGAAATTCCCCCAGACCAGGGTATCTGGAAGCGTGCGATCTCACCCGTTGGCAGGTGAAGGCTCAACCATTCCGGGCCCGGCAGAACATACAGGCTCCAGTTATCAATCCATCCCTCGCCAGTCTGTCCGCTGAAAAGTGACATGGACTGCCAGGTTGAGGTCAGAAAGAGGGGAATTTTTCCCGGATAATAAAGATCAGTTCTGGAAAAGGTCGCTTCACCGGAGACAGGATTGAAAATTGAATCCACAAGCCGGGTGCTTCCAGGCCTCTGCCCTCGATAATCATAAAGGTCATAAAGTACGGACATATGTCAGCCCTGAAAGCTGAAGAGACGTTCAAGGAAATGATCCAAGTTTTTCCCGATATAATTCAGATTGCTGTAATCAGCGTCCCCTTCATTTTCATGATCCCAGAAATATATCGCGCCTGCATCATCTCCAGACAAGGACAGCAGGATCAGATTACCGAACGGATCATGCGCAATGGGAAGCATATGGGATGGAACACGCTCGTCCTCGACATACATGGAACAATAATCCAGTAAATCTGACGGATCATCAGTTCCCACTGACAAAAACCAGTCCACCAAAGAGTCGCTATAGGGACCATCATCATCAAGAAACGAGAAGCATTCTGGTACCGGCCTACCGCCATTGTGCTGAGACAAAAACGACCGGTAATCTGCTGGCAGAGCAAACCCTAGTTTCTTTTCCAAAGATGCAAGAGCTGCTTCATCAAGCCCGGTGGAAGCGTCCAATATCACTGCCTTAGCCATTCTTCAGTTGCTCCTTGATTACCGAAACACCACCGGAGTGAGGAAAGGCGTTATGCATGCTGGAATCGACAAGTTGCAATGTACCCGGATTGGCGCCATCATGGTGCCAGGTAAACCCCTTTGGAGTTCTGACATGCCCTGCATGCTGGTTTGCCATGTAACAGTCACGTACCCGACTGGGTTTAGCTGTCTTTGATACAGTCATATTTTTCTCTTTTAATCTCGCTTTGACAGATCCAATCCGACCTGTTTCTTGCATGCATGTTCGTGTCTGCACCCTTAAAATCAATTTGTGAAGGCGTGAAGACCGATTAAACTTCAACTACGTTCGGGTAAACTCAGAGACCACAGGCATTTGCCATGAGCTTTACACACATATCCGAGGCCTGCGGACGCAATACAGAATCCAGCTTTGCCGGGTTTCCGGATTGGGCCAGATCATGCAATCCCGCCACTAACGGATTATCGGGAATATTCGGTATAGTCGCAGACAATGGCTCCCCCAGTGATGTCTCAGACGACACGGCATCGGAAAAATTCTGCGAAACACGGGAGACAGCCTGAGAGGTAACTTCCGGCACCTTGCCTTTCAGGGCACCGATCAGGGCGTCGCTGTGTAATGCCTTGGTTTTGAGCGTATCAAGAGCTTTATTCGTCAGGCTATCCAGCCCAACTTTGGGAAGATGCGAGGCAACATGGTGGGAAAGGATGTCTTGAATTCCACTTTCAAGAATTGAAGTGAGCTGATCCTGCACGAATGCACCTAGCTCAGGCACTGGCATAGACAGAGCCTCCTTGAAGGCGAGTAATTCGACCGACGCAGGATCTTCCAGCCTGCTCAAACCCGGATCCAGCAAGGGCGATGCATTATCCTTTGCGCCTTTCATGCAGCTCTTCAGAGGACCACCCATTCCCACATCACCAATAAAGGTATCACCGGAGCCGGCTGAAACAGAGCCGCCACAGCCGATACTATCCCCCACACGTCCTGCTTTTTTGCCGTTGATGAATACGGTAGCAGACCCGGCAGACAGAGAACGTGGATGAGGAGGGCATTGGGGGCAGCCATGCGGAGCAAACGCATCACCTAGCCTTACGGCCTTTCTGCCATTAATGAAGGTATCGCCTGAACCGCTAATAGCCGGTGTCGGAGGAAAACAGCCATGGCCTGCTCCAATATCTCCCAATCGTGCTGCTTTTGGCATTTCGCCTCTCCTTCAAAATCAAAAAATCAAAATCCGATGAAGCCCGCAACGAGCCCTGACAAAACCAAATCTAACGGGCCTGAATTCTCTCAAAATTTCTGGTTCAAGCTTAAATCACCGCGAAAGAACACGTCACTTATATTGCCCTTCTCGTGCTGGTATCCCCAGCTCCCCATACCCCCTGTTTGAACAGAAGGTTACTCACCGTGATCCTCTTTCCATTCCTCAATATCATCCTCATCTGCTGTAAGGGCATCGATAAATTCTTCAAAACTATCGCCGAGTTTGGTTATGCCTTCAATATCAGAGGGTATGTCATCCATATCATCATCAAGAACTAGAGGCTTGATATCCTCAAGCGCAAACACCTTACCAATACACTTGCCCCTGATAACCAATCCAATCGATAAATGAGTGCCATACGCAATAATAAGAGCATCATTGACATTGCCTCGTATCATTGAACCTTCAAGCTGTTTTGTACAAGAAACAACCGTGGTCGCAGACTCAAATCCATACTCTGGATGCGGAGCAATACGCGCAAAAAAATCAATATAAAGAGATTCATTATCTTTCTCAAAACAGCAGGGAAGAGGATCAGATCCTGTTCCATTTTCCTTGCAAAAGTCCAGATATTGCTTCAGGCTTTCATGATCCTGAAAGCTGAACTCGAATGCCTTTTCATGATAGGCAATCCCTATGTCCAGCTGCTCGTTTGAATCCGGATATCCAAATTTTATAGTCTGCATTATTACTCACATTATTTTTTATGTTCAGCCCTACCACCCGAATGGCCAAATAATTTATGAACCCAATAGTCCACCAGCAACATAGACGTCCCATCTTCATGATGATGCCATGTATACACTGGTTTTTTGTCATCGGGATCCTTTTTATCCAACTTACGTCTTCTAGCCTTTCCATCTTTTTTTATAGCTCCAGCTTTTTCCGCCAATTCAGTATCTTCGTCTACAAGCTCTTTGTTCGCTCTGGTGAAGTCTTCCGCCCTATCCTTACCATAATCAATTTTTACATCCCCACTTTCTGGAGCCTTTACTGCATCCAAAGTTTCGCCACCTGGTTCTTTGCGAACAGACTTGAAGTCTGGATAGCCATTATCATCATATTTAATGCTGACATTCTCACCCTCTTTTAGACCAAATCGTTTCTTGAGTTCAGGTGGAGGTGTCATCTCCATACGCATCCCACCGGGCACTCTCGTAACTTTGCGAACTCCAGTTGTTTTCACTGGGTCCCAAATCTCCCCTTTCGGCTTCCCGGCCGGCCATGGAATTTCCTCACCATTTTTGTATTTTTTGAAAGGGCTTGTACTAGTCGCTTTTTTTGCCGCGCCAGACGATGAAGTATTAAGAACATCGGGAGCTTTTCCCTCCATCATGTGATTGGTCACTGCGGGCTGTTCGGAAGCTTTTTTGCCACCTCTTCTAAGAGCGGCCGTTCTAGGCTTCAATCCCATATCAACCTCCCCTATTCAGGTGCTATAATGGCCGGTAATGCGGTCGCAGTTGTAGCTGCCGTCCCACCACTAGCCGCAGCATTTTTGAAAATCTTCGCCACCTCTTTTGTTAGGGCCTTGATCGTGTCTTCATCATGCAGATTGCCAACCACGAATTTGATGATCTTGCGAACGAACTCCTGAAACACTTCGTCAAGCTTTCCGAGTGCTTTCTCAACCATACCAACTGCCTTGGATGCGAATTCTACAATCTTGCTAACTGCCAGTTCCGCTGCCTTGATCAACCCAGAGGTGTCACGCAATCCCCACAAGGTCCAGCTTGCCCGTGCTTCTGCCAGCGCCTTGCTGGCTTGTTGCTGCATGGTAGCCAGAAACTTTTTGAAGAGGCCCATAGCCTCCTTGATCAGTTTCTGAAAATCGGCCGCCAGGTCCTGAAGCCATTTGACGGCATTGCCGGAAGAAAAGAAGCGTGCCACAGCCATGACAGAATTGATCATTTCTGGTGATGCGGCCTTCTTGAAGGATTTCAGGAAATCGCCTGTCGCCTTCAAAAACGGTTTGCAGGCATTGAAAATGGTTTTTAAAACCCCCTTGACGACCGATCCAACAGTAGGGACCAGCCCGATGGTGCAAATACCTAGCGATAGCCACAGCAACCAGCCTTCTTCCTCCCGCACCTTGCTGTCACAAAGCTTGAGCACAATCGCAGAAACATCCCTGAGATCGCCAACCTGATCGATAATAGGAATTGCCGTCAGCGCTGCATCGAAGATAATCTGCCCGGTTGTCGGATTGTCATTCCACTCTCCTTGCAGCGCACCCCATATCCAACCAAACCAACTTTCATCATCAGCATCCAGTTTCCGTAGGGTATTTCTCGCGTTTTCCTCAATCCGTTTATATTCATTGACTTTTCGCTGTGTATCATCGTCCAGCCCACCAAACAGGCGACCAAGCGCAGTACCGTCAATCTCGTCGCGCATGCGCTCCGCTTCATCCCGCGCAAGACGCGCACGAACAATATCCTGGTTTTTCAGATAATCCGGATTCCGCTTCTGTTGGTTTTCCGGCTTGTATTCAATGGCATCCTCGCCGACCAGCACCAGAGCCGCCTCGTTTGGCAGGCCATGAATCGCCACAAAACCATTGTCACCACAGGTGCCGTTGGTCTCGGCGCCCCCCTCCATAATCAAATGAAACGGAGCCCCTGGAGACGGGAAAAAATCTTCATAATGAACAAAAAGGGCCATTGCATTCGGACAATGGTCACAAATCCGATCTGGGTGCTCTTTGACCGTTGAAAAATCAAGATCAGCCAGGTCAATCACATCTCCGGTTGGCTGACCGCCTGCTGTTTCTGCCTGTGTCATTGCCCCTGTCCTATGCTGCACCCAGCCTGGACGCATCCTTGCGCCTGGCCACCTGCGTCAATCGTTCGATTTTTGATTGCCCGGACATAAAATCTGGCCCGGAAAGAATGGACTTCGCCTCTGGCAGTACGCCATTTTCGTGGAAGCCCTCACCAAAAGCAGTCGTCAGGACAATGAACTTCACCTTGTCCCGTTCCATTTCAAATCCAAGCTTTTTGGCGGTTTTCTCCGATCTTGCAACGAGTGCCAGCAAGTCCTTATCACCGCGGTCAGTCAACTTTTCACCAAAGCCCTTACGCAGAAAATCCAAAATGCGTTCATGCCGAAGCTCAGTCTGCTTGCCCCGCAATGCCTCGAACTGCCTGGCACCTACCCGGTAGGGCGGAAGGCTGGCAATCCCGGCTTCTTCGGTGTGATTGATGCGATAGGTATAAAAGCGTTTGTCCTTGCTGTTCGGTGCGATATGGAAAGCCCCTAAATCACCACAGAAGGCTTGGGCCATTTCTGGTGTCATTGAGCTCAAAAATGTTTCGAGAAGGCGCGGGTCGTAGAAACGGAAGAGAACAGTTGTGTTCCCTTTGGGCGGATAGACATTTACCCAATTCCGCCAATGCTGAACGAGATGGGACGTAGCAACCCTCTCAGATGTCTCGAGAAAGAAGCCCCAAGCATCATCACTTTGCGTCAGGCTAACAATATGCTCCCACATCTCGTCCTTGGGTCGGACAAGATGGGGCGCTTCCGTATTGTAATAATCCTCAGCCAGCTCCTCATAGAGACAAAAGCCATCCTCTTTCAGATCAGCCACATGTCCAGGAACATCCTTGTTCCCGCAGGCATCGACAAGAGCAAACAATCTGCCGTCATCACGAAGAGATGCCAGATCATCCCAGCTGACATGGTCAGGGATATTGGTATAGGACAACGCCATATCACCTGTATCCTCGGTCGGTTGCAAGCTCAGCAGCTTTCGGGTCCGTTGGCTCTTCAGGCGGTGGTGGGGCGGCATCCGCCGCCGTCCCCGGGCTACCACCCTGGTTGATCTTCACTTTGTTGCCGACAATCGTAACCCCGCCGGAATCAATCTTGACGAAACCACCCGGCCCTTTGATGGTCAGTTCTTCGGTGCCTTCCAGAACAATATTAGGTGCCTTGACCGTGGTCTTGCCCAAAATGGTCGTCGTCGAGCCTCCTTCAACCTTGAGACTGTCCGATCCCTTGATCATGGTGGACCGGTTGGCACGAAAACTGTTTACGACAGCTCCGTAAACCGTTGTATGCAGGGCGTTATAGACCTTGAAAAGCAGTTTGCCGCCGAAGATCCAGTTCGTCTCATTATCAATGCGACGATATTCATCTTTTGCTATGTGCTGATAATGGTTGTTCTTGACCAGCAGGTGTCGGTTGTTCTCGACAATCTGATGCCGGTCATGCCGAATATGTTCACGCCGGTCATTCTCGACAATGATGTCCTGATCTTTTTGGGCATGGACATATACTTGCTCCATCCCGGCCTGATCTTCAAACCGCAACTCGTTCGAACCCACACCCTTGTGAGTATCCGACTTGATTGTCATAACCGTTTTAAAGTCCGGCAGGCTGTAGGGACTCTTGTTGTTGTTGTGGTAGGTCCGCCCTGTGATGATGGGTTGATCAGGGTCGCCTTCGAGGAAGTCTACGATGACTTCGTGGCCGATGCGGGGGATGGCGATGTGGCCCCAGCTGGCGCCAGCCCAGTTGGAGGACACGCGGATCCAGCAAGATGAAGTGTCGTTCTTGGCGCCGTGGCGATCCCACGGGAACCAGACTTTGACCCGGCCATGCTCATCACAGTAGATCTCTTCGCCCTCAGGGCCGGTCAC
>NZ_FOSK01000009.1 GCF_900114245.1 Pseudovibrio ascidiaceicola | reverse complement strand
TGCGCTGGTTGCTACCAGACAATGTAGACATCGTGGCGTCTCACCCCTTGTTCGGTCCTCAGAGTGCCACGACAGGTATAAAGGGTCTAAAAATTGCTGTCTGCCCCATTCAGGGAAAACGACATGCGAGGCTAGTTGCGTTTTTACGCAAGATTCTGGGACTGACTGTCATCGTGACGACACCAGAAGATCACGACCAAGAAGCAGCAGTTGTCCAAGGGCTCACGCACCTCATCGCTAAAGTGCTATTGAGAATGGGACCGCTGCCAACGCGCATGACAACGAAGAGCTTTGACTTGTTATCTGAAGCGATTTCTATGGTTCAGCATGATGCACCAGAAGTATTCGAAGCAATTGAGAAGGCCAATCCCTACGCCGAGACCGTGCGGCGACGGTTTTTCGATTTGGCCGCAAGTTTGAGTGAAGAGCTGGAAGCAGCATTGAGGGCGTCGCCAAATAACGAAAGTGGACATTGATGTAGCGGTATCCAAGGTCGGCTCCGTCCGTATGGAAGAATGCCAGGATTGATGAAGCCTCTGACGGACGATCTGAAGCTTGGCTGAGAAGAACTGTAATCTAGGTGAGGCGTAATGTCCGCTATGGTCACCCAGCGCAATGCTGTCCAAATCGACTTATGGTTGAAACTAAAGAGGTGCTGGAACTTTTGGGTACTGAACGGCTGAAGTCTCTTACAAACCCTGAAAATTATCTCAGCTCCTGCACTCAAATGGTAGACAGGGTGCTGCAGAAAGGCCGGACTGCTAAATGGGCTGCCAGCCGCCGTGGACAAGGACCTGATGCTTCAGTCTAGATCGATACATAACAGAAGCTGCAAATAGATTGTGTGACTGGTCTCTTGCGCTATGATACAGACAATCCGCAGTTGAAGCGGATTGTCTGCTTCCCAAACCTTTATGCGAACATAAAATCATCTGTATTGATGAAGTTGGCATCAACACTGGTTAAGAGGATTGATCCCCCCTCATAGGAAATGAAAGCATCATCACCACGACTTGAGATTGCCAGATCTTCTAAGCGACTTGCTCCACTGTCAAACCTGATAAAGTCTAGCCCATCTGAAAAGTCGATGATCTTGTCAGCTCCGCAATTGGCATTAAAGACAAAAATATCCCGGCCTTTGCCCCCTGATAGCAGATCTTTACCAGATCCTCCCTCCAGCGTATCATTCCCTTTACCAGCGTAGAGCTTATCGTTACCACCACCGCCAAGAAGTATATCATGGTCGTTGCCGCCATATAGCTTATCGTTGCCGGTCCCGCCGTCGAGAACATCACGGCCATCCTCACCATAAAGTTTGTCTTTGCCCTGGCCGCCTTCCAACGTGTCTAATCCAGCACCGCCATAAAGCCAGTCATTACCCTTACCACCCTGCAACAGATCATGTCCTTCATTGGCATAAAGCTTGTTGTCTGCATCGTTACCGATTAATGCATCATCGCCTGACCCAGAAAGAGCATTCTCTATAACAGTGCCACGCATAATGGCCATGTTGCCTTTCAGACCCTGTACATCAGAATAAGTTTCCTCAATGAGAGAAATCCGCTGATTACTTATTTCAGAACTGAAATCAATGGTATCTTCGCCGCCATCATCCATAATGGTGAACGCGACCAGATCTAAATCCGCAATTCCGTCGTAATAATCTCCCGCATTGGAGTTTTCACCATAAGTGGTGTTGTCTGTACGCAGATTTCCCGCTGTGCCATAAAGATCCTGCATGGCAAGAATATCAGCAATCATGGGGGTGATAACTTGGGCGTAGCTGGCGTCAACGCTCGTGTTCTGTTGCTGAGTAAAATAGGACATGACAGTCGCTTGCCAGGAATCATTGGAGTAATGATTATCGACACCATATGTGGCACTGCCGTTGTAGTGCCCCGCATGCCCCAGGCCAAGCGCATGGCCAATTTCATGAATATAGGTCTGGTAGGAATAGGAAGTCAGGCTCGTGCCACTCCGATCAAGCCAGTCTGTGCCAATGTTAATGAAGGATCGTTCTATTTTATCATGGAAGGTCCATGAGTTGGCGTAGGCGCCGTCTGTTTTGTCATCAATGTTGATCTGTGCGTAGTCATTGGTGATCTCAAAATTGATGCCGGTCACCTTTGTCCAAGCATCAAGAGCATTTTCTGCCAAATACTGGCCAGCATCTGTGAGGCCAGAGATATTAACGGTAAGAGTTCCCCCAGGATCAACATCAAATGCGCGGCGATATCCCCAATAGGCGTCTGTCAGCTGATGGGCGATCTGATCATTTGTGAACGCCTCTGGATCTAATGGTTCCACAACGGGATCTGTACCCTCAGATATGCTGAGCAGATAATTTCCAGAAGTGCGCCCCTCAGTACCAGAGCCAGCAAGAATATAATAAGTGCCACGTTCTTCTGGAGTAAAAGTGATCTCTGACTTACTGCCATTCCCGCTTACGGTGTCCTGAGCAGCAACACTGCGATTTGGATTGAAGATGGCCAGGCTCGTGTCCGAAGGTCCGCTGTGGCCTTTGCTATCCATAGTGATGGCGTACTCAACACCAGCTTCCAGAACAACTGCAACAAAATCCGCATCTCCGCCTTTCTTTAAAGAACCGTGAAACGTGTCGCGCGGTGTTAAAGTATAGGGTGTATCGAAGTTTGTTGGGGCATCGCCCTTCTCCACTAATATAGAATTTCTGGAGTTATGTTTGGTAGACATACGAATCCTTTGCGATAATTCAAGTTATCGAAATAGGATATATTTGACCTTGCCCCAATCAATATTTAAATTGATGCCCTTAACAGGTATTATATTTTGATTTATATTATCATTTTACTTGTTAATAAAAGTAACTTGATTGCTACAAAACTTATTTCTTAGCATTTGTGCCATGACAGGTAACGATTAGTCATCTGCAGGCATCTGACAAGGAGGCTCTCCATCTCGCCGTTGAAGCATCGCTTATCTGCATGAGCTTTGTTCGGATACTTGTGTCTTTCGCTTCCGGATTGGGCTCGGAAATCTTGTCTTCATTGGTATAAGTCCCAGTTACATTTCTGTATCGTGACGAAATAGCAAGCCTTACTATGCGATCGGCTCCTACTTCGGGTGGAGAGGCAAAAATGCGCATGACTAGCCGAAAGAAACCTGGAATGCCGCTTAGATCGCGCAGCAAGTTGGAACTAATGAAGCCAGGATTAAGCGCGTTCACAGTGACACCCGAGCTTTCTAATTGCTCAGCCAGCTCAACTGTAAACGCATTGAGTGCAAGCTTTGCCTGAGCATAAGGTTTTAGTGCATCAAAGCCGTGTTTCGTTTGGAGATCATCAAAATTAATATGACCTAATGCTTCCGTATCGGAGGAAACATTCACAATTCTTGATGGTGCAGAGGCTTTGAGACGTTCCAGCAGTAGCTTCGTAAGCAAGAAGGGGCCGATATAGTTTATCGCCCACATCATCTCTAGCCCATCTGTTGTGATTGTACGCTTTGGGACTTGAGCACCTGCACAATTAACCAAGATGTCTATGCGCTTGTGAGTGGCCATGATACGTTCAGCGCAAGAGCGAATACTCTCCATTGATGCCAGATCACAAAATAAAAACTGCGCAAATCCTCCATCAATGGCATTTAACTCGCGTGTCGCTGCCATCCCTTTTTCTTCGTTGCGACCTAAGATGATCAGGTTTGCCCCAAGCTTATGCAGCATCCTAACTGCGGCTCGCCCCATACCATCAGTTCCACCCGTAAACACAATTGTCTTACCTGATATGTGTTTGTCTGCCTCGGGGATTGCATAGAGAGGATTGGGTTTCCTTCGTTGTGGCGTGAAAGTGTTGAGCACCATACTTGCTTGCTTGATGATTGAAGCCTTTTTAGAACTCATGGCCACCTCTATACTGGAATCATTAATTCCGGAATTGTTGATTATCGTAATAAGCGGTATAGAAGTTTAAAATGGAAATCAACCCTTGCAGTGATTAGGAAATCTTCATGAGTAAGAGATCAGGCCAGCGAGCTGAACTTACCCGCGGTCGCAAGCGGGATCGGAACCGGACTGATGCTATTCTTGCTGCGACGGCTGAATTAATCATCGAACATGGGTTTGATAAACTTCGAGTTCAGGATGTAGCAGAAAAAGCTGGAAGTGGGCTCGGCACGATTTACCGAAGGTGGGAGACAAAAGAAGCCTTGGTAACTGATGCTATTCGCGCTTTTCCTGACCCTCCACTACCTTCCAGTGATGATGCCGCAGCAGATTTAGAAGCAGTTATTCGGGAAAAAGCGGACTTTTATGCTTCCAAGCCAGACTTGCTTCCTGGAGTTATTGCGGCATTGAGAGAAGATAAAAGTATAGCTGAAGCTATTCGCGATCGATACGATGATGAACCACTTCGTCAGCTCTTTGCGAGGTTACTGGGTTCCGATCATCCTCAGCTGGATCTGTTGGCAGAGCTTGTCCCTGCAATACTTCTCAACCGAACTGTTTTCCATAACCGCTCGGTTCAAGCCGATAAGTTTGCCGACGAGATCATGGCACTTGTCAAAGCTCTATCGAGTGTTCGAGTTGAGTGATTTTCGTGTCATAAATGAGAGCGGACAAAAGTTGTAGGAGCGTATTAGTTATAGTCACAAGAGGCTGAGCGAATGGCCAGTTTTGGTCAGCTGCCACATGTAAGGAATGTCTTGAAGGGGCCAACAACGGTCATTCGAGCGTTTCTAACTAAGGTTGAGAAAGGTACATCCGGAGGTTTCTACATCAACTCTTATGAAAGACCCAGATGATAAGAAGGACTTTCAGATTAACTGGTCTGCGCGGCTGGAGGAGAGGGAGACGATTAGCTCCCCTGAAGGGCTAGGACTAGGTGATCTAGTGAAAGCTATTAGGGCGAAAGCACCACAATCTGGCTGGAAGGCGGAACGGCTAGGGAACGGTTCCGGCTGACAAATCGCATTTTAACGAGTAGCGGCCGTTCCTATGATCAATCGGCGATACTGAACTGTACAGAGTGATGGTCTTGTCTGGATTTTTTCTACCACTCCTTTTTAAGTTGATCCCAATCATATTGAACAACATGAGGAGTATCTTGGGTTGACTTTCCAAAATAATTTATTTCTTTTGGAATTGGGGTGGCTGGAACTTCTTCTCCAGTAACTGCGTCGGTTACTCTCCATTTATACTCGCTAGTGACTTCCGCTTTAACTGTTTGGTTGTTTTGCACTTCCCATTGCTGTTGTTCCGACCAGTTAAGGATCCCATCTTCGGCGACCCGATTAGCTGACTGAAGTACATTATACTTTACTCCTAGATCCGAAACTTCTCTTATTTCTACGTAATCTGCAGCAACAAGTGTCAGATGTTGATCAACAAAGTTCTTGGGGAATGCAAAATTGATCGCTAGTGTTTCTTTGTTTGGGAACTCAACTGATGCGTAAGCTAATACCGTTTTGCTTCCAGCGTTTAACTGGCCAAAATCAGTTGGATATTCTAGTGACATCAAGTAGTTAGAAATTGTTGCAGTTTGAGGGTAATATTTAGGGCCTCTATATTTAAAGTACTTTCGAAACTTGCTGTGTGCATGTCTGTCTGTTGACGACAAACCAACATAGCTTGGGTTGGAAGAAATGCTTTGCTCTTCATCTATGGTGAACCCAACTAGTACGGCATAGAGCTCTGGAGTAATTCGCCACTTACCTATTGCGAACTTGTCTCCGACCTTCAAGTTTTTCTGCTCAGCAAATGTGTTTGCTGGATGGTGTGATGCATAAAATACTTGCTGGTTGTCCAAATTACACCTGCCTAGAGCGGCTTTCCCTAGAGGAGGATAAGAAAGTCGCTCTTGATTGTTATGGAGATGAGCCCACTTGACAGAACGATAAACATGGTACCCGGCTTCGAATTTTCGAGCAGTGAACCGGCAATTGGATGCTAGCTCTTGAAAAATTTTTAGTGCTAATGCAGGTGATCTTTGGCGTTGAAATGCGTCAAAGCGTTCTCGAAATCTAGACAATTTCAAAATCTCAACTCCACAAGAGTGTTAGAGCTAGTGAACTTTCACAGAACATGAAGGCATGTGAAAATTGCAAACCAATCAACTAGATAGCAGATTGCTGTTTTGATGTGTGTTTGGCTTTAAACACCAATTACTGGGACAAAGATTCTCGCCGTTCTTTTTCAGATACAATCAGATTGTTGGCAACCAAAAGAACTTCATCGCGGCCATAGGAGCTGCCGTCCTCGAGTACATCGCCAACGTTGCTCAGATTCACGATTTGTGATTTCAGATGAAAAGCAGCGCCTGTTGGTGTATGGATGAGGCGATCATTTCGCCACTCGAATTGATCAGGAGTAACTTTAGTCAATTGCTCTGTCCATCATTGTATGTGCTTCTCATGACGCTCCCAATTTATAGGTTGCGGCGTAGAGTTTTTTAAAGGTGCGTGCTGGTAACCCAAGCTGGAATAATAGCAAGAAGCTGAGTAGCGCAGACATGTTCCCATTTTATTATATACTTGTCAGCTATGTTACCAACGCTCTAAAGTGGTCATCCATACATTTTATGGCAGTTGTTTGTATTTTTGATAGCCCAAATCCCATTGGGAAAATCGGATTATACACATCGGTTGATACAAAATACTCCAACAATTTCACAGCAGATTTAATATAGCGGTCTACCTTGTCAGAAAGTAACTCAGCAGTCACTTCGGCTCTGCTGCTAGATTTGCTGTGTGTTATTTCGTTTCTAAGGCGTTCCAGGTTTTTGAAGTCTGACCAGAATTTTTGAGACGTAGGTTTGTCGACACCTAAACAATCAGGGAGTATCGAAGATAGTTTTTCTGTCGTTGGCAGTTTTCGCTCTATTTCAGCTTTTCCATATTTCTCGACTACACCCTTGCTCTTCTCTTTTGAGTAAACGTAAGTGTCTGGGATACTTGAATTGCAGAATGCTTCAACTGCCTTGTAGGCAAACAATATCGATTTTTGAATTTCTTCTAACAAATCGTATACCGCGACGATGTCATCCTGTTCGATCAAATACTCGCCTTTAGCAGGAATTCTTATCTTACGTCGTAGTTCAATTGCAGCTAAATTCGATTTCCTTGCAATGTTAAGCGAAAGCGCGATTTCATTAGGTGTAACAAAGCCCAGTTCATTGGTTCCAATCGTCGCTAATTTCATTTTTTGGAAAAATGCCGTCTTGTTATCATCTTCAATGTAAATTGCAGTGGGTTTGTTGCAGCGTACGTCCGGTTGGTTGTATTTGCGCTTTTCTTTGTCCTTCTCAATGCCGTCAATGGTATGAACGCACACTATTAAATCATCTTGTTTTAGATCAGAACTCACAAACTTCTCCTTTTTGGTCGTCGCATCTTGATAGGCTAGCTGTTGTACTTTGTTAATCAACACTTGATTGCAACGAGCAGGATGTACACTTAATGTTAGCACGCCTAATTACGGAGCAGTATTATGTGTTCAAGGAATGTACTTCGCGTTCTATCTGCAATTCGAGACATTGTAGGCGCTGATGTGAAGGGGGTTGGTCCAGAGATGTCTGCCTTACTAAAAAATAAAAATCTTCGAGGCATGGACAATTTTGAAATTTTAGCGGGAATTGAAGAGAGCGAAAGCTATGGCTTAGTAACTGTTGTTCGAGGCACTCCAGCGGGACAGCGGTTGGGCGTGCCAGTAGAATTCAGGGGAATTGTTGGAGTTAATATCCTCGAAGCTGGACAGGAACTGCTTGACTAATCCCGCCCAACAAAGGAGGCAAGCGGCTGAAATGTCTGATTTCATCGTAGGTTCAGCGGAACATCTATTTTCAGCTGTGGTCATTCCTCAATATCAAGAGTTCTTAAAAAATAACGCAGATATTAAAGCAGCAGTCTGCACAATTATTCTGAGTTACCATTTGTATGAGTGGGTTAACGGCCAAAGTTTCAACAAAGATGACTTTCTCAAACAATACCCTGAGAACAATGTACTAGCAGAGTATTTTGACTACTCCAGAAAGATCACAAATGGTGTGAAGCACGGGAACCCAAAAATAAAAACAAAAACGCAAATAGGATTTTCTTCCGCATTCAGTTCTGCGTTTGCACGGCCACTCAATGTAGTGACCGATGAGGACGAGACAGTCTCTGTGGACGAACTATTAAAAGTGATAATTGAGTACTGGAAGCAGCAGATGCGCTTAATCGCGTAGAAGATTGAATATAGTAATCCGTAAAAGGAGCCTGAAATTGCTGACCATCTTTTCTCTGATCGGAGTTTGGCTAAACATAACAGGTGTAATTGGCTTGTTTCTCTTTGGAATGCCGTTTCACGTACCTAGAAAAGGTGATTTCCTCCTTATATCATCGAAGCGCGACGACAAAGAAGTGAGAAAAGAGTACGCCTTCAGCTTTCTTTCTTGGAGTTCTTTGGCACTCATTATCGTCTCTGCCGTTTTTCAGACAATGGCAGTTTGCTTTTCTTGATCATCAAGTGCAGCGCAGATACGGAGGCCTTGTTTCCTCCTCTTTTTTGAGCATAAAAACATCAACCTGAAGCTGAAGCCTCGTTCTAGCTGAGAATGCCTCAGACACGTGCGAACGTCCGCAACTGGTCATCAGCAACCTGCCAGTAAATAAGGCCAACTGCGGCCATTTGGGTGCTTCAATCAAGAGTTGAACCAGTTCCACCAAGATGCGTTTTCAGTAGCCCCCGCAAACGATCTGTAACTACTCGAACGGCCCACTCCTGCCATTCGCCGATTGGTCAACATTGCAAAGTGGCTTCCACAACGCTGCCATTCATTTCGGATTCAGAGGATTTCGTAGTTGCGGGCACAGCGGCCTTTTTGCTAGAGATTTTTCTCGATAATCGTTTCTTGGTAATTAGCATTTGTGCTTGATAACTTGCAGGTATAAGCATTGACCTCCAACAACCTGAGCGAGAATCGGTCAAGCGCTGTTTTCAAACGCCTAAATGGTCCAGTTGGCTTACCAGCTGAAAACGAATGAACGAATGTAAAGAAAAACGAACTCATTACAGTCAGCTCAATTTGCGAAGTAGATTGGACGATAAAACAAGTGGCATCATCGAATTTTGAGATTGGTCAATGTGTGCAACTTAGAAGGCGGCACTGGTTGATCGAGGAAATTGAAACGAACGATTTTGGACCCCTTTCTCTAGAGCTGCGATGTCTCGACGACGATGCTACGGGCCATAGACAAATCGTCCTGCCCACCTCAGAGGTTTCTATTAAGCATGTTGATGACTTGCTTTGGCGCCAGCTTGGTTTCAATGTCCCGACTGATCCAAAGGGATACACGGCGTATCTCCAATCACTCAAGTGGAATACTGCGTCCGCGTCCGACAACAACTTGTTCCAAGCGCCGTTCCGAGCAGGGATCGAAATCTCACCTTATCAGTTGGTGCCTTTGGCAAAGGCATTGGACCTGCCCAGAGTAAATCTATTGATCGCTGATGATGTTGGGTTGGGCAAGACTATTGAGGCAGGTTTGGTCTTGCGCGAAATGCTTCTGCGTAGGCGGGTTGACTTCTTCGTTGTCGCTGCTCCAGCTGCGATGACGCTCCAATGGAAAGAAGAGTTGTCTTCCAAGTTTGGATTGAATGCTCAGGTCGTCGATGCGGAGTTCTTTGCAGAAATGCGAGCGAATCGAGGTTTTGGTTACAACCCGTGGCAAGCAACAAGTGCTTACATCATTTCTCACTCCTTGTTGCGTGATGAAGCTTATACGGTTGGTCTAAAAGCTATTCTGGGCGACCCGAGACCTCGTTCCATGTTGATCCTAGATGAAGCTCATCATGCCGCACCGGCACATAGTCAAGCGTACGCCACGGACAGCCAGTTGACCTATGCGATACGTGAACTGTCAAAGAAATTTGAACACCGGCTCTTTCTTACCGCCACGCCGCACAATGGTCACTCAAACTCTTTTTCGGCTTTGCTTGAAATGCTCGACCCTCAGCGGTTTACACGAGGGATTCCGGTTACTCAGGACCAGCATGATGCAATTATGGTGCGCCGTCTAAAATCTGACCTTAGAGAACACTCAGACACGCCTTTCCCGATCAGACGCATCGAAAACTTTGAGCTTGGGGATACTGAAGCTACAGCACCCGAGTTGGAGCTCTTTGAATCTCTTTTGGATTTCGGCGAACTTGCTGATAGGAAGGGAGGATACAGCTTTGTAAGACTGCAGCAGAGGTTACTATCTTCTGTATCCGCTTTTTACTCAACACTTGCTGCAGAAATAAAAAAAATGCCCGACGGCGTTGTGAGGGACGCTGGCAATGCACTAGCACAAGCGGCAAAATCTCAAGCCTTCAAAGGAGACGCGAAAAGTCGGAGGCTTGCCAGATGGATTAGAGAACACATGGGCTCCGGTGAGGTCTGGAACCAGAGGAGAGTGATTGTATTCTCCGAATATCGTGACACCTTAGACTGGCTCCAGAAACAGTTGCTTGAAGAGCTGTGTCTAAGCCTGGAGGATAATCGCATTGCTGAGTTTCATGGCAACACACATCAAAGCGAAAGGGAACGGATCAAGGCTAGGTTCAACGCCGATCCCGATCAAGAGCCACTGCGAATATTGTTGTGCACGGACGCGGCTAGAGAGGGGATCAACCTTCAGCATCGTTGCTACGACTTGTTTCACTTCGACCTACCATGGAACCCTTCGCGGTTGGAGCAGCGAAATGGCCGGATTGATCGGCGCCTACAACCCGCCACAGAGATTTTTTGCCGATACTTTACTTATAAGAACCGTTCCTCTGATCGTATTTTGCAAGCATTGTTCAAAAAAACTGAGCGCATAAACAGCGAACTTGGCGAGGTTGGCCGCGTGATTGAGACCAAAATCGAAGAGCGCTTCAAGGACGGAATTACTAAGAAGAATATGTCTAGACTTCGGGCGGACCTCGATAGTGAAAGTTATCTTGAAGTCCAAAGACAGATCGAAGAACAACAGCTCAGTTCGGATAGAGCAGCACGTGTAAAGAAGCTCGAAGCAGAGTTGCGCTCAATTGATCGGCGTCTACAGTTGTCGCGGGCAAGTAAAGATGTTGCGCCCAGTTCGTTGCAAACCGTTTTTTTCAACGCCCTCGATAAAATTGGAGCTCCTGTCACGCCGGAACAAGTGGATGTTGCGGGCGATGTTGATATCATTGAATTGGATCCAAACTCAGACGGGTTTTCCAATGCAGATTGGACGCCAGTGTTCGACCAATTGCGTACTAGACCTCGAAACAAGGACGAAACTCTAGCCGAGTACCGATCCAACGCACCACTTAAGAAGGTCAGTTTTTTGCCAGCCAAAGACGGCGACAGGCTAAGGTCTGATGTTGAGCATCTTCACCTTGAGCATCGTCTTGTGAAACGTCTACTTTCACAGTTTGAAGCCCAAGGGTTTCGGTCGAGACTGGAGCGAACCGCTGTCTTGAACGCACAAGTTTCTCGCGGAAGATTGGTTCTATTGGTAAGACTCACGCTCTATTCGAAAGGTGCAAACCGTTTGCACTCTGAAGTGATACCAGTCGCCGCCACCATAAACGCAGACGACGTAACGCCTCTGAAAAGCGACGGGCAGACGGCTGCTCAAGCATATAAAGAGCTTCAGGGCGCAATCGCGAATGCTTCACAACCGGGTTCAGAGATTTGTGATATTTATCGAAGGAGGGCATCCCATGACGCGCTTTCATTGCGGGATATAGCAGAGGAACGTGCGAGGGAGAACGAAGCAAAGGTACGAGATGATCTTCGAAGCATCGGAGAAAGGCAAGCTGCGTCACTTCGCAAGCTACTGCAAGAGCAATTCGACCGCATTTTGAAGCAACAGGGTGAAGTCCAAACGTTCTTTGATTTCAGTGCGGAAGAAAAAAAGCAGCGCGAGCTTGACCAACTGTATTGGGCGACGCGTCTCAAAGACTTGGAAGCGGAAATTGAAACCGAACCAGAGATGGTACGGCAGAAACACGAAATATCTGCGCGTCGGGTCGAGCCTGTTGGGTTGGTGTACCTGCTACCAGAGGATCAAACATGATAGACCTTTGGCTTAAACATGTTCGGCAGGAAGGACTGGTTGTTTCACAATCTGCTCTAGCCGCCGAAAACTTGGTGCCTATCAAGCAGACCGCTGAAGATACAGAAACCTTCTTGCAAAATGCTCACGATTTTTGGTCGCTTGCTGCCAATGTTCTGGGTTGGCCACAGGAACGCGTTCTAAAAGGAAGCCGAAAACCCACAGATGCGGTGTTTCGCCTCACAGAAATGAATGTCACACTCGAAGCTGATGCGGCCTTAGCAGGCAGTGGCGGCGAAGGTGTTAGACTGCTTGTAAAGCATCTCGCGAACGACATCGATCCCGATGCACGTACCTCGCTGGGACAATGGAGCGGTGTGTCCGAGCAGCAAGCTTTTGAGCGGCACCTACGAGAAAGTGGCATTTTGCAAGGTCTACTCGTTACCGATGATGCTTTGCGCTTAACATACTCTCCCTCAGGAGAGACGCCTGGTTACTTAGAATGGCCAATTGAGGGACTGAAGACGACCGCTGGCCGCGAAATGCTCGCGGGCCTGAAGCTTTTGCTCGGCCGGAACGCCATTTGGGGCAGCAAAGAGGCCCGGCTCGATGGCATTCTGAAGCGGTCCCGCGAAAGTCAGAATATCGTTTCGACGAAACTCGCGGATCAAGTCCTTGGCGCGCTGTATACGCTTCTTCGCGGCTTCACATCTGAAGTGGAGACAGACCACCAGTTGCGCGATGTAGCGGAGACCGCTCCACAGCAATTCTACGAAGGCCTTTTGACGGTACTGATGCGGCTGGTCTTTGTGCTTTATGCTGAAGATCGCGATCTGATGCCGTCATCCGAGGATGAGAAGGCCAAGACCATTTACGAGCAAGGGTATGCTGTGCGGCGTCTCTTTGTCGATCTTGAGGCCGACGCAGCCCTTTACCCCGATACGATGGCAGATCGATATGGCGCTTGGGGTCGTTTGTTGGGTCTATTCCAGCTTATCTATGACGGTGCAGGCCCCAGCTTCATGCACCAACGACGTGGCAAGCTGTTTGATCTGACGACCTTCCCCTTCTTGCTTGGGCAGTTTGATGAGGGTGACGACCCTGATGTCCTGCCGGTTTCCGATAAATGCATTCATGAGGTGCTGAAACAGCTTCTGATGCTTGGTGGTGAAAGGCTGTCTTACAAGACGCTTGACGTCGAACAGATCGGCTCGGTCTATGAAACCGTAATGGGCTTCACAGTCACCCGCTCGAAAGGATCGAGCATTGCTTTGCGTTCGGGTAAAGGCGGCATCCCGGCCTACATCGACCTTGAAGCAGTCCTCGGCAAAGCCCCGGATAAGCGGGCGAAATATTTCTTGGATACGATCGACTTCAAGACGACACCCGCTCAAACCAAACTTCTCAAAACCTCAAAAACCATCGATGAGATACTGACAGCCCTCGATAAGAAAATCGACGTGCGCGGCTCGCCCGACAAACGCGTGGTGACGGCTGGCACGATTATCTTGCAGCCAACGGATGAGCGGCGAAAGACGGGTAGCCACTATACGCCGCGATCGCTGACAGCTCCTATTGTCAAGGAAGCGTTGGAGCCGGTGCTGGCGCAGCTTGGTGACAACCCGACACCTGACCAAGTGCTTGACCTAAAGGTCTGCGATCCAGCCATGGGGTCTGGTGCGTTTCTGGTGGAAACATGCCGTGCTCTTGGCGAACAACTCGAGGCGGCTTGGGCGCGTCATCCAGAGTTACTCCCTGATGAGGCACGGATAGATCCGCAGGTCTTTGCGCGACGTGAGGTCGCGAAGCGCTGTCTTTACGGTGTTGATAAAAACCACATGGCGACGGACCTCGCCAAGCTGTCCCTCTGGCTTGTGACGCTGGCCAAGGATGAAGACTTCAGCTTTTTGGACCATGCCCTCAAAACCGGTGACTCCCTCGTGGGGCTGACCTTTGACCAGCTCGCAGAGTTTGACTGGCAGACCGATGGGACCTATCCCGTCTTCACGCAAGAGTTCCGCAGGAAAGTTGATGCAGCCCGCGGGGATCGGCAACGCATCCGTACCGCCCCGGACAATGTGACCTTTGAACAGCAAAAGCATCGGCTGGATGAGGCGGACCGTGATATCGCCGAGGTCCGGCTGGGCGGTGACGCTGTGATTGCGGTGTTCTTTTCGGAGGCGAAGGCAAAAGCGCGGCGGCAGGCGTTGGACGATTTTCAGGTTCAATTTGGTCAGGAGGATGGGCAGGACGTTTCGCGGCGATTACAGCAGGGTCTGTTCAGCGGCAATTATCCCATTACACCATTCCATTGGGACATTGAGTTTCCCGAGGTCTTTGCGGGCGACAATCCCGGCTTTGACAGCATTGTCGGCAACCCGCCCTTCGCGGGAAAGAACACGATCATCAATGGATCACGCTCGGGTTTCATGGACTGGCTAAAGATCATCAGCCCCGGCGCGCATGGGAATGCGGATCTGTCGGCGCATTTCTTCCGTCGCGCGTTTGCGCTGCTGCGCGAGGGTGGCACAATGGGCTTGATCGCAACAAATACGATTGGGCAGGGGGATACACGCGAGAGTGGGTTACGGTACCTGCTACAAGTGAAAAACGGCGAGATTTATAATGCGCGGCGGCGGGTGAAATGGCCGGGTGAGGCTGCGGTAGTTGTATCCACGGTTCACGTGAGTAAGGGACCTGCGAAAGGCGTGTCGGTGCTACTGGATGGTCGTTCTGTCAGTCGTGTCTCGGCCTTTGTCCGCGAGGGCGATTTTGATGAAACACCTGCAGTTCTCGAAGAAAATCAGAATACTGCGTTCCAAGGATCGGTAATTCTAGGCCAAGGGTTTACCTTTGACGACGAGAATGCGGAGAAAGGCAAAGCGACCAATATAGATCGCATGAAAGAGCTTATTGCCAAAAACCCTCTGAATTACGAACGTATTAAGCCGTATCTGGGGGGCAATGAGGTCAACAATGATGCGGAACATCGACATCGTCGTTACGTCATAGATTTTGAGGATTTTCCGCTACGTCGCGACCGAAGTTTGAAGCATTGGACAGACGCCAACGAAGCAGAAAAAAAAGAAATGATACGCCTCGGTATTGTCCCCTCCGACTACAGTGAAGCAGTCGCTGAAGATTGGCCGGATTTGTTGGAAATTGTGGAGACACTCGTGAAACCAGAACGCGCTGGTAACCCACAATGGGATCGGCGTGAAATCTGGTGGCGTTTTACTAGGCGAACAAACTCACTTTATGATTCGATCGGCGCGAAAACCTCAGTATTCGCAGTGAATTGCGGTGCGACACCACACCTTTCGGTAGCCAAATTACCTGCGTCGTCAATTTGGGGTCATTCGTTGGTGATTTTCTCTAGCGATGAGTTTTCACTGTTTTGCAATCTTCAATCGCGGATCCATGAGATATGGGTGAGACTGACAAGTTCGAGTATGAAAGATGACCTTCGTTACACATCAACAGATGGCTACCAAACGTTCCCGTTTCCTTTTGCCAAAACAGAAACGCTGAAGGCAAAGGGTGCTGAGTATGAAAATCTACGCCGCGAGATAATGAAGAAAGCGGCCATAGGTTTGACCGAGCTCTACAACAGGTTCCATAGCCCTCTCGACCGGAAACCAGACATCGTCGAACTCCGTCGGCTTCATTCAGAAATGGACGACGCCGTTCTGCATGCCTATGGCTGGGATGACCTTGCCGACTTGGCGCAGGACACATCCGAAGATGGGGCTGCCCCACGCTTCCTGCATCGCACAGACGAACCAGAATTCGCCTACCAAGAACGCTATCACTGGCCCGCATGGTTTCGCGACAAAGTGTTGGCGCGTCTGTTGGAGCTGAACCGCCAGCGCGCTGCGGAAGAGGCCAAAGAACCCCAGAATGACAAAATGAAACCATCGGCTTTGCAGCTTGATCAACAAGGAACGCTGATATGAGCGACGCAGCCAGCACCAAAGCCTCGGCGCAAGTCCGCGATGATATCCTCGACGCATTCCGCATGGATGTCGTCGGCCCCGACACGCGCCCGGCATTCCACGACGATCACATGGCGAACTTCGAGGTCATCACCTCAACCCGTCCGTCCAGCTTTTACCTGATCGGCTATTTGACCCCCGCCGAGGGCTCGACCGCAGCCCTGCCCAAGAACGACGCGCCAGAAATCCAAAGCCCACTGCCCAGCATAGAAGACGACGATGAACACGGCGCGGCTGGCGGCGAAGACAGCGATGGTGGCAATGACGCACGGCAGCGCAAGCGTCTCGACCCAACCAGCCTCGGTTTGACGGCGTTCGTCTCACCAGATTGCCCCTACATCGATGTCGCCTTGCGATATGCGGACTACCACGCCCAACCGCCCATCCCCGAGGCGGTGCTTGAGGGAACTGGTAAGGACGCGCCCAAAGACATCAGCTGGCACCGTAAGCCGCGATTTGTCGAACACCGCATTGATGCGGCAACGCTGGCAAAGGCGATGGAAACCAAAGAAGGCTTGCCGATCCCGTTGTTGGATACAGAGACGCCTCAACGAAAGGGCGGGTGCCTTCACTTGCATCTGATGGTGCAAAAGGTTGACCTGCTGCGCCCCGAAGCATCCGTTGACGGTCTTTCCGTCACCATCTTTGTTGTAAACCGCCGTCCAGAATCCCAGCGGTTCCGCGACGTGTCCAACGTGTTCCAAGTCGGTTTGGAGCTGAAAGCCGGTGGCGACGGATTTATCGGCAACCCTGATATGAGCGGGTACGACGCCGAAGACTCTGATCTGCGACTGCATGATTTGCACTACCAAGACGTGCTTCGTTTTGCCGGTGGCCGCAATGTTGGAACAGGACATGCCGAGCCTGCCGACGGGCTGGCGCCGTCTGTTTGGACAGACCAACTGCCATCGGCAGATGTCGAAAAGGTAGACCAGAATGATGCGTTGAATGGTGTTGCTGAGTTCAACATGCTGGAACTCGCAAAGCTCGCAGAGGATCCGGCTCAGCTTGCGGCTTCACTATCCGGTTTTCCGGAGAACTACGCTGAATTTATTGCGCGTCAGGCGGATAAGGCGTCTGCGATCTCATTTCAATCGCGGCGTGAAGTGGCAGAAGAACTCGTGGAAAAACAACGCGAGGCATGCTCGCGAATGCGCAATGGTATTGAACTGCTGAAGACCGATGCTGCTGCGCGTGATGCCTTTCGCGCGATGAACTTGTCTATTAACTCATACCTCGAAAAACGTGGCGTGACTGGTGCTGGTTGGCGACCATTTCAGCTGGCTTTCATTCTTCTCAATCTAAATGGGTTGTCTGATCCCACTCATGATGATCGCAAGACAGTCGATCTGCTCTTCTTTCCTACGGGCGGGGGTAAGACTGAGGCGTATCTTGGCCTAGCGGCCTATCAGATTGCGTATCGCAGGCTAACGCACGCGGATTGGTTGGGAAGTGGTGTTTGCGTGATCATGCGCTACACGCTTCGACTATTGACGCTGGATCAGTTGGGCCGTGCTGCAGCGATGATCTGTGCGCTTGAACTGCTTCGGCGGTCTCCCGAATGGCAACAGAACGGCCAACCGAAACTTGGCTTGGCTCCAATTGAGATTGGGCTCTGGGTGGGTTCGGCGGCCACTCCAAATAAGATTGGCGGGCGAGGTGAGCAAGACGGCCCGGGCCGTCACGCCTACACTAAGGTCAACCGCTACAGAAAGTCGGGTCGAGAGGCACCGGCACCGATAAAACAATGCCCTTGGTGCGGAACTGATTTTGACAAAGACACATTCCATGTTGCTGGCAAGCGGATGCTTATCAACTGCGCTAATATCGATTGCGATTTTAGTGGCGAAAAGGGCGGATTGCCTGTTCTTGCCGTCGATGAAGAGATATTCAACCGCCTTCCTGCATTTATCATTGGAACTGTCGACAAATTCGCTGCCTTACCGAGGCGCGGTGAAGTTGGCAGGTTTTTTGACAACGTGGACCGTTTTGATGAAGGCAGTGACCCCAAACACCTGCGGTTCTATGGCGCTGATGAACCTGGCGTTGGGTATCTTCTTTCCGACGAAGCGCAGTGTCTTCCGCCGCCCTCTCTGATTATTCAAGACGAGCTGCATTTGATCTCAGGACCGCTAGGCACAATCGCAGGTCTCTACGAAGCGATGGTAGACCGACTTGCATCACGGACGATCAATGGCGAATTGCGTGGTCCAAAGATTATTGCTTCTACTGCCACCGTTAGGCGCGCGGAAGATCAAATTCAGAAACTCTTTGGTCGAACGAAAACGGCTATTTTCCCGCCCCCGGGCATCGATCGTAGGGATAGCCACTTCGCATTGACACGCGCCCTAGGCGAAGCTGATGGGCGGCGCTATGTCGGGATCAGCGCACTCGGGATCGGGCCAAGAAAGGTTATGCTTAGGTCTATTGTACCAATGCTGGCATCAGCACAGAGACAATTTGACCAAGACAGTCGCGATGGATCGAAAAATCCTGCAGACCCTTATATGACAGCACTTTGCTACTTCAATGCGCTGAGAGAATTGGGCGCAAGTCGTCGCATTATTGAAGACGAAGTTGCGACCAATCTATGTGTATGGCCCAGTAGACGTCTGAGATATGGACAAGATGAAGCTGGTTCAAGTTTTGCAGCACGTAATATCTCCGCACCTGATGAGCTCACATCTCGCTTAAGCACAGATGACGTTGCGATAGCAAAAGAGCGGCTCGAGCAAAATTTCTCGAAAGCTCCAAAAACAAAGGGGCAAATGCTTCCGCTCGATGTCGCATTGGCGACCAACATGATTTCTGTTGGCCTCGATATCACAAGGCTTGGTTTGATGTTTGTTCAGAACCAACCGAAGTCTGCTGCTGAATATATTCAAGCTACAAGTCGAGTGGGTCGCGATTCTCAGCGACCAGGAATAGTTTTGGTGATCCTGAATATGCACCGAGCTAGGGATCGTGCCCACTACGAAGACTTTGAAACATATCACAAAGCATTCTATCGCGCAGTTGAAGCCACAAGTGTTACACCCGGTTCTATGCGCGCAAAAGATCGTGCTTTAGGTGCCGTTTTTGCGGGCCTCGTTCGACACTTGGACCCAGATTTTTCTATGAATAGTGGTGCTTCTAGGTTCGACCCGGATCACCCAGCTGTCGCTGCAGCCAGCAATTTCTTAGTTGATCGTTTTTGTACGCTGGAGGATATCGGCCGCCTCAAGGATGGCTGGCTACAGATTCTGGCAGCGCGAGGTGGCGAAGATATCAACTGGGATACACACCGAGCTGACGATCAAGGGCTTATGCACAACCCGCTAACCGATATGTCTGCTTTGACTAGTGATTTTGAGTTATTTGAAGCGGGCTGGTCGATGCGCGATGTACAACCCGGCATAAGCCTCGATGTGAAAGACTATTTGGCTGGCCCTGTCACAACGGGAGGAACGACAAAATGAGTTCCAATGACGAGATCAGACTGTCGCAGTTGATCCAAACTTTTGGTCCCGGTTCCATCGTTGATCTGCCGGAAGCATCCGTGATGATTATGGGTTTGGATAGTTGGCCTATCGCTTTTGGCAATCAAAGCATGCGCCAGATCTCTGAACCACGCTTGGTACAGTACCTGACGAAACTTCTGAGCAACACTGAGGATGGAGGCAGCTGGCTTAAGGAAGGCGTAACACTGAGCCTGTTTGAGCCTCCGCTAAACGGAGATACAACGCTAGGTCGAAAATCACCAAAAATTCCCGCCGTGAAATACCCGCGTTGGGAAGTTGTTACCGATCAAGCTGATACTTCGAAACAGGAACTTCGGCGTTTCAGATCCGGAGAAAAACCAAAAGCGAAAAAGGGGCAAGTCATCTCTCCCGTTCGCTGGGTGGCTGCATGTAGTAAAGGCCATATCGACGATATTGATTGGAGATATTTTGTGCATCGCGGCGGAAACTGCCAACAAACCATGTACATGCAGGACCGAGGAGCAGCCGGAGACCCGCAGTACATTACGGTTTTATGTGACTGCGGGGCGAACAGACAGTTGAGTGAACTCTTTACTGAGAATGCTCTCGGCTCCTGCAAGGGTTACCGGCCGTGGATTGAAGGGTACGAGGCAACAAACTGCCCAGAGACGCAGAGACCAATGACGCGTGGCGCCATCAACAACTATTACTCTCAGGTTTTAAAGCTGATTGCCTTGCCTGATGGTCAAAATGACGTTGAACGACGGGTTTCTGAATACCTTCCCGCCTTCGAGGAGGTGCATACTGAGCAGGATGTATTGGGCCCTGTCAAGTTTGGCTTAGCACCAATTAGGAAGGCATTTGAAGGCTTAGATGGCAGCGCAATTTGGGCGGCTCTGCAAAAAATCCGAAACGAACAAGCTGACGTGTTGTCTCATGACGCTGAGAACCCAAAGGTCGAAGAATTTTCAATTTTGGCTTCTGGAAAGAAGACTATTGGGGAAAACAAGCTGTCAGCCCGATTGCACGCCGAGACTCTAGAAGATGCTGAGTGGCGGGATGATGCGCGAGCAGACACGAGCTTTATCACGTCGTTGGTAAAAGTGCACCGTATGTGTGAAGTGTCATGCCTTTATGGTTTTACGCGTATTGAGCCAGCACCATCACCTTTTGATGAGGTGCAGGAAGACATCACTCTGGAGGTTCAGGGACAATCTCTTGCAGACAAAGTTAGCTGGCTGCCCGCAATGGAACAGTTCGGCGAAGGGCTATTCTTTCATTTTGACATCGCGTCGATCCGTGAGAGGCTGAAGTCCCTCGGTGCCGACAGCTCCCTTGAAGACCTCAAGCATCGATATGATGAATGGTATCAAAAAGACGTAAACCAGCGAAAACCTTTTCCCGGTTATGAGTATGTTTTCGTTCATTCATTGTCCCATTTGTTAATAGAACAGATCTCATTGGACGCAGGATATCCTTCTACTTCGCTGTCGGAGCGGATCTATGCTTTGCAGAGTGATGGATCGTCCAAGACATCAAAATTGGGTTTACTGCTATACGCTGCTGGTGGCGGCTCTCAAGGAACGTTGGGTGGTCTTATAGAGCAAGCGCAGAACATTCCTTCAATTTTAGAACGAGGCATTGCCAGAAATACAGTTTGCGGGAATGACCCAATCTGCACGTCTGGTTCCAATAGCCTTACATCAGATATTGACATGATAAACGGCGCTGCTTGCCACGGCTGCTTGTTCACCGCCGAAACAAGTTGTGAGAGGAGAAATACACTTCTGGACCGTCAATCTCTTCTCAAAATACTTGAAAATTAACGGTAAATAGTGGGGAGGATCGGCCGCTACTGAGGGTGCTTTTCCTGCTGCCAGTAAACGTCCGCTTTGACATCAAGTTGAACTATCTCCGCCCTCGTAGCGAAAGTCGGCTCTCCGCCCAATAGAGACAAGGTGAGTGGGATCAATCTTAAGTTGATGTCTTGCTGCAGCTGAGGCTGCCCTGAGGTAGAGTGAGTGTCCGCAAATGGTCACGCTGAAACATGCAGCTCTCACAAACATCCAAGAACTCTAGTATAGCGGCTATGGAAACCTTACCCCCTCTCCCTTCAACCCCGCCTCGATCCGCTCTCCAACCGTTTCTGAAAGCACGCGGATCGGATGAGCATCATGGTTCACATAGCGGTTGGTGATGGTCACGTTGCGATGGCGTAGGAGGTGGCTGATGAGGAAAGCGTTGCTTCCTGATTGAGCGGCAAAGGTGCCAACCGTGTGGCGTAGATCATGAATACGCACATCTGGGATGCCTGCATGATGGCGCACGCGCTGCCATGCGTTCTCCACCAGCTCCTTTGTAATATGCCGTGTGGGATCGTTGATGCGAGCAAGCACATAAGGCGAGCCATCCAAGCGCGGTATATCGGAGAGAATGTCGAGAACATTCCCACTAACCGGATGAGGTTTGCGGCCATCCCCTTTCTTTGAAGGCAAGGCAATTGCCCCTTCTTCAAAGTCTACATGCTTCCATTCAAGAGAAGCGATCTCCATGAGCCGTGCTCCCGTATAGAGCAGCAGTTTGAGGCAATAGAGCGCCATGGGGTTCACAGGTGTCCGGCGCTTTTCAATATCATGGCGCAAGTGCTTGCGGTTCTCTGGCTTGGCCTTGATGATCCACGGGAGGCCCTCTTTCTCTGCAAGCTCCAGCGTTTTACCCAAGCGCTGCAACTCATCGCCAGTTAGGAACCGATCACGCTCATTCTCTTTATAGCGCTTCACCAACCGCACCGGGTTGCTGTGCTCAGGTCTCAAGCCCCAAACCTCAGCCAGATTGAACGCCTTGGAGATGATCGCAAGCACATGGTTTGCTTGTCTTGGTGTTCTGCGCATGGAGCGATGAAGCTTGGAGATATCCTGCCGAGTGACGGAGGCCAGCTTCGCCTTGCCCAAAGGCTTGCGCACACACCGTTCAAGAATACGCCGGATCTCAACAGCAGATTTCGGTTTATTGTGCACCTCCACGTGTTCACTCAGGTACATGTCCAGCAAATCATCTACCGTTGGCGCATTGCGAATGATCTTACGATTAACGGTTGGGTCTTCCCCATTACGAACTTTGGCCAGAACATCGACAGCCAATCCCCTCGCCTGATCTGGTGTCAGCTCCCCGTATTTCCCAAGGGTCAGACGGCGTGAGCGTCCTTCTAGTGTGCGATATTGGACAATGAAGGTTTTGCGCCCGGTTGGCGCTACCTGCAGCCCAAATCCCGAGAGCTTACCGTCCCAAACAAAGTACTTCTTTGCTGCAGGCTTGGCTGCATCGACCGTCCGTTTCGTGACATTGGGCATCAGACAAAACTCTCCCGCTGACGGCCCGTGACAAGAACCGCCTCACATGCGAAAATAGAAGCTAAATTTAGTCCCGAATTGCTGCTGTTTTTGACGGCCTGACAGCTGGTGACAACCTTTTGGGCTTTCCTATCGGCCCTGTGCAACACACGGCCTCATCCCCTTATAGATCGCTTGCGCTGTGCCTGCCGATTTTGGTCAGCATATTGTAAGCAAATGTACGAGTTTCGCAGCGAAATGCAAGGTAGGCAGGAGCAAATAATTTTCTACAACTCATTGATTCATAGTACTGAATCGTAGTAGAGTGTAAGTGGACGTGAGTTGCAAATTGCAACTTGTAATCAGGGGGTCGCGGGTTCGATCCCTGCTACCGGCACCATTTACTTTCTTAATTAACGAAGACAAGCAAGAGCCCTAGGTGAACTAACGATCGCGTGAACTCATCACTCTTCAATCCCGAAGCAAGAGGCAGAGCAGAGCCCTGCCTCACATTTGCATAACTTAAAACGTCTTGGTGTATTGCAAGAAGACGCGGCGGCCTTCGGCTAGGACTTCGCGGTCGCGTAAGGCTGTTGCGGTGGTATTTTGCTGTTTGGTGTCGAAGATGTTTGAGACACCGAAGTGGAAATCGCCATAGTCAGAGTTGTATCCAGCACTTGCGTTCATGGTGAAGGTTGGTTTTAGCTTCTTCAAGTCGCCCTTTGCACCTTCTTTGCCATTGCGGCCTGATCCAAACACTGCCTCACCTTGAACACTTAAGCCATTTCCGAAATTGTAATCAGAGAACACAGTGGCTTTGAACGGTGAACCGATGCGGTTGTTTGGAAGGTCTTCATCTACATCACCGTCTTTATTCTCGTCCCAAACACCTTCTTTATAGGCTAGAACGGCACCAGCGCCCCAAGCTTCACTCAATTGGCCCCGAATGTTGAGTTCTGCACCCCAGATACGCTCTTCCGCCTGTGTGACTGTTTGCGTCGCATCATCAAAATTCACCCCTTTGTCTGAGGTTGAATAGAAGGCAGAAGCTGCAAATGAGATACCGTTAGTATTGAAACGAGCGCCAAGTTCATAGTTGTTCACAATCACTGCTTCAGGAGCAACATCTGACACATCTATCATACGGGCATTCGTTAAATCACTAGGTACTGGATTCTCAGGATCTACGGGTACCGGCATTGCACGACGGGTAAATGAACCAACATCTGGAACGGAAAAGCCCTGTGAAAATCCCGCAAATACATCAACCTTATCAGTTAGATGAGCTACGGCACCCAGATTGAAAACTGTCGCACTATAATCTTTCTTAGCCCCAGTAAATGTATGCTCACCAAGAGTTAAAATTCTAGCCTGCCCATTTCCATCCCGATAGAATGGGTTCGGAACCAAAGCGTTCGGACGAACGAAGCTGTCCATGCTCAGGAAGAAACGTTCATGGCGAACGCCTCCACGAACCTCAAACATCTCACCGATGGGCGCTTTCACCTGAGCAAATTGTGCAAAACCGTGCTGTTTCATCGGGGAGATGATGTCGCGTCCATCTGGAACAGTTTGGGTAATGTCATTATAGCTGTAATCACTGCCCCAAGTGAAAGCCAAGCCTTCGTAAACAGTGCTTAAGTCAGCATCAAAAGTCGTACGCACACCAGCTTGCTTGGCGAACAGGACAGTTTGAGATTCATTTACATCCGGTAGATACGCGACTGGATTTGCAGCGCTCAGCGGCACATATGCAGCACGCTTTTCTGCATCATTGTAGTACAGTTCAACCTTTGCATCGAAGAGGCCTCCAACTTCGTAGAAGTTGAAAGTAGCATTGATATTCTTACTATCTTCGAGCGGAGGAAGGCCCAAGTATGGGTTACTTGGATCGATGGAAACTGGATCGCTCGTGTAATCCGTTTGATACTTTATATCCTGTTCCATCTTCACGAGGTTCGCGTAAAGCGTCACGTCGAATGCATCGCCTTCATAACCCACTTGGCCTGAAAGGTTGTACTGCTCGATTCCAGAGCCTCCTCCTTGCCCCGTAATTGGGTCCTCAGAAATCTGAGTTCCTGAGCCGTCAAACATATCGCCAGTGTTTTTGAACTGGCCATTCACTTGAACATGAGTATTCTCTTGACGGAAAGCTGCACTCACACTGGTCAGCACATTCAAGCTATCTTTAACATCACGCTCCGAGGCTGAAACCGTTGTGCTGACTTCACCTGACCAGCCTTCTTTTTCTGCCGTCTTTGTGATGATGTTGATCACACCACCCGTTGCACCATCACCGTAAACAGCACTTGCGCCGTTGATCACTTCAATTCGCTCTATGCTATTGGGATCAATCAGACTGAGCGCACGGCTCAACTTACGCAGCGCGGTCGTACGCGGCGCACCATTCACCAGAATCTGTACCGAGCGGCCACGGAAATTCTGACCTCCACCAGACAATGTCTCATTATCAAGCGAGAAGCCTGGAACAAGACGCTCCAGCGCAGATGTGATATCGCCAGAGGCGTCTACTGCGCCTTTCAACTCATCTTGGCCAATCACCTGCACAGTGCCCGGAATGGAAGAAATAGATTCCTCGGTGCGGCTGGCGGTTACGACGACGGTTAGGTCGGCGTCGTCTTCAATGGCATCCTGTGCGGTTGCGATGGATGCTGTTTGAAACAGTGCGAAAGGTGCGACGGTGCATAGCAGCACTCGCGCGAGGGAGCCCTTGCTCCCCATAGCGATGCGTTTCATATTGCCCCCTAAGTTTTTATCGGTGATGTAGTTGAAAGATCTGCATCTACGGCAGTTTGTTGCCCCTTGCCGATGGATGCTTTTTTGAAGAAGTGCATGCTGGCCAGAATGCCTGCGACAGAGCAGATAGTTGCGAGCGAGAAGAGAATGCCGTAGCCGGAGTACTGCGCGATAACACCAGCTGCTACACTGCCCAGCATGTAGACGAACAGGTTTGCGCAGCTGAGAATGGTGAAGTCGGTGCCAGCTTGCTTGAGTGAACTGACGCGCATGAATGCGCTGTAAAGACCGACGATTTCCATGTAGCGGATGAAGGTGTTGGCAGCAGAAAGGCCAACGAGCACGGCAACCCCGCGATAATCCAGTAGAGCTACAGACGCGTAGCCAAGGAAACACAAAGTCCTCAAAGTGCCGATGAGCCAGAGGAATTGCATCAGACCAGCTCGCTTGATCAGCACCACAGCGATCGCTGAGCCGCCCAAGCCAACGCAAGCAGCTGCACCTCCGCTTACCATCCCAATCTGAGAAAGAGAAAAGCCGAAGTCCACTAGGAACGCTTGCTCAACGCCTTTTACGAGCCCCTCAGGCAGACGGAACAGCAGTGCAAAGAACAGCAGCATCAGCGCATTGTGACGCTTTACAAACCCAACGATGGAGGGCCGTGGTTTGCTTTCATCATTGGCGCCTTTGTCTTTTCGTGGGTTTTCCTTGAAGAAGAGCAATGGCAGCAAAGTGAGAAATGACAGGCCCGCAGCGGTTTTGACGGCAAAGCTCCACCCCCACAGATCATGCAGGAACAGGGATAGAGAACCACCGATCAGCACTCCTGCTGCAACACTGCCTCCCTGGACTGCGTTGCCAAGGGGCTGGTCTTTCGGTGCGAGGTGCTCAACGGCAAAGCCATCTGTCGCAATGTCCTGTGTAGAGGAGGACAGCGCCAGAACCATCAGTAATGGAAACAGGATGTGCAGTTGTTCGGCGACATTGAGTGTCGAGAGGTAAGTGATGATGCCCACTGAGATAAGCTGCATCGGGATGATCCAGCTTCGGCGTCTTCCCAAGGCAGGTATAGAATAGCGGTCAACAATTGGCGCCCAGAGGAACTTGATGACCCAAGGCAGCATCAAAAGTGCCATGGAGCCAATGCTGACGAGGCTGATGCCTTGTGCACGAAAGATCGCAGGCATGGCGGCTGCAACAAGATAAATCGGAATAGCTTGAGCTACATAAAGCCCTGCCAGCACGACAATAACTGAACGGGCTGTACGGTCACCTTGCTCGTTTTGTGAAGTTGCGCGCGCCTGCCCTGCAATAAGGGCACTGCTGTCGTTAGCCATTTTCTACCTAGCACTCAACGGCCTGGCTCGAACGAGTCGCTCTGGCTAACCAATCAACGATTTTTAACTAGAGAATTATACTCATATTTTCAATCGATACTTGCAAGTTATTCGCAATTAGATCTCATGGGACAACCGTATTGAGTTCTGCTTTAGCTAAGTTTTCGCGCCAACAGCAACACGCTTCTAACCAGTTTGCTGAGAGGAGCTTGTGTATTCATGAGTTTAAACCTCAACTTCATCTCAACGCCCCAAAAGCAGATCATGAGCAGTGCACCGAAAACACGCAGTCTCAATCACCTTCTCAAAGGCGAAAGAGCCATTGTGCGAGAGATCGTGAGCGAGGAAACATCTGATGGACGCACTTTGGTCGTTCGCTTGAACGCACTAGGGATCAACATTGGGAAAGAGGTTAGCGTTATGCGGCTGGCGTGGTTGGGTGGCCCAATGTTGCTTCGTGTCAATCAGGTAACACAGGTTGCGATCCGACGTTCTGAAGCCCGTTGCGTTGTTGTGGAGGAGATCAAAGGCGATGAACCCTCGACCTGAGGCAGGTGCGCAGAGTACCCCACGCATTGCACTTATCGGCCAGCCAAACACTGGCAAATCCATGTTGTTTAATCGCATCACCAACGCCCGCGCCTCCGTTAGCAACTGGCCGGGGATTACCGTTAATGTAATGCGCGCCCGCGTTCCGTTGGCAGGGCGTAATGTGGAGTATGTCGACCTGCCAGGCATCTACAATCTGGAAGGTGGGTCTGAAGACGAAGCAGTGGTGAACCGGTTTTTGACAAAATTTCCAATTGATCTGGTTATCATCGTCATCAACGCAGCGCAGATTGAACGACAGATCCTGATGCCTTTGCAGGTGAAGGCACTAGGGCTACCCGCTGTTGTCATGCTCAACATGTGTGATGAAGCTCATAAGCTCGGTATCACGTTTGATCTTGAGCAGTTGCAGGATTCTCTCAAGATGCCGGTGGCTTTGATCAGCGCCAAATACGGCACCGGCTTTGACGATGCTATGAAGCAAGTTTCGGACAGTTTAAGCTCTGACTTTGCCAGCAAGCCGGTTTTGGCGGACTATGACTCGCTGTTCAAAACATTGATGACCGAGGAAACGCTTGATGATGCCTTGAAAGGCTGCGTGACCCTTCCAAAAATCTGGCCGAAAACACTGACAGAAAAGCTGGATCAGCTGTTCTTGCATCCACTGCTGGGCCTGCCCATGTTCTTCCTCAGCATGCTGGTTATCTTCTCCGTAATCTGGGAGATCGGTCTTCCCTCTCAGGATCTTGTAAGCCGAGGTGCTGACTGGATACAAACGGTACTGCTGGAGCCGGGATTGGCCTGGGCGCCCGTCTGGCTCAATAGCTTCCTGATCAATGGCATATGGCTTGGCCTGTCGACAGTCGCATCATTTGTGCCGCTTCTTGTGCTCTTTTTCTTTTGCATGGCTGCTGTTGAAGACAGTGGTTATCTGGCGCGTGCTGCCTTTTTGATGGATGCTCTGATGCGCCGCGTCGGGCTGGATGGGCGTGCCTTCGTGATGCAGATGATGGGATTCGGTTGCAATGTACCCGCATTAATGGGCACACGGGTCATGCGTACCCGCTCCTTGCGCCTTCTGGCTATGCTGGTTATTCCATTTTCGCTCTGCTCTGCGCGCCTTGCTGTATTCGTGTTTATCATCAGCGCCACGTTTCCCAGTTCCAAAGGTGCGCTGGTGTTATTCTCCTTTTATGTGATCAGCTTCCTCGCCGCTTTTTCAACGGCTGCCATCTTCAGCTTTTCCAAGCAGTTTAAGAGTCAGGAACCTTTCTTGTTGGAGATACCCCCTTATCGGATCCCGACCGTCAAACAGGTCTTACTTAGAGGCTGGGGGGAGGTGCGCGAGTTCATCAGAAGAGCTTCGCGCTTCATTATCATCGGCTGCATTTTGGTCTGGTTGTTAACGAACCTACCAGTTGGCGCGGAGGGATTGAGCACCTATGGCGGCCAACTGGGTGTTTTGCTTCAGCCGATCATGGAGCCAATCGGCATCAATCCGTATCTCACACTGGCACTGATCTTCGGTTTCATCGCCAAAGAGATCGTCATCGGGTCATTGTCCACGATCTACGCTTTATCTGCCAGCGGTGTTTCTCAAGCTATTTCAATGAGTGTCACACCGCTGGAAGCTTACAGTTTCTGCCTGTTTTGCCTGCTTTACACACCATGTCTAACAACCATTGCGACAGTGCACTCCGAAGGCAAGTCCTGGCAGTTCACCAGTTTCTCGCTGATCTTGTCACTAAGCTATGCCTGGCTGGTGTCATTCCTGTTTTATCAAGGCGCAAAACTCTTTGGATTTTAGGAAGACTTATTCCTCTTCCCAAAACCCCGCGATATAGCAGTTGTCGGCTTTGAAGCCGACTTCATTGCGGAAATGTTTGCGCGCTTTCTTCGCAGTTTTCTTTTCAGCAGCAAACCAGAGGAATGCCTCCTGAACCTCAGGAATTTCGACCTGCTTTGCGGCTTCAAGCAATCCGTCATGACCATCAACATCCCGATAGATCCATTCAAGGCTCATTGTCTCAGGCAAAGGGATTGGGGCTTCCATACCCTTTTTTGAAACACTGATGATCACCGTACCTTTTGCGTCTGCGGGAGAGCTTTCCAGAATGCGTGAAATGGCTGGAATGGCCGTTTCATCGCCAGCAAGCAACAGATAGTCAGCTTCAGGAATCCATCCGCCACCAGGACCAAGCAAACCAACTTTGTCCCCTTCGTTGACGCGAGCAGCCCACTCCGCCGTCGGTCCGCCCTCATGCAGGAAGACGTCAAAGTCGATGCTCTGTGCTGACCTGTCGAATTGACGGACTGTATAGACAGGACGCATCAGTTCATGATCGCCCTCAGGCCAGACTGTGCGACCTTTATCATCCCAATAAGGCCAGCGGGCCTCAAAACCCAGGTTTTTCGAAAACAACAGACGGAAGTGCAGCCCACCTTCAAAGAAGCGCTCGATGCCCTTCGCTGCAACGGTTACCCGTATGAAGTTGGAGCTGAAAGCCGCTGTTCTGACAACCTTAACTTCGAGAAAGTTGGGCGGGTAAACGCCTGCTGTAAAATCCCCGCTCCAGACCATCTGAGGTGGAATGTTTATATCAACGTGACCGATCAGATGCTCGATGCTCTCTTTCACCAAATGCAGGGCATCTTGGGATGATGCAGAGATCACGAGCTTTGCCTGCGTATCCACTTTCAGAAACTCGACCAGCCCGACAGGAGAACTTACACGGTAGTGCTCGCTGGTGACCTCCTCTAGTGTCAGATTATGAAGCTTTGCTTCAGCTCCAAACAGTTCAATAGCCTTGGCATACTCGATACCCGGAATGAGGCTTTCAATCTTATGAAGTTCTGTTGCTGTGGTTGTCATCAAAGTGCTCTTCTAAATTATTGAAGTCGTTAGTGGCATCAAGCTGGAACAACCAGCGGGGTTCCCTTCACCGGATCAGGCATCACATAGCACTCCAGACCAAAGGTTGATTTCATGATGTCTTGTGTGATGACCTTGTCAGCACTGCCCTGCGCTTCGATTTGCCCGTTCTTCATCACCACAAGATGATGAGCATAGCGTGCTGCGAGGTTGATATCGTGCAACACAGCGACGATCGTCATTTGCTGTTCTTCATTGCATCGCTTCAACAACTCAAGCAGTTCAATCTGGTGTGCAAGGTCAAGAAAAGTCGTTGGTTCATCCAGCAACAACAGATCAGTCTCCTGTGCCAGTGCCATTGCAATCCAGACACGTTGCCGCTGACCGCCAGATAGCGAACTGAAAGCTTTGTCACGCAGCTCAGTAATTTTTGTCATGTCCATCGCATTTTGAATGGCCACTTCATCCTGCCGCGACCATTGCCGCCAGACGGACTGGTGAGGCGTACGACCGCGGCTTACAAGATCACCAACCGTGATACCTTCAGGTGCAACAGGCATCTGGGGCAAAATACCGAGGCGCTTGGCAACCCCGCGTGTGGGCTGCTTGTGGATGGATTTACCATCCAGCAACACAGTACCCGCACTCGGTTTTTCCAATCGAGCCAATGACCGCAGGAGTGTCGATTTTCCGCAGGCATTCGGGCCAATCACAACCGAAACCCGCCCTTTCGGGACTGCCAGATTAAAGTCCTTAAGGACAACATGCGATCCAAACGAAAGCCCTAGATCCTTGGCTTCCAGCGGCGTATTTTCTTGAGGCTCAAGCATTAGATGAGGTTCCGTTTTGCCTGCCGGGCAAGCAACCAAATAAGATAGGGAGCACCGATAAGAGCTGTAAAAACACCCGTCGGCATTTGAAAAGCTGCAACCAATGTGCGTGCAGCGGTGTCAGATAACAACGTGACGAGAATACCAATCCCAGCAGCAAGGATAAGCGCTGACGATGGAGTTCTGGAAAGCTGGCGAGCTATTGGGCCAGAGACAAAGGCCACAAAAGGGATTGGGCCAGCAACTGCAACAGCTGTTGCTGTCATGACCACAGCAACAGCAACCAGAAGCAACCGCAGGCCATTCACTTTGAGGCCCAAGCCCGCTGCCAGGTCCTCATCGAAGGCAAGTCTGTCCAAAAAGTACTGCAGCACAACACCCAGTGCGCCCAGAACGACAAATGCGATGGCAACCGGTGCTATGTCTTCGCGTTGCACCTGCCCAAGACTACCGACGAGCCATTTTGCCATGTCAGAAGCACGCTGAATATCAAGCTGAGACATGAGAAAATCAGCACAGGCCAGCAGAGTGAACCCAATACCAATACCAACCATGATCAACCGGAACAGATCAAGCCCGCGGTGCCAGGACAGTGCGACCACAAGAAGCGCCGTCAACACTCCACCAGCCACTGCCCCCCAAAACACGTAGGCTGCAGATCCAAACAGGAAGATCGTCAACAATGCACCAAACGCGGCGCCTGCATTGAACCCAAGCACATCTGGCGATGCCAGCGGGTTACGCATAAGTGCCTGAAAGATTGCGCCGGACATGCCCATAAGACCGCCCACAAACACTCCGACGAGAATACGCGGCATCCGCACATCCAGAAGGATGAGTTGGTCCACACCGCCTTCCCCGCTGAAGAACAGCGGAACGATACGGTTTGCTGAGATTGGATAAGCTCCAAGCCAATGCGCAGCAAACAGTGCAACTAAGCTGAGTACCAGCAAGACTGCACCCACCACAGCACTGCGCTTACGCATGAGCAATGCACCGCCGGGTAACGGCACGACGAGATGATGACCGAGTAACTTCATGGAGACATCATCCTTGTTTTTCTGAGGAGACAGACGAAGAACGGACCACCTACCAATGCCACTGTGACGCCAATTTGCAGCTCACGACCTTCAAGCACTATTCGGCCAAGAATGTCTCCGGACAGCACAAACAACGCACCCAGCAAAGCTGAGAACAGCAACAACCAAGCGCTGTCCGCTCCACTGAAGCGTCGTGCCACATGCGGCACAACAAGCCCCACAAATGCAACAGGTCCTGCCAAAGCGACAGAACCGCCTGAGAGACAGACCACAGCAAACAAACTCAACGCCTTCACAAGACCCATTTTAGTGCCAAGTGACTTCGCTAAATCCTCACCAAGCGAAAGTGCATTGAGCCAGCGCCCGAGGAGAACGCAGGCAAGAAAGCCAGCTGCAAAGAACGGCCATAGTTGGAACAAGATCTCCGGCTTGACGCCTTGCAGTGAGCCAACCACCCAGAAGCGATAGGTTTCCAACGTTTGCTGACTGACCAGCAGTACACCACGCACCAATGCCAAAAGGAACGAGCTGACAGCTGCACCTGCCAAAGCCATGCGCAAGGGGCTGGCTCCGCCCTGCCCCAGATTGGCAAGCCCATACACCGCAATGCTCACCACAAACGCACCCGCCATTGCTGGCCAGATGAACATCCCGGCCGCAGAAATGCCTGCTCCCCAAATGGAGAGCACAACGGCCATAGAGGCACCGGCATTCACTCCAAACAATCCCGGATCAGCCAACGGGTTACGCGTCACGATCTGCATGATGGCACCAGCCATTGCCAGAGACGCGCCGATCAACAGCGCCCCAATGAGCCGCGGCACACGCATTTCCATAATCACGATATGATCTGGATTGCTTAGATCGGTTGCCAATAAAGCATCACTGATTGCTGAGAACGGGACTGCACGCACACCTGCACCAAGCGAAGCAACAGATAACACAGCCAGGATCAGCAAAAACAGGAGCGACCAACCACCACGAGATCTACCGGAAACAACAGAACCATCAGCAGTTCCAACACGTTGAGCAGCTTCAACAAACATCACCGCCCCTCCATTTGCTGTGCACGGGTGATGCCTGCCTCAACCGAAGTTGCAACAGGTGTTGCCGGGTCACCATCAATCGCCGCCGCGATCAACGGTTCCAGCTGGTCCAACGCAAAGTTCAGGCTCAGCGGTGAAGAATGCGAGAGCGCAGCAGCAATCATCGGCGTCGCCACCACCTCGCGCCCTTCTTTGTAAGCCCTCATGGTTGGGCGCAAGCGCAAGGTGTTGATTTGAGTGGCTCCTGAGCCAAAGTCGAGCCAGATCAGCACATCCGTATCAATCGGATCCAAATCCTCTGGCGAGACACGAACATAAAAAAGATCGCTGCGAACAAGCGCCTCAACTTTTTCGGAGACAACAAACCCAAGATCGCTCAGAAAACGCCCACGCAAATCTGACGAAGGATAGGCCCCAATATCACCTGGCCACACAACCACAGCAGACTTGCCGAGCCATGCCGGATTGCGTTTCTTAATGGCCGCAAAGCGCGCTTCCAGATCCAGCACCACCTGCTCACCTTTTTCAGGCTGTCCAACAGCTTTCGCGATCGTGCGCGTCATCTGCTGCCACGGCGTGCCGTAATCCCCGAAACGTTCTTCAGGCACGAGAACGGGCGCAATCTGCGAAAGTATCTTGTACTGAGAACGGGTCATTCCAGACCACAAACCCAAGATCAGATCAGGTTTCAGAGCAGCGATCTGCTCCACATTGATCTCACCCCACATGACTGTCGGCTTAGCATCCTCCAGAGCGGGCTGCGCCCAAGGCCAAACACCGCTCGGGTAATTGCCATACCAACGCCGAAGCGCTACCGGCTTCACTCCCAACGCCAGAAGGAAGTCATGCCCAATGAAACTGACAGAAACGATCCGTTTGGGCTCTGCTGTGACCGTCGTTGTCCCATACTGATGCTCAAAAACCACAGGAAACTCAGCTGCTGTCGTCTGCTGAATGCCCAGCAGGCTTACAGCAAGACACAGCAAACCGCTGTACAACAACAGCTCTATCTTCTTGATGCATGCGTGGATGGTTTGCATGTCACTCTCACAAAACCAGCCACGGACCGTAAAGCCCGTGGCATCAACGTATTTACTGATTGAGAAACTCTAGAAAGTACTGGTCAACTGCAACCGCAACTCACGCCCTCGGCCATAAGTACAGTTCATGGAATCCATCGTTGGGATAGAAAGCCCAAGTGATGGATCTGCCAGCGAGGCAGTTCCGCAATGGCTGATGTAGGACTTGTCAGCAAGGTTTCGTCCTGTGAAGGAGAGCTTCAGATTGTTGTATTCATAAGTCACCCCCGCATCGAGCAGTGTGACAGCGTCCAGCTGTACCGTGTTTTTTGTGTCTGCATAACGATCCCCCAGATAACGAGCGCCGGCAGCTATACTCAAGCCATCCAACCAGTTGCCCTGATCGGCAAAATCATACTTGAGCCAAAAGGACCCAGAATGTTCTGGCGTGCGCTCCAGCTGTTTGCCTGCCAGTTTGCCAGTCAGATCCTTGGTGATTTCTGTATCAAGGTAGGTGTAGCTGGCAAGCGCCGACAAGCCGTTGAACAACTCAATTGCCCCTTCTACTTCAATCCCCTGAGATCTTACCTCTCCGACCTGTGCTCGGTGTGCTGAATTATCTGGGTCAGAGACCACCAGATTGTCTTTGGTGATATGGAAGCCTGTAACACTGAAGAACCCGTTGAAGGCTTCTGGTGCATATTTCAGTCCAACTTCGAACTGCTCTGCTGTGGTCGGATCAAAGACTTTCCCGTCTGTGGTCACACCTGCTGGCGGAACGTCAAAGGAAGTACCATAGCTGACAAACGGAATGAATCCTATATCACTCACGTAAGAAGCACCAATACGGCCTGTAAGCGCAGTATTGTAGGTGCTTTCATGCGCTGCCATTGCTCCTGGAGAAGCAAGTTTTGCTCTGGTTTCAGTTGAGAGCCAGTCATGACGCAGGCTCAAATCAAGACGAAATTTGTCAAAAATCTTTGAGTTGGCAGCAGCATATACACCCGCTTGCGAAACCTTCTGGTCCTGATAACCGGTTTGCGGAGCCAGCAGTCCATCAACATAAGCATAAAATGCATTGTCTGCGACTGGGTTCCCAGTGGTCCCACCGGCCTTGAGAAGATTGCCCAAATTACTAGTGATATCACCCGTTTTCAGGTTTTTCTCACCTGCATAGCCGCCGCCCAGATCTGCTTCTGACTGACCTTTATAAAGATCGACACCCGCTACAAACTGTGTTGAGACCGCCCCGAATTCTTTGTCCCATTTCAACGCCGTGTCAACAGAGCCTTGCCACGCAGTTTCATCCACTTCGTTGGCAATGAGAACTGCAGTATCAATACCAGAAATGGCAGTTGGACTGCTGGTCAAACTATCAAAATCAAGCGCGCCGCCGTTATAAGCGCTATCATAGTTGATTTTGTTATAGGCTAAGCGGGCACGGTGATAGAGCTCAACACCGTCACCAAAATCGTGGTCCAGCTCGTAACCAATATAATGCTGGTCCCGGTTCAAACCCTTCCGATCCGGGTCTCCTGCAAAGGTACTATAATCAAAATCACCTTCTTGACCATTGCTCTTTAATGTACCCATGCTTGGCAGGATCTGCCAGCTGGCGCCCTGAATATCCTTCTGGTACTGCGCCAGCAAAGTCAGCTTGGTATTGTCGCCAATCTTAGCGGTAAGTGATGGAGCAAAATATAGTCGGTCATCTTTGACTTCATCCACCTGCGTATCAGAAAGCCGTCCTACACCGACCAAACGATAACTGATGGGCGACGCTTCGGACAAAGAACCCGTCACATCTGCAGCAATTTGCTTGCGGTTGTGATTGCCATATGAGGCCTGAATCTTGGCCTCAAAATCCTCCAGTGGGCGCTTAGTGACTGTATTCACCAGACCACCAGGCTGATTAGCCCCGATTAGATCAGAGGAAGGCCCGCGCAGCACTTCAACACGTTCCACACCAAACGGTTCAATGTTCCAACCACCCCACGCAAAGATGCGCAACGGCAGGCCGTCCCGGTAGTTCACACCACCTACACCACTTTCAAAGCCGCGAATTGTGTAGTTATCGTAGCGAAGGTCGAAACCATAAATTGCCGGCATCACACCCGCGCTATAGGAGATCGCATCCACAATAGATTCTGCGCCCTGATCTTCCATCTGCTGAGAGGAAACCACCGAAACAGAACGTGGTGTTTCCTCGATCGGCAAACCAATACGGCCTGCACTCGCTGTCTCAGTTGGGACATAACCCAGGGTCGGCGCCAACGCGTCTTCGGCGACGGAAGAGCCGTATACAACAACCTCATCCAGATCCTGATTGGGAGGTCCCGCCTCTTGCGCATTCGCAATTCCAGCAAACAGCAGCAAGCTAATAGAGGAGCCAGACAGAAGCGCAGACTTGTAGTGGATGCCCATGTTTCAAACACCTATCCCACTGATAATCGCTCCAAAGGTGTCTGGCTTCTGGCTTGACGGTTAATTTGGATGGAGCGCAATCATTTGATTTTTCAAAATTTTTAGAAATTGCGACAGCTTCAGGCCTAACGATCAAAAAGTTGAGCAATAACTCGATTTTTAATCTAGTAGATAACATGACTTTATAAGTCAAGATATTCAGTGAGTATATCTGCTGATTCTTTTTTAAAGGGCTTGCCTCTGGAAATCTTGTTGGGCAGAACACAGGGAAGCGAGATTTACAAAGGACAGCCAGACCATGCCATCCATGAACGCGCAATCACTCGCTTTGCGAAAGAAAGCCAAACAACAGCGCTCACGTGAAAAGATCGAACTGATCCTGCAGACAACATTGGATATGCTGAGCGAAGGCCAGGTTGATCGGATCAACACCAATGAGATTGCCCGCCGCGCTGGTGTCAGTGTGGGCTCGCTCTACAACTTCTTTCCCAACAAACAATCCATTCTTTATGAGTTGTTTCGCCGTTGGCTGGAAAACGCTCTTACCGGACTTGATGAACTGGATACCCGCTACGATGGCAGCGAGCCGATCCGGGATTATATCGATGACATGTTCGAGCAAATGGCAATCAGCTATGACGCCAACTCTGCAGGTCACTGGCAACTACGCCGCTCCATGAACTCATCCAAAGAGCTGTCAGAGCTTGAAGAAGCGCACGTGAACCAAATTCTGGCACGCTTCATCCGTATTCAGGAAAAGTTTGGCCGCCAGCTGCCACACAATCCTCAGCGTCTCGCCTATCTCCAAAACCTCATCAGCGTCTCCTGCCTCAACATCGTCGCCCTCACAACAGATGAACAAGAACGCAAAACCGTAATGCACTGGTGCAAAAACCTGCTCTATCTTGTGTTTGATGTTGAGAGGTTGGAGCAATGACAGTCTCTATCATGCTGAAGGCTGGCGACTTTTTTGCACATAAGGCACCATGCGTCCCCTATTACGGAGAGATAATTAGCCCCTGCAAATAAGCATCACCAAACAATGGATATATCCTACCTACCTCAGTTCTCACCATCCAGATCAATCGGATCGCTATCAAACGAGAGTCCTGGGACAAGGGCGACAGAACCGTCTTTTTCTTCCTTTGCGGCCAGTGATAAGTGCAAAGTTCCCATCGAACCCACTTCCATGATCGCGAAGAGATAGGGATCGTCCAAGGTTCCCGTTCCGGTTGGGGGGTCCAGGTGACCAGTTACGAGGCCAACCAGTGCGGCTCCCCATGCTTTTAGAGTTTTTCGGTCTCTGGCAACTTTTTGAACCCAGTTTTCAACGGTTTCAGGCACGTCTCCGCCATTCGTGATCAGCGAGAGCCAGTCAATGGCAGGCACTTCCCCCAGATCGCCGACATGGCCTCCAAAACCGATAGCTGGAAAAAGAAGCGGGTTCCATTTGCTGAACTCCTCAGCACTATCACTGTGCCCCTTCTTCAAGGCATTTAGCGCATTGCTCAGGCACCCATTGAGATCTTTGCTGACGGTTTTCAGCTGCTTACGCAATTGAGCAACTGGGTCTTTCAACCAATCTTTGTTGAGTTTGTATTCTACAGGATCTTTTCCCTCGGGAAGAAGCAGCCCAACCAGCAGTCCAAACTCCAAAGTTGCGGCATCCAGCTCGCCCGCTCCTATTGTTTTTCTCATATCAAACTCCTCACGGTATCTGCATTAAAACGCTTGTGAGGAATGACGAGAGCCTGACGAACGCGTGAGATTCTGGAACTTTAGAACTCAGCAGATGGTTAAGAAATGAGAAACCCATCAACGTGGAAGGCGGTCTTCATGAGCGAGCTTAACTCCAATGAAACCGTTAAAGTTCTCATAGAACTGTCCGGCCCGACTTAAACAACGGCTTACCTCAGTTCCATTAGGCAACGCTCACTACCTCTTTTTATCGCTAGATAATAATTACATATCACCATAGGAACGACCGCATGCTCCCCCAGAACGAGGAGACCTGTAATGAGCTTGGAAAACCCAAACGCTGGTGAAGATGTAAATGCTCTTGAAGGGATTATGAGCACCTATCACTCAGAAATCGCAGACAACACCATTTTGCTGGCAGAACTGGCCAAACTGAAAGATTTTCTGGAACACAGCGGCCAGCACTCCTTAAAAGAGCGCTTACAGGTCTTCGATCATATTATCGAAGAACTTCAGGAAAACTCAGGTGATCACCTTCGCATGACGGAAGAAAGCCCTCAACTGGATCACAACGAGATGGAAGCCAACCGTCATTTGGATGAACAGGAAACCTTAAGGGACGCGCTGAACAGGTTCGGTTCCCGCTACCTGAACTGACTTCCATCGCAAAACACTCAAAAGCATCACCAGCTATGAAGTGCTGCGTACGCCCCAGCACGTAGCACAGCAGTTTTAATTTGACCGTCCCTTCCCTTCGTATCATGCCTGAAAGCAGGACGGAGGCTGTCATGCATGTGCTGCGAAATCTGATTTTAGAAAATGAAAACACACTGATAGACCGCATATTCTTTTATGCCAAAAGTCAGGGTTACACGCAGTACACAGCCACACTGCGGGAGGCATGGCGAATATCAGTTGAAGGCCTCTCGAAATCCATTGTCAAAGCGATGGAGTGTTATGACACACCGCCTGAAATTGATGTCAGCTCCGATTTTTCCAATCATCCCTTCGCTGCATTTGGCGTAAAGCAAGCCAGGAGCCACCGATCCAGAGGTGTAACACTGGGCTATTTCCTCGGTCTGACAAAGTACTACCGCCGCGCTTATCTGGACCTGCTGGAAACACAAGGGTTTTCAGAGACAGATTGTGCCAGATATCGCGCCTACTTACTGCGCTATTTCGATTTCATGGAACTTGGGTTTTCAACCGAATGGAGTGGTGTTGCAGAAGATAAAAAACTGCATGAGGCTTATGAAGAAAACCGCCGTATCACCAATGAGAAGAACAAGTACCTCACCATTCTGGAGAGCTTGAGCGACCCAATCGTGTTGATGGACGAGGACGGCAAGGTCAATGATCTCAATTATGCAGCACAAGCTGTTTTCTGCGGGTTGCAGAACACCAACATCAAATACGTCAACGCCGCGACACGAGAACTGCTGACAAACCAGCTACAGGCGTACTTGCCGCAAAAGCTGGAAAGCTGCTTTACAGACATCACGCTGGATACCTCAATTGGTCCACGCGTTTTTGATATTCGCGCCCAACATATCGTCGACTTTAGCCGCAAGTTTCCGGGCATGATCCTTATCCTCAATGATGTCACCGATCATAAAAAGGCAAAGGAAGAAGCTGAAGCGGCCAACAGCGCTAAGTCCACGTTCCTCGCTTCCATGAGTCACGAAATCAGAACGCCGCTGAACGGTGTGCTTGGATTAGCAGATCTCCTTAAAGATACAGACCTGAACCCAGAGCAGCACCGTTATCTGGATGGCATCATCTCTTCCAGCGAAATGCTGCGCTCAATCCTCAACGATGTGCTGGATTACTCTAAGGTGGAAGCAGGTTCACTGGAATTGGAGACCGTTGATTTCAAGATCCGACAAGTCATCAAGCAAGTCATCGATTTGACACAACAAGACGCGGAGACCAAAGGCCTACGGCTTCACATAGATGTACATCCTCAGGTTCCAGAGATACTGCGGGCTGATCCCACCAAGATCAGGCAGATCCTGTTGAATTTCGTTAGCAATGCCATCAAGTTTACCAATGCAGGTTCCATCACCATCGGTGTACATATTCCTGTAAGCAAGATCCGACAGGCCCGATGTCTTCAGATCATGGTGACGGATACTGGAGTGGGTCTGCCCACCGGAGATCACGGCTATCTGTTTGAACCATTTGTACAGCAAAACGCCGCGATCAATCGCTTATTCGGAGGAACTGGTCTCGGTCTTGCAATCTCAAAACGGCTGGTCAACGCGATGGGTGGCGAAATCGGTTGCCGCTCTAACCAAACTCAGGGCGCAAGCTTCCACTTCACCATTCCGTTCTACGAAACGGATCAAACTGTCAGCGTCATTGAAGATAAACAGGATACCTGGAAGCCGAAAAAACTGAAAATCTTGTTGGTTGAAGACAATAAGGTCAATCAGTTAGTGACTGAAGGCTTTCTCGAAAAGGCAGGCCATAGATGTTGCACAGTTGGCAGCGGGGAAGATGCATTGGCCCAGTTGAACCAGCACCACTTCGATCTGGTGCTCATGGACAATCGCATGCCCGGCCTCAGCGGCACAGATACCATCGCCCGGATCCGTGCTTCTCACTATCATCACATCTCAAGCATTCCTGTTATTGTACAAAGCGCCTGCATCTTCCTAGCTGATATCGAGAAGAGCTTCACTGCTGGTGCCGATGGGTTCCTTGGCAAGCCGTATTCCCAAGAGGACCTTGAGGATGCCATCGCCTCCTGCCTCTCTGACAGAGCCATGTTTGCACGTAAATCCAGACAGACATTGCAGGAGCAACCTACAGAGCTCATTGATACAACAGTGTTACGTGGTCATTTCGAGATGTTGGGAGAAGTCCGCGCTAAACGCATTTTCGATGCATATATGCAAACATCGCGCTTCATCATTCCAGAGCTACGAAACCACATCGCAACCCAAAACTTCTCCAAGATCAGAGACAAGGCGCACAGTATGAAAGGTGCCTCACATAATGTGGGCCTCATTCATACCGCTGATCTCGCAGAGCAGTTGGAACACGCAGCTCAAAATGAGGAGAAACACAAAACTATGGAGATCTTCAGCGCTCTGGAGGTGACCTATACAGCCTCAAAGCACAAGCTGAACGAAACCTGGCTCAGTTGCCTGACGAAAACGTCGACAAGCCCATAAGCGCCTTCAGTACGCGCCAGTAAACACGTAGCCCACACCATGCACGGTCATGATCAAAGTCGGATCTTTGGGGTTAATCTCAATCTTACGGCGCAACCGGCCAATCAGCACATCAACAGTTCGGTCGCTGGGGTCCCATTCCCGGTGGTTCAGGTGATCCAGCAGATTATCACGAGTGAGCACACGGCCCTTGTTCTCAACCAGCGCAGAGAGCAACTCAAATTCGCCGCGTGTCAGTCGAACGTCTTCCCCTTCAGGAGACTTGAGCCCACGTTTATCTAAATCCAGAACCCAGCCTGAGAAACTCAACACACGCTCATCAACAACACAAGACACTCGCCCTGCTCTCACACGGCGCAAAAGGTTCTTGGAACGCGCCAGCAACTCACGCGGACTAAACGGCTTGATTACATAGTCATCCGCTTCCATCTCAAGCGCAACGATCCGGTCTACTTCATCTGTCCGGCCCGTCACCATGATGATCCCGACGTCGGACTTCTTCCGCACGTCCTTTAAAAGCGTCAGACCATCATCATCAGGCAATCGAATATCAAGCATAATCAGGTCCACATCACCACCAGCAAAAACCGAACGCATCTGCGCCCCGTCTTCTGCTTCAGAAACACGGTATCCTTCAGTCTCAAAGTATCCGGAAAGTGCGACGCGGCTGGTCAGGTCATCATCAACGACCAGTATATGTGCCTTGTTTGTCATATGCTTGTTGTCGGCTTGTGTGTTTACATCATGTTTACACCATTCTACACCCCGTTCATATTTCCTCCAAACGCTATTTACAACCTTAGTCTAATTCTCTGAGCATTGAACGGACCGACTTGTCCGAGAGTGCAAAAGAGATAGAAGATGAATATCTGGCGACTCCTGCGGACGAAAACCGCAATATTTCCAATAAGCTTATTACTGTTCGGCACATTTGCAGGTGGCGTCGTGTTCTGGGGCGGTTTCCATACCGCAATGGACTACACAAACACTCTGGAGTTCTGCGTCTCGTGTCATGAAATGCGCAGCACCGTCTACGAGGAGTACAAGAAATCTCCGCACTTCTCGAATGCATCCGGTGTTCAGGCAGTCTGTTCAGATTGCCACGTGCCCAAAGAAACTTACCCAAAGATCATTCGCAAGATCGAGGCTGCCAAAGAGGTCTACTCCAAACTCACTGGTAAGATCGATACCAAGGAGAAGTTTGAAGCCCATCGCCTGACCATGGCTAAAAGTGTCTGGGCAGAGATGGAAGCCAACGACTCCCAGCAATGCCGCAACTGTCACAAGCAAAGCTCCATGGACTTTGCAAAGCAGCACCCCAAAGCCTCTGAAACCATGCAGAAGGGCTTCAAAGACGGCGAAACCTGCATCTCCTGCCACAAAGGCATCGCTCACAAACTGCCGGACATGTCTCAGGGCTACAAAGCTATGTATGACGAGCTCAAGGCCCTGTCAGTAAGCGAAGGCGCAACAGCAGAGCACCTTTACGCCATAACCAGCAAACCCTTCTTCGTTGATCAATCAAAAGCGAAAAGCAACGGCAAAAGCGATGGTCGCATTCTCGGCGGAACCGACGTCACCGTTCTGGAGCGCCGAGGCGAATTGCTCAAAGTCCGCATTGCTGGTTGGCAGCAAGATCAGGTGGACCGGGTGATCTATGCCCTCAGAGGTCAGCGTATTTTCTCCGCCACAGTTGGCAAGAAGGTAACTGACAAAATCGAACGCTTGAAAACCGAAGTTGATCCGGACACTGAGCTCACCTGGCATCAAGTACAAATCGATACATGGGTCTCAAAGGAAAACCTGATTTCAGATGGAGATCAGCTCTGGAGCTACACCAAAGAAATGTATGGCGCGGCCTGCTCAACATGCCATGGCCTGCGCGATCCTGAGCACTTCCTCGCCAACCAATGGATCGGCTCTTTGAAAGCCATGAAGCGCTTCATTTCGCTGGACAAAGAGCAATACCGCATCTTGCAGAAATACCTGCAGCTCAACGCAAAAGACACAGGCGGGAGTAAAGCTCATGGGTAAACACGACACCATCATCCTGTCCAACAACGATAGGTCTCTGGTCTACCGCTGGCTGGCAAGCTTCTTCACCAGCGAAGTGAAAATAGAAACTCTGGAGAGCTACAGCTCTCCAGAAGGCCGAGCCCTTTTGGATGTCTTCTCACTGGCACCAGCACTAGCACCATTTACAGGCGAGCTCACCAAACTGACAGAACTGCCCCGCGAGAGCTATCAGGCGAAGGTACTCGATCTGGCAACCGCGTACTCCCGTCTGTTTCTAGGCGTTGGCGGACAGCATTCTGCCCCTCCTTATGAATCAGCCTTTTACAACGAAAAAGGCACGCTCTTCCAAAAGCCGACAGCAGACATGAACAAGATCCTTCAGGATCTGGGCATCTCCATCGAAAACTCGCTGAAAGAACCAGCTGATCACCTCGGTGTCCAACTCAACGTATTAGCGGAATACATCGACCGCGAAGCACTGGCCGAAGCCAACGGTAATCACGAGACTGCATACACTTTGCATCAGAGCCAGATCTGGTTCCTCTCAAACCATCTCCTGAACTGGGTGCCCTCCTTTTGCGAGAGCTGTAAGCGCTTTGATAAATCAGGCTTTTACAAAGAGTTGGCCGATGGTCTCAACACTTGGCTCGCCATGGATTCTGCCCACTTGAATGAGGCAGAAGCCACCACCTGACCACCTCCATTTACAACCTGTTTACTCGATTTTACATCCCGTTCAATCAACGCGCGAACCACGTTTACACGCAGTGACTAGGGTGAATCTCAAGAGAAAACAGGCTGTTTTCATCGAGCAACTTGCTCAACTCATCGATTGTCTGCCAAAATAAAAGGACAGCAGAGATGTCGAAAATCATTGCAAACTATACGTCTCGCCGTAGTTTCCTGAAAGGCGCCTCCGCACTGGGTGCTTTAGGTGTGCTGGCTCCATCCATTTTCTCACCACGCTTTGCGCAAGCAGCAGTCAACGGAGAAGTTCTCTCCGGTTGTCACTGGGGTGCATTCCGTGCAGTGGTTAAAGATGGTCGCTGGACAGAAGTAAAACCTTGGGAGCAGGATCCGCATCCTAGCCATCAGCTGGCTGGTGTTATGGACTCCGTCTATTCACCATCGCGCATCAAATATCCAATGGTCCGTCGTGCCTATCTTGAAAAAGGTCGTGGCGCTGACGTTGAAGACCGCGGAAGCAATGATTTTGTGCGCGTCAGCTGGGACAAAGCTCTCGACCTTGTTGCTCAGGAACTCAAATACGCCAAGGCGACACATGGTCCACGCAGTATCTTCACCGGCACTTATGGCTGGAAGAGCGCAGGCAAGATCCATAACAGCCGCAGCCTGTTGCGCCGCCTGATCAACCGCGGCCTGCAAATGCCAAACGTAACCCATACAGGCGACTACTCAACCGGTGCCTCTCAGGTGATCATGCCGCATGTCATGGGCACGCTGGAAGTCTATGAGCAGCAGACAGTCTGGCCCGTTGTTGTCGACAACACAGAAGTACTGGTCGTTTGGGGTGCAGACCCAATCAAGACCAATCAAATCGACTGGCTGATCGCAGATCACGACAGTTACACCTATCTTGAAGAATTCAAGAAAACCGGCAAGAAAGTCATCTGTATTGATCCTTTGAAATCCAAAACCGCAGAGTTCATGGATGCAGAATGGGTACAGGTCAAACCACAAACTGACGTAGCACTAATGCTCGGCATGGCGCACACACTCTTTGTTGAAGAGCTGTATGACGCCGACTTCATGGACGAGTACACTGCAGGCTTTGAAAAATTCCTGCCATATCTGACTGGTGAGACAGATCAGACGCCAAAATCAGCTGAATGGGCTTCCGAAATTTGCGGCGTCCCAGCTGATAAGATCAAGGAACTGGCACGCCTGTTCATGGGTAACCGCACCATGCTCACCAGCGGCTGGTCCCTGCAACGTCAGCATCACGGCGAACAACCACATTGGATGCTGGTGACGCTGGCTTCCATGCTAGGTCAGATCGGTCTGCCAGGTGGCGGCTTCGGTCTCTCCTATCATTACTCGAACGGCGGCACACCAACCTCCGACGGCCCTGCTCTGTCTGGCATGAACGATGGCGGCGCAATGGAAGGCTCCGTCTCCATTCCAGTGGCACGTGTTGTTGAGATGCTGGAACGTCCGGGTGAAGAATACGACTTCAACGGCACCCGCTATACCTTCCCCGATATCAAGATTGCCTACTGGGCTGGCGGCAACCCGTTCCACCATCATCAAGATCGCAACCGCATGATCAAAGCCTGGCAGAAACTGGAAACAGTGATTGTTCAGGACTACCAGTGGACCGCAACAGCACGCTTCGCAGATATCGTTCTTCCGGCAGCTTCTGCTTATGAACGCAATGATATTGAAGCGATGGGCTCCTACTCCAATAAAGCAACTGTCGCGATGAAGAAGATCGTTGATCCTGTCTTCGAAGCCCGCAGTGAATACGACATCTTTGTTGATCTGGCAGACCGCCTTGGCAACAAAGAAGCATACACTGACGGTCGCGACGAGATGGATTGGGTCCGTCACTACTACGAGCAAGCTCAAAAACAGGCAGCAAGCAAAAATCTTGAAATGCCTGCATTCGAGAAGTTCTGGGAAGACGGCATTGTCGTTCATCCGGTCTCACAGGCCGCGAAGGAATACGTCCGCTACGCAGACTACAGAGAAGATCCCTTGCTGGAACCGCTGGGTACACCAACTGGTAAGATCGAGATCTACTCCAAGAACATCGAGAAAATGGGCTACGACGACTGTCCTCCGCATCCAATGTGGATGGAACCGCTCGAACGCCTCGATGGTCCGGATGCCAAGTTCCCGGTTCACGTCAATACAGGTCATCCAAATGATCGCCTGCATTCCCAGCTCTGCGGCACAGTCCTTCGCGAAGGATATGCAGTCGCAGACCGCGAACCATGCATGATCAACCCGAAAGATGCAGAAGCACGCGGCATCAAGTCCGGTGACGTCATCCGCATCTTCAATGATCGTGGCCAGACACTGGCTGGTGCAATCGTCAGCGAAGACATCATGCCAAGCGTCATTCGCCTTTATGAAGGTGCTTGGTACGATCCTGTCGAAGGTGGCAAAGTCGGCAGTCTCTGCGCCTATGGTGACGTTAACACCCTTACACCAGACCTTGGCACCTCCAAGCTGGCACAAGGCAACTGCGGTCATACCGTCATCGCAGACTTTGAGAAGTTCGAAGGCGAATTGCCAGAGGTTAAAGTCTTTACAGCTCCAAAGAACGGGTAAATCAGGAACCAAATCAACACCAGAAAGGGCTGCCACGCGCAGCCTTTTTTGCTAAAAACCCCATGAAAGATTCTACTGCTGAGTGTTTCCATCAAAGCAGCATTGTCTGAACAAGAGACGTTCGTTAAGAATGATCAGAGAGTTCGGCTGCTGACACTATCAGCCCATCTTCTGTGTTCTGAAGACCAGCCACTATTGCCTCCTGCTAAACTCTGCAATCAAAGCCGCATACTTGAGTGGAGGTTACCTTGCCAGATTATCTGGATGGACTTGCAACAGCAGAAGAAGAACCGATCAACACTAAGCACCAAAAGAGAAAACAAACTAAGCGCTTCGCAAGAATTCTAATGCTTAGCTGCTCCCTGTTGGCTTGCCAAATAGGTGCACTTGTGCATTTCTTAACTGCGAACGCAGCTTCGCAAAAAGCTGCTCCCGCAAAGAAAGAAATGCGTGATATCCGGGCAAAATACTTTGGCCAAGTACTGAAGAAAATACAAATCGCAGCAAGCCAAAGCTACTCGAAGTCTCTAAAAAAAGCTGGCATTCAAGGCCGTGTACTTCTGAGATTCTCTATACAATCGAATGGGGTTGTGAAATCTCTGCGAGTTTATAGATCAAGCCGTAACAAAGAGTTAGATGCCGCTGCATTAAACGCGCTAAAAAGTGCTTCACCTTTTCCTCATCCACCTAAAAGCCTATCAAGAGATGATCTTACTCTCACAACACCTTTGGTATTCCACTCTAAATAACCCAGGTAAACTTAAGTCGAAATTTGGGGCAACCTCTCAGCTTTCGATAACTATCATCACACCGCGTCAAAGCCAGCCATGGCCAGTATGGTAGAACAGAAACTGCAATAATTCTGCGGGGAAGCGATGACAGAAAAACAGCAAAACACATCAGCCCATACCAAGGAAAAAATGGCGCGTCGCTATGACGATGATCATGAGCATAAACATAACAAAGATCGTCAGGAGTACGAGCGCGGCCAAAAAAGCCATCCCGAGACCCAACATGGAGGTGATCCGGAGGGCCACAAACACCCGCATAAGCACCGCCCTGGCAAGAGCCACTCGGACGATAGCCACCACCACACCAAAATGCATGACCATAAAGAACACACCAGAGAGCATCACAAAAAAGACGAGCATTGATCTCTAACTGGAAGTTCCTACGCAAACACCCCGACCATTTCTGATCGGGGTGTTTTTTTGTTTTCAAAAATGTCAGCTGTATCAGCTGCCCAGCAAACCACTCAGCATCACCCAGACAACAGCCAATGGAGCCACGATCCGCATGATCCATGTGAAGGCTCCCATCCACTTGAAGGTCAAAGAACCGTCATTGCTCAACTCTTTGCCCATTTTCTCAAGCACGACCCAGCCAGCAAACAGGGAGGTCAGAATACCGCCGATTGGCAGGGTGTAATTGTCAACGGCATAGACCATCAGATCGAAGAAGTTCATGCCGAACAGCTTGTACTCACCCCAGACACCCAGAGCCAGTGAACATGGTACACCGATCAGGAAGATCACAATGCCCACCACAATGGCAGACCACTTGCGCTCAATGCCGTATTCCTCTGCGAAGTAAGCCACCGGAATAGCCAACAAAGAGATGGAAGAGGTCAGAGCTGCAATCAATAGCATGGCAAAGAAGATGATCTGGAACAGGTAGCCGCCAATCATCTCACCAAACACAGCTGGCAGAGTGATGAAGGTGAGGCCCGGACCAGCACCTGGATCCATGCCGAAGGCAAACACGGCAGGCAGAACCAGCAGGCCACCCAGCACACCAACCAATGCCGCGAGGAACACCACCCAGCAGGACGCATTCGGGATGTCAGCATCTTTGTCCAGATAAGAACCGTAGGTGATCATCGCGCCCATGCCCAAAGACAAGCTGAAGAACGCCTGACCAAGAGCTGCGCGCAGCATCTCGCCATTCACCTGTGACCAGTCAGGGACGAGGAAGAACTCAATACCTTCCCATGCACCCGGCAGGGTCACACTGCGAACCACCAGAACCATCAGCAGAATAAACAGCAATGGCATCAGGACTTTAACAGAGCGCTCAATACCCTGGGCCACCCCTGCAATCACTATACCCATGGTCAACACCATGAATGCACCGTGATAGAAGATTGGCTCCCATACAGCAGAGACCAGACCACCAAACTGGGCTTCCAAAAGCTCAGGCTGTGCAGATTCAATGGTGCCAGCGATACTCTTCACCAGATATGCGATCGTCCAACCGCCAACAACGGAGTAGAAGGATAGGATCAGGAACCCCGTGATCACCCCAATCACACCCGTAACTGACCACAAGCGGCCACCCAGCGCGCGGAACGCACCAACAGGATTCATCTTCGCTGAACGACCAATGGCAATCTCTGCCATGATCAGTGCTGCGCCGATCGTAGCCATGATGACAAGATAGACCACCAAAAAGGCGCCACCGCCCTGTGTGCCTGCCAGGTATGGAAATTTCCAGATGTTACCAAGACCGACCGCAGACCCTGCAGCAGCCATAATGAAGCCAAAGCGGCTTCCCCATTGCTCACGTTTCATTTTTTGTTATTGCCGATCAACATGTGATGGTTTGTTTCAATCAAGCGCGAAAGCTTGAAATGAATTCGTTGTTCCAGCTCTTTTGATGAAATCTTTAGCCTTGTTGACCTGACAGATTGTCGCAGGTAATTTCACTTACCTCAAAAAATATAGGTTTTTGACAGCTGCACTTAATGGGTGAATTAAAAATATAGTCACATACACCCATATTTTGCCAGCAAACTACAAAACCCACCATTAAATACATAAATATTGGCTTATTATATCATTTATTGCATTAACCACGCGACAGAAGCGCAACTTCCTGCCACCACATGCAGCCCACAAGTTTTTTCGTCGCAGGCTCTCATCATGCCCCGCACCAACACAGTTCGGACACAAAAAAGCACCGCTCAAACGGTGCTTCTTTCTCTCGTTGGGACGGTGATAAGGCCTTATTCTTGAGGCCAACGTCCCCTTACACTGCGATATCTGGCCTGCTTTTCTTCGTCCAGACATACCATCTCACGCGGCAATCTGGCATTCATGGAATGCACCCAGTAGCGCTTCAGCTGCCTCAACATAACCTTGTTCCTTATCAAGACCATCTCGGGTGAAGGGACTATGCCCAACAGGAGCATTGTCCTCCCTCTTCCGGCCTAGATTAAGTCAAACTACGGACGACCATAAAACAGCATTAAAAAAGGCCACCAGAACTGGCGGCCTTTTCATTGTTTTTGAGTGAAGCTTTATGCTCCGAAGATGGAATGGACCATCACCCAGATGATCGCAAGCGGTGCAACCACACGGCACATCCACTTCCAAGCTGTCAGATAAGCAAATGGACGCTCACCGTTATTGGTTACTTCCGCAGCAAACTTGTCATAGCTCACCCAACCAGCAACCAGACAGGTCGCAATCGCACCAAGTGGCAGGAAGTAGTTGTCAGTGAGGTAGCCGAGGAAGTCGAAGATGTTCAGCTCGAAGAACGTGATATCGCCCCACACGCCCAGCGCCAGAGAACTTGGAACACCAAACAGGAAGATCACAATGCCAACCCAGATGGTGGCCGCCTTACGGCCAACGTTGAACTCTTCGCAGATGAACGCAACCACGACCTGCAGCAAGGAGATCGCTGAGGTGATCGCAGCCACAAACAGCAGCACGAAGAAGCAAAGCTGAATGAACATGCCAAATGGCAGTTCAGCAAAGATAGCTGGCAGTGTGATGAAGGTCAGTCCTGGGCCTGCAGCCGGATCCATGTTGAACGCAAACACAGCTGGCAGAATAAGGAAGCCAGCCAGAACGGCGACCAGCAAATCAAGACCCACAACCCAAAGGGCTGCATTTGGAATGCTCTCTTTGTTACCCAGATAAGAACCATAAGTGATCAAAGCACCCATACCCAGAGACAGCGTGAAGAACGCCTGCCCCAGAGCCGCGGCAACCATGTCTGCATTCAGGTGAGACCAGTCAGGAACGAGGAAGTACTCAACACCTGCCATTGCCCCATCAAGAGTAAGAGACCGGATAACCAGCAAAGCCAGCAGAACAAACAAAAGAGGCATCATAATCTTAGATGCCTTCTCGATGCCGCCGGAAATGCCGTTGATCACGATCACCACGCCAATCGCCATAAAGGCAGCGTGATAAATGATCGGCTCGACTGCGTCTGTCACCAGCGCGCCAAAGTGTCCCTCAAATTCCGCACCGGAATAGCCGGAGAAGCCACCCGTGATTGTCTTAACCACGTAAGCGATGGTCCAGCCACCAACAACGGAATAAAACGACAGAATAAGAAACGCGGTCAGAACCGCCATGAGACCGAAGACCGACCAGCCTGTGCCGCCAACACGTCGGAACGCGCTGAATGGGTTGGCCTGAGCCTGACGGCCCAGCGCAATCTCAGCAATCATCACGCACAAACCGATTGCAATCAAAAACCCAATATAGACAACAAGGAACGCCCCGCCGCCTTGCGCGCCAACCAAATATGGAAATTTCCAGATATTACCTAATCCAACCGCTGAACCTGCAGCAGCCAGAATGAAGCCGATACGACTTCCCCAATGCTCTCGTTGCATGTGACCTAAGCCATTCTTGTTGATTTTGCTTAAGTGTATTTTTGAAATCAACTTTCACAAGTTGCCCGATTCTAGCAATATAACGCTAGAGATACACCTCTTTTATGCAACAGAGTTTCTCATATATGACCATCAGGTGTCACGATGCTCATAAAAATGTAATACTGATTACTACGCGGCATTTGGTGAGATTAACTCAACAAGATAAGTAGTATTGATTACTTTAGGCATATAGCAACCAATACTACCAGTGATATATCTTACACTCAATTACACTTGGCGCAAGAGTTCGGCCACAGTGTCGTATTGCAAAGAGATTGGATGTTACTGACGATTGCATCCGCACCAACAGCTTTCGCACTCTGACAAGCACCGTTTGCATTGCCCACGGACAACTTGCCATTCGAGACAACGGACAGCGGAAAACTCAGGTTGGTGCGTTGATAAACCAGCGAGTTTTGACCGCATTTGATCATCGGCATAGGACCGTCTGCACTGCTTCCATCCGCATACAGCACATCACCACGGTTACAATACTGTGTCATGGGTGGAGTGACCTGATTGGAACTCCCCTGAGCATAGCCTTCAGAGGCAACCATGAAAGGAACGGCCAGTAAAAGGCCGAGACACCAAAAGATACGCATTTTTCTTCCTTCTTGTTTGGTCCCGCCTCTACAAAAACATGGCAGGACATTGATAAGGACGAAACATGCGCACAGATGTGAAAGAAAAGGCTGCTGAGCCAAACCCAGCAGCCTTGTATTATGTATCAATATCGAGCTGGCTTGCCGGTATCACGCAAACCACCACGCAAGACCAGCTTACTCAGCCGGCTCCAGTACAGAGGCCTGTTCCGTCACCGCTTTGCGAGCGGCATCATACTCTGACGACAATCGTGCAACCAGATCGCCAGTGCTGCCGATGGTTTTCACCGCACCAATGCCCTGACCGCAGCCCCAAATCTCTTTCCAGCTCTTCGGCTTTCCCTTGTCAGCACTGTGAAAGTCCATGGTCTTCAGATCGCCTTCCGGCAGATTGCTCGGGTCCATTCCTGCCTGCTCAATGGATGGCTTCAGATAGTTGCCATGCACGCCGGTAAACAGGTTGGAATAAACAATATCCTCTGCACCGCTATCAACGATCATCTGCTTATAGGCCTGCTGAGCATTTGCTTCCTCAGTCGCAATAAACGCAGACCCGATGTAAGCCAGATCAGCACCCATCACCTGTGATGCAAGAATAGACTTGCCAGTGCTGATGCTGCCTGAAAGCAGAAGCGGCCCATCATACCATTCACGGATTTCCTGAATAAGTGCAAACGGCGATGTTGTGCCTGCATGACCACCGGCCCCTGCTGCCACTGCGATCAAACCGTCCGCGCCTTTCTCAACCGCCTTATGTGCATGAGTGTTGGTGATGATGTCGTGCAACACGATGCCACCATAGGAATGAACCGCATCAAACACCTCTGGGCGTGCCCCAAGAGAGGTAATCACGATTGGCACCTTGTACTTCACACAAAGCTCAACATCATGCTGCAGGCGATCGTTGGAACGGTGCACAATTTGGTTCACAGCAAACGGAGCTGAAGGTTTGTCAGGATTAGCCGCATCATAAGCTGCCAGCTCTTCCGTAATCTGGATCAGCCACTCTTCCAGCTTTTCCTGCGGGCGGGCATTCAGTGCCGGGAACGAACCAACAATCCCCGCCTTACACTGGGCAATCACAAGATCAGGATTACTGATGATAAACAAAGGACTGCCAACAACTGGCAGACGCAACTTATTCTTTAAAATATTTGGCAAAGCCATTTCAAACACACTCCCTTACAATTTAATCTGCTGCTTGTTTGATCTCAAAATCAGGCAGCATCACCTCTCCGACGCTTCAATCTCTCCTGAATGTCCTGCATCATCTCACCACTCTGGTCATCAACCAGAGCCAGAACATCCCGGGCACTCAATTCTCTGTAGTCTTGCGAAAGCACACGCACATTACGCACAGGCTCTCCGCTTTGCTTGTCCAGCAATTCCAGTCTCGGTCCGCCTTCACGAGCTTCCCAGCGCTCACTCCATTGGTGCAGCGCAATCATAACTGGATAGAAGTCCATACCCTTCTCGGTGAGCAGATAGACCGTTCCGCGCTTATCCTGCTGATCCTGTTCCTTCCGCAGCAAACCGGCCTGAACCAGACGCCTTAGTCGGTCTGTCAGCACACTGGTGGAGATTTGCAAATGCCCCTGAAAGTCATCAAAGCGCTTGATGCCCTGAAACTGACATCTCAGGATAAGCAGGATCCATGGATCACCCATTTGCTCGATCGCTTGAGCAACCGCACAGTCAACACCTGCAAAGCTTCGTCGCGCTCCACTCATTCCCGGCTCCGGTACTTTCAATTTAACTTCGTTTAAAGAAGCTATTTCTAGTTGACCTAATGGGCAACCTATCTCTTTGACCTAGTCTTCAATCGAGCTTCTGAGTCCTTTTAAAAGGAACCTCTCACTCCGGAAACGAACAGTTTCACCGCATACAGCCCGCTCACACCAAGTTGTCCCCAACTCCGCCAAACTTTTTTTTTGGCTAAGTTTCGCTCACCGAAACCACCCGAAACCCTCTCTCGAAAAAACTTTGTGTTTCGGTTTACAAAACCGATTTCGGAGTTAGCAAAACCGATTTTGTTGACTTCCAAAATCGGTTTTGCAAGCATCATCGATGAAATCAGATCATGAATGGGAGCGATCTGATGACAACGTATTGGGTGGGAATTCTGTGAGCATCACTGACCAGAATGTGCAGCAGAGAAAATCTGTGACCATTGGAGACGTGGCACGCCATGTAGGCGTTGCAAAGGGCACCGTGTCCCGCGTCCTGAACAATTACACGGACATTTCCAAAGCGACCCGCGAGCGCGTGCTCAAAGCCGTAGAAGAGCTGGGCTACCGCCCTTCTTCCACCGCACGCAACTTGAAGCGCGGTCGTGTCGATACTTTCGGCATCGTATTACCGCTCATGCCCGGCAAAGGCGCGGATCCGTTTCTCGCTGAGTTTCTGGATGGCATGACCCGCGCACTCAACGCAGTCGATAAAGACCTGCTGGTGACAACAGCAAGTTCTATGGATGATGCTGTTCTGGCAATCCGCCGCCTCATCTCCTCGCAAAAGGTCGATGGCTTCGTTCTCACCAGAACAGCCACCAACGATCCACGCGTGGATTATTTGTTGGACCGGGGGTTTCCGTTTGTCAGCCATGGCCGTACCGCTCGCGAAAGCGAACACCCATGGTTCGACATCGACAATCACGCCGCATTCTATGCCGCCGCTAAAAAAGTCATTGCGCAAGGCCACACCCGCATCGCGCTGGTGATGTCTAACCCGCAAATGAACTTCAGCCGGTTGCGGATCGAAGGCTTTCACCAGGGACTAGAAGATGCTGGCCTCGCCTTTGAAGACCAGCTGATCGCCGAGGCAACTCTGGACGAGCCGGGCGGAGAGCAGGCAGCTCTTCAATTACTGCGTCAGGACCGCCCGCCCACAGCCATCATCTGCATGACAGACGCTATCGCAATCGGCGTCACCAAAATCATCCGGCGCCATGGCCTGGTGATTGGAGAAGACGTGACAGTTATTGGTTATGACGGCCTGCCTGTGTGCGAGCATTTTGATCCACCGCTCACCAGCTTCGCTCAGGAGCCCGTCCTTGCAGGCGGCACTCTGGCAGAACTTCTCACGAAAGCAATCAGCGGTCAGCCTGCCCGGGAGCTGCAGATACTGGCCGAAGCAAGACTTATTCAGCGTGGCTCTGATGGACCGCCACGCAAAACACCTGAGGAGCTGAAAGCTCACCTCAGCACATACTTCGCAACCGCATAATGGAGGAAATTATGTTCGGGAGGAACATTCTAAGGACAACTGCCCTTGTTGGCACACTTGCATTTGCAATGAGTGCTGCACAGGCAGAAGCACTGCGCTTCTGGACCACAGAAGAGCAGCCAGCACGTCTTGCCAAGCAGGAGGCAATGGCAAAGGCGTTTACTGAAGAAACTGGCATTGAAGTCAATGTTATTCCGGTAACTGAGAAAGACATGGGCACCCGTGCAACTGCAGCTTATGCAGCTGGCGACCTGCCTGATGTCATCTACCATCCGTTGATCCACGTTCTGCCATGGGCAGAGGCCGGCATCATCGACACCGATGCAGCAACCGAAGTCATCGAGGATCTGGAAGAAAGCACCTTCGCATCCGGCGCTCTGAACATGGCAGCTTTGCCAGATGGCTACGCAGCTGTTCCGGTTGATGGCTGGACCCAGATGATCGTCTACCGCAAAGACCTGTTTGATGCGGCTGGCCTTGAAGCACCGAACACATACGCCTCCATCCTTGCAGCCCTTGAAAAACTGCACAACCCGCCAGAGCAGTTCGGTTTTGTTGCCGCAACAAAGATCGACGAAAGCTTCATGAGCCAGCTTCTGGAACATGTGCTTCTGGCGAATGGCGCAACTCCGGTCGATAAAGACGGCTTCAAAGGCTTTGACGAGAAGAAACTTGCGGAAGCACTGACCTTCTATAAGGCCCTGGCAAAGGCATCTCCTCCGGGCGACCTTTACTGGAAACAGTCTCGCGAACTCTACTTCGCTGGCAAAGCAGCCATGATCATCTGGTCTCCGTTCATTCTGGACGAGCTGGCTGGTCTGCGTGACAGCGCACCGCCAACCATCAACGACGACCCAACCTCCAAGGAACTGGCAGGCAAAACCGGCGTTGTAACCACTCTGTCCGGTCCATCCAACAAGGCCGGCGCAGCATGGGGCGACATCCGCTACTTCTCCATCACCAACGATGCTGACACCGAAGCTGCGCAGCAGTTCGTGGAATACTCCATGAGCGAAGGCTACATGGCGACCTTGTCCATAGCACCAGAAGGCAAGTTCCCTGTTCGCCGCGGCAATGCGGAAGACAAAGAAGCCTTCATCAAAGGCTGGGCAACCCTGCCAGTGGGCGTGGATCGCAAAGCACCGCTCACAGAGCTCTACCCGGCTGAGACAATCACTCAGATTGTAGAGGGTCTGGACACGGCGAGCCGTTGGGGGGTGAAGGAAGGCCAGCTTAGTCTTGCATCCAAGATCCTGAACTCCATGGCAATCAACCGTTACACCCGCGAGTTCATTGATGACGAACTCTCTGCGGAAGAAGCGGTCGCCAAGATCAATCAGGAACTTGCCAAGATCAAGTAAGGCCTGACGCCGTGATCCCAGCCCGCAGGCCTCAGGTCTGCGGGCTCTCAATCCACCAAACCCCAAAGTGATATCAGGAGCACAGCGCAATGAGCGCCATAGCCGATCAGGCCGGAAAATCCGTGACCACAGCAGGTGAAAGCATAAGCCAACCGCCCAAAGGCGCAGGCCCCATGCAAAAGCGGGAAGCACGCCTTGCCTACACCATGCTGGCGCCCACGTTTCTGATCATCCTCGCAATTGTTCTCGGCCCCCTGGTCGCAAACTTCTGGATCAGCTTCAAACCCGTGGAGCTGGGCGATCTACGTGCTCCAAAAGTCCTCATCAACGAGCGCGTCAAAGGCAAACCAAAGCAGGCAGGCGATCCGGCAACACTGGAGTACCGCGTCAGGAATTCCTCCCAGAAAAACTCCATCGCAAACGCAGGTTTTACCGACATCCTCCCACCCGGTTTCACCGCACAGCAATTGCCGGACGCCTGCTCTCTCAAAGGTATTGATATCCAGTGCGACCTTGGTACGCTTGAGGGCAAGGCCCGTGAAAAGCTGGTCATTTCAGGCACGGTCTCCGACGAATACCTTGGCCTGAGAAAACCTGAAAAAGCCAGCAAACCAGTCTCCTATGGCGACGCAGACAGTGTGCTCACCAACGGCACCTTTACACTCGAAAACTTCCGCCGTGTGTTCGACAGTGACGAGTTCTGGAGCGTTTTGCGTGTAACGTTCTACTACACCATTTTCGGCACAGCGGGTGCGCTGGTCCTCGGCCTGTTTGCAGCACAGCTCCTCAACACCTCCTTCAAGGGCAGAGGCATTCTGCGCGGGCTCTTCCTGTTCCCCTACGTGTCTCCGGTGATCGCCGTCGCCTTCACCTGGGTCGTGCTGCTGGATCCGTTCTCCGGAACCCTGAACGCCCTGCTCACCAAAATGGGTGTTCTCGCAGAACCGGTAAACTTCTTCGGCCAGCGCGCAGTGGACCTGCACCTGTTCGGAACCTCCTTCGAGTTCCCTCTGGCGCTCTCAACAGTCATCGCGTTTGAAGCATGGCGTTATTTCCCGCTGTCCTTCCTCTTCATTCTGGCCCGCATGCAATCCGTTTCAACCGACATCTATGAAGCAGCCGAAATGGACGGCGCTACTCCAATGCAGCAGTTCTGGTACATCTCCCTGCCGCAACTCATGGGCATCTTGTCAGTCCTCTTCCTGCTGCGCTTCATCTGGACCTTCAACAAGTTCGACGACATCTTCCTGCTCACTGGCGGCAATGCCGGAACACGCACCTTGACTGTGGATGTGTACGAGCAAGGCTTCGCCCTCTCCAATCTGGGAGTCGGGGCTGCCGTTGCTGTGGTCGTCTTTGTTGTTCTTGTCACCTTCGCCACCTTGTTCATCCGCTTCTCCACCAAGGAGGAAGGGCTATGAGATTGCTAAACAGCTACGTTCTTTCCGCCTTAAGCGGCGCCGTCTGGGGCTTTCTGGCCATGATCGTGATTGGTGTCACCCTGACACTCATCACTGGAGAGCTCGCCATCCCGCAAGTGGGTGCTGCTGTCCTCGCCTCCGCGCTGGGCGCACTCTTCACCCATCTCTGGGATGGAAAGGCCGCAAGCGCCGGGCAAAAATATGCCCCTGCCGTTATCATCCTGCTGGCCCTGCTGGCAGCAACCTTCGGCGCTCCATTTGCTTTGCCGCTTTCTGTCGAACCTCTCTGGCAGCTCCTCGCACTGGTCTCCTTCGTGGCCATAACCTTCTGGTCCAATCGCCAGACAATGGCAGACACACCGAAAGGCACTCTCACGCGATACGAGAAGGAAGTCGTCTTCCTGCGTGTGGCCAAGGGTGTCGGTTTTGTCATCTTCACCGTTATGGTCGCCCTGCCGTTCTATGTCATGGTCATGACCAGCCTGAAGAGCCAGCAGCAACTGCTCGGCAACCCACTGGATTTATCCATCGACCTCTCCGGCGGTCTGTCAGGCATGTTCCGTTCTTACGTGGAGCTGTTCACTCAGTTCAACTTCGGCACCTATCTGACAGTTTCCGCCATTGTCTCAGTGGCCACCGTCATCCTGACCCTGCTGTTCTCAGTCCCGGGAGCTTACGCCGTCTCCCGCCTGAACTTTCCGGGTCGCTCCTGGATGTCCCGCTCCGTACTGCTCATATACATGGTGCCTGCAATCGTATTGGTGATCCCGCTTTACGCCGTTTTCTCTCAGTTGGGCCTGCGCAACTCATTGACTGGCCTGCTCATCGTTTATCCAGCAACCACCATTCCGGTTGCCCTCTACATGCTGCAAGGCTACTTCAAAGGCCTGCCTGCAGAGCTGGAAGAAGCGGGTCTGATGGATGGTCTCAGCCGTCTGGGCGTGATCCTCAAGATCACTCTGCCGCTATCCTTACCAGCGCTGGCCTCTGTATCTCTTTACGTCTTCATGATCGCGTGGAACGAGTTCCTCTTCGCCTTCATGTTCCTGGATGATCCAGACATCTTCACCCTCTCTCGCGGTGTCGTGTCTCTCAATTCCTCTGAAGTCCCACGTCAACACCTGATGGCCGGTGCGGTCATCGCAACAGTCCCTGTTCTTGGCATCTTCCTGTGGTTCGAACGTTTTCTCGTTCAGGGCCTCACAGCAGGCAGCGTCAAAGGCTAAGCGGCACTGTCAAAAAGAAAAAACATCGGAGTATCTACTATGTCCGCACAACTCGACAATCAGGCCATTTCCATCCTTAAGGAAAATGATCTGGGCGGCTACACCATCCCAACCAAAGGCCTCTACCCTTACCAATGGAATTGGGACAGCGCCTTCGTCGCCCTCGGCTTTGCCACATTCAACATGGAACGGGCCTGGGAAGAGATCGAACTGCTCTTCGAAGGTCAGTGGGATGACGGCATGGTCCCACACATCATCTTCCGCAAGGATGACCCAAGTTACTTCCCAGGTCCGTCCGTCTGGGGAACCACAAATCCGAAGATCCCAACCTCCGGCCACTCCCAGCCACCAGTGGCAGCAACCGTTGTCCGCCGCTTGTTTGAGCAAGACAACACGGAAGCAGGCATAGAGAAAATCAAAACCCTTTTCCCTAAACTGCTGGCTTGGCACCGCTGGTACCACACCTACCGCGATCCGGAAGGTCACGGCGTGATTGCCATCATGCACCCATGGGAATCTGGTCGCGATAATCTGCCAGACTGGGACAACGCAGCAAGTCACGTCGATATCTCCGAAATCGGCGACTACACCCGCAAGGACACCTCACACGTCAATCCGGAGATGCGTCCAAAGAAAATCGACTACGACCGCTATCTGGCAATTGTGAAGTTTGGCCGCGACAACAATTGGGATCCAAAAATTGTAGCAGACCAGTGTCCATTCTTCGTCGCAGACCCAGGCAACACCTTCATTCTGCTACGCGCAGATCGTGACCTACTGGCCATGGCAGAAGCGCTGGGCGAGACAGACGCAGCAGAAGAACTGAAGGGATGGATTGCCCTAACAGAAAAAGGCATCGCAAAACTCTGGAACGAAGAGAAGCAAGCCTTCTGCACCTACGACTTGCGCAACGATGTTTTGGGAGATGGCATCTCTAGTGCCTCATTCCTCGCACCATATGCAGGCATTCGCGAAGAAAAGTACATCAATCCAACACAAGCGCATTTCGATCGTATCGCAGCAAAGGTCAACTACACCATGCCAAGCTACGATCCGGATCATCCACTGTTTGAAAGCATGCGCTACTGGCGTGGTCCGGTCTGGGGCATCATCAACTACCTTATCGCAACTGGGTTTGCAGATATGGGCGATACAGCCCGGGCTGAGCGCCTGCGCACAGACACCGTTGCACTGATCGAAAAGAGTGATTTTGCGGAATACTTTGATCCAATCACGGGTGAAGGTGCTGGCGGCAACTCCTTCTCATGGACATCCGCTATCTGGCTCACATGGGCCACACCAAGCCTGACCGCTAAAGCAGCCTGAGGAGGAACGGAAGAATGGGAGCTATTCGCCTTGAGGGTGTCGAAAAATGGTTTGGTGATCTTCAGGTCATCAAAGGGATTGATCTTGAGATCAATCCCGGTGAGTTCGTCATCTTTGTTGGTCCCTCTGGCTGCGGCAAGTCCACCCTCTTGCGGGTGATCTCCGGTCTGGAAGAAGCCAGCCGCGGCAGTGTACACATTGACGGCAAGGACGTCACTGCTCTGCCACCGTCAGGGCGCGGGCTCTCCATGGTGTTCCAAAGCTATGCACTCTACCCGCATATGAGCGTGCGGGAAAACATGGGCTTTGCACTGAAAACCGCTGGCGCGCCAAAATCCGAGATAGAAGCCAAGGTCAACAAGGCAGCCGCGGTCCTTCAGCTGGAGGAGTATCTCGATCGCCGCCCGAAAGCCTTGTCTGGTGGTCAGCGACAACGCGTTGCCATTGGCCGGTCCATCGTTCGCGATCCAGCAGCTTTCTTGTTTGACGAGCCACTCTCTAACCTTGATGCAGCACTGCGCGTTGAGATGCGTTTCGAGATTGCAAAACTACACCGCAATTTGGATGCCACCATGATCTACGTAACCCACGATCAGGTGGAAGCAATGACGTTGGCAGACAAGATCGTGGTTCTGCAGTCTGGCCGCATCGAGCAGGTCGGCTCGCCTCGCGACCTCTATGAACGCCCAAACAACCTGTTCGTGGCTCAGTTCATCGGCTCACCAAAGATGAACATCCTGCCCGTTGAGTTTGGCAAAGACACGTTCTCGTTGGCCGGACACTCTGAACAACCGTCCCCCTTCACACAAAACGAAGGCACTCCCATAAAACTGGGCATCCGCCCAGAACATATCAGCGTGGTGTCTTCTGCTGACGCCGCAATGACCGGAACGGTGGAACACGTCGAATACCTTGGTGCAGATCTGTTCATCTACGTTGCCGCTGAGAACTTGGGAACCGTCCTTGTGAGACTGTCAGGTCTGGAACACTACAAAGCGGGCGACACAGTCGGCCTCGCCTTTGACCCTGCCCTCACCCACTTCTTCGATGCAGAAGGTCAGGCGGTACGGGTGAACACCGAAAAGGCGCTGGAAACCGCCTAAAAGCTTGGCATCACGCAAAACAAAAGGCTTGGGTGCTCACACATCCAAGCCTAACTTTTAATACAGCTATGAAGCCTTAGAAGCGATAGGTAACACCAGCACCAATCAGCCAAGGGTTAAGTTCAGCGGTACCCGAAACTTTTGCGTCGTTATTCAACGTTGCATCGTAGTCTGCTTCAAGGAACAATTTTTTAACGTCAAAGTTCACGCCCCAATGGTCGTCAACCATGTAGTCGAAACCAACCTGTAGAGCTGCACCAAACGTGTTTTCTATATCAAGTTTCTTGGAGTCTTTTCCATCGTCTTGATTATAGAAAATCGTGTAGTTAATACCTGCACCAATATAAGGCTTGAAAGCGCCAAAATTGGTGAAGTGGTATTGCAAAGTAAGCGTTGGTGGGAGGATCCAAGTCTCCCCAACGTCACTTACACCTATGCCTGGAAGGCTACCATCACCATCAACATCTGACCAAGTAGTGCCCAAAACCAACTCAGCTGCAATATTGTCAGTGAAGTAATAGGTGATGTCCAACTCTGGAACCACTGTACTCGAGTATGACAGATCAGACCCTGAGACACCGTTGACATGTCCCTCATCCATCGGAACCACACCCAAAGCGCGCACACGGATCTGCCAAGGGCTCTTTTCAGATGCAGCCGCAGCCATGATATCTTCCTGTGGCACAGGCATATCCGCTGCCAAAACCTGCCCGGCAGGCACCACCATCGCAGCAGTGACCATCAGGCCCATCACCCTTTTCAAACTCATCTCCACCTCCAGTTGAATAAGAGAATTTTACACTTATTCCAATTATTGAGAGCGGGGCACGTGAGCATTGAGGTGCATCAAACCAGCATTGATAATATAAGTACTATTTATAATAGTAATTTTGCCGGATAAAGAATGTGAAATGTTGATTTCAAATAGACATTTTCCGCATAAAAACTAACATATTCGTTGGAGTGCGACAAGATCAAGTACGTTTCCATGACCTCAACCCATCACTAGGTTTGATACGTAGAACGCTTGGCGATATCTCCGATGACCACAATCTCCAGCTGAAAACACACAACCCTCCATCGTTCCAGCGTTTGTCACCACGACCAGAAGCAGCTATGAAGTTAAGACTTCGCGCAGGCCGATCCACAAGGCACACACCCTTCCTTGCAACATCAGGTTCCAACCGAAGTCTCTTCAGGTTTAAGTCTACCGGGTTTTGTGAGTGGGGGAATAAATGGCGGCACAATGGTGCATCGGTCTGATGACCGGAACGGTAATGGACGGCAACGTCGACATCGCCATGCTGAAAACCGATGGACAAACCATCGAAGAGTTCGGCCCTTATACACTGGCAAGTTATCCCCCTGAGACCAACCAGCTGATCGCGGAAGCAATGGCTGCCGCTCAGGAGTGGAACTTTGCCTCCGAAGAACCAGAAATCTTCGCCCGGGCAGAAAAGGCATTGAGCGAAGGTCAGGCCCGTGCGATTTCACATTTCCTTTCAAAAAACTCCATTTCAACGCAAAATATTGCGTTGATCGGTTTTCACGGCCAAACCGTCTTGCACCGGGCACCGAAAGGTGGCCAGAAAGGTGCAACCCGTCAGCTAGGTGACGGTCAGATCATCGCTGATATGCTCGACATTCCAGTGATTTACGACTTCAGAACGCAGGACATAAAAGCAGGTGGACAAGGCGCACCCCTCGCAGCCATCTACCATCAGGCCCTCTTGAGAAGCGCTGGCCTCTCTGACGATCCAACGGATACCGCCATCCTGAACCTGGGCGGCGTCGGCAACATCTCATGGTGGGATGGGCATAACACCCTCATCGCCTTCGACACCGGCCCGGCCAATGCACCCATAAACGATTGGATTAGCTCCCATAATCGCGGTGACATGGACCGCGACGGCCTCATCGCAGCCAGCGGACAAGTCGACGAAGACCGCCTCAAAACGCTTCTCGAACACCCCTATCTCACCGAAGCCTTCCCCAAATCCCTCGACCGCAACAGCTTCACAAAAGACATGGCAACCGACCTTTCTCTGCAAGACGGCGCAGCAACGCTCACTGCATTTTCAGCAAGCGCAGTCGGCAAAGGGCTGGACATGCTACCAAAGCACCCGGCTCGCTTGGTAGCCTGCGGTGGCGGACGAAAAAACCCTCAGCTTCTGAAAGAGATCGAAGCGCGGGCAAACGTAAAAATCATTCAGGCAGAAGAACTTGGCTGGCGCGGTGATGCAGTGGAGGCCGAATGCTTCGCCTTCCTCGCCGCCAGATGTGATCGCAATTTACCAATCAGTTTCCCGGGAACCACAGGCGTTCCAGTGGCGATGTCAGGTGGTACAAAAGCAGTTCCGCACCAACACACCAGCTAGACGGACCTACCAAATGTAAAAAGGTGGGAGCTCTTGCCGCCGCGCAAAAGCTCCCACCGACCTCTTGTTTAAAGCTCAAAAGGTCTCACCGACAAATATCTATAAGAAAAGGTAAGCAGTATATTCTGGTCGCAACATTGTAGATAATTGATATCTTGAAATAATTTCAACCATCTGCAACACATTCAACATACTCGAAAGTTATTTTAACAAAAACCCCTCCAAACAACCAAAGCAACAACTGTTGCAATTCAGTACCTTGATGTTTATTCGAACACAAACAAGTAGTATTGCACAAATACACAACACAATACTTATAGTATCTATGTATATTTAACAGCCCAAACCGGCGGAACAGGCTCTAATCCATTGGCAATCCGACGAGAAGCGACATAAAGGCAGTTTGAATTTTCCCAAAGTCATGCTACCTCCTTTTTGAGGGAGGAGCCGTCTTTGAAGAGAAGAACTATCAACCGCATCGCCTTTGTTTCCAGCGATACGCCAGAAGCACTTGCTGCACGCCAAGCTCTTGAAAAGATGTACGGATCTGCTTCGCAAGACGACGCGGACGTCATTGTCGCGCTCGGCGGCGACGGAGTTATGCTCTCTTATCTACATAAGTTTATGAACAAAGGCATGCCGATCTACGGCATGAATCGCGGCTCAGTCGGCTTTCTCATGAACGAGTACAAAACCGACGGTTTGATCGAACGCCTTGAAAAAGCAGAGATAACGCCTCTCCATCCACTCAACATTGAAGCTGTCGACAAAGACGGAAATGAGTTCATCGCCCGCGCAATCAATGAAGTGTCTTTCCTGCGCAAATCGCATCAGGCTGCAAAGCTGCGCATCTCCGTTGATGGCCGCGTCCGTATGGAAGAGCTGGCATGTGATGGCATCATTATTTCAACCCCCCAGGGCAGCACAGCTTATAACCTGTCAGCCCACGGTCCGATCCTGCCGATTGACTCGCCCCTGATGGCACTTACCCCCATCAGTGCCTTCCGTCCAAGGCGTTGGCGCGGTGCCCTCCTCTCCACGCAGAACACCGTTAAAATTGAAGTGCTTGAGGCAGATAAGCGCCCGGTCAACGCAGCAGCTGATCACCGTGAGTTCCGAAATGTTATCAGCACGACAATCTATCAGGATGCAACAGCTCAAAGCTGCATCATGTTCGATAATGAACACAGCTGGGACGAACGTATCCTCTCTGAGATGTTTAAGTACTAAGACACAACCAGTTGATGCTGTGACCACAGCTAAATATGCTACAAGAAGCAACTTCGGGTTGGAATTGCTCGTAAAATAGTTAGATATTATTTCGAATTCGAAATATAATCGTGCCTACAGCAATGCAGGCTCAGGAATTACGCAGGACAATGACTTCTTTAACTGGTTCAGATAAATCTTCTCAGGAACGCATCCGCGTTCCAAACGACCTTTCCAAAAAAGTCAGGAAGATGTCGACCATTGAAGCTGCCAAATTCGATCCAGTCAAAGCAGCTGAAGAAGCCATCGAGAAACTCTCTGACAAGTTCGAAAGTTGGATGGGATCGGAAGTTGATTGCCTGAAAGAAACCCATCAGGCAGCACAAAGCGCTGATTTTACAGAGGAAACCTACGACGCATTATTCCGCTGCGCCCACGACATCAAAGGCCAGGCGGAAACTCTGGGCTTCCCTCTGATTGGCCGTGTTGCAAACAACCTGACACTGCTGCTCGTCGCCGCCAAAACACAAGAGAGTTTCCCCAAAGAGCTCATCTCTCAGCACGTAAGCGCAATCAATGCAATGATTTCTGAAGATGCTCGCGATGATACCAATCGGCTTGGTGTCGCGCTTGTAACAAGGCTGGAAGAAGCCAGTGCTCCACTTACAGAACTCGTTCCTAACTAATTAGCCCAGTAAATCGAGTAGCTTAAGCCACATCGCTTAGCATTTCAGCTACGCGTGTACGTGCACTTTCCCGCGCTGCCTCATTAGAGAGGCGGTGCAACAAGTCTTGCAGATCTCCCAAATCCTCAATCCCCAACTCATCTTCCAGCGCAATCAGATCACCCGCTACAATACGTGACTTGGACCAATGGTCGATCTGCATATTTTCGACCCGCTGCCAGCTGGCAATGCATTCCTGAAAAAGCGCATGCGTGCGATCTGGCAACCCTGCCGCTGACAAGACACGTCGCAACGGTGCACCAAATGGCGTCGCCAATGCGTCAAACACCTGATCCTCATCATAATCAGATAAGCGTGCGAGCGAGCTGGTAAGTAAGTTAAAACAGCCAGTTACCGCGGAACGAAGCAAAAGAACACTTGTCATCTGAGCAGAAACAACCAGATGCTCAACAAGCCCATGCAGCTCCTTGTCAGACGCACTCCAGGCCAGTGAAATTGTAGAACGGTCCTGCGCATCAGCGACCAGTTGCTCGGGAGCACGCATATTTCTTGCACCAAGCACCTGCGGATGATCCCCAAGTCCTTCAGTATAACGCCGCAGCATCATATGGCGGATTTGTAAGGGAACATCATCACGAGACATCAGAGCATCTTTCACGTCCCGGCTTTCACCAAATCGCGCAACAACACGCTCCATACTGTTAGGTGTGATCTCTGCTTTCTCATTTGCAAGCAAAGCAACACAGGCCTCTTCGCAAGCAACTTCACAGATAGCAGCAGACAGACCCACCGTGATCTCAGGCCGGCTGGCAACCGCAACACAACGCTGAGCAGAGCCTGTCGCAACAAGGTCCACCAGTTCACCTTCTGGAATAATCGTCGCACCAGAAAGCAAAGGCAGCGCAACTTCATCTTCGTCCACGAGCAAAGCAGAAATTATGTGAGAAGGAACAATCTTCGCAGCACCAAAGGCTTCTGCAAGTGCAACCCGAACCGCAACATCGCGATCATCAAGCAGGAAGGTCAATGCCGCTTCCGCTTCGCTATGCTCAGAGCTTTCAAGGTCAGAGTACAAAAAAGCACGTGCCAAAGTACCAGCCGCCTGTGCGCGACTTCCACTTGGCGCATACTGCACCCAATTCAGAAAACTCTTGATAATCATGGCACTCAGAAACCTGTATCCACCAACTATGGGTAGAAATAATTAATCATAATTCTTAAGGCTTCGTTCACCGCACCAGCAGTTTCTCGTAAAACTTACTTTTTGAAAGATTAGACCAGCAAGAAACGCCTGCAAGTCACAGGCTCTAGACCTTCTTACTTAAGGATTTTCCACTTGCTTGGGACGGCGCAAGAAATTTAGTCAGGTCCAAAGGCGCACCGGATGGTCTCGCAACTGGTTTTGGCGCAACAAACTGTTGGCTGATTGATTCCTGAACCTCAACTCCAGACCGTTTCGTCTCGCTAACAGCTTTGGACGCAGTTAGTGCTGCTGCTTCATCAGTCCGAAACAGGGACTGAAAAGGCGCCTCTTCTTTATCAACCGTCGTCGCACGCCACGCTGTCAGAATGCGGCTTTCAACACGATGGCTATCAATCGGTTTGGTAATCGGCCCTTTACGCACCCCAACTGCAGGGCGGTCAGCACCGGCAATCGTATCGTTGAAACGGCCAACCAATCGGTCATGCACATCGCTGACAGTCCGTGCTTGCCCATCCCTGTTGTAAAATACAGCCTTGTTGGACCGCGCCTGCAGCGGAAACAAGTCCGCAGCTGGATGTTCTGGGCGGTCCTGAACCGCGTTCAGAAGCCGCAGACCACCGTTCACACCAAGGAAGTGTGCAAGATAGAGCTCACCAGCGGAGGGGTCTCGTCCCAGATTTGAAGAGAGCCCGGAGGCGTTGTCTTTCGCTAAAGCACCGGCAACAAGCGAAGAGATATCAGGGTCATAACGCAAGTCCAGAAGCTGTTGCTTCAGGTGCTTGTTATCAACGCGGTACTTGCCATTTGCATCTACACGAATGTGCTGCGCATAATCTTGCAAGCCCAGCTCTTCACCATTTTTCTTGAGCGTCTCAAGCCAGGTAGACTCGATGAATTGGAATAACCCTGAGGCAGAGGAGGTTTTCGCTTTTGCATTCGGATCAAAGGAAGATTCACGTGCAGCCGCTTGCAGCAGAAAGTCAAAAGACGTGCCTGTTTTGGAACTGGCCTTTTGAAAAGCCGATTCAATACGCCCTGCTATGGAAGGATCGCCTGCAACCTTCACTAGAATCTGCCCCCTATGATACTATTAGTTAATATCCCTTAATATTAGTTAACAAATAGTTAAATTTTAATTTTACCCGACTGAACTCACTGAGTTATTTGAGTTAAAACAGATTTTTCGCCTATCCTGTTCTCTACGATTTATGCATTACAATTCAATTTCTGATTGGATTCGGAGAAAAGCAATGAACAGCCTGCTGAGCGTGAGGGCTTCAACATTCGATAAGACCGAAGAGCTGAAAGCTTTGAGGAATGTATCACTCGCCATCCTACCAGAAAAGCCCGTCAGCGAGTTCGAGCCTTATGGCCCGTCAAACACTCTGGCAGAGCTGGGCAAACACCACAATCTCTACCTCATGCTGAACGAACCATCAGAGAGCACGATCCTCTCAATGCTCAAGCCCTATGCTCATGTGAGGTCACGAGGCGTCATTCCAACCTTCGTCAAGTCTCGGGCCGATATTGAACGTTTGCACGCAATACTTTCAGTCTTTGAGGCCGAACACGCATTGCAGGATTGCATAATGAAGATCATTCCTGAACTTGGTAGATATCCTGTGGCGTTTCACAACCTCATGAACCTCTCCGACACTAGCCCGCGCCTAACCGCGCTGACATGGAATGAAGAAGCGCTGAAAGAGACACTGGATGCAAAACAGTCCAGAGATGAAAACAGAGGTTTGCTACCACCATTTCAGTATGCACAAACACAATGCCTGTTTGCTGCAAAATCGGCTCATCTGATTGCTTTGGATACAGCACCAACGGCAACTCCTGAGGACCTAGAAAAATCAACAGCCCTCGGCTTTACTGGGATGAACGCAAACACGCCTGAAGACGCGCAGCAGATACAGCAGGTATTTTCGAAATAAGAAAAGGGGCGCCTGAGCGCCCACCATCATGCTTTTTCTGGAAGGACCGGTCGATCCATCTGAAATACAGAATCGACTACCGAATAATCCATGTAGCCCAAGCGGGCCAAAGGCTTCATTTTTGCCACATTGAGCAAGCCGTTTTTGAGCACGCTTTCGTCGATATGCACACCAACAACCTGACCCAGTATAAGCCAACTGTTGGTCTCATTTCCGTCAATATCGACCAGACGCTGCACATTGACCAGCTTACATTCCAACGCAGTTTTCGCCTCTAAAACGCGCGGAGCTTTGAGCAACTTGGATGGCGCTGCTGTTAGACCGGATAGCTCGAACTCATCCACGCCAGAGCCAACCATTGCAGAGGACAGGTTCATCGCATCTGCAAGATCCAATGTGGCCTGGTTACAGACAAACTCACCAGTCTCTTCGATATTGCGGACAGAATCTTTGTAGCCGCTGGAGCCAAACACCACCATCGGAGGCGTATCACACACCGCATTGAAGAAGCTGTACGGAGCCAGATTACGCACGCCATCCTTAGACACAGTCGAAACCCAGCCAATCGGACGCGGAGCAACAACAGCCTTAAATGGATTGTGAGGCAATCCATGGGGCTTATTCGCTTCATAAAACATGTGCTTGCCTCAACTCCTACGCATCAACACCAGACGGAGAACTTTCAAAATATTCAGTCAATTGGGCAACATCAGGCCGAGGACGCTCATTCGGCACAACGCTCGGGCTTCCGATATGAATGAAGCCTGCAAATCGCTCGTCATCACGCGCACCCAGATAAGCAGCTGCCTCATCATCAAAAGCATACCACTCAGAAAGCCACTGACCTGCAAAACCCAGTGAAAAGCAGGCATTAAGGAGCGAAACGCAAACCGCCCCAACAGCAAGTTCCTGCTCCCAGACCGGAACTTTATGTTCCCGGTTTGGAGAAGACAGAACGCCAATAACCAACGGTGCACGCTTGAAACGCTCCAGCTCCATTGCCTTGGTGTTCTCCCCAAGAGGTCCCTGACGTTTTTCTGCAATTTCAGCAAGCTTTAGACCGATAGGGTCAGCCTGTGAATTGTCATAGATAACAAACCGCCAAGGAGAAATTTTCCCGTGATCTGGAACACGGCAGGCCATCTCAAGAAGCTCTGAAATTTGTGCTTGATTGGGACTAGGATGCACGAGTGTTGCAGCGAGATGGGAGCGACGAGTTTTGAGAAAACTCTTCAGTTCTGGAAGGTCTTTAGTTTCCACGGTCTCGATTCTTTTCAGGATTTCAACGATTAAAGCTACGCAATAGTCCTATACAGAATATCAACTGTGTCAATTAAAGGATGGTCTTGCCCCATTCTTGCCACATTGACTACCAATCCCCAACCCACTTAGTAAAAATTTATAAAACACTTCCAAATCACAGTTTGTCACTGTAATCTGATTTCACTCGATCGGGTGTCGGTTTTGTATTTACTGTCGCACACGGGTAACACTTTCTGAAGTAGTAGCGAGAGCACACGTGAAGTTAGAGCGGATATCGACGTTCAGCAAGGCGCTACAACGCGCAGCAACCGCCACAGCATTTTGTGCTGTATTGGCTGTGCTTGGAAACGCCGCTCAGGCTGCAGGTCCTATTCCTGTTTCCAAACCTGCTTTGCCATTCTCAAAGGAAGTACTGGACTTGGGCGCACAGCCAGACAAGACCATCGCTCCTCCTATCAGCTATGATCCGCTCAGCGGCTATCAGGGACAATCTCTTGCACCAACAATGGGTACGAGCTTCTTACCATATGCTCCCCCATCCGTAGGCGCAGAACAGGCACCTGTTGGCGCTCAACCTGTCCTCTATCTGGTAGCAAAGCTGGCTGAGGGAACACCAAACCTCACACGCGGCCTGAAATGGCGCGTCTACTCTTCAAAAGAAAATGATGATGGATCTTTGACCATGGTCGCGTCCTCTCAAGATCAGGACGCAGAATTCCGCCTCGATCCGGGTACGTACCTCGTACACACGTCTTTTGGCAAAGTCACAGCAACCACGCGCTATGAGCTTAAAAGCGGTGTGAAAACAGGAACAATCATCCTGAACGCAGGTGGCATTCGTCTGGACGCTGCTCTAGGCAACGATCAGCAGATGCCACGCAAAGATGTGCGCTTTAACATCTACGACATGACTTACGACACCACAGGCAACCGCGGTCTCATCGCTTCCGGCATTAAGCCGGGCGAACTTGTTCCAGTAAGCGCAGGCACCTACCACGTTGAAAGCCGCTACGGCGATATCAACGCTGTCGTACGCGCCGACATTCATGTTCAGGCAGGCAAGCTGACCGAAGCAACTCTTTACCATCAGGCAGGCAACATCACGCTGAAATTGGTGAGCGCTAAGAACAAGACGTCTTTGGCCAACACCTCTTGGACGATCCTTTCTCCAGGTGGCGACACAGTTGCAAGCGGCAATGGCGCATTCCTCGACCTCACCCTTGCAGCCGGAACCTATACGGTTATGGCGCGTAACAATGGTGAGATGTATCGCGAGGAGTTCACGGTCAATCCAAGTGTAAACAACGTAGAAGTGGAAGTGCTTGCAGAAAATCCCCTGTAAGGCTTACACAAGATCAAGAATGACCAAGGCGCCTCACTCGGCGCCTTTTTTATTGGCTCACGCAGACGTTAAGGAGGATGTCCTACGGAAGATAAAAGGTCTCCGCCTTTGGCGCCTCAACACAGTCCCGCAAACTCATAACAGTTGCCTGAAGTTCATCCATCATTTCTCGCTGGCTCTCGCATCCCTCTAAAACCTCAAAGGAAATAGGAGAGCCAATCCGCGCAAGAATGGTTTGTCCCAGAATGCTCTTGAACTCGCCTATGAGAAGCGACAATCGTAAACTCAGAGAAAAGCGACTGACCATGTGGAACAACGCCGAGTTCTGGCCCTCAAAATAAACCGGCAACACCGTTGCTCGCGCACTTCGAATGAGCTTGGCACTAAATGTTTTCCAAGGCAGCTCCTCAGCCCTGCCAAACGGCTTAGCAGCTGTAGCAACTCCACCTCCTGGAAAGATCACAATCACCACCCCTTCCCGCAGCAGTCTAAGGGCTTCCTGCCGTGTTTTCAGGTTGGTCCGCAAGGCTTCTTCGGTTTCTTCAAAATCTACCGGTAAGGCAAAAGGCCTGATCTCAGGCACCTTCAACAGCTCATTATTGATCAGCACGCGATAAGGACGGTTCAGCTGCTCAGCAAGTGAAAGGATCGCAATGCCATCTGCAATACCATACGGATGGTTTGCTATCAGCACCAAAGGCTTTCCATCTAGATCAGAGGGCGGCCAGTCGTGTCCAGAACATTCCACACACAGGTCAATCTGATCCAGCAGATCTCGCCAGAGCGCTCGATCAGAAACTGAGAAGCCTACTCGCCAACCCTCATAAAGGTCCAACAGCGCTCGTCTGCCAGAAAGACCTTCAATGCTGCGAATAAGCCACCGCTTCAATAAAGGATGATTATTATTGGCATAGCTCAAATCGGCGTGGTTCACGACATCCTCACTTCACATAACTCATTTTCATCTGAGCTGGCTTTGTAAGCTTTCGCAAACTTACGTGAAGTTTAGGCGACAGTGAGGCCAAAAAGAAAAAGGCTGGCAACAGAAACCTGCAGCCAGCCTTCAAAATTTCACTCAGTTGAAAAGATCAGGATGCCTGCTCTTTCAGGTCTGGAGCTGTTGCTTCATCAGTAAGGCTTGCCACCGCCTCATCCAATGTCATTGATGTTTGGTTACGCGAACCAAGACGACGGATGCTCACTGTCTTCTCTTCTGCTTCACGCTTACCAACTGCAATGATCACTGGGATCTTGGCATGAGAATGTTCACGAACCTTGTAGTTGATCTTCTCATTACGAAGATCCAACTCACCGCGCAAACCAGCTTTCTTCAGCGCCGCATGCACTTCTTTTGCATAATCATCTGCATCAGAAGTGATTGCTGCCACAACGAAGTGCTGAGGTGTCAGCCACAATGGGAAGTGACCTGCAAAGTTCTCAATGAGGATGCCAAGGAAGCGCTCCAGAGAACCACAGATCGCACGGTGGATCATCACCGGCTGCTTCTTCTCGCCATCGCTATCGACATAGAACGCACCAAAGCGCTCTGGCAACGTGAAGTCGACCTGAGTGGTACCGCACTGCCATTCACGACCAATCGCATCGCGCAGAGTGTACTCAAACTTAGGGCCGTAGAACGCACCCTCACCTTCAAGAATGCCTGTCTTGATCTTGCCGCCAGAGTTCGCTTCGATCTCCTTCAGCACTTCTCCCATCACAGCTTCAGCGTGATCCCAAACTTCATCAGAACCAACACGCTTTTCAGGACGGGTTGAGAGCTTCACAACAATCTCTTCAAACCCAAAGTCCTTGTAGACGGACATAATCAGGTCGTTGATCTTGTGGCATTCCGCAGCCATCTGTTCTTCAGTACAGAACACATGCGCATCATCCTGCGTAAACGCGCGAACACGCATCAAGCCATGCAACGCACCGGATGGCTCATAGCGGGAAACCGCACCGAATTCAGCCATACGCAGAGGCAGATCACGATAGGACTTCAGGCCGTGCTTGAAGATCTGGACGTGACCAGGACAGTTCATCGGCTTAATCGCGAAGACACGGTGGTCTTCGGTCTCAGTCGCAAACATGTTCTCGCGGTACCATTCCCAGTGACCGGAGGTTTCCCAGAGCGACTTATCCAGAATCTGAGGTGCATTCACTTCCTGATAGTCATCAGCAAGACGACGACGCATGTAGTTGGTCAGGTTCTGGAACAACTGCCAGCCCTTGTGATGCCAGAAGACAACACCCGGACCTTCCTCCTGGAAGTGGTACAGATCCATTTCGCGGCCAAGCTTACGGTGGTCGCGCTTCTCAGCTTCCTCAAGCATATGGAGGTAAGCTTTCAGGTCTTTCTCATTGGACCATGCAGTACCATAGATACGGGTCAGCATCTCATTGTTGGAATCGCCGCGCCAGTAAGCACCGGCAACAGTCATCAACTTGAATGCCTGACCGACCTGGCCAGTGGATGCCATATGCGGACCACGGCAAAGATCCAACCAGTCACCCTGCTTATAGATCTTAACGGTTTGATCTTCAGGAATCGCATCAACAAGCTCAACCTTGTAATCTTCACCCTTGGAAGCAAAGTATTCTTTCGCTTCGTCGCGGCTCCAGATTTCCTTGGTAAACTTCGCATTGCGCTGAATGATCTGCTGCATCTTCTTTTCGATTTTTGGCAGATCTTCAGGTGTAAATGGCGTTTCACGCTTAAAGTCGTAATAAAAACCGTTCTCGATAACAGGACCGATTGTAACCTGTGTATCAGGCCACAGCTCCTGCACAGCTTCTGCCATCACGTGCGCCGCATCGTGGCGGATCAATTCCAGCGCACGAGGGTCATCGCGAGTAACAAATTCAATCGCAGCACTTGCTGGAATAGGATCAGAAAGATCACGCAGCTCACCATCAATCGCGACGGCAACGGCTTTCTTCAAGAGAGATTTAGAAATGCTCCCTGCAACGTCAGCACCGGTGGAACCAGCGCCGTATTCGCGAACGGAATTGTCAGGGAAGGTCAATTGCAGCATATCAAGTCTCCAGCTCACTCCTGCAAACAAGGCAGGTAAGCGGTTTGGTGTTAATCATGGATTGCCTGAATAACCAATTCTTGAAGACGCGTCCAGATTATTTTAAGCGCGCCCAACTCTGTTTTCCTCGGGAGAGATCACCTAATCGACGGGTTACGCACCTTGAATTACCACTGGTTAGCAAGGGTTTAGCTAGCCTTCCCTCTCCCCACTCCGCATACTGCTTGCAACAACAGGATTCGCAAACTCCATCACAAGGAATGCATGATGCACACTCTACCAGCTGTCAGGAGCTGAGCATGACGACGCCAAAGCCAAAGCTCTACTTTGATTTGACCACCTTGAGGCAGAACCGCTCTACCTCATTGCAGGCAAATGGCGTCACCAGAACTCTCTATGAAACAGCCAAGCGCTTTTATAAGGATGACCTTGAAGTCACCTTCATTTGCCATGACGCCCGAACAAACGAATATGTGAGTGTGCAAGCCGATCCATTGTTTAAGGATGATGACCTTAACCCCGAACACCTGCCCGACTTGTTGGGCGCTCCAGTAAAAGCATTCCATCTGGAAAAATATAGAAACCGCAAGATCAAGGGACTGTTTCACAGGTTGCGACATACATTGCGCTCACATGCGGATGAAACCATCGGCGCGTATGATGGTGAAGCGCTGGGAGAACCACTCTCCGATATCGACGCTCCCTTCCTTTCATTGGGAAACCTGGAAGAAGCCCGGCGTCTAACGGAATATGTGAAGAGCCGCGCACCATATGTACCAGTCTACGTCATGATCCATGATATCTCCCCTTTACGCCTCAACGATCCTGAAGAAGACTTAGGCGCCAAACTTTGGCTGGAGCATTTACGGCGAACCGTCACTACAAGACCGCACGTTCTGGCAAACTCTGAGTACACGAGAAGCGATCTACTCAAATTTCTGGCAGAGCAGAAACTCCCCTCGCCTCAAAGCACAAGCGTTGTCCATTTGGCGCATGAATTTCAGGAAGCAGAGCCAATCTACCCCCTCAGACAACGCCCTGAAAATGGGTTCTTTTTGCTGCTAGGGGACATAAGGTATCGGAAAAATGCAAAACTCGTTTTTGATGCTTACTTACACATTTTAGAGCACGACGAAGACGCACCTCTACCACAGCTCATATGCGCAGGTGCAATTCCAAATGGCGCCTTCGCAAGCCTCAACAAAAATCAGAAATATACAGCTATTGGCAAGTACGTGACGATTGTCCAATCGCCCACGCAAGCTGAACTCACTGCCCTTTACAAAGAAGCAATTGCACTGGTCTATCCAAGCTTGTTTGAAGGATACGGCCTACCCGTCGGTGAAGCCCTTTGGATGGGAACACCTGTGCTTGCTTCCAATGCAACCTCAATTCCAGAAGTTGGCGGCGACCATTGCCGATATTTTGACCCACACAACTCTGAGGAACTGGCTGCCCTGATCCAATCAACATTGCAAACTAAGAACGCCTTGCGCGCAGAGCTACCTTTGAGGGCTGAGCTTCGGCAATGGCAGGATGTTAAAGAGGATATCTGGCAGGCTATTCAAAGCCACAACGCACCACCGGACAAACGATCATCCGTATCAAAGAGCATCTCACAAAAACTGGAAGAAATTTAGTTCGGCTTAGCTTGATCGCGTTTGAAGATCTTCACCAACTGAAAGTACTCACAAACCAGCTTCATATCTTGAGCAAAGACACCGTTCCGCTCAAAATATTCACGATGCGCATCCTGCCAAAATTCAAGACTAAGATCGCCTTCACCTTCCAGCACAGCCCAAATCTCATCAATCTCGTTGAACTGGCGCACATCAACCGTGACCATCTCAATGACGCAAGCGGCTTGCCCCTTACCATCAAGAATAACGAACTGATCGCCCGGCTGAGGAAGCGGTTCCCCTTCCTTCTCATAGGAAAGCAGATCACCACAGGTAGCTGTCTTTGTTCCATTCAGAACAAGCTCAAGCAAGCTGTCAGCTAGCTCAGGGCTGTCGCCAAAAGCATAACTCGGGAGGTCTTCAAAACCTTCAATAGACATGCGTCTTTACCGTAACAAACTGATTTTATGAAAGAAAAATGGTGGAGGAGGTTGGATTCGAACCAACGTAGGCATAGCCAGCGGATTTACAGTCCGCCCCCTTTAGCCACTCGGGCACTCCTCCGTCGCATTGGCCAAGTTGGCCGCGCCGTGTGAGGACGGGTTATCTTCATTTGAGCCCCTCTTGTCAACGCTCCTTTGAAATTTGGATTGGGAAAACATAGGAAAAAACGTTTTTGACCTCCAATCTGTGAACAACACGCCTCTACGCAGCCTTCGCATAGGCAAAAGCACGTATTACGCGCGCAAAAATTTCATGAATTTCAACACCAGCAGATAGCTTTTCATTAAGCCAAGAACTGGGAACCACTGCTAGTTGCTGGACGCAACTCTACATTAAGCCATTATCTTCAAATGAAATTATGAGTTTCTGTATTGGAGTGCGTACCACACTGATCATCCAAAGGTATTCAAATGAGCAGGCATTGGCTTTTCACATATATTGTCGTCACAGGGTTTGCGCTCACGTCCAGTGCGCTTCCTGCTCACACTCAAATATCTGTTGAACCCTCTCTTGGAACCTCTGGGACTGTTGAAGCAGAACCAGACAACGCAGAAGAGGACCCATCCATGATGAGTGGCATGCCAGAATACCAAATGAGCACCCCCCAAGACATGCCGGTACCATCCGAACCGACGAATGATCCAACCGCTACTGACAGTGAGCAAAACCAGGAAGATAAAGGAAGTTTTTGGCCACAGTTCCTTCAGTAGCCTTTGAACCCAATTAAACAGCGGCAAGAATGAAAACAGGATAACCCGATGAAACTCTTAGCAATCCTGAGCGCCAGCGCAATCTTGTTCATGCATTCATCTGATCTGGTAGCAGTTGCACAGGTTACGGGAGATGGCCCGCCCGTCCCGACCAGCAAAAGCCTCCAAAGCGACATCCACACACTCGCAGAAACTGGAAGTGACGCCTCCGCTGTTAAGGCCGCCGAGCAATGGCTAGGTAAATCATTGAATTTCGCCTGGACGATTACAAAGGAAGGCGCAGAGGCGATTGAAGAGAAATTCACGACCTTCATTTGCAACAGTGAAGCACTGGCGTGGAACACCACCTCAAAACTTGGTAAAAGCAAAGGGTCTGCGACCTACACCGTACAGCAGATCACACCAGATATTACTCAGATTTCTTGGAAGGATAATCCGCAGGAATCCAATCTCGGCTGGGTTTGGACATTAGATGCTGCCAGCGGCAAGGCCTATGGCGTCGTCATCAACTCACAACCCTATGAAAACCTCTCTATAGAAGGAGAGTTTGCGGTTCTGCCGGTCCTAACCGAAGAAGAGAAAAGTGCATTCTCCTGTCCATAGGCAGAGAAACGGCTTCTAGTCCTGCAGATCAAAACGCGTCTTGGGGTCAATATGGCGCCCAGTCCAATGCCCATAGCGCCAGGGCAAATACCATCTGGATTGCTCAGGCAGACTGGCAGGAACAGGATCATACCCACTCGCTCCATATGGATTACAACGAATGATCCGCGACAACCCAATCCAGCCACCACGCCAGAAGCCAAAACGCACCATCGCCTCAGCTGTATAATGTGAGCAGGAAGGCTGATAGCGACACGCTCGCCCGAGTATCAGCGATAAACTGTGTTGGTAAACCCAAATAAGCCCGATACCAACTCGCACCATCAGGCTGGCAGGCCTCTCTTTAGGGAGCGGTTCGGGTTTACACATCTTAGTTTGCCTTAAGCAACGGTAGCTTCAACATCATCAAGCGCTTTCACCAAAGCTTCAAACGCAAGCATGGTGGACGCATGACGCGCTTTATAATCGCGCACCGGTTCAAGGAAAGACAGATCAGCAAAACGACCGGTCGGAGGTGGCCCATTTTCCTTCAACATCGCATGGAGCTGCGCATAAGCCTCCCGGATTTCGGAGGGTGAGGCCCCAATAACATGTTGGCCTAAAATAGAGGCGGATGCTTGCCCAAGCGCGCACGCTTTCACGTCCTGCGCAAAAGAGGCTATTAGACCATCGGCTACACAAACCTCAACGCTCACCGTCGAACCACAAAGCCGTGAGTGTGCTTTTGCCTGAGCTTGCGGGGCATCAAGATGTCCCAACAGAGGGATATTCCCTGCAAACTCAAGGATCTTAGTATTGTAAATGTCGTCCAACATGCAAAACTCTGGCTACTATTCTGACACTCGCTTTATAACTCGAAGCGACCTTGGATCACTCAGTAGTAAGGGAAGACCCTTTCCTAACCAAGACATCTATCTTATATAGGTGGTGCTGCCGAGACCTTGCTAGAGGTCAAAAGCGGAATATCGCAATCTAGCACACATTACCTAGAAGAAACCATAGGTGCCAATTTATTGGCTGTCTAAACGGGTTGTCGTAGTTTATACCCTGCGCCATACTCGCATCTCCTTAGGTAAGATATAGATTTGCGTATGACAATGGGAAGAGCCTGAACTGAAAACAGGCCGACAAAAATAGTTGTTGCGCAGGAACCTATGGCGGGTTCAGTGTTTTTTTAAGAGAAGTATGTCTTAATTTACACTCATCGCCTGCGTATTGTTGGAGACATAATATGGACGCTGTTTTGAGACCGGTTACAGAAACCGATCCCACGGCTACAGAAGACAACAAGCTCCCCAACCGCCCTAGCCGGGCTGAAGCTGAGGCTGCTGCGCGCGTACTTCTTCAATGGATCGGTGACGATACCGAACGTGAAGGACTGCTGGATACGCCAAAACGCGTGGTAAAAGCCTACGAAGATCTTTTTTCTGGATACAAAGAAGATCCTCGCGAGCATTTGGAACGTACCTTCGAAGAAGTCGGTGGTTACAATGATATTGTGCTGCTGAAAGATATCTCTTTCACTTCTTTCTGTGAACATCATGTGCTGCCGTTCACCGGAAAAGCGCATATCGCTTATTATCCAGATCATGCTGTGGTTGGTCTTTCCAAGATCGCGCGTGTTGTAGAAATTTACGCACGTCGCCTTCAGACACAGGAACATCTGACCGTTCAGATCGCAACAGCATTGGAAGAGTATCTGGCTCCTCGTGGCGTCGCCGTCATGATTGAGGCAGAACACCAGTGCATGTCTATGCGTGGCATCCAAAAGCAAGGTGTATCAACACTCACCAACCGGTTCTCTGGTGTTTTTGAAGATAACGCGTCTGAACAGGTACGCTTTATGACAATGGTCCGTTCGTAAGCTCGGACCATTCATCACAAAATTCGAGCATTTCATGTCGACGAATATTAAAGCCGACGGCTTCGCGCCGCGTGCTGACAAAAAAGCAATTGAGCTGGGCGATGAGCTCTGCCCAAAATTTGATGACAACGGTCTGATCGCGGCTGCAGTCACGGATTTCAAGAGCGGTGAGCTGCTCATGGTGGGTTACATGAACACCGAGAGCCTGCGTCGCACCATTGAAACTGGCGAGGCTTGGTACTGGAGCCGCTCCAGACAGGAATACTGGAAAAAGGGCGGCACGTCCGGTCAGGTGCAGGAAGTCATTGAAATCCGGACTGATTGCGATCAGGACGCCATATGGCTGCGTGTCAAAGTGCACGGCAACGGCGCAACCTGTCACGTCGGCTATCGCTCCTGTTTCTTCCGCAAAGTGAACAGCAGCGATACAGGGGATGTCTGGCTGGAGAAGACGGAAGTCGCTCCGGTATATGACCCCCAAGAAGTTTACGGGAAAAAACAATAGGTTTCTCTGTGCCCCGATTCAGTCTTTTTATAGGTTTAAATAGCATAGTTACCCCAAGGTAATTTTGATTATTCAACCGTTGAAAGACAGTCGGGGAGATAGAAGTGCTGCAAAATCTACCTCTGTGGCCAAACAGCAAACAGCCTGTAGAAGAAGAACCTGAGACACCGCTCAACACACCTGAGCCAGAGATCACACCAGGTATCGGACTGGCTCTGGGCGGCGGTGCGGCCCGTGGTTGGGCACATATCGGCGTACTCAAAGCCCTTTCAGAAGCAGGCATTCAACCAGACTTTATAGCTGGCACGTCCATTGGCGCTGTTGTCGGTGGCTGTTATCTCTGCGGCAAACTGGATCAACTCGAAGAGTGGGTCGTTTCACTCTCTCGCCGCAGGGTCTTCAGCATGGTCGACCTTTCCTTCGGCGGTTCCGGTCTTATCTCAGGCAAAAAAGTCCTCTCATTGTTCGAAGACCACTTCGGCGGTATCATGATCGAGGATCTGGATCGACCATTTGCGGCCGTTGCAACGGAGCTGGGCACGGGACACGAAATCTGGTTGAAGAAGGGTCCACTCACACAGGCTATGCGGTGTTCCACCTCCCTCCCCGGCGTGTTCGAGCCGGTCGCCTATGGCGGTCGTTGGCTGGTGGATGGCGCGTTGGTCAATCCAATCCCGGTTTCCGTCTGCCGCGCGATGGGCGCACGAGCTGTGATCGCAGTCAACCTCAACTCTGACACTTTCGGTCGAGGCTCTACGGTTGTCCATGAACTGCCCCCAATCCCGAAAGATATGATCCCGGAAATCGATAGCAAGCTCCAGAAAGATCCGGGCGGCGCAATCAAGCGCGTGCTGCGACGTCAAATATTCGGCGGGAAGCCAAAAGGATTGCCGGGCATATCCGGTGTGATGATGGACAGCTACAACATCATTCAGGACAGGATCGGGCGCTCACGACTTGCAGGTGACCCACCAGACAACATCCTGACACTACGTCTCTCACATCTGGGTTTGTTCGACTTCCATCGCGGTGAAGAGGCAATTCGCGTCGGTTACGAAACCACTTGCCGTGCGTTGCCAGAACTCCATCAACTTGCAGAAGTGCAGCCTTAACTTGGCGTTCTGCACGCCCAAGCCAATAACAATGAATGGGTAAGTACCAGGCTGGATTGGAACTGCTGTGCCTTAAAAGCACAGCAGCTTAGTAAAAATCATACGGCCTGAATGTAACTCCGCAGATCCTCAGCTTCGCGCTCAACTTGAGCGATGCGGAACTTCACGATATCGCCGATTGAGACCAAGCCGATGAGCTTTCCGTCTTCCACAACTGGCATATGACGGAAGCGCCCTTCTGTCATACGCGCCATGACACCGTTCACGGAGTCTGTCTCGTTGCAGACGGCAACCTCTTTTGTCATGTAATCGCTGACAGGCTGCGCAAGCGCGTCAGTTCCTTCCATTGAAATGGCCTGAACCACATCACGTTCTGACACGATCCCAACAATCACACCGGGCTCGTTACACAACACAATCGCACCAATGCGGCGGCCACCTAGGCTTGCGCATATCTCGCTTAAACTACGTGTACTCGGCTCCGTAAAAACGTCCCGCCCTTTGCCGTTTAATATGGCAGCAACTGTCATGGCGACCTCCTCATTTGTTTGTGTCATCCTTCTTTCTCAGAGAAAAAAGAGGAAGAGAACAAATCTAACCCTACGGCATCATGACACAAAAAAACAATGCTTGCCTAGCCACCAACTTAGGTGCTGTTAACATATGTAGTTAGCTAACTATTAAACGTCTCACTTCAACGCGGTTTAATCGGATCTAATAGCGGGAACAGGATCAATCCTGCGATAAATCCACCTACGTGAGCTTGCCACGCAATACTGACGCCCTCCCCTGCAATTGGCGCAGACCACATGCCAAATAGGAAGTTCAAGCCAAACCAAACCAGAATAAAGGTAAGAACACGGCGGTCGCTCAGCGCCTCCATCAAAGGTCGAGCAGGCACAGAATAAGCAGCATTATCATGCCGTCGGAACGAGCTCATTGGCCCTCCAGCTTCAAAGATAAAGCGCAAGGAAGCTGCCATTTGCCCTGAGACCGCCGCCGATGCACCGATCACCGGGATACTCTGCCCCCAGTTTGTAGCAAGGTGAGCCCCCGCGCCAGCAATAGCACATACAGCCGACAGCAATAGAAAACGGGTCGCACCAAAACGTCGTGCAACTGCACTGCCGAACACTGCCATCCAAAGCACATTGAAACCAACGTGCTCCGCACTACCATGCAAAAACCCATAGGTCAGAAAACTCGAGACCGCGGAAACAGTCTCTCCCGGCCAAGAGTATTCAGCCATAAAACCACTAAGATATCGGACAGGCCAGAATGCAAACAAAAGCAGCGTCTGCAAATCTGCATTGGGCGTCAACACATAGGCACGAACCAGATGTATCCCAATAAAGATCAGAGACAGTCCAACAACCACGGTTGGCAGATTAAACATCGGCTCCCGCGCAGGTCTCTGAAAGTTGGGGCCATGAGATGCCAGGTGGTCTTCATTGGATTGGTTCATTTTATTACAGATCCAAAATTATTGTCCCATTTTGAACTAAGACAACTTGGCACGCTTCGCAAGGCTTGCCGCAAAATGTAAGGATCAAATGAAAACAATAAACCGCCAGCACTCCCCCAAGCGCTGACGGTTTATTGGAGCTTCTCCCCGTTAGGCGTTTGTTTTCCCGACTTTTCATCAGCACAAAAAATGCCCAAAACCTGGGTTTACCGCCAACAATAGCTCAATTCTTAGGGCCTCAAGGGTTCAGGTGAGGCAACTGCAACCAAGATTATACAAGCCACCAATCAGCACAACTTAAACCCTTTGTTAAGGTTAATATTTTATTAAATTTTTATGATATTTCTAACTTGGCATGCTCCATGCTTATTCCCCACCATAGACCAGCGGATAGTTAAAGTTGTCCATAAAAAGGACACTGACCCCAATGGGAATACCCAATAAGCGGACTGGGGAAGGCGGGAATATGAAACACGGCGCATCACGGATACTCTTTGAATACTGGGACGAAATTCGGGCTGAACGCCCAGCTCCCGAACGTGGCGATATTCAGCCCTCCGCAATCAAAAGTGTTCTGGGCGATACATTCATTTTAGAACTGGCCCAGCAGAACAATTTTAGATTCCGTCTTGCGGGGACAAGATTGTGTTCTCTGTTCTGTCGTGAACTGAAGGGCCGCAGTTTTCTTGATGGTTGGGATGAGAAAGACCAGCAAGCTGTCACCGCCATGCTCTCTGCAATAACACAGGATGGCGCTGCGGCCGTGATCAGCTTCACGGGCACAACTGAAATGGGCCAGTCAGTAGATCTGGAGCTCCTACTCCTGCCAATCCGCGTTCAAGGTGAAGGTTGCACGCGCATTCTAGGCTGTATGGCACCGCTCAAGCGTCCGTTCTGGCTCGGTGTTCAGGCAATCTCCAAGCAAAAAGTCAACAGCTTGAGGTTGATCTGGCCAGATGAAGATGCACCTCTCTTCAGTGACGAGAATGACTGCGTCCCACATTTTGGAACCCCAAGTCATCGTGCTGTTAGTTCAATGGAACCAAGAGTTAGCCGTGGAACTAACTTGGCACGTTCAGCAGCACCAAAAGCTGTCGAAATTCCAAACAGCCGACAGGTAGGACACCTTAGAGTTGTTGATGGTGGCAAAATATAAACCTGCACCCCGCACCTCAGTTACCATTCTGTTAACCTTGTTTTCCTAGGGTGTGACCCAAGTTTCTTACTAGTCAATAATCGCGTATTCGGGATTCCTAGGAAAATGGCAGGGCGCACAGCGACCAACAGAATTGCTGCACTAGCAGCAAAAGCACCTGACAGACGCCGTTTTTCTCGCGTTGAAATCAACGTGCTGGGCCGTTTCATGCTGGAAAACCGACGCGAGTATCCATGCCAAGTCGTCAACATGTCTCCTGGTGGCGCTGCCTTTATCTCTCCGGTAATGGGCGAAATTGGCGAGCGCGTTGTCGCTTATCTTGATCACATTGGTCGTGTTGAAGGGAAAATTGTCCGCGAAATCGATGGTGGCTTCGCAATGACCCTTAATGCCAGCGCACGCAAGCGCGACAAACTGGCCTCTGTCCTGACTTGGCTGACGAACAAAGACGAGCTTAATCTGCCAGAAGATCGCAGGTTTGATCGCTTTACACCAAAGAACCCGATCACAAAGATCATTTTGCCAGACGGTAGAGAGTATGCCTGCCGCATTGTGGATGTCTCCCTCTCCGGCGCAGCACTCAAGACAGATGTACGCCCAGCACTTGGAACACCAATCACGCTTGGCAAGATGCGGGCACGGATCGTTCGTCACTTTGAAGAAGGCGTCGCCGTCGAGTTCGCCACCGTCCAGAATAAGGAATTATTGGAGCACCATATCTCCAACGCTGAGAAGCGCTAAGGCACAGCCAAACCGATTCCTGTCTTTTCAACGGTTAAGCCCCGGCATTTTGATAAATTTATAAAAAAATATTAGCAGTGAGAATTACATGCAACTGGCACAGCTTCACATCTCTACTCTCTAATTAACTGTAACTAAACCATAAAATTCTTGTTACCTCTCATCAGAAACTCCAGTTTCCTGCGGAGTCTTAGCTTAATTACAATTTGAATTAATATTGATTCTTATTTTCGGAAATATTGATTTAATTAATATTCAAGCTTGATTCAAATACTGGTCAACTTTGATTAAATACTGACTTTAAAGGTTATAACCAAATAAAAGCGCGCGAAGGAAAGTAGAGCCTGCCATGATTGGAGGGCGCTACTTGTGTTTGAGTATAAGCTGTTCGCGAAAAGTGTTTTGGGGGTCGCATTGGGCGGGCTAATAAGCCTGTCTCAGGCTCACGCTGAGCAAGTTCCAGGACGCTTTATGCCAGTTATCGGACAAGCCAGTGCCCCCGTTGGTCATATTGAATTCTGTCAAAACTACCCACAACAGTGCCGCTATGGCACCAACACACCGTTGGTTGTCCGCTTGACTAAAGAGCGCTGGCAGGAATTGCTGGATGTAAACGCCTCAATCAATACGCAAGTTCGCCCACTAACCGACGAGCAACTATTCGGAGTGCCCGAATACTGGACATACCCGCAAGGTGCTGGTGACTGTGAAGAGTACGTTCTGGAAAAACAGCGGCAACTCATTGCCTTAGGCTGGCCACCAAGCTCCCTGCTCATAACGGTTGTGAAAGACCTGAGCAATGGTGGGCACGCTGTCTTGAGCGTGCGTACTGACCAGGGAGATCTCATTCTAGATAATCAGATCTCTTCAATCTTGCCTTGGTACTCAACCCCATACCGCTACGTGAAGCGACAATCCGCTCGCCATGCTTCTGCCTGGTCCGCCATTTCGGATAAACGCGTCACCACCGTTGCAAGCATTCCAGAATAAAGCAGCCAAGGTGTTGGCAAACAACAAAGCCGCGGGAAACGCCGCGGCTTGTTCTATTTTAAAAAGCCGTGATGGCTTCAGAGTTCAACCAGCTGCTCTTTAAAGCGCTGCGCATTCATCACATAGCCATCTGCTGAGCGGATAAGCATTGCCTGAGCTTCATTATCCAGCTCACGAACCACCTTCCCCGGCATTCCCATAACCAGAGAACCGTCTGGAATAACCTTGCCTTCAGGAACAAGTGCATTCGCGCCGATAATACAGCCCTTACCAATCTTAGCCCCATTGAGGATTGTCGCACCCATTCCGATAAGCGAGCCTTCCCCCACAGTGCATCCATGCAAAATCGCTTTGTGACCAACCGTACAATTTGCGCCAACAACCAGCGGATACCCCAGATCTGTATGAAGAACCGAGCCATCCTGAATGTTGGAACGTGCACCAATATGGATAAGCTCATTGTCGCCACGCAAAACAGCGCCAAACCAAATATTCGCTTCTTCATCCAGCTGCACATGCCCAATCAGACTTGCACATGGCGCGACCCAGTAGTTTCCATTTTCAGGAACATTAGGGCTTCTGTCTCCAAGCTTATAAAAAGGCACAAGGTTCTCCTAGATTGCACAAATCAAATCCCGCGCAATCTAGCATACGGCTTGCTCAAAGTGCCAAGAGAAAACTCAAAACAAACGTGCCGGAAAGAATGCTCCACATAGCGGTGAGCCCTCCCGCCGCAGCGAGCATCTTGGGACTAAACGACTCTCGGTAATACCCTTGGATCGCATTGCGCATGAATATGAACGGCCCAGCAACGAGCCATAGTCCGACAACAATTAACCAGGACACAGGCCCTTTCATCTCAGCAAAAAATCGCGGCGGCTCGCCAGTCACCAAGTGATAGAAGCTACCCAGAATTCCCGCAGTCACAAAACCAGAAGCCGCTATAAACGCGGCCAAAAACAAATCGCCCAGCATGCACTCCCCCTTCTAAGCTGACTCAATCCAGCTCAAACGCGTTACTGTGCAGTTGAAAGCAATTCCTATGCCGTGTGCTATCCTCGAGTTAACCTCCTATTAATATTTACATATGGAAAACGCATAGGAAATTAATGCAGATGAGCAAATTCCATCCCGTTTCAATTCAGGACGCATTCAACGCTCAAGAGTCTCATTTTGATGCAAAAAGGGCCCCGAAACGGAGCCCTTCAAATCCATCAGATTTTGCGTGAAGCCTTAGAGGCCTTCCACGTCAATATCAAGGATAGCCATCTGGAAGTTCCAGCTCAGTTCGCCATCTTCCTCGTCGCGGAAGATAACACCGAGAAACTCGTCGCTGATATAAACTTCTGCAGAATCATCTTTACGAGGACGCGCACGCACTTCAAGTTCTGGCGACTTGAAAGTGTTGCGCATGTAGGTTTGCACCTTACGAATTTCATCAGGCTTCACAGCCGTCTCCTTACCAATTTCACTTCAAACTTGGGGCACAAACTATACAAGTTTATCGTCCTGCCAACCCTAGGAAACTAGCTTATCCTTGTTTGTTTTGCGAGGAAAGTCCTTGACCTTGACCGATCATTTGATCCATGGCTCGAGCCGGCTGGTCGCAACCAGCTTCACCCACAACCTTGGCAGGAACACCCGCCACAGTCGTGCACGGATCAACATCTTTAAGAACCACAGATCCAGCTGCAACACGTGAGCAATGGCCGATTTCCAGATTACCAAGAACTTTAGCACCTGCACCAATCAGCACGCCCTGACGAATCTTCGGATGACGGTCGCCAGTGACCTTGCCCGTACCACCAAGTGTCACACCTTGCAGAATGGAGACATCGTCTTCAATCACTGCAGTTCCGCCAACCACAATGCCGGTACCATGATCAAAGAAAACGCCCCGTCCAATTGGAACCTGAGGATGAATATCCATCTGGAACACCTCGGAGCAACGGCTCTGCAGGTACAGCGCGAAATCTTCTCGTCCCTGCTTCCACAGCCAGTTGGCTAAACGATGGGTCTGCAGCGCATGGAACCCTTTAAAGTAAAGGAGAGGCTCCAAGAACCGGTCACAGGCAGGATCACGGTCAAACACAGCACCCAGATCAACACGGAATGCCTGAACAATATCAGGAGCCTGATCCAGTACATCCAGATAAGTTTGACGAATAAGAGAAGAAGAAACAACCACATGGCCCAGTCGGTCAGCCACTCGATGAACAATCGCTTCCTCTAAAGAAGAATGGTTCAGCACCGTCTCGTACACAAAAGACGCAAGCGCAGGCTCAGAACTGGCCATCGCTTGGGCTTCGGCTTTCACGCGATCCCAAACAGGATCATGCGACGCGAACTCCTTGGGGCTACTTGAAGAAAATTGCACCATGAAAGAGCGTTCCTTTATGGATAGGACCTATTCAACTTTACATAGGTGCAGACTGTCTCAATCCAAGCCCCACCTAATCACTATGAATTATCCGCCTATAGTACATCACGCAGTATTGCCATTAGAGAAAGCGCGTACCAAACCTGCCATATCAATTAGAAAGTGAACCTACGTTTCTTCCAAAAGTCAGAAACTCGTTCTAATTTTAAGCTGCAGCTTGGTACTCTTTTAGAAACGGCATGATCGCAGCAGTGAAAATATCATTCACATCACCTGCCACCATATGACCAGCTTCTTTCACATCTGTGAATTGCGCATGGGGAACCAATGCGAGAAATTCATCTACATGACTCTGTTTCACGAGCTCTGATGCCGCCCCGCGAACAAGCATACTCGGCACTTTGAGATTGGCTGCCGCCTCGAGCAGCTCACTCTGCACCTTGTCTTTCATATCAGCACGATCAGCATGATGCGTGATAAAGCGAGGGTCCCAGTGCCAGCGATAGCGCCCATCTTCCCGCAAGCGCAAGTTTTTCGAAAGGCCGTCCAACGTTTTGGGACGCTTGCGGTGCGGGAGATAAGACGCGATCATGTCCGCAGCTTCTTCCACACTACCAAATCCGTCTTCGACCTTCTCGGCCATGAAAGAAAGGATCTTGCTCACCCCGCCCTCATCAAGGCGCGGCGTCACATCAACCAGAATGACACCAGCAAGAACACCAGGACGCAACGCCCCTTCCGCCAGAATAGATGCAAGCCCACCCAAGGACGCACCGATCGCAATTGGTTTGAGACCGGTTTCCTCATGGATCTGAGAGGCAGCAGCGGCAACATCGGCACCAAAGTCAGAAAAGAAGTACTTCTCTCCATCAACCCATGCACTGTCACCATGCCCACGCATATCAAGACAAAACGCCTGCATCCCTGCATTGGCGATCATCTCAGCAGTCTTGCCCCACGAATGTCTCGTCTGCCCGCCACCATGCATCATCATCACCGGCTGGCCTTTTGAGCCAAACCGGTCTGCAACGATGCAATTGCCATCGGCTCCGATAAATTCGTGGGTGCTTCTATTCATGAAAACTGCTCCAAAAACTCTAATGTGCCTTTTTTGAAAATCTTGTCACCAACAGCGGTCATATGATCCCGGTTGGTAATCTCCAGATAACTCGCATTCGGCATAAGATCAGCAAGCGCCTTAGGATCACCCGCCACGTCATCGTTTGTACCAACGGCAACAAGTGTCGGCGCCGTAATCTTAGATACCATGTCCTCGGAAATTGGCTTGCGAGCTGACTGCATACAAGCAGCAAGCGCCCGTCGATCAGACTTAGTCTGCTCTGCAAAGGCCCTGAAGGAACGGCCCGTCCGGTCTTTCACATCGGAGATTTTATCCGCCAGCAGACCTTCAATGATCGGCTCTGGATTACCTACGCCAGAAATCAAACCATATCCCATCCCGCCAAGGGTCAGCGAGCGTACCCGGTCCGGCGCTTGAAGCGCACAAAACGCAGAAATACGGGTTCCCATGGAATAGCCAAGCAGATCTGCTTGATCGATGTAAAGATGGTCCAGCAGTTTCAGCGCATCTTCGGCCATAACCGGAGCGCCATAATCCTCTGCATTGTAGTACTTGTAGCTTTCGCCATGACCACGATTATCAATCGCAATCACACGACGCCCATCCTTCACCAGCAAATCAACCCAACCAGGATACACCCAGTTGACGAACTTGTTGGATGCGAATCCGTGGATCAGCAGGATCGGATCGCCCTCTCCTTCATCAAGATAAGCGATAGGGTGATCATTATTATTGAATATTGGCATATTACCTAACGTTTACGTAAAGGAAAACTACGGGATCATGGGAGGGTAAATGTAAGGGTGGAGAAAGAAAAGGCCAAAGAACTATCAATTTGGACTAGTCCCTCAACTATTCACAGAGGCTGAGACAACACCAGTTCCGCCGAAAAACCTCAACGCTAGGTGAAAAAACGCAGTACAGTTGTGGACCGCGTAGGCCCCAAAGCAATCAATCAACTAGAAAACCTGTCTTTTTCACCCGAACCAATTTAATGTCGGCGGCAAATTTTTGTTCCATGGAGCTTGGCGAAAAAATGGCCGGTAAAGTCGTACCCCACTTTCACAACACCAATGGCGTTGACGCCATTAAAATCGGCGCTAAAGAATTTATGTGCATTGGCGCACGCCCCCCACAGGATCACCCACACGTATTCCTCGACATGGGTGCTGATGACAACATAATCTGCCCATACTGCTCAACGCTTTACCATTACGATGCTGAGCTCGGTTCCGCAGAATCTAATCCAGCCGACTGCGCTTGGGTACCTGATGCGGCTTAACAACCGCGTCATCTGACCGATAAAACGAATAAACAGTAATCACATTGCTTTGCCTGATCCCGATAACCTCAGGCAAAGCACGGCAAGCAAGCTGCGTAATGATACCAAAAAATATTGCTATCGCAGGAGCCGGGATCGCCGGACTTACAGCTGCGTTATACCTTGCCCGTAAGGGCCACAGTGTTTTCCTGTTTGACGCTGCCCCAGAGCTTTCCGAAGTCGGCGCGGGAATTCAGCTATCTCCCAATGCAATGAGATGTATGCAGGCTCTTGGCTTAGGCCCTGCGCTCATGTCCAGAGCCGTCTCTCCAGCCAGCGTCAATATACGCTCCGGCCAAGATGGGTCTCAACTTGCAACTGTTCCACTTGGCCGCATTGCTGAAGACCGCTATGGCGCGCCATACTACGTGATCCACCGGGCAGATCTGCAACAGTTGTTATTGGAAGCTGTCCAGAACACACCGGAAGTCACTCTGCGGCTGGATACCAAGGTAGAGACCGCCGAAATCAAGGGTGATACCGTTAAGCTTCAGGGAGCGGCATTCGCAGAAGCTCTTGCTGGCGTGCCGGATCAGTTTGATCTGCTCATCGGGGCTGACGGTGTCCGCTCAAGCATCCGTCAGAACACATTGGGTGGCGCACCGGCCAAACACACCGGGTTTGTAGCGTACAGAGCAACAGCAGAGCCGCCTTTCAATCTGGAACCTCTGCTGAGCACCTCAGGCCTATGGCTCGCTCGCGATGCCCATCTGGTTCAATACCCAGTAAAGAATGGCAAGCTGCTCAACATTGTCGCCATCACGAAGGAAGACTGGAAAGAGGACACCTGGTCCCATCCGGTTGGCAGTGATCACGTCCGTAAACACTTCCGCAATTGGGCGCCAGAAGCGTTGCGCCTGGTCTACCTGCCGGAAACGTGGACCCGTTGGTCATTGTGCGAGGTCGACACTCGCCCTGCGTGGACGCAAGGGCCTGTAACACTTATCGGCGATGCTGCTCATGCGATCCTGCCATTCTCAGCGCAAGGCGCGGCAATGGCAATCGAAGATGCTGCAGTCCTGTCCAAGATGGTCGACAAACATGGTGCGACACCGCAAGCCTTGCAAGCCTACGAGACTGCCCGCCGTCCACGTATTGAAAAGATGAGCAAGCTCGTTAAATGGAATGATTGGGTCTACCATATGGGCTTCCCTCTTCGCATTGCACGAGACCTTGTCATGCGGTCCAACACACCAAGTCAGCTTCTTGACCGGTTGAACTGGATCTATGAGTGGTCGCCAGAAGATCATAACGATTGAAACTAGAGCCTACTCCCCCAAGGTGGCTCCGGTTTTCGGATAAGCATACGCATAAAAATGAAGAGCTAGAGCTTGGTGTATGAATACAACGCCTTCTAGCTGTCAAAGCCACCCATAGTTCAGGAATACAGAAAGCCATGACCAATAAGATCATCACAGCGGGATATGTCGTTATTGGCGATGAAATCCTGTCTGGTCGGACCAAAGACAAAAACATCGGCTTTCTGGCATCCTACCTCACAGATATCGGCATCGATCTGTCTGAAGTCCGCGTCGTTCCTGATGTAGAAGAAAAGATCGTCGAAGCCGTCAACGCTCTTCGCGCAGAATACACCTACGTGTTCACATCCGGCGGGATTGGCCCAACGCATGATGACATCACAGCAGATGCCGTAGCAAAGGCCTTCGGCGTTTCGATTGATCTGGACCCACGCGCTTACAAGCTTCTGGAAGATCACTACGGCGCAGAGAACTTTACCCCTGCCCGCAAGCGCATGGCCCGCCTTCCTGATGGAGCCGACCTGATTGAAAACAAGGTGTCCATCGCACCCGGTTTCAGAATGGAGAACGTGCACGTGATGGCAGGCGTACCAGCCATCATGCAATCCATGGTCGATGCCATTGCACCAACGCTTGAAACCAGTCAAAAGATGCTGTCAGTGACTATTGAGGCCGCTCTTCCTGAGAGTCGCATTGCTACAGACCTAGGGGAAATACAGAAAAACTTCCCCGAAACCTCAATTGGCTCCTATCCGCAGTCAAAAGATGGAGTATTTTCCACACAGGTTGTTGTGCGATCTAGGTCAAATGATGTACTGGAACAGGCCAGTGAAGCCGTCCGAGCAGCCGTAGAAGCTGCAAAGACAAAATTTCTTTGAAAGAAGACACATGGATAATCAGCAGCAATCCAAAGCATTCCCGGTCTCTTGGGACCAATTCCACCGCGATTGCCGTGCCCTCTCTTGGCGCCTCGCCGACAAAGGCGAATTTACAGCGATTGTAGCCATCACACGTGGTGGCCTTGTTCCAGCTGGCATTATTGCGCGCGAATTGGGTGTTCGCACCATCGAAACAGTTTGCATTGCATCCTACCATGATTACGACGATCAGGGTGAGTTGAGGGTCATCAAGCCAATCGACCCCAAAGTAGTCGGCTCTGAAGGTGGCGAAGGCATTCTCATTATCGACGATCTGGTCGACACCGGTAAGACTGCGAAAGTTGTTCGCGAAATGCTGCCAAAAGCACACTTTGCAACCGTCTACGCCAAGCCAATGGGCCGCGATCTGGCTGATACCATTGTGACTGAGGTTTCTCAGGACACCTGGGTGTATTTCCCATGGGATCTTGGCATGCAGTTCCAGCCACCAATCTCTAAAGATACCGCAGGCTAACCAGCCCGCCGGAATTCTGCATAAGAGTTTCCAAAGCCTCGGCCTCACCGCCGGGGCTTTTTTAGTTCAATCGACTGAAATGAGCTGGTAACGACCCAGCCTTCACAAACGCATTTTGGACGAGGCGATACAAAACGATGAATAACATCGGGCTGGCAACTATCTTTGACAAACTTATCCCCCTCGTTCGGTTATGTGCACATACTAATCCTATGCCCACGTGACGGGCTGCTGGCGGACCGTCCGTCAGCATGTCGTGGGCTGGGTGGGGCTTTTGGGAGAAGTAACGCATCTTTCAAAGGTCCGGTGGAACCGATTTTCAGGCGTGACTGCATGGTCTGAGAGGAAGGACCCAAGTCTGAAGGGCATCACGCAGTGACATTTTCTGGTCAGAGCGGCAAATGTCAGGGGTAGAAGACCTGTTCGGATACGGAAACTTATCTGAGCAAAGCCGCTATCCTTCCGGGAAACCGGCTATCGTGTCTTTCAGGATAAGAGGCGATGTTGTCCATATCAAAATGCCCGGGCAAGGCGCGTAGCCAATGCCAAAGACTCATATCTAACAAGTAGCGCAGGTATTGCCTGCCGCCTTGCTCATCCCGACCTTCGGGAACTTCAGTTCAACGCTGCATGGGGTGCCATGTGGTGCTTATCGTGCAGGGGCAGACTTGTCATCAGAAAACGTACTTTTAGCCAAGCCACAGTCATTTGATACGCTGCTCTTCTTAAGCTCTTCCGCCTCAGCACCGCACCTCAATAGCCCGGTCTGCGATGATCTCGTTAGCATCCAAGCGGCACCCAATCGCATAGACTTCAACGCCGGCTTTCACAGCCGCATCAAAAGCCTCTCCGTATTTCGGGTCAATATCACGGGCCAGAACGAGCGCATCGCAATCATCGCGCTGGATCAAAAACACCATCGCTGAGCGATGGCCTTCCCGGACCATATCTGCCAGTTCATCCAGATGCTTCGCACCACGTGCGGTCACAGCATCCGGGAACTCGGCAATTCCATTTTCGCGGGCCAGAGTGACGTTCTTCACCTCAACATAGGTGCGCTTGTCGCCCTCACTTTCCAGCAGAATATCGATACGAGAATTCTTGCCGTACTTCACTTCGCGGCGCAGTTTTTCATAACCGACAAGCTCAGGAATACGCCCAGCTTCAATCGCTTCTTCGACCAGCCCATTTGGACGGCTGGTATTGATGCCCACCATCGCACCGTCAATCTCGAGCATTTCCCAAGAGTATTTCAACTTGCGCTTCGGATCATCATTGGGCGTCAGCCAGACCTTAATGCCCGGATCTTTCAAACCCATCATGGAGCCCGAGTTGGCACAGTGAGCTGTGATTTCAGCACCGCCATCATCGAGGGTCACATCCGCCAGAAACCGTTTGTAACGCTTAATCAGCCGGCCAGTGACCAGCGGTACATCAAATCGCATAGCGACCTTCCAAATTATTCAGATTATTTGGACCAGAAATCAGGATCCAGAAGAATGAGAACCGTAAACAGTTCCAGACGCCCCAGCAACATCGCAGAGCATAAGATCCATTTCACTGGATCAGGCAGCGCAGCAAAGTTGCCAGATGGCCCGATCATGGTGCCAAGGCCCGGGCCAACGTTACCAACGGATGTCGCAGCGGCAGACACAGCAGTCACCAGATCCAGATGGAACAGAGAAAGGATCAGCGTCAGGATACCAACGGTGCCGATGTAAACCACGAGGAACGCAAGAACAGAGAACGTCAGTTCTGGTGTCAGGTGCGTGTTACCATAGCTCACAGAGATCACGCGGTTTGGCCGCACCATCCGCCGCATATGCGCGATCACCGTTCCGAAGAATACAAGAAACCGGAAGACCTTGATACCGCCCGTTGTCGAGCCCGTACAGCCACCAACAAACTTGAGCAGGAATGCAAGACCGATCACCGGAGCACCCCAGGAGGTGTAATCCCCCATGGCGTAGCCAGTGCCCGTCACCACAGAAATCACGTTAAACGCAGACTGCAGGATGGCACTGCCAAAACTGTCAGCATTGCCAGAAGTACCGAGATAAATCGTCAGAGCAAGAGAGATCAGACCCACCAGCCACAGAAACGCCCGCACCTGAGGATCACGCCACAGCAACAACGGCTGCCCGCGCAGCGCCTGAATGATAAGCACGAATGGCAGCGCGCCCACAATCATGAAGACAACCGCAATCCAACCAGTCACTGGATTGGTAAAATACCCGAAGGAGTTATCATGCGTGGAATAACCACCTGTCGCAATTGTCGTGAGACCATGGTTGAACGCATCAAACATCGTCATGCCAGAGAACCAGTAAAGCACGATGCAAAGACTGGTCAGAAACAGGTACGTCAAACTGATCAGGCGGATCAACTCAATGGAACGGCTAACAATCTTCTCACTCTGGTCGGAGCTTTCTGTCTGAAACAGCTGCATCCCACCAATGCGTAGAAACGGTAAAAGCACGATCGCCATAACGACAATACCAACCCCGCCCATCCACTGCATCAGCGAACGCCACACAAGCAGCCCCGGTGGAAGTGAATCAAGACCTGTCAGAACTGTAGAGCCTGTGGTGGTGAATCCCGACACTGCCTCAAACGCAGCATCAACATACGCAATACCCAGCCACAAAAACGGCAGAGCCCCAAACGCAGGCAATGAGACCCAGCATAAAGTTGTCAGGATAAAGGTCTGGCGTGTGTCTAGCCCGTCACGCAGCGCACCACCCATGGCCACGATGAGCAACATGCCAACCAGACCGGTAATTAACGATGAAATAATAAAGGCTTGCCAGTCAGCATTACGCGACACAACATCCACAAATGCAGGGACAAGCATGGCAGCAGCGAGGCCAACATAAAGGTACCCAAGCACACTTAAAACCGGTCGTATGGAAACCAAAATCAATCCGCCGATATAAAATCCAATTTAACCCGCCCGCTAGTCACATATTGTCCCTTAACGGACGAGATTGGAACGGTATGCTCTCAAACATTTATGAAGCATTGGTTTTAGGCCACTTAGTGATATCTGGCAATTGAATTAATCGGGCAACTACCTATTCACACAACAAGAATGAAGCCGAACAGCCCAAACATGCTCAATGCACGAAATCCCTAGTCTTTCAGGGACGTAGCGTCAACGCCAGAATTGAGGGTTAAACAACACCAGCACCGTAAAAAGTTCCAATCTCCCCAGCAACATTGCCGCAGAAAGCACAATCTTCGCACTATTGGGGATGTCGGCAAAGTTTCCGATAGGGCCAACAACATCGCCAAGTCCTGGGCCTACATTAGAAACCGCAGTCGTCGCTGCGCTCATAGCAGTCACCAGATCCAAACCAAGTCCACCAAGAATGACAGTAATCAGTCCCACAGTGGCCATATAGACTACCAAAAACGCAAGAACCGAGAAAGCCAGTTCAGGCGTGATCTTTGTATCGCCATACCGGACAGGAACCACCTGATCAGGCCGGATCATCTTATTCATGTACGCACGAACAGTACCAAAGAACACGATGAAGCGGAAAATCTTGATGCCACCACTGGTCGAGCCCGTACAGCCGCCAATAAACGTCAGCATCAGGAAGAAACCCATCATCGGTGGGCCCCACGCTGTGTAATCGCCAAGACCGTAGCCCGTCGTGGTAATGATTGAGATCACCACAAACAACGCCTCCACCACTGCTCGACCAAACGTGAACTTGTTCTCAATACCGAGATACAGCGCCGTCATGCTGGAAAGGATGATGATGACAAAGATAAACGCCCTCGCCTGCGGATCTTGCAAGAGCGCTTTCGGGTTCTTGGTCAGGGATTTGATCAGCACAACGAACGGAAGGCCGGAAGCAAGCATGAAGACAACTGCCACCCACTCAGCCGCCGTACTCTCAAAGTAAGCAAACGAAGCATCATGTGTCGAGAAACCACCGGAAGACAGCGTCGTCATGGCATGGTTCACTGCATCAAACAACGACATGCCGGAGAACACATAAAGAATCGCACAGGTCAGCGTCAGCATGATGTAGACGCCACCTATAAGGCGCGTCAGATCCGTCGCACGAGCAACAATCTTCTCACCACGGTCAGAACTTTCTGTCCGAAACAGCTGCATACCGCCAATACGCAACAAAGGCATGAGCAAGATCGCCATAACGATAATGCCAACACCGCCGATCCACTGGGTCAGGGAACGCCAGAACAACAGTCCCGGAGGCATACCATCCAAACCAATCAGAACCGTAGAACCTGTGGTCGTAAATCCTGAAACACTTTCAAAAAACGCGTTCTCAAAGCCGATCCCGAGGCTGAGAAAGGGCAGAGCGCCACAGACAGGCATGACAATCCAGGATGCTGTAGTCAGCAAAAACGCCTGACGAATGGTGAGATGTTCAAGTTTGTAATTGGCCGTAGAAACAGCAAGCAATAGACCAAGCAGACCAACAAAGAGCGAGGAGAGCGCAAACGCAATCCAGTCCGGGTTGCTGAAGTAAATATCCAGCAATGCAGGTGCCAGCATCAAAATGGCCAGCCCAACCAGAAAGTATCCAAGCACCCGTAATACGGGACCCACCAGTGCCATAATATCTCTCATTTTCAGATGGGCTTCGCCTCTGGCGAGTGCACCAACACGCTTTAATCTCAAATCCTACAGAAACTCGGTTAAACTTCTCAGCAAACAGACGTAACAAATCGGTCCGATGATTTTTGAGGTTACTGGGAAGTGAAAATTTGAAGGCCCGTGACGAGCCCGCAGAAAAGTCCGGCAGGATGGATCGCCTATCTACGCCAAAAGTAGAGGGCAGCCAAGTTTTTTCTTATCAAGATATCCTCGGAGCATGGAAGTGCACCATAGTAGAACTGCAATTTAGCCTTGCATGGCGCCAACTTGGTATCTGTGACGCATCATTTAAACTCGGAAAAACACTTGTATCGCACATTCCCACAACGCTGCGACAATACTACCTATAAGTCATTCTACCGCGACAGGATGTGACTCTCAGATCACGTTTTTCATCAGCCTTAACACACGCTCCAACTGAATTAATTTCATTATACTATTGTTTTAAATGAGATATTGCAGACTGAAATTTCACTGAACTCAAAACCGGGGCAATTCAACAAAATCAATTAGATAGCTCATATTGTCGCAGTTTTTCGCCTTATAGATTTCATCAATAACGCGATAGACTCATACGATTTTATTTAAGCTGCATCCTTCTGCAAGTTCTCGCTGAACACCGTAAGCTTCCCTACGTCATTTCAGGTAGGGGCCTTTCGGAACTGAAGAACAGGGGAAGGGTATTCATGGTCTGAATTTGTGGTTTGCAAGGTCTCTTGAAAAGACCCAGGAACCCGGAAGGAAAGTTACAGCGAGTTTGAAGCCGCTGACGCAGTTGCACTTTAACACCTCCCATTAAGCTGCAACTCAAAACCCAAAAATCCTGACGGTTCCAACTCCTCCCAGCAAACCAGAAATCAAGGCCATGAGGTGAGATGCCTTCATCTGCTTCGCTCACAAAGCAAGCACCGTGAAGCCACACTCTCCTTTCTCCCGTCAGTTTTATGGAGAATGGCTGTTATGCTTCAGCAGACAGACAAGCACGAAGAATCCTATAGCGAGGCACACAAGCCTGCGAGTGAGTTCGAACAACGGTCTGATTACCTAGACCACGAACTCCAGATTATGAAACCACGCCGTTGGGGTCTCAACCTGCCGGGCCGCGACTTCCGTTTTGAAATGGAAGATTTTGTTCCGGCAATTGCAGGAACAATCGGCATCTCCGTGATGTACTCTGCGGTTATGACAGCATGGGCTACCGGCCTCACAGCAAAATGGCCGCACGTCAATCTTGGCGCTGAATGGATCATTGAAGTGGTCCGCGTTGAGATGCTCATTCCGGCCCTGCTCTTCTGCATCATCGGTTCAGGCTTCCTCAACCCACGCGCAAACCTTGCGGGCAACCACGGTCCAATGATCCCACTCATTGGCTCTATCGCTCTCGCAGGCGCGCATCCTCTGGCGCTGGCAGCTCTCGTCTGTGCCTTCGGCTTGCTTCTCAGTTACTTCAAAGGCGGCTCTCGTCTGGTAAACCTGACCAGTCAGGGCGTTGCAGGCGGCTTGCTCGTGTTCCTCGGCTTCATGGGGGCAAAGGGGCAAATCACATCCCTCTTTAGCTGGGCTGGCGGCCTACAGGCGAAGCATGACCTTGCTTACAGCCTCTCTTACGTCGCTCTGGCAATCTTTGCAGTCAACATCGTGCTCTATGCCTTCCTCGCAAAGATCGGTAAGCGCTGGCTCGCAATTCCAGCTTGCTCCGTCATCGCGGTAGTTCTGGCTCTCGCACTCGGCGCTGGTGTTGACCTTCAGTTCACCACAGCTCCTGGCCTACCAAACATGAACCCATGGTACTGGTGGGGATCTACTGAGACCGGTTGGCAGCTCGGCATTCCTAGCTTCAACCACTTCGTTGCATCTTTGCCTTGGGCAATTCTGGCAGTCGCAATGTGGTCTCCGGACTTCCTTGGTCACCGTATCTTCCAGGAACTCAACTACCCTAAGAACACCGATAAAGTTCTGATGGACGTTGATGACACCATGACCTGCTGCTCGCTGCGTCAGTTCACCGGCACATTCTTCGGCGGTGGTAACATCACTTCTTCCTGGGGCACCTACATGATCCCAGCTGCGATCGCGAAGCGTCCAATCCCTGCTGGCGCAATCCTGCTTGGCGCACTTTGCATCGTCATCGCAACCATCGGCTACCCAATGGACGTAGCAGTATGGCAGCCAGTGATGTCCTGTGCTCTGCTGGTTGGCGTGTTCCTTCCACTTCTGGAAGCTGGCCTGCAGATGGTGAAGTCCAGCAACGACACCAACTCCGCTGGTATCTGCATCTTCGCAGCAATCGTAACCAACCCAGTTCTGGCATGGGCAATCACCATGTTCCTCGACAACAATGGTCTCATTGGTGACAAGGAACGTGCAGAACGCCTGAGCTTTGCAGACCGCATCATCATTCCAGCAGGTGCAGTAATCATCTGTACTCTGGCAATGGCAGCAGTAGGCATGCTTCCAGGTATTCCAGCTCTCCTGTAAGCTGAACCGCACCAAATTCCAAAAAGCGCATCGCCCAGCGGTGCGCTTTTTTCGTTTCCGCAAGCACTGCGACAATACGCACCTGAGTAAAACCTGACGTCAGTAACACACAGTACGGATGACAAACTCACACCCATCTGGCATATTCGTAAGCACCAAGCAGCGCTACTCATCTGATATTTCAAAATAAATCAAAGCGTGCAAATTTTTCACCGCACTAGCCTCTGCTTTCGGCCTTTCTCTTCCCTCCACAAACCCACGCTGTAATAGATTACATCTATAACGCGATAGACGCTGGCGATTTCAACTCACCATGTGTTAGATGCAGACTCAACGTATGGATGCAGGCTTCCTCCCTCTCGCCTGCCTCCTAGGCGCATTCCCGGAATGGGGCTCGGTTTTCGGAAAAAGAATGTAGTCGCAACACAAGGTCAAGGCAGTTTGCCGGGCGAGGCAATGCAACCTGCTTTGATTGCTCTAGGGGTTTGCTGATGTTTAAAATACCAAGTTTTATGCTGAAAGACGCGATCGTAGCCAAGCCGGGCTTCAATCGTTGGCTCGTTCCACCGGCTTCCATTGCAATTCACCTATGCATCGGCTCTGCCTATGCATGGAGTATCTACAATCCAGCACTTGTCAGAGAAATTGGAGGCATAGCACCCGCAGCTGAAGACTGGTCTCTCAGCTCCGTGGTATGGATCTTCTCTGTAGCAATTCTGTTTCTTGGCTTATCTGCCGCAGTCGCAGGCAAGTGGCTTGAAAAAGTCGGCCCACGCTGCGTTGGCACAACAGCTGCCTTCTGCTGGGGTGGTGGTTACATCATCGGCTCAATTGGCATCATGACCCACCAGCTCTGGCTACTGTATCTGGGGTACGGTGTCATTGGTGGTTGTGGCCTCGGCCTTGGATATGTTTCACCTGTCTCCACCCTGATCCGCTGGTATCCTGACCGCCGAGGTCTGGCAACCGGTATGGCCATTATGGGTTTTGGCGGCGGCGCAATCATCGCAGTTCCGCTGAAAAGCTGGCTTCTGAACCTTTACGCCAAAGCACCTGATTATCTCGGTCCACTCGCTGACGTGCAAACAACCGTAGAAAACGGTGTCCGCTACGTGCAGGTCGCAGGCCAAAAGCTGGAAGCCATCGTCGTAAGCGCATCTCAAGCAGAAGCAGCCTTTGACGGTGCCCAAGCAGGCGTATACCTTGCAGGCACAGGTAACACTGGCGCAGCATCAACCTTCCTCACACTGGGTATCGTCTACTTCTTCGTGATGATCCTGGCATCTTTCGCCTACCGCATTCCTGCACCGGGCTGGAGACCAGAAGGTTGGGAACCGCCACAAGAAGATCCAGCCAAACAGGGTCTAATCACTCGCAATCATGTGCACATCGATACAGCTCTGCGGACTCCACAGTTTTACCAGCTCTGGATCGTGCTTTGCTTCAACGTGACAGCTGGGATCGGTGTGATCTCCGTTTCCAAAACCATGATCTACGAGATCTTCGGCAACGGCATGCCAACCATCGTGGATGGAGCCTTCACCGCAACCTACGTCTTGATGATCTCTGTCTTCAACGCCATGGGCCGCCTTGGTTGGTCAACCCTTTCTGACTATATTGGCCGCAAAAACACCTACACCGTCTTCTTCGTGCTGGGCTCTTTCCTATACCTCTCCATTCCGCTCATCGCAGCTGAAGCAGGCGCAAGCCCATCCGTGATGTGGCTGGTGATGTTCTACGCAGCCACCATGACCATCTTCACCATGTATGGCGGTGGCTTCGCTACAATCCCCGCCTATCTGGCAGATATCTTCGGCACCAAATTCGTCGGCGGTATCCATGGTCGCCTGCTCACCGCATGGTCTGCAGCAGGTGTAGCTGGTCCGTTCCTCATCACATTCCTGCGCGAACGGTCTGTAAACACCAAAATCCATGAGCTTGCAGAAAAGGTTGATCCAGCCGTATTCCTCCAGACCTTCGGCGAAGGCAAAGAGAAACTGGCTGAGCTCATCGCAGCAAAATCCATCTCTGTCTCAAGACTGATGGAAGTAGCTCCGGAAGGCACAGTTGATCCAACTCCGAGCCTCTACAACACCACAATGTATGTGATGGCTGGTTTGCTCGTCGCGGCACTCGTTTCCAACCTTCTCATGAAGCCAGTCCATCCGAAGTATCATATGGCTGAGGACGCACTGGGCGAAGGAGAAGCTAAAACAACAAAACCGGCAGCATCTGGCAAACAAACATCTGCACCAATGCCTGCTGAATAAAAAGCAAACCCAAACAACTAAGCCCGCGATGATCGCGGGCTTTTTTTATGAGCAGCTCTAGAGCGCGTTCCGTTTGATTGTATCCAATCAAACGACAAGAACTCGCGCAGAATAAAGGAGTTAGAGCATGAGGTGTGAATGTAAATGAACACAACGGGCTCTAAAGCAATGCTACTTTGCTAATCAGCCTGCTCTGGTATCAGCGGCTTCTTATACTGTGCGGCGCAATCAGCCAGGGATGTGATAATCGCAGGCTCCAGCTCACGCTTTGTCATCACCATACCAATGCTGTGCGAAACAACTGGTTTGATCAGCGGTACGGAAACAATCCCTGCCCCAAGCGACAAGGCAGAAAACTCCGGCAAGATCGCGCAGTACCCCGCACGGATAAACCCGCCAAGCGATGGGATCGTTTCAGCCTCAATCTCAGGATCCAACTCAACACCTAAAAACCGTAGCGTGCTGTCTACCATCAACCGATTTTGCAGGTTCGGCGAAAGCGCCACCATCGCCCCGGCATTCACAGCCGTCTCCCATTCCACTGCGTCGACCCCTTGCAGGCGATGCCCTGCTGGCATGAATAGACGATAGTCTTCCTCATACAGCGTGAAACTGCTGTGTTTCTTTGCATCGCTGAATTGAGTGTACGTGATGCCCGCATCGATCTGATAATCCTCAAGAGCCTTATGGATTTCATCATGGCTCATCAATTGGATCGTCGCATGTGCATGCGGGTGGCTCTTCTTCAAATCCAGAATAAGGGAGGCTGTCGCAACATCCGCAGACGGAATAACGCCGATATTGACTTTGCCAAACACCTCAGCACTTTTACCCGCAACCTCGTTTCGCAAACTGTTGCAGTCCGCAAGCACCTTCTTCGCCCAAACGAGAATGCGCTCACCTTCCGCCGTCAGTCCATGAAACTTCTTGCCGCGCTCAATAATGGGAACGCCCAGCTCAATCTCCAACTGACGAATTCGGCCCGACAACGTTGGCTGCGTCACATTACAAGCCGCAGCGGCACGCGTAAAATGCCGCTCTTGAGCCAGAGTAACGAGGTATTGTAACTGCCGAATATCCAAGGAAGATCACCCTTCACACAACGCTTGATAGAAACGCTCTATAGCACAATAGAGCAATCAGATCAGAATGGGCCCGGACACTAGCATCTGTTTTATCAAAGAAAAGCAAAACAAATACGCTGCGTTCTTACGCCACAGGAATATCAGAGTGACCTTTTCACAGAGTTTCCAGTGCGAACCATGACTTGGCCACATTGCCTCTCTTATCTGCCACTCTCAGTTTTCAGTGATTTGCAATCGGACCTTCCATGGCAAAAATCATTTCTCGTCCGCTCCTTTGGGCAGTCGGCACGGCCTTTTTCGTAATGCTGGCAGTCTTCGCCACGTACTTACTCTTGCCCTATGATCTACCCGGTTCCGCAAATCTCACAAAAGTTAAAGATGAGCGCTTGCCAGCCCTGCGCGCAGATCTGACTTTCAAAGGAATGTCCTTGGGAAACCCTGTTTTCCTACGTGTCTTCAAAGAAGAAAGCCGGTTGGAAGCGTGGATCCGGTCTGGCAAAACCTATCAGCCTTACAAGTCATGGGAGATTTGCAGATACTCTGGTGATCTGGGGCCAAAGCTGAAAGAAGGCGACGGTCAGTCTCCTGAGGGCTTTTACAATGTGTCAGCTAGACAACTGAACCCAAACAGCAGATATCACCTCTCCTTCAACCTCGGTTTCCCCAATGCTTTTGATCAGTCACTGGACCGCACCGGCTCCTACCTGATGGTCCACGGCAACTGCCTCTCCATCGGCTGCTATGCCATGACCAATCAACATATCGAGGAAATTTACCTGCTTGTGGAAGCTGCCCTTCAGAACGGGCAAGGAACTGTCCCAGTCCACATATTTCCCTTTGAGATGACAGAGGAAAACCTCAGCAAGCACACCAACTCAAACTGGCTGAACTTCTGGCGCAACCTCAAACGGGGTTACGACCTCTTCGAAGAAAACCGCATACCACCAGCAGTCTCCGCTCAAGAAGGCGAATACCAGTTTACTATCTAAGTTTTTTGGGAAAGTAATTTGGTGCGGACGGCGGGACTCGAACCCGCAAGCCCAAGGGCGGCAGATTTTAAGTCTGCTGTGTATACCAATTCCACCACGACCGCTTGCAGGCACCTGAGTACACGAGCAAACCACTTTCGTGCAAGTGCCTCTTTTCCGTTATCCAAGAAGTTCCTATGGCTTATCCCGGATTAAGCGCCTGAAAAAATCGATAGAATCCCTACAGGAACCACGAAAAGCAACGGGCTTCACAAAATGCGTGCGCAGTTAAGGATCTGACCTCCTTTTTTCTCTACACCTTTCAAAAATACCCGATATAAGTGGGGAAACACCAGATTACTCCCTAGAATGCCCCTAAAAAAATAGGAGAAGCTTCTACGGAGAAGCAGGGCTTGCGAGCAAGCATAACGACATTTTACAGTTCCTCATGATGTAATCTGCGTTCGTCCCTGCGCGAAACGGAACAAGGAAAAAACGGGAAAATGATCGACTACGTAGACGCTGCCAACGCGCCCCTGAAAAATACCGGCCAGATCAAGATCTACAGTCTGGAAGATTTTGAAGGTATGCGCAAAGCAAGCCAGATGACTGCGCAGTGCCTTGACGCACTTGTGCCACTGGTGCAACCGGGCGTCACAACGCAGGAAATTGACGACTTCGTTTTCAACTTTGGTAAAGAGCGCGGCGGCGTTCCGGCAACACTGAACTATCGTGGCTTCAGCAAGTCCTGTTGTACCTCTATCAACCGCGTCATCTGTCACGGTATCCCTGATTCAAAGAAGAAGCTGAAAGAAGGTGACATCGTCAACATCGACGTCACCTACATCGTTGATGGCTGGCACGGCGACAGTTCCCGCATGTATCCCGTTGGCAAACTCAAGCCTGCAGCCAAGCGCCTCATAGAAGTCACTCACGAATCTCTGATGCGTGCTCTGGAAGCTGCCAAACCGGGCAATACGACCAACGATATTGGGTATGCAATTCAATCTTATGTAGAATCAGAGCGTTGCTCTGTGGTCCGTGATTTCTGCGGTCATGGCGTTGGCAAGCTTTTCCATGACACGCCAAATATTTTGCATTACGGTGAGGAACATAATCCTAAGAAAGAACGCACATACACAGTGTTGAAACCAGGCATGATTTTCACAATTGAACCAATGGTAAATCTGGGACGACCAGATGTGAAAGTGCTGAAAGACGGCTGGACGGCTGAAACCAAAGACAAAACACTGTCTGCTCAGTTTGAACATTCCATCGGCATCACCTCAACAGGCTGCGATATCTTCACAAAATCACCAGCAGGCCTGTTCAATCCAATGGAACCGGAAGCCGGAGCCGCTGCCTAACCGCACCAAGTAAGGAGGGGGAATGAAACAAACCAGTTTCGGGTTTCATGAGGTAACTCCCTCTCCTCAGGAGCAGGCACCCGCCGTGCCTGCGCTCCAGAGCCATGTCCCTCTGGGCGAACCGGAAACACTCCCGGTTCCGCCACCTGCCAAGCAAAGTAAATCCCCCAAACCAGCGGCGAAACACTACCACGGTCATCGTGCACGCTTGCGCGAACGGTTTGAGGAAACAGGCTTGGATGGCCTCCAGTCCTATGAGTTGCTGGAGATGCTCCTCTTCTCATCTATCAAACAAGGTGACACCAAACCGCTGGCAAAAGCACTGCTGGCCCAGTTTGGCTCCTTCGCACAAGTTCTGGCCGCTCCAAAACAACGGCTGGAAGAAGTACCCGGCTGCGGACCACGCACAGCAAGCTTCCTCAAAGAAATGCAGGCCGCATCTATTCTCTACGCTAAAGCACAGGTTGTAGAGCGCGATCCCCTCTCCTCCTGGAGCAAAGTGCTGGAATACGTTCGCGCAGCTATGGCGCACAACGACAAAGAAGAATTCCGCATCCTGTTTCTGGACAAAAAGAACCGCCTCATCGCAGATGAAGTCCAGCAGACCGGAACAGTTGACCACACGCCCGTTTATCCGCGCGAAGTTACTAAACGGGCATTGGAATTGTCAGCCTGCGCGATCATTCTGGTCCACAACCACCCATCAGGCGACCCAACACCATCCCGTCAAGACATTGAAATGACGACGAAAATTTCAAACACATTAGAGCCTTTAGGCATAGTTCTGCACGATCACATCATCATAGCCGGCTCAGGTCACGTCAGTTTCAGAGGCCTTCAACTCATCTAAGCTATCCCCAGCAGCAGAACTCCATTCACATAAATTTCCCAAGTGATCGATAAAACGCGTCGGTTGTACAGGCTCACTCAAGCAAAATCTCAGAACATAAGCATGGGCAAGTGCGTTTTCGCATACAATCAAGAGTTTTAAAGGCAGCATGAGTAAATTGCCGATGGCGGGACAACCGAGTTCGAAAACTCCCATGACTTCAGCAGTCTTGGGCAGTACTTTCGGCAATACGATTACACGAGGAAAAAAAATCGGAGCCCGCATGATGGCTCTGTTGATCCTGTGTGTTGTGGCTGCAGCTTTGGCTGTTGGGTATCTGGCGTTCTACTGGTCAACCCAGCGTGCGCTCGATTTCGAGGTCGATAAAGAAGTTCGCCTCGTACAGAGCAACCTCAAAGTTTTCCGCAATGGGCTCGCAAATGAAGCAGAGCGCATCGCCATCTCTAACAAGGCATATGCTTCGGTCCTGTCAGAAGAAACCAACATCCTGCTGGATGAGGATCTGACACCGACCCCAAGCACCCGCGGTGATCGGGATATCTTCGTCATCCTCAACAAGGATATGAAGCCGCTCTACACCTACCGCCGTGATCTGCCGTGGCACAGCGAGGTCTTTGAAGACCAGCTTCGCGGTCAGCTGGATGCCACACTGTCTGAGCTGGAAACCCGTGCCAACACCAAGCAAACGCAGTTCCGTGTACCTGAACCACTGCGCAGCCATGCCCCTCTGGCATTGAGTTTGCGCGATGTTGTTCTGGTTGATGGCGCGATCGGCCTTGCCACAGTTGCAGCAATTACTCCGTCAACAGCACCGCCAAAAGGTATGCCAACAGTTGCCGGTTATCTGCTTTGGGTACGGTCACTGGACATCCGGTCCATCAGATCCTTTGAGGAATCAACGGGCTTATCGGAGATGTTCATCACCACGAACAAACCAAAAGCCGACTTCCAGCGTGTATCCCTGCCTTTGCTCCGTCGCAATGGCGAGATCATCGCTAACCTGAGCTGGAAAACCACCGCAGCCTCTGGCGCGATCTACACCACCTCATCACCTTATTTTCTGGGAACCATCATCGCAATCTTGCTGATGACGATTCTCATTCTGCTCCGCTACATCAAGATGACAGACCGCATCTTGCAAAACGAGGCAGATGCAACCCATGCAGCACTCCATGACGCCTTGTGCGGCCTGCCCAACAGGACATGGTTTGAGATTTTTGCAGCTGACGTGCTGCGGCGCGACCGGCAAAAGCAACGCATTACCGGCATCGTGTTTCTGGATCTGGACCACTTCAAACAGATCAATGACAGCCTGGGCCATTCCATCGGCGATGAAGTCATCAAACTCGTCGCCGAGCGCCTGAAAGTGTCGATCAACATGGAAGACCGGGTCGCGCGCGTCAGTGGGGATGAGTTCCTCATCGTACTGGCGCACCGCACCAGCATGGATGAGATAATCGAAACCTGCATGTACATCGAGAAGATGCTCTCAGATGCATTCAAGGTGGAGAAACACAAAATCCTGACCACAGCCAGCATGGGCGTTTCACTCTCCCCGGCGCATGGTCATGACCTGACTGAACTTTTGCGCAGAGCAGACATTGCGCTCTATCAGGCGAAGAAACTTGGCCGTGGCCGTTATGTGCTCTTTGAAAAGGAGATGGAGGACACCCTTCAGATCTCCCGCGAAATCGAAGAGGACATCAAACGCGCGCTCAATGCCAACGAATTCCAGAACTACTACCAGCCGATCATGGACAACACTGGCAAGAACATTCTGGCAGCCGAGGCTCTCATTCGCTGGAACCATCCAAAAAAGGGCCTTTTGCCACCAGCAGCGTTTTTGCCAGTTGCTGAGGAATCCATGCTCATCAATCGCATTGGTGAATGGGTTCTGGAGAACGCGATCAAGGATGGCTCAACTCTTAATGACGTCACCATGTGCGTGAACGTCTCTCCAACTCAGTTACGTCATCCGGAATTCCCAGAGCTGGTCAACACCCTGCTTGAAAAGTACCAGCTGGAGCCTAACCGTCTGGAGCTGGAAGTCACCGAAGACGTTCTCATCAACTACTCAGAGACTGTGGTTGAAGTCATCGAACGCCTTCGTAATCTCGGCGTAAAAATTGCGCTGGATGATTTCGGAACCGGCTTCTCATCTCTCAGCTATCTGCGCCGCGATCTGTTCGACAAAATCAAGATCGATCGTTCCTTCATCAATGGCGCAGTGACGGATGCCAAAGCCAGAGAAATTCTGGCAAGCTCAATCACTCTGGGGCTTCGTCTCGGCATGGAGGTGTGTGTTGAAGGCGTGGAAGAGGAAGAACAGAAAGAGCTTCTGCTCACTATGGATTGCCCAATGATGCAAGGCTATCTGTTCTCCCGCCCAATCCCGCTTGGCAAGTTCCGTCTGTGGCGTGATGACATGGACGAAGACGTGGAACAGAAACCACGCAAAATCAGAGTGGGTGCAGCAGAGTAATCTGCGCCCTTCCCAACCGGTTGTCATCTCGACTTAGTTTTCAGAAAAACTCTTCCAGAACGCTGCAAATGTCTCGCTGGTTTCGTGCTTGAAAGCAAATGGTCGCTTGGCCGCTTCCTCCCAGCGCACACCGGAATTTTTCAACACCGCAACGCCCTGTTGCCCAAACTGCATCTTAAGCTGATCCACGAGCCAGGCCTTCACCTGATCACAGCGCTGAACCGCAAGACCACCACTCTCGTGCAACATGGAGTGATGCCTGTCGCAGGCATCAATAAGCTCACTAAGACCTCTGTTGTCCATTGCACTCAGCATCAGCACAGGCACCTTCCAGTCCCCTCGCTTCGCACTCAAGCTCATGGCACCTTCCACATCCGCACGGGCACGGCTGGCAACGTCACCCATATCCGCCTTGGTTACGCAGATAATATCCGGCAGTTCCATGATGCCCGCCTTCATGAACTGAAGGCTGTCGCCAGATCCCGGTTGAATGCAAAGTACGCAGGTATCAGCCACAAGAGCCACATCTGCCTCAGATTGCCCGATGCCAACACTCTCTACAATCACCCTGTCCATCACAGCCCGCATCAGGATCACCGCCGCGATAGCATGCTCAGAGAGCCCGCCAAGCCGGTCACGCGCCGCCATGGAGCGCACAAAGATCTTCTGGTCTTCTGGATCAGTAGACAAACGCGTCCGGTCGCCCAGCAGCGAGCCACCTGTCACCTGAGACGATGGGTCAACCGCAATCACCCCAACGCTTTTGTCTGCGCGGCGATAGTCCGAAATCATTGCATTTGTCAGGGTGGATTTCCCAACACCGGGAGGTCCGGTTAGCGCGATCACATGCGCGATTGGGTTTTGCAACGCCTCATCCAATAAAGAGATCAACTGAGGATGCCCCTCATAGCTCTCAATAGCGCTGAGCAAACGTGCAAGAGCTGGCTTACCGCCAGCTCTCAGGTCTTCCAGATTGGCAGGAGCCGACTTAGGCCAGCTCCTCCCCTTTTTTACAAAGCCACTCACCCTTTGTTCCGTTGAGCCAGCACTGCCTGAGCAGCAGCAAGACGTGCAACAGGAACACGGAACGGAGAACAGGACACGTAGTTCAAACCAACAGTTTCGCAGAAGGCGATGGAGGCTGGATCACCACCATGTTCCCCGCAAATACCAAGTTTGATATCAGCTTTCGTCTTACGGCCATTCGTGGCAGCAAGCTTCACCAGCTGGCCAACACCATCTATATCCAATGAGACGAACGGATCTTTCTCCATCACCTTGCGATCCTGATACTTGCCCAGGAAGGACGCAGCATCATCGCGAGAGATACCAAAGGTGGTTTGTGTCAGATCGTTGGTGCCGAAAGAGAAGAACTCGGCAGACGCCGCAATCTCTTCAGAAAGCAGTGCAGCACGTGGCAGCTCAATCATGGTGCCAACAGAATACGCAGGCTTTTCACCCAGTTCCTTGGCCACGATCTCAGCTGTACCATCAATGCTTTCGCGAACAATATCCAGCTCGCTCTTCAAGCCAACCAGCGGCACCATAATCTCAGGTGTCACCTTGCGACCATGGCGCTTGGAAACGTCAAGAGCAGCTTCAAAGATAGCTCGCGCCTGCATCTCTGCAATTTCCGGATAGGAAATCAGCAAGCGGCAGCCGCGATTGCCAAGCATCGGATTGAACTCTTCCAGCTCTTCTGCGCGCTCACGCAGTTCTTCCGGATCAATGTCCATCTGCTTGGCGACTTCAGCAATGTCCTCTTCCGTTTTCGGAAGGAACTCATGCAATGGCGGATCAAGCAAACGAATGGTGACCGGGCGATCAACCATCAGCTCAAAGATATCGATGAAGTCCTGACGCTGGATCGGAAGCAACTTCGCAAGCGCAGCTTTACGTTCCTTCACCGTGTCAGACAAGATCATCTCACGCACTGCAAGAATACGCTCACCTTCAAAGAACATATGCTCGGTACGGCACAGACCAATGCCTTCAGCACCAAAAGAAAGCGCCACCTTCACATCAGCAGGCGTTTCTGCATTGGTGCGAATGTTCATGCGGCGAATATTATCAGCCCATTCCATCAGCTTTTTGAAGTCACCAGAAAGCTCGGGCTCCTGCATCTGAACTTTGCCAGCAAGCACCTGACCATTGCCGCCATCAATGGTGATTGTATCACCCTTGCCAAAGCTGCGACCGTCAACCGTCATGATCTCATTACGGGCATCAACACGAATAGTTCCAGCGCCAGCGACACAAGGTTTACCCATACCGCGCGCAACAACAGCAGCGTGACTGGTCATACCGCCACGTGTTGTCAAAATGCCTTCCGCGGCATGCATGCCGTGAATGTCTTCAGGGCTGGTCTCTGTACGAACCAGAATAACAGGGCGGCCATTGGCCTTTTCTGTTTCAGCATCGTCAGAGTTGAACACGATCGCACCGCAAGCAGCACCCGGAGAAGCTGGCAAACCAACAGTCAGCTCATCTCGTTCACTGGCAGGATCAATGGTTGGATGCAGCAACTGGTCCAGAGAAGACGGCGCAATGCTCGCGACGGCTTCTTCTTTAGTGATCAGACCGCTCTCGGCCATATCAACCGCAATCTTCAGCGCAGCTTTCAGCGTCCGCTTACCATTACGGGTCTGAAGTATCCAGAGCTTGCCGTGCTCAACGGTAAACTCCAGATCCTGCATATCGCGGTAATGGGTCTCCAACCTGTCACAGACAGCTTGGAACTCCGCAAACACCTCAGGCATGGTTGCTTCAAGAGATGGCTTTTCAGAATGCGCCTCAACACGGGCTTTCTCGGTGATGTCCTGCGGCGTACGAATACCCGCAACAACATCTTCACCCTGCGCGTTGATGAGGAACTCGCCATAAAGCGCGTTTTCACCAGTGGACGGGTTACGGGTAAAGGCCACACCGGTCGCAGAATTCTCGCCTGTGTTACCAAACACCATCGCCTGCACGTTCACTGCAGTGCCCCAATCCTCTGGGATCTCATGCAAAGCACGGTAGGTCTTGGCCCGTGGGATCATCCAGCTCTTGAACACGGCACCAACGGCACCCCAGAGCTGCTCCTCAGGATCGTCAGGGAAAGGACGACCAAGCTCTTCTTCAACCTTGTCCTTATAAGCCGCGACGATCTGTTTCCAGTCGTCGCCGGTCAGGTCAGTATCAAGGGAGTAGTCATGCTCGTCCTTGAAATCTTCGAGAATTTCTTCGAAGTGATCATGGTCTACGTCCAGCACCACATCAGAGTACATCTGGATAAAACGACGATAGCTATCATAAGCAAACCGGTCATCACTCGCATCTTTAGCCAGCGCTTCAACAGTCCGGTCGTTGAGCCCAAGGTTCAAAACCGTATCCATCATACCCGGCATAGAAACACGGGCGCCGGAACGCACAGACAACAGCAACGGTTTGGTCGTGCTGTTAAACTCACGTTCTGTCAGCTCTTCAACAGCCGCAATCGCAGCATGAACCTGCTCTTTTAGCTCGGAAGGATACTGCTGACCTTCATCATAATAGTGCGTGCAAACTTGCGTTGTAATGGTAAATCCGGGAGGGACAGGCAATCCTAGTCTGCTCATTTCGGCAAGGTTTGCACCCTTGCCGCCCAGCAGCTCCTTCATAGAAGCATCGCCCTCGGTTTTGTTTTCTCCAAAGATGTAGACCCACTTGGTCATAACACCCCCCTTTATTGAGTGAGACGACAACCAATCTCACTTGGAATTGCACCACTGCCCACTATCTGCAATGAACAGGGTCATTATAGCAAGAGACTCAGACCTCGACCTTAGTGTTATTGCGTAAATACTTCTGAATTCTTGAGAAATATCAATATACTTACTTATCCGCAGATACTTGAAAAAATGTAGGTTCAATTGAAAGAATGTTCGGATACACTTAACAACATGCGGTGAGGTATCCGGCTGCTATAAAAACGCCATTCTTCGCTACTAACAGATTGATGTAATATTGAGTCGCAATCGGCTCTCAATGAGAGACATATATGACCCTGACAAGCTATTTTGCGCTGTTCCGCTCCAATTCCGCTTCTGCTCAGAACAATGGCCGTATGACCTATCATTCTGTTAATAAAAACAGATTCTCAAAAAAGGCCTTAATGGCCTCTGCGCTGGCGTTTGTTTTGTTGGGCTCGCCATTTGTCCCGGCTCAAAACGCCAAGGCAAGCTCCCAGTCCCTACCGGCTGCAAGCTCCTTGTCAGGAAGTTACCTGTCAGGCAGAAGCGCCCTTCTCGCTCAGGATCTGGCCGCCGCGTCCAACTATTTCACCTCAGCTCTGCAAGGTGATCCGGCTAATTTTTACATTCTCGACCGCGCATTTGTCACATCTCTGGCAAATGGCAATGTTGAAAAAGCGCTCCCTCTGGCAAATCGCATTCTGGAAGAAGACAGTGAGCACTTCCTTGCGCAGCTGGCCGTTGCCGCGCAGCGCATCCACGAAGGTGACTTCACCACCGAACTGCCAGACGCTGTCACACAAAATGTAAATCCGCTGTCCCGCCTGAGCTTCGCTCTTGTTTCAGCCTGGGTCAAAGCAGGTCAGGGCAAAACAGATGAAGCCATCGCAGATCTGACAAGCACCACAGGTGCCAAGTGGTTTGACCTCTTCATCAACTTCAACGCAGGGCTACTCGCCGAGTACAACAACAATCCCCATCAGGCAGCAGAATTTTACAAGGCAGCCTACGAGATTGACCGCGGCGCTCTGCGTAATGCCATTTCCTACACCCGCATGCTCGCAGCCTCCGGCAGACAACAGGAAGCGCTGGATATCGTTGCCGAATATGAGCAACTCATTCCAGAACACCCGCTCCTCGTCACTTTGAGAGATAAGATTGAGAGCGGTGAGGTTATTGAATCTGTCGCCAAGACACCAGCCGAAGGTCTGGCAGAAGCCTTGCACGGTCTTGGCATAGCTGTCAGCAAAGAAGGCGAAGAGCTCTCCGCAAATTACTTGCAGCTCGCCACCTACCTCAATCCGAAGAACGATTCAGCCCTGATTGGTCTGGCTTCTTTGTTTGAGCAGCTTGGCGACAATGAACGCGCCATTGAATATCTGTCAGCGGTATCTGACGGATCTCCAATGAAACGCGAAGCTGAAATCCAGATCGCGCTCCATTACAACATTCTGGACAATCTGGAAGAAGCCCGCGCACATCTGGAAAAGCTGGTGAAAGCAGACCCAAGCGATCTGGAAGCCATTACGTCTTTGGGTAACGTGTTGCGCGGTCATTCCCTGTTTGAAGAGGCTGAAACCTCTTACAATCAGGGCTTGGATACCCTCAGCGAAATTCAGGCAAACCACTGGACGATCCTGTATTTCCGCGGCATCACCCGCGAGCGTCAGGACAAGTGGGACGCAGCTGAAAAAGATTTCCGTGAAGCTTTGACCCTCAAGCCTGAACAGCCGATGATCCTCAACTACCTCGGATACTCCTTGGTGGATCGTGGTCTGAAGCTAGATGAAGCCCAAAAGATGATTGAACGCGCTGTTCGCCTGCGTCCAACCGATGGGTACATCGTCGACAGTCTCGGCTGGGTTTACTATCGTCTTGGCCGTTATGAGGAAGCTGCCGAAAAGCTGGAACGAGCCGTCGCTCTGCGTCCACATGACCCAATCATTAACGATCATCTGGGCGATGCATACTGGCAAGTTGGCCGCAAACTGGAAGCACGGTTCAAGTGGAACCATGCCCGCGACCTTGAGCCAGAGCCAGAAGATCTGAAGCGCATTCTCGACAAAATTGAAAACGGCATGGACGAGGCTGTTCCGGTTGGTCTGGCGAGCTCCACTGACAACAAGTAGTTCATAACACGATCATAGTATGATGACTTTGGAAGATACAAAGGCAGCACGGGTTGAGGAATTAGCCCGTGCCAAGGTGAACCTTGCGCTCCACATCACTGGCCAGCGAGAAGACGGCTACCACATGCTCGACAGTCTTGTGGTGTTCCCGGAAGTCGGCGACCAGATCTCGGTTGAGCCAGCCCCTCACCTTTCACTCCAGATCACTGGTGAATTCGCAGCAAAATTACAGGGCGAGCCTGCTGACAATCTGGTTATCAAAGCCGCGCAGATGCTGGCAGAACACGTTCCATCCGCATCAGGTGCACAGATTGAGCTAGATAAGTCTTTGCCCGTCGCGGCAGGCATTGGCGGCGGCTCCGCAGATGCAGCTGCCACGCTTCGGGCGCTTGCAAAGATCTGGGACGCATCCCCATCTCCTGCCGACTTCTCCAAACTGTCCCTGAGCCTTGGTGCTGACGTGCCTATGTGCCTGGAAGAAAAACCAGCACGCATCCGCGGCATTGGCGAAATCATCGAGCCACTCTCTGGCTTCCCATCGGGCGCCATAGTGCTGGTGAACCCACTGATCGAGGTCTCCACTCCAACCATTTTCCACGCTCTGGAGAAGAAGGACAATGCCCCGCTGCCAGAAATGCCAGCACAGTTCGAAAGCATGAAGGCATTGGCCAACTGGCTTAAAACTTGCCGCAACGACCTGCAAAAACCTGCCATCTCTCAGGCTTCAGAAATCTCAGAGGTGTTGGACCTTCTGGCCTCCCAGCCAGAAACTCTCCTCGCCCGCATGTCCGGCTCCGGCGCCACCTGCTTCGCCCTCGTTGAAACCCTGCAAGCCGCCCAAGCCATAGCCTCCCACTTGCAAGAGGCACGAGAAAACTGGTGGATCAGAGCAGCACGGATTTAAATCCAGCTTATGTGCAGACAGGCCACTTCCATAAATGCCTTCTTGGGAGCGGTAGCCCATTCCTTCAGCCAAGTAGTTTCATGATGGCGACACATCTCCCCATCTTTGCCTCCAAACCAACCTCACCTTTCCCATCACTGATTCACTCGATCATTCGTGAGCTAAACACAGTTCGCCTATGATCTGGTTTGCCAACGGGTTTACCTGCAATCCGCAGTTGTCCTCAGGTACCCACTACAATACCGGTTAGTTTCCAGCGGGCAAAACCTTGGCCTGCCCTACCTTTTCCACTCGTTAAGGTGGCATCATCAAGACTAGTTATGACTCAATAAGTTTATTTGATTTTGATTTTCTCCACTCTGAAATCATCCTTCAGGCATAATAAAATGCGGAGAGAATATGACTAATACGCCTAAGTTGACCACTGCCTTTGGTTCTCCAGTTCCTGACAACCAGAACGTTCAAACCGCCGGGCCTCGCGGTCCAGCTCTGCTGCAGGATGTATGGTTCCTAGAAAAAATGGCTCACTTTGATCGTGAGGTTATCCCTGAGCGCAGAATGCATGCCAAAGGGTCAGGAGCTTATGGAACTTTCACAACAACCAACGACATCACCAAGTTCACTCGCGCTAAGATATTCTCTGAAGTTGGCAAGAAGTCCGACTTGTTCATGCGGTTCTCGACCGTGGCTGGTGAGCGCGGCGCAGCTGACGCAGAACGTGATATTCGCGGTTTCGCCATGAAGTTCTATACTGAAGAAGGCAATTGGGATCTGGTAGGCAATAATACGCCAGTCTTCTTTCTCCGCGATCCGCTCAAATTTCCAGATCTGAACCACGCAGTAAAACGTGATCCGCGCACAAATATGCGTAGCGCTGATAACAACTGGGATTTCTGGACAAACCTGCCTGAAGCATTACATCAGGTCACGATCGTTATGTCAGACCGGGGCATTCCGGCGACTTATCGCCATATGCATGGTTTTGGCAGCCACACCTATAGTTTCATCAACGCAGACAACGAACGTTATTGGGTAAAATTCCACTTTGAAACCCAACAAGGTATCAAAAACCTGACGGATGAAGAGGCCGCTCAAATCGTCGCGCATGATCGTGAAAGTCACCAGCGTGATCTTTATGACAGCATCGAAAATGGCGATTTCCCAAAATGGAAACTTTCGGTCCAGATTATGCCAGAAAAAGAGGCCGGGAATTATCACATCAACCCGTTTGATCTAACAAAGGTATGGCCCAAGTCAGATTATCCGTTGATCGAAGTTGGCGAGCTTGAACTCAACAAAAATCCAGAGAACTACTACGCTGAGGTTGAACAGGCTTCATTTGCGCCTTCAACAATTGTGCCTGGCATCAGTTTTTCTCCTGACAAAATGCTTCAAGGTCGCCTGTTCTCTTACGGCGATGCTGCCCGGTATCGTCTTGGAGTTAACCACTCGCAAATCCCAGTTAATGCACCGCGCTGCCCATTCCATTCCTATCATCGCGACGGAGCCATGCGGGTTGATGGCAACAATGGTTCGCGTATTGGATATGAACCAAACATGTTTGGGGAATGGCAAGAACAGCCAGATTTCTCCGAGCCACCGCTTTCCCTGGAGGGTGCTGCAGGCCATTGGGATCACCGAGTGGATGAAGATTATTATTCTCAGCCCGGTGCTCTTTTCCGCTCAATGAATGCAGAACAGAAAGAAGCTCTGTTTGCAAACACAGCCCGCTCGCTTAGCCCTGCACGTATTGAAATCCAACACCGTCATGTCCGCAACTGTTACCGCGCGGACCCTGCTTACGGCACAGGTGTCGCAGCTGCGCTCAACATCAACATCGCAGATGTAAAAGATATCTAAACTACATTGAAAGCCACAGATCAGGGGCTCGACCAAAGCCGAGACCCCATCAAAAAGCCCCTGATCTTTAATTGCCGAAGTACATTCTAAGGGAAAAATTAAATGGATTTCAAAGGTAAAGATACGCATATCAATCGGCGTACGCTGTTAACGCGCGGTTCCACAATGGCTGTAGCAACAGGAGCATCTGTCGTTGCGAGCAATGCCTGGAGCGCGAGCGAAAACGGTGAGGACCTAAGCACCAAAGTCCTTCAGGTCATATCAGAACTGGAAGCAGAAAAAGATTCCGGGCTCGCTGCCATTACATGGTCCAGACAACATATCGCGAACAGATTGCGTGCATCACTTGATATGCCAATTGAGCAAGAAGAGTACAACAAGAACTACCGAGACTATTACGACTACAAGCTGCAAAAAGCTTGATTTAAAATAGTTTTTTCAATGCACTGCTGCATCTTTATTTCAAAACGGGCAGCAGTGCGAACTACTATTTAGTTTGGTTTTTTGCTCAAGTGTCATCTTCAACACCTGCTATCATGTACCCTTGATAAGCAATTCTCATTCCCAGTACCGCCAACAAAAAAGCGCCGGGCATTTCTGCCGCGGCGCTTTTCAATTTCTTCGAACTGCTCTCTGATTAACTCACACGAGCAATACAGAAGTCCACTGCTTCTTTCAGCGCCTGCTTGGCAGGGCCGTCTGGCAGGCTGGACAGAGCATCGATTGCAGATGCTCCATAGTCACGCGCGCGCTGTACAGTGTCTGCCAAAGCGCCGGTGTCGTTCAGCAGTTTGATCGCATGGTCCAGATCGCCGTCTTTGATGTCTCCATCTTCCAGACAACGTTTCCAGAAGGCTTTGTCCTCATCGCTACCACGCTCCATAGCGTAGATGACTGGCAAGGTGATCTTACCCTCGTGGAAGTCGTCACCAACATCCTTACCAAGGTCAACAGTTGCACCCCCATAATCCAGCGCATCATCAACCAGCTGGAAGGCGTAACCAAGCTCAAGACCGAATTTGCGTGCAGCAGCGCGGATCTCTTCACCCTTATCAGCAATCTCCGGGCTAACCTCACAAGCAGCAGCAAACAGCGCAGCAGTCTTCGCCTCAATCACCCGCAGGTACATTTCATAGGTCGTGGTGGTATCCTGTGCAGCACCCAGCTGAAGCACTTCACCCTCTGCAATAATCGCGGAGGCTTCAGAAAGAATGCGCAGCGCTTCCAGAGAGTGCACATCAACCATCATCTTGAAGGCCTGACCAAGCAGATAGTCACCCACCAGTACACTGGCCTGGTTGCCCCACAACTTGCGAGCAGCCAGCTTACCGCGGCGCATATCGCTTTCATCAACCACATCATCATGCAGCAAAGTTGCGGTGTGCATAAATTCAACAGATGCTGCGAGGATGACATGACCGTCGCCCTCATATTCAAACATCTGCGCAAACGCCAGTGTCAACATCGGGCGCAAACGCTTCCCACCTGAGTCAATCAGATGGCGCGCGATTTCCGGGATCAGCTCAACATTAGAACCGGCTTTGGAGAGGATCAGCTCGTTCACCTTCTCCATGTCACCTGAAACGAGCTCTACGAGCCCCTGAATTCCAGCTGGTTTGGCTGTCTGAGATTGAAGACCAACAACGCCCACGGGATACCTCTATTTTGATTCCAACGGGACAATAGGTTGGTAGATAGTCTCGGGCAAGCTTTAGTAAGAATTTGCTGCCAATAAAGTAGTGTCGAAGGGATAATTTACCAATCACAATTAGTTTTTTTCACAATACCAACCCTAACCTGCATACTTTCTGGCAAAATAGGCAACACTCTTCAAGAGGACATCATCGTGGAAGAACTCATCAGAACAACAGATCCCGTCCTCATCTCGCATCTTGAAGCACTGCTGGGAGGCGCTGAGATCATCTACTTCGTCGCCGATACCAACATGAGCATACTGGATGGCTCACTTGGTTTTCTACCGCGCCGGATCATGGTGGAAGCAGATCGGCTGGATGAAGCCTGTCAACTTATGCGCGATGCTGGATTAGAGCACTACCTAAAAGACGCGTGAAAACTTCTCTTTAGATAAACAATAGGGATTGCATGAAAACCGGCAGCCTGTATCAGTGCGTTATTGCGACTTATGTGATCCGGCACCGCCATGACCAACCCTGAAACACCTCAATCTCAGCAACAAACCACCAAGGACAAGTTCCTCGGCGGTAAAGTCATGGTTGAACAACCAGCAAAAGGCCGCCACAGAGCCGGACTGGATGCTGTTTATCTGGCAGCGTCCCTGCCACAAACCACAACTGGCACACTTTACGATCTGGGCACTGGCGTCGGCACCGCAGCTTTTTGCGCGGCTCATCGCCTGCCAAATATCAAGGCCGTCGGCGTGGAGGTTGACCCTGTCACCGCAGCACTGGCCCGCAAAGGCCTGTCCCTGCCGGAAAACGCAGGTTTTGCAGAGCGAGTTTCCATTCTGGAAGCCAACCTCACCGCAAAGGGCAGCATCCGTCACCAAAGCGGTTTAGGATCATCCATCGCAGATCATGTGATCATGAACCCGCCCTACTACGACAGCACCCGCTTTCGCGTCACGCCAAAATCAGACCGCGCCCCAGCGCACGCGCTGGATGAGCGCGGCATAGAGCCTTGGATCAAAACTGCGAAAGATCTGCTTAAGGACGGCGGAACGCTCTCCATCATCTTTAGAGCAGATGGCCTGCAAGACCTCCTCGACCCAATGCAACGCCGCTTCGGTGCCATTGACATCATCCCGATCCGCCCAACAGCCGACGCACCAGCCACCCGCATCATTGTTCGTGCAGTAGCAGCCAGCAAAGCCCCGCTCCAGATTCTGCCAGGCTTCACCCTGCACGAAGAAGCAGGCGGCACCTTCACCCAGCAGGCCACAACCGTCATGCGCGATGGCATGGGCCTTGGCCTCACAAACCGTTGAGCGACACAGCTAACCTGCCGATAACAATCCGCTTTCAATATACGTTTTTCTCCCTATTATGATCGCAAGGCGCAAATCAAAGCGCAGCAGACAACAGGGCGGGAGCGGACTATTTATGAGCAGCAAGGTTGATCTACCAAACTCCATTGAAGAAACCCTCACGCTCTTAGGTTCTGGCGGGTATCTGGCAGATCGCGCACTCGCAACCGTATTGCACCTGTCCCTGCGCATGAGGCGCCCCCTCTTCCTCGAAGGTGAGGCAGGCGTCGGCAAAACCGAGATCGCCAAAGTCCTCTCAGCGACACTGAACCGTCCACTGGTCCGCTTGCAATGTTATGAAGGGCTGGATGTCTCCTCCGCCGTTTACGAGTGGAACTATGCCGCTCAGATGGTCGAAATCCGCATGGCTGAAGCATCCGGCAGCGTAAACCGTGAGAACCTCAACACCGCGCTCTACAGCCCCCGTTTCCTGATCAAGCGCCCGGTGCTTCAGGCATTGGAAACCACTGAGCTTGGCGCGCCGATCTTCCTGATCGACGAACTGGACCGCACCGATGAAGCCTTCGAGGCTTTCCTGCTGGAGGTGCTAGCAGACAGTCAGGTGACCATCCCGGAACTCGGCACCATCAAGTCCGAGGAACCGCCGATCACCATCATCACCACCAACCGCACCCGCGAAATCCATGATGCCCTGAAACGCCGCTGCCTCTATCATTGGGTGGACTACCCGACAGCAGAGCGCGAACTGCAAATCGTGCAGACCAAACTGCCAACAGCCGCAGCAACCCTTTCCGGGCAGGTCGTCGCCTTCGTGCAAAAGCTGCGTGAGGATGACGCCCTCTTCAAAAAACCGGGTGTCGCTGAAACTCTGGATTGGGCAACCGCCCTCACAGAGCTGCAAGAAGTCGCGCTCGATCCGGAAATGGTGTCCGACACACTCGGTGTCCTGCTCAAGTATCAGGAAGACATCGACCGCATCAAAGGCTCCAGAACCCGTGCGATCCTTGACGAGATCCGCATGGAAGCCAACTCACAGGCCACCATCGCTGGCAGCATGCCTGCCCCAACAGCATAGCCCTACCTGATGCAGGATACCCTCGCCCCCGCACCATCTCCGCGCCCACCGCATGGGCGCATCACGGAAAACATCGTCCACTTTGCCAGAACCCTGCGCAAAGCGGGCTTGCCTGCGGGCCCGTCTTCTGTGGTGGATGCAGTGAGCGCGGTCACCATCAACGGTATTGAGAACAAGCAGGACCTCTACTGGACCCTGCATTCCGTCTTCGTCCATAAACGCGACCAGCAACCCGTCTTCGACGAAGCCTTCCGCCTTTACTGGCAAAGCAAAGGCCTCGTTGAAAAGATGCTGGCACTGCTGTCTCCCGTTGCCCCGGCAGGACAACGCGAACCAGAAAAGCCACGCGCCGCTCAATCCCGTGTCGCCAATGCCTTTGAGGCCAACAAGCAGCGCGAGGCCAAAGAAACCAAACCACTGGTAGAGGTAGACGCCCGCTTCACCGTCTCGGAAAAAGAAGTCCTGCAAAAGAAGGACTTCGCACAGATGACCACCGAGGAGATTGCCGAAGCCCGCAGATCTCTCACCCATCTCACCATGCCTGCAGATCAGGTTCGTTCCCGTCGCTTCAAACCTGTCCATTCACACACTCTGGGCAAACAGGTTGATGCCAGAAGAACCATGCGCGCCACACTGAAGGCAGGCGGTTCCATCATCGATCTCAAGCACAAAGCGCCTGCTCAGGTTCATCCCCCCGTGGTTGCCCTCTGCGATATCTCGGGTAGCATGAGCCAATATTCACGCATCATGCTGCACTTCCTGCATGCTCTGTCAGAAAAGCGCAAAACCCATACCTTCCTGTTTGGCACACGGCTAACCAACATCACCCGTGCCCTGCGCATGAAGGACCCGGACGAAGCCCTCGCGGCCTGTACAGATGAGGTTGAAGACTGGTCCGGCGGCACACGCATCGCCAGCTCACTCCAAGCCTTCAACCGCACCTGGCTCAGACGCGTCTGCCACGGCGGCCCTGTGGTTCTGCTCATAACGGATGGGCTGGAACGGGAAGCCTACGACGAACTGTCCCTGGAAATGGACCGTCTCCACAGGTCTTGCAGAAGACTAATCTGGCTCAATCCGCTGCTGCGCTACGACAAGTTCGAGGCCAAAGCCCGCGGAATTCAAGCAATACTGCCGCATACCGATGAGTTTCGGGCAATCCATTCATTGGATGCGGTCAAAGATCTTTGTCTGGCGCTGAATGACAAGCGCATAAATAGTACATATGATGCGACGCAGAGATTCCTCTAGCACACATCCTGCTCAAACCTTCGGCTCGCCTGCGTGAGAACCGCAGAAAGCCCAACCTTTCTGTCAGATCCGATGACATTCAAAGTACTTCTGCACATTGTAAAAACAGTATCAGCAATCTACGCCAAGCGGTTCAACATCAACCGAGATGAGATCTGGTATCTTGCGAAACTTCAGGAAGAGCTCGGAGAGCTGACCGCAGCTCATATGAAGGCCACCCGTCGCGGGCGCTCTGGATCAGCCACTCCAAAAGAGTTGCATATGCAAAAGGAAGACGAAGCCGCAGACCTACTGGCCCACCTTCTGCTTTATGCGGACCGCAATGATCTCGATCTGGAAAAAGCAATCCGCCGCAAATGGATGGCCCACCTTCCAGCCGAAATCATGGACAAACAGGTCTGATCGATCGCTCATCCGGATCTCTCAAATAATAGTTCCCAATCTAACTCTGAGTTGCCTACTTTGACCTGCGAATTAAGGAGTTACTATGAGAAAATTTATTTTACCCCTTAGCGAATATAACCGCATACATAATGTTGCTCATGGCGTACTCATGGGGGTTCCTAATGCTCGCCCAGATAAAGCTTGCCTCTTCTTTGCTGCTTTCGGCGGCTTCATTTTAAACCAGAAATACAAAATCAGCACTCGAGTTGTCGCTGGAGCATTTACCGTATGTCTTGAGGATTCTAATAAGGTTGCGTGTTTTGGCAAATTTGAAAACGATCAGTTGATATCAGGACTGGACGCATTTCATGTGTGGCTTCAAACAGAAACCCATATCATTGATTTTACAGCCCCAATCTACCGCGAATCTTTCGCTGACAAGTTTAACTCAGATACACTCCCACGCAAGATGATGCAGCGTAGCCTAAACGAAGAAGCACCTAGCCTCGACTCCCTCACTAGTGCTGGCGATTTTCGCTTTTATCCAGATAGCGACCTCACCGACAAATTACTCGATGATTTTCTTGGCAAACAGATGAATAGAGACCTCTTAGAAATAGCAACTACTTGGTATGGAAGCCACCGCTCCAAGCAATCTCCTACATTTAAAATGCAAGACAGCAGAGGACAAGTTACAAAGCTAACACTCGCGAATAGCGGGGCTCAGGGATCTTGGTAGAAAAGTAAGCGCCACTGTCAGCACTTTCCGCAGTTTTCAAAAGCGCCGTGCCGGACTACACCTCGGTCATCTACCGAGCAATAGTGATTGGTTTGCTGTTGCTTGCCAGTTGGCCTTCCCAGCGGTTCCACTCCGTCATGCGCATGCTGCCTTTGGCGCGGGAGAAGTTGTCAAACAAAACGAGCTCTTGCCCTTTCATGCGCCAGTTAGAGACAAAGAACAGATCCCCATCCATGCAGTGATTGAAACTGGCAGAGTACCCATCATCCTTTGGTTCTGTGCTGAGTGTCAGCTCACAGACGCGCTCATCAGAGTTGAGATAAACAGTCCAGCCGCCAACCATGTCCTTCACCTGCACAACCGGCTTTGAACTGCGTTCCTCTTGTCTGCCAAGAGCTGCTGCCGCAGCCACACCAGCCAAAAAGGCAGTCGCAGTACCCGGATCAACCGTTGCCTGAGCTGAGCTGCTTGTTGTCTTTGGAACAACAGTACCATCTGCCTTGCTGTAGGTTTTGCTCTGCGAAGTCTGATCCTGCACAACAACACTCTGGTTGGAGGCAGCAGTGGCGGGCGGTTGCGCAGCAGGCATAGGCACGCTGTAAGGTTCAGCACCTCCTCCAGCACTTTGACAGCCAGCAAGCGCCAGCAAACTTGCGATAACAACAAACCTCTTCATTTCATTCCCCCCAAAGAATACGTCCAACCTCTCCGTGTTCTGCTGTCTTGTCAGTCTCCCAAACGAACAAGACCAAGCGCAGGGTCCCCACCTTCTCGCGCTTCACGCCAATTGCCACCTTCGCTTTCATGAAAAGACGCAATCACTTTACTTTTGTGATCAAACAGAAGCAGAGCATCTTGCTCCATATTCCACGACCATACATTTGGCTCACCAGAACACACGGAACTTGCTGCATAATTTCCACCAAACTGGGCTGTCTTCAGCTGCAGTGCGCACGGTGTTTGCCCCTCACCGCGTATGACAGACCATTTGCCCGCAAGCGCCGCAATAGCTGCCAGTTTTTCAGCTGTCTTCTGAGTGCTCGCAACAGCCAGGTTTGCATTAGATTTTTTAACCGCCGGCTCAACCAGATCAGCAGGGTCGCCCACATAAGTCGGCACGCAGCCAGCTACTGCAAAACCTATTGAAATGATGAAGGTTTTGAACTGCATGAATACCCCTGATCATGCACAGACAAGCACTCAAACGCCCCACACCTGCTGCCTGCACCTGTTCCGCCAATTTTCCTATTATAGAAAAATTGAATTAAATTGATAAATTAACCTAGTAAATCCGAGGGTGATTTGAACAGGGTAAACTCTGAAGTATTCACTATTAAAGTGAGTTCCTCATACGCATCACAGCAGACAACACTATGAATACATAATGCATTTCAGATAATTACAATTAGAACGAGCCACTATACTGCAAACGCGGGATTACCCTTCTTGGACAGGACGACAAAAGGAACCGGATTTCTGGATTGCCTCAAGAGGGACCAGATTCAGCATGTACTGGTCGGCTTCTACACCTGAATGACCAAGTGCAACAAATTGGTAGACACCATCCAGCCAGCAGCCATCCTCCACAAACTCAGGCAGCTCATAAAAATCCAGGGAGCGCACATCATCCTGCGGGCCATTGTCATCAACCAACCATTCAATAACCAGTGGTGTAGGCTGACCGGTACTGTTCTTGATCTGGGTAAGCTCTTCACGCAAAGCTGAACAATACTGTTCATCCAGATTGCCCAGCTTCACTCTGAGATGTCCCATCAGACCATGATAGGCAGGCGGCGGAGCAGTAACGGTGTAAGCAAACGGCCTCGCTTCCTCGCCTGTTGGCACATCAACAGGCATCGCAGTCACCTCCCAACGTGGAACAGGCGTTTTGCCATCCCCTGCCTTGCAAAGCGGCAGATCAACCTGTTGAGCCGCCTCTACGGAGCCAACCCCAAAAACTGAAAAGACAATCACACATACCCATAATCTCATATGGTCCTAGTTCCCTAATGGTGTCGCAAATTCAGAAAGCTGCAGCGCCCAAAGCGCCGTTATCCGGTTGAAGCATTCCATACCCAGAACGGGAGCAAGCGTTCCCTTAGGGTTCATGGCATACGGAATATTGCAGGTGTTGTTGCGAAAGGCCTTCCAGTTCCGGGCTGCTTCAGAAAGCATGGTCTTGGTCGGCTTATTCTCATTCCGCCTCAACTCCTTCTCAGAGTTCAAAATCATCTTTTCCCAAAGGGCAGTTTCCCGCGAATAGCATTCTCGCATACCCATGCTGGTCTGGTCCTGCAACTTCATGGCGCAAGTTTCAAAGACCTTTCCAATGCACTGAACTCTGTCGTTGAACACAAGCCCCCCTTTTCGCAGGCACTCATGAAACGCCTTGATTTCTTCAGGTCGCGGCGTGTTAGGCCCCTGCGCAACAGCAGCGCCGGAAGAACAAAGAAATGCAATCAACACCAAATATCGAATGATCATTGGGCACCTTCAATAAAGAAGACGTCAGTGTACCCGCGGAACCTTAAGCCCGACGTAGCCAAAACGGTATTTTGATAATGGAGCGTATTCAACCTTAATAGGGCTCTTCCAACCTCCCTAAACTCCAACAAAAAAGGGTCCCGGAGCATCGCCCCGGAACCCTCACAAAACCTGAATGAACTCAGGCTTTAAATCTTAGCGGTAACCGTAGGAACCGTCTTTCCACTCGTACCAAACGTAACCTGGCAGAGACACATCGCCCTTCTCGTTGAAGGACAGCTCACCAAGAACGGTGTCGAACTTGCCAGCATTCAGCTTCTCTACAACTGCATCGTAGTCGGTAGAACCAGCTTCAGCCGCAGCTTTCGCCCATGTCTGGATCGCAGCATAGGTGTAAAGAGCGTAACCTTCAGTGGTTTTGCCAGCAGCTTCAAGAGCAGCCACAACAGCAGCAGCTTCAGCGTTGTTACGTGGATCCGGTGGGAAGGTCATCAAAGTGCCAGCACCAGCAGGACCAGTGATGGACCAGTACTCATCAGTCACAAGAGCATCACCGGAAACCAGAATGGTGTCCATGCCCTGATCAACCATCTGACGCTTCATCAGACCAGCTTCAGTGTGGTAACCACCAACGTAAAGAACGTCGACTTTTTCTGACTTCAGCTTGGAAACCAGCGCGGTGTAATCTTTTTCACCAGCGGTGTAAGCCTCATAAAGAGCTTCCTGCTTGCCAGCAGCGTTCATCACAGCCTTAGTCGCATCAGCAAGACCTTTGCCGTAAGCGGTCTTGTCGTGGATCACAGCAATGTTCTTGCCGCCAAACTCAGTCGCAAGCGTTGTGCCGGCAACTTTACCCTGCTGGTCATCACGACCACACACGCGGTACGTACCAGGTCCTGGACGCTCGTCAGTGTACTTCGGGTTGGTGGATGCTGGAGTGATCTGGATGATACCCTCTTCAGCATAAACCTGAGAAGCTGGGATGGAAGAACCGGAGCAGAAGTGACCAGCCATGAAGGCTACGTTCTTACCAACCATCTGGTTAGCAACAGCAACAGCCTGCTTAGGGTCACATGCATCATCGCCAACTTCCAAAACAAGCATCTCGCCGTTCACACCGCCAGCAGCGTTGATGTCAGCAACAGCCTGTTCAGCACCAGCTTTCATCTGCGCACCAAACGATGCGTACTGGCCAGTCATTGGGCCTGCAGTAGCAATAACGATTTCAGCCATAGCCGCGCCAGACATTGCCATAGCAGCAACACCGGCAACGCTTGCCAAAAGATACTTTTTCATAAAAAACTCCCCGAGTCAGGTGCATTTCTCAATTAAAATTGAGCGGGAAACATCACTATCTCCCACCAGAGCAGGCAAACCCCTCGCCTGCTCAATGCTTCCGACAATGAGACCTCTCCGTACTCATCATCTGGATGCCTAGCCAGTCACCAGTGTGACCCAGAACTGACCGAATGCGCAACAATTATCTAAGTAATTTTGCGAATTAGTAATTATCTTGCTGACCAGGTTTCAGCTTCCAGCCAAACGGGCCTGTTTTGTCGTAAAGCCAGCTATACTGTGTCACCATCTGGGTGGTGCGCGTCATACGATAACTCGCCAGCGCAATGCCGAGGAGGATAGCGTAGTCCACCAGCCAGTACTGAATGGAAAGCAGAGGCTCTTCAAACAGCGCAAACGACAGAAACCGCATGGCCAAAGACAACAGGAAGATGAACCAGAACAGGATCGGCAAAGGCCGCCACGTGGTCGCAATAGAGCGCCCCGTTGCAGCAGCAGCCAAGCCGCCCAGCACAACAACCAGCATAATAAAGGCAGGCATCGAGCTGCCATAAAGAATACCCATCTCTTCGCCTCCTTAGTGCGCGCCGCCTTCAAGATAAGCTGCCTTCACCTCTTCACGAGACAAAAGCTCCTTACCAGTGCCGGTCATGGTGATTGTACCGTTGACCATCACGTAGCCCCGGTGAGCCAGCTTCAACGCGTGATACGCATTCTGCTCAACAAGGAACACGGTCAGACCATCGGTCCGGTTCAGTTCACGGATCGCATCAAAAATCTGCGCCACGATAATCGGAGCCAGACCCAGAGACGGTTCATCCAGCAACAAAAGACGCGGACGGCTCATCAAGGCACGGGCAATCGCGAGCATCTGCTGCTCACCACCCGACAACGTCCCACCGCGCTGCTGCTGACGTTCTTTCAAACGCGGAAACAGCTCAAACGCACGGCGCAGGTCTTCCTCAAAGTGCTCATTACCGGCAACCATACCGCCCATCATCAGGTTCTCTAAAACCGTCATGCGTGGGAAGATACGACGACCTTCTGGTGACTGAGCGATACCGGTTCGCATAATCTCATAGGTCGGCTTGTAGGTGATATCCTCACCGCAATACGTCACAGACCCGTTACGAGCCTGCGGCGTACCGCAAACGGTCATCATCAGGGTCGATTTCCCCGCACCGTTCGCTCCGATCAACGTCACGATCTCACCTTCATACACATCAAGATCAACACCATGCAGTGCCTGAATCTTACCGTAGAAGGTTTGAACGCCGCGAATGCTCAGGAGTGGTTGTTGAGCGCTCATACTATGCCCACCTCCTCTTCAACCTGATCTACTTCATCATCCTCAACACCCAGGTAAGCCGCGATCACATGCGGATCGTTCTTGACGAACTCAGGAGTGCCATCAGAAATCTTCACGCCGTAATCCAGCACCACAACGTGGTCAGAGATTTCCATAACAACAGACATGTCGTGCTCGATCAGAACAACCGAGGTGTCATGCTCTTTGCGGATGTATTGAAGCAGATTGTTCAGCTCCAGACTTTCCTTCGGGTTCAAACCAGCAGCTGGTTCGTCCAGACAAAGAAGTTCAGGTCCGGTACACATGGCACGGGCAATTTCCAAACGGCGCTGATCGCCGTAAGAAAGGTCAGCCGCAGGCGCATCCGCACGATCAATCAGATCAATGCGCTCCAGCCAGTACTTGGCGGTTTCAATCGCATCCACATTGGACTTTTTGTAACCACCCAGCCCCAGCAGACCACCAACGGTCCAGTTGGAAGCAACCATCAGCGGGTTGTGCTGTGCCACCATCAGGTTTTCCAGAATGGTCATACCGCCAAACAGACGGATGTTCTGGAACGTGCGGGCAACTTTCGCGTCCGCCGTAATCTTGAAGTCTGCCATCCGCTCCAAAAGGTGCTTTTCACCATTGGAACGGTTCATGACAAGACGGCCTTCAGTCGGCTTATAAAAACCGGTGATGCAGTTAAACACTGTGGTTTTACCCGCACCGTTCGGCCCGATCAGCGCAGTAATGTCACCACGCCCAATGTTGAAGCTCAGGTCGTTGATCGCCGTCAATCCGCCGAAGCGCATGGTCAGGTGCTCAACCTTCAGAACAGGGTTGTTGTCCCAGGTGCTCATCCGTGGCCCTCCTGAACGAGATCAGCAGAGATGCCCTTAGCGTTTTTGGAAAGTGCCACACTTGGCGTTCTGCTTGAGATCAATCCACGCGGTTTCCAAACCATGATCACCACCATGATCATACCGAAGACCAGCATGCGGTACTCTTCAAACTCACGGAAGAACTCAAAGCCACCAATCATCACAATCGCTGCAATCACCACACCAATCTGCGAGCCAAGACCACCCAAAACCACAATCGCTAGAATGATCGCGGATTCAAGGAAGGTGAAACTCTCAGGAGAGATGAAGCCCTGACGCGTTGCAAAGAAGGACCCTGCAAAGCCGGCGAACATCGCACCAAGAGCAAAGGCCGTCAATTTGGTGTTTGTTGTGTTGATACCCAGCGCCCGGCAGGCAATCTCGTCTTCACGCAAAGCTTCCCATGCACGACCAATCGGCATCCGGCGCAAGCGCATAGTCACAAAGTTCGTGAACAATGCCATCGCGAAGATGAGGTAATACAGGAAGATGATGCGGTGAATACTGCTGTAATCCAGCCCAAAGAAGCTGGCAAAACCACCTTCCCCACGGGAGAATTCCAACCCGAAGAAGCTTGGGCGTGGAATGCCGGAAAGACCGTCAGGTCCGCCTGTAAACTGATACCAGTTCAACAGCACAACACGAATAATCTCACCAAACGCAAGCGTCACAATGGCAAGATAATCTCCTCGAAGCCTCAGAACCGGGAAACCGAGAATGATACCCCAGAACGCGGCCAAAATACCGGCAAGCGGCAGGCAGAGCCAGAAGGAGAAACCGAAGTAATGTGCGAGCAATGCATAGGAGTAAGCTCCAACCGCATAAAACGCCACATAGCCCAGATCCAGCAATCCAGCCAGACCAACCACAATGTTCAGGCCCCAGCCCAACATCACGTAGGTCAGCACCAGAATAGCAAGGTCGATATATTGACGGGACCCACGGGCACCAAGCCAGAACATCAGCACAAACGGAAGCACAACAGCCAAACCGAGCAGGCCGTATTTGATTATGTTAGAGGAGTTGGCTCCCAATCCGCCCTTTGGCATTAGGCCAGAGAGGTTAAGAGATGGCGGGTCTTCCCGTTTCCAGAAGAAAATGTTCATGGCGAGGCGGCCAGCGAACACAATGAGCACTGCAACTGCAACCGCTAACCAGCGATGTTCCAGAAACAGCTCCGCACCACGGCCAGACGCCACATCAACGCGCAAACCAACCATGACACAGGCAAGGGCGAACGTAATAACCGCAGCACCCAAACTGTCTTTTACACTTGCAACAAGCAAGCTGTCTTTTTGTCTTGCTTGCATCAGACCTTCTCCACCTCAGGTTGGCCGAGAAGTCCTTCCGGCATAAAGATCAGAACAATCGCCAGGATCGAAAACGCGGCAACATCTTTGTATTCAACGGAGAAGTAGCCAGACCAGAACGTCTCGATGAGCCCGATCAGCAATCCACCCAGCATTGCACCCGGCAGCGATCCGATTCCTCCCAGAACCGCAGCGGTAAAGGCCTTCACACCAGCCAGGAAGCCGATGTAAAAATCTACCACACCGTAATACAGCAGGAACATAAGACCCGCGACTGAAGCCAGAGACGCACCCATCACAAAGGTAAGAGAGATTGTGCGGTCAACATTCACACCCAGCAAGGACGCCATCTTCCGGTCCTGCTCACAAGCACGCTGAGAGCGGCCCAGATTGGTGTTGTTGATGAGATAAGTAAAGCCACCCATCAAAATGACTGTCGTCACAACAATCAGGATCTGGATGTAAGACAGGTTTACGATAAAGCCAGAACCATCTGCACCACCATCAGTCAGCTGAAAGCTGCCGGAGAAGAGAGGTTGCAATGGCTTGTTCTTGGCACCTTGAGAAACCTGCACGAAGTTCTGAAGAGCAATTGATGCACCAATTGCAGTAATCAGCGGTGCAAGACGGAATGATCCGCGCAAAGGCCGATAAGCAATGCGCTCTACTGTCCACCCCCAAACAGCAGTCAAAGCCATGGCCACAACAAGAACGAGGGCCAGAGCCAAAATCAAAAGAAGCACCGGTGTAGCGGCTGTAATGCCAAGTGCAACAATTAGAATAAGTGCAACGAAAGATCCGACCATGAAGATATCGCCATGGGCGAAGTTAATCATGCCGATAATGCCATACACCATTGTATAGCCAATGGCGATGAGACCATAAATGGACCCAAGCGTTACACCATTGATAAGTTGTTGGAGAAAGTAATCCATGTTTTATTTTGTTCCCCGCATGAGATCAGCTTTTAGTTGCTGTCCAGTCTGAATGCCTCCGAATTCAGACCCCAAATATTTTATGGTAAGCCGACCTGTAAGTATATTACCCATACTTATAAGTCCGTATTTTGGAATTTTCCTATTCTTTATACGCGTCAGGCGCATTTTTATTTCATACAATCCAAAATCTGGACTTATTCCTACTCCCGACAATCCACTAGGGCAGCTTCTGAGATCACAGCACCACAACCCATACGTGAATTTTCCTCATCCGTAGAAAGCCGCTTCCCTATTCTGTAATATATCACAGCTAATGTATACTGACCATATCCAGACAAAAACTGCAAGATGGTACCCAGGATTTTTTGAAGATTTCCAATTTGCCTATACGTAAAGACCTTGTTGGGCCTTCAATTTTCAATGAAAATTCCGGAACAGCAAAATGCGCACCTGAAAATAGAATATAGCCTCTGGTATATTAATCAGTTTTTCGCAGTAGAACTAGCTTTTCTCAGCAAATGGCTATAACTACTCTATTTCAAAGACCTGTCGTTTTTGGGCGACTGAAAAGTACTAATGAATATTGTACAGTGTGAAACACAGATCATACCTGTGGGAATATCTTGGAACGAACTGGATGACGACAGCTTTAACCATGGCGCCAACTGAAAATACGAATAAAAGTCTCGCCTCGCATGAATTTAGAGAGGCAATGAGTCGTTTAGGCGCTTCCGTTCATTTGCTGGCCAGTGCCGGCCCCGCAGGCCGCATTGGCGCAACGGTTTCATCTGTGTGTTCCGTCTCTGACGACCCAGCCACCTTGCTTGTCTGCCTCAACCGCAGCGCAAAGGTGAACCAGATCGTCAAAGACAACGGCGTTTTCTGTATCAACACACTCATTCATGACCATACAGACTTGTCGAACGTCTTCGCTGGTCAGGGCGACCTGCCAATGGAAGAACGCTTCGCAAAAGGAAGCTGGGGCACTCTGGCAACAGGAAGCCCTGTTCTGGAAAGTGCACGCGTCAGTTTCGATTGCCATATCAAAGAAGTAACTGAAGTCGGCACACACTCGGTTCTGTTTGGTGAAGTGGTTGCTGCACGTCTGGGTGAATTTGCACCTGCTCTGATCTACCTCGATCGAAATTACCATTCAGTCTAAGGGTGTTTCCTATTCCAGTTTTCGGGATAGATTCGACTAAAAACAGGTACCTCGGACATATCTTTGCCCGAAAGGGCCTACAGATTTTCAAACCAAGATATGCATAAAGACAATTAGTTAGAGTGTCCCTGCGATTTTTTCATCGCTAAGGCGCTTCCTGTACGTTTTGATAATAAATTAGGGAAACACCATGTCCCCAACACCGCGCAACCTGATCACCGATGTTCCGGGATTGAAGGTCGGCAATGCTCATTGCGAAAAGACCAAGTCAGGCGTCACCGTTCTTATTCCCGACGAGCAGGCCGTCGCTTCAGTCGCCATCATGGGCGGCGCTCCCGGTACACGCGATGTTGCCTTGCTGGAGCCGGAGCAAACCGTCAATGCCATTGACGCGCTTGTCTTGTCAGGCGGTTCTGCATTCGGCCTGGATGCAGGCAGCGGTGCGCAGGTTCGGCTGGCAGAGCTTGGCAAAGGTTTCAGTGTTGGCAGTGCTGTCATTCCAATTACCCCCACAGCTATTCTATTCGACCTTCTAAATGGAGGGGATAAATCGTGGGGCAGAAATCCAATCTATCGCGAAATGGGTATTGAGGCCGTCGACAATGCAGCCGACGAATTCGAACTCGGCACCGCAGGCGCAGGCTTCGGAGCAACCACCGCTGATCTGAAAGGCGGACTGGGCTCAGCCTCCCTCGCCCTCCCCCGCGGCGGCACCGTCGGCGCATTGATCGCCGTCAACGCACTGGGCCGCACCACCATTGGTGACACCCCCTACTTCTGGGCAGCTCCAAGCGAACAGCACGAAGAATTTGGCGGACTGGGCTGGCCAACCGAAATGCCAGGCATGGACCGCACGGTGCAAACCAAGTTCACGCTCGGCACAATCGACTTATCCCCGAACACAAACACCACCATCGGTGTTGTCGCAACTGACCTGATCTTGACCAAGTCAGAAGCCAAACGCATTGCCACAGCCGCCCACGACGGCTACGCCCGCGCCCTCTGGCCAGCACACACACCAATGGACGGCGATCTGCTCTTCGTGATTTCTACCGGCAAACGAAAAATGCAGGAACCGATGGTCGAGCTGTTGGAATTGGGCGCATACGCAGCTCAAACTGTCTCCCGTGCCATCGCACGTGGCGTCTACTCAGCCTCAAAGTACCCGGATGACACAGTACCAACTTGGAAGTGTCAACACGGATCACGGTAGATTTGAATTCCGTATTCCGCTATTTCCGTTAAGGTAAAGATCCACATAGCAACGCAAACCAACGCACAAAAACGCTAAATTGCGCAAAACAACGCAAATTCGCGCAAAGTGTCTGGCTAGGCTGTTTTGGGAAGTGCCGTGAAGGCAAAAAAGGATGCGCCGCCTCTGGTGTTGGGGGCAGAGACGGCGCGGGGGAGCAAAGGACGGAGTGTTGCGGTAAATATACGCCGCCCCTTGCTTATCTCGAGGGCCTTCCCGGTTTTAGGTAACCGGGAAGGCCTTTATCTTATGCCGGTTCCGGCTCAGCCTTCTGATCAACGGAAGGTTTTTCTTCCAGCTCTTTCAAAGACTTCTTTGCCTTACCTTTACCAGCACCCTCACCTGGGTGGATGCGGTAGAAGATGATGAACAGCAACGGAACAGCCAGCAATGTCAGCAGTGTAGCAAACGTCAGACCACCCATAATGGTCACAGACATACTCGCGAACATCGGATCAACAATCAGCGGAGCCATACCAAGGATCGTTGTGATCGCCGCCATAGACACCGGACGCAGACGAGAAACACTCGCGCTGACAACAGCATCAAACCGGTCTCCGCCATGCTCCAGCTGCAGGTCGATCTCTTCCAGAAGCACGATCGCATTCTTGATCAACATACCTGACAGCGACAACACACCAAGGATTGCCATAAAGTCGAGCGGCATACCTGTCCCAAGCAGACCAATCACAACACCGTTGATAGACATCGGTACGATCAGCCAGATGATGAGTGGTTCCCGCACCTTAGAGAACAACAGGATGGAGATAACAATCATCACGAGGAAGGTAACAGGCACCTTACTACCCAGCGACGCATTCGCATCCTGAGAGTTCTCGTACTCACCACCCCACTCCATGGAATACCCATCAGGAAGCGGAACACTCTCAATCGCACCCCGAATTCGAGCATGAGCAACCGACGCCAACTCATCCGGAGCACTGGCCCCAAGCACACTCAACGTCTTCACACGATCCCGACGACGGATCAAAGTATCTTCAGCTTCAGTAGAGATACCGGAAGTTACCTGATCAATCGGCACATACTTGCGCTGCTGAGAGCTCCAAACCAGTGTGTTTATAAGGGCTTCGGATGCAGTCTCACCCTCAGCACGCTGACGTTTCACGATGATCGGAATATCTTCATCCAGATCACGATAGCTGCCTGCACGAATACCATCAGAGGTAAACTGAACCGCAGTAGAAAGGTCCTGTCGCGTGATGCCAGCAATACGAGCCCGCTGCTCATCAAACTTCGGATGCATCACCAACTCGCGTTCACGCCAATCGGTACGAACATCACTCAAGCGATACTGAGGATCCTTGAAAATCTGGATCATCTCTTCTGAGATAGCACGCAGAACATCAGCGTCTGGACCAGTGATACGAGCCTGAACATCAGCACCAGATGGAGGACCGAACACCAGACGCTCGGTATACACCTGTCCCTGAGGCAACTCGGCAACACCAAACGCACGGATCTTCAATGCGAGATCATTAATGACATCAGTGTTCTCAGTCCGGACAATCACCTGACCATAGTTGGAGCTACCGTCCTGAGCTGAGTAAGTCAGCATAAAGCGGGTTGCACCCTGACCAATGAAGGAGTTGGTTGAAACGACACCTGGCAAAGACAGGATCTCGTTTTCCAGTTTCTCCATATCACGCGCGGTCGCATGAATGTCGGTACCATGTGGCAACCAGTAGTTCACATAGAACAGCGGAGTTGAAGAGTTCGGGAAGAAGGAGTTTGCAACAAACTGGAAGGACCAGAAGCAAACCACAGTCACACCGATCAGAGCTGCCAGAGACACCCAGCGCAGCCTCAGCGTCAGCACCAGGATCTTGCGGAACATGGTGTACATGAAGCCGCGGTAAGGATCATGCTCATCACCGGAGATAGCAGACATCTTAAAGAAGTACTTACCAAACAACGGTGTAACGAGGATCGCAAACAACCAGGACATCAGCAGGGAGATGCCAACCACAGCGAACAGCGAGAACATGAACTCACCAGTACTGTCACTGGAAAGACCAATACCTGAGAACGCCATGATGCCGATAACAGTTGCACCCAGAAGTGGCCATTTGGTCTGCTCAACAACGGTCGACGCAGCTTTGATAGGCCGCATACCGCGTTGCATGTTGATCATCATACCTTCGGCAACAACAATCGCGTTGTCCACCAACATACCCATGGCGATAACAAGCGCACCAAGCGAAATACGCTCTAGCTCAATACCACCCAGCTTCATCAGCAAGATTGTAGAAAGAACGGTCAACAACAGAACCGAGCCAACCACCACAGCAGCACGCCAGCCCATGAAGATGCCGAGCACCACAATCACGATGGACACAGACATCACAAGGTTCCAAACAAAAGAACCAACGGCCTGATCAACCACTTTGTGCTGTTCGTAGATAGGGATGACTTCCATGCCAACAGGCAGGTTCGCGCGCAAGTCGTTCAGATGAGCTTCAACGTCTTGTCCAACGGCCACAACGTTTGTGTCTTCAACAGCAGCAACACCAAGAGTAACCGCACGCTGGCCGTTATGACGGACCAGAACCTTCGGATTTTCAGGCTCTTGTACAGAAAGCGTCGCCACATCGGACAAACGAACCATCGCAGTGGAACCCGGATTACCGATCACGAGATCCTGAATACTACGGTAGCTGTCAAAGGCAGAAACTGTAGAGATACGAATGCGCAGATCACCGGAAACGGTTGTACCGTTCGCCTGAATAGCGTTTTCCGCATTCAGTACATTCTGTACGTCCGCAATGGTAATTCCCAGCTGTGCCAACCGGTCCTGATCCATCGCAATGATGATCTCGTCCTCAGGCTCTCCGAGAATAGAAACCTTAGCAACGTTATCGACAGTCAGCAGCTCACGGCGCAGCTCTTTGACAGTCTTACGAATATCCCGGTTGGAGTATCCATCAGCCGTCAAAGCATAGTACATGCCGAACACATCACCGAAGCTGTCATAGACAACGGGAGTGCGAACACCATTTGGCAGGTCTGCCACTTCATCGTTTACTTTACGACGCAGCTCATCCCACACCTGAGGCAACTCAGTGCCGTCATAGGTGTCTTTCATTTCCACCTGAATACGGGAGAGGCCCGGTTCAGAGGTACTGCGAACTTCTTTCAGCTGAGGCATCTGCTGAATGGCACTTTCCAGCCGTTCAGTAACTTCTTCCTCAACTTCCGCAGCGCTCGCACCTGGATAAGAGGTGATCACCTGCGCTTCTTTAATGGTAAATGCCGGATCTTCCAGTCGTCCAATGCCGCCCAGAGCCCAAATGCCCCCAAGCAGAGCAATCAGAACAACCATCCAGACATTGACCGGCTTCTCGATCGAGTAGCGTGCAATATCCATATCAAAAACTCCTAGACGCTACTCTTACAGCTTAGGCACGATCAGCTGATTTTCGCTCAGATGGCTCACACCAGCCGTCACGATCATCTCGCCGTCTTTCAAGCCTGAAAGCACTGGAATGAAGCTGCCAAGCACAGTTCCAAGCAGAACTTTACGACGACCAACACGCTTTTCGCTTTCATCAACAACCCACACATACGGGCTTTTGTCAGGAGAAGAGCCAACTGCAGATGTCGGTACGAAGAAGGCGGTGCTCTGAGCTTTATCAAGACCGTTGAGCTTAACTTTTACGCTCGCAGTCATGCCTGGAATGATGTTGTAACCATCATCATTGTTCATAGCCAAAGTCACACGATAAGTCTGAGCAACCTTATCTGCTTCCGTGCTGTGCTCACGATATTCCAATGGGAACACCTTACCCGGGTGGGACGGGAACTCAGCAGTCATTTTAAGAACAGAGGATTCAGTCGCCTGAGCAAACAGTGTTTCAGGAACGTTGATATCGATGCGAACTTCACTCACATCCTGCAAACGAGCAATGCTGGTACCAGCATTGATGATCGCATAATTATCAAGCGAACGAGAGGTCACGATTGCATCGTAAGGCGCAACGATCTTTGTATAACCAAGGTTCTGCTTGGCTTTATCAAGGGTCACTTCGGCAAGATCAAATGCAGTCTTTGCATTATCGTACTGACCTTCAGAGATAACCTGCTTATCTTTCAGCGTTTCAAAGCGCTTCAGGTCTTTCTTCTTTTGTTCAAAGTTGACCTGAGCTTCACGAACAGTGTTTTCGTAGTCAGTTGGGTCAAGCGCAGCAATCAGATCGCCTTTTGCAATACGCTGCCCTTCAATGATTGGCAGTTCAACAAGCTGACCAGACACACGAAACGCCAGATCGACGGTCTGAACCGCATCGACACGACCCGTGAAATTACGTGTAAAGAGATCATCAATCTCAGAAACGACCATGACACGAGCAGGACGAGGAGCAACCGTTTTTGGCGCTTCGACAACTTCCTGCTCCTGACAACTTGCAAGCAGCAGAGCAAGTGCCCCAACAAAAACAGGAGCGCTTAGGCGTCCTATTCTACTTTTTCCGCTTATTTTCTGCATTTTACCTTAGTTTCCAGCTTCAGCGTTCAATTCGGCGTACCGGTAATTCTGGGAGGTGATTTCCAACACGCGATCAATAAGTCCATCAATTTCACCAGTGCTACAGTGTTCAATGCCCAGCGCCTGGCGATAATAAAGTCCGTCAATTATGAGCAAACACATGTGGCCCATAACCGGGTCACTAACCTCACCACTGATTGCGCGTCCGAATTCAGTACTCATATCCTGAAATTCAGCAACCAACTCGGGCTCTTGAGCTGCAAGAGCAAACAAGGCTTTCGGAGCGGTTTTCTCTCTGTATTCCTTGTAGATCTGGAAGCTTGCCCGCAAAATGGGACAGGCAACTCCCTGCTCTGTCAACTTGTCGCTCAGCGTGTACGTCCGTTCGCGAACCTCAGAGACAACTCTGCGGATCACACCCAGCAACAGCTCATGCTTGCTCCGGAAATTGTAAAGCACCCCGCCTTTGGACATGCCGGCCTCAGCCGCCACGGCATCAATGGTCAGCTTACGAGTTCCTTCAATGCAAACCAGACGCTCGACTGCATCTAGAATATGTTCTGCTGTTGTTTCCACGCTGGTATCCCTCTCCTCTAACCGGAGCCTGTACCGTCTGGTCGGTTTCTGTACCGTCCAGTCGGTTTTTGTACCGTCTGGTCGGTTTTAGAGGAAGACCAAAAAAAAGACAAGTTCGAATTTTGAGAAAATTGAGATAGCTGCCCGTGGGAAAACGCATATCAAGAATTAGTTCACGTAACTGTGACTTGAAACACAAAATGCCGACCCTTTTCAGAGCCGGCATTGTTTGTTTTCCGCCAATAACGAAGGTTATTCGGCTGCTTCTTTAAAGGTGACTGTTGTCGGGTCTTCTTCAAGTCTCCCAAGAAGCTCTTCGCGCCTGAGTTGCGCAAGCTTCAGGTTCTCGTCCTTGATCGGACCATAGCCCCGAATAGAATCGGGCAAATTGAGAAACTCACGTAACAATCCGTAATTGGCCGTACCAAGTTTTCCACCAACCAAAAAGAGATCTTCCTGGTACTGCTTGAGCAACGCTCGCTCGTCTTTGCGCTCCCGCGCATACCCAAATGGATCAAGCGCAGTACCGCGAAGGCTTCGCAGGGAAACAAGCATCTCGAATGCCTTGAAAATCCAAGGACCAAACGCCCGTTTCTGAGGTCGGCCAGTCTTTGGGTCTGGCTTACCTGGCAGGAACGGAGGAGCCAACATCAACTGCAACTCACCAGGATCCGCAAACTGAGCTTCAAGATTCTTACGGAACTCTGGCTCACTATAAAGACGTGCAACTTCATACTCGTCTTTGTAAGCCATCACCTTGTAAAGCATCTCAACCGCAGTATGCGTCACTTCAAGAGAGCCCGGACCAAACTCTTCATCCCGCGCTCTGATCTCAGAAATCTTGTCGAGATACTTATTGGCGTAGGCTTTGTTCTGGTAAGCGGTAAGCTCTTTCGCGAAGAAGGCAGTCTTCTCATCCAATGACATCACCTTCACAGCTTCCTGACGTGGAAGAGCTGCAAAAATAGCATCTGTATTGGAGTAAAGAACACGGCCTGCATGGAAGGCATTGATGTTCTTCTCAACAGCTGCACCATTCAATGAGATTGCATTCTCAATAGCTTGTGCTGTGATTGGCAGAGTACCAGCCTGATAAGCCAACCCGATGAGCATCATGTTGGTGTAGATCGCATCACCCAGCAGCTTCTCAGCAATGTTTGCCAGATCATGCGCTCTCAGATCTAACGTCCCCTGCTCCAGCGTCCGCTTCATCTTATGCTCATCAAAGGAAAGCTGCTGCTTCATCACAAACTCAGAGGTCGGCGTGACGTTTGTGTTCACAAAGCCATGCGTCCTGCTCTTATGATAAAGGGAAAGCTGCTCAGCCTTACTTGCAACCAGCATATCACTTGCAATCAGCACATCCAGCTGTGCAGGCGGCACACGCGGCCCTTCAATTGTGTCACTCGCAGCAGCAAAGCGCACATGGGACGTTACAGGTCCCCCCTTCTGAGCAAGACCAGTCATATCGAGCGTAGACGCTTTGATCCCGTCAATATGTGCCGCCATTGCGATAATCGCGGAAATGGTCGTAACACCCATACCACCGATACCGGCGACCAGCAGGTTGTGCGTGTTCTCCAGTGATGGCAGTTGAACGTCTGGCAGCTGCTTCACAAACTCATCAAGCGCGAAATCAGCAGGCTTTGCCTGACGCAGCTTCGAACCCTTCACATAAACAAAGGATGGGCAGAACCCCTTTACACAAGAGAAGTCCTTGTTACAGGAAGACTGATTGATACGGCGCTTTTCACCAAACACCGTCTCAACTGGCTCAACAGAAAGACAGTTGGACTGCACAGAACAATCACCACACCCTTCACAGACACGGTCATTGATGAACAAACGCAAATCCGGATCAGGGTACAACCCTCTCTTCCGGCGGCGGCGTTTCTCGGCAGCACAGGTCTGATCAAACACGATTGCAGAAACACCTTTGAACTCTTTGAGTTCGTTCTGCACCTTCATCAGATCATCACGGTGATGCACAGGCTCGGTAACGGCAAGATCCTGACGGCCAGAGTAGTCCTCTGGGTTCTCGCTAAGCAGAACAACCTTCTCAACTCCCTCAGCATGCAACTGATTGAGAAGCTGCGGCACGGTAAGAGACCCATCGATCTCCTGACCACCCGTCATCGCGACAGCGTCGTTGTAAAGGATCTTGAAGGTGATTGGCACACGCGCAGCAACGGCCTGACGGATCGACAAAATACCGGAGTGGAAATAAGTTCCATCCCCCATGTTGGCAAACACATGCTCATCACGCGCAAAGTTCGCTTGTCCCACCCAGAGAGAGCCTTCACCGCCCATGGCAATCTGGCCATCAGTGGTCCGACCATTAATCTCGGTCATCGCATGACAGCCGATACCCGGCATCGAGCGTGACCCTTCTGGCACCACAGTCGATGTGTTGTGAGGGCAACCAGAGCAAAAGTAAGGGGAACGCGCTGCAAGTTCGCCATTTCCCTGAGCCCACATCTGCTGACGCATCATGGAATCAGCAACAGAACGCATCTCGTCATTGACGTATTCCTGAGGCAGGAAATTCATGATCACGCGGATCATCTCATCAATGGATAGCTCCAAAACATCCGAGAGCAAAGGCTCCCCTTGTGCATCTTTCTTACCAAGGATCTTCGGCTGTTGGTCACTCGGCCAGTTGTAAGCAATCTCTTTGATTTGTGGCTCGATAAACGCACGCTTGTGCTCCACCACCAAAATCTTTTCAACGCCACGCGCAAAACTTGAGAACGCTGTTGGCTCCAGCGGATAAGGCATACCAACCTTATAAACTGCCAGCCCGATCTCTTTGGCCCGCTGATCTGTAATTCCCATAAGGCGAAGCGCCTGACACAAATCACGGAATGCTTTACCCGTTGCAACCATGCCAATACGCGGCTTCTGCGCACCATAGGCAACATGGTCGAGACGATTCGCCTTTGCATACGCCAAAACCGCAGGCATGCGGATGTCACGCAATAGTCGTTCTGTCTCCAGCCTGTTGCCAAGCAACAGCACTCGGTTCAGCTCAGCATTCTTGCGAGGATCAAACGCAGCAGGGCGTGAGAATGCCATACGCCTTGGATCAACAGAAACAACACCAGATGCGTCCATCGTATCTGCAAGGCAAATCAATGCACTCCACAGACCGGTGTAACGGGACATCTCAAACCCGTGTAAGCCAAAATCCAGAACTTCTTGAATGTCAGCCGGATTGAGAACCGGAATTTCTGCGTGCTGGAAAAAAAACTCGCTTTGAGCAGGCAAAATGGAAGATTTTGCCAGATGGTCATCGCCCGCAAGTGCCACAACTCCGCCATTTGGGTCGGTTCCAGAAGCACTTGCCTGATGCAGCACATCACCTGCTCTATCTACACCTGGTGCCTTCCCGTACCAGATGCCGTAGACGCCATCAAAGGCTGAACCCTTGCCGTGCTGCCTGACTTTTTGAGATCCCCACACCGCTGTGGCGCCCAGTTCTTCATTCACTCCCGGTTGAAACTGAATATCCAGCGGATCGAGATATTGACGTGATCTTTGAAGCTCCGTGTCGTAACCAGCAATTGGAGAACCGCGGTATCCTGAAATAAAACCGCCTGTTTTCAATCCCTTAGCACGATCTAATCGACCGCGATCCAACGCCAGTCGTACCAGTGCCTGAATACCATTTAGGTAAACATTGCCTGTTTCAGCTGTGTATTTGTCATGTAAGCTGATCGGTGGCACACTTACGTTCATTCAATGAGCTCCTCTCCCATCATGGCTGTGGACGGTCCCCCCCGCCAAAACCAATTCTTTCGTCCTAGCCCATAGTGATCCTTTTTTTGCGTGCTTTCTGTGCTATCCTACCGACAAATACGTACTCAGTCGAAAAATTATTCCTAAGAGGGCACATGAGCGAAAATTCCTTATTGGACCCATCCGACATCCGAGTTCTGCGGATTCTGCAAAAAGATGCATCCCAATCCATCGCAGATATCGCCAAAGAAGCCGGTATGAGCCAAACTCCTTGTTGGAGGCGAATTAAGAAACTCAAAGAGACTGGCGTTATCAAGCAGACGGCAGCGCTGGTTGATCGCGAAGCAGTCGGTCTTGGCTTTCTTGCATATGCTTTTGTTAAGCTCACTGTACCCAGCCGCGAGAACATGGAAACATTCGACAGGCTAATTGGGGTATGGCCCGAAGTTGTTACATGCGAACGCATCACCGGCGCAGTGGACTATCTCATCAAAGTGGTCGCCACAGATATAAAGTCCTATGACGACTTCCTTCGTTTGAAACTTCTGGACAACGCTCTGGTTTCAGATGTTCAGTCACGCATTGTAGTTTCGACAATTAAGGAAACAGTTGCGTTACCTCTTAAAGAGTTTGTCAGCTAAGGTTTCTTGTCCAACCTAATCGGAGTTAGTTTACGCGCAGTCGCCGAAACTCCGAAATGTTTGCTCAAACTCGACTGATATGGTTTAGTCGCGCGATCTCTTGCACTTAAGTTTTCGCGTGGACTAAACATTGCCTTCCCCCACATTCGTTATAAGCGGCCTCAAGCTGATCAACTCACTCCTGCGGTTTCTGGGGCGAAACGGCACCAATGCAGTCGCCATCTCTATCTTCCTTGGCCTTTTCCTGCCCGGAATTGCTGAAGCCCTGCGTATCCTTCTGACGCCCGCAATCTTTATTCTGCTAACCCTGAGCTTTATTCGGGTAGACAACGCGGCTATCGCGCAACAACTCACACACCCTCTTCCGGCAATTGCCGCAATGCTATGGCAAATGCTTATTCTTCCTCTGTTGGCGACACTCACCTGTCTGATGATCGGACTGGATCAGATCGACCTTGGAGTGCTCACAGCGCTATTTATGGTGTCCGCAGCACCACCCGTTATGTCCACGCCGATCTTTATCTGGATGTTTGGCCTCAATGGAGCCCTTGCCCTCACCATATCAACCCTGTCACTGATCATCGCTCCACTCAGCACCGCTTTGTTTGCGTATCTATTGCTGCCGGATACACTTCAGGTCTCCCCATTATCACTAGCAACCAACCTGACGATGTTCCTGATCGGCTCTGCGGGGCTTGGGCGTCTCCTCTATTATCTTCTTGGTGCCAAGCGGATCACCGAGGCGACAGATCACATCAACGGACTAAACTGCATCGTTCTTTTTATTTTTGCGGTTGCAGCGATGGATGGTGTCACCGGCTTTGCACTCACTGCGCCTTTCAAAGCCGCTGCTCTGTTTGTCGGCGTCTTTGCCATTGCCGCCCTGCAGTTGCTTGTAACCTTCCTGATCTTCTCACCAGCCGGACGGCAAACAGCATTCATCGCAGCTTATGGCACCGGAAGCCGTAATCTCGGTTTAATGGTTGCAGCACTCGGGGGGACAATTCCAGAATTGGCTTGGCTCTTCTTCGCCTTTGCTCAGTTCCCGATTTATCTGCTTCCATGGATCCTTAAACCCGTTGCGATACTCATTGGTAAGGCAGAGACGGCAACAACCTAGGCATAACGGGGGCAAGCTGCGCTGTTCGCACCACTTGCTTCTCATGTGTGTCCATGTTAGCCGCACAACAAATTGGGCACATCTAGGAGAATCCCTGCTATGGCACAGCCGCTCGTTATCGCCCCTTCCGTTCTCGCATCAGACTTTTCTAAGCTGGGGCAAGAAGTTCGTGATGTTGTTGAAGCTGGAGCCGACTGGATCCATCTGGATGTCATGGATGGCCACTTCGTTCCAAACATCACCTTTGGCCCGGACGTTATTGCAAAGCTCCGCCCTCACACCGATAAGGTCTTCGACGCTCACCTTATGATTGAGCCATGTGATCCGTACCTTGAAGCCTTTGCAAAAGCAGGCTCGGACTACATCACAGTTCACGCCGAAGCCACCACCCACCTGCACCGCTCTTTGCAGGCGATCCGCAACCTGGGCAAAAAAGCAGGCGTTTCTCTAAACCCAGGTACACACGAAAGCTGCCTTGAGTACGTTCTGGACAGCGTTGACTTAATCCTCGTCATGACCGTAAACCCTGGCTTTGGCGGACAGAAGTTTATCCATTCTCAGATTGAGAAAGTCGAGCGCATCAAGAGCATGATCGGCGACCGCCCAATCCGTATCCAGATCGATGGTGGCATCACCCCAGAAACAGCTCCATTGGTCACCAAAGCTGGCGCTGACACACTGGTCGCAGGCTCCGCAGTCTTCAAAGGCGGCACTGTGGAGAGCTATCGCGAAAACATCGCAGCAATCCGCGCAGCTACCCAGGTCTGATTTTTTGATCCAGAAATGCAAAAGGCCGCCCCAGAGGCGGCCTTTTTTGTAGGTATAGTGACCTTCTTAATCCAATGAACTTGCAGCTTCTGCAGCCGCATTGATGAACAAGGTCGAATCCGTCCCAAAGGTCATAAACTGATAACCAGCCGCCTTTGAATGCTGAAGATGCCCTTTGGAAACACAATAGATCCCGGCAATCTTCCCAGCTGCACGAGTTTTCTCGGCAATATCTTTCTGCATTGCCAGAGAAGCATCAGAAACAGGTTCCACGCGCTTCCCGCCAGAAACGGTCAATGATAGGTCGGCAGGCCCAACAAAAATGCCATCCAAGCCATCAACTGCAAGAATGTCTTCAAGCGCGTCATAGGCTTCAGGTGTCTCGATCATGGCAATGGCAAGCGTCTTCTCATCAGCCGAAGCAAAATAATCATCCATGGAAACGCCGGTTGCCATCGTCGCCCCTACAGCACCATAGCTGCGCGCACCCAAAGGCGGGTATTTGCAAAATTCCACCAGTTTCTTTGCATCGGCCACTGAGTTGATCATCGGCGCGATAATCACTTCTGCACCCACATCCAATAACCAACTGGCATTCTTGAAATCATCGACACAGATTCGTGCAACAGCATGCCCACCACCATTGATGATCTCTTTAATAGAATCACGCGCTTCAGCTGTGGTCAGCAAACCGTGCTGCAAATCCAGCGTGATTGCTTTGTAGCCACCTCTTAAAAACAGATCAGAAAAAATTGGAGAAGGCAAGCTTGCCCAAGCACTTACAATGGTTTGCCCTGCTCTCAATTTCCCCGCCAGACACTTATTCTCAGTCATCCAATGCCTCATCTGATTAAGCACAGGCACCAACAAACCACGCAGCACCAGCTCTAAAACACAATTATCATTCAAACAAAAAAGCCGTCTCCCTGACAATATCAAGGGAAGACGGCAAATTCTCTAGTTAAGGGCTCTCTTAGTGAGCCTGCTTAAGGAGTGCAGCTTACGCTTCCTCAGCAACTTCCTTTTTCGCAACAGCCATCAGCTCTTCCATAGTGCGGCGAATCTGGTGTTCAGACTGCTCAACACTTGCATCTGCAAAATCTTTGGAAATACGAGCAAAAATGTCTTCGTCGCCCGGTTCTTTAAGATCCGTTTGGACGATCTTGTTGGCGTAATCTTCTGCGATGTCTCCGGCCAAACCAAGCTTCTCAGCAGCCCACTGGCCCAGCAGCTTATCGCGCCGTGCAGTAGCCTTGAAAGCAAGCTCAGAACCCATTGCGAAACTGCCTTCAAACGCATCAGCTCGTTTGTCAAACGTGCTCATCTATTCCCTCCTAGCTCAGACAATGTAAAAAGGTCCCTCCCCTCTTACAAGCCACGCTATAACTTACGTAAATCATTGTACGCAACTTCTATTTGCAGGTCAAAAGCCATTAGTTGTAGTCAGCAGCATTTCAGAGAGCTTTGACGCCATTCAAATTACCCATTTGTGCTTTATCAAAAAGTCGGTTAAGTTCCGCGCCGCATAGCGGGATCGCGATTTACGCAATGACGAAAGATGCGAAAACCAGTGCTGGAGGGTCATTCGCAGCATTTTTGCTCGAATGTTTTGCAAGGCAAGTGGTTTAAGCCTCAACGTCACCCGTACGACTTGTTCTACAAACGCAATGGTAAGTGCCTATGAACCGCCGTCGGCGAATTTACGAAGGCAAGGCCAAGATTCTCTATGAGGGTCCTGAGCCGGGAACGCTGATTCAGCACTTCAAAGATGATGCTACAGCCTTCAACAACGAAAAGCATGAAGTCGTTGATGGAAAGGGTGTCCTGAACAACCGGATCTCTGAGTACATTTTCAACAATCTGAATAACATGGGCATTCCAACCCATTTTATTCGTCGGTTGAACATGCGCGAACAGCTGATCCGTCAGGTGGAAATCATCCCGATCGAGGTCGTTATCCGCAACGTTGCTGCAGGTTCTCTGTGCAAACGCCTGGGATTGGAAGAAGGTACTCAGCTTCCACGCTCCATTATCGAGTTCTACTACAAGAACGACGAACTTGGAGATCCGCTGGTTTCTGAAGAACACATCACCGCTTTTGGTTGGGCCGCTCCTCAGGAGCTTGATGACATCATGGCACTCGCCATTCGCATCAACGACTTCCTGTCCGGTCTGTTCATGAGCGTCGGTATTCGCCTCGTTGACTTCAAGATCGAACTTGGACGTCAGATCGAAGGCGACATGATGCGTATCGTCCTTGCGGACGAGATCTCTCCAGACAGCTGTCGCTTGTGGGACACTTCCACAAACGACAAGATGGATAAGGACCGGTTCCGCCAGAACATGGGCGGCATGGTTGAAGCCTATCAGGAAGTAGCCCGCAGGCTTGGTATCTTGATCGACAACGACCGCCCGGGACATTCTGGACCAGTGCTAGTCAAGTAATCAATGAACGGGCCCTGCGGCCCGTTTTGCATTTTTGGGGCAAGCAACCTACCGCACGGGTATTGAACTATCTCACTACCTGCGCTCATTTTCACTTCCCCAGCATAGATTCCCGCGTTATGAACGCGCGCAAAGAACGGATTTTCGCGGCAGGCGCAATGCAAACCGCTTGAATCTCTCATTTTGGTAAGGAAGGACCAGTTAGAACCATGAAGGCACGTGTGACCGTCACTCTTAAGAACGGTGTTCTCGATCCCCAGGGCAAAGCAATCGAAGGCTCCCTTGGTTCTCTTGGTTTTGAAGGCGTTGAAGGCATTCGCCAGGGCAAAGTGTTTGACCTTGAACTGGCAGATCGCACCGATGCTCAGGCAAAAGCTGACATTGAAGCCATGTGCGAACAACTGCTGGCAAACACCGTCATCGAAAATTACTCGATCGAGCTTCTCTGAAGAAATCCGGTAGCAGAACCTGCGAGGGCATAAACGTGCAAGACGATACAGGCCGGATTATCCGGTTCATGATTATCAAAGCGATCATCTTTATTGGCTTGCCCGCTGCCCTCTCTGTTCTTGCGGTGTTTTTACTTCTGTAAAGTCTCGTCTGTGACAAGCGGCCCTCCATCCAAGAGGAAACATTCATGAAATCCGCAGTGATCCTATTCCCCGGCTCCAACCGGGATCGCGATATGATCAAAGCGCTGGAGCAAATCTCCGGCCAGCCTGTTGCCACGGTATGGCATACTGAAACTGAGTTGCCGGACGCAGACCTTTACGTTCTGCCAGGCGGCTTCTCCTACGGCGATTACCTTCGCTCAGGTGCGATTGCAGCACGCTCCCACATCATGCCAGCTCTCAAAGCTGCAGCAGATCAGGGACGTCACGTTCTAGGCGTATGTAACGGTTTCCAGATGCTAACTGAGGCAGGTCTGTTGCCAGGTGCGTTGATGCGCAATGCGTCCCTCCATTTCGTGTGTAAGGAAGTTATGCTGGAAACCACCAGCACCAACAGCGCTTTCACATCGCGTATGGAAAAAGGCAAAGTCTGGCGCTGTCCGGTGGCACACCATGACGGTAACTACTTTGCTGATGCAGAAACCCTGAAAGAACTCGAAGGCGAAAGCCGCGTCGCATTCCGCTATGCTGACGGGACTAACCCAAATGGTTCTCTCAATGACATTGCAGGCATCACCAGTGCCAAAGGCAACGTTCTCGGCATGATGCCTCACCCTGAAAATCTCATCGAAGATCTTCATGGCGGTCTCGAAGGCCGTGCTTTGTTTGAAAGCGTGATGCAAAGCCTCGCTGCTTAATCAGCAAAGACAACAAGTTCTAAAACCCGGGATGCGCAGCACTCCGGGTTTTTTATTGTCTGAAGGTCTTAAATGAGAGCAAAGCCGATCCCGGTCAGGCCGAGCAGCACCACAACCACCCATGGCGGCGACTTGAAGGAAACCAGCAGAACAAACCCACAAAGCGCAGCTGCGAAATCTTTCGCTTCAAGGATCGCGCTGGTCCAGACAGGCGCATATAAAGCCGCGCCGAGAACACCAACCACAGCCGCATTCGCACCAGCCATAATACCACGCGCAGATGGCGTCTGACGCAGCACCGCCCAGTAAGGCAGACCAGCAATCAGAAGCAACGCGCCTGGCAGGAAGATACCTAGCAAGGCGATGCTCGCCCCAATCCACGCTGCGTAACCAGTCTGCATTTCAGCGCCCAGATACCCGGCAAATGTAAACAAAGGCCCCGGCACAGCCTGCGTGGCGCCATACCCTACAAGGAAGGAACTCTCGCTCACCAAACCTTTGCCAACAACCTCAGCTTCCAACAGCGGCAAAACCACATGTCCTCCGCCAAACACGAGCGAACCGGAATGGTAGAAGCTGGCGAATACGCCCAACAGCGGATTAACAATAATGTCACTTAAAACAGGTAGGCCAAACAGCAAGCCTGCAAACAGGATTACTGAAAACAATCCAATCCGCCGCCTTGGGGCAAAAAGAACCTCATGCACTTCGGCTTTGGGTTCTGAGCGACAAAACAAGAAGCCTCCCAGACCACCAGCCACAATCGCCGCGATCTGCCCGCCGGCACCACCAAAGGCAACAACAAGAACCACGGCCAGAACAGCCAGTCCGGCTCTGAGTTGATCCGCACAAAAATTGCGTGCCATCCCCCAGACAGCCTGAGCAACAACGGCAACTGCCACCAGTTTGAGGCCATGGATCAGCCCCATGCCGACAGGCCCTTCAAAAGCACTTGCCCAATAGGCGAATCCAAAGAGCAGCAAGGCTGAAGGAGCCGTAAAAGCGAAGAAAGCAGCCAACGCGCCCAGAGGTCCGGCCCGCATAAGTCCAAGTCCAAACCCAACCTGACTGCTTGCCGGCCCCGGTAAGAACTGACACAAAGCAACCAGATCACCATAGGCTTCTTCAGAAAGCCATTTCCTGCGCTTTACGATCTCTTCACGAAAATAACCCAGATGAGCAATCGGCCCACCAAATGAGGTTAAGCCCAGCTTGAGGAAGGTAAAAAAGACTTCCGATGCATGACCTTTGGCAGGTTCTTCCGTCAGATTAGTTGGACGTTCTGTAAAACTCATGGACAGCTCAATCGTATTCTCAAAAGAAAGCGGAGCAGCATATAAAGCAGAGATGTGACATTAGGACAAACACGCAGAGTGCATCTGCACTAAGCAGCCACAACTGTTTTCAATGCAACATTGCGAGGAAGCTCATTGTAGCGCCGTTGATAGGCTCGCGACAACGCCGTCGGTGAGGCAAATCCAACCCGCGCAGCAACACTTTTCAAAGGGCGCCCAGCTTCCAGATCCAACTTAGCTAATGCCAGTCGCCAGTTACTCAAATACGACCCCGGCGTCTCACCCATGATCTCCTTGAAGTGCACAGCAAACTGTGTGCGCGACATGCCAGCAACCTCAGCAAGACTTTCCAGACGCCACTGCTTGGAAGGGTCTTCATGAATGGCAACAAGCGCTTGCGCCAGATTGGGATGAGCTAACCCCGCAATCAAACCACTGCAAGCAACACCAGACCGCACAGCATGACGCAAAAGCCGGATCACCACCACTTCACACAGCCGATTGATCACGGCAGCACTTCCGCACCGCGGCGAAAGCACTTCTTCCACCACCAATGCAGCAAGGCTTTCCAGCTCAGGCGCATCCTTGAGATAGATCTCCACATAGTCCGGCAGAGCAGTGCTTAGCTGAGACCCCGGCCCGCCGAACTCAACCCGAGCACCGGCAAGAACAACAGTATCCTCGCAGATACGCTTAACTTCAGTGGGGTTGTTAGGGCTAGCAGGAAGAAACACAAGTTTCCGGAAACCTTGCATACACCGAAGAATAAAAAAGTTGCCCTGAAGCACTTCATCCTCAGTGTTTTTAAGAATATGAGCCTCCACCTTAAAGCGTTCAATAAGCGAAGAAAGGCGATCGTATCGCAGTTCTCTCGGTTTCACCTCAGCTAGCTCAGTGGCCATATCCGAACTCTCAGTCAGTTATTTCGAACAAAAAGCAATTAAACGTTCAATAACATATTAGGTACAAATCGACCACTGCTAATTGCCCTTTCAAAAAACCGAATTGAGCAAAGCTACAAAAAGAAAATTTAGCTCAGGAGAATAAAAATGCTTATCCCTCGCAAGCCAGTCCCAAGCTTATCTGCGAACCTCGTTGGTGGTGGTACATTCGATCTTTCAACCGACACTTCTGACTTTGCCACTCTGGTCGTTTTTTACCGTGGCTTGCACTGTCCTATTTGTGCGACCTACCTGAAAGAACTGGAACGCCTCACACCAGAGTTTGAGGAACGTGGCGTAAAAACCATCGCCCTCTCAACCGATACAGAGGACCGCGCCCAGACATTTTCCAATGCGATTAAAGCAGACAAACTGCGCGTTGGTTATGGCGTTACTCTGACAAAAGCACGTGAATGGGGTCTGTTCATTTCAGCAGGTCGCGGAAAAACGTCTATCGGTATCGAAGAACCAGGTCTCTTTGCTGAACCAGGCCTGTTCTTTGTAAGGCCTGACGGCACACTCTACTTCGGGAATGTGCAGACTATGCCATTTGCACGTCCTGACTTTAAACCAATGCTCGGTGCTCTCGACTTCTGCATCAAGAATGATTATCCCGCTCGCGGTGAATACACCGGGGCTCTTTAATCAATTGTACCACAAACACTTTTCTTGATGCACAGAGAGGCTGCGATTTCGCAGTCTCTCTTTTTTATGGCCTTTTGGTTGCAGTCTTACGAGCCTTCTTGCGGTTTATATGCTCAATGTCAGGGAAGTCCGCTCCCTGCCAGATACGCACAACAACCAGAACAATAATCGCAATAACAGCCCCCAAAATCACTCCAACAAGTCGGTCGACTACTTGATTGAAATTATCGACCGGTCCGGCAGAGGCCAGCGCCGCGATAACAAATGCATAACCACCCTGCGTACCTGCATAGGCCCAATAACTCTTGCCATGATGCACCGACGCAAGAAAAAACAAACCAATTGCTAACAACAGGGCCCACCAGAAAAAAGATTGCAGGCCAAGACCAATGAGCCCAAATCCCATAAGCCCTCCAATGAAACAGCCTAGACATCGGTTCAGGGCAAATTTCTTCACTGACACCACCGGCCCGTAGAGCACAACAAGCGAGGTGATGATAATCTGCACCATGGCTGCTAAATCGTGTCCCACGTAAACAATTGGTGCAATCATCGCGACAGCTGCACCACTCAGGCACAGCGCAAACACCCAGCTCTTGTCCATACTATCAATATTAGGTGTCAAAAAAGGGCCAACGCCCACACCAATTGAGGTCTCTTCGAGGAAGAAATAAGAGACCACGGCCGCCGTCATAACGCCAATTGCGACTGTGATAGTTCGATCAACCATCAAGTAAAACAATCGATCAATCTCGATAAGTGAGATGTAAATAGCAAGCATCGCAGTCACAATACCCATCAACCATGCATAGGCATAGCTGGGGCTCGCCATACGTTTATAAATTGCGAGTGCTGCTAAAGACCCAACCGCAATCATCTGAAAAATCTCGTAGTTCTTGACGGCAACAGCAATCCAGTATCCAGAAAACCCACCAGCTACTGTCCCAATGACACGCTGAACTCCTTTGCGCCACACATTGGTCCAGTCAGCATTAGCAACTGTCATAGCAGACATGGCCGCCCACCATGGATCATCAGCATCAACAATGAGTGCAATGATTGATGCCAGGGTAACCATCAGACTTGTGCGAATACCAAAGGCATAATTGAAGAACATTGCGCCTCCTTAATGCACAAGGAAGATGCGCGCATCTCCCCCATGCATCGGTATGTGATCTTTCAAGAACTCTCCCATATCTATCTCAACGGGAAACCGCTGCGAGAGCCTTATCCAGTCCGTAGTCAGAGAGATGTAGGGCAGCACCCGCGGGTTCTCATCCATGCGTGAAACACCTCGTCCGATGGACCTCACCGTACCCTTGTGGATGCGATAAGGATCGCTGGAAACCTGGAAATAGACTGTCTGCCCAGGCTTCAGCCTTGCCGCATGCCGCTCGATAAGATTTGCGACGATCCGCCAATTACTGTTTGTGATGAGCGCCAATTGAGGCACACCTTGCAGCACATAGTTTCCCGGATTAACTGAATACTCACTGACGACCCCATCAACCGGAGACAAAAGCGAGGACTTGCGAAGGTTATATTGCGCCAGAGCAGTAGCAGACTTTGTTGCGTCATAGGTGGACCGCATCACTTCAACCTGATGCGTTGCCGCACGTAGCATATCTCTGGCAGAATCTGTTTCCGCGTTCGCTTCTTCCAGTGAGAGCGTGATGTTGTCCAAACGCTGCTGGGTCACAAAACCGTTGTCTGTCAGCTCCTCAAAACGCTGTTGTTGTGCAGATAGGTTTGCAACTTTCGCAACAGCAGCAGTCACAGACGCCTCGGAAACCTGAACTTCTGCTTCAGAGCGACGAAGGTTTGCAAGAGCGGTTGATTCATCAGCGCGGGCTTGCTGAACCGCCAGCGCAAAGGGTTCTGGGTCAATCTGCATAAGCAGCTCCCCTGCGCCCACTTTCTGGTTCCGATCAACAGGAACTTCAGTAACAAAACCGGAAATTTCGGGAGATACCAAAACCACATCAGCTGAGACATAAGCATCAGCGGTGTAAGTGAAGAAGTAATCTATGATCATATAAGCGCCGATCAAGGCGCATGCGCCTAAAATCACCTTGATCGGACCACTTATATGATAAATGCCTCGAGGCACCCTTTATCTCCGCTCACCTGATACTACGCAAAACATAAGTATCGGCGAATTCTTGTTAGACAAACCAGTTCTAAACACCGGCAAAAGGCACCCATTAGGAGGCACGAGAAAGCATCGCAAATGAGGGTTTTAAAATCGTGAAAACCATCCCTCTAAATTCAAAGTAAGTAGTAAATACAATAATTTAACGAAGATTTCTGAAGCGTAAAATTTTCACAGGCTCTCCTTGCATAACGCGAAACACAAACCTAACCAGTTCAAAAGGAGTTCGTTGAAAGACGTTCTTAAGATGTGGTTGCATCGCGAAAACACATAGGCTTGGCCAAATTGCCGGGCAAACCTGTAAAGGACTATCTGTGATGCTCCCCCTCGCGAAAAGAACTGTCGTCCTCGGAACCGTTTTCGCCACCGCGTTTGCAGCCACAGCGCTCAGCGCCAACGCAGCACAGGTTAATGCACGAGCCGCAAGCTTCTCTCACACAGGTCAACTGGCTACCTTTGGCCTGTACAACAACGCAATTGTAACAGATCAGCTCAATCTGAAACGCATCAACGCTGATTATATCTTCTTAAGCGACAACTCAGAGGATCCTTTCGATTATGTGTCCGGCAGTTGTTTCGGAGGAGCTGTTGTCAAAAACATGCAGGTCCAGGGCGGAGGTGTCTGCAGTTTGAAAGATAAGAACGGAACGCCCTTTGCACTCAGTTATGAGATCACAACTGTCAAGAATGGAACCTACTCAGGAAACTGGGCAATCCTCGGTGGTGACCAAAAATGGGACACAGCCAAAGGCAGTGGCACTTGGAGCAGAATGGCCCTGCCCAACAAGTCCATGTCAGTCACCACACTTCAGGGCGAAGTCACCTTCTGATGACCAGAAAGTAATCAATCAAGGGTGAAAAATTTTTCAGCCAATTCAAGAAATTACAGCCCACCTAAATTCCGGCAAGACGACTTGACGTCAAGCTGCAAAAAACCATGCCTTGGCAGCAAAAAAACCAAAAAAGCGGTGTCTACAGTTTCCATTTCCCTATGAATCCTGTTAAGCAGCCCGTGACATTTGGCCCCGGCGCACTGCGCCCAAATTTTCTGAGTGTGATGATCCAAAATAGCGTCAAGATCACCCCCGAACTCATTGAGGCCCACGGTCTTAAGGAAGATGAATATGCTCGCATCCTGGAGCTGATTGGCAGAGAGCCAACCTTCACCGAGCTTGGAATTTTCTCCGCAATGTGGAACGAACATTGCTCTTACAAATCATCCAAGAAATGGTTGAAGACACTCCCGACCACCGGACCTCGTGTTATTCAAGGACCGGGCGAAAACGCGGGCGTTGTTGACATCGATGATGGGCAGGCAGTCGTCTTTAAGATGGAAAGCCACAACCACCCATCCTACATCGAGCCATATCAGGGCGCGGCAACTGGCGTTGGTGGTATTCTGCGCGACGTGTTCACCATGGGTGCACGTCCGGTCGCAGCCATGAATGCCCTGCGCTTCGGTGAACCAGATCATCCACGTACCCGCCACCTCGTTTCAGGCGTTGTGTCTGGTGTAGGTGGATACGGCAACTCCTTCGGTGTCCCGACAGTGGGCGGTGAAGTTGAGTTCCACAAATCCTACAACGGAAACTGTCTGGTCAATGCATTCGCAGCTGGCCTTGCCGATTCCGACAAGATCTTCCTGTCTGAAGCAAAAGGTGTAGGCCTCCCGGTCGTGTACCTTGGTGCAAAGACAGGGCGCGACGGTGTCGGCGGCGCCACAATGGCATCCGCTGAGTTCGACGATTCCATCGACGAGAAGCGTCCAACCGTTCAGGTCGGTGATCCATTCACTGAAAAGTGCTTGATGGAAGCTTGCCTTGAGCTGATGAAGACCGGCGCGGTCATCGCTATTCAGGATATGGGCGCTGCTGGCCTCACCTGCTCCGCTGTAGAGATGGGCGCGAAAGGCAACCTCGGCATCGATCTGGACCTCGACAAAGTCCCTGCCCGCGAAGAAAACATGACTGCCTACGAGATGATGCTCTCTGAAAGCCAGGAGCGCATGCTCATGGTTCTTGAGCCATCCAAGGAAAAAGAAGCCGAAGCCATCTTCACCAAGTGGGGACTGGACTTCGCAATCTGTGGCGTCACAACAGACACCCTGCGCTTTGTAGTGAAGCAGCACGGTGAAGTCATGGCCGACCTGCCAATTAAAGAACTTGGTGACGAGGCTCCTGAATATGATCGTCCATGGACACAGTGGGCTGAGCCAGAAGAAATTGCGGCAGCCAATGTTGAAGAGCCAGCAGACTACAAAGAAGCCCTGCTGAAGCTTATCGGCGGCGCTAACGGATCATCCCGTCGCTGGGTCTACGAGCAATACGACACCCTCATTCAGGGCAACTCAGCAGCAACTCCGGGCGGAGATGCCGGTGTAATCCGCGTAGATGGCACCGATAAAGGCCTCGCTTTCTCTGTGGATGTGAACCCGCGCTATTGCTATGCAAATCCTTATGAGGGCGGCAAACAGGCCGTTGCTGAAACCTACCGCAACCTGTCCGCAGTCGGCTCCCTTCCGCTGGCAATCACTGATAACCTGAACTTCGGCAATCCTGAGAAGCCAGAGATCATGGGCCAGTTTGTTGGCTGCCTGAAGGGCATTGGTGAAGCATGCGAAGTGCTGGAAACCCCAATCGTCTCCGGTAACGTGTCTTTGTACAACGAAACCTACGGCGAAGGCATTCTGCCAACACCTGCAATCGGCGGCGTTGGCTTGCTGAAAGACGTAACCAAACGTGTCGGCAGCGCATTTGTTAGCACTGGCGAAACCATCGTTGTTCTGGGCGGCAAAGGCAAACACCTTGGCTCCTCTCAGTATCTGCAGGAAGTTCTGGGCAGCGATGAAGGCGCCCCTCCTCCGGTAGATCTGGAAGTTGAGAAGCTCACAGGTACGTTCGTACGTGAAGCAATCACCGAAGGCCGTATCACAGCAGCTCATGACATCTCATCTGGCGGTCTTGCTGTTGCACTTGCTGAAATGGCAATCAAAGGCAAGCTCGGCGCTGATGTAAAAATCACTGGCGAACATCCTCATGCCATTCTGTTTGGTGAAGATCAAAGTCGCTATGTTGTGACTGTGGCAGAGGAAAAGCTCGCTGCCTTCTTGGAAGATGCGATCGACGCTGGTATCAGCACGGAAGAAATCGGTAAGACAGGGGGTGATACTCTTGTTCTTGGTGATAAAATCAGTGCATCAGTTGAAGAGCTGAATAATGCTTTCGAGGGATGGTTCCCGCATTTTATGCAGGCGAGCTGATACTCGTCCACCGAACTGCTAAACTGAGTTCTAAATAAGATTCGCTTCCCTCTTCATTTATGGTGAGGGAAGCAGCCAAACAGAAGCAACCCAGTCGGGCAAGGAGGCACACCCATGGCCATGGACGCAGGCGAACTACAAAACCTTATCAAAGAGGCTTTGCCAGACGCACACGTGGAAATCAGAGATCTGGCAGGTGACGGCGACCACTACGCTGCTGTCGTTATCTCGGAGAGTTTCCGCGGCAAATCTCGCGTACAGCAGCACCAGTTGGTGTATCAGGCTCTTAAGGGTAAAATGGGCGACGATTTGCACGCATTGGCGTTGCAGACCTCCGCTCCGGAATAACAAAACTAAGGCAGTGCGACCTTTTTCTTGCATTATCCCTGCAAGTTCCCATGTGAGTGCCGCACTACGAACAATATACAATCACGGTCACCGGGCTTTGACCCCGGTCGAGCGAAAGGAACTCGACGAAATGAGCGATATCCAAAGCTGGATCAAACACGAAGTAGAAAACAACGATGTAGTGCTCTTCATGAAAGGCACTCCAAACTTCCCACAGTGCGGCTTCTCCGGCCAGTCTGTGCAGATTTTGGATTACATTGGCGTAAAATACGTCGGTCATAACGTTCTGGAAGACGATAGCCTCCGTCAGGGCATCAAAGATTACAGCCAGTGGCCAACAATCCCACAGCTCTACGTCAAAGGCGAGTTCGTTGGTGGCTGTGATATTATCCGTGAAATGTTCCAGTCTCAGGAACTTCAGGCTCTGTTCTCAGAAAAAGGCATCGAGATCGCACCAGCTGCGTAAGTCTCTGCTGAGCATAAAATTTATAAAACGGGCCTTCCCACGAGGGCCCGTTTTTTGTTGTCATACTGTTGGAAATCACTAGTGTTAACTGCACTTTTTTCAACAAACAGGCACCATATGTTCAAGACCATTGTTTTCGATCTGGACGGCACCATTTGCCATCACAAAGCGTCTTACCCTAAGATGTTCTTTGAGATTTTTGGTGAGCAGTTCAACAAGCACAGCGACACTTGGCTGCGTCATATGCTGCACAATGGCGAGCACACTGGCGTGGAGGCTGTGCAATCCTGTTTCCCAAACATGAAACCGAGCGACCAGAAACACGCTCTGGCAACGTTCACCGAAAGATGGGCTGAGGCTCAAGCACCGTTCACCGGCATCTTTGAAGCAATGTCTCTTCTGAAAGATAATTTTGGCTGTCAGATCGGGGTTATGACCAACGGCCCCTCAAATTTCCAATGGGCCGTCATGAACAAGCTTGGAATTTTGGATCACGTCGACTTTGCTTACGCCAGTGGTGATACCTTCCCGGCGGAGTGCAAACCAAGTGTGTCCCTTCTTCGCAAACTTGAAAACAAGCACGATTTTGTCGCAGAAACAGCTCTGTTCATTGGCGATAATCTGGAAAAAGACATCATGCCCGCCCGAGAGGCAGGTTGGAGTGCCCTCCATGTCGCTCCCCACGAGCAAAAAACAAATGCACTGCCCCTGATGAGCTTCACAGAAGCAACGGCACAAGCAGAGTGCTTAAAGGTTAACTGGAGCAGCCTGACAGCTTAACCATCCTGAACACTAAATGAACACGCCTCTCAGAGCACTCTCACATTCCCCCTGCTAAAACCGTCTCATCAACAGTTCATCGGGGGATGAGAAATGCAAGTTTATCTGAGAGTTTTGCTCCTTGGCATAATCACAGGCACCACGATGGGTGCAGTCGCCGCTGGCATTACGCCAACCACGAATGAAGGGCTGGCTCGCTACGAGTGCAACCACATAACCGTTTTTCAAAAGCCGTCTCTACTGAACGGCCCTGACGCCTGTAAGTACTATGGGGGGATGAAGTGAGAACTCAGCTGCACTCATACTGATGCGTCAGTACGGTGACTGTACCATCTCTAAGATTGAAGCGATCGGTTTGTTTGCTACAGCTATCGCACAATGGAATAATTTGAGGACGGCTGCCGCTTAGCCATCTGACATCTGTGCCTTGGGTGGGTTTTTGATGGCAATCTGCATTGCTGCAATAAGACGGCCAGTCACGTTTGGAATGCCTGATCCAGTGCAGCTTCCAGGAACCGCATTGACAAGACTCAGAAGCAGGATTTCTCCGCTTTCGCCATCCAATGCCATTCAGACCTTCAATCACCATATTCATAGTTACCTCCAATGCCTTTCGTGGAAAATTCACATCGAGAAACTAAAAAAATATCGCCACGTTAATCCGAGGCCTGACCAATGAAAAATCTGTCTTAATTCGACTTTAGTTACAGGATCTGGATACAATCTTTATTGAATAGGTAAAATCGCGTAGTTTTCGCAATTATTTCTCATAGTTTACGTATTTTTATTACCTAACAAGAAATTAAAATACTGCAGTGAAACTCCAGCAACGCTGGAGATTAAACATTATTGATACGGCGATACTGATTGATTTGCTCTGCCATTTCATCTGGAGATTGTTTGTAGGTGCCTGGTAATACCCCATCAACACCCAAACCACGCACGGCTTGAGCATAGGGAAACTTCCGTTTTCCTTTCAAATCCAGCACAACCCGCTTGGCCAGCTTGATACCCATAAAGCTGAGTTGCTTTACATCCACACGTTCAATCTCATTCCAGGCCAGTTTGCGCTTGATGAGAGCACGATGATACACAATCCCATCTTTTCCAATCTCTGCATAATTGAGTGAGGGAAGATAAAAGATGCAAGCAACACCAAGCGCGATCGTGATGCCAATCAGAAAGAACGTGGTGATGCTTATGCCAAACACCTCCTCAAGCAACGGAGAGAGATCTGCAAACCCTCGCAATTGCGAGAACACTACAAACATCAGTGCAGTAAAGATGTTCTGCAGAACTATGGCCGTATTGCGTGCCCGAAATCGAAGTGGTGTCATATCTCTATCCAATGCAGCCGATCAATCTATCGAGAGAAAGCAAAAAACCGCTCCATCACCGAATGCAGCGGTAAAGTCAGTTGCCTAAAACTCATTACCAAACAATTTCTCAGTCATCGCATCAGCAGCGGCACAAGGTTCCTGATCACTCTCTCCCTGCTCACCCGTATTGGGGCGCAGGCCTACAAAGTCAAACGCCTGTGCATCATGTAAGTGAGATGGACGCACATGCGCCAGAGCACGAGCCATAATGCCCAGCCGACCCGGCGTCTCCTTCTCCCACTGTTGCAGCATCTTCTTCACTTGAACACGCTGCAAGCCATCCTGCGAGCCGCACAGGTTGCAAGGAATGATTGGGAAGTCCATTGCCTTGGAGAACTTCTCGATATCCACTTCAGAGGAGTTCATCAGCGGACGCAGCACCATCAGGTCACCTTCGTCATTCACCAGCTTTGGCGGCATGGAGGCCATACGTCCACCAAAGAACATATTCATCATGAAGGTTTCCAAAGCATCGTCCCGGTGATGCCCCAGCACAATCGCCTCACAACCAAGTTCGCGCGCAGTGCGATAAAGAATACCGCGGCGCAGGCGAGAACACAGAGAACAATAAGTAGACGTTTCAGGCAGCTTGTCGGTCACAATGCCGTAGGTGTTCTCACGCACAATCTTGTTAGGGATTTGGTAGCGCTCAAAGAACTCAGGCAGAATGTGCTGCGGAAAATCTGGCTGGGATTGATCAAGGTTGCAGGCGATCAGGTCAACAGGAAGAAGACCGCGCCACTTCAGATCCATCAGAACAGCAAGCAAAGTGTAGCTGTCTTTACCGCCAGAAAGGCAGATAAGCCATTTGGTTTTCTCCGGGCTCGCCCCATCCGGAACCATCTTATAGTCAGAAATTGCCTGACGAGTTTCACGCAGCAAACGTTTACGCAGTTTTTTGAACTCAACCGAACTTGGCACCTCACGGAAAAGTGGATGACACTCTGAATCGAAACTCTTGTCCTCAGCGGCTGTATCAGCGGCGTGTTCTGCGCTTAACTGGCTCATGGCGTTATCTTATCTTCACTCGTTCTCAATCAAAAATGGCGAATGCACTATGCTGCGGGAGGAATAGCACCACCAAAAGAAAAGGGCCACCCAAAGGGCAGCCCAAATCAAATCCTTCAGGATCAAACCTATTAGCGGGAATAGAATTCCACAACCAGGTTTGGTTCCATCTGAACTGGGTAAGGCACGTCGCCAAAAGCAGGAACACGAGCAAATGTCGCGGTCAGCTTGTTGGTGTCAACGTCAAGGTAGTCAGGAACGTCGCGCTCAGCGGACTGTACTGCTTCCAGTACGATTGCCAGCTGCTTGGACTTTTCACGAACTTCAATAACGTCACCAGGCTTACACATGTAAGAACCGATGTTTACGCGGCGACCGTTAACGTTCACATGACCGTGGTTGATGAACTGACGAGCAGCAAACACAGTGAGAACGAATTTTGCGCGGTAAACAACTGCGTCAAGACGGCACTCGAGAAGACCGATAAGGTTTTCAGAAGTATCACCGCGCTGACGGGAAGCTTCATCATAAGTCTTACGGAACTGTTTCTCAGAGATGTTGCCGTAGTAGCCTTTCAGCTTCTGCTTAGCGCGCAGCTGCACACCAAAGTCAGAAAGCTTACCCTTACGACGCTGACCGTGCTGGCCTGGGCCATATTCACGACGGTTCGCAGGGCTTTTAGGACGACCCCAGATGTTTTCACCCATCCGACGGTCTAGTTTATACTTGGCGCTCTGGCGCTTAGACATCGCAGTTTCCTTAGCGTTTATCTGTAATTTTAAAGGAAACGCGCCCTCCTTTTCCTTCACAAACCCAAAGGTTCACAAAGATTGACAGCGGTCCTGGCAAATAGCGCATGCCGAACCACACGGGTGCGTAAAATCAAAGCGGCCCCAAAGGAACCGCAATGAACAGCGCATTCCTATTGAAATTACACGCAAGAGTCAACGGAATATGACAGCAAGCAGCTGAGAAATAAGAGCACTATCAATAGCGCTTTTGTGCTTCTTCACCACGCTCTTTGCTCCAAATCGTGGCATCAACCCCATCCGCAAGTTCAGGATGCTCGGCAATGTCAAACATTGGCTCCTTCCCTTCCTTCAGCTGCTTGATGTAATCCTTGGTGATCAAAGTCACTTTTGGTGCCAGAAGCACAATCGCGACCAGATTGATAGTCGCCATCACAGCCATCGCGGCATCTGCTGCATTAAACACAGTGCCGACTGTCTGCAGGGTACCCCAAAACACCATTGCCAACGAGAGAAGACGAAGGATTGTAAGCCCCGGTTTCCAACCGTGCTCCAGATAAATCATGGCATTCTCCGCATAGGAGTAATTTGCCACGATCGAGGTAAATGCAAAGAAAAAGATCGCGATGGCGATGAAGTAGACACCAAAATCACCCACATGCGCTTCTGCGGCTGATTGTGTCAGCGATATACCGGTCACACCTGTTGTTGGGTCGTAGATGCCGGAAAGCAGAATAATCAATGCAGTCGCAGTACAAATCACGATCGTATCGATGAAGACACCCAGCGCCTGCACAAAACCCTGAGAAGCAGGATGATGTGGGTCAGGAACGGCTGATGCGGCAATGTTTGGCGCAGATCCCATTCCAGCTTCATTTGAATAAAGACCACGGCGGACACCGTTCAACAGTGCTGCCATCACACCACCGGATATCCCGCCAACCGCTTCTTCAAGGCCAAAGGCGTGCGCGACAATACTCCACAAAACACCAGGCACTTCTTCGTAGTTCGCAGCCAGAATACCAAATGCAATCACCACATAAGCAATCGCCATAAACGGAACAACAACTTCTGCGAAGTGAGCGATCTTCCTCAGACCACCAAAGATGACCAGCCCAGCGGCCAGAACAAGCACCACGCCTGTGACGATCTCCGGCACATCAAAAGCACTGCTCATAGCATCAGCGATGGAGTTGGACTGCACTGCGGAGAATACGATGCCAAAAGCAAAAATCAAAGCAATTGCAAAGACATGACCAAGCAGCTTGCTCTTCAAGCCTGCCGCCATATAAACCGCTGGACCACCACGAAACTGACCGTCGTCATCTTCGACCTTATAAAGCTGGGCTAACGCACTTTCTGCGTAGGCAGTTGCCATACCAACCAGAGCAACCATCCACATCCAAAAGATTGCTCCCGGCCCGCCCAGCGTCAGCGCGACTGCAACACCGGCGATATTGCCGGTCCCAACTCGTGATGCCAGACTGGTACACAAGGCCTGAAACGGGCTGATCCCATTACGGTCCTCATGCCTCGATTTGAGAAGAACACTGAAACACTGTCCAAAATAACGAAACTGGATAAAGCCCAATCGGAACGTGAAAAACACGCCAACGGCAAGCAAGCCATAAAGCAGCACATAGTTCCAGAGGATGGTATTGGTGTAATCGACGACAGTATTGATAAGATCCAAGGCTTCGACTCCAGCAAATGCGCAGGTTCCGACTGGGTATCAAAACAAATTCAAGATCCGCCTAGAACAACCAATTAAATAAGAGAGGATTTGAGCCAAGGCGGGCAACACTCCAGCAACCTATACGTTACGAGGGAGAACCTCAGCTGGTCAGGAAAAACAGATCCTCAAACCCGGTCGCTATAGTTTCCGGCTCCACGACCTGAACCAGCCGTTTGGCAATCGCAGGCGCAGGATCAATCCACGTCACCGGCCATGGAGCTACCTGCTCCATTTCTTCCTGCAAAAAAGGATAGTGCGTGCATCCAAGTACGATACAGTCGGTACGCTGACCGTCTTTCTCGACAAAGCAAGGAACAATTTCCTGCAGCAAGCGATCAAGATCTACGACGCGACCTGCCAGCTTATCTTCTGCAAGCGCTGCAAGACCGGTTGCCCCAACAAGAGCGATATGGTGCTCAGGCGCAAACTCTATGATCAGGTCCTGCGTGTAGTCACGCTTCACAGTCCCTGGCGTGGCAAGCACTGCAAAAACGCCGCTTTGTGTTTGTGATGCAGCAGGTTTAATTGCAGGGACCGTCCCAACCACAGGAACGCTCATAATCTCTCGCAAGCTCTTGAGCACAAGCGTCGAGGCCGTGTTGCAAGCGATCACAACCGCACTCGGTTGCCACACTTCACTAACGGACACAACCAAGGCGCAGATGTGCTCACGCAGTGCCGCTGCATCCCAGTCGCCATAAGGGAAAGCAGCACGGTCCGCTAGATACAGCAGTGCAGCATCAGGGAGCATTCGCTTGATCTCACGCTGCACAGACAGCCCCCCGACACCACTATCCAACACCAACACACGACCTGACGTATCCGCCTGCATGTGCATTTGTTGAAATGGAATGGCTGGGGAGCCGGTCAGCATCAATCTTTGTCCTTCACGCCATACTTCTCAAAGCAGGAAATCACACCACGCATGATACGCACTTCATTTTCGGTGAGATCTGCTTTCTGAAAGATGTTGCGCAGCCTACGAATTGTTACTGGCTTCTTTTCAATAGGACGGAAGAACCCGCGAGAATCCAGCCCAGCTTCCAGATGCTCAAACATCCGTTGAATGGACTCTTGTGTTGCCAGCTCACCATCATAATCATCCAAGGAGAAAGGCAGTGCACCTGCTGTCGCCACGCGGCGCCATTCATAGGCACATACCAAAACAGCCTGGGCAATATTCAAGGATGCATAAGTCGGATCAACCGGAAGGGTCACAATCTTATTTGCAAGCGCCACTTCGTCATTATTCAGGCCCCAGCGTTCGCGGCCAAACATGTAACCGGATGGGATCCCCCGCACGCCCTGAGCAACGCTCTCAGTCGCAGCTTCATCTGGCCCCACAACAGGTTTTGGAATGTCACGGCTACGCGCGGTCGTCGCAAAAACGAGTTTCAGATCAGCAACAGCTTCTTCAACACTGTCAAAAACCCGTGCTGCATCAATAACGTGATGTGCTCGGCTGGAAGCTGAGCGTGCTTTTTCACTCGGCCAACCGTCGCGTGGGTTGATCAGGCGCAGGTCGTGCAGACCAAAATTGGCCATAGCACGAGCAACCATACCGATGTTTTCGCCAAGTTGAGGCTCACAGAGAACGACAACAGGAGGAATGGCATTGTTTGTTTCAGGAGTGCTTTCAGACATGCGGATCCTCTAGCCGATCACACTGGAAATTACCAGAGCCGTTTTACCACTCAGCAGACACAAACTCCTATCAGAAACAGCCTGCCGTTTTCCCTCGGCGACAAGTCACCACCTGCACCTCAGTCACATGATATGGCGTAGGAACTCTGACCAATCACCTAAAGAGGGTAAAATTCGGCGAATTCAATCAAGAGTAAAGCTGTGTTTTGCTGTTACCTAGAGTGTTAGCCATTTCAATGCAGCCTCTGAATGGCATGACCCTCTATGAAGGAGACCCCGACGACAATGTCTGGACAAGAACCCAACGCAGGTGGCACCCCGCCTACAAATGTCCCGGACCTCACGCAGTTAGTGCGTGACAACTGGTTGAAGTTTCTGGTGCTCGGAGTACTGATGGTGATTGGTGGTACGATTGTGTTGGTCATACCATACGCGTCCTCCATCGCAGTAGCACTGGTAATTGGATTGGTTCTGATAGTCGTCGGGGTTCTTCAACTCTGGCACGCCATGCAGGTGAAGGAATGGGGAGGCTTCCTCGGACAATCGCTGATAGGCATCATCGCGCTGGTTGGCGGGGTCGCAATCTATTATAACCCCGTCGCCGGAACAGAAGCACTGACACTTGTGCTCTCCGCTGTCTTCATTGCGCAAGGCATTGCGCAGGCGTTGTTCTCATTCCGCTTGCGACCTCACACCAGTTGGGGCTGGATTCTGGCCTCTGGTGTCATAGCAATCGCAGCCGGCTTGATGATCCTGCTCGACTTCCCTGCCTCCACTGCTTGGGCGCTTGGCCTTGTGGCAGGCATTTCCATCATGTTCAACGGTTGGAGTTATGTGGCCATTGCATTGGCTGCACACAAAAAAGCGTAGTGCGCTTTGATTTGGAACTTCATCGAAAGAGTCAGCTTAGAAGTCCAACGTGCCGCGCAATCAAAAAATGAGCGCGGCACAATCTTGTTGTAATCAGTAAGCCTGCATCTGCCATTCTTTGATGGCATCCAACGGGTAAACCAGCATGATCACATTGAGTGTGAGGTTATCCCTGATGATCGCCCCAACAATCAATTCCATGGCAAGGATAAGCACAACAGTCAGCCAAACCGGCAATCGTGAAGCAAGCCAGAAACCGAAAATCATCCAGATAATATCAAAGACGGAGTTCAGAACACTGTCGCCAAAGTAATCCAGGGCGATGGTCGCTTCACGGTAACGATTGATGATGTAGCTGGAGTTCTCGACAAGCTCCCAGGTCGCCTCAACAATAACCGACAGAACCAACCGAAAGCCCATAGGCCAACCTGCACCGCCAGTAAAGAGACGCCCCATCCACCAGAACAAAGCATAAAACAACATGCCGTGGATGATATGAGACGGCGTGTACCAATCAGAGATATGCTGGCTGCTATCAGCGCTATTGGCATTACCCGCCCAGAGCTTGACCACCCCACATTTACAGATTGGTTCCCGCCCCATTGCAAGAAGGATAGCGGCAGTCGCGATCAGCAACAGAATGGTGATTAAAGCATAGTGCTTGTTGTTCAAACGGTTGAGCATCAATCAAACTTTCAAAATGAGCAGGAATTAAAATCATATCTGCGAAGGATGAACAGGACCTTCAAACAAGCCTGCATATATAAGCAACACCTAAATCAATCAACGTAAACTGCTAGAAACGTAAGTTAAATCAGGTCAGTAAAATGCAGCTAAAAGAACAATGTGGCAAAAAGAAAAGGCCCAGAGATCCCCTGAGCCTTTTCCAAAACTATGTTGTTGCCAGCTGTCAGCTCGGCTTTCCGAAGATCAAGGAAGCATTCACCCCGCCAAAACCAAAGCCATTGGACATGACATATTTCAGGTCTTTCTCTTTGGAGGCATTCGCCACCAGATCAAACTGGGAGGCCTCATCATCAGGCTCTTCCAAGTTCAATGTCGGAGGAAGCACGCCTTCCCGCAGCGCCATAATAGAAGCAATTGCCTCAATAGCACCGGCAGCCCCCAAAAGGTGACCCGTCGCAGACTTGGTTGAAGAAACAGCCAGATCCTTCCCACGATCACCAAACACAGCCTGAATACCTGCAATTTCTGCAGCGTCGCCAACTGGCGTCGATGTACTGTGGGCATTGATGTAATCAATATCGTCAGGATTAATCCCTGCCTGCTTCAAGGCCTTGCGCATCGCAGCTTGCCCGCCTGCTCCATCCGGAGGGGATGCCGTCACATGGTGAGCATCAGCTGATGTGCCATAACCCAGAATCTCAGCAAGCGGTGTCGCGCCACGAGCAAGGGCATGGTCAAGCGTCTCGATCACCAACATCGCAGCTCCTTCACCCATGACAAATCCATCACGGTTTTTGTCAAAGGGACGAGAGGCTTTGCTAGGCTCATCATTATACCCGCTCGACAGCGCACGGGCTGCAGAAAAGCCCGCAAACGAGACAGCATCAATACAGGCCTCAGCACCACCAGCAAGGGCGACACTTGCCTCACCACTCTTGATCATGCGCACGGCATCACCAATGGCCTGCACACTGGCAGCACATGCGGTCACAGGCGTTCCCAACGGGCCTTTAAACCCATTGGCAATCGAAACCTGACCTGCTGCAAGGTTTGCCAGAAAGCTCGGCACAATAAACGGTGATAAACGTCGCGGACCTTTGGTCTCCACGGTGCGCGTAGCTCCGGTCATCGCTGGAAAGCCACCAACACCGGATGCGATGATCGTCGCAGTGCTTTCCTTCTCTTCATCCGTTTCAGGATGCCAGCCAGCCTGTTCAACGGCTTCCTGGGCTGCAACCAGAGCATAATGGATAAATAAATCCATCTTCTTCTGGTCTTTAAAAGGAATAGCAACACTGGCATCAAAGCCAAATTCATCTTCATCGATGGTCGGAACCTGTCCTGCCACCTGACAAGCGTGCTCACTTCCATCAAATCTGGTAAGAGCGCGAATACCACTTTCAGAAGCTACCAGTCTCTTCCAAAACGGGTTGATCCCAACACCTAGGGGTGAAACAACCCCCATACCGGTTACAACAATCCGCATCTTCCCTTACTCCTAAGTCAAAGAACGCACCAACCGACTCCTGCGCGCTCTACAAAATGCTCGCGTCCCAATTATGACGCCATCAGGTCGCCAGAGTAATTGGATATGTTTTGAGAGTTAAGAACAAACTGCACAATTGCAACTCATAGTGGATAACATCTTGGGATTGCGGAGTAATCGGTTTTTGCGCCCTAAGCAGAATGTCCGACAATCCACTCGAAAAGGAGAAAGGTACAGCAAGATTATGGACAGCATCTCACACCATGTATGAGAGCAAATACAGTTGAAATTGCAGTTTGTTAGCAAACACCACTTCTGTGCGGCATACGAATTTGGTATTACAAGCCAACCGAGCTAGCATTTCCACTGGCATTAAATTGCGCACATGTGTATACACATGGCAATTCGAGCCGCTTCAGGCTCCATTTTCATGTACCTAAAAACACGAGGTCTACTAATATGGCGAAGATCAAGGTAGCAAATCCAGTCGTCGAGCTCGACGGCGATGAGATGACTCGCATCATTTGGCAGTTCATCAAGGACAAGCTGATCCATCCTTACCTGGACATCGATCTGAAGTACTACGACCTCGGCATTGAGTCCCGCGACGCAACTGACGATCAGATCACCGTTGATGCTGCAAACGCAATCAAAGAACACGGCGTTGGCGTTAAGTGTGCAACCATCACTCCAGATGAAGCACGCGTTGAAGAATTTGACCTGAAGCGTATGTACCGCTCCCCAAATGGCACCATCCGTAACATTCTGGGTGGCGTTATTTTCCGTGAGCCAATCATCATGTCCAACGTTCCACGTCTGGTTCCAGGTTGGACTCAGCCAATCATCGTTGGCCGTCACGCATTTGGTGATCAGTACCGCGCGACTGACTTCAAATTCCCAGGCAAAGGCAAGCTGACTGTTAAGTTCGTTGGCGAAGATGGAACCGAGATCGAACACGAAGTGTTTGATGCACCATCCTCCGGCGTTGCAATGGCAATGTACAACCTGGATGATTCCATCCGCGACTTCGCTCGCGCTTCAATGAACTACGCTCTTGGCCGTAAGGTACCTTGCTACCTCTCCACCAAGAACACCATCCTCAAAGTATACGATGGTCGCTTCAAAGACATCTTCCAGGAAGTCTATGAAGCTGAGTTCAAAGAGAAGTACGAAGCAGAAAAAATCTGGTACGAGCACCGCCTCATCGATGACATGGTTGCTGCATCCATGAAGTGGTCTGGTGGTTACGTTTGGGCTTGTAAGAACTACGACGGCGACGTTCAGTCCGACACTGTTGCACAGGGCTTCGGTTCCCTTGGCCTGATGACTTCCGTTCTGATGTCACCAGACGGACGTACAGTTGAAGCTGAAGCTGCACACGGCACAGTGACCCGTCACTACCGTCAGCACCAAAAGGGTGAAGAGACCTCCACAAACTCCATCGCATCTATCTTTGCATGGACCCGTGGTCTGGCTCACCGCGCGAAACTCGACGACAACGCTGAACTGAAGAAGTTTGCTGAAACTCTTGAGCAGGTATGTATCGACACAGTTGAAAGCGGTCACATGACCAAAGATCTGGCCCTGCTCGTAGGTCCAGACCAGAAGTGGCTCACCACAACTGGCTTCCTCGACAAAGTCGACGAAAACCTCCAGAAAGCTATGGCGACTGCGTAAACGCTGCCAAAGCTCTGATTTACGAAAAGGGTGCCTCTGGGCACCCTTTTTTTTGTGCGAAGCAATTACACAAGCCAGCCAAACCGATTGAAATTCCAGTACTCCCTTTAAATCAAGGGAGTACTGAACAATGCATCCTTCACGAATACGGACCTACCGTAATCAAAAAGGATCCAGACAATGAAACCACAACCCTTACTGTTCCTGCTCGGCGTGGGATTGGCAAACTTGGCTCATGCTCAGGATAATGACGCCATAACCGCCAAGAAAATTGGCCCGTACTTCCAGCTGGAAATACAAACGACAACCCCTTCAGGTGATGAAAAGAACTCAATCTTTGTCATGGACACAGGGTCAACCGGCATCGTTGGCTCTGCTGGATTTTTTATTCCGACTGCTGAAGAGCAAGCCAGCTCCACTTGCTCCACCCTGTCCTACTCCAGTTCAGGGAATACCTATGCTGGATACATTATCAATCGTGATCTCTCGTTTGGAACGCCCGGCAAGGCTCCTACAAAACACCTCAAAAACTTTCCGGTCTTTGCCGCCGTACAGCATTGTCCAAACAGTAAGAACAAGCCCACCTGTTCAAAGACACCCGCACCTACCTGCAATCACAATCCTAAGGTTTTCATGATGGGTGTTGGCTTTGACAGTCCCCACGGCATTTCCCAAGTGGATGCGGAGCAAGCCAATCCTACAAACCCATTCCTAAATCTGATCGACGACAATGGTGCCCCTTTCAAGAACCAGAACTACGCCCTCACAAGCACACACTCAAACAGCAGCAGCATCGATGTCTATCTGGCATCTACTCAAAACCCACTCCCCAATCTGGGCAAAACGCTCACACTTCCACTATCTACGTCACCAGCAAATCCAACGGCTTTGGTTGCACCTGTCCTCCCCTTTGCAATCACGAGCAAGTCCAACGGTAAGGTCGTTTATCCGTCAACTGGTCCTCAACCAGCCCGCATTCTCCCGGATACAGGTATTTCATATGGCATAGTCTCAGTAGCTGAAACCACGCCCCCCTGTTGTACTGCCAGCCCGAACAGTGGACAGATTGAGACGTCAGACTATGAGATGCAGCTTTACGTAAATGAGCAAAGCAAAGAGCCTCTGGTGGTACTAAGCTATGGGAGCAATCAGGCTCTCGGCCACTCAGCCAGATGGTCCTTAGGGCACAAGGATGTTAGTCCGATGCTATTTAACAGCGGCCAGCTGTTTTTTGAGCACTGCAACTACTTCTACTCCCCCGCGGATAAGCAAGTGACCCTAAGCTGCGCTTCAGGAAAATAAGGCTAACAGGGAGCGGAACAGCTGCTCTGACGCTCCCTGACGAACAGACCAATCAGATCTCAACATACATGTGCCTGATTACCGCAAAGTTCCCAAGGACTTCACCGGCACCTCGATGCCGAAATCTTGAGTACGCCAAAACAACGCCTAAGTGAGAACACATTAGGCTTTCAACCTAGGCGGACGGTCTCTGTTTCCAACCCGGCGCCTCTTATGTTTAAAAAGATTGTCCTGCTGCTCCTCCTCATCTTTGCCGGGGTCTACCTCTACAACGCCTCATGGCTTTCAAGCCAACCCTTATCCGGCAAACCCAGGTTCATTGCTCATCGCGGTGTCCACCAAACCTATCATCGCAACGAGCTGACCAATCAGACTTGTACGGCAGAACGCATTGACACGCCTTCTCATTCCTATCTAGAAAACACAATTGCCTCTATGAAAGCCGCGTTTGAAGCTGGCGCAGATATTGTGGAGCTGGATGTACACCCAACAGCAGACAACAAACTCGCCGTCTTTCATGATTGGACACTGGACTGCCGCACCAATGGCCTAGGCATCACCAGATCTCATTCACTTGCAAAGCTCAAAGCACTGGACATCGGCTATGGCTACACTGCAGACGGCGGAAAAACCTATCCATTGAGAGGAACCGGCATAGGTGCCTTACCAGAACTCGAGGAGGTGTTCCGCGCCCTCCCCGGCAAGAAGTTCCTGATCAATTTCAAGGAGAAAGAACTCCGCTCGGCAGAACTCCTTCAAGAGAAACTCAGCAAGCATCCGGAATGGAAGAAGCAAATCTGGGGTGTCTATGGAGCTGCTGCCCCCACCTGGAGCATTGCAGATAGCACCGAGGAAATCGTAGGCTTCGACAAACGCCAAACCAAAGCCTGCCTAAAAACATACGTCGCTCTCGGCTGGAGTGGATACGTTCCACATGATTGCAGAGACACCGTCATTGGTGTTCCCTCAAATTACACATGGGCTGTATGGGGCTGGCCACATAAGTTCCAACAAAGGCTCAAGGAATATGGCAGCGAAGTCATCGCATCGGGCCCATTCAAATCACAGGGCGCAGGTGGCGGCATAGATACAACCGAACAGCTTGCTGCAGTGCCTGATAATTTTGATGGCTACATCTGGACCAATAAGATCGAAGTACTAACACCGTACATCCAGCACCAGACTACGAAGTAAACTCCACATCCGTATGATGGCTCCTGCGCTCATCAATAGCTTCATCAATGATCTTCCTGGCAACAGCCGGCTTGCGATCCATGAAGCGGCGCAGGTCTTCCATCTTGAGCACCATCAGCTGTACCGGTGTCCGCGCTACAGCGCTGGCCGTTCGCTTGCGATGAGCAAACAACGATGCCTCACCAAAGTGCTCTCCCTCACCATGCAATATACGATGATCAGCAAACACTTCTTCCACTTCACCAGACGCAATCAGGTAAAGGCTGTCTCCATCCTCCCCTTTCTCGCAAATGGTCTGCCCAGCAGGCACACTGTGCGAATGTAAAAGCTCAGTCACAGCGGCGATCTCAACTGCAGACAAGCGCTCAAACAACGGAATAGTGGCCACCATTCCCCAGGTGATAACAAAGTCCCTGCTATGGATCTCACGCGCAAACGCGGTGCCAACAATGCCAACCGGCAGCGCAAAAAGGCAGTACCCCATCAACATCACAACACTTGCAATGGTTTTGCCCATGGCAGTGACAGGTACAACATCGCCATAACCAACCGTAGTGAGTGTAGAAAACGCCCACCACAACGCACTTGGAATGGTGCCGAAATGCTCTGGCTGGACAGCGTGTTCAACACTGTAAAGCAGCGTAGCGGCTACAAGAGCAACACCCAGAATCAGCACCAGACTGCCCACAATCGCCCTTTGCTCAGCAACCACAGCAGAAATCAAAGAACGGACAGCAGGCGAATACCGCGCAATCTTCAAGAACCGTAACAAACGCAGAATAACAAGCGACTTCCAACTGATGCTGGCAAAAAACAACGAAAGCCAGAAGGGCAGAACAGCTATAAAATCAACTAATGAGAGCGGCTGTACCGCATAAACTGCCCGCGCTTTGAGTGGGCCGTATTTCCTCAAAGGTGGATGCAGGTCTGAAACCCAGAGCCGCAGCAGATACTCAATGGCAAAGATTGAGCCGGCAACAAAATCCAGCAAAAAAATCTGCCAGACATACGCCTCTCCGATGCTGGGCTCGGTTTCGAGAACAGCAAGCCCCACATTCAAAACGATGAAGACGATAAGAATAGCGTCGATCTGCTTGGCAAGCCGGTTACCGGCACTGCTGCGCTCCAGCAGATTATAAACTTTCAACTTGATGGAGTGTGCCACCAAAGCCCCCAATACAATTCCCGAGCACTTGAAGAAACAGATAAAGCAAACCCAACAGCAACAAACCTCCCTTTTCCCATTTTGCAGGCCCATGCAAACCGTAAAAAGAGGCACCCAGCAAAAGTAACTGGCAAAAAATAAAGGGGAGATTAAATCCCCCCTTTGCAACTCTTAGATCTTTGGTTCGATATTAAAGCGTTTCAAGGTGAGCCTTGATCGCAGCAATCGCCTCATCAGCCTTGCTTGCATCCGGGCCACCAGCCTGCGCCATGTCAGGACGGCCACCGCCACCACGACCACCAAGGGCAGCAGAACCAATGCGAACAAGCTCAACCGCACTGGCCGTCTCACTCACATCCTTGGTCGAGCCAACAACGATCGCAGCCTTACCGTCTTCCGCTTTGCTGATCAGCACAACAACACCAGAACCGATCGCGGTTTTGCCTTCATCCGCAACAGACTTAAGGTCTTTCGGGTTAATGCCTTCAAGAACGCGAGCCATAAGCTTGAATTTACCTGCTTCAGTAACACCAGCATCCCCATCGGAGCTGCCACCGCCCATCGCAAGTTTCTTCTTCGCATCAGTCAGTTCACGCTCCAGCTTCTTGCGCTCATCCAACAAGCTCGCAATGCGAGCAGGAACGTCAGCCGCAGCAACCTTAAGCAGACCAGCAGTCTCGCGCATCAGCGTATCCTGCTCTGCCAGATACTTACGTGCTTCATCACCCGTGAGTGCTTCAATACGGCGAACACCAGCAGCAACAGCACCTTCAGAAACAACGGTCACAAGACCAATGTCGCCAGTACGCTTCACATGCGTACCGCCGCAAAGCTCCACGGAATAAGACTTACCGGCTTTCTCGCCAGTGGTTGCCGTACCCATAGAAACCACACGGACTTCATCGCCATACTTCTCACCGAACAGAGCCATCGCGCCAGCTTCAATCGCCTCATCAACTTCCATCAAAGAAGTCTCAACAGCGCCATTCTGCAGCACAATCTCATTGGCCAGAGCCTCAACACGTATTGTTTCTTCAGCACTGACAGGCTTTGGATGCGAAAAGTCAAAACGCAGACGCTCAGGCGTAACCAAAGAACCCTTCTGAGCAACGTGAGTACCCAGCACTTCACGCAAAGCTTCGTGAACAAGGTGTGTCGCAGAGTGGTTGGACCGAATTGCACTGCGGCGAGAATGGTCAACAACCAACTCAAGCGCGTCATCCACCTTAACTTCACCACTCTCAACACGAACAGCATGGACGAACAGCCCATCAGCTTTTTTCTGCGTGTTGGTCACAGCAAGAGAAACACCATCAGCAACCATGGTGCCACAGTCGCCAACCTGACCACCGGATTCGCCATAAAACGGTGTCTGGTTAAGGATTAAGGATCCCTCTTCACCTTGCTTCAGAGAAGTAACTTCTTCACCATCCTTCACAAGGTTCAGGACGACGCCTTCTGCCTTCTCAGTCTCATAACCGAGGAACTCAGTCGCGCCTGCTTTTTCCTTAATAGAGAACCAGATCGCATCGGTTGCAGCATCACCGGACCCGGACCACGCCGCACGCGCTTCAGCACGCTGGCGCTCCATAGCAGTGTTGAACCCATCGGTATCAACCGCAATCTCACGGCTGCGCAATGCATCCTGTGTCAGATCGAGCGGGAAACCGAAGGTGTCATAAAGCTTAAACGCTGTTTCACCATCAAGCTGATCACCGGAGCCCAGAGAACTGGTTGCATCTTCCAGTAGGCCAAGACCGCGCTCAAGAGTTTTGATGAAACGCTTTTCTTCCAGCTGAACAGTCTCTTCAATGAGCTTTTCTGCACGTGGCAGCTCAGGGAACGCCTGGCCCATTTCACGAACCAGAGTAGGCAGCATCTTGAAGATAACTGGCTCTTGCGCACCCAGAAGGTTTGCATGGCGCATCGCGCGGCGCATGATGCGGCGCAGAACGTAACCACGACCTTCATTGGAAGGCAGAACACCATCAGCAATCAGGAAGGCCATGGACCGCAAGTGATCAGCAATCACCCGGTGGCTCGCCTGCGCTTTGCCAACAGCTTCAACACCAGTGAGATGTTCAGAGCTCGCAATCAGAGCTTTGAAGAGGTCGATCTCGTAGTTGTTATGTACGCCCTGCATAATCGCAGCAAAACGCTCAAGCCCCATGCCCGTATCAATGGACGGACGTGGCAGATCGATACGCTTTTCTGGCAGCTGCTCGTACTGCATGAACACGAGGTTCCAGATCTCAATAAAGCGATCACCATCTTCCTCAGGAGAACCTGGAGGGCCACCCCAGATATGCTCACCATGATCGTAGAAGATCTCAGAGCATGGACCACAAGGACCGGTATCACCCATGGCCCAGAAGTTATCTGAGGTCGGAATGCGGATGATCTTTTCATCAGCAAAACCGGTCAGTTTCTTCCAGATTTTGAAGGCTTCTTCATCCTCGGAATAAACCGTGATCAACAGCTTGTCAGCTGGCAATCCGTATTCTTTGGTGATCAGATTCCACGCCAGCTCAATAGCGTTTTCCTTGAAGTAATCTCCAAAGGAAAAGTTGCCCAGCATTTCAAAAAAGGTGTGGTGACGCGCAGTGTAGCCGACATTGTCCAGATCGTTGTGCTTACCGCCAGCGCGAACACACTTTTGCGAGGATGTTGCACGCACGTAATCCCGTTTTTCCAAACCGGTGAATACGTTCTTGAATGGCACCATACCCGCATTCGTAAACATCAATGTCGGATCATTGCGTGGCACCAGTGGACTGGAAGGAACAACTTCGTGTCCGTTCTTTGCAAAGTAGTCGAGAAAAGCCGACCGAATTTCGTTGACGCCACTCATAGGTCTTGATGTCCGTCTCATTTTCTAGTGGTCAGCTACTTCAACAATCACAGCCGCCAAATTGCAGGGTATGCGCATCAAAAACGATGCAGCAAAAAATTAGTATCTGCCGCGTTTTAGCCATATGCAGCAAATCTGTCCATAAAACCCTACAAAAAAAGAGGCTGGATAAATCCAGCCCCTCTAAACTCTATTGGTTTTCCGCAGCTTTTTCCGGATCATCAATCGCTTCAGCGATCAAACCTGCATTCTGTCGGATAGCAAGTTCAATCTCGTCCGCCAGTTCAGGATTCTCTTTCAGGAAGGTTTTCGAGTTCTCTCGCCCCTGCCCCAGCCGCTGGCTGTTGTAGGAGAACCACGCACCTGACTTCTCAACAATGCCGCCTTTCACACCAAGATCCAGCAATTCCCCCATTTTGGAGATGCCTTCACCGTAGATGATGTCAAATTCAACCTGCTTGAATGGAGGCGCCAGCTTGTTCTTCACCACTTTCACGCGAGTCTGGTTACCAACAATTTCGTCACGATCTTTAATCGCACCGATACGGCGGATATCCAGACGCACAGAAGCATAGAACTTGAGCGCATTACCGCCAGTTGTCGTCTCAGGAGACCCAAACATCACACCGATCTTCATGCGGATCTGGTTGATGAAGATCACCATTGTGTTGGATTTGGAAATGGAAGCAGTCAGCTTGCGCAGTGCCTGGCTCATCAAGCGAGCTTGCAAGCCTGGAAGCGAATCGCCCATCTCACCTTCAAGTTCAGCTTTTGGCGTCAGCGCAGCAACGGAATCGATCACCAACACATCAATCGCACCAGAGCGAACCAGTGTATCGGCGATCTCAAGCGCCTGTTCACCAGCATCCGGCTGCGAGATAAGCAGGTCATCAATGTTCACACCGAGCTTACGTGCATACACCGGGTCCAGCGCATGTTCAGCATCAACAAAGGCGCAAATCCCGCCCCCTTGCTGCGCACAGGCAACTGTGTGCAAAGCCAGTGTGGTTTTACCGGAGCTTTCAGGTCCATAGATCTCAACGATACGCCCTTTTGGAAGTCCGCCGATTCCAAGACCGATATCAAGACTGAGAGAACCAGTCGAAACGCTCTGGATTTCTACGGCCTGCCCCTGGCCCATGCGCATAATGGAGCCTTTACCAAAGGCTCGTTCAATTTGGGAAAGCGCTGCATCCAGTGCTTTATTCTTGTCCATCTGATTGCCCTCAACAAGGCGAAGTGAAGTTTGTGCCATACGTTCTCATCCCTTATTTCACGATGGACGCGCAGTTTCAAAGTCAGTTATTTGTACTCACTTTGTTCCAACTTCGCAATACCTGATAACTAACTAATAAAAATGGATTAATTTCAATGCGTTCTCCTATTGTTCAACATGTAGATAACTTTTCCCGACACCTGTTTGGAGGAATGCATCTGGAATCAAACAGCAAAAGTGCACTTTTTGATACATCACCCACAGTCTGTATTTGCTCGTAGCTTGCTTTGACCAACCACATTGCATATCAACTGTCTTTCGATGTCGGGAGGAAGAATTGGTTATGTCCACTAAACAGGTCGGAGTAATCGGAGCAATCCATCTGGACAGGATTGCCCACGCAGATCGACCATTCAAGCCGGACACCTCAACACCCGGGAAAATTATGTCCCGTGCTGGAGGTGTTGGAGCAAACATTGCACGCGCAATGGCCCGGCTGGGCATGCAACCAACAATGCATGGATGTCTGGGTGACGATGCAGACGGAGCATTCCTCGCAAAAAGTCTGACTGAGTGCGGGATTGATACTTCCAGTATCACCACTGTCACAGATGGGAGAACCGGATCCTATCTGGCGCTTCACAATCCGGATGGCACGTTATTCTCAGCTATTTCGGACAGTGAAATCACAGCCAAGGTAAGTTTCTCAGAAGCAAATCCAATTCCGCAAGCACTGCTGGACTGCGATATCTGGCTCTGCGAAACAAATCTGGAAGAAGCAACGCTTCTCTCACTCGCCGATGCCAAGGAGCATCGCCTTCTCGCAGCGGACACTGTCTCAATTGCGAAGGCGCCCAAACTGCGTTCCCTCCTCTCAAAAATCGACATTCTTTTTACCAACACAGATGAAGCCACAGCTCTGTTGGAGTGCAAACCAGGAGAATTCTCAGCAGAAGAACTAGCTCTAAAGCTGGCATCTGCGGGCATTCCAATTGTTCTGGTCAGCAATTCCAACAAACCACTGGCTCTTCACTGTGCAGGCAGCACAAGCTCGCACACTCCATTTTCTGTTGTTCCCGTGGATGTCACCGGTGCCGGTGATGCCTTCATTGCAGGCTTTCTTTATGCAAGCTGCCTCAATGAAGCCCCGGTTTCAGCAGTAAAAAGCGGCCTTGCTTCTGCATCAATTACAGTGGAAGCGACTGGCGCCGCGCCAGAAACGCTTTCACCCCAATCGCTTAAAGCTCGTTTATTAGAACATGCCTAAGCACCAACAACATACGAAAGACTGGGAAAACCATGGGAAGTTCAATTAAAATCCATCATTCAAAAGAAGTTGCAGATGCTCTGAGCAATGGCGCCCCTATTGTTGCGCTGGAGTCCACCATCATTACCCATGGTATGCCGTATCCGCAAAACGTTGAGACTGCCCGCGAAGTAGAACAGATCATCCGCGACGGTGGCGCGGTCCCTGCAACAATCGCAGTGTTGAATGGTGAACTTCACGTAGGTCTGGAAGACAGCACTCTGGAAGAACTGGCAAACGCCAAAGACGTCATGAAGTGCTCCCGCGCAGATCTGTCCTTCGCTATGGCGCTGGGTAAAAACGGTTCCACAACCGTAGCCGCAACCATGATGGCGGCACACGCAGCTGGCATCCGCGTATTCGCAACCGGCGGCATCGGCGGTGTCCACAAGGGCGCAGAAACCAGCTTCGATATCTCAGCTGATCTGGATGAGCTGTCCCGCACTCCAGTTTGCGTTGTTTCCGCAGGCGCAAAAGCCCTGCTCGACATTCCAAAGACACTTGAAGTTCTGGAAACACGCGGCGTTCCGGTCATTGGGTTCAACTGTGAAAACGTACCAGCCTTCTGGTCTCGCGATTCAAAGATCAAAGCGCCTTACAGCCTGGACGATGCTTCCGACATCTCCAAACTGATCAAGTTCCGCGAAACATTTGGCGATCACGGCGGCATGCTGGTCACCAACCCGGTACCTGTAGAAGATGAAATTCCATCTGACGAAATGCAGGTGTTCATTGATGCATCCATTCAGGCAGCTGAAGAACAGAACGTCACCGGCAAGGAAGTAACACCGTTCGTGCTGCAAGACATTTTCGAGCGCACCAAGGGCCGCAGCCTTGCAACCAACATTGCGCTGGTTAAAAACAACGCAAAGCTTGCAACAAAAATCGCCTGTGGTTTGACTGCATAAGCAGCTTTTAAACCAAACAGAAATGCAAATCCGGGCTGGTCAATCCAACCCGGATTTTTTTATGGGCAATCTGCGTTGCTTCTTCGGCTCACCCCGACACTTTCAATCAACTCAAATCATGCAGAGACGTTCACAGCTCTTTGATCAAAAGATTCCGTTGTTTTTCGGTCCCGATTATTTTAGGTGTTCTAAAGCTATAGAACTTTACATCTCTGTGTTTCTATTGGCGCATCTGCATCTTGTGGTCATATAGTGCTCATCAAAACGCCATCTGGCGGGCATATGCGAGAAAGGCCGATCCCATTCATTGGGTGGCTCCATTGAAATCACGCCAAACAGAATTTCGCGGTTGGCGGCAGCTGCTTCTGTTTTTGTCACCCGCAGGATTTACGCTATGAAGAAACTTATTTTTATCGGATTAACTGCAGCTCTTGCAGCTTGCCAAAGCGGCCCATCCAATCGCAGCGGTCAGCCTGCCATTCGTGCAGACTCAGATTCCCAGCAGATTCAGATCAACGCGTCACCTGAAACTGTTCGCAAAACACTGGTAGACAGCGCAAGTGCACGCGGCACCATCGTGCAGCAGAATGAACCAAACATGGTGGTGATGGAAAGCTACGTGCGCGGCGAAAACGCTGTTTTGGATAACGAGTTCGGCGCCTCTGACTCTGGTGAGCGCGCATATCGTATTCGGGTGCGCTTCTCTGGCGCACAGTGCCGTACAAACGTTGTGCAGGACCTTGCCCTAGTCAATAACATCTACACCCCGCAAGAACAGTCTTTCCAACTTCCAGGCAATCCGGGATCCATGCAGAGCCTTCAGCGTTTGAAGGCCAATGCGGAATCATCTGCGGGCTGCTAAGCATCCAAGATTCAAAAAAGGCCGGAAAGCTTCCCAGCTCTCCGGCCTTTTGCATTAAAGAGCAAGAAACTAAGCACGCTCTTGCGTCTTGGCTTCCAGAGTTTCTTTCACAGTTGTTGCAAGCTGTTTAAGCGTGAACGGCTTCGGCAAGAAGGTGAAACTCTCCTCAGCAGGCAGGTTCTTCTCAAACGCATCCTCGGCATAACCAGAAACAAAGATGATCTTCAGGTCAGGACGCGTCTTGCGCAGCTCAATAAGCAGGCTTGGTCCATCCATCTCCGGCATCACCACATCAGAAACCACAAGGTCGACTGCCCCGCCGGTCTCTTCCATCACTTCCAGTGCCTCAGTGCCGGAACCAGCTTCAAACACCTCATAACCCCGGCCACTCAAGGCACGTGCAGCAAAGGCCCGCACAGCCTCTTCATCCTCAACAAGCAAGATGGTGGCAGAACCTGTCAGGTCTGCTTCGGTCACTTCCTGTTCCGGCTTAACCTCAACAACCTCTTCCTTCTCGGTGGAGATGTGACGTGGCAGGAAGATGCGGAACGTAGTGCCCACGCCAACTTCACTGGTGCAGAACACATAGCCGCCAGTCTGCTTCACAATGCCATAAACAGTTGAAAGCCCAAGCCCCGTTCCCTTACCAACATCTTTGGTCGAGAAGAACGGCTCAAAAATCTTGTCCATCACGTCCTGCGACATGCCGTGGCCGTTATCAGCAACCTCGATCAGCACATACTCACCCGCAGGCATACCGCGCGTATTTTCATAGGTTTTGGAAACAGCTTCTTCAACGTTGAGCGTACGAATAGAGACCTCACCGCCGCCTTCCATCGCATCACGGGCATTCACCGCAAGGTTGACGATCACCTGCTCAAGCTGGTTCACATCCGCCATCACAGGCCACAACTCGCGTCCATGAACAAGCTTCAGCTCAATCTTCTCCCCAAGCAAACGATCCAGCAAAATAGAAACATCTGCAAGCACATCCGCAAGTGCCAGCTCCTGCGGACGCAAGGTCTGACGACGCGAGAACGCAAGTAACTGACGCACAAGACCAGCGGCCCTGTTTGCATTCTGCTTGATGTTCATGATGTCCTGGAACGCCGGATCCGTTGGACGGTGGCTTGCCAGCAGCAGATCGGAAAACCCGATAATAGCTGTCAAAACGTTATTGAAATCATGTGCAACACCACCAGCCAGCTGACCGATCGCCTGCATCTTCTGGCTCTGGGCAAACTGAGCTTCAAGCGCGCGCTGCTGGGTGGTTTCCAGAACGTAGATCACCGCAGCATCTTCACCGGCCTGGCTGTCCTGTACTGCAGAAACGTAGAAGGTCGCGGAGCGCGGATCACCATTCCCTTTAAGCGAGACATCAAGCGGCGCAATCTCGCTCTTGCCCAGCGCAGCTTCTTCCAGCGCACTTTGCAGAGCAACACGGTCAGTTTCAACGACGAACTCGGTGAGCTTTACATCCTTGCCAAGGCCTTCACCCTGCTCAAACAAGCGCATGAACGGGCCATTGGTGCGTTCCACAAGACCATTCTTGTCGATAGAGGCAATCGCAACAGGCGTATTGTTGAAGAAGCGTGAGAAGCGAACCTCGGCAGCCCGCAGCGCTTCCTCATCATCATTGCCCGCAGAGCGATTGATCACAAGCGTACGACTGTCACCAGCAAGCCCATCAGCTCCAAACGGAACACGGTGCACTAGGCGCACAGGCAGACCGGTGCCATTGCGGGTCACCAGATCAATATCAAAGCTCTCGGTCTTAACTTCACCCTCAGAGCCCAGCAGCGCCTCAACAAGAGCCGCCCCTTCTCCGCGCACGATGTCTTTCAAAGACAGTTCGCCGGAGATGAATTGGGTCAGATCATAGCCAAGCCAGTCAGCAAGTGTCGCATTCAGGTAAACCAACTTGCCAGTGCTGTCCGAAGAGAAGAACCCACAGGGTGCATGATCGAGGAAATTGATAACTCGCTGCAGCTCCTGGAAGGAGTTTTCCTGTTCGGTTCGGTCACGAGTGATATCAGAGACCTGCCAGATGGTTATGCCGCTTTCAACGCCAACCGCAGCGTCCTGATCCAACGGCCTTACGCTAATACGGTACCAGCGCGCACCGCTGGCAACCTCACCAACCGCATTCGGCAGGCGCACTTCTTCTGTCGCGTAACGCCCGCTCCGCACCGCTTGCGACAGTCGGAAAATGGCATCAGCGGCATCCGGGTCTGACGAAAACACCCGCTCCACCGTGCGCACATCCGCAGGCCCACGGGCCCCCGTCAACTCAGCATAGGACTGGTTGGCGTAAATGATACGGCCATTGTGATCAGCGAGAAGCACGCCATCATCCAGTGAGTTCATGAAGGATTCAGCAAGCGGATTGCGATGAGTTTTAGAGATAAACCGCAAAAGCCCGATTGCCATAGCAAAGAGAGAAAACACCCCGACAACAGCCAGAACACCCAGAAGCCCGAGAATATAGGGCTCTGCCTGTTCTTTGCGCATTAACGCAAAGGCGGCTGTCGCTGCGACAAGGCCTAATGCAAGCAGCATCAAGGCCCCAAGGCTGCCGCCCTTGTCTGTCCTGTCTATCACCGGCTCAGGTCGCCGCGCTTCGGTCTTCGTCATCTTACCCTCTCTACGGCTGCCCCGCAGACGATTTGACTCCATCGCGCCATGAGAATAGTCCGCTCCAAAGCCGACACTCCGACACGCATGTGCCGTTAAGACCGCCAGCTCTTCTTTTTACGCAGCTGCATGACATAACCAATCACCTTAGCAACCGCGGCGTAGTGCTCCTCAGGCACATAATCATTCAATTCTATCGTTGCATACAACGCACGTGCCAGTGGTGGGTTCTCCACGATCGGCACATCAGATTCTTTCGCAACCTCTCGTATGCGGAGCGCCAGTTCATCCACCCCAAGCGCAACACATTGCGGTGCTCCCATGCCCTCTTCATAACTCAGGGCAACCGCGTAGTGGGTCGGGTTTGTAATAACAACCGTCGCATCCGGCACACTTGCCATCATTCTGTTGCGTGAACGCTGAAGGCGCAACTCTCGAATTTTGGCTTTAATCTTGGGATCACCCTCAGATTGCTTGTATTCCTCTTTCACTTCCTGCTGGGTCATCTTTTGCTTTTCGAACCATTTTTTCCGTTGCCACACCAAATCGGCTCCGGCAACAACAGTCATAAGCGCAAGAATTGCTCCAATCACCATAATAGCAAGTTCGCGGACCTCCTCCAGCACAAGGCCCGTTTCTCTGAACACCACTGTATCCAGACGGTCTCTTTCCGGCCACAGCACCAGAAAGACAACCACAGCAACCGCAATGATCTTCACAAGCCCTTTCAGAAAGTTCGCAAGGCTGTCTTTAGAGAACAACCTCTTCATTCCTGAAAGCGGCGAGATCTTGTTCAACTTCGGCTTCAACCGTTCAGCTGTCCAAAGTGGTTTGTGCTGAACCACATTGCCAACAACGGCAAGCACCAGAAGTGTGAGCAACGGCAGTGCCACCACACCAAGTATTTCGGGCCCAGTTATTTCTAAAAGGAAAACAAGAGCGCCCGGATCAACAGCAATCGTGTCTGCATGGGCAAAAAAGCCCTTTAAAATTGTAGAAATGCCCCCAACCATCGCAGGAGCAAGGAAAGAAATCACCAAAGCAGTCCCCAACAACGAGAACCAGGCACTCACTTCCTGCGATTTCGGTATGTCCCCTTTCTCGAATGCATCATCGAGCCGTTTTTGGGTGGGGTCCTCGGTTTTCTCCGAATCGTCGGTATCGTCAGCCATTACATCCCTCGTTAATTCAGCAGGAACGGCTGAAGCGCATTTCGGAACTCTGTCAGGTAGAAACCCATCAGCGTTGAAAGCAGCAGCAAGAAGATACCAAACCCAATCAGAATATTGACCGGCATGGCGATGAAGAAGATCTGCATCTGTGGCATCAGCTTGTTCAGCAGGCCCAGACTGAAGTAAAACACGATCCCGACTACGATGAACGGGGCCCCCATGCGAAGGGCGACAGAAAACATGTGCGACACCGTCGCAATCGCCTGTGCTGAGAGGTCGCCAACCGGCAGCGGATTACCTGGAGGGAACAGCGTGAAACTATCTTGCATGGCAGCAATCATCACGTAATGCAGGTTGGTCACAAACACCATGCAGATGCCAAGCACATTCAGGAAGTTGCCCATCAACGCGCCCTGCTGACCAGAGTTCGTTGCATCACCGCCCATCGCAAAAGCAAGGCCGGATTGGTTGGCCATGATCGTACCAGCAGTAGAAAGGGCGTAGGAAATCAGCTTCATCGACAGACCGATAAAGAACCCCACCAAAAGCTCCCCACCCAGCAAACCCAGCAGGCGCGGCAGACTGCTCATGGCATCTGGCGGATAAAGATTAGCATTGATGGGGGCCAGCACGTAAGTCATCAAAAGCGCGATGGTCAAACGGACACGGACTGGAATGAAGGATTCACCAAAGGCAGGCACGAGCATAAACATTGTGCCGATACGCGCAAACATCAGCAGGAAACCCATAACGATCACCGGTAGAAAATCCAGATTGACCGTCACAAATTTGCCCCCAGAATGCGCGCCGCCCTGCGCTGTATCTCGCTCAATATCCGGAGATAATCAACCCGGCAATGCGGTTTGTAAAAGAATTCATCAACTCCCCCATGAAAGGAAGTGTCACGAGCAACGCAATAAAGATACTCAGGATCTTAGGAACAAACACCAGCGTCTGTTCCTGAATTTGTGTCAGCGCCTGAAACAGCGCAACAATCACACCAACCAGAAGCCCGATAAGCATCACAGGAGACGACACCAGAATAAGCGTCCATATGCCCTCGCTGGCAATATCCAGCACTTCTGCTCCGCTCATCCTGCTTTAACCACCCTCTCGCTCATCATCTTGGCACCGACACATATAGCCAAGCTGTTAGATTGGCATCCGCATAATTTCTTCATACGCAGAAATAACGCGATCACGAACCGAAACGACGGTCTCCAGAGCAAGCTCAGTTTCGGCAACCGCTGTCACCACATCCACCACATTGGCTTTGCCCTGCAACAGGTTAAGGGACTGCACATCAGCAACCTGACCACCCTCGTTGATCTCGCTGATTGCAGACTGAACCATATTGCCAAAAGCACCGCTTTTGTCACCGCTCTCACTGGCAGCTTCAAGTGGATTGCTCAGTTTTGCTGTGTTTGCATAAGCACTTGCAGCAATAGAAGCATTAGACATGATTGTATCTCCTTCCGGTGTCAGCCAACCGGTCATCAACCTCTAAGAATATCGAGTGTTTTCTGCATCATGGAACGTGAAGACTTCACCACATTCAGGTTCGCTTCATAAGAGCGGGTCGCTTCCTGCATATCCGCCATCTCAACCAGCGTACTCACATTCGGCATCTTCACATAGCCTTTGTCATTGGCCGCCGGATGGTCCGGCTCATACCGAAGCTTGAACTCACTCTGGTCTTCACGCACCTTGCCAAGCTTCACCAGCTCAGCTTCCACCTTGCTGTCAAAGCTGTTTGTGAATGTAGGAACCTTGCGGCGATACGGATCCTCACCCGGTGTCTGGCCGGTGGAATCTGCGTTGGCAATGTTCTCTGCGATCACCCGCATGCGACCTGTCTGAGCCTTCAGCCCGGACGCCGCAATAAACATCGACTTAATAAAATCCATGGGTTCCTCCCACACTAACCTCAGTGCTCATCACACCAAGGCAACTGCTCTCACTCATCGTCTAAGCGCGGTCTTGAACATGCCAAGGCTGCGCGTATAGAGGCTTGTTGCTGTCTGATAGTCGATCTGGTTCTCGGCGATCTTCATCATCTGCTCTTCAAGAACCACACTGTTGCCGTCTGGGGTTCTTTCAAAGCTGGAAGCCTTGCTTACTTTCGTCCCGACACCAGCGCTGATCCCACCACTTGTGATGTGCCCGGCATTGGTTGCCACAGGGCGCAAGGCTCCAGCTCCAGCCTCGGCCTGGACCATGTCACCAAAGCTCAGATCCTTCAGGTCCTTGCTGCGGTAACCAGGCGTATCTGCATTGGCAACATTTTCCGCCAGTACACCCTGACGTTGTTGGTGCCACTGCATCTTTTGGCGCAATGCCTGAAACATCGGAAGATCAGTTAAGGCCATCTGACAGCACAACCTATGAGAACAGATTTGGTAAATTAAACTAGGTAGAAAGTGCCTAGGCAATGGTTAACAAAAAGTTAATGTTAAGGTTCTATTAATATTTACACACCGAAGAATCCTTAAAAAGCAGAGCACTACCTAAATTCCGAGCACATCAGAGCACTGAAAAGAATCATAGGCTTTAGCACCTATTAAGAATTGTGGCCTGAGACGTGGAAAAATTTGCCGAGCCAGCAAAATTCACCCGTCCAAAAGTGGAATTTCGTGATTTTCGCGTAAAAACTCGGGTAACGCCACTAACTTCATCCCTGTGAACTGTTCATTCTACATAAACTATAGGTTACAAATGCGCGCATGAGTTAATGCGGGGATTCGTACCCCAATTCCGGGCTGTTTAGTCTAAAGAGCAGTCCGCTGAATGTTGAATACGAGTTGAGGAACATTCATGCCTGACTGGCTGGCCCAAACCACTGGTATGTCGCAGGGAAGCGCCCAGCTTCTTGCTGTCGTACTGGCGATGTTGATTATCGCGGTTCTCATTGCGGTCTGCATCCCGCTTTTGAAGCGCTTAGCAAGAACCAGTTACAAGGGGTCGCGAAGTCGCCAACCTCGTCTTGCAATCATGGATGCAACCGATATTGATGCGCGGCGCAGATTACTGCTTGTCCGCCGAGACAATGTTGAGCACCTCATTATGATTGGGGGCGCCAACGACGTTGTTGTTGAACAAGGCATCATCCGCGGCATGCCGGTCTCGGCCCCGCCTCGCGGGCAGATGTTTACTGGCAACGGGCAAGTCGGCACCACACCGGCAACACCAGAACAAACACCCTCTTCAGAAGAACCAACAGCACGCTTGAACTGGGGTGAAGAAGCAACACCTGCAGCGGCAGAGGTGAAACCTGCACTTGCAAGCCGCCCTGCCCCAAAGCAGCAGCCTGAAGTAAAGACACCTGCACAACCTGTCGCGACAGCACCTGCCCCGGCACCAGCAGCAATCAAAGAAAAAGTTGCTACTGTGCCTCAGGCAGCACCAGTCCCTCAAGCTGCAGCAACAGGGCACATGGCATCTGCGCGCCCGGTAAGACCAGCTGCCCCAGCACCGGCAAGCGCGCCAGCAGGCAGACCAGCTGCCTTGCAGACGCCAACCATTGGCGGCGCACGTGGTGTTCAAAAAGTAGCGGCACGGCCAATCACAGCACGCCCGTCTCCAGCGCGTCCGGCCTCACCACGCTCACTCAGCCCATCACAGCCAAGCCCAGCCGTGAAGCAGGCGGAGCCGATCGCGCCAGTACTAGAGAAAACTGCAGAAAAACCTGCGCCTAAACCGGAAGCGCCACAGCCAGAAGCACCGGCAGCATCCAAGCCTATTCCAAATGCAGCAATGAAACCGCCTTTGAATGGTCCGGCAGCAAACGCAGCAAGTGCCTTCATGCGCCCGCGGGTAACTGAGACGCCAGCCAAAGTGCAGGAAGAGAAAAAAGACGAGCCAAAGCCTGAGGCTGCAGTCGAAAAGCCTGTCGCAAAAGCTGAAGCTGCCCCTGAAAAGCCCGCGCTGAAGCCAGAAGAGGCAAAAGCTGACGCAGCACCAGTGGCCAAGCCAGCGGAAAAAGCAGAGGCAACGCCAACACCTGCTGCGGAGCAAAAGCCTGAACCAGCCAAGGCAAAGCAAAAAGCCGCCAGCAAAGCAAAAGACAAGAAGCCAGCTAAGTCGGAAAAAGCACCTGAAGCTGAGAAACCAGTAAAACAGGAAGAGAAGGCAGAAAAGCCTGTGACTTCCGAAACTGCTCCTAAAAAAGCAGAGAAAACATCACCTAAAGACGATCCCAGCGAAGCCGCCGATGGCATCGCAAAGGAAATGGCAGACCTGCTAGATGACATTGAGGCCAACACAAAATAATTTAGCAGGAATGATAAAAGCAAAGCTGAGCGAAAACAAAGGCCGACTAGGGCTTTTGGGTTTCGCTCTCTTGCTTTTCTGGTTCGGTCCTGCTGCTGCCCAAAGCATTTCAATTGATTTTGGAGGCGGGGAAGGCAACTCTGTAACAGAACGTGCAGTTCAGCTGGTCATGCTGCTCACGGTGCTCTCACTGGCACCGAGCATCCTGATCATGGTGACGAGCTTCACACGTATAGTCGTGGTTCTTTCACTGCTCCGCTCTGCAATCGGGCTTCAAACCGCACCACCAAACGCGGTTATGCTATCCCTTGCCATGTTCCTGACAGCCTTCGTTATGGCCCCTGCCTTTGAAACCGCTTGGGATCTGGGCGCAAAGCCAATGATCGAAGGCACCATCGATCCGCAAGAAGCATTCAACCGAGCATCCGAACCCTTTCACCAGTTCATGCGTCAGCAAGTACGCGAATCTGATCTCCTGCTCTTTCAGGAACTTGCAAAGGCCCCTGCCCCGGAAACCCCGGAAGACCTGAGCCTGCGCGTTCTGGTGCCAGCCTTCATGATCAGCGAGTTGCGCCGAGCCTTTGAAATTGGCTTCCTGCTCTACCTGCCGTTCCTCATCATCGATCTCGTGATTGCATCAGTCCTGATGTCCATGGGTATGATGATGCTGCCCCCAATCGTGATCTCACTGCCGTTCAAGCTCATCTTCTTTGTGCTCGTAGACGGCTGGCAATTGATCGCAGGCAGCCTGGTCCGAAGTTTCGGCGGTTAGCCTCTTCCCCGTTCAGCCAGACATCAAGCAAAAACACCGCATGAAAGATCATGCGGTGTTAAAACTGTTTCTACAACGAAGCTGCTTAAGCAGCTCCCCCATCGCCATCCTCAGGATAAAGCCATGCTTCCTCAGTCGGAATAATCGGCGTTGCTGAGAGGTATTGGCGTCTGTACTCCTCAAGGAAGGAGACCAGACTATCCCCGCCGCCAACCGACTTGGCAACATTCAGGAACTCGACGCCGCGATCATCGATAGGCCGCGTCACAATCTCAAATGTTTCAGCCTGTGGAGACTCGCTCATTTTCTGCGAGTACTTCTGGCGTAGTCGCTCAAGACCCAAGCTGTCTTCAGCCAGCGTATAGGCAATCGCCGCGCGGATAACATCAACGCGCTCATGGTCAGCAAGCGGCACTTCATCAGACCAGCGACTTCCGTTCATTTGCTCCAGCTGCTCGCCAGCCTTCCGCCAGGACCGCGCCGACCAGAGTGTATCAGCTCGCAAACGATCCACGTCGGACCCAGACATATTACGCACCAGCTCCAGGGCAAGATCAGGACGCCCGCTTTCACTCAATGCACGCGCCTCAACAATATTCCGCTGGCGCTGCAAAGCAGCTGGTAACTGCCCCTGACGCGTTTGCGAAAGCACCCGCAGTGCTTCTTCCGGCTTCCGGTTCAGCAGATAAACAACAGCCAGATCTGCTGCGATTTGAGCGCGTGCAGCCCCCTTCAATCGCTTATCGATCTGGTGCCGCAAAACAGAGGCAGCCTGATCCAGCAAGTCCATATCAATCAGACGACTAGCCAGCATCCGCGCCATCTCATCACCTTGACGGCCAGCAGGCACCAGCTCACGGAAGTCATAAAACAGCGCAAGCGCTTTCACAGGCTCCAGAGCTTGCGCTCTGCCTTCAAGAAACAGCGTCGCAAAAACAGACCCCATTTCCTGCTGAATGTTCGAGGTGATCTCTGCCCCTGCATCAGATTGCACAGCCTGAGACATCGCCTCAAAGGCCCGGCGGTAGTTGCCTTCCTGCGCATGCAACTGAGCCATCAACCGCAAAGTCTTCAGCTCAGTTTCATCACCACGCCACGACGCAGCAAGCCCCTCGAGCTCGGAGAGAGCTTCATCCGCATCAATCAAACCATCCCGATACCGCAGCTTCACACTAAGGAACTTGGCTTCTGCAGCCTCCGGCCCATCACTGGAGCGCACCACAAGGTCATACACATCCAGCGCTTCCTGAGAACGCCCAGAAGCATCTGCAATCCGTCCGCGCAGCAAGTCATACTGAATGGCCTGCTCTTCATTCACATCAGAAGGCTCAATCTGCGACAACGCCCCAAGTGCACGCCCATAGTTTCCAAGCGCCAAATGCGTCTTGGCAGCTGCTAGGTTGAAGTACACCTGCAACATCACCGGATAATTGGCCATAACAGCCAGCCCGCGCCCAAGATTTGCATGAGCGCCCTGCCAGTCCCCTAAAGAGGAATGCGCAAAGGTCCGCCACACTGCAGCATCAGGACTGCTGGCAAGTTCAGGAGCTGCAAGATACTCGAGCGCCTCACCCGGTCGCGACGCCAACATCTGCGCAGCGCCCATCATCACGTTGAAGGTGGCATCTTTCTCGATGAGAGGATCGTCCTCTTCCATGATTCGCAAGGTGCCAATAGCTTCCTGCGCAAACCCGCTGGAGAGGAAAAACCGTGCCATGTCCAGCCGCGGGCCACTCAACTGCTCCGGATCAGCCTTCGCAATCGCATCTTCATGCGCCCGAAGGCCCTGCATGTAATCCTCAGGCTTTTGCTGGTCCAGCTGTGCAAATTCAATCAGGCCCGGCTGTGTTGGGTCTTTAACATGAGCACCAATCGTCGTGCCTTTGGAAAGACCACGGTTCGAAATCTTCAACCCGTCAGGTCTGGAGATCACAAGATCTTCGCCCGACAATTCAACATCAATACCATCAGCACTCGGAACAACGGCAAGTCCCTGAGAGCTGCGCAGGATCTGAACCTGAGGGAACCGGTGCGACTTCAAAATTCCACGAACAGGTGCCGGACCGCTGACCACATAAATCCGGTCGCCGACGCTCTTGTCAGTCAGCACATGCAATCGCCCACTTGCACCAAACGGCAGGCGCAGAACATTCGAGCCATCACCCTGCACATTCCGCTCAACATCAACCGGTTCAGTCTTTGTCGAGATCGACGGCCCTAGAGTGATCGCCCATGCATCATCCTGATACTCAATGGAGATCAACGTGGTCCGCTTCAGGTCAAACCGTAGCACCTGTGCGCCATCAACTTCATCAAGTTCCACCTTGCGCGCAAGATCACTCAAAACGGCTGGAATACCGCGCCCGTCCAGATGTTCCTCACTGTCGAACACCGCCCAAACCTTTTCATCTCGGCGGAAAACAGCAGCACCAACCTCGTGCTCAAACGGAAACACCAGACGAACGGTATCACCAATACGATACGTCTCAACACCAACAACACGCGCTGCAGCGTCGTTCTCTTCCTGAATAATTGTTTCAGCAGAAGCACGACGCGCAATCGGCAGCTCCTCTTCCGCATCAGCAACAACAGCTGCGGCAGCCGGAACAGCAGCCGCGCGTGCATCCTGTTCAGAAGCAGGCGTTACTGGTATCGAGGTCTGCCCCCCTGCATTCACAACCTCAGCAATGAGATCGGTCTCTGGAATCACCTCAGCAACAGGTGCCACATCAGTTTCAGGCGCTGGCTCAGGTTTCACACGGCGAACAGGTTGCGCATTTACAACAACAGCTTCAACGGGCTCAGGCTCCTTGCCAACCTCAGCCTGCAAGTCTTCTTCCGAAGGCTTTGATTGAGGAATGTCAGCTGGAGCCAACCGGTCAACCGGATCGCCAATGCGTTCCAATTCCGGCTTTGCAACCGGCAACGGCATCTGCGGAAAATCAAGGCCATCATTCACGCTGGTTTGAGCCGTCTGAACAGGTTGAGGCGTCGGAAACAGACTTCCCGGAGCAGCAACCGGAGCCTGATCAACAACAGCAGACACGGCAGGCGCAATTGCAGAAGGTGCAGCATCTTTAGTGCCAAGCGTATTTATAACATTTGATGCACCTTGCGGCACATCATCATTGCCAAAAAGCTCATCTCTAACTTCGGTGACACGCGGATCCAGCTGGCCGATGTCTTCAGGCGTGACATCAACAATAAGCTGCTTACCTTCCTGAAAAGATCGCACATCAACACTCGGATCAACAATCATGTTGAAGATCAGATCATTGTCACGGGTTTTGGAACCAACATCCAACACAGTCCCCGGCAAACTAGCCTTGAACTGAGACAGATCCAGATCAGCAGCCTGATCAAACTTGACGCGGATATTGTTTCCGTTGCGCTCAAACGCACTGCCAACCTGCACATTCCAATCAAAGATCAGACGTGTAAATGTTGGGTGCGTACCAATCCGCAGCTTGACCTTGATCTCCTGATCTTCAAGTGCGTTTGCTTCTTCCAGCACACGAATACGCTCAAGCGCTTCCGCAGCCCGCCGGGCGAGCTCATCAACCACATCCTGCGGTAAGGATGGAGGCCGACCTTCATAACTGGCTGGAAGCAGATCAATAAAGAGCTTCTCTCCAGCTTCCATACTGTTGATGTTAACCGGCTGTCGCAATGCGAAACGCAACGCAGCGCCATCAGGATCAGCACGAGCAATGGAGATGTAATCCATCAAAGCTTCCGGCACATCATCAACATCCGCTTCAATGCCTTCCGGAAAGGAGATCCGCAGGACACTGGTGGAAATGGAAGCTTCATAGGGAGGTAACAACGAGCGATCCGGGAATGTGATCACCATACGGGCAAAATTGCCAGTGTCTTCAACTTCAAGCACAGCAGAAGCTGGCTCAGCCCAAGCACTTAAAACACTGCCCCCAAGAGCAGTTGTGGCGAGCATGAAGGAGACAAGCCAAGCCTTACCCTTTACCCTCACAATGCGTGCTCCATGCAATGCACGGCGCGGCAAAAAAGGTAAAGTGGCGCGCAGAAAGGAATGCTTCTGCTTATCCTTAAGGTCGCCCCCAAAATCGCCCATGCCCGATTCTTACTCCTAAAATTAATTAGGTATCTGTAACAATTGGCTATTAACGCAAGCTTACAGACTCCTGAGCCAAGAGCGAAAAACCGCCAATTTGCTCAGTTAATTCCCCTGAATCTTCGGAAGAATTGTGGAAGTCGTCTTCACATTGCGGCTCTCGCCTGCAGCCAGTGCAATTGTTAACTGCTCTGCCATTTCCGGATCCATCTCAGAAAGCACATCCGCCATCTTCCGCGGCTGCATCTCCTTCACCACTTTCAACATGATGTCCAGGTCCAGACGGTTGAAGATCCGGGCAGCGTTTTTAGCCTTCATGCTTTCATAGATCTTCACCAGATCCAGGATCTCTTCCGCAGCCTGCTTTTCCTTGCGCTCAACTTCAGAATCAATCTTCGCTTCAAGTGCCTTAAGCTCCTGAAAACGCTTATTCAAACGCGCTTCAGCAGCAGCAAGAACCTGCTCGCGAAGCTCCAGATCATTTTCACGTTGGTTCAGCACGTCACGGCGATTACCAAGACTATTGAGAACGGCAAGTTCAGAAACAGAGTTCGTTGGAACACCACTTTCCTTCACACCACTCGCATTTTGAGCAACCTGAATCTTTCGCGCACCGGATGGGTTGGGAAGAACGTTTGGAGTAGCTGGTGCTGGTGCCTCTTCCTCAACCTTCGCGACTTCTGACTGCTGAGCATCCGCAACCCGAACAGCACCAAGCGGATAGGTGCCGCCTAAAAAGAAACCAAGCAACTTCAATACCAGAAGGGCACTACCGGCAAATACGACAATCGGAAGGAGCCTTAGTTTCATGCTACGCGGTCCTGCGCTTGTCTGCGGAAGCGCTCAAGGCGCGCAGCTGATTCATTTGCAGCTTCACGAATGTCACGGGTCACAGAACGGGTCGCAGCTTTCGGGGCTGGTGCACTGCGCGTCTCTGCCGGATGCATCGTTTCCTGCTCCGCAATGATCCCGGCAGCAAGTCCCTCCGCTGCGGTTTCATACGTGCGAGATACCGGGCCTGCTGGCGCGGCCACACGGGTATCACGATCAGCAAGTGCACGATCTGCAACACCACCAATGCGGTCCAGCACATCCTCACCTGCTCCCAACTGATCAGTCAGTTTGCGGGAAACCGCCTCAGCTTCGCCCAAACGCACACCAAGCGTACGGTCCGCATTTCCACACGTCGACTTGAGACCCATGATCGCACGCTCTGCAATTTCAGTCGCTGTAATCAGCTCCGAAATGGTTGCGCGCAAGGACTCTTCGTCAGAGCGGAGACGGCTTAGGCGACGGTTGAGTGTCCAGCAATACCCAATGGTAATCACAAGAAGAACCGCAACGATGCATTCAATAATAAGACCTAGGGACATCTAGTTTGTCTCCAGTTCGCTTTGCAGGGACTTTTCAAAAGCGGCGAGCGTCATTTTCGGTTGCTTCAGCTTCTTTGAAATTTCGATGGAAATTCGGTCATCAACATGGCCCATCAGGCCTTCTGTCAAAGCCACTCCCCCGCACTTCACCTGAACAGGATCACGAGGACCGGTATCAAACAGCAAGGTCTGACCAACTTCCAGATTCAACACCCGCTGGAGCGGGATTGTATTTTCATAAAGGACAGCATCAACCTGCACTTCTGAGGAATAAACCTCAGTGGCAAGGTGCTCTTCCCAAATAGGATCACGCCCGAACTTCTCACCCATGAACATCTGCAGGAGCAGGTCACGGATTGGCTCAAGGGTCGCGTAAGGCAGCACAATTTCAACTTTACCGCCACGGTCTTCCATATCGATGCGCAGCTCAACCATGATGGCGGCATTCGCAGGACGGGAAATCGCGGCAAAGCGTGGGTTCGTTTCCAAACGCTCAAGCGGGAAGCTCACAGGGGACAGAGGTCCAAAAGCCTGCTCCGCATCCAGCAGGATAATCTCAATCATCCGGCGCACCAGATTGCTTTCAATCGTGGTATATGGCCGCCCCTCAACGCGCGTTGGTGAAGATCCACGACCACCACCAAGCAACACATCAATGATGGAATAGATCAGAGAGCTCTCAACAGTAACAAGCCCGAACCCATCCCATTCCTTGGCCTTGAAAACACCAAGGATTGCAGGAAGTGGAATTGAGTTCAGGTAGTCACCAAAACGCACATTGGTCATGGAGTCCAAAGAGACTTCAACATTATCCGATGTGAAATTTCGCAGAGATGTTGTGGTGAGACGTACGAGACGGTCAAACACGATCTCCAGCATCGGCAGGCGCTCATAAGACACCATTGCCGAATTGATCAGCGCACGAATACCACCTTCATCACCAGCCAGAGACCCATCCAGCGTAAAGCCCAGAAGATTGTCGATCTCTTCCTGATTCAGAATACGGTCCGCACCACGAGACGCACTCTCAAGGTCCGGCTCGCTGTCGTCGATCATTGCAGCCCATTGAGCTGCGGCCTCTTCACCGCCTTCTACGCCTTGCTCCTGCAGCGCAGCGCCCCACGCCGCCGCAAGATCCTCATCACTGTCACCACCCTCTGCTTCAGAAAGGGCTGTGTCCCAGGCATCATCCATATTTTCAGGGAGAGTATCGGTATCTGACATATGCCGCTCCCCTACTGGATCAGGATCTCTTTAAAGAGAACCCCTTCAACCTTGGCTGGATAGATTGCAGAGTTGATGCGACGCAGAAGCTGCTCCTTCAAGCGGAACAATCCGGCAGATCCTTCAAGATCAGCAGGGCGCAACTCACGCAGATAAATCTGGAAAGCATCAAGAATGCGCGGAAGATAAGGCTCTACCTGAGAAACCATGCTATCGCTCTCAACTTCCAGTGCGATGCGGACTTTCAGATAGGTCGTGCGGCCTTGAGTAGAGAGATTCACCGTCATTTCTGGCAGATCGTAAAAAACGACAGGCTTGGTTTGGATCTGCTCAACAGTGCCATCCGCTCGCTTGACGGTGGCTGTGTCGCCCAGATCAATCCAGTCCATTACATATGCACCGCCCACACCAAGGGTTAACAGCAAGACGCCAGCAATCGCTCCGATAACGATCTTGCGTTTGCCGGACTTACCTTCATCCTCAGTATTTTGCAGTTCCGCATCTGCCATTTTTGCGTCCCGGTGAATCGCAATTAAAAGTTTAGTAACTGTTAATGCAACCTAATTGGTTAACACTGATTACCGAATGGTTAATACCGTCATTACTAAGCAATTTTTGCCCACTAGGAAATTAAAGTAGGCATATTTTATCAAATACTTAACAGATAATTTGCGCTTCCCTCCGTCAAAACAGCAGAATTCAGCCAAAGTTTCAAACTGGCACAACTCCTGCAAGAACCTTGGCGCTGCGGGTCTGGGGAGACCTGTTGCAATGCTGGGGAGCATAAAATGGAAAACGCACAGCTGATCGGCTTATCACGCCAAAGTGCCCTTCGTCGGAACTTGGATGTGGTGGCCAACAATCTGGCTAACATCAATACGACTGGCTACAAGGCTCAAAGGCTTATCTTTGAAGAATTCTTGATGCCAACCGCGCAGGCGACTGAATTTCAGCGTCCGGATCGCCCTTTGTCCTTTACGCAGGACGTAGGGACAGCAACAGTTCTGACACAGGGCTCGATCCAGCTGACAGGTAATCCGCTGGACGTCGCAATCGAAGGTGACGGCTATCTAGCTGTGACTGGCGCAGGCGGTGAGCAGCTTTACACCCGCTCAGGCAGCCTAGCCATTGATCCTGAGGGCACGCTCGTAACAGATGCAGGCCTGCCAGTTCTCGCTGACGGCGCTCCAATCCAAATCAATCCAGAAGATGGTGAAATCACCATCACCAAAGAAGGCGTGATCTCCACCCCACAGGCCCAGCTTGGCCGATTGGATGTCTACACTTTCGACAACCGCCAAGAGCTTTTGCACGTTGGCACAAACCTGTTTTCCGGCTTGAACCCAATCCCAGCAAATAACCCGACTGTCGTCCAGGGCGCCCTTGAAGGCTCCAACGTGGAAGGCATTCAGGAAATCTCCCGCATGATTGAAATCACCCGTCAATACAAAAGCGTGTCCAAGATGATGTCGCAGCGCAACGAACTTCGTCAGCGCTCCATCCGCGAACTTGGATCGGTTGAAGCTTAAGGAACAGCCCAATGAAAGCCCTTCACATCGCCGCAACCGGCATGAAAGCTCAGGAACTGAACGTCGAAGTTATTTCGAACAACGTGGCCAACATGCGCACCACTGGCTACAAGCGCCAGCGCGCAGACTTTCAGGATCTGCTCTACGAAAACCAGCGCCGCATGGGCACCGAAACATCCGATGCAGGCACAATCGTTCCAAACGGCGTGCAAATCGGCTCCGGTGTACGCACAGCAGCCACCACACGCATCATGTCTCCAGGCTCCGTGACCCAGACGGGCAACGAGTACGACATAACAATTCGCGGCGAAGGCTTCTTCCAGATCCAACGTCCGGACGGTACAACTGGCTACACCCGCGACGGCTCCTTCGCACGCTCCCAGACTGGCCAGCTCGTCACCAAAGACGGCTATGCAGTTCAGCCTGGAATCACAATTCCGGACAACGCCCGCGATCTGACAATCAACGTCCAAGGCCTCGTGCAGGCCATGGACGACAACGATCAGGTGCTGAACCTCGGGCAGCTCGAAATCGCCCGCTTCACAAACAAAGCTGGCCTTGAGGCAATTGGCGACAACCTCTTTCTGGAAACACCGGCAAGCGGCCCGCCACAGACAGACAACCCGGGCAACGCAGGCTTTGGCAACATCCTCCAGCGCCATCTTGAATCATCCAACGTTGATGCCGTGACAGAGCTTTCCAATCTGATTTCAGCTCAGCGCGCTTACGAGATGAACTCCAAGATCATCAAAGCAGCCGATGAGATGTACTCCACCACAACGAACCTTCGCTAGGAGTTGAGTTGATGAGAAAGTTGGCAACCACACTCATTGCAGGACTGATGGCCCTGACAGCCAGCAGCGCATTTGCTGCCTCAATTCTGCGCCCAACGGTCAATGTAACCGGACCAGTCGTCACCATTGGTGACTTCTACACCGAAGCGGGAGAGCTGGCCCAAACACCAATCTTTCGCAGCCCGGACCTTGGCACCACTGGCAACGTTTCTGCATTGATCATCGCACAGCAGGCACAAGCCGCTGGCTTCATTCAGGCCGACACCAACGGCCTGACCACTGTGAGTGTGCACCGCCTTTCCATCCCGGTAGATGAAACACTCATCTCAGACATCCTGCGTAATGCATTTGCAGAGCGCGCAAGCGTGCAGCCGGACGAGATTGAAATCTCCTACCATTCACCACTCCCGGTGAACATGCAGGCAGACGCCAACTCCATTTCTCCGCTAACCATCGGGCACATCAACTGGTCACCGCGCACAGCACGCTTCAAAGCCATCCTCAATGTGGTGCAGGAAGGCCAGAGCAAGCCAATCTCTGTCATTGGCAACGCATCTCAGATGGTGTCCATCACCACACTGGCTCGCAATCTGGAACGCGGCACCGTCATCACAGCCAAAGACATTCGCGAGGAGCGCAAGCCAGCTTCCCGCTATGCCGGACGTGAGTTTCTTGCAGCCGCAGACCTTCTGGGAATGGAAGTGCGCCGTAACATGCGTTCTGGCTCCACCATCACCCCAAGGGATGTAAGCGCACCGATCCTCGTCAAGCGCGGCGCTAAAGTGACAGTGATCTACAAGATCCCCGGCATGAACATCACAACTCAGGGCAAAGCCAAATCTGAAGGCGGCAAAAATGACCTGATTGAGATTGTGAACCCAATTTCAAAGAAAACGATCCTTGCTGAAGTCATCGGCAGAGACATCGCCATCGTGACCACCGCGAAAACGCAGGTCGCAGCCGTATTGGAGAACCGCTGATGCCGAGAACATCTTCAGCAACCAAAATCAAACAATATGCTGCGCTCACGATTGGCCTGTTCGCACTTGTCGGCTGCGAGACAGCCGACAAACTTTCCAAGGTTGGGCAAGAACCTGTACTGACTGCGATTCAGGACCCACGCACGCAGCCTGGCTATCGTCCGGTACAAATGCCAATGCCAATTAAGGAAGTGGAGCGCTACAACGCCAACTCACTTTGGCGCACCGGCAACAGAGCCTTCTTTCAGGACCAGCGCGCAAAACGTGTTGGCGACATCGTAACGGTAAACGTCACCATTTCCGACAAAGCAGCCTTTGAGAACACCTCAAAGAGTTCGCGCAGTGATGCGAAGAATTCCGGAGCTGGTGGAGCACTCGGCGGCGCAATCAACACACTGGCGCTTCCTGCCAGCGCGTCAGCAGATGCACTCGCATCAATCAACAGCTCCGACAACTTTCAGGGCACAGGCTCTATCGACCGCACAGAAAGCCTGAAGACCACCGTCGCAGCTGTCGTGACACAGGTACTTCCCAATTCCAACCTCGTCATTGAGGGCCGTCAGGAAGTACGTGTGAACCACGAAGTCCGCGAGTTGATCGTAGCTGGCGTGGTTCGTCCGCAGGACATTGCATCCGACAACACAGTTGAGAGCACCAAGATCGCAGAGGCACGCATCGGCTACGGAGGTCGTGGCCAGATCTCTGTTGCCCAACAGCCTAAATACGGCAGTCAGGTGCTGGACATCGTGCTTCCGTTTTAAAAAAGAAATCAAAGAACCCAAAACCGCTCAATAAGCTCCCCAGCTTGAGCGGTACATAAAGCGAGCTCGGCAACATGCTCCCCAGCATGCCGGGCTCGTTTTCTTTCGTGCATCAAAACATCACACACCGATACCCGGCCATAACAAAACAAGGGAAGCACAGCTGAGCCGTGCTTCCCTCGTAAAGTCATACTTCAAGTACTAGAGCCTAAAAACTTAGGACCACAGCTTGAAAGGCGATATCCTGTCTCCCTGAGGATCAGTCATCCCGATAGATTTTCTCGCGCCGCTCATGAGCCTCTTGGGCTTCAATAGAAAGCGTTGCGATAGGTCGTGCATCCAAACGACGAACAGAGATTGGCTCGCCAGTCTCTTCACAGTAGCCGTAGGACTTGTCTTCGATGCGAGCAAGAGCAGCGTCAATTTTGGAAATCAACTTTCTCTGCCGGTCACGCGCACGTAATTCAATCGACCGATCGGTTTCAGAAGAAGCACGGTCAGCCAGATCTGGGTGATTAGTGCTTTCTTCTTGAAGCGCAGCAAGGGTCTCCTTGCTCTCTTTCAGAATATCTTCCTTCCACGCAAGAAGCTTTCTACGAAAGTACTCGCGCTGTTGGTCGTTCATGAATGGTTCATCCTGTGTCGGACGATAATCAATTGCGACATCAACTGCCATCTGAAACTCCGCCTATTTATATGGGCGGCTGGAATATAGCGAGAGGAACCTGAAACAACAATCTACTAAAAAGATGAAATTGTCTAAGAACACAATTATTCATTGTATTCAGCAACTTATGCGGTTGGAAACCTTTGTTACTATCGTAAATAGATAGGCTATTCTACGTAGTGACCCAGCTTTGCGAGCTCGATTCTTGCACGCAATTCAATATCTTCGACCACTCGGTCGAGACCGGGGTTACCACTTTTGACCTGCATGGACAGGTTACCAACAAGCCGCTCAAGGCGCTCCGGCTGCACTTTGCCTTGCAGCAAATCGATCCGCAGCGCATCTAGTTGATCCAGAAGTTTATTTCCATGCTGCACAGCGCGTTGCTTGTCATCGACCTGCACTTCCATCTGCTGGAGAGCCAGCAAAGAATCCACCCCCTGCAGCGACGGTGTAGGAACGCCAGCCTGCGACTGCGCAACGCTGGTGGTCTCTTCCTCAACAGCAAACGCACCCGCCTGCTCGCCTTCAGAACCTTTGCGACGTTTCGTGCCCACTTTACTCGTGGAGTTCAAACCAGAAACTGGAGTGCTGCGTACAAGCAAGACCTTACCCTCAGAGCTATGGAATTGGACAAAAGCTTAAACCCGAACGCATTTGCCGAGCTGATCACGTAAAACTTTACCAAGCAGGCAACAATTGCCGCATTAAAATTTGCAGTGCTTTAACTTTTATCCACCCTCTACTAAAAATACCCAGTAAATTCAGCAGGTTAAAAATTAGCAAACGCAGCACACGAACTGGCACAAAATTCGCATATTTCCTGCAAGTGTGAATTGAACAGCCGGGTACCAATGCGCTCTTTCGCAAATTTACGTAGAATCGCCGCAGCGGCACTGATCGTCCTTATGGGCGCGACCCTTCAGGGGAACGCAGCCTCACGGATCAAGGACATCACTGACTTTGAAGGCATCCGAGACAACCAGCTCATTGGCTACGGTCTCGTCGTCGGCCTTCAGGGCACAGGTGACTCTCTCAATGCCTCACCATTCACCCGGCAATCTTTGCAGGCCATGTTGGAGCGCCTCGGCGTCAACACCAACGAAGCGGACCTGAACACAAAGAACACCGCCGCCGTAATGGTAACCGCCAACCTTCCAGCATTCTCCACACAAGGCACCCGCATCGACGTCACCGTAAGCGCACTGGGCGACGCAAAGAATCTTCAGGGCGGAACACTACTGGTAACACCATTGATGGGTGCAGACGGAGAAGCCTACGCCATTGCGCAAGGTCCAGTGGCGATCGCTGGCTTTGCAGCACAGGGCGACGCCGCCTCCGTTGTGCGCGGCGTTCCAACATCTGGCCGCATTCCAAACGGCGCTCTTGTGGAGCGGGAAGTTGAATTCAAACTCTCTTCTCTCAGCACCATTCGCCTGGCCCTGCGCAACCCGGACCTGACCACATCCCGGCGCATCGCAGTTGCAATCAACGAGCTGATTGGCCTACCGACTGCAGAGCCTCTGGATCCATCCACCGTTCGTCTCACACTACCAAAACAGTTCGATGGCAACATCGTCGATCTGATCACTGATATCGAGCAGCTGATTGTAGAGCCTGATTTACCAGCCAAGATCGTGATTGACGAAAGCTCCGGCATCATCGTCATGGGTCAGCAGGTAAAAGTCTCCACCGTCGCAGTCGCCCAGGGCAACCTCACAGTCACCATCGCAGAATCACCAGAGGTGGTTCAGCCGCTACCATTCGCTCAGGGCCAAACCGCAGCAGTGCCCCGTACAGACGTGCAGGTGACCGAAGACAACAGCCAGCTCGCACTCGTCAATGAAACAATCACACTTCAGCAGCTTGTCGATGGATTGAACGCTCTGGGCATCGGCCCAAGAGATCTGATCTCCATCCTGCAGGCCATTAAAGCCGCCGGCGCCCTTCAGGCAGAAATTGAGGTCCTCTAATGCTCCAACAAGCACAACTGCCCTCACCTGCCCTGACAAGCCCAGCAGACCTGATCGCAGGCGCTAACCAGTCAGGCAAACCATCAGCTGCAAAAGACCCGCTGATGGAAAAGGCCAAGGAATTTGAAACCGTATTCCTCAATGAAATGTTGCAAAACATGTTCACCGGCCTTGATGAAGGCGGAACCTATGGAAACGGCGAAGGCTCAGAAGCGTGGAAATCCATGCTGATCAACGAGTACGCCAACACAATGTCTCAATCTGGCGGCATTGGTATTGCAGCTTCAGTTCACTCGCAATTACTACAACTTCAAGAGAACGCAGTATGACCAACCAGTACGACGCTGAAACTGTTTCAAGTACAGTATCGTTTGAAGAAGAACCCATCCAGACACGAATGCAAGCTGAGGTCTTCTGCGAAAATTTTGAAACGGCAATGGACAACCTCGTAGATATCATCGAGGCGGAAACGGAACTGCTGCGCGAAGGGCAAATTTCTGAGCTGCCAACCGTTGCCCCAAAAAAACATGCGGCGATCGAGTCATATCTCTCCGGCATCCGCGTCGCCAGCGCAAATGCCATCGCACTAGGCAATCTCGCTCCGCTGTCCATTCAACGTATGCGCGAACGCCACGGTAATCTGCGGCCAATTCTTCAAACCAACCTGCAAGTGGTCTCTACGGCACGTTCAGTGACAGACAACGTCATTGAGACCGTTGCCAAAGCGGTTGGTTCTCAAATGAAGACAAGGGGTTACGGCGCAAACGGCATGATGAGTTCGCCCCAAAGATCCGCTCAGGGCATTGCCGTTAACCAAACCCTGTAAACGGCACCATATTAAGCGTGCATATTAACGAAATAGCCTGAAGACCGCCCAGAGCCTCCCTGAGAAATAGGGGTATTTGGCGGTTTTCAGTCGCATTTCTCTAAATATTTAGTAAATTTCAAGCATTAAGATTAATCTTATTTAAGAACATTCCCCATAAAGTTGTCAGAGATTGAACACGTGGGGGACATTATGGAAATAGTCACACAACGACCGACACTCTTACATCAAGCGCTGACAACACAGGCAGCTCCGGTAAAGTCAGAGACCGAACAGGTCAAAACCGAACTCTCCGGCGCTCAGGCCGTCACCGCATCCTCTGAGTCAGAGGATAACTCAACCGCCTCCGAGAAATCATACCTCACAGATTCCCGTCTCGGCGTCATCCCTAGCAAACCTAAGGACGACCAGAGCCGCATTGAACGCGGTTACAATTATGATGAAGAGTCAGATGAGCTCATCTATTCAATGACGCAAGAGCCTGAAGGCGACGTCATTTATGAGCTGCCATCCAAAACAGCTCGCCGCATTCGCGCATTCCTGGATGAAGTTCTTCAGGCACAAGAAAAGCGCAGCCTGGGCGGTGAAGCTAAGGATATTGATCCTGCCATCTACGAAGCCAAGCAGGTCGAGCCAACACAAGCAAAGCAGGCCTAAGCCACACAGGCTTTATCTTCCCTGCAAACCAGACTTATCCCCCTTGAGCTATGCCGCCCCCGCAGCATGGCTCTTTTTTTGTCTGCCCAATGGCCACCACATAAAAACGCCCCCACCACCACAAAAACGCAAAGCAACGCACATACCAACGCAACCAACGATACTGCCAAAAAGACAAAGAAAAACGCGCCCCAAAGAGCGCGTTCTCCAAATTCTAAATCTGAAACAAAGCTTATCGGATAAGCTGCAGCACAGACTGACCAGCCTGAGTTGCCAGAGACAGAGTAGAAGTAGCAATGGAGTTCTGAGTGTTCAGAGCTGCAAGGTTTGCACCTTCCAGGTTGGAATCAGCCAGCGTCAACTTACCAGCACCAACTTCCAGAGTGCTGATCAGATCAGCAGTGAAGTCCTGACGGTTGGTTACAACAGACAGGTTCGTACCAAAGGTAGAAGCCTGAGCACGTAGGTCCAGCTGAGCCTGACGGATTTGATCGAGAGATTCTTCAATCAACTCATCGGAACCCCAACCGCGACCAGCAACTGAATCAAGGTCTTTGCCGACTACGTTTTTCGCAGCATCAGCAAACTCACCGCCACTTCCAGCTCCATCAAAGCCAAAAGTGAGATCTTGTTTACCAACATCAAGAATCAGCTGTCCGTCTTTGAAAGATGCATTAACTTCAGTCGCAACACCATCTGCAGTTTCAATTGCCGCTCGCAAATCTTCGACAGTGTTAGAATCTGTAACATCAAAATACTGACGAGCATTATCACCGTATTTGAATGAGATTCTGTCACCGTCCTCAAACGCACCAAGATCAGACAGCTTGGTATCTTTGATGTCGTAAGTACCTCTGATCTCAAGCGTATCAAGAGCTTGACCACCGGTACCAGCAGATGTTTCGTGCTCGAGTTCAACAGAGTTTTTCAGACCGGACAACGTCAACTGACCATCTACAGAAATACTTGCAGAAGCATTTTCTTCTCCAGCATCTCTCAAGGCCTGCGCGATACCATCCCCAACTTGCTGTAAGGTATTACTACCCAATGTTGTAAAGGAAACATCGTTACCATCAGCATCCTTCAGATAGTTGCCGTCAGCATCTTTGACCTTAATGACATCACCAGTCGCAATACCGGTAAAACCAGTTGCGCCAGTACCACCAACGGTTTCATCGCCATCAATTGGGGCCGGCGTACCAGCCGCATCTGTCAAGCCAGTAGTTGTCGCTGAACCGCTCTGTCCCGGAATCTGCCCTACTTCGCCGAGCGTAAATGCTTGCTTTAAGTCCCGAGCTTCGACTTCTCCAACGGTTGTCGAGATACCTTCCAACTTAAATGCAGCATCTTCTGAATCAAGATCAGTGTAATCAACTGCCCCAATGTTCAATTTAGACGAACCATCTTCATTGAACTTTACAAGCAAATCGTTACCGTCGCCACCCAGCAGGTTCTTACCTTTATAGCCAGAATCTTTAGCAATATCTTCAATCTGAGTACGCAATTCGTTGAACTCAGACGCATACTTTGCGCGTGTATCAGCATCTTTAGATTGCAGCGCTTGGTTAGCCTTACCTTTCGCCGCATCCAGAAGCTTATCAATACCCTGAATACCTTTGTCGGCAGCCTCAAGTGTAGAAACAGACTGTCCGATATCGTCTTGAAGGTTGTTCAAGTCAGATGCACGGGAATTTAGAGAGGAAGCGGTAAAAAAGGAATTCGGGTTATCTAGAGCGGAATTAACTTTCTTGCCGGTTGCAAGGCGCTCTTGGGTATCACTGATCAAAGATGCGGTGCTCTGGAGCGTGCTCAGGTTTGAGCGAACCGCAGCGGTGAGTGTAATATCAGCCATTTTATATGTCCCTTCTAGGATAATGAATGACCCTTCCTGGGTCACAAACGCAGCAAATAATTACTGAGTTTTAGTTGGGTACAATTACCCGTCCTGCGAGTAAAGAGGGAACGTGTTAACAAGCGCTTAATAAATCAGGGATTGCAGCAACCACACTCATCAGCTCGCGAATAAATTCAATTTTATATAATTAAGTCAAAAACTTACTCAACAACGGCAGCTAGACACCTACGTAATATTGTCTGTGCATATTTTCGCCTATTTCTACCTTCACAGCCCACCCAATGGCTTAAGCTGCCATGTATCAATTGGCGACTCTACATATTCAATTCAGAAGAGCTCTAAACTTAAGCAAAATTAGAAATAAATCGCTGAATAACTCGTAAGATTTAACTAGATTAACCTTTTGGTTGCCATCATAGTTAAGAGTGCTTTGAAGGAGGCTGCATGGCACTGAAGGTCGAATTAAAACCCGGAGAAAAGTTGATTGTTGGTGAGACACTTATCACTAACGATAAGCAACGTGCACGATTTTTCATCCAAGGAGATGCGCCTATTCTCCGAGAGAAGGATATCCTTCTGCCGGAAGACGCCAGCACCATGGCACAGCAGGTCTATCTTGCAGTGCAGGTCATGTATTTAAAGCAAGATATCACGGTTACACAGAAAGAGTATTTCGACGTGATCGGAAAGATCTTGCAGGCCGCACCAAGCACACGCGACCTTATCAGTGATATTAGCCAAGCAATATTGCAGGAAGAGCTCTATCGCGCCCTGAAGCTCGCCAAGAAATTGATTGAATATGAAAGGACTTTGATAAGTCATGTATCAACAAGCAACTCAGGCATATCAGCAGTCCGCAAACACCTCGGCCTCAGCGGATCCGAGGACTCTGGAAGCTGAAGCCCTGATGAAAGCAGCAGCACGCCTTTCTGTGCTGCAACGTGAGTGGGATACAGTTTCACGCGAAGAACGGAATGAAACACTCATATTCAATCGCACACTTTGGACAATTTTTGTAACCGAAGCCACCGCAGAGTACAGCGAGCTGCCTCTGGATCTTCAGAATAACATCGCAAATCTGGCTCTGTTTATGTTCAACAGAACCATGGAAATGATGGGTGGCGCGGAACCAGAAGCATTAGAGACAATGATCAACATCAACAAGTCTCTAGCATCTGGATTAAGAGGCCAAAAGGCAAACGTATAATAACAAAAAGCCTCCGATTTACGGAGGCTTTTTGTTATCTCAAGAAGTCAGTAATTGTTAGATTTAACAGTATAGACGTTGCCTGAAACGAGGCATCTAAATCTGTTTTTAGCACGGCTATCTCAGTACCAACTTCTGTTTTGTCAACATTTTCAAGCGAAGTCAGCGTGTTATGATAGGTCAGAGACGCTTGCTTTTGCCTCTCAGCAGTGCGTTTCACAGTTGTGTTCACCACCGACATCTCAGAGGCAACACTTTGAATGCCTGAATTTCGGTCACCAGCAAAAGAAAGCGCATCATCACTCTTCTGCGCTAACGAAGCATAATACGATTTCGCAACAGCCTCACTCCCAGCATCATCTGGTATCTCTGCTGTAAAGTCTGCTGCCACAAACACAGCTAGGTTCTGCAACTGCTCAGAAAACGCAGACTCATTAGCGCGTGCACCATATTCCACGCGCACATTGTCATCAATCTGAACAACCTTGTCTGAGCGCGGATCATCAGAGTTCTCGGTACCGGTATACCAATCAACCAGAAGATCTGGTGCGGTCTCATAACCAGAACCATCGGCTTTCGGCACCTTCGCCGCCGGATCAGTACGTCCGTGATTGCCAAAAAACTCCTCACCAGCCTGAACATCAGCAACCGCACGAAGCTCAGTCTTGGCAATATCACCAATCGCCTTATCAAAAGCCGCCTGGGCATTCTGGGCACTTTCCAGAGTAGGATTAGCGCCCGTCCCAATCAAAAACGTTCCTTCACCTGCATCAGGATCATCCGTTGCAGTCAGCTTAACAATGGATTTACTTCCATCAGGAAGCTCCAGCTCAACCTCAATGGTATCCCCAACCGCCGGGGTGTCATTGAACGCAAAGGCTCCCTTTTTCCCTTCAGGATTAAGCGGATCCGTCAAATCTTCAGGAGTAACCGTTGCTGCAACATCAGCAGAGGATGCAGAAACAGAAGTAATCTCAAAACCAAATCCCTCAACATTGTCTTGTTGAAGAGTCAGAGTAGGAACACCGAGTGGGCTCGTTACGCTCGACTCGATGCGGCCATTTTCAGATGCACCAACATGAGCATTCTCATAACGCTTCATGAGCTCCTTAAGCCCAAGCTTACCGCCCTGCCCGTCCATTATGGCATCAAGTGAGGCAACGGGTGGCTCAGTCGCGTCCTTGCCACCAAACAGATAGTATCCATTCACTTCAGAATTCAGCTGTGAGATGGTCTCATGCAGCATAATCTCGGTCGCTTGCTGACTGGTCGTCTGACCGTCGGTAGTCAGCGTGTAGTTGTTCTCATCAATTGCACTCACACTTTCAGAGCGCATTTTCTCCATATGCTCAAGAGACTTACCCATTAAGTCGAGCTGGATACTCGCAATCGCATTAGAGTCTTCATAAACCTCAATATTCGAAATCTCACGGCGCAGCTCCAAAGCCATGCGAGAATCTGAGCTAATGCCACCATAGGTTTGCGACTTCAGTCCAGAAGTCAGCTGAATAGACTTATTCTCCAGCTGCGTCTTTTGCTGCATAAGGAGATCAAGCATATAGCTATGAGATTTAGAATAACCGATTGTATTCATTTGAATAACTCAATTCCTAAAGCAGCATCATGCGATTCTAAAAAGTGTATCATACATTTCATCGATAGCAGATAAGACACGAGCGTTCGCAGCATAAGCATTCTGTAATTCAGTCAGCTTAACGAGCTCTTCATCTACGTCGACCTTATAACTGTTTTCATAAGCGTTCTTAGCAATGCTCGTGACTGCTTTTGAATTACTCGCAGCTGACGTTGCCGCACTCGCAATCTGACTTTGCTTGACCACAGTCTCAATGCCAAAGTCAGAGATCGTCCCAACATATGGAGCATTCTTCGCTCCGATCCCCGAGCTAGGCGCATACGTATATTCGGTCTCAGTCAGTCGACTTTTCAGGAGGTTTGCACGCTCGGAGCTCTGCTTGTCTGGCTCACCCGCTAAAAGGCTTGGATCATCAACAATAGCTTTGTTGACAGTCATCCGTTGCGCAAAGCCGGTCTTCTGACCACCATCTTCCAGCGCTCCAGTATAAGGTCCGCCGTCTCCCTTAGTGTCTACAAAAAGCGGGATCTCAGCACCATCAGCAGCGGTAACAGTCCGCGTATTTTTCGCTGTAAGACCAGTAATCTCAATAGTCCCTGGGCTGGTCGGAGACAGAACTTTCAACTCACCAGCAGCATCAACGGAAACATCAAACCCAGCACCCAGAGCACTGGAAATCTGACTTTCCAGTGCAGTCGAAGTTGCCGGAATTACAATACCATGCACAATGTCATTGGAGTCTGCAGTTACATCCGAAGAAAGCGGAAGCAAACTTGGGTCAGTCACAGCAACGAAAGTGACCTTCCGACTTTCTCCGTTAACATCAAACTCAAGCTCAATCGTATCGCCAGAAGATTGCAGTTTGGACGTATCAACGCTCAAACCCGTTGCTGCGGGTGGTGCCCCACCATCATCAGCGGCAACACCTTCAGACGTCTGCTGCGACAAAGACAGCGCCATCTGACTTGCAAGCTCATCCAAACGCGCCTGCGTCTCTGGAAGGGTATTATCCCGCAGCTCCACGAGCGCACCCATACTACCGCTCTTCAGGTCAAATGTTGAAAGCTCCATAACAGCGCCAGACTGCGACTTTACTTCAATCGGATTACCTTCAACACCGACGCCAAGCGTAGGGCGCGGAGTAAACTGTAACTCTGATGCGCGATCGTTGTATAACGTGGTTCCGGATTTAGTTGATATGCGTAGCAAGCCATCGTTGTCCTGCTTGATTTCAACATCCATCTTTTCAGTCAAAGCTTCCAGTTGCCGGTCCATCTGATCATGCAAATGGACCGTTTCCCGACCTGCAGAACGCTCAACAACAATGGTGTCTTCCAGACTCTCAATTTCTTTGAGGATGGAATTGACCTGCGTTACTTCATCAGCAATTCCAGCATCAGCATCGCGGCGCATTTCCTGCACTTGCTTGGCTGAATTATTGATGCTTCTGGAAAGCTCTTCAGCTGCATTTACAGCCACTTCCTGCGCGCTTTGAGAGCTGGGATCTGTCGCTAACGATGTCAGCGCATTTGTGAAGTTGTTCATCAAACTCGGAATTGAGCTGGGATCTCCAACCTTCCCAAACATCTGATCAAGCTGCGTGATATATTCGTTGTATTGAGTAGCATAAGCCGTATCACTCAGGCTTTCCCAATAAGCAGACTGGAGTTGGGTATTAACTTGTCGTTGAACTTGATTGGTCAGAACGGAAGATGATGACGTCGACGTATTGTGAACTTCTGTGCCCACGATTGTCTTAAGCGTATAACCATCTACATTCGCGTTGGCGACATTCCTCGATGTAACCGCAAGCTGCGCCTTCGTAAGCGACAATCCCGACATAGCCGCATTCAAAGCTGCTCCGAGACCCATACCCTATACTCCCTAAGGCAACGAGGTAGGCAATAGCCTACCCCAACACCAATTTATCGAACGATATTAAGAACTGAATCCAGCATTTGGTTTGCTGTCGACAAGACTTTCGAGTTCGCCGAGTAGGCCTGTTGAGTGATGATCAACTTCGAGAACTCCTTGGCAATGTCAGCATTCGAGCTCTCTAGCGCTTTCGCTCGGATCGTACCTCCGTTCCTGAAATCTGGTTCACCAGAAGTAGAGGTCTCGGAAAACGCAGCACCATCAACACGCTGAAGCTCTTGCTCAGCAGCAAAAGTTGCAATCGGAATTTTAAAGAGTTTCTGGGACTTATCGTTGGAATACTTCCCGATCACATTGCCTTCCGCATCAACAGACACATCTTGCAGCTTCCCTGACGGGAATCCATCTTGCGACGTACCAATGTTGGACGCACCACCAATCACATCTTCGTACTGCGTCAAGTCATTGAGACCGAATTTGAAAGTAATGTCGCCCATACCAACGCCATTGACTTCAAGGTCGGGAATATCAACCAAGCCAGAAGCAGGTGACGTTAAACGACCAGCGGCATCAAATGACATGTCACTGACCTTTTTCCACGCCACTTCATCGCCAGTTGCCTTGGTATTCGTGTTGTAGAAAAGCGACCATTTATTCTCTGCATTGAGAGCCCAGCGCAACTCGACATTTACCGGTGTACCATTTTCATCGTAAACAGTTTCCTGCCCACCTGCGACAGAGGATTGAATAAAATCATCTGCCTTGTCACCGGTAACAACATTCGGATCATATGTACCAGTTGTGGCGAGAGGCTGCGGAGCAAAGTCCATATCTAGCTGACTACCTGAAGAAGGCATTGTTCCAGCCTGATCAATCGTTAAGGTCTCGAAGGATGAAATTTCAATCTCACCACTTGAATTGATCTGGGCTGTCACTCCGTGCATCCCATTCAACTTATCAAGTAGATCCTGAACCGTTGTATTGGCGTCAATATCAAACACTTCAGGATCATGCTGTCCCACCTTCAATGTCAACACACTATCAGGTTTAAACTGGTTTGATGGCAACAACTTACTTTCTGCCGTCAGCAATGTTGCGGTAGGGGAACCATCATCATTCAAAGCAAGTGTTGATTGTGGGTCAGGACTGGAGAACACGCTCAAATCAACATACTGCGAGTTTACTGCACCATCCGTCTTTTGATAATTCGCAGTTGTCGGCTTGGATGGTAGGTTTGCTTGATAATTAATCTGCGTAGATGGTTGCGCCGGCATCGGAGCATCAGACACCTGAATTGGTACTGCACGATCACTCACGGCACCCGTCGCTGGATTAATCGGATAGCCCTGCAAAAAGTAGCCAGCAGAGTTAACTAGATTACGCTCCGTATCCAACTCAAAATCACCAGCACGCGTATAGTAGCTCTCAGGTGTCTCTTGGTTTAGGCCATCTCTATTGGTTACCAGAAAATACCCTGGCCCATTGATCGCCATATAGGTATTGCGGTCAGCAGACGTGATATCACCAGATAGATAGTTGGTGGCTCGCGAAGTTGCGATCACGGTACCTGAAACTTGCTCAGCCTGTCGGCTACCAGTACTGGAAACGAGATCAGAAAAACTTGTGTCCAGCCGCTTGTAACCAGTGGTCGAGGAGTTCGCCACGTTACCGGAAATATTCTCCAACGCCTTGGACTGCGCGTCCAGACCAGTCGTTGCAGAGTTGATAGCACCATAAATACTCATCGAGCCCACCTAGAATTCAAATTCGCTCATGCTTGCGCAGATCTTTGATCACTAGAAGCAACTTACGTGCCAAACTAAAAAACTCAATTTACTCAACCATTTCAATAATTTACAATTTTAACTTATTGTTAAACATAGGATTTTCTGCCCGAGCCCGGCAAATAACTCGCCTTACCCGGCACATAATTCCCAGAGAGGTAAAAGAAACCGAGCAGAGATCGAAACCACTAGATAAGCCCAATGACGCAACACTGCAGGGATTGCCCATTGCCTATCGAGAGATTAGTGTTTTCGCCAAATCACGATACTCAAGCAGGATTTAGCGATGAAATTTCAAGGGACCTCCCAATACGTTGCCACAGAAGATCTTCGGATCGCAGTCAACGCAGCTATTACCCTTGAGCGCCCCCTGCTTGTAAAAGGCGAACCCGGAACCGGCAAAACTGTCCTAGCGCAGGAAATCGCTCAGAGTTTAGGCGTCCCATTCCTTGAGTGGAACGTTAAATCGACCACAAAAGCGCAGCAAGGCCTTTACGAATATGACGCCGTATCTCGCCTTCGCGACAGTCAGCTTGGCGATGAGCGCGTAAAAGACATTCGCAATTACATTCGCAAAGGCAAGCTCTGGACCGCTTTTGAAATGAATGAACGTCCGGTTCTACTGATTGATGAGATTGATAAAGCCGACATTGAGTTCCCGAACGATCTGCTTCAGGAACTGGATCGTATGGAATTCTTTGTTTACGAGACTGGTGAGACTATCAAAGCGAAACAGCGCCCGATCGTGATCATCACCTCAAACAATGAGAAAGATCTTCCAGACGCATTTTTGCGCCGTTGCTTCTTCCACTTCATCAAGTTCCCAGACGCAGAAACAATGACTGAGATCGTCAATGTGCATTTCGGTGAAATCAAAGATCGCCTGCTTAAAGAAGCACTCAACGCGTTCTATAACCTCAGAGATTTGCCGGGCCTGAAGAAAAAACCATCAACTTCAGAGCTTCTGGATTGGATTAAGCTGCTTCTGAACGAAGACATTGATCCGGAAACACTCCGCGAAACCGAAAACCGGAAAATCATCCCGCCATTGCACGGTGCACTTCTCAAGAACGAGCAGGACGTTCATTTGTTCGAGCGCCTCGCCTTTATGAACCGCCGTTGATGCCTGCATTGCCTGGCTTGAAAATGAAGCAAAACAATAAAACCAGTTTTTTGAGTCAGCGCATGCTTATCAATGCATCAAGAGTACTTTTCGCAAGCTGCCTGCTTTTATCTGGCGGCTTTCTTGCCCAGGCAAACAGTACCATCTCAGAAAGTCTTCTTTACCAGCCGCATACCCTGCACAACGGCTGGCGCAAAGATGTGGACGCCCTCACGCACTTCACCGGCATGTTCTGCCCGGACTATATCAGTAAGCTCTCTAGATCAGCTCTCGTTCCCAATCTGAAAGAACTCGGTATCGGCTGCATTTACGAAACCGAAAACGGCGAGATCAAAGTCATTTTCCGCCGGCACAAAAAAGACACGGCAACAGCTCTCATAAACAACTTCAAAAGCGGATACAGTCAAAGCCATTTCAAACCGCTGGATCTGAAGACACCGCAAAACGAAGTTGCATTCCGAACCGAAACAACAATGCGGATGGGACGCGTCGAGAGCTTCACTGCCTATGCAGCACCAAGTGCGGACTACACGGTCTGGGCATCCATTTCAGATGATCTCCCTGTCAGCGAACTTGAGAAGATCCGAGCGCTATTCAAAAAGCTCACTCTTCGCGTCGAACAGGAACAGCGCCGCAACTAACGCAGCGCAGCCATATTGGCAGATCGCCCAACGCACTTACATCAGTGCAATGCACATATTAAGACACATAGCAGCACAAGCGACCAGCACAGTTGGCTAAACCATTATGCCAACTAAATATCCTGTCAGTACCACTGAAAAGAACTCAATTACGAATGCATGCATCACTTATAAATATTTCAGTAATTGTAAGCTAAAAACCCCATACTATTAGGGGAATACTATCACCTTCCAAATTCAATCGAAAACATGTAGGTTTCAAACAGAGACAAAGCAAGTAACAAACAAACAAGTCCATACAGTTATGCTGCATCGCAATATCGCACAGCAGCACAAATACAACTTAGAATGTTTCTACCTCTTAGGAACATAAAGTAATAAAGTATATCTGGAGGATAACATATGCTTCGCCTGATGCTGTTACGCCATGCAAAATCCGACTGGAGTGACGAGGGTGCTCACGATCATGATCGTTCCCTTAACACCAGTGGTTGGAAAGCCGCAGCAAGGGTTGGAGCCCACATCCACCAACATCATATGCATCCAAAACTGATCTTATGCTCTACGGCTCTGCGGACACGGCAAACACTCATGGAAGTGATGCCATACCTACGAAATGATACGCGCATTCAACTACTCAGGGATCTCTATAATTCCAGCGAAGGCGACTACATTGATGCGATCCGCGCCTATGGCGGTGGTTTCGACACAATTCTTATCGTCGGGCACAACACAGCCATTCAGGACACGGCCCTTGAACTCACAGGAAAAGGCAACCCTGAGTACATACACCAGATGCAATCCAAGTACCCAACCGGAGCACTCGCTGTAATCGACTTTGAGGAACACCGCTGGTCAGAAATTGAATGTAAGAAAGGAAGGATCGTCTCATTCTTCCAACCTCGGCACCTACAGGCTGTTTCAGGCTCCTGACTAGGAAAATTTTGCGCAATACCACATTTATTGGCGTATTTACGATTGCATTCCTCCAAAGAACGCACCACATCGTTCCTTGGAGGATGATCTGTGAGCCCACTGAATTCATTATTTAAAAACGCTAAGCTGGCCCTGACTGATGCACAAACAGCATTGGACAATTTGACTGGGTCTGCAATTGATCTGACAGTCCCCACGGTCCGCTTGGGTGTAACCGGATTAGCACGTTCCGGGAAGACTGTCTTTATCTCAGCCCTCGTTCACAATCTCATTGCCGGAGGTCGTCTGCCCTTGCTGGATGCTGCAGGTACAGGCCGGCTTGCACGCGCATATCTTCAGCCCCAGCCCGATGACAACGTCCCGCGCTTCAACTATGAGCAGCATGTCGAGACACTGACAAAAGATCGCCTTTGGCCTGAGTCCACACACCAAATCTCCGAACTCCGCCTGACCATTGAATACGAGTCAGCCACATTCCTGAACCGTCAATTAGGCGGTGGCAAACTACACCTCGACATCGTGGACTACCCTGGTGAATGGCTTCTCGACCTTGTTCTGCTACGACAGGATTTCCGGCAATTCTCCGAGGAAGCCCTGAAACGCGCTAAAGCAAGGCCAGATTTGTCTGAAGAGTTCCTGTCAACACTCGCGCGCTATCAAGATAAACTGCACGATGAGTTTTCAGAGGACATTGCAAGGGGTCTGGCAAACACCTTCACCACCTATTTGAGCCGCTGCCGAGATGATGAAAACGCGCTTTCCATGCTGCCACCTGGTCGCTTTCTCATGCCCGGCGATATGAAGGGCACACCAGCCCTCACCTTTGCCCCGCTCAATCTGGGTGACACGCAGGTCAAACCCAAAGCAGGCACACTCCTCGCCATTATGGAGCGCCGCTATGAGGCCTATCGCAAGCATGTGGTGAGACCGTTCTTTAAAAACCACTTTGCCAAACTGGATAGACAGATTGTGCTCGTGGACGCACTCACAGCAATCAACGCCGGACCCGAGGCACTGGACGATTTGAGCGGTGCCCTCACTGAGATTATGGGTGCTTTCAGACCCGGCAAAGCAAGCTGGCTGTTCTCAATAGTCTCTCGCAAGATTGACCGCATTTTGTTTGCAGCCACAAAGGCAGATCATCTGCGACGCGAGGATCATGATCATTTGGAATTACTCCTCAAACAGCTGGTTGAACGCGCAATCAATCGCGCAGAATTCTCTGGAGCTTCAGTTGAAACACTCGCCCTTGCATCCGTAAGAGCCACTCGTCAGGCAACCGTCCACCAAGATGGCGCAGAAACTCCTGCGCTCCTCGGCACTCCAATGCCAGAAGAAACCATCGGTGAGATGAAGTTTGACGGTGAAGAAGAAGCCGCTATTTTTCCCGGAGACCTTCCTGACGATCTTGGTGACCTGTTCTCCACCGAGCAAAACCATGACACACCAGAAGACCAGACCGCATTGAAGTATGTACGCTTCCGCCCTCCAAAGCTGGAACGGACAGCAGAGGGATTAACCTTATCCCTCCCTCACATCCGCCTAGACAGTGCAATGGAGTTCTTGCTGGGAGACAAACTCGCATGACCATCAAGAAGACACAGCAACATAAGCCTCAGGCACGCCGCGCACCGAAAGCATTCAAACTGGATGACAGCTCCGTCCGGTTGGAGGGAGAGTTTGCGCAGGAACCACTTTCTTCTGAAGCCGTTGTGTCAGAAGAAGACGAAAACGCATTGGCCCTGCCACAAAACAATGTGGCGCCAGAGCCGAAGCCTATAAAGAGTCGCTGGAGCAAGATCATCGCCATTGGCGGTGGTGGCCTGGTCTCGCTTGCCGTTGGTCTGGCAGTAGATAGCCTGATCAGGGATCTCTTTGCCCGCTATGACTGGTTGGGCTGGACAGCTGTTGGCCTCACCGCTCTCGGCTTTCTCGGACTGATCGGTTTGTTCTTCAAAGAATGGCGAGCACTCTCTCGTTTGGAGCAAATCGACCATATACGCGATGACCTCCAAACCGCAGCAGACAATGATAGCGATAAAGAAGCCCGTGCAGCTCTACAAAAGCTAATGGCACTCTACGCAGACCGTCCGGAAACAGCTCATGGCCGTGCTCAACTCAAAGGTCATATGCAGGAAATCATTGATGGGAGAGATCTCGTCAAGCTGGCAGAACGGGAGCTGATGGCCCCGATGGATGCCCGCGCGCGCTTAATCGTCATGGAAAGCGCAAAGCGTGTTTCTGTAGTTACCGCACTTTCACCCCGTGCACTCGTTGATATCCTGATTGTTCTTTATGAGAACCTGCGCATTGTCCGCCGCATCTCTCGCCTCTACGGAGCTCGTCCCGGCGCGTTCGGTTTCTGGCGCTTATCACGAGATGTAGCAGCTCATCTGGCCGTCACAGGTGGCATGGCAGCAGGAGATAGCCTGCTGGAACAGTTCATTGGTCAGGGATTAGCGGCAAAACTTTCCGCCCGCCTTGGCGAAGGATTGGTCAACGGTTTCCTCACAGCACGCATTGGCGTTGCAGCAATTCAAACCTGCCGCCCCACACCATTCATCGCCACAAAAGGCCCGTCGCTAACAGAGCTCATGAGCGAGATCACGAAATCTGCCCCAGATGAGATTGTCGACCAAGATTAACGAATATCTCACGCCAGCCCTGTGCTTCCCCCAATCTCTTGGTATGCTCAAAGGACTGGCAAAACAAAGGCGGCAGACACAGCTATGATCACACGCAAAGTCAAAGTGGTAGATGCACAAGACGACTGGGCCGAAGAGTTCCTGCTGGAGCAAGAAATTTTGCGTGAGCTGCTCGGAGATATTGTCGAAGACATTCACCACATTGGCAGCACCTCCGTACCAGCCCTTGCTGCCAAACCAATTATCGACATCCTGCTGGAAGTCTCCAGCATCCCAGCACTCGATGCTCAATCTGCAAAGCTGATCAATCTCGGCTATGTTGCCAAAGGCGAGAACGGTATTGAAGGCCGCCGCTACTTCGAAAAAGGCGGAGACGACCGCACCCACCACCTCCATGCGTTCAAATCAGGAGATCCACACGTCTACCGGCATCTGGCCTTTCGTGATTACCTGAAAGCACACCCTGACGTTCGCGAGAAATACGCCCACCTGAAGAAGAAAACGGCACAGGAGGTCAACGGAGATGTCGAAGCCTATCGCCAAGGCAAGAATGATTTTGTTGAACTACATCTAGCCAAAGCAATTGACTGGGCAAGAGGCTCTTATTGATCCCTATGCTTTTGCCTAAGGTATCAATTGCACTCTCGACACTGCACCGCTCAATCGCATAATGTGACCCCATGTTTATTCAGTTTTTCGAAGAGCTAAAATCCGCTGGTCTACCCGTATCCGTTCGCGAATATCTCACGCTTATGGAAGCGCTGGACGTTGATCTGGCCGGCAAGCGTGTAGAGGATTTTTACTTCCTTGCCCGCGCAACATTGGTCAAAGATGAATCCAACCTGGATAAGTTTGATCGCGTCTTTGGTCACACGTTCAACGGATTGGACCTGATGAGCGAAGTGGCAACCACAGACATTCCAGAGGAGTGGCTGCGCAAGCTCACAGAAAAACACCTTTCTGAAGAAGAGAAGAAGCTTATCGAATCCATGGGCGGCTTTGAAAAGCTCATGGAAACACTTCAAAAACGGTTGGAAGAACAGAAAGAGCGCCATCAGGGCGGCAACAAATGGATCGGGACAGGCGGCACATCCCCATTCGGCGCGTATGGCTACAACCCTGAAGGCATTCGGATTGGACAGGATGGCAGTCGCCATCGCCGTGCCGTCAAGGTTTGGGACAAGCGCGAGTTCAAGGATCTGGATGACACGGTTGAACTGGGCACCCGCAACATCAAGGTTGCCCTGAAGCGCCTGCGTAAATTCGCCAGAACCGGAGCAGCTGATGAGTTGGATCTGGACAACACCATCAAATCCACCGCCCACAAAGGCCTGCTCGACATCCAAATGCGCCCGGAACGGCGCAACTCGGTCAAAGTACTTTTATTCTTCGACATCGGCGGCTCAATGGATGATCACATCCGCGTCTGCGAAGAACTGTTCTCTGCTGCCAAAACCGAGTTCAAGGTGATGGAATACTTCTACTTCCACAATTGCCTCTATGAGTTCGTCTGGAAAAACAATCACCGCCGCCACACAGAGCGCATCAACACGATGGACGTGCTCCATAAATATCCAAGCGATTACAAAGTGATCTTCATTGGCGACGCTTCAATGAGCCCCTATGAGATCACTTATCCCGGCGGTTCAGTCGAACATTGGAACGAAGAAGCAGGCAACGTCTGGGTAAAACGCGTGACAGACCTTTATCAAAAAGCAGTCTGGCTCAATCCGGTAAGGGAAAAGCATTGGGATTACACCCATTCCATCGGCATGATGAAAGAGTTGTTTGACCATCGCATGTACCCTCTCACTCTGGAAGGTATGGATTCCGCCATGAAGGAACTTGTGCGCTAGAGCGTGTTCCGCTTGATTGGTTTCAATCAAACGACACAACGCATTTAACCTCCCCTTTTTGTAATTTTACAACTAGACTGCAAGTAGCATTGAGATCTAGACAGCAACCGCGCTTGGCAAAAAGCATGCTTCACACCTATTTTGGAGTAGAAGCTGCAACACGCTTTCAGCTGGGCGCAAGCTGATTGCGTTAGGCAACAAGTGCACCAGAAGGGCTAAGAGAGGCTATGCTGTGAGCAAATCTATTTTGTGGCAACTGTTTACAAGGACATCGGCAGGCACCATCGCCTTCATTGCACCGTTCCTTGCTGCCAATGCCAACGCGACAACAATTCCGCCCATTAACTCGCTTATTCCAGCGCTCATAATTGAAAGCTGCCTCGACAAAACCGATGTAGCTTTGGACAGCCCGGAATTCATCGATTGCCTGACCAACACCCTCACCAGACAACCTGAGGGCGATAACATACATAGCAGCGATCCGACGCACAGGCCTTCAACTGCAAACCATATCGCCAACACACCAGATCGTCTTGATGGCACCAACGTGGTTGTTTGCGCTTCTGAGAATGCTGGCTACACCAAATGCAAGATCTCGAACGCCAACCGCAATTACGTCCAGTTGCTGCGCCAGACCTCCTCAGCGCTCTGCAAACTCAATGAAAGCTGGGGCGTCGTCCCGTCACATCTTTGGACGGATAAAGGCTGTTCTGGCATCTTCTATGTTGGCAACAAACCGTACGCTCGCAAAACCGTAAATACGGTAAGTGCCAGTTCGTCTTCGCTAAAGAAACAGATCAAGTCCGCCAGCTCAGGTGGTGTGATCACCCCCATTCCGCAACTTCCTGAATTTACGAAGGACGGATGGCGTAAATGTGCCCTTGAATTTCAAGTCTGTGAGTTACCTTACGCGACAACGGTTCGCTTCGGCAGACCCGGCGCGTTTTATGAAAAGACCGCGAAAGGTGATGTTCATTGCCGGACTGACTTCTTCGGAGACCCAGATCCTGCCGCAAGAAAAGCATGTTATTACAAGCTGAAGCGGGATAGCACATCTCCACAGGCAGCACCTCCAACGCAGGTTGTGACACAAGACTTACCGCCATTGAAAAACAGCCAGATCGCACCGGAAGATGACCTGGTAATCAATGTAGCCGAACCACTCTGGAAGGCCCGCCGCGCTTGCTCAACACTGGGCAGTAAGATCATTGCGACCAAGAACTCCCTTTCAGAGCTGCCGCCTGTCTATCTGGGCCTCGGCACCTTCACCAATCAGCAGATAAACCAGAAACCGGTACTGGTACGAACAGGAGACAAGCTCGCGGGCCGCGGTGTCTACCAAAGTCAGGGCATGTACGTGCCCTTCAACTTCTCCTGCGCCCTCAACAGCAACGGAAGAGCGGCTCAACATTTTGTTTTCCATGAGCAAAACACAGACCTCATAACACAAGACCTTCTGCCAAATCCCGACAAGTTCCTTCAGGAAAAGGCTCCATTGAATGGATTTGACGGTCCTTATGTCTGGGTGTCAGGCCTCCCAACCGGTGCAGGCGACAAGAGCGCCGTTTTGGTCCATGGCGTGCCAGAAACAGACGACACAGACTTTTATGCCCGCTGCCTAGCTGGAAGCGGTGATATCGAGATCATGTTTCAGTCAACCGTTCCTGCACTCCAGGAAGGCGATAGTATCCTGATTTCGCTAAGCACGAGACGCTTCAAGGAAAGCTATGTTGGCGTTGGCAGTTCGTTGAATCAGGAGGCCGGTGTTTCCCTGCCACTCCTCACTTTGAGTAATGGCTCCTCACTCTGGAACCGAATGGCACGAGACAACGAGTTGAAGATCAATCTGGGCGGCTATGCAATCTACAATGTGAGCCTCAAAGGCAGCGCCAAGCATGTTCGCGATTTCATCCGCGCATGCGGCGCAAGCAAGTAAACAGCGCTACGCAGTCTTGAAGTATTTACCCGGCGTCGTGCCAAACGCTTTGCGGAACTGAGAGATGAATGGGCTTGGCCCTTCATAACCAAGTTTGAAAGCTACATCACCCACACTCCGGCCTGCAGAGAGTAACTCCAAAGCTCGGAACAGCTTGGCCTGCCCACACCACTTGCGATAGCTCCAGCCCGTCTCATCAAAAAACCGCCGCTCAAACGTGCGCTGAGACATAAGCGTCCGCTCAGCAGCATCCGCAAGGCTCGGCAAGTGCGCAGGGCATGACAGGATAGACTGACAAAGCTCTTTCAAAAGCGCATGATTAACTGGCATAGGCAATTGCAGCGGCGCATCTGGCAAGCTCTTCAACTGGTCAACAATCACCTGCGCAATCCGCGCAGTAGACCCATCAAGCGCATAGTCCCGGGGCGCGGACATAATCTCCTGTATCAACTCACGTAAGAGCGGCGTCACCTGCACCACAACAGGCTTATCAGAAAGCCGCGCAGACCAATCCTCTCGCAGATACAGGCTCCGAAACTGCGTTTTGATCGGATAGACAGTGCGATGCATCATCCCACCTGGAACCCAGACCGCACGCTCTGGTGGCACAACAAATGTTCCCTCCTCGGTAAACACCGTCGTGGAGCCCTGCATGATATGAACCAGCTGTCCGCGTGAGTGTGCATGCGGCGCCCCTTGTCCGCCAATGGGCATATCTACCGCATAAGCAACAATGGGTTGCGGACGATCCACCTCATGTGGGTCTGCAAAAACATCAGCATGAATAGGCATCAAACACCTCTTGGCGACTTCAAGATATTTTTTGGCAAACTAGTGCTATCACGTAAACAAACTTTTCGCTTACTTAATTGCAAAACTCATTTCTAAGAACGAAGCACCATGTTGAATATCATTAAAGACATCAGAGCCGACTGGCGCTCACCCTTTGTATTTTTGTTGGTCCTCACCGTCGCCTCACAGCTTTCGTTTTCTGTGTGGTGGAACCTCATCAATAACTTTGCCGTCAACACGCTCGATTTCACCGGACAGGAAATCGGCATACAGCAATCTATCCGCGAAATCCCTGGCCTGCTGGCATTCACAGTCATTTTCATGCTGTTGATCTTCAAAGAACAAACGTTCACGTTGATCTCCTTGGGTCTGATGGGCTTCGGCATTGCAATTACAGGATACTTCCCATCCGCGATCGGCTTTTATGCCACCACCCTCATCATGTCTTTCGGCTTCCACTACTACGAAACGCTCAAGCAGTCTCTATCCCTGCAGTGGTTGCCAAAGAAAGATGCCCCCGCGCTCCTCGGACAGATTATTGCGGTCTCATCGCTGGTCTCATTGTGCATCTATGGCTCGATCATGATCGGCTGGAAGACGTTCGACCTGTCCTATGAGCAAGTCTTCCTATGGGCAGGGATTGCAGGCATGGCCCTGACCATCTTTGCAGCCTTTGCCTTCCCAAAATACAAAGCACACGTGGAACAGCACAAAAAGCTGATCCTACGCAAACGCTACTGGTTGTACTATGCACTCACCTTCATGAGTGGCGCCCGCCGTCAGATCTTTACAGTCTTCGCTGGCTTCCTGATGGTCGAGCGTTTCGGTTACGAAGTACATGAAGTCGCAGCTCTGTTTCTGCTGAATGGCGCGATCAACATGTTCCTTGCACCAAAGATAGGCGCCTTCATTGGCCGGGTTGGCGAGCGAACCGCACTGACTTGCGAATATGTCGGCTTGATCATCGTCTTCTTGTCCTACGCCTTCGTCACCAACGTGTACGTGGCTGGCACCCTTTACGTGATCGACCATGCTTTCTTCGCCATGGCCATCGCAATGAAGACCTACTTCCAGAAGATCGCAGATCCGGCAGACATTGCACCAACCTCCGCAGTCGACTTTACCATCAACCACATCGCAGCTGTGGTGATTCCAGTGGTATTCGGCACAATCTGGCTCTTCTCTCCTGCATTGGTGTTCATCGCAGGCGCATCCATGGCTGCCGTCAGCCTGATCCTGAGCCGCATGATCCCGCGCAATCCGGAACCTGGCATGGAAACCGTATGGGTCCCTGCCCGCCAGCCACAAGCAGTTGGCGCTGAGTAAACGCTTCCAACCACACAACAAAAAAGGCTGGCCCAATCGGACCAGCCTTTTTTCATTCAAGCTCTGCAGCTGATTAGCTCTGGCTCTCTGGAATATGAACCACGAGACCATCCATTTCATCAGTCACACGGATCTGACAGGAAAGGCGAGACGTGTCACGAACATCCTGAGCAAAGTCGAGCATATCTTCTTCCATAGGCTCTGGTTCACCAGTCTTGTCATTCCAAGCTGGGTCCACGTACACGTGACAGGTCGCGCAAGCGCAGGCACCGCCACATTCCGCTTCAATTCCAGGAACCATGTTCTTAATTGCGTTTTCCATAACGGTAGAACCGGCAGCAGCATCCACCTCATGGCTTTCACCTGATGAGGTGATGAAAGTAATCTTTGGCATATTTAAAGTCGTCCCGACCCTGATTGGCTTATTCTGTTGTCTTCAGATACATGCAGGCGCCCAGCTATTCAAGAACTTCTGGACCAGACCTTATGGTCAAACCCGCACAGCCAATCATACTTTACGAATTCTGCAGCTCTGAGAGATCCGCCGAGACCTCGGCAAGGCAACTCTCAACAGTCATTAGCAATGGCACAGTTCCGTTCGCAGCTTCCTGCTCAGCTTGCTCCAGCGCCTCCCCAAGCGCAAACGCACCAACGCCGCGCGCAGAGCCCTTAAAGCGATGCAGCAAAGCACAAAGGGTTTCTGTTCCCATTGTCTCGCGCAATCCCCGACGGAACTCTTCTATCTGGTGAGCAAACATTTCCAGAATCTGAACTTGCAAATCCGGGTCATCAAACGTCACAGAAGAGAAGTGATCCCTACATATAGCACTTGTAGTTTTATGTAGTTCCATAGCCAAGTTTACGTCAGGCCTCCAAACACAGCCAAGTGACTCAAAGTTATCGCGATATTCTGAAAGTTGATTCGCTTGAGTGACTCAAACCCTGCCACCACCAAGACTCTGCAGTGACTCTACCCCTCATTTCCCATAGGCAACGGAATCTAGTCCCCAAAAGAAAACACAGGTTTTTATTTCATGGTTAACAAGATCCTACCGCCCAGATTCAAATCTAGACTCGTGAACCCGTCACCGGTCCTCACTGCCATTACACGTTAAAATTGACAAGGCGCTCTGTTAAAGATGGTTAACAAGATTTTTCGAATTACCATCGCGCTCCAGCATCGCACGTCCCTCATCGGTCAGCTTGCAGACGAGCCAATCCGGCTTCAACGGGTTGGAAAACCAAGGCTCCGCCCACCCTGCTGCAATACACGCCCGCACAGTTGCAGCTGGCACTTGTCGACCGCTCTCATCGAACAGCGGTAACTTTCCACCTGCTTCGTTAAGACCTCGCCTTAACCATTTGAGTTGTGTGGGACTCGGACGATTGGAACCTTTAGAACTGACTGGAGAATTTTCGCGATTAGCCATAGTGAGTTCCCCCCAAAATTGCTGCCTGTGACTTATCGTAGGGCACCTAAAAATCCCGGCAACTTCTGTTGTACAGTCCACCGGATTGTGCCATTAGGTTAAGGGTAGCTGCAAGGTGGGGAAATCTAAATCTTAAGGTACCGTTAACATTAACGGTCCGCTTTGATTCTGAAAACTCCCTGTTTTTGGCCCTAGAAGTTCGACGGTGCTCTCAATTCAGAGCTGTCGGATTGCATGGGGCCAAACCTATTGTTGTCTGAAATGCGTTCTTGTTTGGGAGGAATGTATTTCGCGTAGGACGGACACCTTGTGGTGACGGCGCCGGCACAAAAGGCGAAAGATGTGCTGACGACCGGCAAGTAGAGAGTACGGACGCGAGGCGAGATATGGCGAACACCCCGAAGGCGAAAGCTCCATCGGAAGTGGCTCTGTCAGCGGTAGAAGAAGCCCTTCAGGCTGATTTTGGCGCTCCACAAGAGTCTATTTTATCCAGTGAACAGGAGAGCACCATTGCGGAACCCCCGCAAATGTCTGCTAGCCCTGCAACGGAGTCTGTAACAACAGCTCCTTCCTCTGATAAAAAACTGGCTCAGCTTGTAGAAGAAAATCAGGCACCGAGACAGGTTCGCAAACGTGGCCGTGGTGGCCGCCCGCCGACAGCAAGCAACGATGACCGCCAGTCTATTGGCTCGTTGATGTTTGCTCTTCAGCGCAAGCCGTCTGCAGCTCCGTTTTGGTTTGCATTTGCAGTCTCCGTTGTCTGGGCCAGCCTTGGCTTGGCGATGTCCTGGGGCTCCTTTGCTGCTCAACTCGAAAAATCATCCTCCTTCTCAGGCGTATTTGAAAACCCGACGCTGGTTCTCATCTCCGTCTTTATTGTTGTTCCAATCGCATTTGTCTGGGTCATGGCACTCCTGTTCTGGCGTGCACAGGAAATGCGCAACGTCGCACGGGGTATGACGGAAGTTGCTCTTCGTCTTGCTGAACCTGAAGATGTTGCAAAAGAAAGCATCCTGAACGTTGGTCAGGCAATCCGCCGCGAAGCTGCCGCCATGGGCGACGGCATTGAACGCGCGATTGCACGTGCCAGCGAACTGGAAGTCCTCATTCATAAGGAAGTCTCTTCCCTTGAGAACTCCTATAATGACAATGAACTGAAAATTCGCCGTCTGGTGGAAGAACTTGTCAGCCAGCGTGAAGCCATTCAGGCAAACGCAGAGCTGGTTCGTGAAACCATCTCCGGCTCCCACGAAAATCTTGCATCACAGCTCGCGAACACATCAGAGGAATTCGCCTCCTCTGTTGATCGTGCCCGGGAACGCCTAACCGGTTCGATCGACGCTACGCTTGAGCAGATGACAAGCAAGATCGAAAATCGCGTCACAGAAGCAACCGACAGTTTCACTGAAGCTGGTAGCGAAATGGTCTCCTCGCTGACCGTTCGCTCCGATGATTATGTCGAGCGCCTCACCTCTACCGGCTCTGAGCTGGTTGAAACACTCTCCGACACCGGCTCCAAGCTCTCTGAAACACTTCACGAGCGCGGATCTTCCATCAATGAAGAGTTCTCCTCTACTGCAAACTCCTTCATTGATAACCTGACCGAGCGCGGCACAGACCTCAACACCCGTCTTTCTGAAACCTCAGAAGCACTCGTTGACAATCTGGCGAGCCGCAGCGATGAAATCACCGCTTCCCTGTCCTCCACCGGAACTGAAATTGTTGAGGGTCTTTCCACTCGCGGCAATGAAATCAGCGACCTGTTGGCAGAACGCGGCGATGCTCTGAACGCAACACTCGGTGCTGCTGGCGCAGAACTGTCTGCAACCATCACAGACCAGACAGAAGCCATGAAAGGCGTTCTGCAGGCACAGGGCACTGAGCTGACTGCGTCTATTGAAGAGACCGTCTCTTCTGTGACCGCACAGTTTGTTGGCGCAAGCTCTGACCTGACACAAACTCTGGTCACCACATCCGGTGATGTTGTTGGCCAGATCAGTGCAGCAAATACAGAACTTAACTCCACACTGACCAATGGTCTTTCCGAGTTTACATCCAGCGTTTCGCAAACCAGCGCCGAGCTGGCACAAACACTGGTGATCACCACATCAACCGTCACCGAGCAGTTGACCGAAGCAAATGCGTCTCTGACCGATACGCTCAACGTTTCCGTTCAGTCCATCAGTTCTGCTGCTGAAGGGGCGAGCTCTGAGGTGAGCGCTGTTCTTTCAAGCGGCGTGACAGAGTTGAGCGCAAGCGTCACAAGCGCAAGCTCCGAACTCTCGCAAGCTCTGGCAACAACAACCTCCACTGTGACCGATCAGATCAACAGTGCAAACGACACCCTGACAGAAACAATGAACCTTGGCGTTGTTTCCATTAATCAGAGCGTCGAAACAGCAGGTTCTGAGCTGACAACGACACTTCTCACCGCTTCCAGCGAAGTCACCGAGAAGATCACCACAGCAAACGACAACCTGACTGAGACCCTGAAGGGCGGCATCGATACCATCACCCGTACAGTTGATGGCGTCAGCGGCGAGCTCTCCCAGTCTCTGGACAGCGGCGTTGAACTTCTGTCCCAAACAGTCAGCAACACAACCTCTGTCATGGCAGAGACAATGGAAAGCGGCGTAACCAATCTCAACGAGAGCGTTTACGGTGCATCTGCACAGCTGACAGAAACACTGGACACCAGCGCATCCAACTTCACAGCATCTGTGTCTGGCGCAACCGCCAACATCACAGAAGCTCTGGAAGAGGGCGTCTCCAGCCTCAGCACCACTGTTTCTGGTGCAAAAGAGCATATCTCCGAGGCTTTGGAAGGCGGCGTTGTCACACTCAGCGAAACCGTCAATGCTGCAGGCTCCCAGATCTCCACGATCATGGACAGCGGCGTGGGCAGCCTGACAGACTCCGTCAAAACTGCAGACACAATCATTTCCGAAACGCTGAACACAGGCGTCGGCAACCTCAGCGAAACCGTCAATGCAGCAAGCTCCCAGATTTCCACGATCATGGACAGCGGTGTGGGCAGCCTGACCGACTCCGTCAAAACTGCAAACACGATCATTTCCGAAACGCTGGATACAGGCGTCGGCAGCCTCAACGAAACCGTCAACTCCGCAAGCTCGCAGATCTCGACGCTTATGGAGACCGGCGTTGGCAGCTTGAACGAGACCGTAAACACTGCCAATACTCAGCTGACAGATACGCTGAACCTGACAGTCACAACAGTTTCCGACCAGTTCGGCAGCGCAAACGCGCAGCTGCATGAAACGCTCGAAACCTCTATCTCTGGCATCACCGATCACTTCACCTCCGCAAGCACACGTCTTTCCGACGAGATCCTTACCCGCGGTGAAGAAATCAACGCCAACCTGTCTCTTACAAGTGGCCGCCTAATCGACACGATCACAGGCCGCACAGAAGAGATGATGGGTGTTGTTGATGAGCGTGTGACCAACCTGGACACTGCCCTGCGCTCAACTGGCGAACAGGCAGCAGAAGGCATTGCAAACCGTGGTCGCGAGATCAACGAAGCAATCGCTGTTCAGTGCACCGACTTCATCGACACACTGTCCCACCGTTCCACTGAGGTTTCCGAAGTGTTGCGCGGCGCTGGTGAAAGCATCATTGCGGATCTGTCTCTGCGTGGCGGCGACATTGCGACCCGTCTGGATGACACGGCAAACACACTCGGCACCACCATCACAGTTAGCGGCGGCGAGCTGGCTGACCGTCTTGGCAACGTCAGCACTCAGATCTACGAAAGCATCACCATCAACGGTGCTGAGCTGGATCAGCGTCTGGCAGAGCGCGGTGCAGAAGTTGCTGAAACCATCAGCAAACAGACATCCGCCTTCAAGACCGCTCTTGAAAGCACAACAACAGACATTACCGGCGCACTTGGCCTGCGCACTGAGGAACTGGCTGACAAACTGGCTGACACCGGTACTCAGCTGGCATACCTCATCGGCTCTCGTGGTGAGCGCGTAACTGCTGATCTGACCGAAATCGGCGATCGCATTACCGAAACCCTCGACATTCGTGGCCGTGCTCTTAACGATGGTCTGGCAAGCAAACTGGCAGAACTGGAACAGGTTGTTACCGAAAGCGGTTCCGATCTTGTTCAGTCCCTCGACTTGCGCAGTCAGAACATCGGCGAATCCTTCGACAACCGCATCGAAACACTCGATGCAAAACTCGAAGAACGCACCAGCACCTTCGAGCAGAGCTTCGATACACGCGCAGCAGCCCTCACCGAGACCATCGAAAGCCGCACAACCAAGCTGGCAGACGCGGTCGAACAGGGCACTGGCATCATCGCAAGCACACTGGAAGAAAAAACCCAGTCCATCTCCAAGATCCTCGAAGATCGCACCGATATCATTGCGGTCAATCTCTCCGAGCGTGTGGAACAGGTCGGTGTTTCTCTTTCCAATCGCGCAGAGAAGATCGGCGAAATCCTCGCTCAGCGTTCAGAAGCCATCGAAGAGACAATCTCCACAAGCCTGTCCACCTTCGATCAGGCTGTCGGCGACAAAGTCGAAGCAGCTGCAACTGTCATCTCTGACCGTGCAGAACACCTTGCTGAATCTCTGTCCACTGGCACAGAACGCATTGATGAAGCTCTGGACGCACGTGCCAAGCAGATCTCTGAAACTCTGGTCAGCCGCACCCGTGAGATTGCCAAGGCATTCCACGACGGTCAGACCGAGATCAACGAAGCGCTCGACAGCCGTCTGGAAGAAGCTGGCAGCATCATCGTCAAGCAGTCCAAGAACCTCACCGACGCTCTGTCCGAGCAGGTCGCAGAGATCAATGTTTCTCTCGGCTCCAAGGTATTCGAAGTTGCAGAAACGCTCGACAGCCGCTCCAAGGCTCTCGAAACGATCCTCACAGACCGCCTCGAAGCAATCTCCTCCACTATGGGAGACGAGAGCGAGAAGGCAGCAACCACGCTTACAAGCGCAATGGCAGAGGCAACCTCTTCCCTTGGCTCCGAAAGCACCCGTGTTCGCGACCTTATCCTCGAAGTCGTTGGTCAGGCATCCGATCGCCTTGCTCAGGAACGTGACCTCACAACCGAAAAGGTTGTCAGCAGCGTAGAGCAGCTTTCCGGCACACTGAGCAAAGAAGGCGAGCGTCTACAGGAGATCGTATCCAACTCCATCGGCGAAGCCCGCAACTCTCTGGAAGGCGAAGGCGAGAAAGCAGCAGCAGCTGTTTCCGATGCCATGGCAACCGTACGCGGTACACTCACCAAGGAAGGTGACGAAGTCGCACAGCGCGTTCTCAGCACCGTGGCGCAGGCAGCAAATGCTCTGGCCGTGGAAAGCGAAAACGCCCGCGCCATGTACACCGCAACTCTGGCAGAAATGTCTGGCGCCCTCACCGGCGAAAGCGACAAGGTCCGTGGTGACCTGTCCCAGACCATCGAGCTGGTGACCGGCCGTCTCTCTGCGGAAAGCGAACGCTCCAAGACGATCCTCGCAGAATCTGCAGAAGATGTTCGCAAGCTTCTGGCAGGCGAAACCGACGAAGTCCGCGCTCGCGTCTTCACCACCATCGAAGAAGCTGCAGGCACCTTGTCCACCCGCGTCAAGTCCGTGGCAGACGAGCTGCTGGTTAAAGCCGAAAACCTCAACGATGCCTTCGGCAGCCGCTCTGCTGAGCTCTCCGAAATCATCGGTAAGGACGGCAGCGAGCTGATCACTGCCATCGAAAACCGTGCTCATGACCTCACGACACGCGTCAACGAAGTCCAGAACGCAATTCTGGATGCGGTTGCCGTGAAGGGCCGTGAAGTCTCTGACCGCTTCGCACAGAACGGTCTGCAGGCAACACGCGACCTGGTTGAAGCAGGCGATAAGATCGTGACTGCAATCGATGAGCGCAGCAACATCGCAACAACCCGTCTGGACGACAGCCGCGAGCGTATGCAGGCCGACATGAACGTCCTGCTCAACGCAGTCTCCACAAAGGGTCAGGAAGTTGCAGAGACCGTCACCCGTCAGGGTGCAGTCGCAACCGATGCTCTGACACAAACCATCGACGGCATCGGCAACACCATCGAAGATCGCACCCGTATGGCTGTGAACGTGATGACAGGCACCAAAGAGCGTCTGGAAACAGATGTCTCCGAAATCCTGACACGCCTCAACGCATCCAATGGAAGCCTTCGTCAGATCCTTGCATCCGCAAGCGAGAACCTGTCTGAAGTTGAGACCAACCTCGCAAACCGTGCAGGTGAGTTCAGAACTGCGATCGACCGTGCTGTCACCGAGACTGAAGCAGCAAACGCCACCATCGAGAACCAGGTCGGCCAGCTCCGCAACACAACACATACTGTGCTTGCAGACGCTGCGAAGATCGCAGGTCGCATGGAAGACCAGAACCAACTTCTCGGTCAGGCCATTGCAGATCTGGAAGCAACCAACACCCATGTTGACAGTCGCTTCACAGACCGCCGCATGGCAATCGAAATGGTTGCGGACACTCTGATCAAGAAAACGTCTGATGTTGAAGTGCTCATGGCGAACTACACCAACACCCTTGGTGACACGCTAGAAGTTGCTGACGACAAGGCCCGCGAAGTTTCTGGCATGCTCCGTGCTGCTGCTGAAGCTGCGACCAAGTCTGTGACTGAGCAGTTCGAAAGCATGCGCATGACCGCTGGTATGGAAGGTCAGAAGGCACGTGATGCAGTTAAAGCTGCCCACGATGATATCCTTCATGACATGAAGTCCACCGTCACTGAAGCATCCGAGCGCTTTACCGATGCAACATCTCGCATGCGTGAAGTTGCCCGTTCAGTACACCATGAGCTGGAAGCAACCCGCTCTGAACTGAATGCAGGTATTCTGGCTCTGCCGGATGAAGCAGAAGCATCTACCTCTGCACTGCGTCGCATCGTGAGCGAACAGGTGAAGGCACTGGAGGAACTCTCCACAATCGTGTCCCGCCAGTCCTCTCAGTTCGATGTGTCCACGCCAGCAGAACCAGCCCGCGCAGTCAACGCTGCTCCGGCAGCTGTGGCAGCAACCAGCCAGTATGCAGCAGCTGAAGCACCAACACTGCAGCAAGTTGCAGCCACCGGCGCAAAACCTGCCCGCATGGCCCCGTCCCCTCGCCGCATGGAAGCACCTGCTCCACGCGCAAAGCGTCCGCAGCCAGCACCAGCAGCTGCACCGCAGGGAAACGGCACATCCAAGGGCTGGATCAGCGACCTGCTCCGCCGCGCTTCAGACGATGAAGACACAATGGGCGGACATCCGCGCGACACAGCAAACGCACGCACCCCGCAACACATGGTTGAATCCCTCAACTCCCTGAGCATGGACATTGCTCGTGCAGTTGATCACGAAACCTTTGTAGATCTGTGGGAGCGCTACAAACGCGGTGAGCGTGATGTCTTCACCCGCCGTCTGTACACCCTGCAAGGTCAGCAGACCTTCGACGAGATCCGTCAGAAGTACGGTCGTGATCCTGAATTCCGCAGCGCAGTTGAGCGTTACATTCAGGACTTCGAGCAACTTCTCTCTCAAGTCTCCAGAAGCGACAGCGACAATCAGCTCGGTCAGACCTACCTGACCTCTGATACCGGCAAGGTTTACACCATGCTTGCTCACGCAAGTGGCCGCTTCGACTAAGCGCTGTAGACATTCAAACCCAAAAAAGGCTCCTGATATTTTCAGGAGCCTTTTTTGTTGGTTCAGCACAACTACACCAGCCGCGATACCCGCTACTTTTGTGTTTTGCCTCTTACACCTCTCAGTTTTTTGTGATCTTCGACCCCAAAACTCTCTCATTCGCATCCTACAACTCGGGGATGTTTGATCCTCTGAGTTAGCGATAGGGTGTGCTTCACAAGAGCAAAGGCGGATAAGAGTAATGCAGGCAACGTGGCGGCTAAATTCCTTAAAAAACGCATTGGAACACATCCATTCAACAATGCAGCTGAAGTTCGGGTTCCGGTTGTGGGATGGCACACACGTTCCCGCCAATCCGCCCACCGCGATTATTGCAATCAATGACCCTGGTGTGATCTCGGCCCTGATGCGACGCCCTAAGATTGAGACACTCGTCGATGCATGGGTGCAAAAGCGGATCGATATCGAAGGGGTCAACCTCTTCGAAATGGCAGAACTGCGCCCAGCTGGAAAAGTCAGTAAGCTGGCCAAAAAACTGAACCGTCGTCTTCTCGTAAAAGCTGCTCTCCCTTTCCTTTTCGCCCCCTCAAAACAGCGGACAAGCTCAGATATAAAAGGGGAAGGTGCCCGCGATGGCAGCGAGACCTCCAATAAACGTAACATCGCTCACCACTATGACGTCTCAAATGAGTTCTATGCATTGTTCCTTGATGAGCAAATGCTTTACACCTGCGCCTACTTTACGAAGGCCGAAAACACACTAGACCAGGCTCAACGCGACAAGCTGGATATGATTTGCCGAAAGTTGCGACTGGAACCGGGAGACCACCTGTTGGATATCGGGTGTGGTTGGGGTGCTCTTATCTGCCATGCTGCAGAGCACTACGGCGTCAAGGCGAAGGGCGTGACCCTTTCTGAGCAGCAAGTCCTGCTGGGCCGCAAAATCATCGCAGAACGTGGCTTGGAAGACCGTGTCTCAATCGAACTGCAGGATTTCTCCAAACTCACCGGCACTTTCACAAAGATCTCGTCCATCGGCATGTTTGAGCATGTCGGCCTTGCCAATCACGAAGGATACTTCCAGGCTGTGAAGCGCCTGTTGGAGCCCCGCGGAATTTACCTTCACCATGCCATTACAAGACCAGGCAAACGCACAGAGAAGAAGTTCAGGAAAAAGCCTGCAGAATACAAAGCACTGATCCGCTACATCTTCCCAGGTGGTGAGTTGGACCACATTGGCATGAGCCTCCGCAACCTTGAGGCTACAGGCTTTGAAGTGCACGATGTGGAAGGCTGGCGCGAACACTATGCTTACACGACATCCCACTGGGCAACACGGCTTGTGGCACGTAAGGAGGAAGCGATAGCGCTAGTGGGAGAAGAAACCTTCAGAATGTGGGCGCTGTATCTGGCAGGCGTATCGCTGGCATTCGAGCGCGGCTCAGCACAAATTTTCCAGACAGTCGCTACCCGAAAAACAAAAAGCTTCTCCGGAATGCCCCTGACACGAGCCTCCCTGTACAAACGAGAGAATGAGACCTGTTAGCGATCAGGATATCGGAGGAACTGCTCATCATCTCAAACTCCACGGCTCACAGGCCTCTTGCTGCGATAGCGACGATCAGCTCACCAGAGCAAATGCGATGACCCACATGACAACGGCGATGACACCATCAAGAAGCCTCCATGATATAGGATTTGCAAATATTGGTCGCAGCAAACGGGCGCCGTATCCCAGAGAGAAGAAGAACACGAAGGACGCCACAACAGCCCCCATACCAAAAATGTACTCAGCTCCTTCATGGCGACTTGCAACAGAACCAACGAGCAGCACCGTATCCAGATAAACATGCGGGTTCAAAAACGTAAGCGACAACACGACAGCGAGCGTACCAACCACACCAGCCGCTTTACCCTCATTAGGGCTAAGAACTGCCCCTCCCTTGATCGCCGAAAAAGCACTGCGCGCACCATAAAGTGTCAGGAAGGCCGCCCCGCCATACCGTAAAAATGGCTCCAACTCCGGAATTCTTGCAGATATAGCGGCAAGACTGGATATTCCAATCGTAATCAGGAAAGCATCACTGATAGCGCATGTGATGCAAGTCAGGAAAACATGCTCTCCTCGCAAGCCCTGCCTCAGCACAAAAGCGTTTTGCGAACCAATTGCGAGGATCAAACTAAGACCAAGTGAAAAGCCAGAAAAGGCAACTGATAACACTGACATTGCGCTTCCTAAGAGGGAATGGGAACTCATTGCCAACTTGACTATAACGGCCACCAACATTAGTAAAATTCAAATATCTACTCCTACATTAGAGATTCTAATGAACTTCGATCGTGCACAACTGGACGCATTCGCATCAATCTTAACGACCGGCACGTTCGAGAGAGCTGCACAGCACCTCGGCATCACGCAGTCCGCAGTGTCTCAGCGCCTGAAGTCCCTTGAAGAGAAACTTGGCTGCGTCCTCATAATACGAGGCACGCCATGTGTGGCCACCACTCAGGGAGAAGTGCTGCTCCGCCATGCCAACGAAGTTGCGTTGCTGGAAAAACAGGTCAAAGAGGAAATTGGCTTTTCAAGTGAGGCGAGCAACCTGACCAGCCTCCAGATCGCAGTCAACGCAGACAGCCTTGCCACGTGGTTCATAGATGCACTCGCACAGGTGGACGGCTTTCTGTTCGATCTGAAAATCGATGACCAGAACCACAGTGCAGACTGGTTACGACGCGGGGAAGTTCAGGCCGCTGTCAGCGCGGAACCAACTCCTATACGCGGATGCGATTGCTTTCCATTGGGCGCTCTGCGTTACCGTGCAACCGCAAGCCCGGCATTCGTAAAGCGATGGTTTCCGGATGGCATAACCCTTGAGGCACTAAAGCTCTCCCCTGCACTCACTTACAACGTCAAAGACACGCTGCAGACAGAGTGGTTACGCTCAGTTTTTGGTGAAAGCATTTTCCCAAACACCCATTGGCTCCCAAGCCCTCAGGCGTTTATCGATGCCACAGTCAATCACATCGGTTGGGGTATGAACCCAAGCATTCTGGTCGATCCTCTCATTGAGCAAGATAAGCTGGTTGAGCTGATCCCGGACACGCCATTCGACACAAAACTGTTCTGGCATACAAGCAGGTCAACAGCCCACACAATACAACCCCTCACAACAGCCATACGCCAGGCAGCAAGGTCAGCACTGGCTGACTAAGGCCAGATGCGAGTAACCCGACTTACACACAAACATAAGCCATGCCTGAGTGACGCCCCTTCTTTACGCGGCAAACCTTTATTATTGGAACTTAGCCTTAGCAAGCGATGCAGTTTTCCAGAGCACGACACATACGCTTTGGTACAAAGTGCTAAATTGACCTAGAAATCAACATCATAGTAGTTCTGCTTATCTGCACCAGTGTATCGGGCATGCCACCGCATCAAACTGAGCAGCTCCTTCTCATCGGGCAACGCAAGGAATGCTGACATGAACCACCCAAACATCGCAATTCTCGGGGCCGGAACAATAGGAATGAGTTGGGCAGCGCTGTTTGCCGCCACGGGTCGGCAGATCACGGTTTATGATCCCTCACCAGAGACAGAAGGCCGGGTGACCGCTCTGGTGAAAAATGCCACAGAAACGCTTGCTGCACTTGGGTGGCAACATGCCGGTGACACCTCGAAGTTGCGGTTTACAAACGACCCGGTGGCAGCAGTATCAGATGCCGACTTCATTCAGGAAAGCGTGCCTGAACGGCTGGAGATCAAACATGCGCTTTACCAGCAGATCGAACCACACCTGAATCCAGAAGTTATCATTGGCAGTTCAACCTCCGGCTTAAAGCTCTCTGAGATGCAGACTGGATTTAGCAATCCAGGTCGCTTCATTTTGGCCCATCCGTTCAATCCGCCACATCTCATCCCATTGGTAGAGTTGATGGACAACGAGAAAACGGATGCTGGCGTGCTCCAATCGGCAAAAGACTTTTACGAAAGCATCGGCAAAGTCTGCGTACGCCTCAACAAAGAAGTTCCCGGGCACATTGCAAACCGGCTCCAGGCAGCAATCTGGCGCGAGACCATTCATCTTGCGATGGAAGGTGTCGCCAGCGTCGAGGATATCGACAAAGCCGTTGCTTACGGCCCCGGCCTCCGTTGGGCCGCTATGGGTCCAAACACACTCTTGCATTTGGGCGGAGGTGAAGGCGGTATCCGTTCGTTCTGTGATCACCTCGGCGGGCCTTTCCAAAGCTGGTGGGACGATCTTGGCTCCCCAAGGATCACACCAGAGGTGGTGGATACACTCGAAGATGGCGTGAAAGCCTCATTGGAAAACACATCCATGCAGGAACTGGCAAAGCGCCGAGATGATCTCGTTTTGCAATATGTTTTGTCGGGGCAAACCAAGAAAGAGAAAAGTCCAGCCTAAGCCAAGCTGACATCCAGCCCATCAAGCGCTGGTCCTATGTTTTTTTTCCGACCCGTCCCTACCATGAGCGCATGCACAACAAAGGAGAGTGTAATGTGCTCATCAACGGGTTCGGCAAAACCGACAGTTCTGATCGAGAATGACCGCGTAAAAGTCACCGAATGGCGGTTCAAACAACGCGGAGACAACACCGGCTGGCATCGCCATGCCTACGACTACATCGTAGTCCCGCTCTTTGATGGCGCTCTGGAAATCAATTTAGGCAATGGGCAAACAGTGGAAGCCGCTATGCAAAACGGAGTTCCATACTTCAAAGAGATTGGCGTAGAGCACGATGTCATCAAGGCCAACAACTTCGAATGCGCATTCGTCGAAATTGAACTGCTTGAAACGCAGGCATAGCGAAGGACCTACACTATCAAGTTGCCTGCCTACCATCGATAAGCAATTCACCGCTGCTCCAAAACCGCTCTACCTTACCCCACCAATAACGACATTCAGGCGGTAGTAACCGGATGTACTCTACAGGGGACTTGCGTTGTCCAGAATACTGAGTTTGCAATCCTTCCAGTAGCCCTACGACTGCAGCCTCTCGCACATAACTATCACCATTTAGAAGCCAGCTTTCCGCAACACTCAAGATCGCACTGATTTCGTCTTCTTTATCACCATCCAAAAGCTCAGACATGTAGAGAGACAAATCAAGAAGTAAAAGATAAAAAGGTAAATCGTCAGCGTCTTCAGACCATTGATCAACAAACGACAACCAAACAACCTCGAAGTCGGGACAGATAGCCAACAGTGGATCAAACATCTTATCTTTAGTAATCAGATGCTTTTTTCCCAAAAGATTTGGCAATGGATAACCTTACTTCGCTGTCCCTGCGACCTCAATCACAGCCGGAGCAGCAGCAGCAACCTGTCGTTTGCCTGCATCCTGCTGGCTGTTCAGTGCGGCGCGTTTGGCAGCGGCCTTTGCACGGGGGATGCGACCGACAGTATTGATAGTCCAGCTGGTGATCTGGGCGAGCACATTGTCTGAGGCAGCATTAAGCGCCGGAATTGCATCAGTGACCGTATCGCCAGTTGTCGGCACACTCGCCGCAAACACACGCATGCCGATGGAGCGGCCATCTCGGTCATCCACGATGCGTGCAGCCACTTCCACATAAGCTTTGTCACCGCCGTCCACCTGCAGCTCAAAAGCCCGCAGAGTGGTTTGCAGTTGATAGTCGATCAACAACCCCTGCCCCGGTTGCGAAACCCCGCGCAGCTTGCCGGTGTTCTCCAGCGTCTCAACGAGCTTCGCCTGAAAGACGCGCGGCAGTGTGTCTGTCCATGCCACCTTCGGGAAGTAGGAGTAAATTGGGCCACCGCCCTGTGTCACAGCAATATTGCTCGTATCCAATGCCTGAAGAGCAACAGGTGTCGCCACAAGCATTTGATAATCAGAGGCACGGACTTTAACAGGAACATCGCGCGGCGCAGTCAAGCCATACAAAGCTTCAGGGCCACTTGCCCCACACCCTGCAAGACCACCCAGCAGAACGGCACCAACAACGATTTTTTTAAGTGTCGAACCGAACACGCCGAGCTCCAGCCTACTGCCATTAGCCACTCGCACGTTTTCGAGTCGCTTATCTACATTTTTGTCAAACATTTCAAAAAACTCAACGCCGCTGCGCACCATTAAAGACAGGTGTGTCCGATCCGCCGAAAATCACGCGATTTGGGTTACGGTCAAAATTGCTCACAGCACGCCGAATTTCAATAAGTGTCTGGTTTAACTGCTGCATTGCTGCAGTAAAGTCCTGTCCGCCTTGTTGGCTTAGTTTCAACAGGGCAGCAGAGATTGGCTCTGCCCGCAAGGCAAACGCATCCGCAACCTTGCGAATGGAAGCCGCAGCCTCAGTCGCTTCCTTGATGAAGCCCTGCCCATCAGCTGAAACCATGCCGTCTACTTTCTCCAAAATCGTGTTCACACGAACGGAGGCAGCGTTCAGGTTTGTCGCAATGCTCTTCGCCTGATCAATCACTTTATCGACGTCCGGCACCTTCTTCTTCAGCTCGCTCGTCATGTCACTGACAGATTTTGCAGCATTCTGAATTTCATCAATCGCTTTGGCGAGGTCTGGTGTCTTCTCAGCAAGAGTAGTCGCTACCTTGTCAGCCGAAGCAACAATATTGGAGACCTTTGCAGGGTCGATGGCTTCCACAATGCTGTTGGTGTTCGAAATCAGAGAGTTCGCATTGTCCATCGTCTCGCTCAACTGATCAGAGGCAGCGCTCAGGTTCGTCCCCACCTCACGGGCAGAAACGATCACACTGTCGATCTCCTTATTTCGCCCGGCAATGGTATTGCTCACTTCACGAATATTCGCTGTGGCAGCGCCCGCATCATCAATGACCTTTGCAATCACCTGATCTTTGTCAGAAAGCGTTTTGGTCACCGTTTCAACCGATGACACGATGTTTCTGACTTGCTCAGATTTCACCATGCTCAGGATACGGTTTGCATTCTTCGTGGTCAGCACAATCTCATTGGATGCTGTCTCAGCGTTCGTCACGATCCGGTCGATAGCATCCTTGTTCTTGGTCAGCTCAAGGGTCAACTCCCGCGCATTTTCCGCAACAACAGAGGCTGAGGAGAGCATGGTATTGATATCACCACGACGCTCAGTCAACACACCACCAAGATCAGACGCACCTTTCAAGATACGCGCAACCTCCTCAGGCTTAACAGCTCCAATTACAGCTTCAATCTGATCAAGCTCATCGGAAAGCTCTGTTGTGAAGTTTACCAGCTGATCAGAGGCCAGCTTACCATTGGCAATGATGTCGCCAACACCATCTGCAGAGGCAGACAGTTTCTTGGTCATGACCTCAACATTGGTGACGATCTCACCCAGCTTGTCCGGGGGTACATTCGCCAGCAGGTCTTCACCGCGATCAACCAGTTTCCCAATCCGTCCAGAAAGCCCCGTCAGCGCTTTACTTGTCTCCGTCACACCAGCAAGAAAATCATCAACGCCCTTGGCATTGTTTGCCAGTGCCTGAGTAAAGACCTCGACATTCTTTATGGTCTTTTCCACTTCGGGCCGTGCAGTCATCACCAGCTCATCAATATGCGCCAGCGTGGAATCTGCCTTGCGCATGATGTCTTTAGCACCCTCCAGCAAATCCTCAAACTGGGACCTGCGTGCATACATGACCGGAATAGTATCAGCTGCTTTGGAGAACAACGCCGGACTGTCAGAAGATCCACCGGACAGATCCACATAAGCCACACCCGTCAGTCCGGTAAATCCAAGAGACGCAACTGTGTCACGGCGCAGCGGAGCATTGGCATCAACGCGCACAATCGCAACAACAAGCTTGGGGTTTTCAGGATCATAAGTCAGCGCACTCACATCGCCGATCTTGATGCCATTAAACAGCACCTGACCACCAATCGGCAGACCAGTAACAGCTCCGGGGAAAATGATTTTGACGTCACGACGGCTTGAGCGGTCACCCGCACTCAACAGCCAGAACGTAAACAGAAAGGCAATGCCAACAACAGTTAGAACGAATGCACCAATGGCGATATTATTTGCGCGGGTTTCCATGCATCCTCCTCACACCCGTTTGAGGGCACGTGCCCCGCGGAAATAGGACTTAACCCAAGGGTGCTCCACCTGCATCATTTCCTCAATGGTTCCCTCAACCAGAACCCTGCGTTCGCCCAAAACGGCAATACGATCACAAATACTATGCAGACTATCCAGATCATGGGTTACCATGTAAACCGTGAGCCCCAGAGTTTCTTTCAGTTTTACAATAAGATCATCAAAATCAGCCGCTCCGATCGGATCAAGACCGGAAGTGGGCTCATCTAGGAACAATAAGTCAGGGTCCAGCGACAAGGACCGGGCCAGCGCAGCCCTTTTGATCATGCCACCGGAAAGCTCAGAAGGCAGCTTGTCCGCAGCATCCAGAGGCAGCCCAACCATCTCAATCTTCAGCAAAGCCAGCTCATCCCGCAATCGCGGCGAGAGCTTCAGGTGCTCCCGCATCGGCACCTGAATATTCTGCTTCACAGTGAGAGACGAAAACAAAGCCCCCTGCTGGAACAACACACCCCAGCGCTGCTCAATCTCGCGGCGCATGGCATCTGTTGCCTCATCGAAATCTTGCCCAAACACCTCAATGGAACCGGACCGTCGCGGCGTCAGCCCCAGCACAGCCCGCATAAGCACGGACTTGCCCATACCCGAGGCACCAACAAAGCCAAGCACTTCACCACGGTAAACATCCATGTTCAGGTTCTCAAGAACCAGTTTGTTTCCAAAGCCGACGGTAACATCGCGCACTCGAAGCAGAACGTCCCGGTCATCAGCCGTGCGGTGACCTGCACCCAATCCGTTCAACGGTCCTGATTGCCCTTGTCCCATACTGGTTAAAACCCGATAGACGCGAAGAACACAGCAAAAACTCCATCCACCACGATGACCATAAATATAGCTTTCACAACAGAAACAGTCGTATGACGCCCAAGTGACTCTGAAGAGCCCTCAACTTTCATACCTTCCATACATGCAATCAACCCGATGATCAGGGCCATGAACGGCGCTTTCACAATGCCAACCATCAATGTGTCGACAGTAACAGCCGCTTGTAGTTGTGCAATGAAGGAATGAGGCACAATGCCCAGATACCACCAGCAGGTCAGCCCCGCCCCGAACAACGCCGCGATGTTCGCCAGAAACACGAGGATCGGAAGCGCAATCATCAACGCCACCAGACGCGGCAGGATCAACACCTCGGTTACCCGTAAGCCGGTCACCTGAAGCGCATCAATCTCTTCCTGCATCTTCATGGACCCAAGCTCTGCCGTGTAAGCAGAACCGGACCGGCCAGCCACCATAATGGCTGTCAGAATAACGCCGATTTCGCGTAAAACCAGAATGCCGGAGAGGTCCACCACAAAGATCTCAGCACCAAACTGCTTCAGATAAAACCCACCCTGTTGCGCAATAATTCCGCCGATCAGAAAGCTCATCAGACAAACAATTGGAACCGCACCCATGCAGGAGCGCTGAAACTGAACACCAATGGAGATTGGCCGTAGCCGACTTGGATGCGTCGCCGCCGCTGTGATTGTCGCGGTCAATCCACCAAGCATGGCCAGAACATCGCGTGTATCACGACCCAACTGGCGCGTCGCCTCACCCACAGCCTCCAGATAATTGACGAAAGAGTTACCAGAGTGTTCTTCGGCAGGATTATCGACTTCTTCCCGATCAACTTCCTTCAGCAGGATGTCAAAACGCTCATCCTCGTAGATGAACTTGACCTCTCGCCCCTGCTCAGCTTGCTCCATCTGGAACCGCTGCAGCAACCAGGCACCAGCCGTATCAAGAAAACTAACCGCCTTTAAATCCACGCAAATTACGGAATGGCTCAGTTTGGACGCAGTCTGATTGATGAGTTTTTCGCAAGTAGAACCTTGCCGGATACCCCAGGCGCCGGAAGCCGTAAGCAAAAGTAACGCACCGTCTTCAGCAGTTACCAGGCCCGGCGCATCCATTTTATCAGTCAGCTTCATCACGGGACCCTGCGCCCTATAATCCAAAAATCCTATTGATCCTATACAGCTTTCTGTAGTGTGTCGTCTAGTAATCCTCATTCAGCCACAAGTACAACGGATAAAATTATGTCTATTTCTAAGCCATATCTATTATTTCTTGGGGACGTAAAAGACGAGCTGGCAGCAAAAACTGCACATGGCGTACTTGATTGGCGGCCAGAGTGGTGTCTCGGGCAAATTACACTCCCGGGCTGTAAAGCCCACACGACCCTGTCAGAGATGAGTCTGACCGACGCCACAGAGGCAGGCGCAAAGACCATGGTCATCGGCTGCGTCAATGCAGGTGGCATCTTGCCTGATCACTGGATTGAAACCATCGTCGATGCACTCAACCATGGGCTCGACATCGCAGCAGGCCTGCATATCGAGCTTGGCAGCATTCCAGCCATCGCCGAAGCGGCTGCAAAAAACAATCGTAAACTCCACGACCTGCGCTTTACAGATCTCACCTTTCCAACGGGCAAAGGCGACAAGCGCTCAGGCAAACGCCTTCTGACAGTTGGCACTGACTGTTCCGTTGGTAAGAAATACAGCGCACTCGCTCTACAAAAAGGCCTAGCAGACCGCAATATCAGCTCAGATTTCTGCGCGACCGGCCAGACCGGCATCCTCATAGCTGAACGGGGTGTTGCCATCGACTCTGTCGTCTCAGATTTCATCTCCGGCGCTGCTGAGCACATCAGTCCAGCCACCAAAGACGACCACTGGGATGTGATCGAAGGTCAAGGCGCACTGCATCACCCTTCCTTCGCCGGTGTCTCCCTTGGCCTGCTCCATGGCTCTCAGCCAGATGCGTTTGTCGTGTGTCATGAACCAACCCGCTCCACCATGCGCGGCGTTTCGGCCCCGATCCCATCCATTCAGGACGTTATTGACCTGACAATACAACTGGGCCGTCTCACCAATCCAGACATCCGCTGTGTCGGCTTAGCGATCAACACCATGATGCTTTCTGAGAATCATGCAAAAAACCTGATTGAAGAGCTGGGGGAAGCGCATAAACTGCCCGCTACTGATCCTGTCCGCTTCGGGACCGATCCAATCATTGATCATATTTGCGCGGAGTTTAAACTGGTTTGACCTGTCGCCTGTCTATTGAAGCTGAAACATTCCCAATTGCGGGAAGCTTTACCATTGCCCGCGGTTCCCGCACGGAAGTAAACGTCCTCACCGCCACACTCACGCAAGACGGTCACACTGGCCGCGGCGAATGCGTTCCTTACCCGCGGTACGGCGAAAGCGTCGAGAGCGTCACCGCTCAAATAGAAGCTGTGCGCACAGTTATTGAAGCTGGTGTGTCCATTGAAGAGCTACAAAGCCTCATGCCAGCAGGCGCAGCCCGCAACGCTGTGGACTGCGCCCTGTGGGACCTAACGGCCAAACGCCAGAACACCTCCGTGACTGATCTCATAGGCATCAAGTCCCAGCGCATTCTGGAAACCGCCTACACCATCTCTGTTGGCACGCCGGAAAAGATGGCGACAGACGCCGCCAAAGCAGCAAGCCGTCCTCTCCTCAAAGTCAAATTGGCAGGGAATGGTGATGTGGAACGTATCGCTGCGGTCAGACAAGCTGCACCAAACAGCAAGCTGATCGTCGATGCCAACGAAGGCTGGTCAGAAGATAATCTGGAAGCCAACATCAAAGCCTGTCAGCAGGCAGGTGTTGGGCTGGTGGAACAACCTTTGCCAGCAGGCAAAGACGGTATTCTGGCAGAAGTGGAACACCTCATCCCGATCTGCGCAGATGAAAGTCTGCACACCTCTGCAGACTTGGAGAGCCTGCGCAATCGCTACTCAGCCATCAACATCAAGATCGACAAGACCGGCGGCCTTACAGAAGGGCTGAAGTTGCTGCGCAAAGCAGAAGAGATGGACTACGTCATCATGGTCGGCTGCATGCTCGCCACATCTCTCGCTATGGCGCCTGCCATGCTGCTCGCCCAAAACGCAGAGTTTGTTGACCTGGACGGCCCTTTGTTGCTTGCCAAAGATCGAAGCCACGCGATCCGGTTCGAGGGCAGCCTGATGCACCCACCTTTCCCGCAGCTCTGGGGCTAATAACAGATACAAAAAAGGCGGCTCTCACATCGAGGCCGCCTTGTTTTTTAAACGCGCTTGGTCACCAGCATAAGCGTTAGCACACCGACACAGCAGATCCCCGCCATCAGATAGAAAGCATAGGCTTGTTCAATCGCGTAGAGCCAACCGCTGGCAATACCGCTCACGCCCATCACCACACCAAAGGCTGTTTGTGTCAGGCCCTGAGCCGTCCCAAGACGCTTGCTTGAAACCAGTTTAGACGTGTAGGCAACCATGCCCAAAAACACCATGCCGAAACTTCCGGCATGCAACAGCTGGAGCAAAACAGCGGACCACGTCTCTGTTGCATAGGGAAACAGCAACCAGCGGATGATGCTGGCAACACCGCCAGTGACCATCAATCCCCAGGCTCCCAGGTGGCGCATGAAGAAGGAACCCCAAACAAAGATCCCAATCTCTGCCAGAGTACCGATCGCCCACAATCCACCAACCATCGCATCGCTGATACCCACAGAAAGCCAGAAAATGCTGGCGAAGGCATAAAGCGCTGAGAAGCTGCCAAGCAGCAAACCACCAGACAACACCACAAGCAGGAACTGCGGATCACGCAATTCTTCAGCAGCCCAAACGCTTTCCTTGCTTGAGCTGCGGCTTTCGGACGGCATCCCAGGCAACAAAACAGAGGTAAGCGCCAACACACCAAGGCTGCCAACAGTCAGAAACAGCAGTTCAGCAGGCTCTCCGAATGTCAGATACCAACCGCCGATCAGTGTTGCCACCACAAACGCAATAGACCCCCAAGACCGCATTGGTCCGTAATTCAGACCGAGTGTGCTCACGGTTTCATAGGCATATGCATCCTGCAAAGGCTGGATGGGCGTGTAAAAAATAGAGAGGAAGATAACCAGACCAATGACCACCCAGTAGTCATTTGAGTAAATCAGCGCCCAGAACGAGATCAAAGCAATGACACTAAAAAGCGCCATGGAATGACGCCTGCGTCCGGCACGATCAGAAATGCTCGTCATCACCGGCGTTGCAAAAATCCGCACGATGTTCGGCAAAGCAATCGTAAATGCGATCTGCACGGGGGTGAAGTTAATATCCTCTAGAAACAGAGGAAAGTACGCAAGAAAGAAGGCGTTCGCAAAATTGAACGCCGCAAACAGACCACTAACGCCGGTTGCGATCCAGAAAAGGTTACTGGCTTTCCCTAATGGGGAAGTTCTTCTGGGCATAGTCATTGGAAAACACTACAAATGGGGGTGGAGAGTACCCGGAGGCATCGATGGGAAGGGATACTCCTATTACTTGTGCTAATAGGGACTATCCAAATCAATGTAAACCAATTATTAGCCGTAGAATCTGTTATATAAACTTGTAGTATTATCTTAGTTAGTTATGAAGGAGCCACTTATGGCTGGCAACAACCGAAAGGTCCTTTTGAGCCCCGAGGAATTTGATGCCATCAAAAGCGCACTCTCTGAGACTGATAGAGGCCGCGCTTTCCTTCATGATCACCTCACACTAAACAGATCCGCCGAAACAGCAGACCTTCTGGAAGCTGTGCGACGACTTGAAAAAACATTGGTTGAGCGCGAACTGCCATCTGAGATGGAAACTTATCGCCTGCACACCTATGAAATGTATGAGGCAATTGAGCGAACTAAGGACGAAATCTCAAAGATCAAGCTGGAAAATGCCGACAATAATCGCTTTTCAGCTGCCTCTGACGAGTTAGATGCAATCGTCACATCCACAGAAAGTGCAACACAAGTCATTCTGGAGTCCTCCGAAGCTATTCAGGATCTGGTGGACAAGCTCCGTGCCTCCGGTGCAGAAGATGCCCCATGCGATGCCATTGAAGAAATGGCCATGGAAATTCTGATGGCATGTTCCTTCCAGGATCTGACTGGGCAGCGCATCAACAAAGTGGTGAAGGCACTTCATTATCTAGAAGGTCGTATCTCCAAGATGATCCGCATCTGGGGTGTAAACCTGGCTGATGAAGATCGACCGGAAATCAATCTGGACGAGCCGCATGATGAAGATGACCGTCATATTGACAAGCGCCCTGATGCCCATCTTCTCAATGGCCCGCAAATGGATGGTGCAGGCGTTGATCAGGCTGACATTGACGCTATGTTTGATGCAACTCCTGCCTCAACAGAGGAAGCACTGAACGAAAACGTCGTTCAATTTGCAGCTGAAACACGAGCAGAAGCCGCCCATCAGGAAGAGAACAAAGCAGAAGAGGCCGCCGAGGAACCTGCTGAAGTCTTCGAACTTGATGATGTAGAAGAAGAGCTGAACGCTGTCGAAACACCTCAGGTCGCATTGATCGAGGACGACGACCTCATCGTCACCAACGATGACACGCCAGCTGAAACGGATGCCGCTGCAGAGCAGGAAGATGCGCCGATAGAAATTGAGGGGCAATCGCCTCCGCTCACATCGCCAAGAGGCAGCAATTCCGACCCACTCCATCACCTCTCAACAGGTGAGCGCCTCGCACTCTTCTCTTGATTGGGAATTAGAGTCAGAAATTCGAAAGCCGTTTGCGATCTTTAAAGCGCAAACGGCTTTTTTCTTATGCAGGTGCTTTCTCTGCAGAGTACTGCTTCAGTGCTCTCTCAAAGATAGCAGGATCCACATTTCCGCCAGAGATCGTGATCACTGCTGTCTTTCCAGCAAGGTCAATCTTGCCGGACAAAACAGAAGCCAGCGCAACAGCCGCCCCCGGTTCAACAACCAGCTTCAGCTCAAAATAGGCAAAGGCAACCGCATTCATCGCCTCGTCATCCGTGACACACAGGCCTTTTGCATGACGCCTGCTCAGAACTGAAAAGCCTTTGTCTCCCGGCATCTCAGTCAGCACCGCATCACAAACAGACCCACCCAGCGCAGCATTGCGAACACGTGTTCCAGCTTCAAGTGAACGTGCATAATCATCAAAGCCAGCGGGCTCTGCCGTGTAAATCTGACACTCTGGCAGCTTGTCTTCCAGCGCCAGTGCAATGCCACTGGTCAGACCGCCGCCGCCTGTGCAACTGATCAACACATCAGGCGTGACACCCAGAACCTCACACTGTTCCGCAATTTCAAGCCCGGTCGTGCCCTGACCTACAATCACACCACTGTCGTTATAAGGGTGGATGAACGTCGCACCGCGCTCCTCACAAAGACCACGGGCAATCGCTTCACGGTCCTCACTCTCACGATCATAAAGAACAACCTGCGCCCCCAGAGCCTTCGTCCGCTGGATCTTCAGCTGCGGCGCATCCTCAGGCATCACAATCACCGCCGGAAAGCCAAGGATCTTCGCAGCAGCTGCAACGCCCTGCGCATGGTTGCCGGAAGAACACGCAACCACACCAGAAGGCCGCTGCTCCTGAGGGATCAGGGAAAGGCGGTTGAACGCCCCACGAAACTTGAAAGACCCTGTGCGCTGCAGGTTTTCGGCTTTGATGAAAACACGGCCATTCACCTGCTCATCCAACACCGGATAGTTCAAAAGCGGTGTCAGGCTGGCATAGCCTTGCAGCCTTGTTCTTGCTTTCTCAATTTCGGAAAAAGTGAGTTCGACAGGACTGGAAACATCTAAAACCATAAGAACCTCGGGCAACAGCAATATGCCGCCATGTATAGCACGCAAATCCACGTGGGCTTCAGATATTCTGATCTCAGCCCAAGGAGATCCGCTCAACCATTCAGGTGATTTCCAACAGAGCCTTTGCCCGCATACATGTCCTGCCGAAATCCTGTAGCAAATGCAGGGTCATAGGCATGTTCGGCGTTGGCCAGAAACTGCTCAGCACTCGCCCGCCACGTAAATCGCAGGGCAACATCCCGGCAGTGATCCCGAGAAACCTCCAGCGCTTCCAGTGCCGCCGCCTGCAGATCATTCTTCAGCACGCCTGCCCCACTATTCCCAATCACATCAATCGGTCCCATCACGGGAAAGGCCGCGACAGGCGTCCCGCAAGCAATTGCTTCCAGCAGCACATTGCCAAAAGTGTCAGTCAGGCTCGGAAACACAAACACATCCGAATTCGCATAATACTCAATCAGTTCATCACCAACGACAGGTCCGGTAAACAAAACCTCCGGATAAGCAGTCTTAAGCTCCTCCATCTGCGGACCACCACCAACAACCACCTTGGTTCCCGGCAAGTTAAGTTGCAAAAAAGCTTCGATGTTCTTCTCAACTGCCACACGTCCCACATACAAGAACCGCGGTCCTGGCAGGTGGTCCAGCAAACTGGTCCGCATTGGCCGGAACCGCTGGTGATCTACCCCGCGGGACCAACGCAGCAGGTTCTCAAACCCACGCATACGCAAGTCCGCTTCCAAAGTGCTCGTCGCAACCATGCACCCTTGTCCACTATTGTGAAAACGGCGCAGCCAGGAATAGCTGAAGGACAGCGGCACCGGATAACGCGCCTGTAGATACTCAGGAAAGCGAGTGTGATAGCTGGTGGTGAAGACACGCCCATCCCGCTTTGCCACCTGCCGTGCCATAAGACCCAATGGCCCTTCGGTCGCGATGTGCAGATGATCACAGTCGTACTTCTCAATAAACCCACGCACGATATGCGGCAGTGTCAGGCTCAGCCGGATCTCACCGTAAGATGGCATCGGAATGCTATGGAACGATTGCGGCGTCAGGAACTCAACCCGAATACCCATGGAGCGCAGCTCAACAGCAAGCCGCTCCAATGTCCGCACAACACCATTGATCTGGGGCTTCCACGCATCGGTGACGATCAGGATCGAGCTCATGCGGCCACCTGTCCGTCAGAACTCTCATCCGATGGTTCACTCTCGACCCGCTTGCCATCTCCCCAATGAATAAGCTCAAACGTTCCATCAAAGTTCTCAGCAACAGCGGTGCAACTCTCCACCCAATCACCAGTGTTGATGTAATGGATGCCGTTGGTTTCATGATCAGCCGCATGGTGGATATGACCACAGATCACCCCATCCACCTTCTGACGTTGCGCTTCGGAAACCAGCGTCTCTTCAAACTTGCCAATGAAGTTGACGGCGTTCTTCACCTTCAGCTTCGCCCATGCTGAAAGGCTCCAATAGGTCAGCCCCAGCTTGCGACGGCAATAATTCAGCACTGTATTGAGGTTGAGAGCACTCACATAAGCCCAGTCGCCAAAGAAGGCCAACCACTTTGCATGGCGTACCACCACATCAAACTGGTCGCCGTGAATGACAAGGTATTTCTTGCCATTGGCTCCCTCATGAATGAACTGGTCAACAACTTCCACACCCCCAAAGTGAATGCCGAAGAAGTCCCGCAAGAATTCGTCATGATTGCCGGGAATGTAAACAATCCGCGCACCCTTGCGCCCTTTGCGCAAAAGCTTCTGCACCACATCATTATGCAGTTGAGGCCAGTACCACGACCGTTTTAGCCGCCAGCCATCAATAATATCCCCGACAAGATAAACCGTGTCGGCATCGTTTTGCTTCAGAAAGTCCAGTAAGAGATCAGCCTGACATCCGCGTGTGCCCAGATGCACATCAGACAAAAACAAGCTTCTGTACTTTTTGCTAGTAGAATCCCCGGTCACCACAAAGCCTCCGGAATAAGAAAACCTTCTTTCCTTTAAATTGATTCACAAGAAACAAATATGACAGGATACATATACTCAAACCTGTCAGTTTCTTTCTTGAACCTCAAGAAACATTACTCACTGTTTATTAGGGGAGATAAAATCAAGTACCTGCAATTCAAGTGAATATTCTATTTGCTTGCTAAGCTTGATCCTGACTGGCTCAAACCTTTCTGAGAATGTAGGCTGCCCTTCACAATTCACCGATTCATTAGGATGTTGAAATGCACTTGGGTATTGAGGGGCGCAAAGCCATCGTCTGCGCATCCAGCCGTGGGCTGGGTTTGGGAACAGCAAAAGCACTCGCAGAGGCTGGATGCGATCTTGTAATCAACGGACGCAACGAGAAACTACTCTATCAAATCGCGAGCGAACTGGCAGCACAACACAACATCTCAGTCATTCCCGTGGCAGCAGATATCTCCTCACCAGAAGGCCAGCAAGCCGTCCTCAACGCCTGTCCAAATCCGGATATCCTTGTCAACAACAACGGCGGGCCACCGCGCAAAGATTTCAAAGAGCTCGACCGTCAGGCCATTCAGGACGGAGTGATTCAGAATATGATCACCCCGATCGAGCTGATCAAAGCAGTCATTGATGGTATGGCAGAGCGCCGTTTTGGCCGCATCGTCAACATCACCTCCATGTCCGTGAAGATGCCAATTAAAGGTCTGGATCTGTCCAGCGGCGCCCGCGCTGGTCTCACCGCATTCCTTGCAGGGGTTTGCCGTCAGTACGCACAGCACAACGTCACTATCAACAATGTACTGCCCGGAAAATTCGACACCGACCGCCTCAAAGGTGGGTTTGAGCGTCAGGCGGAGCAAACAGGCATCTCCATAGAAGAAGCCAAACGTCTGTCTTCAGAAGAGATCCCAGCAAAGCGCCTCGGCGATCCAGAAGAGTTCGGCAAAGCCTGCGCCTTCATGTGTTCAGCCCATGCTGGCTACATCACAGGCCAAAACCTACTGCTCGACGGCGGCCTTTACCCAAGCGCCTTTTAAAAACGAAAAGCCTCCCCGCAGTCACACTGCTGGGAGGCAAATCAAACTAACATCGGCAAAGCCTTAGAACTTCAAACGCGCACCAAAGCTGATGATGTCAACATTGGTATCATTGACCGGCCCTTGAATGGTAATGCCTTCATAGAACGGGTGGTCCGGATTGATATTGATGTTTGAGCTTTCTGGGAAAATATGCGAGTAGCCAAAATCAACTTCCAGCCAGTCCTCGTAGAAATAACTCACCCCAGCACTCAGCCAGAACCGGTTTGAATCAGGTAGTCGCGGTGTCCGGTTCGCTTCGTCAATTGGAGACCACTCATAAGCCAACCCAAACCGGCCAGTGATGTTTTGAGTGAAATCGTACTCCGTGCCCAATGAAATGAAATAGCCATCATTGTATTGGAACGGCAACTCCGAAGCCTCGTTACCCTGCAGATCAAACACCGGGAAAGTTCCAAACCGAGACCAATGCGTCCATTCAAACGTACCCATCCCGCGCCAGCGCTCATTCAACACCTGCTGGAAGGAAACGGTCACAGTCTCTGGCATAATGATGTTTGCGCGAATTGGAGTTGGCGTATTACCGCCAACAATAAGCCGCCCCTTAAGGTTATGCTCAATAGGCGAACGATACCCAATACCAAGCTGAGTGCCTTCCCATGGTTTAAAGAGCGCCCCAACCGTTGCGCCAAATCCAAGATTATAGTCTTCACCACGCAGCTCTGCAGTTGGAGCGGCAGCAGCAACCCCAAACCCTGACTTTAATCGAACCTGAATATACTGAAGCTGCAAGCCCACGCCGACCGAGAATTTATCAGTCAGTTCGTAAGCAGCCATTGGTGTAACATTGACGGTTAGAACGCGGGAAGACCTCGCATAGACCTGCCCCGCCCACTCAATCTGAGGTTTGGTTTCAAAACCATAGGGCGCATTCGAACTGATCCCGAGAGACAGACGATCATCCACCTTCCAGGTGCCATAACCTGCTGGCACCCAGGCATCCACGCCGATATCTCCGGAGGAATATGGAACCCCAGTAATTGGCCCAAGCCCATCAATTGTCGCTGTATCCAGATCAATCGTTGCATTTGGAAACACAATGGTTTGCGAACTTTCCACCTGCACCCCGTCATGACCAGTCATGGTCGCCGGGTTCCAGTACATACTGGAAAGGCTTTTGGAGACAGTCGCATTTCCTGCAAAGGAAAGTCCCTGAAACCACGCTGATTGCTCACGAACAGCAAAAGCACCGGCAAAAGCATCAGACGCAATCAGCAAAGAAGAAAGGCTAGCGATCGTAATGGGTAAATATCTGGACATGCACGGTACTTTCTGTTCTCAAGAAAACATTCAAGCAGTGCCATGATCAAACTACGAGTTACTTATTGATTCGGCTCTCTCACTCATGATTGAAAATATTAAAAAGTAATTGCACTGGCATATTTAAAGGTATGGAGCGTTAACTTCACAAAACAACAATGGCTAGCGGGTTCACAGTCACTTGGTTATTCGCATTTCAGGCAGGTACGCTGAAACATTTTCTGTGACAAAACTTCCGCATAACAAAAGACCCTCCAAGTGGAGGGTCCTTCAAACACCGTTTGGTCTGCAAGTTAACCTCTAGCAGAGATGTTTTTGCCCAATGAAAGAGCGCTCCATCCCGCCAGAAGCTCCTGCGCTTCTATGTAACTCTCATAAATCTTACGAGCCATTTTGTCTTTCTGGGTATACACATCCAACACCTCAGCACTGGTTTCCTTCAAGGCGGTTAGCACCTCCTCCGGAAACTCACGCACCTCAACTCCATGCTCTTCTTGCAGCACTTTCAGGCTGGCCGCGTTCTGCGCATTTGCTTCAGACAGCGCAAGATCAGCTTCCACGCGGCAAGCCTCTTCGACCACCGCCTGCAGTTCGGGAGACAGCCCCTCCAGCGCAACAGCGTTCACGATAGCCTCACCCGTGCCGTTTGGCTTATTGAAGCCCGGGCCGTAGTAGTATTTGACCAGTTTCTGGAAGCCCAGCGCACTGTCACTCCATGGACCGAGGAACTCGACACCATCCACCACATGCGTTTGCAGACTGGTGAAAATCTCAGAGGCTGGAATGTTGACCGGGGTAACACCAAGCTTACGCAAAATCTCACCACCAAGGCCAGCTATACGAAGCTTGCGGCCTTTCAGGTCGTCCAGTGTCTCAACAGGGTCACGATACCAACCAGCCATAGTTGGGCCAGTGTTGCCACCCATAAACGGCTTCACACCAAATGGTGCGTAAAGCTCATCCCAGAGTTCCTGACCACCAAGCTGATCCACCCATGCAGTGTGTTCCTGAGGCAAAAGGCCAAACGGAATTGTCGTAAAGAACACGGATCCGGGCATCTTGCCAGCCCAGTACATGGCAGCTGAATGCCCCATCTGTGCAGTACCGCTTGAAACAGCGTCAAACACCTCAAAAGCCGGAACCAGCTCACCAGCAGCAAACAGGCGAACACGCATCCGGCCATTGCTCATGATGTTGATGCGATCACAAATGCGTTGCGCAGACATTCCAGGGCCAGGCAGGTTCTTCGGCCAGCTGGTCACCATGCGCCATTCGATCACCGGATCAGCATCCTGCGCCAGTGCAGGCACAGCAAGTGCAGCACTTCCAGCAACCGCCCCGGCTGTTAGCCCAAGCGCCTGACGGCGGGTCAGATTGTTTTCTTTGTTCTTGGTCATTATCTCCGCCTTATTACTCAGACCAGAATTCATGGAAATGGTGCACAGGCCCATGTCCCTCGCCTACATCAAGCGTATCCGCAGCCTTGATCGCCTGACTAATATATTCTTTTGCTTCACCAATGCCATCTTGCAGCGCTAACCCTTTGGCAAGCTCCGCTGCAATCGCTGAGGACAAGGTGCAGCCAGTCCCATGTGTATTCTTCGTTTCATACCGTGGCGCTGTATACCACCTCTCCACATCGCGGGAGAGGAAGAGGTCATCACAGGTATCATCAGATCCATGCCCGCCTTTCAGCAGAACCCCGTTTGCACCCATATCCAGCAGCAACAAAGCCTGCCTGTGCATGTCATCACGAGACCCGGCCACCGGCTGTCCAAGCAAAAAGGCCGCTTCCTGCATGTTTGGCGTAATCAACGCCGCAATTGGAAACAACTTCTGCTTCAACACAGAAACAGCGGAATTTTGCAGCAAAACATCCCCGGAAGTGGCCACCATCACCGGATCAAGGACGACGCGCTTAACATCATATTCCGCCAGCTTTGTGGCAATAATATCGATAATTTCTGGCTGAGAAAGCATACCGATCTTCACGGCATCCACCTTCAAGTCAGAAAAAACAGCATCCATCTGCTCCGCCACAAATGCTGGCGGCACATCATGAATTCCTGTCACACCCTTGGTGTTTTGAGCGGTCAGTGCAGTGATGACACTGGCCCCATAGACACCGCGAGCTGAAAAGGCCTTCAGGTCTGCTTGAATTCCGGCACCACCGCCAGAATCCGAACCTGCAATTGTGACTGCAATCGCACTCATTAGGCCAATACCCCACCTTTATTATTCATTGTTTCGAGCTTGAGGCGCTCGTTGAATTGGTCAGCCTTCAAGCCATAAAGGGTATCGATGAAAGCTGGAGTGAAGCTTCCCGGCCCGTTCGCCTGCCCTGCGGCAATCTCGCCGCATACACCATAGACGGCAAGAGCAGCCAGCACGGCAAGTTCCTTTTCCCGCTCAACAGCAGCAAAACCAGCCAGCACACCACCCAGCGCACAGCCGATGCCAGTCACCTTGTCCATATAGGCATGCCCATTGCCCACGGTGTAGGTTGCCTCTCGGCCAAACACAGCATCTTCAATACCGGTACGCACAACCACCGTATTCTCCGTGACAGCTCCACCAAGCCCAGCGCTCTCAGCCATGTTGGCTTTGAGGATTGAGACGTTCTCTTTCAAAATGTCCTTGGCAAACTCCATGCGAATGTCTGAGCGATCTACTTTAACCGGGTCCAGCACCACGGGCATAGATTTCTTGGCCGCCCCTTCAAGCCCCAGCCGAATACCATGCCGTCGCTTACCATCCAGCGTACCAAGATTGAGGAGTAATCCGTCAACACTCTCAGTGAATGCAGGAATTTCATCATGAGCAGACGTCATTGACGGCACAATGTTACAAGCCAGCATCACATTCGCAGTGATGCTCTGAGCAACAGAGTTCGTCAGGCAATGAACTCGCACACCACGCTCGCGCACGCTCTCAAAAACCTGCCAAAGATTTTCAGCTGTGTAGGACATTTGTTTTCGCTTCCCTATCAATTACGGCGGGAACGATTACCTTGGTACTCATCCCAATTCCCTCCGCCGGCACAATCCGGATCAGGTTCTAGGAGTTGGCCTTCCGCCTCTCAGCCCGTCAGTCATTGCCGAGCACCCCCATTGGTTAGAATTTTTTGCTAGCAAACCAGAGAGCGAACTGCAAGCGGAAACGAGAGACAGCGACAAAAGGCAACTGGGGGTAGATTTCTCATAAAAAACGCAAAAGCTTGCAAAAAAACGCAGCTTCAACGCAAAATGCTCACAAAACAACGCAAACTCAATTTTGAGCGCAGCCCTGAAAGACAAATCAGTCTTACGGGACAGAAGGATAGCAGATTAATGATTCCGTTCTTTGTACAGATCAAATGCCAGCTCGGAAAAACCTATCAGGTTGCCAATGCAATTGCGGACGCAGAAGTTGCCTCCGAAATCTACTCCACCTCCGGGGATTTCGATCTGCTGGCCAAGTTCTACGTCAACGATGACGACGACATCGGCCACTTCGTTGCTGACAAGGTTCAAGTCTTCGATGGCATCCAGGACACCAGAACCATCATCACCTTTAAAGCGTTCTGATACCTACGAAAACAGGCGGGACATCAGCCCGCCTGCACAATCTCTTTTCAAGCTCTACAGTCTTGATAGCTTAGCTCTGTGCGTCCTGAATTGCAGTCCACACAGCAACCGGCGTCGCGGGCATATCTATATGCTCAACACCTGCATTCTTGCGCAACGCATACTGCACAGCATTCATCACCGCTGGCGCTGCCCCAATAGAACCAGCCTCACCGGCCCCTTTGATACCCATCGCATTTGTCGTGGAAGGAACGTTGCTCGTCGAGAAGTCGAAATTCGGCAAATCATCAGCGCGTGCAACATGATAATCCATAAAAGAGGCTGACAGCAGCTGCCCTGTTTCATCATAAACCGTGTTCTCACACAACGCCTGCGAGATCGCCTGCCCAGCACCACCATGCACCTGACCAGCCAGAAGCATCGGATTCACCGTCACACCAAAATCATCCACGATCACATAATTGACCACGTCCGTCTTGCCGGTTTCCGGATCGATCTCCACCTCACACACATGCGTGCCATTCGGATAAGTACATTCATCCTGCATGACTTTTTCCGCTGCACTCAATGTATCCGGTTGCGATCCAGCCACATCAACAAGGCTGACCTGCTGGTCGGTACCAACCACACGCACCTGCCCGTCTTCAAGTGTTAGGTCCCCAACACCAACCTCAAGCTTCTCACTGGCGATCTCCTTGATCTTCTTGACCAGCGTTTCAGAAGCCGCCTTCACAGATGGCATCCCAATCGGAATAGACCGCGACCCACCGGTACCACCACCAGTCGCCACACGGTCCGTATCTCCCTGCACCATCTCAACCTGATCAAGCTGCAAACCAAGATGTTCTGCAATGACTTGGCCATAAGCTGTGGCATGCCCTTGACCGTTGCTCTGCGTTCCAATCAACAAAGTAACGCTGCCGTTTTTGTTCAGCTCAAGCTTGGCCTCTTCACCGCCAGCAAAGGCACAGGCCTCCACATAAGTGGATAGCCCAACACCACGGTATAGCCCTTTCGCACTGCTCTCCGCTTCACGCTCTGCAAACGTTGAATAATGGATCTCGTCGAGCGCCTTGGTAAGATGAGCCCCAAAGGATCCCGTATCATACATGCGGCCAAGCGCTGTCGTATAAGGTAAGGCAGCATCGGGGATAAAGCTCTTACGACGGAACTCCGCCGGATCCATACCCATCTCATGCGCGGCTTTGTCCGCCAACCGTTCCATCAGATAAAGCGCCTCTGGACGCCCCGCCCCACGGAATGCATCTACCGGCACCGTATTGGTATATACGCCTGTCGCTTCCACCCAAGTTGCGGGGATATCATAAAGACCAGGGGTCATGGTGATGCCGACCTGCGGAATGCCGGGGCCAAACTCATGCAGATAAGCCCCCATGTTTGCAAGCACATGCACCTTGAGGCCGATCATCTTGCCGTTTTCATCAAGCGCAAGCTCAGCCGTGGATACATTATCCCGGCCATGTGCATCAGACATGAAGTGTTCAGTGCGCTCCTGAAGCCATTTTACAGGGTGCCCAAGACGTTTTGCGGCAATCAGGCAAAGCGGGTATTCAAGATAGGTGAACATCTTGGTTCCAAAGCCACCACCCACATCAGGTGTTACAACGCGAATATCTTTAGGGTCTACGTTGAGTATGTTCTTGGCAATCAGATCACGCATCCCGTGACCACCCTGAGTGCCAGTTGTCAGCGTATACCTGCCGCTCTCGCCATCATACTCACCAATACAAGCACGCGGCTCAATCGCATTGGACACCAGACGGTTGTTGATCACCTTAATCTTGGTAACATGATGCGCCTCCTGGAAGGCCTCTTCCATCGCGTCCTTGTTACCCATCCCAATGTGAAAGGCCTCATTAGACCCATGCTCCGGCCACACAAGCGGAGCGCCGCCTTCTAAGGCTGCTTCAGTTCCGATTGCCGGATCGACATCCTCGAAGTCAACCTCAATCATCTCCATCGCAGCCCGCGCTTGCTCCACCGTATCAGCAACAATAAACGCAAGAGCATCACCAACAAACCGGGCTGTATCAGTGCAAAGAACTTCCCGATGAGGCACCCAATGCTTCGTTCCATCCAATTGACGAAGCACGGCTTTACAGGGGATAGAGTTCGTTCCCTCGATATCCGCAGCAGTCAGAATAAGCTGTACACCATCCATGGCCCGTGCATCATCCACCCCCTCTAGGGTAAACTTGGCAAACGCCAGAGGGGATCGCAAAACAACGGCATGTGCTGCACCAGCCACCTTCAGATCATCCGTATAATGACCCTTGCCAGAAATAAAGGCAGCATCTTCTTTTCGGCGAACGGGAGCACCAATTCCAAACTTCGGTGTAGCAACCTGATTCATGAAAACCTCAAAAATCTGGAGAGCGACCCAACACCGCACCTCCCAATACAGCTTTTTACGTATCAGCAGAGAACGTACAGTGCTTTTCTCAAGCTGCAAGTGTTTTCTGGTTCACCATAGAGGTGTATTTCCCAGAGTGACTTAAGGTCATTATTGCATGATTTAGAACAAATTACGGAAGGGTACTTGGAGCCATAAGTTGTCGGCAGCTTCGTGCTTGCTGTCGAAACTCTCAAGCTAAAATTTGTTTTAGAATTTGACCAAACCGCAAACATTAGGTTATTTAAGCTATACACCCATCTGATCTTTGTTACGTTGTCCGCCCCCTGGCGCACACCATTTTGCACCAGACATCGGGTCTGGTCGTTTTGATCGTATCAAGGCAGCTTCGAAAGCAGTTACATGCCTGTTCCTTCAGCAGAGCCTGAAGGCAGCTCATCATCTGCTGCGTTAAAAACAAGGTTTTCCGCAAAATGGCAAAGCCTGTCTAATAACACACGCGGCATCTGCTGGGCCCTTCTGGCAACATTCCTTATGGCCGTCATGAGCACCATCATCAAGCTGCTCGGCGACCGCTTACACGTTACGCAAATCCTTATGCTTCGCCAGTTTTTCATGCTGGTAATCTCAGCTCCGATCATTATCAAAGGATTTCCGGGTTCGCTCAAAACACAGGCTCCACTGCTTCACTTGGGCCGCATCCTGCTTGCGTCCTCTGCAATGTATTTCGGCTTCACCGCAGTCATTCACTTGCCGCTTGCTGAAAGCACAGTGATTGGTTTCGCACGCACGTTTTTCATCACGATCTTCGCAGTTTTCTTCCTGAAAGAAGTCATTGGCATTCACCGAATCTCGGCAACTGTCCTTGGTTTCATCGGGGTGATGGTCATCGTCCAACCCGGTACCGGTGCGGAAATGAGCATCTACAGCTTCATGGCGATCTTAGCCTCAGCCTGTGCCGCACTCGTAGGCATCATCCTGCGCAAAGTCACGCAGGTTGATCAACCAATCACGATTCTGACCTTTCAGGCAACCTTTGTCGGTTTGATCATGGCCCCCTTCGGCATCTACTACTGGGTCTCGATCAATCTGAATGATGCGATCCTCCTGCTCTGCCTGGCAGGCGTCAGCTGGGGCGCGCAGATGAGCAACATTCAAGCTCTTAAGTTTGGTGAGGCTTCAGCAATCGCACCGTTTGATTACATTCGCCTTGTCTACGCAGCAATCATCTCTGTTGTGATCTTTGGCGTCTGGCCGCTCTGGACCACTTATCTTGGCGGCGCAATTATCGTCGCAGCTTCCCTCTACACCCTGCACCGCGAGACTGTGCTGGGCAAAAAGGTGGCTACGGGAACAGCACCCTCTAAAACTCACTAGAGCAGGCGCTACGCTCAAACAAAAAGCCCTCGCAAACGCGAGGGCTTTTCTTTTTTACGAAGTAACAATCAGCTAGCGTTTTCAGTGCTGCGCGTTTTGGCAGCCTCTTCCTCAACCAGCTCTTTCTTGGAGAGCTTACCAACCATTGTCTTAGGCAGCTCATCTCGGAACTCAATCGCCTTCGGCATTTCAATCTTGGAGATGTGCCCCTTCAGGAAGTCTTTCAACTCGTCTGCGGTAGCGCTCTGTCCATCTTTCAGCTTCACAAAGGCCTTCGGCGCCTGACCACGATACCCATCAGGGATAGCAATCACGATGACCTCAGCAACAGCCTGATGCTGATAAAGCGCTTCTTCGATCACACGCGGATAAACGTTGTAACCAGAGCAGATGATGAGGTCCTTGATGCGATCAACAAGGAAGATGAACCCCTCATTGTCCATGTAGCCCACATCACCAGTGTGCAAGACACGGCCATCTTCCAAAGTCTTGGCGGTCTCATCAGGACGGTTCCAGTAGCCCTTCATGACCTGCGGACCGATGATGCAAAGCTCACCCTTTTCACCTTGCGCAACAACCTTCTCAGGCTCATCCAAATCACGAAACTCAACAGTCGTCCCCGGCATCACTACGCCGATAGAACCGTCTTTACCTGTGCCATCCATCGGGTTAGCGGAGGCAACCGGAGAGCTCTCCGTCAGGCCATAGCCTTCCACCAGAACGCAGCCAGTCAGCGCTTCAAACTTTTGCTTCACTTCAACAGGCAACGGAGCTCCGCCAGACATACAATATCTGATTGATGTCAGGTCGTAGTTCTTGGTCAGCTCGCTGTTGTTGATCGCGGTGTAAAGCGTTGGCACAGCAGCAAACAAAGTTGGCTTCTTCTTCGCAGCCAGATCGAGCAGTTCTTTCAGATCGAACCTCGGCATCAGCAACATCTCTGCTGCACCAAGAATGGAAAGGTTCTGCAGGACAGTCATCGCAAACACATGGAAGAATGGCAGCACACAAAGTGTCTTCTCGTAGCCGCGCTTCAAACCACCGTAATGGCTTTCCAGCATCTCCATATTTGACGTGATGTTGTAATGCGTCAGCATCGCACCCTTCGGCACACCAGTCGTACCACCGGTATACTGCAGGATCGCCACATCTTCCTTCGGCGCGATCTCAACCGGAGTAATGCCTTTTGCCTTGGCAAGGAAGTCTTTGAAACGGATATGCGCTTTGTCAGCAGGAATGTTTGAAACATCCTTCCGCTTGAACAGCTGGAACAACAGCTTCTTAGGCTGAGGCAGAATATCCGCCATCGGACAAACAATGATGTTGTCCAGCGCACCTTCCTGACGAACAGCCTCCACACGATCATAGATCACGGAAAGATCCATGGTCACCATGATACGCGCGCCAGAATCCCGCGCCTGGAACGCAATTTCGCGCTCAACATAAAGCGGGTTGAAGTTGACGACGACGCCGCCAATTTTCATGATCGCAAAATAAAAGATGGTGTAGTACGGCGTGTTAGGCAGACAAAGGCCGACCTTGTCACCCTTCTTCACACCCATCGCCTGCAGGGCACCTGCAGCACGCTCAACGAAATCTCCCAATTCGCCGTAGCTTGTTGATTTGCCCATGAAGTAGATAGCCGGACGGTGCGCATAATTTTTGACCGTATCATCCAGATAGCTATCGATAGTACGAATTGGAAATTCCACTTGTCCCTCACGACCTGTCGCCATGCGCAGATCTCCTCCCCGAATTATTATAGTTCTTCAGACGAAGTTGACAGGAAACCGAAGCTGAGCGCCAAGGTTCATGTGCGCAACATATCAGAAAAACCTTATATCATCATGCTTTGCGTGGAATTTGCGTCAGGTTTACCATTGCGTCAACCCAGACATACGGTTGACCTTCAATGCGACACTTTATTCAATTCCACTGATTTTTTTCTCGAGAAACCGAGAGATATCAAAGCCCTGCTCTATTGAATGAGCTGAAAACTCGACACATCAAAAAGCCCAAAATCTGTAATTTTAAGGTGGGGAATAACCGGAAGAGGCAAGAATGCGACCTGTAAAAACGGCTCGGGCAACACACAATTGAGCGATTTTGCGGCTTTGCGCAGCACTTCCAAACGCTCTTTGACTACCTCAAAACGCTCCAGGCTCATCAATCCGGCAAGTGGCAATTCCATCTCAGCCAGCACCTCATCACCTTCAGCAACCACAAATCCACCGCGCAACGCAATGCATCGGTTCACAGCTGTTGCCATGGCTTCCTCATTGGCCCCAACCACACAGATATTGTGGCTATCATGCCCGACAGACGAGGCAATCGCCCCCGATGTCATTCCAAAACCATTTACGAACCCTGTCGCAATGTTCCCAGTCTTTCCATGACGCTCAACAACAGCCACTTTGATAGCATCCTGGCCAAGATCGATCTGGGAGTAGTTATGCTCAACCGGCAGATCCATTTTCAAATGCTCAGTAATGATTAGACCCGGTTTCACACCAATCACAGATGTTTCGCGCTGAGCAGGCACTCGGAAGCTCTCAGCATGCACAGGTTCTGCATGGCAACTGTCTAACAACCCGTCCGGCTCAATCAGTTTACGGCTGGCAAACAACTCATCCGAAACCACACGCCCAGCACTGATCACCTGATCCACATCGCAGCTTTCCAGATCATTGAGCAGCACGATATCCGCACGCCAACCCGGCGCAATCAACCCACGATCTCGCAGACCAAACGCAGTGGCCGCAGACCAGCTTGCAGCACGGTAGACGTCACGAGGCGCGCATCCATGAGCAATCAGGCGCTTGATGAGACAATCAAGATGTCCCTCCTCCGCAATATCAAGCGGGTTCCGGTCATCAGTACAAAGAGCAACAAAACTGGCCCGTTCTGGTGTCAGAACAGGAGCCAATGCATCCAGATCTTTAGAGACAGACCCTTCACGGATCAGGATCGTCATGCCCTTAGAGATTTTCTCCAGCGCTTCTTCTGCGGTGGTTGCTTCATGATCTGTTCGAATGCCGGCAGCAAGATAACCATTCAAGGCCTTGCCACGAACCAGAGGAGCATGACCATCAATATGCTCCCCTTCGAACTCCGCAATTTTAGCCAATGCGTCCGGATCACCCGCCAACACACCAGGGAAGTTCATGAACTCCGCTAATCCGATAACGCTTGGATGGTCTTTGAACGGCATTAGATCATCAATCTCCAACCGTGCACCAGCTGTTTCAAATTGAGTAGCGGGTACACAGGAAGACAGATTCACCCGCAAATCCAGAATGGTCTCAAGAGAACTGTCGAGGAAATACCTGATGCCAGCAGCACCCGTCACATTTGCAATCTCATGCGGATCACAGATCGCAGTCGTCACACCATGGGGCAACACACACCGATCAAACTCAAACGGCGTCACTAACGATGATTCCACATGAAGATGAGTGTCGATAAAGCCCGGCACAGCAATCTTACCACTACAGTCGATCTCATTCACACCCTCATAGGTGTCATAAGTCCCAACAACCTTCTCACCAGAAATCGCAATGTCAGTTTTCGTCAGGCTGCCGTCGATCACATTGAACAACTCAACATTCTTCAGCACCAGATCGGCAGGTGCATTGCCCTGCCCCTGATCGATGAGTGTTTTTAAACCGGCAACTTTTTGCTGACGAGATCCCATGCCATTTCCTCCCAGAAGAAGCATAGGGCATGCCTCCTCAATTATATTTCCCTTGGGGCAAGCCTAGCAAAAGATCGCAAGCTCCCCAATGCCAGCATTACAAATGCTTGTTGGAATTGTACAAATCATGACAGTGGGAAAACAAAACCCACAGAAACTGCATTATTTTGATGGTGGCTCCCCCTTTCAGCACGCCGAACTGCCTAGTTTCTAGGCACATTCGTATTTTTGCTTGCATTTTGATGAAACCCGCATCAAACAGAGGTGCAATTTTATAAATGCAACCTTTGTATGAGTTTTGATGCAGATAAGAGCAGTCCAACTGCCAAGCTTGCGGCTCACGTCCGCGCCTCTCACAACTCTACAATCAAATTTAATTCAGTTGGCCTGCTGGCTTGCTCCTGCAAATTCTCCAACTGATACCGCATGCCAAGCAATTGAAGCCGGATTTCCGATACCGGCTCACGACTAAGGGAACTCCATGGCGAACCGTCCTGCTCAATCTGACCCATTTGATCTCGTTGTTTTTGGAGGCACCGGCGATCTTGCACACCGCAAGCTGCTCCCAGCTCTCTATCATCGCGAACCAGTCGGTCATCTGGGTGAAGACGCGCGCATCATCGCCGTTTCCCGCCGCGAGCTCAGCGATACAGAATACCGCGACTGGGCCCGTACTGCCATTTGTGAGCACGTCGCTGAAGTAGATCAGGAAGCTCTCGAACGCTTCCTCGCTCGCATCCAATATGTGTCCGTTGACGTTGCTCAGAACACCGGTTGGGAAGCTCTGGAGCAAAAACTGGCGGGCCGCGAAGACGTTGTCCGTGCTTTCTACCTCTCTGTTTCTCCAGACTTCTTCGGCCCAATCTGCTCCGCGCTCGGCGAACATAACCTCGTGACAGAAACGTCCCGCGTCACCATCGAAAAGCCGATCGGCAAGAACGGCAGATCTGCGCACGACGTCAACGAAACCATCGGTTCTGTGTTCAAAGAGCACCAGATTTTCCGTATCGATCACTACCTCGGCAAAGAGACCGTTCAGAACCTTATGGCCCTGCGTTTTGCTAACGTGCTGTTCGAACCACTCTGGAATGCCGCTCACATCGACCACGTTCAGATCACCGTGGCTGAAACACTCGGTGTCGAAAGCCGCGCTGGCTATTACGACACTGCAGGCGCTCTTCGCGATATGGTTCAAAACCACCTGCTTCAGCTGCTTTGCCTCGTTGCTATGGAACCACCTGAATCCATGGCACCAGACAGTGTTCGCGACGAAAAGCTGAAAGTGCTCAAAGCCCTCCGTCCAATGAGCACCGAAATGGTCGAGCGCAACACTGTTCGCGGCCAGTACCGCGCTGGCGCATCCGCAGGCGGCGCTGTGAAAGGCTATCTGGAAGAACTGGGTCGCAACGATTCCAACACAGAAACCTTCGTAGCTGCCAAGGTAGACATCGAGAACTGGCGTTGGGCCAACGTACCGTTCTACCTGCGCACCGGCAAACGCCTCGCCGCTCGTGTCTCCGAAATCACCATTCAATTCAAAGATCTGCCTCACTCCATCTTCCTGCCAGATGCTGGACGAATTGCTGCAAACAAGCTGGTCATCCGCCTGCAGCCAGATGAAGGCGTGAAAATGCAGGTGATGATTAAGGACCCGGGCCCGGGTTCCATGCGTTTGCGCGAAGTACCGCTGGACATGACCTTTGCTGAAGCTTTCAGCTCCCGTCATCCGGATGCTTATGAGCGCCTCATCATGGATATGATCCGCGGCAACCAAACCCTGTTCATGCGCCGAGACGAAGTAGAAGCGGCATGGACATGGATCGACCCAATCCTCGAGCAGTGGTCCCAGATCAAAGAAGCTCCTAAGCCTTATACCTCAGGCACCTGGGGTCCATCGGCCTCCATCGCCCTTATCGAGCGTGATGGTCGTACATGGCATGACGAAACATACTGATTAAGTTGCAGGTGCCGGTCCCCGGCACCTCACCACCCTAGCAAGTATTTCTCCCACTTGCGCCAATCCCCGAAACAATCAAAATTGCCTATGGCAGAGTTGTCACAATAAAAATTAAACTCAGAATTTAAATCGATTAAAACGACCAAAATCAGGGATTCCTCCTCCCATTCCCGCAGCTGGTCATTCGGTTTGACTGATGAAAAGTCAAAGAACAAAAGGCAGAGCAAAAGACATGGTTTACCCTCGCCTCAAAGAGATTACGGATCGCATAATTGAACGCAGCGCCGCGAGCAGACAAGATTATCTTCGTCGCATGCAGGCGCAGCATACCCAAGCACCACAACGTACAAACCTCGGCTGCACCAACCTTGCACACGGCTTTGCTGCATGCCCCGCAGCTGACAAGCAACACCTCGCCACAGACAAGCAGCCAAACCTCGGCATCATCACCGCTTACAACGACATGCTCTCCGCCCACCAACCATATGAGAGCTACCCGGAAATCATCCGAGAAACAGTCCGCAAAATTCAGGCGACAGCTCAGGTTGCTGGCGGCGTACCAGCCATGTGCGATGGTGTCACGCAAGGTCTGCCAGCGATGGACCTGTCACTGTTCTCCCGCGACCTGATCGCCATGTCCGTTGCTGTAGGCCTGTCCCACGGCATGTTTGACGCAGCTGTGTTCCTCGGTGTTTGCGATAAGATCGTTCCCGGCTTGCTCATCGGCGCTTTGTCCTTTGGCCATCTGCCTGCTATCTTCCTGCCAGCCGGCCCAATGACCTCCGGTATTGCCAACGACGAGAAAGCCCGCATCCGCCAGCTGTTTGCAGAAGGCAAAGCCACCCGCGAAGAACTGCTCGCTTCTGAAAGCGCATCCTACCACTCTCCGGGCACCTGTACGTTTTACGGCACTGCAAACTCCAATCAGATGCTGATGGAAATCATGGGCCTGCACATGCCGGGCAGCTCCTTCATCAACCCGCTGACGCCCCTGCGCAAAGCACTGGTTGAAGAGGCAGTCACACAAGTCGTCGAACTCACCGCACAGCGCAGCACACCTACGCCGCTCTTCGAGATCATCGACGAACGCGCGATCGTAAACGGTGTCGTTGGCTTGCACGCAACAGGCGGCTCCACCAACCACACCATGCATCTTGTTGCCGTGGCAGCCGCGGCTGGCATTCAACTCACCTGGCAGGACATTTCAGACCTCTCCGAAGTCGTCCCGCTGCTCGCCCGCGTCTATCCAAACGGCAAAAGCGATGTAAACCATTTTGAAGCAGCAGGAGGAATGGGTTTCCTCATTCGCGAACTGCTGGATGCAGGCCTGCTGCACAAAGACGTTAAAACAGTCAACGGAACTGGCTTGGACGGATACACCGTCAATGTCTTCCTTGATGACAAGGGCGGCGTCCTCCGCAAGCCAGCCCCAGCTAAGGCATTGGATGAAACCATCCTTGCGCCAATGTCCGTTCCGTTCAACAAAGACGGCGGCCTCAAAGTCCTCACAGGCAACCTCGGCTCTGCCATCATCAAAACCTCTGCTGTCGCACCTGATCGCCATGTCATCGAAGCTCCGGCTCAGGTTTTCCATACGCAGGAAGATGTTGAAGCTGCCTTCAAAGCAGGCGAACTCAACAAAGATGTGATTGTCGTCCTCCGCTACGTCGGTCCGCAAGCTTGCGGCATGCCAGAAGCCCATAAACTGACACCGCCTCTTAGCGTTGTGCAGAACCGGGGGTATAAAGTCGCACTTGTAACAGATGGTCGGATGTCCGGCGCCAGTGGCAAGATCCCAGCTGCAATTCATGTTACTCCCGAGGCCATGGATGGCGGACCAATTGCAAAGGTAAAGGACGGTGACTTGCTGCGCCTTGATGCAGTAAGCGGTACGCTGGAGCTGCTTGTTCCTGCAGATGAGTTTGCGCAAAGGCCTGCCGCACCTGCAGACCTGCAAGCTTACCAGAGTGGAACTGGACGAGAATTATTCGCAAGCTTCAGAGCAAACGTGAGCTCAGCCGACACCGGCGCTCGCCTTTTCAATCTGGAGCAAATCAACAAAACCCAACAGAATGCTGACACGGTCAGCGCAATGGAGACAGTGTAATGGCTCAGAACATCGAGCGCGTAGAAGCAATCATGACCGCCGCCCCGGTGATCGCAGTTCTCATTGTGAATGACCCTAAAAAAGCAGTGCCAATGGCTCAGGCCCTCGTTGACGGTGGCATCCCCGGCATCGAGATCACCCTGCGCACCCCAAACGCTCTGGACTGCATCAAAGCAGTTGCCGACAACGTGGAAGGCGCTCTGGTTGGTGCAGGTACCGTTCTCACCCATCAGCAGTACGAAGCCTCTGTCAAAGCAGGTTCAACATTTGTCGTTTCTCCGGGCGCAACAGACAATCTGATCGCAGCTGCTGAAGACTTCCAGCAAACTCCTTTGCTTCCGGGCACATGCACTCCGTCAGAAGTGATGAAGCTTTTGGAAGCAGGCTATGAGCGTCTCAAGTTCTTCCCAGCTGTCCCAGCCGGCGGCACTCCAATGTTGAAAGGTCTGTCTTCTCCTCTGGCTGCGGCTAAATTCTGCCCAACTGGTGGTATCAACCTTGGCAACGCACGTGATTTCCTTGCTCTGCCAAACGTACTTTGTGTTGGTGGCTCCTGGATCGCAGACGCAAAAGCAATTGAATCTGAAGACTGGGCCGGTATTGAAAAGCGGGCTCGCGAAGCAGCTGCATTGACTGTTTAATCGCAAACCATCACGATTGATTGCATTGAATTTCTTACCCGGGGTCTTACATCAAGGACCTGTCATGCTCCTAAAAACAGGAACAGATTTTCGGGTAAGAAGACGTATAAAAACAAAACTTTGAAGCAGTTTGCACGTCCCGAAAACGAGCAAGCTGCTTTACGGTAAATTGGCAAGGCGCGACACTCGCTGCCAGCCAGAAGCTATTACAAGAATAAATGGAGGCCTCGATGCCGACAGCTAATCCAAAAGATATCTTTAAGCGCCTTGATGAACACGCTCAGGCCATTCATTCCACTAAGATTACCGATCTCTTCGCTGCAGATCCTTCTCGTTTTGATAAGTTCTCCCGTTCTTCTGACGACCTGCTCTACGATTTCTCCAAGAATAAGCTGACCGAAGAAACCCTTGAGCTCCTGCTCGAACTCGCACGCGCTGCCAATGTTGAAGCAAAACGTGATGCCATGTTCGTAGGTGAACACATCAACACCACTGAAGATCGCGCTGTGCTGCACACCGCTCTGCGCAACCAGTCCGAGAACCCGGTTCTGGTGGACGGCAAAGACGTTATGCCTGACATCAACGAAGTTCTCGTCAACATGGGCGACTTCGCAGAAGGCATCCGCTCTGGCGAAATCACAGGCCACTCCGGCGAGAAGATCACGGACGTCGTCAACATCGGCATTGGCGGCTCCGATCTTGGCCCGGTGATGACAACTCTGGCGCTGGCCCCATACCATGATGGCCCGAACCTGCATTACGTCTCCAACGTAGATGGCGCACACATCGCCGACACACTGGAGAAACTGAACCCGGCGAAAACCCTCTTCATCATCGCCAGCAAAACCTTCACCACTATTGAGACCATGACCAACGCGGCAACGGCCCGTCGTTGGATCGCCAAACATAACGGCGAAGAAGCTGTTGGAGCACACTTCGCAGCTGTCTCCACCGCACTGGAAAAAGTCGCGGCCTTCGGCATTTCCGAGGAGCGTGTCTTTGGCTTCTGGGACTGGGTCGGCGGACGTTACTCCATCTGGTCTGCGATCGGCCTCCCGCTTATGATCGCTATCGGCCCGGACGCATTCTCCGATTTCCTCGGCGGCGCCCATGCAATGGACAATCACTTCCGCACAACCCCGATTGAAGACAACATCCCGTTCCTGATGGGCCTCATCGGCGTCTGGCATCGCAACGTGTTGGGTTACGACACCCGCGCAGTTCTGCCATATGATCAGCGCCTCGCCCGCTTCCCTGCCTACCTGCAGCAGCTGGACATGGAATCCAACGGTAAGAGTGTCACCAAAGACGGCACTGCTGTTGAAACCCAGACCGGCCCAATCGTCTGGGGTGAGCCTGGCACCAACGGCCAGCATGCGTTCTACCAACTGATTCATCAGGGTACGAGCATCATTCCTTGCGAATTTCTGGTTGCTGCCAACAGCCACGAAGAGGACCTGCAAGTCCATCACAATCTCCTTCTGGCAAACTGCCTTGCCCAGAGTGAAGCCTTGCTCCGTGGCCGTTCTCTGGACGAGGTTGAAGACAAATTTCGTAAAGATGGAAAATCTGAAGAAGAGATTGCCAAACTAGCTCCACAAAAGGTCTTCCCGGGTAACCGGCCTTCAACCACCCTCATCTATGATCGTCTTGATCCATTCACACTGGGTAGATTGATCGCGTCTTATGAACATCGCGTCTTCGTTGAAGGAGCGATTTGGAACATCAACTCCTACGACCAGTGGGGTGTTGAACTTGGAAAAGAACTTGCGACACAGCTGTTGCCAATGGTTGAAGGCAGCCAATCTGCAGCAAACAAAGACAGTTCGACCCAAGGCTTGTTAAAATACCTAAAGAAGGCGAGGAGCCTCTAATTTTTAACAAACTTTAACCATGTTCTTTTTGTTAGCTCAGCCTCACAAAGTTAGAGCTGCCAGGAGGTATCGGGGTCCGGTCAAATTGGGATTGGCAGCAAAAGGAGACTGGAAAAAATGAAAAAAATTGCTCTTGCTGGTGTAAGTGTTGCTTTGCTTGCCCTTGCTGGCTGTAACACATCCTCAAGCACAGACCGTACTCTCATCGGCGGTGGCCTTGGTGCTGCGACTGGTGCAGCTATCGGTGCTGCCACAGGCGGTGGTGTGGGGTCTGCTGTCGCTGGTGCAGCAATCGGCGGTGTAGCTGGTGGCATTGTTGGCAATGTGACAACTCCGAAAAACTGTACTGCCTATGATCAGTATGGTCGCCCTTACCGCGTGAAGTGCCCATAAGCCTCGCAAAAAGATTTGGTTATACCATTCCAAAGGCCCTGCAATTGCGGGGCCTTTTTGCGTTACATACCTACAAGTCTCAAAAGACAAACAGCTTCAACTTAACCACCTTGCCATCTCGTCAGCCGCATTCATTCATCTGCAACAGGTCAAGCACTACCTTGGGTTTCAAACAATCAGACCATGGGTAGGATCGTGAGAAAAATAATAATCCTAACAGCCACCCTGCTCACACTCAGTGCTTGCAGTGAGTATAACCGAACAGACCGCGTCCTTGTTGGCGGTGGTCTTGGTGCAGCCACAGGCGCTGCCATTGGGGCTGCAACAGGTGATGTTGGCGCAGCCTTTGCCGGTGCTGGTATCGGTGCAGTTGCAGGCGGTTTAATCGGAGCAGCCACCACCCCGCGCCGCTGTGTTGGTTACGACACCTATGGCCGCCCTTACTACTACCGCTGCTGACAGCAATCGTTTCTACAGATCAGCCATAAACTCCGGCGCAGCCATGTCCAGCTTGAAGCTGCGCGGGCTTTTGGCACTCGAACTCTGCTGCACCATCTTCTTGTAGATGATCTTATGCGCAGCCGCCAAAGCCATTTTAGCGTATTTCATCGCACCAACGCTGTGCCGATTGCCAGAGATCCCTGCTCTACGCAGCAAACCATTGGCATAGATGATCGCATAAAAATCCCTGATCTCAGTGGTGAAGTGCTCAGTGGTCACCGAGATGTTCACCTCATCATGGTTCTCAACCCGATGCGGGTTGTTAAGTGGCCAGTGCGCCATCTCACCCGGGCTCAGCGTCACCTTTGTAGCGAACTCATCATACCAGGGCTCAAAGCGGATCTCTTCTTCGGTCGTCCCAAGGAAGATACCTTCCAACTGCTCATCAGAAAGAAACGGCGCGGTATTTTCATAAATATAAACGTCCTTATGGCCCTTCACTTGCCAGAGGGATTGTCCGGGTACATCTGCATGATAGTACACTTGAGCACCGGGGGAAGAAATCAGCATCCCGGTCTTGTGCTTAAAGGTCTCAAAGCCCGGAACCTTCACCTCAAGCTCGTCGAAAATTTTCGACGTGACTTGCCTGAAGCCCTCATCCCATTCCTGAAGTGCACGAAGAGAAAGCCAGAAACGCCCTTCTTCTACAGCACGAAGCACGTCCTCGCCTTTGGTACCTTCAATACTGCCCTGCAGCCACTGGGACTTCTTGGTGCCAATTGCACCGGGACGAACAAAGTCATAATGCTCAGAAGGAGTTGTCTCAATCAATCGCGCCAGATTTTCTGGCAGAAAGACAGGCAGCTCATGCAGGCGGTTGCTCAGCAGGAGCGTGTGCTTGCCGAACACCTCTTTGTAATGCTCTTTCCAATCAACAATCAAATCATGCTGAAGAACCAATTCCAAATCATGATACATGACGCCGCCCAATCCGAAAAATACTAGTTAATTTTGACCAGTATATCCAAGCTGCACCTGCAAACTCATTAACGTGGCGGCAAACCGATGACAGGGTAAACAGAACCTTTATCAACGCAAAACGGGAGCCAGTGGCTCCCGCTTCCAATCTCTAAGTCCGCTTGGACTTTCAGGCTGCTTCAGTTTCCTGAACCAGAGCAGCTTCAGGAGCCACGTAAGTGTAGCCAAGGTTTTCAGCAACTTCAGCAACAGTCACCTGACCCTTGTAAACGTTCAGACCCGGCAAGAAGCCTGGGATGTCACGAAGAGCAGCTGCGTAGCCTTTGTCAGCCAGCGCCAGAACGTATGGCAAGGTCGCATTGTTCAGCGCGTAGGTAGAGGTGCGAGCCACAGCACCTGGCATGTTTGCCACGCAGTAGTGAACCACTTCATCCACGATGTAGGTTGGATCCTGGTGAGTTGTTGCGCGGGACGTTTCAAAACAACCACCCTGGTCGATTGCAACATCAACCACAACAGAACCCGGCTTCATCGCCTTGATGTGTTCTTTGGTCACCAGTTTCGGCGCAGCAGCACCAGCCACCAGAACAGCGCCAACAACCAGATCAGCGGCCAGAACTTCTTTTTCCAGCGCGGCACGGTTGGAGAACACTGTCTTCAAACGGGAACCAAAACGAGCAGAAAGAGCGTCGAGAACATCAACGTTTCTGTCCAGAACAGTCACATCGGAACCAAGGCCGATTGCCATTTCAATTGCGTGGGCACCAACAACACCACCGCCAATCACAACGGTTTTCGCAGGAGCAACACCCGGTACGCCGCCGAGAAGAACACCAGCGCCGCCATTAGCTTTCTGCAGTGCAGTTGCACCAGCCTGAATGGACAGACGACCAGCAACCTGAGACATTGGCGCCAGCAGAGGAAGGCGGCCTTTTTCATCCGTTACTGTTTCATAAGCGATGCAAACTGCACCAGAAGCGACAAGGTCAGCAGTCTGCTCTGGATCCGGAGCCAGGTGTAGGTAGGTGAACAGCAGGTGATCAGGACGGAGCATCTTGCGCTCAACAGCCTGAGGTTCTTTCACCTTCACAATCATTTCTGCTTTCGCGAAGACTTCAGCAGCAGTCGGCAGGATGGATGCACCAGCTGCAGTATAGTCAGCATCGCTCGCGCCAATGCCAACACCGGCATTGGTCTCAACAACCACTTCGTGGCCATGAGCAACAACTTCGCGCACGCTGTCTGGCGTCAGACCAACGCGATATTCGTGATTTTTTATTTCCTTAGGAACACCAACAAGCATCACATTCTCCCAATCAGCTTCGGCTTTGTGTTTCTACATAGCTTATGGAAATCTCGGCTGCAGATGCTTGCAATGTGCGCACGACACGGTACATTTTAGCAAACATCTACGAATAAACATCGTTCAGACACAATAATCTGCGAAAACGGCAAAGCTATGAAACTCGACAAGCTTGATAAAAAGATCCTCCGCGCGCTGCAGGACAATGGCCGTATCTCCAATTCTGATCTCGCAGATCATGTGGGTCTGTCCGCCTCTGCCTGCTTGCGCCGTGTCCGGACGCTGGAGTCTGAAGGCGTTATCGAGAAGTACGTCGCATTGCTTAATCCGAAGAAATTGGGCAAGCGTATGAGTGTCTTTGTCGAGATCTCGCTCGGCTCTCAGTCAGAGGAAGCTCTTTCGACATTTGAGAAGGCCGTTGATCGCTCCACCGAGATCATGGAGTGTCACCTCATGGGTGGCGATGCGGATTACATCCTGCGCGTGATGGCCGATGATCCAGTTGATTTTGAGCGCATCCACCGCGACCACCTCACCCGCCTTCCCGGCGTTGTCCGCATGCGCTCCTCCTTCGCGATCCGCTCCACCAAACAAGGCAGCGCCCTGCCAATTTCCGAAGGTTAAATCACCGCGGAAACCTTGCGGTTTTCTCACAGGCATACTCGACGCTCCTGCCAAACCTCTCTATAACAACGCTCAATTGTATATCGCCTGCAGCTCTCCCGGGCTGCATGAGTATGGAGCACGACTTTGACCCCAATTATCACTTGCTTGCTGGACGGTCGCTACGAGCTGGCCGAAGGTCTCCTCTGGGATGAACTGACAAAACACCTGTTCTTCTGTGACATCCTCGGAAAACAGATCCACGCAATGCATTGGGATAGTAAAGAAGTCACCACATGGGACTTCCCGAAAGTCGTTGGCTCCTTTGGCCTTTGTAAAGACGGCCGCCTCATCGTGGCGATGAAAGACGAAATCATCCTGTTCGATACAGGCACCAAAATGTACGAGGTCATCGCGAAGATTGAGCCGGATAACCCACGTACTCGTCTGAACGACGGCAAGGTTGGACCTGACGGCGCATTCTGGGTGGGCACCATGGACGACATCAGTCCAAGAACACCAATCGCCAGCCTCTATCGCGTCACACCAGACGGCAATGTCACGCAAATCGCTACAGAGATCAGAACCTCCAACGGCTTGGCGTGGTCTCCGGACAACAAGACCATGTACCACTCTGACACCGGCTCCGGCGAAGTCTTCGCCTATGATTTCGACCGTGACTTCGGCGCGGTCACCAACCAGCGCAAGTTCCTGCAGCTGGACAACACAGTGGGCAGACCGGACGGCGCCACAACAGACACCGATGGCAACTACTGGTCCGCAGGCGTCTCAGCAGGCAACGTCAACTGCTTTGACCCGGAAGGACAGCTGCTGCAATCCATCGCCATGCCAGTCCCACGCCCAACTATTCCGTGCTTTGCAGGTCCAAGCCTCAATACACTGGTCGTGGCAAGCCTGCGCCCGCATGGAGATGACGAGCTTCTCAAAGAGTTCCCTAAATCAGGTGGTCTCTTTGCAATGGATGTAGAGCACAAAGGCCTGCCAACCTGCCGCTTTGGCTAAGCGCTGCGCCAAAAAGGCCTGCCTTACCTCCAAAAAAGCAAACAGAATTAGCACCGCTGGCTCATGTCCGGCGGTGTTGTTGTTTGAGCCCGCAAATACGGGGT
>NZ_FOSK01000045.1 GCF_900114245.1 Pseudovibrio ascidiaceicola | reverse complement strand
CAGTTATGGCAGAGAAACGTGATGTGATATTTCCCAATCATATTGTCAGCAGCTTGCGTCGTAACCGTGACGCTTCCATTCGCCGTATAAATAAATGGACAGGCCGAAACCTCTTAAAGCAAACGATGCGCTCAAACATCCATTGAGTTCTCGGCAGAAAAAGGCCTCTGTGTAGTGATGTTATCCAGTTTGAAGAATTTGCTAAAAGTTATGTTGTTCGGCCTCGTCATTGGGGCCAATCCCGTTCATGCGGAACTACTTTTGAGTGATCCTATTGTCGATAGTAACTACGCTCTGCCTCATCAGCAGAAGCTGTTCTCATTTGATAAAAACGGAATTCTTGTAGCTGGTCCCATTCGGCGTAAAGGGGAACCAATTGATTACTCATCAATACTTAAAAAGGTCTATATGGAAGATGGCTTCCTATGGACTTTGACAGCATGTTATGAGGCTATAGATTATTGTGAGACACCATTTCGTAGATACAGGAATAGAGACCTGTATTTAGAAATGCTCTCCGAACAAGATGTAATTTCTACAAGAGATTTGGGGGGCATAGAGGAAGTCGGAAAGGACACTCTAATCCCTTTGGGCTTTAAGATTTTTATGGCGCCAAACACGAGCGACACCAATCTGGTGATCATTACCGGTTCAACGAACTATCTTACTCACGAAATGCAAAGAAGAGAGGATCTTCTCGCAAAAACGGCCGTTGAAAAGTGGCAAAGTGACGAGTTGACACCCGCTCTTTTCGATGGACTGTTCCTTGCAAGAAAAAATACACCTTCATTTTGTTATGCCTCTACAAAAGATTGGGCGACACGAAAGAAAGTTTGGATTTACGTTAGTCCGAGCGGCATTTATCAATGCCTGCCACAAGCCTTGCTCTCTGCCATAGGCCTGTATCCTACGGGATTAGACATTCCCTCCATCACAGACAGATCGCAAAAGTATAAATACCCGACCTTTGCTGATCTGTTGTTTTCCAAACTCCTATACGACAAAAACTTTCCAAAAGAAGGTGACAAAGACGCAGTTAGGAGATTTTGGGAGCAAAATGTCGATTCCGTTTGGCATCAACTAGTAAAAGAACAAATGAAAGACGGCGCTCAGTCTTCTGAATTGAAGTAAAAGAGTTGTTTTTTTGAATTATACCTATTAGAAATGGGATTTTATCGCCAATGATTACGCGCACTACTTCTTATCCAAAAATGTCTGAAATTGATCTTATGGACAGTGTGAGCTTCGGTGGAGGTGGTGATGATGACTCCAGTGATGGAGGTGGCAACGTCCCCACTCCGCGCCCCAAACCTGACAGGCCCGATCGTGGTGACGAAGACAGAGTTCCCACTCCGCGTCCCAAACCTGACAGGCCAGATCGTGACGACGAGGACAATGTCCCTGTTCCGCGTCCCAAGCCTGACTTTCCAGATCGTGACGATGA
>NZ_FOSK01000016.1:121438-139364 GCF_900114245.1 Pseudovibrio ascidiaceicola | reverse complement strand
ACTGACGTGACTGGTGTTGTTTCTCTGCCAGAAGGCACAGAAATGGTGATGCCTGGTGATAACGTTGCTGTTTCAGTTGAACTTATCGTACCAATCGCTATGGAAGATGGTCTTCGTTTCGCTATCCGTGAAGGTGGTCGTACCGTCGGCGCTGGTGTGGTAGCAGAAATCATCGAATAAAGACTTTTAAAGTCTTTACATATCGTACCGCGGTGGTTATTGCGGTATGGTTCCTTCCAGTGAGTTGATTGTTGGTCGGAAAAAGGTTTTGTCCCATGTTTGGGACTTTGTAGGGGTATAGCTCAGTTGGTAGAGCGACGGTCTCCAAAACCGTAGGTCGCGGGTTCGAGCCCTGCTGCCCCTGCCATCTCTTTGGTTGAGAAAAATCTTGATTAATCGAAGTTGGTGGCATATGAAGAGTTTTTCAGGGATAGGGCGCGTGGAAGAATCTACGCGCCCACCTGTCGTGTAATGGGCCGGGACCGGATGGCAAAAACCAATCCTTTTACATTTATCCAGCAAGTTCGTTCTGAAACTGCGAAGGTAACTTGGCCGACGCGTAAGGAAACTGGCGTGACCACGTTAATGGTCTTCGTGATGGTTTTCCTGGCGGCGATGTTCTTTCTTGCTGCTGACCAGCTTATGAGCTGGGGTATCAGTTTACTGCTTGGCTTCTAATAGTCTCACAGGCATTTCTAGTAGGAACAGGATTTAAGATGGCTAAGCGCTGGTATATTGTGCACGCTTATTCGAACTTCGAGCGTAAAGTTGCTGAAGCGATTAAAGAAAGAGCTTCGCAGCAGGGTCTTGAAGATTCATTTGACGAAGTTCTGGTTCCGACCGAGAAATTCGTAGAAGTACGTCGCGGTCGCAAGGTTGATGCTGAGCGTAAGTTCTTCCCAGGATACGTTCTGGTGAAGATGGAGATGAGCGACGATGCTTATCACCTGATCAACGATACGCCGAAAGTTTCTGGCTTCCTTGGTAATGACAAGAAGCCGATGCCTATCTCCGAGGCAGAAGCGCAGCGTATTCTTAATCAGGTTCAGGAAGGTGTCGAAGCTCCGAAACCTTCTGTCAGCTTTGAAGTTGGTGAACAGGTTCGCGTCAGCGATGGCCCGTTTGCTTCCTTCTCTGGTCTCGTCGAGGAAGTCGATGAGGAACGGGCACGTCTTAAAGTGACAGTGTCCATCTTCGGCCGGGCTACACCGGTTGAACTTGAATACGGACAGGTCGACAAAGTCGGTTAAGTCCGGGATGGGGCGGCAGGTGAAGCGCACTTTCGTCGGTGTGCTGGAAGCCAGACCGCCCGCTCTCTTATCCAGTGAAATGCGCTTAGCGTGATTTCACAGATCCATTCTGGAGAGAATTATGGCGAAAAAGATTGACGGCTACTTAAAGCTTCAGGTGCCAGCAGGTTCTGCTACACCATCCCCACCAATTGGTCCTGCGCTGGGTCAGCGCGGTCTGAACATCATGGAATTCTGTAAGGCGTTTAACGCTAAGACCCAGGATGTTGAGAAAGGTGCTCCTTGCCCAACAACCATTACTTATTATTCCGATAAGTCTTTCACATTTGAGATCAAGACAGCTCCGGCTTCCTTCTTCCTCAAGAAAGCTGCGAAAATCAAATCTGGCTCAGCAACTGCTGGTCGCGGTACCATTGCGTCCGTAACTAAAGCTCAGGTTCGTGAAATCGCTGAAGCTAAGATGAAAGATCTCAACGCTAACGACATCGAAGCAGCAATGCTGATGATCGAAGGCTCCGCCCGTTCCATGGGTCTGGAAGTTACGGAGTAAGAGTATCATGGCTAAAGTAGGTAAGCGCATTAAAGCTGCTCGCGAAGGTATTGATCGTAACAAAGAGTACGCAGTAAGCGAAGCTCTTGGTGTTGTTAAGTCTGGCTCCACTGCCAAGTTTGACGAAACCATCGAAGTTGCAATCAACCTTGGTGTTGACCCACGTCACGCTGACCAGATGGTTCGTGGTGCATGTGTTCTTCCAAACGGTACCGGTAAAACTGTACGCGTTGCTGTGTTTGCTCGTGATGCGAAAGCTGACGAAGCAAAAGCTGCTGGCGCAGACATTGTTGGTGCTGAAGAGCTGGTTAAAGAAGTTCAGGGCGGTACCATCAACTTCGATACCGTCATCGCAACTCCTGACATGATGCCACTCGTTGGTCGTCTTGGTAAAGTTCTCGGTCCTCGCGGCATGATGCCTAACCCTAAGGTTGGCACTGTGACCCCTGACGTGACCAAGGCTGTTAAAGACGCCAAAGGTGGTTCTGTACAGTTCCGCGTTGAAAAAGCTGGTATCATTCACGCTGGCGTTGGCAAAGCTTCTTTTGAAGCTACCAAGCTGGAAGAGAACGTAAAAGCGTTCGTTGATGCAGTGATCAAAGCTAAGCCATCAGGTGCAAAAGGTACTTACGTTAAGCGCGTAGCCATTTCATCCACGATGGGACCTGGTGTGAAGGTTGATCTTGGTTCTATTACCGAGTAAACACCTCGCCTATAAGAGTTACCTCCCGCTTTTATGTGGGAGGTTTTACCGCTGAAAGACTGTTATGGTCCTTCGGCATCCCTGTCCGAGACTGCAGGTGCCAACGTTTGTTGGTTTAAGTTTTTGATAAGAAAGGCCTGCATAGATGGAGAAGAACTGATTTGGTTGATATGCAAAATGCAATTCAACCTTGCGGTTCGAACCAAATTGCCTTGCTGCGTCTCTCCGGCGCGTAAGGGGACAGGACCCTAATCGTCGTTGTCGAGGTTGGGTTAGCCCAATTTTGATGCGGCAAAGGCAAACCGGCGGCAATGAGAATTGCTGCCAACTGGAGAAGGCAAGTGGAAAGAGCGGATAAGCAAAAGTTCGTCAGCGATTTCAACGAAGTGTTGTCTAACACTGGCGTTGCAGTTGTTGCGCACTATGCGGGCCTTTCAGTTTCTCAGATGACTCAGCTTCGTGCTGATGCTCGTGAAGCTGGTGGTACCGTAAAGGTTGCTAAAAACCGCCTTGTCAAGCTTGCCCTTCAAGGCACTGAACTAGAGCATATCAGCGACCTGTTCAAAGGCCCAACTGTCATCGTTTATTCCGATGATCCAGTTGCTGCGCCTAAGGCTGCTGCTAACTTCGCTAAGGCTAACGAAGACTTCGTAATCCTTGGTGGTGCTCTTGGTTCAACTAACCTGGATACTGCTGGTGTTAATGCACTGGCAACGATGCCGTCCCTGGACGAGCTTCGTGGCAAGCTGGTGGGTATGATTCAGACCCCAGCGACCCGTATGGCCATGGTTACGAGCGCACCGGCCGGGCAACTTGCTCGCGTCTTCAATGCGTACGCCGAGAAGGACCAAGCCGCGTAAGGCGGAACCACATAATTTTTGTCAAAACCGAAAACGGTTCGAACAACAAGGTACTGAAAAATGGCTGATCTCGCAAAGATCGTAGAAGAACTCTCCGCACTGACCGTTATGGAAGCTGCTGAGCTTTCCAAACTGCTCGAAGAAGAGTGGGGCGTATCTGCTGCTGCTCCTGTAGCTGTTGCTGCTGCTGGTCCAGCTGCTGAAGCTGCTGAAGAACAGACTGAATTCGACGTGATCCTGGCTGACGCTGGCGCGAAGAAAATCAACGTGATCAAAGAAGTACGTGCGATCACTGGTCTTGGTCTGAAAGAAGCTAAAGAGCTCGTAGAAGGCGCTCCAAAAGCTGTTAAAGAAGCAGTTTCCAAAGACGAAGCAGAAGAGCTGAAAAAGAAGCTCGAAGAAGCTGGTGCAAAAGTAGAACTCAAGTAATCCTGAGTTCTTCAGATATTGGTCCCGGAGTAATCCGGGACCTTTTCCGTACCCTGGCGGGTTTCCCGGCCGGGGTAAACGTCCCAACGGGGGAGGGTGCCTGACAGCGCCCTATTGTGGACGGTTCTGAGAAGCTACGTTTTCTGCCATGCAGGGCGTCGTTTTTCTGAACCGTCACCTTGAGTGATACGAGGAGCGACAATGACGCAGACGTTCAACGGTCGCAAGCGGGTCCGTAAATACTTCGGATCCATCCGCGATGTAGCGGCTATGCCAAATCTTATTGAAGTGCAGAAGGCGTCTTATGACCAATTCTTGCAAGTTGATAAGGTAGAAGATAGCCGCGTTGACGAAGGCCTTGAGGCCGTATTTAAGTCCGTATTCCCCATTTCGGATTTTGCAGGCAATTCCCTTCTTGAATTCGTAGATTACGAATTTGAAGCACCAAAGTATGATGTGGAAGAGTGCCGCCAGCGTGATATGACTTACGCTGCGCCACTGAAGCTTACGCTTCGCCTCATCGTGTTTGATGTGGATGAAGATACTGGCGCAAAATCGGTTAAAGACATCAAAGAACAAGATGTCTACATGGGCGATATTCCGTTCATGACCGATAACGGTACCTTTGTGATCAATGGTACAGAACGCGTTATCGTGTCTCAGATGCACCGTTCCCCGGGTGTATTCTTTGACCATGACAAAGGTAAGACCCACTCTTCCGGTAAACTTCTGTTTGCTGCACGTGTGATCCCTTACCGTGGTTCATGGCTCGATATCGAATTCGATGCTAAGGACATTGTCCACGCACGTATCGATCGCCGTCGTAAGATTCCAGTGACATCTCTGTTGATGGCGCTTGGTCTGGACAGCGAAGAAATTCTGAACACCTTCTACAAGCGCATCGACTACGTTCGTGCAGGCGAGGGCAGCTGGTCTGTTCCGTTTGATGGCGCTCGTCTGAAGGGCACCAAAGCCGTCACCGACATGGTTGATGCTGCTAGCGGTGAAGTGGTTGTTGAAGCTGGTAAGAAAATTACCGCTCGCACAATTCGTCAGTTGACCGAAAAGGGCGTTAAAGCTCTGAAAGGCTCTGATGAAGATCTCTATGGTCAGTACCTTGCTGAAGACATTGTCGACATGGGTACTGGTGAGATATACGCTGAAGCTGGTGAAGAGCTGACTGAAAAGCTTCTTCATGAGCTTATCGAGCGTGGCTACCACGATCTGCCTGTTCTGGATATCGACTACGTTAACGTAGGTCCTTACATCCGCAACACTCTGGCTGCTGACAAGAATGACGGCCGCGAAGGTGCTCTGTTCGACATCTACCGCGTTATGCGTCCTGGTGAGCCGCCAACCATCGAAACAGCTGAGGCTATGTTCCAGTCTCTGTTCTTCGATGCTGAGCGCTACGACCTCTCCGCGGTTGGCCGCGTGAAAATGAACATGCGTCTTGACCTTGAGTGTGAAGATACTGTTCGTGTTCTGCGTAAAGACGACATCCTGTCAGTGATCAGCCTGCTGCTTAATCTTCGTGATGGCCGCGGCGAAATCGATGACATCGATAACCTTGGTAACCGTCGTGTTCGCTCCGTTGGCGAACTGATGGAAAACCAGTACCGTGTTGGCCTGCTGCGCATGGAACGTGCGATCAAGGAGCGTATGAGCTCCGTTGAGATCGACACTGTGATGCCTCAGGATCTGATCAACGCAAAACCTGCTGCAGCAGCTGTACGTGAGTTCTTCGGTTCTTCCCAGCTGTCTCAGTTTATGGATCAGACCAACCCACTCTCTGAAGTGACGCATAAGCGTCGTCTTTCAGCGCTTGGGCCTGGTGGTTTGACCCGTGAGCGCGCAGGCTTTGAAGTTCGTGACGTTCACCCAACACACTATGGTCGTATCTGCCCGATTGAAACACCGGAAGGTCCGAACATTGGTCTGATCAACTCACTGGCTACCTTTGCACGTGTGAACAAGTATGGCTTTATTGAGAGCCCATACCGCCGTGTTATTGATGGCATTGTGACGAAAGACGTTGTCTATCTCTCCGCTATGGAAGAGAGCAAGTACTACGTTTCTCAGGCGAACGCTGAGATGAACGAAGATGGTAGCTTCGTGAACGACCTGGTTCAGTGTCGTCACGCAGGTGAAAACATCTTGGTCACCTCTGATCGCGTTGATCTGATGGATGTGTCTCCGAAACAGCTGGTTTCCGTTGCCGCGTCGCTCATTCCGTTCCTTGAGAACGATGATGCGAACCGCGCGCTGATGGGTTCCAACATGATGCGTCAGGCTGTGCCGCTCGTTCGTGCACAGGCTCCATTTGTTGGCACCGGTATGGAACCAATCGTTGCTCGTGACTCTGGTGCTGCTATCGGCGCACGTCGCGGCGGTGTGGTTGACCAGGTTGACGCAACACGTATCGTTATTCGTGCGACTGAAGATCTAGATCCTTCCAAGTCTGGCGTAGATATCTACCGCCTGATGAAGTTCCAGCGTTCCAACCAGGATACCTGTATCAACCAGCGTCCGCTGGTGAACGTAGGTGACCGGGTTCGTAAGGGCGATATCATTGCAGACGGTCCTTCGACTGATCTGGGTGATCTGGCGCTTGGCCGTAACGTTATGGTCGCGTTCATGCCTTGGAACGGCTACAACTTCGAGGATTCCATCCTTCTGTCCGAGCGCATCGTTCGCGATGACGTCTTCACCTCCATCCACCTCGAAGAATTCGAAGTGATGGCGCGTGATACGAAGCTTGGCCCTGAGGAAATCACTCGCGATATTCCTAACGTTTCTGAAGAAGCGCTGAAGAACCTTGACGAAGCCGGCATTGTTTATGTTGGTGCTGAGGTGAAACCAGGCGACATTCTCGTTGGTAAGATCACTCCAAAGGGCGAAAGCCCAATGACACCAGAAGAAAAACTTCTGCGTGCGATCTTCGGTGAGAAAGCTTCTGACGTTCGCGACACATCCATGCGTCTGTCTCCAGGTGTATCCGGTACTGTTGTTGAAGTTCGTGTATTCAACCGCCACGGCGTTGAAAAAGACGAACGCGCAATGGCTATCGAGCGCGAAGAGATTGAACGTCTTGCGAAAGACCGCGACGACGAACAGGCAATTCTTGACCGTAACGTCTATGGCCGTCTGGCTGAGATGATCATGGGTCATGTGACTGTTGGTGGTCCGAAGAACTTCCGTAAGGGTGTTGAGATCGACGGAAACGTTCTGAACGAATTCCCACGTTCTCAGTGGTGGCAGTTTGCTGTCGAAGACGAGCAGCTGATGAGCGAGCTGGAAGCGCTTCGTGGTTCTTATGATGAGAGCCGTAAGCGTCTGGAACAGCGCTTCATCGACAAGGTTGAGAAGCTGCAGCGTGGTGATGAGTTGCCACCTGGCGTGATGAAGATGGTTAAGGTCTTCGTTGCGGTTAAGCGTAAGATTCAGCCTGGTGATAAGATGGCTGGTCGTCACGGTAACAAGGGTGTGGTTTCCAAAATCAACCCATGTGAAGACATGCCATTCCTGGATGACGGTCAACACGTTGATATCGTTCTGAACCCACTCGGCGTTCCATCACGTATGAACGTTGGTCAGATTCTTGAAACACACCTTGGCTGGGCTTGTGCCGGCATGGGGCAGAAGATCGGCGAGCTTTACGACGAATATCGTAAGTCTGGCGAGATCGAACAGCTTCGTGGCAAGGTCGTTGAGATCTACGGCGACAACATCAAGGGTGAGCCGGTTCAAGAATACGACGACGAAGGCATTGCTAAACTTGGTGAGCAGCTGCGTCATGGCGTTTCCATCGCGACTCCGGTCTTTGATGGTGCACGTGAACCTGACGTTGTTGACATGCTGAACATTGCTGAGATGAAGCCATCCGGTCAGTCTACATTGTATGACGGACGTACCGGCGAACAGTTCGACCGTCAGGTCACTGTAGGTTACATCTACATGCTCAAGCTTCACCACTTGGTTGACGATAAGATCCACGCGCGTTCTATCGGACCTTACTCTCTTGTTACTCAGCAGCCGCTGGGTGGTAAGGCGCAGTTCGGCGGTCAGCGCTTCGGTGAGATGGAAGTGTGGGCGCTGGAAGCTTATGGCGCAGCGTACACCTTGCAGGAAATGCTCACTGTTAAGTCTGATGACGTGGCAGGTCGTACCAAGGTTTATGAAGCTATCGTCCGGGGTGACGACACATTTGAGGCGGGTATTCCTGAGAGCTTTAACGTTCTCGTCAAGGAAATGCGTTCCCTGGGCCTCAATGTCGAGTTGCAGGATAAGGAACCGCGTCAGAAAGCCAATGATGACGCTGAAGCAATCGATGCCGCGGAATAAGACCTTTCAAGGTATTTCGCTGTAAGTCATGTATTCATGCCGGAAGAGGGGAGCCTGCTTATTAGCACGCTCCCCAAACCGCGCATTTTAGGAGAGAGCTGATGTCGCAAGAGGTCATGAACCTGTTCAATCAACAGGCTCCCGCACAGACCTTCGATCATATCCGCATCTCGATCGCCAGCCCGGAGAAAATTCTGTCCTGGTCGTTCGGTGAGATCAAAAAGCCGGAGACGATCAACTACAGAACTTTCAAGCCAGAGCGCGACGGGCTGTTCTGTGCTCGGATTTTCGGTCCTATCAAGGACTATGAGTGCTTGTGCGGTAAGTATAAGCGCATGAAATATAAAGGCGTTATCTGTGAGAAGTGTGGCGTTGAAGTCACCTTGTCCCGTGTACGCCGTGAACGTATGGGCCACATTGAGCTTGCTGCTCCTGTTGCGCATATCTGGTTCCTGAAGTCGCTGCCATCCCGTATCGGCATGCTGTTGGATATGACGCTTAAGGATCTTGAGCGCATCCTGTACTTCGAGAACTACGTTGTTATTGAGCCAGGCCTTACTCCTTTGAAGCTGCGTCAGCTGCTTTCTGAAGAAGAGTTTGTTGCCGCTCAGGACGAATACGGTGAAGACAGCTTCACTGCTATGATTGGTGCTGAAGCGATCCGTGAGATCCTTGCCAGCATGGATCTGCAGCGTGAATCTGAAAAGATCCGTCAGGAAATTGCAGAAGCAACCACAGAGCTGAAGCCTAAGAAACTGGCGAAGCGCTTGAAGGTTGTTGAGGCGTTCATCGAGTCTGGAAACCGTCCTGAATGGATGATCCTGACCGTTGTTCCTGTGATCCCACCAGATCTGCGTCCGCTGGTTCCATTGGATGGTGGCCGTTTTGCTACGTCTGACCTCAACGATCTTTATCGTCGTGTGATCAACCGTAACAACCGTCTGAAGCGTCTGATCGAGCTTAAAGCTCCTGACATCATTATTCGTAACGAAAAACGTATGCTGCAGGAATCTGTAGATGCGCTGTTCGATAATGGTCGTCGTGGTCGTGTGATCCAGGGTGCTAACAAACGTCCTTTGAAGTCCCTTTCCGATATGCTGAAAGGTAAGCAAGGTCGTTTCCGTCAGAACCTTCTTGGTAAGCGCGTGGATTACTCCGGTCGTTCCGTTATTACTGTGGGTCCTGAACTGAAGCTGCACCAATGTGGTCTGCCGAAGAAGATGGCGCTTGAGCTATTCAAGCCGTTCATCTACTCCCGCCTCGATGCAAAGGGTTATTCTTCCACTGTTAAACAGGCGAAGAAGCTCGTTGAAAAAGAGCGTCCGGAAGTTTGGGATATCCTTGATGAAGTGATCCGCGAGCACCCGGTTCTTCTGAACCGTGCGCCTACGCTTCACCGTCTAGGCATCCAGGCTTTCGAACCTACCCTGATTGAAGGTAAGGCAATCCAGCTGCACCCACTCGTTTGTTCCGCGTTTAACGCTGACTTCGATGGTGACCAGATGGCTGTTCACGTTCCGCTTTCTCTGGAAGCGCAGCTTGAAGCCCGTACTCTCATGATGTCCACCAACAACATTCTGCATCCGGCGAACGGTGGTCCGATCATCGTACCGTCCCAGGATATTGTTCTTGGTCTTTACTACCTGTCCATTATGGCAGATGGTGAGCCAGGTGAAGGCATGGCCTTCGGTAACATGGGTGAGTTGCACCACGCGCTGGAAAACGGTGTTATCACTGTTCACTCCAAGATCCGTGGTCGCTTCAAGTCTGTTGATGAGCTGGGCAACCCAACCTCTGAAATCTTTGAGACCACTCCTGGTCGTCTGATGATTGCAGAGCTGCTGCCGAAGCACTTCGAAGTCCCGTTCGACGCCTGTAACAAGCTGATGACCAAAAAAGACATCTCCAAGATGATCGATACGGTTTATCGTGCTTGTGGTCAGAAAGAGACCGTTATCTTCTGTGACCGCGTTATGCAGCTTGGCTTCAAGAACGCATGTCGTGCTGGTATCTCCTTCGGTAAGGATGACATGGTTATCCCTGATACCAAGGCGACACTCGTTGAAAGCACCACCACTTTGGTGACTGAATACGAACAGCAGTACAACGACGGTCTGATCACTCAGGGCGAGAAGTACAACAAGGTTGTTGACGCCTGGGCGAAGTGTACTGACAAAGTCGCTGATGAAATGATGGGCCGCATCTCTGCGACTGAGTTCGAAGAGGACACAGGTCGTCAGAAACAGATGAACTCTGTTTACATGATGGCTCACTCCGGTGCGCGTGGTTCTCCAGCGCAGATGAAGCAGCTTGGCGGTATGCGCGGTCTGATGGCGAAACCAGATGGTTCCATCATCGAAAACCCGATTATCGCGAACTTTAAAGAAGGTCTGTCGGTTCTCGAGTACTTCAACTCCACCCACGGTGCCCGTAAGGGTCTTGCCGATACGGCGTTGAAAACTGCGAACTCCGGTTACCTGACACGTCGTCTCGTGGACGTTGCACAGGACAGCATCATTCTTGAAGTTGACTGTGGTTCCACCGGTGGCATTACCGTTCAGCCAATCGTTGATGCTGGTAACGTTATCGCGACCCTTGGTATGCGTGTTCTTGGTCGTACTGCGGCTGAAGACATCTGCAACAACAAGACTGGCGAAGTGCTCGTTCCTAAGGGACGTATGATCGACGAGAAGGACGTGGAGCTTCTTGAAGCTGCCAAGGTCCAGATGGTCAAGATCCGCTCCGTGCTGACTTGTGAAACCAAGACTGGTGTATGTGCGACCTGTTATGGCCGTGACCTTGCACGTGGTACTCCGGTAAACATCGGTGAAGCTGTTGGCGTTATTGCTGCGCAGTCCATTGGTGAGCCTGGTACTCAGTTGACCATGCGTACGTTCCACATTGGTGGTACGGCACAGGTTGTCGATAGCTCCTTCATTGAATCCAACTTTGAAGGCACCGTGAAGATGCGTAACCGCAATGTGGTTCGCGACTCCGACGGCAACAACATTGTCATGGCACGTAACATGTCTGTTGTGATTGTTGACAGCGACGGCAACGAGCGCTCTACGCACCGTCTGACTTACGGTGGTAAGGTCTTTGTTGACGAAGGCGATGTCATCAAGCGCGGCGATCGTATTTCTGAATGGGATCCGTACACTCGTCCGATCCTGACAGAACTTTCCGGTCGTGTTGGCTTTGAAGATCTGGTTGATGGTTCTTCTATGCAGGAAACTGCTGATGAAGCGACCGGCATCACCAAGCGTGTTGTTATCGACTGGCGTTCTTCTCAGCGTGGTGCTGATCTGAAACCTGCGATGGTTATTCAGGACGATAGCGGTAAGATCAAGAAACTGGCTCGCGGTGGCGATGCTCGTTCCCTGCTTTCCGTTGACGCTATTCTGTCCGTACAGCCAGGCGACATGGTTTCTGCTGGTGACGTTCTTGCACGTATTCCTCTGGAATCTGCGAAAACGAAAGACATCACTGGTGGTCTGCCACGAGTTGCTGAACTGTTCGAAGCACGTCGTCCAAAAGATCACGCGATTATCGCTGAGCTTGACGGTACGATCCGCTTTGGCCGAGATTACAAAAACAAGCGCCGCATCATCATCGATCCTACCGATGAGAGCCTGGAGCCTGTTGAGTACCTCATCCAGAAGAACAAGCACTTCCACCTGCAGGAAGGGGACACTATCGAGAAGGGTGAGTACCTTGTTGATGGTAACCCGGCACCGCACGACATTCTTGCGATTAAGGGCGTTGAGGCACTGGCTGCCTTCCTCGTTAACGAGATCCAGGAAGTTTACCGTCTGCAGGGCGTGGGCATTAACGACAAGCACATCGAAGTGATTGTTCGTCAGATGCTCCAGAAAGTTGAGATCACCGATCCGGGCGAAACAGAGTTCTTCTCTGGTGAGCAGGTCGATAAGATCGAATTTGAAGAAGCAAACCAGCGTGCAGTTGATAATGCACGTGATCCTGCCAAGGGTGTTCCAGTTCTTCTGGGTATCACCAAGGCAAGCTTGCAGACTCGTTCGTTCTTCTCTGCTGCATCGTTCCAGGAAACAACGCGTGTTCTGACTGAAGCAGCTGTCTTCGGCAAGATCGATCCACTGGACGGTCTGAAAGAGAACGTGATTGTTGGTCGTCTGATCCCAGCGGGTACAGGCGGGGCGATGAACCGCACTCGTAAGATTGCGACACTGCGTGATGATCTCATCCAGGACGCTCGCCGTTCAGCTTCTACTGCTGGCACCGCGGACTCCATGTTGGAAGATTTCAGCCGCGGCGAACAGCTCTAATGAGCCGGAAAATCTAAGTTCAGGTCAAGCCGCCCTTCGGGGCGGCTTTTCCGTTTATGGCAGATGGTTGCCTGAGGGCGATTTGCATCACTGCCAATGACAAGAATAACGCGTATCTGATTTTGGGGCCGAAGTTGGCTTGGCGGATACGTCTGGTGTTTTGATTTGAAACGCATCCATTCGGTCGGGCCGGACTGAGAGGGGTGCGTGATGAAGGAAATGAAATGTCTGATCAGATTGAAGAAGAAAATGGCGAAGACACTCCACCAGTTGTCTACCTGATTATGGGCCGTGCCTGGAAAGAGGAAGATGGTGAAGAAGAAGATGGTCTTCCGTTCCATGTGATGGTGACAGCACCTGATGATGATGGTGCCGTTCGCCGTGCTGTTGAAGCGCTGGGTGAACAGGGTTTTGTGGATGCAGCTCTTGATCAGCTGGGATATATCACGGAAACGCCGGAGGAAGAATTCTTCGTTCAGCCCTATAAAGATGCGCTGGCAGGCAATGTTTCAGTGATCACGTTCTAATAGCTGAACTGGTGATCTGATTTTGGATTTTGGAAAGGAGAGGGGGACCTCTCCTTTTTTGCGTTTTGGGGAGAGGGGAGTGGAATTGGATCTCTGCTGGATGCTTCAAATATGTAGTGATCTTAGCCGACTTGAGCGTACAGTGATTTTTCGGCTTTGTATTTGAAGCCAGACTAGAATGGAGCGAACGTTCTTGGGGAATGCTACTTCGAAGATTGTACTGGTCACGGGTGCCAGCAAGGGCATTGGTCAAGCCACCGCTGTTGCTTTTGCCAAGGCCGGATACGATGTCTGCGTAAACTATCATTTTGACGAATCCGGAGCGGAGAAGACTGTCCGGCAATGTCGGGAGATTGGAGTTCGCGCGATTGCTGTTGGTGCGGACATAGCTGATCTTGAGGCTGTGCGTCAGATGTTTGACATTTGTGACGACAGACTTGGGGTGGTCACTTGCCTTGTCAATAATGCGGGCATCATCGGGGGATCGTCCTCCCTAGTGGACTTGGATAGCTCGGCGTTGGTTTCGACTTTTCAGACTAATGTGTTTGGCATGATCTACTGCATGCAAGAAGCAGCCAAGCGGATGAGGACTGATGAAGGTGGTGCAGGTGGTGCGATTGTAAACATGTCCTCGGTCGCCGCGGTGATGGGAAGCCCGGGAGAGTATGTCCATTACGCTGCTTCAAAAGGTGCGGTGGAGACATTGACGATTGGTGCTGGGAAAGAGTTTGGGCCTCTCGGCATTCGGGTGAATGCCATCCGAGTGGGAACAACTGCGACCGACATGCATCAGCGGGAGGGGAATCCTGATCGACCAGCACTCGTTGCTGCTGCAACACCTCTAGGTCGTATAGCCGAACCTTCAGATATTGCAGAGGCGGCTGTCTGGCTTGGGTCTTCCGGGGCAGGATTTGTGAGTGGGACCACACTGACGGTTGCCGGTGGTCTTGCTCCCTAACTGGGTGTGATCGGTGCTTGAGATTTGAGGCGCCGGCGTGCCATTGCCCCGTGGCAGTATTTGCACTTAAGGGGCGCAATTGAATTTGACTTAATGCTGCAAGAATCAAGTGCCTTGCGAAAATGACGATGAGTCAGAGTAGGGATGTGCTTAACTTCCTTTTAATCTTCAGAGTCAAACTGCAATGAACACTTAAGCGCTTCCAAATTTTGAGGTCTTCCGTGAGGAAATTGCTGAATCTACGCGAATCTTGGGATACACCGTATGAATCTGAGAGTCTGGGCCTAAGAATCTCTTGGAAGGGACTTGACGAACAGTGTCTTGATGAGTAGGTTCCGGCAACCTTATGGCAAGCAGTAAGCAATGTCCTTCTCCTGAGGCGCCTCGCCTCGGAGTACTGAAGCTTAAACGTTGTCGGGTTCAAAGGCGAATACAAGTCGAATGCAAGACCGCGGATCCGTCCGTGGTCCTCTGGTTTCGCGGTGCCCTTCACGAATATTCGTTCGTGGATTTGGTGCGCATGCGTATGTCTACCAGAAACTGCGTCCGGTCGAAGAGCAAAAGTAGTTAAAGGGCAAATTATGCCAACGATCAACCAGTTGATCCGTAAGCCGCGTACAGTGCCGGCGAAGCGGAACAAAGTTCCAGCGATGGAAGCATGCCCGCAGAAGCGCGGCGTGTGTACTCGCGTTTATACAACCACTCCTAAGAAGCCTAACTCAGCGCTTCGTAAAGTGGCGAAAATCCGTTTGACCAATGGCTTTGAAGTTATTGGTTATATCCCGGGTGAAGGTCATAACCTCCAAGAGCACTCCGTTGTCATGATCCGTGGTGGTCGTGTAAAGGATTTGCCTGGTGTTCGTTACCACATCATCCGTGGCGTTCTTGACACCCAGGGTGTTAAAGATCGTAAACAGCGTCGTTCCAAGTATGGCGCTAAGCGTCCGAAATAATAGGATATAGACCGATATGTCCCGCCGTCACGCCGCTGAAAAGCGTCAAGTTATTCCGGATCCTAAGTTCGGAGATATCGTCGTTACTAAGTTCATGAACGCAGTAATGCTCGATGGTAAAAAATCCACCGCAGAACGCATCGTATATGGTGCATTCGATGCGATCGAAGCTAAAGCTAAGGCTAGCCCACTCGAGATGTTCCATCAGGCGCTCGAAAACGTTATGCCACAGGTTGAAGTTCGCTCCCGTCGTGTTGGTGGTGCAACTTATCAGGTTCCAGTCGAAGTTCGTACAGAGCGTCGTCAGGCACTTGCTATCCGCTGGCTGATTTCTGCAGCTCGCGGTCGTAACGAAACCACAATGGTTGGTCGTCTGTCCGGTGAACTGCTGGATGCTGCGAATGGCCGTGGTAACTCCGTTAAGAAGCGCGAAGACACCCACCGGATGGCTGAAGCTAACCGTGCGTTCTCGCACTATCGTTGGTAATCTCCCTGGATAGAGGCTGACGCTATGTCACGTACGCACAAAATCGAGGACTACCGTAACTTCGGCATCATGGCTCACATCGATGCTGGTAAGACGACCACTACAGAACGTATTCTGTATTACACTGGTAAGTCCCATAAGATCGGTGAAGTTCATGATGGTGCAGCTACCATGGACTGGATGGAGCAGGAGCAGGAGCGTGGTATTACCATTACTTCCGCTGCTACGACTGCCCACTGGAACGGTAAGCGTCTGAACATCATCGACACTCCAGGCCACGTTGACTTCACGATTGAAGTTGAGCGTTCCCTGCGTGTTCTTGATGGTGCTGTTGCACTTCTCGATGCGAATGCTGGTGTTGAACCTCAGACTGAGACCGTATGGCGTCAGGCTGACAAGTACAACGTTCCTCGCATGATCTTCGTCAACAAGATGGACAAGCTCGGTGCTGATTTCTACCGCTGTGTAGAAATGATCGAGAAGCGTCTTGGCGCAAACCCAGTTTGCCTGCAGCTGCCAATCGGCGCTGAAAGCGAATTCGCTGGTGTTGTCGATCTGATGAAGATGAAGGCTCTGGTCTGGAATGGTGAAGCTCTCGGCGCAAGCTGGGATGAGCTGGACATTCCTGCTGACCTGGCCGACAAAGCTGCAGAGTTCCGCGACAAGCTGATCGAAGCTGCTGTTGAGATCGACGAAGAAGCAATGGAAGCTTATTTGGAAGGCGAAATGCCATCCAATGAAAAGCTTCAGCAGCTTATTCGTAAAGGTACAATCGCAGGTGACTTCGTTCCTGTGCTTTGCGGTACCGCATTTAAGAACAAGGGCGTTCAGCCGCTGCTCGACGCAGTTGTTGACTATCTGCCTTCTCCAGTTGAAGTGCCTGCTATTAAAGGCATCGACGCTAAGACTGAAGAAGAAACCGTACGTGAATCTTCTGACGAAGAGCCACTCGGTATGCTCGCATTTAAGATCATGAACGATCCGTTCGTTGGGTCTTTGACTTTCGCACGCATCTACTCTGGTGTTCTGAACAAGGGTTCCTCTGTTCTTAACACTGTTAAAGGTAAGCGCGAGCGCGTCGGTCGTATGATGCAGATGCACTCAAATTCCCGCGAAGACATCGATGTAGCCTATGCAGGTGACATTGTTGCGATCGCAGGCCTGAAGGACACCACCACTGGTGATACTCTTTGTGATCCTCTCAAGCCGGTTATCCTGGAGCGCATGGAGTTCCCTGATCCGGTTATCGAGATCGCTGTAGAGCCTAAAACCAAAGGCGACCAGGAAAAGATGGGCCTTGCCCTGAACCGCCTGGCTGCTGAGGATCCGTCCTTCCGCGTGAAGACAGATGAAGAGTCCGGCCAGACAATCATTGCTGGTATGGGCGAACTTCACCTGGACATCCTTGTTGATCGCATGAAGCGTGAATTCAAGGTTGAAGCAAACATCGGTGCACCTCAGGTTGCTTACCGTGAAACCATTACCAAGCCTGCTGATGTGGATTATACCCACAAGAAGCAGTCCGGTGGTACTGGTCAGTTTGCTCGCATCAAGCTCTCAATCGAGCCGAATGAAATCGGTGCTGGTTTTGAGTTTGCTAACACGATTGTTGGCGGTAACGTTCCTAAGGAATACATCCCTGGTGTATCCAAAGGTATCGAATCCGTCATGTCCTCTGGTCCACTTGCTGGCTTCCCGATGGTCGACATTAAAGCTACCCTCACTGACGGTGCTTACCATGATGTTGACTCGTCTGTGCTCGCATTTGAGATCGCAGGTCGTGCTGGTTTCCGCGAAGCTGTGGCTAAAGCAGGTCCAAAGCTTCTGGAACCTATCATGAAGGTTGAGGTTGTCACTCCAGAAGACTATATGGGTGACGTGATTGGTGATTTGAATTCCCGTCGTGGACAGATCGCCGGTACCGAAAACCGCGGTGTCGTGACCGTTATCACTGCTATGGTTCCGCTGGCCAACATGTTTGGTTACGTGAACAACTTGCGTTCCATGTCCCAAGGACGTGCGCAGTATTCCATGGTGTTCGATCATTACGACCAAGTCCCGCAGGCTGTTGCTGACGAGGTTATGGCGAAATACGCCTAAACCTCATTAGTTCAGTCAAAGGGATTCAAGAGAGAACGGAGAGATCCGATGGCTAAAGAAAAATTTGAACGTAATAAGCCGCACGTCAACATCGGCACAATTGGCCACGTTGACCACGGTAAAACTACACTGACCGCTGCTATCACTAAGCAGTTCGGTGATTTTAAAGCATACGACGAAATCGACGGCGCTCCTGAAGAGCGTGCACGTGGTATCACTATCTCCACAGCGCACGTTGAATATGAAACCGACGCTCGTCACTACGCACACGTTGACTGTCCAGGCCACGCTGATTATGTGAAAAACATGATCACCGGTGCTGCACAGATGGACGGCGCGATCCTCGTTGTTAACGCTGCAGACGGCCCAATGCCTCAGACTCGTGAGCACATCCTGCTCGCTCGTCAGGTTGGTGTGCCTGCGCTGGTTGTCTTCATGAACAAGGTTGACCAGGTTGACGA
>NZ_FOSK01000016.1:0-121403 GCF_900114245.1 Pseudovibrio ascidiaceicola | reverse complement strand
GTTTCTCTGCCAGAAGGCACAGAAATGGTGATGCCTGGTGATAACGTTGCTGTTTCAGTTGAACTTATCGTACCAATCGCTATGGAAGATGGTCTGCGCTTCGCTATCCGTGAAGGCGGTCGTACCGTCGGCGCTGGTGTTGTAGCTGAAATCATCGAATAAGAATTGAGTTCGAACTGCGGTTTGATCTTGTGTTAAACCGCAGTTGCCTTGCTCAGTTAAGGATTAGTCATGAACGGTCAGAATATACGGATCCGCCTGAAGGCGTTTGATCACCGTGTTCTTGACGCTTCCACTAAGGAAATCGTGAACACGGCGAAACGGACCGGCGCACAAGTGCGTGGACCAGTTCCGTTGCCGACGCGGATTGAGAAGTACACAGTACTTCGCGGACCGCATGTTGATAAAAAGAGCCGTGATCAGTTCGAAATGCGCACTCATAAGCGTCTTTTGGACATTGTCGATCCAACTCCACAGACAGTAGATGCTTTGATGAAGCTCGACCTGGCTGCTGGCGTTGACGTCGAGATCAAGCTCTAAGTGCGGCAAGGGGACACAGTAATGCGTTCTGGAGTGATCGCACAGAAGGTGGGTATGACCCGTATCTATAACGCGGCAGGCGAACACGTGCCCGTTACAGTACTGCGTCTAGACAACTGTCAAGTTGTAGCTCACCGGACGGCAGACAAGAACGGCTACACTGCGCTTCAGTTGGGCGTAGGTGCGGCAAAAGTTAAGAACACGAACCGCGCGATGCGTGGCCACTTTGCAGTTGCAAAGGTTGAGCCTAAGCGCAAACTCGCTGAGTTCCGTGTTTCTGAAGAGAACTTGATCGAAGTTGGTGCTGAGCTTACAGCTGACCACTTCCTTAACGGTCAGTTCGTGGATGTAACCGGCACCTCTATCGGTAAGGGCTTTGCTGGTGCGATGAAGCGTCACAACTTCGGTGGTGGTCGCGCTTCTCATGGTGTGTCTATTTCACACCGTGCGCACGGTTCTACCGGTCAGTGTCAGGATCCAGGTAAGGTGTTTAAAGGCAAGAAAATGGCCGGACACCTCGGTGCTGAACGCGTCACCACTCAGAACCTGAAAGTTGTACGTACTGACGTAGAACGTGGTCTGATCATGGTTGAAGGTTCTGTACCTGGCTCTAAAGGCGGTTGGATCCTGGTTCGTGATGCAATTAAGAAGGCTCTGCCAGAGAACGCTCCTGTACCAGGTGCATTCCGTCAGAACTCTGCTGTTGCAGCGGCTGAAGCCGGGAAGGAAGGTGAGTGATGGAACTCGAGGTTAAAACCCTCGGCGGTAACGCAGCGGGTTCGATCACAGTGTCTGACGAGATCTTTGGTCTCGAGCCACGTATCGACCTAATCCAGCGTGTTGTTCGCTGGCAGCTTGCAAAGCGCCAGGCTGGTACACATAAAACTTTGGGTCGTTCCGAAGTTAATGGTACCACCAAAAAATTCGTACGCCAGAAAGGTTCTGGCGGCGCACGTCACGGTAACCGTAAAGCACCTCAGTTCCGTGGTGGTGGTAAGGCATTTGGTCCAGTTGTGCGTGAGCACGCTCATGAGCTTCCTAAGAAAGTTCGTGTTCTGGGTCTGAAACATGCCCTGTCTGCAAAAGCAGCTTCTGGCAACCTCGTTGTTGTTGAAGATGCGAAAGCAGCAGAAGCCAAAACCAAGGCTCTGAAGGACCAGCTCGGTTCTCTCGGTTTGAACAGTGCGTTGTTCGTGGACGGTTCTGAAGTAGATGCAAACTTCGGTTTGGCTACTCGTAACATTCCACTCGTAGATGTACTGCCGGTACAGGGTATCAACGTTTACGACATTCTTCGTCGTGATACGCTTGTCCTGACCAAAGCGGCAGTTGCAGCTTTGGAGGAGCGCTTCTAATGAGCAAGCTCGTTCACTACGACAAAATCGTATCTCCGGTGATCACCGAGAAAGCTACTTTTGCCTCTGAAGAGAATAAGGTTGTTTTCAAGGTTGCTCTCACTGCAACAAAACCGGAAATCAAAGCAGCTGTTGAAGCTCTGTTCGGCGTAAAAGTCAAAGCAGTCAACACTTTGGTTCGCAAGGGTAAAACCAAGCGCTTCAAAGGTGTTGTCGGCAAACAGAACGACTTCAAAAAAGCTGTGGTCACTCTGGAAGATGGTCAGTCCATCGACGTGACGACCGGTCTGTAAGGGGTAGGACAAAATGGCACTTAAGACATTTAATCCGACATCTCCTGGCCGTCGTCAGCTGGTCCAGGTAGACCGTTCTGATCTTTGGAAAGGCAAGCCAGTCAAGAAATTGACTGAAGGTCTGTCCAAGTCCGGTGGTCGTAACAACTACGGTCGTAAGACTGCGAACAACATTGGTGGTGGTCACAAGCGTACCTACCGCCTGATCGACTTCAAGCGTCGTAAATTCGACGTTGTCGGTACTGTTGAGCGTCTGGAATACGATCCAAACCGCACCGCTTTCATCGCTCTCATCACTTATGATGATGGCGAGCAGGCATACATCCTTGCACCACAGCGTCTTGCTGCTGGCGATAAGGTTGTAGCTGGTGAAGCTGTGGATATTAAGCCAGGCAACGCTATGCCTCTGGCTTCTATTCCAGTGGGTACCATCATCCACAACATCGAGATGAAGCCAGGCAAAGGCGCGCAGATCGCTCGCTCAGCTGGTGCTTACGCTCAGATCGTTGGTCGTGATGCTGGTTACACAGTCATCCGTCTGCTTTCCGGTGAACAGCGTCGCGTTCTTGGCACCTGTATGGCTACCGTTGGTGCGGTATCCAACCAGGACCACGCGAACATCAACCTTGGTAAGGCTGGTCGTTCCCGTTGGCTGGGCCGTCGCCCACACGTTCGTGGTGTTGCGATGAACCCTGTCGATCACCCACATGGTGGTGGTGAAGGTCGCACCTCCGGTGGACGTCATCCGGTTACCCCTTGGGGCAAGCCGACCAAAGGCAAGCGCACACGCAGTAACAAGTCCAGCGATAAGTTTATCGTTCGGTCTCGTCACGCGCGTAAGAAGTAAGAGGAACGGATCGTGGCACGTTCGATCTGGAAAGGGCCGTTTATTGACGGTTACCTCCTGAAGAAAGCGGATAAGGTTCGTGAATCCGGCCGGAATGAGGTCATTAAGACCTGGAGCCGACGTTCTACCGTTCTGCCGCACTTTGTGGGGTTGACTTTTGGCGTCTATAACGGTCAAAAGCACATTCCTGTTTTGATCAGTGAAGACATGGTTGGTCACAAGTTGGGCGAATTCGCTCCTTCTCGTACCTACTACGGTCATGGCGCTGACAAAAAGTCAAAGAGGAAGTAGCGATGGGCAAGCAGAAGCATGAGCGGATGCTCCCTGACAACGAGGCAAAGGCAGTTTGCCGCATGCTGCGGGTTTCCCCGCAGAAGTTGAACCTCGTTGCTGCATCTATCCGCGGTAAGAAGGTTGGCACAGCACTTGCTGATCTGACTTTCTCCCGTAAGCGCATTTCAGGCGACGTCAAGAAGACCTTGATGTCTGCTATTGCTAATGCGGAAAACAACCATGATCTCGACGTCGACAACCTTGTCGTCGCCGAGGCTTATGTTGGCAAAGCGCTTGTCATGAAGCGTTTCCAGCCGCGAGCTCGTGGTCGTGTTGGACGGATCCTAAAGCCGTTTTCCAACCTGACCATCGTGGTTCGGGAAGTTGAGGAGACTGCCTGATGGGTCAGAAGATTAATCCAATCGGTTTTCGTCTTGGCATCAACCGTACCTGGGACTCTCGCTGGTTTGCTAGCAAGAACGAATACGGCGATCTTCTTCATGAAGATTTTCGCATCCGCGAATATCTGCTTAAAGAACTTAAGCAGGCTGCTGTATCCAAGGTCGTCATTGAACGTCCGCACAAAAAGTGCCGTGTAACTATCCATTCTGGTCGTCCAGGTGTGGTTATCGGTAAAAAAGGTGCTGACATCGAACGCCTTCGCAAGAAGCTGTCCGAGATGACAAATTCGGAAGTGCACCTCAACATCGTTGAAGTGCGCAAGCCGGAGACCGATGCAGCGCTTGTTGCAGCATCTATCGCTCAGCAGCTCGAGCGTCGTGTTGCTTTCCGCCGTGCCATGAAGCGTGCAGTTCAGTCTGCAATGCGTCTTGGCGCCCAGGGCATCCGTATTAACTGCGGTGGTCGTCTTGGTGGTGCGGAAATCGCACGTATCGAATGGTACCGTGAAGGTCGCGTGCCTCTGCACACTCTTCGTGCAGACATCGACTACGGCACTGCTACAGCACACACCGCTTACGGCGCGTGTGGCGTTAAAGTCTGGATCTTCAAGGGCGAAATCCTTGAGCATGACCCAATGGCTTCTGAACGTCGTGCGACCGAAGGTGGTGGCAAGAGCGAACGCCAAGGTGGCGGTCGGCGTGAGCGCGCTGCGTAAGCAGCGCCTTCACACGGCTTAACTATTAAAGCGAGAGAAAACGATGCTGCAACCAAAGCGTACTAAGTTCCGCAAGCAGCACAAGGGCCGCATCCATGGCAATGCCAAGGGTGGTACGGACCTCAATTTTGGTGCCTTTGGCCTTAAAGCCATGGAACCAGAGCGGATCACCGCTCGTCAGATTGAGGCTGCCCGTCGTGCAATGACCCGTTACATGAAGCGTGCGGGTCGCGTGTGGATCAGAATCTTCCCGGACGTTCCTGTGTCCTCCAAGCCGGCTGAAGTCCGCATGGGTAAGGGTAAAGGTTCTCCTGAGTACTGGGCGTGCCGGGTGAAACCTGGTCGCATCATGTTCGAAATGGACGGTGTGTCTGAAGATATTGCTCGTGAAGCAATGCGTCTGGCCGCTGCTAAACTCCCAATCAAGTGCCGGTTCGTCCAGCGCATTGGTGAGTAATCGGACATCGAAAGGAAAAGGCCATGAAGGCTAGCGACGTAAGAGCTAAGACCTCAGATGAGCTCAAGGCAAACCTGGAAGAACTGAAAAAAGAACAGTTCAACCTGCGTTTCCAGAGAGCTACTGGTCAGCTCGAAAACACCGCTCGTGTCCGTCAGGTTCGCCGGGACATTGCGCGGATCCAGACAGTACTGCGCCAGAAGCGCGTGTCTGACAACGCATAAGGAGCTAATGATGCCAAAGCGTATTTTGCAGGGTGTCGTTGTTAGCGATGCGAACGAAAAGACAGTAACGGTGAAGGTAGAGCGTCGCTTTACCCACCCTTTGCTGAAAAAAGTTGTGCGCCGTACGAAGAAGTATCGTGCACATGACGAAAATAATTCTTACAAGGTTGGCGACACCGTTCAAATTGAAGAGTGTGCTCCAATCTCTAAGAATAAGAAATGGACCGTTGTTTCTTCGGAAGCAGCGAGCTAGTGAACGCATCCAGCATTTCTAACTTTTAGAGTGCTGAGAAAGAACAAGGCGACGAGTCATGATTCAGATGCAAACTAACCTCGACGTAGCCGATAATTCCGGCGCACGTCGTGTCATGTGCATCAAAGTGCTCGGCGGCTCCAAACGGAAGTATGCTGGCGTTGGCGACATCATTGTTGTCTCCGTCAAAGAAGCAATTCCACGGGGTCGTGTTAAGAAGGGCGACGTGATGAAAGCGGTCGTCGTACGCACGGCTAAAGACATCCGTCGTGCTGACGGCAGTGTGATCCGGTTCGACCGCAACGCGGCTGTCCTGATCAACAACAACAAAGAACCGATCGGAACACGTATTTTTGGCCCAGTTCCTCGTGAACTGCGTGGCAAGAATCACATGAAGATCATTTCGCTTGCGCCGGAGGTGCTCTGATGCCCGCGAAGATCAAAAAGGGCGACAAGGTCGTCGTAATTGCCGGTCGTGACAAAGGAAAGACTGGGGAAGTTCTCCAGATGATCCCATCTGACAACCGCGCTGTCGTGCGTGGCGTTAACTTGGTGAAACGTCACCAGCGCCAGACCCAGCAGAGCGAAGGTGGTATCATCACAAAGGAAGCTCCTATTCAGCTTTCCAATATTGCCATTGCTGATCCTAAGGATGGCAAGCCGACCCGCGTCGGTTTCACGACTAATGATGCAGGCGCCACTGTTCGTGTCGCTAAGCGTTCAGGAGACGTGATTGATGGCTGACGCTACTTACACTCCACGGCTCAAAGCGCACTACAATGATGTAGTGCGTGGTGAGCTTCAGGAGAAGTTTAACTACACCAACCCAATGATGATTCCTTCGGTCGAAAAGATCGTTTTGAACATGGGTGTTGGTGAAGCTGTTGGTGACAGCAAGAAGGCTCGTATCGCTGCTGAAGATCTTAGCTTGATTGCTGGTCAAAAGGCGGTTATTACCCGTGCTAGAAAATCTATCGCGACCTTCAAGGTTCGTGAAGATATGCCGCTGGGTACTAAAGTTACACTTCGTCGTAACCAGATGTTCGAATTCATGGATCGTTTGATCACAATCGCGCTTCCGCGTGTACGTGACTTTCGTGGCTTGAATCCGAAGAGCTTCGACGGACGTGGCAACTACGCTATGGGACTTAAAGAACACATTGTTTTCCCTGAAATTGACTACGATAAAGTAGATCAAATGTGGGGTATGGACATTGTTGTTTGTACCAATGCTAAAACCGATGACGAAGCGCGTGAACTGCTGCGCGCGTTCAACTTCCCGTTCCGCAAATAAAAGCGGTATACGGGAAAGGAACGAGGACAGACGATGGCGAAGAAAAGCGCGGTCGAGAAAAACAAGCGGCGCGTAGCTCTTGTTAGTAAATATGCTGACAAGCGTGCTGCCCTGAAGGCCATGGCCAAGGACGAGAGCTTGTCCCTGGAGGAGCGTTTCAATGCACGGCTGAAGCTTTCAAAGCTGCCGCGCAATTCCGCGCCTACACGGGTACGCAACCGGTGTGAAGTCACAGGTCGCCCACGCGGTTACTACCGCAAACTTAAGATGTCGCGTATTGCGCTTCGTGAGTTGGGTTCCCTGGGCAAGATCCCGGGTCTCGTGAAGTCGAGCTGGTAAGGAGTTACTGCTATGTCGATTTCCGATCCAGTCGGGGATATGATCACGCGCATCCGTAATGCGCAGATGCGTCGCAAATCTAAAGTAAGCACACCTGCTTCTAAGTTGCGCGCACACATCTTGGACGTTCTGATTTCTGAAGGTTACATCCGCGGTTATACCGCTGTTGACTTCGGTGCAGGCAAGTCTGAGCTTGAAATTGAGTTGAAGTATTTCGACGGTGAACCAGTGATTCGCACCATTGAGCGCGTATCTAAGCCTGGTCGTCGTGTGTATTCTTCAGTCAAGAACATCCCACACGTTGCAAACGGCTTGGGTGTATCTATTCTGTCTACTCCTCAGGGCGTAATGGCAGACCACGATGCACGTGAGAAAAATGTGGGTGGTGAAGTACTTTGTCGCGTCTTCTGACGCGGCATTGCACGATTAACTAAAATAACAGACAGGTTGATCTTATGTCTCGAATTGGCAAGAAGCCAGTCCCCGTGCCAAGCGGGGTAACGGCAACGATCAACGGCCAGAATGTTATCGTTAAAGGCCCGAAGGGGGAACTCTCCTTCGTGGTCAACGATCTCGTTTCGGTCGAGATGACGGATGATGGTATCCGTCTTGATCCGCGCAACCAGTCAAAGACTGCGCGTTCTTTGTGGGGTATGTCCCGCACCATGGTCGCTAACCTTATCACAGGTGTGACCTCCGGCTTCGAAAAGCAGCTGGCGATTACCGGTGTTGGTTACCGTGCACAGGTTCAAGGTAAAACCCTTAATCTTGCTCTTGGTTTCTCTCATGATGTCAAGTTTGACATTCCTGAGGGTGTAGAAATCAAATGTCCGAAGCCGACAGAAATTGTCATCAACGGCATTAACAAGCAGCAGATCGGGCAGGTTGCCGCGAACATTCGTGAATATCGCCCACCTGAGCCATACAAAGGCAAGGGTATTCGTTATGCGGACGAGTTCATCGTTCGTAAAGAAGGCAAGAAGAAGTAACGGTACGGACCATGGCGAATGGAAATTCTTTCGAACGTCGTCGCGCCCGTGTGCGCCGTTCGATCAAAAAGGTAGCGAATGGTCGTCCTCGGCTGTCCGTTTTCCGCTCATCCAAGCAGATTTACGCTCAGATCATCGACGATACCAAGGGTGTAACCCTTGCGTCCGCGTCTACCATTGAGAAAGACGTAAAAGTAGAAAACGGCGGCAATAAAGATGCTGCTGCTGCTGTAGGCAAGCTTATTGCTGAACGCGCTATTGCTGCTGGTATCAAAGAAGTCGTGTTTGATCGTGGTGGTTATATCTATCATGGCCGTGTTCAGGCCTTGGCAGATGCAGCACGTGATAGCGGTCTGAGCTTCTGATCAGCGCCTTTTGGTGCTCCTAGAGAACGGGAAACATTATTATGGCGAGACAGGATAACCGGGATCGTGAAGAGCGCGACAGCGAATTTGTCGATAAGCTCGTTCACATCAACCGCGTCGCTAAAGTTGTAAAGGGTGGTCGTCGTTTCGGCTTCGCCGCTCTTGTAGTAGTTGGTGATCAGAAAGGCCGCGTTGGCTTTGGTCACGGTAAGGCTCGTGAAGTGCCAGAGGCCATCCGCAAAGCAACTGAAGCTGCTAAGCGTACTATGGTTCGTGTGCCACTTCGTGAAGGTCGTACTCTTCACCACGATGTTGAAGGCCGTCACGGCGCAGGTAAAGTTGTACTTCGTGCAGCACCTGCCGGTACCGGTATCATCGCTGGTGGTCCAATGCGTGCTGTGTTTGAGACACTTGGTGTCCAGGACGTTGTTGCGAAGTCCCTTGGTACTTCCAACCCGTACAACATGGTTCGTGCGACTTTCGATGCACTGAAAAAAGAAGACAGCCCGCGTTCTGTTGCAGCACGTCGTGGTCTCAAGGTATCTTCCTTGCAGGCTCGTCGTCGTGACAACGATGATGCGGCGCCAGTAAAGGCTGAGGCATAAGCCTCGCTTTTGCTGACTGAGAACAAGGGTTAGTGTCATGGCTAATACTGAAAAGACTGTAACAGTCGAACAGATCGGTAGCCCGCTTCGCCGTCCTGCTAGTCAGCGTGCTACGTTGATTGGTCTGGGCCTGAACAAGATGCACCGTCGTCGTACTCTGAAGGATACTCCAGAAGTACGCGGCATGATCCGTAAGGTTCAGCATCTGGTTCGCGTTTTAGACGAAGCATAAGCGGACCGGGAGAACTATCATGAAGCTCAACGAACTCCGGGATAACCCGGGTGCTGTTTCGGACCGAACCCGCGTAGGACGCGGTATCGGTTCCGGTAAGGGCAAGACTGGCGGCCGTGGTGTCAAAGGTCAGAAGTCCCGTTCGGGTGTTGCTATCAAGGGCTTTGAAGGCGGGCAGATGCCATTGCATCGTCGTCTTCCAAAGCGCGGCTTCACCAATATCTTTGCTAAGGACCTGAACATTGTGTCCTTGGGTCGTGTTCAGACAGCAATCGACGCTGGTAAGCTTGACGCTTCCGCGACGGTGACTGTTGAAACACTTGTTGCAGCTGGCGTTGTTCGCCGCGTTCTGGATGGCGTACGCCTTCTGTCCGACGGTGAACTGAAAACCGCTGTAACTTTCGAAATTGCTGGTGCTTCCAAAACTGCTGTTGCAGCAGTTGAGAAAGCTGGCGGCAAGGTCGTAATCAAGGAAGGCAAGGCTTAACAGCCTTGTCTTTTTTTCGGGGTGTATCCAAACTGACCGGAGCGCGGAATGGCTTCTGCTGCCGAGCAACTTGCTTCAAACCTTAACTTTTCTGCCTTTGCTAAAGCCGAGGAACTGAAGAAGCGGATCTGGTTCACGCTAGGCGCGCTTTTGGTTTATCGATTCGGAACCTATATCCCTCTGCCTGGAATTAATCCTGACGCGCTCGCACAGGCCTTCGGAAACGTACAAACTGGCATTGTTGGCCTGTTTAACATGTTCTCCGGTGGTGCTGTCGAGCGTATGGCTATTTTTGCCCTCGGCATTATGCCTTACATTTCTGCGTCGATTATCATCCAGCTTATGACTTCTGTTGTTCCTGCTTTGGAACAGCTGAAGAAAGAGGGTGAGCAAGGCCGGAAAAAAATCAACCAGTACACACGTTTTGGTACAGTGATTCTGGCAACCTTCCAGGCCTACGGTATTTCCGTTGGTCTTGAGGCTGGCGCGAACATTGTTATCGATCCGGGCTGGTTCTTCCGTATTGCGACAGTTCTTACCCTTGTTGGTGGTACTATGTTCCTGATGTGGCTGGGTGAGCAAATCACCTCTCGCGGCATCGGTAACGGCATTTCTTTGATCATTTTCTCCGGTATTGTTGCCGGGCTTCCTTCCGCGATTGCTTCCACTTTGGAACTTGGTCGTCAGGGTGCGCTCGCGACTCCAATCATTCTGGCAGTCATCATACTGTCTGTGGTGGTTATCGGCGTTATCGTCTTCATGGAACGTGCACAGCGACGTTTGCTGATTCAGTACCCACGTCGCCAACAGGGCAATAAGATGTTTGAGGGGAACACATCGTTCCTGCCACTCAAACTCAATACGGCTGGTGTTATTCCACCGATTTTTGCGAGCTCCTTGTTGCTGGTACCAGCGACTGTTGCCAGTTTCCAAACCGGTGATTCCACTGGTTCGATGGCGTGGTTGACAACAATCACTGCGCTGCTGGGACACGGTCAACCAGCCTACATGGCTCTTTATGCAGCATTAATCATCTTTTTCTGCTTCTTCTACACCGCGATTGTTTTCAATCCGTCGGAGACAGCAGACAACCTCAAGAAGCATGGTGGCTTCATTCCAGGAATTCGTCCAGGCGAACGTACTGCGCAGTACATTGACCATGTGCTAACTCGCATTACGGTTGTCGGTGCAATATACATTACTCTCATTTGTTTGTTGCCAGAGTTCCTGATCTCAGCAACGGGTGTTCCGTTCTACTTCGGTGGTACGTCTCTGCTCATTGTTGTTAGCGTCACCATGGATACCGTTTCTCAGATCCAGGGACACCTTCTTGCTCATCAGTACGAGGGCTTGGTGAAGAAAACGAAGTTGAGGGGGAAACGTAGATGAGATTGATTCTTCTTGGCCCTCCTGGTGCTGGTAAAGGCACTCAGGCAGGTCGACTTGTTGCGGTGCATGGTATTGTCCAGCTTTCGACTGGTGACATGCTTCGTGCAGCTGTTGCAGCTGAAACCGAAGTCGGCTTGAAGGTCAAAGATGTTCTGACACGTGGCGATCTGGTTTCTGATGACCTGATTTGCTCCATCATTTCTGATCGTATTGATCAGGCTGATTGTGCAAAGGGTTTCATTTTGGACGGTTTCCCACGCACCATTGCTCAGGCAGACGCTCTTGGTGAGCTGCTTGAGAAGAAGGACCAGAGACTTGATGCTGTTGTGCAGCTGAAAGTTGACGAAGGTATCCTTCTTGAGCGTATCGAAACACGTGCTCGTGAAAGCGCTGAAGTTCGGTCCGATGACAATGCAGAGTCTTTGAAGAAGCGTCTTGCAGTTTACAACGAGCAGACAGCACCTCTTATCAAGTACTATGGTGAGCGGAACATGCTGATGAGCGTTGATGGCATGAAGTCCGTTGACGAGGTTGCTTCAGAGATCGATACGATTTTGAGCACGGTTTAATCCGTGCTTTTTGAAGGCAGGCGCTTGCGCTTGCCTTTATAATAAAGTATAGCCGGCGCACATCGACACCATAATCGATTGGCGCCGGTTTTCCTTGGGAAACCGAGGCTGATCTTTTTGCTGTGTGATGGTGCGCCCTCAACCGGTATGGTTGTAGGTGTGTTATCGGCAAAAAAATGGGAGAGGGAACAAACGTACCCTCGTAATTGGAGAAAACAAACGTGGCACGTATTGCTGGCGTCAACCTTCCGACGAATAAGCGCGTAGTTATCGCGCTGCAGTACATTCATGGCATTGGTGCGAAGTTCGCGCAGGAAATCACCGATAAAGTCGGTATTGCTGCAGAACGTCGTATTAACGAACTTTCTGATGCAGAAGTTCTGAAAATCCGTGAAGCAATCGACGCTGACTACACCGTTGAAGGTGATCTTCGTCGTGAAACTGCAATGAACATTAAGCGTCTCATGGACCTTGGCTGTTACCGTGGCCTGCGCCACCGTCGTGGTCTGCCTGTTCGTGGTCAGCGCACTCATACCAACGCTCGCACCCGTAAGGGCCCTGCTAAAGCGATCGCTGGTAAGAAGAAATAACTAGCCGGTTATCCGGTGGAGCCGCCGGCTATACGGCGGTGTAGATATCGAAGTTAGGAAATATAATGGCTAAAGAATCGACGCGCGTGCGTCGTCGCGAACGGAAGAACATTTCTTCAGGTGTCGCGCATGTGAACTCTACGTTCAACAACACCATGATCACCATCACCGATGCTCAGGGCAACGCGATCTCTTGGTCGTCTGCCGGCGCGCTTGGCTTTAAGGGTTCTCGTAAGTCTACCCCTTATGCTGCACAGGTCGCTGCCGAAGACGCTGGTCGTAAGGCTGCTGAACACGGCATGCGTACTCTCGAAGTAGAAGTACGTGGTCCAGGTTCTGGACGTGAATCCGCTCTGCGTGCGCTTCAGGCTGCAGGTTTCGTTATTACATCTATCCGTGATGTAACTCCGATCCCGCACAATGGTTGCCGCCCACGCAAGCGTCGCCGCGTCTAACAGTTCGTTAGGCAAGTTTTCCACCCAGGCAAAGAATAGTTGGTCTTTAGGCCAACGGGATAGCCAGAGGGTTTATGAACGTGACTATTCAAAAAAATTGGCAAGAGCTTATCAAGCCAACCAAACTCGACATTCGTGCTGGCGATGATGCGCGCTTTAAGGCTTCTGTGATTGCAGAACCTCTTGAGCGTGGCTACGGCCTGACTCTTGGTAACGCCCTGCGCCGCGTTCTGCTGAGCTCCCTTCAGGGTGCTGCAGTGACTGCGGTTCAGATTGATGGCGTTCTCCATGAGTTCTCGTCTATTCCTGGCGTTCGTGAAGATGTGACTGACATCATCCTGAACATCAAGGAAATCGCGCTTCGCATGGAAGGCGAGGGACCAAAGCGTATGGTTCTGCGTAAGCAGGGTCCTGGTGCGGTCTACGCTGGCGATATTGAAACTGTAGGTGACGTTGAGGTTCTTAACCCAGGTCTGCTGCTGTGTAACCTTGATGAAGGCGCGGAAGTTCGCATCGAATTCACTGTAAACACCGGCAAGGGTTATGTTCCAGCTGCCGCTAACCGCCCAGAAGACGCTCCAATCGGTCTGATTCCGGTTGACAGCCTGTATTCTCCGGTTAAGAAGGTTTCTTATAAGGTTGAGAACACCCGTGAAGGTCAGGTTCTTGATTATGATAAGTTGACTTTGACTGTTGAAACTGACGGATCTGTGATCCCTGAAGATGCCGTAGCGTTTGCTGCTCGTATCCTGCAGGATCAGCTGTCTATCTTCGTGAACTTCGAAGAGCCACAGCGTGAAGTTCAGGAAGACACAGTCGCGGAACTTGCGTTCAACCCAGCACTGCTGAAGAAGGTTGATGAGCTTGAGTTGTCTGTACGTTCGGCAAACTGCCTGAAGAACGACAATATCGTATATATTGGCGATCTCATTCAGAAGACAGAAGCAGAAATGCTTCGTACACCGAACTTCGGTCGTAAGTCTCTCAACGAGATCAAAGAAGTTCTGGCGCAAATGGGCCTGCATCTCGGTATGGAAGTGGCAAACTGGCCGCCTGAAAATATCGATGAGCTCGCTAAGCGCTACGAAGACCACCAATATTAAAGGAACAGGAACCGAGCGCGCTGCGTGAGGTTCCGACGATCTGATGTACTAGATCGTAATTGACTTAACAAAGGAGAGGGCCATGCGCCACGGTAATTCCGGCCGCAAGCTCAATCGGACGTCAAGCCACCGTAAAGCGATGTTCGCTAACATGGCAGCTTCGCTCATCCAGCATGAGCAAATTGTTACGACGCTTCCGAAAGCAAAAGAGATGCGTCCAATCATCGAGAAGCTCATCACTCTGGGCAAGCGCGGCGACCTGCATGCACGTCGTCAAGCAATTTCCCAGATCCGTGACACTGCAATGGTAGCAAAACTGTTTGATACCCTCGCAGAGCGTTATGCGGACCGTCAGGGTGGTTATTCTCGCGTGCTGAAAGCTGGTTTCCGTCATGGTGATAATGCACCAATGGCTGTTATCGAGCTGGTTGAGCGCGATGTAGAAGCTAAAGGCGCTGCAGATCGCGCACGCGCTGCTGCTGAAGAAGCTGCTGAGACAGCTGAAGCTGCTGCATAAGCTTTTCGCATAAGCGATTTGAAAAAGGGTGCCTTCGGGTGCCCTTTTTTGTTGCCTGAATGAAATTCACTCAGATGCACTCGCCTATGGGTGAACGAATCTGATGAAATAGTTCGCGTTACGTGAGTTTTGGCAGGTGGAACTGGATTGCTCGTGTCAGGTTGGTACTGCAACTTATGATAGTACAGCGTGCTTCCAGTTTTGTGAGAAAACACTGCTAAATCATATCGGTATTTCAATTTTTCTTCGATTTGAAAAGCATTTTAAATATTTGTTTTAAGCGGAGATTAACACTATAGCCCGACTATGCTCCCAACGTATTACTCGGGGGCAAATATGCGTTCTAAATCTGATGAGAGCGGCTCTGTATCCTCACCTAGAGTCAAAAATTATTTTAATCGTATTGCTGTTCGTCTTCCATTCATTATGGTTGGGCTTGCAATTATTGCGAGTGCCGTTGTGGCATTCCTTGGGTATACGCGTGCTGAAAGTGCGCTGACTGAAGCGAGCAAGACACAGCTCGTGCTCGTGGCACAGGCTCGTCGGGATACTCTCGATGAAAAGCTGGAGCGCGTTGATAGTGATATCAAACGCCTGGTCAAGAGTAGCGCAATGCGCGTTACCATGACCGACCTACTGGCCTCTATGGACTCTCTAAGTGCAGATAAGGATGATATCCTTAGCTACTTCCAAAAGAGCGGGTCGTCTGTGGCAGACCGTCTGCAGCTGACTGGGAATGGCAACAAGACGCTTTATTCCTGGCGTCATGCTGTTGTTCATCCAGATTTTGTAGCGAGTGTAACCGGTGGAGGTTATGCGGACATTCTGATCATGGATGCAAATGGTCTGGTTATCTATTCTGCGACCAAGTCCTCTGAGTTTCTTGAGAGCGTAAAGGATGGTAAGCTATCCGGTACATTGCTCAGTCAGGAATTCAACAAGGCGGCAAAAGCCACTGAAGGTGATGTCGTCTATTCTGAGATTGCGCAATACGCGCCTGATGGAAACTCTGCGTCCCTGTTGATCTCGGCTCCTGTGTTTGTTGAAGACTTTAATCAGGTAACCTTTAAAGGGGTGATCACTGTTCGCCTTGGCTCTGAGTTCTTCGATAGTGTTTTGCAAAATCGTGAGAACATGGGTGAGACTGGTCAGACCTACCTGGCACGCATTGACGGTACGATCCTTTCCAATCAGGTGCTTTCCGACGTGCCGACAGCGCTGGTGAAAAAAGATGATCCAGAGGTTGTTGCGAAAGTCGTCGAAGACCTGCAGGCGAACCTGGAAAGCAATGTTGGTTTTGCTGAAGTGAAGGAACAGTTTGTTCTGGCACTGCCGCTTGGCTTTGAAAAGCTGCCGACCGTTATTGTTGCAAAGACTGATGTAAGCGAAGCGCTGGCTGTGGTTCACGCCCTCGCTAAAGAGATCATCATTAGCGGATTAATCGTGTTGGCAGTTGTTGCTGCAATTGGCATCTTCATGGCACGTAGCCTGTCTACTCCGCTTAATCGCCTGTCAGCCAATCTTAATAAGATTGCGAACGGCAATCTGGATGTGGAGATTATCTCTGCTCAGCGTAAGGATGAGATCGGCGATATTGGCCGTGCTGTTCAGTCCTTCCAAGCTGGTCTTGTCCGTGCAAGAGAGTTGGACGAGAAACAGGTGCGTGAGCAACATGAACAGGAAGAGCGCGTGAAACGCGTGGATGCCTTGAACGAGAACTTTGATGTGGGCGTTCGTGACATCCTGACCACTGTGACTGATGCTGGCGGTAATCTGGAAACCACCGCGAAGAGTATGGCAAGCATCTCTGAGCAGACCAACACTGAAGCTCAGACGGTGTCTTCTGCTTCTGAGCAGTCCCTGATGAACCTTCAGGCTGTTGCTGGTGCCGCTGAAGAGCTTTCTGCTACTGTTGGTGAGATTGACCGTGAGGTTCGTCGTTCTGCTGACGTCTCCAAGCAAGCGGCTGAGAAAGCTGCTGCGGCTGAGGTGTCTGTGAACGGTCTTATGGAAGCTGCGCAGCGCATTGGTGAAGTTGTCTCTCTCATCAATGATATTGCTGATCAGACCAACCTGTTGGCGCTGAATGCGACGATTGAAGCTGCACGTGCTGGCGAAGCTGGTAAGGGCTTTGCGGTTGTTGCATCCGAAGTTAAGGGCCTTGCAAACCAGACTGGTCAGGCAACTGGCGAGATCAGTGTTCAGATCCAATCTGTTCAGGCTGAGACCGAGAAAGCCGTTGCGGCTATCAAGGAAATCAGCACGGTTATTGGTGACGTGAATGAAGCGGCGACTGCGATTGCAGGTGCTGTTCAGGAACAGGCTGTAACCGCAACAGATATCTCCAGCAACATTCAGCAGGTGACTTCTGGTAGCTCTGAGGTTGCTCAGGCTATTACTCGCGTGAGCATGATCGCAAGTGACGCCGGGCATGAAGCTGAAAATGTTCTTGGCGCTGCAAACCAGCTGACGCATCAGTCCGAAGAGCTAAAGAACATGGTTGAGCAATACCTTGAGAATATCCGGGCAGCCTAAGTTCTGTCAGGTTTAGTTGAGATGAGTGAGGCGCCGGGGAGACCCGGCGTTTTGCGTTTTGAGCAGATGTGTTCTGTTTAGTGCACTCAAACTGTTATTGGTTTGAAATCCACATGCAGTTTTCGGGGATGCGAGCCTGCTGCTTAAAACCGACAGATTGGCCTTTTCATTTCCATATTGCAGACTTATCTGTAACCTGCTGCTCCCGAATTTTTTGAAAGAAAATCATTTTGAACTGGGGGCTCTTGCCGAAGGGATTTAAGAATGGGTCAAATCAGGAAGTCTGCTGCTCACCTGCTTTTTTGTGCAGTTCTTGGGACTACTGGCGTTGTTGCAACGCAAAGCACTGGTGCGCTGGCCAGTGAGAAGACTGTTCCAACATCTCAAGCTGAGATTTCACTTTCCTTCGCTCCCATTGTGAAGAAGGTCGCCCCAGCGGTGGTGAATGTGTACGCAAGTCGTACCGTTCAAGAGCGCCGAAGAGTTTCTCCATTCTTTGATGATCCTTTCTTCCGTCGTTTCTTTGGTGAGCAATCTGATCGGTTTGCACCTCGTTCGCGCAGTCGTGTTCAAAGCTCTCTGGGCTCTGGTGTGATTGTGTCTGCTGATGGGACGATTATTACCAACCATCATGTTATCGCCGGCGCTGATGAGGTGCGCGTAGCACTTTCTGATCGGCGCGAGTTTGATGCCGACATCATCTTGATGGATGAGCGCACAGATCTTGCCGTTTTGAAGGTGCGCAACGCAGAAGGGGCGTTCCCTGTTGTGCCGTTCGCCAACTCAGATGAACTTGAGGTGGGTGATCTGGTACTGGCGATTGGTAACCCGTTTGGTGTCGGGCAGACTGTGACGCAAGGGATTGTATCCGCTGTCGCCCGAAACCAGGTAGGCGTCTCGGATTATCAGTTCTTCATTCAGACAGATGCCGCCATTAATCCGGGCAACTCGGGTGGAGCGCTGGTTGATCTAAACGGGCATCTTGTTGGCGTGAATACTGCGATCTTCTCGCGCTCCGGGGGTTCCAACGGCATTGGATTTGCAATCCCTGCCAATATGGTGGAAGTGGTCGCTTCGGCTGCTGATGACGGTGGTATCGTGCGCCGTCCATGGGTTGGCACTAGTGTGCAGCCAGTTAGCTCTGATATTGCTGCCAGCCTTGGTCTGGAGCGTCCCAGCGGGGTTTTGGTGACGCGTATTCAGGAAGGAAGCCCTGCTGACCGTGCTGGTATTCGTGTGGGCGACCTGATCCTGTCTGTTGGCGGTACTCAGGTGGATGACCCGGATGCTTATGGCTATCGTCTTGCCACGAAGAAAGTTGGCGGTGTAACGAACTTTGAGATGTTGCGTGGTGGCGAAGCTTTTGCTGTTGAGATCAGTCTTGAGCGTGCACCGGAAACTGTGGCTAGAGATGAAAGAGAGATCAAAGGGAACTCGCCATTTACTGGTGTACGGGTTATGAATCTTTCTCCTGCTGTGGCAGAAGAGTTGCGCATGTACAACGAGTTTTCAGGCGTTGTAATTGCTGATATTAAAGCTCGTAGTACTGCGGCCTATGTCGGCTTTAAACCCGGTGATATCGTGGTTGAGATCAATGGCGCTGAAGTTCAAAGCACCAAAGACCTTTCCAAGCTGACTGGCAAGAAGCAGCGCACCTGGAACATCACCTTCAAGCGTGATGGTCAGCTACGACAGGTAAGTTTGCGATAATGCTGTTTTGAGAGGCTCACTCTCCAAGACAGCTTAAAGGAATGTTGAGAGACCATGAGTGATCTGTTTTCCGCCAATGGGATGGATCAGCTGGAAGACAGGCCGCTTGCAGACCGCATGCGGCCTCGTGTTCTGGAGGATGTTGTCGGACAAGGCCACCTTTTGGGTGAGGCTGGTATTTTAAGCCGTATGCTGCGGTCCGGCTCTCTGGGGTCTCTCATCTTCTGGGGGCCTCCGGGTACTGGTAAGACCACAGTTGCCCGCTTGCTTGCAGATGCAACGGAGTTGGAGTTTGAGCAGATCTCTGCCATTTTCTCCGGTGTTGCTGATCTCAAAAAGTGTTTTGAGCGCGCAAGAGGACGTCAGATTTCTGGTAAGCGGACCTTGCTGTTTGTTGATGAGATCCATCGCTTCAACCGTGCTCAGCTGGATAGTTTTTTACCTGTGATGGAAGATGGCACCATCACGCTCGTAGGCGCGACTACTGAGAACCCAAGCTTTGAGCTGAACGCTGCGTTGCTGTCCCGTTCGCATGTTCTGACGTTCCATTCTCTTGATGAAGATGCGCTGATTGATTTGCTTAAGCGCGCAGAAGAGGTGATGGGGCGTGACTTGCCTTTGGATGAGGATGCGCGTTTATCTCTTGTACGTATGGCAGATGGTGATGGCCGGTCTGCTTTGACTTTGGCGGAAGACGTTTGGCGTACGGCTGGCGATGACGAGATCTTCGATACAGAACGCCTGGCGGAAGTGGTGCAGCGACGTGCGCCGATCTATGACAAGACCAAGGACGGGCATTACAATCTCATTTCTGCGCTTCATAAGTCCATTCGCGGGTCAGACCCGGATGCTGCGCTCTACTGGATGTGCCGGATGTTGGAAGGCGGGGAAGATCCACTTTATATCATTCGCCGCCTGACAGTGATGGCTTCTGAAGATATTGGCATGGCTGATCCTAATGCGCTGGTTCAGGTGAATGCTGCACGTCATGCGTTTCAGCTGGTTGGCTCGCCAGAAGGGGAGTATGCGCTGGCCCAAGCTGCCGTCTATTTAGCCACGGCACCCAAATCCAATGCGTCCTATCTGGCTTATAAGGCCGCTCGCATGGATGCGCGGGAATATGGATCTCTTGTGCCGCCAAAGCACATCCTGAACGCACCGACCACGCTCATGAAGAAGATGGGCTATGGTGACAGCTATCGCTATGACCACGATGAGCCGGATGCGTTTTCTGGTCAGGATTATTTCCCTGAGAAAATGGGCCGTCAAAAATATTATGAGCCGAATGCCCGTGGGTTTGAGCGTGATGTTCAAAAACGTTTGAGCTATTGGGATCGATTGAGAAAAGAGCGGGGCACTTCCTAGTGCCGTCTGTCCGGTTTCTCTTTGGGACGTTGTCGCGGAACTTGTTGTTTCGCCTTTTTCGAAAACTGACGGTCATTTTTCAAGACTACACATAAACTACACGTAACTTTGTTTGGGTTTCCCGATTGCAATCGGGCATCTTAGTTCGCACACTGACATATGAGCTTGTTGCGTTTATTTACGTCTGCGCATCATGCTCTGACTTCTTTTTATAAGCGAATTTTGGTGCATGCATGAGGCAACTTGAGCTGAGATTGGGACTGGTGCTGTATGGCGGGGTTTCACTTGCCATCTATATGCATGGTGTCACCCGTGAACTCCTAAATCTTCAGCGAGCCTCCCATGCTTTGCATCAATTGCGGCGGGACCGTGAGCGCGGTGTTGAGAGCGATGTTGCTCTCGAAGGCTCGGCAAAATCTTACTTTGATCTTCTGGAAAGCTTTGGGCCGCAGCTCGACCTGCGGGTTGTGATTGATGCGATCTCTGGTGCGTCTGCCGGTGGTGTGAACGCGATCATGCTAGCGCGGGCGCTCGCTCATGATTTACCGCTCAAGCATCACAGTGATTTGTGGTTGTCGCTTGCTGATGTCGACAAGCTGGCCAATGAGACCTCCGGGGTCAGCAAACATGCCAAGCGGGTGCTCGCACCCATTCTGGATAAGTTGCTGGTTTTCCTCGGGACTGATGTTCCCCAGAACAAGGAAACGCGCACCAAACTGCGAGATTTTATCAGTTCACGATGGTTTACGCCGCCGTTCTCAGGTGAGCGATACTCAGGGTGGTTAGTGGATGCATGCCGCGCGATGAATGAAGAGGATCGCGGAGAAACGCTGATCCCTTATGGACAGCGGTTGGAGTTGTTCGTGACACTCACTGATTTTCACGGTGTGCTGCGGCGTATTGCATTGCATGATCCGGAGTTTATTGAAGAGTTGGATCATCGCCGTATTGTGAAGTTCAATGCCATTCATCGGGTGTCCAGCGGTTTGCATAGCCAGATGAGTGCGGAGTGTATTCCTGATCTGGTTTTTGCGGCCAGAGCGACCTCAAGTTTCCCCGGAGCCTTTCCTCCCATGAGTGCTGAGGAGATGGATGGGGTTCTTGAGCGTCAGGGCCTTGAGTGGAGCGGGCGTGAGGCATTCCTGACCAACGTGCTCCATGCCAATTGTGATGCAGAAGGGGAGCGGATCTTCATTGATGGGTCGTTGGTGATGAACAAGCCCTTCGAGCCGCTCATTAGCTCCATTGCGCAGCGACCAGCTGCCCGAGAAGTTGTGCGTCGGTTGCTTTATCTGGATCCGTTGCCCTTTTCGCACCGAGATGTGCCATCAGAGCCAGAATCTCCCGGTTTCTTTAAGAGTATCTTCGCGTCGCTTGCTCATATTCCGCGCAATGAACCGATTGGTGATGAACTGCAAGAGATTGAGCAGATCAACATGAAGGTGCGGCGAATACAGGAAGTTGCTGAAGCCGCATTGCCAATGGTGCGCCATGAAGTGCGGCTGTTGCTTGAGAAACATGGCAGCCTGCCGGAGACTGAGGGTGACTTCTCGGTTGTGCGGCAAGGGGCTGAGCTGGCGGCGATGGAGCAATCTGGTTTCGCCAATGCGGGTTATCTTCAGCTTCGTTTAGGGCATCTGGCCCACCGTGTTGTCTTGTTGATTTCCGAGCTCTCCGGCACGCAGCAAGAGGGATGCGTTGAGAAGGGCGAAGAGGTTGCTCTCTGGTCCTGGGAAAGCGTGGAAGAAGTGGTGGTGAATGCGTTGACCTTCTCCAAAGAAGAGGAGGGGGAAGCGCAGCGGGATCAGGCTAAGATTCTTCGTGAACTGAAGAGCCTTGATGTTGACTATCGCATTCGTCAGTTACGGTTCTTGATCGAGCAGATCAACAAGTTCTATCACCATGAAGAGATTGCTGGTTCTGTTGAGTTTGCACGTCATCTGGACGTGTTTAAGCGTGAACTTTATGGGCAGATTGCAAACTTGAGGAGCCGTTGGTCTGAGGAGTTTTATGGCACAGAAACCATCTATCTTGCGACACTGCTGAAAGAAGCATCACCGCAGTTGGAGACGGTGCGCAAAGTGCTTGGGGTCCTCAGCTTGCGTATGGGGCTTTCTGATCTTGATAAACTGACAGATTCCATCGTGTTTGAGGGAGTTGGTAAACTGGGCGATCTGAAGGCGGCGCAAGGTATTTTAGAAGGCTATATCGGCTTTCCGTTCTTCGACACCAGCATGTTTCCGGTTCAGCAAGCCCTGGATGCTTTTGAGCTTCGTAAGATTGAGGTGGGGCGCATCAGCCCAAAGGATGCGCAATTGCTTTGTCCCGGCGGCGTTGATTTGAAAGGCGCGCAATTGCAAATGTTTGGCGCATTCTTCAATCGGGGATGGCGTGAGCATGATTATCTATGGGGACGGCTCAACGCTGCTGAGCGGCTGGTGCGGTTACTGCGGGATGTTTATCATCAGTGCCATGGTTCTGCTCAGCGGATTGCTCCTGGTGATGATATGAACCTGCGCGCGATATTCCTTGATATTTTGGATGAGGAAGAAGCACATTTGGAAGATCATGAAGAGTTGGTGGAAGCTTGTCGGGAGAAGGTTGATGAAGTCTTCTCTAAGGGATGTTAGTTACACCACAATTTATGCAAGACATGCCATTCAAAATCCGATAGGGAGAATGCATGAAAAATCTCATCCTGATTGCACTTGGTGGCGGGGCAGGAGCGGTTTGCCGGCATCTGGTTTCAATGGCCGGACTTCGCCTTCTTGGTCCTTCTTTTCCGTGGGGCACTGTCACCGTAAACATTCTTGGTTCATTGCTGATGGGGATCTTTGTTGAGGTTCTTGCTCAGCGGCTGAACGCTTCTTCTGAACTACGTTATCTGATCGCGACAGGTTTCCTTGGCGGCTTCACCACCTTCTCAACCTTCTCGCTGGATGTCGCTGTGTTGTGGGAACGCGGAGAACCGATTGCGACCGCTGCTTATGTGCTGGTCTCACTTATTCTTTCTGTCTCAGCCTTGTTTGCAGGTCTTTATCTCACGCGGCAGGTTCTCGCCTAATTTGCAAGTTGCCGGCAAAAACTCATAGAAACTTGATGGTTTTTCGTTTTTAGCGGCTGAATCTGCGTGAAAGACTTGCATGTTGTGCCTTCAGCTGCCAAATGAGCGCCAACGGATTTAATAGGAACGGCTGGCGCACCCTTCGTGCTGCCGCCGCGTTAGAAGTCAGGACCTTCACCCATGAGTGGCTCCCAGAACAAAGCAGCGCCGCAAAACAACGGTGGCAGCCCAGTTAAAATTGAGATGCGCCGCGTTGATGCCGATGAAGCAGGCATGCGTCTTGATCGCTGGTTTAAAGAAAACTTCCCCGAACTTGGCTTTGGTCGTTTGCAGAAACTGCTGCGCACCAAGCAGGTTCGTGTTGATGGCAAACGCGCCGAAAGCTCTACCCGATTGGAAAAGGGGCAAGAAGTCCGCATTCCACCGCTCGGTGTTGAGCTTGCTGCTGATGATCGCAAAAATGCCAGACCTCGTCCGCGCAAGTTGGTTGACAGTGACCGTGAAGCCATTGAGCAGATGATGCTCTTTGAAGATGCACATGTGATGGTACTGAATAAGCCAGCTGGCCTTGCTGTGCAGGGTGGCTCAGGTCTGACGCGTCACGTGGATGGTATGCTTGATGCGTTCACCAACCAGAAGGGTGATAAGCCGCGTCTGGTGCACCGTCTTGACCGTGAGACCTCCGGTATTTTGCTGGTTGCGAAGACCCGCCGTGCAGCTCAGGAGCTGACAAAGGCATTCCGTCATCGCAACACACGTAAGATCTACTGGGCGATGGTTGCTGGTGTTCCTAAGCCACGTCAGGGTCGTATCTCAACCTATCTGGCGCGTGATGAGGGCGAAGAGCGCATGCGTGTTGCCCGTCATGGTGATGATGAAGCACAGCATGCAGTCAGCCTATATAATGTGGTTGAACAGTCCGGTCAGAAGCTTTCCTGGGTATCACTGAAGCCTGTAACAGGGCGTACGCACCAGCTGCGTGCACATGCAGCTCATATTGGTTGTCCTATCATCGGTGATCCAAAGTACTTCAATATCAAAAACTGGGAGCTGCCCGGCGGCATCCAGAACAAGCTGCACCTGCTGGCTCGGCGGATTATGATCCCCCATCCGTCTGGTAATGGTGTGATTGATGTTTCTGCTCCGCTGCCATCGCATATGCAGCAAACCTGGAACTTGCTTGGTATGGATGTGAAGGACTATGATCCGGACATCAATGAACCAGAATAAGTAATAGCAAAGTTACGGGCTGATCTTCATGTACCTCATTGTGTTTGATTGCGACGGCACACTCGCGGATAGCCAAGACAATATCATGATTGGTTTTACTGCGGCGTATCGGTTTGTCGATTTGCCTATGCCATCGCGAGATGAAATTCTTGCAACGGTTGGCCTAACACTGGATGTGGCGTTTGAACAATTGTTGGGGCGGAACGACCCAGATTTGATTGAACAAATGGTCAAGGGATACCAGCAAATCATCTGGGAAATGCGTTCCAAGGGGCGTGATTATGATCCTCTTTATGAGGGGGCGATTGACGCTTTGCGAGAGTTGGATAGCCGAGAGGATGTGCTTCTTGGTATCGCAACAGGCAAGCATTCCCGCGGTATGAAACACCTGATCAGCTTACATGAGCTGGAAGGGCTTTTTACCACCATGCAGACAGCAGACGTTGCGCCGTCAAAGCCAAATCCCGGTATGATTTTTCAGGCGATGAGCGAAACCGGCGTTGATCTGGAAAACACGATTATGATTGGTGATACGACTTTCGATATGCACATGGCGCGTAATGCGGGTGTGAAATCTGTCGGAGTTACATGGGGTTATCACAGCGCTGAAGATGTGAAGAGCGCTGGAGCCACCTATGTTATCAATCAGTTTAAGGAACTCATTCCGGTGCTCAGTGAGCACTTCAAATGGAATAAGGAAGTTGCATAATGCGTGACATTTTTGAGCAGATTGCAGATGACATTGCAAAAGGGCCTGTTGATGCTGTTCAGGCTGCGCGTGAACACACCAAACGGAACTTGCCAAAACGCTTTTACGAGCGTGTGAGTGTCGAGCTGAAAGATGACGTCTTCGCTGTTCTGCTGGATGGACGCTCCATTAAAACACCTGGTCGCAATGCGCTGGTGTTTAAGGATGAAGTGATTGCTGAAGGCGTGGCTGCCGAATGGGAGCTGCAGGACGAAGAGATCGACCCGGCTACGATGCCGCTGACGCGTATTGCCCATTCTGCGATTGATGCCGTTGAAGATAAATTTGCGGAAGTTGCAGATGAGATCACACGGTATGCCGGAAATGATCATTTGTGTTACCGCGCAGATTCCCCTGCAGAACTGGTCACACGTCAGAAAGATCAGTGGGACCCAGTCTTGGATTGGGCAGAAAAGTTGTTTGCTGGTCGCTTCAAGCTCGTTGAAGGGATTATGCATGTTGCGCAAGATGAGGCGGTCACAGCTGCCTATCGCGTGCAGCTGGATAAATATGATGCGCTTCAGTTGACTGCGATCCATACTGTGACGTCCATCAGCGGCTCTGCTTTGCTGGCGCTGGCGTTGGCTGAAAAAGCCCTTGAAGCGGATGTTGTCTGGTCTGCTGCTCATGTTGATGAAGACTGGAACATTGAGCAATGGGGACAGGATGAAGAGGCTGCTCGTATTCGTCGTTTCAAAAACGACGAGTTCAACGCAGCAGTGCTTATTCTCGTTGGGGCACCAGAAGAAAGCTAAACACGTTTTCTTTGCTAAGTTGTTTTAAAGCGCGGCTCTTGGCTGCGCTTTTTTGCTGGAGTTGTGGTTTCTCCTGATATCGTAGAAAGAAATCAATAGTTTGTAGTGTGTGGGCAAGTGGAATTTGTTTGCCGTATTACCATCGAATCTGTTGAACTATGCACTCCTGTTGCACATATGGGTTCAGGGCTCTCGTAATAACGAGAACATCGCCAAATACTGCCCTAATCAAGAATATTGAGGAATTCCGCCGATGAAACATAATGAGAAAGTTATTGAGCGGCTTAACGAGGCTCTGAAGCTGGAGCTTGGTGCCGTCAACCAGTATTGGCTGCATTACCGCCTGCTGGATGATTGGGGTTTTGGAAAGCTGGCGCAGAAAGAGCGTGAAGAATCCGTTGAAGAGATGCAGCATGCAGATAAGCTGATTGAGCGTATTCTCTTCCTTGGTGGTCATCCAAATTTGCAAACCGTTGGAGCCTTGCAAATCGGCACCAACCTGAAGGAAGTTCTGGAAGCGGATCTTGCTGGTGAACATGAAGCTCGCACCTCTTATAAGAAGAGCCGTGAGATTTGTGATGCTGAAGGTGATTATGTCACCATGAAGCTGTTTGATGATTTGCTGGCTGATGAAGAAGGTCACATCGACTTCCTCGAAACTCAGCTGGATCTCCTTGCGAAAATTGGTGAGCAGCACTACGGCGCATTGAATGCGAACCCGGCTGATACTGGCGAGTAAGATCGCCTAACTGCTTGTTTTGATTAGAAAGAGCTGTCCTTTTGGGCAGCTCTTTTTTGTTGGACTAAAGTTGTTTGCTTCAGGCTAGCGCTTCGTTAGGAACGATTGGGGATTTGGGTTGGCGGCAAGTTGGGCTGATCTATGTTTAAGGGATCATTGCTCGTTTGAGGGTCGGTTCAAAACGAGTTGTCTTTCACCTGCATTCCCCAAGGAGCAGTGCTTGCACTGAGATCTCATGAAAGCAAAAGACGGTGTCATTGAACGTTTGAACAAAGCCATTTCCATGGAACTGGGAGCTGTAAATCAATACTGGGTGCATTTCAGACTGCTTGAAGATTGGGGCTATACCAAACTAGCGAAGAAAGAGCGGGCTGAATCAATTGAAGAAATGCACCACGCGGACCGGCTGGTTGAAAGAGTTGTCTTTCTGGAAGGGCATCCAAACCTGCAGCATATCGCGCCATTACGCATTGGGTCGTCAGTGAAAGAAGTTTTGGAAGCTGATCTGGCAGGGGAGCGTGAAGCGATTGTGTATTACAGCGAATCCCGTGTGTTCTGTGAACAGCAAGGGGACTTCGTGACGATGGCTCTCTTTGACACTTTGCTGGCAGATGAGGAAGGTCATTGTGATTTTCTTGAGACTCAGTTGGAGCTTCTTGAGCAAATAGGCGAAGAAAAGTATGGATTGCTCAATGCTGGCAGTGCTGACGAAGCTGAGTAAGTTTTAGCTGTCGAAACATCAAAGAATGCTTGGTTTCCCAAGGGTTATAGGTTGTTGGGTTGAGACTAGATTTGGTTGCAATGAGATGGGCTTCTCAATCCAACGGCTTACTAGTTTTTTTGCGTAGGGGCGTGCTAGGAGATAACTCAGTTAGATTGGGAGCTGAGATATCTTATGAAGGAAGTTCTAGCTGAATTAGAAAAAAGACGTGATGAAGCGCGGCTTGGTGGGGGACAGCGCCGAATTGATGCGCAGCACAAACGCGGAAAACTCACCGCACGAGAGCGCATTGAAATTCTGCTAGATGAAGGTTCCTTCGAAGAATTCGATATGTTCAAGCAGCACCGCTGTACCGAGTTTGGTATGGAGGAAACGCACTTCCCAGGGGATGGTGTTGTTGCTGGTTGGGGAACAATCAACGGTCGTACCGTTTACCTCTTCTCGAAAGATTTCACTGTGTTCGGCGGCTCTCTCTCTGAGACACACGCCGAAAAGATCATGAAGATCCAGGATATGGCGCTGCAGAACCGCGCGCCGATTATTGGGATCTTTGATGCAGGTGGTGCTCGTATTCAAGAAGGCGTTGCTGCACTTGGCGGATACGGTGAAGTGTTCTGGCGCAACATTCAGGCATCTGGCGTTATTCCGCAGATCTCCGTGATTATGGGACCTTGTGCTGGTGGTGATGTTTACTCGCCAGCCATGACCGATTTCATCTTCATGGTGCGCGATACCTCCTACATGTTCGTCACTGGTCCTGATGTTGTGAAAACAGTGACCAATGAGACTGTGACGGCTGAGGAACTGGGCGGCGCGAGTATTCATACGACCAAATCCTCCATCGCTGATGGCGCGTTTGATAATGATGTGGAAGCACTGCTGCAGATTCGTCGTTTGGTGGATTATCTGCCGATGAATAATCAGGCGCCGCTGCCTGAACTCTCCGTTTATGATGATCCATCTCGTTTGGATGAGAGCCTCAATACGCTGGTTCCAGATAATCCGAATAAGCCGTATGACATGCGGGAACTGATCCTGAAGACCGTCGATGAACAGGATTTCTTCGAAATTCAGGAGAGTTTTGCAGGAAACATCATCACTGGCTTTGGCCGTGTCGAAGGACGCACAGTTGGTATTGTTGCCAACCAGCCGATGGTTCTTGCGGGTGTTCTGGACAGTGATGCAAGCCGTAAGGCTGCGCGTTTTGTTCGTTTTTGTGACTGCTTCAACATTCCACTGGTGACCTTTGTTGATGTTCCGGGTTTCTTGCCAGGAACTGCTCAGGAGTATGGTGGGCTGATCAAGCATGGTGCAAAGCTGTTGTTTGCTTATGGCGAAGCGACTGTTCCGAAAATTACTGTGATCACGCGTAAAGCCTATGGCGGTGCGTATGACGTGATGAGCTCCAAGCATATTCGCGGGGATATGAATTATGCATGGCCATCTGCTGAGATTGCTGTGATGGGTGCCAAGGGTGCCGTTGAGATCCTCTATCGCAACGAACTGGGTGATGCTGAAAAGATTGGGGAGCGTACCAAGGACTATGAAGACCGGTTTGCAAACCCGTTTGTTGCTGCAGAGCGTGGCTACATTGATGAGGTGATCATGCCGCAGTCCACACGCATGCGCATTTCCAGAGCGCTTGCAATGCTACGGACCAAGAACCAGCAGATGCCTTGGCGCAAGCACGACAACATTCCGCTCTGAGGATTGTTGTCTGATCGAGCTGAATAACGAAAAACCCCGGCCTTCTTGAGAAGGCCGGGGTTTTTTGATGGGAAGGGGGACTAACTTGGGGCGAGTTAGGTCTTATCTTTCGTCATTTTCGACGACGCAGGTGTAACCAATGAGGGAACGATTGGAATCTTTGGTTACAACGTAGGCGCGCTGTGTTTCTTCGCTTGGGCTACAGTAAGAGCCATTTGCAACGTAACGGTCATAAAGGCCAGGACCGGTTGAGAGAACGATCGCGCCTTTGTCTTGCACCAGAGACTTAACCTGAGAACCTGTGAGGTCAGTTGTGCTGGTGAGTGGAACGTTCATAGCCTGAGCAACGGAAGCAACAGATACGAGGCTGAGGACGGAAAGGGTTAGGGCGATCTTTTTCATTGGTTTAGCTTTCGGTTCTTAATTCTTATGGGGATGGGAGAGGGAAAGGCTAGAGGCATAGCCTTTCCCTGAGGCGAGTTGATGGGGGAGTGCTTCTAACTTGGGGCGAGTTAGAAAATTAGCTGTTTTTGTTGTCAACCACGCAGGTGTAACCAATAAGGGAGTGGTTGGAGTCTTTGGTTACAACGTAGGCGCGTTCTGTTTCTTCGTGTGTTGCGCAGTAGGAGGCGTTTGCGACATAGCGGTCATAAAGACCTGGGCCGGTTGAGAGAACGATTGCGCCTTTATCCTGTACGAGTGACTTTGCCTGGGAGGCGGTCAGGTCACCAGTGTTCACCAGAGCAGCCTGAGCGATGGAAGCAGCAGATACAAGGCCGAGTACGGATAGGGTCAGAGCGATCTTTTTCATTGGTCTTACTTTCAATTTATAATTCAGGTCATTTGGGGAGGGAAAGACTGGGGAGGAACAGTCTTTCCCTAAGAGGGTGATGGGGGAAGCTCTCTAACTTGAGGCAGGTTAGAAGCTTAGTTGTTTCTGTTTTCGACGACGCAGGTGTAACCGATGAGCGAGCTGTTGGAGTCCTTGGTTACGACGTAAGCGCGCTGTGTTTCTTCGTGTGAGGCACAGTAAGAAGCGTTTGCAACGAAGCGGTCATAGAGACCTGGGCCAGTTGCGAGGACGATTGCGCCTTTGTCCTGTACGAGTAACTTTGCCTGGGAGGCAGTCAGGTCACCGGTGTTTACCAGAGCAGCCTGAGCGATAGAAGCAGCAGATACGAGGCCGAGTACGGATAGTGTCAGAGCGATCTTTTTCATTTCTTTTACTTTCAGTTCTAGTCATTTTCAGAGCGAAAGACCGGGAGGAGCAGTCTTCCTGATGGGATTTTGCCGATGTTGGTTGTTATTTCGGCGTGTCTTTTCAATTTAGACTGATACAAGGCAACTCCGTGCCGCCTTATATCTTGTAACTTGTAGTTATCTTATTTTTGTTCAAGCTTATTTTTGTTGTATGCTTTGTGTTTTGATGTTTGTGGTTTGTTGTTGTTCGTTGATGATTGTATGTTTACTGGAAATTTTTGAGTAAGATGTGTTTTGGAACACAAAATTTTCTTTTCACAACTCTGAATTTTGGCCGGTAACGAATTCGTGTCTTCGTGTTCTTGGGGATTACTTGCCTGTCTGTGATCAAGCGCACATTTTTGCTTGATGGTGGTACAGAAAGGAGTTCTCAACCGCTTGTTGGTCATGCTGAACGGGAAAGGTGAGTTTCGCAGGATGTGGATGAAGGATTCGCATGTGGGTAACTGCAGCTGCGTTTTGTGGTGCAACTGCAGTGTATTTGCTCGAAACGTGGATCTTCAGAGGACTCAGTCGAAGATATCTGAGCCGAATGGACCTTCGCCGCTGTTGTAACCCGGTTCACATGAATAGCCGATGAAACAGCGCTTTTGATCTTTCGTGGGAACCCAACGGCTCATCAAACGTTCGTAAGGCTGGCAAAACTGGAGGCCTGCGACGAAACGGTCATAAGTACGAACGCCAGTGCTTAATACAATGCCGCCTGCGCGTTGCACGACAGAGCGGGCTTCCAGACAGGACATTTGCCGGGTATCAGGCCGTGCCTGTGCAGCGGTGGAAACTATGAGGGCCAGAGTGCTCGAAAGAACGAGTAATGTTGATATCCGCATAGTCTCCTCCTTTGTTACTGATTCTGCCGTGTGCGTGGTGAGCAGCGATAACCGATCTGGCAGGCATTGTTGTCTTTGGTCTGGGTCCACTCTCTGCGAAGCACTTCGTTGTGCAGGCAATACCTGATGTCGCTCACAAAGCGCTCATAGGTTCGCGGGCCCGTGGTCAGGACGACGCCTCCACGGCTGGTGACCAGCTGCTTGGCCTGTTCACAAGTCAGGCTCCTTGCATCCGGGCGTGCCTGAGCATTGGCTGAGGCTACCCACAACAGAGTTATGAGACTACTGGCAATAATGGTGGTGGAGGCGTTTCGCATAGGATCTGTTGCCTTACAAAGCAGATGAAGATGCGGGCGTGAAAGCCGCAGTTCCATATGTTTTGAAGGCAATAGCTCAAAAGTGCGAGTATCAAGGCGAGCCGTGGTTAGCCGGGTCTAAATAAGATGCAGGCGATTTAACTCTTTGAAGCAGGCCGTTTACGTGTGACTTCCACGCCAAACCCGCCGGTATGAACAGGAACCGGAGCAGATGGCTTGTTGACCTTCACAGTGCTTTTTAAGATTCGCGGATCCATAGCGAAAACGGCTTCACAGATGGCTCCGGCAAGACGCTCCAGCAGGTTGAAGCGTGAATTGATCACAACGTCTTCTACAGTTTTCGCAAGGGTGCCATAGCAGATGGTATCTTCGTAGTTGTCTGAAACAGTTGCCTTTTCAAAATCAGCCCAACAAGTCAGGTCAATGATAAAGCGTTGACCCAATTTGGCTTCTTCATCATGGAGGCCATGGAACGCGTAGAATGACAGGCCTTCCAGAAAAATCTTGTTTTCATTCATTGTTTGGCTCCTGAGGACTTCTCGATTGCTGGAAAACTGTGTTGCCAGAGGTGAGCGTGAAACACAATGCATTTCCTGAGAAAATGCTCTGGATGCAGATCAAAGTACGCTTAAATTTGGATGCTCTGTGCATTCATTGCCCCTACGAAAGTGCGATGGTTCTTCGCCCTATTGTGAGGTTGCGGAAGTGCATAGAGATGCCTACAACCCTGCACTGTAAATAAAGAAGGTGTGTATGTGGGATGGGCATGTTTTCAAAGATTCTGATCGCAAACCGTGGGGAAATCGCTTGCCGTGTTATCAAAACGGCGAAAACGATGGGGATCAAAACGGTTGCTGTTTACTCCGATGCTGACCGGGATGCGCTTCATGTGGAGATGGCTGATGAGGCCGTTCACATCGGTGAACCGGCTGCAGCGAAATCGTACCTCGTGATCGACAAGATTATTGAAGCATGCAAGCAGACCGGCGCTGAGGCTGTTCACCCAGGTTATGGTTTCCTTTCCGAACGTGCAGAGTTCTGTGAGCGTTTGAAGCAGGAAGGCATTGTCTTTATCGGCCCTAATCCAAAAGCGATTGAGGTGATGGGAGACAAAATCACCTCCAAGCGGTTTGCTGCTGAAGCTGATGTTTCGACTGTCCCTGGTTACATGGGACTGATCGAAAGCCCAGAAGATGCCAAACGGATTGCAACTGAAATTGGCTATCCGGTGATGATCAAAGCCTCCGCTGGCGGTGGTGGTAAAGGCATGCGGATTGCCTGGAACGATGAAGAGGCTATGGATGGCTTCGATCGCGCAAAGTCTGAAGCTATCAGCTCCTTTGGTGATGATCGTATCTTCATCGAGAAGTTTATTGAAAACCCGCGTCATATCGAAATTCAGGTTCTGGGCGATAAACACGGTAACGCGGTTTATCTGGGCGAGCGCGAATGTTCCATTCAGCGTCGTAACCAGAAGGTGATCGAAGAAGCACCGTCTCCATTGCTGGACGAAGAAACCCGTCGCAAGATGGGTGAGCAGGCGGTCGCACTTGCCAAGGCTGTTGACTATGACAGTGCCGGGACTGTGGAGTTTGTAGCTGGACAGGACAAGAGCTTCTTCTTTCTTGAAATGAATACCCGCCTTCAGGTGGAGCATCCGGTGACAGAGCTGATCACTGGGGTTGATCTGGTTGAGCAGATGATCCGCGTTGCCGCTGGTGAAGAGCTCTCTTTGAAACAGGATGAGGTCAAGCTGAATGGTTGGTCTGTTGAGAGCCGCATTTACGCTGAAGATCCTTATCGCAACTTCCTGCCGTCCATTGGTCGTCTGACACGCTATCGCCCACCTATAGAAGGTGACCACGGTGCTTATTTGGTGCGTAATGATACCGGCGTGGTGGAAGGCTCTGAGATTTCCATGTTCTACGATCCGATGATCGCAAAGCTGGTGACTTATGCACCGACACGAGCTGAAGCGATTGAAGGTATGAGCACTGCGCTTGATGAGTTTCAAGTGGATGGCATTCAGCATAACGTGCCGTTTCTTGCATCGCTGATGAAGCACCCGCGCTGGCGTTCTGGTCAGCTGGCAACAGGCTTTATTGCTGATGAGTATCCAGATGGGTTCGAACCAGCTACTCCTGATGCTGAGGCACGTAATGTGCTGGCGTCTGTTGCGCTTTCCATGCACCTGATTGAGCGTGAGCGTCTGGACCATTTACCGGGTCGCCTGCGGCCGCATCATGGAGGTGTACGCCGTGAATGGGGTGTTCTGATCAACGGTGAGAAGCTGGGTGCTGAGTTGATTGAAGGTATGGCGGCGACACCACTTGATATTGATGTGTGTGTTGAGGGTGGTGCTCGCGAACGTGTTGCGTCCTCCTGGGTTCCGGGCGATATGCTTTGGAAAGGTCACGTAGGTGATCGCGCTGTGAGTGCACAAGTGCGGACTGTTGAGAATGGCTATCAGCTGGATTGGCAGGGCTATTCTGTTGTTGCCAAGGTAATGACGCCTCGCAACGCTGAGCTCGCTGCATTGATGCCAGAGAAGGTTGCGCCAGATACATCCAACCTGCTGCTTTGCCCAATGCCAGGGCTTGTTGTTTCTCTTCATGTGGAAGAGGGACAGGAAGTGAAAGCAGGTGAGCAATTGGCCATTGTTGAAGCCATGAAAATGGAAAATGTACTTCGGGCCGAACGTGATTGTGTGGTAAGCGCTATCAAGGCTGCTCCGGGTGACAGTCTGGCAGTTGATGCTGTTATCATGGAATTTGAATAAGGATTTGGCGTAAAGCCAATTCCTATGTTGAGGATTTGGCTTTGCGCACTCTGCTTTTTGATCTGGATGGAACGCTGACAGACCCTTTTGTCGGCATTGTAACGAGCGTTCAATACGCGCTTGAAAAGCTTGGCCGCGACGTTCCTCCCGCTGAAGATCTTGCCTTTGTTATCGGGCCACCTCTCACAGAAACATATCGCCAGCTTCTGAATACGGAAGATGAAGAGCTGATCCTTGAGGGTATTCGCCTTTATCGTGAGCGCTTCACCACTGTTGGGCTTTATGAAAACGTGCGTTACGATGGGATCATTGAGCTGCTGCAGGCTGCTAAGGATCGCGGAGATCGCTTGTTTGTTTGCACATCCAAACCTTGGGTTTATGCGGAAAAGATTGTCGCGCACTTTGAGATGGATGGTTTTTTTGAGAAAACCTACGGCTGCGAGCTTGATATGACCCGTGGCAACAAGGTGGACCTTCTGGCTTACCTGTTGGAACAAGAAAATCTGGACGCGTCTCAGTGTCTTATGATTGGTGATCGCAAGCACGACATTATCGCAGCGAAGGAAAATGGCGTCCGCTCCGTTGGTGTGCTCTGGGGCTATGGCTCTGAAGGGGAGCTTGCAGATTGCGGAGCTGATACAGTGGTTGCTTCGCGTGAAGAGCTTGCTGCTCACCTTGCTGACAGTCTTGTCGCTTGACCTTCTTTGTAATGAGTTGAATTGATGCCGATTTATTTTGCTTATGGCCGCCTGATGAACCCGAAGACCATGGCAAGCCGCTGTCCTCACGCCAAAGCGCTGGGGCCAGCTTCCATGGATGGTTACCGCTTTATCGTGACTTCTGAGGGTGTTCCTTCCATGGTGAAAGCGCCGGGGAAGCGTGTTCACGGTGTTCTTTGGGATTGCCGCATCGGGGAAGTTGCGATTGTGGATGGCGCAGAGGCGCTTTTCCGCAAGGGGCTGGACAAGGTCTTTCTTCCAGTTCGCAGCGACGGGCAGAATAAATCTGCCATCATGTATATGAGCCGCACTGTGCGGACGGGGAAGCCTCATGTGAAAGCGTGGGAAGGTGTTTTGGAAGCTGCAGAACACTGGGATTTCCCCGAGACATACCGTGAGGAACTGCGCCAATGGGACCTGCGATAACAGCTCTTCTGCCAGCAGGTTGCGAGGCTGTCTTCGGGTGACAGTCCGTTCACAGATGTGTTTTCAGTTAGACTGAAAGACAACTCGCAATTTCCTGAGAATCTGTTAGAAATCAGGTCTCCCTATGATGGGAGATAATTCTCAGGGCGGGGTGTAATTCCCTACCGGTGGTGATGGGCCTTCGAGCCATAAGTCCGCGAGCGCCTTCCATGTTCAGGAAGGGTCAGCAGATCCGGTGAGAACCCGGAACCGACGGTTATAGTCCGGATGAAAGAGAATGTAGGTGAGGGGTGCTTTGAAGAGCACTGTTGGCTTGCGCGTCCTGATTCAATGAAACGTGGCTGTTGTTGGCCCTTTGGATCAGAAAGATTTCTTATGTTTAATCCGTTTTTATCTCGTGAATTTGAGGTGCGTGCATGAGTTCAACACGCAGTTCTACTCGTGCGTCTGCAGCCGTTGTGGGCGCAAGCTGGATGGTTTTTGCCGGTGCTGCTTTTGCTATCACCAACTCAGCTATGCAGTATCTGACGATGGTGCAGGGATTGAGTTCTACCAGTGCAACCTTCTGGCAATACCTGATCTCGCTTGTTGCGATGCTGCCGGTGATCTGGCGCATTGGTGTTGACGGATTGCACACAGAACAATTAGCGCTGCATATCTTCCGCGTCTTTCTAGCAGCGCTGGGCGTTCAGTTCTGGGTCGCCGGTTTGGCGAATGGTGTGCCAATCTGGCAGGCGATTGCGCTTTTGATGACTTCCCCGTTCTTCGTGACTATTGGAGCGGCGTTGTTCTTGCGAGAGACCGCAAGCAGGCAGCGCTGGGCGGCGACAGCAGTTGGCTTTGTGGGCGGCATGATCATCTTGAGCCCATGGGATGATGCCTTTCAGTTGGTTGCTTTCCTGCCGATTATTGCCGCTCTGCTGTGGGGTTCTTCTATTCTTTGTATGAAGAAGCTGGAAGAGCGTGAGAGCCCGCAGTCTGTAACGCTATATCTTCTTCTGCTGCTGACACCAGTTAATCTTGTCCTGGCTTTTCTGGCCCCAGGTGGCCTTGCAATGCCGGTTGGCATGAACATGTGGTGGTTGATTATCCTGGCAGGGCTTTTAGGGGCGATTGCACAAGGCTCGCTGGCTATGGCCTATGAAAAGGTGGATGCAGCTTATTTGCAACCGTTTGATCATCTCAAGTTGCCGCTTAATGTGCTTTGCGGTTTCCTCATCTTTGGCTGGGTGCCACCGGGCAACTTGTGGCTTGGGGCTGCGCTGATCATTGGTGCATCGCTTTATACGGTTCATGTGGAACGCAAACAGAATTAGTTGAAAAGCCCGGCCAAGTCGCCGGGCTTTTTCTTTGTGTGAGTGGCTAGTTGAACCAGAGCGCAAATGAACCGAAGTTTCGGCCCATTGGGCGGGTGATTGTGCGCATGAAATTGCCTTCCCAAACAGGGCCTTGTTGCACATAGTCAACGGAGTTTGGTCCGGTGATGAAGAGCACAAGATCGAAGATCTTTGCGGTTTCGAAGAAGGTCTTCATATTGATCCCGCCGTCAAACACCATGGACGGAATCAAAAGCTCTCCGTTCAGTACCTGTTCGGAGGCTTTGACGGCTTCCAGCCAGCTGTCGATGGTCTCTTGGGTGACGGGGAGCGCTTGAAACGGACTGGTCTGATTGGGGTTTGGCAGCCATTCATTGTCGTCATCGGTTTCTTGCTGAATGAGATCCCATGTCTCGTAGTTCAGTTGCATTACCTTCAAGAGGTCATGGCGTGTTGCCTTGAGACGATCGGGGTTCTCTACAGTCCAGTTAATGGAATGCAGAAAGTTGATTGGGGTCGCAAAGGAACCAAAGCCGCGCCCGTTGTCTGCTTTGCCCTTCTCCTCCAGCTGCTGGCCGTAAGTGGTTGCTGATGGGCCGAAGACGCTATGAAAGGTCAGATCGTAGGTGTTCTCATAGTCAAAGGCGAGTAGGAAATTACCCATTGACATTAGTAGGTTAGAATATCCCTGTAACCACTTTGCGTCCGCCCGGTCGAAGGTAATAGGAAACGTTGTTGTATCATCCTCAAGTTGAAACGGGCTTCTTCTGGAAAGGCCTGAGAGAACTGTGGCGAGGTTTTCGTGGGGTTCCACGGTTCCGCTGTTGTCTGCATCTAGGCCGATCTTCAGCAGGTCTACTGTAAGCTTCACAGGCTGCTCGGAGATGCCACTGAGTGTTTCATTTGCCTGTTCCAACTGGGTAACGAATTTCTCCAGTGTCTCCCGTGTTTTGTCGTAGGAAACGGGTTCTGGCGTTGGATTGGGGGCAACAGGAATTCTGAAGACTGGGAGGATCGACCTTAGGCTTCTGTTTGGGGATGTGTTTCCGGCGCCGTATTTATATAGGTCCTGCTGGATGCCTTGGAGGGCATTGAGAAACTGGAGCGCGCCCAATGCGAGCTTTGCCTGGTTGTTTTCCGGGTTTTGCTCTGAGGTGCTAACAAAGGATGCGATACCAGTTTCATAATCAGCGGTTTCGATGATCTCGTTGAAATAATTGCTGAAATCGCTCTGTGCAAAGGCGTGCACTGGTAGAAATACCGTGACTGCAGATAAAGAAAGTGCTGTCAGGCGGGATTTGAGAAAATTCATAAAGTCTCTCCTAAAGGTCTGCCTATTAGATATAGGAGTTGATGTTTTTTTTATGGCTTGCAATCTAGGGCTGTGGTGAGACTGGGCAGTGTTGCCAATTTCGCCCTCTGAATCGAGAAAAGCTTTATTTGTGAAAGCTTTAAGAGCACCGGGAGATACCAATGAAAACCAAACACTTTTCCATCACGGGATTGGTGCAGGGTGTTGGATATCGTGCGTGGCTTTATAAAAAGGCCGGAATGCTCGGTGTTTCCGGTTGGTGCAAGAACAATGAAGATGGGTCGGTGGAGGCAGTTGTCACCGGTGATCCGGAGAAAGTGGATGCCCTGTTGATGGCTGTTCAGCAAGGGCCAGTCGGGGCACAAGTTGAAGCGGTGACACTGCTGGCGGATGCCCCTGACGAGAAGGGGTCTTTCCGCATCGAGTACTAGTTATTCGCTCTCTGGTTTTTGGACGAGGCCGGACGGGCCAAAGGATTCCGTTGCGCCAAAGATCTCTTCGAACTGTTCGCGCAGGATGATATCCACTTCTGGCATCGTGAGCGGAAGGCCAAGATCTACAAAGCTGGTGACGCCATGCTTTTGCACGCCGCAGGGGACAATGCCTGTGAAGTGCTCAAGGTCTGGGTCTACATTCAGTGAGATGCCGTGGAAGGTTACCCACTTGCGCAGGCGAATGCCGATGGCGGCAATCTTGTCTTCTACGTCTTTGCCTTTTTCAGGGCGCTGAACCCAGACACCAACGCGATCTTCCCGTCGTTCTCCGCGGACGTGATGCTGCCACAGGGTGTCGATGAGCCATTTTTCCAATGCTGCGACGAAGGCGCGGACGTCTTGCTGGCGGCGCTTCAAATCGAGCATAACATAAGCAACACGTTGTCCGGGACCGTGATAAGTATACTGCCCTCCGCGGCCCGTTTCATAAACGGGGAAGCGATCTTTGGCGATCAGGTCGACTGGATCGGCGCTTGTGCCTGCTGTGTAAAGGGGCGGGTGTTCCAAAAGCCAGACGCGTTCGTTCGCTTCGCCAGCTGCAATTGCGGCAACGCGCTCTTCCATTTCCTTCTGGGCAACTTCGTAAGGCACGAGATCGTCGTCGATCACCCACTCAACAGGGGGAGATCCCTCTAGGGGGAAGAAGTCTGTTTTAAGGGTTTGACGATCGGCCATGTTGTTATCCCAAAATGATCTGCGGATTTCGGTTAGTTGGTTTGCCCTAATGAGATGTAAGCGTCTACACTAAAAATAACAGGGCACCAACTCACAGAGATGAGACGGGTGCATTTTATTCCCTCAGATGGAGGCAGACAGAGATGAACAGGTTCGATGATATCTCCGTCGACATATCAGTGGTGCTGGGCAAATCTGAAATGCCAGTGCACCAGTTGTTGCGCATGGGGCGTGGTGCGGTGATTGAGCTGGACACCCATGAAGCTGATGATGTTACGATTTTGGCAAACAGTACACCTGTTGCTGAAGGGCAGGTGACTGTGGTTGGCGATAAAGTTGGCATTGTCATCACAAAGGTATTGCAGCGTGCTGTGGATATGCGGCCTGTAAACATGGAAGATCGGATCTGAAATATCTCGTGCAGTGGATAAGTGCCCGTCTAAAAGAGGTTTTTTCGATTTTTTTCCTCTGCGCTGTGAATTTTTGAAAAAGGGTACTTGCGCAGGTTCGAGGGGTTGGCTATATCACCGCTCACCAGCCGACGGGGCGAGGCCAACGAGCCAAACAAACCGGAGGCAAGCCAAGGTTTTGCGGCCGTGGCGGAATTGGTAGACGCGCAGCGTTGAGGTCGCTGTGGGGTAACACCCGTGGAAGTTCGAGTCTTCTCGGCCGCACCAAAAGCCCCGAGCTCTTTATGAGCCGGGGTTTTTTGCTATCTAAGCCTCTGTTTTTTCTCAGTATAAAAAGTACATATGCCTTTCCCTGAAAAGGCGAGTGCTGCTGTTTTGCGTTGCTTTGTGATTTTTTGCGTTGCTTTGTGATTTTTTGCGCGAATTTGCGTTTTTTACGTTTTTGATGCGTTCGTTGGTTGAGTGCGCATTCTCATTTTGAGCGGGGCTCCTCAAATAGAACGTGTTTTGATGTAAATCGTGAATTCTTCGTAAAAGGATTGCACGGTCTGCGAAGGTCGCTATAAACACAAAACTGTGCATAGGGACGATGGTACCACGTGCATTTCAATTTTCAGCAATCTCGAAGGACGATGCTCACGCCAAGCATTTGACTGAAAACGTGTGGAGGTCACATGACCCAATCGGAAAATCCCGGTGCGCTTCATGCCGCGCCCCCTCCACCACATGTTAGAGATGCAAGCGGACACCTTGATACCGACTTTGTTGCGCACGTCGAAGCAGCCCTTGATACGCGGGATGCAGCTGTTGTGCGCGAGCTGGCGGGTAATCTGCATGACGCGGATATGGGTGACCTGCTGGAAATGCTGCGCGAGGATGATCGCGTTCACCTGATTCAGCTGCTTGGTGAAGAGTTCGACTTTGCTGCCCTGACTGAGACCGAAGAGCCTGTGCGTGCGCAGGTTTTGGATGCATTGCCGGATGGGGATGTTGTTGAGGGGATCGGTGAGCTTGAATCCGATGATGCTGTTTATCTGCTTGAGGACATGGAGCAGGAAGAGCAGGACAAGATCCTTGCTCAGCTGCCCAATGTGGATCAGGTCCAGATTAAACGTGCGCTGGAGTTTCCTGAGGATTCTGCTGGACGTATTGTTCAGACCGATTTTATTGCCGTGCCGCCGTTTTGGACTGTGGGACAGGTGATTGACCATCTGCGCAGTTCCAAAGATCTGCCGGACAGCTTCTATGAGCTTTATGTGGTCGATCCGGGCTTCCGCCTTTTAGGTGCTGTTGCGCTGGACCGGCTGTTGCGCACGAAACGATCCAAAAAGATCTCCAAGATCATGGAGGAGACCCGTCATTCTGTTCTGGTCACGGATGATCAGGAAGATGTGGCGCGTTTGTTTGAGCGTTATAACCTCGTTTCTGTCGCGGTGACTGACACAGCTGAGCGGTTGGTCGGTATTGTGACCGTTGATGATATTGTTGACGTCATTCAGGAAGAAGCTGAGGAAGACATGCTGGCGATGGCTGGTGTGGGTGATGAGGAAATCTCAGACAGCGTGCTTGAGATCGCCAAGTCTCGTATTTCCTGGCTTTCTGTGAATGTGTTCACCGCCATTTTTGCTGCGTTTGTTATCTCCATTTTCTCGGCCACTATTGAACAGATGGTGGCTCTGGCTGTGTTGATGCCGATTGTGGCGTCCATGGGAGGGAACTCCGGCACGCAGACCATGGCTGTTACCGTGCGTGCGATTGCCACTCAGGAGCTGAACAGGCGTAACATCCTCAGGGTTTTACGGCGTGAGCTGTTGGTGGGCATCATCAACGGTGTGGGCCTTGGAGTACTGATTGGTGCTATTGCAGGGGGCTGGTTCCTCAACCCAGAACTTGGAGTGGTTATTGGCAGTGCAGTTCTGATTAACTCTATCTGCGCTGGTTTGTTTGGATTGCTGGTTCCAATGGGCTTAGAGAAAATTGGAGTGGATCCTGCCATTGCTTCTTCAGTTTTTGTGACCACCATAACGGACGTTGTTGGCTTCTTTACATTTTTGTTCCTGGCTGCGTGGTGGTTTGGTCTGCCATACTAGCCAATCAGGAGGTTAGGAATGGACGCCCCAGGTATTAATGGAATTGTCGAAACTGCCGTTTACGTTGATGATTTTGCCAGTGCGCATGACTTTTATGGCGAGCTTTTGGGGCTAAGGCGGGTTGTTGAAGGCGAGCGCATGCATGGCTATGACGTTGGCCCCAATCAGATGCTGCTGGTATTCAGGCGCGATGTGTGCCGCGAGGATGTTGAAAGCCCTTATGGCATGGTACCGGGACACAGCACGGATGGTCCTTCTCATTTTGCATTTGCTATCTCCAGAAGTGCGTTGATCGAGTGGCGTGAATATCTTGAAGAGAAAAAAGTTACACTCAGCAGTGAGGTGCGTTGGCCTCAAGGCGGCGTGAGTCTGTTTTTCCATGATCCATTTGGCAATGTGGTTGAACTGGCGACACCGGGACTGTGGCCTAACTATCAGGATTAGAGTGCGTCTCGCGTTTTTGCGACGTTCCCGGATGCGCTTGCTTGCGATGTAACCTCCTTTTGTGGTTCCAGTCTTAGGATTGGCAGATGACTTTTTGTCGTAAGGCGGGAGTTATGGTTCAGGAGTGCAAGATTATAATCAGCAAACCGGTCAGATCAGGCCTGTGGTTTCTACCTCTTTCAGTTGCAGCCATCCTATGTGGTGCTGGGCGATGTGCCTGCCATTGTGCAGTCCTGCTGTGTTTGCTCAGGACATGTCGCGCCTTATAGCGCTTCTGGACCTCAGCTTGAGTTCGCGTTTCGTGAACAAGTTTTGGCTTGTGCTGTGCGTGAGAAAATGGCCGATGCTGGAGGTTGCCGCTATATTTCAGCGGTGGAGCAGGATGAGGTTGATGCGTTGGAGTTCGTCTCGCAGCGCATGGTTGGGACGCAAAGTTCTGCTGACCGCGTCTCCGTTAACTGCACTCATTTAAACGCGAAGCCGCTGGGCTTGTCTCCTTCTGCCAATGCATCTGGTGTGACGCTTCGCAGTTTCAGGATAACGATCCCATCTGTTTCTGATGAAGGTTTGCTTGGCATTTGCTGCGGGAATGCCATTCAACATTCAGATGGGCGTGTGGTGCTTTCCAGCTTTGTGCGGCCTGTTGCTGGAACTCAGATTGATTGTGCGCCGCTGTTTGCTTTTTGGCTGAGTATCGGATCCTACGATGAGGGTGAGGTTGTGCCTTACAATCTCGCTGGTTCCGCACCAGTGCTGATTGAGTTTGCTATTGATGGGCCGCAAATCGTTGTTGTTGACTACAATGCTGATGGCACGTTCTCTCCAGGAGAGTAGGGCGCTATTGTCCGGGAATACGCTTTCTTGTTCCCCTGATTGTTCATTGGGATATGCTAAAGCAGTCCGCATTTATGTTGAAACACATGAACTGCTTTAGCCTTTGTTTTGCGTATCTTTATCCGAAAACCGGTTGCCACTTTTCGGAGATACGCTGTAGGACTTACTACGAGATGTTTTGAGTGCTGAGAGAGGGAGCCATTGGGTATGACAACGCGCGGCGGACTGGATTTACAAGAACTTCTCGCTTCCATGGAAGCCTCTCTTTCTGAGGAGAGCTTTGTGTTTTGCTGCTTTCCCAATGGCAGTGTTGAAGCCTTGGCCGAGTATTCACCGCTCGGGTTGTTCTGGGAAAATGAAGGCCTGACGGTCATTCTTTCCATTGCGAATGCCGGTAAGGCTGGCGTTGAAACGGAGCCGTGCTTCCGGCGTATTTCGCTTGCTGTTCACAGTTCGCTGGAGGCTGTGGGGCTGACAGCAGCGCTTTCCAAGGCACTGGCAGATGTGGGGATCTCTGCCAATGTTGTGGCTGCGTATTATCACGACCACATCTTTGTGCCGGAAGAAAGGGCCGAGGATGCGTTGTCTGCTCTGGAAGAACTGAGCCGCTCCGCGAAAGCTGGGTTAAGCTAAGGCACCGACCGTGGGGGGAGACGTGACGGTTTGCTGCCCTTTGAGCAGGCACTCGAAGGTGTGCGGGGAGACGGCAGGGGAATACAAGTATCCCTGATACTCATGGCACTGCAGTTTTTGGATCTGGCGGAGCTGCTCTCGTGTCTCGATGCCTTCTGCCACCAGTGTCAGGTTCAGCAGGCGACCCATCTGCACAATCATTTGTACGATTGGCCAGCGTTTGGTATCGGCGATGAAGGATCGGTCGATCTTGAGGGCTGTCACCGGATAACGCTGGAGATAGCCCAGGTTTGAGTATCCGGTTCCAAAATCATCAATTTCCAGCGTAAAGCCCAAGTCGCGGAGGGCGGTGAGTTCTTTCAGTGTTTCATTGGCATCACTGAGAAGAGCGCTTTCGGTGATCTCAAGGCGGATTGATCTGGCAGAGGCGCCGGTCTCAATCAGTATGCGGTGGAGGCGCTGGGATATGCGTCCGCGCCGGAACTGTGCCGGAGACAGATTGATTGAGATTGCGATGTCGTGGCCAGATAATGCCCACTGCTTTTGCTGGAGCATGGCTTCGCGCGCCACCCAGTCTCCGATTTCATCAATCATGCCCGCTTCTTCAGCGATCTCGATGAAGCTGGCGGCTGATACAAGGCCTCGCGTTGGATGGTGCCAGCGCAGCAGGCCTTCTGCTCCCACAATGCGATTGGTTGTGAGACACACACGCGGCTGATAGTGGACGGCCAGCTCCTGATTGCGCAGAGCCTGACGCAGTGCTGTTTCCAGACTGACACGCTCTTCAGCTTCGCGTGACATGGACACATCAAAGAAGCAGATGCGGTCGCGGCCCAGATCCTTTGCCTTATACATGGCAAGATCGGCTTTACGCATGAGCGTGTCCAGATCAATGCCGTGTTCGGGATAGGTGCACACGCCAATGGATGGTGTCACCTGCAGCATATGTCCGCGCACTTTGCAGGGTTTGGACAGGGCGGTTCTGATTTCGCGGCTGATGTCGTCAAGCAGGTCGTAATCTGCGAAGTTGGCAATGAGCACAACGAACTCATCCCCACCGAGGCGCGCCACAAAGCCTATCCCTTCGACAACCTCTTTGAGGCGCTTGGCGATGACGACGAGCAGGTCGTCGCCGACCAGATGGCCGAGGGTGTCGTTGATTGTTTTAAAGCGGTCGAGATCAATGAAGATAAGTGCGCCGGGATTTCCGGTAATACGCGTTTCATCCAGATAGCGTTCGGCTTCAATCTCAAGAAATGTTCTGTTGGCAAGGCCTGTCAGGGTGTCATGGTGGGCCAGATAGCGGACTTCGTGCTCTGCTTTCAGGCGTTTGGTGACATCTGTGGCGCTGAGCAGAATGGCCCGGGAGCCGGAAAATGGATCGTACCCACTGCGGGCGTTGAGGTCGAACCAGCGTTCTCCCTGTGAGGAATGCATGAGTGCGACGAGATTCGCTCTGCCTGTTTTGCGCAGTTCATCCAGCAGGGCGTCGAAATCTCTGCGGTTGCACATGCGGTTGATCAGGTCTTCGCAACCATCTGGCCGGTTGAGGCGGCTTGCCGGGTTTTCAAAGATGAGTTTGCCGTTCTCATCGAACATGCTGATCATGGACGTGGTGTAGAGCAACACCTGCGCGCTGCGTACTTGTTCAGGCTCGTTGCCAACTTCCGAAATCACCTGCACCAATAGCGCGGGGTTTCCGGTGGTCAATGGCTGTGGGGAGATGGAGCAATACACAGAGACCGGCTGGGAGTTTGGGATAACGGTGATGCACTCTGTAATGCGGCCTTCTTCGGTGACCCGGCTCAGATAAGAATGAAGCTGGCGCTGATAGGAGAGGTCATCGAATGGCGCTGGCAGGTCCATTCTGAAAGTTCCGGAGGCGTCGATGCATTCGCGCAGGCTCAGGCCCAGGAAGGAAAGACCTGCGGAATTTGCCCAGACGAGCTTGGTCTGGCTGACGTCAACAATGTACATTGGAACGTCCACGCGCGCAAAAGCCCGCTGGTCTTCCGCCGGGACAGGCGAATGATATTGGACGTTGGCATCCAGCGCTTCAGTAAAACCAGTCAAACCCGAAAATCCCTTTGTGCCGTGTCCAAGGACTAGACACCGTCCCCTGCATGTCTATATCAGCTATAGGTAGATCGTTATTTTTACCGATTATGTGAGTTGCAAGGTTATTAAAACGTTATTCCTTTGCCTTTAAGTTGGAACAAAGGAACTGAAAATGTGCAAATTGCATTGATTAGAAGTGGAGAAACGGCGGTTTTCCGAAAGGCCTATCAAAAGTGAGGGGAGAACACCCTCTTTTTCCTAGGGAATTTCTGTTAGGCTATGACTTTGCGTGTTTGCGGTCTGCCGCAGTATCTTTTAGTTATGTTTGATCACAGTCTGCCGCGTGGGGCGGTAGCTAATATAAGGGAGCATGTCATTCGCATGACGGACATTTGTGCTTCGACGTCAGTTCGCCTCGAAGGTGATGAAGACGCGCCAAAGAATCCTGACAAGTCCATCCCGGTGGACAAGCATCTTTTTGATGCGCGTACAGTGCTGATTACAGGACCTGTGACTCAAGAGATGGCTCAGGAAGTCTGTTCCCGTCTGCTTGCGCTTTCCCAGGTTAGCAGCGACCCGATTACCGTTATTGTTTCTTCTCCGGGTGGACACGTTGAGTCCGGTGACATGATCCATGACATGATCAAGTTCATTCAGCCGGAAGTTCGCATTCTCGGTATGGGCTGGGTCGCAAGTGCGGGCGCTCTGATTTATGTGTCCGTGCCTAAAGAGCGTCGTTTCTGCACCAAGAACACACGCTTCCTGCTTCACCAACCATCTGGTGGTGCTGGCGGTATGGCAACTGATATTGAAATTCAGGCCAAAGAAATTTTGAAGATGCGTGATCGTTTGAACCAGATCTTTGCAGATGCAACTGGTCAGCCGATTGAGCGCATTGAAAAAGACACCGACCGTGATTACTGGATGAGCCCGGAAGAGGGCATCGAGTACGGTCTTGTTGGTAAAGTCATCAGCAACGTCTCCGAGCTTGGCTAAGCAAGCTCACTATACTGATTGAAGAAGGCGCTCTTTGGGGGCGCCTTTTTTATGGGCTGGAGGTGCCGTTTGCGTCACTGTTTCTTAAATGACGCAGAGAGAATACATATTATGTAAATAGCCGTATTCTTTTTGTATTCGAGTGTTCCCCTAGGTAATACGATGTTATCGATAAAGCCAAAAGGGGCGGCTAAAAATGAATAAGAAACTCTGTGGCCTGATGCTGCTTTCATCACTTATGGTTTGTTCAGCAAGAGCTTCTCTCGCAGAGGATGCGCGTGTGCAGGTGGATCTGGAAGGCCTGTTCCTTTCCAGTGCGGGAACTGGCAAAGGTGCGCTTGTTGTCAATTACAGCACAGAGGAAGTGTTCCACGCTGATATTTTGGATCGTTTTCGGTTGGCGCCGGGTGGACGGTTGAGTGTTGTAGTGCCGGGGCAGGGCGAATGGGCAGACTACAGCCTGCAATTCTCGGGTCTGTATTCTGGACGAATTAAAGCTGAGCGCGACGTTATCAACGCAGGAGAAAACCTCTCAGCTGCTTATGATAGTGATTATGACCACGTGTCAGGTCCAAGTAATCCAGATTTTCGCAACTCCGATGCTGCCTATGCCTCTTCTTTTGACTACCAACGTGAGCTGTGGGGTGGTGAAGTTAATGTACAGCGGCAAACGAACTTCTATGGCCTGACTGTTCTTGGGGGGCTTCGCTACATTGGGCAGCGTAACAAACTCAATGCTGCGACCTTTGATGAGATTGAAGAGTATCAGGGAACAGATGATCAAACTGATCGTGTCAAACTGGCAACGAATAATCATATCTTTGGTGCGCAGTTCGGTGTTGAAGGCAGGTATGAGCTTTTTGAGAAGGTTTATTTGGGTGGTCGGGCAACCGTAGGCGTTGGGGTAAACCGGATTGATTTCAGCAGCCGTCTGACGAGTGACAGCGATAGCTCTGTTGATATTCGCAAGAAAGAAAGCCTGAATCACTTTGCTGCTTATGCGGAGATTGCGCCGAAGCTGACCTATCAGTACTCAGAGCGGCTTGCCTTTAACCTAGGCGGTTATGCGATGTTGTTGAATGGTGTTTCTGATGGAACAGAAGAGTATCATCGTGTCGGCTTGCCTGACTATGATGTGCTGGAGGGGGATGACACCTTGCTGTTTTATGGATTTAGCGCAGGTGCATCGATCCGCTTTTAAGACATATGCCTGAAATGAGAAAGCCGCCGCGCAAGGACTGCTGAGGCGGCTTTTTTTGTTTTTACCGCTGCCAGTCTTTGGAGGCTTTGAGCCATTGGGTGGTGCGGTGTTCTGGGTTGGGGGCGCTGGTAACGTCGGAGATGGTGGCGATGGAATCGGCGCCGCTTTCGAATACTTCGGCGGCGCGGTCCAGGCTGATGCCGCCGATAGCGACCAGATGTTTACTTGTGCGGGCGCGCCATCTTTTTAGTGTTTCGAGACCTTGTGGCTGCCAGCGCATTTCTTTTGTTGCGCTATTGTAAATTGGACCAAGGGCCACATATTCAGGATCTAGCGCCAGAGCTGTGTCCAGCTCGGCTTCATCATGGGTGGAAACACCGTAGTAGATTCCTGCGGAACGGAGTGCGCGGAAATCGGCGGTTTTCAGATCTTCCTGTCCTAAATGCACATAGCCCACGTTTGCGTCGTAGGCAGCTTGCCAGTGATCGTTGACGATAAGCACTGTGCCGGCTTTGTCGCAAAGCTGTTTTGCTTCCCGGACCTGAGATCGGATTTCATCCTCTGACTTGTCTTTGATGCGGAGTTGGAGACATTTGACGCCAAGAGGAAGGATACGTGGCAGCCATTGGGTGCCATCGATAATCAGATAAAAGCGATCTAACATTGCAGGGTTTCTCGGTTAAAAGCGCAGTGATTGGATGGACAATCACCAGATGCGTGCTGTGTTCATATTTTTGAGCGAAAATAGGAGTTGTGCAGGTTGTTGGCTACAAATTTTTAAAATTTGAAGCATTTACACGTTGCGCGTGTGTTGAATTGTGGAGAAAGTCTAGCAAAAAAGGCGAGAGTTTCTTGATGGGATTCCTGTAAATGTCTGAGTTGAAAAGTAAATGATAAGAAATATTGAAATTTTCGCCGTGTTTGCTTGCGAGTGTGGTGATTTTACGTGGTCTTCTTTTCCGCTCGTCTCTGGGGTGTAAATGTCTAATAGTGAGTCTTTTTCCCTTTGCGATTTAATGGAATGGCTGTCCAAGGACGCAAAAATGTTGGGGCGTCCCTGTCGTATCTTTGCGGCATTGGGCGAGCATTTGCAGGACCTTGGCGTTGTTGTGGACCGGATCTCGACCGGTATTTCTATTCTGGATCCGAACTATCATGGTGAGGGGCTTATCTGGGAGCGGGGCGTTGGGCCGCGTGTGCGATATTTCCAGCACACACCTGAGATGAGTGAGTCCTACAATCAAAGCTTATGGAAGCGGTCTATTGAAGCCGGGCATATGATCCGGCACAAGTTTGGCCATCATGATGAGTATGACCGGCTCAAAGTCATTCAGGAACTTAAAGAGCAAGGGTATACGGATTATGTGGCCCTCCCTATGTTCTTCTCGGATGGCGAGGTGCATGGGCTGGCCTTTGCTTCGCGCGCTGTTGAGGGCTTCAAGGATGAAGACATCAGCTTGTTTGAGCAGATCTGCGCTCCTCTTTCGTTGATTTGTGAGCTGTTTAACTCCCGGCAGGCCTCCGAGAACATTCTCAATACCTATCTTGGAACACGTGCCGGGCGGCGGGTGATGAATGGTGAGATCCGGCGGGGAGATGGAGAGCATATCAACGCGATTGTAGCGTTTTGTGACATCCGCAACTTCACTGGCTTTTCTAATTACCTGCCAGATACAGCCCTGTTGCAACTGCTTAATGAGTATTTTGGCATCGTTACGTCGCGGGTTGAACAGCACGGCGGCGAGATCCTGAAGTTTATCGGCGACGAAGTTCTGGCGGTGTTTCCCTATACCGATGAGCAAAGCGCCAGAATAGCGGCGTTTGAAGCCATGTCGGCACTGCGAGAAAGCATGGCGGATCTGGCGATTGCGAATGCGCGCGGATTTCCTGATCTGCCTGCCATCCATGTTGGTATGGGTGTGCATTCAGGGCGGGTGTTCTTTGGCAATGTTGGCGGGCAGCGGCGACTGGACTTTACGGTTGTTGGACCAGTGGTGAATGAGGCTGCACGGATTGCCGATCTTTCAAAGCGCCTCAACCAGGAAATGTTGATTTCGCAGTCAGTCGCGGAAGTTCTCAGCTGTTGTGAGGATACCTATGTGGGGACATACCCGCTCAAGGGCTTCCCCACACCGGTGAAGGTTTATCAGGCGCCGGAATTAACGCGATCTTGTGTATTTGGACCCGGCAACACAGCTTTTCTTGCTTTTGAGAAAAACTGACGGCGCAACAGCACCAATGTCACCATAAGGGTCGTTCCGATGAACACGAACGGCCCTGCATACCACCCTAAATAACCTACTGCGAAGAAGAGCGCTTGCTGGCCGCTGCTGAAGTGGCGACCTGCAAGGGTTGCCAGCCGTGCTGCGCGTAGGGAGGCGTCAACCGCTTCTGCATTGTCTTCATGACAGTCGTCAGGAATCGAGCCCATGACGATGGTGGTGTAATTGAATAAGCGATAAGCCCAGCCGAATTTAAAGAACGCGTAGGCCAGAATGATCATCAAACCGAAGGTCTTGGCTTCGTTCTGAATTGGATCATCCAAAAATGGCAGATCGAGCGTGCGGGCAAGGGCTGTGACCTCATCCATTGCGCTGAGCAGAGTGACCGTGCCACCGATGGCCAGAAGAGAGGCCGAGGCGAAGAATGCGGTGCCTTGCTGCAGGCCGGAAGCGATATTGGTGTCAGCGATGCGCACCTCTCGTTTGAGCATGGCATTCATCCAGCGATAGCGATGCGCGTCCATGGCATGAGAGAGCGTGTTTTTGGACCAGGGACTTCGATAGGCCAGCCAGCTGTACAAGCCCCATGAGGAGACGAAGATGAGGATGGCAATGAAGTTGGAAAACTGGATCTGAAGCATTGGTCTTTCTGTTTTTAGCCTGAGTCCGAACATCTGCCCGTTTAGATTGAAAGGGGCAGTCTTATGTTTGGCATGATTTACGGAGAGGGGCTAGAGGGCGCGGATGATATGCGGCTGTGTGAGCCCGGCTAAATTGCGTGAAAACAGACTCGGAATGATCAAAAAATGGAGTTTGAGTTGTCCTATAGGGTACTCAGTTCTCAATAAAGTCGAGTTTTGAACGAATTTTTGCATAAATATTTTGAGTGAATTTTTTTATGGTTATCGATAATTTTATCAATTCTAAAGAGCCCTAACTCTTTGGAGCTATGAGTTTTTATGGGGTAGGTATATCTGACTGATGAATGAGTAGTGATTTGTACGTAGTGAGGTGCGGCGGTCTAGCAAGCCAAATTTTGCCGTTTTGCTGTTGCGCTTTGATCACGGAAGGGATATTCCGTGCGCCCTGTGCTGACGGGGTTTCCTCGGCGCACGTGTATCAACCATTAAACGGTGTTTTATGGATCACGAAATTCAGAAGTCCTGCTGGGGGTTCACTGTGTGGACTGTCGCAACCCTCGGCGGCGTTATGGCGCTGCTTTACGTATTTGCAGGTGCCGGCAGTTAATCCCAAGATAACTGCTTGAACGCGGATTTTGCTAGGGATGCAGATGTGACGTCTGCATCCCTTTTTCTTTGAGCTGGTTCTAGCGTAACTTCAAAATCGATAATGTGCTTTTTGTCACGCAATGGACGCTAGGGCAGTTTGCGAGCGGTTTTCTCGCCAGAGCAATTGCCTGCGACTGCCAGTACAATCTTTCCCAAATGGTTCTTTTGCTCAAAAACCTCTTGTGCCTCGCCAATTTTCGAGAGCGGGAAGGTTTGTGCGACCAGTGGTTTTATGTTGCCTGATTCAATGTGGGTTACAAGGTTGCCGAAAACTTCGGGTTCCAGCACGGTGCAGCCGAAGAAGCTCAGGTCTTTCAGATAGAGTGTGCGGACATCCAGTTCTACGATGGGGCCAGCCATCGCCCCGGCGACTGCATAGCGCCCCTTGGGCTTGAGAATGGCAAGAAGGGCTGGCCATTGCGGACCGGCGACCAGATCAACCACCACATCAATACTGTTTGGGCCGAGGCATTCTAACAGGTCATCACTGCGATCCAGAACGCGGCTTGCGCCCAGCTCCTCAAGCATCTGTGCTTTGGATGCGGAAGAGATGGCGATGACATGTGCGCCGCGTGCACGTGCCAGCTGGAGGGCGGCTGAGCCAACACCTCCTGAGGCTCCCGTCACCAGAACCGTTTCTCCGGCTTTCAGGTTGGCGCGTGTCAGCATGTTCTCAGCGGTTGAATACGAGCAGGGGAAGGATGCCAGCTCCAGATCGTTCAACTGGCTTTGGATTGGGTAGACGTGACGGTGGTCGATTGAAACAAATTCAGCAAAGCCGCCATCACACTCTGATCCCATGAACCATGGAGACTCTAGCTTTTTGCCATTGGCATATTGCAGGCAAGGTTCTACCAGTACGCGCTTGCCTAGAAGCGTCTGATCGACCTTCGTGCCTGTCGCGACGACCCGTCCGCACACGTCTATGCCCTGAATGCGGGGGAACTGGAGTGGCTGGCCGGACCATGTGGCATCTTCTGCCTGATTGTCGTAGCGGGAGTACCATGCTTTTCGTGTGTTGATGTCGGTGTTGTTGACGCCTGCTGCCAGAACCTCGATCAGCACATCCTCAGAGCCGATGGCAGGCAAGGGCAGGTCTGTACGCAGCTCCAACATGTCCGGTCCGCCGTGCCCAGTGAGCGTTACTGCAGTCATTGTGGTGGGGAGGGTGCTCATCATGTTGCTTTCTGAGTGAGTGATTGAATTGCTGATTTAGCCCAGGTGAAGACAGTGGATCCGTGAAGGGGGTAGGTTGAGACGATGCCTTCATGGATCATGAAGAGCTCTCCAGCATTGGTCTCAAGGCCGAGAAGAGCTGCCAGCTGGTCTTTGGTTTGCTGCTTGTGGCGTGTGACGCATTCTCTGACGAGTGCGCTGTCTGGATAGGCAGCAAGGGCCGCCTGATCCATGCAGCCGTGTGGTGCGTTGTTTGCCATCCAATGTTCGATGGTGCGGAGAATGCCTTCCAGTGGATCATCAGGGGACTGTGTTGCTGCCTCACTCAGGAAGGACAAGTAGCGCTGATTACGGACTTCCAGTGCGCCGATGATCATATGCTCTTTGGAGGGGAAGTATTTGTAGAGTGTGCGCAGGCTCACATTAGAGCCGCGCTTGAGCTCTGCCACGCCGGGGGCGGTGAAGCCGCGTGCTGCGAAGACACCTTCCAGGCCAGTGCAGATGGAATGTTCAAGATCAGTCATGATTAATTGGTAGAGCGATCATTCTACCGAGTCAAATTAGAAAATGGAGAGCGTGGCTGCGCGATCACCGATATGTTTGTGCAATGCGTTAGCTATGGGGGCTGCTATGACTGGAAAAAGCCAGAGCTTCCTGCTATTTGAGCGCTATGACGTTACATCTGGTAAAACTCTGTGTTGGCGTGGAAAGCGTTGACCAGCTGCGGAATTACATTGAACAGCGACAGATTCTGGCGCTGTCACACGGCTTGAGTGATGAGCAGATCCATACGACTCGTATGGTGCCGACTCGCATTGACGAGCTGCTGGATGGTGGTTCGCTGTACTGGGTGATCAAGGGTAATGTTCAGGTTCGCCAGAAACTGATTGATATCCGCGTGCACAAGGATGATTCTGGCAAGAAGCGCTGTGACCTTGTGATGGAGCCTTTCCTCCACCAGACACAGCTGCAGCCGCGCCGTGCCTTTCAGGGCTGGCGGTACCTGAAAGTGTCAGATGCACCGCCGGATGTAAGTGGTCCAATGCTGGATGGTGATCAACTTGCCGAAATGCCAGAGGGCATGCGCCGCGAGTTGCAGGAGCTCTGCCTGATCTAAGAGATCCCTTTTTTGCGGATTGCATCTGTATAAGCTGGATGAGATAAACGCGGCATGTGGCTGTCTGTTCGGGAGATCCATGCTGTGACTGAGCTTATTGCGTCGATTGCCGGGCCATATCTTTTCGTGACAGGTCTTGGTTTCTTTATTTCCAGCAATTTTTACCAGCGGATGATTGCTGCCCAATCAGATGCAGACCCAATCCTGCTCAATCTGTCTGGTGCTGTGCATTTTGTGGTTGGTATGGTTGTGCTTGCCAACCATTTCAAAGTGTCCAGCATGGCGGGCGCTCTCGTAACACTGGTTGGGGCAGCTGCTGTGTTGAAGGGGGCAAGCCTTATTGTCATTCCAGATTACATGACAAAATCACAGCAAATGGGGAAGAGGGGCGTTCTCGCCACAGGCATCGCTTTTATCGCAGTTGGGACTTATCTGAGCTATGTCGGATATTTTTAGGGGGCATGTGCTGAGCTGTGTGAGATCCTGAGGCGCAGCAGGGTTCCGGGCAAATGCATTCATTCGCCCGGAGGGTCGTTTTATACTTCGATATTGTCGATCAAACGGGTTTCGCCGACTTTGGCGGCGACCAGAATGCGGGCGCCTTTGGCGTCGATGGGGGTGCCCAAGTGTTTGCCGTGGCGCAGCTCGAAGTAGTCTGTCGCAAATCCTGAGAGTTTCAGGACAGCAAGCGCTTTTTTGCGGACTTCCATCCAGTTTTCACCGTTATGGAGTGCGTTGCGTGCTGTCTGCAGCGTTTCAGAAATTGTTCTGGCTGTCGTGCGTTCCTTTTCATCCAGATACTCATTGCGAGAAGACATGGCGAGGCCATCCTCTTCGCGCACTGTTGGAGCGCCGATGACTTTGGTTGGCAAGTGCAGGTCTCTGGCCAGTTGCTTGATCACGCGCAGCTGCTGATAATCTTTTTCACCAAACACTGCGAGATCTGGCAGAACAGCCAGCAACAGTTTTGCCACCACTGTGGCGACGCCGTTGAAGAAGTGTGGTCTGTGATCTGTTTCCAGGCCAAGGGCCGGGCCTTCGATCTGAATCGATGTGGCAAAGCCGTTCGGGTACATTTCCCGTGCATTTGGAGCAAAGACGCCAAACACGTCGTAGTCTGCCAGCTTTTGCAGGTCAGACTCTTCCGTTCTTGGGTAGCTCTCGAAATCTTCGCCCGGCGCGAATTGTTTTGGATTCACAAAGATTGAAACAATCACGATGTCCGCTTGTTCCCGGGCCTTTTCGACCAGAGACAGGTGGCCTGCGTGCAGTGCCCCCATGGTTGGAACCAGAGCGATTGTTTTGCCTTCTCGTCTCAGAGGTAATAGTGCAGCCCGCAGGTCGTCTACACCACGGTATACGTCTGGGAGATTTCTCATAGGCGTCTCCATGTGGGACCTCATCCCTTAATTTCTTGGCTTTGCAGCTGTTCTTATCTGTTGTTGGTAATGGGTTTGCCCAGAAACTGTTGAACCCAATTGCAAGCAGAAACTGATATAACTGATTTTAGCAGATTTTGTGATTATTCTCATTGCACCAATAGTGGGTATTGGTTTTTAGCGAGCGAATTAAACGATCTGTCCCAAGAATTGTTAAGTTGTTGGAATAAAATGCCTTCATAACCTTATGTGAAGCAAACACAGGTGTGCCCATGTCAGACAAGCTCTCCAAAAGAACTGGATTTTTGAACAATCCTGCAGAAAGCAAGAGCGATCTTTCCAATTTTCTGGAGGCTGCCAAAGGTGCGGTTGCTGCGCCTGCCGGGGATGAGCGAGGCCGTTTGATCTTTGCGCTGGATGCCACAATGAGTCGGCAACCCACGTGGGATCAGGCCTGTCACCTACAGGAAGAGATGTTCATCGAAGCGGGCCGGGTCGGGTCGCTTGATGTGCAGTTGGTGTTCTTTCGCGGGTATGGTGAGTGTAAATCTTCGCGCTGGGTCAGCAATTCCAAAGAGCTGGGTGGGATGATGCGTAAGATTCGCGTGCAGGCCGGGCGCACACAGATTCGTAAGGTGCTGGATCACGCCCTGGCTGAGACGCGGAAGAAGCGGGTGCAGGCAGTTGTCTATATTGGCGATTGCATGGAGGAGAACCCTGATCTGGTCTGCGATAAGGCAGGTGAGCTCGGATTGTTGGGCGTGCCGGTTTTTGTGTTTCAGGAAGGCAAGGACATCTTGGCGGAGCGGGCGTATCGCGAGATTGCTCGTTTGAGCAACGGGGTCTATCTGAACTTTGATGACGGATCTGCTGCGAGCTTGCGTGGATTGCTGGCTGCGATTGCAACATTTTCCGCCGGGGGCAGACAGGCCCTTGAGCGCCTTGAGCAATCGGGGCATAAAGGTGCTCAATTCTTGATAGAACACCTTAGCTAGAGCACGCCGCGTTTATTTACATTCTCGCATCACGCTCGAGCTCTCTAATTTTGTGCGTATTCTGATCCGGAAACCGGAACCACTTTTTGGGAATGCGCCTAATACATGTCAGGTACTAAATGGGCTATTTGGTCATGGGAGGGTTGGTGCTTGCCATCCTCTATTTCTTCGCAAAGTGGCTGACGCAGTCAAATCCGGCAAAACTTAAAGAAGTTTTGAAAATGCTGATTGGCGGACTGCTGCTGGCCTTCTGCGCTTTTCTTGCCGTCACTGGCAGATACGTTATCGCGCTGCCACTTGCGGCCTTTGCGCTGTCCCTTTTGGGTTGGGGCTCTGCGCAGAGTTTCAAGTTTCCCGGTGGATTTCCCTTTGGAGGGCTGGGTGGTGCCTCCAAGAGTGCCGGTCAGACTTCTAACATCTCCTCCAGATTTCTCCATATGGAGCTGGATCATGATAGCAAGAAGCTGGAGGGTAAAGTGCTTGCCGGTTCCTTTGCTGGTCGCGCGTTGAGTTCTTTACAAGTTGCAGAGCTCAAACAGCTTTGGCGCGACGTGCAGCCGGACGGCGACAGCGTTGCCCTACTCGAAGCTTACCTCGATAGCAGGCTCTCCAACTGGCGTGTAGACTTCCACGCGGATTCCACAGCGGGGCAGAGAGACACGTCGAGCTCGAGCGCTCTGACTGAGAAGGAGGCCTACGAGGTTCTTGGACTTGCGCCGGGAGCCTCCGTGGACGACATCCGTGCTGCTCACCGCAGACTGATTAAACGATTGCACCCCGATAGTGGGGGTTCTGCTTTCCTGGCTTCCAAACTCAACGAGGCGAAGGATCGGCTTCTCAACAGACATTAGACTCACCGTGACTGATACGAGTTACTGATAGACGGCATAGCAGGAGTACTTGGCCTTCTTGAGTTTGGCACAAGCATCCCAGGCTGCTGTTTTGGTTTCAAACCCGATGAACCGTGCGCGGTACAGGGTTTGTTTCTTAGATTTGACCGGCTCTGTGTAAATGCGTTTGTTACGCAGGGTGGACCCTGTCGCAGCGCGCGCATTTTCCAGGATCTTGATTGCTTTATCCTGGCTGTCGGTCGCGGAAATCTGAATGTGCCAGCCGGAGGTGTCGATGTCCTCTGGCTTCAGGCTTGCAATCTTCTGCTGAATTGGAGCGGAAGATGGTGCAGCTGCTTTCGCTGGCTGCTGCAGTTTTGCCGAAGCAGAAACAGCAGGGGCGGCCAGTGAATTGGCAACAAGGTCCTTACGCGGTGCCGGAGCAGGGGCCGTGGCCTGATGTTCCAGCATTTTTGCGATTGGATCAGATGGTTTCGAATTTGGTTTTGTGCCAGTCGCGTTGGCATAGGCCAGCAGCGTCGGCTGTTTTCCAGCTGGAGTGCCTGCTTTGGCAACTGGAATAGCCGGAGCAACTTTTGGGAACTGGTAGCGTTTTGTTGTTCCTGCGTAGAGCATCGGCGTGGTGCGACGACCACGGGATGCTTTTGGCAGGTACTGGCTGATCAGCTTGACCATCTGCGCATCACGGCTTTTACCGGTGCGGCCACCCAGAACCACGGCAACAATCTGGCGATTGTCACGTTTAACGTTGGTCACGAGGTTGAAGCCGGAGGCGTTGGTGTAACCAGTTTTGATTCCATCGACACCACGGACACGACCAAGCAACTTGTTGTGGTTGCCCATGCGGCGGCCGGCGTAAGTGTAAGAGCGGGTATTGAAGTACTTATAATACTTCGGGAACCGATCCTGAATCGCGCGGCCCAGCAGAGCGAGGTCTGCTGCGGTGGTCACCTGCTTGGAATTTGGTAGGCCATGTGGGTTTCTGAAGGTGGTGTTGCGCATGCCAATCGCACGGGCCGTCTGCGTCATGCGGCGCGCAAATGCTGTTTCAGAACCGGAGATATGCTCTGCGATTACAGTCGACGCATCATTTGCGGACTTGGTAACGAGTGCATAGATGGCATCCTTAACGCGCAAAGAGCCGCCAACTTTCAAGCCAAGCTTTGTTGGTGGGCGACCTGCTGCGTAGCGGGAGACCTTCATTTTAGTATTTAGTGTGGCGCGGCCAGCTTCCAGTTCCTCAAAGAGCACATAAAGTGTCATGATCTTTGTGGTGGACGCAGGGTAGCGTCGTGCATTGGCGTTGTTGGCGTACAAAACCTTCCCGGTTTTTGCATCAACGACAATACCAGCATATTTGGAATTTGCCTGGGCAATAGTCGGAGCTGTAGCGATTGCTAAGGATACGGCAAGAATGCCGACAGCTTGTCCCAATGCCTTTTTTAGGCGCCCAAATGGCCCAAAATTACGCAGACCCATGTTCTTTTCGCCCCGTGAGCAATAATGGCGGTTTACGCGCTCTGTACTAAATAAATTCTCTCATTGCTAGCGGAGGTGTGTTCAGAAAGCCTCAACCGCAAAAAATGCGGCGCAGGTGACTCCCCCCGTTCGCGTCATACCCAGAATGATGCGATTACGGTTACAATTCTGTAAATGCGATAAGGCAGATTGCAAAAATATTGTTTTTATCCGTTTTTTGTTTGTGGCTACGCCCCTGTCTTTTCATGATATTGCAGCGCAAAATAAAAGTTGACAAAATTTGTGCAGCGCATAATATCGTTGCGTAAGTTTAGAAATGTGGCGTTTGCTCCCCAAGAGACAAAAACCTAATCATCGAAATACCGGCGCCGCCCAATTGATGAGGTAATTTTCATGGTCACAGGATTTGAGAATATTCAGAAGCTTGGAAAAGATAACATGGACGTAGCTATGCAAAGCTTCGGCGCTTTTTCCAAGGGAATGCAGGCGATCTCTGCTGAGGTTGCGGACTACTCTAAGAAGTCTATGGAAGAGAGCAGCGCAGCAATGGAGAAAGTTGTTGGCGCCAAGTCTCTTGATAAGGCTATGGAAGCTCAGGCAGATTTTGCCAAGGTGAGCTATGAAAGCATGGTCGGTCAGGCAACTAAAATCGGCGAGATGTATGCTGAAATCGCTAAGGACGCCTATAAGCCCTATGAGAGCATGCTGTCTAAAGCTGCCAAGTAATTTACTGGCATAATTGAGTTTGAAAGCCCGAGGTGCGTCAGCGCTTCGGGCTTTTTGGTTTTGCATGTTTTAAATAGATTGCCCTGGTTGTTTCCATTTTCAGACAACCTATCTCTCTTCTTCAAGGCCCTCTCAAAACATTGTGATTCAGTATCCTGAATTCTGACGAGCGTGTTTGGGCTCGCAGAATGACCCGGATCTACTCATCTTACGTTGGGAGCACGGTTTAACCCTTCGGATAGTCTGTGCGTTTTCTCTTCTTATTGGTTTGCATTTTCCAGTTTGCTCGGAGAATAATCAGTACTAACAATGAATGAGAAGGCTTGGCGTGTCCTGAATGTCTGCAATTGGTTGATCTGGCAGGTACATTTAGGAGGCCGCTGATGCCACCGGATGCGGGGTGTTGGCGCCGGCAAGTCTGTAAACCAGAGTGAAAAGACAGCGCAGATGCTGTAGCGAGAGTGTGAATGAGAGACCAGCGACAGGCAATGAGTGTTCTCAGGGGAGATAATCTTATGCTTACGGTGTATAATGAAACAGAAAATGAAACGCTGTTTGATTTTTCTGGAGTTGTTGGTGTGCCCTATGAAAATGCATATCCCTTGAATTCGCAGGGGGTACGTTTAAATACTATAAAGTCCTCTGCGTTATACATGGAGGGACAAAGAGAACAAATGAGCAGCGATTTCGACCTGGATAATGACGATGATGGCGGGACGATAACCGTTACCAAACCTAAGCCAAAAACAAAAAGGCCCAGTTTGTATCGCGTGTTGTTGCTCAATGATGATTTTACGCCGATGGAGTTCGTGATCCACGTTGTGGAGCGGTTCTTTCATAAGGATCGTGAAGATGCGACGCAGATTATGCTCCATGTCCATCATCATGGCGTAGGGGAGTGTGGAGTCTTCACCTATGAAGTGGCCGAGACAAAGGTCACACAAGTTATGGATTTCGCCCGAAAACACCAACATCCATTGCAATGTGTAATGGAGAAAAAGTAATAGGGGGCGCCTGTGCCGTCATTTTCTCGCAGTCTGGAGAAAGCTCTCCATCAAGCTTTGGCGTTTGCTAATGAGCGCCATCAGGAATATGCGACCCTGGAGCATCTGCTGCTTTCATTGATTGATGATCAGGATGCTGCTGCGGTGATGCGTGCATGCAATGTGGACCTCGATCAACTGCGAAAAAGCATTGTCGAATATATTGATACTGAACTAGAGAACCTCGTCGTTGACGGGGATGATGATTCAAAACCAACCGCCGGTTTCCAGCGTGTCATTCAACGCGCTGTCATTCATGTTCAATCATCCGGGCGTGAAGAAGTGACTGGTGCCAACGTTCTTGTCGCCATTTTTGCTGAGCGTGAAAGCCATGCTGCTTACTTCCTGCAAGAGCAGGAAATGACACGGTACGACGCTGTCAATTATATCTCCCATGGTATTGCAAAACGGGCTGGCTTGTCTGAACCACGTCGGGTACGTGGTGCTGAAGAAGAATCCGATAGTGGCGCTGACCCTAATGTGAGCATGCCGCAACCTCCATCTGGTGGTTCTTCTGACCAAACAAAGCGGAAAACAGAAGCTCTTGAGGCTTATTGTCAGAATCTCAATGACAAAGCGTTTTCCGGTAAAATTGATCCGCTAATCGGGCGTGAGAAAGAAATTTCGCGCACCATTCAGATCCTGTGTCGCCGTGCCAAGAACAATCCGCTTTATGTGGGTGATCCGGGTGTTGGTAAAACAGCGATCGCTGAAGGGCTTGCGCGCCGTATCGTTGTTGGTGATGTGCCTGAGGTGCTGAAAAACGCGACGATTTTTGCGCTGGATATGGGATCTCTGCTTGCAGGTACTCGTTATCGCGGTGATTTTGAGGAACGTCTGAAGCAGGTCGTCAAGGAAATCGAAGATTATCCGGGCGCGATCATGTTTATTGACGAGATCCACACCGTGATTGGTGCGGGTGCGACGTCAGGCGGTGCGATGGATGCATCTAATCTGCTGAAGCCTGCGCTGGCATCCGGTACGATCCGTTGTATCGGTTCCACCACATATAAAGAGTATCGCCAGTTCTTTGAAAAAGACCGCGCACTGGTGCGTCGCTTCCAGAAAGTGGATGTGAACGAGCCAACCATTCCAGATGCAATTGAAATCCTGAAAGGGCTGAAGCCTTACTTTGAGGACTTCCATAACATCAAATACACCAATGATGCGATCAAGGCGGCTGTTGAGTTGTCCTCTCGCTACCTTGCTGACCGGAAGCTTCCGGATAAAGCGATTGATGTGATTGATGAGTCTGGTGCTTCGCAAATGTTGCTGCCTGAGGGTAAACGTCGCAAGACAATCGGCCTGAAGGAAATTGAAGCAACGATTGCGACCATGGCGCGGATTCCGCCGAAGTCTGTTTCCAAAGATGATGCAGCAGTTCTGTCCAACCTTAAGGATAGTCTGAAGCGCGTTGTTTATGGTCAGGACCCGGCGATTGAAGCGTTGTCTGCGTCCATCAAACTGGCCCGTGCAGGCCTGCGTGAACCGGATAAGCCAATTGGTTCTTATCTGTTCTCCGGTCCAACCGGTGTTGGTAAAACGGAAGTTGCGCGCCAGCTGGCATCGACGCTGGGTGTTGAGCTGACCCGATTTGATATGTCTGAGTACATGGAACGCCATACGGTTTCTCGCCTGATTGGTGCCCCTCCAGGTTACGTAGGCTTTGATCAGGGTGGCTTGCTGACGGACGCTGTTGATCAGCATCCGCACTGTGTGTTGCTTCTGGATGAAATCGAGAAGGCTCATCCTGATCTGTTCAACATTCTGTTGCAGGTTATGGATCATGGTAAGCTGACGGACCACAATGGTAAGTCTGTCGATTTCCGCAATGTGATACTGATCATGACCACCAACGCTGGTGCGGCTGATCTGGCGAAAGCTCCTATGGGCTTCAATCGCATTGACCGTGATGGCGATGATATGGATGCGATCAACAAGATGTTCACTCCGGAGTTCCGGAACCGTCTTGATGCGATCATTCCGTTCGCAAATCTGGATAGTGACGTTATTCATCGTGTGGTTGAGAAGTTCGTTATGCAGCTGGAAGCTCAGCTTGCAGAGCGTAACGTGACCTTTGAACTGACACCTGAAGCTGTGGCCTGGCTATCTGAGAAAGGCTACGACCGATTGATGGGAGCCCGACCGCTGGGCCGCGTCATTCAGGAGCACATCAAAAAGCCGCTGGCTGATGAGGTTCTGTTTGGCAAACTTCAGAAGGGCGGGACTGTTAAGGTCTCCGTTTCTGAGGACCTTGAAGGTCTGCTTCTTGAAAGCGTTGAGGATCGTCCGACACCTAAGGCGAAGGCTGCCAAGAAAAAGCCGGTTGCCAAAGGCAAGGGTAAGTCCGTTGTTCCAAAAACGGGCCGGGGTGCTGATGCCACCAAGCGTGGTGATGTTCCAGGTATTCCGATTGCGGATTAAAGCACTGATAGTTGAGAAAAAGCCGGAGCATCTGCTCCGGCTTTTTTGTATGGTGGAGCTACGTAGTCTTGTGTAGGTTTGTTTATGCAGCTTCAATAGATTGCGTTTCTTCTTCCCCAAAGGCTCTTCTTTCTCGTGAGCCTCCGAGTTCTTAAATGACCAGTTCAGACATGGATATTGACGAAGGAGAGGATCCTTCGGAATTTGAGGGAGGTGCCTATTGGTTCCGCCAAGGAGCTAAGGGCGCGTTTTGCCTCCCGACACTTATTTTGATGATGGCTTTTGTGGGGTTTACTTCGCTAGCCCGCGAAGTTGGGCTCACGCTCACTGAAGTGCTCTTGATGAGCCTGTTTATGTGGGCGTTGCCAAGCATTGTTGTTTTGACGGGTGCTATGAGTGCCGGGGCTGGATTGATCTCCGCTGCGATTGCGGTTGCTCTTTCCGCTGTGCGCTTGATGCCAATGACCGTGGCGTTGATGCCTGTTCTGCGCGATGGGAAGCGAACTAAGACGTGGCACATGCTGATTGTGTCCCACTTTGTGGCTGTGACGGCGTGGGTGTTTGCCATGCGCAACCTGCCAAGCATGCCAAGGGCGGCGCGTTTGCCCTTCTTTGCCGGGTTTGGGTCCACAGTGCACTTTGTGGTGCTGTGTTCGACCGCGTTGTCTTACATGGTGCTTCCAGCGGTAGAAGGTCCGATTGCGGCTGGTCTGGTTTTGCTGACTCCGATCTACTTCATGTTTTCCATGTATCAGGCTTCTCGTACGAGTGGTGATAAGGCCGCGCTCATTTTGGGTCTCATTCTCGGGCCTGTCTTCTATCACTTCTTTCCGGGTGCTGATTTGCTGCTGACCGGATTTGTGGGTGGCACAGTTGCCTTTGTGGGCTGGTTGTTTGCAACACGGAGGGCCGAGCTGTGAGTGAGGTTTATGGCAGCTGGTGGTGGCCTTATGTGATGATCCTTGTTGCTGGCTTTCTGGCGACAGAGTGCTGGCGCTGGATTGGTGTGTTTGCCTCCGGCAAGCTGCGCGAGGACAGTCTTTTGTTCGCATGGGTGCGGGCTGTTGCGACGGCGTTGATTGCTGGCATCATCGCGCGATTGGTTTTGTTTCCCGAAGGCGTGCTGGGCGACGTACCTGTATGGTTGCGTCTTGCTGCGGTGGCTAGTGGCGTTGTTGGATACAAGCTTCTTAACGACCGGCTGATGGCCGGGATTATCTCAGCTGAGTTTGTGCTGATTGGTGGCTGGGCCTTTTTGATTTAACGGATCTTGCTAAGCTTGATCGCACGCATTGCTGATCATTGTTTCTCGCTCTAACGTAAGTTAGCGACTGGGGAGCTGACGATGACTTATATTGCATTGAATGAGCAGACGATTTGTGACGAGCATATCTGCTGTGCAATCTCGGACAAGAAATGTGCGCAGGGCTACCAGTTGAAGAAGGACTGGCTGAGCCAGCAATTCTCTTCAGGCTATCAATTTATTCGGTTGGATGAGCGCGCAAAGGTGTTCATTGAATTTGGTCCGGCGGAAGCTGGCTGGGCGCCTGTGGTTGCGCCTGAACACCTGCTGGTGAACTGTTTCTGGGTTTCCGGCAAATACAAAGGGCAGGGTCATGGCAAGGCGTTGCTGGCCAAGGCCATAGAGGCTGCGCGTGAGGCTGGCGCAACGGGTCTGGTTACGATTGCTGGCGCTAAGAAGATGCCCTTCCTCTCAGATGGTAAATGGTTCAAGCGGCAAGGCTTTGAGGTCTGCGATACCTCGCCGGATGGTATTGAGCTGTTGCGGTTTGGTGTTGACGGACAGACTGGTTCTGCATCGTTTTCTGAAGCTGCTCAAAAAGGTGCTGGACCTAAAGAGGAGGGGCTGGTTGCTTACTACTCCAATCGCTGTCCGTTCACGGATCATCATGTGATGCAGAACCTGAAAGAGACTGCGCAGAAGCGTGGGTTGCCGCTCAAGATCGTTCATCTGGATACACTGGAAAAAGCGCAGAGGGCGCCGACACCTGCCACGATTTTCTCGCTGTATTGGAGCGGGAAGTTTGTGACGACGGACGTGAGCGTTTGCATGGATTCCCGCTTCGATAAGATCATGCAAAAAGCACTGAATGAGAAAGTGTCTATCGAAGCTGTCTGATCATTTCAGATGAATCGAAATTCTGGATGCCTTGAAAATCTGATTCAAGCGTGCAGGCTAGTGCGTTGTAATTAGATTCAAAATTGCAGGTCAGGAAGGTCGGTCGTTTCAGGTGAATCGACTTTTCCTCGCGCAGTCTGGTGGAGTGCGCGAGGTTGTTTCGTCTGAAATGATCAGGAGTGAGCCGCAACAGCCGCGCGAATTTTCTCTGCGTTTGCTTTGAGCTTTTCACCGTCTTCCATCTCGCCAGTGTGTGGGCGTAGAGAGATGCCCTCGGTGCGTGGGATGACGTGGAAGTGGGTATGAAACACCATTTGTCCGCCAGCGCCTTCGTTGAACTGGTGGATGGTGATGCCGTCCGCAGCAAAGGCTTGCTTGAGGATGCGGGCCATCTTCTGGGCCGTCTTTGCGACGGCGGCAAGGTCTGCTTCTTCAATGTCAAGGATGTTGCGGGAGCCGTTTTTCGGCAGAACCAGCACATGGCCATCAGCGCGTGGCATGATGTCCATGATTACAATCGTATTTTCGTCCTCAAAGACCTTCTCGGAAGGCAGTTCGCCGCGTAAAATTTTGGCGAAGATGTTGTGTTCATCATATGCGGAGCTGGTCATTACAGGATCCTCAGTGGTCTCAAAAATGTTTGAGCCCATACATATCGCGATTCACGGCGGAATTCCCAATAAGAAATATGTGTTGCGATCTGGTAGGTGTTGAGAACCTGAATGGACTTAAGAAACTGATTCAAGTTTGGTGGGATTTGTGAGTCTCTTCAGAGTCTTGAGGTGGTGTCTTAATGTAGGTTCTAGGAGCCCTGCTGGCGAAACGGTCCGTGTTCCGACAGGATTTTCTGTTCATGCAGAACGGCTTGGCGCTCCTGATCCAGATAGTGTGCGACTGCATTCCTTAACGAAGGGTGTGCAATCCAATGGGCGGAATAGGTGAGGTTGGGCATGTAGCCACGTGCGAGCTTGTGGCTTCCTTGGGCACCTGCCTCAACACGTTGAAGGCCGCGCGACAAGGCAAACTCAATGGCTTGGTAATAGCAAATCTCGAAATGCAGGCAGGGGTGGTTCTCTATGCAGCCCCAGTTGCGACCATACAGGGTGTTGCCGCCGATCATGTTGAGCGCGCCAGCAATATAGCGGCCATTGCGCTTTGCCATGATGAGCAAAGTATGATCCGCCAGTCTTTCGCTGAGGAGCGAGAAGAACTCCCGGTTGAGATAAGGCGAGCCCCATTTGCGATTGCCTGTGTCCACGTAAAACTCAAAGAACGCGTCCCAGTGGCTTTCCTGTAAATCGGGGCCAGTGATCCATTCGACTTCGATATCGTTCTCCAGCGCAGTCTTACGCTCCTTACGGATGCTTTTGCGCTTGCGGGAGGACAGGACCTCCAGAAACTCGGAGAAGTCGCTGTAGCCGTTGTTCTCCCAATGGAACTGCTGGTCTGTGCGTAACAGGAAGCCTTCGTCGCCCAGTTCCTTCCACTCCTGCTCAGTGAGGAAGGTGAGATGAGCTGATGAGCCTTCGATGCGTGTTGCCAGCTCTTTCAGGCCTGTGGTGAGGATCTTGATCGTTTCTGACCGGTTGGCCTCTGGTGAGATTAAGAGGCGGCGTCCCGGCACAGGCGTGAACGGAATGGAACATTGCAGTTTGGGGTAGTAGTTTCCGCCTGCACGTTGAAATGCTTCAGCCCATGCGTAGTCGAAAACGTACTCTCCCTGACTGTGGCTTTTGGCATAGGTCGGGATCGCTGCGATGGGCTTGCCGTCTTGTTCCCACCAAATGTGTTGTGGGATCCAGCCTGCATCCCATCCTACACATCCGCTTTCTTCCAGCGCTTGTAAAAAAGCGTGTGAAAGCATTGGGTTAAATTCGGAAACTTGAGAAGTTGATTCAGTTTTCAGGCTTGGTGTGGATTGGATCATTTCAGGTGAATCGATCCAATCCTGCTGATCATAGAGGATCGGCGGTGTGCCGGGGTTTGCCAGTGCATCCCAGTCTGTGCTGGGGATCTCATCGAGTGATGAGAGGACTTTCAGAATTGGTGATGGTGGTACTGGCAAATCAATAGGTCCTAGAGTGGATCTTCGTCTGGATTGAAGCCTTCAAAGACGATCTGGTCAGCGTGCTTGGCCGCATTAAGGCGATCTTCTTTGGTTCTAACGGTCCATGTCATGACAGGCAGGCCATAGAACTCACGCAGGAAGCTTGGGCCATCTGCAGGCAGATCTTTTACGAAGAAGGAGACGAAGTGCGGGTCTGTGCCTGCCATGTGCACCATCCAGGAGATTTTCTCGATCTCGTGTTCTGTCAGGTGCAGGTGATCGTTCTCGCTCAGCGTGGTCATGGAGATGCAGCCGCGCGGGATTTGCGGTGCGACGTCCTTCATGGTCCGAAGCATCTTCGGGTCAAAGGATTTTATTGCTGCCGGACCTTTATAATCACTGAGGATGTTGGCGATGGTTTTAATGAACTCATCCTGACCTTCTGCGAGGTTCAGGGTTTTGATTTCAATAACCAGCGGCACCTTGCCGTCGACCAGATCGAGCAGCTCTTGCAGGGTCCACATTGGATCAGTGGAGCCTCGCATGGAGAGGTTGCGCAGGTCAGCCAGGTCGAAGTCGATGACTTTGCCTTCGCCGTGTGTCAGGCGCTCAAGGTTTGGATCGTGGAATACGATGACCTGACCGTCTTTGGTTTGCTGGAGGTCGACTTCAATGGCGAAGTTGTTTTCGACAGCAGCTTTGACCGCAGATGGGGTGTTTTCAAGAATGCCTGCTTCTTTGTTATGGAAGCCACGGTGAGCGATCGGGCGGGCGGTGAGCCAGGAGAGATCTTGCATGGATTATTCGAACTTGCTTCTTCAATAAATGGGAGATGTTCTGAGGATCAGAGCAGAATTAGTCGGCAACTTCGAAAATTGCTTCGATCTCAACAGTTGCATTGAATGGCAGAGCTCCAGCGCTGACGGCAGAGCGTGCGTGACGGCCAGCATCACCCAGGGCGGCAACCATGAAGTCTGATGCACCGTTGATAACTTTTGGCTGGTCGCCGAAGTCACCATTGGAATTGACGAAGCCAACAATTTTCACAAGACGCACCACTTTAGACAGATCGCCAGTGGCAGCTTTTGCCTGTGCCAGCAGATTGATTGCGCAAAGACGAGCTGCTTCCACACCATCTTCAATGCTCAGGTCAGCGCCAACCTTGCCGGTTTTTGCGATTTTGCCATCTTGCATTGGTAGCTGGCCGGAGATGAAAAGCTGGTTTCCGATTTTTACGAAAGGCACATAATTGGCAGCAGGAGCAGCGGCTTCCGGCAATGTGACACCAAGCTTTTCAAGATTCTGCTGGATTGTATCAGACATTCGTTTTCCCTCCGGTCGGAATGTTCTTTTGCAATAAGTGATGCAAATCCACGAAAACTCAAGAGTTTATCTCTTCACGAAGCCGTGGTCTGCAAGGTGAGGCGCAGACTCACATTAGAATCACTATGGTTGCAAGAGTGCATGGGGCGTTGTCTACGTGGGAAACGTGTATCTAATTTGAAAGATTTACCCTAGCACTGATTTCCTTGGCGGAATGTTTGCGTTGGCGGTGGCGTTTATGCACTCTTCAACGATGGAAGAGAGGCATGCCCACGTGTCTTTTGTTCCGACATGATCGGAGGTTTTATGCTGAAACTACGCTTGGGACATTGTCTTTGCGGGATTGCAGGTTCTTCCCTCACTTTGAGTTCTCTTCTGCTTCCCTCGTTGAGCAGTGCCGCCGATCTTCAGCCTCACAAAGCCGTTTATGACATGAGATTGTCGAGCGCCCAAAATGGAGCGGACATCTCTGATGTGAACGGGCGTATGGTCTATGAGCTCTCCGGTTCTGTTTGTGATGGATTTACTGTGGACCTGCGCTTTGTGGTGATGAGTGTTGATGACGAGGGGCAGGAGACGATCACGGACCTGCGCAGCACCTATTTTGAAGCGCCGGACAATTCTCAACTTTCGTTTGCCTACAAAACCTTCATTGATGATTTTTTGGCGGAACAGGCACAAGGCACTGCGGAGCATCAAAGTTCCAAGGTGGATGTGGACTTGAGCGGGCCGGATGAGAAGAAGTTGAGCTTTGATGGCTCCATCATGTTCCCGCTGCAGCATCTGCACAGCGTGATTGATGGCGCTGCGGGTGGGCAGCACTTTATGGTTTCCAAGTTGTATGATGGCAGTGTTACCGGTGAGCAGTTGTTTGAGGCAACCACTGTTGTTGGCCGCAAACTGGCTGATCCATTGTCACAGCGCTCAGATCAGCTTTCCTTACCGAACGCACTTGGAGATGCAGATGCCTGGCCGGTTTCTATTGCCTACTTCAACTTAAGCGATGGTGCGCGCGGTGAACGGACGCCGGATTACCAGTTGCGGACAGTACTTCATGAAAATGGGGTCTCCAGAAGCATGAACCTGAATTATGGGGTTTTTGAACTGGAAGGTGCTTTGGTTGAGCTGGACCTGAAGCCTATGGTGCATGTCAGTACTTGCGGAAGCTCAGTGGTGCTTGAAGAGGAAGTGAGCGCACCGTTTGCAGGGGCGATCAAAAAAGAGCAGCTGCGTTAGTTCAGCGCTTGCCGGGTGCTTTTATGGACCGGCCAAGAGAGACGACTGAACTGTCTTTGAATTTTCCGCGCAGGGCATCCATTGCCCGTTCTGCTTTGGCACGTTTTTCGGCCTGCTCGTCCAGCAGGTCTTCCGGGTCGGCCTGATCTGCCGGACCTAAATCTCCAATCCCTACGCCAATGAGACGGAACCGCATTTTGCCGTCAGCCACGTTGTGCAGCAGATCGTCTGCTGTGCGGAAGATCTTGTCGGCCAACTGGGTGGGATCGTGCAGCATGCGAGAGCGGGTGATGGTTTTGAAGTCTGCGGTCTTGAGCTTCAAAGTGACAGACCTGCCGGATTTTTCCGCTTTCTTGGTGCGATAGGAGACCTTCTCGGTCAGCGCCCAAAGGCTCTTTGAAAGCTGGGTGACGTCAGAAACGTCCGTGTTGAATGTGGTCTCGCCACTGATGCTTTTCGCGCCTCTGTTTGAGGAGACGTGCCGGTCATCCTCTCCCTGACACAACTTTGCGAGGCGCAGGCCCATGGCGCCGTATTTGCGGGCAAGGTCTATCGGGTCTTTGAGTTGTAGTTGGCCGATGGTTTTGATGCCGTCCCGCTCCAGCTTACCCTGAAACACTTTGCCTACACCCCAGATGACACTGGTTGGTTGCTTTGCGAGGAATTCTTTCTTCTCTGCATCGCCAATGACAGAAAAGCCGCGGGGCTTGTCCAAGTCTGAGGCGATTTTGGCGAGGAACTTGTTGGGAGCAAGGCCGACGGAGACTGAGAGCCTGAGTTCTGTCTGGATCTTACTCACAAACCGGACGAGCAGTTCAGCTGGTGTAGCGCCGTGCAGTTTCTGCGTGCCGGAGAGGTCCAGGAAGGCTTCATCAATGGACAGGGGCTCAACGAGTGGTGTGAGTTTTTCCATCTCTTCACGAATTTGGCGGCCAACCTGAGAGTACAGATCCATGCGCGGCTTGATAACAACGGCATCCGGGCAGGCATCAAGAGCTTTGAACATGGGCATGGCAGAGCGCACGCCGTAAATGCGGGCGATGTAGCACGCTGCGGAGACAACACCGCGCTGACCTCCGCCGACAATGACAGGGCGATCCGCAAGTTCAGGGTTCTCGCGCTTTTCGACGGACGCATAAAAGGCATCGCAGTCGATGTGAGCGATTTCGAGTGTATCCAGTTCTGCATGGGCAAGGATGCGCGGACTGCCGCATTTAGGGCAGCGCGTCAGGTCTGCCCGGAACCTGTGTGTACAGTCTCTGCAGAGTGCTTTTAGAGGTGCGGTGGCCTCAGTTGCCATGGAAACCAGGCCTTGGGTTGTTTTCGGATGTCAGATGCTGGGTCTGTAGCATGACCTAGTCCTCAATCTCCCAGGAAATTCGCGCACCAGCCACATAAAACACTGAATTGCGCATCTGGTCTTTGTCCCATTCCTCGATGGTCCAGTCTTTTGAATTGACGGGATCAAAGTTCAGGAAAAACTTGTCTTGCAAAAACATGCCGACAATAGGGTGTTTGATCGTGGTGTAAGCCCCGCCGCCCGGTTCATGGAGATTGAACTCCAGACTCTCTTCGATTCTGATCCTCAGCTTGCTGATGGCACCTTGCGGAGAGGTTGTTGGGCGTTGGGAGTCTCTTGCGGCAAACTCCAGAAGCATGGAGCCAGGGCCACCGGATACCCCGGAGGTGAACAGGGCACTTTGCAATATCGCTCCGCTTAAATGTCCGAAACGTTCCAGAAAATACTGGAGGGTCGTGCTTGAAAGTTGTTCCACGCTTGGGTTCTCTGGTTTTGTGAAAGGTTCACGTGCAGCCGTGATCTTACCTTACCGCAGTGACCAGCAGATTTTCAATAAAATCGCCTGTTTCTTTCCAGCAATTGCTCTTCAGGGCAACGTTGGGCAGATTTCCTGCGATTGCGAAGAAACGTGAATCGGCAATGAAGTGTACGAGCTGAACGTGAGGGGTGCTTTTGCCTACAGAGATGATGTTGGTCGGACTGTCGTCAATGAAAATGACCGGGTGATGCCCCCGTTCGGCGCACAGAGCGGCGACAGCTCCGCCTTTTGGGCCCTCGTTGGTGACAAGTGGATAGTCCATACCAAGGCGTGTGAGAAGATTCTCTCGGGCGGACTTGTTGTGGCTACCGGGCAGATTGGTCAGGATGACGATATCGCAGAGCTTTGACAGGCGCTCGAGCTGTTCAGCTGCGTGCGGGACGGCTTCCTGCTTGCCGACTTCGCTTTCGAAGAAGTTGTGAATGACTGCCATGCAGACATCGTCTGTCAGGTTTTCACCTGTTTGCGTGTAGATCATGTTTGCCTTGAGGCGGTAGGCGGTTTCCTTGAAGGAAATGCCATGATCTTTCATGAAACGCTCAAGGTGCGGGATGAACTGCAGTAGGACTTCGTCCACGTCGCAGATGAGAAGCGGATGTGCGCGTTTCTCGATCTCTTTGATTTGCTGCAATGCGCTTGCGTTTGCGGTCTCAATGTTGGGCAAGGAAATCTACGCCTCCAGCAAGTTTAAGATGGGCAGCAGCAATCATGGTCGGGCGGACGCCGACACTCTCAGTGTAGGCCAGCAGCAGTTGCTCGTCCTGCATCAGGAATTCAAGGACACCTGCCAGGAAGCCCGGCTCGGCTGCTGCATCGCGAATCTCTTGAGGTCCGATCCCGGCTAAAGACAGGAAGCGACCGAGCTGTTCAGGCTCGCTGCCAAGAAATGTAAGGGCACCAATTGCAATTTCCTGTGCAGTATCTTCGGTCAAACTGCCGGTTTTGCCTAAATTCATTGGTGTTTGCCTTTCTGAAACGAATCCGAATTAACTATGTAGCAGGAAATTTAGTGTGGGACTTGTCCCAATGCCAGTCGCAACGCGGCTGCACCACACCTTTATTTATGGCTAAACCATTTTTGGGGCGGCATTCTGTGCAGGACTGAACTGATGCAAAAGACCGTGCTGATTGTTGAAGACAACGAACTCAACATGAAGCTGTTTAACGATCTGCTTGAAGCTCATGGATACGCGACCTTGCAATCTCGCAATGGCATGGAAGCGCTTGAGCTCGCTCGTGCACATAAACCGGATCTGATCCTGATGGATATCCAGCTGCCTGAAGTTTCAGGGCTTGAAGTGACCAAATGGATCAAAGAGGATGATGACTTAAAGGTCATTCCTGTGATTGCGGTGACAGCTTTTGCCATGAAGGGAGATGAGGAGCGCATTCGTCAGGGCGGATGTGAGGCCTACATTTCCAAGCCGATCTCTGTTGGCAACTTCCTGGAGACGGTCTCAGGGTTCCTGAAGGACACATAATACAACCGTGATTAGTTGTGATTGTGGTTAATTGGTAAATTGTGTTCAGCTAGAAGTTGTGGGTTTGCCAAACCTCAGAAAGCAAAGCTTTAGTAATCTGTTTGATCTTACCAGTTTTCATTGAGTGAAAGACTCTCATCAAAAGTCGTAGGTCTTTGAAACTAGATGAAATCACCGAGTGAGTCTTGCGGGGACTGTTGGGTTTCTGTGCGTATGCCTCTTGATAATCGGCGGTTTCTTTCCTTTTGTTGTGTATAGGTGAAGAATCCCCTCCATTTTCAGGAGCGCAATTACCTTAAAGCTTTACTAAAGTCGTAAATGTTGCGATGGTGATATACGATATCATCTGCTTCATGAAATTATTGACTGCGAAATTGCAGTATTGGCCTTTGGTTGATTGAAAAAGTCCCGGCAATACTGCTTCATAGTTTCCCTACGGAGCGCTCAGGTCCGCCGCATCTCCTGGGTCCGTGGGGTTGGCCGGCGAGTAAGCGGGTTCTGAGTGGCCTCCTCGTGTCATCCGGTTCTCGCCGGCCACCACTTCTTCCAAATCTCTAAGGGTTGACGCTCGCAAGCATGTGCTGGCGCTGTTTGCGCTGGATTCTGTGCGTCTATGCCAGAGTTGGTGTGTGGAGAGGTTGCCTGAGGCGTGTAATTGGTGTGATGAGTCATTCAGTCTGGGCAGTTTTCTTATGTGTCAAAGTGATCGTGATGGTCAGTTCTCATTGAATTTGAAACGGAATTGACCGTGTTGAGGGGACTATACTCAGTCCATTTCCTCTTGTGTGAGGAAATGTTGTCTACCCCTGACAATTGAGTGGTTCAGGCTCGCAGACGAGTTGTCATCGGAGGGTTAGTTAGCGATTCTTACTTGCGTTTGAGTGCTGAAGGCGAGTGCTGTGAGGGTGCGCTCATGAGTATGCATACAAAAAAGGCGCTTGCAGACTGCAAACGCCTTTTTTTGAAAATTCAGATGAAGCCAAGACTTACTTGATCTTGGTTTCCTTGAACTCAACGTGCTTCTTTACGACTGGGTCGTATTTACGCTTCACCATTTTTTCGGTCATGGTGCGGGAGTTCTTTTTAGTCACGTAGAAGTAGCCGGTGTCCGCAGTGGACTGCAGCTTGATCTTAATGGTGGTCGCCTTGGCCATCGCTAAGGATCCTGTCTGTTTTCGGCCTTTTTAAGAAGTGGCCGGTTGTTTAGTTTGTCCCGGTGGCACCCTCACACCTTCGCTTCGGGTAGGGTGCGCTTCCGGGGAAACTTTGGGAATTCAGCGCGCACATTACTAATCACAGGGCTAAAGTCAAGATGCATTAGGGCGCTGAGCCGAGTCTTGTCCCCCTTATCAGGCATATAATTACATATGCGCCCAAGAATCCTGCAAATACCAGTGGTAGTCCGTCCGCACCCCACGCGGAAAGAGCAAGTCCGGTGCTGGCAGGACCCACCAACTGGCCAATGGAATACATGAGAACGAAGGCCGCATTGGCGGAGGCCAGATTGGCCCCATCAAAGCGTGCGCCAAGGTGTGTGAGGCCAACTGTATAGAGCCCGGCCACGACGCCGCCCCAGACAAAGAGAAGAGCGCAGATGCCATAAAAACTGCCGGAGAGTGGGATCATAAGCAGTGCGCCGATGACGCCAAAGGCTCCGCAATAGATTAGGAGATGACGGCGGTTCATGCGATCAGAGAGCATACCCAGTGGGATCTGCAGCACCATGTTGCCGGCAGCCATTGCAGAGACGAGCAGGGTTCCGGTTTGCGCCGTCAGGCCGATCTTGAGACCAAACAATGGAAGCAGGGAGATGCCGGATTGTTCCACAGCTCCGAAGACAAATCCGGCGAATGTGGCAGCTGGAGCTATCCACAAAAATGCATAGAGCTTTGAGGTTGCTTCGCTTTCGATTCTCGGTGCAGCGTTGAAGCCAATCAGTACTGGTAAGGCTGCAATAACGATGCCCGCGCCTGCCAGCAGGAATGGGAGCGCACCTATTGTGCCAGCAAATGCAAGTACCAGAGGCCCTGAAGCAAAGCCCAGTGCCAGCACAGTGGCGTAAACGCCCATGAGGAAGCCTCTGTGCTTTGAAGGTGCCAGTGCGTTGATCCAGAACTCGGAGAGAATGAAAGCCGACGTTGTTGCGCCGTGGAACAATAGGCGGAGCGGGAACCATGCCCAGAAGTTTTCGAGGACAAAGAAGAAGGGTAGGGAGAAACCTGCGACCAACAGGCTGATCAGAAGCGCCTGAGGCGTGCCCAGTCTGCGTGCGAGATAGGGCCCGACCGGAGTGGCAACAATGGAGGCAACGCCGGAGAATGCGGTGTTGATGCCGATCCAGGTGTCGCTGACACCGCGATACTCGAGCGTGAGTGCAAGCAGTGGCAGGCTTGCTGACAGGGAGAGGCCAACAGCTGTAATAGCTGCGATGGCCGCAATGATGCCGCGAACCTGTTTCGGTGAGAGGGAGTTGGCTAAGGCGCCCGATGTCTGAAGCATTTACACAACTGCGTTTCAAGCTCGTTATGAGCAAGTGTTTTTGTCCGTGTTGCGCTCATATACGTTCACGCATCACGTTCTAAAACTGTGTTTTCATGCGCGTTCTTGTCCGAAAACCAGATCTGGTTTCGGGGATACGCTCTAAATGCTTCTATCAGGAAAAGTGCAAGGCGCAACACATAGTATCGTAGCGATATATGTTTGTTGCGCCTTGGGTAATCAGAACTAAATTTCTTCGCGCGCGAAGCCGTCATTCTTCCAGTAGTAGTACGGCACGGGGCCATCTGGAGAAAGATCCGGGTCTTTGGCAAGACGGTTTTCAAGATCTGTCAGGACCGCCAGTGTGATGCGTGGCAGGTCCAGCTCTTTGCACTGCTCAATTGGCAGCCACTGGAGCTCTTCCAGCTCTTCTGTTGGTCCAATGCCGGTTTCCAGCTTGTGTGCAATCTGGTCCGCCCATACGGCGAAGAAACGTGCATCAAAGCGTCGTGTTCTGCCTGGAGGGGTGATTGCGCGGGCCACGTAGCGAAGTGGCTCCAGATCCGGCAGGATGCCCAGCTCGTCAAAAGCTTCAAAACCCGGGCCAGCTGGTTCGCTTGGGCCTTCGGTTTTGGTGCCAACAAACAGGCCTGCTTCCTCGTAGGTTTCGCGAATGGCAGCAATTGCCAATGCACGCAGGCGGCTTTCTGTCTTGATCTGCTTTTTGTCGTAGTTGAGCTTGGCGAGCACATCCGGATGATAGTCGCGCACATATCTTACACGGCTGTCTTCAGAATCGACACGGCCACCTGGGAACACGAATTTGCCAGGCATGAACTTATGCGCCATGTGGCGCTTGCCCATCAACAGATGCAGGGAGCCATCGTCCTTGCGATCCAGAATAAGCAGTGTGGAGGCGTCTTTTGGCCTCAAAGGCTGAGCGGCCGGGTTGTTGTTTTCTTCCGCTCGCTCAACTTTGACTTCTTTTGTCAGGTCTTCCGTGGACATTCCTTACCTCTGATTGGCGCGTGTTGGGCCAAAACTAGGTGCTTTGCCGGCAGTTGCAAAGCCATCCATACGTAGTGCCCATTGCAAACCAACCAAAGCGCCTTTGATTGGGCGCAGGAGAGTCAGAGACATGATGATGGTCAAAGGCAGCCAGACAGCCATGTGTAGCCACATAGGCGGCACGTAGGCCATCTCTACCCACATGGCCAGCGCAACGACGACGTGACCAACGATAAAGATTGTGAAATAGGGCGGAGCATCATCTGCGCGGTGGTGGTGAAGTTCTTCACCACATTTGTCGCAGGATTGTTTCACGCTCAAGTAACCGTCGAAGACAGAGCCAATGCCACAGGAAGGGCATTTGCAGCGCATGCCGCGCAGCACCGCTTCTCCGGTATTCCGATCTTGATGGGTATTCATTTATACCTGCCTTTTCCGTCCCGTAAATGCAGGGGAGCGCACGTTTTTTTATGTGCGCTTCCGCTTATTTCCGTTTTTTGACCGGCGTAAACCTTTTGGCTTGCTGTTGTTTCTTGCTTGCCAACCCTTGTGCTTAGCAACCCGTCCCGCTGCCTCGCCCTTGGATTTGCCTTTTGTGAGCATTTCAAACCGTAAAGAGCCCGCAAATGGGGCGGCTTCCACCAGTTTGACCTGCACTGCGTCACCAAGTTGGTAGGTTTCACCAGTTGCTCTGCCCACAAGGGCATGAGCCGATTCTACATATTCGTAGTAATCCATACCAATGGTAGATGCAGGAATGAAGCCATCTGCGCCATTTTGTAGCAGTTTGACGAACAGGCCAGATTTGGTCACTCCGGCAATTCGCCCAGGAAATTCAGCACCAATTCTCTCGCAAAGGTACAGGGCAATCAGACGGTCGATGGTTTCGCGTTCAGCCAGCATTGCCCGTCGTTCTGCCGCAGAAATGTCAGCTGCGATGGCAGGTAGCTTCTCTTCGATGCCGTATGGCAGGCCATCATCCCCAAGGCCGAGTGCCCGAATGAGCGCGCGATGCACTATCAAATCTGCGTAGCGGCGAATAGGGGATGTGAAGTGTGCATAACGTCGGAGGTTCAATCCGAAATGTCCGATGTTCTCGGCATTGTACTCTGCTTGTGCCTGTGAACGCAGCACGACCTCTGACACCATGGTTGCGCTTGCGGTGTCTTTGAATTTGTCGAGAATGTTGTTGAACACAGAAGGACGCAGGCCGCCAATGTGAGGCAGCTTGACGTCCAGCGTGGAGAGGAAATCTCTCAGATTCTCCAGCTTTTCCGGCGTTGAGGCATCGTGCACACGGTAGAGCAGGGCAGAGTTGCGCTTCTCAAGCTCTTCTGCGGCTGCGACGTTTGCCTGGATCATGCACTCTTCGATGAGTTTGTGCGCATCCAATCGGTCTGGGACGACGATCTGATCAACCGTGCCGTCTTCTTTGAGCAGAATGCGGCGTTCCGGGATGTCGAGTTCCAGCGGTTGGCGTTTGTCGCGGCCCCGTTTCAAAATCTCGTAGGCTGCCCACAGCGGTTCAAGAACCGGTTCCAACAAAGGACCGGTTTTGTCGTCTGTTACTCCTTCAATGGCTTTCTGGGCCTGTTGATAGGAGAGTTTGGCAGCGCTGCGCATGATGACGCGGTGGAACGAGTGAGAGGTTTTCTTACCGTTCTTATCAAAGACCATCCGTGTTGCCATGGAAGGGCGGTCTTCGTTCTCGCGCAAGGAACACAGATTGTTGGAGATGCGCTCAGGCAGCATCGGGATTACACGGTCCGGGAAGTAGACCGAGTTGCCGCGTAGCAGTGCTTCCTTGTCCATCGGAGAGCCGGGAGTGATATAAGCTGCCACGTCTGCAATTGCGACGTAAACGATGCAGCCGCCTTCATTCTCCGGGCTATTGTCCAGCTGAGCATAGACCGCATCGTCGTGGTCTTTTGCAGTTGCTGGATCGATGGTGATGAGCGGGATGTCGCGCCAATCTTCGCGGCCTTTGTGGCCAACAGGCTTGATGTTTTCCGATTCAGCAATCACGGCTCCAGGGAATTCGTTGCGAATGCCCTGTGTGTGCAATGCGATTTCGGAGACAGCCATTTCCGAAGTGGTAGACCCAAAGCGTTTGACGATGCGGCCACGCGGTGTGCCGTATCGCCCGACTTTGTGGACTTCGATCTTTACCAGATCACCATCTTCAGATTCCATCAGCTCGCGTGGATCCAGGTCGACAGCGCGCTGTTTGCGGTCAACTGGTTCCAGAGTTGCTGCTTTGGTTGCCTTGTTGATGCGCAGGATGCCGAGGATATCGGTGTCCTGGTTCTCCAGACGCTTCATCACGCGCACGACGTGCTTGGCTTCGGGAGATCCATCCTGATCGTCCAGAAGTTTCACAAGGGCGCGGTCGCCGATGCCTGGAACGGGGTTGAACTTGTTTTTGTTCTTTTGCGACAAAACGAGGACGTTTGGTGGTTCTCCATGCTCTTCATCCCAGTTCATCGGGATGCCGAGGAGCTCACCGTCAGCAGTTCTGCTCGTGATTTTTACAACAAAGACAGGAGGAAGATCGCCTGGACGCAACATGCGTTTCCGGCGTTTTTCGAGGTGACCGGCCTCGGTCAAATCTCTTAGCATTCGTTTGAGGGGGATGCGCGCTGCGCCGACGATACCAAAATGGCGGGCGATTTCGCGTTTACCAGCTTTGCCGGGATTGTCGGCAATAAACTTCAGAATGTCTTCACGGGATGGCATTTCTGCCGGTCCCTTATGTCTTTTTTCAGTGGCCTTTTTTCGGCTCAATGTATCTCATCCAGTGCGGCTTTTATGCCGCGAAAAGGGGCTCCCGATGGTCGGAAGCCCTTATGTTTCGTTGTCCGGAGAGTAACGGGGATCTTAATCCTTCTTCGCGTTGATCAGCTCGATTGCCTGTTCGCGGGTTACCGTCTCCGGGTCTGTTCCTTTTGGCAGGGAGGTGAACTCCTTGCCCCATTTGATCCGAACGCCGAGGCGGCCACTGTCGCGCAGCTCCATCGCTCCACCATCCGGATGATCGCCAAGTTCTTTCAGTGCCCCTTTGGGCGCTGCTTTCTTGGCGGTTGTTTTCTTTGCAGCTGCCTTTTTGGCAGGCGCTTTCTTCTTACCTTTTGTTGCTGCCTTGGCGTTTACAAGCTCTGTTGCCTGTTCCAGCGTGACAGCTTCTGGTGCAACGTCCTTTGGAAGGGTTGCATTGATCTTTTCCCACTTCACGTAAGGGCCATAACGACCGCTGTATACGTTGATGGCGCCGCCATCGGGGTGGTCACCCAGTTCTTTGAGTGGTTTTGCGGCGGCTCCGCGGCCTCCGCCCTTGGCGCGCTTTTCAGCAAGCAGGGTTACGGCGCGATTGATACCGACGGAGAAGACTTCGTCCGGGCTGTCCAGATTGGCGTAGGTGCCATCATGCAGCACGAATGGTCCGAAACGGCCCAGACCTGCGGAAATGGTCTTGCCATCTTCCGGGTGGGTGCCGACTTCGCGTGGCAGGGAAAGCAGTTGAAGGGCTTTCTCCAGATCCAGATCGGCAGTGCTCCAGCCTCGCGGCAGGGACGAGCGCTTCGGTTTGGCTTCTTCACCTAGCTGTACATATGGGCCGAAACGGCCTGAGCGCAAGGAGACTTCCAATCCTGTTTCCGGATCAATGCCCAGAACCTGTGGTCCGTCTGCCGCTGCGCCCGCATCAGATGCACCGCCTGAGGTGAGTTGACGCGTGTAATCGCAGTGCGGAGGATTTTCGTTTGGTTCCTTGCCGTCTTTTTTGTCTTTGTTGTAGTTGGAACACCCAACAAATGCGCCAAAGCGGGAAACTTTCAACGATAAACGACCGGTTTCACATTTCGGGCATTTGCGTGGATCGGAGCCGTCTTCCTTGTCTGGGAAAACGTGTGCTTTGAGGGTTTCGTTCAGGGCATCCAGCACTTCTGTGTTGGAGCGCTTAATTACCTCATCACAAATTTCGTGGAACGGATTCCAGAAGTCACGCAAGACGGCTTTCCATTCCAGATCGCCAGCTGAGATCTTGTCGAGCTGGTCTTCAAGGCTTGCGGTGAAGTCATACTCCACATAGCGATTGAAGAAGTCTTCAAGGAACGCGATTACCAGACGACCTTTGTCCTGTGGGATCAGGCGTTTCTTGTCCAGATCCACATAACCGCGATCGCGCAGAGTTTGCAGCGTTGCAGCGTAGGTGGATGGGCGACCGATACCCAGCTCTTCCATCTTCTTCACCAGTGTTGCTTCGGTGAAGCGTGGTGGAGGCTCTGTGAAGTGTTGGTTGGCTTCAATGCCTTTACGACCGAGGCTGTCGCCCTTCGTCATTGCTGGCAGGCGCTTGCTTTCCTCATCTTCCTCATCATCTTTACCTTCCTGATAAAGGGTGAGGAAGCCGTCGAAACGAACAACAGAGCCAGATGCGCGCAGGGCAGCTTTCTTGGCACCGTTTGCGGCCTCGATATCAACAGTGGTGCGTTCCAGAACGGCAGATTCCATCTGGGAGGCGATGGTTCGCTTCCAGACCAGCTCATAAAGGCGTGCGCCATCCTCGTCGAGGAACTTTGCCATGTCGCGTGGGTGACGGGACAAGTCAGTCGGGCGGATCGCTTCGTGCGCTTCCTGAGCGTTTTTTGCTTTGGATGTATATACGCGCGGCTTTTCAGGGACGTATTCATCCCCATAGCGGGAGCCAATGACACTGCGCGCGCTTTGAATTGCTTCTGGAGCGATCTGCACGCCATCGGTACGCATATAGGTGATCAAACCAGTGGTCTCACCGCCGATATTGGCACCTTCATAAAGTTTTTGCGCAACCTGCATGGTGCGTGCCGCTGCAAAGCCGAGCTTACGAGAAGCTTCCTGCTGAAGGGTAGAGGTGGTGAATGGCGCATATGGATTGCGCCGTTGTGGCTTGCTCTCAACATTGCTTACAGAGAAGCTCGCACCCTCAAGCATTTGCTTGATTGCTGTGGCTTCTTGCTCGTTCTTTATGTCGAGGCGAGTAATCTTCTGGCCGTCAAAATTGGTGATGCGCGCCTGAACTGGTGCATTTTCCGGTGTGTTGAGGTTTGCCAGAATGGACCAGTATTCCTGAGAGAGGAATGTCTCGATCTCATTTTCACGCTGACACACAAGACGCAGTGCAACGGATTGCACGCGGCCTGCGGAGCGGGCACCTGGAAGTTTGCGCCACAGAACCGGAGAGAGTGTAAAGCCTACGAGGTAATCGAGGGCACGACGCGCCAGATAAGCGTCTACAAGCGGCACATCCAGTTCGCGCGGATTTTTCATCGCTTCCAGAATGGAATTTTTGGTGATCGCGTTGAATACCACGCGCTCGACCTTCTTATCCTTCAGGACGCGTTTCTTTTTCAGAACTTCCAAGACGTGCCAAGAAATGGCCTCACCTTCGCGGTCAGGGTCAGTTGCGAGAATAAGGCGGTCAGCCTCCTTCACCGCGCTGGCGATATCCGACAGGCGCTTTTGAGATTTGGAATCTACAGACCAGGACATGGCAAAGTCGTCGTCCGGCAGAACGGAGCCATCCTTGGGAGGCAAATCGCGCACATGGCCGTAGGACGCCAGAACGATGTAGTCCTTGCCCAGATATTTGTTGATGGTCTTGGCTTTCGCCGGTGATTCCACAATGACTACGTTCATTGATTTCCTGGCTTTCGCGTAAATCTCGTCTTGGAATTGATAAATCAAAAACCGTTTTATGAGTCGAACCGACACAATCTCGGATGACTTCGCGGCTGTCAAATGGCCTTTTCAGATCAATTGGTCAAGAGCGGAAAAGCCACTCCCTTAATTTTCCTTGGGTCATATTTTGGTTGCGCTTGCTAATTTATGCAACCTAAGGTAATGGCTTTACCTGCTGTAACCCTCAGATTGCAAAGCGCTTTTTGCCATCTGAGGCTTGTGTCATGGTTGCATAAGAAGGTTAAAAAGCTTGCGTAATTACCCGTTGCCGAAAAATGACAGAACAATCGAAACACGTGATGTAGCAGAGTACTGCGCCAAAATGTGTCGTGAATTGAGTGACATGGCGCGATCGCAGAGGCTCGACCTACTGGGATATTTGCTGGTTCTGGCTCAAAAGGAAGCGGAAGCTCAATCCGGTGGATTACCGGATCCTGAAAGGGTTGAGGACTTGAATACAGAAACGAGCGAAACCGACTAAGACACAAAATTGTCACGCTCTGCCAGAATGTATCAAAGACAGCTTGTTGGGTTTGTGCCGTTCCAGGCGTCCGGCCAGTTCGATCTCCAGAAGGATGAGCTGAAGCGTTTGTAAGGTGACCCCCGTAAATCGCAGGAGTTCATCCTGATCTATGGGTGTTTCACTCAATGCATCGATGACGGCCTGTCTGTCCTGTTCTTTGGCATTGAGTGGGTTTGAGGTCTCGTCTACATCTGCCTGATCCTGTGCTGGCCAGCTTATGGCAGGTTCATCAATCCCCTGATGAAGTGGTAGCGACATGGAAATTTTAGGTTCCATGATCTCCAGAATATCGTCAGTGGATTGAATGAGCGCAGCGCCTTGCTGGATAAGTTTGTTGGCGCCGACTGACCGGGGATCCAAAGGAGATCCCGGGACAGCCAATATCTCTCGATTTTGCTCCAGCGCATATCGGGCGGTGTGCAGAGATCCTGACTTTTCGGCAGCCTCAATTAAGATAACACCCAATGACATTCCCGAGATTAAGCGATTGCGGCGGGGAAAATCACGGGCTCTTGGGTTCCAGCCCATGGGCATTTCGCTGATGGCGGCTCCGTTGGCTGCGATCATCTTTGCAAAAAGCTCCATATTTTCTTTTGGGTAGATGGTGTCTATGCCACCGGCAAAGGCAGCAATGGTTCCAGATGCGAGAGCGGCCTGATGCGCTGCGCTGTCGATGCCCCGTGCCAGACCTGAGATGATTGTGAAACCTTCTGCTGAGAGGTCTCCTGCTAGCTTTGTTGCGAACTTTGCTCCAGCGACCGAGCAATTGCGGGCGCCGATGATCGCAAGCGTCTTTTGCGTGCCGGTAAGCTCTTGCTGCAATGGCTCTCTGGCCCGGACTGCGAGCAGGGGTGGCGGTGCATCAATGTGTCTGAGAAGGGGCGGATAGGCGGGCTCGCCCATGGCTACGAGGCGTGCGCCCATTTTATAAAGGGAAGCCAGCTCGGCTTCCGCTTTGTCCATAGAAAAAAGGCGATAAGTTTTCTTACCGCCTCTTCGGGATAGCTCTGGCAGGGCATCAAGTGCTGCTTGTGCTGAGCCGAAATGATTGAAGAGCTCGCGGAATGTTCTTGGGCCGACATTCTCAGAGCGGATAAGACGAAGCCACGCAAGCCGTTGGGTGTCACTTAGGTGTGGTGCCCGGCTTTTGGTGGCTGTCTCCATTTAAATCATCCCTTGGAACCGATCTTGCTTTCCTTGCCTTTCAGCAGGCGGGCAATGTTCTCGTGATGTTTTGCCCATAGCAATATGCTGAGTAATCCCATCATTTGCGCAATTTGCCACTGATCGAAAGCCAGCAGAATAAAGGGAGTGACAAGACTTGCTACCAGTGCTGACAGGGATGAGAACTTGGTGATGTAGGCAGTGGCAATCCAGATGGCGATGAAGATGATGCCTACTGGCCAGAAGATGCCGAGCAGGATGCCGATGTAGGTGGCAACACCTTTGCCGCCCTTGAACTTGAGCCAGACCGGGAAAAGGTGACCAAGGAATGCACCTAGACCTGCGATCAATGCTGCTTCACCGCCCATGTAAAGAGCAACAAGAACAACGGCTGCTGTGCCTTTGAGCGCATCGCACAGCAAAGTGAGGGCAGCGAGTTTCTTGCTTCCGGTGCGTAGTACATTGGTGGTGCCAATGTTGCCGGACCCGATGTTCCGGATATCGCCGTGGCCTGCCATTTTTGTAAAGAGCAAGCCAAACGGAATGGAGCCTAATAGATAGCCAAAGGCCAATGCAGCCAGATAATAGGGTAAATCAAGGGACCAGCTGATTGGATCAGGCACGGGTGTTCTCCAGTAGTTGAATATTAAAGCAGTATGCCTGTCCTCGCGGATGAGCATACTGCTTTAAAACTTTATCGTATCGCGTGCATTGTGCCAAAGCCTCGTGGGCTTGTTCAGAGCTACACGTTAAATTGCGTCGTGATCTAGGATGCTGCCTGCAACGATGGTTGTCAAAACCCGTCCTGTCAAAGTTTCGTCCTCGAAAGGCGTGTTCTTTGAGCGGGAGCGGATTTTATCTTTTTCTACGATCCATGGTTTTTGCGGGTCGAACACGATCAGGTCTGCCGGAGCGCCTTTTGAGAGGCGGCCAGCAGGAAGACCAAGACGGTCCGCTGGATTGCAGGTCATTGTTGCAAGCAGTTTGGAAAGTGAGATGTCCTCATTCAGAACGAGGCGCATTCCAGCTCCAAGCATTGTTTCAAGCCCTAAAGCACCATCTTCGGCTTCTGCAAAGGGGTGACGCTTAGTTTCCACATCTTGTGGGTTGTGATCGGACATAATGATGTCGATTGTGCCGTCTGCCAGCGCTTTGACCATTGCTTGACGATCATCTTCTGTGCGCAGCGGCGGCGACATCTTATGGAAGGTCCGGTACGGGCCGATGTCGTTTTCGTTGAGCGTGAGATGATTGATGGAGATGCCTGCGGTGACATTAAGCCCGTCGTTCTTCGCTTTCTGGATAGCTTCTGCGCTTTGCGGGCAGGAGATCAGACGCGCGTGGTACTTGCCTTTTGCCATAGCGACGAGGCGCATATCACGTTCGATTGCGACGAACTCAGCTTCACGCGGGATACCGCCCAGACCGAGCCATGAGGCCCGTAGGCCTGCGTTCATGACGCCAGAGCCTGCCAGATCCTTGTCTTGTGCCTGATGAACAACCAGTGCGTCGAAGTCACGGGCGTAGGTCAACAGGCGTACCAGAACGGAAGAGTTGGTGATTGGCAGTCTGTCGTTGGAAAAGGCGATGGCGCCTGCTTCTTTGAGCAGACCAATTTCGCTCATGTCCTTGCCAGCCAGGCCCTTGGTGAGAGCAGCCATTGGGTGGACGTTGACAATGGCTGTATCGCGGGCGCGGCGGAGCATGAAGTCCACCAGTGCAGGGTCATCAATCACGGGGTCCGTGTTAGGGCTGGTGAGGATGGTGGTTACACCGCCAACGGCTGCTGCGCGGCTGGCGCTTTCCAGCGTTTCGCGGTGTTCTGCGCCGGGTTCGCCTACGCTGACGCCCATGTCTATAAGGCCGGGTGCGACGACAGCGCCGTGGCAGTCAACGGTCTTTGCTCCATCTGGGGCACCCTGATTGAGGGCCTCTGCACCAGCGGCGAGGATGGTGCCGTCCTGTACAATCACTGCACCTGCTTCATCAACATTGTTTGCTGGGTCGATGATGCGGGCGTTTGTCAGGACCAGCGGGTTTACATTCTTGTACATGCGCGTGTCCTCTAGTGGTTGTCGGGAAGGTTTTGAGCAAGTGCTTCAAGCACTGCCATGCGAATGGCAACGCCCATCTCTACTTGCTCACGGATCAGGCTTTGTGGACCATCCGCGACTTCTGCTGAGATCTCAACACCGCGGTTCATTGGGCCGGGGTGCATGACCAGAGCATCAGGTTTGGCATAGGAGAGTTTTTCCGAGTCCAGACCGTGGTAACGGAAATACTCACGAACAGAAGGTACAAACGCACCGCTCATACGCTCGCGTTGCAAACGCAGCATCATGACGATGTCGCAGCCCTTTAGTCCTTCGCGCATGTCTGTGAATACTTCGACGCCCATACTATGAATACCAGAGGGCAGTAGTGTAGAGGGAGCTATGACACGCACGCGGGCTCCCATATTGGAGAGAAGGATGATGTTGGAGCGTGCGACGCGGGAATGGCGGATGTCGCCGCAAATGGCTACTGTCAGGCCGCCGAGGGTTCCTTTGTGGCGGCGGATGGTTAAGGCATCCAACAGAGCCTGTGTTGGGTGTTCGTGAGGGCCGTCGCCGGCGTTGACGACCGCGCAGCCGACTTTGCGGGCCAGCAGGTGGACAGCACCAGCGGCGTGGTGGCGAACGACCAGCAAATCAGGGCGCATGGCGTTCAGGGTTGCTGCTGTGTCGATCAGGGTTTCACCCTTTTTCACCGAAGAGGTGGAGACCGACATGTTCATCACATCCGCGCCCAGGCGCTTGCCTGCAAGCTCAAAAGAAGATTGGGTGCGGGTGGAAGCCTCAAAGAAGAGGTTGATTTGCGTTCGCCCACGCAGAACAGCTTTCTGCTTTTCTACCTGTCTGGAGACTTCGACGGCTTCGTCGGCAAGGTCCAAAAGGTAATTAATGTGGGGAGGCTGCAATCCCTCGATACCGAGGAGATGGCGATGCGGGAACGCTGAGGATCGATGTGTGGTTTTCTTGCTCATCGAAGACCCTTCTATAGGCAGAAACACCGAGTTCGTAAAGAGCTCAACAGATGTATAGTTTTTATTGTGCAAATCGCAGTTGCAACGTGCGCGCTAACCTATCAAAATCGCTGGGGCAACTCGCGGGAGGAAAAATGGATAAAGTTTCACAAGCCACTATGACGACAGGGGTAATTAATCAGGCCCCGCCATATTGTGGGTATAACCTTGCCGAGAGTGATCCAATTCTCCTTGCTGATCTGGGTGGCACGGGCTCCAACGATTCTGCACGGGAGGAGCTTATCAAGTTTGGTGAGCAGTGTGGAGCCGCAGATGCACTGGATCTGGGTAGATTGGCAAATGTTAATGAACCGGTGCTGAAAACACACGATCCGTATGGTCGCCGTCTGGATGTTGTTGAATTTCACCCGTCCTATCACGCGCTGATGCGCCGCTCGTTTGAAGCTGGCCTGCATAGCGCGTCCGTTGAGTCCATGGAACCGGGTGGTGAGCGTGCGTTTTATAATCGTGCGCGCAAGTATTTCGTGATGAGCCAGGTGGAAGGTGGGCACCTTTGCCCCGTGACCATGACCAACGCGTCTGCCATGGCCCTTACTCAGGCGCCTGAGCTTGCCAAGGTTTGGAATGAGCGCATCCTGAGCCGCAAGTATGATCAGCGTTTCCGCCCTGCCAGCCAGAAGATGGGTGCAAGCCTTGGCATGGGCATGACGGAGAAGCAAGGTGGGTCCGACTTGCGTCAGATCATCACTCGCGCTGAAAAAGTTTCTGACGACACTTATGTGATCAATGGTCATAAGTGGTTCTTCTCTGCGCCAATGTGTGATGCGTTCCTCGTGCTGGCCAAGTTGGAAGAGGGCCCAACCTGTTTCCTCGTGCCGCGTATCTTGGAAACCGGTGAAGTGAATGGTCTGGATTTCCAGCGCCTGAAGAACAAGCTGGGTAACAAGTCCAACGCTTCTTCCGAGGTTGAGTTTAACAATGCTGTTGGCTTCCTTGTTGGGGAAGTGGGTAAGGGCATCAAGACCATTTTGAAAATGGTGACGCCGACCCGTGTGGACTGTTGTATCGGGTCTTCTGCCCTGATGCGGGCCGCGATTTCCAGAGCTGTGCACCACACCTCCAACCGCAGTGCATTTGGTGCTCGTCTTATCGAGAAGCCACTGATGCAGCGGGTTCTTGCGGATATGTCTTTGGACATGGCTGCAAGTGAGGCACTGGCGCTGAAACTGTCGCACTGTATGGATCTGGAAGGTGAAGACAGCCAAGCTGCTGACTTCCTGCGGATCATCACGCCTGCTGCGAAATACTGGATCTGTAAGAGTGCAGAGAACGTTGCAGCTGAGGCGATGGAGTGTCTGGGTGGTAACGGGTATGTGGAAGACCACGACATGGCTCGTATCTATCGCGAAGCCCCAGTCAACAGCATCTGGGAAGGCTCAGGCAACATCATGGCGCTGGACCTGCTGCGTGCCATGCATCGCACTCCAGACAGCTTCATGAATGTGCTTGGCATGCTGGAAGCTGATCTTGGTCCTGCGGGCAAGGTGTCTGTTGAAGTGTTGCAGGCTGCTGCGCGGACGTGTCTGGAAGATGAGGGCGGTGCGCGGTTGCTGACGGAACAGCTGGCGATCACAGCTGCGGCTGCGGCGCTGAAGGAAGTTGCTCCTCCAGCGATTGCCAATGCGTTTATTGAGACCCGTATGGCAGGCCAGTGGCGTTCAAGCTATGGCATGCTGGATGCTCGCTATGATGCCAAGGGCATTTTGGAGTGGCTTTACCCAATCAAGTAAGCCACGACCACTAACCACGTCGGAATAGTGATTGCGGCGGCGACTGTCTGAAGGGTCAGAATTTCGGCCATCAATTTGGCGTCGCCGCCCATTTTTCTTGCCAGAACAAAGCTTGCACCTGCTGCTGGAACAGAGAACACCAGCGTGACGATGGTTGCCGAGATTTCGTCAAGCCCAAGTGCAAGTGCGAAACTCAAGGCAATGCCCGGTGCAAGTACGTTGCGTAAAAGCAGAGCTGATGTGAGCGCTGGGCCCGGGCGACGTAACGCTCCCAAATCCAAAGCTGCACCGACGCACAGAACTGCGATTGGCAGGGCGGCACTTCCCAAAAATGTCAGATAGTTTGCAATAACTTCCGGGATATAACCACCAGACGCGTTGATGAGGCCACCTGCTGCAACGCTGATGATGAAGGGGTTCTTTATCAGCTCTTTTGCAAGCGTCTTTGGTGAGGGGACAGAGCCTCCTGCATAGATCGACAATACAATCACGCAGAGCAGGTTTGCTGCCGGGATCATGATTGCCATGATGACCGCCACCAGCGCTACACCTTCCTCTCCAAAACTATTGGCTGCAATCGCCATGGCAACAAAGCCATTCCAGCGTACAACGCCCTGAAAGATTGACGTGAAGCGTGGACCTTCGATCGCAAACTTCTGTTTTAGAAATGGCTGTAAGGTGAGGCAGAGAATGGCCAGAAGCGAGAATGTCCCCAGTACCGATATGGTAATTTCCATAACGGGCATTGCCGAGAAATCTGAGGTGCCCACGTTGATCAGGATGATCGCGGGGAAGAGAACCCAATAGGCGAGATCTTCCATGCCGCTCCATCGTTCTCTTGGGATGAGATTGCGATGACGGAGGAACCATCCTGTGGCTGTGAGGAGCAAGACAGAGATGATGGCTGACAGGGCAGAGAACATGCGTGTGCTTTTCAGGCTGTTGCACAGACAGGAAAGTGTCTTTGCAAGTGGATGGACAAAGTGCGCATTGATGCGCGTATCCGTCTATTCACGTAGCCTGAAAAAAGCTGAGTGGTAAAGCGCAGAGCGCCTTAAATTTTCTCAAGTGTTGTTGCTTGGGAACTGGGTCTACGCGTCTTCAAAGAGAGAAGTGCCGCCATAGTTGATGCGGTCCAGAAAGCCTTGCAGAATGTAGGAGGCGGCCATCTTGTCGACCAGTTCGGCACGGCGGGCGCGGGAGCGGTCTGCTTCGATAAGTGTGCGTGTGACGGCAGCGGTGGAGAGACGTTCATCCCAATAGGTGATCGGGATTTCCGTTTTCTGGGCAAGGTTGCGCACGAACGCTCGGGTCGCCTGACAGCGCGGGCCCTCGGTGCCATCCATGTTGAGCGGCAAGCCGATGACGAGGCCAAAGACACTGTGTTCCTGACAAAGATCCAGCAGACGTTCTACATCCTGTGTAAACTTCTTGCGCTTGATGGTCTCCAATGGAGAAGCGATCTGTCGTCCAGAATCAGTCAGTGCCAGACCAATGGTTTTGGTGCCAAGGTCGATACCGATCAGGCGATCATCGTCATAAAGCGCGTCGCAGAAATCTTCGAGAGAAAGAGAGGGATCATTTGCCATGGCGGCGGGTTAGCACGGCTTGAGGGTGACGCCAAGCCGGTAATCTATATTTTTCTCGGGGACATGCTACTTCCTACTGAACCGTGCGATGGCTGTTCTGATAAAGGTAAGGATGCAAGAAGATTGAGCAGGTGGATATAGGCGTGACGCAAGTGCAGTTTGAAGAGGGATGGCAGGGCATTCTGGCTCCTGAAATGGATAAACCCTACTTTCAGAAACTTCAGGCCTTTTTGGAGGCGGAAGAAGCGGAAGGGAAAGCCATTTATCCGCCAACAACTGATTGCTACGCCGCCTTTAATGCTGCTGCACTGAGTGATGTGCGTGTTGTCATCCTTGGACAGGATCCCTACCACGGGGCAGGACAGGCACATGGACTTTCCTTCTCAGTTCGCAAAGGCGTGAAACTGCCGCCTTCGCTTCGCAATATCTACAAGGAGCTGGAGAGCGACCTTGGTTATGCGCCTGCGCCTCATGGCTGCCTGACACATTGGGCGGAGCAGGGTGTCTTGCTGCTCAATACGTCTTTGAGCGTGGAAGAAGCCAAGGCTGGCTCTCATGCCAAGAAGGGGTGGGCGCCGTTTACGGATGCTGCGATCAAGGGGCTATCTGAGGCACGAGAGCATCTGGTGTTCATCCTGTGGGGGGCTCATGCGCAGAAGAAACTGGAACTGATTGATGAGAGCAAGCATCTGGTTTTGATGAGTGCCCATCCATCGCCGTTGTCGGCACGGCGCGGTTTTATCGGGTCGGCTCCATTTTCCAAAACCAATGCCTATTTGAAAGAACATGGTATTGCAGAGATTGACTGGAAGATCTCCTAGGGCATTATCGGAGTTTTGCCAGTGTCCGGTTACATTTAAGGGTTGTGTAACCAAATTCCTACTAGTTTAGATAATATTTTAGATATCACGGATGTGCCGCGTTTCGGCGCTCCGCATTGGGGGATTGGTAGTATGGATTTACAGTTTCTGGGCCATTCTGCTTTCAAGGTTTATATTCCAGGGGCAACGCTTCTGATTGATCCGTTCTTATCCGGCAATCCGAGTTTTCCGGCGGAGATGAGCGTGGGGCAAGTGAGCGAAGGTGTGGACCATGTTCTTTTGACCCACGGCCATGATGATCATGTGGGCGATACCATTGATATTTTGAAAGCGACTGGTGCAACGCTGACGGCGAACTGGGAAATCTGCATGTGGGCGCAGGACAAAGGTATTGAGAAGATCAATCCAATGAACCATGGCGGCTGCGTGAATATGGGTGCATTTGGTGTTGCTTTGACCAATGCGGTGCACAGTTCTGCCTGTTCGTTTGATAGTGAAGGCAGCATTGCAGATGTGTATCTGGGTAATCCGGCAGGTGTGGTGATGATGGCTGAGGATGAGCCAACACTGTTACATATGGGTGATACGGATATCTTCTCTGATATGGAGCTGATCAACGAAATCTATCGGCCCCAGATTGGGATTGTGCCGATTGGCGATCGGTTCACTATGGGCGCGCGCACTGCTTCGATGGCGTGTCAGCGGTTCTTTGAGTTCCAGACCATTATTCCGTGTCACTACGGTACCTTCCCGATTTTGGACCAAAATGCTGATCAGTTTACCGAATGTATGGAGGATGATGCATTTCGGGTGGCAAAGCTGAAGCCGGGGGAGACGGTGACAGTCAACCACAGCGTTACGGCATCCTGATCAGACATCTTGGATTACCGGATACAAGAAAAGGCCTCAGCATGAACTGAGGCCTTTTGAGTTTGAGAGGGACACATTCCGCGTTTTATTGCTTTTACCGCGGGGTCACGCTTATGTTGGGGGCACGCGTGACTGGAATGGCCTTCAAGGGAGCTTGGGTGTGGGGTTCGCTTAAAGGTCTGCTTCTGGCGTGTGTATGATCGTTGGCCAGTTTTCATTTGCCCGGGCGATGGAAGCGTTCGGGTCTTTCAGGAAGTGACGCTGGGCACCTGCATGGGCATTCAGGTAAAGTTTGCCATCAACGATCTTCCATTGCTCTGGCTGGATCGGAATTTTTACTCCGAAGCTCACACCAGTTGCACACCAACCGCCATACTGAGGCGCGTACTTGGTTGGATCCTTTTTGAACTTGTCGAGGTTTTCAGCAGAAGAGAAAAGCCACGTTACATCCTGATACTGCGTGGAATACTCTTTTTTGCCTGGAACTGGCTTGCCTTCAGTGAAGTAAGCGACCGGATCAGTTCCTTTGATTGCGTAGCCTTCTTCAACGAAGTTGGTTACGTCATCGGCCATTGCCGTCATCGGAACAGTTACAAGTGCTGACAGTGCTAGTCCAACTGCAAGAACTGAAGATTTGATCGGCATGGGCAACTCCTTCGGACTGATCGTTGAAGCCAAGTCTGGCTTGTTTCGTTTACCAGTTGATTATGGGGAACCACTGGTTTTTATCTATGTTCTGAAAACACTATGCGTGAATACTTATCTTAAGGCCAATAACGCTTCATCACCGTTTTGAGAACTGGTTGTGAGGGCGTGGATTGCTCGCTGCAAAAGACACATGAGAAGGCGTAACTCGTTGTAGATGCAGTGTTAGTCTTTTTGGTATTGGCCTTGAGGGGACGTGCGTCGGAAACGAAAGAAAGCCGCAGATTTCTGCGGCTTTCTCTAGGGCTCAATGCATATGCCACCATGAGATTTGGGGAGATGTCGGAATAGGCGCTAGGCATCGCCTATTGCGGCATATGCACTGAAGGAAACTTAGAGTTTGTCTGCTGGCACGTCGCGGATATCAACCCAGTTTGTGTCTGCATTGGTGATTGTTTCGATTGTGCGGGACTGCATGCGCTTTACTGCACCATCGTGGGCATTGAGGTAGAGCTTACCGTCAACGATGTCCCAGAGTTCAGGCTTGGTTTCAAGCTTGCTGCCGAAGGAAGCACCAACTGCACACCAGCCGCCGTACTGTGGAGCAAACTTTGCTGGTTCTGCAACGAACTTGTCACGGTTTTCAGCGCTGGAGAATTTCCAGGTTACTCCGTCGTACTGTGCGGTAAATTCAGCTTTACCCTGAACAGGCTTGTTTTGTGTGAAGTATGCAACAGGATCGGTACCACCAATCGCATAACCACCAGAGGTGAATGTGGAGATCTCATCAGCGAATGCGCCGAATGTGCTTGCGGACAGGGCAGCACCTGCAATAGCCGCTGCAACAGCGATAGATTTGATTTTCATTATATTACCCTCAATGAAACAATGAATTTCGCCGGACAAACAAAACCAGGTCAGGAAGAATGCTTTGTTTGTTCGACAACCTCGGCTTGCGGAAATTGCCCGTTCTTGCGAGGCCCAATCTTCTTGCCCCAGGAGGGTGTACAAGTGCCAATCAAGTGTCTTCACCAAGAGGAGAGCGGCTTTGATTTTTTATGATCGGCTTGTAATGCTCTGAATTAACTCGGTAATTTCCCTTAGTGTCGATTTTCTCCTGCGAACGAGGCTGGTGAAAAACACAAAACCGAGCAGTTGGTCGATGCTTGTCTCCATGGTTGCAGTGGTATTCCAGTAAACGAAAATCTGTCTGAAGTGCGTGCGCTGTTCGCCTTCAATGAGGGAAAGTTCCTCCGCTAACGAAGGCTCTGAGAGCAAGGCGAGCCATGCGGCGCCTAGCGGGGTTTCGTGTAGGGCGTTGAGGGTGCCTGAGGTGGCTTCCAGCAGATCATTGTGAAAAGAGGACATACCGGGATAGGTGGGTGGCACTTGTCGGAACCCGTAGCGGAGGGCTTCGAGTGCCAAGGCGGCTTTATTCTTCCAGCGGCGATACAGCGCTTGTTTGGACGTGCCTGTCGCATCTGCAATTTGCTGCGTTGAGGTTCCATGATATCCGCCCGCAGCAAGTGCATTGAGCGTTGTGGTCAGGATCTGGCGGGTAAGCTCACTGTTTTGTGGTCGGCCTCGTGGTGTGGTTGTCTCGGGCATCAGGAAAACCTCTCTACATATTCAGAGGGTGTGATGCCGAAGTTGCGTTGGAAGGCGCGGCGCAGGTTTTGGATATGGCCAAAGCCGGAGAGATTGGCTGCCTGCTTGATAGAACTGCGTTTGAGGAGAGCTGTTCTGGCTAGATCCAGCCGCAAGCGTTCTACGAACTGGGCTGGAGTCGCGCCAATGTCTTCTTTCAGGCGGCGGTGCAGGGTGCGAGTGGAGACGCCTGCGGACTTTGCCATGTTCTCGATGGTCCAATCAGCTTCTGGCTCTGACAGGATGATTTCGGAGAGTTTTGCAATGTTGGATTGACCTGCTGCTTGCAGGGAAAGGGCAGATGAGAACTGCGCTTGCCCGCCGTTGCGGCGTAAGTAGACCACCAGCTCTTGTGCCGTCTTTAGTGAGATGGCTGAGCCCAGGTCTTGCTCTATGAGGTGCAACGTCAGATCGATGCCTGCTGTGACACCTGCGGACGTGTAGATATTGCCTGAATTGACGAAGAGCTGGTTGAGCTGCCAGTTCACATCGGGGAAGTCTGTTTGAGCGGTGGAAGCGCGGCTCCAATGGGTGCTGGCTTGTTTGCCATCTAAAATGCCAGCGTCTGCGAGAATAAGTGCACCAGAGCAGATGGAGATGATACGCTCGCCGTTTGTTCTTGCTGCGGCCTTTTGAAGAAGCGAGTGAAGAGCACTGCTGCGCAGCTCTTTATCGACGCGCCCTCCGGGGATCAGAAGATCTGCTTTGGGGTTCCAGTCGGATATCTTCCCATCAACGGCGATTTTGATCCCGGGCTGGGTTTCTATGGGTTGACCATCAACAGAGAGAATCCTGAGTTTATACTTGGGATGATAGCTGTCAGCCGTCCAGAACGCCTGCATAGGGCCTGCCAGATCCAGAAGATTGATCCCGTGATACACAAGTGCATCGATATGACGATATTGCTCAATTTGCGTATTTGGCATGATTTGAAGCTCTAATGTCCTAACTGCCAAATGTTGTAAGCGGTAATTTGAAGGAGGTCAAAGTTTCTTCGAGGAATTACTATGGGACTTTCAGAGGTGGCGGAGCCGGGAGCAGCCTACAGGGCACGCAACTTTCCGCTCATTTTAGTTGCAACAGCAATCCTTTCCATGCAGATGCCAATCCTGATTGCGATCAGCGCTTTGGCAGGGTCGTATCTTGCGCCCCATCCCACTATGGCGACTGTGCCGCTGGCACTGCAGATGTTTGGCAACTTTCTGTTTGCTACACCTATCTCGCTGTTTATGGGGCGCTATGGTCGGCAGAAAGGCATCTTGCTGGGGGTGGTTCTGAGTATCATTGGTTCGTTGTTCTGCGTTTATGCGCTTTATTCCAATCAGTTTGTCGTGTTGCTCATTGGGCATGTTCTTTTGGGCATTGCCACGGCGGCCTATGCCTTCATGCGGTTTGCAGCGTCTGACAGCGCCAGTGAAAGATGGAAGCCCATGGCCATATCGCTGAGTATGTCTATGGGGCTGCTCTCGGCTCTTCTCGGCCCAAGTCTTGTTGGTGTGGTGAAGGATTTTGGCGGTGTTATTCCTTTTGTGGGCAGTTATCTTGCCTTGGCGGGTGTTGCTGTTGTGGGTGCGCTGCCTGTGCTGGGTTTAGACCTGCCGCCTGCCTTGAAGAAAGATCAACAAGTGAAAGGACTTATTGCCTCCTTGAAAGTGCTGCGCCGACCAGCTGTTTGGAGTGCAACGGCCTGTGCCGGGCTCTCCTTTGGTTTCATGACCATGCAGATGTCACCTACGCCGCTCGCCATGGAGTATTGTGGGTTCTCAGTTGGACAATCCAGTGATGTGATCCGTTGGCATCTGGTTGCCATGTTTGGCCCGAGCTTTGTCACCGGTTACATAATTCGCCGGATTGGTACGACCTCAGTCATGGTGCTGGGTTTGTTGATACTTGCGGCTGCAGGGCTGATTGGGGCGCTCAGTGTTGAGATCTGGGCCTTCTACGTGGCTTTGATCCTGCTGGGAGTTGGCTGGAATTTTGGGTTCATCGGCGCGACGTCTCGATTGGTTGAGGTTGTTGCGCCTGAAGATGCGCCGCTTGCCCAGGGGGCCAACGATTCAGTCGTGGCCTTGGTGTCTGCGATCTGTGCGCTTTCAACGGGTGTTTTGTTCAGCACTGTTGGCTGGGCAGGGCTTTCACTTTCTGCGCTTCCGCTGTTGCTAGGTCTGGCGTTGTGGCTGGTGGTATCGGGCATTCGCGGGAGATCACCTGCATATGCTTCTCAATAATCGGTACTAATCAGTTCCGTAATATTGAGAATATGAGGGATGAACAGCAGGGCAGTGATTGTTCTGCTGTTTTTTTGTGTTTATAGCTCTTTGCGATGAATTCGAGGCGGGCAGTTCTTTGCCCCCGTAATTTCGGAGTGAAACATGTCGGTTGATCTGAACACCGTAAAACGTGTTGCCGGACTGGCGCGCATCAAGGTTGATGACGCGCAGGCGGAGAAAATGACTGGTGAGCTGAACACGATCCTTGGTTTTGTTGAGCAGCTGAACGAAGTGAATGTTGACGGCGTTGAGCCAATGACCTCTGTGGTTGAAACCACCATGAAGAAGCGCAGTGATGGCCAGACAGACGGCGGTTATGCGGACAAGGTTGTTTCCAACGCGCCGGTGCATGAAGACAACTTCTTCACCGTGCCTAAAGTTGTTGAATAAGCGCCCGATTTCACAAGGATAATGACTGTGACTGATCTTACCAAACTGACGATCGCTGAGGCGCGCGACAAGCTTGCTGCCCGTGACTTTACCGCAACTGAACTGACTGAGAGCTACCTCGGTGCTATCGAGTCCGGCAACGAAGCGCTTAATGCGTATATTGCTGTGACTGGTGATATTGCCCGTGAGCAGGCCAAAGCGTCTGACGCAAAAATCGCTGCTGGCGAGGCGCGTCCGCTGGAAGGTATTCCTCTCGGCATTAAAGACCTTTACGCGACCAAAGGTGTTCACACTCAGGCGTGTTCTCACATCCTCGATGGCTTTAAGCCAGAGTATGAGTCCACTGTTACGCAGAACCTGTTTGACGACGGTGCTGTGATGCTGGGTAAGCTGAACATGGACGAGTTCGCGATGGGCTCTTCCAACGAGACTTCCTTTTACGGCAATGTTGTGAACCCTTGGCGCCGCAATGGCACTGAGACTGCACTGGTTCCTGGCGGGTCTTCTGGTGGTTCCGCTTCTGCTGTTGCTGCACATCTTTGTGCTGCGGCAACAGCTTCTGATACCGGTGGTTCCATTCGTCAGCCTGCAGCGTTGACCGGTACTGTTGGCATCAAGCCAACTTATGGCCGTTGTTCTCGCTGGGGTATGGTTGCGTTTGCATCTTCTCTTGATCAGGCTGGTCCAATTGGCCGTACCGTGCGTGATAACGCGATCCTGCTGAAGTCCATGGCTTCCGTTGATGCGAAAGACACCACTTCTGTTGATGCGCCTGTGCCGAACTATGAAGATTTCATCGGCAAGTCCATCAAGGGCATGAAGATCGGTATTCCTAAAGAGTACCACATGGATGGTATTCCAGAGGAGATTGAAGCGCTCTGGCAGCAGGGCATTGCATGGCTGAAGGAAGCTGGCGCTGAGATCGTCGAGATTTCTCTGCCAAACACCAAATACGCTTTGCCTGCTTATTACATCGTGGCTCCAGCGGAAGCGTCTTCCAACCTGGCTCGTTATGATGGTGTTCGCTATGGTCTGCGTGTGCCGGGCAACGACATTGTAGAGATGTATGAGAACACCCGCGCAGCTGGCTTCGGTGATGAAGTGAAGCGCCGCGTGATGATCGGCACTTACGTTCTGTCTGCAGGTTACTACGACGCGTACTACCTGAAAGCGCAGAAGGTTCGTACCCTGATCAAGCAGGACTTTGACAATGCATGGGCGGACGGTGTGGATGCAATCCTGACACCAACTACTCCAGATGCTGCGTTTGCTCCGGGTGAGATCACTGATCCAGTGACCATGTACATGAATGACGTGTTCACCGTGACAGCCAACATGGCTGGTGTTCCGGGCATGTCCATCCCAGCTGGTCTCAACAAAGACGGCCTGCCACTGGGCCTGCAGCTGATCGGTAAACCATTCGATGAAGGCACTCTGTTCCAGGTTGGTGAAGTCATCGAACAGGCTGCCGGCCGCTTTGAACCTTCCGCCAACTGGTGGAGCAAGTAAGCCTCAGCGCTGCTGCTAAAAATGACGAAGGCCTCGGAGAGATCCGGGGCCTTTGGAACTGTTCTAAAAATATTCAGTGCAGTTTGCGTTGCCCCTTTGTAATTATTCTTTTTATATGTCCATTAAGAGAATTTCTTTGAAATGGTAAATTCAAAATGGTTTTAGATTTCAATAAAATTAACAGAAGACTAAGAAGTCACTTATTCAGATACATTCTCGCTTGGCTGCCCCGAGAGCCGGTGGCTCCGAGCAGTAAGCCTGTATCCCTTCTCTTCCCGCTGGCACCCAAAGATCTTGATCGCGCTGCACGGGCAATCCCTTCTGCCATGGCACTAGTTAATCATGAGATTGAGCAAGTTTACGTTGTGACTCCGCCAAGCGAAGATATTGCACAGTTCTGCCATAAAATTGGAGCTGTGCACATTGTTGAAACTGATATTTTATCGGAAGATGTGTTGAAGTTTCAGGCTGCTCGTAAGCGTTTAAATGGTTGGTATCGCCAACAGTTTATTAAGCTAAGTTTCCCTTACTTCATTCAGGATGAGCGTGTAATCACATTTGATAGTGATACCCGTCCTGTGCGAGCCGTGACGTTTTGGGATGCCCAGGAAAGGTCGATTTTCTATTCCTCTGATGAGCGCAATGCGAATTTTTTAAAGCCTGTGCCGACCCTCATAGGGGGAAATGAGACGCATCCATACTCGTTTGTATCCCATTGTATGGGATTTGAACGAGAGAGGATGCTGGAGTTGCATAGAATAATTGAAAAGAGAACAGGATTGCCTTGGCATAAAGGGATTCTGAATTGTGTTCATGACGATTGCTTGACGGGTTTTTCTGAGTTTGAGCTCTATGGGAATTTCATGCATCAGTTTCATAGTGATAAAATTCTTCTGAAATACTGGTATAATCGTAAAGCTGATTTGGACGTGTTTATGTCGGAGCAAGCGGCACCTTCAAATTTTAAGCGGTTCAACTTTATTTCGTCGCATGCAAAGTGAATGAGTTTACTTAGCTTTCGTTCTGTCTTTTACTTAGAGTTGGAGAGGTGGCCTCACAATCATCAGCCAAACAATCCCTAGTATCGCAATGAAAGCGGGGAAGCCGCAGGCGAACCAGATGCGGTAGAGGGTGTGATAGCGGGGTGGTAATGGCGTGCCTGCCGTGGCTGCTGTTGTGGCAAGGTTTCTGAGTTGGATTTGTATCCAGACCACTGGGAGCCAGAATGCGCCAATAAGCACGTAAAGTGCGAGTGAGAGTAGGATCCAACCCTCGGTCAAAGACCAGCCTACTTCTCTTGCCAGCAGATATCCGGTGATGGGTTGAATGATCACTGCGGTGGCAGTGAAGAGGGTGTCTGCAATGACAACCGTTCCAGCAGTGTGGGCGATTGCAGCTGCATCCAGAGTTCTGGAAGCGATCACCATGAAGAAAGCTATGCCTGCGCCTGTGCCGATGAGAACGCAGGCACCGATGATGTGCAGGAACTTGAGAAACTCGTAGGTCATCTCTCCTCCAGCAGCAGAATGGGAAAGAGGGCAAGGATCACGGCCGGGATTGTTTTGACATATGGGCCAAGGGGATCTGCCCAGAGATCCGTCGCCCACAACGTGCCGGCACCTAAGTAGCCAAGTGTCACCGCGATCATGCCAAGGCAGGCTAGGCGGGTGCTTCTTCTAAAGAGGATGAGGCTACCAAGCGTGATATCGGTGATACTGCCTGCAAATACAAAGAGTAAGCTGAGTGTTTGATCCATGCCGCGTTCGGTCAGAACGTTCTGTGCCTCACTAAACTGAATTGCTCCAATAGTGCCGGAAGCGAGCCAGAAGAGAGAAAGGCAGGCAATCGTGAGGGGCAATAAAAGATACAGCCTTGCAAACCAGCGTTCCTGAGTGGAACCTGGCAGGCTGCTTAGTGTCTCATTAAGTGACTTGCAAGGAAATCCGCCCGCCTTTTGCCATGTGGTCGTATCAGCGGTGATACCGTTTTGCAGGGTTTCGATGGATGTGGAGCGCAGGGGGGAACGCCAACCAAGCGTTCCAAGAGCATCTGCCAGTTTACTTGTCGCCGTCAGGAGCCAGTTTGGTGTTGTGATGGCATGGCGCCATTGCGGGAAGCCTTGCCATGCTCTCACTGCATTTGTGAGTTGCCAGAGTGTTTGCGATGTTGCTTCCGCAAGGTCTGCCGTTGTTCCTTTGGGGACTTTGCCCAGTGCGCAATGTGTGACCACCTTGGCTACATCATCAAGTGCGATAGATTGTATTTGGCTTTCGGGAAACACCTTGAAACCGATGAACGGCATGGCGCTGGCCGCTCGCAGGAGCGCTGTTCCACCATAGGCTTGTGGGCCAATCACGAGCGCAGGGCGCAGAATAATTGCATGCTCCAGCTGCTTCTGGAGGATTGCATCACCTTTTGCCTTGGTGCGGAGGAAGTGCGTGGCTGCATCAGGCTTTACGCCAGCAGCTGAGATCTGGATGAACAGCTTATCTGTGTTTTGCAAAGCCTCGCACATGCGTTCGATGGCCTGTACGTGGATGGCATCGAGATTGTCTTTGGCTGTGTCTTGCAAGGCGCCCGAGGCGTTGATGATAATGTCTGCCGTTTCGAAGATCTTGCGCCAATCCGTTGTGGTTGCGGCGGCAATATCCAGAAAGTTCCATTGAAGATCAGGGAAACATTGTCGGGCAGCTGACTGGGAGCGTCCGACGCCTGTGACATGAAATCCTGCTTGTTGAAGATGTTTGACGCAAGCTGCTCCGATGAAGCCATAAGCGCCGAGGACAATTGCTGATTTGCGGGTACTCATAAAATGAACTTTTAAAACGAAGACCAGACTCACATTAATGCCTCAACCTAGCATGGGGCCATTACGTTGAGTGTATCTTATTTGTCAACTTAGTTGACAGAATCGATGTGGGGTGGTCTGGTGGGTGTATGGAAGAGCGAGAAATGCAGAGAGACTCTGAACTGGCGGATTTGCTTTATGAGGGGATACAGATCACGCGGCCCTTGTTGCGGCACATTACCAATGCGGTGGACGTGGCCTCGCAAAAACATGGGGTGAGTGTTGGGGAGCGGGCCATTCTTGAGGCTTTGCTGAACAGTCGTGTTCCGATGACGCCGCCAGCACTGACAGAGCGGTTGGACCTTAAACGGCAGTTTGTGGCGCGTGTCCTAACGGCGTGCAAGGCTGCAGGGTTTGTGGAGATAAAGGACAACCCTGCTCATATGCGCTCGCATTATTATGTGCTGAGCTCAAAAGGGCGGGATGCGATTACCGCGGTCCGGCAGGCGGAACTTTCTATTCTTGAAGAGCTTTTGCAGAACCTGAGTGCGGATGAGGTGCGGGCGCATCTGAAAGTGCAGCGGGCGTTGCTTGGTTGTTTTTCCTCACTGGCACAGTCGTAACTTGGAGGCATTGATGAATATGTGGAGTGTTGTTGTTTTTGTGGTTCTGGTGCTTTTGATTGGCGTTGGATACACGGCGCAGCGTTTGATGCGGTTGCAGGGGCCAACGCAGGGAACCGTGATTGATACGGCGAACCGGGGGCAAACTGCGTTGTTGGTGCTGGATGTGCAGGAGGACTTTACCAAGGATACCAAAGGACGGCAGTGGCCAACAGGCTTTGTGGAAGAGCGGATTGCGCGGATTAATGCGTTGGCAGCAAAGGCGCAGATGCGCGGAGAGCCTGTGATTACGACACGGCTGATTTACGAAGGCGGGTACACCAACTTCCTGATTGGTTTGCTTGGCGAGGGGCTTGGGACGAAAGGTTCTGATGGGCTTGAGTTGGATAGGCGGCTCAGGTTTCAGCCGGATGCGGATATTGTGAAGAGTGTGGGGGATGCGTTTGCCAGTGAGGAGCTGGAGACTTTCCTGAAGACGCACGGTGTTGGTCGGCTCAGGATTGCCGGACTTGATGGATGTTACTGCGTGAAGAGTACGGCGCTTGGGGCGCTGGGGCGCGGATATGCAGTGGAACTGGCAGGGGATGCTGTGCTTTCCATTGATCCGAAGGGTTGGGCAGAGTGCCGGACAGAGTTGATAAGCAAGGGCGTGGAGCTGGTGAATTCAGCAGAGTTGGCTGAAGCTCAGTAGGTTCTGTTCTCACGTGCGTTGTGCTGGTTGCACATTATCAACATGCACCTTACATGGGCATGGGAAAAGTCTGCGTCTGGCGCAGGCTTTTTGCTTGTGTATCTGTGTGATGCATCTGTCTGTGGATCAAATTGAATGAGTTGAACCCTAGTATATTAAGCTGCCTACTAGATGTTGGGTGTTTTGCCGTTTCAAGACATACTGCCTCAAAATCTACACATTTGCCTTGGGGATTAATGCGGGAAAGGCTGTGGGTATATTGTTTAGATTGCTGCGTAATGTGCTATGGGTCTGTCTCCCAACAATAAAAGAGCAAACAGGAATAGCATGGCAGACGTTGAGTGCATCGTAATCGGTGCAGGAGTTGTGGGCTTGAGCGCGGCTTATGAACTGGCGCGCAGGGGACGTGAAGTTATTGTGCTTGAACAGCACGAGATCATCGGTTCTGAAATCAGTGCTCGTAACTCCGAAGTTGTCCATGCCGGAATTTACTACGCAAAAGATTCATTGAAATCAAAGGCTTGCGTGCAAGGTAAGGAGATGCTGTATTCCTTTTGCGAGGAATTTGGCGTGCCGTACAAGCGCGTTGGTAAGCTGATTGTTGCGACCGATGAAAGCCAGGTTTCCATGCTGGATGGCATCCGCGCACGTGCTGCAGCCAATGGTGTTGATGATCTTTTGATGCTCAATGAAGCGCAGGCGCGGGGCTTTGAACCGCATCTGGCGTGTAAGGGCGCCCTGTTTTCTCCTTCCACAGGCATTGTGGATAGTCATGCGTATATGATGGCGCTGCAAGGTGGGCTGGAAGCGCATGGCGGGCTTGTTGTTGTTGGGACAGAAGTCACTGAGATTGAAACCGGTATGCGCCCAAGCGAGTTGATGGGTGCTGACATTCTGGTGGAAGAGGATCTGGAAGCGGCTGACCATCATCTTGATAATGATGAGCATGAAGAGTTTGCTGCCAAGAACTTCAAAGGCGACGGCTTTACCGTTGTCATGAAGGATGGCTATGCGATTACCTGTCATGAGCTTGTGATCGCTGCAGGTCTTCACTCCAACAAGATGCTCTCCAAGCTGGCCGGGCATATGTCTTGTAAAGTGCCGAAGCTTTACTACGCTAAGGGCAACTATTTCAGCCTTGCCGGAGATGCGCCGTTCTCACATCTGATCTATCCTGTGCCAGAGCCGGGTGGGCTTGGTGTTCACCTCACGCTGGATATGGGCAATCAGGCACGCTTTGGTCCTGATGTGGAGTGGATCGACGAGATCGACTACGAAGTGAATGAAGCGCACGGCGAACGGTTTTATTCGCAGATCCGTAAATACTATCCCGATCTGGCTGATGGAAGCTTGCAGGCCGACTATTCTGGTATTCGTCCTAAGCTGGTTCCTGCGGGCGCTGAAGCAGCCGACTTTGCAATTTGGGGTGAGGAAACTCACGGCATTCCGGGGCTGTTGACTTACATGGGTATTGAAAGCCCAGGCCTGACCAGCTCACTTGCGCTGGGCTCCATGGGCGCTGATCGTTTGATCGGCGCGTAACTCAATCCTTATAATCCTCTCGATAATGCTAGGGAAATGTAGCGTTTCCCTGCCTAAACTGCTCTTTTTCGTCTGGAAGAGCAGGTGCGCTTATGAAGTTGAGCCGTCGAGACTTTGTGAAAACCAGCGCAAGCGGCGGGCTTGCAGCAGGTGCAGCTACATTCATTTCCGGCAGTGCTGGCGCGCAGCAATCTCAGCCTGTTTTGCCTCCTGCTTCTGTGGCGCCGGAAACAGCTTGCGCACAGTCGCTCCTTGGTGCGGGTGTTGCTAAGCCGGATTTCACGTTGGACGTGGATGAAAAAAACTACTCCCAATATGGTGTAGATCTCAAAGGCATGCTTGTTGGTGGCACATGGCCGGGTACTCCCATCCGATATACGGAAGGGGATATGTTCCGGGTTCTCATCAACAACCGGATGACGCATCCCACCTGCATTCACTGGCACGGGCTGTTGTTGCCATCCCTGCAGGATGGTGTGCCTGAAATTGCACAGTTACCGATTGAAGCGGGAACCTCGCAATATTACGAGTTTCCGCTGGTTCAGCAGGGCAGTTACTACTACCACTCTCACCTTGGTTTGCAGGAGCAATATGGCCTTCTGGGCTCTCTCATTATTGATCCCAAGGACAATCCTTATTCTTACGATCATGATGAAGTGTTGATGTTCAGCGATATCCCGCCAGCCGAAGGTGGGGAGATTATCAAAGGCTTGCGAAGTGGTCGGCATCGGCCAGAGATCAAAGATGCCTATGAACCTCCCAACACCAAAGATTTTGATATTGATGTTGTGAATGCGGGTTACACCCTGAATGGTCAGCCTAATTCTAAACCATGGACTCTGACCGTCAAAAAAGGTGCGCGTCTACGACTGCGTCTGATTAATTCATCTGGCAGCACTTTCTTCCGAATTTCCATTGATGGGTTGAAGTTCTCTGTCATTGAAGTTGATGGCAACCGCATGCAGCCTGTTGAGGGGCAGAATGTCATTGTCCCGACATCTGCGCGTTATGATGTGCTGGTGGATGTGCCGGACAGTGGCAGCTACACGATCCATGCAGCAGCACTTGGCGATAATAAGCAGTGTCTTGGTGTTATTCATACCGATGATGCGAAGGCCAATGTGAATGATAAACGGCCTTCTTTTGACGGGGTGACTGTTGATTTTAGAAGTTTGAAGTCGCTTGAGGCATCAGGGTTTGGCCGCAAAGTTGACCGTGTTTATGATGTGTTGCTCTCTGGAGATATGAAGGCCTATGAGTGGATGATGAACAACCACTACTGGCCGGAGCCGTACGCAGGGCCTGACCCGCAAAAAACATATCTGGATGTGAAGCAGGGGGAGGTGGTCCAGCTGCGGATGATCAATCGGTCTCCCATGTCTCACCCCATGCATCTTCACGGACATACATTTCGCGTTCTCGGTGGGCCTGATGATGATTATGCACCGGTAATGGATACGGTGTGGGTGCCTAAGAAGCAGACGGTGACTATCGAGTTTCTGGCCAATAATCCCGGCATGTGGGCCTATCACTGCCACAACATCTGGCACCTTGCCGTCGGTATGATGCAGCCGGTGCGTTATGTCGTCAATGAGCGTGAGATGTTGCGGTAGCTCCGCGATTTTTATTGGGAGGCTGCTTTTGATGTGTTTACGTTGTTACCTGATTTAGCTGCGTAAAGAGAGGCCTGCTGCGTCTTCCTTTTGCCCGAAGTTTCGGGGAAAGGAAAAAAAATGAAAATCAGAAAGTTTATGGGTGTCTGTTTGCTGGCGTTGAGTGTTGGTCTGCCGAGTGCTCAGGCTGACGTTTATTGGGCAGATGAGCCTGATACTCTTGTAGGTGATCGAACTTTGGACACGCGTTCAAGTTTTACAGGGCCAACTGTTCGGCAGGTACTGAGTGAATCATATGATCGCGATGTCCAGCGGGCTTACCGGAATCCGGCAGGGACTGATGGTCTGTACTTGCTTTTGCGTGATGAGAGTGGCGTTTGGCATCGTGGCGGGCGCCCTCCGGCTACCCATGTGACTGTCGAGTTATGGGATCGAGGGCGATATCAAACGACCTGTCATGTCTATTCATATCGCGAGGACCGTGATCAAAGGTTCTTTTATACGACCTGTAACTGATGCTCGTGCTAATTGGCCTCGCAGAATGCTGCTGCGAGGTCTCGTATTGCTATGCAGCTGTTTCCCAGTATTGAGTAAATGCGAGATTTGAGCATCAGGTGATCTGATTTGGCGAGATTTCTGTGCCGAGCCAGTGCAGAAACTTCTCGATCTCTGGTTCATTGCGTTTGCAGTAGGACCATTTCAAATGCTTCTGTGCTGAGATGAAGCCAGCCTGTTTCAATATATCCAGATGCCTGCTGGCGGTAGGTTGGGCAACGCCTAAAGCTTCGGCAATCAATGTCATACAAACACCGAACTCAACCGGATCAGCCGATTGCTGATGGCTGAAGTGTTTTTTCGGTTCTCTCAGAAGGCGAAGGACCTTTAGGCGAGGCTCGCTGGAGATGGCTTTAATTTGTATTGCTCTATCCATGTAAATATTCATATAGTCATTTAGCTAAATGTCAATGTGAGTCGTGCCATGCTTGAACTTTCAAACACCTCGATCATTAACGGAAACGCAGTTCGCTGGGGGGTGATGGGAGACGGACCGCCACTGGTTGCCATTCACGGTACCCCCTTTTCTTCGCAGGTTTGGCGCAGGATTGTGCCGCATCTCTTCGATCACAGGAGGGTCTATTACTTTGATCTGGTGGGTTATGGCCAATCGGAGAAACGAGAAGGGCAGGATGTTTCCCTCGGGGTTCAAAACAAAGTGCTGGCTGCGCTGTTTCAGGAGTGGGAGTTGGACCGCCCTGATGTTCTGGCTCATGACTTTGGTGGGGCGACAGCGCTGCGGGCTTACTATCTGAATGGGTTGCGTTATGGGTCTTTGACGATTTTTGATGCGGTCGCTTTGGCTCCATGGGGATCGCCGTTGGTGCAGCATGTGCGAGAGCACCCGGAGGCATTTGCCGGAATGCCGGAGTATATGCATAAAGCGATGTTGCGGGCTTATCTGCAGACTGCTGCGCATCATGAGCTTTCAGAGGATGCTTTGGAGATTTATTCTGCTCCGTGGATCGGGCCTGTTGGGCAGCCTGCGTTCTATCGTCAGATCGCACAGATGCATCAGAAATATACTGATGAGGTTCAGCGGTTTTATGGGGCGATGGATTGCCCGGTCTCAGTGCTATGGGGCATGTGTGATGAGTGGATCCCCTATGAAAGAGGGGAGGCGTTGGCGGGTTTGATTTCCGGGGAAGATTGCGTTCCAATTCCTCTAGCAGGTCATTTGGTTCAAGAGGACCGGCCGGAGGCCATTGTGGCTGCGGTTTTGAAGCAAATTGCGGGCAGGTGACTGCCTTAGCTTCGCTTGATTGAAAACCACCCCGCAGCATGGTGCTGCAGGGTGGTGTTGGTCAGCGGTTGTCGAGCTGGCTACGGACGCGGGTCAGGCCCAGTTTGGTGATGCGATATGGGCGGCCTCCTTTTGAAGAGATCAGGCGTCGGTACTTCAGTTTTCTGAAGATGTATTCGGACAGGCCGGCATAATACCAACCGTCTCGGGTGACGCAGTTCATTTCTTCCAGAGTGCCGTCGTCGTCACGGCGCAATTCAATGCAGCCGCCTTGTGCCAGCACATGCAAAATGCGCTGTTCAGCTTTCGAAATATCCATGGATGTCTTTGAGTTTTAAAGATGCACGTATCTCGTCTGCCCGCTCATGCGGTCAGTGAGATTGTTTGGTTTGTGCATGCCCTGTCTATCTTCGACAGGGCTTTACCGGGACTCTTGTCGAGCTCGCATCAAAACTCCATTGATTGATGGCTGCCTTATAGGCAACGCAGCTGGGTGTTGCAAGCGTGCGATTTCTTGCTGGATTGCGAAAACAAGCAGGTGTTGCAGATTTGCTGGAAGTGTTGGGCGTCTCTCCCTATTGTTCTATGCAACGTACTTTTCGGGGATGTGCTCCAAGTCTGTTTCGCAGTCACTCCAATAATGTGCTAGGGGAACTACGTAGCGCTGTGCAGGTGCTTTCCTAATTGATCTGAATGAGACTTTAATGACCGACGATATCTCTGTAATCCTGCTGTGGCCGGGGCTTTTGAATCCGTTTGCCATATTGATCGCCGCCTATATGGGCTACTACGCCAATCAGCGGGGGAAGATCTTCATTGCAGGATTTGCTGCAGCTGCGCTTAGCCTGTTTCTTGAAGGGCTTATCAAGCTTGTTGGGATACCTATGCCGTGGAACCCTGAAGTTGGGCCGTTGGCGTTGTTTCCGTTCCGCTTTGCGACGGGGCTGATTGTAAGTGCTATTGCTATGAAAATCGGGGCAAGTCGCCGCCGTGCAAAGTGAGTGTTGAGGGATTGTTGTTCAGCGCGGGTCAAGCTCCAGATGCTTCTGCGCGACTTTCTACAAGCTTCTCCCCGAAATTTAGGCACTCTGGCTCAAAAACTCCCGAAGATTCACTTGCCATTGTGGGGTTGATGGCCTACCCAACACCATTGAGAAATTAGGTGGTCTTCGTGGCTATGCATCGCGTGGCCGGACTTCCGTGAAGACTTATACGAACACAGGATATTGATCGCATGACGCTGCTTGTCGATACGCGCACTCCGGATCCGAAGAAATTCATCAAGGGCGCAACTGGCGACTGGGAAATCGTAATCGGCATGGAGGTTCACGCTCAGGTGACCTCTGAAGCCAAGCTATTCTCGGGCGCTTCTACCAGCTTTGGCAGCGATCCGAATAATAATGTGAGCTTGGTTGATGCGGCGATGCCGGGCATGCTGCCAGTGATCAACGAAGAATGTGTTCGTCAGGCGATCCGTACGGGTCTTGGCCTGAAAGCGGAAATCAACCTGAAGTCCGTTTTTGACCGCAAAAACTACTTCTACCCTGATCTGCCGCAGGGCTATCAGATCTCGCAGTTCAAGCAGCCGATTGTTGGTGAAGGTATCATTCACCTTGATATGAAGAGCGGCGAGCAGGTTGAAGTGGGCGTTGAGCGTCTGCATCTGGAGCAGGACGCGGGTAAATCCCTGCATGACCAGCACCCAACCATGTCTTTCGTTGACCTGAACCGTTCCGGCGTGGCGCTGATGGAAATTGTTTCCAAGCCAGACATTCGCTGTGCTGATGAAGCCAAAGCCTACCTGACCAAGCTGCGCACTATCCTGCGTTACCTGGGCACCTGTGATGGCAACATGGACCAGGGTTCCATGCGTGCTGACGTGAACGTTTCTGTTCGCAAGCCGGGTGGTGAGTTTGGTACGCGTTGTGAGATCAAGAACGTGAACTCCATCCGTTTTGTTGGTCAGGCGATTGAATATGAAGCCCGTCGTCAGATCGGTATCTTGGAAGACGGCGGCGAGATCGATCAGGAAACTCGCCTGTTTGACAGCGTGAAGGGTGAGACCCGTTCCATGCGTTCCAAAGAAGAAGCGCATGATTACCGTTACTTCCCGGATCCAGATCTGCTGCCGCTTGAGTTCACTCAGGCGCTGGTTGATGAGATGGCTGCGGACCTTCCGGAACTGCCGGATGAGAAGAAGGCGCGTTACATTAAAGACTTCGGTCTGACCCCATATGACGCTGACATTCTTGTTGCTGAGCGTGTCTCCTGTGACTTCTTTGAGGAAGTTGCCAAGGGCCGTGATGCGAAGCTGGCTGCGAACTGGGTGATCAACGACACCTTTGGCCGCTTGAACAAAGAAGGTCTGGATGTGACCTCCAGCCCGATTTCTTCTGAGCAGCTGGGCAAGATCATTGACCTGATCAAAGCAGGCACCATTTCCGGTAAGATCGCGAAAGACCTCTTCGAGATCGTCTGGAGCGAAGGTGGTGATCCGGCTCAGATCGTAGAAGATCGCGGCATGAAGCAGGTGACTGACCTTGGTGCGATTGAAGGCATCGTGGACGAGATCCTTGCAAACAACACCGACAAAGCAGAGCAGGCGAAAGAAAAGCCAGGCATGCTTGGCTGGTTCGTTGGTCAGGTGATGAAAGCTTCTAAGGGTAAAGCAAACCCGCAGGCAGTTTCTGACATGCTGAAAGCGAAGATCGGTCTGGAATAAGGCGTTCTTACAGCTTTATAGAATTCGAAGGCCCGCCAGTTTGGTGGGCCTTTTTTGTTGGAGAGGTTAGTTCACCTCAACCCAGCTTCCTGATTTGTGAGAGCGGCGAGCGGCATCGACGACTTTTGCGACTTCGAGACCGTCTTTGAAGGTTGGCCAGTTTGTGGCTCCTGTTGCGATGGCCTCCAGAAAGTCACGAGCTTCGATGATCAGTTGGTCCTGATAGCCGGTTCCGTGACCGGGGCCGTGGCAGAAGGCTGCATAATCAGGATGGGTTGGATTGGTGAGGATCTTTCTAAAGCCTGATTGTTCCGGGCCATCCTCTATTTTGTAAAGCCAGAGGGCGTTCTGGTCTTCCTGATCAAACCGCAGTGCGCCTTTGGTGCCGGTGATCTCGTAGATAATGCCCATCTTCTTGCCCAGTGCGACCCGGCTGAAGAGGAGGTGACCTGTCGCTCCGTTTTCAAAAGTGCACATAAACTGAGCCACATCATCATTGGTGACTTGCTCGACGATGTTTGGTGCGCATTCTGACGGGCGTGTTTTGAAAACGGTCTCAATCTGTGCACTGACTTTCCTGATTGGGCCAACCAGAACATGGGCGCAGTTGATCATGTGAGGGGCGAGGTCTCCCATGGTACCGTTGGCATCTCCACTGGAGCGCCATGTGGCAGGCGTTTCGGGGGTGGCGAAAAAGTCCTCGGTATGTTCTCCGCGAAAGAACGTGATGTCTCCGATGACGCCTTCTTTGATGAGGTGATGAGCCAGTTGTGTTGCCGGTGTGCGGATGTAGTTGAATCCCACCAGATTGACTTGCCCGGACGCTTCGGCAGCATGGGCCATTTCGTTTGCATCTGAAAGGCTTGCGCCCAACGGTTTTTCGCAGAGCACGGGTTTTCTCAGTTTGAAAGCTTCCAGGGCAATCTTTCGATGGGTGGCTTGTGGGCTGGCAATGACTATGGCTTCAACCCGTGGGTCATTGACCAATAGGCTCCAGTCACTGGTGGATCTGGCAAAGCCAAACTGCTCGGCTTTCTCCTGAGCACCGTCTTCCGTGGTGGTGCAGATCATCTCTAGTCGGGCGCGGAGTTTGGTGTTGAACACTGCGGCTGCCGCGTTGAGCGCGACGGCGTGGAGTTTTCCCATACACCCTGCGCCGATCAGGCCAATGCCAATTTCCATAGGGTGTCCTTCTATAGTTGAGGGAGGGTATGTCCGGGGGACTTAAAAACTAATCAGGGAAACCGATAAGAATTGGAAATGTTCTGTTGCTTGATCCCTTCAAAGGGACTAGGGAGAGGCGCTGACCCCAAGAAAAGTTGACTGGATATCATCTCATTTTGAGTGCACGCCACCGGCGGGGTTCAGATTAGTCCTGAGGGTGCGTGTAAAGAAGTTGACGAATAGAGGTGATTGCTTTTGGTGGGTTTGGGGTTAGAGCGTGGTGAAAACGTGTCTCTTGAATGAGCTACCCCTAATATCTCAGTAATCCTAATAGCTTAGAGATGTTTCACAGGGTTAATTTTCGCTGTGAATCATCACCGCTCTGCCTAGCCACGACCATATCTCCGCCTTATTACGCTACGATAAACTTCAGGTGATCGGGCGTTATGGAGACTTGTCTGGTCTGGGGTCTAAGCTCTGCTAGAACTTATAGTTGCGCAGTGTATGCGAACACTGCAATTTGTTGTATTTGAAACCTTGGGGGCGTCTCGTTGCTTAATCAACGAAGTAGTTTTCTTTCCAATATCGCTGTATTAGGCGTCATTTGCTCCAGTGTTGGATTTGGGGCAGTCGCTTCTTCTTCAGTCGCTGTTGCAGGCGAAAGCTCTCAATCTCAGATGCCATTCACCTTTGGTGCACTCGTGGCAAAGATGAAGGCACAGGCGCAAGACGCCTATCTTGAGCCAACTGGTGAACTGCCGGAAGCGCTGGCTAACTTGAAGTACGATGGCTATCGGAAAATTGGCTATAAGCGCGACCGTAGCAAGTGGAAGGACACGGAGAACTTTCGAGTTCATGCGTTCCATCCTGGCTGGTTGTTTAAAAATCCTCTGAAGATTCATGAGGTAAGCGAGGGCGCAGCTCAACCATTCGTGTTTGAGGCTGCTGACTTTGACTATCAGGACGCGGAACTGACCGCGTCGCTGAACGATGTTTCATTTCCCGGTGTGGCTGGGTTCCGTTTGCTAAATCCACTCAATGTGGAAGGGCGGATGGATGAACTGGTGGCCTTCTTGGGTGCCAGCTATTTCCGTGCTTTGGGTGCAGGCAATGTTTATGGCTTGTCCGCACGTGCGCTTGCTATTGATACGGCCAGTGGTAAGCCGGAGGAGTTTCCGAACTTCACTGCGTTTTATCTTGGCAAGCCAGTAGATGGCTCTGATAAAGTAACGGTTTGGGCTGAACTTGATAGCCCGAGTGTGACTGGTGCGTATCAGTTTGTCTTTAAGCCAGGCCAGCAAACAGAAGTTGATGTGACTGCACATCTGTTCTTCCGCAGTGATGTGGAGCGGCTTGGCATTGCACCTCTGACGTCTATGTATCTTTACGGTGAAAATGACCGTGTCGGGTTTGATGATTTCAGACCAGAAGTGCATGACAGTGATGGGTTGAAGCTGCGCTTTGCTAATGGCAAGACCGCGTGGCGGCCACTTTCCAACCCGGATAATCTGCAGCTTTCCTTTATTGGTGCCAGAAGTCCGGCTGGGTTTGGTCTGATGCAGCGTGACAAAGATCTTGAGAATTATCAGGACCTTGAAGCGCGCTATGACAAGCGTCCAAGCCTTTGGATTGAGCCTCTAGGTGATTGGGGTTCTGGTGCTGTCATGCTTGCAGAAATTCCAACAGATCAAGAAATCAACGACAATGTTGTTGCCTTCTGGTCTCCGAATGAAGCGGTGAAAGCGGGTGATGAACTCTCATTCCACTACAAGATGTATTGGGGTGATGAAGTTGGTCGTTCTGAGCAGATGTTGATGCCTGTTGTCCAGACGCGTTCTGGTAAGGCTGGGCATTCCGCTTCTGAAGAGAACTCGCTAACCCGTAAGTTTGTCGTGGACTTTGATGCTGAGTTGTTTGCTGAGAGCGGATTGGATGGGGAGCAGCTTGTACGCGCAAAACCATTTATTGAAAACGCTGCTTTAAACGGCACAGTTAACTTTGCAGATGTTCGCTACATTGAAGAGCTGGGTGTTTATCGCGTGTTTCTTGACGTTTCGCGCGATGACCTTGAAATCCCGGTTGAGTTGCGCCTTCAGCTGACTGATGGCGAAAAAGCAGTTTCCGAAGAATGGCTTTACCAGTGGGGGTGGAGCTCATGAGGCCTATGACATCTAATTTATTTTCGACAAATGTTGACTTGAGCAGCGGTCCAGTTGCACCGCTTGCCATGCCTGTGCAGGACCTTTCTGCAGATGATAGCTGGCTTGTTCTGATCTGGCGTCGCTTGCGGTTTGGGCGCAGCACCTCTGCGCTTCCTTCCAAACGGACGCGCTTGCAAAAAGCCATCTCTACCTTTTCGGAGCGGTAATCCATGGATAAGCCGTTTCGCGACGGGGTAGGGCACCGCCGGGCCGCGGCTTTTGTCTTCTGTCTGGCGTTGTCCCTCAGCTTTACGGGGCTGTTTTATGCAGCTTTGAGTGCTGACTATCTTAATATCTATGAGGTTGTTCGGATTGTGCTGCTGTTTGTCAGCACCCTCTGGCTTTCCTGGGGCGGAGCAACTGTTCTGCTGGGTTTGCTTTTTGGTCGCTCTGTTCAACCTCTTGAGACTGATCCACGATCTTTGCCTGCTGCTGGCACCGCAATCCTCATGCCGATCTACCACGAAGATGCACCGGAAGTGGCTGCTCGTCTTGCAGCGATGATGGATGATCTGCGTGCCAACAATGCAACACACTTGTTTCACTGGCATGTGCTTTCTGACAGCCGTGATGAAGAGATCGCGGCAGTGGAAGAGCAAGTGGTGCGCCAGTTGGTTGCCCGCTATCCGGAACAGAAGATCTTTTATCGTCGCCGAACCGACAACCATGGCCGCAAAGCGGGCAATGTTGCCGAGTTTGTACAGCGGTGTGGTGGTGCCTATCGTTATATGGTGGTGCTGGATGCCGACAGTCTAATGCGTGCCGATACTCTGGTGCACATGGTTGGACGTATGGAAGCCGAGCCCAACCTTGGGCTGTTGCAGACCGTGCCGATGCTTGTTGGTTTGAAAAGCTATTTTGGCCGCAGCATCATGTTCGCCTCTGGCATGTTTGGCCGGTCCTTTGCTTTTGGCCTTGCAGCGATGCAGGGTGAATGCGGGCCATTTTGGGGGCACAATGCGATTATTCGTACACGTGCATTTGCCTCCAGCTGTGGCTTGCCGGAACTGGATGACACCGCAGCATTTGGCGGGCACATTTTGAGCCATGACAGTGTTGAATCTGTGCTGTTGGCGCGTGCTGGCTGGCAGGTTGAGTGTGACCCACGGATCACCGGGTCCTATGAGGCTGCGCCTGAGAATATTTTAGGGTATGCCGCGCGTGACCGACGTTGGTGTCAGGGCAACTTGCAGCATTCCCGCGTGGTTGGGGCTCGTGCTCTGAAGCCTTGGGGTCGGTTCTCTCTGATACTTGGCATAATGTCTTATCTGAGCTCTCCGGTTTGGGCTGCATTTCTTCTGGCAAGTTTGTTTGCGCCTTTGGACCTTCCTGTGCTGCAGGCCTACACCTTCCAGAACCACCTTCCGGTTCTTGGTCACATTCCAATGAGTGCGGCTTATGAGGGGGCAGCTTTGCTCTTTGGCGTGGTTGCCTTGCTGGTGCTGCCGAAAACACTCGTTGTTTTGAAAGAAGTATTTCTGGGTGTCGAGAACACCTCCCGCAAAGGCATACTGGGCGGGCTTGTGGAGTTGATCAGTTCTGCGGTGTTCGCGCCGGTTCTGATGGTGTTCCAATGCCGCTCCGTTTTTGAGGTTTTGATGGGCCGAGACAGTGGCTGGACCAATGCGCACCGCGATGCGGGTCGCTTGCCTTTGCTGGACTGCCTTAAATCTGTCTGGTGGGTGAGCGTGATTGGTGCGATGGCCATGGGACTGAGTTGGATTGGCGAAGCCTCTCTCTGGCTTTGGGTGATGCCGGTTGCTTTGCCGATGTTGCTGGCGCCGTTCATCATCTGGGCAAGCTCTTACAATGTAGGCAGCCGGGCCGCGGAACGATTGGGTTTTGTCCTTTCTTCTGATCAGGAGGGAGCCGCGCAATTGCTCGCTCATGTGGAAAAATACTCCGCAGATCTTAGGGTATAACTGCCGAATTTGTGCTTTGAGGGCCACATCCACCAGCTGAACTGCTGGGATGTGGTCCTTCTTATATCTGCTGGGGTCTCTCCGATTTAAACTTTCGCTCCAAGCCTCTGATGGGGATGTGCGGATGCCGGAAGAGACAGTTTCAACCCGATTTTGGTGGCGTCCCGCTGGCGTCTTTGTTCTGATTGCAGGGTATTTGCTGCTGCATCTGGTTCTGCGTGGCTATTTCTCCCCCACACTCGGCACGGATGACATGTTTGAGAACGTGTTTGTGCAAGAGCTGAAGCTTGGTTATCAAGTGCGTCAGCCTCCGCTTTATGAGTGGATGCTTTATGGGGTTCAGAAGGTCTTTGGGCCGACGATCTGGAGTTTTCTGGTTCTCAAGTATGCGCTGGTGTTGTGTTTTGCGCTGTTTCTTTATGGCGTTGCGCGGCAGGCCATTCCCAATGCAAAGCTGGCGGCGCTTGCCGTGTTTTCGTACGTGGCGCTCTACCAGATTGGCTTCAACCTGCATGAGGGCGTGACCCATACTGCTGTGCTGATGGCGGCGTCTGCAGCAACGGTTTATTGCTTCCTCTGGCTTTTGAGGGAGAAAACGGTGACTGCGGCAGTGTGTTTGGGGCTCGCAGTTGGGTTCGGGATGCTTTCCAAACACTCTTATGTGCTGGTGCCGGTTGCTGTATTTCTGGCAACGCTCAGCGATGGACATTGGCGCAGGCAAGTGCGGTTGTCCTTGCTGATTGTGGCGGGAGTGATCGCAGCTGTGGTGTATGCGCCCTATCTTTACTGGGTTGTGAACGGTGAGCAGGCGCTGGTTGGTTCCGCGCTGACCGTGATGCGCGAGGGAGAGCAGGGGAACGGGCTTGCCCGCGTTGTGACGGGTGAGTTGCGGTTGCTGGTGAGTGTGCTCGGGTTCTCCGTGCCGTTCTTGCCGCTGGTGTCGCTGCTGTTTTTTCCGGCGCTGTTTCGCGGGAAAAAAGCGGAGGAACCAGATCCTGAAGTCCAGCACGTGGGGAACTTGTTGCAGCGGGCCTTGCTAATTTCTCTGATGCTGGCGTTTGTGGGCGTGTTGGCCAGCGGGGCACAATACATCAAGGAACGGCATATGCATCCGGTGCTGCTCTTGCTGCCTATCGTGATGTTCACTCTCATTTCCCAGCGGCGCTATTCACCGAGATCGGTGAAGATCTACAGCAGTGTGCTGGCCCTGCTGGTTCTCGTGGTGCTGGGTATCCGCATCTCCGGCTTTCTCGCCCCGGACAAAAGGATGTGCGGTGGGTATTGCCGGCACATGAAGCCCTATGAGGACCTGGGCAAGCAGCTCAAGGCTCAGTTCCCTGAGGCAGAACAAGCGACGATCGTTTCGCTGGATGAATACACTGGCGGAAACCTGCGGGTTACTCTGCCCAATGCCCGACACATCATCCAAAGCTTCCAACCCAGCACTCAGCAACGGCAAAACTGCTTTGTTGTCTGGGACATGGGAGACAACGGCGCGCAACGTGGTCTGAAGGCAGCGTTGACCAGCGGTGGTTTTGGACCCGGCAAAGCACCTGTTCGCGAAGATACTTTACGTTCAAATCAGATAGATGTGAGTTGGCCTCATTTGTGGAAGAAGGATAACTTTCGTAAAACCACATTCGGCGTCGCGAAGATTGACCGCGATTCTGAAATTTGCCGCTAACTCATGTTGGGTGTTTTGATGCTGAAGATACGCGTTGCCAGAGACGAAGACCTTGAAGCAGTGGTTCAGATGATGAATGGGGGTGCATCCTCGCAGCGGATTCATTTGGAAGACGGTGCGACTGACACATACAAACCAGCGTTTTGTGCAATCCAGAAATGCCCTAATACTGATATTTATGTGGGCGAGACAGAAGCCGGCGAGGCGGTTGCAACTTTTCAGCTGACCTACGTGAAGGGCCTTGCCTTCAACGGCAAACCACGCGGTCAAATTGAAAGCATGCACACTCGCGCTGACATGCGTGGCCAAGGGCTTGGGCAGGAGATGCTTGCACACGCGGTCAAGTTGGCACGCGATGAAGGCTGCTGTATGGTGCAATTGACCTCAAACAAAGAACGCGATGGTGCACATCGCTTCTATGCCAGTAATGGATTTGTGCCGACGCACGAAGGCTTCAAGCTGATTTTCTAAGTGTTAACTGGCATAAAAGCCGGAAGTTTCTCGCTGCAGGGTTCTCGAATAACTTGTACCCTCGAACAGGGCGGATGAAACGCTCCTCCATCCTCTCAATCCAATTGTTTTCTCACAGGTGATCAAATGGCCGTATCGCAGACCAAGCCGATTGAACTTTATTATTGGCCAACACCGAATGGTTGGAAAATTTCCATCATGTTGGAGGAACTTGGCGTTCCCTATGACTTGAAGCTGGTGAATATAGGACGCGGTGAGCAGTTTGAGCCAGACTTTCTCAAGATAGCGCCAAACAACCGGATGCCTGCAATCGTCGATCCTGAAGGACCGGGAAGTGAGCCGATCTCTATTTTTGAGTCAGGTGCTATCATGCAGTATCTGGGGCGGAAGTTTGAGCAGTTTTATCCATCAGAAGAACGCGCTCGTGTTGAAACGGAAGAATGGTTGATGTGGCAAATGGGTGGGTTTGGCCCCATGCTTGGTCAGAACCACCATTTTCGTGTCTATGCGCCGGAAAAAATTGAATATGCCATGACCCGTTACTTCAATGAAACGCATCGGTTGTATGGGGTGCTTAATAAACGACTTGCTGATCGGGCTTACGTTGCTGCTGGGGAGTACACAATTGCGGATATGGCTATATTTGGCTGGTCGCATCGTTGGGAACGGCAAGGAATAGATTTGGAAGAGTTTCCGCATGTAAAGGCCTGGCGAGAACGATTGTTGGCTCGCTCCGCAGTTGTGCGAGGGCTTAAAGTGGGTACGGCAGAAGCTGAAACCTCAAACATTGCAGAGGACAAGCAGGCGCAATCCGTTCTGTTTAATCAACGTGGGTCATAACTTAGCGACATAGTCGATACTTCCGGCAGCCTTCCATATGTTTGTCCTGACAGATGCATGTGGCGGTGATTATATCCTTCGATATCTGTTTGTTGTCGTGCTAAGTACTCATCACGCCTGCGGCACTTTAAGTTGATTTGAACCGGAGGCCTTGCAAACCTAGGCTCACGCAGAATGATAAATAGAAATCACTTGCGAATGGATCTTGGAACTATGCGGGCTCATAAATTCTTCCTGACGTCTCTTATTCTGGCTGTTTGGGTGTTTGTCTCGCCTGTCTCAGCAGCTTCTTTTGAAGATCCTAAATACAGCCTTGAAGTGAAAGACGAAGCAGGTACTAAAACACTGCGTGATGCTTTTACTAAAGGCCCTGCTATTTTGCATTTCTGGGCAACGTGGTGTCCAAACTGCCGCGTTGAACTGCCTGCAATGGAGCGGTTTGAGGATGAGTTGAAGGCTCAAGGCCTAGATGGCCAATTTGTTGTCGTCGCTCTTGAAGATGCTCCTTATGGCCGTATCCAGAGTTTCCTTCAGGATCGTTTGGAGTTGGAGCGTTTCACCAGTTATCAAGCGGTTGATATGCAAGCCGTTGGAACCGCGTTTCAGGTCGCAGCCATGCCTTACACGCTCTTTATCGATGAAAATGGTGATGTGCTTGGGGGAATTCCGGGATCTCTTGAATGGGATGCCCCGCAGATCCAGGAGACCTTTATTGGTCACCTCCAAGGCAAAGGTACGATTGCCTCTGGCAACTGAGCCTGTGTTCTGGATTTTTACACTTTAGAATCTAAAACTCAGAGAAAGCCGGCAGTTGATCCTTTGAAAATGAGAGCCCTCTTGCTGGATTACTTAAGTCCGGGCAGGTTTGGGCTCTTTTTCATGCGAGTTGAAAGAGCTTCCATGGTGATGTCGATTGCTGGGAAAATCTGGTCCAGTGGAGTTTCGAACTTGACCATTTGGATGATCCCTTCAAAAGCCATCATGAAGTAGTCTACCAGATGGTCTATATCCTCTGGCGCTTGCAGGTCATTTTCAAACTTCACCAATCGTCTCCGGATTTCTGCTGCCCATTGGAGGCGCAACGCGAGGTATTCTTGGCCCAGCTCTGGATCAAGCCTACCAATCTCTCCAATGGTGGACCAATAAAGGCTGCCTTCAGTACGGTTCTGTTCCTCGCATAGCTCTGCAAAATCAGTCAGCATAAGGTACATGCAGGAGTAAATATCAGCGTACATTGCAGAGCTTGAGCTAACCTGCTGGCTAAAACGCATGAAATACCAACGCATGGCCGGTGCGATGAGATCCCGTTCCCCCTCAAATCTTTGATGCAATAAATCAGGATGTATCTTTGCTGCTTTCGCAACTGCATTGATGCTCGCAGCTTGCCGACCTTTTTCCAAAAGAAGCTGGAAAGCTATTTTGAACACTTCTTCCAACTTGTGTGGTGGAATCAAATCGTCGGGATTTTTGTTGCTGGTCATAAAACCGCAGACTCATTCTTAGCACTTCAACCTTAGCAAATTGCAGTGATTGTTGTGCGGCTTCCTGAGTGTCTTCGAGTTTAGTTCGGCCTTGGAAGTGCATATCCAGAGTGCCTGAATTGTTGTCTCTAACATAAAGCGGAAAAGGAACTGGAAAGGAAACAATGAGATATGTCTCAATTTATTGCGTTTGTTCTATGAGCAGCTCACGGGAAATTTTGACAGTCACGGAGCAAGCTGAAGGGGTGATTTTATCATTGCAGTTTTAAGGGCGTTGCCAGATCACGTTTTCACAAAAGTTCAGGACGATCTTTTTGCAGCCTGTCATTTTCAGAAGACCACTGGGCAGGAGGTCAATATTGATAGTGATTTCGTATCCACGGCGGGGATCATAGCCTTCTGCGTGCCATTTGTTCTCTCCAGCTGCCTTTATATTCCAGAGAACCCTTAAACCGAGGACTTGGCGACCCCGCTTTGCCCTGTCGAGATTACGGGTATCCAGAATATCTTGTTGCCGCTTCCCGTCGGGAGGCTTGAAGGATTGGAGCTGCCCACACATGGTCGAACCGCATTGGGAGATGCTGATAATTGCACCTTTGGTTGTTTGCCACAAACCTTGCAGGTCAGAGGCCTTGGCTACTGTTACCAATGAAGTTGAGAGAAAAATAAAGCCAAAGATGAAACCAGAACGGATCATTCCAACCTGCTTGCTTGGTCACCTGCTCAATCTCAGGAGCAGGTGACTAGCTATCATAACAGGCCAGTTTGGGCTTGTTACCTCTGGGTTTAAGGTAAATTTACTTTGTACGGGTCCAAGTGTCGCCTTTACAAAAGATCAGCACGCAACCTTCAAGTTTCAACTTGTTGCTGGAGACCAGCTCCATTTTGCCGGAGTATGTTTTGCCATCTTCTGCATTGTAGACCTTGCCCTTCCAACTGTTTGTTCCGCTAGGCTTCATGCCAAGAATAGTTCTTGAGCCAATTAGGGAGCGATCACGCAGCTTTGGATCCGGGTTCTCTGTGTCCTTACGTGGTTTTTTTAACCAAACAATGTTGCCACACAGATTGCCCCCGCACTTGGAGATTTTAATCTTGGCGGTTCCGTTTGCCCGCAGCCAGGTGCCGGTTGCATCAGCTGCAAGCGCTGATGTGGCCATGCCAATTGAAAGTATCGCTGCCAGAGATGACTTCAAAAAGGGTGCTTTCATGGTTCCTCCCAAAACACTGAAGCTTGCTAATAATGTCTTTACCTTATCGTAAAGTTGGGAATGTGCAAGGCAATCAATCAGAGGACTAGACAAGCTCTCTCTGATTTCGATTCGCACAACCCATCAATTCAATCAGTGCGATATCCCTTGGTTTACAGTGTGTCAGAACTGCGTAATTTTTGATTTTAAAGCTGCTTTTTTCGTTTCAATCATGGTTTTTAACCGCCTTTTTAGAGTGTCAAAATCTAATAGTCCGCGACGTCAATTAGATTTCGGGGAGGCGTTGGCTTCCTCTTAACTCATGAAAAATTACGAGTAAATCCACACGAGTTCACTGTGTTTTAGGAGAGAGATTTAATGACTGTGTTGCAGTTTGATGGCGTAATTCATCGGCATGTGAAGCAAAACATATGCGAAGTAGAGTCTCTGTTACGGCGTGGTCTGGATGCAGCATCGGGAAAGGCCGGCGCTTGCGATCTGATCGAAGCACATAAGTGGTTTAACCTTGCTGCTATGCGAGGCAGTACGCAGGCAGTGCGATATAGACGTGAGGTATCTCAGGAAATGTCCAATATGGAGATTGCTGAGGCGCAACGCGCAGCCAGAGATTGGCTTTCTGTACATTGATACGAATTCTACAGCTTGTCGCGGTCGACATGCGACAAGCTTATGACCTGCGGTTTTGGGAAACCTCTCCCAAGATCGGGCCGGGGCTCCCCGTTTGATGGAACGCTGTTTCTCAAGACAGCGTGCTGCCTCTTCCGCTAGCTCAGGTAAGAGCCTG
>NZ_FOSK01000011.1 GCF_900114245.1 Pseudovibrio ascidiaceicola | reverse complement strand
CGAGTGAACTGAACATCCTCTGGATAGTAGCCGGACCCGATAACAAGCTCGTTTACCTCAGAACCATCACCATGCACGTCGATGATCGTGTCAGCACCATCACCATATTCATAGACGTAAGTGTTCTCCTGTTCATCCGAAAATGTAGGTTCCGGAGAAGCCTGTGTTGAGAGCGCGGTCTCAACAAGACCGAAGTCAGGCGTATCACTGGGAGGAATTGAAGAAACAGAATCAGACATGACAACCTCTGAAAATAAAAATCACGCCATGACGCTGTCGCTAAAAATATTTGATTTCAAATATGATTTTACTCTCAATTGATTCAAAAAATTCCAACTACGTTCAATCGATGAAACTAACTAACCCTCATAAATCAACCACAGATTTAATTATATGCATTATGCAATTATAGATTTAAGAAACTAGTTTTTACTCCTATTGAGTGAGTTGTTTTCATCTTATTTTTTTCCAAATTTCGGTTGATATTATTTTTGCATGAGAACCACGATGAAAGGTCTTATGAGCACCGGTTAGTGCGTACGAACTAGCGGCATTCGGACTGCATCCCTCCCCACACACAACATTGTGGGGTGTGAGTGATTGTGGGATCTGGTAGAGTTTTGAGTGTGATTTGGATGGAGAGAGGCTGAGATATGGGTGATAGTGCGACACAGCCGGGGGCTTCGCGGTCTTTTCAGGAATTGGTGATCCTGGGCGTGCAGGTGCTGCTTGGGGTTGGGTTTATGGTGTTTAGTGCCTACGTGTTTTACGAGGCGGCACTGGCACTTTATAAACTGGATCTGGTGCGCATGGTTGGCGCTTACTTCCTGTTTTTCTGCACGGTTGGGCTTGGGCCGTTTTTCTGGCCATTTTCGTGGCCGTTTGGTGAGGGCCATTAAAGAGGTCCAATTTCCCCTAGTCCGCTTTGTATCTTATCTTTTGAGCGTATCCTTGTTTGAACGCCATGTTCATTCTGGTTGATACGCTCTTTCTTCGTCCTTCAGACCTCTTCCTTTTCCCGTACAGCATGATCGACACCCCAATCGCGCAGTGCGGTGATAATGGGGCGTAGAGTTTCGCCCTTTGGTGTGAGTGAGTATTCTACATGAGGTGGAACCACAGCGAAGACTTTGCGGGAGACCAGACCGTCGATTTCCAGCTCTCTCAGCTGCTTGGTCAACATGCGTTGAGTGACTGTTCCGACTTGTTTTTTTAGCTCACCGAAACGCTGTGTCCCTTCCATCAGGTGGTAGAGGATAACGCCTTTCCACTTGCCTCCAATCAGCTCCAGAGCAGCCTCTACCGGGCATCCCTGACTGCAATTGTATTGTTCGAAGCGTTGGTTTTTATCACTCATGCTCTAAGCCTTTATTTTTACGCGTAATCCTATCGGAAAACTGGAATCTCTTTTCGGGGCTACGCATTAGTATACTTCTTGTACCTATAGGCCAAAATTGTGCGTACTTGTTATTAATATAGCGACTATATAGGTTCTCTGCCAGCAAAACAAAAGAAAGGATTGCTCCCATGACCTTGACCATCGTCGCCAATATCCACGCAGCCAAAGGCAAGGAAGATCTTGTGAAAGCAGAGCTGGAGAAGCTGATTGATGTGACCCGCGCTGAAGCTGGTTGCCTGCAATATGATCTGCACGTGGACAATGAAAATCCCGCTCACTTCATGTTCTATGAGAACTGGGAAACACGTGAGCTGTGGCAGGAGCACATGAGCGCCCCTCATCTGGCTGCTTACATGGTGGCAACAGAGGGTGCTGTTGACGAGTTTACTGTGAACGAGATGACACGCATCTAACAGCTGCTACGAGTATTTTGCAGAGTCTTTCCAGTGTTGGGAGGGCTCTGCATAATTTTCTCGTGCATTGTAAAAACTGAAATATCCTCAGACTAATCCCAGCGAATCCCGCTGGTTACCTCCCTCTCTATGCGTTCTGCATTTTTCATTTCAGCCTCCAAAATCGATAGTTTGTAGAGCCCCATAACATTTTAAGCTTGAACTATCTCCCTTCGCAGATATCATTGTTTTAAGTTTAAAAAAGAATCTATCCAGACCAGATAAATACTTATCTCGCAGACGCGAGATGAGTCTGATCAATGTCGCCTGAATTACTATTATTTCTATGTATTCATGGCGGAGATATTACTGAGATAGATTGATAAATTTTCAAAATAAATAATCAGAGCTAAGCAGCCACTTTATTCTATTGATGAGGAGGGAAATTATGTCTGATCAAGTCTTGATACCGGAAGGTGCTTTGCAAGGTGTGACGCTTGTGGGAGAAGGCCTTAATGACAACACCAGCTGGAATGTTGTTGGCCATACATACACACCGAAAGTACTGACCGAGAACGTGTTTATCTGGCATGCAATTATTCCGGACGGAACCTTTGTGCCACCACACATTCATCCAACACAGGATGAGTGGATCACCGTATTGACCGGTGCGCTTGAGGTGGAGTTTGGGGAAGCCTGCCATAAAGCCGGACCAGGAGACACGATCAGAATGCCGCGCGGCATCGCACATGGAATCTTCAACCGCTCTGGCGATGAAGCAACCTGTGTGTTTGGTGTGGCCCCTTCCCGCAAGCTCTATGATCTGTTTGAGGCTTTGGACGGCGTGACAGATCCGGAAGAGCTTGTGCGCATCTCTGCACTTCATGAAGTCGACTTCCTACCGCCACCAGCAGAATAAGGGTGGCTGACATGGTGAAGAAGAAGAAAGTTGCTGTCATTGGCGGCGGCGTGAGCGGTCTTGCGGCTGCCAAAGCCTTTGACGAGCGAGGGCACCGGGTGTTCGGGTACGAGCGCACCCACGATTTCGGCGGGGTCTGGGAACTTTCCAGATCCTACCCGGGGGTACAGACCCAGTCTCCAAAAGATCTGTATTGTTATACGGATCATCCTATGCCCAAAGCATATCCGGAATGGCCCAAGGGGCCGCAAGTGCATGCTTATCTGCATTCCTATGCTCATAAACACAAGCTGCACCGGTTGTTCCAACTGAACACCTCAGTGCTATCCATGGACCGACGAGCGGATGGCCAGCCGGGATGGTCTCTAACACTGGATGCTGCGGGCCAGGTTCGTAAAGAAGACTTCGACTTTGTTGTCATCTCAACGGGTCAGTTTTCTGAAAAGAACATTATCAGCCATCCGGGACAGGACAGTTTTGAGGCGCAGGGCGGGCACGTCATGCACTCTTCCGACTATACCGATTCGTCCCTTGCCAAGGGCAAACGGGTGGTGGTGCTGGGTGGTTCCAAGTCGGCAACAGATGTGGCGGTTAATGCGGCGAAGAATGGGGCCTCTCAAGTGACACTGGTGTATCGTGAGCCGGTGTGGCGGGTGCCGTACTTTGTGGGCGGCATCAACTTCAAGCGGCTGCTTTACATGCGGGCGCAGGAGTTGCAATTCAACAGCTGGGGCAGAAATCCGCTGCAAAAGGCGATGGCTGCAATTGCAAAGCCGCTGATCTGGGTAAATTTCCGCGGTCTTGAGACGTTGCTGAAGCTTCAGTTGGGGCTGAAGAAGTGGGATATGGTGCCAAAGGTGCCGATTGAGAAGGATATTTCCTGCTCTATTCCCATTGTCACCCCCGGTCTGTTTGAAGGTTTCAAGAGCGGCATCATCAAGCCGGTGCAAGGCACCATTGATCATTATGAGGATGGTCAGGCAGTACTGACGAGTGGTGACAAAGTGGACTGCGATGTTTCGGTGCTTGCTGTGGGGTGGAAGCTGGGCATTCCGTATCTCGCAAAAGAGTATCGTGACAAGCTGATTGAAGAGGACGGGCAATATCGGACCTACCGTCTTTCTGTAAACCCGGACCTGCCAGAAATGGGGTTTGTGGGCTTCAATTCCAGCTTCTGCACAGTGCTTTCTGCTGAGATGATTGCCAACTGGCTGGTGCGCTATGCAGATGGGCAGCTGGAAAAGCAACCAACGGATGGACAGATGCGTCAGAACATTGACGAAATGCTGGATTGGCGACGGGATGACCGACCAGCTGCTCAGGTTTATGGCGGATTGTGCTCAGCTCCATTCCACTTCAAGCATTTTGATGAACTGCTGGAAGATATTGGAGCGGCCAAACGCAAGCGCAGTAATCCTGTTGCGGAGCAGTTCTCCTATCCCAATGCGCAGGCCTATGGGAGTTACCTTAAGTCAGCTCCGCAGTATTTTGCGCAATAACAAGATCGTGAGACGCCGTCATCCGTTAAGCGTAGGTCGCTAAATGGCTGTTTTTCGGCGAAAAGCTCAAGACGGTTCTCCAGAGCATTTGGTATGACCGAAGGTGCTGGAGAACCACTTATAAACGGCGGTCAGCTGCGTTTTAGTCAAACCGCTTGCAACATAACAATGCTGACATAACCATCGTGATCTTTGTGAACGCTCCACGCAACATTTTATCGATTATTTTAAAGCCTAAGCAACATGCCCCCGACATTGTCGAGAGATGAGAATAAATGGTCATCTGTCTGAGGAGTGTGTCTATGCTGGGTGGTGCACAACAACAACCTGAGAGTTCAGGAAATCAAGACGAGCTGAGCTGGGCGAAACGCGTGTTTCAAGAGCTGAGCATCAAGTTTCCGGACTCTGTGCAGCAGGCTGAGCAGATAGAAGCCAGCATGCCCAAGAGCGATGTGCTGAGCGTTGCCGACAACAAAGCCGTTGAAGCATCGATGGCGCAGATTGCTTCTGATAGTCCGGCCGCACACAAGACAGCTGACAGTCTGATCAAGAGCATAGTGACCGTCTTCACGCGGCTTGAAGGTGACGACGAGCTCAAAGGCATGATGGATGCCATGCAGGCTTATACAGGCGACAATCCGAAATACGGTGTTGTCGGTCAGCTGGGTGCTGGTGGTTTTACCAAGATTGTCGATGGTGCCAAGAAGGGCAAAGAAGATAGCGATGTGACAATCCGCGAAAAAGGTACTGCCTATTTCGATTTGTCCAACTCCCCTGCTTTCCGAAAGGCTATGGAGAAGATCTATCACTCCCCAGAACTTCAGGAGAAAATGAAAGACATCATCGACATCGATTACTTGCACAGCTTCAAGTTTGGCCGCCCTCGTGGCGCGGGACCGGACAGCACGGCTCCAGATGAGTTGAAGCTTTACACTTATCGGAACGAGAACAAGCAAAACGCCTCGGAGAACCCAGAGCTCTACGGCGAAGTGCCGGGCAGTGAACAAGTTGACGGACCCGTTCCGCAGAATGATGCACTGGCAGGTCAGAGCCTGACAGCGAACCAGCGGAAGTATCGTGAGCGCAGCAAGAAAGGCGGCGATGGTGCGTGGGCAACGGCTGCTGATCTGGAAGCGAACAAACGCCTGACAGAACGCGAGATTAATTTTGCGAAGACCAACCCGCGTAATCGGCACGACAGAGAAGACTACCAGTTCAAAGAAAACAAACCTGTCAAAGCCGGTGAGATGCCGAAGGACAAGGTTATTGTTGAACACCAGCCCGGCTTTTCTGTTTGGGATGTCAAAGACGGCACAGGCTTTGCCAAGGATGCGGACCTGCACAACAAACCAGCCGTTGCTGGTCCATCCGGTACCACAGACCGCTTCCTCACCGGTATTCGCTTGCTGGGTAAAGGGGTGATGAAGGAACTGGGGTTGGAAGGTGACAATGCCGAAAACCAGGTGAAAGAACTCGGCAGATGGCTGGCGACCGGATATCTGGTTGGCGATGAGCACCACTCTGCTGTTGAGGTGAATCTGGGTGCTGCCAACCACGGTTTGAAGCCTCAATGGGGTTCTGATCTTTATACCGAACCGTTCTCCGAGCCGATCAAGGGCAAGGGTTTTGAGATCTCCAGTGAGGCAGTTGTTGATCAGCTTGAGACCAAGCTGGAAACAGCCGAAGAGGATGCCGTGAACAGAGATGCCTACCGTTTTGATTTGGAAGGCGGCTCTAAAGGTACAGTCTCGCCGGATGGTAAGGTCAAGACTCCGCCGAAACCGAGCCGATAATCTGTTTTCCCTAAGAGATACCGCTTGAGATCTGGTGTTTGGGAACAGAAAATTTCATCAAAAAAGAAGCAGCTCAACCCCGTGTTTGGGCTGTTTTCGTGCCATCTCGGATTTAATCCTTAACATCCGTTAGGAGAATTTTAATGGAATCATTTCACAATGAGAACATAGGAAGAACATCGGGTGTTAGATTACTATGTCCAAGAAGTTTCAGTGGCGACAGCTTTGGAGAAATGTTCCGGATCACACTGTAGGGACAGGCGTTCTCAATACTGAGATGAGCATGCGGGTTCATCGCGAAGGTGATGATGAAGCGCGTAAGCCATGGCGGTGGGAACTGCATCACAATGGTGTTGTGTGCAAAGGTGACGTCAACGACAAGGTTGAGGCCATGCAAAAAGCGCAGGATGCTTATATCGCTTACCTGCGCTAATCCTTAGTTTTTCAATTTAAGGTGCGTGCCATTCCCTCACAATCGGGCGCATTTTTTGAAAATGCGCCTAACTGGTTGCAGCCACATCCTTGGTTTGTGTTGTGGCTTTTCTTGTGCCAGGGTTTTTTAGTGCAAAGACGATACTTCCCAGCACGATGAGAATGCCGACCCACTGGCGCACACCAAACTGCTCCCCCACCAGCAACTGACCGCATAAGACAGCGGATACCGGATTGACCAGAGACAGAAAGCCTATGGTTGTTGGGTTGAGCTGTACGATCCCCTTCAGCCAGTTGACCGATGCCAGGCCCATTCCCAAAATACCGATCCAGAAGAAGGCCAGTACCATGTTCAGGTCCGGCACCGGAGCGGCGCCTTCCAGCACAAGCGCGATTGGTACGGCGTAGAGACCGCCTAATGTGACGTGCCAGCCTGTGTATGTGACCATGCTGACATCTGGCCGGCCCCATTTGCCACTGAGGTAAACGCCTGTGAAGGTGCTCAGGCAGGCGGCCATTGCAGCGCCGATACCGATCCAATCCAACTCAACAGCGCCAAGTAGCAGCAAGCCGACACCGAACAGGCCGATAAGAGACGCAATGAGCTGACGGGCGACGGGTGTTTTGCCATCCAGAATCCAGATGTAAAAGATGATCTGCAAGGGCAATGTCGCCATGAGCGTTCCGGCCATTCCGCTTGGGAGGCGGAAAGCGGCAATGAACACAAAGAAGATCATGGAAAGATTGGTCAGGCCGATGGTCATCGCTCTCTTCACCCAAGGGCCTTTGAGCAAACCCGGAGCAAAAGCCAATAGCAGCAAGCCTGCGGGTAACAGGCGATAGACCACCATCCAGACAGGGTCTTCTGCGGGCAAGAGCAACGTTGTAACGGCGTAGGTGGTGCCCCAAATTGCGGGCGTAAGCGCCGTGCGCAGCTGAACAAGCATGTACTTCGACCTCAATTATCTTGATCTCAAATTAATTCGATATGATGCTTAGGATATATACGCAGAAGCGTCAAGTATCTTGATATCAAGTAATTCCTCTGCAATATAGCTTTGTATTGCTGCAAGCCAGATTATTGAGAATGACAATGAGTGATCACGTTGCACGCGTTGTGCGCCAGTGGAAGAGCGAATATCCTGAAGTTGATGCCAGCCCGATGTATGTGCTGGCGCGGATGATGCGTCTCAACATGCAGATCAACAAAGATCTTTCAGCCAACTTTGCGAAATTTGGTTTGGCGACGGGTGATTTTGACGTTTTGGCAACGCTGCGCCGAAGCGGTGAGCCTTATGCACTGCGCCCGACTGAACTGACCAGGTCCAGCATGCTGACCTCCGGCACCATGACCAGTCGCCTCGATAAGCTGGAAAAGCTGGGGTTGGTGTGCCGTAATCCTAATCCGGAAGATCGCCGGGCTCTGATGATCCATTTGACGGACAAAGGCCGCTCCCTGGTGGAGGAAGCTGCAGCGGCGCACTTTGAAATGGAAGCAGAGATGCTCAAGGTTCTGGACCCGCAGGATAGGAAGGCCCTTGAGGGTATTTTGGAAAGATGGAGCCACAGGCTGGAAGAAAACGGAACGATGTAGCCTGCGTTTAACTTGGGCAATGCAAGCTACTTCCCCGTATATCCTTCACACTCGCTCATCCATGAAAACTGGTAGTTGATCTTCACAGGTACGTGGTGTTACCCGTGGCTCAGTTTGGGGGTGAGCAGATCAGGCAGTGCTCGTTGACTTCGCACAGCCTGTCTGACTTTTGTTTTTGTTATCTCTTAGACCTAAGAGTTGCCGGAGAGGCAAGTGTTGAAGGCACCGCCCATTTCCTTGAGCAACTCGGTGTAAAGCTGCGGGCCTGAGTCCAGCGTTGATCCGAGTGGATCAAGTTCAGCGGAGTTAACTCCTGTCCCCTCTTTCAGCACAGCAACCATGCGCGGATTGAACTGTACTTCAGAGAAGACGCAGCTGACGCCCAAACCTTCCAGCTTCTGACGCACTTCAGACAGGCGCTTTGCTCCCGGCAGCACTTCCGGGCTGACTGTAACTGAGCCGACTGCATTGAGGTTGTAAGCCTCTTCAAAATAGCGGTAAGCATCGTGGAACACCACGAACGGCTTGGTCTGGAGATTCTTCAGGTCTGCTTTCAGTGCTTCAGAGACCTCAGTAATCTCAGCGGCTTCTGCTTTTGCATTGGCAGCGTACTTGGCCGCGTTTGCAGGATCAGCTTTTGAGAGGGTTTCTTCAATCTCATGCAGCATGGCGATCGCGTTTTGTGGCGACAGCCAAATGTGCATATCTACGGCTTCATCACCATGTTCATCGTGACCTGCATGCTCAGCATGTTCTTCATGTTCTTCATGCTCTTCATGCTTGTCGTGATCATGGTCAGCGTGATCTTCGTGTTTCTCATGATCGTGGTCGGCGTGGTCATCATGCTTCTCATGCTCATGGTCCGCATGGTCTTCGTGCTTCTCGTAGTCGTGATCCTCATGCGCCTCGTCAGCATGCTCGGCATGTTCAGCGGCACTTTCACCTGCATGGGCGCCGTGGTCATGGCCTTCAAAGTTGCCACCTTCACGGAAATTCAGAAGCGTCAGACCATGGGCCTCTTTCAGCGTCACGATCGTTGCGTTATCTGCGAGGTTTTCCAGCGGAGTTTCAAGGAAGCTCTCCATCTGAGGACCAACCCAGAACACCACATCTGCATTAGCAATTTTGCGTGCTGTTGAGGGGCGCAGGCTGTAAGTGTGCGGAGAGCCAGCACCTTCCACCACCAGATCAGGCGTACCGACGCCTTCCATCACGCTCGCCACAAGAGAGTGAATTGGCTTGATGGATGCCACTACATTGACCTCGGCCTGAGCCAAAGCAGGAAAGGATACACTTCCGGCAAGAAGACCGAGAATGCTTAGTGAACCTAAGAGATGCTTCATACGTCTCACAACCACTTTGTTATAATATTACATTCGATTTGTTACTTTATAACGTCACGTATTTTGGAGTGCAACGGCCTTTTTGTGATTTATTCAAGACTGGGCAAAACTCAAAATGACGGGGTAAATACCCTATTGATCTCAGCAGGTTCGTTCTGCACTTAGCCAGTAAACTGTTAGTTTTGCCTGATCCTACTGCCAAATTAACGAGATATCTGTTATATTGCCGCAAAATTTAAAGGACTTTCTATGGCCGAGATTAAGGATGAGCTGGACCGCAAGCTAATTGCCATCTTGCAGGGAAACGCTCGGGAGCCGGTGTCTTCTATTGCACGACGTCTGGATGTTGCCCGCTCAACAGTTCAAGAGCGCATTGCCCGGCTTGAACGCAAAGGCATCATTATCGGCTATACAGCTATTTTGGGAGACCAAGAGGATCAGAAGCGGGTTCAGGCACTTGTCATGCTCTCCGTTGCCCAGCAACGCTCTCGCGAACTGATTGCTCAGTTGGAGTCCTACCCTGAAATCCGCAGCTGTCTGACCATCTCCGGTGAATTTGATCTCTGCCTGATTGTTGAGCCTGACCGTCTGGAAGAGCTGGATGCTGTGCTGGACGAGATTGCTGCTATTCCAGGTGTTGAGCGCACGCGGTCCTCTATCGTGCTGACGAAGAAGTTTGAGCGACAACGACCATTCATGCCTCAAAATACCTATAGCCTTGAGAAATAACGGATCCTGCGTATTCGTCTAATTTGCCCATTCGATTTAAGTGGCATTTTTTGCGTGCCTTCCTTGGCTCGAATCGTGTGAGTACTGCACGGAAAATTCGGCATATTTACAATTTTAATGTCAATATGACATAGTTACCGTCATTTACACGAAATAAAACGTCATTTCGGCAAGTTGCCCCGTAAACTCCGGCAGTGTTTTCACGTAGACTCTTAGTCAATAGAAACAAGCTTGGAGGGGCTTATGAGCCGACATCATGTTGCTGTTGTGGGTGCAGGTAAGATCGGTGGGATGATCGCTGCACTGCTACAAGGTTCAGGTGATTATCAGATCAAGGTACTGGACCAGAGTGTGGAAGCGCTGAGTGCGCTGGACGTGCCGCATGTAACAACAGAAGCACTGGATGTGAGTGATCTGGGAAAACTCACAGGAGCTCTTAAAGGATGCGACGCTGTTATTTCAGCTGCACCGTTTTTCCTGACGCCGGTGATTGCGCAGGCCGCAAAAGATGCAGACTGCCACTATCTTGACCTGACCGAAGATGTGGCCAGCACTGCTGAAGTGGAGAAGATTGCAGAAGGCGCCAACAAGGCCTTTGCTCCGCAATGCGGCCTCGCACCCGGTTTTGTGTCCATCGCCGGTTATGATCTTGCAAAGCAGTTTGACAGTCTTGAAGACCTGCATCTGCGTGTGGGCGCCCTGCCCCGCTACCCGACCAACAAGCTGAAGTACAATCTGACTTGGTCAACCGACGGCCTGATCAACGAGTACTGCAACCCATGTCTTGCCATTGAGAACGGTGAGTTGACCAAGGTGCCAGCTTTGGCCGGTCTGCAGCATTTCTCTCTGGATGGCGTTGATTATGAAGCGTTCAACACGTCCGGTGGTCTGGGTTCTCTTTCTGAGACGCTGAAGGACAAGGTGCAGAGCCTGCGTTACCTCTCCATCCGTTATCCGGGTCACCGGGACATCATGGAGCTGCTGTTGAAGGATCTGGGCTTCATCAACAAACGCGATTTGCTGAAAGAGGTGATGGAAGATTCCATTCCGGTCACCATGCAGGACCGCGTGCTCATCTTTATCACCGCCACAGGTATGAAAGATGGCCGGTTCCAGCAGAAGTCTTATTCTCATGTGGTCAATGACCGTGAGATCATGGGCAAGCACTGGAGTGGTATTCAAATCACCACAGCGGCCAGCATCTGTGCCACGCTGGATCTGCTGATGGATGGCAGCTTGAACGCCAAAGGCTTTGTGAAGCAGGAAAGCATCAACCTGAATGACTTCCTCTCCAATCGCTTTGGCGGTCTTTACAACAACGGTGGGTCTGATCACGAAACACCGGGGCGTCAGATTGCAGCTTAATGCTGCTCGATTGGTCCCTTTCGCGATCATTGAGACAACAAAAAAGCGCAGCTTCATTTCTGAGGCTGCGCTTTTCTTTTAAACTTAGTTTCCCGGATTAATCGTCGCGAAGGCGACCTTTGATCTCGTCGGATAGTGGCAAGGTGACTTCGCCCAGCTTGCCATCTTCAAGGACCAGAACGCGGTCTGCACCTTCCAGCTCACTGGCGCGGTGAGAGACCATGAGGACGGTTTTGCCTCTGGTCATGGCGCGGAAAGATGCAAGCACCTTGTCTGCAGTGGCATGATCGAGACCTTCTGTCAGCTCATCCGCCACCCAGATTTCCGGATTACGCAGGTACGCACGAGCCAATGCCAGACGGCGACCTTCACCGCCGGACAGACCCAGACCACCTTCACCCAGATGGGTTTCCAGCTTTTCCTGTCTGCCTTCGACAAGCTCTTTCAAGCCAGCATGGGCCAGTGCTTCCCAAAGCTCTGCGTCGGTTGCATCTTCACGGGCAACGCGCAGGTTCTCTGCGATAGTGCTGTGGAAGATCTGCGTGCGCTGACCGACAACAGTCAAAGCAGCGCGCAGTTTGTCTTCTGCCATACCGCTCAGCTCAACGCCGCCAATCTGAATCGCACCAGATTGCGGCGTTTGCAAACGTGCAACGATAGCCGCGAGTGTGGACTTTCCTGCACCACTTGGGCCGATTACCACCGTGCGACTTCCAGTTGGCAGCGCAAGGTCGACACCGTCCAAAATAGCAGCTGCCTTTGGTGTGTAGGCAAAGTGGATGCCCTTCAGGTTCAAAGCGTCTTTGCCAACTTCAAATGAAGGTGTTTCAGAATTGCTGCGGGCGTTCTGAAGCGCTTCGCTGTCCTGGCCTACTGTGAGCAAGGACCGGACGCGGTCAGCTGCGCCTGACATCTTACTCCAGCTGCCTGCGCTGTTGGCAAGGGAGATGAGCAGCTCTGGCAGAGCCAAAGCAACGAAGGCGAACAGAGCGATGTGCTTCAGCTCCATTTGCCCTTGCTGATAGGAATAGGCCGCGAACAGGAAGGTGACAGCGACCATGACCTGGCTCATGGTGCTCACCACAGCCTGATTGCGCATGTCTGTCAGCTCGTTCTGCTCTTGCACATCATCCAGTTGGTTGACTGCTTTGAGTGCGGCAACACGCTGTTGCTCCAGACCGCCGAAGACGGAAAGGTCGCGACGTCCGCGCACTAGGTCCGAAACACGAACACGCAGAGCATCGCGGGCTGCATTAAGTTTGCGCGCCTGCGCCTTTTGGCGGTGACCGCCTGATTTTGCCAGAATAGTGAGGCCTGCTGCCTGAACAGCGCCCAGAGCGATCGACGCCATTGGGGAGTACTGCCACAGGATAACCAGTGTCAGACCAGTGATGATGGTTGCTGAGGCAAGTGGCACTACAAGACGCAGGAACAGGCCATCGAGCTGATCCACATCACTCACCACGCGGGAGAGCGCCGTCGCGGAGCGTTGGCTCAGTGTGCCATTACTTTCCCGGGCAACAAGACCGCGAAAAACGCCGGAACGCAGGTTCGCGAGAAAACGGAAGGTCGCGTCATGCGTGATCACCCGTTCAATGTAGCGACCGAAGATGCGCATGGAAGCATAAAGGCGGATGCTGCTTGCCGCAGATGAGGTGTTAAATGCAATTGCCCCAGCAGACAGGCCTGCAATAGCAGTTGCCGTAATGAAGTAGCCAGAAACGGCGAGCAAGGCGATGCCTGCGGCGGCGGGGAGGAACGCTAAAAACAAGCCGCCCCAGAATGCGAGCGGCTCTTCTTTTTGCAAAAGCCAGATGATGCGAAGGGACGATCTCATTGTTGTTCTCCTTCACGTTCATTCAGCTCAACCAGCACACCCTCTTTCAAGGTCAGTACACGGTCTGCAGAGCCGACAACGCGCGGATCGTGAGTTGCGACCAGAACTGGCTTGTTGTGCGCCAACTGCTTGAGAGCTGCGACAACTTTTTGTGCGGTTGCACCATCGAGATCAGCGGTTGGTTCATCTGCAATGATCAGTCGTGCATCCTCACGCAGAGCGGCTCGTGCCAGTGCAAAGCGGCGACGCTCTCCCAAAGACAAGCCTTTGCCGTCTTCACCGATCTGGCCTGAGAGGCCTCCCGGGATCTTGGCGAGCAGCTCATCAACTGCAGCAAGCTTCAATGCTTGTGTGAGTGTTGCATCGTCTGCTGATTGATCAGCCCGGCGCAGGTTGGCGCGTAGCGTGCCGTGGAACAGCTCAGGATTTTGAGAAAGGACAGAGATGGACTGTTGCCAGTTGGTCAGACCATAAGAGGTCAAAGGAAGCCCGCCATAAGCAATCTGGCCCTGATCGGCTGGTAAGAAGCCGAGAATGCAATCCATCAGGGTTGATTTACCGGTTCCACTCGGACCTTTGACAACGACCAGTTCCGGCTCTCCAAGAGACAGGTTAACGTCTGTGAGGATCTTGCGGTGGCCGCGGGAAACACTCAGGTTTCGGATCGTCAGCGCACCTGTTGCTGGCAGCGGCACAACATCAAGCCCAGTCCCAATGATATCTTCCTGACCATCGTCCTCCAATTGCTTTTGCAATTCAACGATATGATCTGCTGCTGCAATGCCTGCTGCGCGATCATGATAGGCTGCTGCAAAGGCTCTGAGCGGTGCAAAATACTCGGGAACGATCATCAGCACGAACAGGCCACCGGCCAGCGTGAGCGGAGAACCATATGTACCGAAGCTCCAGTCTCCAAGCAGGGAAAAACCGACGTAGATTGCAGTGATTGCAATTGCGGCGGCGCTGAACAGTTCCAGTGCAGTACTGGAGAGGAAAGCAATACGAAGAACGCGCATGGTAGATGTACGGAAGTCGCCACCCAGCTTGCGGATGTCATCTTCAGAGCGTTTAACCGCCCCGAACAAGCGTAGGGTTTCCATACCTCTGAGACGATCAAGCAGCAGCCCGCCCATATCGGCAAGAACACCGAGCTGGCGGTCACTGGCTTTTTTCGCGCGGATACCAACGATTGCCATGAAGACAGGCACCAGCGGGCCAAAGATGAGCAAGCACAGAGCTGCGAACCAGCTGACATAAGCGACGGACGCGATCAATACGAGAGGGACGAGTGAAAGGCGTGCCTGAATTGGGAGGAACCGACCTAGGTAGGGGCCGATAGCCTGAATGTGCTCTACCGCGATGGATGCGATTTTACCGCTTGCAGGCAGTTCGGTTGCCGGTGACAGGTTGGTCAGATTGCTCAGCAGGCTGGTTTCGAGCCTATGGCGCGCCTTTGAGGCTGCGCGAACTGCAATCTCACCGCCCTTGATGCGCAGAAAATGGCGGATCACGGCTAAAATTAGTATGGAAGCTGTTGCATAGAATGGATCAAGGCCCGGTCCGTGTGGATCGATCAGGCCAGCGATTGCCAATGCCAATAATGCTGCCTGCGGAATCCAAAGGAGTTCCGAGAGGCCTTGTAACATTGCACCGCGTTTCACCAGTTTCATTTCCGGGCGAACGGCATCCTGCAGCCAAACCTGACCCGCGGACTTTTTGCGTCCACGTTTCTTGGCGGGGGCATTTGCCTCCACAACGTCTGCATCGGATAGCTCTGTTACGTTTGCTAGATTTTCAGTCATTCCGCTTGTCCGGTTCCCTCTTCGCCGGGGCATCTGCCTGTAATTCATTTAGGTAATTTCCGAAAAAGCTCTTCAATTGCCTAGACTTGCTTGCGCAATGGAATCGACCCGTCCGGTCCATGATTGCAACACGCTCGTTAGAATTACTCCAGTTTTTTAATAAATCGCAACAAACTCAGAGGCGAAGACCCCCCAATTTGTATGGGACATAAGCGCACAGGTGCGCATATTGAGAGATCATAGGTGCCCCGCAGAGCGTTGCTTTGCCGAGGTTTACGGGGTTTTACCGAAGAGCTGCCACGATAAAAATCAAAATGGCTCATGGATCCCCGAGTTTTCGGGAATATTAACTGCTTTCCGCTAGGGTCCCCGAGTTCTCTTATAGCTCTCAGCCTACATCGAACTAACGAGTTGATATTGCTGAATAACAACAAAAAGGAGAGAACCTGCCATGTTTTGCTCTTTTCGCCGCCTGTGTCTGGCGGCAATTTGGGGCCTGGGCCTTGCCTCCTCATCCTTTGCCTCTGAAAAAGCCGGATTTACTGCAGAACGGGATGATGTGATTCCACCACTGGACATTTTCAAGACGATGGCCAGTGACCTGGAGCCAGAGGGCTGGATCACCTTCCAGACTCTGGACAACAAGCAGATCATCAACTTTGCACCCATCATGTCGCTGCGTTGCAGGCTGAAAGAAATTAAGTATTCGATCGACTCCAAAGATCTGGATAAGAGCTTTCCCATTCCTGATTGCGATCCTGAATACCCTTTCCGCGTGGAAGCACAGAGCATCCATAAGCCCTACATAATGGAGTTTCCTGGCGGGACAGTACAGGCTCTTGCAGTACAGCTGACGTGGGATGACGGAAGCACCAGCAAGATTACATATTATGAACCCTGCCGCGCGGTCGGAGCAGCTCCCTGCGCCTACCCTCTTGGCAGCAACGAATAAAAAAGGCGCTCCGAAGAGCGCCTTTCAAAACTGTTATCCCGAAGGCTTAGCCCATTGTTGGGATAGAGAATTCTGCACCTTCTTTCACACCTGAAGGCCAGCGGGATGTCACTGTCTTGGTCCGGGTGTAGAATTTGAAGCCATCTGGGCCATGCTGGTTCAGATCGCCGAAGCCAGAACGCTTCCAACCGCCGAAGGTGTGGTATGCGAGTGGCACAGGGATCGGAACGTTGATGCCGACCATGCCGATGTTGATGCGGCTTGCAAAGTCACGTGCAGTGTCACCATCACGGGTGTAGATTGCTGTGCCGTTGCCGTACTCATGATCCATTGGCAGGCTCAGAGCTTCTTCATAGGTTTCTGCACGTACAACAGTCAGAACTGGACCAAAGATTTCTTCTTTGTAGATGTCCATGTCTTTGGTTGCGTTGTCGAACAGGCAAGGACCAACGAAGTTTCCGTTTTCATAGCCCTGCAGTTTGAAGTCACGTCCGTCAACAACGAGCTTTGCGCCCTGCTCAACGCCGGAGTTCACCAAACCAAGGATACGCTCACGGGCCTGTGGGGTGATGACTGGACCGAAGTCAACGTCGTCGCCTGCAGTGTAAGGGCCAACTTTGAGAGCTTCAACGCGTGGGATGAGCTTCTCGATGAGGCGGTCTGCAGTTTCCTGACCAACAGGAACAGCAACGGAGATTGCCATGCAGCGTTCGCCAGCAGCACCGAAGCCTGCGCCAACCAGAGCGTCAGCTGCCTGATCCAAATCAGCATCCGGCATGATGAGCATGTGGTTTTTCGCGCCACCGAAGCACTGTACGCGCTTACCGGAAGCTGTACCGCGGGTGTAAACGTACTCAGCAATCGCAGTGGAACCAACGAAGCCAACAGCCTGGATGATTGGATCATCAAGGATCGCGTCTACGGATTCCTTGTCGCCGTTTACAACATTCAAGATACCGTCTGGAAGACCAGCTTCCTGCATCAGTTCAGCAAGCATCATTGGCACAGACGGGTTGCGCTCGGATGGCTTGAGGATGAAGGAGTTACCAGCTGCAATCGCAACACAGAACTTCCACATCGGGATCATTGCCGGGAAGTTGAATGGCGTGATGCCTGCAACAACGCCCAGTGGCTGGCGCATGGAGTACATGTCGATGCCAGGACCTGCGCCCTCGGTGAACTCACCCTTCATCATGTGTGGTGCGCCGATGCAGAATTCTGCAACTTCGAGACCACGGATCACGTCGCCTTTAGCGTCCGGGTGTGTTTTACCGTGCTCAGAAGACAGCTTGGATGCCAGCTTGTCCATGTCGCGGTGAAGCAAGGTTACGAACTTCATCATAACGCGAGCGCGGCGCTGTGGGTTGGTTGCTGCCCATGCTGGCTGCGCTTTTTCAGCGACAGCTACTGCTTCCTGCATTTCTGCTGCAGTTGCCAGAGCAACCTTTGCAGTTACTTCGCCGGTTGCAGGGTTGAAAACGTCTGCAGTGCGGCCGGACTTGCCAGCAACGCGCTTACCATTGATAAAATGACCGATCTCTTCCATGAGGTCCTCCCTCTCCAGGTCTATTCTTGCGGCCCGCAAACACATGCGTTTTACAGGTCTGCGAGCGAATTTCTTTATGCCCCTAGCATGAACTATATTTTTCGCATATCAATGAGATAATATTCGAAACCGTTGTGCAAAAATTAAAGTACAAGTCGTGCAACGTTTGGACTGGGAGCTATCAAAAAACATGAACTGGGATGATGCAAGAGTGTTTCTTGCTGTGGCACGCTCTGGACAGATTTTGGGCGCTGCGCAGCGGCTTGGCCTCAACCACGCAACGGTTGCCCGCCGTCTTTCCGCACTTGAAACTGCTCTGCAGGCCAAGTTGATTGATCGACGTACCACGGGATGTGCGCTCACCAGCGAGGGAGAGCGGTTCTTTGAGTTTGCTGAATCGATGGAAACGGAGATGCTTTCTGCCCGCGCCGAGATCGGCGGGACGGATGTGGAGCTTTCCGGTGCTGTGCGTATTGGTGCTCCCGACGGGTTTGGCGTGGCTTTTCTGGCGCCGCGTCTGGGTGCACTGAATGAGCGCTATCCAGATCTCACATTGCAGCTAGTGCCCCTGCACCGCGCCTTTTCTCTTTCCAAGCGCGAAGCTGATCTGGCAGTTACGGTTGGCCAGCCTGAACACGGACGTCTGGTAAGCCGCAAGTTGACTGACTACTCATTGGGTCTTTATGCCTCTCGCGCCTATGCCGAACGCTACGGGCTGCCGGAAAATGAGGAAGAGCTGAAAGAACATCGCCTGATTGGTTATGTGGACGATTTGATCTTTGCCTCTTCGCTCAACTACTCCGCAGAATTTTCCAAGGACTGGCAGTCTCGACTGGAATGTGCCAGCGCACTTGGCCAGACTGAAGCAGTACGAGCTGGTAGTGGGATCGGTATCCTCCACGGCTTCATTGCAGATGGTAATGACGATTTCGTTCCTGTGCTTCCAAAGCGGCGTATTTCGCGCAGCTATTACCTTGTCACCCATGAAAGCGCACGACACCTGCGCCGCATTAAAGCAGTTTCTGATTTCATTGGTGATTTGGTAAAACAGGAGAAAGATCTCTTTAGAAATCATCTGTAACGCTTTGAATTAGAATCCGAATTAAGCCTTCAAATTTATAAATTGTCATTTTTGATAATTTATAATATACAGTGCACACCACTTCCCGACTGTAACTTGAAGGCAAAATGAGATGATTGGTAAGCTTGCGGAATTCGTTGGCGTTCCTTTGATTGTTGTCGCCATTGTCGCGACCCTGCTTTACTTTGATTTTGGCGGATCTCTCACACAGGAAAGCCATGCAGCAGATGGCAAAGATCAGCAGGCTCTACTGGACACTCTTGCAGCGGATATCCCTTCCCTGCCTGTGATCAAGATTGAATTTCCGAGTCTTTACAAAGATCTGCAAAGCCAGATTGAGAAAGAGATTCAATCCGGGGCAAATGAGCGGGTGCTGGCAAAGCGTCTGCATGATTTGCTTTACCGCGCACTTCAGGTTTATCGCCCGCTGCTGAAATATGCTGATGACGATAAGATCATCACGGTCCTAAAGGCCAAACGTGCTCTCACCTTAAAGCTGAAGAAAAGCAAAGGTGAGCTGGTGTGCGCTCAAGTATTTTCCGGTTCCACTGGTGCGTTTCTGGACAGCTACGCCATGGTGGAAAGTGAAAGCACGCAGGAAGGGCTGGCGCTGTTCCAGTTGCTCGCTGATGCTCAAGTTAAAGCTAAGGACGACGGGCTCGTGATCCATTACACCGCAGAGCCTGCGCAGACAAAAGTGCGTGTGATTGGTAAGGCTACGGATAAGCCAACTGATGCGGATTTGTATCTGCCTGCGAACCCAGCATTTGATGCGTTGATGAAGGTGTATCCGATGGACTCCCTAAGCCGCATTTTCGCTGCAGATCCAACCGACAAACAACTGTGTGACAGTGAGGTCCGCCTTTACGATGCTCTTGTTGGCCTGCCCGCACCACATGGCCCTGTAATGCGCAAATACATTGTGGACTTGCTCTACTTCGCGGGCTACTAGCCAGCACACAGCAGTCACCAGATCCCACATAAACGAAAAACGCCGGCCTCAACGACCGGCGTTTTTATGTCTTTTATGAGAGATCTTAAGCCAGTTCTGCCAATGTCTGGTTGTAGTCACCAACCTCTGGGTTCTCGCGAAGAACTGCATCCATTGCTTTGAACATCTCGTGCAGGCGTACCTCCGATACCGGGCTTTCAACAACAACAACCAGTTCTGGTTTGTTGGAGGATGCACGGACAAGACCCCATGTTCCATCTTCACACACAACACGGACACCGTTCACGGTGATCAGATCAGCGATATCCTGACTAGATACCTTCGCGCCTTCAGCATGCATGGATTTGAAGCGCTCAACCACACGATCAACCACATCGTATTTGATCTCATCCGCGCATTTGGCGGCCATGGTTGGGGAGCCCCAGGTCTTCGGTAGATCGCGGCGCAGGTCAGCCATGCTCTTATTCGGATTGCGGTCCATCATATCCAGAATGGCAATCGCTGAGACAACACCGTCATCATAGCCACGACCAATTGGCGGGTTGAAGAAGTAGTGGCCGGACTTTTCAAAACCAGCAACAGCACCTAGTTCAGTTACACGGCGTTTGATGTAGGAATGGCCCGTTTTGAAGTAATCGGTCTTTGCACCATTGGCTTTGAGGACCGGATCGGTGTGGTACAGACCAGTTGATTTTACATCAACCACAAACTGGCTTTCCGGATGAAGGGCGGAGATATCGCGAGCAAGCATGACGCCGACTTTATCAGCAAAGATCTCTTCACCTTCGTTGTCGACCACACCACAGCGGTCACCATCCCCATCAAAACCCAGACCAACTTCAGCACCGGTTTCCAGCACCTTGTCGCGGATCGCATGAAGCATCTTCATGTCTTCCGGGTTTGGATTGTAGTTCGGGAAGGTGTGATCCAGCTCGCAGTCCAGCGGGATAACATCCACGCCCAGCGCTTCCAGAATGCGTGGTGCAAAGGCACCAGCAGTGCCATTACCGCATGCAACGACAGCTTTGATTGGACGCTTGAACTTTTCGCGCTCTGTGAGATCAGCGATGTAACGGTCAGTCAAATCAGGATGGTATTCGTAAGCTCCGCCACCACGCAGGTCACTGGCGCCTTCCAAAACGATCTCTTTAAGGCGGCCCATTTCTTCTGGTCCGAAGGTCAACGGGCGGTTTGCACCCATCTTCACACCAGTCCAGCCGTTGTCGTTGTGGGAGGCAGTGACCATAGCAACGCATGGCACATCTAGATCGAACTGAGCGTAATAAGCCATTGGAGACATAGCGAGGCCGATGTCGTGCACTTTGATGCCTGCCGACATCAGGCCGGTGACCAATGCCATCTTGATGGATGCGGAGTAGCCCCGGAAGTCATGACCGGTGACGATCTCAGGACGTACGCCAAGTTCATGAATAAGGGTTCCAAGTCCCTCGCCCAACGCCTGAATACCCTTCAGGTTGATCTCTTTTTCAAAGAGCCAGCGCGCATCGTACTCGCGAAAACCGGTCGGCTTGACCAACGGTGTCGTTTCATACGCCAAGGTGTTTGGCGTTAGCTGTGAAACCGGTTTAACTGACATATTCTCTCCTAGATAAGCTTCAGGCCACTGGTAATGCAGAGACGTGACGCTTTTATCAAACTCCGTTTGGTTGTGGGGCGCTCCCCCACCCAACGGTTTCAAATTCACGTTATACTCGCAGGATATCATCCTCGGCGATGTATGCGCCGGACTGGACTTCGATCATGCGAACCGGGATTTTTCCCGGGTTTTGTAGTTTGTGCCTTGCGCCAAGCGGGACAAAGACCGACTGATTTTCTGAAATCAGCTCATCTTTCCCATCAATGGTCACTTCCAGCGTGCCACTGACAACAACCCAGTGCTCCGCACGGTGGATGTGGCGCTGCAAGGTCAGGCCTTTACCGGGTTCGATCATCATGGACTGTACCCGGAAGCGCTCACCTTCTGAGATGCGCTCGCTCCAGCCCCATGGACGGTACACGCGGCGGTGTTGCACAGTTTCGGGCCGGTTTGCCTTATCCAGTTGCTCCACCACCTTCTTCACGTCCTGCGCCTTGTCTTTTGCGGAGACGAGGAGCGCGTCCTTGGTATTTACGACCATAACATCTTCAAGGCCGACAACACTGACGAGGGCATCTTCAGAATAAACGAGGCAATTTTTGGACTGTTCGAAGATCGCATCGCCTAAAGCCGAGTTACCCTCATCATTCTTCGCCATAGACTCCCAAATGGCAGGCCATGATCCAAGATCGCTCCAACCCGGATCGGTTGGAACGCAGGCGACGTTCTCTTCATTCTCCATAATCGCATAGTCAAAAGAGATGTTGCGCACCTGTGCGAAGGCTTCTTCTTCAAGCCGCAGGAAGTCCAAATCGCGTCGTGCATTTTGGGAAGCTAGGGCCACCTGCTCCCAAATATCTGGCGCATGTTTTAAGAAGGCATCACGCATGGCGGCTGCGGAATACATGAAGATGCCAGCGTTCCAGAGGTAATTGCCGTCTTTGAGAAACTCTTCAGCCGTTGCCAAGTCTGGTTTCTCGACAAAAGTATCTACTTTGCGGACGGAAGCCCCGCCTTCACAGAGTTTGATATAGCCATAACCGGTGTTGGGTTCACTTGGCTCAATACCAAATGTGACGATCTGGCCAGCTTCCGCGGCTGCGTGAGCGGCATCAACGGCACACAAGAACTCCTTGTCATCAGCAACCAGATGGTCCGACGGCAACAGAAGGACAATTGCATTTTTATCTGTTTCAAGCGCCATAAGTGCAGCGAGTGCAGCGGGGGCTGCCGTGTTTCGTCCGCATGGCTCCAATACGATAGCTTGTGGCTCTATCCCAAGTTCGGCCATCTGCTCGCCGATCAGAAAGCGGTGGTCTTGATTTGAAATAACGAGCGGCGCACGGAACTGCTCTGATCTGACACGCTCACATGTCTTTTGAAAGAGACTTTGACCTGAGAAGATTGGCAAGAATTGCTTTGGCCTTTCTCTACGGGACAGAGGCCAGAGGCGAGATCCAAACCCACCCGACAGAATCACAGGTGTGATTTTGCTCATGCTATTGCCAGTCATATTTTCAGGATCACTTTCAAACAAACGAATAGACTATTCGTAAACTTAGATGTTGCAGCCCAAAACCCTCAAAACACGTGGAGTTTCAGTGTTCCACACATTCTCTTGGAAATAATTAAGGTTTTTTACCAGTCCCATTGCCGTTAGGTACTCCATTATTTTTCAGGGGTATTCAGCGGTTTTGGGAACGGTCACGATATTAATTAATTCATTTAAGCATTTGTTCTGGGGGGAAGATGCGGGAGGAATTAAGCCAATCCGTTGAGCGGAAAGTGGATGAACTGGTTGCTCTCACTCGTGACCTGATTGCATTTCCAACAATCAATCCACCAGGGGAAGCCTACCGTCCCTGTGCGGAGTTTATCGGCGAACGTTTGAAACGTAAGGGCTTTTCTGTCGAGTATGTCAGAGGAGAGAGTACCCCCGGAGACTCTGACCGTTACCCGCGCATCAATGTCATTTGCCGCTATGAAGGACGCGGTCCCGGCCCTTGTGTCCACTTCAACTCCCATATTGATGTTGTCGAGGTGGGATATGGTTGGACGGTTGATCCCTTTGCTGGCGTGGTGAAAGACGGAAAAGTCTTTGGGCGCGGTGCCTGTGACATGAAGGGTGGTTTGGCTTCTTCCATAATCGCGGCAGAGAGTCTGATTGAATGTTTCCCTGAGTTTTGTGGTGCCATCGAGATATCAGGAACGGTTGATGAGGAATCCGGCGGTCTTGGCGGTGTGGCTTATCTTGCCAAACATGGCTACTTTTCCAAGCCACGTGTCGACCATGTCATCATCCCTGAACCATTGCATAAGGATCAGGTTTGTCTCGGACATCGAGGGGTGTGGTGGAGTGAAATTGAGACGCGTGGCTCGATTGCTCACGGCTCCATGCCCTTTTTGGGTGACAGCGCAATTCGTCACATGAGTGCTTTCCTGAATGTGCTGGAAACCGAGCTTTACCCTGCGCTCAGCAAAAAACAAACACAAATGCCGGTTATTCCTCCGGGCGCCCGATCATCCACGTTAAATATCAACTCCTTACATGGCGGGCAGGATGAAGGACACGATGGTCTTCCCTCCCCTTGCGTTGCAGATAGTTGCCGCATCATACTGGATCGTCGTTTCCTGATCGAGGAGCCGCTGGAGGATGTGAAACAAGAGATAGTTGAAATATTAGAAAATCTGCGTAAAACACGTAGAAATTTCGAATATGAACTTAAGGATCTCCTTGAAGTTCTCCCCGTGATGGCAGAGAAAGACTCTCCAGTCGCTCGCGCTGTTGCAGGCGGAATTAAAGACGTGCTTCAAAAGGATGCATCATATGTTGTCTCTCCGGGGACTTATGATCAGAAGCACATAACACGATTGGGCCACTTGCACGATTGTATTGCGTATGGTCCAGGCAAACTTGAGATGGCGCACAGGCCGGACGAATTTGTTGGAATTGAGGATCTCGTTGACAGCGCCAAAGTGATGGCACTGGCCGCGTACTCTCTTTTGACGGAGCCTGATGCAAGACCAATAACAAGAACACTGTCTGATCACGTGCACTCTTAAAGTATAAGGGACGGAATGGAATGCATGCAAAGTCATTAAAAAGCCGGCTGCTTTGCCTTGCCGGAGGCGCGGCCTTCGTCCTTGCTGCACTAACAGGTGCGCACGGTTCTGCTGAAGCCAAATCTTCCCTGTCTTTGGGAATGGTACTCGAACCACCGCATCTTGATGCAACTGCAGGGGCTGCAGCTGCTATCGATGAAGTGGTCTATCAAAACGTCTTTCAAGGCCTGACGCGTATCGGCCCAGACGGAAGTGTTCTGCCCTCTCTCGCCAAGTCATGGGATGTGAGCGAAGATGGCACGACCTATCGCTTCCATTTGCAGACGGATGTCCTCTTTCATGATGGAACGCCGTTTTCTGCTGATGATGTGAAATTTTCCTTGGATCGTGCGCGCGCTGAAGGCAGCGTAAATGCACAAAAGCCACTCTTTGCAGCGATCTCTGATGTGGTTGTCGTAGATCCGCAAACCGTTGATATCAAGCTCATTACGCCAAGCGGAAATCTTGCTTACAATCTGGCCTGGGGCGATGCGGTGATTGTATCTCCTAAAACGGCTAAAACGAATAAAACGAAACCAGTGGGTACCGGACCGTTCAAGTTTGACCGTTGGATGAAGGGGCAGGAAATTCGGATTTCCCGTTTCGACCAGTATTGGGGAGACCAACCAAAGCTGGATAAAGCCTCTTTCCGTTTCATCTCTGATCCTAATGCCGCCTTTGCTGCTATGATCTCTGGCGATCTGGATGCGTTCCCAACATTTTCTGCTCCTGAAACTATCGTACAGTTTCAAGCGGACCCACGCTTTGAAGTTGCGATTGGCACGACTGAGGGTGAAACCATCCTCGCGATGAACAACGCCCGTGGCCCACTCAAGAACAAGCTCGTGCGTCAGGCAATCTCGCATGCGGTCAATAAGCAAGCATTGATTGACGGGGCTATGTTTGGACTTGGTACGCCAATTGGAACGCACTTTGCTCCGCACCATCCAGCTTATAATGATCTGACAGGGCTTTACCCTTACGATCCAGTAAAAGCAAAAGAACTCCTTGCCGAAGCAGGGTATCCAGATGGCTTCAGCGCGACGCTGAAACTGCCGCCGCCAACCTATGCGCGCCGCGGCGGTGAGCTGATTGCTTCTGACCTGAAAAAAGTCGGCATTGACCTGAAGATCATTCCTGTTGAATGGGCACAGTGGCTTTCCGAGGTCTTCAAGGAGACCAATTACGACTTCACGATCGTTTCTCATGTTGAGCCAATGGATATTGGTATCTATGCACGCGATAAATACTACTTCAATTACAACAGCGATGCCTTCAAGCAACTGATTGAAGAGCTGAATGTGACTGTTGATGAAGAGAAGCGGTATGAGCTATTGAAGCAAGCACAGCAAGTCATCTCCGAGGATGCTGTAAACGTCTACCTGTTCCAGCTGGCGAAGTCTGCTGTGTGGAATGCCAATGTGAAGGGGCTTTGGCGAAACTCCCCGACACCGGGTAACGATCTGTCACAGGTCTATTGGGCAAATAACTAAAAACACCTAGCAAATACACGTAGATATTTGCACAGGACTGCGGTTGCAACCGCAATCGCAGTCCTTCTCAATTGCTATTCCAAATTATTTGGTTTAAGCGGTTGCCAAACTGACAGTTACTTTAGGGGTAACCCTTTTCTCTCATTGTGCAATTTGCTTGTGCAACGCAAGTTTGATTGGTTTTGCGGATTTGTCCGATGCTCTGGTTTGCGTTCCTTCGTCTCATAGGCTTACTGACAACTCTACTGGCCGCAAGCCTCGTCATCTTCGTTGTGCTTGAGGTTATTCCCGGTGATCCGGCTGAGGTGATGCTTGGGCTGAATGCTCAGGCAGACACATTAGCGGCTTTGCGTGCTGAACTTGGTCTTAACGCTCCTGTATCCACCCGCTACGTGAACTGGTTACTGGGCATGCTGAAGGGTGAATTTGGTGTAAGTTACACCTATTCGGTTCCTGTTTCTGAACTAATCGGCGAACGCATCCAGGTCAGCCTTCCGCTTGCAACTGGCGCGTTAATCCTCTCGACAGTTATAGCCATCCCAATTGGCGTTTACTCCGCCCGCTATCATGGCAAGATCATCGACACAGGCATTATGTCTGTTGCCCAGATCGGCATTGCAATTCCAAATTTCTGGATTGCAATCTTGCTGGTTTACGTGTTTGCAATCGTGCTGCGGGTGTTGCCATCTGGCGGGTTCCCGGGCTGGGATGTGAGTTTCTTTGGCTCACTGCAGGCACTGTTGTTGCCTGTTATCGCACTGGCTTTGCCACAGGCGAGTATTCTGGCGCGCGTGATGCGCTCAGCCCTGCTGGATGTGTTGCATGAAGATTATATCCGTACAGCACGTGCTAAAGGGCTCTCCAACAAAGCCACGCTTTGGAGACACGGCGTGCGCAACGCACTTATTCCGGTCCTGACTATTTTGGGCCTTCAATTCTCTTTCTTGATCGCAGGTACGGTGATTATTGAGAACCTCTTCTACCTGCCAGGCTTAGGGCGTTTGATTTTCCAGGGTATTACTCAGCGCGATCTGATCGTGGTGAAAAGCAGTGTCATGCTGCTCGTTGCTCTTACAATCTTTGTGACGTTTCTCGTCGACATCGCCTATGCAGCCATTGATCCAAGACTGAGGCGACGTGCATGAATCAGGAACTCCCAAGTTATCCGTCGCTCGCCAGTTTTGACGAAATCTCCATCTGGAAGAAGGCCCTTCACAGCCGCTCTTTCGTGATCGGAGCAGTGCTTGCTCTCGTTATTCTCATCGCAGGGATTACTTCCGTCTTCTGGACACCCTATGCGATCGATGTTCTGGATGTTTCAAAGCGCCTTAAACCGATGAGTTCTGAATTCTGGTTTGGGACGGATCAGTATGGTCGCGATATCTTCTCCATGCTGATGGTTGGCGCACGCACGTCCATCATTGTAGCGTTGATTGCTGTTGGCATCGGTATGCTGATTGGCGTGCCATTGGGACTTCTGGCTGCGGCCCAAAAGGGTTTTCTGGAAGAACTGGTGATGCGCACCAATGATCTGATTTTCGCATTTCCTTCTCTGCTCTCTGCCGTGCTCATCACATCTATTTTCGGACCGGGTACTATCAACGCTGTGATTGCGATTGGCATCTTCAATATTCCGGTTTTTGCCCGCGTCGCTCGTGGCGGTGCCTTGTCTCTTTCGGGACGCGAGTTTTTGCTTGCCGCCCGCCTTTCCGGCAAGAGCTCGTTTTTGATCACTCTGGAACACGTTATTCCGAACATTGCTAATTTGTTGATCGTGCAGGCAACCATCCAGCTTTCTCTTGCAATCCTTTCAGAGGCAGGTCTCTCCTATCTTGGTTTGGGGACGCAACCACCCATGGCGAGTTGGGGCCGCATGTTGTACGAGGCCCAGACCATGGTTGCCTTTGCACCACAGCTGGCTCTTTATCCAGGATTTGCGATTATCTTTTCCGTTCTCGGCTTTAACCTGCTTGGCGACGGACTACGGGATTTGCTGGACCCCAAGATGCGGAGGCGAGTTGCGTGACTTCTGTCTTTTCCGCCACTGACCTTTGCGTTTCCATTTCTGGCAAGCCGATCCTGCGCAATGTGAGCTTTGACCTTGAGCAGGGCAAAATCCTCGGTCTTGTTGGCGAAAGTGGATCTGGCAAATCCATGAGTGCGCTCTCTGCCATGCAGCTATTACCAGAGGGTGCTCATCAGATTGGCGATCTGATGTTTGAGGGAAAGAACCTCACACGTGTTACGGACACAGAGATGACCCATGTCCGCGGCAAAGACATCTCTATGGTCTTCCAGGAACCGCTGACCGCTCTCAATCCAACCCGCACCATTGGCGAGCAAGTTGCTGAAGGCCTTCGCTGGCATCAGGGTCTTACGCGCAAAGAAGCAATGGACCAGACTATCGATGTTCTGGAACGGGTAGGCCTGGGTCTTGAATATGGTTTGATTGATCGTTTCCCTCACCAGCTTTCCGGCGGACAGAGGCAGCGCGTTGTCATCGCCATCGCCATTGCCTGTAAGCCCAAGGTGCTGATTGCAGATGAGCCGACCACAGCACTTGATGTGACAGTTCAGGCGCAGATCCTGACATTGCTGAAAGACATCGTGCGCAAAGAACAGATGGCCATGTTGCTCATTTCGCATGATTTGGCAGTTGTTGCAGACATGGCAGACACTGTTGCGATTATGAAGGATGGAGTGATTGTTGAGCGAGGTCCAACTTGCGAGCTGTTCGACAATCTTTCTCATCCCTATTCCAAAAAGCTGTTTGAAGCCTCAAATCACGTACCTGTTCCACGACAAGAGCCGGTTGACGAGATCACGCAGCCGCTCTTGAAGGTGAGCAATGTACTGCGGGAATATCCTCTCCCTCGCGCCAGCATCTTCACACGCAGACAATGGCACAGGGCCGTACAACACGTTTCCTTCCACGTTGCGCCGCGTCAGAGCATGGGACTGGTGGGTGAAAGTGGATGTGGCAAGTCCACCCTGGCGCGCACTATTTTGGGACTGACACCGCCAAACGCAGGCCATATCCAGTTTCTTGGCAAAGACCCCTACTCGGTTTCACGAAAAGACCGTCAGGATTTGCAACTGGGCATTCAGGCTGTGTTTCAGGACCCTTATGGAAGCTTTGATCCACGGCATACGGTTGAACGTACCGTTGGAGAACCTTTGCACTTGATGCGTAACGAACTGTCTCGTTCTCAACGTAAAAAACGCGTTCATGAGGTTTTGGAAAGCGTGGGGCTTTCTTCCGCAGATGCCAACAAATATCCGCACGAATTTTCTGGCGGCCAAAGGCAGCGTATCGCAATTGCGCGTGCGCTGGTCACCAATCCAAGCCTGATCGTCGCAGATGAGCCCGTCTCAGCCCTAGATGTTTCCATCAGAGCACAAATTCTGGATCTCTTTGCAGATTTGCGTGATCGGCTGGGTATGGCTTATCTGTTCATTTCACATGATCTGTCTGTCGTGCAGGCCATTACTGATCGGGTGATTGTGATGAACGCTGGCCGGATTGTTGAAGAAGGTCCAACCGGAGAAGTCTTTTCCAATCCCAAACACCCTTACACACGTATCCTTGTCTCTGCTGCGCCAGACCTCAATGAAGCCTTGCGCAGGCGCAGAGAAAAAGAGAACAAGCACACGCATTGAGCGCTATTGCCTGAAACAAACCTGTGCGGCTAGCCTTACATTTGCCTAGGCGACAGCAAGCGGAGACATGTTATGACAACAGCTGAGAACCAGCTTCGCCGGGAAGTAATAAGAACGGCGCGTGCTTTACAAAGCACTGGTTTGACACATGGAACCTCTGGCAATGTAAGCGTCCGATATAACAATGGCATGTTGATTACGCCTTCTGGCATTCCTTACGAAGATCTAGAGATGAAAAAGATTGTCTTCATGGATCTTGAGGGCGGATATTTTGGAGATTTTCTGCCTTCATCTGAGTGGCGTATGCATATGGATATTTACCGCAACTACAAAGATGCAGAGGCTGTTGTTCACTGCCATTCAGCCAGAGCGACTGCGCTTTCAACTCATAATAAAGGCATTCCAGCTTTTCATTACATGGTAGCGGTTGCTGGCGGAGATCAGATCAAATGTGCAGACTACGCAACGTTCGGGACCAAAGCCCTCTCTAAAGCAATGATCGATGCGCTTGAAGACCGGACTGCCTGTCTTTTGGCGCATCATGGTCAGATTGCTTTTGGCCCTTCGCTACACAAGGCGCTTGGGCTTGCCGGTGAAGTGGAAGCATTGGCAGATCAGTATTTATCTGCGCTGGTTCTGGGTGAACCTGCACCTCTTTGTCCTGCTGAGATGAAAGAGATTTTGAGAAAATTTAAAAGCTACGGTAAACAGCTGGATACATTGGATGGAGACGACGCAGGTGCTTTTGAAATGCCCCAGCGACGCGACTAAGCCAGAAGACAACAAAAAATGCAGAGGCTTAGGCCTTTTATGCATGTAACGGGGGAATGATTGGAACATGCGAATTGGACTTGACTGGGGTGGTACCAAAATTGAAGCGCTGGCACTTTCTAACGAAGGTGAACAACTGTTTCGCAAGCGCGTTCCAACTCCCAAGAACGATTATCAAGGCTGCGTAAAAGCTGTTATCGAACTTGTTGCAGCAACTGAAGCGGCGACGGGCGAAGTTGGGACAGTAGGCATTGGTATTCCTGGGTCCATCTCTCCAAGTACCGGACTGGTTAAGAACGCAAATTCCACGTGGATGAACGGGAAACCTCTCGACAAAGATCTGTGCGATGCCCTTGGCCGTGAAGTGCGCATTCAGAACGACGCCAATTGTATGGCAGTATCTGAGGCCATTGACGGTGCCGGAGCAGGATGCGGTGTTGTTCACGGTGTCATCATTGGCACTGGCTGTGGTTCAGGCATAGCGATTAATGGACGTCCTCATAAAGGTGCGAATGGCATTGGTGGCGAATGGGGAAACGTCACAGTGCCATGGATGCAAGAAGGCGAGTTCCCGGGGCCACTCAATTGGACTGGACACCACGGTACGATTGACCTTTTGTGCTCTGGCACAGGTTTCCAGTGGGATTATGAAAATGCCACTGGAAAGGCTCTTAAGGGCAGCGAGATCATTGAGTTGATGCGCTCTGGTGATGAAGCTGCCATGGGCACGTATCAGCGTTATGTAAGCCGCTTGGGCCGTGCCTTGGCGATGGCAGCCAACATTTTAGATCCTGACTGCTTTGTACTGGCTGGTGGCATGTCTAACGTGGAAGAGATTTACAAGGATCTTCCTGCTGCAATGCGTCCTTACATTTTCTCTGATGGTTATGATTTTGATATCCGCAAGGCCAAACACGGCGACAGCTCTGGTGTGCGCGGTGCGGCATGGCTGTGGGGTAAGGGCGAAACAACGCTACGGCATGTCAACGAAAGCTCGTAAACGTACTTTTCCTTATGGATTTCTCTTTCTATAGTCAGAACTCACGATTCCGATTTCCTGAAAGAAATTTCCATGACAATGACAAGCCAAGAAATCCTTGCAAAGCTGGTTAGCTTTGACACGGTCAGCGCAAAAACCAATCTCCCCCTGATCAAGTGGATCGAAGAGTATCTTAATGATCTGGGGGTCTCTTCTTCCATACTGCCAGACGAGACAGGTGAGAAGGCGAGCCTGTTTGCGACGATCGGTGGAGATGGGACCGATGGTTACATTCTTTCAGGCCACACAGATGTAGTGCCGGTCGAAGGACAAGACTGGACAAGCAACCCGTTCTCCCTTCGCGAAGAAGATGGTCTGCTTTACGGTCGCGGTTCCTGCGACATGAAAGGCTTTGTTGCGTGCTCTCTTGCCAAAGTGCCAGAGATGCTCAAGGCATCGCTGAACAAGCCGTTCCACCTTATGTTCTCTTATGACGAAGAAACTGGCTGCACTGGCGTTCAGCCTGTGCTTCATAAGTTGGCTGGCGAAGGGTTTCAGGCGGAAGCCTGTTTCGTTGGTGAGCCGACTGAAATGCAGGTTGTGGTGGCACATAAATCCAAAGCCTCATACCGCGCTGTGTTTACCGGCCTTTCCTGCCACTCTTCCCTCGCACCGCAGGGCGTGAACGCCGTGCACTATGGTGCTCGCCTTGTAGCAAAACTGGAAGAGATGGCACGGGAACTGGCAGCAGGTCCTAGTGATGATCTGTTTGATCTACCGTACTCCACCGCTCACACAGGTGTCATGAAAGGTGGAACTGCACTCAACATTGTGCCGGAACACTGCGAAGTAATTTTTGAGTTCCGCGTTTTGCCTACCGAAAGCCTGCAGGCATGCATGGACGAGATCAGGCGTTTTGCCACAGAAGAGCTTCTTCCTGAAATGCGCAAAGTTTCGGAAGATGCAAATATCGAGCTCATTCCTTACTCCGAGATCCCAGGACTGGATACAGAAGTGGAAGCGGATGTGACCATTCTGGCGAAGAAACTGGCAGGCCGCAATGACCATGCAAAAGTTGCTTATGGCACGGAAGCTGGCTTGATCCAGACCATCTTGAAAGTCCCAACCGTGGTGTGTGGCCCGGGCAGCATTGAGCAGGCCCACAAACCAGACGAGTACATCAAGCAATCCGAACTCGACAAATGCGACGGTTTCCTAGACCGCCTGATCCAACACGCGTGTGCTTAAGCTGAGGTTGGAGAGCTCTTCACGATGGGTTGAAGGGCTCTTCTTTTCATTGCTGGGTGCAATTTTGTTTCAGGAGTTGCACCTATGAGCTCCTTAGGTTATGAAAATCGCATGATGACTATGCAAGCACAAAACATGCTGTGGTGGTGGCGCCGGTGACGGTGGCTGAACACGCATGTCTTGTTGACCTGTAATTTCCAAGCCGCCGCATTTTCTGCAGGCGGCTTTGTTGTATCTACCGCCTCGCAAACATCAAAAACAGGTGTGCACGACCCGGAGGATTGACCATGCCGATCACGGCAGAACGGACTTATAAGAGCAAAGGCGGCGTTATCATCCGCCGTAAAAGCCGAAATGCTGATTATGCCGCTGGTACAAGCGAATGGATGGACAGACTGGACCGTCAACGCGGTGCTGTGCTTTCCTCTTCCTACGAATATCCGGGCCGCTACACGCGCTGGGATATGGCGCTGGCCAACCCACCGCTGCTGATCGAATCCAACGACCGCAAGATTACCATTCAAGCTTTGAACGAGCGTGGACGCGTGTTGATGCCTGCCGTTCAAGGCGCATTGGACGATCACGAGGACATCGCGGATTTCAATGCAGGTGAGTATCGCATTGATCTGACCATCAAGACGCCAGACAGAGCCTTTTCAGAGGAAGAGCGCTCCCGCCAGCCCTCAACCTTCTCCGTGGTACGTACTCTTGTTGATCTGTTTTCCTGTGATGATGACCAGCTCGGGCTTTATGGCGCGTTCGGGTATGATCTGACGTTCCAGTTTGAGCCAATTAATCAGAAACTGCAGCGCCCTGACGACCAACGGGACATGGTGTTGTTTCTGCCCGATGAAATCCTGATTGTTGACCACTACGGCCGCAAGGCCCATGTGCTGGAATACGATTTTGAGTACAACGCCAAGACGACAGACGGTCTGCCACGTGATGGTGAAGAGACGCCCTATAAGGCTGCGACTGAAACTCCTGCTCGTGGAGACCATGAGCCGGGTGAGTATGCGGATCTGGTGCGATCTGCAGTCGATTACTTCAAGCGCGGTGATCTGTTTGAGACCGTTCCCGGGCAAGTGTTCTATGAACCTTGCAAAAACCCGCCATCCGCTGTTTCGCGACGTTTGCAGCAGATCAACCCTTCGCCTTATTCCTTCTTCATCAACCTAGGCAACGCCGAGTATCTGGTTGGCGCCTCTCCTGAGATGTATGTACGGGTGACTGGTGGTCGCCGTGTGGAGACCTGCCCTATTTCCGGCACGATCCGCCGTGGCAAGAACGCGATTGAAGATGAAGCGCAAATCCGCAAGCTGCTGAACTCTGCCAAGGATGAAGCGGAATTGACCATGTGTTCTGACGTGGACCGGAACGATAAGAGCCGCATCTGTGTTCCAGAGTCTGTCCGTGTGATTGGTCGTCGTCAGATCGAGATGTATTCCCGTCTGATCCATACCGTGGATCACATTGAAGGCACTCTGCTTGATGGTAAGGATGCGTTGGATGCGTTCCTTTCTCATACATGGGCTGTAACTGTTACTGGTGCACCAAAGCGTTGGGCCATGCAGTTTATCGAAGACCATGAGAAAAGCTCTCGTGCATGGTATGGCGGCGCAATCGGTGCAGTGCTGTTTAATGGTGACATGAACACCGGACTGACGCTGCGCACTGTTCGCATCAAGGATGGTGTGGCTCAGATCCGTGCTGGTGCGACGCTGCTTTATGACAGTATCCCAGAGGATGAAGAAGCTGAGACCGAGCTGAAAGCGTCTGCCATGATTGCTGCTGTTCGCGAGGCTGGACTTGCACTTACCGCTGAAGAGGAAGTTGTTAAAGCTAAGCCGGGCAAAGGTAAAAAGATTCTGCTTGTCGACCACGAAGATAGCTTCGTACACACACTGGCAAATTACTTCCGGCAGACAGGTGCTGAGGTTGTCACCTATCGTAGTCCGGTGCTGGATGAAGTCTTTGATCAGGTAAACCCGGATCTGGTCGTTCTATCCCCTGGCCCAGGTTCTCCGAAGGACTTTGACTGTCGGGCTACCATCGAAAGAGCCCGTGCTCGCAAGCTCCCAATCTTTGGTGTGTGTCTTGGTCTGCAGGCGCTGACCGAAGCATTTGGTGGTGAGTTGGATCAGCTTGATGTTCCTGTACATGGGAAGCCATCTCTTGTTTCCTTTAGTCACAGCTCCAAGCTGTTTGATGGGCTGAGTTCACCTGTCAGTGTTGGCCGTTATCACTCTTTGTTCGCTAAGCGGGATGTGTTGCCAGATTGTTTTGAAGTGACTTCAGAAACCAAAGACGGCGTGATCATGGCAATTGAACACAAGAACGAGCCTATTGGCGCCGTTCAGTTCCATCCGGAGTCCATCATGTCCTTAGATCAAGACGGCGGTCACAAGATCATTGAAAATGTGATGATCAAGCTTCTTGCTAGAGATTAGATCTGGTCTCTGACCAAATTGATTTCATCAATTGGACCAAATCAAAGGCTGGGATTGAGCGATCACTTCCAGCCTTTTCCCTAGAGTTTTGTACAGATGGTTTATCTGCACGAAACCTAGAAGCATTTTTGGTCGCATTATTGGTGAATTGCAGCATATAAATGCGCTAGATAGCGACAGTGAACCTGTTCAGATTGAGAATATTGCAAGTCTCATGTGCGCCGGGTTGCGTTATATGACTAATCTATGCACGATTGAAGTGATTGGCGCAGTTGTTTTTATAGAGATCCAGAGGCTGCAAAAGATTTTTCCTGCGTGTTTTTGCCGAAAACCAATTGCCACTTTTCGGGAATACGCTTTGATTGACGAGAGTTTGCTCTCAAGGTTCACTTAAGAGGATAAAAATGAAGGTACGCGGTATTTTAAGCGGCGTTTTGATGGGCGCAGCGGTTCTAACAGGAACGTTTGCGACTACAGCAACTGCAGCAGAGAAGATCACGGTCGGCGCCTTGCGCTTCACTTCTCATGCAGCGAATTTTGTTGCGTTTGAAAAGGGTTATTTCAACGAAGCAGGCTTGGAAGTTGAGTTCAAGTTCTTTCAGGCTGCGCAACCGATGGCGCTTGCAATTGCCTCCGGCGATGTGGACTTCGGCCTTACAGCGATTTCCGGTGGCCTGATTAGTCTTGCAGACAAGGGCGCAGTGAAAGTTGTTGGCGGCGCATTGCAGGAAGAAGCTGGCATTGACGGCCAGATGATCCTTGCTTCCAAAGCCGCGTTTGATGCAGGCCTGAAGACACCAGCTGATCTGAAAGGCAAGAGCTTTGGTGTGACGACAGCAGGTTCATCCTTCCATTACATGGCACATAAGATTGCGGATAAAGAGGGCTTTGACCGCAAAGACATCAAGATCCGTCCCCTTCAGAAGGTTGGCGCAGTGATTGGGGCACTGAAGAGTGGTCAGATTGATGCGTGGTCTATTGTTCCGCACATCGCAAAGGGTTTAGCCAAGTCACCTCAGGTGGAGATGATCGGTAAAGTTTCTGATTACGTGCCAAATTATCAGGTAACCACTGTCTTCACTTCTACGAAGAACATTAATGACAATCCTGAGCTGGTTAAAACCTTCCTCGGTGCCTACTCCAAAGGCGCGGCTGACTTTAACGCGGCTCTGGTAGACAAATCCGCAGGTGATGCAACCGCGGAAGACATGGTGAAGCTCATTCATAAGTACGTCTATGCTGATCGTCCATATGAGAAAGCTGCTCCATCCATTCGCAATGGTGCGATGCGTCTTAACGAAGGTGCTGCGCTAAACATGGCGAGTGTGGAAGATCAGCTTAACTGGTTCAAGAGCGAGAAGCTGGTACCAGCAGGCGTAACACTCGATAAGCTGGTTGATGTGAAGTTCGTCGAAACCTTCTAATCCAACATACGCATTGCCCGCTGCGAGTGGGCAATGCCTTTTCCCATAATCCGGTTGGATTACATGCAAATTTCCATTGAAAAACTCTCGCATGCCTACGGCTCTGTCGAGGTCCTGAATGATATCAACCTGACCTTTGAACCCGGTGAAATTGCCGTGATCATCGGACCATCTGGTTGCGGAAAGTCTACGCTGCTGCGTCTGATGGGCGGTCTCGAAGAGCCGAGCAAGGGCGCTGCCTACATTGCAGGCCAGGCACCAGAAGGGTCTCTCAACCCTCTCACCTATATTTTTCAGGACTTCGCGCTGTTGCCTTGGCGCACTGTGGCCGGCAACATCTCTTTGGTGCTTGAGGACCACAAGCTCTCTAAACAGCAGAGCAAGGCGATCATTGATGATGTCCTTGCACGCACCAACCTCTCAGAGTTTCATGATGCACTTCCACACCAGCTTTCCGGAGGGATGAAGCAACGTGTAGCAATTGCGCGAGCGTTGGCAGTTAGCCCTGCCTTTCTTCTTATGGATGAGCCTCTGTCAGCTTTGGACAGCCAGACACGAGAACTTCTGATGGATGATCTGGTGGCTTTATGGTCCCGTGAGGCATTCTCAGCCTGCTACGTTACACACAATCTTGCAGAAGCTGTTCGCCTTGGTCACAAAGTCATCGTGTTGTCTCGTCGCCCTGGCAAGGTTCGTGAGGTTGTAGAGATCTCTATCCCGCTAAATGAGCGCCGTGAACGTGCCGCTGAGCTTGAGGAGGTGCAGCAGCAGTTGTGGCACATGATGCGCGAAGAAGCTCTTGCTGCTGACAGGGAGCTTGCCGATGTCTGATCCGGTAAACCGCAAGAAAGTTCCGTTTCGTGGAGGCGGGTTCAAGCCACGTCCGATCCGTTTTGTTGCTCCATTTGTATTTCTGGCTTTAGTGCTGTTTTGGGAGTTTGGTTCCCGCACAGGCATCATCAGCAATCTGGTTTTGCCAGCACCATCAGAAGCGTTTCAGGCCTTCTTAGATCTCTATAATTCGGGTCTATTCTGGAAGCACGTGAGCACAAGTCTTTATCGGCTTGTCTTTGGCTGGAGTATTGGAACCGCACTCGGCATTTTGGTGGGGTTGTTGATTGGGCTGTTCTCACTGGCACGATCCAGTCTGCTGCCTCTTACCTCAGCGTTTTTCCCAATTCCAAAGATTGCCTTGCTGCCGCTCTTCATCATCTGGTTTGGGATCGGGGAAGGTTCTAAAGTTGCGACAATCCTGTTTGGTACATTTTTCCCAACAGTCATCGCCACTTATGGCGGCGTTGATAATGTGGAGCGTGGATTGGTCCGCATGGGACAATCCTTCGGTATGAGCTGGCTTTCCATCGTACGGAAGATCATTTTGCCTGGAGCCTTACCTGCGATCTTGTCCGGAGCTCGGATCTCCGCAAGTATCGCGATTATTCTACTGGTCGCTGCAGAAATGATCGGCGCAGAATATGGCATTGGCGCTTATGTGTTGATGGCTGGTTCTTTATTCGCAACAGATCAGTTGATCGTCGGCGTCGCGATGCTTTCCATCTTGGGGCTCTGCGTCAGCTGGCTGATTGGTAAGGCCGAAAAGGCCCTACTGAACTGGCGCGGATAAGACCGCGCAAACAGACAGGCCTCGCTGGAGAATAGTCAGCGAGGTTTTGCTTTCTAAGCGAGACTGGAGTTACACGCGTTTTTGAAATGCACCTCAAACACGCTGATCCAGCCATTGTTATAGCTTTCACGCATTGTGGAGCCAATTTCGCCAAGCTTTTCCCAATCGTGATGGCTCAAAACCACTCTGGTGCCTTCACCGTCCTTCTCAAACGTCACATCTACACAGGTTGCCATGCTCTCCGGGTTATTGATGTGCCAAAGGATCGAAAGGGCTTTGGCAGGCTGATAAATTTTGAGCGTTCCCCAATCATGGCGTGTGCCGTCCTTTGCAACTTCATATAGCTTGCCGCCTTCTTGCCGCTCACAAAAGATCTCGGGGAGTTCACCGCCATTCATTGCGGTGACAGAATGGGTCTGGATTGGCCACCATTTACTGAAATCACCAGTAAAAACCTCGAAGGCTCTTTCCGGACTACAGTCCACCCTAATCGTTTTCACCACTGGTGTGATCATACCCCTACTCCTGTTGCTCAGTGATTTCATAAGACAGATTTATATCCACAAACTGTCGAGTCAGAAGCTCAAACTTTTACACCGTCACGTTTCGGCACAGATTAGAACCTCTTGCTTCAAAAATTAAAGATGGCATGTTCCCACATTTTGCTTTTATTGTTTCGCTGAAAGCTAATCTGAACGAAGATGTTGGTAGGCCGAAAAAAGGCATATTGCAGTCTTATCTCAGTCTTAGTGCCATATCAGACGAGGACAAATCATGGTTTTACGCATAAACGACACGATCCCTAATTTGACTGTTCCCACTGATCATGGAGAGATAAGTCTGCACGATTGGGTTGGAGACAGTTGGGCGATCATTTTCTCTCACCCTAAGGATTTTACACCTGTTTGTACGACTGAATTCGGCGCTGTGGCCCAGCTTGGTAATGAATGGGCCAAGCGCAACACCAAAGTCCTTGGCGTTTCAGTTGATGGCGTGGAAGACCACAAGAAGTGGAAAGTCGATATTGAGTCCGTCGGCGGTGCAAAGCCAGACTTTGCGATTGTAGCCGATGCTGGCCTTGAAATGGCCAAGGCCTTCGACATGCTTCCTGCTGAATATGTGCTTCCTGATGGCCGCACACCTGCTGATTCAGCAACAGTTCGTTCTGTCTTTATCATTGGGCCGGACAAGCAAGTGAAACTGATGATGACCTACCCTATGACCGTCGGGCGAAATTTTGCAGAAATCCTGCGTGCTCTGGATGGACTTCAAATGTCTGCTAAGGGTGTTGCAACGCCTGCTGACTGGACTATTGGTGAAGATGTGATCGTACCTCCAGCTGTGAGTACTGAGGACGCGGAAGTCAAATTTGGCTCTGTGAAAACAGTCCTACCCTATCTGCGATATGTGAGTGCGCCGAGCTAAACACTCAAAACATGCTCCTTACAATAGAAAGCCCCGTAGAGATGGTCTCCACGGGGCTTTTAAACGTCTTATTGAACCTGAGGCTTAGTCGACTTTACGAACTGCGCCTTTGGCTGCGCTGGTTGTCATGGCAGCGTAGGCCTTCAGCGCGGTGGTAACCTTGCGCTTACGCGTCTCAACAGGCTTCCATGCATCATTGCCTTTTGCTTCCATAGCAGAGCGACGGGAGGCAAGTTCTTCATCAGAAACACGCATCTCGATCTTACGGTTTGGAATGTCGATATCAATCATATCGCCTTCTTCCAACAGACCGATGTTGCCGCCTTCTGCCGCTTCTGGAGAGACATGACCAATGGACAAGCCGGAGGAGCCACCAGAGAAGCGGCCATCTGTGATGAGCGCACAGGCTTTGCCGAGGCCTTTGGACTTGAGATAGCTGGTTGGATACAGCATTTCCTGCATTCCGGGACCACCACGAGGGCCTTCGTAGCGAATGAGGACGATGTCGCCTTCTTTCACTTTACCAGTCAGGATCGCACTTACTGCGGTATCCTGAGATTCAAAGATGCGTGCTGGGCCAGAGAATGAGAGAATGCTCTCGTCTACGCCAGCTGTCTTAACGATACAGCCATCTTCTGCCAGATTACCGTAGAGCACTGCCAGTCCGCCATCCTGTGAGAAGGCATGTTCTTTAGAACGGATAACGCCGTTTTCACGGTCTTCATCTACGCCTTCAGCATAGCGGGAGCTCTGAGAGAAGGCGACCTGCGTTGGCACACCGCCAGGTGCGGCTGAGAAGAACTCTCGTACGCTAGTGCTGTCTGTGCGTTTAATATCCCAGCGCTCAAGTGCGTCAGCCAAGTCTTTGGCATGTACTGATTTTACTGAGGTATCGATGAGGCCTGCGCGATCCAGCTCGCCCAAAATGCCGAGGATGCCACCTGCGCGGTGAATGTCTTCCATGTGAACGTTGGCAACCGATGGAGCCACCTTACACAGCACTGGTACGATGCGAGACAGGCGGTCAATGTCTTCCATGGTGAAGTCCACCTCACCTTCCTGCGCTGCAGCCAGCAAGTGCAGAACGGTGTTGGTGGAACCACCCATCGCGATGTCCATAATCATTGCGTTTTCAAAGGCCTTGAAGTTTGCAATGTTACGCGGCAGTGCGCTCTCATCTTCCTGTTCGTAATAGCGTTTTGCCAGATCGACGATCAGGTGACCAGCTTCGATGAACAGGCGTTTACGGTCAGAATGCGTTGCCAGAGTGGAGCCATTGCCCGGAAGGGAAAGGCCCAGAGCTTCTGTCAGACAGTTCATGGAGTTTGCGGTGAACATGCCAGAACAGGACCCACACGTCGGGCATGCGCTGCGCTCGATGCTTTCAACGTCGCTGTCAGAAACGTTGTCATCAGCTGCCGCGATCATTGCGTCGACAAGGTCAACTTTGCGTTTTTCACCGTTTGCGAGCGTTACTTTGCCAGCTTCCATCGGTCCACCGGACACAAACACAGTTGGAATGTTCAGGCGTAAAGACGCCATCAACATGCCTGGAGTGATCTTGTCACAGTTGGAAATACAGACCATGGCATCTGCACAATGTGCGTTGACCATGTACTCTACGGAGTCGGCAATCAACTCGCGAGATGGCAAGGAGTAGAGCATGCCATCGTGGCCCATTGCGATGCCGTCATCGACTGCAATGGTGTTGAACTCTTTTGCGATACCACCAGCCTGCTCAATTTCGCGAGCGACGAGTTGGCCGAGGTCTTTCAAATGCACGTGGCCAGGCACGAACTGCGTGAAGGAGTTGACGACAGCAATAATTGGCTTGCCGAAGTCATTTTCTTTAACACCGGTTGCCCGCCACAGGCCTCTGGCGCCTGCCATGTTGCGGCCGTGTGTGGAAGTGCGCGAACGATAGTTTGGCATCGAAAACCCCAGTCTGGCGAATATGTTTTTTACGCGTTGCGGTATAGTTAGTTTTATCGGACTAATTTGGCAACTTTTCTTCAGCTTACACCACTAATGAGAAAAAGAGTACCCGCGGGTACGCCTCTCCCCTTCTGATCGCTTGAGCATTTCTCGGGTGTCACCTGTCAGAGGCTCAAGTCTTGCTGTTTTTAGAACCGGTTAAAGGCAAAACTGGAGAGATCATGACCTGCATTTTTTCCCATGAGCACGTCTGCCATTAGGCGTCCGATGGATGGTCCAATACCAAATCCATGACCAGAGAAACCAGTCACGATATGCAGGTTGTTCTGATTTGGTGCTCTATCGATTACAGGCAGAAAGTCTGGCATAGCATCAATGAGACCGCCCCAGGCGGATTGCAGTTTCGTTCCTTTGAGCTGAGGGAAGCGATCGACAAGAGCCTCGGTTAAAGCTCTCAGCTCTTTCTGATCAGGCTTGGAGTTAAGAACGCGCATGGCTTCAAATGGCGTTATGTCCGCTCCGGTCCAGCGCCGTTTTTGCATCCAGTGGTCAGGGTAGTTTTTGGGAGACCACGGCTTGATGCTGGTGCCTTTTAAGTTTTCGGCCATGTTGGGCAGCCATTCTTTCAAGAACTTAAAAGAATCCAGACCGATATGGTGGGTCTGGTTGTTCTTGAGTGCCAGCGTGTAGCCACCATCCTGACGACGGCGCATGGCGAAGGTGTTGTCTGAGGCATTTGCCGGGAAGACATCCGGCACGACTTGCGTTGCTGCAACAGTCAGCTCCACGGAAAGCTGAGGCAGTTTAATACCTGCATTGGCGGCGAATAGAGAAGACCATGCCCCACCTGCCAGCATTACCTGCCCCGCCTTGATCTCGCCCTGCTCTGTGACAGCACCAACGACTTCACCGCCAGATTTTACCAATGTACGAACAGCAGTGTTTTCGCAGATGACAGCTCCAAGACGCTCTGCAGCTTTTGCAATGCCGAGTGTTGCTTGTCCGGGTTCAGCCCGACCATCACTGGCAGTATGCATTCCGCCAATCCAACGCCCATCTTTACCTTTGATGTCTTCATGAACCTGCGCTCTTGAGATCATGCAGGTATCGAGATCATATTTCCGGCCAAGCTCGACGAACTTCTCGAAATTTTCCAAGTCCTCATGCTTCTCAGCAAGGTAGTAGACGCCAGTCGCGCTGTAGCCGAGGTCCTCCTCTGTCTCTTTGCTGAGCTCGGCCCATAGGCAGCGTGCTTCAATCGAGAGCGGGATCTCCGGTTCATCACGTCCTTGCTGGCGGATCCAGCCCCAATTGCGGCTGGACTGCTCGCCTGCAACACGCCCCTTTTCGCAAAGGGTGACGCTTACGCCCTTCTTAGCAAGGTAATACGCAGTGCAAACACCAATGATGCCGCCGCCGATGATGAGCACGTCAGTTTCCTGCGGCTGTTCTCCATGGAACTGCTGCGGTGTATTTTCTGAATAAATCACGTCACTTACTCAAGGAGGTTAGATAAAGGGTCCGAGCTCGATCTTAGAGCCATCGGAAAACCGCGAATAACGGAAGCGCGTCAGGTCGTAGCGCGCGGGTTTATCCATGAGCAAATCTGCCATGATGCGCCCAGCAGCTGGCCCTATACCGAACCCATGCCCGGAAAAACCTGTTGCGATAAACACGCCCTTTTGCGTTGGAACTTCATCCATGATCGGAACAAAATCCGGCATTGCATCAATCATTCCAGCCCAGCTTTCTTCCATTTGCAGCCCTTTGAGCTGTGGGAAGCGGTCAACCAGACGAGCCTGAATGCGTTTGAGAGCTTTCGGGCTTGGATCAGGGTTTAGCACACGACATGTTTCAAACGGTGTGATCTCATCTCCAGACCAATGGCGTTTATGTGCCCATGAATCTGGATAGTTTTTGGGTGGGTTCATGCCAAAAGAAATGCCTTTGAAGGATGCTTTCACAGCAGGAAGCCACTTGAAGAGATGACGAAATGAGTCTTTACCGATGTAGTGGTCATGAATATCACTGACCGCAAGCGTGTAGCCGCCATCTACTCTTTTACGGAACGCAAATGTGCCGTCTGCTGCGTTGCCATTGAAAAGATCAGGTACAGCCTTGGTCGCAGCTACAGTTGCCCGTACGCACAGCTGAGGCATGGACACGCCGAGATTTTGCGCAAAGAGTGAGGACCACGCACCCGCGGCGATCAAGACGCGGTTTGCTTTGATCGCACCTTTCTCGGTCACAGCACCGGTGAGCTTGCCACCTTCGAATTCCAGCGTGCGTACTGCACAGTCTTCAACAATGACAGCACCGTTCCGTTCAGCCGCCCGGCCAATCGCAGGTACAGCTATCCATGGTTCAGCGCGGCCATCGCTTGGTGTGACCATGCCGCCAATCCATTTGCCGTCACGCCCCGGAATTTTGGCGTAGATTTCGTCTTTACTGAGGAGTTTGGTGTCAAGTTGATGCTGTTTGGCAAGTTCAAGAAAGTCCTCGTAGTTTTTGAGGTCCTCTTCTTTTTCTGCCAGATAATAAACACCCTCCTGGCGAAACCCGAGATCCTTACCGGTCTCCTTCATCAGCTGCTGCCAGAGCCTGCTGCTTTCCATGGATATGGGAAGTTCTGCAGCATCCCTGCCTTGCTGACGAACCCAACCCCAGTTGCGGCTCGACTGCTCACCAGCAACGCGGCCTTTTTCGCAGAGTGTCACATTCACACCCTTTTGTGCCAGCCAATAAGCTGTGCAGGTGCCAATCACGCCACCGCCAATGATCAGAACGTCAGTCTGTTCTGGAAGGTCGCCGAAAAACTGTTGGGGAGTGGAGCTGGTATAGGTCGCCATGAAGGCCTCTAGGAATCGGATCTGTAAACTACAATCCGATGAACTTAGCAGGACTAAGATATCACTGCACGAGGGAGTGCCTAAGCACTTAGTCGACCTTTGGATTAGACCATATTGGTAGGTCTGGCTGTTTCTCAACCTGAAACCAGCCTGAGAGCCCAATGCTCTCAGGCCAGAACATTGCTTAGCGCGGAGCCATACGGATTGCGCCATCCAAGCGGATGGTTTCACCGTTCAGCATTGGGTTGGTGCAAATTGCTTCCACCAGCTGCGCGTATTCATCACCGCGACCCAAACGAGACGGGAACGGCACCTGCTGACCAAGTGAGTCCTGGACTTCCTGAGAGAGACCACGAAGCATTGGAGTTTCGAAGATACCCGGTGCAACAGTCATTACACGAATGCCAGACTTAGACAGATCACGTGCAACAGGCAGTGTTAAAGCAGCGATGCCGCCTTTGGACGCCGCGTAAGCTGCCTGGCCAATCTGACCATCAAATGCCGCCACAGATGCAGTGGAGATGATCACGCCGCGCTCACCGTCTTCTGTCAGTGGATCAAGACTTGCCATGCGTGTTCCAGCAAATGACATACAGCGGAACGTGCCAACGAGATTTACGTTAATGACCGTCTGGAACATATCCATTGGGTGCGGTTCGCCACGAGAGGTGGTTTTTGCAACAGGTGCGATACCTGCACAATTGACGAGAATGCGTGTTGGGCCGTGCGCTGCTTCAGCTGCATCCAGACCAGCTTTCACGCTGTCATCGCTTGTGACGTCAACTTTTACAAACTGAGCACCAATTTCTTGTGCCAGTGCGTTACCTGCTTCTTCATTTACGTCGAAAAGAGTTACTTTCACGCCATGGCCAGCCAATTTCCGTGCGGTTGCCGCGCCAAGACCTGATGAGCCGCCGGTTACAACGGCTGCAATTTCTTTATTAAGTTGCATGGAATCCCATCCCGATTCATTTTGTTTGCCCCGCTGTCTTTCAAAGCTCCCGCCAAAATTCTTTGAAAGCAGCAAAATGCTGGATTGCGGGTCGGCATGAGAAAATCATTCTCACGCCAAAGCCACAAGGTCTACTTTTCCATTGATTCCCGCAACACACTCAGACTTTAAATCTATCATGTTTCCCTTATACCCTTGTCGTAGGGCCATGGAATAACTTGCACCATCCGTCAGGAACCGGGTGCCCTGAACCTTGTTGGCAGCTTCCAGCTTTGCTGCGCGGTTTACAGCGTCACCAATCACCGTGAACTCCAATCGGTCCCGTACTCCAACAACTCCAACACTGACGGGTCCTGCTGCCACACCTACACCAACTTCAAACTTTGTGGGCCAGCCTGCGGCTTCAAGATCAGCGCACTCTTCCTCCAGAATGTGAGCCAGCTCGACACCTGCACGCAGCGCATCGGCCGCATATGTTTCGCTGTCTGACACAGCGCCAAAGGTTGCGAGGATACCATCACCGAGGAACTTGTCGATCTTGCCTCCCTCTCCCAAAATCGCCTTTGCAGCCTTCTTTTGATAGAGACTCAGAACACGCATGGTGGTCTCTGGCGGCAATTTGGCGGCAGTTTTTGTGAAAGACCGGATGTCTACAAGAAGGATGGCAACGTCCCGGATTTCTCCTGTTCCAGCCATGAGCCTGCTTTCAGATTCCACAATGGAACTTGCAACTTCCGGCGTAAAAAAGCGGCTCAAGTCTTTCACCGCATTCTTTTGGCGAATGGCTGAGAAGAAGGTACGGCGAGCTCTAAAGATTGAAAGGGCAAGAAGCGCTGTCACTGACAGAATGATGATCAACTTGTCCAGCTCGGCTCCGATGAGAACCGCTTCGCCTGTTAGATACTCAATGTAGTTTCGAGTGATGAGCGTCGAGCCACCCTGATACGTCAGAGCGTAGAACACCAACCCCAACCAGCCCAGGGCGCCGAAGACCCCAGTGAGGATTACATACCGAGGATCAAAGCGGAGCGCTCTCAAAGCGATGAACAGGAACAAGTACATCAAGGTCGGGGCTTTGAGATAGAAGGTGGGGTGCTGGGCGTATTGGATGTGGAAGGAGAATATCAGCCCAACCAAAAGTGCCACATCTGCCATGATGGACAAGACCAGATACCAGACCGGCAGTATGGTCCTGAAAGAGACGTAAATTCGAATGAGCGTAAAGACAAGATAACAAGAAAAGGCGATGGGAACGAAGTTGAAACCCATTGTGCCTTCAGCCCTCGGAGCGAGGGCATAGAGAACCGCGAAGAAGATGATGACGCCGAGCTGGACAATGCCAATCAGTCGCTCAGAAGCCGCTTCCTGACGCGCTACTTCACTACGTACACGTAAAGGCAAGTCCCCTTCCGGAGCTTTTGGCCCTAAAACACCGCGCTTCAGCTGCTGGTAGAAGTTAGGTTCAGCTTTCTTCTGGTAAGAGATGCCATGGAACTTTTCGCTCAAGTCCACATCCGGCTTTTTCTCAGATCCACGCTTTTTTGAAGGATCGGAATTTTCTGGACCACTTCCAACTGCCACACTTGTCTCCCGTCACACCATTCAACAGGTGTTGCTGGTTTGCTCGCAGTTTCATCAGATCTGTTGCGAGCGACGGGTGAATGAACTTAAGGTTTGAACACCATCCCTTCAGAGGCCACGATTGCTCGTGGATGCATCTGCTGGGCAGCCAAACCTATCTCGTCCAGTTCATCATCCGTGCGACGCGGATCGTGATGAAAAATCACGGGCGTTTTCACGTTGGCGCGCTGGCATATTCCGACCACATGCTCCCATGTGGAATGTCCCCAACCCTTATACTTAGGGTATTCGGCACAGGTGTACATCCCATCCTGGATCACAACATCTGCATCACGGATAAACTCTAGGACAGCTGCATCGTGAGATTCGCTCCCCATTTCGTGATCTGTGATAATGCACATGGACTTACCATTGAACTCCATCCGGTAGCCACAGGCACCGCCAGGATGGTTTAGCGCAACAGTTTTGATTATCAGCCCATTGTCTTTCTTCAGGGTGTCCCCTGCCTTGAAACTTTTAAAGGAAACAGCACTTAGCGTGTTCGCCCCTACCGGGAAAATAGGGGGTGACATGATCCGACAGATAATGTCCTTCAAATCACACGGGTCATTAAAATGGCCGGCCATGGCATTAATACGGAAGCTTGGGTCATAGGCAGGTTCGAAGAAAGGAAGACCGCAGATATGATCCAGATGCGTGTGGGTGAAGAGCAGGTCGATATCTCGGTTTTTACCCTTCATCATTTCGCTGCCAAGGTTCCGAGCGCCAGAACCACAATCAACCATCAACAGAACATCCCCCGCCCGAACTTCGAAGCAGGTTGTTTCTCCGCCATATCTAAGAGTTTCGGGACCAGCTGCAGCTGTTGAACCGCGAACACCCCAAATTTTAAGCGAAAACTCGTTCAAGTAATCCGGCCTTTCAAGTGGACGCAGGGCGTGCCTGCGCAAGTTCTCTGGTCGTTTTTTCCAATCGCAACGCCAATACACGCATAATCTCGAGTGAAACTTTCGGAAACTCTGCGATGAGCTTCAAAAAATCGTCTTTTGATATTGCCAAAATGTGAGTTGTCCCCACTGACCGTAAGGTCGCTGTTCTTGGGACATCACACAGGATCGCAATTTCGCCAATGATGGCATATTGACCGACCCGTGCAACCTCATTTTCATCAACAAACACAGCAACTTCACCGGAAAGGACAACAAATGCACTGTCACCATCATCTCCCTGATGGCACAAATGCTCTCCATCCTGAAACTCCATGCGATCACTGATGAACGCAAGAAGACGCAGTTTGCTTGGTTCCAACCCCTGAAAGAGAGGGACTCGGCTTAAAGCTTGGACTTCTGCATCAATAGTCACATTTCACTCCCAATAACTTGATGAGCATAGCTGAAGTTCTCCCAGCAAACTGTGTTACAGCTCACATCATCTCGCCTTTGTTTCACCATAGTTCCCAAGACTATCTTTCGATAACCCTCCCATTTTCTAGGTGAACCGTCGTAGAAAACTCCTCAGCAACGCTTTCATTACTTACTCCAAACATGAGAATTTTATCAGACATGAGCTTCCTGAGGTCTTCGCGCAGGGTCTTATCCGTTTCGCTCACGCTGTTTGCAGTCTCATCCAGAACGTAGATGTGCGCATTTTTCAACAGAGCACGAACCAAACAGATCAATCTGCGCTGATGGGAGGATAACTTCGCCCCAGCAACGCCCACCTGATAGTCAAAGGCAGCACGGCGGATTGGGCCGATCAGGTCTCGCTCTCGCACAAGCTCTTGCAGGACTTGTTGTATTTTCTGTCGGGCATCTCTGCGATCCAACCTTGCATGACCGAAGACCAGATTGTCCTCGATGCTCAGCGTGGTGAGATAGGTGTCTGGATCGAAGAACTCGAACCGCTCATTGTCTCTGCCCACTGTTTCCATGAATTTTGCTCGCGCTGCGACGACCTTATCGCGCATATCATCATCCAGAACACCAAGACGGTGTTTGGCAGGGATGAGTTTGAGTGCCAATGCAATCAAACGAGCCCGGTCTACATCTTTGAGCCGTTTACGCCGCTGTTCGCCTTTTTGCTCATTCACTATGCGGGCGAATTCCGGCAGATCCTCACGGCTAATGAAGGAGTACCTGTTCAACAACTCACTGTCTGCACTCACATCAGCAAACAGCTCGACCATGGTCTTCGCAATTTGCAGTCCGATGTCCGTCAGGAGAACATCGAAGCCGGTCTCTTTTAGAAAAGCTGAAATCTGCGGGTCATTCGGGACATGCTCAATGGTCATGAAGTGTTCTTTGGGGCTAGCAAAGAACAGGTTTTGCGCCAAATTGGCGGACATGTTGAATTTTTCTGGGTCCCAGAACTCGACGAGGTTCTGGAGTTTCACATCATTCTGGATTTTCTCACGCAAAGCTTTGCGCGCCTCAACCAGTTTGGGCATGAGGCCGCCATTGAGTTCTTCTGTCTCGGTTGGGTTTATAACTGTCTCGACACCCAAAAGATAAAGATCACGCGAGAAACCTGCGAGTTTACAAAGCTCGAGGGCCTTGTCTTCCAACTCCTGCATGGAACCGGCATCGGCCAACTCGTAATCTTCCCAACGCGCTTTCAAATCAAAATATGGGTTTAGCGTCATTGCAGCTTCTTTCAACTGGCGCTGCCGCTTTCTCAAATCACTGCCTTCGTACTCGACCTTTTCCTGAGGTCGGTGACGCAACCCATAGAACAGATTATCACGAATTGTCCCAGTCCAGACATGCAAGTGTCCACCAACATAAGCGATCTGCCGGCCTAGCGTGGACTCCGACATGTTCTCAAAACTGGTTTGGTTGACGCTGACCGACCCTGACGTGGGGCTCAGCAATCCAGCTGCCATCTGCAATAGTTCAGCACGCCCAGAACCGTCCACACCAGATATGGCTAGTGGTTTACCCGGTTCAACCTTAAGTGAAACGCCATGTACTTCCTGCCCGGTCCCTACTCCTGAAAGCCCGAGTTTGTCTAATGTGAGAGGGCCTTTGAGTACCAGAGATTCATCATCAAGCAGGCGTTGTTTGTCGTAAAGATCAGGTGGATCGAAGTTCTCAACCACCGTCTGGTATTTGACTGAAACATCCGCCGTCATCTGGTAGTAGGCCAACAGCTCTTTCCATGGACCTGCCAGATCCTTGTAGGCTGCAATCACCGCGATCAGCGCACCGATGCTGAGCTGTCCTTTGATGACCAGATAGCCACCGATAAAGTAGAAGAAAAACGGCGTCAGTTGGTTCATGAAGTTATTGACGAACTTGATGAAATACTTGCGATTGTAGATATCAAAGCGGATGCGGAAGTTCCGATAAAGCCTATCTGAGAGGTCTGCCGAGTGCCACGCCGAGGTGTCGTTGCTATGAATCTCGGAGATACCGGAGATGCTCTCTCCAACCTTGTCAGCGATCACGCGCACATTCTTCACACGCTGGCGAGACAGGCGAACCACCTTCTGCTGAAGCTTGGGAATGATGTATCCCTGCACCGGGTAAAGGGAGATTGCGGCCAGCCCAAGCAGCGGGTCCTGCATGAAAATAAAGCCGACCTGAACGACTAGCATGCCGCCCTGATAGGCAGGCAAAGCGAAGGCCTCGCCAACAAAACCACCAACATCCTCGACCTCGGCGGTAATCATTGGTATGATCTCGCCGGAGCTGACCTTCTTAAAGTGAGGCAGGCGGAAGCGAAGTACGCGCTGAAACAGCTCAAACCGCAACTGGCGTAGCATCCTCTCACCCAGTCTACCCTTGTAGACATTGAGGTAGAGTTTGATGCAGTTGCTAACAACAACAAGAACCAAAAACAAAATACACAGCACCGCCAGATACTGAATCTGCCCGAGTTGCACTCCGAAAAGTTCTACTGGGAAATTGCTACCCTGAATTGCTTCATTGGTAATTGTCTTAGGTAGATCCAGCAGGATGTAACTCACCGGATAGGACAATATGGTGACTAGAAGAATCGCCACTTGATAGCGGGATGAGTTCTTCCAGATGAATTGGAAAAGCGATTTTTCCATGTCCACTCCGATTAAGCTCAGATCAGGCTAACCCAAACTAAGGCGATGCGATTTACGCTCTAACTGACGCAAGGGAATCTTACGCTTCAAGATCTTAAAAAACGGCATAAACCCGCCAGATCCCTTGGATTTATGGGGGTACTACTTTGGCGTTTAAACGCAACAAAGCAGGTTTGACCGTTGATTGGTGGCCCTCCTCCGCCAAACTGATCTGATGCTGAGGTTTATGCGCAGCAGATGGAATAAGAAGCGCATGACGGTAATGACGCCAAAAATTCTGATTTATAGCCATGACACCTTTGGATTGGGCCATCTGCGGCGGTGCCGCACAATCGCACAATCTTTGGTTGGCTCCTTCCCGGAAATGTCCGTCCTCATCCTTTCAGGATCTCCCATCATTGGTAGTTTTGAGTTTCGCTCTCGGGTCGACTTTGTCCGTATTCCGGGCGTGATCAAACTACGCAGTGGTGAATACACTTCGCTGTCGCTACAGCTTGATATCAACGAGACGATCGCCATCCGATCTTCGATCATCGAGCACACAGCCAAGGTGTTTAAGCCTGACATCTTCATCGTCGATAAGGAGCCACTTGGGCTGCGCGGCGAAGTTTTGCCTTCGCTTCAATACCTCAAGGGGCAAAAAACGCGGCTGGTTTTGGGTCTTCGTGACGTGATGGATGACCCGCACGTTCTGAAGGAGGAGTGGCTTCGCAAACGCGCCTACCCTGCCCTTAATGATCTTTATGATGAGATCTGGGTTTACGGCCCTTCAGTGATGAACAATCCATTGGATGGGCTTGGCTTTGACCAGTCTGTGATTGAAAAGACACTCTTTACTGGCTACCTGCGCCGGTCAATGCCAAGTTCAGCTCAGGATTTCACAGCGCCCTTTGATGGTGCCCCTTATGTATTGGTGACCCCGGGCGGTGGCGGTGACGGTGTTGAGCTTGTCGATTGGGTCATACGGGCCTATGAGGCACGTTTGCGCCCCTTATTCCCAGCTCTCATTGTCCTTGGCCCCTTCATGAGCAAGGCAGATGTGGAAGCGTTTTCAACGCGTGCATCTCATTTACGGGATGTTGAGATCCTGCGATTTACCCCCGAAATTGAACCTTACATGGCCAATGCAACTGCAGTGATCGGCATGGGGGGATACAACACGTTTTGCGAGATCCTCTCCTTTGATAATCCAGCCCTTCTGGTTCCACGTGTGGTGCCACGCAGAGAGCAGGCTATTCGAGCAGAGCAAGCCCAGCGACTGGGCCTTGCGCAGATGCTTCCGATTGACTCATACCCAAGTGTTGAGCTGATGGTGAAAGCATTGGCGAACCTTCCGTTTATCGCACCGCCATCTCACGCCCATTCAGAAAACTATCTGGGCGGATTGGATATTATCAATCTGCGAACTGCTGAGATTCTTGGCATGCGTGAGCAGCAGCTATCACAACGTCTTGGTTCACGTGGCGATGTCAAACTCACATATAATGCGGGGTAACGATGGAAGCTGGACGCATTGCTGTGGTTGTTAAAGGGTATCCCCGTCTTTCCGAGACCTTTATTGCCCAAGAGATTTATGGCCTACAGGAGCGTGGGATAGGTCAGCTCATTGTTGCGCTGCGTCACCCTTATGATCCCTATGTGCATGACGTCCACGAAAAGATCACTTCCGATGTGCTTTACCTTACCGAGTATCTCAAGGATGATCCTCCTCGTGTCCAGAAAGCTATGGCATGGGCGAAAAAACAACCGACATACGCATCCGCCAGAGCATGCTTTGAGAACGATCTGAAACACAAAAAAAATGCTGAACGCTTCCGCCGATGGGGGCAAGCTTGCGTGATGGCTCATGAGTTGCCAGAGGATGTGATTTGGATACACACGCACTACCTCCACAGTCCTTGCACGGTTGCACGCTATGCAGCTTTGCTTTCTGATCGTCGCTGGTCGTTTTCCGCCCATGCAAAAGACATATGGACCACGGAGCGATGGGAGCTTGAGGCAAAACTTACTGATGCTGCCTGGGGAGTAACCTGCACCAAAGCAAACCTTGTTTATCTGCGTTCACTTTGCAAGGAACCTGACAAAATCAGTCTTGTTTATCATGGTCTCGATTTTTGCGGATTTCCTGAGGCTCCCCGTCCTGCCACGTTACGGGATGGAACAGGAGCAGATGGCGTTCGGATTATCTCCGTCGGGCGACTGGTAGACAAGAAGGGTTATGACAACTTGCTGCACGCTTTCAGCAAACTTCCAAAGGACCTGAACTGGCACTTCACCCACATTGGTGGAGGTGAGCTGTCATGTTCACTCAAGGACCTTGGTGTGCAACTTGGTTTGGATGACCGTATATCGTGGCTGGGAGCCCAACCGAGGAAGCTGGTGTTGGAAGAGATGGGAAACGCCGATATTTTCGCTCTTGCCTGCCGTGTCTCAAAGTCAGGTGACCGGGACGGTCTACCGAACGTGGTGATGGAAGCACAAGCTATGGCGTTGCCGTGTATTTCAACAGAGGTATCTGCTCTTCCTGAGATCATTGAAAGTAATGAAACTGGCCTTCTTTGCCCTGCTGAAGACATCTCAGCCTTATCAGAGGCACTGCAGCTTCTGATCACACACCCTTCTGAGCGAGAGCGCATTGGAACCAATGCATTTGAAAGCGTTCATCGCCGGTTCAGTGCCTCGCCCGGTTTGGATTTTCTGGAGGAGAAGTTCTCGAGAAGTTTGGAGCCCTGCTGATGAAAGTCGCCTTTACAGCGCCCATGAAGCCTATTGACCACCCTGTGCCTTCGGGAGACCGAACCATGGGGCGATTGATCGTACGAGCATTGCATTTGGCGGGGCACGAGGTTGAGATTGCCTCCACTTTTCGCAGCTGGCGCGCTGAAGGTGGTGAGGACGTGACACGCGACGTGAAAGAGCTTGCGCTTGCAGAGGCGAAAGCAATCGCCGAGCGCTGGATTGAACACAGTGACGTGCCCGATGTATTTCTCACGTATCATCTCTATCACAAGGCACCTGATTGGATTGGGCCCTATCTCTGCGCCAAGTTCAACATTCCTTATGTGGTCGTGGAAGCCAGCCGTGCGCCCAAACGACAGGCAGGCAATTGGGCTCTTGGGTTCAATGCAGCTGATGCAGCTCTTGCTCAGGCCAGCCAAGTCGTCGCTCTGACGAAATCTGATGCTCAATGCCTGAAGGAAGTCTTGAATGAAGACGTTCTCACGGTTTTGCCTCCGTTTTTGGAGACGGCAAAATTTGAAGTCAGTCACAGTGTCACCAAGGGCTCGGCTGATGGAAAGATCCGACTGCTTTGCGCAGGCATGATGCGTGAAGGAGACAAGCAGTTTTCGTACATGGTGCTAGCTGCTGCTCTCAAGCAAATTGCTGATCTGCCATGGCGACTGACCATTGCCGGAGACGGACCGGCACGAGGCGAGATTGAACCGCTGTTTGATCGGGAACGCACCGAGTTTGTCGGGCTTATTCCATGGCAGGAAATGCCGCGTCTCTATCGGTCTCACGACATTTTTGTTTGGCCTGCCATTCGTGAGGCCTTCGGCTTTGTGTTTCTGGAAGCTCAATCCTGCGGTCTACCGGTGGTTGGCGGGCGGGTGTTTGGTGTGCCTGACATCGTGGAGGAAGGCACCAGTGGATTGCTTTCAGATGAAGGCGACGCCTCTGCTTTGGCTCAGAACCTAATGTCTCTCATAAAAAACACACACAAGCGCGAGAATATGGGCCTTGCAGCCATAGAGAACATTCACAAAAACCATAGTCTTGAAGCTGGAGCAAGAGGGCTGGACAGGGTGCTCAATGCTGCTCTTGAACATCACCAGTTTAAGCGGAGAGTTCACGGAGGCCGATGATGAAAGCCTTCATCCATGTTCAGCATTTGCTTGGCTCGGGCCATATCGTTCGGGCTGTGGCGCTCGCCAAGGCGCTGGTTCGTCAAGGCATTGCAGTGACACTGGCAACTGGGAACCGTATTCCTGACACGCTTAATTGCGATGGCCTTTCTGTTGTCCGGTTACCTGCTGTGCGTGCTGCCAGCGCGAAGTTTGATGTTTTGCTGGACGAACATAATAACCCGATTGATGAAGCCTGGTGGGAAAAGCGCATCACGGCTACGCTTTCTGCTTTTTCCTCCGAGCATTTTGACCTGCTGATCACGGAAACCTACCCGTTTGGGCGCAGGATGTTTGCAGCTGAGATGACGCGTCTTCTTGAGTGCGCTGGTAGCAAGCTCACCCCACCGTGGGTCGTTTGCTCCGTGCGTGATATTCTGGTGCGCAAGGACGAGCTTTGGAAAGAAGAATGGATGGCTTCACAAGCCTCTGCCTTTTATGACCGGATCCTTGTCCATTCAGACCCGCAACTCATTACGTTTGACGAGAGTTTTCCATTCTCCAACAAGGTGAACTCACATATCCGCTACACGGGTTACATCAGTGATGACCGTACAACATCTGCAACGTCAACTGACGGGGTGGACGAAATTATCGTTTCATGTGGAGGTGGGGCTGTCGGTTCTGCTTTGTTACGGGCCGCGCTTTCTGCTCCCAACCATATGTCGCCCAACATCAGTCACCGGTGGCGCGTGCTCGTTGGACAGGACGTTCCCGACGCTGAGTTCCGCCAGCTTTCCAAACACTCCTCATCACAGCTCATTATTGAGCGAGCTCGCAAAGACTTCCCCGCGCTTCTAAAGAACGCCAAACTTTCCATTTCTCAAGCTGGTTACAACACGGTTGTCGATATTCTACGCGCAGGCATTCCATCCGTTCTTGTTCCTTTTGCGCAAGAAGCTGAGACCGAACAGACACAACGCGCACTCAGCCTTATGAAACATCATCGAGCCGTCGCCGTTCCCGAAAAAGTGCTTAGTGCTAATACGCTTGCACAAGCAGCACAAAAAGCACTCTCCCTTCCCGCCCCAGATTTACATGTGGCACTCAATGGGGCGGAGATTTCAGCTCAGGTGCTGGCCGCAGATCTTGGCATGGAAACGCCGATGGATCACGCGCTCGGAATTATCTGGGAAAGGAACGTTTCTCGTGATCTCTAGTTCTGCCCCTGTCATTAAGTCTGTTCCGGAGACAGGATATATTGCTGGCAACGATCAAGAGGCATTTGAACAGCACCTCAGCCAGCACCTCAATTGGTTCGAAGAGCGCGGCCTTACAGTGAAGTTCTGGTGGCGGGATGATGACGCTGTTTCGCCAACACCTGCACTTGAAGAGCTACTTGCGTTCTCTGGCCAGTTCGGTATTCCGCTTTCGCTTGCCGTTATTCCAAAATTTGCGACAGAAGCACTCGCCCAGCGTCTTGTCACGGCGCAAGAGGTTCATATCGTTCATCATGGTTGGCAACACAAGAATTATCAGATGAAATCGTACGGCGAGAAGGCCAGTGAGTTTGGGTGGCGACGAACATCAAAAGAGATGGCAAAAGAATTAGCAGAAGGTCGGGTGATCCTACAAAATTTATTTGGAAAGCACTTTGTGCCTTTATTTGTGCCTCCGTGGAACCGGATTGCACCGCGTGCAGTGCAACTTCTCAGGCAACAAGGAGACTACGGATTATCCGCATTCACCTGGATCAATCATTTTCGCCTTCCACGTCTCCAAAGCCATATCGACATCATTAAATGGAAGAAAAACAAGCGCTTTATCGGTTGGGATGCAGCTCGTAGACGGCTAGACCTGCAGCTTTGCCGACGGCGAACCAATACAAGTGAGCCGATTGGATTACTGACACATCACCTTGACCACGGTGAGGGGTGCTCTGAATTTTTGGAGGTATTTTTCAAGCTCACCTCTGCTCACCCCGCAGTTAGGTGGCTTAGTTCTCAAGACCTTCTGGATGAGGCAAAACGCGATTTTACTTTGGCTAACGGACAGGTCTGACGAGCCGGAGTTTCCAACCGACATTCTTTGAACATGACTTCAGCTCCAAATCATCTAGCACCTTCCAGTGGTCAGATTTGTCTGTTTCACTCCAAACCTTCTGGATAGATCTGTTTGCTCCCGATTTTTCTCGTGCAGGTGTGTACATGGAGATTGCGATAACGCCATTGTCTTCAAGAAATTTTGCGTAACGGTTGAGCTGTAACTCTGGTTCCTCGCAGAAATAGAGCACTTCATTGAAGACAATTGCTGAAAATTTATCCGCCGTTTTAACGTTGAAACTCTCAAGGTCAGACTGCACAAGCTGCACACATTCCTCTGCCACATTAGCGTTGCCTAGAGCAATTTCTGAGAGGTCTACACCACAGTATCGTTGCAGGCCTGATGATTTGAGATAGTGATACAAAATTGCTTCACCACAGCCGACATCAAGTACTGCCCGCGTGGTTCCTGTCTGCCCTAGCCACGCGGAGAGGATTCCGTAGCGAGCTGCTTCTTTGATATCATTCAGAAAATGCCAACGGCCTGCCTCGTACTGACGATCCCAATCATCTGAGAGTTCTTCCATTATCTGTGAAACTCCAGCTACTTGTAAGGATCAGCTGCATCGCGCAGCCCGTCGCCCATGAAGTTGAAGGCAAGCACGACAATGATGATCGGAATAACCGGCGCCATCAACCACGGATAAATGGTAACGACAGAAATATTCTGAGCTTCATTGAGAAGAACACCCCATGAGACCGCAGGCCTTCTCAATCCAAGATTCAAGAAAGAAAGTGCCGTTTCACCGAGTATCATCGCAGGTACAGAAAGCGTTGCAGAAGCAACCAGATGGCTTGTAAAGCCGGGGAGCAGATGTTTGACAATAATACGACTAGGGCTAGCACCCATGAGCGCCGCGGCCTTGGCATATTCTTCTTCTCGCAGTGAGAGCAATTTTGATCTGACAGCACGCGCTAAGCCCGGCCAGTCCAGCAGACCCAGAATGACGGTCAGGCCAAAGTAAATCCAAACCGGCGACCATGTTATCGGCAAGGCCGCAGACAGAGCCATCCAGAGCGGGAGTTCTGGCAGCGAGCGCATAATTTCTATAACGCGTTGAATTGAGCTATCGATCCACCCACCGAAGAAGCCAGCAAGTCCGCCCAACAAGACGCCAAGCACCATGGATATGCTTACTCCGACAAGGCCAATTGTAAGAGACAGCCGTGCTCCATAGACGAGCCCAGAGTATTGATCTCGCCCCAATCTGTCCGTTCCTGCGATGAAAAGCGTGCCGTCTTTCGCGGGGCAAATGACGTGAAAGCTTGCGGGAAACAGCCCCCAGAACTTGTAGGGTTCTCCTTTACAGAAGAACCGGATTTTTTGGACTTTTGTGGTGTCTGTCTCATAGACCCACTTCAGATTTTCCAGATCAACTGAAGGATTTAGGCCATACACAAAGGGTCCTACCAGTTTGCCTTCATGGAACAGGTGGATGGCTTGTGGTGGGGCAAAGAGGAAGTCTACGTTTCGTTTTGCCACCGGATACGGTGCAATGATTTCGGCAAAAGGGACGCACAAGTAGAAAAAGAAGAGGATGATCGCGGAGAGAACTGCCAGTTTGTGCTTGCGGAATTTCCACCAGATGATCTTCCATTGAGGAGCCTGATAATATCTCTCTTGCTCTCGGGTTAGTATCTCAACATCTTTAGGATCAAAGCCCTTAGGGTTGACGTAGTGCTCTGCTTTGTCCTCTCCACGTTCGCCCGGGCTCATTGTCTCGCCCCTTCTTTTCCAAGGCGAATTCGTGGATCCAGATAACCAAGCAAGACATCAGAGACCAACATGCCAATCAATGTGAGGATGGAGACGAAGAGGAGAATAAACCCTGCAAGAAACTGGTCCTGCGATTGAAGCGCCCCAAGAAGGACAGGACCGACAGTGGGAAGATTGAGAACGACAGAAACAATAACCGAACCTGACACAAGCGAAGGGATAAGGTTGCCTATATCTGCGATGAAGGGGTTGAGTGCGACACGAAGGGGGTATTTGACGAGGAGTTTGCTTTCTCGCATTCCTTTGGAACGGGCAGTGGTGACGTATTGCTTGTAGATTTCGTCCAATAGATTGGCGCGTAGTCGACGGATCATCGCAGCAGTGCCAGATGTTCCGATGACGATCACCGGAACAATCAAATGCGCCACAATAGACAGAACTTTGCCACCACTCATGGGCTCGCCGATGTAGTGCTCCTCCATGATGCCGCCTACCGTCAGCCCGAACCAACTGTTCGCCAGGTACATTAAAACCAATGCCAAGAGGAAGTTCGGGGTTGCGAGGCCGAGATACCCAATAAGCGTAAAGGTGTAATCTCCGACCGAATACTGGTGCGTTGCGGAGTAAATGCCGATGGGAAAGGCAACACAGTAAATAAAAAGGACTGTGGCCAGATTGAGCGCTACTGTGAGCGGTAATGTTGGACCGACCACTTCGCCAACTGGTTGGTCATACTCAAAGGACCATCCCCAATTGCCCTGAATTAACCCATCAAATCCATTGGGTCCGGGCCAGAGCCCTACCCATATGCCGTAGCGTTCCACAAATGGCCGATCGAGAGCAAACTCTTTGCGCAGAAACTCCAATCTGCCAATGGAAGCACTTTCTCCGGTTGAGCGGAGCATGGAGATCTGATTGGAGATATAGTCCCCTTCTGGCAATTCGATGATGAAAAAAATCAGGAAACTGATGGCAGCAAGCGTTGGTATCATCACCAACAGTCGCCGCAGGATGTAATTGAGCACCCGCTTCCCTTTCTTTTCTCACACCACTCGTGGGAGAAGTCTAAAGGAGCTCTCTTGGCTTTCTCTGAGAAAATCTAATCAGGTTTGAGAAGCCCTATTAGTCCGCGCTTAAGGCAAGTGAGAAAATCAACGAGACAGATCATCTTCATCAGGCAAGAGGTCTTCAAAGAAGAAGAGATCCATACGGTGGATGCCGAACTGTGCTCCAGGATCCCAACCATAAATGCCCATTTCAGGTACGTTCAATAATCCTTTAACAACAACCGGGTGTCGGACTGCGTTAACCAGACCAATATGAATTGTCTCATCCGCGTGGATCTGCAAGATTTGCTCCCAGATCATGTCTCGTTCTTCAAAACTACTGCTCACCAGCCATTGGTCGAAGAGCTCCACCAAGCGGATTGCTGGGGGCCAGTCAGGTTTCACACCTGCATGGCCGTCACTTTCATAATAATTGCCCCAGGGAGCCCATGAGAGAAAGTCTTCACGCGTGGGAGCATAGTCTATAGGCGGCATATCTGCTGTTGGCACGCCATTTTCAAAACCGGACCAAACCGACATCATTAAAGCGCCAGAAAGGGCACGGGCCCGGATCGTATCGCGCTGGCTTGGTCGGATGAAGGCAGAGACGCCGATCTCCTTCCATGTTTCGGCGACAAGTTCCAGCGCATCATCCTGTTCAGTACTCTCACCTGTGATTTCAATGATGAGTTGCAGTGGGCGCCCGTCTTCCAACAAGCGAACGCCGTCTCCTCGTCTGTCTGTCAGTCCGATATCATCCAGCAACTGGTTGGCAAGATCTGGATTAAACTCCGCCCAGGCCGTTTGAAAATCTGGCTGATACAGCGGAGAAATGTTGAGAACAGTGTCGTTGCCCGCTCGACCTAAACCAAAATAGAGCACTTTGTTTATGAGTTCGCGATCAATGCCCAATGAAAGCGCGTGGCGAAATCTACGATCTTGCATGAGTTTGCGCCATGCCGGGTCTTTAACACTGAGATTAGGCAGGATCGAAATCTCAGAGCCTTTTGAGTTGAGCCAAAGTCGCGTGTCGTAATCCTGTGTTTGCTCACCGCGTTTAAGCACGGAAATATCAGAGAAGCCTAGTCCACGCGCTTGCAGATCACTCTCGCCTGCCAGCGTTTTTGCTGGGATGAGTTTTCCATCGACCACATCCATAATGATGCGGTCGATGTAAGGAAGTTGCTGGCCTGCACTGTCTACCCGGTGAAAAAACGGATTTCGTTCCATGACTGCTCGGCGGTCACCCGAGGTGTTACGTGGCACCCATGGCTGTAATGTAGGAATATGCGGATTGGATGCCCCGTACATGTCGTCCATACGGTTGAATAAAGGTGCCCACCCACGCACTTTCTCGATACGGGCAATCTGGCGGATAAACTCCGGGTTTCCGTATTCTTCATGGAACTGCTTCATATAGGCCGCTGGCCGGTAAATGAACGGCGGGCGCGCTTTTGCAAGTTCCTGTAAAAACAAAGGGTTTGGCTCATGCCACTCAAAGCGAACTGTGGTCTCATCGATAACTGAGAACTCGGGGCCTTCTCCATCCACCAACATGAACCCCGGCAGACCGATGGGGTTAAGTTCCTCATTTAAGGCAACATCTTCAAACCAGAACCTAAAATCTTCTGAATTGAAGGAACTGCCGTCAGACCATTTATGGCCTTCACGCAGATTTAGAGTGAAGACCTTATCGTAGTGATTATCTACGCTTTCCAAGATATCTGGATTTAGCTCGAGATTTTCATTGTACCCGACCAGCCGTGCATAACCCCACACATTGATCAGGCGAACGTCTTTAGGCCGTGAGATAAGCGTATGCAGCGCACCGCCCTGCACGCCGATTACACGGCCAATATCATCGGGGTACGTCACCAGTGGTTCTTTGGGCACACGATCCACCACGGATGGCAGGCCCGGTGGAATCCCCGGTGTTTCCTTGAGGATCAGAGCCATCGAGGCAGTGGGTACTGCTAGGCTGATAAACATGATCGTGGAAGTAAGGAGGCTAAGTCTTGTCATATGTGGCTGCCTCCCAAACCAACAATATCACGCATGCTCTCCATACCCGGAGCACACACCCAATGGTCTGTTTCTATTTCAACCAAATATGGAACGGTCGTGTAGCGCATCCGGTAGGGTGACGGCCATTGTGTCGGGTCTGAGCTTGCCGTTCCTGCCAGAGAAGAGAAATCCAGTTTGTGATCTAATGAGGGTTCCGGTACCGCTTTGAGGAGTGCGCGCGTATAGGGGTGAATGGGATTGTCTATGATCTGCCGCGTTGGTCCGACTTCAACAACCTTGCCTTTGCACATGACTGCAACGCGATCGGAAATGTAGTCAACCACAGCAAGGTTGTGGCTGACGAAAACATAAGTGAGGCCCAGCTCGTCTTTCAGGTCTTTGAGCAGGTTCAGGATCTGTGCCTGTACAGACACATCAAGCGCTGATGTCGGCTCATCGCAAATCAAGAACTCCGGGTTTAGCGCCAGCGCTCTTGCAATCCCAATACGTTGACGTTGACCACCGGAGAAGGAGTGTGGGTAGCGGCGTAGATACCTCGGCGACAGGCCAACGAGGTCGATCAGCTCTCGAATACGGGCGCCCTGACTCAAACTGTCGCCCATTCGATGTATGACGAGTGGTTCCTGCAAGATCTCGTTGAGTGTTCGGCGTGGGTTTAGCGAAGAGAACGGGTCTTGAAAAATAATTTGAGCCTTCTTACGGTATTGGAATAGCTCTTTTTCAGAGAAGCCCTGAATGTCGCGTGGTCCATCCTCTGTGGTGTAGGAGATCTTGCCACGTGTCAGAGGAAAGGCTCGCAGCATTGCAAGAGACGCAGTGGTCTTTCCGGAACCAGACTCTCCAACAATGCCAAGGCATTCACCTCTGCGGACCGTCAAAGATACGTTGTCGAGCGCTGTTGTCATACCTCTGCGTTTTTTGCCACGCAGGTTCTTGAATGTGAAGTTCTTACAAACTCCCTCAAGCTCTATGAGGGCTGTTCCTCGAAACGCATGTGTCTTACCAACCGGTTGTGGCTGCAAATCGGAGTGATGAGTGCGTGGTTTGATTGGGCGGATTGGAACAAGACGCTCATCCGGTTCCATGGAAAGCGATGGAACCGCGTTGAGCAGAGCCTTCAGATAAGGATGTTGCGGGGTTAGGAAAAGGTCTTCAACACTGCCTTTTTCCATGACCTCACCGTTGTAAACCACGACAACTTCATCGGCCATGTTTGTGACCACACCAAAGTCATGCGTGATCATAAGCAGCGTCATGTTCAGCTCGGCCTGCACTTCCTTTATCAGCTTCAGAATTTCGGCCTGAATGGTGACATCTAATGCAGTGGTCGGTTCATCTGCGATAAGAAGTGTGGGCCGGCAGATCATCGCCATTGCGATGAGTGCCCGTTGCCGTAAGCCGCCAGAGAGCTCAAATGGATAAGCACGGATTGCTCGCTCAGGCTCAGGAAAATGAACCAAACGAAGCATATCCTTGGTCAGTTCCTGCGCTTCTTTTGATCCAACAAAGCGGTGGAGTTTTGCCGCTTCGCTGATCTGATCTCCAATCGTGTGCAGCGGAGAGAGCGAGACCATTGGCTCTTGAAAGATCATCGCAATCTGATCACCACGAATAGCACGCATGGCAGGCCCAGCTGGAGGCAGCTTTGCAATATCTATTTGCTCACCGTTTTTACGATTGTCTCGGAACAAGATCTGCCCGGCAGTGATACGAGATTTTGCAGGAAGTATACCCATCACTGCTCTGGAAATCACGGTCTTACCAGACCCTGACTCACCTACCAAAGCGACGCACTTGTTTTCCGGGACACTAAAAGACACATCGCGGACAACTTGGTGATGCCCTTCATCTCCATGAAACTCTACTGACAACCCTTTGACGTCAAGCAGGTTCACGTGCGTCCCTTCCTCACTGATCTGTTGCTAGTGCACGCGAGAAAACCTTTCGCGGCTTCCACACTAGAACAGGGCTTTCTTTCAATGAGGTTGGGTTACGCAGCACACTTAAATTAAACTAGAAGACAATGCCGGGATTCTTAGTCGTCGCATATGGTCGAGTTGAGCTGCCAAACCTCGACCTTACCCTTCCGGCCACGAATATCATGGCTTCCACGATGGGTTACATTTTCTGGTCTGCCCGCTTTCTCGACAGTTTCACCACTCAACACCACACATGCTCCTTTAACGGAGGAGATGGTGCCGCCAAGGCCTTGCAGGCGACTGCACACATTCACGGCATCGCCAACAATGGTGTAATTCCAACGCTCTACGGCCCCCACATTGCCAACAATTACTGGGCCTGTGTGAATGGCAATCCGAACGTTCAAAGCATTCTCGGGCGCAGCTTCATTGGCCTGCTGGATAGCTCTGACCATATCTTCTGCAGCCGAGATCGCACGTCGGGCATGGTCTTCCATCTCATTTGGAGCACCCCAGAAAGCGAGCATCCCATCACCGACAAATTTATCGACTGTACCCTGATGAGCTTCGACAGCAGATACCAGCAATTTGAAGTGGTCATTAAGCAGACCAGCGACTTCACCTGCGCTTCTATGTTCGGAGATCGACGTGAAGCCTTCGATGTCCGTAAACAGGATTGTCAGTTCAGCTTCTTTCGCTTTGGCCGCCCGGTCGATGCCCATAGCCATCAATTTAGAATAGAGCGACTTCGGGATATACCTACTCATCGCCTGCAAGCCACTGGTGCTGGCATTCATTGCGGACGTGATCTGATCCACTTCACGAATGTGACTGCGCGGCAACGGTTCGAGATGCTCAAACTCCAGAGCACCGAACTTTTGAGCGCGTGCAGCGATACCTTTCAACGGAGAGGATAAACGCCGCGCAAAGAAGATCGCGACAAGTGCGGACAGGAATACAACAGCTACGCCTGCAAAGACCGAATTGATCAGGCGAGTGAATTCATCATAGCGCGAGTTTGCCAGCTGGTATTCCCCGACGTAGTAGACTTCACCATCCGGTGAAACAAGCTTTTGTGAGACAAGAACATACATGTCCTCACCGTCATAAATCAGATGCAGTTCCACGCCACGTTTGCGCGCACGCTGGCTAAAAGGCTGAGCTTTACTCCCCTCGAACTTAGCAAGAACGGGATCCCCAAATTCTTCAACATGAGCCAGGAGATTGTGTTGCTGTAGCTCATTGGTTGGTGAGGAGTATGCGAGCACTCGATTTTTGTCGGTCAGGATAAATCGAGTGACATCCTCTTCGCCAATTTCATTTCCAAGACCATCCTCATTCGAAGAGGCGAGGACCGAGCCAACTCCCTTCATCGTGATGATTGCGGAAACGTAGCCGATCGTCTCTCCATCGAACTCAATTGCGCTTGTGGCCGTCGCAAAAGGATCTTCACCAGATGCGTAGAAGTCCCCCCAGAATGGGTCTTCATCGGTTTGCGCATCAATGCTTTGCATTTTGGAGAATTCAAACAGATCTTGTTCTGGGTGGAATGAGACCAGATCTTGCCGATTTTCGGCGTGACGTAAGCCCCAGACAGTTCCGTTGGGCAATGACAACACCAAGCCTTCGACACTTTTTACGCCGAACAAAACACCGCGAAAAGTCTGGCGTGCACGAAAGATCGCATTTTGCGCTGTTGGCTGTTCTTCCGCATAAACTTTGATTGCGTGTACCGAGGAGAATGCCGGAGTCATGTAGGCACCTAAGGCGTTGTTGATTGCCTCGGTGGACATAATCGAAGCTTTTTCGATAAGGCTCCGGGTATTCTTCAGGTTGGTATGAACCGACATGTACAGCACAATACCGCCGCACAACGTCACTACAGTCACGAAGGTCAAACTCACTAGCCATGTCAGTGATAGCTTGTAATAGCATCGCCGAATGCCGATTGCTTTACGTCTGATCCTATTCCAAAGCTTCAAACCGTGACCCACCTGTGTGAGGAATGCCAGCCCGTTAAACCACTCCCCGGACCGAGGGTCAAACTGCCTTCCTGCACATGGTGTCGCTAGTCTTTATTCTACTGCTTCTTTGCCTAATTCTCTCAATATCTCATTTCTATGTTCATCGAGAGCTGGTGCACCCTTCTCTAGTTTCAGCTTAGAATTAGTAAATTGAATTGGCGTGCGCACATAGGTTTGCTCGCCTTGATCCTTAGAGGTTGTTGGCAAGTTGACCTTTATTTGCCGATGTTCAATTTGAGGATCCTGTAAAACATCGCCAACTGTATTGATCGGACCTGCCGGAACGCCACGTTCTTCCATTTTTGACAGGAGTTCATCTCGGTTGAAGTTCAGAACCAGTGCCTGAAGCTTTTCTGTTAATTCTTCACGGTGCTTCACCCGAGATGGGTTGGTGGCATAACGTTCGTCCTCAGATAGTTCTTCCTGCCCGAGAATCCTGCAGAAGTTCGCAAACTGGGTGTCGTTGCCAACTGCCACAATGAGATGACCGTCTTTCACTTCGAAGACCTGATATGGAACAATGTTTGGATGAGCATTCCCCATACGGCTGGGGACATTGCCGCTGCTCAGATAATTCATCGCTTGATTGGCTAAAACACCGACCTGAGCATCCAGCAAAGCCATGTCGATCCATTCACCTTCACCGGTCAGATCACGACGGCGCAGAGCTGCCTGAATACCGATGACGCCGTAAAGACCCGTGAAGATATCGGCGAATGCAACACCTACTTTTTGTGGCTCGCCGCCTTTAGAGCCAGTCAGGTCCATAATTCCACCCATGCCCTGGATCATGAAATCGTACCCTGCACGGTGGGCATACGGACCATCCTGACCAAACCCAGTCACAGAACAATAGATCAGCTTTGGATTGATCTTCTTGAGACTGTCATAGTCAAGGCCGAACTTGGCCAATCCGCCAACCTTGAAGTTTTCGATCAGCACGTCACTTTGGCGTACCAGATCATAAATCAGTTCAAGGTCTTCCCGCTTTGAAAAGTCGGCTGCAATGGATCGCTTACCACGGTTACAAGCGTGGAAGTAGGCCGCACTTTTGCTGCCACCTTCCTCCTCAATAAACGGAGGGCCCCAGGTTCGGGTATCGTCACCGCGCGGGCTTTCTACCTTGATGACATCCGCCCCCAAATCTGCGAGGGTTTGTCCAATCCATGGGCCTGCCAGAATACGCGCCAGTTCCAATACTTTTATGTTTTCCAGGGGAGCCGTCACGGAAGCAACCTCAGCTTTTTGTATAGATCGGTTTCAAGAGCCCAGTGCTACCTGTTTTTTCGGGATAGTGCTTACGAGGATCTGTCATGACCTCCTTCCAGTCCTTCCCTTGCTTGATAATTTGATTTTTGGGTGCAAAAGTGATGAGGTTTTCATTCCCTGTATTTGACCGGAACCGTTTTCAACGGTACCGCCGATCTACATAAAAATTTGGAAGCGCTACGCCAAGGGGCGATAAAGCTGCTTCAACACCTCTTGGGAGAACCGGTATGCGCTCTGAGACAGCTCAGCTCATCAAACTGCAAGACTACAAAGAAACACCCTACGTCATTGAGAATGTTTCTCTGGTCTTCAAGCTTCAACCGGAAGCAACCGAGGTGATCTCCACCCTAACCCTCTCCAAACGCGAAGGCGCCGAAGCAGGAACTGCTCTTGAGCTTGATGGAGATGATCTCACACTTACTTCCGTCGCAATCGATGGTGCGGCTCTGGCGGAGAGTGACTATGAAGCCACCCCAAAGAAGTTGGTGGTTCATGCACCACCTGCTGATCGCTTCCAGTTGGAAGTTGTCACCAAGGTGAACCCAACCACAAATACCAAGCTGGAGGGGCTTTACCTTTCTCAGGGCATCTACTGCACTCAGTGTGAGGCAGAGGGTTTCCGCCGGATCACTTATTACTATGACCGCCCGGATGTGCTTTCCGTATTCACCACACGTATTGAAGCTGACAAAGCATCTAGTCCGATCTTGCTGGGTAATGGCAATCCGCAGGCCTCAGGTGACATTGAAGGAACTGATCGTCATTTTGCAGTGTGGCATGACCCGCACCCGAAGCCAGCTTATTTGTTTGCGCTCGTTGCTGGCGACCTTGCCTGCATTTCAGAGAAGTACACCACGGCTTCCGGTACACCAGTCGATCTGAACATCTTTGTCGAAAAGGGCAATGAGGAACGCGCAGACTGGTCCATGGACAGCTTGATCCGTTCAATGCGTTGGGACGAGAAAGTGTTTGGCCGCGAGTACGATTTGGATGTGTTCAATATTGTTGCTGTTTCTGCGTTTAACATGGGCGCGATGGAGAACAAGGGCCTCAACATCTTCAACGACAAATACATTCTGGCAGATAGCGACACAGCTACGGACTCAGACTATGAGGGTATTGAGACCGTTGTTGCCCACGAATACTTCCACAACTGGACTGGCAACCGCATCACATGCCGCGAATGGTTCCAGCTCTGCCTGAAGGAAGGCCTCACAGTATTCCGCGATCAGGAATTCTCTTCTGATGAACGTTCCCGCCCTGTGAAGCGCATTGCAGATGTGATCCGCTTGAAATCCCGCCAGTTTCCTGAGGATCAGGGGCCACTTTCACATCCAGTCCGCCCAACAGAATACAAAGAGATCAACAACTTCTATACAGCGACTGTCTATGACAAAGGCGCTGAACTTGTTCGTATGATCAAGACTATTCTTGGTGCGGACAACTTCAGAAAAGGGATGGACCTTTATTTCGAGCGACATGACGGAGATGCCTCAACCATTGAGGACTTCATCAAATGCTTTGAAGATGCCAACCAGATCGATTTATCTCATTTCAGCCTGTGGTACCACCAGTCCGGTACGCCAGTTGTGAAAGCAAAGGGCTCTTACGACGAGGCCGCAAAGACTTTCACTTTGGATCTTGAGCAGATTAATGCTCCAACACCTGGACAAGACCAAAAGAAACCATTCTTCATTCCTATTCGCTTTGGCCTGGTTGGCCCGAATGGGGACGATCTCGCTTATTCCAGTGCCGAAGGTGCTCAAGTCGATGGCGACTTGCTGTGCCTAAGCGACAACAAACAAACCGTTATCTTCCATGGTATTGGCAGTAGACCAGTTCCTTCCCTGCTGCGCGAGTTCTCTGCTCCAGTTAAATTGGAAACAGGCTTGCCCCGTGAAGATCAGATCTTCCTGATGCGCCACGACATCGACCCGTTCAATCGCTGGCAGGCCGCTCAGACGTTGATGACTGAGCTGCTTATTGAGCTGACCAACGGTTCAGAGCCGACAGGCAAGGACGCCTTTATTGAAGCGCTCGGTCACATGGCAGCGGATGAGAACCTTGATCATGCATTCCGTGGTTTTGGCCTGATGTTGCCTAGCGAGCAGGCAATCGCGCTTGAAATCGGCAAAGATGTCGACACAGATGCGATCGGCAATGCACGTGATGCGTTTTCCAAAGAGATCGGCGTTGCACTCTATGATACTTTCAAACGTATCTATGATGCATTGGAGATGCCTGCAACGTTTAGCCCGGATGCTCTATCTGCTGGGAAGCGTGCACTGAAGCTGCGTTGTTTGACTTACATAGCAGCAAGTGCAGGTGAAGGCAGCGCTGCTCTGGCTAAAGCGCATTTTGATGCTGCTGATAATATGACTGACCGGATCAGCGCCCTGAACTGTCTAGTTAAGTTCGAGCTGGCAGGAGCACAAGAAGCGATGGCTTCCTTTGAGGAACGCCACAACGGTACTGCTCTTGCCATGGATAAATGGCTGGGTGTTGCGGCTAGTGCACCAAGCAAAGACACCATTGGCGCCCTACGTACTCTTACAGAACACTCTGCATTTTCTTGGGATAATCCAAACCGTATCTATGCGCTTATTGGTGGCTTCCTGGGTGGCAATACAAGAGGTTTCCATGCAGCTGATGGCTCAGGATATGATTATCTTGCTGACATCACGTTGCAATTGGACAAGACTAACCCTCAGGTTGCTTCCAGAATGGTCAAAAGCTTTGGCACCTGGAAGAATATGAATGCAGATCGCAGAGTAAAGGCAGAAGCCGCTTTAAAGCGAATTCTTGAAGCTGACCAGCAACTCTCTACTGACGTCAAAGAAATAGTTGAACTGTGCCTAGACTAAGACAGTCTACTTTGCATCCTACGAAGTCTCTGAGAGTCCTATGAAAATTAACGGCAGCAAAAAGTGCTGCCGTTAACCATTTTTTTGTGTCGAGACTCTGGACAAGTTGATTCGGATAGATTCAAATGAATGTGATTCGGGTGAATTGCAACCCGAGTTATTTACGGCGGAATCTGACACATGGGGGCATTCATGGCACGAGCCTTTGCGGGGGGCGCGACCGCTCGACGATTCTTGAGTTCGACCAAACGGACAGGCAAAAAAGACGCTCTGACCGGACATATTAAGTTGCTCGCTCAACCAGCCTACCAACGTCTCTTAACCACGGAACCAATGATGCGCAGAATTATTCCTGCTCTTTGCATCGTGTTCATTGCGTGTACCGCTATTTTCCGCGGACTTGAGATTGCTTACAATTATGAGAATGTCAGCCAAAAAGCTCAAGACGATCTCACACTTATTGCAACTGCCCTGACCGCCAGCATTGAAATTTCTGAGCAAGAAAAAGGCTCCGCCGGCCTGACTTCTGCTTTGCAGCGTGCACTTTCTGAGGCCCTTCCCCCGCGGGCCACCAGCCAAAGCCGCCAGATTCTATTGACTGATCCGAACGGCACCATTGTTGCCAGCGCTCCAACCCGTCCCAATATGGAAGGGCTGAAGATCACCAGTTTCCTCGGTGACACTCAGCCGATGACATTCTTTGGAAAGCGCGCTGGCGTTTTAACGCTCAATGAGGGCACCAAGGACGCAACCCGCGCAACGGTTCATCATTTACCTAACAAACTTGGCATGGTTGCTATCATGCAGCCAGAAAACGCGATCTTCTCCTCTTGGCGCGCTGAACTTTCCGCCAATGTCACGATCTTCGTCGCAACCTCCATGGTGCTGCTGGTCATCATCTACGCTTATTTTGCGCAGGCAACCCGAGCGCAGCAGGCAGATGGCATTTACTCGGCGACGCGCTCTCGCATAGACGCCGCCCTTAACCGTGGTCGCTGTGGTCTGTTTGACTGGGATCTTTCTCGTGGCCGCGTGTTCTGGTCCGCCTCGCTCTATGAGATGCTGGGCATGGATCCGCGCAATGATATTATGGGCTTTGCAGAAATCCAGTCGCTAACCCATGCGGATGACGTTGATCTGTATGATCTTGCAAAGAGCCTGCTGGACACCGGTAAGAGCAATGTGGATCGTCAATGGCGCATGCGTCACATTGACGGTTCCTGGGTCTGGCTACGTGTTCGCGCTGAAGTTCAAACCGATGCAGGCACCAACGAACCTCATCTGATCGGCATCTGTATGGATGTAACTGAGCAGAAGCGTTTGGCGGAACAGAGCCGTACCGCGGATCTACGCCTGCGTGATGCGATTGAAAACATCTCCGAGGCCTTTGTCTTGTGGGATGCTGACAACCATCTGGTGATGTGTAACTCCAACTACCGCAAGCTGCACCAGTTGCCAGACCATGTTGTACAGTCAGGTACGCCTTACGCCACTGTTATGTCCTCTGCGAGCCAACCGATTATTTCCGAGCCTGAGGAAGGCGACCACATCGACAGCGATATGGGGAGTTCCTACAAGGTTGAGATGGAGGGTGGCCGCTGGTTGCAGGTATCGGAACGCCGTACCAAAGATGGTGGCTTCGTTTCCGTTGGCACCGACATTACAGAACTGAAACGTAAAGAAGAGAAATTACTTGAGTCTGAGCGCGGTCATATGGCGACCATTGCCGACTTGCGTCAGTCTCGTCAGAAGCTTGAGCTACAGGCTCAACAGCTAGTCGAACTGACCGAAAAGTATGCAGATGAGAAAACCCGCGCGGAAGATGCAAACCAGGCAAAGTCTGAATTCCTTGCCAACATCTCCCACGAGTTGAGAACACCGCTGAACGCGATCATTGGCTTCTCTGAGATCATGGATCAAGGCATGTTTGGTGATCTTGGTTCTGACAAGTACAAAGAATACTGCAAGGACATTCATTCCTCCGGGAATTACCTGCTGAACGTGATCAACGACATTCTGGATATGTCCAAAATTGAAGCAGGCCGGATTGAATTGTCTGTCGAAGATGTTCAGATCCAGCAGATTGTTCAGGATGCAGCCCGGATTATCTCTGCAACTGCTGCTGAGAAAAACATCAAGGTTGTCAGCGAAAATCTGCCTCACATGCATCTGCAGGCTGACCGCCGCGCTGTTAAACAGATTTTGCTCAACTTGCTTGCAAACTCTATCAAATTTACACCAGACAATGGTGAGGTTCGGGTCTCTGCTCGTAAGGTTGGTGCCTTTGCAGAACTCAAGATCTCTGACAACGGAATCGGCATCTCCAAGAAAGATATCGACCGGCTTGCCAAGCCATTTGTTCAGGTGGAGAACCAGTTCACCAAGACGCACAAAGGTTCCGGTCTTGGTCTCGCGATTGCAAGATCTCTCAGCGAGCTGCATGGCGGATATATGGAAATCGCTTCCGAAGTTGGCACTGGCACCGAGGTGACAATCAAGCTGCCACTGAAAGCAAAGGGACGCGACAAGGGCCGCCTGACAGGCATCAACAATCTGAATGCTGCTTAACCGTTTACAGTCACAATATGCGGCTGGGCCAAAACCCAACCGCACACAAAATTTTTAAAAGCTGTATCTTAATCCAACTTTCGCGGTAATGGTGCTCAGATCTGACTGAAGCTGCTCATTAACATTCATACCCATTGCTGAAGCTTCAGGATCTTTTGTTTTGCCAGTGTCAGCTTTGCCCAACCAATAATAATTTGCACCAGTAAGCAAAGTCAGATTTTCGGTTAAGTTATAACCTAAGTTAACACCTGCACCAAACGCCAGGTTTGTTCTTGTCTCTTTAGGGAAACGTGAGCTCAGATCTAAATTCGCCCCTTGAGTTCCTTTAGATTTTATTATAGCCACACCAATCTCAGCATTGGGTTCTACAAAGAACTGCTCAGTTACAGAGAACTGATAGCCACCACCTAAAAAGACGCCATAAGCATCAGTTTTTAGAACCTGCTCGTAGTTATCCCCTGGAGCAGAAGCACCAAAGCGCGCTCCACCTGATGCCTCTAGAGAACCAAAGCTATGAAAAGATAATTTCGTAAAAAAGTTATCTGTCACATGGTAACCAAGAGCAACAGAGCCAGCAAAACTAGCGTCAGTATCGTCTACATTTTCGAGAAGTATATAATCTCCGCTCGCTTTGCTCTGCAGGTTTGAGCTGGAAGCCCCATCGGGATTATAAAACTCTGGCCCATCAAACTTACCAAATGAGCCTCCGACGCCCGCTTCTACAAAAAAATCACCAGCAAGTGCTGCTGATGACATACATGTAGAAAGCAGAGTAGCAATCAGAATTTTTTTCACTTCGAATCTCCTTAGATTTATATAGGCTAATTATCACAATAATTAATCAAATTGAGATTACTATGAATGAAAACTTATAAGCTTCTTATTCAAGACTATCCTTCGGGTATTGTTAGATTTTAAGGCGTAAAATGGCTATACACCAATCTAAAATTGCATATCATGATGAAAATACTTCAGCTAAAGTCAATCCAGATCACCAGAAGGAAAAGGCCGCTTTCTGAGCGGCCTTTTTTGTTGTCTCATTTTGAAAAGGTCAGCTGGTTTTTTCAGCTTCTTCGACCTTGCCGATCAGATGCTCGAAGGTTCTACGCACCATGATTTGTTGCTCCTGCATGTAGATGGTCAGGCGCTCAAAATCAGGTTCACCACCCGCATTTACGAGAAGATCAAGCAATCCACCTGGTGCTGTTTTGGGATCAAAGTGGCCTGTCTGGGCGAGTTTCAGGATCTGTGTCAGATCTTCATAGTTTCGCAGGGCCGGGATGAGCGTATCGGCATCCTCTTCACTCAGCACGCCAAAGTCACGCGCCTTAAGCAATGCATCTTCTGTCCGCGCCTGCAGGACTTCGGGGTGCTCGACACCGTGAGCCAATTGCAAGAACTGGGCGATGAATTCAATATCGATCAAACCACCCGGAATGCCTTTGATCTGCCATGGGCTTTTTGCCGGCTTTTCTTTCTGGATGCGCGCACGCATATCGCTGACATCCCGGGCCAGTTTTTCAACGTCTCGCTTGTCCTGCAACAACTGAGAGACTGCACAGTCGATCTGCTGAGCGAACTCAAGACTTGAGCTGGTGATGACACGGGCACGTGTCAGGGCCATATGCTCCCACGTCCAGGCATCGTTGGACTGATAGTCCTTGAAGGAGGCAAACCGTGTTGCAAGCGGCCCAGAGTTGCCTGAGGGACGCAAACGGAAATCGACCTCGTAGAGGACGCCTTCTGCCGTCGGCGCAGTCAGCGCGGAAACAAGGCGCTGTGTGAGGCGACTATAGTACTGGCTTGGGGCCAACGGGCGCTTGCCATCACTCTGCACCACATCCTCAGGGAAATCATAGAGCAGGATCAGGTCCAGATCCGAAGCACAGGTGATTTCCTGTCCACCCAGTTTGCCCATGGCGACAAGTGCAAGTTCAGCACCCGGAATTTTGCCGTGGGCGTCTTCCAGCTCTTGCTGAACACGTGGCAGCAATTGACAGAGCACTGCGTCTGCAAGTGTTGAAAGCCCCTGCCCTAATTCAGCTGCTGTGATCGTTCCTGTGATCAAACGCAGACCGAGCAAGAATTGTTGCTCCTGTACAAAGATACGTGCCCGGTCGAGCGCTTCTTCATAGTATCCTGCTTGATCGAGCGTGACAGCAAGGGCGGTCTCAATCTGCTCTGCGGAAGGTGCCCCACCAAAGAATGCCGGATCAAGCAGCGCATCCAGAACGTGGACGCGTTTGGAGACGATCTCGGCCATACGCGGTGCATTGCCCATAACCATCGTCAGCAAGTTGAACAGATGCGGGTTGGACTTAAGCAACCCGAAGAGTTGCACTCCCATAGGCAGCTTGGAGAGGAAGGAGTCGAATGTTAGCAGCGCCTTATCTGCATTCTCAGTTCGGGCCAATGCATCCAGCAGGATTGGGGTGAACTCAGTCAACCGTTCACGAGATTTTGGCGCACGGACCGCCGGATATCTGCCGTAGTGCCACTGACGGATGGTGCGGATTGCATCAACGGGCCTTTGGAAGCCTAGTTGACTGAGAGTCTCCAGCGTATTGGGGTCCTCATCATCTCCTGTGAAAACCAGATTGCCGAGGTTGGTTGCCAGATCTGGCTCATGCTCAAACAAGCCAGAGTAATGCTTTTGCACCAACTCAAACTTAGAGCGGATCATATCAGCAAACTCGGACCGGCCTCGAATGCCCATAAGATGATAGACACGTGCCAATGCCTCTTCATCCTTAGGCAGGATGTGGGTCTGCTCATCGTTAATCATCTGGATGCGATGCTCAACCTCGCGCAGATAGCGATAGGCTTCTTCCATATCTTCTGCAGCAGATTGGTCGATCCAGCCACAGTCAGCCAGTCTTTCCAGTGTGATCAGTGTTCGCCGGTCGCGTAGTTGCGGGTTGCGGCCACCTGCGATCAGCTGTTGGGTCTGCGCGAAAAACTCAACTTCACGAATGCCGCCTCGTCCCAGCTTTACGTTATGACCAGCAACTGTGATTTTGCTGAAGCCTTTGTGGGCATGGATCTGGCGTTTGATGGAGTGCACATCTGAGATGGCGGCATAATCCAGATATTTGCGCCAGACGAATGGCCGGATCTCTTCAAGGAAGATCTCACCCGCTTCAATATCACCTGCACATGGACGTGCTTTGATAAGCGCGGCACGCTCCCAATTCTGGCCCAAGCTTTCATAGTAGACCAGCGCTGCAGGAACAGAGATTGCCAGTGGCGTTGCTCCTGGATCGGGCCGCAAGCGCAAGTCAGTTCTGAACACATATCCGTCCCCGGTACGCTCGTTCATGAGCTTCACCAGACGGCGGGTGATGCGGACAAACTCAACTGGCGCTTCAGCACCACCAATCAGGCGACTGCGCTCCGGATCGTAGAGAACGATCAAGTCGATATCAGAGGAGTAATTGAGCTCACCAGCGCCATGCTTGCCCATGGCCAGAATGAAGAAGCCAGCCTCTTTCTCTGGTTCTTCATGATCAACCGGAATAAATTTGCCTCTAGCTTCGAGTTCGCGAAGGCAGAAGCGTAGGCAGGCGGTCAATGATGCATCTGCAAACTTGGTGAGAGCACCCGTTACATTTTCCAGCGGCCATGCGCCTGCAATATCCGCTAGCGCAACCGTGAGAGCCATTTCTTGTTTTGCCAGACGTAGCGACTGCATAAGCGCCGCTTCGCTTTCAGGGCGGGCATTCAGGCAGTCCTGCAGAAGGATCGCAATGGTCTCTTCCGGAGGCGTGTTCAGAATACGCAGGAAGCGCTGAACATCGCGCAGCATGGTCTCGCGCAAGAACGGCGCATTGACCATAAAGCCTTTGATAAAGCTGCGCAGATGAGGCGCGCCCTGACAGAGCTGTTCAAACTCAGAAATGAGATCCTTACGTTCCAGCTTTTCAATAAGATCTTTCAGGTGCCGATCACCCAGATCTTCATCTTCACAGATGGGTTGGCGTTCCAAGCGCTCAAATAAAGGGGCAAGAGCTCCTTCTCGATGTTCGCGCTTCAGAATGCTGCTTTTTAGCTGGTGGCGTTCTTCTTCCGAGCCTTGTCCCATGCTTCGTTGCCCTCTCCCTCACCTCTTTGCCCTCTGTTTAAGGGCAGAACAATCCGGGCACGTAGGCCAGATTGCTCATCACTTTCAGAATCATCTGCTGTGCCAGCTGATGTTAGCTGCAATTCTCCATGATGGAGAGTTACCACCGCCTTGATAAGTGACAATCCAAGTCCAGAACCCGGTGCATGGCGAGAGCTATCAAGCCGAACAAACCGATTACACACCCGCTCACGATCAGCAGCAGCAATACCAGCACCATTATCTTCTATACTGAGTATAGCCTGCTCATCATTTCCAGACAGTACGACTTTGATTGTGGGTTTGACATTCTCTTCGGTTGGGCGACCGTATTTGAGAGCATTTTCTATCAAGTTTGCGAGAGCTTGCGCCAATAACTCCCGGTCACCTTCGATGACGGGCTCATCTTCCAGTGAGACAGAGAACTCGACACCATCATCTTCGGCAACGGGCTCATAAAGTTCGCACACGTCCTTGACGATGTTGCCCAGCTTGATTGATTGCAGCTCAGCTCCGGTGGAACCAGCTTCTACACGTGCGATGCGCAGCAGTGCGTTAAAGGTGTTGATCAGCTCGTCGGTCTCAACCAGTGTCTCTTCAAGACATTCCCTGCCCTCATCTTCACTCAAGTTTTGCCGCAACGCAGCTTCCACACGCCCACGCATGCGTGTGAGTGGTGTTTTTAGATCATGAGCAATATTGTCGGAGACTTCCTTGAGGCCCTTCATCAGTTCTTCAATGCGATCCAGCATCACGTTAAGGTTGCTTGCCAGACGGTCGAACTCATCACCGTTTCCAGTCACATCAAGGCGTCCAGCAAGATCACCTTCCATAATCTGGCGTGAGCTCATGGAAAGGTTGTCGATGCGTTTCAGAATACGGCGGTTGAGGAAGAACCATGTGATGCCGGCTAGAACAACCATTCCGACCAGCCAGAGGGTCAAAGCGTCACCCAGCAAGCTTTTCAGATGGACCTGATCTTCCAGATCACGCCCTACCAGCAGCTTGAAGTTGCCCGGCAATTCAAAGATGCGGACGATCGCCTTGGCTTTGTTCTGGTCCGTTTCAGCAAACCCCAGTGGAGTGTAGGAGACAAACTGGATTCGACCATCGGAGACTGAGAGGACTTTCTCAGGCAGGTAAGCGATGTTGCCTGTAATGACGTTTCCGGAGTAATCCAGAATGAGGTAGAGGTTTGAGTTCGGGCTTCGGACCCGACGCTCTACACCGACAACAAGCCCGTTGATGCCGTTTTGGGCATATTGTTCGGCAAGGCCCTGAATTTCTGCATCAACCGTCTGCACCACCTGTTTGTTCATCAGGTCATCGGTGTTCTGCGAGATGAAGATGAACAGAAACACAGAGAGCGCCGTAAACGACGTCAGGTAGATTGCAGCCAGCTTGAAGGCTGTGGTTGAGAGGATCCTAGTTAGAGCTGTCACGGATGGAATATCCTGCACCACGAACAGTATGAAGCAACGGGAAGTCGAACCCTTTGTCGATCTTTGACCGAAGCCTTGAGATGTGGACGTCAATCACGTTGGTCTGCGGATCGAAATGATAGTCCCAGACGTTTTCCAGCAACATGGTGCGGGTCACCACCTGTCCGGCATGCTTCATGAGGTACTCAAGAAGGCGGAACTCACGGGGCTGCAACACGATCTCCTGCCCTGCTCGGGCAACGGAGTGAGCGAGGCGATCCAACACCAGGTTGGCAACCTGCAGCTTGGTTTCCACTTGTGGGCCAGCTTTACGGCGGCTCAGCACTTCAACGCGGGCGAGCAGCTCAGAAAAGGCGTAGGGTTTTGAGAGGTAGTCATCTCCACCTGCACGCAGGCCGGTGACGCGATCGTCTACTTGCGAGAGCGCCGAGAGGATCAGAACTGGCGTTTCATCGCCAGAGGCGCGCAATGTTTCGATGATGGAAAGACCATCTCGTTTTGGCAGCATGCGATCAACGACGAGCACATCCCACGTGTTGGAGATTGCCAGCTCAAGTCCGTCTTCGCCATTGTCTGCGTGATCAGGAGAGTGCCCTGCTTCCTTCAGTGCTTTGAGCAGATAGTCTGCCGCTTCCCGATCATCTTCAATAATCAAGATTCTCATTTTTTCATTTCCCAGAGCAAGGCATTGTTCGTTTCCTCACATTGACGGGAAACGATAAAAAAAAGCAAATGCTGTTGGGGGTAACCGCCAGCATTTGCATAAGTTTTATAGGTGAAGTTGGCAGATGATAAGGTCCCTGCCTTTTCTTCCAGCATTGGTTTTTGGAGCTGACATCAAGTAGAGGGCTACCCTTGCTATCAGCCCCTCAAACAACCGAAACACGTGTGAGAGTATCCTTGGTGCTTCGATAGGGGATCACGAGAGGGGCGTTTCTCGTGATCCGCATTCTTGTAAGTGGCTTATTCCTCACCCTTCTCCAGCGGGATCGCTACAAAGAGTGTGTTTTCACCACGGGTGACACGCAGCAGAACTGCCTTGCGTCCTTGTTCTCGTGCTGTTTCAACCTGTTCTGCAACATCGGTTGGTGTTTCAACTTTAACACCTGCAACTTCGGTGATGATCGCACCCGGTGCGAGGCCTTTGTCAGCAGCAGGTCCATCCGGATCTACCTTGGTGACAACAACGCCTTCTTCATCAACACCTGCCTGTTCAGCAGTTGCCAGTTCCAGGCCAAGGCTGTCTACCAATGCGGTATTCGCATCCTTGCTTTTGCTGGCTGAGGCTTGTTTTTTCTCTTCAGGAATAGTGCCAAGCTTTACAGTCGCGGTGTCGATTTCGCCATTGCGCCAGTATTCAATTTCCACTTCGGTGTTTGGTGAGTACCCAGCGATGACCTTTGCCAGTTCACGCGGCCCATTCACTTCTTCACCATCTACCTTGAGGATGATGTCACCAGCCTGGAAGCCAGCAGCTTTTGCAGGGGTATCACCCTGAACTTCGGCAACCAGCGTGCCGTTTTCGTTTTCCAGACCGAGGGATTCAGCGATGTCCTTGGTAACAGGCTGGATTTGAACGCCAAGCCAGCCGCGGGTTACTGCGCCGTCTTCTTTCAGGTCAGAGATGATCTTTTTCGCAGTCTGTGCCGGGATGGCAAATGCGATGCCCACGTTGCCACCGCTCGGAGACACAATTGCGGAGTTCACGCCAACAACTTCGCCCTTCACGTTGAATGCAGGACCACCGGAGTTACCACGGTTTACAGAAGCATCAATCTGGAGGAAGTCATCATAGATGCCTGCGCCGATGTCACGACCACGAGCGGAGACGATACCCGCCGTTACAGTGCCACCCAGACCGAACGGGTTGCCAACTGCGACGACCCATTCACCAACCAGTGGTGCATCATCTGTAAAGGCGACGTATTCAAACTTTTCTTCGCTTTCCACTTTCAGAAGAGCCAGATCAGAACGCTTGTCGGAACCAACCAATGAGGCTTCCAGTTCTTCGCCTTCACTGGTTACAATTGTGAACTCAGTTCCACCTTCGACCACATGTTCGTTGGTTACTACATAGCCATCATCAGAGATGAAGAAGCCGGACCCCTGAGATTGATCGAAGCGCTTGCGTGGTGGAGCTTTCTTTTTTTGCTCACCACCTGGACCGCCAAACTCTCGGAAGAACTTCTGCAGTGGGTGATCATCCGGCATATCGCGGAACATTGGAGGAATGCCCGCCAGACGATCATTCTCTTTAACCTCAGAGCGAACACGAACGGAAACAACTGTTGGCTGAACGGCTTCGACCAAACCAACAAAGCTTGGCATTGCCGGCGCATTTACGCGAACAGGCTCGGCTTGAGCAGTTGCTGGAACAAGTGTCAGCGGAGCAACCATTGCACCTGCAATTGCCAGCGCCATAGTGCCATTAAGAAGACGGGAACGACGTTTGGAAGTGGGTTTTGCAGCAGACAGGGAAACAACGTTGGAACTTGCGTTCTTGGTCAACTTCATTTGGCTCAACTCCATTTAGTCAATCTCAGCCCAACTGGGGAAACGGGGCTTTTGCATTTCGTTGAGAATGACTATGCCAGAGCGAACCTTACAAACACCTATCTGCCACATTAATCTTCTGTAATGATGGGAAAACTTCGTAGTTGCTCCCACCTCGCTTTTGTTAGCCCTGCGTGTAGCGGCTTGCCCATGCTGCAATCACACGTGCTGCATAGTCTGCATCTTTGTATTTAAACAGCAGATGATCGGCATCATCCAAAGACACAAATGATTTCGGATGCTTCGCTGCTTCAAAGATTTGAGCAGCATTCTCGATACCAACCGTGGCATCAATCGGAGAATGAAGAACCAGCACCGCCTTTTTCAACACAGCAACGCGCGACCGAACGTCCTGCGCTTCAAGATCTTCGATAAACTGACGTTTAATCTTAAACGGTCGTTCACCTAGCTGGACGGTTGCTTCGCCCTTTTCTTTTATCTCATCGAGTGAAGCCCCGAAGTTATGAATCACATGATCTGCTGAGGCTGGTGCACCAATTGTGGCAACTGCTTTTACCTCGGGGACCTCTGAGGCTGCTGCAAGCACGGCTGCACCACCCAAAGAATGCCCTACAAGCAGCTTTGGTGCTTCATAATGCTCTCGCAGGTAATCAGCGGCGCGAACAAGGTCCTGAAGGTTGGATGAAAAGTTGGTGGATGCAAAATCACCACCGCTGTTGCCAAGACCGGTAAAGTCAAAGCGCAGAACAGCAATCCCGTCTTTGGTCAGAGCAGATGCAATGCGTCGTGCTGCTGAAAGATCCTTGGAACAAGTGAAGCAATGGGCGAACAGGGCATAGGCCATTGGTTCACCGTCTGGTGTGTCCAGACGCGCTGCAAGATGCGCTCCCTGAGAGCCTTCAAATTCCAACTTAATGGGATCGTTTGCCATTTGAACTGTTCCTGTCGTTTCCTGCGCAGCTGGCACATTCGGAATATATATTAAGAGACAGGTATCTAGTGCGCGCTTACAGGCGCGTTTACAATTCAACTGGTTGCAAGAAGATGTGATTAAACGTGAGCCCCGCAAACTGTGTCTGCGAGGCTCTGTAATCAGTCTTATTTAGAAGATATGAGCTTGTCGAGTTCGGCCTGCTCTTCATCCGAGAGCGGCTTGACGCCCGCTGTACTGCTCTTCAGCGGCGCATGCTTTTTCTTTCGCGATGTACGCCACAGGAAAAAGCCGCCCAGCAGCAATGCAAGAGGTCCGCCGCCCCATAAAAACAGGGTGTGGAACGCAAAGCGTGGCTTGAGAAGGACAAACTCACCATAGCGGTCAACAAGATAGTCCATGACTTCCTTGTCACTGTCCCCTTCTACCAGTCGCTCCCGCACCAGCAGGCGCAGATCCTTCGCAAGTTTAGCGTTGGAGTCATCGATGGACTGGTTCTGACAGACCACACAGCGCACTTCCTTGGAAATTTCGCGTGCACGTTCTTCCAGAACAGGATCCTTCAAGACTTCATCCGGGTTGACTGCATAAGTAGCTGGAGTTCCCAGAAGAACAGAAGAGATCAATACCAGTACGAACTTCATCTTCATGGTCATTACTCCGCCGGAGTTGGGGTTGCTGTAGCAACACCGCCTGCTACGCCTTTGCGCTTGCGGGCTGAAACAGGAGCACCAACACGCAGGCGACGATCAAAGAGGGCAATACAACCACCCAGAGACATAAGCAGAGTACCAATCCAGATCAGTGTGATCAGCGGTTTGAAGTAGATGCGGGTAACAATACCACCATTTGCGTCAGAGTCACCCGTCGCAAAGTACACCTGCGAGAAACCGAAGGTCGCAATGGATGTTTCACTCATTGGCATTCCACTAGCATTATAAGCACGCTTGGATGGTTCCATGATACCGACGACATTGCCACCTTTGCGAAGAGTATACTGGGAGACCATCTCCTGATAGTTCGGACCATTTTGGGTCCAGCTCTTCTCATAGGTCACATTGTAACCGTTCTGTTCCAGCGTTTCGCCTGGGCGCATCACTTCAACGCGTTCAGATTCAAACGCCATTGTTGTCACAATACCAAGAACCGTAATCCCAAGACCAGCATGGCCCAGAACAGTAGACCAGACAGTTGGTGTAAAGCCTTTGATACGGGCCATGGAACGACCAAAGCTAATTTTGAACAGCTGGGAACGTTCAATGATTTCCCAGAGGGAGCCAAAGATTGCCCAGAATGCCAAGCCGAAGCCGAGCGCTGTCATAATGCTTGTTGTGCTAACGCCCATGAACCAGATCAGACCGAAAGTCGCGAGCATTGCGATCACAAAAGCCGAGGTCAATCGTTGGGCAACACCCCACGCATCACCACGCTTCCATGCCAAAAGCTGGCCAAATGGCATCAGGATCAACACTGGCACCATGATTGGGCCGAATGTCAGGTTGAAGAATGGCGCACCCACGGAGATCTTGTCGCCAGAGAAGGCTTCCAGAACGAGTGGGTAAAGCGTACCAACGAACACTGCAGCACAAGCTGTTGTCAGGAACAGGTTGTTCAGCACCAGTGAACCTTCGCGGCTGATTGGTGCAAACAGGCCACCTTGACGAAGCAATGGTGCGCGCCATGCAAACAGTGTGAGTGATCCACCGACAAAGATCAGCAGGATCGCAAGGATAAAGAGACCACGTGCCGGATCAACTGCGAATGCGTGCACGGAGGTGAGAACACCAGAACGGACGAGGAAGGTACCCAGCAGCGACAAGGAAAATGTCAGCAGCGCGAGGAAGACAGTCCAAACCTTCAGAGCATCCCGACGTTCCATTACGATTGCAGAGTGCAGCAGAGCCGTACCGGTGAGCCATGGCATGAAGGATGCGTTTTCGACCGGATCCCAGAACCACCAGCCACCCCAGCCGAGTTCGTAGTAAGCCCAGTAAGAGCCCATTGCGATGCCGAGGGTCAGGAAGATCCAGCTTACGAGGATCCAAGGACGTACCCAACGCGCCCATGCAGCATCCAGTTTGCCAAGAATGAGTGCTGCTGCCGCAAACGCGAACACGATGGAGAAGCCAACGTAACCAATGTAAAGAATTGGCGGATGGATCGCCAAGCCGACATCCTGCAGCATTGGGTTAAGGCCCGAGCCTTGCAATGGAGCAGGACTGATACGGGTGAATGGGTTAGAGGCAACAATGACGAAGAGCAGGAATGCAAAGGAAACCCAGCCCTGAGCGCCAAGAGTAGCAGCCCGGAGGCGCTGCGGAATGTTGCGTGAAAACACTGCAACCAACGCACCGAACAACACCAGAATAAGCACCCAGAGAAGAATAGAACCTTCGTGGTTGCCCCACACACCGGAGATCTTATAGACCAGCGGCTTGTCACTATGGGAGTTCTGGTAGGTATTCAGAAGCGAGAAGTCTGAGTTCAGGTATGCCCAGGTCAATGCGGCGAAGGCAACGCAAGTCAAAAGGAACATAAGTACGGCAAGGCCAGGTGCCATCCCCATCAGACGGTGGTCTGATTTCACTGCACCCCACACTGGAAAGACCGACTGAACAGCCGCGACTACCAATGCTAGAATGAGTGCATAGTGGCCAAGTTCAATTATCATTACGATATCCTAGTATCCATTTGGCGCTGGATAACCGGCCCTTTTGGGCAGAGCCGGTTGATTTTACTTTTTAGTTTACTTTGGTGCTTTGCTCTGCGGAGGCGGCCTGTTCCTCTTCCATCCAGTGGCCATCTTCCTTCAAGGTCTCGTAGACCTCTTTCGGCATATAGCTTTCATCATGCTTGGCCAGAACGGTGTCTGCAATAAAGACACCCTTCTCGTTCATGTGGCCTTCGGCAATGATGCCCTGCCCTTCACGGAACAGGTCAGGCAAGATGCCCTTGTAAGAAACCGGAATAGCTTCTGCCTGATCGGTTACACGGAAGAGGATCACGGAGCCTTGGCTCTTATCGAGAGAGTCATCTTCAACCAAACCGCCAAGACGGATGCGTTGCCCAACTTCGACTTGCTGTTCAGCGATGTCACTTGGACTCTGGAAATAGGTCACGCTGCTGGAGAGTCCATAAAGAACCAAGCCGACAGCCGACCCCAGCACCAATCCCGCAAGACCAATAAGCCCGAGTCTTTTTTGTTTACGTGTCATACTCGCAGTTCCGTAGATACGTTGCCAACTAATGCCTTACGGCGTTTGTATTCTGCAGCTCAATAGAACATCAAAAGAAGCTCTATTTCTTTGTCCTAGGCATATCTTATTTCCGAAAACCGCTTGGCATTCATCAGAGATATGCAACCCCTGCCTTATTCGGCAGGGCTCAAATTCAGGCTCGTGGCCAGTTGGTTGATCTGTTCCAGTGCAGCTGCATCGTCCTTGAGGTTTTGCTTTGCGCGGGCGACTGCTTTTGCGGCCTCCACTTGCTCCCCGAGAATAATGCGGGCCTGTATCAGGCGTCCCCACTCGGAAACAGAACCACCTTGTTCCTTAAGGCGTTCATCCAGTTGAACAACCATCTGGTTGATCATTTCATTGCGATCTTCCGCACTCATCTCAGCTGCTGCTTCAACTTCATCAGCAGAAGGTCCTGCAGGCTGTCCAAGTGCCGGGATTGCCGCAGCCTCACCAGATACAACGGCGCCTCGTGCGATCAGTTCATCACGCTGTGCCTTTGCAGCATCCACCCAAGGTGCATTTTGATCTGCAGTCTTCAGCAGAGCATTCCAGGCAGCCAGCGCTTCGTTTATCTGGCCCTTCTGGCCCATAGCCATTGCCAGATAGTAGTAGGGTTGCAGCATTTCAGGCTTAGCAAGATTGATCCTGCGCAAAACCTTTTCAACTTCATCGGACACTTGTCCTTCATTTACGAAAATGCTTGCTTCAGCCCAACCAACCATAAAATCGAGATTTTCAGGGAACTGGCTCAACGCCTGCGCATAGGCGCGGCGGGCCTTATCAAATTGGCTGGTACGCATGTAAACAGGTGCGATTACAGCCCAACCCTGTCCGTCGTTCGGATTCTCTTTGAGGTGATCCTCAGTCCTGGCAATCAGCACTTCAAGATCGGCCTGCCCTGCTGTTTCAGCCAAGCGCTCGGCTCTTGGCTGGTCAGGGATTTCCGGAGAACCGTATTGTAAATACATACCTAGCGCTGCCAGAGGCACCAAAACAACCGCTGTCAGCTGCACAATGCGCACGCGCATTTTAGAGGGAGCTGACTGGTGGTCTCCCTGGTTTTGCTTGTGCGCGGCCAACAAGCGACGCGACACTTCAATTTTGGCGGCTTCTGCCATGTCCGGCGCGATTACACCGCGCTCAAGATCTTTTTGTATTTCTTCGAGCTGGGCGCGAAACACAGCTTCATCATTGCGCTCATCAGGACTAACCTTGGGAGAGCGAGCCAATGGAACGAGTACGGCCAATGCGACCGCCGCCGTCAAAATTGCGAGAACTAACCAGAATGTCATAGTGGCTTAAATAGACAGGTTCTAAATGTGAAAGGCAACAGTTCCCCCCCTGCGACGGGCAGTCGCACAAGCCATATACCCACAAAATACCTATGAAGTTGCACTTATTTTCTAAAAGACGCATGCACTACTAGGGGGTTAGGCGGCATCTTTCAGATAAGTCTTCTGCCTGCGGATGAGGTTCGCAGTGTCTTCCGGCTCTAAAGAGATCTCACTCATCGAGATTAAACGGCTCAATTTTCTCGAAATTTCGCCATAATTCGGAAGGTTTTCGGTCTCGTTTTGCTCGTCTTTGGGAGCTGTCAAAAGCTTCTCGGAGTTGCGATCAATGAAACGTTCGACATGATCTCTGGTTGAGATTTGTAACTCGTTCAACCCAAGCACACCTGCATATTGCGACGCTAACTTGGCGAGTTTTAATCCCCTCAAACATTTGTGATAGGCACGCTGAATCTGGTCCAACCGATAACCACCCTGCAAATCTGCAATGTCAGGCTTTGTTTCGGAGGCAATTGCCTCCTCCAGTTGAGCCGGGAGGTTGCGCAGCTCATCACGTAGCAGAACGCACAAACGGTTTTTGAGCTGTACGGCGCGTTGATTCCATTGACCACAAGCACTGAAGCCTTCAAGGTCTTCCAGTTCCTCAAAATGCAGCAGACAGGCGTTGGCTGCTTCCGGAAGTCCGACAATGGCCTCCTCTTCCATACGCCAGCCTTCAACAACAGAAACGCTCTGCTCCAAAGAAGACAAAGCAAACTCTATGAAGGCCGCATAAGGCGTGCCCGTAACATCTTTCAGGGCAGGGACAACCGCGAGCGCTTGAGCCAGTTTGATGAGTTCAACAGGCGCTTCGTCCAGACGGAGGAACGAGAGCGCTGCAAGATAATTGGCCTCAGTTCTATGCTGCTCCATATGGGCGCGCATGTTGTGCAAGTCTTTACCGGAAGACATGGACAGGATGTCTTCTGCAAAAGGTGGAGTGTTTGCCATCACCTTTTCCCATGCAGGCGCTCTTTCCAAGATCACCAGGACATCCCGTAGGAAATCAAAATTGACGTGGCCTCCGACCTTGCGGCGAAGCTTTGTCTTTATCTGAATGTCTTGATCCGCTGCTTCCAGCTCTTTCTTAGCAGCTGCAACCAAACGCAGGCGAAGACCTTCAGCACATGTATAAAGTGCTTTCTGGATGGTTTCGTGCGTTGTGGGCAAATCTTGTTGCTGACATAGCTCTTCCAAAGCCTCTACGGCCTCGGTGAACTCATTAGAGAGAAGAACCTGGCGCATGTAGGCCCAGAGTGTATCCATTACGGCTGAATCGATCCGACCTTGTTGCGGCGTGCTCAGCGGCATTTGAATGAGGAACGGTTGGAGGGGGCTGAGAATTGCGCGCTTGAGTGGAGTATCCAGGGACAGCTTATTCTCAGGTATATAGGAGGCTTCACCAAGGAGCCGGCGGATAGTGAGCAGCATGAGTTCGGCATTGGGCACCGAGGTTCCGCTTTGCACGGTATCATCGACGGACCGTTCCAACATCCGCAAAGCAGATTGAGACAAGGCTCCTAACACCTTCTCCATTTGCAATGCTTTATGGTTGACCTCGTGCATCCAAATCTCTCTGGTACTCAGCTTTACACTGGTTGAACTCATACACGCTCAACCCTCACAACACGCAGCAGACGACAACTGCTAAAATTGTATTTGTTGATCAAAACTATCGGCGGAATTGCTTAATCAAATCTTGACAAGCGTCCCTTTCCGCATGCGAAAGATGCGTTTCCTTCAGTAAAAACTGCTTATAGCAAGGGATTTCAGGTTAGTTCAACGCTGCCCAGCGCTCACCGTCCTTACATGCTGCGCCTTTGATCACCTGAGTTTTCTCATCATATGCGATGGTATGCTGGAAATCACGGCAGCGACGATCATTCACGTAATAAACGGGACCAGACTTAGCTGTGCCTTGTGCACCAGAGAATCGGTTGCGCCAGACAACTTTGTTGCCTGCATCAGACGCATTCAACGCTTTGCTCTGTGCTTTATAGACAGTGTCGAGATCACCGCTTCTGAGCAGCTGCTTCAACTCGCCTTCTGTGGCGCTGTCGATTGCAGCCTGGGCGGCCGCGTTTTGCTCACTGTCAGAAGACCAGAAACCGAAAATCGATGAGGAAGACGCATCGGTTTGAGCACTGGTGACATGATCGGATGTCGCACAGCTGGCTAAACCGCCAACAACGACAGGTAAGACCATCAGTTTTTTCCAGTTTCGCACCAACATGCATCCTCTTTGTCGCTTCTGCGACTTATCCGTTTTCCGGAAAGGCACTTTCGTCCCTTCCAAGGTCTTCCAGTAAGGCCTCAAACCAAAGCAGCGTCATTAGCTTGAAAACACTTTCGTGGAGCAACCCCTTAAAACACAGTTACACTTACTATCAGTACTGTTTGAAACAGATGCAACCCCTGCCCCAAAACAGATCAGATTGTCAGAGACGGCAAGATCACCGTTGCCTTCAATCCACCTAACTCGCTATCGCCAAGTTCAAATGAACCACCGTAAATACCTGCAATGTCAACAATTATGGATAAACCTAACCCCGTTCCGGGGACAGTTTCATCCAATCTTTGCCCTCTGCGCAGTGCACGTTTTTTCTCTTCAGCACCCAGTCCAGGACCATCGTCTTCTACGATCAAAGCGATGAGTGACGCAGAGGAATTGTTGTTTTTCAGCGTCACTGACACTTTTTTATCACACCATTTGCAGGCGTTATCCAACAAGTTCCCAAGGATTTCTTCCAGATCTTGTTGTTCCCCGCGGAACAAAAGAGTCTCATCCATATCAACCGTGATCTCTGGCTCTTTGTCGCGATGGATTTTTTCCATAGCGCGTGCCATGCGCGACACGACAGGAGCGGCCTCACACGACACTCCGATCACCCGGCGCTGAGCCGCCATCCGTGCTTTTTCCAGATAGTGCTGAACTTGCCCTCTCATAAGATCCGCTTGCTCCGAAACCTTCAGGGCGAGCGGTTCATCTGAACTTCTAGCCTCGTTGGTAATAACAGACAGAGGCGTTTTCAGGGCATGAGCAAGATTTCCCACCTGAGTTCTGGAGTGTTCCACGACTTCTCTGTTTGAATGGATGAGAGCATTGAGTTCAACAGCAAGCGGTTTCAGCTCTTTGGGCAGATCTTCCTGAACTTCTTCCTCTTTTCCCTGACGAACGCGACCAAGACTCTCCTGAAGTTCAGTTAGCGGACGTAAACCAAAGCGCACCTGCAAGAAGATGGCAGCGACAAGCCCAAGCCCAAGAACACCAAGTGTGATCGCCGCTTGCCATGCAAAGGATGCCGTACTCTCGCCCAGCTCGCGGGTGCTTCCTGCGACTGCTATTGTCACCGGCTGAAGTCCACCGAACTGGATGCGTTTTTGCAGCAGACGCAGATCCCGACCAGCTGGACCAGTAACGTTTTGCTTGAGTTCCAGTTCACCCTTCATGTTTTGCAGGCGTAGCGTGTCACCAAAAAGAGATTCGCTTTCAAACAGAACTTTGCCACCGCGTTGCACGGTCCAGTACCAACCCGACAGCGGCATGTTGAACCGTGGATCACCGATACGTCGTAATGCAGGGTTTTGCTGGTCGCCTTCCGCCGCAAGCGCACTGACAATTGCTGTCATATGCACTTCAAGGCGCTCATCCAGTGCCTTTTCACCTGCTTCGCGAAACAGAGCAACAAGAATGGCACCAGCAACCACCAGACTAACAAGAGCCCACAGGCCCGCAACAAAAATCAGACGCCATGCCAATGACGCCTGCTGTTTCTTGCGAATGAACCTGATGGGGTTCCAGCTAAGGAGCCCTTGCAGGTCGTTGGTATCTGAGCTGTTCTTATCAGGCATTTTCTTCCTGTAGCCTGTAACCCAATCCGCGAACGGTTTCGATGAGTGAACTACCAAACTTCTTGCGCAGTCGTCCTACAAACACCTCAATCGTATTGGAGTCGCGGTCAAAGTCCTGATCATACAGATGCTCAACCAGCTCTGTTCTGGAGATTACACGGCCTTTGTGGTGCATGAGATAAGACAGCAGACGGAACTCATGTGAAGTGAGTTTTACGGACATGCCGTTTTTCGTCACTTTGCCTGCTTTGGTGTCCAGAACAATGTCGCCAATGGAGATCTCGTTTGAGGCCAGGCCAGCTGCGCGACGGACCAGTGCCCGCACCCGTGCCAGCACTTCTTCCATATGGAACGGCTTTGCAACGTAATCATCTGCACCAGCATCAATGCCAGCGACCTTATCACTCCAACGGTCGCGCGCTGTCAGGATGAGGACCGGCATGGAATGGCCGTCTCTGCGCCAGCGTTCCAGCACACTGAGACCATCCATCTGCGGCAGGCCAAGATCCAGAATGACAGCGTCATAGGGTTCAGTATCGCCGAGGAAATGACCTTCTTCGCCGTCGTATGCTTTATCGACAACGTAGCCTGCGTCTTCCAACGCTTCAGACAGTTGCCTGTTCAAATCGCGATCATCTTCAACGATCAACATTCGCATAAGATCTACCCCACACCAACACTCAGGCTTTTGTTGCCTAATATCGCTTTTAAAATTCGTTCAAATTCAGGCAGAAAAATCTCTATCCAGAGTTCTTCTCAGCTCGGTTACAACCGGCGCCCTGTTCGTGCGTCCAGCGTCACTTGCGAGACGTTGCCGTTGTTGAGTACGGAAAGCACATAGACCAATCCCCCTCCTTGCTGACAGAGCTTAGCTGAGAGTATCTGCCCATTGACCCGCAGCGAGCCCAGAGGCCGCGCCTGACCGCTGGCGACAGCCTGCCTTGTCTGACTGGAGGACAAACACGCGGCCTGCGCAGGTGCCGACCATGTAAAAACCGTTGCTGCCAAAGCCAGTGCCATCAATGAGCGAAAAAAGAGGTTGTGGAATTGGTGTCTCATAGGGCGTCTTCTAACTGGCACTGGCTGAACCTCACATGAACGAGGTGTTATTTATTTCAAAACAAAGACCTAGCAGATTCTCTGGGGTCTGTGATGTTTCTTGGCTTGGTTTGCAAATAATCCGGTAAAAGCAATTGTTAAAGTGTTACACTCACCAAGCAATCTGAAGTTGTCCCCAAACCGAATTTCGTTGAGTTTTGAGCAACTTCACACGTCAGAAGATGCTGACCTGCGTCAAGGAGCGATTGTAACTCGGTATGCGGGATTATCAGGCTTTCCTGTGTCGGCTCGTATTCACGCAAAACTGTCCGTTCATTTTCGCTCCTATCCTGACGATAAAGCGTGACCGAAAACTGAAGTTTATCCTCTTGGAGAGGAGTATCTGGAATTGCCCAGCTGTCCGCCTCCCATCTGGCTCTGCGAATCCATTTAAGTTCCAAATCCCCATTATCTGTTTGACTTGCACTCAGATGAACGGGTGCGAATGGCTTTAGTGAGCTTTGTTTTCCAGCATGGCTTGTGTTCTCTGCCCATTTAAAGCCCAGAGGCTTACCAGCTGGCACTACCCGGTATGAGAGGGCAACATCGGCTTTGTCACTGGTCCATGGCAGTTTCAGCAGGGATTGATCTAACAGGATGAACTCAGCGTTCTCAGCGCTCGACGAAGCAACCAGATGCTCCGTGCCCAATTGCCCTCTGAGTAACTGCGTGAGCTTGTAAGTCATGGGGGCGATCAGTTCTGCTTTACAGAACTGTATCACTTCCCACTCCTCATTCTTGCGAACAGCACAGGCATTTGCGCCTGAGAGCACATCGAGCAGCTTTCGGCTTTGTAACTGGCCTCCATAGAGTTTTACCGTGATATGGGAGGCCAGATCCCAGCGCCAAAGTGGGCCAGAGATGAGAGGCTCTTGCAAATTTCCCATGGTGGCGGGTTCAGTCACTTGCAATAGCGGCGTAAACTCCTCTCCCGAACTGGAAGCATAGAGCTGATAGGCACTCGGCCAGTTCGCATTGTAGACAGCGATGACCGGGCTTCCATCGTCCGCTCCCTCACCGTGAAACCTTGGCAGATCCAAGATGCTGACAATTGGTGGACCTGAGGTGGTGTCGTTGAAAGAGCGTTGTGATGCCCCATCCGAGATTGCTGTTGCGGCTGTAACAGGATGTCCATTGAGCCGTACGGCCTGAACGTCCAGATGGGCTCCTGATGAGATCTGATCAATCCGGCACTGCAAGGAAGTCGTGTCATCACCCAGAAGCTCGCCAGGAAGTTCCAGTATATCCCCCGGTCTCAGATCGATTTTGCTCAGAGCAAGTCTGAACTGAAGGGTCTCCCTATCCAGCCATAAGCCCTGGTGCATTTTTTGAACCAGCTTTTGGGCAGAGGGGAGCGAAGTTGTGATGGGGAGTTGGATGTTGGACGTGCGCCGATCCATGCCCTCCAGACGGCGGGAAGAGACAACAAGAGCCTCATAATTGTTATTAGGGTCCATACCTCGCAGTCGGAGTTCTGCTGGCAAATCACTGCCATCATTGCGGCTGATGGAGATGTAGCCTTCCTCCTCTTCAGCTTCCAACAGGTCAGCAAGGCTCAGTTTCCCATTGGGGGTGGCCTTGGCGAATTTGGGGAGGATTGCCAGATGGGTTCCGCGATCAACGGCGATGCCTCCGGCGAGTTGCAGGATGGGAGAGAGGGCTGAACGCAGGGAGGTTGGACCTGTCACAATCAGGCCTTCGATGGTTTCGCCTAGCTCAGCGATCTCTGTCAACTCTTGTGTGTGTCCAAAATCATTACGCATGGCGCGGATAAGGCCTGAGACAGAGGTTGCGCCGAAGCGGCCTGTCAGCCAGTGACCAAGCTGCCAGTTCTGTCCGTCTGCCCACACATCAGAATATGTCGGGAACTCGGGGAATGGGCGGGCGTCCCATGTCCAGAGGAAGGAGTTATCTGCATCGACCATCGTACCTGCGTAGGTGCTTGAGGCTGGGTTGTCGCCCTGCGGCCAGTCCGGGTGGTCTGCTCCCCAATAACTGAGGCTTGCTTCCAGCGCGCGCCGTTGGACAAGGTCATCTTGCTGCCCATTAGAGAAATGCGGCAAGGCGCTTTCAGCAGATTTAGGATCTACGAAGACATTGGGCTGGTTCGTTCCTTTATCGACAGCAGGAAAGCCGAGCTCGGTGAACCAGATGGGTTTTGATTGAGGTACCCATGGAGTTGGTGCGTTTTGCTGCGTACTTGCACTGCGTTCAAAGTGCTGGTTTTGCCACCAGTTCTTTAGATCCTTTTGCCGGAACACCCACGGCTTGTTGTAGGCTCCGTCTGTAATCGGGCTGCGGGCCTTTGCGGAGCGGTCATTGTCACTTGCGTAGTACCAGTCATAATACTCACCCGAGGCTATCCCCTCTCGCAATTCCTTGAGGTTGTAGGCTGTTTGCGGGTCGTCGCTTTGACGCAAGTCCGTTAGGGGCAGGTAGTTGTCGATACCGACGAAATCAATGTCTGCATGTGCCCAGAGCGGATCCAGGGGAAAACGCAGGTCACCAGATTGGGGACTGAGGCCCGCATATTCACTCCAATCGGCTGCGTAGGAAAGTTTGGTCTGGCTGCCGACGATCTGGCGAACCTCTGAGACCAGCGTTTGCAAGCGATCAGTGAACGGAAACGCGTTGCCGCCTGCCCAACATTGGGTGAGACCTCGCATTTCTGAGCCGATGAGGAACGCCTCTACTCCGCCTGCCTCCTTCACCAAATTGGCATAGTGCAGGATAAAACGGTGGAACCGCCAGTCGCTGCCTGTGCCAACAAAAGCGTCTATCTGCGGTGTAACTGCGTTGGTTCCCTGCTGTGTTCCGGGTTGGCCCAATGCGATGTCAGAGGTGATGCGACCGCGCCAGGGGAAGCTGGACTGCATGGTGGCACCGTATGGGTCGGGCAGCTGGTTGTCGTCCGGAATGTCCATCATCACGAAGGGGTAGAACATGACGGCAAGGCTGCGGCGCTTCAGTTCTTTGATGGCTTCTGTAACCGAGATGTCTGATGGTGTGCCGCCATAGGCTGGTCTGTCATTGATGCGGGAGACCTCTTGCGCCTCAGCTCGGGTTAGCCCTGCAACGCTCCAGTTCTCAGGTAGATGCTTTGTGGTCTGGTAGGTCACTTTGGGCTGAATGGTGCACTTAGAAGCGCGCAAATCATCACCAAACCAAGCGACGACGAGCGCAACGCTTTTTAGGTTTGGGCAGAGGGCCTGAAGTTCATCCAAGGAACGGACCAGATCAGTTTCCTCGCCCTTGCCATGGCGGTTGACGCTCCGCGTGTTGCCGGGAGCGAGCTCCTCGATAACTTCCTGCGGGTGATAGGCAAACTCTCCGGCTCCGGGGATAAGCGTGACAGCCTTGATCTGCTGTTCCAGTGGTTCAATAGAGCGCAGTACTTCAAAGGCGAGTTGGGGGATGCGGTTCCCGAACTCTGCCAGAGGGAGGCGTTCGAACACCACATACGCGGTGCCTTTATAGGCTGGCGCGGTGCCTTGCTTGGCTTCGATCAGTGGGTCGGGTTGTTGATTTTCTGCCCCCAGATACACCCTCATATTGATTGCGCTGGTGTCCAGCTCCTTACCGTTGGCCCAGACACGGCGCACCGCTGTGATAGGGCCCTTGCACAGGGCGACAGCGAAGTTGGCGAAGTAACTGTGGCTGGTGATTGTGGTCGAAGAACCAGTGGCTTTTCCGCCCTGCTTTTCTTCGGAGACGACCTCCTCCAGCCGTGTGGCCCAGATGATGTTGCCGGTGACACGCACGCGGCCATAGACAAAGGGCAATGACGCCCCTTCAGCAGCAGTCTGTAATTGCAGGTCACCTAACTTACCGACGGAGAGTTCTCTGTTTTCGCCGAAGATTTGCTGGTCGATCCATGCTCCTCCCAGAGCGCCCAGTGTTTGCCCTATGATAGCGCCCATAGGACCGCCAAGTGCACCGCCAACGGCTGCACCTGCGCTTGAAAGCACCATTGTTGCCATGGTCCTGTCCTTTCCAGATCACTCACTTGAGAAGAATGAAAAACGCCCTGCAATCTTGTTGCGCCACATGGGCACCAGCGGGCTTTCAACCACTCCGACAGCCTCATAGGCATGGATGAAGTGGTCTTTGCTTGTCATGAAGCCGAGGTGTTTGCAGGGAACCTGCGGCACCCAGCGAAACAGGATGACCTCCGCTGGTTTTGGTTTCTGCAAAAGCCCTTGCATCTCATGCAAATACTGGTGCGCGGCATTGAGCAGTTGGTCCTCCCCCTTCAGCTCTGCCCATTCTGGTGCGTAACTGGTGGGAATGGGCGGCTCGGTGTAATGCAAAAAGCGGTAGAGGCCGCGGATAAAACCGAGGCAATCGCAGCCTGCGCCTTTGGTTGTTGCCTGATGCTGGTAAGGCGTTCCAACCCAGCTGTGCGCTTCCCTTAGGAGGGTGTGGGGAGATTGCTGCATGATTACCCCACCAGCTTTTCGCCGTTGTTGGCAGCCGATTGGCTTTCTGGCCCCGCGAGGATGAAGTCGTTGCCAGGCATATGAGGAAAGCCTCGGAAGTTCTCGGTGTTTTGGAACTTCGTCTGGCAGCTGCCCCAGCCTTTATCGCAGCCTGCGGAAACGGATGCAGATACCGGATAGGTTTGCTCCAATAACAAGGGTGCCCAGAGCGTGAGCTTGTGCTTGCCTTGTTCTATGAAGTGACTGGCTATGCGCAGGGGTTGATTGGCGTAGGGGCCGGACAGAAAGGTGAGTTTGCCGAAGGACCACCAATTTGTGCTGATATCCGTGTTGGCTTGAATGATCAGCCGATTGCCGTCTTCTTTGCCTATGATACTCACCTGTCTCGAATAGGTGGCTGTGTTCAGCTCGATCCCGCATTTGGCGTCTCCCAGATCCGCATGGCATTGGTGAGAGAGTTGCCGCCCCTTTGGCTCAGAGAGTTTGGCAGCCAATGAGCGGAATTCGGCGCGGAACACATCAGCATCTCTAGTGATTTCGCCAAGAGAGCCGCGTCGGAGCAATTGGTGTTGTTCTGGATTTTGCCAGTTGACCAGATAGACCTCAACTTCGGCATTGTCCCAGAGGCCCGCACTCAACTCCTTTTCGCTCAAGCTGTCGGAAGAAAGGAAGCCCAGCGCTTCTTCCTGCCCGGCCTGAAAATCGGATTGAGCCATGGCCTGCGTGCCATCCAGTCCGATGCCGGGCTCATAGGATTTGCCAAGCAATGTAATGGAGTGGTCGTGTGTGGTGAAACCAAGGCTGAGGCCAGATGGGGCGGTTAAGCACCAGCAGTAGGCCACGGTTGTGCCTTCACCGGTCAGGTGTTCTTTCAAAGCAGCATTGAACATGAGTTTACTCGCGGAGTTGGTTTCAGATGAGAAGTTCGACGAGTGGGATGGACGGCACCTGCCCCGCTTCGAAGTGCAGGAGGTTGATTTCCAGCTGATCGCTTTCAAAGCGTGTGGGCGTGTCGAACAGGAAACCCGCCGTGATCACCTGATCGTTTGAGGGAATGTGGCCTGCTTGAAATTCCAGGATGCCTGTTAACGGATCGAGCAGCACATCGCTGCCGACGGTTTTCAGTTGACCAGCGACTGCAACAGACACGGTTCCGGCCACTGGTTTCGTGATCCTACGCTGCCAGGTGACGCTTGCAGCACCGACTGGTTTGATGAGCTGGAAAGACGTTGTTGTCCCGTCGCCTGTTCCGATTGTCACATCGGTTGCAGATGGAGTTGCGTCAAAGCTGCAGGATTTATGGTCCATGGGGTCACGAAACCGGAATCCGCAGAGGCGACCACCCACTTTTTCGAAGAAGGAGAGTACTCGTTGCAGGTCTGCTGAGCTGCGCAATCCGGTCCCCACATCAAAATGCCGTCGCGTTCCCTTCCAGATGGCGTTTCGGGTTTCGGCGCCATTGAGTAACCTTGTGACCTGACTGCGTTTTTCTACTCTGACAGAAGCCCCTAGGGAAATTCCAAGTGGGAATGATTCATCAACAAAACATGGTTGCATTTCACCCTCCTGTTTGACTTGGCTCAAGGCTGGGCGCCCGCGAAGCATCTAATAGATTTGATATGGGAAAGTTATCTGCGTGATTTGCGTAGACCCGTTGTCGATGCTCCTCCCTCTTTGCAAAGCAACGGTCTTTTCCAAAAAGTTTGCTACCACCGTCCGGTAGCAAAGCCACGTCGGTCCTTGAGTCCCTCCTCTTCAATGCCGACGTCATAGCCCGCGTCGCCCCCGTCCGGTGGCGCGGGCCATTATCATCGCAATCTGCCCCTGAGATCTTTCAAAGCTGCGCACATCCTGTGTCGCCACATTTATTGTGACGCTGGGCTGCGTGTTGCCCGCATTCATGGCAACGCCCAGACGACCATCATTGCCGCGCTGCAAAGGCAGGATTGCCTCTGCTCCGGCCTCTCCCATCACCCCCAAGCCTGTGTTGCCTGCAGCAAACATGGTTGGGCTGGAAACGACACCGCCTTTTGCAAAGGGCGTTACGCCTGCCACATTGCCAATGGCTGATGAAATTCCGGCAGAAAGCAGGTTCTCAAGCGGCTTTAAGGCACTGTTGAGAGCAGAGCTGGACATGTTGAGCGCGACTTGTGAGAGGATCGATTGCAGGTCTTTGCCAGAAGTGACTGCGCTTTGCAGACCTTTGCCAAGCTCTGAAGAGAATTCTTTGGCAAGGGTATTGACCTCCTGCATGGTTGTTTCCAGCTCGCGTGCATCTTCTACGTTCAGCGTTTCACTAAAACTATCTGTCATGGTGTTTGTTGGTCCTCATTGTCTGGAAATTGGGATACCAGCTCCTCCAACACGCCCCGCGTGATTGTGCGTGCACTGCGGTTTCCCGGCGGGATGAAGGCCATTTCCAGCTCAATCAGTGTTGATTGCCAGAAGGTGTTTGGTGACCAGCCAAGCTCCCGGCAGGCTTTGTGCATCAGGTCATGCCAGGGCACCGGTTGGTTTTCAGATTGCTCATGCTTCACGATTGAGACTGCTGAGGTGGAGAGAACGTGACCACCAGGAGCTCACCTGCCAGCTTGGCAAGGGCTGCTACACCGCCTTCATGGGAGAGTTCGGCAACTTCTTCGTTCTCAATGATCAATCCACCACCGCGAAGGCCTGCACCCAGCACTTTGATGATATCGGCAGCACTCAGCTGACCAGAGGAAAACCGCTCGCTCAGCTGCTGCAATGTGCTGCAACTGAGCGCGTCTTCCAGCTCAGCCAGAGCCCCAAGTGTGAGCACCAATATGTGCTTTTGACCGCCGAGGTCCGCGAGGACTTCACCGCGCCTGCGATTAACGCCCCGGTCATAGGTTTTTGATGGCATCGTATGCTCCTCAAGTTAGCGGGGTGAACGTGAGAGCACCGGCGGATTCCAGCGAGATCTCGAAGGTGACTTCAGATCGGTAGTCGCCGGAGTATTCCAATGCAGACAAGTGAAACGGGCCTTCCAGTGTTCCAAAGCCGGGCAGGATTATCTGCCATGCACGCAGCTCTCCAGCAAAGAAAGCGGTGCGGACTTTTTCTGCGGAGGCTTTATCGCGAAACAGACCACTGCCAGAGAGTGAGGCGTGGCGGGTGGAAGCCCCTGCCAGCAGCTCCCGCCAGCGACCTGTGCTTTCTGCATCGGTGATATCGATGGGCGTGGCATTTAGGGCGAGGCGTCTTGAGCGCAAGCCTGCCACGCTTTCAAAGGTGCCGTCCCCCACTGTGTCCAGTTTCAACAACAGGTCTTTTCCGGCCTGAGCGACCATCTGTTTTCCTCTCAAAGGTTGGTGTTAAGCAGTCTGTTGCAGCAGGACGGAGAACTTGATGCGTCCGTACCATGTGCGGCCATCACTCAGGCGGCGGCAGCTGGTTTCGGTCATGGTCAAGCCTGCTGCCTCGGTTCCAGCGGATGACGTGACACCAGCCTCCAGCAGCTCGTTGAAGATCTGCAGGATTTCCTGAGTTTGAGCCCGATCTGCATGGCGCGAGTAGATGCCGATGGAGCCAGTGAGCCTGCCACCATCGTCCAGATGACCTGTCAGCAATTGAGTGGTGACGGCTTCCAGCGTTGCATAGGGTAGTGCTGCCCCCCTTGGCACGCCGTCGAACACCCGCTTGGGATCTCCCAGATAAGGTGTCAGGGAGGCCTTGGCATGGATTGCCTGAAACAGGGCTTTGCGGAATTCAAGTTCCCCCATCATCGCCCTCCTCCTGCTCGCAAAGGATCTGCATGAAGGGAGCTTGCTCTGAGTGTGGGAGAACTGCTTTTACCCTGAGGCTCTGTCCATCTCGCTCCACCCGCCACCCCTCCGCCACATCTGTACGACGGCGAATGGTAAGCGTGAGTGGGTAAGTGCTGGCGATACGGCCTGCCACGGTGCTCTGTGAGCCAGTAGATGCCTCTACGAGCGCCCAAACCATGGCGACTTGCTGATAGCTTTTGGTGATCGAGCCATCCGTGCCGTTGGTGATCTCTGGCCTAAGCAGCAGCAGAGGCTCGTTGAGAGTGCCCGCCGCCCTCATATCCTGAGCACCTTGTAAGGAGACAGCGCTGCCTCAAAGCCATGGGGCATGAGGCCTGTAAGGCGGTCTTCTTCCAGCATGGAGCGGCGCTCATACCAGAAGCCAACCAGCATCAGGATCGCAGTTTGCAAACCAGCAGGGACGGCAGTTGCCGCCACACCATAGCCTGCTTTGAAGTCAATCTCGATGCCGTTAAGGTCACGCAGAGGCCCGATGGCGCCAGCCTTAAAGCGCAGGCGGGCGGGGTTCCCAGCAAGATCCGACTGATAGTTTGAAGCTGGCACCAGTTGTTGGTTGCCTTCCGTATCATAGGTGTAGACCTGCAGGATCTGGGCGACGGGTGCAACCGGCAGGCGGATCAGGCGGTCTGGTGAAAGATCATCCAGAAGCAGTCGCCACTCCTGATCGATAAGAGCCCGCCGTGTGAGGGTCTCCACTTGCTCCCGCGCGGCTTTGATCAGACGTAGGATCAGATCATCCTCGTGGGTGTGGGAGACCCTGAGCTGAGCATGCGCCTGGGCGAGCGAAACCGGCTCCAGAGCCGGTGGCACTGTGAGTATAGCCGTCACGGCGGCCCCTCCTCGATTGTTGATGAAGATGATTAAGCGCTGAAGTTCAGCAGTTTGTAGGCATCGAAATCCATGATGCCGCCGCCGACGCGTTTGGTGATGTAAAACAGCACGTTCGGTTTGCTGGTGTATGGGTCACGCAGAACAGAGATACCGACACGGTCCACCACCATGTAGCCGCGGTGGAAGTCACCAAACGCGATGGCGTAGGGATCTGAGGCTGCGGTCATATCCGGCATGTGTTCAGCTTCAGTGACCGGGAAGCCCATGAGGCTTGGGTCAGCGCCGGCAGCTGCGGGTGGTTGCCAGATGTAGTTGCCCTGCCCGTCCTTCAGCTTGCGGATGGCCGCCTGTGTTCTGCGATTGAAGAGGAAGCGGGCGTTGCGACGGATAGCGGTTTTAACACCGTAAATCAGCGAGATCAGCAGATCGCTTCCATTGGAAGAGGGAAACGCCCCTGCCTGCCCTGTTTTGATGGACCCGATGGAGAGGCCTGTATCATCCAGTGTGCCGTGAATTGTGCCCTTGAGCAGCCCTTGCGGCTGACTGGTGCCGTTGCCATTGAGGAAAGCTGCCGATTCCTTTTCTGCAAAGACCGTTTCCACCTCTTCTGCCAGAATTTCACCGATGTTGACGGCTGCATCATCCAACAGGGTTTGGGTGACGGCTGGCAGAGCGGAAAGCTCGAAGATCTTCACCTCTCGCATCTCAAACTTCATTGCATTTGTGGGAGTGCTACGAGCGTCGGTTTCGCCTTCCCAGTCCGCATCCGGGTTCACCGTTACAACGGGACGGCGGTAGGATGCACCTGAGATTTTGCGATTGGAGGCGATGGAGCGGATGGGGGACAGAGCCGTGATGCGGCGCAGGATGTCCGTTTCCAGTTGCTCCGGCACCAGATACCCGCCATCAGCAGCAGTGCCAGAGGACATGGCCTTTTGTTCCAGCGCTTTGAGGTGGGTTTCCTGTCCGTCACGCATATAGGTCTCAAACGCGGATTTATGTTCAACTTCAGCTGATGGGCCGCCTGTGGTTTCTGGCGTTGACCGCGGCAAGCGCTGGGATTTGAGTTGGAGTTCGTTCAGATGGCGCAGCTGACCATCAATGATCTCGTCCAGTCGGGCCAGTTTTTCATCCAGGAGCACGTCAGAGCTGGATTTTTGTTCTAACTCGGCCAGACGCATGTCGTTGGTCTGGGTGTATTCGGAATAAGCGTGGTTTAGCTGGTTGAAGCTGCCGGAAGCCTCCATTCCAGACACAAACTGCCCTGTTGCCGGGCCAGAAAGTGCGGGATGAGCTGATTTTCCTGCAGCTTCCCGTGCGAAGTCTTTGGTCTCTAATGCGGGATTGTATGTATTTTTCATAGGATTATTTTCCTCATAAAGCATATAAAAAAACTGCGGTGCCAATTGGGACCACAGATCGTACTTTCAATTAATCAGGAACTTCAGGAGACCACGGTCAGGCGTGCTGATGGCAGCAGCGGGAACGTAACCAGAGAGATTTCCCAGAGGTCTACCGCCAGTACATCCCGTCTGCCGGTTTTGCTGTTGCGCTGGGCGCGGCGGGTTTTGAAGCCAATGGACAATCCATCCAGTATACCCGTTTGCACCATGGCGATGGCTTGCCGGCCCTGCGTGATGCCCGGATAGAGCAAGCCCTTCACAAACAGGCCGATGCTGTCCTCCTGAATGTGTAGCCACTTGCCGATGGGGTGGGACGGGTCATGCTGCCAGAGCATTTTTACATCCGTGAGCTTTTGCTTTTGCAGCGTGCTTTGAAATGCACCTTTGCGCATGACATCGCCGCCCTGATCGCTTAGTTCAAACCGGCTGGCGTAGCCCTCAATGGCGATGGGGTGATCTGTGTTCAAATTGATTGCCTCCCTTAGCGAGCTTTCAATTGCTTTTTCTGCCGGAGTTTGCTCCCTCCGACTTTGCCGCGCGTCGTTCCACCAATGCTCCGGCGAGTGCCTTGGTGAAGTTGGCGAAGGTCTGTACAGGGGCTTCATTGCCGCGCTGAGTTGGCTGTTGTTTTTGCTCAACGGGCACGGCTTGTGTTTTGTAATTTTGGGTCAAGGCTTCACCTTCAACCTTTCAAATTATCTCAATAGTCAGAGTACCCGGTTTTCAAGGATCCATACGCAGCAACTGGTTGAGTTTTTCCAGTTCACTCATGAACTCCTCGAACCTGCGATTGAACCGGATGACTTGCTTTAGTGCCCACAAGAGCAGTGATGTGGACGTGCCTGCCCAGGCACCGAGCGCCACATGGGCGAGATCTCCTTTTGCAGCGAGCGCTGCCAGTAACTCATTCATCTTTACCCTCCGCCCCATATCCAACGGCGATGCGCTTTTCATCGCGGGAGAGGAAGTCTGCTGCGGTGATGCGATCCCACAGTGCTTTGCGTTCCTGCGCCAGCGCTTCTACTGCATCGAGATCCAGCTCCAGCGTGACCTGCTCCTCATAAGCAGCAGAGAGCCAGTTGGAGAGCTCGGAGAGAACCCGTGCGGCGAGCGGCACGACCGTCAAGCGCCAGAAGGCGCGGTTGGCTTCCTGATAGTTGGCATAGGTGTTGTCTCCCGGAATGCCGAGCAGCATGGGCGGCACGCCGAAGGCCAGTGCAATTTCGCGGGCAGCGACATTCTTCAGCTCAATGAAGTCCATATCTTTGGGGGACATGCCCATCTGCTTCCAGTCGAGCCCGCCTTCCAGCAACATGGGGCGGCCTGCATTCCTCGCCCCCTGATAGGAGCTTTCCAACTCTTCCTTAAGGCGGTGGAACTGGTCGTCGGTCATATTCATAGCATCGCCTGCGCCATAGACCAACGCCCCCGTCGGGCAAGCCGCGTTGTCAAGCAGTGATTTGTTCCAGTCTCCGGCGGCATTATGGATATCAAGAGCAATCTGCGCGGCCTCAATGGGCGCAAAGCCGTAGTGGTCGTTGAGCGGATTGAAGAGCTTGATGTGCAGGACGGGTTGGAGCTTATCGCCTGGTGCTTTGCGCAGCTCCACTTTGCGACCGGCTACCTGATACTCGTAGGCCTCCACCCAGCCAGCCTCATCCACCAGCACCTTCATACGGTCCGGGCGCAGGGCATGAAGCTCACGCGGTGCGCCCTCCAGCGAGACAGCCTCCACATACGCATTGCCGGAGACCAGCAGGAAGCCGTAGACCTCCTCCAGAAACGAGCGCCGTGTTTGCATGCGAGTGGGCTTGTTCAGAAGTTCCATCAAGGGATGGGCTTCCAGCTCTTCATCGCCGACCTTCACAGTGAGGGACACGTTTGCGGCAGCCTCCGAGATAAGGCGCACGCATCTGTAGGCAATAGGGTTTCGTAAATACCCTTGGTTTATAAGTGATTCATAGTTGCGCGGGGTCCAGGCGGCCCCTTCACCAAACCGCATAAAGGCGACGGATTTTGCTCGTGATGCCTTTTGCTCAGTTACTGGTGAAAAAACTGAATCAAGAAGTCTGCGTAACCCCATGAGATCAGAGTCCTTTTCGCTCTAACTTAATGTTTTGATTCATGTATTTGAGTGCACAAAAGCTGTTTGCTTTTGGTCTGCCTTGATAAACAGCTTTAACTCATTTTCTCGCGTATCCTTATCCGAAAACCGGTTCCCACTTTTCGGCGATACACGGAGGGCTAATCCTCACAAACAGATTCAAATTTACGAGCTAACCCTTCAGATTATTAGTGTTTTTACAGTTTGCGCAGGCGTGGTTTGCCTGCCGGGCGGCGGTTGAGTTCTGTCATGGCCCAAACCAGTGCATCCAGCCGATCGGGTGATCTTCCGTTGCTCAGTCCACCAACTCCAAAGTCGGAGAGTTCATCTTCCAACTCAGGAAAAACACCGCAGTGATGAACGCGCCCTTGCTCGTATAGCAGGGCGACCGGCTCAGCTCTGCGGCGTTTGCTTTTTGTCGCGTGGACGGACTTTACCGGCACGCTGGCATCAACACTTTCAATGACCTCATGCACCATCTCACCGCCCTGATTGACCTCCGCTAGCAGGCAGTCGGCCTCCAGCTCATGATAGAGCTTGATGGCATGTTCAGCCCATAAGGCGGGTCGCAGGCCTTGTGCGGTTCGGTCTCGCAAGACATACAGGTCGCCTGCCTCTGTGGTACCTGCTGCAACGATGCCACAGGAATCTGCAGTCCTGCCCGATGTGGCTGGCGGGTCCACAGCAACCACGATGCGCTGAAGTTCAGGCACATCTCTTACCCGGCCCATCTCAAACCATTTACGGGCGAACAACGCATCTTCCCGGTCTTCAATCAGCTCGCCATCCAGCTCCTGCCTACCGAGCCGTGTGCCGCCATACCGCTCTGTCATTTGTTGCAGAAAAACCTCTGCCAGAAAGGCGGCATTCGCTTTCGTGCCAGCCTTGGTCACCACAGTGCCTTTATCCTGCAGCAGCAGTTTCAATAGCGGAGTCGACTTAGGCGTTGTCGTCACCAATTGCTGTGGCTGCATCCCCAGACGCAGACCGAACTGGAGCATATCAAAGGTCTGGGTCGCATTGCTCCACTTGCCTGCTTCATCACACCAGGCGGCGTCAAATTGAGGGCCGCGCAGCGCTTCCGGATCCTCTGAGGAGAATGCCCGCGCAACAGCTCCGTTCGCCCATTCCAACCTGCGACGGCTTGGATTCCACTGAGGCTTCTGACTTGCCGGATGGACGGCGAGCAGACCAGAAACACCCTCGATCATCACCTCCCGCACATCTGCATAGGTTTGCCCGACCAGAGCGATATTGCCTGCGGTTGGACCACTCCACGCTTCCCCTGCAACCTTGCCTCTGACCCACTCTGCCCCTGCTCTGGTTTTGCCTGCACCGCGTCCGCCCATGAGCAGCCACGTGGACCAGCTTCCATCTGGCGGGCATTGATGGGCGTGTGCGAACACCTGCCAGTTATATTGAAGATAACTCAGTTCACTCTTATTCAGGGTGGCTACAAAGTCATGGAGTTTGCCCTGCGCCACACAAGCTTTCAATGCGCTGCGAAAGCTGTTGTCGCATCTGGTCATCACTCACCTCTTCTGTGCTGTCCTCACCGTGTGCTTGCTGCAGCTCGATCAACATATCCAGCGTCTTGGCGAGGCTGGTAATGGCTTTTGCCGTAGCATCCATCTCACCCGCAGCTGATTGCGGATCACCACTTAGCTTTTTCAGTTTGGCTTCCAGTGTGCTGACCTGCTTTTCGAAGGCAGCATAGAGACGAGCGATCAGGCGCTTGCGTTCTTCTGGCTTAGAGCTGGCAAGCTCCTGCGCCAGTTCCCACTTCCGCAGCCATCCTTCCCGTTTGATCTTGGTGGTAATAGTGCTGCTCGGCAGGCCTGTTTTGCGGGCAATATCCGCAATTGAGATGGCTTCTTCTTCCACCATGCGGCGAACAACCTGCCAGACCTCTAATGGCACACGCAGTCGTGCTGCCTGCTCATCCTCTTGTTGAGGCTCTTGCTCCTCCACCATCGTTCCTCCTGCCGCTAAAGCTGTTTGCGTATCGTTGTTCGAAAACCGGTACCCACTTTTCGGCGATACGCTTTAGGCACAAAAAAAGCCGCCCATTGAGACAAGGAGCAGCTGGTAAATTCTCTAAAATGTAGTGCAGATAGAAAGAGTTGAATTGCCTCTGCAGGCACCGTCACACTTTCTCTAGCATGCCCAAACCCTATCAAAACAACGGTGCGCTGTCAAGATTATATTCCTAAGCCAAGTCACCCAAAGAGGCATGGACACTTATCCCCGTTTCACGTTAGGATTGAAACTCGTTCAACTTTAAATAAAGAAAGCTGTAAGGCTTTGATGAGACATTCAAAAAAGCGCAGGCCCTGAGGCACTGCGCTGGCTTTACAATTGCTTTGAATTTTGACTTATACCCGCTTCTCACCTGTGGAGAAGTAATTGAAAATAAACATATTTTGCAGGATCAGTCTTTGGTGTATTCCTCATCCGGCCAGTCGACGAGATAGTTTTCGAACTCTTCTGGCTCCATTCCATCTTCGCTGATGGTTTTGTCTTGGACTGAGATTCCGGCGTCATGCACGCTCTGCGGATCTTTTGAAACAAGCGGATGCCACCAGTACAGATCCCTGCCCTCACGGATTAGACGATACGCACATGTTGGCGGTAACCATTTCAAAGTTCTTACAGTTTCCGGCGAAAGCTGTACGCAATCGGGCACAGTGTCGAAGCGCTGTTCATAGTTTTTGCACCTACATGTGGTTCCATCCAGCAGAGTGCACGCGACGTTTGTCCAGTAGATTGCGCCTGTGTCCCAATCTTCAAGCTTGTTCAGACAGCAGCGTCCACATCCATCACAGAGAGACTCCCATTCTTCATGGGTCATCTCATCTAGGGTTTTGGTCTGCCAGAAAGGGCGATGACTCTCAGAGTTTACGGATACCATTTATGTCGTTCTCATTGCAAAATTCCGATGGGAATATCGCGAGGATGTCGCTTAGCTAGTTCTTCGGTTTGGTTCATTGTCCCCCTTTGCGCATTCAGGGGAGTGACCGGTACTACGGGTAATCAGTTTGGAAGAGAACTCTGATAACAGCGAAAAGCAGAATGTCACGGAAAATTCTGCTGAAAATGTGAAAAAAAAGGGTAAGGAGCGATCTTTTACCCTTCAGGATCTATCTCAGCGGATGCTTGCAACCGATGCATGGCTGGATTCTGCGCTTTGGCACACCTCCCAGTTTCTTGGGGTCTTCTTTCGTGAGTACTCGGCCTTCATGCGCCGGTTCTCTCTACGCGGTCCCTCCAAGTTTGTTGCAGGGCTTGCTTCTGAAGGGCTGACCTATTGCGCGTTCGGCTTTCTGATTGTGCTGACCTTCGCGCAGCCCGCCTTTAAAGCAACGGAACGCTCTGACTGGAAAACCACCTCTGACTTTTCTGTCAGCTTTTTTGACCGGTTCGGGAACCCGATCGGTAAACGTGGCATTTTGCTGAACGACAAAATTCCGCTGGATGAAATTCCTGATCACGTGATCCAGGCCACTCTTGCTACCGAGGACAGACGGTTTTTTGATCACTTGGGAATTGACTTTGTTGGTACCTTCCGCGCCATGGTTGCCAACATAAAAGCACGTTCTGTTGTGCAGGGTGGCTCGTCGATTACACAGCAGCTCGCAAAAAACCTGTTCCTTTCAAACGAACGCACATTACAACGCAAAATCAAAGAGGCTTATCTCGCCTTATGGCTTGAGATGAACCTGACGAAGCGAGAAATTCTCAAATTATACCTCGATCGCGCCTATATGGGTGGCGGGACATTTGGCGTTGCAGCCGCTTCAGAATTTTACTTCGGCAAAGACGTACGCGAAATTTCGCTGGCAGAAGCTGCAATGTTAGCAGGGCTTTATAAGGCCCCTTCCAAGTATGCCCCGCATAAAAACCTGCCCTCGGCCCGTGCCCGCGCCAATGAGGTGCTGACGAATATCGTGCAAGCTGGCTTCATGACTGAGGGACAAGTTATTGGCGCCCGGCGTAATCCGGCCGAGGCGATTGACCGGAGCAAAAGTCAGGCTCCGGATCACTTCCTCGATTGGGCGTTCGAGCAGGTGAAAGACCTAGCGGAACAGTACCCGGAGCTCAGTAATGACAGAGTTATTTCCGTTCGCACCACGCTTGATCCGGGCCTGCAGCGGGAAGCTACCAACCAAATCGAAAGCACCTTGCGCCAATACGGCAAACGTTACGGCGTTGAAGAAGCAGCCATGACAGTTATCACCACCGAAGGCGCTGTGCGCTCTATGGTTGGTGGGCGTGATTATGATGAAAGCCAGTTCAACAGAGCGACAGATGCACTTCGCCAGCCAGGTTCATCTTTCAAACCATTTGTGTATATGACGGCCTTCCTGAATGGATATGAAAGCGAGAGTGTTGTCCCCGATCGTCCGGTCAACATCGGCGGCTGGAGCCCACGCAATTATACCCGCAGCTATGCGGGCGCCGTGACGCTGAAAACGGCCTTGACCAAGTCAATCAACACCATTCCTGTTCGTCTGGCACAAGCCATCGGGCGCGATAAGATTGCAACCACAGCCTATATGATGGGCATCAACAGCGAGCTGCGGATTACACGCGCGATGCCGCTTGGTGTCTCTGAAGTGACGGTTCTGGATATGACAAGTTCCTATGCGGCTTTCGCAGCTGGCGGGAAGAAGGTTGATCCTTACGCCGTCTTAGAGTTGCGCAACTCCAAAGGTGAGTTGCTTTACAATCATGACCGTGATGCTGGCCCTTCTCTGCGCATTCTGCCGTTTGATAAGGTGGCGATGATGAATGACATCCTGGTAAACGTGGTGGAACGCGGCACTGGACGACGCGCCCGGCTGGAGGGAATAACTGCGGCAGGAAAGACGGGCACAACGCAGGCCTATCGTGACGCCTGGTTTATTGGATACACAGGCAATCTTGCGGCTGCGGTCTGGTATGGAAACGATGACTTTTCTTCCTCGCGCCGCATGACCGGTGGTAGCTTACCTGCGATGACCTGGGGCAACTTTATGAAGTATGCGCACCAGGGGTTGGAGCTAAAAGCTATGCCCGGTGTGGAGCCGCCAGAAGGTAAGGATGTTATTGCCGCAAACGGTCTTAGTGATGTTGAGATTACTGGCCCGCCAGAGCTGCTCAACAGAACGTCTCAGCAAGTTCTGGAAGCGCTTGGGAAACGGCTGCGTGCACTTCCATTCAACAGTATTTCTCAGTCAAACGTGCAGGCCCAACTGGGCTCTGACACAAAGGCGGATGTGACTTATACCCGATGACACACACCCCTCACATGCCTTTGGTGGCGGTTCGCGAGCCAGAAACCACCCAGATTTTTGATGGAGAAACCTCCTGGCAAAAGCCTTGGCCTCATATTTCGCCATTGCTTTTCAAAGCGCCGTTTTTCTCATTCGGGCCGTTTTTATTCTCCATCATGATCGCTTTGATCGTGGGGATAGGCAGTGCTTATCTGTCGCTCAACAGAGGTTCACCGTTCAGCGCACTGGAGAGTGGCGTGTGGGTAGCACACCCGCATGCGGGAACGATCGACAGTGATCCTTACAGTACGGCGATCTTTGCACGAACCGGGCGAGTGCCGCTTGGAAGTGGTGAAGGCATTGCATTTTACGCTGCCTTTGATGACAGCGGACGGGCGCTAGACCCCCAGTGCAATTACCGAATTGCGGGTAAGGTGCCTTCTACCCGGCTTTGGACCATCACGGCTTTGAACAACGCGCTGGAGCTGCTTGCGACCGATGCTGGCCGCGCCTCCTTGCATAGCCATGGCATTTTGACGGATCACACAGGTGCGTTTGCAATTCAGGTTTCGCCTGAAGCGCGGCCAGGGAACTGGCTGCCAACTGGGGGGAGTAACGGGCTGGTGTTTGCCATGCGTCTTTACGATATCCCCTATACCACGGGTGCCGGTTTGAGTGCCCCAGTGATGCCCGCTGTTGAATTGGTGAGTTGCAAATGAATGATCTCCTCAAAAAACTGCAGGACCTTTACATTTCCCCGCGCTGGATTTTGTGGGGCATGGGTGGTTTGCTCGTCGCGGGGATAATTCATGTGGCCATTGTTTTGAGCGTTCCCGCTTACGTTCCGCATTCTCCTTATGAGCGCGTTGGCAGCTTTGGCGCGGACCGCAGTTTTCAGATGCTGCCACCGATCCTACCACGCAGTGAGCCGCTGCCAGATCTCGACCCATCTATGCGCCATGCGATCTGTCGTTATTCCCTCGAAAATGGGCCACTGATTGTGAACGCATTTGCTCCCTCTCCGTTCTGGTCACTTGGCCTGTTTAATGAAAAGGGACAGGTGACTTACAGTCTGAATGACAAGACGTCTGAAGGCGAAGCAGTGCGCATGCTGGTGTTGACACCACAGCAGCTTTCGATACTGCGCGAAAACCCGCCAGAAGATCTGGAAGAGATGATTGTGGTTGAGACGAATGAGCTGAAGGGGTTTGCGTTGTTCCGCGCCTTTGCACCGTCCAATGCGTATCTGCCACAGATCTCAGCAGCGCTACGATCCGCAACTTGCTCTGATCTGCCAAAGATTTAGAGCAAACCTTCCAGCTATTTTTGCGGAGCAGCGCTTTCTAAACCCCATCCGGTAAAGATGCGAGACGGTTTCTCAACCTTTTCGGCCGGACGCTTAACTTCGGCATAGCATTTGGATGGCAGCTCTTCGTAGGTGCGACGCAGCTGCTCGTAGCCTTTGCTCGCATCCCAAATCTGCTGGGCAGACGGGGTTTCTACTTCGAGCGCATTGATGGCGATCTGATAGGCCTGCAGACGGCGACCAGTGGCACGGAGCACCCAATCCACAAAGGACTTATTCTCGCGCACTCTCGCCTTTACTCCCGTCGCGAACTGCGGGTTCACCTGAGTTTGGCGGTTCAGTGCCTCAAGGCGTTCATGATCACTCACCAGCACCTGACGAGCGATCTTACAAAACGGCAGCAGGAGTTTCTGATCCGACCTCATGTCATCAATCAGGCGGGTATAACGCGTTTCACTAGAGCGGTACTTATCCGAACGCAGATAAACGTAGTAGTTTGATGGATTGATCGCAGCATAAGGATCTTTCAAAAACCCTTGGCGTTCCAACTGAGCCTTGTTGGCTCCAATCCAATCCTCAGAGGCCGGCGGCACAACCAGTGTCCATCCGCGATCACGAAGTTCATTTTCCTGATCTGTCAAATTGAGGTTGGAAACGTCCTGCTTTTGGGAATAGCGGTAGAGCATGCCCAGATCTGACGCAACTCGATCATGAAGGAAATTGGGCTTTGCTCGGCCAAAATCTCCAGTGGGCTTGGCGCAGGCAGACAACAGCAGGCTGGTTGAAGACACAAGTAGGAGACAAGTCGCAAAGGTGCGGCCTTTGCTGATCAACCCTGTTTTCCCGAATTTGCCCATGACTCACAATCCCACTGCTTGCAGCAATGGAGATACAGGCAAAAAACGTAGGAAGCTAGTCCCTCTCGTATTCCGAGTGCTCTTCTACAACCCGAATGATGCCAACTCTGCTCCCACAGGCCAGTCCCGACGGCATTTTGTAAACACCTGGGAAGATATGGATCTGGGCAGATGAAACCTGACGGTCAAAGCCTCTACGTATCTGCAAGGGCTGCCTGCGAGACCGCTCAGTCACGAGATCATGAAGTGTACCCATTGCTTGTCCTCTGGCACATTTACGGGTCAGTTTCGTGGTTCTTCTAGCTCCCAGTTAAGCGGAGTTTCAGTTAATGAGCTGTAAAGCATTTGCTCCTAAATTTAGCTAGTAATTCTATTCGATGTCATATGTATCGCTGCGTTTTTCTGGCGAATGCGAAAAACATCGATAAATCATTGTTTTGCGTATACAGGTTCCTTCACTCATGGAAGACAGGTCTCAACTCTTAATTGCAGCAACAGAGGCTTTTGCTCAAACCGGCCACTCTCATGCAAGCTCTCATATGTATGAGGAGTTAGCGCTGCAACACCTGTCATCAGCCACCAGGGCAAGTCGACTGAAGGTAGCGCATCTGTTGTGCCCAATCTCTCATGCTCCGGAGGCCGTGATGAAAGCTCTTGCAAATGACCATGACCAGATGATTGGAGAATACGTTGCTCTCAATTCCAAGAGTACCGTTGCCCCTTCACATCCAGCCAGTTCCTCTGATGAGCTTGTAGAAGATCTGGTTGGCCTCTTCCTAGACAGCGCGCCGATCTCATCATACAAAGACCTTTCAGCAAGCCTGACAGATGCTTCAGCTTCAGATGACGCGGTCGACGCCCTGACGGAGAATGAGGCGCAAGAGCTTACGCTTCGGGGATTAAAGTACGGCCACACGAGCATGGTTGGTCAGCTGGCTCAAGCCTGCCGCATGTCTCCAGATCAGGTTCATCAATGCTGCACGCATTCTTCTCCAGACGGGTTCATTGTCATGCTCGTTGGTCTTGGTTTCTCTTCGCGCCTTATTGATCAGCTGCTTGTACGGTTTTGGGGCACACTCATTGAGACGGATCACATGAGAGACCTGCAAAAAACTGCTGCTGGCGTTAACAAGAAGATTGCACGTCAATTGCTCAGCAGCTGGAGTGATGAGCCTTCTCAGCCGCGCTATCATACGATTTTTGAAGCAACTGAGACAGTAGTGCGGGAACTAAAAGCTCAGGGCACATCTTTGACGCGGTCCTCACACTACCATTCAGAACTTGCGACCCTTAAAGCCTGAGAATAAGTCTTCAGGCCCCGGCTCTTTTGGCAGTGTCAGGAAGCTTCTGGCTTCCTTATCTTCCACTTCGACGACCCAGAAGTCAGGATCCATACGCTCTTCGCGTGCGAGTTTGGCTTCAATTTCCTCTCGCGAAGTCTTTTCCATCAAACATTCAAACTCGCGATCAAGTGGCTTTTCCCCTTCAAAGAAAGACTGTGGGGCAGGACCATAGAAGTCGTAGGTCGTGTCCAACCGATCAACAATGATGAAGATGGCACCGGCTTCCAGCGCACCTTTGCGGCGTATACCTGCGAAAGCACCTTCTGCGAAGCACCGGCGTGTGTAAGCAGCGACCCAGAATTCAGAGGTTACTCGCATCAAGTTGTCTTTCTTATTGAAGAAGTCGCGTGATCAGATCCGTGTACCACTGATTGCTGCAAGTTTGGAGAAGAGGGCTTCGCTCATTTGCCCATCTATCCGCAAAGCATTATCGCGTTGGAATGCGGCAATTGCAGAGGCAGTCTGACCACCTGGAATGCCATCAACTGTAAGCGGGCCATACCCCAGGTCCGCCAATGTTTTTTGTAGGCGCTTGATGCGCTCAGTCATTGCATCCGTTTGACCCGAGACTTGCGTCAGATTAGAGCCACTTTGCGTCAGCGCCTCTATTTCCTCAGGGCTTGCCCGAGGGATAGGAATCTCAGCACCTTCGGCAGCTGCAGTATTGGGGGAAGGCGTAAACGCGTCAAAGTCCATTGTAAGTCGTGCGAGCAGTGCTTCAGTCACCTGCCCGTTTTCACTCATCGCCCGCTGTCTTTGATAAGCACGGACCGCACGCTCTGTTGCAGGACCGAATTGGCCATCAAGGCTGCCCGGGTAGACACCTAAACGACGCAACTCCTTTTGCACTTCAGCGACCAGCTCTTGCTGCCTCAATCTTTGAGTTGCTCTTACAAGTTCTGAGCTGTCTAACTGGCTTTGAGAGATCCGAGTGGCGATCATTGGAGAGGGATGCTTGGCATCTTGCAAAAAGGCTGCATTAACCGCGATCAGTGATGCCATACCAACAAAACCTAACAACACCAGCGTTGAAAGCTTGTTCATGCCAGCGGACTTTTTGGAGGCAGCGTTTGCAACAGCAGCATGATCGACTTCGCCATTTTCATAGAAAACACCGTCTTCGTCATAATCTACGTGCATTTGGTAATCACCATCAGGCTGCGTTTGTGCAGCCCCCCTACGGGCTCCACCTTTGCTCGCTTTTTTACCGTTTGGCTTTCGCCCCACCATCAAGCACTACCTCTTTCAACGCAATTCATGTGTTACCCGAGTACTCGGTCACCACCAATTCTAACTGGTGCCTTCCTGAGAGGTTAGAGATATCGCCCTCACCTCAGCAAGTCCACTTTGAATAGATCTCTGCCCACTGAGAACAACCATAAAACCTTGGGTTAAATTGGGCTCTCTTTCAGTTTTCCAAGCCTACTGTTTCTATCAAGTTTTGCTTAAAAAAGCTCTTATATGCACTTTTGAGTTTTAATTGTGAGCCTCATTTGGTGGCTTTTTCACTTCAACGAGACGCCGCTGGGACACTTTTTCTACACCTTTTATTAATCATAGGCACGGTTTCCGAAAATTCATAAAGACGAAAAATAGCCATAAATTTCAGTAGTTTTCAAATTTACATAAAATTTGATTCAATTTTATTGAGAACAATATATGTTATATTTGAGAGTAAACCCTATAGTTTCAACAAGTTAAGTGACTATCTAAAAGTTGTCGGCCTCTTCGGCGCAATTGAAACCCACGGGCGAAACCAATGTTCTTTTTGCTTAGAACTACATTTTGGATCGGACTTGTATTGCTTCTGCTTCCAATCGGAACTGGTAGCGATGAAGATGCACCATCTATTGGGATCGTTCAGGTTTATCTTGCTGCGCAATCCACAGTGAAGGACCTCGGTGGCTTTTGCGATCGCAATCCGAATGCCTGCGAGATGGGTGGCTCTGTCATCACGCTCGTCGGATTAAAGGCAAAAGAAGCTGCTAGGCTCACTTACAATTACCTCAGTGACAGTGAGGCGGAAGACCTGCAACCCACAAAGTTTGCTGCTCTGCCTTCAGCGCAAGATGCTATCGAAGCTATTCCGTTTGATGAGGTTGCAGCTGGCCAGTTGCTGCCGAGCCTTACAAGCCCATCTGACGAGCCTGCACATTCCGGTACACTTAGTTCAGCTGATCGGGACATACCATGGCAGCTCAATCAAGACCAGCAACAGAACAGTTCTGCGCAGGCAGATCCATCTGAACAAGGTCTGTTTGCTGAAGTTCAGCCAATCTATGCAACTCCGGTTGCTGCTGTGCCGTTGCCGCGTCCTAATCCGCTTTATTACGGCCGGAATTAAGACCAATCTCCATAATACTGAGCCTTTTACGGCCTATACTCTTGCTTGGGGTGTGGGCCGTTTTATATTTTGAATCCAATCGTATTGCCCCTGACCGATTGGCACGGTAGAAACGCCTGCAAAACCCTGAGTGAAAGAATAGTATTATGACCACTGCGATCGCTGATATTCTGGAAGGCTTTGAATTCCTCGAAGACTGGGAAGACCGCTATCGCTATGTCATCGAGCTGGGCCGAGAACTTGAACCTCTGACAGATGATGAACGCAGTGAGGAAAACCGCGTTCATGGCTGTGTTTCTCAAGTCTGGCTTTCGAAGAACATTCAGGAAGATACCGATAAAGGCCCAATCCTATTCTATAAGGGAGACAGCGACGCCCACATTGTTCGCGGTCTTGTTGCTATCGTTCTTGCGCAATACTCCGGTGTTTCTGCAAAGGAAATTCTTGCAACGGACATCGAAAGCATATTTGGCAAGATTGGCCTCAAAGAACATCTGACGCCTCAGCGTTCCAATGGGCTGAGCTCCATGGTTCAGCGTATCAAGGATGATGCGTCTGCAGCTCTAACTCAGAATTAGACGCTGCCCAGCTCGCCATCTGAGCGTTTTTGGGACCGACCGCACGATTACGAGACGAACCGTAATGTGTAGCAAGTCGATCTAGCGCCAACCCCAGAACAATCTTAGCCGTTCGTTGTGGCCATTGGCGTTCGCTCTCTACCTGTTTCAGAGACTTCAAGAAACAGCATACATCCATGAGAACGCCGGAGAGCTCCGGTCCGACAGTTGAGAGAGCTCTTTGAAGGCGATCTCTGGCATCGTAAACGCTGTCGGATACATCATCTACCTTGGTACTCGATCGTGATGATTGCTCAGTGCGCCAGTTCGATCTAACGGTTCCCCAAAGTTGCGCGTAGGTGAAGTCTTCTCTTAATCGCTCACCTGCTTCAAATTGCAGTTCGGAGATGTAACCTCTCCCTGTTTTGTCTTTTCTACTCTTTAGCCAGGCGAGCGGGCTTTCTGAGTTGATGGTGTTGATCTGAGATTGCTCCGTTTTGGATTGAGTCTCCAATCCTCCTTGGCTCAATTTTCGCCGCAACCAGCTTTTGCCTTCTTTGGTCAACTGGTAGCCCTCCGCATGGGAAGCAACCAGCGACAGGGCCATTGCACGCGATAAAACAGCTTTAGCATCCCCCTTAGGTTCCGCATGCTTCTTTGCAACTGCGAGCCCTTTACAGAACTTGATGAGTTGCATTTCAGATACTGCTTCCTCAGGCTGTGTAGGCATCAGATTGACCTCCTGAGCTCAGAGAAGAATGCATGCGGGCACTGGCAACAGAGGCCGACAGCTGGCCCTCTATCTCAGAGAGGACGGCATCAAATCTTGGATCTTCTCTTAAATCTTCAACAACCTTGCAGGCATGAGCTGCGGTTGTCCTGTCACGACCAAAGACTGCACCTGCTTGGGACAGGGTCATGCCCATTGAGACGTGAAGAATATACATTGAGACTTGTCGTGCTTGCGCAGCCCTTGCATAGCCACGAGAAGCAGAGTGAAGCTCCTCAGGCTTCAAACCAAACGCAAGTGCGACATGACCTGTGGCCATCCAGTCCACCGCTGACAGAGGCTTTTGCAACAGTCCAGAATGAACCGAAGACTCCGAACACGGACTCTTGGACATCTTATTTTTCTCCCCCTCAGAAAATCTTGGCATTTAATTACTCCAATGAACTGATTGGTTATCGTCAAAGAACAATTGATTGTTGCCCTAGCGATACTCGGGGGGGATAAGATTGGAACCTCGCAGCCTCAACACATAAATTTTTCTAAACGACTGGCGAAATAAACCGATTCTTGAGTTCAGTTTTGGAGTCGCAAAAGCTCTCCTTAAAACCTTATCGAATTATATTTTTGAATTAACTCTTGAAACTTGCAGGCATTTTGAGATCACAACTCAGGAATGCGCGTGAAAATTAGAACTTAAGCTCTAGTGTGAGATGAGTGAAATTTACCTTTACGGGAGGTCAGAGAAGACGTGTGTGATCACTATGCACAACCCGTGCACCCTTAAGGGAAATTCATCAATAATGGGGGAATAAGAAATAGCAGAAGGGGAATAAAAAAAACCAGCCCCGAATGAGGCTGGTTTTTCATCAGGATATTTCCTGAAATTACTTAGCGCGTTTACGCTGCTGGCCGAGACCCATTTTCTTAGCAAGCTCAGAGCGAGCTGCTGCGTAATGAGGAGCAACCATAGGGTAGTCTGAAGGCAGACCCCATTTTTCACGATATTCTTCAGGTGTCATATCGTAATGCGTGCGTAGATGACGCTTCAGGGACTTAAACTTCTTACCATCTTCAAGACAGATGATGTAATCGTTTGTGACAGACTTCTTAACCGGCACAGCTGGCTTGAGTGGCTCAGGCTCTGGCTCGGAAAGATCACCGCTGGTTTTCTGCAAAGCGACGTAAACGTCGTTGATCAGCACAGGCAAATCGGCAGAGGCCACAGTGTTATTACCAACATAGGCTGACACGATATCAGCAGTCAGTTCCATCAAATTGTTATCTGCAGGGATCTCGCTCATCACTAACCTGTCATCTTGTGGATCTAAATTTCGTAGGTGTGCTTGTATATTACAGAACTAATACTTCAATCCGAAGATTAAACGTTAGATCCGTACTGATCTCAGCTGAGCTTCGACTCTAAACAAGCAAAAACCATAGGGGGCTTTTATAGAGACAGGAAATAAGGATAACAAGTTAAATTCGGAAAGAAAAAGCAGATTTACTATGGTTTTTTGTGCATTGTGATTTAGAAGGACCTTACAGACTTCCAACAAACTTGAGAAATCATAGAAGTAAACTAGATAAACTGCTTGCCGTAATGTACAGGCAAAAGAATGTGACTGTACTGCGTAATTGGCTGTTGGCAAGGCGATGCCGGTGAAACTCCAGTTCCTAGTCAATCGCCGTCCCAAGGGGCATTGTCGATTATTTCTGGTGGTCTGACTGCACTAAAGCCCAGAAACTTTGGTTAAAGCTGACATATTATTGCGGAGCCTCGGGCTCCGTAGACTTCTTTATCACGCTCAACTCGTCCAACTTGGTTTCCTTACAAGGTTTGTAACCCACCACATAGGCTGCTCGTGCGATGAGGTGTGCAGAAACCGGAGCCGTCAACAGAAAGAAGCAGACGGTCGCGACAGCGCGCATGAAATCATCCCACTGCTGTGAGTAGAGCCCAAGTGCCAGCACCATCAAACCAGACCCTAAGGTTCCAGCTTTTGATGCTGCGTGCATGCGTGTGTAGACGTCTGGCAGGCGATTGATGCCTAGTGCTGCACCAGCTGCAAATATTGCTCCAATAATGAGCATAATCCCGGTTAGGATGGAGATAACTGCTGACATCATTTCTGCTCCTCCTGTTTTTCGGAATCTTTGATTTCCTGCATAATAATAAAGTCTTTCGCCTGTCCTCGGTTCAAGATGAAGCGAGCGAAGGCAACGGTTGCCAGAAAGCCGACAAGTCCGAGTGCAAGCGAGATATCGATGTAGAGCGTGTACGATGACCCAACACCTACCGTGGCGATCAGACCGATAGCGACAACCACCAATAGATCCAGTCCAACAATACGGTCAGGCAAAGTTGGGCCTTTGATAATGCGATAGACAATTAACAAGAATGTCAGGCCGAGAATAAAGAGTGCAATACTCACACAGGCATACAGGAAATCTGCTGCAAAAGCCTCAAATCCGTTCATCGAAACGCCTCCAAGATCTGACGTTCAAAACCATTCTTGATGCCATCAATTGTTTCTTCTGGGTCTGGTACATTGAGGCAATGCACAAACAAGACCTTTCGATCTTCTGATACATCGACCGATAGCGTTCCCGGCGTCAGTGTGACCATGTTTGCCAGCAATGTGATCTCAAAGTCTTCGCTGACTGAGAGCGGCACTGCGATAATGCCCGGATGGAGCTTGATCTTCGGTTTGATGACAATCATCAGCACACGCCATGAGGACAGAACCAACTCTTTGAAGAAACTGCCTGCAAGAATGAGGACCTTCCCTCCGCGTTGAAAGTAATCCCGAAATGCGATTTGCTCCCGGATCAGGAACAGCGCGATGCTGGACAAGATAAAGCCAAAAATCAGATTGAGCGGTGTGAATGAGCCGGTGACCGCCCCCCATGCTGCCGCAAGCAGCAAGTTCATGAGAAAGACCATATTGTTCATCGGATACCTCCAAACACGGAACCGATATAGGCTGTCGGATCAATCAGCGTTTTTGCTCCATTTTCAGTTATGGACATCATGGTTTCCGGTAAGATTCCAATCACGAAGATCAGTGCCGTCAGTACGATGAGCGGTAACCAGATGCTCCAGGATATATCGGCGGCGTCAGAGCTTCCTGCAATGGGAAGAGCTTGAATGCCATCTACCGTGTGCTCGTTGCCACCCCGCCAGAATGCGAAGATCCAAAGACGTCCTACAGCGATGGTCGTAAACAGTCCTGAGACCAAAATACCTGCTGCGACCCAGCCACGACCAGCTTCTAACGCACCTGCTACGAGGAGCAATTTAGCCCAGAAACCAGAAAAAGGTGGCAAGCCTGCCACTGCAAGCAAGAGGATCAAGCCAATTCCGGCCCCCAAAGGCGTGCGGATATAGAGACCACCAATTTCGCGTAAGGAAAATGTGCCGCTCATCTGGAACATAAAGGCGACCAGAAGATAAAGCGCGGTCATGATGAGAACGGAGTGCATGGAGTAGAAGATTGCGCCAGATACAGCAACTTCATTGCCAACCGCGATACCTGCCATCATGGCACCGATACCGGCGATAACGAGATAAGCCATCAGGCGTCGGATATCTGTTTGAGCCAGCGCACCAAGCGAGCCGGTCAGCATCGTTGCGATTGCGACTATTCCGATTAATGAGGCGAGCCAGTCACGACCCTCAGGCATCAGCAGAAGCATCACTCTGAGCAGCGCATAAACACCGACTTTGGTGAGCAAACCTGCAAAGATTGCGGCCACTACCAAACGTGGCGTGTGATAAGAAGCCGGAAGCCAGAAGTTGACCGGGAATGCCGCTGCTTTCATAGCAAATGCGAGGAAGTAAAGCGTCGCTAAGCCAAGCATTGGACCAGAATTGTCGAAGGCTTTCAGCTTGCCAGCGATATCCGCCATGTTCAGCGTACCAACCAGCCCGTAAAGCAAGCCAGTTGCTGCAAGGAACAGCGTTGTCGCAATCAGGTTCAGCACTGCATATTTTACGGCACCATCGATCTGCACCTTTTCATTTCCGAGGATCTGCATACCGAAGGATGAGATCAACAGGACTTCAAACCAAACATAAAGGTTGAAGATGTCACCCGTTAGAAATGATCCAGTGACACCGCAGAGCAGCATCAGAAGGAACGGATAGAAACCGTAACGCCGTTCATTTTCGGCAATTGAGTTCATTGCGAAGACGGCAACACACATGGTTGCTACAGAGGCTGTCAGCGCCAGCAACGCACCAAGTGGGTCAGCCGTAAAAGCGATACCGAATGGCGGGAGCCAACTGCCCATCACCATTGTCACGACACCGTTGGTGAGAACGTGGTTAAGCAAGCCAATGTTTGAAAGGATCACCAATGCGATTGTTGTGATCGCGATCCAAGGCTGAGTCGCCGATTTCTTTCGGAAAATAATTGAAATTGCACCGCCTGCCATGGTGAGCAGAACAGGAGCAACCAAAAGCCAGTCTGCAAGAGGCACGGCCTCCGTCACCATTGCCGCTGTAATATCAACTGTAGTCTTCGTTGCAGCCATCTACTTAGTACCCCAGCGGCGGTTCAGAATGTTCTTTAGGTTCTGCGACGCGCATATCAAGCAAGTCATCCGTTCCCAGTTCCTGATAGGCCCGGTAGCCAAGAACCAGGAAGAATGCCAGGAAGGAGAACGAGATCACAATTGCGGTCAGCACCAATGCCTGAGGCAGAGGGTTCGCTGTTGCTTCTACCGGGAGATAGCTTTTAAGCGGAATGATTGGCGGGACATCACGTGTGAGACGTCCTGCTGTGAAGATCAAGAGGTTCACGGCATTCCCAAGAATGGCAATGCCCAGCAGGATCCGCACGAGTTTGCGAGATAGTAGCAGATAAATGGAACCAGCAAAAAGGATCCCGACCAGAACAGAGAAAAGCGTTTCCATTAGTCTGCCCTTTCTTCCAGAGAAAGAGCGATCGACGAAATCGCCCCTACCACCACCAGATACACTCCGATGTCGAAAAACAGCGGTGTTGATAGATCAATTACAGTGCCCAAGAACGGGAGAGCAAGCCACTGGCTTGTCATTGCCGGCTGACCCAAAAACAAGCTTGGCAACACAGATACCACCGCCAGGAGCAAGCCTGATGCAGCAATGGACATAGGATGAAATTTCATTGCCCGGCGAACTGCTGAGACACCGCAAGCAATGCCATAAATTGCAAAGGCGGAGACAGCAATAAGTCCACCGATGAAGCCTCCACCTGGTTCATTATGCCCACGGAGCAAAACGAAGACGGAAAAGAGCATCATCAGAGCAGAGAGATACGGAGCGACCGTTCTGAATATAAGGGTATTCATTAGCGATTTTTCTCCGAGTTCGAGTTTCCGTTTGATTTAGGTCGCACTCGGATAAGTGCAAGGACCGCCAGACCGGTTACCATCACAACAGAGATCTCTCCGATGGTATCAAAGCCACGGAAATCAACGAGAATAACGTTCACGATGTTCCGGCCATGCGCGATCGTCCTACTGTACTGCGTGAAGAACTCAGAAAGCGTTGGGTCAAACGGCAGCTGGACAATAGACATGAGCAACATGCTGATACCAGCACCGCAAAGCACTGACAGACTGATGTCGAAAGCCTTGCCACGTGACGACCGGGCATCGGTTGGCTTCAGATTCAGGCGGGTCATTACCAATGCGAGGATCACAACGGAAAGGGTTTCGACCATAAACTGCGTGAAAGCCAGGTCCGGAGCACCAAAGAGCAGGTAGATCAATGCCACTGCAAAACCTTGAATACCAAGCAGGACAATCGCAGTTACTCGATAGCGTGCTGTCAGCACAGCATAAACGCCAATCACGGCAATGGCCGCGATAAACCACTCATAGGCGTAGAAGCTACCTATACCTTGCAGCTTCGGCCAATTACCAGTGAGGATCATTGGCACAAATAGTATGAATGCAATGACAGTGAACGTGGCACGCATGTAAGTGACCATACTGCCAGTTTGAACAGTTTGGGTCAGTGTGGTGGCAAAGCGAATGATGATTTCCAGGACCTGGTCGAAACCTTTATCCGGTCCCCACCCAATGGCACGCAGAGCATCGGCAACAATCACACGAAGCTTATCCATGTACATGAAGATGATAATACCAAGGGCAATTGTCGCCAAAGATAGATAAAGCGCAGGTGACAGGTATGTCGGGAACAGATGTAACTCTTCATCAAACGGTACGCCGAGGATTGCAGAGGTCATTGGTGACAAGAGCTGATGACCAACTGATGCAATGAATGCGCCTGCAGCCAAACCCAGAACCGCGAGAGTGATTGACCCTGCAATGAGTAGGACTGTTCCTTCATGAGCAACTTTTGGTGTTTTCACCTTGGCACCGAAGAACGGTTTGATGGCAACGGTTGCAGCCAAAGCAAACATCATGGCGTTGCCCAACACGGCAAAGCCAGTCCAAAGTTCGCCATTCACTGTGTGCCATGTTCCGTCATAAAGAACTTCTTTTGCAACAAAGCCGACAAGGGGTGGTAAACCCGCCATTGATAGAGCTGAGAGAACTGCAGCCGTTCCGGTGATCGGCATGAGAGAGAACAAGCCCCCTACCCTGTTCAGATCGCGTGTGCCTGATTCATGGTCGACGGTTCCGACCACCATAAACAAAGAGCCCTTAAAGAGAGAGTGCGCGAACAGGTATATAACGGCGCCTTGAATAGCGACTGGATCTGATGTGCCCGTCAGCATCACAAGCAGCCCAAGAGATGCAACTGTTGTGTACGCCAGAACGAGTTTGAGGTCCGTCTGCCGAATGCCAAGGATGGTGCCGACAAGCAGCGTGATGCCACCAAAGATCGGAAGCACAGTCATCCAAAGTTCAGTATCTCCCAGAACCGGATGCATACGCATGAGCAGGTAAACACCAGCTTTCACCATAGTCGCAGAGTGCAAGTACGCAGAAACCGGTGTCGGTGCTTCCATTGCGTTTGGAAGCCAGAAATGGAATGGGAACTGAGCAGATTTTGTGAAGGCGCCAAGAACGACCAAAATGAATATCGCGGTGTAATACGGGCTTTCGCGTAAAACGTCGCCAGAATTGAGCAGTTCACTCAACTCGAAACTGCCGCCTTGGTATCCAGCTAAGATCAGACCAGCCATCAGCGCCAGACCACCGCCGCCAGTCACAACAAGCGCCTGCACAGCAGAGCGGCGCGAGGCGCGGCGCAGGTGGTCGAACCCGATCAATAGGAAGGACGTGATGGACGTCAACTCCCAATAAACGAAGAGCGTGATGACGTTGTCAGCAACAACAACGCCCAGCATGGCTCCCATGAACAGGAACAGGTAGGACAGAAACTGTCCAAGGTTCTCATGGCCTTTCAGGTATCCACCTGCATAGAGCGTAATGAGTGTACCAATTCCCGAAATCAAAAGCGCAAATAAGACAGACAGGCCATCCAGATAAATCGAGAAATTTACGTTGAAGGTGGGAACCCACTCCAAGCTCGCCTTGAATGTTTGCCCCTCGGCAATTCCTGGCACAAAGGAGAGAAACTGTAAGAACGCCAATGCAGGAATAACAGCGAGAAGCCATGCAGCATTGTGTTTCAGAGTCTTTGCCAGAAAGGGACTAAGCGCAGCGGCAACAAACGGGCCTAATAACGCCCAGAACGTTGCCTCGACACCGAATAAAGGCATGTAGCACTCCGTAAATTTATTAGTGTGGTTAACCTATAAGACCGAGTCGAATTTGCCAAACACGCTCCCCCGACCACTCCAAAGACATAATCTGCCCACCCAAGCAGGGCAAGTTCATCACATTCTAGTTTTGTCAGGTTTCAATAAACTCTAACCTCACCTAATTGTAACTTGCCTTTTAGACATTGGCTGTTTGTTTATGTCTTGGTAAACTTAACATGGCCCTACCATTGAGCCCGTTGAATAAGGATTTCTATCATGTTTAACAAAAAATCACCTAAGGACATGACCGAGTCGGAATGGCGGGAACAACTGACCCCAGAGCAATATCGTATCCTTAGGGAAAAAGGTACCGAACGCGCCTTTACTGGCCCCTACTGGAACACCTTTGAAACTGGCACCTACAGCTGCACTGCGTGTGGCTCTAAGCTATTCAAATCAGATACAAAATTTGATGCAGGTTGCGGTTGGCCAAGTTTCTTTGAAGCGGTCTCACCTGATGCGGTGACGGAACATAAAGACGCTACTCTTGGCATGGTGCGTACGGAGATTTGCTGCGCAAGTTGTGGAGGACATCTCGGACACGTTTTCCCTGACGGCCCACCACCAACAGGACTTCGCTACTGCATGAATGGTACTTCGATGACCTTCACACCTGACACGTAGTTTTGATCAAAGCCAAGATAGGTGTTATCGCGAGGCGAAAGAGCGACGTTTTGAAGCTGTGGAAGAACAACTCCAACTACATTGAAATAATATTATCTGCTCTCTTCGAAAGACATATGAGCATAAAAATTATCGGTGTAAAAAGCTTTGACTTCAAATTTATACCTTCGATAGAGCGCATATCTTCTCAGGGATAAGTTTTAATCGGGAACTGGCTTTATGGCCGTTCCCGATTAAAATGCTGAACAACAGAAATCAGATCTCAAAGTTATCAGCGCAAACTCAGTCAGGTATAATGAAAAAGTCAGCTCCACCTCGCGCCCAGATGCGCACTCATGAAACCAGCCATCATGGTTTTACTCGCAACGAGCCTTATGCCTGGCTGCGCGCAGACAATTGGCAGGAGGTTATGCGAGATCCCACTCTGCTTGATGCTGAGATCCGCACCTATCTTGAAGCAGAAAATGCTTATACCGAAAACGAGATGGAAGGCACCAAAGAGCTGCAGAAGGCACTCTTTGCAGAGCTTAAGGGCCGCATCAAAGAAGATGACAGTTCGGTCCCTGCTCCTGATGGAGAATACGCCTATGCCACCAAGTTTGTTGAAGGTGGCCAACATCCCAAATTTGTACGCAGCAAGCGGGACGGTAGTGACCCCGTAACTCTTGTTGATGGCGACCTTGAAGCTGACGGCAAATCCTATTTCAAATTTGGCGGCGCATCTCACAGCGATGACCATAGGTATCTGGCTTGGGCCTACGATGACAAAGGGTCCGAATACTACACTTTGAAAGTGCGTGACACGACAACAGGACAGGATCTGGAGGACACCATTCCAGACACGGGTGCTGGTGGCGTTTGGTCTACGGATGGTCAGTATCTGTTTTATGTTCAGGTAGACGCAAACCATCGTCCTTCCAAGCTCTTCCGCCACAAGCTTGGTACAGCTCCGTCTGAAGATGTTCTTGTATATGAAGAACAGGACACAAGCTTCTTCGTGGGGCTTGGCAGAACACAGTCCGGACGCTTCATTTGTGTTGGTTCTGGCGACCATGAAACCACCGAGGTCTGGCTCATCTCAGCAGATGAACCTTTGGCGGCTCCTACATTGGTTGCCAAACGCGAGACTGGCGTGGAATATTCCGTTGAAGACAATGGTGATCGTCTGCTGATCCTGACCAACGCTGGTGAAGCTGAAGATTTCAAAATTATCAGCGTGCCACTTGTCGCTCAACTTGCCCTTCCGGGAAAGTCTCACTGGGTTGATCTGATTGCCCACAAACCTGGTCGCCTGATCCTATCGCACGATGTTTACAAAGATTACATGGTGTGGCTTGAGCGGGTTGATGGCTTACCGCGCATTGTCGTCCATCGTTTCATTGATGGCATTTCACATAGCATTGAGTTTGATGAAGAAGCCTATAGCCTCGGTATCGCTGCAGGGTTTGAGTACAACACCACAACTATCCGGTTCACGTATTCTTCCATGACAACACCAAGCGAGGTTTACGATTATGACCTTGCTACGCGTGATAGAGTGCTCCGCAAGCGACAGGAAGTGCCATCTGGTCACGATGCATCAGAATATATTACGCGCCGTTTGATGGCTCCTTCCCATGATGGCACTCTGGTTCCGGTTTCCTTACTCTACAAACGCTCAACAGTTCTTGATGGTAGCGCCCCATGCCTGCTCTACGGTTATGGGTCCTACGGCATTTCAATTCCTGCAAGCTTCTCCACCAATGCCTTGTCACTGGTTGATCGTGGTTTTGTCTATGCGATTGCGCACATTCGTGGCGGCAAAGACAAAGGCTATGCCTGGTACAAGAACGGGCGTCGTGAGTTCAAGAAGAACACCTTTTATGACTTCATCGCAGCCTCAAAGTTCCTGGCCAGCGAAGGCTTCACCGCTCATGACAGGATCGTAGCCCATGGAGGCTCAGCTGGTGGCATGTTGATGGGCGCATGCGCAAACATGGCACCAGAGGCTTTTGCTGCAATGATCGCCGAAGTTCCATTCGTGGACGTACTTACCACGATGCTGGACGATACCTTACCGCTCACCCCGATTGAATGGCCAGAATGGGGTGATCCGATCCGTGATAAGAGCGCATATGGGTATATCGCCTCCTATTCTCCTATCGATAACGTGGAAGCGAAAGACTATCCGGCGATCTTCGCACTTGGCGGCCTGACAGATCCGCGCGTTACCTATTGGGAACCAGCTAAATGGGTTGCGACACTGCGTGAGAAGAAGAGTAACGATAGTCTGGTGATGTTGCGCACCAACATGGATGCTGGACACGGCGGCGCATCAGGCCGCTTTGACCGCCTAAAAGAGGTCGCGTTGGTCTATGCCTTTGCTTTGAAACAGACTGGCAAGGCCTAACCAGCCTTCAAAGAGCAATTTCAAAAAGGCGCCTCAAACGGGCGCCTTTTCTATTTAAAGCAGTTCGCATTTAGGTTGAAACACCTGAACTGCTTTAGCCTTTGTTTTTGCGTATCTTTATCCGAAAACCGGTTCACACTTTTCGGCGATACGCTGTAATATAGCTGCAAGTTTACCTTAACCTTATTCTCAGTTCAAAAACTCCGTTAAGAATACTGGAACCAACATAGGACTAAGATTATTTGGTCGAATGAGGAGCTTTAACTCCTCTTGGCGCTCAATGTTAAAGACATAAACAACAAAAAAGTCTGGAACATCCTGTGCGTGCCATTCTGGTTATCTTGCTTCTTACCATCATGCTGCCTGCGCCCACAGCCGCTCAGGTCAACAATAAGCTTTATCCGTTTAATCATCTGATCCCGAATGACTTACGGTCGGCGCCGCGCATTTATGGGTCGCAGTATGATTGTCGGATCAGAGTGAAAGAGGATGGGGCGGAGAATGTTTATCAGGCGTTTGTGACCGGATATTTCAGCGATCCCAGCCGCAATATCTCCAGCGTTGCCTGCTTCCGTACAATGAAGAAGTGTCAGGCTTATCTGAATTTCATGCGTGGGTATTTGGAACTTACGCGCAGTGCCAGCTGCCAGCACGGATATTACAAAGGTCTTTTTGGCTGGTTTTAAAAGTACACTTTTGACAGAAGAGGCCGATAAGGCCCGAAAGCGTTGAGTAAATGAAGACAATTGCCCCACTCGCCTGCTTTGCAGCAGCGTCTCTTTTTCTTGTAAGCTGCAGTCAACCACCAAGCACCAATTATCTAGAACGACAGCTCATACCTCGTACAGGGCCGATTATGCCGCGTGTAAGAGGCACTCAGTATGATTGTTCCATTGCGACTGCAGAACACGGCGCAGCCAATATTTGGCAGGCAAATGTTGGCGGGCGCGTCCTGAGTGATAACCAGCCCTACAACGTTTCGACAGAGGCTTGCTTCACAACTCAGAATGAGTGCGAAGCGTTCCTCTATCTCATGAACGGAGTTTTAGATCAGATCATTACATCCCGGTGTCAACTTGGGTATGAAAAGGGCTTCTTCGCCAAGCTGTTCGGATCTTGAATTACTTAAAGCTGATCGATAGTTCTGCGGTTTTTGCATAGGATTGGCAGGTCAGAATAGCCCCCTTGGCGACTTCAGAGTCTTCCAAAGCCATTCTGGCCTGCATGTTCACCGCACCACTCTTGATCTGCGCCCGGCATGCTCCGCAGATTCCTGACTGGCAGGAGTAAGGTGGCTCTAAGCCCGCTGCCCGGACAGCATTCATAATCGACTGTCCCTTTGCAACTTCCAGCTCGATGGCTTCGCCGTAATAATCGAGCTTCAGCAGAGCTGGTACGCTGGACACTTCTTTTTGCGTTTCAAGGTTTCCACCAAAACTCTCTGCATGGATACGATCTGTCGGAACATCGCAGTTTTGAAGAGCCTTGCGCACATCTGCGTTCATGGTGCCGGGACCGCAAATAAAGTATTGCGTATTCTGAGCAACCGGGCGGCATTCGGACAAATACTCCACGGTTACGTCTTTGGTAATCCGGCCAGATTTCCAGGGTGAGAACATAGACCACATGGACGGTTTTGATAGAATATGTCTGACTTCCAGCCGAGATGAGAAGTGCTCTTCCAATTGCTCCAGTTGTTCCTTAAAGATGATGTCATCAGCTGTCCGGTTAGCATATAGCAAGAACAGTTTCGCACGTGGCTCTTTGTCCAATGCTGCTTCAATCATTGCGATAGCAGGCGTGATTCCACTTCCACCGGCAAAGAAGTAGAGTGTTCTTTGCTGGTCTTTCTGAGGCTCAAGCGTGAAACCTCCAAAGGGTGGCATCACATCTAGCCGCTGACCTGCCTTCACCTTTGTGCAGAGGAACTTGGAGACAATCCCATCTGGATTGGGTTTGACTGTGATCTGTAGCGCTTTTCCGCGACTGGGGGCCGCTGAAATCGTGAAGGGACGACGTACCTTCTCACCATTTACATCCAGCTCAATGGTGATGTGCTGTCCTGGCTTCCAGAAAAACTCCTCCTTCAGCTCTGCAGGGACGTCAAACCTGATGGTTTTCGCATGCTTTGTTTCAGAGATAACCTCTGAAACCCTCAGTGAATAAATGATATTTCTCACGGCTTGCACTCCACCCATTCAGCCACGACACGCTGATGATCGCGAACGGGCTTTTCACCGTGCTTGGAGGATGGACCGTGCTCGAAGTATGGGCTTTGCAGGGACTTTTGCTGTTGCTCACAGGCATAGATATCTTCCTGCATAAAGTCGCCAGACGACATTGGATCTACTTTTGGATCTTCGTTGTATTTGGCGCCCAGATGCTTATCCCAGAAGGAGGCTGATGCCATGGCCGCTTTTGTGAAGGCCCAAGTAGATTCATTTGCTACACGTGTCCGTATCTCAACCATAGATCTGTCCGGGGCGATTGGCGTTATATGGAAGGTGGACCATGAGTTTTCAGATTCACCCAATCCAATCCCGGGGAATAACATTGGCACCCAGGCCCCCATTTTATCTTTTGGGATGCCCGGAATGAGCGGCATTGGTGTGACTTTCTCCACTTCAGCAGCATAGAAATCTGCAAGAGGCTCCCAGAAGGCGAAGTGCGGGCCGATGAACTCGCACTCGATCTTCGAGTGGTCATACATGTTGAGCGTATGAGAATGCAGGTGTGCCAGATGATATCCGTCGATGTAGTTCTCGACAATGATCTTCCAGTTGGCCTTGATCTCGTGCTTTGAGTAGCCTTCTTCCGTCTCAATTAATCCAGCGGGATCATAAGGCGCAAGGTATGGCTCTACCTCTCCAAACCAATTGATGATGGATGGAGCATTCTCATCTGGGTGTACCCAGAGCATTCCGCGCCAGATATCGACAGATGCTTTTTTCAAACCATTGCAGGACAGATCGATACCTGGGAACTCTTTTTCCTGTTCCGGGACAGAAATCAGATTGCCTTCAAGGTCATAAGTCCAGTCATGATAAGGGCATGTGATCGCTTTTTGCGTTTTGCCTTCAGCCCGCAGAAGCTGGGTGCCTCTGTGGCGGCAGATGTTGTGAAACGCACGCAAGCGATGGTCACGACCCATTACGATGAAGATATTGTTCAGGCCAGCCTGAACGGAGATGTATTGGCCCGGTTCAGTGATGTCTTCCCGAAAGCCTGCGAGCGACCAGGTTTTGGAGAAAATTTGGGCCTGCTCTCGATCAAACCACTCTTGCGAGGTGTAGGCCTCTTTGGGCAGAACGGGCATACCGTTGCTATGAGTAGACATGGGGAACGCCTCGTAGCTTCATTATCAGGTCTGCGAGGATGAGGTAGAGCGAAAGCGTCGCCCACAGGATGATCGTGATCCAGAACAGGAACGGGTTATCACCACGTGTGAGAGTTTCGACAACATAGACGGACTGGCTCCGCCACGCTCTAAATGTCCAAAGGAGGAAAAGCGCACCCCAAACCCATTGCCAGCCGTAGTAAAGCGAGGCGGCAATCAGGATCAGAGCAAAAATGGTTCGCCACTTGCCGTAGCTGATTATCTTTCTAAGGAGCTCTTTGAGTACCTGCATTATCTTCCAAGGACCTCAACAGCAGCAATGCTGCATTTTTTGCATAACGCCTCCACGCATGTGGCGGCCTGAGGGGAGCCAAGGAATCAACGTTGAAGTAGAGCGCCACGATGCCATGGGCAACGGTTTCTGCAGCTTCACTCTCCACTTCAGGAAAGTCTCGTATAATTGCCTCGACGACAACTGCTGTAAAATCACCAACCCATTTCAGAAGAGCTTCTGCCTCAGCAGGAAACCTGTCTGCTGCTGCGACGATGGATTGGAATACCATCATCTCAGCTGGATCAGAGTGGCCATGATCATCAAACAGATGGTCAACGGCAGCGTAGGAACCACGTTTTGCTGGCAAAGCGTTTGCGAACATTGTCGTTAGCTCACCAAAGCCTGACAGAACATGGGTTACAACAGCGTTTATTATCTCTTCCCGATTACCGGCGTGATGCCTGATAAGCGGTCGTTTCAGTCCGGTTTCTTCAGCAATGCGATCCAGCGTCACACCTTCCAAACCATATTGAGCAACGCATTTTGCAGCAGCTTCAACGATTTCATTCAGTCTGGCGGATTGAACACTTGGACGCGGCATGGGTATGTGCTTTCACTCATCGGACACGAGTAGAGATAGGCTCCAACTAATTAACTGTCAATAGTGACAATTTAAAAAATCAAAGCCATCGAGACAAAAAAGGCGGCACGAGGCCGCCTTGATTATAATCTGTCTTTGGGATTAAACAGCTGCAGAGTACAGCTCTTCCACGTATTCCCAGTTGATCAGGTTATCAACGAACGCTTCCAGGTACTTAGGACGCGCGTTGCGGTAGTCGATGTAGTAGGAGTGTTCCCATACGTCGCAGCCAAGAATTGGGGTTGCGCCGTGTACGATTGGGTTTTCACCGTTAGGTGTTTTCATCACTACGAGCTTGCCATCTTTAAGAGCAAGCCATGCCCAACCGGAACCAAACTGAGTTACACCAGCGTTGATGAAGTCAGCGCGGAACTTGTCGAAACCACCGAGGTCTTCGTCAAACTTCTTAGCCAAAACGCCTGGCAAGGAAGAACCGCCGCCATTGGGCTTCATCCATTTCCAGAAGTGCAGGTGGTTAAGGTGCTGACCAGCGTTGTTGAACAGGCCTGCATTGGTGCCGTAGCTTTCTTTAACGATCTCTTCAAGGCTTTTGCCTTCAAGACCTGAACCTTCGAGCAGCTTGTTGCCGTTGGTTACGTAAGCCATATGGTGTTTGTCATGGTGGAACTCGAGAGTTTCAGCAGACATATAAGGGGCCAGAGCGTCGTATGCGTATGGCAGGTCTTCAAGAGCGAAAGACATGGTATACCTCCATGGGAAAGGAAAGTTTAGGCGCAGTACTTTTCGGTTTTACAACCAATCAGCGCTGCAACTCATGGTGCAAAATAGTGATGTTTTTCCGTATGAGCAACGGGTGAAGAGCATAATTTGCAAATATTTTTCTTGTTTTTTTGTAAGTAGAACTTCTAAGTTGGAAATTATAGGAGCTGTGAGGTCACATTAATGGCTGTTTTCTGCGGCTTATAAGGAATCAATTTGTGACAGATGCCTCCGAAAAACTCATGAAAACATCCACTACGCCCGAAAAAGACCAGTTTGCAGTCCTTTCTGCGGTGGGTGGGTGCCTTGCTATGGCTGCAGTCATGGGTATCGGAAGATTTGTCTATACGCCGGTTTTGCCGTTCATGTTGCAAGACGGTACATTAAACGAAGTCAGCGCAGGTTTTATCGCCTCCTCCAATTATCTTGGTTATCTGCTTGGAGCATTGCTGGCAGCTCGCGCTCCCCTGCCCGGCGGTCCCTATCGTATCTTCATGATCGCGTTAATCACGAGCACCGTAGTCACCTTTCTCATGGCGTTTAGCCTTGGCGCTTACTGGTTCGTTGTCATTCGCTTTCTAGCTGGTCTGGCAAGCGCCTATGCATTTGTTTTGGTTGCAAATATAGTCATGCAACGGCTAGCAGAGACCCGTAGCCTTCATTTCTTTCCGATCCATTTCACTGGGGTAGGCATAGGCATAGCCGGTTCGTCCCTTATGATTGAATGGCTTGGTGCAAGCTTGGAAAGTTCATCTCAACTTTGGATCGCAAGCGGTTCGCTCAGTCTTCTGCTCTCATTGTGCGTGCCGTTTCTTTTGCCGCCACGAAAAGAGCTTCATCCTCGATCAGCTTCTCATGCCATCCAAGCAGAGACTACGACCAAGCCACTGAACCTGAGCGCGTGGCGCTTGATCTTTGCTTACGGCTGCTTCGGTTTTGGCTACGTCATCACCGCCACATTCCTCGGCGCATTGGCTAGTTCGACGCCTGAGCTGGCGCCAATGAAATCCCTTGGCTGGCTGCTGGTTGGACTTGCTATCATACCTTCCGTCTTCTTTTGGGAGAAGCTGGCAGTCCGTATCAGTTATGGCCGGGCAATTGCAGTTGCCTGTACGCTAGAAGCCATTGGCGTAGCTTTAAGTGTGCTGATGCCAACTATTGCCGGGCTCTCTGCGGCTGCGATCCTGCTGGGCGGCACGTTTGTTGGCATTACATCGATCGGGCTTGTTGAGGCGCGTCGTCTTGCAAGTTCTAACCCTCGCCAGATCGTCGGTCTGATGACCGCTGCCTTTGGTTTAGGCCAGATGTTTGGCCCGAGCTTTGCCGGTTACCTCTATGAGCTGAACGGCGACTTTTTGCTGGCGTCACTTGTCGCTGCTGGTGCTCTCATTCTTGCCGCGTTACTCACGATCAAGCGCTTCACACCGGCATAAAAACCGGCATAAAAAAGGGAGGCAACAGCCCCCCCTTCATAATTTGCTGGTTCTTGAGATTATGCAGGCACTTTGGCGTGCGCAAACTCCCAATAGATTTCTCTTGCTTTGGCAGCAACAGGACCATGGTCCATTGTGCGATCTTCCAGTTTGTGGACTGGAACCACCTTGCCATAGTTACCGGTTGAGAAGATCTCATCAGCCTTAAGGAAGTCCTTAAAGGTCAGCGTTGTTTCATGCACATTATAACCCGCACGGCTCAGCAGTTTGATAATGCGCTGGCGGGTGATGCCATTCAGGAAGGTGCCATTCCAGTAAGGGGTGAGCACCTCACCATCCTTGACCATGAAAATGTTAGCTGAGGTCAGCTCCGCAACATTGCCCAGAGCATCCAGCATGATTGCATTGTCAAAGCCACGAGACTTCGCTTCACGCGATGCACGCGCATTGTTTGGATACAAGCAGCCAGCTTTTGCATTGACTGGCATAGACTCCATTGTTGGCCGGCGGAATGGAGACAATGTCAGGCTGTTGGATGCACCTTTGGGGGGCATTGGAGCTTCAAACAAGCACATGCAGAAGCGAGTTGATTCCGGGTCACCGTCAATAATGCCAGGACCGTCGTGTTCAGCCCAATACATCGGACGGATGTAAACTGCTTCGTCTGCTTCAAACTTGGTCATGCCTTCTGTCGCAAGCTCAACCATTTCTTCAAAGCGCATGGTTGGTTTCATACCAAGGTTTACGGCAGACCGGTTCAGACGTTCACAATGCAAATCAAGGTCAGGCATAACGCCTTCAAATCCACGGGCACCATCAAATACGTTCGAACCCAACCAAAAAGAATGCGTACGCGGACCAATCAGTGGCGGATTGCCCTCGTACCATTTGCCTTCAACCCATGTCCGAGTCTTCGACATTTCGGCCATAATTAATCTCTCCTCAAAAGCCGGCTTATGAGCCTGAAAGGCCCCGCCCAATTATATTTTGTCAGTCGACCTGAGAATTCAAATGGGGTCAACCATACTCTCGACAAAGAAGATAAAGCACCAAGGTGCGGTCATCATGCCCAACACGAACAGGCTCAAAGTTATATCCCGCAGTTATTTCAGCTTTGAAACGCAATTAAATATCACTGCACCTACATAAATGGTGCGAAAACGCAATTACATTGCGACTTGTGACTTAGGTGTAGTTTGCAGGCCTGACGCCTCTTCTTTGTTCTTTTGCACAGTTTTAACGCAATCGTGTTTTGAAGACTTTTGAGATTGCCGCAACCTTCGTGAGAGCTGGCTAAAGATTCTGACCGTGTTTTGTGCGCATACCAGCAATTTTGGAGTGAAATGTTGTTTTCATGGGACAGTTGTTAAATTTTTGCGCCCAAAGCATAGGGAGCACGTATTTCCCATCCCTTGACGAACACGCATGACATGGCTTTCTTAGAGGTATTGGAATTTGCCAATCTTGACGCTTGGTGCAAAGCCGGAGAGCAGAGATGAGCCACTCAGTTTATGTTTTTGATGCCTATGGAACTCTTTTTGACGTGCATGCTGCCGCCAGAAAACACATGGGTGCCGTGGGTCCTGAAGGCAAAAAACTCTCATCCATCTGGCGTGAGAAACAGCTGGAGTACTCCTGGGTTCGTTCCCTTATGGGGCAGTATGTAGATTTCTGGGAGCTGACAGTTCAAGCCCTGGACACTGCATTTGCGCTTGTACCAGAAGCAAACAAAAGCGCCCGCGATGAGCTGTTGGCCGCTTACTGGGAGTTGGATTGCTATCCGGAAGTTCCTCAACTTCTGAAAGATCTGCGTGAACGTGGTTCCAAGCTTGCGATCCTGTCAAACGCTCCTATGAAGATGATGGATGGTGCCCTCAAGAACGCTGGTATCACGGATTCCTTTGACGAAGTCTTCTCGGTTGATCCGGTACAAACCTACAAGCCGCATCCAGATGTTTATGATCTTGTGACCACTCATTTCCGTATGTATCCGGAAGCGATTTCATTCCAGTCCAGCAACCGCTGGGATATCGCAGGTGCAACAAAGTACGGTATGCGGACGGTCTGGATCAATCGCTCTCAGATGCCAGATGAATATACAGACCTGGCGCCATCTGCTGTTTTGAGAGACCTGAGCGGGCTTCCTGCACTGGGTTGAACCTTGAGTGCACCTGACTCTGAATTGGCATAAACCTCTTTGCAGGTGTGTTTTCTGTGGCCATCTGAGCTCGAACTCAGCTGGCTCAGCGAATAAACTTGCTCTTAGCCCGTGCAGGTTTCATATTTGTGGCGGCTTTGAGGCCAGAACCTATTTCAGAGTAGAAGCAATCGGCGTTACTTAGACTTCATGTTTCATGGAATTAAAAGTGGAGGCAGAGGCCACAGGGCTGTGGGCCTGATTGCATTAGGTTTGGGTGCTGCCTGTTTTGGAAGCATCCCCTACTTTGCAAAGATCGGCTTTGCTGCCGGAATCTCACCTGGCGCAGCAGTTCTCTTGCGCTATATTCTGCCAGCCGTGTTGCTTGCTCCCTACCTGCCACAAGCGCTTAAGTCCGGCCCAAGCAGCAGACATTATGTGCTGTTCGGTATGATAATGGGACTTGGCGCATGGAGCTATTTCTATGCTCTGAGCGTTTTGCCGATCTATCTGGCTGCCAGCCTATTTTTCTCCTATCCCGCACTTCTGGTGATCCTGAGAGCTATTGGCGGTGAAAAGCTGAGAGGTAGTGACAAACTCACGCTTGGACTGGTGTTTGGAGCACTGCTGATCATCATTGCCTCAACACCGTTGCCTGATGTGGATTTTGTCGCCGTTGCAATCGGGTTGGTTGGGCCTTTGTGTTACGGCGGTTTGCAGATGGTCAGCCGAAGAACCCCGAGTTACCTACCCTCATTATCCATTGCCGCTTGCATTTTTGCCGGAGCGGTTTTGACAGCTTTTCCGTTTGCTCTTGTCGAACTTAAGGTTTGGCACAGTGAAAGTTCTATGCCGAGTACCCTTCCAATTCTGGGGCTGGCACTCATTGCAGGATTGTTGCCGCAGCTTTTGCTTGCCTATGGAAGCTCAGATAAATCCGGTAGAAAGACAGCGTACACCACCGGCTTCATTGAGTTTGGATTGGCTATCCTGACAGGGTATTGGGTCTTTGCAGAGCCTTTGGGTATCGGACAAGCTACCGGCTTCATTTTTTTGCTGGGCGCACTTTACCTGACAAACGAACCTTCCCGTCTTCCGCGATATTTGCAAGATTAGAGCACGTTGCAGTCATATGCATTCACGCAACATGCTTTAATCAGGAGATAATCAGTCCTGCAGAGCAGCAAGTTATCAAGTTTCGGCGCGTGTGATCCACTTATGGCCGATCGGTGCCTGATAGTTTTCAATCTGGTCCAGCAATTGGCTTGGATTGTCACCAACCAACAGCATGTCACGGTGTGCTTTCTTCATGAACGCTTCTTCTTCCATGAAGTCCAGAAATGCCAGCATGCGACCGTAAAAACCGTTCGCATTGTAAAGGCCGCATGGCTTGTTGTGGTAGCCGAGCTGTCCCCATGTCCAAACCTCAAAGAGCTCTTCCATGGTGCCGATGCCGCCTGGAAGTGCCACAAACGCATCAGACAGATCAGCCATCATCGCTTTACGCTCGTGCATAGAGCCAACAATGTGGAGATCTGTCAGGGACCTGTGTGCCAGTTCTTTTGCTGCAAGTGCTTCTGGTAATACGCCAACAACTTCACCGCCGGCTTCCAGCGCTGCATTTGCAACGACACCCATCAACCCGACCTCAGCACCCCCATAAACGAGACGATTGCCGCGCTTTGCAATTTCGGTGCCCAAAACGCGGGCAGCAGCTTCATATTCCGGACGTTTCCCGATTGATGATCCGCAAAACACGCAGATAGATGCCATTTCAATTCTCCAGTCGGCTGAGCCCAAAATACAACTTCAATTCAAAGATGCTGGCTCTGAACTAAGCAATCCAGAGCCAGAAATTTTCAATGACTGATTACTTCGCCAGCTCTTCCAGAACACGCGCCCAGGAACGGATGCCTTTGTGGAAGCTCTTCAGCTCGTACTTTTCGTTTGGTGAGTGGATCTGGTCTTCATCCAGACCGAAGCCGATCAGTAGGCTATCCATGTCGAGTGTACGCTTGAAGCTACCAACAATAGGAATGGAACCACCACAGCCAACCAAAGCCGCTGGCTTGTCCCATTCAGCAGAGAGCGCAGCGCGGCCTTTGGCCAGAGCTGGTGCATCAAAGTCCATGCGCAGCGCACGATCACCACCATGAGGATGCAGTTCCAACTCAAAGTCAGCTGGCGTTTTGGACTTGAGGTAAGAGTGGAATGCCTCTCTGATTTTCTCAGGGTCCTGATCGCCCACCAGACGGAAGGAGATTTTTGCATGTGCTTCTGCAGGGATAACTGTTTTGAAGCCCGCACCGGTGTAACCGCCCCACAAGCCGTTTACTTCACAGGTTGGGCGTGCCCAGATCTGCTCCAGGCCAGAGCGGTTTTTCTCGCCCCCAAGATCTTTTAGGCCGATGCCACCAAGGAACTCCTCAGTAGAAAAGCCGAGATTATCCCACATTTTCTTGACGTCTTCTGGCAGTTCCAAAACGCCATCGTAGAATCCAGGAAGCGTGATGCGCCCGTTTTCGTCACGCAGACCAGCGACCATATCAGAAAGAACGTGAAGCGGATTACGTGCTGCCCCTCCATACATGCCGGAATGAAGGTCTTTGCTTGGGCCTTTCAAGGTGATTTCTTCGCCAACCAAACCACGCAGCATGACGGAAATTGCAGGGGTGCCTTTGTCCCACATGGATGTATCGCAAACGAGTGCCAGATCCTTAGACAGCTCTTCTTTGTTTGCATCCAGGAACGGTTGAAGAGACGGAGACCCGCTTTCTTCTTCACCTTCCAACAGCACGGAGATGTTGATCGGAACATCACCAGATTCTTCAACCCAGGCACGGACAGCTTCAACAAAGGTCATCAACTGGCCTTTGTCATCGTTTGCACCGCGTGCAACGATCATTTTGGAGCCGTCTTCACGGGTAACAACCTGCGGGTCAAACGGATCAGCATTCCAAAGTTCAATCGGATCAACTGGCTGCACGTCGTAGTGACCATAAAACAGAACGTGTGGACCCGGCTTTCCATCAGCAACACGATGACCAACAACCATTGGGTGGCCAGTGGTATCTCTGACCTCTGAAGGAATGCCAATTGCTGTCAGTTCTCTGGCCATCCACTCCGCTGCTTCACGGCAATCACCCTTATATTCAGGGTCGGTAGAAATGCTTTTGATGCGCAGGAGGTCAAACAACCGATCGAGACTTTGATCCAGATTTTGGTCAATACGATCAAGGACTTTGTCGAGATTCGACATGGTTCATTCCTTTGTAGTGCAGGCTCGTGTTTATCACCTGTAGGATGGGATAGGACGCAGGTCACTGCGTAGATATGAGGCTGTTAGAAGCTCTAACATAATTTTCAAAGCCAAAGCTACGGCTTTGCCTTGGTAACCACTTGTAATTCCGCTGCACTGTTTAAACAGGTCGGTTAAACTCTTTTAAGGAGCGTGAGCGATACTTTGTACAACGAAGGCACATAAGAAGCCATGCGATGCGGAATTTGAAGGAAACACGCGAGACCAGGCCTGATTTTTAAGGGATGGTAACACAGAGTTGCCCTGCGCCTGTTCCGTTGTCTCTAACATTGCACCCGATGATCACTATATTAGATTCATTAGGGGACAGGAGATTACAATGCACGTACTTGTTGATCGCATTACCGAAAGAACCGGGCTGGATCCTGCGAAGGCTCAACCTGCTGTTGGGATCATGCTGAACTTCATTGCCAAAAACAGCAGTAAAGAAGAAGTCGAGGCTTTGCTTGAGGCCTTCCCTGCCGCCGAGGGGTTTCTTGCAATTGATGAAGCCACTGAGAACAAAGGACTTCTGGGCGGACTTGCCAGCAAAATGAATGCCAGTGTTGGCGTATTGGCTGCCTTGAATGAGATGACCAGCCTTGGACTCTCGGTTGAAGAAATTCAACAGGTCGCGAAAGAAACCGTTCAATATACTCGCGAAAAAGTCGGTCCAGAAATGACAGATGAAATCGTGGCTCGTGTACCCGGACTTGCAGAAATAACATAGGTGTCTTGGGACTTTCGTGGTGTAACTCAGGTCAGCGCCTCTCCATATAATCCGCTCGCGCAAAAAGCAGACACATTTAAAATGAGCCTGCTTTTCACCAGTACTGAGAGAACATTTAGGTCAGATTTTGATCTGCCCGTAGCGCAATGCCTCGACCACCGTGTGGGTCTTATTTGATGCATTGAGCTTGGCACTTGCGTTTTGCAGGTGCGCATGAACCGTTCTTTGTGAAATCTCCAGAAGTTCCGCGATCTCATGAGCCGTCTTGCCCAGCGCGGTCAATTCCAGAACACGGCGTTCGCGTGCTGACAAATCTCCCGGTCTTTGATCAGAGATCACGCCCAGCTCGAACAAGCGCCGGAATGCTGCCGAGCATACAATTTCCAGCGATGCCAGATCATAAGGTTCAGCGGCGATCTGATGCCCTGCACCAACCACCATTGCCTGGAACGGATGAAGAGCATCTACCGGGATCACCATGACCCGTGCACCCTCACCAATTGCAGCAAAGAGCTCGGAGTTGCCAGTGTCCGTGCTGGATACGGACCAGACCACCGGGCGATTGCCGGATAATCCCAACATCAACGCACTGTCACCAGCGCTCAGCGTTGTCCGCTCGACTCCGCCGTTTCTTTCATCAGGCCACCTAAACCTATGAACCAAACTGTCAATTGTTCTGTTTGGCATAGGTAGACCTGTGATCAGGATATGGGACGCACCCAATCGCCTTAAATAAGACTCCACAATATCCAGAACCGGTTTCGCTGCCCGTGCTTCTGAAATCGCTTTTACCTTTGCTTCGATATCTGAAGTATCGTTCATTTGCCCTGCCTTCCCGTTTCTATCCGCCTGGCACTCGCTCGTGTGCTGCTGGATTGAAGACGCACTTGCCCACCTGACATACCGAAGGCATGCCAACTAACTTTCGCAAACCGATGGTTTGCGCAGGTAAATTCGAAAACTCTTCATTTTGAATGGTTATTCAGCGCAGGACTGCATCATCGTGGAGTTATGGCAGTTGCCATATCTCATGCTCAGAAAATAAATTGCACGCCTGTTAATCGCTGTATTTTGTAGTTTGCTGGCAATTCTTTGAGTTGCCTCGCTTCTACAAGATGTAACCATCTCTTGTATTTTGCATTACTCTTAGACCACTTGTTATTACAGCAATCTCGGCAATACCGTCATTCTCATTTTCGGAGGTAGATCAACTGACCTCCAAGTATTCAGAGTACTTGTAAATAGTGGCCCCGCTGTTGCCCCAGAAACTCATTACCCCAACAGTTTAACTAGGAGCTATTTCGCAGAAACTCCGAAATATCTATAGTAAGAGTACGAAACTACTGCTTAGCTCTCGGCAATAGTAACAGCGTTACATGCCCTAGGGTCAATTGCGACAAATTTAGGATAAATTAAGCTAATGCGAAAACTATCTAACCATTGTCACATCAGTAGTTCTGCAATTTACGCAGTGTTTGAGGCAGTTGTTTTCCAATCTCGTCCTAACGCATAGCTTGAAACCATCAAAGGTTCCTTCGTATAAAGTTATCAGAAGGACATGGGATGGACATGCAAAACATTGATTTTCCAAGCAATTTCCTAGAAGCGACGCACAGCGACTGGGAAGCATCTGCTCTGCGTGCCCTCAAAGGCGCGGCACTGGATGCCTTAAACACACCAATTGCCGGTGGCCTTGAGAACAAGCCATTATACCAAGGGCGCACGGACAGTGCTCCATTGCAATTGAGGGAGTGCTCTCACCCTTGGAAGATCGTTCAGCGAAGTGATCATCCCATCATTTCCGAGGCCAACGCCCAGATGCTTGAAGACCTCGAAGGAGGCGCTGACAGCATTGAGCTGGTTCTTCCCGCCTCCCCACGTGTTCTGAGTGGTGGGCTGAGTGTTCAGCGTATAGACGATATGCTGAGCCTCCTTGAGGGTGTACAACCTGACCTGATCGATTTCCGTCTTGAATGTGGTTATGAGGGCAGCGCAACACTTGCGCTTCTCGTTGAAGCCTGCAAGCGTCTGGGTATCGAGCCAAACCAGCTGACGGTTCATGGTATCTCCGATCCGTTGAGTGTGTTTGTCAACTCCGGGCGGGTTCGTAATTCTTTTGAGCGGCTCGAACTGCGTGCTCAGGATCTTGCGGGATACGCCCGCAACAACGGCCTTCAGGGCAGTCTTTTGCGCAGTGATGGGCGTTGCTACCACGATGCAGGCGCTAACAGCGTTCAAGAGCTCGGCCTCATCCTGTCCAGCCTGCTCTATTATATGCGCACGCTGGAAAAAGGCGGTGTGTCTGCCGAGGATCTTCCAAGACATGTATCGGCCTGCCTAAGTGCGAGTGCTGACCAGTTCGGTACCATCATCAAAGCACGTGCGATGCGCCAGCTCTGGTCTCGTTTGCTAAATGCTGCTCAGTTGCCAACGCAGCCACTCCATCTTCATATGGAAACCAGCTGGCGTATGATGACCAAGCGCGATCCTTGGGTAAATATGCTGCGCACCACAGTTGCTGCATTTGCAGCCGGGATTGGTGGTGCTGACAGTGTGAGCGTTCTTCCCTTCACAAGCCCTCTTGGTTTGCCGAATGCATTTGCTCGGCGCATAGCCCGAAACACCCAGCTTATTTTAATTGAAGAAAGCAATCTGGCCCAGGTCAGTGACCCTGCTGCCGGGAGTGGTTTGGTTGAAGAGCGCACTGAGGACCTTGCCAATGCGGCATGGTTGTACTTCCAGAAGATAGAGAAGGAAGGCGGCGTGCTTGGAGCACTGGCGTCTGGCGTGATCTATTCTGATGTTACCACGGCCAGACGTGAAGAGGACAAGTTGGTCGCGACGGGGCGTCATCCACTGACTGGCACAAGCGCTTTCCCGAACCTGGGCGAGCTTGATGTTGACGTGCTGAAAGCAGATGCTGACCAGATTGGTGAAATTGCAACACGCATGGATTTGCCAGAGCCAAGCGCAGACGGGCAGTTGATTGAGGCTGTTGCCAAAGCCCTGACTGAGGGTGCTGGTCTTGTTGACATTCAGGCCAGCCGTAAACAACTGGGCGATAATGATTGTCAAGCTCTGAAGCTTTCTCGTCTAGCAGCACCATTTGAGAGTCTCCGCGACAAAGCCGAGGCCTTCCAGGAAACTCAGGGCAACCCACCGAAAGTCTTTTTGGCAACGCTGGGGCCGGTTGCTCAGCATACAGCCCGCGCAACCTTTGCCAGCAACTTTTATGCAACTGGCGGGTTTGTCAGTGGTGGTGGCAAGCAGTTTGACAGCCTTGATGACATGATCTCCTGTTTCCGCATCAGCGATGCCAAGGTTGTGTGTTTGTGCTCCTCTGACAAGGTTTATGAAGAGCAGGCTGTAGCCGTTTTAAAACAACTGAAAGCAGCTGGGGCGAAACGCATTACGCTGGCCGGGCGTCCGAAGGAACTTCTTCCTGAACTGACCGAGAATGGCCTTGATGGGACCATATACCAAGGCTGTGATATGCTTGCTGAACTGAAGACATGTTTTGAAGTGGTTGGCGTTTCGCTGGCTGATGAAGTGGAGGCAATTTGATGAGCTTGTTTCCTGACTACACCCAGATTGATTACAAAGACTGTTCTGTGTCTACCTCCACTGACGCGCAAGCCACATGGGACACGCCGGAAGGTATTGCTGTTAAGCCTGCCTATGGGCCTCAGGATCTTGATGGTCTGACACACCTGAACACATGGCCGGGTCTACCGCCGTATATGCGCGGGCCATACCCAACCATGTATGTTCAGCAACCATGGACTGTGCGCCAGTATGCCGGGTTCTCAACTGCGGAAGATTCCAACGCCTTTTATCGTCGCAATCTGGCGGCTGGGCAAAAAGGTCTTTCCATCGCTTTCGATCTGGCAACGCACCGTGGTTATGACAGTGATCACCCCCGTGTTGCTGGTGATGTGGGTATGGCGGGTGTTGCCATTGACTCCATCTATGACATGCGCACGCTCTTCTCCGGCATTCCACTGGACAAGATGAGTGTGTCCATGACCATGAACGGTGCAGTTTTGCCCGTTATGGCGCTTTATGTGGTGGCTGCTGAAGAGCAAGGTGTCCCTTCTGAAAAGCTTTCCGGGACCATTCAGAATGACATTCTGAAAGAGTTCATGGTGCGGAATACCTATATCTATCCGCCTGTACCTTCCATGCGCATCATCTCCGACATTTTTGCATATACATCGGAGAATATGCCGAAGTTCAACTCGATCTCCATTTCCGGTTATCATATGCAGGAAGCGGGGGCGACGGCTGATCTGGAGCTGGCCTTTACCATTGCGGATGGCATTGAGTATGCCCGCGCTGGTGTGGCTGCAGGCATGGATATTGATGCCTTTGCTCCGCGCCTGTCCTTCTTCTGGGCGATTGGTATGAACTTCTTCATGGAAGTTGCCAAACTGCGTGCTGCGCGCCTGATCTGGGCGAAGCTGATGCAGGAGAACTTCCAGCCAAAGAACCCAAAGAGTTTGTCGCTGCGAACACACTCCCAGACCTCTGGCTGGTCTTTGACGGCGCAGGATGTATTCAACAACGTTATCCGTACGACTGTTGAAGCGATGGCAGCGACACAGGGGCATACGCAGTCTCTGCATACCAACGCTCTGGATGAAGCGTTGGCGTTGCCGACTGACTTCTCTGCCCGCATCGCCCGTAATACTCAGCTGTTCCTGCAGCAGGAGAGCGGCACCACCAAAACCATCGATCCATGGGGTGGCTCTTATTACGTGGAGCGATTGACCGCTGATCTGGCTGCGAAAGCCTTGAAGCATATCGAAGAGATCGAAAGCCTTGGCGGCATGGCGAAAGCCATTGAGAAAGGCATTCCGAAGCTTCGCATTGAGGAAGCCGCAGCAAAGACACAAGCGCGTATCGACAGTGGTCATCAGACTGTTGTGGGCGTGAACAAGTTCCGCCCTGATCGCGAAGAAGAACTTGAAGTTCTGAAAGTGGACAACGAAGAGGTTCGTGCCAAGCAGATTGAGAAGCTGAATCGTTTGCGCGAAGAGCGCAACGAAGAGGATACTCAGGCAGCGCTTATAGCACTTGAAGACGCAGCACGCTCTGGTGAGGGTAACCTGCTGGACCTTTGCGTGAAAGCCGCTCGTGTGAAGGCATCTGTTGGCGAAATGTCTTTGGCAATGGAAAACGCGTTTGGCCGCCACAAAGCTGAAATCAAGTCCATTGCTGGCGTTTATAAGCGCGAGGTTGGTGAAATGTCTGAGAGCATCTCCAGAATTGAACAACTGGTTGAGGCGTTTGAAGAAAACGACGGTCGCCGCCCGCGTATTCTTGTTGCTAAAATGGGGCAGGATGGTCATGACCGTGGGCAGAAGGTGATCGCCTCTGCCTTTGCTGACCTTGGCTTTGACGTGGACATCGGACCATTGTTCGCCACACCTGAGGAAGCTGCCCGTCAGGCTGTTGAAAACGACGTTCATATCGTTGGCGTTTCCTCCCTTGCCGCGGGTCACCTCACTCTTGTACCCGCTCTGAAAAAGGCACTGGCTGATGAAGACCGCGAAGACATCATGATCGTTGTAGGCGGCGTTGTACCTCCTCAAGATTATGATGAGCTCTATGCGTCTGGCGCATCCGCGATCTTCCCTCCAGGGACTGTGATCTCCGAGGCCGCTGAAGGCCTCATCCACGAACTCAACGGTAAGCTTGGCTACGAGCCGCAAAAAGCGGCTGAGTGACAACCGATCGGCACTCCCGCAGTTGAGGACTGCTTTTAACCCAGCATGAAGGCGAGACTTTTGTTCTCGCCTTCATGCTCTTTACCTTCGCTGGACTCTATCGGCGGATGGCAAGTCAGCTTTGCCCGAACACCTCCCCCAAAATTAAAAATCTCCTGCTGCGCCAGATGGTCGTGACAGACTGGCTCTCAGATGCGTGCGATCTGTGCTGCAATGAACCCTTAATGAATAAAGCTCATACAGGTGGGGTAGAAAGAGCAGGTCTCCTTCCATAATAGAACTTCCAGTCATCAGGCGAATAACAATGTTTAAAGAAGCTCTTGAACTCGGTGGTTTAGCAGTCGTTACCGGTGCAGCGAGTGGTGTCGGCAAAGCATCTGCCCTTCGGTTTGCCCAACAGGGGTTAGGCGTGGTTCTGGCAGATCTGCCCGGACCGCGACTCGAGCAAGCTGTAAAAGACGTTAGCGCGGTTGCTTCCAGTTCTGCGAGCGTGTTTGGTGTTCCTACGGATGTCTCTGATGAGAGCCAGGTGAAAACGTTGGCCGACAAAGCCTTTGAGGCTGGTGATGTGGCCGTTCTTATGAACAATGCCGGGATTGAAATTCCATCTTCAAGCTGGGGTGAGATGGAGAATTGGCGGAAGCTCATCTCGGTAAATCTGTTTGGTGTAATCCACGGCGTTCATGCTTTCTTGCCGCGCATGGTGGATGCAAACCGTCCGGCTGTTGTGATCAACACGGGCTCAAAGCAAGGGATCACAACCCCTCCCGGCAATCCTGCCTACAACACGACCAAGGCAGGTATCAAAGTTATTAGTGAGCAACTCAGCCATGAGCTCAGAGAGGCGAATGCGCCTATCTCAGTGCATCTCTTTGTACCGGGCTTTACTCACACGGGCATAAATATGGCTCAGTATCCAGAGAAGCCTACGGATGCATGGACCAGCGAGCAAACGGTCGACTACTTTCTTCAGCGTATGGCGGAAGATGACTTTTACATTCTGTGCCCGGACAATGCTGTGGACTCCAACACCGACAAGCTGCGGATCGCCTGGGCAGCTGGCGATCTTATCGAAAATCGCCCGGCTCTTTCACGTTGGCATCCAGACTACAGCGAGAAGTTTGCCAGTTTCCAGAAATCTGGGAAGATCAGGTAGTCTTTGCTAGCTAGTGCATTGTAGACACCAGCAACTATTAATTGCATAAGTCATTGTGTTGAGCAGGAAGTATCAGCATCAAATCTATCGGATTATTTTTTTCAATCCCGGTGGAATAGCGTTCAAATTTAACTTTAGGTATTTTCTGTAATGAACCAACGTTCTTTGCAAACGGCACCTCATCTTTTTGATTTTTTTATCGTCATCCTTTCAATATATGTCATTGCTGCACTTCTTATTCAGGATGCAATGCACCTTGATGCAGAAACCATTACCCTTCTGATTTACGCAGATACTGCAATTTGCGGAATCTTCTTTATTGATTTTCTTATCCGCTTCATAAAAGCAGAACGGAAAGTTGACTTTATGAAATGGGGCTGGATCGACCTCGTTTCGAGCATCCCATTGGTAGACCCTCTACGATACGGACGTGTAATCAGGCTCTTCAGAATAATTCGCGCAATTCGTGCTTCCCATACCATTGTACGGTACATCTATAATAAGAGAACAAACAGCGTTCTCACTCTTGTATTCATCAGTTCCATCCTGATTGTCATCCTTGCCGCAATTGCTGTTCTTCAGGTAGAGAAAAACGCAGAAGGCGCAAATATTCTCACCCTGAGAAATGCTATCTGGTGGGCCTTCGTTACCATCACAACAGTAGGCTATGGAGATTTCTTTCCTGTCTCCCCCGTAGGTCGCGTGATCGCAGCTTTTTTGATGACCGTTGGCGTTGGTATGTTTGCCTCTTTGACAGGTACAATCGTTGCTAATCTTTTTATCAATGAGAACAAAGAGACGGACACTAAGGATTTACAGGCTCTAGAGGCTAAGCTTGACGCGCTTCACATTGAATTGGCCGAGATGAGACGTGAGTTAAGCAAGCAAAAAGAAAGTTCACAGATCTGACTAAGTTAGCTGCCTCTAGAATTTTCCAGATCCTTTCCTACATGAGGTAAGCGCTCATTTGATTTATGGGCTCGGGCACTTCGATCTTGGCTTGTTGGTTTTGATTGAACGGATTGATGTGTGTCTGGCTGAGGGCCATGGCACGGATTTGAGGATGACATATGCTTACTACGACCACTAACTCTCTAGATGGCAAAGAGATTTCTGAGTACAAAGGAATTGTTCACGGTGAAGCAATTCTGGGTGCGAACGTCTTTAAGGATCTGTTCGCTGGTATTCGCGATATTGTCGGTGGTCGTTCCGGCGCCTACGAGGGTGAACTGAAGAAAGCCCGTCAGATTGCGCTGCATGAGATGACTGAGGAAGCATCGCGTTATGGCGCAAATGCTGTGATCGGCATCGACATTGATTATGAAACTGTTGGCAGCAACGGTTCCATGTTGATGGTGACTGCAACTGGTACTGCTGTCACTTATCGCTAACGCATTATTCTTCGCGTATCCTTCCTGAAGAACTGGTGCAGGGTTCTGCCCTGCCCCACAACTTCTCCAAGTCGCTGACTTGCAAAGGGGCGTCATCTGTTCAAGGTTGGCAGAAGAGATTCTTCTGACCGGACTTATTTGAATGAATGCACGCTTCGCTTCTTCCAGAGACAACATTGATGATCTTGCCGAGCGGTTGCTGAATGGGCAGCGTGCAGCACTTGCACGCGGCATAACGCTTGTTGAATCCAAGAAGCCAGCCCACCGTGAGCAGACCGAAGCGCTGCTGACCAAGGTGATGGGCTCCACCGGGAATGCATTCCGTATTGGCATCACTGGTGTTCCAGGCGTTGGCAAGTCCACCACCATCGACACGTTTGGCTCCAATCTGACAGCAGCCGGGCACAAAGTGGCTGTGCTGGCTGTTGATCCGTCTTCAACGCGTACTGGCGGTTCCATTTTGGGTGATAAGACCCGTATGGCCCAGTTGGCTATAGATCGCAATGCCTTCATCCGCCCTTCCCCTTCTGCAGGCACACTTGGCGGTGTGGCGGCTAAGACCCGCGAGAGCATGTTGCTTTGTGAGGCGGCGGGGTTTGATGTCATCCTGGTGGAGACGGTTGGCATCGGGCAATCCGAGACGACGGTTGCGCAGATGGTTGATTTCTTCCTCGTGCTGATGTTGCCGGGTGCTGGTGATGAGCTGCAAGGTATCAAGAAGGGCGTGCTTGAGATCGCCGACCTTATTGCCGTGAACAAGGCAGAAGGTGACGGGCTGTTGCGAGCACGATCCGCAGCTTCTGAATATCGTGCGGCTCTCAATATCCTTGCACCGCGGTCCAAGCATTGGTCTCCTCCAGTCCTGACTGTTTCCGGCCTTGCGAATGAAGGCCTTGATGAGGTGTGGGCGCAGCTCGGCATCTTCAAAGAACGGATGCAGGCAAGCGGCGACTGGAACAACAAACGCGCTGAACAGCAGCTGGCGTGGATGTGGGGCTTGCTGAACGAGAAGCTTCAGGCAGCTTTGAAGGCAAACCCTGATATTCAAGCCGCTCTGCCTGACGTTGAGAGCGCGGTGAAGTCCGGCAACCTGCCAGCAACGGCTGCGGCGAGTAAACTAGCGAGCCTGTTCGGGATTTAAACAAACGTTGGGGGACAAGATGACAGAGGATCAAGAGAGACTTTCGCGACGTGCCCTCCTTGGTGCTGGTGCCATTGCCGGAGCCGGGACACTTGTTGCTGCTAAAGACACCCAGGCGGCAGCTCCTTTAAAACCGGTAATCGTGGAATTTCCAGCTCCTCCGTTACAGCAAGATATCTCTGAGGCGCTGCAGTCCGCGATGAATGAGACTGCAACGCAGGGGCAAATCCTTCAGCTTGGTGCTGGCAGCTATTTGTGCTCGGGCCTTACTCTGCCCAGTGGACTGACCTTACGTGGTGTACCCGGACATACGCGTCTGGCACTCAGTGGAAGCGGTCCTCTTCTGCAGGGCATTCAAGCAGATCATATCAGCCTGAGTGGTGTTATCTGCGATGGCAACAGCCTGCCACTTTCCGACGACGTCTCGGCGCTGTTGTGGTTTTCTCAATGTGAGCGGCTTGATCTCAGTTCCTGTGAGATAACCAAGAGCAGCAAGGCTGGTTTGGTGCTGGAGCAGTGCTCAGGCTCTGTTATTGGTAACCACATCCAAGCAATCGGAGATGTTGCCCTTCTCAGCTACAATGCTAGAGCGCTTCAGATTGAGGGGAATATCGTTTCTGACTGCGGAAACGGTGGTATTCTGGTGCATAGGTGGTCTGAAGGGCATGATGGCTCTACCATTTCCAGCAATCAAGTCTCCAACATTCGAGCGCAAAGTGGTGGAACCGGTCAAAATGGCAATGGCATCAATGTGTTTCGGGCGGACAATGTTACCATCTCCAACAACAAGGTGAGTGATTGTACGTTCTCCGCAATCCGCGCCAATGCTGCGTCTAATGTTCAGGTGCTTGGCAATACCTGCCATCGTTCCGGCGAGGTGGCTTTGTTTGTTGAGTTCGGTTTTCAGGGCGCTATTGTCAGCAGTAACCTGATTGAGACAGCCGCCAACGGGATTTCCATCACCAACTTCCGCGAGGGTGGTCGTCTGGCCGTGTGCTCCAACAATGTATTGCGCGATATTACTGGCACTGGGCCTTATGCGAAGGACAATCCGAGTTTTGGGGTTGGTATTGCGGTTGAGGCGGATACCAGTGTGACTGGCAATGTTGTCGAGGATGCGCGGGTTGTTGGCATTAATCTGGGTTGGGGCCCGTATCTACGTAATTTGATTGCAGCTCAAAATACTGTGCGCTCTGCCCCGGTGGGTATTGCCGTCAGCTTTGCAGCTGAAGGACAAATTGCGCTCATTTCCCAGAATATCACTGCTGACTGCGCCGTGAATATCGCTGGCTTCAAATGGGATGAGCAAGTGAGCGGCGATCTGGCAGTTTCAACGGAGGATCTGCCACACTCCATTCGCGTGACAGACAATCTTGTCAGTGCAGTTTAGATGAGGCGGCAGGAGATGAAACTCCTGCCTTGTATCACATGGCGTTCAGAAGACGCTTGAAGTCTGCAACAGGGCGTACTTCGCCGACGAGAACATCGCGGCGGTTCTTCAACTGCTGGTGTTCCCAGGCGTTCAGGCCTTTTTCTTCTTCATCAGAAATATCCAGAAGCGATCTGATGGTGGATGCCATCATCACCTCAGCACCACGCACGGAACCGTCTTCACATTTCAGCGTCACGCCGAAGCCAAGCTCTGGCAAGGCTGCACAGAAGACACCCTCTGCGCCAACTTTTACGAAGACGCGGCCTTTGAAGATATCCATGATCTCGGTGCAGAAGCGGTTTTTGCCTGCGACCATGTATGGCTCGTTGACGCACGCCTCGTAGAGCGTTTCCGCTGCACTGGCGCGGACCGGATCGAGGCCAACACCTGTTGCAAAGCGCGCAAAGGCCAGCGCTGTTTTCTGTTGGTCCATGGCGTAGGTCGGGATGGAACAACCATCTGTGCCGCATACATCACGCGCCAGAATGCCACCGCTCATCTGTTCCAAAACGTTGCGGATTTCCATCTGAACTGGGTGGTCAAAGTCGATGTAGTTTTCGGTTGGAATACCCAAGGTCTTGGCCATGGCAAGGAAACCGGCATGCTTGCCAGAACAGTTGTTGTGCAGCTGGCATGGGCTGTCATCGGTCTTCACAAGGCCGACGCAATCATCCATGTGCTTTGGCCATTGTGCGCCACACAGCAGGTCTTCTTCTGTCAGGCCAGCTTTGAAGAGCATGATGCGTGCGGAGTTGGCATGGGTTTCTTCGCCGTTATGAGAGGCGCAGGCTAGTGCCAGTTCTGCATCGTCAAAATCAAGGGCTTCTGCCGCTCCGGATTCCACCATTGGAATTGCCTGAAGAGCTTTGATTGCGGAGCGTGCAAAGATGCCCTGCTCCACGTCACCTGCGCTGAATGCCAGCTTACCATCGGCATCAACGATAGCGATTGAACCACGGTGACGGCTCTCGACTGTGGTGCCGCGTGTCACTTCGACGAGTACGGGATTATCCATTCACTCAAACTTCCAGGGGTTGGATTACAGGCCAATTGGTTATCTGCGGGAGGCTGTCAGTCGTCCTTGCCTGACCAAGCAGCTCCGGCTCGTTGTAGTCTGCATACCCTATTTTTAAACGCAGAGCTACTTTTGCGAATTTGTCTTTATTTTTACGCGTATTCCCGAAAGCCAGAACTGCTTATCAGAGAAGCAGTGTCTATCGTCTGATGCGAGCTCTCAGGAAACTGCCAGTTCTCCCATCCATGCACGCAAACGGCCCAGTGCTTCTTGCAGGACTTCGTCCTTTTTGCAGAAGCAAAACCGGACGAATGTTTGCGGGCCTTCGGTGCCATAAAATGCCGAGATTGGGACAGCTGCGACCCCAGCCTGTTCCACCATCTTCTGGCAGAAGTCTACGTCATTGCCTTTGAAGCCAAGTGGAGAGAAGTCGCAGGTGACAAAGTAGGTGCCTTCGCACGGCAGCACTTTAAAGCCCATGTCTTCCAGCGGTTTGGTGATCAGGTCTCGCTTTGCTCTCAGGTCGTCTTCCAGTGAGGTATAGTAGTCATCTTCCTTGCTCAGACCGTAAGCGACTGCTTTTTGCAGGTTGGGCGGTGTGGTGAAGGTGATGAACTGGTGCGCCTTGGCGATTGGTTCCAGCAGGTTTGAGGCGGCTGTGATGTAGCCAACTTTCCAGCCTGTCAGTGAAAACGTCTTGCCTGCAGAGCCGATGCGAATGCAGCGGTCACGCATCCCCGGAAGGGTCATGAGTGGCTTGTGCTTGTCCTTGGAAAAGACGATGTGCTCGTAGACTTCATCGCAGATCGCGTAGCAATCAAACTCCAGGCACAGGTCTGCAATGAGTTGCAGTTCCTTCGTGGAAAAGACCTTTGCGCTTGGGTTCATTGGGTTGTTGAGCAAGATGGCTTTGGTTTTGCCGGAGAACGCCTTGCGCAGTGTCTCTTCACGCAGCTCCCAATTTGGCGGTGTTACCTGCACGAAGACCGGAGTGGCGCCTGCCCGTTTGACTAGCGAGAGATAGCAATCGTAGAGCGGCTCTATGAGGATGACTTCATCGCCCGGTTCAACCAGCGCGCAGATGCTGTCTGCCAGCGCTTCGGTGGCGCCTGAGGTGACGAGTACTTCGCTCTGCCAATCTACATCCAGATCATAGAAGCGCTTGTTGTTGTCCGCCACAGCCTGTCGCAAGGCCGGAACGCCCAACATAGGCGGGTACTGGTTTGGTCCTTCCATCAAAGTGTCAGCAGCAACCTGTCTCACATCCTGCGGGCCATCTACATCCGGGAAGCCCTGCCCCAGATTGATGGCCTGATGTTCCATAGCCAGACGCGACATGCGCTCAAATACCGTCGTTTCTATTCCGGTAAATACTGAGTTTGTCGGTTTCATCCGGGGTGCTCCTTGCCTGACACGCTTCTTTGCAGGACGACAAGCTAACGATTAGGCGGCATCCTGCAAAGTCTGCATTAGATGCATTTCCTGCGTATTTCCACATAAAGCGGTTTCATCTATTGCGGATTTTTGTGCCCAAACCGTTTCTCAAGTTTCAGCAATACGCTTTGACGTTTGTAGAAGCACCAATAGCACCACATGACCTCTCATGCAGTGTGGAACCAGAATTCCCGGAAGTCGGGATGAGCAAGGCGGCAGGCAATACCTGCGCTACTTATTGAAACTAATTCTTCGGCATTGGCTACGCGCCTTGCCCGGGCTTTCTTGTAATGAACAACGTCGCCTCTTTTGCCTATAAGGCACGATAGCCGGTTTCCCGGAAAGACAATGGCTTATCTAGACACGTTTCCATGCCCAAACAGTTCCTCCGTCTTTGATAGACACTTTCACAAAAGCAGGTTTTACTGCCGGTGCTCGAGTATCTATCACCGCGTGATACCCTATAGTCCTGGGCCCTTCCCCTCAAACCATGCGGCCACGTTTGAAGTTCGGTTCACCGGACCACTGAAAGGTGCGTTACGTCTTCCAATAGCCCCGCCCAGCCTACGACAAACTGACGGTCGCTCCGCCAGCAGCCCGTTACGTAGGCATGGGATTAGTATGGGCACGGTTTGAGGCCGGGGGGATAAGTTTTTTCAGGTTGCCTGCAATCCCCTTCGGTGTCATCCCGGCCCATGAGCCGGGATCCATATCCGCTTGCCTTGCTTTCTCATAAAGACCTTCAACCCACCTCTCATACTGGTAGTATGGATCCCGGGTCTACGCTGCGCTTCGCCCGGGATGACACCGAGGGGGCGAGCAAACAATCCTCATAGCCACCCACAGTCGTCTTCCCGCACTTGATGCGGGATCTAGTTTACTTCCATGACCACTTGACGAAAGTAGGCTTCAATCTTTGACTTCGAACTTGGGATGTATTTTGATTTATCAACGTTTTTTGCCCACTCGAAGGCATCTAATACCAGGGCTTCAAGCTGCACGATTTCAGGGAACTCTTCTAACTCATGTTTTTCTTTGAGTTGGGTCTTTGTTGTAATCAAACATTCCATTTCGTGCAAAACAACTGAAGAAAGTGGGAGCCCTGCAGCCAACTCCTGTACATTCATCGGTGGTGTGAGGGTCGGGTGCTCTTTAATCCAAAGAAGCGCAAGTGCTGGGCGAAGCGCATAAAAGAAACGTTTTAGGTTTAGGCGATTTTCAGTTGTGTGAGATTTTTCCCAATAGCGCAATCCAAGATTTCGATAATGATGGATACAAGGTGTTTGGCTTGCAGCTTCTCTTGAGAGGTCAAGCAATGGCGAGACTAATTCGTCACGCCAAATGTACCTTATAGGGCTGTGAAGCCATTCGAGCAGCACCGGATTGGACTTGAGCATCAAGTTCAAGGCTTTACGAATTTCCCAACCGCTGATGTCCAATTCATCGTCGATCGGCAACTCAATTACGTCTCTGCCAGCTTCTAAAGAAAGATACCAATCCAGTTTATGCGTATAGACGAACCGCACATCATAGTCGCTATCCGGCGAAGGAAAGCCCCAGGCACGGCTACCGCTTTCAATAGCAAAGAGGATCGTTACATCGTTGTCGGCCTCAATCTTATACAGTTGCTCCAAAATTCTGGTGCGCATGCTCTCTGAAATACTTGGTTTGAATGGTGTTAAAACTGTCATCTGAAAATTCCTTGCAATGGCAGAGGCATATCACGTTTTCAGGGAAACAGAAGCCCCACTCATAGATCGTGTGCCAACACTTTTTCCATTAGATAAAATCCAGGGGCCACATTGGTCGTAACATCCACCAGGCATCCCTCCCCGTACCCCGTGCATGGCTATTATGCGTTGGGGGGATGGTGTTTTTGACGATATTCCCGTATAAGCGCGTCAAAAGGGAGACAAAAACCGCTCAAATTTTAGCGGTGTCCTGGCTGAATAGCTCTTGTCCTTGAGCAGGAAACCTCTTGGTTTCACACGGACTTCACAGTGCGTGCCTAGGATTTGCCCACTACTTTAAAACAGTACCAAGAATCCCATTGGAGGTGCTACTTGCATTCGTCCTCGAAGGCGCACGCGCCCGAAAAGACTGGCTTTACAGCCAATACTATTAAGGTTGAGCTCCTCTCCGGGCTTACCGTCGCTCTTGCTCTGGTTCCAGAAGCTGTTGCATTCGCATTTGTTGCCCAGGTTGAACCACTTGTTGGTTTGTACGCGGCCTTCATCGTCGGCATTATTACTGCTGTTTTCGGTGGTCGTCCGGGCATGATCTCTGGTGCAACCGGCGCGCTTGCCGTTGTTATGGTCTCACTCGTGGTGACCTACGGCGTGGAATACCTGTTTGCGACCGTTGTGCTGATGGGCATCCTTCAGCTGATCTTCGGCCTGATGCGCTGGGGTAAGTTTATCCGCATGGTACCGCACCCAGTTATGCTTGGGTTTGTGAACGGCCTTGCGATCGTGATCTTTCTTGCGCAGATGGGCCAGTTCCAGATCGTTGATGAAGTGAGCGGTACAACAAGCTGGCTTGCAGGTATGGACCTGACGCTTATGCTTGGTCTTGTAGCGTTGACCATGGCTGTGATCTGGTATCTGCCAAAGCTGACCAATGCTATTCCTGCCCCACTGGCTGCTATTGTTGTTGTTTCTGTGCTGGTGATTGGCCTTGGGCTTAACGTTCAGACCGTTGGTGATCTGGCTCCAATTGCTGGCGGCCTGCCTGAGTTCCACATCCCAATGGTTCCGCTGAACATGGAAACTCTGATGATCATCCTGCCTTACTCCGTTATTTTGGCAGCGATTGGTTTGATTGAGAGCCTTTTGACGCTGAACCTTGTTTCTGAAATGACAGATACACGCGGCGGCGCCTCCAAAGAGTGTCTTGCTCAGGGTGCTGCAAACGTTGTAACTGGCTTCTTCGGCGGCATGGGTGGTTGTGCGATGATTGGTCAGTCCATGATCAACGTGAAATCCGGTGGCCGGACACGTCTTGCAGGTATTGCGGCAGCGTTGTTCTTACTCAGTTTCATTCTGTTTGCCTCTTCGCTGATTGAGCAGATCCCTCTGGCGGCGCTGGTTGGTGTGATGTTCATGGTGGTGATTGGTACCTTTGCGTGGAACACCTTCAAGATCCTGCACAAGATCCCACGTACTGATGCAATTGTTATTGCGCTGGTAACTGGTGTGACCGTGTATTCTGACCTTGCTGTTGCTGTTGTGGTTGGCGTGATTGTTTCTGCGCTGGCTTATGCGTGGAACGCGTCCAAGCGTATTGATGCGCACACAACAACCAACTCTGAAGGCCAGAAGATCTACAAGCTGGAAGGCCCGCTGTTCTTCGGGTCTGCTGCTGGTTTCCAGGAGATCTTTGATCCTCAGTCTGATCCGGATGATGTGATTGTTGACTTCATCAATTCCCGCGTGGTGGACCATTCCGGTCTGGCAGCGATTGATGCACTGGCAACGCGCTATGAGCAGGTTGGTAAAACCTTGCATCTGCGTCACTTATCTCCGGATTGTAAAGACCTGCTGCACAAAGCTGGCAGCATGGTTGAGGTCGCCGTTCTGGAAGATCCGCATTACGGTATTGCAGTTGATTATGATGCAGAGATGCAAGAGACCAAACCAGCCACAAGCTAGTTCAGGTTTCCTAAACTGATACAGAAAAGGCGGAGCACACTGGCTCCGCCTTTTTTATTCGCTCAAGCGGTTAGGCTTATCCGCGCTGGCCTTGCCCCATGCCGTGACCATGACCGTGGCCACCTTTGCGGTCCTTGTGGCCTTTGCGCCAGTCTTTCTTCATCTTTTTGAAGTCTGCGGAGGTGATGACGCCGTCGTTGTTACGGTCCATGCGTTTCATCATCTGAGCAGTTGGTGCAAAGAACTCTTCCTGTGTCACTTTCAGGTCGCCGTCAGCATCCAGACGCTGGAAGGAACGCACGTACATTGGTTCTTTGAATTCGGCTGCGATGGTTCTGAAACCAGCCAGATCAACAGGGCCATTTGCGAAGAGCTGGTCAGCGAGTTTGTTCAGCTCATCCTTGGAGATCTTGCCGTTCTTGTCCAAATCAACCTTGGCGAACATTGCGCCCATCATTTCGCCGCGCATGCCTTTGCCACCGTGCTTGCCGAAGCTCATCATACCCTGATCGCGTGGGCCATTACCCCAGCCACCTTTGCCTTGCTTGCCGTCGGCTTGTTTCCCGTCGCGAGGGCCTTTCTGCCAGCCGTCCTTGCCATCCTTACCTTGTTTGCCATCGCCCCAGCTGCCTTTGCCGCCCTTGCCATCCTGCATCTTGGCCATGCGGTCGCCCATGCGCTTTTTCATCTTGTCCATGCGCGCTGTCATGCGTTCTGCCTTATCAAGGAACTCTTCGCGGGTCACCTGACCATCACCGTCGCTGTCAAAGCGCTGGAAGATGCGGACTGAACGGTCTTTGCTGCGCTCGGATGAGCGATCTGCTGCAAAGACTTTCCATTCTTCCAGAGTGATTGCGCCGTCGCCAGCTGTGTCTGCTTTTGCAAAGTCTGCTTTGCGTTTTGTTTCAATTTCAGCAGCGGTGACAGAGCCGTCTTTGTTTGCGTCAAAATTTGTAAAGAACTGGGAAGACATCTTCTTGCCAAAGCTTCCGCCAAAACCCGGAGCAGCCATGGCAGGAGACAGAGCGGTACCAGCAATCAATGCAGCTACAGAGCCAGCCATAATAGTTTTGAAATTCATCATGTCGTGTTCTCCTAAAAATCAAAGCCTAAAACGAGGGGAAGGTTTGTGTGAGTGTGCTTCGATAAACAGAAGGTAGGAGCGAAGTGTCGCAAAACTACACCAGAAAACACGTTGTTTTGTCACAGGATTTACCAGAGTATCGGGTTGGGACAGTTTGATACATTTTTGGATGCCGAGAACCTTTCGCTGGTCCCGGGAATACGGCATAAGTTAGGCATCGCATACTATATGGTCTTTCATCTGCCATGAGAGACGGGACTCAAGCGAGGATGCATGTCTCAGAGTACAGCACATATTCTTATCGTCGATGATCATCGGGATATTCGGGAGAGCCTTGCCCGTTATCTGACGAAGAATAATATGCGTACGACCGTGGCAGAAAGTGCAGCCGCTGCACGTAAGGCTCTGAGGAACTCCTCGATTGATCTGGTGGTGCTGGACATCATGATGCCGGGCGAAGATGGCTTATCGCTCTGCCGGCATCTGGTGGAAACCAATCAGGCACCTGTGATCCTGCTGACAGCAATGGCTGAAGATACAGACCGTGTTGTTGGCCTTGAGATTGGTGCAGATGATTATGTGACCAAGCCCTTTAATCCGCGTGAGCTGCTGGCCCGCATCCGCGCTGTGCTGCGCCGTGCCACCAGTGTTCCGCGGGAACGTGACCCCATCGATACAGAAAAACTGGCGTTTAACGGCTGGGTTCTGGATACAGCGCGGCGTGAACTGATTGATCCGGAAGATGTGAGCGTCCCGCTGTCTTCCGGTGAGTTTCAGCTGCTGCTGGCGTTTTTGAAGCGACCTCGCGTGGTGTTGTCCCGCGAGCAACTGCTTGATCTGACCTCTGGCCGGTCACTGGGTGTGTTTGACCGGTCCATCGACAATCAGGTTTCCCGGCTGCGCCGGAAGATCGAGATTGATCCCAAAAATCCGGAATTGATCAAGACTGTCTGGGGGGGCGGTTACACCTTTACCGGTGAAGTCAAAGAAGTCACTGCATGAAGTTTCTTGGTAAACTGATCCCGCGCCGTCTTGCCCCTCAGCTTATCCTGTTGCTGCTGGCAGCGCTTATTTTCTCGCAGATCGTCAGCTTTGTGCTGCTGGGTCGCGAGCGTCAATATGCTCTTGCCAACCTTGCTCGCGACAATGCTCTTTGGCGCACAGCCAATGTGGTGAAGCTGCTAGAAGCCACGCCGCCGCGCTTACAAAAGCAGGTTCTGCGCACGGTCTCCAACACCCGCACCCGCTTTAGCATTGGCGATACTCCCGTTGTGGCCGAAATGGGTGGTGATGAAAGCATGGAGGCTCGGCTTGCCGACTACCTGAAGCGCAAGTTGGATCATGACCGGCAGGCCCGTGTTGCCGTTATCTACAATGAGCGCTTTCAAGAAGAGAAGTGGCGTGATCGATCCTCTCCGCCTCCAGAAGGACGTGAGCGGACTTCTCATGGTTCCATGCAGGCGATGCATGACCGACGGGATGATTATTTCAAAAAATACCGCTGGTTTTCTCTAAAAGGCGTTCAGCTCTTTGCTGCCATTGAGCTGAAGAATGGCCAGTGGCTCAACATCGAGAGCAACTTCCGGCTTCCGAAACCTTCATTTGTGCCGATATTGCTGCCGATCGTCATTATGGCTTTGCTGACCATCCTGATCATCTGGGTCTCTGTTTACCGCCTGACGAAGCCGCTTCGAACGCTGGAAGCTGCTGCCAATGACCTTGGTCGTGGTGCAGATGCGAAGCCGCTGAAAGAAGCGGGACCAGCTGAGGTACGGGCTGTGACGCGCTCGTTTAACCAGATGCAGGAGCGTTTGACGCGGTTTATTTCTGACCGTACTCGCATGCTGGCCGCAATCAGTCATGATTTGCGTACTCCGATCACCTCGCTACGCATTCGGGCCGAGTTTATTGATGATGACGAAGACCGGGAACGCATGATCGCCACGCTGGATGAAATGCAGGCGATGGTGGAGGAAACGCTTGCCTTTACCCGTGAGGATTCCAAGCAGGAAGAACTGCGTTCCGTAGACCTTGGTGGTTTGCTGGAGAGCATCGCCAATGATCAGGAGGACATGGGCAACCATGTGAGCGTTGAGGCGCAAAACCGGGTTGTGCTGAAGTGTCGTCCAATGTCACTTAAACGCGCCTTCCAGAACCTGATTGGCAATGCGATCCGTTATGGTGAGGAGGCTGATGTCTCCTTCCTGATTGATGAGGCTCATGCTGAGGTGCGTATCGCAGACAAAGGTCCGGGCATCCCGCAGAACCGCCTTGAAGACGTTTTTGAGCCGTTTGTTCGTCTGGAGGAATCCAGGAATGAACAGACCGGCGGCATTGGTCTGGGCCTTGCTATCACACGCAGCATCATTCATGCGCAAGGCGGTACTATTCGTCTTGAAAATGGCGAGGAAAAAGGCCTTGTCGCGATTGTGAGACTACCGCTTTAACACCCACCTTGAGTGAGAGATTAAGGCTTCTGTTACCCTAGCAGAAGTCACTCTCTCACGTCACATCTCTCTACTTCGTCACTGCTCTGCATAACAACAAAAAGCAGAGAACAATGACAAATCCAACCTCTCCTAAACTCTTGCTGCCAGCACTTGATACAGCATCAAATGCCGGTAATTCCGCCGAAACACTTGCTCAAGATGGCTACAAAGCCGTGGGACGTTATTACTCCCAGCACAGCTGGAAACAGTTAACCAGAGCAGAAGCCTCTGAGCTCTTTGCAGCCGACCTGAACATCTTTGTGGTTTATGAAGACAGCAATGATGCTCCGTCCTATTTCTCATCAGAAATTGGAATTCAACAGGCGCTACGAGCACTTTATCAGGCAGATGCCGTCATCCATCAGCCAAGGCAAACCGGCATCTATTTTGCTGTCGATTATGATGCATCAAGCTATGACTACACCCATTACATCAGGCCTTACCTGAGAGCGATCAACGATGTTTTTGCTTCCTTTGGCTATCCCTACCATGTGGGCGTTTATGGCAATGGTCTCGTCTGTTCCTGTGCCAAAGATGATGGTCTTGCCAACCTGACATGGCTTTCTCAGTCAACGGGTTACTATGACTATCAGGAATACAAGCAATCTGGAGACTGGAACATTCTTCAAGGTCCTTACGTGACAATTGCTGGTACTCAATACGATCAGGACACGCTCAATCTGAACCGAGGCTCTTATGGTGGCTTTGGAAGCTTTGCAGCTCCTTCCTGCTCCAAATGAGGTCTAAACCTTCCATTGGATCATCCTTCCAAACCCAGCGTATAACTTCGCTAACCATTGGAACTGGTAGGCTCTCACGGTCTTTCTCTCATGTTCGTCATCACTCTGCATAACAATAAGAAGCAGAGAAGCAATGACTGACGATAAAGGCATCAAGACCGAACCTGCCGTTGATACAGCTGAAGGTGTGGAAGTGCTGGCGAGCGCGATCGCCAAGAAAGGGTACAAGGCCGTTGGGCGTTATTACTCTTTTTCCAAGTGGAAGCAGTTGCAGCCAACGGAAGCCCAGCAGTTGATTGCTGCGGGCCTTTCCATCATCACTGTTTATGAGGACAGCAATGACAGGCCATCCTCCTTTACGAGTGCTGCAGGAACACAGCAAGCTCAACAAGCGCTGCATCTGGCGCAGGATGTAATCAGGCAGCCCAAAGGCTCTGGCATCTACTTTGCCGTTGACTATGACGCGTCCTATTACGACTACGTGCACTACATCACGCCCTACTTCAAAGAAATCCAGTCAGTCTTTAAAAAGGCTGGAAATCCTTACAAGATTGGCATCTATGGAAATGGATTGGTTGCCGCCAATGCCTTGCAAGACGGCCTTGTGGATCTGACATGGTTAAGCCAGTCACAAGGGTTTCGCGACTACAAGAAATTCCGCGATTCCAGAAAGTGGAACATCCTACAAGGGCCGGCTATAAAAATTTCAGGGACTGAGTTTGATGGTGACACAATCAACCTGACAAACGGCGATTTTGGTGGGTTTACCCACCTTGTACCCAAGGATGGCAGCTGAGTTCAGACTCTTAGAGTATCATTTAAGCGAACCCTGCGCAGTTGTTTGGGACTGCGCAGGGTTTTCTCTTTTATGCTGAAACGCCGAACTTGGCTTTTGCTTCCAAACGGCGTTGGTGCAGGACAGGTTCGGTGTAACCACTTGGCTGGACGCGGCCTTTGAATACCAGATCACAAGCAGCCTGGAAGGCGACGGAGTTGTCGAAGTCCGGTGCCATATTGTGGTAGGCCGCATCGCCAGCGTTCTGTTCATCCACCACAGCGGCCATACGCTTCATGATCTCCATCACTTGCTCTTTTGAGCAGACATTGTGATGCAGCCAGTTGGCGATGTGCTGGGAAGAGATGCGGCAGGTGGCACGGTCTTCCATCAAAGCAACATTGTGAATGTCCAGCACCTTAGAACAACCTGTGCCGTGTTCCACCCAGCGGACAACATAACCAAGGATGCCTTGTGCGTTGTTTTCAACTTCCGCCTGAATGTCTTCCGGCGTCCAGTTTGGATTGGTCGCAACCGGAATAGACAGAATGTCGTCCAGCTTTGCAGGCTCGCGGCTTGCCAGTTCTTCCTGAACGGCTGGCACACAGACCTGATGGTAATGCATGGCATGCAAGGTTGCTGCGGTTGGAGATGGAACCCATGCGGTGTTGGCACCGGCTTTTGGATGCCCGATCTTCTGCTCCAGCATAGCGTGCATAAGATCCGGCATAGCCCACATGCCTTTACCGATTTGCGCATGCTCTCTCAAACCGCAGGCAAGACCGGTATCCACGTTGTGGTTCTCATAAGCGTTGATCCATGCTGCTTGCTTCATGTCCGCCTTGCGGATCATCGGGCCAGCTTCCATGGAGGTGTGAATTTCATCACCAGTGCGATCAAGGAAGCCGGTGTTGATGAAGCAGACACGGGCTTTGGCTGCACGAATGCACTCTTTGAGGTTGACCGTGGTGCGGCGTTCCTCATCCATGATGCCCATTTTCAAGGTGTTGCGCGGCAGTTCCAAAACATCTTCAACGCGGCCAAACAGCTCGTTTGCGAAGGTGACTTCTTCCGGGCCATGCATCTTTGGCTTCACGATATAAACGGAACCAGCCACAGAGTTCATGTTGCGGGCTGTTGCCCCTTTGCGCAGGCCAATGTCATGCACTGCGCAAAGAGCTGTCACCATGGCGTCCATGATACCTTCGAAGACCTCGTTGCCATCCTCATCAAGGATTGCCGGGTTGGTCATCAGGTGTCCGACGTTGCGCACCAGCATCAGGGAGCGCCCTTTCAGAGCCAGTGCATCACCCTGCGCATCTGTATAGTGGCGGTCAGCATTCAACGTGCGGGTGAAGGTTTTGCCGCCTTTTGCGACTTCTTCCTTCAGATCGCCGTTCATCAGACCCAGCCAATTGCGGTAGGCCAGTGCTTTGTCTTCCCCATCCACGGCAGCAACAGAGTCTTCGCAGTCCATGATTGTGGAGATGGCGGATTCTAAAATGATATCGCTGATGCCAGCTTTGTCCGCAGCACCAATCGGGCTGGTGCTGTCAAACAGAACATCAAAGTGCAGGCCATTCTTCTGCAGCAGGATAGAGGTTGGCTCGTCTTTGTCGCCTGCATAGCCAACAAACCCGAGCGGATCCTGCAGGCCAGCCATGTCTTCGTTTTCAAGGGTCAGGGCCAGAGAACCACCCATAATGGCGAACTCTTTGACATCAACCCAGCTGCCTTCATCCAACGGCAGAGCTTCATCCAGCTTCTTGCGGGCGTAAGCGATCACTTCTGCGCCGCGCTTTTCGTCATACCCGCCCGCTTGTGGCGTCGTGCCCATGGCGTCGGTGCCATAGAGCGCGTCATACAGGGAGCCCCAGCGTGCATTGGCTGCGTTAAGAGCGTAGCGCGCATTCATCACTGGCACAACGAGCTGTGGGCCTGCAATTTCTGCGATTTCCGGGTCTACGTTGTCCGTCTCAACTTCAAAGCTGTCACCCTCTGGCAAGAGGTAGCCGAGCTCTTTGAGGAATGCCTTGTAGCTTTCAAGATCAATGGTACCGGGATTGGCTTTGTGCCAGTCGTCAATCTTGGTCTGGATATCTTCACGGATCTGGAGCAACTCGCGGTTCTTCGGTGTCAGATCCTTGATGATCTGCGAAAAGCCCTCCCAGAACTGATCGGATGACACACCGGTTCCCGGAAGCGCTTCTTTTTCGATGAAGTCATGGAGCTCTGGTGAAACCTGTAGTGATGCAACACTTACTCTTTGCGACATGGGTCCCCCTCGTATTGTCATTTTTTAGCAGGATATGCCGTCACTTCCTGCCGCTGAGTTTTTCAAACCAAACCCTTGCAAATTCAATCTCAAGTTTCAATGCATCAATTCGTTTCCGGCTCTTTCAAAACACAGGTGATTGAATGGCAAGCTTTAGTCACGCGGTCTAATGCTTTGATTTTGGGTGGATTTGCGTGCATTTCAAGACGGCATGCCAAGCAAAACGACATACTTGATGAAACCTCTACAGCCCTTGCGGAAATTCACCTTGCATTTGTTAGGGGGACGGTGAAGGGTGACTGCTCCTTTTCAGCGGTGCCTTCTGCCCGCTCACCGACGGACTTTTTACATGCCTATTCTCACCTCGCTGTACAGCAGGCCTATGCTGCTTCTGGTGTTGACCACACTCATGTGGAGCGGCAACGCCGTGGCCAGTCAGCTTGCTGTGGGGCATGTTTCACCTATGGTGATCGTGTTCTTGCGATGGGGGATTGTGGCCGCGCTCATGAGCCTGATTGCCTGGCGGGATCTTGTTGCGTCCTGGGCGGACATCCGCCCTCACCTGATCAGCATCGCTTTGATGGCCGCGTTCGGATTTTCCGGCTTCAATGGCTTGTTCTATCTGGCTGCTCACAACACCACAGCGGTGAACATGGGCATCTTGCAGGGCTCCATTCCGATGATCGTTGTGATTGGGGCTTACTTCCTGTTTGGCGCTCGGGTGACGCTAATCCAATTCATCGGCATTTTGCTGACATTGCTTGGTGTTTTCGTTGTGGCCAGTCAGGGCAGTCTTCAGGTTCTGCTCAATATGCACATCAATCCGGGTGATGCGCTGATGCTTGTTGCGGCGGTGTTTTATGCTGGATACACGCTGGCTTTGAGAAACCGCCCCAAGGTCCCTGCGCTGGCCTTTTTTGCGGTGATGGCCTTTGTGGCTTCCCTGGTGTCACTTCCGATGCTGGCGGTTGAGTACAGTCAGGAAACGTTGGTCTGGCCTTCTGTGCAAGGTTGGCTCGTTATTTTGTACATCTCACTTTGCCCATCATTCCTTGCCCAAATTTTCTATATGCGTGGGGTGGAACTGATTGGCCCCAACCGGGCTGGTGTTTTTGTCAATCTGGTTCCGGTGTTTGCATCGGTGATGGCAATTGTGCTGCTTGGGGAATTGTTTGCGTTTTATCACGGTGCTGCTCTGGCGCTGGTGCTGGGCGGGATCTGGATTGCAGAAAAATTTGCCTGGGAGAAGCGAGCCAACAAGGCGAAAGCCTGACCCATTTGCAACAGACAGGTGCATTACTCACAGACTTCAAAGTCTACCATTTCGGTAGACTTTGTTTTTGTGCTAAGTAACGCGAAAGTGTTGTTGTGTCGTGTTCAGCCAACTGTCAGCCAAACATGCGCGCCTCGTAACTATAAGTTTCAGCGTATCCATTTCGGAAACTCAATTCCACATTCCGGATATGCGCAGTCGTAGATCCAGAGGTTTTGCAGGCAGTGTCCACCGGTCTATCGCCCTCAGATATTCCCACTTTCGAAACGGCGGGTATTCCCGCACGTTTTGCTGGCCTCATTGAAGCTGCTCTGCCTGAAGGTGGTGAGCTGGTTGCAGCACGGGCAATCACCGCGCCTGCGCCGCACGTGGTGGCTGCAGAGCTGCGGGAATTTTCCGGATTTGACAGCAACTTCGGTTTGGTTGCAAAGCGTATGATTGACTACATCAAGGAAGATCGCGGAGCCCCAACGACAAAGATTGCCGCAAGCCTTGCCTTGAAGACAATCTGCCAGATCCTGCTCAACCGGATATCAGTCAGCTACCTTTTAAGTGGCCGCGCACCGCGCATTGATGAGCTACGGTTTGTCCTGCATGGCAAAGGTCCCTGGGTAGAGATTTTCTTTGACCCTCGCCTTTCGGAAGAGGATTTTGAGCTTAATCCGGACCAGGGCCCTGCGGAGCTGTTCGCACTTTCCATTTGCTTCGAAGAGATCATTCAGGTCTTCCACCGGGAGCTGGGGCGGCGAAAAGTGGCGCCTTCGGTGTTTTATTCCACCGTGGCTGTTTCCATCACATCGCCGTTTCTTGTCTTGCGTCGTCATGGTGCAAAGCCATCAGATGTGGCGAGCTTGATGCGCGCCTATCTTGCGAGCCTTGGTAAGAAGATCAATGGCGGGATTGTCTGGCGGCAACGTCAGCAAGAGGGGCTGACAGAGTATGCCCCGCGGCGTAAGGCATGTTGCCTGAAGTATGTCTTGCCGTCCAAACCGCATTTGTGCTCGACCTGCTCGCGGAGCACCGAGACAACCTTCTTTGACGAAGTGGACGGGCCTGTAGGCGGCCACTCCTTGCCGGATGGCCGCTGACTAAGACTTATTTGGTTGCGGTTTGCTTGCCGATATCCGGCAGGGTCACGATACGGTTTCCACGCAGATCACTGGCGCAGATGATGAAGCCCTGCTCTTCCATATGTGTGAGCAGCCAGCGCGCTCTGCCCGGTGAGCGGGTGCCATACGCTTTCGCGATGTCCAGATCTTCCGGGCACGGCTCATCTGCAAACGCGGCTTTTGCCAGCAGAAGATAGACGCCGCGCATCTCTTCTGGCAGCTGCCCAGCAATCACTTCTGCCTGCTGCCAATCACCTTCTTCGACTTCTTTTTTATCGACACCAGCACGAGCCACAGAAAGAAGCTTACGGAACTTAGCGAGATCCTGAGACTTCAGCCGATCAATGCGACAGCGGACCTGAAAATCCTGATAGAGCTGGGAGACTGGTGCGAAGGCAGCTTCAGGGTCTTCAAGGATTTTGGCGATGATCTCCTTATACTGCTGGTTCTTTTCTTCCAGGTTGAAGAGGTCTTCCGGCTCGGCTTCAACAACTTCTTTATGCTGCGCCTGCATGTTGCTGGCGGCTGTTTGTGACAGCTGCAACATAACGTCTTTTGCAGAAGGCGCGGCCACACGGTTGTTGTGCAGCACCGGATCATTGTCCGTTGCTGTGAAGATCAATTCAGCAGCTGTTTCAACGGGCTGGTTCGGCATTGGCATCAGCTTTGGCGAGCCGCCACGGCTGCCAGTAACAACTTCGCCAATAACCACCTTTTGCGGCCGGCGGGTCATTGCCGGGCCGAGGGAGATGAACTGTCCGCGCTCAAGGTTACGGAACTGTTCTGCCTGACGCCGGTCCATGCCGAGCAAGTCGGAGGCACGAGCCATATCAATGTCAAGGAATGTACGGCCCATCAGGAAGTTGGAGGCTTCCGCAGCCACGTTCTTGGCAAGCTTTGCCAGACGCTGGGTTGCGATGATGCCAGCCAGACCACGCTTACGACCACGACACATGAGGTTGGTCATGGCCATCAGGGAAAGGCGGCGGGCTTCTTCGCCGTAATCACCAGAGGCGGAAGGCGCAAACAGCTGGGCTTCATCCACGACGACCAGAACCGGATACCAGTATTGGCGGTCGGAATCGAACAAGCCGTTCAGGAAGGCAGCTGCGGCTTTGAGCTGCTTGTCCGGCTCCAGATGTTCCAGGTTTAGAATGACGGAAATGCGGTGCTGGCGCACGCGGGCGGCGATCATGGTGAGTTCGCGATCATTCATTGTCGCCTCAATCACCACATGCCCAAACTCATCTGCCAGCGATACGAAGTCGCCTTCCGGGTCAATCACCACCTGCTGTACCCACGGCGCGCTTTGCTCCATGAGGCGGCGTAGCAGATGCGATTTGCCCGAGCCGGAGTTTCCCTGCACGAGTAGTCGCGTTGCAAGCAATTCTTCAAGATCGACAACAGAGGAGGTGCCATTAGGTTTGACACCCATTTCGATGCTGACCGTCATTCAAAATCTCTTGTTGCGCCTCACAGGAGGCAGGTGATTAACCGGGTATCGGCAATAAACGTTTTCTAAAGTGCGCTGCGGTTCACTTCTCAGAGTTTGGCGCTGGCGAGAGCCAACGTTGATAAACCCGAAAATGGCATCAACTGCTGCTTGGGAAGTCAGCGCAAAATCTCCGATTCTAAGGAAAATTGCAAAGAAGCTGTTCCGCTTTCGCGTTCTTTCCCACAGAGCCCAAAGGACCTTTCAAACCAGAGCAGCTTCTTTTGGGAAGCCGAGAGAGGCAATGCCACATCTAGGCGAGACTGGCAATTGGATATGCCCGATTTCCAAGGGCATGACCTTCAGATTTGAGAATTGCCCAGTAAATGACCAGATTGCAACTTAGTTACAGTTGAGTTTGCGAGCTTGGACCTGCATTATGGAAGAGGGCATATATTGGATTAATTGGGGGGATTGTCCGCGGATGAGGGAAGAAACCTACGCAGAACGAGTGGTTGATGGCATCATCCACGTTGTGGGCATTGCGTTTGGAGCTGCTGCAACAACAGCCTTTGTTATGGTCTTGTGGGCGGCGGATGACTACGCCCGGCAAATCAGCATCTACATATATGCTGGTACGCTGTTGGCCATGCTTGTCTGCTCTGCGACCTACAATATTCTGCAGAAAGATAATAAGATTGGCATTCTGCGTCGTCTGGACCATTCTGCAATCTATTTCCTTATTGCTGGCACCTATACTCCCCTATGCCTGATGGTTCTTGGCGGCTGGCTTGGGATTTCCATGCTCGTTGGGATCTGGATTTGTGCGATTGCTGGTGCAGCCATCAAGATCCTACACATATCCTCGATGGACAAACTAGCCGTGCCTATCTATCTGGCGATGGGCTGGGTGAGCTTCTTTGCGATTGTTCCGATTTACAATGAGCTTTCCCTTGCAGGCTTTACTCTGCTGGCAACCGGCGGTGGCCTCTATACGGTTGGAACCCTGTTTTACATCTGGAAGAACCTGCCCTTCCAGAACGCGATCTGGCACGGTTTTGTGTTGTCAGCAGCGGCCTGTCATTTTGCGATGATCATGGTGGATGTAGCGTTGCCCGGCTTAGCCTGACCTAAACGATTTAGACCGAGGATGGGGACAACAGTCCCCTTCCCTGCGCATCTGACATCAAACACTGCCCTCTGTTTCAACGACCAGGATACGCGCCTCACCATGGGGCTGCGCTATATGTTCGGTGCCGATTGATGCATAGAAAATATCGCCTGAATTCAATAGAGCGGTGAGTTCCTCGCCGTTTTGGCGATACTTCATCTCGACGCATCCAGACAGCACGACAAACACTTCCTCTCCTTCATTCACATGCCATTTATAGGGCTGATCCGTCCAATGCAGCCGTGTGGTAATGCCATTCATGTTGGCAATCTGCTGTGCACCCCAGGCTTTGTCTGCCGTAAAGTCAGAGCTTCTGATCACTGTCGCCATTGCGTTGTTCCCTCGTAAAACCATCCAGAAATATCCGCTGATCCTATTGATTTTAAGGGTTTAATATTTAACAGTGTAGTTTCAAATTCCGCCAATGTGACCTAGCTTTATGCCAGTGGCCTTGGGTTTTGCGTAGATCCCTTTTGCTTTTCACATTTGGTTTTTCTCATAGCATTTTTCATTTTCGGAGTTCTTCATGACAGATACTGCCTCCAATTTGGTTCCGGTTTTTGACGGCCATAACGATACATTGCTCTCGTTAGAGCGTCGGTCGAACACTCCCAAGGAACGCAGTTTCTTTGAGGAGGCTGGTCACGATCACATCGATCTGCCACGCGCCCGCAAAGGCGGTTTTGCCGGCGGGCTGTTTGCCATGTTTACCCCTTCTGTGCGAGCCAAACCGAAGGAAGGTAAAGAGGTTGACTTCAAAAGCCCTGAACACTTCAAAGGCGTGCCGCAGCAGGAGGCTCTGGATTATACGCTGAAGCTTTTTGATATTGCAGAGGACCTTGAAGCCAAGGGGAATAGTGAGGTGAAGATCTGCCGTTCGACCACTGCAATCAAGGAGGCAATGGCAGCTGAGCAACTGGCGATGATGCTGCATGTTGAAGGCGCCGAGTGCATCGACAAGGACTTTGAGGCGCTGGAGTTGCTGTATAATCGCGGTTTGCGCTCTATCGGCCCTGTATGGAGCCGTGAGACCATCTTTGGGCACGGTGTACCGATGGAGTTTGAGCATAGCCCAGATATTGGACCGGGTTTGACCGACGTGGGTAAAGAGCTCGTGCGCCAGTGTAACCACCGCAAGATCCAGCTGGACGTATCTCACTTGAATGAGAAAGGCTTTTGGGATCTGGCCAAGATCACCGACAAGCCGATCGTGGCGAGCCATTCCAATGTGTTCAAGATCTGTCCGATGAGCCGGAACCTGACAGATAAACAGCTTGATGCGATTGCCGAGTCCAAGGGACTGGTGGGCATCAATTTCGCGGTCTTCTTCCTACGCCCTGATGGTCAGCTCAACTCTGACATGCCTTTGGACGTGATCTTACGCCATGCGGATTACCTGCTCAACAAGCTGGGTGAAGACGGAGTTGCGCTTGGATCAGACTATGACGGATGTCTGGTTGCCAATGACATCAAGGATGTGGCTGGGTTGCCGAACCTGATCGAAGCGTTCCGCAAAGCCGACTTTGGTGAAGAGCTTATTGCCAAGATCGCGCATAAGAACTGGATCAGCGTTTTGGAACGGGCTGGAATCTAGGCTGGTTTCACACCTCAAACACGGATTAAGCGGTGAGTTTCAATGGATATATATTACTGGGTAATCTTTTTTGCGACCGTGCTTGGTGTGTCTCTCATACCGGGTCCTAGCACCTTGATCGCATTTACACACGGCGCGACCTATGGATGGAGCCGTTCTGCTTATACAGCGTTTGGAAACAGTACTGCATCAGTCCTGCAAGCAAGCGCTGCCTCCGCAGGCTTGGGGGTCATCATAACAAGCTCCGCACTTATGTTTGCGGCAATTAAATATGCAGGTGCAGCCTACCTTATTTATGTCGGCATTCAGATGTGGCGCAGTGCTGCTCAGCCGGTGTCGCTTGCTTCTCAAGACAGCCATCACGGCAGACAATCTCGAAAACTGTTTTCTGGAGGCTTTACAGTTGCCATCAGCAACCCTAAAGCCATCGCGTTTTTTACTGCGCTCTTCCCGCAGTTCATGTCCGCCGACGATAACAGTTGGGCGCAATTGAGCACGATGATTGTGCTGGTTGGTTTGGGAGCATTTCTCGTTGCGATGATCTATGGATGCCTTGGTGCATGGGTGCGCGGACTGGAGCTTTCCAAAACTCTCATGTCTCGTGTTTACAAAACCACAGGCGGTTTGTTTGTTGCCAGTGGGTTTGGTCTTGCTGCCTCTCGAAACGGTTAACACGTCCATCGAGTGAATGTCAGCATCACGCGTTGCGTGTCTTGCAAATGCAAAAACCCCGGAGCAATGCCCCGGGGTTTTTATTATCACAAAGCGATCAGTGCTTACGCTGGCTTCAACGCAGCAGCAGCAAGCAGCTCTTTGGTATAGTCTTCTTTCGGGTTGGAGAAGATCTCTTCTGCCAGTCCCTTTTCAACCACTTCGCCTTTCTGCATCACCATCACAGTATCGGACATGGCGCGAACCACGGCCAGATCGTGAGAGATGAAGAGATAGGTCAAGCCGTGCTCTTTTTGCAGGTTGCGCAGAAGCTCAACCACCTGCTTCTGCACGGTACGGTCCAACGCGGAGGTTGGTTCGTCCAGCACAACAAGCTTTGGATTGAGGATCATAGTGCGTGCAATCGCGATACGCTGACGCTGTCCACCAGAGAACTCGTGTGGGTAGCGGTTGCGCATGGCCGGATCCATGGACACTTCTTCAAGCGCCTGGATCGCCCGTAGATCACGCTCCTTGGCTGAAAGCTGAGGCTCATGCACCAGCAGACCTTCGGTGATGATCTGTCCCACAGTCATACGTGGGGACAGAGACCCGAACGGATCCTGGAAGATGAGCTGCATTTCTTTACGAAGCGGCTGCATCTTCTTTTTGGCTGCGCCGGTGATGTCGTTTCCGAGGTAAACAACACGGCCACCTGCTGTTGGCAGAAGCTGAAGCACAGCACGGCCCAGAGTGGATTTACCGGAACCGGACTCGCCTACAATGCCGAGTGTCTGGCCTTCGCGCACTTCCATGGAAATGTCGTTTACAGCGCGCAGGACGTGGTTTGGCTTGAGGAAACCAGTCTCGGTTTCAAACTCAACGCGCACGTCCTTTGCATCCAGAACAATCGGATTGCTGTCAGGCACAACGGCTTTAGAACCGGTTGGCTCTGCATCCAGCAGCATCTTGGTGTACTCGTGCTGAGGGTTACCAAAGATCTCTTTGGTGTTGCCCTCTTCAACAACTTCACCAGACTTCATCACATACACACGGTCGGAGATGCGCTCAACGATACCCAGATCGTGGGTGATGAACACAACTGCCATGCCGAGGCGTTTTTGAAGATCTGCCATCAGCTCAAGGATCTGAGCCTGAGTGGTCACGTCCAACGCAGTGGTTGGCTCATCCGCGATCAGGATATCCGGATCGTTTGCGAGCGCCATTGCGATCATGACACGCTGGCGCTGACCGCCAGACATCTCATAGGGGAACGCCTTCACTTTACGTGCAGGCTCAGGAATACCCACGAGTTCCAGAAGCTCTACAGCACGCTTCTTGGCTGTTGCCCAGGTGTATTCCCCGTGCTCAACCATTGGCTCACAGAGCTGACGTTCGATGGTGTAGAGCGGGTCCAGAGAGGTCATCGGCTCCTGGAAGATCATGGTGACTTTCGCACCACGGATCTTGTTGAGCTGACGAATGGAAGACCCAAGGATGTTCGTGCCGCGGTAACGGACTTCACCGTGAGTGATGCCGTTGCCTGCCAGAAGACCCATGGCTGCCATCATGGTCTGGGACTTACCAGAGCCAGACTCACCCACAATCGCGACTGTCTCGCCGGAGTCCACATGGATGTTCACGCCTTTTACTGCGTGAACCATGCCGGTGTTGGTTTCGAAATCAACTTTAAGAGTGTCGATCTCAAGAACAGTGTTTTCGTTAATCTTGCTCATTCTGTCCTCTTATCGATCCTTAGGGTCCAGCGCATCGCGCAGACCGTCGCCGATGAAGTTCAGCGCGAACAATGTGGAGGTGAGGAAGATTGCCGGGAACACCAGCATCCATGCAGCACCTTGCAGGTTACGCGCACCTTCGGAGATCAACACACCCCAAGAGGTCATTGGCTCCTGAACACCAAGGCCAAGGAAGGACAGGAAGCTTTCCAGCAGGATCACTTTTGGTACCAGCAGGGTCATGTAGATCACAACCGGACCAAGGGTGTTTGGAATGATGTGGCGCTTCAGAATGCCGCCACCTTCAACACCCATAGCTTCTGCAGCCTGTACGTATTCCTGGCGTTTGATGGACAGGGTCTGGCCGCGCACAATACGCGCCATATCCAGCCACTCAACTGCGCCCACAGCAATAAACATTAGGACGAAGTTACGGCCAAAGAACACAACAAGCATGATCACGAAGAAGATGAATGGCAGTGAGTAGAGGATGTCTACAACACGCATCATCACCAGATCGACTCTGCCACCGAAGTAACCTGAGGCAGCCCCCCAGAACACACCGATGCTGATTGCAACGAAGGTTGCCAGCAGACCGATGGTCAAGGAAACACGGCCTGCAATCAGTGTACGGGTGAGCATGTCACGGCCGTTTGCATCCGTCCCAAAGTAGAAATGCATGTACTGAATGTCGGCGGTTACGGTCGCGCTCTTCTTATCTGATGAGATGTTGCTGATTGCAGCACTCTCAAACAGATCAGAACGATCGAAGTAACGCGCATAACGCTCATCCAGTTTGCGACGGGATGTTACGGTCGCAGTCACCTTGCCATCGTTCAACTCATAGCTGTCGATGGTCATACGAGCACGCTTTGCAATTTTAGCAAAGGCTGGCTGGATCTCATCCTGCTTTGGATAAGCTTCCAGGCTCGCAGGCTTCTTCACGTAGTCGCGATAAACCTGATCGTACGGATGCGGCGTCAGCATTGGCCCAACGACGGACAGCAGTGTGATCACTGCCAGCACGATCAGAGAGGTCACTGCTGCTTTGTTTGCGAGAAGACGATCACGGGCGTCATCCCACAGCGAGCGGCCCATTTTCGGGGCTTCTTTCAGCTGGTCGGAGGTAACACTCATAAATTCGAGTCCTCAATCAAAACGCACACGAGGATCAAGCATTGCATAAAGCAGATCCACGATGAGGTTGAAGATAATGACGAAACAAGCGACGACTACGACAGTACCCATTACGAGTGTGTAGTCGCGGTTCAGAGCGCCTTGTACGAAGTAGCGGCCAATTCCCGGGATACCGAAGATGGTTTCGATAACAACGGACCCCGTCAGCAATGCAGCAGCTGCAGGGCCGAGGTAGGACACAACCGGCAAGATGGCACCACGCAGAGCGTGAATGACAACGACGGTGTATCCGGACAGGCCATAAGCGCGTGCTGTGCGGACGTGGTTGGAACGCAGTGCTTCAATCATTGAACCACGGGTCAAACGGGCAACAACTGCAATCTGCGGAAGAGCCAGTGTTACGACAGGCAGAACCATGTTGACGAAGGCGCCACCGCCCCAGCCCCCCACAGGGAGCCAACCAAAATGCACACCCAGAATGAGTGTCAGAATTGGTGCCACAACAAAGTTCGGGATGGTCACCCCGAGTGTCGCAACGGCCATTACAGAGTAGTCGACGCCTTTATTCTGGCGCAGTGCTGCGATAACCCCCAAAAACCCACCAACAGCCAAGGCAAGAGCCAGTGCAGAAAGACCGAGCTGCATGGAGATTGGAAGACTTTGGGCGAAAAGTTCATTGATCGAGAAATCTCGGAAGAAGAAACTTGGACCAAAATCACCGGACAATACGCTCTTGAGATAAATGAGGTACTGTTCCCAAAGAGATTTGTCCAAATTGTAGATCTTGTTCAGATTCTCCATAACCTTTGCTTCCAATGGACGTTCCAAATCGAACGGACCACCTGGCGCTACGCGCATAAGGAAGAAGGAAATCGTAATGATCAAGAACAAGGTCGGTATCGCGCTGAGCAATCTGCTCAGGACATAGCGTAACATGGGCCTTGCTTCTCCAGTTGTTTATCGTTTTTATTTACCGATAGTTCACAAAAATGCCAGCCATGAGCTATCCTGCATGACTGGCATTTTCTGTCGCGTTAAAGATTACTTGTTAATCTTGACGAAGCGGCTTGGATGCACGTCCAACAGGTTGGTTTCGAAACCGGAAACCTTATCAGAAACAAGGTTTTTGGAGCCGTAGTACATCAAAGGAAGGAATGGCAGATCACGCATGAAGATCGTTTCCGCTTTCTTCAGGATCGCTGCACGCTTTTCGAGGTCAACAGTTACAGCTGCTTCATCCATGAGTGCATCGTACTCAGGATTGTTGTAGCGAGCGTAGTTGAAGCCTGTGTTGTCGCTTTCAGTCATGAACAGGAAGTTCTGTGGGTCGGAGTAGTCACCGATCCAGCCTGCGCGAGCAACATCAAAATCACCACGGTCACGCAGGTGTGCGTAGTGGGTCTTGGTGTCAGTGTTCAACATGGACACTTCAACGCCAAGAGGCTTCCACATGTCTGCGATTGCAACAGCAGTGTTTTTGTGGTTCTCAGAGGTATTGTAACGGATTTCAACCTTCAGAGGGTTGCTCTCGTTGTAACCTTTGGACTCAAGAATTTTCTTAGCTTCTTCCTCACGATCGAGCAGGTCTGTGTCTGCCCAAGAGGAGTAAGCTGGTTCGCCGTAGTTGTCGATTCCAGGAGGCACGAGGGAGTATGCAGCAACCATGGTGCCGCCCCAGATGTCTTCTGCAAGGAACTCACGGTCGATCGCCATGGACAGAGCCTGACGTACATCAGGGTCTTTCATAGCTTCAGATTCATGGTTCAGCGCGTAGTAGTATGTGCCAAGGTATGGCGCTACTTTGAACTGATCGCCCAGTTCGCTACGGATGAATTCGATCTGCTCCAGTGGAGCATCGTTGTTGGTGTCCAGTTCGCCAGCCTGGAAGCGGCGAAGAGCTGCACCACGGTCTTCAGTTGGGTAGAACTTAACTGTATCCAGAGCAACGTTTGCTGCATCATGGAAGTGTGGGTTCTTCGTTGCGGTCACTGCATCGTTTGGTACGAAGCTGGACAGTACAAATGCGCCGTTGGTTACGATGTTGCCTGGCTTTACGAAGTCAGAACCGTACTTTTCAACGGATGCAGGATGTACTGGAAGACCGGACTGGTGTGCCAGAAGCTGGATGAAGTAAGGAGTTGGAGCGTGCAGCTTGATTTCAAGGGTCTTGTCATCAATTGCTTTAACGCCGAGCTTCTCACCTTCCATGTCGCCTTTGTTAACGGCTTCGGAATTCAGGATAGGGTAGAGAACGTTTGCGTATTTCGCACCGGTCATTGGGTTCATGATGCGGCGCAGGGAGTAAACGAAGTCACCAGCAAGAACTGGATCGCCGTTTGACCACTTTGCGTCGTCGCGCATCTTGAATGTGTATGTCAGACCATCGTCAGAAACAGTCCAGCTTGCTGCCGCGCCGGGGATGATTTCACCCTTCGCGTTGTAAGCAACAAGACCCTCATAAAGATCACGCAGGATGTGAGCTTCATAAGTTGTAGATGTCTTATGCTGGTCAAGAGTTTCTGGGTCAGCGGAATTACCACGGTTGTAAACGGTTTCAGCCGCAGCAGATAGCGATGTAGCAGCAATAAGAGCTGCAGCTAGCGCTGACATACGAATGGACTTGATCATGCAGATCTCCCCTCTCCTCAAGTTACATTCCGCCAGATTTGGAGACTGGCAGTTCGCAGCAACATTTCACTGTTGCGTTATTATAGCAAGTGTCGAGGGATCAAAATTTCCTCGTAATCGGAGATTATTTTAATCTCTTATTTAGATTATAAACGATTACGGAAGTATTATTTCTAATTTCAACTCGAATTAGAACAAATCTTTCAACTTACGTTGCTGAATCTTTTGCAATCGCGTCACTATGACGCCCAGTGTTTGTCGCCCCCATTTTTTCACAGGCGCGGCAAAAAACTTTAACCTTGGCTCATTTGTGGTAGAGCACTACCAACAAATCTACTCCTAGCGTTGAAATGCGCTGTTTTGGGAATCTGGAAAGACAAGCTTAATGGCACCACCGCTTCTTCATGTGCGAGACATACACCTTAACTTTGGAACGACCCCTCTTCTGACTGGTGCAGAACTGCAAGTCGGGGAAGGCGAGCGGATCTGCTTAGTCGGTCGAAACGGGTCTGGCAAGTCGACACTGCTGAAAATCGCTGCGGGATTAACAGAGCCGGATAAGGGCGAGTATTTTTTACAGCCGGGACGGACGATCCGGTATTTGCCTCAGGAGCCGGATCTTTCGGGGTATGCGACAGTGCTTGCCTATGCTGAAGGTGGGCTGGCACCGGGTGATGATCAATATCGGGCGAAATACCTATTAGAAATCCTAGGCTTAACCGGTGAGGAAGATCCGGAGACGCTTTCGGGCGGGGAAGCCAAGCGGGCGGCGATTGCGCGGGCTTTGGCGCCGGAGCCGGACATTTTGTTGCTGGACGAGCCGACCAACCATCTGGACCTTCCGGTGATTGAGTGGCTGGAATCTGAGCTTAAGCAGATGAAGTCTGCCATTGTTCTGATCTCGCATGACCGTCGTTTTTTAGAGAACCTATCCCGCGTAACCTACTGGATTGACAGAGGTATCTCCCGCCGAATGGACCAGGGTTTTGCCAAATTTGAAGAGTGGCGGGACAAGGTTTTTGAAGAGGAAGAAAAAGAGCAAGCGCGGCTGAATGAGAAGATCCGACAGGAAGAGCATTGGATGGTTTATGGCGTGACTGCGCGTCGTAAGCGGAATATGCGGCGGGTGCGGGAGCTGGCTGATCTGCGTCAGCAGCGCAAGGAGCATAAAGGACCGCAGGGCAGCGTGAAGATGGCTGCCACTGAGGGGGATATCTCCGGTAAGCTCGTCTCTGAAGCCAAGCACATCGGCAAGACCTATGAAGAGCGCCCGATCGTCAAGGATTTCTCCACCCGCATTTTGCGTGGGGACCGGATTGGCTTTGTGGGGCCGAACGGGGCTGGCAAGACCACCTTGCTGAAGATGCTGACCGGCGAGCTTGCACCGGATGCGGGCACTATCCGTCTTGGCGCCAATCTTCAGATGATCACGCTTGATCAGAAGCGCGAGAAGCTTGACCCCAATGACACGCTCGTCAATGCGATGACGGGTGGCAGTGGGGACATGGTTATTTTGGGGGACACCTCCAAGCATGTCATGAGTTATCTCAAGGACTTCCTGTTTAAGCCGGAACAAGCGCGCACCCCTGTGCGTGTGCTTTCTGGCGGGGAACGGGGGCGTTTGCTGCTGGCGCGCGCGTTGGCTGCACCTTCCAACCTGATGGTGCTTGATGAGCCGACCAACGATCTGGACCTTGAAACGCTGGACCTGTTGCAGGAGCTTATTTCTGACTATCCCGGCACCGTCCTGCTTGTGAGCCACGACCGTGACTTCCTTGACCGCATTTGCACCAGCATCATCACGATGGAAGATGACAGCGGCAACTGGGGTGAATATGCGGGTGGCTACACCGACATGGTGCGCCAGCGTGGTGAAGGTGTGCAGGCGCGTAAAGTTGCCAAGGCGGACAAGGCTTCCGGCGCTGCGAAGGGGGATAAGTCTTCTACTGCTGCGCCGAAGAAGGAGACTAAGAAGTCCGGCCTCAACTTTACGCAGCAGCATCGCCTGAAGGATATTCCGGGTGAAATTGAAAAACTGGAAGCGAAAATCGCCAAAGGTCAGAAGGAGTTAGAAGATGCGAACCTGTTTACCTCCAATCCGGACCGTTTTCACAAAGTGATGACCGCTGTTGGGAAGCTGCATGAGGACCTTGCTGCGCTTGAAGAAGAGTGGCTGGAGCTGGAGATGCTTGCCGATGAGAGCTAAGCCACTCATATCCTTATGATTTTAAGAAAGGCTTCGGACCGGTCCGGAGCCTTTTTTGTTTGCGTTCCTTTGTGCGTTGGTTTGCGTTATTTGCGAGAGACTTGCGTTTTTTATGAAATTGATCGCGTGGTACCGCTGACACTCAGCCCCTGACTTATCCCCCTGCCCGGGGCGTTACTCATCGTGCTCGATCATGTGGGTGCCGTGGGTGATGGCGCTGCTGGCGCGGATGGCGGCGGCGATGAAAACCACTTCGGCGAGCTCTGCGTCGGTTGCTCCGCAGACCTTGGCGTTCTCTCGGTGGATCTCGATGCAGTACGGGCACTGGGTGGTGAGAGCGGCGGCCAATGAGATGAGCTGCTTGTTCTTTTTGGAGATCGCCCCATCGGACATGGCCTCTGCATTGAAGGCGATAAACATCTTCCATGTTTTGCCGGTGGCCAAAGAGTTGAACTTCTTCAGCTTGCGCATATTGTCCATGGAGAACATTGGCATGGGCGACCTTCCGATTGGCTCAGATTTTTCCCGGAAATTAAAACAGGCTGCGCTTAACAAGCACCAATGAAACCCGTTCAGCTTTAATCAGGATCAGACCGGTCACTTTCATTCTTTATTTTGGAAAAAGCCGCGGGCGCTATTTTGGAAATAAGCCGCGGGCGCCATTTTGGAAAAAAGCCGCGGGCGCCATTTTGGAAAAAGGCTGCAGGTGCCATTTTTGTAAAGAGTTGCAGGCGTCGTTTTGCACTAGAGCTGTACAGGCTCAGTCCTTCTTTTTCGGCTGTCTGTATTTTAAAAACTTGCCGACAATGATGGCGGTGAGCACGACCATGTAAAACTGGCCTGCCAGACCAACAATGATCGCCGCCTTTCGGGCGATGGGTGTGAGCGGTACGATGTCGCCGTAGCCAATGGTCATCAACGTGATGAACGCGGCGTACATCAGTGCTTCCTCCTGCGAGTGGGTATCCATATTTTCAATGGGCAGCCCTTTGAAGGAGCCTGGGTTCATATGCTCTATAAGAATAAAGAGAAAGAACGAGACCATACCGATGGAAATGTAGCCGCTGAGTACCCCCAGCACGACGCGATAGTTTTCTTCAAAGGTTCGGAGCATCTCATCTATCAGCACCACCGCCACCACAGCATGAAAGGCAAAGTAGATGGCGATCTGTGGGATTAACGGATCGATGGTGGGGAAGATGGGTGTATCCAGAAACGCCAGCACCAGCGAGCACACCAGCAAGATAGTGACCACACGAAAGAACTCTCTCTTCTTTAGCGTGATCAGCATGCCGGTTGCGATGTTGAAGATATAAAATGCTCCGAAAACATGGGCTTCCAACGTTTGGCCCGGCAGGATCAGCGCCCCAAACATGAGCAGCATCTGACTGAAGAGAAACACTTCAATCCGATAGTCAAACAGGTTCTTTAAAGACTTCGACCGCACCTAGAGCCTCAGTTTCCTTTGTTATTTTGCCTCAATTTTCGCAAATGAAGGCTAAGGAATGGGAAATCTGAAGGGTGGGTTAGCCCGTGAAATTTTGGAGGGTGCTGATACCATCAGTGATACCAAGCTACCACCCTCTCCGGCGTCTTCCCGGCCTCCGAGCCGGGATCTAGGGCTACGGTCACATCAACATAGGTTAGCAACTTTAAATTGTAATTACATAAAAATCTCTCAAAGTTCGAAATCACTGTTGAGTTTATTCGAGATACAAGTCAATCAAATCTTCCACTTGAAGAAACGGCTGAAGCAAAACCGTCCTTAATCGGTTTTCGTATCAATGACGATGGCATTGGTTTTAACGATGATAATTTTAACTCCTTCCAAACCTTGGACAGTCTCAGAAAGGTCGAAAAAGGGTGTCGCGGTATCGGACGACTGATGTGGTTGAAAGTCTTCAGCTCCATTTCCGTTTCATCAGACTTTGAGACTGACGGTGAATTGCTTCGACGACGTTTTGACTTTAATCGGACTGACGGTGTCGCCAATACTCAGGAGTTAATTAAAGGCTCCGTTCCCAAAAGAACAAGCATTACTCTTCAATATCCTGACAAGAAATTCCTCCTTCACAAGACAATAGAAACTGTTGCAGATGGCCTACTAGAGCACTGTCTTTGGTACTTTGTAAGAGATGAGGGCTTACCTCAAATCATTATAATTGACGGCGGTGAGAGACTAGATCTCAAAGACCATTTTAAGCATCAGTTGCATTCCCAGACCTTTACAGAAACCTTGAAGATCAAACAAAGAAAGTTCGGAATAACGCACGTAAAGTTCGTCTCTTCAGGGAAAAAGGCCAACCACTCTATCAGCTTCTGCGCTGCCGGAAGAGTTGTGAAGGATGAAGCTATTCAAGGAAAAATTCCAGGACTGAATGGTAGCATGTCGGATGAAAAAGGAGAGTTCTCTTATTCTGGCTACATCACCGGCGAGTACCTAAACGAGCGTGTATATGAGCAACGAATTGGGTTCGATATCGAAGATCGCGTTCATGACTTATTCGAGGAAACCGAAATATCCTTCGAAGACATACATGAAGCCGTTTTCGCAAACATTAAGCACTATCTCGGAGATCAGCTGAATGAAAAAATTAAGTTGGGGCGAGAAAGGGTCGACACATTCGTATCGAATAAAGCTCCTCGATATCGGTCCATAATCTCGCGTATTCCGGAAGCAGACCTCACCGTAGACCCGCAGATTTCTGATAAAGACTTAGATATCAAGCTTCACAGACATTTATATCAAATAGAACAAGAGCTTCTTCAAGATGGTCACGACATCGCTAACCCAAGAGAAGACGAGACCCATGAAAACTACAAAGATAGGTTAAGTAAGTATCTTGAAGTTTCAAAGGACTTAAAAGAATCGGATCTTGCAAGTTATGTGACACACCGCAGGGTTATTATCGATCTACTCGATTCAGTTATACAAAAGCAGTTAAATGGGAAATTCTCTCTCGAGGAGGCAGTACACAAGCTCATCGTGCCAATGCGCGTAACATCTCGAGATTTTGAATTTTCAAATCAAAACCTTTGGTTGCTAGATGAAAGGCTTGCATTCCACGACTATCTAGCGTCCGATACTCCTCTTTCCGCACACCCAATAACAGAAAATGGAACTCGAAAAGAACCCGACATTTCATGTTTGAAGGTTTTCGAGAATCCTATGCTTGTTTCCGACACACATGCATCTCCATTAGCTTCTCTTACGGTCGTTGAAATCAAACGACCAATGAGAAACGACATCAAAGCGGGAGATGCTGAGAATACTGGAACAAAAGATCCGATAGACCAAGCACTAAAGTACCTCAAAGCCCTGAGAGAAGGCACAACAACATACAATGGTAGAACAATCCCAAGATCAATGGAGATACCCGGCTTTATCTACGTACTAGCCGACTTAACAGATAATATGATTGAGTGCTGCGAGTACCATCGGCTCATCCCCACAGCCGATGGAATGGGATACTTTGGATATCATGATGGCAAAAATTACAACGCCTATATCCAAGTACTATCATTCGACGGCTTGCTTGTTTCTGCCAAAGAGCGAAACAAAGCCTTTTTTGACAAACTTGGTTTGCCTTCTCATTAGTATACTCCTCGCCGCCATGCCGGACGGAGCGGAGTGGAGATCCGGTATCCAGTGCTGAAGTCGCAAATTGTGGTGGGTACCGCTCTAGATCCCGCATCGCGCTGCGCTTGCGCGGGATGACGGATGGTGGGGGTCGATATCTGGTGGCAGATGGCAATCTGTCTCCCCAATCTTCGGTTGAAGTGACACCTACTTTCCACCAGTCCGTACCCCTGTCAAAACTGCTGATTTGACAAAGGGGGTATGTCATTTCACATTCATATGAGAGGCGTCACAATCTTTATACAAGCGGTTACCGCATCCATGATCAGCAGATTTTTGGACCGACTTTCTGACTAGGCGCAAACCTTTTGTTATGAGCGGGAGGACGGTGAATACAACACTTCCTTTGGGAAGGAATAAACCTGCCTGTCTTGTATCAGGTTGTGAACCTCCCGCTCGCCAGTAGGTCGTAGAATTCACTGTGGAGCTCAAGCATCCAGTGCTGAGTTCATGAGTTTTGGCGATTGCGGCTATGGATCCCGGCTCGGGGGCCGGGAAGACACCGAGGAGGAGGCAGCTGTTTGTCTCATGACCCGTTGAAGCGCCCTACTCTTTCCACCAATCCACACCCCTTGCCTAAATTACCGATTTGACAAGGGCGGTGTTTCATTCCACATTCATGTGTGAGGCGTCGAAACCTCGATACAAGCGGCTACCGCTCCCGTAACTAGCGGATTTTTTGTGCCTTTTTTCTGAAGGGCGCAAACCCTTTGCTATGAGCGGGAGGACGGTGAATACAACACTTCCTTCGGGAAGGAATAAACCTGCCTGCCTTGTATCAGGTTTCGAACCTCCCGCTCGCCAGTGGGTCGTCGAAAGCCCTTCTGACGCGCGGTCCTTCAACTGCCAAATACAAGGGGCATTGAAATGACCAGTTCCGCATGTGCCTGTGGCACCACAAATACTTTCCAAAATGAAATAGACGAAGTGCTCGTCGCTGCATCTGATTTGCAGAACCTTGCTTATATGCAGCAGCTGTTGCTGAGTGAGAGGATGCAGGACAGCAGTGAACGGGATGCTTTGTTCACTTTGCATTATGCCTTCCGCGACCGACTGGAAGCTCTTCAAAAAAGCTGCGGACAGATTATTGATGCGTATTCCTCTCCCATGCCCAAAAGCAGGTTTCGGGAATACGGTCGGGAGCAGGTCGACCAGCCGCAGCCCATAACCAAAACAGTGGTGTTTCCAGACAAAGCCGGTTCCTGATCATCTCAGGCAATCGGCTTTTTTGATGGCCGCATAGGTGCCCGTGGCGGGTGTTTTGCCACGATGTCCCTGTGCAGACCGACTGTGCTTGAGCGTTTGGCGCCGTGCGTGCCAGCCGCTGTGGTGCCGGAGGCGGAACGCGCATACACCCCGCATTGCCGCCAAGGGTGCCCTGCTGGTCTGCGGAGCTGTCATCCCTTCGCAGGCCAGCGCCTTTTCAGGCCGTGGCATGTGGGATGCAAACATAGCAAGAATTGCAAAGAACGGTGGGCGGCGACAGCATAGAGTGGGTGGAGTTTTCTTTATCCCTGACCGAGCTGTGCCTTTGATGTTGTACCCCCTGCCCGTTTTGCCGGATTACCTTTGCTTCGCGTTAAAATCAGGCTCCCCTTTTGGGGGAGATGTTGTAGTCTCCTTGCAAGTTTGGGGGGCTGATTATGCGGCATGAAGCTTTGCAGAAGAACATCTATACGCAGCGGATTAACCGGGCGATGGATTACATTGAGCAGAACATCTGCGAGGAGCTTTCGCTGACGCAGATTGCCGATGCGGCCTGTTTTTCTCCCTATCACTTTCACCGCATCTTTCGCGCTATGACCGGAGAGACGGTCAACCAGTTCACCAGTCGGCTGCGTGTGGAGAAGGCAGCGCGGCGGCTGAAGCAGAACCCTGCGATCTCCATTACTGATGCAGCGCTAGACATGGGCTTTGCCTCACCCTCCACCTTTGCGCGCTCGTTTCAGGCACGGTTTGGCATGTCGGCCAGTCAGTGGCGGCGGGATGCAAGCGCATCTGTTGAGGCGATTGATGGTGAGACCGTGGTGCTGGAACGGCCTGTGAGCGGGTTGGTGGCGGACAAGGCGGAGGTGTGCAAGCTAGCGCCGCGCACGGTGGCTTATGTGCGCCGGACGGGCAACTTTCAGGAACGGCCCGAGATTTTTGGCGAGGCATTTGGCGCGCTGATGGCGTGGGCCGGACCGCGCGGGCTGGCGCATGGAGCGGAGATGATGTGCCTGTTCCACGACGACCCGCAGGTGACTGACGTGGAGCTGATGCGTTTCAGCTCCTGCCTGACGCTGCGCGGGCCAGCGGATGTTGAGGGTGAAGTGGGCAAGATGGTGGTTGGCGGCGGGCGCTATGCCTGCGGACACTTTGTGATCACCCATGATCAATCACAGGCCGCGTGGGAATATATGTATGGCGACTGGTTGCCCATGAGTGGTTATGAGCCGGAGAATATGCCGTGCTTCCAGCTGTATCCGTCCATGACCGGCGAGACGGGACCACATGAAGTGGTGATCTGCATTCCGGTACGGCCTCTTTCTTAAGCTCCTGTGATTGGTAAGCGGGTTGCCGTCAAACTGCGCCTGCGGTTTATCGCAGAGTTAAGGGGCGCCGCCTTAGGGTTTGGCGGTGTTGGCTGGTTCGCGAGCGGTTCATGGTCTTCGGCTGGATATTCAGGCGCCTGTTCTTCTATCGCCTCCTGACCCTGTTCAGGATGTGGGGGCTCTACCTGTCTTTGCTGCTGTGGGCGCGCAAGGGGCTGTATTGGGGGCTGTTTGCGGGTGTTTTGATGACCGTGCTGACGATCTTCTATGCCATCGGGATTTACTGGTTTACGGGTTGGGTCTTTGTGCAGTCCGGCGGGTATGTGCTGGCTGAGGTCGCCTGCTGGTCGCTGTGGGTTCCGCTGGTGTGGATGGCAGCGCTGGACACCCAGCTTTACATGATCTGCCTGCGCACGCCGAACCAAAAGGTGCTCGGCAACCTGCTCTCCACATGGGCTTATGAGGAGAAGATCCGCGCGCATCTGAACATGGTGCGGGAGAAGGCGGAGCGGTGATGTTGATTGCTTGAGGCGATGAGCGCAGAAGAACGGCTTCAGCGCTCTATCTTATCTTTCGCTCTATCGAGTTTTGCAGGACAGCAGGATCCTTGAGGTCTGTGTGCTCTCATCCACGAGCGGTTTCTTGCTCAGGATACCGAACTTGTTGGGATCGGCATTTGGCAGACGGGAGTTACACATGGGCGTGACCGTATCAAAGATCGCCGCCAGCACTTCCTGATCCCGGAATGGATTGGTGGTTGGGGTGATACTGAGCAAGAACTGCCAGTTCCGCGCTTTGTCTGGCTTGCCATAGGACAAAGTGTACTTGCCAACCTTCTTTGTATAGATCAGCGGATACTGGCCCGATTTGATACTCTCATGAATACGTTTTTGGTTGGGGCTTTGGCAGCCAGCCAGAGCAACTCCGCTGAGCACAATAGCTGCAGCCAGCTTCAGTTTTGGATGCATTGATGGACCTCATTTCAGAAGGCCATGTCCTGCAAAGCTTGAAGTGCTGCTGGCATGACCTTACGCAATAAAGGTCTCATGTCTCATTTGGAGCCGGAGTGAGGCTGAATGCTCTTTTCAGCGATCAGCCAAAGATCTTGTCGATGTCGTCTTGGGAGAGCAGCTTCCAGCTTCCCTCTTCCACGCCGTCCAGTGTGAGGCCGCCGAGTTGGGCGCGGTGGAGTTTGTTTACGTGGTTGCCGGTGGCGGCGAACATGCGGCGGACCTGGTGGTAGCGACCTTCGTGGAGTGTGAGGCGGGCTGTTGTCTCGCTCAGGACTTCCAATTCTGCTGGTTTGAGCGGCTTGGTCTCGTTTTCCAGCATCATTTCACCGGAGGCGAACTGATCGGCTTCCCCACCGGTCATCGGGCGATCGAGCTCGACCTCATAGATCTTTGCGGCATCTGCTTTGGGTGAGATGATCTGGTGCAGGAGTTTGCCGTCATCAGTGAACAGCAACAGGCCGGTGGTGTCCTTGTCCAGTCTGCCCACAAAGGACAGAGCAGGTTTGCGCACGCGGTAGCGGTCTGGCAGCAAGTCAAACACAAGGCGCCCGCGATCCTTCATGGAACAGGTGTAGCCAAGCGGTTTGTTGAGCAGGATGACGGAGCCCTCTGGCGGGTCCAGTGGCTCATCATCAAACAGGATGTCTTCATGAGGTAGCTTGCTATCGGCTTTGATTGGGTTGCCATCTTTATCAGTGACCCAACCATTGCGGATGGCGGCCTGCATTTCTTTGCGGCTGCCGTATCCCAGATTTGCCAATAGCTTTACAAGTCTCATTTTTCGAACCTTCGGTTCTGTTGCCGCGTACGCTTATCCGAAAACCGGTGCCCACTTTTCGGGCGCACGCGCGCTTTACTTACTTATTCGCTTTAATCGCGCGGATGACTTTGTAGCCATTCTGGTCTGCCATGATCTCGTAGGACGCGAACACCTTATCCAGCGTTGCCTCATATGGCAGATGACGGTTGGCGACCAACCACAGATGACCGGATGGACGCAAACCACGGGCGGCGGACTTGATGAACTCCTGCCCGATGTCTGCGCGGTCCTGCTTACCACCTGCGTGGAATGGCGGGTTGGTGAAGATGAAGTCGTAGGTGCGTGCCAGCTTTTTGGTGGCATCCTGCCAGATAAAGTCCAGTGCAACCTCACCAGTCTTACCCTTCAGATTCTGCTCTGCAAGATCCAGCGCACGCTTTTCTGCTTCATAAAGATCAATAGCCTTGACCTTTTCACGCTTGGCAACTTCACGGGTCAGGTAGCCGAAACCACAGCCCAGATCAGCCCCACGGCCCGCCAGTTTCTCGGGCAGTGTCGCGACAAGAAGCTGAGAGGCTTTGTCCAGATGGTCCCATGCGAATACGCCCGGACGGCTGACGAATTCGCCCTCCATGATTTCGCGCGGTGCATCCAGTTTAGACCATTCTTCCACCAGCTCGTGGTTCACGGTTTCTGGTGTAATTTCTGCCCAGAACACACGGCATTTGTTCTTGGAGACCTTGCCGGTATTGCCTGCCAATTTGGTGAGATCGCTTTCAGCAGTCTTGGCACCTTCTGTGTTGGAGGCACTGACAACGACAATACCGCCCTCTACTGCGGACTTCACGGCTTTTGCCATGAGTGCACGTGCTTCGTCACGCTGGCGCGGAGGCAGCAGCATGACCAGCGGGTACTGGCCCTCAACTTCTGGTGCAACTGTGAAGCCAGCGCGTTCCAGATTGTCTCTGTCTGGAGCGAATGTCTGCTGGCAGATCAGGCGGTCTTTGGCGATGCCATTCATGGCAAAGCCCATGCGGGCACGCAGGAAGAGTGCCTTTTGATCAGCGGCACCTTCTTCGAAGAAATTGAGCAGACCGTCTTCAAATGGCAGCAGCAATGTATCGAGAGCTGGATCTTTCATCTTGTTCTTATCCTTGCTGCCCTGGAGCCTGTCGCGTTCACTCAAGTCACGCGCCGAGCCCAAGGCTTTATTTGTAGGCGTATTCTAGTCCAAACCGCTTTTCGGAGATAAGCTTAAGACGTGTGCACAATTTCACGGGTTTCGCGGAAGCCGATATCAGGGTTCTTTTCACCGATGTAGCTTACTTCCCAAGCGTTTTTGAAGAGGTAAACAGGCTTGTCGTCCCGGTCCAGTGCCACATGTGCGCGGTTGGTCTCAAGGAACTTATCAAGCTTGAGCTTGTCTTCACACTCGATCCAGCGTGCCGTGTTGTACATGGCGGTCTCGAAGCCGATTTCTGTCTGGTATTCCGCTTTGAGGCGATCCACCACAACGTCCAGCTGAAGCACACCCACAACACCGACAATCCAGTTGGTGCCAATGGCTGGTTTGAAGATCTGTACCAGACCTTCTTCTGCTAGATCTTCTAAGCCGCGGCGCATCTGCTTAACGCGCATGGTGTCTGTCAGGCGCACACGGCGCAGAATTTCAGGCGCGAATGCTGGCAGGCCGGTGACGTGGATTTCTTCGCCTTCTGACAGGGTATCGCCCACACGCAGCTGGCCATGGTTTGGCACGCCGATCACGTCGCCCGGATAGGCTTTTTCCGCGATCTCACGCTCTTCTGCAAAGAAGAAGATTGGAGCGGACACGGTGATTGGCTTGCCTGCACGCACGTGCTTGAGCTTCATGCCGCGTTTGAATGTCCCGGAGCACAGACGTACGAACGCGATGCGGTCACGGTGTTTGGGGTCCATATTGGCCTGAACCTTAAACACGAAGCCGGTTACCTTTTTCTCTTCCGGCTTGATGGTGCGACCACCCGTTGCTGGCTGAGAATGTGGAGGTGGTGCATATGCGGCGATGAAATCAAGGATCTGGTCGATACCGTAATCGCGCAGAGCGGAACCGAAGAAGACCGGAGTCAGATGGCCTTCAAGGAAGCTTTCGTGATCGAACTCGGGGTAACCTGCGCCGCCCAGTTCCACGTTTTCTTCCAGTTCTTCGCGGATGTTGTCGAACAGTTCACCAACCAACTCAGGGTCTTCCAGACCTTTAACATCTTTGATGGTATCCAGAGCACCACCGCGGCCCTCAGTGGAGGTGAAGAAGCGGTTGCCGATATGGTCGTAAACACCAAAGAAGTCGGAACCCATACCAACAGGCCAGCTCATTGGCGTCACATCAAGGGCCAGCGCCTCTTGAATCTCGTCAATGACTTCCATTGGGTGGCGACCTTCACGGTCGATCTTGTTGACGAAGGTGATGATTGGAATATCGCGCAGCCGGCAAACTTCAAACAGCTTGCGGGTCTGAGTTTCAATACCCTTTGCAGCGTCAATCACCATGATGGCTGCGTCAACAGCGGTCAGTGTACGATAGGTGTCTTCAGAAAAGTCTTCGTGGCCCGGTGTATCAAGCAGGTTGAAGAGGATGCCATCGCGCTCAAACGTCATCACGGAACTTGAAACGGAGATACCGCGTTCCTGTTCAATCTTCATCCAGTCAGAACGTGCACGACGACGCTCACCACGAGCACGCACCTGCCCCGCAGCACGGATCGCACCACCACCCAGAAGCAGCTTCTCGGTGAGTGTGGTTTTACCGGCATCCGGGTGAGAGATGATCGCGAATGTGCGGCGTGCCTTATAGGCTTCCGTGCCTGCTGTGCTCATAGAGCCTCCTTTTGCAGGCAACTCCTGCATATTCTAATAGGGCAGATTTGAGGGTATCCATCTGGCGCGACGTTCTAAGGTGTTCTTTCCGGCTTATGGCCGTCCGCAGCAAGGAACACCTAACACGCGCAAAATCTGCTGAAACTTTTGTCGGATTGGGTCTTACAGAATGTAATGAAGCAATGCCAGCCCTTCGCTGAACTTTTTCCGCAGGGCATGACAGTCCTGACATTACAACTTAGTTCGATCAGCATGGAAGCACCCTTCCAATATTTCAGGTTATTCATCGTCACAGTTCGTTTTTTGCTGCGAGGTATGATTATGCTGCTCAACTATCTTTATTCAGAGTTCTATGAGGAACAGGTGTTTCAGGATCTGCTTGGCCTTTCATCCGCGGACTGGCAGAGTCTGCTGGAGCGGCGGGTGATGCCTGCGGCCTCTTACCTGTTCACCAACAGCTCTCTGTGTGTTTCCTTCCTCGGTCAGTTTCAGGAACGGGAGCTTTATCGTTTCCATCTGAAGAGCCATCGGCGTTGGTTTGAAGATCTGCAGTGCTTTGGTCTGACACAGGAGCAGGCTGCCAAGGCATTCTTCCTCTCCCGTTTCCGCAATGCAAAGGAGGCTTTTCTAGCCGGCGAGCTCGGGTCTCGCTTGCATGCGTCCGACCCTGAGGTGCTGAGTGCCTTTGACGGGGATCTGGAAGAGCGCACATGGGGGCACTTTCTCAACGGAACTTACGGCATCTGCACCCGTGATGGACAGCCGGACACAATCTTCCAGAAGCAGGTTGGTGTGCGGTTTGTGGAGAATATGACAAAGACCGAGCCGCACCTGCTCTCGGGCGAGCAACTTGGACTACTGAGGCAGACAGTGGATTTTCTGGACGGTGTGGAATCCGAATTCGCTCCCCACGAAGTCGCCCAGTCTTCGAGACAGCGCTGTATCATTGATGTGCGGGAGCAGTATCTGGCAGAGCGGGTTGCTGCTTAGTTTCCCTCACAGGTGGTGTTCTCAAGCAGGTAAGACCAAGTGTTAATTGGCACTGCGATGGAGAATTTGTTTTGGGCGGAGGCGACCATGATGGCGGTGAGTTTGAGTTCTCCGCCCTCTTCTACCATCACCGGACCGCCGGAGCCGCCGTAATTGGTGTCGCAGCTGGTGAGCCAGAGGTTACCACGGTCTTTCAGCAGCTTGCAGTTTTTATCTGCAGCCAACAAAAACGGACGATCACGAGCATATCCTGCGCTTGTGAGGTCAAGATTTTGGGTGACTTCCGGCGATTTGCTGATCACTGGCATGGGCGGAACATCCAGTGGTTTTGAGAGGATGATCACGCCAACATCGGTTGCGGCATGTTTCAACGTTGGGCGGGTGGTGAAGGTGTAACCATCCAACAGATAGGTGCAGGCAGCTGTGGTGTGGGCGATGAATTTGTCCCGGCGCACGCCTGCAACGAAGTTGATTTTGGAAGGGACGTGGGCTTTACCGGTGCGGGCGTTGTACAGGCAGTGGGCAGCAGTGATGACCATGCGATCTGAGATCAATGTACCAGAGCACATGGAGCGGGAGCGGAACCCGGCGACGTTGACGCGGCCAATGGCGTTCCACGGCTTATCCCAGCTGTCGATGATCTCGCGGTTGTCTTCACCGATGATGCCGGGAAAGAACTTTTCCGATTTGCTGGGCTTATCCTGCGCCTGTGTTGCGGCTGCGCCCAGCGCGATGAGGAGAGCCGCCCCTAAGGCGCATTTGGAAAGCAAGTTCAGCAGCATAAGCAAGTCCTATCACGCCAGTTACGGCAGTATCGCACCTGCTGTTATATGCGGCCTGCGGGCATTCGCCCAGAATAAAATGCTGTTGCTGCTTACTCAGCTTTTTCATTGGCACGGGCCTGCGCGATCACCGGCAGATCCATATTGCCATCCTGGAACTTGAAGTTGAACTGGATGCTGCTGATTTTCCAGGCCCCGCCTTCATGCACCAGTGCAATATGATAGCTGCCATAAACCACCCAGATATCTCCGCCTTCTGCACCATCAATAAAGTGGGTGGCGGTGGCATGGACTTTGACCTTGGCTTTTTGCTCTTTGGATTCAACGAGTGCATTGCCGATCTGATGATGGGTCTGATCAAACCCGGGCAGCAGCTCTTTCCATGCAGTTGTGATTGCTTCTGGCGTCAGGTCAACAGGTTCCCCTGCCCCAAAGGAGGAATAGTCCAGATGGACACGGCCAGTCATCGCAGCTTCGACGGACTCCCAGTTCCGGTCGTCGACATCAATAAAGAAACGACTTATGCGATTTTGGATTGGCCCAATAGTATCCATCTACATGCTCCCAGCTGGTCAGGGCATCCGGCAATGCTCTAACTATTTGTTTTCGCGCGTATCCATCTGACGAAATCCGGTGTGCATTTCAGGGATAAGCCCGAGTTCGTCTCCAAAGAGTACCATAGCCGCAGGCAGACTAGCGCATTTGCCTGCTCTACATACCTAAGGAATATAACGGTTACGCAGCGGAATGAGCACCTTCTTCCGATCCTATGGTTTTCAGAGGTATAATTCTCCGCCGCATTTCCGCCACAAATAGTGACAGATTACTGATCTTTGGGCCGGTGGATCAGGCGGGTCGCAATGGTTTTGCTGTGTGGTTGCTCACTGCTCATGGTCTGGGTCATGGCCTGCAGTGCTGCTTCTGCCCACTCCGGTTCCTGCTGTTTGATTGACCAGATCTCATTAGGCAGGAAGGACAGCATCTTATCGTCATCGAAGGTGGCAAGGCGTAGCTGAGCTGGGATGTGTCCGAGCTTCTCACGCAGGACTGCCAAGGCGCCCTCCAGAACCGGTAGCGAAGATGCCATCAGGTTTTGCGGGGCAGTGCCGAGTTTATTCCAAAGGGTCTGCATCATCTGCTCCCCATCCTGCGTGCGGTTACGGGCGGACTGGAGGGTCCAGTCTTCACCTGCGTTTTCCGGCATGACATCCAGATATCCGCGTGCACGCTCGGTGATGGTGGGTTGATTGCTGCCGCCGATCAGGAAGTAGACTGGCTCACTTCCCGCAGCCTTCGCAATGGCTGTCGTCAGGTCTTTTGCACCTTCAAAGTTGCTGGAGGTGATAATGGGGGCATCGGTGTTGCCGTAGTCACGATCCAAAAACACCATAGGTTTGGTGATGGTTTTGCCCAAGTGCTGCTGACTGCCAGAGGTGGATGAGACCACAAACAGGCCGTCTACATTGCGCTGAACAAGGCCGTTTGCCAGCTCCTTCTCCGTCTCCTCATCTGAGTTGGAGCAACTGATGATGAGCTGATAGCCGGTTTCGCGGCATCTGTGTTCCAATTCTTCAGAGAGTTTGGCAAAGAACGGGTTGGCAAGGCGCGGGATGATCAGGCCAAACGTGTTGGTGCGTTTGAGCTTGAGGCTGCGAGCGGTCAGGTCGAATTTGACGCCATGCTCTTCCACATACTCACGAATGCGGGCCTGGGTGGCTTTGCTGATGCGGTACTTTTCTGCCTTGCCGCCCAGCACCAGTCGCACTGTGGTAATGGAGACGCCGAGCGCCTTTGCAATTTCATCCGGCTTTTTGGCCATTGCGTCGTTTCTCGCCCTGATTTTTCAGAGCCCCTCCTCGCTTGCCTGCGGTGGCGGAGTACGCTCTAACCCATTGCTCTGGCGTGTATCCTTTTGCGAAATGCATTCAGCATTTTGGGAGACACGCTTAACTGTTGAGTGGTAGTCAGCCTTCCTCAAATTGCCAAGCAGAATATGGCAGGTGCGGGCTGGTGTCCGTGGATATCCCGCAGCTTAGCGTGAGTTTGAGCACCACGTGATGCTCAACCTCTCTCATCCCCGCTTTAGAGCATGTCTTTCGCAGAGCCTGCGATCTTGACATTTATGCCCTGTGTCAGTGCCTGAGCCACGAACGCTTGAAGCACATCGCGCAGCTTGTCTTCTGGCACATAGGCGACTGTGATGTGGTTGGACTGGTGCCCAGCCATAAGGTCGTCACGACCAACACCATCGAGCGTGCAGTTCATCAGTGGCCACTCGTAAGTGGTTGCTTTACGGCGACGCTCAAACTCGTCTTCCGGCAGTTCAACAGCGTGACCTGTGCCGATGTGCATGATGACCTGCGTACCCTCATAATGCGCACGTGCCCAGAGGAACGCTCCTGCCTTACACTGGCCTGCGATGCTGGACCCGCCTTTCGGGAAGTACATGGCAGGCTGGCGATAGCCTGTTGCACCTGCAAGGCCACCTTTGAGATGCTCAAACGGCACAGAGCCGGAGATTTCGAAGTCCCAATAGAAGGTGCCTTCATACTCGCTGCCCCAACGCACGTCATGCAGTGTGGTTTCAGCAGGCAGGCCCATGGCATCGAGCAGGCGCCACATCATGGTCTGAGGAATTGCGGTGCCCATGTCCACTTCGTTGATGCATGGGATTGGTTTGCCTTCCCAAATGATGGTGCCGTCTTCGTCCGGGATCGGGAAGCGCTCTGTGGAACCGATGGCTCCCTCAGCAAAGTCTGAAGCTGCGCAGCTGTCTTTCAGGCCCTGCTGGTACTGCACGCCAACCGCAGAGAGGCCGAAGCGGGTGGTGAAGCGGGCCATGGCAATCATCATGGCGCACTGTTCCAGCACCTGCGCACGGGTCAGCTCAGTGGCATCATCACTGCCGAACCTGAAGGTCATGCCCCGGTCCTCGTAGAACTTCAGGCATTCTTCGCGCAGTGACTGAGGCACTTTCTCCATTTCTACCAGAAGGGCTGACTGGGAGAGGCTTTCCAGCGGCATGCCGATATCTGTCAGGGCTTTGACCGGGAAATAGCCGTTCATCATGCCCATGCAGAAGGTATCAAACAGGCCAAGAATGGCTTTGTTCTTTAGGATGTACTCGCCTACCTGTTGCCCTGCCTGACCGGCAGGGGTTTGCAGGACCGCATGGTTTGCGGAGACATCTTGCAGGTAGGAGGTATCATGATTGAGCTTGCCATCCTTCAGCCATGTGGCGAGGCTTGAGTTGAAGAACTCATCCTCAAACGACTGGGACCAGAGGCGGGAGTAATCAACGCCAAGGCTGGTGAGAGAACCGGCCATGCAGAGCATGCCGACGAGCCCCGGCCATGTGCCATCAAAATTGGCAAGCAGCAGGATTGGCCCTTTGTGTTTTGCAAGCGATGGCGCGATGTGGTGTGAGTACTGCCATGCAGTGAGCAACACGATGAGCGGGGCTTCCGGATCAATCCGCGCAAAGAGTTCTGAGCCTTCTTTTTGCGAAGAGATGAAGCCGTGGCCGCGCGCTGCATCATACTCATGGGCACGCTTCATCTTGAAACCTTGTGCAGTCAGCGCAGTTTCCAATCGCTGCGCGTAATCCTCAAAGGTTGGCCAACAAGCGACATTGGCGCTTTCGCGAAGGTCGGCATTGGTGACGACAAGGATTTCTTTGTCCGCTACACAGATAGGCGCTGGGGCCTGTGGCAGGTTGAGCACGTGGTGTCCTCCTGAACTTGTTTTGATATTTAAATGGCTTTTTCCATGAGCGCCTTGTGGTGCTGATGGTTGTCGTAAAGATTGAGGTAGACCTGATATTTGGCGGCGTGGAACTCAGTGGTGTTGCGCACCGGCTTGATGAGACCACCAACACGCACCAGCTTTGCGCTGGCTGATGGAATGTCCTTGAAGTCTCCGCAGGCCACGGCCCCCAGAATGGCAGCGCCCAGCGTGACGGCATCTTCTTCTTGCGCCAGCTGAATTTCACGGCCTGTAATGTTGGCATATTCTCTGAGCCATATCGGATTTTTGGTAGCGCCACCGCACATGAACAGCTTGGTGATGCTGTGACCGGCCTTCGTCATTTCTTCGATGATATGGCGCGTGCCATAGGCGATGGCTTGCAGCGTTGCCAGATAAAGGCGGGCCAGTGCATCGCGGCCGGTTTCCAACGTCATGCCGGAGACAACGCCTCTGGCATGCGGGTTAGCGCGCGGCGAGCGGTTGCCGTGATGGTCTGAGAGGACATGGAGGTCACGGGTCGGGTTCGCCTCCCGCGCCTCCAGATCCAGCACCCAATTGTTGAGGAGTACAATCTCATGCATGCCCTGTTTGGCAGCTTCGGCTTTGAGCTCGTCGTAGGCATCAGACTGTTGAAGCGTCCATTCTACCAGAGAGCCTGCTGCACTCTGGCCACCCTCACCCAACCAGTACCCCGGCAGCATGGCGCCCCAGTACGGCCCCCAGACGCCCGGCACCATGACTGGTTTTTCGTTGACGATCATGTGGCAGTTGGAGGTGCCGCTGATGATGGCAAGACCGCCGTCCGGCTCTGCGCCGATGAGCGCCAAACCGCCTGCGTGTGCATCAATGATGCCAGCTGCAACCGATGTTCCTGTATTGAGGCCGAGATCCTTTGCAGCTTTTTCTGACAGGCCGCCAGCGGAAGCGCCCAGATCAAGTATTCTCTCCGGTACTTTTTCCGGTAGATCATGCAGGCCAACGGCTTGCAGCATATCCCCTGCAAAGCGGCCCTCATGTGCCAGATAGTTCCACTTGCAGGTCAGCGTGCATGTGCTGGCGACATCAGCACCTGTTGCCCGCCAGACCAGATAGTCGGCCAGATCAAAAAACCGGACTGTGTTGGCGTAACGATCTGGATAATGGTTCTTGAGCCAGAGGATTTTTGGCAGTTCCATCTCAATGGAAACTTCACCACCTACATACTTGAGCGCATCATCACCTGTGGCGTTGATCTGTGCGGTCTCTTCTGCTGCGCGATGGTCCATCCACATGATGATGTCCTGATCCGCCTCGCCATTTTCAGCGAGGGAAACAGGTTTACCGCCCTGTGCGACAGCCACAAGTGAGCAGGTGGCATCTACGCCCAGAGAGCGGATCTCATCTGCCGACACGTTTGCCTTGGCCATCGCCTCTTTCATGGCTGCACAAATCTGCTGCCAGATGTCTGCGGAAGATTGCTCTACGAAATTGGTACGTCCATGAAACTGCTTGATGGGCTTGGCCGCAAAAGCCAGCCGCTCCCCATTTTCATTGAACAGTCCTACACGTGCGCTTGCAGAACCGACATCAATGCCAGCGTAACATGTCTGTTTCATACGCGGCCTCCCCTTTCGACTCGCGATTGTTCTTCTACCTTGCTAAGTACACCTGCTAACTCGTGTTAGCAAGAGCAAAGCAAACGACATTTATGCAAAAATTCTCATAATGCAGCATCTCTTAACGTCAGGAACATCAAGCCACTTCGGGCTTTTGCTCCGCGTCTTCGTCTTCCGATACCGGAGGTTCCTTTTGAGGAACACGCGATAGATGCAGACAGCAAAGCAGGAGGGAGGACAGTTCCGCCAGCCATTGATTTTCAGGATTTATGTGGTTGAGGGAAGTTATTTCGGCTCTTGCGAGCGGTTTTGTGCATCACTCAGCAAACGGGCGAAAAAGCCGTAACCGATGCCAAACGCCAGTGCGCGGATCACCAGATCAATGATGAAGAACAAACCCATTTCATCCCCTGCGAATGATGGGAAAGGGCTGATTGAACCAGCATGCTCACTGCCCGACAGCAGATAGCTGCGCACCATCATGGAAATGGGAATGCTGATTGAGAGGGAACCGACAAACAGGCCCCAGTACACAGAGCCGGTTGGTGCTTTATGTTCGTTGCGCACAAAGATCAGGCTGACCAAAACCACAGGCAAACCCAGCTCGATGAACAGATTGCCTGCTTCCTTGATGCCATACTGAAACACCAACACAGTCACAGCCACCTGCACCAGTGTGTAGATCACAATGAATGAGCTGAGATAGAACCAGAGAGAGCGGTGCAGTTGTGTCATGAAATGTGCCAGTTATGGGGTGGTCAGCATGCTCTCTTGACCATGAGCGGTGCTCGTTTGCAATGCTCTATGCATCTCATATTGCTGCAGTGTTTTTGTTGCCCCCAGTTTTGACAGGGCCTGCATGATAGTCTCATCACCTTCGTCCAGGTTAATGAAGGTGAGCGCCTCCTTGTTCATATTGGCAAATGCAGCTGTGAGTAGTGCGGTGGCATAGCCCTGACGGCGCTTATCCGGAGCCACAGCGATTTGCATGACTGCGCCTGTCTTGCGGGTGAATGCGATGTAACCTGCAAGCTGGCCATTCTGCTCAATCTTGTAGGCGGTAACACCGTCTGTGAGCGCCCGGATTGCAAATGCAGTGTTCTGCCAGCTGGGTGCGCGCTCCCACAGCCCAGCGGCTTTCGGTTCGATCTCGGCCCAATCTGCAGGGACCGGCATACGCTCAGAATTCCGATCAGCAAAAGCAGCTTTGTGCAGACTGAAGCACTGGAAGTTGCGCTTTGTTTGGAAACCGAGCTTTTCGTAGGCCTTTACGGCTGCCGTGTTGCTGGTGATCACCTCCAGCTGTATGTGATGATAGCCCTGCTGAGCAGCGTATTCTTCAACTTTGGCAAAGAGCTTGCTCGCAATGCCCTTGCCTCGCGCCTTTGGCGCTGTACCGGTGGAGACTGCGTAAATGGTACCAGGATAGGCGTCTTGCTTGCCGATGAACCAGAAGCCAACGAGCTGCTCATTGTCGGTGGCCACCCAGGACAACTCCGCGTCAAAGCCTCGAGCCCTGATCATCCGCTCAAAATCAGCAAGTGGCATATCCATCTGGATAACATAATCGGAGAACGCCAGAACCATAACCTGATGAAGCTGGCTTAACGAAAACTCTGACGCCCGACGAAATAAAATCACACCCAACCCTCTCGCACATTGAATCACCCTGGATGATACCCTAGCCTATGAATACCCCAAACGCGCACCATCGCTCAATGTGTTGGTTGAAGAGGAGCGGAGAACGACTTCCAGCTTTCCACGACGGGTTTCCGTGATCGGTTTGATCATTTCGTGAAAAGGTGTTCTCAAGCAGGGGAGTAGACATAAAGCTGTCGCGTTTTTGGGGGAGTTGTGCTCTTATCTCTTCTGGTGTTTTTCGGGTTAAGTATTTTCGGGGATGCTTGCCCAGCTTCCGGGTCGTTGCCATGCGTCAGTTTCTGCTTCCTATCGCCTCTTTGCTTTTGGGCTCTGCCTTCCTATTTTTTGCCGGTGGTGTTACCGGTATGCACTTGCCGCTTCGAGGCACGTTTGAGGGCTTTTCTTCGCTTTCTCTCGGTCTGCTGGGTACGGGCTGGGCGATTGGGTATGTGACCGGGTGCCTGAGCGTGCCGAAGATTGTGCAGCGGGCTGGGCATATTCGGGCCTTTGGTGTGATGGCATCTCTGGCGTGCTTGTCAGTTCTGGCCTCTTCCCTGATGGTTGATCCCATTGCGTGGATTGCTTTCCGCTCTGTGGCAGGGTTTGCTTTTGCGGGTGCGGCTATGATCGTGGAAAGCTGGTTGACGGAGCGCTCTGACCCAAGCAACCGCGGAGTCGTTTTTGGTACCTATACCATGGTGAACCTTGCTGCGACCACGGGTGGTCAGGTTGTTCTTTCCATGGGCCCGATTGATGGTTTTGAGTTCTTTGTGATTGCCTCCATGTTTTACGTGGTGGCGCTTATCCCGACTGCTGTCACGCGCACCCCTGCTCCGGCTCCCCTTGCGCAGGTCAAACTGGATATAAGGCGGTTGTGGCGTAACTCTCCCGTTGCTGTAGTTGCTGTTGTTCTGACCGGCGTTTCCAACGGCAGTTTTGGTACGTTGGCGGCTGTGTATGGCGGACAAGTGGGCCTACCGATTGCCAGCATTACACTGTTTGTGAGTTCATCCATTCTGGCTGGCGCCTTTGCTCAGGTGCCAATTGGCATGATCTCAGACCGCACAGATCGTCGTTATGTTGTGATTGCGATTGCGGTGGTTGCTTTGGCGGCAGACTCCATGTTCCTGTTTGCAGACACCAGCAGCGCCAACATTGCCATTGCCTCGGCGGTGATTTTTGGCGCAGCGATTTACACGTTTTACCCAGTGTTGGTTGCGCACGCGAATGACCATGCGGATGCAGGGGATGCCATGCAGACCAGCGGTGGTTTGTTGCTGATGCTTGGTGTGGGGTCCATGATCGGGCCATTTTTGGGCGGCGTGTTGATGAGCGTTTTCGGTTCCATCGGCCTGTTCATGTCCACGTTCGGGGCACATGCGCTTATTCTTGCCTTTACCCTTTGGCGCCTCACACAGCGTTCTGCAGTCGCCGAGAGCGAGAAGAGTGTGTTTGTGCCTTCTGCACCAACGCGCACGGCCACACCGCAAACGATTATTCTGGCTGATGAAGAAGTTGCCAAGGAGATGGAAGTGGACGAGCTGTCAGAGCAACCTTCGTCATAAAGCAGTTCGTATTTAGGTTGAAACATCTGAACTGCTTTAGCCTTTATTTTTGCGTATCTTTATCCGAAAACCGGTTCCCACTTTTCGGCGATACGCTGTAAGTGGTTATGCGCAAGCATTTGTAAGATGTCTGCGTTATCGAATAAATATGAGGTAAAAACTCTTATTTAAACTTGACTATAATTATCAGGTATACAATAGCTCACTCTACAACCTTTGCTATTGCCCGTCCTTATGAGAAGTCAAGCCGATGAAAACCAACCTTTTCGCAGCCGCCTTCGCTGGCGCCCTTTCAACTCTTGTTGCCTTTGGAGCGTCCGCGCGCGATGTAAAACACGAGTTGGGAACGACCACTGTTCCTGATCAACCTCAGCGTATTGTTGTGCTGGAGTATAGCTTTGTTGATGCTCTGGCTGCGGTTGGTGTTGCGCCTGTTGGTGTGGCGGATGATAAAAAGCGAGAACGCATCATCAGCGCCTATACGGATAAGATTGGGCAGGACTGGGTTTCTGTCGGCACGCGCAAGACGCCAAGCCTTGAAGTGATTGCGTCCTTAGGTCCAGACCTGATTATCGCTGACAAGACCCGCCATACAGCCGCTTATGACACGCTCTCTGAAATTGCACCGACAGTCGTTTTTGACAGCCTAGGCGGTGATTACCCTTCCGCGATTGCACAGCTGGAAGCGATTGGCGCTGCCGTTGGCAAAGCGGATGAAATGAAATCGCGTGTTGAGGCGCACAAAGCCAAAATGACTGAGATCAGCGCTCAGTTTGAAAAGGCTGGCGATTATAAGATTCAGTTTGGTGTGACCAATGCAAAGGGGCTATGGCTGCACTCACCTGTTTCCTACAATGGTTCGTTGTTGAAAGGCTTTGGGTTTGCCAGCGGCATGAAGCCAACCAACGGTGCGGTTTACGAATCCAATTATGTGAAGACTTCTCTTGAGCAGCTTTCTGCAGTAAACCCTGACATTCTCATTTTGGGCCGCTATGCAAACCCATCCTTTGCTGACGGCTGGAAGGGTGAAGCGCTTTACGAGAACATCAGTGCTGTGAAAAATGACCGCGTGTTTTATGTGGAGGCGCATGTGTGGTCTCGTCTGCGCGGTATGGTGGCTGCAGAGATGACGGCTAACGACCTGCAGGGCATCATGACGCAAGTGCAGAACTAAGCGACACATGCCAACCTATGCCATGTACTGGAGCCTTATGGGGATGGCGCTGCTCGGTGGAGCAGCGCTGTCCCTTGCCACAGGTGGCCGACAAGATATCGGGTTTCTTGAAGTCCTGAATGCAGTCTTTGCTCAGCTTGATGAGCAGAGCCTTTCCATTGTGCGAGATATCCGTGCTCCGCGCACTCTCATTGCTGCATTGATTGGCGCAAACCTCGGCCTTGCCGGGCTTTTGCTGCAAGCAACAACGCGCAATCCGCTCTCCTCTCCGTCTATTCTTGGCATCAATCAAGGGGCTGCTCTGGGCATTGCCATCGGGTTGGTGTTCCCCTCGCTCGTCCTTTTCAATATCGACACCATGGCCGTGCTGGGTGCTGCCTTTGCCGGTGGCCTGACCCTGACGCTTGCGGGTGGCCTGAAAGGCACATTGAGCGCACTTCGGTTGATCCTTTCTGGTGTGGCAGTCAGCGCTTTTGCGTTTGCATTGGTGCGGTTCACTTTTACGCTGGATGATGAACTGGCTCTCTCCGTGATCCAGTGGACCACCGGCGACATTGCAGACGTTCGCTGGAAGCAGGCGACGCCTCTTTTGGCCTGGTGTTTGGCAGGCGGCCTCCTGACGTTCTTCATGTCACATAAGCTTAACTTGATGGCGCTTGGAGAAGCCGCCTCAAAGGGGCTTGGGTCTGATCCGCGCTTTACGTTGCTTTTCGGCATTTTGCTCGCAGCGGTCCTGACCGGCGTTTCCGTTTCCGTTGCCGGGCCTGTCATGTTTGTTGGCCTGATTATACCGCATGTGTGCCGCGCTGCCTTTGGCACAGATCATCGTGTGCTGGTGCCTGCGGTTATGCTGTGTGGGGCCACCTTGATGCTTGTTGCTGATGGCGCTTCCAAGCTGATCAACTTTCCGGAGGAAACTGCGGTGGGTGTGGTCTCTGCTCTGATTGGCGCGCCCTACTTTTTGTACCTGACCATCACCGCCAAGGAGATTGACTGATGAGCGTGGTCTCTGAGGCCTCCGGCGCACAGTGGCGTGCGGATTTCAAAAGTCATCGAAGCACGAAGGCCTTTCGCATTCAGATGCTGCTGTTGTTTTCCTGTGTTGCTGTCAGCTTGCTCAGCCTGGGCGTGGGCGCAGTCAACATTCCGCTGGATGTGATCCTGAACAGCCTGTTTAATTTAGATGGCCAAAAGCAGACCTACATCATCTGGAAATCTCGGCTTCCCCGTGTGTTGATTGCCTTACTGGCTGGCGCCAGCCTTGCTGTTTCCGGTGTTATTGTACAGGCCATCATTCGCAACCCACTGGCCAGCCCCAAGATTATGGGCATCAACTCAGGCGCCGCACTGGCTGCCTTGGGCACAGTGATGTTTCTGCCCAATGTGCCCGTGACTTATCTTCCTGTTGCAGCAGCTCTTGGCGGCATTGTTGCTGCGGTGGTGGTGCTGTTTGCAGCGCATCTGCGCCAAGTCTCCCCTGCCCGTCTGGCTCTGGTTGGTATTGCCGTTGGTATGGTGTGCGATGCAGGCGTTGATTATCTGCTGGTGACAGCAGCAACGCTGGAAATCTCCAATCCGCTCGTCTGGCTCACCGGCTCTCTATGGGCTCGCACGTGGGTGCATGTGCAGTCGATCTGGTTGCCACTGATCGGTCTTTTGGGTCTGACTATGGTGCTTTCCTATCAGCTGGACCTGCAGCAACTGGGAGACCAGACCGCACGCGGGCTTGGCCAAAGCACAAATAAGATGCGCCTTTTGTTGTTGGGCGTTGCAACCCTGCTTGCCAGCATCTCTGTTGGGGTTGTCGGCGTAATCGGCTTTATCGGTTTGATGTCACCGCATATCAGCCGCTCTCTTGTTGGAGGCCGACATCGTCTCCTGCTGCCAACAGCTGCTCTGGTGGGCGCACTTCTGGTTGTTCTGGCTGATGCGGTTGGACGGGCTATTGCGCCGCCGCTTGAGGTCTCCGCAGGTATTTTGAGTGCAATGCTGGGCGCTCCTTACTTCATCTGGATCATGAGCCGCTCACAAAAAGGACAAAGCACATGAGCATCGTTCTTGCAAACGTCATTTCCGGTTACGAAGAATTCATGCTCAAGAGCATCAATCTCACCATTCAAAAAGGCAGTTATGCCGCTTTGATCGGCCCGAACGGTTGCGGAAAATCCACACTGCTGAAAACCATTGGTCAGATCACCAAATTAAAGAGCGGCAGCATCACCGTTGATGATCAAGAGATCCACCGTTTGCCTGCCAAGACCGTTGCAAGGCAGATTGCGTTTTTGCCGCAAAGTCCGGTAGTTCCGACTGGCATCAGCGTTGAGCAACTTGTCGGCTATGGCCGGGCCCCGCATCAATCTCTCCTTGGCATTCGTAGCAGACGGGATGTTGAGATTGTTGAGGAGGCCTTGTGCACCTCGGGTCTCTACACTTTCAAAGACCGGGCTTTGAAAGACCTTTCCGGCGGCCAACGCCAGCGAGCCTTCATCGCCATGTGCCTGGCTCAGGACACGCCCTACATCATGTTGGACGAACCAACCAGCTATCTGGATATCCGCTATCAGTACGAGACACTGGATCTCCTCCAACAGCTCAACAGCCAAGGCCGCACCGTGGTCGTCGTCCTCCACGACATCGCCCAAGCCTCCCGCTACGCAGACCACCTCGTCGTCATGCGCGATGGAGCTATCTTTGCCGAGGGCACCCCACACGAGGTGGTTAGCCCGTCTCTGGTGAGTTCAGTCTACGAGATTAACACCAGCGTTTATGCAGATCCGGTTTCCCAGACACCCGTGGTGACGCCTGTTTGAAGCGGGAAAGCTAAGCACTAAAGCAGTTCGCATTTAAGTTGAAGCATCTGAACTGCTTTAGCTTTTGTTTTTGCGTATCTTTATCCGAAGATCGGTCCCCACTTTTCAGCGATACGCTGTAATTTGCTCTCCCAATCGAAAAACCTCCCTGCTTCTCATTCTGGGGATGAAGGAAACAAGGAGGCTGGGTGGGTACTGAGGTGGTTGGGGTTAGGCTGTTTCTGGTAGTTGGTCTTTTACGAGTTCGGTCCAGAAGCGGATGCCGGTCATGAGGATGTTGTCGTTGAAGTCGTAGAAGGGTTTGTGGAGGGCTGTGCCGCCTTTTTCGCCTACTTTTCCGTTGCCGACGAGGATGTAGCAGCTTGGGACTTTCCGTTGCATGTAGGAAAAGTCCTCTGAGATTGTGAAGGGTGGCGCCTCGCCGTCTACGTTTTCTTCTCCAGCAATTGCTTTGGCAACGCGAACTGCAACAGCTGTTTCTTTGGGCGTGTTGATCGTGGAGAGGAATGTATTGTTGAACTTGTATTTGTACTCCACCCCGGCAGAAAGACACTGACCGGCTGCTACTCTCTCGATGGCAGCTTCAATCTTTGCCAGTGCCTCATCAGTAAAGCAGCGGGTGTCGCCTTTGATGGTTGCGGATGAGGGAATAACGTTGGTTGTGCCATTGGTGGTGAACTCCGTTACAGAGATCACAGCTGGCTCGTGGATCGAACTCAGGTTGCGGCTGGTGACGGTTTGCAGAGCCAAAATGATTTGAGCGCCAACCACGATTGGGTCAGTCCCCATATGTGGCATTGCGGCATGGCCGCCTGTCGCGATGATCTCAATTTCAAAGCCGCTTTCCGATGCCATGATCGAACCCGGATTGGTTACGAAGTGCCCTTCTGGGACGCCCGGCAGGTTATGCATGGCATAAATGGCATCCATCTTAAATCGGTCAAACAGACCATCTTCGATCATTGCCTTTGCACCGACACCGTGCTCTTCACCCGGCTGAAAGATGAAATAGACCGTGCCGTCGAAGTTCTTGTGTTTGGCAAGTTCATGAGCTGCGCCCAACAGCATGGTCGTATGTCCATCATGACCACAGGCATGCATCATCCCATCCGTTTGGGATTTATAGGCGAAGTCATTTTCCTCGATGATTTTAAGGGCGTCCATGTCTGCACGCAGGCCGATGGTGCGACTGCTGTCTCCGCACTTCAACACCCCAACAAGACCGGTGCGGCCGATACTCCGGTGAACTTCAATGCCAAACTCTTCCAGTTTTCGGGCGATGAAATCGGAAGTTTTCACTTCTTCAAACCCAAACTCCGGTGTTTGATGCAAGTGATGACGCCAAGCGACAACCTGTTCTTCGATATTGCTCATTGAAGTTCCCTTACCTCCTTGAAGAAACTTTAAAAGAGGCAGCCCTAGATTGGCTGCCTCTCTGTTGTTTTTTATTCTGCAGCTTCTTTGATAGCTGGTGTTTTCTCACTTGCTTGCTTTTCATCCGCAAATTCTGCGCGGAACATTTTGAAAGTACTGATCATTGCCACGAAGAGCACAAACATCAATGGCAGAGCGAAAATCAAGCTGATGGACTGCAACAGATCGATACCGGATTTTGTTGCCAGCATCAGTGTCAAAGCCATAGCGCCCTGTGCAATGGTCCACATAACCTTTTGCTTATTGCTTGGGTTTAGGGAGCCATCTTCACTCATGGAGCTGAGTGTAAAGGTTGAGCTGTTCATGGATGTGATGAAGCAGGTGAACAGAGCGATTACAACACCAATGGAAATGACAGTTCCGAGCGGGAAGTCTTCCAGCACGATGAAGGTTGCTGCTTTAGAAGAGGCAGCTGCAGCTTCAAGTGCTTCTGGAGATGCTTCAAGGCCGATTGTGCCGAAGAAAGCAACCCAGAGGAAAATACCAAGACAAGGCAGGATCATGGATCCAAGGATGAACTCACGAACTGTGCGGCCTTTAGAGACACGCGCGATGAACGGACCAACAAACGGTGCCCAGGCGATTGCCCATGCATAGTAGTAAATTGGCCAGCCACCGATCCAGGAGGTCTCTTTATCTGCAGCAAAAGTTGGCAACATCAACGCATCTGTGAAGAAGTCGTTCATGTAGTTACCCATTGTATCAAAGTAAACATTGATCATCTGGGTGGTTGGGCCAAGCGCGCCGACGAGTATAATCAAACCAACAAGAAGGTAAGCGTTATAATCGGAAAGGATTTTGATGCCTTTTTCAAGGCCTGTGGTGGTGCACAGAATGGTGATGACTGTGATAGCGCCCACAAGAATGATTTTTGTCAGAGGGCCATCCGGTGTTCCGATCAGGTAAGAAGAGCTGATGGACAGAGACAGGCCTGTTTGACCAAGAGAGGTAGAGATACCTGCAATGGCGCCAAACACACAGACCAAGTTGATCAGCTTGCCCCAGCCGCCGTTTGCTTTATCACGGCCCCATGGGAGCAAAATGTTACTGATCAGGCCGCTTTCGCCTTTACGGTACATCAGATAACCGAGGATCAGACCAACCACGGAGAATGCAGCCCAGGCCTGAATGCCCTGGTGAATGAAGCTCTGCTTCATTGCAAACTCAGCTGCTGCAGGTGTCTGTGCAGCGATGCCGGTTGTCTCTAACGGGTTCATGTAGTGGTAAACTGGCTCTGCAACACCCCAGTAGAGCATTACGGTACCCATACCAGCGGAGAACAGCATCGCAATCCATGAGAAGGTGCTGAATTCTGGTCTGGAGTCATCCGACCCAAAGCGGATGTTACCGTATTTACTGAAGGCGAAGAAGAACATCACCATGACATAGGCAAAGGAGCCCGCCATGTAGATCCAACCGAATTTATCGGTCAGATAGTTCATGGTGCTTACACCGACATTAAACAGTTGATCCGGGAACAAGATGCCTGACAAAACCACGACAACAATAAATGTCATCGTGCTGGCAAAGAGCATCTTACCTTGTTTTAGTTGTTGTACAGCTTGGTTACTCATAACTCTCCCCTGAGTTAACCGCTACAGCGCTAAGGACAAACAATGCCGAAGCAATTTATCCTGACTGCATAGGAGGGAAGCCGTCTCCCTGCCCCGAGGGGACGGCTCATGCTTGTTATTTAATGATGATCATTTCCGGTGCAGCGCGCTCGGTGAGCCACTCTGCACCGTCTTCTGTGATGACGATGTTTTCTTCATGAACCATCTGCTTACCTGGCGCGTAGTTCATGCCCGGTTCCAAAGTCAGAACCATACCTGGTACGAGCAAAGTATTGTCGGATGCTGTGTGGGATGGACGCTCTGTCAGCTCCATGCCAAGGCCGTGGCCAATGCGGCCTACATCATTGCCAAGAGCACCGGCAGCTTCCAGGACACTCCACATTGCATTGTAGATGTCTGTAGTCGTGTTGCCCGGCTTGGCAGCTTCAAAGCCCTTGGTTGTTGCTTCCCATGTTGCGCGATAGGCAGCAAGTGTCTCTTCACTTGCAGAGCCAAACGCCCAGTTGCGGTCAAAGTCTGAGAAGTAGCCATCTCTGACTGCGCCTGTGTCAATGATGAGAACATCACCGTCATTCAATGCGCGGTCAGTTGGGCCCATGATGATGCTGTCATATCCATCAGGGCCGGACCCTGCGATAATGTAAGGACATTCATCCGCACCTGCACTCAGCATATCAATTCTGAACTGTTTGCAGATTTCCCGCTCGGTCATTCCAGTTTTTGCGTAGTTTGGAATGAGGTCGAAGGCTTGATTGGTGATACGGCAGATTTGGCGGGTTTTGTTGATTTCAGCCGCAGACTTGATCTGGCGAAGATTGTGAATTGCAAGCGCAACGTCAACAAATTCTGACTCAACTTTGTCACGCAGTTCCAGGAAGTTGTTTGTTGGCATACGCAGGTAGGATTCAATCCCGAGCGTCGCACCGACACGACCATACTTTTTAGGCAGATCATTCATGGCCTTGGCAACCAGAGAAATGCCATCGTCCTCAGGACATGGTGATGCCCAGGTACGGATATCATCGATCCATGTTGCCGCCATTCCAGTGGCACCAATCTCTGGAATAACCGCGATTGGCTTGCCTTCAAGAGGCACAATCAGAAACCATGGACGTGTTGGACTGTGCCAAAACTGAGTGAAGAAACCAGAGAAGTAACGGACATTGGGTTCTGTCGTGAAAAGGACAGCGTCCACTTTTTGCTCATGCATCACCTTTTGCAGGCGTGCTGTCCGGCTTTCAAATTCTGAAACTTCAAAGCCCCTCAAAGAAAACTCTGACATGATGTGCTCCCGTTTTATGACAGAGTGGCCGGACCCGAAATTGCAAATTTGTGAACGCAAATGGGTTCAGCCAACCTTTGAGTTACATATTTAATACAATATCATTTCAGTCAACAATATTAGACTGTAATAGGCGTTCATACATATATATTTCTAGATTTCCATCCTCTTTAGTGGATAAAATATCAGTACCACTACGCATTTCGGCTCAAAATTAACATTTACAGTTAAATGAAGTGAACTTTTCATTGCAAACACCGGGAAACGTGGTTACCAACACAAGGAACCTATTACGTACTCAGGCGAGCTTTGAGAAAACAGCTATGATCAACCTCAATGACTTCACAAATGTAGAATGTCTCTTTGAAGATGATGATGATCGTCTTGCAAACTACTTTCGCATTGCAGAAACAGTCGCGGATTTGATCGGGCCACACTGTGAGGTTGTAGTGCATTCTCTCAAAAACCTGGAAACATCTGTTGCCAAGATCGTCAACGGACACATGACGGGTCGGACGATTGGGTCTCCCATAACAGACCTCGGTTTGAAGATGCTGCGGGTTTATCAGGAGACAGGCAACCTGACACCGAAAGCCTACTTCACGCATAATGCTGAGGGGCAGCTGCTTAAATCAGCAACGACGATTATCCTTGGCGCTTCTGGCAAACCGATTGGTTTGTTCTGCCTGAACATCAATCTATCCCTGCCCTTTTCAGAGATCATCAGCACGTTCACTCCAGATGCTGCTGAGGTTGCAGAGAAAACAACACCAGAACGCTTCAGCACCAACTCAACTGAGGTCATTTTGGGTGCTTTGGAACAGGCGATCAGAGATGTGGAGGCAGACCCATCGGTGACACAAAAAGCCAGCAACAAGGCTGTCACCAAACTGCTTCTTGAACGCGACATTTTCGAGTTCAAAGAAGCAACCGTGCTTGTGGCGGAAAAACTCGGGATCACGCGACATGCCATCTACAAGTACATCCGAGAATCAAAAACTCAGATCACTAGCAAAGAGTAAGTAAAATGAAAAAGTTAGTTGCTACAGAAAACGCTCCAGCTGCAATCGGACCGTATTCTCAGGGAACTGTTTTAGAGAACCTCGTTTTCACCTCTGGTCAATTGCCGCTTGATCCAAAAACAATGGCATTCCCTGAAGGTGGCATCACCGAGCAGGCCAGAATGTCACTGGCCAACTTGAAGGCTGTGCTGGAAGAGGCTGGTGCTGGTATCGACAGCGTGGTGAAGACCACATGCTTCCTCGCTAAAATGGAAGATTTTGCAGCATTTAACGAAGTCTACACGGAAGTCTTTGGCACTGAAGGTGCTCCTGCACGTTCTTGCATTCAGGCAGGCCGCCTGCCGAAAGACGCGCTGGTTGAAGTCGAAGCAATCGCGTACGTCAAATAGGCTACACGACACAATTATTGCTGCGCTCTTAGATTGAGTTCCCCCACTCTCTTCGAGCGCAGCTCTCCTCCCCCTGCCCAAGCTGTTGAAGAGATCAAGATGCTTAAGATACGCAGCAATCGTTTCCGCACAGGTGAAACCAGCCCACTGTTCACCACCCAGGTTGCAGAGAAAACACGTGAGTTTCATAGTCAGATTCGAGGCTATGAGCCAACTCCGCTCACCAGTCTTCCTGCCTTAGCTAAGGAACTGGGTGTGAAGGCGATTTTCGTGAAGGATGAGTCTCATCGCTTCGGACTAAATGCCTTTAAGGTCCTGGGTGGCTCCTATGCCCTTGGCCGCTTGCTTGCGAAGAAGCTTGATCTCGATATTTCTGAGATCGACCTGCAGACTGTCTCGCAAAAGTTTGAGCGACCGATGGTCTTTACAACAGCAACTGCCGGCAACCATGGGACCGGTGTCGCATGGGCTGCGCGCGCTATGGGACAGAAGGCTGTTGTTTACATGCCCAAAGGTTCACCTCAGTCAGCTGTCAAGCGCATCCGGGGTTTGGGTGCAGACTGCATTGTGACTGATGTGAACTACGATGACACCGTTCGACTAGCGAATAAAACAGCGGAAGAGAACGGCTGGGAGCTTGTTCAGGACACTGCCTGGGATGGCTACGAAGAGATACCAACCTGGATCTCCCAGGGTTACATGACGATGGCTGGAGAAGCAGCGGACCAACTCGCCAAGCTGGATGATGCTCACCCAACTCACGTTATGCTTCAGGCAGGTGTCGGAGCTATGGCAGGCGGTGTTCTGGGCTATCTTGCTGATGCGTACGGACCTGAGAACTTCACGTCTGTGATCAGCGAGCCGCGCGCTGCAGATTGCCTTTATCAATCTGTTTCCAGCGAGAATGGTGAGATGACTGCGGTTGAGGGTGACCTGACTTCCATTATGGCTGGTCTGGCCTGCGGCGAACCAAATCCGATCACATGGCCAATCCTGAGAGATTGCGGCGATCATTTCATCTCGGCAGAAGATAACATTGCCGCCACCGGCATGCGCATTCTTGGCAACCCACTCAAAGGGGACCCTGCGATCACAGGCGGCGAGTCCGGAGCTTTGAACATCGGCCTGCTTTACGCGATGAAGTCAAAAGCAGAGTACGCCGAACTGGCACAAAAAGCTGGTCTCAACGAAGAGAGTGTTGTGTTGATCTTCAACACCGAGGGCGACACCAATCCTGAACGTTACAGAAAAATCGTCTGGGAAGGCGCCTTGCCTCTTTAACTGACATCATTTCTCAAACAGAGTTACGGCTCTGTTTGAGGCTATTACTTCAGTGCTGCCAGCACTAGGATTATGCTTGTGCAACATAGGTCGCATCGCAAGTTTTTCTGATTGCTATCGAGTATCACACTCACGCCGCCCGGCTCCACAATGATAATCTTACCACGCAACAGATGTGCTACTCTCAATGTGATTTCACCACCTCACATGAGAAGAGCAAAGCTTATACACTCTTTGCGATTGAACGATTTTGGGAAGATAAGTGGTGCCCGGAGGCGGATTCGAACCACCGACACGCGGATTTTCAATCCTGAACTCTTGTCTAAATTTCAATGGCTTAGATCCGTAAAAAACGTCAAACTGCTATTTAAACGTCAAATAACTGGGCGACTTTTGTCAAAGGTTTCTCGCCTGCTAAAGTGGGGGAGGAAATGATGAGTGGCTCAACTGGTAAGATACAGCATTGTAACAGCCTAACCATCCAATACAGCGACAAAGCTGTCTGGATTAGCAAACTGTGCCGGGATCATAACTTTTCAGCATCAGAAAAGGTCGTGGGGATCGCGCTGTGTGACTACTTCAATACAAAGACCGGAGATGCCTGGCCAAGCATCTCTCGCCTTGAGCAGGATGCAGGCACCAGCAGGCGAACAGTAATCCGGGCTTTGAAGAAGCTAGAACAAGCTGGATATTTTAAAGCTCAACGCGCACGTGGTCGTGGGCAAAGCAATCATTATGCCTTCTGTCCTATAGGGGATGAAAAACGTGACAGCAGAGCACCTATGGTCGCGCCTAACTCGCGGCCCGAACACCGTTGCAGTGACAAAAAAGACCAAAAAACGTGCAAAAATGAACAGCTAAAGGGTGACGTGAGAGCACCACGAAATAAAGATAAATATACAAATAATAATACAGGTGAACTTCAATCAGTGTCATCTAACGCAAAAGCAGCAGCAATGCAGATACTCAATCGAACATCCAAGTTTATCTCAGTATCAGACCCACTCTTTGAGGTTCTTTGTAAGACCTCAAATAGAAGGGTCTTATCCCAAAAACTCTCGGAACATGACGGCGAGACAGGCCATTGGTTCTTGAAAGAGGAAGTTGCAAAAGAAAGGCAACGATTAGAACGCAGCCAAGCAGCGCTCCATCATTGAATGCCCTTTTCAGTGTTTTGTTTACCTCAGCAGCCACATACTAAAAAGGCCTGAGAAGCTCACGCTTCCCAAGCCAGAATATTCCTTAAGAGGCAAGCCTCTCATCATTCCAACTTACTTGCTTTTAGAGATTTCCAGTGCACAGGGATCAAGCAGCTCTGAGATTTTCTCACCGCTTTCCTGCACATCATTGATGTGATTGCGCACAGTATCAAACAGCGTCAGCAACGCTTCATATTCCTGAGTGTGTTCCATACGCTCACTCATCACCACGCTCATGGAATAAACTAGATTTTTGAGGTGATTGCTTGATAAGCGAAGCTGATCCACTTCATTGCGAAGGGACGTATGGGCACATTTCTCTTTTCCAGTGTCAGTCATCAGTAAGCCCTCTCTACTGGCTTGTTGAACAAGCCGCTCAGCAGAAGGCTTTCGACAACCCACTGGCGAGCGGGAGGTTCGAAACCTGGTAGAGTCAGGCGGGTTTATTCCCCCGCAAAGGGTATTGTATTCACCGCCCTCCCGCCCATAAGCGAGAGTTTGCATTTGAAGACCTAACTCCAGACACAAAAAGACCGCCAAACAAAACGGCAGCGGTGACCGCTCTACGAGGTTTCGAAGCCTCGCTTAAACCATGCGATGGATTGTTTAAACTGTCAATGAGATGAAGGTGAAAAATCCTATAAACCCATAGGATTAGCGGGGTTAGAACATGAGAACAACAACATGAACATAAACACCAAGCCTCCGCAAACCCCACACAGGTGCAAACCCTGCCCTGCTGAACTCCCCGCAGGACGAGAAAGGGCTGGGAAGGACCCAGAGAGTTCATAAAGAAATAAAGCCACGCTCGTTTTAACTTAGACGAGCGTGGCCTTTGGTCAATTAGACAAACTGGAAGTCATCAGCATGCAGTTCTGACTTTGACACGTTGTTCAGAGTGACAGAGTTGTCATCATCTAGTGTGATCACGACACTACTTCCCTCTTCACTTGCCGCAGCAATTACGGCATCAAAGTCTGCGAAAGTGTCACTGTCAAACTGGATAATATCGCTTGAACCAGCACCAGCTTCGAAGTCGGTGATTGTATCGTTGCCAAACTCAGAGCCTGAGAAGATAAACACGTCGGAGCTTGCACCACCGGTGAGCATGTCGTCACCAGCACCACCATTCAAACTATCAGCACCACCAGTTCCGGTGATAGTTTCATTTGCAGGGCCTGTTGGTTCTATTGTAGTTCCATCATAGCCTACATAGTTGCCATCATCATCAAGAGTGAACGTGTAGACGGCGCCGCTGTCATCTACTTTACCATCGCCTTTCCCCGCAGAAACGGTGACAACACCATCAGCATTGATAGCTACTGTAAACCCGAACTCATCCCCCTCAGAGGCATCCGGCGCAGTCAGTTTGTACTCAGTGTAGCCACCTGAACCGGTTGGCACAAACACATAAGCAGCACCAGAACCTGATCCATCATCATCGTTACCGGTAGCCCCGACTACGATGACACCATCATCATTGATGGCCAC
>NZ_FOSK01000032.1 GCF_900114245.1 Pseudovibrio ascidiaceicola | reverse complement strand
CACGCTCACCTTCAGCGATATCGATGACCACGACAAGCAGTCCAACATCGGTGGGTCTATCGGGGTCAACTTTACAGTGCCGGGCTCCGCGGGGGCAGATAAGAGCGGAGAAACCGGTCCCGAAGATCAACCTGACAATACCTCAGATCAGACCGACAGCGAAGAATCTGAGGCTGAGACATCCTATGGTGGACAGTTTGAGGGCAGCTACGCCAACCGCGACAAACGCCAGATCACCCGCGCAACCGTCGGCGAGGGCGAGATCATCATCCGTGATGAAGACAAACAACAAGAGCTGGAAGACAGCGGTGAGACGGAGAATGTTGCTGAGCTGAACCGAGATGTCGACCTCGCCCAAGAGATCACAAAGGACGAAGAAGAATACGTTGGCGTTTATGTGAGCGATACGGCTGTAGTAGCAGTAATTGAAGCGGGCAAGAAAATCGGTGAAGTAATTGATCAAGTAAAGAAATCTCTCATCGCGAGTGAGCAGTTAAGCCCAGAAGAAGCTTCGATTGGTGCGAAGGTTTATTCGGACTTGTTGGATAAGAAGATACCGCCAGAAAGTCTTCGAGCTTGCCTTTCCAGCAGTGCAAGTATTTGGGATTGGATTATATCCTCAGCACATGCCTCTACTGCATGTAGCGTTTATTCTATTCAAGAGATTAAAGCTTGTCTGAAATTCTATGACACCGTGAAATATGCAGCAGCTGAAAGCTCCGCTAATATGCTTGAGCAGTTCAATGTAGCATATGAAAATGATCCGGAGGGTCTTGAAAAGGCTTTAAAGGCTCTGGACATCCCAACAGAGATTATTTTGAAATCTGGTTTGGTCGACAAGCAAGCCTATGAAAAGTTCCAAGAAGATATTAGTGCTGCTGTTACAAAAGGAACTGATGAAGTTCTTGCAACAATCGAGCAATATTCTAATGGAGATCCCGAAAAAGCTGTTATTCTCGCAACTTTGGTCACGGGTACAGCTCTTGCGTTAGCTCCTAAGAAGACCCGCGCGAAAATTTTGGAGAAACTAAAAGAGCCCCTTAAAAAGGTCGCTAGTAATTTTAAAAAGATACAGCAACAACGTTTACTTTGGGGAAGTTGGGGCGATTATCCCAAGATTACGATCGGCAATCGAACATACGCTCAAATTGGCAAACGCAAATATTCTCAACACGCGGTTGACCGGATGCAACCAAGTGGTTTGGGAGCTCCGGTTGGCTCAGATGGTCCCGGCCGGAATGTAACTCCAAATATGGTAGAAGAGGTCATTGCAAATGGAAGCAAAAGCACTGTAATTAAAGATGGTGTAAAGAGAACGATTTTCACTTCAGGTAATGTTAGTGTAGTTACTGAGAGCAATGAAAGCGTCATCGTAACGATTTTGAGGAATAGCTCCCCATGACTAGGAATTTCGTATATCCGGAGTTAATAAGTGAACTGCGGGAAGCATGTCAAATGCACGCTGAAAATCAAATGCAAGCAGATGACTTTCAAGCACTAATTCAAAGAGCCGAGCGCGAAATTGTAGCTTACGAAGATAAAGATATTCATTCTAAGATGACAGAAGTTGAAGGACAGTTGGAGTTGATTAAGTTTACCGTTGATGACGGTAGGCAATTCGAGGCCACTCGAGACGTTGTAATCTCTCTCTCTAATTGGTTAAAAGAACTCTAAAGATTGCTGTAAAGACTGTTCAGACTGAGGTTCGAAAAGCAATTGGGGCATTGCCAAGTTGTTTCAGGTCAGCTTTTGAGTTAGTAAATCCCAATGAAAATACCGAGTTCCTTTGCCCGCCTGAAGGGGTACCGTTTTCCTCGTGAGGTCATTGCGTATGCCGTTTGGGCATACCATCGTTTTGCAATGAGCACCGCTGATGTTGAGGACAGAGCTGGCTCGGGAAATTCGGACAGGTTGTATAAGTGGATTTCGCTTCTGAAACTGGCATGATGCCAAGAACAGGAGACCACCATGAGCAGACGTCCTCGTCGAAACCATAGTCCGGCCTTTAAAGCGAAAGTCGCGCTTGCTGCTATTCGTGGAGAGAAGGCCTTGAGCGAATTGGCTCAGGACTCTGATGTTTACGCGAACCAGGTCAAACAATGGAAAGAGCAGGCCCTTGCAGCGATGCCTGATGTGTTTGGGGCTGATAAACAGGCTAAGCAGGAGCCCGAAGTCGACATCAAACGGCTGCACGCCAAAATTGGGGAGCTGGCTTTAGAAAATGACTTTTTGGGAGGAGCGCTCACCAAAGCAGGACTACTGAGCGCCAAAAGATGATTGACCGCAACCATGATCTCTCAATCGGTCGTCAGGCCAAGGCCCTGAGTATATCAAGAAGCAGTGTTTACTACCAGCCTCGTCCAGTTTCAGCTGAGACGCTTGCCCTCATGCGCCGACTGGATGAGTTCCATCTGGAACATCCATTTGCGGGCAGCCGTATGCTGCAGCAGCTCTTGAAAGCTGAAGGCTTTGATATCGGCCGACGCAGGGTGCGATCTTTAATGAAGAGGATGGATATTGAGGCAATCTACCGACGACCCAACACGTCCAAACCGGCGCCAGGACATAAAATCTACCCGTATCTGCTGCGTGATGTGGAGGTTTTAAGACCCAATCAGGTCTGGGCCATCGACATTTCCTATATTCCCATGGCAAAGGGCTTCACCTATCTGGTCGCTATCATTGACTGGTACTCGCGCAAAGTTCTGAGCTGGCGGTTATCAATCACCATGGAGGCCGCCTTCTGCATCGAAGCTCTGGAAGATGCACTCGCTAAATACGGCACGCCAGAGATTTTCAACTCTGATCAGGGCTCTCAGTTCACCAGCATAGACTTCACCGATGTGCTCAAGCGTGAGAAGATCAAGATCTCCATGGATGGCAAGGGAGCATGGCGCGACAATGTTTTTATTGAACGGTTCTGGCGCACCATCAAATATGAGGAGGTCTATCTCAAGGCCTACGCCAGTGTGCCAGAGGCCAGAAAATCCATTAAGCAGTACATCACCTTTTATAACCAGAAGCTTCCACATTCATCACTTGACTGGAATACCCCGGATCAGGCTTACTGCAACCACCCGCAGCACATAACTCAAGCTGCGGCGTAATTGGAGCGGATCCACTTATAAAAGACGCTCAACTGTCCAAACAACCGGAACCACCTCAAAAATCCGAAGACAGCAAATACATTTGCATTAGTTTTATGTATGGCGGGCATATGGGAGGGGAGTGCGAAATATTCCTGCCAAAATCGATGCTCGAAAACTTTCTCTCAGATGAAGACTGGGCTTGGAAGACTATGAACCGTTTTTATCGGATAGTTTATCTGGCTTCCCCCGAGATGAACGTGCCAATTCCGGAGTCTGAATTACACAGGGATGGTATTGTGCCCGATGATTGGACTTAGAAGTATGCGGTAAAGCCTTGATGATAAAACCTATACAAAGTTGCAGCCTATCAAGGAAAATGGTGCTCGTTATCCGTTTTTCACTTTGTATACTGTCCCTCTTGAGATACCAAGTTCACGGGCAATGACCGTTGGGCTCTGGCCTGCGGCAAGGCGCGTTTCAATCTCAGTCTTATCGATCCGTGGCGGTCGACCTTTGTAAACACCTCTTTTCTTCGCCGCCGCAATGCCTTCCGCTTGTCGCTCCCGACGCAGGTTGGTTTCAAACTCTGCAAAAACACCGAGCATATCGAAGAAGGCTTTACCTGCCGCCGTTGAGGTATCGACAGGTTGCTCGGTTGCATAAAGATGAGCGCCCTTGTCTTGCAATCGCCGTGCAATAATCTGCAGGTCATGCATTGATCGGGCGAGCCGATCAATGCATGACCACCAAAGTTTCATCAGGGTGGATGAAGTCCAGAATTGTCTGTAACTCAACACGATCTTTGAGAGTGCCGCCGCTCTTCTGTTCTGTACGGATCAGATGGCAGCCAGCTGCTTCCAATGCATGAACCTGGGTATCCGGGTTCTGGTCCATAGTAGAGGTGCGCGCATATCCGATGCGGGACATAGATCTATTCATTTTGGGTGTGCTACTTGCCATTTCTGTTCACTAACACAGATTAGACCCAAAATGAACATGGAACTGTGTGCAATTGGTGTTCGTTCGAGATCGTATTTTGAGTATACCCAAAATACGATCAGCTGCGCAGCTAATCGACTATCAAAGTCAATGCGCTGTTCCAGATCAAGCTCAAAGCGGCCATAAGGATTGATATGACTGTAAATCAGCGGTGTCAGGCTTCGGTAGTCTTCTGCAGCAAGTCGGCCAGCCCAAACTGGATCAGACAACACTGATTGCACTATTCGGGTGTTGACGTAAACCAGCGAGGCCTGCAACAGGTGCAGAGACAGGGCCGAGATCTCCTGATCTTCAATGCGGTTACTAGCAATCTCCCCACCCTTGCCGAAGAATACAAAGCCGTTGGCGCTGTTCCAGTTCTCTACGACATTGAGCCCTTCGTTGATTTCACGGCGATAGTTCTCCGAGCGCAAATACAGGCATAGGAAGATCGTCTTGATGGCTCGGCCCAGTTCAGTCAACGCTTTATAGGTTGGGTGCATCACTTCAGAGCAGGCAAAGCGGCGTAAAATTGCTTCCGGATCTGCGGTTCTATGCTGCATGGCAGCAGCGTACTTGACCATTTCGTCATACTAGCGGGCAATTTCCTCCCAATTTATAGCGCTGGATAGGATCGGCAGCAGGTTGCCAAGCTCACCACGCATAGTGTTGGAAGGCAATGCCAGTTTCTGTCGACTAAACGCCTTAAGGCGTGGGGCAGCTCAAACCCAAGAAAGTGACAATGAGCGTTTCTTATCTGGAGAGGAATTAAAACGACTAGGGCTTGTTCTGGCTAAGGCTGAGCAAGAGGGATTGCCGTGACATATTACGGTTCAAGGTGTACGTGAAAAGCATCTTCCCAAAACAGAGAGAAATCGCAGGACCAAACTCAATCCGCTGGTACTAAGCTGCATTAAACTGCTGCTTTACTCTGGTGCGAGATTGATGGAGATCGGATCGTTGCCGTCTCGCAAAGGAGAGGGGTACCGGCCGCACCCTGTTAATACGCATGTATTGGACATTTTTAGTGATATCTCACGCATAGAGAACTCTGCATTTGTTTTGCCTTGGTGGAGCGATTTAGCCCAGTATATAAGTCCATACTTAGTTGAAAAAGCCTGGGTCCGTGTTCGGGAGCGTGCGAATTTGGAAGATGTACGCCTTTATAAATTTTGCCATACCGTTGCGCAATGGCAACACAATCGGGTAGCAATGCCTTCCTGATCAATAATCTTCTGCGCCATCGAAATGAGACGGTGACAAATCGTTACGTGAATCATGATGCACATCCAATCTGTTCAGTATCACAAACCGTCGGGGAGCGGATTTAGAAAAGGATCAATCTTAATAACCTGAGGATCGCGTTTGTTTATCGTGAACACAATTGATGAAACGGGTGATGTGACTTTTAGGTTATTGATCAAATAAATTGCAGTAAATAAGTTAAATTCAATTTGCATAATGTTCTAATTGTATAAAATACTATATTTACCATAGATTTTCATAAATATAATATGAGATATGTATTTATGAATATTTTTATGAAACATAGAATAAAGATGATTCACATAATTAAATATTCTTATTTGATTCATTTTATCTATATGAATACTTATCTTTCCAAATGTTGGATTAGGCGGCTCAGGAAACTTGTCTTGAAGATGTAGGAAAACTAGGCTCAGTACTCATAGCCAGAATATGACGGTTGCAGCGATTTAGATTGCAGATTTGAATATACTGGCACATCGATCATATCGCATTGCAATGAGCCGTCCGTCCTTAAGCTTGGCGAACAGGTTTTCGACTTTTTGCCGTTTTCTGTAAGTTTTTGTGCAATACGAGACTTTCTTTTTGCGGGTTTTGCGTGAAAGGATACAGGCTTCAATATCCTGATCTGTCACGGTTTTTCTGACCTTGTTTCTGTCATAGCCCCGATCCGCAATCACGACCCGGGCTGCCGGTAGGTCCAGCAACAGAACCTCAGCTTCCTTAAAATCACTGGTTTGCCTGGCTGTCAGATGAGGTCTGACCGGACGGCCAGCGCCATCACCAATAGTGTGCAGCTTTGTGTTCATTCCCCCTTTTGTGCACCCGATCAGGAGAATAATCACCCCTGCAAAAGAAATTGAGGATGAGTAGCGACAAGCAGAGCATCCAGCTTCAACCAGACTGCAGGTCAGGCATAATGCTGAGCGCTCTTCATCGGAAGGTCAGTTTTCGTTGGCAGGGGCCAACAACTGCGCTTCTCGAAGGAACTGATTTGAAGAGCATTTAAAGCGCGAAGGGTTTCTCATACGGCCCAACTAGTGCGTTGCTTTTGAGGGGTTATCCTGATTTTCCCTTATATTTCAGGGGCAGGCCATTGTTGGTCAGGATTGGGCCAAAATTGGCTCGCTGTTTTCTTATATTTATCAGATGCTTATCTTGGGTGTCGGAGTTTTAAGCCATCTTTGGCTCAAGCTTACGCAGCGGTATTTAGCCGGGTGCTCTGCAATCAGGCCAAATTTGCGCACGCCTCCAAGTTATTTTCCTTTGTTATTTCAATAGGTAAATCCGACCAGGTGTGTTCTCCTCTTTTGCTTTCCCACTCTGGCATGCAAGTTGCTGTTGTGTTGGTACGCTGCCGCAGACTGGGGTCTGGGGCTGTGGCCCATTGTTGTCAAATGGGGTTCATTTATTTGTTTTGCTGCGTCTATCCGCACACGGAGGGCGCTCACCAGGAGCATACTATGCCAACACCCGCTTATATCACCATTGAAGGGTCAACTCAGGGTCCAATCACTCAAGGCGCGTTTACTGAAGATTCCGTCGGTAACGTGTGGCAGGAAGGTCATGAAGACGAGATCATGGTACAGGCCATTGATCACACCGTCATCATTCCTCGTGATATCCAGTCCGGCCAGCCAGCTGGTCAGCGCGTGCACACTCCGTTCAAGTTCACTTGCTCCATGAACAAGTCCATCCCGCTGCTTTATAATGCGCTGGTCTCTGGTGAGATGCTGCCTAAATGTGAAGTTAAATGGTACCGCACCAACTCTTCCGGCAAGCAGGAGCATTTCTTCACCACCTCCTTTGAAGATGCTCTGATCACCAACATCGAGTGTGGCCTGCCACATTGTCAGGATCCAAAGAACGCTGATTTCACTCAGCTGATCACCATTGAACTGTCATACCGCAAAATTATGTGGGAACACACAGTCTCCGGCACCTCTGGTGCTGACGATTGGCGCGCACCTGCAGCTTAAGTCTCTGTTTTTGACGGAACTAGAAGTCAGATCCGGGCCAGCTTTGGCCCGGACACTGCCTATGGGTGAGTTCACACTAAGCAGTCTTTGATTTAGGCCTGATCTGCGGAGTTGGAATATGCAACCTGTCTCTGGCAAAGCCTCAGAGAAGCGCGGTTACTTGCGCAGCTTCTTTCGCGCCCTGTTGTGGCGGCGGCGCAAGGTAGAGGCGATTGCAGAAGCTGCTCCCAAGGAAACCGATCCGGCAGGCACGGCACATGTGGTCTTACAAGGCCGTGACCGGCCTGAGCGCTCGTCTGACGCACTGCACGAAGACCTGTCTGAAGAGCTGGAGATCCGGGGCTTTCTGGATCAGTTTCCCGGTCACCGCTTGATGGTCAGGCCAGGGGATCAGCCGCACAAGGAGATATTTTGATGGTCTATCCGCTGGCGGAACAGAGATTGGCGCAGCAACATAGTGCCGCTCAT
>NZ_FOSK01000023.1 GCF_900114245.1 Pseudovibrio ascidiaceicola | reverse complement strand
TCCTCATCAATGGAAATCGCAAAGACTGCATCACCATCAGCGCCACCAGCACGGCCAACAACAAGACCGTTTTCCAGATAAAGCAGAATATCAGTGCCAGAAGTGGTCTGAAGACCTGAGGTGGTATCATCAATACTCAGCGTAACCGCATGCGTCGCACCATCAGCCCCATCATCATAGGCAAAGTCCACCACGTTATCACGGGCAAACTGCGCCACCATGTCATCATCTGAACCGGGGTTCAAAACACCTGCAAACAGATCAGACACTGCAGTATCAGTGGTGTCGTCATTATCAAGACCAGCACTCTCATCAACCTGAACGTACTTGTTCACCTCAATCGACGTGATCTCCGCCATGTCGTCATCGACAATCACAGTAAAGCTAGAACTGACTGTATCGCCATCACTGTCCGTAACAACAAAGTCAAAAGTCAGGTTGATGTCGTCTTCACTATTGGCTACCGAATGGTCGAGGCTGCCCAAAAGCTCGAAGGTGTATGTGCCCGAACCATCATCATCAAGCGTCACAGTAAAGACAGTATCGCCATCCTCGCCTTGTGTTGCTGTTAGCTCAGTGCCATCTGCACTAACCGTGTAAACAAGCGCAACACCGCCAGATGTCAGCCCTTGAGGAGCTGTTGGAGTTCCCTCAAACTTGACTGAGCGATCACCAACACCCCCTGCCTCACTGTCAGCGTCATCCGCACCCCAATCAATATCAAGGGAGGCTGTAACTTCATGAGAGGTCGCTGGTGCATCACCATCTGCATCATCATTGCCGTTACCGATATCCGGAATACCATCTTCATCGACAGTACCTATGGTTGGCTCGCCAATCTCAGGCAGATCATCAGCAACATTAACAATCAGGAACGAGTCTGCGGAATCTCCATCAGCATCAAACGCCTGGAAACCAAACTCCAGCTCCAAAATATCTTTCACATCTGCTTCCAGATGATCCAGATTGCCGTGAAGCGTGAAAGTATACTCACCAGATTCCGGGAAGGTGTTCAGCAACACCTCAAAAACAACCTCGCCACTTGGCAACTTGGCAGTAAGCAACTGGCTGCCTGCACCAATCTCATTGGCAGCATCTACAGCAAGGTCCTGCACTTCATAAGTTAGCGGTTGTCCATCAGCAGTCAGAGGGATTGGGTTTCCCGCCCGGTCGACTGGAGCACCGGCATCGAGTTGAAACGCCAATGAACGCTCGCTCACACCGTCCAACCCAAAATCAATATTCAGATTGCCTGTAAAGGATAACGGCCCTTTTCCAGCATCAGCCCACTCAGTTTCATCAAGTGCGCCAATCTCTGCAATGCCAGCCACAGGCACATCATCAACGTCCTGTTCAGGATCATCCGCAGCTGCTGCAGCACCGGCATTATCTTCTGGTCTCAGGAGATCATTGACATTCAAGCCTGGCCCCAGCGGACCACCATCAGGGTTGTCATCAAAATCTTGTCCTGAACTGTTTGGATCTTCCAACTGTTCAGCAATCGGTGTTCCATCGCCAGCAGCGGTTTGGAGCGTATCAACCGGTAAGATTTCAACAAGCGCTCCAAATTCTTCAATCGTCAGCGTTTGAGTATCACTCAGGATCAGCGATCCGTCAGTCTGATCTCCAGCAAAGAACCCCTCAACAAGAAGCGTCCCTCCATCAGAAAACAGGATTTGCAAGCTCTCACCGTAGCGGAACAGGCTAACAGGCACTTCCAGCATCTGGCTGAAGTCAACCAACTGCCCCGGCTGCCGAACAAGAACCTCCGACTGGCCTTGGGTGACAATTCCAATCTTCAACGTTTGAGAAGGAATAGCTGCCTGGGAAGTGTTGGTGGCTGTGATCGTAGTAGACGCTTGACGCTCTGACATTTTAGCAAACCCGACGCATAAACAGTTTTAATAAAATTTTAGCAATTGCGCCGATAATTTTGCCAATCATGATAAAAGTCAAATCATTTCCTTAAGGAATTTTTAACATCGTTAATTCCGTCACAGTCCGGCAACACCCTGAATTCGCACGTTTCTGCGACCAAGGTTTTAATTTGATTAAATTTTATTGAGTATTTTACTTTTTGTTAAACACCGCTCCCTATACAGGGTAGCGAAGTTATTAACGGGAAATGCCGTTTTCTGGAGAGTAAAGCTCAGGAAAGAAGGGTATTTTCAAACAAAAAAAGAGCGCGTTCTTTGCCCCTTGCAACGCGCTCTTGATAGATTTTTAAAAATAGATTCGCGGTTCTAATTAAACGCGCGTGTCATTGCGGCAAGAGATGTAAATTTCACCTTTTGCGGAAGCTGTTGGCCACTACCAGCCACATGCACCCATTTATAGTTTTTGGTATCCTGCTTGAGTGCAACCCGGCCAAAGCGGTTATCAAGCACATACTCTCCGCCTTTATAAGAGAGACTGAGGATTGCATGATACTGGCCGATCTTCGTGTCATAGACTGCAACCACCTTCATATCTTCCGCAGGAATACCCAGTTCCCTCAAGGTCCAATACTTTAAGACAGCATAGTCCTCGCAGTCTCCTCTGCGCTGACTCAGCGTTTCAATTGGTGAGGCCCAATAATCGCTGCGCCCCCAAACCTGCTGATCACTCTTATAGCTGATGAGTGCGTTGATCCCACGATTTACATAGGCAAGCTGCTTATAGCGCGGAAGTTTACGCGCGGCTTTAATCAGATTGCCCCAGGTATTTAAAACGCTAACCTCACATTTATCGCTACTATTCAAACACTTAGAAGAGCCCGTAATCCGATCCATCTGAGTTGTAATGATGTTCCAGCGCCTGTCGATGGAAGTTCCGGCAGTAGAACGAACCATACGCTGTAGATTACGTGTGGGAGTATTCAACTCAGTATTAGAACCATGCGCAGATGCTGTTTCAATGGCAGGTAGCTCAGGCTTGGCCATTGGAACAGGCAATCGCACTTTGGCAACAAGAACTGGCTCAGGAGTAGCAACAGAAGCAAGATCGGTTGGAAAATATGGAGTTTGAGGCTCCAATGCAGCAGCCGCAGAAACAAATTGAGAAAATCCAAGCGCAATACCGGCAAACCCAAGAACTGCAGCTTTGTAGACGCAATAATCCTTCGTTACCGCACGGCATTTGCCGGCGGTCCAAAACCTATTACAAAACATCCTGACGCCCCTTGTCAGGCGTTCGGAATTATCTCTCGCGAAGTGCTTCCGAACGCACTTTGTTTATAGGCTTAAGGATATAATCCAACACGGTTTTAAAACCGGTTAAAACATCAATTGAGGCCACCATTCCTGGTATTATTGGTAAAGGATCCGTTTCCGTCCCAAGATAGTTTTTATCTGTTCTGACATTGACTTTAAAAAATCGATTACCCTGCTCGTCCTTGGTGGAGTCCGCAGCGATCCTTTCCAGCTTGCCTTTCAGACCTCCATAAATGGAATAGTCATAGGCAGTGATTTTGACCGTAACCTCTTGACCTGGCCTAAGAAATGCCACGTCCTGAGGACTAATCTGCGCTTCAATCAGAAGCGTATCTTCCAGCGGAACAATCTCGACTAAAGGCTCTCCAGGCTGCACCACAGCCCCGATTGTGGATATATTCAATTGATTAACCACACCGTAGACAGGGGCCTCAAGATCCGTCCGCTGAACCTTGTCTCTGGCCGCCTTAATGGTCTCATTTATTACCGCAAGTTCAGCACGCGCAGCCGCTAGTTCCTGACGTGCTTTGGCGTGGAACACCGTCTGCGCATTGGCAATGCGCTCTTCCGCTTCCTGTCCAGCTGACGTGACACGCCGGATAGAGGCATTCAGCACCTCCAGACTGCCCTGCGCTTCATCAAGCTGGCGCTTAAGACGTAGGAACTCAATCTCAGGAAGCACCTTGCGTTTGAAGAGACGCTCATTAATCTCCACTTCACGCGCCAGCGTCTCCATGGTGACAGCGGTTTTACGTTTCTCAGCAAGCAGCTCTTCCAGCTCTTGCTCTCTCTGCAAACGCTGATTTTTCAAAAGGGAAATTTCACTCGTGAGCTGCAGGTTGCGCGCCTGATAGACCTGCTCTTCTTCAAACGTGTGACCCGGCGCATTGGTTGTAAGCTCACCAGAAAGCTCCAGAGGCACACCACTTGCTTCCGCCATCAACCTCTCAGCACGTGCCAAAAGGCTCCACTGGCGCTGCTGAAGCTCACCTAGCTGCGAAGAAAAGCCTGTATCATCCACCCGGACAACAACGTCCCCCTTTTGAACGATCTGCCCCTCTTCCACGAGAAGAGACTTTACAATGCCCTTTTCAGGCGCCTGTACAATCTGGATCTGGCTGGACGGCACAACCCGCCCCTCACCACGTGTAACCTCTTCAAGCTCAGCTTGAGAGGCCCATGTGATCCCAGCAGCCAAAGCCACGAAGACAATTAGAATGACACGCGTGGCAGCACGAGGAGGACGGGTCTGCAAACTTGCACGGATATCGGTTGCGTAATCCCAGTTCTTCATCTCACACACCCTCCGCGCGACGCTGGCGCTCTTCGTTCCGCGCCGCACCAAGGGTACGGAGCTTCTCAATCACGAAATCCCGTGGTCCATCTGCCACAAGCTGCCCCCTATCAAGGGCAACCAAACGGTCTGTAAGCTGCAATAAGGAAGTTCGATGAGTGCTAATGATCATCGTGGTATCAGGCGAGTTGTACTCTCGCAGACGCTCCAGCAACCGACGCTCCGACGCTGTATCAAGATGACTGGACGGCTCATCTAAAAACAACAAACGCGGTTGGCGCAGCAACATTCTGGCGAGCGCGACGCTTTGCTTCTGCCCGCCTGAGAGCAAACGGCCCCCCTCACCCACCTGCATGTCAAACCCATGAGGATGTGTCGCAACAAAATCCTCAACGCCTGCAATATGGGCGGCACGATAGATATCTTCATTGGAAGCCTGAGGCCGTCCGACAACGATGTTCTCTCGCAGGCTGCCACTAAACAACACATTGTCCTGTGACAGGAACCCGACACCATCGCGCAGATCTGCAGGATCGTACTGCCGCGTATCAATCTTATCGACCAGAATTGCACCATCTGAGGGCGTATAAAGTCCGGATAACAAACGCCCAACCGTCGATTTACCGGCACCCACACGTCCAATAAGCCCGATCGTCTCTCCGGGCCGAACCTCAAAGCTCACATTGCGCAAAGAATCTTCGGCGGCCTCAGGATAGCGAAATGACACATTTTGGAAGGAAATCGCACCAGACGTGATGCGGCTGTTTACATAAGTCCGATTTGGTCTGCGTTCCGCAGGTAGATCCATTAGACCAGACAGCATCTTGTAGGAATGCATGGTCTGACGCAGTCGTGTCAGCGTACCCGCTATTGATGACAAAGGCGCAAGAACACGCCCCGAAAGCATCATCGCGGCAATCAGCCCACCCATATTCACAGCGCCGTCATTGACCAGATAAACACCCCAGACAACGATGCAGATGGACACCAGAGCCTGCGCAAAGCCTGTCAGCGACTGGGCCAATGTAGACCAGTAACGCCCCTTCAAAATAGCTGCAGCACTAGAGGCAACAGACCGCTCCCACTTGATCTGCATAGAGCTCTCGGCATTCAACGCGCGAATGGTATCGATATTCGCGATACTTTCCACCAACACGGAATGACGCATCGCGCTTTCCTTTGTGGCCTGATCAACAGAACCAGCAAGCGCAGGCTGAACAAGTAAGTTGATCAGAATAACCACCGGAACAGCAGCAAGCGGCACATAAGCAATCGGCCCAACAATCAGGAAAAGCACCATGATGAACAAGCCGATGAAACACATATCAATCAATGCCACCAAGGAGGAGGACGTGAAGAACTCACGAACGGTCTCAAACTCCTTGATGTGATTAGCAAACTGTCCGGTCGATCCTGGTCGGTTCTCTAGATCAAGCCCAAGAGCGTGCGAGAAAATTCGCGATGCAATGGCCAGATCCGCCTGTTTGCCGGTCATATTGATGATTGAGCTACGCGCGGTCTTCAAAATACCATCAAACACCAGAGCAAGAAGTACACCTGCCGCAAGTGCCCAGAGTGTTGGAATAGCAAAGTTTGGCAGCACACGGTCGTAAACATTCATAATGAAAAGCGGTGAGGCCAACGCCAGACTATTGATAACCAGCGCAGCAATTGCAACGTGGATGTAATCCTTCCAGAAGCCTGCAATAACACTCCAGAACCAATGACCGTCCCTGCCTGATCCCATGCCATTATTCTCAGACGTCATATTAACGGGCTTAAAGAAGATACCATGTCCGCTATAAAGCTTCTCAAGCGCAGCAATTGAGAGAATTTGCTGCTCCTCTGGCCTCTCCGCATCAACAATCGAAGCATGACCAGTACTCTCATTTAGTTCCTTCAAAATACGAAGGCTTCCATCCTCAAACACAAGTATCGCAGGCAATGAAATCGCAGGTATCGTTCCAGCCTTTTTTTTGACCGTGACCGCCCTCATTCCGCAATTCGAGGATGCTCGCTCAATCAGTTTGATGGAAAGCCGCTGACCATCGTAAGGTAACCCAGCCAAAATGACAGAGTCGGTTGCGTAGTTACCGTAGCTTCTGGCGATGTACTTGATCGCCTCGATAAGCGGATCTTTGATGGTCACTTCAGCAGAGTTTTCAGTCTCGACGGTCATTTACAGTCTCATCATTCTTAACGACAAAAGGGAGCCGCAAAGGCTCCCTTCCTGAAGAAAATTTCGGCTATGCGTGCAGATTACACCATCAACGAAGTGGTTCAATCTGGAAACCCGCAGCTTGAGGGAAGATCGATGTGTTCCCGCGGCGGTCCGCTCTTGATTCAGCTGGTGGAGTGATGTTGAACATCGCCAGCAGGTTACCAGTGGTACCTTGCAGCTGATAGGTAGAGAACTTCAGAATATATTCTGCAGAGATCAGATCGATACGGCTGTTAAACAACGCGTTTTCTGCGTTCAATACATCCAGCAATGAGCGCTGACCAATGTTGTATTCCTGACGGTAGCCACTCACAACACGCTGGTTGGCAGAAACGGTCTGACGCAGAGCGGAGATGCGCTCGCGTGTTGTTTGCACAGACGCCCATGCCTGCTCAACAGCTTCGTCAGTTTCGCGGCGCATACGATCAACACGTGCCTGTGCTTCTGCATGCTGCTCAACCGCACGGCCACGCATCGCACTGTCATAACCGCCATTGTAAAGGTTCCATCTCAGACGAACCATGATGCGGTAGTCATCGCTACGACCTTCATAACCGTTCAGGTCATCTCCGAAGTTGGCAGAACCATTCAGAGTAACCCGTGGCATAAAGGAAGAGTTGCTCTGCTCAATCGCAAAACCAGCAGCATCCGTATCAGCCTCTGCTGACAAGATCAGCGGATTGCTCTGACGAGACATTGCCAACGCAGAAGACAAACTCTTTGCAGCAGCTGAGTTTGCAGCAGAAACAGCACCTAGATTGCTTGGAGCGACACCAACGACGCGGCGATACTTAGCCATTGCATCCAGCAACGACTTACGCACGCTTGCTGTAATCATGCGAGTAGCGGCAACGCGTTCCTGCACCTGAGCAAGATCAGCAGCACCAGTTTCACCACCATCGTAACGCTCTTTCACTTCACGTGCGAGACGCTGGTGAAGTGCCGTGTTTTCTTTAGACTTGTTCAGAATCTTCTGATGGCGCACAACATCGACATAGGCTTCAACAGCATCAAGTGCGATCGCTTCAGAGCGTTCCAGAACACGCAGAGCAGCACCATCAACACGGGCGCTCTGGCGATAGATCTCATTCACTGAGCCGAAACCGTCAAACAACAGCTGCTCAGCTTCAACACTCACCTGCTTGGCGGCACGCCACTGCTCGGTGGTGTTGGATTGTGCCCTGCGCAAGCGCTCCGCACCAAAAGAAGCATTCACACTCAACTTCGGCATGAACGCACTTTGAGAAGCACGCAATTCCTGATCACGCGCCCTTCTGTTTGCAGCGGACTCTACAATGTCTGGATTAGTGAGAACGGCGGTTTCAACAGCATCTCGTAAAGACGCAGAATGAGCAGACGTCACCCCCAACGCGCACATCAACAGTGCAACAGAAGTACCTCGAAAAAGCATTGCCTACACCCCAATGACTTTTCCATGAACGGCGTTTACCTCAAACAACCAAAGGCAGCGGTGTTTCATCATTACAGCGCCCCTGATTTTCCGGCCATGGGAAAAACAAAAAGAAAATCTAACAGAGTAAAATCACGTGTAGAGATTTTTATCAATATATTTTTTCATAGTACAAATGGTACCCTAAAATCTCAAGATATCACCCAACCATAAGCAAGCTAAACCAAATAAAATACATAGATGAATACAAGAACACTCAAATAACAAATCAAATCATGCAAAACGCATTACAGCTAAACATGCGAAACACCTCATCAAAAATAGAATAACAAAGAAAGAACATCAATTGTATTCAATCCAAAAAAGTACTGAGCATATATAGAAAGATAAAATTTTATAGATATTCATTCACTCCCTCTAAAATACCACCTGTCATTGAATTTTATTTACGCAAGCGGTCTCTGAGAAATCCAACAGTTCCCACAAGTTAACTATAAGACCCAAAAACCGAATACTGATTCTTTTAGTTTCACCCTACCCAAAGCCTTAGCTCTCAAGCTCAAGATCCCCTTAAAAACTCAGGGGCTCCCTCACAAAAAGAGGCGGATGCCATCGACATCCGCCTCTTTCAAATCTGCATCATTTTGCAAAACGCTTAGTTCAGCAGCAAGTTTGGAATGTACAGAGCCAGCTGCGGAATGAACGTGGTCAACACCAGTGTCGGCAACCATGCAAAGAAGATGAACATCAGCGTCGGCTTCAGCATTTTGTCGACAGAGGTATCCGTCACCTTGGATCCCAGATACAACAGTGGCGCAGTCGGCGGCGTGATGTTCGCCATGCCCAGGTTGACGCCCAGAACAGCCGCAAAGTGGATCGGGTCCATGCCAACGCCCTGCACAATTGGCAGCAGCAGCGGTGTGGAGAGCAGGATACCGGAGATATCATCCATCAACATACCGATGATAATCATCACCAGGTTCACCATCAGCAAGATCATGATTGGATCTTCTGAGACGGAATAGACAAACTCTTCTGCAATCGCTGGGATGTCTTCAAAGATCAGGAAGCGGCTAACGATCAGCACCATGAAGATCATCGCCATCACCACACCAATGGTAATGCCGGAATTCAGCACGGTTTCGCGGAAGGTCTTCCAGGTCAGGCCACGGTAGATGTAGATCGCAACAGGGATCGCATAGATCACAGCCACACCAGCAGCTTCTGTCGGAGTCATCACACCGCCATAGATGCCGCCAAGAATGATCACTGGCATCATCAGAGCAGGAAACGCCTTCAGACCACGCTTCTTGAACTCGAAATTGAAGTTCTCCGGACGCTGCTCCAGCTTGATGTCTTTATGTTTACGCAGCATGAACTGGTTCACGACGATCAGCAGCGTAATCAGGATCAGACCCGGAATAACCGTAGACAGGAACGCACGCAGCACGGACTGCTGAGCAACCCACGCATAAAGAATGTGAGAAGCACTTGGCGGAATGAGAAGGCCAAGAGGTGCTGCACTCACAATCAACGCAGCAGACTGCCCCTGAGGATAGTTTGCCTTGCGCAGGTGAGGCATCATGATGCCACCGATACAGGTCAGGGTCGCGTTTGCACTGCCGGAGATAGAACCGAAAATACCGGAGGCAAGCACCGTCGCCGCAGACAAACCACCTTTGATGTGCCCAATGAACAACTCAGCAAGCGCAACGAGAGGGGCAGCAATGCGGCCCTTCTCCATAATGCCGCCTGCAATAATGAACAGCGGAATAGCCAGCAGCACCACGGAGTTCATTTTCCAATGACCGGTTGGCAAGTAGCCCGCCACATCGTGGCCGCCCATATAGGCGAGGTAAACAAGAATTGCGCCAAACGCCAGATGAACGCTAACACCAAGCAGCAACAGGCCGCAAAGTATGGCTATGGATCCTACAATAATCATTGCGCAGCCCCTTGTGTTATTATTGCTTCTTCTTCAGGGTCGACACTTTCCGCGATTTCGCGCGGCTCGCGCTCTGGCCATTTCGGGCCATTTCTGAGCAGCAGATAGAAGTGCAGCACAGCAAATAGGCTCATAAACAGGAAGCCAAGGAAGATACCAAGACGCGGCACAAAGAACGGGATCTTTAGCGCAACAGTGGTCTGCCAGATTGGGTAGGATGCAAGTTCCTCCTGAAGCATCAGGTAGCCCCAATACGTCACAGCGGACAGAACACCGATCTCGATAACTTCAACGGCAATCTCACGCCACCAGATGATGCGTGGATTTTTAATCAGAAAGCCAAGCACGTCTGCGTTGACATGCTCTTTGCGTGCTGAGGCGACAGCAGCTGCCATGAAGAACATCCAGAAACTGACGGTCATCAGCCATTCTTCATAGGCGAATAGGTTGCCACCAAAGCCATAACGGACAATCACCACCATAAAAAATGTGAGCGCCATGATTACACCGCCTGCTGTAATCATGAGGTTCATCAGTTTAATGAGGCCGTTCAGCGGCTTAGCCACTGGCTTCGGAAGTTCGCTTGTCAGAATACTCATCTGATATGCCCTTCGTTATGAAAACAAAACACTCATAGAAAAGGCCGACGCAGAGTATGCGTCGGCCTCGAAGAGAAGGGCTTATTTAAAGTCTTTCTTCAAACGGTCAATGGTGTCCTGACCAACAACTTCAGCCATTGCAGGCCAAACCTGTTCACGAACACGCTCAGCAAGAACTTTTTCCTGCTCAGGTGTGAAGCTCAGGACTTCGTAACCGGACTCTACGAGTTTCTGCTTGAAGTTCGCATCGTTCTCTTTGTTGAACTGGAAGTACTGCTTGGAAGCTTTATCAAACGCAGCTTTCACAACAGCGCGCTGCTCTTCGTTCATCTTGTTCCAGGTCTTCATAGAACCGTAGAAAGAGTTGATTTCAGAGATCGCATTGTACTCTACGAAGTACTTACCAACATTGGACTTTGCGAAGATGGTGTAAGCAGCCTGTTTGGTGCAGCACAGAGTGCCATCAACAATACCGGACTGCATTGCAGGGAACATATCACCCCAAGCCATTGTGGTGGTGTTGTAGCCCAGAGTTTCAGCCATGTCTTTAACAACAGCAGAAGACCAAACACGGATGTTCATGCCTTTGTCGCCAAAGCCTGTGTAGTCTTCAGGCTTCTTGTTCGCAACAACACCAACAAAACCTTCAGGGTTGTGGTTGAACAGCTTCAGGCCAAGTCTTTCAAGACGCTCGTTGATGATCTTGTTGTACTCGGAATCCGGGTTCAACATTACGTTCTCCAGATCATCCCAGCTGGTGAACAGGTAAGGCATGGACATGATGTCAAGCACAGGGTCTTTGTGGGAGTAGATGAACGCCATCACAAAGTCCACGTTACCGCGGATGGTATCTTCAACCAGAGACTCACCGGAACCGAGCTGGCTTGCAGGGAAGACAGAAACTTTCAGGCCAACATCAGCAGCCTCAATTTCCTTTTCGATCTGCTTCAGCATTTTGGTGCCTTCGTGATCGACAGGTACCGTACCAGCGATTTTCAGACGCAGATCAGCAGCGTAAACGGAGGACGCCAGTGTCAAAGCAACTGCACTTGCTGCACCTACGCTCAATACGCGACGGAAACCCTTTGATACAGATTTAAGGCTAGGTTTGTTCATTCTTGTCTCCCTAATAACCATCCAGATACGCATCTATTGCTTATCATTGGCTCCCGGATGGCCGATTATGCCTCTCGCAACACTGGTGACTTGCGTCAAATCGTGTCACTCAAGATTTTTAGATTGCTACAGCTCAGGGGCCGCAATCAGAAACATCTTTCATTGCTCTTGATGAGCGATGTCCCTGTAAGTGCTTATCCCCTTCTGCCGAATAGATGCGAAGAACTGGCAATAAAGCGCAGTGCGTTTCACATGCATACTTTTACTAACTCGGGAAACATACTAGATATAATTCAAATGATCCATATTTTTTTCACTATTGACCATTTGTCACCTTATGAACTAGTCATATCTACTGAATTTGAAGAAATTTTGGGCGGAAAGCTCTTCAAATTATAGCGATTTAGGCAAACCAAATGGCAGCAGCAACTTTCTGCATCAAAAAAAGACACTGATATATCAATTTAATATCGGTCAAAAATCGTGAGTAATATCGAAGGTGCAGAAACACGCAGCGCAAAAATCGAGAATTTTGAGTGGCTGATACATTTGATCCATTTGCACCAAAAAATTTGAAACAATGATTCGTTTGGGAGGGGAAACTATGACGAAAAGCTATCAGGAGACGGTTGATCAACTCACGAAGGCCTATCCAAATCTAAGCAAGCAGCTCAAAAAAAGCGCAGCTTACGTCTTGGAATACCCAAGTGATGTCGCCACCCTGTCCATGCGTCAGGTTGCAGCCCGCGCAGACGTCCCTCCTCCCACAATGAACCGCCTTGCGAAGTCGCTTGAGTTCGGCACCTACAATGCCTTGCGTGATGTTTATCGTGGCGGGTTCGAGGATTTTTCCTCCAACTATCCATCCAGGGCCGGAGAGCTGCAGGCCACACATGGGACTTCAGATATTGAAGCTTCCTTGCAGAGCTTCAAAAGCGCAGCTCTTGGCAACCTAAAGCATTTATTCGACACCGTCGATCGGGATCATCTCCAGCAAATTGTCTCGTCACTGGCAACAGCCCGTAACGTGGTTGTTGTTGGCATGCATGCATCCCATTCTCTCGCAAATTACCTGCACTATGTCGCCTCCATGTGTTTTCGCAACTGGCGACTCATCAATCGCAAGAATGGCGAAATCGCGGATCAGGTTGAGTACATCAATGCAGATGACGTTGTCGTCGCAATCTCCCTGAACCCGTGCGCTGCAGACACAGTACTCGTTGCAAAACGGGCCTATGAAGTGGGTGCAAAGGTCGTCGGCATCACCGATACCAGAACATCCCCGCTTGCCACTTATTCAACCGACCTCCTGCTCACCCCAGTTCAAAGCCCGCATTTCTTTGAGAGTTACGTCGCCACTGCGGCACTTCTGGAAATGATCCTTGGCTTACTGGTGGCAGATAGCGGGCAGGTCGTCATCGACAACATCACAAGGCTGGAACGCTGCCGTAATGAACTCGGCGAATACTGGCCAGACCAATAAACCAATAAGAACTCGGAATACTATATGACAAAGCTCAGTCTCCTTGCCGGTCAGATCAACATTCCTGCAATGACCACAGCAGACCAGCGAGACGCACACGTGCGCTCCGTGACCGCCAAGTTGCATCAGCAACTCACTACAAGGCCACATGATCTGGTTGTTTTACCTGAGCTTTCGACCGTTGATTACTCCAGAGCCGCCTTCGCTGAACTCAGCGTACTGGCAGAAGACCTAGACGGCCCCTCCGTCAAAGCATTTGGCACTTTGGCGAAAGAGCACAACACCACAATCGTTTTTGGCATGCCGCGCAAAGCAGAGGATCACTACAAGATCTCTCAGGTCGCTGTCGGGCCTGATGGGGCGGTCATCGGCTACTACGATAAGCTCCATATCTGTCAGTATGGTGCATCCATGGAGAAGGAATACTTCGAGAAAGGTGACCACCTTTTCACGTTCTCCGTGAAGGGAATAAAGGTTGCGCCAATCATCTGCTATGACATCCGTATTCCTGAACTCAGCCGTACATTGGCCCTGCAACACGGCGTTGACCTGATCTTGCACAGCGGCGCGTATGCCCGGGATGAAAGCTTCTTCAGCTGGCACGATTTTGTGGTCACCAGAGCTTTGGAAAGTCAAATCTTCTTCCTCAGCCTCAACCGCGCTGGTGAGAACTTTGGCAACTCCACGTTCTGCCCACCATGGACGGACGAGAACACACCACGTGTCTCCTTCCCGCAGACAGACGAGCATTTTGCAAGCATCGAGCTGGACACAGCAACGCTGGATCAGGTGCGCGAAAATTACACCTTCCGCAAAGACCTGCTGCAGGACTACGCCGGGTTGCAGCATCAGGAGCCTGAGCTCCTCAACCAATAGCTATCTCTGCGCGCGCAAGTTTTCCCTCTAGTATCACCCACAAGAATGCGAAGCACAGCGATTTCCTTTGAACTTCAGTTGATTGGAAATCGCATTCAAGGCTCGCAGCACTGCATTTTTCTGGAGGGGAAACACATTATGACAGATCTGCCAAGTCTCACCGATGCAATTCTGACGCTTGAAAACCGCGTGGCGACACTGACCATGAACCGTCATGACCTGCGCAACGCTTTGACGGGATCTGCCCTCATTGACGACATTGTTGCAACTGCAGAGTGGGTGAACACCTGCCCAGACGTCTCTGTCCTCCTCCTCTCGGGCGCAGGATCAGCCTTCTCCTCAGGCGGCAACATCAAAGATATGGCAGAACGTGGCGGCGACTTTGCTGGCAATGTGGCTGAGGTCGAAAACCATTACAGACGCGGCATCCAACGCATCCCCCTTGCCATGCAGAATGTGGAAGTGCCGGTCATTGCAGCCGTCAACGGCCCTGCCATTGGAGCTGGCTTTGACCTTGCCAACATGTGCGACATCCGCCTTGCTTCCACCAAGGCCAAGTTCGGTGAGACCTTCCTGAACTTGGGCATCATCCCTGGCGATGGCGGCGCGTGGTTCATGCAGCGCTTAATTGGTTACCAACGCGCAGCAGAGCTCACCCTGTCAGGACGTATTATCAACGCGCAGCAAGCCAAAGAGTACGGCCTTGTATTGGATGTGTACGAGCCAGACGACCTCATGGCGGAAGCCAACAAGATGGCTCAGCAGTTCGCCTCCCAGCCCCCAAAGGCCACGCGCCTCACCAAACGTCTGCTGAAGATGGCCCAGCGTACAGAGTTAAAAGACTTCCTCGATCTGTCCGCCTGTTTCCAGGGCATGAGCCACAATGAGCCGGAACATCTGGAAGCCGTGCTCGCCTTTATGAAAAAGATGAAATAAGGCCGCAAACAAGAAGAGCGCTGCATACTGGCGGATACCCGACAGCATACAGCGCTCATTCAAGAAACGAGAGATGCCTTATTTCGCAGGCCTGCGAATGGAAGGTTCCGCTTCCAAAACCAGCGGATTGAGCCCTTCTCCACCATCCTTTACGATAGCAAACAGCTGCAACCGCATGCGCGGCTCCCAAAAATCATTGATGTGATCGGCAATACCTGCAACCGCCTCTTCATGCGGCTTATGCTTGAAGAAACCAGCAATCTGGTTTGCCATGTAGGTGAGCTTTTCTGGTGCCATACCCGAGCTCTCCTCCCTTTTAAATTCTCAGTTCCATTGAACCAGACTGCACAAGCCTCTCTCAAGTCAGAAAAGCTCATGCCGCCCAGCGTCAATGCACTTATTCCGCAGCTTCAATCCGGCGCGACCGAGCAGCATGTTCCTGATACTCTTCCTGCCAGTCTGTCTGACCGTTGGAAAGAGAAACCTGAACCGCAGTCACCTTGTATTCCGGGCAGTTCGTCGCCCAATCGGAATAGTCGGTCGTCACCACGTTTGCCTGTGTCGCTGGGTGGTGGAACGTGGTGTAAACAACACCCGTTGAAACACGGTCCGTCACATTTGCCCGCAAGCTGGTTTCGCCAGAACGGCTCATAAGCTTGAGCCAGTCACCATCTTTAATGCCGCGCACTTCTGCATCATGCGGATGAATCTCCAGCACATCTTCCTCATGCCAGACAACATTGTCAGTACGCCGTGTCTGGGCACCAACATTGTATTGGCTCAGAATACGGCCAGTGGTCAAAAGCAGCGGGAAGCGTGGTCCGGTCTTCTCATCCGTCGCGACATAGTCGGTACGAATGAAACGGCCCTTACCACGAACGAACCCGTTCAAATGCATGGTTGGCGTGCCTTCTGGCATCTCATCGTTACAAGGCCACTGAACAGAGCCCTTCTCTTCCAGAAGGTCATACGTCACATTGGCAAAGCTTGGAGTGGTTGCCGCAATCTCCTCCATGATCTGCGAAGGATGCGTGTAATTCCACTCTGCGCCCATGGCATTGGCCAACAACTGGGTCACTTCCCAATCCGCATAGCCATTGCGCGGCGCCATCACTTTGCGTACGCGGTTGATACGGCGCTCAGCATTGGTGAATGTCCCGTCCTTCTCAAGGAAGGTAGATCCCGGCAAAAACACATGCGCATAGTTCGCGGTCTCATTCAAAAACAGGTCATGAACGATCACACATTCCATAGCTGCGAGGCCTGCAGCTACGTGCTTCGTATCAGGATCAGACTGCAAGATATCCTCACCCTGCACGTAGATGCCCTTGAACGTTCCCTCAACAGCCGCATCAAGCATGTTCGGAATACGCAAGCCCGGCTCATCAGAGATGGTCACACCCCAGATTTGCTCATAAATATCACGTGCATCTGCATTTTTCACATGGCGATAGCCCGGCAGCTCATGCGGGAATGACCCCATATCACAGGAGCCCTGCACGTTGTTCTGACCACGCAGCGGATTAACACCAACACCTTTCTTGCCGATGTTGCCTGTCAGCATGGCAAGGTTCGCAATGCCAATAACGGTCGTAGAACCCTGACTGTGTTCCGTCACGCCAAGACCGTAATAGATCGCGCCATTGCCGCCACGCGCATAAAGCCGTGCCGCACCGCGTACTTCCTCAGCAGGAACGCCTGTTAGCAACTCAGCAGCTTCCGGGCTGTTGGCCGGATTAGAGACGAACTCAACGTAATCCTGAAACTCATCCATATCACAGCGTTCACGAATGAAGGCTTCATCGAACAAGCCTTCAGTTACGATCACATGCGCCATTGCCGTCACAATGGCAACGTTCGTTCCCGGACGCAACGCCAGATGGTGCGATGCCTTGATATGCGGAGACTTCACCAGATCAGTCCGGCGCGGATCAATCACGATCAGTTTTGCGCCCTGACGCAAACGCTTCTTCAGACGAGAACCAAACACCGGATGCCCGTCTGTCGGGTTCGCCCCGATAACCAGCACCACATCAGAATGCTCGACACTGTCAAAGTCCTGCGTCCCCGCAGAAGTGCCAAACGTCTGACCAAGGCCATAACCGGTTGGCGAATGACATACGCGTGCGCAGGTGTCCGTGTTGTTGTTTTCAAACACGGCACGGGTCAGCTTCTGGACAAGGAAAGTCTCTTCATTGGTACAGCGAGAGGACGTGATCACACCAACAGACTCTTTGCCGTACTGCTGCTGAATGCCCTTCATCTTGTTCGCTGCAAAACTCAGCGCTTCATCCCAGGACACTTCCCGCCATGGCAGATCAACGCTCTCACGAACCATCGGGTTGAGGATACGGTCCTGATGCGCAGCATATCCGTATGCAAAGCGGCCTTTCACGCAGGAATGACCACGGTTCGCTTTGCCGTCTTTATACGGCACCATACGCACCAGCTCATCACCGCGCATCTCAGCCTTGAAGGAACAACCAACACCGCAATAAGCGCAGGTCGTCACAACAGAACGTTCTGGCTGCCCAATGTCGATCACGGACTTTTCCTGAAGCGTCCCTGTCGGACACGCCTGAACACAGGCACCGCAAGACACACACTCAGAATCAAGGAAACTCTCAGACATCCCCGCAGTCACGCGAGAGTCAAAGCCACGACCAGTAATGGTCAGTGCAAAAGTACCCTGCACTTCCTCACAGGCCCGCACACAACGCGAGCAGACAATGCATTTGGCAGGATCGTAGGTGAAATAAGGATTGCTCTCGTCCTTTGGCTTCCAGCAGGCATTCACCTCACCGCCGCCATCACGCATTTTAAAGTGGTTCTGCGCATCAGCACCATAGCGCACATCCCGCAGGCCAACCGCTCCGGCCATGTCCTGCAGCTCACAGTCACCATTGGCAGCGCAGGTCAGACAATCTAGCGGGTGATCAGAGATATAAAGCTCCATCACACCACGCCGCAGGCCCTTAAGGCGATCCGTCTGGGTACGAACCTGCATCCCCTCTTCCACCAGAGTGGTACAGGAGGCAGGCGTTCCACGGCGTCCTTCAATCTCCACCAGACACAGGCGGCAGGAGCCAAAGGCATCAACCATATCCGTCGCGCACAACTTGGGAACCTGAATACCAGCTTCCATGGAAGCCCGCATCACAGAGGTGCCCTCAGGTACGCTCACATCAAAACCATCAACATTGATGGTGACAGTCTTTTCAGCGGTCGATTGAGGAGTGCCGTAATCTGTTTCTTTAATCAGGGTCATGGGTTCACTCCGCAGCGTCTGTTAATGGCTTTACATGAAAATCCTGCGGAAAATGCGTCAGAGAACTCATCACAGGATAAGGTGCAAACCCGCCAAGAGCACACAGCGAGCCCATTTTCATCGTATCGCAAAGGTCAGTGAGCAACTCCACTTGCTGCTCCGGCTGATCCCCCTCGGCAATTCGGTCCAGCACTTCCACACCACGCACAGACCCAATACGGCACGGCGTACACTTGCCGCAGCTTTCAATCGCACAGAACTCCATGGCAAAGCGTGCCTGCTTGAGCATATCGACCGTGTCATCAAACACCACGATCCCCGCATGGCCAATCATGCCATTACGCTCAATAAACGCCTCATAATCAAAGATCGTGTCAAACAAAGATGGCGGGAAATATGCACCCAGCGGTCCACCAACCTGAACAGCCTTCACCGGACGACCACTCAAGGTGCCGCCGCCGATATCGTAAATCAGCTCGTTGAGCGTCAGACCGAACGCCGTCTCAAACAACCCGCTGTTCTTGATATTGCCAGTCAGCTGGATCGGAATAGTCCCGTGGGAGTAGCCAACACCATAATCTCGGTAAAACCGCGCACCGCGATCCATGATGATCGGCACAGACGCCAGCGACATCACATTGTTGACCACAGTCGGGCAGCCAAACAGGCCCTCAATCGCAGGAAGTGGAGGCTTGGCTCGCACGATACCGCGTTTGCCTTCAAGGCTGTTGAGCAGTGAGGTTTCCTCACCGCACACATAAGCACCAGCCCCTTCACGCACTTCCATATCGAATGCGTGATCAGAGCCCATCACGGAAACTCCAAGAATACCGGCTTTGCGCGCAATCTTGATCGCGTCCTGCATAATAGCAACCGCATGCGGGTATTCAGAGCGGGTGTAGATGTACCCCTTGGTCGCGCCCACCGCGATACCCGCAATGGTCATGCCTTCGATGAGAACGAACGGGTCGCCCTCCATGATCATCCGGTCAGAGAACGTACCACTGTCCCCTTCATCGGCATTACAAACGATATATTTCTGCGCACCTTGCGCCTTCAGCACAGTGTTCCATTTGATGCCTGTCGGAAAACCAGCGCCACCGCGGCCACGCAGACCACTGTCGGTCACGTCCTGCACAATCTCCGCAGGCGTCATCTCAAGCGCACGCTTCAAGCCAAGAAAACCGTGATGCATCTCGTAATGTTCAAGAGAAAGCGGATCAGTGATGCCACAGCGTGAGAACGTCAAACGCGTCTGTCGCTTTAGATAAGGTATCTCTTCGGTCAAGCCATGACACAAAGGATGGTCACCACCATCCAGCAGGCCCGCATCCAGCAGTCCTGCCACATCAGATGGCTTCACCGGACCATAGGCTATCCGGCCCTGCTCGGTTTCAATCTCAACCAGCGGCTCCAGCCAGTGCATACCGCGAGATCCGTTGCGGACAATTGTCGCCTCAACATCACGAGCGCGCAATTCGTCAGCAAGCGTCTCAGCTACGCGGTCAGCGCCAACCGCCAAAGCAGCAGCATCGCAAGGAACATAAAGGACAGCACCCATCACTTCACCTCCTCAACAAGCTTCAGTACAGCATCTTCATCAAGGCGACCATGCAGGTTGCCATCCATCATGGCAGCTGGTGCACACGAGCACAGGCCAAGGCAATAGACCGGCTCCAGCGTCACCTTTCCATCAGGCGTGGTTTCGTGCCATTTGATGCCAAGGTCTCTTTGAATGTCATCTGCAAGCTTTTCGCCGCCCATCGACTGGCAGGCTTCTGCACGGCAAACCTTCAACACATGGCGTCCGGCAGGTTCCGTACGAAAGTCGGGGTAAAAACTCATTGTGCCGTGCACTTCAGCACGGCTCAGGTTCAACCGATCTGCGATCTTTAAAAGCGCATCCTCGGGAACATAACCAAATTTCCCCTGCACATCGTGCAGGATTGGCAGGAGCGGCCCTTCCTGATGTTCGTGGACATCAATAATCGCGGCCGTTTCTTTTTCTATATCCTGCGATTGCGTCTGCAAGGCCATAAAATCCTCCCTCCTCGCACGTCAATGCTTCGTGTTGGCACAATATGTCGCAGGCAATCAATATGATATATCCGTTGGGCGATTGCACATCCCTATCAAGGAAATCACGTAGAGAGCTCTTTGCCCTGCGATATTCTAGTAATTCTCTTCAAAAAAATGTCCAAAAGCGGCGCACGAGGCTCACGCTGCGTCGCAATCAATCCAACCATAATACTGGCATAAGGATCAGAGATCGGGATGATCTCCAGATGATCAGAGGCAATTGTCTGCGCCACGGCCTGCGGGATAATCGTCCCCCACCGCCCGGTACGCACATGCGCCAGCAGGCACATGATGGAATCTGACTGCAGTACAGGCTTTGCCACCACATCAACATCATGCAGGATATTGTTGATGATACGCCGACATTGCATGTCACTGGTCAGCAAGCACAGCGGAACCCTGCTCACATCCTCCAGCGTGGCATTCTCACGGCCAGAAAGCGGTCCGCCTTCAGCCACCACAAAACAGTAACGCTCCCGGTAAAGCGGGATTTGTAAAACCCGCCCCAAAGGCTCGTTGTCCAGATAGGTCAGCCCCACATCAATTTCCAGATTTTCCAACTGCGCCAGAATCTCAGAGGACGGACGCGAGAACACTGCAAAATCAACGCCCGGGTTTTCCTCGCTAAAGCATGTGGTGAGTTCGGGAACATACGTCAGAGCTGTGGGAATGGAGGCAATCCGCAACGTCCCAGATTGACCATCACTGACCGCCTTCAGCTCCTGCTTCATGGTCCGCGTATCAGCAACAAGCTTGCGGGCCCATTCCAGCACCCGCTCCCCTTCTGGCGTCAGGCCCTGAAAACGCGAGCCACGCAGAACCAAAAGAGCGCCAAGCTGTTCTTCAAGATGCTTGATGTTGGCCGAAAGCGTCGGTTGCGTCACACCACACTCGTCCGCCGCCTTCCCAAAATGCTTCTCACGCGCCAACGCAATAAACATCTCCAGCTTGTCGATCATGGGTTATCCTCGCAAACGTTCCCGCAACACCATCCATCAGTGGGCATCAACCTGTCAGGCCAATACCGCTCGGGATTGCTCATATCCTCCTACAAGCAATCCCTTAGATGTTTTTTCTTAGCTCTCAAATGAACTAGCATATTCAGAGCAAGAACGATAACGCGGAACATCAAGAACACGGCGAGGTTTGGATAAACTCTGCAATCAGACGTTCATACCAATGAAGCTAACACCAGCGACCATGAATATAGCGGCCAGCATGCGGCGCACCCAGTTGCCTTCACCCAGGACGATAAAGCCGATTAAGGCGGCAAAGATGACGGAGGTTTCACGCAAGGCTGAGACAGCGCCCAGCGGTGCAAAGTTTTTGGCGTAAAGCACCAGACCATAAGCAATCATGGAAACCAGACCACCCGTGAGACCCAGGGCCCATGTTCTCTTGGAAAGGCTTGGCAAAACAGACCACCGCCGCACACCAATGAATGCCGCGATAAAGACCTGCAAAAACGCACCCCATGCCCAATAGCTCAAGGTATTACCGGAGAGCCGGACACCAACACCGTCAACCAGCGAGTAAGCGGAGATACAAACACCCGTGGCAACCGCAAACCCAAGCGCCGCACCACCAACACCTTGCCGCAAGGCAGACCAGCTGGACATCTGAATACCAAACCCAATCAAGCCAATGCCAAACCACGCCCAGAACGGCAGCACTTCGCCCACAAACAGCATCGCCCATAAGGAGACCAGCGCCGGGACAATACCGCGTGCAATGGGATAGACCACACTCAGGTCCCCATGACGGTATGCCTGCCCCAGCGTGTAATAGTAGACAAAGTGAATGCAGGTGGAGAGCGCCACGTAGCCAAAACTCTCAGGTGCTGGCAAAGGCAGGATCATGATCATCACACCCGCTGGGATCACATGGCCGAACGCCACAAGTCCGAGGGTGAGTGTGCGGTCACCTGCTGTTTTAACAATCGCATTCCAGATCGCATGCAGCAGTGCTGCCGCAAGGATTATCATTATGATGGATAGGCTCATCAATCAAAACCATTCGTAGTGTGGAAGCCTGCCCGGCAGCTTTTTTAAAGCTCCATCATCCAAGCTGCGACTGACCTCGCAACACCAGAAAACCGACTTCCATCTTGTTTTATCTATCTTTTAAAATGCCGTAATTTCGAAGGTTTTCGATTTCTGCATCTGGTTGCCTGTGTGCAGCTTTAAGCAAACTACAGGCGGGTAGTCTTGTTTCAACTCAGCTTTTTCGGGAGGCAATGAGGCATTGAATACCCCAGTCCGCAAACGCAGTCGCAAACGGCTCTTCAAGCGGGCTGTCGGTCACCACATAATCCACCTGCCGCGGATCTGGTCCAATATACGGTGCTGTCTCACTCAGCTTGCCATGATCAAACGCAACCAGCACTTGATCCGCTTTCTCTGCAATGGCTGCACTCAGTTGGGATTCAACACTGCTTTGATAGAGAAACCCCTTGCTGGCAGAGACTGCATCAAGGCTGAAGATGGCCATATCAAGCGCGAACCGCTGTACCTGACAATAGGTGTCGTAACCAAAGGTTCCCCGATCATTGACCTGCATTTCACCACCAAGCAAATGCACGCGGTTGCCGTTCACATTCACCAATGTCTGCGCAACTCCAATCGAGTTTGTGACCACCGTCAGGTTCTTCCGCAATCTCAAGTCCTCCGCCACATATGCAGTGGTTGAACCGACGTCCAGATAGACGGTCATGCCATCTTCAACCACATCACACACAACAGAAGCGATCAGCCGTTTCTCATCTGTACGCTGTGAAATCCGACGAAAGAAGCTTGGGTCGTTTTGCGAGCTCGCCAGATACGCCCCACCGCGCACCCGCTGAACCTCAGAGGTCATGGACAAAGACTTCACAGTCCGTCGTACGGTCTCTTCAGAAACATCCAGCGCCTTTGCCAGATCAGCATTACGTGCTGACCCGCCAAGCCGTTTCAAAACTTCCAGAAGTTCCAGTTCGCGGTGGCTATGAGACATCTGCCCCTCACGTTTGCGCTGATAATCACGTTATGCGACTGCCTTACTCCACAACTACAGTCAAATTCCAACACATACGTCGAATTATGTTGGTTTTTGTGCGTAGCTGTGGATTATTTGCTGGCAAACGACCACAGTTACATCTCTCTTTCATATTGCCGGAGTAACGGTCTGTCGGACTGCGCCACACCTGTGGCTTTGGGGGATCAGGAACATGCAAAACAAACGCAATGTGCTTTTTATCATCATCGACCAGCTGCGCGCGGATTGTGTGTTCGGTGAACTTGGCAAACACGTAGACCTGCCAAACCTACGCGCGTTCATGGAAGAGAGCGTCACCTTCACGCGCCATTTCTCTGTCACCAATCCCTGCGGCCCGTCCAGAGCATCACTGCTGACAGGGCAATACGCCATGAACCATCGCTCCGTTCGCAATGGCACGCCCCTGCGCCACGACACGCCCAACATCGCAACGCAAATGCGCAAGGCAGGCTATCTGCCCATGTTGTTTGGATACACGGACACCTCACAGGATCCCCGTGCCTTCCACCCAAACGATCCAGCAGTCAGAACCTACGAATACCCAATGAACGGCTTCCATGAGATGATGGAGATGCGCATGGATATGTCTTATCCATGGCAATCCCACCTCATGAATCAGGGTTATAAATTTGAGAAGTACTGGGACGTCTACAAACCAGTCTCACCAGAAGGCAAAACACCACGCCTCAATGATCCTGCGCTCTATGCAGCCAAGGACAGCGATACGGCATTTCTGACAGACGCCTTCCTGAAGACCATGCCGGCCTACAGCCAGCAAAACTGGTTCGCCCACCTCACTTACATTCGGCCTCACCCTCCGCTCGTCGCCCCTGCCCCGTATAACGACATGTACGACCCGCAGAGCCTGCCGCAACCAGAGCAGCTGGAAAGCATGGAAGACGAGCAAGCCCAACATCCGTTTTTCGCTCCAGTGATGCAGAACAACAGCGCAGCCAGCTTTGTTGAAGGCTTCCCGGATCTGGAACCAACCGACGAAAACATCCGCACCCTGCGCGCTATCTATTTGGGGCTGGCTACAGAAGTCGATCACCATGTAGGCCGTGTTGTGCAGTTTCTGAAAGACACAGGACAGTACGACGATACCATGGTGGTGATCACAGCTGACCATGGCGAGATGCTGGGCGACCATCACAGCTGGGGGAAAATGACCGTTTATGATGCGGCCTACCACACCCCGCTCATCATCCGCATGCCAGAGGGAGAGTGCGGAACGCAGGTCTCACAGGTCACAGAGTCCATCGATATTATGCCAACCATTCTGGAATGGGTCGGGCAGGAAGTCCCAAGCTCAGTGGACGGCAAATCCCTCCTCCCGTTCCTTAAAGGCGAAACACCTGAGGACTGGCGCACTGTCTCCATGTCTGAGCTGGACTTCGCAGATCCACTGCAGCCAACACTCTGGCAGCAACAGTTAGGTACCAAACTGGACAACTCCTGCCTGAGCATCTTACGCGATGAGCGTTTCACACTTGTGGAATTTGCAGCCGATTTACCCCCCATGCTGTTTGACGCACAAGGCAAAGGTGAAATGGAAAATCTCGCGGAACAGCCGGAGCATGCTCAAACACTGGCCCGTATGACCCGTGAACTCCTCCGCCACCGTATGAAGAACATGGACAAGACCCTGTCCAACTGGATGATCACAACAGACGGTCCGAAACGCTGAACCCAAAACGGGGCATCACATCATGCCCCGTTTCTCACCAAAAACAGACAACCAGTGGATCAACGCTGCTTGATCTCCTCAATCATCGCCTTACCAATCTCAGCGATTACCGCATTGCGCTGCTTAAAACTCGCATCACTGCCCATCATGTAAACCGCGGCAAGATAAGGCGCGCCAGTGTCCGGCCAGATAACACTGATAATCCCACGCGAACCATTCTGACCTCCACCGCTCTTGTCTGCAATGCGCCAGCCCTTCGGCAGGTGCTTTCGAATCAACTCATCCGCAACCTTGTCATCCACCATCCACTGCTGCAGCTGTGCGCGGGAAGACGGGAGCAACACATCCTCAAACAGCAGCCTGTCCAAAGTCTTCAGCACCGCAGAAGGTGTGGTGGTATCACGGGAATCTCCGTGCTTGGCTTCATTCAGCGCTGGCTCATTCCGGTCCAGACGCGTCACGCGATCACCAAGCCCACGTAAGAATCTGGTCAACCCCTCCGGCCCATCAACACGTTTCAGAAGCAAGTTTGCAGCAGTGTTATCGCTCATGGTGACCGTCGCTTCACACAGCTGGCCAACACTCATTCCTGAAGCCACATGGTTCTTGGTGACAGGAGAATAAGAGACGAGCTCGGTTGCTTTGTAAGTGACAAGATCATCAAGGCTCTCTTCACCGCGATCAACACGGCTTAAAACAGCCCCGCAGAGCAGTGCCTTGAACGTGCTGGCCAGGGGAAAGCGCTCATCCTCCCGGTGTTCAATCCCCCACTCGGATCCAGTGTGCTGCAACACAACCCCAATTCGGCCACCAACCTCACTCTCCAGACGAGTGACAGTGTCCATCAGCTCTCCAGAGACCGCAGCAGATGGCAGTCCCCAGACAATAGCAAGAGTGCAAGAAAAACCCCTCAAAGGTGTACGCATTCTTTGAAAAAGACGCCGCATAGTCAAACTCCTAAAATGACAAAGAGCGTGCCCAAAACAAATAATTCTTATAGTTTAGATACAGCTTGGCCATTACCGCAAAGCCTAGCACTCAGCAGCATAAATTCGCCAAAACCTGCGTTTAAATCTGAAATGTCTTTGTAATGGACACCTTACTAGTCAGATGCACCTTCAGACCTAAACACTTTTAGGTAGAGCCACAAACGACTAATTCTCGACACAAATATTAGAAAAACTAATAGGCATGGACCGTCCAAATATCCCCCTCAACGCCCTGCGCGCCTTCGAAGTCGCAGCCCGGCAAGGCAGTTTTACCCGCGCTGCAATCGAGCTGCGTGTCACACAAGCTGCTGTAAGCCATCAACTTATCGCGCTGGAAGAACTGCTCGGCACATCTCTTTTCCACCGCACACCAAAAGGTCTGATCCTCACCGATGAAGGCACAGTCCTACACCCCATCCTCACCCAAAGCTTCGACAGGATCGGAAATGTCCTCGATCGTTTTCTTGATGGTCGCTATCAGGAAACTCTCAATGTGGGCGTTGTGACCACCTTTGCAACTGGCTACCTCATAGAGCGGCTGCCAGATTTTCAGCAAAAACACCCCGGTGTGAACCTGCGCCTGTTCACCAACAACAACCGCGTCGACATAGCCAAAGAAGGCCTTGATATTGCAATACGATTTGGAGAAGGTCTCTGGCCTGGCCTGCAAGCGATACCATTGCTGACAACACCTTTAACCCCCTTATGCTCACCAGATATTGGAGCGTCCCTCAAAACCCCTCAGGATCTCACCAAGCACATTCTTTTCCGGTCCTACCGTTCAGATGAATGGGAATTATGGTTCCAAAACGCATCAACGCCTTGCCCAAAAATAACAGGCTCAGTCTTCGATTCATCCGTCGCCATGGCCGACATGGTCGAAGCTGGCCTCGGCATCGCGCTTCTGCCCTACGGCATGTTCAAGCGCAGAATATCAGAGGGCCGTTTAGTCAGACCATTTCCTAACGAGATCACAACCGGCAAGTACTGGCTCACCCACCTCAAATCCAAACCAACCACACCAGCAACCACCCTCTTCAAAAACTGGTTACTTTCTGAGCTGCCCGAGCACGTAGCCTAAAGACCTCCATGTCTTATCACCGCGCAAATGGATGATGAAACAACGCAACGAATTGAAAGAAAAACCAAAACCTATCCCACACGTCTTCAACCTATTTTGACTGGAGTGCTTTTCAGGAACCACTGGAAACGTCAGCGAGTGAGGATATGTTTCTCAGCGACAAAGCAAAGGATTCAATCAAGGTTGGGTTAGCAATGGTGATCGCCTACGCCATTGCACTCTACATGGATTGGGACCGCCCGTACTGGGCTGGGCTTGCCGTTGCATTTATCTCGCTGGAAACATCAGGGCAATCTTTCAACAAAGGCGCGCAGCGCATTGGCGGGACACTCCTTGCAGCGGTCGCTGCACTGGTGATCCTGTCTTTATATCCGCAACAACGCTGGATGTTTATGGTTGTCCTATCCAGCTTTGTTTTAATTTGCACTTATATGAAAAGCACCACACGAAATGCTTACTTTTGGAACGTGGCTGGCTTCGTAACAATTATTGTCGCGGTAGATTCAGCCTCAAGCAATGAACCAGCATTTTATACCGCAATGTTACGGATCGAAGAGACCGCTTTAGGCGTGATCACCTACAGTGTAGTCTCAGCAATACTCTGGCCAAAAACATCAGCCAAAGCACTTTACGGCACAACCAGCCAACTCAGTCGCGCTGCCGCTAGCATCTTTCAAGACACATTGGACAATGGGTTCTCACGCGCACCGCGGCAATACCTGAAGCAACAAGGCAAATTCTCAGCGCTGCAAGCCAGATTTGAGGAGCTTTCTAATATTGCCCAACTCGAAAGCTATGAAATCTGGGAAGTCCACGATTTATGGAAGGATACATCCAAACTCTGGATCGACTACGAACGAGCAATCGAAGCTTGCCGACAAAACATAGACGACGTTCAAGGACTTGATCTTGAAAAACACCTGCCTTGGCGCAAGCAATATATGGAGGAAATCGAGCACCGTTTAGCTGGCATCGCCCAGATGTCTTCCGATGACCACATGAGCTACACCAGTCCACAACGAGAGTTTCATGTAAACACATCCGATACCACAGGGCTGAAGCAACTCGAGAAAGCAGCTCTTTCGCTTTACGTTAATCAACTTAAGAATCTCGAGAACATTACATATCAGCTATATGAGATAAACGCCGTCATATTTGGCTTACACCAGCGTTCTGATACAAGCTTCACAATTACACATCCGCAAAAAAATTACATCATTAACATTGGAGCCTTGAAAGGCGCTTTTCGAGCATTTCTATGCCTTTGGGTTGCTTACATTATCTACATTTATGTCCCGGATATTCCAGGCGGCTCAGTGCTCCTTATCCTGGCAGGTGTGTACAGCATTTCCTTGTCAACAGACCCGTACATCAGGCCCCTAACGTTACTCAAAATAGGCGTCCCATCAACGATCTTCGCGGCATGCATCTACCTTTTATTAATGCCGCATTTACATAGCTTCTGGTCTTTGGGCGCGGTCATTTTCATATCTGTTTTTTCCATTTCTTATTTCTTTCACTCTCCCGAGGCGACCCTGGGACGAATGTTTGGCCTTGCCAACCTCGTCATGACGACCGGTATAAGTAACAATCAGACATACAGCTTTAGCTATGCAGTCGATCAGCTGCTCGTTTTCCTGATAGTCATAGCGATATTTACGGGTGTTTCTACATTCACACTCAACCTTCGACCAGAGATCCAATACCTCAACCTGCTACGCCGTTTCTTCAACGGTGCAAGTTACCTTCTGGCCGATCAAAATAACGGTATCACCTCAAAAGATACTGTCTGGCGGCGCTATCTGAGGCGGCATTATGTCAACGAAATCCAGAACATCCCACATATTATGCGAGGCTGGATAGCAGAGATTTCTCCCAAAATTGAGAAAAGCGAATTAATCAAAATTATCGTTGTGCTTGAAGCTCTTTCCATTCGCCTCACTGTTCTGATGGACGAGTTCAAAACTGCAGAAGAGAACCAATTTTATGCAGTGCTAAAGCAGGAGATTCACGGGTGGAGCATCCAATTGAAGACTGATCTCGCCGGACTGGTAGAAGAGCCCTCTGGAAAGGCATTAGAAGCCGCTGCAAAAGAACGCGAAATCAAACTTCCGGAAATAGAAGAAACCATATCCAAGGCCATGCAAAGGCAAAACAAAGACGAAGTAGAGTTAGGAGAACAGTTAAATGTCTATCGCATTCTTGGAGGTATTCGCAGTGTTTATCAGGCATTAGAGGACTACGAAAAGCAATCTCAAAAGGTCAACTGGCCATATCTGAAGGAAGCTCGTTTTTAAAGGAGTATGCGTCAATGAATGGATATCCTGGTGAATGGGCTTTTGGTTCTGTTTACTTCCCCCCTCTCTTGATCGCTTCGTTCTTGGGTTTGCTTCTTAGTTGGACCACATCACGCCTATTAAACAGATACCGGCTTTCCAGATTTCTCCTCTATCCGCCCGGCGTCTTCATAGCTTTGGCAGTCATCTATACCGCAGTAATTGGAAGTTGGGTTATTCCGATATGAAAGCATTAAAACCCATACATAAAGCAATAATCACAGGCACTATCGTTGGCGTGGCAGTGCTCGCCTTCGCCTACAAATACTATGCCTACCTGCAAAATCCATGGACACGCGATGGCCAGGTCAGAGCGAACGTCATCCAAATTGCAACCCGCGTCTCCGGCCCAATCGTGGATCTTCCAATCAAAGACAATCAGAGCGTCCAAGCAGGGCAACTGCTTTTCCGTATCGATCCAAGGACATTTGAAGCAACCTACGCGGAAAAGAAAGCCGATCTGGACCAGACAGTCGATCAGCTCAACGCCCTTGCAAGAGAACGAGATGCGGCTGAGGCCAGCGTCGCTCAATACCGCTCAAACATTGAGCAAGCAAACTCGGAAGTACGTTCATCCATAGCCACCCTAAAAAACATTAAGGGGAATCTGGAGAGAAACGCAAAGCTTCTGAAGGATGGCTTCGTCACTCAGCGTACTTATGACCAAATCGAAAAAAGCTACATTGTTGCTCTGGCAGATGCTGAACAAGCACAATCAGGTCTGGCCCAGGCTGAAGCTGCGCTTGTTGAAGCAAAAGCAACTCTGGCTCAGGTCGTGGCAACACTTGGAGCGAAAGGAGACGAGAACGCTCAGTTACGCTCTGCCAAAGCAGCATTACGCATGGCGGAGCTGGACCTAGGGTTCTCACATGTATCCGCACCAGTTTCTGGCTACGTCACCAATCTTAACCTTCGTTTGGGCAGTCAAACAGTCGAAAACCAGCCAGCCCTTGCACTCGTGGACATCTCCAGTTTCTGGATCGATGCATACTTTCCAGAAACAAAAATCCGCAGAATAGACATCGGCGATAAGGTCATCATGACCCTCATGGCCTACCCTGATCAGGTGGTCCACGGAGAAGTCGAAAGCATCGGTTGGGGCATCTCTCAATCAGACGGCAGCACCGGCTCCGATCTTCTGCCCAACATCAACCCCACCTTCGAATGGATCCGCCTTGCACAGCGTATCCCAGTCCGCGTAAAACTCACAGACATTCCCAAAGACATCCTCCTTCGCGTAGGCACAACCGTCTCCGTCCTGGTCCTAACCGACACCGCCAACGACACAACCACACCAGAAGAACCCCCAGCACCACTGCTGTTTCAGTAGTTTTCACCCCTCACTTCTTCCCCCAAGCCAGCAGTGGTCCGAACGTCGCCACGTAGACCACAAACGCCAGGATCCAGGCGAGGGCTGAGGCGTCGTAGAGGCGGGTTGCGAGGTCTGGGAATAGGCCTGCGGATAAGCGCAGGAGGACTGATGTGGCCATTGCGCAGTAGAGGAAGGTGGCGCCGCGGCTTGCTTTGAGCTCCATGCCTGTGTGTCCGAGGGTTGCGCGGGTCATGACGGCTAGCGTCATCATACCTAGGACGCCAGCCATAAGTAGGTGTTGGGCTCCGGTGATGTCCACCAGGTCTGGTTGGAGAATTGCAAAGCCAAGTGCAAGCAGACCCAGCGGCATAAACAGATAGCTCGCATGCAGCACCAGGACCAGAGGTTCTTTGAAGGTGTACTGTCCCTTCCAGCGAGCCAATCGTGCAAAGTGCACCGCTCCGGCAATCAGAAGCACCGCACCTGCAAGCCAATGATCTTGAAGCGCAGTCCAGACAAGCAGTGCGATCAGGAGGGTAAGTAGGGAGATCTTGTCGAACGTCTGCATTGGGCTCGCGGGAAGGCTCTTACTGCCTTGTTTCACCAGCCAGTTGCGGGTGAAGGAAGGAATGATCCGACCACCGATAAGCCCCACCATAAGAACCATCGTCGAAATCCCTAAGCGCATACCATAGCCCTGTGCCGCGTACCCATCACTCCAGGCTTCCCAATGGAACAACAAGTTGGCTGCAATCAGCAGGCCCAGCAGACCCAGCACGATCAGATTGCGCCAGTTTTTGCCTGCCATGATTTCACGTAGGCACGCAATAGCCAGCACCAATGGCATTGCAACATCAAGCGCGGCGACAATGCCTGCTGGAAGGTAGGCGCCAAATAAGATTGCGGCGCGGCCAATCACCCAAAGACTGAACAGGAAAATGAGTGGTCTGCCCACAATGGGCATACGCCCGGTCCAGTTGGGAATGGCAGTTAGCAAAAAGCCTGCAACAACGGCGCTTAGATAGCCAAAAAGAAACTCATGCGCGTGCCATGAAACCGGATCAAATGCGACAGGCAGCTCAATGTGGCCTGAAATAAGCGGAATCCAGAGCAGCATAAGCACAATTGCCCAGACTGCGCTGGCGAGGAAGAACGGCCTGAACCCATAACTGAATAGCACAGGGCCTTGCCAGGATCTGACTTGTTCCATAGTGGTCGACATGAGGCGCTCTTTTGGCTTTTGTTGATGCGCGCGTGCACATTCAGTGATCGATGCGTAAGCTTTCCAATCAGCTTCCCCAATCTAACCCGTCATGTCCTTGACTATTATTAAGTGCACTCTGCATTTCAAAAATGTTCCCGAAAAGTGGTTTCAGGTTTTGAGTGAGAATACGGGCAGCCTAAAGAGAGGAGAGTGTTTCGGTACCTCAGTTCGCCCAAAACATCCCTTAGGTGGCTTATGATCGCACAAGCACTGAAACCACCACATGACCTCTCATGCAGTGTGGAACCAGAATTCCCGGAAGTCGGGATGAGCAAGGCGGCAGGCAATACCTGCGCTATTTATTAGTAATGATTCTTCGGCATTGGCTACACGCCTTGCCCGGGCTTTCTTTGAATGAACTACGTCGCCTCTTTTGCCTATAAGGCACGATAGCCGGTTTCCCGGAAAGAAAGTGGCTTATCCAGTCAGGTTTCCCTGACCAGACAGTTCCTCCGTCTTTGACAAACACTTTTGCAAAAGTGAGTTACCTCACCGGTACATCTGCACTTGTCGCCGCGTGATACCCTATAGTCCTGGGCCCTTCCCCTCAAACCATGCGGTCACGTTTGAAGTTCGGTTCACCGGACCTCTGAAAGGTGCGTTACGTCTTCCAGAAGCCCCGCCCAACCTACGACAAACTGACGGTCGCTCCGCCAGCAGCCCGTTACGTAGGCATAGGTTCAGAATATGGGAGGAGTTCAGGAGGGGGATAAGTTTTTGAGACAGTCTTTGCCCCATCCATCGATATCATCCCGGCGCGATGGCCGGGAGGACACCGGAGAGCTCCAGAACTCAAAACCAACCAAACATCAAAAATCACCGAGTTCTAACGTTTTTGGAATCAATAAGGTCAAAGTGAAAATTTTACTCTGCAGCCCCTCTGTCTTCAGCTACGTTTGCGCTGAAGTCAGAGATTTGCTTTAAAGCAGGGGAAGTCACAAGCGATCAACAGATCACTCATCTGGAATGAATTGTAGGGTTACTTACCTGCTTCTCCCGTGCTCACAATCCTGTTGCCGACGTTGTACTTGCCCCGAGGCTTTTTCATAGGCAAACGGCGCACCTCTTCCAGCGTTTGTGCATCATAGACGATGACAGCCCCATCTTCTTCCCACACAGAAACCATCGCGTATTTGCCATCATCTGTGAACTCTACATGGGCTGCACGGGAGCCTTTCTGAGGGCGCAGGGTCTTCACAATCTCAAGGCTTTGTTTGTCTATCACCTGGATCGCATCTTTGTCTGGACCAAAGAACACATCTACCCAGACATAGGGTGAGCTCTCATGCGTGCGGGTGAAGAAGCCGGAGCCGAGCACCTCAATCTGCTTGATGGTCTCCCATGATTTCATGTCTACAATGGAAACCAGCGGTTCTCTCAGGTGCGGGGTGGCCATGACGATCTGCTCACCCATCTTCCAGGTGGAACCCGAGCCCAGATGTGGCAGGCCTGCCAAGTCCAGATCAGCAATCTTATGTCCAATGACCAAATCAACCACCTGCCCACCAACACCACTGGGTGAAGCACCCATCACGTATTCATCGCTTGGGTCGAGATAGAAATCTTCAACCAAACTTTTGACAGTGATCTTGCGCAAAGGGAACGGGTCTTTGTTAGGAGCAGGCCCCTCAACGCGCCAGTCATGGGCAAATCCGTAATGCGGCGGATTGGGACCATAAAACACCTCCCAGATAGAGGGCGTATCCTTCAGTGCCAACACAAAGCTCTTGCGTTTAGCGGCGAGGTAAACGGCAGAGACACGGCTTGGTGTACCGTCCTTGCCTTGAACCTCTTCTAGTTTCTGCGGGCTCAAATCATTAGCGGAGAGAATAACAAATGTGTTGGGCAGATAGTTCGCCACAGCAATCCATTTGCCATCATGGCTCAAAGCAATATTTCGGCTGTTCAGCCCGGCACGGATGCGGCTCACCTCCTGCAACGCATAAAGGTCATACTTCAGGATCCAGCCATCGCGGGACATGATGTAGACGTATCGCCCATCAGGGGAGAACTTGGGCTGCCCGCGTGTCCCGAACGGAATCTTGAAACGCGTCAGAACTTGAAAGTTATCGCCATCCACCACGCTGACAGAATGGTCCAGCGTCTCCACGACCAATGTCAGGTTCATGGGATCGGCTGACCAGACAGGTTTCACAGTCGCTTTATATTCATCGTTGGCAATCAGGCTCGCAGAAATCTGTGCCATCGTCCATGTCGGTGTGGGCTTCAATGGCATCTTGAGAAAAGCGCTGAGTTCATCAATCTGATGGTCGCTCAGGACATCCTGAAAGGACGGCATCTCAGTTGCGTCTCGACCGTGCTTGATTGTGTCTTGCAATGCGGTGCCGCGCATACTCCCCAAAGTTTCAGGAAGCAGAGCCGGCCCAATCAAGCCCAAACGGTTTTCACCGTGGCACTCCACGCAGTGCGTTTGATAAAGAGCCGTGGGGTCAGCAAGACAAGCCGATGCTGAAAGAACAGCCGACCCAAGAGAAACAAGGAGCCTGATCATTGAAATAACTCAAAATTGGGGAGAGTACCTTTGAAAACCAGTTGCTGTGTTCGTTCAAAGGTACGCCAGAATAAAGGCAGTCACTTAAGGCGTATCTTTATCCGAAAAGTGGAAACCGGTTTTCGGATAAAGATACGCAGAGACAAAGGCTAAAGCAGTTCATGTGTTTCAACTTAAATGCGAACTGCTTTAAGGCGTGACAGTAACCATGCCGATCATCTTTTGTGTTTCCCAATGTGGACCACACAGATATTGCTGTGATCCCGCACTCAGGAATGTGAATTCGAAGGTCTCTTCAGGGAACAATCGATCGGACTCTTTCTCACCCGCCTCATTCAAATGAACGGTGTGGCTTGTCCGCTTGTCAACATTCACCCAGCGGACGGTGGTACCAACAGGGACAGAAAGCTTTTCAGGGCAGAACCGGTACTTGTACATTTTCACGATAGTGACGCCATCTGCTTCAGCTGCCAGATGTCCAAACATATCGACATAACGGGCTTCAGCCTTCGCGCACAGCGCAGCTGCTTTGTCATCTGCTGCAACAGCAGGTGCCACCATCAAAAAACCCAGAAGAAGTGCGGAAGAGTGAAGAAATCTTGAGTACATGAAGCGCCCCCTCGCAAATGCATATCCAAAAATCACCTGATATTATTGATAATGATATGCTCGGAAAAACTTAGAGCAAGCTCTGCAACTATGCATATCTTTGAAAAGTGGAAACCGGTTTTCGGATAAAGATACGCAAAAGCAAAAAATAAAGGAGGATCCAACCTCCAAGAAAAGGTGGCCAATTGCTCGGCCACCCTTTGTGTTTTTTAGCGCCCTACCACATTGATTTGGGCAGTTTCGTCATCCAGTGCCAGACTGGTGTTCAACGTCACGTGGTGGAAACGTGCTGCTGAGAAGTCATCATGGATAGCAAAGCCAACTGTGTAGGTTTTGCCAGCTTCCAGAGGCACATCTCCTGGCTTGTCGCTTGTCAACGGACGGGAGAAGACCACAGTCCACATGCCAGCGGAGAGCTTGGCAGAGGCAGTGATATCACCGTCGTTCTGAACACGACGCTCAAGCAGGTAGCCATTGGTTGCAGAACCGTCAGCATAGACGCGCATCAGGTCCATGAAGGTACCATCAGCCAGCAGCTGATCGATTTCCTCAGCGGACTTCAGCTTGTTCCAGCCACCCTGAGCCTTACCGCGACGACCTTTGATCTCGACCTTTGTCCGGGTCTCACTCAGGTACTTCTGGATAGACTGCTTGGCTTGCAGCATCTCAGCAACATCACCGGAAGCAGCGATAGCTTCTGGACCCGGATCAAATGGCATGTAGGTGTTGTCTGCGTGGCATGTTGCCCAGCAACCAACTTGTTCACCCATCTTGATGCCAGTGCCTGTGATCATCATGGCAACCTTGATCTGGTTTTCAGGATCCATCTTGCCACCGTCAACAAATGGTGCAGGTGCATGAGGAGTATCTGGCCACTGCAGGCGGAAGTAGACGTTCTCATCATCATGAGCAGCCTGCATTGTTGCGTTGATCACACCAGGCTTCCCAGGAATTGGGGTTGGCTCAGTATTTTCAGTGCCCTTGACGATCTTGTTGCCGATGTTGTTCAGCTCTTTCGCATGGCAGGTTGTGCACTGGTCACCACCCTTTGTCAGCGGACGAGCGCCACCGTGCTGTTTGCCGTTCTGTACAAACTCGAAGGAAGCCTGACCAGGGTAGAACAAGGTCATGTCTACGCTGTCCACACCGCTCCAGTCGATGTTGGCACCAACCGTATCGCCTGCATCAGCAGCAGGTGCATCACCGGCAGCTTTGGCGCGTTCTTCAGCAACAGCTGCATCAACGGCAGCAGCAATCTGTGCCTGTGTGGCTTCCTGCTGTGCTTTCTTCGCAGCGCTTGCAGCTTCCGCTTCAGCAGCTTCCTTGGCTTCAATGCGAGCAAGGCTTTCCATGTATTCTTTTGGAATCTCGCGAACGAAGTTCTGGTTCGGCGCTTCGATCATTTCCAGATATTCGTCAGAAGCGCGATCACGAACGTTGGTGTGCGCAATACCTTTGTGGCAATCAATACAGGTCTGGCCTGTCTTCATTGCATTCAGGTGCTGCTGACGTGCGCGTGGCTTCTGGAACTCCGGCATCATAGATTCAAAGTCATGACAGTTACGGCATTCACGAGAGTCAGAAGACTTCATCCGCGCCCATTCGTTTTTGGCGAGGTGCAGACGCTTCTTGTCAAATTTCTCTGGTGTATTGATGGTGCCGACCAACTTGCCCCAAACTTCTTTGGATGCCTTGATCTTGCGGATGATCTTATGTGTCCAGTCTTTAGGAACGTGGCAGTCTGAGCAAACTGCACCAACACCAGACCGGTTTACGTCATGGATCGTGCCCTGGTATTCCTGATAGACAAAGTCATTCATCTCGTGGCACGAGACGCAGAATTCTTTTGTGTTTGTCGCTTCCATGGCGGTGTTGAAACCACCCCAGAAGATGATGCCGACGACAAAGGCCGCCAAGAGGCCACCTACCGGCATTCCCCATAGGAAATACCTGCGCCAGATCGGCTTTTTCTTTTCCGTATCGTTGGACTGGGTCATTTCCAGGCTCCGTTTTGGATTTTCTGTCGACCCATCCTTGCCGGGTCGTGTGCGGTCGGCTTTCAAGATGCGGGGAGCAAATCCGCCATCTCCGACTGGTGTCCAGCCGTTGCAGTCTCGATACCGCTGATAAAAAAGAAGGGCGGGCGTGGTGCCCGCCCCTCAAAAGGATCGTTAGATCACATTAGGTAACGTGGTTCGAACGGATGTGAACGTTGAACTTACCGGTTGGAGCGTAAAGGCCCTTAATCCGGGTTTTCTCTTCGAGTGTTTCTGCATCGAAGACAACGATTTCACCGTTTGGTGCCAGTGAGTCACCCATGTTCCAGTTGGATACCCAAACTTCAGAACCATCTGCGTTGAACTCGAAGTGAACAGCGGCATTGCCCTCTGTTTCGGTGATGGTGATTGTTTTCACAATCTCACCGGTTTCTTTCGAGATCACCTGAACAGCCTGCTGAATTTCAGGATCTGGGTGTTTGGTCTGGTCAGCCCATACGTACTTGGAGTCTGGGTGTGTACGGATGAACAGGCCTGGGCCGTCAGTTTCAACTTCGTAACACTTCTTCCAAGCTTCATCCGGACGTCCTGCAGGGTCGTTTGACCAAACAGAAACAGTACCAACGCCGAGGTGGGTTGTACCTGCAACCGGACCACACTTAGGATCGTTCCAGTTAGCACCTGGACCTGGGTGTGGAAGAGCAGCAACGTCGATCATAGCTTCGAGCTTGCGCTCTTTGGTGTCGACAACAACCATTTTGTTCGATGCGTTAGCAGCGATCTGGAAGTAACGGCCTGTTGGATCGAAGAAGCCGTCATGCAGGAACTTAGCGGAGTCGATTTTGTCGATACGAAGGTTGTCGATATCGGAGTAATCAACCTGCCACATCTGGCCAAGTTCTTTAACAGCAACCAGCCATGTAGGCTCATTTGGAGTTGTGTAGATAGCAGCAACGCGGCTTTCTTCTACATAATCTCCGTCCACGTTCACGCCGCGGGTTGAAACAACCTTAAGCGGTTCCATGGTCACTGCGTCAGAAATCACGAAGTGTGGAGGCCAGTAAGCACCACCAATGATGTATTTGCCATCGCCGGATACGGCAACGTCACGTGCATCATAAGCAACGGTAACTTCAGAAACGAGCATCTTGTCTGGTGTCTGCCAGAGGTCGATTTTCGTCATCTTGCCGTCACGGCCCATGGTGTACCAGAAACGACCTGGATTTTCAGGCTCTGCCAGTTTGTGATGCTCGGATGCTTTGATCACGTGCACTGCATAACCGGTAGGAATATGAACCAGAACTTCTTTGGTGTCGCCGTCGATGACTGCAACTTTACCTGCATCACGCTCGATAACAACGAAGAAGTTTTCCCAGTTGCGGCCATGCATAGGCTTGGTTGGGTAATCTTTTTCTTCGACGTAAACCTTGCGGGTTTCGCGCATCTGAGCAAGTGACATCTCAGGTGGCTTAGGCGGTTCCAACATAATGTAGGTCGCCATGTCCTTGATTTCTTGCTCGCTCAGGATTTCCGAGAAGTTGTTCATGCCGCCTTCTGTGCCCCAGGCGATGATCTTCTCAAGGCGTTCCTGACCTAGCTGAAGGGTACCACCTTCAGTGACGGTGCCGTCCTTGCCTTTTTTCTTCCAATGCGGCTCAAGGTTTTTACCTGTCGCGCCCTTGCGCAGAACGCCGTGACAGCCTGCGCACTGCTCAAAATAAAGCTGCTTAGAACGTTCAAAGGCTTCTTCGCTCAGTGATGGACCTTCAGCAAATGCAGGTGCAGCTGCACTACCTAGCAACATCGCGAAGCCGGCCGCTAAAGCGTACCCTGACCCACGTCTCTTATTTTGTAACATTCTCAATCTCCAATGCTGGTGAGACGAGGTCACAGTGAATTGAACGGGCATCCTCCTCCTTGACTAATGTTAAGCAAGAAAACTTAGAACCTCGCCCTGAAACATCACGCCCCCAAAAACCGCCGAAAACTCCCCATTTAACCAAACTTGCGACAGAACGTCTCAATCTGAAATTGAGGTGTAAAAAGAAGTAAATTAATTTGGCCCAAGCCATCGCCAACCGGTTACTCCGGTACACTATGAAAGAGTGACACCCCGATAAAGCCTCAACAAAATCGCATTGACCAAGCTGATTCTAAATTTTCAAAAAACTAATTCAGAACATTGAGGTGACGATTCCGTTGTAAGTAATGCCACCCCACAAGTGCATCTTCTCCCAAATGCCGATCCGGCTTAGATACCAACAATAATGGAGCCGGGCTCGACACCAATGCAGAAATCAGTTGGGATCAATTAACTCGGATAGCTTGCGAAGATTACCAACTTCAATGCTGCAGTGACTAGCGTCTACCAACCGATGCAACTTCTTACATCCGACTGGTGCAGTCTCTATGTATCGACTTCGTCAAAAAGGCTATTGAAGGCTGGCATGCAGACCCAGCTGCTCAAGGCGCTGGTTGAGGTCATGCCGAAAGGTGGCACCTTTGCCATGATTGCTCATGTGCTGAAGCAACGGAACCCGACTGCCCAGATCCCCATTCTTGATCCAAAGGAGAAGTTCTCCAAACAAGGCCTGTTCATGGAAGGCTGGGAGAACCATTATGCAGGCTGGAAACATTGCTCAGCAAGCCGGTTCGATCAACGAGGCAGGTTGGTGTCCGATCGTTCCAGCAACACTGCAAAGCCAGTTGGATGAGAACATCCATGTGCTTGGTGATGCGACCCAGAACTGTGACATGCCAAAGTCCGGCTATTCTCCCAACAATCAGGCCAAAGCTGCCTCCATGGCGATCAGTCACGCCCTCACCGGCCCACGCGGGTTCAAACCACGGTTCTCCAACACCTGCTGGTCGCTGTTCTCTCCAGACAACGGCGTGAAGGTTGGTGCAAGCTATGTAGCCACAGATGAGAAGATCGCCAAAGTGGATGGCTTCATCTCCCAAAACAACGAGGACGACGCCTGCACAAGCAAACCTACGAGGAAAGCCTCGGCTGGCACGCCGACATGTCCTCTGGCATGTTTGGATAACAAATGTAGCTGCGGGGCGCTCAACTGAGTACTCTGCGGATTTGAGCCAGTGCTGAGAGGACTGTTTGATGCCTTCACCACCTCCAGTTCCGACGCTGACCTCCAACGTCTGCAAAGTTCTGGAACGTCAACTGATCGTAAAACCTGGCTCCACCAGTTGGCATGCTCCCCAACCAGTCAATGCAATTTTGATCACTGATCAACCATTGGAAGATCTCATGGGTGACATCGGCTGGTACAAAAACCACACCTACACCCGCAACCACATCAACCTCTTCACCTACATACAACTGGCCCTTCAGAACCTTCTACCCGTTTCCGAGCTTTACCTCTGGGGCCAACCAGCCACCAGCGCCTTCCAGATGCCAGGAGACTGGATTGAGCGCATCCACATCCGGTGATGGCAGGTTGCGCAGAGCAATGACAAGAAGGGCTACATGCGCGCTATCAGCAGAGATCACAAACTGACCATCAAATACTACAAAGCCATCCCCGCCCTGCTCCATGGCATAGCTCCAAACGTTGACCGTGACCGGAACCTGCTCAAAGCTCAACTTACACAAAGCAAACTCATCAGCAGAGCATCCATGTCGTCGTTGACCTCACCCGTTACGCAAGCTGACGACTACGAATACATTACCGACGGCAAACTGCTGGTTGCGGCGGCAAAGGGAATAACTCTAAGCGGGTGGGAACGTGAATGACCGGGGCTTTGACGGGCAAAGTCGTCGGGAGACAACGAACATGGCGTCTACTCTTTTTCTTGCAGACAAGCCGCCCCTGCACACCGGTTATTCCCCTCGCATCCCCGACCTGCTTCCAAGAACATTTCTGAGAAGGCTTAGCGACGCGGGGATATCTTTTTAAGCACTCCTAGGCGAACCTCCAAGTTCACCGGCATCACCCACGCCACTTATTCCCGCAGACGAACATCACCCGTCAAACCACTCAAACCATGGCACACGCCTGTTTCCGACTTAGCAACGCAACATACCGGTCGTCTCCGCAAGTGATCTCTGCAGTCCCGTCAATCACCTCCAAAAGCTCCTCCACCGCATGCAGGTGCAACGGAGCGCCAC
>NZ_FOSK01000030.1 GCF_900114245.1 Pseudovibrio ascidiaceicola | reverse complement strand
GTAAGCTTTCAGATCTACAGCAGAAGTTTCAGGAAAACTGTATTCGAAAAGAAACTAGCGGCGTTAAATATGCTCTCATGCCAACAGACATCCATCCTGAATGGTTGAGCTTCTCATTCAATCCTGGGCTGGTGCGCAAGAGTTTGTGGGACAAATATGGTCCCTATGAGCAATATGGCACCGAAGAGCGGATCTCCATGGTCATGAAGAAAGATGGCTGGATGGTTGCTTTCCTTGATCCTGGGGCTTGTCACCACATTGGCGGTGAGGCTCACGTTGATGATCCATTCCAACCCAAGCGTGCCAATACCATTGCCTCACGTTTAAAGCGCTCCATCCGCAAACGTTGGCTCCGTATCCTTCGTAAACGCGGATATGATGTATGAGTAAAGCCCGAAAAATAATGATGTTTAAGTAAGCTAAGTGAGTTGGGAAAACCGTGAAAATTGCCTTCAGAGCAGACGCATCAACTGAAATAGGGACCGGTCATATCATGAGATGCATCACGCTTGCTGATGCCTTTAAGGGAACCGGAGGGCAGTGTTATTTCATTTGCAGGTCAATCCCGCAATCTCTTCAAGATGTGATAAAGAGCAAAGGACATTCATTTTTCCAGTTACCCCATGGCCCTCCTTTTATTGCGAGAGAGGATGATGTGGCACATGCATCTTGGTTAGGAGTTAACTGGGAAGTTGACGCTTTACATACAGCAGCAGTCATATCCGGAATAGAGCCCGACTGGATTGTGCTAGACCATTACGCTCTTGACCACCGTTGGGAAAAACAAGTGCGGGGGCCGCAATGCAAACTTATCGTAATTGATGATCTTTTCGATAGGCCTCACATCGCAGATATACTGCTAGATCAAAATTTGGGCCGATCTCGTGAAAACTATAAGGATCTTGTGCCAAGAGACTGTCAAGTTTTAGCCGGACCTGAGTTTGCACTACTTCGCCCTGAATTTGAAAAAATGAGAGCGATAAGTATCGAGCGAAGAAAAAAACCAAAGCTCGAAAAGCTACTTATAACGATGGGGGGAGCAGATAAGGACAACGTTTCTGGTTGGCTAATAGATTTCTTTGAAGAAGCGACTGACCTTGGTTTACTGAGTGTCACGGTTGTACTGGGGGCGAGCGCTGCACATGCTGACTCCGTAAAAATGAAAGCGTCGACTTCAGTTATTGATGTCTATGTGTTGCAAAATGTTAACAACATGGCAGAGCTCATGAAAGATACTGATTTGTGCATAGGTGCAGCGGGTAGTACATCCTGGGAACGAGCGTGTCTCGGGGTGCCAAGCATCATATTCAGCCTTGCGGACAACCAAAAGCAAATTGCTGTCGACCTAGATAAGCATAAAATCGCAAAACAGGCCCAGCTATGGGACGCAGCATCCTTGTTGGAGATAGTAAAACACCTTCGGAAAGCCAAAAATCTTACAAGGCTCGGTATTAATGCTGCAAAGCTTGTCGATGGCTTAGGCGCACAAAAAGTTGTAGAGCATGTTGAAAGCTACAATGTAAAAGCCATTTGAGCTAACTTAGATAGTCTTAGTTTGTGTTTAAACGAATTCGCATTAATTGCTCTGCTTTGATCCAATCTTCTTCTGTATCAATGTCTTGCACACGATTAGAGGGAAGTGGAATACCGAACGTGTTTTGCTCAAAAATCGCATCAGTCCCAGTTTGCCAGTTCTCTGAACTTGCCCAATAAAATTGCCCTGCATCATGCCAAAAGGTTTCTAAGTCTTGTGACCGGGAGGTTCCGTACTGAGGTTTATCCATTTCAACCGCACCAGATTTTGTCATTTTCAACGCCCTTTGAATCGGGTAGTCGAACCTACAAACCGATGCGGCGAATGTACCGCGATGTTGTTTTGATAGTTTGTAGCCTGCCGCTAAGTCCCCTGATTGCACAAAAGGAGCTGTTGCATACAAACAGCAGACTAAAACATCTTTGTCGAGATTTAGGTTCTCGATCGCATCCGCTATAACTGGCTTGGTTGGTGCAAAATCATTTGCTAGGTGTGAAGCTCTGAGAAATGGGACCTTAGCTCCCCATTTCGTGGCAATTTCTGCGATCTCGGCATCATCGGTAGTAACAACAACGTCATCAACACACTCAGCTAACTGGGCGGCTTGAATAGACCAAGCGATCATCGGTTTGCCAAGGAAATTACGAATATTTTTGCGTGGTATTCTTTTAGATCCACCACGCGCAGGTATAATACAAACAGCCACGATAGTCCTTCAGGGTGTTTTAATCAATTAAACACATCACGTTGAAGCGATAAACAAGCTTCAGCTTATTGCCTCACCTAATGCGGACACAACATGAGTCTGTTGCTCCGCCGTTAGGTTTGGATGCAGCGGAAGTGTAAGTGTCTTGTTACCGTGAGCTTCCGCATATGGAAACATTCCTTCCTTGAAGCCTCGTTTCTTATAAAAGGGCTGAAGGTGTACTGGGATGTAATGCACATTAACCCCGACGCCCTTTTCACGCATCTCCTGAAACACTACATCACGGTTTGCTGGTTGAGGGATGAGTACTGTATATAGATGCCAAGCAGAATAAGTATCAAATGACTGATGTGGAAGACCGATAGGAAGCTCTTGCAATAGACTATTATAGGTCTGAGCAAGCTCGTTTCTTTTCTTCGTAAAAGCATCCAATCGTTGCATTTGAGAGAGACCGAGCCCAGCCTGAAGATCAGTCATACGATAGTTAAACCCAAGGGCAACTTGTTCATAGTACCATGGGCCTTTCAGGGGGCTTTCCATCAAAGATGCATCACGAGTTACGCCGTGACTTCGATAGAGATCCATGCGTTCGGCTAGCTCAGCGTTGTTCGTCAGTGCCAAACCACCTTCGCCTGTCGTGATGATTTTCACTGGATGAAAGCTAAAAATCGTAATCTCGGAGAATTGACAGCCCCCGATCCGCTTATCCGCATAGGAGCCCCCGACAGCGTGAGAAGCATCTTCGATTACCTGAAAACCGTAGCGTTTTGCCAGCTCAGCAATTGCTCTCATATCACATGATTGGCCTGCGAAGTGGACAGGAACAACTATCTTAGGAAGGCATCCTGCATGTGCGGCTCCATCTAACTTAGCTTCTAAAGCAGATACATCCATGTTGCGGGTATCTGGGTCAATATCAACAAAGTCAACTGTGGCTCCGCAATAATACGCGCAATTGGCGGAAGCTACAAAAGTATTTGGAACGGTCCAAAGTATGTCGCCAGGGCCAAGATCCAAAGCAAGGCATGCAATATGTAGCGCACTCGTTGCACTGTTCACTGCTACTGCATGATTTGCACCTGTGTAATCGCAGAATTTTCGCTCGAATGCAGGGATCACAGGACCTTGTGTCAAGAAGTCTGATCTTAAAACACGCTCTACCGCTTCGATGTCTTCTTCAGATATGTCCTGGCGACCATACGGGATCATTTTTTAGCTCGCTCGTTCATCTCAATTATTTCTACAGGTGTCAGGAAATGTGGGTTCGTTCCTGACGCGTATTCCTGTCCCATTGAGACAAATCTACCTTTTTCGCCAAGCTTATTGGAGCTGTAATCCATATTATCGTCGTGAAAACGAATAGATGGAGTAATGGCGAAATGATCATCAAACTCGATGGTCAGATGTGCATCATCAATCGGGCACATTACTTCATGTAGCTTTTCACCCGGGCGAATACCAATGATCTTTGAGGGAAGTTGAGGTGCCATCGCCTTTGCTAAGTCAGTAATACGGATAGACGGAATCTTTGGAATAAAGATCTCCCCGCCCTGCATGCGCTCAAAATTCTTGAGAACAAAGTCAACGCCCTCACGCAAGGTAATCCAAAACCGGGTCATATCTTCATGAGTGATCGGAAGTTCACTAGCACCCTCATCAATCAGTTTTTGAAAGAAAGGTACTACTGAGCCGCGTGAGCCAACTACGTTGCCATAACGAACCACAGCAAAACGTGTCTCACGGCTACCCGCCATATTATTTGCTGATACAAAAAGTTTGTCAGAGCAAAGTTTGGTTGCGCCGTATAGATTAATCGGGCTAGCGGCTTTATCTGTTGAAAGCGCGATCACTTTCTTAACGTTATTTGCTAAGGCCGCTTGAATTACATTTTCTGCACCGTGAATATTGGTTTTGATACATTCAAATGGATTATACTCAGCAGCTGGAACTTGCTTAAGCGCGGCAGCGTGAATGACATAGTCAACACCATCCATCGCCTGAGTGAGACGATCTCGATCCCGTACGTCTCCAATGAAGTACCTCATGCACTCAGTATTATAGTCCTGAGACATTTCATACTGCTTCAACTCGTCCCGGGAATAAATAATGATCTTATTCGGAGAGAAACGCTCCTGCAAAATCTGCGTATATTTCTTACCGAAGGATCCAGTGCCACCAGTGATAAGCACATTTGCACCGTTGAACATTATTATACCTTTCTGGATGATTAAATTTGAGAGGTACATAGGGAATTTTTAGTGAGAAAGAAAGTCGTATTTGGAAGAGAAGGGGGGTAATTATTCAAATTATAGCCTAGGCGGGCATCTTTATCCAACCACAGCATTTACCACTTTAGGTTGTATTTGTAATTATAAAAACTACTTTTAATCTATCTTATATCGAAACTTGAAGCTGAAGAAAATACGAACTGCGTCCCTAAAAACATCGACTTTAAAGTCGTTATGATATAAGTCGCCCTTAAATGATCAGTTATTTTGGTATTCATATGGCGCACGCTATCAAAATCGCAGACCGAGAAATTGGGCTGAACCATCCTCCTTATATGATTGCCGAAATGTCTGGCAATCATAATGGAGACATTGGCAGGGCATTCGCACTTATTGAAGCGGCGAAGGACGCGGGCGCTGATGCTGTAAAGCTACAAACTTACACCGCGGACACTATAACAATTGATCATGACGGCCCAGATTTCCAAATTAAAGGTGGCTTATGGGATGGTCGGTCTCTTTATGAGCTCTATGAGGAAGCACATACTCCTTGGGACTGGCACGAACGTTTGTTCAAAAAGGCATCTGATGTTGGAATATCAATTTTCTCGTCTCCTTTTGACCCAACAGCCGTTGATTTTCTGACCGCATTAGACGCACCAGCGTTTAAAATTGCTTCGTTCGAACTTGTGGACATTCCGCTTATCGAAAAAGTAGCAAGTGTTGGCAAACCGATGATTTTATCAACGGGCCTTGCTGACCTTGGAGAAATTCAAGAAGCAATTGCCGCAGTTCGAAGAGCTGGATTAGAAGACTTTGTAGTCTTGCATTGTATTTCATCTTATCCTGCTCCTGCGGACAACAGCAACTTACTAACCATGCCGCATTTAGGTGAGACTTTCAACGTCCTCACAGGGCTTTCAGATCATACGCATGGTACTTCAGTAAGTGTGGCCGCAACTGCATTAGGGGCCACTGTCATTGAAAAACATATGACTTTAGATCGCAATGATGGCGGTCCAGATGCAGCATTTTCACTTGAGCCTAATGAATTTAGACAGCTTGTTGTTGATTGCAACACTGCTTGGAAAGCATTGGGTGGCATCCATTACGAACTTAAAGATGCTGAGCAAGGAAGTTTAATCTTTCGACGCTCACTTTACATAGTCAAAGATATAGCTGCTGGCGAAGTAATTACTTCTGAGCACGTGCGTTCAATCAGGCCTGGATACGGCTTACCTCCTAAAGAACTAGAAAGTGTTCTGGGGCAACGTGCTCGAGATTCTATTGCACGTGGAACACCGTTGGCGTGGCATCATCTAGTTTAAAGCAACTTGATTGCTGACTAAAATTCATAACGGATTAAAATAATGTACCTTCTGGCGGGATTTAACGCGACAATGTTTGAAGGCTTCAGAAATGAAGGTTTCGAAATTGGAGCATGGATTCAAATTGTTGAGAAGCATCAAAAACTAGTAAAACCAGAAGATGTTGAAACGATTTCGTGGCGGGATTTTACGCTTTGTAAAGTTCCTCACACATTTGCTGCTGACATGGACCCCGCTTTCGCAAAACGCGTAAGAGAACGTGCTTATCCATACTTCATTCGAATGCAAGACCGAATGTATTGGTATAACTTCGAACGTACTGACACATGGTTAGATACTGTAAATTTACTTGAAAGTATGATCCATTATTTTTACGCGCTTATCAAAAGAAATGATATTTCTACGGTGATATCAACGAATGTGCCTCATGAAGGGCCTCATATTATTTTGCATTTTGTTGCTCAGGAATTGGGTATCGAGAGCATACTTACAACCCAATCTTTAGTCCCAAATGCATTCTGGATCATAAAAGACATTGAAGATTTTGGGTATTTTCAAACAGGCTTTCCCAAGACAGGAGTATCGCTTCCTGTTAAAAAAGAGCCCCAAAGACCTTTCTACATGGCCAATGTGCAACGTAGTACGAGCTCTGAGTATTTGAAATTTCTGATGAAATACTTGCCAAAGATTGGTCTGAATTTTTTACCATATCTTTTGGGATTCCGAAAACGCTCATTCAAAAAAAGCCTTTTTAAACTTGATCAGAAAAGGCGTGTCAGACAGATTCTGAATTCGATCAACTATGACACACCGAAGGAAGGGGAGCGGTTTATTTACTTCCCATTACACCTTCAGCCAGAGATGACAACGGATGCACTTGGTCATGAATATTGTGATCAGCTATTAGCTCTAGAAGAGCTTCTCCGTAAGGTGCCTGAGGACGTCTATATTTATGTGAAGGAAAATCCGAAGCAAAGCGGACAAATGCGGGAAGCGAGCTTCTTTAAACGTCTTCAAGCATTACCTCGTGTGAGATATCTTCCTCGCGAAGTAAACAGCTTCGATCTTATCAAGGAATCCTTAGCTGTAGCTACTATCACGGGAACTGCTGGCTGGGAAGCATTGCAGATGGGCAAGCCTGTCATCACTTTTGGTAGTGCATGGTACCGTTCTCTTCATGGATCTTTTGAGTGGTCCGACACTTTTAAATTTGAAGATGTGCTGAGTTTTGAATTTGATTACACAAAACTTGAGGCTGGAACTGTTTGGCTGAGCCAATACTTACGTGAAGGTATTGTAGATCCTGTCTATAGTGTACTTAAAGAAGACTACGATGCATCTGATAATGCTCGTATTGTTGCTCGTGAAGTTTTAGAGTTTATTGCTGAGACACAGAAGAAAGACCAACTTAATTGAAGACCAGATGCATGCTAGAGCTTTGCGTGATTGGATGAAAACTAATGCTTGCTATTCATTTACTTTGTAACAACCTTGAACATCCGATAATACCACATCTGCAGCATTGGATTAAGTCAAATCAATGCCGCCATCAGGTTAGTCTAATCAGCTCAAAAGAGGAGGCTAAGGGGGGGGATATTTTACTGCTGATCTCATGCAGCGATTACATTAGCTCTAAGATTACCAGTAAATATTCAAAGATTTTCGTAATTCATGCAAGTGATCTGCCGAAAGGTCGGGGTTGGAGCCCACATGTTTGGACACTCTTGGATGGGGCAGAAGAACTGACGATTAGTTTAATTGAAGCGCATGAAAAGATTGACCAAGGAGATATCTGGGCTCAAGAAAAAATAGCTATAGCCCCAAGCGATCTATTCGACGAGATAGATAGTAAGCTATTTGCCGCGGAGATACGTTTGATTGAAAAAGCGGTGAGACTTATTGAAAGCGGTCAAAAAGTTGGAACACGTCAAATCGGCGAAGCCAGTTACTTTCCCAAAAGGACGCCAGAGGATAGTGAGATTGACCCGTCAAAACCGCTCTCAGATACTTTTAATAAGATTCGTTTAATGGATGTAAATCGATATCCAGCTTTCTTTAAACTGCACGATTCTGAATTCATAATAGAGATCAAAAAGAGAGTATAATCGTTAAGTTTGACGTTTCCCAACTCACTTAGCTTACTTAAACTGGACTGGCTCAGGAAAAGTAGAGAGCCTTCTGATACATTAAGATCAGGAGGACTTTATGGGGCGCAAACATTACACGGAAGAGTTTAAGCGGGAAGCAGCGCGGCTGGTAGAAGTGAGTGGTCGACCCATTCCTGAAATTGCCGCCGATCTGGGTGTGGGCCGTGCTACGCTGAACCGCTGGATCAAGGAGTTTCGGGATCAGGATTTACTGTCAGGGCCGCATGAGGATGCGAGTAAAGAATTAGCCCGCTTGCGCAAGGAAAACGAGCTTTTACGGCAAGAGAGAGATTTATTAAAAAAGGCGGCAGCGTTCTTCGCCAGGGAAACAAGTCG
>NZ_FOSK01000042.1 GCF_900114245.1 Pseudovibrio ascidiaceicola | reverse complement strand
CAATGAAGGTACCCTGGTCAGTGGTCAAGACCTGGCATTGCACAGCAATACGCTCGACAACGACGGCGGGCTCATCCTTGCCAAGAGAAACCTGACCATTGAAGGCCAGAGTGTGGGCACGCGCAGCACCCAGCTTCTCAACCATAATGGTGGTGGAATTGAGTCTCTTGAAGGTGACATCACCCTGCGCACCGAAGACCTGCAAAACCTCACGAAGGTCGAGAAAACACTCAAAACATACGAGTATGCGAACAATTATAAGACAGGTTACTATCCGCCAGAGTGGCTTAATCCAAGGTCTCCAGATTACTTAGGTGGTAGCCGTAACAACAATGTATACGTCAACAAAGGGTACATTGGAGGATACAGTTACGGCACTATGTGGGATCGCTCAGAGGGTCCAACCGGATACATATTTCTTCCAGACATAGTGCAAATTGAAAAGATTCTAGAAGACAAAGGAGCAACACCTGAAGATTGGAATCCTAACTGGTGGAAAGAGTATGCGCCGACTAGCCTGGCAACATTTGATCCGGCAGCTGGTCATCTTGAGCGCTGGAATGTTCTCTCTCCGGATGAGGAACATAAAGTACCAAGTGGCGGACAGGCAATTGTCTATATTGAGCAAGAAGAACTAGACTACAAGACGGCTCAGGCCAGGATCTCAACAGGCATCGGCAATATAGTCATTGATGCTGGATCTATCTTTAACGAAAGCAGTCAGATAAGTGCCGCTGGCGATCTAACAATCGATGGTGACAATTTGGACAACAGAGGTGTTTCCGCGTCGAGAACATACGGCGTCAAACTCAGCTATAATTCGAGAAGGGAGCACAGGGGGTTTGGCTGGCTAGGCCAAATACCAAATTCCGATCAAAAAACAGTTGAGACCTCCACGGCTGCAGCTGCCCCCGGCATTATACATGCAGGTGGTACGCTGAGCGGCAATCTTTCCGGCACGCTGACCAATACGACTATAGACGAGCCAGATCCCTCAAAGCTGATCCTAGAAAGCTCTTCAGGCATTGAAACCGGCTCAGGCGCACAAGGTGTCACGCAGCAAGATAAAGTTAAGGAGAAAACGGCTGGGCTGGTTGGCACGGAGGAAGTAACTGCTGATGAGGCTTCTGAAAACGCCGAAAACTATACATTTGCCAACAGCGGGGAGCTGCCAAAGACGCAAGGTGTCACAAAACAAGGCGAACTTAATACAGATGGCCAGGTTGGTGCTGAAAAAGCAGATACCGATGAGGCCTTACAAAACTCAGGCAGCTATACCTTAGCCAATAACACGCAGATCTTGCAGACAAATGCGAGTGGTCTCACCAAAGGTGACAGCCTTGATGGCTCAACGATCAGTGCACCAAAACCTTTAATACCAGGCCTGGGCTCCATTGATGATCTTGAATTTGGTGACCTTGATCTGGATGACCCTGACACCCTCAATCCGCGAGAGACCTCTGGTCAGGACTTTCTACGTGCCCTCGGTCTGACCACCAATCCGCAGCTGTTTGCTCCTGCTCAGAAAGAAAAAACTTATCTGATCGAGACCCGCTTTGAGTTCGTCGATCAATCCAGCTTCTTTGGCCTGCCGTACTTTGCCGAAAAGCTCGGTATTCAAAATCTGGATCACTACGGACAGTCATTGGGTGATCCGTATTTTGATACCCGACTGATCACCGACCAGATTATAGCGGCAGCTGGCGAACGCTGGATCTCTGGCG
>NZ_FOSK01000024.1 GCF_900114245.1 Pseudovibrio ascidiaceicola | reverse complement strand
AACGCTGCCGCCTTTTTTAATAAATCTCTCTCTTGCCGTAAAAGCTCGTTTTCCTTGCGCAAGCGGGCTAATTCTTTACTCGCATCCTCATGCGGCCCTGACAGTAAATCCTGATCCCGAAACTCCTTGATCCAGCGGTTCAGCGTAGCACGGCCCACACCCAGATCGGCGGCAATTTCAGGAATGGGTCGACCACTCACTTCTACCAGCCGCGCTGCTTCCCGCTTAAACTCTTCCGTGTAATGTTTGCGCCCCATAAAGTCCTCCTGATCTTAATGTATCAGAAGGCTCTCTACTTTTCCTGAGCCAGTCCATTACTGACTATTTTTCCTATAGACCACACCGCAAATTATATTTATATGCAAAATACAACTAGTGGTAAGCGGTGCTTTGGGAATTTTACATGTTTGATACCGGTAATATCTCCAGCGGTAATCATACTCCCGTATTTCTAGACTCAGAGCTGATCTCTGATTTCATCAAGCTCACTTCCGGCCAGATTGTCCAGACTGGGCAGCTTGGCAACGCAGTTGCGATCAATGGAAATGGCGTGATTGTCGCCGGTGCTCGAGATGATGCACCAGATAGCAGTTATCAGGCTGGCTCAGTCCTCATCTTTACACCGTTGGAAGACGGTACTTACGTGGAGCACCAACTCATTGCCCCTGACGGGGTTGCCGGCGATCACTTTGGCGATTCTGTTACTATTGCCGATGACGGCACGGTTGTCGTAAGTGCGACCATCGCTTCCCCCGATGGAAACTCTGAGAGCGGGGCCGTCTATGTCTATAAACCAGATGGCAACGGCGATTATACCGTTCCTATAAAGCTTGTCGCCTCAGATGCCACACAGCTCGATAATTTGGGCTCATCTGTAGCCATAAACGAAAGTGGTCAAATCATTGTCGGTGCAGCTGGCGATGATGCTAATGGTGACCTTGGCGCAGGTTCGATATATATCTACACACCTGAAGCATCGGGAGACTACAGCGAGATCAAACTCACCGCGCCGGAGGGTGAAGGCTTGGCAAATTTCGGCAGCTCCATTTCTTTCAATGAAAGCGGCCTGATCGTTGTCGGAGCCAAGGGCGAACTAAACGATACAGCGCATTATATGTCTATCATTCGTCTCTCGATGGATATGCAGATCCTGTTAAGCTGGATGCTCCTCAACTCCCAGTCGGAGACAAACTCGGAACGTCCGTTGCTGTTAACGAAAATGGGCAAATACTAGTCAGTCAGCCTGGCAATTGGATTGATGGGGGAGCTGCAACCGGGTCCGTCTTGCTTTATACCCCAGATGCAGATGGTAATTATTCTGGTTCAACTGAATTTATAGCAGCTGATGGTGATGCTAGCGACACGTTCGGGTCTGCCGTTGCGATCAACTCTAGCGGTACCTTCGTAGTCGCAGCTGCAAACGATGAAGCAAACGGCTACGCCTCTGGCTCAGTTTATGTCTTCGTCCCGCAGGAATATGGCACTTATAAAGAGTTCAAGATTGGTGTACCGGACGTAGTTGCCGGTGATGGATTTGGCTTTGCTGTTGCCATTAGCGAAGATGGCACTGCCACCATTGGCAAGCCGGGTAATGACAGCACAACCGAAATCAATACTGGTGCTATCTACGTCATTAAGCCAGACCCGAATGGTGATTACAGCGGGCTCGCCAATGAGTTGACGCTTTATGAAACAACCGACACCTCGGACATTGTCGGCCAGCTGAGTTTGTCATTCTCCGATGCGGATGTGGCTGACGTAGGCCACACGGCAAATATAACAGGCCTCAGTCTATCAGGTGTTCAGAACGGCCTGAGCAAGCTCACCGAACAACAACTGTTAGATCTGCTTACCATTGGCTCCATTGACACTTCAGAACAGTCGCTCTTCGGAAAAGTCAACCTTGACTTCACCGCCGGCTATGAGGTGTTCAATTACCTTGCTGAAGATGAGGAAGTCACACTTACCTACGCGGTGGAGCTGGATGACGGTAATGGCGACACGACTGAGGGCACGGCCAAAATCATAATCATTGGCACTAACGATACACCACAAGCGGAGGATGTTGCAGTAACGGTCTTAGAAGATGATCGTGATTATTTGATCCAGACCGGTCTCGTTGACCCTGATCGTTCAGACCGCTTAGCAATTACATGGGGTACTGATAGCGTCGAAGGTAAACTTGAGCGCTATGGAAATAACTTTGAGTACTCGGCGTTTCCGCACTTCAATTACCTTGCTGAAGGCGAGAGTGCCACAGAGACCTTCACTTATACCGCCGATGACGGCCACGGTGGGATTATCACGCGCAACGTAACAATCACTGTTGAAGGGGAAAATGATCGTCCCTATGTCAGAGATATTGAAGCGACCACTATTGAGAACCAAGAGGTCGATATTGCGCCTGATTATAGTGATGTAGATGCCTCGGACACGCATACGATTAGCTTCGACAACAGCGAAACAAAAGGCGTGGTCACATTTGCCGATGGTGTCTTTCATTATGACCCAAACGGACAGTTTGATCATCTGCTTGAAAAACAACGTGGGTATGACACTTTCACTTATACGGTCGATGATGGGCATGGTGGTATCGTTACCAAAACAGTGACAGTTTTAATTGTTGGCGCTGTTGATCCTGTTTCTGATTTGCGGGTTGAAGCCCTTCCAAATAACATGGAAATAGTGCCTCAAATTGACAATGATTATGACCAGTATTCTCATGTGATCGCGACATCTGAGAGCGGTGTCATTGTTGTAGGAGCTCCCCATGCAAATCTGACGGAAGGGATTATACATGTATATCAACCGGATGGTTTCGGGAGTTACATAGAAACTAGAATTTCTCCATCAGATGGTCAAAAATCAGATTATTTTGGATGGGATGTTGCCATTAACCAATATGGAACCATCGTTACCGGCGCATACAGGGCAAATAATGACCATGGCGCCATTTACATCTATGAACTGGACGGCACTAGCAGATATACCGAAACCAAACTAACCTCATCTTTAGACCAAAGAGAATTCTTTGGTTCATCTGTCTCCATAGGTGATGATGGAACCATTGTTGTTGGTGCCTATTGGGGCAAAAACAATACCGAAACCAGCGGTGCTACCTACATCTACAAGTCAGATGGATCTGGAGGATATTTAGAGACTCGATTAGCTCCAGATGACATTTCTCTGCAAGACGCCTTTGGAAAAGACGTCATGATAAACTCAGAGGGCATAGTCGTTGTTGGTTCACCAAGTAACGATGACTTGGGATTTGAGGCTGGTGCAATTTTTGTATACAGGCCTCAAGCTAGCGGAGGATATGAAGAAGTAAAACTTCATTCATCAGACGCAGCAGAAAGAGATCAGTTCGGTGAAAACATCACCATCAATGATGATGGAGTGATAGTGGTTGGAGTTCCCGCAAAAAAGGCTGTGTACGTTTATACACCTGATGAAACCGGAACTTATTCCGAAACGAAGCTGGGAGCTACAAACCATTTATACCAAGAATTTGGAGAAGCAGTTGATATAAACTCCAACGGGCTAATCGTTGTTGGCGTACCAGGGTATACTTACATTAATTCCCAAGGCGATCGAGTAACGAATTTGGGTGGGGTTGCTGTTTATACCCCTGATGCGGATGGAGGGTACACGGAGCAGTTCTTGTTTCACCCAATCATTGGGGACATTGGGCGTAGTCATGAAAATGGGCGATTTGGGACATCCGTATCAATATCAGACTCCGGTGTGGTTACGGTAGGATTCCAGAAAGCCTACGCACATAGAGCTCGAACCTATCAACTCGTCCCCGACGCTGAAGGTCAATATAGCTTGGTTAAATCAGAAGCAACTATTGATGAGACTTCAGATTATGCACCTATACAAGCTGCAGTAGACGTTGTTTTTTACGATAAATACGGTAGTTCCCATAGTCATGAAGGGAAAGCTATTGCTGTTGAAGCCAGTGGCAACGTAGATGGGCTCGATACCACATCATTGCTGGAATTCTTAACTTCGGATGGATTTTCACATGGCCTAAGAGCCGATATGCCTGCTGGGTATGGAAGAGCACATTTTTCGTTTGATGCACCATCACATGTGTTCGATTATCTAAATCGTGGAGAAGATGTTACTTTAACCTACACGATTGAAATCGATAATGGCAACAATACTCCCACCTCCACTGAAATCAAAATCGCGATTATCGGTCGTGATGATATGGGCACAGTAACTAGCGATACTCTTATAGGTAGCGATTTTAATGACACGATGCTTGGCCTTCAGGGAGAAGATACAATCGACGGAGGGAAAGGAGCTGACTTTATCGACGGTGGTGACGGGAACGACACGCTTACTGGCGGTTCATCCTCGGACACCTTCCGGTTTGTAGGTGTCAATTTTGGCAACGATGTCATCACTGACTTTGAAGCAGGTTCAAGTATCCGAGATTTAATCAAGTTCGATCAGACAGTATTTGCCGACTTCAATGCGATCATTGAAGCCGCAAGCGAGAATGGCGCTGATACTATGATTACTCTCGGAACAAGTAATTCTGTCACGTTGAAGAGCGTTTCAATTGCAGAGCTGAATCCGGACGATTTCCAATTTGTCTAACGTGCCCTAATAAATCTAGGCCTTCAGCGAATGCTGAAGGCCTTTATACTGTGTGATATTTAGCCGAAATCAAAGCACGTCCGGCCAGTGCATGACTTCGGCCTTAGGTCGATTTATTCAACTTGTTGCGGAGTGACTAAAGCTGACATTAGCCTAGTTACAGATCGTCTCATCCAGAGCTAGACATCAACTTGGGATGGCTCTTGACCAGCTTAACGCTGAGGGCCAATATCGGACCTTCGCATGTTTCTATCAAGAGTTGAGGCAGCCTTCATAAAAGCGCGTTCAGCTATCTTCATGAAGGGTTTGTAATTCTCTAAATAGCCATTCATGTAGTGCGCCGTTCTGCCTCATTTATCACTCCTGACGGAGGATTTTGGGGCAAATCACTCCCTTATTCATTTCTATAAGGCTTCTATAGGGAACTCAATGGAAGCTAATGAGAGCGTTTGAAAGCCGGCTTTCACCCACCTTCGCTGTCGCTGATACTTTTTCAGATTAACTCGAGAAAAAACATTGGCTTCTTTGAGACTGTCGGCAGTTTTCAATTCTCAAGAGTTGTTCGAAAATTGCTACCTGCCATTAACGAGCTAGTGTAACGTTTTCAATTGGAAGTGGGTGTCGCTTAATGTGAGGTTCAAAAATGGCCTCTCCCTCTTGCCCGAAGATTCTAACATTCTTGCTAACAGCTCATTGCCATGATTTTTCCGCTCACACCACTTTGCCGAACCGCCGAAAACTTATGAAGTGAAGCTGTGACCAGAACTCCTAGATACCCAGTTCCCATCGTGTCATGCTGACCGCCTAGAAACCAAGTAAATTTTCGTCTGTCGATAGACGATGTCAATAAGACTATTAACACGGTTTAAGATCGGCTGTGAGTTTTGTATGCCTCATGACCATGGCTTTGTGAAATTTCACAAAGCCATGAAAGCAAAAGCTCAATGAAAGAGAATAGTCTTATGAAACAACGCTTCCTCACGACTTCCGTACTGACCTGTTTGACCTTGGGTTCACTGGCGCAGGCGAGCTTCGCGCAAGAAGCTTCCTCAAACGACTGTTCTGTTGCGGAGTTCACCATGGGCTTGCGTTTCCAGCAGCAATCAGCGGAAGTTCGGGCACTACAGAGACAAGCCTACAACATTGCTACGCAGAAACTTGCAGCTGCAGTCGAAGCGGCAGATGATCCTTCGAAACTGGCTATTGTTTCTGATCTGGATGAGACTGTGATTGATAATAGTGCCCTGTTGGCTCGTGATCTGAAGAACTGCCATACATATGATGTATGGGACACTTGGCTCCCATGGGAGCGCGATGGCAAGCCGACATTGATCCCTGGAGCAAGGGAATTCTTAAACTACGCAGATGAACTGGGGGTTTCTATTCGCTATATTTCAGACCGTGCGGACAAGCAGAAAGATTACACACTGGCCACATTGAATGAGCTGGGTTTACCACAGATCAGCCCCGAGACTGTTCTTCTGCTTGGACCACCCAAAGTGGAGCGACGTGAGATTGTGCGGAAGGATCACCAGATTGTCCTGATGCTGGGGGATACATTGCATGACTTCGACGGCGGTTTCCGCAAAACTCCTCTGGATCACCAGAAATCCCTTGTCGATGAGAATGCCGCTAAATGGGGTGCAGAGTGGATCGTTTTCCCGAACACCGCCTACGGCACGTGGTCCGAAGCTCCTTTGGCCACATGGAGCGATGAGACCATCATTGAAAAATGGTGACTAGATCAGTTTATCTTTTCAAATCGCTAGATTTTCTGGTGATTGATTGGCCTTAATGCTCGACTAATATGCGTAGAAGTGGTGTCAGAGGCTCATGTCTTTGTTGGTTTGCGAAAACACTCGAAGGTCTATGAGGTGAGCATGGCACCACTTGTACAGCCCTGCACAGAAAGACAAGCTGGGAAGTTCGTTTACGGTGCAGGATTTTCTTTTACCGAAAAAGGGGATTGAGACATCACATGCGTTGTACCCGGATTAGAAGCGCATACTAAAGCTGTATATCCGCAGTGTCTGTCTGTTTTCTCAGGGCAAGATGACGACCGCACTAAGTGATTACTCAAGTCCTTTAACGTATAAAGGTCAGGCTACGCCGTACCTCAAAGATATTAGTAACCTGACCTCATCCTTATATTCTATGAATTTACATTTGAAACTTCAGAATGAGCTGCGTCAAAGGCTTCACGAAGGGAGTTCTCTTTGGAGCGATCAAGATTTGTTCGAATAATATGACCACCCTGCTGACTGAGCTTTTCGATAACTTTGTCAGATACTTCTTTGCGTACCATCATAAACAAAGCTGCTTGACCTGGTTTGAGTATGGAAGCAACGTCCTTCATGAACTTATCGTTGATGCCATAATCACTGAGGGCCCCGCCAAGCGCCCCAGCTGATGCGCCTGCGACAACACCTAGAAGCGGGTTCAGGAAGATTAGACCAATCAGCAGTCCCCAAAATGCACCTCCCGCGGCTCCAGCAGTCCACATGTTGACCATCTGGTTGAGCTTTATTTTTCCGTGTTCGTTTGCCTTCGCAACCACTGCATCTGCAATTTCCACCATATACTCGTGCTGTAGCTCTAACAGTTCTTCACGGGCTTTTTCTGCTTCTGCTTCATTATCATAGCCAATGACGATCAATTCGGACATTTTTATCACCTTGTTTCGGTCTGAAAAACAAGCAAAACAGGCTTGAACATCAATCATTAGGCTTGTTCGATTGTGCAAGTCTGTACTGTTTGCTAGCAAGCTATGGAGCAGATGGACGTGCTGTGTCTGTTAGCTGGTTAACAGGCTACCAAATATTTTTGAGTTATGTTGGAGGCTTTCGTATAGCGCGTTCGTTTTGTCAGAGCTTTTCTAATAAGTGGGACTTCATTCACTCTGCATACTCTGGGACTGCGTCGGCCAAGTCTTTAAGCTTTTTGAGTTTAATGATGCTAAGGTAACCGTCTTCTAATTCAATGATGCCTTGCTTCTTAAAGTCATTGAGAGTGAGGTTGACGGTTGGCCTTGAGCATCCGACAAGGGTTGCCATCTCACCTTGTGTTAAACGCACATTGATGTTGATGCGATTGTTATTTTCTTGCCCTAGGTCACTTGCGAGCAGGCTTATCATTTTTGCCATGCGCGATGTCGCACTTTTAAAAATCAAATCTTCAGCTCTGGTCTCAATCCGTTGCAAGCGCTTTCCAACTTGTTTGGATATTGCAAAACTAAAACTTGGTGCGGTTTGCATTAGTTCTATGAAAACCCTCTTCGGAAGTTTTAAAACACCACATTGGTCGATCGCTACAGCAAAGCTTTCACGAGGGTCGTTGTTGAGTGCGGATAGCTCACCAAAAACTTCTCCCGGTTCAACGAAGCCAAGCGTGAACTCGCCGCCAGAGTCTGAACAACGGTATAGCCTCGTTAAGCCCTTTTCGAGCAAATACACGGTGTCAGGTTCAATCATAGGAGAAAAGATCGTTTCTTTGTCCTGAAACATCTGAGTTCTTGAAGCTAAACGTATATTTTTAAGAGTGTCATCTGGCAGCGCGTCGAGCCAGTTAATCGTTGCAAGGTGCCAATGCGACAACTTTGCCTCCCCCTTTTCATAAATGAACAACATGCAGCAAAAGCAATTTTGAAAACATATTCTATATGCATTCAATTGTCTCGTTATCCGCCATTTAAGGCGAAAACAACAAATTAAATAGTGGTAATTTTGAGCATTAATAAGCTTTGCTGTTGGCCAGCTAACAGCGAACGTATGAGCGGGGTGTTAATGGTTCGACTGTGGGTTGGGAAACCGACCTACCTATTAGAAACATTAGATAATTAGCTCTAAAAGGAACGTTAGTTCATGCGATTTTTGGGTATTACACTTGCATTATTGCTTGCCAGTGGGAGCAGCGTCTATGCAGATGAAGCTGCTACATCAAAGCGTGATATGTCAAAACTCACTTGTGGTGAGTTTTTGGAGATGAGTGCACCTGATGCGGTTGTTACACTTTTCTGGATTGATGGCTACCTATCCAGCAAAGATAATGCACCAGTGTGGGATGCTGAAACTTTTGTCGAGCATCGCGACAAACTCGTAAAGATTTGCACCTCCGAAGATGCCAAGGGAAAATTCCTCTTCGAAGAAGTGGAAGACCTGAACTAAATTTGTTTTGATGAGAGGCTGCCATGCAGTCTCATTTTTGGCGAACTCGTGCCAATTAAGTAAGGGAATTGCTCTTTGAAGAATTTTCAAAGATGCAATTTCCTTTGTGTTTTGCCCTTTGATACAGCACCTGAAATATGAGAAATCAACGTACCAAAAGCGAGCATCAAATAGGTGCACTTGCGCTTACTTTGACCACTGCTGCTTTATTTATGACACTACGTAATATGCCGATGATGGCTGAAACCGGGATGAAAATGATCCTCTTCAACCTCATCACTATTTTCGCGTATCTTATACCTGTGGCTCTTGTCTCCGCTGAACTTGCTACAGGGTGGCCCAAGAATGGAGTGTACCACTGGGTAGAAGAGGCATTTGGAACACGTATGGGCTTTATTGCCGTATGGATGCAATGGGTCCAGAGTATTTTCGGGATAACGTCTATCCTAGCCTACATAGCGGCTTCACTAGCATACGCTTTTGATCCAGAACTCGGTACCAACAAGTACTTCATAATATTCATTATCTTGTCTGTTTATTGGTCTGCCACCCTTGTCAATTTCCGAGGCAGCAAAGGCTCAGGCATAATAAGCTCTGTCGCTGTTTCCGCAGGAGTTTTATTGCCGTCTGTTATCCTGATTGCATTGGGTACGATCTATGTAAGTTCTGGAAATGAGCTCCATCTAGACACGGCTTTGACTGCCAAAAATCTGGTCCCATCTGTTTGGGAGACAGGGAACCTGGTTCTCTTCTTGAGCTTTATCTTTGGTTTTGTTGGGGTTGAAGTATCGGCCAGCCATGCTCGAGAAGTTAAGAATATACGACGTGTCTATCCCATCGCTATTTTCAGTGCTGCCGGGATTGGGTTTATAACAACTTTACTGGGTGGGCTGACGGTTGCTTCAGTGTTACCCGCGGGGTCCATTGATCAAATCAATGGTGCGATGCAAGCGTTCTCTGCTTTGCTGACACACTTCAAGCTGCTGTGGTTCTTGCCGATAATAGCCGTTCTTGTTGCATTAGGTGCTGCAGGTCAGGTGAGTACTTGGATTGTGGGTCCGGTGAAAGGGCTTTTTGCAGCAGGCCAAGCTGGAAATTTACCCCTCTGGGCGCAGAAGGTGAACCAACAGGGCGTGCCTACTAATCTTCTTGTTTTGCAGGCTGTACTTATTTCGCTCATCGCGATGTTCTTCATTGTTGTCGAAGATGTAAATACGGCGTTCTTAATACTAACCTCAGCCGCAGTCCTCATATACTCACTGATGTATATATTGATGTATGCTGCAGCAATACGCTTGCGATATACACACCCAGAAGTTGAGAGGGCCTATCGAGTTCCTGGTGGAAAAAAAGGTATGTGGCTCGTGGCTGGAACCGGCTTAGTTGCCTCTGCCGCATGTTTTGCAATTGGCTTCATTCCCCCGCTTCACAGTGGTTTTGCCATCGAAACCTTTGAACTCTTGATGGTTGCAGGTCTGGCAATTGTCGTTGCTGTTCCAGTTCTAATATTTTCAATTCGGCGACCATTTTGGTCACTGACAAAAGCGACCAGTTAAGAAGGACCCGAATAATGGGTAATACAAAAAACGATATGTCTGATGTTGATGTATCTTCATCTATGTTGATGCCCTCTTATGGCGGGCGCGTGATGCGAGAACCTATCCCAAAGTTCAGTCTGCCTGATGGCCAGATGGAAGCTGAGACTGCGTATCGGATCATCCATGATGAGCTTATGCTTGATGGCAATGCCCGGCTTAATATGGCAACTTTTGTAACGACCTGGATGGAGCCTCAGGCAGAGCGCCTGATGGCTGAAACCTTTGATAAGAACCTAATTGACAAAGATGAATATCCAAACACAGCAATGATAGAGGAGCGCTGCATCAAGATTGTAGCGAACCTCTTTAATGCTCCAGATGGGTTTACTGGTTCGTCAGCGATCGGTTCGAGTGAAGCTGTCATGTTGGCGGGCATGGCATTGAAGTGGAAGTGGAGAGATCGACAGAAAGCTAAAGGCAAGCCCACTGACACACCGAACTTGATCCTTGGAACCAATGTGCAAGTTGTCTGGGAAAAGTTCTGTCGTTATTGGGATGTTGAACCACGGTTTGTTTCAATGTCAGCTGATCGATATGTGATCGATCCTGACGAAACCATTGCAAAAATTGACGAGAATACCATTGGTGTTATTGCAATTTTGGGAACGACGTATACAGGCGAATATGAACCGATCAAAGAGGTTCACGATGCCTTGGTAAACTCCAATGAACAGACAGGTTTTGAAGTCCCTCTCCATATTGATGCCGCAAGTGGTGGATTTGTCGCCCCGTTTTTGCAGCCAGAACTGGAATGGGACTTCCGCTTGCCACTGGTTAAGTCGATCAATGTCTCAGGCCATAAATATGGCTTAGTCTATCCTGGTGTTGGTTGGGTCGTGTGGCGGGACAAAACTGATCTGCCTGAAGATCTCGTTTTTCATGTAGATTACCTGGGCGGAGACATGCCCACTTTCACCTTGAACTTCTCCAGGCCGGGCAATCAGATTGTAGGCCAATACTACAACTTCCTCAGATTAGGACGGGATGGTTACACACGGATAATGGAGAACTTATGTTCAATTGCCAGCTATCTGTCCCAGAACATAGCGCAAATGGGTGAGTTTGAATTGCTAAGTGACGGAAGTACCATCCCGGTCTTTGCATTCAGAATGAAAGACCCGAGCAAATACACGGTGTACGCGGTTTCCGAATACCTGAGAGTTCATGGCTGGCAAGTTCCTGCCTATGCAATGCCCGAGGGAGCTGATGATATACACGTTCTCAGGATTGTTCTCAGGGAAGGTTTCAGCCGTGATATGGCAGAGCTGCTTCTCAAAGATTTAGCAACTGTCATTGAGAAGCTAGAACGAGAGTCAAAGAATGGACATGAAGCTCCAGAAAAACACTTTGCTCACGTGTAGCCGCCCTACCACAAATTATTAGCATGCTAAGCATATCAAACCAGTATTTCTGAATTCAATCGTACTAGCCTGAGAATTACTAGGCTAAACCTGTCGTTTTTCAGGCAGGTTTGATATGCTCCTGCATCTAAATTCATTATGAGCGTCCGGTAAAGGTAGCCAGTTCCTTCGGCAATTTTAGTTACACAGCTTTTTAAGCGTAACATCACGGCATGAGGTCATTGATACGAGTGATTTTGTACTCAGCGATTTGGGCAAGAACCCAGGTAAGCTAAGCCCGCGGGTCAACATTTGTTAAGCTTGACGGTTTGTATGAAGGTATAGGCGATTGCCGCAGCCTTGCACCTCTCTGGGCCCATAAAGAGATAATTTTTCTTCCTAAAGCCACGAGTTTCATGATCCGCTCAGCCGCGTCGTTGTTCAATTGTGACAGCATAAGATAGTTTGTAATGCTGGCGATGTTAGGAAAAATAAAATTTGTAATCTCTAGGCGCATCTAAAGCATTGGGATTGAATATATTTTCTCTGTCAGCCTAACACCCATGAAATGAGAGTTTTTGATAGTTCATATGTTGTTGGAGAGTAATAAAGATTCACACTAACGAGGGATTAGCGGACCTTTGCTAACGTCGAGGGCCAACATTAGACATTTAGCTAACTCTATCATAGGTTGAGGCAGTCGTATCGGGTGACACTTTGCTTTTTCTCTGGCGAACGTTCTTGCATACATAGATGCTTGCGAGCAGGATCATTAGAGCCCATACCTCCAGAATGCTGCGCCACAGCCAATAGCCGCTAGGCAGCAATATCGTTGAACCTATTCTCTTGATGCCTTACCGCTGACGTCATGTTGAAATCGTTCTTCGCATCGCAGGACTATTATCCTCAGCTTCGATAGCTGCGGGTGATTTGTCATTGGTTTTCCGCTGCCCCTGACAGCGATCAACATTAAATCGACCTTGTGCCGGGCGGCAAATTCAAAGGTTGACAAATGAACAACAACAGCAAAAGTCAAAACACATCGCTAGGCATCGTGAGGTTTGATGCATTCGGACAACTTGCAGCCCTACATCTTGCCCAATACTTCGAAATAATGGCCTACGACCCGTCCCTGGACGCCGCTAAGGTCGCAAAGCAACTTGAGGTGCGTCTGTCATCATTGCACTCAGTATCGCAAGCTGACGTAATCCTCATTGCAGCACCAGTGTCTTCATTTGAGCAAGTTGTCAGCGAGATCGCGGTTGTTTGTAAACCTGGCACGCTAGTTATCGATGTTGGCTCAGTCAAAGTTGTTCCCTCGGAAATCATGCGGCGCCGGCTACCAGACCATGTAGACATCGTAGCGTCTCACCCCTGTTCGGTCCTCAGAGTGCCACGACAGGTATTGAGGGTCGAAAAATTGCCGTCTGCCCCATTCAGGGAAGACGACATACAAGGCTGGTTGCGTTTTTACGCAAGGCTCTGGGACTGACTGTCATCGTGACGACACCAGAAGATCACGACCAAGAAGCAGCAGTTGTCCAAGGGCTCACGCACCTCATCGCCAAAGTGCTATTGAGAATGGGACCGCTGCCAACGCGCATGACAACGAAGAGCTTTGACTTGTTATCTGAAGCGATATCCATGGTTTAGCATGATGCACCAGAAGTATTCGAAGCGATTGAGAGGGCCAATCTCTACGCCGAGACGGTGCGGCGACGGTTTTTCGATTTGGCCGCAAGTTTGAGTGAAGAGCTGGAAGCAACATTGAGGGTACCGCCAAACAACGAAAGCGAACATTGATGCAGCGGCATCCAATGTTCGCTCCGTCCGCATGGAAGTATGTCAGGATTGATGAAGTCTCTGACGGACGATCTGAAGCTTGGCTGGAAGAGAAGAATTGTAACCCAGGTCAGGCGTAATGTCAGCTTATGGTCGGCTGCTACGTGTTGGGAATGTCTAAAAGTTCGGGCCAAGAGTTGCCATTCACGGATTACTACCACCAGTGGAAACGATCTGGAAGAGATGATTGCCTCCTCGTTGGGAGCAAACTATTCGCAAGAATGTCGAACTTATACCCCTGTAATTGAACAGCACCGTCATCGTTGATTTACGTCTTAACGCCGTGCTCTATTGAGAACTTGGTATCATAATCTCGTAGAAGATAGAGAGTGAGGAGACCAGCTAACATGGGCCATCCTGCGAAGAATAAGAGGTTGGGGCTTGTGAACGGATCGAGATATCGCTCGTAAGAGACAAGAGTCGATATGACATGCATGATCAAAATGGCGCCTATTGAAAGACGTTTCTTAAATCCGACAAGAAAGCAGATGACGATGAGCGCTTGAATTCCGCCGAGTATAAACGAGAGAGCCTCGCTCATAGCTGAAAAACCATAGAAAGCTTCGAAAGTCTTCGCTGTCGAAACTGGATTGAGGATTTTATTTAATGTCCAGAGAATAAACACAATAGATATGCTTAAGCGTAAGCTAAAAAGAGACCATATCAAAGGAGATTGAGGTACAGTGATTGTGTTCATGCAAGTATACCCTTCAGTATTTCATTAAAAATGCCCTGAAATCCGGAGCAACAATTCAATTGCAAATAATCGATTTTTCAAGTCCTCACGGCGTTGTGACTAAGCAAGCAGGAGGTTCTGCTATCAATCCTGTGAGAAGTGGCGGCACGTGCTGCCATCGCGTGCCACCAATCGCTTTCAGGCTATGCGTTGGTTAGGTCTTGCTTCGCCATATCAAGGAGTTCTCGAAGAGTGTCTACTGGTTCAGGACGTTTGGTGTAGTCCGGATTAATGTCAGCGTTTATGACTTCGCCAGCTTGGCTAATAATCAGGCGTGCTGGCATAGGTAGTTCCCAACTTTCATCCCCGTTAAAACTTGGTAGGTTGATACCGATCCCTTTATAAACCCTGCGCAGATCCTCAGGTAGAGAGAAAACGAGACCAAGCTTTCGGGTATAAAGACTACCTAGGTCCGAAATGATATCGAAAGATAGACCTTTCTCGGTTTTGGTTTTGGTTTTGAACGAAGCTGCTTGAGTTTGTAGTGAAATAATCAATATGTTTGCGCCAGCTTCTTGGAACTGCTGTGAAACTTCTTCCAGAGCTTCAAGCTCTAACATGCAATAAGGGCACCACGCTCATCGGAAAACACTGATCACCAACTTTAATAGTGCCATTCCAAATGCCTGATGCTGCTAGATTTGCTGTAGCTCGGTCCATGACATCGCGAGTTTTCTGAGGTAGTTTTTTCGACTTGAGCTTTTAAAGTTGCAATTTTTTCATGTAAAGGCATTGTAGATGTTTCCTCTACTTAGTTGAATTTTGATCGCTTAGGTCGAGCACTGCATCACCAAAGATTGGAAGTTGCATTTTGCATCTGGCGATGATCTACGATCTATTGCGATTTAGTACTATAAATCAATGGGTTGTAGAAAAATATTTGCTCCTGCCTACCTTGCATTTCGCTGCGAAACTCGTACATCTGCTTACAATATGCTGACACAGAATAGTAGGCATTTGCAAGCCGACCTATGAGGGTCTGGATGCCTGTTTTGCGCAGGCTCTGGAGAAAAGCCCGGAAGGTCGTCATAAGCTGTTAGGCCGTCAGAAACAGCAGCAAACGGGGAATACTTTCAACTGACATTTTCGCATGTGTGATGGTTCTTGTCATGGGCCGCCAGCAGGAGAGGTGTGCCTGATGTCCAACGTTACAAAGCGGACTGTGGATGCTGCTGAGCCCAAGGCGAAAAAGTACTTCGTTTGGGATGGCAAGCTTTCTGGATTTGGCCTGCAGGTGATGCCAAGTGGGCACAAGTCGTTTGTTGTTCAGTATCGCACCTTGGAAGGCCGGTCACGTCGAATGACGCTTGGTAAGTATGGTGGGCTCACTCCCGATGAGGCGAGGGAGCTTGCTATCGAAGTGCTCGCTAAAGTACGCAACGGGGAAGATCCAACGGTGCACCGCAAGGTCATCCGGCATGCTCCCACGGTGAATGATCTGCTCGACATGTATCTGAGTGAACATGTGGAGGTGCACAATAAGCCGAAGTCTCTCATTGAGATCCGGCGCATTCTGGATCGTTGTGTGCGCAAGCCTCTCGGCAAGTCCAAGCTGGCTTCTGTGACGCGGTAGGACATTTCCAAGTTGCATCGCTCTATGAGGCGAACACCAAGGCAGGCTAATCATGTGCTAGCGATCATATCCAAAGCGTTCAATCTGGCTGAGGTGTGGGGCTTAAGGCCTGAGCATAGCAATCCGGTGCGGCTTGTGAAGCGCTACAAGGAAAATGAGCGGGATCGTTTTCTTTCAGGTGAAGAGCTACAGCGTTTGGGCAAGACGTTGAAGATTGATGAGAAGGAGGGGCTGCCCTGGATCATCAAAGCCAAGCCTGAAAATCGAAAGCATCTGAGCCATGACATTGAGAAACGTCGGACGCCTGTGAACCCCATGGCGCTCTATTGCCTGAAGTTGCTGCTTTACACTGGAGCGAGGCTCATGGAGATCGCATCGCTTGAATGGGATCACGTGGACTTTGACCAAGGCACAATTGCGTTGCCCTCCAAGAAAGGCGACGGGCGCAAACCGCATCCGGTGAGTGAGAATGTTCTCGATATCCTTGCTGACATTCCTCACCTTGAGGACTCGCCTTATGTGTTGGCTCGGATCAATGATCCAACACGGCATATTACCAAGGAGCTGGTGGAGAACGCATGGCAGCGCGTGCGTTATCATGCAGGCATCCCTGATGTGCGCATCCACGACTTACGCCACACGGTTGGCACCTTCGCAGCCCAAGCAGGCAGCAACGCCTTCCTTATCAGCCACCTCCTACGCCACCGCAACGTGACCATCACCAATCGCTATGTAAACCATGATGCGCATCCAATCCGGGTGTTGTCAGAGACGGTTGGGGAGCGGATTGAGGCTGGGTTGGAAGGAGGGGAGTAATCGCCACGATTGCAAACTCGCCAGAAGCAATGCCATCCTGAAATAGCTCAATAAGTTAAATCCATTAGTTGTGAACGTATGCAGATTGAAACTATAAGGAGATATTGAATAAAATAGTGATGATGCATGGATCTTAAAGCATGTCTGTAAGGCCTTTTTTCAATAAATCAATTTCTGATTTGGAAGACACGTTTGCAAACAATCGTGGTGATGCAGATATCCTTAATCTGCTGTTAGATGAGCTAGAGCATCGTAAAACTGGTCGTGCCTTGAGTTTGAAAGAAAACGTGCTTCAGGCGCGGGATAGCGTAGCTTATCTGCAGCAAAGCGACAGCCTTACTGAAACTCCAACCATCAATAACTATTCCAACCAAGCTTGGGATGTTGCAGACGTCGTAGAACAAGCGAACCAGGGAAAAAGCTTTACCGTAAGAAAGCAATCTCCGAGCGTGTCTGAAGTTGCAGATGATTCTCAGAGTATTCTCAGTGCATGGACAGCGTTAGAAGTTCTCTCCCCCCAAGGCTATCGACGGAAAGAAGATCTTGTTGGGGGAGATAGAAGCCGTATCGCCCGATTTGATAAGCGAGAGTTACCTTGGATTGTTGGAGAAAAATCAAGACCAAACAAAAGGCTCTACTACGAGCTATTTTTAGGAGCAGTTGAGCTGGCTCCTGCAGTGGAAGCGCTCCTTAAATGTTATGCGGATAAACGCCCAGATAAGCCGAGCATGCGTGGGCAAAATGCAATTGCTACCGTCCTTCTTGATAAAGATGGACGACCGGTTGACGAGGAAAACTCAATTGGTGTTTCGAGTTTTACTTGGGGTATGCCAATTGCTCTTAATGGAGATCTGGAAAAGCTGGCAGCCTGGCCCGTAGCAGAGAAGCAGATTATAGCTTTCTTGCGGAAGAGATTGTTTCAGCGAGATGATGAGGGCGAGCTAATTCCTCTCAGTAAACAGTCCATCAGCGATGTTTTTGGCGAGTTAACAAGTCGCTTAGGCTTGGTGGGCCATAAGATCAAAGAGCCGTCGTTTGCTATAAGGGTTTATGAATTTTATGGTAGCAAAACACCACCAGAAAGCACGCTACTTAATTCTTTCTTGGAGATCTCGCTAAAGCGCGAAACTTAGCTTCCGCTGGTCAATTACCTCACGGCCTAAAACACTATTTGAAAGCTGAGCATGTAGATGGTCGAAAGGATCTGTTAGAAGACACAGATGCACTTCAAGAGCTTTTGCAACCGGCACTGACCCCAACTGGTCGATGGGCAAGCAGAGGGCGCTTTCCCCTAGCTCTGCTTCAACAAGCTGCAGTCAATGCTTCGAGCAAGCAACAACTCACTACTGGCATTTTGGGAGTAAATGGGCCTCCAGGTACTGGAAAAACAACACTTCTCAGAGATGTTGTCGCTGCGCGCATTATTGAACGGGCTGAGGTCATGTGCAGTTTTTCTAGTCCTGAAAGTGCATTCAAGCCGACAAATGTTAAGTTGCAAAGAAACAACGCAAAGGTAACTCTTCATGAGTTAGATGCACGCCTTAAAGGGTTTGAGATGGTTGTCGCCTCATCAAACAATAAGGCCGTAGAGAATGTAAGTGCCGAGTTGCCCTCGCTGAATGCGGTAGCGGATGATGCTCCTGAACTGAGGTACTTTAAGACGATCTCTGATAGCATCCTTGAAACTGAGACGTGGGGCGTAATTTCAGCCGTTCTCGGGAATAAGTCCAACAGATACAACTTTTCGCAGAGATTTTGGCGTGACCCGGAAACTGGGCTATCTACCTACCTCAATCATGCATCTGGCGTTCCTCAAATCATTAACGAAGAACAAGAGGATGGAAGTGTCCGAAGGCGCTATCGAAAGATTATAGACCTAGAGCAAGCTCCAAATAACTCACGAGAAGCAAAAGCTCGATGGGGGCAGACAAGGTCAAGGTTCAAAGAAGCGTTTGACACATTTAAGCAACTTCAAAACGAGCTCCAAAAAGTTCATGTGCAGGTCAGCCAATTGGAAAAAGCGACCAGATGGCTTGAGGAGAATACCCCGAAGATTTCTAGGATTAAGTCTGACTTTGAAGAGCTAGGGAAGCGTTACACTGAGATTGATGCGCAGCGAGAGAGAGCTCGAGAGCTAGTTACGGTTTCTAACGGAAAAAAGCAGGATCTTTATGAGCGGCGACCTGGCTTTTTTGCCCGACTTTTTCGAACACAGTCCTTTCGCGACTGGGCGTCTCATTTTGATAAAGCTTGCTCCTGGCTAAAGGATTGTGAATGTGAGCTAGCTGCAATTAAGAAGGAGGCAGAACGCTATTTTGACGTCCTGACAGAAAAGAAGCTACGCCTTGAAGACGCTGAGAAAAAGTTTGAAGAGGTACTGGCTGCAGAAGTGAGATTGAAGCAAACCGTGAAGGCTGCGCGAGAACGTTGTGCTGCTATTGTTCCTGATGAACAGTTTTTCTCAATGCCTCATGAGCAACTCCAGACGTCGAGTGTTTGGTTCGATAGACTTGGAAGCCGCATGCGTGATGAGATCTTCGAGGCGGCTGTATCTGTTCACCGGGCATTTATTGATTGCTGCGCTGATCGGCTCAAACAGAATCTAGCGATCTTTATACAAAACTTTGGTACCCGCAGCTTAGGCTCACCTGCGAAGGATGCGCTGCTTCCAGATCTCTGGGCATCGTTCTTTCTTGTTGTCCCAGTGGTCTCGACAACATTTGCTTCTATTGACCGTATGTTTACGCGTCTAGGTACTGAGAGCTTAGGTTGGTTGCTCATTGATGAAGCAGGGCAGGCTGTGCCGCAAGCTGCTGTAGGTGCGCTTATGAGGTCACGGCAAGCAGTGGTGGTAGGAGATCCTCTTCAAATCGAACCAGTCGTGACACTCCCAAATAGTCTGACAGAAGAGATTTGTGCTTACTTTGCTATCGATCCATTGAAATTCAATGCGCCAGAGGCTTCCGTACAAACCCTTGCTGACACTGCAAGTGTCTATGGTGCTCGCTTTCCATCAGGAAGTGGCTATCGTGATGTAGGTGCCCCGTTGTTGGTGCACCGTAGATGCAGTAGCCCGATGTTCGAAATTTCAAATGAAATCGCTTATTCGAATTTGATGGTCCAAGCGAAGGCAGGCAAGCCATCTGAGACAGTTTTGGGTCGTTCTTCATGGATAGATGTCAAAGGTACGGCAACTCAAGATAAATGGTGTGTTCAAGAGGCCAAAGTGCTGATTGAGATGCTATCTAAGCTGCGAGCATCAGGAAAAAACGCTGATATCTATGTCGTAACGCCATTCGTAATCGTACAAGACAACCTTCGCAGAGAAATTCTGAATAGTGGTGTTTTGCAAGATTGGGTGGAGAAGCCAAATTCATGGGTCTATGAGCACGTCGGCACTGTCCACACTGTACAAGGTCGTGAAGCCGAGATTGTCTTCTTTGTGCTGGGAGCACAAGCACAATCGCAAAACGGAGCCCGAGCATGGGCAGGTGGCAAACCCAATCTCGTCAATGTCGCTGTGACAAGAGCTAAGGGCTTTCTATACGTGATCGGAAATCGAAGCCTCTGGAAGAATGCAGGGGTGTTTGCTACTTTGGACAGACATTTGCCCTAGTGTTTCTTGCTTCGTTATTAAACATTGGCATGTTTTCTCACGGATCAATAGATAGTGTAACGGAAACGCCTTCTGTGGGACGTTAGTCAAGTGTTGTTACGTTTGTTTGTGTTGTATTGGTTGCTCACAAAGCAAGCAATGAGATTTCTCGTAGGTGTTTAACAGACCTCTTGATGACGTTTGCTCGTCACTGATGAAGAGCAGGTAATGCAATGAGAATATTCAAAAATTTATCGTCTCATCCCAAGTCAAGTTCATGCTCAGACGTTGCTTCTACTGCGCTAACAAAGATTGATTTTGACTTTATTACTTTCGATCTTGAAACTGCAAACGGGTCTCGGGGCAGCATTTGTCAGATTGGTATTGCCACAGTGAAAGACGGCATGGTGGTGAATGTTTTCTCAGAGCTGATTAATCCTGAAGAGACATTTGATTGGGGCAACATCAGTATACACGGCATTGATGAAGACCTTGTAGAGGGAGCTATGCTGTTTCCTGATTTGGTTGGCAAGTATGGTCCGTTGTTTGAGAACAACATCGCGATTAGCCACAGCGCCTTTGATAGAAATGCTATGGTAGAAGCATCAGAAAAATATGATGTAAAAAACCCGCTTTCTGAATGGATAGATAGTACAAGGGTCGTGCGACGAACTTGGCCAGATAGATTTGGAAAACGAGGTTATGGGTTAAGCAACTTAGCGATGGAGTTTGGTTTTTCCTTCAAACATCACGATGCCGGAGAGGACGCGAAGTGTACAGCATGGGTCATGCTAAAAGCACTTGAGAAAAGCGGGTTAAGTGTAGATGAATGGAAAGATGCATCTCGTCAAGTTAGGCGAAGTCCTTCAAAGTCAATTCATGTTGAGCCCAATCCCGAAGGTTCACATACCGACCATATTATTGTCTTTACAGGCAAACTTGAAATGAGCCGACGAGAAGCAGCTGGCATTGCCGCTAACGTGGGCATGACTGTCGATTCAGGAGTAACAAAAAGGACCACTCTCGTCGTTGTTGGTGAACAAGATCTTGCCCGGCTTGCTGATCATGAGAAGAGCAGTAAGCACCGAAAAGCAGAAGAATGTATTGCTCGCGGTCAAAAACTTGAGATTATTGGTGAGAAAACCTTTCTCAATTTGGTTAGTTGAATTACCGCATTTCTTCGGAAATGGCTGGCAATTGTACCGTGGGCTAGTAGGTACAGCCAACACCTGGTCGCTGGGCTGGGTAGATAGTGCCGACTGCTCCATACAGAATGTGAACTTCATAAAGATCAATGGGCTTATCTCTCAGGTTCAGCTCCAAAAAACGAAAGGCAAATCGCTGGCCGCCAATGTGCGTTTGGCAAAAGCTGGGGCAAAGTATAGAGCGCAGCTTATCATGTGTTTGCCTATCAGAAACATGACATGGGTTTACTCATCCGCTGCGTAGGACTGTTACTCGCTATCACAAAGATCAGGCTTGCCAATCTCATCTACAAAACATGCACTGGCTAACTCAGCCAGAACGAAAGGCAGTGATTTAGCGATAAAGACTGAAAGATGGTTATGTGCCGTATATTCTCATAGAATTTAGTTATAGAAGACATCTTCAGTCTCTATTTCCCGCTCAAAGCTCTTCAATAAGAGAGCCAATAGTGGTGTTTTGATTTCCTAGTATTCCATTTCTAGTTTTTGCTCAGATGTAGTTACCGAAGCGATTAGAATACAAAGAGCCCCGAACGAAATGATTGCAAAAGCAAACCAGTAATAGTTTGAGTTTGGGAAAGCACTTATTATCAAGCCGAGTATGAGGCCAAATATAGTTCGTTGTATATAAGTTAGTGTGCTGATGACACCTAAATAACTTCCGAAAATCGATGTATCTATCACACTCATGACGTAGGTATTGTAGGCTACTCGAATTGCAGAACCGGTAGCGCCCATAACGCCATACAGTACTAAGATTGTCACTAATTGAGGATTCAGGCAGATTGTCAAAAGTGATCCTGAATAGACAAGAAGGCAGATTTTGATAATAGGTAATGCGGAGGTGTCAGAAACAAACCTCCCAATAAAGAAACCTCCCAAGCCCGCGCCTATGCCGAAAGATATGGAAAGTTGTGCTAAGGCTGCAATTTCTAGATTAAGTACATTGTTGAAATAGACTGGATGAATGATGTTTAGCATCATTACGCAGACGAAGGTAATGTTACCGCCAATGCCGAGTAAAATTAGATCTAGTCGACTAAATATAACGCGATAGACATCTTTAGAAATTTTTGCTCGAGCGGGTCTCTTTTCCTGAGTGTATGGAATTAAACGGAGTAAAATCGCAGCAATTACCAGCAAGCCACCATTTATCATAAGAGCAAGCTGGAAATCTCTTTCATTTACCAAGTAAATCATTAGAAGGCCGACGACGAAAGTCGCGGCCTGCATCTCGGCCTGCATCCAACCATTCACTTTGCCGCGTTCTGTATCGTCGAAAATTTCTTGTATGAATGCGCTTAATGCATTGTAAAAAAACAGGAAAAATATTTGGGAGCAGAAATAGAAAGCGCTTAAACTGATAACCTTGAATACTTGGCTACCGTAAGCGATAGCAGCTAACTGTAAAACGACTGCCATGATAACAACACATAATATTAGCGAATAGCGTCGTGATATGCTGTCGACTAAACGTCCGGCGATAGGGGAAACAAATATTAACACTGCGGTAGACCAGGTGGCCGTAAAAGCTAAGAATTTTGCACCACCGCTGGTTTGAGCGAGTTCCCAAGGCACAATTGTGAGTGAGATTCCCATCGCAATCGATGCTATGAAATTTGCAAAAAATAATATTAGAAGCTTCATCTTATCTCCGCTTTGCTCGCCTTTTTTGTATTTCTGATTCGGAGAATATCAGGATATCTTACTTCGAGTTAGTTATAATTTTTTATGCATTAATCATCTTTGTAAAGAATAATTGCTTAAATATCAAGTAAAAAAGCAAATCCTAAAATTAGAAAATTTAATCTAAGTGCTTTTTTGTTTGACGTGTATTTGGTCAATAAGTACATTTCCTTAGTAACTCACGCTTTAATTAGGAGATGTAAGCATGGTTATTTTGAGAAAGACTACTAAACGTACAGGTAATAATAATGTTCGCGGAAACAAGCAACTCCGCGTGCGTGGTGAAAAGTAAACATAGTTTCTTGTTTACTTATGGAATACGGCCGAGGGGAAACTCTCGGCTTTAATCTTTCTTCCTGGGGGCGGATATGTTCTACCAGTCGGCTAACTCATTTGCATATGATGGCCAAGCCAAGATGCTGTTCGCAGGCACTCGATACGGCAAGATTTTGATCCTAAATGAGCAACTTGATGTTCAAGGTGAGTTTGCAGCTCACGATGGAATGATCGACGGAATTTCCATTTGTCCTGCGCGTAAACTAATCGCTGCAATGGGTGGTGGACGTGAGATCTTTCTCGGATCGTATGATGATCAAAATTCCATCAGTCAGATTTTTCGGAAAAACATCCGCCTCGAAGGCATTGATGATGTCGAACCTATTCACTCGACATCTCAGGCCGTTGATCTTCACCCGACTGAAGCGAAATTGATCACTCGGACGGGTAACTCTTCCATTGTTGAGTTGGACTTTCAGGGGAACGTTTTAAGTTCTGGTCGAGCTTCTTTCTATGACATCATAACAACTAAGTACTCTTCATGTGGTAGTTATGCTCTTTTCGGAACAAATAATGGCTGCATTGGTGTTTATGCCAATGGTCATGTTGAGACATTTGTTTCTCCTCACAAGATCGTTGAAACTTTTCATTGGTTTGAGGAGGTTGGTCCAGATGAGTTTATTGCAGCGTGTGATCAGCGGTTTCTAGTCAGAGTTGTTGTTCGGAAGACTGATACTTTTGCATTGGATTGTGAGTTTGGAGAGCTGTTTACTAATGATGACCTTGAACATATTACGAGGAGCAAAGGTGGACGCTTGCTGGCATCAAGTTTTGATAGAAACGTCTATGAAATCGATCCAGCCAACCTAAATCCAATAAAAGTTGCATTTAAAGCTCCATTTAAGACGAGATGGGTGAAGTTTAGTGAGGCGGATCCCTCTATAGCTTTTGTGCAGGTTCGCGATGGATCAATTATTAAGTTCAACTGTGACACTGGAGAGAGAATTTCTGAGTTTAAACAGACACCTCCAGCTGTTTGGTCGTGCTGCAACCATAACGATGATGTTATTGCATGTGGTGAGGAGGGGCTGGTCTTAAGAATTGGTTTGCAGTCTGATGGGCCAGTGGTTGTGGGAACTGCTCAAGTCTTACAGAAGCTTTCATTGGACGGTGGATATTTCAAACGAATTGAGCTCGGAAAAAATAGTGAAGCATTACTCGGTTCAACTTGCGGTAAGGGCTATTTAATCAAAGATAATCAGAAGATTAAGACTTTTGATTTCTCCGCAGCAGTCAGGGACATTTCTTTTAGTATTAAGACCAGTTGCTTCTACGTTGCTCTTGAAGATGGTCGTGTGCTTCAGCTTCTAAATGATAAGACTATAGAAATTTTTCGCTCATCCGAGCCGATCTGGTCGATTGCAGTTTCTCCGACTGGAGAGATATTAGCAGTTGGTGAGCGAGGTGGCTCTATATACCTACTTGATACAAACTCTCATCAGGTTGTTGAGAAGACTTTAGGTAAGCTGCCTAAGAGGATGAAGTGGTTAAGCCCTGATGCATTGCTTGTAACGCATAGATCGGCAATAGATAAAGTATATAGAGAAGATGGTGTATGGTATCACGATGTTCAGTTCGTGGATTCTGAGGCAAATACTGTAGAAGATTTTGTCGTATTTGGTTCTTACGTCATTTTTGTTAACTACGCAAATAGGATATATTTAGGAGATATTGTTAGTGGGGATGTGCTGGACTCCTGTTACTATGGTGCCGAGCACATGAAGGCGATTAATATTTCGAAGACAGGCGTAGTTTCAATCATGGGGCGTGGTGGGACAATAAAGAACTACATAATACATAGTGAGCAGATTTTGCCTGTAGGTGAAACAAACTTAGCGTTAAGTGAGGCGGAAAACTTACAATGAAACTTTGTTTAATTAACGGAAGTCATAGAGAAAAGTCTCAAAGCAGTAGAATAACAGACTATCTGTCTAACATGCCTGCTGTACTGAATGCTTTTGGTGAAGTTGATAGAATTGAACTTTGTTCTGCTGACATCGAGATATGGAATGAAGGAGTGTGGGACGGACATTCTTCTTGGGATGGATGGTTTGAAATCTCAGAGAACTTGGCGTCTTCTGACGCTTTCATCATTGTTACTCCAGAATGGGGTGGGATGGTTCCACCTCGTCTAAAAAATCTACTCATGCTCGCGAGTGTAAAAGAAACTGGTCACAAGCCTGCTTTGATAGTGTCTGTTTCAGCAGGTGAAGGAGGGTTTGCTCCGATGACTGAGTTACGAGCCTTTGCCTATAAGAACAGTCACATTTGTTATCTACCTGATCATGTAATTTTGAGAAATGTAGAGAGCCTTTTTAATGGTGAGCTAAATGAGAACAATGATCGTTTAAGGGATAGGCTCGACTACGGCATTCGTATGCTTGCTCAATATTCTGCTGCACTTCTTAATGTGCGAAACAGCGGGATAGTTAATGATGCAGAGTTTAAGTACGGCATGTCATAGCGTGATGGCGTGCTCATAACTATAGTTTTGCGTTATGGCGCAAAACTTCTGCAAACTTTGATCTTGGGAGGGCAAGTAGATAATGCAGAAGATTGCCGAGCAATGTCCGAATATTCAATCATTTTCTGAAGATGGGATGGATGTCGATGCGACTAAACCACCTGCTATGTGCTCTGATTTATCTCTACCTAAAGAGGTGTCGCAATCGATCAGTCATTTAGTTGGGAATGCTGGAGAGGAGATAGTTGAGCGGGCTTGTCGTGGACTGGAGGTTGGACAGTTTAATGATCGTCTCGCGAGCGGTATGCTTCTGGCCCTTTTGGGAGATCCTAGAATTAGACCAGGGCAAGTCCCTCAAATGGTTCGAGTAGAGGGCGGCCAAGTAGATCTTGGGCTACCTTATGAAGCCGTTGATGAAGTGGTTTCTGAGTTTTCTGATGTAGGCGTAATTCGCGAATGGATTGAAAAAGAATGTCCACAATATACGATACATCTATCTCCCTATAAAATCGCAATTTATCCCGTTACGAATTCAGAGTATTTAGCATTTTTGCTAGATAATCCTAATTCTGAAATACCGTCGTCATGGTCATTAGGACGCTACCCTACAGAGTTCGCTAATCATCCTGTTTTCACTGTTAGTGAAAAGACAGCAGATCACTACTGCGAGTGGTTGAGCGACAAAACGGGACTAACTTTTCGTCTTCCAAGTGAGCCTGAATGGGAATGTGCAGCAGGATCGAAAGTTTATCCTTGGGGAGATAAGTTCCATGTCGAGAATGCAAACACTGCCGAATCTAAAATAAATTTTACGACGCCTGTAGGGATTTACCCTCAAGGGCGCTCGTGGGTGGGATGCTTTGATATGTCCGGCAATGTCGAGGAGTATACGAGTAGTAATTATGCTCCATACCCAGGTGGGGTACATATCACTGATGACCTTAATCGGGATAGACAAGCATATAGGATCGCTCGTGGTGGCAGCTTCGCAAGATATGCAGATCTTTGTCGCGTAACACGGCGCCATGGACGTTATCACTCAGATCTTTACGCTATGGGTTTCCGTGTTGCTATGGACGCATCTTGAGGAGTCGATGCAATGAATGCTTATTCTATTTTTCATGTCGGACCAATTAGCGGTCTAGCCACTTTTTCTGATAAGTATATTGCGACTGCGGGCTACGACAATCAGCTCATCCTGTGGTGTGCTCAGACCAACAAAGCGCTTGCATGTGGTCGACATGATCATCTCGTCAATCAATGCGACTTTTCGCCTGATGGCACTCTACTGGTTAGCTCAAGCAGTGATTACACCGCTAGAGTTTGGAGTGTTCCTGATATGAGATTGATCGGTGTAATTTCTGTTCACGCTGATGATGTTTCTAAAGCTGCTTTTTCTCCGGACGGGCAGCAAATAGCAACTAGTTCATTTGATGGCACTCTTTCCGTGCATGATCTTCATGGTGTGTTCAAGAAGCGGTTGGTAGGACACACAGGGTTAATCGAGAATTTTGATTGGAGCAAAGATAATCGAACGCTTCAATCATGTGGCATGGATGGAACAATCCGTACTTGGGACACTCTTACTGGGGAATGTCGTGCGGTTAGATCGATTGACGGGGTAGACATAGACACTCTAGTGACACTGACAGATGGAACAATTCTGGCAGGGAACAGTGATGGTTCTATCGCGTCCATTGATCCATATGATAATGTTACTTTTTTTGACGCCCATACAACTGCAATCAAGTTATTGTTTGTTGATGATGCAGAGAGGCGTTTGGTCTCATTGGGGTATGATAATCGAGTTCATATCTGGGATCTGAATAAGGGATCATTAGAAGCAAAGATCAAAACATCAACTTTCCCAAGATGCATTTGGGCTAGATCTGCGAGTTTCCTAACTGAAAACGTGATAGCCTTTGCGACATTTGGGACGACATATGCAACCTGGGACTTAGCATCTGATGTTTGGGATACAGATCGTGTAGGATCAATCCCCGGTGTGAATGCTGTTTTTACTGGCAGCGACGGTATTTATTCCGTCGGAGATGCCGGAGTTTTGGAAAAGAGCGGTGCGGAGATCGCTAACTTAGGCACGTTATGCAATTTTGTGGTCGAGATTAACGGGCAAATTTTTGCTGGGGGGCAAGCCGGTATCGTTTTTGATGCTTTAACAGCCACCGAGTTATATAGACATACTTCACCATTGAACTGTGCAGTAATCGTGAAATCCGCTGCGGCTACTTTTCTTGCTGTGGGGACATACTCGGGTCATGTAATCTATTTAAACGTAAAAGATCCGGCTGAGACAAAAGTAGTCAAAGTTCACTCAGGAGCTATCAAAGGAATTGCTTGTCAGAATGGTATCATTGCGACAGGCACCTCGGATGGTGAGATTAAGTATACGGATGTTGATACTTTAGAAATAATCAGCGAAATCGGAAGCGCTCATGATGGTATCGTGAATGATCTTTGTGTTTATGAAAGTGGTTTTGCGACTGTTTCTCGAGATTTAACTTTGCGTCTTTGGAGAAACGGAGTTTCGTCACCTGATGTATTTAAGAGTTCTCACCGACATTCGATAAAATGTGTGGCTTCAAGCAGTCGAGGAGACTTGATCGCTTCTGGTAGTTATGGTGGGACTATTCAAGTATTTGACGTTAATCGGAAGAACTGGACTGGAAAACCTGTCAGACCGACTTTGTCAGGTATCTCATCTCTAACCTGGGATGAGGCAACTCAGGCATTTATTGCAGGCTCCTATGATGGTCGCCTCTATTCAGTACATCCTTAACTCACTACACGGGAGGTAGTTCATATGACAAATCTCGCAAGTGTCATACATGACCAAGAATTGGTAGATAATGCGGATGAAATGGAAGTTCGGTCAGATGTCTTAATTGATCTCGACGGTCTTGATAGCGAGCGTGTTCGTTTTGTTAGTTTCAAAGGGGCAGGGTACCACGAGGAACACTTTGCCGTGATTTTTGGCGATCCAGAAGTTGCGACAAGTCCTTTCGTACGGGTTCATTCAGAATGTATTACCGGCGATTTGTTTGGTTCTAAACGTTGTGATTGTGGTGCTCAGCTTGCTGAGTTTATAGAGCAAATGAAATACAATGATGGCGTTTTGATCTATCTTCGCCAAGAAGGCCGCGGAATTGGGCTGTACTCAAAGCTCGAGGCCTATCTTCTACAGGATGCAGGGCAAGATACATTCGAGGCGAACCGAAGTTTAGATTTTCCAGAGGATGGGAGAGATTTCCTGATCGCAGCAAAAATGCTGAAAGCGCTGAAAGTCAAACGGTTTTCATTGGTTACAAATAATCCTGAAAAAGTCTCCACGTTAAGGCGTGCGCAACTAGAGATCACAGAAGTAAAGCAAACCGCGACACATGTGACCACACAAAACATAAAATATTTGATGGCAAAACGAGATAAAGGGCACTCTCTCGATGAGCTTGAAGTAATACTCATGCCCATTAATGGATTTTCAGGGGTTGGAAGTCCTCCAAGCTAATGAGGGTTTTCCTTTTTTCTAGATTAGGAGATCGCTGTGCTGTGAGCTTGTGGTGAAACAAGCTAACCTTGACTTAGTTCTTGAAGCTTTAAAACCGTTTCGAACTTATAGGTCCTTGGTTGTCTAGGAGCACAAAACATTCTGTTTGCACCAATTAAGAGTGAGTTGAAGGATTTCGATCTAGATTTCATTCCTTCAGCTTAATTGAAAGGTGATAGCGGCGGGCTGCATCCTGTGGGTGAGCATATTCTCGACTTCCTCGCCGATTTCTCGGACTTCGAGGTCTTGCTTACATGCTAGTGCGGATCAATGACTCTCATGCGGCATATTTCAAGGAGCTGATGGAGAACACTCGGCAAAGCGTGGGTTACCACACTACAACTACTCTTTCCGAATGCGGTTGGCGGCGGTTCGTAGACGGTTTAATGCAAGGATTGAAGGTGCGGACAGAAAGTACCACCACAAGTAAAAGTAAGTAGTACTTGTTTGGATATTCAGGTGTGCTGCATGTGGCTTTTTGATCATTTGCGGACGCTTGAGGCAGTAACAGCTGCTGCAAGACATCAGTTTACGATTGAACCTACCCACCTAGTCTCTATGGGCGGATTGCTGTCGTTCGCTGCGCCCTAGACGAGCGGCCGAGATGCACAGTAACCGGATACTGTCCCTCTTGTTTCACGTTTCCGAAAGCTGACGTTCAGGCGGAGCGCAAAGGGCAGCTCCTCCAAGTCAAAATTAGCTAATTCTGCAGTACGTTCTTACCTCCACTTTTGCCTACATTTCGGCCGTTCGCCCTGGCATTGGTAAAGAGGCAGTTCCAGAGGGCTCCGGGTATTGCGGGCTGCTCAAAAGTAGTTTGACCTTATGCTCGTCCTCACACAGTATGCTTTCTCATCAGTCGATTACTAGGAGTGCTGGCTTATGGATGATGCAGAAAACGGGCAGGTGAATTTCCCAGAGTGGACAGAGTACCAGAGCAAAAACGGGCTCGATCCGCTAGGCATGCAGAATAGCAGCGTCAATCTTTACCAAACCTTCCTACCCGGCATCAGTAATGTGACGCTGCGCATGCGCTATTATGGCCTCTACGCTTGGCTCAACCGGGCATACGGCCAGAATATCGGCGACACCAATCCCGAGACCTGGAAACGCTACATCCGCCGCACCGAAGCGCTTTATGCCCTGATCGCCTGTCGGCATGGCGGCGAAACCGGTGTTGCGGGGATTGATTAGACCACGAAGAAACTGAACAGCGCCAACAGCGATACCATCGATTTCGCGCAGGAGGCCGAACCCGGCAGCGAGACACATTATCTTCAGCAAGCGTGGGGTGCCTATGGTGCTGCTTATGGCAGTCAGGTTTCTGAGATCGGCATCCTCACAACTGTCGGACATCCCATACCTGTACTGACCGAAGAAGTCGGCGAGCCATTGGCTGCCGTATTCGATGATGCGATAGGATCGCTTGCCAGCCGCTTCTTCGAAATCATCAAGCGCGGTTCTGTCGGCCTGTCCGAACTCGATGAGTTTTCTGCGCTCGCACCCTCCGAAATCGATCCGGCAAGCGAAGAACGCGCATGCTATCAGGACATCCTTCTCAAAGAGCCTGACAAGGAGGATGCGTCAGCGCTATCGCGACGCCTTAGTGTATTGCTCATCCTGAAGGTCACGGGACTTCTGGGCCGCGAACCCAAGCCCGATGAAATCCGCTGGATTCTCTATGCGGGATACGACAGCGAAGGTCGTGCGCTCGATCTCGCATCGTCTGCCTTGGAAGCGCTGGACTGGCTCAGGAAAAGTAGAGAGCCTTCTGATACATTAAGATCAGGAGGACTTTATGGGGCGCAAACATTACACGGAAGAGTTTAAGCGGGAAGCAGCGCGGCTGGTAGAAGTGAGTGGTCGACCCATTCCTGAAATTGCCGCCGATCTGGGTGTGGGCCGTGCTACGCTGAACCGCTGGATCAAGGAGTTTCGGGATCAGGATTTACTGTCAGGGCCGCATGAGGATGCGAGTAAAGAATTAGCCCGCTTGCGCAAGGAAAACGAGCTTTTACGGCAAGAGAGAGATTTATTAAAAAAGGCGGCAGCGTTCTTCGCCAGGGAAACAAGTCGATGAGGTACCAGTTTATC
>NZ_FOSK01000027.1 GCF_900114245.1 Pseudovibrio ascidiaceicola | reverse complement strand
CCAAAGGCCCTGCAATTGCGGGGCCTTTTTGCGTTACATACCTACAAGTCTCAAAAGACAAACAGCTTCAACTTAACCACCTTGCCATCTCGTCAGCCGCATTCATTCATCTGCAACAGGTCAAGCACTACCTTGGGTTTCAAACAATCAGACCATGGGTAGGATCGTGAGAAAAATAATAATCCTAACAGCCACCCTGCTCACACTCAGTGCTTGCAGTGAGTATAACCGAACAGACCGCGTCCTTGTTGGCGGTGGTCTTGGTGCAGCCACAGGCGCTGCCATTGGGGCTGCAACAGGTGATGTTGGCGCAGCCTTTGCCGGTGCTGGTATCGGTGCAGTTGCAGGCGGTTTAATCGGAGCAGCCACCACCCCGCGCCGCTGTGTTGGTTACGACACCTATGGCCGCCCTTACTACTACCGCTGCTGACAGCAATCGTTTCTACAGATCAGCCATAAACTCCGGCGCAGCCATGTCCAGCTTGAAGCTGCGCGGGCTTTTGGCACTCGAACTCTGCTGCACCATCTTCTTGTAGATGATCTTATGCGCAGCCGCCAAAGCCATTTTAGCGTATTTCATCGCACCAACGCTGTGCCGATTGCCAGAGATCCCTGCTCTACGCAGCAAACCATTGGCATAGATGATCGCATAAAAATCCCTGATCTCAGTGGTGAAGTGCTCAGTGGTCACCGAGATGTTCACCTCATCATGGTTCTCAACCCGATGCGGGTTGTTAAGTGGCCAGTGCGCCATCTCACCCGGGCTCAGCGTCACCTTTGTAGCGAACTCATCATACCAGGGCTCAAAGCGGATCTCTTCTTCGGTCGTCCCAAGGAAGATACCTTCCAACTGCTCATCAGAAAGAAACGGCGCGGTATTTTCATAAATATAAACGTCCTTATGGCCCTTCACTTGCCAGAGGGATTGTCCGGGTACATCTGCATGATAGTACACTTGAGCACCGGGGGAAGAAATCAGCATCCCGGTCTTGTGCTTAAAGGTCTCAAAGCCCGGAACCTTCACCTCAAGCTCGTCGAAAATTTTCGACGTGACTTGCCTGAAGCCCTCATCCCATTCCTGAAGTGCACGAAGAGAAAGCCAGAAACGCCCTTCTTCTACAGCACGAAGCACGTCCTCGCCTTTGGTACCTTCAATACTGCCCTGCAGCCACTGGGACTTCTTGGTGCCAATTGCACCGGGACGAACAAAGTCATAATGCTCAGAAGGAGTTGTCTCAATCAATCGCGCCAGATTTTCTGGCAGAAAGACAGGCAGCTCATGCAGGCGGTTGCTCAGCAGGAGCGTGTGCTTGCCGAACACCTCTTTGTAATGCTCTTTCCAATCAACAATCAAATCATGCTGAAGAACCAATTCCAAATCATGATACATGACGCCGCCCAATCCGAAAAATACTAGTTAATTTTGACCAGTATATCCAAGCTGCACCTGCAAACTCATTAACGTGGCGGCAAACCGATGACAGGGTAAACAGAACCTTTATCAACGCAAAACGGGAGCCAGTGGCTCCCGCTTCCAATCTCTAAGTCCGCTTGGACTTTCAGGCTGCTTCAGTTTCCTGAACCAGAGCAGCTTCAGGAGCCACGTAAGTGTAGCCAAGGTTTTCAGCAACTTCAGCAACAGTCACCTGACCCTTGTAAACGTTCAGACCCGGCAAGAAGCCTGGGATGTCACGAAGAGCAGCTGCGTAGCCTTTGTCAGCCAGCGCCAGAACGTATGGCAAGGTCGCATTGTTCAGCGCGTAGGTAGAGGTGCGAGCCACAGCACCTGGCATGTTTGCCACGCAGTAGTGAACCACTTCATCCACGATGTAGGTTGGATCCTGGTGAGTTGTTGCGCGGGACGTTTCAAAACAACCACCCTGGTCGATTGCAACATCAACCACAACAGAACCCGGCTTCATCGCCTTGATGTGTTCTTTGGTCACCAGTTTCGGCGCAGCAGCACCAGCCACCAGAACAGCGCCAACAACCAGATCAGCGGCCAGAACTTCTTTTTCCAGCGCGGCACGGTTGGAGAACACTGTCTTCAAACGGGAACCAAAACGAGCAGAAAGAGCGTCGAGAACATCAACGTTTCTGTCCAGAACAGTCACATCGGAACCAAGGCCGATTGCCATTTCAATTGCGTGGGCACCAACAACACCACCGCCAATCACAACGGTTTTCGCAGGAGCAACACCCGGTACGCCGCCGAGAAGAACACCAGCGCCGCCATTAGCTTTCTGCAGTGCAGTTGCACCAGCCTGAATGGACAGACGACCAGCAACCTGAGACATTGGCGCCAGCAGAGGAAGGCGGCCTTTTTCATCCGTTACTGTTTCATAAGCGATGCAAACTGCACCAGAAGCGACAAGGTCAGCAGTCTGCTCTGGATCCGGAGCCAGGTGTAGGTAGGTGAACAGCAGGTGATCAGGACGGAGCATCTTGCGCTCAACAGCCTGAGGTTCTTTCACCTTCACAATCATTTCTGCTTTCGCGAAGACTTCAGCAGCAGTCGGCAGGATGGATGCACCAGCTGCAGTATAGTCAGCATCGCTCGCGCCAATGCCAACACCGGCATTGGTCTCAACAACCACTTCGTGGCCATGAGCAACAACTTCGCGCACGCTGTCTGGCGTCAGACCAACGCGATATTCGTGATTTTTTATTTCCTTAGGAACACCAACAAGCATCACATTCTCCCAATCAGCTTCGGCTTTGTGTTTCTACATAGCTTATGGAAATCTCGGCTGCAGATGCTTGCAATGTGCGCACGACACGGTACATTTTAGCAAACATCTACGAATAAACATCGTTCAGACACAATAATCTGCGAAAACGGCAAAGCTATGAAACTCGACAAGCTTGATAAAAAGATCCTCCGCGCGCTGCAGGACAATGGCCGTATCTCCAATTCTGATCTCGCAGATCATGTGGGTCTGTCCGCCTCTGCCTGCTTGCGCCGTGTCCGGACGCTGGAGTCTGAAGGCGTTATCGAGAAGTACGTCGCATTGCTTAATCCGAAGAAATTGGGCAAGCGTATGAGTGTCTTTGTCGAGATCTCGCTCGGCTCTCAGTCAGAGGAAGCTCTTTCGACATTTGAGAAGGCCGTTGATCGCTCCACCGAGATCATGGAGTGTCACCTCATGGGTGGCGATGCGGATTACATCCTGCGCGTGATGGCCGATGATCCAGTTGATTTTGAGCGCATCCACCGCGACCACCTCACCCGCCTTCCCGGCGTTGTCCGCATGCGCTCCTCCTTCGCGATCCGCTCCACCAAACAAGGCAGCGCCCTGCCAATTTCCGAAGGTTAAATCACCGCGGAAACCTTGCGGTTTTCTCACAGGCATACTCGACGCTCCTGCCAAACCTCTCTATAACAACGCTCAATTGTATATCGCCTGCAGCTCTCCCGGGCTGCATGAGTATGGAGCACGACTTTGACCCCAATTATCACTTGCTTGCTGGACGGTCGCTACGAGCTGGCCGAAGGTCTCCTCTGGGATGAACTGACAAAACACCTGTTCTTCTGTGACATCCTCGGAAAACAGATCCACGCAATGCATTGGGATAGTAAAGAAGTCACCACATGGGACTTCCCGAAAGTCGTTGGCTCCTTTGGCCTTTGTAAAGACGGCCGCCTCATCGTGGCGATGAAAGACGAAATCATCCTGTTCGATACAGGCACCAAAATGTACGAGGTCATCGCGAAGATTGAGCCGGATAACCCACGTACTCGTCTGAACGACGGCAAGGTTGGACCTGACGGCGCATTCTGGGTGGGCACCATGGACGACATCAGTCCAAGAACACCAATCGCCAGCCTCTATCGCGTCACACCAGACGGCAATGTCACGCAAATCGCTACAGAGATCAGAACCTCCAACGGCTTGGCGTGGTCTCCGGACAACAAGACCATGTACCACTCTGACACCGGCTCCGGCGAAGTCTTCGCCTATGATTTCGACCGTGACTTCGGCGCGGTCACCAACCAGCGCAAGTTCCTGCAGCTGGACAACACAGTGGGCAGACCGGACGGCGCCACAACAGACACCGATGGCAACTACTGGTCCGCAGGCGTCTCAGCAGGCAACGTCAACTGCTTTGACCCGGAAGGACAGCTGCTGCAATCCATCGCCATGCCAGTCCCACGCCCAACTATTCCGTGCTTTGCAGGTCCAAGCCTCAATACACTGGTCGTGGCAAGCCTGCGCCCGCATGGAGATGACGAGCTTCTCAAAGAGTTCCCTAAATCAGGTGGTCTCTTTGCAATGGATGTAGAGCACAAAGGCCTGCCAACCTGCCGCTTTGGCTAAGCGCTGCGCCAAAAAGGCCTGCCTTACCTCCAAAAAAGCAAACAGAATTAGCACCGCTGGCTCATGTCCGGCGGTGTTGTTGTTTGAGCCCGCAAATACGGGGTGAGCAAGGCGAGCAGGCGATGCCTGCGCATTGTGAGTAAATTAGTTTCTTCGGCATTGGCTGCTCGCCTCGCCCGGGCGTTTTTGTATGAAACAAGATCTCCTCCGAAAGGCGTTGGGAGCAGGCACCATCAGCAACAAACACATCAGCCAGAGGCAAATGTGAGTGCCAGTGATAGCTAAACGCCTGCCAGTGTAGACGCCCATCGGGTGACCAGCTTCCGCTTGGTCCCTGCACTAAAGACTTTCAAGGGGTGTTTCAACGGACCCGCCGGAGGATGCGTTATGTCTCCCGGTAGCCCCGCCCAGCTCACGCTGCACTGACGGTCGCTCCGCCAGCTGCCCGTTAACGTGAACATGAGATCAACAATAGGCCACGCTGAACGGACGGGGATAAGATTTTCCGGGTGCAAGCAAAAGTAAGGGGCAGTCAAACCACCCCTCATTCCAGTCTGCTTCAGCTTTCGCCAGCCTCAGATGGCTTGTCATCAATCTGGTATGGCGCGAGAACCTTCTTGGTTTTCTCCGGCAGGTTCTTCCCCCAGCCAGCATCAAGCTTGTGGTCAACAGACACGCGGTCATCAAACACAAAGCACTCGCCTTTCCAGAGGCTCTCATCCTCTGGCACATTTTCCAGATAATTCAGAATACCGCCTTCAAGGTGATAAACCTCATCATAGCCTTGCTCCAGCATCAGCCCGGTTGCCCGCTCACAGCGGATACCGCCGGTGCAGAACATGGCGACCTTCTTCTTGGCGCGCAGCGAATTGTCATTGCGTTTGACCCATTCAGGAAACTCATTGAAGGTTTCCGTGTCAGGATCCAATGCACCTTCAAACGTGCCCAGAGCAAACTCGTAGTCATTACGCGTATCAATCACGACCGTATCCGGATCGGAGATCAGCGCATTCCAGTCCTCTGGTTTCACATAGGTGCCGACAAGATCATTCGGATCAATATGGTTCACGCCCATATTCACGATCGCTTGCTTCAAACGCACCTTCATGCGCTTGAACGGAACTTGCTTAGCCCAGCTTTCCTTGACGATGATGTCATGAAAACGCGGGTCTTTGCGTAAGTAAGCAATCACATCCCGCATCTGCGGTTCTTCACCAGCAATGGTTCCGTTAATGCCCTCACGAGCAATAAGAAGACTGCCGCGAATACCACGGCTCTTGCAGTAGTCAAGCAGAGGCTCGCGCATGTCTTCAAAGTCCGCAAACTCAACAAACTTGTAGAGCGCACAGACCAAAATAGGGGTTAGCGTATGTGTCATTCTTTGCCTTTGTGGGCTTATTCGTAGCAGTACCTATACCCATTTCCATCGGGTCTGTCAGCAAAAGAGACCATACCAAAACTGCAAACCTCCCCTGCCGGAGCAGGGAAGGTTGAAATGTAACTCGCACGAGAGGTCGTCACGGGTCCATTTACCGGCCCGGACGGAATGCTTCCATAATAGTAAGAAGCGTCTGGAGCTGATCCGGCGTACCAGACTGAGCAACCTTTTCTGTAGCACCAGCAGCTGCCATGGTATCCATGGAGTAAATCTGCATAACGCCCTGGTTGGTTGCAGCCTGAGCCAGAATGTTCTGCTGCTGAGAAGCAGCCACGTTATTCTCAAAGAGAATACCGGTTGAGTGCGCCATGGTCTGGAAAAGCGAACCCATAGCCATGGCTGGAGCTTCACCAACAACCTTCACATTGGTTTGTGTGACGGCATCAGTAATCATTGGATTTACCGTATCCGGCATAGTCGTCATCCTTAAAAATGCAGCATATCTTTCGAAGGGACGAAACCGCCTTTCGAATACCGATACGCGGGAGACAGAAACAAAAGCAGTTCAGCAGAGTATGAACTGCCATGAATAAGAAAGGTCGTGTCCGGTGATTTCACAGAGGACCACCAGGGGCATGCCCACCTGAAAACCAACCGGACACCATTAACTTCAAGTCAAACCAACGCCGCCGGAGGGCGACGCCTAAACCCGTTAGGTTGGGTTGAAAACGCGCATGATTGTCAGCAGTGTATTCAACTGGTCTGGTGTCCCGCTTTGAGCAACTTTTTCGGTAGCACCAGCACCAGCCATCGTATCCATGGAGTAAATCTGCATGACACCCTGGTTAGCGGCTGCCTGAGAAAGAATGTTCTGCTGCTGAGCGGCAGAGACATAGTTCTCAAAGAGAATTCCCGTGGAATGAGCCATTGTCTGGAAGACACTGCCCATTGCCATTGCAGGGGCTTCACCCACGACCTTTACGTTGGACTGGGTAACCGCATCAGTGATCATAGGGCTAACAGTTGTTGGCATTCTAATAGTCCTCTTTCATACAGTTCTGGTCAAAATCCGGTTCTGCATTTCCTTGAACTGGCTCCAAAGGAGTACGCGCTACTACAACTTAAAGGATGCATCAGAACCATTCTCATCGCTCTGGCCTTTGCACCAGAAAGCGAAGCTCGAAAGTTCCGGTTAAGGATTGAAACTACGCAAGGTAGTCAGCAACGTACTGAGTTGGTCAGCTGTCCCAGCCTGAGCAACTTTCTCTGTGGCCGATGCCCCGGCCGTTGTATTTGCGGAATAGATTTGCATGACGCCCATGTTGGTCGTCGCCTGTGCAAGAATGGTAGATTGAGACGCGGATGCGACTGAGTTCTGCAGCAAAATGCCCGTTGAATGTGCAAGGGATGCATAGAGATTCCCCATCGCAATTGCAGGCGCTTGCCCAAGCACCGTCACATTGGATTGCGTGACAGCATCCGTCACCATGCCGCCCTCTGGTATTACGGGGCCAATCCCCGGTAGATCCGCCATAAATCACTCCCACCTGATCAACCGAACTCATGAGCAATTCGGTAAAAACGCAGCCCTGCTTCACCTCTGATCAAGCGCAAGCACTGCACTGACCAGAGGCAAACTCTCAATTATTTAGAAAACTCATTGATCGTTGCAGACCGATCAATCACCCCGAATTACTGCGAAAAGTACCGACACAATGTTCCGAGCAAACTCTCGTTCATTTGCTCAACTTCCTTCGGATCCATATGTGAAATACTGTTTGCAGCAGCCATGGAACCAACAGAATAAGTATGCAAAATTCCTTGATTCAACGCGGTCTGCGCAATGATGTTCTGGCGCTGTGCATTCGAGACGGAATTCTCAAAAAGCACCCCCGTTGATTGCGCCGCTGTCAGGAAGGTCAGCGCCAGCGCAAACGCGGGAGCCACCCCAAGAATTGCAATCACATCAGCATCAACAGTTCCGCCATCGGAGGGTTTTGCTGCGCCACATTGTTCCTCAATAGTCTTTGGCATTTTTTCTCCAATATGCTTGTTATTATTGCCATTTACAGACTATTGACGCCGCTCCTCTCTATTTGTGAACTCTTTCCTAAGAGCCTGTGCTCTTTGTAAGAATTGGTTCACACATCGCTCACCTGTCGCGAGTTCTCTGTTGCAGATAACTAATCAAAAGCTCAGAGAGCTTCTCATTAAGTGGCGCAATCTGCTTTGAAAGCTCCGATTTGATTTCCTTCTTCAGAAAATCCCGCATAGCTTCAGCAGCCTGTACCGCCATCGCTTCCTGATTGGGCATCACGCCCTGAACAGGTTGGCCAGCGCCCGGAAACGGCCCCAGGCCGGGACCAGCTTGCGGCGCACCTTGCCCAGGCGCCATTTGCGGTTGCGGCTGCACGGGCGGCGGCGCCGGTTGTGATTGCGGTTCCTCATCCTCAGCCCCGGTACCAATCACACTCTTGATCGTCGTAATCTCTTCATCAATAGAGGTGCACAGCTTGGCTGCCGCCTGCTCCACCTCAGACACAATCGTGTGCGCAGATGACGTTGCATCGTCGCAAGCCCGATTTATCTGTGCCTGCTGCTGCCGGATCTCAGCAATCACCTCATTGTAGTTGGGAATGCCCTCCCGCAGCTGCGCAAATTCACTTGCCGCCTGATCCACATTCTGCTTCACCTTGGTCAGCTGTACGACAGCATCATCCAGTGCAGAGTTGAATTCCGGACCCGGTGTAGCCGTGACCTTTTGAGGGCCAGCATCTGCGGCCCCTGACGTTCCGTTTGCGGCTGTACTCATCGCCTCGCTCCTCAAGTCCAGTCTTACCAGTTGTGATCTGAATTCCGCTCCGAACCGCGATCGTCTCTCCGCTCTTCAAACTCAATGTCACCAGTGGAGGTAAACCGCGCAAGAAGCTCCTCTTCCACGCCATCCTGGATCAACCGATCCTCATCTTCCCGGTCTTCATACCGGTCAGCCTCTTCCTGCAGGCGCTCATCGCGAAACCCGAGCACCACATCAGCCGCAGTAATGCCGTCTTCACACACCAGCATCCCTTCCGCCTTCACCAACGCATCCCGCGCCAGGCTCAGGTGACACAAAAGTCCTGGAAGCGTTTCAACACCAGACCGCGACAGGGTAAGCGTCTCTTCCTGCTCGATAACCCCTTCCCAGCGGCGCAACTGATTGAGGATCACCTCCTCCAATTCCTCTCGAATGTATGTAACGTCCCGTTCCATATCTCACCTTTAGAGCTGACAGGGGTTCTGCCTATCGCATCAGAGCCCGAAGAAAAGTCACAAGCAAAATGTAGTCCTATTGAAACAACAGCGTAATTTCCTGAAACAGATCCACCAGCTGACCCACTTCCGACGGGTCACTCACTCACATCCTGAAACGCCGAGATGGCATTGGTCACCATGACGTTCAGCTCCGTCAGCGCAGGTGTCGCAGCCAGCGCCGGATCCTGTGCGATCTTCGCAGCCACAATCGCCTGTGCAGCCATCGAGATTTGCATGACACCGTTCATGTAGGTCTCCGCATTTTGCGACGCATGCCCGCTGGACTGCTTGGTCATCACATCCTCAGGAATGGAGATCATCGACTCCAATCCCTGGTAATTTTGAAAGTTGGTGAACTGCACGGCCTGAGTAATCTGTTCATTTAAAGCAGAAGTTGAAGGCGCAGAGGTTGGCAATGGTGGATAGGATGGCCCGGAGGACTGCCCCTTCCCGGTATCCGTGGACGTGCCCTGCGATTGTCCACCTGTCCCGTCAGAACCGGTAGTATCCTCAAAGTCTGCACCGCCAGCAGATCCCTTTTCACTATCCATCACCATGGTTTGTTGCGCTCCGGATTGACTGTTGCTCTCACTTGCTGTGTTGACGGTTTCCGTTGCCGCCTGTGAGGACATTTTGACCGCTGGAGAAGATCGCTGAGCACCCTGTGTTCTGGATGCCTCAGCACCGGACTGAGTTGAGGAACGCAAACTATTATCGCTCAAAGGTCCGTGGAGCAGAGAGATCAGGCGCCGCCGGCGCGTGATCGCATTCTCATACTCTTGAGAAGCTGAACTCTCACCTCTCTCCCTCACCATCAAATTTCCTCAAATTAGCCACCTGAAGGTTTAGACTCCGCTCCAGAGGTCGGGCCTATTTCCATAATCAGCTGCACGCCTTTGGACACAACAGCCGTCGATATCTGGTTCATGGATTGTTGCGCATGGGTCGCATTTTGAACCGACAATCCCGTCGCATTGCTAACCACTTGGTACAGATTGGCAATTGCCTGAGAAGGCGCTTCACCCACCACCTTCACATTTGTCTGGGTAACGGCATCCGTCACCTGAGCATTTACAGTATCTTCCGCCATGCTTTCGCCCTCGCAGTCTAAATTCGTTAACTATTCGGAGAGACGCACTCCCAACCCTCCTGTGAACATTCAATCTGCTCAATTGAGCCGCTTACGCTTCTTAGAGCGGGCATCTCTCAGCTTTTCACGCAAAAACTGCACCCGCTTTCGGGCCAAAGCCTGAGAAATATTCAGCTCATCCGAAATCTCGCTGTAACTGCGATCCTCGGCAAATTTCATGGAAAAAATCTGCTGGTAGATAAGAGGAAGCCGCTCCAACGTTTTGCTGATCAGCATCAGCTCTTCCTTCTGAGCCAGCAACACTTCCTGCGGTGCGCTTTCAATCTCTGTGTTGGCCAGATGTTCGTCGTAAACATCCTTATCACCATCACGAAACTGATACTCGTATCGCTTCTTCCGGTACTGACTGATGAACTCGTTTTTAAGCGCATACATAAAAAAGGCGATCGGCTCCCTCATATTCAAGGGGCGCTGCTCAAAGTGCGATGCAACTTTGATGATCGTTGCCGACATCAACTCTTCAGCCGCATCCATGTCACCACCAGTAAGGTGAAAAGCTCTTCCAAATATCTTTTTTCTATGCTCATTCCAGTATTCCCAAACAGGCGTCAAATCCTGACGCCCATCAAGATGTTCTAGTCGTGTATTCTTGTAATACATTCGCCACACCTCAATGTATTACAGACTAAATCTCTTAACACCACAAAGAGACATCACGAAACACACGCCAACACTGGCATGGAGAACAGATATCAACTTTATTTCTAGAGAATTCGTCCGCTTCGATAGAGATGAAGCTACGGATATTCTTGTTTTTGGAAAACCAACGCAATTTTATGGGTTGTATAAATTCATGCTTACAACCCTTGATAACAACACCCGAACCAGATTAGAAATTTTAAGAGGTTCCAGTCACTTAACAATCTTCGAGTAATCAACCTTGCAGAATTACCACACAACCAGAAACACGACGACGACCTGTTAACAACCTATAAGGTGTATTCTTGAGATTGATACAACCCGAAAAATACATAAGCCCAATCTCATAGAGCAACATCCACCCTTCTCTTAATAGACAGCCCACCCGACGTTTTGTGACATCAGCGATTCTAGAAATTAAAGCAGGGATCGTGTTCCGGCACGCTCAATCACAAACCGCGCGCGCTCTTCAGCACACACTTGCGGCACTTCAACCAGCTCATATCCATAGGCACGATAGACCGAAACATTCGCAGCATAATCCTGGCATGCAAAGTCAAAGCCATGCGTTCGCTCCGCATCATGTTCAAAAATCTCTTTCCACGGCGCACACACAAAAACAGGAGAAGCAAACCGCCTCTTTTGTGCAGCAATCACCATGCTCTGAGGAACAGAAGCCCCAATAATTGCACTATATGCAATCGCCTCAAGAAAACTGCGATCATGGAAAACAGGCTCATCTGATCGCACCATCCTCTGATCAAACGCCGCAATGGAATGCTCAAACAACAAATCCCGAAAGGCAACGCAGTCCTGATCAGGAAGGGCAGACCCGCCAATCGCCCGTTGCTCCCGCACCAACTGGCGCCCAACTTCCTCCCGGCACGCATACCCAAGAGACTTGAGATACTCCAGCAAAGTAGATTTCCCGGCACCTGATGCACCAGTAATGACAAAGTTCATCACGAATCCTCGCAAAGAAAGAGTGGAACAAGATGATATGTTGAAAGAGAGTTCAAAAACCGGAATGCAGAAGTGCAAAAAGGGGATGTGCCATAAATCTGAAGCAAGGCACACACAAGCACCACAGAGGCATAAATGCCTTCGCGAAACAGTCACCGATTTTCTGAGAGAAAATGGTGAGCCCGCACGGGTTCGAACCGTGGAGCTACTGATTAAAAGGCGCTTTAGTATGAACGCTCATTTACGATGAAGGGCGATTCATTACTATGAATCAAATAGTTGTAGAAAATTATTTGCGGTTGCCTACCTTGCTTTTCGCACTCAATCTCATACATTTGCTTACATAGTGCTGACACAAAACGGTAAGCAGCTAGGTTTTGACCTATAAAGGTTTGGGTGCTGTTTTGCCCAGGTCCTAAAAGAAAGCCTTAAAGGTCGTCACAAGCTGTCAGGCCGTCAGAAACAGCAGTAATCGGGAACGTATTTCAACTGGTATTTTCGTATGTGCGGTGGCTCCTGTCAGGAGCCGTCTGTGGGAGAGGTGTGTCTATGCCAAACATAACGAAGCGAACGGTGGATGCAGTAGGGCCAGCGAACAAAAAACACTTCCTCTGGGATAGCAAGCTCAAAGGCTTTGGCCTTCAAGTGATGCCGAGCGGTGCAAAAACATTCATTGTGCAATATCGCACGCATGAAGACCGCTCCCGTCGTATGAGCCTTGGGAAATATGGTGAGCTAACCCCAGATCAAGCCAGAGATCTGGCGACCAATGTGTTGGCAACAGTCCGTAACGGAGATGATCCCCTCTTAAAGCGGGAAAACAAACGAGCTGCTCCCACGGTGAATGTGCTCCTTGATCTCTATATGAGTAAACATGTGCAGGTTCACAACAAGCCCAAGACAATGAAAGACATTGAACGTCTTCTTAAGCAGTGTGTTCGATCACGATTGGGGCTCATGAAACTCAGCTCTGTCAGACGGCAGGATATTGCAAAGCTGCATCATTCGTTGAGAGCAACACCTCGTCAAGCCAATCAGGTTCTGGCGGTCTTATCAAAAGCGTTCAATCTTGCTGAAGTATGGGGACTACGGCCAGAGCACAGTAATTCGGTTCGGTTGGTCAAGCGTTACAAAGAAAATGAGCGCGATCGCTTTCTGTCAGAGGAAGAGTTGCAAAGACTGGGGCGGACTCTTGAACTGGCGGAACATGAAGGTCTTCCCTGGATTATAAAAGCCGGGAAGGACACAGCCAAGCACTTGCCTAAGGATATTGCAAAGCGGACAACACCTGTAAATCCGAGAGCTCTTTATTGCTTACGTTTGCTCCTTTATACCGGTGCGCGCTTGAGTGAAATCGCAACCCTGAAATGGGAGCATATTGATTTTGAACTGGCCACGATTGCCCTGCCTTCAAGAAAAGGGGATGAACGTAAACCTCATCCGGTAAGTAGCAGTGCCATCGACATCCTCTCTGTTATTCCAAGAGTGGATGGGGCACCTTATGTTTTGCCCGGCTGTAAAGATCCGACACAACCAATTTCGATTGAAGTAATTGAAAATGCATGGCAGCGTATCCGCATCCATGCCAACATTCCTGATGTTCGTATTCACGATCTGCGCCACACGGTTGGCACCTTCGCAGCTCAAGCAGGCAGCAACGCCTTCCTCATCAGTCATCTCCTGCGCCACCGCAACGTGACGATCACCAATCGCTATGTGAACCATGATGCCCATCCAATCCGGGTGCTGTCAGAGACGATTGGTGAACGGATTGAGGCTGGATTGGAAGGACGAGAATGAGAACTCCGCTACAGGCATTTGGAGGTA
>NZ_FOSK01000028.1 GCF_900114245.1 Pseudovibrio ascidiaceicola | reverse complement strand
TTGATGGGCTCATACATCATTCAGACAGGGGTAGCCAGTACTGCTCCGATGCTTATCAGCGGCTTTTATCGAGGCACAATATCACTCCTTCTATGAGCGGAAAAGGAAACTGCTTCGACAATTCCATGGTGGAGACCGTGTTCAAGACCATCAAGGCCGAAATGTTGTGGCGAACTGCTTTTCAAACCCGTCAGGAGGCAGAAAAGGCACTTGGCGTTTACATAGAGGGCTTTTACAATCCAACCCGGCGACACTCGGCGTTAGGTTATCAATCACCAATCGTGTTTGAGAGACAGAAAAGAAATATTGAGCAAAAGGCTCTCCACTTTTCATAGGCCACTCCACGATATCTAGGTCCAACTGGGCCGAGCGTGTATATTTGGGCGTTACGAAGAACAACAAGGGAACATTGAAATACATTCACCCACGTTTAGTGATTTTGAACTGGTAAGATGCGGACTAAGCTGACCTTTGCTGCACTGCAAGAACTCAGGTAAATGAGTAGCGGTTGCCAGCGACCAGGGCCATGACCGGACATTCGGGCATTTCCACGCAAAGTTGAAGCAGTTTCTGACTGCGGTTAAAACGCTATCAATATGAAACGGGTTATCGTAATGGGGCGTGGTTGATCTCTTCAATTCTTACCAAGCGCCCAAAACTAATGCCGCATAGCAACCAGCATGGGAATGATCTCATCACGTGTAATTTGCAACGGGTTGATCTGGCGGCTGTTGCCGAAGTTTCTGCTGGTAAACACAATGATCGAGTTTAATTTTGGAAAGACAAACAGGAACTGCCCTCCATTACCCTGGGCCTGGAAACCCTCAAACAGCTCCTCTTTTACCCAAAAATCGTGCTTCCACCAGAAATAGCCGTAACCGGGGAAACCTAGCCGTTTTTCGGTAGTTGTTGCATGTTTAGTAGTGGAAGCTTTGACCCATTCCGAGGAAACTATCTGATCACCCTCCCAAATCCCTTGGTTTAGGTAGAGTTGTCCAAGTTTAGCGAAATCCCGGCTTGTTAACTGGATCCGATATGGCACATCATTCCGGTTAAGAAGCTTGTGTGTCCATTGGTAGTTATTAATCCCCAAGGGTTCAAATAAGTATTTCTTCGCAAACTCATCAAGAGGCATGCCACTTGCATTCACAATAGCTTGCCGTAGCGCAATTTCTCCAATGCTCGAGTAAGAAAATGTGGTTCCTGGCTCATTAATCATTTGTAGAGCAAACAGCTTGTGTATCCAGTCTCCCTCACTTTGATATACTCTATTTTCATTTCCAGGAGAGCTCCTATCCCAATCATTGGCATCAAGACCTGACTGCATAGTGAGCATATGTTCTATCGTAATAGCAGCTTTGTGGGGAGCGCCTGCAAACAACTCCCCATACTCAGGCAAGTATATAGAAATCGGGTCATTTGCACTGGAGATAAATCCTTGTTGGAGCGCTATTCCAACTAAGATTGATGTTATGGATTTGTTTGCTGATCGCAAGTCATGCAAAGTGTTAACTGTGTGCCCATAGAAATACTCTTCTACCAGCACCTTGTTGTTTTTGATTAAGATAAAGCTGTGCTGCCACTTGAACTTTGGATCGTTTACAAAGCGCTCAACAATTGTCTTTATGACCTTCGTATCGATGTCCTCGCTTTCAGCTTCTCCGACTGACCAACCATCTTTTCTCAAAGTAGGAAGAGCATAAGCGTAAGAGTAATCGCTGAAAAATGAATGTGGGCGTGGACCACTAAAATCATACCAAAACAGGCCAAAACCAAACATAAAGACCACCATGGTCTTACTTGGTAGCAAAGCTACCGCTTGCCAACTTGAATTTGGCTTGGCCCTCAATCGGTACACCCAGAAAGTTATAGCTGTTAAAAGCCCTACACCGATAGTGTAGATCAGAATAAAACTAGCAAGATTTAAATAGGTTTGCGTGCCGCTGGCATCCGTAATCAGCGGGATTAGTAAGCCGCAGACGGTAAAGCCAAGAAATGTCCAGAAAAGTAGTTTGCGACCATCAGACATAAATTTCGAATATCCTAAATAAATCAAAACGTTGATTCTTAATCACTCATCGCCGTCCATCACCTTAAATGCATATTGACAATGCAAGGCTAGAAGACGCTGGTTTCCAGAATTGAGAGGTTTCAAGCTTAGTTGATCTGCGTGCCCACATGCGTCTCTTTCATCTGAGGTACCGCTGTGTCTTTGTCATAAAAACCACCAGGCCTCTTTGTAAAGCCAGCGGAATGCATTGTTCGGACTTGATGAGATTATCTTCACTAATGCTAGTATAGTTGGCCACCAGAGGAACCAACCGATCATTTTCAAGTACTTAAACATTAATTAATGCCTGATTACCCAGCACGGCAAAAGAGAACATGCGAGGAAAACACCTGAAGCTTTAGATAGCTTTGGCCCAAATCTCACGTGTCTTCCTCATATCGAAAAACTAGATCCGTGGGATCTTCCCTGAGAGCATCGATATCCAGGGTTCCGTTCAAGCGTTTAGCAAGTCTGCAGGACTTTGCGTTTTCAGGATCAACATAGCTAACAAGAGTTGGTAATTTGAGCTCTTTAAAAGCCCAACGCTTCAAAGCTTCTGCTGCTTCGTAGGCATATCCATTGCCTTCAAAGCCTTCATATACGAACCAACCTAACTCATGCTCAGGGAAGAAAGGACCAGCATTTATAGCGACCTGTCCGATACAACGTTTCGAACTACGGTCCACGATCATGAGCGCACCATGGTCCAGAAGGCTCCATTGAGCTACGTCATGGCAAAAAATCCCCCAAGCAAACCTATCGGAGATCGGGCCTCCCACAAAGTGAGATCGAGGTGACACCATTAAATTCAAATATGCTGGCCAGTCATCCATGAGAGGAGCTCGAAGTATGAGCCTCTCAGTTTTGAGATTCGGAACAGTGAACTGTTTGGGAGAGCTGCAATATCCGTTTCTTGCATTGTCGTGTTGATCTGCAGATATCATTTCATCGCCATTCTTCTACATTGAAACTTGTTTTTCTTGAGAAACTGATCGCTGTGCGGCAAGCTCAAAATTGATGACGACGCGGCCTCTAGTTCGATGAGTGGTTAGCAACCGGATTGCATCTTGAACCGGTCCCAACTCAAATGGGATTTCCCTCTCGATCGGCGAGTGAATGCCGTGTTCACAGCAAAACTGTATGGCCTTCTGAGCAACTCGACGTGGTATCGTCGCACAAAATGTGTACTTGGGACCACGCCACCTTGTTGTGATGCCTCGCCAAACAACATAGCAAACGGCTCTAGCAAACTCCTTCAACGTGAGTTTCCGTTCACCAAGGTAACGCACAGGCCCAACCAATGTAACAAACTCACCTTCTTGTTTAAGCCAGCGAAATGCGGCGGTTTCAACTCGACGTCCTCCTACAAGGTCGAAAGCTACGTCTAGTTTTTGCTCCCTATGCTCAATGAAACCGGAGTGCTGATAATCAACGATTTCATCGGCCCCAAGTGAGCGAACTAAATCTGAGTTGGCAGCACTGCAAACTCCTAATACATAGGCTAATTTAGATTTGAGAAGTTGAATAAGCACCGAGCCGATTGCACCTGAAGCACCAACAACCATACACCGGTCACCTGCCCTGACGCCTGCAGCTTCAAGGGCGCCCCATGCAACGCAAGATGAAAGCATCAACGACGACGCCTCAACATGCGTTAACTCCGGAGGCTTAAGCATTACGTAGCGCTCTGGAACATTTCTGTATGTCGCCCAAGAGGCATTTTCTCCGAACTCATTCGGTATGACGGTGACTTCATCTCCGATTTTGAACTGTGTTACATGCTTCCCTTTCGCTACTACGATCCCGGAAACGGAAGACCCCATCAAATAAGGTTCATCAGGTGATATGTTTTTGGGGGCATAGAAGCGCCCCAAGGCAGTTCCTTGGGCGGCATAAATTTCATCGATATGCATAGATGATGCGACAACCTGAACTGTGATTTGTCTGGCGGATGGGCAAGGTACAGGTATATGAATCATCTTTACTTCATCGGCAACATGCCCAATCCTTGGTTGCTTTGTCAGGGCAATGGCAGGGATTTTTTTGGCCTTGCAATATCTAGCCAGGGTGTCCATTTTTTGCATCAATCAAGCAACTCCCAGCATCGCAGTTAAGAAATGTGTCACGATTTCAACATCAACTCAAAATTGGGCTCTGGCACAGCAACATTGGGGGAACATGCTGTGCCAGAAAGTTGTATCCATCACTTTGGCAGGCAATTAGCTTTGCCATGTGAGGTAGCCAGGATATAGAACCGACTGCAGGTCTGTATAAACAGACCGACGGTCGGTATCAAGGGGAATTTTATGAAAACACCTGCACGCAAGAACATGCGACCAGAAGACAGACGAGCTCAGTTATTGGATTGTGCGCAGATGCTGTTTTTCTCCAAAGGCTTTGAAGAAACAACAATGCAAGATGTGTTGGAGTTCGCGAACGTATCAAAAGGTGGCTTCTATCATCACTTCAAATCCAAAGAGGAGCTACTATTTGGAGTTTTGGATCGTTTAGCTGATGGCGTGCTATCTCAAATGGCAGTTGTTGTTTCAGACGAGACATCCTGTGCACTTGATCTCTTGCATAACTTCACGCACCTGCGTGCAAATTACTTGCGTGAACATGACTACCCTGGACAAGTGGAAATCTTCCGGACAATGAACCTCAATCGCAATCTCGCTTTGCTCGAGCAGTTCAAGCGCCGAGTGCGAGTTGGTGCGATACCAATTCTTTCAAAAATCCTGCAAAAGGGTCGAGAAGAAGGAGTATTCAATGTCGAAGACGTTGAAACAGCAGCCGAGCTGATCCTCCATATTAGCAATTTTCTGGATTTTGCTCTTACTCGAGCTATCGATGCGAGGGGAACAAAGGATGCAGAGCTAGCGGGCGATAAGCTACAATATGCAATCGACCTACAGTTTTTAACAATAGACCGAATTCTTGGATTACCTGATGGCACCACCAACTTTGGGTGGCCAGATGCTGTGAAAGCAACAATGGAAACAACATCTGCCAATTAAGCAACACAAAAAACATCTGTTTGTAGGCTTAGCTGTCCTAATTAGCCGATCAATACAAATGGTCTGAATAAGCGATGGCGCGCTAATCTTTCACAGCCATCCTCTCGAACGGCTCCAACTTCCTGCCAGCATGCTGATCTTTAAATGATCGGTTCTTTTGAGGTAGGATAACACTACTGATTGAGGTAGGGGCCTAGAGTTGCCATTCACGGATTACTACCATCAGTGGAAACGATCTTGAAGAGATGATTGCCTCCTCATTGGGAGCACACTATTCGCAAGAATGTCGAACTTACACCCTTGTAATCGAACAGCACCGTCATCGTTGATTTACGTCTTAACGCCGTGCTCTATTGAGAACTTGGTATCGTAATCTCGTAGAAGATAGAGAGTGAGGAGACCGGCTAACATGGGCCATCCTGCGAAGAATAAGAGGTTGGGGCTTGTGAACGGATCGAGATATCGCTCGTAAGATACAAGAGTAGATATGATATGCATGATTAGAATAGCGCCTATTGAAAGACGTTTCTTAAATCCGACAAGAAAGCAGATAACGATGAGTGCCTGAATTCCACCGAGTATAAACGAGAGAGCCTCGCTCATAGCTGAAAAGCCATAGAAAGCTTCGAAAGTCCTCGCTGTCGAGACTGGGTTAAGGAATTTATTTAGTGTCCAAAGGACGAACACAATCGATATACTTAAGCGCAAGCTAAACAGAGACCAGATCAAAGGATATTTAGGCACCGTAATTGTGTTCATACAAGTATACCCTTCAGTACTTCATTAAAAATGCCCTGAAATCCAGAGCATCACTGATCAATCCTATGTATGCCGCCAGATCAGCAATTCAATTGCAATTAATCGACTTTTCAAGACCTCACGGTGTTGTGACTAAGCAAGCAGGAGCCTCTGCTATCAATCCTGTGAGACGTGGCGGCACGTGCTACCATCGCGTGCCGCCAATCGCTTTCAGGCTACGCGTTGGTTAGGCCTTGCTTCGCCATATCAAGGAGTTCTTGAAGAGTGTCTGCTGGTTCAGGACGTTTGGTGTAGTCCGGATTAATGTCAGTGTTCATGACTTTGCCTGTTTGGCTAATAATCAGGCGCGCCGGCATAGGGAGTTCCCAACTTTCATCTCCGTTAAAACTTGGTAGGTTGATACCGATCCCTTTATAAACCCTGCGCAGATCTTCAGGTAGAGAGAAAACGAGACCGAGCTTGCTGGTATAAAGACTACCAAGATCCGAAATGATATCGAAAGATAGACCTTTCTCGGTTTTGGTTTTGAGCGAAGCTGCTTGAGTTTGTGGCGAAATAATCAATATGTTCGCGCCAGCCTCTTGGAAATGCCGTGAAACTTCTTCCAGAGCTTCAAGCTCTAACATGCAATAAGGGCACCACGCTCCTCGGAAAACACTGATCACCAATGGGCCGTTCTTAAGCAACTCGTTAGAGTTGACTGGTGTGCCATTCTGATTGGGCAAGGTGAAACTAGGAAGTGTATCGCCAACTTTAATAGTGCCATTCAAAATGCCTGATGCTGCCAGATCTGCAGTAGCTCGGTCCATGACATCGCGAGTTTTCTGAGGCAGTTTTTTTTCGACTTGAGCTTTTAAGGTCGCAATTTTTTCATGTAAAGACATTGTAGATGTTTCCTCTACTTGGTTGAATTATGATCGGTCAAGTCAAGCACTGCATGACTAAAGACTGGAAAACGGGGCCATCTTGTGACTCAATTCAGGTCATGAAGATGAGAAGGACACGAGATTGATCAAGCCGATGATCGTTTCACCATTGCCTGAAAGCGGGCAACGCGATTACTCGTGATCTGCTTATAAACTCATATTTTCCAGTAGTGACAACGTTTGCTGGACAGTACGAACCCGAGCCTCCGGATAAATATTCTGTAGTTTGCTTTGGTCCTGAAGAGAGCGGATGAGAGAGATATGGCAGTACTGGCAGGTGTGATAAACTGGTTGTTCAGTCAACACACTATTGCTCAGGAGCAACAATCTCAGCGTGGTCTGAGTTGCTGGAGCTTTGTATTGCTTTTGAATGCAGCGAGTTCAAACGACGGCTTAATAAGTGAGCTTCATGAAGGAAAATTGAAAGGGGGACTTCAGTATTTCTTCAAATGCTCAACGAGTGAGCGTACCCTGAAGGGAAGGAATGCACGAGATGGATATACCAAAAGGGTTTCCTGTGGTGATATCTCATAGGGCTTGAGGACAGCAACCAAAGCACCCGACTCTATTGTGCTGGTCAGATATCCTTCAGCAAGCCTCGTGAGACCCAAACCTGCACACGCAGCAATCTTCAACGCTCGCCCATTATTGCTAGCCCAACGCCCAGAAACACGAACCTCAAATGTGTCGTCATCCCTAGCAAAGAGCCAACGCAAGCCGGGCGTAATTAAACAAGAATGAGATACCAGATCCTCCGGTTCGTTTGGCTCACCATGTTCTCTGAGATAATCTGGAGAAGCACAAACCATCATCCGTCGGCTTCCTATCTTGCTAACTGTCAAATCAGGATCTGATGGCATTCCATGACGGATAGCGAGATCAAATTTTTCTCTGACCAAGTCTACAGGCCGGTCACTTATCTCCAAGTCAAGTTCAACCTCAGGGTGCAATCTGGCAAAATCAGCAAGAGCACTGGCCACCCAAGTCTCGCCAAATATTCCTCCAGCGGCTACTCGGATACGCCCCTTTACCAAGTTTTGCTGTTCAGCTAAGTCAGCTGATAGTGCGTGTATATCTGCCAATATCGCTTTTGAACGCAGGTAATATTGTTCCCCGATATCTGTTAGGTTCACGCTGCGCGTCGTACGGTGCAGCAATAACACCCCTAAGCGATTTTCGAGATTAGAGACTCGGCGGCTAATGAATGATGCCGATACATCAAGGCAATCTGCGGCTCTTTTGAAACCACCGTTTTCAACGACAGCGCAAAACTCCATCAACCCATCAAGCTCTTTCATTGTTGCTCCTGAGCAATAGTGCGTTGACCGGATAACCGATTTATCACGCCTGCCAGTACTGCCATATATTCCTTAACCGATCCATTCAGGACCACAGCGAACAACAAAAACATAAGTCGGCAAGTTGGGCCTGTCGCGGCCCAGTTATCCTAATCATTCCTGAGAACTCCAGCAGCACTGCTCTCCGCAGATACTCTCACAGTTGATGAGGAAGTGGTGTTGCCCTCTCAGGCATCCTGTTATTTTTTCGATGAGTTGTTTCTGCGAGGGACATCGCACGGTGAGATTGCCTTGATTTCTACTCTGTCGAGTTAGCGACGTAAATCTCAGCATCTTCCAGGATAAACCTATACGCCGACTCATCCGCTTTGGTCCTGCTCAACATATTGGTCGACAAATAGACCGGTTGCGAAGGAGAAACAAAATGTTTCATGTTCAGGCCACTAAAACGGAAATGAACAGTGTCTTATTGGAATGCCCTGTTAAGAAAGTCCCAAGTCTCGGTCCAGGGATAATTGCCGGGCTTACCGCCAGTCTAATCTGGGGTGCGTATCTCTCACTCTCGCGTGTCGGAGTAACTGCAGGCCTTGATGGGTTTGATATCGCGTTTTTCCGCTATATTGTGGCAGGTCCTCTCGTGCTGCTGTTTCTTTTGATCGTGCGACGCAATCCTCTCAAGCGCATCTCCCTCTCACAAGCAGCTGTTGTGTCTTTCCTGTTAGGACCTCCCTTCGTGTTGCTCGGTGTCGGCGGCTATATTTATGCACCGTTGGCGCACGGCGCCGTTATTGTGCCGGCCTCCATGATGCTTGGCGGTTTCTTACTTGCTCGTATTTTCCTGAGTGAACAACTTGGCCTGCAGCGCATATTTGGGACGCTGATTAAACTTATTGGCCTTGCTCTCATTGCTGGTCCAGCTGCCATGACCAGTTCTTTTGATATCTTCATTGGTGACACATTTTTCTTTATGGCAGGAATGCTTTGGGCGGGCTTTAGTGTGTTGCAGCAGCACTGGAAACTGAATGCGCTCGATGTGACTACAGTTGTTTCAGTTATAGGACTTTTGACTGTTGGGCCAATCTATCTCAGCTCTCGAGGCGTCGATGTTTTCGCTGCACAGTCTGCACACATACTGGTGACCCAACTCATTGTGCAAGGTGTTCTGTCTGGTGTTATCGCTATGATTGCATTTGCTAAGTCGGTCCAAATATTGGGTGCAGCCCAAGCTGCTATGTTTCCTGCTTTAGTGCCTGTTTTTGCACTGATTATCGGAGTTCCTCTTACCGGCGAAATACCATCAGTCATTCAATGGAGCGGCCTCGCTACCGTCGGTGTTGGTCTGACAATTGTGGTGATGAGTGCACTTAAATCTAACCGCTGAAGAGTTTGTTCTATCCCTTTTAATCCGAGGAGTTACCAGATGACACAGGAAGAAGAAAACACAACTGTCTACGCCATTGTTCAACTGAGCATTCACGATGTTAACCGCTACTTCAAAGATTACTCAGCCCATCTGGGGCCGATTAGCGCTCGTCATGGCATTGAGCGGATTGCTGTTTCTCAGCATCCTGATGTCATTGAAGGGAGTTATCAGAAAGAGAACACCTTAATTCTGAAATTTGCCAGCCGAGCTGTCTTTGATGCTTGGTACAATGACCCAGAATATCAACCATACAAGAAAATCCGTCACTCAGTGACCGACCAAAATGCATCCACAATAGTCGTGCTGCCTGCTTTTCAAGGCTAAAATCAAATATATCTGGGTCAGATTCTATTTTCTCTGGCCCAGTATTCTTACGAGAATCTTACACGCAACAAGACAAGTCGCTCGTCGCGTTTGCCATGAGCCGTGCGGTGAAGCCAATTAGTAACCGTACCATCGACAAAACATCTAGACGGTCCTTACAACAACTGAATTTCAACGATTCTAACGGTGTGTAACTATGTATGTTGCAACGTCCATGACTGCCACAAGTATTGTAAGGTCTTACTTCTCTAATGATCTGGTAATTTTGTTAGAAGACAATGGTCCAAGTCACATCGTAGCCGATCTTCACCATTTTCAAACGTACAGCAAGGCCGAACATTCGCAGCAGACAACAGAGAATTGGCCTTGCTTAAGAAGATATTGGGGCGTTACCTAATCGTCTTCATACAGCGTTTCATAGCAACAACTACAAATAGCAAACACGAAAAATAGCGTGGGCTCTGTACCGAGGCGAATGACCGCTTTTGGTCAACAGCTTCATGTGGTGCTCGCAATTATCCAAATAAATACCTCCAAATGCCTGTAGCGGAGTTCTCATTCTCGTCCTTCCAATCCAGCCTCAATCCGTTCACCAATCGTCTCTGACAGCACCCGGATTGGATGGGCATCATGGTTCACATAGCGATTGGTGATCGTCACGTTGCGGTGGCGCAGGAGATGACTGATGAGGAAGGCGTTGCTGCCTGCTTGAGCTGCGAAGGTGCCAACCGTGTGGCGCAGATCGTGAATACGAACATCAGGAATGTTGGCATGGATGCGGATACGCTGCCATGCATTTTCAATTACTTCAATCGAAATTGGTTGTGTCGGATCTTTACAGCCGGGCAAAACATAAGGTGCCCCATCCACTCTTGGAATAACAGAGAGGATGTCGATGGCACTGCTACTTACCGGATGAGGTTTACGTTCATCCCCTTTTCTTGAAGG
>NZ_FOSK01000040.1 GCF_900114245.1 Pseudovibrio ascidiaceicola | reverse complement strand
ATGACACCATTTGCAGAAAGCTCGACGCAAACCAACGAACGACCCAAGAGCCACATCACCCTCATCCGCAAGGTTCAGGAAAAAGCGTTTGAGGACATGCAGTGGGAGTTGTTTGTGGCACAGGTAATCGCAGATTTCGCCAAAACAGGTCAATCAGAGGGCAAAGGACCACCGAACTTGGCAGCAATCAAGCCGTTTGTGAAGAGCCAATTAGAGTATGCTCACTCACTTGGTCTTTCAACTGCATATGATCAAAAAGCCTATGTGTTCTGTGCCTGGAGATATGGAGAGAAGTTTGAGCAGCACTATGAAGAAGCAAAACAAGCCTTCGCAACCCCCTCGTTACGAGCAGATTTTTTCAGGCATCATGTGTATCAACGGGGGAGTAACTCATGAGTAATCCTAGCACTCCGCCAAACAGCAGCCCAACAAAAATTTGTGAGACATGTCCAGAATGCAAAGTAGAAGTGGGTTCATTTTTTGTCCATCCGTCTGTGTTTGACACTGGTGGAAGCCATCTTTTTATACGCTACACTAAACGAGATGGCTCCATGTGGTATTATCGCGGAGGGCCTTCCACAGGAAGTGAGTTTTCAGAAGACCCCAATGCAACAGAAGCAAATGCCCAAAATTCAGAACCAAATCCCGAGGTTCGTACAGGCGAGCAAAAAGATGAGCCATCTAGTGTTCCAGAGGTTATGATGCCAGACTGGTTGGGGGGAGAGACATACGGCGGACAAGAAATTGGCAACACAAATCCAATGGGTGCAATTATTACGCATTATGGGCTTTGGTCTGGCAGCGTTGAAGAGAGAAAATACGATAATAGGCCGTCTGGAATGTTAGAAATCGCAAGAGGATCATCGCATTGTGATTACCATGATTCCTTTGCCAATATTCTTAGGAATATTGGCGCTTTAAATATCGATTATGATACACTCGGCCCTAATAGCAATAGTGTCGTAAGAACTATATTAGAGAAAACCAGCTTACCTGTATTGAAACCAGATCGCTTTACACCGGGTTGGGGAACCATTCTATATTAAATTATATTTACTGGAACAGTACCGTCATGTTTATTCGGAAATTAAAAATAACAAGCATATCTATATTAGTGGCGTCCATAGTAATTCCAACGCTACTTTATGCATCTAATGAGAAAGATAAAAGATCTATGAAGATTTATACTTTTAAAACGTTTCCTGATAACGGGAATGAACCAATGTTAGATCTTAAGTTCTTGGACACAATAGACAGGCTAGCAGCTTCCGAATTCTATCAGCAGATATTTCTTAACAAGCACATTTCTCAGGTACGTGAAATTTATGACAAGGACTTTGTCTTATTCAAAAAAGGTGATCATCATGCCGCTTATATGAATTGGCGCACTTCTAAGGATAGTGAATTGCTAAAATCAAATCAATATTCCATATCTTATCAATACTCTATTAAAGATCCCAAAAGAGATGCTGCTGGAGCAGGGTTATCTTACGATATTACTCTTACAGTTGATAAAGAAGATATCGTTAAAGACGTTAAGGTAACCAATGATTTTTACTATTTTTGAGGTAAACATTGTTTAACTTCTCTTTGATTAAGCGAGCTATAACTGAATCTGATATATGAGGTTTTTGAGATAGCAGCGTATCGGGTTGATTGATGCCAAAATCAACGTTTTAACCACTTGGAGATATGCTATCTAGGATCAGGGGCACATCTTGAGGCGACTTTATATCAGAGCCAAGGCTGAGCCTTTCAACGGCAATCTTGTTTTCGCTGCTAACCGTAGTGGCGGGACTTCGAGCGAGGGGGTTCATACCTTGAAACACCACTTGAGCGCTGAAATCGCGAAGATACTTAAAGTCCCGCGTCAACAGCCATACTCCGTTTGAGCTGCATTTGTTCTCTTCCAAAGACCTTGAATGTGCCCGAATGCCGTCAGAGAACATAAGAATAGCAAAATCTTTACAATTTGAGGCTCATAACCTGAAGGTCGTAGGTTCAAATCCTACCCCCGCAACTAAATATTCGATCAATAGATCAAACATATAACAAAAGCCCCAAACCACCGGTTCAGGGCTTTTTGCGTTCGCGTCAACACAACGTCAACAAAAGACACGTTCGCAAGCAGCTTACTCAGCAGATATGGGTGAGAAATGCTGATAGCAGTCGCGGATCAGTGCGGACGAGGGCCTCCAAGGTAGGCGTAGTGACTCAGCTGCTGCAAAGCGTCAGTTGGTAAGCTAAGATCTACTCAGCGACGCTTACTTTCCTTAGGGCTGTTCCAGCCTGATGACGAATTGACCATTTGCGGACATTAGGCTGCTCATGGAGAAATCAAAGCTACTGTGAAACGTCAACCTAAAGTGGATTTTACTCAGGCCTTTGCTTGGGCCAGGGGCAGACGCTCAAGTTTCTCTATCAGGAATTGATGCGCTCGACTGGAAGGAGTTGCTATTTGGAGTGGCCTATGAAAAGTGGAGAGCCTTTTGCTCAATATTTCTTTTCTGTCTCTCAAACACGATTGGTGATTGATAACCTAACGCCG
>NZ_FOSK01000029.1 GCF_900114245.1 Pseudovibrio ascidiaceicola | reverse complement strand
CCATCGGCAGCAGCCGGGTCTTTATTGATGTTCAAGACACCTACGCAGCCAATATATCTACTCAGCTCAACAACGAAGGTTCAAAGTCAACAGGGCGCCATCAACTCTCTGGGTCTGTTACCCTCGAAGACACCTTGGGCTTTTATGAGAGCCTGACAGTCAGTGCGAAGACCACACTGGATTATCTGGATCGCAATGTCTATTCACGCTCGATCAACGGATATGCCTCAATTCCCTGGCATTACCTAACACTGTCTGTGAGCGGTTCCTTCCAGCAATATGCATCAGAGGTAACGTCTGCAGTTCAAAGTTTTGGCTATAACGGAGACAGCTGGGAAGCACGTTTGGGCGCTGATTTTGTTGCCTATCGCGATAAGACCAATCAGTTTCTTTTGAGTGCCGGTCTCACTTTGAAAGAAAGCCGCAACTTCGTTACAGGCAGATACATTGATACATCCAGCAAGCGGCTTTCTATTGTCGATGTGTCCGGAGCATGGACAGGTCAGGTCTTTCAAGGGGCAGGAAACGTCAAATTATCCTGGCGTCAGGGCATTGATGCGTTTGCCGCACACTCAGACACTATTTTCAGTAAGGGTACTCCAAGAGGGCAGTTTTCCGAAGTGGAGCTATCTGCCTCATGGCGCAAGGGCTGGCAAACCCAAAACGGACCACTAGGTCTATCCTTCAAAGGCTTCGCCTCAGCCTCTCCACATACGCTGGTTGCCAGCGAACGGGTTGGTCTTGGAGGTCCTGGCAGTGTACGCGGATTTCGTGATGACAGTCTGTCGGGTGATATTGGCGGTTATCTGCAAACAGAAGTATCGTGGTCTCCAGATATTTCCTCTTTTCCGCAGGTTTTGCAGAAGGCTCTCGGTCGGCCGCAGTTGTTTGCAGGTCTTGATGGTGGCCGGATCGCCTTTGATGGTCACGATCCCAATGAAGGCGGGGGAATGGCGGGTAGTGTTTTAGGACTGCGCCTGTCTGGTGGTTTGTTATCCGGCCAACTTGCCTATGAGCGCCCATTTTATCATCCCGAGTTTGTTTCTGCTCCGCAGCGCGGTTTTGTCCGGGCGCAACTACGCCTGAGCGCACAATTTTGATTATTAAGGTTTGTCATGAAGAAGTTTTTGAATTCGTTTTTTTGTGCAGCCTTTCTTACTCAAGGCATTATTCCAGCCTACGCACAAAGCCTCACGCCTGATCCAAACTCCAATACACCAGATGTTTTAGAAGCTCCCAATGGCGTGCCGGTGGTCAACATCGTTACGCCTACCAGCTCAGGTCTGTCACACAATAAGTTCCTTGACTTTAATGTGGGCAAAGACGGTCTGGTCCTGAATAACTCCACCCAGATGAGCCCGTCAGATCTTGGCGGGATAATTGAACAAAATCCCAACCTTAAAAACGGAGCGGCATCTCTCATCTTAAACGAGGTGACCTCCTCAAATCGGTCTTTGTTGCAAGGACCGACCGAGGTTCACGGTCAGGCAGCCAGCTATATTCTTGTCAATCCCAATGGCATGACCTGTAATGGCTGCGGGTTTATCAATATTCCCAGAGCAACTCTTTCAACTGGTGTCCCTCATGTTGAGAACGGAGTGCTTCAGGAGATTATTGTCGATCAAGGCTCTGTTACTATCGGTCCTGACGGTCTAAGCGCTCAGGAAACAGACTACTTTGATATCGTTGCACGCAGCATTGAGATTAATGGGCAAGTCAATGCGGGTGACTATCTGGGCCTGTTTGCAGGCCGCAATACTTATGATCCGACAACTGGTAAGATCACTGCTCGAACCGGTGACAGCTCTGACAAACCGGCGTTCGGCATCGATTCCTCAGCCCTTGGTGGCATGTATGCCGGCAGGATCACACTGGTTGGGACCGAAGACGGGGTGGGCGTGCGTACACCTGATAGTGTTGTCGCGGCCAGTGGCGGCTTTACGCTTGATGCATCTGGAAAGATCTCGCTGGGAGGCATAAACAGTGCTGGCCGGACACGCGTGCAGTCTAAGAAGAATGTGGAGGTGCGCAGCAGCTCAGTTGTTTATGCAGCCGATACATTAGAACTTGAAGCGGGAGGTGATATTGTCATCTCCTCACAGGCTGTGGTTGCAGCTGCTGGCAATGTCGCTCTGAGCGCCCAAAACATCTTTGCAAATGGCCGGGATATCGCAGCAGGGATTGATCGTCAGGGCAAGGCTCTTGAAGCAAAAGGGAAACTTGCATTCACAGCCCAGCAACACCTTCAGCTGGGCACGAACACCGTTCTTCGCGCCGGAAAGAACGCCTCCCTACAGGCGAAATCCATCAGTCAGCACGGCAAAATTAACGCTGAAGGCCGAGCTTCCATAACCGCTGGTAGCTACTCCTTTTCAGGGGCAAACGGCAAGCTCAGTGCCGGATCAATCCATATCAAAACCGCTGGTTCAGTTGTACTGGGAGCAGAAACACAAGGATTTCTGTCTAAATCTGATCTGAACATGACCAGCGGACAGATGTCTTTACTGGCAGATGTTTTTGCAAAAGACACGGTTACGTTGATCTCAAAAGACAAGCTTGTTGTCGGAAAGGCTTTGGAAGCGGACGGAGCCCTATCTATCACCGCAGGCAAAGCTCGTTTCCTGGAGCAGGCAAAAGTGCTTGCCAAAGGCAAGCTGGATCTGACCACAACAGCAGCTCTTTCTATCTCGGGGGCTCTGGAAAGTGCCAGTCATATGAGTCTTGAAAGTGGCGTGATGACACTTTCAAGCGGAGCCCGCGTGTTCGCCAAAGGCAATCTGGCGGGTTCTGTCTCTTCACTCCAAAGCACTGGCCTGTTTGCCTCCCTTAAAGACCTGACACTTTCAAGTGATGGGGATATACGGCTTGAAAATGACAGCTATCTTCACTCTTCAGGAACGGGCTCCTTCACAGTTGGCGGGGATCTGAGTGTCGGTGCCAAAGCTGCAGACCGCACGGCAACACTTTACACTGGCAGCGCTCTTGATCTGAGCATCGATGGTGCACTGACGCTCACAACCAAAACCTCAAGTCTAACCAGTGCACAATCTCTGGAGATCGATGCTGCACGCTTTGACGTGGCTGGGCAAATCCTCAGTGCAGACACGCTGGACCTGACTCTGACTGATGCAGGCACATCCAACCTTGCTGCCACTGGTAGAATTGCAAGCAACAATGCCCTGACATTACGCGGACTACGTAATGGCACACACCTTAACAATTCCGGAGAGCTTTACGGACAACAGGGTATTGATCTGCTGCTTGCGGGCAAGCTGATCAACAACAAGCCCGCCTCTCTCATCCGTTCTGATGAGGCATTGCGCCTTGTAGCACAACATATTGAAAATAACGGAACGCTTCAGGCCAACGATGAGCTGACGGTTGAAGCAAACGCTGGCGCTGTAACACAAAGTGCTTCAGGCCAGATGGTTAGCCTTGGCGGGGCCGTTGATTTGGATGCTTCAGGTCTCGTTCAACTGGCCGGTGTTACACAAGCTGCCACACACCTGGATCTGGATGCAGGGAGCAGCCTTATCGTTTCAGGTAGCCTTGAAGCCAAAGATGGACAAGCAACGATCCGTGTAGGAGACGCTCTTGCGCTGACAAGTGGAAGTGCCATTTCTGCTTCCGGCCTTTTGGATGTTCAAGTTGGCAGCATTGACAGTGAGGGAATGTTGAGCGGTGCTGCTGCGACCATTAAAAGCCTAAGCGGCGGTATTACCATCAGCGCTGCAGGGACTGTTCAGTCTGAACAAAGCAATTTGAGCCTGACGTCTGCTGCTGCCATCGATCATCAGGGCAAGATCATTTCTCTTGGTCAGCTCTCCATCAAGGCAGCGCAAGCCTACACCCAGCGAGGTGATCTGGCGCAAACAAAAGCCAAGGCTGCCCTTGATATCAGTGCGGCCAGCGTGACGATAGCTGGTGAGGTCACAGGCCTGGAAAGCGTCAGCTTAAGTGCGCGCAATGGTGCTCTCACAGTTCTCACTGGTGCGGCACTGTCTTCCTCCGGGGACATGGATCTTGTGGCAGCACGAGCTATTGATATTACGCAGAACACAACGCTCACCAGCGTCAAATCCATCACTCTTGAAGGAGCTAGCCTGACAACATCAGGTCTGATGGAAGCTAATGACACCATCATGCTCACAGCGCGCGAGGACGGGTTGACGAACTCTGGCACCTTGAAGGCCAATCTGGCCGGAGAAGCAGGACGCACGCAGGAGTATGGACTTAAACTTTACCTCAAGGGCGATCTGGTCAACTCGGGAAATTTGACAAGCGGCAGCTCTGTCTTTGCTGCTTTTGACAATTACTCAGGATCCGGTTCCCTCAACAGCCTGACAGACATGGAGCTTGAGGGCAAAGGAGATATCACCGTCGGGTCTGGCGGAGAGATCCTCTCGAAAGGTGCCCTTGATCTGAAGGCTTCCGGGCTGAGCGTTTCTGGTTTGCTGGAGAGCTCAGGGGATATGATCCTGGACACCGGCGCATTGACGATCAGTGACAACGCGCAGGTGCTCTCTGGAGGAGACTTCTCCGGGACCATTGCTTCTGTCCAAAGCGCAGGCATTTTTGCCTCTCTCTCTGACTTTACCTTAACCAGTTCCGGAAGTGTCACCCTTCAGGACGGCAGCTATCTTAAATCTTCTGGTACAGGCCTCTTAAAGGTCGGCGGTGATCTGGTTGTTGGAGCCAGATCTCCTGAGCATATCGCCACACTTTACGGGGCTGGCGCGCTGAGTATCACGGCTGATGGCACTGTTCACTTGAACGATGAGACGGCCTCAGTCGCCACCCCGGATACACTGGCCCTGAAAGCTGGAAGGCTTGCCAATGACGGCCAGATCCTGAGCAACGGCAATCTGGACCTGACACTGACAAAAGCAGGTCGGTCCAGCCTTGGTGGCAGCGGTAAACTGGCCAGCAACGATGGGACACTTACACTGCAAGGCCTAAGTGCTGGCACTCATCTGGAAAATGCTGGTCAGATCTATGGCGAGCGAGGTCTTGACTTACGTCTTCGCGGCAAGTTGGAAAATTCAGGAGCAGCCTCTCTCATTCGCTCAAAGGCCCAACTAAATATCACCGCTGATGAGATCGTAACAGCAGGCACGCTGCAGGCTCAAGATGAGCTGATCGTGGAAGCGAAATCTGGCACGCTCATTCAGAGCAGTTCAGGTCAGATGGTCAGCCTTGCCAACTTTGTTGATATTGACGGAGCCGGTCAAGTCCAGCTGGGAGGCATCACCCAGGCAGCTACTTACCTGTCACTTGATGCGGGAGCAGACCTTGCCATCTCCGGGAGCGCCGCCTCATTGGCAGGGGATACCATTATACGTACATCCCAGAGTTTCACGCAGGCACAAGGCAGTGTGATCTCAACCTCTAACTTGATGGATGTGGAAGCTACCAGTTTGGAGGTTGGCGGAACTTTGAGCGGGGCGACCACAACCGTTCAAAGCCTGAGCGGTAACATTGCAATTGATTCAGCCGGCATCATCCAGTCAAAACAAGGCGACTTGGGCCTGACCTCTGCTGGGGCTGTTGATCATCAGGGCAAGATCATCTCTCTTGGTCAGCTCTCCATCAATGCAGCGCAAGCCTACACCCAGCACGGTGATCTGGCCCAGTCACAAGCCAAAGATGCCCTTAATATTAATGCGGCGAGCATGACGATAGCTGGTGAGGTCACTGGTCTGGAAAACGTCAGCTTAAGCGCGCGTACCGGTCAGCTTAATATCCAAACAGGAGCAGAGCTGTATGCCTCCGGGGACATGGACCTTGTCGCGGCACAAGCTCTTGATATCGCGAGCAACACAACACTCACCAGTGCTAAATCTATTTCTCTTGATGCTGCTCGTCTCGCATCATCGGGTCTGATGGAAGCCAATGATACGATCTCAATTACAGCCCGCGATGGAGGAGTGACGAACTCTGGCATCTTGAAAGCCAATCTGGCCGGAGAGGCAGGACGCACGGGTGCATATGGATTAAAACTTTCCCTCAAGGGCGATCTGGTTAATACAGGCACACTTTATAGCGGCAGCTCTGTCTTTGCTGAATTTGGCAGTTACTCAGGAGCTGGATCTCTCAATAGCATCACAGACGTGGAGATTGACGCTGCTGGCGCTGTGACCATTGGTGCAGGCGGGCAAGTCATCGCCAAAGGCGCTCTTGATCTGGATAGTGCCTCGCTGCACGTGACAGGCTTGCTGGAAAGCACAGGCGATATGATCCTGAACACCGGCGCATTGACGATTGCTGACAACGCACGTGTGTTATCTGACGGCGATTTTACCGGAACCTCCTCCTCGGTCGATAATGCGGGTATTTTGGCATCTCTCTCTGATCTCACCTTAACCAGTTCCGGCAGCATCACTCTTCAGGACGGTAGTTATTTACAAGCGTTGGGCACAGGCACACTATCGGTTGGCAAGGACCTTTCCATCGGGAAACAGGTAGCTGGGCGTATCGCAACGCTTTATGGGGCTAGCGCGCTGAGTATCACGGCTGATGGCACCGTTCACTTGAGCGATGCTACAGCTTCAATCGCTACCCCGGATACACTGGTCCTTAAAGCTGGTGAGCTTGATAATGACGGCGAGATCCTGGGCAATGGTGATCTGGACCTGACATTGACAAAAGCAGGTAGGTCCAGCCTTGGTAGCAGCGGTAAAATTGCCAGTAACTATGGCAAACTTACACTGCGCGGCCTGAGTGCTGGTACTCATCTGGAAAATGCTGGTCAGATTTATGGCGACCAAGGTCTTGACCTGCAACTTCGTGGCAAGCTGGATAACTCAGGCACCACGTCTCTTGTTCGCTCTGATGCCAACTTAAACATTATAGCCGGCGAAATCACAAACACTGGTGTGTTGCAGGCTCAAAGTGAATTGAGGGTAGAGGCTAAAACCGGTGTCTTCACTCAGACCAGCTCCGGCCAGATGGTCAGCTTTGCCAGCTTTGTTGATATAGACAGCGCCGGGCAAGTCCAGCTGGGCGGGATCACCCAGGCAGGCACTTATCTCGCACTTGATGCAGGAGAGGACCTTATCCTCTCAGGCAGCGTGGCCACTCAAAGCGGCGATGCGATCATCAATGTATCTGGAAATCTGTTTCAGAGCACGGGCAGCGTTGTTTCTGTATCTGATCTTCTGGACATGAGTGCTGCCAGCATTGAAGCAAACGGGACCCTAAGTGGGGATACAACTGCACTTGAAAGCCTGAGCGGTGATATGACCATTGGTTCTGCGGGCATCATTCAGTCAAAGCAAGGGGATTTGACCCTGACCTCTGCTGGTGACGTTGATCATCAGGGGATCATGATCTCCCTTGGCGGGCTCACTCTTGATGCTGCTGGCAGTTTCATTCAGCATGGAAGTCATGCCCAGACAAAAGCGCAGAAAACACTTGGTATCAGCGCTAACACTATGTCTTTGGACGGAGAGCTTAAGGGGCTGCAGGGCGTGACACTGACAGCCCGTGGTGGGGATCTGAACCTTGTAGCCACAGCTGATATAAAGTCAGGGCGTGATTTACGCCTTGCTGCTGCCCAGGACCTGACTGTTGCAGGAGCCCTTTTCTCCGAAGGGAAAATGCTACTTGAGGCAAGTAGAAAGCTTGACGTTAAAACAGCAGGGACGATCACGTCTCTGGCAACGCTGGAACTGGACGGAGACAGTCTTTCAAATGCAGGCCTTCTTGAGGCTAACGATGCGATCACGCTGACAGCTCATGCAGGCGCTCTTACCAACTCTGGCCGTGTGAAGGCCAATCTGGCCGGAGAAGACAGCCGTATAGGTGAGTATGGGCTCAAACTCGCGCTTCAGGGCGATCTGATCAATACGGGAAGCCTTTATAGTGGCAGTTCCCTCCTTGCAGAATTTGATGATTATTCGGGAGCTGGTTCTCTTATCAGCATTGCTGATATGACCCTTGATGCTGATGGCGCAGTGGCGATTGCAACCGGTGGGCAGGTTCTTTCTCAAGGACGACTGGACCTGGAGGCAGATCTGCTGAACGTGTCTGGTTCGCTGGAGAGCGCAAAAGACATGATGCTTGAGGGCGAGGCGCTGACCATCAGCACAGGTTCCAAGATTGCCTCAGATCAACTCTTCTCTGCAACCCTTACCAAGGACGTGAGTGTTAAAAGCGCAGCAGAACTTTACGCAGATACAGTCACACTCAACGCCAGATCTCTCACCAACACCGGCAAAATCAGCGCTGGCAGCGCCTTAAGCCTTAGAGCAAGCAACACGCTTACCAACGGGCCGACAGCACAGATCTTGTCCAATGGCACGGTAAACCTTCAAGCCAAAACTCTTAACAATGACGGCACAATCAATTCTTCAAGCAGCACAACTGTCACACTCAGAAACACCGCTGATGCGTCACTGACCAACGCTGTTTCTGCGCGGCTGGAAAGCCTAGGCGAACTTACAATTTCTGGCCGGTCCGTTATCAACAACGGTCTTTTTTCTGGAGGGACCGGATTTACCTTCACCACAACCGGTGATGTCTCCATTGAAGAAAATGCTGTTTGGCAAAGCAAGTCAGGCACGCTCTTTCTTAGCGCAACCAACATTCACAATGAAGGTACCCTGGTCAGTGGTCAAGACCTGGCATTGCACAGCAATACGCTCGACAACGA
>NZ_FOSK01000031.1 GCF_900114245.1 Pseudovibrio ascidiaceicola | reverse complement strand
TTGTCCCATTGCAGGCGCAGAGCTTCACCATAGTTGTCATGGCTGTACGTGCTTAGTGTTAGATCCTGAAGCGTCAGATCCTTAAAGCGAACGGTATCGTTGCCGCTGTCAGCCCATTCCCCAAGCTGAGTGATCCAGACATTGCCATCATCATTACCGATCAGATAGGTGTCGTCTCCTTTCTGACCGCGTAGGTGCTGCCAATGTTCAGTATGTCCGCCAGCATCCAGAGTATCGTTGCCGTCGCCGGCATAAATGTAATTAGATGTTTTTCCGCCAACAATAAGATCGTTTTGAGCCGTTCCATCTAGTCTTATGCGATTGTGGGAAGTAGGGGACGATGTAACAGATGTATTCTCAATCTCCCCGATTTTGAGTTCGTATCCATCTTCGAACCTGATTGTATCGATGCGTTTTGATGATGAGTTCCAGTTTTTGATGCGAATGCTGTCGGACAGATCAGCAAGGGCAGCACCTGGGTTGTCTGGATCAAGCACATAGATGACCAGATCATTACCGTCAGTGCGTAGTGTGACTTCATCAAGTTTCAGGTCTGTCAGAATGAGGAGGTCATCAGAACCGTTTTCGTCTGAGATTGTGTCTATGCCATCGCCGCGAGAGTAGACGTATGTGTCATCTCCTGTACCGCCTTGCAGATTGTCGTCTCCAACACCTCCAACCAGAAGATCGTTTTGCTTGCCACCTTTTAAGATATCATTGCCTTCGCCACCAAAGAGGCTGTCATAATCATCACCACCATCAAGGGTGTCGTTACCCTCACGGCCAATCAAGTAATCATTGCCATCCTTGCCTTTGAGGATCTCATTCCCCGCTGCCCCTTCAATCCAATCATGCCCGCTTGAGGCTGAGACAGTCGAGCCTTCTGCTGCCTTCCTAAAACTACTGGAAAAACGAGATAGCGGCACAGAGACACCAGAAGCAAACTGTAGGCTTTCAATCCGGTAAGAAGCATTGTCCCAATCCTTAATCCGAATAACATCTTCCACCTCACTGAGAGGCTGGTCATGGTTATCGCTCGGCAGGATGTAAATCAGCAGATCATCGCCACTTCTTTTCAAGGTGATGTCTTCAAGCTCAATATCATCACCTAAGCGTATTACATCTGAGCTACCACTTGTATCCTCGATGGTGTCCTTTCCATCCCCTCTGCTGAAGAGATAGGTATCAGCGCCTTTGCCTCCTCTCAGGAAATCATCACCCGCGCCACCAATGATCGTGTCATTGCCTGCATTGCCATAAATAGTATCGTTTCCTTCACCGCCAACCAGAATGTCATTTTTGTCATTGCCAGTGATGGTGTCATTGCCCTTGCCACCAAAGACCGCTTCCTGAGTTGAGACGTGGATTGTGTCATCGGTGTCGTCTCCAATGAGCACTCTCATGTCGTTGGTGGAGATATTCAGTCCTTCCACACCAAAGGAAGCAGTCAGATCTTTTTCTTGCCGAACCGGAAGCAGGAAGACATCATAGTTCTGGGTTTCATCATAACTCTTGGTTTCATCTACTCCATTACCAACAACCTGATGTTCAACTGAAAGGGCAAGGTCCGCCAAAAGCTGCGCACGTGTGAGTGTTCCAAAAGTCATCTCATCCAGATACTCACTCAGCTCTGCTAGTTCCGGCATACGGCCAAGGGTATTTTGGAACGCTCTTGAGACAAAGCCGACATCGCTTAACGTGCCATAGCGGGTTTGATACTCATTAGAGGTCAAAAGGACCCCTGCCAGAGCAGTTGCATCCAGCTGACCATCCTCAAGATAACGAACAAGGACCTCAACTTCAGATGTATCCATCTCCCGATCAAGCACACTGTCATAAACTTGAGCTGCCTCATAAAGCACTCTGGCCTTGGCTTGCTCATCCAGATGGTGAACCGTCGTTGTTGTAGATCCTGATGTGGCCTCACTGATCTGCCAGGTCTCAATGCCTTGACTATCGACAGTGTGACTGACCTTGAGATGAGCCTTACTGGCTGAGGCGGCAACTCCGTTATCCCAAGAGTAGCTGCCATCATTCAGCACTGAGCGTGAGATGGTTTGAGTTACACCATCACGCACAATCGTTGTGGTCAGTCCATCAGAAGAGGTTGAAGTCACCGCTGTCTTAAAGACGCTGCCATTCTTGGCATATCCAGTCTCAGTCAGGGTTTGGCTGCCATCTGCCAGCGTCTTGGTGACTTCTGTCTTGTCTTTCCTGCCATCTCCATCAAAGTCATAGATCTTTGAGATGGTCCTGCCATCAGAACTGGTGGTCTGTTTATAGCTTGAGCGCAGCGTTCCATCTTCATAGCGATCTGTGCTGGTGAAGGTTGAGCTGCCATCAGACTGCAGGACTGTCTCATCGGTGACCGTCTCATCAATCTCACCATCCCCATCATAGTCGATGCTGGTGGTTGCCATCAGCCCATTGGCTGAGGTGACAGTTGTACTGGAATAACGCAGGTCGTCTGCATATTTTTCTTCAAACATCCAGACTTGATTGCCAGAGACATCATAAGAGATGGAAGTCGTTCGGGTGAACTCTGAAGTGCCGTCACCATCAAGATCAAATGCATAGCTTTGCTCTGTGCCATTGGCCGACATGGTCCGGGTTACAGAAGAAGCTATTGATCCGTCTTCAGCAAATTCGGTGTAAGTGGAGGTCTCATCCTTACTTAGATCAATGTGAGTGACGGCCTTCTGATCGATGTCACCATCTCCATCCAGATCAACACTGGTTGTTTTGGTACGCTCATCTGCACTGATCACCGTCTTTGTTGTGCGCAGCACATCTGCATTGTCAGCAAGAAGAGACACACTAGAGGTGCTGCCACCAGACGCACCGCGCACAAGGTGTGAAGTGCGATTGGTGTTCCCGTCACCATCAAAGTCCGTGCTCTGTGTAACCTCCAGTCCATCCCCACTGGTTGTTTCAGTAGAGCTGCTGGTCGTCGTACCACTGGCGTCTTTGGTGGTTGAAGCTGTCGCGACTGTGCCGTCATTGGAGAGGGAGGTCACCTGTGTGGTCTGGCTCTCATAAGTTCCATCTCCATCGCGATCAAGAATGGAGGTCACCGTCAGACCGTCGCCAGAGGTGGCAACGCTTTGCCGTGCCAGCAACTCTTCCTGACCATCTTTATGGGTTACGGTGCGGGTCTGCGTTCCATCCGCAGCATAGTCAGTGACATCATTCAGAGTGCGGTCCGTGGAGCCATCCCCATCCAGATCCAGACTAAAGGAGGTCTCCAGACCATTACCGCTTTGCGTTTTGCTCACTTTGGAGAGCAAAGTGCCATCATCAGAATAGCTAGAAGTTGTTGTGACCGTAACGCCATCATCTCTGAGCGTTGTTGTACTCACCCCATCATGATGACCGTTGCCATCAACATCCACTTGGCGCGTACGGGCGCGACCATCACCACTGACCATGTCTAGTGTCCTGGACAGCAGTGAACCATCAGAGGACGTCACATTGGTAAGAGTGCTCTGTCCGCCATCTGCAGCAAGGGTGGTCGTGGAGGTTTGTGAGCGATCATTTTGACCATCTCCATCCCTGTCGTCCAGGCGAGTAGAGGACAGCCCATCATCGCTTTGTGTGACAAAGCTACGGCTCCAAAGCGTACCATCTTGCCCTTTATGAGTTGTGATACTGGTCTGGGAGCCATCAGCATTCAGGCTGCGATCTGTTTGTGAGACGCTCTCATAAACACCATCCCCATCCCGGTCTGTTTGTGTAACACTCTTCAGACCATTGGCACTGGTCTCCAATTGGGTCTGACTTTGCAAAGAACCATCTGCGGCCAGTTGCTGGGTTACGCTCCTGGCAATGCCATCTTCTGCAATCGTTTGTGTGGTGAGCTGATCAGCTTGACCATCACCATTCACGTCCACCTCACTTGTGCGATAGCGTTCATTGTCTGAGACTGTTTCAACAGAACGAGTGCGCAGCGCACCAGAACCGTCACGCAGCTCAACTGTAGTGACCAGGGAGCCATCTACCTGAAGTTCTGTTTCTCTTGTTTCAACAAGGTCGTAGGTGCCATCGCCATCCGCATCTGTTTTAACAATAGAGCTTAATTCATCATCTCTGAGGGTCGTCTGTGTGCGTCTTAGGAGCGATCCATTGTCAGAGCGTGTCTCAACAGTACGAATAGTGCTGCCATCTGCCTGAAGAACAGTGATGTCCTGAACATTGCGCTCAAAGATACCATCACCATCCTGATCCGTTTGCGTCACGCTCTGCAGGCCATCATCATTGATGCTTACCGTGCTTTGGTTGCGCAAAGAACCGTCTGCATTGCGGCTTTCCTGGAGAGTGGTTTTGCTACCATCTGCATTCAGCGTTGTTACACTTGTAACTGTCACATCGGCAGATAAATCACCATCCAGATCTCTTGCAACACTTGTGGTCAGACCATTGGCACTGGTGGTAGTCAGTGTTTGTCCAAACGCCGTGCCGTCATTGGCGTAGGCAGTCTCATGCAGGCTGACGGAACCATCTGTCTGCTCCGTGCGTATGGAAACTGCATCACTGTTGCCATCGCCGTCCAGGTCAACGCTCGTGGTCTTCACGCGCCGGTCTGCACTTTCTTCCACGACCTGTTTTGAGATCAGGCTGCCATCGCCAGCATAGTCTGAACGGGTCTGGCGTGTACCGCCATCGGTTTCCTTCGCCAGAACCTCAACAGTTCGGGCATCGATCTGACCATCCCCATCTACATCAGTGGTTGTCGTAATACTCAAGCCATCAGCACTGGTGCTGACCTTTGCTTGAGAACGTAGAGAGCCGTCAGAATTGCGAGTGGTGACGGTCCGTGTTGAGTTGCCGTTGTCATCGGCACTGGTGATGTCTTTAACAGAGACATCCGTATCACCATCTCCGTCACGGTCTGTCTGCGTGGTGGTCTGCAGACCGTCTGCACTGGTGGTGGCAACCGTCTTCGCATTGACGGAACCATCCGCATTACGGGTCCAACTTGTGGCAACTCGATCCTGAGTTGTAGAGTTGGACACGACTGAAGACACAACCTCGTTTGCCTCAAGGCTCCCATTCTGGTTGAGGTCCACGAAAGTTTGTTGGCTGACCTTGTCTGCGCCCAGTGTTTCCCTTGTCATTGAGCGCACAGACCCGTCCGCGTTGGTCTGCGTAACCACATGCTCACGGCTGCCATCTGTGGCAATCGTGGTCGTATCCACGATGGTCAGATCAGTATCGCCATCGCCATCCTGATCCGCTGTTGTCGTCCTGATCAGCGTATCAGCAGACTGAACGGTGGTGGTTGAACTGCGCAGGGAACCATCACCGTTCTTAACGGCGAGTTCAGAGGTCGTCTGGCCATCTGCTGCAACCGTAATTGACAGCTCTTCACGGGTGTCCGTGTCACCATCTCCGTCCAGATCCCGCTCAACCACTTTCGTGCGACCATCTGCGCTGACGTCTTCTTTAACGTGTGAGCGCAGTGAGCCATCCTGGTTGGTAATCGCAACCGTCTCGGATCGGCTGTCATCACCGTTTACGGTTACCCTGTGGGTCTCGGTGGTATCAACGGACCCATCACCGTCCTGATCATATCCATCAACACGCACCGACCCATCACTGGATACAGTTTCACTGCGAGAGGTGATCACAGACCCGTCCTGGGCCAGAGCACTGACGGTAATGACCTGGCTGCTGTCGCTTTGCGTTGCCCGCATTTCGCGCTGGTCAAACCAGCCACCGCCTGTCATATCGCGCTCAATGGTCAGGGTGTTCCCGTCTGCGCTGGTTGTGGTCTGAATGCGGCTGCGCAGTACAGCACTGGCTATATCGCTGCCAGCAAAATTGCTTTCTGTTTGAGTGCGGCTGCTATCAGAACCGACCACCGTTACAATGGTCTGGATCCGGTTGGTGACCCCATCCCCATTGTCATCATAACGGTTGGTGAGGACAAGCCCGTCTGCGCTGGTGACAGAGTGGATTTCATAGGCTTTGCTGCCGTCGCTCTCATAGGCCGTCGTAATCAGCGTCCGTGCGCCAGCACCATCAATACTCTCCACCTGCTCTACGCGATAACCTTGACTTTCTGCAGCAAGCTTCATGTCGCCCACTGTGCCTGTGGTTCCATCTGCACGCGTAAAGGTGGTCTGACCGGCGATGACAGAACCATCGCTAAGCTCAATATTCGTCGCATCCGCGGTCAGGTTGATCTGTGTAATCCCAAGCTCAGTCAATGTCTTGACGCTGGTTGAGCCGTCCGCATTGGTCACCAGCAGCTTGAACTTAGCAAAGCCAGCATCCTCTGCACTCAGCACGCCATCGCCATTGCTGTCAAAGACAGAGGCCAGCGCTTCCATGTCACTGGTGGCTGTAGGGTCCCACTCAGTGAATACAAACTGACGTTTTTCGGTGATTGCATTGCGGCCATCGGGATCATAAAACAGCACCCCATCACCACTGGCCGCCCAGGCCGTGCGATGCTCCAGACCATCCCCGCCTGCATCCATGAAGATAGTCGACTGATCCAGCCGTGTCACCTGAATGCCATCATCATCAAGATCAAGAATAATCGGACCGACAAGCATGTTGTGCTCATAGAACCCGCCTTGTTCTTCCTCGCCCCCGTAGCTACTGGAATCGGTACAGTCATTGTGTACGCGAATACCTCCGGCGACATAAGTATGACAGTCATTAACTTCGAAGTTGTAGCTCTCCCATTCGTCACAAAGCTCTAATGCAAGAGCACCGGAATGAGCCATTTCATGGCTCTTTGCCTGATCAAATAGTTTTGCAGTTTTCGCCGAATAAACAATGGCCTCGACTTGGCAAGTCGCTACATTGCCAGACTTAAGAACAACCCGAACAGCGCCATCTTCAACACTTTCTGAGATCGGGCCAAACTGGCCACCTTCACGCAGGAAATGGTGACCGGGAGTTGTGATCACCTCCTTCGTTTCACCGTTTTCTTCCCAGGTCAGCTTCAAGAACTCAGAGGTGGTGTTTAGGAAAAGCTGGGTTACTTCCTTCGCCACCAGACGACCACGTCCGTTCTCCAAAACAGGGTCAAAAGCCAGAACCTTATCGCCCACCTTTAACTTTTCAATAGCGATTTCGCCAAAGGGCGTCAGAACTGGAGTGCCTTTGGCAAAACAGGGAGTTTTTTTAATCGGGATTTTATAACCGCGTTTGGGTTCTTCTTTTTCTTCCCATGATGGATTAACCAGCTTATCAGCCCTTTTCCGGGCTTTCTCTTCTTCGACCAGCTCTAAATGTCTTATACTTTCATATTTGGTTAGAGAGTTTGGGTCATTCTTAAACTTTTCTTGTATTCTGTTATCTTCTTCTTTAAGGGCTCGCTCGTGAGCATCCGGCAGACCAGACTCATAGAGCACTCCACCCACAGCATCCATTACTGAATCATACATTTTGTCAAAAAATGCGACACGTACTTCTCCGTTGCCAGTAACTGCATCGTCAGGTTTGGGACGAGGAACAGGAACGTGGCCGTCATCGTCACGATCTGGAAAGTCAGGCTTAGGACGAGGAACAGGAACATGGCCGTCATCGTCACGATCTGGAAAGTCAGGCTTAGGACGAGGAACAGGAACACGGCCCTCATCGTCACGATCTGGAAAGTCAGGCTTGGGACGCGGAACAGGGACATTGTCCTCGTCGTCACGATCTGGCCTGTCAGGTTTGGGACGCGGAGTGGGAACTCTGTCTTCGTCACCACGATCGGGCCTGTCAGGTTTGGGGCGCGGAGTGGGGACGTTGCCACCTCCATCACTGGAGTCATCATCACCACCTCCACCG
>NZ_FOSK01000033.1 GCF_900114245.1 Pseudovibrio ascidiaceicola | reverse complement strand
GTTCATTGACAATTGAATACGGAAGAAGAAAGAGAAACGTGGACGGCGGTTATTCGCGAGTGTTTTGGTAACAAGGCACTGTTACGGAATAACTGACTTAGTTTACGTTTTTCAGAACACCAAAGATTTGGATTTCGGTCTAAATTATTTGCGTGTTCCTCGTCTATTAATTGGCCATTTATGGTCGGTTAGATTTGAGTACAGAAACGTGATTTAAGTTGGGATTAATATTCAGTAAAACCTGAGAGTTTGATCCTGGCTCAGAACGAACGCTGGCGGCAGGCCTAACACATGCAAGTCGAACGGATCCTTCGGGATTAGTGGCAGACGGGTGAGTAACGCGTGGGAAGCTACCTTGTGGTAGGGGACAACAGTTGGAAACGACTGCTAATACCCTATGAGCCCTATGGGGGAAAGATTTATCGCCATGAGATGTGCCCGCGTTAGATTAGCTAGTTGGTAAGGTAATGGCTTACCAAGGCGACGATCTATAGCTGGTCTGAGAGGATGATCAGCCACACTGGGACTGAGACACGGCCCAGACTCCTACGGGAGGCAGCAGTGGGGAATATTGGACAATGGGGGCAACCCTGATCCAGCCATGCCGCGTGTGTGATGACGGCCTTAGGGTTGTAAAGCACTTTCAGCAGTGAAGATAATGACATTAACTGCAGAAGAAGCCCCGGCTAACTTCGTGCCAGCAGCCGCGGTAATACGAAGGGGGCTAGCGTTGTTCGGAATCACTGGGCGTAAAGAGTACGTAGGCGGACTGATAAGTTAGGGGTGAAATCCCAAGGCTCAACCTTGGAACTGCCTTTGATACTGTCAGTCTTGAGATCGAGAGAGGTGAGTGGAACTCCGAGTGTAGAGGTGAAATTCGTAGATATTCGGAAGAACACCAGTGGCGAAGGCGGCTCACTGGCTCGATACTGACGCTGAGGTACGAAAGCGTGGGGAGCAAACAGGATTAGATACCCTGGTAGTCCACGCCGTAAACGATGAATGCTAGTTGTCAGGTAGCTTGCTATTTGGTGACGCAGCTAACGCATTAAGCATTCCGCCTGGGGAGTACGGTCGCAAGATTAAAACTCAAAGGAATTGACGGGGGCCCGCACAAGCGGTGGAGCATGTGGTTTAATTCGAAGCAACGCGCAGAACCTTACCAGCCCTTGACATTTGACGCTACAACCGGAGACGGTTGGTTCCTTTCGGGGACGTCAGGACAGGTGCTGCATGGCTGTCGTCAGCTCGTGTCGTGAGATGTTGGGTTAAGTCCCGCAACGAGCGCAACCCTCGCCCTTAGTTGCCAGCATTTAGTTGGGCACTCTAGGGGGACTGCCGGTGATAAGCCGGAGGAAGGTGGGGATGACGTCAAGTCCTCATGGCCCTTACGGGCTGGGCTACACACGTGCTACAATGGCGGTGACAGTGGGCAGCGACCTCGCGAGGGGTAGCTAATCTCTAAAAGCCGTCTCAGTTCGGATTGTTCTCTGCAACTCGAGAGCATGAAGTTGGAATCGCTAGTAATCGCGTAACAGCATGACGCGGTGAATACGTTCCCGGGCCTTGTACACACCGCCCGTCACACCATGGGAGTTGGTTTTACCCGAAGGCGCTGCGCTAACCCGCAAGGGAGGCAGGCGACCACGGTAGGGTCAGCGACTGGGGTGAAGTCGTAACAAGGTAGCCCTAGGGGAACCTGGGGCTGGATCACCTCCTTTCTAAGGATTGGTCTTCAGCAATGACACGCTTGCGTGTCACAGGCTATCGACTGATTTTTTGAACATAGCTGGCATTATGATCAGCACCTGACGCCTTAGACACTTCAATGAAGTGGCTTTTAAGGTGTCATTGGCGAATACCGCCGTCTTCGTTTCTCTTTCTTATGTAGATTGCTTAAAGGTTCGGTAGCTCAAGCTTGAGCGCGCCATTGGTGACAATGGGTCGGTAGCTCAGGTGGTTAGAGCGCACGCCTGATAAGCGTGAGGTCGGAGGTTCAAGTCCTCCTCGACCCACCAATGACATTTTGAATGTCAGCTTTTAAGTTAATTGGAAATTGTGGCACGCACTCCCGAGCGCGTTAGCGCGAGTAGGACCGACTGGTCCGCCGAGCTTATGCGAGGGTAGCCAAGTTAGCAGATGCTAACGCCGGCGCGGACACTTCAAGGAAGTGTCCTTTGAGGCCAGAATAAAGGGGCCTTAGCTCAGCTGGGAGAGCGCCTGATTTGCATTCAGGAGGTCAGGAGTTCGATCCTCCTAGGCTCCACCAACTTTTTTTACCGAAGAGTTTGTTCCAAGATCTACTAAGAGAGTATCCGTTTTGCGGGTTTTTTGAAAACCTGCTTGTTCTGTGACATTTTGAAGAGAAGACATAATTGGCCGCATCTGGCGCCAGACCTTTAGGGGTTTGCCGGATGTGTCAGCTAGCCAGTTACCAATGCCCGCCAGGGTATTGTACGGGGGCGCTTGACCGCTGCCCCGCCAGTTATGTCTCATGAACTGGTCTAGGCATATGCATTGCATATGTCTTTGATACATACGATGTATGTATTGTTGATTGTACATCTGGCAACCGATGTACAAGCCAAGTTAAATCAAGCTTTATTTTTGTTGGTTTAGTCAGAGGCACTTCTTATGGAAGAGGCCTTTATGATTATAGCTAATGAGAGTGATCAAGTGTCTTAAGAGCATTTGGTGGATGCCTTGGCGACTAGAGGCGATGAAAGACGTGATACGCTGCGATAAGCGTCGGGGAGCTGCGAATAAGCTTTGATCCGGCGATTTCTGAATGGGGCAACCCACACCGTAAGGTGTACCCGCAAGGGGGCAAACCCGGGGAACTGAAACATCTAAGTACCCGGAGGAAAGGACATCAACCGAGACTCCGCTAGTAGTGGCGAGCGAACGCGGATCAGGCCAGTGGCTATAGATTAAGAACCGGAACAAGCTGGGAAGCTTGACCTTAGTGGGTGATAGTCCCGTACGGGTAGAAAGATTTATAGTCCTCGAGTAGGGCGGAACACGTGAAATTCTGTCTGAACATGGGGGGACCACCCTCCAAGCCTAAGTACTCCTAGTCGACCGATAGCGCACCAGTACCGTGAGGGAAAGGTGAAAAGTACCCCGACGAGGGGAGTGAAATAGTACCTGAAACCGAATGCTTACAAACAGTTGGAGCCCGTAAGGGTGACAGCGTACCTTTTGTATAATGGGTCAGCGACTTAATTTAACGAGCAAGCTTAAGCCGATAGGTGTAGGCGTAGCGAAAGCGAGTCTGAATAGGGCGTCTTAGTTCGTTGGATTAGACCCGAAACCGAGTGATCTAGCCATGAGCAGGTTGAAGGTGCAGTAACATGCACTGGAGGACCGAACCCACGAATGTTGAAAAATTCGGGGATGACTTGTGGCTAGGGGTGAAAGGCCAATCAAACTCGGAAATAGCTGGTTCTCCGCGAAATCTATTTAGGTAGAGCGTCCTGTGAATACTCCTGGGGGTAGAGCACTGGATGGGCTATGGGGGCTCACCGCCTTACTGATCCTAACCAAACTCCGAATACCAGGAAGTACTGCAGGGCAGACACACAGTGGGTGCTAACGTCCATTGTGGAGAGGGAAACAACCCTGACCGCCAGTTAAGGTCCCTAAGTTATGGCTAAGTGGGAAAGGATGTAGAGATCCCAAAACAACCAGGATGTTGGCTTAGAAGCAGCCATCATTTAAAGAAAGCGTAACAGCTCACTGGTCTAAATAAGGGTCTCCGCGCCGAAAATGTACCGGGGCTAAAGCCATACACCGAAACTGCGGGCTTGTCTTTGACAAGCGGTAGCGGAGCGTTCTGTAAGCTGATGAAGGTGGACCCGTGAGGGCTGCTGGAAGTATCAGAAGTGCGAATGCTGACATGAGTAACGATAAAGAGGGTGAGAGACCCTCTCGCCGAAAGTCCAAGGGTTCCTGCGCAACGCTAATCGGCGCAGGGTTAGCCGGCCCCTAAGGCGAGGCCGAAAGGCGTAGTCGATGGGAACGGGGTTAATATTCCCCGGCCAGTGGGTAGTGACGGATGCCGTGTATCGTATCTCCTTATTGGATTGGAGATGCGGTGAAGGTGTTCCTGGAAATAGCTCCCACGCTAAGACCGTACCCGAAACCGACACAGGTGGACAGGTAGAGTATACCAAGGCGCTTGAGAGAACTGTGCTGAAGGAACTCGGCAAATTGCTCCCGTAAGTTCGCGAGAAGGGAGCCCAATACGAAGGCAACTTTGTATTGGGGGCACAGAATAGGGGGTTGCGACTGTTTATCAAAAACACAGGGCTCTGCGAAGCCGCAAGGCGACGTATAGGGTCTGACGCCTGCCCGGTGCTGGAAGGTTAAGAGGAGGTGTGCAAGCACCGAATTGAAGCCCCAGTAAACGGCGGCCGTAACTATAACGGTCCTAAGGTAGCGAAATTCCTTGTCGGGTAAGTTCCGACCTGCACGAATGGCGTAACGACTTCCCCGCTGTCTCCAGCACAGACTCAGTGAAATTGAATTCCCCGTGAAGATGCGGGGTTCCTGCGGTCAGACGGAAAGACCCCGTGCACCTTTACTACAGCTTCACACTGGTATTCGTGATGACATGTGTAGGATAGGTGGTAGGCGTTGAAACCCGGGCGCCAGCTCGGGTGGAGCCATCCTTGAAATACCACCCTTGTCCTCATGGATATCTAACCGCGGCGCAACAACGCCCGGGACCGTGTGTGGCGGGTAGTTTGACTGGGGCGGTCGCCTCCCAAATGGTAACGGAGGCGCGCGAAGGTAGGCTCAGAGCGGTCGGAAATCGCTCGTTGAGTGCAATGGCATAAGCCTGCCTGACTGCGAGACTGACAAGTCGAGCAGAGACGAAAGTCGGTCATAGTGATCCGGTGGTCCCTCGTGGAAGGGCCATCGCTCAACGGATAAAAGGTACGCCGGGGATAACAGGCTGATGATGCCCAAGAGTCCATATCGACGGCATTGTTTGGCACCTCGATGTCGGCTCATCACATCCTGGGGCTGGAGCAGGTCCCAAGGGTTTGGCTGTTCGCCAATTAAAGTGGTACGTGAGCTGGGTTCAGAACGTCGCGAGACAGTTCGGTCCCTATCTGCCGTGGGTGTAGGAAATTTGAGAGGATCTGTCCCTAGTACGAGAGGACCGGGATGGACGAACCTCTGGTGGACCTGTTGTGGCGCCAGCCGCATTGCAGGGTAGCTATGTTCGGAATGGATAACCGCTGAAGGCATCTAAGCGGGAAACCAACCTCAAAACTAGACTTCCCTTGAGAGCCGTGGAAGACCACCACGTTGATAGGAGGCATGTGGAAGAGGGGTAACTCTCGAAGCTGAGCCTTACTAATAGCTCGATTGATCTTGATCACTCCCATTAAGCTATAATCATAGATATGAGATAGCTAACAAATCAAAGCGATAACTTGGAAACAACATTGGCACTTCAAAAAAGTGCCATCTCAGACCAGTTCAAAAGTCAGTGTGACTTATTCCTGCCCGGTGGCTATGGCGGGGCGCCCCCACCCGATCCCATCCCGAACTCGGAAGTGAAACGCCCCTGCGCCAATGGTACTTCGTCTTAAGACGCGGGAGAGTAGGGCGCCGCCGGGCATGAATAATCCACACCGACAAATCTTCAAAATAAAACATGAACA
>NZ_FOSK01000034.1 GCF_900114245.1 Pseudovibrio ascidiaceicola | reverse complement strand
CCCGCTTAAACTCTTCCGTGTAATGTTTGCGCCCCATAAAGTCCTCCTGATCTTAATGTATCAGAAGGCTCTCTACTTTTCCTGAGCCAGTCCAATTCGTTAGCAGAAACACTCTGAACTCATTCGGCGACGGCTATTCAAATTTGATAGTATTTTTTCAAGATGCTTATTTGAGAACTGACTTGCGATAGCCGTCAGGTGTTTTCCCGATCATCCGCCCGAACATAGCGATGAAGGATGAGGCGCTGCCATAACCCAGTTGATCAGCGATGCTTTGCACGGGATCTCCAGCTTCCAGCATTGGCATCGCCTTGAGTACGCGCAACCTTTGCTTCCATTCTGCAAAGGGGATCCCGAGATCGCGCTTGCACCTACGGATCAGCGTGCGCTCCGATGTATCATGGAGCCGGGCGAGTTCCGCTAATGACCGATTGTCATGCGGATTATCTTGTAGATGCTGAAGCACCTTCCCCAGTATGGGGTCGGTCGTCGAGGGCAGAAAAGAACCGACCTGCTGTCCTTCTGCAAATTGATCAACCACGACCTGCAAAAACCGAAGGTGTGCAGGATTGGACGGGCACGTACCTTCCTTCTCCCTCAGATACTCCAGCATGGTCCGAAGCATCGGGTTGACCTCGAGTGCTGTGGTCCGCTGGGGGAGTGGTCCGCAGAGATCAAGGGAAACATAAAGAGAGCAATGCACGGCAGCCTGCCTGTTCAATCCTTGATGTTCCACGTCTGGCGGCAACCATACGGCATATTGTGGCGGAGCAAGGAAGTGACCATCCCTGAGGTTGATTTCCATTACACCACTATAAGAGTAAACCAGCTCACCCCATGGGTGGCTATGACGTGGGTAAATCGCATTCTTTGGCATCTGCGCCGACCGGAAATAAAGCGGCTGTGGCAAGCGCTCTCGAAACGGAACGTCATGTATGCGAGAGCCTTCCCCGGATCTATCTGTCAGATTTTCTACAGCTTTTGTCATTTAATCAATATATACTGATCAAATGACAAAAGCTATTGTCCTTGAACTCAACAAGGAGAATGGTTTTGGATCAGCGCAAGCCACTTGATATCACAGCAATCGGCTTGATGGTCGTTATTTGCACAATCTGGGCCATGCAACAAATTGGCCTCAAGGCGACTGAATCTTATGCTTCTTCCGTGTTTCAGATCGGCATTCGCTCAGGGTTAGCTGCCGCTTGCGTATATACTTTGACCGCGTTTCGGCAAAAGCGCCCCCTCTTATCGGGAGGAACTGCATTGCTCGGAGCGCTGGCAGGACTTCTTTTCGCCTTTGAGTTCCTTCTTATAGGGAAAGCGCTTGAATACAGCACCGCATCTCACGTGGTTGTTTTCCTTTACACAGCTCCCGTGTTTGCCGCTTTGGGTCTTCATCTGAAACTCTCAACCGAGCGTCTTTCTGCCCTTCAATGGGGCGGTATTTTCGTGGCCATCATCGGCATTGCATATGCCTTCCTCACACCGGGACCAGATCAATCCGGAACACCTGCTGCTGCCTCTATGCTTTTAGGAGATACGCTGGCTCTATTGGCCGCAGTTCTTTGGGGAGCGACAACCGTTTTGATCCGAACAACACGTCTCAGTGAGTTGTACGCCACCCATGTTCTTTTCTATCAACTCGCGATTACCGCGATCATTCTGATTACGATCGCGGCGTTTACCGGTCAGGCTGGGATCATCCCGTCAGCGCCACTTTTCTGGAACCTTGCCTTCCAGAGCGTGATTGTTGCCTTTGCAAGTTTCCTGTGCTGGTTCTGGATGTTGACACGTTACAAGGCCACACAATTGGGTGTGTTTTCGTTCCTGACCCCTCTGATCGGGGTCATCCTTGGCTACTTCCTTTTAGGAGACGCTCTGACGACCGGGTTTCTGATCGGGTCCGCAGGGGTGCTGATCGGTATCATCATTGTCAGTGCCAGCCCTTGGGTCGAGCGAAGCCTTCGCACTTACCGTACCCCCCGAAAGGATCAGGAAATCACCACATGACAGCCCATATCATTGTGGTTTATCTCAAGCCCCCTTCACAGCTGCTGCGTAGGCAGTCCTGTTGAGAGCAAAGCACTAATGAAGGTCGACTAAGGAGCCGGAGGGACAAACAAGCAAACTCACTAAAGCATCCATGGTATCTTTCAAGAGCGCTGTTCAATCCTTGATTGAAGTGTTTGAAGGGTCGTGATTGGCCCAAACTTTTTGACACTCCCGACACGTAGCAGCGGACTATTTTCCGACATTCTCCTAAGTACAGGGCCTCGCCGGTTTTATGTTCTTGCTATTTCTGGTTGTGTGCATCCCGCGACTCAGCACACAGTGCAAAAGAAGCTCAATAGCAGCAGAGCGATAATCATGGGTATTGGTAGAACTGGCATCAGGCGAGGTCCTTTTCCTTACTTAATAGGACCTAAATCCTGATCTGCGTGACCTTAAACCTGATTCAGGTCGAATAAAATCCCGTCAGCGTTTGAATGAAGGTGTCAACATTCAAACCACTTCACCGATAGGCACTCCATGAAAACTACTGTCCTTGCCCTCGCTTCGATCCTCTCTGCTGGCACTGAAATCGCAACACAAGATGTCGGCCTCGACGAGCTGACTATAGCGGTTCCCCATCATGACCAAGATATGCAGATGGCTGTCATGTTCCCTGCCGTGGGTCAGCACCAGACCATGTTTGCTGAAAATGCGATATTTTATGGAACATCTGTGTTCAAAGATGCCGAACCGGTACCGGGACGACATCCGGTCGTTCTTCTCTCTCATGGCTGGGGTGGCAATTACGCTCGGATGGCGTGGCTCAGCGCAGGGTTGGCTTCCAAAGGGGCAATCGTTGTGGCAGTAAACCATCCAAGCAGTACAACTTTTGATTTGGACTTCGACACCGCATTCAATCATTGGACCCGCGCCGAAGACATGTCCGCTGCATTGGACTATGTATTACAAGATCCGATTTTCGCACCCATCATCGACGAAACACGGATCTATGCCACAGGCTTATCCTACGGGGGATGGACTGCCCTTTCACTTGCAGGTGTCCAAGGCAATCGGGACGGTTTTTTCGAGTATTGCAAAGCTGCGGGTGCAGGGTCACGATTTTGCGCTGAACTGACATCCGAAGGCGTCGACATCACGGCAATCGATCAAGACAAGTATGAGGCATCCTACAGGGATCCGCGTATCAGTGGCGTCGCAGCTATTGATCCTGGTCTAACTTGGGATCTTGCGCCGCAGGATGTGCAGGATGTAACGGTTCCGCTTCTTCTTGTAGGGATGGGCGAAGGAACCCATAGGCTCAATGCGACAGACACGAGCGCTATGGGGAGCAATTTTGAGACTTTGGTGCCGCAGGCTTCTGTTAAGACAATCGCACCTGCTACGCATTTTACAGCACTTGGACTTTGCAAGCCCGCAGGTGAAGCTCTTCTGATAGAAGAACAAGATGATCCTGTCTGCACCGACCCGGTGGGGACGGATCGAAGTCAGGTGCTTGACACCATTATCGACGCCTTGGCGGATCACTTTGAATTAAACTGAGGCACTCCATGGGGCATCTGGCGTGGGGGTACAGATGTCCTTGCTATCTTTCAATGCAGCACACTGATACCTACTGAATTGGCGGAGCATTGCCGACTTGATTCAACGTTCCATGCCCAACTCCAAGCTGAGACATCCGATATTGGTGCAAACCGCTGCAATTGGTAAAGAGGGCTCAACGACCCGTGACACATCCAGCAAAAGTGAGCACATAGGTCCGACCGAAAAGCATTCATGAAAACGCCAGCAGTAACTTCTAAAAGAATTGCCTCAACCTCAGAAAGAAACGCTCGAATGTCTGTTGTTGGCTCGAGACACCTCGTAGTAGCCATGCTCATTTCCAATTTTCGGCACCGTAGCAATGCCTACTTTGTCTGCAGAACAGTTGTTCAAGCGCGCCACATAGAGAGTTCACTATGGGATCAATAGGCGCTTATCAAATTTGAGGCTTCATTACTCTGGCAGAAGTCTGGACTATTTTACACGTATCCTGAATACGCCTCATCAAACTGATTTGCGAACAAATAAGCTACCGTTCAAATGCAAACAGTTTGGAGATGTCTTAAGTCATCAGAAACTGTCACATTCACCAAGTTACCTATCCTCTGCGTTATGTGCCAGTATAGATGCAGATAATTTGCTGAGCACCATACCCGCAAATATCACTTGAGTATGTAGTTACCACGTTTCCTTATGTACGTGGCGTAGATATCTGAATGTAACCATCTAAAAGCAGAACGCACCGTGAAATGTTACTAACGGCCACAAGAACGAAATGGCAGATTGCAAATCTTGAAGATTTAGGATTTGCGTGTATTCGGTGTGTCTTTTTTCAGGTAATTTTAATCGGCGGTTTCTTCATTTTTGCGCTTTGCACCACGAGCTACGGTGCCGCCCAAACGGATCGGACAGCTTCGCTCATCCGTATTGAAGGCCCTATAGGACCGGCCACTGCTGACTATGTGACACGTAGCCTCCAATCCGCTCAGGAAAATGGGGCCACGCTTGTCATCCTCACCTTAAACACCCCTGGCGGTCTCGACACCGCAATGCGAACCATCATTCATGCCATTCTGGCATCTCCGGTTCCAGTTGTTGGGTATGTTGCACCGAGCGGTGCACGTGCGGCCAGTGCTGGAACCTACATTCTCTACGCATGCCATATTGCTGCCATGGCACCGGGGACCAATTTAGGTGCAGCAACACCGGTTCAAATAGGCGGTGGTCTTCCCGGATCTGGAAGCTCCGACAACGAAGAGGATGAAGAGAAAAGTAAGGCCCCTTCCTCCTCCGTCAAAGCTATCAGTGATGCGAAGGCCTACATCAAGAGCCTCGCTCAGTTGAGGAACCGAAACTCAGAGTGGGCGGAAAAGGCGGTCAGCGAAGCTGCTAGCCTAACGGCGGTCGATGCTCTTGACGAAGGGGTCATAGATTTGATTGCCGATAATCAAACCGATCTTTTACGGCAAATAAATGGGCGGTCTGTGGAATTGCCGGCAGGACAGGTTAGCCTCAATACTGATAGTGTGACGATTATTCCGCTGGAGCCAGATTGGCG
>NZ_FOSK01000035.1 GCF_900114245.1 Pseudovibrio ascidiaceicola | reverse complement strand
CAGACAATGGACAGCACCTTCACCAGTATCGGGCTGCGGGCAGAGACACGGGCGAACCTTGGTCAATTCACCGCGAAGTTATCAGCACAAGCTGCCTGGCAGCATGCGTTTGGCGATGTAACACCTGTTGTCAATCATGCCTTTGCCGGAGGCGATGACTTCTCCGTTGCCGGTATTCCGATTGCCAGAGATGCCCTCCTGCTGAATCTGGGAGCATCGGTGGATCTGGGACATAGCACGACCTTGGGTCTGGCATACGATGGCCGGTTTGGTTCCGGCTTCACCGATCAGGGGCTCAAAGCAAACATCGCCCTGAAATTCTGACGGCTCTCCTGCCTGCGCAAAACCACCTACCCAACATAGCCCCGCCCGCCACTTGTAAACAGAAGTGGCGGGCAAATGCTCTCCAACTGTCGAGAATCTATATCCACCAAATCCGCGATTTTGTCCCCGCCCAGAACAAGGCCTTACTCTTTAGCACCATGACCTTTGCACAGAAAACGGAAGTGGTCTCGGAAACTCCGACAGGCTACCATCCAGACCGCCTCAACTATTGATTGAACTGTGTGAATGTCCGCTGTTGGCCCACACTTCAAGACATTCCTTACATGTGGCAGCTGCCCATTTGCCGACATTCGCGCACCTTTGCACCATCCTTAGTCAGAGCTTACCCTCAACCTCAAGTGGCTCTGATCCAGCTGGCTGATGAAGACAGCTGGTCCCACGTATTAGAGGAATAAGAAACGTCCGGCGGACTTAGCGGATGTTTGTTGCAGATATGAAGTTGATCCCTCCAATTGCCCGCTAAACGCAGTGAAACAGGCTTTTCTCAGTCTTGCAGGTGATCTTGATTAACCCTAATCTTGCTGGTTGGTGCAGCCACACTGACATCTAAGACTGCAATTGCTCTTCGTCTCGGTGTACTTAAGTTGCTGCGAAACCTATGGAGCACGCCCATGGAAGACAAAAGAAAATTCATCATCTATTTAGATCAGAACATTTTAAGCAATCTTCGAGAGGGCGAGCCAGCAAGAGACGAACTATTGCGCACTCTCAAGCATTATCAAAAACATGAGCCGATTTTTGTATATTCGCAGGTCCATGTCGAAGAGTGTCGGGCATTCCACGATCCAGATCAATTCGTACGAGTTATCGATGAAATTAAGGGCTTCTACATTCAACCTTCGGAGCGCTTCGAGCATAACTTCGAGATAAGCCCTAACAGGGCAAAGGATCTCATGTTGAGCAAACCCGACTTAGCAAGTAAGGCTCAAGAGTACATCTCTGAGTTGCTTGTACTGGCACAATACGTTGTGGGTTGGCTCGGCAAATTGGAATCAAAAGAATTACAACAAGAACTGGAAAAAAGCATCGATCTCTTGGTGCCAGAGCTCCAGCGTGAGACTTTCGGACTTCTCGATGTTGTCTCATTTCGCCAAATACTCTTGGAGAGCTTACGTTCTATAGACCTGGACAAACATAAGAGCGATGCTCTCCATCAACAACCTCAGACCACGTGTGAATGGAATGAAAGATTTAATCAAATTGACAATCTTGCGTCCGACAACGTTGTGGAATTTATTTTCTCTGAACTTGGTGATGAGGCAAAGCGCCGCTTGATCGATACGTTTCCTCAAAAAAACTGGCCAAATGGCCCTTATGCAAATAATGGAGCACTGGTTGGTCTCACATTTCTCCTGTTCACTCAAGGTGTTGGCAGAGATCCGAAAGTCAAGAAAGGTAATCAATCAACCCGAAGAAAAAGATTTCGAGCGCAATTCCGTGATTGTCGGCACATTGAAGAAGCCGCGCGTTGCGATCTCTTCCTGTCAAATGATAGTGGCGCCATCAAGTTGGCACAAGCAGCGTATGCGTATGCAGGGGTGAGTACTGAGGCACGTGTTTTGTGATAGTTCGAGATTTGGCCTGCCCAACTTCTCAGCCTTTTGACATCGCATGTCTGCTATGGGCAGTAACCAGATTTATGAGACTTTGGTACTCATATCGTTAGTAGATGTCCGCAATGGGCTCCTTGGAGCATAGCTCACAAATGAACTGATGTGAGATGAATTCTCAAGAAACACCCTACGGCGTCATCACTCGGTTATCTCTTCAACCACTGATGGAACTGGCTGAATGGCCGCAGTTGGCCCTCAGTGATCTGTTTGCACTTTCAACGAGAGACTGTTTCCTGTCAGTTGTCACAGCGTTAACTTGAAAGCTCAGAGCCCTGCAGTTGCAATGAGGGATCGCAGCTTGTCACCCACATCGACCGGTTCTCCCGGTGCTGTCATATCTGGCAGCCAGACTATATCCGGTAATCCCCCCATTTATGGAGGAGTTTGGCAGTAGAGTTATGCTGCTAGGTTCAGTTTAGTTGCGGGTGTGATGCCGCCGATGGCCATGTTGGACCGTTCGTTGTTGTATGTCCAGAGCCAGTTTGTAGCTTCTATTTGCGCTTGTTCGATGGTTTCAAAGCAGTTTTGATCCAGCCATTCCTGCCTGACCGTTCTGTTATAGCGCTCCACATACGCATTCTGGGCTGGCCTTCCTGGCTGGATATGTCGGATCTTGATGTCTTGCGATTTGGCCCATGACAGCAGAGTGTCACGGATGTTTTCTGGGCTATTATCGATACGTATCACGAGTGGTTTGCCACGCCACTCAACCACGTACCTCAACGCACGCACCACCCTGAGCGCAGGAAGAGAGAAATCGACTTCAATACACAATCCCTCCCGGCTGAAGTCATCGAGAATGTTGAGTGTACGCAATCGTCTGACATCTTCCAGCTGGTCAGACATAAAATCCATCGACCATACCTGATTAGGACTGGAGGGCGCTGCCAGCTTGTCAGGCTTTGCTCGTTTCAGACGCTTGCACGGCCTGATCCGCAGGTTCAGCTCCCGCTCGCGGTAAATACGGTAGACGCGCTTATGGTTCCAGCCAAAGCCTTTGATATTGCGAAGATACAGAAAACACAGCCCAAAACCCCAGGTTCTGTTGGTTGTCGTTAAACGCAACAGCCAATCAGCTATGACAATGTTCTCATCGTTCAAGCGCCGCTGATAACGGTAGCAGCGCTCACTCACGCTAAAGGTGTGGCACGCCAGAGCGATGGAAACTCCCTTTACTTCGACAGCAAACACAGCCATCTCCTAGCTCTGAGATGGCTTGCTCACTTTTTGCAAGCGCTTCCTTACCTCCCACAGAGGAGATATTATCTGAGTTTGAGGCTTTGACTGCTCGCGCCAAAGAACTGCAGACAAACCCAAATGCCCGCGAGTTCTCGATCCTGATCATGGACTTCTTCCTCACCATCCTCAAGCTCACAGATAACGGTCCTTTGCGCGAGATTTCAGAGAGGTTCTGCATGCAGACAACACGCATCTGGCTCAAATCTCTGTTTGCATCCGTCATTGATTTGACAGACGAAGTTATCATCTTCAACCGGGAAATGGATGACATCCTGACAGCTTTAAAGCTTGGAGACCTGAAAGCCGTCTCCCTCATCCAAAAAACCCACATCTCCATGAGCTTCACCCGCATGAGGATCTCTTACCAAAACGTTGAAAACAAGTAGGGTGGATACAGTTTTAACGCAAGTAAGAGCGATGCCGCTCGCACTGTCATCTATTAAAATTAGACAGAGTTTTCTTTTTGAGTAGTGGAGTATTTGGCCGGTTTGTATGTTGATGTTAAGCGGCTTGTGCGTGGTAGTGCAGGCACCTTTTATGAATTTCGTGCCGTTTGATGTTTTCTTGCGGCTCTTGGATCTGTTTGTCACGTCTGAAATAGACGTCAGTCGGGGTGACGTTATCCAAGCTCTCGTGATGATGGTTACCATACGTGATAAACTTGCCGATCTGATCCTCCAGATCCACTGATTTATAGTAATTCTCTATCAGGATGCTGTTCTTCATGATCTTGTGCCAACACTCGATCTTGCCCTGCGCTGGCTTAGCGGGCTGTATCTCCGACAAGCCGTTTCTTGCCAGCTTCCAGAAACTCATTAGACCTGCTGTAATGGAGCCCTTGCAAGATACCTTCCTGACGGCACAGCTCGGCAATGCTGTCCTCGCCGCGCAGTCTGGCGAGGACTACACGGATCTTATCTTCGGTGGAATAGCACTTGCGGGTCTTACGCCGAATATCCTTACTCATCTTTTCGGCTGCTGCACTGACGATCTTTGTGTTTTTATGATTTTGCCAAGTACTCCTCGATAGTGCTTGCGTGATTCGACAATGCATTCTTCGCTTTTAAGGCTCTATGGAGCTCAATTTGATAGGTGATTATTTTTCACTTGGTCTTGCAAAAGTAGCTAGCAATAGTGACTATTGTGAATATTTAAGTAATTTTGAATAAATGGATTTAATTTTGGTTATTTAGTTAAATTTGTATTTAAGTATTTAATTGACGCTCGCCGTATCTGAATACCATCTTCCGCATGCATAAATGCGCAAATCATATTTGGATGATGGATCTTAGATGAATAAAATACTGTCCGGGCTGCTGGCGTTTGGGCTTTTGTCAGCACCACCCTCTCAGGCACAAGAGTTGCCGAGTTCCCAGGTGGAAACTTACAAGGACTGGACACTGCGCTGCGTTCCGGTTGAAGGCAAGCAAACCTGCCAGATGATGCAGGAATTATCATCCAGGCAATCCGGACAGCGAGTATTGGCGTTTGTGATTGATAAGCAAGTTGGTCGCGCTCCAGTGACTGGGACTTTGATTTTACCTTTTGGTCTGGAACTCGATGCTGGGGTCAGTGCAAAGATTGATGAACAAGCAGCTTTTGAGAGACTTGCTTTTTCAACGTGCTTGCCTGCTGGGTGTCTTGCTCCAGTTGAGCTGAGCGATGCGCTTACTGAGCAGCTTAAGACTGGCCAGAATTTAACATTAACGCTCAAGTCCATCTCTTCTCAGCAACCAGTTTCAATTGAGTTGTCTCTTTCTGGCTTTTCTGCAGCTTTTGCACGCCTGAACGCTCTATCCAATCCGTCCTAAGCTTCTCATTGCTGTCATTTGTCTGTTTGTTTTCATGATTTCCCTGCGCAAGTTTACCGCCTCCTTTATCCTGTCACTTTGCGTG
>NZ_FOSK01000036.1 GCF_900114245.1 Pseudovibrio ascidiaceicola | reverse complement strand
GACAACCCAACTGGCCCAGACAACCCTCCGCTCGGTCGCTGGTCAACATGAACTTGACGAAATGCTTGCATCGAGAGATCGGCTAAACTCCGATATCCAGCGTATTTTGGATGAACAGACGGAGGCTTGGGGTATCAAGGTGTCAAATGTGGAATTGAAGCACATCGACCTTGATGAACGGATGATCCGTGCAATCGCAAAGCAGGCAGAGGCAGAGCGGCTTCGCCGTGCCAAGGTCATCGATGCTCAAGGCGAATCCCAAGCAGCGGAAAAGTTTCTGGAAGCCGCCGGAATTCTCTCCCAGAACGATCAAGCTATGCAGCTGCGTTACCTGACAACACTGCAGACAATCGCGAGCGATAGAAGTAATACGATTGTCTTTCCAATGCCAATGGAACTGATAGGCCGGCTTAGCCTGAAGGGTTCTGCAGGAGAGGAAAAATAAGGAAGTGTTTCTGAGTTATGCTGGCTGGAAGGTATCTCTCAAGGGCTCTATTACAGTTGGTCAAAGGAGTTTCTTGAGGTTCACTATTGCATCCTGGTTTAATCCCGAAAGCAACTACGGGATCCCCAATGACCTATGTTATAGAGATTACAAGTGCCAGGACAGTCAAGGGTGAAGCAATTTCGGCAGTTGCGGCATTTGAAAATGCTTATTGCAGAGCGCAACACTTTACCTAAGCTGAATTCTACCCATGCTGGAACTGACTGTAGGTCCATTGTTGGCCCCGTTTGTCCAGAGTGTAAGCTTTTATGCATCTGCTCTTTGTGTTGGCAGCGAGAGGCCACTTCGTCTGTACTTCAGGCTTGAAAGCGAACCACGCTGACAGGCAACTACAGGTCAACGAGCGTCATTTCAATATGACACTATATCTCACCGGCACCATTCAGAAAGTTGCGGATCTCTCCTTATCGAGCATGGAACTGGTTGGTCAGAACTTTGATCGCCCCTCAGGCCTCGACAATCTTGGCTCCAAGTCATTGGAAACAGGGTTAGTGTTGCAGCTACAATATCGAACGTAATCGGCTTTTGATCAACTCAGAACCTGGCTTCAAAGGGGGGAGGCTTAGTCTCACCCATGCGCTACGAGGTGCACATTTTTCGCTTTTACTGCCTCGCCTCTTCTGCAATCAGCGGTGAGTACCGCGCCACCTAGTGGTTGAGGGTGGTATGGGCAAAATCAACGCCTTTGGCAAACATGAAGATTCAAAATTAAAGCAAAAATCTTTAAAGCTCCCAGACAAAGGCGAGAGGGCCAAACTCTCCATTTCCTCATGCCTGTTTCAAGAGCGAATCTAGTTCGGGTAACTGTTCAGATTTCCCAAGCCATCTCTGATAGTACTCTTTTCGCTATATAAAACCTAAGTAAAAATATTAAATTATGGCTATATTATGTGTAAATAATTTATATAATGAAGTATACAGTTTATTCGACATAACTCTATAAAATCGACTTCAGTAATAAATAACAATAGATATCAATTACATAGAGTCATTAGGGTTGATAATTTGCATTCAGACGCATTTTAGACAAAAATTAGTTTTACATATATTAAGTTTGAGTTATGTTTTAAAAAACAAAATTCATGTGAAAAAATACTAATTAATATTGTTTATTTCTGACTTGTGCTCAATTTTACTTCTGTAGTTAAAGTAAAAATTGAGGGTAAAATGCATTACAGTTATTGGGGCTCTTCTGGCCGCTATAAGTACAATCCTTATGGCTATTATCCCTACAAATGGACTTCATCTGGCGATGAATGGCGTGATGCCCCATTTAGTCGCTCCACACCCTATACAATTGATGCGGGCGAGAGCTTCGTTGGAAGGTTGAGCTACCGCGGTGATCGTGATGCTGTGGCAATCGAGCTTGAAGAAGGTAAAGAGTATACAGTCTCCCTGAAAGGAGCCGGATACTACGGTGTTCGCAACACTGTCCTTACGCTCTATGATAGTGATGGTAACCGTATTGCCTTTGATGACGACAGTGGAGAAGGACGTAATTCTGAGATCACGTTTACGGCTACTTCCAGCGGCAAATATTATATTGGCGCTTCTTCCTTTGGTAATCGTTATACCGGTAGTTATGAGATCAACGTCATCGAGAATTCCGTTCCAGTAGATCCAGACCCTGTAGATCCAGGCCCTGTAGATCCAGACCCTGTGGACCCAGACCCTGTGGACCCAGATCCGGTGGACCCAGATCCGGTAGATCCAGACCCTGTGGATCCAGATCCGGTGGTTCCCCAGCCAACCTCCGACCCTGAGATCGTTGTGCCTGAGGGGCACTTTACCAATGATCAAATCGCTAACCAGCTCACTGATGTAGCTTGGCGCAGTGGTCGTCGTGCATTTGATGTGGAACCAGGCGGCACGATTACGGTAAACCTAACAAGCTTGAACAGTGATGGTCGGGCTCTCGCGATCAAAGCTCTTGATGCTTGGTCGATGACCACCGGCATCAATTTTGAGCAGGCAAATTCTAGCGCACAAATCACCTTCAGTGATGATAAAAGCGGCGCCTACTCAAGCTCCCGCACATATGGCGGCACCATTCAGTCATCAACCGTAAACGTGAGCACTTCATGGTTGAATAACAGTGGAACCAGTCTGGATTCCTATTCATTCCAGACTTACATCCATGAAATCGGCCATGCTCTCGGCCTGGGGCATGCTGGCAACTACAACGGCAGCGCACGCTATGGTGTAGATAACCACTATGCGAACGATTCTTGGCAGGGCACAGTTATGTCCTACTTCTCGCAGAGCGAGAACTCTGCTGTGGACGCCAGCTATGCCTATGTCGTTACGCCAATGATTGCTGACATTCTTGCAATGCAGGATCTCTATGGCACCGCTGATAACATTCGCAGTGGTGACACTGTTTATGGCGAAAACTCAACCGCTGGAGGTTACTATGATGATCTGGCGGATCTGAACCGGGTAACCTACACCATCTCTGACAGCGGAGGGCAGGACACTCTCAACTTTAGTTCTGTGCGTGCTGATCAGAAAATCTCGCTGTTGGCAGAAACTTATTCTGATGTGAATGGCTACAAAGGCAATCTGGCCATCATGCGTGATACAGTGATTGAAACTGCCTATGCAGGTTCAGGCAACGACACGTTGATCGGTAACTTCGCCGACAACGCTCTTTATGGCAATGCTGGCCATGATCGTCTTGAAGGTGGTTTCGGCGACGACATGCTTTCCGGAGGTTCCGGAAATGACAGGTTTGTGTTTGATACCAATTGGGGTGCTGATGAAATCATCGACTTCGAAGATGGCTTTGATCTAATTGAATTCTTAGACAATATCGATAGCTTCAACGACCTAAATATCTCCGGTAAGGACGGTGACACCGTCATTTCTTATGAGGGTAGCTCCATCACCCTTTCAGACGTTGCCGTAAGCAACATCACGGTAGATGACTTCATATTTGTGTGATAACCAACATGAAATAACCCGCGTCTGCGGGTTATTCCAAACCATGAGCAGTTAAACGTTTAGAGCAACCATATTATTGGTTCCCCTTCTGGGGAAGGCCCAAGTTTTTGTATGCTCTTCATCACGAGGAGTTTAATCAGAAAGATAGGGCTAAACGTTGCGGAGATCATTCAGCAACAACATGCAAAAAGTGACTAATCTGCGTTGGCTTAAAAAGTTTAGAATTCCAAACTGATCTGGTTGAAAGTGACATTGCAAGGCCGCCCTCTGGTCTAATTTCGAAGTTCTGAATGCCAAGTAAAATCGATACCTCCACGCTTAGCTCTTGTGCTCTTTCTTACTCAGCTGCATGTCGGTAAACATTCTTCAAAAGCTAATTTCCAATTGGAGCTGAGTTTGGGAAAGAACTTGTATCCATTTAAGACACTTATCAACCCTTGATAGAAACGCCTTAATGTCCGGTATTGGCCCTGAGCGTTAAGCGGATTAAAGTCAACTTTAAGTCGACATCTCGCTTTGTATAGGCTGCTCCGTCATTAAGCAAATGGCAGCTATGATCACACCGCTGCATACGTTCGCATATCTATGCCAACAGGAGCCGTTATGTATGGACCGCCTGCATTTCGCAAGAGAGTTGTTACTTGAAACCTTGAAGTCGCTACTATGTATCCGACCTGTTTA
>NZ_FOSK01000038.1 GCF_900114245.1 Pseudovibrio ascidiaceicola | reverse complement strand
CAGCTCGCCACCTGTAACAGTGGTGCCGCCGGTATAGCTGTTGGTGCCGGTCAGGATGGTGGTGCCGGCAAGCTGATTGACACTGCCATTCCCACTGATGTCTGCGGAGAACGTGTAGTCACTATCCGTGTGGTTGAAGTTGATCAGCCCGGTACCATCACCAAATTTAACCGCTGCGGCATCTAATATCCCTGCGGCCTGCGCCGGGTTGCCAGCAGCAGCACCAATATTGAGCGTGCCATGGGAACCGGTCTCCCTGCCCAGATGAACGCTGTTCTCCACATCAACCACGCCACCATCTGAGATCGTCAGGGTACCTCTTCCGAGCAATCCGATGTTCATATAGTGGCTGTTTTCCCAGAGAGACCCGTCTCCGGACACGACGACGTCTCCCGAAGAACCTGTCGCAGAGCCGATAACCCCTTTCTGACTGGTCACCCGACCACCTTCGGCAATGGTCAGAGTTCCGGTTCCATCACCTCCCACGGAAAGGGTGATCCCTCTCGCATCCAACCCGAAATCGTTCTTCCAATGTGACCCTTCTCCGGTCACCTCCACAGCCCCGGTTGAGCCTCTGGAAGATCCGATCTGACCATAACTGCTGGTAACTACTCCGCCCTCCAAGACACTCAAGGTTCCGTCTCCATCGCGTCCAATGCTAAAAGCACCCCCAACTCGAAAACGTGAATCAGGGCCTGTCACCGTTACCGCTCCAGAAGAACCTGCGTCCGTAGCGACAACGGCATATATTCTTGCAGAAACGTCACTGCCATCAGCAATGGTCAGAGATGCTGTTTGAGGACCACCAACACTAATAAATCGGTCACCACTCAGGGTAGCACCATCCCTGAACTCCAGCGCTCCTTCTGAAACAGTGGTGTCGCCGTTGTAGGTGTTGTCACCTGTCAGAACGAGTGTTCCAAGACCCATTTTTTGCAGTGAGCCAGTCCCTGTCAGGTTGGAAGCAATGGTTGAGGTGAAACCGGCACCCGAGCTGGTTCCGTCCCCAACCCTGAAAGAAACACTATCAAAACTAAAACGAGCATTCAGAGCTAAATTGCCACCCGTCACTGTATAACCATCGGCTGCGAACTGCATGCCTTTGGAAACCGAAACCCCGGCACTATCCACCGTGACTGTGCCAGGTGTTCCTTGGAAAATCAGCGTGCTGTCCGGTTGATAAGATGCACTTGCTGAGCCAGTGGCATCGGTCCAGTTGGTCCCGGCACTGCTCCAGGTGCCAGAACCGCCATGAACGATTCCATCAGCACTTGTTACCGCTCCGTTCCAGAAGCTCAGCTGGTCCGGGTTCACCAGAAGATTGACCTGTCCGGCTGTTGCAGTCTGTACGTTGTAAAGGAAGCCTGTGAGCGCGGTGCCCACCACCAGACCGTTATCGTTCAAACTGCCGCCATAGGTGATCAGATTATAGACCCCGGCGTCAAAGCCACCCGCATCAGTGACATTGAGCGATCCATCCAGCGTCAGATCACCACCAACGGCGATGAGGTCGCTGTCTACGCCCGCTGTGCCGGAAGGAGATCCAAGCTCGAAATCCAGAGCTGATGCGGAAGTAAGATTGAGGTCGCCGTCGATGGTCAGTGTGCCAGGGCTGTTGCCTGCAGCAATCGTTCCGCTTGTGACTGTTGCCGAACCGTTGATCGTGCCTGACCCACCAAGGCTACCGCCATCGACTGTAACATCACCAATTGTGCCATTAACAACCAGCTCGCCACCTGAAACAGTGGTACCGCCGGTATAGGTGCTGGCACCGGTCAGGATTGTGGCACCGGCAAGCTGATTGACAGCTCCGCCTCCCGAGATCGCATGTGAGAAGGTGTAGTCATTATCCGTGTGGTTGAAGTTGATTATCCCGGTACCGTCGCCAAATTCAACCGTTGCGGCATCCAGAACGCCTGCTGCCTGCGCGGATTCGCCAGCAGCAGCACCAATATTGAGCGTGCCATGGGAACCTGTCTCCCGACCTAACGTAACGTGATCCTCCACATCAACCATGCCGCCATCTGAGATCGTCAGGGTACCCCTTCCGAGCAATCCGATGTTCATAAAATGGCTGGTTTCCCAGAGAGAGGCATCTCCGGTCACGACTACGTCTCCCGAAGAACCACTCCGAACACCGATAATTCCTGTTAGACTGGTAACCTGACCGCCTTCACCAATGGTCAGAGTTCCGGTTCCCTCATTTCCCACGATCAAATTGTGACCATTCTGCCAGAGTGACCCGTCCCCGCCCACGAGCACGTTGCCGGAAGAGCCTGACGACCAGCCAATAGCACTAATGTAACTGGTGACCTGTCCACCATCAGTGACGGTCAGTGTGCCGTTTCCTTCGTATCCAATGATCAACGCTTCATCCTGGTCATCGCTCGCTGCGGGATTCAATCGCGAACCGGAGCCTGTCACCGTTATTGTGCCTGAAGAACCTGAATTATCGCCAAGAAAAGTAGAGCGATCATAAACAACCTGACCGCCATTTTGGATAGTTAGTTCAGCATCAGAACCATGTGTTGAGCCCACAACCAGATCTGACACCCGCCACGGATTTAGCTGCTCTGAAACACTTGGATCACTATCAATTGTTAGCGACGAAGACCCATCAATTTCTTCTGCACGAGCAGACCGGCTGTTGCCTGCCAAGTCCAGGGCAATGAGTGCAAACACAGGGACACGTAACGCTGAAACAACAACTTTTTGCTTTCGTCTTGTCTGTGAACCAAAACTATTCTGGAGCATTCAATTCCTCGGCTCTTATGTATTTGTAATGTTGTCGTTGGGCAGCGAAA
>NZ_FOSK01000041.1 GCF_900114245.1 Pseudovibrio ascidiaceicola | reverse complement strand
GCACCTGCATTAACAGCGACAGCCCCAATAGTCCCCGAACCACCAAGGCTACCGCCGTTGACTGTGATATCACCAGTGGAGCCATTAACAAGCAGTTTACCTGCTGTCAGAGTTGTGCCACCTGAATAGCTATTGTTGCCCTCGAGAATAAGAGTGCCCAAATCGGTTTTATTCAGAGGTCCTGTCCCTATTATGTCAGAGGCAATGGTTGCAGTGAAGTTTGTACTCGTACCATCACCAACACGGACCGACGTTGCGCCGTTGAGCTTAATATCGCCACCTTTGACCTGATAGCCATCGGTTGCAAATTGCAAACCAGATGATACCGAGACACCTGTATCAGCAACCGTGACAGTGCCCGCAGTGCCTTGAAAAACAAGTGAGCTGTTGGGGTCATAGGCCAGATCTGTGAAGCTGGCGGAATTGGTCCAGTTCTGGCTTGTCGTATTCCATGTGCCCGCGCCGCCATGCACGGTGCCGTCGGCAGCCGACGTGCCGTTCCAAAACAATAGATTCCGCGTCGAGGCCAATAGCGACACAGTGCCGGGCGTTGCAGTGGTGCTCAGGGCATAGTCGTAGCCAACTGGGGAAAGCCCGATTGTGAGGCCGTTGTCTGTTAGGGCGCCGCCATAGGTGATTAATGAATATACACCAGCACCAAACGAGCCAGCATCGCTTACATCAAGTGTGCCATCCAACGTCAGGTTTCCACCAACGGTGATGAGGTCGCTGTCCACGCCTGCTGTGCCATCGGGCGCACCAAGGCCAAAAGCGAGTGTCGCGCTTTCGCCCAACACAAGGTTGCCGCCGATCTTCAATGTGCCACTCCCGTTGGAGCCTGGCGAGAGCGTGCCACCTGTCGCCTCGATAGTACCGACAGTGCCCGTGCCCCCCAGTGTTCCACTCGTCAGTTTGATCAGCCCAGGCAGCTCACCATTGACGATCAGCGCACCGCCAGTGATATTCGTCGTGCCAACAAACCTATTGTTACCGCCGTAAAATTCGCCCACCCCACCGGCCCAGATCGTTGTACCCGCTAAGTGATTGATTGTATGGCGAGATCCCACGCCGGGAGATACCGAGCCGATGTCAACATCAAAAATATAAGCATCATCCGTGTGATTGAAATTCAGTTCGCTCGTGGCATACCGAAAATAGATGCTTGGAACATCCAGTATGCCCGGGGCCTGCGCAGCTTCACCTTTTGCAGCACCAATATTGACGGCAAACCGGGCGTTTCTATTATCTCCAAATCTGATCCAAGAGGATGAGGAAAAAGTACCGCCATTCGAAACGGTGAGTGCACTCGTTCCATATTGGAAATCTAGTCTCTTTAAAGTTGAAAGTATAGACCCTGCGCCCGAAACAAGTATACGGCCTCCTTCTGTTGGTGCTGGTGGGCTATCGAAGTAATGGCCAACATCAATAGAGCCGTTTACAGTCAGGTGCGCACCGTCAAGCACGTTAAGCTCACCGCGGGCAATCCCGGCATCGAATTCGTCACGATCTGCCAAATTCAAGTAGCCGGTAATGGTTTTATCTTCTTTATCGCCATGTTTGTCCTCGCCAGAAATTGTGAGCGTGCCAATGCCCCCATCGCCGAGGGTCATACGGCTACTGCCAAAGGAGCCGTAGTTTTTGCCGGTAAAGACAACATCTGCATGACTAATTTGGGGAGTTGCCGTCAGCGCCCCTGCAATGATTGAAATCGCAAGCCTATGTGAAACTAGGGCTGATGTGTTTTTGTATGCAAAGATCAAGCGTTGCATGTGCTTCTATCCCTGGAGAGTAAAAAATCGGAAAGACTTAACCACAACCGGATCAGATCGCTGTCTACACCCGCTGTGCCGGACGGAGATCCAAGCTCAAAATCCATAACTGAGGCGGAGGTAAGATCGAGGTCACCATCAATTGTCAGCGTACTGGGACTGTTTCCAGCAGCGACGGTACCGTGAGAACCGGAGTTTCCGCCGATAGTTCTACCAGTGTTGGTGACTTCACCACCATTTTGAATGGTAATCTTGGCATCTGACCCAGCTGTCACCCCACTATTCAAGGGGGCATCCACATCCCACAGACTAGGGGGGGCCGAAACAGCTGGATCACTATCAACTGTTAGTGACCAAGACCCATCAATGTCCTCTGCACGAGCAGAACGGCTTGTGGCTACCAAGTCCAGGGCAATGAGTGCAAACACAGGGACACGCAATGCTGCAACAACGGTTTTTTGCTTTCGTCTTGTCTGTGAACCAAAACTATTCTGGAGCATTCAATTCCTCGGCTCTTATGTATTTGTAATGTTGTCGTTGGGCAGCGAAA
>NZ_FOSK01000043.1 GCF_900114245.1 Pseudovibrio ascidiaceicola | reverse complement strand
CGCCAGAGATCCAGCGTTCGCCAGCTGCCGCTATAATCTGGTCGGTGATCAGTCGGGTATCAAAATACGGATCACCCAATGACTGTCCGTAGTGACCCAGACTTTGAATGCCGAGCTTTTCGGCAAAGTACGGCAGACCAAAGAAGCTGGATTGATCAACAAACTCAAAGCGTGTTTCGATCAGATAAGTTTTTTCTTTCTGAGCAGGAGCAAACAACTGCGGGTTTGACGTCAATCCAATGGCCCGCAAAAAATTCTTTCCGTTGCTTTCACGAGGATTAATTGTCTTCGGGTCATCCAGATCAAGATCACCAAACTCCAAATCATTAATTGATCCCAGACCTGGTATTAAAGGTTTTGGTGCACTGATCGTTGAGCCATCAAGGCTGTCGCCTTTGGTGAGACCACTCGCATTTGTCTGTAAGATCTGCGTGTTGTTGGCTAAAGTGTAGCTGCCTGAATTTTGGGAAGCCTCATCGGCATCTGCTTTCTCAGCACCTACCTGGCGATCTGCATCAAGATTGCCTTGTTTTGTGACTCCTTGTGTCTCTGGCTGCTCCCCACTATTGGCAAATGTATAGTCATCGGTGTTTTTGGAAGCCTCATCGGCATCGGCCTCCTCCGTACCAACTGACCCAGCGGTCTGCGAGTCAAGTTTGCCTTGTTGCGTAACACCTTGTGCGCCTGAACCAGTTTCAATGCCTGAAGAGCTTTCTAGGTTCAGCTTTGAGGGATCTGGCTCGTCTATAGTCGCATTGGTCAGCGTGCCGGAAAGATTGCCGCTGAGTGTGCCGCCTGCATGGATGATGCCGGGAGCGGCGGCAACTGTGGAGGTCTCAATCGTTTTCTGAGAAACGTCATGCATCTGCCCTAACCAGCCAAAACCTCGCTGTTTGGTTGTTAATTTGTAGCTGAGTTGAACCCCGTATGTTTTAGAAAGAGATACACCTATGTTTTCTAAAGACCCACCAGTGATTGATAGATCATTAGTGGCGAAAATCTGGCTTTGAGCGTTCTTGAGATGGCCAACATCAACGTATAGGTTCTTTCCTGATTTGATACGGGCAGTTGGATCTGAATTTGAGATCTCTTCTTGCTCAAGGTAGACAATCAGCTGAGCTCCGCTTGGAACGCGTTGAGCTTCATCAGGTGTCATAATGCTCCATCGCTCCAAATGGTCTTTTGACGGATCAAACTCGCTTACATTTTTTGGAGCGTATTTCTTCCACCAATCGGGGTTCCACTCATCTGGTGATACTCCTTCAAGTTCAAGAATTTTTTCGATTTGGACAATATCTGGAGCGAAGATGTAGCCAGTTTCACCTTCTCCCCAATCCCACATACTACTAATACTTTTGCCTGCAGTCGCTCCCGAGTCTCGGTAGAAAGATCGGTTGTCATAGATCCATGTCGGAGCCCATTCACCTGTTGCGAAGTTATTTGCATATTCGTATGTTTTGAGTGTTTTCTCGACTTTCGTGAGGTTTTGCAGGTCTTGGGTGCGCAAGGTGATGTCACCCTCAAGAGACTCAATTCCTCCGCCATTATGGTTGAGAAGCTGGGTACTGCGCGCGCCGGCAATCTGACCTTCAATGATCAGGTTTCTCTTGGCAAGGATGAGCCCGCC
>NZ_FOSK01000044.1 GCF_900114245.1 Pseudovibrio ascidiaceicola | reverse complement strand
CCGCCAATGTGGTGACAAGCCCCAGGATCAAGGAAAGCAACCATCCAGCCATCTTTCTTCATGACCATGGAGATCCGCTCTTCGGTGCCATATTGCTCATAGGGACCATATTTGTCCCACAAACTCTTGCGCACCAGCCCAGGATTGAATGAGAAGCTCAACCATTCAGGATGGATGTCTGTTGGCATGAGAGCATATTTAACGCCGCTAGTTTCTTTTCGAATACAGTTTTCCTGAAACTTCTGCTGTAGATCTGAAAGCTTACGCACGCACACAACACTGACGTTAGGCTCAGCAGCCATAACCGCTTTACAAGCATCAACTGTACTCCGCGCTTCAAACAACCAGTCATCCTCGCCATGAAAGATGAAGGGAGTTGTCACATGGGTGTACATCTTGTCGATAGACTTCATCTGCCCCAGCTGAGGTTGGTTCAGCAGAACTTCTGTTTGCGGATAGTGCGCAGCAACCCAGTTCTTGATGTCCAGAGTGTTCGCATCATCAATAATGATGGACTTGGCAAAGTCATTTTGATGATCTGGAAGGAAGCTGTCCAGCGTTCTTGAGAGTAAATCAAGTCGGCCACAACTGGTGATGCAGGATGTCACATCTTGATTGGCTGTAGCGCTATCATTTACCTGTTTCAAGTCCTGTTTCCTTTTTTTGCCGCACTCATACCTTATGCAGCAGGCTTGATTAAATCTACGTGACCCCTTAATTACAGCTGAAGCGTAACTGGTAAATATGGCCCCGCAAATGTCACAGCAATTGCCACCGATTTCTATCCTAATTCGTTGCTTTAATGAAGCTGACCGAATTGGAAGAACACTGGAAAGTGTCAAGGAGCTTGGGCAAGAGATCATCGTAATCGACTCAGGTTCCACTGATGACACTGTGGCCATTGCAAAATCTCATGGCGCAAAGGTGGTTTACAACTCTTGGAAAGGGTTCGGACCACAGCGAAGCTTTGGAGAGACGCAGTGCAGCTTTGACTGGGTATTTTATATTGACGCGGATGAAGTCGTAACATCTGGTTTGCGACAAGAGCTGACACAGATGTTTGCCGCTGGAGAACCAGAATGTGCCTGTTATCTGGTTCGCAACACTATGGTTCTTCCTGGTGATAGCAAGCCGCGCCTCTTTGCTGATTTCAGAAAAGTTCCGCGACTTTATAACCTTAAGCATGCTCGTATAAAGCTCGATCCATCCTACGACCGGATGCAGCTTGATGACGGCTATAAGATGGGTACCCTGCGAAATCGGCAATACCATTACTCGTTCCGCACCTGGGCTCATGCGTTGAGTAAGTTGAACTACACTTCGGAGCTTGCTGCAGAAACGCAGAAGCAAAAGCCTATCTGGTTGTTGCGCCTGAGACTGGTGACCGAACTGCCTGTTGAAATGTTCAAGTACTTGCTCGTGCGTCGTTTTATTTTCGCTGGCTGGAAGGGCTTTGCCTTTGCGGCAACCCAGTCTTTTTCTCGCTTCTCCCGTATCCTCAAAATGCTAGAAAAAAGACA